>NZ_CABVIR010000036.1 GCF_902498065.1 Pseudomonas fluorescens | reverse complement strand
GGTACCAGTAATCCCGATAGGCGTAACCAGCGCGGTCCTTGCCCTTGGGGCTTTGGGCGATCAAAGCCTGGTTATCGTTGGGTTTGAGGGCCAGGTGCACCGCTTGGGCAAAAGGCGAGGTGCGATCGTTATCGCTCCAGGCCAGGCGTACGGCTTCGGCAAAGCGCGCAGCGTCACGCAGGGTGCTGCTCAAACCGCCGCTGGCCATTTCCGTGCCCAGGGCATCGATCTGGCTGTAGGCATCGTCTTCGGCGAACTGCGACCAGATTCGCTCCGCTACCAGGGCCGACCAGGTCTTGCCGAGGACCCGGCGCATCGCCCAGGCAACGGCTTCCGGCGAGCCGTTCTGGTAGTACCAGATCGGTGTGGCGCTGGCTTGCGCGGGCAGGGTGGCGGCCTGCAGGTAGCTGTAGATGTTGTCGGGCATGTTCGCCTGGCGCGGCACGATGCCAGCGGCGGCAAAGAGGCCGATGTCCGGCGGCACTCTGGCGGGATAGACC
>NZ_CABVIR010000035.1 GCF_902498065.1 Pseudomonas fluorescens | reverse complement strand
GCCGATAAAGGTGCGCAGGCGCAGATCCTTGACCCGGATGCGCGCCATTCCCGGTTGAAGTTGTGGCATTGATTTGCTCCGGCCAGTCTATTGCAGGCGTTCTGGTGGATCTTACTCGACTCGCGACCGAAGCGGGACGGCCTATTTGACGTTCCGTCAACCGTTGACGGTCAGGGTCGTGCCGGTGACATAGGGATTGTCGAGCAGATCGCGCAGGCTCTGGTAGATCACCCCCCTGCCGGGCTCGATACCCAAGGCGGACTTGGCCAGCGCCTTGGTGCGGTACGCCGCGTCAGCGTCGAGGTTGAACAATAACAGCGCGGGGGCGATGCCGTTGACCTTGATGGCGGGCGCAAAGCGCGCGGCAAACGACAGGGTCAGACTGTCGAGCCCGGCCTTGCTGGCGCAATAACCGATGTGCTTGCTGCTGCCTTTGCGGGTGACATCGTCGCTGATGTGGATGATGTCGGCAGGCGTCGAGCGCTGCAGCAACTCGGCGC
>NZ_CABVIR010000034.1 GCF_902498065.1 Pseudomonas fluorescens | reverse complement strand
ACCATGGAGCGCACCATGGCCCTGGCCTCCGAGCGCCAGTCGAGCCTGATCGAAACCCTGGCCGGGCTGGATGCGGTCAAGGTCAACAACGCTGAAAGCGAGCGCCAATACCAGTGGGAGCAAACCATTGGCACCCTCAGCCGCCTTGAATTGCGGGTGAAAATGCTCTCTGGGCTGTCGATGAACATCACCCTGCTGATCCAGCAATTGGCGGGTGTGATCATGCTTGTCTTCGGGGTCTACCAGATCATCGACGGCCACCTCAGCATGGGCGGCCCGATTTCCTGCTACATGCCCAGTGGCCGCGCCCTCAGCCCGCTGGCGTCGCTGTCGGGCCTTATGACCCGCTACCAGCAAGCCAAGGTCACCATGTTCTCCACCGACCAGATGATGGAGCTGCCCCAAGAGCGCAACTTCGAAGAACGCCCTTTGAGCCGCCGTACCCGGCAGTGCGCCATCGAGTGCCGGGGCCTGAATTTCACCTACCCCAACCAGCAGAAC
>NZ_CABVIR010000033.1 GCF_902498065.1 Pseudomonas fluorescens | reverse complement strand
TTCCTGCACCGGTGCCTGTTGCAGTTGATCGACCAGTACCTGGGCCAGACGCTGATCGGCCTCATGCTCCGGAATCTTCACATCGCGGGCAGCGAAGTCCTTGAGAATCGCCTTGAGAATGTCACTGATCGCCAAGGTGCAGGCCCGCGCCGGCAACCGTGTGCAAACACTTGGATCAAGACACACCGCGCGATAGTTGACCGGCTGATGGCTGTAGAAACTGTGCTCGACCTCGGGCGGCACCCACACCGCGTACTGAGGCGGCGACATGAAGCGGCTGCTGCCAATTTCCATGTGCAACACACCGTTGGCCGAATACTCGAGGGTGCCCCACGGGTGACGGTGGGTCGAGGCATATTCATGGGTGTCGAAGTCGGCATAACGGAAATAGACCGGGGACGGCAATTCGGCGAAGTCGAGCAGGTCGATGTGTTTAATGGTCATGCTGTCCGTCATCAAGGGCAGGTTGTCTGGATTGAAGTATAGGCTTGCATCCAGACCGG
>NZ_CABVIR010000032.1 GCF_902498065.1 Pseudomonas fluorescens | reverse complement strand
TGCCCGCCTACACCGGCAATTTCCAGCTCAGCTATTTTGGCGGTGCCGACGGCGTGATGTTCTCGGTGCCGGCCGGCAACCGTGCGCCGGACTACGATCCACGCGCGCGCGGCTGGTACAAAGCGGCCAACAGCGCGCAGCAGACCATCGTCACCGAACCGTACATCGCCGCTTCGTCGGGCAAACTGGTGATCACCGTTGCCACGCCGGTGCAGCGTCAGGGCCAAATGCTCGGCGTGGCCGGTGCCGACATCGATCTGACCAGCGTCAGCGCGATCATCAACTCGCTGAACTTCGGCGGCCACGGTCATGCATTCATTGTCAGCGCCGAAGGGAAAATCCTGATTCACCCGGACAGCAAGCTGGTGCTCAAAACACTGGCCGAGGCTTATCCGAAGGGTGCGCCCAAAGTCAGCCCGGGCCTGAAAGAAGTCGAGTTCGACGGCAAGACCCAGTTGATCTCATTCACCCACGTCAACGGCGTGCCATCGGCTGACTGGTACGTGG
>NZ_CABVIR010000031.1 GCF_902498065.1 Pseudomonas fluorescens | reverse complement strand
GACCTGGGTCGAGCCCTTGTACAGCGGCTGTCCGAGGACGAACATGAACTCCCAGGCCTTGTCCTTCACCAGCGCGCGGCTGTCGATCAATTCAAGGTTGTAGATGCCGTTCTTGGCCAGCATGAACTGGTTGACCGGGAACTCCTGGCCGTCTTTCGCCGGGTAGATCTCCGAGGCCCAGGTGTCGCCGCCGAACGCGACGATCTGCTTGTCCGCCAACCATTTGGCCGCCGCCATGCCGATGCCCGGCTCCACGGCGAGGAATTTCTCGTTGTCCTTGCCCAGCAGTTCCAGCCAACCGGTGTTGAACAGGACCACGTCGCCCTTCTGGATGCTGATGCCTTGCAGGTCCAGTGCCTTCTGGATGTCGGCAACGCTGAACTCGGTTTTCTCCGGCACGATGGCGCTGCCGTACACGGCGGTCATGTCCAGCACCACGCCACGGGTGACGATGGGCGGGACTTTTTCGATGCCGAGTTTTTTCACGCCTTCGACGGTGACGAAGTCCGCCGCAC
>NZ_CABVIR010000030.1 GCF_902498065.1 Pseudomonas fluorescens | reverse complement strand
GGCAACACTGACCCTGGGCGCCAAGGTGCAGGATGCACCGGGCGCGGGCGCGCTGGTGACCTCTGGCGGCGCAGTCACCTTCGATAAGGTGAGCTTCAACTACAATGGCGAACGTCAGGTGCTCGATGGCCTGAGCCTGAGCATTCGCGCGGGCGAAAAAATCGGCCTGGTCGGCCGCTCTGGCGCTGGCAAATCCACGCTGATCAACCTGCTGCTGCGCTTCTACGACGTCGACAGCGGGGAGATTCGCATGTGCCGCCAAAACATCGCAAACGTGACGCAAGCAAGCCTGCGCCGCTCCATCGGCATGGTTACGCAGGACACCTCCCTGCTGCACCGTTCTATTCGCGACAACATCGCTTACGGCCGGCCCGATGCGACCGAGGCGCAAAGTCGCAGCGCCGCGGCCAATGCCCAGGCCGATGGATTCATTAGCCAACTGAGCGACCGGCAAGGCCGTACCGGCTACGACACCCTTGTGGGTGAGCGCGGCATCAAGCTGTCGGGCGGCCAGCGCCAACGC
>NZ_CABVIR010000029.1 GCF_902498065.1 Pseudomonas fluorescens | reverse complement strand
GCCTGAGCTGATCGGCCGGCAGGAAGCGCCCGTCACTGCCCAGGTTCTCGGTAAACGCCGCACACTGGGCGCCAGGAATGTGCCCGGCAATCGGATCGATTGGTTCTACTTCACCCTTGAAACGCGGCAGTGCGCGGGCATCGAGCAGGGTCAGCTCCGGCTGCGCGAGGCGCTTTTGCAACTGCTCGGCACTGATCAGCAACGCCGTGTCAGGACTGCCGGTGAAGGAGCCACGAGTAATCGCCGGCGCATCCAGGCTCAGCGGCAAACCGGCCGCGTGCCAGGCCTTGAGACCGCCATCGAGAATGAATACACCATCGCGTTTGCCCAACCACGCCAGTAACCACCAGGCCCGCGCCGCATAGGCACCCGGGCCGTCGTCATACAGAACCACTTCGCTATCGGCGTTGATTCCCCAGGCTTGCAGGCGCTCGATCAGTTGCGCCGGCTCGGGTAACGGATGACGCCCGGTCACGCCCTTGACCACCGCGCCACTCAGGTCACGCTCAAGGTCGGCATAGCT
>NZ_CABVIR010000028.1 GCF_902498065.1 Pseudomonas fluorescens | reverse complement strand
TACCAGTGTCGGCTGAGGCCTGGCCGCATCTCTGGGATGAATTCGAGCGTTTGCAGATTCAGCAGGGTGAAGTGACCGCGCTCCGGCAGCCAGCCACCGGTGTCGATGTGGTAGACATTGCCCAGGATGACCGGCTGGGGCAGGGGGGTGTGTCCCACAACCACGGCGCGCACACCGGACACGCCGCCGGGATTGTTGTCGGTGATGCGCCGGCGTGACCACTGCAGGGTCATGGCTATCTGTTCCACCTCCATCGCCGAGCCGGATAGCGCTTCAGTCATGTCTTGCCAACTGCCCGGTGGAACATCCACGGGCACGATGCCGATCAGGCCTTCCGCCGGTTCGACCTCGATCACCAAAGGCAACTCAGCGAGGATGCCCGCGTAACAGGCTTGCTCGGCGCCCGACAGGCCGTAGGACCAGGCGCCACCATTGGCAAAGTGCAGGCCGCGTTCAACGCTGGCGCGGCCGGCGGCGTGGGATTCGACGGTCATCTGCTCATGGTTGCCCCGCACTGCATGGAACC
>NZ_CABVIR010000027.1 GCF_902498065.1 Pseudomonas fluorescens | reverse complement strand
CACCGGACAGGCGCACGCCGGAACGGCCGACGATACTGTCCAGGCCATTGGGCAACTCACGAATCGTGGCGTGCAGCTGTGCAATTTCCAGCGCCTGCCAGCACGCCTCGTCGCTGCGTTCGCGGCCCATGGTCAGGTTGGCGCGCACGGTGTCGTTGAACAGCGCCGGGTGCTGCAGGACCACGGCGACGTTTTCCCGCACGGTTTCCAGGCCGATCTCCTGCTGGGTCGAACCGCCGAAGCGGATGGTCCCGGCGAGCGGCGTGTACAGGCCCAGCAGCAGCTGTACCAGGGTACTTTGGCCGCCACCGCTGGCACCGACGATCGCGACCTTTTCGCCGGGGGCGATCGACAGGTTCATCTGGTTCAATACCAGTTCGTCGCCGTAGCCGAAACTCAATCCCTGGACTTCGATGCCGACGGTTTCGCGGCCGATGAACGGGTCGACGCCACCCGGGTATTCAGGCTCGTCGGCCCGGGCCAGCAACTCGTTGATCCGCGACAGTGCGCCACCGGCAGCGTAAAAGG
>NZ_CABVIR010000026.1 GCF_902498065.1 Pseudomonas fluorescens | reverse complement strand
GTCCAGATGTCGCCCCATGCGTGGCGGGTGATCATCTCCTGGAATTCCGAGTTGAACTCGGTCAGCGTGGTCAGGCTGCGATCAACGTGGGCATCGCCCAGCACCGCGCGGCGGACTTGCATGCCTTCGTCGTAACGTTGTTTCTCGTCCACAAAATCTTCCTCACTGAGCCTGCAAAAACGCCAGCACACGGTCGCTGAAATCGGCGCCGGCCTGCACGTTGGACAAATGCGCCGCATGGAACTCGGCGTACTCGGCGTCGCGCACATGGTCGCGAATGAAGTGCCCGCCGGACGGCGGCGTCACCGCATCTTCGCTGCCGGCAATCACCAGCAACGGCACGTTGATCGAAACCAGTTGCTCGCGGAAATCCGCATCACGCACCGCTGCGCAGTTAGCCGCATAACCTTGCGGCGAGGTGGCCGCGAGCATGTCGGTAATCTGCTTGGCCGCTGCCGGATGAGCAGCCGAAAAGTCCGGGGTGAACCAGCGGGCAATCGATGCATCACGCAGGGCCACCATCGCTGCCGCAC
>NZ_CABVIR010000025.1 GCF_902498065.1 Pseudomonas fluorescens | reverse complement strand
GGGACGGCGCTCAGGCCCAACTCACCGAGCTGGTTCCAGAATTCACGGCTGAAACCCGTCTCGCTGCGGTAAAACTGTTCACGCTGTTCAAAGCTGTAACGGTCGCGCGCTACACGGGCGACGGTGTCTTGCAGCATCTGCTGCTCTTCGCTGAGATTGAAGTCCATGGGGGTGCCTCCTTAGAGCTCAAGAATCATCTTGGCAATGATGTTCTTCTGGATTTCGTTGGAGCCGCCATAGATGGACAGCTTGCGCAGGTTGAAATACTGGCCGGCTGGCGCGGCACTGTAGTCGGTGTGCAACAGCTCACCGGCAAAGGCGTAGTCCAACTCTTCCTCGGCGAAAGGCAAGGCATGCACGCCCAGCACTCCGCGCATCAGGTGGCTGATCGCCTGGCGAATCACGGAGCCCTTGATCTTCAGGATCGAGCTTTGCGCCCCTGGCACACCACCGCCCTGCACGGCCGCGACGATGCGCAGCGTGCTCATCCCGAGGGCCATCAATTGCATTCCCACTACGGCAATTTGCATGCGA
>NZ_CABVIR010000024.1 GCF_902498065.1 Pseudomonas fluorescens | reverse complement strand
TGACTGGGGTGAAGTCGTAACAAGGTAGCCGTAGGGGAACCTGCGGCTGGATCACCTCCTTAATCGACGACATCAGCTGCTCCATAAGTTCCCACACGAATTGCTTGATTCATTGAAGAAGACGATAGAAGCAGCTTTAAGCTCCAAGCTGATAGCTCCAAGCTAACAGTTGCGCGCTCGAAATTGGGTCTGTAGCTCAGTTGGTTAGAGCGCACCCCTGATAAGGGTGAGGTCGGCAGTTCGAATCTGCCCAGACCCACCAATTTTGTTATGGGGCCATAGCTCAGCTGGGAGAGCGCCTGCCTTGCACGCAGGAGGTCAACGGTTCGATCCCGTTTGGCTCCACCATATAACTGCTTCTGCTGTTAGAGTTTAGAAATGAATATTCGCACATGAATATTGATTTCTAGTCTTTGATTAGATCGTTCTTTAAAAATTTGGGTATGTGATAGAAAGATAGACTGGACGTTACTTTCACTGGTAACGGATCAGGCTAAGGTAAAATTTGTGAGTTGCTCTTAATTGAGTATTATCGAATTTTCGGC
>NZ_CABVIR010000023.1 GCF_902498065.1 Pseudomonas fluorescens | reverse complement strand
TCTCCCAGCTCACACTCACTTCATCCTCCGTGCCAATGTTGTCGTACCCCGCCTCGGTAACTACAGCAACGTGTGGAAAGGCATCCTTAATGGTGATGAGGTGGTCGGGGGCTGGCGCCTCAGGCACTGAGAGTGGTTTCAAGTTGGCCGGGGCCGCCGTGAGTTCGACAACGACGTTGAGAGGAACGGAAGGCTGCTGCGCCTCATTACCGACACGATCAATCCACTGGTAATAAATGATCCGCTTCCCCTCACGGCCGTTTTCGATTTGAAGTTTTTGCAGATCTACTGTCATTGCACTATCGCTGTCATCGGGAGTCACGTAGGAGCCGATAAACGAACCCGGATAACTTGGCCCCATAAAGACGCCGGCAACATCCCCGGTTGTTCGATCGGTGTGCTGAGGGATAGTCAGTGGAACCAATGGATTGGCGTCCAGCCGCTCTATGGTAATGCGCTTGTCAGCATACTCCGGCGGCAAAATAATGGCCGCCGCCTGAGCATCTTTATTAGGCGCTGTCTTATCATTAATGATCTGGACCGGGGTATGAAAGTCCGCAATATCTTCAACAT
>NZ_CABVIR010000022.1 GCF_902498065.1 Pseudomonas fluorescens | reverse complement strand
GACCATATAACCCCAAGCAATCTGGTTATACTATGAAGACGACATTCGCCGAAAATTCGATAATACTCAATTAAGAGCAACTCACAAATTTTACCTTAGCCTGATCCGTTACCAGTGAAAGTAACGTCCAGTCTATCTTTCTATCACATACCCAAATTTTTAAAGAACGATCTAGCCAAAGACTAGAAATCAACATTCACCATGTCACCATGGAATGCTCATTTCTAAGCTTTCAACAAACAGAAGCAGTAGTGGTGGAGCCAAACGGGATCGAACCGTTGACCTCCTGCGTGCAAGGCAGGCGCTCTCCCAGCTGAGCTATGGCCCCGTATTGCTACAGGATCCCACACAAAAATTGGTGGGTCTGGGCAGATTCGAACTGCCGACCTCACCCTTATCAGGGGTGCGCTCTAACCAACTGAGCTACAGACCCAATTTCGGGCTGCTTCTTATCGTCTTCTTCAATGAATCAAGCAATTCGTGTGGGAACTTATGGAGCAGCTGATGTCGTCGATTAAGGAGGTGATCCAGCCGCAGGTTCCCCTACGGCTACCTTGTTACGACTTCACCCCAGTCA
>NZ_CABVIR010000021.1 GCF_902498065.1 Pseudomonas fluorescens | reverse complement strand
CGCACCGACGCATTTAAGTCGCGCGCCCCCGCCAGATAGAAACTCCGGCTCCGCAATCGCCGACGATTGCGGTTATGGCCTGCCAGAATCGGGGCTTTGGGCTTGAGAGGTGGCGGAGCGAACGGTGTGAACAGCGATTCCACCGCACCGCTGGCAGAGCGTGTGATCATGGCGGGCGGGGAGTGTTGATCGGCTCGAAGGGACATGATCGGCGGCAGGGCGGTGAGTTGGCAGGCTCACATCAGGCGGGCGGCTTCAAAGGCGTCCGTGCGCTGCAACTGCACATCCAGCTCTTACAGCCCGACGACCGCCAGGACTGGGTGCTGGTGATCCAGCGCGAAGAATCAGGTATTCGCTGGTCGATGATGGACCTGTTGGGCATTCCCCAGGCCCGCCAGAAATTGATCGATAAAACCTGGGAGTCCGATGGTTTCCTGCCGCCCAATCCGCAAGCCCGGGAGCTGTTCGCGGCGCTGCTGTTTGCGCTGACGCCGCAAGATGAACTGGCGGCCAACTATCCCGGCGCCTGGCAGCACGGCAGGCAACGGTACCTGCCCGAGCGCTGGGACATCCGCTACGCACAACCGCAGAATTTTGAATTGAAGCTACCGCGTGGTCCGAGCTATCA
>NZ_CABVIR010000020.1 GCF_902498065.1 Pseudomonas fluorescens | reverse complement strand
CGCTGCCGGTCAGGGTCAGGTTTTCGACGTTGGCACCAAGGGTGTAGTTGATCGAAGCCTGGACGGTGTCGACTTCGGTCAGCGAAGTGCCGGTTTCGATCACGTTATCGCCGATGTGATCCACCACATAGGTGTCGTTGCCGGCCCCGCCGATCAAGGTGTCCGCACCCGCGCCGCCATTGAGGATGTTGGCGGCGGCATTGCCGGTCAGGGTGTTGGCCAGTTCGTTGCCGGTGAGGTTCACGGCGGCAGCGCCGAGCAACAGGGCGTCTTCGACATTGGCCGACAGGCTGTAGCTGACCGAGGCCTTGACCAGATCGCGGCCTTCGTCGGCCAGTTCGATGACTTTGTCACCGACGTTGTCGACGATGTAGACATCGTCGCCCGTGCCACCGCTGAGGCTGTCCGCCCCGAGACCGCCGTCCAGCCAGTCATTGCCGGCGCCGCCTTGCAGGACATTGATGGACGCGTTGCCGATCAGGGTGTTGTTCCAGTCGTTGCCGATCACGCTGAAGGCCCCGATGCCGGTGACGGTCACGTTCTCGACGTTGAGCAGGTTGTTCTGGCTCAGGTCGATCACGCTGGTCGACGCCTTGGCGGCGTAGGCGACATAGAGTTGGTCGGTGCCGTTATCGGCGTCTTCCTGTACCCGCGCCAGTTCCGCAGCCTGATCAAGGTAATAGGTGTCGTTGCCACCGCCGCCGATCAGCGTGTCGATGCCGAGCCCGCCATTGAGGAGGTTGTTGCCGTCGTTGCCGATCAGCACGTTGTTCAGGGCGTTGCCGGTGCCGTTGAGGTTATCGCTGCCGGTGAGGGTCAGGTTTTCCAGGTTGGCACCGAGGGTGTAGCTGATCGAAGCCATCACGGTGTCGATTTCGCCCGCCAGGGTGCTGGTTTCGCTGACGATGTCCTTGAGGTTGTCGACGACGTAAGTGTCGTTGCCGGTGCCGCCGACCATCCTGTCGGCGCCGAGGCCGCCGTCGAGCACGTTGTTGCCGCTGTTGCCGAGCAGGATGTTGTTCAGGGCGTTGCCGGTGCCGTTGACGTGG
>NZ_CABVIR010000019.1 GCF_902498065.1 Pseudomonas fluorescens | reverse complement strand
AAAGAGACCTACGAGATCTTTTGTAACCTGGTTATATTTCTGCGTTTGGTCTTCGAACACCACGGAAAACCCATGCTTCTCGTCGAGAATCTTACATAACTGCATAAGTTCTTGAAGATTCATTTTTTACTCCAGACAAAGACATAGCCAACAATAATCAACTGAGACACAAGATTAATTACTATAGCAGTGACCGCATCAAAAGGCTTCAATGGACTCAGTGAAAACGCCAGCACAAAAGTATTGATTATCAAAAGAGCTAAGAGCGCTATGCTAATGTTACGCTGCCTACCCATTAAGGACACAATGACTTGAGAAACATCTTTCGGTAGAACCTTGTATGCCTCATTCAGCTCTGTATCAATACGAGGATCGTGAACTACGTCCCCATGCACCTTCTGAAGGGTAGTATCTATAGGCCAAATATTACTCTTAAACCCATGCTGCCCATCATAAGGCTTAGTTGTATCACTGGACAAAAGAGTAAAATCTATTTTTGCGATAGCTTTTCCTTGGTCAATCTTTATATACTTATCGCTGAAATTTTGCGTAACTATCCCTAGTTGACCTTTAAAACCAGGATCGGCCTGCGTACAAACAGCACTGAGCCCAACACTGAACAATGACCCCTTACTTACAACCCGAGCCAAGATATTATTGGGTATGTCTAGCTCCTCCTTTGTAAGAATAACCACCCTATGCCAAGGCTTTATTATTATAGATTCTCCCCGACGCAGATCCACCCGAAGGTTATTCTCTGTCAGATCAAAATATGTTTTTCCTGCCGACAACTCATAACAAGCTGCTCCAATACACTTAGAATCGCTCTCCTTTATTAGCTTTCCACTGCCCAAGTATTCTGCTATTTCTATATTTGACAATACACTCATATCAATCTTCAGATATCACAGTTAAAATTTCTCGCTCTATTGCTGCTATAGGACGAATCGCTGAACTGGGAATATCTAGCAGCCTCCCACACTCTTCAAGATTCAACTTGAGCCTATCCCTGAGACTTGGCAATCCAAGTTCTGATGGTTCAATCTTTGTGTAACCCAAACAGGCTATTATCAGCCTCAAGGCCTGCGCACCATCCAGTGTAGAAATTTCAAATCTTATATTTGATTCTGGCTTTTCAGATATTTCTCTAATTCTATCCAACAGATGGATATTCTCATCCGCCCAAATGCTTGCTTCTTCACAAAAATCCTTTGGGTTTGAGTAGAGAATATTCGGTATGAAAGTCATAATATTTTTTCACCTGCTCATAATGTTTAGAACGGTCTTTAATATTTCATCATGTATCTCGCGCACTGACTTCGTAGCCGGCACTTGAATGATAGATCCAGCATAGCTTTCTATTGCTCTAGAGTAGTTTTTTTTCGCTTGCTTTAGCTTTTCTTCATTCTCGTATGTATCCTTAAATTTCCTATTTTCCATTCTCTTGATGGACTCTTCTGTAGGATTATCCAAGTAAATTATTAGGTCTGGCTGTGGAAAATCCTTGTTCAGCCCACGGATAAAATCAAAGTCGCTGTCTGACGTACAGTGATAGGCGTAGGACGAAAATATATATCGCGTGCACACGACAGTTACGCCTTTCTCTAACAACCCATATACGCCGTCAACTTCGTTATATAGGTGGTCGTGCCTATCCGCAGCAAACAAGTAAGCCATTTGCTCGTCAAATAAATCGCCACCTGCCTTGTGTGGATTTATTCCATGTGGAGACTTCACTCTCCCTTTGAAAATTTGCCTTATAAGGTTGCCAACCGGTCCGTCTGATGGCTCACATGTAGCGGCGCACTTAATATTTTTGTTTTGGAGAGCGCTCAATAAAAGCGCAGACTGGGTGGACGTCCCAGATCCGTCAATACCCTCAAATACAATAAATTTTCCTTTCATATACTAACCCTACTAATATTTTGTCGTTTACTTGATGAGCTTCTTAAATATGCATATATGAGGTCGATTTTTTTCTCAGCCTGAATGGGATTATATAACGGAGGGGGCTCTACGGAAAGGGGACTGAGGATTAAACGAAATATCTGATAGGTTCTGGCTGGTAGCTGCTGACCCAAGGGCCAGGGCAAGGGCAAGGGCAAGGGTCAATGTGGAGATTGTGTACCGTGAATGTCTCATTCCGCCTTCCATAAAGCTTGATCCCGCCTTCAGGTACCGCCGAGAATCGAGGTCAATGATAGCTGAATGATGCAAAAGAGGGGGCGCAATCCACATACCGTTTTGATATGAGTCAATAACTTGAAAACACAAACATCTCATCAAAAATCGACCAAGCTATACTTTCAGTAAACACATATAATATAGCGTCATTAGACTATTACTTACCGCCTCAAAAATTTATTACACTTACCAACCAACCAAC
>NZ_CABVIR010000018.1 GCF_902498065.1 Pseudomonas fluorescens | reverse complement strand
GCCGCACCATCCGAAGTGCCTGGGTTTACTCAATAAGATCACGCAGGAGATTTGACGTGCACATTGGTGTTCCTCTCGAAACCCAGACGGGTGAAACACGGGTTGCTGCAACCCCGGAAACCATCAAGAAGCTGATCGGCCAGGGTCATAAGGTCACTGTGCAAAGCGGCGCCGGCATTAATGCCAGCGTTGTCGACAGTGCTTATGAAGCGGCAGGCGCAACCATTGGCAGCGCCAACGATGCGTTGGGTGCCGAGCTGATTCTCAAGGTGGTCGCCCCCAGCGACAGCGAACTCGCTCTGATCAAGAGCGGTACCGTTGTGGTGGGCATGCTCAACCCGTTCAGCAATGAAACCATTGCCAAGCTGGCTGAGTGCGGCATTACTGCCTTCGCACTGGAAGCGGCTCCGCGCACCTCCCGCGCCCAGAGCCTGGATGTGCTGTCCTCCCAGGCCAACATCGCCGGCTATAAAGCCGTGTTGCTGGCCGCTCACCATTACCCACGCTTCATGCCGATGCTGATGACGGCGGCGGGTACCGTGAAAGCGGCGCGCGTGCTGATTCTCGGCGCGGGTGTTGCCGGTTTGCAGGCAATCGCTACGGCGAAACGTCTGGGCGCGGTGATTGAAGCGTCCGACGTGCGCCCTGCAGTTAAAGAGCAGATCGAATCCCTCGGCGCCAAGTTCGTCGACGTGCCTTACGAGACTGATGAAGAGCGTGAATGCGCCGTCGGTGTCGGCGGTTACGCACGGCCGATGCCAGCGAGCTGGATGCAGCGTCAGGCGCTGGCCGTGCACGAGCGCGCCAAGCAGGCTGACATTGTCATCACCACGGCACTGATCCCGGGCCGCAAGGCACCGACGCTGTTGAGCGCGGAAACCGTGGCACAGATGAAACCAGGTTCCGTGGTCATCGACCTCGCGGCAGCCCAGGGCGGCAACTGCCCGCTGACCGTGGCCGATCAGGTGGTGGTCGAGAATGGCGTGACCATTTGCGGTCCGACCAACCTGGCCGGCGCGGTCGCGGCAGATGCTTCGGCCCTGTACGCACGCAACCTGCTGGACTTCCTGAAGCTGGTCTTCAACAAAGAAGGCCAGTTCGAGATCAACCTCGAAGACGACATCGTCGCCGCGTGCCTGATGTGCCGCGATGGCCAAGTCATCCGCAAAAACGCCTAAGCAGGGATTCAGACGATGGAAGAGCTTATCTCCCCCGGTATCTACAACCTGATCATCTTCGTGCTGGCGATTTATGTCGGTTATCACGTGGTCTGGAACGTTACACCTGCACTGCACACGCCGCTGATGGCGGTCACCAACGCCATTTCGGCGATCGTGATTGTCGGCGCCATGCTCGCCGCGGCACTGACCGTCACGCCTTTGGGCAAGACCATGGGCACCCTGGCCGTGGCCCTGGCAGCCGTCAATGTGTTCGGTGGCTTCCTGGTGACCCGCAGGATGCTTGAAATGTTCAAGAAAAAAGCCCCGAAAGTCGTAAAAGAAGAGGCGCCTAAGTAATGAGCATGAACCTCGTAACGACGCTCTACTTGATCGCGTCCATCTGCTTCATCCAGGCCCTCAAAGGCCTGTCGCACCCGACCACGTCGCGTCGCGGCAATCTGTACGGCATGCTCGGCATGGCGTTGGCGATCCTCACCACCGTCGGCCTCATCTATAAGCTGGGCGCAGAGCTTGCCACCGCTGGCATCGGTTACGTCATCGTCGGCCTGCTGGTCGGCGGCACTGCCGGTTCGATCATGGCCAAGCGCGTTGAAATGACCAAGATGCCGGAACTGGTCGCGTTCATGCACAGCATGATCGGTATGGCCGCGGTGTTCATCGCGATCGCTGCTGTTGTCGAGCCGCAATCCCTGGGTATCGTCAAGCAACTGGGTGATGCAATTCCTGCGGGTAACCGTCTGGAGCTGTTCCTCGGCGCTGCCATCGGTGCGATCACCTTCTCCGGTTCGGTGATCGCGTTCGGCAAGCTCTCGGGCAAGTACAAGTTCCGCCTGTTCCAGGGGGCACCGGTACAGTTCAGTGGCCAACACAAGCTGAATCTGGTGCTGGGTCTGGCGACACTGGCGCTGGGCATCACCTTCATGCTGACCGGCAATCTCAGCGCCTTCGCACTGATGCTGGCCCTGGCCTTCGTGATGGGCGTGCTGATCATCATCCCGATTGGTGGTGCGGACATGCCGGTGGTGGTGTCGATGCTCAACAGTTACTCCGGTTGGGCAGCGGCGGGTATCGGCTTCTCGCTGAACAACTCGATGCTGATCATTGCCGGCTCGCTGGTGGGTTCGTCCGGTGCGATCCTCTCGTACATCATGTGCAAGGCGATGAACCGCTCCTTCTTTAATGTGCTGCTCGGCGGTTTCGGCAATACAGTCGACGCAGGCCCGGCTGGTGCCAAGGAAGCCCGCCCGGTGAAATCCGGTTCGGCTGACGACGCGACCTTCCTGCTCACCAACGCCGACACCGTGATCATCGTTCCGGGCTACGGCCTGGCGGTAGCGCGGGCGCAGCACGCGCTGAAAGAGCTGACCGAGAAGCTGACCCACCGCGGCGTGACCGTGAAGTACGCGATTCACCCGGTGGCCGGTCGGATGCCTGGCCACATGAACGTGTTGCTGGCCGAGGCCGAAGTGCCTTACGACCAGGTGTTCGAGATGGAAGACATCAACTCCGAGTTCGGTCAGGCCGACGTGGTGCTGGTGCTCGGCGCCAACGACGTGGTCAACCCGGCGGCGAAGAACGATCCGAAATCGCCGATTGCCGGCATGCCGATTCTCGAAGCGTTCAAGGCCAAGACCATCATCGTCAACAAGCGCTCGATGGCCAGCGGCTATGCCGGTCTGGACAACGAACTGTTCTACCTCGACAAAACCATGATGGTCTTCGGCGACGCCAAGAAAGTCATCGAAGACATGGTCAAAGCCGTCGAGTAAAACCTGC
>NZ_CABVIR010000017.1 GCF_902498065.1 Pseudomonas fluorescens | reverse complement strand
GTGCCGGGTTCGTAGACGTAGCTGCGGTAATGCTCGCGGCTGCTTTCGGCGACGAGGTTGTCGCCCTGCCAGAAGAATTCGGTGGTGTGGTCGTCGACGGTTTTGGCGATGCGGCGGCCGAAGGCATCGTAGCGGTAGCTCGTGCGGCGGCCGTCCGGGGTGGTGACGCCGACCAAGCGGTGCTGGCAGTCGTAGCGGTATTCGGTGACGCGTTTTTGCCCGCTGCCGCGGCGTTCGCGGATGAGGTTGCCGAAGGCGTCGTAGTCGTAATGCCGGTCGCCTTGCATCAGCAGGCGATTACCTTTTACGGTCGCCACACCGGGGCGGTCCTGCATCAGCACGTTGCCCGCCGGGTCGTGGGCGAAGCTTTCCGGCGGGTCGTTGCGGGTGTGGCGCACGCGGGTCAGGCGGTTGAGCGGGTCGTAGTAATAGCTGCGCTGACCGTGGCGGCTGTCGGCGACAGTGGCCAGATTGCCGTTGACCGCGTAGGTGTAGTGGCGCAGGTACAACGGCCGGGTTTGCTGGTTGATCGCGTGGGCTTGCAACCGGCCTTGGTCGTCGTAGTGATACTGGCTGGTGAGCTGGCCTTGTTGGCGTTGCTGCTCGCGACCCCACGTGAATTGGTGGGTGGTGAGCGGTGCGCCGTTGAGGTCGATGGCGCTCAGCGCGCCGCCCTTGGCGTGGTGATAATCGAGTTTACTGCCGTCCGGCAGGCGCATCCGCTTGAGCTGGCCGCAGGCGTCGTAGCCATAACGCAGCGTGCCCCAGCCCTGATGCTCGGTGATCAGGCGATCCTGGCGGTCGTACTCGAATTCCAGTGGGTGGTCATGGCCATCGTCGACGCTGATCAGTCGGCCGAGGCTGTCGTAGACGTACTCGACGTTGATGCCGTCGGGCAGGGTTTTGACCAGCAAACGGCCGGCGGTATCGCGCTCGTATTGCGTGACGAGTTGCGAGCCGTCCGCGCCGAATTCGGTTTTCTCCAGCAGATTTCCGTTGAGGTCGTAGGCGTACGCCGTGCGCTGGCCGTCGAAGCCGGTTTCCTGTCGGATTAGTCCGCTGGACGTGTAGTCCAGCTGATATTTTTCGCCGGATTCGTTTTCAATTTCCGTGAGCAACAACTGCGCGTTGTCGTAGCGATAGTTGAGCTGCGAACCGTCGGGATTGATCCGGCGGGCGACCACATGCAAATCATCGACGTATTCGTAACGCGTAACGCGGCCGAGTTCGTCGCGCTCGGCGGTGATTTTTCCGTAGGCGTTGTAGCTGAAGGCGCGCGTGGCACCGGTGGGAAGCGTCGTCTGGATCAGTCGCCCGACGGCGTCCCACGCGTAGCGAGTGACCGCACCGTGTTCGTCCTGGGCGGTAATCCGCCGCCCCAACGCATCGTAGGAAAACCGCCGCTGGCCAGCGTCCGGCAAGGTCTCTTCGATCAGTTGACCCAAGCCGTTCCAGACGAAGACATGGCGGCTGAGATCCGGGTAACGGATCGACAGCAGCTGCCCGTGTTTATCGTAGTGATAGTGGGTGATCTGGCCGTCAGGATCGGTCGCTTCGGTGACGTCGCCCTGAGCATTGCGCTGGTACTTCCACAGCGCTTTGCCGCGATAGCGCGCGTGCAGGAAACCGTTGCGGTATTCGTAGGACGTCGGTTCGTCCTGCGGCGGAATCAGCGCCACTAGCCGTCCGACTTCGTCGTAGTGATATTCGGTGACGGCGCCGAGCGGGTCCTGCTCGGCAATCAGCCGACCCTGGTCGTCATAGGCCTTGAGGTGTTCGCCGCCATCCAGCTCAACCTTGCGCACCAGGCGCGCCCGATCATCGTGCTGGTAAACCTCTTCGCTGCCGTCAATGTTCTGGACGGTAACGCTGCCCGCGTCATCCCAGACATAGCGCGCGTCCATTTGCGCAAACGACGCCCAATGACGGACACATCGCGCCGCCTTGCCAGACTTTTCCCACTCCCAAAAGAAACTCGCCCCACCGGCCAGCTGCCGCTGGAGGATGACGTGTCGGTCGTCGTAGTCGTAGCGCTCGCGTTCCCCGGCGGCGTTGCTCGCCTCGATCAGGCGAGCGCGTTCGTCGTAGTGGTATTGGACCAGCGTCTGCTCGGTGACCCAGGCCTCGCCGAGCGTGTCGGCCGGGACAAAACGCTGATAGTCGACGGCGATCAAATGCGCGCGGTCATAACGCAACAGCAAGGCGCGACCGGCGCCGTTGTCGAGGCGCTGGAGGCGGTCGCGGTGGTCGTGCGTGATGCGCAAGCGGTTGTCATAACCGTCGCTGACGGCGGTCAGCCGACCGTTGCGAAAGTGATAAAACCGCGTGTCATCGCCCGCTTGGGCGAGGATCAATTCTTCGGGGTCATCCCCCAGATAAATCGCCGCGCGCGAGAGGCTGTTATGGATCGCCGGGCGTTCAAAACTCGGCAACGGAAAAGTGGTGCGACGGTTTTCGTGGTCGATCCAGATGACGGTGTCGCCGTCGATTTCCAACCGGTGCGCAAGGCTGTGACTCCAGCCGAAACCGAGGCCGCAATCAATTTCGGCGGCGCTGGTGCGATAAAGCCGGGTGAAGTCGAACGGCAGGAGGCCGTCCAGTGAACCGTCGGTGAGGGTCAGCAGCTCTTCGCCGGTGACCATCGACACCGGGCATTTGTTGGTGGCAGTTCTATCGACGGAATCGGCGCTGTCACCGTTGGGGTTTTTCGCTTGTTCCGGAACGTTGTCGTGGTGTTCGTTTTGTTTGAGTGTGGTGTTGCGCCTGGCGTCCCAGCGCAGTTGCATGCGACCTTTTTTCAGGCCGGCAGCGGCACCGCGCGCGGCGACTTTTTTGTAGCGATCAACATTAGTAATGAAGCTGTTGATGATGTTGAAGATCGCTTTGACGAAGCCCACCACGGCGTCGACGATCCGGGCGCCGTAGTGGGCAAGGCGCAGGCCTAAATAGGCGACGCCCGCACCTGCACCGGCAAAGGTCAGAACGACCCCGATCAGAAGGTCGATGAGCAGTTGCACCACCACCGTTGAAATCGCTTCGGCGGTTTTGCCGGCCATTTCGCTGGGGGGCAGCATCTCCAGCCACAGGCTGGCGGTGCGCAACAGCAAACACAGCGCCGCTTCGTCACTGGCCAGCAGCTGGACTTTTTCCATGGTGGCCGGAAATTGTTCTGCCAGGTCGGCCAGTTGGGCAGCACCACTTCCCAGGCGCTCAACGAACTTGCGGGGATCCTGAAGAATGTCCGAGAGCAGGCTGATGCTGTCCCACACGCCAATCACTGCGGCCCAACTTCCCGCCAGCAGTCCATTACCCGCCGCAGCAAAAGCCGACTGCGACCATTGTGGTTTGAAGCCTGCCCACTCGCTGCGCAGCCAGGTTTCCAGTTCTTGCGTCAGGGCGTCGTAAGAGGAGAACAGGTCTTTGATTTGATCCGATGAAACTTCACTCTGGACATGTACGCGGTAGAACTTGCCCGGCGTGCCTTTGAACTGCCCTTTACCGTTTTCATCGAGCGTGATCGTTGTTCTCTCGCCGCCCTCCTGCGCAATCACATCAACCTGAATATTCCCCAACGGAATGTCATAAACCGATTCAAACTTGCTCTCGATCTCCAGAGTTCCGTTCGCAGGACACCGCGCAAAACCCGAGAAAAAATCATCGTCGCGACTACTCACCGCGGTCGTCGAATCGCCAAGCTTTATCAGCCGCTCCATGTCCAACAGCGAAGGCATGTCC
>NZ_CABVIR010000016.1 GCF_902498065.1 Pseudomonas fluorescens | reverse complement strand
TTGATGGTTTCCGGGGTTGCAGCAACCCGTGTTTCACCCGTCTGGGTTTCGAGAGGAACACCAATGTGCACGTCAAATCTCCTGCGTGATCTTATTGAGTAAACCCAGGCACTTCGGATGGTGCGGCTGGGGCGGCCGATCAGCACGATCCCGCCAAATCAGGGCGGGGCGCGGCATTTTGCAGGCGAACTTTGTGCCCTTCAAGGGATTATGACGGGTGACGGAAAATTAACTACAAGTCACCCCGTGACCGAATGTCGCAACTAACCGGTTCAATCCCTTGCAGGCCGTGACTTGTAAGGATTTTGGCCGAAATTCAAGAAATTACCCATCGGTACGGTGAATGCAGTGTTATTGCCATTGAATAGCGGCTCAAGGCCACGTTTTCAGGCGCTTGTGGGACGTTTGTGCAGTTTCTGAGTACAGTCTGCGAAAATGCGACAAATACTTATATCTGTAGGGCTTTTAATTTGCTGACTACGGGGTCAGCTAATATCGTGGAGCCTTTAACCTTCTAGGCTGTAGCTTTGTGCCTGACTCACCAACCAGTCGCGAAATGCCTTCAACGACGCAGATTCGACCTTCCGCTCAGGAATCATCAAGTAATACGCCTTGATGCTGGACAGCGCCTGAGCGTTGGCAATCACCAGGCGCTTCTCCGTCAGTTCACGCTGAATCAGGAACGGCGGGATCAAGGCAATTCCCATGTCATGCATCGCCGCTTGGGCAAGCATGGAGAATAGCTCGTAGCGCGGTCCTGTCATGTCGCGCGGGATATTAAGATTTTGCGAGTTGAACCATTGGCGCCAGGCATAGGGGCGAGTGGTCTGTTGTAACAGGGGCAGTTCGGCGATTTCGGCGGGCGTCAGGTTTGTCCTTTTGCCCAGTAATTTGGGGCTGCACACCGGCATCGGATTTTCGCCCATCAGCCTGTGGGATTCCGTGCCTGACCAGTCCGCATCGCCAAAGTAAATCGCGGCATCGAACTCCGTGTCGGCAAACAGGAATGGGCGGGTGCGGTTGGTGAGGTTGACCGTTACTTCCGGATGTTTTTGCTGGAAGTCCTTGAGTCTTGGTAGTAGCCACTGGGTACCGAAGGTCGGCACAACCGCCAGTTCAATCACGTTAGTACCCTGCTGGCCCATCACTGACAGGGTGTCCCGCTCTACGGCGTCCAACTGTGTGGCTACCCGACGGCTGTAGGAAAGTCCGGCTTCAGTCAGCTTCACTCCACGTCGCGAGCGTCGGAACAATTCCACACCGAGGAAATCCTCAAGGCTGGCGATCTGTCGGCAGATTGCTCCCTGGGTGAGGGAAAGTTCCTGGGCTGCCTTGGTAAAGCTCTCGTGGCGAGCCGCTGCTTCAAAGCTGATCAGGGCGGTTGTGCTGGGGATCTTCCTGCGCATGTACGTCAACCTCACTAATGCAACGCATAAAAGCTGTTTCTCGACGTTTCGGAGTGAGAAATTAGCACAACAGTATGCAAAAACCTCGTTTGCCGTGGCGACTAACCCGGCCTAGGATCAATCCACGTTATTTGACCCGATTCGAGAGGACACACTCATGGGCGGTAAAGCTAGCTTCAACTGGATCGATCCCCTGCTGCTGGATCAACAGCTCACCGAAGAAGAACGCATGATCCGCGACACCGCCGAGCAATTCGCTCAGCAGAAGCTCGCACCACGTGTTCTTGAAGCTTTCCGTCATGAAAAGACCGACCCGGCGATCTTTCGCGAGATGGGTGAAGTGGGTCTGCTGGGCGCGACTATCCCTGAGCAATATGGCGGCAGCGGTCTGAACTATGTCAGCTACGGTCTGATTGCCCGTGAAGTCGAGCGCGTCGACTCCGGCTATCGCTCGATGATGAGCGTGCAGTCCTCTTTGGTAATGGTGCCAATCAATGAATTCGGTACTGAGGCGCAGAAGCAGAAGTATCTGCCGAAACTGGCTTCGGGCGAGTGGATTGGCTGCTTCGGTCTGACCGAGCCTAACCACGGTTCCGACCCGGGCGCGATGATTACTCGTGCACGTAAAGTGGACGGCGGCTACAGCCTGACCGGCAGCAAGATGTGGATCACCAACAGCCCGATCGCCGATGTGTTCGTGGTCTGGGGCAAGGACGATGCGGGCGATATCCGTGGCTTCGTTCTGGAGAAGGGCTGGAAAGGTCTGAGTGCGCCGGCAATCCACGGCAAAGTGGGGCTGCGTGCATCCATCACCGGTGAGATCGTCATGGACAACGTGTTTGTTCCTGAAGAGAACATCTTCCCTGACGTCCGTGGTTTGAAAGGCCCGTTTACTTGCCTGAACTCGGCGCGTTATGGCATTTCCTGGGGGGCGCTGGGCGCGGCCGAGTTCTGCTGGCACACCGCTCGCCAATACACCCTGGATCGTCAGCAGTTTGGTCGTCCATTGGCCGCTACACAATTGATCCAGAAGAAACTGGCCGACATGCAGACCGAAATTACGCTGGCGCTGCAAGGCTGCCTGCGTCTGGGTCGCATGAAAGATGAAGGCACCGCTGCGGTCGAAATCACGTCGATGATGAAGCGCAACTCTTGCGGCAAGTCCCTGGACATTGCTCGTATGGCGCGTGACATGCTGGGTGGTAACGGTATCTCTGATGAATTCGGCGTGGCGCGTCACCTGGTCAACCTGGAAGTGGTGAATACCTATGAAGGTACGCATGACGTCCACGCGCTGATCCTTGGTCGTGCGCAGACCGGCATCCAGGCGTTCTATTAATAGGAGAACGGCCATGGGCGCGCTTTCGCATCTACGGGTACTGGATTTGTCGCGGGTGCTGGCCGGGCCGTGGTCCGGGCAGATACTGGCGGACCTTGGCGCCGAGGTGATCAAGGTCGAGCGTCCGGGGAATGGCGATGACACGCGCGCCTGGGGGCCTCCTTTCCTCAAGGATGCCTATGGCGAGAACACCAGCGAGGCCGCCTATTACTTGTCGGCCAATCGCAACAAGCAATCAGTGACCATCGACTTCACGCGCCCGGAGGGGCAGAAGTTGGTGCGGGAGCTGGCGGCGAAGTCAGACATCCTGATCGAAAACTTCAAGGTCGGGGGGTTGGCGGCTTACGGATTGGATTATGAGTCGCTCAAGGTGGCCAATCCGAATCTGATCTACTGCTCGATCACCGGGTTTGGTCAGACGGGGCCTTACGCCAAGCGTGCGGGTTATGACTTCATGATCCAGGGCTTGGGCGGCCTGATGAGTCTGACGGGGAGGCCGGAAGGGGATGATGGCGCGGGGCCGGTGAAGGTCGGCGTAGCGCTGACGGACATTTTGACCGGGCTTTACTCCACTGTAGCGATCCTCGCGGCGCTTGCGCATCGGGATCATGACGGAGGGGGTCAACATATCGATATGGCGTTGCTGGATGTTCAGGTGGCGTGTCTGGCTAACCAGGCGATGAACTACCTGACGACAGGTAATGCGCCGAAGCGGCTGGGTAATGCGCATCCGAACATCGTGCCGTATCAGGACTTTCCTACAGCAGATGGCGATTTCATCCTCACTGTGGGTAACGACGGGCAGTTCCGTAAATTTGCGGAAGTGGCCGGGCAGCCGCAGTGGGCGGATGATCCTCGCTTTGCCACCAACAAGCTGCGAGTGGCGAACCGTGCGCTGCTGATTCCGTTGATTCGCCAGGCTACGGTGTTCAAAACCACTGCTGAGTGGGTTTCACAGCTGGAGCAGGCAGGCGTGCCATGTGGCCCGATCAACGATCTGGCTCAAGTGTTTGCCGACCCTCAGGTAAAGTCGCGCGGTCTGGCGATTGAGTTGCCTCATGCATTGGCAGGGATGGTGCCTCAGGTGGCGAGCCCGATTCGTCTGTCCGAGACGCCGGTGGAGTACCGCAATGCGCCTCCATTGCTGGGTGAGCATACGCTGGAGGTGCTGCAGCGGGTGCTGGGTCTGGATGCTTGTGCGGTGGCGGCGCTTAAAGACTCCGGAGTGCTCTAAGGAATCCTTCTATATAGAGGGAAGCGCGCTGTTTTCAGGCTTTCTGCAAGTTATTGATAGAAAAGCGTAATTAGGTGTTGACGGCAGATTCTGGAAGTCTATAATTCGCCCCACTTCCGGCGCAGTCGAAACGAAAAACTCCTTGGTAAACAAAGAGTTACGCAGTTTTCGACAGCGAGTTGCTTCAGGTCATCGAAGCCCAGAAGGAGTTGGTTGAGCAGTGTGTTGTCGCTCAATTGACGGTTCGATCTTCTCGGTCGAAAGCGGAGAAAAAGAGGTGTTGACAGCAGCGAGTAACGCTGTAGAATTCGCCTCCCGCTAACG
>NZ_CABVIR010000015.1:2169-5508 GCF_902498065.1 Pseudomonas fluorescens | reverse complement strand
AAAACAAAACCCCTACCTGCATACGCAGATAGGGGTTTCGGAATTTAATCTTGACGATGACCTACTCTCACATGGGGAAACCCCACACTACCATCGGCGATGCATCGTTTCACTGCTGAGTTCGGGATGGGATCAGGTGGTTCCAATGCTCTATGGTCGTCAAGAAATTCGGTAGCCAGGTCGTGGGCCTTTGCAGGTTCACGCTCCAGCGAATGGGTATGTGACAGCTTGGTGTTTTGTGAGTATCTCGAACTTTCGGTTCGTTTCGTCTTCACACACCGCAATCTGATGCTCTTTCGAGTAGTCAAATTGCTTGGGTGTTATATGGTCAAGCCTCACGGGCAATTAGTATTGGTTAGCTCAACGCCTCACAGCGCTTACACACCCAACCTATCAACGTCGTAGTCTTCGACGGCCCTTCAGGGGACTCAAGGTCCCAGTGAGATCTCATCTTGAGGCTAGTTTCCCGCTTAGATGCTTTCAGCGGTTATCTATTCCGAACATAGCTACCCGGCAATGCCACTGGCGTGACAACCGGAACACCAGAGGTTCGTCCACTCCGGTCCTCTCGTACTAGGAGCAGCCCCTCTCAAATCTCAAACGTCCACGGCAGATAGGGACCGAACTGTCTCACGACGTTCTAAACCCAGCTCGCGTACCACTTTAAATGGCGAACAGCCATACCCTTGGGACCGGCTTCAGCCCCAGGATGTGATGAGCCGACATCGAGGTGCCAAACACCGCCGTCGATATGAACTCTTGGGCGGTATCAGCCTGTTATCCCCGGAGTACCTTTTATCCGTTGAGCGATGGCCCTTCCATACAGAACCACCGGATCACTAAGACCTACTTTCGTACCTGCTCGACGTGTCTGTCTCGCAGTCAAGCGCGCTTTTGCCTTTATACTCTACGACCGATTTCCGACCGGTCTGAGCGCACCTTCGTACTCCTCCGTTACTCTTTAGGAGGAGACCGCCCCAGTCAAACTACCCACCATACACTGTCCTCGATCCGGATAACGGACCTGAGTTAGAACCTCAAAGTTGCCAGGGTGGTATTTCAAGGTTGGCTCCACGCGAACTGGCGTCCACGCTTCAAAGCCTCCCACCTATCCTACACAAGCAAATTCAAAGTCCAGTGCAAAGCTATAGTAAAGGTTCACGGGGTCTTTCCGTCTAGCCGCGGATACACTGCATCTTCACAGCGATTTCAATTTCACTGAGTCTCGGGTGGAGACAGCGCCGCCATCGTTACGCCATTCGTGCAGGTCGGAACTTACCCGACAAGGAATTTCGCTACCTTAGGACCGTTATAGTTACGGCCGCCGTTTACCGGGGCTTCGATCAAGAGCTTCGCGTTAGCTAACCCCATCAATTAACCTTCCGGCACCGGGCAGGCGTCACACCCTATACGTCCACTTTCGTGTTTGCAGAGTGCTGTGTTTTTAATAAACAGTCGCAGCGGCCTGGTATCTTCGACCGGCATGGGCTTACGCAGTAAATGCTTCACCCTCACCGGCGCACCTTCTCCCGAAGTTACGGTGCCATTTTGCCTAGTTCCTTCACCCGAGTTCTCTCAAGCGCCTTGGTATTCTCTACCCAACCACCTGTGTCGGTTTGGGGTACGGTTCCTGGTTACCTGAAGCTTAGAAGCTTTTCTTGGAAGCATGGCATCAACCACTTCGTGTTCTAAAAGAACACTCGTCATCAGCTCTCGGCCTTAGAATCCCGGATTTACCTAAGATTCCAGCCTACCACCTTAAACTTGGACAACCAACGCCAAGCTGGCCTAGCCTTCTCCGTCCCTCCATCGCAATAACCAGAAGTACAGGAATATTAACCTGTTTTCCATCGACTACGCTTTTCAGCCTCGCCTTAGGGACCGACTAACCCTGCGTCGATTAACGTTGCGCAGGAAACCTTGGTCTTTCGGCGTGGGTGTTTTTCACACCCATTGTCGTTACTCATGTCAGCATTCGCACTTCTGATACCTCCAGCAAGCTTCTCAACTCACCTTCACAGGCTTACAGAACGCTCCTCTACCGCATCACCTAAGTGATACCCGTAGCTTCGGTGTATGGTTTGAGCCCCGTTACATCTTCCGCGCAGGCCGACTCGACTAGTGAGCTATTACGCTTTCTTTAAAGGGTGGCTGCTTCTAAGCCAACCTCCTAGCTGTCTAAGCCTTCCCACATCGTTTCCCACTTAACCATAACTTTGGGACCTTAGCTGACGGTCTGGGTTGTTTCCCTTTTCACGACGGACGTTAGCACCCGCCGTGTGTCTCCCATGCTCGGCACTTGTAGGTATTCGGAGTTTGCATCGGTTTGGTAAGTCGGGATGACCCCCTAGCCGAAACAGTGCTCTACCCCCTACAGTGATACATGAGGCGCTACCTAAATAGCTTTCGAGGAGAACCAGCTATCTCCGAGCTTGATTAGCCTTTCACTCCGATCCACAGGTCATCCGCTAACTTTTCAACGGTAGTCGGTTCGGTCCTCCAGTTAGTGTTACCCAACCTTCAACCTGCCCATGGATAGATCGCCCGGTTTCGGGTCTATTCCCAGCGACTAGACGCCCTATTAAGACTCGCTTTCGCTACGCCTCCCCTATTCGGTTAAGCTCGCCACTGAAAATAAGTCGCTGACCCATTATACAAAAGGTACGCAGTCACCCAACAAAGTGGGCTCCCACTGCTTGTACGCATACGGTTTCAGGATCTATTTCACTCCCCTCTCCGGGGTTCTTTTCGCCTTTCCCTCACGGTACTAGTTCACTATCGGTCAGTCAGTAGTATTTAGCCTTGGAGGATGGTCCCCCCATATTCAGACAAAGTTTCTCGTGCTCCGTCCTACTCGATTTCATGACCAAGAGATTTTCGCGTACAGGGCTATCACCCACTATGGCCGCACTTTCCAGAGCGTTCCGCTAATCTCAAAGCCACTTAAGGGCTAGTCCCCGTTCGCTCGCCACTACTAAGGGAATCTCGGTTGATTTCTTTTCCTCAGGGTACTTAGATGTTTCAGTTCCCCTGGTTCGCTTCTTAAGCCTATGTATTCAGCTTAAGATACCTAACTTATGTTAGGTGGGTTCCCCCATTCAGACATCTCCGGATCAAAGTCTGTTTGCCGACTCCCCGAAGCTTTTCGCAGGCTACCACGTCTTTCATCGCCTCTGACTGCCAAGGCATCCACCGTATGCGCTTCTTCACTTGACCATATAACCCCAAGCAATCTGGTTATACTATGAAGACGACATTCGCCGAAAATTCGATAATACTCAATTAAGAGCAACTCACAAATTTTACCTTAGCCTGATCCGTTACCAGTGAAAGTAACGT
>NZ_CABVIR010000014.1 GCF_902498065.1 Pseudomonas fluorescens | reverse complement strand
GGCAACCCGCGCGAGGTGCTGGTCAATCCACAGTCCGAGCGTCTGCAGCAATTCCTCTCGGGCAGCCTGAAGTAAACCGAACTCCCGTTGCGCACCGGGATAGTGCATGCTTCGCAACCTGAAGGCCGGCTCCGATCCCTGTGGGAGCTGGCCTGCCAGCGATAGCGGTATGTCTGCACCAGAGATGTTATTTGACCCACCGCTATCGCTGGCAGGCCAGCTCCCACAGTTTGATCTGTGTTGGTTTTGAGATTTGCGTTCATTTCCGGGCTAGCATTGGCCCATGCCTTCATCACTGTTTTCGTTTCGGATTGCCCGCCATGACTGCCCATCGAATTGGTTTCCTGATTTGGCCCAGCACTAAAGCACTGACGCTTGCGCTGGCTGAGGAGGCCTTGCGTGTTGCCCAGCGTGTGCATCCGGACGTGGTCTACGAACTGTCGTTTTTGCAGGCCGAACCGCCGACCGAAGGCGCCTGGCAATTGCCGGGTGAGCCGTGGGCCGGCAAGCTCGAAAATTTCCAGAAGCTGTTCCTGCTCGCCGATGAGCCGCCGACCACACTCGCGCCGGCGCTCAGCAGTTCGCTGAAACAATTGGTGCGTGCCGGTTGCGTGATCGGCGGTCTGTCGGCCGGTGTTTACCCGTTGGCGCAGCTCGGTTTGCTCGACGGTTATCGCGCTGCCGTGCACTGGCGCTGGCAGGACGATTTCGCCGAACGTTTCCCGAAAGTCATCGCCACCAGTCATCTGTTTGACTGGGATCGCGATCGTCTGACCGCGTGCGGCGGCTTGTCGGTACTCGATCTGTTGCTGGCCGTGCTGGCCCGTGATCACGGCGCCGAATTGGCCGGTGCTGTGTCCGAAGAATTGGTGGTCGAACGCATCCGCGAAGGCGGCGAACGCCAACGCATTCCGCTGCAGAACCGTCTCGGTTCCAGCCATCCGAAGCTCACCCAAGCCGTGCTGCTGATGGAAGCCAACATCGAAGAACCTCTGACCACCGACGAAATCGCCCAGCACGTGTGCGTGTCCCGTCGGCAGCTGGAGCGCATCTTCAAGCAATACCTCAACCGCGTGCCGAGCCAGTACTACCTGGAACTGCGCCTGAACAAGGCCCGGCAGATGTTGATGCAGACCAGCAAGTCGATCATCCAGATCGGCCTGTCGTGCGGCTTCTCTTCGGGGCCGCATTTTTCCAGTGCCTACCGCAACTTCTTCGGCGCCACGCCACGGGAAGATCGCAACCAGCGGCGCAGCAGCAGTCCGTTCGAGTTGTCGTCGGTGCCATCGGAACGAGGCTGACGGCCGTCTTACTCGTCGATTTCGGACCCCTCCGAGGATGAAGTCTGCAGCTCACCTCGGTTGATCACCTCTTCAACACCGAAATCCGCGCCCGTGCTCTCGAAGTAGTCGATCAGCCGTAACACGCTTTCCTCGGAAAACGGATTGCCTCGAAGATTGATGTTTTCTGCCACTTCCACGGGCACTTCCATGATGTCGCTCGGTATGTCGGTGATGGCGTTATCGCTCAGGTCGGCCCAATCCAGTTCCTCCAGCTGCAGCAGGCCCCGGGGTACTTCGGTGATGCCGGTCTCGGCGAGCAGGACGGTGGCGATCCCCTTCATTTGACTCAGATCGGGCGTGTGGCCCAAAGGGTTGGCGCTCAAATCCAGATAGTCCAGCTGTTCCATTCCTGCCAATGCGTTTGCCGACTCCGCTGACAAAGTGATGCGGCATTCAGGCAGCGACAGTGACCGCAGTCTCCCCATCTTGAACACCGCCTCGGGAAGGGTGCCGAGGTCGCATTCTTGAAGTCTCAGGCTTTTGAGGTTGGGGAAGGCGTCGAGGAAGCGTCCGATCCGGGTCACGCCATCGACACTTTGCAGTTCCAGCGCCGAGACATGGCTGAAGTCGGCGCTGAGGGTTGGCAGCTCTCCGGTTATTCGGGAATTGATGACCAGATCGAACGTTGGTTCGAGTGAATCATTGAAATCGTCCACATCGGTCTGATGCCGCCAGCATTGCTGCAGCGTTTGCATGAATTCATCGCGGTTGGCGTGCTCGACAAACAGTTGGCGTTCATTGAACGGTTCGCCCGTGCGTGGGTGGAGCGGCGGCAGGTCGGCGGTCCATGCCGCCAGGTCGCTGCTCAACTGAGCGAGCTCCGTTTCCAGCCTGGTCAGTTCTATCCGGCCCTCTTCCAGGGTCCCGGGCAATTCGTAGACGAAGTCGCTGGCCTGCTCGACTTCCATGTTCGGGTAAAGCGCCCTGACACGCTCGATATCTGCCTCGGGGGCATAGACGCCCAGATCGTATGAGGTTTCGAGGTAATGCAGCTTGATGAGTTGTCGAACGCTGTCAACGAGCGGATTGTCCGACAGGTGTATGCCACGCTTGTCGTAGACCACGCTGTCGAACAACCCGGCAGGCAGCTCGGTGATTCGGTTATTGATCAGCATGAGCGCGTCGAGCCTGGGATGCGTGACGACGCTGGCGGGGATTTCAGTCAGACCGGTTTCGCTCAGGTCCAGGTGCACCAGTTCAGGCATGGATTCGATGCCGGGAGTCGTGGCGAATGGATTGCGGAACAGGTCCAGCATCACCAGTTTTTTCAATGAGGTCAGTCTTGACCAAGTGGCGGCGTCGAACCTGATCGCGCAGTCTTGGAGCAGCAAGGCATCGAGGTTGGTCATCTGTGGGATGGCCTCGGGCAGGGTGTCCAGGGAGAAGCGCTGTAAATCCAGGCGACGAAGGTTATTGAAGCGTTGCAGAAACCCGTGAATGCCTTGCTCTGCGCGACTGCCTTCAAGGGCGAGCAGGGAGACGTGGCTGAAGTCTGCCGTCAGAACCGGCAGGTCACCCAGAATCGGTTCCGCGAACCGCAGCACGTATCGGTCACTGCTGTCCGCAGAGTCCAGGTCCCGGTCTGACTGCCTGCGCCAGCTGCGCTGGATTTCCTGGGCCAGCAACCGTCGGTTGTGCTGCTGGGCCTGTTGTTCCAGCTCGCTCAGTGGAAGCCTGGTTTCGGGGTGCACGGTGGGCGCTTCGTTTATCCAGCGACCCAGATCCTCGTGCAGCCGTTCCATTTCATTGCGCAGGCGCGAAAGCTCAACGCGAGCGCCATCGGGGTGGCGTTGCAAGCGGGCGACCATGGCGAGGAGTTCATCCTGGGGCAGACCTGGATACACCTCGAGCACCCTGTCATTGAGCGTCGGTGTCCGGCCACCGATTCGCTTGTAACCCTCCGTTCCTCCGGGCAGACGCATGGTCGTCGGGTCATAGAAAGGTTTCCTGTTGGGGTGCTTGGCCAGTAGCTTGCGCAACTCCGGTTGGTTCTGTGCTTGCCGAACGATGCGTTGTTTGAGTGTCGGGCCGTCTTCGGCGGAAAGGCCCATCGCGTTGCGCTCCGTTTCCGGCAATGCCTGAAGGATGGCCTGATAAAAGTCCCCCGGCAGCTCAGTGTTTTCATGGACCTTGTAAGTGCCGTCCTCGGCGTACACCAACGTCCTGAGGAGGGGCGCGTCGGGCTGGCCGATGCTGTCGCGCAACGTCCCTTCATGGGAAAACTCCCTGACCTCGATGCGCAGGCGAGCGGGCCAGCCGGGCAGTGACTCAAGCGTGTGCAGGGCCAGGCGATGGGTGTCCGCCGTCTCCATGCCCTCCAGATAAAACCCCTCGTAGGCTCTGGCGACACGCACCGCGTCCATGGCTTTCAGTGCTACATCCTTGAGCCGTTGCGGCAAGCGCCCGCTGTGCATTTGTTTCAGCTCGGTGCCGGTTGCGTTGCTCACCAGTTCTTGCGCGATATCCGTGGGCAGTCCGCGCACTTCGCCTTGCAGCAGTTGAACATGGCGGTCGTCGGTTTTTTCGAGTTCGCGGTAGCGAGACTGGAACAACGATGAGCGCTGATTCAACGCCTGATAGCGATCGGGATGTTCGCTGCCGGTCTGTTCGACCAGTGCCTGAATGTCGCGGTCGATTTTGAAGCGCTTGATCGTGTCGGTCAGTAGCGAAGGCGGGCGCTGATTCTCGACATGCATCTCGCGCAACACGTTGTCGTGAAAACCACTGATCTGCAGGATTTGCTCGCGCTCGGCACCGCTGAACGATTCGACGCTCTGGCCGAGTCGACGCAGCACGGTTTCCCGGTCCCACGTCAGCGGTCGCTCCAGCAGGGTCTGCCAGGCGCCATGATGGTTGTGGCGCAGAGCGGGCTGGTAGGCATCGGCCCGGTTCGGGTGTTGAATCTGAAAGCGGCCAGTCTTGCTGTCCGGTTTGACCGAGTAGAGTTTGTCTTCAATGCGAGCCAGCGTTTTGCCCTGATGCTGATACAAGCCGAGAGGGTCGCGTGTGGCCGTGTCCGGCAAATCAACGGATTGTTCGTAAGGGGTCAGATCCTGTTTCCAGTATCGGGTTTTTCCTGTGGCGGTTTCGACCGGTTTGAGCGGGGAAATCAGTGTCACCGCCTCGCGAGACATGAGGCCGTTGAATGCATTGGCCGCCATGGCGCCGCCCACCACGAACGTCCCGAGTTCAACCACCGTTTCAACGATCGTCATCAAGTGCCCGAATGCTTCGGTTTTCAGGCCTTCAGCCCAGTCGATGATGCCTTCGAACGTGTCGTCGAGCACTTGGTAGGCCATGTAGCCCAACATTATTTCGCCCAGAAACGGAACAAAGGGCAGAGCAGCGAACGACGCCACTTCAAGGATCTTTTTCGCGACATTGCTGAAGGCGTCCCATGACGCCCACCGTGCCGTTCGGTCGGCACTGGCGGTAGAGACCGCGAGGCTGCGTGCGTCATTGAGTATTTTGTTCAGTTGCTGCTGGTAGAGGTGCGTCCACAGATCGTTTCTGATCGAGCTCACCGAGAACTGCAGGTTGGGGTTGTCGATGGGGGTGTCGCGCCAGCTCGGCAGCGGATCACCGCGCTGGTGTTCATGCCAGGTGACCGCGCTGAGACGGCTGTTGAGGTCGGCGAAAAAGTGTCCTCGTTCCTGATGATCGATGAACCGGCTGAAGAACGCCTGATAAGCCGGGGCGCGCAGTTTGCGGGTCAGTTCGGTCATGAACGCCAAGGTGTCGGGGTACTGTTTGAGCGGATGTTCCGGGTCATCGGGGATGTAAGCGATGATCCGTGATCGTTGGGACGTGAGCTCAAGCCTCGGCGCGAAAATGACAATGCCCGTCAGCGTTGAAGACATGATTTTCAGGTCGTGACAGTGCAGTCGCCAGTTGTCCAGTCCCACGTTTTCGCGACCCTCGATAATGTCGAGAATCGACTGATGGGCATCCAGCGGCAGGTCGCCCCGGGCCTGGGCCATGTGCAGGGCTGAAAGCAGGGCGGCCTTGTGCGTCTTGATCACGCTCGCCTTCAACACGGCAGCCACTACCGGGTTGGTCGATCCCAGATATTCTTTGAGGTAAGTCTCGTATCGACCGCCGATATCCAGTTCCCTGCACAACCGGGTGAAGTGCTGAATGGAGAGTTGGCGCTTGATCGCCGGCAACGTCTCGAATTGTCCCGTGGACAAAGGTTCTGTGATGAACGTCGAGGCGGATTCGTAGGCCTCTGCTTCGCTTTCCGAATCCTGAAAGTTGTGCAGGGCGGCGTCGAGCAGCGATACCGTCCAGGTGCGCGCGGCACCGGTCTTGATCGGGAACCACGGAATGGTCTGCGGGATGTACAGGCGCAGGAAAGTCGTCTTGACGTCCAGGTCCAGGCCGTAGCGGGTTTTCAATGCGTCTCGCAGAAGCGGTTCGGCAAAGTCCCGGGCGTTCTGCAATTTATTCAGCATCGATTCCAGGTGGTTGCGCTGGGTCAGGTAGTGCGTGTTGGCTGCTTTCAGGGCCTGATGCTGCTGGCGGGTTGCCTGGGTGTGCCAGTCAGGAATGGCCAGCGGCGCGCTCTTGAGCGCGCGGCGGGTGGCGGGCGACGTTGTTAATACCCAGTCGGGCAGATTGTGGAAGACATGCTGAAAATGCGTGTCTGGCTGAGCCGTAAGCTCGGATTCATGTTGGGTCATTGCGCTAATCCCTTAGCGTTTGGATGGACGCGCAGCAAAACAGACGATGAAGCAGGGTGTGCGGTACATAATTACCGCATCGCTTCACAAGCCTGCCTATAACCTGTGCCGCCGGTTTAAACTGCGCCTTTGCGACGCTATATGTCGCATTGCCGTAAACCCGGCTGAAACCGGGGTTTGCGCTATAAGAAGTTGTCGCTTGGCGGCAAGGCCGGGCTGAAAACTGTCCTTACAATCCCCCTCATCGCTCGCCAGTTTCAGGCGAGTGTTCCTTTTCAGGAGACTCCGATGTCCGTTGAGCACGCTGCGGTAGAACGCGCCGATTTCGACCAGGTAATGGTTCCCAACTATGCGCCTGCCGCCTTCATTCCTGTGCGTGGCGCCGGTTCCCGCGTTTGGGACCAGTCTGGCCGCGAGCTGATCGACTTCGCCGGCGGGATTGCCGTTAACGTATTGGGCCATGCGCACCCGGCGCTGGTCGGTGCCTTGACCGAACAGGCGAACAAGCTGTGGCATGTGTCCAACGTGTTCACCAATGAGCCGGCCCTGCGCCTGGCGCATAAGCTGATCAACGCGACCTTCGCCGAGCGTGCGTTCTTCTGCAACTCCGGCGCCGAAGCCAACGAGGCCGCGTTCAAGCTGGCCCGTCGCGTCGGTTTCGATCGGTTCGGCAGCGAGAAGTACGAAATCATCGCCGCGCTCAACAGCTTCCACGGCCGTACCCTGTTCACCGTGAACGTCGGTGGCCAGTCGAAGTACTCCGACGGTTTCGGTCCGAAAATCACCGGCATCACCCACGTGCCGTACAACGATCTGGCCGCGTTGAAAGCCGCCATTTCCGACAAGACCTGCGCCGTGGTCCTGGAACCGATCCAGGGCGAGAGCGGTGTCATCCCGGCCGAACTCGAATACCTGCAAGGCGCCCGTGACCTCTGCACCGCGCACAACGCGCTGCTGATCTTCGACGAAGTGCAGACCGGCATGGGCCGTACCGGCAAGCTGTTCGCCTACCAGCAATACGGCGTGATCCCGGACATCCTGACCAGCGCCAAGAGCCTGGGCGGCGGTTTCCCGATCGCGGCGATGCTGACCACCGAAGACCTGGCCAAGCATTTGGTCGTCGGCACCCACGGCACCACCTACGGCGGCAACCCGCTGGCGTGCGCAGTGGCCGAAGCGGTGATTGACGTGATCAACACCCCTGAAGTGCTGGCCGGCGTCAATGCCAAGCACGACAAGTTCAAGGCGCGCCTGGAACAGATCGGCGAGAAATACGGCCTGTTCACCAAGGTGCGTGGCATGGGCCTGTTGATCGGTTGTGTGCTGAGCGATGCCTGGAAAGGCAAAGCCAAGGACATCTTCAACGCCGCCGAGCGCGAAGGCCTGATGGTGCTGCAAGCCGGCCCGGACGTGGTGCGTTTTGCGCCAAGCCTGGTGGTTGAAGATGCAGACATCGACGAAGGTCTGGACCGTTTCGAGCGCGCTGCGGCAAAACTGACGCAAGCCTGATAGACCCTTCGACGCCTGACCTTTCAGGCGTCGATCCCAATTTTTGTTTCGGGCTGGATCAAAAGTGTGGGAGCTAGCCTGCTAGCGATGAGGGCCTGATAGCCAACATCATTGTTGCCTGACAGGACGATATCGCTAGCAGGCTAGCTCCCACAGTTGACTCTGAGTTGTTTCAGGGGTGGCCCGGGATTTTTTATTTCGTAAGTTTTGAGAGAAAGGAGTGACACCATGCTGGTGATGCGCCCCGCGCAAATGGCTGATCTGGGCGAGGTACAGCGTCTGGCTGCGGACAGCCCGATTGGTGTCACTTCCTTGCCGGATGACGTTGAACGCCTGAGCGACAAGATCGCCGCGAGCGAGGCCTCGTTCTCTGCCGAAGTCAGCTTCAACGGCGAAGAGAGCTATTTCTTCGTGCTCGAAGACACCGCCACCGGGAAACTGGTCGGCTGCTCGGCCATCGTTGCCTCGGCCGGTTATTCCGAGCCGTTCTACAGCTTCCGTAATGAAACCTTCGTGCACGCTTCCCGCGAGCTGAAGATTCATAACAAGATCCACGTGCTTTCGCAGTGCCACGACCTGACCGGCAACAGTTTGCTGACCAGTTTCTACGTGCAGCGCGAGTTGGTGGGTTCGCCGTGGGCGGAGCTGAACTCCCGTGGCCGCTTGCTCTTCGTGGCCAGCCATCCGGAGCGTTTTGCCGATTCCGTGGTGACCGAGATCGTCGGTTACAGCGATGAAAATGGCGACTCACCGTTCTGGGACGCCATCGGTCGCAACTTCTTCGACCTCAACTACGCTGAAGCCGAGCGTCTGTGCGGTCTGAAGAGCCGGACCTTCCTCGCCGAGCTGATGCCGCATTACCCGATCTACGTGCCGTTGCTGCCGGACTCCGCGCAAGAAGCGATGGGCCAGGTGCACCCTCGGGCGCAGATCACTTTCGACATCCTGATGCGCGAAGGCTTCGAGACCGATCACTACATCGACATTTTCGACGGTGGCCCGACCCTGCATGCACGTGTCTCGGGGATCCGTTCGATCGCCCAGAGCCGTGTGGTGCCGGTGAAAATCGGTGAGCCGGTAAAAGGCGCCGGTCGTCAGTACCTGGTGGCCAATGCACAGTTGCAGGATTACCGCGCCGTGTTGCTCGAGCTCGATTACGCGCCGGGCAAACCCGTGACCCTGGATCTGGAAGCGGCCGAAGCCCTGGGCGTCGGCGAAGGTGCGAGCGTGCGCCTGGTAGCGGTTTAACGACTGCTTTTATTGCCTGAAAAGCAGAGAGTTTCGCGGGTGGCGCAAGCGGCCCGTTTGAGGAGATAGCATGATCGTTCGTCCCGTACGCAGCAGCGATTTACCCGCTCTGATCGACCTGGCCCGCAGCACCGGCACCGGCCTGACCACCTTGCCGGCCAACGAAGAACGTCTGGCCCACCGGGTCGGCTGGGCCGAGAAGACCTTTCGCGGCGAAGCCGGGCGCGGCGATGCGGACTACCTGTTCGTGCTCGAAGACGATAACGGCCGCGTGGTTGGGATTTCCGCCATCGCCGGCGCCGTCGGTCTGCGTGAGCCCTGGTACAACTTCCGGGTTGGCCTGACGGTCAGTGCGTCCCAAGAGCTGAACATCTATCGCGAAATCCCGACGCTGTTCCTGGCCAACGACCTGACCGGCAACTCTGAATTGTGCTCGCTGTTCCTGCACGCCGATTACCGCACGGGCCTCAACGGTCGCATGCTGGCCAAGGCGCGGATGCTGTTCATCGCCGAGTTCCCGCAGCTGTTCGGCAACAAGATTATCGCCGAGATGCGCGGCGTGTCCGACGAAGCCGGGCGTTCGCCGTTCTGGGAAAGCCTTGGTCGTCATTTCTTCAAAATGGAATTCAGCCAGGCCGATTACCTGACCGGCGTGGGCAACAAGGCGTTCATCGCCGAACTGATGCCGAAATTCCCGCTGTACACCTGCTTCCTGTCGCCGGATGCGCGCAACGTGATCGGTCAGGTCCACCCTGACACCGAGCCGGCGCTGTCGATGCTCAAGAGCGAAGGTTTCAGCTACCAAGGCTACGTCGACATCTTCGACGCCGGCCCGGCGGTGGAATGCGAAACCGGCAAGATCCGCGCCGTGCGCGACAGTCAGGCGCTGGTGTTGGCCATTGGCACGCCGGGTGACGACGCCACGCCGTTCCTGATTCACAACCGCAAGCGCGAAGACTGCCGCATCACTGCTGCGCCAGCACGCTTCGCCGCCGGCACGTTGGTCGTCGATCCGCTGACCGCCAAACGTCTTCAACTCAACGCCGGCGATCAGGTGCGCGCCGTTCCGTTGTCTGCTGCCAGGGAGTCGAAATAATGAATTCGCTATACATCGCAGGTGAATGGCTGGCCGGTCAGGGTGAAGCCTTCCAGTCGCTGAACCCGGTGACCCAGCAAGTGCTGTGGACCGGCGAGGGCGCGACCGCCGCTCAGGTTGAATCGGCCGTTCAGGCTGCTCGTCAGGCCTTCCCGGGCTGGGCCCGTCGCACCCTGGATGAACGCATCGCCGTGCTGGAGGCTTTTGCCGCCGCGCTGAAAAACAACGCCGACGAACTGGCGCGCTGCATCGGTGAAGAAACCGGTAAACCGTTGTGGGAAGCGGCGACTGAAGTGACCAGCATGGTCAACAAGATTGCGATCTCGGTGCAGAGCTACCGCGAGCGCACCGGCGAGAAGAGCGGCCCGCTGGGCGACGCCACCGCCGTGTTGCGCCACAAGCCGCATGGCGTGGTCGCGGTGTTCGGTCCTTACAACTTCCCGGGTCACTTGCCCAACGGTCACATCGTGCCGGCGCTGCTGGCCGGTAACAGCGTGCTGTTCAAGCCGAGCGAACTGACGCCGAAAGTCGCCGAGCTGACGGTCAAGTGCTGGATCGAAGCCGGTCTGCCGGCCGGCGTGTTGAACCTGCTGCAAGGCGCTCGCGAAACCGGTATCGCCCTGGCGGCGAACCCGGGCATCGACGGTCTGTTCTTCACCGGTTCGAGCCGCACCGGCAATCATCTGCACCAGCAGTTCGCCGGTCGTCCGGACAAAATTCTGGCATTGGAGATGGGCGGTAACAACCCGCTGGTGGTCGATGAGGTCGCTGATCTCGATGCTGCCGTTTACACCATCATCCAGTCGGCGTTCATCTCCGCCGGTCAGCGTTGCACCTGTGCTCGCCGCTTGCTGGTGCCGCAGGGAACTTGGGGCGACACGTTGCTGGCGCGTCTGGTGGCGGTCAGCTCGACCATTGAAGTCGGTGCGTTCGATCAGCAACCGGCGCCGTTCATGGGCTCGGTGATCTCCCTCGGTGCGGCGAAAGCCTTGATGGATGCACAGGAACATTTGTTGGCCAACGGCGCCGTGGCGCTGCTGGAAATGACTCAGCCTCAGGCGCAAGCCGCGTTGCTGACCCCGGGTATTCTGGATGTCACGGCAGTGGCCGATCGTCCTGACGAAGAGCTGTTCGGTCCGTTGCTGCAAGTGATCCGCTACGCTGATTTTGAAGCGGCGATCGCTGAAGCCAACAACACCGACTATGGCCTGGCGGCCGGTCTGCTGTCGGATTCCGAAGCGCGTTATCAGCAGTTCTGGCTGGAAAGCCGTGCCGGTATCGTCAACTGGAACAAGCAGCTGACCGGTGCCGCGAGCAGCGCACCGTTCGGCGGCGTCGGCGCCTCGGGCAACCATCGCGCCAGCGCCTATTACGCCGCAGATTACTGCGCGTACCCGGTGGCTTCGCTGGAAACGCCGAGCCTGACGTTGCCTGCATCGCTTACGCCTGGCGTGAAGATGGCGTGATGCCCATCGCCAGCAGGCTGGCTCCCACAGTGATTGGGTCGTACACAAAATGTGTGAACACCACCGACCCTGTGGGAGCCAGCCTGCTGGCGATGGCCGCAACGCGGTCTTACTGAATAGTTACTGAAGCCATAACAACAGATTCTCGTGGAGCCTCGCTGATGAAATCCTATGAAGTCAATTTTGACGGTCTAGTGGGGCCGACCCATAACTACGGCGGCCTGTCCTACGGCAACGTCGCGTCCCAGAGCAACAGCCAGCAGTCTTCGAACCCGAAGGAAGCCGCGCTGCAAGGCCTGGCGAAAATGAAAGCGCTGATGGAAATGGGCTTTCAACAAGGCGTTCTCGCACCGCAAGAGCGTCCAGACGTCGCCGCCCTGCGTCGCCTGGGCTTCAGCGGCACCGACGCGCAAGTGATCGAGCAAGCCGCCAAAGATGCGATGCCGTTGCTGGTCGCCAGTTGCTCGGCATCGAGCATGTGGGTGGCCAACGCCGCCACGGTCAGCCCTAGCGCCGACACCGCCGACGGTCGCGTGCATTTCACTGCCGCCAACCTCAACTGCAAGTACCACCGCAGTATCGAACACCCGACGACCAGCCGTGTGCTGGGGGCGATGTTCGCTGATCAGAAGCACTTCGCTCACCACGCGGCGTTGCCGGCCGTGGCGCAATTCGGGGACGAAGGCGCGGCCAACCACACGCGTTTCTGCCGTGAGTACGGTGAAGCCGGCGTCGAGTTCTTTGTGTTCGGTCGCAGTGCGTTCGATACCCGCTATCCAGCGCCGCAGAAGTACCCGGCGCGCCAGACGCTCGAAGCGTCGCAAGCGGTTGCCCGTCTGCACGGCTTGAGCGACGACGGCGTGGTCTACGGGCAGCAGAATCCTTCGGTGATCGATCAGGGCGTGTTCCACAACGACGTGATCGCGGTGGGTAACGGCGAAGTGCTGTTCTATCACGAGGACGCGTTCCTCGACACCGACCAGATGCTGGCCGAGCTGCAAGGCAAACTGGCCAAGGTCGGCGGGAATTTCCAGTCGATCTGCGTTCCGCGTTCTGCGGTCACCGTGGAAGACGCGGTGCGTTCCTACCTGTTCAACAGCCAGCTGCTGTCGCGTCCTGATGGCTCGATGCTGTTGATCGTGCCGGAAGAGTGTCGTGGTAACGAGCGCGTCTGGCAGTACCTGCAAGGTTTGACCAGCTCTGGCGGCCTGATCCGCGAAGTCAAAGTCTTCGATTTGAAGCAAAGCATGCAGAACGGCGGTGGCCCCGCGTGCCTGCGCCTGCGCGTCGCATTGAATGAAACCGAACTGGCGGCCGTCAACCCAGGGGTTATCATGACGGCACCGTTGTACGGCACGTTGACCGAATGGGTCGACAAGCACTACCGCGACCGCATGACCGAAAACGATCTCGCGGACCCGCAATTGCTGCTTGAGTGCCGGACGGCACTGGATGAACTGACGCAAATCCTTAAACTGGGCGCGGTTTATCCATTCCAGATCAATTGAACGTCGAGAGCGTAAAACACATGAGCGATACCCTGCAGCTGATCCTTGAAGACACCGACGGCACGCAACTGGAAACTTCCTGCACCCGCGTCGCGGTCATTTGGCAAGGCAAAGAGCTGTGGATTCAGCACGACGGCCGCGGCCAACTGCTGATCGGCGTGGACGTCGAAGAAGGTGACGCTGAATACGCCAACCTGCTGCTGCGCCCATTGGCGACTAATCTGGTAAGTCTGCAACTGGAAATGGAACCGGCTGAAGTCGGCGACGAAGACCACGTGCACGGCCCGGATTGCGCACACGACCATTAAGGAAACCGCTCTATGCTCGCCCTCGGCAAACTGCTTGAACTGACCCTCGCCGGCCGCGAACCGGCGGAGAAGACTCAACTGACTGTCGAAGGCGTGCGGATGCGCTGGTTGAGCGAAGGTGCGCTGGAAGTCCGGCCACCTGAAGCTCGGGATAACGGCCTGGACCTGCTGCTGTCGGCCGGCATCCATGGCAACGAAACAGCACCGATCGAGTTGCTTGATCGCCTGTTGCATGACATCGCCCGCGGCGACTTGAAGCCGCGCGCACGCATTCTGTTCCTGTTCGGCAACCCGGAAGCGATTCGCAAAGGCGAGCGTTTCATCGAGCAGGACGTCAATCGGCTGTTCAACGGCCGTCACGAACAAACCAGTGGTTCCGAAGCTCTGCGCGCTTGTGAGCTGGAACGGTTGGCCGCGAGTTTCTTCAGCCTGCCGGATCGTGAACGTCTGCACTACGACCTGCACACGGCGATTCGTGGCTCGAAAATCGAGCAGTTCGCCCTGTATCCGTGGAAAGAAGATCGCCAGCACTCCCGTCAGGAGCTGGCACGCCTGCGCGCCGCCGGCATGGAAGCCGTGCTGCTGCAAAACAAGCCGTCCATCGTTTTCAGTTCCTACACCTACGACAAGCTCGGCGCCGAATCCTTCACCCTTGAGTTGGGCAAGGCCCGGCCGTTCGGGCAGAACGACGGCGTTAACGTCTCTTTGCTGGAAACCCGCCTCAAACAGATTATCGAAGGCTCCGAGCCGGAACTGACCGAAGCGGCGCTGGATGGATTGCAGTTGTTCAGCGTGGCACGGGAAATCATCAAGCACAGCGACAGCTTCCGCTTGAACCTGCCGGCGGACATCGAGAACTTTTCGGAACTGGAAGTGGGTTATCTGCTGGCCGAAGACATCGCCCAGACGCGGTGGATCATCGAGGAGGAGGGCGCCCGGATCATCTTCCCGAACCCCAAGGTGAAAAATGGCCTGCGCGCCGGCATCCTGATCGTGCCGGCCACCGACGAAAACCTGGCCTGAGTTCACCGCAAACGTGGGAGCTAGCCTGCTAGCGATTGCAATGTGTCAGTCACTCTGGTTGTCGACTGATATTCCGCTATCGCCAGCAGGCTGGCTCCCACAGTTATGTCCGGTGTTTAGACGGCTACCGCGCGGTGCTCACTGCGACGCAACGCGCGCAACTTCTGCAACGTATCCGCACACGTCTTCGCCGCTTCCTGACCCTTGTGCACAAAGTGCTCGAAGAAGAACTTCTGGTGTTCTTCGCCAGCGTGGAAGTGGTGCGGTGTCAGGGACACGGAGAATACCGGCACTTCGGTTTCCAGCTGAACCTGCATCAGGCCGCTGACCACCGACTGGGCGACGAACTCGTGACGATAGATCCCGCCATCCACCACCAGGGCTGCCGCGACGATGCCGGCATAACGCCCGGTCTTGGCCAGCAGTTTGGCGTGCAAGGGCATTTCAAAGGCGCCGCCGACTTCAAAGAAATCAATGTCGGATTCGTGATAACCCTGGGCAATCATTTCGGCGACGAAGCCCTTACGGCTCTGATCGACGATTTCCTTGTGCCAGCAGGCCTGGATGAACGCAACGCGCTCGCCCTGATGGTTTTTGCTTTTGCTGTCGATTGCGGTGGGTTGCATGTTCTGACTCCTGTTTATGTAAAAAACAGGGCATATGAATCGAATGGGATTTAAGGGTACGCAGGCACAAATGCCTGCGGACGGCGCTTTGGTATAGAGCCTAGGCGGCGCCAATCCCGTTCTCTCTTCATCCGGACTATGACCGTCGGCCCCGGGATCACACCGGGTCTGCTGACCTTGTCGCCAGTCACCGCCGAAGCCGTGCTGTCGCCAAGCGCTCGCGGGCTATGCGCATTGCGCGCAATTACCGCCGGTGGGGAGTTGCACCCCGCCCTGAGAACGTTTTGCCGTCAGATTATCTGGCGGCGCAGCGTTTTTATCACATATTTCCCACCTGTGCATTGCTGCTATCCGATGATTGCTATCGACTTTTTCGCTCGCTTGATCAGCCTTTTCCTCGTCCAAGGGTTGATTATTCGTCGTCATGACCGCAGTAATTCCATTCCGAAAGGGATTTTCCCCTGCTTACCGAGGCCAGATTCATGAGCGTTATCGATCTTCGCAGCGACACCGTCACCCAGCCGACTCCAGGGATGCTCGACGCAATGGCCACCGCGGCCACCGGTGACGACGTCTACGGTGAAGATCCGACGGTCAATCGACTGGAAGCCGAGCTTGCCGATCGGTTGGGTTTTGCCGCGGCGCTGTTCGTGCCAACGGGCACCATGAGCAATCTGCTGGGCTTGATGGCGCACTGCGAGCGCGGCGATGAATACATCGTTGGCCAACAGGCGCACACGTATAAGTACGAAGGTGGCGGCGCGGCGGTACTGGGTTCGATCCAGCCGCAACCGCTGGAAGTGCAGGCCGACGGTTCGCTGGATCTGGCTCAGGTGGCGGCGGCAATCAAGCCGGACGACTTCCATTTCGCCCGCACCCGTTTGCTGGCGCTGGAAAACACCATGCAGGGCAAGGTGCTGCCGCTGGAGTATCTGGCCCGGGCTCGCAGCTTCACTCGCGAACACGGGTTGCAACTGCACCTCGACGGCGCTCGCCTGTACAACGCGGCGGTCAAGCTGGGTGTCGATGCCCGGGAAATCACGCAGCACTTCGATTCTGTTTCGGTCTGCCTGTCCAAAGGCCTGGGCGCGCCGATCGGTTCGGTGTTGTGCGGCTCGGACGAGTTGATTGGCAAGGCGCGCCGTCTGCGCAAGATGGTGGGCGGCGGTATGCGTCAGGCGGGTCTTTTGGCGGCTGCGGGGCTGTACGCACTGGATAACAACGTCCAGCGTCTGGCCGACGACCATGCCAACGCGCAATTCCTCGCGGACGGACTCCGAAAAGCAGGTTACGAAGTCGAACCGGTGCAAACCAACATGGTTTATGTGCAGATGGGCGACAAGGCCGAGGCGATCAAGGCCTTTGCCGCCGAGCGCGGGATCAAGCTCAGCGCCGCCGGCCGCCTTAGAATGGTCACGCACATGGACGTCAGCCGTGCGCAAATCGAGCAAGTCATCGCGACATTCGTCGAGTTTTCGCGCAACTGACCGCGTTAGCCGTCCAATTGACCGTTTCTATCGTATAAACACGCTGTACCCCGCGCGCAGGGCCGATATAATGCGGCCCTTTGCCGTCGCTTCGTCTGTTGACGTTTCGCACAGGCCTTTGGCCGCAGCCTCCGTGGAAGAACCTAATGAAAAGCGCAGAAATCCGTGAAGCCTTCCTTCGCTTCTTCGAAGAGCAAGGCCACACCCGTGTAGCCTCCAGCTCTTTGATTCCGGGCAACGACCCAACCCTGCTGTTCACTAACGCGGGGATGAACCAGTTCAAGGACTGTTTCCTGGGCCAGGAAAAACGTGCGTACACCCGTGCAACCAGCAGCCAGAAATGCGTGCGTGCCGGTGGCAAGAACAGCGACCTGGAAAACGTCGGTTATACCGCTCGTCACCACACGTTCTTCGAAATGCTGGGTAACTTCAGCTTCGGTGACTATTTCAAACACGACGCGATCACCTACGCCTGGACCTTCCTGACCGGCGTCCTGAAGCTGCCCAAGGAAAAACTCTGGGTAACGGTCTATGCCTCGGATGACGAAGCCTATGACATCTGGACCCAGCAGATCGGTGTTCCAGTCGAGCGCATGATCCGCATCGGCGACAACAAGGGCGCGCCGTACGCATCCGACAACTTCTGGACCATGGGCGATACCGGCCCGTGCGGTCCTTGCACCGAGATTTTCTACGATCACGGCGACCACATCTGGGGCGGCCCGCCGGGCTCGCCGGAAGAAGACGGCGACCGTTACATCGAGATCTGGAACAACGTGTTCATGCAGTTCAACCGCACCGCCGATGGCGTGTTACACCCGCTGCCAGCGCCGTCGGTCGACACCGGCATGGGCCTGGAGCGGATCAGTGCGGTGATGCAGCACGTCCACTCCAACTATGAAATCGACCTGTTCAAGAACCTGCTGAGCGCATCGGCCAAGGCGATTGGCTGCAGCAATGACGATCAGTCTTCGCTGAAGGTCGTTTCCGACCATATCCGTTCGTGCGGTTTCCTGATTGCCGACGGCGTGCTGCCTTCCAACGAAGGTCGTGGCTATGTGCTGCGCCGGATCATTCGTCGTGCGTGCCGTCACGGCAACAAACTGGGCGCGACCGGCAGCTTCTTCTACAAGATCGTTGCGGCACTGGTCGCCGAGATGGGCGAAGCGTTCCCGGAACTCAAGCAGCAACAGGCCAACATCGAGCGCGTGCTCAAGGCCGAAGAAGAGCAGTTCTCCAAGACTTTGGAGCACGGCCTGAAGATTCTCGAGCAGGATCTGCTGGAGCTCAAAGGCACCGTGGTGCCAGGCGACGTGGTGTTCAAGCTGTATGACACCTACGGTTTCCCGATGGACCTGACCGCTGACATCGCTCGCGAGCGTAACCTGACCGTCGACGAAGCCGGCTTCGAGCGCGAAATGGAAGCCCAGCGTGTCCGTGCGCGTTCCGCCAGTTCGTTCGGTCTGGACTACAACACCTTGGTCAAGGTTGACGTGGCGACCGAATTCACCGGTTACAAGGCCACCAGTGGTTCGGCGAAGATTGTGGCTATCTATAAAGAAGGCCAGTCGGTCGACGTCTTGAGCGAAGGCGAAGAGGGCGTGGTCGTTCTCGATCAGACCCCGTTCTACGCTGAATCCGGCGGTCAGATTGGCGACTGCGGTTACCTGCAATCGAACAACGGCCGTTTCGACGTGCGTGACACCACCAAAACCGGCGGCGCATTCCTGCACCACGGTGTGTTGGCGTTGGGTAGCCTGACCGTCGGTTCGCCGGTCGAAACCCACGTCGAAGCCGACGTGCGTCACGCGACATCGTTGAACCACTCGGCAACGCACTTGCTGCACGCCGCGTTGCGTAAAGTACTGGGCGATCACGTTCAGCAGAAAGGTTCTTTGGTCGACAGTCAGCGTCTGCGCTTCGACTTCAGCCACTTCGAAGCCATCAAGCCTGAACAATTGAAGGCCCTGGAAGACATCGTCAACGCCGAGATTCGCAAGAACTCCGCCGTTGAAACCGAAGAAACCGACATCGAAACCGCCAAGCAAAAAGGCGCCATGGCGCTGTTTGGCGAGAAGTACGGCGACAACGTGCGCGTACTGAGCATGGGCGGGGATTTCTCCGTCGAGCTGTGCGGCGGGATTCACGCCAACCGTACCGGCGACATCGGCCTGCTGAAAATCATCAGCGAAGGCGGTGTGGCTTCCGGTGTGCGTCGTATCGAAGCGGTCACCGGCGCCGCGGCGCTGGCATACTTGAACGCTGCCGAAGAACAACTCAAGGAAGCGGCCAACCTGGTCAAGGGCAGCCGCGACAACCTGATCGACAAGCTGTCGGCTGTGCTGGAGCGCAACCGTCTGCTGGAGAAGCAACTCGAGCAGTTGCAGGCCAAGGCTGCCAGCGCTGCGGGCGACGATCTGTCGGCTTCCGCGCTGGACGTCAACGGCGTGAAAGTGCTGGCCGTGCGTCTGGACGGTCAGGACGGCAAGGCGCTGCTGGCGCTGGTCGATCAACTGAAAAACAAACTCGGCCGCGCAGTGATCCTGCTCGGCAGTGTCCATGAGGAAAAGGTCGTTCTGGTTGCAGGCGTAACCAAAGACCTGACTGGCCAACTCAAAGCCGGTGATTTGATGAAGCAAGCCGCTGCGGCAGTGGGCGGGAAGGGCGGTGGTCGTCCGGACATGGCGCAGGGCGGTGGTACTGACGCTGGCGCACTGGATGCGGCATTGGCCCTGACTGTTCCATTTGTAGAGCAGGGTTTATAAGGCAGTGTTCCGGCCCGCGGTCTAGTGGCGGGCCGGAACGCTGTTTGAGTGATTATTTGGGCGCCCTTCATGGGCAGAGGCGGCTTTGAAATGGCTTTGATCGTACAGAAATTTGGAGGCACCTCGGTCGGCACTGTCGAGAGAATCGAGCAGGTCGCCGACAAGGTTAAGAAATTCCGCGATGCTGGCGATGACCTGGTGGTTGTGCTGTCTGCAATGAGCGGCGAAACCAACCGTCTGATCGATCTGGCCAAGCAAATCAGTGGCGACGGCCAGCCGGTTCCGCGTGAGCTGGATGTGATCGTCTCCACCGGTGAGCAGGTGACGATTGCCCTGTTGGCCATGGCGCTGATCAAGCGCGGCGTGCCAGCGGTGTCCTACACCGGCAATCAGGTACGGATTCTGACGGACAGCGCGCACAATAAAGCGCGTATCTTGCAGATTGATGACCAGAAGATTCGCGGTGATCTGAAAGCAGGTCGCGTGGTCGTTGTCGCCGGTTTCCAGGGCGTCGACGAGCACGGCAACATCACCACCCTCGGTCGTGGCGGCTCCGACACCACCGGTGTGGCACTGGCGGCAGCCTTGAAGGCTGACGAATGCCAGATCTACACCGACGTCGACGGCGTCTACACCACCGACCCGCGTGTGGTGTCCGTGGCCCAGCGCCTGGACAAGATTACCTTCGAAGAGATGCTGGAAATGGCCAGCCTCGGTTCCAAGGTGTTGCAGATCCGTGCGGTGGAATTCGCCGGCAAATACAACGTTCCGCTGCGCGTACTGCACAGCTTCAAGGAGGGTCCGGGCACCCTCATTACTATTGATGAAGAGGAAACCATGGAACAGCCGATCATTTCCGGCATCGCTTTCAATCGCGATGAAGCCAAGCTGACCATCCGTGGCGTGCCAGACACCCCGGGCGTTGCATTCAAGATTCTCGGCCCGATCAGCGCCGCGAACATCGAAGTCGACATGATCGTGCAGAACGTTGCGCACGATAACACCACCGACTTCACCTTCACCGTGCACCGCAACGACTTCCAGGCCGCGCAAACCGTGCTGGAAAACACCGCTCGCGAGATCGGTGCCCGTGAAGTCGTTGGCGACATCAAGATCGCCAAGGTCTCGATCGTCGGTGTCGGCATGCGCTCCCACGCAGGTGTGGCCAGCCGCATGTTCGAATCCCTGGCGAAAGAAAGCATCAACATCCAGATGATCTCGACCTCGGAAATCAAAGTATCCGTGGTGATCGAAGAGAAGTACCTGGAACTGGCTGTGCGCGCTCTGCACACGGCTTTCGAACTGGACGCGCCGGCCCGACAGGGCGAGTGATGCGTTTGCTGAAGGGCGCGGTCTGACCGCGCCCTTTTGTTTTTTTGAATGGTGCGGCCCGAAGCTGTTCTTTTGCCCGCGCTAGTCAATACTCAGGCATGTAGGACTGCGATCGTTCAGGTTGTAGGTCGAGTGCCTTTTTTTTGCAGACTGTTGTCCCTGAAATGAAATGCGTGAGGAGAAAGGTATGCTGATTCTGACTCGTCGGTGCGCAGAAAGCCTGATTATTGGTGATGGCGAAATCACCGTGACCGTGCTCGGCGTTAAAGGAAATCAAGTGCGTATCGGTGTCAACGCCCCGAAAGAGGTTGCGGTCCATCGTGAGGAAATTTACCTGCGTATAAAGAAAGAGAAGGACGAAGAACCAAGCCATTAATTTTTATCGTTTTTTATGTTTGCAAACGGGGAAGAAGCTGGTTAATATACGCCCCGTGTTGCGGAGAGCTGGCCGAGTGGCCGAAGGCGCTCCCCTGCTAAGGGAGTACACCTCAAAAGGGTGTCGGGGGTTCGAATCCCCCGTTCTCCGCCATTATTTGCGTAGTACGTTGTAATCTGGCTTCTTCGGTAAGTTGTTGAAATTACTAGAAAAAAGCGCTTTACAAAAAGATTCAACGGCCTATAATGCGCGGCAACAAATGCACTCGTAGCTCAGCTGGATAGAGTACTCGGCTACGAACCGAGCGGTCACAGGTTCGAATCCTGTCGAGTGCACCATTTAAGAGTTGTTTGCAGTGATGTGAGCTACTCTGTTTCAACCAGTTGTGATCTGGTCTAAAAACACAAATTGCACTCGTAGCTCAGCTGGATAGAGTACTCGGCTACGAACCGAGCGGTCACAGGTTCGAATCCTGTCGAGTGCACCAAACACCAAAAAGCCCGCGTTTAACGCGGGCTTTTTGCCGTCCGGGATTTGGCTTTTCCTCTGGTGCATCCTTTCTCATCGAACTCGACGTGTGCGCTACGACCTCGCTTGGTGTCGTAACGGTAGCTCGTGGCGGAATTCCGAATGCTGATCTTGTCTGGCTTGCCGAGGGCGCTTTCGACGTCTTGCTGGCTCATGCCGGCAACAATTCGTTGATTGATGATTGCTTCCCTGCGTTCCCGTGCATTGATCAGGTTTCCACAGGTGTCCTCGGTCTGGCCGACGACCGTTGGCTCCCTCCTTTTGGCATTCATACGGGATGTTTCGCGAAAGTCCGCTTCCGGCATGAGTGTCACCGTGCTGCCAGGGGTGAACGTGTGCACGTCCTGAAGCGAAAGGCTCTCTCCGGCCTTACAGCTCAACGTGGTGAAGGTGATGCGGCCGTTTGCTGCCTCGCAGCGATGAATGGTTGAGGCAAGTGCCTCGGGCGGTAGGCAGAGCAGGGCGATCAACAAAAAACAAGGTGCATTCAATTGCATCAAACGTCCTCCATGACGGTCTGACTCAAGGGTAGCCGCTACATTTTTCAATGCTGGTGTGTTTTCTTTTCAGAATGAGTCGTCGCATTTTCAAGGATCAGGACGGCGCTCAGGTTTGTCTCGCAAGCGCTTGTTTCAGCCGCGATTTTTTAACATTAAAAAACGTTGGGCGGTGTATCATTGCGCCCGTCAGCCCCGCCGGGGCTTGTGGAATACCTCCATGGACTTACCCAGTAGTAACTCAGTAAACCGCTTTTCCAATCATGAATTGACTGATTGATCCTTCCGGCGTGCCCCGCTGCTGGGAGTGGAGTTCGCCTATGTCTGAAGTTGAAGTAAAGAAAACGCAAGAAAGCCTGCAGGACCGCCTCGCTCAAGTGATTGAGCTGCTGCAGCGTCAGCGGGTGGTCGAAGACCTGACTCATCGCCAGGAAGGTCCGCATCACGACCGGGTTGAAAACCTGGTTCACCGGCAAAACCTCGTCGAGCTGCAACGCAAGCTCGATGATCTGCACTCCGCCGACGTTGCCTACATCCTTGAAGCCTTGCCGCTGGACGATCGTCTGACGCTCTGGCAGTTGGTCAAGGCTGACCGTGACGGCGACATCCTCCTCGAAGTATCCGACTCGGTGCGTGAAACCCTGATCGCCGACATGGACGATCACGAGCTCCTGGCGGCGGCCAAGGACATGGATGCCGACGAACTCGCTGACCTGGCCTCTGAGCTGCCGCGAGACGTCGTCCACGAGCTGATGGAAACCCTCGATGGTCAACAGCGTGAGCGCGTTCGCTCCGCGTTGTCCTATGACGAGGAGCAGGTCGGTGCGCTGATGGACTTCGAGATGGTGACGATCCGTGAGGACGTCAGTCTCGAAGTGGTATTGCGCTACCTGCGTCGGCTCAAGGAGCTGCCGGGTCACACCGACAAACTGTTTGTGGTCGATTACGACGGCGTGCTCAAGGGCGTGTTGCCGATCAAGCGTTTGCTGGTCAACGACCCGGAAAAACAGGTTTCGGAAGTCATGGCCAGCGACCCGGTGAGTTTTCACCCGGACGAAGATGCCTACGATGCCGCGCAAGCGTTCGAGCGTTATGACTTGATCTCCGCGCCCGTGGTCGACAAGAACGGCAAGCTGATCGGCCGTCTGACCATCGATGAAATGGTCGACCTGATTCGTGAAGAGAGCGAAAACGAAGTTCTCAACATGGCGGGTCTGCGTGAAGAAGAAGATATCTTCGCGTCGGTCTGGAAGTCCCTGCGTAACCGTTGGGCCTGGCTGGCGGTGAACCTGATTACGGCATTTATTGCCTCCCGCGTGATCGGTCTGTTCGAAGGCTCGATCGAGAAGCTGGTGGCGCTCGCAGCGTTGATGCCGATCGTGGCGGGTATCGGTGGCAACTCGGGTAACCAGACCATCACCATGATCGTTCGCGCCATGGCGCTGGACCAGGTGAGTACCGGTAATACCTCGCGATTGATGCGCAAGGAGCTGGCCGTCGGTTTGATCAACGGTTTGGTTTGGGGTGGGGTGATTGGCGTGGTGGCCTACCTGCTTTACGGCAGTTGGTCCCTCGGCGTGGTGATGACCGCCGCCATGACGCTCAACCTGTTGCTCGCGGCCTTGATGGGCGTGTTGATTCCCATGACTCTGGTCAAGTTGGGGCGAGACCCGGCGATGGGTGCCAGCGTGATGATCACGGCGATGACCGACAGTGGCGGATTTTTCATCTTCCTTGGTTTGGCGACGATCTTCCTGCTCTGATGGCCATTTACTCGAAACCCGCCAATCGGCGGGTTTTTTGTACCCGAATTTCAGGCAAAAAAAAGCCAGCGATTATGCTGGCTTGGGCATTCGGATGAATCAGGAGGCGTCTGCGGCCATTTCGGCATCGTGGGCAATCAGCGAAACAAGGGCGTTCTGCTGGCGGTGGGAAAGCTGGCGGAAACGTTGCAACAATTCGCGTTCATGCAGTGACAGCTCCGGGCTGTCCAGGCGCATGCTCAACTCTTCGCCCAGTGCGCCTTCCTGAATAAGACTCTGCTCAAGGCGCGCAATGATCTCGGAGTTCATGCTGCGATGATGATTGCGAGCCACCTCGGCAATGCGTTCACGCATTCCGTCTGGCAGACGTACGACGAACTTGTCAGCCGTACGGCTGGAATAAATTGCCTGTTTCAATGGGCGCATATATTTAACCGGTTAGTTCAGGGGAGCGGTTCTCGGGATTGGCCGCACGATGTCTGATAGGACAAGGACTCTGGCCAAATGTTCAACCTGAATTGATAGAGGCTCGCATCATGCCTCAAAGAAGCCAGATCATTGGCGTCAATTCTGTGACAAATATTGAACTGGATAAAGGCGATATGCCAGCACCAATTATCAGAAATGCGGACTGGTTTGAAAAGACTACCCAAGTCCGTATCGCTGGCCGCGTCCTGTTGCCCGACAGGAGATGTCCGAGGACGCCTGGAGGTGCACGCTGTGCGGATCTCGATCACGATTCCTTACCTTATACAGGATAGTGGCAAATGGCCGATTTACTAGTGGCAACCACGTCATGGGGGGCTATTTCAGGATGGATGGCAGACTGATTTACCTGATGGGACCTTCCGGATCCGGCAAGGACAGTCTCATCGAAGCTGCTCGTGCGCCTTTGCACGCAATCAACTGTGAAGTGGTGCGTCGAGTCATCACGCGTTCAGCTGAGTCCGTGGGTGAGGATGCCGTCGGTGTTTCCCGCGAAGAGTTCGCGCGCCGCAAAGACAAGGGCGATTTCGCGCTGTGCTGGCATGCCAATGATCTGGATTACGGCATTCCCATCGTGATCGATCAATGGCTCAAGGAGGGCCGCAATGTCCTGGTGAACGGTTCTCGCGGGCACTTGGTACAGGCCCTGAGCCGCTATCCAGCGCTGGTGCCGATTCTATTGACGGTCAAGGACAACGTGCTGCGAGAGCGGTTGCGGCAGCGGGGGCGTGAGAGTCTGGCGGAGATTGAGGCGAGATTGTGCAGAAACGAACTGTTTACGGATGACGCCTCGGTTGGTATTACGCCAATCCAATCACTCGACAATTCGGGCGATCTTGCGGACACAGTGGCCAGTCTTTTGAACCTTCTACGGGTCAGCGCAATACCGGATCAAACTTGAATTTGCGACCAGCGATCAGAGCCAGCACAAACAGCGCACTAAAAACGCCGCAGGCAATCAACGGCAGGGTGACGATTTCGTCCTTTACCAGTAACAAATAAACAATGCCGCTCAGTAGGGCGAGGATGAAAAATCCTGCGGCTGATTTGGTCATGCTGTGCTCCTGAGGGGTTGTTCAAAATACCAGGCGTTCTGAAGACTGCGCCGGCAGCAGGATATTTTCCTGGCTTACTTCTTGACCGACAAAACCGTGCTTATCGCTCAACACCGCCAATTGAGGTGCCTTTTGTACCTGCAGGTAATGAGGCATTCGCTGGGCAACCGGCTCAGTACCGCTCTCGGGGGCGAAATAAAAACCTGAAAACACCGCCAGTGCGATCGCGATCGAGAGTAAAAGGACGCGGTTCATGAGGGCTGACCTCCGTTGTTCTTTGAGAACAGCTAAAGCAGCCGACGTGCCAAGAGTCTATCGGCTATTAAACCCTTTAAAAACAAGCAATTAAGATAATTGTGCAAGGTCGCCTCATTGCAATTTGCAATGATGACTTTTTGCGGTGATGCAATTTGCACGGTAAACAAATCCCGTGAAGTCGAGGGGCGTTTGCCTACACTTAAAAAGCCTACGGACGACATGACAAACGCAGACCCGCCCGTTAACATGCACGCCGTCCATCGCAGCGCATTTCTAGCGTGCGACTTGTGTCTCAGTAGCTCAATTGGATAGAGCATCCCCCTCCTAAGGGGAAGGTTGGCAGTTCGAACCTGCCCTGGGACACCAATATAATCAGGTGGTTAGCGCAATTTTGCGCTAGCTATCTCGAGCAGGCTATCTATTTAGTCCCCACTTTAGTCCCCACTTCTCTGCCTAAGCTGCCCGTGCGCTCGCCTCTGGAGATGGAGCGGGTGTTTGCAAATCTGCTAACTCATCATTCCGATAAGCTGAGATCGGCTTTGGCCGGGGCCTACAGCCAGATTGATTTTGAAGCGGGACTTCTCCAAGCATCTGCAGTCGAGATCGGTCTGATGGACAAAGAATCGGTTGCTCACCGTCAGTACATTCATCCCGAAGTGTAATTGCTAAGGCATTTGAGTTCATTCGATGCGTCGGACCAAGACTTCATTGATCTATCGGAGAACGAAAAACACCAGAGCAGTACTGATCCTTCTCGGTCACACCGAGTTGGAAAGCACTGAATCGCCCATGGTTTCGTGGAAATATCCTACTGACTGCTTATGGCCGTTTTCATCCGATGGCGACAGGCAGTAATCATCCAATCCGCTCGTTCCAGAGAGATCTCGCGGCCCTCGTCCCGAAACCTTCTCGCCCGCTTAAACCTTCCAAGCTATCCCCATCCGTTGCTGCATTAGCAGAATCCTCAACCAAACAAAATGATTGCACCTGGCCATTTTGTGACCGTTTGGTTTTCGCTGTGAACGCTAAATTGGCACGTGTCGATATCAGGCAAGGAGGCGGCGTGAACAGGTAATTGAATTGTCGAACAAGCCGGGTAAGGTGGCGCGTCGTTTCATCTAAATAACCACATCGCGATGATGGGTTTGATAAGAACTTCAGCGTTTGAAGGGGGCCGCTTCTAGGAGGGGACAACAGGCAACAATGATGATTCGTTGCTCCCATCAATACGCTTAAATGTCGATCAGCAGAGAAAAAAAACCAATGATTAGCCCGAGTTCCAAGGATTCGAGTGGCCAATTGGCGCAGGGCTTCAAGCCTCGTCACGTAACAATGTTGTCAATTGCCGGAATTATCGGCGCAGGTTTATTCGTTGGCTCAGGACATGCCATTGCGGCTGCTGGCCCGGCTGTCTTGCTGGCCTATCTATTCTCTGGCCTGCTCGTCGTTTTGGTCATGCGCATGCTCGGTGAAATGGCGGTGGCCAACCCGGACACAGGCTCGTTCTCCACCTATGCCGACCAGGCAATAGGTCGTTGGGCAGGTTTCACCATCGGTTGGCTGTACTGGTGGTTCTGGGTGCTTGTGATTCCTATCGAAGCACTGGCCGCCGGCCATGTGTTGAACCAGTGGTTTCCCCAGATCGATGCCTGGCTGTTCGCCCTGGTGTCGATCATTGCGTTAGTGATCACCAATCTGTTCAGTGTCTCCAAGTACGGCGAATTCGAATTCTGGTTCGCCATGGCCAAGGTGGTGGCGATCATCGGTTTCATCGGCGTGGGTTTTGCCGTGTTGATGGGCTGGGTGCCCGAACGGGAGGTCAGCGGCTTGAGCGGCCTGATGGCTGAACACGGCGGGTTCGCTCCCAACGGCCTGTCGGCGGTGGTGGGCGCCTTCATCACCATCATGTTCAGCTTCATCGGGACCGAAGCAGTGACCATCGCCGCCGCCGAATCCGACAATCCCTCGCAGAACATTGCCAAGGCCACGCGTTCGGTGATCTGGCGCATTGGCGTGTTCTACCTGTTGTCGATTTTCGTGGTCATCTCCGTGGTGCCCTGGAACGATCCGCTGCTCGCCCAGGTAGGCTCCTACCAGCGGGCACTGGAGATCATGAACATTCCCCACGCCAAGTTCATGGTGGACGTGGTGGTGCTGATCGCCGTGGCCAGTTGCATGAACTCCTCGATCTACATTGCTTCGCGCATGCTGTACTCGCTGGGCCGTCGTGGCGATGCGCCGAAGGCGCTGAAGGCGACCTCCTCCGAAGGCGTGCCGCGGGCAGCGGTCATCGCCAGCACCGTGCTGGGCGCGGCGATCACCGTGTGGAGCTACTTTATGCCCGCCGGGCTGTTTGACTTCCTGCTAGCCAGCTCCGGCGCGATTGCCTTGCTGGTGTACCTGGCCATTGCGGTGTCGCAGCTGCGCATGCGCCGGATGTTGCATCGGCAGAACGTTGAGCTGACCTTTCGCATGTGGCTGTTTCCATGGCTGACGTGGCTGGTGATTGTGTTCATTTGCGCAGCGCTGGCAGTCATGATGATCACACCAGAGCACCGTACCGAAGTCAGCACAACCATTGGACTAGCGCTGGCGATTTCCTTTATCGGCCTTGTGACGTCGCGTCACCCTGCGCAGGCTGCGAGGGTGACGTCAGTGGGATAAAACCAAGGAGGTTTTTGCGCCAAACCTAATACTCCCTACGCCATGGCTGGGGGGTATTACAAGCTCCTGCATCTAAGGCCGTAATCGCTCTTTGTGAGGACATGACCACGATGTCATCGAACTCCACCGTGTCCGACGGTACGACTCAATCCGTTGGTTTTCTGCTGTTGGATAAATTCACACTTATTTCCCTAGCGTCCGCAGTAGAGCCACTGCGCATGGCCAATCAGTTATCGGGGCAAGAGCTATATCGCTGGCATACGTTCAGCCCCTGTGGAGAGCCTGTCTGGGCCAGTGATGGCGTGCCTATCACCCCAGATGCTTCGTGGAACAATCCATTGGTGGCGGACACTGTAATCGTATGCGGTGGCATTGGAATCCAGAGCGTGATTACCCGCGAGCACATTACCTGGCTGCAAGCCTTGGCGCGTCAATCCAGACGGCTAGGAGGCGTGTGCACGGGCAGTTGGGCACTGGCCAAAGCCGGGCTGCTCGACGGTTATGAGTGCAGTGTGCATTGGGAGTTTCTGGCCGCCATGCAGGAAGCTTTTCCGCGAGTCAGCATCAGCGCGAGTCTGTTCACCCTCGACCGAAACCGCTTCACCAGCTCCGGCGGAACGGCCCCTATGGACATGATGCTGCACCTGATCGGCCGCGATCATGGCCGTGAATTGTCCGCTGCCATTTCGGAGATGTTTGTCTACGAGCGCATACGCAACGAACAGGACCATCAGCGCGTACCGCTCAAGCATGTCCTGGGCACTCATCAGCCAAAGCTGCAGGAAATCGTTGCGTTGATGGAGGCCAACCTCGAAGAGCCGATCGGGCTGGATGACCTGGCAGATTACGTTGATTTGTCACGTCGACAGTTGGAGCGGCTATTCCGAAAATACCTGAACTGCACGCCGTCCCGTTACTACCTCAGATTACGCCTCACTCGAGCGCGACAACTGCTTAAGCAAACATCATTGTCGATCATAGAGTTGGCGTATGTATGCGGTTTCGTGTCCACGCCCCACTTTTCCAAATGCTATCGCGAGTATTTTGGTGTTCCACCAAGCGACGAACGCTCCGGCTCTGATATGAGTCGAAAACCGACAACGCTTGCGACTACGCAGCAGTCATCGACTAGACAGCTGACAGCGCTCGACCAAGCACGAAACGAATCGACTTTTGCCTGCGTTCGGATGATTGAACGTTCTGATTTGGCGGAATCACGCTGATCGGCCGCACCATCCGAAGTGCCTGGGTTTACTCAATAAGATCACGCAGGAGATTTGACGTGCACATTGGTGTTCCTCTCGAAACCCAGACGGGTGAAACACGGGTTGCTGCAACCCCGGAAACCATCAA
>NZ_CABVIR010000013.1 GCF_902498065.1 Pseudomonas fluorescens | reverse complement strand
CTCTTCAGTTCAAACATCTTTGGGTTTTTAAGAAACCCTAAACTTGGCTCAGCAATCGTTGGTTACATCTTTGATTTCTCGCGGAGTAACTTGTGATGCTGATAATCTTGTTGACTATCAGTCTGACCCCACAAGCACCCACACGAATTGCTTGATTCAGTTGTTAAAGAGCGGTTGGTTAAGATCTTTCGTCTCAACCGAGGCGCGCATTCTACAGCGTCCTCTGTATCTGTCAAGCGGTTATTTTCAGAAGTTTTCAAAGTTTCCTTTGTAACTTCAACCACTTGCGCTTCCGATCTCTCGTTAGCGGGAGGCGAATTCTACAGCGTTACTCGCTGCTGTCAACACCTCTTTTTCTCCGCTTTCGATCGGTAGAGGCTACGTCACTCCCGGCAAGGAGATGCCTGGATTTTTGAATCTCGCCTGCGCGTGAGAACCAAAACGTTTACCGACGTTCAGAGCGCCCCTTAACCAGTGCACCGCAAGTCCATGGCGCGTGACTGGATACGTGTGGCTACCGGCAGATGATCGCCAGCGACAGCGCGCCCAGCACAGCCAGGACAAACGGGTTCGAAACGAAACCGATCTGCACATCGCCACTCAGGGACCATAAGCGCAGGGGGGGGTCATCACATCGCGCATCAGGACGAAGGTCAGCAGCAGGATCACAATCTGCAATCCGGGCTGTGTTTTCGGGGTCAGCCAGAACCAGAGGGCACGGAGGCTAAAACCGGGAAGCAGATAAATGCCGTAATCGATCAGTAGCGAAAGTCCCTCTTCAATCATGTGTCTATCCGTAGGCTTCGAAGCGAATGCCTGGTTATAGCATCCACTTCAGAAGAATGTGAGAGGCAATCCAGGGAGACGCTTGGGCCACGCCCAGCCCGAACACCAGGAAAGCGGACAGATAAAAAGCAAAAAACACAATCAACGCCCGCCTCGACATCACCCGCCTCCAGAAACACTGAAACGCTCAAACCGGCTTCATGGCTTGGACGCTCGGCAATTTGCACAGTTCAATGTTCCGCCAGGTCGGGTATTCAGACGCCGTTGCCCCTCAGGAAGACGCTAAACACCGGATATCTAAAAGAGACATCCGAAAAAAAGGAACTGGCACTACGCCATCAATGTCGTAGCGGCATGACCTGGAGAATCAGATGACCCGCGCTCGGCATTTCCAAATCAACTATTGCTTCAAAAAAAGACGGCAGGTGTTTATCCAGCCGGACTTGCACATGAGTGATGAAGATGCCTGGTACTACGCGTGCCTGCACTCTGGCGTCGGCCTTTTGTATGGCGAACACCATGATCAGCGAAATCACCTGCGGGTGCGCGCGCATGCTGAACAGTCCGGTTTGACCCACGTTACCTGGGAGGAACTGCCATAAAGCGGGCAGAGCGTGGAACCTGACGCTACGCTCCATACAGCGCATCCTCCTCTATAAAGGTAGTCATCATGCCTTTGTCTCTGAGGTTACCCACCGTCCCGGGCGGACTTCTGCTGCTTGTGCTTGCTGCCGGCAACGCTCAAGCGCAAGGCAAAACCTGCGAATGCGAGTTCAGTAGCCACGACTATCAGGCCTACGGCACGAGTGGTGCCTGTGGTGTGTTCATGTACGCGAAGGCCAGTGTCTGCGAGATCTCTTTCGCCGGTATCGGTGCCAATCCCGATGTGCTTGTTAACCCGATGCTGGGCACCAACACGCTGCAGGCCCAGCTAGACATCGCCCCGGACATTTTCAGTCGTTATCTCGAGTTCGTAAAAACGGGCAACATCACGCAACTCAGCGACCGCGCATTCATAGAGCGCAGTTTGCCTGCCATGGCCCGCGCCAGCCTGTTCCGCACAGCCGTGCAAATAGCCGAAGCACCGATCAAGCAACTGGATGCCTTGATTCAGGAGGTGGCACACCAATACAGCGGCGAACTGGAAGCGATTTTCCTTGGCAAAAAAGAACCGCACACGCTCAAGCGGGACGCCGAGAGCGACGTTGAACTGGGTCGCGGTTATGTCCAGATCAATTACAGAAAGGATATTCAACTGCGCATTCTTTACTTCTCGCCAGCACAGAGGTGAAGCCCCATGAACTTCACCTGCCTGGAAGAACTGTCGGACCTTGAGCGGGTGGCTTTGTTTGCGGCCATGGGCTTCGCGGCGATTCTGCTGGTCTTGGGCCTTGGCTTGTCCTTTCGATTGAAGCTCTGGCAAACACTGGCGGAAATCCTCTACGACAACATCCATTTAAAGTTGCCGCCTCCCCTCCTTTGCCTGGCGACTAGCTTTGCGCTGTTGGGCGGTATTTATTGGTACCTGGATCGCCAATACCCGGCCGACAGCCTTGTATTCAGTTCAAAGCCGTGGACCCTTGGGGAGATCAAGCAGCGATTGGAAACGGTGTCGGGGGTGGGTATTCAACTGAAGGGGGACGTGACGGGTTTTGCGATTGATCGGCGGATCAGCGGGGCTTGCGCGAGTGATGTATTGAAAACGATTTGTGACGATTACCGGGATCAATTGGTTTGTCGCAATGAGCCCGGGCGAACGCTTGTTGAACGTAAACCCTGAAGGGTGCCGTACAAAACAAATGTGGGCGCTAGCAGCTAGCGCCCACAGAGATTGCTGTTAACCCGACAACCGGGTCAACAGCACTTCGGCCCGGCCTTGCTTCCGTAACGCGCTTCCTGGCGTTCCCGAAAGAACACCTCGTAACTCATCACCGGTTTGTCCGGGTGTTTGCTCTGCATATGCTCGACGTAGTTGTCGTAGTCGGGCATGCCGACCATCAGGCGTGCAGCCTGCCCGAGGTATTTACCGAGGCGACTCAGGTCATTGAACATGCTGCACTCCTCGATCAAGCATCCGGCAGCGCCTGAAATGGCGCTTCTTTATCCGTGCGCTCTTTGGTTCCCCAGGCGGCGATGCCAACCTTGAGGGCAAAGAACAGGATGCTGAACACCACCAACAGGAACAGCGCGGTCAACGTCGCATTGGTGTAGGCGTTGTAGATCACGTGCTGCATCTGATCGATGCTCTTGGCCGGTGCGAGTACCTGACCATTGGCCAAGGCATCGCTGTACTTCTTGGCCAGCGCGAGGAAACCGATCGCCGGGTTGGCGTCGAACAACTTGATGAAACCGGCGGTGGTGGTGCAGATCAGCAGCCAGACTGCTGGCAGCATCGTGACCCAAACGTAGCGCTGGCGTTTCATTTTGATCAGCACAACCGTCGCCAGCATCAGCGCAATACCGGCCAGCATCTGGTTGGAAATACCGAACAGCGGCCACAAGGTGTTGATGCCACCCAGCGGATCGATCACGCCTTGATAGAGCAAGTAACCCCACATCGCCACACAACCGGCAGTGGCGATCAGGTTGGCGGTCCAGGAGTCAGTGCGTTTCAGCGCCGGCACGAAAGAGCCGAGCAAATCCTGAAGCATGAACCGACCGGCACGGGTACCGGCGTCAACCGCCGTCAGGATGAACAGCGCTTCGAACAGGATCGCAAAGTGGTACCAGAACGCCATGGTGTTTTCACCCGGCAGGACGTGGTGCAGGATCTGCGCGATACCGACCGCCAGGGTTGGCGCACCGCCGGCACGGGCCAGAATGGTGGTTTCACCGATGTCCTTGGCCACCGCTTGCAGGGCTTCAGGGGTAATTGCAAAGCCCCAGCTGCTGACGGTTTGTGCCACCGAAACAGCATCCGCGCCGACAATCGCCGCCGGACTGTTCATGGCGAAATACACACCCGGCTCGATCACCGAAGCGGCAACCATCGCCATGATGGCCACGAACGATTCCATCAGCATGCCGCCGTAACCGATGTAACGGGCATGACCTTCACTGGCCAGCAACTTCGGCGTAGTGCCGGACGCGATCAGCGCGTGGAAACCCGAGACCGCGCCACAAGCAATGGTGATGAACAGGAACGGGAACAGCCCCCCCTTCCACACCGGCCCGGTGCCGTCGATGAACTGGGTCAATGCCGGCATTTTCAAGTCGGGCATGGTGATCAGGATGCCGATCGCCAATGCCACGATGGTGCCGATTTTCAGGAACGTGGAGAGGTAGTCTCGCGGCGCCAGAATCAGCCACACCGGCAATACCGCAGCCACGAAACCGTAGCCGATCAGCATCCAGGTGATTTGAATGCCGGTGAAGGTGAAGGCCTTGGCCCAGACCGGGTCCGCGGCAATCAGCCCGCCGAGCCAGATCGAACCGAGCAGCAGCAACACGCCGACGATGGAGATCTCACCGATGCGGCCCGGGCGGATGTAGCGCATGTAGATGCCCATGAACATCGCGATCGGGATGGTCGCCATCACCGTGAAAATGCCCCACGGGCTCTCGGCCAGGGCTTTGACCACGATCAGCGCCAGCACCGCGAGGATGATGATCATGATCAGGAAGCAGCCGAACAGCGCGATGGTGCCGGGGATGCGGCCCATTTCTTCACGGACCATGTCGCCCAGGGAGCGACCGTTGCGGCGAGTTGACATGAACAGGACCATGAAGTCCTGAACCGCACCGGCCAGAACCACGCCGGCAATCAGCCACAGCGTGCCGGGCAAGTAGCCCATCTGCGCCGCCAACACCGGACCGACCAGCGGACCTGCGCCGGCAATCGCCGCGAAGTGGTGACCGAAGAGTACGTGCTTGTTGGTGGGTACGTAGTCCAGACCGTCGTTGTTAAGTACGGCGGGCGTGGCTCGATTGGGGTCAAGTTGCATCACCTTGTTGGCGATGAACAGGCTGTAGTAGCGGTATGCAACAAGGTAGATAGCGACGGCTGCGACTACGATCCAGAGGGCGTTGATCGCTTCGCCGCGGCGCAGGGCCACGACACTCAGCGCAAACGCTCCCAGAACAGCCACGGCAAACCAGGCGAGGTGTTTAGCCAGACGGGGCATAGCATGTCTCCTGCCGACAGCCTGTGACTGCGGCGGTAATTTTTATAATTGTGTCCGCTGTGCGGAGCTGGCCCAATATCCGCGCATGCCGTCCACAAATAAATCCGCGTTACTACGTACGCGATCTCTACGTAGTTCTACGTAGAAACCGCCGATCTCGCAGCTGAAATGCAACCCCCCTGTGGGAGCCAGCCTTCTGGCGATGACGGACTGACACTCACCATTGATGTTGACTGTGCCACCGCCATCGCCAGCAAGCTGGCTCCCACAAGGGTTTGTATTTCAACTGACTGACATCCCAACCACAGGTCATTCCGTCCAGCAGCGCTACTGGACGCACGTATCTTTGGCATATGATGCCCGCCTTCGCCTTCCCCCGGTCCGGACAGGAGCCCTGATGCAGCTCAAACACAAAATCGTCGCGCTCGGGATTCTGCCGCTGGTGTTGGCGATCGCTGTCATCTGTGGGCTGGTGATTTCCCTGAACCGCCAGGTGGGTGATCAACAGGCGCAACTGATCGAAGACAGCATCCTGGCGAGCAAGCGCGCCGAACTGAAAAACTACGTGGAAATGGCGCAAAGCCTGATCGCGCCGCTGTACGACGACGGCCACGGCGACGAACACGCCCAGCAAAAAGTGCTGGAAGAACTGCGCAAACTCAGCTTTGGCATCAATGGCTACTTCTTCGTCTACGACCGCGAAGGTCGCAGCCTGATGCACGCGCGGCAGTCGGAACTGGTCGGCCAATACCTGTGGGACATGAAGGATCCGCACGGCCTGCCGGTGATTCAGGCCTTGCTCGAAAGTGCACAATCGGGGGAAGGCTTTCAACGCTACGCCTGGAACAAGCCGTCTTCCGGCCAGGTCACCGACAAGCTGGCCTATGTCGTGATGCTGGATCGCTGGGGCTGGATGCTTGGCACCGGCATTTACCTTGAGGACGTCGAACGCGCGACCCAACAGGCGCGTGACGAAGTGGCGATGGGCATCCGCAAGACCATGCTGGCGATTGCCGCCGTGGCCCTCGTGGCGGTGCTGTTCGTGTTTGCCAGCGGCATGACACTGAACGTCAGCGAGCACCGTCTGGCCGACAAAAAACTTCAGCGCCTGACCCAGCGTATCGTCAGCTTGCAGGAAGAAGAACGCTCTCGGGTTTCCCGTGAACTACACGACGGCATCAGTCAGGTCCTGGTCTCGATCAAGTTCCAGTTCGAACTGGCCAGCCATGTGCTGGAGAATGGACAAGACAAGGGTTTGAGCATTTTAAGAGAGGCCACGGAGCGGCTGGGAGACGCCATTGGCGAGGTTCGCAGCCTCTCCCACGACCTGCGCTCATCCTTGCTCGACACCCTGGGGTTGTCGGCGGCCATCGGTCAACTTGCCGAGGAATTCGAGCAGCGCAGCGGCCTCACCGTGACCTACAACGACAATGAATTCGACTGCCATCTGGTCGATGGCGCGGCGGTTTCGTTGTTTCGCATTGTGCAGGAAGGCCTGACCAACATTGAACGCCACGCACAGGCGAAACACGTTTCCATCAACCTGCACGGCTCTGAAGATTCGATCCGGTTGACGGTGATCGATGACGGTATCGGCTTCAACGTCGCCCAGGTCGAACGTGGGCACGCCGGCATCGGCCTGCGTAATATCCGTGAGCGTGTCGAGCATTTTGGCGGCCGGTTCGAGCTGATATCGGTGCCGGGACGAAGTGAGCTGGACGTGCTGCTGCCCATGAAATTGCCCGGCGCAAAGCGCTGATCAGACAAAAAGAGTGAATGCCCGTGATAAACCTGCCCTCCCCGATCCGCGTCGCCCTGGTCGACGATCACTCCCTGGTTCGCGACGGGATCAAGGCGCTGCTGTCTGTCATGGCGCCGCTGGAAGTAGTCGGCGAAGCCGAGAATGGCGCAGACGCCATCGAGATGGTGGGTCGCTGTCAGCCGGATCTGTTGCTGGTCGATATCAGCCTCAAGGACATGAACGGTCTGGAGCTGACGCGATTGCTGCGCAGTCAGTACCCCTCGCTCAAAGTGCTGGTGCTGAGCATGTACGACAATTATGAATACGTGAGCGAATCCGTGCGTTCGGGTGCCAGTGGCTATGTGCTGAAGAACGCGCCGTCACGGGAAATCATCGCCGCCATTGAAGCCATCGCCAGCGGCGGGACGTTCTACAGCGCGGAAATCGCTCAGCGGCTCATCGCCGATAAAAGTACCGACAATGAGCTGACACCGCGTGAAAGTCAGGTCTTGTACAAAATGGCTCAAGGGATGAACAACAAGGAAATGGCCCGTGACCTCGACATCAGCGTGCGCACGGTTGAAACCCATCGACTGAGCATCCGCCGCAAACTCAACATCGACAAACCGGCGGCGCTGGTCAAATACGCCATCGACCACGGGATCATTTCCCCATAAGCCGGCTCCCACAAGGTTTATGTCATCCCGGACTCCTCACACATCCCGACATGCCCACCGGAGACACCTGTGCCAGCGCTGACCGCCCGCGAGATTTCCCAGCTATTGCGCGACGCCGCCCTGGAGGTTCGGCCTCTGCGTTTAGCGGGCGAACCGTCCGTATCCGGCCTGATGCAGGTCGACATCGAGGGTTGGCAGCTAACCCTTGATGTCGACGAAAAACACCTGCGTCACTGCCAACGCTGCCAGAGCCCGGACGGCCGCGAGGGCCTGTTCGACAGTTGGCAACGTTACGGCACTGACCCGGTGAGCCTGCTCAGCACCTGGGAGCTGGCGCAGATAGAACGCTTGCTGACCGAGCTCAAAACCGCGGTTTGACTGCCTTCCAGTCCGGTTTGTAACGTTGCATCTGCTTCACGTCATCGCGCTGACGAATGCCGCAGGTCAGGTATTGATCATGCAGCTTGCCCAGTTGATCGTGATCCAGTTCCAGACCGAGCCCGGGCGCGCGCGTGATTTTCACGCAGCCATCGATGATCGGCAGCTTGCCGCCCTTGATCACTTCTTCATCCGGTTCCTGCCACGGGTAATGCGTGTCGCAGGCGTAATCCAGATTGGGCACCGCAGCGGCGACATGCGCCATCGCCATCAGGCTGATGCCCAGGTGCGAGTTGGAATGCATCGACACGCCGAGACCGAAGGTGTCGCACATTTTCGCCAGCGCCTGCGTGTCGCGCAGCCCGCCCCAGTAATGGTGATCGGCGAGGACGATCTGCACGCTGTTCAACGCCACGCTACGCCGGAACTCGTCGAAATCGGTGACCACCATGTTGGTCGCCAGCGGCAGCCCGGTGCGTTTGTGCAGCTCGGCCATGCCGTCGAGGCCCGGCGTGGGGTCTTCGTAATATTGCAGGTCATCGCCCAGCAACTCAGCCATGCGAATCGAGGTGTCCAATGACCAATTGCCATTCGGGTCGATGCGCAACGGGTAACCGGGGAAGGCCTTTTTCAGCGCCTTGATGCACGACACTTCGTGCTCCGGCGGCAGCGTGCCGGCCTTGAGTTTGATGCTCTTGAAACCGTAGGCCTCGATCATCCGTCGCGCTTGGGCAACGATCTGCTCTTCATTCAGCGCCTCGCCCCAATTGTCCGGTTTGTACGGCGAATCGACATGCTGCGCGTACTTGAAAAACAGGTAGGCGCTGAACGGAATCTCGTCGCGGATCGCGCCGCCCAGCAAGTCCACCAACGGCACGTTCAACGAATGTGCCTGCAAATCCAGGAACGCCACTTCGAACGCCGAATACGCGTTGCTCACCGCTTTGCTGGCGTGCGAGCCCGGTGCCAGTTCCGCGCCGGCAATGCTCGCCGGTTTGTGCGCCGCCACGGTGGCCTGGACGATGCGCCGCAGTTGATTGAGGTTGAACGGATCGAGACCGATCAATTGCGCTTGAAGTTGCTGCTGGATCAACAGCGCTGGCGCATCGCCGTAACTTTCACCGAGACCGATGTAGCCATTGTCGCTCTCGATCTCGATGATCGAGCGCAGCGCGAACGGCTCGTGAATCCCGCTGGCATTGAGCAGCGGCGGATCACGGAACGCGATGGGGGTGACGGTGACTCGTTTGATTTTCAAGAGGCTGCTCCCTTTGGACCTGAGCTCAAGGCTTGATGACTGACTGATCTTTCTGGCGCGGCGACATCGGCAGGTTGGCCGGTCGACGCGCGAACGGGATCGCCACGCGGGGCCGTGCGGGCAAAAAAGATCACCACCGCCGCCACCAGCGAGGTGGCCGCCAACCCGTAGAGACCGCCTTCGATGGAGCCGGTTTTTTGTTCGAGGAAACCAAACGCTGTCGGGGCGACGAAGCCGCCGAGGTTGCCAATGGAGTTGATCAAAGCGATCACTGCCGCGGCGACTCGGGCATCCAGATAGCCTTGCGGAATGGGCCAGAACAACGCTGAGGCGGCCTTGAAACCAATCGCGGCAAAACAGATGGCGACGAAGGCGAAAATCGGCCCGCCAGTGGTGGACATGAACATGCCGAACGCGGCAATCACCAGGGTCAAGGCAACCCAGGCCTGCTGGTGTTTCCATTTGCTGGCCATGGCGGCGAAGCCATACATCGCGACGATGGAAATCAGCCATGGGATCGAGTTGAACAGGCCGACCTGAAAGTCGCCGAGGTTGCCCATTTTCTTGATCATGCTCGGCAGCCAGAACGTCGCGCCGTAGATGGTCAGGGCAATGGAAAAGTAGATGAAACAGAACAGTGCGATCTGCTTGTCGGCGAGCAATTTGAACATCGACGGCTTGACCGTCTGCGTGGCCTCGCGGGCCCGCTGTTCCAGGGCGATGGCGTCAACCAGCGCGTCCTTTTCTTCCGCGCTCAGCCAGTTCGCCTGACGCGGATGAGACTGCAACCAGAACCAGACAAACCCGCAGAGCACGATCGAGGCAAAGCCTTCGATCAGGAACATCCACTGCCAGCCGTGCAGGCTGAAACCGCTGACGTTCAACAGCGCACCGGACACCGGGCCGGAAATCACCGAGGCAATGGCCGAGCCGCTGAGGAAGATCGCCATGGCCTTGCCGCGCTCAGTCGACGGCAACCATTGGGTGAAGTAATAAATGATGCCGGGGAAGAACCCCGCTTCAGCCGCACCGAGAATGAAGCGCAGTACATAGAAACTGGTTTCGCCGCGCACGAACGCCATGGCCATGGCCGCTGCGCCCCAGGTGAACATGATGCGCGTCAGCCAGGCGCGGGCGCCGTAGCGTTGCAGCAGCAGGTTGGAGGGGACTTCGAAGATCGCGTAACCGATGAAGAACAGCCCGGCACCGAGGCCATAGGCAGCGGCGCCAATGCCAAGGTCGGTTTCCAGGTGGCTGCGCACGAAGCCGATGTTGACCCGGTCGATGTAATTGACGATGAACATCACCACGAACAGCGGCAGCACATGGCGCTTGACCTTGGCCGCTGCGCGGGCGAGCACAGTCGGATCGGGCGGACTCTGGAGGGTATTCAAGGGGCGACTCCCGTTCATTGTTTTTTTAGGGACGAGGCCGATCATGGACGCCGACATTGATCCCGTCTAATCTAACTTGACATTCGATTGATACCTGGATTAGATCAATGTTCGAACTGACCCAACTGCGCTGCTTCACCACGGTGGCCACCGAACTGAACTTCCGGCGTGCTGCCGAGCGATTGAACATGACCCAGCCGCCGCTCAGCCGACAGATTCAGCTGCTGGAACATCACCTGGGCGTCGAGCTGTTTACCCGCACCACCCGCAGCGTCGCCCTGACTGCTGCCGGCCGGGCATTTTTCATCGAAGCGCAAAACCTGCTTGAACGCGCACAGCAAGCCGCCACCACCGCCCGGCGTTTTGCCGAGGGCGATATCGGCACGGTCAACATCAGTTTTGTCGGCAGTGCGGTGTATGAATTCCTGCCCAAGGTGATTGCCGAAGCCCGGCTCAAGCAACCGCACGTGAAAATCGACCTGGCGGAAATGAACACCTACCAGCAGCACGAAGCCCTGCGCGCCCGCCGTATCGATCTGGGCATCGTCCGCGCGCCGTTGCTGGAACCGGGTTACGCCACCGAGTGCCTGGTGCGCGAGCCGTTTGTCCTGGCTGTACCCAGCCATCATCGATTGGCCAGCGCCGCAACCGTGTCGGTCAAAGACCTCGATGCGCAACCGTTTCTGATGTACTCCCACGCGGCCTATCCGCCGTTCAACGAACTGCTGACCGGCATGCTGCGCTCGGCCCGCGTCGCCCCGGAATACGTGCAATGGCTCGGCTCGTCGCTGACCATCCTGGCGCTGGTCAACGCCGGCATGGGTCTGGCGCTAGTGCCACGGTGCGCCAGCAGCGTGGTGTTCAAGAACGTGGTGTTTCGCGATATCGATCTGGGGGAAGGTGTGCAGAGCGAGTTGCATTTGATCTGGCGCGAGAACAATGACAACCCGGCGTTTACGATGTTGCTGGAGGGGATTCGCACCGCGGTGCGGGAGGGATGGGGGGTGTAGATGGCGGGCGAGATGTGTGGATGTTGCTTATCGGCAAAACAGCACCGTACGGTACGTCCGTCGGACGCGCGGCGGCGCCGTTAAATATGCCCTCCTGCACCGTGAACCTTGTTTCAGCTCCCCAGTCTTACAGCGGCGCCAATTCCTCCCCTAACCGTTGTCATCTCTTCAGAGCTGTCCTTCCATGCGCCAAACCGCCCACGCCTTGCGCTTGACTTCGCTGTGCCTGTTTACCCTGCTTGCTTTTACCACCAGCCCCGCCCACGCCGGAGCGGAACGGCAACTGGTGGAAGCCATCAACGATTATCGTGCCCACCCGCAGCGCTGCGAACGACGTCCTGCCCAACGTTTGTCACCGCTGACGCTGAAATCCAATCTGGCTTTGCCGATCGGCTACGGTGGCGGCTTACGGGACCGGTTGAAAGCGTCCGGTTATCAGGCAGTGACCGTGCGTACCCTGCGCGTGGTCGGCGCGCAAGATGCCGAAGAGGCCTTCGACCTGCTGCAGAGCGACTACTGCATGGCATTGCTGGATAACCAATACGCCGATATCGGCGTCAGTCGCAGCCGCAGCGAATGGCAAGTGGTGCTGGCGCGGCCGGTACTGGACAGCCAAATGGACGACACCCGAGCCGTCAACCGGTCCTTGCTCGCCCAGGTCAACGCCGCGCGAGCAAAACCGCGCCTCTGCGGGCGCCAGCGCTTCGCCGCCGCCCGACCACTCGCCTGGAATGCCAGCCTCGGGGCCGCAGCACAGGGCCACAGCAAGGCGATGGCCTACGGAAATTACTTCGCACACCGTGATCCCGACGGTGATACGCCGGCCGACCGTGCGAGAGCTGCCGGATTCCGTGGCCGCCAGATCGGAGAAAACATCGCCGCGGGCCAAGGCTCACCGAGCAAGGCAATGGCAGGCTGGCTCGCCAGTCCCGGACACTGTGCCAACCTGATGAGCCCGATGTTCACCCAAGTGGGAGCCGCCTACGCGACGGACTCGCGCAGTGACGAAGGGGTTTACTGGACGATGTTGTTTGGAGCGCCTTGAGGCCGGGAACGCAGCAAATATCATGAGGCGTCACGCAGGCCGGCGCACCGCCCTCACCTTCCCGCTGCCACCGCCGCCGCAAAAGAACTGATCGCCGCCATCGGACTCAAGTCCCGACACGCCGACTCCGGTCGGCATCTTGACGCTATGCAGCACTTCCCCGGTTTCGGAATCCACGCGGCGCAACTCGCTTTCCTCCCCTTCCCACGTTCCATGCCAAAGCTGCCCATCAACCCAGGTCACTCCGGTAACGAAGCGGTTGGACTCGATCGTGCGCAAAATCGCGCCGGTCTCGGGGTCGATCTGGTGAATTTTCCGGTCGCGATAACGGCCGACCCACAACGTACCTTCAGCCCACGTCAGCCCGGAATCATTGCCGCCACCCGGTGCCGGGATGGTGCTGAGCACCTGGCCGGTGTGCGGGTCGATTTTCTGGATGCGGTCGGCGGCGAGCTGGAACAGGTGCTGGCCGTCAAACGCCGTGCCCGCGTCGGCGGTAACCTCGATTGAACGCAAGGTCTTGCCGCTGGCCGGGTCGAGCGCGATGAGCTGTTCGCCACTGGCAAACCAGACACGTTCACCGTCCCAGGTCACACCATGCACGCTGTCGACGCCGGTGAACGGGCCATATTCACGGAGGATTTCTGCGCTTGAGTGTTTCATCTCGATTGCCTCTTCAGGGGTTCGTGGCGTTCATCCTAGTCACTCGGCAGAGGCGCCGGGAGTAACAAGGTCGTCGCGAAACCCGGCACCGGCGGGGTCATCCAGCGCCGGGCCCGGCCACGCCCGAATGGCTGCACTTTGCCGGCCGCCGCCAGCGCGTCGAGTGCGCGCTGCACCGTGCGTTGACTGCTGCCGAGGGCCAACGCCAGCGCTGAACTTGACCAGGATTCGCCGTCGGCGAGCAACGCAAACAGCGCCGCGTATCGTTCTTCCACCGGTTGCGCCAGCACCACCACGTCGGATGAAACCAGCGCCACCAGTGCAAACCCGTGTTGGGTGGCGACGACACCCGCCAAGGGTTTCAGCGCCGAGCGCAGGCGCCCGACTTCAACACGCAAGCGCGCTCGATGGGACTCGTCCGATAGCTTCAGGCGAAACGCCCGGCGAATCAGTGTCTCCCTCGATACGTCCGCCGGCCAGGTTTCGGCCAACGCCCGCACGAGGGCGAACAGCACCGGGCGCCTGGACAGGGAAACCGACATGCCGGCGCCGCGCACGGCATAACGGCAGGCGTCCACCACCAGCGCGGTCGACTCGAGCACGGCTTCAACTTCATCCAGTAACAACGGTCGCTCTTCGCCATGGGCGATCAGGCGCGCTGCCGGGGAGTTCAGGACGAGAAAGGCGTTTTCGACCTCGGCAGTGAGCGCCGGGATACCCGCCTCGCGCGCGGCATGCTCGGCCCTCGTCAGGGCATGTCGGGCTGTTTGCGATTGCAGGCGGCGGATCGCAATACCCGCCGCCACCAATTCATGGGCGGCGCGCAAAACCGGTGGCAGCGTTGCAGGGTCCAGCGCAGCGAGCAGAACGTCAGCCTCGTCGAGGCGCCCGATCAGTAACAATCGCCGAATCTGCAGATACCGCGCGTGAGCGGCGTTCACTCGATCCCCGTGCGCCTCCAGCGTCACCCGTGCAGCTTCGAGCGCCTTCACTGGCCAGCCCAGGTCGCGCGAAGCCAGCGCAATTTCGGCCTCAGCCACCACGCACCGCGCCCGCGCCAACGCCTCTTTCGGGCCGAATGCGCGCGCGGCGCTTTTCATCAGCGCTTTCGCCCGAACCAGATCGCCGAGCTGCGCCATGGCGATACCGCGCAACGCGAGCGCGGGCGCATCGTCACGCAACGCCACCCGGTCCAGCGCTCCGAGCGGGTCGCCCGCCGCCAGTGCCCGCGCTGCGGCGGTGATCAATGAGTCCATAGGAGTAGCGCCACGGTTGTCGCCCCTGTCGTTCGATAACCTTGGTTAGTCTAGTCACGCGGCTGGATGAGGACGGGGCGGGATTGTTTGCGTTTGTAAGGGGATGTCCGAGGGTCAGGCGTGCGTCAGCAACCGCATGTTCAACAGTGCGACCCGACGACCATCCGGCGAGAGCCGGTCCTCAATACCGAACGGTACAAAACCGAGCTGCGGATACAGCAGCAGTCCCGCTGTGTTTTCGTTGAAGCATGAAATCTGCACTTCACTGGCCTGGTGACGATCGACCGCCAGCCCCACCATCGTCTCCACCAGAAATTTCGCCACGCCCTTTCCCCGGGCCCTGGGTGCCACGATCACATTGCCGATCGCGCACACGCCTTCGCGCTCAAACCGGTAAAAGTTCGCAAAACCAATCACACAGCCGTTCTCTTCAACCACCGTTGAGTCAGAACGCTGGGCAATCGATGCAAGTAATTGGGCGTCCGTCAGCGGGTACTGCCCCTTCGGAAACATGAAAAACAGTTCTTCAGGGGTTTGCGGGAAATTACAGATCGCCAGAACATCTTCAGCGCGTACGGGGCGGTGAGTGAGGGGCATGATTCGGCTCCATCCAAATGTCGGTGTGACACATTACTGATTGAAGGCTCCGAATTAAAGTGGCTGCATGCGGACAGTTTGCTAACCATTTAACGCAAAAAGCCTCGCCCTCTCAGAGAGGACGAGGCCTTTTCGGTGACCGCCGATCAACCGGCGTTCAGCAGCACCGCGTCGTGCAACTGCGTTTGCCGTAGCGTGCTTCCTGACGCTCACGAAAAAACGCCGAATAGCTCATGACCGGTTCGTCCGGATGATTGCGCTTCATCTGTGCGACGTAGTTGTCGTAATCCGGAACGCCCACCATCAGGCGCGTGCTCTGGCTGAGAAACCTGGCGGCAAGCTGCAGTTTGCGGAACATGGCAAAAGCCTCTTTGTGGTGTTGGACGGTCCCATGAAACCGCACTTATGTATCTGAATTGTGTCCGCGACCGGGGAAGTTGTCAGTTAAGTGACTAAACGAACCCGGTAAACCGGCAACCGGGTCACAGAACCAACCGGCGGTAATCCGCCAGCACACTGCTCAGATACGCGTTGAAACGCCCCGCCGTCGCGCCATCGATCACGCGATGGTCCCAACTCAGGCTCAACGGCAGAATATTGCGCGCGACAACCTGCCCGCCCTCCAGCACGAGTCGTTCCGTGCTTTTGCCCACCCCGAGAATGGCGACTTCCGGCGCATTGATGATCGGCGTGAAATACGTCCCGCCAATACCGCCCAACGACGAGATCGAAAAGCAGCCGCCACTCATCTCGGCAACGCTCAATTTGCCCCCCCGCGCCTTTTCAGCCAGCGCCGACATTTCCCGGGCAATCGCCAGCACGCCTTTCTGATCGACGTCCTTGATGACGGGGACGACCAACCCTTCGGGCGTATCGACGGCGAAACCGATGTGGCAATAGCGCTTTAACACCAGGTCGTCGCCATTGAGACTGGCATTGAACTCAGGGAATTTTTTCAATGCGCCGGCACAGGCTTTCATCAACAACGCCAGCAACGTCAACTTAACCCCGCTGCCGGCCTTTTCCTTGTTCACCTGCACGCGGAATTGTTCGAGCTGCGTGATATCGGCGTCGTCATGATTGGTCACGTGGGGAATCATGAGCCAATTGCGATGCAGGTTCGCCCCGCTGATTTTGCGGATTCTCGACAGTGTCCGGGTTTCCACCGGCCCGTATTTGGCAAAATCCACCACCGGCCAGGGCAGCAATCCGCCCAATGGCTGAACACCGGTTTCAGTTACCGTCAGTACGCCTTTCACATGGGCCAACACGTCGGCTTTGGTGATGCGGCGACGTAGACCCGTGCCCTGAATGGCCTTGAGCGAAACACCCAGCTCACGAGAGAACTTGCGAACCGATGGCGATGCCAGCGGCAAGTCCGTTGGTGGATTAAACGCTTCGATGAGCAACGCTGGCTCAGCCACCGACAGAGGCGCCGCGACCGTTGCAACGGGCTCTATGCTGGGCGCAGACGTCGCCAATCGCTCTTCATTTTCGATAAAGGCAATCGGCGATCCCTCGCTGACTTTGTCATCCAGCCTGACCACCAACGATTGCAACACGCCCGTCTGCGGCGATGGAATTTCCATGGACGCCTTGTCGGTCTCGACGATGATCAGGGTCTGCCCTTCGACCACCGCATCGCCCACCTTGACCGGTATTTCTATGACACCGACATCCTTGGCATCGCCGATGTCGGGCATTCGCACTTCATGCACATTCTTCATGACCATTTCCTGAAAATTCGACTCGACCTGAAGCCCGGCTTCAAGCTTCCCAAGGCGCGATGGCGTCCACATCAATCGCGTAGCGCGCAATCGCTTCGGCGCACACGCCGACATCGAGGCGTCCTTCCTGAACCAGTGACGTCAGGGCGCTCAAGACGATCTGATGGCGGTCCACTTCAAAAAACGAGCGCAACCTGCCACGGGTATCACTGCGGCCAAATCCGTCGGTGCCAAGTGCCGTGTACCGCGCCGGCACGTAACTGGCGATCAGTTGGGGCAAGGCGCGCACGTAATCGGTACAGGCGATGATCGGCGCTGCGTCGTTGAGCGATTCCTGAACGTGGCTGCGCCGCGTCGGTTGTCCGGGATGCAGGCGATTCCAGCGCTCCACTTCACGGGCCTCGCGGGCCAGTTCGGTGAAGCTGGTGACGCTCCAGACTTCGCTGTCGATGTTCCAGTCGCTGGCCAGCAACTCCGCCGCGGCGATCACTTCAAGCAGGATCGCACCGGAACCCAACAACTGAACGCTGCCGCGGGCATCCTCGATTTCATGTCGGGCGAACAAGTACATGCCTTTGACAATGGCCTGTTCGACACCCTCGGGCAGGTTGGGCTGTGGGTAGTTCTCGTTCATCAAGGTGACGTAGTAAAACTCGTCGACCTGACGCTCCAGCATCTGGCGCATGCCGTGATCCAGAATGACCGCGAACTCGCCGGCGAACGCCGGATCGTAGGCCCGGCAGTTGGGCACCATCGCCGCCATCAGGTGGCTGTTGCCGTCCTGGTGCTGCAAACCCTCGCCGCCCAACGTCGTGCGACCCGCCGTGGCGCCGAGCAGGAACCCACGCGCGCGCTGGTCCGCCGCCGCCCAGATCAGGTCGCCGATGCGCTGGAAGCCGAACATCGAGTAGTAGATATAGAACGGCAACATCGGCAGGCCATGCACCGAATAACTGGTCGCGGCCGCTACCCAGGAACTGATCGCCCCCGCCTCGCTGATGCCTTCTTCGAGAATCTGCCCATCGAGCGCCTCCCGATAACTGAGGATCGAACCGATGTCCTCCGGTTCATAACGCTGGCCCACGCTGGAATAGATACCGATCTGCTTGAACAGGCTGGCCATGCCGAACGTACGCGCCTCATCCGCCACGATCGGCACGATGCGCGGGCCCAGTTGTTTGTCCCGGAGCAAACCGCTGAGCATCCGCACGAAGGCCATGGTAGTGGACATTTCCTTGCCTTCGGCGGCAATGGCGAACCCGGCGTAGCTGTTGACATCTGGCACGGCCAACGACGTCGACGTGGCAGGTCGCGAGGGCATGTAGCCGCCCAATGCCCGGCGACGTTCGTGCAGGTAACGCATTTCTGCGCTGTCGTCGGCAGGTTTGAAGAAGCTCAGCGAGGTCGCCTGTTCATCGGTCAGCGGCAAATTGAAGCGGTTGCGGAAGGCGATCAAGGCGTCATTGTCGAGTTTCTTCTGCTGATGGACAGTCATTTTTCCCTGCCCGGCATCGCCCATGCCGAAACCTTTTTTGGTCTGCGCCAAAATCACCGTGGGTTTTCTGCCCTCGCGCATCGCGCTGTGGTACGCGGCAAAAATCTTCACCACGTCGTGGCCACCGCGTTTGAGGCGGTCGATCTGTTCATCGGTCAGGCCCTGGGCCAGGTGAGCCAGTGCTTCGTTCTGGCCAAAGAACTGTTCGCGGTTGAAACGACCGTCCTTGGCGGCAAAGGTCTGGAACTGGCCATCGACCGTGGTGGACAGGGCCTTGACCAGCGCGCCGTCGTGATCCCGCGCAAACAGTCCGTCCCAGTCGGAGCCCCAGACCAGTTTGATGACGTTCCAGCCCGCGCCACCGAACAGCGCCTCCAGCTCGTCGATGATGCGACCGTTGCCCCGCACCGGACCGTCCAGTCGCTGAAGGTTGCAGTTGACCACCCACACCAGATTATCCAGCCCTTCGCGCGCCGCCAGCGTCAGGGCCGACATGCTTTCCGGCTCATCCATTTCACCGTCGCCGAACACCCCCCAAACCGTGCGCCCGGCGGTGTCTTGCAAGCCGCGGTGTTCCAGGTAACGCATGAACCGCGCCTGGTAGATCGAGCTGATCGGACCGATGCCCATCGAGCCGGTCGGGAACTGCCAGAAGTCCGGCATCAACCACGGGTGAGGATAACTCGACAGGCCACGGGCGCCATTGGCGCGCGCGCCGATCTCTTGCCGGTAATGCTGCAGATCCTTCTCCTCGAGGCGGCCCTCCAGAAAAGCCCGTGCATAGACGCCGGGCGCCGAGTGGGGCTGGTAGAACACCAGATCACCGCCACTGGTTTCAGTGCGCGCCCTGAAGAAGTGGTTGAAGCCCACTTCAAACAAATCGGCGGCGCTCGCGTAACTGGCGATGTGGCCGCCGAGTTCTCCGTAGGCCTGGTTGGCTCTCGCCACCATGACCAACGCGTTCCAGCGCATGATCGAGGCCAGGCGTTCTTCGAGCGCCAGATCCCCGGGAAACACCGGCTGCTGCTCAACGCTGATGGTGTTGATGTAGGGCGTGCCGTGGCGCGGCCGCCAGCGCATTTCGGCAGTGCTGGCCAGCGTCACCAGCATGTCCATGATCTGCCTGGCTTGCCCGGCACCGCCATGGGCGATGACCGATAGCAGGGCGTCCCGCCATTCAGCGATTTCCTGGGCATCTTCAGCGGTCTGGCCCGGCAATTGGGCATGAATGTCGGACGGGTTCATGGGCAACTCCTGCAGGTGTCGGGAAACACTTCAAGGTGGCGCGAATGGCTGGCTCGGGCGAGTCTTTTGACTTGCTCCATCGCCTCGAGGATGGAACGCTCCGCCGAGACGACATTCGCCGTCTCGACATGGATCATCGCAACATTGTCAAAACAGCTGAAGCCCTGGTGGATCAAGTCAATATGATCGCTTTCAAGTCCGGACGCGATGACGACGATACGCGTGCAACTTGAAGGCTCGCGCATCCACTTCATGGCTTTGCGACAGTCGGCAGTTTGGCTCATAGGCTTCGCCTTTCTTGTTTGGGGGGGGCTGATTGCTAAATGCCGCAGCGTTCCTGCAGCACGCTTTTCGCCAGGCTCCGGGTGGCCGATAGAACCGCTTCCACCTGTCGATCCATCGCCGCGCTGGAGGACGCTACTTCTCCCAGTTCGACGACGCGCAACGGGTGACCACAGACAGAGCCCAGCCAAGCCAGGACAGGGGCCGCGCCGACTTCGACGTCCAGTAAAAAGCTGCCTTTGGAAACGTAGCGCAGCAGTTGACCGGCGTCACACGCATCGACTCGCGTCGATTGCCCGGGGTTGAACCCGACCCGCAACCAGTCGAGCATCAGTTCCCTGGATTGCTTGACGGCCAGGTAAGCCACCTGATCCCAGTCATCGATGGCCACGTGCAGCTTGTCGATCATGTATTTGGGCAACGCGGCACTGGTCACGATGACCACTCCGGCATCCGCCGAGGGTTCCTTGATCCAGACGGCGGATTGCGATATCGCATGCATGGCGCTACTCCCGGTAATTTGAACGATCCGGCGCTGTTGCCCCCATCCCTGTAGGCGCCGGCTTGTCGCTGGCGGTGTTCCGACGATAGCGGTGGGTCAGGCAACATCGCTGCTGAAGGCACTGACGCTATCGCCAGCAAGCCGGCTCCTACAGGTGTTCGGCTCTGGATCAGCCGTTACGGAACAGGAAGCTGTAGGCATTCAACGCAGGCACCCCGCCGAGGTGTGCGTAAAGCACTTTCGAGCCGTCGGGGAACTCGCCACGGCGAACCATCTCGATCATCCCGTGCATGGATTTGCCTTCGTACACCGGGTCGGTCAGCACGCCTTCAAGGCTGCCGCATAGACGAATGGCCTCCAGCGTGCCGTCGTTGGGCAACCCGTATTCCGGATAGGCGAACCGTGTGTCGAGCACCACATCCTCCTCGGTGATTTCGCGCCCCAGCTCCACCAGTTCAGCGGTGTGCCGGGCGATACGCAGGATCTGCGCCTTGGTTTTTTCCGGTTTGGCCGAAGCGTCGATACCGATGACGTTTTTCGAACGACCGTCGGCAGCAAACCCGACCACCATGCCCGCCTGGGTGCTGCCGGTCACCGAGCAGACCACGATGTAATCAAACTTGAAGCCGAGCTCTTTTTCCTGCTGGCGGACTTCCTCGGCGAAACCGACGAAACCGAGGCCTCCATACGGATGCTCGGAACACCCCGCCGGGATCGGAAACGGTTTGCCGCCCCGCTCCACCACATCATTCATGGCCTTCTCCCAGCTCGGCCGGATGCCGATGTCGAACCCGGCGGCGTCGAGTCGCACGTCTGCGCCCATGATGCGAGACATCTCGATATTGCCGACGCGGTCATACACGGCATCGGAGTAGTTCACCCAGTTTTCTTGAACCAGCACACACTTCATGCCGAGGTGGGCGGCGACGGCAGCGACCTGGCGGGTCTGGTTCGACTGGATCCCGCCGATGGACACCAGGGTGTCGCAGCCCTGCTCGATGGCTTCGGGAATCAGGTATTCGAGCTTGCGCGTCTTGTTGCCACCGAAGGCCAGACCACTGTTGCAGTCTTCACGTTTGGCATACAGCTCGACCTTGCCGCCCAGGTGTTCGCTGAGGCGTTTCAAGGGCGTGATGGGTGAAGGGCCGAAGGTCAACGGATAACGTTTAAAACGATTCAGGTTCATGGCTTTGCTCCTTGATTATTGGATATCCAAGCGCCAGACCGAAAGGCCAACAGGCTGCATTTCAGGTTCTTTCAGAGGGGCTTCGATGAGTTCAATATTAAGAACAAAGCCAAAAATATGTGTTGCAAGTTTCAATCAATTAAAGAAACATAAATCAACAGCTATTACTTAAAACATACTTTTATTGTGCAGAATTAACTATGAGCGCAACAAATAACCATAAGAAACCCGGCACTCCCGGTGCGGAGCCGCTCACGCTGGACCGGACCGATCGCGCCATTCTCAAGACCCTGCAGCGAGACGCCTCCATCTCCAATGTGGCGCTTGCCGAGAAGGTAAAACTGAGCGCGCCGGCCTGTCTGCGGCGCGTCGAACGCCTCAAACAGGCGGGCCTGATCAAGGGCATTGTCGCGCTGCTGGACAACGACGCGCTGGACGCGGGCATGGTGGTGTTGATCGGCGTAGTGCTGGACCGCTCGACGCCGGAATCCTTCGCCGCTTTCGAGGCCGCGGCACAGAAAGTGTCCGGCTGCATGGAGTGCCATGTGGTGACGGGGGAATTCGACTACTTCATGTTGATCCGCACCAAGGACAGCAACAGCTTCAACCGCCTGCACGCGGAGCAGTTGCTTTACCTGCCGGGGGTTCGCCAGATTCGTTCATTCATGGGGTTGCGCCAGGTGTTGTCGACCACCCACATCCCCATTTGAGGGTTATATCAATCCGAGCGTCAGCGCCTTCAGCGTCGCCGCCGCACGGGTCGTGCATTGCAGTTTGCGGAACACACTCTCGACATGGGTGCGCACCGTGCTCGGGCTGATGCCGAGCTGGCGCGCCACCTCTTTGTTGCTGCCGCCCATGCTGATGCGCTGCAGGATTTGCGTCTCGCGGTCGCTCAGCGGGCTGGCGTTTCCCCTGGGCGCGACGGCGCTCTCGCCGCGAGCCGCCGCGATGACCGCCTGACAGGCCTGAGGGTCGAAACGCCCCAGCGCGGCTTCGTGGAGCAAGAGACGCTCGGCGTCACTGTCACTGAAGGCCGGACGCCACGGCCGGTCGCAACGCAATGCCTGCCAGACCAGCGTGGCCGCCAGCAAACGCTGCTCGGCGGGCAAGGCATCGCCCTCCAGGCCACGGAAGTAGCCACTGCCATCCAGTCGTTCATAAGCATTCGCCGCCAGTCGACCCGGCGCCGACAGTTCAGGGATCTGGCCGCAGGCGCGCGACGTCCAGTAAGGCACCAGCCGAACCTGTTCGAGATCACCGTCCAGCAAAGCGCCCGTCGTGTTCCAGATTCGGTTGGGCACCGCCGCCCGGCCGATGCCATGAATCAACGCGGCTTTCGCGGCCTGGTCAGCCGACTGTTCCGACAAGCCCCACAACCTCGCGGCCTCCCGGACAAGTTCGGCCGACCGGCGTGAGTAGCCCGCCAGCCAAGGCAGCTTGAGGTCGATCACATCCCCGACCAGCGTCAGCGCAACCTGCCCCTTGCTTCCCTGCGGTTGCGAAGGATCGTCTTGCGGCACGCGCAACGATTCCAGCCAGTCTTTGGCATTGAGCGCAAGTTTTGCAGCCAGCGACGCCGGATAGCGACGATCACCCTTGGCCGCGATCCATTCCAGTGCTGCATCCAATCCGTGAACCCGGGAGAGGATTTCCAGATCACCGGCCAGCAGTACTTGATAGACAACCTCAGGCACCTCGGGATGGCGCAAGCCAAAAGGTTTGCCTTCACCGTCGAACTGCTCGAACACACGTCGCAGCCCGTGTTCGACCGGCGTGCTCAGGCCAAGCGTGTGCGCGATATCGCCCGACACCTCGCAATGCACCACGGCTAACGGCGCCGATTTGCGCATCGCGCGCAGGCCTGCCGCACCCAGTGTCTGGCTCAGCATGGCGTTGCGGCCCTCGACGTCATCGCCCAGCAAACGGGTAAAACCCTCGGCATTGGCCGTACACCCCGACCAGCGAAGCAAGGCCACTTGTCGTGCGACTTCGGTGTGTTCGCCGGCACCGTGGCAGGACTGTGCGAGCAACTGCACCAGGCGAGCCGTACGGCGTGACTGGTCGAAGGGCTGGCCCATGCTCAGGTCCCCGACCATGGACAACGCCAGGATCGCACTCTCCAGCTCGATGCCGTCACTCTCGCGCATGACACTCCCCTTTCTTCGCTGATTTTTTTGCCTGCCTCGGATAAACGACCGATACCGGACCGCCCCCGTATTCCCGAAACTGCGTCACACCAACCACAGGAGTTCCAACCATGTTCAAACCCAAGGCTATCGCCCTCGCACTCGCCATGACCTCTTCACTGTTCACCGTCGGCAGCCAGGCCGCCGCCCCGCAACCGTCGGTGGTGATCGTACACGGTGCTTTCGCTGACGGCTCCGACTGGGGCAAGGTTGTTCCACTTCTGCAGGCCGAAGGTATCAAGGTTACCGTGGTGCAAAACCCGCTGACTTCCCTTGCCGATGACGTAGCGGCTACGCAACGCGTGTTGAACAACCAGGACAACGGCGTCGTGCTGGTCGGACACTCCTGGGGCGGTACAGTCATCAGTCAGGTCGGTACAGACCAGAAAGTTCGCGCCCTGGTCTACGTCGCCGCGTTTGCCCCGGATGCGGGTCAGGCGAGTAAGGATCTGGGTAAAGACTACCCGGCACCGCCCGGCGTGAAAGACATCGCCGCTGATAAAAACGATTTTCTCTACATGACCCCCCAAGGCATGGCTACCGGTTTCGCTCAGGATCTTCCCGCCGCGCAGACCGCCGTCATGGCCGCCACGCAGGGACCGATTCGCGCCTCGGCATTCGATGACAAAACCAGCGTCGCTGCCTGGAAGGGCAAACCGACCTGGTACGTCGTCGCCCGCGAAGACCGCATGATCCAACCCGATCTGCAGCGTGCGTTTGCCAAGAAGTTGAAAGCGCAGGTCACCGAAGTCGAAGCCAGCCACGTGCCGCAGCAGTCACGTCCGGCCGACGTGGCCAAGGTCATCATCCAGGCGGTGCATGAGACTCAGGAAAAGACCGCGGAAGTGGCGGATGCAACCCAACAGCCACGCGGACCGCAAAACACCAGGAACGGGGTTTGAGCAGGCCACGTTGACTCACAAAAAAGCCGCGAATATCGCGGCTTTCTCGTTCTCAGCGTGCAGTTTTTTCGAGCGTCCAGCCCAACACATCCAAGGTATTACAAGGCGATCGAGAACATCAAATAAAATGTGTTCGGCCCCAAGGCCGCCACGTTCAAGCCGAGATAGGCAAAGGCCTCGACATGAACTCACTGATTCGCGACCGCAACCACCGCTCGGCCGGATCATTATCATGCACCCCGCTCCACGCCATCGAAAGCTGCGCGGCATCGATGGGAAACGGCGGATCCTCCGCCCGCAACGCACACCCCTCAACCAGGGCACATGCAGCATAATCCGGCACCGTCGCAATCATCTCAGTGCCGGCGAGCAACGCGCGCAAACCGCTGAACTGCGGCACACCCAATACCACACGACGGCTGCGGCCGACCTTGGCCAGATCCAGATCGATATTGCCGCTCAAGTCGCCGGAAAACGACACCATCGCATGGGGACGCTCGCAGTATTCATCCAGCGTCAGCAATCCCGGGCGCTTATCCCCGCGCAGCACCTTGCAGGGAATGTCGCGCAACTTCTTGCACTTGGCATTCGCCGGCAGATCCGTGGTGTAACTCACCCCCACAGAGATCTCTCCCGAGGCCAGCAATGCCGGCATCAGCAGATAGTTGGCCCGGCGCACCACCACCACGATCCCCGGCGCCTCCTCTTGCAGTTGCCGCAATAACGGTGGAAACAAGCCGAACTCGGCATCGTCGGACAGCCCGATGCGAAACACATCGCAGCTGGTCGTCGGATCGAATTCTTTAGCTCGGCTGACCGCTCCGGAAATCACATCCATCGCCGGCTGCAGCTCTTTGAGAATCGCCAGCGCCCGCCCGGTCGGCTCCATGCCGCGGCCATTACGCAACAGCAACGGATCGTCAAACAGATCCCGTAACCGACCCAACGCCGCACTCACCGCCGGTTGGCCCATGAACAATTTCTCAGCCACCCGGGTCAGGTTCTTCTCGAACATCAAGGCCTCGAAAATAACCAACAGGTTCATGTCGACGCGGCGCAGATCGTTACGGTTCATAGGCTCGGTTCCCCTTGTGAATGCGTCGGACTTTACTCGATCAGCGGCACTTTCGCCGCACGTTTATAGGGACCGTATTCGACCGGCACCCATTGGAAATGCTTACCCTCTGCGGCGATGTGGCCGATGCCCGGAAACGGCAAGTGCGCCGCCGTCACCCAGGTTTTGCTGACGGCTGCATCGCTGAACACCTTGGCGCGGCTCTTGATTGCTTGCTGGCTGTTGACGTCAAAGCCGATCGAGACTTCCGGGTGCAAGAACTGCACCGCGAGGTTATGCACCAGATCGCCCATGAACAGGATGCTCTGCCCCTGCGAAGTAAAACGGTACGTGGTGCTGCCCGGTGTGTGTCCAGCTTCCAGCGTGGCTTCGACGCCCGGTACAGGCGACTGACCGGCGTCGAACGTTTTAAAGCGACCTGCCGCGACGTACGGCGCCGTGGAGTCCTGGGCGATTTTGAAATACGGTTTGGCACCCTCGGGAGCCTTGGCGAGGGCCTGAGGATCGAGCCAGTAATCGGCTTCGGCCTTCGCGGCGTAGACCGTGGCGTTGGCGAACACCGGTTTCTGCTGGCCGTCGACCAGCCCGCATACATGGTCCAGGTGCAGGTGGGTCAACAGAATCGTGTCGACTTGCGAAGGTTCGTACCCGGCGGCTTTCATGTTGTCCGAGAGCATGCCCGCCGTCGCCCCGATGCACTGGCCGGCGCCGGTGTCCACCAGAATCAGTTGTTTGCCGGTGTTGATCAGAAAAGCGTTGAACGCAGTCTGCACCCCCGGCGTTTCAATCGAACGACGGGCCAGCAGCGCGCGAATCTGGCTTTGGGTCAGGCCCTTGAGCAGTTTGGGCGACAGGTCGTTGTAACCATCGAACAGTGCGGTCACCTCAAAATCGCCTACGGCCAATCGAAAGTAGCCGGGCACTTGCGAGCCAACTTGTGCCGGTGCCTGAGCCGAGGAACTGCCGGACGCCAGCGCCATCGCGAGGCCCAACGAGCAAACCAGAGAATGTTTCATGCCTTCACCCTTGATCGAATCGCAAAAGCGGCCCTGCACAGATCCGCCAATTGACATCAATCATGCACGGCCCCCCGTCCTGAAAATTGCAGCAATGTGCTGAGTTGGCACGGTTGTCCTTAACTGCGCGCAGAGGAAATTAACAACGTTTAACTCGCCTGCCAGAGCGCTCGCGCCCAAGAATGACGTTCACCGACACGGACATTTGTCATGGCACATTCTCAGCAAAACGTCGCCTGCGCGACCGTCACTGAAACGCCAAAAAAAATCACGGGTGGCCTGACCCCGTGGCGCGAAAGCCTGGCCAAGCAACTGATCCTCGAGCATCTTGGTGAAACCATAGAAGTGACCGAACTGGCCCGCGCCTGCGCGCTCTCGCGAAGTCATTTTTCACGCGCGTTCAAGTGCAGCACCGGCCTCTCGCCCCAGGACTGGATTCGCCACCAGCGCATCGTCCGGGCCAAGCAACTGATCCGGAGCACCGACCTGAGCCTCACGCAGATCAGCCTCGAATGCGGCTTCTGCGATCAGGCGCACTTCTGCCACATCTTCACCCGCAGCGAAGGCATCAACCCGTTCGCCTGGCGCTGCCGCGCCGTGCGCGCTCTTCCACGCACAACCCTGTAGGAGCCCGGTTTGCCGGCGATGGCGATTTCTCGGGCGCCATCGCTGGCAAGCCCGCTCCCACAGGGTTGTGGGGTGTTCGGAATAGTGAATTGACACAAAACCTGCAGGAGCCCGGCTTGCCGGCGATGGCGATTTCTCGGACGCCATCGCTGGCAAGCCAGCCGCCTTTTTTACCTTAGCGGCACCAACCGCTCCAACGCTTCGGCCACGCCAAACCCGTACGCCGGATCGGCCTTGGTGCAGTTGTCGATATGGCGCTGGCGGATCGCCTGCGGCACGCCGTTCATGGCGCGTGCGGTGTTGTCGAACAGCAACTGCTTGCGCACCGGGTCGAGCAAGCGGAACAGGTTGCCCGGCTGTTCGTAATGATCCTCTTCCAACCGATGATCATAGTGCTGTGCAAAGCCTTCCAGCGGCAGCGGCGGCTCGGCCAGTTCCGGCGAGTCCTGCCATTCACCGACGCTGTTAGGGAAGTAACTGGCGGTGCCGCCAAGGTTGCCGTCGGTGCGCATGGCGCCGTCGCGGTGGTAGCTGTGTGCCGGGCAGCGCGGCGCATTGACCGGGATGTGATTGAAGTTCACACCAAGGCGATAGCGCTGGGCATCGCCGTAGGAAAACAGCCGCGCCTGGAGCATGCGGTCCGGCGAGAAGCTCACGCCCGGCACCACATTGGCCGGCGAAAACGCTGCCTGTTCGATTTCGGCGAAGTGGTTTTCGGCGTTGCGATTGAGCTCCATGATGCCCACTTCAATCAGTGGAAACTCGCCGTGCGGCCAGACCTTGGTCAAGTCGAACGGGTTGTGCCGATAGTTCAGCGCCTGCGCTTCTTCCATCACCTGAATGCACAATTTCCAGCGCGGGAAATTGCCCTGCTCGATGACTTCGTAAAGATCGCGCAGATTGCTTTCGCGGTCCTTGCCGACCACCGCTTCGGCTTCGGCGTCCGAGAGGTTTTCGATGCCTTGCTGGCAGACAAAATGAAACTTCACCCACACCCGTTTGTTATCGCGGTCGATCAGGCTGAAGGTGTGACTGCCGAAGCCGTGCATGTGGCGGAAACTGGTGGGGATCCCGCGATCGCTCATCACGATGGTCACCTGGTGCAGCGCCTCGGGCAGCAGGGTCCAGAAATCCCAGTTGCTGGTGGCGTTGCGCAGGCCAGTGCGTGGGTCACGTTTGACCACGTGGTTGAGGTCGGAGAAACGCAGGGGGTCGCGGAAGAAAAACACCGGCGTGTTGTTGCCGACAATGTCCCAGTTGCCTTCATCGGTATAGAACTTCACCGCGAAGCCACGGATATCACGCTCGGCATCCGCCGCACCGCGTTCGCCGGCCACCGAGGAAAAACGCACGAACAGCGGCGTTTCCTTGCCCACCGAGCTGAAGATGCTGGCTTTTGTATAACGAGTGATGTCATGGGTGACCGTGAAGGTGCCATAGGCGCCCGCACCTTTGGCGTGCATGCGCCGTTCCGGGATCAGTTCGCGGTCAAAGTGCGCGAGTTTTTCCAGCAACCAGATGTCTTGTAAAAGCGCCGGCCCACGAGGGCCGGCGGTTTGGATATTGAGGTTGTCGACCACCGGTGCCCCGGTGGCGTTGGTCAGCTTTTTCATGGTCATGTTCTCGAAGAATTCGGCTCATCAGGAGCAAAAACGGCGCGGATCTGCGCCCGCGCCGAGGGCACATCAACCCTTGAGGAACGCCAGCAGGTCAGCGTTGAGCTGATCCTTGTGGGTGTCAGTCAAACCATGGGGCGCGCCGGGGTAGACCTTCAGCGTAGAACCTTTCACCAGTTTTGCCGAAGCAATGCCAGCGGCCTCGATCGGCACCACCTGGTCCGCATCGCCGTGCACTACCAACGTGGGAATGTCGAACTTCTTCAGGTCTTCAGTGAAGTCGGTTTCGGAGAACGCCTTGATGCAGTCATAAGCGTTCTTGTGGCCGGAGGTCATGCCTTGCATCCAGAACCAGTCGATCATGCCTTGTGACGGTTTCGCGTCAGGTTTGTTGAAGCCGAAGAACGGACCGCTGGCGAGGTCGATGTACAGCTGCGAACGGTCGACCAGGGACGCCTGACGAATACCGTCGAACACTTCGATCGGCAGGCCACCGGGATTGGCTTCGGTCTTGAGCATCAGGGGCGGCACCGAGGAAATCAGCCCGGCCTTGGCCACCCGGCCAGTGCCGTGACGACCGATGTAGCGCGCCACTTCGCCACCACCGGTGGAGAAACCGAACAGCACGGCGTCTTTCAGGTCCAGCAACTCGATCAATTGCGCCAGGTCATCGGCGTAGGTGTCCATGTCGTTGCCGGTCCACGGCTGACTGGAGCGGCCGTGGCCACGACGGTCGTGAGCGATCACCCGGTAGCCTTTGGAGGCGAGGAAGATCATCTGCGATTCCCAACTGTCGGCGTTCAGCGGCCAACCGTGGCTGAAAACGATGGGCTGACCGGTGCCCCAGTCTTTGTAGTAGATCTCGGTGCCGTCTCGGGTAGTGAACGTGCTCATGCGATGTCTCCTTAGCGAGGGTTGGGGTGATTCAAACCGGTGAGTGGCTCAGGCGTTCAGCCAGCCGCGCCACGCGTTCGCCCAGGTGCGCGGCGGTGCAGCGGTCTTCGGCGGGCGGTGCGAATTCGGGGGACTGTTCGACATTCGACTGCGCCATGGCGCCCAGCGAACTGCCGAGGCGGTTGAGTTGCCCGTCGAACACGCCGGTGCCGGAACGTGCCGGCAGCAGGTCGAGGCCGACCCAGATCATTGAGTGCTGCGCGGCGAACACCGCCATTTGCAGCAACGTGTTGAGTTTGTCGCCACACAGACAACCGGAATTGGTGAAGCCTGCCGCCAGTTTGTCGCGCCAGGGCTGGGCCAGGTAAAACGCTGCGGTGGCTTCCATGAAGCCTTTGAACGATGCCGAGGCACTGCCCATGTAGGTCGGAGCGCCGAAGATGATCGCGTCGGCATCGTGCAATCGGTCCCAGTGCTGATCCACGTCCTCAACCGAAATCAGCTGGCAAGTACTGCCCAGGTGCCGTTCCACACCTTTAGCCACGGCTTCAGCCATGACCCGGGTGTGCCCGTAGCCACTGTGATAGACCACCACCACGTTGCTCATTGCGGCGTCCTCATGACACATAAATCCCTTTTCAACACTCACACTTTTGGGAGTTGCAGTGTCAGAGTTTTGGGCGTAGACCGGACGCAGGACGAGTTAAACGTTGTTAATTTTCCCTGGTGCACCAAATGCCCCGGCAACGTCTTTGAGAGCGTCGTACCCAATAAATACGCAACTCATGACCTCTCTCGGGAAACCGCCAGTCCAGGCCAACACCCGAAAGTCACCGCGCCACGCATTGCACTGACGAACAAACCTGACGAATATGCTCGGAAACCGCGTTCCAGACGGCTGCAAGCAGGAGTGACCCGTTGACCCTTTCCCCCGTACAGGCCATCCATTTCGGCCCCTACCGGATCTATCCCGGACAACGCCTGGTGATGGAGGCCGACCAGCCCCTGCGCCTGGGTCGTCGGGCCATGGACATTCTGTTGATCCTTCTGGAACACGCCGGAAATGTGGTCAGCAAACAGGAACTGATCGCCGGGGTCTGGCCCAAAAGCGTAGTCGAAGACATCAATCTGCGGGTGCACATGGCGGCATTGCGCAAAGCCCTCGGCGACGGCCAGGCCGGCCAGCGATACATCGTCACCGTGGCCCAACGCGGCTACAGTTTTGTAGCGCCGTATTCGTTGGAGCACATCGAGCAACTTCCAGCGAATGAAGCCCCCACGCCCAGCGGCCACAACCTGCCGGTGCGTCGCACACGCATGATCGGTCGCCAGCCCCTCATCGACAGCCTGGTGCTCCAGTTGTCACGCCAGCGTTTCATCACGCTGGTCGGCTCCGGCGGCATCGGCAAAACCACCGTGGCCCTGCGAGTCGCCGAACAACTGATCGGGCGCTACCGCGATGGCATACGTCTGCTGGACCTGGCGCCGATCAACGATCCATTGATGGTCGCCGCGCATCTGGCGACGCTGCTCGAACTGTCGCTGCACGACGCCGATCCGATGAACGACCTCGCCACTTTTTTGCGCGACCGGCAGATGCTGCTGGTGATCGACAACTGCGAACACCTGCTCGACGCCATTGCCCAGTTGAGCGAAAACATCCTGCGTGCCGCGCCCGACGTGCACATTCTGGCCACCAGCCGCGAGAGCTTGCGGGCCGAGGGCGAATTTGTTCAGCGTCTCGAGTCACTGGACTGCCCGCCGCCCATCGCCGTGCTCGACCGCGCGCAGGCCCTGAGCTTTTCCGCCTTGCAGTTGTTTGTCGAACGGGCGATGGCCAGCCACGACAGTTTTGAATTGAGCGATGACGAGCTGCCGCTGGTGATTGAAATCTGCCGGCGCCTGGACGGTATTCCGCTGGCGATTGAATTGGCGGCGGCGCAAGTCGGCGGCCTCGGCGTGAGCGGATTGCTCACGCAACTGCAAGGCAGTTTTCGCCTGCTCACCCAGGGCTGTCAGACCACCTTGGGTCGCCATCAAACCTTGCGCGCCACGCTGGATTGGAGCTTCGAACTGCTGAGCCCCTGCGAGCAAACCTGCCTGCGTCGACTGGGCGTGTTCAGGGGTGGCTTCACCCTGGAGTCAGCAGCGGCAGTGATCGTCGGCGAACATATCGAACCTTGTGAGGTGTTTGGCTCGATCACACAATTGGTGGCCAAGTCGCTGCTGAATGTCGAGGTCGGCGACGAAGAAGTGTTCTACCGTCTGCTCGACACCACCCGCAGCTATGCCCTGGAAAAACTCGACCAGGCCGCAGACCTGCCGGGCACCCGCGAACGCCACGCCGAGCGTTGCCTGGCCTTGATGCATCAGGCCCAGCAGGACTGGGAGCTGATCGCGACGGCGACGTGGATCGAGCGTTATGCACGCAGCCTCGAAGATCTTCGCGCGGCCCTCGATTGGGGCTTGAACGCTCAAGGGCCGCAGGCATTGGCGATCCGCCTGGTTGCGACGTCGACACCGCTCTGGCAGGAAATGTCGCTGCTCAAGGAGCACGGCGTGTATGTGCGCAAAGCACTGGCCCTGCTGGACGCCGCACCCGAGCCCTGCCCTCGGCTGAAAATGGCCCTCAAACTGGCCCTCGGAAGCTCCTGCTACCACACCCAGGGCGGCACGGCGGAAACGGTCGAGGCCTTCGTCAGCGCCAGAACGCTGGCCAGACAGTGCAACGACCTGGCCGGTCAGTTGCGGGCGGTTTCCGGGCACATGGCGGTCAACCTCAGTTGCGCCAACTATCAAATGGCCCTGGAGCAGAGCCATCAGTTCGACCGGTTGGGGCTGCACGGCGACGCGGTGTTGTCCCTCAGCACGCACCGCTTACGAGTACTGGCGCTGCACTTTGCCGGGGATCAGGGCCAGGCACGGGTGAATGCCGAAGAGGTGCTCCAGCGCATGGCCCAGAGTGGACACCTCAACCGCTTCACCCACGGTTTTGGCGTGCAGTACGACCAGAGCGTCGCCGCCCTGACCATTCTGGCGCGCATCCTCTGGCTGCAGGGCCGGCCGGAACAAGCATGGCGCACCGCCCGGCAGGCGCTGGACATCGCGATTCAGATCAACCACGGCACGTCCATCTGCTACACCCTGGCGCTGGCCGGTTGCCTGATCGCCCACTACAACGGCGACACCCGCACCGCGCGCAAACTCCTGCACCTGCTGCTGGAACAAGCGCAAAAACACTCGGTGCTGCTGTTCTACACCTGGGCCATGCACTATGCACAGGTGATCGACCACACCGAGGTGCGCTCGTCCCTGCTGCCGGGCGTCGGGTTGATCAAAGACATCATGGTGACGCTGGACACCGGTTTCGTCGATGACGCCTTGCTGCTGCGGGCGGACACCGGCACGGCTGGCTGGAGCACGGCGGAAATTCTGCGAGCCAGGGCTGAAACGCTGCTGGCGCAAGAGTGCCCTTTGAACACCGAGGCGGCCGAGGCCGTGTTGATCAGGGCGTTGAACGTGGCCAACCATCAGGGCGCCCTCGCCTGGGAACTGCGCAGCGCCACTTCGCTGGCACAGCTTTGGCAACGTCAGGGCCGGCACCGGCAAGCCCATACGCTGCTCGCGCCGATCTATAACCGGTTCACCGAAGGGTTTGCCACGCCGGACCTGACGAAAGTCCGCCGGTTACTCGACGAGCTGCAGCGTCACCTGCCCGCTTGATACCCAGCGCGCCCGGCTGATGTAGCGGGCGTAACGCATTTCAACAGTGCGCAATTCACCACTGCCCTCGAGTTTCTCCAGAGCGTAGGTGCGGGTGGTGTTGAGGAAACGGTAGCGGGCCAGGCCGCTGCCCTGCTCCAGCGACAGCAATGATTTGAGCGCCAGACTTTCCACCCCTTCAATCAGCCGGGCAGGCAGCAACGCCGCGCAACTGATCACCCCGATCGCGGCGTCCAGCGTAAAAGCCATCTTGAACACCGACAGGCGCTGCAACACGGTTTGCTCCAGCGGACTCAACTGTTCATAGCTCCAGTCCAGCGCCGCTTTCAAGGTTTGATGCCGGGGCACGGCGGTGCGCCGGCCCTGAGTCAGCAGCTGAAAACAGTTATTCAATTGAGCTTGCACGCCCACCAGCGCCAACGCATCAATCTGTGCCGCCGCCAGTTCGATGGCCAGGGGCAAACCATCGAGCCGGCGACAGATTTCGCGCACAACCTTGAGGTCGTGTTCGCGCAGCACAAACCCTTGCTGACGAGCACGGGCTCGGCTGACGAACAACTGCACCGCCGAATAACCCATGGCTTCGGCCACACTGTTCAGCGCCGACGCCGGTGGCACCGCCAGTGGCGGCAAACGCTGGACCGTTTCCCCCTGCGCCTGGAGCGGTTCGCGACTGGTCACCAGGATCGACAGGCGTGGCGCCGCCATCAGCAAGTCCTCGACCAGTGTCCGGCAACGTTCGAGCAGGTGCTCGCAATTGTCGAGCACCAACAACGCATGACGTTGCGCCCATGTTTCCAGGTTGGTTCCGACGTCCAGTTCAAGCTTGCGGGTCAGATGATCGACCACCTGCGCGGGGTCATCGATCATCGCCAGATCCACCAGCCAGACGCCATCCTGATAATGCTGCAAGAGCAATTCGGCCACGCGCAAGGCCACGGTGGTCTTGCCGATGCCGCCGGGGCCGGTCAGGGTCATGAGGCGCCGAACCGGCAACTGGCGAACCAGACTGCCGACCATTGAGTCGCGTCCGGTCACCGGCGTCAGTCGTGCGGGCAGGTTGTGCTGAGTTTTCTGAACGGTTTCAATCGAGGCCAGCGTACTCGCCGGTACCCGCTGCACAGCCGCGATAAAGCTGTAACCGCGCTGGGGAATGTTGACGATGTAGCGCTGTCCGTTCTGCCCGTCGCCCAAGGCGCGACGCAGCGCGGCGATGTGCACGCGCAGGTTGATTTCCTCGACCACCGACGTCGGCCAGACGAGGGCGATGAGCTCGTCCTTGCTGACCACGTTGCCCGCGCGCTGGACCAGCACCTGCAGGATATCCAGGGCCCGCCCGCCCATGCGCAATGGCTGATCCCCGTCGAGGATCAGCCGTTGCCGCAGGTGGAACGCGTAAGGGCCGAATCGCAGCACCGCTTCGCTGTTCAAATCTCTGACGCTGTTCATACACGTCCACGTGCGCAAACCCGGGGCCGCTCAACGGATTGTCATTTCCATTGCGTGCCAGACTTGCGCACCTCCATTGCAAAGAGTTCACGGGTATCTTCGCAGGCCTCGGTAACAGAACAACTGCCACGGAGGGAGCGTCACGGCCATCACGGTGCGCACAACGGACAAAAAGGCTCTAGCTGAACTGTTCGCGGTACTGGGACGGGGTCAACCCGAGTTTTTCACTGAACAGAAACCGCATGTGCCGCACACTGCCAAAGCCACTTTTGAAGGCCACTGTCTTGAGCGGCAAGTCACTGGTTTCCAAAAGGTTTCTCGCACAGTCGATGCGTGCGCTCTGGAGAAACTCCATCGGTGTCATGTTCACTTCCCGGGCGAACACCCTGGCGAAATGACGTGGACTCATGGTGGCCAGGCCGGCCATGCGTTCAATGTTGAAGGCCTCGTCGAGATGCTCAAGCACATAATTCTGTACGCGCGTCACCGGCGTTTCGTGGGGGTCTACAGTCGCCATCAACGGGCTGAATTGCGCTTGCCCGCCCTGACGCTTCATCACCACCAGCAACACTTTGGCCACGTCCTGGGCGACTTTCTTGCCATGGTCTTCGGCAACCACCGCGAGTGCCAGGTCGATGCCGGCGGTGACGCCTCCGGAGGTGATGAGGTTGCGGTCCTGGACGTAAATCTGATCGGTCTCCACTGTCGCCCTCGGGAAGCCCTTGATCAGCCGTTCGGTGTAGTGCCAGTGGGTGGTGACACGGTAGCCGTCAATCAGGCCGGCATGCCCGAGCACGAATGCACCGGTGCAGATCGAGCCATAACGTTCGGCCCGTTTCACCGCACCTTTGAGCCAGCCGAGCAACGGCGGGTGTTTTTCGTTGTAGGCCCCCGGTCCACCCGGCACCAGCAACAGGTCATACGCCTGGTCCGCCTGATCGATGTGCACATCGGCCTGCACGCTGACACCGTTGGAGGCACGCAGCGCGCTGTGCTCGGTGCCGATGGTCGACAACTCGTAACGCTCGGCCGGGTCGAGATAACGATTGGCGATGGAAAACACCTCCATGGGCCCGGCCATGTCGAGCAGGAGAAAGTCAGGGAACAGCACCATTGCCACGGTTTTCATGGGTTCAAAATCACTGAAATCAAAAAAGAATACTGGCCATACACATAACCCTGTAGAAGCCGGCTTGCCGGCTCCTACAAGTTTATGTGCACGGCATGAAGTCTGTGCTTTGCATTATGGCCAAATGCGGCGCTAACAGCCTGCCTATTATTGTCAACCTGAAAGGGACAGTATTTCAATTTCCATCTACTTATTGCACAAAAGGATAAACATTAACCTTCTCCTCACTCGGACGAATCAACGTCCCCACAGGAGATTTCATCATGCTGACCCTTCGCAAAGCTTCCGATCGCGGCGCGGCCAATCACGGTTGGTTGAAGTCGTTCCATACTTTTTCCTTCGCCAACTACCGCAACCCCAAAGAGCAGGGTTTTTCCGACCTGCTGGTGATCAACGATGACCGCGTCGCGGCCGGTAAAGGCTTTGGCCAACACCCGCACCGCGACATGGAGATTTTCTCCTACGTGCTCGAAGGTGCCCTGGAACACAAGGACACCCTGGGCACCGGTTCGGTGATTCGCCCCGGTGACGTGCAACTGATGAGTGCCGGTAGCGGCGTGGCACACAGCGAGTACAACCACTCGGCGACCCGTGGCGTGCACTTCCTGCAAATCTGGATCGTGCCGGATGTCAGCGGCGCCAAACCGCGCTATCAGCAAGAGCATTTCAGCCCGCAGAAAAAACGCGGGCGTCTGCAACTGATCATCTCCCCCGAGGGGAAAAACGGTTCGCTGAAGGTGCGTCAGGATGTACGGGTGTATGCCGGCCTGATCGACGGCAAGGAAAGCGCCACGCTGGAACTGGCCGCCAATCGTTATGCCTACGTGCATGTGGCACGCGGCAGCGTCGAACTCAACGGCCTGCAATTGCAGGAAGGCGATGGCGTGCGGGTTCGCGATGAACAGTTGCTGACCTTGAACAATGGCGCGGAGGCCGAAGTGCTGGTGTTTGACCTGAGGCCTCAGGAACTGCCGGAAATGCCGTAATCTTGTGTGAAGAAATCGCCACCTCGCTTCGCTCGACAGTGTCTACAGGCCCACGCAAATCCTTGCAGGTGCTGTCGAGCGAAGCGAGGCGGTGATCTTTGAGCCGTTACTCGCCAGTCCCCGCAAACCCCGCAACAATCTCATCGATTACTACCCGCACCCTCGCGGTATGCCGCAAGTCCGCGTGCGTCACCAGCCACACGTCATACGGCACCGGTCGCGTGCGCTCCGGCCACAGCCTGACCAGCCCGTCGCGCTCGCCCATGTACACCGGAATCTCCCCCAGCCCGATCCCCGCCGCAATCGCCCAGCGCACCAGCAGCCCCGAACTCAGGCTCGAGACGATGCGCCCGCGCCCCAGCGGTTCCGAGACCAGCGTAATGTCCTTGTTGCCCTGCAAATACGGCTGATACACCACCAGATCATGCCCCTCGAACGCTGAACCCGGCGCCGGTACGCCATGGGCCTCCACATAGTCACGGGACGCGAACAGGCCCACCGGCCAACGCGCGATGCGTCGGGCGATCAGGTCAGGGTTATCCGGCCGGGTGTTGCGCACGGCGATGTCGGCTTCGCGTTTCGACAGGCTCAAAATCTGCGTCGAGGCGTCCAGTTGCACTCGCACATCGGGGTGCTGTGCATGCAAGCGGGCAATCGCCGGAATCAGGAAATCGATGGCCATGGAGTCCGTGGTACTGACCCGAACGATACCGGTCAGTCGATCATCGAGCCCCTGAATCTGGCGCTGCAACTCCAGAGCGGAATGCTCCATTTTTTCCGCGGCTTTCAACGCCGCTTCACCGACGGCTGTCAGCGCGTAACCCTCCGAGGTGCGCAGAAACAGCGTCGCACTCAGGGACTTTTCCAGCGCCGTGATCCGTCGACCGACGGTGGCCTGATCGACCCCCAGCACCCGCGCCGCGCCGCGCAACGTCGACTCCCGGCATACGGCCAAAAACACCCTGGTGTCATCCCAGTTCATACGATCCTCCACTGCTGCATATACGCATCACAATAACGCATAATCGCTGCGTTATTGCATCAATGAATCTGGATAAGCTGGGCACCATAGATAAACCTACAGGATGGCTCCCATGCTCAGCACCTCACCCCCCTCACGCAGCGCGATCTGGCTGCCGATTTTCGCCGGCCTCTGCGCCAGCCTGGTCAGCATCGGCCTGGCGCGGTTCGCCTACACGCCGCTGATTCCCTCGTTGATTCAGGCGCACTGGTTTTCCGCCAGCGACGTGGTGTACCTCGGCGCCGCCAACCTGGTGGGTTACCTGATTGGCGCGTTGATTGGCCATCCGCTGGCCCGCCGAACCTCCAACAAAAGCGCCCTGCGCCTGATGATGGTGGCGGTGACGCTGTCGTTTTTCGCGTGCGGCTTTCCGTTATCGGTAAGCTGGTTCTTCGGCTGGCGCCTGCTGTCGGGCGTCGCCGGCGGCGCGATCATGGTGTTGGTGGCCGCGACCGTGTTGCCGCACGTGCCAGCATCGCGCCGCGGGCTGGCCAGTGGTGCGATTTTTCTGGGCATCGGTTTGGGCATCGCCGGATCGGGAACCATTGTGCCGCCACTGTTGAGCCTGGGCTTGCAGAACACCTGGTTCGGTCTCGGCGCACTGGCATGGGTGCTGACGGCCGCCAGTTGGTTCGGTTGGCCGTCAGCCACGCCAGCGGCCATCGCTGCACCGTCCGCCGTACCATCGACGATGCCGACTGATCCGAACGTTTACCTGTTGTTCGCCCAATACGCGTTCATGGCTGCCGGGCTCGTACCCGCCATGGTGTTTCTGGTGGATTACGTCGCCCGTGGGCTCGGGGCAGGCGCGCATATTGGCGCGCTCATCTGGGTGATGTACGGCCTTGGCGCGATTATCGGGCCGGTGAGTTACGGTTTTCTGGCCGACAAACTGGGCGCACGGTTGAGCATTCGTCTGGTGCTGGCAGTGCAGGCAGTGGCGGTCGGTTTGCTGTCGATTTCCAGTTCCTTCACCGCGCTGGCCTTGCTGGCGGTGATCCTCGGCTCGTTCCCTCCAGGCATCGTGCCACTGGCGCTGGCCCGGGTTCACGAGCTGATCCCGAACCATCATCAGCAGCAGATTGCCTGGAGTCGCGCCACCGTGTCGTTCGCCACGTTCCAGGCGATTGCCGGGTTTGCCTATTCGGCGCTGTTCAATTCCAGCGGCGGGCATCACGCTCTGTTATTCATCATCGCGACGGGGGCCATTGTCGTCGCCCTGCTGTTGGAACAGGGCATGCGCTTGCTCAATCGTCGCAACCGACTGCAACCTGTATTGAGCTGAGTCGCCGACGGCTTGACGCGGTCCCACTTACTGAACATTCCCAGACAGGACACTCAGATGAATCTGCCCCAAACCATGACCCTGATCGAAATCACCGAACCCGGCGGCCCGGAGGTGTTAAAGCCACGTCAGGAACCCGTACCAACCCCGGGGCCGGGCGAGGTGCTGATTCGCGTGCACGCCGCCGGGGTCAATCGCCCCGACGTGATTCAACGGGCCGGCAAGTACCCGATGAAACTCGGCATGAGCCCGATCCCGGGTCTGGAAGTGGCCGGCGAAGTGGTGGTGGTCGGTAAAGGTGTCAGCGAATTTATCGTCGGCGACAACGTTTGCGCGCTGACTAACGGCGGCGGTTACGCACAATACTGCGTCGCGCCGGCCAGCCAGACGCTGCCGATTCCTCAAGGCATGGATTGGGTACACGCGGCGGCGGTCCCGGAAACCTTCTTCACGGTGTGGGCCAACCTGTTTGACATGGGCGGCGCCAGCAAAGGTCAGCGCGCATTGATTCACGGCGGCACCAGCGGCATCGGTACGACCGCCTTGATGCTGTGTCGCGAATTCGGCGTCAAGGCCTTCGCCACGGCGGGCAGCGAGGAGAAGTGCGCGGCGATCCGCACGTTGGGCGCCGAAGCGATCAACTATCGCGATCAGGATTTCGCCCAGGTCATCCAGGAGAAAACCGCCGGCAAAGGCGTCAATGTCATTCTCGACATCATGGGCGGCTCGTACCTGAATTCGAACATCGCGGCGCTGGGCATGGAAGGTCGACTGGTGATGTTGGGCTTTCTTGGCGGCGCCCACGCCAAGGACGTCGATCTGATGGCAATCATGAGTAAACGCGCCATCGTGACAGGCTCGTTGCTGCGCCCACGGACCGTGGAAGAAAAAGCCTCGATCGCCGAGCAGCTACGTGAGTATGTCTGGCCTGTGCTCGCCGCCGGGCGCTGTCTGCCGATGATCGACAAGGTGTATCCATTGGCCGAGGCGGCACAGGCTCATGCGCGGATGGAGGGTGGCGAGCACATTGGAAAAATTGTGTTGCGGGTGGATTGATCTGCAATTGGAGCAACACCGCCCCTTGTAGGAGCAAGCTTGCGCCAACAAGGGGATTTGGTGAACGACTGTCGAATTGTTTCCCGGCGCCAACTCGCTTCTGTTAAAAACCGAACTTCAGTTTTTACCGGTGGATCACCCGATGCCCTCCTCCCTGCTCACACGCCTGCGCCGACGCTGGCTGCCCTTGCTGTGCATGGTCGCGCTGATTGTCGGCCTGCCGGTGAGTTGCGGCGTACTTGAGCACACCGAGCGCGAGCTGCTGTTCCGTATCGAACCGGGCACGGCGGGCTGGTATCGCGGTTTGCCGAAGGACGTTCAAGAGTTCGACATCAAGCCCGTCAACTTCAAAGGCGGGCAGAACCTGCATGCCTGGTGGTGGCCGGCCGTACGCCGGGATGCGCCGTCGATTCTCTATCTGCACGGTGTGCGCTGGAACCTCACCGGCCAGGCGTTTCGCATCGAACAATTGCGTGCCATGGGCTATTCCGTATTGGCCATCGACTACCGCGGGTTTGGCCAGAGCAAAGGCGATCTGCCGTCGGAAGCCAGCGTGTATGAAGACGCGCGAGCCGCCTGGGAACGCTTCACAACGATGCAACCGGACGCCAGCAAGCGCCTGATCTATGGCCACTCCCTCGGAGGCGCGGTAGCCATCGACCTCGCGGCAGACTTGGCCGCACAGGCGAAAAAGGACCATGTTCCCGTCCCCGTGCGCGGCCTGGTGATCGAATCCACGTTCACGTCACTGGGTGATGCCGTGGCGCAAGTGGCCGAAAGCAACCTGCCGGTGAAATGGCTGCCGGTACGCTGGCTGCTGTCGCAGAAATTCGATTCCATCGACAAGATCGTCGACATCGACATGCCGTTGCTGGTGGTGCATGGCCTGGCCGATACATTCATGCCCTCGCGATTCAGCCAGCAATTGTTCAACGCCGCCAGCGAACCCAAGCACCTGTTGTTGGTGCCGGGTGGCACGCACAACAACAGCATGAGCCTTGGCGGCACCCAGTATCGGCAGGCACTTGAAGGTCTGATGAAAGTAAAACCGCCACAAATGGCCGGGCAGGCGCTGTCTCGCGGTTCTCAGGACTCCTGACAATTAGCGATAACCTTGCGCCTGCAAGTTGAACAATTGTGCATAACGCCCGCCCGCGGCCACCAGACTGGCGTGATCGCCGCGCTCAAGGATCGCGCCCTGATCCAGCACGATGATGTGGTCGGCATTGCGCACGCTGGAAAAACGGTGGGAAATCAGCAGCGTCATGCGGCCTTCGGTCTGCTCGCTGAAATGCTCGAACACCGCCGCTTCCGCCGCCGGGTCGAGGGCTGAGGTCGGCTCATCCAGAATCAGAATATCGGCATCACGGCGCATGTAAGCGCGGGACAAGGCGATCTTCTGCCATTGACCGCCGGACAGTTCCTGCCCGCCGGCGAACCAGCGACCCAACTGCGTTGCATAGCCGCGATCCAGACGCTCGATGAAAGGTGCGGCCATGCCCTCTGCGGCGGCCGCCTGCCAACGCTGTTCATCGTTGAACGCCAGGGTGTCACCGACGCCGATGTTCTCGCCCACGGAGAACTGGTAGCGAATATAGTCCTGGAAAATCACGCCGATGCGCCGGCGCAGCGCATCTTCTTCCCACGTCTGCAAATCGCTGCCGTCCAGCAGGATGCGGCCCTGATCGGGACGGTACAGACGGGTCAGCAACTTGATCAGGGTGGTCTTGCCCGAACCGTTCTCCCCCACCAGCGCCACGCTGTGTCCCGGCACGAGATGCAGATCGATACCTTCCAGCGCCGCGCGACTCGCACCCGGATAGCGGAACCCGACGTTCTCGAACCGCAGACCATCGCCGGGCAGCGCCCCCACTTTCAGGCTGCCCGTGTCGGCCGCCACGGGCTCGGCCAGGTATTCGTAGAGGCTCGACAGATATAGCCCGTCTTCGTAAAGACCACTGATGGCGCTCAAGCTGCTGCTCACAGCCGTCTGCCCCTGCTTGAACAGCACCAGGTACATGGTCATCTGGCCGAGGGTGATGCTGCCGTGGACGGTGTCGACCACCACCCACGCATAGGCCAGATAAAACGCCCCCGTGCCCAGCAATCCCAGCACAAAGCCCCAGCCATCGCGGCGCAAGGTCAGCCGACGGTCTTCAGCGTAAAGACGCGCGAACGTGTCGCGATAACGCTTCAGCAGCAGCGGCGCGAAGCCGAACAGTTTGACCTCTTTGATGTAGCCCTCGTGGGACAGCAGCGTCTCGATGTAATTCTGCTGCCGACTCTCCGGTGCACGACGGGTGAACAGCCTGAACGCATCCCCGGAAAAATGCGCTTCGGCAAAAAATACCGGTAGTGCGCCGACCACCAACAGCACCAGCGCCCACGGCGAAAAATGCACCAGCAACACACCGAAACTGATCAGCACGATCAGGTTCTGGATCAGCCCCAGCGACTTCATCACCAGCGCCAATGGCCGGGTGGACGCTTCGCGCCGCACTCGCACCAGCTTGTCGTAGAACTCGGAATTCTCGAATTGCACCAGCGACAACGTCTGGGCCTTCTCCAGAATCATCGTGTTGACCTTCTGCCCCAACTGCACTCGCAACAGCGATTGCTGAACCGACAGCGCTCGTTGAGTCCCGGACAGCAACGCGAGCACACCGGCTTCGAACAGCACGTAACGCACCACCGGCCACAACGGCGCACTGCCCTCTTGTGCATGCAATTGCATGGCGAAAACCACTGCATCGACAATGCGCTGGCCAAGCCAGGCAGCCAATGCCGGGAGTACACCCGCGATCAGGGTCGCCAGCACCAGGCCCAGAAACAACCCGCGAGAAGTGGCCCAGACCAGGAGCAAGGCGCGTCTGGCCTGATCGAGCAATGAGGTGATGCGGGAAAGGGTCGCAGGCATGTTTATCGGTTGCGCCTGCGCGGTTTCTCGGAGGCTCTTCTTGAAGGGGGAGGACCGATTGGAATCACCAATCCGGGGGGGGGAGGACCACCATTATCCCAGTCCTCCATTAACCGCCTTAGCTCAGGCGGCATTACGTTCGGCATTTTGCTCATTTGATCCCCCTATTGTTGTTGCAAATTCGACCCACTGTACTTTTGAAGCATCGATAACAATAACCTTGGCCCTGACAGGCAACGGATTGCCGTGGTTATCAATCCAGCGAGGAAACTCGAGAACAAACTGCCCGTTTGAAGGCTCCGATGGCCATTCGCTTGGCCAGCCAAACAGGCGCTTCCCTCCGATCAAATGCAATATCACGAATCCCTGCCTCGATAAAAAAGCACTGTACCACTCGCACGGAAACGAATTTTGAGTGGTGACTTTCAGCTTCCTGAGTAACGCATGAAGCTTGTCGCTGTTCGCGACGTGACACGAAAGAAATCCCATCACCACCGCAATCACGGCTGACCATAAAGCTTCCGACTTCTTGTCCCACGCGCCGACTGAAAAAAAGTGCTCCCCCGCTAAAAGCAGCAACGATCCTAAACCGACAACCAGCGACTGAATCACAAACGTGAAAATCAGTGCCTGGACTATCTGTCCAAAGGTATCCGGGCGCTTGAATGCCGTGAGCGCGTAGAAAATCCAGGCAGCCAAAAACCCCGGAAGCAAATACTGAAGTAACGGAATTACCTCCTTGACCAAGCCATCCATGCCATTTCCAATCCATTGAAAAGTTCGACCGAGCGCAAATTAATAACTCACATCGACGGCTCATGTCATCCGCTGTTCCTGTGCTGTCGTGACAAGAGATTTCAGGTTAAAAAGCACGGAAAATTCGTACAAACAACCGAGAACAATCAGATAAAAACTCAATCTGACTCCCACGCCATCTACTCCAAAAACCGCGCCCGATACCGTCCCGGACTCTCCCCCGTCCACTTCTTGAACGCCCGGTGAAACGCACTTGGCTCCTGAAACCCCAACTGTTCGGCAATATCGCCAATGCTCGCGTTGCTCAGCCGCAATTGTTCAAACGCAACCCCGCGTCGCACTTCGTCCTTGATCTCCTGATACGAACACCCTTCCCGCTCCAGTTTGCGGCGAAAAGTGCTGGGGCTCAGATGTTGCTCCAGGGCGAAGGCCTGCAAGGTCGGCCATTGGCTGTAATGGCTGTTGCGCAGGCGCTGGTGAACTTGTGACGCGAGCCCATGCTGGTTGCGAAAGCGGATCACCAGCCATTGCGGCGCGGTGCGTAAAAACACTTTCAGCGAGGCCAGGTCCTGAACGACGGGCAGGCGCAGGTAGTGGCTGGCGAACTCGATCTCGGTGCGTTCGGCACCGAAGGTCAGATTGGGACCCCAGAGCAAACGGTCATCGCTGAGGGACACGCGCTCATGGCGGAAGTCCGCACGGTCGATGGGGATGCGTCGCCCGCCCAGCCAGCACAGCAGGCTGATCATCAGCACCAGAAAAGTCTCTTCGCCCAAGCGTGCGACGTCGTTGTTTTGCGCGTGAGTCTCCAGACTGATGACTGCACGCTTGCCGCGCACCGTCAGCGTGCCGCGAAAGTCGCGCAGGAACAGGGAGAAGTTGCTCAGGCACTGACGCATGGCTTTGTGCAGGTCGGGCTCCTGAATCAATGCGCGGCAGATCAGGGCGAAGCTGCCCGGGGGCATGCCGTGCGAGTCGAGCCCGAAGAACTCATCGTCCAGTTCGCGGATCTGGATCAGCCATAACGCAGCGAACGCACTGGCCGGCACCCGCGCCACCGGTTGCTCGATCAACGCGGGGTCGATACCGGCCTGTTCCAGCGCCGCCCTGCGCCGCTGCGAATTGTCCCCCAGCCCATGGATCATCGCCTGTACGAAATAGGCGGCCACCGAGTCCTTTTCCCGCATCTGAACGCTTCGCTCCCCATCACCCGAATGGCAAAAAACACCAGCACCCTTGAACAGTTTCGGCATAGGACAACCGCCCCGCCGGTTCTAGACTCGCGGCCAATAGTACGCCTTCGACCGCTACGACGGCCAAGGTATCGCAGGGTTTGATCGGAAGGACGGGTATATGAATCTGCAAAACATTGGCGTGATCGGCGCAGGCACCATGGGCAACGGTATTGCACAAGTCTGCGCCCAAGCCGGCTTCAACGTGACCTTGATCGATATCTCCGAAAGCGCGCTGCAAAAAGCTGTTGCGACCGTTGGAAAGAACCTCGATCGGCAAGTTGCCAAGGACACGCTGACGGAAGTCGAAAAGTTCGCCGCCCTCGACAGGATCCGCACCAGCACCGATTACAGCAGCCTGCACAACGTGCAACTGGTGATCGAAGCCGCCACCGAAAACCTCGACCTGAAACTGCGCGTGCTGCAACAGATCGCCGCGCAGGTCAGCACTGAATGCGTGATTGCCTCCAATACGTCGTCGCTGTCGATTACCCAACTTGCCGCCAGCGTCAGCCAGCCTGAGCGATTCATCGGCCTGCATTTCTTCAACCCGGTGCCTGTGATGGGCCTGATCGAAGTGATCCGTGGCCTGCAAACCAGCGACGCGACCCACGCGCTGGCGCTGGACATGGCCACCACCCTGGGCAAAACCGCGATCACCGCCGGTAACCGTCCAGGCTTTGTGGTCAACCGGATTCTGGTGCCGATGATCAACGAAGCGATCCTGGTGTTTCAGGAAGGCCTGGCCAGCGCCGAAGACATCGACGCTGGTATGCGCCTGGGTTGCAACCAGCCCATCGGCCCGCTGGCGCTGGCGGATTTGATCGGCCTGGACACCGTGCTGGCGATTCTTGAAGCCTTCTACGACGGTTTCAACGACAGCAAATACCGCCCGGCGCCACTGCTCAAGGAAATGGTCGCCGCCGGCTACCTGGGACGCAAAACGGGGCGTGGCTTCCATGCCTATGCCTGAGCGTTGCTCACGTTTCGCCGAGTACCGCGACAAAGTGCTGGAGCTGTTTGCCAGCAAGGGTTTCGGTCAGGTCGGCATGCGTGAGCTCGCGACGTGCCTGGGGCTCGCCCCGGGCTCGTTGTATCACCATTACCCCAGCAAACAGCACTTGCTGCTCGACCTGATCGAGGAGTTCTACGAAGAGCTGTTGGCAACCCTGGGGCGCATCGAGCAAAAGGCTTCGGCAAAACGCGACAGGTTAAACAGCCTGATCCGCGCGCACCTGAACCTGCATCAGGAAATGCCCTGGCACTTTCGCCTGGTCGAGCGCGACAGCGGCTGCTTGAATGACGAGCAGCAAGCACGCGTTCGGCAGTTGCGCGAGCAGTACGAACGCAAATTGCTGCTGATGCTCGGAACAAAATCCCGTCTCAGCGAACAGGGGCAACATGCCGCCGGGCATGCTATCGCCAACCTGCTCAACAGCGCACCCGGCTGGCTGGCGCAACATGCGTTGGATGAGCACGAGCGTGACGAGCTGCTGGAAAATCTCGTCGGTGGGGCCATTGAGCGTTTACTGCGCCCGTCGGTGACTCGCGTAGCCGCCTGATGCGCCATTGCGGGAAGCCATAAGCCGCACCGCCGCAATAGGAAAAACATCTAAACCAATGTTGCCAATTCCCGCCTCTAACGCTTTGCTATGGAGTCCAACTGCCGCAGAGCCGGAGGTGAAACGCGCCTTCCTCTGCCTCCTTTGTCATCGGGAGTAAAACATGAAAATCAATCCCTACCTGATCTTCAACGGCGACTGCAAAGCCGCCTTCACCTTCTATGCCCAAGCCCTGCAAGGCCAGCTCGACGTCATGATGACCTTCGGTGAAAGCCCGGCGCGTGAGCACTTTCCTGCAGACCTGCACAACTTGATCATCCATACCCGTCTGTCGGTGGGCGACCAGGCGATCATGGGCTCGGATACCACACCTGACCGCCCCACGGATGACATGGCCGGTTGCTCGGTATCGCTGAACGTCGACAGCATTGCCGAGGCGGAACGAGTCTTCAGCGCACTGGCGCAAGACGGCAGCGTGCCAATGCCGCTGGAAGCGACCTTCTGGGCCGCGCGCTTCGGGATGCTGGTCGACCGGTTTGGCGTGTCGTGGATGGTCAATTGCGAAAAGGATCAGTGAACCTGAAGGCATGAAAAAGCCCGACCTGAAAAGGCTGGGCTTGCTGGAAACTCCAGGACCTGCGTGTGCTGGGTGAACATGATGGGTTGCCGCGATTGCCGGACCTCACCTGGTACCGTTGGATCCGGCCTGACACCGCCAACCTGATCGTGCGCAAGGCCTATGACCTGATTCGCGCGAGCCAGGGCTTGTCGTTTTCTTGAAAGTCGATTCAGAGCTTGGCAATCGAGACCTCGGTCGATTTGACGAAGGCGATGACTTCGCTGCCCACCCTCAATTCAAGATCGCGCACCGAACGGGTGGTGATCACCGAGGTGACAATCCCTGAAGCGGTTTGCACATCGATTTCCGAGACCACTTCGCCTTCGACGATTTCCTTGATGACGCCCTTGAACTGGTTGCGAACGTTGATCGCTTTGATGGTCATGATGCAGCTTCCTGTGTGATATCGAACGCATCCGAGCGGATGTGCAGGCACTCAAAGTGCACCTCCCGGAACGACATTAAAAGGAATATATAATTA
>NZ_CABVIR010000012.1 GCF_902498065.1 Pseudomonas fluorescens | reverse complement strand
CGCTCGATGGCCAGCGGCTATGCCGGTCTGGACAACGAACTGTTCTACCTCGACAAAACCATGATGGTCTTCGGCGACGCCAAGAAAGTCATCGAAGACATGGTCAAAGCCGTCGAGTAAAACCTGCTCCAACGCAATACCCAAAACCTCAGCCTTTAGTAGGCTGGGGTTTTTTTATTCCCCGTGAAACCCGACCAAAGGCTCTAAATCAGGGGTCTGCATTCGACCATGGTAGCGGGAGGATTTTTTTTGAAATCACTAAACTGCACACCTTGCTTCCGTTGCCCGAGATAACAATCCATGTACCGTGATCGTATTCGCTTGCCTTCGTTGTTGGATAAGGTGATGACCGCCGCTGACGCTGCCGCTCTGATTGAGGACGGCATGACCGTCGGCATGAGTGGTTTCACGCGCGCCGGCGAAGCCAAAGCCGTGCCTCATGCATTGGCCGAACGCGCCAAAATCACCCCGCTGAAAATCACGCTGATGACCGGCGCCAGCCTGGGCAACGACCTTGATAAACAGCTCACCGAAGCCGGCGTTCTGTCGCGACGCATGCCGTTCCAGGTCGACAGCACATTGCGCAAGGCGATCAACGCCGGCGAAGTGATGTTCATTGATCAGCATCTTTCAGAAACCGTGGAGTCGCTGCGCAATCAGCAGCTGAAACTGCCGGACATCGCCGTGATTGAAGCCGTGGCGATCACTGAGCAAGGCCACATCGTGCCGACCACTTCGGTGGGCAACTCGGCCAGCTTCGCGATTTTCGCCAAACAGGTAATTGTCGAGATCAACCTGGCGCACAACCCGAACCTCGAGGGTTTGCACGACATCTATATCCCGACGTATCGGCCGACCCGCACGCCGATTCCGCTGGTGAAAGTAGACGATCGCATTGGCAGCACCGCCATTCCGATTCCGCCGGAAAAAATCGTCGCGATCGTCATCACCAATCAGTCTGACTCGCCGTCGACTGTGCTGCCGCCGGATGTTGATACTCAGGCCATTGCCGACCACCTGATCGATTTCTTCAAGCAGGAAGTGGCGGCCGGGCGCATGACTAACAAGCTCGGCCCATTGCAGGCCGGCATCGGCACCATTGCCAACTCGGTGATGTGCGGGCTGATCGATTCGCCGTTCGAAGACCTGACCATGTATTCCGAGGTGTTGCAGGATTCGACCTTCGACCTGATCGACGCCGGCAAGCTGAGTTTTGCGTCTGGTAGTTCGATCACATTGTCGAGCCGCCGCAACGCCGATGTGTTCGGTAACCTGGAGCGCTACAAGGACAAGCTGGTTCTGCGCCCACAGGAAATTTCCAACCACCCGGAAGTGGTGCGACGCCTTGGCATCATCGGCATCAACACTGCGTTGGAGTTCGACCTGTACGGCAACGTCAACTCCACCCACGTTTGCGGTACGCGGATGATGAACGGCATTGGCGGTTCGGGCGACTTCGCGCGCAACGCGCACCTGGCGATCTTCGTGACCAAGTCGATTGCCAAAGGCGGCGCGATCTCCAGCGTGGTGCCGATGGTCAGCCACGTCGATCACACGGAACATGACGTTGACATCCTCGTGACCGAGGTCGGCCTCGCGGACTTGCGCGGTTTGGCACCGCGGGAGCGGGCTCGCGTCATCATAGACAACTGCGTGCACCCCGATTACCGCCAAGCCCTGGATGACTACTTCACCGCCGCCTGCGCACTCGGCGGGCACACGCCGCATATCCTGCGTGACGCACTGAGCTGGCACATGAATCTGGAAGAAACCGGGCGGATGCTCGCTGTGTAATTCGTACAGATAGCAGCTGACGCAAACACAGTTTCGTCAGCTTGCTACTGCCAGGCAGAAATGTGTTTAAAACTGTACTGCTGTACCGGTCATTTCCTACCGCAATTGCCTACCTTTCCGACCATAATCCTAATATATGCACCATATAAGTGCAGATAGGTACAGTTGCCTCAATTTTGACCAGTACACCACCCTTTAACAGTTAACTGGTCCCTCACAATACAGGTGAACTGTATCTAGAGAGACTGGCCAAACGAGAGGATCATTGGCATCAGTTAAACCACTACCTAATCCCGCCACAAGCGGAAGGATGAAAACCATGGAACGTACACTCAGTTCCGATCTGTTCTTCGAAGACACCGCTGCAAAAACCCAGGCTTCCATGCCTCTTCGCGTTATCGCCAACCTGATGCTGTGGCAGCGCCGCATCTCCAGCCGCCACCAACTGGCTCGCCTGGATTCGCGTCTGCTGGCTGACGCCGGGATTAGCGAAGCACAACGCTACGAAGAGCTGAGCAAGCCGTTCTGGCGCTAAGTTAGCGTCGCTGGCTCTGATCTTTAAGGTCAACCGCCAGCACCCGAATTGAACAAACAAAACCCGTCGTGGGAAACCACGACGGGTTTTGTCGTTTTGGGCCACGAAATCCTCAAAACAATAGGCATTGGTATCGACAAGTACAGTTATAAAACAACTTAAACTGAACCAGTACAATTTTGAGAGAGTGTGTCTGTCCTGGGGTGCCGGGCGGGATCATCATGAAATCCCGACCTGCCAGCAAAAGGACTGCACCATGGATCAGCTACTGGATCTCACCGCGACCACTTCACAGTCGAATCCTCGGTCTACCTGGCCTGGAAGATTGTTCAGAGCTATCGCCAACAGCCTTGAACGGACCAGAACCCGGCGTTTACTGGCGCAACTCGACGACAGGCAGCTGTCTGATCTGGGTATCAGTCATTCAGATCGTGCCAGAGAACTGGATAAGCCATTCTGGCGCTGACGTCCGCTCGAACAGACGGGACTGTGCGAACCGACAACTACAAGCCTAATATCAATTCAGAACGTGGCGATAACTGTGCGACAGGCGTCTGACTCAACAGATACCGCGCCACCTCTCAATCGGTATACCCAAAAGGAGTTACACCATGTCCCGTCTACGTCTGCTCAGCGCTGCAGCCCTGCTTGCCGTGGCCGCCAATTCCCACGCCACCAGCTTCATCGTGACCACCGATGCCGTCGTCGGTGCACTCAAGGCCACGTCCGATGCCACTTCCGATGTCACCTCTTCCTTTCGTGATGACAAGATCGTGCGTGCAGCCCGTGACGACGCCGCCAGCTTCGTTGCCAGCGAAGGCGCCATTCGTGGCGTGAAACTGGAAAGTGCACTCGACCACATTCGCCACCAGGCGCCTCAACTGAACGCGACTGACGCGCAGCTGGCTCAGGCCATCCTGACTATCTGACCAAGCATCATCCGGGACACGCCAACGTGTCCCGATGTTTCGGCGCTGGCTCTAAACCGGGCGTTGCGCTAGCCTTGGGACTCGCTTTCAACAGTCGAGTCTCATGCGTTTTCTTACCTGTCTATTGATCACTCCGGTTTTCATGGCGACCAGTTGGGCAGGCCAGGCTCATGCCTTTGACCTGACGACACAGGGCCTCGTAGCCACCGGCTACGCCACTAGCATGGTGACCTCCGCGCCCTTCGACCGTAAATTGCTGCTGGCTGCACGGGATGACGCCGCGTCGTTCATCGCCAGTGACGGCCAGTTGCGAGGCGCACAACTTGAATCCGCCCTGATTTACCTGCGCCGGACCCAGCCAAAACTTCATGCAAGCGACCTTGAACTGGCACAAACTATTCTCGTCCAATAGTTATCCTCGTTCCTCCGGAGTTGTTCCATGCGTAGCCCCCTGATTGTCGCCACCCTTGGCCTGCTGCTGTTGGCCGACGTAGCCCAGGCGCACACCCTGGTTGCCACCAGCAACATCCTCATCAACGCCACTCGCCGCACCCTTGATTTCACTTCTGATACGACGACGTCCATCCGTGATTCGAAAATCGTCCGTGAAGCCCACGACGACGCCGCCAGTTTCGTCGCCAGTGATGGCGATATCCGCGGCGCGCATCTGGAAGCAGCGCTCAACCTATTGCGCACCCGCGTGCCGGAAGCCCGAGACGCCAGTGATCAGGTAATCGCCGAAGCCATCCTCGCACTGTGAGGTCGCTAAATGCCTGGCTTCTGATGGGGGCCATGTTGCTGCTGGGCAATACGGCACAGGCCGGGCTGCAATTACAGCTCAAGACCGAAGGCCTGAGTCCCGCGCAACAGCAGGCCAGCCAGGCGCTGCTTGATGAAGCCATGCAGGCGTTGCCGCCGCGGTTCATTGAGCAACTCGATCGGCGCATCGACGTCGGCTGGACCGATGACATGCCGAGCAACGCCTACGGCCAGGCATCGCTGGTGTCCGAACTCGACCTGAACCGCAATCTGCTCGCCAGCCTCACCGACGGCAGCGCCGCAACCAAGAAGACCTATCGCCCCCACGGCACCGTACGCAGGGAAATGCTGGCCACGGTGCTGCACGAACTCACCCACATCTATGACCGCTCGCGTTTTTGGCCCGCCGCCGAACGCACGCTGATCCAGCGCTGCACCCGGCGTAGCAACAGCTCCGGCCTGATTGGCATTCCGGATGAATGCCGTGGCCAGTCTGACCGACGCTTTACCCTCAGTGATGACCCGCGCCTGCTCGACCTCGCAGGTTGGCCGCAATACGTGGGCCGTCGTGGCGAGCGCGAACAGTACAACCGGCAGATCGCCCGTAGCCCGGACATCTACGAGACAAGCAGTCCGAAAGAGTTCGTTGCGGTCAACATGGAGTATTTCCTCCTCGACCCGAGTTACGCCTGTCGCCGCCCGGCACTTTATCGCTACTACAAAGAACATTTCGGCTGGGCTCCCGCCGCCAAGGACACCTGCGGCAAATCCTTCGCCTTCCTCAACGCCGGCAATGACTTCGCCAAACAGCCTTTGGGTCAAGTCGATCCGGAACGGGTGTATGCCGTTGACTATCTGTTGGCCGAAGCCAATCAGAATTGGGTCAGCCGCTGGGGCCACAGCATGTTGCGCCTGGTGATCTGCGCACCGGGCCGGCCACGTGGGCCGGATTGCCGGCTGGATCTGGATCAGCACCTGGTGTTGTCCTACCGTGCCTTCGTGGGTGATGTACAGCTGTCGAGCTGGGACGGATTGGTCGGCAAGTACCCGTCGCGCCTGTTCGTCCTGCCGCTGGCCCAAGTGATCGACGAGTACACCAAGACCGAATTGCGCAGCCTCGCCTCGGTGCCGCTGAATTTGTCGCGCAACGAGATCGAAGATGTGGTGGAGCATGCCGCCGAGATGCACTGGAGCTACGACGGCAATTACTTCTTCCTGTCCAACAACTGTGCGGTAGAAGGACTGAAGTTGCTGCGCAGCGGCACCAACAACGCAAAACTGGTCGGGCTGGACAACATCATGCCCAACGGCTTGCTGGAAGTGCTCAAGGGACGAGGACTGGCAGACACCAGCGTGCTGGACGATCCTCGCGAAGCCTTGCGTTTGGGCTACCGCTTCGACTCTTTCCGCGATCGCTATCAAGCAATGTTCGAGGTGCTGAAAAAGCACCTGCCGATCAAACAGGACAAGGTAGAAGACTGGCTGGCGTTGAAGGCAGAAGAGCGTCGCAAATGGATTGATCAGGCAGACCTGCGTACCAGCGCGGCTTTGCTGCTACTGGAACAGGCCGCTTTCCGACAACAACTGGTGCTGGCCCAGGACGAGGTAAAGCAACGCTACCTCGGTGCGCGAGAGTTGAAGAACGGCGGCATGGACAAGGCCAATGCGACGCTGCAGCAGATTCTCGCCAACAGTGGCTTTCTCAGCCGTCCGGCGGAGCTGCTCGGTACCGGCGGTTATGGTTTGCCGCAACCCAGCGAGTGGCAACGCCTGGAATCGGAAAGCAGCCTGCGGCAGAAGCAGCTTCAGGCGCTGACCGGTGATCTGGACAAGGAAGTGAGAGCGCTGCTCGAACCGAGCCGTGCGGCGGAGATGGCTGCCAACGAAGCGAATCTGAAGCAGGTTGGCGAGCACTTGCGCAAATTGCACAAGGCATCGGGCGGGCTGGAGTTGCCGTAAGAAAAAAGGCTTCGTGGATGACCACGAAGCCTTTTTTTCGCCTGCAGGCTAAATCAAAGCACCCCCTCCAGAATTTCATAGACGATCCCGGTGCCCACGGCGATCAGCACAATGTCACCACCCGCGCGGCGCCATTCGTAACCCGGGTAATACGGCAACCGGCTCAGCGCACGATTGTCCAGGCGCTCACCGTAGTAGCCGTGCGGCAACGGCCGGCCACGTTCCAGATGAATGCCGGGAGGTGGCGGCGCACCGCGTACGAAATAGCCATGATTGTTGCGGATCGTCTGGCGCACCGGGCCAAAGTCCCGTGGCGGTGGGCCGCCGCGATGGTTGTTCTGCGGACCGCGGTGATCATCGCCACGATTGTCGTAATGGCCCTGTTGCTGACCGCCGCGGTCATGATCGTCGCGTTGATCGGCGCTGGCGTGCAGCAACGGGGTGGCACTGAGCATCAGCACACCCAGGCTGGCAATCAGACGTTTCGGCATTTTCATCGGGTCTTTCCTCACTGCACCTACAGCAAAAAGGGCTTCAGAACGTAGTCCTGAAGCCCTCGGTCTTGCTGTTTAGTCTGTACCGCGAGGCTCTAATTCCTCTGTATCAGGAACTTTACCTTCAGCTGACCCGGGCCTTACGCACGCCATCGGCCAGCGCCGCGCACAGGCTCAGCACGCCATCAACGGCCTGATCCGGCGTCGTCGCATTGGCGATGTGATCGATCAACGCCGACCCCACCACAACACCATCGGCCAGACGCGCAATGGACGCCGCTTGCTCCGGTGTACGAATACCGAAACCGATGCTGATCGGCAGATCGGTATGGCGGCGCAGACGCGCAACGGCTTCTTCGACATGCTCCAGCGTCGCCGCGCCGGCACCGGTTACGCCGGCAACAGACACGTAATAAACGAAACCGGAACTGCCGTTCAGAACGGTCGGCAGACGCACGTCATCGGTGGTCGGGGTGGTCAGGCGGATGAAATCCAGACCGGCAGCCTGGGCCGGGTCGCACAGCTCACCGTTATGCTCGGGCGGCAGATCGACCACGATCAGGCCATCCACGCCGGCCTCTTTGGCGTCGGCAATAAAGCGGGGGACGCCGTACATGTGGATAGGGTTGAAGTAACCCATCAACACCAGCGGCGTGTCGCTGTTGCCTTCACGGAACTCGCGAACCATTTGCAGGGTTTTCGCCAGGTTCTGTTTGGCGCCCAAGGCGCGAATGTTGGCCAGCTGGATCGCCGGGCCGTCGGCCATCGGGTCGGTGAAGGGCATGCCCAGCTCGATCACGTCGGCGCCAGCACCAGGCAAGCCTTTGAGGATCGCCAGGGAAGTGTCATAGCTCGGGTCGCCGGCGGTGACGAAGGTCACCAGGGCGGCGCGGTTTTGTTCCTTGAGTTCGGCAAAACGCGTTTGCAGGCGGCTCATCAGTGTTTCTCCTGCGTTGATTGTTCCATATGGTGCATCACGGTTTGCATGTCTTTGTCGCCACGGCCGGACAAGTTGACCACCATCAGGTGATCTTTCGGCAGGGTCGGTGCGCGCTTGAACACTTCGGCCAGGGCATGGGCGCTTTCCAGCGCAGGAATAATCCCTTCAAGACGGCAGCATTTATGGAATGCGTCGAGGGCCTCGTGATCGGTCACAGAGGTGTATTGAACGCGGCCGATATCATGCAACCAGGCGTGTTCCGGGCCGATACCCGGATAGTCGAGACCGGCGGAGATCGAGTGGGCGTCGATGATCTGGCCGTCGTCATCCTGCAGCAAGAAGGTACGGTTGCCGTGCAGTACGCCCGGTACACCGCCATTCAGGCTGGCTGCGTGCTTGCCGGTTTCGATGCCGTAACCGGCCGCTTCAACGCCAATGATCTCGACGCTTTTGTCATCAAGGAACGGGTGGAACAGGCCCATGGCGTTGGAGCCACCGCCGATGCACGCCACCAGGCTGTCCGGCAGACGACCTTCCTGAGCTTGCAGTTGGGTACGGGTTTCCTTGCCGATAACGGACTGGAAGTCGCGAACCATGGCGGGATAGGGGTGCGGACCGGCCACGGTGCCGATCAGGTAGAAGGTGCTGTCGACGTTGGTCACCCAGTCACGCAGCGCTTCGTTCATCGCGTCTTTCAGAGTGCCGGTGCCGGCCACCACCGGGATCACTTCGGCGCCCAGCAGTTTCATGCGGAACACGTTGGCTTGCTGACGCTCGATGTCGGTGGTGCCCATGTAGATCACGCAATCGAGGCCAAAACGCGCGGCCACGGTGGCGGTTGCCACGCCGTGCATGCCGGCGCCGGTCTCGGCGATGATGCGTTTTTTGCCCATGCGCCGCGCCAGCAGGATCTGGCCGATGCAATTGTTGATCTTGTGCGCGCCGGTGTGGTTCAGCTCTTCGCGCTTGAGATAAATTTTCGCGCCGCCGCAGAACTCGGTCAGACGTTCGGCGAAATAGAGTGGGCTTGGACGTCCGACGTAGTCGCGCTGGAAGTAGGCCAATTCTTCTTTGAATGCAGGATCTTCCTTGGCCGTTTCGTACTCGCGGGCCAGATCGAGGATCAACGGCATCAGGGTTTCGGCGACGTAGCGGCCGCCGAACGAGCCAAACAGGCCGTTGGCGTCGGGGCCGTTGCGCAGATTAGTCTGGGTCATGGGTCGCTCCGGTTGAATGCGTGAGATGACAATGACGCTCACTCTACCCCTGACGTCCCGAGCTGAAAACCGATAAGATCGCCGCAACCTGTCAGGAAAACTCACAGATCCCATGAGCCACGATCTTCCCCCGCTGAACGCGCTTCGCGCATTCGAAGCCACTGCCCGCCTGAACAGCGTCAGTCAGGCCGCCGAGCAGCTGCACGTCACCCATGGCGCGGTGAGTCGGCAACTGAAAGTGCTTGAAGAGCATCTCGGCGTCAGTCTGTTCGTCAAGGAGGGTCGCGGCCTTAAACTCACAGATGCCGGCGTGCGATTGCGTGATGCCAGCGCTGAAGCCTTCGAGCGTTTGCGCACGGTCTGCGCCGAATTGACCCAGAGCACCGCTGACGCCCCGTTTGTGCTCGGCTGTTCCGGAAGCCTGCTGGCGCGCTGGTTTATTCCGCGTTTGGGCCGGTTGAATGCTGATCTGCCGGACCTGCGCCTGCACCTGTCTGCCGGAGAAGGCGATCTCGATCCCCGTCGTCCGGGGCTGGACGCTTTACTGGTGTTCGCCGAGCCGCCATGGCCTGCGGACATGCAGGTTTACGAATTGGCGAGCGAACGCATCGGCCCGGTCATCAGCCCACGCTTCGCCGGTTACGAACGGCTTAAACAGGCACCAGCACGTGCATTGTTAAACGAGCCATTGTTGCACACCACTTCACGTCCGCAGGCCTGGCCAAGCTGGGCGCAGCAAAGCGGCCTCGACGCCAAAGCGTTGAAGTACGGGCAGGGTTTCGAGCATTTGTATTATTTGCTGGAGGCGGCAGTGGCCGGCCTGGGCGTAGCAATTGCCCCTGAACCATTGGTGGCCGAAGACTTGAAGGCAGGTCGCCTGGTTGCGCCATGGGGCTTCAGTGAAACTCCGGCGCAACTGGCGCTGTGGCTACCCAAGCGCGCCGCGGACGGGCGCGCTCGGCAACTGGCGCAGTGGCTCAAAAACGAACTGCGCCAAGCAGATTAGTCGCCGCGTTTGCACAGCAAGTAAGCCGCCAGCAGACCCAATGCACCGACAGCGACACCGGCTGTCGTCCAAGGGTGTTCCTGGGCGTAGTCCCGAGTGGCGATCCCGGTTTCACGGGTTTTGACTTTAACTTCCTCATACGCATCGCTGAGCAAATGACGCGAATGCTTGAGTGCGCTCTCAGCGTTGGCTTTCAACGCCTTGAGGGTTTTACGCGACTCGTCCGAGGCATCGTCTTTCAGGTTTTCCAAAGATTTCAGCAGACTCTCGATCTCGGCTTCCATGCTTTGCAATGAGGCTTTACGTAAAGAGGTGTTGGCCATGGTGGCTCTCCTGCATTGATGATGAGTGACGTGTGTTGGTTGGGACTTCAGGGGGGCGAGAAAGTGCAGTAAATCTGAACTTCTGCGCCACGAAAGCCGACAGAAGTAATACGAAAAATCACTGCTAGGCTGTATTTCACACCCTGAGGAGAACGCCATGACTGACCATCACACGTACAAGAAAGTCGAACTTGTCGGCTCGTCCACCAGCAGCATTGAAGACGCCATCAACAACGCGCTGGCCGAAGCCAATAAAAGCATCAAACACCTTGAGTGGTTCGAAGTGACCGAAACCCGCGGGCACATCAAGGACGGCAAGGCTGCGCACTTCCAGGTGACGCTCAAAGTCGGGTTCCGGATTGCCAGCAGCTGAGTTTGCGCTAGTCTTCTGAACTTGCGCGCTGGCCGAGTGCCATAGGGAATGGCAAAGCGCTACATGAGTGCATCCGGCTGATGGCTGGATGCTCCCCTTTGATCCGACCAGGGAATGCGACCGATGAAGAAGTTTATGTTGGCGGTAGGTTTGTTGAGCCTTGCGGGTGCAGCCTTTGCTGACGGCAAGCCGTGTGAAGAGCTGAAAGCCGAAATCGCCGCGAAACTGGATGCCAAGGGCGTTTCCAATTACTCACTGGAAATTGTCGACAAAGGCGCTGCGGCTGACGGAAAAGTCGTCGGCGCCTGTGAGAAAGGCACTAAAGAAATAGTCTATAAACGCGGTTGATCCCGTCCAGACGTAAAAAGCCGACGCAATGGCGTCGGCTTTTTTATGGGCGCTGTTTCAGCGTTAGCCTTTCATGACCTGCGCCAGCAGCTCGTAGGAATGCACGCGATCGGCATGTTCGTACAGGTCGCAGGTGAAAATCAGCTCATCGGCCTGGGTCTGCTCGATCAGCACGTCCAGCTTCGCCCGGATTTTCTGCGGGCTGCCCACCATCGCCAGTCCCAGGAAATCATGCACCGCTGCTTTCTCATGGGACAGCCATAGGCCATCCATGGTTTTCACCGGCGGACGCTGCACCAGGCTCTGGCCACGCATCAACGCGAGGATGCGCTGATAAACCGAAGTTGCCAGATACTCGGCCTGCTCGTCGGTGTCTGCCGCAACCAGTGGAACACCCAGCATCACGTAGGGCTTGTCCAATACCGCTGAAGGCTTGAAGTGATTGCGGTAGACGCGAATCGCCTCATGCATATAGCGCGGTGCGAAATGGGAAGCAAAGGCGTAGGGCAAACCGCGCTCACCCGCCAGTTGTGCGCTGAACAGGCTAGACCCCAGTAACCAGACCGGGACGTTGGTGCCGGTGCCAGGCATGGCGATGACTCGCTGGTCCGGCGTGCGTGGGCCGAGGTAGCGCACCAGCTCCGCCACATCTTCAGGGAAATCGTCGGCGCTGCCGGAACGTTCACGACGCAAGGCGCGGGCGGTCATCTGATCGGAACCGGGGGCGCGGCCCAGGCCCAGGTCGATCCGGCCCGGATACAGGCTTTCGAGGGTGCCAAATTGCTCGGCGATCACCAATGGCGCGTGGTTGGGCAGCATCACGCCACCCGATCCCACCCGAATGGTCGACGTGCCGCCGGCCAGATAGCCAAGCAACACCGAGGTCGCGGAGCTGGCGATGCCGTCCATGTTGTGGTGCTCGGCCACCCAGAAGCGGTTGTAGCCGAATTTTTCGACGTGCTGCGCCAGGTCCAGGGAGTTGCGCAGCGACTGGGCCGCGCTGCCGTTCTCGCGCACGGGCACCAGATCAAGGGTAGAGAATTTGATATCGGACAGTCGTTTCATAAGCCTGCTTCTCCAATTGAGGTCGCAGGTTTTTTTTCACAAACGAAAACCTGCCGAATCCATAAGCGTGCTTCATGCAATGAGGGCATATACCCGAGTTTCAATAGCCGAGGCAAAAAAACCTACGAAAACGCTAGGATTAATGAGATCAGATGAACTTTGCACCACCGTCTATCCTCAGAACCCTAGCAACCGAAAACCACGAAGGCGCGACGCTTCGCGCCGGATCTTGAGGAGGCAGACATGGCTATTACCAAGAAAGCATCAGCGCATTGGGAAGGTGACCTGAAAACCGGCATCGGCTCGATTTCCACCGAAACCGGTGTTCTCAGAGAAGCGCCCTACGGCTTCAAGGCACGTTTCGAAGGCGGTAAAGGCACCAATCCGGAAGAGCTGATCGGCGCGGCCCACGCCGGCTGTTTCTCCATGGCTTTTTCGATGATTCTGGGCGATGCCGGTCTCAAGGCTGACAGCATCGATACCAATGCCGAAGTCACACTGGATCAGGTCGACGGCGGGTTTGCGATCACTGCGGTGAAGTTGATCCTGAAGGCAAAAATCCCCGGGGCCACCCAGGCGCAGTTCGAGGAATTGAGCAATAAAGCCAAAGAAGGCTGCCCGGTGTCCAAAGTGCTGAATGCGAAGATCAGTCTGGATGCGACGCTGGTCTAGACTCGTCCAATCGCGTAAAAAAAATCGCAGCCTTCAACAGGCTGCGATTTTTTTGCGCTGAAACAAAACCCGGCTGGCGTCCCTGTGGTCGAATAAATGACAGCAGCGAAAACGCATCAACCTGTGTGCTGCCTCAAAGGAGCTTCAACCATGAAACGTTTTGCCCTGGCGATGATCTGTGGTGCGCTGGCGACTTCGGCAATTGCGGCGCCCAAAGATTGCGAAGAACTCAAGAATGAGATCGAAGTGAAGATTCAGGCGAATGCCGTGCCTTCGTACACGCTGGAGATTGTCTCGAAGGAAGAGGCCGACAAGCATGATGCAGCGATGGTCGTCGGCACGTGCGACTACGGTAGGAAAGCCATCATTTACCAGAAGAACGACCGCTGATATGCCTCACATGAGGCAATAGGACGCTCGGTCTTCAGCGACGATTTCCCGCTTGGCGTTGTACAACCGAGCGCCAGGCGTGAACGCGATCGAACGGCCTTCCAGCACATAACGCTGGCCTGCTTCGAAATGATCGTAGTTGATGGTCAGGTAGCACAACCGCTCCGAAGGACCATTCATCACACCCAAGCTCCCGCCACCGGGCACTTCAAAGTCGAATCGAACAATCAGCTCATGGCTGCCGGGGGTAACCTGGAAAAAACGGCCGTCGCGCAATCGCTGATTGTCCAGTCGTTCTGCCATCAGCAACTTATCGTTGGGGAATGGCGTGGAGAATTCGATCCAGGCCATCTGTGGATTGACCGCCGGTAACGGGCTCTGGCAACCGGCAAAGGCGCCTGCCGCGAGCAATAGCAAAAACCTGCGCATGATGAATGTCCCGATGATTGGTTATTCAGCATAGCGCCGATCAGGTGCGTTGACAGCCTGCCGGTGTGCCTTGGCCTATCACCTTTCGCTGTTGGTCATAGAGCTTGGCCCACGGCCGAAAACCGATATTCCCTGCTTGCAGCTGATATTTCTCACCCGCGTTGAAGCTGTTGAATTTCACATTCAGTTGGCAATCGCGCCATAGCGGCTCAGCGTCCGGCCCGATGTTGCTCGGCTCGACCGGGAACTGATAACGCACCGTCAACTCATGGCTGCCGGGCTGGACCTCGAAATAGCGCTTGTCGGTGGAGGCCTTGTCATCGACTTCCAGCGCCTGCAACGCGGTGTCTTGCTGCTGTGTATCGAGATCGATCCACGCTTGAGCCGGATCATGGTGGGGTAATCCGAATCCTGCACAACCTGTCAGCATCAACAGGCCTCCCGTCAGCATCATCTTGCGCATAGCGGAGCTCCAGTCAGGCGGGATAGTCTTGCGGGCAGACTCTCCAGGGATGTTTTTATTTTGATCAGGCCGCTTCCAAGCCTTGGGTTACTTGATCGCGTTTTGCGCGTTTTGTTTCCGGGTATGCTGTTTTTGTTGCTCAACGGTTGCGCCAGCGTCAGCTATTACAGCCAATTGGCCAGTGGTCAGCTGCAATTGCTGCGAGCTCGGGAGCCGGTTTCCGAAGTGATTGCCGACCCTGCTCGCGATCAAAAGCTGCGCGCGCATCTGACCCAGTCGCAAAAGGCCCGGGCGTTCGCCAGCCAGCAACTGCATCTGCCGGATAACCAGAGTTACCGTTTGTATGCCGACATTGGCCGACCGTTTGTGGTCTGGAACGTCTTCGCCACGCCGGAATTTTCCCTGACGCCGCAAAACCACTGCTTTCCCGTCGCCGGTTGTGTCGCCTACCGCGGCTATTACAAACAGAGCTCCGCCCGCGGCGAGGCAGCGTTGTTGCGACTGCAAGGTATGGACGTGTCGATCGGTGGCGTCGAGGCCTATTCGACGCTCGGCTGGTTCAACGATCCGATTATCAGTTCGATGATGGGTTGGGGCGACGAGCGGTTAGCCACGCTGATCTTCCATGAACTGGCACACCAGCGTGTTTATGTGAAGGACGACACCGAGTTCAACGAATCTTTCGCCACCTTCGTGGAACAGGAAGGCACTCGGCAGTGGCGTGCCCATCGTGGGCTGGCGCCGGACAATGGCGCCCAGGCGCAGCAACGCTATCAGTTCACTCAGTTGGTTCTGGATACGCGCTCGCGGCTTGAACGGCTGTATGCCCAGCCGCTACCCGCCGAACAGATGCGTCAACGCAAAGCAGCAGAATTCGAGCGATTAAGAGCCGAGTACCGGCAGATACGCGACAGCCAATGGGCCGGGGATAAACGCTACGACGCGTGGATCAACGCGCCGATGAACAATGCCCGGCTGTTGCCGTTTGGGTTGTATGACCAATGGGTGCCAGCGTTTTCCACGTTGTTCAGGCAGACGGGCGGGGATTGGGTGGCGTTTTATGCGGCGGTGGAGAGGCTTGGTGCGCTACCGGCCGGAGAACGAAAAGTGGCGTTGAAAGTGTTAGCGGAATTGAAAATTTCCGTTGATTGAACCGGCCTCTTCGCAAGCCCGCTCCCACAGGGATCTCCGTATGTCGCAAATCCACTGTGGGAGAGGCCTTGCCCGCGAAGGCGTACTTGCTAGCGCCGCAAAAACGCCTGGTGCATCTCATCCAGCGTTTCAAAATGATAGGTCGGCGCTTCAGCGTTCAGCTCTTCGTGGCTGCCAAAACCGTAACCCACCGCTGCCGCATCCAGCCCATTGCTGCGCGCGCCGATCAGGTCGTGCTTGCGGTCGCCGATCATCAGCGTGTTGGTCGGGTCCAGGCCTTCTTCGGCCATCAAGTGGGCGATCAACTCGACCTTATTGGTCCGCGTGCCATCCAGCTCGCTGCCGTAAATCACCTTGAAGTGTTTGGCGAAGTCGAAGTGCCGGGCGATTTCCCGGGCGAAGATCCACGGCTTGGAGGTCGCGATGTAAAGCTGGCGCCCTTGCCCGCCCAGCGTTTCCAGCAGCGGCGTGACGCCATCGAACACGCGGTTTTCATACAGACCGGTGACCTTGAAGCGCTCGCGATAGAAATTCACGGCCTCCCACGCCTTCGGTTCGTCGAAGTCGTAGAACTGCATGAACGCCTGCAACAACGGCGGGCCGATGAAGTGTTCGAGTTTGGTCAGGTCGGGCTCTTCGATACCGAGTTTGCTCAAGGCGAACTGAATCGAACGGGTGATGCCCTCACGCGGGTCGGTCAGGGTGCCATCGAGGTCGAACAAAACGGTTTGGTAATGCATGTTGAATCCTGAATAAGAGCGCCGGAGTCAGAGCTGATCGTAGCCTTCAGCCAGGTGCAGGTCCTTGAGCTTCACGTAATTCGCCGCGCTGTAGGTGAAAAAGGCTTTTTCCTTGTCCGTCAGCGGGCGGATTTGTTTCACCGGACTCCCGACATACAGAAAACCACTGTCCAGGCGCTTGCCCGGTGGCACCAGGCTGCCGGCGCCGATGATCACATCATCCGCGACCACCGCACCGTCCATGACAATGCTGCCCATGCCAATCAACACCCGGCTGCCCACGCTGCAGCCATGGAGCATGACTTTATGCGCGATGGTCACGTCGTCGCCAATCAGCAACGGAAAGCCATCGGGGTTGAACGGCCCGGCATGGGTGATGTGCAGCACACAGCCGTCCTGCACGCTGGTGCGCGCACCGATGCGGATGCGGTGCATGTCACCGCGGATCACCGTCAGCGGCCAAACGGAGCTGTCATCGCCGATTTCGACGTCGCCGATCACCACCGCCGAACTGTCGACAAAAGCGCCTTTGCCCAGCAGCGGCGTGTGGTTCTGATACTTGCGAAGGGTCACGATAGGGTTTCTCTCTGTTGCCGATAGCTGCGGTGAGCGTCGATTGTAATTAAGATGGCTGCATGTTTCTTCCAGCCAAGGTGCCAAACGTGAGCGTGAACAACCCTCTTTTGCAGTCCTACGACCTGCCGCCGTTCTCGGCGATCCGGGCCGAACACGTGCAACCGGCCATTGAACAGATCCTGGCTGACAACCGCGCCGCCATTATCGAGATCCTCAAAACCCAGGGCAAACAGCCGACCTGGGCCGGCCTGGTGCTGGCGATGGACGAACTCAACGATCGCCTCGGCGCCGCCTGGAGCCCGGTCAGTCACCTGAATGCCGTGTGCAACAGCGCCGAATTGCGTGAGGCCTACGAGTCCTGCCTGCCAGCGCTGAGCGCCTACTCCACCGAGCTGGGCCAGAACCGCGAACTGTTCGAGGCCTTCGAAGCCCTTGCCAACAGCCCGGAAGCCGCCGGTTTCGACGTCGCGCAGAAAACTATCCTGGAACACTCCCTGCGTGACTTCCGCCTGTCGGGTATCGACCTGCCAGAAGCCGAGCAAAAACGTTACGCCGAAGTACAAAGCAAGCTCTCCGAACTGGGCAGCCGCTTTTCCAACCAATTGCTCGACGCGACTCAAGCCTGGACCAAGCACGTTACCGACGAAGCCGCCCTCGCCGGACTGACCGATTCGGCCAAGGCGCAAATGGCTGCGGCAGCCCAGGCCAAAGATCTGGAAGGCTTCCTGATCACCCTGGAATTCCCGAGCTACTTCGCGGTGATGACCTACGCCCACGACCGAGCCCTGCGCGAAGAAGTCTACGCCGCCTACTGCACCCGTGCGTCGGACCAAGGCCCGAATGCCGGTCAGAACGATAACGGCCCGGTGATGGAAGAAATCCTCGACCTGCGTCAGGAACTGGCAAAACTCTTGGGTTTCGCCAGCTTCTCGGAGCTGAGCCTGGCCACCAAGATGGCCGAATCCAGCGATCAGGTGCTGAGTTTCCTGCGCGATCTGGCCAAGCGCAGCAAACCGTTCGCCGCCCGGGATCTGGAACAGCTCAAGGCCTACGCCGCCGAACAGGGCTGCCCGGACCTGCAAAGCTGGGACAGCGGTTTCTACGGTGAAAAACTCCGCGAACAACGTTACAGCGTTGCTCAGGAAGCCCTGCGCGCTTACTTCCCGATCGACAAAGTGTTGAGCGGCCTGTTCGCGATCGTTCAACGTCTGTACGGCATCGAGATCGCCGAGCAGAAAGGCTTCGACACTTGGCACCCGGACGTTCGCCTGTTCGAGATCAAGGAAAACGGCCAGCATGTCGGCCGCTTCTTCTTCGACCTCTACGCCCGCGCCAACAAGCGCGGTGGCGCTTGGATGGACGGCGCCCGCGACCGTCGTCGCACGGCTGAGGGCGTGCTGCAAAGCCCGGTGGCCAACCTGGTGTGCAACTTCACACCGGCCGACAGCGGCAAGCCTGCGTTGCTGACCCACGATGAAGTGACCACCCTGTTCCACGAATTCGGTCATGGCCTGCATCACCTGCTGACCCGCGTCGAGCATGCCGGCGTATCCGGCATCAACGGCGTGGCCTGGGATGCGGTCGAGCTGCCAAGCCAGTTCATGGAAAACTGGTGCTGGGAGCCGGAAGGTCTGGCGCTGATTTCCGGTCATTACGAAACCGGTGAGCCACTGCCCCAGGATCTGCTGGAAAAAATGCTCGCGGCGAAGAACTTCCAGTCCGGCCTGATGATGGTGCGTCAGCTCGAATTCTCGCTGTTCGACTTTGAACTGCACGCCACCCACGGTGACGGCCGCAGCGTGCTGCAAGTGCTCGAAGGTATACGCGACGAGGTCTCGGTCATGCGTCCGCCGGCTTACAACCGCTTCCCGAACAGCTTCGCGCACATTTTCGCCGGCGGATATGCGGCGGGTTACTACAGCTACAAATGGGCTGAAGTACTCTCGGCAGACGCCTTCTCGAAATTCGAAGAGGACGGCGTGCTCAATGCCGAAACCGGTCGCGCCTTCCGCGAAGCGATCCTGGCCCGCGGCGGTTCTCAGGAACCGATGGTGCTGTTCGTCGACTTCCGTGGCCGTGCACCGTCGATTGACGCACTCTTGCGCCACAGCGGCCTGAGTGAGGACGCAGCAGCATGAGCGAGGCACCTGTGAAGACGAAAAAACGCTTCATCGCCGGGGCGGTCTGCCCGGCCTGTAGTGAGCCGGACAAGTTGATGATGTGGAGCGAAGACGATGTCCCGCATCGCGAATGCGTGGGCTGCGGCTATTCCGACACGCTGAATGAACAAGGCCTGTCCGTTCCCAAGGAATTGGGGACGCGGGTCAATGTTTCGGCGCTGAAGGTACCGGACGCCAAGGTTCAGGCCGTACAGTTTTTCCCGAACCCGAAACTGAAGAAAAAGCCTGACGAGCAGCACTGAGTCATAGCCACCTTCCACTTCTGAACGAGTGGAAGGTGGTAACTATCTACCACCTCTCCCTCGCGCTTCCTTTGTAGGCTGATCGAAACCAGCCAAGTTGTTCAAGGAAGACGCCATGCCCGACACCAATCCGCTTTTACAGTCCCATTACCTGCCGCCCTGGTCGCAGGTCCGCGCCGAGCATCTGCTACCGGCCATCCAAACCATCATTGCTGACAATCGTCAGGCCCTGACCGACATCATCGAGTCCCAAGCCATGCTCCCGACCTGGGATGATCTGGTGCTGGCCGTCGATGAAACGAATGCACGGGTAGATGAAGCCATGGCCATCATCGAAATCCTCAGCACGGTCAAACAGGACAATGCCTGGGAGCAGGCGAGTACCCGGTGCAGCAACGCCGTGGCGCTTTACAAGTCCGACCTGCGGAGCAATAAGGCACTGTACCGGGCCTACCAACGGCTGGCTCAAGGCTCGGTCGCGATAAATTTCGACGAGCCTCGCAAAGCGGTACTGAACAAGATTTTGCGCAGGTTTCGCCTGTCAGGCGTCGACTTGCCTGCCGAGCAACAGCCGCAAATGGCACGCATCAACCTGGACATCAGCGCGCTGCAAAGCCTGTTTTTGACTCAACTTCAGAGCGCCACCGCAACCTGGACCAAGCGAATCGACGACATCGAGCGACTGAGTGGTTTATCCGGGGCGACAAAGGATCGCCTGGCGCTCAACGCGCAGCAGGCCGGACATGACGGCTGGCTCATGCGCCTGGACCAGAACACCTACCAGCAAGTCATGACCCGCGCCGAAGATCGGGCCCTGCGCGAAGAATACTTCGTGGCCTACACCACACGCGCTTCCGATCAAGGCCCTCACGCCGGACAATTCGATAATGGTCCGGTACTGGAGTTGCTGCTGGCCCGGCGTCACCAGAAAGCTCGCTTGCTTGGTTATGAAAACTTCGCGCAACTCAGCCTGGAAACGGAAATGGCCGAGTCAACCGCACAAGTCGACGGCTTTCTGCGACGGCAAGCAGTGCTGGCAACGCCAGACCTCGAAAAGGATGCAGAGGTGCTCAAGGCTTTTGCTTTGGAGCACGGCATCGAGCAGGTCCAACCCTGGGACCAGGAGTTTCTCGCCGAACAATGGCGCCAGCACCAGCACAACGGCGTCTTGAAAAACCTGAAGGCCTATTTTCCTCTGGACGGAACGTTACTTCGGCTTTGCCTCTTCTGCGAACGCATGTTCGGGATTCAGATCATCGAGCAGAAAGCGTTCGACCGCTGGCACAACAGTGTGCGCCTGTTTGAAATCAGAGAGCATGGGCAGGTAATCGGGCATATCTACCTCGATCCTTTTCACCGGGAGGAGGCTGCGGACTATGCCTGGACCGCGACGCCGAGAACCCGGCGAGAGAATGCCGAAGGTCAGTTGACGCTGCCGACGGCCATTCTCTTTGGCAACTTCACGCCAGGGATCGCCGATCAACCCTGCCTCCTCGTGCACCAGGACCTGCGCGTTCTTTTCCATGAGCTCGGCCATTGTTTGCAGCATGTTCTGACGCGCTCACCCCACTACACCCTTTCCGGCATTTCCCAGCGGGGACGCGACAGCGGAGAGTTCGCGGGGCAGCTGTTCGAACTGTGGTGCCTGTCGCGGGAGTTTCTACTGTGGCTCGCCGCTCACTATCAGACGGGCGAGCGTCTGACCGAAGAACGTGTCGATGCGGCGCTGGCGGCCATTCAATCGCAGAACAGTTGGCAGACTGCACAACTGTTATTGAGCGCTCTGTTCGACTTCGAGCTTCATCGCTGCCAAGGCGATGGCCGTAGCATCCAGCAGGTATTTGAAGACGTGCAGCACGTCGTTCCGCACTTGCAACTGCCATCCTATTGCCGCCTGGCCAATAGCTTTGACTATATGGTGACCGGTTACGGGGCCTCGGTTTACGCCTACAAATGGTCAGGGGTGTTGGCCAGCGAAGCCTTCAAACGGTTTCAGCGGGACTGGATCTTCAACCCCCAAACGGGACGGGCCTTTCGCGAAGCTTTTTTCTCACCGGGCGATTCGCGTTCTTTGCTGACGGCCCTTGAAGACTTCCTCGGACGGCCGATCGAGGAAGTTTTTTTCCCGAAGGCACAGACATCCGCAATGCACTGATGCGATGTTTATTGGACGTGGGCCGATTTGAACCAGCTCTTCATCGAGCAGGCCGCGAATGGACTCGTGCTGCAATCCCCGTTAGCCAGCGCAGTGCGCAGCTTCTCGACATCAGCCTGCATCATGTAGCGAATACCGTCCTTGAAGTGGGTACTGTCGCCAAAGCCACCTTGAGTCATCTCGCTCAGGGCGTCTTCCTTGCTCCAGCCCTGCACGACCACCCGGTACATGGCGGCCATCAGGCCAGTCCGGTCCGAACCGTGTTTGCAGTGCATCAGCACCGGACCTTTGGCTTCGGCAGCCTGAACGGTGCGAAGGGCCTTGAGTACATCCGCGTCATCCACGTGATTGGTGCGATAAGGCAACTGCACCTGATCGATACCGGGCGTGGCCAACCAGCTTGAGTCCGACTCGGGCAGGAAGTTGATCACGGTGGCGACCTTGAGTTTTTTCAGCAACGGGACGGCTCCGCGGTCGGGCAATGCACTGCGGTAGAGGGTTGGAGACATCTGGAAGAGGTTGTACTGCACTTCAACCGATTGAGCCCACTCCGCTGGACGGGGTGCGCCCGCGTCGTCAGCGTGGGCGAACGTCAGGTTGAGGAATGCGACCAGCGACAGGCACATCGCAGGGATAAGGCGTGGGGACATGCTCGGCGACCGTATGCTGAAGAGGCGGGATGACGCGGCCAGATTGCGCCCTGATCAGTCAAAGACCCGTGAGCCGTCTGTCAAAGAATTGTGAATCAGCCCGTTGGCAAACGATTTATCAACCATGCATGACAGTTCTTCATGCCCCCTTACAACTAGACCTGCATAAAATTTCACACAGGCTTAATTGATAAATTGATTTAAGGATTGACGATACTGGAATACGTTTTTGCCAAGGCCAACAGTTTATCCTTATCATAACTGTTGATATCGCCGTCACCGTCCACATCGCTATTGACTACGTTGATATTGAAAGACCGGCCACCATCATTTGAGGACGCCATCACGTAGACAGAGTCCACCAAAGCCTCCGTAGACAGCTCATTCACGGGATCCCACCCCAACTCCTTGCGAGCAAGTTGCATCGACACCCGGGCCTCCCGTGGATTGGCAATACTCGGCGCCAGCAATTGTAAAAAGATACCGCGTTGATTAAAGAACGACATTTATTAATTCCCTTTAATGAGTAAGTACACACAACTACGTGCAAAGCGAATACTACTTATCAAGTTAGCGCAGGGGCTATTCGATATATGTTTCCCGGCGTTGCGCCAAGTTGTACTTATCGGTCAATTGCACAGCAAATGGTTGTCCTGTTTTGCCAGAGCGCCGAACGGCACTGGTCGGTGGGCTCAACCTTCGATACTGTATGCACATACAGCTACGAGTATCGTCCGATGAGCATTCCCCTGCCACCCCGCGGCCGCGGCACCGCCACCAACCCGCACAACCGCTTCGCGCCAAACCGCTCGGTGGTGGAGGACGATGGGTGGTATCAGGAGGCGCCGACGACCCAGGGCACCGAGGTGCGCATCGAGACCGCTAAAACCATCATCACCCGCAACAACTCGCCGGACTTGCCCTTCGATCGCTCGATCAATCCCTACCGCGGTTGCGAGCACGGCTGCATTTATTGCTACGCACGGCCCAGCCACGCCTATTGGGACATGTCGCCGGGGCTGGATTTCGAAACCAAGCTGATTGCCAAGACCAACGCCGCCGATGTGCTGGAAGAACAGCTGTCCAAACGCGGCTATCAATGTGCGCCGATCAACCTGGGCTCCAACACCGATCCTTACCAGCCGATCGAACGCGAACACCGGATCACCCGCCAAACCCTGGAAGTGCTGCTGCGATACCGTCACCCGGTGACCATCATCACCAAGGGCTCGCTGATTCTTCGCGACCTGGACCTGCTGGCCGAGCTCGCCGAGCAAAGGCTGGTGGCGGTGATGATCAGCCTGACCAGCCTGGACGATGAACTCAAACGCATCCTCGAACCTCGCGCCGCTGCGCCCAAGGCTCGATTGCGCGCGATCCGGGTGATGCGTGAAGCCGGGATTCCGGTAGGCGTTCTGTGTTCGCCAATGATTCCGATGATCAACGACAGCGAACTCGAAAGCCTGCTGACCGAAGCGCACGCGGCGGGTGCTCAGAGTGCTGCGTACATGATGCTGCGCCTGCCACTGGAAGTGGCGCCGTTGTTCGAAGAATGGCTGGCGGCCCATTATCCTCAGCGGGCGGCCCATGTGTTGAGCCTGATCCGCCAAAGCCGCGGTGGCGAGCTCTACGACAGCCGGTTTGGCAGCCGGATGCGCGGCGAAGGTCCATTTGCCGACCTGCTGGCGCAACGCTTTGCCAAAACCATCAAGCGCCTGGGACTCAATCGGCGGGAAGGTTTCAATCTGGATTGCGAAGCCTTTTGTCCGCCGGGTCGCCAGATGTCGCTGATTTGAGGACAATTGGCCTATGGTTGAGGGGTGGGAAACGTGCGACGCACTTAGGCTGGTCACGTTTTTTGTGATCTGGAACACACGTTCTAGAGCGGTTCATTCAGTTTGAGTTAAGTTTCGACCGCTACCTTGTTCATCGAGTGACTGACGGGTCGATATTTCCGGCCCGGATGTTTTTTAAACAGCCACTGGCTTCACACCGGACAAAACGGGAAAATTCCCTGACTCCGCCAATGAGGATGAATTCATGAGTGACAAGGATAAACAGCCGTTGGCTGCATCGGCTTCAGCCCAGCCCGAGGCGGAAACCGCCGATGCAGCGTTGAAGCATATCGTTGACGGCTTTTTGCATTTTCATCATGAGATCTTTCCGCAGCAGGAAGAGCTCTTCAAGAAACTCGCCACCGCTCAACAGCCAAGGGCGATGTTCATTACCTGCGCCGATTCGCGCATCGTGCCTGAACTGATCACCCACAGTTCGCCTGGCGATCTGTTCGTGACCCGCAATGTGGGCAACGTCGTACCGCCTTACGGTCAAATGAACGGTGGCGTTTCCACCGCCATCGAGTACGCGGTGCTGGCGCTGGGCGTGCAACACATCATCATCTGCGGCCACTCCGATTGTGGCGCGATGCGTGCGGTGCTCAATCCCGACAGCCTGGAAAAGATGCCCACGGTCAAAGCCTGGCTGCGGCATGCGGAAGTCGCGAAAACCATGGTGCATGACAACTGCAACTGCACCGACGAAAACGAAACGATGCACATCCTCACCGAAGAGAATGTCATCGCCCAATTGCAGCACTTGCGTACTCATCCCTCGGTAGCCTCGCGCATGGCGAACGGTCATCTGTTCATCCATGGCTGGGTCTATGACATCGAAACCAGCGCAATCAAAGCTTATGACGCCGATCAGAGTCGTTTCCTGCCGCTCGATGGCAGCCATCCGACTCCGGTGGCGACGCCCAAAGCGCGCTTCTAAATTTTCCTAAAAATCTGTGTGGTTTGACCCCGGCCGCTGTTTCAGCGGCCCGGCCTCGCCATGCCTGAAGAAAACTTCGGGAGAATCAACATGCGTGCAGCGCAACTCAAAGCTGTTCTGCCACGGGAGCTGCTCGCTTCCGTGGTGGTGTTTCTGGTGGCCCTACCCCTGTGCATGGGCATCGCCATCGCCTCGGGCCTGCCACCCGCCAAAGGCCTGATCACCGGGATCATCGGTGGGCTGGTGGTGGGCTGGATCGCGGGTTCGCCGCTGCAAGTCAGTGGTCCGGCGGCAGGTCTGGCCGTTCTGGTGTTCGAACTGGTGCGCCAGCATGGCATCGCCATGCTCGGGCCTATCCTGCTGCTGGCAGGGTTCCTGCAACTGGTCGCCGGACGATTGAAGCTCGGCTGCTGGTTCCGGGTGACGGCGCCTGCGGTGGTCTACGGCATGCTGGCCGGGATTGGCGTGTTGATCGTGTTGTCACAGGTGCATGTGATGCTCGACTCAGTGCCGAAACCGTCCGGCTTGGATAACCTGGCCGCCTTCCCCGCGGCCGTGGCGCAAGCCTTGCCTTCTTTTGGATGGCAGGCCGGTTTGCTCGGGCTCGCGACGATAGCGGTGATGTGGCTGTGGGAAAAACTCCGGCCCTATTCCCTGCGCTTCATTCCGGGTGCGCTACTGGGGGTAGGTCTGGCGACTGTCGCCAGCCTGATGCTCGCCTTGCCGGTCAAACGGGTCGAAGTCCCGGCCAATCTGGCGGAAGCCATCGACTGGCTGAAACCGGCAGACTTGCTTAACCTCGCCGACCCGACCTTGCTGATTGCCGCCTTCGCCGTGGCCTTCATCGCCAGCGCCGAAACCCTGCTCTCGGCCGCAGCAGTAGACCGCATGCACAGCGGCCAACGCTCGGACTTCGACCGGGAATTGTCGGCTCAGGGTGTTGGCAACATGCTCTGCGGCTTGCTCGGTGCGTTGCCGATGACGGGCGTGATCGTGCGCAGTTCGGCCAACGTCCAGGCCGGCGCCACCACACGAATGTCGACGATATTCCATGGCCTGTGGCTGCTGGCGTTCGTGTTGCTGCTGTCGAGCGTACTGCAAAGCATTCCCGTGGCGAGCCTGGCGGGTGTGCTGGTTTACACCGGTTTCAAATTGGTGGACCTGAAAGCCTTCCGCAGCCTGGGTCGATACGGCCGGATGCCGATGTTCACTTACGCGGCGACAGCGCTGGCGATCATCTTCACCGACCTGTTGACGGGTGTGCTGATCGGCTTCGGCCTGACCCTGGCCAAACTGGCGTGGAAAGCCTCGCGGTTGAAGATCAGCCTGATCGATCTGCCCAAGGACGGAGAAATGGAATTGCGACTGATCGGAGCGGCGACCTTTCTCAAGGTGCCGGCGCTGACTCAGGTGCTGGGGACCATCCCCGCCGGCGCGACCGTGCATGTGCCGCTCAATAACCTGAGCTACATCGATCATTCGTGCCTGGAATTGCTTGAGGAATGGGGGCGGGCCAATGCGGCCAAGGGTTCGACGCTGTTGATTGAAGCGCGGGGGTTGAAGCGCAGGCTGGAAGGACGGTTGCGGACGACCACCGGAGTAGGTTCCACGGCATAAAACACCAACAATATGGGAGCGAGCCTGTTCGCGATGGCGGCGTGTCATTCAACATTAATGTCGACTGATACAACGCTATCGCGAGCAGGCTCCCTCCCTCTGGGGATGGTGTCGATTCCAAAGAATCAGGCGGCGGGCTGATCCAGCTCCAGACCCACGCCTAACCGTCGGGACATGCATGGCCAGCGCTTCCACGCGGCGCCGGTATCCGGGCTGCTGAGTTTTTCACGGTAGCTTTCCACCGACTCCAGCGCAAAGCTTTCGTCGTCGAGCATGCTGTCCACGGCGTGATGCACCGCCTCATCGAGTTGGTTGGCAAATTCCTCACCGATCAGCTGGTGAGCAATCAGGTTGGCGACAGTCATGTCCAAGGGGATCAGTGGCTGGCCAAAGTGCTTGATGTACAGGTCGTTGACCTCTTCGACAAACCGATGCGCCAGATAGGCCTCGTCCAGCAGACTGTCGAGCCCGATGTGCCCGGCCATGAGCGCTGGCGGCTGGAGGAAGTACTGCTCGGCGATTTCCAGCACCGGTTTGATCTGTGACTCGATACCCGCTTCCCTGGCAACTTCATTGGCTGCATCCAGCAGATCAGGCACTTCATTGATGTAAGCGGCGACAAAACGCGTCAGCACGCCCTTGGCATCCGCCTCCGGAAGTTGGATCGATGGGTGAAGATGAGGCAGTTTGCTTTCCAGTTGACGCGTTAGCAGGCCAGTCTCGGCCTCGTGTTGTTGGGCTTTTTGGATCTGCTCGCGCAATGCGGCGGTGTTCATGAAAACTCCAGGAAACAAAGGCAATGAAATAGGGAAGACATAACTTAGCTGGCATCCAAAAATGGCTAAGACGCATTTGTCATAAATATTTCATCCTTGAGACGTCAAAGTTATATCGATGTGCCACCACTCGCCTGCATCCTTCTCCATTCGTGACCTGGAACGCAAGCCCTAGCTGTTTCAGATGATTTACGCCCCCACATTGCGAGGTAGCAGTCGCTGTCTATACTCGGGGTGGAATGGAGTTAGCTGATGACGTCCGACTGCACACGCAGCAAGACCCGGCGATTCAAGTTCGTAGTCTGAAAAAGCCGCTCCCTTGCCGCAGGTGAAAGCCGGCGGGATAACAAGAACGATAAGGGGAACCCGCAATGATGCGACATCCACACGTCTGGATGGGCCTCCTGTTGTGGTCGATTTTCAGTCAGGCGCAAGCCGCCTGGACTGTAAATATGGCGCCGGGAGCGACTGAAATCAGTCACGCAGTATTTGACCTGCACATGACCATTTTCTGGATCTGTGTAGTGATCGGCATCATCGTCTTCGGCGCCATGTTCTGGTCGATGATCCTCCACCGCCGCTCGACCGGGCAGGTGGCCGCGAAATTTCATGAAAGCACCACCGTCGAAATCCTCTGGACCATCGTGCCCTTCATCATTTTGGTGGCCATGGCGGTACCGGCGACGGCGACCCTGATCAAGATGTACGACGCCAGTGAGCCGGATATCGATATCCAGGTCACCGGTTATCAGTGGAAGTGGCACTACAAATACCTGGGCCAAGACGTCGAGTTCTTCAGCAACCTGGCCACCCCCGCCGATCAGATTCACAACAAGGAAACCAAGGGCGAACACTACTTGCTCGAGGTCGACAAGCCGCTGGTGCTGCCGATTGGCGCCAAGGTGCGCTTCCTTGTGACCTCCGCCGACGTCATCCACTCCTGGTGGGTGCCGGCCTTCGCGGTCAAGCGCGATGCGATCCCGGGGTTCGTCAACGAAGCCTGGACCCGTATCGACAAGCCCGGCATTTACCGTGGCCAGTGCGCCGAGCTGTGCGGCAAGGACCACGGCTTCATGCCGATCGTGGTCGAGGTCAAGGAAAAGGCCGATTACGAAAAATGGCTGGGCGAGCGCAAGGCCGAGGCCCTGCAGCTCAAAGAACTAACCAGCAAGGAATGGACCCTCGACGAGCTCAAAGAGCGCGGCGACAAGGTCTATCACACCACCTGCGTGGCCTGTCACCAGGCTGAAGGTCAGGGCCTGCCACCGATGTTCCCGGCACTCAAAGGCTCGAAAATCGCCACCGGCCCGATCAAGGATCACCTGAGCATTGTCTTCCACGGCAAGCCCGGCACCTCGATGGCGGCGTTCGGCAAGCAGCTTTCGGAAGTCGATATCGCAGCGGTCGTGACCTATGAACGTAACGCCTGGGGCAACAACAAGGGCGACATGGTCACCCCTAAAGAAGTGCTGGAGCTGAAACAGGCGGAAAGCCAATGACCCGGTCTATTGCGCACCCAAGGAACCGGTCGGGGCTGTGCGCCCCGGCCCGCCCAGCCCATCTGTTTGCAGGAGACAGGCCATGAGCGCTGTAATTGATGACCACGGTCATGCCACCGACCATGCCCACGGCCCCGCCAAAGGCCTGATGCGCTGGGTGCTGACCACTAACCACAAAGACATCGGCACGCTGTACCTGTGGTTTGCGTTCTCCATGTTCTTGCTCGGCGGTTCGTTTGCGATGGTGATTCGCGCCGAGCTGTTCCAGCCGGGGTTGCAGATCGTCCAGCCGGAATTCTTCAACCAGATGACCACCATGCATGGTCTGGTGATGGTTTTCGGTGCGGTGATGCCAGCCTTCGTCGGCCTCGCCAACTGGATGATCCCGCTGATGATCGGCGCGCCGGACATGGCCCTGCCGCGGATGAACAACTTCAGCTTCTGGCTGCTGCCGGCGGCGTTCATCCTGCTGGTGTCGACCCTGTTCACTCCCGGCGGCGGGCCGAACTTCGGCTGGACGTTCTACGCCCCGCTGTCGACGACCTACGCGCCGGAAAGCGTGACGTTCTTCATCTTTGCCATCCACTTGATGGGGATCAGCTCGATCATGGGCGCGATCAACGTGATCGCCACCATCCTCAACCTGCGCGCCCCCGGCATGACGTTGATGAAAATGCCGCTGTTCGTCTGGACCTGGCTGATCACCGCATTCCTGCTGATTGCGGTGATGCCGGTGCTGGCCGGGTGCGTGACGATGATGCTGATGGACATTCACTTCGGCACCAGTTTCTTCAGTGCCGCCGGTGGCGGTGACCCGGTGTTGTTCCAGCATGTGTTCTGGTTCTTCGGTCACCCCGAGGTGTACATCATGATCCTGCCGGCCTTCGGCGCCGTCAGCTCGATCATCCCGGCCTTTTCGCGCAAGCCGCTGTTTGGCTACACCTCGATGGTCTATGCCACGGCCAGTATTGCCTTCCTGTCATTCATCGTCTGGGCGCACCACATGTTCGTGGTCGGCATTCCGCTGGTGGGCGAGTTGTTCTTCATGTACGCCACGCTGCTGATCGCGGTGCCGACCGGGGTGAAGGTGTTCAACTGGGCCAGCACCATGTGGCAAGGTTCGCTGACCTTCGAGACACCGATGCTGTTCGCCGTGGCGTTCGTGATCCTGTTTTCCATCGGCGGGTTCTCCGGATTGATGCTGGCCATCGCACCGGCGGACTTCCAGTACCAGGACACCTACTTCGTAGTCGCACACTTCCACTACGTGCTGGTGCCGGGGGCGATCTTCGGGATCTTCGCCTCGGCCTACTACTGGCTGCCGAAATGGACAGGCCACATGTATGACGAAACCCTCGGCAAGCTGCACTTCTGGCTGTCGTTCATCGGCATGAACATGGCCTTCTTCCCGATGCACTTCGTGGGGCTGGCGGGGATGCCGCGGCGGATTCCGGACTACAACCTGCAATTCGCCGACTTCAACATGGTGTCGTCGATCGGCGCGTTCATGTTCGGCGCCACGCAGATATTCTTCCTGTTTATCGTGATCAAGACCATTCGCGGCGGCGAGCCGGCACCGGCCAAACCGTGGGATGGCGCGGAAGGCCTGGAGTGGAGCATTCCGTCACCGGCGCCGTATCACACGTTCACTACGCCGCCGGAAGTGAAATGAACGCCTTCGGCCTTGCAGGAACGCCTGTGGAAGCTGGCTTGCCAGCGAAGGCTGCCTGCCTGACACACCGCGTCGGCCGCATCGCTGGCAAGCCAGCGCCCACAGGGTTCCCGGTAGGGAGTTGGAATCATGGCTGATTCTATTTCGATGAAAAAACTGGTCACCCGTCTGCTGATGGTGGTGGTGGCGATGTTTATTTTCGGGTTTGCCCTGGTGCCGATCTACGACGTGATGTGCAAGGCGTTCGGCATCAACGGCAAGACCGCCGGGCAATACGAAGGCGAGCAAACCGTCGATACCTCGCGGCAGGTACGGGTGCAGTTTCTGTCGACCAATTCCGCCGACATGTCCTGGGATTTCTACCCCAAGAGCGACGAACTGACAGCCAATCCGGGCGCGGTCAACGAGATGATTTTCATCGCGCACAACCCGACCGATAAGCCGATGAGCGCTCAGGCTGTACCCAGCATCGCGCCGAGCAACGCCGCGGCCTATTTCCACAAGACCGAATGCTTCTGCTTTACCCAGCAAGTGCTGCAGCCCGGTCAACGGATCGAGATGCCGGTACGTTTCATCGTTGACCGTGACATGCCCAAGGATGTGAAGCATCTGACGCTGTCTTACACGCTGTTCGATATCACCGCCCGACATCCACCGGTAGCTGTAAACACTGGCGGCTGAGCGTGCCCGATAAGGAGAACAATAAATGGCAACTCATGAACACTATTACGTACCGGCCCAGAGCAAATGGCCGATCATCGCCACGGTTGGCATGTTCGTCACCGTGTTCGGTCTGGCAACCTGGTTCAACGATCTGAAGGCCGCGCGGCCGGAATCCCACGGCCCGCTGATCTTTTTCGTCGGCGGCCTGCTGCTGGCCTACATGCTGTTTGGCTGGTTCGGCACGGTGATCAAGGAAAGTCGCCAGGGGTTGTACAGTGCGCAGATGGATCGTTCGTTCCGCTGGGGCATGAGCTGGTTCATTTTCTCGGAGGTGATGTTCTTCATCGCCTTCTTCGGCGCATTGTTTTATGTGCGCCATGTCTCCGGTCCGGCCCTCGGCGGGGAAGGCACCAAAGGGATCGCGCATATGCTCTGGCCGAACTTTGAGTTCGTCTGGCCACTGCTGAACAACCCCGACTCGAAATTGTTCCCGCCACCCAAGGAAGTCATCAGCCCCTGGGGCCTGCCGCTGCTCAACACCGTGTTGCTGGTGAGCTCCAGCGTCACCGTGACCATCGCCCACCACGCCTTGAAAAAGGGCCATCGCGGCGCGCTGAAAATCTGGCTGGCGATCACCGTGTTACTGGGCTGCGCGTTCCTCGGCTTTCAGGCTGAAGAGTACATGCATGCCTACCACGAACTGGGCCTGACCCTGGGTTCTGGCATCTACGGCGCGACCTTCTTCATGCTCACCGGTTTCCACGGCGCCCACGTGACCATGGGCACCATCATCCTGTTCGTGATGCTGATGCGGGTCATGCGCGGGCACTTCGATAACGAGCACCAGTTCGGGTTTGAAGCGGCGAGTTGGTATTGGCACTTCGTGGACGTGGTGTGGATCGGCTTGTTCGTTTTCGTCTACGTGCTCTAAGGCTTACCAGGGCACATGCGACACCAGCTGGCCGCTGAAAAAACCCCAGGCAATCAAGCCGACGGTAATGGCGGCCAGGGCAACACGAACACTCAAGGCAATGACGAGGCGGTTCGAGCTGCTGTCGTCCTTGACCAGAAAAAACAGGCCGCTGAACAGGCTGACAACCGTGGCAATCAGCATCAGGACGATGGCTGCTTTGAGCATGGTGAGACTCCGGGGGTAAGGCGATGCACTTGAGTATAGCTATCGCGATGACCGACTTTCTGGCGAAGCCATGAAGCGCTTTCGCCCGGGCGTCGTGCCGACGCTGGTGGTCGCATTCCTGCTGCCGCTGCTGGTGTCTCTCGGCTTCTGGCAACTGAACCGGGGGGCGGAGAAAAGCGCGCTGCTGCACACCTACGCCGAGCGCCGTGCCGCCGAACCGATGGCCAGCACCGAGCTGCAACACACCGAAGACCCAGCGTTCCGCCGCGTCCGACTGCACGGCCGATTCGATGCCGCGCACAGCCTGCTGCTGGATAACCGTCAGCGTGACGGCAAGGTCGGCGTCGAGCTGCTGCAACCGTTTCAGGATCAGGCCACCGGGCTGTGGCTGCTGGTCAATCGCGGCTGGCTGCCGTGGCCGGACCGGCGTACACCGCCGCAGTTCACCACGCCGACGCAAACGCTGAGTCTTGATGCCTGGGTCTACGTTTCGCCCGGCGCGACCTTTCAATTGCATGCTGATCCGAACACCACCACCTGGCCTGAATTAGTCACCGCCGTCGATTCATCGAAGCTCTGGAAGGCGCTGGACCGTGAAGGTTTTGCCTACGAATTGCGCGCAGAAACCGGACCCGCGACTTACCAGGCCGATTGGCCGGTGGTGGCCATGGGGCCGGAAAAACATATCGCTTATGCCGTGCAGTGGTTCGCCATGTCGATCGCCCTGCTTGGCCTTTTTATCTACCTCGGCTGGCACAACGCAAAGGAGAAACACCATGGGAGCGGCCATGAATCCACCCAGCATGTCTGAGGCGAAAACGCCGGCGAACCGGCGCAAGGGTCGCTTGCAGTTGTTGCTGATCCTGCTCGGGGTGATCGGTCCGATGATCCTCGCCACGGGCATGTACAAGTTGCAGTTCTGGGTGCCGGAGGGTCGCAGCTATCACGGCGAACTGATCGGCAACGGCCAGACCCGCGCCGACCTCGGCGTGCAGGCGCAAGAGCAACGCTGGCAGATACTGGTCACCGCGCCGAAAGATTGCTCGGTGGACTGCCAGCAACTGGTGTATCTGGCGCGGCAAATCCAGATCGGCCTCGGTCGCGATGCCTCTCGCGCCAGTCATGCATTGGCCGCCGCACAACCGCTGAGCAGCGACTACGAAGCCAAGCTGAACCGCGAATACCCGCAACTGCAGCGCTTTCCCATGGACCTGACCACCTTCAGTAAGACCACCGGCGACAAAACCGTGCCGCAACTGTGGATCATCGACCCGCACGGCAATCTGGTGCTGCGCTACGACCCGACGGTGAAGGGCAAGGATCTGCTCAACGACCTGCGCCATTTGCTGAAACTGTCGAACATCGGATAAGGGCATCGTCATGGCCAAACCTGGATTTCGCCTCGCGCTGTTTGCCACCCTGCTGGCACTGATTGTGGTGCTGCTCGGCGCCTACACCCGCCTGACCCACGCCGGCCTCGGCTGTCCGGACTGGCCGGGCTGCTATGGCTTTATCAGCGTGCCGAAAAGCGAAGCCCAACTGGCCCATGCCGAACTGCATTTTCCTGATGCACCGGTGGAAGCCCACAAGGGCTGGAACGAGATGGTCCACCGCTACTTCGCCGGTGCGCTGGGGATGATGATTGCAGTATTGGCCGGCCGCGCCTGGGTTCATCGGCGTCATCCAGGGCAACCGGTGAAGTTGCCATTGTTTTTACTGGCCGTGGTGATTGCCCAAGCGGCTTTCGGCATGTGGACGGTGACGCTCAAGCTCTGGCCGCAAGTGGTGACGGGGCATTTGCTCGGGGGTTTTGCCACGCTGAGCCTGTTGTTTCTGCTGACCTTGCGCCTGTCCGGCGTGCTGCCGGCGCTGACCGTACCGCGTCGTTTGCAGTATTGGGCCACGGCCGGGTTGCTGCTGGTGATCGGGCAGATCGCCCTCGGTGGCTGGGTCAGTTCCAACTACGCCGCCGTGGCCTGCATCGACTTTCCGACGTGCCACGGCCAATGGCTGCCACCGGCGGACTTCGCCAACGGTTTTCACCTGACCCAACACATCGGCCCCAATTACCTCGGCGGACAACTGGACAGCGATGCCCGCACCGCGATTCACGTCACTCACCGCATCGGCGCGCTGCTGGTGACGCTGGTACTGCTCGGGCTGGCGTGGCAACTGAAAGTCGTCGGCATGACCCGCCTCGCCGGGCTGGTGCTGATCGCCCTCGCCGCCCAAATCACCCTCGGCATCAGCAACGTGCTGTTCCACCTGCCGCTGCCGGTGGCCGTCGCCCACAACGCCGGCGGCGCCGCGCTGTTGCTGACGATGGTGCTGGTCAATTACCACGCGCGAACCCGTCTGGTTCGGGTCAAACAGCAATCCCCTGCGCGCTGGCGCTTCAGCCCGCGTAAACATTCAGCCGGGCCCATAACAATAAAAGGAGAGATGCCATGGCGACTCTGATCGGCGCACGTCCCAGTCAGGCGATCTGGCGTGACTACCTGGAGCTGACCAAGCCGAAAGTGGTGGTGCTGATGCTCATCACCTCGCTGGTCGGCATGTTCCTCGCGACCCGCGCCGGGGTGCCGTGGACGGTGCTGGTGTTCGGCAATCTGGGAATCGCCTTGTGCGCTGGCGGTGCGGCGGCGGTGAATCATGTGGTGGACCGGCGCATCGACGCAGTGATGGCGCGCACCCATAAACGTCCCTTGGCCGAAGGCCGGGTTTCACCGACGGCGGCACTGACGTTCGCCTTGGTGCTGGCGGTGCTGGGTCAGGCGTTGCTGCTGGCGTTCACCAACCCGCTGACCGCTTGGCTGACTCTCGCCTCCTTGCTCGGTTACGCGGTGGTCTACACCGGTTTCCTCAAACGCGCGACGCCGCAGAACATCGTCATCGGTGGCCTCGCCGGTGCCGCCCCGCCCCTGCTCGGCTGGACGGCGGCCACCGGCCACATCAGCGCCGAACCACTATTGCTGGTGCTGATCATCTTCGCCTGGACCCCGCCGCACTTCTGGGCACTGGCGATTCACCGCAAAGAAGAATACGCCAAGGCCGACATTCCGATGCTGCCGGTGACCCACGGCGAGCACTACACCAAGATTCACATCCTGCTTTATACCTTCGCACTGCTGGCCGTGAGCCTGATGCCGTACGTGATCCACATGAGCGGCATGCTTTACCTGATTTGTGCGCTGGGACTGGGCGCAAGGTTTCTGCAATGGGCCGTGGTGCTGTACCGTGGCACTCGGCCGCACGCAGCGATCAACACGTTCAAGTACTCTATTTACTACTTGTTCCTGCTGTTTATCGCGCTGCTCGTAGACCACTACCTACTGTTGAACCTATGACTCGAACCCAGAAAACCGTCTTCATCCTTGTCGCCCTGATCGCGCTGGTCCTGGGCCTGACCATCAACAAAGTGCTGTCCGGCAAAGGCCAGGGCGACCCGACCGCGTTGATTGACGCCGGGATCATCCTGTTGCCGCAAAGCCGTAATCTGCCGGACGTGACGATGACCGATCAGGACGGCAAACCGGTAGCCGTCAACGCGCTGAAAGACAAATGGAGCCTGCTGTTCTTCGGCTACACCTTCTGCCCGGACATCTGCCCGACCACCCTCGCCCAACTGCGGCAGATCAAGAGCGAATTGCCGCCTGAGGCTGTGGAAAAACTGCAGATCATTCTGGTCAGCGTCGATCCCAATCGCGACACGCCCAAGCAGCTCAAGCAATACCTGGGCTATTTCGATCCGCAATTCCTGGGCCTGACAGCGTCGTCGGTGGAAGACATTCAGAAACTGGCCAACGCGGTGAGCATTCCGTTTATTCCGGCGGACACCAGCAAGCCGAATTACACGGTTGACCACAGTGGCAACCTGGCGGTGATCGGGCCGGACGGCACACAGCGCGGGTTTATTCGCGCACCGTTGAACAACGCAAAGTTGGTGGCGCAATTGCCGGTGATGCTTAAACGCAAATAAGCGACGCGAATCCCTGTGGGAGCCCGGCTTGCCGGCGATGGCGATCTCACGGACGCCATCGCCAGCAAGCCGGCTCCTGCAAGGTCCGTGTTTCGGGCATAAAAAATGGGGCGCATTGAATGCGCCCCATTTTTCGTTACAGCTTCAAATCAGAACGCCGGCACGACCGCGCCTTTGTACTTCTCGAGAATGAAGGCTTTCACTTCCGGGCTGTGCAGCGCGGCAACCAGCTTCTTCATGTCTTCGCTGTCCTTGTTGTCCGGGCGGGCAACGAGGATGTTCACGTACGGCGAGTCGCTGCCTTCGATCACCAGCGCATCCTTGGCCGGATCGAGCTTGGCTTCCAGCGCGTAGTTGGTGTTGATCAGCGCGAGGTCGACCTGGGTCAGCACGCGCGGGATGGTCGCGGCTTCCAGTTCGCGGATTTTCAGGTCTTTGGTGTTCTCGGTGATGTCCTTGACGGTCGACAGGATGTTGTTCGAATCCTTCAACTTGATCAGGCCAGCCTTGGCCAGCAGCAACAGCGCACGGCCGCCGTTGGTGGCGTCGTTCGGGATCACCACGTTGGCGCCGCCCGGCAGTTCGGTCAGCGCTTTGTATTTGCTGGAGTAAGCACCCAGCGGTTCCAGGTGCACGCCGGCCACGGAAACCAGATGGGTGCCCTTGGCCTTGTTGAACTCATCGAGGTACGGCTGGTGCTGGAAGAAGTTGGCGTCCAGACGTTTCTCGGCCACTTGTACGTTCGGCTGAATGTAGTCGGTGAAGACTTTGACCTTCAGGTCCACGCCTTCTTTGGCCAGGGCCGGTTTCACGAATTCGAGGATTTCTGCGTGCGGGACCGGGGTGGCCGCGACGGTCAGGGTGTCGGCATGGGCGGAAAAGGCTGCAACGGCAGCAAACGCGACGAGTAGTTTTTTCATTCAGCTAACTCCTTGTGAATATCCGCTTGCGGCGCCTGTTTGCGGCGCCCGCCAGCAAATGGCCTGCTCATAAATTATTTGCGCGAAAAGTGTACGACCAACTTGTCGCCAACGGTTTGCAACACTTGAACCAGCACCAGCAGCAACACCACCGTGACGACCATCACGTCAGTCTGGAAGCGCTGGTATCCGAAACGGATCGCCAGGTCACCCAGACCACCCGCGCCGACCACACCGGCCATCGCCGTGTAGGACACCAGTGTAATAGCTGTCACCGTAATCGCCGCGAAGATGCCCGGACGGGCTTCCGGCAGCAAGGCATTGGTGATGATTTGACGTGTCGTCGCGCCCATGGCCTGGGTCGCTTCGATGATGCCGCGATCCACTTCACGCAAAGCGGTTTCCACCAGACGCGCGAAGAACGGCGTGGCACCGACCACCAACGGCGGAATCGCACCGGCGACACCCAGCGAAGTGCCGGTGATCAACACGGTGAACGGGATCATCACAATCAGCAAAATGATGAAAGGCAATGAACGCAGGATGTTCACCGCCAGCGACAACATCGCGTATACGCCTTTGGCTTCCAGCAACTGACGCGGGCTGCAGAGAAACAACAGCACGCCCAGCGGCAAGCCCAGCAAAACGGTGAACAACAGCGAACCGCCGAGCATCAGCAGGGTGTCGCCAGTGGCCAGCCAGATTTCGAACCAGTCGATATTGGAGAAGAAACTTGTCAGGGCGTCCATCAACGCAGCACCTCCATGTGGACATCAGCCGCGGTGAAGCGGGCAAACGCCGCCTCCATGTCGCCGCCGGTGACTGCCAGGGTCAGTTGCCCGTAGGGAATGTCTTTGATGCGGTCGATACGACCGGCCAGGATGCTGTAGTCCACGCCCGTTTCCCGAGCGACGGTTCCCAGCAATGGCGCGTAGGTCGCTTCGCCCTGGAAGGTCAGACGCACGATACGGCCCGGCACGTGAGCAAAATCGTCGCGCTGTTCGCTGTCGTCGATCTGCTCGTCTTCCTGCACGAAACGCTTGGTAGTCGGGTGCTTGGGATGCAGGAACACCTCGGCGACCGAACCTTGCTCGACGATCACGCCAGCGTCCATCACGGCCACCTGGTCACAGACGCGACGGATCACATCCATCTCGTGGGTGATCAGGACGATGGTCAGCTTCAACTCGCGATTGATCTCGGCCAGCAATTGCAGGACCGACGCCGTGGTCTGCGGGTCCAGGGCGCTGGTGGCTTCATCGCACAGCAGGATTTTCGGCTTGGTCGCCAGGGCGCGGGCGATGCCGACGCGTTGCTTCTGGCCACCCGACAACTGCGCCGGGTACTTTTTGGCGTGGTCGGACAGACCTACCCGCGCCAGCAACTCGGCCACACGCTGGTCGATCTCGCTGCGCGACAGTTCACCCGCCAGGGTCAGCGGCAACGCGACGTTGTCGGCCACGGTCTTGGATGCCAGCAGGTTGAAATGCTGGAAAATCATCCCGACCTGCTGACGGAAGCGTCGCAAGCCGTTGGCGTCCAGCGCCGTGACTTCTTCGCCGTCGACGATGATCTTGCCGCCACTGGCGTTCTCCAGGCGATTGATCAGACGCAGCAGGGTACTTTTTCCCGCACCGGAATGACCAATCAGGCCGAAGACCTGACCGTTCTCAATCGACAGACTGGTCGGGTGCAGGGCGGGAATATCCTTACCGGCGACGCGGTAGGTTTTGTGGACGTTTTGAAACTCGATCACGTAGCGAACCTTGTGGGGCGCGTTGAAAAAGGATCAGCGGTTAGCCGGGCGCGCATTTTAGCCTGTCCGTATAGAGGTTATTAGCATTTATTCCGCATTCAACCTTCGATTTGGCAATAACGCGATCAAAGGTCAGAAAAAAGGAACGGCTAAAAACCCCATCAGTCATTAATAAGGCAACTCGAAAACGCCCCCGGTGCCGTGCCTGGGGCCTGCATAAGCTTCCTGGCTACGGCAGGAATCGCAACGAGGAGTCTACGACTGATGAGTACTAAAAAACCTGCCGCCCCCAAAAGCGCTCTGGCCGGAACCGATACCCTGGACCGCGGCAACACCAATACCAAGCTCGACAGCCTGGAAAAATTTCGCTCCGACGCCACCGAACAGGCCTTGCGCACCAACCAGGGCGTGAAGGTGTCGGATAACCAGAATACGTTGAAGGTCGGCGCTCGCGGGCCGTCGCTGCTGGAAGACTTCATCATGCGTGAAAAAATCACGCACTTTGACCATGAGCGCATTCCAGAGCGCATCGTCCATGCCCGCGGCACCGGCGCTCATGGTTACTTCCAGAGCTATGAAAACCATTCAGTGCTGACCAAGGCTGGCTTCCTGCAGGATCCGGGCAAGCAAACCCCGGTGTTCGTGCGTTTTTCCACCGTTCAGGGTCCACGCGGGTCAGGCGATACCGTGCGCGACGTACGAGGTTTCGCCGTGAAGTTCTTCACCGACGAAGGCAACTTCGACCTGGTGGGCAACAACATGCCGGTATTTTTCATACAGGACGCAATCAAGTTTCCTGACTTCGTTCACGCGGTAAAACCCGAGCCACACAACGAGATGCCTACCGGCGGCTCGGCGCATGACACTTTCTGGGATTTTGTCTCGCTGGTGCCCGAGTCGGCACACATGGTGATCTGGGCAATGTCCGACCGGGCGATCCCGAAAAGCCTGCGCAGCATGCAGGGCTTTGGCGTGCACACGTTCCGGCTGATCAACGCCGAGGGCAAATCGCGCTTCGTCAAATTCCATTGGCGCCCGACTGCCGGCACGTGTTCGCTGGTGTGGGACGAAGCACAGAAGCTCGCCGGCAAGGACACCGACTATCACCGGCGCGATCTCTGGGAGTCCATCGAGATGGGCGATTACCCGGAATGGGAGCTGGGCGTGCAGATCATCGAAGAGGAAAACGAACACAGTTTCGACTTCGACATCCTCGACCCGACCAAACTGATCCCGGAAGAACTGGTACCGATCACGCCGCTGGGCAAAATGACGCTGAACCGCAACCCGGACAACTTCTTCGCCGAAACCGAACAAGTCGCCTTCTGCCCGGGACACATCGTGCCGGGGATCGATTTTTCCAACGATCCGTTGCTGCAAGGTCGGCTGTTTTCCTACACCGACACGCAGATCAGCCGACTCGGCGGGCCGAATTTTCACGAGATCCCGATCAACCGTCCGGTGGCGCCGTTCCATAACGGCCAGCGGGATGCGTTGCACCGCACCACCATCGACAAGGGTCGTGCGTCCTACGAGCCCAACTCCATTGATGGCGGCTGGCCGAAAGAGACGCCGCCAGCCGCTCAGGACGGCGGCTTCGAGAGTTATCCGGAACGCATCGACGCCAACAAGATCCGTCAGCGCAGCGAGTCGTTCAGCGACCACTTCTCTCAGGCGCGGCTGTTTTTCCACAGCATGAGCAAGCACGAGCAGGAACACATCATCTCGGCTTACAGTTTTGAGTTGGGCAAGGTGGAGCGAGAGCATATCCGGGCGCGCGAAGTGAACGAGATCCTCGCCAATATCGATCTGGAACTGGCCAAACGCGTGGCGCAAAACCTCGGCTTGCCCGCTCCGAAAGCCGGGACGGTCGAAGTGCGCAAAGTCACACTGGATCGCTCACCCGCGCTGAGCCAGGCGAACTTGCTACCGGGCGATATCAAAACCCGAAAAGTGGCGATTCTGGCGGCCAATGGAGTTGATGGCGCAGCTATCGATGCCATGAAGAAAGCGCTGATGGCAGAAGGCGCGCATGCCAAATTGCTTGGCCCGACTTCGGCGCCGGTGACCACCGCTGACGGCAAGTCACTGCCCGTGGATGCTTCGATGGAAGGGCTGCCTTCGATTGCATTCGACGCGGTGTTCGTGCCCGGTGGCGCGGCATCCATCCAGGCGTTGAGCGGTGATGGCGTGGCGCTGCACTACGTGCTGGAGGCTTACAAGCATTTGAAGGCAATCGCGCTGCAAGGCGAGGCGAAGCAGTTGCTGGATGTGCTGAAGCTGGAGGCTGATGCAGGGTTGATCGTGGGGACGGATGCCAAGTTGATCAAGCCGTTTTTCGCCGCGATCGGGCAGCATCGGGTGTGGGATCGGGAGCCTAAGGCCAAGGCGATTCCGGCTTAAGGTTTTGTATCGATAGCAAGGACGCTATCGCGAGCAGGCTCGCTCCCACAGGGTTACAGGTTGACCACAAATCCACTGTGGGAGCGAGCCTGCTCGCGATGCTTTCAGGGTTTACGCGGACTCAAAACCATCTGCGCCGGAATGTTGCGCAGGATCTGTTTTTCCAGATTCAGATCAAACCCCGAGTCCAGCTTCTTCACTCGCTTGGTCAACAACGTCGCCAACCAAGGGTAGTCCTGCGTACGTGGCGCCTGAATGCTGACATCACACTGATAATTCACCACATCGGCGGCGATAGCGTCGAGTTGCCGACGAAGTTTGCCCATGTCGGTGAGATTCAACGCAACCGTGGTGCTTTCAGCCGTCGGATCAATCACTTTTGCCTGCGGCTTGGCTTCGGCAGCCTTTAGCGCTGCTTCGGCTTTATCCAGTTCAGCTTTGCGCGCATTGACGATGGCATTGTTGACCCCGCCGGTCAGCGCCGGCGCCTTGGGCATCAACGCGCGAGCGCGGCTCAACGCTGTCGCGGCAGCATTCACATCACCTTTTTGCAGCACGATGCGACTGCGCAACAGGTAGGCTTCAGCCAATTGACGCTGGTATTGCTCAAGGGATTGATCGTTGGGTGACTCGGCCTGCAAGGCGCCCAATTGACCTTCGGCAGTAGCCAGTTCGCTGCTGGCGAGACTTTGCTCAAGCTGTGCGATGGCCGTGGCCCGCGCATCAGTGGCCTCGGGGGCCGCCGGTGGCGTGCTTTGGCATGCGCCCAGTAGCAGCGAAAATGCGACAAGGAGCAGATAACGGGAGGCGAACGGCTTCATTCCTGCGACTCTCTATTTGCGCAAAAAACGAGCAAGTCTACACCCCTCGACGGGGCAGGACAAAACTCAGCAGAAACAGTGCGGCGGCCGTCACAACAATCGATGGGCCCGCCGGGGTGTCCTTGAACCACGACAACGCCAGCCCGCCACACACCGCGAGCATGCCCAGCAGGCTCGCGCCCAGTGCCATCTGTTCCGGTGACCGGGCGTGACGTTGTGCCGCAGCGGCGGGGATGATCAACAGCGATGTAATCAGCAACACACCGACAATTTTCATCGCCACCGCGATCACCACGGCGATCAGCAACATCAAGGTCAGGCGCAGCGCCGGCACGGGCAAACCTTCTACCCTGGCCAGTTCTTCATGCACCGTGATCGCCAGCAATGGCCGCCACAACGTTATCAGCAAAGCCAGAACAGCGGCGCTGCCCCCGAGAATCCATGCCAGATCGGTCGGGCTGATCGCCAGCAAATCGCCGAACAGGTACGCCATCAGGTCGATCCGCACTTCGTGCATGAAGCTTAGTACGACCAGCCCCAGAGAGAGCGTGCTCGGTGCGAGAATTCCCAAAAGCGTGTCGGACGCCAGCGGCTGACGCTGTTGCAAAGTCACCAGCAACACCGCCAACAGCAAACAACCGACGGTGACCGCCACCGTCGGACTGACATCCAGCAGAAAGCCCAACGCCACGCCGAGCAAAGCGGCGTGGGACAACGTGTCGCCAAAATAAGCCATGCGCCGCCAGACCACGAACGAACCCAACGGGCCCGCCACCAGCGCCAGTGCCAGACCTGCAAGCAGGGCGTAGAGCAGAAAATCAGCCATGCTTGCAGCTATCTCCGTGAACGTGAGGTTGGGCCGACGGGGCCGCGCTGACCACCGAACCATGCAGATCATGCGCGTGGTCGTGATGGTGGTGATAAATCGCCAGGCTTTGGGCGTTCTTTCCGAACAGCTCGACGAAAGCCGGATCGCCGCTGACCTGCTCGGGATGGCCGGAACAGCAGACGTGACGGTTGAGGCAGACCACTTGATCGGTGGTGCTCATCACCAAATGCAAATCGTGGGAAACCATCAACACGCCGCAGCCGTGACGGTCACGCAGACGGGTGATCAGGCTGTACAACTCGGCCTGACCGGCCACGTCTACGCCTTGCACCGGTTCATCAAGCACCAGCAATTCAGGCTCGCGCAACAGCGCCCGGGCCAGCAGCACGCGCTGCATTTCACCGCCGGAAACGCTTTGCACCGGGCTATCGATCACCTGTTCGGCGCCGACTTCCTTGAGGGCGGCCAAGGCGCGAACACGATCCACGCCCGGCACCAGGCGCAGAAAGCGCAACACCGACAGCGGCAGCGTCGGATCGACGTGAAGTTTTTGCGGCATGTAACCAACGCGCAGTTTCGGCTTGCGCCATACGCTGCCGCTGTCCGGCTTCAACAGACCGAGCACCGCACGCACGAGGGTGGTTTTGCCGGCACCGTTGGGGCCGATCAGGGTGACGATCTGCCCCGGCTCGACGCTCAGCTCGATGTTATCCAGCACGTTTTGCCCGGCAAACGTGACAGCAACCTGCTCAAGGCGGATCAGCGCGTTGCTCATCAAACCCCCTGGCAACCCGAGCAAAGGCCGACCACTTCAACGGTCTGGCCTTCGACAACGAACCCGACATCCTTGGCGCTGGTGACAATCGCGTCGCTGATGGATTTCTGTTCGAGTTCGATGGCGGCGTGGCATTCGCGGCAGATCAGGAACTGGCCCTGGTGCGCGTGTTCCGGGTGATTGCAGCCGACAAAGGCGTTCAGCGAGGAGATGCGGTGCACGAGGCCGTTTTCCAGAAGGAAATCCAGCGCACGGTACACGGTCGGCGGCGCGGCGCGGCGGCCGTCCTGCTCACTGAGCACCGCAAGGATGTCGTAGGCACCCAACGGCTTATGGCTTTGCCACACCAGTTCCAGCACCCGCCGGCGCAGGGCTGTCAGGCGCAGGCCTTGACGTGCGCACAAGGCATCGGCCTCAGACAGTGCGCTATGCACGCAATGAGAGTGGTCGTGGGGACGGCTGGCAATCGGTGTTTTAGGCATGAGCGGCGACGAGTTTTGTGAGAGACGTTATTATGTTACCCGTTCTCGCCTCTACGAGTGGTCATCGTGTCCCGACTTTTTTCTGTATTTGTCGCATTTGTCGCCAGTTTTCTGCTGATCGGTTCTGTCCAGGCCGACGTCAAAGTCCTCACCAGCATCAAGCCGCTGCAGTTGATTGCCGCTGCGGTACAGGACGGTGTGGCGATTCCGGAAGTGCTGCTGCCGCCGGGAGCTTCGCCGCATAACTATGCGCTGCGCCCGTCCGACGTACGGAAGGTGCAGTCGGTGGATCTGTTGTACTGGATCGGGCCGGGCATGGAAGGTTTCCTGCCTCGCGTAATGAATGGTCGTACGCTACCGAGCGTTGCCGTGCAGGATTTGCCGGGACTGAAATTGCGCCGTTTCGCCGAAGACAGTCACTCGCACGCCGAAGAAGCCGACGAGCATGATCACGATCACCGTCCGGGCAGCCTGGACGCGCATTTGTGGTTATCGCCGGTCAACGCTCGGGTGATCGCAGCGAAAATGGCCGCGGACCTGAGCTCTATCGATCCGGACAACGCGGCGCGCTATCAGAGCAATCTCAAAGCATTTGATGACCGTCTCGACGCGTTGGACCTGCGCTTGAAGGCGCGGCTGGCGAGTATCGCAGGCAAACCGTACTTTGTGTTCCATGAAGCGTTCGACTACTTCGAAGACGCTTACGGCCTCAAGCACACTGGTGTGTTCAGCGTCGCCGCCGAAGTGCAGCCTGGTGCCCAGCACGTCGCGGCGATGCGCTCCCGTTTGCAGGAAGTGGGCAAGACCTGTGTATTCAGCGAACCACCGTTGCGGCCGCGCCTGGCGGAAACGCTGGTGGCAGGTTTGCCGGTGAAACTGGCGGAGCTGGATGCGCTGGGCGGGTATACGCCGGCGACTGCTCAGGGGTACGAGCACATGCTGGAGAAGTTGGGGAATGATTTGGCGGGGTGCCTGGAGTCGTTGTAGTCCAGAAAATCGTGTCGCCCCAATCGCGGGCAAGCCACGCTCCCACAGGGCCTGTGTCGTTCGCCAATATTATGAACAACACAGGCCCTGTGGGAGCGTGGCTTGCCCGCGATGCTTTTAGAGGGCGAACGGCAACGGCGTACTGACCTTCTGCCGCTGCGCCAATCGCAATTGAAACTCCATCGGATCGTGAATCAACACGTCCTGCCCGGCGAATGTCTCTGCGGCAATCAATCGCGACAGCCAAAACCGCACACAGGCCACACGCAGCATGGTCGGCCACAACTCGGCCTCGGCAGCGGTGAAGGGTCGCAACGCGGCATAAGCCCCCAGCAACGCCCGCGCTCGTGGGCCGTCGATCAACCCGTCGTCGTCCGAACACCAGTCGTTCAAGGCAATCGCCACGTCGTAGAGCATCGGCCCCGAGCACGCGTTGTAGAAGTCGATCAACCCGGTCAGGTGCGTGCCTTCGAACATCGCGTTGTCGCGGAACAGGTCCGCGTGGATGTTGGCCCGTGGCAGCGCCAGGATTTTCTCTTTTTGCTGTGTGATTTCGTCCAGCGCCCGCTGCAGCAAATCGCTCTGCTCGGCATTCAGGTGCGACAACAGCTGCGTGCCCTCTTCCAGCATCCAGTCCAGGCCGCGGTCGGTCTTGCGCTTGATCATGTTGGCCTGGGTTGCCAGATGCAGGTGTCCGAGCAACTCACCCACTTGGGCGCAATGCTGTGCGTTGGCGACCTTGATGTGCTTGCCAGCCAGACGCGGCTGCAACAACGCAGGCTTGCCGGCCAGTTCGCGCAAGGCGATGCCGTCGGTGGTGCGCAAGGCATAGGGCACCGGCAGATCGGCTTCATGCAGCACGTCCAGCAATTCGATGAAGAACGGCATCTCCTGAACCGGACCGCGCTCAACCAGGGTCAGGACAAATTCGCCCTGCTCCAGGCTGATAAAGAAGTTGGTGTTTTCGCTGCCGGCAGCAATCCCCTGGAAATCAAGCAGGCGGCCGAGGCCGTAGGGGGCGAGAAAGGTTTCCAGCTCGGGCCGAGCCAGCGGGGTGAACACAGACATGTTTTAACTGCCAGTACGGGCGCCGCTGCTTGAGCCAGCGCCGATTGAAATTAAGAAACTACTTCCACTCAAAAATCTTCCACGACGGAATCAGCATATCCGGCTGATCCGAGCGGATGAAGTTCGCATCCGACCCGTCCGCGCGTACCAGGAAATACGGCGGTGCATTCTTCGGCGTAACCTTGATCGCATACAGGAAACCGTTTTGGCGGTACTCCTGAATGACTTTGTCCCCTTCCGTGCGGATCGTGACTTCCGGCTCCGGAGTCGGTGCATCATCCGCCGCCATGACGGCCAGTGGAACGGTTGCAAACAAGCCAGCCAGCAACAGGCGATTTAGTGTGCGCATGATAACCTTGTCCCTTTGTCGTCAACGGTCCCGCTATTCTAGCGCCGGACCCGCCGAAAAGGTTGATCCTGCTCATGAGCCAAGCCCCCCTCGTCCTGGTGGACGGTTCTTCTTACCTGTACCGCGCCTTTCACGCCCTGCCACCGCTGACCACGTCCAAAGGTCTGCCGACCGGGGCGGTCAAAGGCGTGCTGAACATGCTCAAGAGTCTGCGCAAGCAGTACCCGGACAGTCCGTTCGCCGTGGTGTTCGACGCCAAGGGCGGGACATTCCGGGACGAAATGTTCGCCGAGTACAAGGCCAACCGCCCGAGCATGCCCGACGACATGCGCGTGCAGATCGAACCGCTGCATCAGAGCGTGATCGCCCTGGGCTTCCCGCTGCTGTGCGTCGAAGGCGTCGAGGCCGATGACGTGATCGGCACCCTGGCGCGCAGCAGTGCTGCCGCTGACCGCCCAGTGATCATCTCCACCGGCGACAAGGACATGGCGCAACTGGTCGACGGCCACATTACCTTGGTCAACACCATGACCGGTAGCAGCATGGACGTTGAAGGCGTGAAGGAGAAATTCGGCGTCGCTCCCGAGCAGATCATCGATTATCTGGCACTGATGGGCGATTCGTCCGACAACATCCCCGGCGTTCCGGGCATCGGCCCCAAGACCGCTTCCGGACTGTTGGTCGGCGTAAACGGCGGCCTGACCGAGCTGTATGCCCAGCTCGATATCGTCCCGACCTTGCCGATTCGCGGTGCGAAAACCCTGCCGGCCAAGCTCGAAGAGCACAAGGAGATGGCTTTCCTCTCCTATCAGTTGGCAACGATCAAGATCGACGTGCCGCTGGACATCGGCCTTGATGACCTGCAAATGGGCAAGCCGGATCACGACAAGCTCGCCGAGCTCTACACCCTGCTCGAGTTCAAAAGCTGGTTCGAAGAAAACCAGCGTGACGCCAAGCGTTCCGGCCAGGAAGTCACCGCGCCGGTGGTTGAAGAAGCGGCCGTCGAGAGCGAACTCAAATACACCACGATCCTCACCCAGGCCGATTTCGACCTGTGGCTGAAGAAACTCAACGACGCCAGGCTGATCGCATTCGATACCGAAACCACCGGCATCGATGCGCAGCAGGCGCAACTGGTCGGCCTGTCGTTCGCGGTACAAGCCAACGAAGCCGCCTACATTCCTCTGACCCATTCCTACATGGGCGTGCCGGATCAACTGGATCGCGACACCGTACTTCGCGCGCTGAAACCGATTCTGGAAGATCCGAACAAACTCAAGGTCGGCCAGCACGCCAAGTTCGACATGAACATCCTGGCCAACTGCGCCATCGGCGGCGATCAGAGCTGCGGCATCACCGTGCAAGGCATCGCCTTCGACACCATGCTCGAATCCTACGTGCTGGACTCGACCGCGACCCGCCACGACATGGACAGCCTGGCGCTCAAGTACCTGAATCACACCACCACCAGCTTCCAGGACATCGCCGGCAAAGGCGCCAAGCAGCTGACCTTTGACCAGATCTCCCTGGAACTGGCCGGCCCGTATGCCGCCGAGGATGCCGACGTAACGCTTCGCCTGCATCAAACCCTGCAGGAAAAGCTCAATGCAATTCCGAGCCTGAGCAAGGTCCTGAGCGACATCGAAATGCCGCTGGTGCCGGTGCTTGCGCGAATCGAACGTCAGGGTGCGTTGGTCGACGCCAACCTGCTGGGCATCCAGAGCGTTGAGCTGGGCGAAAAGATGGTCGCGCTGGAGCGTGAGGCATTTGCCATCGCCGGTGAGGAATTCAACCTCGGTTCGCCGAAGCAATTGGGCGTGATCCTGTACGAAAAACTCGGTCTGCCGATCCTCAGCAAAACCGCCAAGGGTCAGGCTTCAACGGCCGAAGCGGTGCTGGCGGAACTGGCCGAGCAGGATTACCCGCTGCCCAAAGTGCTGATGCAATACCGCTCGATGAGCAAACTGAAAAGCACTTACACCGACCGCCTGCCGGAGCAGATCAACCCGCGCACCGGGCGGATTCACACGTCTTATCATCAGGCTGTCGCGGCGACGGGACGTTTGTCGTCCAGCGATCCGAACCTGCAGAACATTCCGATCCGCACCGCCGAAGGTCGGCGGATTCGTCAGGCGTTCGTAGCGCCAAAAGGCTACAAGCTGCTGGCCGCGGACTACTCGCAAATCGAACTGCGAATCATGGCTCACCTGGCCAAGGACGAAGGTTTGCTGCACGCCTTCCGCAATAACCTGGACGTACACAAAGCCACCGCCGCCGAAGTGTTCGGCGTCGAGCTGGCAGAGGTCACCACTGATCAGCGCCGCAGCGCCAAGGCGATCAACTTCGGTTTGATCTACGGCATGAGTGCGTTTGGCCTGGCCAAGCAGATCGGCGTCGATCGCAAACAGTCCCAGGCGTACATCGACCGCTATTTCGCCCGCTATCCAGGCGTTCTTGAGTACATGGAGCGCACCCGCGCCCAGGCGGCCGAGCAAGGTTTTGTCGAGACCCTCTTCGGTCGTCGTCTGTACCTGCCGGAAATCAACGCGAAAAACCCGGCCCTGCGCAAAGGCGCCGAACGCACGGCGATCAATGCGCCGATGCAAGGCACGGCGGCGGACATCATCAAGAAAGCCATGGTGGCTGTGGATAACTGGCTGACCTCATCAGGTCTCGACGCCAAAGTCATCCTGCAGGTACACGATGAGTTGGTGCTTGAGGTGCGTGAAGACCTGATCGATCAGGTTCGTGAGGAAATTCGCGTGCACATGAGCGAAGCCGCGAAGCTTGATGTGCCGCTGCTGGTCGAGGTTGGCGTAGGCAATAACTGGGATGAGGCTCACTGATCTACAGGATCGTAATGCTGCGGCATAGTGCCGCGGCAGACGGGCGAAGGGCGCTTATTTCGGATAGCGATCCGGCTTATTTCAAATGGTTTCTGAAACGCCGGAACTAAACCTGTGAAGTGCCACTCAGAGTTACTGAATGGCTGGTGAAGCCCTTCAATGCTCCTATGTTGTGTTAAGTGTTGGCAGATATCTGGACCCCGCCCTAGCGGTCCGGAACTTGGACCCCGGAACTTCCCCCTCCCCATAAGAAGTCCGGGGTTTTTTTTGCCTGCGATTTACTGCTCGACGGGCTCCGCGCCCTTGTCCGCCAGCTCCATCCAGCCCGCCAGTACAGTGTAGGCGTCTTCCAGGCCCAGACGTTTTGGCGCCGAAAACAGTTGAATGGTGATCGCATCACCCCAGCCTTTGCGGATATCCGACTGCACCTTGAGCAGGACGTTTTTCGCCGCGCCGTAGGTCAGTTTGTCCGCTTTGGTCAGCAGAATGTGCATCGGCATGCCACTGGCGACGGCCCAATCGAGCATCAGCAGGTCGAAATCGGTCATTGGATGACGGATGTCCATCATCAAAATCAGGCCTTTCAAACTCTCGCGACCACCCAGATAAGCTTCCAGGTGACGCTGCCAGTGCAGCTTCAACGGGATAGGTACTTTCGCGTAACCGTAACCTGGCAGGTCGACCAGACGCCGATCATCGTCTAGCTTGAAGAAGTTCAAGAGTTGCGTGCGACCCGGGGTTTTCGAGGTCCGCGCCAGGCTGGCATGCGTCAGGGTGTTCAACGCGCTGGATTTACCGGCGTTGGAACGCCCGGCGAAGGCCACTTCAAAGCCTTCGTCGTCGGGACATTGGTCGACTTTGGCAGCGCTGAGCATGAAGGTGGACTGTTGGCACAGGCCGAGGATGGGGTTCTTGAGTTGCATGGGATTTCCGATGTGGGCGGCGCCGGGAATGGACGCGGCAAGCGGTGTCGTTTCCGTTTCAGTGACGCCAGTATATAATGCCGCAGATTTTGTGTGCGCTTTGTCCCAGCGTAGGATGAAGTTCACGAGAGCGATTGACCTTGATTGCGCATTAGAACGCACAACGCTCTCAACCCTGAAAAGGTCGTTTTATGACGAAATGGCTGCTAGCTGCCGGTGTCTTGATGCCGCTTTACAGCGCTCAGGCTACACAGGATCCGGAAGCTGTGTACAACCGTGTTTGTGGTGCCTGTCATTCCGGCCAACTCCCCATGGCGCCCAGAAAGGGCGATCAGGAAGCTTGGACGCCGAGGTTGGCGAAAGGTATGGAGACGCTGGTGCAACACGTGACCCAGGGTTTCAAGGCGATGCCGCCGCGTGGTTTGTGCATGGACTGCAGTGCCGAGGATTACCAAGTCATCATCCAGTGGATGAGCGAGTGATCCCGGTCCATAACTCTTTAACCCTTAGCCGTAGTTGGATTAGCTGATGAACAAATTGATCGTGAGTCTGCTGTTGACCGTGGGGATTTCCGGTATTGCCCATGCTGCAGGTGATGCGACTGCTGGTCAGGCGAAAGCCGCAGTATGTGGCGCCTGTCATGGCCCGGATGGCAACAGCATGGCGCCTAACTTTCCGAAACTGGCAGGTCAGGGCGAGCGTTATCTGAACAAGCAGCTGCACGACATCAAGTCCGGCAAACGCACGGTACTGGAAATGACCGGGCTGCTGACCAACCTGAGCGATCAGGACCTGGCCGATATCGCCGCCTACTTCGCCAGCCAGAAAGGCAGCGTTGGCGCCGCCGATCCGAAAGTCGTGGCTCGCGGTGAAGCATTGTTCCGTGGTGGCGACATTGCCAAGGGCCTGCCAGCCTGCACCGGCTGCCACTCGCCTAATGGCGCAGGCAACGCGGCCGCCGGCTTCCCGCACCTGGGTGGCCAGCACGCGCAATACATTGCCAAGCAGCTGACCGACTTCCGCAAGGAAGAAGGCGGTCGTAGCAACGATGGCGACACCAAAACCATGCAGACCATTGCCAAACGCCTGAGCGACGAAGACATCGCTGCGGTGTCCAGCTACATTCAGGGCCTGCACTAAGACCGGCGGATAGGGCGTTATGCGAGGTGTACATCTCCTGCAACGTTAACGCTCTATTAATCCGTCGCAGCAAGTATAAAAAGGGTGGCTCAGGCCACCCTTTTTTGTGCCTGCTGCCGTTACACTACAGAACTCAAGCCCGCCACGACCTGTCTGAAAACAGGTCGCGCGAGGCGACCAAAATTGTCCAGGAGTAAAGCATGCGTAATCTGATCATCAGCGCCGCACTCGTCGCTGCCAGCCTGTTCGGCATGACTGCCCAAGCCGCCGAAGCACCTGCCGCCCCTTATGTCGAACTGAGCAATCCGGTTCCGGTTGCAGTGCCTGGCAAGATCGAAGTGGTGGAGCTGTTCTGGTACGGCTGCCCGCATTGCTACGCGTTCGAGCCAGTGATCAACCCTTGGGTCGAGAAACTGCCTTCCGACGTGAATTTCGTGCGCATTCCTGCGATGTTCGGCGGCCCATGGGACGCACACGGCCAGATGTTCCTGACCCTCGAAGCCATGGGCGTCGAGAGCAAGGTGCACGCGGCGGTCTTCAATGCGATCCAGAAAGAGCACAAGAAACTCGTCGACAAGAATGAAATGGCCGACTTCCTGGCGGCTCAAGGCGTAGACAAGGACAAGTTCCTGGCGACCTTCGATTCCTTCGCCATCAAGGGCCAGATCAACAAAGCTCGCGAGCTGGCCAAAAAGTATGAAATCTCCGGCGTTCCAACCATGATCGTCAACGGCAAGTATCGCTTTGACGTGGGTTCTGCCGGCGGCGCCGAGCAGGCGTTGCAACTGGCCGACAAACTGGTCGACAAAGAGCGAGCCGCTAACAAGGCTGCTGCCAACTAAGCGCGGCGACTGCCATGCGCCGCTGGGGAACTGAACGCGTCGTAGGCCTGCACGATCCGCGGGTCAACGAACATCACCTGGAATCGACGGGCTTGCCCGCAGACAGCCGTCTGCGCTTGCTCAGCTTCAACATCCAGGTCGGCATCAGTACCGAGCGCTATCGGCACTACCTGACCCGGGGCTGGCAACACCTGTTGCCGCACACCGGGCGTGCCGACAATCTGCAAAAGATCGGCAATCTGTTGGGCGACTTCGATCTGGTCGCCCTGCAGGAAGCCGATGGCGGCAGCCTGCGATCCGGCTACGTCAATCAAGTGGAACACCTGGCACAACTCGGCGCCTTCCCCTACTGGTATCAACAACTCAATCGCAACCTAGGTCGCCTCGGCCAGCACAGCAATGGCGTGCTCAGCCGTCTGCGCCCGTGGGCGATCGAAGATCATCCGCTGCCGGGGCCCAAGGGTCGCGGAGCGATTCTGGTGCGCTTCGGCGAAGGTCCGGAAGCGCTGGTGGTGGTCATGATGCATCTGGCGCTGGGTGCACGTACCCGCAGCATGCAACTGGCTTATATCCGCGAGTTGATTGGCGGCTATAAACACCAGGTGCTAATGGGCGACATGAACACTCATGCCAGTGACCTGCTGCAAAACTCCGCGTTGCGAGACCTCGGTCTGCTCGCGCCGCAACTGGAGGCGACCTTCCCCAGCTGGCGCCCGCAGCGCTGCCTGGACCACATTCTGCTGAGCCCGACCCTGACACTGGAAAAGGTCGAAGTGCTGGCACAACCTATTTCCGATCACCTGCCGGTCGCGGTAGAGATTCGTCTGCCGGGTTCGCTCACGGCCGATGCATTCCCCGCGTTGAGTCCTGCCCCTCGCGGAACCCCTGAATGAGCGACGAAGCACAGCGCTGGAAAGAGAAATACCTCAAAAGCATCGAACAACAGGAAAAACTCGAGCGTCGCTGGGACGCCAGGCTCGACCTGCTGCGCCGTGGTTTGGTGCGCAGTACATTAGCGGCCGAAGGCACCGACCGCGCAGTAGACCAGTGCATGAAAGAAATGCGTGAAGTCATCCGCACCAACGATATGGATGCGGGTCTGGCGGCGCTGCTTCCACGACTGGAAAAAGCTGTACTCGACTCCGAACAGCGTCGCGAAACCCGGGTCAATCAGACCAGTGCCGCCCTGACCTCGCTGGTTGCACAACTGCAAACGTTGCCGCTGCCCCGGGAAGTGAGCCGGCCACTCAAGAACTTCGCCAAAACCCTGGAAGGACGCGTCAGCCAGGCGCGCGAGATCCCGTTGCTGCTCAGCGAACTGAGCGGCCTGCAGGGCAAAGCCTTGAGTCAGCTGGAGAATCCGGCAGAACCTGGTCGTCCGGGTTTACTGCAACGATTGTTCGGCAGTCGTGAAGCGGATGAAGCCACCCCGCAAGCGGCGGCGCCTGAGGCCCAGGTGTCCGCTCCGGTGCCTGTCGAAACCATGGCTGCTTTGCCTGCCGAGGCGCCACGAGTAACCGTCGAATCCTCGCCAGCCGTTGCAGAGCCACCAGCGACCGTGCCCGAAGCCGAAACCGCTGCCGAGCCGCAGGTGATCGAGACGCCAATAGACACCCCGCCGCCCCCGACGGTCGTGGCGTTTGTGCCACCAGTGCTTGAACCCCTGCAAGCGCCCGAACCGGAAACACCGGCACAACCGGAGGCTCAACAACCAAACCAGCCTTCACCCGCCGCAATCACACCGGTTGTCGAGGCTCAACCGACCGGCAATCCCGATGAACTGACTCCGGTGGTGTTTCTCGACAGCCTGCCACTGCCCTCGGCCATGGCCCAAGCGCTGGCCGCCATCGATCCGGAACAGCCAGAACACGATATTCTCTACGCCCTTCCGGACTCGCCCGAGCCATCCTACAGCTCAGTGGCCAAGCACATCGAAGACACGCTACTGGGACTGCTCGACGACTTGTCGCTGCCCGAGCGTCACCGCCCCCAAGCCGAAGCGATGCGTGATCGCCTGCGAAACGGTTTGAACTGGTACGAACTGCTGCCGATCCTCGATGACCTGGCAACCTTGATGCTGGCAATCAACAACAGCGGCCAGCACGAGTTCGAAGTTTACTTGCAGCAACTCAACGAACGCCTTGAGTCGTTCCAGAGCAACTTGCAAGCCGCCAGCGATGGCCATGACGATAACCGATCTGCCGCTCGGCAAATGGACACGCAGATCCGCGAGCAAGTCGACGGATTGCAGAGCAGCATGCAGGACGCCGCAGACCTGGAGGACCTCAAGCACGTGCTGGAGAACCACCTCGAAGGCCTGCTCGGTACCATGGACCAACACCAGAAACAGCGCGACGAACGCGAACAGGAAGTGGCCGTCCGCCTCAAAGGCCTGGCCGAACGGGTGGCGCACATGGAGCAGGAAGCCCAGGGTTATCGCGAACACCTCGAAGAGCAACGCCAGAAAGCCTTGATCGACCCGCTGACCGGGCTGCCGAACCGGGCGGCCTGGAGCGAACGGCTCGACCACGAAATCCAACAGTGGCAGCAGCACGGCAACACCCTTCTGCTGGCCATGCTCGACCTCGACCATTTCAAACGCATCAACGATAACTATGGCCACCTGGCGGGCGACAAAGTACTGAAAATCATCGCCACGGTGTTGCGCAAACGCCTGCGTGGGACAGATTTCATTGCCCGCTTTGGCGGAGAAGAATTTGTCCTGTTAATGCCCGCCACAGCGCCGGCCGTCGGCGCGAAACTTCTGGAAAGCTTGCGCGCGGCGATCGAAGCCTGCCCGTTTCATTTCAAAAGTGAGCCGGTGACCATCACTATTTCCATGGGACTGACAGCGTTCAAGCCCGGCGAACACAGCGATGTGGTGCTTAAAAGAGCCGATCAGGCGCTGTACCGTGCAAAACATGCTGGCCGTAACCGAGTGGAACTGGGCTGACAGCCAATTGTTCCATTTTGTTTAAAAGTTCGCGCCAACCATTCTCGCGCCAGGCAGTACGTTACACTGTTGCATTACTGTCTCGCGTGTATTGCCTTCTGCCATGAAATATCTTGCTCTCATCGTGTCGCTGATCCTGTTGGCCGGCTGCACCAGCGGTCCCCGGTTCGACACCAGCCATCCCTCTGTCAATCACGACAGCCGCATTCAGTTCGTGGTGGTGCATTACACCTCCGCCTCGCTCGAACGCTCGCTGCAATTGCTGACCCGTGGCGAAGTCAGCAGCCACTACCTGATCGGCGACGATACAAACGCCACCCTCTATAAGTTGATGGATGAAAGCCAGCGGGCGTGGCACGCCGGTGAAAGTGAGTGGCAAGGCCGTACCTGGTTGAACTCCAGCTCCATCGGCATCGAAATCGTCAATCCGGGATTCAAGGAAACCCCGACCGGCGGGCGCTACTGGTACCCCTACAGCGAAGCCCAGGTCCAGTCTCTGATCGTCTTGCTCAAAGACATCAGCAAGCGCTATGCCATCAACCCACGCAGCATCATCGGCCATAGCGACATCGCTCCGCTGCGCAAGCTTGACCCGGGGCCGCTTTTCCCCTGGAAACGTCTTGCCGCCGAAGGCCTCGGCGTCTGGCCTGACGAGCAGGCTGTGGCGCGTCAACAAACCCGTTTCGATTTACAAATGCCGAGTATCAGCTGGTTTCAGGGGCAGTTGGCCCGCCTGGGGTATGCCACGCCACAAACCGGTGAACTGGATGTGGCGACGCGTCATGTGATCGCAGCGTTTCAAATGCATTTCCGACCGTCGCGCTTCGATGGCCTGCCAGACGCGCAAACCGCCGCACTGCTTCAGGTGTTGAATCAGACAAAATAATGACGCCCGCCCGACGGTCCGGGCTTTTTCCCAATCAGCAGCTATAACTCATTGGTAATTCTTCGGATATTCCCATATGCCTGCTGCTCGAGAGACACTTCGTAGCTGGTTCTATCGCCCCTGGTTTTTGGCGATACTGGCTGCTGCCTTGAGCACGACATTGCTGATGACCGGCAGCCTTTTCATGGCCTTGCATCAGGTCGAGCAGAATGAAAGCCTGGAAATGAATGCCCAGGGCGAGCGCTTCCTTGCCCGCCTGGAACAGCTTTTCGGACAGCTGCGCGAGAGCCTGGATGATCTCGAAGCTCAACCACTGCGAAGCTGCGACGACGAAATGATCGCGACGTTGCAGCAGGTCACCTTCAATTACCGCTTCGTTTACGAAGCCGCTTATATGGATGCCTCGCGGATCTGCTCGAACCGTCCTCGCCAGGAAGGGCTGTCGCTGATCCGGGCACCGGACATCAAAGGCCCCACCTACAGCTACTGGCTGAACACCACCACCGAACCCGACGAAAACCGGGCCGCGCTGATGCTCGGGCGTGGCAATTTTCGCGTCGCGACGTCTCGCGGGCATTTGACCGACATGGTCGATCTGTCACCGGGAAGCAGCCTTCTGGTGGTACTCGACCACGGCACACGTGCGATCCCGGTTCTGGGATCGTCCCAGGTCTGGCCACCGACCGAACCCTGGCCACCGAAAAGCAGTGATGCCTTGCAGATCACTCAGAGTCACCTCATCTACCGCATGCCGACCAACAACCCAGAGTACCAATTGGTGCTGATCACCCCGCGCACCGGCAAGCATGTGGCGAGCGTCTGGTGGTGGTTACTGCCGGCCAGCCTGGCACTAGGCGTGTGTGTGGGCTTCATGGTGTTTTTGCTGGTGCGCCAGCGGCAGTCGCTGGACGCCGAATTGACCGGTGCGATACGACGAGGCGAGTTGCAGGTGTTGTATCAACCGATCTTCGACCTCGACAGCCGCAACTGTGTCGGCGCCGAAGCGTTGCTGCGCTGGCGTCGGCCGGACGGCACCCTGACCAGCCCCGATCTGTTCATTCCGATGGCGGAGAACACCGGCCAGATCCGCCAGATGACCGACTTCGTCCTGCAACGCCTGCTGGAACAGCTGGGGCAGTTGTTGCGGGCCAATCCGCAACTGTACATTTCGGTGAACCTCGCGGCGTGCGATGTCATGGTGCCGCGAATCGGTCAGGTGATGGCGCGCCTGCTGACTTTGCACCGGGTTGCGGCCAAACAGATTGCCTTTGAGGTGACCGAGCGGGGATTGATTGACGTGGTGGTGGCGCGGGAAAACCTGCAAGCCCTGCGCGATGTCGGGCATCAGGTGTTGATCGATGACTTCGGCACCGGCTATTGCAGCCTCGCCTACCTGCAAACCCTGCCAGTGGACTGCCTGAAAATCGACAAAGCCTTCATCGATGCGCTGGGGCATGACGCCGCCAGCAGTGGCGTGGCACCGCACATCATTCGCATGGCCCAGTCACTGCACCTGAAGGTGATTGCCGAAGGCATCGAGCATGAGGCCCAGGCCCAATTTTTGAGCAGTGAAGGGGTGAAGTTCGGCCAGGGCTGGTTGTTCGCCCATGCATTGAGCGCCGTTCAGTTCATCGAGCTGATTACCCGGGGTAGGCGACTGGCCGGGCGACGCCTTGATGACGAGGCGTAAACGCGCGTTAAACCGCCAGCGCCATATAGAACTGCGTGCCCTGCCCCGGCCTCGAATAAACGCCCATCCGTCCACCGTGCAACTGCACGATTTCCTTGCACAACGCCAGGCCGAGCCCTGCGCCACCCTTCTTGCGCCCAACCTGAACAAAGGGTTCGAAGATACGCCCCTGCTGGCCGTAGGCGATGCCTTCACCATTATCCTCGACGCTGATGATCACCCGCTCCCCATGACGCCGTGCCTGCAAGCGTATCTGGCCCTCAGGGCCGGTATGGCGCAGAGCGTTGTCGATCAAGTTATCGAGCACTCGCTCCAGTTGCGGCTGATCGGCCTGCAACCACGGTAACGGCCCTTGTACCTCGACCAGCAGGTCGATGCCCTTCTCTTGCGCCGAATCGGCAAATCGCGACCGGGCCTGCTCCAGCAGCTCTTCGATGGAGCACGGCGCCAGCGAGAGTTTCTGCAGTCCGTTCTGGTAGCGGGAGAAGTTCAGCAAGTCGTTGATCAACTGCATCAAACGCTGCATCTCTTCATTGACCGTGTCCAGCAGATCAGCTTCTCGCGAGTCCTGCGGGAAATGCGCGCGCTCACGGAACAGGCCGAATGCCATGTGCATCCCGGTGACCGGCGTGCGCAGCTCATGGGAAGCGCGCAACACAAACTCGCTGCGCACCCGCTCGAAAGCACGCTGCTCGGTGACGTCATGCAACACCATCACCGCGCCCAGAATATGGCCCTGAGTATGACTGACCGGTGTGAGGCTGTAGGTGAGCAACCGCGACTCGCCATCGACTTCGATACTCAGGTCCTCCGGCGCCCGCTCCAACGTACCGCCCCGCAGCACCAATTGCAGCTGTTGATCCAGCTCGGGTCGTTCGAGCGCGGTGCCCAGCCCTTGGCCAAGACGATCGGTGTCCCAACCCAACTGGCGCTGCGCCACCGGGTTGAGGTGTTCCAGATGGCCATCGCGGTCGATCATCAGCAGGCCGTCGTCGATGCTGTCGAGCACCGCCTGCAAACGCTGCTGGCCCGCGAGCAACTCGTCGATGTTGGTGGCCTGATGCTGACGCAAAGCCTCGGCCATGATCCCGAATCGCTTGGTCAGCAGGTTCATTTCCACTGCCGAGGAAATCGGCAGGGTTACCTCGAAATTGCCTTGGCCGATGTTGTCGGCGGCCTGGGCCAAGGCCTCGATCGGTTCGCCGAAACGGCGTGCAATCGCATGAGCGGTGACAAAACCGATGATCAGCACCGCCAGTCCGACCAGCCCGAGCAGGCCGGCAATCAGCAGCGCTCGTTCCCGCGCCTGACGTTGCGTTTGATTGATGTTATCCAGCGCTCGCTTGTGCTCGGTAATCAGCCCGTTGCGCAACACGTTGAATTTTTCGGTGAGGTCTTCGTTGCCACTCAGGACATGAGACGGATCGCGTGTCTGGTCAAGCGCCTCAAGAAACCGCAGGTAATCGTCTTTGGCCTTTCTGAACCCGTATGGATTGCTCGCCTGGCTCTGCTCATGGGCGATGCCTTCATCCAGCAGCTGAAAATAATGCTGTTTGGACGCTTCAAACGCTGCAGCATCGGGTTTGTCACCCAGCATGAGGATCAGTTGATCGCCCAAGGTCTGACGCATCTTCAGGCCCAGGTCCAGGGTGACGAAGTTGTTGCGAATCAGCGCTTCCTGGGTTCCCGCCATCTGCATCACGCTGACCAGGCCGAGCAGAAGTCCCAGCAGCGCTACGGTGATCAGGGCGGAAATACTCAAAAAAAGCCGAGTACGCAACTTCATCGCCAGTTTCATCGTGCAAGGCTCACAAGTTGTACTGCTTGCGTTTGCGGTAGAGCGTCGAAGCGTCGATGCCGAGCGTCTTGGCGGCTTGATCCAGGGTGTCGGCGGTAGCGAGGACCGCACCGATGTGAGCTTTCTCCAGCTCATCCAGACTCAACGCTGCGCCGATGCGTGGCGCATTGTTGACCGGAGTTTCGGCCATGCCCAAGTGGCTGATTTCGACCCGCTCCTGTGGACAAATGATGCTTGCCCGCTCGACCACGTTGCGTAACTCGCGGATGTTACCGGGCCAGCGATAGCTGAGCAGCGCTTCACGGGCTTCATCACTGAAACCCCGCGCCGGACGTGCGTATTCCTTGACGAACCGGGCCAGAAAACGGTCAGCCAGGTTCAGGATATCTTCCCGTCGTTCGCGCAGCGGCGGCAGGTGCAACGTGATGACGTTCAGGCGATAGAGCAAGTCTTCGCGGAAACGGCCGTCGCGGACCATGTCTTCAAGGTTGAGGTTGGTGGCCGCGAGGATGCGCACATCGGCGCGGCGGGTGACCGGATCGCCAACGCGCTCATATTCTTTGTCCTGGATGAAACGCAGTAATTTTGGTTGCAACGTCAGGGGAAAATCGCCGATCTCGTCGAGAAACAGCGTTCCTCCATCAGCCTGATTCACTCGCCCGAGGGTGCTTTCGCTGGCGCCGGTGAACGCGCCACGGCTGTGGCCGAAGAGCTCGCTTTCCATCAATTCGGCGGTCAGCGATGGGCAGTTGATGGTGACGCAGGATTTTTTCGCGCGTTTGCTCCAGCCGTGAATGGCCTGAGACAGTTCACCCTTACCCGTACCGGACTCGCCGAGGATCAGGATGTTGGCATCCGTGCTGGCCACCTGGCGTGCGGTTTCAAGCACCACTTTCATCGCTGGGCTGTGGGAATCCAGACCGTCCTTGGGTTTGCGCACTTCACCTTCCAGCGCCTCCAGACGTGCCGACAGTTGCCGCACTTCCAGTTGCTTGGCGGTGGCCAGGCGCAATTGATCGGGGCTGCACGGCTTGACCAGATAATCAGCGGCGCCGGCCTGAATGGCATCCACCGCGGTGTCCACAGCCGAATGTGCGGTGACGATCACCACGCGCATCCACGGCGCCTGAATGCGCATCTGCGCCAACACGTCGAGGCCATTGTCCTCACCGAGGCGCAAATCCAGGAAGCACAGGTCGAACACCTGGCGTTGCAGCAGCGCATCAGCCTGGGCCGCGCTGTTGGCAGTGGCGACGCTGTAGCCTTCGTCTTCAAGACAATATCGGAACGTTCGCAGGATGGCGGACTCGTCGTCCACCAGCAGAATGCGGCCTTGGTGCTCAGTGGCTGATTCCATTTTCCTACGCTCCTTAAAGAATGATCTTGGTTAGTCCCGGAATAATCGGGCAAGTTGCATGGTTGATTCTGGTCGATTCCGACTACAGCAGGGTAGCTCTCTCCTCACCCTACGGCTAATCGCCTGATTTTGTTGTTTTTTTATCAGATAGCCGGTTTTCAGGAGATTCCCCATCTCCCCTTGTGACATCCGCGCCCTCCCCGCAATTCAAAAAAAGTGAAAGTACCTACGGATCTATCGTGCATTACGCACGACTGTGAAAGGGCCATCGTGCAGGATGCGTCCGACACGATTTTCATAAATAACGTAACTAATTGATTTTTATAGTGTTTTTAATCATAAAAAACTGGCACGCAGGCTGCAACAACCTGAATAACCAGGGCATTCAGCAACACCTAGCCCATTACAAGATCACCACAGAAGTGGGAGGAGCTTCAGGATGAATCGCCAACGTGCCGCCCAATTGCGAATCTCGCCACTGCATATCCAGCAAGGTCTGTTTGCTGTTCTGGCGCTCTTGATCACTTTGATCGGCGGCCAGCAGTTTCAGCGTTGGGAGCAGAGCCAGCAGCAAGAAGTGCCACGCGTGCCGATTCAGCATCCGACCCAAACCCACTTCAGCGCCGTCAGCAGCAGCTTCGCCGACAGCGTCCCGATGCGAATGATGGATGTCGACCAGGCTCAGCCTGCGGACGAGATGCCACGTCACGAACGTTGGGTGTTCTAAACACACGAACTTGGCGCGCTCGCTGCGCCGGGATAAGCATCACGAGCAACACCTCTAAATAGAAGCGTAAGGAGAATCACCATGTTGAGCTGGGCAATCACATTCTTGATCATTGCCATCATCGCTGCGGTACTGGGCTTCGGTGGTATCGCGGGCACCGCCACGGGTATCGCCAAGATTCTCTTTGTCGTGTTCCTGGTGATGTTCATTGCTTCGTTCTTCTTTGGCCGTCGCGGTCGAGGTTGAAGATGAACGTTTCACTGAAAACGATGGCAGCCGCCCTGCTTCTGGGCGGCAGTGCCACCGTGATGGCGGCCAATGATGGCCAGGCGCGGGTCAACGAGTTGTTAAGCGCAGACCCGCAGTTTCACGACACCTGGCAGGGCGTGGTGAAGAAGGAAGAACGCCTGCCGGAATGGGTAATGAACCTGTCCGGCGATGCCGAGCAAATGAATGCGGTGGAAGAAGATGGCGACAAGTATCTGGTGGGGCCGCTCTGCGAATCGCATGACACATGCCTCAACGAACGCCTGATCGTGGCCGTCAGCTTCGACAAGAAGGATGCGTATGCCATGCTGGTCGAAGTGCCTGCCGGGTTGCCGGCCGACAAGTCGCCGACTCGGCACGCCGATTACCGCTTCCTCGGCAAGCCTGACCAAGGTATGCAGGACCTGTTGATGGAACAACTGAAAAAAGATCCGAACTGGTACTGAATTTGTCACACGAAAGAAGCAGCATTGCTTCTCTCCAATGCGCTACCCGAGGAAGGTAGACGCATGACCAAGGGGTCGGGACGTTCTGCCTGTTTCAGGGGCGGAGTGACCTACGGGTACAGGGAGTACCTGCGAAAGGGCCGGGTCAGGAAAAAGCTGCGACGCAAGTTCGCCGAGCCTCCAGCGCTCGACGGGCTTGCGAAGAGCTTATCCGCGCAAAGCGTTGTATTAGAGCGATCCGCTCGGTTTCGCTTCTCTACCCTCACAGGGTTACTGAGGATCACTGGAAAATACTTTTCCCGGTGTTTCTTGCGTGACCGTACATCGAGAAAAAAACGCCTGTTTTCGTAGCGATTTCTCGCCTGTCATCGTCCGATTTTTCTGAAATACCCCTCCTGCACAACTGATCAAAAAACACTCGACAGGCCCTGAAATGGCCGGTTCACGGCACTTATGCCTGCCGAAATGTCACATTCGAACCGATTGCGACGTCGGTTTCAGTAAAAAAACCTCATGCCGATTCGGCATAGGGTAGGCGTTTACGGCATTAGACGTCGCATCCTTGCATCGGAATAGTTGCGCCTTTTTTCGCCTGCCAGAGAGCCATAAATACTCGCTCCGGGGCACCTTATACGGGGGCAGATGCACAAGACTTTTTCGCCGCCGGCGTTCCAGTTGCTGCATCTGCCTGAGTCAAACGCAAGTAAGGGTAAAGATATGAAGAAGGCAAAGCTCAGCCTCGCCTGGCAGATCCTCATCGGTCTGGTGTTGGGGATTGCAATCGGTGCGCTGCTCAACCATTTCAGTGCCGAGAAGGCCTGGTGGATCAGCAACGTTCTGCAACCGGCAGGCGATATCTTTATCCGTCTGATCAAGATGATCGTGATCCCGATCGTGATCTCGTCGTTGATCGTCGGCATTGCAGGCGTCGGTGACGCGAAGAAACTTGGCAGCATCGGCCTCAAGACCATCATCTACTTCGAGATCGTCACCACGATCGCCATCGTCGTTGGTCTGGTGCTGGCCAACGTGTTCCACCCGGGCGCCGGCATCGACATGAGCACGCTGGGTACGGTGGATATCTCCAAGTATCAGGCCACGGCCGCCGAGGTACAGCATGAACATGCGTTCATCGAAACCATCCTCAACCTGATCCCGTCGAACATCTTCGCGGCCATCGCTCGCGGTGAAATGCTGCCGATCATCTTCTTCTCGGTGCTGTTCGGTCTCGGCCTGTCGAGCCTCAAGCCCGAGTTGCGCGACCCGCTGGTAACGATGTTCCAGGGCGTTTCGGAAAGCATGTTCAAGGTCACCCACATGATCATGAACTACGCCCCGATCGGCGTTTTCGCCCTGATCGCGGTGACCGTCGCCAACTTCGGCTTCGCGTCCCTGCTGCCGCTGGCCAAACTGGTCATCCTGGTTTACTTCGCTATCGCCTTCTTCGCCTTCATGGTGCTGGGCCTGATCGCTCGCCTGTTCGGCTTCTCGGTGATCAAACTGATGCGCATCTTCAAGGATGAGCTGGTGCTGGCCTACTCCACCGCCTCCTCCGAAACCGTGCTGCCGCGTGTGATCGAGAAGATGGAAGCCTACGGCGCGCCGAAAGCCATTTGCAGCTTCGTGGTGCCGACCGGTTACTCGTTCAACCTCGACGGTTCGACGCTTTATCAGAGCATCGCGGCCATCTTCATTGCCCAGCTCTACGGCATCGACCTGTCGATCAGCCAGCAATTGCTGCTGGTACTGACGCTGATGGTCACCTCCAAAGGCATCGCCGGTGTTCCGGGTGTGTCCTTCGTGGTGCTGCTGGCGACCTTGGGCAGCGTGGGTATCCCGCTGGAAGGCCTGGCGTTCATCGCCGGTGTCGACCGCATCATGGACATGGCGCGTACCGCTCTGAACGTGATCGGCAACGCCCTCGCCGTACTGGTCATCTCCCGTTGGGAAGGCATGTACGACGATGCGAAGGGCCAGCGCTACTGGAACTCGCTGCCGCACTGGCGCAGCAAGGAAAAATTGCCGGCTGGCGAGATTTCCCGCAACTGATAGCTGAACCCTGTGGAATCTGGCTTTTATGTGGGAGCCAGCCTGCTGGCGATAGCGGTGTATCAAACAACAGAAATGTTGAACGTGCCTGCCTCATCGCCAGCAGGCTGGCTGGCTCCCACAGTGACCCGAGCCAGCCACACAAACAAACCCCGGAGAAATCCGGGGTTTGTCGTTTCTGGCTACCCCGCTATCATTCGCCGCATTCTTCGGGGGATTTAACTGATGCTCAATGGCCTGTGGCTTGGCTTCTTCATCGTCGCGGCCGTGTCGGCGCTGGCGCAGTGGCTGATCGGCGGGAATGCCGGGATCTTCGCGGCGATGGTGGAAAGCATTTTCGCCATGGCCAAGCTGTCGGTCGAGGTCATGGTCCTGCTGTTCGGCACCCTCACCCTCTGGCTGGGCTTTCTGCGGATTGCCGAGAAGGCCGGGATCGTCGAATGGCTGGCCAAGGCGCTGGGCCCGTTGTTCCTGCGCCTGATGCCGGAAGTGCCAGCCGGTCACCCCGCCATCGGCCTGATCACCCTGAACTTCGCTGCCAACGGCCTGGGCCTGGACAACGCCGCCACGCCGATCGGCCTTAAAGCCATGAAGGCGCTGCAAGAGCTGAATCCCAGCGCCACCATCGCCAGCAATGCGCAAATCCTCTTTCTGGTGCTCAACGCCTCCTCCCTGACCCTGCTGCCGGTGACGATCTTCATGTACCGCGCGCAGCAAGGTGCGCCGGATCCGACGCTGGTGTTCCTGCCGATCCTGCTGGCCACCAGTTGCTCGACGCTGGTGGGTTTGCTGTCGGTGGCCTTCATGCAGCGTCTGCGCCTGTGGGACCCCGTGGTGCTCGCCTATCTGATCCCCGGCGCCCTGGCGCTCGGCGGCTTCATGGCGCTGCTGGCGACGCTCTCGGCGACCGCGCTGGCCGGCCTGTCATCGATCCTCGGCAACCTGACGCTGTTCGGGCTGATCATGCTGTTCCTGGTGATCGGCGCGCTGCGCAAAGTGAAGGTTTACGAGGCCTTCGTCGAGGGTGCGAAAGAAGGCTTCGACGTGGCGAAGAATCTGCTGCCGTATCTGGTGGCGATGCTCTGTGCCGTCGGCGTATTACGGGCGTCCGGCGCGCTGGATTTCGGTCTCGACGGGATTCGTCATCTGGTGGAATGGGCTGGTTGGGACACGCGCTTCGTCGACGCGCTGCCGACGGCGATGGTCAAACCGTTCTCCGGCAGCGCCGCACGGGCGATGCTGATCGAAACCATGAAAACGTCTGGGGTCGACAGCTTCCCTGCGTTGGTGGCGGCGACGGTTCAGGGCAGTACAGAGACGACGTTCTATGTGTTGGCCGTGTACTTCGGCGCCGTAGGGATTCAGCGGGCACGGCATGCGGTGGGGTGTGCGTTGCTGGCTGAATTGGCCGGTGTACTGGGCGCGATCGGTGTCTGCTACTGGTTCTTCGGCTAACCGAAAACCCTTGTGGGAGCGGGCTTGCCCGCTCCCACATTGGGATTGTGTTGGCTTCAAGGCCTTGGTGGCGGCGCGAGTTTCTGTCCTTGTTCCACCGCCCAGCTCACCACCTGCGCGGTCAATTGATCACTGGCCAGGCCAAACCCGGCCACCACTGCCGGCACCTGCACATCGCTCAATGGCTGGCGCACTTCGAAGCGGCGGCTGGCGAGGATGCGCTGGTCATAACCGCGAACCAACAACGCATCCAGCCGCACGACCACGCTGGCAGCCGACCCCTGATACTCAGTCTGGAACGCCTGCAAACTCCCGCCCAATTCCAGGTCCGCCTGGAAATTACTGTCGTCGGTGCTCAACAACGCAACCCGACCGTCACGCTGAAAACCATCGAGCAGGCGATTGCGCAGCAGCACCGGCGCCGGATCACTCCAGCGGGAAGCCTTGTAGCTGCTGATCAGATCGCCTTGCGGAATTACGGCGATTTGCGGGCTGTTCAACGCCTCGCTGGCCTGCGGCTTGGTCAGGCGCAAGGACCAGCGCTGCGGCGTGCCGTGGCTGGGAGAAACGCTCTGGGCCGAGGGCAACCGATACACATCGGACGGCTCGGACTTGGGCAGGATCGAGCAGGCGCTGGTCAGCGCAAAAGCGCCGAGGAGGGCGATGTGAGTCAGCTTCATGGCGTGAACTCCTTGTTCTTGTCATTGCCCAGCAAGTAACCGCTCGGGTTGGCTTCCAGGCGCTGGGAAATCGCGCGCAACGAGGTCAAGGTATCGCGCAACTCACGTACAGCGGGGGCCAGACCATTGAGGCCTTGCATGCCGCTGTTGAGCGAATCCTGATTGTTGGTCAGCAATTTGTTGATCGTCGCGCTGCTTTGCTCGAGCGACTTCATCGCCTGCTCGGCGCTGCCGAACATGTGCTTGCCCTGGTCGTTGAGCAGACCGTTGGCGTTGCGCATCAGCGCCGACGTTTGTTCCAGCATCGCACCGGCCTGCTTGCCGACCGATGCCAGTTGCTGCATCGCCTGACGGAGGTCACCGCGCTGATCGGCGATGGTGCCGGTGGTTTGTTCCAGATGTTCGAGGGTCTTGCTGATGCGCTCGACGTTCTCCGTCGAAAACATCTGATTGGCGTTGTGCATCAACACGTTCACGCCGGCCATCAGATCGTTGCTGTCATTGAGCAACCGAGCGATGGGCGAGGGTGAAGCCACAATCGTCGGCAAGTTGCCATCCCGACCCTTGAGCGTCGGGCTCTGCGGTGTACCGCCACTGAGCTGAATGATCGACGTCCCGGTGATCCCGGTCAGCGCCAGTTTGGCTTGCGTGTCTTCCTTGATCGGCGTATCGCCGCCGAGACGAATCCGCGCCAACACCCGACGCGGGTCTTTCGGGTCCAGGCGCAACGTCACCACGTCACCGACCTTGATCCCGCTGTATTGCACGGCGCTGCCCTTGGACAGGCCGCTGACCGCCTCGTTGAAGACGATTTCGTAATCCTTGAACTCGGTGTCGACGCTGGACTTGGCCAGCCACAAGCCGAAGAGCAGGGCGCCTGCCACAACAATCACCGTGAACAGGCCGATCAATACATGATGGGCTCGGGTTTCCATGTCAGACCTCATTCAACTGTTGAGCGGCTGTCAGCGCCGCGCGGCCGCGAGGGCCATGGAAGTATTCGTGAATCCACGCGTCGTCGGTTTCCGAAACCTTGTCGATGGCGTCCGCCACCAGCACTTTCTTCTGCGCCAGTACCGCCACGCGGTCGGTGATGGTGTAGAGCGTGTCGAGGTCATGGGTCACCAGAAACACACTCAACCCCAACGCATCACGCAAAGTCAGGATCAACTGGTCGAAGGCCGCCGCGCCGATGGGATCGAGGCCGGCGGTGGGTTCGTCGAGGAACAGGATGTCCGGGTCCAGCGCCAACGCACGGGCCAGTGCCGCGCGCTTGATCATGCCGCCGGACAGCGAGGCGGGGTACTTGTCCGCCGCCGACAGCGGCAACCCGGCCAACGCCAGTTTCACCGCCGCCAAGTGCTCGGCATCATTGCGGCTCAAGCCGGCGTGTTCGATCAGGGGCAGGGCGACGTTCTCGGTCACGGTCAGCGAAGAGAACAAGGCGCCTTTCTGAAACAGCACACCGAAGCGCCGTTCAATCTTCGAGCGCTCGTGTTCGGACAGCGTCGGCAGGTTCTTGCCAAAGACCTTCACCACGCCTTCGCTGGGCTGGCGCAGGCCGACAATGCTGCGCAGCAGCACTGATTTGCCGCTGCCGGAACCGCCAACCACGGCGAGGATTTCGCCCTTGTACAGATCCAGGTCGAGGTTCTCGTGCACACTCTGGCGGCCAAAGCGATTGCACAGCCCACGGACTTCGATCACCGCCTCGGAGGGCGCTCGGGGTAGACGACTCACCAGCCCATCTCCATGAAAAACAGCGCGGCCACGGCGTCGAGCACGATCACCACGAAAATCGACTGCACCACGCTCGACGTGGTGTGCGCACCCACAGATTCGGCGCTGCCACTGACCTTGAAGCCTTCAAGGCAACCAATGGCGGCGATGAGGAACGCAAAGATCGGCGCTTTGACGATACCGACCACGAAGTGCTGAACGCCGATGTCGGTTTGCAGCAGCGACAAGAACATCGCCGGCGAGATATCCAGCGCCACGGCGCAGACCACGCCACCGCCGACAATCCCCGAGAGCATCGCCAGAAAGGTCAGCATCGGCAGCGCGACCAGCAGCGCCAGCACGCGTGGCACCACCAGCAACTCCATCGGGTCGAGACCCAAGGTGCGGATGGCGTCGATTTCTTCGTTGGCCTTCATCGAGCCGATCTGCGCGGTAAACGCACTGGCGGTGCGCCCGGCCATCAGGATCGCGGTCAGCAACACGCCGAATTCACGTAGAAAAGAGAACGCCACCAGGTCCACGGTGAAGATGCTCGCACCGAAACTCTTCAGCACCGTCGCCCCGAGAAACGCCACGACGGCGCCCACCAGAAAGGTCAGCAGGGCAACGATGGGGGCGGCGTCGAGGCCGGTCTGTTCAATGTGCGCGACCATGGGCGTGATGCGCCAGCGCTTCGGGCGGAACAGGCCGCGGGCGATGGTTTCCAGAATCAGGCCGACGAAGCCCAGCAATTGCAGGGTGTCTTGCCAGACGGCGTCTACCGCGCGGCCAATGCGGGTCAGCAGTTGAATGCCGACGCCGATTTCCGCTTCCTTGATCGGTACGCAGAAGTCCGTCATCGAACAATAAACGGTCTGCAACAAGGCACGATCGGCGACAGACAAGGTGCAGTCGGGATGTTCGGCGGATTTGCCGAGGCGGTCCGAACCGAGCAATTCCACCAGCAGCGAGGCGCCGGCGGTGTCGAGCGCGCCGAGGCCGTTAAGGTCGATGTGGGTGCTGTCGTCGTATTGCCCGCGAAGCTTTTCGCTCAGGTCCTTGAGTTCGGCGTAATGGGCAAGCGTCCAATCACCCGTCACCCGCAATTGAGCGGGGGAGTGAGCGGTGTCCAGTTGGGCATTGCCGGCCATTGTGCTGCTGGTCATAAGCTCCGTGCTTGTTCGGCTGTTACACAGATCTACGTAATAGCACGAACCCCATTACTTTTCTTTGGTCGGTGTGCTGTCTGTGATCTTGAAGCGCAACACACCGATCAACTGGCCATCCTCGGTGAGTACCCGAACCTGCCACTTGCCCGCCGGGTTACCGGGGAAGTTCTGCTTGTGGGTCCAGGCGCGATAGCCTTCCTTGCGCCCGCCGTGGATATCCAGGGCGATGCGGTCGACCTCTTTGCCGTTGAACTGCCAGACATGGTAAATCCGCTCGTCCAAGCCGCGCGGGGCGTTGATCGCGGTGTAGGCGTACAGGCCGTCTCCACGGATCTGCTCGGCGCTGACTTCGTCCAGGCTTTTGCCGGGCGTGCGGTCCTGCATTTGCGTGCTGATCGCCACATCGGTCATCCACAGCGTGGCCGGCGGCACCCACGAGCGCAGCACCCAACCCACGCCACCGATGCCGACGGTGATACTCAGAATGGCCAGCGCGTTGCGCACGGTACGAATGGGGAAGATCGACGCCAGGCTCGGGAACGACAGCACGACAGCCGTGCCCAGGGCCAGTTTGAAACTCTGGGAGGTGGTCAGGTGCAGGATGACGGGCAGGGCGGTCAACAGCGCCGCGAACAGCGTCAGGGTGTGCACCGCCAGAAACGCCCAGCGCCGGGGCGCCAGCCATTTGTAGTAGAGCGGGTCGGTGATGGAAATCAGCGCGGCGATGCACAGCAGCCCGGTGAAAAACAACTGGCCGCTGTTCCACGTGGTGGTGATGAAAAAGAACGGCAGGACAAAGAACAGACTTTCCTGGTGGATCATCTGCGTGGCGTAGCGCAGCAGCGGCTGGGGGATTTCGCGCTTGAAGATTCGGGTGAAAAGCTTGGTGAGGCTGTTTTCCAGCATCAGCCAGATCCAGCTGAGCACCATGATGATGGTGATCCAGGTCGCCAGGCCTTGCTGGCGATCGACCAGCATGAAGCTGCCGACCCCGGAGATGAAACCGCCGAGCGCAATGACCCCTGGGTAGCGCTTCATCAACTCGAGGATGCGCTGTACGAACAAGGTCAGGGTAGGCATTCGGCGATTCACAATAGTCGTAGGAAATATCCCCGACAGGTTACCGCCGAGGAGGGCGGTGTGGCGAGGTCAAATCGCATTCATGGATACACACCGAACTGTAGGAGCCCGCAGACAAGCTGGCTCCCACAAAGGAGGTTATCGATTGCGATGGACGCGCCAGGCCAACAGTCCAAACACCCCTAACCCCAAGACCCCGGCAATCGCCCACATGACCTGGTCATAACTCATCAACGGCCTCTCGATCCGCAGATAACCCGGTTGCAAGAGCAATTCGCGCATGGCCTTGTTGGCTTCTGCCAGCGTGACCCCCTGGAGTTCCTTGGCCGGGTCGGCGAAACGGCCGTCTTCGTAGTCACCCAGCGCGCCCCAGTAGTAATCGGCCAACGCACTGTTGCCTTGCACGGCCCAAGCCTGCCGCGCGATGGCAGCCTGTTTGAGGCGGTTGAAGGTGTCGGCATCCAGGCCGTCCTTGAGCAACCTGGCTTTCAACTCATCCAGCACCTGCTCCGCCTCCGGCACGGTGTCGCGCTCAAGGTCGGCGTTGAGGCTCATGAAACCCACCCCGCCAAACACTTCGCGCTCGGCGGAGGGGCCATAAGACAAACCATGGGCGAGGCGCATCTGACGATAGAGCGCCCAGTCCAGATAATCCTTGAGCAGGTCGAAGGTTTCATCGTGCTGATCCTCCAGCACGGGCTCCGGCACCAGCCAGTGCAACTTCGCACCGCCACCGACGAAGCCGTGACTCAAGGTACGCTCATGTGCCGCGCTGGCCTGGATTTGCGGGAGTGGCGGGTGTTCGGTTGGGTCAATTGCGTCAAGTTTACCCCAGGCCCGTTCCAGATAACCCGGCAGCAAGCGATCGAGATCGCCGACCACGATCAGGGTCATGTTGTTGGGTGCGTACCAGGCCTTGCGTACCGTCTCCAGTTGTTCGCGGGTCAGGTGATCGACCTCGGCCCGTTCCGGGCATTTAAGCCCCAGTTCCACGGCCAGTTGATTACTCGCGGTGTGGCCCAGGTCCTGACGATCCAGCCACCGTTGCAAATGCGAGTAATGGCCGCCGTCTTCGCGCTCGACCACTTGCTTGGCGGCGTTGATGGCGTTGTCGTCGATTCGGGTCTGGGTCAACAGCGCCAACAGCAGGTCGAGGACCTTGCGCTGGTTTTTCGCCGGGGCTTCGATGACGAACGTGGTGTCGGCATTGCTGGTGTAGGCGTTCCACTCGCCACCCAGCGCCTGCATGCGCTCTTCCAGACCGCCTTCGCCGGTGGCGTCGATGCCGCTGAACAGCAGGTGTTCGAGTAGATGCGGCAGTTCTTTTTCGGCGCAGCTGAAATCATCGATGCCGACGCCGACCACCAGTCGAATCGCTACATGCCCGCGTTCGGTGCCGGGCTTGAGCAGCAATTGCAGGCCGTTGGGCAGGGTGTAACCCTCAACCTGAAATCGGTCCAGGGCAAACGAGGGCAGTGATCCGAGCAACAGGCAGGCGAACAACAGACAACGCATAGCAAGCTTCCAGGCAATCAATCGGAGATCCGTGTCGTCCTTTAGGTCGCTATCGCGGGCAAGCCCGCTCCCACAGTGATCTTTTGTGCAACTGGAATGATGTCCGACCCGGATCACCTGTGGGAGTGGGCTCGCCCGCGAAGACGGTCTTGAGGCTGAACCACTGTAAGTGACTGACCACACTGCCAGACGTTCAAGGCGAATGTGTGATGTCAGCCAAATCATCGACGACGAGCGCGCCGGTGTCAGACGTTTCCAGAACCACATAAGCGCTGCTGCAAAACAGAGAATTCAGGCGCTTCATATCGGCAATTAGCTCCAGGTGCAGCGAACTGGTCTCGATACTTTGCACGATCTTACGTTGCAACCGGCTGACGTGAGCATGGGCCAGGCGCCGTTCCTGTGCGCGAAAGCGACGTTTCTCACGCAGCAACTGGCGGGCACTTTCCTTGTCGGCGCTCAGGAACACCGACAATCCCAGGCGCAAATTGGAAATCAGCTGACTGTGCAGACCCGCCAACTCGTCCAGGCCGACCTCGGAAAAAGACCGGCGCTGCGAGGTTTTCTGTTGTTGCACCTTGCGCAACATGCGCTCGATCAGGTCGCTGGCGAGTTTGAGGTTGATCGCCAGTTCGATGATTTCCGCCCAGCGCCGACTGTCATGTTCACTCAGGTCTTCACGGGGCATCTGTGCCAGATAGAGCTTGATCGAGCTGTAGAGCGATTCCACATCATCGGTCAGGCGGCGCATTTCCTGGGTGACGGCGGTTTGCTTGCCGCGCAGTACGTCCAGCATGGCTTCGAGCATGTTGTCGATCAGATCACCGATACGCAGGGTTTCGCGGGCGGCGTTGGCCAGCGCCAGGCTGGGGGTGACCAGCGCCGTCGGATCGAGGTGCCGCGGTTTGGCCGTGCCATTGATTTCCGGGCGCTCCGGCAACAGCCATGCACACAGCCGCGCCATCACGCCGACCGTCGGCAGCAAAATCAGGCAGCGCGCGGTGTTGTAGAGCAAGTGGAAGCCGATGACCATTTCCTGGGGACTGAAGTCGAGGCTGTCGATCCAGTGCACCAACGGGTCGAGCACCGGAATGATCAGCAGCAGGCCGATCAGCTTGTACAGCAGGCTCCCGAGCGCCACCTGACGACCCGCAGCGTTCTGCATGCTGGTGCTCATGAACGCCAGAATGCCGCTGCCGATGTTCGCGCCGATCACCAGGCCGATGGCCACCGGCAAACTGATCACACTGGCACCGGCCAGGGTCGCGGTCAGCAGGACGGCGGCCAGGCTGGAGTAGGAAACCATCGCGAACAAGGCGCCGACCAGGGCGTCGAGCAGGATGTCGCCGGTCAGCGAAGCAAAGATGACCTTGACCCCTTGGGCCTGGGTAATCGGCGCCGCGGCTTCGACGATCAGTTGCAAGGCCAGAATGATCAGCCCCAGACCGATGGCCACCCGACCCATCTGGCCCAGGCGCGTCTGTTTACGCGACAGAAAGAAAATCACCCCAAGAAAGATCAGCAGCGGCGACAACCACGACAAATCAAACGTCAGCACCCGTGCCATCAGCGCGGTCCCGACGTCGGCGCCGAGCATGGTCGCCAGCGCCGGCATCAGCGCCATCAGGCCTTGGCCGACAAAGGAGGTGACCAGCATCGCGGTGGCGTTGCTGCTCTGGACCATGGCGGTCACGACAATGCCGGCGATGAACGCCAACCAGCGCTTGGACATGTTCTGGCCGATCACATGGCGCAGGTTGGAGCCGTAGACCCGCAGAATGCCGGTTCGGACGATGTGCGTGCCCCAGATCAGCAAGGCCACGGCAGATAGCAAATTGAGCAGGGTGAGCATACGGGCCCCCTGTGGTGGTAGCGCCCCAAAGGAGCAAGTTGACGGTGCCGCGCGACTTTCTACGTTGTGTACTTAAGCTGTAGTTGGCTAACGGTCTGCGCGCCAGCATCGCATAGCTAAAGAGACGATTGAAACAAAACTGTCATGAAAACAGGGCCTGACGGTCGCGCAAAAACAATGTGGGAGCGAGCTTGCTCGCGATAAGGCCATCAGGCTCAACATTGATGTTGAATGACAGACCGCAATCGCGAGCAGGCTCGCTCCCACAGGTTTTGCGTGCTCAGGAGAATCCTGGATTATTGCCCAGGAATATCCTTGCGCAGTTTCACCGGGTCTTGCTGCTTGCGCTTCTTGGCAATCGCGGTGCGCATCTTGATGTTGATCGCTTCCACCGCCAGCGAGAACGCCATGGCGAAGTAGACATAGCCTTTTGGCACATGCACGTCGAAGGATTCGGCAATCAGCACGGTACCGACGATCAACAGGAACGACAGCGCCAGCATCTTCAGCGAAGGGTGCTTGTCGATGAACTCGCTGATGGTGCCGGAAGCCAGCATCATCACCAGCACGGCCACGATGATCGCCGCAACCATGACCGGTACGTGGGAGACCATGCCGACGGCGGTGATGACCGAGTCCAGCGAGAACACGATGTCGATGATCGCGATCTGGATGATGGTGTAGAGGAAGTTGCCGCCCTTGCCGCCCGGCTCCTCGTTGGTTTCGTCTTCACCTTCCAGCGCGTGGTACATCTCCTGCGAGCTCTTCCACAGCAGGAACAGACCACCGAAGAACAGGATCAGGTCTCGCCCGGAAATACCCTGGCCGAAAACCTCGAACAGGTCTGCGGTGAGGCGCATGACCCAGGTGATCGACAGCAGCAACAGAATCCGCGTGACCATGGCCAGCGCCAGGCCGAAAATCCGGGTGCGCTGCTGCATGTGTTTGGGCATGCGGCTGACCAGGATCGAAATCATGATGATGTTATCGATACCCAGGACGATTTCCAGGGCGGTCAGGGTAAAGAAGGCAACCCAGATTTCAGGGTTGGTCAGCCATTCCATGTGTATTCCTTTGAGCGAGTGTTAAACCAGAACGGGCCCAGGCTTTAAACAGCAAAGCCTGGACCCGTTATGGTGAGTCTTGGGCTTATAGAGTGCTGAACAGTGGGAAAATCCCCATCAGCAATGCTGCAACCAGTATGCACATGCACACCAGCACTGCCCATTTCAGGGTAAAGCGCTGATGGTCACCGAAGTCGATGCCGGCCAGGGCCACCAACAAATACGTCGATGGTACCAGCGGGCTCAGCAAGTGGACGGGCTGACCGACGATCGAGGCACGTGCCATTTCAACCGCGGTTATACCGTAATGACTGGCAGCTTCGGCAAGTACTGGTAACACGCCGTAATAAAATGCGTCATTCGACATGAAGAACGTGAACGGCATGCTCACCAGCGCGGTGATCACGGCCAGGTACGGGCCGAGGAAATCCGGGATGACCGCCAGCAGGCTCTTCGACATCGCATCGACCATGCCGGTGCCCGACAGGATACCGGTGAAGATGCCTGCCGCGAAGATCAAACCGACCACTGCCAGCACACTGCCGGCGTGGGCCGCGACGCGATCCTTCTGCTGTTGCAGGCAAGGATAGTTGACGATCATCGCAATACTGAACGCCACCATGAACAACACCGGCAACGGCAGCAGGCCAGCGATCAGGGTGCACATCAGGACGAACGTCAACGCGCCGTTGAACCAGATCAGCTTTGGACGACGGGCGTCCGGGAACTGCGAAACGCTGATTTCGCTGTGGTCGATTTCGTCACCCACCAGGTGCAGTTCACCCAGACGCGCACGTTCACGCTTGCCGTAGAAGTAAGCGATGGCCAGGATGGCCACGACACCGGCAGCCATCGCCGGAATCATCGGCACGAAGATGGCCGAAGGGTCCACGTGCAGCGCACTCGCGGCACGGGCGGTCGGGCCGCCCCATGGGGTCATGTTCATCACGCCACCGGCGAGGATGATCAGACCGGCCATGATCCGCGGGCTCATGCCGATGCGGCTGTACAGCGGCAGCATGGCGGCCACGCAGATCATGTAAGTGGTCGCGCCGTCACCATCGAGGGAGACGACGAGCGCCAGTACGGCGGTGCCGACCGAAACTTTCAACGGGTCGCCCTTGACCAGTTTGAGGATCTTGCGCACGGCCGGGTCGAACAGGCCGGAGTCGATCATCAGGGCGAAGTAGAGGATGGCGAACATCAGCATCACGCCGGTCGGCGCAAGCTTGGTGATGCCTTCGAGCATCATCGGGCCGATCTTCGGCGCAAAACCGCCGAACAGGGCGAAGACGATCGGGATGATGATCAAGGCGATCAGCGCGGACAGGCGCTTGGTCATGATCAGGAACATGAACGTGATGACCATGGCGAAGCCAAGGAAAGTCAGCATGGGAATACTCCAGGCGTAGCGCGGCTAGGGAATGGGCGAACCGGGTGGGTCAGCGCAGAACGGGAAGCACGAGGCGTACGGGAGGAGTTGCAGCGAAGCGGCGGGTTGTAAAGGACATCAGGGTCACCATTGTTGTTGTTAAAGGGCTGTGCGAGCGATAAAACGCTGGCATTGGCCGACCGGTCTGTTGCCGGTAGTGGGGCGATCCTAATCGGGGAAGCTTTCACCGAGCTTTCGCTGATGAAAGCATTGACCGGATGTACAACCGGTCGTCGGACCGGGCAGAGAGGGAAACCGAGCTGAGGCCATCGCGGGCAAGCCCGCTCCCACAGGGTTTTGCGGCGAAGCTGCAGTTTGTGGCACACACAGATCACTGTGGGAGCGGGCTTGCCCGCGATGACGTCAGTCAATACACATCAGGAAGCGATGCCATGAACGAGACACACACCGGCGGCTGCCACTGCGGACATCTGCGCTATCAATTGCGCGGCCCTTTGCGCGACATCGCCCACTGTCACTGCTCGATTTGCCGGCGGGTCAGCGGCGGGATTGTGACCACCTGGATCACCGTGCCCGCATCCACCTTTGAATGGCTGAAAGGCACTCCGGCGCAATACGCCTCGTCATCCAGCTGCGTACGCTATTTCTGCCCGACCTGTGGGGCACAACTCGCGCTGGTGACACAGCTCAGTCCCGAAAGCATCGACTTGACCATCGCCACCCTCGATCATCCCGAGCAGGCTCCGGCCGAACGGCACATCTGGACAGACAGCCGTCTGCCGTGGCTGCACCTGGACGAGCACTTGCCGGGTGAAGCCGAAGAGACCCTGTGATCAAAAAACAGACAGGTCCAGTGGCCGGATCGCGCCCATCCAGATCGCATGTTCGGTGTGGTCAAGCAGATCGTCGCCGGTGTCCGGGTGCAGGAACACCACCAAACCCTTGCGATTGAGCGCCAGCCACGGCAACACGTCGCCGATGAGTTCCGGCCCGAATGCCAGTTGGCAACTCCAGTCCGGGTGCGGGCCGACCGGGCGCTCATGTACCCGCCCCATTTTCACCGCAAACAACTGGGCCGCCCGCTCACACAAGGCGCGCGCCTGATCGATGGTGCTGGTGTCGAAATACACGTGGGCGTGATAGCCCTTGATCTGTTGCATCTGAAACCCTCTGAATCCCAGTCGAACCGTCGCCGTTTCCCACAGGTCTCACGCTATACACGTAGGAAAACGGAGCTCAGCCATGAAAAATGCCGAAACCCCGGTAGTAAAGGTGGTGCTTTATGGTGCCATGAGTAGCCTGGGCAGTGCGCTGATGGCCGAAATGCTGCGGCGCCAACATGAAGTGATCGCCATCCTCGACGACTTGACGGCGCTCGCGCCACGTCCGGGTTTACGGGCCAAGACGGGCGACCTGTTCGAGGCCGAACGCGTGAAGCAAAGCGTCGCGGGCTCTTCAGCCGTCATCTGTCTGTTAGACGCACCAGGCTTGCCGTTCAACAGCGAACACGTGGAAAAAACCGTTGTTCCGGGCCCGGTCGAACAGGTGCTTGCCGTGGATGCGCTGATAGACGGCATGCAGGCTGCCGGCATTGCCCGGCTGTTTTTGGTGGGTGATTTCGAGGTGCTCGACGATCCGGAGATCGAGGATCAACTGCAGCGCCACGCCGCCGAAGAAATCCGCGAAGCCCTGCAAACCAGCGCATTGCACTGGACGCTGGTCAATGCGCCACGCGGCGTCGCGGGGCTGACGATCGAGCATTTCAGTCACGTCAGCAGCAGCCTGGAACCGGGGCTGGCCGAACCACTGGAGCGCTTGAACCGCGTCGCGAGAGGGATTGCTGATGAATTGCACTTCAACCTTCACGTTGGTGAACACGTGAATTTCGTGGCGACTTCTGAGTAGCGAAAGAGCGAGCCGCGCTCGGACGACGTGTTGCTTTCACACCGCAATCGAAGGCAAAGGCAGGCCATTCAGCGATTGCGCACTGCTGGCCTGCTCGTGCATCAACCAATCCACGAACTGTTGAATCAACGCCCCGCGCCGTTTGCGTTGAGGCAGAACCACGTAATAGCCCTGGCGGGACATCACTGTTTCAGCAATTGGCCGACACAGTAATCCTTGCGCCAGCAAGTTATCCACAAGGTGCCGCCAGCCAATCGCCACGCCCTGGCCGCCAATCGCCGCTTGAATCAACAACGTGTAGTTGTCGAATCGCAATTGCCCGGGTGCCGGCGCCGAAGTTATCCCCAACTCGCGGAACACGCCGCTCCAGTCGAACCAGTTGCTGCTGTTTTCGCCGCGCAGGTGCAGCAGCGGAAATTCCAGTAACCCCTTGGCCGGCAATGGCAGGGGACGATCTTTCAACAACAGGGGGCTGCACACCGGGAACACTTCCTCGCTGAACAGCCAATGGCTTTCGCCCTGTTTAAAACGTCCATCACCAAACAGCACGGCGACATCGATATCGGTGCGCAGCATGTTGAGACTGCGTTCACTGGTGACCAGGCTAACGTCGACGTGAGGATTGGCCGCGTGAAAACGATGCAATCTCGGCATCAGCCAGTAAGCGGCAAAGGCAAAATCGGTGGCGACCTGCAATACCTCATGCTGATGCTGTGCACTGATCGCACTCAATCCTGCGTCGATATTCTGCAAACCGAGCTGAACCTGTTCGAAAAGAATGGCCCCGGCCTCGGTCAGTTCGATCCCGCGATAAATGCGATCAAACAGCCGCGTGCCGAGTTGATCTTCCAGCCGTTTGATCTGCTGACTGATGGCCGGTTGCGTCGTGCCGAGCTCCACCGCAGCGGCCGTGAAGCTGCGCTGGCGAGCGGCCGCTTCGAAGGCGCGAAGCAAATCCAGAGACAAATCACCGAGGGCGTCATACATAAGCTGTGCTTATCCTAGTCATTGCCTGGCATGGGCTTTACCACAAACTGCATGGGCTACATGCTCGATCGCAGCACTCTCGCATAAATATTCACTATGGAATGCCGCGATCACATGAAGCGCAAGAATATTCTTTTCATCATGGCCGATCAGATGGCCGCGCCAATGTTGCCGTTCTACGGCGCTTCGCCAATCAAATTGCCCAATCTCAGTCGCCTCGCCGCCGAAGGCGTGGTGTTCGACGCCGCTTATTGCAACAGCCCACTGTGCGCGCCGTCGCGTTTTACTCTGGTCAGCGGTCAGTTGCCGAGCAAGATTGGCGCTTACGACAACGCAGCCGATTTCCCCGCCGATGTGCCGACCTATGCCCACTACCTGCGCCGCCTCGGCTATCGCACCGCGTTGTCCGGCAAGATGCACTTTTGCGGCCCCGATCAGTTACACGGTTACGAAGAACGCCTGACCAGCGACATTTATCCGGCCGATTACGGTTGGGCGGTAAATTGGGACGAACCGGACGTGCGTCCGACCTGGTATCACAACATGTCGTCGGTGCTGCAAGCCGGGCCGTGCGTGCGTACCAACCAACTGGATTTCGATGAAGAGGTGGTGTTCAAAGCCCAGCAATACCTGTTCGACCACATTCGCGAAGAGGGCGATCAGCCGTTTTGCCTGACCGTGTCGATGACTCACCCACACGACCCGTACACGATTCCCAAGGCTTTTTGGGACATGTACGACGATGCCGACATCCCGTTGCCCGACACCCCGGATCAAACCGAACTCGATCCGCATTCCCGGCGCTTGCTCAAGGTCTACGACCTGTGGGACAAGCCGCTGCCTGTGGATAAGATCCGCGATGCGCGCCGGGCTTATTTCGGTGCATGCAGCTATATCGACAGCAACGTCGGCAAACTCCTGCAAACGCTCGAAGAAACCGGGCTGATCGATGACACGATCATCGTGTTCTCGGGTGACCACGGCGACATGCTCGGCGAGCGCGGGCTCTGGTACAAAATGCACTGGTTCGAAATGGCCGCGCGCGTCCCCCTGTTGATAAGTGCTCCGGGGCAGTTTGGCGCCGGACGGGTCAGCGCAGCGGTGTCCACCGCCGACCTGTTGCCGACGTTTGTCGAGTTGGCCGGCGGCTCGCTGGAACCGGGTTTGCCACTGGATGGCCGCTCGCTGGTTTCGCACCTGCAAGGTCAGGGCGGTCACGACGAAGTCTTCGGCGAATACATGGCCGAAGGCACTATCAGCCCATTAATGATGATTCGTCGCGGCGCCTACAAATTCATCTATAGCGAAGACGACCCGTGCCTACTCTTCGACGTACACAACGACCCGCGCGAGCAGGAAGAACTCAGCCGTTCGCCGCAACATCGGCCACTGTTCGAAGAATTTCTGGCCGAAGCACGGGCCAAATGGAACATCCCGGCGATCCACCAACAAGTGCTCGCGAGCCAGCGTCGCCGGCGATTCGTCGCCGATGCGCTGACCATCGGCAAGCTGAAGAGCTGGGATCACCAGCCGCTGGTGGACGCCAGTCAGCAATACATGCGCAACCACATCGATCTCGACGACCTGGAGCGCAAAGCACGTTATCCACAACCCTGCCAAAACCAATAATGTTAAGGGGAAGTCCATGCAAAAGTTATCCACAGTACTGACGGTCGGGCTGCTGGCCCTGGGCAGCGCGTCGGCGTATGCCGATCAGAGTTGCGAGACGGTGAAAATGGCCGACCCTGGCTGGAGCGACATCGCCGCAACCAACGCCATCACCGGGTTTCTGCTGGACGGCATGGGCTACAAGCCCAAAGTCGACACCCTCGCGGTGCCGATTACCTTTGGCGGCTTGAAGGATGGCCAGGTCGACGTGTTCCTCGGCAACTGGATGCCGGCGCAACAGGGCTTCTACGACAAGTTCGTGGCCACCGGCGATGTCACGCAACTGGCGAAGAACCTCGACGGCACCGAGTTCACCCTGGCTGTTCCGGATTACGTGTGGGACGCGGGTGTGCATAACTTTTCCGACCTGAACAAGTTCGCCGACAAGTTCGACAAGAAGATCTACGGTATCGGCTCCGGCGCTCCGGCGAACATTTCGCTGCAAGAGATCATCAAGAAGAACGACTTCGACATGGGCCAGTGGAAACTGGTGGAGTCCAGCGAACAGGCAATGCTGGCCGAAGTCTCTCGCGCGGTGAAGAAACAGAAATTCGTGACCTTCCTCGGCTGGACGCCGCACCCGATGAACGTGCAGCTGAAAATGCATTACCTTAAGGGCGGCGAGAAGTATTTCGGCGACACCGGCAGCGTTCATACCCTGACCCGCAAGGGTTACGCCGAGGCCTGCCCGAATGTGGGCAAGCTGCTCACCAACCTGAGTTTCACCCAGGAAATGGAAAACAGCATCATGGCGGATGTGGTGAACAAGAAGATCAGCAACGCGGATGCTGCCAAGGCGTGGATCAAGGCCAATCCGGCGGTACTGGATAAATGGTTGGAAGGTGTGAAGACCGCAGACGGCAAGGATGCGTTGCCAGCGGTAAAAGCCAAGCTCTGACCCCTTGTACACAAGGGCCTGAATGACTACCAGTAGGAGCCGGCTTGCCCGGCTCCTACTGGTGTTCCTGTTACCCTTGTGCAAATTCCCGACCGAGAGGACCCATGGCCCTTCCCAGCCGCCATTCACTCTTTCCCTTCCTAACCTGGTTGCCCCGGCAGACCCGCGCCAGCGTCGGTCGTGATCTGCTTGTCGGTCTCAGCGGCGCGATTCTCGCGTTGCCGCAATCCATTGCCTACGCGCTGATCGCCGGTCTCCCACCGGAATACGGCTTGTACGCCGCCATCATCCCGGTGCTGATCGCCTGCCTCTGGGGTTCGTCATGGCATTTGATCTGTGGGCCGACGGCAGCGATCTCCATCGTCCTGTTCGCCAGTATCAGTCCTCTGGCCGTTCCCGCGTCCAAGGACTACATCACGCTGATCCTGCTTCTGACACTCCTCGCCGGCATTTTTCAGTGGTTGCTGGGTATTTTGCGGTTCGGCGCGCTGGTGAATTTCGTCTCGCACTCGGTGGTATTGGGCTTCACCCTCGGCGCCGCAGTGGTGATTGCCATCGGTCAAATGCCCAACCTGCTGGGGCTGGACTTGCCCAGCCAGGCCACCGCACTGGACAGCTTTTTGATGCTGATGCGCAACCTCGATGCTGTGGATAAGCCCTCGCTCGTACTGGGACTGGCGACCGTCATCGTCGGCATCATCCTGAAAGGGTCGCTGCCTCGCTGGCCCACGCTGTTGATCACCCTGATCCTGGCCGGGTTGCTCGTTTGGCTCTGGCCATCGATGTTCGGCCACGTGAAGCTGGTGAGCGCGTTTGTCGGACGGTTGCCGCCCTTCAGCCCGTTGCCACTGGATCTGGACATGATTTTGCGATTACTGCCGAGCGCGGTGGCGGTGGGGATGCTCGGGCTGGTGACGAGTCTCTCGATTGCCCGTTCCTTGTCCGCTCGCTCGCAGCAATTGCTCGATGCCAATCAGGAAGTCCGCGCTCAGGGTTTATCGAACATTGTCGGTGCGTTTTTTTCCGGTTCGCTGTCAGCCGGTTCTTTTACCCGTTCCGGCCTCAGCTACGACGCGGGCGCCTGTTCGCCCATGGCGGGTGTGTTTTCCGCGTTGTGGGTAGCGTTGTTTGCGATTTTCGGCGCGGCGCTGATCTCGCATATCCCGATCCCGGCCATGGCCGGCAGCATCCTGTTGATCGCCTGGGGCTTGGTCGACCATCGCGGGATTCGCGCGTTGTTGCGGGTCAGCCGTGCGGAGTTCGTGGTGATGGCGCTGACCTGCGTTGCCACGCTGTTACTGGAATTGCAGACAGCGATCTATGCCGGGGTGCTCGCGTCGTTGTTTTTCTACCTCAAGCGCACGTCACAACCGCGGGTGCAGCATTGGCGCGACGGCGATGAAGACATTCTGCGAGTCGGCGGCTCGATCTTTTTCGGCGCCAGCCATTACCTGCAAGTGCGTTTGCAACGCATGCACGGCGCTCGGGTGGTGATCGAGGCGCAGCACATCAACTTCATCGACTATTCGGGAGTGGAAATGCTGCACCAGGAAGCGCGGCGACTGCGCAAGCAGAACCGTAGCCTTACCTTGCGCGGGGCGCGGCCGCCGGTGGTAGAGGAGTTGCGAAAGCTGGAAGGCGCGGAGAAATGCCCGATCCATTTCGAGGATTGAAACAATGCCCTGCAGGAGCCGGCTTGCTGGCGACAAGGGCCCCGCGGCGTATCAGGCACACCGCGTAATCGTTGGATCGCCAGCAAGCCGGCTCCACAGGTTTATGCAGCCAGTTGGCGGCGCAGTTCGGCCAGCACCGGCGCGGTGTCCGGGCGCACACTGCGCCACAGGAAGAAAGCTTCTGCCGCTTGTTCGGCGAGCATCCCCAGGCCATCCATCGACACTGCCGCGCCATGTTCAGTCGCCCAACGGCAGAACGAGGTCGGCTCCTTGCCGTACATCATGTCGTAGCAAACGGTCTTGCCCGGCGCGATCAAACTGCTGGCAATCGGCGGCACATCGCCTGACAAACTGGCCGATGTCGCGTTGATGATCAGGTCCACCGACTCCTGCAACCAGTCGAAACCACTGGCCGACACCGGCCCCAGGTCTGCAAACAACTCCGCCAGCAGCTCGGCTTTTTCCACCGTGCGGTTGGCGATGACCACCGAGGCCGGATGCTCGGCCAGCAACGGCTCCAGCGCACCGCGCACCGCGCCGCCAGCACCGAGCAGCAGGATGCGTTTGCCCTTGAGGCTGAAACCGGCGTTGACCGTCAGGTCCCGCACCAGCCCGGCGCCGTCGGTGTTGTCGCCCAGCAACGTGCCATCCGCGAGTTTGCTCAGGGTGTTCACCGCGCCAGCCCGTTGCGCTCGTTCCGTCAGACTGTCGGCCAGACGAAACGCCTCTTCCTTGAACGGCACCGTCACATTCGCTCCGCGCCCCTCAAGGAAAAACGCCCGGGCAAAGTCGGAAAAGTCGTCGAGCGGCGCCAGCGAGGTGCTGTAGTCAAGATGCTGAGCGGTCTGCTCGGCAAACAGACGATGGATCAACGGCGACTTGCTGTGGCCAATCGGGTTACCGAATACGACGTAACGGTCCATCAGGATTCCTCGTTCAGGCATTGGCCAACCAATCGCGGTCTTGCAGGAAGTAATCGGTCAGGCGCGCTTCTTCGCTGCCGGGCTCGGCTTTCCAGTCATAGCTCCAGCGAACTTGCGGCGGCAACGACATGAGGATCGACTCGGTACGCCCACCCGATTGCAGGCCAAACAACGTGCCACGGTCGTAAACCAGGTTGAACTCAACGTAACGGCCACGGCGGAACTCCTGGAATTCGCGCTGTTTGGCGGTGAATGCATCGTTCTTGCGCCGCTGCACGATTGGCAAGTAAGCGTCGATGTAGGCGTCGCCGATGGCACGCATGAAGGCGAAGCTGGTGTCGAAATCCCATTCGTTCAAGTCATCGAAGAACAGGCCGCCGATACCGCGCGGCTCGTGACGATGCTTGATGTGGAAGTAGCTGTCGCACCAGGCTTTGTAGCGTGAGTAGACGTCCGGGCCGAATGGCGCGCAGGCCTGCTCGGCGACGCGGTGCCAGTGCACGCAGTCTTCTTCATTGCCGTAATACGGAGTCAGATCGAAGCCGCCGCCGAACCACCAGACCGGCTCTTCACCTTCTTTTTCAGCGATGAAAAAGCGTACGTTGGCGTGGGAAGTCGGCACATGCGGGTTGTGCGGGTGAATCACCAGCGACACGCCGAGGGCTTCAAAACCACGCCCGGCCAATTCCGGCCGATGGGCGCTGGCGGACGGTGGGAGACCGCTGCCGAAGACGTGGGAAAAGTTGACGCCGCCCTTTTCGATGACCGCTCCGTTCTCGATCACGCGGGTGCGACCGCCACCACCGGCAGGCCGGGTCCAGGCGTCTTCGACGAACTGCGTGCCGCCGTCTTCGGCTTCCAGGGCAGCGCAAATGCGATCTTGCAGGTCGAGCAGGTAGGCTTTTACGGCCTCGGTGCGGGTCGTCATGTCTTCACCTTGAATCGGGCAAAACTACGCGGCGCTCCATTGGAACGGGGGCCGGCGCAAATGGGCGCGTAGCATAACATTGCAGATGGACTCGCCGCAGTTGACGGGGATCAAGCTTGGGAGTTCGATAGTGGGCTTGGCGCTACAAATCCAAAAGCTAAGACCTATGGAGAGTTCTGATGGCAAAGCGTATCCAGTTCCGCGCCCATGGCGGCCCCGAAGTGCTCGAATATGTGGATTACCAGCCCGCCGAACCCGGCCCGCAGCAGGTCCGCGTCACTAACAAGGCCATCGGCCTGAACTTCATCGATACCTATTTCCGCAGTGGCCTCTATGCGCCGCCGGCCTTGCCGTCTGGCCTGGGCGCTGAAGGCGCGGGTATCGTCGAGGCAGTGGGCAGTGAAGTCACGCGCTTCAAGGTCGGTGATCGCGTGGCGTACGGCAGCGGCCCGCTGGGCGCCTACAGCGAAGTTCACGTCTTGCCGGAAGCCAATCTGGTGCACCTGCCGGACGCGATCAGCTTCGAACAGGCCGCCGGGGTAATGCTCAAGGGCCTGACCGTGCAATACCTGCTGCGTCAAACCTATGAACTCAAGGGTGGCGAAACCATTCTGTTTCACGCCGCTGCCGGGGGTGTCGGTTCGCTGGCCTGCCAATGGGCCAAGGCATTGGGTGTGAAGTTGATCGGCACGGTCAGCTCGCCGGAGAAAGCCGCGTTGGCGAAGGCCAACGGCGCGTGGGCGACCATCGACTACAGCCACGAAAACGTCGCACAACGCGTACTGGAATTGACTGACGGGAAAAAAGTCCCGGTGGTGTACGACGGCGTCGGCAAAGACACCTGGCTGACTTCGCTGGACAGCGCGGCGCCTCGGGGTCTGGTGGTGAGTTTTGGCAACGCATCGGGCGCGGTGGACGGGGTGAACCTGGGGATTTTGGCGGCGAAAGGGTCGTTGTACGTGACCCGGCCGACGCTGGCGACTTATGCCAACAACGCCGAAAACCTGCAGCGGATGGCGGATGAGCTGTTTGAGATGATCATCAGCGGGAAGTTGAAGGTGGATATCAGTCAGAAGTATTCACTGGCTGATGCGGCGAAGGCGCAGACCGAGTTGTCGGCGCGGCGGACTACCGGTTCGACTGTTCTGCTGCCTTGAGAACGCCATCGCGGGCAAGCCCGCTCCCACAGGTCCAAGTCGTACAAAAAATGTTCAAACGACTCGAACCTGTGGGAGCTGGCTTGCCAGCGATGAACGATGACTCGGCCTCAATCCGGGCGGATGACGTTCCCGGTCGCCAGATCGCGAATCACACTCGGATTCTTGCGCCCACCGAGGTTGCCTCCGAGGATGAAATCAATCTGCCCGCGGAAATACTGCTCCACGCGAATCCGCGTCCGCGCCGCCGGCCGTCCTTGAGGGTTTGCCGAGGTCGACACCAACGGCCCGACCACCGCGCACAAATCCCGCACCAACGGGTGATCGCTGACCCGCAACGCCACCGTTTCGTGCACGCCGGTAATCCATTGCGGCAACATATTCTGATGCGGCACCAGCCAAGTGTTTGGCCCCGGCCAGGTGCTGGCCATGCGGTCCATCCACAGTTCGGGGAAGTCTTCGAACAGGAAGTCGAACTGGCGAATGTTGTCGGCGACCAGAATCAGGCCCTTTTCCACCGACCGCCCTTTGAGCATCAGCAGACGCTCTACCGCCTCTTCGTCCCACGGGTCGCAACCCAGGCCCCAGACCGCCTCGGTTGGATAGGCAATCACCGCCCCTGCGCGAATGGCTTGCGCGGCTTGTTGCACACGCCAACTATTGACCATGAAAAACTCTCCGGAATAAGGCTCTGCGCAGTTTACCGATCTTCCTTATAAAACCTAGCTCACCCGCGCAAACCAGCGCCCGCTTTCGCAGACCGCCCGGCCGTCCATTTCAAGCTCAGTCAGCGCCGCCAGCACTTTGGGCAGCGCCCAGCCGCTGGAGACGGACAACGCTTCAGGGGTATGCGGTGCCGCGTGCAGCAGTAGCAGCAGCGGATGCGTCACCGACGGTGCCTGCATGGCTAGCGGCAACTGTTGCCAGCCGCGCAACGCTTCGAGGATATGTTCAATGGTTTCCACCAGCATCGCGCCGTCGCGAATCAGTTGGTGACACCCCTTGGCGCCGGGATGATGGATCGATCCCGGAATTGCATACACCTCACGACCTTGCTCCGCCGCCAGCCTCGCGGTGATCAAAGAACCGCTGGCGATACTGGCCTCCACCACCAGCACACCGAGAGACAAACCGCTGATGATGCGATTGCGTCGCGGGAAGTTGCTGGCCGTAGGCCCGGCGTCCAGCGGGAACTCTGAAAGCACCGCACTTCCCGACGCAATCATGGCCTCTGCGAGCCTGCGGTTGCGCTGTGGATAAAACTTTTCAAGTCCCGTGCCAAGTACGCCGACCGTTCGCCCGCCCACGTCCAGAGCGGCTTGATGCGCGGCGGCATCAATACCCAGCGCCAGACCACTGGTGATGACGAAACCGGCGCCAGCCAGACTGCGCGAAAACGCAGCGGCGGTGTCCATCCCCGGGCGGGAAGCACGTCGACTGCCGACCATCGCCAATTGCGGTTTTTCCAGAATGCCCGGATCGCCCGCGACGAATAACAGCGGCGGCGCATCGCTGATTTCCGCCAGCAGTGCCGGGTACTCAGGCTGGTCCCACATCAGTAAATGCTGGCCCGGACGCTCTAACCAGGCCAATGCGTGGCTGGCGCCGTCCCGGACATCATCGGCCCGGCGAGCCTCGGCACAAGCAAGCGGCAAGCCCAGCGAACGCCAGGCACTGGCCGGCGCACTGATGGCTTTGGACGCCGAGCCGAAGGCCTCGAGCAATTTCCTGAAACGCGCAGGACCGAGCTCCGGCAAACGATGCAGACGTAAACGGGCTTCCAGTTCCGCAGGGGAAACCGGTGTAAGAGTAGAAAGCGACATGGATCATCCTTGATCGTTATGAGCCCCGTTCAAACGGGAATAAGCTGTGGATAACTCTGTTGGTAACTTGTGGAGCCTGCTTACGGATTCCGCACCTTGTCCATCACTGCCAAGGAGCGCGATGCGGTGAGCACCAATCCGTAACTGAGTTTGTCGTAGGTGCGGAATACCATCAGCAAACCGGCGCGTTCATCGGGAATTTTCAGCGGTTGCCCGGAGACCCGGTCACGCACGGTTTCGCCGGTTTTCATCACCACCAGCACGTTGCCTTCGGCGAGACCGTCGCGTTGGCCCCTGTTCAGCGTGACGACATCCATCGCGCCGATCTGGGTAACCCCGCGCGGTACGTCGATGATCAGGCCGTTGATCTGGGTTTTTGGCGCACTGGGCATGAAGGTCGAGTTGATCGATCGCTCTTCGCCGCTGAACAAGCGATCGCCGAGGCGCACTTCCTGAGTCGTGCGTTGCAGCGCCAGCGTCGCGACATCACCCTCGGTAGCGACAATTTCACCACCGCCGATGTCGTCGGCATTGATCCCCAGAAACTCCTTGCTCTCGGGGTCGGTATAAACCTTGCCCTGGCGGAAGATGCCATAGACCGGTTGATTGGGATCGAAATGACCGCGAGCGAAAATCCGGTCGCCTGTGCCGCTGAGCACCCGCTCGGCATCGCCGGCAACGATGTAAGGCGCCTTGTCGAAATCCTCAACCTTGTCGACGATGCGGTTGCTCAGCAGAAAACTGTTGATCGACTGCAACGGAATGCTCGGGATGGCGTCGGCCACCGGCGAACTGCGCACCCGTGGCGAGAGCTTGATGGTGCCCCGGGAAGCCCCGCGATTGAGGGTCAGACGCGGCTGACCGTTGACGTAGACCAGCGACAGCAAATCACCGGGGTAAATCAGATTGGGGTTCTGGATCTGCGGATTGACCTGCCAGAGCTCGGGCCACTTCCACGGCTCACGGAGGAATTTCCCGGAGATGTCCCAGAGTGTGTCACCCGCCACCACTGTGTATTGCTGTGGAAAACCTTCCCTGAGTTGCACTTGCCCATGCGCCAAACCGGCCGAGGCCAGAAGGAGCAAGGCGAGTAGTGATTTCCTCATGCGGTGAATCCCTTTATTATGTGCGTTCGCGTGAAACGCCAGAGCCCTCGTGGCTCGCTCCCGACTCTTCACTGAAAAGAAAAGGAGCTACGCTTCACAACGGTAGCCTGCATCTTCGGACCTGCCAGGCCATCGACCCGACTTTACCTCACACGTGCAGCAATTAAGCTTATGGCCATTTTAGACATCCTCGAATTCCCCGACTCGCGCCTGCGCACTATCGCCAAACCTGTGGCCGTAGTGGACGACGAAGTGCGTCAGTTGGTCGATGATATGTTTGAAACAATGTATGAAGCGCCAGGCATCGGCCTCGCCGCGACCCAGGTCAACGTGCACAAACGTATCGTCGTGATGGACCTCTCCGAAGACCGCAGCGAACCGCGGGTGTTCATCAACCCCGAGTTCGAGTCCCTGACCGACGAGATGGAGCAATACCAGGAAGGCTGCCTCTCGGTGCCGGGTTTCTACGAAAACGTCGATCGTCCGCAAAAGGTCAAGGTCAAGGCCCTGGACCGCGACGGCAAGCCGTACGAACTGATCGCCGAAGGCCTGCTCGCGGTGTGCATTCAGCATGAATGCGACCACCTCAACGGCAAATTGTTCGTCGACTACCTGTCGAACCTCAAACGCGACCGAATCAAGAAGAAACTGGAAAAGCTCCATCGCCAGAACGCTTGATGCCCTCCTTTCAAAGGCTTGCTGCGGCAAGCCTTTTTCTTTTCAGAGATTGCTCCCATGACTGAGCCACTGCGCATCGTCTTTGCCGGCACCCCGGAATTCGCCGCCGAACACCTCAAGGCCCTGCTCGACAGCCCTTACGAGATCGTCGCGGTCTACACCCAACCGGACCGTCCGGCGGGTCGCGGGCAAAAGCTGATGCCGAGCCCGGTCAAGCAGTTGGCGCTGGAAAACAACATCCAGGTGTTGCAACCGCCAACCCTGCGCAATGAAGACGCTCAAGCCGAACTGGCCGCGCTGAAGCCGGACTTGCTGGTGGTGGTCGCCTACGGCCTGATCCTGCCGCAAGTGGTGCTGGATATTCCGCATCTGGGTTGCATCAACAGCCACGCGTCATTGCTGCCACGCTGGCGAGGGGCGGCGCCGATCCAACGCGCCGTTGAAGCCGGCGACAGCGAAAGCGGCGTGACCGTGATGCGCATGGAACTGGGTCTCGACACCGGGCCGATGCTGCTGAAAGTCGCCACGCCGATCAGCGCTGAAGACACCGGTGGCAGCCTGCACGACCGTTTGGCGAAAATCGGTCCACCGGCGGTGATTCAAGCCATCGCCGGCCTCGCCGCCGGCACGCTGGAAGGCGAAGTGCAGGACGACAGCCTCGCCACCTACGCACACAAACTGAACAAGGACGAAGCGCGCATTGACTGGAATCGCCCGGCCGTTGAGCTGGAACGTCTGGTCCGCGCCTTCAACCCATGGCCGATTACCCACAGCACGCTGAACGGCGAAGCGCTGAAAGTGCTGGCCGCGAGCCTCGCTGAAGGGCAGGGCGCACCAGGGCAAATCCTCGGCGCCAGCAAGGACGGTTTGATCGTCGCCTGCGGTGAGCAAGCCCTGTGTCTGACGCGTCTGCAATTGCCCGGCGGCAAAGCACTGAACTTCAGCGATTTGTTCAACAGCCGTCGTGAGAAATTTGCCGTCGGCACCGTCCTCGGTCAAACGGCGGATGCGCAATGAATCCACGTCTGGCCGCCGCCAAGGCACTTGCTGCCGTTCTTAACGGAAAAGCCTCACTCAACAGCTCGCTGCCGACGCAAATGGACAAGGTTGAAGACCGCGACCGCGGTTTCACTCAGGACCTGGCGTTTGGCACCGCACGTTGGCAGCCGCGTTTGTCGGCACTGGCGGCCAAGTTGCTGCAGAAGCCATTCAAGGCTGCGGACGCCGATGTCGAGGCGCTGTTGCTGGTCGGCCTCTACCAATTGCTTTACACCCGCGTCCCGGCCCACGCCGCCATCGGCGAAACCGTGGGCTGCGCCGACAAACTGAAAAAGCCATGGGCCAAAGCGTTGCTCAACGCCGTGTTGCGCCGCGCCCAACGTGAAAGCGAAGCGCTGCTGGCCGAATTGGAACATGACCCGGTGGTGCGCACCGCTCACCCGCGCTGGTTGCAAAAATCCCTGAAAGCCTTCTGGCCTGAGCAATGGGAAACCATTTGCGCGGCGAACAACGCGCACCCGCCGATGATTCTGCGGGTCAACCGTCGTCATCACAATCGGGATGCCTACCTGGGGCTGCTGACCGAAGCGGGCATCGCCGCCACGCCGTGCGTTTACAGCCAGGACGGCATCATTCTCGACGCTGCCGCCGATGTACGCAGCCTGCCGGGTTTCGCTGAAGGCTGGATCAGCGTGCAGGACGAAGCGGCGCAACTGGCCGCCGACCTGCTCGACCTGGCGCCGGGCCAGCGGGTGCTCGACGCCTGCTGCGCACCGGGCGGCAAGACCTGCCACATCCTCGAAGCCGAACCGGCACTGGCCGGCGTTGTTGCCGTGGATCTGGAAGCCAAGCGGCTGGTGCGTGTGCGAGAAAACCTCGCACGCCTTAGCCTGAGCGCCGAACTGATCGCCGCCGACGGCCGCGACACTGCCACCTGGTGGGATGGCAAACCGTTCCAGCGCATTCTGCTGGACGCGCCGTGTTCGGCCACCGGGGTGATCCGTCGTCACCCGGACATCAAGCTGACGCGCCAACCGGATGACATCGCGGCGCTGGCGGTCCTTCAGGGCGAATTGCTCGACGCCCTGTGGATAACGTTGGAAGTCGGCGGGATTCTGCTTTATGCCACTTGCTCCACGCTGCCGACCGAGAACACCGAAGTCATCGAAGCCTTCCTCGCTCGCACACCGGGCGCCCGTGAGCTGGACCTCGCCACCACGGCGGGCATCAAGCAGCCACACGGTCGCCAGTTGCTGGCACAGGAAGGCGGCCATGACGGGTTCTACTACGCCAAACTGATCAAGATCGCCGCCGCGCGCGGTTAACCGGATTCCAAGGGAGTGACTGGATGAAAATCATCATCCTCGGCGCAGGGCAGGTCGGCGGTTCGCTGGCGGAGCACTTGGCCAGCGAGGCCAACGACATCACAGTGGTCGACACCGATGGCGAACGCCTACGCGACCTCGGCGATCGGCTGGACATCCGCACGGTGCAGGGCCGCGGCTCGCTGCCGACGGTGCTGCGTCAGGCCGGCGCGGACGATGCCGACATGCTGGTGGCGGTGACCAACAGCGACGAAACCAACATGGTCGCCTGTCAGGTCGCCCACACCCTGTTCCACACCCCGACGAAAATTGCCCGTGTCCGCGAAGCGGCGTACCTGACGCGTTCCGAACTGTTCGATAACGAAGCGATTCCGGTGGATGTGCTGATCAGCCCGGAACAAGTGGTCACCAACTACATCAAGCGCCTGATCCAGCATCCGGGCGCGTTGCAGGTGATCGACTTCGCCGAAGGCAAAGCGCAGCTGGTCGCAGTGAAGGCTTACTACGGCGGACCGCTGGTGGGTCAGCAACTACGTCAGTTGCGTGAACACATGCCGAATGTCGAAACCCGCGTTGCAGCGATTTTCCGCCGTGACCGGCCGATCCTGCCCCAGGGCGACACGGTGATCGAGGCCGACGACGAAGTGTTTTTCATCGCCGCCAAGGCGAACATTCGCGCCGTGATGAGCGAAATGCGCCGCCTCGATGAGAGCTACAAGCGCATCGTCATCGCCGGGGGCGGGCAGATCGGCGAGCGTCTGGCCGAAGCCATCGAAAGCCGATATCAGGTGAAGATCATCGAGATGAACCCGGCCCGCTGCCGCCATCTCTCCGACACCCTCGACAGCACCGTGGTCCTGCAGGGCAGTGCCTCCGACCGCGACCTGCTGATGGAAGAGAACATCGCCGACGCCGACATCTTCCTGGCCCTGACCAACGACGACGAAGCCAACATCATGTCGTCGTTGCTGGCCAAGCGCCTGGGCGCGAAAAAGGTGATGACCATCATCAACAACCCGGCCTACGTCGATTTGATCCAGGGTGGCGACATCGACATCGCCATCAGCCCGCAACTGGCGACCATCGGCACCTTGTTGGCGCACGTACGGCGCGGCGATATTGTCAGCGTGCATTCATTGCGGCGTGGTGCGGCAGAGGCCATCGAGGCGATTGCCCATGGTGATGCGAAGTCGAGCAAAGTCATTGGCAAGGCCATCGAGAACATCGGTTTGCCCCCGGGCACCACGATTGGCGCGATTATTCGTGATGAAGAAGTGATCATTGCCCACGACGACACGGTGATCGAGGCGGGTGACCATGTGATTTTGTTCCTTGTGGATAAAAAGCATATTCGGGATGTGGAAAAGTTGTTCCATGTGGGGCTTAGCTTCTTTTGATCCGCATTTGCGGTGGCCAGACCGGCCTCTTCGCGGGCAAGCCCGCTCCCACAGGTTCTCGGTCATGCACAAGTTTTATGTTCACTGAAGATCCCGGTGGGAGCGGGCTTGCCCGCGATGCGATCTCAAAAACACACCGGCATATCTGAATAACTTCGGTAAGGAATCCACCCATGATCGAATCCCTGGAAAAAATGCTCGCCAAGGGTGTGGATAACTCATTGCTGCGCTTCGGCCTGGGCAAGGGCTACCTGGATCTTGGGGAGAACGCCAAGGCCGCCGAGCATTTCCAGCGTTGCGTCGAGTTCGATCCGAAGTATTCAGCGGCGTGGAAGCTGTTGGGCAAGGCGCATCTGGCGCTGGCGGACTATCCGGCCGCGCGTCAGGCCTGGGAGCAGGGTCTGGAAGCGGCTCGTGCTCACGGCGACAAGCAGGCGGAGAAGGAGATGACGGTGTTTCTGAAGAAGCTCGAGCGTCAGGCGCACTGATCAAAGATAACGCAGGCCAATGCCGTCGGCGTCCACCAACACCACTTCCATGCGAACCCGCGGCGCGCCTGCGGGTAAACCCTGTACCTGCCCATAGACCACCGCGCCCTTGGGCAACGTCGACAAGCCCGGATGCTTGACGTAGACGCCCGTGGTCGAGAGATTGCGGGTCTGGCCGAGGCATTCGCCGAAGCTTTCATGACTGATCTTGATGCGAAACGATTTACGGTGTTCGGACATCTTCTGCGCCCTTTCTTGAACAGTTGTGGATAACCCTGAACCCAAGGTTATCCACAGATCATGCCAATCAACTCAATACCAGCGCTCTTCGCCAGGCGGACGCTTCTTGAAGCGTTTCATGCTCCACATGTACTGGCTCGGGTAGGCCCGCACGTAGCGCTCGACCACCTTGCTCATGGCCGCGCAGGACGTCTCGGTATCAGTGCTGTACATGGCCTCTGGCGCCGCTTCGAGGATCACTTTGTAGCCCGAACCGTCCGGCAGCCGCAGGGCGTGCAGGAACACGCCGACGGCTTTGCCGCCCGCCAACATGTTGGGCACAAACTTGCTGGTCAGCGCCTGAGTGGCGAAGAACGGCACGAAGATCCCGGCGGATTCGGCCGGTTCCGGATCAGCGGGAATGCCCACTGCACCACCTTTGCGCACTTCCTTGATGACGCTGAGGATACCTTCCTTGGTGGAGGCGGCGACCTTGTTACCCAGTTGCACCCGCTGCTTGCGCAGCAATTCATCCACAGCCTTGAGCTTTGGCGGACGATAGAAAATGATCGGTTTGCACTGGCTGCAGTAGAAGTGATTCAACACTTCCCAGTTGCCGAGGTGGCTGGTGATGCCGACCACCCCTTTGCCGGAGGCGAGGGCGTCCTTCAAGACGTCGAGCCCTTCGACTTCGCGCACCAGATCGATGGAACGCTGCGCCGGCCAGATCCACGCGCAGGCACTTTCGGTCAGCGACTTGCCGATGTCTTTCAGGCTCTGGCCGACCAGACGCTCGCGCTCGGCAGGGTCCATCTCGGGAAAGCACTTGGCCAGATTGATCCGCACCACGTCGCGGGAACGGTTAGGGGTTTTCCACATCACCCAGCCGATGGCCGAGCCAACCGCCTGCACTGCTCGCCAAGGAAGCAGGGCAAACAGCCTCAGAGCGCCTACCAGCAAGGCGCCTTTCAACTTATCCACAGGTCACTCCTGATCGTGTGCTGTACGCGAGGCGGCTATTCTAACCGCCGTTCGTCAACGTCGCGTAGCGATCGCAATCCCGAGTGTGGTCCATGACCATCCCCGAGGCCTGCATCAGCGCGTAGCAAATGGTCGGACCGACGAAGGTGAAGCCGGCTTTTTTCAAGCCTTTGCTCATTTCCACGGCGACTGGCGTCACCGCCGGCACTTCGGTGCGATCCTTGAAATGATTGATCACGGGCGTACCGCCGACAAAGGACCAGAGAAACTCGACCGGGTCTTCGAGCGCCAGCCAGGCCTGCGCATTGCGCCGGGCCGCGTTAAGTTTGAGGCGATTGCGAATAATGCCGGGATCGAGCATCAATTCATCGATTTCGGCGTCGCTCATTTGCGCCACGCGCTGTACGTCAAAGCCGAACAACACCTCGCGATAACGCTCACGTTTGCGCAGCACGGTGATCCATGAGAGGCCGGCCTGGAACCCTTCGAGCAAAAGCAACTCGAACAATCCCTGCGCATCGCGTAGCGGCGTGCCCCACTCCTGATCGTGATAAGCCATGTACAGCGGATCTTCGGAACACCAAAAGCAGCGTGGCATAAGGCTCCAGGGGGCGTGCGCAGCAACGAATCGGGTATACTCCCGCTCTTTAAATCGCAGCCCAAGAAACAGGTGAATTTCGTGAGCCAGCCTACGCCAGCCGTGCGTACCTTCCAAGACTTGATCCTCGCCCTCCAGCAATACTGGGCCGAGCAAGGTTGCGTGGTACTTCAGCCCTACGATATGGAAGTAGGCGCCGGGACTTTCCACACTGCCACGTTTCTGCGCGCCATCGGCCCGGAAACCTGGAACGCCGCTTATGTGCAGCCCAGTCGTCGCCCGACTGACGGCCGCTACGGCGAAAACCCGAACCGTCTGCAGCACTACTACCAGTTCCAGGTAGTCCTGAAGCCGAACCCGGACAACTTCCAGGAACTGTACCTGGGCTCCCTCAAGCATGTCGGCCTGGACCCGTTGGTCCACGACATTCGCTTCGTTGAAGACAACTGGGAATCGCCGACTCTGGGCGCCTGGGGTCTGGGCTGGGAAGTCTGGCTGAACGGCATGGAAGTGACGCAGTTCACTTACTTCCAGCAGGCGGGCGGCATCGAGTGCTACCCGGTGACCGGCGAGATCACCTACGGCCTCGAGCGTCTGGCCATGTACCTGCAAGGCGTGGACTCGGTCTACGACCTGGTCTGGGCTGACGGTCCGTTCGGCAAAGTGACCTACGGCGACGTGTTCCACCAGAACGAAGTGGAGCAGTCGACCTACAACTTCGAACACGCCAACGTCGAGAAGCTGTTCGAACTGTTCGACTTCTACGAAAGCGAAGCCAAGCGCCTGATCGAACTCGACCAGCCGCTGCCATTGCCGAGCTACGAAATGGTGTTGAAGGCTTCCCACACCTTCAACCTGCTGGATGCGCGCCGGGCAATTTCGGTGACTGCGCGTCAGCAATATATTCTGCGTGTCCGCACCCTGGCGCGTTCCGTTGCGCAAGCCTACCTGCTGGCTCGCGCCAAGCTGGGCTTCCCGATGGCGACCCCGGACCTGCGTGATGAAGTACTGGCCAAGCTGGAGGCTGCACAATGAGTGCTCAAGATTTTCTGGTTGAACTGGGCACCGAAGAACTGCCACCCAAAGCCCTGAACACCTTGGCCGAGGCGTTCCTGGCCGGTATCGACAAGGGCCTGCAAGCCGCTGGCCTGAACTACGAGACCAAAACCGTCTACGCCGCGCCACGTCGTCTGGCGGTGCTGATCACCTCGCTGTCCACCCAGCAACCGGATCGCAGCATCAACCTCGATGGCCCGCCACGTCAGGCCGCGTTCGATGCCGAAGGCAACCCGACTCAAGCGGCATTGGGTTTCGCCAAGAAATGCGGCGTCGACCTGAGCGAAATCGATCAGAGCGGCCCGAAACTGCGTTACAGCCAAAGCATCGCCGGCAAGCCGACCGCGAGCCTGCTGCCGACCATCGTCGAAGATTCCCTGAACGACCTGCCGATCCCGAAGCGCATGCGCTGGGGCGCTCGCAAGGAAGAATTCGTTCGTCCGACCCAATGGCTGGTGATGCTGCTCGGTGACCAGGTCATCGACTGCACCATCCTCGCCCAGAAGGCCGGCCGCGATTCCCGTGGTCACCGCTTCCATCACCCGGAAAGCGTGCGCATCACCTCGCCGGCCAACTACCTGACGGACCTGCGTGCCGCTTATGTCCTGGCGGACGCCAATGAGCGTCGCTCCATTATCAGCAAGCGCACCGAAGAACTGGCGACGATGCAGGAAGGCACGGCGATCGTTCCACCAGCCCTGCTCGACGAAGTGACCGCGCTGGTTGAATGGCCGGTGCCGCTGGTGTGCTCGTTCGAGGAGCGTTTCCTCGACGTGCCGCAGGAAGCGCTGATCACCACCATGCAGGACAACCAGAAGTATTTCTGCCTGCTGGATGCCGACGGCAAGTTGCTGCCACGTTTCATTACCGTGGCCAACATCGAAAGCAAAGACCCGCAGCAAATCATCGCCGGTAACGAGAAAGTGGTTCGCCCACGCCTGACCGACGCCGAGTTCTTCTTCAAGCAAGACAAGAAGCAGAAACTCGAAGACTTTAACCTGCGTCTGCAGAACGTGGTGTTCCAGGAAAAACTCGGCAGCGTCTACGACAAGGCCGAACGCGTTTCCAAACTGGCTGCTTTTATCGCGCAACGCATTGGCGGCAACGCGGCATGGGCTTCCCGTGCCGGCCTGCTGTCCAAGTGCGACCTGGCGACCGAGATGGTCGGTGAGTTCCCGGAGATGCAAGGCGTCGCCGGTTACTACTACGCCCTCAACGACGGCGAGCCGGAAGAAGTCGCACTGGCGTTGAACGAGCAGTACATGCCCCGCGGTGCCGGCGCTGAACTGCCGACCACCCTGACCGGTGCGGCCGTGGCCATCGCCGACAAACTCGACACGCTGGTCGGCATCTTCGGTATCGGCATGCTGCCAACCGGTAGCAAAGACCCGTATGCCCTGCGTCGTGCTGCACTCGGCGTGTTGCGCATCCTGATCGACAAGAAGCTCGACCTGGACCTGAACGATGCCGTGGCGTTCGCCGTGAATGCGTTCGGCGCCAAGGTCAAGGCGGCTGGCCTTGCCGACTCGGTACTCGAATTCGTATTCGACCGTCTGCGTGCCCGTTACGAAGACGAAGGTGTGGACGTTGGGACTTATCTGTCGGTTCGTGCCCTGAAGCCGGGTTCGGCGCTGGACTTCGATCAGCGCGTACAAGCGGTGGAAGCGTTCCGCAAACTGCCCGAAGCGGCGGCCCTCGCTGCAGTGAACAAGCGCGTTTCGAACTTGCTGAGCAAGGTTGAAGGCTCTGTTCCATCGGTCGTTGAAGCCAAGTATTTCGACAACGCCAACGAATTCTCCCTGTACTCGGCGATTCAGCAGGCAGACCAGGCTGTTCAGCCAATGGCCGCTGCGCGTCAGTACAGCGAATCGCTGGCACGTCTGGCTGCCCTGCGCGAGCCTGTGGATGCATTCTTCGAAGCAGTCATGGTCAACGCTGAGGATGCCAAGGTCCGTGCCAACCGCTATGCGCTGCTGGCACGTCTGCGTGGCTTGTTCCTCGGCGTCGCCGATATTTCGTTGCTGGGGTAAGACTGTTTGAAACTGCTGATTCTCGATCGGGACGGGGTGATCAATTACGACTCCGACGCTTACATCAAGTCGGTGGAGGAGTGGAATCCGCTCCCCGGTTCGATCGAGGCCATCGCGCAGTTGAGCAAGGCCGGCTGGACGGTTGCGGTCGCTACCAACCAGTCAGGCATTGCTCGCGGCTATTACGACGTCGCGACCCTGGACGCCATGCACGAGCGCTTGCGCTCACTGGTGGCGGAGCAGGGCGGTGAGGTCGGGCTGATCGTCTATTGCCCGCACGGGCCCGACGAAGGCTGCGATTGCCGCAAGCCAAAACCCGGAATGCTGAAAACCATCGCCGCGTATTACAACGTATCGCTGACTAATCTATGGTTCGTCGGCGACAGTCTTGGTGACCTGGAAGCCGCCAAAGCCGTCGATTCTCAGCCAGTTTTGGTAAAGACCGGGAAAGGCGAAAAGACTTTGGGCAAAACCCTACCGGTAGGCACCTTGATTTTTGACGATCTCGCGGCGATTGCCGCAGAACTTATCCACAATTAGAGCGTTTTCGAGATTCCTGACCAAGGATTGATCGGGAGTGCGCTTTATATAGACGGGCAGAGCCCGCACGGTAAACGTCGCCATGTCGATACTGCAGGCCATCAGAACCTTCCTCTTTTACCTGCTGCTGGGCACCAGCTCCTTGCTTTGGTGCAGCCTGAGCTTTTTTATCGCGCCTTTTCTGCCGTTCAAGGCGCGCTATCGTTTTATCAACGTGTACTGGTGCCGCTGCGCCTTGTGGCTGAGCAAAGTCTTTCTGGGCATCAGCTACGAAGTGAAGGGCGCCGAGAACGTGCCTGACCAGCCCTGCGTGATTCAATCGAACCACCAGAGCACTTGGGAGACGTTCTTCCTCTCGGCCTACTTCGAGCCGTTGAGCCAGGTACTGAAACGCTCATTGCTGTTTGTGCCGTTCTTTGGCTGGGCCATGGCCATGTTGCGACCGATCGCCATCGACCGCGACAACCCGAAGGCCGCGCTCAAACACGTAGCGAAGAAGGGCGATGAACTGCTGAAGGATGGCGTCTGGGTGCTGATATTCCCAGAAGGAACGCGAGTTCCTTACGGCACCATCGGAAAATTCTCACGAGGTGGTACGGCGTTAGCCGTCAATGCTGAACTACCGGTGCTGCCGATTGCGCACAATGCCGGCAGATTCTGGCCAAAAACCGGTTGGGCAAAGAAGCGGGGCGTCATCACGGTGATCATCGGCGAACCGATGTACGCCGAAGGGAGCGGGCCCCGCGCGATTGCCAACCTCAATGACCGGGTTCAGGCCTGGAACGAGCAGATGCAACGGGAAATGGGTTCGCTTCCACCCGCTTCACAAGCCCCGGCAGCCAGCGATCAAGTGGCTGTCTGAATTCTGTGGATAACCTGTGTGCCGTTTTGCTGAAACACGCCGTGTTTTGCTTTTAAGACTATGATTTAACTATATATTTCTTAAATTCATAAAAGTCAGAAAAATGTGCATAGGTTTTCCCTAAGGTCAAAAAAAACCGGCTAACAAAGCCGGTTTTTTTATGCGCCACAACACGCTCTCTGCCGACAGGACATCAGCCTTGTAAATGACACCGCGCCCGCTGCTGCTCGTCTCCCTGCAGGACCTGAGGTTTGTCACAGCCAACGGTGCACAGACTGCAACGTTCCCGAAAGAAGCAGCCAGTTGGCAGATGACGGTTACCCGGCAATTCGGTAGGCGCCGCCACCTGCTCTTCATGCAGCGCAGCGCCCAGTCGCGGCACCGCGTCGAGTAACAGGCGGGTATAGGGATGGCGTGGCTGGTCGAGCACTTGGGCAGCCTGGCCAAGCTCGACGATTTGCCCCAAATACATCACCGCTACCCGGTCTGCCATATGACGCACGACGGATACGTTATGGGAAATGAGGATGTAGGTCAGGTTGCGGGCTCGTTGCAGCTCTGCGAGCAGGTTGAGGATCTGCGCCTGAACCGAGATATCCAGCGCCGATGTGGGTTCGTCGAGGACGATAATGTCCGGGTCGGAGGACAGAGCCCGCGCAATGGCAATCCGCTGACGTTGGCCACCGGAAAACTGGTGGGGAAAGCGGTCCAGGTATTCCGGGCGGATACCGACCTGGGACGCGACCTTGGCTGCCACCTCGCGCATCTGTGCTCGATCGGCATGACCCCGGGCGTACAGCGGCTCGGTGATGATCCTCCAGATCGGCAGACGCGGGTCGAGCGAAGACTGGGGGTCCTGGAACACAATCTGCACGTTGTTACGGCCTTCGCTGCCAGTACGACTGGCCCAGTTCAAATCGCCGCTGCTGGGCGCAATCAAGCCCATCAACAGCTGCGCCAATGTGCTTTTTCCACAGCCTGACTCACCCACGATCCCCAGGGTTTCGCCCGCTCGTACCTGAAGATCAATGCCATTCAGGGCGTGAGCATAGCCTCGCGGCCGACCCAGCCAGTCGTTGCTCACGGGGAAACGCACACGAACATCGTTGAGTTGAAGAATCGGGGGAGCCATGTCGATAGCACTATGAAGGACGGCATTGTTCATCACGAAAGCTCCTTGACGGGCAACCAGCAAGCGCTTTTACGTTGGTCGTTAATGGCATTGAGGGTAGGGCGTTTGGCACAGACAGGCATGGCGTATGAGCACCGCTCCTGAAAGGTGCAGCCCTCGGGTAAAGAAGCGAGGTTGGGGACTTGCCCGGGAATGGTCAGCAACGGCTGGCCCGGTTCCACCATTTCCGGAAGGCCGCTGAGCAGCCCACGGGTGTAGGGGTGTTGCGGATTGTTCATCACGTCGACGGTGCGGCCTTCTTCGACCACAGCGCCGGTGTACATGACATACACCCGGTCACAGAACTGCGACACCAATGCCATGTCATGGGTAATGAGCAAAATAGCAGTCCCCCGTTGCCTGGCCTTTTCTCGCAGCAGCAACAGCACCTGGCGTTGCACCGTCACGTCGAGCGCGGTGGTCGGCTCGTCGGCGATCAAAAGTTGCGGTTCACAGGAGAACGCCAGCGCAATCATCACCCGTTGGCGCATGCCCCCGGACAGTTCGAACGGGTAGCTCTCCAATACGTGCTCGGGGCTGGCGATGTGCATGTCACGCAACAGGGCAATCGCCTTGAGTCGTGCCTGGGCAGCACTGATTTTCTGGTGATGGATGATCACATCAAGCATTTGTCGACCGATGCGTCGGGTCGGGTTCAGGGCGGTCATCGGCTCCTGGAAAATCATCGCCGCATCGCGCCCGCGAATCTGCAGCAGTTCCTTTTCAGGCGTTGTCAGCATGTCGCGGCCGAGCATGCTGAGGCTGCCCGCGGTAATCCGATAGCTGCGCTCGGGCAGCAAACGCATGCTGAGCATGGCCGTGACCGACTTGCCCGACCCGGACTCCCCCACCACGCCGACGATTTCGCCGGGATTGACGTGCAACGTCACGCCGTTCAGGGCTTTCACATTGTTTTTGTAAGCCGGGAATTCCAGGCTCAGGTTGTCGATGGCCAGCACTGGGCTCGAAGTCTGCATTGTCATTTCCCCTGTTGCCGTGGGTCGAGCAGGTCGCGCACACCATCGCCCAGCAGGTTGAAACCGGTGGCGGTGATCAAAATCGCCATGCCTGGAAAGGTCGAATACCACCAGTTATCGAGGATGTAGTTGCGCCCGGTGGCGACCATTGCGCCCCACTCAGCGGTTGGCTGCTGTGCACCCAGGCCGATGAATCCAAGGGCCGAGGCCATGAGGATTGCGCTACCGATATCCAGACTCAGTTGCACCAGCAAGGGCGGCATTGCGTTTCGCGCCACGTGCCAGTGCACCACGTGCCAGCGTCCGGCCCCGAACGTATGGGCTGCCTTGACGTAACCCATCTGTCGAATGCTCAAGGCCTGGCCACGGGCCAGTCTTACGTAGGATGGGATTCGCACCAGGGTAATGGCCAGCATTGCGTTGAACAGGCTCGCGCCCACTGCGGCCGCCAATGCCATGATCAGTACCAGTGACGGGACTGAAAGCATGATGTCCATCAGGCGCATGATGCATGCGTCGAAACGCCCCCCGATCACCCCCGAAAAGCACCCCAACAGCCCGCCAATGAAACAGGAGGTAAAAGCCACGAACAGGCCGACACCCACCGACTGCTGGCTGCCGAACAGCACCCGGCTGAACAAGTCGCGGCCCACTTCGTCGGTGCCGAACCAATGGTCGGCAGATGGCGGCGCCAGGCGTTCGCCGAGGTTCAGTGCATTCGGGTCGTGGCTGGCGAGCCAGGGCGCGAAGATCATGCACAGCAATACGATAGAAGTGATCAGCAGGCCCGCCATGGTCAGCGGGCTCCGGCGGATCTGGTATGCCAGGTAGGCGAGTTTTTCAGCCCTGCGCAGGCCATGTGCCGCCGTCAGAGTCACGGACATTTCAATTCACCTCGCCGATGCGTGGGTCGATCACGCGATACAAAAGGTCGATAGCCATGTTCAACAGGACATAGATGAACGACACCAGAATGGCAAAGCCCATCACCGCCGGGAAATCCAGCGACTGGATCGACTTGACCACATAGGCACCCATTCCTGGCCAGGCAAATACGGTTTCGGTCAGTACCGCGCCGTACAACAAATCACCCAGGGTCAACCCGAGGACGGTCACCGAAGGGATTAGAGCGTTAGGCAAAGCATGACGCAGGATCACTGTCCACCGCGAAAGGCCATAGGCGCGCGCGGTGCGGATGTAGTCTTCGCCCAATTGATCCAGCATGGCCGAGCGGATCTGCCTGGCGACAACCCCCAGGGTCACGAAACCCAGCGTTGCGGCTGGAAGAATCAGGTGCTCGGCCGCATCGAGAAACAGTCGGACATCCCCCGCCAGCAGCGAGTCGATCAGATAAAAACCCGTGATCGTCGGTGGCGGCGAGAGTCCTTCAGATAACCGGCCACCACCGGGCAGCCAGCCCAGATGACCGTAGAACAGCACGATTGCACCCAGGCCGAGCCAGAAGGCCGGCGTGGAAATACCAGTGACCGCCAGGGTCCGGGCAATCTGATCGATCAGCCGGTTGTGGTAAACCGCTGACAACACGCCCAGCGGCACACCGACCAGAATCGCCAATGTCAGTGCGACCAGCGCCAGTTCCAGTGTCGCCGGGAAGAACGCTTGCAAGTCTTCCAGGACGGGACGGTTGGTGCGTATCGAGGTTCCCAGGTCCCCGTGCAACAGATCCATCAGGTAGCGACCGTATTGTTGATACAGCGGCAGATCCAATCCCAGTTGATGACGGATGCCGGCGACGAGAGCGTCGCTGGCGCGGTCACCGGCGATCAATCGGGCAGGGTCGCCCGGGATCAGGTGGGAAATTGAAAAGGTAATCAGCGAAACACCGAACACGACCAACATCAAGCCGAGCAGGCGCTTGCGCAACAATGTCAGGAAGGCCATCTGGCACCTCAGTTACACGAGCGACGAAATCAGAAGCCGCGCCAACCACCGGGGCTGGCGCGAAGGAGCATGTTTACTTGCTCATGCTTCCCAGGTTGAACACCTGTTCGAGCATGGGGTTGAACACGTAGCCCTTGACCGAATCACGCATCGGCAGGGAGTAGCTCTTCTGATAGAGGTAGGCATAGACGCTGTCGTCGAGCACCTTTTTCTGCGCAGTCTGGTAAAGCTCGATGCGCTTGGCGGTGTCGCTGACAGCGGCCGCTTCACGAATCAGCTTGTCGACTTCCGGGTTGCTGTAGAACGAGCGGTTGCCTTGCAGGCCCTGCATCTTGGAGTCGAACCAGAAGTTCATGAACATGTACGGGTCAGCGAAGTCCGGGCTCCAGGTCCCCACCGCGATGTCGTAGTCGGCCTGGCCAACACGTTCACGCAGGGTGGCGTTGGCGGTTTTCTCCAGTTTGAGGTTGATGCCCAGGGGTGCCAGGGCCGCCTGCAAGGTCAGGCCGATCGGTTCCCAGTTGGCGTCCTTGTCCGAATACATGTAGTTCAGGTTGGTGATCTTCTGGGGTGCCTTGGCCAGGCTGTTCTTCGCGGCGGCCATGTCCTGCTTCATCACTGGCAGCGAACTGTCGTAGCCCCACATGCCATCCGGGATCGGCCCGTTCAGCAGCTTGGCCTTGTCCTTGAGAATGCCCTTGACGATACCGTTGTAGTCCACCGCTTCGGTGATCGCACGACGGGCGTTGACGTCGGTCAGAGGACCCTTCTTGTTGTTCAGGTACAGATAAGTGACGCGCAGCGAAGGAAAATCCCTGACCACTACGCCCGGCTTGCCGCCCAGTGCACCCAACTGGTCTTCGGGCATGTCTTCGATGATATCCAGGTCCCCGCGCTCCAGTTGCAGCCGACGCACCGAGGGCTCCGCAATAGTCTTGAGGATCACGGTCTTGAACGCAGGCTTGGGACCGGCGAAGTAGGGGTTCGGCTCCATCGTGACGGACTGGCCCTTTTGCCAGTTGGTCAGGCGGAAAGGACCGGAGCCTGCGGTGTGGCTGGACAGCCAGGCATTGGTTTCGGCACCCTTGTTGGCCACCAGCGGGTTAACGATCGAGGCGCCGTTATGGGCCAGGGTGAACAGGAAAGGGGCGAACGGCGTTTTCAGCGTAAAGCGGATGGTCTGCGGGTCGATCACCGCCACCACCATGTCCTCCGGGAATGCACCGGACGGCCCTTGCTTGAGGGTCATCAGGCGATCGAAGGAAAACTTCACGGCGGCGGCATCCACCGTGGTGCCGTCATCGAACTTGTTTCCGGGCTTGATCTTGAACTCCCACACCAGGTTGTCCGGCGACACGGTCCAGCTTTCCGCCAGATCCCCTGTCACTTCGGTGCTGCTCTTGTCACCGTCGGTTTTGTAGCTCACCAGGCGCTGATAGGACGGGTAGGTGATGGTCCAGTCGTTGTTATCGAAGGTTACCGCCGGGTCGAGCGTTTGCGGGTCGGCGGGCTTGCCGATGACCAGAGTGTCTTGAGCCGTCGCCGCCGAAGCGGCTTGCCAGGCGCCCAGGCTCATCGCGCTGCACAGTAGACCAAGCAGCAGCTTGCTGGTGCGTGGAAAGGTATTGCGGGTCACGGTGTTCATTGGGGTCATGCCGGTTTCCTTAATCATTCGATGTATGGAAGTACGTCAGGTTTTTTATAAAAGCTATAACCGGGCAGTTGCAGGTGAAGCAGGTAACGCGGACTTGTTGTTATCGTGTTGCATTGGTTTCGAAACTCTTTGGTTTCGTTATCGGTTTGTTGCGGTTTTAGTTGTTCGAGAACGTGGTCTGGTTGTCTTCCAGCAGGGGGTAATCATCGGCATCCGGAAGTTCGTAATGCCACCACTCAGTGGGAATTGCGCAGAACCCGGACGCGAGCATGATTCCCAGCAACAGCAGACGATTGCGTTGCACGTGAACGGGAAGGTCGGGGTAGAACTGATGGGACTTCTCTTCCATGGTGTCGAAGGCGCTGCCCATATCCAGCGGCTGTCCATCACTCCCCACCAGAGTCAAATCCACTGCCACGCCACGGCTATGGTGGGAACCCAAATGGGGATCGCGCACGTAGTTGCCGTCAGGCAACGCCTCCCACAATAGAAACTGGGCGAAAGGTGGACGGTAGGCGTCATAGATGCGCAGCGTGTAACCGGCCAGCCGTGCCAGTTCACTGGCCTTGCCCAGGCACTCGGCTGCTTGGCGATGCAGCAGGCAACGGGCACTGGGGTAAATCACCTTTCCTGCCAGATTGTCGGCACTGGCGTAGATCAGATCGATTTGCACCTGATATCGCTCGGCATCAATCTCTACAAGGGGGCTGTTGTTCACGCAAAAACTCCAGTTGGGATTGGATGGATCTAGCCTTCGAACTGGCCGAAAGCTTTTTGCAATTGTCGATTTTTGCTCAGACGTTCATCGAGGCGATCGCCGTACTTTTCCGCAACGGCCGACACCATCAGGTTCAACAGGCAGGCCAGCGGGGCAGGGGAGTCCCAGAACTGCCCGACATCGGTTTTGAGTTGCAGCAGATCCAGCGGGTAGTCACGTGCCCATGGGCATTGCAGATCGGTGATCAGGGCCAAGGGCAGATTGCTGTCGATGGCGGCGTCGCAGAAGGTCCGGGTCACACTGGAATAGGCCCGGAAATCCGAAATGATTGCGTAGGGATTGGCAAAGCCGGAATTCAGGGTTTCGGCATATATGCCGGACAAGCCGTCGACGTAGTAGACCTTGGCCCGAATGTATTCGAGGTGACTGTGAAACGCGGTGAGAATCCCGCGCGTCGACTGGATACCGAGAATGAATACCGCATCGGCTTCGTAGATGCGCTGCACGATCTCAGCGAAGGCACTGCTTCGCGCCAGGCCATAGACGTGCCGGATGGCCTCGATCTCGCGACTCATGGAGCGGTCGAGCGCGTCTTCTAGAGTGCTTTCGGTGCGAAAGGCACCGATACGGTCGGTGATCAACCAGGACGCCGGCGCTTCGCCGCGCAGACTCTGTTTAACCTCATCAATGTTCTGATAACCCAGCGAACGGAAAAAACGCCCCACGGAAATGCCGGTGGTGGAAGCCTGCTGCGCGATGCTGTCGGCCGACTCGAACGGTAGCTGATCCGGGTTCCCCAACAGGTAGCTGGCAATGCGTTTGCCGGTCGGAGTCAGGTTGGAGAACTCTTGCTCGAGCAACTGAAGGAAGCTGTTCTTTTCTGTAGGCATGTCAGCGCACCGATCGAGGAACTGTTATCTAGATGTCATTATAGTCAGCTATGTTATATGTATAACATCTATCATCAAGACAACACCACGTTTTTTTCAGGCGCTTCACGCCGAATCCCGAAAAAATCCGAAAAAAAAACCAGCGCAATGCGCTGGTTTTTTGTTTGGCAAATCCTCTGGATCAGAAGTCCAGGTTGGACACCGCCAAGGCATTGCTTTCGATGAAGTCACGACGAGGTTCGACCGCATCACCCATCAGGGTGTTGAAGATCTGGTCCGCGCCAATGGCGTCTTCGATGGTCACTTTGAGCATCCGGCGCTGGCTTGGGTCCATCGTGGTTTCCCACAGCTGATCCGGGTTCATCTCACCCAGACCTTTGTATCGCTGGATGGTGTGACGCTTGGTACTTTCAGTCATCAGCCATTCAAGGGCTTCCTTGAACTCGGTAACCGGCTTCTTGCGCTCCCCACGCTGGATGTACGCGCCTTCGTCCAGCAAGCTGCTCAGTTGAGCGCCCAAAGAGACAACGGTCTTGTAGTCATTGCTACCGAAGAAGTCGCGGTTGAACGTGACGTAGTTCGACAGGCCGTGGGAGATCAGTTCGACCTCTGGCAGCCAGACGTTACGTTCACGGTCTTCACGCAGGCTGGCTTTGTAGACCAGTCCAGACTTCTCGACGGTGCGCAGGCGAACTTCGTACTTGGCCAGCCAATCCTGCATCGCAGCGTGATCGGACAGCTGCTCCATACTCACCGCTGGCAGGTAAATGAAGTGCTCGGTCAGCTCCTGTGGGTACAGACGCGACAGACGCTTGAGAGTCTTCATCACCAGACGGAAGTCGTTCACCAACCGCTCAAGGGCTTCGCCGGAGATACCCGGGGCCTCCTCGTTCAGGTGCAGGCTCGCATCTTCCAGGGCCGACTGCGTCATGTACTCTTCCATGGCGTCGTCGTCTTTGATGTATTGCTCTTGCTTGCCTTTCTTGACCTTGTACAGCGGTGGCTGAGCGATATAGATGTAGCCACGCTCGATCAGCTCCGGCAACTGACGGAAGAAGAACGTCAGCAGCAGGGTACGGATGTGCGAACCGTCGACGTCAGCATCGGTCATGATGATGATGTTGTGATAACGCAGCTTGTCGATGTTGTACTCGTCGCGGCCAATGCCGCAGCCCAGCGCGGTGATCAAGGTGCCCACTTCCTGGGAAGAGATCATCTTGTCGAAGCGCGCCTTCTCGACGTTCAGGATCTTGCCCTTGAGAGGCAGGATGGCCTGGGTGCGGCGGTTACGTCCCTGCTTGGCAGAACCGCCAGCAGAGTCACCTTCCACGAGGTACAGTTCGGACAGGGCAGGGTCTTTTTCCTGGCAGTCAGCCAGTTTGCCCGGCAGGCCGGCGATGTCCAGCGCGCCTTTGCGGCGGGTCATCTCACGGGCTTTACGTGCAGCTTCACGGGCACGGGCCGCGTCGATCATCTTACCGACGACCAATTTGGCTTCGTTCGGGTTTTCCAGCAGGAAGTCGGAGAAGTACTTGCCCATTTCCTGTTCGACGGCGGTCTTCACTTCGGAAGAAACCAGCTTGTCTTTGGTCTGGGAGCTGAACTTCGGATCCGGCACTTTTACCGAGATAATCGCGGTCAGGCCTTCACGCGCATCATCACCGGTGGTGGCAACTTTATGCTTCTTTGCCAGACCTTCAGCTTCGATGTAGGTGTTGAGGTTACGCGTCAGTGCGGAACGGAAACCCACCAGGTGAGTACCGCCGTCGCGCTGCGGAATGTTGTTGGTGAAGCACAACAGGTTCTCGTTGAAGCTGTCGTTCCACTGCAGGGCGATTTCCACGCCGATGCCGTCTTCGCGCTGGATGTTGAAGTGGAACACCTGATTGACCGGGGTCTTGTTGGTGTTCAGGTATTCAACGAACGCACGCAGGCCACCCTCGTACTTGAACAGCTCTTCCTTGCCGCTGCGCTCATCCTTGAGGACGATGCCGACACCGGAGTTGAGGAAGGACAGTTCACGAATCCGCTTGGCCAGGATGTCCCAACTGAAGTGGATGTTCTTGAACGTCTCAGCCGATGGCTTGAAGTGAATCTGGGTACCTGTGGTTTCGCTCTCGCCAACGATCTTCATCGGCTCTTGCGGCACACCATGGATGTAAGTCTGTTCCCAGATCTTGCCACTGCGGCGAACGGTCAGAATCAGTTCTTTGGACAGTGCGTTAACAACCGACACACCTACACCGTGCAGACCACCGGATACTTTGTAGGAGTTGTCGTCGAACTTACCGCCGGCGTGCAGCACGGTCATGATGACCTCGGCTGCCGATACGCCTTCTTCTTTGTGCACGTCTACCGGGATACCACGACCGTTGTCGCGAACGGTGATGGATTCGTCCGGGTGGATGATGATGCTGATGTCGTCGCAATGGCCGGCCAAAGCTTCGTCGATCGAGTTATCGACCACCTCGAACACCATGTGGTGCAGACCGCTGCCATCGTCGGTGTCACCAATGTACATACCGGGACGTTTGCGTACGGCATCCAGGCCTTTCAGCACTTTAATGCTCGTTGAGTCGTACGTATTTTCTTCGCTCAATGCCTTCACTCCCGATGGTCGTGGGTCTGGGTGATACGGCCCTGTTCCACGTGGAACAGAGCGACTGGCGTTTCCGTCTGCCAGCCTTCCCTCAATAATTCGTGATCTACACAGGTGATAAACACCTGGCAGCGTAAGTCTTCCAGCAAGCGGCAAAGCGCGCGACGGTGGTGCTCGTCCAGCTCGGACGGCAAGTCATCCACCAGATAAATACACTGGCCGCGTCGGGCCTGGCTGACCAGGTGCCCTTGGGCAATCCGCAACGCACAAACCACTAACTTCTGCTGACCACGGGACAAGATGTCCGCGGCGTTATGTGCGCCCAATTTGAGACGCAAATCAGCGCGCTGTGGTCCGGCCTGGGTATGACCCATTTGCTGGTCCCGCTGAACGGACCCAGCGAGCACGGCACTCAATTCGCGGTCTTTGTCCCAGCCTCGGTAATAGCTGAGCGTCAAACCTTCAAGCTCAACCAATTCGCTCAAGGTCTGTTCAAAGACTGGTTTCAAGGCTTTGATATAGGCACGGCGGTATTCATCAATTTCAGCGCTGGCCTGGCACAGTTCCCTGTCCCAAACCGCTTGCGAAACGGCGTCAAGTGTACCATGCCGCAGCCAAGAGTTTCTCTGGCGCAGGGCCTTCTGCAAGCGCTGCCAGGTGGACATGAATCGCGGTTCCACGTGGAACACGCCCCAGTCGAGAAACTGCCGGCGAATCTTCGGCGCACCTTCAAGCAGACGGAAGCTATCAGGGTTGATCAGTTGCAGCGGCAGAATTTCCGCCAGCTGCGCTGCACTGCGCGCGTTCTGCCCATCAATACGGATCTGGAATTCGCCTTGGCGGTCCCGCGATATCCCCAATGCGCTATGCCCGCCCTCGGCCAATTCGACCTGGCCAAACACTGTGCAGGCCAATTGTTCGTACTGAATAACCGGCAAAAGGCGGGTACTACGAAACGAACGGGCAAGCCCCAGCAGGTGAATGGCTTCCAGAACACTGGTTTTGCCGCTGCCGTTGGCGCCGTAAAGAATGTTGATTCGGGGGGAGGGGGAGAAGGTCACCGGGTGCAGATTGCGCACCGCGGTGACCGAGACGCGACTTAATGACATCTAGCTTCTGCTGAGCATGATTACAGACGCATCGGCATGACAACATAGGCCGAGTCATCGTTGTCGGACTCTTGCACCAGCGCACTGCTGTTGGAGTCGGACAGGATCAGGCGAACTTGCTCAGTCGTCATGACACCCAGCACGTCGAGCAGATAGCTCACGTTGAAGCCGATTTCCAGATTGCCGCCGTTGTACTCAACGCCCACTTCTTCTTCCGCCTCTTCCTGCTCCGGGTTGTTGGCCTGGATCTTCAGCTGACCGTTGGCCAGTTGCAGACGGATACCACGGTACTTCTCGTTGGACAGAATCGCGGTACGGCTGAAGGCTTCACGCAACGCCTGACGATCGCCGAGAACCAGTTTGTCGCCGCCCTTGGGCAGAACACGCTCGTAGTCCGGGAATTTGCCGTCGACCAGTTTCGAAGTGAAGGTGAACTCGCCCGTGGTAGCGCGGATGTGATGTTGACCCAAAACGATGCTGACGATGCCGTCCGGCTCGGTCAGCAGACGTGCCAGCTCGAGGATACCCTTGCGCGGCACGATGACCTGGTGGCGATCCGGCTGACCAATGTCGGCTTGCATCGAGCACATGGCCAGACGGTGACCGTCAGTGGCCACGGCGCGGATAATCCCGGCTGAGACTTCCAGCAGCATGCCGTTCAGGTAATAACGCACGTCCTGCTGGGCCATGGCGAAGCTGGTGCGTTCAATCAGACGACGCAGTTTGCTTTGCTCAAGGCTGCAAGTCAGCGAACCCGGGCCTTCTTCAACAGTCGGGAAATCGTTCGCCGGCAGGGTCGACAGGGTGAAGCGGCTACGACCAGCCTTCACTACCAGTTTCTGCTCGTCGACCTTGATGTCGATCAGTGCGTCGTTCGGCAGGCTTTTGCAGATGTCCATCAGCTTGCGCGCAGGCACAGTGATGGAACCTGGGTCAGCAGGCTCTTCGAGCTGTACACGACCGACCAGCTCGACTTCCAGGTCGGTACCGGTCAGCGACAGTTGCTGGCCTTCGACAACCAGCAGCACGTTGGAGAGCACCGGCAAGGTCTGTCGGCGCTCGACGACGCCTGCGACCAGTTGCAGGGGTTTCAACAGGGCTTCGCGTTGAATGGTGAAATGCATGGTCTAGTCCCTTGCCTTAATAAGCTGCGCTGGTGTTCATCAAGTGGTCAGTGTACGCAGCAGGTTCTTGTAGTCCTCGCGGATGTCCGCGTCGGATTCCTTAAGTTCGTTGATCTTGCGGCAGGCGTGCAAAACGGTCGTATGGTCGCGGCCGCCAAACACATCGCCGATTTCCGGCAGGCTGTGGTTAGTCAACTCTTTGGACAGGGCCATGGCAACCTGACGCGGACGAGCGACCGAGCGAGAACGACGCTTGGACAGCAGGTCAGAGATCTTGATCTTGTAGTACTCGGCGACAGTGCGCTGAATGTTATCCACAGAGACCAGTTTGTCTTGCAGCGCCAACAGGTCTTTCAGGGATTCGCGAATCAGCTCGATGGTGATATCGCGCCCCATGAAGTGCGAGTGGGCGATCACGCGCTTGAGCGCGCCTTCCAGCTCGCGGACGTTGGAACGAATGCGTTGGGCGATGAAGAACGCAGCGTCGTGGGGCAGATCGACTTTGGCCTGGTCGGCCTTTTTCATCAGGATCGCGACGCGGGTTTCCAGCTCCGGAGGCTCGACAGCTACCGTCAGGCCCCAGCCGAAGCGGGATTTGAGGCGCTCTTCAAGGCCTTCGATTTCTTTCGGGTAGCGGTCACTGGTGAGAATGACCTGCTGGCCACCTTCGAGCAGGGCGTTGAAGGTGTGGAAAAACTCTTCCTGCGAACGTTCCTTGCGAGCGAAGAACTGAATGTCATCGATCAGCAACGCATCCACCGAACGGTAGAAGCGCTTGAACTCGTTGATCGCGTTCAGTTGCAGCGCCTTGACCATATCGGCCACGAAACGCTCCGAATGCAGGTACACAACCTTGGCATTCGGGTTCTTCTTTAATAGGTGATTACCCACAGCGTGCATCAAGTGAGTTTTACCCAAGCCGACGCCACCATAAAGGAAGAGCGGGTTGTAACCGTGCTTGGGATTGTCCGCCACCTGCCAGGCCGCAGCCCGGGCCAGTTGGTTGGACTTACCTTCGACGAAGTTCTCGAAGGTGAAGGTGCGATTCAGGTAACTGGTGTGCTTGAGGGCACCTTCTACCTGGACAGTGCGCTGTTCGGAACGAACCGGGGCCTGTTGAGAACTGGCGCCAGCCATCGGATCGAAACTGTCGCGCGATGGCTCTTCACTGACCTCGGCAACTTTTTGCGTCGAACGCTTGGGCGCCGAGGGGGTAGGTACCGGGGCACTGACAGGCGCTTGAATCGCCTGAGCCTGTGATGCAGCAGCGGCCAGCGGCGCATTGGGTGCAGCGCGCGGTGCCGAACTGCGTTTGCTGCCTATTAATAAGGACAGCACCGGTGTCATGCCATTGCCATGCTCATCAAGCAGTTCAAGGACACGGCCCAGGTACTTTTCGTTGACCCAGTCGAGAACAAAACGATTCGGTGCGTAGACACGCAACTCGTCGCCTTCGGCTTCGACCTGTAGTGGACGGATCCAAGTGTTGAATTGTTGGGCAGGCAGCTCATCGCGCAAAAGCTCCACGCACTGCTGCCAAAGTTCCACTGACACGGATATCCCCTAAGTTGAAAGCCGGTGAGGCAAAAACAAGCGGCCATTGTAGCGACCAGACGCCGACTTATCCACACGAAGGTTGTTCACCAACCAAGAACAATCAACTGTTTATACGTAAAAAAGACGACCAATGGTCTGTGCATAAGGTCTGTGGATAACCGCCCCTGAGGTCGTTGCACAAGTGGGGGCGAAACTCGGTGGATAACCTGCCTGTGGATAACAGGCCCTTTCACACACAGCTTATCCGACAGTGCAGCACAGGCTGACCACCGTTTTCCACTGTAGTTGTCATTCTCTGTACAGCACGTGATAAAAGGCCTTAAGGCAGTTATCCACAGATGATCGGTGCCCTAGCTTTTATAAGCTTTACAGAAAAGCTTTAAATACTTTCCTTCTTTATTTTTATATTTGGCAGGAGGCGAGGGCGAGCAAAACGTCTGCAGATCTATTTATAAGGAAACGCTGGTTGGAAATTGACCTAGAGGCTTGCTTTCTCTAGAATCCCCGGTCTCTTAAAACGGGGGCCATTCCGGCCCGTTGTGGACGAACCAGGTAACACGACAATGAAACGTACTTTCCAACCAAGCACTATCAAACGCGCTCGTACCCACGGTTTCCGTGCTCGCATGGCTACCAAGAACGGTCGTGCCGTTCTGTCGCGTCGTCGCGCCAAAGGTCGTGCGCGTCTGGCAGTTTGATAAGCCGGCACTGGAGGTGAGTCAGGACTTCAGTCGGGAAAAGCGTCTGCTTACTCCCCGGCATTTCAAGGCAGTCTTTGACTCCCCTACCGGCAAGGTTCCGGGGAAAAATCTCCTGCTCCTTGCGCGCAACAACGATCTTGATCACCCCCGTCTAGGGCTGGTTATCGGGAAAAAGAGCGTAAAGCTCTCCGTAGAGCGCAATCGCCTCAAACGTCTGATGCGCGAATCGTTCCGTCTGAACCAGGATTCACTGGTCGGTTGGGACATCGTTATCGTCGCGCGCAAAGGTTTGGGTGACGTAGAAAACCCCGAATTGATTCAGCATTTCGGCAAACTCTGGAAGCGTCTGGCACGCAGCACGCCGGTACCAGCAGTCAAAACCGAAACTGTAGGGGTAGACAGTCCCGATGCGTAAACTGGCACTCGTTCCGATCCAGTTTTATCGCTATGCCATTAGTCCCCTGATGGCCAGTCACTGTCGTTTCTACCCCAGTTGTTCCTGCTACGCGTTAGAAGCCATAGAAAATCATGGCCTTCTGCGCGGTGGCTGGCTGACCTTTCGTCGTTTAGGTCGCTGTCATCCGTGGAATCCCGGTGGTTATGACCCGGTTCCACCTATCCCTACCTCCCGTTCTTCTTCGATGGCCGAGTAATCATGGATATCAAACGCACGATCCTGATCGTCGCCCTGGCAATCGTGTCCTACGTTATGGTTCTTAAATGGAACCAGGACTATGGCCAGGCTGCCCTGCCGACTCAGAATGTTGCTTCCAGTACTACCGCACCGGGCTTACCGGATACGGCGACTGGCAATAATGCTTCTGTCAGTGACGACATTCCCCGCGCCGCAAGCGATACCAGTGCCACTGCACCTGCTGAATCACCAGTAGCTGCAAGCAAAGACCTCATCCAGATCAAAACGGATGTGCTCGACCTGGCGATCGATCCACAAGGTGGCGATGTTGCCCAGCTGAAATTGCCGTTGTATCCACGTCGCCAGGACCATCCGGAAATTCCATTCCAGTTGTTCGACAACGGTGGTGAGCTGACTTATCTGGCTCAAAGCGGTCTGATCGGCACCAACGGCCCGGACGCAAGCCCGGCCGGTCGTCCGGTTTACTCCTCGGAGAAGAAGACTTATCAACTGGCTGACGGTCAGGACCAATTGGTCGTGGACCTGAAGTTCAGCAAGGATGGCGTCAACTACATCAAGCGTTTCTCTCTGAAACGTGGCCTGTATGACGTAACCGTTTCTTACCTGATCGATAACCAGAGCGCTCAGCCCTGGTCGGGTGCAATGTTTGCGCAATTGAAGCGTGACGCCAGCGCCGATCCTTCTTCCACAACGGCTACCGGCACCGCGACTTATCTCGGCGCTGCCCTGTGGACAAGTAACGAGCCTTACAAGAAAGTGTCCATGAAGGACATGGACAAGGCCTCCTTGAAAGAAACCGTGAACGGTGGTTGGGTTGCCTGGTTGCAACACTACTTCGTGACCGCATGGATTCCGGCTAAGGGCGAAAACAATGTCGTCCAGACCCGTAAAGACAGCAAAGGCAACTACATCATCGGCTACACCGCCCCGGCAATGACTGTTGCGCCAGGTGCTAAAGCCGAGACAAGTGCCGTTCTTTACGCAGGTCCGAAAAGCCAGGCTGTATTGAAAGAGTTGTCCCCAGGTCTGGAATTGACTGTCGACTACGGCATTCTGTGGTTCATTGCCCAGCCAATTTTCTGGTTGCTGCAACATATCCACGCGCTGGTCGGTAACTGGGGTTGGTCGATCATCTTCCTGACCATGCTGATCAAAGGGATTTTCTTCCCGTTGTCGGCTGCCAGCTACAAGTCCATGGCCCGCATGCGTGCAGTGGCACCGAAACTGGCTGCGCTGAAAGAGCAACATGGCGATGATCGGCAGAAAATGTCGCAAGCCATGATGGAGCTGTACAAGAAAGAGAAGATCAATCCGCTGGGTGGTTGCTTGCCAATCCTCGTGCAGATGCCGGTATTCCTTTCGTTGTACTGGGTTCTGCTGGAAAGCGTTGAAATGCGCCAAGCGCCATTCATGCTGTGGATTACTGACCTTTCGATCAAGGACCCGTTCTTCATTCTGCCGATCATCATGGGTGCAACCATGTTCATCCAGCAGCAGTTGAACCCGACTCCTCCGGATCCGATGCAGGCCAAGGTGATGAAGCTGATGCCAATCATCTTCACCTTCTTCTTCCTGTGGTTCCCGGCTGGTCTGGTGCTGTACTGGGTAGTGAACAACTGCCTGTCGATCGCCCAACAGTGGTACATCACTCGTAAGGTCGAAGCGGCTACTAAAGCAGCTGCCTGACTTACACTGTGGATAACCACTCAAAACGCCCCCTAGTGGGGCGTTTTGCTATCTGTCACTTTTGTCTGGATACCGGTTTATGAGCGTTCCTCGTGAAACCATCGCCGCCGTCGCCACCGCTCAAGGTCGTGGTGGTGTAGGCATCGTCCGTATTTCCGGGCCACTGGCGAGCGTAGCGGCCACGGCCTTCAGCGGTCGTGAGCTCAAGCCACGGTTCGCCCACTACGGCCCGTTTTTCGATAAAAATGAAGAGGTGCTGGACCAGGGCATCGCCTTGTATTTTCCGGGACCGAACTCGTTCACCGGCGAAGACGTGCTGGAACTCCAGGGTCATGGCGGCCCGATTGTTCTGGACATGCTCCTCAAGCGTTGCCTTGAACTCGGGTGTCGATTGGCACGGCCAGGTGAATTCAGCGAACGCGCATTCCTCAACGACAAACTCGACCTGGCACAGGCCGAAGCGATCGCGGACCTGATCGAGGCCAGTTCTGCACAGGCTGCCCGCAATGCACTGCGTTCCTTGCAGGGGGCATTTTCCGATCGTGTGCATAACCTCACCGAGCAGCTGATTGGCCTGCGCATCTACGTCGAAGCGGCCATCGATTTCCCGGAAGAAGAAATCGACTTCCTGGCTGACGGTCACGTACTGACAATGCTCGATAAGGTGCGCGACGAATTATCCACAGTGCTTCGCGAAGCCGGGCAGGGTGCGTTGTTGCGCGACGGGATGACCGTGGTCATTGCCGGCCGGCCGAATGCCGGCAAGTCCAGCCTGCTGAATGCGCTGGCCGGGCGAGAAGCTGCGATCGTGACCGAGATTGCCGGCACCACCCGGGACATTCTTCGTGAACATATCCACATCGATGGCATGCCGTTGCACGTGGTCGACACGGCAGGTTTGCGAGATACCGATGACCACGTGGAAAAAATTGGCGTCGAGAGGGCATTAAAAGCCATCGGCGAGGCTGATCGTGTGTTGTTGGTGGTCGATGCGACGGCTCCTGAGGCAGTTGATCCGTTCGCGTTATGGCCCGAATTCCTGGAAATACGCCCGGATCCGGCAAAGGTTACGCTGATCCGTAACAAGGCTGACCTGACGGGAGAAGCGATTGCCCTGGAAGTCAGCGATGATGGCCACGTCACCATAAGCCTCAGTGCGAAATCCGCCGGCATGGGCCTGGAACTGCTACGCGAACATCTCAAGGCCTGCATGGGCTACGAGCAGACCTCGGAAAGCAGCTTCAGTGCACGCAGGCGTCACCTTGAGGCACTGCGACATGCCAGCGCATCCCTTGAACATGGCCGTGCACAGTTGACCTTGGCGGGCGCCGGTGAACTGCTGGCCGAAGATTTACGCCAGGCTCAGCACTCTTTGGGTGAAATCACCGGTGCATTCAGCTCCGATGACCTGCTGGGGCGCATTTTTTCCAGCTTCTGCATCGGTAAATAGTCCGTCCGTTGTCCACAGACAGGCCATTCGCGCCTGTCTGTTCCCTCTCTTCTCTTAGATCTTCCTTCAGGCTGAGCAGATTCTTTCTGCTTGAGTGGTTTTTTCGTGCGCGGAATTCGCTCGATCAGCACTTTTCTGTGGATTAAGCCCTGTGAGTAACTGCCACTAAGGGCAGTTGATAACAGGGCCTGAAAACTGAAGATAACCACCCCTGTGGATAACCACCCCTTTCATCCACAGGCTTAAACCGGTTATCCAAGGGCCTCCTTGGCACATGACCACAGGGTTTTGAATCTCTGTACATATTGAATATAAAGGCCTGTAGAGATCTATCCACAGAAATG
>NZ_CABVIR010000011.1 GCF_902498065.1 Pseudomonas fluorescens | reverse complement strand
CGTTAGCGGGAGGCGAATTCTACAGCGTTACTCGCTGCTGTCAACACCTCTTTTTCTCCGCTTTCGACCGAGAAGATCGAACCGTCAATTGAGCGACAACACACTGCTCAACCAACTCCTTCTGGGCTTCGATGACCTGAAGCAACTCGCTGCCGAAAACTGCGTAACTCTTTGTTTGCCAAGGAGTTTTCCGTTTCGACTGCGCCGGAAGTGGGGCGAATTATAGGCTTCCAGAATCTGCCGTCAACACCTAATTACGCTTTTCTATCAGGATGTTCAAAAACCCCGCTTATATATAGACGCGACCTCCAGGAATGCGCAGTATATTGCCCAACACACAAAGCAACACTCTTGCTTCCTGCCTTGGACGATGCCACGCAATGAATAATCAACCTCGCAGCCTTGCCTCGACCCTGTTCTCGGTTGGCCTGCTATTAATAGCCATGGCGTCGATCCAGTCCGGAGCCTCCCTGGCCAAGAGCATGTTCCCTGTTATCGGTGCGCAGGGGACAACGACTCTGCGGTTGATTTTCGCCAGTGTGATCATGCTGGTGCTCCTGCGCCCATGGCGTGCGAAGCTCACAGCAAAATCCTTGCGCACTGTCATTGTGTACGGGATGGCACTTGGCGGCATGAACTTCCTCTTCTATATGTCCCTACGCACCGTCCCTCTGGGCATCGCGGTAGCACTGGAATTCACCGGGCCATTGGCGGTCGCCATTTATGCCTCACGTCGCGCGATCGACTTTCTATGGATCGCCCTGGCCGCCGTCGGGTTGCTGCTGTTAATACCTACGGGTGCCACGACTGCCGGCATTGATCTGGTCGGAGCGGGTTATGCCTTGGGCGCAGGGGTCTGTTGGGCGTTGTACATTCTATTTGGCCAGAAGGCCGGTGCAGACAATGGCGTACAGACTGCCGCACTGGGCGTCATGATCGCCGCACTGTTCGTAGCGCCGATCGGCATTGTGCATGCTGGCGCGGCACTGCTGACGCCATCGCTGATCCCTGTAGCGATTGGCGTCGCCCTGTTGTCCACCGCCCTGCCCTATACGCTGGAAATGGTCGCCCTTACCCGAATTCCAGCTCGGACCTTCGGCACGCTGATGAGTATTGAACCTGCATTCGGTGCACTATCAGGCCTGTTGTTCCTCCATGAGTACCTCTCACTGTCACAGTGGATGGCTATCATGTGCATCATTCTGGCTTCCGTGGGCGCGACCATGACCATGGGCAGTACCGCCAAGCCTGCGGTTGCGGTGGATTGATACAGGATTTGACGAAGGTCTGGTATTTACCCCGCAATTAGGCCATGTTTAGGTCCGCAACCCAGTGTCAGACATGGATTTTTCACGACAGGGATACCAGAACGCTTCAAGCTTAAGCGAACACAGCCAGACCCGGGCACAAAGATCCGGGGACGCTATAAGGACAGCAATGAAACGAATTGTGCTACTGATCGCCGTACTTGCAGTTGCGGGCTGCGCAGCGACTTCGGAAACTCATACCAAACGCGGCAAGAAAGGATTGCATATCAACTGTTCCGGACTGTCGTCATCCTGGGATAAGTGTTACACCAGCGCAGCCAACTCCTGCGCGCCCAAGGGATACAAGGTCATCGCGAAGTCAGGGGATGGCGTGGAAGAACCTGGCGATTATCCGTTTGGTCTCAACCCGGCTGGCTATACCAGCCGCAGCATGATTGTCATCTGCAAATAGGCCGCCTCTTCAGGTCCGCGGACCGGCGATCTGACGGCTGATCTCATCGTAACTGGACTTCAGTACCGTACGCTGGATGTCAGGGGTGGCCAGCATTCGCGCCACAACCAACGCCCCGATGCATTGCGACAGAATCGCCCATGCCAGGCTGTCGCTCTCCAGAATCCGCGCCCAACTCTCTTGTAGCCGACAAATCCAGTTCTCCGCCTGCTGGCGAATCAATATGTCTGAACGGGCTATTTCCGCGCCCAATGCCGGCAAGGCACAACCCGATTCAGGGTGTTCAACATGGGACATACTCAAATAGTGCCTCAGGCAGCGTTCGAGCCTCTCACGGTCCTGATCCGCCCCCAATCGCTCCAGACTTTGAGCCAGCTCACGCTCGACAATTGAAGCGAACAGCTCATCCTTCGACGAAAAGTGGCTGTAAAAAGCACCGCCACTCAAGCCGATCGCTTTCATCAATGCATCAACACCCACTGTTGCGAAACCCGACTTCTTCGCCGACACCGCACTGCTTTCCAGCAACTTCTGTTTGGTTTCCAGTTTGTGATTGGCCGAGTAACGCATTGTCTTGCCCTCAGTGTTGATCATCTTGACGCTTGCCGAATCGTAGCATAACGTTCGTTTAGTTAACGATCGTTTAGCAAAGGAGCCACCATGAATAACAAGAAGGTCGTACTGGTTGTCGGCGCCGGTGATGCAACGGGCGGCGCTATTGCCAAACGTTTTGCTCGAGAAGGATTTGTCGCGTGCGTTACCCGACGCAGCGCGGACAAACTCCAACCGTTGGTGGACGCCATCAACGCCGAGGGCGGTGAAGCTCATGGTTTTGCCTGTGATGCGCGCAAGGAAGAGGAGGTAATTGCGCTGGTCGAGCAGATTGAAAACCAGATCGGGCCCATCGAAGCATTTGTGTTCAACATCGGCGCCAATGTGCCTTGCAGCATTCTCGAAGAAACCGCCCGCAAGTATTTCAAGATATGGGAAATGGCCTGTTTCTCAGGCTTTCTCAACGCCCGTGAAGTAGCCAAGCGCATGGCCCAGCGCCAACGGGGCACCATCCTGTTTACCGGCGCGACCGCCGGCCTGCGTGGTGCCGCCGGTTTTGCAGCGTTCGCCGGTGCCAAGCACGGCATTCGTGCGTTGGCTCAAAGCATGGCCCGCGAATTGGGACCGATGAATATCCACGTTGCCCACGTCGTCATCGACGGCGCCATCGATACCGACTTTATCCGTGAGACCTTTCCCGAGAAGTACGCCACCAAGGATCAGGACGGCATCCTCAATCCCGAGCACATCGCCGAAAACTACTGGTACCTGCACAGTCAGCCCCGCGACGCCTGGACTTTCGAGCTGGACCTGCGCCCCTGGAACGAACGCTGGTAAGCCCTCCCCTATAACAATAAACAGAGCGCATTGAACATGAGCAAAACCGTGGAGTTCTACTTCGACCTCGGCAGCCCTGCCACCTACCTGGCCTACACCCAACTGCCGAAAATCTGCGAGCAGACCGACAGCCAATTGATCTTCATTCCGATGTTGCTGGGCGGTGTTTTCAAAGCCATCGGCAACGCGTCCCCCGCGACCATTCCGGCCAAAGGCCGCTACATGTTTCAGGACCTGGACCGCTACGCCAAACGTTATGGCGTGCCTCTGAAGTTCAATCCACACTTTCCCATTAATACATTGATGCTGATGCGTGCCGTCACGGGCATGCAATTGCGCCATCCCGAGCGCTTTCAGGCATTCATCGACTGCCTGTTTAAAGCACTTTGGGTCGAGGGACGCAGCCTCGATGACCCGGCGACCGTCGCTTCAGTGCTGGCGCAGAACGGCTTTGATGCCAATGAAGTGCTGGCCCTGACCGCCGATGACGACGTCAAGGCAGCGCTCAAGGACAACACCGATAAAGCGGTGCAACGCGGCGTGTTCGGCGCCCCCAGCATGTTCATCGATAACCAGCTGTTCTTCGGCCAGGATCGACTGGACTTCGTGATTGAAGCCCTGCGTTAGATCTCGATGACCAACCGCCCCTGAGCCGCTCCGGAAACCAGCAGCTCATGGGCGGCCTCCGCGGTTTGCAGGGTGAACGCCCGAGGATCCATTAACGGCTTCAGCTTGCCCGCCTCGATCAAGCGCGCGGCCTCACCAAGAATCTCCCCGTGATGCTCGCGCCCGACACCGGTGAGCAACGGCAACAACGTGAACACGCCAGAATAGGTTGCACCACGAAACGAGAGCGGCGCCAAACTGTGTTGCCCCCACCCCAGGCAACTCAACACATGGCCGTGATAAACCCGCGCGGCCTTGAATGACGCATCCAGAGTCTCGCCGCCCACCGTGTCGTAGACGATATCGAAGCCCTCCCCATCCGTATGTTGCGCTACATACTCCCCGACCGAAGACTGGCGGTAATCGATAAACGTTGCGCCGAAGCTTTCGATGATTGCCTGATGCCTGGCAGAACCGGTGGCAAACACCTGGGCGCCGAAGGCGCGGGCAATTTGCACGGCCACATGCCCAACACCACCCGCACCGCCATGAATCAGCACCTTTTGCCCCGCACGCACCCGCGCCCGGTCCACCAACCCTTCCCACGCCGTAATCAACACCAACGGCAACCCCGCCGCCTCACGCATACTCAAATTGCCTGGCTTGCGCGCCAGCAGTCTGGCATCGACCGCGGCGTACTCCGCCAACGAACCCTGCGCACCGCCAATTCCCGTGGCCATGGCATAAACCTCATCACCCGGCAGCCATCCACTGACACCCTCCCCCACTGACTCGATGGCTCCCGCCAGATCTATGCCCAACACCGCCGGCAATGGCTGACGCGCATGAGCGGCCTGGCCCGAACGAATCTTCCCATCCAGAGGATTCACCCCACTGGCGTTGATCCGCACCAGCACCTGCCCCGCTTCCGGCACTGGCCGTTGAATGGAAGCCAAGCGTAGCGGCGCGTTGGCCGAGTCGACAATCAGAGCGCGCATTTCAAGTGAGTCAGTCATTTCGCATATTCCCGTCAGAGGTGGCTGTGGGATAAATCTTCGCCCCAGCGCCCCATGCTGATAAGACGCTAAATAGCTATAGTGATCATGCCTGTCTGGCATCAATGAGAGATCCCGTGGACAAACTCAATGCAATGGCGATCTTCGTAAGGGTCGTCGAACGCGGCAGCTTTTCTGCCGTTGCCCGAGAGATGCAGACCAGCCAGCCCACCATCAGCAAAGTGTTGAAGGCGCTCGAGACCAGGCTGGGTGGAAAACTGATTACCCGCAGCACCCGTCAGCTTTGCCTGACGGATGAAGGTCTGCGGTACTACAACGAATGTCGACGAATCCTCTCAGCCGTCGATGCGGCCGAGCACAGTTTCCAGTCCGGCCGGGAGCGCATTGCCGGTCACCTGCGCATCGGCTCCTCAGTCAGCTTCGGGCGTTTGCAGATTGCCCCGCGCCTGGCGCAATTTCTCGAACGTCATCCCGACGTAGAAATCGACTTGCAACTGAGTGATCAAAATCAGGACCTGGTCAGCGAAGGGCTGGATGTCACGTTCAGAATCGGTGAGCTGAATGACAGCGGCCTCATCGCCCGCCGCATCGGCACCACCCACCGCGTAACCGTCGCAGCGCCCGCCTATCTCAAAAAATACGGCCAGCCGCACAGCCCGGCAGAATTGAACGGACACAATTGCCTGCAGTTCAATCTGCTGAACAGTCAGAATTTATGGGTGTTCGAGAAGAACAATCAACGTCACGACGTGCGGATCAAGGGCAATGCGCAAAGCAACAACTCGGAGGCGATCCGCGAGATGGTGTTGGCGGGAATGGGAATTGCGCTGTCGCCAGTGTGGCTATTCAGCGAAGATCTGCAGGCCGGGCGAGTGACCGCGATCCTGCAGGACTACACCGCGCAGTCACTGCCGATGCATGCCGTGTCCCCGGCGAATCGTCGCCAATCCGCCAGGGTCATAGCCTTTGTCGACTACATGAGTCAGGCGCTGGCGTCAGCGCCTGAACTCAAGCCGATCAGATAGCGGCGGTACGGGTGTTCAACCACTCAAGGGCCGCACCGTCGAGCAATGGGCTCAAGCGCTCGCGCACTTCCGCGTGGTAGGCGTTGAACCACTGTTTTTCGTCCTGAGTCAGCAGCGACGACTCCAGGCAACGCGTGTCGATCGGGCACAGGGTCAGGGTTTCGAATTTCAGGAACTCACCGAATTCGCTCTTGCCCGCTTCACGGTTCAACACCAGGTTTTCGATCCGCACGCCCCAACGGCCCGGACGGTAGGTGCCCGGCTCGATGGAGGTGATCATGCCCGGCTGCATCGCGGTTTGCGGCGCAGCAACAGCTTGATAGGCAATCACTTGCGGGCCTTCGTGAACGTTGAGGAAATAGCCGACGCCGTGACCGGTGCCGTGACCGTAATCAACGTTCTCCGCCCAGATCGGCGCGCGGGCGATGGCGTCCAGCAACGGCGACAAAATACCCCGAGGGAATTGCGCACGGGACAGAGCAATTACGCCCTTCAATACTCGCGTGCAATCGCGCTTCTGCTCATCGGTTGGCGTACCGACCGGGACCATCCGCGTGATGTCGGTGGTGCCGCCCAGGTATTGACCGCCGGAGTCGATCAGCAACAGACCATCGCCCTCGATCACCGCGTGTTCTTCTTCGGTCGCGTGGTAATGCGGCATCGCCCCATTGGCGTTGAACGCGGCAATGGTATTGAAGCTCAACGACACGTAATCCGGACGACGCGTGCGTGCTGCGGTCAGGTGTTCGTCGATGGTCAGCTCGGTGATGCGTTCGCGGCCCCACGCCGACTCCAGCCAGGCGAAGAATTCGCACAACGCCGCGCCGTCCTGCTCCATGGCACGACGGATGTGCTCGGCATCGGCCAGGCTTTTCTGCGATTTGGCCAATGTCGTCGGGTTCAGGCCTTCGACCAGTTTCACGCCGCTGTCCAGGTTATCCAGCAGACCGGCGGTGACACGTGCCGGGTCGACTTGCAGGCTCGCGCCGCTCGGCACGGCGCGCAACGCGTCGGCCACTTCGCGGTAATCGCGCAGGGTCACGCCGTCCTGTTCAAGGATCGCGCGCAGCTCGGCGCTGACTTTGCTCAGGGCCACGAACAGGGTCGCCTGCTGTTGGCTGATCAACGCGAACGAGACGAACACCGGGTTGAAGGACACATCGCCGCCGCGCAGGTTGAACAGCCACGCGATGTCATCGAGGGTGGCAATGAAATGCCAATCGGCGCCCCGCTCTTTCAGCACTTCACGCAGGTTGGCGAGTTTTTCGCCACGGCTGACCGTCGCCTGGGGCGGCAAGTGTTGATAAATCGGCTCGTTCGGCAGCGTCGGGCGGTCGCTCCAGACTTCGCTCAACAGATCGATGTCGGTGCGCAGACGGGCGCCGCGCTCTTCGAGCTTGCTGCCCAACGTGCGTGCCGAGGCCACGGCCATCACCGCACCGTCGACGGCGACGACGCCACCTTCAGGGGTTTGTTCGGCCAGCCAGTCCAGCGGGCTGGGCTGGCCCGGTTGCAGCTTGACCAGTTCGATGCCGCTGCCTTTGAGTTCCTTGCTCGCTTGTTCCCAATAACGGCTGTCGGCCCAGACACCGGCAAAGTCCGGCGTGACGATCAGCGTACCGACCGAGCCATGGAAGCCCGACAGCCATTGCCGACCTTGCCAGTAGCCCGGCAGGTATTCCGACAGGTGCGGATCGGCCGACGGCACCAGCAGGGCATGAATGCCCTCCCGACTCATCAGCTCGCGGGTGTGTGCCAGGCGCTCGGGCACCGACCCATTGATCGAAGGCTGCGTACTCATCATGTCTCCTGCTAATCACTTCATCATTATTGTTGAGTGCCGATCAACGTCGGCACTTAAGGCCTTATTGCCAGAATGCCGGAGCACTGGCGCAGGCCGACTTAATCAGTTGGGCCGCCTGGTCGATGTCCTGCTCGGTGGTGAAACGTCCCAGGCTCAAGCGAATGGTGCGGCCCGCCGAGCGAGCGTCATGCCCCAGTGCCAGCAGCACATGGGACGGAGCATTGCTCGCGGAGTTGCAGGCCGAAGTCGCGGAAAACGCGATCGAGGCGCTCAACGCCGCGGAATTGAACTCACCTTCGCTGAAGGTCAGGCTCAAGGTGTGAGGGATGCGCTGGGTCGCACTGCCATTGAGGCGAACGCCGGGAATACTCAGCAGGTGTTCAAGCAAGCGCTCCCGCAGACGCGCGATAGTGGCTTTCTCTTCATCGAACAGTTGCGCGGCCAAGGCGAACGCCACGCCCATGGCAGCAATCTGGTGCGTCGCGAGGGTCCCGGAGCGCAAGCCACCTTCATGGCCTCCACCGTGAATCTGTGCCTGCAAACGCTGTTGCGCTCGAGGCCCGACATACAGCGCGCCGATGCCTTTGGGACCATAGATCTTGTGCGCCGAAAACGACATCAGGTCCACCGGCAAGTGCGCCAGGTCGATCGCCACTTTTCCCGCGCCCTGAGCGGCGTCGACATGGAACAACGCCTCGCGGGCCCGCACGACCTCGCCGATGGCCGCGATGTCATTGACCGTGCCCAATTCGTTATTGACCAGCATCAGCGACACCAGAAAGGTGTCCTCGCGCAGCGCTTCGCTGACCGCTTGCGGGGTAATCAAACCTTGCGCGTCGGGCACCAGATACGTCACGGCAACGCCGGCATCCTGCAATTGCTTCGCGGTGTCGAGAATTGCCTTGTGTTCGATCTGGCTGGTGATGATGTGGCCGCCGGACACTCCGCGCGCCTGGGCTACGCCCTTGAGGGCGAGGTTATTCGATTCGGTAGCGCCGGAAGTCCAGACGATCTGCTCCGCTTGCGCACCCACGAGTGCGGCAACTTGCAGTCGCGCCTGCTCGACCGATTGCCGGGCCTGTTGGCCGAATGCATGGGAGCTGGACGCAGGATTGCCGAAATTCCCGGCAAACCCCAGACACTCGACCATGACCTTGATGACCCGCTCATCCACCGGCGTGGTGGCGGCGTAGTCGAAATACAACGGACGTTTATTCATAAAAGACTCGCAGAGCTTGTTCCGGGATCAGGTGCTGGGAACCAGTCAACCAGCAATACCTGATCGGATGCGTAATAGAAGTACGACTTCATTGAAAAGTGCGTAGGAACGCTCCTGAAGTCGAGCTTAACAGGCATCGGGCAACCGGATGAAGCAATGCGTCAGCTAAAGCTTTCGAGCAACAACGGATACAGCGAAATCACCAGCAACGCGGCCATGCCCCAATTGAACACGCGCAACCAGCGGCGGTCCTTGAGCACATTGCGCAGCAGTGTGCCGCACGCGGCCCAGACGCCGACGCTCGGCAGGTTGATCACGGCGAAAACCGCCGCAATCACGATGACGTTGGTGAAATAGCCCTGCATCGGCGTGTAGGTGCTGATTGCACCGATGGCCATGATCCAGGCCTTGGGGTTGACCCACTGAAACGCTGCCGCGCCGAGGTAGCTGATCGGTTTGCTTTCACCGTTATGACCATCGGATACCGGCCCGGAATGCGCGATTTTCCATGCCAGGTACAGCAAATACGCCGCGCCGACGTAGCGCAGCACGGTGTAGAGCAACGGATAGGTTTGAAACACCGCGCCCAGACCAAAACCCACCGCCACCACGAGCACAAAAAAGCCGCAGGTTATGCCAAGCATGTGGGGGATGGTGCGGTTAAAGCCGAAGTTCACGCCCGATGCCAGCAACATGGTGTTGTTCGGACCAGGGGTGATCGAGGTAACGAGGGCAAACAGGGCGAAGCCCAGCAGCAGATCGAACGAGAGCGTCATCGGTGGCAGTCCATCAGGGTCAGTCAGGTATTGACCCTATCGCACACCTTCAGCGAAACCCATGGACAGTTGGGGGAAACTTCGAGCGGTACAGTCGCTCAGCTTGGGCGGCCGTGCAGTTGAACAGCGCGCTCGGCATTCATTTCGCCTTGTTTGTCGAAACGGAAAGATTTCTGCGGCTGACCGAGCAATGCGGCTTTTTGCGCATGGTACTCATCGAAAGACAAACCGCGACGATTCAGCGATTCCAACGCCAGTTGCCGGGTTTCTTCAGCGGTGTAAGGCCGCAACTCCGGGGACACGTGGCTGGCACATCCGGCGAGAACGGAGACCGCGAGCAGCAAGAAAGTGGCGATTAGAGGTTTCATGATGTGGCGTCCTGGCATCTGGGTTCGGGGCAATGAACACAGGCTACTCGCGCCTTTGGATGGGCAGAAATCAACGCGCTCGATAGTGGGTATTGAGGCTGGATCACTCCCCCTTGTAGGAGCCGGCTTGCTGGCGATGACGGCCGTAAAACACTGCATTGCTCAAGGGCGTCTTCGCCGGTAAGCCGGCCCCTACAAGACCGCTCATATTCATTAATGATCTATAAATATCAATCAATGATCTTTTGAGGAATAACAAACAACCTTTATAACAACCCCATCGCCGCAAACAACTGTTGCCCACGCAACTGTTTGCCAGGCAACAGTCATTCAACAAACAGTCCTTAAAATCGAACAGCACGCAGGCATCAATACGCTGCAAGCCACGCAAAACGTGGGCTCGATGGATTGGTACAGCTCTTGCTCAAGCCCTGTGACTACTCACTGCTCGCTGAGCAACTGTTTAAAAAGGAACTGATCATGTCGCGTCCATTGAAAGTCGTTGCCCTCTCCGGCGGTACCTGGCGTCCGTCCCGCACGTTGGTGCTGACCCAGGCGCTGTTGGCCGAACTGGCCGAGCAATTGCCGATCGAGAGCAAGCTGATCGAACTGGGAGACATCGCCCGGCCACTGGGCGCTGCACTGTCGCGTCAGGAACTGAGCGCCGACATCGAAGCCGAGCTGCAAGCCATCGAGCACGCTGATCTGCTGATCGTCGCCGCGCCGGTTTATCGCGGCTCCTACCCGGGCCTGCTTAAACACCTCTTCGACCTGATCGACTTGAACGCGCTGATTGATACGCCGGTACTGCTCGCTGCCACCGGTGGCAGCGAACGGCATGCGCTGGTGCTCGATCACCAGTTGCGGCCGCTGTTCAGTTTCTTCCAGGCGCTGACCCTGCCGATCGGCGTCTACGCCACCGAAGCCGATTTCGCCAATTACCAAATAACCAGTGAGCCCTTGAAGGCCCGCATTCGTCTTGCTGCAGAACGCGCAGCGCCGTTGTTCGGCGTGCACCCCAAAAATCTGCTGAAAATCGCTTAAGGATCTCTTCATGGATGTTTTCTGGTTTCTGCCAACCCACGGCGATGGCCACTACCTGGGCACCACGCAGGGCGCTCGCCCGGTGACGCTCAACTATCTGAAACAAGTGGCTCAGGCCGCTGACAGCCTCGGCTACCACGGCGTGCTGATTCCCACCGGGCGTTCCTGCGAGGATTCGTGGGTGATCGCCTCGGCGCTGGTGCCGTTGACCGAGCGCCTGCGCTATCTGGTGGCGATTCGTCCGGGGATTATTTCGCCGACGGTCTCGGCGCGCATGGCCGCGACCCTGGATCGTCTGTCCAACGGCCGCTTGCTGATCAACGTAGTGACCGGCGGCGACCCGGACGAAAACCGTGGCGACGGGATCTTCCTCGATCACAGCGAACGCTATGAAGTCACCGACGAATTCCTGCACATCTGGCGTCGCGTGCTGCAAGGCGAAGCGGTGGATTTCGAAGGCAAACACCTGCAGGTGCAAAACGCCAAAGCCCTTTATCCGCCGGTGCAGAAACCCTATCCACCGTTGTACTTCGGTGGTTCGTCCGAAGCCGCCCATGAACTCGCCGCCGAGCAGGTTGATGTCTACCTGACCTGGGGCGAACCACCGGCCGCCGTCGCGGAAAAACTCGCCGATGTGCGTGAGCGCGCGGCACGCAACGGGCGCACGGTGAAGTTCGGGATTCGCTTGCACGTGATCGTTCGCGAGACGGCCGAAGAGGCGTGGAAAGCCGCCGACAAACTGATCGAACACATCAGCGACGAGACCATCGCCGCGGCGCAAAAGTCGTTCTCGCGCTTCGACTCCGAAGGCCAGCGGCGCATGGCGGCGTTGCATGACGGACGTCGCGACAACCTGGAAATCGCCCCCAACCTGTGGGCCGGTGTCGGCCTGGTGCGCGGCGGTGCCGGCACGGCGCTGGTGGGTGATCCGCAGCAAGTGGCGGCGCGCATCAAGGAATACGCGGACTTGGGGATCGAGAGCTTCATCTTCTCCGGTTATCCACACCTCGAAGAGGCGTATCGCTTTGCCGAGTTGGTGTTCCCGCTGTTGCCTGAACCGTACGCAAGCCTGGCGGGGCGCGGTGTCACCAACCTCACCGGGCCGTTTGGCGAAATGATCGCCAATGATGTGCTGCCCGCCAAAGCCACGGCCTGACCACCCAATACCTGTGGGAGCGAGCCTGCTCGCGAAAGCGTCCGTACCGTCGACACTGATGTTGAATGTACCGGCCCCTTCGCGAGCAGGCTCGCTACCACAGCGGATCGGTCCTGAATTCACTGAGGAGCCCCGCGTGACTGCCAAGCCGCTAAGCGCCCTGATATCCCCCTTGCAAACCGCCCGCCAGTTGGCTGCCGAGTTTGCCTTGACCGCGGTCGAGCGCGACGAACGTGGCGGTACGCCGAAAGCCGAGCGTGACGCCCTGCGCCGCAGCGGCCTGCTCGCCTTGAGCATTCCCACCCAGTACGGCGGCCTCGGCGCCAGCTGGAGTGAAACCCTGACCATCGTGCGCGAGTTCGCCAAGGTCGACAGTTCGATCGCCCACGTCTTCGGTTTTCATCACCTGATGCTCGCCACCGTGCGCCTGTTCGCCCGGTCCGAGCAGTGGCAGCCGTGGTTCGAACAGACCGCGCGCAAGAACTGGTTCTGGGGCAATGCCCTCAACCCGCTGGACACCCGCACCGTGGTGAAAAAACTCAGCGGCTGGCGCGAGTTTTCCGGCAAGAAAAGTTTCTGCTCCGGCGCCAGCGATTCGGAAATGCTGATTGCCTCGGCGGTGGACGAAAACGCCGGCGGCAAGCTGTTGATCGCCGCGATCCCCAGCGGCCGCAGCGGCATCACCCTGCACGACGACTGGAACAACATGGGTCAGCGCCAGACCGACAGCGGCAGCGCTTCGTTCGAACGGGTGCGGGTCGAAGAATCGGAATTGCTGCTCGACCCGGGTCCGCTGAGCACACCGTTCGCCTGCCTGCGGCCATTGATCGCGCAGCTGACGTTCACCCACATGTTCCTCGGCATTGCCGAAGGCGCCTTCGAGGAAGCGCGGCAATACACCCTCACCGAAACCCGCCCGTGGCACAAATCCAGTGCGCAGGATGTGCGCCAGGACCCGTATGTCCTCAACCATTACGGCGAATTCTGGGTCGCACTTGAAGGCGTTCGCTTGCTGGTGGAACGCGCCGCCGACCTGCTCGACAAGGCCTGGGCGAAAGGCCCGAACCTCAGTGCCGAAGAACGCGGTCACCTGGCTACCGCCATCGCCACGGCCAAGGTCGCCGCCACCCGCAACGGCCTTGAACTCTGCAGCCGGCTGTTCGAAGTGACCGGCGCGCGCTCGACTCACGCCTCACTGCGACTGGACCGCCACTGGCGCAACCTGCGCACGCAAACCCTGCACGACCCGGTGGATTACAAACTCCATGAACTGGGCGACTGGGCATTGAACCAGTCCCTGCCGATTCCGACTTTCTATTCATAGCCTTCTCATGGAGCCTGCCCCATGCAACTGCTGACCTTACCGCCCTCGCCCGCCCTGGCCACGTCGATCCGCGCCACGGCGCAGGTGTTCGAAGACCCGAAATCCCAGGCCCTGCTCGCCCACATCCAACAGGTCGCGCCCAGCGAAGCCAGCGTGCTGATCATTGGCGAAACCGGCACTGGCAAAGAGTTGGTGGCGCGACATATCCACAACCTCAGCGCCCGGCGTAACCGACCGTTCGTGGCGGTGAACTGCGGCGCGTTCTCTGAATCCCTGGTCGAGGCCGAGTTGTTCGGCCACGAAAAAGGTGCGTTCACCGGTGCCTTGAGCGCCAAGGCCGGCTGGTTCGAAGAGGCCGACGGCGGCACCTTGTTCCTCGATGAAATCGGTGATCTGCCGATGGCGATTCAGGTGAAATTGCTGCGGGTGTTGCAGGAGCGCGAAGTGGTGCGCCTGGGTTCGCGCAAGAGCATTCCGATCAACGTGCGGGTGCTGGCGGCGACCAACGTGCAACTGGAAAAAGCCATCAACGCCGGGCATTTTCGCGAAGACCTGTATTACCGCCTCGACGTGGTCAGCCTGGAACTGAGCCCGCTGCGTGATCGCCCCGGCGACATCCTGCCGCTGACCCGTCACTTCGTCGAAGCCTACAGTCAGCGCCTAGGCTACGGCACCATCACCATCAGCAAAGACGCTGAATTGAAACTGCGCAGTTACAGTTGGCCGGGGAACATCCGCGAGCTGGAAAACGTCATTCACCACACCCTGCTGATTTGCCGGAACGGCGTGATCGAGCGCGATGACTTGCGGCTGTCGAACATGCGCATCGAGCGTCAGGACGACTACCACAGCCAACTCGACGATTCCCCGGAAGCCCTGCTCGACCGGGCCTTTCAGAAGCTGTTCGAGGAACAGGCCGGCGCGCTGCACGAGAAAGTCGAGGACGCCTTGCTGCGTGCGGCTTACCGTTTCAGCCATTACAACCAGGTGCACACCGCCGCGCTGCTGGGCTTGAGCCGCAACGTCACGCGCACACGCCTGATCAAGATCGGTGAGCTGGCGGTGAACAAACGCCGCCCCACGGAAAACGTGCAGGGTGAGCGCTTGATGCAACTCTCGATCTAAGCCACCAGATTGCAGTGCAACGCGTTGTCGTGGCTGCGCTCGAGACTGTGCAGCACCTGGAACGAGCCGAAGGTCACGGTTTTCGCCTGATGGGCGCGGATCAGTTGCCAGAAATCCTGCTCGCCGCTTTCAAAACTCTGAAACGCGGCTTCCCCCGCCTCACGCGATTGCCATTGCAGGTAATTGAGCACCCGCCGGCCATCGTCGCTGGCCTGGATGCTCGCGCTGAGAAAACCGCTGTAGCGCTGAGCCAGGCGTTCGGTTTGTAACGACAGCGCCGAGACCAGTGCGGGCTGCTGATGGGGTTCGATCTCGAATTCGATCAATTGGGTGAAGCTGCGATTTTTCTCTGGTGCTTGCATGAAAAGTCCCCACTGACGTGTCAGGCGGATCTTGCGATCCGAAGGCCTGCAGGGTAAAACCTTGAGTTAACTAGAGGTCAAGGGCATTTTTCACATGATCACCTCGGAACACCTGCATCAAGAACTGACCGTCGGCCAGGTCGCCGCCCGCAGCGGCGTGGCGGTCACGGCGCTGCACTTTTATGAATCCAAAGGGCTGATCAAAAGCAATCGCAATCAGGGCAACCAGCGGCGTTATCCACGGGAAGTATTGCGGCGGGTGGCGCTGATCAAAGTCGCACAGCGCCTGGGGATTCCGTTGGCGGAGATTGGTGAGGCGTTGAAAACCCTGCCGGATAACCGGGCGCCGACGGCGGCGGACTGGAAGGTGTTGTCGGCGCAATGGAGTCGCGAGCTGGATGAGCGGATCAATCAGTTGACCTTGCTGCGGGACAAGCTCAATGGCTGTATCGGCTGTGGGTGTTTGTCGATGGAGGCGTGTCCGTTGCGCAATTTTGGGGATGTGTTGGGGGAACAGGGGCCGGGCGCGCAGCTTCTTGAATCGGGGACAGATCCTAAATAACGGCGCGGCCATCACGGGCAAGCCCGACACAAAACCTGTGGGAGCGTGTGTTGCCCGCGATGGCGTCCTGTCTATCAACGAAAATTTAGAACCCCGGCGCAATCTGCCCTTTGTAACGGGTCAGGATGAACTGGCGGACCTCGTCGGAATTCAACGCCTTGGCCAGTTTCTGCAAACCCGGGTCGTTGATGTTGTCCGGCCGGGCCACCAGAAACTCGATGTACAGGCTCTTGCCCTTCTCGACGATCAACGCGCTGTTGGTGTCGATCCCCGCTTCCAGGGCGTAGTTGGCGAACACGAACGCCAGGTCCACCTGGCTCACCGAACGCGCCAGCAACGCGCCTTCCAGTTCACGGATTTTCAGGTGCTTGGGGTTTTCCGCGATGTCGCGCGGAGTGGCCAGGGTATTGATCGGGTCCTTGAGTTTGATCAGCCCGGCCTCGTGCAGCAGCACCAGCGCGCGGCCGGTGTTCACCGGGTCGTTAGGGATGGACACGGTGGCGCCATCCTTCAGCTCGGTAATGTTTTTGATTTTGGTCGAATAAGCCCCGAACGGCTCGATGTGCACGCCGACCACTGGCACCAGATCGGTGTGGCGGGTTTTGTTGTAGTCATCGAGAAACGGCCGGTACTGGTAATAGTTGGCGTCAAGGTTCTTCAGCGCAAGCTGCTGGTTGGGCTGGATGAAATCAGTGAAGACCTTGATGTCCAGGTCCACGCCTTCCTTGGCCAGGGTTGGTTTGACGAACTCGAGGATCTCCGCGTGCGGCACCGGCGTGGCACCGACGGTGAGTTTTTCGTTGGCGTGAACGCTTAACGAGACGAGGGCAGCCAGAATGGCCAGGGTCTTTTTCATGTTGTGCTCCTAGGCAGATTGAGTGGCCGTCGTGGGGTGGACGTGGGCCTGCGTGTTTTTTTGAGTCGAATATTTATCGTCGGCTGTACCGCGCCACCAATCGGTCGCCGGTCATTTGCAGGGCCTGGACCAGAATCAGTAAAAGCACCACAGTGACCACCATCACGTCAGTCTGGAACCGCTGGTAGCCGTAGCGGATCGCCAGGTCGCCCAGACCGCCGCCGCCAATCACCCCGGCCATCGCCGTGTAATCCACCAGCACAATCGCGGTCACGGTGACCGCCGCCAGCAACCCGCCGCGAGCCTCGGGCAACAAGGTGTGGCGGATGATTTGCCAGGTGGTGCCGCCCATGGCCTGGGTCGCTTCCACGACGCCGCGATCGACTTCGCGCAAGGCGGTTTCCACCAGCCGCGCGAAGAACGGCGTGCAACCGACCACCAGCGGCGGAATGGTCCCCGGCACGCCCAGCGAAGTGCCGACCAGCAGCGTGGTCAGCGGAATCAACACAATCAGCAAAATGATGAACGGCAGCGAACGCAGCATGTTCACGATGACCGACAACACCCGGTAAACGCCGATGGCTTCGTGCAACTGGCGCTTACCGGTGAGGAACAGCACCACGCCCAGCGGCAACCCCAACAGCACGGTAAAACCGAGGGCCGCACCGAGCATGCTCAACGTGTCGAGACAGGCCTGGCCGATGTCGGCCCAGTAAATGTTTTTGAACAGTTCGGCCATGATCAGGACCAGTCGTGGCGCGGCGGTTTCACGCCGTTGAGCAGCCAGTTGCCGACCACGTGGTATTTCCAGCGCACAGGATCATGCAGGGTGTGCACGCGAGCGTTGCGCCAGTGTCGGTCGAAGTTGTGCTTCTTCAGGGTCGAACGGGTGCCGCCGAGTTCGAACAGCTTGTTGCTGGCTTCGATGGCGATTTCGGTGGTCAGCACTTTGGCCTTCGCGACGGCGAGGGACGCTTGGGCGACGTTGTCTTCATCGGGCATCGAACGTGCCGCATCCAGCGCCCAACCGGCGCGTTCCAGCAAGGCTTCGGCGGCTTCCAGGCGAATCTCCAGGCCGCCGACCTGAATGATGGTCAACGGATCTTCGCTGGCCTTTTCCACCCCGGCATCGATCCATGGCCTTGCGAATTGCTGAACGAAGGCGATGGTGTCGCGTAGCGCTGCGCGGGCGATTCCGGCGTCGATGGCGGCGGTGGTCAGTTGCGCGAACGGACCGGCCAGAGTCGGGCTTTCATAGGAGCGCCAAGTCGGGAACACGTTGAACGCCGGGACGTGCAGGTCCTCGGCCAGCACGGTGCCGCTGGAGGTGGTGCGCTGACCGATGCTGTCCCAGTCGTCGACGATCACCAGCCCTGGGGTGCCGCGTTTGACGAAGGACAACTGGCCTTTCAGCTCTTCATCCAGCGCCAGCACCGCCAGCCAGTGGGCGTAAAGCGAACCGGTGCAATAGCCCTTGCGGCCGTTGATCACATGGCCGTCACCATAGCGGCGGATGGTCGCCTGAATGTCCTGCACGTTCTTGCCGCCGGTTTCCGACAAGGCATTGGCGAACCGATGTCCTTGCAACGCCAGGCCGAAGAAGTGCGCCTGCTGCTCGGGCGTGCCTTGCAGGCGGATGTCTTCCAGCAGGCAATAGTGGTTTTGCGGGATTTGGCCCAGCGACGGATCGGCCGCCGAGATGATCGCGATGACCTGCGCCAGCACCGCGTATGACACCTGCGCGCCACCGAATGCTTTCGGCACGCTGATGCCCCACAAGCCACTGTTGGAATACAGATCGACGATCTCGGCTGGCACCTGGCGCGTGCGGTCGCGCTCGGCGTCCTGTTCCAGCAGGACCAAAGCGACGCGCTCGGCCACGCGCAAGGCTTCGGCTTCATCGGCGATCCGATGGGCGGCCGGCGGGTTGATCGGATAAACGGCAGATTCAGGCATATGTCTCTCGGCAACAGTGTTTACCGGAGGACATTGCAGCTTCTGTGCCTGACCGCCTCGGCCAGTGTTTTCGGGTAGTTGCGGGGTTTTCAACAGCCTTGCAATGAGAAACCCGAGCATTCTGTTGCTTCACTGTTTATGGCCGAACAGTGGCGCTGCTGCTCGTCGGGCACTCGGTTGCGTAAAAGCCGCTGACCTATAGTTATCCGGCCGGAATCGGCGAAGGACTATCTTCAACCAGAACAATAGACAGGGAGAATCGTCATGAGCGTCAAACCCATTCCAGAGGGTTATCACAGCATCACCCCCTATCTGGGCATTCAAAAAGCGGCCGAAGCCATCGAGTTCTACAAGAAAGCGTTCGGCGCGACCGAAGTCATGCGCCTGTCCATGCCCGACGGCAGCATCGGTCACGCCGAACTGCGCATCGGCGACTGCCCGATCATGCTCGGCACGCCGTGCGATCAGGGGCCGTTGAGCAATCCCGATAAATCACCGTCCGTGGGCTTGCACCTGTATGTGAACGATGTGGACACGTCTTACAAGCAGGCCATTGCGGCCGGCGCCACGGTGGTGTCCGAGGTCAAGGATCAGTTTTACGGCGACCGTTCGGGAACGTTGAAAGATCCGTATGGGCATTTGTGGTTTCTGGCCACGCGCAAGGAGGATTTGACCCAGGAGCAGATTGAGCAGCGGGCGCAGGAGATGTTTAAGCAGGGTTGAGATCTTCCGTACCTGACCAGGCCCCATCACGGGCAAACCACGCTCCCACAGGTTTTGTGTGCGCCGCAGATCAACTGTGGGAGCTTGCCCGCGCCCACAGTTAACTGCATTCACGGAACGCGAAACATTTACTTTCATATCCCGGTTCGGGATTTCTGATTCTCATTCGTCTTATATAGATGCAGACGGTTCGCGTAGGCAAAAGCCACGACCGTACTTTTCATGGACCCCACGCTGGGAAGCCCGCAGCAGAGGCCCTCTCATCGATACAAGACCTTAATCATGTCGAAGAAATCCCGTTCAAAACTCTGGTTTCTGGTCCATAGCTGGCTGGCACTGCCCATCTGGTTTTTTGTCCTGATCGTTTGTGTGACCGGCACGCTGGCGGTGATCAGCCAGGAAATCGTCTGGCTGGCCAACCCGCAAATGCGCGCCAGCCAACCCTCCGATGATGCGCCGCTGTTGAGCTATGACCAGCTCATTGCCGCGATCAAGCAGGCCGAACCGCAGATCCTGGTCGAGAGCATCAGCCGACCTGACGAAACGCATTTCGCCCTGGATGTGGAAGTGACCTACCCCGACGGCCGCTCGGTGGTGGTGTACGTCAACCCGTACAGCGGCGTGATCCAGGGCACGGCCCCACAATTCAACTTCAGAGCCTTCACCCGCGCCTTGCATGGCTGGTGGCTGGTGCCGTTCACCAATGGCTACAGTTGGGGCTGGTACCTGGTGTCGTTCCTCAGCCTGCCGCTGCTGGCTTCACTGATTACCGGGTTGGTGGTCTACAAGCGCTTCTGGAAAGGTTTTCTGCGACCGACCCTGCGCATTCGTCATGGCGCACGGATTTTCTGGGGCGACTTTCACCGCCTCAGCGGCATCTGGTCGATCTGGTTCATCGCGGTAATTTCCGTGACCAGCACCTGGTTCCTGATCGAAGCGTTCATGTTCGATAACCAGATCACGATTTCCACCGCCCCGGTGGCGCCCGTGGTCCCGCGAGAGAGCGTGCCCCTCACCGCCGATGGTTCGCCGGCACCGATGATCAGCCTGGAAACGGCGATCCGTGAAGCGAAAGCACGCATTCCCGGCCTCGAAGACAGCTTCGTCAGCCTGCCCGCCAATGCCTACAGCTACCTCTCGGTGGGCGGCCGCAGTTGGTATCCGCTGATGTTCCAGACTGCTGAAATCAATCCGTACACCGGCGACGTCGCCGTCACCCGCCTGCTCTCGGACCGCTCGGGGCTGGAGCTGGTAACCGAATCAATGCGGCCGCTGCACACCGGTGATTTCGGCGGGATCTGGATCAAGCTGATCTGGTTCTTCTTCGGTCTGCTCCTGAGCATGATGGTCCTCAGCGGACTGCTGATCTGGACCAAGCGCACCGCCCTGGCCACCGCCAATGCGCTCAAGCGCAGCAACAAACGTCCCCGCGCTGCCGATGCCACTCAAGTCACCAGCCGCGACACCGCGGAGGTCAGCCCATGAGCCTGTTCGCCGCCGAAAAACCGGGCTCCAGACTGAGCCGCTTCTGGCACAAATGGCGCTTCCACATCAACGTCCTGCTGTTGCTCGTGCCCCTGGGCTTTATGCCCAAGTACTTTGCCGATGCCGCCCTCTTTCGCGGGGACACCGGCCTGGGTGAGCGGGAAATCGGGGAAGTTCAGGTCGGGCCGTGGAGTCTGCGCCTGGCGGAATTTCGCAACGAAGCACCGCGGCCCGATGGCCCGGCCGGTTACATGAAGAGTTTCAACGCGGCGCTGTGCGACAGCTGCCGCGAGCAGGTCAAGGCGACTTACCTGCGCATCGGCAAACCGCGCAGCCTGCGCGCCGCCGGGGTGATTTTCTTCGGCACGCCATACCGCATGGGCGCCATGCTGCCGATCCCGGAAAAAACCAAGGCCGACGCCGAGCTGTGGATCACCATGGAAGGCTGGGACGGCGCGATGCATCAAGCCTCCATCCCGCTGAGCCAGGCATCCCCCGCCACCCTTGAGTGGCTGACCAAACAAGGAGGCAAACCATGAGCAACGCCTTTCGCCCTCTCCACGCTGTTTTGCTGGTGCTGTGCGTCGGCTTCAGCGCCAGCGCCCTGGCCCACAACCCGATGTGCGAGTGCAAGGCCATCGACGCCGAGCAGATCCAGTGCACCGGCGGTTTCTCCGACGGCAGCGGCGCACCGGGCGTGACCCTGGATGTGATCGGCTACGACGAAACCATTCTGGTGCCGGGCAAGCTCGGGGCCGATTCCAAGTTGACCTTCAAGAAGCCCAGCGCCGAGTTTTACGTGCTGTTCGACGCCGGTCCCGGCCACGTTGTCGAGATCGACCAAGCGGACATCGAAGCCCCATGAGTACACCCACTACGCACGTCGTCCGCCCGGCCGGTGCCGGCCATGAAACCCTGTATGTGTTGCTGTTGTGCCTGATGATTCTGGCGGTCGCCGGTTCGGTGGTCGCCTGGCGTCATGAGTCCCAGGAAACCAGTAACGTCAGCAGCCATCAACTGGATGCCCGCCGTGACCTGAGCGCTTCCGAGCAAGGCATCTACGCCGATTTGCGGGTGACGCTGGACGAGATTCACCTGCTGCGTCAGGAACAGCAAACCCTGCCAACGCCCGAAGTTCTCGCCGACGAGGGTTTTGCGCCGTTTGCCCAGGACGCCAGTTCCGTCAGCCGTGGCGCTCATGCCTGGCAATTGCTCGACGCCAAGGCGTATTTCGGTCAGAGCCAGACGCCCGCCGTGGCCGGATCGTTTCTGATGCGCCTGACCGCCGACGATGATGCGCCTGACATCTGGCTCAACCGCGCCGCCGACCTCAACGCCCCGATCGACATGGCCGACACCGCGCTGGAAAGCGCTGGCTGGCAGCAGATCGTCGCGCAATTCGATGCCGGCGTGACCCGCCAGCACCGGCACTGAACCCTCGCCTTCACCCGAGAGAAGACCGCTTTCCCATGCCAATTTCATCTCAACGTTCTTACTTGCGCCCGCTGCTGGTCGGCCTGCTTGCCTTGCTGCTGACCCCACTGGCCAGTGCCGACGAAGCCAAGCGCCTGCGCATCGGTATCACCCTGCACCCTTATTACAGCTACGTGGCCAACATCGTCGGCGACAAGGCCGAAGTGGTGCCGCTGATTCCGGCCGGTTTCAACCCGCATGCCTACGAGCCCCGCGCCGAAGACATCAAGCGCATCAGCGGGCTGGACGTGGTCGTGCTCAATGGCGTCGGCCATGACGACTTCGCGGACCGCATGATCGCTGCCAGCGAAACGCCGAACGTTGCGGTGATCGAAGCCAACGAAAACGTACCGCTGTTGGCGGCCACCGGCACGGCCGCGCGCGGAGCCGGCAAGGTGGTGAACCCGCACACGTTCCTGTCGATCAGTGCCTCGATTGCTCAGGTCAACAACATTGCCCGTGAACTCGGCAAGCTCGACCCGGACAACGCCAAGACCTACACCCAGAACGCTCGCGCCTATGGCAAACGCCTGCGGCAGATGCGCGCCGACGCCCTGGCGAAACTGACCCAGGCGCCGAATGCCGAACTGCGGGTGGCTACGGTTCACGCGGCCTACGACTACCTGTTGCGTGAATTCGGCCTGGAAGTGACCGCCGTGGTCGAGCCGGCGCACGGCATCGAGCCGAGCCCGAGCCAGTTGAAAAAGACCATCGATCAACTGCGCGAACTGGATGTGAAAGTGATCTTCTCGGAGATGGATTTCCCGTCTACCTACGTCGAGACCATTCAGCGCGAATCCGGGGTGAAGCTGTACCCGCTGTCGCACATTTCCTATGGCGAATACACCGCCGACAAGTACGAAAAGGAAATGACCGGCAACCTCAACACCGTGGTCCGGGCGATTCAGGAGTCTGGCGCATGACGGCTAAAGAAACCCTCAGCGAATCCCCTGTGGAAGCGAGCCTGCTCGCGAAAGCGTCAGGTCAGTCCGCACATTCGTTAAATGACACAGCGCCTTCGCTGGCAAGCCAGCTCCCACAGGTTTCGGGACCGACGCTGGATTTTGCGGAGGTCAGCTTGACGCTGGGCCGCACGACGATCCTCGACCAGGTCACGTTTCAGGTCCAGCCCGGCAGCGTGCATGCGCTGGTCGGCCCCAATGGGGGCGGCAAGAGTTCGTTGATCAAGACCCTGCTCGGGCAGATGCCGCATCAGGGTCGCTTGAGCCTGCAATGGACTGGCGAACCCGGCACCATCGGCTACGTGCCGCAAGCGCTGGAGTTTGATCGCGGCTTGCCGATGACCGTCGACGATTTCATGGCCGCCATGTGTCAGCGACGCCCGGCGTTTCTCGGGTTGAGCAAGCATTACGCGGCGGCGATTGGTGAAGCGCTGGAGCGGGTCGGCCTGCAGGACAAGCGCAAACGGCGCATGGGCGCCCTGTCCGGCGGCGAGCGTCAGCGCGTGTTGCTGGCGCAGGGGCTGATTCCGGCACCGCAGTTGCTGGTGCTCGATGAACCGATGTCGGCCCTCGACGAGGCGGGCATTCAGGTGTTCGAACGGTTGCTCGGTGACTGGCGTCAGAGCGGGATTACCGTGCTGTGGATCGAGCATGATCTGGAAGCGGTCGGACGTCTGGCGGACCGCGTTACCGGTCTCAATCGCCGGGTGTTGTTCGATGCCACGCCGAAACAGGCACTGACCCCAGACCGTTTGCTGACCCTGTTCTCGACCCATCCACGGAGCGCTGCCTGATGAGTTACGAAGCCTTTCGTTTGATGGTTCAAGGCTGGGCATCTTCAGGTTATCTGCCTGAAGCGCTGGCCTATGGATTCGTGGTCAACGCCCTGCTCGCCGGTTTGCTGATCGGCCCGGTACTCGGTGGTTTGGGCACGCTGGTGGTGGTCAAGCGCTTCGCGTTTTTCTCTGAAGCGGTGGGTCACGCGGCACTGACGGGCGTGGCCATCGGCATTCTGCTCGGCGAGCCCTACACCGGGCCATATGGCAGCCTGTTCGGTTACTGCCTGTTGTTCGGCATTTTGCTCAATTACCTGCGCAACCGTACGGGTCTGGCGCCGGATACATTGATCGGTGTGTTCCTGTCGGTGTCGTTGGCGCTGGGCGCGAGTCTGCTGCTGATTCTGGCGGGCAAGATCAACGTGCACATTCTGGAGAACGTCCTGTTCGGCTCGGTGCTGACGGTCAACGGTAATGATTTGCTGGTGTTGGCCATCGTCGGTTCGCTGGTCATGGCGCTGGCGTTGCCGCTGTACAACCGCATCATGCTCGCCAGTTTCAACCCGCAACTGGCGGCGGTGCGCGGCGTGGCGGTGAAGACCCTGGATTACCTGTTCGTGATTCTGGTGACGCTGATCACTGTGGCGGCGGTGAAAGTCATCGGTGCGATTCTGGTCGGTGCATTGCTGGTGATTCCAGCTGCAGCGGCGCGGTTGCTCAGCCAGTCGCTGAAGGGTTTCTTCTGGTGCTCGGTGCTGATCGCCACGGTCAGCACGCTGTGCGGGATTCTTGCGCCGATTGTCTTCGACCTGCCGATCCCCTCCGGTGCCGCGATCATTCTGGTGGCCGGTATCGCCTTCGCCCTCGCCGCCATTGCGCGCGGTGTCGTACCAAGTCTGAAAGGGAATATTGGATAAATGTCATTTTCTCTGCGTCAACTGACCCTGGCCGTCGCCCTGTGCGGGCTGGTTAATACCTCGTTTGCGGCAGACAGCGCCAAGCCGCTGCAGGTGCTGGCGTCCCTGCCGATCACTTATGGTTTGGGCGAGGTGTTGCTCAAGGGCACTAACGTCAACCTTGAACGGGCGGCGCCGGCGAACTTGCCCGGCAGCCGTCAGACCGCTTATTTCACCGGGCGTGGCGCGCCGGCGCTGGCGAAACTGGCGACGGACGCCGATGCGGTGATTGGTCTGCGTTCGTTGTGGGCGGATGATCCGCTGTACCCGATCGCCCGGCGCAGCAACATTCGCATTGTCGAAGTCGACGCCGCGCGCCCGGTGGACGGCGCCCTGCCCGGCATCGCCGTGCAGCCGGGCAACAAGGTCGATGGCTTGAACAGTCAGCCGTGGTTTTCCAGCAACAACATGGGGCGCATGGCAGACGTGATGGCGGCGGACCTGGTGCGCCTGGCCCCTGCTGCAAAGCCTGTGATCGAGGCAAACCTGGCGGCGCTCAAGCAGCGCTTGCTCAAGTTCAGTGCCGACAGCGAAGCGCGGCTGGCCAGTGCCGATAATCTGAGTGTGATGAGCCTGAGCGATCATTTTGGCTATCTGATTGGGGGGCTCAACCTGGAGCTGATCGGCCTCGATGCGCGGCCGGATGCCGAGTGGACACCGGAAGCGTTGAAGCAATTGGGCGTGACGCTGAAGGACAATGATGTGGCGGTGGTGTTGCATCATCGGCAGCCTTCGGAGGCGGTGAAAGCGGTGATTAATGAGGCCGGTAGCCGGTTGGTGGTGTTGAGTGTGGATGCGGAGGATCCGGTGGGTGAGCTGGAGGGGAATGTGGATTTGGTGATTAAGGGGTTGAGTGGGGCGTAGCTGGCCAATTTTTTCGGGTTTACATATCCGTTGCTGCGGTAACGGCGGCTATTGGTTCCGCCTTTACGGCGGCACCGCAAGGCGGCCTACCGGCCTATCTCTTTGATCGTACGCATGACCCTGTGGGAGCTGGCTTGCCAGCGATGGCCGCCAACGATGATGCGTGCTGCCTGGATGAACACGCTGTCTGGACCTCCATCGCTGGCAAGCCAGCTCCCACAGGGGATTGTTGGTGGACATGTGGAAAAGGGACTCGCTGTACGGGCGAAACCGCCAGTCGCCGTTACCGCAGCAACGGATATGTACACCATCAAGAACCCCGCCGCCTGACACACCGCTTCGCTAGCAGGCTAGCTCCCACAGGGGTTCCGGGTACATCCGCAAGAACATGTCGGCTGTCAGGCCGCCATCGCGGGCAAGTCGGATCGCCGCACCGCCGCTCCCACAGGGATCGAGGCTTGCTCAGAAAACACGCCTCCAGCCAACACAACGTACAAAGCAAAAAAAGCCCGCTGACCTTACCGGTCCAGCGGGCTTTTCTTTGCGCGAAATCTTTAGTGAGCCGCAGCCTGCTCTTCCATCTTCTTGCGCAAGCTCAACGGACGCATGTCCGTCCAGGTTTCTTCGATGTAAGCCAGGCATTCCTTCTTCAGCCCGCTCTTGCCCACGGTGCGCCAGCCTTCAGGCACCGCTTTGTAGTCGGGCCAGATCGAGTATTGCTCTTCGTGGTTGACCACGACCTGAAAGAGGATGTCCTCGCGGTCGAATACTGACGTCATGGTGTCTCTCCATCGCTGTTAGGTTCGCTGCACTGCGCGCGCAGCCGTTATGTAGAAAGAACGTTCCGGGGCCCGGAAAATTTAGAGGATGGCGGTGGCGGCGGCCATGGCCCGACCAAAAATCTCCGCCACCCGATCAATTTCCGCAGCGGTAATCACCAGCGGCGGCAGGAAACGCACCACGCCACCATGACGGCCACCCAACTCCAGAATCAGTCCACGTTTCAGGCATTCACGCTGCACCAGCGGCGCCAGACGAGCGAAGATCGGTGGATGACCTTGCGCATCCGGCGCGCCAGTCGGGTCAACCAGCTCGACACCCAGCATCAAGCCACGACCGCGAATATCACCCAATTGCGGGAAATCCCGCTGAAGAATGCGCAGGTGTTCGCTCAAGCGCTCGCCCATGGCCGCAGCGTGTTCGCAGACCTTGTGCTCAACCAGATAACGCATCACCGCAGAGCCCGCCGCCATGGCCATTTGGTTGCCACGGAAGGTCCCGGCATGCGCGCCCGGCAACCAGGTGTCGAGCCAGTCGCGATACACCACCACCGCCAGCGGCAGGCTGCCGCCGATGGCTTTGGACATCACCACCACGTCCGGAATGATCCCGGCGTGCTCGAAGGCGAACATCTTGCCGGTGCGGGCGAAACCGCTCTGGATTTCGTCGACGATCAGCGCCACGCCCGCCTTTTCAGTGATACGTCGCAGACCGCGCAACCAATCGAGATCGGCCGGGATCACCCCGCCCTCGCCCTGAACGGCTTCGACAATCACAGCAGCCGGCAACTGCACGCCGGCCTCGGGATCGTTCAGCAGGTTTTCCAGGTAGTTCAGGTTGACCTGCACGCCTTGTGCACCACCGAGGCCGAACGGGCAACGGTAATCGTAGGGGTACGGCATGAACTGCACGCCACTACTGAGCAATGCGCCCAAGGGCTTTTTCGGCCCCAGGCTGCCCATCAGGCTCAACGCGCCCTGGCTCATGCCGTGATAACCGCCCTGGAACGACAATACGGTGCTGCGCCCGGTGGCGGTGCGCACCAGCTTCAGCGCGGCTTCCACGGCGTCGGTGCCGGTCGGGCCGCAGAACTGGATCTTTGCTTCAGCGGCTAGCGCCGGTGGCAGCAGACCGAACAGGTCCTGGACAAACTGGTCCTTGACCGGGGTGGTCAGGTCGAGGGTGTGCAGCGGCAGTTCATCGGTCAGCACTTGCTGGATCGCTTCGATCACCACCGGATGGTTATGCCCCAGGGCCAACGTCCCGGCGCCGGCCAGGCAGTCAATGAAACGGCGGCCTTCAACGTCTTCGACATAAATGCCCTTGGCACGCTTCAGGGCCAGGGGAATGCGGCGCGGGTAGCTGCGGGCATTCGATTCCTGCTGGTTCTGGCGCGCGAGCAATGGCGATTCGTTGAACTGATAAAGCGTTTCGGCCGGCGCCGGAGCGATCCGGGCCGACTGATCTTCCATAAGGCTGGTAGCGACTGACATCTCTCGACCCCTCAATAAGGTTTTCCTGTTCTGGAAACGCTTCGGCGCACCGAGGATTTAGACCCTTGATCAGCTTTTATGAAGGTGGCGTCAGCGCCTTGTGCATGGGGATGGCATGGAGTCCGGCGACGGTGAACGTTTCAGCACAGGGCTGATAACCCAGATGACGGTAAAAGGCTTCGCTGGTTCGGGTGCTGTTGAGTCTGACTTGAGCCAGACCGTTATCGATCAGCCAGCCTTCAAGATCGCGCACCAGCGCTTGCCCGGCACCCCGGCGAAACCATTCCGGTTGCACGTAACAGAACGCGAGCTTGCCGCTGATCGCCGCCATCGCAACGCCGACCGGTTTGTCCTGCAACAGGGCAATGTTCAGGTACAGCCGTTGGTCAGTCAGCCACGGTTGAATGTGTTCGATGGTTTTGTTGTGAGTCCAGATGGCGACAGTTTGCGGGTTGTTGCGGTGGTCGAGCGCACAACCGACGCGGATGGAACGCTCGACGATCCGGCTGATGATACCGGCGTCGGCAGGGGTTGCCTTGCAGATGTACAGGGGTGCATCCATAGCGCTGTGACCTCAATCCATTGAGAAAAAGCTGCCGGGGACGATAGCGTTGGTGGTCGTCGGAATGCCAATGGAGAGACGTTACATTTGATGTGCAACACAACCTCCCTGTGGTGTGCTCAGACCGGTTGCAGCGGCATAGTCAGCTCAACCCGCAAGCCATCCGGTCGGCTGTCGAAATGCAGCGTGCAGCCACAACGCTGAACAATCGCCTGGACAATCGCCAACCCCAGACCGCAGCCGGTGCTCTGGCCATTGCGCCAGAAGCGTTGGGTCAGGTGTTGCAGATCGTCTTCGGCAATGCCCGGGCCATGGTCGCGCACCACGAACTGCACACGGCTGCCGGTGGTCTCCAGACTCAGTTCCACCGGTCCGTCGTTCGGGGTATGGCGCAGGGCGTTGTCCAGCAGGTTTCGCAGCGCGGCAATCGACAGCACGGCGGGCATTTGCACCGGTGCGTGAGAGAGCTTCGGCGGCAACTTGAATTTGATCCGCTGACGATCACCGCTGGCGGCATCCTGAATCGCCAGTTTCGCCACTTGCTCGGCGCTGCATTGCACACCGTCGTCGAACGACAGGCTGCCCTCGACCCGCGCCAGCAACAACAGTTGCTCAAGGGTACGGTGCAGACGGTCGGCGCCCTCTTCCGCCCGGGCCAGCGATTGATCCCGTGCCGCGCCATCGGTCATGCGTGCCACTTGCAGGTGAGTCTTGATCGCCGTCAACGGGCTGCGCAGTTCGTGGGCCGCGTCACCGGTCAGCCGGCGTTCGCGCTCGATGGTCTTGCCGATGCGCTGAAACAATTGGTTCTGGGTATCCAGCAACGGTTGCAATTCGCTGGGCAGCGGCTGGATCTGCAAGGGTTCCAGCGAGTCGGCACTGCGGCGCATCAAGGCATCGCGCATGCGGTTCAGCGGCGCCAAACCCTGGCCGATGCCCAGCCACAGCAGGCACAGGCAACCGAGCAATGCCACGCCCACCGGCACCGATGCCGCCAGCAAAATCGACATGTTCAACGCTTCGCGCTCGATCTGCCGATCCGCTGTGGTAATGCGCAGATCGCCACGGGCCAGGGTGAAACTGCGCCACGGCGCACCGTCGATCATCTGATCGTGGAAGCCCATTTTCTCGGCCTCCAGAGTTTGCTGCGGATCGGTGTGACTGCGGGCCAGGATTTCGCCGCGCAGCGAGCTGACCTGACACGCCATGCCGCCCGGAATGTTCAGTTGTTCCGCGCTGAAATGGGTGCCCTCGCCCTTGGTCGGCAAGGCGGGCAATTGCTCCATCAGGCCGGCAACCATGCGCGCCGACGCCACCAGCCGCTGGTCGAGGGAAAACATCATCTGGTTGCGCAGGTCGCTCAGCATCCAGGCCGCTGCCAGGGCCCAGATCAGCGCAAATGCGGCACCCAAGGTGAGGCTCAGGCGCAAACGCAGGCTCATCACTTTTTCAATTCCTCTGCGCCATCGGCCGGCCCCAGGCGATAGCCCAGGCCGCGCACGGTCTCAACAATGCCATTACCGAGTTTGCGCCGCAGGTGATGGATATGCACGTTGAGGGCGTTGCTTTCCAGCTCGTCGTTGAAACCGTAGACGCTGTCTTTCAACTGCTCGGTCGACAGCACCCGGCCACGGTTGTGCAACAGCGCTTGTAACAGCGACTGTTCGCGCCGGGAAAGGTCCACCGGTTGGCCGGCGAGCGTGGTTTCGCGGCTGCTCGGGTCGTAGGTCAGGGCGCCATGCTCGATCAGGTTGACGCTGCGCCCCGCCACCCGTCGCAACAGCGTGTGCAGGCGTGCGGCGAGTTCGCGCAGGTCGAATGGCTTGAGCAGGTAATCATCGGCCCCCGCTTGCAGGCCGTCGACACGATCGATGACCGAATCCCGCGCGGTGAGAATCAGCACCGGGATTTCCAGACCGTTGTGGCGAAGCTGCTGCAACAGCTTCAGCCCGTCTTCGTCAGGCAGACCGAGGTCGAGCACCATGACGTCGAACTCGGCGACCTTGAGCATGGCGCGGGCAGCCGAAGCCGTGGCCACGTGCTCGACCGTCAGGCCTTGAGCGGTGAGACCGGCGACAATCCCGCTGGCGATCAGCTCGTCGTCTTCGCAAACCAGTACGTGCATGGTCAACCCTGTTGAAAAAAAGCTGATTAGGCCGGTGGCCGATTAAGCGGACATTATGCCGCAAGCGCCACGTCCACAAGGTTATCGCGGTTAATCATCGGTTAATCGCCGCCTCCCATTGTGCACCTCACTTGCAAAGGGATAAGGCTTACCCATGCGTCGTCTGTTTTTGTTTTTTGTTCTCTTGATCTCGGGTGTGGCCCAGGCAGGGACCAATCCGTTCGAAACCAAACCTGAATTCCTGCCGGTGGAAAAGGCGTTTGTCTTCACCTCCGAGCGCCTCGAATCAGGTGAAACACAGCTCTATTGGCAGATCACCGACGGTTACTACCTTTATCAGAAACGCCTGAAGTTCGATGGGTTGCCCGCCGAGCTGCACCCTGTGTTACCCGAAGGCGAGTCTCACAGTGATGAATTCTTCGGCGAACAGCCGGTTTATCGGCAAGGCCTGGAACTGAAGATTCCGGCGGGTGCGACCGGCCAGATCAAGGTCGGCTTCCAGGGGTGTGCCGATGCCGGGCTGTGTTATCCGCCACAAACCCAGGTCGTGGATCTGGGTGGCAGCGCTGTCACTTCGACGGCCAATGAAGCGCCGGATCAAGCCCTGGCCAGCGGCCTGCAACAACGGGCGCTGGGCTGGAGCTTGCTGGTGTTCTTCGGTCTGGGCCTGCTGCTGGCCTTCACCCCTTGCACATTGCCGATGCTGCCGATTCTGGCCGGTTTGATCGTCGGCAGTGGCGCTACGCCCAAACGTGGATTTGCCTTGGCTGCCAGCTACGTCGTGAGCATGGCGCTGGTGTACGCGGCGATGGGCGTTCTGGCGGCGCTGCTCGGCGCAAACTTGCAGGCGCTGCTGCAAAACCCATGGTTGCTGGGCAGTTTCGCCGCCGTGTTTGTGTTGCTGGCGCTGCCGATGTTCGGTTTCTTCGAGTTGCAACTGCCGGTGGCGTTGCGGGATCGGCTGGAGAACGTGTCGCGTAATCAACGCGGTGGCAGCCTGATCGGCGCGGGTGTGCTGGGCGCGCTGTCCGGCCTGTTGGTCGGTCCGTGCATGACCGCGCCGCTGGCGGGCGCCCTGCTCTACATCGCGCAAAGCGGCAACGCGCTCCACGGCGGGTTGATTCTGTTCGCCATGGGCATCGGCATTGGTGTGCCGCTGCTGTTGCTGGTGACGGTCGGCAATCGCTTCCTGCCCAAACCCGGCGCCTGGATGAACCTGCTCAAAGGCGTGTTCGGCTTCCTGTTCCTCGCCACCGCGTTGCTGATGCTGCGGCCGGTGCTGGATGAATCGTTGTGGGTCGGCCTGTGCGGTGCGTTGTTGCTGATTGCCGCCTACAGCGCCTGGAAACAGTCGGAAGGTTTCGGGCGTGTCGCGCATCTGTTCGGTGCCAGCTCATTGTTGCTCGGCGTGTGGGGCAGCTTGTTGATGATCGGTGCGGCGGGTGGCAGTGATGACCTGTTGAAACCGCTACAGGTCTATAGCACCGCCAATGCGAGCAATTTCGCCCGCCCGGTTGGCCACGATGCCTTCACCACGATCAAGGACCCGGCCGCACTGCAACGGGAACTTGACGCGGCAAAAGCTCAGGGGCAATGGGTGCTGCTGGACTACTACGCCGACTGGTGCGTGTCGTGCAAGGTCATGGAAAAACAGGTGTTCGGCCAACCCCGCGTGCTTGACGCCTTGAACGACGTGCGCTTGCTACGGCTCGACGTCACCGCCGACAATGCCGCCAGCCGTGAACTGCTCGGCCGTTATAAAGTGCCGGGACCACCGAGTTTTCTGTGGATCGGCGCCGACGGCGAAGAACGTCGCAGCCAGCGCATCACCGGCGAGGTCGATGCCGACACCTTCCTGCAACGCTGGACCACCACCCGAGACGCCCGTTAATGCTGACTTTTACCCTCGGCACGTTTGCCATCGCGCTTAACCACCTGCTGCTGATCAGTGCCCTGGCGCTGGCGACGTTTGTCGGCTGGCGGGCGGCCAAGCGTGGCGGCGAAAACCCCGAGTCAGCGCTGTTCAGCCTGTTCCTGGTGGGCATGCTGGCGGCTCGAATCAGTTTCGTCGCGCTCTACTGGAAGCATTATCGTGACGATCCGTGGCAAGTCATCGACCTGCGCGACGGTGGCTTTCTCGCCTGGCCGGGTGTGATCGCTCTATTGCTTGCCGCGGTGTATCGAGGCTGGCGTCGCCCGGGTTTGCGTCGTCCGCTGGGCTTTGGCGTAGCCAGTGGTTTGGCCTTCTGGCTGCTCGCGACGTTCTCCCTGAGTATTTACGAGCAAGGCACGCGCCTGCCGGACATCACCCTGCGCAATGCCGCCGGTGAAACCGTGAAACTGGCCGACTACAAGGGCGGGCCTCTGGTGATCAATCTCTGGGCCACCTGGTGCCCGCCGTGCCGCCGGGAAATGCCGGTGCTGGAAAACGCCCAGCAACATCGTCCGGACCTGACCTTCCTGTTCGTCAATCAGGCGGAAAGCATGCAAAGTGTCAGCACCTTTCTGGAAACCCAGGGCCTGAGCCTGTCCAACGTGCTGTTCGACGGCGGCGGTCGATTGGGTCAGGCGGTCGGTTCGATGGCATTGCCGACTACGCTGTTCTATAGCCCTGACGGTCGCCTGCTGGGCAGTCATCTGGGCGAGTTGTCGGACGCCAGCCTGGCCCGCGCCCTGGAAAACTTTGACACCCCTAATCCGGCCACACCTTCCACTTCTTCAAGGAAACTGCCATGCCCCGCCTCCGCCATCTGCTGACGCTGACCCTGGGCGCTGCCCTGCTGCACCTGCCGTCGGTACAGGCTGCCGAAGAACTGCCCGAGGCGATCAAGAAGATCGAAGCCAAGGGCGCGAAAATCGTCGGTCAGTTCGATGCCCCCGATGGCTTGCGCGGTTACGCGGCGCAGTACCAGAACCGCGGTATGGCGCTGTACCTGACGCCGGATGGCAAGCATGTGCTGCTGGGCAATTTATACGACGCCGAGGGCAATGACCTGAGCAGTGCGCCCTTGCAGAAACTGGTGTACGCGCCAATGGCCAAGGAGATCTGGGGCAAGATGGAAGCCAGCAACTGGATCGGTGATGGCAACAAGGACGCACCGCGCGTGGTGTACCTGTTCAGCGATCCGAACTGCCCTTACTGCAACCTGTTCTGGGAACAGGCGCGGCCATGGGTGAAGGCCGGCAAGGTGCAGTTGCGGCACATCATGGTCGGCATCATTCGTGAAGACAGTCCGGGGAAATCCGCGGCATTGCTGGCCGCGAAGGATCCGCAAAAAGCCCTGCAAGACCACGAAGGTGCCGGCAAGGCCAGTACGCTCAAAGCACTGAAAGAAGTACCGCCAGCGATTCAGGCGAAACTGGCGGCGAACATGCAGTTGATGGAAGACCTGGAACTGCAGGCCACGCCGGCGATTTTCTACATGGACGACAAGGGTGAACTGCAACAACAGCAAGGCGCGCCTTCGCCGGACAAGTTGGTGAAAATTCTAGGGCCGAAGTAGTTTCTTTCAGAGGTTTAGTGACCTCATTGGCCCCATCGCGAGCAGGCTCGCTCCCACATTGGAATGCATTCTCCTGTGGGAGCGAGCCTGCTCGCGATGGGGCCAGTCAAAACAACTAATTTCTCTCAGCCAGAAACTTCAGCAAAGCCTCAGTCACAAACGACGGATTCTCCAGATTGGAGATATGCCCCGCTTCCGGCACCAGCACACACGGGCAACCGATCAACCCGGCCATTTCCATCGCCTCCGACGGCGGTCGCGGCTTGTCCTGATCGCCACACATCACCAGCGTGGCGTCAGCCTTCAACTCGCCCAGACGCGGCAACAGATCATCCCGACCAAACGTGATCCGGCCCATCGGCACAATGCTTTGACGCAGGCGCTCCGGCGGCAGCGCAGCCAGTTTCGCGCGGAAATCCTGATACAGCGCCGACTGCGCATCGATGCCCGGACGGAAGAAGATCGGCACGACGATGTCGAGCAACTGCGGGGCAATCACGCCGGTGTCTTCGATCTGTTTGAACAGTGAGAAATAATACTGGCGGGTCGGTTCCGGTTCGACGCCGACGTAGGTGTCCATCAGTACCAGGCCGTTGATTCGTTGCGGAACTGACAGCGCCAGACGCACGCCCCACATGCCACCAACCGACAGACCGACCAGCGTGACCCGGTCGATGTCCAGATGATCGAGCAACGCCAGTGCCTGACGGGCAATGTCATCCAGCGATTGCGTGCCTTCGGGTAGCGGGCCTGATTCACCGTGCCCCCACAGGTCCAGGGCGATGACCCGGTATTGCTGCGACAGCGCGGCGATCTGCGGCGCCCACATGGCCTGGTCCCAGAGGTAGCTGCCGGCGAGCAGCACGGCGGGACCGGTGCCTTGATCGATGAAGTGAAGGGGTTGTCCGTCAATCGTAACGAGGGGCATTGACTGTTTCCTTTGTGAAAACTGGAGCAGGGAGACTGTGCTGCTGTGGTTCCACAGTCAACCTTGTGGTGCTTTAAGAGGCCCCATCGCCAGCAGGCTGGCTCCCACATTTGTCCTGCGAACACAGTTCAAATGTGGGAGCCAGCCTGCTGGCGAATAGGCCCTTACAGACGCTGGAGAATTAAAGCCCCTCCAACTCCGCCATCAAGTCATTCAACCGATCAACCTTGTCCTCGGTGATATCACTCGCCGCCAACCCGTCGATGTACTCCGCCAACTCTTCCACCGTGCTGCACTCGAACATCGCCCGCAACGGCACATCCCGTTGCAGCGATTTCTGCACACGCGACGCAATCTGCGTCGCCAGCAGCGAATGCCCGCCCAGCTCGAAGAAGTTGTCGTGAATCCCCACCTTCTCGACCTTCAACACCTCGGCCCAGATACCCGCCAACGTCTGCTCCAGCTCATTGCTCGGTGCCTGGTAATCCTGGCTCTGCAACTGGCCGATCTCCAGCGCCGGCAGTGCCTTGCGATCCAGTTTGCCGTTGGCGTTGAGCGGCATCCGCTCCAGCCACAACCAGTGCAGCGGCACCATGTATTCCGGCAGCTCGGCGCGCAGGCGTTGCTTGATGCGCTCCAGTCGTTCGCCCGGATTCAATGCCGAATCCGCGGCTACCAGATAGCCAACCAAGTGTTTGCCGTTCACGCCTTCCTGCACCCCGACCGCCGCTTCGCGCACTTCGGGTTGCTCGTGCAGACGCGCTTCGATTTCACCCAGTTCGATGCGGTAGCCGCGAATTTTCACCTGATGGTCGATCCGCCCGACGTATTCCAGCACGCCGTCACTGCGACGGCGCGCGAGATCGCCAGTGCGATACAAACGATCCCCCGGCTCGCCAAACGGGTTCGGCACAAACACCTGTGCGGTGCGCAGCGAATCGCTGACATAACCACGCCCGACACCGGTGCCGGCCACGCACAACTCGCCGACCGCACCCAACGGCACCAGGTCCAGCGCGCCGTCGAGCAGGTACAAACAGTTGTTGTCGGTCGGCGTCCCAATCGGCAGATAGCTGCCGCGGGTCGAGGCCATGTCGACACGGAAGAACGCCACGTCGTCCGAGCATTCCGCCGGTCCGTAAGCATTCACCAGCCCGATGTCCGGGTAGCGCAGCAACCATTGGTGTGCGAGCTCCGGCGGCATCGCTTCGCCCGTCGGCAGCATCCAGCGCAGCCCGTCGAGGCTCATGCGTTCCTGGGCAAGCATGCCCTGAATCAGCGACGGCACGCTTTCCAGCACGGTGATGCCCTGGGCCGACACATGCGCCAGCAAACCCTGTGGATCGTGGGCGATGGTGTTTGGCACGATGTCCACCCGCGCGCCAAACAACGGGGCGGCGAGGAACTGCCAGACCGAAATGTCGAAGCTTTGCGAAGCGGTCTGGGCGATCACATCGGTGTCGCTGAGGTTCAGGTACGGGACCTTGCTCAACTGGTTATTGAGCATCCCGCGCTGTTCGACCATCACACCTTTGGGCAACCCCGTCGAACCCGAGGTGTAGATGACGTAGGCGAGGTTATCCGGACCGCTGTAGAGGCCCGGATTCGCCACCGACACATTGCTCGCCTGCACCTCTTCCCACACCAGCAACCGTGGCCGATTGGCGCAACCGAATTCCTCCAGCAGCGCGACAGCCTGTTCACGACAGGACTGCGTGCACACCAGCAACGGCGTGCGGCTCAGGTCAATGATCCGGCTCAGACGCTGACTCGGCAGCCCCGGATCCAGCGGCAGATAACCCGCGCCCGCCTTGAAGCTGCCGATGATCATCCCGAGTAGGTCGAGGTTACGTTCGGCCAGCAACGCCACCGGTTGATCCAGCCCGACACCGGCCGCCGTCAACGCATGACCGAGACGGTTGCTGCGCTGGTTCAGCTCGACGTAACTGTGTTGCTGATCGAGGCAACGGGCGGCGATCCGTTGTGGATGCAACGCCACCTGCGCTTCGAACAACGCGACGTAGCTCTGCTCAAGCGGGTAAGCGTGTTCGCTCTGGTTACAGCCGTGGATCAGGAAGTCCTGTTCCTCGATACCGAGCAATGGCAAGTCCGCCATGTCGCCATGGAAACCTTCCACCAGCGCCAGCAACAAACGCTTGAACTCGCCGAGCATGCGTTCAACGGTCGACTCGTCGAAATAGCGCTGGTCGTAAGACAGGTGCAAGCCCAGGTCATCACCCGGATAACACACCGCCGTCAGCGGGAAGTTAGTGTGGGTCCGTCCCGAATCCGAGGTTGCATTGAGGCTTTGCGCGCGGTCCAGCACCGAGACTTCCACCGGGGCGTTTTCGAACACGAACAGGCTGTCGAACAGCGGTTGGCCCTTCGGCAATTCGCTGTTTTCCTGGAGGCTCACCAGCGGCAGGTATTCGTACTCGCGCAGTTGCATGTTGCTGTCGAGTAAATCGCTCAGCCACTGGCGAACGCTGCAACGCTGATCGTCCTCGGGCATTTTCACCCGCAGCGCGATGCTGTTGATGAACAGCCCGACGGTACGTTGCATCTCCGGCATTTCCACCGGTCGCCCGGCCACCGTGACGCCGAACAGCACGTCGCGATCACCGCTCAAGCGACGCAGCACCAAGGCCCACGCCGCTTGGGCGAAGGTGTTGATGGTCAGTTGATGGGCCTGCGCCAGTTCACGCAATTGCGCACCGTCGCGGGCATCGAGACGGGTGTAGCGATCGCCGACAATCATGCCGCCGCTGTCGCCGGCATGTTCACGCAGGAACGGCCGGTCACTCGGGATCGGCGTGGTCCGTTCGAAGCCTTGCAGGTTGGTTTTCCACCACTGCCGTGCCTCGGCCAGGCTCTGGCGTTGCAGCCAGCCGATGTAGTCGCGGTAGCGCGGCGGCACAGCCAACCGGGCTTCGCGACCTTCACCCAACGCGGAGTAGATTTCGAAGAAATCGTTCATCAGCAACGACCGGCACCAGGCATCGATGAGGATGTGGTGGTTACTCATCATGAACCAGTAGCGCGCCTCGCCCACCCTGATCAAACGCAGGTGGAACGGTGCCTGGTTGAGCAGATCGAACCCGGCTTCGCGCTCGCTTTTCAGCAGTGCTTGCAACTTCGGCTCTTGCTCGGCCTCGGCGATGGCGCTCCAGTCCAGATACTCGATCGGCGTGCTGCCCGGCTTGTGGATAACTTGCAGCATGTCCTCGCCGACGTTCCAGCAGAACGACGCACGCAAGGCTTCGTGACGGGCAATCACCGCTTGCCAGGCCTCGGCGAAACGCTGCGGATCGAGCGCGCTGTTGATGCGGTAGCGGTCCTGCATGTAATAGAGGCCGGTGCCCGGTTCGAGCAAGGTGTGCAGGAGCATGCCTTCCTGCATCGGCGTCAGCGGGTAGACGTCTTCGATGGCGGCGGCCGGGATCGGCAGTGCATCGAGTTGCGCCTGGGTCAGCTTCGCCAGCGGGAAGTCCGAAGGTGTCAGGCCGCCCGCCTCGTCACGCAGGCAATGCTCGATCAGGCTCTGCAATTCCCCGAGGTAGGCGTCCGCCAGCTCGCTGATGGTTTGCGTGTCGTGACGTTCGGCGCTGAAGGTCCAGCGCAGCACCAGTTCGCCGCCATAGACCTGACTGTCGACGCTCAGCTCGTTGGGCAGCGGCGCACGCGGATCGTGGGCGGTGCCGACGGCTTCATCGAGCGGTCGGAACAACGCGTCCGCGCCGAAGCTCTGGTCGAACTGACCGAGGTAGTTGAAGGTGATCGGCGCCACCGGCAACGCGGCCATGGCTTCACGGCACGGCGCATCGGCGAGGTAACGCAACACGCCAAAACCCAGGCCTTTGTGCGGCACGCCGCGCAGTTGTTCCTTGATCGCCTTGATCGAGGCGCCCTGGCCGGCGGCTTCTTCGATGTTCTGCGGGGTCAGGCGCAGCGGGTAGGCGCTGGTGAACCAGCCGACGGTGCGGGTCAGGTCGATCTCATCGAACAGCGCCTCACGACCGTGGCCTTCAAGTTGAATCAACGCCGACTCATCACCGCTCCAGCGGCACAGTACGCGGGCCAACGCCGTCAGCAGCAGATCATTGACCTGCGTGCGATAGGCGCTCGGTGCCTGTTGCAACAACTGTCGGGTGTACTCGGCGTCGAGGCGCACGCTGACGGTTTGTGCATGGCGATTCTGCCGCCCGCCCTCAGGCCGCTCGCACGGCAGCCCGGCGCTTGCCCCCGCCAGCTGCGATTGCCACCAGCTCAGCTCTTCGCGCAGGGATTCGCTGCCGGCATACGCCTGCAAGCGGGCAGCCCAGTCCTTGAAGGCGCTGGTTTTCGCCGGCAGTTTCACCGACTGTTCAGCCGCCAGTTGGCGATACACCGTTTGCAGATCGTCCAGCAGCACACGCCAGGAAACGCCGTCCACCACCAAGTGATGGATCGCGAAGAACAGCCGTTGCTGGCCTTCGGGACCATCGACCAGCAGCACCCGCATCAACGGCCCTTGTTCGAGGTCGAGGCTGCGCTGGGCATCGGCAAACAGTGCGGCGCATTTATCCATCGTCGACACACGCACCTGCCACAACACCGGGGCATCGGAGACCTTCTGGTGTGTGGCCGACCATTGACCCGCAGTCTGGGTGAAGCGCAGGCGCAAGGCGTCGTGCTGTTCGATCACCGCCAGCAACGCCTGCTCCAGCCGATGAGGTTCCAGCGCAACGGTCGGTTCCAGCAACAACGCCTGATTCCAGTGCTGACGCTCGGGCATGTCGGTGTCGAAGAACCAGTGCTGGATCGGCGTCAAACGCGATTCACCGGTGAGCAAGCCTTGCTCGGCCGTAACCTGCTCGGTGCGGCTGGCCACCGCCGCGAGGGTCTGCACGGTCTGGTGCTGGAACAGGTCACGCGGAGTGAAGTGAATGCCCTGCTGCCGCGCACGGCTGACCACCTGGATCGACAGGATCGAGTCGCCGCCCAGTTCGAAGAAGTTGTCATTGAGGCCGACCTGGGCGACGTTCAGCACTTCGCACCAGATCTGCGCCAGCGTCAGTTCCAGCTCGTTGCTCGGCGCCACGTAGTGCTGACGGCTCAGCTCTGGGTCCGGCGCCGGCAGTGCGCGGCGGTCGAGTTTGCCGTTGGCGGTCAGCGGCATGCTTGCCAGCAGGATCAGGTGCGTCGGCACCATGTATTCCGGCAGTTGCGATTTCAGGTGAGCCTTGAGGACTTCACGCAATTCGGCTTGTTGTGCTTGGTCCTGCCCGGCCACTTCGGTGACCAGATAGCCGACCAGTTGTTTGCCGCTTGGGGCGTCGAGCGCCAGCACCACCGCTTCACGCACAGAGTCATGGTCCAGAAGACGGGTCTCGATCTCGCCCAGCTCGATGCGGAAACCGCGAATTTTCACCTGATGGTCGATGCGCCCAAGGTATTCCACCAGCCCGTCGGCGCGCTGCCGCACCAGGTCGCCGGTGCGATAAATCCGCCCGCCATCCGCTGTAAACGGGTTGGCCACGAAACGCTCTGCGGTAATGCCCGGACGGTCGTGATAACCCTGGGCAAGACCGGCACCACCGACATACAACTCGCCGGTCGCGCCTTGCGGCACCAGTGCCAGATCGGCGTCGAGGATGTACGCCACGCGAGCACCGATCACACTGCCGATCGGCACGCTGCCCATGCCCTCTTCAAGCTGCTCGGGCGCGAGACTGGCCAACGGCATGACCACGGTTTCCGTCGGACCGTAGGCGTTGAAGAACAGGCTCGGCTTGAACGCGGCGCGAATCCGCTGCAGATGTTCGCCGGTCAGGGCTTCACCGCCGGTGATGCACATCCGCACCGGCAGGGTTTCGCCCTGCGTCGCCAGCCACTGCGCCAGTTGGCTGCCGTAGCTTGGGGTAAAACCGAGGATGTTGATGGAGTGGCGACGGATCAACCCGCAGATTTCTTCCGCGTCCCACTGGCCCTGAGCACGCAGGACCACTTGCGCACCGCTCAGCAATGGCACCAGCAGACGTTCGGTCGCGGCGTCGAAATTGATCGAATAGAAGTGCAGCTCACAGTCGTCCGGGCGCATGCCGAAACGCTCGATCACGGCACGGCAGTGCATGGCGATTTCACCGTGGGACACCACCACGCCTTTCGGCTTGCCGGTGGAGCCGGAGGTGTAAATCAGGTACGCCTGATGCTGCGGCAGGCTGATGAACGGCAGCTCGGTGGCCGGGTAGTTGGCCAGTTCCGCGGCGTCATCTTCCAGGCACCAACGGGCCACGGTTGGCGGCAAATCACCGAGGGCGTTGAACATCGCCGCATCGCTGAGCAGCAAACCGACGCCGCTGTCTTCGATCATGTAATGCAGGCGATCGAGCGGGTATTCCGGATCCAGCGGCACGTAGGCGCCCCCAGCCTTGAGGATCGCCAGCAGGCCGACGACCATTTCCAACGACCGCTCAAGCGCCAGGCCGACGCGAACCTGCGGCCCCACCCCACGCTCGCGCAACATCCAGGCCAGGCGATTGGCGCGGCTGTCGAGCTCGGCGTAGCTCAAGGTTTCACCGGCGAACGTCAGCGCCGGCGCATCTTTGCGCACCAGTGCCTGTTCGCTGAACAGGTGATGGATGCACTGATCCAGTCGGTGTTCGCCCGGCTCGACGCCGAGGCTGTCGAGCAGGTTTTGCTGTTCCGTGGCTTCGAGCAACGGCAGTTCACTGAGGCGCTGTTGCGGATCGGCCAACAGCGCTTCCAGCAGATTGCGCCAGTGCCCGGCCATGCGCGCAATGCGCGGTTCATCGAACAGATCGGTGCTGTAAGTCAGGCAGCAACCCAACCGATGATCGAGGTCGGTGACTTCCAGGTTGAGGTCGAATTTGGTCGCACGCGCATCGTTCGCCAGGTATTCGACAGTCATGCCGGCGAGCGTGCGGCTTTGCTGGAATTCCCAGCGCTGCACGTTGCACATCACCTGGAACAGCGGGTTGTAAGCGGCGCTGCGCGGTGGCTGCAACGCTTCAACCAAATGGTCGAACGGCAGGTCCTGATGGGACTGGCCTTCGATCACGGTGTGACGCACCTGCTCGAACAACTCGCCGACCGACATCTGCCCGTCGAGCTGGCAACGCAGCACTTGGGTGTTGAGGAACGCACCGATCAGCCCTTCGCTTTCCGGGCGAATGCGGTTGGCGACGGGCGCGCCGATGCGCAGGTCGGTCTGGCCGCTGTAGCGGTAAAGCAGCACGGCCAGCGCGGCGGTCATGGTCATGAACAGGGTCAGGCCGTTTTGCGCGTTGAAGGCGCGAACCCGTGCGGCGAGGTCGTCGCCCAGGTCGAAACGGAACAGCTCGCCCCGATGGCTTTGCACGGCTGGACGCGGACGGTCGGCGGGCAATTCCAGCAGCGGATGTTCGCGTCCCAGTTGCGCGGTCCAGTAATCGAGCTGGCGCTGACGCTCGCCGGACTCCAGCCACTGACGCTGCCAGACGCTGTAATCGAGGTATTGCACCGGCAGCGGCGCCAGTGGCGATTCGCGGTCATCGACGAACGCTTCGTAAAGCGCACTGAGCTCCCGGGCGAAAATGTCCATCGCCCAGCCTTCGGTGACGATGTGGTGCAGGGTCAACACCAGGTAATGTTCCTGCTCGGCGGTCTTGACCAGACAGGCACGCAACAGTGGACCGGTTTCCAGATCGAAGGGCTGATGCGCTTCGCTGTCGGCCAATGCCTGAACCCGCTGTTCGCGCAAGTCGGTGTCCAGCGCGGAGAAATCCTTCCACTGCATACGCATCCCGGTTTCCGGGTGCACGCGCTGTTGCGCTACGCCGTCGATGCTCGGGAACGTGGTGCGCAGGGTTTCGTGACGCATGATCAGCGCCTGCAAAGCCATCTCGAAGCGCCCGACATCCAGCACCCCGCGCAACCGCGCCATACCACCGACGTTGTAGGCCGGGCTGTCCGGCTCCATCTGCCAGAGGAACCACATGCGCTGCTGGGAATAGGACAGCGGCACCGGTTGGCTGCGGTCGACTTTCTTGATCGGTGGTTGCTTGTTCGTACTGCCGCTGGCCTGAATCTGTTGAACCTGCCCGGCGAATGCGCCCAGTTCACTGTTTTCAAACAATGCGCGCAGCGGCAATTCGACGTCACAGGCCTGACGGGTGCGGGAGATGATTTGCGTGGCCAGCAGCGAATGACCGCCGAGGGCGAAGAAGTCGTCGCGCAGGCCGATCTGCTGCAGGCCCAACACCTCACGCCAGATCGCGGCGATCTGCTGTTCAAGTTCAGTGACCGGCTCAATGTGTTCGCGTACCTGCCATTGCGGCTCCGGCAAGGCGCGGCGGTCGAGTTTGCCGCTTGGGCTGAGGGGCATTTCGTCGAGGCGCATCAGTTGCGCCGGGACCATGTATTCCGGCAGCTCGGCCGCCAGCGCGGTGTTCAGGCGTGCGGTTTGAGTGTCTTCGGATTCACGGGTATCGGTGGCGGTGTAGTAGCCGATCAATTGCCCGCCAGCGGCAGTTTCACGCACCAGCACCACCGCTTGTGCGACACCGTCCTGCGCCAGCAGGCGCGCTTCGATTTCTTCCGGTTCGACGCGGAAGCCGCGCAGCTTGACCTGCTGATCGAGACGGCCGAGGTATTCGATCACGCCATTGGCAGTCCAGCGTGCACGGTCGCCGGTACGATAAAGGCGTGCGCCCTGCTCGCCAAATGGATCGACGACAAAGCGTTCAGCCGTCAGGCCCGGACGCCCCAGATAACCACGGGCCAGGCCGATGCCGCTGATGCACAACTCGCCGGGCACACCGGCCGGCACAGGGTTGAGCTCGCTGTCGAGCACGCGGCAGATCACATTGCCCAACGGACGGCCAATCGGCGAGCGCTCGCCATCGGCCGCGCTGCACTGCCAATGGGTGACGTTGATCGCGGTTTCGGTCGGGCCATAACGGTTGTGCAGTTGCACGGCCGGCAGTTGTTCCAAAACGCGGTTGCGCAGTTCCGCCGGCAGGGTTTCGCCGCCAGAAAATACGCGGCGCAGGCTGGTGCATTCGGCGGTGAGCGGTTCGTCGATGAACAAGGCAAGCAACGGCGGCACAAAGTGCAGCGTGGTCACGCCGTATTGCTGAACAAGCTGGGCAATGCGATGCGGATCGCGGTGTTCACCGGGACCGGCAATCAGCAAACGTGCCCCAGTGATCAGCGGCCAGAAGCATTCCCACACCGACACGTCGAAACTGATCGGCGCCTTTTGCATCAGCACATCGGTGTCGTTCAGGCGATAGGTGTCCTGCATCCATTGCAGGCGTTCGGCGAGCGCCGCGTGGGTGTTACCGACGCCCTTCGGCTGACCGGTGGAGCCAGAGGTGTAAATCACGTAAGCGAGGTTGTCGCCGTGCACATGCAGGCCCGGCGCCTGGCTTGGCCAATTCTCCAGATGCAGCGCATCCATGGCGATCACGCTGACGCCATCGGTGGCCGGCAGCCGGTCGAGCAATTGGCTTTGCGTCAGGAGCAACTCCACGCCACTGTCGCTGAGCATGTAGGCCAAGCGTTCGGCGGGGTAATCCGGGTCCAGCGGCACGTAGGCACCACCGGCCTTGATGATCGCCAACAGACCGATCAGCAACTGCGGCGAGCGTTCGGCGGCGATGGCCACGCGGACGTCCGGGCCGACGCCTTTGTCGCGCAAGTAATGCGCGAGGCGGTTGGCCTGGGCGTGCAGTTCGGCGAAGTCGAGGTTGCCGCCGTCCCACATCAACGCCGTACGTTCCGGGGTCCGGCGGGCCTGTTCGCCGAGCAGTTCCGGCAGCCATTGGCTGGCCGGTGTGCACGGTGCGGCGCTCCAGTTTTCCTGCTGATCGTGCTCGCTGGGCGCCAACAATTGCAGATCGCCGACGGCCGTTTTCGGTTGCTCGCAGATGGCGCGCAGCAGGTTACTGAAATGCTCGGCCAACCGCTCGATGGTGCTGGCGTCAAACAGTTCGCTGGCGTAGTCGAACGACAGGCTCAGGCGACCGTTACGGTCTTCCTCGCTGTGCAATTGCAGGTCGAACTTGGCTTCGCGGCTGTACCACGGCAATTCTTCGGCGAGCAGACCGGGCAAGCGGCGCAATGCGCTCAAATCCCGTTGCTGGTGGTTGAACATGACCTGGAACAAGCCTTGTTCGCGAGCCTGCGGGAACGCTTCCAGCAGTTGTTCGAACGGCAAGTCCTGATGCGCTTGGGCACCCAAGGCCGCCTGACGGGTTTGCGCCAGCAGTTCAACGAACGGCAACCGCGAATCCACTTCGGCGCGCAGCACCTGGGTGTTGATGAAGAAGCCGATCAGGCCCTGGGTTTCCAGGCGTGGTCGGTTGGCGTTCGGCACGCCGATGCGAATGTCGCGTTGGCCGCTGTAGCGGTGCAGCAGGCTCTGGAACGCCGTGAGCAACAGCATGAATGAGGTGGAATCGTGGGCCTGGGCAGTCTGGCGAATCGCCTCGCCAAGGGGGGCGGCCAAACGCACTGTATGGCGTGCGGCGCTGTGCAGGTGTTGCGCCGAACGCGGATGATCGGTGGCCAGGCTCAGGGTCGGATGCTCATCGCCCAACTGTGCTTTCCAGTAGACCAGTTGCCGTTCGCCCTCGCCTTGCGCCAGCCATTGGCGCTGCCAACTGCCGTAGTCGGCGTACTGGGTCGGCAATGGCGCGAGCGTTGCCGTTTGCCCTTGGGACGCAGCGGCATACAGGCGCGAGAATTCGTCGATCAGCACGTTCAGCGACCAGCCGTCGGCAATGATGTGGTGCAACGTCACCAGCAGTTGGTGATTCTCATCATCAAGGCGTACCAAAGTCACCCACAACAGCGGGCCTTTCTCCAGATCGAACTGGGTACGCGCTTCGTCCTCGCGGATTTGCTGCGCGCGGGCTTCACGCTCGGCGACGGGCAAATCGCTGATGTCGATCAGTTGCAGGTTGAATTCGCCAGCGGCATCGACCTGTTGCAGCGCCACGCCGTCACGCTCGAAGAAGCGTGTGCGCAGGGATTCGTGGCGTTCGATCAGTTGCTGGAAACTGGCGCGCAAGGCGTCTTCGTCCAGTTCACCGCGCAAACGCAAGGCACCGGGAATGTTGTAGGCGCTGCTGTGCGGGTCGAGCTGCCAAGTGATCCACAGACGGTTTTGCGCGAGGGATTGCGGCAGCGCTTCACTGCGCGACAACGTGCCGATCGCGCCTTGGGCCAGGCCGCCGTCCTGTTGTTGCTGCGCGACCGCGGCGGTAAACGCGCCGAGCGTTGGCGCTTCGAACAACAGGCGCAGGTTCAGCTCCAGACCGAGTTCTTCGCGCAAACGCGCCACCACCTGAGTGGCGGCGATGGAGTTGCCGCCGAGCAGGAAGAAGTGGTCATCGGCGTTGACCTGCTTGACCTGCAACTGCTCAGACCAGATCTGGCCGATCAGGGTTTGCAACTCGGAAGCCGACTCGGTTGTTGCTTGGTTTTCAGGGGTCGCCGACGGGAACACCGCGTAGCTGTCGAGACTGCCCTCCGCCAGGCGATTACGGCATGCCGAGCGTTGCAGTTTGCCGCTGGAAGTCTTGGGCAATGCCCCCGGATTGAGCAACACCACCACGCTCGGCGCTTCCTGATACACCTCGGCCACAGCTTGGCGAATGGCTTTGATCAGCGCTTCGGGCGGGAGGATTTTCTGCACGCTGCGGCTGATTTCCGCGGCGATGCCGATGCCTTCCTGACCGTCGATGTTCACCGCGAATGCAGCGACGCGACCTTTGCGCACCACTTCCACTTCTCGCTCGATGGTCTGCTCGATGTCTTGCGGGTACAGATTGTGCCCGCGAACGATCAGCATGTCCTTCAGGCGACCGGTGATGAACAGCTCACCGTCGCGCATGAAACCCAGGTCGCCGGTGCGCAGCCAGGTTTTTCCGGCGTGCTGGACGAAGGTCTTGGCGCTGGCCTCGAGGTTGCGCCAGTAGCCGTGGGCGATGCTCGGCCCGGTGGCCCAGACTTCGCCGACCGCGTTGTCGGCCAGCTCGGTAAGCGCCGACGGATCGACAATCAGTACCGCGTGATCCGGCTGGCTGATGCCGCAACTCATGATCGCGCTGCCTTCGCCCGGTTCGGCGCGATGTTGCGCCAACGCCTGATCGTCCACCCGCAGATTTCCGATGCCTTCGCCACGCGGTGTGCCGGCGACGAACAACGTGGCTTCCGCCAAACCGTAGGACGCCATGAAACTGTCCGGGGTGAAACCGCAGGTCGCGAACTTCTCGGCGAAGCGGTCCAGAGTGTCGAGACGAATCGGTTCGGAACCGGAATACGCCACGCGCCAGGCGCTGAGGTCGAGGCGCTCCAGCGCCGATTCGCTGACCCGCTCGCTGCACAGTCGATAGGCAAAATCCGGCCCGCCGCTGATGGTCCCGCCGTACTCGCTGATCGCTTCGAGCCAGCGCAACGGCCGGCCGAGGAAGTACACCGGCGACATCAACACGCACGGCACGCCGCTGAAAATGGGTTGCAACAGACCGCCAATCAAACCCATGTCGTGGTACAGCGGCAGCCAGCTGACGATCACGTCATCCGGGTTCAGGTCGATGCCGAAACCGTGGCGGATCAGCCGTTCGTTGGCGACCAGGTTGCCATGGCTGACTTGCACGCCTTTTGGCAACGCGGTCGAGCCGGAGGTGTATTGCAGGAAGGCGATGTGATCGCCTTCGAGATTTGGTTCGATCCACTTTGTGGCCAGTTCACCGTCGAGGGTGTCGACGCACAGCAGCGGTGGCGCGCCTTCGATGTGCAGTAACGCGTCGCGCAGGCCGGCGCTGGTCAATAGCAGACGCGGTTCGGCGTCGCTGATGATCGACAGCAGGCGATCCTGATGGTGGCGCTTGGCCGATTCCGGCGGATAGGCCGGCACCGCAATCACGCCCGCATACAGGCAACCAAAAAACGCCGCGACGTAATCCGGACCGCTGGGAAACAGCAGCACCGCACGATCGCCGAAATCAGTTTCGGCCTGCAACGCGCCGGCAATGGTGCGCGCCCGTTGATCCAGTTCGCGATAGCTGAGTACCACCGACTGATCCGGGGTTTCGGCGAGAAAACGCAAGGCCACCCGATCCGGCGTCAGGGCCGCGCGGCGCTGAAGGGCTTGGACCAGTGTGCCAGGTATTTCGAACGCGTCGGTCATGAGGTTTCCTGCCTGAATTCGGCTTGCAAGTGGAATCGGTTTTCTGACGTCACGCCCCTTCAGGGGCATGCAGGACGCGGTCTTCGCCGACCGCGCAAGGCATTGGGAATGCTGTTTTGGCCGGGGCTTGCGCCCGGAGCCATTCACCAATGAGAACGGATGACGTCTTGAAATAATTAGTCGACGGGCTGGATCGTCAACGGGGGCGCGGCTGCGGCAAGCGGGCGCGACAGCGTGTCGCAGTTCTCACTGCGCACCTTTGAAGAGCATTACTTCTCTTTCTCAATTGACAATCATTATCATTCAGAATAATTTGGCGCTCGATGTGTAGGACGGCTCCGCTCCTCTTGCCGTCCCACGACCCTATTTGCAGCAAGGTGATTTCCATGACGGAACAAGTATCCACAAGCAGGTGCGATTCACCGCTACTTCAGGCATTCGTGGACAATCGACTGATTCTGGTCAAGATTGCCGCCCGTATTACCGGCTGCCGGTCACGTGCCGAAGATGTGGTTCAGGATGCGTTCTTCCGCCTGCAATCGGCGCCGCAGATCACGTCCTCGATCAAGGCTCAGCTCAGCTACCTGTTCCAGATCGTGCGCAACCTGGCGATCGATCACTACCGCAAACAGGCGCTGGAGCAGAAGTATTCGGGGCCTGAAGAGGAAGGGCTGAACGTGGTGATTCAAGGCGCATCGCCGGAAACCTCGCACATCAATTTCTCGACCCTGGAAAACATCGCCGACGCGCTGACGCAGCTGCCCAGCCGCACCCGTTACGCCTTCGAGATGTACCGCCTGCACGGTGTGCCGCAAAAGGACATCGCCAAGGAACTGGGTGTTTCGCCGACCCTGGTGAACTTCATGATTCGTGATGCGCTGGTGCATTGCCGCAAGGTGTCGGGCAGTCGGGCGGATACCTTCGCCCGTCGTTGAAAGCTGAAATCGCATCGCCCCCATCGCGAGCAGGCTCGCTCCCACATTTGATCTCTGCCTTTCACACATTGTGTGATCACAGAAGATCCCATGTGGGAGCGAGACCGGCTTGCCGGCGATGACGGACCCAAGACCGACGCAGGTCTTGAGCCTTGTTTATCAAGCCAACCCACACCGCTCGAAAAACCGCTCCCGCCCCAACACCATCAACGCCGCGCGCTTGTGCGGGAAGTCGAACTCTTTCTCGCAATGAAACCGCTGCCCCTGCATGTACCCGATCATCTTCGCGTTGTCCGCACGCGGCTCGGCGACCACTCGCCGGGTGCGTGGATCGTCGAGCAACAGGTAATGCGTCAACGCCGATAACCAGCTCGCCACCTTGTGCGGACCGCGGTGATTTTCCTCGCCGACCAGCATGTGAATGCCACGGTCGTAATCGTCGACATCGTAGAACGGCGCAATGCGATCCTCCTTGGCCCAATAGGCTTCGAAATAGGCAAACGGCTGATCATCGAAACAGCCGATCAACGTCACGGTGTGAGGATCGGCGTCGAGTTTGCTCAGGTATTCGCGATGCTGTTCAAGGCTGCCCTCCTCCTGCCAGAAACTCGCCACCCGCGCACTGTTCTGCCAACGATTGAACCGCGCCAGGTCCAGGTCGATGTCCAGCGTTCGCAGGGAAATCCAGGCACCCAGGCGCGCATCAAAACGCCGATAAACCTCACCGCGCGGTTTGACCGGGCGCAACGGGTGACGCTTGCCCCCGCTGATCACCATTTGCTGTGGGTAGCTGCTGGTCAGCGACGTGCCCAGCCAAGGCTGCGGCAACTGCCAGAACAGCGTGCGCTCGCAGCGATACTGGCCAGCGAGTCCGTTCGGCACCAGCAAACCGCTGAGCAAGGCTTCGGCGGGGGCTTCATCAAGGTGCCAGGTCAGGCGCTGGCAGGCCGGGTCACGGGCAAACAGCCAATAACCGGCAGCCCACACGGCCTGAGTGTCGACGCGCGCCTCGACGCGCACCTGCAACTCCGGCTCACGGGTCAGTTGCAGCGTAATCAGCAGCTGCTCGTCCAGGCTTAGGCTCAGGCAGTTTTCGGTTTCATCCGCGACAAGGCGGCTGCCTGTCGGCAAGGCCAGGGCAGTCAGGTCATTCAGATTGGGCATGGGTCGGGCTCACGATAATCGTCGACAGTTCAACGAAGTGACGTGAGCCAGTGCGGAAAATTTAAGGGCAGTCGGCCAATACGCCGCCGGGCGACGCGAACTCAGTTGCCCGGAACCGGTACCACGGCGATCTTGTACGGATCGAAAATCTTCAGCATCTGGCCGTTGTCCCGCAACCCTTGCAGCAACTTGCCGAAGGCAACACCACTGATGGGCGCCGCCGGGCGGAGAATGGCGTAGTGGTGATAGACCTGATCGACACGCTCGGACACCAGCAGTTGATCGGCGACTTTCTCGTTGCGCAGCAGGTAATCGCTCAGGTAGGAGCGCGTCACCAGGGCAATGTCGGCGCGCCCGCGCAACACCATCAGCAGGTTGCTGTCATGGGAATAGGTCAGCGTAGCGTTGTAGTTTTGCGCGAGGGCTTTGGGGTCGGCATTGAAGTTGGCGAATTCATAGTGGTAGCCGCTGAACAGTGCCAGACGCTTGCCGGCGAGTTCGGCGAAGTAGTTCTGCTGACGATTGGGAATCCGTTGCGCGACAAAAACCTCGGCATCTTCCAGCCCCATGTCGACGCTGATGTGGGGAATGTCCTTCCAGCCCCAGTTCGGGTTCTCGAAAATGGCCATGTCCACCCGGCCTTGCTTGAAGTCACCGAAGCGCCGCGGAATGGACGTCGGCACCAGCACAAACTGATAGTCGGTTTGCAAGGCATTGAGCGCCTCGACCAATTGCGGCAACAGGCCGGTGTCGGCGCCGGATTCGGGGCGTACGGTGTAGGGTGGAAAATGCGCGGCACCGACCCGCACCAGTTGCGCCGCCGGGGAGGGCAATACCCAAAGCGCTGCAAGCGCCGCGAGAAGGAGCCGTGAGGCCGTCCGAATTGGCGAAGACATCAAAACAACCCACTCCCCAAAAAAATACTCATCAATGCATTCAAGCTAGGCGGTTTCGGCCACTTAGCCAGTTTCCTGCGGCTGCGGGCAACACTATTGTTTTTCTTCAAGCACCAGAGTCAATGCCTCATCGGCCAATTGATCGAGATTCATGCTTCCATCCGCGCGATACCACGTCGTGGTCCAGGACAGCGCACCGGTCAGAAAACGCCGGGTAATGAACACATCCCCGCGGATGAATCCCGCGTCCTTGGCCTCCCCCAGCACCTGCAGCCAGAGGTCTTCATAGATGTCGCGCAGCGCCAAGACCTTCGCCTGCCCGTCCTCGGACAGCGAACGCCATTCATACACCAGCACCGCCATGGCCTCGCCGCTGCCGCCCATGATCGACTGCAACTCACAGCGAATCAGCGCCAGCACCCGCTCGCGCACGTTTTCGGCTTCGGCGATCGCGGCCCGCATCAACGCGGTGTTGTAGCAAATGGTTTCCTCCATCACCGCCCGCAGGATCTCGTCCTTGCTTTTGAAGTGATGAAAAATACTCCCCGACTGAATGCCCACTGCGCCGGCCAGATCACGCACCGTGGTGCGCTCATAACCTTTGTTGCGGAACAGGTGAGCGGCCACTTGCAGCAGCTTTCCACGGGCGCTGTCCGGGTCGGTCAACTGGCCGCTGTCGACCAGTTCGCGCATTACCCTCAGGGCTTTTTGCTCGTCCACCCGTTCTCTCCTACAGTCGATCAGTCATATGCACCGCTCTGCGCTAAAACAGTGGGGTTGCGCGGGCAATTTAAGCTGGCGAAGACAACCAAGCAAGCGCTCGGGCCGAAGATATTTAAGACGTTTACAAACCAAGCGCTTGCTTGGTAGTCTCGATGCACGTCTATGGGAGGTGGCTATGGAAAGGGCTGTGCCTGAAACTGTTCGCATCGGTTGCGCCAGCGCCTTCTGGGGCGACACCTCGACCGCCGCCGCGCAACTGGTGGAAGGTGGGCATCTGGATTACCTGGTATTCGATTATCTGGCCGAAATCACGATGTCGATCATGGCCGGGGCGCGGATGAAAGATCCCCAGACCGGCTACGCCAGCGACTTCATCGAAGTCCTCAGCCCGCTGCTCACGCAGCTCGCCGCGCAGAACATTCGCGTCATCAGCAACGCCGGCGGCGTCAACCCACTGGCCTGTGCCGCGGCCCTGCAAGCGGCCTGCGACAAGGCTGGCGTGGCGCTGAAAATCGCCGTGTTGCTGGGCGATGACCTGCAACCGCAGTTCAAACACCTGAGCACCCGCAGCCTTCAGGAAATGTTCAGCGGTGCGCCCCTGCCGCCGATGTGCGTTTCAACCAACGCCTACCTCGGTGCACCCGGCATAGTCGAAGCCTTGCGCCTGGGCGCGGACATCGTCATCACCGGGCGCGTGGTCGACAGCGCCGTGGTCAGCGCCGCGCTGGTGCATGAGTTCGGCTGGTCCTGGCACGATTACGACAAACTCGCGCAAGCCGCACTCGCCGGTCACCTCATTGAATGCGGCGCCCAGTGCACCGGCGGCAACTTCACCGATTGGCGCGACGTGCCCGACTACGAACACATCGGTTTCCCCATCGTCGAAGTCAGCGCCGACAGCCAGTTTATCGTCAGCAAGCCCGAAGGCTCCGGCGGCCTCGTTACGCCACTGACCGTCGGCGAGCAGATGCTCTATGAAATCGGCGACCCGCAGGCCTATCTCCTGCCCGATGTGGTCTGTGATTTCACCCAGGTCAAACTTCAGCAACAAGGCAAAAACGCGGTTCACGTGCATGGCGCCAAAGGCTTGCCGCCGACCGCTCAATACAAGGTCAGCGCGACGTATCCGGACGGTTTTCGTTGCACCGCCAGTTGCCTGATCGCTGGGATCGACGCGGTGGACAAGGCGCGACGCGTCAGCGAAGCGATCATCAACAAGACCTCGGAAATCTTCAGTCAGCGCGGGTGGGCACCCTACAGCGAAGTCAATATCGAACTGCTCGGCAGCGAGGCCACGTACGGTCCCCATGGCCAGCGTCAGGACAGTCGCGAAGTGGTGATCAAACTCGCCGTGCGCCATCCGAATAAACAGGCGTTGATCGTGTTCTCCCGGGAAATCGCCCAGGCCGCCACCGGCATGGCGCCGGGGCTGACCGGGATCGTCGGCGGACGGCCGACGGTGTATCCGCTGATCCGGCTGTTCTCGTTCCTCATCGACAAAAGCGCCTGCACGCTGGACATTGATCTCAACGGGCAACGCCATCCATGCGCCCTGCCCACCCTCGACGCGCTTGCCACCGCGGACTTGCCGGTACCGATCGACCCACCGAAACCCACCGGCCGCGCCGATGCCAGCGTGGCGCTGATCAAACTGGCGGTCGCCCGCTCCGGTGACAAGGGCAATCACAGCAACATCGGCGTCATGGCCCGCGAGCCCGAGTACCTGCCATGGATCGCCGAGGCCCTGACCCCGGCCGTGCTCGTCGACTGGATGCGCCACGTGCTCGACCCGGTGCACGGTCGCGTCGAGCGCTGGTATTTGCCGGCCACCCACAGCCTGAATTATTTGCTGGAAAACGCCCTTGGCGGTGGTGGCGTGGCCAGTCTGCGGATCGATCCGCAAGGCAAAGCCTTCGCTCAACAACTGCTGGAGATCCAGATTCCGGTGCCGCAGCGCATCGCCGACCAGGTCAACTAGAGGACTGCCGCCGTGGCCTACGATTCGATTTTCAAAGCCGATCTGTTTGCCGGCCAAACCATCATCGTCACCGGCGGCGGCAGCGGCATTGGTCGCTGCACAGCCCATGAACTGGCGGCCCTTGGCGCCCATGTGCTGTTGATCGGACGCAAGGCCGACAAACTGAAAAGTGTCGCCGCCGAGATTGCCGAAGACGGCGGCAAGGCTGACTGGATGACCTGCGATATCCGCGAGGAAGAAGCGGTGACGCATCTGGTCAGCGAACTGATCCGCCAACACGGGCCGATTCACGGATTGGTCAACAATGCCGGCGGGCAATACCCGTCGCCGCTGGCCTCGATCAATCAGAAAGGTTTCGAAACGGTGATGCGCACCAACCTGGTCGGCGGCTTCCTGATGGCCCGGGAAGTGTTCAACCAGTCCATGAGCAAACACGGCGGCGCCATCGTCAACATGCTCGCCGACATGTGGGGTGGCATGCCCGGCATGGGTCACTCGGGCGCCGCCCGCTCGGGCATGGACAACCTGACCAAGACAGCCGCGTTCGAATGGGGTTATGCCGGGGTGCGGGTCAACGCCGTCGCGCCGGGCTGGATCGCCTCCAGCGGCATGGACACGTATGAAGGCGCGTTCAAAGCCGTGATTCCAACCCTGCGCGAACACGTGCCATTGAAACGCATCGGCACCGAGTCAGAAGTCAGCGCGGCGATCGTGTTCCTGCTCAGCCCGGCCGCGGCGTTTGTCAGCGGTAGCACCTTGCGCATCGACGGCGCCGCGAGCCTGGGCGGTCGGGCGTGGCCGATCCACAAAGCGACGAACAGTGAGTCGTACAACGGTTTCCACCGCGCTTACTTACCAGACGTGCTCAAGGACAAGGAATAAGCCATGCCGGTGATTCAGTCGCAAGTCGACCCGAACAGCGAACAGTTCGCCCGGAACCGTGCCGCGATGCTGGCCGGGATCGAGCAGGTCCGTCAGCTCGAACAAAACCTGCTGAACAAAGCGGCCGAAGCCAAACCGAAGTTCGACAAGCGCGGGCAATTGCTGCCCCGTGAGCGCCTCAATCTGTTGCTCGACCCCGGTGCGCCGTTCCTCGAACTGGCGAGCCTGGCCGGCTACAAACTGCATGACGACAAGGACGGCAGTTCGGCGGGCGGCGGCTTGATCGCCGGGATCGGCTATGTGTCCGGCGTGCGGGTTCTGGTGGTGGCGAACAACAGCGCGATCAAGGGCGGGACGATCTCCCCCAGCGGCTTGAAAAAATCCCTGCGCCTGCAACAGATCGCCATGGAGAACAAACTGCCGGTGATCACCCTCGCCGAAAGCGGCGGCGCCAACCTCAATTACGCCGCAGAGATTTTTGTCGAAGGCGCGCGCAGCTTTGCCAATCAGGCGCGGATGTCGGCCATGGGTTTGCCGCAGATCACCGTGGTCCACGGTTCGGCCACGGCGGGCGGCGCTTATCAGCCAGGTCTGTCCGACTACGTGGTGGTGGTGCGTGGCAAAGCCAAACTGTTTCTCGCCGGCCCGCCGTTGCTGAAAGCCGCGACCGGTGAAGTGGCCACCGACGAAGAACTGGGGGGTGCCGAAATGCACGCGCAAACCGCCGGCACCGCTGAATACCTGGCCGAAAACGATGCCGATGGCGTGCGCCTGGTGCGCGAGATTGTCAGCCTGTTGTCATGGAATGAGCAGTTGCAGTGGGTCCCCGAACGCCGCTATCAAGAACCGCTCTACCCCATCGAAGAACTGCTCGGGCTGATCCCGGACGACCCGAAAAAACCCTATGACGTTTGCGAAATCATTGCGCGAATCGCCGACGGTTCGAACTTTCTCGAGTTCAAGGGCGAGTTCGATCAACAGACCGTCTGCGGCCATCTGCAGATTCAGGGTCGCACCTGCGGATTCATCGGCAACAACGGCCCGATTACGCCCAAAGGGGCAAGTAAAGCCGCGCAATTCATCCAGCTCTGCGATCAGAGTCAGACGCCACTGCTGTTCTTTCACAACACCACCGGGTTCATGGTCGGCACCGAGTCGGAACAGCAAGGCGTGATCAAGCACGGCGCAAAGATGATTCAGGCGGTGGCCAACGCCCGCGTGCCAAAACTGACCATTGTCGTCGGCGGCTCCTATGGCGCCGGCAACTACGCGATGTGTGGCCGTGGCCTCGACCCACGCTTCATCTTTGCCTGGCCCAACAGCCGCACGGCGGTGATGGGCGGCGCACAGGCCGGCAAGGTGCTGCGCATCGTCACCGAGGCCAAGCAGCTCAAGGACGGTTTGGTGCCCGACCCGAAAATGCTCGACATGCTGGAGCAGGTCACTGCGCAGAAACTCGACAGCCAGTCCACCGCGCTTTATGGCAGCGCCAGTCTGTGGGACGACGGACTTATCGACCCACGGGACACCCGGACCCTGCTCGGTTACTTGCTGGACATCTGTCATGAGGCCGACGTGCGGCCGCTGCAAACCAACAGTTTTGGCGTAGCCCGGTTCTGAGCCGGCCAGAGGAGAACAATAAAAATGATCTTCACCCAGGAACACGAAGCACTGCGCCGTACCGTTCGCCAATTCGTCGAGCACGAGATCAATCCGCACGTCGAGGAATGGGAAAAGGCCGGACGCTTTCCCATCCACGAGATCTTCCGCAAGGCCGGTGAACTCGGCTTGCTGGGGATTTCCAAGCCGGAAAAATTCGGCGGCATGGGGCTCGACTACAGCTATTCGATTGTCGCCGCCGAAGAATTCGGCACCATTCATTGCGGCGGCATTCCGATGTCCATTGGCGTGCAGACCGACATGTGCACCCCGGCGCTGGCGCGTTTCGGTTCCGATGAACTGCGTGAAGAATTTCTGCGCCCGGCCATAACCGGCGAACAGGTCGGCTGCATCGGCGTTTCCGAAGTCGGCGCCGGTTCCGACGTGGCCGGGCTGAAAACCACCGCCCGCAAGGACGGCGACGACTACGTGATCAACGGCAGCAAGATGTGGATCACCAACTCGCCAAGCGCCGATTTCATTTGTCTGCTGGCCAACACCTCGGACGACAAACCGCACATCAACAAGTCGCTGATCATGGTGCCGATGAACACGCCGGGGATCAGCCTCAGCTCGCACCTGGACAAGCTCGGCATGCGCAGCTCGGAAACCGCCCAGGTGTTTTTCGACAACGTGCGCGTACCGCAACGCAACCGCATCGGCCATGAAGGCGCCGGGTTCATGATGCAAATGCTGCAGTTTCAGGAAGAACGCCTGTTCGGCGCGGCGAACATGATCAAGGGCCTGGAATACTGCATCGACAGCACCATCGAGTATTGCAAGGAACGCAAAACCTTCGGCAATGCGCTGATCGACAATCAGGTCATCCACTTCCGCCTCGCCGAATTGCAAACCGAAATCGAATGCCTGCGGGCGCTGGTCTATCAGGCCACCGAGCAATACATCAAAGGTCAGGACGTCACGCGTCTGGCCTCAATGGCCAAACTCAAGGCCGGGCGGCTGGGCCGCGAAGTCAGCGACAGTTGCCTGCAATATTGGGGCGGTATGGGCTTCATGTGGGACAACCCGGTGGCCCGCGCTTACCGCGATGTGCGGCTGGTGTCGATTGGCGGCGGCGCCGACGAAATCATGCTGGGAATCATCTGCAAACTCATGGGCATCCTGCCGGGGAAAAAGAAATGAGCACCCTGCCGGTTTGCCAGACGTTACTGCTCGAACCGCATAACGGCGTGCTGCACATCACCCTCAACCGCCCGGAAAGCCGCAACGCCATGAGCCTGCTGATGGTCGCCGAACTGCGCGCGGTGTTGTTGGCTGTGCGCGACGACCGTGCGATTCGGGCCTTGGTGATCGGCGGTGCCGGGGGACATTTCTGTGCCGGTGGCGACATCAAGGACATGGCCAACGCCCGTGCTCAGGGTGCGAGCGCCTTTCGCGATCTGAACCGCGCATTCGGCGCGCTGCTGCAAGAGGTGCAACACGCGCCGCAAGTGGTGATCACCGTGCTGCACGGCGCGGTGCTGGGCGGCGGTTTGGGGCTGGCCTGCGTCAGCGATGTTGCCCTGGCGGATCACCAGGCGCAGTTCGGAATGCCAGAGACCAGCCTCGGCGTGTTGCCCGCGCAGATCGCGCCGTTTGTGGTCCAGCGAATCGGTCTGACTCAGGCCCGGCGCCTGGCGCTGACGGCGGCGCGGTTCGATGGCACCCAGGCGCGGCGCATGGGGCTGGTGCATTTTGTCGAGCATGACGCGCAAGCTTTGGCCGAGCGTCTCGGTGAAGTTCTGGCCCATGTGCTGTGTTGTGCGCCGGGGGCCAATGCGACGACCAAAAAGTTGTTGCTGGCGAGTGCCGGACAGCCTTCGGAGGCGTTGCTGGATGAAGCGGCCGAGTGGTTCAGCGAAGCGGTGACCGGGGCGGAAGGCGTTGAGGGGACCATGGCTTTTGTGCAAAAGCGTAAACCGGGGTGGGCCATTTAAAAGCTGCGCGGGCAAGCCCGCGATGAGGCCATCACTTTCACCGCAATCCCAAGGGAATAAACCATGCCCGCCCTGAAAAAAATCCTGATCGCCAACCGCGGTGAAATCGCCTGCCGCATTCAGCGCACCGCCCAGGCTTTGGGCTACCGCACGGTCGCCGTGTTCAGCGACGCAGATGCAGATGCCCTGCACGTGCAAATGGCCGACGAAGCCGTCAACATCGGCCCGGCCCCGGTGCAGCAGTCGTACCTGAACATCCCGGCCATCCTCGACGCCGCCCGACGCACCGGTGCCGATTCGATCCACCCCGGCTACGGCTTCCTCTCGGAAAACGCCGAATTCGCTCGCGCCTGCCACCTCGCCGGCCTCACCTTCATCGGCCCCAGCCCCGAAGCCATCGAGCTGATGGGCAGCAAACGCCTGTCGAAACTCGCCATGCTCGAGGCCAATGTACCCTGCATCAAAGGCTATCAAGGCACCGGGCAGGACGACGCGACCCTGAGCCGCGAAGCCGCGCGCATTGGCTTTCCGCTGATGATCAAGGCCAGTGCCGGCGGTGGCGGACGCGGCATGCGTCTGGTGCACGATGCAGGGGACTTGCTCGCACAGATCCGCACCGCGCGCTCCGAGGCATTGCACGGGTTCGGCAGCGGCGAACTGATCCTCGAACAAGCGCTGATCGATCCGCGTCACGTTGAGGTTCAACTGTTCGGCGACCAACACGGCAACCTGATCTACCTCGGCGAACGCGACTGTTCGATCCAGCGCCGCCATCAGAAAGTCATCGAAGAAGCGCCCTGCCCGGTCATGACCGCCGAACTGCGTCAGGCCATGGGCGAAGCGGCACTCAAGGCCGGTCGCGCGGTGAATTATGTGGGCGCCGGCACTGTGGAGTTTTTGCTGGATGCACACGGGCAGTTCTACTTTCTGGAAATGAACACACGGTTGCAGGTGGAGCACCCGGTGACCGAATTGATCACCGGTCTCGACCTGGTGGCCTGGCAACTGCACGTCGCCGAAGGATTGCCGTTGCCGCTGCGCCAGGAACAGGTGCACCTCAACGGCCACGCCATGGAAGTGCGCCTGTATGCCGAAGACCCTGCCCAGGGATTCCTCCCGCAGACCGGGCGCATCACCACCTGGGAACCGGCCTTGCAAAGCGGAGCGCGGATCGACCATGGGCTGATCGAAGGTCAACAGGTCAGCCCGTTCTATGACCCGATGCTGGGCAAGATCATCGCCCACGGTGCTACCCGTGAAGAAGCCCGGCGCAAGTTGTTGCGCGCGGTGCAGGACAGCGTGCTGTTGGGCCTGCCGAGCAATCAGCGCTTGCTCGCCAGCCTGCTGGAACATCCATGCTTCATTAGTGGCGAGTTCAGCACCGGGTTCATCCCGTCGCATTTCGCTGACCATCCCTGCCTGCATCCTCATGTACCCAGCGCCACAGAGCTGGCGATTGCAGTGGCACTGTTCTATCAGGCTTGCGCGCAGGTTCATCCCGCCGCGCTGGCCGGTTGGCGCAACAACGCCAGTGTGCCGCTGCACTATCGCATCGGCCTGGGGGATCGGGACTGGCTGGTGCAATTGAACGCGGTGCCGGGCGAACCGTACCGGATTGAAGTCGCCACACAGACCTTCGAACTGGACGTCATCCAGTGCGACGGACGCTGGGCCACTCTGGAGATCGACGGCATCCGCCAGCGTCATGCCTATCGTCTGGAAGCCGGACAACTCTGCCTCTTCACCCGCCCCGGCAGCCTGCACCTGGAGGACCGCACGCAAGCGCTGGTCAACGGCCAGGCCAGCGCCAGCTCCGGCACGCTCAAGGCGCCGATGGACGGCGCGATCGTCGACGTGCTGGTCGCGGAAGGCAGCCCGGTCAGTAAAGGCCAACTGCTGGTAGTGCTGGAAGCAATGAAAATGGAGCATCCGCTCAAGTCCGGCATCGACGGCGTGCTTAAACGCTTGCAGGTCAGGGTGGGCGATCAGGTAAAAAATCGTCAGATTTTGTTGGAGGTCGAATAAGCCGCTAGGCGGATCCGTCGGGTTTGGCTACGCTCAAGCCCTATCAGGATGCGGATACCGGGAACCCTTCAATGCCTCACTGGCTGGTGATTGATCTGGAAGCCACCACCGATGAGGGTGGCTGGCCAGTTACGGAAATGGAAATCATCGAAATCGGCGCCACACTGGTGGACCGAAAAGGGCGTGAACAGGACCATTTCCAGCGCTTCGTGCGACCGTTGCGACGGCCCCTGCTCACGCCGTTTTGTCGCGAGCTGACCCACATTACCCAGGCCAATATCGACACCGCGCAGCCGTTGACCGAAGTCTGGACGGCCTTCGAACGCTGGCTCGCGCAGCATCACTCGCGCCTGGAAGGCTGGGCCAGTTGGGGCGATTACGACCGCAAACAACTGTTGCAGGAATGGCAGAAGTTGCAACTCGACAGCCAACTGAGCCGCGTGCCCCACATGAATCTCAAGCAACGCTTTGCCAAGGCCCGGCGGCTGGAACGCCCGCTGGGCCTCAACGGCGCCCTGCAACTGGCGGGCATGCAGTTCACCGGCCAGCAACACCGGGCGCTGGAAGATGCGCGCAATACAGCACGTCTGTTACCGCTGATTCTCCCGTTCTAGAGAGGTGACGGCGCCAAGGGCCTTGTGCATACTGGCCGGCCCTTTTTAGCCCTTTTCGAGGAATCGCCCATGTTTAAAGTCAACGAGTACTTCGACGGCACCGTCAAGTCGATCGCCTTTGGCACCGCTGAAGGTCCGGCGACCATTGGCGTCATGGCTCCGGGCGAATACGAATTCGGCACCAGCCAGCGTGAAATCATGCACGTAGTGACCGGCGCCCTGACCGTCAAACTGCCAGACAGCACCGACTGGGAAACCTTCGCCGCCGGTAGCCAGTTCAACGTGCCAGCCAACAGCAAGTTCCAGCTGAAAGTGGCCGTCGACACCGCTTACCTGTGCGAATACCGCGGCTAAAACCGCGGGCTTGCACCGCGCAAAAAAATGCCCGTGTCCTTTTGGACACGGGCATTTTTCATTCCAGGGCGCTTACTCCAGGATCGTGACCGGCATGCCGACTTCGAGTTGGCCGTTGCCGTCATTGACCAGATTCTGGCCGAACATCGCACCGTCTTCCTGGGCGCGATATTTCTGCAAGGTTGCGAGGGGCTCACGATCATCGCTGCGTTCGCCGGTTTGCGGATCGATGGTGGTCAGAATGCAGCGCGAGCACGGCTTGACCACGCGGAACTCGACGTCGCCGATACGGATGCGCTTCCAGCCATCCTCGGCATAGGCGTCGCTGCCCTCGATCACCAGATTCGGTCGAAAACGCAGCATCTCCAACGAACGCCCGACTCTTTGCGAAAGATCCTCAAGGGATGCCTGCCCGATCAGCAACAACGGGAAGCCATCGGCGAAGGCCACCTTGTCGTCGTCCTTGCCATAACCTGCCTGTGTGGTCCGTGCGCGATCAACCGGCACTTGCACCAGGCGAGTCGGCTTGCCAATGAATTCACTGACCCAAGCCCCGGCCGCATCGCCGGCATCAGGCACACGCAAGGTGTCGCGCCAGATGGTCACGCCACGCAGTTCAGCGTCGCTGGCAGGCAAGGCAATATCGATCGGCGTATGGCCGGGAGCGCTGAGGGTCAAGCCACCTTGGGTATTCCACAACGCCGACAGCTGACTCATCTGCGCCACCGCACGCTGGGTCAGGAAGCGCCCGCTGGCCTCGTCCACCAGCATCCAGCGTCGATCCCCGTCCAGCCCCAGTGTGTCGAGGCTGACCTGTTGCAGGGACTCGCCCTTGCCGGATTTCAACGGATAACGATAAAGCGCGCTCAGACGCAGCATGACCAGCTCCCTGGAGGACAAAAACGCCACCCTATACGAGCTTTCTCATTGAATCAAAGGCTGAAAGTTGGACACCAGGCCCCTGTGGGGGCGGGCTTGCCCGCGAAGGGGGCATCACTTCCAGCATCAATGGCGACTGGTCTAGCGCTATCGCGGGCAAGGCCGCTCCCACAGGTCGGTTGTTTGCAGCCTTTACGGATTATCAGGCAGGCACTTCATCGAGCATCAGGCGCTGACGCACCACGTCGACCAGTTTGTCCGGCTGGAACTTGGAGAGGAAGTTGTCGCAGCCGACCTTCTTGACCATCGAGTCGTTGAAACTGCCGGACAACGAGGTGTGCAACACCACGTAGAGTCCGCGCAGACGCGGATCGTTGCGGATCTCGGTGGTCAGGCGATAGCCGTCCATTTCCGGCATCTCGGCGTCGGTGAAGATCATCAGCAGTTTGTCGGTCATGTTCACGCCAGTATCCGCCCAGCCTTTGAGCATGTTCAGCGCTTTCAAACCATCGCTGGCAATGTGCATCTTCACACCCAACTGGCCGAGGGTGTCGCGCAACTGCGAGAGCGCCACGTTGGAGTCGTCCACCAGCAGCACTTCACGCCCACGGGCGCGTTCCAGCACCGGATCGTCAAGCTTTTCGCGGGACACCTTGGCGTTGTACGGAACGATTTCGGCGAGGACTTTTTCGACGTCGATAATCTCCACCAACTGATCATCGACCTTGCTGATGGCGGTCAGGTAATGCTGACGGCCGGCGCTGGTCGGCGGCGGCAGAATGGCTTCCCAGTTCATGTTGACGATGCGGTCCACGCCGCCAACGAGGAACGCCTGCACCGAACGGTTGTATTCGGTGACGATGATCGTGCTGGTCGGACTTGGCACCAGCGGACGCATACCGATCGCCTGGGACAGGTCGATCACCGGCAACGTCTGGCCACGCAGGTTGACCACGCCGCAGACGAACGGATGGCGCTGGGGCATCAGGGTCAGCTTCGGCAGTTGCAGCACTTCCTGCACTTTGAAAACGTTGATCGCAAACAATTGCCGCCCCGCCAGGCGAAACATGAGAATTTCCAGGCGATTCTCACCCACCAGTTGCGTGCGTTGGTCTACCGTGTCGAGAATGCCGGCCATCAATGACTCCTGGTCTTGTTCTGATGAATTCACTAAAGAGGGTTATCGGCTGTTTTTTCCGGACCTTGACCCCGATGCAAAATGCCACGTTCAAGCATTGATGTCACATTAACATCATGCTTTACTAGCCCCATCACTTCATCTGCTTCATTCCCTGCGGCGCGACCACGTTTCGTCCGTTAGGTTCCCGTGCGTAAGGGATTCCCCTAGTAACAATCAGGCCCGACCTGATATTCGCAATATCCAATAGCCATTAATGTGACGCCATTCTCATTGCATGAACGGAGTCAGGCTTTTGTGTGCGATCGCAGATCAGTGGCCATCCTCCCTCTCGAACTCCCCAGCCTGCAGACAGCCCGGCTGGGCCACGATCTCACGACGGCACGGCAACGCCATGGCGCCGATCATCTTCACCGACGCACACGACATTCCCTCAATTGACATGACGTTGTGGAGATAAGCATGCCGAACGACCGTAAAGAGTGGGCACAGCGACTCCCTGAGTTTCTCGTCGAAGCTGAAACGCTCCTGGCCAAATCCGAGGAATGCGTGAGTCATTTGCAACTGATCAGCAATGACAAAGACGCCATTGAATGCATGCTCAGCACCCTGCTCAAGCTGGCCAGCAAGGCCGATGCCCTTGCCCTGGTCGCCGTTTCGGAGTTTTCGCTGCACATTCATGGCCTGCTGAACCATGCCCAAAACCACGTTGACCTGCACGCTCAGGCGCTGGATGCCTTGAAAGACTGTCTCACATTGATGGCCTGGCAACTCGAACTGATCGATCAGACCACGGGTCAACTCAGCCTTGATGGCAGTGAACAGACCTCGTTGATCGAAGCCTTTGCCTACCAGGTCGGGCAAAACCAGTTTCAGCCACCGGTTAATTCAAAACCGTTCCGACTCGTGTCCTTTTCGGAACGGCAAGCTTAATTTCACCCGCTAACTTCATCGTGGTTCGTATTCATATTGCCACGATGCCATTCTGTAACTTGAGCACGCTCATGTCGCAATTGAATACTTCATACCTGTCAACGACAGCCTGATACAAACAACTATTCCCCGCCGAACTTTTCCATTGTGGAACTACCGTCCCAAATCTCTATTTCCTGACTGTATAGACATATATACCGAACGCGACCAACGGTATGTTAAGTGGTATTATGCCGACCATTAGTTGACGTCAATTAATGGCAGAGTGACTCAGACAGTGACCCGTCAATCAATTGGACCGGTCTGCCCGCAGCGAACATCCATTGGCTCCATCCGCTATGTACGCCAGCCTCAAGTCAATCACCATGTGGCCCCCCTCCCGAGTAAACGCACGTCGGTTCACGCTTTTGCTGTGTACCTGCTCGGCGCTCGGCAGCCTGCTGATCTATGGCCTTTCCACGCGTTTGCCGCTAAGCCTGCTGGTGCTTAATATTGCAGCGCTGACGTGCGTTTGGGTACAGCATCGCCTCTCGCGCAAGTCGATAAAGTTCGAGCCTCAAGAGCTCGCCGACCGCTTATTGAAGGTTCAGGAAAACGAGCGCCATCGGCTCAGTCGTGAACTGCATGACGATATTGGCCAGTTATTGACGGCGGCAAAACTTCAAAGTGAATGGCTCAAACGCCGAATGCCCGAAGAACTGCAAGAGCAATGCGCGGTGCTCTGCGACACGCTGGAAGAAACCCTGACCAAAGTGCGGGACGTATCGGCCATCCTCAACCCCAGACAGCTGACTAGCCTCGGGCTGGAAGCCAGTCTGCGTGCACATTTGCTCAAGACACTGGGCAACACGCCGGTGCACTGGAGCCTGGAATGCCATTCACGCTTGACCGGCATCCCCGAAGAAATGGCGGTGGCCGCCTTTCGAATTACTCAGGAAGCGGTGACCAACATACTGCGCCACGCCGAGGCGAAAAACCTGTTGGTCCGCCTGCAGCGCCAGCCTCAAGGCTTGACGCTGTTGATCAGCGATGACGGCCTGGGGTTCGCGCCGGCAACAGATCCGGGTCGTGAGGGGCAGCGCGGAATGGCCGGGATGTCGGAACGTATCGATCAGTTGGGCGGCACACTGACCGTCACCAGCGAACCGGGCAAAGGCACTCAAATCGAAGCTCTCTTCCCCTGGGCGCCACGTGCGCTCGAACGGGCCAGTACGAATAAGGTTAGGCGTTGACTTGTAACTTACTTCTGGTGGATGACCACTCGCTTATCAGGGCTGGCGTGCGCGCTCTGGTGCTGGATATTCCCGGCTACGCCGTCATCGGCGAGGCCAATGACGGCTCGCAGCTGCTCGAAATGGTCGAACAGCTGTCCCCGGACATCGTGCTGCTGGATATTTCCATGAAGGAAACCGGTGGCCTTGAAGCCTTGCAACGCCTCAAGCGCGTGCGCCCGCAAAGCAAGGTGCTGATTCTGTCGATGCACACCGATCCGGCGCTCATCATGCAGGCTCTGGAATCCGGCGCCCATGGCTACCTGCTCAAGGACACCACGGCCACCGAACTCGAACACGCCCTGGATGCCCTGCGCAATAACGAGCGCTACTTGAGCCCGGCCATCGCCCATACTGTTATCAACCAGGCGCTGACCCGGAACCAGAAACATCAGCCGGAACCCGCTGACTCGCACAACCTGACGGCACGTCAGCTGGAAATCCTGCGGCTGATTGTCCGCGGAAAATCCACCCGGGAAATCGCCAATGGCCTGGGCCTGAGCATCAAGACAGTAGAAACGCACCGCTCGCAAATCATGAAACGCTTGCAGATTTACGACGTGGCGGGTCTGGTGCTGTTCGCCGTGCGTGAGCAGATTATCAGCCTGGACGATTGATCGTTGCCGGAACGCTCAGCAGCGGTGAGTCCTCGGGCAAATGCACCCGCAGTGCTGCCGGGCGCGCCGAGAAGCGCAAGCTGTCGCCTTCCAGTGGTTCACCATCGAGATTGATGTAGAGACCTTCCGAGACCTTGATCTCGACCCATGGCAAACGGGCGCGCACGAACATATTGTCGATACCGAAGCCTTCAGCGAGCAAACTTTTCAACGTTCCGACCACTTCCTGCGGCGCAGGTAGAATGCTGATATCCAGCAGACCGTCGTCCGCCAGCGCCTGGGGGCACAGCACGTGACCACCGCCCGCCTGGCGCCCATTGCCGATGCCCAGCGCCAACAGTTCGCCACTCCACTGAAAATCCGGGCCATGCAGCTCGCCATAGGCTGCATGCAACTCGCTGAAACGTGACAAACCCGTGAACAGGTAGGCGGCGCCTCCGAGCACTTTCTTCAAGTCCTCGGAGGTATTGGCCGTGACCTGACTGCCGAAGCCGCCCGTGGCCATATTCAGAAACACCTGCCCACCGACTTCCCCCAGATCAATGGCCCGTGGTTCAGTGTCCAGAAGATTCAAGGCTTGGGCGGGTTCCAGAGGTACGCCGGCAGCGCGTGCGAAATCGTTGGCCGTTCCCAACGGCATCAATACCAGACTGGCCTGCGTCGACTGCGCAGCCATGGCCTCGGCAATATCACGCAACGTTCCATCACCCCCTCCGGCGATGACCTGCCTATAGCCCGCCGCCAGCGCCTCATCCACCAGGCGCCGTGCGTCACCAGCCTCCCAGGTCAATCGAACAGCCAACTCCCAACCTTGTGCGCGCTTACCTTCGACCGCCGCACGGACCTCCTCGTTGACCGCCTGCTTGCCATGCAGAATCAACAGCGCCTTGCGTTCGCTCATTGTGATCACTCCCATGTTTGCATTCCGTATGGGGGATGTTGACCGCGATGCGCCCCATAAAAGTCGCAGGAAAAAGAATTATTTCAAAGAGACCGGGATTGCGGTCCTACAAGGCGGGATTTTTTCTTACAAAATCTGAGGAATCGGCTCAATTGACCCACCCGTTTGATTGGTACACCTTGGTGGCTGCGGTTTATCAGCCATCCATCAGCAGGAATTACAGGGACGTACCATGCAAAGCCATGACATCAGGTTACCGGGCATTCCGGTTGTACCACACGTAGAAAGACGGGCCAAACAGCAAGCCGAATCCAATAAAAGCAGAAACCCCACTGGAGAAGTTGAAATGGAACCTCGTGTCATTGAACTGGAAACGCACCTCGAATACATCCGAAGAGACATGGATGAAGTACGCAATGACGTCAAATCAATCAAACACAGGCTTGCCTATTCAGCCGGTGGCACCGCCGTGGTGCTCGGCCTTCTGGGCTGGATCGCCAACAGTCGTTTCGACCAGGTCGCGGCGCTTCTCGCACATTGAGCGTCAGCCAACAACGCAAAACCCGGTTCGATCAACCGGGATTACGTGGTCAGCGCGAGGCAAGTATCAGCCCAGAACTTCGCTCAGCGGGATGAAATACACGCTCTCACCTTCGATCAGCGTGCGATCCTCCAGCACTTCAACCAGACCATCAGCCCAGGCTGCGCTGCGCAGTACACCTGAACTCTGGTTCTTGTAGATGATCGCCCGGCCGTTTTCCAGACGCCCACGCAAGTACTCGCGTCGACTGCCGGCTTTGGGCCAATCAAACCCTGCCAGTACCTGAAATTTCAGCGGTTCAACCACTTTTACGCCCTGACGGCGCAGAAGATAGGGCCTTGCCAACAAGGCAAAGGTCACCAGGGTCGATGCCGGGTTGCCGGGCAATCCAATGACCGGAACCCCACGAAAATGCCCGAAGGTCAGCGGCTTGCCCGGTTTGATAGCGAGTTTCCACAATGTCAGCTCGCCCTCCTCCCGCAAGGCAATGCCCAGAAAATCGGCCTCACCCACCGATACGCCACCTGTCGAGAGGATCAGGTCGACGTCTGTCAAACCGGCAAGACGGGCACGAGTGGTCTCCAGGTTATCCGGAAGAATACCGGCATCGATCACCTCACAACCCAAACGCTGCAACCAGCTACAGAGCAACACTCGATTGCTGTTGTAGATCTGGCCGGGGCCCAACGCTTTACCCGGTTCAACCAATTCATCACCGGTGGACAGTACGGCGACACGCACTTTGCGAATCACCTCCAGCTCTGCGCATCCCAGTGAAGCCGCCAAGCCCTGCTCTATTGGCCCAAGCCGCGTGCCGGCTGGCAGAATCAGTTCACCGACGGTGGTTTCCTGGCCTTGTGGACGGATGTTTTGTCCTGGCGCCAAGGCTTCGGTGAAACGGACTCGTTCATCCGCCTGGACTTCGGCGTTTTCCTGCATCTCGACGCAGTCGGCCCCAGCAGGAACTGGCGCACCGGTAAAGATTCGCGCGCAGGTTCCGGGCCTCAAGGGCTCCGGTGCGATGCCCGCAAATATTTTTTGGCTGACCTCCAGCGGTTCTCCCGTCCAGTCAGCCATCCGCAAGGCATAACCGTCCATTGCACTGTTAGGCCACGGAGGAAGATCAAGCGTCGAGACCAGGTCATCGGCCAGAACACGGCCCTGAACCTGCGCCAGAGGCAAGCGCTCACGTTCACGAATTGGCGCGGCCTCAGCCATTTCCAGCAAGCGCGCCAGTGCCGCTTCGACAGGCATCAGGCTGCCTGTCTTGCCTGGCTTACCCACGGGATTCACAGGGTGCAGCCTGTTTCAGATGAGGCACGAAATTGCATGGGCGGTGCCGCGAATCCAATTGTTCAGCGAGAATACCGTCCCAACCGGTTCGCACAGCGTTGGTCGAGCCGGGCAAGCAGCAGACCAATGTCCCATTTGCCAAACCGGCCAAGGCGCGGGACTGGACAGTGGAGGTGCCAATATCCGCCACCGATATTTGCCGGAAAAGCTCGCCAAAACCATCGACCTGTTTATCCAGCAGGCAACTCACCGCTTCGGGTGTGCTGTCGCGCCCGGTGAATCCCGTGCCGCCCGTGATCAGGACAACCTGTACCACATCGTCGGCAATCCAGTTGGCGACTTGCGCACGGATTTTGTAGAGGTCATCTTTGAGCAGAACCCGAAAGGCCAGGTTATGGCCAGCAGCGCTCAAACGGTCAACGAAGACCTGGCCTGACGTGTCGGTTTCCAGAGTTCGGGTATCGCTGACAGTCAGCACCGCGATGTTGAGCGGTGCGAAAGGTACATCAGCCTTGGCTTTCATAGGCTCGTCCAGTTGTAGGAGAAACAGCCCGGTGTTATATCACAGCGCCTCCTTTTTTCGCCGCCCCCATGGAGACCTGCCATGACCTCGAATACACATTTACCCCCCTGTTCCATTTTGCTCCTGGCGGGAGGGCGCGGCCAACGTATGGGGGGGCAGGATAAGGGGCTTATCGAGTGGCACGGCGAGCCATTGATCGCGCATCTACATCGCAAGACTCGTCTGCTGAGCGATGACCTGATCATTTCCTGCAACAGGAACCTTGAAAAGTATGCGCCCTACGCCGACCAGTTGGTCCATGACGAAGACGGCGACTTCCCCGGTCCGTTGGCCGGCATGCGTGCAGGCCTGAGGGCCGCTCGTCATGCACATCTGCTGGTATTGCCTTGTGACGTTCCACGCATCGATGCCACGCTACTGCATAGCATGCGCGAAACCGCCAGCCAGCATCCGGACAAACCGCTGATGCTGCGCCATGGCGAACATTGGGAACCCTTGCTGTGCATCATTCCCGTAGCGCTGCGCGAAGCGTTCGAAAGTGCCTGGAATGACGGCGAACGCAGCCCGGGTCGCCTCATGCGCAAACTGGGTGCTACCGCGCTGCAGTGCCCCGACAACGATCCTCGCCTGGCCAACCTCAATACACCGGAACTGTTAAGTGCCCACAACACTGTGTCAGACTGACACGAGAATGAACTTGCGCGTGTCGCAAACGTCTCAAGCTCAGTTACTAAAAGAATTCATATTCGGAGACACACTCATGACTCAACGGACCCTCGCCGCTTTCATGCTCGCACTCGGCATCGCTACCCTTGCCGGTTGCGCATCGCCTGCAGTGATCACCTTGAATGACGGGCGCGAAATCCAGGCTGTCGACGCGCCAAAATACGATGATGAATCGGGTTTCTACGAGTTTGAACAGTTGGACGGCAAACAAACCCGCGTCAACAAGGATCAAGTTCGTACCGTCAAAGAGCTGTAATCTTTGCGGCACCCACCGGATACAGAAAAGCCCGCTTTATGCGGGCTTTTTCGTGGCTGAAGAATGACCATCACCATTGCAGGGTGATAGCACTTTCGAAGTCTCTTTCCTCCCCCGTGACCGGGTCCACAAACCGCAGTCCTTGTGCCAGCAACTTCAAGGGATTGGCATAATCGTCGTCGACATCCTTGAGCACTTGCGGATAGAACGGGTCATTGCAGATGCTGGCACCCAAAGCCGTCATGTGCACCCGCAACTGATGCTTTTTGCCTGTCACCGGGTAAAGCGCATAACGCCAGAGATCACCGTTCTTCTCCCTGACCTCGACAGCTGTCTCGGTGTTGCTGGCGCCCGGCCCTTCCTGCATGCGGAAGAAAGGCTCGCCATCTATGAGCCGACTCTTATGGACCAAGGGAAAGGCCAGTTCCGGTAATGCCCTGGCAATGGCCTCGTAGCGTTTTTCGATCTGCCGCGTTGGAAACAACGACTGATACGCAGAACGGCTCTGAGGGTTGGCTGAAAACAGCACAAGCCCCGCCGTATGCCGGTCAATGCGATGCAACGGCACAAGGTGCGGGTTATCCAGCCGACGGATCAACCGCCGCAACAGCGTCTGCTCGACATATTCACCGGCCGGGGTTACAGGCAGGAAATGCGGTTTGTCTGCCACCACCAGATGTTCGTCCGCATACAGAATCGACTCGATCACAGGGATCGGCTTTTCGTCCGGCACTTCCCGAAAATAGTGAATCCGCAGGCCTTCCTTGTAAGGAAGATCAAGGGAGATTGGCGCACCGTGCCCATCGAGGACACGACCCCGGGCGATTCGATCCAGCCATTGCTCGCGACCGATGGCGCTGAAGTGTTCGCACAGGCAATCGAGTACGGTCTGCCACGGGCCAGGCGGCAAGTAGAGCGTACTGGCCTGGCTGTGCGCAGCAGAAAAAGATGAAGTGGACATACGGAAGTTCTGACCCTCAATGCAGGGCGGTATTATCCAACAGTGGCCGGACCGAACCTAGCAGAGAATCCTCAGGCCGGGATCGACTGCGTGCGCGCCGCCGCTTCGGTGAACTCCTTGAGCCAGCGCAACACATCTACCGCCTCCCAGCGACCCGGATCATAAATCGCGTACAACAAGCCCTGATAGCCCACGACGTCCAGCTGCCGGTGATAACCCGCTCGTTGGAACAGCGCTTCGATTTCGGCGAAACAGGTATTGAAATGCAGCTTGTTGAACGGGGTTTTTCCTTCCGTAACCAAGCCATCCAGACGCAATTCGAGGACGGCCTCACGCACTACATCCACCGACATCCGGTTCACGCTGTTCTTCAATTGTTCGACATTGACCAAGATTCATCCCTCTGACTTCCGGGATCACCTGCCTGAATCCGCAATCAAGAGAACACGACAGGTGATCGGCATAACTGTATGCACATACAGTAACCGAATAACCTTAATTTGGCCAACGACCGAAACGGCAACAGCGACGGGCGGGAATCGCGAAACCTGTCAAGGTCAGCGCAGGAACGCCACAACCTGGTCGGCACTGAATGGCCAGCCCAGATCAGCGCCGGTATCGACTCGCCGTAACACCGGAATACGCAGGCTGTAGGCTTCGAACCATGCTTCATCGTCAGCGATATCCACCAGTTCGACCAGCAGACCGCGCTCGACAAACTCCATCAGCATGGCTTCGGCCACTTCGCATAGATGGCACCCAAGGGTGCCGAAAAGCTGACATTCAGGAAGCATGAGCTCAAGCCCCGATATAGTAAGCGTTTATTCTAGGCCCGCTATCAGGAGCAGTCGAGCCAATGAATCAGACGCCCAGGCAACGGCGCATCTCAAAAGTTTTCGGCAACTCCCTGACTCAAATCATTCAAGCGCAATGTCATTTGCGCGATGCTCGCGGCTTTTTTGCCTCTACGCTTGAGTCATTCGCACCCTGACCGGAGTTTCTTTGTGTTCGCCAACCTGTTGATCATCCTCGCCTCCTCTCTGGTGGTAATTGCACTGTTCCAGCGCCTGCGCCTGCCACCGGTGCTGGGTTACCTGTGCGTAGGGTTGATGATCGGACCGACCGCATTCAACTGGGTCAATGAAAGCGAGGAGTTGCCTGACCTCGCCGAACTGGGCGTGGTGTTCCTGCTGTTCTCCCTCGGCCTGGAGTTCTCCCTGACAAAAATGCTCGCGTTGCGCCACGTGGTGTTCCGGCTGGGCGGCCTGCAAGTACTGGTCACCGCGATACTGCTTGGGGGGGTGCTGATGTTGCTCGGCATGTCGGCAACCCCTGCGCTGCTGCTCGGTGCCGGTCTGTCGCTGTCTTCCACCGCCATTGTCAGCAAGGAGTTGGGCAGTCTCGGCGAAATTTTCAGCAGCCATGGCCAGAATGCCATTGCGGTGTTGCTATTCCAGGACGTCGTGGCGGTATTGCTGCTGACCCTGGTGCCGGTGTTCGCCGGCAATAGCGATCAGCCTTGGTATTGGGCGCTGCCTCTGACGCTGGGCAAGACCATTGTGCTGTTCGTCGGGCTGTTGCTGGCCAGTCGCTGGTTGCTGCCTCGGCTGTTCCATGAAGTGGCGGAGGCTCGCTCCGCCGAACTATTTGTACTGTTGGCGCTGGTCATTGTGTTGCTGACCGCCTGGCTGACGCACCTGCTCGGCCTCTCCCCTGCCCTGGGGGCGTTTCTCGCCGGCATGCTGCTGGGGGAGAGCCATTACCGCCATCAAATAGAAGCCGATATCCGTCCGTTCCGCGACATTCTGCTCGGGGTGTTTTTCGTCAGCATCGGCATGTTGATCGACTTGCAGTTGTTTGCCAGCCACGGCCTGCTGATCCTCGGTCTGACCCTCGGTTTGCTGCTGATCAAAGGCTGCGTGGTCGCGCTGCTGGTCAAATGGCGCGGCAGCGATCGCGAGACCGCCTGGCGCAGTGGCCTGGCTTTGGCCCAGGGCGGCGAGTTCTGCTTCGCGTTGATGGCCCTTATGCAACAGAACAAAATGATGCCCTCCGATCTCGGGGGGCTGCTGCTGGCCGCGACCTTCTGCTCGATGCTGCTAACGCCGCTGTTGCTGCGCGCGGCGCCCAACATCGCGACACGTCTGCACCGCAAACCCAACGAAGAAGCCAAACTCGAGGAAATAAGCACGCTGAACGCCGGTTTGCACAGCCATGTTGTGATCTGCGGCTACGGTCGCGTCGGTCAGTCGATCGGGAGAGCACTACGCAATGCGCTGCAGCCCTATATCGCGCTGGACACCGATCCGGTGCGTGTCCAGGAAGCCGCCGCGGGTGAGACCTGTGTGCACTATGGCGACTCACGGCGCGGTGAACTGCTGCTGGCGGTCGGGCTGGTGCGCGCCAGGCTGCTGGTGATTGCCGTGGACCAGGCCGATATCGCGTTACTGATTCTCAAGGAGGCGCGCCGATTAAACTCGACCGTTCCAATCCTGGTACGCACTCGGGACGACAGCCAACTGGCCGAGTTGAAAGCAGCCGGCGCCAGCGAAGTCGTGCCCGAATTACTCGAGTCGAGCCTGATGCTCGCCTCCCACGCGTTGATCATGCTGGGTTTACCCGCGCATCAGGTCCAAGAGCGGGCCAACCAGATACGGCATGACCGCTATCGTCTGCTGCACGGTCTTTATCCCGGCACCGACGATGAAGAAACCTGACTCAGTCCTGACTCACGGCGCCGATCTTGTGCACCGACAAGTCCGCGCCGTAATACTCTTCTTCCTGACTCAGGCGCAGACCATGGAACGCCTTGATCACGCCATACACTGTGAAGCCACCGGCCAGCGCCACGACCACTCCCAGGGCGGTTCCGATCAACTGACTGATCAGGCTCACCCCACCCAGACCACCCAATGCACTCTGACCAAAAATGCCGCAGGCGATTCCGCCCCAGACACCGCACAGACCATGCAATGGCCACACACCCAATACGTCGTCGATGTGCCATTTGCCCTGGGCGGCGGTAAAGCACCAGACAAACAGCGCCCCGGCGATGGCACCGGTCACCAGCGCGCCTACCGGGTGCATCAGATCGGAACCGGCGCAAATCGCCACCAACCCGGCCAGTGGACCGTTATGCAGAAAGCCCGGGTCATTGCGCCCGACGATCAGCGCCGCCACAGTGCCGCCAACCATCGCCATCAGCGAGTTGACCGCGACCAACCCGCTGACGCCCTGCAAGGTTTGCGCGCTCATCACGTTAAAACCGAACCAGCCCACAATGAGAATCCACGACCCCAGGGCCAGGAAGGGAATACTCGAAGGGGCGAACGCCACCAAGCGTCCATCGCGATAGCGACCTTGCCTGGGGCCGAGCAACAACACCGCAGCCAGCGCCAGCCAGCCACCCATGGCGTGGACCACCACCGACCCGGCGAAATCATGGAAACTGGCGCCAAAGTGCGCCAGCAACCAGGCCTGCAAGCCAAAGTTGCCGTTCCAGATCATGCCCTCGAAAAAGGGATAGATGAATGCCACGATCAACGCCGTCGCACACAACTGCGGAACGAACCGGGCGCGCTCGGCGATGCCGCCGGAAATGATTGCCGGTATCGCTGCGGCGAACGTCAGCAGAAAGAAAAACTTAACCAGGCTATAACCATGATCGGCATTGATCACCGCCGCCGGTTGCATGAAGGTGACACCGTAGGAAATCCAGTAGCCTATAAAGAAGTAGGCGAGGGTCGAAATGGCGAAATCGCTGAGGATCTTCGACAAAGCGTTGACCTGGTTCTTTTGTCGAACCGTGCCGACTTCGAGGAAGGCAAAACCGGCGTGCATGGCCAGGACCATCACGGCACCGATCAGAATGAACAACGTATTGGAGCTGTGGACCAGACTGGCCACAGCGCTTTGCAGATTTTCCATGAGGTTGGCAGACCTGAAGGCTAAAAAAAGCACCAAATCGGTTCGCGCTGACAATTCATGCACCAAGTTGCAACTTCGACGAATCAGTCCATTGATCCCGTTGAGCCACTTTGGCGCACAAGGTTGGAACCTTTGCGCGGGTTTTCATAATTTGAGATAAGGTTTTGCCCGATTCTTGCCCAGCAACAGCGCAAACACGCGGGCTAACGCACCACGACATAGCAAAAGTTGTACCAGTCATTTGTACTGAACCTTCGCGCAAGGCTCATACTCGAACGCAACAGAAGCCACTTACGGAGATCACCAATGGCCAGCATCAAGGCAAAGACTGCTCAAGAAATCCTGATGAACGACTTTCAGACTTTGGTCAGCGACACCGAGCGGTTGCTGGAACACACCGCCACATTGGCCGGCGATCAGGCGGATGAGTTGCGCGAGCAGATCCACGACAGTCTGCTGCGTGCACGCGAAACCTTGAAACTGACTGAAGACTCTTTGCGCGAACGTGGCAAGGCCGCAGTCACCGCCACTGAAGACTACGTTCAGGCCAACCCATGGCAATCGGTCGGGATCGCGGCCGGCGTGGGTTTCCTGATTGGTCTGCTGGCAACCCGGCGCTGATTATGGCGATCGGCGAATCCGGCTCGTCCGCGACGGGCCCAAACTCCTCACCGCGGCGCCTGGGTGCCGCTTTCCTCGGCCTGCTGCACAGCCATGTCGAACTGTTCGGCATCGAATTGCAGGAGCAAAAAGCCCGCACCGTCAGCCTGCTGCTGTTCGCAGGCCTGGCGCTGGTGTTTGCCTTGCTGTTGCTGGTGGGATTGTCGACGCTGGTGTTGATCCTGTTTTGGGACACCTATCGTCTGCCCGCCATCATCGGGCTCTGCGTGTTCTACACCCTCGCGGCCATCTTCTGCGCGATGCGTTTGAGAGCAGCGATTTTCGATGAGTCCTCGCCCTTCCATGGCACCCTGGAAGAACTGGCCAATGATCGGGAGCGCCTGCTGCCATGAGCCTGCCTGAACTGCCTCACAACAGCTCGCGCACGGAAATGCGCAAGGCGCTGATCCGCCTGCGCATGGAAATGCATCGCCAGGAAATCCGTCACGAATCCGCGCAACTGCTACAACCCTTGCAACGTATGCGCGGGATGACGCAAAACCTGCAAGACGGCTTCGGCATCAAGCATGCCCCGCTCTGGGGCGTGGCGGCCGTGACTCTGCTGGGCTTTTTGACTGGCAAGGGCGCCAAGAGCGGTGGCGCAAGCAGCCTGACTCGCCTGGTTCGTCTAGGCACCACGCTGGGGCCGCTGATCAAGCTGGTTCTGCAAGGCAGCTCGCGCAAACACTGAAGCCACTATCTGGCTGCATTCTTGCAACATCGCCGGGATGAACCTCTTTATCGAGGGGTTCAAACCTGCGCGTCTACCGGGCCATCAGGTTTCATCCAGAACAAGACCTTACTAAGGAGGCCTCGTGATCGACGGGCAACCGCTCGCCTGCTTTCAACCGTTCATCGATACCGCCACCGGCCGTATCGCCGGCGTCGAAGCACTGGGCCGACTGCGTCAGGCCGATGGTCAATTGGCCTCGGTAGGCCCACTGTTCGCCGACCCGAGGACTCCCGCCATCGCCCTGCGTCGTCTGGATCGCCAGATCCGCGATAACGCCCTGAGCCGTTTGCATGAAGCGCCCTCAGAGTGGTTTCTCAGCCTGAACATGTCACCACGCTGGATCAGCCGCTTGCGCCCGGACCAGGCATTGCCGAGCCTCAAGCAACTGAGCCGGCATGGCGTCGACCCGCAGCGAATCGTTTTCGAAATCACCGAACTGGGCGGCGACATCCAGCGTCTGGCCGACGTGGTAGCGAGATACCGGCTCGCCGGCGCGCGAATTGCCATCGATGATTTCGGTGCCGGTTATTCGCAGCTCGATCGTGTGCTGGCCCTGCAACCGGACATTCTCAAGCTCGACATGCGGCTGTTCCAGGCTGCAGCGTTGGGCGGCCCCAGCAGCGACGTGGTCAAGGCCCTGGCGCAAATGGCGGAAAAAACCGGGTGCTGGATCATTGCCGAAGGGGTGGAAACCGACACTCAACTGAATTTTGCCCTTGAGTGCGGATCGCGCTATGTGCAGGGTTTTCTGTTTGCCCGCGCGCAAGCAGACTTCTTCGCCACAGACGCCTTTGTCGAGCGCTTCGCCCGGCTGCGTCAGCGCTATGTACAGCAGAAACTGGCTGAACGCGGTCGCCTGATGATCATGCGCCAGCAACTGTGCGAGCTGATGGCGATTCTGCAAGCCTGGGCCCAGGCTTGCGCGCCGCTAAGCGCCTTGCCACAACTGGATGCCTTTCCCTGGCTATTGCGCTTCTATCAATGCGACCGCCACGGCACGCAACTGACACCCAACCTCGAGTGGCGCAACAACGCCTGGAAAGCCGACGGTCGTTACCTGGGCCACAACTGGTCATGGCGCCCGTACTTTTATCATCTGCTGGCAGAGGGTTGGGATGAGCGCCGACTGACACTTTCCAACACTTACCGCGACGCCACCAGCAACCAGTACTGCCTCACCGCCGGGCAGTTTTTCGCCGACGGCGAGCGACTGCTGCTCATCGATATCGACGCCGCGGGGCTGTAGGAATCGAGCTTGCTCGCGATGATGGCAGTTCACTCGATATTGCAGTGCCTGACACGCCGTCATCGCCGGCAACCCGTGCTCCTGAAGTCGTGCGTATGTTTTTCCCTTGCAGCCCATGGCGCGAACCGGGAAGCTTAAGGCATCAGTCACCTGACGGAGAGATACAGCCTTGGATTGGCAAACCCTGCTCACCCGCGAACGCCTCGGAAAGCCTCTGCACAGCCCGGAAGAACTCGGCCGCAGCCCTTTCCACAAAGACCACGACCGCATCATTTTCTCGGGAGCGTTTCGCCGTCTCGGCCGCAAGACCCAAGTCCATCCGGTCACCAGCAACGACCACATTCACACGCGCCTGACCCACTCGCTGGAAGTCAGTTGCGTTGGCCGCTCGCTGGGCATGCGCGTTGGCGAAACCATCCGCAATGCCCTGCCCGACTGGTGCGAACCCAGTGACCTGGGCATGGTGGTGCAATCGGCTTGCCTGGCCCACGACATCGGCAACCCGCCCTTCGGTCACTCCGGCGAAGACGCGATCCGTCACTGGTTTCAACAGGCGGCAGGCCGTGGCTGGCTGGATGCAATGAGCGAAGCGGAACGCAATGACTTCCTCAATTTCGAAGGCAATGCCCAAGGCTTCCGAGTGCTCACCCAGCTTGAATACCATCAGTTCGATGGCGGTACCCGGCTGACCTACGCCACGCTGGGTACTTACCTGAAATACCCATGGACGGCCATGCACGCCGATTCGCTGGGTTACAAGAAGCACAAGTTCGGTTGCTATCAGAGTGAACTGCCATTGCTGGAGCAGATCGCTCATAAACTTGGCCTGCCCCAACTCGAGGAGCAGCGCTGGGCCCGCCATCCGCTGGTCTATCTGATGGAGGCCGCCGATGACATCTGCTACGCGCTGATCGATCTGGAAGACGGTCTGGAAATGGAGTTGCTGGAGTACGCGGAAGTCGAATCCCTGTTACTGGACCTGGTCGGCGACGACCTGCCGGAAACCTATCGCCAGCTCGGCCCGCAGGATTCGCGGCGACGCAAACTGGCGATCCTGCGCGGCAAAGCCATCGAGCACCTGACCAATGCCGCCGCCCGTGCTTTTGTCGAGCAACAGGATGCGTTGCTGGCTGGCACACTGCCCGGTGATCTGGTGGAGCACATGCACGGACCGGCCAAGCGCTGCGTACTGAATGCCAAGGACATGGCGCGCAAGAAAATCTTTCAGGACAAGCGCAAGACGCTGCACGAAATCGGTGCCTATACCACGCTGGAAATCCTGCTCAACGCCTTCTGCGGCGCAGCGCTGGAACAGCACAACGGGCGCACGCCTTCATTCAAGAGCCGTCGCATCCTCGATTTGCTGGGTAACAACGCGCCTGACCCTCAAGGGCCGTTGCACACGTCATTCTTGCGCATGATTGACTTCATCGCCGGCATGACCGACAGCTATGCCAGCGAAATGGCCCTGGAGATGACCGGTCGTTCGAGCCACTGATGAGAGCAGCTTGATCAGCCATTCCGCGGCGTGAAATGGTTGATCAGCGTCCCACCTGTTTTTGAATGAAAAACGCCCGATGCGATGCATCGGGCGTTAGGGTGAAACAGGGGTAAACCTATTTCAGGACTAGACACTTATTTAATTCGTTTGGCGATTTCAATCTCCAGATTACCGGGTTGGAGGGTTTCCAATTATCGAATGGCCGGCAGCGCATCGGCGCCGCCGTCATTCTTGACAGCCCTGGCTTAGAGCAACAGGTCCGCCGCGGTCAACGCAGTGACGCCCATCAGCTTGATCGAGAAATCAGCCGTGTGGTCGGTGTTGCTATTGCCGTAAAGCACCACATAGCTGCCTTGCTCGTCCGAGCCGGTTTCGTAACGAAGTTCTTTGGCCGCACCGGTGAAATCGTCCGCTTCGCCCACAAACTTGTAGCCCTTGAGTGCCGAGAAGTCGAGCTTGTCGCCGCCCCCCGGCTTAACGGCATCTGTGGTGAACTCGTAGATTTCATCTTGCGTGGTACCCAAACCCATTTCGTTGAGGGCATTGAACTTGAAGATGTCGACGCCGGTGTTGCCCATCAAATGGTCGGTGCCGGTCCCGCCGTTCAGAATATTGATGCCACCCACGCCGGCATAGAGATTGTCGTCTCCCGCACCTCCGTTGAGGGTGTTGTTGCCGGCATTGCCAAAGATTAGGTTGTTGGCAGCGTTACCGTTCAGAGTGAGGTTCAGCGTCCCGGTTTCCCGCGCATCGAGCCATTCCAGATTGGCGCCCAGGGTGACGGAAGCGGTGCCTTGGAAGGCTGCGATCTCTTCACTGTCCATACGCAGTATCACGCGGTCCAGATCGCCTTCACCGGCTTTCTCGATGATGGTGTCTTCCAGTACCACAGTAGCCTTGGCACCGACACCGCTGGTGACCAGGTCAACGACGTAGGTGTCGTTGCCTTTGCCGCCGATCAAGGTGTCCGCACCCGCGCCGCCATCGATCAGGTTGGCCTCGTCGTTGCCGGTGATGATGTTTTTCAGCCCGTTGCCGGTGCCTTCGATAGCCGACCCGGTCAGGATCAGGTTCTCGACGTTGGCTGCCAGGATGTAGTTGACCGACGCGCTGACGGTATCGACGCCTTCGTTGAGCAGTTCGACGACGCTGTCGTCTTCATTGTCGACGACGTAGGTGTCGTTGCCCTTGCCACCGATCAGAGTGTCCACACCAGCACCGCCGTTCAGGACGTTGTTGGCGGCGTTACCGGTCAGGGTGTTATCCAGCTCGTTGCCGACGAGGTTGATCGCCGCCAGGGAGTCGATGATGGCGTTTTCGATGTTGTCGCCCAAGGTGTAGCTGTTGCCGGTGTAAGAGGCAACACGCACGGTGTCGTTGCCACCATCGGCAGCTTCGACCACCACGTCCTTGTTGCTGTAAATCACGTAGGTGTCATCGCCGCTGCCACCGATCAACAGGTCGCCGCCGTTTTTGCCGTCGAGCAGGTCATTGCCGGCACCGCCGGTGATTTCGTTGCGCGCCGCGTTGCCGGTCAGTTTGTTGCCCAAGTCGTTGCCGATCAGATTGAACAGCCCGGTACCGGTGACGGTGATGTTTTCGAAGTTCTGCAGGTTGCCGCTGCTCAGATTGATGCTCTGGACTTCAGTCCTGGGCACATTGTAAGCGATTTGCAGGGTGTCGTTACCTTCATCCGCTGCTTCCGATACAAACGCCAGCTCTTCCGCCCTGTCGAGGACGTAGGTGTCGTTGCCTTTTCCGCCGATCAGGGTATCGATGCCGGCACCACCACTGAGGACGTTGTTGCCGTCGTTGCCGGTGATGGTGTTGTTGGTGGTGTTACCGGTCAGGTTGATTGCCAGCGAGCCGGTCGCGGAAGCATCGAGGTCTTCGAGGTTGAGACCCAGGGTCACGGCAGCGGTACCGCTGAAGTTGATCAGCGAATCGCCGCGCAATTTCAGGATGTCGTGATCACCTTCACCGGCCTTCTCGGTGATGGTGTCTTCCAGTACGGCGATGGCTTTGGAACCGACACCGCTGCTGACCAGGTCAACGACGTAGGTATCGTTGCCTTTGCCACCGATCAGGGTGTCCGCACCCGCGCCGCCATCGATCAGGTTGGCCTCGTCGTTGCCGGTGATGATGTTTTTCAGCCCGTTGCCGGTGCCTTTGATAGCCGATCCGGTCAGGATCAGGTTCTCGACGTTGGCTGCCAGGATGTAGTTGACCGACGCGCTGACGGTATCGACGCCTTCGTTGAGCAGTTCGACGACGCTGTCGTCTTCATTGTCGACGACGTAGGTGTCGTTGCCCTTGCCACCGATCAGAGTGTCCACACCAGCACCGCCGTTCAGGACGTTGTTGGCGGCGTTACCGGTCAGGGTGTTATCCAGCTCGTTGCCGACGAGGTTGATCGCCGCCAGGGAGTCGATGATGGCGTTTTCGATGTTGTCGCCCAAGGTGTAGCTGTTGCCGGTGTAAGAGGCAACACGCACGGTGTCGTTGCCACCATCGGCAGCTTCGACCACCACGTCCTTGTTGCTGTAAATCACGTAGGTGTCATCGCCGCTGCCACCGATCAACAGGTCGCCGCCGTTTTTGCCGTCGAGCAGGTCATTGCCGGCACCGCCGGTGATTTCGTTGCGCGCCGCGTTGCCGGTCAGTTTGTTGCCCAAGTCGTTGCCGATCAGATTGAACAGCCCGGTACCGGTGACGGTGATGTTTTCGAAGTTCTGCAGGTTGCCGCTGCTCAGATTGATGCTCTGGACTTCAGTCCTGGGCACATTGTAAGCGATTTGCAGGGTGTCGTTACCTTCATCCGCTGCTTCCGATACAAACGCCAGCTCTTCCGCCCTGTCGAGGACGTAGGTGTCGTTGCCTTTTCCGCCGATCAGGGTATCGATGCCGGCACCACCACTGAGGACGTTGTTGCCGTCGTTGCCGGTGATGGTGTTGTTGGTGGTGTTACCGGTCAGGTTGATTGCCAGCGAGCCGGTCGCGGAAGCATCGAGGTCTTCGAGGTTGAGACCCAGGGTCACGGCAGCGGTACCGCTGAAGTTGATCAGCGAATCGCCGCGCAATTTCAGGATGTCGTGATCACCTTCACCGGCCTTCTCGGTGATGGTGTCTTGCAGTACGGCGATGGCTTTGGCACCGACACCGCTGGTGACCAGGTCAACGACGTAGGTGTCGTTGCCAGTGCCACCAATCAGCGAATCCACACCCGCGCCACCGTCGAGGGTGTCATTGCCGGCGCCGCCACTGAGGATGTTTTTGCCGCTGTTGCCAGTGATGACGTTGTACAGCCCGTTACCGTTGCCATTGATCGCGGCGGTGCCGGTCAGGGTCAGGTTTTCCAGGTTGTCGCCCAGGGTCCAGGTAATCGAGGACTGCACCGAATCGACACCTTCGCTGGCTCCCTCAATGATCAAGTCCTTGAGGTTATCGACCACGTAGGTGTCGTCACCCGCACCACCCTTCAAGGCATCTGCCCCGGCACCACCATTCAGGATGTCGTTGCCGTTTCCACCGTCGAGGCTGTCGTTACCGGCACCGCCGGTCAGCGTGTCATTGCCATCTTCACCTTTGAGGATGGCCGACCCCGAACCGCTCCAGATCAAGGTGTTGTCATTGGCATCGCCAGTGAGCGTTGTGGAGTTGCCGTTCGCATCAAAGCGCTGGCTATGGATATCGCCGATCTGGTTATCCGACGACAACACTTCCCACGTGATCACGAAGCCGCCGTCCTGGGTGGCATTGACCACCGGGAACATGTCGTTCTCATTGCTGGTGAGCAGCAACTGATTGCCGACTTTGACGCCGTTTTTGTCGTAGACCTGCGCGTACAGGTTGGCGTCTGCCGAGTGCGCGGCTTCATCGGAAGTGGCCCAACTGATGACATAGCCGCCACCTTTCAGTGCCGTGATCGCCGGCTCGCCCTGAATTTCCGAAGTGGGCGTATTGACCAGCGTTTCGCCGCCCAGTTTTACCCCTTTGTCGTTGTACCGCTGCATGTAGACGTTACCGGTGACCGGCTCGCCGTTTTTCATCGTGACGCTGACCCAGGTCAACACCAGACTGCCGTCTTCGAGCGTGGCAACTTCCACCCCATACTGATCGCCGGCCTTGCTGGTATTGACGGGTGCTGCACTGCCATCGCCGACTTTTTGACCGTTGGCGTTGAAGCGCTGCATGTAGATATCGACGTCACCCGCGGCTTTGGTTTCGCGCTCCCAGACGATGACGAAGCCGCCATCTTTCAGATTGGTGATGCTCGGCTCTCCGGCGAAGATCGAGGCGTCCTTGACTTTGGTATCGACCTTGACCATTCCGCCGATCGGCGTATGGTCGTCGCGGTTGAACATCTGCATGAACAGTTCGGAAGCGTAGAACAGCGAATTGCTTGAGCCGCTGGAGCCATTCATCTCCTCTGCCCAAGTCACCACATAGTTGCCATTGGCCAGAACGGTAACCGCGATGTCCTCGAAGTGAACATTGGGTTCGTCGCTGTCTTCCGGCGACAGGCTGATCAGGGAACCGGTGGCGACACCTTCAGCGTTGAACGCCTGGACCTCGAGCTTGTTGCCGTCAGTGGTCCAGCCGACCACGAAACCGCCAACGTTGTCTGCGGCAATCACCGGATTACGGCCGTTGATGCCTTCCAGCAGATGGTCGCTGAGCACTGCATGGTTCTGATCGAACTTCTGCAGATGAAGCTGCCCGGCTTCCTCCCAGACCACCACATAGTTGCCATCGCTCAGCAGCGTGGAAGCGGGTTCCATGGAGACCACACTGCCGGCTTCGTTGTCAAACTTGCCATCGTTGATGCCAACGGTCGTGCCGTCGCCCAAGACTACTTGTTCAATGCCGACCAGCGTTGTGTCCTGCGTGCCATGCACCACTACATTGCCCTGGCTGTCCTGAGTAAAACTGTAACCGGACTGGCCAGACAAACCGGCGGTATCTTCACCCCCGCCACCGTTGAGGGTGACGTCGTCGGTACCCGTCCAGTTCAAGGTATTGTCGTTTTCATCGCCGCTGATCACCGTGGTGCTGGAGCCCACCAGCAGGTTACCGGCAGTGACTTTTTGTATGTGGACTTCAGTGCCGCTTCCGGCTTTGGCGCTTTCCCAACTGACCACGACGGTACCCGAAGTACGCACGGTGACCACCGGGGCATCCCGCAGTTGTTCGTCAGCATCGGCGGTGGCCACCCGCACCGGCGAGAGATCGGTCTTGGTGCCGTCGGCAGCGAAGCGCTGGATGAAAACACCGCCGCTACCCTGGGCGAATTCGTTCCAGGCCAGGACATAACCACCGTCCGGCAGCGAAGTGATTGCCGCGCCGTTGATCGAGAGGTTGCTGCCGACTTCAACCGGGTCTCCCACAGGGGAGAAATTCTTGTCGTAGAGCTGGGTGATGATCACCTGATCCATACCGCCCGAGCCTTGATCGACACGGCTGAGTACATAACCGTCGGTGACGGGAGTGATATCGAAGTAAGAGTCGTATCCGTCGCTGCTGACCAAGCTGTCCAGGGTCTTCGCCGAATCCGCGACGACCTTGCCGTTGGCGTCAATCCGGCTGATCTGGAACTTGGAGTCGAATGTCTGGTTATCCACGGAAAAATGCTGGGTGGTATAGGTCAGCCAGTACCCGCCATCGCCCGTTGGCAGCACCGTGATATCGTCGGCTTCGCCCAGGGCTTCGTTGCCCTTGGTCAGGGTTTGCACGGCGCCCGGCTTACCATTGGTGTAAACGACGGCCTTGATATCGGAAAGGTCGAGCAGATCGTTACCCGATACATGTTCATGGGTCTCACCCCAGGTCACGATGTACTTGTTGTTGGCCAGTACCGTGACTTGTGCATCCTCCAGCTCGAAGGCGGCGCTCGCAACTTTTACGGCATTGCCACTGGCGACGCCATTGGTGCCGAACGACTGTGTGTAAACGGTCGAGACGTGAGTGGCTTCGTTTTCCGAAGTCCAGGACAGAATGAACTGACCATTGGCCAGCGCAGTGACGGAAGGATCATCCGCGTCCGGCGTTGGAATGTTGGTGCGTTGCAACATCTCGCCATCGGCCGTGTAACGCTTGACCACGATGCCTTCAAAGTTGTCGTTACTCAACGCCCAGGTAATGACATAACCACCGTCGCTGAGCGCCGTCACATTCGGGCTTTCGGCACCGTTGCCCGCCGTTTTCGTTTCGATTTCACGAGTAGCCGTCAGCGTGCTGCCATCGGTAAATTCCAGAACCCGCTCACCGCTGTCGCCGCCGACACTATGGATAACACTTCCTTCGTTGTCCGTTACTACGATGTTTTCACCGTCGTCACTGAAACTATAATCCGTTTGATTTCCTGGGACCTGGGTCGGAGTGCTCATAATCCTTTCCTTGCATAGCGAAATGCGGCGTTTTAGCCGTGGCGTTGTATGGGGGTGTGATGACCACTGCCAGGTTCGCGGGAGCGCGAATTGACAGTTTATGGCGACTGCTAAAATTACAGCGTTATAGCAAGGCGGCAAGCTAATGGCAATTAGCCATTTCCTATTGCTATATGCTTTTCACTGAGCATGTATTTTTTTTCTCGGCAAGCAGATATGCTCGCCGCGCCGGAGCGCTGGTCTGCCCGCAGCGGAAAATGTTTTTCCTTGTCGGGATTATTGTTCTCCCAAAAAACGACTCGATAAAACACAGCGCTGTATAGCACCAAAAAAGGTTGTTTTCAGTGTTTCTTCAATGTTTGGCCCTGCACTGAAATGCCGTTTTAACTCACGATTGTTTATGCGCCTTCCATTAAAAAAGCAAAAAATGGCGACCATCAAGAGTGGTCATACAACTGGCAGTGCAGATCGTGATGTTTTGATCTTCGAGGCGGAAGATTGCATCACCGATTCAAGCGTGAACGCACAATATTGGTTTCGATCTTTACAGCGGCTAGGTCGCATACCCTGAAAGCTGACCCTGAAAGCTGTAAAAGGTACACATTTTTCCCGCCACGAAGGTCCGTCTGCACCTTCGCGGATAACGAATTTTTACGGCTCGCTTACGCGGGCCTCAGGTAATGGACTATGTCAGCCCCTCCCAGGACCGAACTGGAAAATGCCCTAGCCGTTTGCAAAGGCAGCTTTCTTTCAGTCGGTTTCTTCAGCTTCTTCGTCAATTTGCTGATGCTGGTTCCCTCTTTCTACATGCTTCAGGTCTATGACCGCGCGGTGGGCAGCGGCAGCCTGTCGACTCTGCTGATGCTGACCCTGATCATGCTGCTGCTGATGATCACGCTCGGCGGCCTGGAATGGGTGCGTTCACGGATCATGGTGCGCATTAGCACACGCCTTGAAACCCTGCTCGGCCAGCGCCTGTTTGATGCCAGCTTCAAGCAGGCACTCAACACCGGGGGCATGAACGCCTCGGCACAACCGCTGAGCGATCTGAGCAGCCTGCGTCAGTTCCTTACCGGCAACGGCCTGTTCGCCTTCTTCGATACACCATGGATTCCCATTTACCTGGCGGTGATGTTCATTTTCCATCCCTGGTACGGCTGGATGGGCGTGATCAGCGCCCTGCTGCTTGTAGGGCTGGCGTACATCAACGACAAGCTCACCAACAGTCCGCTGCATGCCGCCAACCGTGAACACATGGGCGCCACCGCGTTCACCAACAAAAGCCTGCGCAACGCCGAAGTCGTCCAATCCATGGGCATGCTTGGGCATTTGCGCCAGCGCTGGAGCGCTCGAGTCCACAAGGTGCTGTCCTTGCAAAGTCAGGCCAGTGATCGAGCGGGCGCGATCTCGGCGATTTCCAAGACTTTCCGCCAGATCGTCCAGTCACTGGTGCTGGGCCTCGGCGCCTATCTGGCTATCCAGCACGAGATTTCCTCAGGCTTGATGATCGCCGGCTCGATCCTGCTGGGCCGGGCACTCGCGCCCATCGACCAGTTGATCGGCGCCTGGAAGGGTTTTATTGGCGCGCGCTCGCAATACGGACGCCTGCATGAACTCCTGGAAAAAATCGCCGCCGAACCTCAGCGCATGTCACTTCCGGCGCCACAAGGGAGGGTGAGCGTGGAGAACCTGTCGGTGGCGCCGCCCGAAAGCCGCAAAGCGATCATCCGTGGCCTGACCTTTGATGTGGCAGTGGGCGAATCGGTGGGCATCATCGGCCCTAGTGGCTCTGGCAAGTCCACCCTGGCCAGAGCCCTGCTGGGTATCTGGCCGCCCCTGGCCGGCAGCGTACGGCTGGACGGAGCGGACATCACACAATGGCGGCGGGACGAGTTGGGTCCGCACATCGGTTACCTGCCCCAGGACATAGAACTGTTCGAAGGCACCATCAGCGAGAACATTTCGCGTTTTTCCGAACTGGATGCCGAAGCCGTCGTGGCGGCAGCACGTATGGCCGGCGTGCATGAACTGGTACTGCAATTGCCCGATGGTTACGACACCGTGATCGGTGCCAATGGTGGCGGCCTGTCCGGTGGTCAACGCCAGCGAATCGGGCTGGCCCGCGCCGTGTACCGCGAGCCACGGCTGGTGGTGCTTGACGAGCCCAACTCCAACCTCGATGACGTCGGCGAAAAAATGCTTGCCCAGTCCCTGCACAAGCTCAAGCAAAGTGGTGCCACGGTGTTCGTGATTACGCACCGCCCCAGTGTCCTGGCCCATGTCGACAAGCTGCTGGTGCTGAACAATGGCGAACTGGCCATGTACGGACCGCTGAAACAGGTCTGGGCCAAGCTGCAAAATACGCAACAGGCCGCCGCAAGCGCGGAACCCACCTCCGTGCAACGATAAAGTGTAGAACGCCACACCATGCAAACCCCCAAGCCCTTATCTACTGATGCATCCGAACTGCCTGTCGATGACCGGCCGACCCGCCGCGTCGGCTACCTTATTCTGCTACTGACGTTTGGCCTGTTCGGTGGATGGGCGACCCTGGCGCCCCTCGGTAGCGCCGCGTTGGCGCCCGGGGTGGTCACGGTCAAGAGTTACCGCAAGACCGTGCAACACCTGGAGGGCGGTATCGTTCGCGAATTGCGTGTGCATGACGGTGACCAGGTGAAAACCGGCGATATCCTTCTGGTGCTGGACAACACCCAGGCCCGCTCCGAGATGGAAATGATGAGAAGCCAATTGGTCGCCGCGCTCGAATTGGAAGCGCGCCTGGTAGCCGAGCGTGATGGGTTGCCCGAGCCGAAAGCGGTCCCGGGTCTCAACGCTGACGATCCGCGGGTGCGTGAAGCACACGACAGTGAGTTGCGGATTTTCCAGACCCGCCGCAACTCGCTGCTGGGTGAAATAAGTCTGCAGGAACAGGCCATCGGGCAGATCGAGCAGCAGATCCGCGGCTTCAAGGCGATCGTCGCCAGCAAACAGACACTGGCGCACTCCTACGAGGAAGAAATCGTCGACCTGCGCGCGCTGCTGGCCGATGGCTACGTCGACAAGCAGCGCCTGCGTGAACAGGAACGCAGCCTCTCGCGCTTGCAAGCTGAAGTGGCCGAGCAGCAGTCGGAAAGTGCCCGGGCTTCCGTGCAGATAGGCGAGGCCAAGCTGAAGATCCTGCAACTGAAAAAAACCTTCGCTTCCGAGGTGGCCGGGCAACTGGGCGAGGCACGAACCAAAGTCTATGACCTTCGCGAACGACTCTCCTCCGTGCAGGACCGCGACCAGCGCACCGAGATTCTCGCCCCGGAATCGGGGATGGTCATGGGCATGACCGTGCACACCCTCGGCGGTGTGATCAGCCCCGGAACACCATTGCTGGATATTGTCCCGGCCAGCGAAGAATTGATCGTCGAAGCCCAGGTGTCGCCGATCGACATCGACCGAATTTCAGTGGGACGTCCGGTGGACATCCGCTTCAGCGCCTTTAAAAGCAGCACCACACCCGTGATCAGCGGTCGGCTGATCCAGATTTCGGCTGACCGCTTGACCAACAAGGACACCGGCACGGCTTATTACCTCGCTCGTGTGGCCGTCACCGATGAAGGCCGCAAGGCCTTGGGCAATCTGGCTTTGGTACCGGGCATGCCGGCCGAGGTGCTGATCAACACCGGTGCACGCACGCTCTTGGAGTACATGATGCAACCGGCAACCAATGCGTTCGCCCGTTCGTTGATCGAGGACTGATATGAGGCGTTGCATTGCATTATGGCTGTCCTTGCCGCTGGGGCTCCTTTGCGCTGGCTCGATGGCCGCCGAGGCCCAGTCAAACTATGTCGATCTCTGGCAGCTGCAACAGGAAGCACGAGGCGCCGACCCGCGCATTCTCAAGGCGCAGGCGCTGGTCCGCAGCGGCGAAGGCCGCCAGCGCGAAGCCCTGGGCCGAATGCTGCCTCAACTCAATGCCAACGGCAGCTTCAACCGCAGCCGCCGTGATGATGACCTGAGCCGGACCGAGTACAACGGCAAACGCGCATCGCTGGCGCTCAATCAAATGATCTACGACCCGCAAAGCTGGCGCAGCTATCAGAAATTTTCCGAACTGGCGCAACAGAGCCAGTTCGAATCGACGGACGCCCAAGTGCTGAGCAGTATCGACCTGTCGGATCGTTACTTCACCGTACTCGCGGCGGAGGATGAACTGTCCCTGGTGCGTAGCGAGCTGGAAGCGACCCGGCACAACCTGAAGCGGGTGAATAGTCTATTTAAACGACAGATGGTGACGGTCACTGATCCACTGGAGATCCAGGCCCGGGTGGACACCCTGGAAGCTGATGAAATCGAAGCCGCCAACAGGGTGGCAATCAGCCGCGAAGCCATATCGGAGCTGGTCGGTCGCGACGTTCAGGAACCCCTCAAGCGCATCAGCGACAACCCGGCCTTCAGCTTGCCGGCGCAAGCTGAAGCGTACTGGGTCCAGACCGCACTTGAGAGCAATCCGGCCCTGAAAGCCCGCGAACACAGCGTCAACGCCGCTGAAGCGGCCATCCGCGAGGCCAAGGCCGGGCATCTACCGCGCTTGGGTTTGAATCTGACCGCGCAACGCAGTGACATCGGCTATGAAGGCACACTGACGCCCCGCTCCGATAACTTCGTAGCCTCCCTCGATCTGCAGGTTCCGCTGTACAGCGGTGGCTCCACCAGCGCCAGGGTGGTGGCCTCCGAAGGCGACAAGGAAGCCGCCCAGCAAGACCTGGAAGCCCTGCGTCGACAGGTGGTCAAGGAAACGCGAAGCGCTTACATCGGCATCACGGCCGGCCTCAGCCGAATCAAGGCAACCCGCCGTGCACTGGAATCTGCCGAAAAATCACGCATCGCCACCGAGGCCGCCTTTCAATACGGTGTCAAGACAGCTACCGATGTACTGGACAGCATCAAGAACGACTTCAGCGCCCGACGCGATCTCTACCAATCACAATACAAATTTGTTGCCAGCCTGCTGGTGCTGCACCGCTGGAGTGGCCGACTGAGTGACAATGATATTCGCCAGGCGAACGATTGGCTGGTCGCGCCACTGTAATGTGCGCATCACTGCATAATGTCTGAAACCCTGCGACATCAGGCTTTTTGGTTCAAAAAAGCGAAGTGAACAATTGTTTGATACTGCTTGAATGGAGAATAATCCACGTTGGGGGCCATAATACCAAGCAGTTTGAGCTGTTCAGAATTCGATAGATTTTAAAAAGCTGTAATCACACAAGGGTTATCCATACTTGGTTATTCAATCGAACAATTGAAACAATCTGAATTCAGAAAATCATTGACCCTAGCCTCACTACAAAAACAGCACAACTGCAAAAAACCGTACATCCCCTAACAACTTAAAAATAACAAATAAAAACTTACAACAGCCCGACTGGCCAAACACCATTCCCAGCCATCCTCATATAAAACCTAGTTGATTCGTAGCCCCTTTCCTCTTCGCTTGTAGGATTATTCCTATATTGCTGCTTGAGGTCGGTCAGTTCATGCGTCCCCTCAACTATCTGAGCTAAGGTGCGCGCTTTATTTGAGCTCGTATGGGATTTGATTATGAACTCCGTTTTTATTGTCGACGATCACCCCGTCATCCGCCTCGCCGTCAGAATGCTGCTGGAGCACGAAGGCTACAAAGTCGTCGGCGAAACCGACAATGGGGTCGATGCCATGCAGATGGTTCGCGAATGCATGCCCGACCTGGTCATTCTCGATATCAGCATTCCGAAACTGGACGGCCTCGAAGTTCTCGCCCGCTTCAACGCAATGAGTACGCCGCTGAAAACACTGGTATTGACTGCACAGTGCCCGACACTTTTCGGTATTCGCTGCATGCAATCCGGTGCTTCAGGTTATGTATGCAAGCAGGAAGACCTGAGTGAACTGGTGAGCGCGATCAAAGCAGTACTGTCCGGTTACAACTACTTCCCGAGTCAGGCCTTGAACCCTGTTCGCGGCGATGAAGTGCGTTGCGCCGAACTGGAACTCTTCAAGTCAGTCAACGACCGAGAACTGATGGTATTGCAACTTTTTGCCCAGGGCCGCACCAACAAGGAAATTGCCAAAGGGATGTTTCTCAGCAACAAAACTGTGAGCACCTACAAAAAACGACTCATGCAAAAACTCAAAGCCAAATCCCTGGTTGAACTCATCGAGATGGCAAAACGTAACGCATTAGTGTGAGACACAGGATGCCCAGTCGCATAAAGGATTATCTGCTACTCATGGCCGCTGTATGCCTGACCACCTCAGTGCCTGCCGCACAGCCTGCCAGCGAGCACTACAACCTGCTCAGTCGCTCAACGGCCGGACATCTGGACGTCCAACTGGATCAATCACAACAACAATGGATATCGAGTAAACAGCAACTGATTCTCGGCACGTCAGCGCCGGACTACCCCCCTTTCGACCTGACCGTCAGCGGCCAGGACTATGAAGGTTTCACCGCCGATTACGCGGGCCTCCTCGGCAAGGCCATCGGTTTGCCGATCAAGGTTCAACGCTTCGCGTCCCGAGGGGCTGCGATCAAGGCACTGGAGAAAGGCGAGGTCGATCTGCTCGGCACCGCCAATGGCTTCGAGGCTCACAATACCGACATTGTTCTTTCGACCCCTTACGCCGTGGACCAACCGGTTCTGGTGACACGGGAAGGAGACACCCGATCCCTGACCGACGGCCTCGCCGGCCTGCGGCTGAGCATGGTGTATCACTATTTGCCACTGGAGGAAGTCAGGGCCCTGTATCCCAAAGCCATCATCACGTCCTATCCGTCCTACCAGAATGCAATCAATGCCGTGGCTTTCGACCAGGCCGACGTCTTCCTCGGCGACACCATCTCGACCCATTACATGATCAACAAGGGTTACCTGAACAATATCCGCATGGCCAACTTCGGCAAACACGAAGCCCATGGTTTCAGTTTTGCCGTGCACAAAAACAACCCGGAACTGCTCGCAATCATCAACGCGATGCTCATGGCTATCCCGGCCAGCGAGCGGGAAAACATCGCCGAACGCTGGAGTGCCGGCAGCGACATTCTGCTCACCGACCAGAAACTGCAGCTCACCCACCTCGAAGAACGCTGGCTGGCGCAACATCCTGTGGTGCGCGTGGTGGTCAATGAAGCCTATGCACCGCTGACGTTTTTCGACAGCGATGGCAACTTTCGCGGCGTTACCGCAGACCTGCTCGAACTGATCAGATTGCGTACCGGCCTGCGCTTCGACATCCGTCGCAGCCGAAGCGACGACGAGATGATCAAACAGATCAAAGACCAGCAGGCCGACGTAATCGCCGCCCTGCTCCCCAGCGCCGAACGTGAAACGATGCTGAACTTCACCCGTCCCTATCTGCAAAATTCCTTCGTACTGCTGACGCGCAAAGCCGCCGACAGCCCGACCAACCTTGAGCAACTGCAAGGCAAGCGCCTGACCATCGCCCAAGGCAACCCACTGGTCGATTACCTGCGCCGCGAGTTCCCGCGGATCAAACTGATTGAGACGCCAGACACCTTCAGCGCGGTAGAATTGCTCGCCGAAGGCAAAGCGGAAGGTGCGGTGAACGCACTGGTAATCGCCAACTACTTCATGTCATCGCGGCTCTTCGAGCAAACACTTCAGATCAGTACCACCATCGGCACCCGACAGGCCGCGTTCTCTCTGGTAACCGGGCAAGACGCCAAAGAACTCAACGCCATCCTCAACAAGGCGCTGCTGAGCATCGCCCCGGAAGAGCTTGGCATCATCAACAGCCGCTGGCGGGGCTATTCGGCGTCGTCGCACAGTACCTGGCGCAACTACCAACGGTTGTTCTATCAGATCGTTATCGGTGCCGGCGTACTGCTGCTGATTTCCGCTGCCTGGAACGCTTACATGCGTCGCCAGATCAAACAACGTCAGGCGGCTGAACGTGCGTTGAACGATCAATTGCATGAACGGCGGCAACTGTTCGACGAGCTGCGCTGTGCGAAAGATCGCGCCGATGAAGCGAACCGGGCCAAAAGCACGTTCCTGGCGACCATGAGCCATGAGATCCGCACCCCGATGAATGCAGTCATCGGCATGCTCGAACTGACGCTGAAGCGGATTGATCGCAACCATCCGGACCGCCCGGCCATTGACGTGGCGTACAACTCGGCGAAGGACCTGCTGATACTGATCGGAGATATTCTCGACATCGCCCGCATCGAGTCCGGGCGCCTGAGCCTGAGCCCGGAACGCGTCAATCCGCTTGAAATCGTGGGCTCGGTGGTACGGATCTTCGATGGGCTGGCCCGTCAGAAAAACCTTAATCTACGGCTGGCGTTCAACCCGGCCAACCCATCAGTCGGTGTCCTGCTGGACCCGATGCGCTTCAAGCAGGTGCTGTCGAATCTGGTCAGCAACGCCATTAAATTCACTGAGCATGGCGAAGTCAGAATCACCGTTGAGTTGCTCCCGAGCACCGAGCCCGAGCACATCCGGATGCGGTTGCAGGTGGAGGACAGCGGTATCGGCATCAGCGAACAGGATCAGCAGCGGCTGTTCGAACCTTTCGCCCAGGCCAATGACAACGGGCAGTCCGGCAGAGGCGGCGCCGGGCTGGGTCTGGTGATCAGCCGGAGTCTGTGCGAAATGATGGGCGGCAGTCTGCATTTGAGCAGCCGACCGGGGGTAGGCACACAGGTTCAGGTTTCGCTGCACCTGGCCACCCTGCCCGTAGAACAGGTGCCGACAGTCGCCGAAGTGCCCATCCACACAACGACGCCCTTGAACGTTCTGGTAGTCGACGACCACCCGGCCAATCGCTTGCTGATGTGTCAGCAACTGGAGTTTCTGGGGCATCGATTCAGCGTTGCAGAAGACGGAGAAACAGGGCTGGAGGTGTGGAAAACCGGATTGTTCGATCTGGTGATTGTCGATTGCAACATGCCGATCATGAACGGATACGAGCTGACCCGCGCCATTCGCCGCCATGAACAACACTCGGCACCACCGCGCTGCACTGTGCTCGGCTTCACCGCCAACGCACAGCCCGAAGAATTATTGCGCTGCAAACAAGCCGGGATGGACGATTGCCTGTTCAAGCCTCTGACGCTGACCGCGTTGAGCGAATGGGTCGCAGGTATCAAACCGCCCGTTCGCGATCCAGCCTTCAGCCTGCAAGGGTTGCACCTGTTGACCGGTGGCAATCCGCTGATGGACAGGCGATTGTTGACCGAGCTGCTGAGCAGTAACCGCCAGGACCTGCAAGCGCTGCGGGCGTTGTCCCGCTCGAACGACCCGCAGGCATTTCTCGATGTAGCCCACAAAGTCAAAGGCGCCGCGCGCATTGTCCAGGCCACCCGCTTGATCGCCAGCTGCGAGGCGCTTGAGCAGGTCTGCCATGGCGCCTTCCATCACGACGACGTGGCTGAACGCAGCAAAGCCATGGAGCGCGCCATGCTCGAACTGGAGCAGGCATTGCAGCAACAAATTGGACAAAACGACAAAAGCAGAGTCACGGAGCCTTAACTATGCTTGATCGCTGAGCAGTGTGTTAAACATCATGGAGAGACCCCGCAATGCCCAGCCCACTGCGCCCGGATCAACGGCGGTTCCCCCTGCACGTCCATATCAGCGTGATGTTCACCCTCCTGTTGCTGCTGACTGGCGTGGTGCTGGGCATTTTCAACTATCGACAAACCACGCAGGTCATTCTTTCCAGCAGTGAGAAGCTCTTCGAGCGCATCGAGCAGGATGTCCGCCTGGACCTGCGCGCCACCTATGAGCCCATTCGCCATCTGTTGAGCCTGTTGGTGTACAACCCGGCGGTGCATGCGCCCGACCTGGAGCAGCGCCTGGCATTGCTCAAGCCATTCAGCCAGTCGCTCAAGGACAATCCTGACCTGGCCTCGCTGTATCTGGGCTACGACAACGGTGACTTCTTCATGGTTCGCCCCCTGCGAACCGCCGCCCTGAAAACGCTGCTTGAAGCCCCGGAGACCGCAGCTTATCAAGTCTGGAGCATCGAAAAAAATGACGGCCCGGCGCATTCCCAATCATTGTTTTTCGATCAGGACCTGAACCTCATCAGCCGTCAGGACCACCCCGACGACACCTACGATCCGCGTACTCGCGCCTGGTTCTCCAGCGCTCGCGGCGACAATGATCAGATCACCACCGAGCCCTACCTCTTTTTCTCCACCCACAATGTCGGTACCACCCTTGCCCGGCGCAGCGGCGAGCACGCCGTCATGGGCGCCGACCTGACCCTGGCGGAACTGTCCGCGACGCTGGCCAAGCACGTTGTAACCCCCAGTACCGAAATAGTGCTGTTCGATGCCCAGGGCAATGCCATCGCTTATCCCGATAGCAGCAAACTGATCGTCGATGATCAGACCGCACGCCTGAGCAAGGCCGCCGACCTGAGTCCCGGCCTCGGCGCATTGTTGAACAATCCGCCAACAGGCAAACGGCTGACAACCGCCGGTCGGCAGTGGATCGTTGCCCGTAGCAGCCTGCAGGAAGGTGGTCCGCAGGGACTGCAATTGGCGCTGCTGGTGCCGGAAGACGAATTGCTCGCCGATGCCTACCGCATCCGTTGGCAAGGCGCGCTGATTACGCTGGCCACGTTGCTACTGTGCCTGCCATTAGGCTGGCTGACCTCCAGGATTCTGGTCAAACCTCTGCGTGCGCTGGTGCAGGAAGCCGATGCGATTCGTAGTTTCGATTTCAATTTTCCGGCTTCCCGTCGCTCTCCGGTACTCGAAGTCGATCAATTGAGCGTGTCGATGGCGCGCATGAAAGACACCCTGGCGAGTTTTTTCCAGATCTCGGACAGCCTGAGCGCCGAAACCCGATTTGCGCCCTTGCTGGAAAGGGTGTTGTTCGAAACCGTAAAGATCGGCCAGGCCCAGGCGGGTCTGATCTATCTGCGGGAAAATGACGGCGATCGCATGGAGCCTCATGGCCTGGTCATCAACGATATTTCACAGGCATTACCTTCGTTCGACATTCGCGGCCACGAACTCCAGGATCCACAGAGCCCTGCCTGGCTACAGCAGCTGTCGCATGCCGACAATGTGGTCACCACGTTTGGTTTCGAGCAGGCGGGGGATTTGCAGAACGTGTTGCTGGCGATGGAGTGCCCACGGGTGCATCTGATCGGTATCCGCCTGCACAATCGCCATAACGAAACCGTGGGCCTGCTGATCCTGCTGTTGACGGACAGTGGCGATCAAAGTGATCTGGAGAAGCTTCGTCCGGACCGCATCGCGTTCCTTCAAGCCGTGTCCGGCGCCGCCGCCGTGAGTATTGAAAGTCAGCGCCTGCAAGCCAAACAGAAGCAACTGCTGGACGCCTTCATTCAATTGCTGGCCGGCGCAATAGACGCGAAAAGCCCCTACACCGGCGGTCACTGCCAGCGAGTCCCGGCGCTGACGTTGATGCTCGCCCAGGCTGCCGCTGCCAGTCAGGCCCCAGCCTTCAGCGCTTATCAACCGACCGAGGACGAGTGGGAGGCCCTGCACATTGCCGCCTGGCTACACGACTGCGGCAAGGTCACCACGCCGGAATACGTGGTCGACAAAGCCACCAAGCTGGAAACCCTGAACGACCGCATCCACGAGATCCGCACCCGCTTTGAAGTGCTCAAGCGCGATGCCTGGATCAATTACTGGCAAGCCATTGCCCTGGGCGGAGACGAGCAGCCTCTGGCGCAATTGCGCAATGCCACCCTGGCGGCGCTGGACGATGATTTCGCGTTTGTTGCCCGCTGCAACCTGGGCGGAGAGGCGATGGCCGAGTCCGACCTGCAACGCTTGCGCAACCTGGCCCAGCGCACCTGGACCCGAACCCTCGATGACCGCCTGGGCGTTTCCTGGGAAGAGAACCGGCGTCAGGCGCGAACATCGGCGCCGCCCTTGCCCGTGAGCGAGCCGCTGCTGGCGGACAAACCGGAGCATCTGTTCGAACGCGCCGAAGGCGAGCTGATTCCCGAAGACAATCCCTGGGGGTTCAAGCTCGATGTACCCCGCTACAAGTACAACCGGGGCGAGCTCTACAACCTGAGCATTGCCCGAGGCACGCTGACGCCCGAGGAGCGTTACATCATCAACCACCACATGGTGCAAACGATCAAGATGCTCAGCCACCTGCCATTCCCCGGCCACCTCAACAATGTTGCGGAAATCGCCGGCGGCCACCATGAAAAAATGGACGGCACCGGTTATCCCAAACAGTTGAAGCGCGAGGAAATGAGTCTGCCGGCGCGGATGATGGCGATTGCCGATATTTTCGAAGCGCTGACCGCCGCCGATCGTCCCTACAAGAAAGCCAAGTCGTTGAGCGAAGCGCTGGGCATCATGGCCACCCTGTGCCGTGACGCCCACATCGACCCGGAACTGTTCGGGCTGTTCATCAACGCCGAAATCTACCAGCAATACGCCGAGCGATTTCTCGATCCACAACAGATCGATGCCGTAGACCCGCCGGGCCTGCTGGCCAAGGCAGGCTTGCGGGCGTGATCAGCAGTCGGTCAGACGCAGGAAGATGGCCGCCAGTTTTTCAATCCCGGCTTGATCATATTCAGTGAAGCGCGCCAGTTTCGGGCTGTCGAGGTCCAGCACGCCGATCAGGCGGCCGTCCTTGACCAGCGGCACGACCAGCTCGCTGTTCGACGCGCTGTCGCAGGCGATGTGCCCGGCAAAGGCGTGCACGTCTTCGACCAGTTGAGTCTGCAACGTCGCCGCCGCAGTCCCGCACACGCCGCGTCCAAACGGAATGCGCACGCAGGCGATCTGCCCCTGGAACGGCCCCAGCACCAGCTCTTCGTTGCGATTGAGGTAGAAACCGGCCCAGTTCAAGTCATCGAGCTGGTTGTACAGGAACGCCGAAAACTGCGCGGCGTTGGCGATGAAATCCCGTTCGTCCGCCAGCAAGGACTCCAGCTGCGCGTGCAGCATGCCGTAGCCTTCGAGGCCTTGGCCGCTTTGTTGTAAATCGATCATGCCTTGTGCTCCAACAGCTTCAGCCCGACCCAGTAGCGGGCAAATTGATAGGCGCAACGTCCGTTGCGATTGCCCCGGCCCGTGGCCCAGCGCACCGCGAGGATGTCCAGCTCCTCGTCACGCTGCCACTTCAGGCCGGCCTTGTCGGCCAGTTGACCGATCCAGTGCTCGACCACATTGAGGAAGTGTTCCTGGGTAAACGGATAGAACGACAACCACAGGCCGAAACGGTCCGACAGCGCGATCTTGTCTTCCACGGCCTCGCTGGGATGCAGTTCGCCGTCGACTCTTTTCCAGTTTTCGTTATCGCTTTCCTTTTCCGGCACCAGGTGGCGACGGTTGGAAGTGGCGTACAGCAAGACGTTGTCCGGCGCCTGTTCGAGGGAGCCGTCGAGCACGCTCTTGAGCACGCGATAGTCGCCCTCGCCCGCTTCGAACGACAGGTCATCGCAGAACAGCACAAAACGCTGGGGCAGCTTGGCGATTTGCTCGACCACCCGCGGCAAATCGGCCAGGTGATCGCGTTCGATCTCGATCAGTCGCAGACCAGCCCTGGCGTGTTCGGACAGCAACGCGCGTACCAGCGACGATTTACCGGTGCCACGCGAGCCCCAGAGCAACGCGTGGTTGGCCGGCATGCCGTCGAGAAATTGTTGAGTGTTCCGCCCCAGTTGCTCAACCTGGCGGTCCACACCGATCAGGTCGGACAACCGCGTGTCGAGGCTGACCTGCAGGGGCAGCAGAAAACCGCTGCGACCTTCACGCTGCCAGCGCGCGGCCAGGCAATGCGTCCAGTCGATGGCTTGCCGAGGTGCGGGCAAGAGCGGTTCGATACGGGCCAGAACGGCATCGGCGCGTTCAAGAAAAGCATTCAATCGGGAATCCACGTCTTCTCCTCGGGCACGTTCACAGTAATGATGGCGTTACAGCAACGAAATTCAGCATCCAGTGACCTGTTCATCCCGTGCACAAGGGCTCGCGAGAACATCGGTATCCATGCATGATCGACTATGCTTGAGCAGCGAAGGGAAACGGAAGTGGTTCGACACCCCATGGATATCAAGTTCACCAACCGGCTGTCCTACAAGCAAGCCCGGCTTACCGTGCTGGTCGGTTTCATTCTGGGCACGCTGCTCAGCCTGCTGCAAATAGGCATCGATTATGCCAGTGAAGACGCCTCCATCAACCGTGAAATAGTGTCCCTGCTGGAAATCAGCCATAACCCCGCTTCGCGCATTGCCTACAACATCGACGCCGAACTCGCCCAGGAACTGACCCTGGGCCTGCTGCGCTCGCCAGCGATCATCGCTGCGCAACTGACCGACAACAACGGTACGGTGCTGGCCAGTGTCAAGCGCCCGCCATCGCAGAGCGGCTATCGCGTCATCAGCGACTTCCTGTTCGGTGCCGCCCGAGCATTCGAAGACCGGCTGTATCTGGATCACTTGCCGAACGAATCCCTCGGCACCTTGCGCCTGGAGGTCGATACCTATTCTTTCGGCAACCGCTTCCTGCGACGGGCCGAAGTGACCTTGCTCAATGGCTTTGCCCGCAGCCTGATTCTGACCGGCATCCTGCTGGCGCTGTTCTACGTCATGCTGACCAAACCGCTGGTGCGGGTTATCCGCGAACTCAGCAGCCGCGATCCGCGCAGCGTCGAACCGACCTGGCTGGAGTACCCGAGCGGGCATGAAAACGATGAGATCGGCGTGCTGGTCAAGGTTGCCAATCAGCAGTTCGAGAACATTGCCACCGAAATCCAGCAGCGGCGCAACGCCGAAAACCGTCTGACCGATTACCTCGGGCAACTGGAAAACATCGTGTCGGCCCGCACCGCCGAACTCAAGGCGATCAACAACCGGCTCAGCCAGTCGAACCAGGAACTGGAAGTCGCGCGCAGCACCGCCCTGGACATGGCCGAGGCCCGCTCGGTATTCCTCGCCAACATGAGCCACGAGATCCGCACGCCCCTCAATGGTTTGCTGGGGATGATCGCGCTGTCCCTCGACGGCCCGCTCAATGCCGAGCAACAGCAACAGCTGTCCATCGCCCACGACTCGGGCAAAGTGCTGGTGGAGTTGCTCAACGATATTCTCGATCTGTCGAAATTCGACGCCGGTCAGCTCGAACTCGAACACATTCCGTTCGACCTCGGTTCGCTGATCGAGGACACCGCCAACCTGCTGTCGCAGAACGCGGCACCAAGCGTTGAACTGACGTGCCTGATCGAACCGACATTCCCCGCGCTCGTGCTCGGTGACCCGACCCGGGTCCGGCAGATCGTCAGCAACCTGTTGTCCAACGCCCTCAAATTCACCCGCTTCGGTCGGGTCGATGTGCGTCTGTCGACGTTTGAAGACGGCGTCAGAATCGAAGTCTGCGACACCGGCATCGGCATCGCCCAGGACGCTCAGGTCAAGATTTTCCAGCCGTTCACCCAGGCCGGTGCCGGCATTACCCGTCAATTTGGCGGCACCGGGCTGGGGCTGGCGCTGACTTACAACCTGTGCGAAGCCATGCAGGGGCGCCTCACCATCAGCTCGGAAGCGGGTTTCGGCAGCCAGTTCTGCGCCGATCTGCCGCTGCCGTGCCACACCCGCGCCTTCGCCCCGGCCACGTTGCGCGGCAGGGTGATCGCCATCACCGCCGCCACCAGCGGCCTCGCGGAACTGTTGAAGAATCTGTTACCGGGTTGGGGGCTCGACTATCAGCAGCGTTCGATCGATGACGCGATGAGCGGCCTGAAGCCCGACGTGGTCATCACCGATTGTCCGGAATGCCTGTTTCACCTGCGCCCGCTGTGTGCCGCACCGATTCTGCTGGTGACCGCTTACGGCAGTTTCATGCCCAGCGAACAGGCCAGCGCCCTGGCGCCGTTACAACAACAGGCCCGACCACTGGCGCGCAATGCGTTGTACCAGACACTGCGGCGAGTGTTGCAGCCGGAAATCAACACCATCAATGATGCACGACTGGAGGCGCTCACTCCCCAGCGGCGCGGACGGGTGCTGTTGGTGGAGGACAATCCGGTCAATCAATTGGTGGCCAAGGGCATGCTCGGAAAACTCGGCTGCGAGGTGACTGTCGCCGCTCACGGCGGCGAGGCCCTGGATCAGCTGGAGCAAAGCGAGTTCGATCTGGTGCTGATGGACTGCAACATGCCGGTGATGGACGGCTACGAAGCCAGTCGGCAAATCCGTCGCAGCGGGCGCTGGCCGCAATTGCCCATCGTCGCCCTGACCGCCAACGCCATGTCCGAAGAACGCGAACGCTGCCGTGCGGCGGGCATGAGCGATTACCTGGCCAAACCTTTCCGTCGGGAAGAACTGGCCGCCCTGCTGGACGTATGGATGCCTGCTACGACAGTGCCTTGATCTGCCCCAACAAGTGATCAAGCCCCTCGCGCAGATCACTCAAGCGATCCAGATCGACACCGCTGTCACACAACAGTCGGGCCTTGAGCGGACCGACCTGATCGCGCAACGCCTTGCCCGTTGGCGACAGGCTCAGGTGCACTTCACGCTCATCCCGCGCTGAACGCTGGCGCTGCACCAGTTGCAGTTGCTCAAGACGCTTGAGCAGCGGCGTCAACGTGCCGGAATCCAGCGCCAGGCGCTGGCCCAACGCCTTGACCGTCGGCTGCTCCGGTGCCGCCTCCTGCCACTCCCACAAGACCAGCATCGCCAAGTATTGCGGGTACGTCAGGCCGAGTTGATCGAGCATCGGCTTGTAAGCGCGGATCACCGCTCGGGAGGCGGCGTACAGCTTGAAGCAGAGCTGACTGTCGAGCTTCAGGGAATCGACGGACAAGGTGTTCATTTGAGCAGGGCTTCGATCTCGCGGCTCAGGTCCTGCGGTTTGGTCGCCGGTGCGAAGCGCTTGACCAATTGGCCGTCCTTGCCGATCAGAAACTTGGTGAAGTTCCATTTGATGCCCTGAGACCCCAGAACACCCGGCGCACGTTTTTTCAGCTGCACGAACAGCGGATGGGCGCCGGCACCGTTGACGTCGATCTTTTTGAACAACGGAAAGCTGACACCGAAGTTCAGTTCACAGAACTCGGAAATCGCGCCTTCATTGCCCGGCTCCTGCTTGCCGAACTGGTTGCACGGGAAGCCGAGCACCACCAGCCCTTGATCCTTGTAGGTCTGCCACAGTTCTTCCAGGCCTTTGTACTGCGGGGTGAAACCGCATTTACTCGCGGTGTTGACCACCAAAACGGCTTTACCGGCGTAATCCGCCAGGGTCTTTTGCTCACCCTTGATGGTGGTGCAAGGGATGCTCAGCAGGTTGTCGCTCATGATTTGGACTCTGGAATGAAAGAAGATGAGGCAAACATAGCGAGCAATTGAATTGCGTGCAATTTAATTAATCGATCTTTCATCACGCAGCACAAATTGCAGGAGCCGGCTTGCCGGCTCCTGCAGAGGATCGAGGTGATTTTACTCGCGTGGCACCAGGTCCAGGCACACCGAGTTGATGCAATACCGCAGGCCAGTGGGCGGCGGGCCATCCGGGAACACATGCCCCAGGTGCGCATCGCATTTGGCGCAGACCACTTCGGTGCGGATCATGCCGTGGCTGACATCTCGAATCTCGGTCATGGCGTTGTCGCCGATCGGCGCATAGAAACTCGGCCAGCCGCAGCCGGAATCAAACTTTGTTTTTGAGTCGAACAGCGGCTCTTTGCAGCAGATACAGTGGTAAACACCGTCGACCTTGCTGTCGTTGTACTTGCCGGAGAACGGCCGTTCGGTGCCCTTGAGGCGGCAAACGTTGTATTGCTCCGGATCAAGCATCGCCCGCCATTCTTCCAGGGTTTTTTCCAACTTTTCCATCATCACACCTCAGCAGCTGAAAAAGCCCGATCTGTACCTTTTCCACGGATCGGACGGCACGTATGATTGCGCCTCGTCAAACGCCAGTCTGGCAGCCAGACCACGCGCATTCAAACGGATTTATGGGTGCTGCCTCTCAAGGCGTCAGGCCTGTGTGAATACGCAGGATTCCCAGTACGGTAGTTCTTACACCGCCTGGATCGTTCATTTTCGGGAACACATCGCCATGCAGGTCAGCAAATCGAACAAGCTCGCCAACGTCTGCTACGACATTCGCGGCCCAGTGCTCAAGCACGCCAAACGCCTGGAGGAGGAAGGCCATCGCATCCTCAAGCTGAACATCGGCAACCCGGCGCCTTTTGGTTTCGAAGCGCCGGATGAAATCCTCCAGGACGTGATCCGCAACCTGCCGACCGCTCAGGGATACAGCGATTCCAAAGGCCTGTTCAGTGCGCGTAAGGCCGTCATGCAGTACTACCAGCAAAAGCAGGTAGAAGGCGTCGGCATTGAAGACATTTACCTGGGCAATGGCGTTTCCGAGCTGATCGTGATGTCGATGCAAGCGCTGCTCAACAACGGCGACGAAGTGTTGGTCCCGGCTCCCGACTATCCGCTGTGGACCGCTGCCGTGAGCCTGTCGGGCGGCAATCCGGTGCATTACCTGTGCGATGAGCAGGCCAACTGGTGGCCGGACCTGGCCGACATCAAGGCCAAGATCACCCCGAATACCAAAGCACTGGTGATCATCAACCCGAACAACCCGACCGGCGCGGTGTATTCGAAAGAAGTCCTGCTGGGCATGCTGGAACTGGCCCGCCAGCACAACCTGGTGGTGTTTTCCGACGAGATCTACGACAAAATTCTTTACGACGATGCCGTGCACATCTGCACCGCATCCCTGGCCCCGGACCTGCTGTGCCTGACCTTCAACGGCCTGTCCAAGTCCTATCGCGTGGCCGGTTTCCGTTCCGGCTGGATTGCTATTTCCGGGCCGAAACACCATGCGCAAAGCTACATCGAAGGCATCGACATGCTGGCCAACATGCGCCTGTGTGCCAACGTGCCGAGCCAGCACGCGATCCAGACGGCCCTCGGCGGTTATCAGAGCATCAACGATCTGATACTGCCGCAAGGTCGCCTGCTGGAACAACGCAACCGTACCTGGGAATTGCTCAATGACATTCCCGGTGTGAGCTGCGTCAAGCCGATGGGTGCACTGTATGCGTTCCCGCGCATCGACCCGAAAGTCTGCCCGATCCACAACGACGAAAAATTCGTGCTCGACCTGCTGTTGTCGGAAAAGCTGCTGGTGGTTCAAGGCACCGCGTTCAACTGGCCATGGCCGGACCACTTCCGCGTCGTGACCCTGCCGCGCGTCGACGACCTGGACATGGCCATCGGACGAATCGGCAACTTCCTCAAATCCTATCGCCAGTAATCGGTCTGGCCCCGTGCGACTTTTCTGCGAAAGTCGCACGAGGATTAATTCAGCAACATATCTTTAAGCCTCGCCGGGCATCCTCACTGCAATCGCTGACCGGTAGCAAGCTTTGCGACCGCGTCCAACAATGACGGGGGCTGCGAGGCGAATCGGCTGACAAACACTTCCCCCTCCCACGTCGGAAATGCCCTTCAAGCGGCTAGACTGTTGCTGTAGGACACAGTTTGAAATAGTCACCCGGTTGAATAGCCCGTTGCAGCACCTTATATACCCCGCAGTACGCTACATCTTTAGCAAAAGGAGATTTCTACAACCATGATGCGCATCCTGCTGTTTTTGGCCACTAACCTGGCGGTCGTGCTGATTGCCAGCATCACCCTGAGCCTTTTCGGCTTCAACGGGTTCATGGCGGCCAATGGGGTTGACCTCAACCTCAATCAGCTGCTGATTTTCTGTGCGGTCTTTGGTTTCGCCGGTTCCCTGTTCTCGCTGTTCATCTCCAAGTGGATGGCGAAGATGAGCACCAGCACCCAGATCATTACCCAGCCGCGCACACGTCACGAGCAATGGCTGCTGCAAACGGTCGAGCAACTGTCTCGCGAAGCCGGGATCAAGATGCCGGAAGTCGGGATTTTCCCGGCCTACGAGGCGAACGCCTTCGCCACTGGCTGGAACAAGAACGACGCGCTGGTCGCGGTCAGCCAGGGCTTGCTCGAGCGATTCTCGCCGGATGAAGTAAAAGCCGTTCTGGCCCACGAAATCGGCCACGTGGCCAATGGCGACATGGTGACTCTCGCGCTGATCCAGGGCGTGGTGAACACCTTCGTCATGTTCTTCGCGCGGATCATCGGCAACTTTGTCGACAAAGTGATCTTCAAGAACGAAGAAGGCCAGGGCATCGCCTACTACATCGCGACCATTTTCGCCGAACTGGTGCTGGGTATCCTGGCCAGCTCCATCGTCATGTGGTTCTCGCGCAAACGCGAGTTCCGTGCCGATGAAGCCGGTGCACGCCTGGCAGGCACCAACGCGATGATTGGCGCCCTGCAACGCCTGCGTGCTGAACAAGGGCTGCCGGTGCACATGCCCGATACCCTGAACGCTTTCGGCATCAACGGTGGCATCAAACAGGGGTTCGCCCGCATGTTCATGAGCCACCCGCCGCTGGAAGAGCGCATCGACGCGTTGCGTCGTCGGGGCTGAGAGGTTCCGCACTAAAGAAAAGGCCCGCAGCGATGCGGGCCTTTTTTGTCTGTCTGAATTGTGTGGTGCTTACTCTGACCTCATCGTCGGAACGCCGCCCGGACCAAGCCCGCGATGAGGTCAGTACAAACAACACACGTTTATCGGCTGGAAACCCGATAAACCCGCTCCTCAAGTCGCGTTACGCCGCTCTCGATAAACTTCCAGCTCTCACCCAGGACATCCTGGTCTTCCAGAATCTTCAGCGACCACACCGCGCCGAACAACCGTTGCACTTCATCATCAAGCACGGCAAACGGCGGCCCGTCTTTTTGCGCCTGGTCGTAATCCAGCGTGATCAAAAGCCCCAAAGAGTCTTTCGGCAGAATCCGGATCAGGTGAGCCGCATATTGCTCTCGCATCTTCGGTGGCAAGGCAATCAACGCTGCGCGGTCGTACAAAGCGCTGCAATCGGCAACATCCCCGGCAGTCAAGGCGAAGAAATCACCACACCAGATCTCGATCGAACCCGCCCGATACACCGTAAAAGGCCCTTGATCGCTGACATCCGGGTCAAATTGGTGCTCGTGGAAAAAGTCTTCCACTGCTTTTTCCGACAACTCGACACCCAACACTTCGTGACCGCATTTCGCCAGCCATAGCAAATCCAGGCTTTTCCCACATAACGGCACCAGTACGCGCGCCCCTTCCTCCAGGCCCAACTGAGGCCAGTACCGTTGCAAATATGGATTCACTTCCGGCAGATGAAAGCCGATCTGATTCGACGTCCACCGCTTGTGCCAAAACTCCGGCTGCATAAATAACCCCGAAAATTCGATCAAAACACCCTAAAACTTATATTAGATTTAGATCAATGATCTGACTGAAGATAGGGCCATCTTACTCTCAGGAGCTCATTCATGTTTCCCAGCCTTTACATCTCTCATGGCTCACCGATGCTGGCACTGGAACCCGGCGCCAGCGGGCCGGCCCTCGCACGCCTGGCGGCTGCATTGCCGAAGCCCCGGGCCATCGTGATTGTTTCCGCGCATTGGGAAAGTAATGAATTGCTGGTCAGCGGCAACCCACAGCCTGAAACCTGGCATGACTTCGGCGGCTTTCCAAAAGCGTTGTTCGAGGTGCAATACCCTGCGCCCGGCGATCCACAATTGGCGACAGAGGTTGTCGAGTTGCTCAAGCGCAGTGACCTGCCCGCCCGCATCGACAGCAAACGGCCTTTCGACCATGGCGTCTGGGTGCCGTTGTCGTTGATGTATCCGCAGGCCGATATCCCGGTGGTGCAAGTCTCGCTGCCCACACACGGCGGTCCTGCGCTGCAAACCCGCGTCGGCCAAGCCCTTGGAAGCTTGCGCGAACACGGTGTGCTGTTGATTGGCTCGGGCAGCATCACCCACAACCTGCGCGAACTGGACTGGCACGCTGGCCCGGAAAGCGTCGAACCGTGGGCGAAGGTGTTTCGCGACTGGATGATCGAGAAACTTGAAGCCAACGACGAAGCCGCCCTCCACGACTATCGTCAGCAAGCACCGAACGCCGTGCGCAACCACCCGAGCGATGAACATTTGTTGCCGTTGTACTTTGCCCGCGGTGCCGGCGGGTCATTCAGCATCATTCACCAGGGATTCACCATGGGCGCCCTGGGCATGGACATTTATCGCTTCGGCTGATGAAAAAACCGAGACCTGCGGCCGCCCGACTCAGACCACATCAACGCCGACATGAATCGCATCATGTCGCCAGAACTCCAGGTCACAATCGATCAGCCGCTCATGCTGATCGTAATTGACCCGGGCAATGCGCAATCCCGGGCTCCCGACCGACACCCGTAACGCCGCCGACGCATCCACCGACAACGCTGTCGGCACGATCTCGAAACGCACCCGCCCGTAGTGCAAATCGTAATGCCGCGCGTACAGCTCGGTGATCGACTGATTCAGATCAAACTCGAGAATCCCCGGGAAATACTGCGGATTGAGGTAGTGCTCCACATACAACACCAGCCGCTCGTCAATTCGCCGAGCGCGGCAGATCTGAATCACGCTCGACAACGCCGGCAACTGCAACCAGGCACAGACCGCCGCCGACGCCGGTTGCAAGCGTGCCGAAATCACCTCCGTGGACGGCACCCGCCCCTGAGCGCTGACCATCGCGTGGAAGTGGCTGCGTTGCATCAGGTTGTAAGCCAGGCGCGGTGGCGACACGAACCAGCCCCGCCGCTCTTCGCGATAAATCTGCCCTTGGGCTTCCAACTGAAGCAACGCTTCACGCACGGTAATGCGCGTGGTACCAAACAACTCACTGAGCTTGCGCTCCGCCGGCAACTTGCTGCCGGGTGCCAACAGGCCGTGGTCGAGCTGCTCCTGAAGAACCTGCCCGATGGCTGTCACCGCTTTGGTTGTCTCGATGCGCATCAACGTTACCTATCTGGACTAGACCAGCACTGTTTCGGAGCGAAACCGTCCTTTGAAACGGCTCCGTCAACTGTCTGCAAGCCTAGGCACTGCAGATGACTGACAGATGACAAAGGCGCCGAACGGTTCCGTCAGGTGCCTGCAATATCATGGCCAAGTCCTTTTATATCAGCTCGTTAGCCATGGTCTACGCTTATCCCGAAGCCTGAGCGTTGTTGCACAAAAAATAGAGGAGGACCGCTGGTCGACATCAAAATGTCATCAGAGGCGCCTAGATTGGCTCAGGTATTGCTGACCTAGACCAACACCACCGCAATCGCAGCGTTGAAAACGCCCAAAGGAGCTTCGGATGAAAAAGCTTTTCCTGGCATCACTGTTAGGCTCGACCATTGCCATGTGCACCGCCGCCATGGCGGCTGATGATTTGAAAACCCTGGAAGCCGCGGCGAAAGCGGAAGGTGCCGTCAACAGTGTCGGCATGCCCGACAACTGGGCCAACTGGAAAGGCACCTGGGATGACCTCGCCAAGAACTACGGCCTGAAACACATCGACACCGACATGAGCTCGGCCCAGGAAATCGCCAAGTTCAAAGCTGAAAAAGACAACGCCACGGCCGACATCGGCGACGTCGGAGCAGCGTTCGGTCCGATTGCGGTCAAGCAAGACGTTGTCCAGCCTTACAAGCCAAGCACTTGGGATCAGATTCCGAGCTGGGCTAAAGACAAGGACGGCAACTGGGCGCTGGCCTACACCGGCACCATCGCCTTCATCATCAACAACAAGCTGCTGCATGGTTCGGATGCCCCGACCAAATGGGCTGATCTGAAGACCGGTAAATACAAGGTTTCCATCGGTGACGTCAGCACCGCCGCACAAGCCGCCAACGGCGTCCTGGCGGCAGCCCTTGCCAACGGTGGCGATGAGAAGAACCTTCAGCCGGCGCTGTTGCTGTTCGCCGACATCGCCAAGCAAGGCCGCCTGTCCATGGCCAACCCGACGATTGCCACCATGGAAAAGGGTGAGATCGAAGTCGGTGTGGTCTGGGACTTCAACGGCCTGAGCTACAAGGCCAAGATGGCTAATCCGGATGACTACACCGTGCTGATTCCTTCCGACGGCTCGGTGATTTCCGGTTACACCACCATCATCAACAAATACGCCAAGCACCCGAACGCCGCCAAACTGGCCCGCGAATACATCTTCAGCGACGCCGGCCAGATCAACCTGGCGCGCGGCAACGCTCGTCCGATCCGTGCCGAACACCTGACATTGCCAGCCGATGTTCAGGCTCAGTTGCTGCCTAACGAGCAGTACAAAGGCGTGACCCCGATCAAGGACGCGGACGCGTGGGAAAAGACTTCCAAGGCCCTTCCTCAGAAGTGGAACGAAGAAGTCATCGTCGAAATGAAGTAACACCCGTGTAGGAGCCGGCTTGCTGGCGATGCATCACCGCGGTGCTCTGATGAACCGCGGTGCCTTGATCGCCAGCAAGCCGGCTCCTGCAGATTTTGTCGATCCATCTGTTTCGCGGAGTTCCGCCCCTATGAAGCACAACGTCATCCTTGTCGTGCTCGACGGCCTCAGTTACGAAGTTGCGCGCCACGCCATGGGGCACCTGCAGGCGTATGTTGGCGCAAGACGCGCGGCGCTCTACAAACTGGAGTGCGAACTGCCGGCCCTGTCCCGCCCGCTGTATGAATGCATCCTGACCGGCGTCACGCCGATCGACAGTGGCATCGTCCACAACAACGTCTCGCGCCTGTCCAATCAGCGCAGCATCTATCACTACGCGACTGACGCCGGACTGAAAACCGCCGCTGCGGCCTATCACTGGGTCAGTGAGCTGTATAACCGCTCGCCGTTCGTGCCCGCCCGGGACCGTCACACCGACGCCCCCGAATTGCCGATCCAGCACGGACATTTCTACTGGAACGACCATTACCCGGATTCGCACCTGTTCGCCGACGCGGAAAACCTGCGCCTGCGCCATGCGCCGAATTTCCTGCTGGTGCACCCCATGAATATCGACGACGCCGGACACAAGCACGGCCTCGACACACCGCAATACCGCAACAGCGCCCGCTCGGCGGACATCATCCTCGCCGACTACCTGCAAGGCTGGCTCGACGCCGGTTACCAGGTGCTGGTGACCGCTGACCACGGCATGAACAACGACCGCTCCCACAACGGCCTGTTGCCAGAGGAGCGCGAAGTTCCATTGTTCGTGTTCGGCGACGCCTTCAGCTTCAACGCCAGCGCCGCACCGAAACAAACCGAAATCTGCGGCACTGTCTGCGAACTGCTGGGCGTGACCCACGACAAACCAGTGTGCCGGGAGCTGCTCAAGTGAATGCCATGACTCGCGGCAAATGGCTGGCGGCCTTGTGCCTGGTGCCCTTCGCGCTGTTCTTTATCGTGTTCGAGATCGCCCCGCTGGTATGGGTGATGATCAACAGCCTGCAATCGGAAGAGTTCGGCTGGGGCCTGGCCAACTTCACCCGGATCTTCAATTCGAAGTTCTATCTGCAGGCGATCCAGTACAGCCTCGAGATCAGTTTCTGGTCCAGTGTGTTCGGGATCATCATCGCCGTACTCGGCGCCTACTCCCTGCGCCGGGTCGACTCGAAGCTGCGCAACTTCGTCAACGCCTTCGCCAACATGACCAGCAATTTCTCCGGCGTCCCGTTGGCTTTCGCGTTCATCATCCTGCTGGGTTTCAACGGCAGCATAACCATCATGCTCAAGCAGGCCGGGATCATTGAGGACTTCAACCTGTACTCGAAAACCGGGCTGATCATTCTCTACACCTACTTCCAGATTCCCCTGGGCGTGCTGCTGCTCTACCCGGCCTTCGACGCCCTGCGCGAAGACTGGCGTGAGTCCGCCGAACTGCTCGGCGCCAACAGCTGGCAATTCTGGCGACACATCGGTTTGCCGGTGCTGACGCCTGCGCTGCTCGGCACGTTCGTGATCCTGCTGGCCAACGCCCTCGGCGCCTACGCCACGGTGTATGCCCTGACCACCGGCAACTTCAACGTGCTGACGATCCGTATTGCAGCGATGGTCTCCGGCGACATTTCCCTGGACCCGAACCTGGCCAGTGCCCTGGCCGTGGTGCTGGTGGCGTTGATGACCCTGGTGACCGTCGTGCATCAGCTGCTGTTGAAGAGGAGCTACCATGTCTCGCGCTGAATTGGGCCCCGCCGGTGTGTATCACCGCGTCGTGGTGTACCTGCTGTTTGCCATTCTGTTGCTGCCGCTGGTCGGCACGTTTATCTACTCGATTTCCAGCAGTTGGTCGGCAACCATTCTGCCCAGCGGTTTCAGCATCAAATGGTACGTAGAGCTGTGGAGCGATCCGCGTTTCCTGAGTGCTTTCGGCCAATCGCTGCTCGTCTGCGTCGGCTCGCTGATCCTGGCAGTGGTGCTGATTCTGCCGCTGCTGTTCGTGGTGCATTACCACTTCCCGAAACTCGACGCGTGGATGAACATCCTGATCCTGCTGCCGTTCGCGGTGCCGCCGGTGGTGTCATCGGTGGGGTTGTTGCAGCTCTACGGGTCGGGGCCGCTCGCGATGGTCGGCACGCCCTGGATTCTGATCGGCTGCTATTTCACCGTGGCGCTGCCGTTCATGTACCGGGCAATCACCAATAACCTGCAAGCCATCAACCTGCACGACCTGATGGACGCCGCTCAACTCCTCGGCGCCAGCACCTGGCAAGCTGCGTTCCTGGTCGTACTGCCGAACCTGCGCAAGGGCTTGATGGTGGCGTTGCTGCTGTCGTTCTCGTTCCTGTTCGGAGAGTTCGTATTCGCCAATATCCTTGTCGGTACCCGTTACGAAACCCTGCAGGTCTACCTCAACAACATGCGTAACAGCAGCGGCCACTTCACCAGTGCGGTGGTGATTTCCTACTTCCTCTTTGTGCTGGTTCTGACCTGGGCGGCCAATATCTTGAACAAGGACAAAAGCGAATGAGCTATGTCAGCGTCCAACACTTACAGAAAAACTACGCGGGCACCACGGTGTTCAGCGACATCAACTGCGAAATCCGCAAGGGTGAATTCGTCACCCTCCTCGGCCCGTCCGGCTGCGGTAAATCGACGCTGCTGCGCTGCATCGCCGGGCTGACGTCGGTAGATGGCGGCAAGATCCTGCTCGATGGCCACGATCTCGTACCGCTGAGCCCGCAGAAGCGCGGCATCGGCATGGTCTTCCAGAGTTATGCGCTGTTCCCCAACATGACCGTGGAGCAGAACGTCGCCTTCGGTTTGCGCATGCAGAAGGTCAACAGCGACGACAGCCAGAAGCGCGTCGCCGAAGTGTTGCAACTGGTGGAACTCAACGATTTCGCTGCGCGCTATCCGCATCAACTGTCCGGCGGTCAATGTCAGCGTGTCGCCCTCGCCCGCTCATTGGTGACTCGTCCACGTCTGTTGTTGCTGGACGAACCGCTGTCGGCCCTCGATGCGCGGATTCGCAAGCACTTGCGCGAACAGATCCGTCAGATCCAGCGCGAACTCGGCCTGACTACGATCTTCGTCACACACGATCAGGAAGAAGCCCTGACCATGTCTGACCGGATTTTCCTGATGAATCAAGGAAAAATCGTACAGAGCGGCGACGCCGAAACCCTGTACACCGCGCCCGTGGATGTTTTTGCCGCCGGCTTCATCGGCAACTACAACCTGCTGGACGCCGACAGCGCCACGAAACTGCTGCAACGACCAATCACCCATCGCCTGGCGATTCGCCCGGAAGCCATCGAACTGAGCCTGAATGGCGAGCTAGACGCTCAAGTGCGCAGCCATAGCCTGCTTGGCAACGTGATTCGCTACCGGGTTGAAGCTCGCGGCGTGGAATTGGTGGTGGATGTGCTCAACCGCTCGGCGGCCGATCTGCACCCCGATGGTCAGCGCTTGGCGCTTTCCATCGATCCGTCGGCCCTGTGTGAGGTAGCCTGATGACTTTGCTGATGTTGAAGAGAGAACTGCACTGATGGCCCTGGCAATTTTTGATCTGGACGAAACCCTGATCCACGGCGACTGCGCCACCCTCTGGAGCGAACAGATGGGCCGGCTGGGCTGGGTCGATCCCGAGTCGTTCATGCGTCAGAACAACGAATTGATGGACGCTTACAGCCACGGCAAGCTGCGCATGGAGGACTACATGACCTTCAGCCTCGAGCCGATGATCGGACGCACGCCGGAAGAGGTCGACCATCTGGTGGGCCCGTGGGTGGAAGACTTCATCGAACCGATCATCTTCAGCGACGCCACCAAAGCCATCGCCGCGCACCGCAAGGCGGGCGACCGGATTCTGGTGATTTCGGCGTCGGGTACGCACCTGGTCAGGCCGATTGCCGACCGTTTGGGCATCGACGAGATTCTCGGCATCGAGCTGGAAGTGTTGCATGGGGTTTATAGCGGCCACACCGTCGGCACGCTGACCTACCGTGAAGGCAAGATCACGCGCTTGCTGGAGTGGCTGGATGCGGAAGAAGAAAACCTGGAGGGCGCGAGTTTCTACTCGGATTCACGCAACGATTTGCCGCTGCTGCTGAAGGTAGATTTCCCACACGTGGTGAACCCTGATCCGGTACTGCTCGAGCACGCCGAAAAAGCCGGCTGGCCGATCCATAGCTGGAAGTAACGCAGATCCGGTGGGAGCGGACTTGTCCGCGATTCAGGCGACGCGGTATGTCTGTGATAGCTGCGTCATCGTTCATCGCGGGCAAGCCCGCTCCCACAGGTTCGGTGTTGTCAAGTAAGGCTTTCGTCGATCACCAACACCAACTTCCCCGCCACCTTGTTCGTCGCCAACTCGGCAAACGCCGCTTCGGCATCCTTGATCGGGAAGGTCTTCGCCAACTGCGGGCTCAACCGCCCTTCGGCAAATAACGGCCAGACATGCTGGCTCAGATCACTGAACAGATCCGCCTTGAACTGATCGTCCCGGTTGCGCAAGGTCGAACCCAGCAACTGCGCACGTTTGGCCAGTACCTGCGCCAGATCCAGTTTTGCCTCACGGCCGCCCATCAAGCCGATCAGCACCCAACGGCCATCACGGGCCAGCAGCTTCAGATTCAGTGCAGCGTAGTTGCCGCCGACCGGGTCGAGAATCACATCGAACGGACCCAGGTCGCTCAAGCTTTCAAGTTCGTCGGTGCGTACCACGCCACCCTGGGCACCCAGCGCTTCGCAGTAAGCCAGCCGCTCGGCAGAACCGACGCTGACCCAGCACGGGTTGCCAAACGCCTTGCACAGCTGAATGGCAGCTGAACCGATTCCACTTGCTCCGGCGTGCAGAAGAACTTTCTCACCCGGCTTGAGCGCGGCCAATTGAAACAAATTCAGCCAAACGGTCGCATAGACTTCGGGTAGCGCTGCCGCCTCTACCAGGGACAATCCTTCGGGCACCGGTAGAACATGCCGTCCGTCGACAACCACCTCTTCGGCCATCCCGCCCCCGGCCAGCAAGGCACAGACCCGATCACCGACCTGCCACGACGAGCCAGGGCCGACCTCGCTGATCACCCCGGAACACTCCAGACCCAGTACCTGACTGGCCCCCGGCGGTGGCGGATAAAGTCCCGCCTTCTGTAACAAATCGGCGCGATTGAGGCCCGCTGCCGCTACCCGAATGCGAACTTGCCCTACATCACATGTAGGACTGGGCTCTTCAAGCCACTCCACTTGACCTTCCACGCCTTGCAATGCTTTCACAGTGCCTCCATAGTGAGTCTGGACTGAGCCCGTAGCTGTAGCTCCGGGCTTTCTTGCATTATGTGACCGGCCCTTTGTGGAACCGGCGACTTCAAAGACGGCCTAATATGCGTGATCAATTGTCCCCGCGTCGAATCAGCATGAAGCATCTGTTCCCCAGCACCGCCCTCGCCCTATTTATTGGTATCGGCCTGCTGCCGATGTCGAGCAATACGTTCGCAGCCAATAGCTGGGACAAGCTTCAGCCAGATCGTGACGAAGTGATCGCCAGTCTGAATGTCGTCGAGTTGCTCAAGCGTCACCATTACAGCAAGCCGCCGCTCGACGACGCGCGCTCTGTAATCATCTACGACAGCTACCTCAAGCTGCTGGATCCGTCGCGCAGCTACTTCATGGCCAGCGACATTGCCGAATTCGACAAGTGGAAAACCCAGTTCGACGACTTCCTCAAAAGCGGCGACCTCAATGCCGGTTTCACCATCTACAAGCGCTACCTGGACCGCGTAAAAACGCGTCTGGACTTTGCCCTTGCAGAGCTGAACAAGGGCGTCGACAAGATCGACTTCACCGCCAAGGAAACCTTGCTGATAGACCGCAAGGACGCTCCTTGGCTCAAGTCCACCGCAGAGCTCGACGACCTGTGGCGCAAACGCGTCAAGGATGAAGTACTGCGGATGAAGATTGCGGGCAAAGAACCCAAGCAGATTCAGGAAACGCTGACCAAGCGCTACAAGAATCAGCTCGCTCGCCTGGACCAGACCCGCGCGGAAGACATCTTCCAGGCGTACATCAACACCTTCGCCATGTCCTACGACCCGCACACCAACTATCTGTCGCCGGATAATGCGGAAAACTTCGACATCAACATGAGCCTGTCCCTCGAAGGCATTGGCGCTGTGTTGCAGAGCGATAACGACCAGGTGAAAGTTGTGCGCCTGGTGCCTGCCGGCCCTGCCGACAAGACCAAGCAGGTCGCACCGGCCGACAAGATCATCGGCGTTGCCCAGGGCAACAAAGAGATGGTCGACGTGGTTGGCTGGCGCCTGGACGAAGTGGTCAAGCTGATCCGTGGCCCGAAAGGCACCGTGGTGCGCCTGGAGGTCATCCCGGCCAGCAATGCGCCGAACGACCAGACCACCAAGATCGTGCCGATCACCCGCGAAGCGGTGAAGCTTGAAGATCAGGCAGTGAAGAAGTCGGTTCTCAACCTGAAACAGGACGGCAAGGACTACAAGCTCGGCGTCATCGAGATCCCGGCCTTCTACCTCGACTTCAAGGCCTTCCGTGCCGGCGATCCGGACTACAAGAGCACCACGCGCGACGTCAAGAAACTGTTGACCGAGTTGCAGAAAGACAAGGTCGACGGCGTGGTCATCGACCTGCGCAACAACGGCGGCGGTTCCTTGCAGGAAGCCACCGAGCTGACCAGTCTGTTCATTGACAAGGGGCCGACCGTACTCGTGCGTAACGCCGATGGCCGGGTCGATGTGCTCGAAGATGAAAACCCGGGCGCGTTCTACAAAGGCCCGATGGCGTTGCTCGTCAACCGCTTGTCCGCCTCGGCCTCGGAGATTTTTGCCGGCGCCATGCAGGACTACCACCGCGCGCTGATCATTGGCGGCCAGACCTTCGGCAAAGGCACCGTGCAGACCATTCAGCCGCTGAACCATGGCGAACTGAAACTGACCCTGGCCAAGTTCTACCGGGTTTCCGGGCAGAGCACCCAGCATCAGGGCGTACTGCCGGACATCGATTACCCGTCGATCATTGACACCAAGGAAATTGGCGAGAGTGCCTTGCCGGAAGCCATGCCGTGGGACACCATCCGCGCGGCCATCAAGCCTGCGATCGATCCGTTCAAACCGTACATTGCGCAGCTCAAGTCCGAGCATGACGTACGTTCGACCAAGGATGCGGAGTTCGTGTTCATCCGCGACAAATTGGCCCTGGCGCAGAAACTGATGACAGAAAAAACCGTCAGCCTCAATGAAGCTGAACGTCGTGCGCAACACAGCGATATCGAAGCCAAGCAACTGGCGATGGAAAACATCCGTCGCAAAGCCAAAGGCGAAGAACCGCTCAAAGAGCTGAAAAAAGAAGACGAAGATGCCCTGGCGGCCGAGCCGGACAAGACCAAACCAGAAGACGATGCCTACCTGAGCGAAACCGGTCGCATTCTGTTGGACTACCTGAAACTCAACACCGCAGTCGCCAAGCACTGAGTGGTGACGTGCAAGATGATGGCAATTTAATGCTGACTCTTCCTTAGCGTCATCAAACAGTCATCATTCTGTCGTGAAATAAAGGACTGAGAGCTTTGGCTCTCAGTCCTTTTTTTTTTCGCCAGAGATTGCCATGACCACTACCGAACAGCTGAGTGCATTGAGTTCAATACTGACTCAAAGCGGTTTGCACAGCCTGTTCCAGCCAATCATTTCGCTCTCTGAACGACGCATTGTCGGATACGAAGCGCTCAGCCGCGGCCCCTCCAACAGCCCGCTGCACTCGCCTATCGCCTTGTTCGCCGTCGCCCGCCAGGCTGGCCGTTTGAACGAGCTGGAAATTGCCTGCCGTGAGAGCGCTTGCCGGCGCTTCAATGAACAAAAGCTGCCGGGCAAACTCTTTCTCAACGTGTCACCGGAATCGCTGCTTGAAGCGGCTCATCAACCGGGTCGCACCCTGCAACTGCTGCAGGATTTCGGCATACCGCCCAGCCAGGTGGTCATCGAACTGACAGAACAGACGCCGACCGACGATTTCCAGCTGTTGCAAAATGCGCTGCATCACTATCGGGCGATGGGATTTTCCATTGCCCTGGATGATTTGGGCGCCGGTTATTCGAGCCTGCGCCTGTGGTCTGAGCTGCGACCTGACTATGTAAAGATCGATCGACACTTCATCGACGGTATCCATCAGGATGCACTCAAGCGCGAATTTGTAGGCTCCATCATGCAAATCGCCAAAGCCTCTCGGGCACAAGTGATTGCAGAAGGTATCGAGCTGCCGGAGGAACTCGCGGTGTTGACCGATATGGGCGTTGATCTGGTTCAGGGTTACTTGCTCTGCCGTCCTCAAGAACATCCGCCAAGGGATGCGCGAAACCTGATGCCCAAACAGGACAGTTCCGCTGTGGCGCTGAACGACGAAGGCAGCGACCTCAGCGCTCTTTTGATCGATCAGCCAGCGGTCGCGCGCAATACGCCGACTGCCACGGTACTGGAAGCTTTCCGTCGCCAAGCCAACCTCAACTCGCTGGCTGTGCTTGATGAACAAGGCCACCCCTGTGGCATTGTCCATCGGCATTCGCTGTCGGACGCCCTGCTCAAACCCTTTGCCACCGACCTGTTCGCCCGCAAGCCCATCAGCCGCTTGATGAACGATGACTTTCTCGCCGTCGAAATGAGCCAGTCGCTGCAACAGGTCAGCCGGCTGATCACCAGCCGCGCACGACAACGCATTGAAGAGGACTTCATCATTACCCTGAACGGCGGGTATCTGGGGTTGGGCCGGGTGATCGACGTTCTGAAGCTGATTACCGAACTGAAGATCCAGCAGGCCCGCTACGCCAACCCGCTGACCCTGCTGCCGGGCAATGTACCGATCCAGCAATGCCTGACGCGCCTGCTGCAACAGCAACGGGAATCGGTGATCTGCTACGTGGACATCGACAGTTTCAAACCCTTCAACGACATCTACGGCTACGGCCGCGGGGACGAAGTCCTGCTGTGCCTGGCGCAATGTCTGAATGATCGCGTCGACCCGTCCCGCGACTTCGTCGGCCATATCGGCGGTGATGACTTTCTGCTGGTGCTCGGCCCCGAAGACTGGCGCAAACGCCTGACCCAGTTGCTCGACGATTTCCAAAGTCAGTGCCGACGCTTCTACCGCGCCGAACACCTGGAAGCCGGCTGCTTCATCGCCCCGAACCGCCAGGGTGTGCGGCAGGAATTTCCGTTGTTATCGCTGTCGATTGGTGTGGTGCATTTGCATCCACAGGCCTGCGGACAACTCGATGCGAGCCAGTTGGCGGAGATGGCGTCGCAGGCCAAACATCACGCGAAAAATGTGCCGGGGTATAGCGTGCATGTGATTGATAGTTTGGCGGTGCCAGCTAGCGAAGAGGCGTTATTAACCGGGCAGCGCTGATAATCACAAAAAAGATCGCAGCCTTCGGCAGCTCAGATATACGCGATTCCCCTGTAGCTGCCGAACGCTCTGATCTTTTGATCTTGGTGGCGAGGGAGCTTGCTCCCTCGCCACAACAGCGATCGGCGCTACTCCGAACGCCGCGCTTTCAATCGCCGCCCCAACACATCCAGCACATCACACCCATCCCGCAACGGAATGGCGCAGAGCAAGGCGAAATCACTGAGGATGAACGACTGACATTCGATCGAGCCGCGCATCGACAGGTTTTCCATGACTTGGGTGACGGCGCGGATTCGATAGCTGGCCGCGTCGTACAAAACATCAAGCGGTGCGCGGGTATCGACGAACAGCGTGGGCATGTCGTCGCAGTTGCTGGTGAGCGCCATGAAGCGGTTTTCGGGGGGTGGGGCTGGCTTTTCGTAGGGTGGGTCGGGGTGAAGAGTTGTCATCAGTCAGATTCCTAACGTATGAATTGGACCGCCAACAATCACTTCCACGCAATGGGTGGCGGCTGTACGCAGGTGTGGAAGACCGAGACGTTAGGCACTCGGCGCACTCGAAAGCGCCCCGCGCACAGCCACCATAAATCACAGACGATAAAAAACGCCGAACTGGTGGCGCTTGACGCGCCTAACGATAGAAGGGCTTCCACACCCTGTCACTGAATTTGCAGTGACCGCTAGAGACTATCGATGTGGCCCGATGCGCACCAGTTCATGGAAACCGCTACAACTTGAAGGAAACTTCCGACGACCTTGCCCAGAAATTTCGCAGCCTGTAAGACCGCCTTCGCGGGCAAGCCTTGCTCCTACAGAATGGAGGCATTCCGCCAAAATTTTGGGCACGACTCCAACCCTGTAGGAACGAGCCTGCTCGCGAATTGAGCGCGAAGCGGTCATAAATCTATCTGTCTCAGAGATAACAAGTCTTACCAGGTTGATTGATCTTCAAGACTGGCCTTGTGGAGGTCGTCCTTCCACTGAATAGTCGCCAAGCGAAAGATGTCTTCGAAAAATAACCGTGGACAATTCATCTCGTCCCAACCATCGGGGAGAGACGAATACTCTTCAGGATCATGTTCAAGCAATGCCTGAAAATCGTAATTCTTGTCCTGAAGGCTCTCCTCTAAACATTTATAAAGCAAATATCTGTGACGATAGGATCGCTTGTTGGTTAGGCAGTACTTCAGTATTAACTCCTCCCGATCTATTGGATTATTAGGGTCGTATCTCTCAAGCTCTTCTCCGAGGGTCTCCTCACGATCATATATATCGAAACATCCTAAAAAATATGAAGGTGTCGGAATATATGGCTGCTCAGTTCCAGGATCAATAAGCATCGTATTACCTACTTTGGATATAGCGTGAAAGGCACGCCAAATTTATCAAATTTCATTTCAAACCCATTAAGTTCAACGAGTTTCGGGTTTTGTTTCGACTTTGAATTCGGCTTATACCCTTCCCCTGCGCCGGGGAGCTCCATCCGAACAATGTCATTATCTCTATTATCCTTTCCTGTAAAACGAGGTAGTCCTTGTTCAGTTCTCGTGGTTCCGAGGATATAAGCCTTATGCATCAGTTCCCAGCTGTAAAATCGAGAACTGGGGTTACCTATTTTATTTTTAGGAGTTCTACCAGTTATGGGATCCGTACCATCAATAGCTCGCTGCTTCCATTTGGCATCTGGTACCGCTGGACTATGTTTCCCCACCATATGCATGCCCTGGCTTTTATCCAACCGTCTAATTTCGTTCTCGGAAAGCTCCGCAGCACTTAACTTAGGCCTCGGTAACTCAGGCTCACCCTCATCAACCTTAGCGCCAGATGCATCATCCGGCGCCCTACACCCAAGCTTATCCGGCGGCGGACAATTCCCGCTCAACCCCAACGGATCAACCCACCCCGTCGGATTCAGCGCATACCGATACTGATTCAGCCCACCCGCCAGCTTCACCGGATCCGGCGTCAGGTACCGCCCCACCTCCGGATCATAGTACCGATGCCGGTTGTAATGCAGGCCGCTCTCGTTGTCGAAGTATTGGCCTTGGAATCGAAGCGGTTGGTCGAGTTGCTCCCCCCCGCCAAACGCCAGATGCGTAACTTTGCCGTAGGCGTTGTACTTCGCCGACCAGACAATTTCGCCGCCGTAATCCGTCAGTTCCTGCGGTGTGCCGAGGTGGTCGAGTTGGTAGTAAAACGGGCAGGCCTTGCGCGGGCCTTTGCCGTCGAGCATGGCGAGGGGGCGGAAGGTGCCGGGTTCGTAGACGTAGCTGCGGTAATGCTCGCGGCTGCTTTCGGCGACGAGGTTGTCGCCCTGCCAGAAGAATTCGGTGGTGTGGTCGTCGACGGTTTTGGCGATGCGGCGGCCGAAGGCAT
>NZ_CABVIR010000010.1 GCF_902498065.1 Pseudomonas fluorescens | reverse complement strand
CTCCAGAGTTCCGTTCGCAGGACACCGCGCAAAACCCGAGAAAAAATCATCGTCGCGACTACTCACCGCGGTCGTCGAATCGCCAAGCTTTATCAGCCGCTCCATGTCCAACAGCGAAGGCATGTCCGTGGCGCGACTGACCGTGTCCGCCGCTCGGTTGAACCAACGCTTCAGCTGTTCGCGGTACAGGGACAAGGTGTCCGGAAAGCTGTCGAGTTCCCGCTCGATACGGTCGATGTGCTCCATCAACCCACCGCGCGGCATGAAGTGAAGCGAAAAATCGGGTCGATCATGAGCAATCCCTCGCGCAGAAAATGGGCGCGCGAGACTTTGCGGGGGATCAGTCCAGAAAGAAGTCAGGAAAGTAGGGTGTGGCTGTAGGGCAAATCTCTAAATATTGATCACCGAAAAACACGCAGGCAAAAACGCAAACGTGGCGAGAGGTTTCCCTCACGCCACGTTCGTTTATCGGACAACTGTGGGGTTATTACTCAGACCCGCGAGACACCAACTCTTTGAGTTTGATCTCGGCCAACGGATGTCCTGCTTCTGCAGCCATCGCCCAAAACCGAGCCGCCTCATCCGGATCCGGCGCTTTGCTCGCCGTCCCTGCCAGGCAGATCACGCCCACCTGATACGCCGCCTTGCCATCGCCCGCCAACGCCGCCAGACGCAACAATCGGACACCTTCCTCACGTGCCCCAAGGCCAACGCCGCGAAAGGTCAGGATATGGCCATAGAAGCTCTGGGCACCAACATCACCCAGGTTAGCCATGCGCGCGAACTGGCCCTCGAGCCATTTCCAGCCACGGGGCTGGCGCACAAACCATGACCAGTGAAACAGCCTGCGGGCCAACCAGTAAGAGGCCCGTGCCTTGAGTCGTAAAAACACTCAGGCTTCCGCCGATTCGGGGTATTCGTATTCGAAGACTCGCACCACTTCCGAGGCATGCCACGAGGCGGCGGCGACGCCATCGGACGGACCGGAGAAACGCCCCAGGCGCTCGACACATTCAAAGAAACCGGTGCGCGGCAGGCGACTCGCGCCCTGGCTGATCACCAGCGAGCTGCGCAGTGGCTGCTCGGCCTTGGCGTCCAGTGCGGCCAAGTGTTCAAGGGCCGCGGTCAGGGTCTGCATGGCCGGCGTCGGCAATTGCAGACGCTCCAGCAACGCGCGGTAAGTCAGCAGATGACGCTGGCGGCGCGCCTGATCCAGCTCACCCAGCAACCCATCCCAATGTTGACGACTGATGCGTACGCTCACGATTCATCCCTCCACCCTGGCACCGTCAATTCCCAGGCCAGGCTGCGGCGAATCGCTGCGTCGGGTTGACGCTCGCCACTTTCGATCAAGGCCAGATAAGACGGGCTGATGCCTACCGTGCGGGCCAGCGCCTCGATGGCGATGCCCTTCCCTTCGCGCAAACTGCGTAGTTGATCCAGACCCGGAAGAATCTGGTCTGGTGTTGCCGCGTGACGCTCCGGGGCGACCCGCGACGGTTGTTGATCGATACCTGCTGCTTTGAGTAGAGCCTGATACTGAGCCCACGGAACAACCGCATACTCGGGCTCGCCTTCGCGTGTGATTATCTGAATATCCATGACTTCCCCGTAGGACAACGACACTTAGCGAGTCGGCGCTTTTCCTTAGAAGTGTAATCCTAACAGCGGCCAAGGTCGCGGGGGCATGAATATAGGGATGATCCTGAATCGACTCAGCTATTTTTCGGACCCTGCAGCTGAAGTTGCTCCGGGGTAGCGGGCAAACGCTCGACCACCGCGAGCTTCTCCGGCAACTGGCGGTTGCGCCAGGCCCGGAAGGCGTTGAGTTCGTCGTCGAGGACCTTCATCAGCCAGGCCAGCACGGCGATGTCATCGAGCATGCCGAACACCGGAATGAAATCAGGAATAGCATCCACCGGGCTCAGGAAGTACATCAGACCTGCCACCACCGAGATCAGCGCTTTAGGGCTGATGGCCCGATATTCACCGCGCCAGTAAGCCAGGCACAGCGCCTGCAACAAACGCAGGTCATCTTTGAGCTTGCCCAAACGGTTACCCTGGCTGGCACCTTTGCTGGCCACCGCGAACAGCAGCGTCGGCAATCGTCCACGGGCGAGCAGGCGTCCGGCCAATGGCAGGAAACGAGCAAAATTCCAAGGCGTTTTCATCTTTCCTCCCGCTGAAATGTTATCCACACAAATTGTGGATAACCTTGTGAACAGACCTGCATTTCACCGCTGAAAGCCCCGTTTCATAAGGGCTCAACTCAGATCGGGCGTTTTTTACTCACATAAAAAAACCCAAGATTTCATTGACTTGGCGCTCCGGCGCCGCTAGCGCAGGCGCTCTCAATGGCTATGACTCCTGCCTGCAACATCCGTTCGCTTTGTTTACCCTTGCCGGACGCCAGATGCAACAACGCCCCGCATAGGCGAGGCGTTGTTGTCAGGACAGGCGCTAATTACTTGGCAGCGTCGTCTTGTTTTGCCGGATCCTTGATTGCCAGCAACTCCAGCTCGAAAACCAGCACCGAGTTGGCTGGAATCGCCGGGCTTGGGCTTTGGGCGCCGTAAGCCAGTTCGCTAGGGATGTACAGTTTGTACTTCTCGCCAACGTGCATCAGTTGCAGGCCTTCGACCCAACCCGGGATCACGCCGCTGACCGGCAGATCGATCGGGCTGCCGCGCTCGACGGAGCTGTCGAAGACGGTGCCGTTTGTCAGGGTGCCGGTGTAGTGAACAGTCACTACGTCAGTCGGCTTGGGCTGTGCGCCGTCGGCTTTCTTGACCACTTCATACTGCAGGCCCGAAGCAGTGGTGGTAACACCGGCTTTCTTGGCGTTGTCTTCGAGGAACTTCTTGCCGGCGGCTGCCGACTCTTCACTCATTTTGGCCATACGTTCTTCAGCACGTTTCTGCAGTGCCGCGAAGGCTTCGACCAATTCGTCATCCTTCAGCTTCTGTTCTTTCTTGCCGACGGCATCTTCAATGCCCTGGGCAACGGCTTTGGAGTCCAGATCATCCATGCCTTCCTGAGCCAGGCTCTTGCCCATGTTCAGGCCAATCCCGTAGGAAGCTTTTTGCGCCGGGGTTTTCAGCTCTACGCTGGTCTGCGAGTCACAACCCGCAAGTACCAGGCTAACCAGGGCCACCGCCGCCGCCAACCGATGCTGTTTCATGCTATTTCCTTGTTCATGCGCCTAAAGGGCAATCGAGTAAAGCCGCGAGCTTATCAGGCGGCCACGACCAATGGCTACCGGCATGAGAGCAGGAAACTTCTGATAAGTTCAGGTGTTTTAACGCATTTCCGGAATCGGGTGATGAAGCTTCTGTCATCTTCGCCTCACCGACACAACTGACCTGTCCCACAATACTTGGCGTAATGGCTACTTGCCGCACGTTTGCAGCTCAGGCATAAGAGAGCGACAAATCGACAAGGATGTTTATCTTGGGCCTCTTTTATCGCTTGCTGGTTCTGATCGTTGCGTTGCTGGGCCTGTGCCTGGCCGTGATTCTGTATTACGTCGCCAACCCGAAACTGCCGACCTGGACGCCCGCGCAGCAGGTGCATTACCTGGAGCAGTGGAGCGCAACGGACCGCCAGACCTATTACTTCACGCCCCAAGGCACTCAAGTCAAAGGCTTGCGCTACGACTGGTTCACCGCGCTCGAACTGCCTTTTTCGCAACAGCGGTTCGCCGCTCCGGAATACCTCGCGCGCTTCGGTTTTCTGGTCGATCCCGCGCAGAAAGCCACGCCCAATAACCCCGGCAACCTGCCCGTGGGCTTTGCCCGCCATCAAAACCCAGGCAACCCGGACCAGTTTCTGGACATCACCTGTGCCGCCTGCCACACCGGCGAGTTGCGTTTCAACGGCCAGGCTATCCGCATCGATGGCGGTTCGGCGCAGCATGTCTTGCCTTCCAGCGTTCCTACACTGCGCGGTGGCAGTTTCGGACAGGCACTGGTCGCCAGTCTCGCTTCGACTTACTACAACCCATGGAAATTCGAGCGTTTCGCTCGCAACGTGCTGGGCCAGGACTACGACGCCCGGCATCAACAACTGCGCAAAGACTTCAAGACCTCTCTCGACACCTTCCTGAAAGTCGCCTGGAACGACACTCACCGTGGGCTCTACCCTACCGAGGAAGGCCCTGGCCGTACCGATGCGTTCGGGCGTATTGCCAACGCCAGTTTTGGTGACGCGATATCACCCACCAACTATCGGGTAGCCAACGCGCCTGTCGATTATCCACAACTGTGGGACATGTGGACCTTCGATTGGGTGCAGTGGAACGGTTCGGCACAGCAGCCGATGGCTCGCAACATCGGCGAGGCCCTGGGGGTAGGCGCCACGCTGAGTTTCTTCGACAGCAATGGGCAGCCACTCAAGGGCGACTATCGCTACCCGTCCAGCGTCCGGGTGCGCGACTTACACCAGATCGAAGAAACCCTGCAGCGACTCAAACCGCCGGCCTGGCCGGAAGATCTGCTCGGAGCCATCGACAAACCGCTCGCGGCCAAGGGCCGAGCGCTGTTTACGGAAAACTGCGCGGGCTGCCACGTCCCACGGACAACCCAGGAAGGCGAGCGTTGGGTGCAGCAGTTACACATGCTGCCCGTCGACGTCATCGGCACCGATCCAACTGCAGCGAACAACATTGCCAGCCACCGTTTCGACCTGACCGCGCTGCAATGGGACCCGACGGAGTTGGCACAGATGGACGTGAAGCTGCACCCGACACCGGAAGAACCGCTGGACCTGAGTCAGCTTTCGGTGGCCAAGGGGCTGGCCTACGTCACGGCTTTCGTCGAGGACAGGGCTTACCGGGAGGCCAAGGTCACAGCAGTGGAGAAACCCCGGCTCGACGGCTTCGGCCTGCCGATCGGCGTTCGTGAAAAGGTCGCCTACAAGGCTCGGCCGTTGGCCGGCGTTTGGGCGACAGCGCCGTTCCTGCACAACGGATCGGTGCCGAGCATTTATCAATTGCTCTCGCCCCAATACGAACGCGCGGCCACCTTCTATAAAGGCACATTCGAGTACGACCCAAAACATCTGGGCTATCGCACCGAAGCCTTCACCAACGGCTTCCTGTTCGATACACGCCTTACCGGCAACCACAACAGTGGCCATGAGTTCCGCGCCGGTAAACACGGCAACGGGGTGATTGGCCGACTCCTGCAACCCGAGGAACGCTGGGCGTTGCTGGAGTACCTGAAAGTGCTGGGCGGCCCGCTGGAGGCGCAATTACCATGATCATGACCACCTTCAAGAAGGATTTGCCGATGCTCGCCCGGTTCTGGTTGTGGCTGGGCCGCCTGCTTGGCAAAACCCTGCTGATTCTGCTGTGCATCGGTTTGCTCGGCTGGGCACTGGCCACTGCCTGGTTTGCCTGGCAGCACCGTGGACCGGTCTCGGCACTGGAGCAGATTCCGGATGGCGAGGCCGCCATGACCCAGGATGTGATCCAGACCGCCGTGCGGATTGTCGATCAACACCGCGAAAGCACCCGTTATCTACGTGATGCCCATGCCAAGGCCCATGGCTGCGTGAAGGCCGAGGTGCAGGTGTTGCCGGATCTCGCGGCAGAGTTGCGTCAAGGTGTGTTCAGTGAGCCGGGCAAGACCTGGCAAGCGACGTTGCGCCTGTCCAACGGCAATGCTTACCCGCAATTCGACAGCATCCGCGATGCACGGGGCATGGCGATCAAACTGCTCGATGTGCCAGGCAAACAACTGCTCAGCGATCAACAGCGTCGCGGCGAGCAGGACTTCGTGATGTTCAGCCATCCAAACTTCTTTGTCAGCGATGTCGCCGAGTATCGTCAGAATGTCGCCGCTCAGGCTGACGGAAAAAAGGTAATGGCGTTCTTTCCGGGCTGGGATCCACGCACCTGGCAGGTTCGTCATCTGTTTATCGCCTTGGCGACGCTTTCTCCGCCACCACCGAGCCCGACCCAAACGACGTACTTTTCGGTTTCGCCCTACAAATTCGGTGAGGCCAATGCCAAGTTTCGGGTCATGCCCGCCCCGGCCAATTGCCCGGCCTACGCCCTGCCCGCGCAAAACCAGAAGTTACCGAACTTTCTGCGCAATGCGCTGAACCAGCAGCTGTCGACCGACCGTGCGCCCGCCTGTTTTGTACTGCAAATCCAGCAGCAAGATGCAGACAAGTACATGCCGATCGAAGACACCAGTGTTGAATGGAGGGAAAGCGACGCGCCTTTCCAGACAGTGGCGCGGATCAACGTACCCGCTCAGGACTTCGACACGCCAGCGCTGAACCTGCAATGCGACAACCAGTCATTCAATCCATGGTTCGGAGTGGAGGCCCATCGCCCGATTGGCGGCATCAACCGCTTGCGCAAAGCTGTTTACGAGGCAGTCAGCGATTACCGGCACAGCAGAAACGCCGAACAGTAAGCAGGCACAAACGAAAAAAGCGACCCGAAGGTCGCTTTTTCAGTAGGAGCCAGCAAAAAAGCCAAACCCCAGACAGCAAAAAGCCCGCTTAAAGCGGGCTTTTTCCGTGGTGACCTGGCGTTCAGCGTTCCAGGTTACCGAATATGGCGCAGCGGACGGGACTCGAACCCGCGACCCCCGGCGTGACAGGCCGGTATTCTAACCGACTGAACTACCGCTGCGCGTAGCGTTGAAAGTAAATGGTGGGTGATGACGGGATCGAACCGCCGACATTCTGCTTGTAAGGCAGACGCTCTCCCAGCTGAGCTAATCACCCTTTACCTTCGTTGCGGGGCGCATTGTGCCACAGATTTTCATAAAGTGTTGATTTAATTGATAAATAATTCAAAAAAATCTGAAAACCAGTGAAACGACGCATCCTGCAGGAACTTCAGGCAGAAAAAAACCCGCGTTAGCGGGCTTTTCCGTGGTGACCTGGCGTTCAGCGTTCCAGGTTACCGAATATGGCGCAGCGGACGGGACTCGAACCCGCGACCCCCGGCGTGACAGGCCGGTATTCTAACCGACTGAACTACCGCTGCGCGTAACACTTGAAGCGAATGGTGGGTGATGACGGGATCGAACCGCCGACATTCTGCTTGTAAGGCAGACGCTCTCCCAGCTGAGCTAATCACCCTTCACTTTCGGTGTGGCGCGCATTCTACGGAGCGACCTCACCTCTGGCAAGCACTTTTTTAAATAATTTTTTCAGGCCTTCCAAAGGCTTAGAGAAGGGTTGGCCTATGGCGCCACGAAGAGAATAATGCCCCACTTTGTATAAAGGAGAGACTCGCCCCATGTGGTTCAAAAACCTGCTTATCTATCGCCTGACCCAAGATCTGCCTTTTGATGCCGAGGCGTTGGAAACTGCACTGGCCACCAAACTGGCGCGTTCATGTGCAAGCCAGGAGTTGACCACCTACGGTTTCGTCGCGCCCTTCGGCAAGGGCGAAGATGCACCACTGGTGCACGTCAGCGGCGACTTCCTGCTGATCTCCGCGCGTAAAGAAGAACGCATTCTGCCCGGCAGCGTCGTGCGCGACGCCGTGAAGGAAAAGGTCGAAGAGATCGAAGCCGAACAAATGCGCAAGGTCTACAAAAAGGAACGCGACCAGATCAAGGATGAAATCATCCAGGCCTTCCTGCCGCGCGCCTTTATCCGTCGTTCGTCGACCTTCGCTGCCATCGCGCCGAAACAAGGTCTGATTCTGGTCAACTCGGCCAGCCCGAAACGTGCCGAAGACCTGCTGTCGACCCTGCGTGAAGTGATCGGCACCCTGCCGGTACGTCCGTTGACCGTGAAAATGTCCCCGACCGCCACCATGACGGAATGGGTCACCACCCAGAAAGCCGCGGATGACTTCTTTGTGCTGGACGAGTGCGAGCTGCGCGACACCCACGAAGACGGCGGTATCGTGCGTTGCAAGCGTCAGGACCTGACCAGCGAAGAAATCCAGTTGCACCTGAGCACCGGCAAAGTGGTCACTCAGCTGTCGCTGGCCTGGCAGGACAAGCTGTCCTTCGTCCTCGATGACAAGATGGTGGTCAAACGCCTGAAGTTCGAAGACCTGCTGCAGGATCAGGCGGAACAGGACGGCGGCGAAGAGGCCCTCGGCCAGCTGGATGCCAGTTTCACCCTGATGATGCTGACTTTCGGCGACTTCCTCCCGGCGCTGGTTGAAGCGCTGGGCGGTGAAGAGACTCCGCAAGGGATCTAACAACAGGTGATACCCATTGTGGGAGCGAGCCTGCTCGCGAAAGCGGAGTGTCAGACGACATAAGTGTTGAATGATGAACCGCCTTCACGAGCAGGCTCGCTCCCACAGTGGTTTTTGCAGTGCTACTTAATAATAAGGATCAGGCCATGCGTGCACTGGCTGCATTGAGCCGCTTTGTCGGCAACACCTTCGCTTACTGGGTTCTGATTTTCGCCGTCGTGGCCTTCATGCAACCGGCGTGGTTCATCGGCCTGAAAGGCGCCATCGTCCCCTTGCTGGGGCTGGTGATGTTCGGCATGGGCCTGACCCTCAAACTCGAAGATTTCGCTGAAGTCGCCCGCCATCCGTGGCGCGTGGCGCTGGGCGTCGTTGCGCATTTTGTGATCATGCCCGGTGTGGCGTGGCTGCTCTGCCAGGTGTTCCACTTGCCGCCGGAAATTGCCGTCGGCGTCATTCTTGTCGGCTGCTGCCCGAGCGGCACCTCCTCGAACGTGATGACCTGGCTCGCCCGCGGGGATCTGGCGCTGTCGGTGGCCATCGCCGCCGTCACCACCCTCCTCGCTCCGCTGCTGACCCCGGCGTTGATCTGGTTGCTGGCTTCGGCCTGGTTGCCGGTGTCATTCATGGAGCTGTTCTGGTCGATCCTGCAGGTGGTGCTGCTGCCCATCGTGCTCGGCGTGGTCGCTCAGCGCCTGCTAGGCGACCGGGTTCGCCACGCGGTGGACGTGTTGCCGCTGGTTTCCGTGGTCAGCATCGTGATCATCGTCACCGCTGTCGTCGCTGCCAGCCAGGCGAAAATAGCCGAGTCCGGCCTGCTGATCATGGCCGTGGTGATGCTGCACAACAGCTTTGGCTACTTGCTCGGGTACTTCACCGGACGGCTGTTCAAGCTGCCCCTGGCTCAGCGTAAATCCCTGGCGCTGGAAGTCGGCATGCAAAACTCCGGTTTGGGCGCCGCGCTGGCCAGTGCTCACTTCTCGCCGCTGGCGGCGGTGCCGAGCGCGTTGTTCAGTGTGTGGCACAACATTTCCGGAGCGCTGCTCTCGACGTATTTCCGCCGGATGAGTGAGAAAGAAGATCGGGAAACGGCGGCTCGGCAAGTGACTGAATAAGCGCCAAACTTGATCCCCGGGTTAATGATGGGCACCATACGGCGCAACGTGAGGACGACCTCGCGGCTCGATCGAGTCATTAATCTGGGGACGACCCCGTCAATCGATGGAGGTCTCTCATGTCCTGGATCATTCTGTTTTTCGCCGGCCTGTTCGAAGTGGGCTGGGCTGTCGGGCTGAAATACACCGATGGTTTCAGCCGTCCTCTCCCTACTGCGTTGACGGTTGCCGCGATGGCCATCAGCCTTGGCCTGCTCGGCCTGGCGATGAAGGAATTGCCCTTGGGCACGGCCTATGCGATCTGGACCGGCGTCGGTGCCGTCGGCACGGTCATCGCCGGGATCATCCTGTTTGGTGAGTCCATGGCACTGTTCAGGCTGGCCAGCGTGGCATTGATCATTGCCGGACTGATTGGACTGAAAGTCAGCGCCTGAGGGCTTGCGACCAATACGACAAAGCCCGCCCCTCGACAGAGGGCGCGGGCTTTTTCAATGGTTGTACGACAGATCAGCTTTCGGCCAATGCCCTGCGCTCACGCGCGACCGGAGCCTTTGCCGAATGCTCAAGCTGGATGCAACGCTCCAGGAACAGGAACATGTAGTCGTAGCTTTTGCACACGGCCGCGCGCAATTCAGCCTGCAGTGACGTGCTCGGGTTCAGCCCCGCCAACGTGCAGATGATTTCCAGCGCTTCCCATGGATGGGCGTCATCATACTGGGCATGCATCTTCAGCCACTTCATGGCTCGCTTGCGATCTTCTTCGGGGAACGATGCCGCGTAGAGGCCATTGGAACAGACCAGCGCCGACCATTCACCTGTCGCGCCTTCAATGGCGTAGTTGGTGGCAGCAATGGCCACGATCAGCGAATCCGCCGAACTGGTGTGCCAGCACCAATGGCTCAAGGCGTGAAGTTCAGGGGCCACCTTTTGCGCCTGCAGATCTTCCAGGCTGACGCCATGCGCACGGCTCCAGTGCACCCAGTAATCGGCATGGTTCAATTCCACACGAATGTTGCGCATCAACCATCGTCGCGCCATGTCCTCGCCGGGATGGCGGGCAAAACGGGTCTTGGTGAGGTTCTGTGCCATATATAACGCGAATTGTTCAACCACGGGCCAACCACCAATGAGGTAGTTGCGCATGGTCTTTGCGCTGAGTTTGTTGTCTCGCATGCGCCTGTACAATTCGTGTTCGACAACCCGGCGTTTACTCTCGCTGCAGTCCTGGATCAATTGCTGAGCCCAGGCGGGATAACTTGCAGCTTCCATGAGGGGGCCGGTTCGGTTGAATGTGTCGATCACTGTCGGGTTCCTTTTGATTGTGATTGTAAGGATCAGCAAGAGATTTCAACGGAACGTGCCAGGCGCCTTGAACAACAACGGCTGAGGCCTGGCAGGACGACTTTGTAAACTATCGCAGGTAAACAGATGCGGGCGCTCAATCACATACCCTTGAGCGTAATCCACCCCGATCTCCAGCAATGCCTGCTCAATCTGGGGTGTTTCAACAAACTCGGCAATCGTACGCTTACCCATTACATGACCGATGTGATTGATCACTTCGACCATGGCGCGGTTAATCGGGTCGTCCAGCATATCCTTTACGAAACTCCCGTCGATCTTCAGGAAGTCTACAGGCAAATGTTTCAAATAGGCGAATGAGGACATACCGGCGCAAAAGTCGTCCAACGAAAAGTGACAACCTAAGCCTTTGAGTTCATTAATAAATCTAATTGCACTTCCAAGATTGGAAATAGCACTGGTTTCAGTGATTTCAAAACAAATCATTTCAGGAGGTATGGAATAAGTAACGAACTGTTGACGCAGGAAGTCCAGGAACGCCTCATCTCCGATAGTTGTGCCTGACAGATTAATCGCACACATCGCCAACGGCTCTTTGTGTTTCTCCGATATACATTGGGCAATGATCTTGAAAACATTCTGCACAACCCAGCGATCAAGCGAAGTCATCAACCCATAACGTTCCGCCGCCGGAATAAAACTGTCGGGCAATATCATGCGCCCGGCTTCGTCATGCAGGCGCAGCAGGATTTCTATATGCCCGCCCCCCTGTTCGACATGACCCAATGCTGCGATTTCCTGGGCATACAGACAAAAGCGGTCCTCTTCCAGCGCCATGTGCAAGCGCTGCACCCACGCCATTTCGCCAAAGCGCAGGGACAGTTCCGAGTCATCGGCGTGATAGACCTGAACCCGGTTGCGGCCCTTTTCCTTGGCCATGTAGCAGGCCATGTCGGCGGCGCGCAGCGATGTTTCGAGGGTGGTCGGGTGCTGATTGATATGCACCAGCCCGATGCTCACAGTGGTCACGAACGGCCGGCCTTTCCAAACGAAGTGCAGGTTCTGCACGGTCAGGCGCAGACCCTCGGCGATTTTCTCCGCGGCTTCCGGCGCACAGTTCTCCAGCAGGATGCCAAATTCGTCGCCGCCCAGACGGGCTAGGGTATCGCTTTCGCGCAAGCCCGATTGCAGCAACGCGCAGATATGCCGCAACAACTCGTCTCCCGCCGCGTGGCCGCAGGTATCGTTGACGAGCTTGAACTGGTCCAGGTCGAGAAACATCAGGGCATGACGCCCCGGATGCCGCGTCAGGTTGTGCAGCGCCTGTTCCAGGCGATATTCGAATTCGCGGCGATTGGCGAGCCCGGTCAAGGCGTCATGGGTGGCCTGCCAGGACAAATTGGCAATGTATTGCCGCTCCTGGGTCATGTCGTGCAACACCAGCACGGTGCCGCTGACCTTGCCGGCATTGCGGATAGGTGCACCGACCAGCGTGACCGAAACCGTGCTGCCATCCAGCCGTTGAATCAACTTGGAATGCTCGCTGCCACCGCTGAGCTGACCGCTCAGGATGTGCTCGATCAGCGTAAAGCCGTCGGCCTGGGCGTTCTCGTCCAGCAGATTGAACAGCGCAGCCAGGGGCAAACCTGTCGCCTGCTCGGCCTTCCAGTGCGTCAACGCCTCGGCGGCCGGGTTCATGTAGGCAATTGCGCCGTCGACATTGGTGGTAATCACACCATCGCCAATCGATTGCAGGGTGATCTGTGCTCGCTCCTTCTCCAACTGCAACGCGTCAGCGAACGCATGACGCTGTTTGAGCAGTTTGTGCGTGCGCATCAGGGCCAGGACAATCAAGCCCAGAGCGGTGGCGAGGTTGATCACCAGCAACAGCCGCAGGATCCTCCGCGAGCCTTCACCCAAGGCATCGCTGAAGGCCTTCGCTGCCGGTGTCACACTTTCGTTGATGACGAATATCTGATCTTTCCAGCGCTTGATATCGGCATCGGTGGCCTGGCCGGTGGCGATGCGCTGATGCATCTCCCGCGCAATGTCATCGAGTTGCACCATATACGCGTCGCCCACCCTCCAGAGGTCAATGGCCTTCTGGTGGTAACTGAAGTGCCTGAAATTCAGGTACAGCCAGATCACACTATTGACGTCATCCGGGTGGTTGCCGCCCTTGAGGACCGCCACGCGCGCGGCTTCGATATTCGGCGGCTGACCATCCAGCGCCACCCGCAACTCATGCCCCCCCTGAGGCACGGCAATCGCGTTCCGGTATTTGTTGAATATCGTCTCGTCGTGACTGTCGGCGTAGAGATTGAGGTAATAGATGGCGTCTTTCTGGCCTTTGGACCAGAGGCTTTCACCGGCGACATAGCCGCGCACTGCCGAAAGTACATAAAGGCTGACGCCGCCCAGCAAGGCCTGAAACAGCACGACGGCGATAAATGGCCAGACAATGCCCAACAACCGTGGCGTTCCGAGAGTCCGCGTTCGATTCATGAGGTCCCTTGTTTTAGCACTGCCCGATCATCATCCAACGTGATCGCTACAGCTAGACTAGGGTGCGTTTTCGATCCCGGCAAGCGAGAAGCCCTTTCTATGGGCAAGTGCAGGTAAATAACTGTTTTCAGAGAGAGATGTGGACACACCACGCACGACAGTTCCCCGAAAAAAACGCCACCCCATAACTATGTACCGCTCCTTCTTGCTCATTTTCTCTTGAAATCGGACCACGGCTGCATTGCGTTGAGCGATGCGCCAATCCACTGACACTCAAGAGAAGCTCCCTAATGCCAACAGACACTTTAAGCGCGACACCGCCCTCCACACTCTCACATGCTCAGATGTACAGAGGCCAGTTAGAAGATTACGAACTCATGCTGACGGCAATGCGCGACGTCAATCTGCATAACTCAATACCGATTCGACCTTTTTCACCGCTACATAGAGTGAGCGAGGACGGGTACAACGCGCTGTGGCAATTACTGCGCGATAACGACTACATAGCGATGTGTACAAAGCTCAAACTTCAGCACTTTGATCTTTACGTTAGCTTCAATGAAGGCAACTTTATCTATCAAGCCTGGGATACCGACGGCAACCGAGTTTCTTTGGCATTGACGGAGTTTTCAAAATGGCAGGTGCTGAAGACCCGGATCGAACAGGCCGCGACGTTACTGGGAGGAGCGATACACTCTAACCGCTACATCAGCATGGAGAGGATATGCCAGTTTTACGGGCTTGCCCCGTGGAGGCGCCTACATCCGCAGGAACATCCGGGCGCTATTGCAGCCCTTCAAGAAAAAATCGCCAGCCATCGCTTGAGGCTGGAAGACGATTTCGAAGCGCTCGATCTGAAGCGCCCGCCCACAGAACGGGAGCGGGAAAAATTTCAGCTTCTCCAACACGCATTTCCTGACACTCCACTCGATGCGCAATTACTCCATAACGACCAGGTTCGCGCCGAAATAATCGATGCGGTCAATCTGTTTTTGCCTGAGGACGAACCGTTACTACTGCACTATCTCGCCAAAAGCATTCTTTCCTCGGAAACGATCGGGCAAGTCCGCGCGACACCGGCTGTTTATCTGGAAAAAATCCTGCAAAGCCCTGAGGCCGAAAAGCTGGCCGACATTTTACTGAGCACAATGAAGTGGTACGGCGGGAATGCGGACGAGGAGACCTCTCCTTTCATCCGGACCAGACTGGTCGCCAACGCGCTGCAGTATTGGCTTTCTGCACAGACTTTGGACAACCCCGACCTGATCGCCGGTTATGACCTGCAGTCCCGCTCCAATTGGGGAAAGGGATACAAGGCTATCCGCAACGAATTTGAAACCCATTTGCGCACTGCAAAATTGGCAGCCACGGTGAAAGAAGCAATCGTCATGGCCCAGCTTTTTTTGCCCCGGTTTCCGATCGAGTTTCGCATCAGGGATATTCCGGAAGATCTCGCCTATCGGAGTTCGGTCGTCTGGGTCAATTTCGTCAATGGCGTCAATTTCGTAAACGCCGTCTCACCTGAATTGCTGTACAGGCTGAGTTTCCAGCAGTTGGTCAACGTGCCCATGCACCGGGCCGAAGTGGCAACGACGGAAGAATTGAACCTCATCAATCTCACCAGGCTGCTTCCAACGCTGGATTGGGCCGTCACACTTGGTTTCCTTGCGCAAAAAAACCTCAAGGACTACACGCAAGCCGACATCGAACGCGCCTGCTCCGAACTGGAAAAACACTCGAAAGAGGTCAATCAAGCGGTTCTGCACATCAATGAAGAGCCCCCCAAACGCCTGTCCATTGCCAAGGCTAAAATAAAAACGCTGTTCGGAAATGAAGCCTTCACTACCGATGGACGCAAACTGGCCAGGTATGACGAGTTGGCTTCGATCGGCTTTCGCGACCCACCGCCACTGCGGGGCAAGGAATACAAGTATTACTCGTTCGCCGATGTGTTGGCGTCCGGCATGTTCGACGATCAGCAACGATGGTTTGTGACTGAGGCCGACGGCGTGACCTTAAGCAAACAATGGATCAGGATGGACGAGGACCGGCATGTAAAAACCGAAAGACCGTGGCCAGCTCCCGGATTCAACTGGGAAGGCCGTCAGCTAGTCCTGTCGCCGTGGACCAAAATCCCCGATGCCCCTGCGCTGTTTGACGATGCCTTCAAGCAGCATCTGGAAACAATTACGGCGGCCTATCAAACATTGATTGTCACGCTATTGACCTCACTTCCGTACGCCGACCGCCTGGCGCTGGAGGTGGGCGAAGTGAAGATTTACAGCCTGCGCAAGGAAACCAAGAAAGTCGCGGCCAAGGACGAGACGCCCGAAATAACCTTGCCGCTCAGAGCGCGCAACGGCGTGATACTGCAAGCGATTCAAACAAAAGTAGCCATCGGGGATGAAGCCGCGGTTTCCGTGACCACCTTTTACGAGCTTCTCCCCAGAGCCGGTGTGATACGTCGTCTCGAAAACTTTGATGCGGCGTTGTTGACTCCCCGGATCGGGGCAATGGCAACCGCTTCCAATGGTGCCTATGTAAATGTCATCCGCGACAGGCATTTACCCTTCGATTGGGACGCGCACTCAAACGGCACCCCGCCCAAGGCTACGGCTTTCTGTGAGGCCATCATCGATCAACTGCCACCGGCGCTCAACGCAGTTTCCGAAGTCACCGAAAATCATCAACGCGCCCCGTTGACCCTGTCTTCCAGCCGTTCAGTGGCTATCAGTCGACACATAGCCACCGAACTCCTGTTCGTTGACCCGCAAGAGTTGCGCACCTTTGCGAAGGGTCAGACCAAGTTTGAACTCGAAGAAGCTCAACGCAGAAAGACATTGATGATCGCAAAGATGTTTGTACCGTTCTGGGGTCCTGTCGAAGACGTGATGTCAGGCGATAAGAACCGCATCGCGTTGGGGATAGCCGGCCTGTTTTTCGACGTGATTTCGTTCGTGATCCCCATTGGCAAATTCGCCACGGGTTCGATAAGACTGATCAACAACGCAGGCCGGCTGGCCACGCGCGCAACGCTTCCTTCATTCACCACACTGACAAAAACGCTGCTGGTATCGACGTTGCGAGAGTTGAACCCGCTTGAGATTATTCCCGCGCTGCTCAAGGGATTGGGCAAATCGGTGCGATACATTTATAAAGCCGTCACGTTCAGATTCAACGAACTCGTGGGGAAAGTCCGCTACTACGAGTACGTGCGCAGCTTGCCTCAGTTGAGCGACGCCGGACGCTGGAAGCCTGCAACGCAGTTTGATCAGTTAGCCAGCATTAAAGGCCTGCACGATGTGCCAATACGCAACATCGGCACCACTGGCAAGACGGACTTGCGCTTGGTCGATCCTTTATCCTCAAAGCCGTACGGCCCTTCGTTAAACACCCGCGCCAGTGATTTCTCGCCTGGGCAATCGCACTACAGCACCCTGGAAAGCCGCAACCAGCAATCGGTTGTGGAGGTATCCAAGACTCGCCACGTACACGAAGTGCTTGAAGTGGACGGCCGCACCACGCTGTTCATCGATGACGTGCCGTACCGATTGAAGGGCGACACACTGCACCGTGCGGACTTGATTGACCCGAGCGATTCGTTGAAGTCTATACCTTGCCGACCGCGACGCGCCCCGGGAGACGTGTGCACGACCCGCTATGTGATGCGAGACCCGGCCCCGACACCCGCGGTGGGCACGTTCGATGAAACCAAGGGCTGGGCCACCTGGTTCGGCGACAGCATCTATACACCAGGCGCTGCCGGCGTCCCCCTGAAAAGGGCTTCGTTGGCCACTCACACAACACTCGACGCGACGATGGAGTTCCGTAAGGGCATGTACGGGCGGGTCAAAGTCAGCGTCACGGAAAAGGGTGTAACCGATACCTTCCACGCCGGAGCCATCATCGCCGATTCGATCGACGGATCGAAACGGTATGTTTTCACACGTCTTGATGCAGGGGATTTTTACGTTGCCGAGCTGGCGAAAGGACAAAGCCTGCGTGACTCACTGGTCTTCAAGCAAGCGTCAACCTTGCCCACCGAACTGCGGCGCGAATTGATGGTGGTGTACACCGGTTCGTTGAATGCCAACAACATGGCGAGGATTTATGGTGTGGATGTGGTTGAACGCGCGCTAAAAACGATGGAAGAGATCGCCATACGGATAGGTGGCCATGCCAACCCACCCGATACGCTCAGATTGATCAAGGTCGATACCAGCCCAGGCGAAGCGGTCCTGTTCGATCACTCGACTCGAATGATCGTCACCCGTCTGCCAGACAGTGCGAAAAACTGGTCACGCAGCAAGGAGGCACCGGAAGTGTTCCGCCAGAAGACGGTGGAAATTTTCGATACGTTGTTCGTTGAATCGATCATCAAACCGAAGAATGTGGACAGCGCCCTGCGGATCGACAGAACGATGAAAAAGCTTCAGAACTTGATCCCTGAAAGCGAGCGCACTCATAACGCGAGAAACATCGCGTACGCCGAAGTAACCACTGCTGCGGGGAAGCGGGAGGTTTATGTCAGCGTTTCAGGTGCGCAAGGACTTACCGGAGAACTACCGCTGTTCAAGCCTCCGTTCGCCCCGGATGAAGTCATCATCAACGGGACCACCTACTTCAATATCGACGTAGGCCAGACATTTACCAGGACGGCGTTGAACGTCACAAACGAAGGAAAGGTACTGGCCATTCCGCACACGATAAAGGACATTGACACCTACAACCCGACGATGACCAGCCGCCCGACCTCTTTGGACAGCGAGTCCAAGCTGATCAACGCACTCCGACAAAAATACCCGGATCGCGAAATGATCACCTCGATCAACGTGGCCACGACCATGCCGCCCTGCAACAGCTGTTCTGTCGTGATGAAAGAGTTCGGCTATGACGGTACGGCGGGTACTCTGGAGGTTCTGTGGCAGTGACTTACAACTGCTGAAAATGCCCATAAAGCTTGGCGTATAAACCACCGTCAGCAATCAGTTGCTGATGGTCGCCATCCTCGGCAATCTGCCCGCCATCGAACACCAGCACCCGATCCGCCTGCTTCACCGCCGACAAACGGTGCGCAATGATCAGGGTGGTGCGGTGACTCAGGAACCGCGCCAATGCCTGGTGCAGGTTGTATTCGGTGGCGGCATCCAGTGCTGAAGTGGCCTCGTCGAGGATTACCACTTTCGGTTCGGCCAGCACCATTCGGGCGATTGCCAGACGTTGGCGCTGACCGCCGGACAAGCGCACGCCGGACCGCCCGACGATACTGTCCAGGCCGTTGGGCAATTCCCGAACCGTGTTGTGCAGTTGCGCAATTTCCAGTGCCTGCCAGCAGGCTTCGTCGCTGCGCTCACGGCCCATGGTGAGGTTGGCGCGGATGGTGTCGTTGAACAGCGCCGGGTGTTGCAGGACCACGGCGACGTTTTCCCGCACCGTTTCCAGACCGATATCCTGTTGGGTCGAACCGCCGAAGCGGATCGTCCCGGCCAGCGGTGTATACAGGCCCAGCAGCAACTGCACCAAGGTACTTTTGCCACCGCCGCTGGAGCCGACAATCGCGACTTTTTCACCGGGAGCGATCGACAGGTTCATCTGGTTCAACACCAGCTCGTCGCCGTAACCGAAACTTAATCCCTGGACTTCAATACCTACGGTTTCGCGACCGTTGAACGGGTCGACCCCGCCCGGGTATTCCGGCTCATCGGCACGGGCCAACAGTTCGTTGATCCGCGACAGCGCGCCACCCGCCGCGTAGTAGGCGTATTGCAGATTCAGCAGCTGTTCCACCGGACCGATCATGAACCACAGGTAGCTGAACACCGCGAGCATCTGGCCGATGGACAGGTCGGAGAACAACACCGTGAGCATGGCGGCGGCACGAAAAATATCGATGCCGAACTGGAACAGCAAACCGCTGGCCCGGTTCGAGGCATCGGTTTTCCACTGCGAAGTCACCGCGTAATCGCGTACTTCCCGCGCCCGCTGGCCGAGTCGCCCGAGGAAAAAGCCCTGGCGGTTGCCGGCGCGCACCTCCTGGATGGAATCGAGGGTTTCGGTGAGTGCCTGGGTGAAGCGCGAGGTGCTGTCGTTCTCGAGTTTCTTCAGGTGTTTGACCCGCTTGCCCAGCAGCACCGTGGCATAGATCACCAGCGGATTGAACAGCATGATCAACAGCGCCAGCTTCCAGTGCATCCAGATCAGAATGCTCGCCGTACCGACCAGGGTCAGCATGGCGACGAGGAAACGGCTAAGGGTTTCGCCGACGAATTTGTCCACGGTATCCAGGTCGGTGACCAGGTGCGTGGTGACCGTGCCGCTGCCCAGGCTTTCGTATTCGCCCAGCGAGATGCGCTTGAGACGTTCGATCAACCGTATGCGGATGCGGTAGACGATGTCTTTGGCCAATGCCGCGAACAACTTTGCCTGCACCACGTTGAACAGCAAGGCACCGCAGCGCAGCAACAAGGTCACCAGCAGCATCAGGCCGATGTACCCCGCCGCTTTCTGCCAGCCTTCGGGCAGTGCGTGGTTCATGACTTTCAGCGCGGCGTCGCCATGGCCCAGCAGCACCTCGTCCACCAGCAACGGCAGCAGCAAGGGAATCGGCACGCTGCACAAGGTCGCCAGCACAGCCACGCCGTTGGCGATCCACAGGGCTTTCTTGTGATGCAGGGCCAGGCGGCGGATTTCCGCCCAGCTCAGACGGTCGACACGTGCAGCGGTTGGAGCGTCGTCGGGCAGATCATGCACAGGCAGCGCGCTCCAGCCAGCGGCCGAGCAGCGGTGACAGTACGCTGAGAGGCTGATAGCCGTTGGTCAGCAACGCCAATTGACCCTCACGTTCAGCCAGCAAGGTGGGGAAACCGGCGATGCCGAGGTCCTGTACCCAGGTGAAATCAGCCGCTGTCGCAACATGTTGATCGGCGCGGTCGAACGCGGCCGCGAACTCGATGCGCGGCAGACCGGCCTGCTCTGCCAGTTCCACCAGCACACTGGCGTGGGTGACATCACGACCTTCTGCGTAAAACGCATGCTGGATCAGACCGAGCAGTTTCCATGCGCAATCCGGCGCCAGGCCGCGCGCCGTCACCAACGCCCGACAGGCGGGCTCGGTGTCGTAGACAAAACCGTCAGGCAACGCACCCTCTTGCTTGAACGGCTGGCCGGTGGCCTCGGTGACCGCTTGCCAATGTTCAAGAATGTAGCGCCGGGTGGTCGGCTCCAGCGCCGAACCACTGCCGGTGCGCAAGCCGCCCACTACCAGATGCACGTCCACACCCACCGCCTTCGCCTGTTCGACCAGCGCATTGGCCACCGGCGCAAAGCCCCAGCACCAGGAACACATCGGATCCATCACATAGAGCAGGCGGCGTACAGACATGGTTCAAGCCTCGGAAGGGGTTTGCTTGTAGTTGTAGCCGATCGGGTGAGGCATGTTGCGAGCCTTGGCCAGTTCGATCTGCTTTTGCCGATCGATGGCGCTGCGACGGGTTTTCTCGCTCAGCTTATCCCAGCAATGCGGACAGCTGATGCCCGCCACGTAGTGCTCGGACGCACGGTCTTCGACACTAACCGGTGTACGACAGGCATGACATTGATCGTAGTCACCTTCGCTGAGGTCATGACGCACCGTCACGCGGTTATCGAAGACGAAGCAGTCACCCTGCCATTTGGTTTCTTCCTGCGGCACCTCTTCGAGGTACTTCAGAATGCCGCCCTTGAGGTGATAGACCTCGTCGAAACCCTGGCTGAGCATGTAGCTCGAGGCCTTTTCACAACGAATGCCGCCGGTGCAGAACATCGCGACTTTCTTGTGCACGGCCGGGTCGAAGTTGGCTTTGATGTAATCGGGGAATTCACGAAAACTGGTGGTCTTCGGATCGATGGCGCCTTCGAAAGTGCCGATCGAGACTTCGTAGTCGTTACGGGTGTCGATCAACAGCACTTCCGGATCGCTGATCAGCGCGTTCCAGTTCTCTGGATCAACGTAGGTGCCGACCTTTTTGTTCGGGTCCACCCCTTCGACGCCGAGGGTGACGATTTCTTTCTTGAGTTTGACTTTGGTGCGATAGAACGGCTGGTCGTCGCAGTACGACTCTTTGTGGTCGATGTCGTCCATGCGCGGGTCGTTCTTGAGCCAGGCCATCAGCCCGTCGATGCCTTCGCGGCTGCCGGAGACGGTGCCGTTGATGCCTTCTTCGGCGATCAGCAGCGTGCCTTTGATGCCGTTGTCGACCATCGCCTGCAGCAGGGGCTCTCGCAGGTCGACGTAGTTTTCCAGGGTGACGAACTTATACAGTGCCGCCACGACAATCTGTTGTGTCATGGGTGATTCTCCAGGTGGCTACCCTCGTAAGGGGTGAACCGGATGCGAAAAAAAACGCGCCGGGTAAGCGGCGCGTTGCGGATTCTAGCAAAAAACCGAGGGTTAATGCTTGCTGCCGCCAGCACAGGTCGGCGAGGCCGGAGCCGCGTCAATCTGTGCCCATTCCTCAGGCGTGTAGGTATGCAGCGCCAACGCATGAAACTCGCCCATCAGCTCGCCGAGCGTGCCGTAGACTTTCTGGTGACGCTTGACGCGATTGAGCCCTTCGAATTGCTGGCTGACCACCACGGCCTTGTAATGGGTCTGCACCCCACGGCTGTGCATGTGGCTTTCGTCCAGCACTTGAAGATACTCGGGTTGTAACAGGCCCAGTGTCGATTCGATGCGTTGTTGCATGGTCATACCCGGCTCCGCTTAAGGCTTTTTCTTGGCAGGAGCGGCGCCTTTAGGCTCCAGCTCGGCTGTCATGTCAGCCAGCAGTTTGTTGACCACAGGCACGGCGCTTTCCAGCTTGGCTTGAGTCATCTGGGCCGATTGCTGAGTCAGCTGCGGCATTTTTTCCAGGACTTTCTTGCCCAGTGGCGACTGGTAGAACGCAACCAGGTCCTTGAGCTCGGATTCGCTGAAGTTGGTGGTGTACAGCTTGACCATGTCCGGCTTGAGCTTGTTCCAGCCAATGGCTTGGTCCAGAGCAGCGTTGGCTTTGGCCTGGTAGGTTTCCAGCAAGGCTTTTTTCGATTCAGGGGCTTTGGTTTGTTCAAAGCGCTGAGCGAACATTTGCTGCACTTGCATGTACACCGGAGTACCCAATTTGTCAGCGTGCGCCAGGGTCAGGAAAGCTTCGGCACTGGCGTTGTGGCTGGCGGTATCGGCAAAAACAGGGCCGCTGGCGCAAACCAGTGCAACCGCGGTACAGATGGCACGAAGACGAGTCATCGAGTTTCCTTTTCTAGCAGGCGAGGTAAAACCCCAAGGGCGACCATTCTGCGCCTAAAAAAGTGTGTCGCTCAACCCCAAGCCTTGTCGGGCCTGAATTAGAGGGGTTGAATGGTCAAAATACTGACCGATGGAACCACGGCCGGCGATCACGGCCTAAACTGCGCTATCAGACTGACAGGAGTGTGCATGATGAGCCGTATAGAGACCGACAGCCTTGGCGAGGTGGAAGTGCCGGATGAGGCCTACTGGGGTGCTCAGACGCAACGCTCGCTGATTAACTTCGCTATCGGCAACGAGCGTATGCCGCTGGCGGTGCTGCATGGGCTGGCGCTGATCAAGAAAGCCGCGGCGCGGGTCAATGACCGCAACGGCGACCTGCCCGCCGACATCGCCCGGTTGATCGAACAGGCCGCCGACGAAGTGCTCGACGGCAGCCACGACGACCAGTTTCCGCTGGTGGTGTGGCAGACCGGCAGCGGCACCCAGAGCAACATGAACGTCAACGAAGTGATTGCCGGGCGGGCCAACGAACTGGCTGGCAACCTGCGAGGCGGCAAGTCGCCGGTGCACCCCAACGATCACGTCAACCGCTCCCAGAGCTCCAACGACTGCTTCCCCACCGCGATGCACATCGCTGCGGTCCAGGCTGTGCAACAGCATTTGCTGCCGGCGATCAACGAGCTGTCGGGAGGTTTGGCCGAGTTGTCCGCGCGGCACATGAAACTGGTGAAGACCGGCCGCACCCACATGATGGATGCGACACCGATCACCTTCGGCCAGGAACTCTCGGCGTTCATCGCGCAACTGGACTACGCCGAGCGGGCGATCCGCAGCGCCCTGCCCGCCGTGTGTGAACTGGCTCAGGGCGGCACCGCGGTCGGCACCGGACTGAACTCACCGCACGGTTTTGGCGAAGCGATCGCCTCCGAGCTGGCCGCGCTCTCCGGTCTGCCGTTTGTCACCGCACCCAACAAGTTCGCCGCACTGGCGGGCCACGAGCCGCTGACCACGTTGTCCGGCGCGCTGAAAACCCTGGCCGTGACCCTGATGAAAATCGCCAACGACCTGCGCCTGCTGGGCTCCGGGCCGCGTGCCGGTTTTGCCGAAGTGAAACTGCCGGCCAACGAACCCGGCAGCTCGATCATGCCCGGCAAGGTCAACCCGACCCAGTGCGAAGCGCTGTCGATGCTGGCGTGTCAGGTGCTGGGCAACGACGTGGCCATCGGCTTCGCCGCGAGTCAGGGCCATCTGCAACTGAACGTGTTCAAACCGGTGATCATCCACAACCTGCTGCAATCGATACGCTTGCTGGGCGATGGCTGCAGCAACTTCCAGCAGCATTGCATCGCCGGCCTGGAGCCGGACGCGGAGAAAATGGCTGAGCATCTGGAACGTGGATTGATGCTGGTGACCGCGCTGAACCCGCATATCGGGTATGACAAGTCGGCGGAGATTGCCAAGAAAGCCTATGCCGAGGGGCTGACCTTGCGGGAGGCGGCGTTGCAGTTGGGGTATCTGACCGATGAACAGTTTGATGCGTGGGTGAGGCCGGAGAATATGCTGGAGGCCGGGGCCAAGGGTTAAGATTTTGGGCGGCCTTTAGTCAGTCATCGCGAGCAGGCTCGCTCCCACAGTTGACCGAGTACTCCTGTGGGAGCGAGCCTGCTCGCGATGAGCGATAACGCGGTCTAACTGGCCGCCATCCGAACCTTGCGCGCCTTGAGCCCCGCAATCAACGACGGCCCCAACGCCACCAGCGCCGACCCCAATACCACCAGTACCGCCCCGCCATACCCCAGACCATTGATCGTCTCGGCATGCACATACTCAGGCCACAACCAGGCGGCCATGGCCACCGCCGCGAACGTCACCAACGGCGTGATCGCCAGCGTCGCACTCACCCGCGAGGCTTCCCAGTGCGCCAGCGCTTCGGCAAACGCGCCATACGCAATCAGGGTGTTCATGCAGCACGCCAGCAACAGCCAGCCTTGCAGCGGACTCAGTTGCAGCGCTTCCAGCGGATGCACCCACGGCGTCAGCAGCAACCCGCAGAACAGGTAAATCACCATCATTACCTGCAACGAATTCCACACCGTCAGCAATTGCTTCTGCCCAAGGGCGTAGAAGGTCCAGACCGTGGACGCCAACAACACCAGGAGCACGCCCGCCGTGTAGTCGGTCAGCGAAGTGAGCAACTCAGCCAGACGCTGGTTGAAAAACAGTCCGAAACCAATCAGCAACACCAGCAGGCCAATCCCCTGCCCCACGCTGAAGCGCTCCTTGAACACAAACAGGCTGGCGATCAGCAACATGATCGGGCCCATCTGCACCACCAGTTGCGCGGTGCCGGGGCTGAGCAGGTTCAGGCCCATCAAATACAGGACGTAGTTGCCCACCAGACCGAGCACCGCCATCAACACCAGCCAGCCACCGCGCGGCCCGAGCACTTTGCGGCTCGGCAGGCGTTTGGTGGCTGCCAGGTAAATGAACAGGCACCCGCCGGACACCATCAGCCGAAACCAGGTCACCGTGACCGGGTCCATCACCAGCAGCACTTGCTTGAGTTTGATCGGCAGGATTCCCCACAACAACGCGGTCAACAAGGCCAGGAACAGGCCGTAAACCCAGCGACCCGATGAAATGTGCATGCGTACCTCAAAGCCCGATGGCAAGAGCCGTCATTCTAGGCTCAGCGCGGCCTGGCACACAGGGACAGTTGGCTACCGGACGCAAATGAAACTGTGCGGGTCGCAGCAACAAATTGGCGATATGCCGTCGATCGGTTGGCCAGGCGCTATAAGCGGTTCATGCATAAGCTCATTTGATCCGCCAACAGGAACACCTTTCAGGAGACCGCCATGTACGGCATGCGCGCCCAGGACAACGCCCCCGCCACGCACTTTCGCTGTGACCGGATTTGTCGGGTAAACGGGGAGTTGTATTTCAGCACCCGGGAAAACACCCTGGAGGGGCCGTTTGAAAACCCGGAGGCGGCTGAGCGGGGGATTGAGGCTTATGTTGCGCGGATGCAGCTTTTAAGCGCCAGTCGATAGACCGAGGCACCTGCATCGCGGGCAAGCCCGCTCCCACAGTGATCTTCGGTGTTCACAAATTTTGTGCCCATCAAAAAACCTGTGGGAGCGGGCTTGCCCGCGATAGCAATTTGAGATTCACCAAAAATCTCAAGGCTTTTAGCGCACCGCTTCAAACAACCCGGTCGCGCCCATCCCGCCACCCACGCACATAGTGACGATGCCGTAACGCAAATTCCGCCGCTGCAATTCCCGCACAAGATGCCCGACCTGACGCGAACCGGTCATGCCGAACGGGTGACCAATGGAAATCGAGCCGCCATTGACGTTGTACTTGTCGTTATCGATCCCCAGCCGATTGCGGCTGTACAGGCATTGCGAGGCAAAGGCCTCGTTGAGTTCCCACAGGTCGATGTCGGCGACCTGCAACCCCTTGGCCTTGAGCAGCTTCGGTACCGAGAACACCGGGCCGATGCCCATTTCGTCCGGCTCGCAGCCCGCCACGGTGAAACCACGGAAGAACGCCTTCGGCTTCAATCCCAGTTCCAGTGCTTTCTCCAGGCTCATCACCAGCGTCATCGACGCGCCATCGGACAGCTGCGACGAGTTGCCCGCCGTCACTGAACCGTCTTCGGCAAACACCGGTTTCAACCCTACCAGACTCTCAAGCGTAGTGTCCGGACGATTGCAGTCGTCGCGATCGACAACGCCGTCGAGAACCTGCACCTGCCCGGTGGCCTTGTCTTCAACCCGATACTTCACCGCCATCGGCACGATTTCGTCGTCGAACAAACCGGCGGCCTGCGCGTGTGCAGTACGTTGCTGACTTTGCAGGGCGTACAGGTCCTGTTCTTCGCGGCTGACGCTGTAACGTCGGGCGACGATTTCGGCGGTCTGGCCCATGGGGAAGTAGATGCCCGGCACCTGCTCTTTCAGCAGCGGGTTGATCAGGTTGTCGGTGTTGACGCTTTTCATGGTCAGGCTGATGGATTCGACGCCACCGGCGACGATGATGTCGCTGCAACCCGAAGCAATCTGGTTGGCGGCGATGGCGATGGCCTGCAAGCCCGATGAGCAGAAACGGTTGAGGGTCATGCCGGCGGTGCCGGTACCCAGACGCGAAAGCACCGCGACGTTGCGACCAATGTTGTAGCCCTGGGCGCCTTCATTGGAGCCGGCGCCGACGATGCAATCCTCGACGCTGGCCGGGTCGATGCCCGAGCGCGCCAGCAGCGCATTGACGCAGTGAGCCGCCATGTCGTCCGGACGGGTCTGGTTGAACTTGCCGCGAAAGGACTTGGCCAGGCCGGTCCGAACGCTGTCGACGATCACCACTTCACGCATGGCATACCTCATTATTGTTGTCGGTTGAGAGTGGATCGAGCATAAGTCCACCCGTGACCGGTCGCGACAATCATTCACCCCGCGTATGCGTCACCATCGGTTCACTTCTTCAACTTTTTCAGCTTTTTCTCGTGCTTGTCGGATTTCTCGAACGCCGCTTCCAGCGCCTGGTTAAGCGTGCGCAAAACCTTGACCCGCGCCCAGCGCTTGTCGTTGGCTTCCACCAGCGTCCAGGGTGAGATTTCGGTGCTGGTACGGTCAACCATGTCGCCAACTGCAGCCCGATAGGCGTCCCACTTTTCGCGATTGCGCCAGTCATCTTCGGTAATCTTGAAGCGCTTGAAGGGGATCTGCTCGCGCTCTTCGAAGCGCTCCATTTGCGTTTCTTTATCGATGGCTAGCCAGAACTTGACCACGATTACACCGGCATCGGCGATCTGCTCTTCGAAATCGTTGATTTCACTGTAAGCGCGCAGCCAGTCAGCCGGGCTGCAAAAGCCTTCGATACGCTCCACCAGCACCCGGCCATACCAGGAACGGTCGAACACGGTGAATTTGGACCGTGCCGGAATATGCCGCCAGAATCGCCACAGGTAAGGATGCGCCCTCTCTTCTTCGGTGGGCGCGGCGATCGGCACGATGCTGTATTGCCGAGGATCGAGCGCAGCGGCCACCCGCCGGATCGCCCCGCCTTTGCCTGCCGCATCGTTGCCTTCAAACACGGCGATCAAGGCGTACTGGCGCATGCGCTTGTCGCGCATCAACCCGGAAAAACGCGCCTGCTCAGTGATCAGTTGCTCTTCGTAGTCTTCCTTCTCCAAGTGTTGGCTCAGGTCGAGGCTGTCGAGCAAGGTCACCCGATCGACACTGCTGGCCAATGGCGCGGCGCTGACTTTGTCCGGGTGAATCTTCGGTCTTTTCAAGGCTTCTTGCAGGCCGTCAAGCAGAATCCTGCCGACCGCCAGGCTGCGATAGCGCGGGTCCATCCCGGCGATGACATGCCACGGCGCATAGTCGCGGCTGGTGCGGCGCAGAATGCGTTCGCCGTACTTGACGAACTTGTCGTAAGTCTCCGATTGCTGCCAGTCCAGCGGGCTGATGCGCCAGCTGTGCAGCGGGTCATCGGCCAGGGCCTTGAGGCGGTCCTTCATTTGCTTCTTGGAGAGGTGGAACCAGAACTTGAAGATCAGCGCACCTTCATCGCACAACATCTTTTCCAGGCGTTCGGCACCGTTGATGCTTTGATCGAGCCGGGGATCCTTGATCACGCCATGAACCCGACCCTGCAACATCTGGCTGTACCAGTTACCGAAAAAAATTCCCATGCGCCCCGTGGCCGGCAGCATCCGCCAGTAGCGCCAGGCCGGTGGTCGCGCCAGTTCTTCGTCGGTCTGCTGATCGAACGTGCGCACCTCGATCAGGCGCGGGTCCATCCATTCGTTGAGCAGCTTCACCGTCTCGCCCTTGCCGGCGCCTTCGATGCCGTTGATCAAAATAATCACCGGAAAGCGTTTTTGCTGCTGCAGTTCGAACTGCGCCTCGAGCAACGCTTCACGCAGCGCCGGCACTTCGGCTTCATAGGTTTCTTTGTCGATGACGTGACCGATTTCGGCAGATTCGAACATTGAACGTCTCCTTCCAGGATTGAACAAGACTAGCGGATTGACCTCTCCTGTGTGGGAGAAATCCCATTTTCACTGCCCGGCCCGATCCGCACGTTGCCATGGATCAAGCAGCGACTCGTCGATCGGCTAGAATGGCCGCCTTGCCGTTGCCGAGCCTGCCATGAAACCTGTATTGCCCCACGCCCAGCTCGACTGGGACGACCAAGGGCTCCCGCGCTCGCGGGTGTTCGATGATGTGTATTTTTCCGACCTGTCCGGGCTGGATGAAACCCGCTACGTCTTCCTCGAACAAAACGCGCTGCGTGAACGTTTTGCAGCGTTGCCGGTGGGCGGGAGGCTGGTGATTGGCGAGACCGGTTTTGGCACCGGGTTGAATTTCCTGTGCGCCTGGCAGTTGTTCGAGCAGCACGCGGTGGCCGGTGCGCGATTGCATTTTGTCAGTGTCGAAAAGTACCCGCTGAGCCTGCCCGACTTGCAGCGGGCGCTGGCCTTGTGGCCGGAGCTCAAGCCGTTTGCCGATCAACTGTTGGCGCAATACGTGGCAATCCATCAAGGCTTTCAGCGCCTGGTTCTGGACCACGGGCGCATCACCCTGACGCTGCTGATCGGCGATGCGCTGGAGCAATTGCCACAACTGGACGCGCAGATCGATGCCTGGTTTCTCGACGGTTTCGCCCCGGCGAAAAACCCCGACATGTGGACCGCCGAACTGTTTGCCGAACTGGCCCGACTGGCGGCGCCCGGCTCGACCATCAGCACCTTCACCAGCACCGGGTGGGTACGTCGTCTGTTGAATGGCGCAGGCTTCAAGATGAAACGCACGCCCGGCATTGGCCACAAATGGGAAATCCTGCGCGGCGTGTTCCTCGGCTGGCCTGAGGAAGTTCCGGTGCCCGCCGTGGCTAAACCATGGTTCGCGCGCCCGATGCCACTAAACGGCGAACGTCGTGCCCTGGTGATCGGCGCCGGCCTCGCCGGTTGCGCGACGGCCGCCAGCCTGGCGGCGCGGGGTTGGCAAGTCAGTCTGCTGGAGCGTCACGCAGCACTGGCACAGGAAGCCTCGGGCAATCCTCAGGGGGTTTTGTACCTCAAGCTTTCCGCACATGGCACGGCGTTGTCGCAATTGATCGTCAGCGGTTTCGGCCATACCCGACGGGTGCTTGAGCAGTTGCATCGAGGTCTCGACTGGGACGATTGCGGTGTGTTGCAACTGGCGTTCAATGCCAAGGAAGCGCAGCGTCAGGCGCAATTGGCTGCGGCGTTTCCCGAGGACTTGCTGCACACGCTCGATCGAGCGCAGGCCGAAATCCGCGCCGGCATCGCGCTGCAATCGGGAGGCCTGTTCTACCCCGAAGGCGGCTGGGTGCATCCGCCCGCCCTGTGCCAATGGCAAGCTGCGCACCCGAACATACAGGTCCTGACGCATCATGATGTGCTGGAGTTGCGTCGAGCGAACGGACACTGGCAAGCCCTGGAAGGCGATACCGTACTGGCCGATGCCCCGGTGGTAATACTGGCCGGCGCTGCCGAGATCAAACGTTTCTCCTACAGCAGCGAACTGCCGCTCAAACGCATTCGGGGACAGATCACTCGCCTGCCACAGACCGCTGAAAGCCAGGCGCTGGGCACCGTCGTCTGCGCCGAAGGTTATGTCGCGCCAGCGCGTTTGGGTGAACACACGCTGGGTGCCAGTTTCGATTTCAACTCCGATGACCTGACCCCTACCGCTGCCGAACATGCAGGCAATCTGCTGATGCTCGAAGAAATCTCGGTAGACCTGGTCGCTCGGCTCGGCGCGAATGCATTGCAACCTGAAGCACTTGAAGGGCGCGTAGCGTTTCGCTGCACCAGCCCGGATTACTTGCCGATTGTCGGTCCATTGGCCGACGGTCTGGCGTTCGCCGACGCCTACAGCGCCTTGAGCAAGGATGCCCGGCAAACCCCGGACATCTCTTGTCCATGGCTGGACGGCCTGTACGTCAACAGCGGCCACGGTTCCCGAGGTTTGATCACCGCTCCGTTGTCAGGCGAGTTGCTGGCGGCGTGGCTGGATAACGAACCGCTGCCCTTGCCCAGAGCCGTGGCCGAGGCGTGCCATCCGAACCGATTTGCCTTGCGCCGATTAATTCGAGGCAAGGCCTGAGGCGCTCAATCCAGCGCAAAGCAAGTCCTTGACTCGTCAGCCGTCATGGCCGCCTCGGTCAGACGCTTTAACAAAGCAGTCTCGGCTTGCTTCAACTCATCGGCGATGCCGTCAACCTGCGGACGATAGTCCGCGCCAAGTGTCGCCTCATTTTCGAAGGCAGTTTCCATCCGCACGTGAAAGGGTGCCGTCAGGTCGGTGAACTGTTGGCCATGATGCTGTCGCAAAAAGTCGCTCCAGAACGTACGGCCACTGATGTAAGTCGATAGTTCAGGTGAGATTTCTGCGGCGATGACCTTGTTGTAGGCAACCTCCAAATCATTAGCCTTTACGCCACTCAGCTTTGCATAACGCATATGCCGGGGCTGGCCGACCAGTTCGAGCCGGTCGGCCAGGCCGGTGCGATAAGCCAGCTCCACTTCCACCGCATCAAGCGCGGGATCGGCCTGGGCCTGTTCCCCGGCAATTCTGCCAAGATAATCCAGACGGAACAGGCTTCGCCCAAGTCTCAACAGCCGAGCGGCCTGATCATGGGCATTGGCGGACTGTCGAACCACCCTGTCGATCTCGACGGCAACCTCAAGGTTACTGAAGATCGTCGCCGCGTCATCAGCGCAATGGGCTTTCACTGCCATCGACAGCAATTGAGTGCATAACGCCGAGTCCGTCCGAGTCGCCTCAATGACACTCCAGACGCGCCGGGTCATGTCTTCGTTCACAAAGCGGCTATCCGCCGAGCTCCCGACTTCTGCCAGCAGTTCAAAGAACTCTTTCGCTCGGGGTTCGTTCCTCAGCGCCAGCCATGCACGATTACGACTGGCATAGGTTTCTTCAACCGGTTTTGGCATCCACAGGTCTCGAGCCCTTTGATCATTGAACACCGTCGTTTCACTCTGCAGCAGCCCCATCCCGATCCCCGTACGGCGCCGGTAGGCCTCCAGCGATGTTCGGCTCGTCGCGGAGATGGGGTTGTGGCGCAGGTTGATCGCCAGCGCGAATCGCTGAGGAAGTTGGAACAGCCATTGCGGCAACTCCCGAATCTGGTTTCCTCGCAGGTCCACGAAGTCCAGATACGGCAAGCGGGAAAGCCCGACAGGCAGTTCCGTCGCGTGCGTATCGCGCAGGAGCAGTTCTTTCAGATTGAGCATTTTGCTGACATCAATCGTGGCCCCCAAGCGATTGCCGCTCAGCCCCAACGTGCGCAAATTGCGCATGTCGGCCAGTTTGCGCAAGGTGTGTTCAGTCAGTTGAAGCTGATTACCCTGCAGGCTTAGGTACTGGAGGTCGGGCATGTGCGACAGCGCCTCAGGCAATCGTGTGAGTTGATTGCGGTCCAGTTCCAGAGTGACCAACCCTTTGAACGGTCTAAGGAAATACGCCAGTTCATCGCCCGCCTGCATGTCCCTGATTGAAAGCCTGCGCACATGGGCGACATCCGGTTCGGTCAGCGTTGGCAAGGGGCCTACAGGGTTGTGCTCCAGCGCGAGCGTTGTAGAAGGCGGATTTTGCCGTGTTACCCGGCGCCAGCAGTTTTCGATGGCATTGGCCACCTGACGACGGCTGACCCGGATATCGTTGAGCGCCCCCGGCAGCTTCTTCATTTGCACTTCATCGTCACGCCAGGTGTGCAACACGCCGAGCAGTTTCTTCAGTTGCTGCTGCAGCTCCTTGATTCGATTCACTCGTTGCATCCGGGTGGTGCCGGCGTTGTCGAGAAACGACGAAACCTGAGCATCCGTGAACAGCGGATAGAGCTTTCTGACTTTACGAATCAAGCCCCTTGCATAAGTGCCCGCTGCGGGAGGATCCGCCTGGACACAGACAGAAAGGTGTCTGGGTGTATCACTGCGCTCCCCCCGTAGCACTTGCCGGGTCCGCGCCGGATCGCCAGCGGCGGCCCTCAACAGCCGTGATCGTAACGTCGGGACATCCAGCGTATCGTCGCCGGTGAGAGGTGTGCGGGCGCTGTCAGGCAATGCATCCAGTATCGACTGAAGCAGGCTCTCGCTGGTCAGCGTGGAAGACACATTGCCGTTGGTTTGGGTGACCTGATACCCGCTGGGCGTCTTGACAATCACCCCGGGCGACTGCGCATCCGCTTCGCCCACGCTGTCCAGCAAGGTGCCGGTCGCTGAACCCTGTCGCACTTCTAGTCGACAGCTGTCATCCCAGCCTTGCACCCTGTCCATCAACCCGAGGGTCAGTCTGTCGGTGTCGGCATTGGCCAGTTGCGGCAGATGCAACCCGGTGAGCGCACGGTCCTGCCTGATCTGCACCTGAGCCTCACTGACCTGCCCGGCGAGATCCATTCCAAGGATTTTGCGGTCACGCAAAAAACTGCGATCCCTGCCAGAGGCGTTATCCAGCAACTCCTGACATACCTGTGTGGGCAGGTCTGCGGCGTGTTCGCGCAGTATCGCCACATCTCCGCTGGCGGTGCCGTCCCAGGTTTTATAGCGCCACTGAAACAGCGGCTGGCGATTGTGCTTGAGCGTTGTCGCGATCTTCTTTGCCAGCAGCTGCGATTTCGATTCAGTGGTCGTGCGACCCACGATGCCCTCCACTTCTGCCGGATAGAGTCCACTGATAACGGCATCGAGCAGTGTCCCCGAATCCAGAGCCGACTCAGAGACCTGCACGCTGTTGACGTCATCATCGTGGGACGCGGTGTCGGGGAAGCGGGAAACGACCTGGTCCTGCTCGTTTCGTACTTCAATGAAGCGCTCGACCGGCCAGCCGGGCAGCCTCGGCAGTGTATGCAGTTGCTCCTGAATGAAGTCCTTGTTCGCGGTCTCTCCCCGTTCCATTGCCGCGACCATTGCGGTGATGCGCCGGTCAATCCTGAAACGCTCGACACAATCATTCAGCCGCTGCGGTAGCTTGAGGTGGCTTTCATGGAGCTGATGCAACGTGTCAGGCGTCATGCCAGTGATGTCGGCAATCGCGTCCAGATCACTGCCGAGATCGCTCAAACGCGGATCCGTGCGCCCCAACGCATAAGCGCCGTCGCGCCACTCGTGCGCATGCTCATAGGCATGCCGCCAGCCACCGTCCACATTTCGCTCGACGGCAGGCGCAAAGGCGTCCGTGCGCACAGGATGATTGAGGGTCCATGCCGATCCTGCGGCGTTGCGGGTGACGCGATAGGTCGCGCCCTCCATGACGATCGACGTCTGTCCGGCATGCCGGTAAAGCCCTTGCGAATCAGGTTGCACGTCGACTGGCAGAGCGGTGGCCTGTTTATAGGGTTCGAGGACGGGTTTCCATAACCTTGCTTTGCCATCAACGCGAGTGATGGCTTCGAAACCGTCGAAAAATGCCTCCTGCGTCTTCGCGCCCTTACCGATAGCTGTCGCGATGATTTTTCCGCCGACGGCAAACGTTGCCAGTTGAGCGACGTTTTCCACGACACTCAGTAAATGGGACAGCGCCTGGGCCCGCTCGCCATGCGTCCAGTCAGCCACACCTTCATAAACCTCACTGACGATGTCGACGACCGCCGCAGCCAGCATGAATTGGCCAATCACCGGTACAAAAAAAGCGGCGGCGTTCAGCAATAGAAGACCACCGTCGAGCAATGCCTGAACGGTTTTTTCCCGTTGTTGCTCATCGACATCTTCAGTCGGCACGGCAAGCACCCGTGCGTCTTTTTGAGTCGTACGGACAAACGTACTGAAGAAAAAATCGCCAAGGCACGTGTCGGCGGGAGCGGCAGCGAGCGTGCCCAAGGTCCTGCTCTTGTCAAACCGGGTAAAAAACCCGGTTTTATCGTGGCCGTGCAGGTACTGCTCGGCGAAAGTTTTTCGATAGCGTTTGCTTTGCAAATGAAGGGTCAGGTAGACCTTGAATTCATCCAGCGAGGCGTATTCATACAGCGGTCGTCGGGGTTCGTTCGGCATGTAAACCACACACCGGGCCTTCGGCTCGGTATCGATGGAGACTTTGGTAAATACCAGCGCTCCACAAATGCAGGAGTCCTGAATCATCAAGCCCTGCCAATGCACCGGCCCGCCATCAAACAGCGCGCCCCGGGTTTGAGCTGCCGGGAGATCCTGATCGATCACACTCAGCAGCATCGTGTAGACCGCGGGCGTGATGTTCTTTTTCGGGGAGGCCATGTGGAGGGCGACTCGCAAGTCCAGCACCTTCAACCGCCGGATGTCCGCGACGCTGGCCCGATCATCGGCAGGCGCACCCCTTGCGGGTCTGGCCGGCAATGCCAAGGCCTCCTCGATATGGCGCTGATAGCGGGCACCGAGGTCGAGTTCACGACAGAGTGCGGCGAATTTTTCAGGGGTTGTTTCAGCGCCTGATTGCGCCTGTTTATTGATTCGAACTACCGAGTCCGGAATACCGCCGCTCCGCGCTTCCCCGGAGGTGAAGTTTTCCATGGCCGCCTGGAGCAGGCTGCGTGAGGTGGTCGTTTCTCTCTCCTTGGCTCCAAAGACCGGAAGCACACCTGTTGAGGTGTAGATTTTTTTGGTGATGTCCAGCGTGTCCCGCTCGACGTCGAAATCGATCGTCCATTTGCCCTTGAGGAACCCGGTCAGTTGCTCTTTGCAGAACTCATCCAGCGGCTTGAGCTTTTTGAGCGCCTCCGTGACTTTGCCTTGGGCAGCAAAAGACTGCTCGAACCCAGCCTTCAGCGCCTGCACCCCATTCAGGTCCGCCGTCGCCAACCATTGCGGAACAGACGCTTGCAATACGAGCGCCTTGTCCAGGTCACCTGTGTGCTCCAACAACGCTTCGAGAAGTTGGGCCAATGTCATTGGCACCACCACGGGAGCAGTTTTGGAAGTCGTAGCCAGCATGAGCAATATCCTTATTGCGTTGAGAGAACCTCAGTTTATGAAGCTCGACAGGCATTTAATAACTCGAATACCGGGTCGAATGAGCGTGCATCCCAACAGCTACTCCTATGCATCACATCAATAATTACCACCACAGCAGTACGCATTTCTGCCTCGGCTGCCGTTCCCCCCGCGACGCCTGCTTATTACTTATCGATCTAAAACTCCCACGATCCCAGCGGGTCAGTTTCTGAGTACCCGTCGTTTTAGCCGGGTATCGATTGACCCTCCCCAACGGAAAAACCGGTAAGGACTTTATGTGCGGATTAGCTGGCGAGTTACGCTTTGATCATCAACCTGCGGACCTTGCAGCCGTTGAACGAATCACCCATCACCTGGCGCCTCGCGGCCCTGATGCGTGGGGCTTTCACAGCCAGGGGCCGATTGCCCTGGGCCATCGTCGCCTGAAAATCATGGACCTGTCAGACGGCTCGGCGCAGCCGATGGTCGACAATCAACTGGGCCTGTCCCTCGCCTTCAACGGCGCGATCTACAACTTTCCGGAACTGCGCACCGAGCTCGAAAGCCTCGGTTACGCCTTCTATTCCGGCGGCGACACCGAAGTGCTGCTCAAGGGCTATCACGCCTGGGGCGAAGCGCTGTTGCCCAAGCTCAATGGCATGTTCGCCTTCGCCATCTGGGAGCGCGACGCCAAGCGCCTGTTCATCGCCCGTGACCGTCTCGGCGTGAAGCCGCTGTACCTGTCGCGCACCGGCCAGCGCCTGCGCTTTGCTTCGGCGCTGCCGGCGTTGCTCAAGGGCGGCGACATCAACCCGATCCTCGACCCGGTGGCGCTCAATCATTACCTGAACTTCCACGCGGTGGTCCCGGCGCCGCGCACCTTGCTGGCCGGCATTGAAAAGCTGCCACCCGCCACCTGGATGCGCATCGAAGCGGATGGCACCACCGAGCAGAAAACCTGGTGGACCCTGCCCTACGGTCCACGCGCCGACGAGCTCAATCTGACCCTCGAAGACTGGCGCGACCGCGTACTCGACAGCACCCGCGATGCCGTGGCGATCCGTCAACGGGCGGCCGTGGACGTCGGCGTGCTGCTCTCGGGCGGTGTCGATTCGAGCCTGCTCGTCGGTCTGTTGCGTGAGGTTGGCGTGGAAAACCTGTCGACCTTCTCCATCGGTTTCCAGGACGCCGGCGGCGAACGCGGTGACGAGTTCCAGTACTCGGACCTGATCGCCAAACACTACAACACGCAACACCATCAACTGCGCATCGACGAAAAGGAGATCATCGAGCAACTGCCCGCAGCTTTCCGCGCGATGAGCGAGCCGATGGTCAGCCATGACTGCATCGCTTTCTATCTGTTGTCCCGCGAAGTGGCCAAGCACTGCAAAGTGGTACAAAGCGGCCAGGGTGCCGACGAACTGTTTGCCGGTTATCACTGGTATCCACAGGTCGATGGCGCGGCCGATCCGTACGCGGCGTACCGCGAGGCGTTTTTCGACCGCAGCTACGAGGATTACGCCGCCACCGTACAGCCGAAATGGCTGACCGCGAATGACGCCGCCGGCGACTTCGTGAAGGAACATTTCGCACAGCCCGGCGCCGATGCAGCGGTGGATAAAGCCTTGCGTCTGGACAGCACGGTGATGCTGGTGGACGACCCGGTCAAACGCGTCGACAACATGACCATGGCCTGGGGCCTGGAGGCGCGCACGCCGTTTCTCGACTATCGCCTGGTGGAATTGTCAGCGCGGGTGCCGGGCAAATTCAAACTGCCGGACGGCGGCAAGCAAGTGCTGAAAGAAGCCGCGCGATTGGTGATTCCGAGCGAAGTCATCGACCGCAAGAAAGGCTACTTCCCGGTGCCGGGCCTCAAGCATTTGCAGGGCAACACGCTGAACTGGGTGCGCGAACTGCTGCTGGACCCGAGCCAGGATCGCGGCCTGTTCAACCCGGCGATGCTCGACCGTTTGCTGACCGATCCACAAGGCCAATTGACCCCGTTGCGCGGCTCCAAGCTGTGGCAATTGGCGGCACTGAACCTGTGGCTCAGTGAACAAGGAATCTGATCGATGAAACCTCACGCCACGGCGTATAGCCAACGCTTGTTGCGCGGTCAGGCGCCCTCTTACGAACGCTTGCAGGCGCGCCTGGCCGAAGACGGCAGTGAACTGGGCGCCGCACCGATTGCCGTGCATTGCGGCTGGGGCCGGTTGCTGATCGGCCATACATTCCCCGATCCGGCGAGCCTCGCCCAGGAATTGCTCAATGAGCAGCCGGGCGAGCGCGACATCGCCCTGTATGTCGCCGCGCCCCAGCAAGTGCTGGGGCTGGAGCCGGCACAGTTGTTTCTTGATCCGTCGGACACCTTGCGGTTGTGGTTCAGCGATTACCGGCAGGCAACCCGCGTGTTTCGCGGCTTTCGCATTCGTCGTGCGCAAAGCGATGCGGACTGGCAGGCGATCAATCAGTTGTATCAGGCACGCGGCATGTTGCCGATCGACGCCAGCCTGCTGACCCCGCGTCATCTGGGCGGCCCGGTGTATTGGCTGGCCGAGGACGAGGACAGCGGCGCGGTCATCGGCAGTGTTATGGGCCTCAATCATCACAAGGCGTTCAACGATCCGGAGAACGGCAGCAGCCTCTGGTGCCTGGCGGTCGATCCGCACTGTTCGCGGCCCGGCGTCGGCGAAGTGTTGGTGCGGCATCTGATCGAACACTTCATGAGCCGTGGGCTGAGTTACCTGGACCTGTCCGTGCTGCACGACAATCGCCAGGCGAAAGGTCTTTACGCCAAGCTTGGCTTTCGCAACCTGTCGACCTTTGCGATCAAACGCAAGAACGGCATCAATCAACCGTTGTTTCTCGGCCCCGGCCCTGAAGCCGAGTTCAACCCCTACGCGCGGATCATCGTCGAGGAAGCCCATCGTCGCGGCATCGATGTGCAGGTCGATGATGCCGAGGCCGGGATGTTTACCCTCAGCCACGGCGGGCGGCGGGTACGTTGCCGGGAGTCACTGAGTGACCTGACCAGCGCCATCAGCATGAGCCTGTGCCAGGACAAAAGCCTGACGCACAAGGTGTTGAAGGCAGCCGGGCTGAATCTGCCGACCCAGCAACTGGCCGGCAACGCCGATGACAATCTGGCGTTTCTCGACGAGCACGAGCGGGTCGTGGTCAAACCGCTGGATGGCGAACAGGGACAAGGGGTGGCGGTGGATTTGCGGACCATCGAAGACGTCCAGCAAGCCATTGAATCAGCCCGCCAATTCGACAGCCGTGTGCTGCTGGAAAGCTTTCATGAAGGCCTTGATCTGCGGATTCTGGTGATCGGGTTTGAGGTGGTGGCGGCGGCGATTCGTCGGCCGGCCGAAGTGGTCGGCGACGGTCAGCATTCCATCGGCGCGCTGATCGAAGCCCAGAGTCGTCGACGTCAGGCGACCACCAGCGGTGAAAGCAAAATCCCGCTGGACCACGAGACCGAACGCACTGTGCAGACAGCCGGTTACGACTACAACAGCATTCTGCCGGCGGGCGAACACTTGTTCGTACGGCGTACGGCGAATCTTCATACCGGCGGTGTGCTTGAAGATGTCACGGCGATCCTGCATCCGACACTGGTGGACGCAGCCGTACGCGCGGCGCGAGCGCTGGACATTCCGATGGTCGGGCTCGACCTGATGGTGCTCGCGGCGGATCAAGCGCAATACGTGTTTATCGAAGCCAATGAACGCGCCGGGCTGGCCAACCATGAACCGCAGCCAACGGCCGAGCGGTTTGTGGATCTGTTGTTTCCGCACAGTCAGCCGGCGGTTTCTTAGTGATGCAGTGCCTGTCGGGCCGCCATCGCTGGCAAGCCAGCGATAGCGGCCTGACAGGCAACACACCTTCTTTCTCTCATCGAAACCATCGATGTTCGTGACTCATCAGGAGTTTCCATGACCCGTAAAATCCCGGAACCGGACCTCAACTACCTGCAAAAAGTCCTGCTGGAAATGCTCGCCATTCCCAGCCCCACCGGCTTCACCGACACCATCGTGCGCTACGTCGCCGAGCGGCTTGAGGAGCTGGGCATTCCTTTCGAAATGACCCGCCGTGGCACCATCCGCGCCACGCTCAAAGGCAAGAAAAACAGCCCCGACCGCGCCGTCTCCGCCCACCTCGACACCATCGGCGCCGCCGTTCGCGCGGTGAAAGACAACGGTCGCCTGACCTTGGCGCCGGTTGGCTGCTGGTCCAGCCGTTTTGCCGAGGGCAGCCGCGTCAGTCTGTTTACCGACAACGGCGTGATCCGTGGCAGCGTGTTGCCGTTGATGGCGTCCGGGCATGCCTTCAACACGGCCGTGGACGAGATGCCGATCAGTTGGGATCACATCGAACTGCGCCTCGACGCGTACTGCGCGACTCGCGCCGATTGCGACTCCCTGGGGATCAGCGTTGGCGATTTCGTCGCGTTCGACCCGTTGCCGGAGTTCACCGAAAGCGGCCATATCAGCGCCCGGCACCTCGACGACAAGGCCGGTGTTGCCGCGTTGCTGGCGGCACTTAAAGCGATCATCGACAGTGGCGAAGAGCTGATGATCGACTGCCATCCGCTGTTCACCATCACCGAGGAAACCGGCAGCGGCGCCGCGGCGGCGTTACCGTGGGACGTCAGCGAATTCGTCGGCATCGACATTGCGCCGGTCGCGCCCGGCCAGCATTCCAGCGAACACGCGGTCAGCGTGGCGATGCAGGATTCCGGCGGGCCTTACGACTATCACTTGTCGCGACACCTTCTGCGGCTGGCCAGCGACAACGAGTTGCCGGTGCGCCGCGACCTGTTTCGCTATTACTTCAGCGATGCGCATTCGGCGGTCACCGCCGGCCATGATATTCGCACCGCCCTGCTCGCCTTCGGCTGCGACGCGACTCACGGCTATGAACGCACCCACATCGACAGCCTCGCGGCACTCAGTCGCCTGCTCGGCGCCTACATCCTCAGCCCGCCAGTGTTCGCCAGCGATGCGCAGCCGGCCAAGGGCTCATTGGACCGGTTCAGTCATCAGATCGAACATGACACGCAGATGGAAAGCGATACGCGAGTGCCGTCGGTGGACAGCCTGGTGGGGCAGCGGTCTGATAGCTGATCAGGTTTTGGGTTGACTGAGTGATCGCTATCGCTGGCAAGCCAGCTCTACAGGGTTTGTGTCGTATGCAAAATTATGTACGACACAACCCTTGTGGGAGCTGGCTTGCCAGCGATGGCGATCTCCCAGGCATCGCATCGAGTCCAGACTAGCCGCCACCCATCATTCGCCGTAGCATCGCGCCATTGTTTAGCCGAGGTGCCTATGCTGATTCCCCACGACCAACTTGAAGTCGACACCCTGACCCGCCTGATCGAGGATTTCGTGACCCGTGACGGCACCGACAACGGCGATGACACGCCGCTGGAAACCCGCGTATTGCGTGTTCGGCAGGCCTTGACCAAAGGTCAGGCGCTGATTGTCTTCGACCCGGAAAGCGAGCAATGCCAGTTGATGCTCAAGCACGACGTGCCCAAGCATCTGTTCGACTGACGTTTTCATCGCCCTTTGGTTTTTGCCAGTTTGACCTGGATGCGCTTGTAGACTTCGGCACGGTGCACATTGACGCTCTGCGGCGCTTCGATGCCAAAGCGCACCGTGTTGCCGTTGACGCCGACAATACGCACCGAAATGTCGTCACCGATGGAAATCATTTCGCCCACAACGCGGCTGAGTACAAGCATGGCATTCGTCCTTCAGGGTTATCGAACCCAGAAGATGCCCGGCGTGCGGCGGGCCTTCAATGCAACGAACGCAAAACAGTCCCGCCCTACAGCGCAAGACGAACACCTCTTAAGGAAACGTCTTACAAAATGTGACTTTGCGTCAGGCAGCAGAGAAACGCGGACCGAACAGGATGATGCTCGCGCCGATTACACACAACGCCACGCCGATCCAGTCCGAGCCGAGCGGACGAATCCGTTCGACCACCGCCAGCCAGCCAATCGACGCAATGATGTAGATGCCACCGTAGGCGGCGTAGGCACGCCCTGCGTAGCTCGCCTCGACACGCGTCAGCAGCAGCGCGAACAAGGTCAGGCTGAGCAGCGCCGGCATCACCCACCAGACGCTTTTGCCTTGGCGCAGCCACATCCAGAAGGCGAAGCAGCCGGCGATTTCAAACAGCGCGGCAAGAAAAAACCACAGGTAATTGAGCATGCGAGCGTCTCGTTAGGCTGACCGGTTGCGGCCACCCTAACGACGACGTTGTGCGCGGGCAAGTTCAGCCTGCGGTTTGTTTGGCCTTGGCGCGCATTTTATCGGCCATGACCGTCATTTCGTTATAGAGCAGTTGCGGGTTCTTCTGCTTGAGCGCCCAGGCCATACGGCCCTGTTCGTGGGGCAGGATCATGAATTCGCCGGCGGCGACGTGCTGATAGATGTAGTCGGCAATGTCCGCTGCACTAATCGGCGAACTTTCCAGCAACTTGCCGACCTGTGCTTTCATGGCGGGCGTCGGCCCACGGAAAGAATCCAGCAAGTTGGTCTGAAAGAACGACGGGCACACCACATGTACACCGACTTCCTGGTGCGCCAGTTCGATCAGCAGGCTTTCGGACAACGCCACCACACCCGCCTTGGCCACGTTGTAGTTGCTCATGGCCGGGCCTTGCATCAGGGCCGCCATCGACGCGATGTTGATGATCTTGCCTTTGCTTTTTTCCAGCAGCGGCAAGAACGCCTTGCACCCCTTGACCACGCCCATCAGGTTGATCGCAATCTGCCAGTCCCAGTCTTCCAGGGACAGTTCGCTGAAGAACCCGCCCGAGGCGACACCGGCGTTGTTGACGATGACATCGATGCCGCCGAGTTTGACTTCACAGGCCTGGGCGAACGCGGTCAGCTGACTGTAATCGCGCACATCGCAACGCTGGACAAAGCCATCGCCGCCGGCTTCGCGAACCCGTTTCAGGGTTTCCTGCAGACCGGGTTCGCTGACATCCGACAAAGCCAGTTGCCAGCCTTCACGCGCCCAGCGCAGCGCGATTTCGCGACCCAGGCCCGAGCCCGCGCCAGTGATCATCATGCGATTTTGCATAGCAAACAGCCTTGTTGTTCCGGGGAAGATGCGTCGAGTGTAGCGAAGGACCTTGCCCGACCCACGCTCCATCAGATTGCTGAATGGCGCGAGCAAACCGCGAGCGCGCCCGAACCCACTAGCCCCCTGAAAACGAAATAAGCCTTTCTTCGAAAAACATTAAAAAAACTTGGAATTTTCTTTCATGTGCAACAGTCGGATTTTGTAAGCAGCTCGGGTTTATTGCAGTCCAGCTGACAATTAATCACCCGAAAACTTCAGAACACTTCCAACAAGGAAATAGACATGGGCACAATTCTAATCATTATTTTGATCCTCCTGCTGGTAGGTGGTCTGCCGGTCTTCCCTCACTCCAGAAGTTGGGGTTATGGCCCGTCGGGTATCATCGGTGTGGTGTTGGTGGTGCTGTTGATTCTGCTGTTACTCGGCAAGATATAACGCGCTGACAGGCAAAAAAAAGAGGCCCTCGAAGGGCCTCTTTTTTATTGCGTCAACGTTCAGTCCGGCTTGCCGTCAACGACACCGGCGGTGTTGTCGATCAGGCTTTTGGTCGCCGTCTGGATGAACGACTCGAGTTTCTGTTTAAGAGCCGCTTCGTCAGCGGACGCCGGGACCAATTCGCCTTTCGGAGTGGCGCCGAGTTCGTATTGATACAGCTTCGGCGGCATCTCTTTCGGCAGCACCAACACGCGGTCTGCGGTCAGCAATGCTACGGTCTGATCGCTACCCGACGGTTTGATCACGCCGAACCCCTTGTCGCCTTCCGGCAGGTTCAGCAAGTCACGGCCCCAGCACTGGTGAATCACGTCGCCACCGATACGGCCCATGATGGTCGGCACGATGTCGATCTGGGTACCCACGGTATGGTCGACCTGACCGAACTTGTCCTGGACGCCTGGCCCGATCAGCAACATCGGTACGTTGAAACGGCCCAGGTCCATTTCAGTGATCTGCTGCTCATTGCCGAAACCGTGGTCGCCGACGATCACGAACAGGGTTTCCTTGAAGTAAGGCTCCTTGCGCGCCTTCTCGAAGAACTGGCCAAGCGCCCAGTCGGAGTAACGCATGGCAGTCAAATGTTCGTTGAGGCTGCCGCGGTCGGTCACGCGCTCGACCGGCAATGGTGTCGGCAAGGCATATGGCGTGTGGTTGGACAAGGTTTGTAGCAAGGCATAGAACGGCTTTTTGTCCTTGCCGTCGCGGGCCTTCAACTCTTCCAGGCCACGGTTGAACATGTCCTGGTCGGACACACCCCAGGTCGGATCGGAGAACACCGGGTTAACGAAGTCGTTACGTCCGATGAAGTTGGTCATGCCCTGGTTGCTGAAGAAGCCCGACTGGTTGTCCCAGGCGAAGTCGCCGTTGTAGACATACACGTCATCGTAGTCACGGGCGCTGAGCAATTGCGGCAGGCCAGACAGCTTGTGGCTGCCTTCCGGTGTTTGCATCAGGTATTCGAAACCCGGCAGGTTCGGGAAGCAGGCCATGGTGGCGAACATACCCTGATGGGTGTGCGTGCCGTTGGAGAAGAAGCGGTCGAACAACAGGCCTTCTTTCGACAGGTTATCGAAGTATGGCGTGACGTTGCCCGGACGCCCCAGTGCGCCCACCGAGTGACCGGCGAAGCTTTCCATCAGGATCACGACGACGTTCTTGATCGGCAGGGTCTTGTCGGCATTCGGGGTATAGTTGCGGCGAACAGCAGCCGTTTCCGGATCAACCAGTTTGTCGCTAGGCGTCAGCAGCATGTCACGCACAGTCTGCTGGGCCAGCGGCTGCTCCAGTGTGGCCTTCCAGATGTTGTCGCGCTCCTCGGACATCCGGCTCTTGGCTGCCGCAACCAGCGACAGGGTACCGTTGAGGCCCAACTGGTTGGCGAAGTTGGAGTCGGTGGTGTAGACGTCACCCCAACGCAGCGGCGGGCCTTGGCGCAGAGTGCCACGAGCCGCGACCACGCAGACCATCAGGCACACCACGAACACCATGATGCGCGCATACCACGGGGCGATCTGGCGCGTGCCGATGCTGCCGCCGCTGAACGGGCCGCGAGGACGAGTGGCGCGGTCAGCACCCTTGAACGCCAGGGTCAGGATCAACGTGCCCACGGCCCAGGCCAGCAGGTAGCGAACCACCGGAAAACCATACCAGAGCATGCTCATCACGGTTTTCGGGTCTTCCTTTACATATTGGAAGACCAGGCCGTTGAGGCGCTGGTGGAACTCACGGTAGAAGTCCATTTCCATCAGGCCGAGAAACAGCGCGATGCTCGAAGCGATGGTCAGCCAGAAACGGAAGAACCCGCGGGCCGCCATGGCCCGAGCGCTGAACAGCGCCAGCAGCAACGGAATGCTGAGGTAAACCACCAGGCGCAAGTCGAAACGCAAGCCGTTGGCGAACGCTTCGAGAAAGGTCGAGGCCGGGGTGTCGAGGATCATCTCGCGGTTGTAGACCAGCAACGCAACGCGCAGCAGGCTGAACATGACCATCATGACCAGGGCACACAACAGCGTGTAGGCCAGATGCGATTTGACGGTCGGTTGCAGCAGGCGACTAGAAGCTCGCTGCTGACTCAGGGCGTCCGGAATTGCCATGTCGTTTTAGGACCCATTGGAAGTTGAAGTTTCAAAATTACGGCTGCGCCCTGCCCTCTGTCGGCCAGTTCTCGGCCCCGGGGTTCGCGCGGTGCGCAAATGTTGCACGATCAACCACGGCATTGCCATTGATTACTGATCTGCACGGCTGGCGCGGGCGAATTGTCTTGGAGGCTTTGTGAAAATTTTGTGCAACGCATATCCGGAAACACAATAAAGTCCCTCCGCGCCTGGTACCAAATGCAGTCAGGGGGCTTGTGCTCTTTCTCAACTGTGGCCAAATCCGTTCCTGCGTTACCGCAGAAACGGGTATGTACAATAATCAATCAAACAAACCGCCCCACAAAAAAAAGCGCCCCGATCAAATCAGGGCGCTTTATCAGAAGAACGGCGTAATTACTTCTCGGCGCGTTCTTTCAGGGCTTTCAACGTATTGAACGGCGCATCAACCACAAACTTGTTGGCCACCATCGACGGAATGCTCCCACCCGGCTCAGTGTGAACCTGATAAGTCACTTCGACCTGGTCACCCTTGGGCACCAACTTCCAGAACCCCTCGACCTTGGTAACCCGCACGAAACCTTTTTCTTCAGGAATGTACTTCGGCACACCCTCAAGTTTGCGGGTCAGGCTGCCATCCGCGCCTTCGGTGGTCGTGATGTGCAACACCGAATCACGCGCCGTCACCGGCCATGGGGTATTGAACTGGGTGTAGGTCCAGCTCTGATCGCCTTCGTGCTTGAGCAGTTTCTGCAGTTTGCATTCGTGAATCCACGAGCAGGCGCCTGCCACGTCTTCCTGGAGTGCGCGCAACTTGGCCATGGTGGTTTTCATCAAGGTAACGCCCTGATAAGCCTTGTAGTCAGAACCGGCCACTTCACTCAAGGACACTTTGATGCCGTCTTCATTCTTGGCCACCTTCCAGTCTTCGGCCTGTGCGGCGGCAGTCGCCAGCAAAACCGTCAAACCACACAGCACAGCCATTCGATGCAGCGAACCCATAGTCTTATTCCTTATTGTTGAAGTTCCGTTCGTAGAACACATCACGCCGCCGTCATTTGCTCCCACCATCCCAGCAATTTGATCGCCTCGTCACTGCTGCTGCCGCAGACTTCAACGTCGGCCTCGAACGCCGAACAAACGGCAGGACGCTCCGGATTGCCGAAAATATTGCACAAGTTTTCGGCAGAGAGTTGGACGCAGCGCTCTCCGGCGGCCTTGCCATTGGGCATGCCGGGAATCGGTGAACTGATGGAAGGGGCAATGCAACAAGCGCCACAACCTTCACGGCATTTCATGACGAAAAGCTCCTCGCGACGGGTGATGTGTTAAAGGACGGGGCACAGAGTAACCGCTAAAACAGTTGTTTTAAATTACCTGCTGCCGGGTTTTTACGCTCAAACCAGCGTGACTGACCAGTCTCCGACAAAGCGTCTGGCCTGCGGGTCACGCCGAGAAAGGATTTACTGCTTGAACTCGAATTCCAGCGCCGCGCCGTCGACGTCCCGACGCTCTTCGTTACGCAGTTGCAGCTTCATTTCGTTGCTGATCAGTCGCCCGTTGAGTTGAAACGGAGAGCTGCCGGCTTTCTCACCAAACATTTTTGGCAACACCGCGTCGTGTCGGGGCAACGGAACTGTACCGATCGGCTTCAACTCCTCGGCCATGTCCTCAGGCAAGCTCAAATCCAGGTCAGCCGAAGGCAGTTTGGTTTTCACCACTTCACTGGCCGGTTTGGTTTTTGAGGCAATCGGTGGACGTTTTTTCTGCGCAGCCGCTTTCTTTTTGACCGGCGTGGCTTTCTTTGCCGGTGCCGGCTTTTTCGACGTCGCGCTGGCGGCCGGTTTTTCCTGAGCGGATGCCGCCATGACGCCTTCCGAATTGAAGGTCATCAACAGGCAGATCGACAACCAGGCGGCAGGAAAAATCGGTTTCATGGACCCAACGGGGATAACGGCATTATCGGCAGAGGGCATATGCTCGCTTGTTGGACGCAACATGACAAGCTCGGGCAGGGATTACCCGCCCGCCCTTTCACATTCCGCCGGTCATCTCCTGGCAAAGCTGGGTAGCCAGCATGCCCAGGGTCATCAACGCACGCTCGGCTTCGCGATTCCAGGGAATACCGCAGTTGAGCCGAATGCAGTGATTGAACTGCTCGGTGTTACTGAAAATCAACCCCGGTGCGATGCTGATGCCTTGCTGCAACGCGCGCACATGAAGTTCTTGTGTGTTGACCCGCCCCGGCAGACTCACCCACAGAATGAAGCCGCCGGTCGGTCGGGTCATCTGCGTGCCTTCCGGAAAATACTGCTGCACCGCGAGCTGGAAAGCGCTGAGATTCTTGCGGTATTCCTGACGGATGTAGCGCAAATGCCGGTCGTAACCGCCATTTTCGAGATACGCCGCAATCCCCATCTGCGTGACGCTGCAAGCCGAATGCGTGCTGAAGGTCTGCAAGCGCTGGATTTCCTGCTGGTACTTGCCGGCAATCATCCAGCCAATCCGCACACCCGGGGACAGGGTCTTGGAGAAGCTTGAGCAGTAGATCACCCGATCCAGCCGGTCGTAGGCCTTGAGTGCCTTGGTGCGCCCCTGCTCGAACATCAGTTCGCCGTAGATGTCGTCTTCGACCACCTGAATATCGAAATCCGAGGCCAGTCGCAGCAGTTGTTTCTGCCGCTCTTCGGGCATGGTGCCACCCAGCGGATTGCTCAGGCGCGTGGTCAGCACCAATGCTTTGATCGACCATTGATTGGCCGCCAGTTGCAGGGCTTCCAGGCTCATGCCGGTCGCCGGATCACTAGGGATTTCGATGACTTTCAGGCCCAACAGGTCGGCCAGTTGCAGCAAACCGTAATAGGTCGGCGACTCGGCGGCGATCAGGTCGCCCGGCCGGGTCAGCACGCGCAGGGACATCTGCAGGGCATCGACGCAGCCGTGAGTGATCACCACTTCCGACGGATCGACCACCACGCCGGCATCGCGCATGCGAATCGCCACTTGCCGCCGCAACGGTTCAAAACCGGGGCTGAACATGTAGCTGAATGCCCGTGGGCTATGGAATCGGGTGACTTTGGCCAACTGCTGATGCAGCGCTCGTACCGGCAGATAATCAACGCTCGGCACCGCCGCGCCCAAAGGAAATACGCCCTCGCGACGGGATTCGACCAACACTTGTTGAATGATGCTGCTGCGGGTGACGAGGCCGGGACGTTCGACCCGGGCGATGTCCGGTGTCGGCGCGGTCAGGGCCGGCGTCTGGTGCACGTAGTAACCCGACTGCGGCCGGGCGCGAATCAGCCCCTGATCTTCGAGATTGGCATAGGCCTGCAACACCGTCGCATGGCTGACATTGAGCTGCGAGCTCATCTTGCGCACCGATGGCACGCGCTCCCCCGGTTGATAGACACCACGGCGGATGTCTTCGGCCAGTTGTTGAGCAATACGTTGGTAGAGCAAGAGATTGGTCATGACGCAGCACTCGATTTCACGGGCATTTTATTCTTGTGTGAAACAATACCGGAACAGTTTAGAAGTGTACGGGGACAGTTGCCACAATAGTCGACCGTACAGTGCAGTGTCAGCAAAATCTGTACTGCTTTTTATGAAGAACGTGGGGGAGTTGGCAGACACAAAAAAACCCGGCGCTGTCTGGCAGGCCGGGTTTTCCAGAGACGCCGCCTTAACGGGCGGCGCCGAGCTGGCCTTTTTCGTCGGAGAACACAATTTCCACCCGACGGTTCTGCGCCCGCCCCCGTTCAGAGGCATTCGCGTCCACCGGGTACTCGTCACCGTAGCCTTCAACCTGGATGCGTTTATCGTCGATGCCCAGGTCCATCAGCACATCGGCCACCGATTGCGCACGGTCACGGGACAGTTTGAGGTTTTCCTGCTTGCCGCCGGTGCTGTCGGCGTAGCCTTCGATGCGCACGACGCGCTTGGGATTGAGCTGCAGGAACTGCACGATCTTCAACACCACACGGTTCGCCGAGTTTTTCAGCTCCGCTTCGCCGGTGTCGAACAGCACATCGCCGAGGGTCATCACCAGGCCACGGTCAGTCTGGGTGGTCGCCAGCGCAACAATCTGCTCTTCAAGCCACTTGCCTTGCTGCTGCACGCTCAGCAATTTGGATTCTCGCAGGGCCAGTTGCAGGCGCTGACGCTCCAGTTCGAGCTTCGCCGCGCGCTCCTCGTTGAGGACCTGATTGGTGTGCTCCCGAGCGATTTCGCTGTAGCGCTGACTCAGGTAGGCGTAGTGCACCACGTCCGAACCGCTGCCCCAGTAACTGGACAGGCGATCGGCGCGGGCCAGGGATTCACCGGCACGGATCACGTCTTTCGGCGCGATTCGCAGCACGTTGGAATCCTCTTTCACTTTCTGAAAGTCGGCACCCGCTTCTTGCAGCGCGGCTTCACTGTGCTGACCGGCGCAGCCAGAGAGACTGGCACAGCCCACGAGGATCAAGCCGCCGATAGTTTTGGACGTGAGGTTCATTGGGCATCTCCCACTTGCTTGCGCAATCGAGTGATGCGGGTGTTGAGAAGATCCAGCTTCTCTTCACTTTTGAGCGTCAGTACCTTGGCTTCGGCCAGACGAGCGTCCAGTTCGGCCTGTTCGGCGCGCATGCGTGCATGTTTGTAAGACTGATCGGTCATGTCACCTTGGGCGCGGGCGAATTTTTCTTCGGCCAGTTTCATTTCCGGCACATCGTCCGCAGTGGCACCCACGGCTTTGGCTTGCACGAGCACCTGTTCGGTCAGGCGTATTTGTTCATTCGGCGCCGGATCGGCTGTACAACCCGCCAGAGCCAGAACGGCCAGGGCAGCGAAAAGAGGTCGAATACTCACTAAAAATCCCTACTGTTTTGGGGTACTGGCGGGTTGTTGTAGCTGCTGCTGTTGCTGCGCCTTCCAGCGCTCGATATTGCGTTGCAGCACAGCTTCCGTCAGTCCGGACGCGGACAATTCTGTCATCTTTTTGGCCAGCTGTCCGCGCAACCACGGATCGTTGCAGGCTGAGTTATGGGAAACCGCGAGGAACAGACCGGGTTTGTCGACCGGTTGTGAGCGCGCGACCAGGTCATTGGCCATGCTCAGGGCCTGCGCGGCCGCCATGCCCGAATAGCGTCCGGCAAGGACAAATTCCACTTCCCCCAACAGCAATTTCTGAAAAGCCTGGGTCAGGTTTGCAGTGCGTACGAGGGTCAATTGCTGCTCGGCGAACGTACCAAATGCCGCGGTCATTCGAGACTTTTCCGACAGCGCACCAGGATGACCGTGAAGGTCCTGCGCCTGGTTGTAGACCAGTGGCGAGTCTTTTCGGGTCCAGACCAGGTAATCGTTTTCCAGCAACGGCGGATGAATATAATCGAGGATTTCCAGCTCACTGACCGTCAACGGTGCGTCGGCCAGCATGTCCATGCGCCCACTGCGCACTTCATCAAGGGCTTGGGCACGTTTGCCGGCATAGAGCATCTCGACTTTGATGCCCAACTGCCCTGCTACCTGTTGCAACAGGTCGGCACTGGCACCGATCAGGTGCGTGGGGTTCTGCGGGTCTTGCCACAGATACGGCGGCGCATCCGGACTGCCGGTGACCACCAGTCGCTCGCACTTGCCCGCCGCAGTGGACAGCGTTGGCAACAGCGTCAAACCCAGCAGCAATGACCAACCGAACACTCGGCGCAAATCCACGGCAATACACTCCACTCAAACCCCGTTATATCCCCTGTAGGAGCCAGCTTGCTGGCGCCTACAGAAGAACAAAAAAAAGCCCGACCAAAAGGTCGGGCTCTTTATAGGTCAAGCGGCTGGATTAGACCAGCTTCTCGAACTCAGGGATGGCTTCGAACAGGTCCGCCACCAGGCCGTAATCGGCCACCTGGAAGATCGGCGCTTCTTCGTCCTTGTTGATCGCGACGATCACCTTGGAGTCTTTCATGCCGGCCAGGTGCTGGATCGCGCCGGAGATACCGACGGCGATGTACAGCTGTGGAGCAACGATCTTGCCGGTCTGACCGACCTGCATGTCGTTGGGTACGAAACCTGCGTCGACCGCAGCGCGGGAAGCACCGACGGCAGCGCCCAGCTTGTCGGCCAGGGCGTACAGATGTTTGAAGTTGTCGCCGTTCTGCATGCCGCGACCGCCGGAAACGACGATTTTGGCAGCGGTCAGTTCCGGACGATCGGACTTGGCCAGTTCTTCGCCAACGAAGCTGGAAATCGCAGCATCGTGAGCAGCAGCAACGGCTTCAACAGCGGCCGAACCACCTTCAGCAGCGACCGGGTCGAAACCGGTGGCACGCACGGTGATCACTTTGACCGCAGCGTTCGACTGAACGGTCGCGATGGCGTTACCGGCGTAGATCGGGCGCTTGAAGGTGTCAGCGCTTTCAACCGAGATGATCTCGGAGATCTGGTCAACGTCCAGCTGCGCAGCAACGCGCGGCAGGATGTTTTTGCCGTTGGAAGTGGCGGCAGCCAGGATGTGGCTGTAGCCCTTGCCCAATTCAGTGACCAGAGGAGCGACGTTTTCCGGCAGCTGGTGAGCGTAGGCAGCGTTATCAGCTACCAGTACTTTCGCCACGCCAGCGATTTTCGCAGCGGCTTCAGCCACGGCGCCAGCGCCCTGACCTGCAACCAGCACGTGGATGTCGCCGCCGATTTTGGCAGCAGCGGCCACGGTGTTCAGCGTGGCCGGGGCCAGCACTTTGTTGTCGTGTTCAGCAATAACCAAGATAGTCATTTAGATTACCTTCGCTTCGTTTTTCAGTTTCTCGACCAGTTCAGCCACCGACTTGACCTTGATACCCGCGCTGCGTGCAGCCGGCGCTTCGACTTTCACGGTCTTGTTGGTGGAGGCGGTGGAAACGCCCAAAGCGTCCGGAGTCAGCACTTCGAGAGGCTTCTTCTTGGCTTTCATGATGTTTGGCAGGGACGCATAACGCGGCTCGTTCAAACGCAGGTCGGTGGTGACGATGGCTGGCAGTTTCAGGGAAACTGTTTGCGCGCCGCCATCGATTTCGCGAGTCACGGCAACCGAGTCGCCAGACACTTCGACTTTCGAAGCGAAGGTGCCCTGACCGTAGCCGCTCAATGCAGCGAGCATCTGGCCAGTCTGGTTGTTGTCGCTGTCGATGGCCTGCTTGCCGAGGATCACCAGCTGAGGCTGTTCCTTGTCGACAACGGCTTTGAGCAGCTTGGCAACGGCCAGGGAAGTCAGATCTTCAGCGGATTCGACGAGGATGGCGCGGTCGGCACCCAGAGCCAGCGCGGTGCGCAGTTGCTCTTGAGCGGTGGACGGGCCGATGGAGACGACGACGATTTCAGTCGCAACGCCTTTCTCTTTCAGGCGTACGGCTTCTTCCACTGCGATTTCGCAGAACGGGTTCATCGACATCTTCACGTTGGCGAGGTCGACGCCGGAATTGTCCGCCTTGACGCGAACCTTGACGTTGTAATCCACAACGCGTTTGACAGCTACAAGAACCTTCATGGATTCCTCGTTACTCTCCGGTGAAAAGAAAGTCGCCTAGGCGAACCTGGCGGTTGATGCTCATCGGGCGCAAGGGCACCTCTAAAAACGCCGGCATAAGTATCAAGTGACCATCGCTCATGATGTTGATGACCGTTCGTCAGTGGTGACCAACAAGTCATTCAATATCGCGGCGTGTAAACTGCGCGCCATCACTGCACTGCGCATCACCTTGTACCGCCATCGCCCTGTCTTTAGAGGTGCTCTTGAAACCAACAGTCAGCCTACGGCGAGCGCAAAACCGACCGTATCTTGACCGGAACGCCTATTCCGGTCAATACGGCAAAATGGCCAGTCATAAGCCGCGTGACTTTGATTTCTCTGGCTTTGAGCCGATTCAAACAAACGTTTGTATTGGACGCTAAGAGTGGTGTAGATATAATGCGCCACCCAAAGAGAAAGGTGGTTCATCGATTGTCCTCTTCCTGCCTCGCGCAGGATTTCATGGATGCGACACCAAACCTCCAATTAGAAAAAAAACTGTTGAGCCTTGAGTAGGAGATAACCTGTGGAACGCGAATACATGGAATTCGACGTGGTCATCGTCGGTGCCGGCCCCGCTGGTCTTTCCGCCGCCTGCCGTTTGAAGCAGAAGGCTGCTGAAGCCGGTAAGGAAATCAGCGTCTGCGTGGTCGAAAAAGGCTCCGAAGTGGGTGCTCACATCCTGTCCGGTGCCGTGTTCGAACCACGCGCCCTGAACGAATTGTTCCCGGACTGGAAAGAACTCGGCGCGCCGCTGAACACGCCGGTCACACGCGATGACATCTTCGTGCTGAAAAACGCCGAGAGCGCGCAAAAGATTCCTGACCTCTTTGTGCCCAAGACCATGCACAACGAAGGCAACTACATCATCTCCCTGGGCAACCTGTGCCGCTGGCTGGCCCAACAGGCCGAGAACCTGGGCGTGGAAATCTACCCAGGCTTCGCCGCTCAGGAAGCACTGTTCGACGAGAACGGCGTGGTTCGCGGGATCATCACCGGCGATCTGGGTGTTGACCGCGAAGGTAACCCAAAAGAAGGCCTGTACACCCCGGGCATGGAACTGCGCGGCAAGTACACGCTGTTCGCCGAAGGTTGCCGTGGCCACATCGGCAAGCAGTTGATCAAGCGCTTCAACCTCGACAGCGAAGCCGACGCCCAGCACTACGGCATCGGCCTGAAGGAAATCTGGGAAATCGACCCGGCCAAGCATCAGCCAGGCCTGGTGGTGCACACCGCCGGCTGGCCGCTGGACATCATGGGCACCGAGAACACCGGTGGCTCCTTCCTCTATCACCTGGAAAACAACCAGGTGGTGGTCGGCCTGATCGTCGACCTTTCCTACAGCAACACCTACCTGTCGCCGTTCGACGAGTTCCAGCGCCTCAAGCATCACCCGGTGCTCAAGCAGTACCTGGAAGGCGGCAAGCGCATCAGTTACGGCGCCCGCGCCATCTGCAAAGGCGGCCTGAACTCGCTGCCAAAAATGGTCTTCAAGGGCGGCGCGCTGATCGGTTGCGACCTCGGCACCCTGAACTTCGCCAAGATCAAAGGCAGCCACACCGCGATGAAGTCCGGCATGCTCGCCGCTGAATCCGTGGCCGAAGCGCTGTTCGCTGAAAAGGACGGCACCGAAGAGCTGACCACTTACGTCGACGCATTCAAGAAGAGCTGGCTCTACGACGAACTGTTCGCCAGCCGCAACTTCGGCCCGGCGATCCACAAGTTCGGCGCGATCGTCGGCGGTGGTTTCAACTGGCTCGACCAGAACATCTTCGGCGGCAAACTGCCGTTCACCTTGCACGACACCAAGCCGGATTACGCTTGCCTGAAGCTGGCAGCCGACTGCAAGAAGATCGACTACCCGAAACCGGACGGCAAGATCAGCTTCGACAAGCTCAGCTCGGTGTTCATCTCGGGTACCAACCACGAAGAAGAACAGCCTTGTCACTTGAAGCTGACCGATCCAAGCATCCCGATCAGCAAGAACCTGCCGCTGTACGATGAACCCGCCCAGCGTTACTGCCCGGCTGGCGTGTATGAGGTGGTGACCAAGGAAGACGGCGAGAAGCGTTTCCAGATCAACGCCCAGAACTGCGTTCACTGCAAGACCTGCGACATCAAGGACCCTGCACAGAACATCACCTGGGTGGCGCCGGAAGGTGCTGGCGGCCCGACTTACCCGAACATGTAAGTTGAACCGCTGAACAACAAGGCTCCCGAAATGGGGGCCTTTTTGTTGCCTGCAATTCCGGCAACACCACAATTCCCCTGTGGGAGCGAGCCTGCTCGCGACGACGGTTTAACATCCAGCATTTATTTCGACTGACACACCGATATCGCGAGCAGGCTCGCTCCCACAGGGTCAATCACACATTCAGGCAGCGCGTTCGTCGCCAGGATTGCGCTCAAAGTAGCGCTTGTACTCGCGACTGAACTGCGAGGTGCTCTGATACCCGACCCGATGCGCCACCTGCGCCACGCCCAACCCTTCGGTGAGCAACAACTGTTGCGCCTTCAGCAAGCGCAATCGCTTCAAATACTGCACCGGCGACAACAAGGTGCTGCGCTTGAAATGCTCATGAAAGGTCGACGCACTCATGTTCGCGCAACTGGCCAGCGTATCGACGTTCAGCGGTTCGGTGTAATGCGCGTGCAGATGACTGAGGGAGGCGGCAACCCGAGCAAATTGGCCCTGCTGTTCCACCAGCGCACGCAACACATCCGCTTGCGGACCTCGCAACGCGACGAACAACAGTTCCCGCAACCGCGCCGGCCCCATGATCTGACATTCCAGTGGATCGTGCAGGCAACGCAACAGCCGCTCCACGCAACCGCGCATCGCATCGTCGAGCACCGCCGAAGTCATCGACTCGGGGGTTTGCGCAGGAATATTGCGCCCCGGTGCCAGCCCCATGGCCAACACCAACTCACCGAGCAGCACCCGGTCGATGGCTATAGAAACCCCAAGCATCGGCCCATCAGGCGCCGAAAAAGTCTCGCATTCAAAAGGCACCGGCAATGCCTGAATCAGGTAATGCCCGGCGCCGTATTCCAGCGTACGAGCCCCCAGGTACGCCAGTTTGCTGCCTTGGGCGATGATGACCAGACTCGGTTCATAGATCTGCGGACCGCGCGCCACATCACAACTGGCGCGCAAAACCTGCACGCCCGGCAATGCCGTCGGAGCAAAACCATCGCGAGTGGTCAAAGGCTGGATCAGCGAAACCAGCGTGGCATTGGCATCGAGATGACGGGTCAGCAACATGAGAGCTCTTCACAAAAAAAATAACGGAAAAAGGGATGAAAGCATCATCGCAGGTCTGATCGACCAATTGACCAAACGAACCCTGATGCCGGAGGAATAGGCATGACACCCGGAGGAATCGCCATGGCCGGTGACCGACGCGGCGCTCAAAATGCGCCGCCTCACCTGCCACTGCTTTTGCGAGGTTCATCATGTACACCGCCATCGGATACGCCGCCCAGTCGGCCACCACTCCCCTCGCCCCGGTAAAATTCGAACGCCGCAGCCCTCGCGCCGACGACGTGGCGATCGATATTCTCTACTGCGGCGTCTGCCATTCCGACATCCACCAGGCGCGCAACGAGTGGGGCATTGCCGTTTACCCACTGATGCCCGGCCACGAGATCGTAGGCAAAGTTACCGCCATCGGTGCGAATGTCACCCAGCATAAAGTCGGCGATCTGGTCGGCGTCGGCTGCATGGTCGACTCCTGCCGCAGCTGCGAAGCTTGCCAGGCCAACCTCGAGCAATATTGCCTCGAAGGTCCGACCATGACTTATGCCACCCCTGACCGCGTGGATGGCAGCAATACCATGGGCGGTTACTCCGACAGCATCGTGGTCAGTGAGCACTTCGTCGTGCGCATTCCGGAAAAACTCGACCTCGCCAGTGCCGCGCCGATCCTCTGCGCCGGCATCACCACCTACTCGCCGCTCAAGCACTACGGCGTGAAGGCGGGTGACAAGGTCGGGATTCTCGGCATGGGCGGCCTCGGGCACATGGGCATCAAGTTCGCCAAGGCAATGGGCGCGGAAGTGACGCTGTTCACTCGCTCGGCGAGCAAGGCTGAAGAAGGTCGTCGTCAGGGTGCGGATCACGTGATTGTGTCGACCGATGCCGAACAGATGAAGGCAGCAGCGGGTCATTTCGACTTCCTGCTGGACACCATTCCGGTGCAGCACGACCTTAATCCCTACCTCGACACCCTGCGTTTCGATGGCGTGCACATTCTGGTCGGGCTGATCGAACCGGTCGATCCACCGGTCCACGCCGGCAAACTGGTGATGAGCCGTCGCGTACTGGCCGGCTCGCTGATCGGCGGCATCGCCGAAACCCAGGAAGTGCTGGATTTCTGCGCCGAGCACAACATCACCTGCGACATCGAAATGCTCGACATCCGCCAGATCAACGAGGCTTATGCCCGCATGATCGCCGGTGACGTGAAATACCGTTTCGTCATCGACATGGCGACGCTGAAAGTCTGATCAGACCTTAGCGCCAAGCTCTGCCGAGAGCCGGGCTGTGACCCCTTTGATCAGGGGAATCAGCTCGGCCATTTTTTCCAGCGGCATGTACGGCACGGTGCTGGCGATGCTGATGCCAGCGACAATGCGCTTGCTGGCATCACGGATTGGCGCCGCCACACAGCGGATCGACGGTTCGTTATCTTCCAGGTCGAAGGCGTAACCACCTGCCACGTACTCGACCATGCGCTGCTGAAACTGCTCCCAGGATTGCTCCGGGTGCTGCGGCCAGAACTGATTTTTCCCACCCGTCGGCAGACTGACTTCGTACAGTCGTTGCCATTCTTGCTGCGTGTCATCGAGCATCAGCGCCTTGCCGATCCCGGTGCGCGCCAACGGCATGCGATGGCCGACCCGCGAACGCATTTCCGGGCCATTGCGCCCCGGATTCTTGTGCAGGTACAGGACCTCGTCGCCTTCGCGAATCGCCAGGTGAATGGTGTCGCCGGTCAACGCCGACAACTCATCCAGATACGGCCCGGCCAAGGTGACCAGCGGCAGTTCCTCGCGCGCCTGGAAACCCAACTCGATCAGCTTCGGCCCCAGCAAATAACCGACCTGCGGCACCACGCGCAGATAACGCTCGTCCACCAGGCAACTGGCCAGACGATGGGTGGTGCTGCGCGTCGTGCCGATCAGCCGGGCGATTTCCTTGAGATCGCGGGCGCCACTGGCCACGGCCTGAACCACACCCAGACCGCGAAGCAATGTCTGGGTGCCGGTCGGCGCGGCGTCCTTGGCGATTTTTGGGGCGTCTTCCTGCATATCCAGCCTTTACCGTTGAGCGAGGGAACGGGCGGCATTATGGTCGCCCGACGGCTGCGACTACAACTTGATACGCTCGACCTTCCCGACCAGCAGAATGTAGGAAAGCGCACCAATCAACGCCAGAACGGAGATATAGGTGATCGCCGGAGCGAACGAGTCACCGGTGGCGAGGAAACCGATGACAATCGGTGTGGTGATCGCCGACAGATTGCCGATGAAATTGAACACCCCACCGGTCAGCCCCAACAACCGTGCCGGCGCCAACGTGGAAACCAGCGACCAAGTGATTGAAGCCAGACCATTGCCGAAGAAGGCCAAGGCGAGGAAGGCAATCACCAGCGGCGTCGACTCGACGAAGTTGGCGCCGATGATCGAGGTGGAAATCAGCAGACCGCCAATGATCGGCAGCTTGCGGGCGAAACCCACCGTGTAACCACGACGGATCAGGAAATCGGAGAAGAACCCGGAACAGAGCACGCCGACGAAAGCCGCGAGAAACGGCAGCGATGCCAGCAAGCCCGACTTGATGAAGTCCATGCCGCGATATTTCACCAGGTAGGTCGGGAACCACGTCAGGAAAAACCACAGCGTCGAGTTGAGGCAGAACTGACCGAGGTAGATGCCCCACAACTTGCGTTTGGTCAGAACGATGCCGAGGTCGGTCCAGCTGAATTTGGCCTTGACCTTGGCTTGCTCGGCCTGGATATCCACCAGCCCGCCGCCTTCGCGTATCAGCTCGATTTCGGCGTCATTGGCGCCTTTGAAATCCCGTGGCTCACGATATACCGCGTACCAGATCACCGCCCAGAGAATGCCCACCGCACCGGTGCTGACGAACACCATGTGCCAGCCAAACTCATGCTGCAACCAGGCGAGTACCGGCGTCAGGAATGCCAACCCGACGAACTGGCCGGACGTGTAGAAACCAATGGCCGTGGCGCGCTCGCGCTCTGGAAACCAAGTGGTAACCACGCGACTGTTGATCGGATACGCCGGTGCTTCCAGCGCCCCGACCGCCATGCGCAAGACGAACAGCGCGATGAAGCTGGCGGCGAAGCCGAGCATCACCGTGGCGATCGACCACAGCAACAAGGCGACGCTGTAGAGAATGCGCGGCGGGACGCGATCCACCAGCCAGCCGCCGGGGATTTGCATGGCGGCGTAGGTCCAGCCGAACGCGGAGAAGATCAGTCCGACGTGGATCGGGTCGATGCCCAGGTCACTGGTCAGCGCCGGGGCGGCGATAGAGAGGTTGCTGCGGTCCAGGTAGTTGATCACCACGGTGATGAACAGCAGGACCATGATGAAAAAACGCTTGCGGCTGGGCGCCACCAACGACGCCTGCCCGGTGAGGGTTTGCGGTTGCATGGGGAATGCCTCTTCTTATGTTTATTGAGGTCGATGTGAAATCGGGGTGTGCCGCAAATCTCCTGTCCATGGAGATCAAACGGTGGGAGCCAGCCTGCTGGCGATAGCGGTGTGTCAATCACCTTGACTGCTGGAGGTGCAGACCAAATCGCCAGCAGGCTGGCTCCCACAGGGGTTTGCGATGGGTCAGGGAGGACTCACCACTCGGCAAAACTGCCATCGGCATGGCGCCAGATCGGGTTGCGCCAGCGATGCCCGACCGCCGCGCGTTCGATCACGTATTCCTCGTTGATCTCGATGCCCAAGCCAGGACCATTCGGAATCTTCACGAAGCCTTTGTCGTAATCGAACACTCGCGGATCCTTGACGTAATCCAGCAGGTCGTTGCTCTCGTTGTAGTGGATGCCCAGGCTCTGTTCCTGGATAAAAGCGTTGTAGCAAACCGCGTCCAGTTGCAGGCACGCCGCGAGGGCAATCGGCCCCAACGGGCAATGCAGCGCCAAGGCCACGTCGTAGGCTTCGGCCATGTTGGCGATCTTGCGGGTTTCAGTGATGCCTCCCGCGTGGGAAGCATCGGGCTGGATGATGTCGACGTAACCTTCGCTGAGCACGCGCTTGAAATCCCAGCGCGAGAACAGCCGTTCACCCAAGGCAATCGGCGTGCTGGTCAATGGCGCCAGTTCCTTCAGCGCTTCATAGTTTTCGCTGAGCACCGGCTCCTCGATGAACATCAGTTTGTACGGGTCGAGTTCCTTCATCAGCACCTTGGCCATGGGCTTGTGCACCCGGCCATGGAAATCCACGCCGATGCCGACGTTCGGCCCGACTGCGTCACGCACGGCAGCGACGTTGGCCAGGGCGAGGTCGACTTTTTCGAAGGAATCGAGGAATTGCAGCTCTTCGGTGCCGTTCATTTTCACCGCAGTAAAACCACGCTCCACCGCTTCTTTCGCTGCGCGAGCGGTGTCTGCCGGACGGTCGCCGCCGATCCACGAATAGACACGAATTTTGTCGCGCACCTGACCACCGAGCAGATCGCTGACCGACACACCCAACGCCTTGCCCTTGATGTCCCATAGCGCCTGATCGATACCAGCCAGCGCACTCATGTGGATCGCACCGCCCCGGTAGAAGCCGCCTCGGTACAGCACAGTCCAGATGTCTTCGATGTTGCGTGGGTCTTTGCCGATCAGGTAGTCGGACAATTCTTCAACGGCAGCCGCCACCGTGTGGGCACGACCTTCGACCACGGGCTCGCCCCAACCGGTCACGCCCTCGTCGGTTTCGACCTTGAGGAAGCACCAGCGCGGCGGAACGATGAAGGTGGTCAGTTTGGTGATTTTCATCTCTTCTCTCTCTTGTTAGATGCAGCGCGCTCGGCGCCAAAAAAGTCTTAACGCAGAGCGTTCCATGCAGCGACGTAGGCCTTGGCGTTGGAAGCCACTTGCTCCGGCGTCATGCCCGGTTTGAACAACCCGGAACCGAGCCCGAAGCCCTTCACACCCGCGTCGATAAACACCTGCATGTTCTCCGGGGTGATCCCACCCACGGGCGCCAGAATGGTTCCGGCAGGCAGCACCGCCAGCCAGGCTTTTACAACCGCCGGCCCCATTTGCTCAGCCGGAAACATCTTCAGCACATCCGCGCCTTCGGCCAGTGCGGCGAAGGCTTCGGTCGGTGTCGCAACACCCGGCGACAGGAACAGCCCCGCCGCTTTCGCTGCGCGCAGCACTTTGGGATCGCTGTGAGGCATGACGATCACCTGCCCGCCGGCGACTTTCACTTGCTCGACCTGTTCCGGCGTCAGCACTGTGCCGGCGCCGATCAGGCAATCGGCAGGCAAGGTACTGCGCAGGATGCGGATGCTTTCGTACGGTTCGGGGGAATTGAGCGGCACTTCGATGACGCGAAATCCGGCTGCGTAAAGGACTTCTCCGATAGCCGCCGCTTCCTGCGGGCGAAGGCCACGCAGAATTGCGATCAAACCGTTTTGCGCCAGGGCTTGCTTGAGCATGTCAGACCTCTAGTCAGGTTTAACGGGATGGGGTTGGAGTGATCAGTCCGGCGGCGAGCGCCAACTGCCACAGCCCGCGTTCGGTGGCGTGTTCGGCCAGCGTCACGCGAGCAAAACCGCAGGCGTCGAGCGCCCGGCTGTAGCGGGCACAGAGTTGGGAATTACCGAAGAGGATGATCGACGGCAGATGAACACTGTTGCGCCGACGCCGCTGAACCGTGGCCAGCGCCGACAACTCATGACCGATCAACAGGCCGGACAAATAGTCCGGTTGCGCGCTGCCGCTCAACTCGCCGGTCAGCCCGAGGCTGCGGGCGCTGAACAGCGTCGACAGCGGGCCGATCTCGCCCTCCCCCGACAGGGCCACTTGCACGCCACGGTCAAACGCGTCGCCATCAAAAGACGCGCCACGCTGCTGGGTGCGCCCCAGAATGCTGTGTTCGCTGAGCACGGCGAAGACTTCACCGGTCATGAAGGTATCGAAATGCACGATGCAGCCGTCGGCCACTTCCACCCATTTCGAATGACTACCCGGCAGGCCGATCAACAGATCGCTGCCCGCCCCGCTCGGCAGGTTTTGCAGCACGCCGAGGACTTGGGTTTCTTCACCGCGCATCACGTTCGGCAGGCGCGAACGCTGAATCACGCCCGGCACGATGTGCACATCGGCACCGCGAAGACTGCGAATGGTTTGTAGGGAAGTTCCGAGATTGGCAACGTTTGCCGGGGTGTCGCGGTAGGCCGCTTCGCGCCAGCCTTGCGCGCTGCCAACCATGCCGCAGGCAATCACCGGCAAAGCGGGTTGTTCATCGAGCCAGTCACCGCAAGCCTCGTCAAAGGCCAGTTCAAAACCGTCGGTGCATGCCTGACCTTTAATGATTCGCGGCGTCCGGGGCAGCTGCATGATTCCTGATGACAGCGAACGCTGTTCAAGCACCTGGCCACCCGCGGCGAGTTTGTAAGCACGTAATGAGGTTGTCCCCCAATCGAGCGCGATCAATTGCGCCAGCATCGCTTCACCTGTTTTGTTTATTGGCAGTGAGTGAGCTGGACTATAAACCCGCAAGCACACAAATCTCAATATATAAATATACATCCCATATTTTGGGATTAATCAAAAAAAATCGCAGCCATCGACAACTCCCTCTTTCGGAGCTGCTGAAGGCTGCGATTCTCTAAGCGATCAATTGCCCGCAGCAAAATCCCTTAACACCGCGCCATCCATCCGATACCGCACCCACTCTTCCTGTGGCTGGGCACCCAAGGATTTATAGAACTCGATCGCCGGCTTGTTCCAGTCCAGCACGCTCCACTCAAATCGTCCGCAATCATTGGCACAGGCGATTTTCGCCAGGTGACGCAGCAGTGTTTTGCCGGCGCCGCCACCGCGCTGCTCGGGGGTGATGTAGAGGTCTTCGAGGTACAAGCAGTTACTGCCGAGCCAGGTGGAATAGCTGAAGAAGAACACCGCAAAGCCAATCGGCAAACCGTCCCGCAGGCAGATCAGGCCGTGGGCGGTGGCGCCTTCGCTGAACAGGCTGCGCTCGATGTCGGCCACGCTGGCGATGACTTCGTGGCGGGCACGTTCGTAATCGGCCAGTTCAGTGATGAACCCGAGGATTTGCGGTGCATCGCTGGGGGTCGCCGGGCGGATTTCGATCGTCATGGACGTGCCTTCGTCAAAAGTGGAAAACGCCATACTAAGGCGGCGCGGGACCTCTGGCGAGGGGACTTACCCTTACTCCGGCCACCACTAACCCTGAAATCGATAACCTCGGACCTAACATCCGCGCCTCGCATGATAGATAGATGACACTCACCGTTATCGGGTCAAGGAACCGCGTCATGTCCATCGCACCGCCACAAGTCTCCAGCAAGCTGTTCGGCCTGTTTTGCCTCGCCAGCTATTTGCTGTCGCTGTCCTACGGCTCAACGTTTTTGTTGTCGTTGTTGATCGGTTCCCGTGGCGGCAACGAACACGATGCCGGCAGCGTGATTTCCGCGGCGATGCTCAGCACGTTTGCAGCGGTGATTGTCTCCGGGCACTTGTCTGATCTACTGGGAGCGGCGCGTTCAATTGCGCTGTTCGGCGTGCTGCTGGTGGCGGCCAGCCTGGGCTTTGCACTGACGCCGGGGTTCGGCAATCTGCTGCTGTTCTTCGGCCTGCTTCTGGGGTTGGGCTGGGGCGTTTTCTACACGCTCGGGCCGATCATCGTCGCGAGTCTGGTGACGCCCGCGCAACGCGCCAAATACTTTGCGCTGCTGTCGGGCAGCATGATGACCGGGATCGGCAGCGGCCCGTTGCTGGGTCGCGCGGCCAGTGCGCTCGGCTATCCGGTAACGGCGGCGTTTTACCTCGCGGCGCTGGCCAGTCTGATCGGCGTTGTGCTGTTTTGGCGGCTGGATGCGCAGCTGAAAAAAACGCCCTCGCCCACCGCCTCGGTCGCGCGCATTTCCTGGCGTGCAACCGCTCAGGTGCTGTCGTCCAGAGCGGTGTTCCCCATCATCATGGTCGGCCTCGGCGGTTGCGTGTTCGGCGGCCTGTCGAGTTTTCAAACCAGTTACGCGGCGTCTCGTTCGCTGGATTACTCGCTGTTCTTTTTCGGTTTCATGGGCGCGGCGATCAGCAGCCGGATGTTGATTGCCGGGTTTGTGGTCAAGCGCGATCCGTTCCGTGCATCCTGCCTGTTGTCGGGGCTGATGATGGGCTCGATCGTGATGTTCGGTTTCGTGGTCGAAAGCGGCGTCAGCTACGTGCTGGCTGCAATGATGCTGGGCGTCGGTTACGGGCTGACGTATTCGGTGATCAACGGCCTGGCCGCAAACGAAGCACCAGGCGGCACCACCGCGCAAGCGTTGCTGTTGTTCAGTCTGTCGTACTTCATCGGCGTGTTCGGTTTTCCGTGGCTGGCCGGGAAGATCATCGTCGAGCACGGGATGGCGACACTTTTGCTTACGGTTCTCGCCGTCGCGCTGCTGAACTGGCTGATCACCGTGGGCCGCTTGCTCTGGCGGCGCTACACGGTCAAAACGTTACAACGGGCCTGAACCGTTCGTCGTTCATCAGGCACCAAACCAAATCGGGGGCGGACCAATATCGGGTAAGGACTCTAATTCAATGGAGACGACACCATGATCATGTCCCGACTGACCGCCCTCGCTCTCGCTACCCTGCTGTCCTCTGCTGCCTTCGCCGCGAACACCGCCCCCAGTACCGGCCCGACCGACCCGGTCGAAAAACCCAAATCCCCCGCCATTCAAAGCGCTCCCGGCATCAACACCAATGGCACCGGCGTCGACAGCAGCCTGCCGCCGTCCACGGGCACCGACCCGCGGATCCAGGGCAACGACGCGGGCCGTCAGGGTGGAATGAACATGCCCGACACCCAGACACCCGATAACGCCGGCCCCGGCATCGGCTCGAAAACCACCACCGGTGGCTCGGGTTCCGAAGGCGGCGCCAGCCAATAAATCGCCCACGCGAGCTGCACCTGTCCACATCCATGAAGAGGTAACCATGAACGTCGATAAAAACCTTGAGAAAGAAGTCCTGACCCGTCTGCTGCACGCCCACCCGAGTGGGCTGGGCAAGGAGGTCCTGGACAATTACCGGGGGGAGAAAGTCGTGGCCAGCGCCCTCGCCACGCTGCAGGATCGCGGGTTGATTCAGCATGGGCATGTGACCTGCAACGAGGCCGGTGAGCACTCGTTGAATTTGCCGATCAAGCTCAGCGCGGCCGGGGTTGAGGCGGCGCGCAAGCTGGACGTTTAAGCACGACGTATCAGGTCGTGGCCTGCGCGGCTGCGACCGACTGACTCTACAAGCAGCAGGAGAAATAGTATGCGCAAGCAGGCGTTGATCGAGGCGTTGCGCAAGGCTGGGTAGGGGTCAAAAAATGTGTTGAATTTTCGGGCCCTATCGCTGGCAAGCCAGCTCCCACAGTGATTAAAGTGTTCACAATATTTTGTATACACCCCGAATCCTGTGGGAGCTGGCTTGCCAGCGATGGGGCCAGATCAGGCGCCCAAAGTCTTACTGATTAATGCATCAACCTCAGCCACCCCAGGCGAAGTCGCCGGCCCCCAACGAGTAACGGCGAGAGCCGCCGCCGCATTCGCCCGCCGCGCCGCCTCACCCGCTGACAATCCTTGCGCCAACCCCGCCACAAACACCCCGGCATGGGCATCTCCGGCGCCATTGCTGTCCACCGCTTCAACCTTGAAACCCGGCACATGCCGACGCTCGCCATGCTGATGGATCCAGCACCCTTGCGGACCATCGCGAACCACCATCAACACCTTCGACGGCAGATGCTCGGCGAGCCGATCCAGCGCCTCGGCAATGTCCGCCGCCCCGGTAAACCGCAGCGCCTCGACACTGTTGCTGGTCCACAGATCGATGCGCGGCAATAACGCCTGCATCAACGGCGCATCAGGTGATTCCACCAACGGGCCCGGGTCGAACACCACGTTAATCCCGGCCGGCAACGCCAACACCCAATCCACCAGCGCCTGAGCCTTGCCGATATGCAGCAGGCTGTAACCGCTGACGTAGACATAATCGCCCGCCTCGGCGGGCACACTCGCCAGGTCCTCGGCAGTCACTTCGCCTTCGGCGCCAATGTAGGAAACGAAACTGCGCTCGGCCGAGGCGTCGGTGATCGCCACGCACAATCCGGTATCGCGCTCCGCGCTGTGAGCAATGCCGATACGGATGCCTTCAGCCTTCATCGCCTCCCGCGCCAGATCACCGAAACGGCCGGCGCCATGCCGGCCGAGGTAAACCACCGGCAAACCATTACGCTGCGCCGCAGCCATCACATTGAAGCCGCCGCCCGCTTCGAAACTGGCGGACTGCGCCAGTACATCGCCGCCGGGCTGCGGCAGTTTATCCACGGCCATGACCAGGTCGATGATGACCTGGCCGGTGTGCAACAGCTTAGGCATGAGCATTCTCGAGCAATGCGGTGCGGCGATCCCTGGCGCCACCGAGTACGAAGTAAATCCCGCCGGCGACCAGGAACGTGACGATCCAGCCGAGGCCGTTATGGCCCAGCCACGAGTCGGAGAGGAACCCGCGGAACCAGACGGTTTGTTCGGTGGTGCCGAGGGTGGTGAAGCTGAAACCCAGCACGATCGCCACGGCCCACGCACCGAATGCACGCCACTCGACGCCGCCGCGATACCAGTAGGCACTGCTCGGGCTGACGTCCAGCAGGTCTTTCGGGCTGTAGTAATGACGGTGAATCAGGTCGACGACGAAGATCCCGACCCACGCCGTGATCGGCACCGCCAGCAGCGAAATGAAGGTAATGAACGGGCCGTAGAAACTGTCGGCGATCAGCATGAAGTAGATCGAACCGGCGAAAATCGCGACGATGTCGACCACCACGGCGTAGACACGTTTGACCTTCAAACCGAGGGTCAGCGTGGTCAAACCGGCGGAATACACCGACAGGTTGTTCGACAGCAGCAGGCCGCCGAACGCAGTGATCAGGTACGGCACGGCCATCCAGGTCGGCAGCATGTCGCGGATCGCGATGATCGGGTCAGTGGCAGAGGCCAGGTCGTTGTTGCCCACCGACAGCAGGCCGCCGAGGGTAATCAGCAACACCAGCGGGATCCCCGCACCAAACGCGGCGGAAGCCACCAGACGCACGGCTTTGACACTGCGATGCTGATAGCGCGACATGTCGGCACCGGCATTCGCCCAACCGATCCCGGTGCCGGCGGCCATGGTGCCGACGCCGATGATCATTGCGCTTAGCGGTGCGGGCGTGGCGTTGAACACGGCGCTCCAGTCGATGGTGGCGCAGAGGAAACCGCCGACCAGAATGTTCAGCGCGCCGAACACGTAAGTCGCCCACTTCTGAATCACCAGCAACGTCGCATGACCGAGGCCGGATACCGACAAGGTCAGCAGCACGAAAATCGCGATGAAGATCAGGGTCAGTACCGGCGCGCTTTTGGCTTCCACCGGGGAACCGAACAGGATTGAGCACAGCGACAGCAACACGAACGCGGCGGTGGTGGTGTTGACGGTTTCCCAGCCCAGCCGCGACATCAACGAAACCAGCGTCGGGCCGATATTGCCGCGCACACCAAAGATCGCCCGCGACAGCGTCAGGCTGGGTGCGCGACCACGGCGACCGGCGATGGAAATGATCCCGACCACCGCGAAGGAACCGGCAGCGCCAAGGATCGCGACGATGATCGCCTGCCAGATCGCCAAGCCACGAAACGCCACCAGCGTGGCGCCGAGCGGCAGGCCGAGGATGGAAATGTTGGCGGCGAACCAGACCCAGAACAACTGTAGCGGATGCCCATTGCACTCCGCTTCCGGCACCGGTTCGATGCCACGGGTTTCCAGTTGCCCGGCGCTTTGCCCGGCGGTCGATGAACTCATGTGAAATGCTCCTGTTGCCTTTGTTGTGGTTATGGGCAATTGCGGAAGTCGACATAACATCCCGGCGATCCTGGCCGTAGTTGTGCGATCCATTGCGGGTGATTTATTTAAATACGCGGTGCGCCTATCGCGAGCAAGCTCGCTCCCACAGGTACGGCGTGTGCCGTGAGGTTTGCACTATTCCTGTGGGAGCGAGCATGCTCGCGATGGCGTCAACCCAGTCAACGCAAAGCCAACAGCCCTTGCACCAACGGTTCCAGCTCCAACGAATTAACGGCTTTGACCTCGTCGATCATCGCCACCGGCCAACTCTCAAGTCCCAGACAGGCCCCCAGCATGGCCCCCAGAATCGCCGCGATGGTGTCCGTGTCGCCGCCCAGACTGGCGGCCATGCACACCGCTTCGAAGGCATTCATCTCACCGATGGCCACTTGTTGCGCCAGGGCAAACGAAACCACCACCGACTCCTGAGACGCCACTGAAGTGCCAATCACGTCATACATCAAGTCCGCCAGGAACGCCTTGTCACTGTCGACGCTGATCGTCCGCGCCCAACTGATGCGTGAGGCAATGCGCCCGCCCGCGACCCAGTGGCCGTGGCTTTCCGCTTGCTGGGCGATTTGCTGGCCGAGGTTCAATGCTTCGCCCAGGTCCATGCCATTGATGCCCGCCGAGACCACTGCCGCCACCGCCGCTGCGCTGGAAATGCCCAGCGTGGTGTTATGAGTGACCTGGCAGGCCTGCACCACCGCGTTGATGAAACGCTCGGGATCGGCGACATCCGCCGAAATGCCGACCGGCGTGATGCGCATCGCCGCGCCGTTGGTGGTGCCGTAGCGGCCGGCTTCTTCCGGCGAATGGCCGGCGAGAATCATTTCGATCGCCCGTTTGGTCGACGGCCCGAGCAAATCCTGTGAGCCCTTGGCCTGCATCACGGCTTCCCATTCGATCAGCCGTTGAGCCAGTACCGACGGTTCGATCTTGCCTTCGCCGTCGATCAACAACTGACCGACCAGAATCGCCTGCTCGGTGTCGTCAGTGATCGAGCCTTTGGGCATGTTGGCCGCGATCGGTTGATCGGGGCCGGCGTCTTGCAGACCGGTGATCTCACCGAAACGCGCCTTGATTTCGGCGCGGCTCAGGGATTGTGTCGGCATGCCCAGCGCATCGCCCAGGGCCAATCCGTAAAACGCGCCCAGCGCACGATTAAGTGCGGTCATTGCGGGTTTCCGAATTGCAGGTGCAGGCGGAAGTGCACGGGATCAAGCAGGCTTTCGACCTGTTCCATGAAGCGGTTCTGCCGGTCGTACGTGGTGCGCAAGGCTTTGAGAAACACTGTACCGACCGGACGACCCAGCAGCTCGGCGTCTTCGGCGCTCAAGGGTTCAGCGCCGATCCATTGATCGCCGCGCTCACCGATGTAGCCGTACGCGGCCAGGGTGATGGTCAGGGAATTGTCGATCAGGCCGACACGCGGCAGGCTTTCCAGGCCTCCGGTGGCGGGCATCAATGAGCGTTCGAGGGAAACCAGCTTGCCGTCGGTGGAACGGCGGCGGCGGTCGAGGGTGATGAACTGGTCAGTGCCGAAACGCGGCAGCAGGTCAGGCCGGGTCACCGCCTCCAGCCGCAGCACTTCGGTATTGATCAGCGCCCCGCTGTCGGCCAGGGCCTGCGCCCAGCCGTTGCGCTGATCGAGCACCACACCGTCGAACGTGACGATGGAACCGACACCGCTTTGCGTCGCGATGTAGTGGCGCCGTTTCAGCTCGGCCAGGGCTTCGCGCAGCGTGCCGCGGCTGACTTTGAATTCTTGAGCCAACTGATGCTCGCCGGGCAACAGAAAACCGTCCTCCAAGAGGCCGCTTTCGATGCGCCGGATGAGTTCGTCGACCACCCGTTGTTTCTTGTCAAATCGTACCTGTCTAATCATGTACAAATTGATAACCGAAACGGGGTTGGGCGAGCAAGGAATATTTCAGGGAGGTGACGGGAGGAGGGAGCCAAAGCGACCGCTTCGCGGTCAATCGCGAGCAGGCTCGCTCCCACAGGGGAATGCATTCCAAATGTGGGAGCGAGCCTGCTCGCGAAAGCAATGGCTCATCCAACCTCAATGTGTCAGATCCACCGCTATCGTGAGCAGTCCGGTCTCACTCCTACAAATAAAGGGTGTCAGCGTTGTTTGAGGCGGTCGATGACCACAGCCAGCAGCAAAATCGAACCGCGAATCACGTACTGGTAAAACGTATCGATGTTCTTCAGGTTCATCGCATTCTCGATGATCGCCAGAATCAATACCCCGGCGATCACGTGCCGGATCATGCCGATCCCGCCACTCAGCGACACCCCGCCGAGCACGCAAGCCGAGATCACCGTCAGCTCGAAACCCTGGCCGATCATCGGCTGACCGGACGTCATCCGCGACGCCAGAATCACCCCGGCCAATGCCCCGATCACGCCGTGCACGGCGAAGATTATGATCTTGGTCCGGTCAACGTTGACCCCGGCCAGCAGCGCCGCTTCCTGGTTGCCGCCGATGGCCATGGTATTGCGCCCATAGGTGGTGTAATTGAGCAGCCAGCCGAAAAACAGGAAGCAAACGATGGTGATCAGAATCGGCACCGGCACACCAAACAACTGGCCGTTACCGAAGACGAAGAACGACTCCTGCGACACGCCTACCGCTTTGCCATTGGCAAAAATGTAAGCCAGACCGCGAACGATCTGCATGGTCGCCAGCGTGGTGATCAACGCATTGACCCGCAGCTTGGCGATCACGATCCCGTTGATCAGCCCGACAATCAGCCCCATGAACAGCGCCGCCGCCACGCCGAGAAAAACGCTGTCGGTGTCGCGCATCACCACCGCCGCGACCACGCCGGCACAGGCAATCACCGAGCCCACCGACAAGTCGAAATGCCCCGACGCCAGGCAATACAACATGGTGCACGCGGCAATACCGGTGGTGGATATCGCCAGCCCCAGGCCGCGCATGTTCAGCGGCGAGAGGAAGTTGTCGATCAGCAAGGTGCAGAGCACGAAGATCCCGACGGCTGCGAGCAGCATGACCCAGTCATCAAGGAAGCGCCGCAGGTCGAGGGGTTTGCGCTGGGTAGGAAGAGCGTTGTTTTGGGTTGTCATCATAGTCACCTCTCAGTTCGCCACGCCGTCAGCGCGTTGGCGCGGCAAAGCCAGTTGCAGCAGGTTGGATTCGTTGGCCTCGTCACGGGACAGTTCGCCGCGCATCGCGCCTTCACAGAGCACCAGGATGCGGTCGGAAATACCCATCACTTCCATCAGGTCGCTGGACACCACAATCACCGCGATACCGCTTTCAGCGAGGTTATGGATGATCTGGTAGATCTCGGCTTTGGCACCGATGTCGATGCCGCGAGTCGGTTCGTCGAGCAACAGGATTTTCATCGGCATCGACAGCCAGCGGCCGAGAATGGCCTTCTGCTGATTGCCGCCGGACAGGTACATGATTTTTTGCGCCGCGTTGGGCGTCTTCACTTTCAGCGCCTTGATCTGCTTGTCGGCGTTGCCTTTTTCCCACAGTCCGCGCAACAGGCAACCGAAGGTGGAATGAGCGCCGCGCGCGCTGATGTTGATGTTCTCGGCGACGCTGGAGAGCGGCATGATGCCCTCCTTCTTGCGGTCCTCGGGACACAGCAGAATGCCGGCGGCAATCGCATCGCGGGGTGAACGCAGCTTCAGTTCATGCCCGCGCAATTCCAGGCGCCCGGCGGTGTTGCGCTCAAGGCCGCTGAGTATGCGGAACAGTTCGGTACGCCCCGCGCCAACCAGACCGAACAGCCCTAGAATTTCACCTTTGTGTGCGTCGAAACTCACCGGCTCGCGCAAGCCCGGCCCGAGCAGACCGTCGACCCTCAGCGCCACCGCGCCACGCTTGCGCGGGCGATAATCGTAGATGTCCTGAATGTCGCGCCCGACCATGCACGTGACCAATTGATCATGGGTCAGCTCACTCATGTCCTCGAAGGTGCGCACGTAACGGCCGTCCTTGAACACCGTCACCGCGTTGCAGACGCGGAACACTTCTTCCATGCGATGGGAAACGTAGAGCACCACTTTGCCTTCGTCGCGCAGGCGCCCGATGATCGCCATCAAGCGATCAATCTCCCGCGCCGAGAGACTGCTGGTCGGTTCGTCGAATGCGATCACATGCGCGCCACGGGACAACGCCTTGGCGATTTCCACCAGTTGCCGCTGGCCCAGAGACAGGCGCCCGACTTTCTCCTGCGGATCAATTTCATCGGCCAGGCCTTTGAGGCAGGCCAACGCTTGCTGACGCAGTGCGCCGCGATTGATCAGGCCGAAACTGGCGGGCAGATGACCGAGGAACAGGTTTTCCGCCACGGTCATTTCCGGGACCAGGTGCAGCTCCTGATGGATCACCGCGACCCCGCTGCCGATGCTGTCGGCGGTGGATTTGAAGACCATCGTCCGCTCGCCGATCTGCAGGTCGCCGCTGCTCGGCGTGTAGGCGCCGCCGAGGATTTTCAGCAGCGTCGATTTGCCAGCGCCGTTCTCGCCCATCAAGGCGTGAACCTGGCCCGGATGGGCGACGAAGCTGATGCCATCCAGCGCCTTCACCCCGGGAAAGGTCTTGCCGATCCCGTTGAAACGCAGGCTGCCGCCGACGCCGTTGTGTTGTGTCTGTACTTGCGCGTGCATAAAACCACCTCATCACACAGATCAGGCAGCCCTGTCGCCAGGGCTGCCAATGAAATCAACCGCGCCTCAGTTCCAGAGGCCGATCTTTTCCAGTTCCTGCTTGAAGTTCTCGCGCGTGATCAGGGTCACGTCGTCCATCGCCGTGTATTTCGGTGGTTCTTTGCCGGTGGTGACCCACTCGAACATCATGCTCGCGGTGTTGTAGCCTTCGATGTGCGGGCTCGGCAGCATCGAGCCGAAGAAACCGCTGTTGGGTTTTTTCAGTTCGCCGATGGCGTCGGTGCCGTTGATGCCGATGCCGATCACGTTGGCTGCGGCAAACCCGGCGCTCTCGGTGGCGCGCACGCCGCCCAGCACGGTGTTGTCGTTCATGCCGCCGATGATCAGGTTTTTCGCCGCGCTCGGCAGTTTCACCAGCGCCGAGTTGGTGGCGTCCATGCTGCCCGGCACGTCGAGGGTTTTAAGGGCCGAGAACAGGATGTGGTCTTTCGGCATACCGGCGTCTTCCAGCGCTTTGACCGAACCGTCGGTGCGCTTTTTGCCGGTGTCGAGTTCGTTGTAGGTGTTGATGACCGCGTAGGTGTCTTTCCAGTCCCAGCCGCGTTTTTTCGCTTCCGTGGCCATCGCCGCGCCCTGCTTCTGGCCGACTTCGAACGCCGCCATGCCGAGGTACGGAACGTCTTCCATGAACTTGCCGCTGGCATCGACGAAGCGGTCATCCACGGCAATCACTTTCAAACCATTGAGTTTGGCTTTGGCCATGATCGCCGGGCCGAGGGACACGTCCGGCGGGCAAATCACGAAGCCCTTGGCGCCGTTGGCCGCCAGGCTGTCGATCGCGGACAGGGTTTTCTCGCCGTCCGGCACGGCGATTTTGATCACCGTGAAGCCTTTATCTTTGCCGGCCTTTTCGGCGAAGGCCCATTCGGTCTGGAACCAGGGCTCTTCCGCCTGTTTGACCAGAAAACCGATCTTCACTTCCTCGGCCGCCAGCAACGTACTGCTCAGGCTGACCGCGGTGACCGCCAAAGCGGCACAGCACAGGGAACGGATCCCACGACGACGATTCATAAGCTGACTCCTTGTTATTTTTTTTGAGCGTTAATTTGAAAGCCGGTGCAGCAAATAGTCATATCATATGATGATTGGATTTCAAGCGGAATTCCGCGCCTGAAATGCGTTTTGCCTAGTCGTGATACATCACCGAGCGACCACCATCGATGGTGATGCACGATGCGTTGATAAAGGGCGCTTCGTCGCTGGCGAGGAAAACCGCTGTCATCGCCACTTCAATCGGCTGGCCAATGCGGCGCGGCGGATGCAGGTCGAAAGCCCGCTGGCGTTCAGCGTGGGGGTCGGCAAAACCGTTCCAGTAATCGACGTTGAGCTGGGTTTCGATGTAGCCCGGCGCAATGGCGTTGACGCGAATGCCCTTCGGCGCGTATTCGATGCCGAGCGCGCGGGTCAGTCCGAGCAAACCGTGCTTGGCCACCGGGTACGGGAAGCAGCCGGGAATGATGTGCGTGGAATGGGTCGAGGCAATGTTGATGATGCTGCCGATGCCCTGCTCGATCATCTGCGGCAACACCGCTTTGCAACCGAACCAGGCGCCGTCCAGGTCGATGGCGAAGCAGCGGCGCCAGTCTTCTTCAGTCATTTCCAGCGGATCGCGGAACACGTTGACGCCGGCGCAGTTGACCAGCACGTCGATGCGACCGTGACGTTCCATCGCCAGATTGGCCATAGCGTCAAGATCCTGCTGCCGGGACACGTCAGCCGTGATCGCATGAACGTTGAAGCCTTGATCACGCCACCGCGCCGCGACTTTTTCGACTTTCTCGGTCTGGATATCACTGATGATCAATTTGGCCTGTTGATGGGCGAAGGCAGCGACGATCGCCTCGCCGATGCCTTGGGCGGCGCCGGTCAGCATCACAACCTTATCTTTCAGGCGCTTGCCCTTGGGCGGTTCGGCCAGCGCCGGCAAGGAGAGTCGTTCAGCCATGCATCAAGCTCCCTTTTCCAGGCACGACAAAAACCGGGCATCTGTCGATGTCCGGCCGAAAAAAGTTCTGGAAAATCGCTGCATCACTTCACCTGTTTTGTTTTTTTAAGTGTGAGTGCGTGTAACTGATGGAGCCGACTATAAACCCGACCGCCAAATAATCTCAATATATAATTTTACATCCCATATTTTGGGATTTATCCAGCAAATCTGGTACAGGGTTTTCCGGGTACATCGACCTGAACAGCCAACACCGCGCCGTCCAGCGGATGGTTACGCGGGCTGGCAGCGCTGGTGATGTACAGGGTTTTCAGGTCGGCGCCACCGAACACGCAACTGGTAGGACGGCTGACCGGCAATTCGATTACGCGATCGACATGACCGTCCGGCGTCAACCTGAGCAGGCAACTGCCGTCCCAACGTGCATTCCAGAGGTAACCCTCGGCATCCATCGCCGAGCCATCCGGGCCGCCACGTTCATGCGGGCCAAACCAGACTTGCGCGGGCTCGAGGCCGCCGTCGGTGCGAATGAAATACTCGTAGAGCGTGCCATCGAGGCTGTCAGCGAAGTACAGCGTGGTGGCGTCGTCACTCCACAGCAACGTGTTGGGAATGCCCAAGCCACGAAGCAGCGGCGTCACCCGGGCATCGCGGTCGATTCGAAACAGGCCGCCAGAACGCTGCACAACAGGCAGGTCTTCGCCGTTTTCGCCGATGTTGTTCTGCATGGTGCCGAGCCAGAGCCGGCCGTGGGCATCGCAACGGGCTTCGTTGCCGCGATTGCCGGGCTGCGGATCGGCGACACAGAGCAAGGTCAGTCGTGGCGCGAGGCCTGGTGAATCCAGATCGAGCCGATACACGCCACTGCTCAACGTCACCAGCGCATCGCCGCTTTCGCAGGGGATGAAGGCCGACACGTGCTCCGGCATCTGCCAGATCTGCACGTTGGCGCCGATCAGCCGCAGCGCTTGTTTGCCGGCGATATCCACCCAATAGAGCGCCTGCGTCGGCACATCCCAGAACGGGCCTTCGCCCAGTTGCGCACGGTGTCCGGTAACCGCATGCCACGCCATGAAACCTCCTTTCTTTTTGCTTTTATGTGGGAGCGAGCCTGCCCGCGAAAGCGGTGGGTCAGGCGAAATCAGTATTGAATGTGCCGGCCTCATCACGAGCAAGTTCGCGCCCACAAGGGGCCTGTGTTTTTAGCCGGCTTTTTTGTCGGCCATGACTTTGGGGTAGAAACGTTTGATGGCCAGGTCAGCGTTGTCGATCAGCGTCATGCAGGCCCATACACCGCGTGCTGCATCGCGAGCGGCGATGGCGTCGGCCATGTCTTTGTGAATCGGTAGCGTACGGCGCAATTCGTCCGGATCGGCGGCGGAAACCTCAAAAGAGACGGCCAGGAGTGCGCCGAGGGCCGGGACCATTTGTTCGATGAACTGATTGTGGCTGGCCGCGAGGATGCACTCGTGGAAGAACTGGTCGGCGCGGTTGTAATCGATCCCGCTGTCCACCGCCCGTTCCAGCGCATTGTAGGCCTGAAGCACCGCTTGCACCTGCTCGCCACTCGCCCGCTCGCAGGCCCAGCGCACGGCCATCGGCTCGATGGTGCGGCGCAGGTCGAGCAGATCGTCGACGAAGTTTTCCGGCAAGCCGCTGCGCGACAGCCAGCCGACGACTTGCGGATCGAAGAGGTTCCAGCGCCGCACCGGCAACACCCGCGTGCCCACCTTGGGCCCGACTTCGAGCATGCCTTTGGCGACCAGGGTTTTGATGGCTTCGCGTATGACCGTGCGACTGACGCCGAGTTGCTCGCCCAGATCGGCTTCGACCTTGAGGGTTTCGCCGGGTTTTACCTGGCCCGCCGCAATCCAGCAACCCAGCCAATCGACCGTCGATGCGTGAAAACTGCTGGACATGGGCACCTCAATGCTGGGACGGCACAACGCCGTTCGCGATGGTTGCTTACGCTAATCATCATACGATTGGGTGTCAATTTGATTTTTCGGAAGAATTCACAATCCCAGTGTGGGAGCGAGCCTGCTCGCGATGGGGCAATAACAGTCGATATCTTCGTTGACTGATACACCGCCATCGCCGGCAAGCCGGTCTCGCTCCCACAGGGTTATGGGTTACGGCTCGAGGCCGATGGGGAAGAAAATGCCGCCGCTCCACACACCGAGCCAGCGTTGCCCATCGATCTCACGAGTCACCGCCAGCTCCACCAATTGGTAAAACACATTGCGATGAATCAACGCTTCGAGATTGGTGCGCACATGCACATACGGCGCAGGCTCTTGTGTCACCGGATCAATCACCACGCGAATCGCATGTTCGGCACCCGCCTCGGCGGTTTCATCGACGTTGGTGGTGAAACGCAGGACTTGGGCTTCACCCTCGCCTTCCACGTCGAGGGCAATCGCCACGAACGGTGCATCGTCGACCTTGATGCCGACTTTCTCGACCGGGGTAATGAGGAAATAATCATCGCCGTCGCGGCGAATGATGGTGGAGAACAGTTTGACCATTGGCTTGCGCCCGATCGGCGTGCCCAGGTAATACCAGGTGCCGTCACGGGCGATGCGCATGTCGATGTCGCCGCAGAAGTCGGGGTTCCACAAATGGACCGGTGGCAAGCCTTGGGTCTTGGGGATTTGCCCCAACAGGTCGTTGGCTTTTTGCGGGCCGCTCATGGCGTTCTCCTTGGAATTACTGGTCGCTGAGCCCCAGCAGGCTGCGCGCGTATTGCCGCAGTGGCGGGCCCATCAGGTCTTCTGGCTTTTTGTCGTGGAACGTCAGTAAACCGCCACGACTCTTGATACGCGCAGTATCAATCAAATACTGGGTGCTGGTCTCGATCAACATGATCTGAATTACGCCGGAGTCGATACCGAGACGATCCACGGCTTCCTGATCGAGCCATTCGTCCGAGTTGCCAATACGGTCATCAGACTTGGCGAAACGGGTGTAGAGCAGGTAATGCGCACCGGCCGCACGGGCTTCGCCCATGGCCTGGTCGAGACCTGCCGGCGCGCGCGCGCGACGGACCATCGGGAAGTATTCGATAAAGCCGTCGAAAGCGACTTCGGCGATCACGTTAGGTCGCGGATAGACCGCACTACCCGGCGGCACAAAGGCACCCTGAGCGATGTAGACGAACGAGTCCGGCTGAATGCGCAGGTTGTTCACGCGGCGGCTGTCGCTGTGGTCGAGCAGACCCGCGTCGCTCAAGTGGTAGCGAGTCCCTTCAGCCAGATCGCTCACATTCATGCAGCCACCAAGCGCCAAAACGGCCAGCAGCAAAACCAGGCTACGCATCCTACCCTCCAGAGGCCGGTGACGGAAAACCGGCGAATGGCCATTGGATGCAGCTTCCGCGCCAGCTCAAGACAGCGTCGCCCGATAGATAGCAATCGCGGGCAAGCCACGCTCCCACCTGTATTGTGCAAGCCTGTGGGAGCGTGGCTTGCCCGCGATGAGGCCCGATCAGCCGCCAATAATCTTCATGACTGTCGCGCCACCGGAAAACGCCACTTCCTGCTTGTCACCCAAGGCTTTCACCAAGAGTCGCTGCAAAGCCGGCAAAGCCTGATGGCGCGGCTTGTCCAGCAGGTCGCCGACATAGTGGCGGTTGCTCGACGACAGGCAGCCATGCAGCCACCCGGTTGAAGACAGGCGCAGCCGCGAGCAGGTTCGGCAGAACGGAACGCTTTCGTTGGCGATTACACCAAAATAGCCCTGACCTGGAATTTCGTAGCGCACCGCCGTCGCGTCAACCGGCGCATCGGCCTGGAGGTACTCATAGCGATCTCCGATCAGGCTCAGCAACTGCTGAAGGCTGACGAACTGTTGCAGAAAAGCGTTGTTGTCACTGGCCAGGTGCCCCATGCGCATCAGCTCGATGAAGCGCAACTCGTAACCGCGCTCCAGACAGTAATCAAGCAGCGGCATTACCTGATCGAGGTTCTGCCCGCGCAACGGCACCATGTTGACCTTGATCTTCATGCCGGCGGCACTGGCCTGGTCCATGCCATCGAGCACAGTCGCCAGATCGCCGCCGCGAGCAATGCTGCGGAATGCGCCGGCATCCAGGGTATCGAGGGAAACGTTAATGCGACGAATGCCGGCATCAACCAGCAGGGGCAGTTTTTTCGCGAGCAATTGACCATTGGTGGTCAGGCTGATGTCTTGCAGGCCCATCTGCCCGACGGCGGTCATGAAGGCTTCGAGTTTGGGGCTGACCAGCGGCTCGCCGCCGGTGATGCGCAGTCGCTCGATCCCCGCCGCTTCGATCAGATAGGCAACACCGCGAGCCATGGCTTCGGCCGACAGTTCATCCTGCGCAGCGACCAGCCGCTTGCCGTTGGGCACGCAGTAGGTACACGCGTAATTGCAGGCGGAGGTCAGGCTGATTCGCAGATTGCGGAAACGCCTGCCTTGACGGTCAACGATCATGGTCACTCCGGCACAAGGAAATCGGACGACGTAAAACTTGACTCACAAATCAAGTTTTGGCAAGTCCCATGCCTGAGTATATTCCTGAGGTACTGCGCCATATAGCGAAATCATGGCGCAATAAGGCAACTGAATGACTCAGGTGCCAGGGGGGATGTCGGTATCGCGCTTGCGCTTGTTGCCCATGCGTACGCCGATGTCCATCAGAAACTGGAAGAAGCCTTCCTGATCTTCCAGCACATTGCTCCAGAACGGCGAGTGATACAGCGCCACGGCGCCGTGCACCAGCGCCCACGAGGCGCAGTAATGGAAGTATGGCGGCACGTCTTCGAGCTTGCCTTCGCTGATCCGACCTTTGATCAGCAGGGTCAGGCGTTCGAAGTTCGAGGCGCGAATCTTGTGCAGCTCCTCGATCATCTCCGGCACCTGGTTGCCCTTGACCACCTTTTCTTCCAGGCGATCGAACAAGCGGTAACGTTGCGGATCACGCATGCGGAATTCGAAGTAGGCCCGGGACAGTGCTTCCTTGTCCTTGTCGACATCGGCCGAATGCAACAGCTCGTTCAAATCGCGCTCGTAATCGAGCATCAGGCGCAGATAGATCTCCGCTTTGGATTTGAAGTGCTTGTAGATCGTGCCTTTGCCGATACCGACGGCATCAGCAATCATCTCGACGGTGACACTGTCTTCACCTTGGTCGAGGAACAGCTTGAGCGCGGTATCGAGAATTTCTTGCTCGCGGCGACGAAATTCACGGACCTTACGAGGTTCTTTATGCATAAGAAAAGGTCTGTCGGGGTCAAAATTCGAAGCCGCGTATTATGCCTAACTTGCGGCAAAATGCACGGATCATCCATCCATATCTGTGTTTCCAGATGAATTCTGGTCGGGCCGTCATTTAATGAGAACGCTTCAGAAGCGCACGTATTCCAAAATTGTTTAAAAACCTGGCCCGGTAAACTGGACTCGGCGCGATACTGATCAATACTTCAACTGTCGGCGGGGCATCTCCCCCAAGTGCCGCGCCGATATTGGTACCAACGGACCGCGTACCATTGTTTTACTCCTAATGGTCTTAACCCGGATTCCCCCCCCAGAACCCGGGTTTTTTTTGCCTGCGATTTAACCTTTCACATGCGCCAGCGGAAACAGCCGCTTGAAGTTCTCGGTCGTCTGCCGGGCAAATCGCTCATAGGATTCACCGCGCAACATCGCCAGAAACTCTGCCACTTCCCGCACATATTGCGGCAGGTTCGGCTTGCCGCGATAAGGGATCGGCGCCAGGTACGGCGAGTCGGTTTCCACCAGCAATCGGTCGGCAGGCACTTTACTGGCCACGTCACGCAGTGCATCGGCATTGCGGAACGTGACGATGCCGGACAGAGAGATGTAATAACCCATGTCCAGCGCCGCTTTTGCCATGTCCCAATCTTCGGTGAAGCAATGCAGGACGCCGGCCTGAGGCAACGCAGCCTCGCGCAACAGGTTCAACGTGTCGGCTCGGGCACCGCGAGTATGAATGATCACTGGTTTGCCGGTTTGCTGCGCGGCTTGCAGGTGCAGGCGGAAGGATTCCTGCTGCAACTCCGCCGCTTCAGGCTCGTAGTGATAATCCAGGCCGGTTTCACCAATCGCCACCACACGCGGATGATTGAGCTCATGCAGCAGCCAATCCAGCGCTGGCGCAGCGCCCGGCTGCACGTCCAGCGGGTGCACGCCAACCGAACAGTCGACATCGTCATAACGCTCGGCCAGGGCTTTGACGTCGGCGGCGTTGTCGACACTGACGCCGATACACAGAAAGTGCCCGACTCCACGCTGGCGGGCCGCGTCGAGCGCGGCATCCAGCGAGCCGTCATGGGCGACGAGGTCAAGGCGATCAAGGTGACAATGGGAATCTACGAGCATAAAAGGGCTGCAACTTACATCGTATGAGTGGGACGGTCGGACTTCAGGGCTCCGGCCAGGTGGGTTTCGATTCGACTGCGCGCGGTGTTGTCGCCGTCGTTGAACTGCACGCCGACGCCAGCGGCCCGGTTGCCTTGAGCGCCTTTGGGGGTGACCCAGGTGACCTTGCCGGCGACCGGAATTTTCTCCGGTTCGTCCATCAGGTTCAGCAGCATGAATACCTCATCGCCCAACTTGTAGCTCTTGTTGGTCGGGATAAACAGGCCACCGTTCTTGATGAATGGCATGTAGGCGGCGTAGAGCACGGACTTGTCCTTGATGGTCAGGGACAAAATGCCGTTGCGCGGCCCCGGATTGACGGCTTCATTCATGCTGACCTCCACTGCTGATGTTCAGAGGATAGGCCCAGTCGGTCACTTCTGGGTAGGCAAAGACGCCCATTGCACCAGCAGCGCTTCAAGCAACAGCACCCGATTGAGGTTGGCCTTGCTCATGACTTTCTGGCGCTGGGCGAGGATCCAGTCCTGAATGTTCAAGACTTTGTCCTGAGCGCTTTTCTGCGCCAGGTATTGAATCACCTTGCGCATATCGGCCAATCCCAACCCGTCTTCATCCTGAGTCAGTTGATAACGCAGGATCAGGCTCGACCAGTCGCAGAACCAGTCGAACAGCAATAACAGCGGAATTGCGTTCCAGCCTTCGGCCAGTTGTGTCGGCGATTGCTGCTGCTTGAGCAACTTCTTCACACCGTCGACCACCAGCGCTCGCTGTTCGCGCACTCCCTGAGCCTGCAAATTGACCGCGGCCAGCGGTGAGCCAGCAGCGAGGGTCAGCAGCTCGACGCGCTCTTCTTCCGAGCTGTCCGGCAACGCCTTGGCCAGCCACGCAAGACTCATGGCCTCGCTTGGCAGCGGACAGGCTTGCTGCACGCAGCGGCTTTTGATGGTAGGCAACAGCCGACTTGTCTGGTGACTGACCAGCAACAACACCGTATCGCCGGACGGCTCTTCAAGGCTTTTGAGCAAGGCGTTGGCGGCGTTGATGTTCATCGACTCGACCGGCTCGATCAATACCACTTTGCGCCCGCCCATCTGCGCGGTCTGGACCACGAAGCTGACCAGTTCACGAACCTGATCGACCTTGATCGCCTTGTCGGCTTCTTCCGGTTCGAGGATGTAGTTGTCAGGGTGGCTGCCGGCTTTGAGCAGCAGGCAGGATTTGCATTCGCCGCAAGCGTCCTGCGCGGTCGGACGCTGGCACAACAGGCTGGCCATCAGGCGCTCGGCCAGCGCTCGCTTGCCGATCCCGGCCGGGCCGTGCAGCAGATAGGCGTGTGCATGTTGTTTGCGACCCGCCAACTGCTGCCAGAGACTGTCCTGCCACGGATAGGCTTCAGCCACGGGTCAACTCCAGCAGACGCGGCAGCAAGGCGTCCAGCGACTGTTGAACCTGCGCCAGTGGCTGAGCGGCATCGACCAGCACATATCGCGCAGGATCGGCTTCAGCGCGCTTGAGAAACGCACGGCGCACCGCATCGAAAAACGTCCGGCCTTCGAGCTCGAAGCGATCCAGCCGACCGCGAGCACTGGCGCGGGCCAGCCCCACTTCAACCGGCAGATCGAAAATCAGTGTCAGGTCCGGGCGCAATTCGCCCTGAACGAAGCTTTCCAGCGTCGCGATGCGCTCCAGCGACAAGCCGCGACCGCCGCCCTGATAGGCGTAGGTCGAATCGGTAAAGCGATCGCACAATACCACCGCGCCACGGGCCAACGCCGGGCGGATCACGCCGGCCAGGTGCTGGGCTCGCGCGGCAAACACCAGCAACAACTCGGTGTCCGGGTCCATGACTTCATCGACCGGCGCCAACAGCACCTCGCGGATTCGCTCGGCCAAAGGCGTACCGCCCGGCTCGCGGGTCAGCACCACTTCGATACCGGCGGCGCGCAGGCGCTCGGCGAGGTATTCGCGGTTGGTGCTCTTGCCGGCGCCTTCGGGGCCTTCCAGGGTAATAAACAAGCCAGTCACAGGCAGTCCTTAGTCAGAATCATTGCGGGCTTTGCGGCGCAGGCGCATCCGGCTGGGGCACGGGTGCAGCAGCGGGCTGTTCAGCAGGTTCTTGAGTCGATTCCGGTTCGGGCACCGTCACTGGCGGCAACGCCTCGGGCGCCGCGTCAGGCGAAGCCGCCGGGATCGGTGCCTGCTCATTCGTCGCTTCTGGCGCGGTGACCGGCGCCGGACTGGAGCGGTAATCGGCGCGACGCTTGATCTGGAATTCACGCACCGCGTTGTTGTGAGCATCCAGATCATCGGAGAACACGTGGCTGCCATCACCGCGTGCGACAAAATACAGACTGTTACCGGCCACCGGGTTCAGTGCCGCATGGATCGCTTCGCGGCCGACCATCGCGATCGGCGTCGGCGGCAGACCGGAGATCACGTAGGTGTTGTAAGGGGTCGCTTCCTTGAGATGGGCGCGGGTCAACTTGCCGTTGTAACGATCACCGAGACCGTAGATAACGGTCGGATCGGTCTGCAACAGCATGCCCATTTCCATGCGCCGCACGAACACGCCAGCGATTTGCCCGCGCTCCTGCGGTACGCCGGTTTCCTTTTCCACCAGCGAGGCCATGATCAGCGCCTGGTAGGGCTCGGTGTACGGCACGTCAGCCGAGCGCTGCGCCCATTCCTTGGCGAGGACGTCATCGAGGCGATCGTAGGCTTTTTTCAGCAGATCGACGTCGGTCATGCCACGCACGAAGCGGTAGGTATCCGGGAAGAACCGGCCTTCCGGAAAGATCCCGGTATGGCCCAGCTTGTCCATCACTTCAGTGTCGCTCAAGCCATTCAGCGTTTGCTCAAGCTTTTCATCCTTGGCCAGGGCTGTGCGGACTTGATGAAAATTCCAGCCTTCGACCAGGGTCAGGCTGTACTGAACCATTTCCCCGCGCTTCCACAGACCGATCAGACCTTCGACGGTCATGCCGGGCTGCATGCGGTACTCGCCACTGTGCAACGGTTGTCCGGCCAGATTGAAGCGCCAATACACCCGCAGCCAAAACGCGTCCTTGATGACACCGTCAGCTTCGAGTCGATAGAAAGTACGGGTAGGTGTCGTGCCTTTGGGCACATCCAGCAGTTCTTCCTGACTAATGTTCAGCGGCTGTTCCAGCGCCGAATGAATTTTCCAGGCAGAAGCGCCCAACAACAGCCCCGCCAGAACCAGTCCGGTTTCCAGCAGCAGCAAGAATTTACGTCTCACGTATCAAGCATCCAGTAGCGCGCGGGCAATGGTTTGGAGTTTACGGGTGAGCGGGCCAGCCGGCCAGCTCAGTGCTGCATAGGCGCGCACCGGCCAAACGCCATAAACGCTGTTGCAGACGAAGACCTCATCAGCCCATTGCAGCTGTTCCAGGGTGATGTCGGTGATTTGCGTGGGGATTCCCGACGACTCGGCTTGAAACAATAATTCCGCACGCATCACGCCGGCAACGCCGCAGCGCTTGAGATCGGCGGTGATCAACACGCCATCGCGAACCAGGAACAGATTGCTGAACACCCCCTCAATCACACGCCCGGCCTGATCGAGCATCAGGCCTTCGGCATGCTCGGTGTCTTGCCATTCGGAACGGGCAATGACTTGCTCAAGACGGTTCAGGTGTTTGAGCCCGGCGAGCAAGGGTTGCCTGGACAGTCGTGTGGCGCAAGGAAACAGGCGAACACCCTGCTCCGCATGAACGACAGGGTAAGCGGCAGGTGCGCTGCCCTGAAGAATGCGTCGGGCCTGGGCCGCAGGATCCGGTGCGTAACCGCGCAGGCTGTCGCCGCGAGTAAGAATGAGTTTGAGCACGCCCTCGCCCAGTGCTGCGGCGTAGGCCAGCAGCTCGCTGCGGATCAGCGCGTGATCGGTGGTGATCGCCAGGCGTGAACAGCCTTGTGCCAGGCGCGACAGATGCCGGTCCAGCAACAGTGGCTGCCCGCCACGCACGGCAATGGTCTCGAACAGACCATCACCGTAAGCCAGGCCGCGATCCTTCAGCGACAGAGCGTCAGCCGGCTGACCGTCGACCCAGCTATCCATCAGTCAGCGAACCGGCGGAACACCAGCGAGCCGTTGGTACCGCCAAACCCGAAGGAGTTGGATAGCACCACATCGATGTCCATGTTGCGCGCAGTGTGCGGCACGAAGTCGAGGTCGCAACCTTCGTCCGGCTCATCGAGGTTGATGGTCGGCGGCGCCACCTGGCCGTTGATCGCCAGTACACTGAAGATCGCCTCGACCGCGCCTGCCGCACCCAGCAGGTGACCAGTCATGGACTTGGTCGAACTGACGGCCAGCTTGTAGGCGTGATCGCCGAACACCGACTTGATCGCACAGGCTTCGGCGAGGTCGCCGGCCGAAGTCGACGTGCCGTGAGCGTTGATGTACTGGACTTGATCGACGTTGACCTTGGCGTCGCGCAGAGCGTTGGTAATGCAACGTGCAGCGCCTGCACCGTCCGCAGGCGGCGAAGTCATGTGGTACGCGTCGCCACTGGTGCCGAAACCGATCAGTTCGGCATAGATGGTCGCGCCACGAGCCTTGGCGTGTTCCAGTTCCTCCAGAACCAGCGCACCGGCACCGTCCGACAGGACGAAGCCATCACGGCCCTTGTCCCATGGACGGCTGGCGCGGGTCGGCTCGTCATTGCGGGTAGACAGCGCACGGGAGGCACCGAAGCCGCCCATGCCCAGACCGCAAGCCGCCATCTCGGCACCGCCGGCAATCATCACGTCGGCTTCGTCGTACATGATGTTGCGGGCTGCCATGCCGATGCAGTGCGTGCCGGTGGTGCACGCGGTGGCGATGGCGTAGTTAGGTCCCTGTGCACCCAGATGGATCGACAGGAAACCGGAAATCATATTGATGATCGAGCCAGGCACGAAAAACGGAGAGATCCGTCGTGGGCCGGAATCATGCAGGGTACGGCTGGTCTCTTCGATATTGGTCAGACCGCCAATACCCGAACCCATGGCCACGCCGATGCGCTCACGGTTGGCGTCGGTGACTTCAAGACCGGCATTGCGAACAGCCTGAAAACCTGCGGCCAGACCGTATTGAATAAACAGGTCGAGCTTGCGGGCTTCCTTGACCGACAGATATTCCTCGACATTGAAGCCCTTTACCGAGCCGCCAAAACGGGTGGAATAGGCAGAAAGGTCGGTGTGTTCGATCAGACCAATGCCACTGCGGCCAGCCAGAATGCCCTGCCAACTGCTCGGCACATCCGTGCCCAGTGGCGACAACATACCCATACCGGTGACTACGACGCGTCTACGCGACACAGCACTCTCCTTTTTCAAATGACGACTTTGCATCAGGTCTAAAGAAAAAACCGCACGCCATGATGGCAGTGCGGTTTTTCCACGACAGCAAGCAACGATTACAAGCTATTAAGCCTGGTGGTTAGTAACGTAATCGATTGCAGCTTGTACAGTAGTGATCTTCTCAGCTTCTTCGTCAGGGATTTCGGTCTCGAATTCCTCTTCCAGAGCCATCACCAGCTCAACGGTGTCAAGGGAGTCGGCACCCAGGTCTTCAACGAAGGAAGCAGTGTTGATCACTTCTTCTTCTTTAACGCCCAGTTGCTCAGCAACGATTTTCTTGACGCGCTCTTCGATGGTGCTCATACCTTGTTTTCACTCCTAATGGACAAATTCAGGCAGCTGGCCAGTGGGTAAGTGTATAGAAAGACTTTTCAGTTTTTCAACTGAAAGCTTCACTCCTCAAACCCGGTGACCCTCTGTCTATAAATAGATTGCAGCTTTATAACGGATTTTAGACAGCTCGTATGACATTTTTTTGAAGCAATCCGTCACATTTAACTCATGTACATCCCGCCGTTCACCGGGATTGTAGCCCCAGTAACGTAAGCCGCACCGTCGGATGCAAGAAAAGCGACCACAGACGCGATCTCTTGAGCTTGCCCCAGACGGCCCAGCGGAATTTGCGTCTGCAAGGCTTCACGCTGTGCCTCGGGCAGTTCGCGGGTCATATCGGTGTCGATGAACCCAGGGGCCACCGAGTTTACCGTAATCGAACGCGAACCGACTTCACGCGCCAGGGCACGGCTGAAACCTTCCAGACCTGCCTTGGCGGCAGCGTAGTTTACTTGGCCTGCGTTGCCCATGGCACCCACAACCGAGCCAATACTGATAATTCGTCCCCAACGGGCCTTTGTCATACCGCGCAAAACGCCCTTGGACAGGCGGAACAGACTGTTCAGGTTGGTATCGACGACGTCATGCCACTCGTCGTCTTTCATGCGCATCATCAGGTTATCGCGGGTGATACCGGCATTATTGACCAGGATCGCCGGCGCACCGAACTGCTCCTGAATGCTCGCCAGCACCGCGGCAACGGATTCGTCGCTGGTGACATTGAGTTCCAGGCCGGTACCTTGAATACCATTTTCTTTCAGGGTTGCGGCGATGCGCTCGGCACCCGAGGCAGATGTCGCGGTGCCCACAACGATGGCGCCCTGACGACCCAGCTCCAGGGCGATGGCCTGGCCGATACCGCGGCTCGCACCGGTGACCAGTGCAACTTTACCTTGCAGACTCATGCAAGCTTCTCCTGATTCAGGCCTGTGCCGCACGGGCGGCAGCGAAGGCGTCTGGGGTATTGAGGTTGGATGTCGACACGCCTTCGGCGCAGCGTTTGTTCAGGCCTGCGAGCACTTTGCCAGGGCCGCATTCGACCAATTGGGTCGCGCCCTTGGCGGCCAGCGCCTGGACCGATTCGACCCAGCGCACAGGCTTATAGAGTTGCTCAAGCAGATCGCGCTTGAGGGTTTCGAGATCGGCCGGCACGTTCGCGCTGACGTTTTGTACCACAGGAATCTGTGGTTCCTGCCAGTTGATCGCAGCGATGGACTCGGCAAAACGTTCTGCCGCGGGACGCATCAGCTCGCAATGGGACGGCACGCTGACCGGCAATGGCATGGCGCGCTTGGCACCACGAGCCTTGCAGCCTTCGATGGCGCGTTCGACCGCAGCCTTGGCACCGGCGATCACGACCTGACCCGGGGAGTTGAAGTTGACCGCGCTGACCACTTCGCCTTGCGCCGCTTCGGCGCAGGCTGCCAGTACGTCAGCATCGTCCAGACCGAGAATGGCAGCCATACCGCCCTGCCCGGCCGGAACGGCTTCTTGCATCAACTGACCGCGACGCTCCACCAGCTTCACCGCGTCACCCAGACTCAGGCTGCCCGCAGCGACCAGGGCGCTGTACTCGCCCAGGCTGTGACCGGCAACGTAAGCCGGACGCGCACCGCCTTCCGCCAGCCACAGACGCCACAAGGCGATCGAAGCGGTCAGAATGGCCGGTTGGGTTTTATCGGTTTGATTGAGTTGCTCTTCCGGCCCTTGCTGGGTCAGTGCCCACAGGTCGTAACCGAGCGCAGCGGAAGCTTCTTTGAATGTTTCGAGGACCACCGGATGTTGCGCGCCCAACTCGGCCAGCATGCCGAGGGACTGCGAACCCTGTCCTGGAAAGACGAATGCGAGGGAAGCAGACATGTAACAAGCCCCTAATGATCTTGTCGTCGGAGAATTGACGTCCCGCTTGGGGGACGCAAGAAACTGACAGTTGGATGGCTAATTGAACTGAGCGGTCACATTTAAGCATTGTCCGACGAAAACGCCTAAAGCAACAAATCCTCCAGACGACCGTGAATGCGTTCCGGCAGGTTTTCCTGGATCTCGATCAAGGCACGCTGAATCGCACTCTGGAAGCCCTGAACCCCGGCCGAACCATGGCTTTTCACCACAATTCCCTGCAACCCGAGGAAGCTTGCGCCGTTATGCCGAGCAGGCGCCAGGTCAGCCTGAAGACGCTTCATCAGCGGCAGCGCCAGGGCGCCCACCATTTTCGATGCCAGGTTTTTTTTGAAAAGTGCTTCTATTCGCCCGGCAATCATGGTCGCCAGACCTTCACTGGACTTGAGCAAAATATTGCCGACAAAACCGTCACACACCACCACATCTGCCTCGCCACGGTACAAACCGTCACCTTCGACAAAACCGATGTAGTTGATGCCGCGAGCACTCTGCAACAAGGTCGCCGCCAGCTTGACCTGCTGATTGCCCTTGATGTCCTCGGTGCCGATGTTCAGCAATGCGACCCGTGGACGAACGATGCCCAGGGTTTCCGCCGCCACTGAGCCCATCACCGCAAACTGCAGCAAATGCTCGGCACTGCAATCGACGTTTGCGCCCAGGTCGAGCAACTGACAGTAACCCTTCTGCGTTGGAATCGCCGCGACCATGGCGGGTCGATCTATGCCCGGCAAGGTTTTCAACACGAATCGCGACAAGGCCATCAACGCGCCGGTATTGCCGGCGCTGACGCAGGCCTGAACCTTGCCATCACGCAACAGCTCGAGCGCCACACGCATCGACGAGTCCGGCTTGCCGCGCAAGGCCTGGGCAGGTTTTTCGTCCATGGTGATGACTTCGGATGCCGGGGCAATCGACAGGCGCGAGCGATCCGCAGCCGATTGGCCGGCGATCAGTTCTTCAAGAAGGGAGGGTTGACCGACAAGGGTCAGGTGCAGCGAGGGCGTAGCATTCAGACAAGCAAGGCTGGCCTGGACAATGCTGCGGGGACCGAAGTCCCCGCCCATTGCGTCAATCGCGATGACTTGAGCAGACAAGTGATTACTCGTCAGCGCCCTTGTCGATCACTTTACGGCCACGGTATACGCCTTCTGGCGATACGTGGTGACGCAGGTGAATTTCACCGGTGGTTTTTTCTACAGACAGAGTGCTTGCCGTCAGGGCGTCGTGCGAACGACGCATGTCACGGGCAGAGCGGGATTTTTTGTTCTGCTGAACAGCCATAATTGATTAACTCCTAAACGTTTGGGTCACGCTTTAACTGCGCCAATACACTGAACGGGTTGGACCGCGTTACCTCGTCCTCGCTCGGTTCGGGCTCATCGAGACCCGCCGGCTGCTGGCATTCTTCCGGATGATGAGCAGGCACAATGGGCAAGGCGAGCAGAAGCTCCTCCTCGATCAGTGACTGCAGATCCAAAGGATCTTCGCCCAGTTCCAGCACGTCATAACCTTTCGGCAACGACTGGGTATTCGCACCCTCCTTCACCACAGCATAACTGCATTCGCTGTGGATCGGCAGGGTGACCAGCTCAAGACAACGCTGGCAAACCATTTTGACTTCGGTGTCGATAAAACTGTGGATTACCACAGACTTACGTTCATCTCGTTCAAAAACGAATTTAGCCTGCACCGTACCGACAGTGTCGGAAAGCGGGTCGCAGAGTCTCTCCAAATCGGCCAGCAGCAGTTCACCTTGAAGGGTGGTGCCACGGTCAGCCAATTTGCGCGGGTCAACGTGAGGTGGAATCGGGTCATTCAACATAGGCGCAGCATTATAGGGATGCACCCAGCCATGTCAAAGGAAATTCAGCCCTGTCCGTCACCTGGAAGCCTCGCTAGAATTTGCACCTGTATTCTGGAGATGCGCATGCTGCCTTTATTACTCGCTTCAAGCTCGGTATATCGCCGGGAATTGCTGGCCCGCTTGCAGCTGCCGTTCACCTGCAGCTCGCCGGACATCGATGAAAATCATCGACCGAACGAAACCGCCGTCGAACTGGTAAAGCGCCTCGCTGAAGAAAAAGCCCAGGCCCTCGCCGGCAGCCACCCCGCTCATCTGATTATCGGTTCCGACCAGGTCGCGGTTCTCGGCGAGCGCATTATCGGTAAACCCCACACCTTCGAAAAGGCTCGCGAACAGTTGCTGGCCTCAAGCGGCGCCAGCGTGACCTTCCTGACCGGCCTGGCCCTGCTCAACAGCCAGACCGGACGCTGCCAGGTCGACTGCGTACCGTTCACCGTGCACATGCGCACACTCGATGCCGCACGCATCGAACGCTATCTGCGCGCCGAAACGCCTTACGACTGCGCTGGCAGCTTCAAAGCCGAAGGCTTGGGGGTGAGCCTGTTTCAAAGCACCGAAGGCCCTGACGCCACCAGCCTGATCGGCCTGCCACTGATTCGCCTGATCGACATGCTGCTGGCCGAAGGCGTGCAAATCCCCTGAGACGCCAACGCCGACAAGCCAGCTCCTTGTTACATACCCCCCATAAAAAACCGGCCACGAAGGCCGGTTTTTTTATGCGGACGGCAGATCAGCGCAGCGACGGGCCGTGAAAACCCATCCACATCGCCAACTGCTCAGCCACGCTGGCGCCAAGCTTCTTCGAGAAGCGATCGAACGGCGATTCCTGAACGGTGAAGTCCACCAACTCTTTCTCGCCAATCACATCGCGCGCTACCGAACTGGCATTACCCAGGCCATCGATCAACCCCAGCGGCAGCGCCTGCTCACCGGACCAGACCAACCCGGAGAACAACTCCGGATGCTCTTTGTCCTTGAGGCGATCGCCACGCCCCTTCTTGACGCTGCTGATGAACTGCTGGTGCGTCGTATCGAGTACGCCTTGCCAGAATTGGGTCTCCTCAGGCTTCTGCGGCTGGAACGGATCAAGGAACGACTTGTGCTCGCCCGACGTGTAGGTCCGACGCTCGACACCGAGTTTCTCCATGGTGCCGACAAACCCGTAACCGGCCGCCGTCACACCAATCGAACCCACCAGACTCGCCTTGTCGGCGTAAATCTGATCTGCCGCGCTGGCGATGTAATAGGCACCGGAAGCGCCCAGATCGGAGATCACCGCGTAAACCTTGGTGTCCGGGTGCAAGCCGCGCAACCGGCGAATTTCGTCATAAACATAGCCGGATTGCACTGGACTACCGCCCGGACTGTTGATGCGCAGGATGACACCTTTGACCTTCTCATCTTCGAAGGCGGCACGCAGGCTGCCGACGATGTTGTCAGCGCTGGCAGGCTCCTTGTCGGCGATCATGCCCGTCACGTCGATCAGCGCAGTGTAATTGGCACTACGGGTGGCAGCTTTTTCCATGTCCATCAGCGGCGTAAACAGAATCAACGCGCCAAACAGGTACACAAAGGTCAGCAACTTGAAGAAAATCCCCCAGCGCCGCGACCGGCGCTGTTCCTGCACGCTGGCCAGCAGCGTCTTTTCCAGCAGCTTCCAGCTCTTCTCGTCACCGCTCTCCGCACTCGCCTTGGCGGGTGCTTTCCATTCGTCGGTCATGACATCTACCCCAGCAAAAATCTATTAGGCCCGCTGATTCAGCCAGGCATGCAATTCTGAAAAATGGTCGATGGCCAGCGCCGGCTCAAACAGTTTCAGCGCCTCGATCGACTGCGCACCGTAGCTGACCGCCACCGAATCCATGCCGGCGTTGCGCGCCATCTGCAGATCGAAGGACGAATCACCAACCATCAACGCTTGCTCCGGGCGAACCTCACAATGGGCGAGGATCTGCTCAAGCATCAGCGGATGGGGTTTGCTGGCGGTTTCATCAGCCGCGCGGGTGATGTCGAAATAACCGTCCCAGCCGTGCGCCTTCAACACCCGATCCAGACCGCGACGCGCCTTGCCTGTCGCAACCGCCAAGTGATAACCCTCGGCGCGAAATGCCTCCATCGACTCGACAACCCCTTCGAACAACGGCGAAGGCACTGCTTCCGAGGCGATGTAGTGGTCCGCATAATGCTCGCGAAACGCCACCAGCTCGGTATCACTGATCTCGGGATACAACGTACGAATCGCCTCCGGCAGCCCCAGGCCGATGATGCCTTTGACAGCAAAATCATCGCGCAACTGGAAGCCGGAACGCTCGGACGCGACGTGCATCGCCTCGACAATCCGACCAATGGAGTTGGCGAGAGTGCCGTCCCAATCAAAAATCAGCAGCTTGTAGTCAGATGGGTGCACTCAGGCGCTCCACGGTCTTGGCCCACATTTCATCCACCGGCGCTTGCAACTTCAACTCGCCGCCATCCGGCAGCGGCACAGTCAGCATGTAAGCATGCAGAAACAGGCGCTTACCGCCGAGGTCGCGGATTTCCTTACTGAAACCTTCGTCGCCGTACTTGGTGTCGCCGGCGATGCAATGCCCGGCATGCAAGGTGTGAACGCGAATCTGGTGAGTCCGCCCGGTGATCGGCTTGGCTTCGATCAGGGTGGCAAAGTCGCCGAAACGACGCAGGACCTTGAACACGGTCACAGACTCCTTGCCCTCCTCCTCGTCGACTTCGACCATGCGCTCGCCGGAACGCAGATTGCTCTTGCCGAGCGACGCCCGGACCTGCTTGATCGAGGCCGCCCAGTTACCGCGCACCAGCGCCATATAGCGCTTATCGACGCCATCGCCGCGCAAGGCCGTGTGCAAGTGACGCAGCATGCTGCGCTTCTTGGCGATCATCAGAAGGCCGGAAGTGTCACGGTCCAGGCGGTGAACCAGCTCGAGCTCCTTGCAATCCGGACGCAACTGACGAAAGGCTTCGATCACGCCATAAGTCAGCCCGCTGCCGCCATGAACCGCAATGCCGCAAGGCTTGTTGATCACGATTAGCGCTTTGTCTTCGTAGACAATCGAGGCTTCGAGTCGCTGCAGCAGGCCTTGGGCCAGCGGCACAGGTTCGTCGCGCTCGGGCACGCGAACCGGCGGCACGCGCACGATATCGCCCGCCTGCAGCTTGTATTCGGGCTTGATCCGACCTTTGTTCACTCGCACTTCGCCTTTGCGCAAAATGCGGTAAATCAGGGTCTTGGGCACGCCTTTGAGCCGAGCGAGAAGGAAGTTATCAATACGTTGGCCGGCATATTCCGGCGAGACCTCAAGCAGTTGTACGGCTGGGGTCGAGGGGGCAGTAGTCGTCATGGCGCGGATGATATCAATTTTTTATGGAATTGAAGCACTTAATCATTACTGCTATAGTCGCGAACGCCGCCAAAAGCGGCCTGGACAGCGGACCAACGGTCAAAAACCGGCCCTGACCAATGCAATTCACCAGGACGCGAGGCCGTCCTACGGGGCTTTCGCTACGTAACGGTGGAGTTTGCAGGTGTAACGAGCGCAGGTGACATGAGGCCTGAATCACGCCGCAAAGCAGAGTTTTCACTCGCTACGCGAGCCAATATTCACGGCCAGTTCACAAAGTGCAGTCAGCTGCGAATGACCCCGAGCGAACGCTTCGGAAACAACGCCTAAATTAGCCATGATGCGTGACCTCCCCTTTCGGAGCTCACGGTAAATGCCAACCCGCTGCGGATTCTGCGCGCGGCAGCACCCGAATTATCAGGGATACGTGTAGGGTGGAGATGCACAACCGCTGGACTGTGTAGCAATAGGCTTTATCAAGACGCTTCATCTCGTCCACAGCCGCTGGTTGATTCCTCCTCCTGACTGAGTGCTTAAGTAGCCACAGCAAGCAGGACGCGTACGTCGCGACAAAGGCCCACATTGGCCGGACATCGCTGGACACGGGAATGGCCAACCACTCCTGACGCACCTGACACCGACCGTGAGAAGTCGTGTGTGCCGAACGCCGTTTCCGGCAGCCCGGAAACCGACGGTACTACATGAAAAGAATGCTGATTAACGCAACTCAACCCGAAGAGTTGCGTGTTGCACTGGTAGATGGCCAACGCCTCTACGACCTGGACATCGAATCCGGTGCACGCGAGCAGAAGAAGGCCAACATCTATAAAGGCCGGATTACTCGCATCGAACCAAGCCTTGAGGCTGCCTTTGTCGATTTCGGCTCCGAGCGCCACGGCTTCCTGCCCCTCAAAGAAATCTCCCGCGAATACTTCAAGAAAGCCCCTGAAGGCCGCGTCAACATCAAGGACGTCCTGAGCGAAGGCCAGGAAGTCATCGTTCAGGTCGAAAAAGAAGAACGTGGCAACAAGGGCGCCGCCCTGACCACCTTCATCAGCCTGGCCGGTCGCTACCTGGTTCTGATGCCGAACAACCCGCGTGCCGGCGGTATCTCCCGTCGCATCGAAGGTGAAGAGCGCAACGAACTGCGTGAAGCCCTGAACGGTCTGGTTGCCCCGGCCGACATGGGTCTGATCGTGCGCACTGCCGGCCTGGGCCGCAGCAGCGAAGAAATGCAGTGGGACCTCGATTACCTGCTGCAACTCTGGACCGCCATCAAAGAAGCCTCGCTGGATCGCTCCGCGCCATTCCTGATCTACCAGGAAAGCAACGTGATCATCCGCGCCATCCGCGATTACCTGCGCCAGGACATCGGCGAAGTGCTGATCGACAGCGTTGAAGCCCAGGACGAAGCCCTGACCTTCATTCGCCAGGTGATGCCGCAGTACGCCAGCAAGATCAAGCTGTACGAAGACAGCGTTCCGCTGTTCAACCGTTTCCAGATCGAAAGCCAGATCGAGACCGCATTCCAGCGCGTCGTTGAACTGCCTTCCGGCGGCTCCATCGTGATCGATCCGACCGAAGCCCTGGTGTCCATCGACATCAACTCGGCGCGCGCCACCAAAGGCAGCGACATCGAAGAAACCGCCCTGCAGACCAACCTTGAAGCGGCCGAAGAAATCGCCCGTCAGTTGCGCTTGCGCGACATCGGCGGCCTGATCGTCATCGACTTCATCGACATGACCCCTGCCAAGAACCAGCGCGCCGTGGAAGAGAAAGTCCGCGAATGCCTGGAAGCCGACCGCGCTCGCGTGCAAGTCGGTCGCATCTCGCGCTTCGGCCTGCTGGAAATGTCCCGTCAGCGCCTGCGTCCATCGCTTGGCGAAAGCAGCGGCATTGTTTGCCCGCGTTGCAACGGCACCGGCATCATCCGTGACGTTGAATCGCTGTCGCTGGCGATCCTGCGCCTGATCGAAGAAGAAGCCCTGAAAGACCGCACCGCCGAAGTTCGCGCACAAGTGCCGATTCCGGTCGCAGCCTTCCTGCTCAACGAAAAACGCAACTCGATCACCAAGATCGAACTGCGCACCCGCGCCCGCATTGTCATTCTGCCGAACGATCACCTCGAAACGCCGCACTTCGAAGTTCAGCGTCTGCGCGATGACAGCCCGGAAGCCGCGGTCGGCCAGTCCAGCTACGAAATCGCTGCTGCCGCTGCCGAAGTCGAAGAAGTCCAGCCTGCCGCTGCGACCCGCACCCTGGTTCGCCAGGAAGCCGCGGTCAAGACTGCGCCGGCCCGCGCCAACGCTCCGGTTCCGACCGAAGTCGTCGCCGCACCTGTTGCTGCACCGGCCGTCGTGCCAGAGCCAAGCCTGTTCAAAGGCCTGGTGAAGTCGCTGGTCGGTCTGTTTGCAACCAAGGAAGAGCCTGCTGCTCCGGTTGCGGTTGAAAAACCGGCGACCACCGAGCGCCCGGCCCGCAACGAAGAGCGTCGCAACGGCCGCCAGCAGAGCCGCAACCGTAACGGTCGCCGCGATGAAGAGCGCAAGCCTCGCGAGGAACGTGCACCGCGTGAAGAACGTGCACCACGTGAACCACGCGAAGCCCGTGAAGAAACTCCGGCAGTCGCTCGCGAAGAGCGCGCACCACGTGAAGAGCGTGCACCACGTGCCCCTCGTGAAGAACGCGCACCGCGCGCGCCTCGCGAAGATCGCAAGCCACGTGGCGAGCGTGAAGAACGGGTTCGTGAACTGCGTGAACCGCTCGACGCTGCCGCTCCGACTGCTGCTCCGGCTGCTGCTACTGCTGAAGAGCGTCCAGCTCGTCAGCCACGTGAAGAACGTGCGCCACGCCCTCCGCGTGAAGAACGTCAACCGCGTGCCGAGCAAGCCGCTGCCGCTGTTGCCGAAGAAGAGTTGACCGGCAACGAGGAGCAACTGCAGGAAGACGGTCAGGAAGGCGCCGAAGGCGATCGTCCACGCCGCCGCTCCCGTGGCCAGCGTCGTCGCAGCAACCGTCGCGAGCGTCAACGCGATGCCAACGGCAACGTGATCGAAGGTTCGGAAGAATCGGAATCCGCTGAAGGTAACGAAGCCGCCGAAAGCAACGCAGCGCCAAGCGCTGCCGATCTGGCCGCCGGCCTGGCTGTTACCGCAGCCGTTGCCAGCAGCGTGATCAGCGCTCCAGCCGAAGCACAGGCCAACGAGCAAGCCGAACGCGCCACTGCCGCCACACTGGAAACTGCTCCAGTCGAAGCGCCAGTCGTTGAAGCGACCACGCCTGTAGAAGCAACCTCCGCTCCGGAAGTCGAAGTGGCCCCGGTTCGTGAAGCACAGCCTGAAGTCGAAGCAGCCGCTGAGCCAGCCTTTGTTGCTGAAGCGCCTGCCGTGGTTGCAGAGTCGGTTGTTGAAGCTGAAACCGTCGCTGAAACCGTGACCGAAACCGTTCGTGAAGTTCGCGAAGAGCAAACCGCTTTCAACTGGGTTGCCGAGCCGGTAACGGTCGAAACTCCAGCGCCGGTCGCTGAAGTAGCGGCTGTTGAGCCTGCGGTTGTGGCTTCTGAACCAGAAGCTGCTCCGGTTATTGAAGCCCCTGTTGTCGCCGAAGTGGCTGCGCCAGTGGTTGAAGCTGCCCCGGCCAGCGCCCTGACGCCAAGTGGCCGCGCGCCGAACGACCCGCGTGAAGTGCGTCGTCGCAAGCGTGAAGAAGAGCGCCTGCAGAAGGAAGCCGAACTGGCTGCCGCTGCTGCTCCGGTCGAAGTGGCACCGGTTGTGGCTGAAGTCGTCGAGGCAGCTCCTGCCCCGGCTGCTGAAGTCACTGCCGAGCCAGTTGACTCCGTGATCGACGAAGCACCGCGCTCCGTCCAGGAAGCGGTAGAGCAACACGAGCAAGCCCTGGAAAAAGAGCACGAGCCTAAACCGCTCGTCTGATTCCATCGGCCACTAAAAAGCCCCGCCTGGTGAACCAGGCGGGGCTTTTTTTTATGTCTCCGAATACACCGCCCCCTGTGGGAGCGAGCCTGCTCGCGATGGCGATTTAACATTCAACATTGATGCAAGCTGACCCACCGCCATCCCGAGCAGGCTCGCTCCCACAGGGAATTTATGCCGGTTTGAAGATCAGTGATTCAGGCACATCCACATCCCACAACACCCCGGGATCGTCCACCACCACCTCAACCACCTTCGCCGAGGCAAACAACGGCTTGGCCCCACGATCACCCGACAATCCCATCAACGCCGGTCCAAACGTACGCCCAAAACCCACGGGATGTCCGTACTCGCCATTGATCAACGGAACACTGATTACGTCATCAGCAATCTCCGCCACTACCTGCTCAATACTGGAAGGCAAAATAAACGGCATATCTCCCAACACAATCAACCAGCCACCGAGCTGCGAGCATGCCGACACCCCGGCCGCAATGCTGTCGCCCATGCCGGTCGATTCGATCAACACAACCTCGACACCATAGGCCTTGGCCATGCGAATCACTTGTGGGCGATCTTCGGTCGTCACCAGCACGCGCTTCTCAAGGCCGGCTGGCAAATTCACCAGCACCTGCTCAATTACGGAACGAACGGCGCCATCGCGTCCCGTACAGTCCGCCAACAACTTATCCTTGTCGGCTCCCGCCACCTGCCGAAACCGGTCGCCCTGCCCCGCTGCCAACACGATGACGCCGATTGGCTCAGTCATACCTCCTCCCGCAACGGCTTCTTCTGCTTCAGCTCGACGCCGTTCTTGATCGCGACGATTTCGGCCAGCAACGACAAGGCGATTTCCGCCGGGGAATGGCTGCCGATGTGCAGACCGATCGGCCCGTGCAAGCGCTCGATGGCCTCTTGTGACAAGCCTAGCTGAGCCAGGTTTTCCCGGCGCTTCAGGCTGTTGACCCGAGAACCCAGCGCACCGACGTAAAACGCCCTGGAATCGAGCGCCGTGAGCAGGGCCATGTCATCCAGGCGCGGATCGTGAGTCAACGCGACAATCGCCGTGCGTTCGTCGGTCTGGATGTTCAGCACGGCTTCGTCCGGCATACCGGAGACAAAGCGTCCGTGCTGCTCTTCCCAGCCGTAGACAAATTCGGTGCGCGGATCGCAGATCAGCACTTCGAAATCCAGCAACCGCGCCATCTCGGCAACATAACGGGACAATTGCCCCGCGCCGATCAGCAACAATCGCCAACGCGGACCGTAGATCGCACGCAACGTGTGACCGTCGAAACTCAGCACATCGCTCTTGTTCGCCGGCTGCAACACCACGTCACCGGTCGCAACATCCAGCGAGCGCGCGACGATTTCATGGGCTTCGCAACGCGCCAGCAATTCAGCGACCCAGGCCGGGTCACCGACGCGCTCCTCAGTCAGACGCAACGTGCCGCCGCAGGGCAAACCAAACCGTGCGGCCTCCTCGCGAGTGACCCCGTAAGTGATCAGTTGCACCGGCGGCCCGTCAGCCGGAATCCGGCCATCGTGCAACCGGGCAATCAGATCGTCCTCGACACAACCACCGGAGACCGAACCGATCACCACCCCGTCTTCGCGCAGGGCCAGCATCGCGCCAGGGGCCCGAGGCGCGGTGCCCCAGGTCTGGACCACGCTGTACAACACCACTCGCTGACCGGCGCGGCGCCACTCCAGCACACTGCGCAGGACGTTCAGATCGACGCTGTCCATCAGGCCTCGGCCTTCTGCCAACCTTGCAGTTGAAAACGCACCGGCAAGTCGCGGATGCGTTTGCCGGTGGCGGCAAAGATGGCATTGCACAGCGCCGGCGCAATCGGCGGCACGCCCGGTTCACCGACACCGCCCAACGGCACAACGCCCGGCGGAGTCACCAGATGCACGGCGACTTCCTTCGGCGCCAGGGACATGCGCGCCACTTCGTACATGTGGAAGTTGTCCTGCTGGACCTTGCCGTCCTTGAAGCTGATTTCGCCCAGCACCGCGTTGCCCAGGCCCATCACGCAGGCACCTTCGAACTGCGAGCGAATCCGCTCCGGGTTGATCTGCGGGCCGCAATCCACGGCAATATCGGCCTTGTGCACAATCAATGTGCCATCGTCTTTGACTTCGACCTCGATCACCGCCGCCACATAGGTGACGAAGCTGTAATGCACCGCCAACCCCAGGCCTCGGCCCTTCGGCAACTCACGTCCCCAACCCGCCGCTTTGGCAGCGGTTTCCAGCACCGTGCGCATCCGTCCGGTGTCGATCGGATAGCGCTCCGGCGACTCGCCGTAGTTCCACTCTTCACTCAAGGTGCGCGGATCGATCTGACGGTCCGGGCCGAGCAATTTGATTTGGTACTTGAGCGGATCCTGTTTGGCCTTGTGCGCCAGTTCATCGACAAAGCTCTGGATCGCAAAGCCGTGAGGAATGTTCGACACCGAGCGATACCAGCCGACCCGCGTATGAATCGCCGCTTCCGGGTTCTCCAGGCGCACGTTGGGAATCGCGTAGGCCATGTTGGTAAAGCCCATGCCCAGCTCGAAAGCAGCCTCGTGGTTCATGCCCGGCGCGAACAGCGCGGTGATACTCGGTGCCACCGTGCGGTGCAGCCAACCCGACGGCAGACCGTCCTTGCCCAGACTGGCCTTCAGGTATTCGGCCGAGACGGTGTGGAAATACGAACAGTGGATGTCATCTTCACGGGTCCATTGCACCCGCACCGCCTTACCGGGGAATTCCTTGGCGAGGATCGCTGCTTCGATGATGAAATCCGGCTTGGACTTGCGGCCGAAACCTCCGCCGAGCAAGGTGACGTGGAACGTGACGTTATCGAACGCAATGCCCAGGCGTTCGCCGATTCGCTCACGGGTGACCTGCGGCGCCTGGCTTGGCGCCCAGGCTTCGCACACACCATCCTTGAAACGGGCGATGGCGACCATCGGCTCCATCGGTGCTTGAGCCAGGTGCGGCAAATAGTAAGAGGCTTCAACGGTGCTGCTGGCGCTGCTCATGGCCTCATCGATGTTGCCGGTATTGCGCACCACTTTGCCGGGCTTGAGTGACGCTGCTTCAATTTCCTTGCGATAGGCGATCGAGTCGTAACTGGCGTTGGGGCCGTCGTCCCATTCGATTTTCAGCGCGTCGCGGCCCTTGATGGCCGCCCAGGTGTTGCTGGCCACCACCGCCACGCCACCCAACGGCTGGAACTCCGAGGGCAGCGGACGGCCTTCGATCTGGATGACTTTGATCACACCGGGGACTTTCATTGCAGCGCTGTCATCCAAGGATTTGACCTTGCCGCCGTAGACCGCCGGACGTGCGATGGTGGCGTAAAGCATTCCATCGAAATGCACGTCGGCGCCGTAGATCGCGCGACCGTTGACGATGTCTGCACCGTCGATGGCCTTGGTGCCTTCCTTGCCGATGTAGCGGAATTCTGACGGATCCTTGAGTCGTAGACTGTCACGCGGCGGCACCGCCAGCGCACCGGCCGCGACGGCGAGCGCGCCGTAACCCAGTTCACGACCGCTCGGTTTATGGATGACTTTGTGCAATTGCGCATGGCACTCGCCGACCGGAACTTTCCACTGTTCGGCGGCCGCTTGTTCGAGCATGGTCCGCGCAGCAGCACCGCAGCGGCGCATCGGTTCGTACCAATGGCGCATGCTGCGCGAGCCGTCGGTGTCCTGGTTACCGAAGCGCACCTCGTCGCCTGGCGCTTGCTGCACTTTCACCAGAGCCCAGTCGGCGTCCAGTTCATCGGCTACCACCATGGTCAAACTGGTGCGCACGCCCTGGCCCATTTCCGAGCGGTTGCAGACCACGGTCACCGTGCCATCTGCAGCGATGCTGACGTACACCTTCGGATCATCAACCCAACCGTTAGGCATGCCGTCGGCGCCGAATTTCTTTTCCTTCTCGGCGGCGAACGCGTCCTGCCAGCCCCAACTCGCGGCGACTACCAGCGCACTGGTGGCACCGACGCCTTTGAGGAAACCACGGCGACTGAGGTTGCTCAGGGCGAAATCATTCGGTAACTGGCTCATGCCTTGGCCTCCTTCAGGTGGGTGGATGCCTGGCGGATGGCGGTCTTGATCCGGTTGTACGTGCCGCAACGGCAAATATTGCCGACCATCGCCTCTTCGATCTGTTCGTCGCTCGGGTTCGGATTGGTCTTGAGCAGTGCCGTGGCGGACATGATCTGCCCGCCCTGGCAATAACCGCACTGGGCGACGGCGGTGTCGAGCCAGGCCTGCTGAACGATTTGCCCGACCGGATCGGCGTGCAGGTTGTCGATGGTGCTGACGTTCTGGCCGATCACCGAACCGATCGGCGTGATGCAACTGCGCGCCGGGGCGCCTTCGATATGAATGGTGCAGGCGCCGCACAGGCCCATGCCGCAGCCGAATTTGGTGCCGTTGTAACCGACCACGTCGCGGATGGCCCAGAGCAGCGGCATGTCCTCGGTGACATCGAGTTGATGGTCTTGACCATTGAGCTTCAGGGTAATCATGGGCACGCCCGCATATTTATATGGGTTATGGGGTCGAGCAATCTGCCGCTTGGGGATTAGCGGTTGGCATCACGCAGATCGACTCAGGCTAATGAGGCTCTCTTATGCGGACGGCGACGTCTGCATCGGGCCTTTGGTGGAGCAAATGCTTGCATCGTTAGGGGGCTAAGTTAACCCAGCATTAACAAAAAAGCCCTGCACAATCGAAGATGTGCAGGGCTTTGAGATCAGTCTTGAAAGCGTAGCCTCAATACCGATTGGGCTCCATTTCCAGATCGACGTGAAAACGTTCGCAAATATCTTTTTGAATGCGTTGTGCCAGGTTCAACAACTGCAGACCAGTCGCACCCCCGTAGTTGACCAGCACCAGCGCCTGCAATTTATGCACGCCCGCGTCGGCCTCGCGGAAACCTTTCCACCCTGCCCGCTCGATCAGCCAGCCCGCGGCCAGTTTCATCTGCCCGTCGGGTTGCGCGTAAGCCACCAGGTCCGGGTACTCGACTTTGAGCTGAGCGACCAGCGCAGCCGACACCAATGGATTCTTGAAGAAGCTGCCGGCATTACCGAGCACCGCCGGGTCCGGAAGCTTTTCGTTGCGGATGCTGCAAATCGCCCGACTGACGTCGCTGGCGGTCGGCTGATCGATGCCTTGCTCGGTCAGACGCTGACGTACCGGGCCGTACTCCAGATGCAGGTGTTCGGCGCGGTCGAGGGCGAAACGAACCCGCAGGATCAACCAGCGCCCCGGCTCCTGTTTGAACAGGCTGTCGCGGTAAGCGAAGTTGCACTCGGCCAGCGTGAAGTCGCGCATTTCGCCGGTCTGGCGATCCAGCGCGGTCAGGCCGGCAAACACGTCCTTGATCTCCACACCGTAGGCACCGATGTTCTGCATCGGTGCCGCGCCGACGGTGCCGGGGATCAGACTGAGGTTTTCAAGCCCCGACAGCCCCTGCGCCAGCGTGTGTTGCACGAATGGATGCCAAGGCTCGCCAGCCTCGGCTTCGATCACAACCTTGTTGCCGTCGTCGCTCAGGATACGAATTCCGCGTGTCGCCATGCGCAGCACCAGCGACTGGATATCGGCGGTCAGCAGCAAATTGCTGCCACCGCCAATCACCAGCAACGGCACGTCATGTTGTGCGGCGTAGGCCAAGGCTTCCCGCACGTCGGCATCACTGTGGGCCTCGGCAAACAAGCGCGCCTGAACGTCCACGCCAAAGCTGTTGTAAGGCTTGAGCGAAACCTGTGGCCGAACCCGCACACTCATAACCGGCCCTTCAATTCGATCACCAGCAGATCACAGGCGCTTTCGATCAAGTCGAGCACCTGCTCAAAGCCTTGTTCGCCGTCGTGATACGGGTCCGGGACTTCGTCGACTTCCAACTGGTAGCGTTGCAGGAACAGATCCAGCTCAGCCCTGCCACTGGCCGGTTGCAAGGCCTTGAGATTGCGCAGATTGCTGTTGTCCATCGCCAGGATCAAATCATAAGTGGCGAAATCGGCGCGGCTCACTTGCCGGCCGCGTTGAGCGGACAGGTCATAACCACGCGATTTGGCCGCGGCCTGGCTGCGTTGGTCCGGCGCGTTGCCAACGTGCCAGTCACCGGTGCCGGCGGAGGCGACTTCGACTTGATCGGCCAGCCCCGCTTCCCGCAGTTTATGCCGCAGCACGCCTTCGGCCGTCGGTGAACGGCAGATGTTGCCCAGACAAACGAACAAAACCCGCATCAGGCCTCCAGCAGGCGACGAACGCGCTCGAGGTCTTCGACGGTGTCGACGCCGGTCGGCGGCGCGATCAATGCATCGGCGACGTGAATTCGCACGCCGTGCCACAGTGCGCGCAGCTGCTCCAGCGATTCGGTGTTTTCCAGCCAGCACGGGCCCCAGCTGACGAAGTCATGCAGGAAACCGGCGCGGTAGGCATAGATGCCGATGTGGCGACGATACGGTACGCCTTCCGGCAGCGCATCGCGACTTTTCGCGAACGCGTCCCGAGCCCATGGCAACGTCGCGCGACTGAACGTCAGCGCCAGGCCATTGAGGTCGCTGACGACCTTGACCACGTTGGGGTTGAACAGGGTTTCAACGTCTTTGATCGGCTCGGCCAACGTCGCCATGCGCGCTTCGGTATGGGCCGCGAGGTTAGCCGCGACCTGATCGATCACGCTCGGCGGGATCAGCGGTTCATCACCTTGAACGTTGACCACGATCGCGTCGGACGCCAGACCGAGTTTTTCGGCAACTTCAGCCAAACGGTCCGTGCCGGAATTGTGGTCTTCGCGGGTCAGTACCACTTCGGCGCCAAACGCGTTGCACGCCTCGACAATGCGCGCATCGTCAGTGGCAACCACCACTCGCTCGGCGCTGCTTTTGCACGCCTGTTCCCAGACGTGCTGGATCATCGGCTTGCCGGCGATCAGCAACAGCGGTTTGCCCGGCAGGCGGGTAGAGGCGTAACGCGATGGAATGACAACGGTAAAGGCTGTGGTCATTTATCCAGACGCTCGTCTGTGGTCAGGGTGCGGGCTTCGGTTTCGAGCATCACCGGGATGCCGTCGCGAATCGGGTACGCCAGACCGGCGCCCTTGCTGATCAGCTCGGTTTTGTCGGCGCTGAGCTTGAGCGGGCCTTTGCAGACCGGGCAAGCGAGGATGTCGAGCAATTTGGTGTCCATGAGCATTCCCTGGATAAAAACGGATTTAAGGCAAAAGACGAGCCGGCAACAGGCGCATCAACTGCGTATCGAACCAGGCCACGAAGGCCGGCGATGGCGCAGCATCGACCGCCAGGTACCACCAATCGGCGGCGGCGAAGGCACGGCACTTCACCGCGTCCTTTTCAGTCATTACCAACGGCAATGACGGTGTGAAATTCAAGGCCTGCACGCTGTACTCGGCGTGGTCGGCAAATGCATGCGGGACTGGTTGCCAGTGTAGCGTTTCGAGGGTTGTGAAGAAACGCTGCGGATTGCCGATCCCGGCCACGGCGTGCAGCGCCTGGCCTGCGGGAAAGTGGTCAAGGGGCCGGCGTTCGCCGCTGTGCAGATTGACCAGTTCAGTGGGTTGCAGCTGGAAGGCAAAACCGTTGTCGCGATCCTCGGTGGCGCCGTTGTACAACACCGCATCAACGCTTTGCAGGCGCTCGACCGGTTCGCGCAACGGTCCCGCCGGCAGGCAGCGCTGGTTGCCCAGGCCACGGGCGGCGTCAATCAGCACCAGTTCCAGGTCGCGGGCCAACCGGTAATGTTGCATGCCGTCGTCGGAGAGGATCAAGTCCAGTGGTTCGCTCGCCAACAGCGCTTTGACCGCGCTGCTGCGGTTCGGGTCGATCATCAATGGAACGCCGGTACGCTGGACGATCAGCAGCGGTTCGTCGCCAGCGATGTCGGCGCTTTGATCGGCTTCGACCCGCCATGGCAGTTGCGGCGGTTTGGCGCCATAGCCGCGACTGACCACGCCGACCCGTAAGCCGCAGCGCTGACAATGCTGGATCATCCACAGAATCAGCGGCGTCTTGCCGGTGCCACCCACCGTGATGTTGCCGACGACGATCAGCGGCACCGGCGGCTGATAAATCTCGCCCTCACCCGCCAGAAAGCGTTTGCGCTTGTTCACAACCACGCGCCGATACAGCCACTCCAATGGCTGCAACAGCTTCAGGGCCGGATGACCTTGGTACCACGCGGCGAGCAAGCGATCGGACATGGCCATCAGGGCGCGGGCGGCGCCGCCTCGATTGTGGTCATGCGCAGATGACTGAAGCCGAGTTTGCCGGCGGCGTCCATGGCGGTGATGACCGATTGATGCTGGGTCTTGCCGTCCGCACTGATCGACAGTGGCAGGTTGGTATCACCGTTGGATTCTTTCTGTAACGCGTCCATCAAGGTCGCCAGATCATTTTTCGGCAACAACTGATTGTTCACGGAGAACACGCCTTCGGCACTGATGGCGACGTCCAGGTGTTTGACCTGCTGGTCTTCGGCAGGCGAACCACTGACCGCTTCCGGCAGATCGACGCGCAACTGGGTTTCACGGGTGAAGGTGGTGGTGACAACGAAAAACAGCAGCAGGATAAACACCACGTCGATCAGCGACGCGAGGTTGATGTCTACCGTTTCCCGCGGTTTTCGGCGGAATTTCACGCTTTTTTGCCCTCAGCCAGGTCCACGTCACGATCACCCTGCACCACCTCGACCAGCTTGATCGCTTCCTGTTCCATGCCCACCACCAGTTCATCAATGCGGCGTTGCAGGAAACGGTGGAAGAATACCGCCGGGATACCGACCATCAGGCCTGCAGCCGTGGTGATCAAGGCCTTGGAAATACCACCGGCCAGCACGGCGGCGTTGGTGCCCATGCCCGTCCCCATGAACGCGCTGAAAATGTCGATCATGCCCAGCACGGTGCCGAGCAAACCCAACAACGGCGCCATGGCGGCGATGGTGCCCAACGCATTGATGTAGCGCTCGAGCTCATGAATCACCCGCGCGGCGGCTTCTTCGATGCACTCTTTCATGATCTCGCGACCATGCTTGGAGTTGGCCAGGCCCGCCGCCAGAATCTCACCCAACGGCGAGTTGGCGCGCAATTCCTTGAGTTTTTCTTTGTTGAGTTGCTTGTCCTTGATCCACACCCAGACCTGCCCGAGCAAGTGCTCCGGGGTCACACGACTGGCACGCAGGGTCCAGAGACGCTCGGCGACGATCGCCATGGCCGCGATGGAACTCAGAATGATCGGCAGCATCATCCAGCCGCCGGATTTGACCAATTCCCACACAGTGACAGTCCCCTCGAAAAAGTGCGCCACTCTAACATAGGGGGTGGGCGCACCGAAGACCGTGATGTCGCATCCGGTCGGGCTTTCATCACGCGCGGTTATTGCGTGGATCGCCAGAAGCGCCGTTCTTGACGCATCGTCCACGGTGGCTGGAAGCGTCCGAGGTGCAGACGGATGGCGCCCTGCTCGGCGCTGTCATGGATTGCCATGCCGCGTTTTTGGTAACGAGCCACGACCGTGGGATGCGGGTGACCGAACGAATTGCCGTTGCCGCGCGAAATCAGTACGGCTTTGGGTTGCAACACCGCGAGCAGCGCCGCAGACGACGAACTTCGGCTGCCATGGTGTGGCGCCTGTAACCAATCGGTGGTCACAGCGAGTGGACTGTCGAGCAGGGCCCGCTCGGCGGCGCTGTCGATGTCACCGGTCAGTAATATTCGCTCACCATTGGCTTCGATCTGCAGCACGCAGGACTTTTGATTGCTGTCCGAGGCCGAAGGCCATTGCCAGAGCTGGAACCTCACGCCGTCCCAGGTCCATTGCCGGCCACTCTCGCAGGCTTCAGCGCGCAACTCGGCGGGCAGCGCCAAGGGATCACCACTGAGCACTTGCTTTACCGGCAAGCCGTTGGCAACCGCTCGCGCACCACCGGCGTGATCGGCGTCGGCGTGGCTGATCAGCATCAGGTCGAGTCCGTTCACGCCGAGTTTGCGCAACGTGGGCAGAACCACTCGTTCGCCCAGATCGAAGTCGCCGAAGCGGGGTCCGGTGTCATACAACAGCGTGTGATGACGGGTTCGCACCAGAATCGCCAATCCCTGGCCGACATCCAGCTGCCAGACTTCGGCGATGCCCTCTGACAAAAGTGGCCGAGGTGGAAAAACCAGTAACAGCAGCAACGGCCAACCCAGTGGGCGCAGCGGCACACCGCGCGGCATTAACAGCAGAAACGCGCCGAGGGTGCCCAATACCCATACCCACAATGGAATCGCCACGGGCACCCAAGCCGGCAATTGACCGGCCATCAACCCCAGGCCCTTGAACAATCCATCGATCAACCCACCCGCCAACCACAACAATCCCTCGCCCACATAAGGCAGCGGCAACAACAGGGTTCCCAGCAAGGCCGGCGGCAATACCAACAAACTGATCCAGGGCACCGCCAGCAGATTGGCGACCGGGCCGCTGAGACTGATCGGCAATCCCAGCACCAGTAACAATGGGCCCAGGCCGATCGCGATCAGCCATTGAGCACGGGTCCAGGTTTGCCACCATCGCCAAGGGCCCAGCCGACCGCCGAAAGTGAAGATCAACACCGCCACCGCGGCGAAGGACAGCCAGAAACCCGGTTGCAGGCTCGCCAGCGGGGCCAGCAACAAAACAGCGTTGAGTGCCAGCAACAGCGGCCACCAGGCGCCAAGGTGACGAAATCGCAGCCGCCACAACAGCACCAGGCCGATCATCACGCAGGCCCGCCGCACCGGCACGTCGAACCCCGCCAGCAGTCCGTAACCAAGGGCTGCGGCGAATGCCAGCGCGCACGCCCATGGCAGCCACGGCAAACGGTTCGGCCACACCCCGTAGCGAGCGAGTCCGGCAATCAGCAGGTACACCACCCCCGCCAGCAACCCGATGTGCTGTCCGGAAATCACCAGCAAATGCACGGTGCCGGTGTCTTGCAACACCTGCCAATCTTCACGACTGAGCCCGGCGCCATCTCCCAACACCAGCGCAATCAACGCCCCGGTTCGTCCTTGGGCATCCACGGCTTGCAAACGCTGGCGGATGCTGTCGCGCCAGGCCCATCGGGCTTCGGCAAGCCTCTGGCCATCCTTGACCGTACCGGTCGCACCAACGCGTTGTGCCAACAACCAGGCGTCGTAATCGAAGGCATGAGGATTGAGCAGCCCGGCAGGACGTTTCAACTTCACGGCCAGCCGCCAGCGTTCACCACTGTTGACCGGCGGTCCGTCATACCAGGCCAGGCGCATCCGCTGCGGCAGCTTTGCCTGTCGCGACCGGGCGTCCGTCAATTCGAAACGCACAACCCCATCATTGTTCTGCGGCAAACCGGTCACGCGACCTTCGACCCAACGGGTTTCGCCATCGAGATTTCCTGGCAAACGATCATCCAGCGCCCACTGTGCATTCGCGCCCGCCCAACTGAATCCGAACAGAAAAAATGCCAATGAATACGTCCGGAACGGAAGCACCATCAATCCCATTACAGGCAACACCAGCCATAACCAGACCGGCGGTAATACCGGCAAAAAGCGCAGGGTCAGCAGACCCAACGCCAGCGCCATCATCCCTGTGCGCATACGCCCGTCCTTGAGAGTCCCCTCCTAGGCATAGCCGGCCCACGGCACGTGCATCGTTATTAATTGTCACAAAGTCTGAATGGGCGGCTCATAGAATCCAGACATACTTGCCGCCTTAACCGACCGAGAAGCCCTATGCCCCGGCGCTTATTCAAACGTTACATGCCAGACCCGACCAGCATCAGGGAACACAAATCCTTACGCTTTCTCGGCACGCTGTTGCATGACCCGAACCTCTGGCACCTCAACCGTCACTCGGTCGCACGAGCCATGGCGGTGGGTTTGTTTGCGGCATTTCTGCCGATTCCGTTGCAGATGCTGGTGGCGGCCGTTCTGGCGATCATGGTGCGTGGCAATATGCCGATTGCGGTCAGTCTGGTCTGGCTGACTAATCCGATCACCATGCCTGCGGTGTTCTTTTGTACCTATCAGACTGGGGCGTGGTTGATGGACGTGCCTGCCCGGCACTTGCCGGATGAGTTGACCTGGGAATGGATCAGCGGCGAGCTGTCTACGCTGTGGCAGCCGTTTTTGTTGGGGTCGGTTGTGACGGGGCTGGTATTGGGTGCGCTCGCGTACTGCCTGGTGATGATGTACTGGCGGTGGTGGGTGAGTCGGCAGTGGGCTCGGCGGAAGAAAAAACGGATGTTGTGAATGTTAAAAGGCCTCCGCGTCGGGAGGCCTTTTTTGTGGAGCGGATGGGATCGGGGTACATCCTAATGGCGAGCTGGCGAGCTTAGGTACGCATCCCCCGCCCACTCACCAACAACCGCGCACACCCGACATACAACACCACCGTCGCCACCAGCATGAACGTAATCGCCACACTGATCCGGATATCCGAAACCCCAAGAATCCCGTACCGAAACGCATTGACCATGTGCAACACCGGGTTCGCCAACGACACAGTCTGCCAAAACGGCGGCAACAACGAGATCGAGTAAAACACCCCGCCCAAGTAAGTCAGCGGCGTCAGCACAAACGTCGGAATAATCGAAATGTCATCAAAGTTGCGCGCAAACACCGCGTTGATGAAACCCAGCAACGAGAAAATCGTCGCCGTCAGCACCACCACCAGAATGGTCACGCCCAGGTGATGCACCTGCAGCTGGGTAAAGAACAGCGACAACAGCGTCACAATCACCCCGACCATCAACCCGCGCAGCACGCCGCCCAGGGTGTAGCCGATCAGAATCGTGTGCGGCGACACCGGCGACACCATCAATTCCTCGATGGAACGCTGGAACTTGCTGCCGAAGAAACTCGACACCACGTTGCCGTACGAGTTGGTGATCACCGACATCATGATCAGCCCCGGCACGATGTATTCCATATAGGTGAAACCACCCATGTCACCGATCTGCCGGCCGATCAGATTGCCGAAAATCACGAAGTACAAAACCATGGTGATCGCCGGCGGCAGCAGCGTCTGCGGCCAGATCCGGGTGAAGCGCTTGACCTCGCGGTAAACGATGGTATTGAGCGCGACGAGGTTGGGTTGCAGCTCGGAACTCATACCGCCACCTTCGACAGATTTTTCTCCACCAGGGACACGAACAACTCCTCGAGGCGATTGGTTTTGTTACGCAGGCTCGACACTTCGATGTTCTGCTGCGCCAGTTGAGTGAACAGCGCGGTGATGCCCATGGCCTTGTCGACCTGGACTTCAATCGTGTGGCTGTCGAGCAGCTTGGTTGGGTAACCGAGCAGCTGCGGTGCGACGCTCAATGTGTTTTTGATATCGAGCAGGAAGGTTTCCACATGCAGCTGGCCAAGCAGCTGTTTCATGCTGGTGTTCTCGACGATGGTGCCGTGATCGATGATGCCGATGTTGCGGCACAACTGCTCAGCCTCCTCCAGATAGTGGGTGGTGAGGATGATGGTGATGCCTTTCTGGTTCAGCTCGGTGAGAAACGTCCACATCGAACGACGCAGCTCGATATCGACGCCGGCCGTCGGTTCGTCGAGGATCAGCAGACGCGGTTCGTGAACCAGTGCGCGGGCGATCATCAGGCGGCGCTTCATGCCGCCGGACAACGAACGCGACGGCACATCGCGCTTGTCCCACAGCCCGAGCTGGGTCAGGTACTGCTCGGCGCGTTCCTTGGCGATTTTCGGCGGGATGCCGTAGTAACCGGCCTGGGTCACGACGATGTCGAAGGTTTTCTCGAACTGGTTGAAGTTGAATTCCTGGGGCACCACGCCGATGCAACGCTTGAGCTGCGCAGGATTCTTGTCCAGGTCGTTACCGAAGATATTCACCGTGCCGCTGGTCTTGTTCACCAGGGTCGAGAGAATGCCGATGGTCGTGGATTTGCCGGCGCCGTTGGGGCCGAGCAAGGCGAAAAAGTCACCTTCAGCGACGTCCAGATCGATACCACTCAGGGCCTGGAAACCGTTGCCGTAGGTTTTGGTTAGCTGCCGGATGGACAGAGCGGAACTCATATCGGATTTACGCACCAAGAAGGGAAGAAAGGGATCAATAAGGGCGGGCGGCGAGCAATGCAACCGCGGCGCATGAGCGCAATGGTGCTTGTCGCCGCCACACAAGTACAGTCAAGTGTGTCGATAGTGAGTATTAAGTCAACGCGGTCATGACGGCTTTCTTGTACGCCGCACGCTGCTTCAGTCGTGCATACCAGGCTTGCAGATGAGGCTGCGGGGCACGCTCGATCGGCATCTCGAACCAGGCATAAATGAAGCTGCCCAGCGGAATGTCGCCCATGCCGATTTCATCGCCGGACAAGTACGGTTTGGCCGCCAGGGCCTGATCGGCCATCGCCAGCAGAGCATCGCACTCTTTGATTGCGGCGTTGATTGATGGCCAATCCTGCTGGTCCGCCGGGGTGCGCAATACGCCCCAGAAAACCGTGCGGAACGGGCCGGCAAAACTTGAAGTGGTCCAGTCCATCCATTTGTCCGCAGTGGCGCGGGCCTGCAGATTTTCCGGGTACCAGGCTGTGCCGCTGGCGTGGAGAGCCATCAGGTAACGCACGATGGCGTTGGACTCCCACAGCACGAAGCCGTCGTCTTCAATCACCGGCACGCGACCGTTGGGGTTCATCGCACGATATTCGGGCGTATCGACCACGCCAAAGGCGCCGCCCGCATCAATGGCTTCATAGGCCAGGCCCAGCTCTTCGGCGGCCCACAAAGGTTTTCTGACATTCGACGAATTTTTCCGACCCCAGATCTTCAGCATGACCGCCTCTTGTTTGATGAATGCGCAGGCAGCATACGCCGGATCAGGTGCGACTCAAATCGCTCTGCATGTCCCCCAGCATTAGCGGCAGTTGCTCGCCGAACAGATGCGGATAGCACTTTTCCAGGTGTTCGAAAAAGAACGCCTCCGGCACATCGGTGAACTGACCGTGATCGATCAGGTACTCCATCAGTTGCTCACCATCACGATTGAACGGATGGAAAACACTGTCGTTGATTCCGTCGAACTCCAGCGGCGCAACGTTGAACAATTCGCAGAGTTTCTGGTTAAACGCCGGCGTGGCTTTGACCCAGCGATCGTTCAGGTACAGCTCTGTATAACCATGCATGGCGAACACATCGCTCTTGAGCAATTCCAGCAAACGCGGGGTCGACAAATGATTGCGCACATCCGCCAGACCGATCCGCGCGGGAACCCCGCAATGCCGGGCCGCACCCGCCAGCAGCGTGGCCTTGGGCACGCAATAACTTTCCCCGGCCGCCAGCGCAAAACTGCCACGCAAGGTGTCTGGATCGCGGCTGAACGTATAGGGGTTGTAACGCACGGCCTCGCGCACTGCGTAATAGAGATTGATCGCCTGCTCGAGCGGGTCGCGGCGACTGCCACGATGTTTTTCGGCGAACTCCACCACCGACGGGTGGTCACTATCGATGAAGCGGCCGGGACGCAGATACTCGTGCATGAGGACAATCTCCTGGGGAAGCCACGAGTCTAGCGACAGGTTCAGCACAGAGATAACGACGTTTCGGCCAAACATGGACGCTTTGCCGCCCGCCCAACGAACGATTCGCACGGCCCGTTGCCAACCGGCCCTACAAAACTCATCGAAGGTTTCCCACGAAATCAATCACCTCGCTCTGACCACCCTGTTTTGCGGATGCCGTCTAAGCTCTGAAGGTTGTTTTTGCCCTTGTTTCACGGAGGATTAAATATGCTGCTGTTGTGGATACTGGTTCTGGTTGTCGGAATTGCTTATCTGGCCCACCGCCGCATCGCCCCGCTCCCCGCCCTGTGCATCGTTGCCGTTTACGTGGTGGCGATGGGCGCCTTCAGCCACGCGCCAGGCTGGCTGTTGCTGGTGCTCTGGGTGTTGATCGCGGCTGTCGCGGCGCCCTTGTTGCTGCCCGACCTGCGGCGTAAATTCTTCAGCGCGCCGCTGTTCAACTGGTTCCAGAAAACCCTGCCGCCCATGTCGGAAACCGAACGCGACGCCATCGACGCCGGCACCGTATGGTGGGACGGCGAACTGTTCAGCGGGCGTCCTGACTGGGACAAATTGCTGTCCTACCCAAAAGCACAGTTAACCGAAGAGGAACAGGCCTTCATCGACGGCCCGACCGACGAACTCTGCGCGATGGTCACTGACTGGCAGATTGGCCAGGACATGGACCTGCCTGCCGAAGCCTGGACCCACATCAAGGAAAACGGCTTCTTCGCCCTGATCATTCCCAAGGAATACGGCGGCAAGGGGTTTTCTGCCTACGCCCACTCCCAGGTGGCGATGAAACTGGCGACCCGCAGCGGCGACCTCGCCTCCACCGTGATGGTCCCCAACTCCCTCGGCCCGGCCGAACTGCTGCTGCATTACGGCACCGACGAACAACGCAATCATTACCTGCCACGTCTGGCGCGCGGCGATGACATCCCGTGTTTCGCATTGACCGGGCCACTGGCCGGCTCCGATGCCGGCTCGATGCCCGACACCGGGGTAATCTGCAAAGGCGAATGGGAAGGCAAGGAAACCCTCGGCCTGCGCCTGAATTGGGAAAAGCGCTACATCACGCTCGGCCCGGTCGCCACCCTCCTCGGCCTGGCCTTCAAGGCGTACGACCCGGATCACTTGCTGGGCGATGAAGTAGATTTGGGTATCAGCCTTGCGTTGATCCCGACCGATACCGCCGGTGTGGAAATCGGCCGTCGTCACTTGCCATTGGGCGCTGCGTTCATGAACGGCCCGAACTCGGGCAAGGACGTATTCATTCCGCTGGACTTCCTCATTGGCGGCCAGGAAATGCTGGGCAAAGGCTGGATGATGCTGATGAACTGCCTGTCTGTCGGGCGTTCGATTTCATTGCCTGCGGTCGGCACCGGCGCGGCGAAATTCACCAGTCTGGTGACCGGTCAATACGCGCAGATTCGTGAGCAGTTCAACGTACCATTGTCGGCGTTTGAAGGTATTCAGGAAGCGATGGCGCGCATCGGCGGCAACGCCTGGATGATGGACGCAGCGCGGATGCTCACTGCCAACGCGGTGGACCTGGGCGAGAAACCGTCGGTGCTGTCGGCGATTCTCAAATATCACCTCACCGAACGCGGCCGCGAGTGCATCAGCCACGCCATGGACGTTCATGGCGGCAAGGCAATCATCATGGGACCGAACAATTACCTCGGACGCAGCTGGAATGGCGCGCCGATCTTCATCACCGTCGAAGGCGCGAACATCCTCTCGCGCAACCTGATGATCTTCGGCCAGGGCGCGATTCGCTGCCATCCATTCGTCCTGAAAGAAATGGCCCTCGCCGGTCGTGAAGACAAGGATCAGGCCCTCACCGAATTCGATGGCCTGTTGCTCAAGCACATCGGTTTTGCCGTGAGCAATGCTGCCAGCACGTTGGTGTTGAACCTCGGCTTCGGACATCTCGAACATACGCCAGGGGACAAGCTCAGCCAGGGTTACTTCCGTGCACTCAACCGTCAGGCTGCTGCATTCGCGATGCTCGCTGACCTGAGCATGATGTTGCTGGGCGGCGAATTGAAACGTCGCGAGCGTCTGTCGGCACGTCTGGGGGATGTGCTCAGCAACCTGTACCTGGCCTCTGCCGCGCTCAAGCGTTACCACGACCTCGATTCTCCGGAACACATGGCGCCGCTGTTTACCTGGGCCATGGAAGAAAGCCTTGGCCAGTCGGAACGCGCGCTGGATGAACTGCTGAGCAACTTCCCGAACAAGGTATTGGGCTGCCTTTTACGCGTGATCGTGTTCCCGTTCGGTCGCCGTCACAAAGGGCCTTCGGACAAACTCGGTGCCGAAGTGGCCGCGGTGATTGGGCGGGCCAAGGGCGATCCGACTCTCGAAGAATTGCTCGGTGGGTGCTTCCGCCCGCAATCGGCCGATGACGCCGTGGGTGCCCTGCAACACGCCTGCGACTTGCTGGACGCGGCGCAGGCCCTGCAGAAAAAACTGCATGTGGCGCTTAAAAGCGGTCAGGTCAAACCGGTTGCCGGGGAAAACGTCATCGATGCGGCATTGGAGTCGGGCGTGTTGCAGCCGGCCGAAGCGCAAAAGCTGCGGGATGCCGAAGTGGCGCGGCGCAAGGTGATCGATGTCGATGACTTCGACAAAGAAGAGCTGGTGCTGGCGGCCGGAAAAGTCCGCTGATCCAGCCAGTCATGTAAAAAGGTGCGCGGGAGCTTTATACTCCCGCGCCCGTTTTGCTCTTGAGGACTTATCTCGTGTCCAACGTCGTTGCCGATCATCTCGTCTTGCTCGACCACTTGCGCAGCATCCTGGTCGCCGTGGGTGAGGCCGAACAGGTTCCCGAAGAAAGCCATGCCTTGTTCCTGGAGCGCTTCGACGAACTGCGTGCACTGCTGCCGGTCGACCCGATCGAAAGCCAATACCTGGGCCAGGACATTCTGTGCCAGGTGATCACCCGTTACCCGCAAATCGCCCACCTGGTCCCGCGCGACCTGCTGTGGTACTTCGCCGGTGACTGCCTGCATTACATGCCCGATGATGAAATCGATTTGTATCAGGCCCTCGAAGAACGTCGCTTTGAAGCTGAACAGAACGATGAACCGTTCGACTGGAATCAGGAAAAACAGCTTCTGGCGATGTCGAACGATGACAGCAAGCACTGATTGCTGATCAGAAATGCAAAAAGGCCCGCATGGTTGAACATGCGGGCCTTTTTTGTGGCATTACCGAGTATTGCGGTGTCTGGACGGACGCCATCGCGGGCAAGCCCGCTCCCACAGGTTTTTGTGGTGGAGACGCAATCTCTGGCATCACACAAATCATTGTGGGGCTTGCCCGCGAAGGCGTCCGTCAGAGCAACCCATCACTCTCCGGCAACTCATACTCCGCAGCGACCTTACCCAGCGCACCAGGCTTGCCCGGCTTGCTCAGCGTCGGCTCCTTCTCCAGGCATTCCACCAGATAATCAATCAACACCCGCAGCTTGGGTGGCATGTAACGGGTCGGCGAATACAGCAACCACGCACCGCCGTGGTACGACGCCAGAAACGTCCAGTCCGGCAGCACCTGCACAATCAAGCCCTGCTCCAGCGCATAGCGCGCGGTGAAATACGGCAGGCTGCCAATCCCGATGTGCTGCAATACCGCGCCCAACCGCACACCGGTGTGATTGGCGGCATAACGCCCACGCACACCGACGGTGACGGCCTTGGTGCCTTTCTTGAATTTCCAGCGCGCATCACTGGGGGTCTCTCCCAGGTAGATGCAACTGTGGTTGAGCAAATCATGAGGATGAGTCGGCGTGCCGTGCTCGGCAAGGTACTGCGGGGTGGCACAGAGCAAATGGTCGATGGTCAGCAATTGCCGCCCCACCAGCCCGGCGGGTGGGCGATCAGTGATACGAATCGCCAGATCGACGTTGTCGTCGATCAAATCCACCTGACGGTCTTCGAGTAACAGTTCCACATCCACTTTAGGATAACGCCGCAGAAATTCCGGCATATGCGGGTGAATCACGAATCGTCCTACGGCTTTGGGTACGCTGACTCGCACCAGTCCTTCCGCCTCATGGGTGAATTGACCACTGATTTCCATCACCGACTTGGCCGCGCTGACCATTTCCTGGCAACGCTTGAATACTTCCTCGCCACCGTCGCTCAGCCGCAGCTTGCGCGTGGTGCGTTGCAACAGGCGCGTGGCGAGCGCCTTCTCCAGACGCGAAATGCTGCGACTGACCGCCGAAGGCGATGAGCCCAACTGACGCGCCGCTTCGGAGAAGCTTCCGGTCTCGACAACCTTGACGAATATCGCCATTTCACCGAGCAACGGCAGAGGGAGATTTATGCTCACAGCGCAACATTCCTTTGATGTTTGAACGGATTATCACGCAATTCCACGCTTCATATAATAAAAAACAGAATCTTTAATGAGGGCATGGAATATGACGCTTCGCCTCTTTTTCCATAGTGATGACCTCAAGGCCAACGTGGAAGTACTGGATTGCACGCCGCACGAGAACGAGTTCGCCGTGGTGCTGCGCGCAACACTGTTTCACCCTCAGGGCGGCGGACAGCCGTTTGACACAGGCTGGATCGGCGAAAGCCAGGTCTTGCGCGTGGTCCAGGACCCGGACCGGATCATCCATTTTGTCGACCGCCCGGCACCTCTCGGCATGATCCAGATTCGCGTCGATGAGCCGCGTCGTCAGTTCAATACGCGGATGCATTCCGCCGGCCATCTGATCGGCCATTTCGTCCAGGCCATGGGCTGGATGCCGATCAAGGCTCATCACTGGCCGGGCGAAGGACGTGTGCAGTTCAAACCGACGGACTCCGCACAGGAAGTTGATGCCCAAACCGTCGAGTTCGGCATTGAGCAATGGATCGCCCATGACCTGCCGCGCCTGACATCGTTGCGCGAAGGTGCACGGGAAATCGGTTTCGGTGAACTGCCCGCCTATGGTTGCGGCGGCACCCACGTACGTAGCCTGAAGGAGTTGGGCACGGTCACGATCGCTTCCGTTTCGCAGAAGAAAGGAACGCTGTCAGTCCACTACAGCGTGGATTGAGCAAGTGGGCGAGACCGAACCCGGCCTCGCCTGGCGCCGGGGGAGCCTGCATTCGCGGGTTCCGTTGACTATCCGATAGATGGACCTGAACCATGATGCTTGACGTCGAGCGTCTCGATGAGACGTGCATAAAAAAACTGGCCAACGAAGAAGTCCTCGCCATTCGGGTCAAAGGCTTCCTGCCCCCGCCGTTGGCAACGCAGATCGGCGACAAGATTCTCGCGCCCGGCTTCGAGGGCTACATCAACGCGCCGAGCATCGGCCGTATCGGCATGGCGTTTTATGAAGCGGAAAACCAGCCACTGCTGATTGAGGACTATTTCGAACGCGCCACGCGCAACATCGCCGAATTGCGCAACCGTTGCGCGCCCTACTCGTCCCCGGTCGACACCCTGCGTTGCATGCTCGATGAGTCCTGGCCGGCGGGTGCGCATCTGGAGAACCTCTACGGGCGCAAGATGTATGTCGGGTTGTCTCGAGTCGTGAAACCCGGCGTGTGCTTTCTGGCCCACCACGACATCTTCGCCAAGGACGCTCCGGACAGTTACCAGGCCAGAAGCCTCGACGCGCAGTTCGCCTGCAATGTTTACCTGAACATGCCCGCCGAAGGCGGCGCACTGCAGATGTGGGATCACGACATTTCGCCCGACCAGTTCGATGAAATGCGTGGCGACAGTTACGGCATCGATCCGGCGCTGCTCGGCGCTCCGATCCTGGAGATCCTTCCGGAACCCGGTGATTTCATCATGTTCAATTCGCGCTGCATGCACTCGGTGACACCGGGTGTGGCCGATCCGCGCTTGAGCCTTTCGTTCTTTGTCGGCTATCGCGGCAATGCTTCACCCCTTACGTTCTGGAGTTGAGATGCAGTATTCGAATTACCTGGGCGAGTTCCTGGCGCTGGCGACGATTCACTTTCTGGCCGTGGTCGCTCCCGGTCCGGATTTTGCGGTCACCATCCGCCAGAGCGTGCGTTTCGGTCGGTGGGTAGGCATCTGTACCGCGCTGGGCATCGGTGCGGGCATTTCCGTGCACGTGCTTTACACCCTGCTGGGTGTCGGCGCGCTGATGCACACCACGCCCTGGCTGCTGACCGTGGCCAAGGTGATCGGCGGTGCCTACATTTTGTACCTGGGCGTGAGCCTGTTGCGCAGCAAGCCCAAATCTGCGCTGGAAGGTGACAAAGAAGCCGACGAGCCGGTTGTCGAACAAACGCTGCTGAAGGCGTTCACCACCGGGTTTCTGACCAACGCGACCAATCCCAAGGCCACGCTGTTTTTCCTGGCGATCTTCACCACCCTCATCAGCGCCACGACTCCGCTGAACGTTCAGGCGCTCTACGGCCTCTGGATGTGTTTCGTGAACGCACTGTGGTTTGTCATCGTTGCCCTGTTCTTTTCCAGCAGCCGGGTACGCGTGCTGTTCATGCGCATGGGGCATTGGTTCGAACGCACCATGGGGGTGATTCTGATCCTGTTCGCCGGGCGCCTGATTCTGTCGATGTAAAAACACCGCCCACACAAAAGGCCCGCTCAGTCTGACTGGCGGGCCTTTTTTTCAGGCTTGGATACACATTTTGCACAAACAAAAACGCCGCTCAATGAGCGGCGTTTTTGTGAATTTGGAGCGGGAAACGAGACTCGAACTCGCGACCCCGACCTTGGCAAGGTCGTGCTCTACCAACTGAGCTATTCCCGCAAATGGCGTCCCCTAGGGGACTCGAACCCCTGTTACCGCCGTGAAAGGGCGGTGTCCTAGGCCACTAGACGAAGGGGACACGCTGCCCGGAACACATGGTGTGTGTTTCGGTGCCCAGACCCGCATCCGAAGACTTGGTTCTGGTTTCACTCAGCCCTGCCCGAAAGCAACGCTGTTTAAAATTGGAGCGGGAAACGAGACTCGAACTCGCGACCCCGACCTTGGCAAGGTCGTGCTCTACCAACTGAGCTATTCCCGCATATTGGCGTCCCCTAGGGGACTCGAACCCCTGTTACCGCCGTGAAAGGGCGGTGTCCTAGGCCACTAGACGAAGGGGACACACGTACAACATTCACTCCCTACCGCGTTTCGCTGTGTGCTTTACGCTGTAAGTGGCGCGCATTCTATGGATGGATTGAGAGGTCGTCAACCCCCAGATATAAATTTATTTAAATCAATGACTTCGCCCTGCTTTGGACGCTGAATACGGCTTTTTGCTCGCCCGGTGTTTGACGCCTATATTCTGACACCCGCCAAGACGTTATAGTCCACCCAAGCAACAGATGATGGCAATGTGCACCTCGCACACGATTACTTATATAAGCAGGGTTGCGGTCGATACAGGCATAAGCCCGTTCGTTTCAACCCGTCGAGCGGCCCTATGCGCTCCCCTGCCAAGCCACTACACTCGCACGCGAATCCCATAAAGAGGTCTTACCGGTGACACCACTCATGATCACCCTGCTAGTCGTAGCCGGGATCGCACTATTGATCGCCATTGGGTACATGAACCATGTGGTGGAAAACAACAAACTGGAAAAGGCCCGCACCAAGATTGAACTCAACGACCGCCTGCGTCGCTGTGGTGAAATTACCGAAACGTTCCCTGGCCAGTTGATGACACCGGCACTCAAGCTGCTGTTGACTCGCCTGGAGCTGAACGTCTGCCAGCGCCTGTTGAACATGGAAAAATCCAGCGCCAACCTCAAGGTGCGGATCAGCGAACTGAACACCCTGGTTGCGCAGGGTGAATCGATCCCGGTCAACAACCCGCCGGCACCGATCCAGACCGAAGCCAAAGCCAAGGATGTACGCTTCCTGCTCGAGGCCCTGCACGGGCAGATCACCCGCGCGGCACAGGACGGTTTTCTGCCGACCAACGAAGCCAAACGCTGGATCCGCGAAGTTCGCCACATCCTCGTCCTGTTGCACATCGAATTCTTCAACAACCTCGGCCAGCACTCCTTGCAACAAAACCAGCCTGGTCAGGCTCGACTGGCGTTCGAGCGTGGCGTGCAATACCTGCGCAAACAGCAGGAACCTCAGGTCTACGCCGAACAACTGGAATACCTGGAAAAGCTCCTGGCCCGCGCAAATGCACAAGTCATGGACAACATTGCACCGGCTGAAGGCGAAGTGAACCAATTGACCGAAGGCCTCAAAGACGTCGAGGCGGATGCGGACTGGAAGAAGAAAGTGATTTACGACTGATCAGAATTGTTGAGAAGAAACCACCTGAAGAGGTGGTTTTTTTTGCATTGAATTTGATGGGCAGTTACATCCGGAAAAAATGATCGGCTGTCAGGCCGCCATCGCCGGCAGGCCAGCTCCCACAGGGGTTCCGGGTACATCCATGAGAACAGGTCGGCTGTCAGGCCGCCATCGCTGGCAAGCCAGCTCCCACAGGGGTTCCGGGTATATCCATGAGAGCAGGTCGGCTGTCAGGCCGCCATCGCTGGTGGGCGAGCTCCCACAGGGGTTCCGGGTATATCCATGAGAGCAGGTTGGCTGTCAGGTAGCCATCGCTGGTGGGCGAGCTCCCACAGGGGTTCCGGGTATATCCATGAGAGCAGGTCGGCTGTCAGGCCGCCTTCGCTGGCAAGCCAGCTCCCACAGGGGTTCCGGGTATATCCACGAGAACAGGTCGGCTGTCAGGCCGCCAAGTTCCAAAGCGTCAAAGCCTGAAATGCCCGACCATCCCCTTCAACTCAACCCCCAACTGCGCCAGCTCGATACTCGACGCCGCATTCCCCTGCATCGCCAATGAAGACTGATCAGCACTCGCACGAATACTGGTCACACTGCGGTTGATCTCCTCAGCCACCGAACTCTGCTCCTCGGCAGCCGCTGCAATCTGCTGGTTCATCTGCTGAATCAACGACACCGCCGCCGCAATACTGCCCAAGGCACTTTCGGTCTGAAGCGCATCACTGACCGCCATCTTCACCAACTCGCCACTGCTCTGGATCTGATGCACCGACGACTGCGCTGCCGAACGCAAGGCGCTGACCAGTCGTTCGATCTCTTCAGTCGATTGCTGGGTCCGCTTCGCCAGGGCCCGCACTTCATCAGCGACCACGGCAAACCCCCTGCCCTGCTCGCCGGCCCGTGCCGCCTCGATGGCCGCGTTCAGTGCCAACAGGTTGGTCTGCTCGGCGACACTCTTGATCACGCTGAGCACCGTGCCGATATTCTGGATTTCCGCACTCAAGCTTTCGATGCTGGAACTGGCCGAGGACGCCGAGTCTGCCAACTGTTCGATTCGCGCCATGCTCTGGCGCACTACCACCTGGCCACTTTCGACCTTGTCGTCCGCCATCTGCGCAGCCTGGGCAGCTTCTTCCGCGTTACGTGCAACGTCGTGCACGGTAGCGGTCATCTGGTTCATTGCGGTTGCGACCTGCTCGGTTTCTTCCTTCTGACTGCTGACTTCAAGATTGGTCTGCTCGGTCACCGCCGACAACGATTGCGCCGAACTGGCCAACTGCTCGATGCCCGCCTGCAAACCACTGACAATGCTGCTAAGCCCCGCGCCCATTTGCTGCATGGCCTGCATCAGCTGGCCGATCTCATCCCGGCGGGTCACTTCGACCGTTGCACTCAAATCGCCTGCGGCAATCTGCTGAGCGACACGAATCACACTGCGCAACGGCCCTACGATCAATCGGGTAATCACCCACGCCGCGATCAGCCCGACCAGCAAGGCCAGGGCCGATGAACCGATAATCAGCAGCGAATTCTTTTTCAGCTCGGCCTGCATCGAATGGTCTTCGGCGACATAGGCCTGATCCACCCGCTCTACTACCTGCGCGGCGCGCTGATTCAGCTGTTCATAGACGGTTTTTTCCTGCGCCAGCAGGCCGGTGTACTCGGCAAGTTTTTCGCTGAAACCGCCAATGTGCCCGACCACCTCATTGAGGACAGTCTGGTAACCCTCATCCTTGACCGTGGTTTTCAGTTGCTCGGCCTGAACCAGCGCCTGATCGGCCTGCTCGATCTTGCCTTGGCCGGCACTGTCGTCACCCTTGCGGCTCTGGTCCAGACGCACGCGCGCTTCGTTCATGGCTTGCAACATCAGCCGCGATACCTGGCTGACCTGATTGGCCTGTTCGATGAACTGGCTACCGTCCTTGCCCTCGGACTCCTTCAAGGAATAAGCGCCATCGTCGGCGAGGCCGGCCTGCAGCACATCGAGGTTGTTGGCCACGCTGGACACCGACCAACTGGCCATCTCCAGCGCCAGATCCTTGGCCTGACTCAGCGAGACAAACTCGTCAAACGCCTTGCGGTAAGCGCCCAACGATTGCTCGACGTCGTTCATCACCGGCACGTTGGCCGGTGATTGCGCCTTGAGCTGGTTCGCCAGAACGACAAGGCCTTCAACGCCCTCGTGCAACGCAGTGACGATTTTCGGGTTGCCGTGCAAGGCGTATTCCTGCTCGAGCAGTCGTACCTTGAGCAGGCCACTGTTTAGCGACGACATCTGCTTGAGCCCGTCGAAACGCTGGCTGATGGTTTGCAGGGACCATACGCCAATGGCCGCCACCAAGGCTGTCAACAGCAGCACCAGCAGAAACCCGACACCCAGTTTTTTTGCCATACCGAGGTTGGCAAAACGTCCTTGCACGGCCGAAATCATTGCACTTAGTCCCCTGACATAGTCTGTTAACGCAGATTCGCAACGGGCCTGTATCAACACAAGTCTCTGGCGTCGGAATAATGGCAAAAAGCTACGCCAACGTCGTTTTCAGAACGCTTGAGGTCGATCCGAAGCGGTGGCCTGAAAAAATGCCCGGGCTCGCGGATCACAGGCATAGGCCACATTGATACGCTGCCAGGCATGGGTCTCACCGGTGGGGCTGAAGGCTGTCGCAGAAGACAGCAGGACACCATAGCGCCGAGCCTGTGTCCGCACGTGAGCGTAGTCGGACTTGCGCGATCGCGCCCAGATGAACAAGCCGCCGACGGGTTTGCCGAAGACCTCCCACTCGGCGTCTTCCAGCATCTGCAATGCGGCCTGTCGATCACTGCTCAAACGCTGTCGCAGCCGCAGTACCATTTTGCGATAGGCACCGCTCGCCAACAGGCAGGCCAGCACCGACTCGCAAAAACCGGAAGAGCCCATGCTGCTGATCCTCTTGACCTCGGCCAACCTTGAAATGACTTCAGCGCCAGCCACGACAAACCCGACCCGCAACGAACTGCTGAGGATCTTGGAGTAACTGCCGAGGTAAATCACATTGTCATCGGTCTCCAGGGCGGCGAGCCGCGCGCCCGGGCCGCTGTGCAAATCCGCGTAGACATCGTCTTCGATCACCAGCGTGCCATGGGTTTTCGCCAGTTGCAGGACCCGCTCCGCCACCGCCGGCGCCAGACTGCTGCCCGTCGGGTTGTGATAGAAGCTGTTGATGAACAATGCCCGGGGCTTGTTCTCCCGCAGCAGTACCTCGAGCGTTTCGATGTCCGGCCCGCGTGGTGTGCGCGGTACTTCAAGCATGTTGACACCACGAAGCCTGAGCAGCTCGAACAGCAAGGAATAACCGGGACTTTCCACCACCACACAATCACCTGGCTTGAGCAAAGTGCGCACGATCAGGTCAAGCCCTTGACTGGCGCCCGCCGTTGTCATGATTCGGCTTTCTTCTGCGACGATATCCAGCAGCCTCAGGCGCTTGAGAATTTGCTGACGCAGCGCCCGCGAACCCTGCGGCGTGCTGTAGTTGAACAGCGCAGCCATGTCAGTGCGACTGACCTGACGGATCGCGTAGATCAGGTCGTCGGTTTCACGCCAGCTTTCGGGAAGCCCGCCCCCCCCTAATTGCAGTTCCCTGCCGCTGCCGCGCGGATTGACCTCTGCACCCTCGGACCAAGGCAAGTCCGCAGCGATCAGCGCCGGGGTTGCGACGATGAAGCCCGCGCCATGACGCGGCACCAGCATGCCTTGAGCTACCAGGCGCTCGCAGGCTTCAACGACGCTGGACTGACTGAGCAAATTGACCCGTGCGATTTGCCGCGCCGAAGGTAATCGCGTCCCCGGTTCCATCTCGTTCTGACGCAGCCAGCAAGCCAGCGCGTCGACGATTTGCTGTACGACCGGCACCATTGCCTGTCGATCGATTCTCAATTCCATGAGCAAGCAAACTCCTGTTCGTTTGGCGGAAAACAGTTAATCACAGCAGCGCAGGATGGGCTGTGCGACAACGCCGCCAAAACTCATGGTTCTAACCATTTGAAACACATTGCCCGAGCCATTCCCGAGGCAAAAAAAACCCGCACACGTGCGGGTTTTCTTGCGTGGCATTGTCCGGCTTCAGAACGCCGTGACCCCACCATCCACCGCCAGCGAATGACCGGTGGTGAACGCGGCACCGTCGCTGCACAGGTACAGCACGGCACTGGCGATTTCTTCAACCTTGCCGATGCGACCCACCGGGTGCATGGCGTTGGCGAATTCGCCCTTCTTCGGGTCCGCTTCATAGGCACGGCGGAACATGTCGGTGTCGATCACCGCCGGGCATACCGCGTTCACGCGAATCTTCTTCTTGGCGTATTCGATCGCCGCTGATTTGGTCAGGCCGATCACCGCGTGCTTCGACGCCGCATAAATGCTCATCTTCGGCGCAGCGCCGAGGCCAGCCACCGAAGCGGTATTGACGATCGCGCCACCGCCCTGAGCCAGCAGCAACGGCAGCTGATATTTCATGCACAACCAGACGCCTTTGACGTTGACGCCCATGATCGCGTCGAATTCGTCGACCGTGCCTTCGGCCAGTTTGCCTTTCTCGATTTCGATGCCCGCATTATTGAAGGCATAGTCGAGACGGCCGTAGGTATTCACCACCTCGTCCATCAGATTTTTTACATCGCTTTCCAGGGTGACGTTGCAGCGCACGAAGGTCGCTTCGCCGCCCGCCGTGCGAATCAGCGCCACGGTGCCTTCACCACCTGCCGTATCCATGTCGGCCACCACCACTTTCAACCCTTCGGCGGCGAACGCTTGGGCGGTCGCGCGGCCGATACCATTGGCGGCGCCCGTGACTACAGCGACCTGGCCGGAAAACGTCATGCTCATTGTGATGCCCTCGAAGAGAAGAATTCGCAGGTTAGCGTGCGGCCAGTCTAGCCACAGGCACGCCCCTCGCGGCAGCACTATCAAAAGCCCGGTTAAGTGACCATGAGTTGCAGTGATAGAACCGCCACACTGACTATCACTGCACTGGATCGAGGTGCATTCGCCGCATCAGCCAAACTTGCGGGGCGGTCCATGAAGGTCTATCAACAAGGCTTCATTCATCTTGAGTGCCTGTCATGACTACCCAGACCAATCGCCAGTTCCTGCTCGCCAAACGTCCGGTGGGCGCGGCGACCCGCGAGACATTTACCTATCAGGAAGTACCGGTCGGCGAACCGGCCGCGGGTCAGATCCTGGTCAAAAACGAATACCTGTCCCTGGACCCGGCCATGCGTGGCTGGATGAACGAGGGTAAGTCCTACATCCCGCCGGTCGGTATCGGCGAAGTCATGCGCGCACTGGGTGTAGGCAAAGTCGTGGCGTCCAACCATCCGGGGTTTGCGGTCGGGGATTACGTCAACGGCGCCCTGGGTGTGCAGGATTACTTCCTCGGCGAGCCGCGAGGCTTCTATAAAGTCGATCCGACACTGGCGCCGCTGCCACGTTACTTATCCGCGCTGGGCATGACCGGGATGACGGCCTACTTCGCCCTGCTCGATGTCGGCGCACCGAAGGAAGGTGAGACCGTGGTGCTGTCGGGTGCTGCGGGAGCGGTGGGCAGCATCGCCGGGCAGATTGCCAAGATCAAAGGTTGCCGCGTGATCGGTATCGCGGGCGGCGCGGACAAGTGCAAGTTCCTGATCGACGAACTGGGTTTTGACGGCGCCATCGACTACAAAAGCGAAGACGTCGCCGCCGGCCTCAAGCGCGAATGCCCGAAAGGGGTGGACGTGTATTTCGACAACGTCGGCGGCGACATTCTCGACGCCGTGCTGAGCCGTCTCAACCTGAAGGCGCGGGTGGTGATTTGCGGCGCCATCAGCCAGTACAACAACAAGGAAGCGGTCAAAGGGCCGGCCAACTATTTGTCGCTGCTGGTAAACCGCGCACGCATGGAAGGCTTTGTGGTGATGGACTACGCCGCGCAATTCGCCGCAGCCGGGCAGGAAATGGCCGGGTGGATGGCCAAGGGGCAGCTCAAGAGCAAGGAAGATATTGTTGAAGGGCTGGAGACGTTCCCGGAGACGCTGATGAAGTTGTTCAGCGGCGAGAATTTCGGCAAGTTGGTGTTGAAGGTTTAACGCACTACCTGGCGGCAACAATACCCTGTGGGAGCGAGCTTGCTCGCGATGACGGACTGGCATTCACAACCAATGCTGAATGTTATGGCCCCATCGCGGGCAAGCCCGCTCTCACAGGTTTAGCGGCGTTTAGGCGATTTCGGCTACTACGGCAGCCAACGCCTTGGCCGGATCCGCCGCCTGGCTGATCGGACGGCCGATCACCAGATAATCGGAACCGGCATCCAACGCCTGACGCGGCGTCAGAATGCGGCGCTGATCGTCCTGAGCGCTGCCCGCCGGGCGAATACCCGGGGTCACCAGTTGCAGCGACGGGTGAGCCGATTTCAAGGCCTGGGCTTCCAGCGCCGAGCACACCAGACCGTCCATCCCGGCTTTTTCCGCCAGCGCAGCCAGGCGCAGCACTTGCTCCTGAGGCTCGATGTCCAGACCGATACCGGCCAGGTCTTCACGCTCCATGCTGGTCAGCACGGTCACGCCAATCAGCAGTGGTTTCGGGCCGGTGCGCTGATCGAGTACTTCACGGCAAGCCGCCATCATGCGCAGACCGCCGGAGCAGTGCACGTTGACCATCCACACGCCCATTTCCGCTGCGGCTTTTACCGCCATGGCCGTGGTGTTCGGGATGTCGTGGAACTTGAGGTCCAGGAACACTTCGAAACCTTTGTCGCGCAAGGTGCCGACGATTTCCGACGCGCAGCTGGTAAACAGTTCCTTGCCGACTTTGACCCGGCACAGTTTCGGGTCCAACTGGTCGGCCAGCTTCAGTGCGGCGTCACGGGTGGGGAAATCCAGGGCGACGATGATAGGAGTCTGGCAGACGGACATGTGCGGGCTCTCAGGCAGGACGAAATCGGCGCGCATTGTAGCGGAACCAGCGCGGCTGCGGGACCCGATGATCGGTAAATCGTCGTCGGCGCTCAGCCAAGACTAGCCCTTTCGCCGATTGTGTCGAGACCGATACACACAGGACACGCCCGCAACACCCTTCCCCGCTACCCTCGGCAGCCGCAACACGTCCTTACAGCACTTCCCGCCTCCGGGCCGGACGCCTATGCTGAAGCCACAACCTCGCAGCCCATCTTTGTGGTTGGCAGCCTACCTGGCAGATGAACGCACGCATGCACAACACCCACGCCCCTGTGAACGACGATCAAAAAGCGCCCGGCGACGACAAACGCTGGAGCATTCGCGCCCTGATCGTCGACGATGACGTCCCGATCCGCGAACTGATGATCGACTACCTGGCCCGGTTCAACATCCATGCCAGTGGCGTCACCGATGGCGCGGCCATGCGCCTGGCGCTGCAAGCGGAACATTTCGACGTGGTGGTGCTCGACCTGATGCTACCCGGCGAAGACGGTCTGTCGCTGTGCCGCTGGTTGCGCGCCGAATCGGACATTCCAATCCTGATGCTCACCGCGCGTTGCGAACCCACCGACCGGATCATCGGCCTGGAACTGGGTGCCGACGATTACATGGCCAAACCGTTCGAGCCGCGAGAACTGGTGGCGCGGATTCAGACCATTCTGCGTCGGGTGCGCGACGACCGCACCGAACAGCGTGCGAACATTCGCTTCGACAATTGGCGCCTGAACAGCGTGCTGCGCCAGTTGATTGCGGCGGATGGCCTGGTGGTGCCGCTGTCCAACGCCGAATTCCGTTTGCTGTGGGTGTTCATCGAACGTCCGCGCCGAGTGCTCAGCCGCGAACAATTGCTGGACGCGGCACGCGGTCGCTCGATCGAAGCCTTTGATCGCAGCATTGATTTGCTGGTTTCACGCCTGCGCCAAAAACTCGGGGACGACCCGAAAGCCCCACAGTTGATCAAAACCGTTCGCGGCGAGGGTTACCTGTTCGACGCACGAGACATCGGCTGATGCGTGCGCGCTTCGATACGCTGTTCGGTCGCCTGTTTGGCGTGCTGCTGTTGGCGATCATCCTGGCGCATCTGCTCGCGTTTGCCTGGTTTCACCATTACGGCCCACCTCCGCCGCCGCCACCGCCCGAGTTCTCCCAAGGTGTCGACGGACAACGCCCACCGCCGGACGCGCGTTTCGACAACCGACCACCGCGACCCTGGTTCGGTGGGCCGCTGGTGCCACTGACATTCCAGCTGATTTCGCTGATCATTGCCGCCTGGTACGGCGCCAAACTGCTGACCCGGCCGATCCAGCGCCTGAGCGACGCCGCCGAGCGCCTCAGCGAAAACCTCGACAGTCCACCACTGGATGAGTCCGGTCCACGGGAGGCCAGGCAAGCGGCCTACACCTTCAACCTGATGCAAAAACGCATCATCGAACAGATGCAGCAGCGCTCGCGAATGCTCGGCGCGGTTTCCCATGACCTGCGTACGCCGCTGTCACGCCTCAAGCTGCGGCTGGAACAGATCGACGACGACAGACTGCAAGGCCAGATGCGTCAGGATCTGGACGACATGATCAGCATGCTCGACGCCACCCTCACCTACCTGCACGAGCAGCGTACCAGCGAGGCACTGCAGTGGATGGACGTGCAGGCGCTGGTCGAATCCTTGAGTGAAAACGCCCAGGACCAGGGTTGCGATGTCCAGGCCAGCGGCCATTGCGCACCGTTGCAAGTGCAGCCGATGGCCTTGCGCTCGTGCCTCAACAATCTGCTGGATAACGCGCTGCGCTATGCCGGGCAGGCGCAAATCGCGCTTGAAGACAATCGCGAACATCTGGTGATCCGGGTCATCGACCACGGACCGGGGATTGCAGCAGATAAACGTGAAGCGGTGTTTGAACCGTTCTTCCGTCTGGAAGGTTCGCGCAACCGCAACTCCGGCGGTGTCGGTCTGGGCATGACCATTGCCCGCGAGGCGGCTGAACGGCTGGGTGGTCAATTGACGCTGGAAGAGACCTCCGGTGGCGGTTTGACCGCAGTGATCCGCTTGCCCCGCGCCTGAGCCTTACATCTATCTCCTTGTGGGAGCGAGCCTGCTCGCGAAAGCGGTGGGTCAGTCACTATCAATGTTGAATGCTCAACCGCTTTCGCAAGCAGGCTCACTCCCACAGGATCTGTGGCAAACATGGGATCTGTGTGTACCACTCGGTACAAACCCCACACACCCAAGACAACTTGCTCCTTGAGGCTGCATAAGCCGGTGCACCCACCGGTTTTCCATTCCAGGGAGTGAGCCCAATGATCGGTAGCGTCAGCAACTACACGAGCTATACCAGCACCACCACAACCACAACCAACAATGCTCGCAGCCAGCAATTCCAGAAAGAATTGCTCACCAGGCTCGACACCAACAGCGACGGTTCGGTAGATCAGGACGAGCTCACCAGCGCTCTGTCACAGAAAACCGAGGACGGTCTGCTGGTCAGCCTGAGCAAGAATTTCGCCGACCTGGACAGTGACGACAGCGGCAGCCTGAGCAGCGAAGAAATGACCGCGATGGCGCCACCGCCAGCGCGGCCGCGTGATCAGGCACCGGACACCGAACTGGCCGACGCGCTGATCAGCGCACTGGACGCCGACAGTGACGGTGCCATCAGCAGCGATGAACTGAACAACGGCCTGACCAGCGCCGGCAGCAGCGCCGACAGCACAGAGATCTTTTCGGCGCTGGACAAAAACGAAGACGGCGTCGTCAGCAAGGATGAACTCACCGCCGGCCTCGCTCCGCCACCACCGCCGCCGCAACAGGCGTCCAGCGACGAATTGTTCAGTCAACTCGACGCGAACAGCGACGGCAGTGTCAGCGACAGCGAATTGAGCAGTGCGTTGCAGGCGAGCAGCACTTCAACCACCAGCAGCGACACCAGCGCCGCGTTGCTCAAGGTGCTGGACAGCGACAGCAGTGGCGGCGTCAGCAGCGACGAGTTGGAAGCCGCGCTGCAAGCCGGTCGCGAGAAAAACAGCAACAGCGCCACCGATCAGGTGAACGTGACTGAAGCGCTGAACAAAATGATCGCCAACCTGAGCAAGCAGTACTCGCTCGACAAGGTGGCGACGGTGGGCAAGTACCTGAACGTCACAAGCTGACCCTGCAGGAGCCGGCTTGCCGGCTCCTGCAATGATGGTGTTCACGGTCGGCGATCTTCCACCCGCGCCTGACTCTTGCTCCAGTCGGTCAACAGGCTATACGCCACGGCCAGCAACGTCGGCCCGATAAACAGACCGATGAACCCGAATGCGATCAGCCCGCCAAACACGCCCAACAGCACGATCACCAACGGCAAATTGCCGCCGCGACTGATCAGGTAAGGCTTGAGCACGTTGTCGACGCCACTGATGATGAACGTCCCCCAGATCCCGAGGAACACCGCCATCCCGTACTCACCTTTCCAGGCGAGCCACGCCGTGGCGGGAATCCACACCAAGGGTGGCCCCATGGGAATCAGGCTCAGCAAGAAGGTGACGATGCCCAGCACCAACGCGCCAGGCACCCCGGCAATCAGGAAGCCGATCAGCGCCAACACCGCTTGCGCCGCCGCCGTCCCGATCACACCGTTCACCACCCGCTGCACCGTCCCCGCCACCAGTTCGATGTAGTAACCAGCACGATCACCGATCAACCGTTGCAGCAGCCCATGGACAAACGCTGCCAGACGCGGCCCGTCCCGGTAGAAAAAGAATACGAACACAATGCTGAGTGTCAGCTCGAGAATGCCGCCGCCAATCTGTGCACTACGCGCCAGCAACCAGTTGCCGACCTGTCCCAGATAAGGTTTGAGCGACACCATCATCGCCGCGCCCTGCTGATCGATGCTGTTCCAGATCACCACCAGACGCCCGCCTACCAAAGGAATACTGCCCAGCCAGGTGGGCGCTTCAGGCAAGCCATCCATCTGCACGTCCTTGATGAACGCCGTGGCGTCGCGCACATGGTCCGCCAGGTTGAAACCCAGCCACACCAGCGGCACCGCCACCAGCAACATCCAGCCGAGAGTCAGCAATGCCGCCGCCAGAGATTCTCGCCCATTGAGCCAACGGGTCAGCAAACGCATCAGTGGCCAACTGGCGAACGCCAGCACCGCGCCCCAGAACATGGCCGACCAGAACGGAGCCATCACCCAGAGGCTCGCGCCAAACAGCACCAGGAGCAGGATCTGCACCAACAGCCGATCGTTATTGATCATCCACGTCTCGAAAAAAGTCAGTCAGCCAATAGAGTAGGCGAACGCGGCAAGCACGTTCGCCTGCCACAGCTTACCGCAACAGCTCGATGTGCAGGCCAGAGCCTTCGACGCTACCGGTTTCCATCCTGGCCGTCCGCACGCCCTGGCCGATCAGGGCCTGACGCCAGGCTTCGGCCTTCGGCCCGGAAACACTGACCCGCAACGTGGTGTCCAGATTCAGTCCACGAGAGATCAGGCGCAACCAGGTATCGTCAGGATCACCGGTCAGCTTGGGAAAATCGAGCTCACCGGTGCTTTTGAGCTCTCGAAGCAAGGTGGCGGAAGTCGGCAGCAAATCACCCAACGGAGCGGCGGCGTCGAATTGCTCGACGTGCAGATAGGCTTTGCGGTTGCCGCGAGTGATGCTGTAAAGCGCCACCAGGGTGTTGTCCCGCGGCGCCGCCAGACGCAACAGCAAATACGCCTGCTGATCGTCGGCTCCATAGAGCTTGGCATTGCCGAAGACCTCATTGGCCCACAGGCTGCTCTCGCCACAATCGCGGGCCTGGCACCAGAACAGCAACTGGGCGTCCTGCTTCTGCAAGGCTTCCCGAGCGGCAGTGAAGGCTTCGGTGGAGGAATGCTCCGCAGGCAGCTCGTAGGTCACCGAGGTGGTTTGGCCGCGGGCGCTGACCTGACCGTCGAAGCGCAACTGCCCGCTGATCTTGCGGATCGAACCCAGCGGGTAGATCCGCTCGAATTCAGCCGGCGGGCGATAGTCGACGATCTGCGAATCGGCCAGCCGCGGCACGATCGGCAGGTCCTGACTGCCCGGCACATCGGCGGCAAACAACAAAGGACTGAAACAACACAGGGCCAGCAGGCTGATGGAGCGCATGGAAAGACTCATCGGATCAGCATGGCCTGGGCACCCTTGACGACGCTGGCATCGTCAATGCGTTCGGGCACCAGCAACCCTCGTTGCACCGCCGGGCGCGCCTCCATTGTCGCCATCCAGCGTTGCAAGGCCGACAAGCCGTCCACTGCTACCCCGGACCACTCGTGACCGCGGACCCACGGATAGGTCGCGATGTCGGCAATGCTGTATTCGCCCGCCAGGAACTCTACGTCTTGCAGGCGCGTGTCGAGCACTTCATACAGGCGACGGGTTTCATGCTGATAACGGTCAATGGCACCCTGGAGCTTTTCCGGAAAGTAACGGAAAAATACGTTGGCCTGGCCCTGCATCGGACCGATTCCACCCATCTGGAACATCAGCCACTGCAACACCACCGAACGCCCCTTCGGGTCCTTGGGCAACAGCTTGCCGCTCAGTTCTGCCAGATAAATCAGGATGGCGCCGGATTCGAACACGGCAAAATCGCCGTTGGCGCGGTCGACAATCGCCGGGATCCGGCCATTGGGGTTGATCTTGAGGAAGTCCGCGGACTTCTGTTCCTTTTTGTCGAAACTCAGGGCGTGCACCGTATAGGGCAGGCCGAGTTCCTCGAGCACGATAGAGACCTTGTGGCCATTCGGGGTCGCAGCGGTGTAGAGATCTATCATGGTTGTCTCCCATTTCAACCCGACCAGCCTCGACAGTTGCCCGACGCAAGTCAAGGAGCGGCGAAGAACCGATTGAAACAGTCTGCGACAAGGTCGGCACCGGGTTCGTCATTCAGGTGCAAATGATGACCGCCAGGCAGCTGTTCACGGCTAAAGGGTAGACGGTCCAGCAACTCTGGATGTTTGGCGAGCATGCCGTCAGCGGCGACGACCAGCAGTGCGGGACAACTGACGCGCTGGACGAAGGCCATGGCTTGTTCGGAAGTAAGACGCAGCGGCGATGGCAGCGTCAGACGGTTATCGGTACGCCAGGTGTAACCGCCCGGCACCGGCATCAAGCCGCGTTGCGCCAGTAATTCGGCAGCTTCGCGACTGACCGCTACCAGGCCTTTCATGCGCGCTTCGATGGCGCGATCAAGGGTGGTATAGACCGGTTTGCGTTTCTCCTGCAGATCCAGTTGCGCTTGCAGGGCCATGCCCATGCGCTCGGCAGCGTTTTCGCCTTTGTCTGTAGGAGGAATGATGCCGTCGATCAAGGCCAGGTGCGTGACCCGCTCAGGAAGCGACCCGGCGATGATCAACGAAGCGATCGCCCCCATGGAGTGTCCCATCAGTGCGAAACGCTTCAAGCCAAGCTGTTCGGCAACTTGCAGCACGTCATGGGCGTAATCCCACATCGCGTAACCGGCACCCGCTGGACGATGCCCGGAATGACCGTGGCCGGCCATGTCCAGCGCGATGATGCGCAACCCCTTGAGCTTCGGTGCCAGCCGGGCAAAGCTGTTGGCGTTGTCCAGCCAGCCATGCAAGGCAATCACCGGCAAACCGTCCTCGGGGCCGAACAAGTGCGCTGCCAGCTCAATATGCGGCAGGCTCAGGCGAACTTCTTCGACGGTATGGCTCATGCGCAATCCTGCTGATGGCGAGCGTCCCAGCGGTTGAACAGGTTTTTCAGCAGCGTGGCGGTGTCTTGGGGACGTTCGAGAGGAAACATGTGGCCGCCGGGCATGGTCAGGAATTCACCCAACGGCATGCGTCCGACAGAACTGGCGTGATGGCGCATCACCACGCGGCTTTTGTGCCCGCGCACCACCGCCAGCGGCACTTTCAATTGCCGTGCGCGACCGGGGCTGGTGTGGGGCACGCCCCGGTAGATGCTGATTTCCGTGGCGGGGTCGAAACGCAGACGCAGTTTGTCGCCGACCTTATGCAAACCGTGTTGCAGGTAAGCATCAAAACATTCCGGATCGAAACCGCGGAACAGGGTTTTATCGGCGAAATAACGCCGGGCACTCTCGATATCGGCGAACTCTTCGCGCCGCCCCAGCGTACGACCGGCCGGGGTCAGGCGGTCGATAAAACCGAAACGTTTGGCAGCGCGGATCACCCATTGATCGGTGCGGGTCAGCACCGGCGAATCGAGCATCACCACGCCGCGATACAGCTCGGGACAGCGCAACGCGGCGTGTAGATGCAGCACGCCACCGAAGGAGTGGCCTACACCCCACACCGGTTCCGCCTGTTGCTTGAGGTGATGAATCAGCTCGTCCACCAGGTTGTGCCAGTTGTCATCCGCCGGGAAACGCGGGTCATGGGCATGCTGCTGCAAATGGGCGACCTTATACTCAGGCGCCAACGCCGCGAACAGCTTGCCGTAGGTTCCCGAGGGAAACCCATTGGCGTGGGCGAAAAATATCTGCTGCGACATACCGGCAAATCCATAAGCGAGAACAGGCGTTGATTGTCCGTAAGACGACGTCCCGCAGCAATGACCGTAACTGCCAGGAAAGATGACAGTCCGGTCATGCCGGTGTTTCAGGGAACCTGGCCAGATCCCTCAACAGAACGGGCCGTCAATCAACGGGCCGGCGGGTTCTCCCCCAACGGTACCACCGCCATGGTCAACCGCGACACACAACTGGCCTTGCCCTCATCGCTGGTCAGCCGAATGTCCCAGACATGCGTCGTTCGCCCGATGTGAATCGCCTTGGCCACCGCCGTCACCCGTCCGCTGCGCAATCCACGCAAATGGTTGGCGTTGATCTCAAGGCCCACGCAGTAAAATTTGCTGGCATCGATGCACAGATAACTGGCCATGGAACCGACCGTTTCGGCCAGCACCACCGAAGCACCGCCGTGCAGCAAGCCATAAGGCTGGTGAGTGCGATGATCGATGACCATGCTTGCCGTCAGGGATTCTTCGTCGAAGGCTTCAAAGCGGATATCCAGCACTTCGCCGATGGTGTTTTTCTGGATTGCGTTCAACTGCTCGATGTTGGGAGTGGTACGCCACAAACTCATTGCACACATCCTTTGTTGGTTTTATTCGTGACTCAATCCTGCCACAGCACCGCTTCGCTGCGCTCGCTCCATTCTTCGAACCGGGGCCCATAAGCCGCTTCGATCACATTGCGCTTGATCTTCAGGGTCGGCGTCAGGAAGCCGTTTTCCACGGCCCAGCTGTCTTTGACGACAACCAGCCGACGCAGCCGCTCATGTTTATCGAGGGCGCCGTTGACCTCTTCGAGAAGTTTTTCCAGGCTTGAATGCAGGCCTGCACGCGCGGTTCCACCGGCGTCCTGCTGCCCGACCGCCGAGAGCACGCACAACCCCAGCGGCGCGCTCAACCCATCGCCGACTACACAGACTTGTTCGATGCGTGAATGCACGGCCAAACGATTCTCGATCGGCGCCGGCGCCACGTACTTGCCTTTGCTGGTCTTGAAGATTTCCTTCAGGCGTCCGGTCAGGCGCAAATAGCCTTCGGCGTCCTGTTCGCCCTTGTCACCGGTGCGCAGGAAACCGTCCTCGGTGAGGGTGTCGGCGGTTTTTTCCGGCTCCTTGAAATAGCCGAGCATGGTCGCGCCACTGCGCACCATGACTTCGCCCGATTCGGCGATCCGCACTTCAACCTCCGGGCAGGGCTTGCCGATCCAGCCCGGCTTATTGTCGCCGGGCCGGCCGATGTGGGAATAGCCGCAGCTCTCGGTCATGCCGTAGACCTCCAGCACGTCCAGTCCGAGTTTGCGGTACCACAGCAACAACGTCTGCGGCACCGGCGCCGCGCCGGACAACGCGACGCGCAAGGCGTCCAGCCCGAGCCCGGCGAGCACTTTGTGCCCTACCCGCTTGCCGATGAAGGGCAGCCCAAGCAGGAAGTCGAGGCGTTTGGCCGGGATCTTGCCATACACGCCCATCTGGAATTTGGTCCAGATACGCGGCACGCCGAACAGCGCGGTCGGCCGCGCCCGCTGCAAATCAGTAAGAAAGGTGTCGAGGCTCTCGGCAAAGAATACGGTTTGCCCGGTATAGATCGACGCCAGCTCGACGAACATGCGTTCGGCGACGTGGCACAGCGGCAGGTAGGACAGCAACCGATCCGACTCATTGAGGCCGAACAACTGCGTGCCACGGGTGGTGGCAAACCCCAGATTGCCGAAGCTGTGCATCACGCCTTTGGGCATGCCGGTGGTGCCGGAGGTGTAAATGATGGTCGCCAGTTGCTCGGCGCAAGGCTGGGGGTCGTCCTGAATCGGTGAGCAGGCTTGCAGGTCGGCCCAGCTGAAATCGAAGTTGCCCGGTGGGTGCAACGGCAGGCTGATGGTCGGCAGGTCGGGGCTGACGCCGCGGGACATGCCCGGCCAGTCATCGAGTTTGCCGATGAACGCCAGCGCCGCTTCGGAGTGTTCGAGGACTTGCGCGACGGAGTCGGCGGTGAGATTCGGGTACAACGGCACCGACACATGCCCGGCCATCCAGATCGCCAGATCGGCGATGATCCAGTGTGCGCAGTTTTTCGAGATCAGGGCGATGTGGCTGCCTTGCGGCAGTTCCCGGGCGCGCAGCCAGTGCGCGGCGCAACGGGCCTGGTGACCGACGTCTTCCCAGGTCAGGGTTTCGACCTGGCCACCGCCCGTGGGCTGAACCAGAAAGCGCTGGCGGGGATGACGGGCTTCGCGCTCGTAGAAGACGTCCAGCGGCAAACGAAAAGCAGCAGACATGCGACTCGCTCCTTTATTTTTGGTCTGGAGCAAGCGTAGTCAACCAAGCGGTTGCTTGGTTGACTATTTCATTACAAAAAATCAGTAACGCCACCGCTCCTGTGGGAGCGTGGCTTGCCCGCGATGCAGGCACCGCGGTGTATCAGGGAAACCGAGTAGATATCATCGCGGGCAAGCCACGCTCCCACAGTAGAACGAGGGCACCTGAGGCTACGGGTGCTTGATGCCGTTGAGCTTCATCGCGCCCGCCAGCGGCAAATCACCCTCCAGTTCCGCCAGGCCGGCGGTTTTCACCGCTTCGGGTTGTTGTACATGACCGTGTTGCAGGTAACCCAGCAAATTGCCCACCAGTGGGTTATGGCTCACCAGCAACGCGTAATCCACCGACACCAATTGCTCTGCCACCGCTTGCGGGCGGTTATCGGGGGTCAGCCATTCGACGGTGCGAATGTCCGGCTGAAAACCCAGTGCTTCACGCACCAGCTCGGCCGTCTGCTGAGCACGCAGATAAGGACTGGCATAGATAGCCGTGATCGGCTGACCGATCAGCTCGGCAGCACTGCGCAGCGTCTCTTCACGACCGTGGGCGGTCAGTGCCCGTTCGGAGTCCGGACGCGAGCCGTAAGGCTCGGCCTCACCATGACGCAATACCCAGAGTTTCATAGCTTGGGTTCCTCATCTCGGACCGGATGCGGTGCAGGCGCCACGACGTGGGGCGCTTCACCTTCCGGTGTACGCGGCGTCGGCCAGTCGGCGAACGGCCAGGGTTTCTGGTCGCTATGAAACGTGCCGAAACGACCGATCTGCGCCAGGAACTGGCTCAGGCTGTCGCCGAAATTCATCAGGCTGGCGCTCGGGGCGCCATAGAACAAACGATAGATCAGTTGCACCAGCACCACGGCGCCGAGGATGAACTGCGCCACCTGCCAGACCAGCAGGAAGACGATCATCCACAACACCCGCAGCAGGATGGATTCGTACTTGGCTTCTGTTTTCGGATCGTTCATGTGCAACTCCCTGCTTTTCTGGAAAGCGTGATCAGTTGAAACCGCTGGTGGAAATAAAGTCGACGTCGGTTTTCGGTTCGCCGCGCATCAGTAATTCAATCACCTGATTCAGCGTGCGCCCTTCGAACAGAATCGCGTGCAGCCCGGCGACCAGCGGCATGTACACGCCCACTTCCTGGGCCTTGGCCTTGAGCACTTTCAGGGTATTGACGCCTTCCGCGACCTCGCCCAGCCGCGTCACCGCGTCTTCCAGGCTCAAACCCTGGCCGAGGGCGAAGCCGACTTGATAGTTGCGGCTCTTGGGCGACGAACAGGTCACGATCAAATCACCCACCCCCGCGAGCCCCAGGAACGTCATCGGGTTGGCCCCCTGATTCACGGCAAAGCGAGTCATTTCCGCCAGCGCCCGGGTGATCAGCATGCTCTTGGTGTTTTCGCCCATGCCCAGCGCCACCGCCATGCCGGCGATGATCGCGTAGACGTTTTTCAGCGCCCCGCCCAACTCCACGCCGAAGCGGTCGGCGCTGGCGTACACGCGAAAGGTACGGCCGTGCAGCGCTTCCTGAACCCGCTGGCAGAGTTCTTCGTCTTCGCTGGCGACCACGGTGGCAGTCAGGGCGTGTTCGGCGATTTCACGGGCCAGGTTCGGCCCGGACAGCACACCGATGCGCGCTTGCGGGGCGATCTCTTCGAGGATCTCGCTCATCAGTTTAAACGTGTGGGCTTCGATGCCTTTGGTCAGGCTGACTAGCAGCTTGCCGCTCAAACGTTCGGCGTGCGGGGCCAATACCGCGCGCAGTGCGCTGGACGGCAGCGCAACGAAACACAAGTCGCAAGCCTCCAGTGTGGCTTGCAGGTCCGTGACCGCTTCCACTCCCGGGAGAATCTTGATGCCTTTGAGGTAACGCGGGTTCTCGCGATTGACCCGAATGGCCTCGGCTTGCTCGGGGTCACGCATCCACTGCCGGACCTGATGCCCGTTCTCGGCCAGCAGATTAGCCACGGCGGTACCAAAACTTCCGCCTCCCAGGACCGCAATTGGGCGCTGTTCAGTCATATGCAATCCGTTAATCCATACCAGTGGCGATGTCGGCATTATACGGAGCGGCCCAGTGGCGACCAGCCCTCGCGTCAATTACCGACACTTGTAGAAAGAAGACTGATAAAACCGAGGAAAATGCCGGCATCGTGACTGAAAAAGTCGACCCGCTCGGTTAACATGCGCGCCCGTCAATCGCTATCAAGGATGTGTTGTGTCGTTTGGCCCCGCTGCACCTCGCTCACCGCTGGTTCTGGCGCTGATATTCAGCCCGCCATTGCTGGCCGACGACCTGTTTCTCGACAACGAGCCGCTGCCGCAAGTGCTGACGGCTACGCGTCTTAAACAGTCGCCGGCGGAAGTTCCGGGAAGCATGACGGTGATCGACAGCGAACTGATCAACGCCAGTGGTGCCCGCGACATCAGCGAATTGCTGCGACTGGTGCCGGGGATGATGGTCGGCAATATCAGCGGCAATCAGGCGACGGTGAACTATCACGGCACCAACGCCAGCGAAGCGCGGCGCATGCAGGTGCTGATCGACGGCCGCTCGGTGTACCGCGCCGGCCTGGCCACGGTCGACTGGAGCGACATTCCGGTGGCCATGGAAGACATCGAGCGCATAGAGGTTTTCCGCGGCCCGAACACGGTCAGCTATGGCGCCAATGCGTTGATGGCAGTGGTGAACATCATTACCCGCAACCCGGCCGACAGCCACGGTACGCGGCTCAAAGTCACCCGTGGCCAGCGCGGCATCGATGACTTTTACGCCAGTCAGGGTGTGGATTGGGACGGTGGCGACCTGCGCCTGTCGCTGTCCGGCCAGCAGGACGACGGCTTTGACTCGGACCGCAGCGGCGCCGATTACCGCGACAGCCGCCGCTTGAACCGCTTCAACCTCGCCGTCAGCCAGACGCTCAACGAACAGCAAAGCCTCGATTGGCAATTGAATGCCAAGGACGGGAGCAACCAGCGGCCTTATACCTACCGCCCGGTGTTCTCGGGGATTACCGCCGCCGGGAACAATTCCGACGTCGTGGCCAAGGACTACGCCGGCTCCCTGCGCTGGAACCTCGATGTAAATCCTGATCACAGTCTTTATATTCAGGGCTCGGCCCAGCATTGGGATCGTCAGCAAACCTGGCGCGCCTGCGACGCCGAGGTCTCGTTCAGCCCTGAACTGACCGAGCTCTGGCAGCTCAATCCGAATTACACCGAACGCCTGGCGCGCAACATTGCGCGTTACGTCGGCTCCGGCGCACCCTCCGGCACGTCGGCGGAACAGGCCTTGGCCAATAGGGTGCTAGACCAGTGGCGCAACGGCGCCCGACAAACCCTGTGCGGTGACATTGACCAAAGCACCCGCGAATCGCGCTACGACCTCGAACTGCAAGACACCCTCAGCCTGTCCGACAGTCTGCGACTGGTCAGCGGCCTGAACTATCGTTACGACCGGGCAGATTCCGAGACTTACTTCAATGGCACACTCGACGACACGACGTGGCGCGCGTTCGGCCAGCTCGAGTGGCGCGCCAGCGACCACTGGTTGCTACAGGGCGGTGCGATGTTCGAAGACACGCAATTGATCGGCAGCTCGCTGACGCCGCGAATGGCGGTCAACTACCTGATCACGCCTCGCCACGGTTTGCGCGCGGTGTATTCGCAAGCCATCCGCTCGCCGGACATGTTCGAGAACAACGTCAACTGGAGTTACCGGGTGACCAACCTGCAACCCGCTGCGTATGGCCAGAACAGCGCTCGTTACTTCGTCAGGACCCGCGGCCCCGGCAATCTCGACCAAGAACACATGCGTTCACGAGAACTGGGCTACAACGGCTACTTCGCCGAATGGGGACTGGCGGTGGACGTGAAGGTGTTTCACGACGAAATCACCAGCATGATCAGCGAGCCGCTGCGCAACAATCAGTACATCGCCAGTAACGGCAACCGCTCGCGTTTCACCGGCACGGAAACCCAGCTCGACTGGCGCCTGAGCAGTGCCGACCGCTTGCGCCTGACTTACGCCTACGTCGATGCCGAGGCGAGCAATCCGCTGGATGCGCAACAGACCGCGCGCAACAGCGGCTCCGCCGGCTGGCTGCGCGATTGGGGCCACGGCTGGAACAGCGCGCTCTTCTACTATGGTGACGACGCGTTGAACGGCTATCGCTTCGAGCGGGTCGACACGCGCATCGCCAAGCGCATTGGCCTGGGCAAAGCCAACCTGGAACTGGCCGGCGTGCTTGCGCAGCGCCTCGACAATCAGCCCTCGACGTTCATCGACAACCGCTACGACCAACGGCGAGTGCTCTACTTCAGCGCGGAGATGGCGTTCTAAATGTTGCGCTCTCTATCACGGATGATGCCAAACCCTGGCCTGCTGCTGGCCGGGTTGTGCCTGGTGGTTGCCGGGGGGTTGGGCAGCCTCTCGGCCAGCGCTGCCGAGATTCTGCTGGCCGGTGCCGACGACAGCGCGGGCATGCAGTCTTTCGCCCAGGCCCTGAGCGACTTGCGCCCGGCTGACAACGTGCGCTTTCAGCCACTGGCCAATCTGCCGACGCCGGACAAATTGCCCGACGGCACCCGGTTGATTCTGCTGGACCTGCCGAGTCTCGACTGGCGCCTGCAAGACACCCGAGGCCCGGCGACGTTGGTGCTGCGCATCAGCCGGCTGCAAGCCCGCCAACGCCTCGGCGCGAACTTGCCGGCACATTTGAGCCTGTTGTGGAGCGATCCACCGCTGGATCGGCAATTGCGCCTGACCCGAATCCTATTGCCTGAGGTCAAACGGGTCGGGGTGCTTTACGACAGCCACAGCGAATTTCTCTTGGACGAACTGCGCGAGATCGCCAGGCCCCTGGGATTGGAAATCGTCACCGAGCGCTGGGACAACACCCATGACAGCCGACCGTTGCAGGCGCTGCTGAAAAACAGTGACGTGCTGCTGGGCCTCGACGATCCCGACCTGTACAACCCCAAAACCGCGAAAAACCTGCTGCTCAGCAGCTACACACGGCAAATCGCGCTGATCGGTCCCAACGCCGGGTTCGTCAAGGCCGGAAGCCTGGCCAGCACCTACAGCGATCAGAGCGACTGGCTGGCGATTCTCGACGATCTGCTCGACCAGCCACCGGCCACCTGGCCGCGCACGCACTACGCCAATCGCTTCAAAGTATTGAGTAACCCGCAAGTGGCTCGCTCTTTAGGTATTGAACAGATCAATGAAGCGTTGGTCGCAACACAGTTGGCCGAAGGAGAAAGCCGCCCATGACTTTTCATCGTCGTTGGGACATCAACACGCGAACCCAGATCATCAGCCTCGGCCCTGCCCTGCTGCTGACCTTGCTGCTGATCAGCTTCTTCACCTTCGTGCGGATCCAGGACCTGCGCCAGGAGCTCAATCACACCGGTCAACTGATCGCCAACCAACTGGCGCCGGCCGCCGAATACGGGGTAATTTCCGGCAACAACGAGGTGCTTGAAAGTTTGCTCAAAGCCACCCTGGCGACACCCAATGTGCGCTTTCTGGAAGTCCAGGACAGCGCCAACCGGATTCTGGTGTACGTCGAGCACCCCTCGGAAACCCACACCCGCTCGCAACAGGTTGAAGTGTTCCAGGCGCCGGTGCGCTTGCAACGCATCGCGCTGCACAATGATTTCTTTCAGGGCAGTAAAGCCGCCATCACCGTCCCCTCCGAGGATTATCTGGGCCGGGTCATCGTCGGTCTGTCGAATGACGCCTTCAACAAGCGCCAACAGGAAATCCTCTTCAAGGCCGGCATCCTGGCGTTGTTTGCGCTGCTATTTACCTTCCTGATCGCCCGGCGCCTGGCCGGCAGCCTGTCGCAGCCGATCCGCGACATCGGCAACGCGGTCAAGGCGATCCAGAGCGGTGACTACAAAACGCCGCTGCCGATTGTCGACGACACCGAACTCGGCGCGCTGTCGCAACACATCAACAACCTCGCCAGCGGCCTCGAACAGGCCAGCCGCGAACAGCATCAGGCGATGGCGCAGTTGATCCAGACGCGCGAAGAAGCGGAAAAGGCCAACAACGCCAAGTCGGATTTCCTGGCGATGATGAGCCACGAACTGCGGACACCGATGAATGGCGTGCTCGGCATGCTGCAACTGCTGGAAACCACCGACATGACCGAGGAGCAGGTCGAGTACGCGGCGCTGGCCTCGGAGTCCACCGAACACTTGCTCAAAGTCATCAACGACATTCTCGACTTTTCGCGCATCGAACGTTCGGAGCTGGAACTGGAGCACATCCCGTTCAACCTCGCCGACCTGATCAGCAGTTGCGCCCAGTCCTTCTCGCACAGCGCGGTGCAGCGTGGGCTCGACCTGGCGTTGCTGATTCCCGAGGATATGCGTGCATTGCAGGTTCAGGGCGACCCGACACGTATCCGGCAAATCCTGGTGAACCTGGTGGGCAATGCGCTGAAGTTCACCGAGCAGGGACGCATTACCATCGAACCGCAGTGGCAGTCGCTGGATCACGAACTGTTGTGGTTTACCTGCACCGTGCGCGACAGCGGGATTGGTATCTCGGCCGAAAGCCTGGAGCTGATGTTCAACGCGTTCCAGCAGGCCGACAGTTCTATTTCAAGGCGTTACGGCGGCACCGGGCTGGGACTGCCGATCGCCCGCACCCTGGCGGAACGCATGGGCGGCACCTTGCGTGCCCAGAGTGAGGAAGGTCGCGGCTCAGTGTTCACCCTGGAAATCCCGCTGGCCCTGTATAAACAGAAGCTGCCGGTACTGACACCCCGCATACCGACCGGCAGCGGCGATGGTGAAGGGCGCAATGTGTTGTTGGTCGAGGACAACCCGGTCAACCAGACCGTGATCGAAGCAATGTTGCGCAGTCTGGGCTTTACTGTCAGCGTCGTCACCGACGGCGTTCAAGCGGTGCGAAGTGCCGAAAGTCTGATTTTCGAAGCGATTCTGATGGACTGCCGACTGCCGATCATCGACGGCTACGAGGCCACCCGCCAGATCCGCCAATTGCCCGGCTGTACCGACCTGCCGATCATCGCGCTGACCGCCAACGCCTTGCAGGGCGACCGCGAAGCCTGTCTATCGGCGGGAATGAACGATTACCTGGCCAAGCCCTTCAAACGCACTGATCTGCAGCAGATTCTGCAGCGATGGGTGCAGTAGTGCAGGCCTTTCGACCATCTGCGACTGGCGTGAAAGGCGAAAGTGCGGCAGTCTTAGGCACCCGAACAAGCCCGAAATGGGGCTTGAATAAAAATTTCAGTGCACAAGTGTACATTCATGTCCTTGGTGCTGTGACTTTCACCACAACGCAATAGTCTATGAGTAGGCTGCTGACTCGAGGCATGAACGCTTCGATCGGCCGGGAAGATTCGCCCCACCTGCCGCATGGGACTATTGAGGAGCTCGCATGACCAAACAAAACGCCTTTACTCGGGAAGACCTGCTGCGCTGCAGTCGCGGTGAGCTGTTCGGCCCAGGTAACGCGCAACTGCCCGCCCCGAACATGCTGATGGTGGATCGCATCACCCATATCAGCGAAGAGGGTGGCAAGTACGGCAAAGGTGAATTGGTCGCAGAGCTGGATATCACTCCGGACCTGTGGTTCTTCGCCTGCCACTTCGAAGGTGATCCGGTGATGCCGGGCTGCCTGGGCCTCGACGCCATGTGGCAACTGGTCGGCTTCTTCCTGGGCTGGCAAGGCCTGCCGGGCCGCGGTCGCGCGCTGGGTTCGGGCGAAGTGAAATTCTTTGGTCAGGTCCTGCCGACCGCCAAAAAAGTTACGTATAACATTCAGATCAAGCGCGTGCTGAAGGGCAAGCTGAACCTGGCCATTGCCGATGGTTCGGTCAGTGTCGACGGCCGCGAGATCTACACCGCCGAAGGCCTCCGGGTCGGCGTTTTCACCTCCACTGACAACTTCTAAGGGTTATCCGCATGCGCCGCGTCGTTATCACTGGTCTGGGCATCGTTTCGTGCCTGGGCAATGACAAAGAGACCGTCTCCGCTAACCTGCGTGCAAGCCGCCCTGGCATCCGGTTCAACCCGGAATATGCCGAAATGGGTCTGCGTAGCCAGGTTTCCGGCTCCATTGACCTTCCCCTCGAAGAGCTGATCGATCGCAAGATCTATCGCTTCGTCGGCCACGCGGCGGCTTACGCCTACCTGGCCATGAAAGACGCCATCGCCGACTCCGGTCTGACCGATGAGCAAGTCTCCAACCCGCGTACCGGCCTGATCGCCGGTTCCGGTGGCGCCTCCACGCTGAACCAGATGGAAGCGCTGGACATCCTGCGCGAGAAAGGAGTGAAGCGCGTTGGTCCTTACCGAGTGACTCGGACCATGGGCAGCACCGTTTCCGCCTGCCTGGCCACGCCGTTCCAGATCAAGGGCGTGAACTACTCGATCTCCTCCGCCTGCGCCACCAGTGCTCACTGCATTGGTACTGCGGTCGAGCAGATCCAGCTGGGCAAGCAGGACATCGTGTTTGCCGGCGGCGGTGAAGAGGAGCATTGGAGCCAGTCGTTCCTGTTCGACGCCATGGGCGCCCTGTCCACCCAGTACAACGAAACTCCGGAAAAGGCCTCCCGTGCCTACGACGCCAAGCGTGACGGTTTCGTCATCGCCGGCGGTGGCGGCATGGTAGTGGTCGAGGAGCTGGAACACGCTCTGGCTCGCGGCGCGAAAATCTACGCGGAAATCGTTGGCTACGGCGCGACCTCCGACGGCTACGACATGGTTGCCCCAAGCGGCGAAGGCGCCATCCGTTGCATGCAGATGGCAATGTCCACCGTGGACACCCCAATCGACTACCTGAACACCCACGGCACCTCGACTCCGGTCGGCGACGCCAAGGAAATGGAAGGCGTGCGTGCGGTATTCGGTGACAAGGCTCCGGCCATCAGCTCTACCAAGAGCCTGTCCGGTCACTCCCTGGGCGCCGCCGGCGTTCACGAAGCGATCTACTGCCTGCTGATGATGGAAGGCAACTTCATCGCCGGTTCTGCCAACATCGACGAGATGGACCCGGCGGTAGCTGATATGCCGATCCTGACCAAGACCCGCGAAAACGCCACCATCAACACCGTGATGAGCAACAGCTTCGGCTTCGGTGGCACCAACGCGACCCTGGTACTGAAGCGCTGGCAGGGTAAGTAATACCCCGTCGCTACGCAGCACACAAAAACGCCCCGACTGGTTCGGGGCGTTTTTTTGTGTCTGAAACAAATGGTCAGACAATGCACAAAACCTGTGGGAGCTGGCTTGCCAGCTCCCACAGGTTTTGCGGTGTTCGAGCCATCGCGAACATGAAGCTTTTGTCATGAAACTAAGCACCCTGCGACCGAATGCCGCGTATTCCGCGGCCTGCAGGACTTTCTCCATTTTTGCAAAAAACCGTTGGCAAACTCTGTCGTTTACTTAGCAGGCTAACCAAACATATAACAAAGGCCTGCACACGCCTTGCTGCAGATAACAGAGATTGGAGCTAGCCGATGACTGTAAAAGTAACTGAACGCGACGATTCACATAAGTCCCACGAAGGCGTAGCCGCCGGTATCCGAATCTGGGACGTGCACCAACAAGACATGCTGGTGGGGATGTTCCACTCAGAGACCGACGCCCACAGCTACAAGGCCGAACTGGAAAAACTGGAGCAGCAACGAGCGCTCCAATCCGCATAAGCAATGACAGCATTGAAAACGAAAAACCCCGCCATGAGCGGGGTTTTTCGTTGTAGCAGCCGTTAACTGCTTACCACATCAGATCGTCAGGAATCTGATAGGCCGCATACGGATCGTCTTCAGCCGCCGCTTCTTCGGTTTGCACGTTCAGCTGCACGATGCGCTGCGGATCGCGCTCCTGGATCTTCAGGGCCGCCTCACGGGGGATCACTTCATAACCGCCGGCATGGTGCACGATCGCCAGCGAGCCGTTGCTGAGCTTGTTGCGCATCAGCGTATTGACGGACAAGCGCTTGACCTTCTTGTCGTCGACGAAGTTGTAGTAGTCCTCGGTGGTCAGCTTCGGCAGGCGCGAGACTTCGATCAATTGCTTGACCTGCGCGGCGCGGGCCTTGGCCTCCGCCTTCTCTTGTTGCTGACGGTTCAGCTCCTGGTCGCGTTTGACCTTCTCGGCCAGTGCTTCCTGCGCCAGACGCTGCTGGGTATCGTCCTGTTCGATCTGGCCTTTATGGACCAGACGCTGCTGTTTCTGTTTCTCTTTGCCGACCTGTTTGGCCTGCTTTTGGTTGACCAGCCCTGCTTTGAGCAACTGGTCGCGAAGGGAAATGCTCATGGTGCTTATTTCTCACTTAGGCCACTGCTCAACCGCAGCTGGGCAAATTCTTTTCCTGACGTTTGGCTTCGCCCCACAAGGCGTCCAACTCTTCGAGGGTGCAATCTTCTATGGGACGGTGGGTGTCGCGCAATGCCTGTTCGATAAAACGGAAGCGTCTTTCGAATTTGCTGTTGGCGCCACGCAGTGCGGTTTCCGGATCGACCTTTAAATGACGCGCCAGATTGACCACGGAAAACAGCAGGTCACCGACTTCATCGGCAATCGCTGCCGAATCGTTATCGGCCATGGCTTCGAGCACTTCATCGAGCTCTTCGCGGACCTTGTCCAGCACTGGCAAGGCGTCCGGCCAGTCGAAACCAACCTGCCCTGCGCGCTTCTGCAACTTCGCCGAACGGGATAATGCCGGCAACGCGGCGGGCACGTCATCAAGCAAGGACAGTTGTTGCGGCGCCGCAGATTTCTCGGCGCGCTCCTCAGCCTTGATCTCTTCCCAGCGCTGTTTGACCTGTTCTTCGCTCAAACGCGGAACATCCTGCGGCGCGTACAGATCACCGGTAGGGAAGACATGGGGATGACGACGGATCAGCTTGCGGGTGATGCTGTCGATGACACCAGCGAATTCAAAGCGCCCTTCTTCCCGGGCCAGTTGGCTGTAATAAACCACCTGGAACAGCAGATCGCCCAATTCACCCTGCAAGTGATCGAAGTCTCCGCGCTCGATGGCGTCGGCGACTTCGTAGGCTTCCTCAAGGGTGTGCGGGACGATGGTCGCGTAGGTTTGCTTGATGTCCCACGGGCAGCCGAACTGCGGATCGCGCAGTCGGTTCATCAGGTGCAGCAAGTCTTCAAGGCCGTACATCATTTATCTCTCACCACAAAACCTGTGGGAGCTGGCCTGCCAGCGATGGCATCACCTCGACTCTACTGAAAGACCGAGGTGCCTGCATCGCTGGCAGGCCTGCTCCCACACGGGGGCATCTTCAAGGGGTACGGTTACGCCGGGTTTCGATGATGTTCGGCAACTGGGAAATCCGCCCCAGCAACCGCCCAAGCGCATCCAGTCCCGGAATCTCGATGGTCAGGGACATCAACGCGGTGTTGTCCTCTTTGTTCGAACGAGTGTTGACCGCCAGCACGTTGATCCGCTCGTTGAGCAGCACTTGCGAGACGTCACGCAGCAAACCGGAACGGTCGTAGGCGCGGATGATGATGTCAACCGGATAGGTGAGCACCGGCACCGGGCCCCAGCTGACCTGAATGATCCGCTCCGGCTCGCGCCCGCCCAGTTGCAACACCGAGGCACAATCCTGGCGGTGAATGCTCACACCGCGCCCCTGGGTGATGTAACCGACGATTGCATCGCCGGGCAATGGCTGGCAGCAACCCGCCATTTGCGTCATCAGGTTGCCGACGCCCTGGATCTGAATGTCGCCGCGCTTGCCCGGTTTGTAGCCGGTGGCCTTGCGCGGAATCAGTTCCAGCTGCTCGTTGCCGCGTTCCGGCTCGACCAGTTGTTGCGCCAGGTTCACCAGTTGCGCCAAACGTAAATCGCCGGCGCCCAATGCGGCGTACATGTCCTCGGCGGTTTTCATGTTGGCCTTGTCGGCCAGCTTGTCGAAATCCACCGCTGGCAAGCCAAGGCGGCTGAGTTCGCGTTCCAGCAGGGTTTTACCGGCCGCGACGTTCTGATCGCGCGCCTGCAATTTGAACCAGTGAACGATCTTCGCCCGCGCCCGGGACGTGGTGATGTAACCCAGGTTCGGGTTCAGCCAGTCGCGGCTCGGAGTGCCGTGCTTGCTGGTGATGATCTCGACCTGTTCACCGGTTTGCAGGCTGTAGTTGAGCGGTACGATGCGCCCGTTGATCTTCGCGCCACGGCAGTTGTGACCGATCTCGGTGTGCACACGGTAGGCGAAGTCCAGCGGCGTCGCGCCTTTCGGCAAGTCGATGGCGTGACCGTCCGGGGTGAAGATGTACACCCGGTCCGGTTCGATATCGACCCGCAGCTGTTCCGCCAGACCGCCGATGTCGCCCAACTCTTCGTGCCATTCGAGCACCTGACGCAGCCAGGAGATTTTCTCTTCGTAATGGTTGGAGCCGGATTTGACGTCGGTGCCCTTGTAGCGCCAGTGCGCGCAAACCCCCAGTTCGGCTTCTTCGTGCATGGCGTGGGTGCGGATCTGCACTTCCAGCACCTTGCCCTCGGGGCCGATCACCGCGGTGTGCAGCGAGCGGTAGCCGTTCTCTTTCGGGTTGGCGATGTAGTCGTCGAATTCTTTCGGGATGTGCCGCCACAAGGTGTGGACGATGCCGAGCGCGGTGTAGCAGTCGCGCATTTCCGGCACCAGCACGCGAACGGCACGCACGTCGTAGATCTGGCTGAACTCCAGACCCTTGCGTTGCATTTTGCGCCAGATCGAATAGATGTGTTTGGCCCGGCCGCTGATGTCGGCCTCGACGCCGGTGGCCTGCAATTCGACTTTCAGCTGGTTCATCACATCGGCGATGAAGCGCTCACGATCCAGACGCCGCTCGTGCAGCAACTTGGCGATCTGTTTGTATTGATCGGGCTCGAGGTAACGGAAGGACAAATCCTCCAGTTCCCACTTGATGTGACCGATACCGAGACGGTGGGCGAGCGGCGCGTAGATGTCGAAGACTTCCCGAGCGACGCGGTTGCGCTTCTCGTCGTCTGCGGTTTTCACCGCACGGATCGCGCAGGTGCGCTCGGCCAGTTTGATCAGCGCGACGCGCACGTCGTCGACCATCGCCACGAGCATTTTGCGCAGGTTTTCCACCTGGCCTTGCGTGCCCAGCACCAAGGATTGACGGGGGCTCAGGCTGGCGCTGATCGCCGCCATGCGCAAAACGCCGTCGATGAGTTTGGCGACCACCGGACCGAAGCGCTGGCTGACCGCCGGCAGTTCGATCTGACCTTCGCGCACGCCACGGTACAGGACCGCTGCAACCAGCGAATCCTGATCGAGTTTGAGGTCGGCGAGAATCTCGGCGATCTCAAGGCCGGTGCGGAAACTCGAAGTCCCTTCGGACCACAGGTTTTTCGCCGCATTGGCTTGTTGTTCGGAGGTGCGAGCGAACTCGCACGCGTCCTTCAAGGCTTCGCGATCCAGTGCCAGATCGACACTGACCGCATGATCGAGCCAAGCCTCGAGATTGATACTGCCGTCGGTGTTGATCGGCTGGTGTGCTCTCACCTGTACCATCTTGCTTACCTTCCCTACGACGCAGATTCAATGCGTCAAATCGCTGACCTTCGTTGCCCATGAGCCCACATCGGGCTGGTACGCGGCTGCACGGGCCGGCCAGTCGGACCAGACGAGCCTTCCTAGCTCGCTTCAAATAACGCCATGGCCTCGACATGTGCCGTCTGAGGAAACATATCGAGAATCCCGGCACGTTTTAACCGGTAGCCCTGCTTGATCAATTCGACCGTGTCGCGCGCCAGAGTTGCAGGGTTGCACGACACATACACCAATCGTTCGGCGCCCAGGGCCTTGAGCTTGCGCACCACCTCGAAAGCACCGTCACGCGGTGGGTCCAAGAGTACCGCACAAAAGCCTTCGCGCGCCCATTCGGCATCGGTCAAAGGCTGGGATAAATCGGCCTGAAAAAACGCCGCATTATGCAGATTGTTGCTAGCGGCGTTCGCGGCTGCCCGCTCGACCATCGCCTGCACACCTTCGACCGCCACCACTTCGCGAACCGCTTTGGCCAGCGGCAAGGCAAAGTTACCCAGCCCACAGAATAGATCGAGAACGCGTTCATCCGCGTTCGGCTTCAGCCAGTCCAGCGCTTGGGCGACCATCGCTTCGTTGACCGCCGCGTTGACCTGAATGAAATCTCCCGGCCGGTACGCCAGGTTCAAATCCCACTGTTCAAGGCGATAGCCCAATGACTGATCGGCCTCGACCGGTTGCGGTTCGCCCTCGCCATGCAGCCACAATTGAGCTTCATGGAATGCACAAAAATCTTTCAGGATCGTCAGGTCGGATTCGGACAACGGCGCCATGTGCCGCAGCAACACCGCCAGCGACGAACCGCTGAACAATTCCACATGCCCCAGCGCCTGAGGTTTGCTCAAGCGCCGCAACATCTCCGGCAAGCGGGTCATGATCGGCTGCAAGGGTTGTACCAGCACCGGGCATTCATTGATTGCAACGATGTCCTGACTGCCCGCCGCACGGAAACCGACTTCGAGCTTTTTCGCTTTCATGTCCCAGCGCACCGCTACACGGGCGCGGCGACGGTAAGCGAACTCCGGACCGCTCAACGGCGCTGCCCATTCTTCGGGTTCGACACCGGCGACCTTGGACAATTGCTCGGCGAGCATGCGCTGTTTCAGGGCGAGTTGTTCGGTGTGAGGCAGGTGCTGAACACTGCAGCCACCACAGCGACCGGCATGCGGGCACGGCGCCGGGCGACGCAATTCGCTGGCCTGGAACACCCGTTCGGTGCGCGCCTCGACCACTTTGCCGTGGGCACCCAACACGCGCGCCTCGACTTCTTCACCGGCCAATGCGCCGAGGACGAACCAGGTCCGACCTTCGAAAAACGCGATACCGCGACCGTCATTGGCCAGACGCTCGATGGTCAGGCGCTGCTTTTTGCCGGTCGGAATTTGCGGGGCCTTGCTGCCGCCGGTGGGCTGGAAGCGCAGGCCTCTCTCGTGCTTGGCCATCAGTTGGGCGCGTCGAAAATGCCGGTCGACAAGTAACGGTCGCCACGGTCGCAGATGATCGCGACGATCACCGCGTTTTCAACTTCTTTGGACAGGCGCAGCATCGCTGCCACGGCACCGCCCGAGGACACGCCACAGAAGATGCCTTCTTCGCGGGCCAGACGACGAGTCACGTCCTCGGCTTCGCTTTGCGCCATGTCGACGATCCGGTCCACGCGATCGGCCTGGTAAATTTTCGGCAGGTATTCCTGCGGCCAGCGACGGATGCCCGGAATCGCCGAGCCTTCCATCGGTTGCAGGCCAACGATCTGCACGGTGTCGCTCTGCTCTTTCAAATAGCGCGACACGCCCATGATGGTGCCCGTGGTGCCCATCGAACTGACGAAATGGGTGATGGTGCCCTCGGTCTGACGCCAGATTTCCGGGCCGGTGGTGGTGTAGTGCGCTTCCGGGTTATCGCCGTTGGCGAACTGGTCCAGCACCTTGCCACGGCCTTCGGCTTCCATTCGCTGAGCGAGGTCGCGGGCGCCTTCCATACCTTCTTCCTGGGTGACCAGAATCAGCTCGGCGCCATAGGCCGTCATCGCGGCCTTGCGCTCGGCGCTGGAGTTGTCCGGCATGATCAGGATCATCTTGTAACCCTTGATCGCGGCGGCCATCGCCAGGGCGATCCCGGTGTTGCCCGAGGTCGCTTCGATCAGCGTATCGCCGACGTGGATCTGCCCGCGCAACTCGGCGCGGGTAATCATCGACAGCGCCGGACGGTCCTTGACCGAACCCGCCGGGTTGTTCCCTTCGAGCTTGAGCAAAAGGGTGTTGCTGGTGGCGCCGGGCAGGCGCTGCAAACGGACCAGCGGAGTGTTGCCGACGCAATCGGCGATGGTTGGGTACTGCAAGGTCATGGCGTATTCGCAATCCAGACTGCGGGGGCGCCTATCATACCGGCAAACGTTGGAAGGCCATATCACGCAAAGTGCGGTGCTTATGGCTTATGGGAATAAGGGGCGCGAGATGTGCAATCGCCTGATTGCAAGCATCGCCTTTCAGACAAGGGCATCACACAGGTAGGAAAAACTCTTTTTCTCAAAAAAAAATCGGTCTTTAAGGACGCCTTGCTCGGACGTTTCACTCAAGGCTTGGTGGCCGGCGTGAACTGGTGGGTAAGGGGCATCATCGATAGTCTTTTGTCATGCGGAACACGCATTGCGCCGCTACCGCACAACCTACTAATTTTCCAACGAGCGTCTCTATGAAAGTCCTTATTGCGTTTTCTTTCGCAGGGCTGATCCTTGCGAGTCAAGCTTCGGCAGCATGCACCAGTATTCGGAATACCTACAATGGCACGGTATCCGCCAGCTCCGACGTCATTGCCCAAGGGCCTTTTACCATTACCGGCGCAAACGGATGCCGGCAAGCCAACATCTCTTCCACTATTACTGCTGTAGGCTCGGGTTCTCCCCCGGATTTGTATATTGAAAGATTAACTGGATCAACCTGGAGGACGGTCGCCGGTGGCACTGGCAATACTGCCTCTGTGCTTGGCCCTCTGGGAACTTACAGAATCCGCCACTCCAACACTCTAACGGTCGACAGACAATATTCTGGAACCACCCGCTATAATCGATAGCCAACAAAGTACCGGCGTCCAAAAAATATTTCGGATGCCGGTGATTCAGGCCTGAATGCTAATTGACAAATCATTCCTAGTTGATCGGGAAAAATAGGAGAGTGCATTGATGACTTGATTAGCCCCCAGCAAGGCCCTCGTCACCTCCTTGAATGACTCTTGGTGAGCGTACATGGGCCAACTGCTGGCGTAATCCTTGTTATCACCTAACTTTTGATTGAACAGCGCAATCGCATTAAATTTGACATCTTTTTCAGTCTGGCGACCATACTGATCATAAGCCATATTGCCGGATATAAAATGGCTCGCCACATGATTATCTATCAACTCACTCGCATAGAGTTCAGACCCAACCCTGGCAAGCTCATTAGTGCTTATCGATGTAAAATCAAACCCTTTAATAAAATTTTTTAAATTGTCAATTATAGCGTCACTCCTCAGTTTCAATACCCCCGCAGCGTCCCTGGCATCCGTTATCGTGTGCACATTGGTTGTCTCGTACGGATTTTTAATAACGTAGGCATCAGCCTGCTTCGATAAGGCGGGCGTTTTTATTATCACACTCATTGATTATTCCTCTTGAGTTAAAGCCACAAGCTGAATATCGACACACCCAACAAAGTCTTGAGACTTTTAATTATTTTCAGAAACTTCTTACACAAGAACATCTCGTCACGTAGGACACTTCCGACATATAACTAAGAACACCCACTCACACTGCTCTTTCACCTCAAAAAGGTGACATTCAAGGCCTGGAATGTGCGACCAGGATAATTGCCTCACCAGCGGTGAAACTTTTTCGTGAGGGTGACCCGAAGGGCCTCTTCGCGGGCAAGCCCGCTCCCACAGGGTGCGGGGATTGTTCAAACAAACTGTGGCCGACACACATCCACTGTGGGAGCGGGCTTGCCCGCGATGGCGTCATCACTGACAACACCATCATCAGCCAATAACCGCATATTCAGCCGCAACCCGGCCCCGCTGTTCTCCGCCCAAAGCCGCCCGCCCTGCCGCTGCACCGCGTTCCGCGCAATGCTCAACCCCAACCCGAACCCACCATTTCCGGGGCGCGAACCATCAAGCCGGGTGAAGGGCGAGAAGATCCGCTCCAGATCCTCTTCCGCCACCCCACCCCCCTCGTCCTCGAGCCACAGGTGCCAGTAATCACCGTCGCGCCGTCCATCCAGACGCACAATCCCACCCTTCGGTGAATGGCGAATGGCATTGCGCAGGATGTTTTCCAGGGCCTGAGCCAGCGTGTTGAGATTGCCGCGCACCCAGCTGGATGAATCCACTGCACACTGCAATTGGTCGGTGGGACAACAACTTTCATAGCAGGCGTTTTCCGTGAGCATTTCCCACAGCGCCTGGATCTGGATCGCCTCGTCGGGCAAGGGCGTGCGCTCGGTGTCGAGCCAGGCCAGTTGCAGCGTGTCTTCGACCAAGCGTTGCATGCCATCGACTTCGCGGCCAATGCGTTCGCGTAGTTGCGTCAGGCTTTGCTCGCCCTCGCTCGCCACGCGCAAACGGCTCAAGGGTGTGCGCAATTCGTGGGACAGGTCGCGCAGCAGTTGTTGCTGCAGGGCCACCGTGCTTTGCAGGCGCTCGGACATGTGATCGAACGCGCGGCCCAGCTCACCCAGTTCATCGGAACGATTGGTCGTGCGGCTCGACAGGCGCACGCCCAATTGGTCGGCGCGCCATGCATTGGCCTGCTCGCGCAATTGATTGAGGGGCACCACCAGCAATCGATACAGCCCGACACACAACAGCAAAGTGAACAATCCGGGAATCACGCCGTTGGTGATCACACGCCAGAACACGCGGTAGCGCCCCGGCATGAATCGCTGGGGCAGTTCGATCACCAGGCTGCCGGCGGATGAGTCGCCGGGAAACGGCACGCGCAGCCACGGCAGGCGTTTTTTGTGAATGGGCCAGTCCAGGCCGCGCAGAAAAGTCAGGTGCTGGATTTCCGGGTCCGTCAGCGCGTAGCTGCTCAACGACTGTAGATCCCCGCCAATCACGCCCACCCAGCCCGCTTCGCGTTGTCGCATCTCCTGCAGCCAGGCATCGACGCCTGCACTTTGCCCCTGCTGCCACGCCTGTTCGGCTTCGGCGGCATACCCCGTCAGTGTGCCTCGGGCCTCGTCCGACAGGAACTGGTTGCGCTCCTCCATGTAGCGGCCCCAGGACCAGCTCAGCCAGATCATCAGCAGACAGAATGCCACCAGCAGGCAGGCGAGTTTCCAGAACAGCGAATGCCTGCCCGGCAGGTCAGACCACTTCATGATCAGCGCTCAAGACATAGCCTTTGCCCCACACCGTGCGCACTTCCCGCTCGCTGTAGCCGATGGCCTTGAGCTTGCGACGGATCTGACTGATGTGCATGTCGAGGCTGCGGTCGTGAGCCGCGTAGCCCCGTTGCAGCACGTGCTGATAAAGGAAGGCTTTGCTCAGCACCTCATCGCCGTTGCGGTGGAGGGTCTCCAGCAACCGGTACTCGCTGCGGGTCAGGCCGGCGGCGTGTTCGCCATAGAACACCTCGGCGCATTCATCGTCGAAACGCAGACTGTCCGCCGCCAGGGCAACCGGCGCGGGTGCGGGGCGACGATCCAGTGCCACGCGCCGCAGGATCGCTTCGATGCGCACGCGCAACTCGGCCATGCTGAAGGGCTTGGGCAGATAATCGTCGGCGCCGAGGCGGAAACCGCTGATGCGATCAGCTTCGGCGCCCAGCGCCGACATCAGCACCACCGGGGTTGAATGGCTCTGGCGCAATTGAGTCAGCACGTTCAGTCCGTTCATGCCCGGCAGCAGAATGTCCATCAGCACCACATCGAAGGCTTGCTCACGAGCCATCGCCAGGCCTTCCTGGCCGTTTTGGCACCAGGTCACCTGGAACCCGTTGCGGCCCAGTTGCTCGTGCACATAAGCACCAAGCACCAGGTCGTCTTCGATGGAGAGGATTCGGGGATGGCCAACAGAGATGGGAGTCATGAGTATCTGCAAATAATTCTCAGTTGGCGATTATTCAAGATTGCCTCGCCGTGGGCAACCCAAGGTTTGCCGGCCACGTAAAAGCGATGGACTGCCCGACGAATGACGACATCAATTTTACGAGGATTGCCCGCAAGCAAATCGCTACACTGCGCAAGTGGCGTGTACCGGATGTACGTGCAGGTTCTTAAATGGCTGGATGCAGGAGAGATGCGTGCTCAAGAAACTGGGAATAAAAGGCCGCGTGCTGTTGCTGACCTTGCTTCCGACCAGCCTGATGGCCCTGGTGCTGGGCGGCTATTTCACCTGGATGCAGCAATCCGACCTGCAAACCCAACTCATGCAGCGTGGCGAAATGATCGCCGAACAGCTCGCGCCCCTTGTCGCGCCGGCCATGAGCCACAAGGACACTGAACTGCTGGAGCGCATTGCCACCCAATCGCTGGAAACGCCCGACGTGCGCGCGGTGACGTTCCTCGCCCCGGACCGCGCGTCACTGGCGCATGCCGGCCCGACCATGCTCAATCCGGCGCCGTTGGGCAATGGTTCGCAGATGCTGCGCCGTAGCGGCAACGATGCGACGCGTTATCTGCTGCCGGTGTTCGGCAAACACCGCAACATGGCCGGTGACCTGATACCCGATGAAGCTGACCGCCTGCTGGGCTGGGTCGAACTCGAACTTTCTCACAACGGCATGCTGCTGCGCGGTTATCGCAGCCTGTTCGCCAGCCTGCTGTTGATCGGCGCGGGGCTCGCCGGCGCGGCGCTGCTGGCATTGCGCATGGGCCGTACGATCAATCGGCCGCTGAGCCAGATCAAGCAAGCGGTGGCACAGCTCAAGGACGGTCACCTGGAGACCCGCCTGCCGCCGCTCGGCAGTCAGGAGCTGGATGAACTGGCGTCCGGCATCAACCGCATGGCCGGCACTTTGCAAAACGCCCAGGAAGAATTGCAACACAGCATCGACCAGGCCACCGAAGACGTGCGCCAGAATCTGGAAACCATCGAAATCCAGAACATCGAACTGGACCTGGCGCGTAAAGAAGCCCTGGAAGCGAGCCGGATCAAATCCGAATTCCTTGCCAACATGAGCCATGAAATCCGCACGCCGCTCAACGGCATTCTCGGTTTCACCCACCTGCTGCAAAAAAGCGAGCTGACCCCGCGCCAGCTCGATTACCTGGGCACCATCGAGAAATCCGCCGACAGCCTGCTGGGGATCATCAACGAGATCCTCGACTTCTCGAAAATCGAGGCCGGAAAACTGGTGCTCGACCATATTCCGTTCAACCTGCGCGATTTGCTCCAGGACACTCTGACCATCCTCGCCCCGGCCGCCCACGCCAAACAACTGGAGCTGGTGAGCCTGGTCTATCGCGATACGCCGCTGTCGCTGGTCGGCGATCCGCTGCGACTGAAGCAGATTCTCACCAACCTGGTGAGCAACGCGATCAAGTTCACCCGCGAAGGCACCATCGTCGCCCGCGCCATGCTCGAAGAAGAACACGAAGACAGCGTGCAACTGCGCATCAGCATTCAGGACACCGGCATCGGCCTGTCGAACGAGGACGTACGCGCGTTGTTCCAGGCCTTCAGCCAGGCCGACAACTCGCTGTCCCGGCAACCCGGCGGCACTGGTTTGGGATTGGTGATTTCCAAGCGTCTGATCGAACAGATGGGCGGCGAGATCGGTGTCGACAGCACGCCGGGCGAAGGCTCGGAATTCTGGATCAGCCTGAGCCTGCCCAAAACCCGTGACGATGCCGAAGACCTGCCCGGCCCGCCGTTGCTCGGACGCCGGGTCGCGGTGCTGGAAAACCACGAACTGGCCCGTCAGGCGTTGCAGCATCAACTGGAAGACTGTGGCCTGGAAGTCACACCGTTCAATACCCTGGAAAGCCTGACCAATGGCGTGACCGGCGCGCATCAGACCGATCAGGCGATCGACCTCGCCGTGCTCGGCATCACCAGCAACGACATGCCGCCGGAGCGCCTCAACCAGCACATCTGGGACCTGGAGCACCTTGGCTGCAAAGTGCTGGTGCTGTGCCCGACCACCGAACAGACGCTGTTCCACCTCTCGGTGCCGAACCCGCACAGCCAGCTCCAGGCCAAACCGGCCTGCACGCGCAAGCTGCGCCGGGCCTTGTCTGATCTGGTCAATCCGCGTCAACTGCGCAGCGACCCTGGCGAGCCGGTGTCCAGCCGTGCGCCGAAGGTACTCTGCGTCGACGACAACCCGGCCAATCTGTTGCTGGTGCAAACCCTGCTCGAAGACCTCGGCGCCAAGGTGCTTGCGGTGGAAAGCGGATATGCCGCCGTCAAAGCGGTGCAGACCGAGACCTTCGATCTGGTGTTGATGGACGTGCAGATGCCCGGCATGGACGGGCGCCAGACCACCGAAACCATTCGCCAGTGGGAAAGCGAACGGCATTGCACGCCGCTGCCGATCGTGGCGCTGACCGCTCACGCGATGGCCAACGAAAAACGCGCACTGCTGCAAAGTGGCATGGACGATTACCTGACCAAACCAATCAGCGAGCGGCAATTGGCGCAGGTGGTGTTGAAGTGGACCGGCCTGGCGCTGCGCAATCAGGGACCCGAGCGTTCCAGCGACAGTCACGGTGGCAGCCACGAGTTGCAGGTGCTGGATCACGAAGAAGGGTTGCGGCTGGCGGCGGGCAAGGCGGATCTGGCAGCGGACATGCTGGCGATGCTGTTGGCATCGCTGGAGGCCGACCGCGAAGCGATCCGCGTGGCCCGGGAGACCAACGACCACAATGCCTTGATCGAACGGGTGCATCGCCTGCACGGCGCTACCCGTTATTGCGGCGTGCCGCAGCTGCGCGCGGCCTGCCAACGCAGCGAAACCCTGCTCAAGCAACAGGACCCGAAAGCTCCCCGGGCCTTGGAAGACCTCGACCGGGCCATCAATCGCCTGGCCGCGCATGCCCGTATAAATGCTTGATGCAACGCAATGGCACTGATCACCATCAGCGCTAGTCTCACCGCAATCCCTGTAGGAGCTGGCTTGCCAGCTCCCACAGGATCGGGGCAAGGAGAAAAATATGCGTACGATTCTTTTCAGCAGCCAGACCTACGACCGCGAGAGTTTTCTCGGCGCCGACCTCCCCGCCGGCATCGAGCTGCACTTTCAATCGGCGCGACTAAGCGTCGACACGGTAGCACTGGCGGACCATCACGAAGTGGTCTGTGCCTTCATCAATGACGACCTCAGCGCCCCGGTGCTCGAACGCCTGGCGGCGGGCGGCACACGCCTGATTGCCCTGCGATCGGCCGGGTACAACCATGTCGACCTGGCAGTAGCGAAGCGTCTGGGGTTGTCGGTCGTACGGGTTCCGGCCTACTCCCCCCACGCGGTGGCCGAGCACGCAGTGGCGTTGATCCTGGCGCTCAATCGACATCTGCACCGCGCCTACAACCGCACTCGCGAAGGCGACTTCAGCCTCCACGGGCTGACGGGTTTCGACCTGGTGGGCAAGACTGTCGGCGTGGTCGGCACCGGACAGATCGGCGCGACCTTCGCGAAAATCATGAACGGTTTCGGCTGTCAGCTACTGGCCTACGACCCTTACCCCAATCCGCAGGTCGAAGCCCTCGGCGCACGTTATCTGAGTTTGCCCGAGCTGCTGGCCGAGTCGCAGATCATCAGCCTGCATTGCCCGCTCAATGAGCACAGCAAACACCTGATCAACCGAGAATCACTGGCGCACATGCAAGCCGGCGCCATGTTGATCAACACCGGTCGCGGCGGCCTGGTGGACACGCCGGCGCTGATCGACGCGCTGAAGGACGGCCAACTCGGTTATCTGGGACTGGATGTCTATGAAGAAGAGGCGCAGCTGTTTTTCGAGGATCGTTCCGACCTGCCCCTGCAGGACGATGTGCTGGCGCGCCTGCTGACCTTCCCGAATGTGATCGTCACCGCGCACCAGGCCTTCCTGACCCGTGAAGCCTTGGGCGCGATCGCCGCGACGACGCTGCAAAACATCGCAGCCTGGGCAGCCGGTACGCCGCAGAATCAGATCGACGTCTGACCGGATCAGGCCTTGGACAAAAGGATCATCAAGGCCAGCCAACCGAAGCCTAGCAAACGCTGTCCCACTGAATGCCCGCGACGCAGCAGGAACCAGACAAAGAACGGCGGCAGAAAGAAAATCATCAGTTTCAGCCAGAGTTCTACTGGACGCGGACCATTGAGCGTCGGCGCAGTAACCTGAGTCTCGACATCGGTCTTGCGTTTACGCCCGAACGCGGCCGGAGTCACCCTGGGCACGCTTTCATTGCTCGGTAACCGCCCGAAAGAAAGCGGAGCCTGCGTCGAAGTGGCCGCGTGCGCCGTTCCTGCCGGCGCACCGCAATGAATACAGGCAGGCGCTGTTGAGCTGATGCGTTGCTTGCACTCAAAACATTCGATTAACGCCATGTCCAATCCTTAGAAATGCAAAAGCGGCAGTTTGCCATGAGTCCCCAGGTCATTTGAACCTGATCGAAGGTCATCTGCTCGCGCCATGCTGCGTGCAGGCCCGTGCTAGCATACCGCGCATATTTGGAGGACCCATGGTCGAACACGATTTCCGCTATAGCCTGATGAACCCGCAACACACCCTCACCGAATGCCGCGCCCTTGTGCCGGGGCGTTATCAAGTCACCGGCAACGGCGGCTCGATTCGTAACAACGACGTGCTGGTAGTGACCCTTAAAGGCAGCAAGGACTTGTCCATGCGCCTGACCGTCGAAACCGTTCGCCATTTGATCAACCCACCCGGGCAATGGGTCGCGGTGGCCAGTGGTCCGGTGTTCGGTGAACTGGCGATCCATACCTGGAAAGTCAACTGCGACAGCTGCGCCAAAGAGCTGAGCTTTGAGTTCGCGGTCGATGCCAAACTGGGTAACAAGGCTGAAAAACCTGCCGCCACCGCGCGAATCGCCGAGTTGGGCTGGACCGCCATCGGCGAAAAGCACCTGTGCCCGAAATGCCAGGAGCCTGCGTGATGAAACGCCTTGCTCTGACCGCGATGGTCGGTGCCAGCCTGCTGGGCTGCGCCGCCGAGCCGGTCCAATTGCAGCAGAACCGCAGCTACATCCTGGAATGGATCGGCGAACGCCCGCTGATGGATTACAGCCACCTGACCATCACCCTCGGCGAAGACGGCCGGGCCTACGGCAACGGCGGCTGCAACCACTGGTTTGCACCGTACACGCTCGAAGGCGACAGGCTGAGTTTCGGCAAGGTCGGCAGCACTCGCAAACTGTGCGCGCCGGCGTTGATGGAACAGGAAAAGCGCTTCCTCCAGGCCCTGGAAAACGTGCAGCGCTGGGATGTGTCGCCGATCGAGCAGATGCGCTTCTGGCCGGTGCAAGGCAAGCCGTTGCGTTGGTGGCTTGAAGAGGGTTAACCCTTTGTAGGAGCCGGCTTGCCGGCTCCTACAGGTCCGCGTATCAATTAGTCGCTTTTAACGCCTCAAGCTTCGCCATCACCCCCGCCGCCGTCTGTTCACCCATCAACTGTTCCCGCACCTTGCCCTTGTTGTCGATGATGTACGTCACCGGCAATGCCTCGCTGCGCGGCAGTTCGAACAACTCCGCCGGATCCGAAGCCAATACCGTGAACTTGATGCCCAGTTTCTCACTGGCGCTTTTCAGCTCTTCACCCTGCACGTTGTCGAAATTGACCCCGAACACGCCGATCTTCTTGTTCTTCAGCTGTTCGGCCAGCCCGTTCAATTCCGGGATTTCGGTCCGGCACGGGCCGCACCATTCGGCCCAGTAATTGAGCACCAGCCATTGTTTGTCCAGACGCTCGGCGGCGACTTTATGGCCGTTCTGATCAATGCCATAGTCGTTGCCGCAGCCCCCCAGCATCAGCGAACCGATGATCGCCAATGCCGCTGCCAGTCGCCTTGTCATGTCGTGATCCTTGTTAAAAATTGAATGCGCCTGCGACCCATCGCCTCCCAAGGTTCTGGATTACGCGCTGCACAGTTAGAATAGCCGCCACCTTACGCAAGATGCGACCCGCACATGACCGATCTGACGCTTTACCACAACCCGCGCTGCTCGAAATCCCGCGGTGCGCTCGAACTGCTTGAAGCCCGTGGCCTGACCCCGACCGTGGTGCGCTACCTGGAGACGCCGCTGAACGCCGCGCAACTCCAGGGCCTGCTGAGTAAACTCGGTATCGGCGCCCGGCAATTGCTGCGCACCGGTGAGGACGAGTACAAAACCCTCAACCTCGCCGACGCCAGCCTGAGCGAGGCGCAATTGATCGCCGCCATCGCTGCGCACCCGAAACTGATGGAGCGACCAATTCTCGAAGTTGGCGACAAAGCCGTCATCGGCCGTCCGCCGGAGAACGTGCTGGAGTTGCTGCCGTGAGCGCACCGTACATTCTGGTTCTGTATTACAGCCGCAGCGGCTCGACCAATGAAATGGCGCGGCAGATTGCCCGCGGCGTCGAGCAGTCCGGGATGGAAGCGCGCCTGCGCACCGTGCCGGCGATCTCTACCGAATGCGAAGCGGTGTCGCCGGACATCCCGGACGAAGGCGCGCTGTACGCCAGCCTCGACGACCTGAAGAACTGCGCGGGCCTGGCACTCGGCAGTCCGACGCGCTTCGGCAACATGGCGGCGCCGCTCAAGTATTTCCTCGACGGCACCAGCAACCTGTGGCTGACCGGCGCCCTCGTCGGCAAGCCGGCCGGCGTGTTCACCTCCACCGCGAGCCTGCACGGCGGTCAGGAAACCACGCTGTTGTCGATGATGCTGCCGTTGCTGCACCACGGCATGCTGATCACCGGCCTGCCGTACAGCGAGTCGGCGTTGCTGGAAACCCGTGGCGGCGGTACGCCGTATGGCGCCAGTCATCACGCTGGCGCCGATGGCAAACTCGGTTTGAATGAACATGAAGTGGCGCTGTGCCGGGCCTTGGGTCTGCGGCTGGCGAAGACTGCACAAAAGTTGGTGAGCTGAGATGGCGAAAAAGCCGAAGATTCTGCCTTCCATCGAATGGCTCGAACCACGGGTTCGGGCGATGCGCGTCATCAGCCTGCTGTGCTACTTCGGCCTGGTGGGATTGCTCTGCGCCTATTACCTGGTGGTCGCCGACCTGCACGGTGCGCGGCCGTGGGTGATTCTGCTGATCGAACTGGTGCCGTTGCTGTTGCTGGCGCCGGGGATGATTGTCGGCAGCGCACGCGGGCATTCGTGGATGTGTTTTGTGGTGAACCTGTATTTCATCAAGGGGGCACTGGCGGCGTACGACCCGAACCGACAGCTGTTTGGTTTGCTGGAAATGGGCGCGAGCCTGGCGGTGTTCTGCTCGGCACTGTTGTATGTGCGGTGGCGGTTTCAGTTGAATCGCAAATTGGCTGGCGAGGGCGAGATCTCCGCCGCCTGACAGATTGCAATCGCTAGCAGGCTAGCTCCCACAGGGGATTTGTGTACGCCACAGATCCAATGTGGGAGCCAGCCTGCTCGCGATTGGAAAAACTCGGTTTCAATGATTGGCGGTGTACGCCAGCATCATCGAGATCTGGCTCATCGGCCGCCCGCCGCTTTCCTCATGCCACTGGTTGAACACGCCCTGCACCGTGGCCAGATCTCGCAGGCTGGTCGGCACTTTGTCGACGACCTTCTGCGCATTCAAGGCCGCCACCACGTCATAGCTCGGCACAAACGTGTCCTTGCCGACCATGCGCAAGAAGCGCGGTGCCGATAACCCGCCCAATTGATGGCCGCGTTTTTTCAGGTAGGTCCACAAGCCGACGATATCGGTCACCGGCCAATCGGCGATCAATGCGCCGAAACTGCCCTGCTCGTGGGCTACGTCCAGGATGAACTGCGCGTTGCGCGGCACGCTCTTGAGCTTGCCCAGGTGGCGGATGATCCGCGCGTCCTGCATCAGGCGTTCAAGGTGTTCGGCGCTCATCAGCACGACTTTTTCCGGGTCGAACTTGAAGAACACTTCTTCGAAGGCCGGCCACTTGGCGTCCACCAGGCTGTGTTTGAGCCCGGCGCGGAACACGCGCAGCGCCATGGTCGAGAGGTAGCGGTCGTCGCTGATCTTGCGCAATTGCGCCGGGGTCTTGGGAACGGGCAGATGGGCTTCCAGTTCAGCTGCGGAACCGAAGCGGTTCAGACAGTATTCGTGCAGCCACTTGTAATCGCGCATGCCCTCTCCTGACGAGTAAGTAAATAGACCACTTGTGGGAGCCCGCCTGCTGACGATGGCGGCGGGACAGTCAACGTCTGCCCCACCGCTCTCGCCAGCAGGCTGGCTCCCACAGTGATTGCGTTTAGAGGTTTACAACATTGACGAAGCGCGAAGCCGCCGTTTCATCGATCTTGAGGTTGGTGAAGTCGAACAGGTTGCGGTCCGCCAATTGCGACGGGATCACGTTCTGCAAGCTGCGGAAAATGCTTTCGGTACGGCCCGGCGTCTTGCGCTCCCACTCTTGCAGCATGTCCTTGACCACCTGACGCTGCAGGTTTTCCTGGGAACCGCAGAGGTTGCACGGGATGATCGGGAATTGCTTGAGGTCCGAGTAGGCCTGAATGTCTTTTTCGTTGCAGTAGGCCAACGGACGGATCACCACGTTGCGGCCGTCGTCGGCACGCAGTTTCGGCGGCATGGCTTTGAGCGAGCCGTTGAAGAACATGTTGAGGAAAAACGTTTCGACGATGTCGTCACGGTGGTGACCGAGGGCCATTTTGGTCGCGCCGATTTCATCGGCGAAGGTGTAGAGCGTGCCGCGACGCAGGCGTGAGCACAGCGAGCAGGTGGTCTTGCCTTCCGGGATCAGTTCCTTGACCACCGAGTAGGTGTCTTTCTCGACGATGTGATACTCGACGCCCAAGGTTTTCAGATAAGCCGGCAGCACGTCTTCAGGGAAACCCGGCTGCTTCTGGTCCATGTTCACGGCCACGATCTCGAACTTGATCGGGGCGACCTTCTGCAAGTGCAGGAGCACGTCGAGCATGGTGTAGCTGTCCTTGCCACCGGACAGGCAGACCATGACCTTGTCGCCGTCTTCAATCATGTTGAAATCGGCAACAGCCTCGCCGGCCTGTCGGCGAAGGCGCTTTTGCAGTTTGTTCTGGTTGACCGTGAGAGTGCCCATGACGCGGAATCCGTGAGGTGTGACGAAAGGCCGGCATTTTACGCAAAAACCCGGCGTCGGCGAAGTACCCGCTCCCGCAGGGATTGTCGCCTACAGTCCCTGTGGCGATTAACAGGTTTGTTTACAGCGCGATTTGCTCTAAGCCCCTATCACCTGCGTGGTTAAGACCTTTCTATACTGCGACATAAGGTCGCACACATATCCAGACCTTTCTTACGTGGCCACTTTGGCCTGTAGGCGCTCCACTGGGGGGCGACGGTAAAAACAAGAGGAGTGACTGGCATGATCCATCACGTAGTGGGGCTCTTCACCCACCCCGACCAGGAATGGAAAGAAATCCGTGGCGACCAAGAGGAAAGCATCAGCCACATGTACCTGACCCACACGCTGATTCTGGCGGCGATCCCCGCCGTGTCGGCGTTTATCGGCACCACGCAGGTCGGCTGGGTGATCGGCAGCCGGGCGCCGGTGATGCTGACGCAGGAAAGCGCGCTATGGATGACGATCATGTCGTACGTGGCGATGCTCGGCGGCGTTGCCGTGATGGGCGCGTTCATCCACTGGATGGCCCGCACCTATGACGCCAACCCGAGTCTGGCCCGATGCGTTGCGTTTGCGACCTATACCGCGACCCCGCTGTTCATTGGCGGTCTGGCGGCGCTGTACCCACACATGTGGCTGGGGATGGTCGTCGGAACGGCGGCCATTTGCTACACGGTGTACCTGCTGTATGTGGGGCTTCCGACTTTCATGAACATTCCATCTGACGAGGGATTCCTGTTTTCAAGTTCGGTGCTCGCCGTCGGTCTGGTGGTACTGGTTGCCATCATGGCGTTCACGGTTATTGTCTGGGGACTCGGCGTGGGGCCGGTCTACACGAATTAGTCACGCTCTCCACCCAAAAACAAGATCTGCCAATACAGGCCGCCGCAAGGCGGCCTTTCAATGTGGAGGTAACGACCATTCGGCGCCTGAGCGATTCGCAAGGCCCGAGCGTTGCGGCATACTCGACGTCTCTGGAGATCCATCAAGCATGCCCGAGCCACTCAATACCCGCGTCGAAGACTGTTTCCAACTAGCCGAATCCTTTTTCAAACGAACCTTCAAACGCCCCGTGGTGAGCCTCAAGCTGCGCGGGCAAAAAGCCGGTGTCGCGCATTTGCACGAGAACCTGCTGCGCTTCAATCCGCAGCTGTACCGCGAAAACACTGAAGACTTCCTCAAGCAGACCGTCGCCCATGAAGTCGCGCACCTGATCGCTCATCAGCTGTTTGGCGATCGCATCCAGCCCCACGGCGAAGAGTGGCAACTGATCATGCGGGGCGTGTACGAACTGCCGCCCAATCGCTGCCACACCTACGACGTCAAACGCCGCAGCGTGACGCGCTACATCTACAAATGCCCGTGTGCTGACAGTGATTTTCCGTTTTCGGCGCAGCGCCATGGTTTGGTGCGGCAGGGGCGGCGGTATTTGTGTCGTCGATGCCGCAGCACGTTGGTGTTCAGTGGGGAGATGCGGGTCGAGTAGCTGGATTTGTGGTGTTTGGGCCGACCTTATCGCCAGCAGGCTGGCTCCCACAGGGATCATCGATACGCCATAGATCCATTGTGGGAGCCAGCCTGCTGGCGATGGCGGCCTGACAGGCACTAGAGAATCACTTTGGCACGCCTCAGTTCCTCAATCCGCTCGACACCAAACCCCAACTCCCCCAACACCTGATCCGTATGCTGCCCCAGCGCCGCACCAATATGCCGAGGCTCGGGCAACCCGTCCGAGAACTTCAACGGACACGCCATCTGCGCCTGGCTCGTGCCATCCCCTCGCGGCACATCGGTCACCAATTCCCGCGCCTGCAACTGCGGATGCCGAACCGCCTCACCCAAGGTCAACACCGGTTCGACACACGCATCGAGTTCGGCAAACAGCGCACACAATTCGGCAAAGTCGTGCTTCTCGAATTCAGTCTGCAGCGCGTCCTTGAGCTTCTTTCGCTGGGCGGGCTGAGGCGACAGGCCCAGCGTCGCCAACTCCTCCAGACCCAGCGCCGTGCACAGTTGCTTCATGAACGGCGGTTCCAGACTGCCAACCGACAACCAGCGGCCATCCCGCGAACGGTAATAGTCGTAGAAGCTGCCGCCATTGAGCATCTGGTCCTCCCGACCCGGTTCATCGCCGCAGGCCAGGTACCCGGCACCGGCCATGGCGTTCAAGCTGAACGCACAGTCAGTCATGCTCACATCCAGATGCTGCCCCACCCCGCTTTGCTGGCGGGCGATCACCGCCGCCAGCAAGCCAATCACCCCGTGCAACGAACCTCCGGCGACATCCGCCACCTGCATGCCCAAGGGCAGCGGGCCGTTATCGGCGCGGCCGGTGTAGCTCGCCAGACCCGCCAGCGCCAGGTAATTGATGTCGTGGCCGGCGCGATGCGCGTAGGGGCCGGTTTGCCCGTAACCGGTGATCGACACGTAGATCAACTTCGGGTTGATCGCCTTCAGCGCTTCATAGCCCAGGCCCAGACGGTCCATTACGCCGGGGCGGAATTGCTCCAGGACGATGTCGTAGTCCTGCAACAGCTGCTTGATCACCGCCAGCGCCTCAGGCTGTTTGAGGTCCAGCGCCAGGCTGCGCTTGTTGCGATTGAGGTACGCATGGCTGGCCGACACGCCTTGATCATGGGGTGGCAGCACGCCCAACAGGTCCATGCGGGTCGGCGATTCGATGCGCAGTACCTCGGCGCCCATGTCAGCCAACAACAGCGAGGCGAACGGCCCCGGCAACAATGTCGAGAAATCCAGAACCTTGAGTGATGCCAGTGGACCGAGCATGTGTGATCTCCAGTGCGATGCCTCCAGCCTAGGCAGCCAATCGCATTGCAGCAATCACCTGATGTGTCAGCAACTGTGACCGTTACGCTCAAACTCCAGGCAAGAAAAAACCCGCCGAAGCGGGTTTTTTCATGACAACGCGTATTACTTGACGTTGCTTGGGGTTGGGCCTTCGGCCACACCCAGGTCGTCTTCTTCACGAGTGTCGGAGATACCGCGACCACCGGAAGCCAGCTCTACTTGCAGCTTGTCTTCATCCAGCTCTTTCACCCACTTGGCCACGACCAGGGTCGCAACAGCGTTACCAACGAGGTTGGTCAGTGCACGGGCTTCGGACATGAAGCGGTCGATACCAAGGATCAGCGCCAGGCCGGCAACCGGCAGAGTACCCACAGCCGACAAGGTGGCCGCCAGCACGATGAAGCCACTGCCGGTCACACCGGCCGCACCTTTGGAGGACAGCAGCAGCACCAGCAGCAATGTGATCTGGTGAGTGAGATCCATCGGGGTATCAGTCGCCTGAGCGATGAACACAGCGGCCATGGTCAGGTAGATCGAAGTACCGTCGAGGTTGAACGAGTAGCCGGTCGGGATCACGAGGCCGACAACGGATTTCTGTGCACCCAGGCGTTCCATTTTGATCAGCATGCGCGGCAGAGCGGATTCCGAGGAGGAAGTGCCCAGTACGATCAGCAGTTCTTCACGGATGTAGCGGATCAGCTTCAGCACACTGAAACCGTGCGCGCGGCAGATGGCGCCCAGCACCAACACCACAAACAGGATGCAAGTGATGTAGAAGCAAATCATCAACTGACCCAGCTGCACCAGCGAGCCGACACCGTAGGCACCGATGGTGAACGCCATGGCGCCGAAGGCACCGACTGGCGCCAGCTTCATGATCATGTTGATGATGTTGAACATCACGTGAGCAAAGCGATCGATGAAATCCAGCACCGGCTTGCCGTAAGCACCCAGGCGATGCAGGGCGAAACCGAAGATCACCGAGAACATCAGCACTTGCAGGATGTCGCCGTTGGCGAATGCGCCGACGATGGTGTTCGGGATCACGTTAAGGATAAAGGCGACGATGCTCTGGTCTTTACCGGCCGAGATGAAGCCAGCAATTTTGCTGGTATCCAGGGTGGTCACGTCGATGTGCATGCCGGCTCCCGGTTGCACGACGTTAACCACGACCAGGCCGATCAACAGCGCGATGGTGGAAACAATTTCGAAGTACAGCAGCGCATAGCCGCCGGTCTTGCCCACCGATTTCATGTTCTGCATGCCAGCGATACCGCTGACGACCGTACAGAAGATGATTGGCGCGATGACCATTTTGATCAGTTTGATGAACCCGTCACCCAGCGGCTTGAGGGCCACACCGGTCTGCGGGTAGAAGTGACCAAGCAGGATGCCGATGGCGATGGCAACGATCACCTGGAAATACAGGGATTTGTATATTGGCTGACGAGTCGTCATTGCAAAGTTCCTCAAGAGTGCCCGGTGACAACATCCATCTGTTGCCCATGACACCTGAATTGCGAACCCTCCTGCACTGGAGGGATTTGTTTTTTCGAGCTGCGCGACGGCAGGCATCTGCTCGTTGTATCGCAAGCGGCGTGCCACCTTCGCCAAATCCCCTGCGAGCCTTTTGACATCAGGGGTTACAGGTTCACCGTGCCATGGACGCCTTACAAAACGGTGGCGGATTTCCGCCCATCCGACCGACCTCGTCCTGCAATTTGGCGGATATCCGCCTTGTCCATTGCCGGCCCCGACGACTACCATCCGTCGTTCAATAGACGGACCTGCCTTCTATGCGCGAACGCACCATTGCCAGTCATTTCGCCCGTGCCGCCCTCGGTGGCGCGCGTCGGCTGGGTCATGACTGTTCAAACCTGTTGCAACAACTCGGGATCAGCCCCGAGTTGCTGGAAGAACCGCGTGCGCGCATTGCGCCTGAGCAGTTCACCCGTTTGATCCAGGGATTGTGGCTGGCACTCGACGACGAATACCTCGGCTTCGGGCCGGTCCCGAGCAAAACCGGCAGCTTCGCGATGATGTGCCACGCCGTGATTCACTGCCGCAATCTGGAGAAGGCGCTGCATCGCGGCTTATTGTTTTACAGCCTATTCCCCGGTGGGCCGCGTCTGACCCTGACCCGCGAAGACGAAATGATCCGCCTGAGCCTGGACGATTCCAAGTTTCAGGACCCGGACCATTTCCTCACCGAAAGCCAGTTGATGGTCTGGCATCGCCTCGGCAGTTGGCTGATCGGCCAGCGCATTCGTCTGGAACAGGCCACCTTCAGCTACCCGAGGCCCGAGCACGGCGCCGAATACGAGTTGCTGTTCCCCTGCCCGATGGAGTTTTGCGCGTCGCAGAGCAGCCTGCTGTTCCACAGTCGCTACCTGAACATGCCGCTGTTGCAGGACGAGCGGACCCTCAAGCATTTCCTCGAACGCTCCCCCGCCGACCTGCTGTCACGCCCGGATGACGGCGACAGCCTGAGCAGCCAGTTGCGCCGCTTGCTCAGCCGCGACAGTGCGCGCTGGCCAGACCTGGAAGCGGTGGCTGCGCACCTGCACATCAGCCCGCAGACGCTGCGCCGGCATTTGCGCGAAGAGGGTTCGAGTTTTCAGGAGTTGAAGGATCAGTTGCGCCGGGATATTGCGATTTATCACTTGGGGCGTGCGGACCTGTCGTTGCAACAGATCGCTGAACAGTTGGGGTTTTCCGAGCCTTCGGCGTTTCACCGGGCGTTCAAGAAGTGGACCGGCCTGACACCGGGCGCTTATCGCGCTCAAGAGAGCTGATTTTTTGTAGTGAATCTGCTGGCCTCATCGCGGGCAAGCCCGCTCCCACAGGTTGTATCGTCGTTCACAAATATTGTGTCCGCAGAGATCCCTGTGGGAGCGGGCTTGCCCGCGATGGGGCCCGAACGAACGCTAAAGAATTCAGATCAAACCACCGGAAAATGAATCCGGAACGCCGCGCCCCCCATCGGCGAATCGCCCAGGGTCAGCTTCGCGTTGTAACTCTCGATGATGTCCTTGACCACCGCCAACCCGATGCCCTGCCCCGGATGCTGACGGTCCAGCCGTTCGCCGCGCTGCAGAATCCGCGCACGCTGATCCGGCGGCACACCCGGCCCGTCATCCTCGACGCACAACTCGACGCCGCTGAGGGTTTCGCGCACGCTGATGCGCACTTCACCGAGGCACAGGCGATAAGCGTTTTCCAGCAGGTTGCCCAGCATTTCCAGCAAGGCGCCCTGCTCGATCGGCACGTAGCATTGCTCCGGCAGATCGAAGGCCACCCGTACGCGCTTGTCGCGGTAGACCTTGTCCAGCGTATCGCAGAGGCTTTGCAGCACCGGCCGCAGCCGCACCTGATGACGCACCAGGCCGCTTTTGCGCAGGCTGGCGCGCTGCAATTGATAGCTGATCTGTTGGCTCATGCGCTCGATCTGGGTTTGCAGCAGCCAGGCCTGATCGCGATCCGCCGGGCGCTGCGCCATGTCTTCGCTGACGCCTTGCAACACGGCCAACGGGGTTTTCAGGCTGTGGGCCAGGTCGTCGAGGGAATCGCGATAGCGGCTGCGCTGTTCGCGCTCGCTGTGCAGCAAGCGGTTGAGCGAGCCGGTCAGGCGCAACAGTTCACGCGGGTGCTGTTCGCTGAGGCTTTCGCGGGTGCCGCTTTCGATTTCGTCGAGTTCCTGACTGAGCCGGCGCAATGCCTGCAAGCCCCAGGTCAGACCAATCCACAGCAACGCCAGCAGCACCAGTAAAGCGGCACCGAAACCCAGATAGAGATTTTCCCTCAGCCCTTCGAGGGTAACTTCGTACTCGCGCACCGGTTGCAGCGCAACGATGCTGAACGCCGCGCTTTTGCCGCCGAGCAGTTTGACTTCGACGTCATAGACGAAGAATTCCTGACCGTTGGCTTCGCGGATCCTCGCGAACTCGTTACCGCGCCCGTCGTAACGCGGTGTGTAGTTGATGTTCTCTTGCTGGGTACCCTTCGAGCGCCAGACCAGGTGACCTTCACGGTCGTAGATGTAGCCGAGCAAACGGCTGTCGGTGAGGTTGAAGCGCTCATCGGGCAGCTGCGCCGGCATCTGCAGGTGGTTGCCCTCGACCCGGGCGGCGGAGATCAGTGTGGTGACGTCCGACGCCAGGCGCTGCTCGATGGAATCCTGCAACGCGAGGCTGAACGCGCCCTGCATGGCCGGCAGCAACGCCAGCATGAACAACACCGCCAGGATCGTGGCGGCGAGCATCAAACGGACACGAAGCGAACGAATCAAGTGCAGCGCTCATTGAACAGGTAGCCAAGGCCACGCACGGTGTCGATCGGCTTGAAACCGGCAGGCCCCTCGAGTTTGCGGCGCAGACGGCCGACCAGCACTTCGATCACGTTCGGATCGCGCTCATCGTCATCCGGGTAGAGCTGCTCCATCAAGCGGTCCTTGGCCACCACTTGCTGGTGATGGCGCATCAGGTATTCGAGGATTCGGTACTCGTACGCGGTCAGCGCCAGAGGTTGTTCATCGAGGGACGCCTGTTTGCGATTGAGGTCCAGCAGCAACGGCCCGGCGACGATGGTCGACTGGGTGAAACCGCTGGAGCGACGCAGCAAGGCATTCAGCCGCGCGTCCAGCTCTTCGAACTGGAACGGCTTGACCACATAATCGTCGGCGCCGGCGGCGAGGCCTTCGACCTTGTCCTGCCAGTTGCCGCGCGCGGTGAGGATCAGGATCGGGAAGGTCTTGCCCCGGGAGCGCAGTTGACGGATCAGGTCGAGCCCGCCCATGCCCGGCAGGCCGAGGTCGATCACCGCCAGGTCATGGTTGAACTGCTCGGTCTGGTACAGCGCCTCCTCGGCGTTAGCCACGGACTCGACCACGTGGCCACTGTCCGTCAGGCGGGTTTGCAGGTGATGGCGCAACAGCGCTTCATCTTCGACGACCAGCAATTTCATAACGCTCTCCCGGGCAAATCAACCTCTGCTGAGGTGCAACGGCGTAGTTCAAGACAGATCATAGCGGCCCATGAGGTCCTCCTGACGGAGTTTAATGCCATTGTGAGAGACCGACACGTTGGCGTAAGTGGCGCAGTAATCGGTCTGGTGGTTTGGTTGGCCGAGCTGCGCACTCCAGGCGCTGTCATGACTGACCACGCCGTTGGTGCTGACGCTGTGCAGGACGAGGGACTTTTTCGGTCTCTCGCCGGTCTTCCCAAGAGCAAGGCTGGCGACATTATCGTCGGCAGCGAACGCCGCGGTGCTCGCGCTCAAAACGGTGAATGCCAGCAGCAGGTTTTTAAAGCCAGTCATTGGGAATGTCCTCATGCGCAGGTGCTTTGGGTACGACGCTACATTACGCACCGGCCCCTGAACTCCCCCTGAACGCACTCTGAACCTGAGCTGAACCAGATCGACTAGGCTGTGTTGACGACTTTTTGCAGGAGATCCGACCATGCGTGTATTCCTTGCCCTATTCTTGCTGGCCGTGAGCGGGCTCAGCCAGGCGACCATCCAGTCTCAGGAAATCCCCTACCAGAGCTCCGACGGCACGAAGCTGATCGGGTATTACGCTTACGACGACGCAATTAAAGGCCCTCGCCCTGGCGTTGTGGTGGTGCACGAATGGTGGGGCCTCAACGATTACGCCAAGCGCCGCGCCCGTGACCTCGCCGGTCTGGGCTACAGCGCCCTGGCCATCGACATGTATGGCGATGGCAAAAACACCGAACATCCCAAGGACGCCATGGCCTTCATGCAAGCGGCGATGAAAGACAGCGACGCTGCCGGTGCGCGGTTTCAGGCCGGGCTGGATCTGCTGAAAAAACAACCGCAAACCGATCCGGATAAAATCGCCGCGATTGGCTACTGCTTCGGTGGCGGCGTGGTGCTGAATGCGGCACGTCAGGGTTTGCCGCTGGCGGGTGTGGTGAGTTTCCACGGGGCGCTGGCGACCAAGACACCGGCGACGCCGGGCAGCGTTAAAGCGAAAGTCCTGGTGGAGCATGGTGCGCTGGACAGCATGGTGACGGCGGAGAACGTTGCGGCGTTCAAGCGCGAGATGGACAAGGCCGGGGCGGACTATCAATTCGTCAGCCTCGAAGGCGCCAAACACGGGTTCAGTAATCCGGATGCGGATCGCTTGGGCCATGGCGATCATGGCGGACCGGATATTGGTTACAACAAAGCGGCGGATGAAAAATCGTGGGCGGATATGCAGGCGTTTTTCAAAAAGATATTTGGTTGATCCGATAGACCGCAGCGCGGCCATCGCGAGCAGGCTCGCTCCCACATTGGAATGCATTTCAAATTGTGGGAGCGACGGTGCGACGATTCGACCTGCTCGCGATGGCCGCGCCGTCGATCCAAACCTTTGCACTACCCAGCCAGAGGGCAACCCGGCAAAATGCCCGACATGAAACCCGTCCCCGCCCTACCCGCCTGCTGCACCCCACTCGACGCCCATTGGCCACTGCCGTTCGTGCTGCCCGATACGGTGCTGATGAGCACGCACTTCGATCCTTCGCACCTGGCCGTCGATGACTTTCAACGCAGCGCCATCGAGCCGCCCGCGACCATCCAGCGTTCGGTCGCCAAGCGTCAGGCCGAATTTCTCGCAGGCCGGGTTTGCGCCCGCGCCGCGTTGCAGCAGTTGGAAGGGCTGAGTTTTATCCCGGCCATTGGCGAAGACCGGGCACCGGTCTGGCCCGCGCACATCTGCGGCTCGATCACCCACAGCACCGGCCGGGCGGCGGCGATTGTCGCGCAGAAAACCCACTGGCGTGGCTTGGGGATGGACCTGGAAAACCTGCTCAACCCTGAACGGGCCGAACGACTGGCCGGGGAAATTCTCACCCCGCCCGAGTTACAGCGCATGACCGCAGGCCATCGCGATCAAGTGGCGCTGCGGGTGACGCTGACGTTTTCGGTGAAGGAGAGCCTGTTCAAGGCGCTGTATCCGATTGTTCGGCAGCGCTTCTACTTCGAGCATGCCGAGGTGCTGGAGTGGACCGAGCGCGGTGAGGTGCGACTTCGATTACTGACGGATCTTTCCAGTGAATGGCGCCATGGCACCGAGCTGGATGCGCAGTTCGGGGTCAAGGATGGGCAATTGTTGAGTCTGGTCAGTATCAAGGCCTGAGGATTTGCGGTGCATGGTTTGCCCGCGATGAGGCCATCCCAGACAACGAGGGTCTCAACGCTTCTCCTGATTGCGCGGCCAACTCAGGCTAAAGCAAGCACCGCCCAGGCTCTTGCTCTTGCTGATCAACGCTCGCCCGTCATGCCAGTGAATGATCCGCCGCACGATCGACAGCCCCAATCCATGCCCGCCCGAAGCACGCGTTCGGCTGTCATCGAGACGCAGGAACGGCGTAAAGATTTTCTCCCACGCGGATTCCGGCACCCCCGGCCCGTCATCTTCGATGTCCACCCGACAACGCTGCTGCCCGACCTGATAGCTGACGGTCACCCGCGATGAGGCATGGCGCATGGCGTTGCTCACCAGGTTCTGGATCGCCCGGTGCAGGTAACGGGGTTCGGCCTCGACCCAGGCGTCATCGCAATCGGCAGCCGACAGGCACAAACCGCGCTGCACGGTGACGTCGGCGCGCAAGGGCGCCAACTCTTCGATCACTTGATTGACCAACGCATCCAGGTCAATCCGCTGGAAATTCAGCGCCGGCGAACCCTGTTCCAGCCGCGCGTAAGTCAGCATCTCGTCGACCAGACGATCAAGGTCTTCAATGTCGTGGTCCATGCCCTCGCGGTACTTCTCCAGCGCCTGCGGCGTGGTCGCCGAACCGATCATCTCCAAGCCAAAACGCAGGCGCGCCACGGGCGTGCGCAATTCGTGGGACACCGCGCGTACCAGTTCACGCTGGATCGCCAGCAACTGCTGCAGGTGTTCGGCCATGCCGTTGAACGCCGAGGCCAGGCGCCCCACCGAGTCGGCGCCGCGCGCCGGCACACGGGTTTCCAGGCTGCCTTTGGCGATGCGCGTGGCGGCCGCTTCGAGCCCGCGCAAGCGGCGCTCCAGTTGCCGCACCAAGAGATAGACGATCAAGCCGATCAGGCTCAAGCCCAGGGCAGCGATCAGCACCAGCCACTCCGGCGGGTAAGGATTCATCTGATACAACGGACCGATTTCCAGCACCCACGGCGTGCCGACCATGCCGGCAAACACCCGGATCGAATCGCCGCCCTTGCCCAGGGCCATCACCGTATCGCCTTCGGCCACCCGACGGCTCTGGTCTTCGTCCATGTCCGCTTCGCCGACCGTGACCAGCCGCAAGTCGAAACCAAACCCTTTGTCTTCTTTCAACTGCGCCAGACGCTTGGGCTGCTCGGCCACCGGCACCCGCACCAGTTCATCGGCGAGCAGGTAAATGGTCGCTCGGGCCAGTTGCTCGCTGATCTGCTGCACCTCCCCCGCGAGCACCAGTTGCTCCTTGTCGCTGATCAGTCGATAGACCTTCGCTGCATGCGGACCGGTCTGCTCCACCAGCGCCTGACCGCGCAGCACGCGGGTGCGCTGAGTCAGATCGAGGTCGGTCTGGGCAAAAGTCTTCAGCGCCAACGGAATACCGAGCAGGCGCTCCCACACCAGCAAGGCGCGATGACGCTGGGTTTCATTCATCGGCTGCAGGTTATCGGCCATCAACGAGAACGTACCGTGGGCCAGGCGCTCGCGGTACTGCTCGCTGCGCACCTGGTTGAGCATGTGCAGCGCCAGCACGCCGAGCACGGCCACCAGAATCAGCGCCGCGCACATGCCGCCATAGATACGCAGGAAGATCGAATTCACAGCGACGGGTCTACGCAGGCTTCCGGCACGAACAGGTAACCTTTGCTGCGGATGGTTTTGATCAGTCGCGGATGGTCCGGGTCATCGCCGATCTTCGGCCGAATGCGCGAGATGCGCACGTCGATGGAGCGGTCCTGGCCGTCATAGCCGATGCCGCGCAAGGCGGTGAATATCTCTTCACGAGAGAGGATGCGCCCGGCATTGGCCACCAACAGCCAGAGCAGGTCGAACTCGGCGCTGGTCAACTCGATACCGTTGTCATGCAGCCAGGCTTCACGCAAGGCGTTGTCCACCACCAGCGGGCCGAACTGCAGACGACGTTGTTTTTCCGGGACGGCTTCAGGCGCTTCACTGCGCCGCAACAGAGCCTGGATACGCGCCAGCAGCAGACGCGGTCGAACCGGTTTGCAGACATAGTCGTCGGCGCCCAGATCGAGGCCGAGGATCTGATCGGTGTCGTCGGTGCGCGCGGTGAGCATCAGGATCGGTCCGTCATATTTGCTGCGGACTTTGCGGCAAATGCTCAGGCCGTCTTCGCCCGGCAGCATCAGGTCGAGGATCACCAGGTCCGGTTTCTCCTTGATGATGCGCGCGGCCGCCAGGGCGCCGTTGCCTTCGATCGACACACGCAGGCCATTGGCTTCCAGGTATTCGCGAGTCAGTTCGGCCAGACGCTGGTCGTCCTCCACAATCAACACCTGCCAGGCTTCTTGCTCCACGGTGACCTCTGCTTGCCAACAACACTTATAAGGAAGGATCCGCCCGTCTTTTTGTAATGATTGGGGAGGATAAGAATGCATAACCATTGGCCGATTGTATAAACGTCGCTCGTCGATAACACAAGCCGGCAAATGCGTTCGGACAACCCGGTTTTTTGTGATAGGGTTCGCGCCCTTAAAAATCTGCGCGACTGTTTTCAGCGGCAGAATTCCCGTTAAAAAGGGCGCGCTCCAGCTAGGTCGCGGCCTGCACGCCGGTTCCAAATTTCACACACAATTTACACACAGGTTTATCCACAGGTAGTACGTTGCAACACCTTCCAAAACGCACTATCTTGTACCCCGGCGCCAAAAAAACCCTACATGTAGGGTTTTGACCTAAAAGCCCAACCACATTTCACACCCGGAACTCAAGTGCTTTATTGCCTGTTTCCGGTTGAACCAAGTGTCAAATTACAAGCCCAAACCGCTCATGCGGACGGCACCGTTTTTTCAGGCTTGAATGGCCAGAACGGTACGGGTGTTGCAGTCATTGCTGCTACCCGGAATGGAATCCGGTGACGAGCTCAGGTTCGTTACCAAAGACTTCGGCAGGGACGCGGCATCATTAGCCTTTTTCCTACTGTCCCGAAGTTGTTATGCCCGACGCCCGTCGGTTGTAGTGCTTCAGGACAGAACGGTGGGCACCATGAAGGTGCTCAAACAAACATAGAGAATGTGGAGACACACCCCCATGCAAACCGACACAACTCGCGAGAACCCGCAGGGCACCTTGCCGCAGGCCGCTGATTCGACTTCGGATCTGTCCGCCACCGCGCCTGGCCAACTGCGCGTGATCAAGCGTAACGGCACTGTCGTTCCTTACACCGATGACAAAATCACCGTCGCGATCACCAAAGCGTTTCTCGCAGTTGAAGGCGGCACCGCTGCCGCTTCGTCGCGAATCCATGACACCGTTGCCCGTCTGACCGAACAAGTCACCGCGACCTTCAAGCGTCGCATGCCGTCGGGCGGCACCATCCACATCGAAGAAATCCAGGACCAGGTCGAACTGGCCCTGATGCGTGCCGGCGAGCAGAAAGTGGCTCGCGACTACGTGATCTACCGTGACGGTCGTTCGAAAGAGCGCGCTGCCCACGCCCCGGCAGAAGAAGCGGTCAACGCTCACCCGTCGATCCGCATCACCCGCGCCGATGGCACCTTTGCTCCTCTGGACATGGGTCGCCTGAACACCATCGTCACCGAAGCGTGCGAAGGCCTGGAAGAAGTCGACGGCGACCTGATCCAGCGCGAAACCCTGAAAAACCTGTACGACGGCGTGGCCCTGACCGACGTCAACACCGCCCTGGTGATGACCGCCCGTACCCTGGTCGAGCGTGAGCCGAACTACTCGTTCGTGACCGCCCGCCTGCTGATGGACACCCTGCGTGCCGAAGGCCTGAACTTCCTGGGCGTCGCCGAGAGCGCGACCCACCACGAAATGGTCGACCTGTACGCCAAGGCCTTGCCTGCCTACATCGCTAAAGGTATCGAATTCGAATTGCTGAACCCGGTCCTGGCCACCTTCGACCTGGAAAAACTCGGCAAGGCGATCAACCACGAGCGCGATCAGCAGTTCACTTACCTGGGCCTGCAAACCCTGTACGACCGTTACTTCATCCACAAGGACGGCATCCGCTTCGAACTGCCGCAGATTTTCTTCATGCGCGTGGCCATGGGCCTGGCAATCGAAGAGAAGAACAAAGAAGACCGTGCGATCGAGTTCTACAACCTGCTGTCGTCCTTCGACTACATGTCGTCGACTCCGACCCTGTTCAACGCCGGTACCCTGCGTCCACAGCTGTCGAGCTGCTACCTGACCACCGTGCCGGATGACCTGTCGGGCATTTACCACGCGATCCACGACAACGCCATGTTGTCGAAATTCGCCGGCGGCCTGGGCAACGACTGGACCCCGGTTCGTGCACTGGGTTCTTACATCAAGGGCACCAACGGCAAATCCCAGGGCGTCGTACCGTTCCTGAAAGTGGTGAACGACACCGCCGTTGCCGTCAACCAGGGTGGCAAGCGCAAGGGCGCTGTGTGTGCCTACCTGGAAACCTGGCACATGGACATCGAGGAGTTCATCGAGCTGCGCAAGAACACCGGTGATGATCGTCGTCGTACCCACGACATGAACACTGCCAACTGGATCCCTGACCTGTTCATGAAGCGTGTCTTCGATGACGGCAAATGGACCCTGTTCTCGCCATCCGAGGTTCCGGACCTGCACGACCTGACCGGCAAGGCCTTCGAAGAGCGTTACGAGTACTACGAAGCCCTGACCGAGTACCCGGGCAAGGTCAAGCTGTTCAAGACCATCCAGGCCAAAGACCTGTGGCGCAAAATGCTGTCCATGCTGTTTGAAACCGGCCACCCATGGCTGACCTTCAAAGACCCGTGCAACCTGCGCAGCCCGCAGCAGCACGTCGGCGTGGTCCACAGCTCGAACCTGTGCACCGAAATCACCTTGAACACCAACAAGGACGAGATCGCCGTTTGCAACCTGGGCTCGATCAACCTGCCGAACCACATCGTCAACGGCAAGCTGGACACCGCCAAGCTGGAACGCACCGTGAACACCGCCGTACGCATGCTCGATAACGTGATCGACATCAACTACTACTCGGTGCCACAAGCGAAGAACTCCAACTTCAAGCACCGTCCGGTCGGTCTGGGCATCATGGGCTTCCAGGACGCGCTGTACCTGCAGCACATTCCTTACGGTTCCGACGCTGCCGTCGAGTTCGCCGACAAGTCGATGGAAGCGGTCAGCTACTACGCGATCCAGGCCTCCTGCGACCTGGCCGACGAGCGCGGCGCGTACGAGACGTTCCAGGGTTCGCTGTGGTCCAAAGGCATCCTGCCGCTGGATTCGCAACAGATCCTGATCGAGCAGCGTGGCCAGAAGTACATCGACGTTGACCTGAACGAATCCCTGGACTGGGCACCGGTTCGCGCCCGTGTACAGAAAGGCATCCGTAACTCCAACATCATGGCCATCGCACCGACCGCGACCATCGCCAACATCACTGGCGTCTCGCAGTCGATCGAACCGACTTACCAGAACCTCTACGTGAAATCGAACCTCTCGGGCGAATTCACCGTGATCAACCCGTACCTGGTTCGCGACCTGAAGGCTCGCGGTCTGTGGGACTCGGTCATGATCAACGACCTGAAGTACTACGACGGTTCGGTTCAACAGATCGAACGCATCCCGCAAGAACTCAAAGAGCTCTACGCGACTGCTTTCGAAGTGGACACCAAGTGGATCGTTGACGCGGCCAGCCGTCGCCAGAAGTGGATCGACCAGGCTCAATCGCTGAACCTGTACATCGCTGGCGCCTCGGGCAAGAAACTGGACGTGACCTACCGCATGGCCTGGTACCGTGGTCTGAAAACCACTTACTACCTCCGTGCCCTGGCCGCGACCAGCACCGAGAAGTCGACCATCAACACCGGCAAGCTGAACGCTGTTTCCAGCGGTGGCAACCACGGTGAAGATTCGGTCCTGGCTGCTCCTGCCGGCCCTGCTCCAGTACCGAAGGCTTGCGCCATCGACGAGCCGGATTGCGAAGCTTGCCAATAAGCTGAGCCTGTAGGCGCCGCGAGGCGCTTACCCGACAACCCCCGATCAGTCCTCTGGATTGGTCAGGGGTTTTCTTTTGCCCTGAGGAATGTGGTGACTGGTATAACGCCATCGCCAGCAGGCTAGCTCCCACATTTGATCATCTGCGCACATAACCTGCTCGCGATGGCGCCATCACAAACAACCCAACACCCGGCACACAACACAAAATCCCGGCCATAAAAAAACCCCTCTTGCGAGGGGTTCTTTGTGCAGCAATCAGCCAACCTGCATCAGGTCATCTGAATGATGGTCTGCATGATGGTGCTCTGGGTCGAAATGGTCTTGGCGTTCGCCTGGTAGTTGCTCTGCGCCTTGATCAGGTCGACCAGTTCGCTGGTCAGGTTGACGTTGGACTCTTCCAGCGAGTTGGAGTGGATCTCGCCCAACGTACCGGTGGTCGGTGCATCGTAGCCCGGGATACCCGACGCGAAGGTTTCTTTCCAACTGGTGCCGCCGACAGGCTGCAGACCCTGTTCGTTGGTGAAACTGGCGAGGGAGATCTGGCCGATGGCCTTGGTCTGACTGTTGCTGAAGTTGGCGAGCATCACGCCGCTGCCGTCGATGGTCAGGTTGGTGATCTGACCGGTGGCGTAACCGTTCTGCGAAGGAATCGAACGCGCAGTATCGGCGTTGAATTGCGTGGTTTTGTCCATGGAGACCGTAATGACGCCGGAAGTAGCGCCGTTGGCTTGCCACACACCATTGGTCACGGTGCCGGGAACCCAGCCAGTCACCTTCAGGTCAGGGCTGACGATCGGCAACGGAACGGCCGGTGTGGTGACCGAAACCAGCTTGCCCGACGTATCGAACACCATGGTCGAAGCGACCGGCGGGTTCAACGGAACCGCGGTAGGGCTAGGGTCGGTGCCATCCGGGTTGCGACCATCAATCAGGGTGTAGGTTTTCCAGGTGTTCGCACCCGTCTTGACCATGTACTGGTCCATGGTGTGCTCGTTACCTTGAGTGTCGTACACCTTGGTACCGAACTGCTTGGTGAAAGAGGCTTCTTTGGTCGGATCGAACGGGACGAGCGCCTGATTGATTTCCAGTGCGGTGGAATTCAGGTTGATCGTCGACGACACCGTGGAGGTGTTTTTCGGCGCCAGGTTCGAGGTATCGATACGCAGGTCGGTCAACACACCGTTGAGGATCTTGCCATTGGCATCCACGCCGTAGCCCTGCAGACGTGCAGTGCCATCGGTGTTGGTAACGTAACCGTCTTTGTCGACCTTGAACGTACCGGCACGGGTGTAGGACAGCGAGCCGTTGGTGTTCAGCACGAAGAAGCCGGAACCGTTGATGCCCATGTCCAGCACGTTGCCGGTGTTGTTGATGTCGCCCTGGGTGAACTGCTGGGAAACGTTGGCCAGGCGTACGCCGTTACCGATGGTTTTGCTGCCGGAACCCAGCTTGGTGGCCGAGTAAACGTCTTCGAATTCCGCACGGGACGATTTGAAACCGGTGGTCGCGACGTTGGCGATGTTGTTGCCCGTCACGTCCAGTTGTTTGTTGGCTGCATAGAGACCGCTAAGGCCGATATTGAAAGACATATTCCACTCCTTTGTGCCGGGTTAGTCGGCTCTTACATACCAATGGTTTGTACTTTGGACAGGGCAACGCTGCCCAGCCCGGCCAGATTGAGCATCAACTCACCGCCAGTCTGGCTGATGGTCACGCTGGTGACGGTGGCCGGCAGGTAGGTGACCAGCGAAGTCGCCTTGCTGTCGTAAGTCGCAGTGGCGCCGAAGGTGTACGTACCCGCCTTGGCCACTTCACCGGCTTCGTTCTTGCCGTCCCAGATGAAGCTGGCGTTGCCGGCCTTCTGTTTGCCCAGGTCGATGGTGCGGATCACCTTGCCTTCGGCATCGGTGATCTTGACCTTGACCGGATCGGCCTCGGCAGGCACGGCAACTGTACCGGTGAAGCTCTTGGTGGTGTCGACCACCGCCTTGTCGCCCGGCGCGATGACCGAACGGCCCACCAGCGACGACGCCTGCAACGCCTGGGACGAGCTCAAGCTGCCCGCCAGGTTGTTCGCCAGACCGCCCACGGTGGTGTTGAGCGTGGTGATGCCTTCCAGGCTGCTGAATTGCGCCAGCTGGGCAACGAACTCGCCGTTGTCCTGTGGCTCCAGCGGGTTCTGGTTCTTCAGTTGTGTCACCAGCAACTGCAGGAACGCGTCCTTGCCCAGGGCCTGTTTGCCGGTGGCGCTGTTCGTGGCGGCCGCCAGACCGTCGGCACTGGTGTTGGTCTTGATCGAAGAGTTGGCCAGGATGTCTTTGAGGCTAAGGCTGCTGGTGGTATCGGTAACACTCATCTGAGTCGCCCCTTATCACTGACCGAGGGTCAGGACCTTCTGCATCATGGTTTTGGCGGTGTTCATCATTTCGGCGTTGGTCTGGAACGAACGGCTCGCGGAAATCATGTCGGCCATTTCTTCCACCACGTTGACGTTCGGGTAGTAGACGTAGCCCTTGGCATCGGCCGCCGGGTGGTTCGGCTCGTAACGCGCATCCAGATTGCTCTGGTCTTCGACGACGCCCAGCACTTGCACGCCTTGACCGGCTGCCTCCTGGTTCTGGAACAGCGAATCGCTGCCGCCGCTCTGCCCGCCCTGGAACATGGTGGCGAACACCGGGTGACGCGCGCGGTAGGTCTGGTCAATGCTCGACGAAACGGTCTCGGCGTTGGCGATGTTCGAGGCCACGGTGTTCAAGCGCGTGGTTTGCGCACTCATGCCGCTACCGGCAATGTTGAAAACACTGGATAGGGACATGACTTACTCTCCGCGAAGGGCTGACATCAGCCCTTTGAATTTGCTGTTGAGCAGGGTGAAGCTGGCCTGGAAGTTGATCGCGTTTTCCGCGTAGTTCGACTGTTCCAGCTGAGCATCCACGGTGTTCTGGTCGATCGACGGTTGCATCGGCGTGCGATACAGCAGCGACTCGTCGCCATTGCCCATGCCTTCGGCTTCGATATGACGGTTGTTGGTCATGTTCAAGGCGAACGTGCCGCTCTTGGTTTTCTCGTTCTGCTCAGCGAGCACTTTCGAGAAGTCCAGATCCCGGGCCTTGTAGTTCGGGGTGTCGGCGTTGGCAATGTTGTTGGCCAGGACTTCGGCACGCTGAGCGCGGAAGCCCAGGGCTTGTTCGTGGATACCGAGCGCTTTATCGAAGCTGATGCTCATGTCGGGAAACCTTCGGGTGACCTGATTTTTCGTACGATGGACATAGCAAGCGGCGTGCCAATTTGTAAAACCCCGTAAACCGGGGCTTTGCGGGCAGGGGCAAAGCGGCAATGCCAGAAAAGCGGCAACGGGTTTCCGCCGCCTGCCGCTTTTCTGCCGCTTATCACCCCTTTCAAGAACACCGCCATCCCCTGTGGGAGCGAGCCTGCTCGCGATAGCGGTGTAACACATACATTGATGTTGGCTGACACGACGCCATCGCGAGCAGGCTCGCTCCCACAGGGTTTAGCGGTGTTGGCGGGAAATCATCAGGCATAAAAAACGGGAGCCCCTGAGGATTCCCGTTTTTTTGATACCGCCAAGCCATCACTTCGCCTGGTAAATGATCCCCGGACTGCACTGGACCATCTGGTAATGGTCCGGCAAACCGTTCAGCGCCTCGGACGCCCCGAGGAACAGATAACCGCCCGGCTTCAGCGTGCTGTGGATGCGCAACAGGATGTCTTTCTTCACCTCGGCGGAGAAGTAGATCAGCACGTTGCGACAGAACACGATGTCGAACTTGCCGAGGCTCGCGTAGCTGTCCAGCAGGTTGAACGAGCGAAACTCCACCCGACTCTTGATGGGTGCCTTGATGGCCCAGCGCCCCGGCCCTTTCGGGTCGAAATAACGCTGAAGACGCTCGGGCGACAAACCGCGGCCGATGGCCAGGCTGTCGTACTCGCCAGTCTTGCAGTTGGTCAGCATGGTGCCGGACAGGTCAGTGGCAACGATCTGCACGCCCATCTTCAACTGGCCCATGTTGACCCGCTCGAACTCGTCGATGGACATCGACAGCGAATACGGCTCCTGACCCGAAGAGCAGGCCGCCGACCAGATTCGCAAGCGCTGCCCCGGAGCCGCCTTGATGGCTTCGGGCAGCACCTTGTTCTTCAAGACTTCAAACGGATAGGTGTCACGAAACCACAGGGTTTCGTTGGTCGTCATGGCATCCACCACCATCTCGCGCAAACCGCTGCGCGGCTGGGTCTGGATGCGCTGAACCAGCTCACCCAAAGACTTGATGCCTTGCTGTTCCATCAGTTTGTTGAGACGGCTCGAGACCAGATACTGCTTGTTTTCACCGAGCAAAATGCCACAGGCTTTTTCCAGGAAGACCCGGAACTGTTCGAAATCCAAATTACCCGTAGACAATGATGCCGCCTCTTAAATCGTATTAACCACCAGGGGCAGAAGGCCCCTAGCTGATATCTGCTGCTTTGATCCGGTCGACTACCCGGGATGCCAGGTCATCAGGACGGAATTTGGCCAGGAAGTCATCGGCACCGACTTTCTTGACCATCGCCTGATTGAACACACCCGACAACGAAGTATGCAGGATGATATGAAGCTTTTGCATGCGCGGGTCGTTGCGGATCTCGGCCGTCAGCGTGTACCCGTCCATCTCCGGCATCTCGATGTCGGAGATCATCATCAGGAACTCTTCTTCCGGCTTCTTGCCCTCGTCGGCCAGCTTGCGCAGGTAATCCAGCGCTTGCCGTCCGTCGTTCAACGCCACCACTTCGACACCGACCGTTTGCAGGCAACGCGTGACCTGCTTGCGCGCCACCGACGAGTCATCGACCGTCAGCACCCGCAGCGACAGCGCCTTGTGCTGGGTTTCGACATCGACCACGCCGACGGAAATCGCTTCCGGCGTCGGCGCCACTTCCGCCAGCACTTTCTCGACGTCGATGATTTCGACTAACTGATTGTCGACCCGAGTCACAGCCGTCAGGTAATGATCGCGCCCGGTCCCCTTGGGAGGCGGATGAATCTCCTCCCAGTTCATGTTGACGATGCGTTCCACCGAGCGCACCAGGAAACCCTGGGTCTTGGTGTTGTACTCCGTGATGATCACGAAGGGATTGCTTTGATCTTTAAGCGCCCCGGAACCGGTCGCCATTGCCAGATCAAGGATCGGAATGGTCGCCCCCCGAATATTTGCCACACCGCACACGACAGGACTGGACTTGGGCATCAGGGTCAGCTTGGGGCATTGCAGCACCTCGCGAACCTTGAACACGTTGATCCCGTACAGCTGCTGGCCGTCGAGACGGAACAACAACAGCTCCAGGCGATTCTGCCCTACCAGTTGCGTGCGCTGGTTTACCGAATCCATTACACCAGCCATGCCCAGACTCCTACACCAACGCTAAGTGTGTTGCGACGCACATTCATCACTAAACGGCACGGCGCTTGCTTTTTAACTCTTATGAACACAGAACCGACATTTTTCCGACGCCTGACATCCTTCTTCCGCAGATTGCTCTGTGCGGTGCCGGCCGTTTGCCTGTTCAACGCTGGCAGCCCTGCCCTTGCTGACGCGGTTACCTTGCCTGACATGCTTATCGGCGTCACCCAGGGCTTTCTTGAATTCACCGTAGAAGACTACCTGGCTACCAGTCAAACGGAAGGTCGCTACGAAATCCAGGTAAACCAGCTCGACTCGCGTCTGCGCATGCCCATGTGCGACAAGGAATTGACAGCCAGCCTCGAGAGCCCGGCCAAGCCGCTGGGACGGGTAACGGTCAAGGTTCGCTGCGAGGGCTCATCACCCTGGACGGTCTTCGTACCCGCTCAAGTCCGCCTGTTTCGCGATGTTGTGACCGTCACCCGGCCCCTGCGCCGCACCGGGATTGTCGAGCCCGATGACGTGATGTTGCGCGAGCGCGACATCAGCCTGCTTGGCCAGGGCTACCTCACGTCTGTCGACCAGGCGATCGGCCAACGACTTACCCGACCAATGGTCACCGATCAGGTAATTACCCTCGTCCATCTCGAACAGGCGGAAGTCATTCGCAAAGGCGATCAGGTGGTGATTACCGCTCGCAGTGGTACGCTCAGCGTGCGAATGCCCGGCGAGGCCCTGTCCAATGGCGGCATGGCCGAGCAGATACGCGTGAAAAACCTCAATTCGAGAAGGGTCATCAAGGCGCAAGTGACCGCGCCGGGTCAGGTGGAAGTGTCCATGTAGGATTCTCTGTTCGTGAAGATGTGGCGTTGGCCGAGGCTGTTCCCTAAACTGTGCCGCATGCAGGAGAAGTGCTGGCGCATGCGGGCTCATTTGATAAATGAGTCTAAAGTTTTCACAGGGAGAGCCGAAAACATGGCAAGCGTCCAAATACTCAGAGGTTTTTTACCATGGTCATCGATTTCAGCCGTTTGAACAGCTCCTCGTCACTTACGGGCAGTACACGTACCAGCGTTGCCAAGGAAACCGCCGAAGCCGGCAAATCCGCGCCGCTGACTACCCCGGCCGAACAGGCCACTGCCGTCAAAAGCGGGGAATCGGTACACCTCAGCCATGAGGCTCAACAGTTGCAACAGGTCACTGACAAGCTGCGCGATCAGCCTGCCGTCGACAAAGCCCGCGTGGCCGAGTTGAAAGCAGCGATTGCCGATGGCAGCTATAAAGTCGACAGCAACCGTGTAGCCAGCAAACTGCTCAACTTCGAAGCCCAGCGCTAGGCCACGGCCCGCGCCAGGCTTTTGGACGCTTAAAACCCAAGGCCAGCCATGCACGACACTAATTTACTGCAACTGATCACCGACGATTTTGCTCCGGCGCAACACTTGCTCGAGTTACTGCAAACCGAGTCCCTCGCCTTGCACGGTCGCGACATGCCACTGCTCGAAGAAATTCTGGCGCAGAAACAGGCATTGATCATTCTGCTTGAACAGCATGGCCGCAAGCGCAGTGAAATCCTCGCCAGCCTCAACCTGCCCACCAATCGCGACGGCCTGGAGCAATTAGCCAGCCACTCGAGCATTGGCGAGCAGTTGCTGGCCCAAAGCGATGTGCTGACCGATCTACTGGCTCAATGCCAGGCGGCGAACGCCAATAATGGCCAGTCAATCCTGGTCCAGCAGGCCGCCACGGCCAATCAGCTGAAAATCCTCACCGGCGGTGAACCGCCAGCGCTTTATGATGCCCGCGGATCAACCGCCAAGCTTGCGAAGCCGCGCCCGCTCAGTCAGGCTTGAGCCCGCAAATGACCACGCCCTATCAAGACTAGCAACATGCTGGCAATATAATGGCCAGCCGTAGTCATATTTTGTCTGGAGATTGATGAACCGTGTCCAATGCCTTAAACGCGGAAGATGCCCCGCAGCCACCCAAGGTGCTTACCACACCGTTGGAAATCTCCGGCAACCTGCGCCAACTACAAGACAGCCATGATCCGCTGATTATCACGTTCCACGAGCGCACCCAGCGCTTCCAGAGCTATCTGGTGGACGTGGACCGCGAGCGCGGTACCATTGCGCTCGACGAAATGATCCCGCGTGACGGTGAACGCTTCATGCTGGCCGGCGAACCATTCAAGGTCGAAGGCTTTCACGAAGGCGTGCGCATAGCCTGGGAAAGCAACGGTCAACTGACCATCGACGAGTCCGGTGACAGCCGCTGCTATCGTGGCCCGCTGCCAGATGAAGTGGTTTATCACCAGCGTCGCAACGCTTTTCGCGCAGCCTTGAAGCTGGCTCAACTGGTCAACGTCGATCTCGACGGTGAAAAGCTCAAGGCGCCGATCAGCGGCAAGCTGCTGGACATCTCTGCCACGGGCTGCAAGTTGCGCTTTGAAGGTGACATCACCGAAAGCCTGCAACTGGGCCAGGTCTACGACCGCTTCTCCGCCGCCCTGCCTTTTGGCAAAATGACGGCGCCGGTCGAACTGCGTTACCTGCACTTTGAAGAAAGAATCTCCACCACCTTCGCCGGCATCCGCTTTCACAACATGAGTGGCCTGGTGCAGCGCCAGGTCGAGCGGTTCGTCTATCAGCTTCAGCGCGAAGCACGACGCTTCGACAAAGACGACCTGTAATTCGAATCGGCATGAAAAACGGGCAGTCCCTTGCGGTGACTGCCCGTTTTTTTATGCCTGGGTTTTAAGGCCTGGCCTCGGTGAAGCTTTGCTCGCGGCCCGAGTCAGGGTCCTCCGCAGGTGGAGTGGCGGGTGTCTCGGCCTCCGGTTCAGGAGCGGCATCAGGATTGACCGGGGTTTGCATCTGGTCCTGCACCACTTGTTCATCGACCCGCGGATCAAGGCAAGCCACCAGCGGCGAACTCGACATGCTGTCCGGCATGGCGACGTGATGCAGCGGCGCATCGTCGACCTGATGCAGATTGGTCACCGCTTTCGGGCGGATCCGCCACACAAGCACCAACGCGAAGAAACTGAAGAAGGCATAGAGCATCTGACTGCCGAACATCTTCATCAGTACCCCGGCAACCAACGGCCCGATACTCGCACCGACGCCGTAGGTCACCAGCAACATCGCCGTCAGTGACACCCGCCGGTCAGCCTCGACGTGGTCATTGGAAAACGCGACCGCCAGCGGGTACAGGCAGAACTTCACCAGCGAGCAGATAAAACCGGTGATGAACAACACCTCCAGCGGCACCTGTTTCATGACCGCCAGCGGCAACGCGCCAACGGCCAGCACCAGCGCAAAACAGCGGATCAACAGCGCCCGGTCATAACGGTCGGACAACCAGCCCAGCGGCCACTGCACCAGCAGGCCGGCAAAAATACAGCTACCCATGAACAGACCGACCTGCTCCGTGGACAACCCTTGCTGCGAGGCATACAACGGCGCCAAACCGTAGAACGAACCGATGATCAGCCCCGCCCCCAGCACCGTGCTCAATGACTGCGGCACGCGCTTGATAAAGAACCGCGGCTCCATCGGCGCCGGGTGCAGGGGCGCCGGGTGAATCCGCCGCGTCAGGGCCACCGGCACCAGGCACAGGGCAAAGCACAGGGCGACCAGCATCAACAGCTCCAGACCGAGGCCCGGGTGCATGACCAGAATCAATTGCCCCAGCACCAGGCCAAGATAAGAAGCGATCATGTAACCGCTGAACACCGCCCCGCGCTGCGAGGCTTCGGCCTGCTCATTGAGCCAGCTTTCGATGACCATGTACTGGCACATCATGCCGAGACCGACGATGACCCGCAGGAATAACCACGCCGGCAGCCAGTCCACCAGACCGTGGCCCAACACTGCGGCGCCGACAATCCCGGCGCAGGCCGAATAGGCACGGATATGCCCGACCCGGGCAATCAACCGGTGACCGATCTTGCCCCCCAGCACCAGGCCGAAATAGTTGGCCGCCATCAACGCACCGACCCACAGGCTGTCGACATGGTCGGCCGCCAGGCGCAAGCCCAGGTAAGTACTCAGCAAGCCGGAGCCGATCAACATCATCAGCGAGGCAAAATACAGCGCTCGAAAGGGTTTCCAGATTTGGCGCATCGGCGTTCCGAGCGGCTCCTTGCGGTGAGAAACGGGCTATCCGAAAAGATAGCCCGAAGACGAAGGTTCGTCAGGCCTGGGCGGCTAAAACACGGCGTTCCCAGGGTGTAATTTCATCAAAGAAGCTGGTCAACTCCATGGTCTTCGAAGCGACGTAGCCTTCGATGAACTCCTTGCCGAACAGTTCCTTCGCCAATTGGCTACGTTTCAGACGCTCGAGTGCGGCATGCAAGGTACACGGCAACGAAAGATTATCCGGCACCTCGAATTCGCCCTGAATCGCTTCGCTCGGCTCCAACTGGTTTTCAATGCCATACAACCCTGCTGCCAGACTCGCGGCGATCGCCAGATACGGATTGGCATCCGCCCCCGGCAAGCGGTTCTCGACCCGACGAGCGGCCGGCGAACTGGCGGGAATACGCAAACCGGCCGCGCGATTGTCGTGGGACCAACAGGCATTGTTCGGTGATGCGAACGGATGGCACAAGCGCTGATAGGAATTCACGTTCGGCGCGAACAACGCGGTGAAATCCGCCATGCCAGCCTGCTGGCCGCCAATGAAGTGACGGAAGGTCGCCGTCGGTTCGCCGGCCGCGTCGCTGAACACGTTACGCCCGCTGCCGATCTCGACGATGCTTTGATGAATGTGCATCGAACTGCCTGGCGTGTGTGCCAGCGGCTTGGCCATGCAGACCACTGTCAGCCCATGTTTGAGCGCCACTTCTTTAAGCAGATGCTTGAACAATAAGGTCTGGTCAGCCAGCAGCAATGGATCACCGTGCAACAGGTTGATCTCGAACTGAGTGACGCCCATTTCGTGCATGAACGTATCGCGCGGCAGACCGAGGGCCGCCATGCATTCATAGACTTCACTGAAGAACGGCCGCAAGCCGTTATTGGAACTGACACTGAACGCCGAATGACCGTCCTCGCGTCGACCGTCCAGGCCCACCGGCGGCTGGAACGGTTGCGTCGGATCGGTGTTGGGTGCGAAGACGAAAAACTCCAGCTCGGTGGCCACCACCGGCGCCAGCCCCAGGGCGGCGTAACGCGCGATAACTGCCTTGAGTTGACTGCGAGTCGACAGACAGGAGACTTCGCCCGTCAGTTCGTCGGCATCGCAAATGGCCAAGGCCCGCGGCTGCGTGCTCCAGGGCAAGCGGTGGATCTGCGCAGGATCAGGCACCAGCGCCAGATCGCCGTCATCGCTGCCGTAAAAGCGCGCTGGCGGATATCCGCCCATGATGCATTGCAGCAGCACACCCCGCGCCATCTGCAAACGCCGCCCCTCGAGAAAGCCTTCGGCCGTCATAACCTTGCCACGGGGCACGCCGTTCAGGTCCGGCGTAACACACTCAATCTCATCAATGCCCGTCAGTCGCTGTGCGAGTGAGCGCTGGCCATCGGTTGTCATGACGCAATCCTTTGTAGTTGTGCAAGCCGCGAACGGCGACCCGTACAAAATAGGCACCGCGTGTTCGGAATATCAAGCACTCAACCTACAAATAACTTCGCCCTCTGTGGGAGCTGGCTTGCCAGCGATGGGGCCTTTGGATTCTGCGTCGATCTTCTGGACGCCATCGCTGGCACGCCAGCTCCCACAGGATTCTTGCGCTCAGGGAAGATAGAGGCTGAACACGCCACCGCCCAACGGGCCGCCGTTGCTGATTTCAGTGTGCCCACCGATACCGTTGCGCTGATGCAACGCAGCAATCCGACCGGCGAAATACAGACCCAGGCCGGTGCTGCCGCTGCTGTGGTTAATGCCCTGCACGTAATCGGCCTGACGCTCGATCATCTCGGCCGGGTAACCCTCGCCATCATCGTTGATGGTCAGCACCAGTTGCCCGGCCTCGTCGCTCACCGTGATCAACAATGCGTTACGAGCGTAACGGATGGCGTTGTTAATGCTGTTGGCCAGCACCGATGCAATCAGCTCGCGGTCGAAGAAACCCAACGGGCTCAGCGGGTCCACTTCGTAAGTCGCCATGATGCCGCGACTGGCGAACACGTCCTGATGGCAGGCCAATTGCGCTTCGATGAAGTCATCCAGTTCATGGTAAGCGGGCTGCAACGGCATCTGGTTGACGCCGAGTTTGTACAGCCCCAGCAACTGCACCAGCATGCCGTTGAGGTGAGCGAACTCGAACTCGATCACGCCCTGCTCCGGGGTGTGCCGCGCCGGGTCGGGCAAGCGCGCCAGCCATTGGCTGTGCGCCTGCATCAGCATCGCCAGAGAGTTCTTCATGTCGTGCACGGTGGAAGCAATCACCGTGGAGAAATCCAGTGTCGGGTTGTCTTGGCTCATCCGCTGAACGCCTTGATTTTCAGTTTCTGATAACGCGCATACCGCGCATCGGTGTCGGGCATCAGGCCGACCGTTTTCAGGCAGGCGCGACATTCTTCAAGCTCCGCCGACGGCACGCTGGTATCGGTGCCATGCAGTAGCGATTGCGCCATGTTCAACGCAATACTGATGTTCTTCGGTTGCAACGCCAGGGCTTTACGGAACACCGCCCGCGCCTCCACCAGGTTGCCGGTCTTGTACACCCGCACGCCTTGACGGTTGAGCTCCGCCGCATCGTTGCCGGAGTTGAGGATGCTCGGGTCGTCGGTCAGTTTGGCGATGCCCTGCATCACCGCCGGATCGTCGCCATAGATTTCCGCGCAGTTTTTCAGCATCGAAGCACCGGCGTCAGCCTGACCGAGCATTTGCAGTTGCTTGGCCACCAACAGTGCCGCTTCGGCACTCATGAACTGCTCCATGCCATCGAGGCGCAACATCGCTTGCTCGGTGAGCTTTTCCGCAGTTTCGGCGTCGTTGAGCAACAGGCTGGTGGCCTTCATCAGCCGTGCACGAATCTGCAGGCCCGGGTCGGAAGGGTTTTCCTTGGCCACGGCACTCAGCGTGGTGTTGATTTCCAGCCGGGTCCGGGTATCCAGGCCCTTTTCGCTGCCCTTGCTGATCAACGCATGGGCGAGGCCGAGGTTGCTTTCGGCGTCCTTGAAACGGGATTGGGCGCCCTGGCTGACGGCCTGACGATAGGCTTTGGACGCGGTGTCGAAATCTTCGTTGGTCATCGCCAACTTGCCCAGCAACGCTTGCCTGCGCACGGCCAGCGGCGACAAACGAATCGCCTCCTCCAACACCCGCTGCGCAGCCTTGGTGTCGCCTTCGGCGACCAGCACGTCAGCCATGCCGTCATAGAGCGCCGGCATCATCGGGAACACTTTCAAGGCTTTTTCGTAGACGCCCTTGGCCTGGCTGACCTGCCCCCTCTTGAACAGTAACTGGCCCAGCCCGGCAAACGCCCATGGCAAAGGCCGGTCGGCAATGATGCCGTCGTAGAGTCGCTCCAGCGCCTCGTTCTGATTCAAGTCGCGCAAGGCATCGGCGCGGTAGCGCAGGCACAGCGGCGAGTAGCGGATGTCCTGCTTGCACAAAGCGATGCAGGCATTGAGCACTTCAACCGGTTTACCGCGATCGAGCGCCTGCAGGATCGGCTTGAGCAAGGTCTTGCGCTGCTCCAGACGCTCCAGGCGCTGAGCCAGGCCGGAACGGTTGAACGGCTTGGTCAGGTACGCATCGGGCTCGTGTTCCAGGGCACTGAGCACCATCGCCTGGCTGGTCTCGGCGGTGACCATGACGAACACGGCTTCATGACTGATCAGCTTCTCGATCATCAGGTCTTCGAGGACCTGCTGACCGTTCTTCTTGCCATCGCCGAGGTGAAAATCCTGCAGGATGAAATCGTAGGACTTCTGCGAACACATGCGCAGCGCCTGCTCACCCGTGTCCGCGGTGTCCACATCCTTGACGCCCAGCTCACGCAGCATGGACCTGACGGAACTGCGAAAATCCGAGAAATCATCGACGATCAGAAAACGCTTTTGGTGATACGACAGCATCGAAGATTTCCAGACAATTTTAAGAAGAAGATCATGACTGTCCGGGTTATCGGCCAGCAGGGGCATTTGCTTGAAGAAATGGGCATGCATTTGCGTACTGGCAGCGCAAATTTCAGATTAACCTTTCTCATATTGCAGCCGATGCCCCTACTTAGGGCATAGGAGCAATACAGATGAGAAACAACCAGCCGGTTACGCAGCGCGAGATTGCCCTTGGGGCTCAACAAAAGCTCATCTCGACAACGGATGCGCGTGGAGTCATCACGTACTGCAATGACGCCTTCGTCGAGATCAGCGGTTTCAACAAGTCCGACCTGATCGGTGCGCCTCAAAACATCGTTCGTCACCCCGACGTGCCCTCCGCCGTCTTTGCCCATATGTGGGGCGCGCTCAAGCTTGGCAAGCCGTGGATGGGCATCGTCAAGAATCGCTCGAAAAACGGCGACCACTACTGGGTCAACGCCTACGTCACGCCGATTTTCGAGGGGCGTGAGGTTGTGGGCTATGAATCGGTCAGGGTCAAGCCGACGGCGGAACAGATCCGTCGCGCCGAAGCCCTCTATAAACGCATCAGCCTGGGCAAGTCGGCCGTCCCGGTCAGTGATCAATGGCAACCCGCCCTGCTCGCCTGGCTGCCGGTGTTGACTATGGGCCTGGTGGGTGCATTGGGTGGCGTGTTCCTCGGCATGTCGGAGGCGATCAGCCTGGCTGTCGGGGTATCGGTGCCGCTCGGACTGTGGGTGTCGAGTCGGCAGAACCGTGGCGCGCTGCATCTGCTGGAAATAGCTGAGGCCTCAACCTGTGACGCGTTGCTAGCCAAAATGTACAGCGACGAACGTGGCCCACAGGCACGCCTAGAAACGGCGTTTGTCAGCCAGGCGTCTCGGCTCAAGACGTGCCTCACCCGGCTGCAGGATACGGCAGAGCAACTGACCGGCCTGGCCGGCCGGTCCGACGGGCTCGCCACCGACAGTTCCCGTGGACTTGAGCGCCAACGGGTCGAGACCGAGCAGGTGTCGGCAGCGGTCAATCAGATGGCGGCCACTACACAGGAAGTCGCCAGCCACGTCCAGCGAACCGCCGACGCTACTCAGGAAGCCAATGTGTTGACCGGACGCGGACGCGACGTGGCCCGGGACACCCGCGAAGCCATTCAGCGCCTCTCGGTGGTGGTGGGTGAAACCGGGCTGACAGTCGCGCAACTGGCCAAGGACAGCAATGAAATCGGCACGGTAGTCGATGTGATCAAGGGCATTGCCGACCAGACCAACCTGCTGGCGCTGAACGCCGCCATCGAAGCCGCGCGGGCGGGCGACATGGGTCGAGGCTTTGCGGTGGTCGCCGATGAAGTGCGCCAGTTGGCGCAGCGCACGACGGAGTCCACGACGCAAATCCATGAGCTGATTTCCAAGCTGCAGGTCTCGTCCAACAATGCGGTGAAATCCATGGAAAGCGGTCAACGCCAAGCCGAAGAAGGTGTGGCATGGGTGCTTGAGGCAGATAATGCATTAGTCGGGATCAGTGAAGCGGTGGCGAACATCACGGACATGACGACACAGATTGCCGCTGCGACCGAAGAGCAAACCGCCGTGGCCGAGGAAATCAGCCGCAATATCACGACCATTGCCAACCTGGCGGATCAGACGTCTGAACAGGCCAGGCATTCGGCAGAACTGAGCAAAGAACTGACCCAAACCGCTAAAACTCAGTATTCATTGGTCGAGCGATTTAACCGATAACCCATCAATTTTCTAAAAAAACGCGCTCAAGGGGGGGCTTTAAATACCAGGCACTAATCAAATCTAACGGTGAGGCGGAGGGAGCAATTGGCGCGCTTCGCATTGACCGCGAAGAGCCAAGAACTGCTTGAATTTAAGGCTTCGTGGCGAGTCCGCTTTGGGTTGTTAATTCAACCGATGATGACAGTCAGCGACCGGCCAAAAGTAGCCGTTCATGAACCGCTGCTTTTGCCAAAGTTGACTTTCGGATCCGAGCATCAAAAGCGAAGTTCTACCGAAAAACACGCTTTGAATGAACCGCCCCTCTACACCGCTTCCACTTCATTGACCGACAACGAAGCAAACATTTCAGCGCGGCACACCTCAAGGATCTCATCCGCCAGTGCGGAATCATCCGGGCAGGCACGCGACAAAATAATCGCACCGACAGCACGAGACAACAGGTCGATCATTTTCTTTCTCCCCTCACCTGAAGCGGCATCCGGCCTGGTCGGATATTTGTCCCCTAGTGTTTGCAGAGTGTGCTCGATCCCTTCGGCAAACGTCGCTTTCAAATCATCCGATTGACGCGCCGCGTCGCCACACAACGCGGCCATGGTGCAACCGCTGCCACGTCCGTCCCGATGTTCCCTCGTCACATAGACGTCGATGAAGCCCGGAATATCGAGCGATTCAGCACCTTCCAACGATTTGAAAAGGCCGCTGGCCGAGGCTTCGGCCATCAGGTCGGCCTTCGAACCGAAATGCTTGTAGAAACCTCCGTGAGTGAAACCGGCAGCCGCCATGAGATCCGACACACCGACGCCGTCGAAGCCGCGCTCACGGAACAGCTCAGAGGCCGTCTCAACGATGTGCTCCCGATTGGCCTGCGCCTGGGCTTTGGTCACTCTCACGTGCAATACCTCATGGTCCACTGGGAAATCATGCGCCAATGATACATAGATGTTGATCATAATCAAAATTGTTGACAGTTTAGATTTCGATCATCATCCTAATTGCACGCACAACCGATCTCCATCAACGGGCACGGAAGAATGACCAAATGACCGACCAGAATCTGTTCACCCCTTACACGCTTGGCGCTCTCACGCTGTCGAACCGTGTCGTCCTCGCGCCACTGACACGCAACCGGGCAGGCGAAGGCTTTGTGCCAAGCGAGTTCGCGGCCACCTATTACAGCCAACGCGCAAGCGCAGGCTTGCTGATCAGCGAAGCCACGCAGATTTCCCAACAGGGCCAGGGCTATCAGGACACCCCCGGAATCTACACGCAGGCGCAGATAGATGGCTGGCGCAAAGTGACCGATGCCGTCCACACCAAGGGCGGAAAAATCTTCCTGCAACTTTGGCATGTCGGCCGTGTGTCGCACGTTGATCTGCAAGAAAGCGGCGCCGCTCCCGTGGCCCCTTCTGCGTTGCGCGCCGCCACCAAAGTGTTCGTCAACAACCGCTTTGAAGATGTCTCCGAGCCGCGCGCACTGGATATCAGCGAACTACCGGGGATCGTCTCCGATTTCCGCCAGGCCGCGGCAAACGCCGTCACCGCCGGGTTCGATGGCGTGGAGATTCACGGCGCGAACGGCTATTTGCTGGATCAATTCCTCAAGGACAGCGCCAACTTGCGTACCGATGCTTACGGCGGCTCGATTGAAAATCGTGCTCGTCTGTTGCTCGAAGTAACGGCCACCGTCGTCAATGAAATCGGCGCGGATCGCACCGGTGTGCGCTTGTCGCCGGTGTCGCCGGCCAATGGCGTTTCCAGCAGTGATCCGCAGGCGCAATTCGATTACGTCGTCGATCAACTCGACGCCCTCGGCGTCGTTTATCTGCACGTGGTCGAAGGCGCGACCGGCGGCCCGCGTGACGTGGCGCCATTCGATTTCGGCGCCCTGCGCCAGCGCTTCAAACATACCTACATCGCCAACAACGGCTATGACCTGGACCTGGCGATTTCGCGGCTCGCCGAAGACCAGGCCGATCTGATTGCGTTCGGTCGCCCGTTCATTGGCAACCCGGATCTGGTGGAGCGCCTCAAGAGCGGCGCGCCGTTGTCCGCCTTCAATCCCGCCACCCTCTATGGCGGCGGCTCGGCAGGCTACATCGACTACCCGACGTTGGCTGAATCGAGCGCCACCGCAAGCTGAGCAATCAGTGACCGCGCTTTCTGTTTTCACACATCCTGAAAGAGAGATGACCCCATGAGCACTCGCCCTACCGTTCTCATCACTGGCGCCTCCACTGGCATCGGCGCCGTCTACGCAGAGCGCTTCGCGCAACGCGGCCACGATCTGGTCGTGGTCGCCCGCGACCAGGCACGCCTTGACGCACTTGCAGCCCGATTGCGCAGCGAACACGGCGTCGCCGTCGATGTGATTCCGGCGGATCTAACCCACCTCGGCGATCTGACAACCGTTGAAGTACGCCTGCGCGACGACGCCCGTATCGGCATTCTCGTCAATAACGCCGGCGCCGCTCTGTCCGGCAACTTCATCGACCAAAGCACCGACAGCGTTGCGCAACTGGTCGCCCTCAACACCACGGCGCTGGTGCGGCTCGCCAGCGCCATCGCTCCACGCCTGGCCAAAGCAGGCGACGGTGCGATCATCAATATCGGTTCGGTGGTGGGTCTGGCGCCGGAGTTCGGCATGTCGGTCTACGGTGCGACCAAGGCGTTTGTGCTGTTCCTTTCCCAAGGCCTGAGCCTGGAACTTTCGCCCCTGGGCGTTTACGTGCAGGCCGTGCTGCCGGCCGCCACCCGCACGGAGATCTGGGATCGCTCCGGCGTCGACATCAACACCTTGAACGAAATCATGGAAGTGAGCGATCTGGTGGATGCCGCACTGGTCGGTTTTGATCGGCGTGAGCCGGTGACTATCCCGCCTCTGCATGAAGCTGAACGCTGGGATGGCCTGCAGACCGCACGTCAGGGCCTGCTGCAGCAAATCCGCCAGTCTGCGGTTGCCCAGCGCTACCAGACCCAACAGTGATCATTTTGTAGCGAACACCCGTGCAAGTTTCGATGCAGGTGCCCAAGGCACTGCATCGACTACGTGCCTTTGTTCGGAGTGGACATGACCCCCACGAAAACAAATAACCCCGCGGGCTCGCAGACGCCGTTCGTCAACGCAACGAATCAGTCGATCCGGGTCAACGGCATTCCCTTCGCCTATCGCGACATCGGCCTCAAGACCGGCGTGCCCCTCGTACTGTTCAATCATTGGGGCGCGGTGCTGGACAACTTCGACCCCCGGATCATCGATGGCCTGGCACAAACACGACGCGTCATTGCCACCGACTATCGCGGCATCGGCGGCTCCGGTGGAACCGCGCCACTGACGGTCGGCGAAATGGCAGACGATGCCATTCAACTGATACGCGCGCTGGGTTTCGAGACCGTCGATGTGCTCGGTTTTTCACTCGGCGGTTTCGTCGCTCAAGACATTGCCCTGAAGGCGCCCGAATTGGTGCGCCGCTTGATTCTCGTCGGCACCGGGCCGGCCGGCGGGACCGGTATCGACAAGGTCGGCTCGGTGACGTGGCCATTGATGCTCAAAGGCTTGCTGACCTTGCGTGATCCCAAGTTCTACCTATTCTTTACTTCGACGCCCAATGGCCGTCGAACCGCATCGCTGTTTTTGCAACGCTTGAAAGAGCGCAAAAAAAATCGGGACAAAGGCCCGACGCCCAGAGCTTTCCTACGGCAGTTGAAAGCCATCACCGCGTGGGGCAAACAGGCACCCCAAAACCTCAGGCGCTTGCGGACGCCGACGCTGATCGTCAACGGCGACAACGACATCATGGTGCCCAGCGTTAACTCGATTGCGCTGGCTAACCGCATCCCCAACGCGCAACTGGTCATTTATGAAGATGCCGGGCACGGCGGCATTTTCCAGCACTACGTTGACTTTGTGACCAAGGCACTGGCGTTCCTTGATGCCTGACAACACGGCACATTAACGCCGCAAACGCTCCGCCCCCCCCTCATTCCAACCGACAAGAGCCGCACAACGATGAAGGCATTTTTAATTGATCGCTATGGCAAGAACACCGGGCGCATTGGCGAAGCGCCCGCCCCCGCGGTGGGTGCTCACGACGTCTTGATTGAGGTGCACGCCAGCAGCGTCAACCTGCTGGACTCGAAGATCCGCAAAGGCGAATTCAAACTGATCCTGCCCTATTCATTTCCGCTAGTACTGGGCAATGACCTGGCGGGCGTGGTGGTTGAGGTTGGCTCGCAAGTGAAGCGGTTCAAACAGGGAGACGAAGTTTACGCTCGCCCGCCCGAAGCGCGGATCGGGACGTTCGCCCAATTGATCGCCGTGAACGAAAACGCGATCGCCCTGAAACCTGCCAATACCAACATGGCACAAGCTGCGTCCATCCCCTTGGTCGCACTGACCGCCTGGCAAGTGCTGGTCGAAACCGCCCAACTGAAAAAGGGCCAGAAAGTGCTGATCCATGCCGGCTCCGGCGGTGTCGGCACCCTCGCCATCCAACTTGCCAAACACCTCGGCGCCTTTGTCGCGACCACCACCAGCACCGCGAATGTCGAATGGGTGAAGGCGCTGGGGGCCGATCTGGTGATCGACTACACACAGCAGAACTTCGAAAGTGTCTTGCACGACTACGACGTGGTGTTGAACAGCCTCGGCGCGGACGTACTGGAGAAGTCACTCAAGGTCCTCAAGCCCGGTGGCCAACTCATTTCCATCTCAGGGCCACCCACTGCGCAGTTCGCGCAGGAGCAAGGGTTGTCCTGGCCATTGAAGCAAGTCATGCGCCTGCTGAGCCTCGGTATTCGGCGCAAGGCACGCAAGCAGGACGTCAGCTACACGTTCGTGTTCATGCGGGCCAATGGCGCCCAACTGCAACAAATCACCGCGCTCATTGAGGCCGGAATCATCAAACCTGTGGTTGACCGCTCCTTCACCTTTGAATCAACGGGAGAGGCATTGAAGTACGTCGAGCAGGGACGAGCCAAGGGCAAGGTCGTTGTGACGATCAAATGACTACGCTGCCTATCGATGAGTCGACCGCAGAGGCCGCGCAACTTTTTCCGCATCAGCAGCCATCATCCGTGGTGACTCCGCCAGAGTTGCAGAAACAGGAAGAGTTGCAACCGGAAGTTGTATCTGTTGAACCGCCAGTGATCGTTTGGCGCAGTTTGATGCTGGAGCAGTAGGACGAAACGGGTTGCATGGATGGGGGGGGCGAGCATGGCTAGCTCCAACTACCGCAAACGCCAACTCGCTATCTGAGAGTGGCAGTCTCGGATGACTGCTTCTGCCCCTTGTGACAGGCAGAAAACGGCCAAAAGCGGATATGGAGCGCCAACGAAAGCTCAGATCGCTATCCGTTGCATAGGCACTTTCCTGAAGAATAGGAAAGCGGGCCTCCTGCAAATTCGCAAAGGAGACCCAACTCCACCGTCGCACCAGGCTAAGTCCCGCCATACGAGAGACTGGACTCATATTTATGACTCATCTGACTAAAATGGCCTTCACCTCCAGCAGATGTTTGCGTAACCGGTCTGCATAATTCTCGGCGACAGCCGCTTGAACGCTAGCGCGATTGGCCAGTGCATGACGCCACTCGGCAATGCGACCAAGTCCATCAAACAATGAATGACTTTGTTCGAATCCCAGTATGTCGAAATAGCGGAAAACTGGGGCTACAGCAATATCCACCATACTGAACGTTTCGCCAGCGAAGTACGGCCCCTCCATCTTTTCACCGCCAAGCCTCTCCAGCTTTCCCCTCAGCGCTGAAGACTTAGCAAGCGCTGTCTGCTGATCCGTTGCGTTCAAATATCCCCATGCATCAGCAAGCATACCAGTGGCGAATTCGATCCATGCACGGTGTTGAGCACGGGAAATCGCATCTTTCGGGTGCAGAGCGGGCTCCGGATACACCTGTTCGATGTATTCACAGATAGCGACGCTCTCGAAAAGTACGGTCGCTTCCTCATCGCCTTTTTGCACCATAAGAAGCGGGACTTTGCCCGTTGGCGACATGACCAGAAACCAGCTGGGCCTGTCCTTCAAATCCACATCAACCCGTTGAAATGGAGCCCCTTTTTCGAGGAGTAAAATTGCCACTCGCTGAACAAACGGACAAAGCTCGTGGCTAACGAGCGTGAGCTGTGATTGCGACATTTGAATACCCACTGTTATTTCGACAACTCCCGCTTCCGGGCAGGAAGCGGGATGTACAGACTCGAAGGCGTGCCTATCTCGTTAAAGCGAGCGACCACCATCAACAATAATTTCTGTTCCCAACGTCCAACGAGACTCGTCCGACGCGAGGTACAGCACCGCCTTAGCTACTTCTTCAGGCGTGCCAAAACGGCCAAATGGGATAGTCGCAGCAATATCTTTATTGACCTGCTCGCGGTAGGCATCGGGTATACCCGCCTTGTCGTACAGCGGCGTGTCGATCGGACCAGGACTGACCGCATTTACTCGAACACCACGCGGTAGAAGCTCGCTAGAGAGCGTTTTCGACATGTTCAGAAAGGCAGCCTTTGTTGCGGCATAAATGGATGAACGCGCGGCGCCCAGGTGCGCACTTACCGAGGTGTTAAGAACGACCGATGCAGGATTAGAGAAAGTCGGCAGCAGTGCTTGCAGAAGGAAGTAAGGGCCTTTGACATTGATGTTGAAGGAGCGATCGAACATCTCCTCGTTCCAGTCTTCGATTGGCCTCCAGACGGATACGCCTGCATTGAGGAAAGCAACGTCGAGCTGCCCGTAATGAGACTGAACAGCCTGCGCCAGCTCCTTCTGGGCTGCGACACTAGCTGAGTCGGCTCGCAGCACCAGGACTTCGCTACCTAAAATAGCTTGAGCATTTGCCATGGACTCAGGATTAACGCCTGTGACGATCACGCGTGCGCCTTCGGCGAGAAATTGCTTGGCGGTCTCCAGACCGATGCCGCTCGTACCGCCAGTGATGAGGGTACGCTTGCCTTGTAAACGGGACATGTAAATTTCCTCTCTTTCGGGGCGGCCAGCCGGACGACTGACCTTCTGAGAGCAACTATGTATTCATGTCAGTGCACTGATAAGATGGGCAAATAGAATAGATCTCATGCGAAATCTGCATGAAAAGGAGCGTGATGGATCGGTTGTTGCTGATGAGCTGTTTTGTACGCGCTGTCGAGACAGGTAGTTTTTCTGCTGCGGGGCGTGATCTAGGACTAGGGCAACCGAACGTCAGTCGTTACGTCGCTGCTCTTGAAAACCATTTGCAAACCAGGCTGCTTCACCGATCCACGCGAAAGCTGATGCTCACGCCCGAGGGTGAACGGTACTACGCAGATGCGCGGCGTATTCTGGACTCAGTGGAACAGTCAGAGTCCTCACTGAGAGGGAACGTAACGCCGTCTGGGTTATTGCGCGTCGCTTGCCCGACCGCATTGGCTCACACCTTCATCGTACCGCACGTCGCGAGCTTTCTAGGGCGTTATCCCGAACTGTCGCTCGATCTTCAAATCAATGATCGCTACGTCAATTTAGTCGACGAGGGCGCAGAACTCGCGATTCGTATTGGGCACCTGGAGGACAGTGCAATGCGAGCCCGGCCACTAGCCTGGTTCGAGCGTGTGTGCGTTGCCAGCCGTGCGTACCTAGAGAAACATGGATCTCCCTCTTCGCCTGATGACCTTAAGGAACACGACTGCCTCATTTATACCCTGCTATCCACTGGAACCAACTGGCGGTTTAAGGATAGTGATGTCCCGATCTCCGGACGACTGCGTGTCAACTCCCCTGAGGCGATACGTGAGTACGTCAATGCAGGATTGGGAATCGCGCAGGGGCCTCAATGGCTATATGAGGAAGGGCTGAGAAGTGGCAATCTTCAATTACTGCTTAACGAATACGTGGCGCCACCCGTTCCGATCCAAATCGTATACTTAGCGAATCGGCTGCTGCCCCAGCGAGCCATCGTTTTCATGGATTTTATGGCGGATATTTTTGCTGCATTCCATGAGCGACCTAAATAGCCTCCTAGGCCACGGCCAGGGTGCGAGCGGAGAACCATCAGCATGGCGGCCCCTTGGGCGAAAATCGCTGCACACTCACAACTCTTGCTCGTCAACGGGGCTTTAAGTAGTGACGCCGGACTGCAGGGCTTGCCTCGCCAAGTCTCCTGATTTATTGCCAACGCCGATTTGATGCATCTCTAAATCAAGGTGCAACGCTCATCTCATGCGGTTAAGAAAACGGGGGCAGATTTATTCATTTAGATCACCGACCGCTTCTGGCCGAATCCGACAACGGTGCCGCGCGACTGATCCACCCTAGTCCTCCACCCACGTGGAGGACACCATCATGAACACCATTGCTAAATATCGGCATCAGCCATGGAATAACGGGATACTTGTTGGACAGAAAGCTCCGCTCCGAGTCAGGGATATCTGGGCCATCCGAGTAAGGCTCCAGCTTGCTGAGAAGACGAGGGATTTGGCGCTGTTCAATTTGGCTATCGACACAAGCTGCGTGCCTGTGACTTAACCAAGCGACGAGTACGAGACATAGGTCATGGGGAGCACGTGTCGGTTTCCAATCAGCGCCAACACTACAACAGAAGAAAGCGTTCTTAGGCTCAGTATATCTAGTAAACTTGGCGTCAATCTAGCGCCTGAGATCGCCTAGGTATATAGAAGGAAACCGCCATGCTTGAACTCGAACCGCTGTGTTTTTCGTCCGACTGCCCTAGCCGAGCTTTATTCGACCAGATCGCTGATAAATGGTCGATGATGGTGTTAGCCGTGCTTGATGACGGTCCGCAACGCTTCAACGCGATCCGTCGTCGCCTGCAAGGCGTCACCCAGAAAGCGCTAACTCAATGTCTCCGCCGGCTGGAGCGCAACGGCTTGGTATCGCGCGAGGTGATTTCGCTTTCGCCAGTCGCGGTGCAGTATCGAGTCACGCCGCTGGGCCGCACGCTGCAACAACCTTTTCGGGCACTGCATGAATGGACGCTCGCCAAGATGCCGGAGGTTGATGCTGCCCGGCAGAAGTTCGACGCCGCTGCAATCGGAACGACAAGTACGTAGGGAAGGCTGTTTCACTCGATTACATGAACGCGTTGTCGGCCGCCCATGCTGCGCTTCGGGACTTGTAATCCGATGTCTTGAGAAACACCGAAGATCTCAGTGGAACCAGTGCGACCTGGTAAGCATGGAACTCTGCCAACGCTTTTTGTTGTTGGCAGTGCGCTAGTTTTTGCCTTTCATGCGCGGGCAGTCAATCTCGATACCTACTTCAACCGAATCTTCACATCGATTGCTCAGGCTTGTTCGATCATGAACGCAGAGCGCCACTGCTCTTACGCGCGAGGCCACTGTCGACGGCTCGACAGCTCATGCGCCGCCGACTATTTCCTGACAGTAGGTATCCTCAAACCTACTAGGTCTACGAATAGTGCCTAATTGACACTAGGTTTATTATTGATACCTTGTCAATTGTCCTCACTGAAGGGAGCGGTCCGAACCGGATCCTTCGTTCGCCACTCTTGCCGGGGGGTTGTAGCCAGCCAATCGAGCATCCGACAGGGAGCATTTCTTTGGTCAAGCCGCACTTGAGAAATCGTTAAGCGCGGGCGGACATTCAATAAAATTTATTCTGAGGAAAGTATGGAAAATTTTAAGCTTCTAACCCCCTTGAACAACGAAGAACTCACTTTCAAGAATCGGGTGTTCATGGCGCCGATGACAAGAGGTCGATCCAAGGATCAGGTGGCCAACAAATTGACTGCGACGTATTACGCACAGCGCGCATCGGCGGGCCTTATTTTTACGGAAGGCACCCAGATCAGCGCCCAGGCCGTCGGCTGGACGAATACCCCCGGAATCTATACTCCTGAACAGATTGCGGGCTGGAAGAAGGTAACCCAGGCAGTTCATGAAGCCGGTGGTCTCATTTTCGCCCAGCTCTGGCATACCGGGAGAGCATCTCATCCTGATTTTCATGGTGGAGAACTCCCGGTCGCGCCATCGTCAGTTCCCTTCAATAGCCAGGCGTTCACGCCAGAAGGCATCAAACCCTCGGTGACCCCACGCGAACTGACCATTGATGAAATCAAGTCCACCATTGCGGACTACGAAAAAGCTGCACAGGCCGCGAAAGATGCGGGCTTTGATGGTGTAGAGGTACACGGTGCCAATGGTTACCTGCCCGCGCAGTTTCTGGAAGACGGCTCAAACAAACGCACCGACGAGTATGGCGGCACCGTTGAGAAGCGGGCGCGGTTCTTGCTTGAAGCCACTGACGCGGCAATCAAGGTCTTCGGACCGGCCCGTATCTCGGTCAGGCTGTCGCCGCGCATTCCGTACAATGACATGGGCGACTCCAATCTCGAGCAGACCTACATGTACGCGGTAGAGGCGCTGGAAAAGAAAAACGTTGGAATTCTGCATTTCATGGAACCGGGGACCCTGCCGGAAGGCGCGAAACCCTTGGCGCCCGGGGCTCGCAAGCGGTTCTCAGGGATTTTCGTGTTGAATGTTGGTTATGATCAGAAGTCTGCGGAACAGGCCCTGCAAACCGGCCTGGCCGATGCAGTCACATTTGGCACGCTGTTCATCAGCAACCCTGATCTGCCGGAACGCTTCTTCCTGGACGCGCCGCTGGCCACCGCGGATGCCTCCACTTTTTACAGTGGTTCGGAAGAGGGCTATACCGACTACCCGCCGCTGGCCTAGGGGTCGACGAGGTTTAGCTGGGCAATGGCGGTGAACTATCTGATCGATACCGAGCATGGCGCAATCATGGATGTCGAACCAACGCCGGCTCATCGAACGGCTGAGGTTGAGAGCACCAAGTGAATCGCCCCTACTCCAGCCTACCCGATCGGCAGAAGTCGGCCCTGGCTGTGTAAAAACGAATGCACCGTTTTGAAGTCTGCGTTGCTACGTAAAATCTGTCAGCGTTTGTCTAGCCAACAGGCCTGAAATTTTTGTAGGAGCGCGATTTTCGTTCTGGCGCCGACCGTCATACCTGTTCCAACACGTTTTTACACAGCCTCGGTTGAAAACGGCCATTCACGAATGACTGCTTCTGGCCTGCTGACAAGATGTCCGGATCCAAATCATCAGCAGAAAGGAATTTACAGCCTCACGGAAGCGGCAATACAGCTTGTGCCTCTGCTCGCGCATGTGGCTGCCTGGGGTGTTCGGCATACGCATCCGAGCAAGGAAGCATCTTTGCGCGCGGAGGTGCTGGAAAAGGGCGGCCCTTCACTTTGGAGTGCCTTTATGGATGAACTACGTTACCTGCATCTCGGTGCACCTCGTCCGGTGCGCTCAGTATTGGGCGAGCTCCGGACCGACGACGAGCAGGCAATCGCTACTTAGTACCAATCTTTGGCGTCATGACATCCACCATGTGGTGCAAAGTGTTGGCGCTGATGCGATTTTGACCCAGGGTACTGATTTTAGCTGACCCATGTGCAGCCTCTGAAATCCCACGCAAGGTCATGATTGCTGAGTATTCGAATGGGTCAATGACTTCCGGCGGCTTGGGTCAAAATCGCATCAGCGCCAACATATATCGGCCTAGGTCCGGTTACTGGTACGCATTGTCCCGGTCATAGAGCACTTTTATCGCGCATGGCGCTTATGCCAACCCAAATCGGGGCATTGGTCATTATTTTTATTCAAAAACCGACATGTGGATGTCGGTGACAAGTAAGTTGTCGTTTATAGATATCTCTCGCGTATATGCTTCGAAAGTGCACAACGTTGATGAACGCAGGTACAAACTCAGGCGTTTTCCTTAGGGCTTTCGCCCTGCAAACCCTCAGCATAGAGACATTGGGTGATGTCGTTTTTGGATCCGCTCAAAACTATGTAATCGGGTACGACCTTTGCAAGTTGAATAGGAACAAACCCACCAACTTTTGGATGGGAGAATAAAAAGAGCCTTTGCCTGAGGCCATTCACCCGCTTTGTGTGAGGAGATACTGCGATGACGTCGTTCAAGTCCGGGGCCCAACCCCAGAACCGTGCACCTCAATCCATCGGCTTTCTGCTGCTGGACAATTTCACGCTGATTTCTCTGGCGTCCGCTGTAGAACCCCTGCGGATGGCCAACCAGTTGTCCGGTCGCGAGCTGTATCGCTGGACCACCCTCACCGTCGATGGCGGCCAGGTCTGGGCCAGTGATGGCCTGCAAATCACCCCCGACGCTTCCATGCACAAAGCCCCGCCAATGGACACGCTCATCGTTTGCGGTGGAGTCGGCATACAGCGCACCGTTACCCGTGAACACGTATCCTGGTTGCAAAGCCAGGCCCGCAAGGCCTGCCGCCTCGGTGCGGTCTGCACCGGCAGCTGGGCCCTGGCCTGCGCCGGCCTGCTGGACGGTTTCGATTGCAGCGTGCACTGGGAATGTCTGGCCTCGATGCAGGAAGCTTTCCCGCGCGTGGCCATGAGCACGCGCCTGTTCACCCTCGACCGTAACCGCTTCACCAGCTCCGGCGGCACCGCGCCGCTGGACATGATGCTGCACTTGATCAGCCGTGATCACGGGCGTGAACTGTCCGCCGCGATCTCGGAAATGTTTGTCTACGAGCGCATCCGTAACGAACAGGATCACCAGCGCGTGCCGCTCAAGCACATGCTCGGCACCAATCAGCCGAAGTTGCAGGAAATCGTCGCGTTGATGGAAGCCAACCTGGAAGAGCCGATCGACCTCGATGAACTGGCGGTGTACGTCGCCGTGTCCCGTCGGCAACTCGAGCGATTGTTCCAGAAGTACCTGCACTGCTCGCCGTCACGTTACTACCTGAAACTGCGTCTGGTCCGTGCGCGACAGTTGCTCAAGCAAACGCCGATGTCGATCATCGAAGTGGCGTCGATCTGTGGCTTCGTGTCCACGCCGCACTTCTCCAAGTGCTACCGCGAATACTTCGGCATTCCGCCGCGTGACGAGCGCGTCGGTTCCAATACCACGCAGCAGGTGGCGATGATACCGCTGCCGCAAGCATTGGTGCTCTCGCCGTTGGCCGGTTCGATGTCAGCTTTGAGCCAGGCACGTAACGAGTCAACTTTTGCCAGCGTTCGTCTATAAATTTTCACCCCTATCCTGCGAAAGCGTAACGTTCGTAGAATAGGGGAAGGCGCTTCATTTTAGTGCTGCGCTGAGGCAGGTTTTACTCGACGGCTTTGACCATGTCTTCGATGACTTTCTTGGCGTCGCCGAAGACCATCATGGTTTTGTCGAGGTAGAACAGTTCGTTGTCCAGACCGGCATAGCCGCTGGCCATCGAGCG
>NZ_CABVIR010000009.1 GCF_902498065.1 Pseudomonas fluorescens | reverse complement strand
CGTTAGCGGGAGGCGAATTCTACAGCGTTACTCGCTGCTGTCAACACCTCTTTTTCTCCGCTTTCGACCGAGAAGATCGAACCGTCAATTGAGCGACAACACACTGCTCAACCAACTCCTTCTGGGCTTCGATGATCTGAAGCAACTCGCTGTCGAAAACTGCGTAACTCTTTGTTTACCAAGGAGTTTTCCGTTTCGACTGCGCCGGAAGTGGGGCGAATTATAGACTTCCAGAATCTGCCGTCAACACCTAATTTCACATTTCTGTCATATAGGTCAAAAAAGCCCAGAAACACGAAGGCCGAGCCCAAGGGGCTCGGCCTTCTTCCCTTCTACTTACAAGCTAGGGAACGCAAATTGCGACGCTTCATGGCTCGCCCGCTGCGGCCAGCGCTGGGTAATGGCCTTGCGACGGGTATAGAAGCGCACGCCATCCGGGCCATACGCATGCAGGTCACCGAACAGTGAACGCTTCCAGCCACCAAAGCTGTGGTAAGCCACCGGCACCGGCAACGGCACGTTGACGCCGACCATGCCGACTTCGATCTCATCGCAGAACAACCGCGCCGCTTCGCCATCACGGGTAAAGATGCAGGTGCCGTTGCCATACTCGTGATCGTTGATCAGCTGCATCGCCTCTTCAAGACTGTTGACCCGGACGACACACAGCACCGGCCCAAAGATCTCTTCTTTATAGATGCGCATTTGCGGGGTGACGTTATCGAACAGGCAACCACCCAGGAAGAACCCTTCCTCATGACCGGCGACGCTCAGACCACGACCATCCACCACCAAGGTTGCACCCGACGCAACGCCGTCTTCTACATAGCCACTGACTTTGTCTCGAGCCTGACCGGTGACCAATGGCCCCATGTCCAAGCCACAAGTGGTACCTGCGCCAATTTTCAATGCCTTGATCTGCGGCGTCAGTTTGGCCACCAACGCATCGGCCACTTGATCACCGACACACACGGCCACAGAGATCGCCATGCAACGCTCACCGCAAGAACCGTAAGCCGCGCCCATCAGTGCGCTGACGGCGTTATCCAGGTCTGCATCCGGCATCAGCACCGCGTGGTTCTTCGCGCCGCCCAGTGCCTGAACGCGTTTGCCGCGCTTGGTGCCTTCGGCGTAGATGTATTCGGCAATCGGCGTCGAACCGACAAAGCTCAACGCTTTGACTTCCGGCGCTTCGATCAGCGCATCTACGGCAGCCTTGTCACCATGCACAACGCTCAACACGCCTTTCGGCAGACCGGCTTCCAGCAACAACTGAGCGATCAACAGCGTCGAACTTGGATCACGCTCGGAGGGTTTGAGGATGAAGCAGTTACCGCAGACGATCGCCAGTGGATACATCCACAGCGGCACCATCGCCGGAAAGTTGAACGGAGTAATACCGGCAACTACGCCCAACGGCTGGAAGTCTGACCAGGCATCAATGTTCGGGCCAACGTTACGGCTGTATTCACCCTTGAGAATTTCCGGCGCCGCACACGCGAACTCGACGTTCTCGATACCGCGCTTCAGTTCACCGGCAGCATCTTCCAGGGTCTTGCCGTGCTCTTCGCTGATCAGTTGGGCGATACGTGCTTCGTTCTGTTCCAGCAGTTGCTTGAAGCGGAACATCACCTGCGCACGTTTGGCCGGCGGAGTATTGCGCCAGGCCGGGAATGCAGCCTTGGCCGAGTCGATGGCTTTCTGGATGGTTTCGCGGCTGGCCAATGGCAGCTTGTGGATCGCCTGGCCGGTAGACGGGTTGAACACGTCGGCGGTGCGACCGTCTTCGGTCACCAGTTCGCCGTTGATCAAATGCGGGATAAGGCTCATGCAGGGCTCCTGAAAAGTTGTCCGCAGGCGCCCGTCAAAGAGCGCCTCTATATAGAAGGGAAAAATCAGTCGATTTTGTTCAGCACTTCGCCGACCGCGTCGAACAGACGATCAAGGTCTTGCGGCTTGCTGTTGAAGGTTGGGCCGAACTGCAGGGTGTCGCCGCCGAAGCGCACGTAGAACCCGGCTTTCCACAAGGCCATGCCCGCTTCGAACGGACGCACAATGGCGTCGCCGTCACGAGGCGCGATCTGAATCGCACCGGCCAGACCGTAGTTACGAATGTCGATGATGTTTTTCGAGCCCTTCAGGCCGTGCAGCGCATTTTCGAAATGCGGTGCGACCTCGGCCACGCTCTGCACCAGGTTTTCCTTTTGCAGCAGGTCGAGGGCGGCCAGGCCTGCAGCGCAAGCGACCGGGTGCGCGGAGTAGGTGTAACCGTGCGGGAATTCCACGGCGTACTCGGGCGTCGCCTGGTTCATGAAGGTCTGGTAGATCTCGGAGCTGGCAATCACCGCGCCCATCGGGATCGCGCCGTTGGTGACTTGCTTGGCGATGCACATCAGGTCAGGGGTCACGCCGAAGCTGTCTGCGCCGAACATCGAGCCGGTACGGCCGAAACCGGTGATCACTTCGTCGAACACCAGCAGGATGTTGTGCTGATCGCAGATTTCGCGCAGACGCTTGAGGTAGCCCTCAGGCGGAACCAGCACGCCAGCGGAACCGGCCATTGGCTCGACGAATACGGCGGCGATGTTCGACGCGTCATGCAGTTCGATCAACTTGAGCAGCTCATCGGCCAGCGCGATACCGCCCTCTTTCGGCATACCGCGCGAGTAAGCATTGCTCGCCAGCAAGGTGTGCGGCAGGTGATCCACGTCCATCATCGCCTGACCGAACATTTTGCGGTTGCCGTTGACGCCGCCGAGGCTGGTGCCGGCGATGTTCACGCCGTGGTAACCACGGGCACGGCCGATCATTTTGGTTTTGGTTGCCTGGCCTTTCAGGCGCCAGTAAGCGCGAACCATCTTCACCGCGGTATCCGCACACTCGGAACCCGAATCAGTGAAGAACACGTGATTCAGATTGCCCGGCGTCAGGTCAGTGATTTTCTCGGCCAGCTGGAACGACAACGGATGACCGTACTGGAAGCCCGGCGAGTAATCGAGGGTGCCCAATTGCTTGGCTACCGCTTCCTGGATTTCCTTGCGGGTGTGCCCGGCGCCACAGGTCCACAGACCGGACAGCGAATCGTAGACCTTGCGGCCCTTGTCGTCCGTCAGCCAACTGCCTTCAGCCGCCACGATCAGTCGCGGATCGCGCTGGAAATTCCGGTTGGCGGTGTAGGGCATCCAGTGAGCATCGAGCTTGAGCTGGCTGGCCAGGGAAGTCGGGGCGTTTTCAGGCAAGTTCATGGGCAAAACCTCGCAAGGCAATAAGCGGCGTGGAGATGAAAAGCGTTCTTGCAGCTAAATTGCCACGGGGATAAAGTCTGTGAAATCCAACTTTTCTAATGTTCAGTCAGACCGCCACTAAACTTTGAGTAATTAGAGCATGAGCACTCGTCGCCCCGATCCGCTGGCACAAGTCAGCGACTTTGATATCCGCCTGCTACGGATTTTTCGCAGCGTGGTGGAATGCGGCGGTTTCTCTGCGGCGGAATCGGTGCTCGGGATTGGCCGCTCGGCGATCAGTCAGCAAATGAGCGACCTGGAACAGCGCCTCGGCCTGCGTCTGTGCCAGCGCGGTCGCGCCGGGTTTTCCCTGACCGAAGAAGGCCGCGAGGTGTATCAATCGGCATTGCAGCTATTGAGTGCGCTGGAAAGTTTCCGCACCGAGGTCAACGGTCTGCATCAACACTTGCGCGGCGAGTTGACCATTGGCCTGACCGACAACCTCGTCACCCTGCCCCACATGCGTATCACTCATGCGCTGGCGCAATTGAAGGAGCGCGGACCGGATGTGCAGATTCAGATCCGCATGATCGCGCCAAATGAAGTCGAGCAAGGCGTACTCGACGGCCGTCTGCATGTCGGCGTGGTGCCGCAGGCAAGTGCGCTATCGGGGTTGGAATATCAACCGCTCTACAGCGAACGTTCGCTGTTGTATTGCGCGGTCGGGCATCCCTTGTTCTACGTCGACGACAAACAACTGGACGACGAGCGCCTCAACAGTCAGGACGCCATCGCCCCGACCTTCCGCTTGCCAGCCGAGATTCAGGCGCATTATCAGGCACTCAATTGCACCGCCAGTGCATCGGACCGCGAAGGCATGGCGTTTCTGATCCTGACCGGGCGCTACATCGGTTACCTGCCGGATCACTACGCGAGCCTCTGGGTTCAACAGGGTCGTTTGCGCGCACTGAAACCCAACGCACGCTTCTATGACCTGAGCCTCGCATCGGTTACACGCAAGGGACGTCGCCCGCATTTGGTACTGGAAAGTTTTTTGGAGAGCCTGGCCGCCACACGCTAAAAAGTCGCGGCGCTTTTATTGCATCAGGACTTGTCGGATCCCCATGGGTGCGCTATCAACGCATTGGTTGCACCCACCCACCTGTTTGGAAGTGCCTATGACCTTTGAAGTCCCCGCTCACGGCGGCAAACCTGCCAGCCGCATTCGTCAGAAGAACGAAGAGACCATCATCAAAGCCGCCGAAGACGAGTTCGCCCGTCACGGATTCAAAGGCACCAGCATGAACACCATCGCCCTGAATGCCGGGTTGCCCAAGGCGAACCTGCATTACTACTTCACCAACAAGCTCGGGTTGTATGTGGCGGTGTTGAGCAACATCCTGCAGTTGTGGGACAGCACCTTCAACACCCTCACCGCCGAGGATGATCCGGCCGAAGCGCTGACGCGGTACATTCGCGCCAAAATGGAATTCTCCCGCCGCCAGCCGCAAGCCTCGCGAGTCTTCGCCATGGAAGTGATCAGCGGCGGTGAGTGCCTGACCGAATATTTCAACCAGGACTATCGCGCCTGGTTCCAGGGCCGGGCGGCTGTGTTTCAAGCGTGGATCGACGCTGGCAAAATGGACCCGGTCGACCCGGTCAATCTGATCTTTCTGTTGTGGGGCAGCACCCAGCATTACGCGGACTTTGCCACGCAGATTTGCCGGGTCAGCGGCCGCACCAAATTGACCAAGCAAGACATGGAAGACGCCGGCGACAACCTGATCCGCATCATTCTCAAAGGCTGCGGCCTGACTCCAACCATTTAAGACTCTTATGCCATTTACCCTCAGCGGCTTTTGCGAATACCGCGAAGAAATTCGCAAAAGCCGCTTTATCACTTTGGCCGCACCGATCAGCAGCCCTGATGAAGCCCAGGCATTCATCGAGCAGCACAGCGACCTGAACGCCACGCACAATTGTTGGGCGTGGAAACTCGGTGCCCAATACCGCAGCACCGATGACGGGGAGCCTGGGGGCACCGCCGGGCGACCGATTCTGGCGGCGATCGACGCACAGGATTGCGACCAGGTCGCGGTGCTGGTGATCCGTTGGTATGGCGGCATTCAACTCGGCACCGGCGGCCTCGCCCGAGCGTATGGCGGCGGTGCGAACAAGTGCCTGCAAGCGGCACCGAAAGTCGAGCTGATCAGCCGTGTGCCACTGAGTTGCGCCTGTGGGTTTGGCGAACTGACGCTGCTGAAGCTGCGAGTGGCCGAACTGGGCGGACTGATTGTAGAAGAAACATTTACCGCCAATGGCGTGGAGCTGAAACTGGCGATGGGCGAAGCGCAGATCGACACCCTGCAAACGCAGCTCGCTGATTTGAGTCGCGGACGCATTCTGTTGCAGCGCTGAGCGCACCAACAACGCTCAACGCCCTTCCATCGATCCCATGTATTTGCCCACATCTACTGTGCACCCGGCTGTGGATAACCTGAGCACATACCGCTGTAACCCTTCTGTCATGCGGCTTTGCGGGCATTGCTTATTTTTCGTCCAATTCGCCATTAAACAAACTAAATCCACGTAAAAACAATCAGTTAGCATGGTTTAGCACCTTTAGAAGAAAGCCGGTCATTGCTTATGCCCGAGCTTTACGCTTGCGCACAAATACTGTGGAGCAATCTGTGGATAACCCGTTCATGGCTGGCGCGGCCCCATATCCGGCATGGCTTTCATTCAATTGCTCGTTTTTTAACCAAACTCGCATGCGCAAAACCGGAGCCTGAACAACGGCTTCGCCCTCATGTGGTGCCTGGTTAGAGATCGCAAGATGGCGAAGCAGCGCTCCCGACGCCTCTGCCGACACGTTTTTTCATTTTTCCTGACTCAATGGCCAGGAAATTGCTTTATCCACAGGCACAACGTCCATCGATCCGAGCCTGTCATGCCCAACCCCGTGCCGATCCCCGACCAAACGCCGCGCCTGCAACTGCGCAAAATCAGCAAACGCTACCCGGGTTGCCTGGCCAACGACGCCATCGACCTGAGTATTGCGCCTGGCGAAATCCACGCGCTGCTCGGCGAAAACGGCGCAGGCAAAAGTACGCTGATGAAAATTATCTACGGCGTCACCCGTGCCGATTCCGGCGAGATGATCTGGCAAGGCCAGCGCGTGACCATGCGCAACCCGGCTCAGGCTCGCGATTTAGGGATCGGCATGGTGTTCCAGCACTTCTCGTTGTTCGAAACCCTCAGCGTGGCGCAGAACATTGCGCTGGCGATGGGCGCGGCGGCCGGCACACCGAAACAACTTGAGCCAAAAATCCGTGAAGTGTCCCGGCGCTACGGCATGGCACTGGAACCGGAGCGACTTGTCCACAGCCTGTCGATTGGCGAACGGCAGCGGGTGGAAATCATTCGGTGCCTGATGCAGGACATCCGCCTGCTGATTCTCGATGAACCGACCTCGGTGCTGACCCCGCAAGAGGCCGACGAATTGTTCGTCACCCTGCGCCGGCTCGCAGCCGGGGGCTGCAGCATTCTGTTTATCAGCCACAAGCTCGGTGAAGTGCGGGCGTTGTGCCACAGCGCGACGGTGCTGCGCGGCGGTCGTGTGGCGGGGCATTGCGTGCCGGCGGAGTGCTCGGATCAGCAGCTGGCAAAGTTGATGGTCGGGGAAGCGGCCGAACTGATCACTGATTACCCGAAGGTTGTGGGCGGTGATGCTTTTTTGAACGTAAGCGGATTGTCGTGGCACAACCCGGATCCGTTTGGTTGCTCGCTGAAGAACATCGACCTGCAAGTGCGCAGCGGCGAAATCGTCGGCATCGCCGGGGTGGCAGGCAATGGCCAGGATGAATTGCTGGCGCTGCTCAGCGGCGAACAACGCCTGCACCGCAACGACGGTGAAACCCTGCGTTTTGGCGGGCAAGCGGTGGCTCATTTGCCGCCAGACGCTCGCCGCACGCTCGGCCTGGCATTCGTCCCCGCCGAACGTTTGGGTCACGGCGCGGTGCCGGAGTTGAGCCTGGCCGACAACGCCCTGCTCACTGCCTTTCAACAGGGCCTGGTGCGCAACGGGTTGATCCAGCGGACCAAGGTCAATGCGCTGGCCGAGGAAATCATCCGCCGCTTTGGCGTCAAGACGCCCGATGCGCAAACGCCGGCCCGCAGTCTGTCCGGTGGCAACTTGCAGAAATTCATCCTCGGTCGGGAAATGCTTCAGCAACCGAAACTGCTGGTGGCCGCGCACCCGACCTGGGGCGTGGACGTCGGCGCCGCCGCGACCATTCACCGCGCGCTGATTGCCTTGCGCGATGCCGGCGCGGCGATCCTGGTGATCTCCGAAGACCTCGACGAACTGTTCCAGATCAGCGACCGGCTCGGCGCCTTGTGCAGCGGACGCTTGTCGCCACTCAAGGCAACTGTCGACACCCGCCTGATCGACGTCGGCGCCTGGATGGCCGGCCAGTTCGACGCCTCTCAATCACTTGCACACGCACCGGTTTAACGGAGTTTCACATGCTGCTTTCTCTCGAACCCCGCGGCCAGCAATCGCGCCTGATGCTGTGGTGCTCGCCGTTACTGGCGGCGGTCCTGACTTTAGGCTGTGGCTCGCTGCTGTTTATCGCGCTGGGCCATGACCCTTTACTGACGTTGCACACGCTGCTGATCGCACCGGTCAGCGACGTGTATGGTGTCTCCGAATTGTTGGTCAAGGCGCTGCCGATTCTGCTCTGCGCCTTGGGTCTGGCCGTGGCTTATCAGGCGCGGATCTGGAACATCGGCGCCGAAGGTCAATTGCTGCTCGGCGCGCTGGCCGGCAGTGCGTTGGCGGTCAACCTTATTGGCCTGCAAAGCCGCTGGGCGTTGGTGTTTGTGCTGCTCGTCGGCACGCTGGCCGGCGCGGCCTGGGCCGGGCTGACGGCGTGGTTGCGCACGCGCTTCAATGCCAATGAAATCCTGACCAGCATCATGCTCAATTACATCGCCCTGAACCTGTTGCTGTTCTGCGTGCACGGGCCACTGAAGGATCCGGCCGGGTTCAACTTTCCGGAGTCGGCGATGTTTGGCGATGCCAGCCGATTGCCGCTGTTGATGGAGGACGGGCGGGTTCACGCGGGGGTCTATTTTGCCTTGCTCGCGTTGGTGACGGTGTGGGTGTTATTGCAGAAAAGCTTTGTCGGGTTCCAGATCAAAGTGCTCGGGCTGGACAAGCGTGCGGCGGGTTTTGTCGGGTTTCGCGAGAAGCGCCTGATCTGGCTGGCGCTGTTGATCAGCGGTGGATTGGCGGGGCTGGCCGGCGTGTGTGAAGTCACCGGGCCGATTGGCCAACTGGTGCCGCAAGTCTCGCCGGGGTACGGCTATGCCGCGATCACCGTGGCGTTTCTAGGGCGACTCAACCCCATCGGGATTCTATTTTCCAGCCTGTTGATGGCACTGCTGTACATCGGTGGCGAGAGCGCGCAGATGAGCATGAATCTGCCGCAAGCGATCACCCAATTGTTCCAGGGCATGATGCTGTTTTTCCTGTTGGCCAGTGACGTGCTGATTCTCTATCGACCGCGTCTGAATCTGCGCTGGGCGCGCCGTTCGCCCGCCACCGCCATTCATGCAGGAGCGCTGTGATGGATATCGATCTGCTGAGCAATATTTTCTACGCCATGGTGCGCTGCGGCACGCCGTTGCTGTTGGTGGCGCTGGGTGAACTGATCTGTGAGAAGAGCGGCGTCCTCAACCTCGGCCAGGAAGGCATGATGCTGTTTGGCGCGGTGATCGGTTTTATCGTCGCGCTGAACAGCGGCAACCTGTGGCTTGGCGTGTTGCTGGCGATGCTCGCCGGGATGTTGCTGTCGTCGTTGTTTGCGTTGGTGGCGCTGGTGTTCAACGCCAATCAGGTGGCCACCGGGTTGGCGCTGACGATCTTCGGGGTGGGCCTGTCGACGTTTGTCGGCGCGACGTGGGTCGGTAAACCGCTGGCAGGTTTTGAACCGGTAGCGATCCCCTGGTTGAGCGAGATCCCGCTGATCGGGCGGATGCTGTTTGCGCAGGATCTGCTGGTGTACCTGTCGTTCGCGTTGTTTGCGTTGGTGGCGTGGGTGATTGTGAAAAGTCGTGTCGGGCTGATCATTCAGGCCGTCGGCGAAAACCCGGATGCCGCCAGCGCGATGGGCTTGCCAGTGCTGGGCGTGCGCACGCTGGCGGTGCTGTTCGGTGGTGCGATGGCGGGATTGGCCGGGGCGTACCTGTCGCTGGCCTACACGCCGATGTGGGCGGAAAACATGAGCGCCGGTCGCGGCTGGATTGCCCTGGCGCTGGTGGTGTTTGCCAGTTGGCGGGTGTGGCGGTTGCTTCTGGGGGCGTACCTGTTCGGGCTCGCCAGCATCCTGCACCTGGTGGCACAGGGTTTGGGGCTGACGATTCCGTCGAGTCTGCTGGCGATGCTGCCGTATGTCGCGACGATTGTGGTGCTGGTGCTGTTGTCGCGGGACGCCGTGCGCACACGGTTGTATGCGCCGGTGTCGTTGGGGCAGCCGTGGCAGGGCGGGCATTAGGGTTGACCGGCCCGGCCTCATCCCGAGCAGGCTCGGTCCCACATTAGACCGCACTCCCCTGTAGCAGCGAGCCTGCTCGCGATGAGGCCCGAACAGGCAACACCTGAGCAACGCCCCACGCCAATTCAAAGACCAGGAAAAGCACCAACAGCGAACTGGCGCCATGGAGCAAGGCATAGAGCTGCCAAGCCGAAAACAGAAATCTGCCGACTGCGTCATACCGTCCATAAACCTGCTGCGGATCCCGAATCCGCAGCACCGACCACACACAGACAATCGATCCCAACAGGTTCGCCATCAGCATGTGCATCGGCTCAAACGCCGGCAGTTCACCGGGCAAATCCAAGGCCTGGCTGACACTCGTCAGTACCCCATGCAACGCCACAAAACTCCATGGCGTGGCAAACGCGGCCGTCACGATCAAGTCATACCAGGCGCTGCCGCGCACCAAACGTCGATATTGCGCTGAAGTCCACATCTGTCTTGCTCCAAAAAATCAGGGAGCAACAAGGCTAAAGCCTGGAGTATGCTCCAGGGTCAAGCCCTCTCGAGACCTCAGAATGCGCATCGGTGAACTAGCCCGGGCCAGCGCCGTCAGCCGCGACACACTGCGCTTCTACGAGCAGCGCGGATTGATCGCGGCCCAACGCAGCGCCAACGGGTACCGCGAGTATCCAGATGACATGGTGCAACTGGTGCTCTACATCAAGACCGCTCAACGGCTGGGCTTTACCCTCGGCGAGATCGGCAACAGCGTCGCCGCGTTGTGGAAGTCGCCCGATCCGGACAGCGCCGTCACGCAATTACTGCAAGACAAACTCAAACTGATCGAAACCCGCATGGACGAACTCGGCGCATTGCGCAGCGAGTTGCAACAACGTCTCGGGCAACGTTGTCCATTGAATCCGTGATCCTCACTTACCAAGGAAGCCACTCATGTCTACGGCAAAAACCGCACTCATCATCGGCGCCTCCCGGGGCTTGGGCCTCGGGCTGGTGAAAACCCTGCTGGCCGACGGCTGGCAAGTCACCGCCACCGTGCGCAATCCGCAGAACGCCGACGCCTTGCGGGCACTGGGCAAGGTGCGGATCGAAAAACTCGACATGGATGATCAGCAGGCCGTCATTGCCTTGAGTCAGCAGCTCAAGGGCGAAGTGTTTGATCTGCTGTTCGTGAATGCCGGGGTCAAAGGACCTGACGTGCAGACACCGGGCGGCGCAACGCTGGCGGAAGTCGGTCAGTTGTTCTTCACCAATGCGGTGGCGCCGATCAACCTGGCACAGCGTTTTGTCGGGCAGATTCGTCCGGACAGCGGGGTGCTGGCGTTCATGAGTTCGGTGCTCGGCAGCGTGACCATGCCGGACGCGCCGGAACTGGCGTTGTACAAGGCGAGCAAGGCTGCGTTGAACTCGATGACCAACAGTTTTGTGACGCAATTGGGCGATCAGAAACTGACCGTGTTGTCGCTGCATCCGGGCTGGGTGAAGACCGACATGGGCGGTGAAGGTGCCGACCTGGATGTGGAAACCAGCACGCGTGGTTTGGTGGATCAGGTGAATGCTTACACCGGCAAGGGCGGGCATCACTTCGTCAATTACAAGGGCGAAACCATTCCCTGGTAAGACATCCCATCTGGAGGAGCCGCCCGCAGCAAGCCGGCTCCTACGGGTTATTGACCGTCCTGTCGGGTTGGGCTTGCCCGCAACCCGGTTTTGTTTGAAACTCCGCACCTCGTCCCTCGCGGCGACCCTGGATCAGCAGACAGGGTAATCACTGAGCTGGCTAACCTGAACCCCACTTTCAGAGGAGCCGGCCAACATGCCTGCGACCCGTACCTGGTTAAAAAACCCCCTCGCGATCTTCACTGCCAATGGCCTCGATGCCCGTGGCGGCCTGGTGCTGCAAGACGGCTTGATCGTCGAAGTCCTCGCTGCCGGCCAGCAACCGTCCGCGCCCTGTGGACACGTGTTCGATGCTCGTGAACATGTGATCCTGCCGGGGCTGATCAACACGCATCACCACTTCTATCAAACCCTGACCCGCGCCTGGGCGCCGGTGGTCAATCAGCCGTTGTTCCCGTGGCTGAAAACCCTGTACCCGGTCTGGGCACGCCTCACCCCTGAAAAGCTCGCCCTTGCCACAAAAGTCGCGCTGGCCGAGCTCCTGCTGTCCGGCTGCACCACCGCCGCCGATCACCATTATCTGTTCCCGAAAGGCCTGGAAAATGCGATCGACGTACAAGTCGAAAGCGTCCGCGACCTGGGCATGCGCGCCATGCTGACCCGTGGTTCCATGAGCCTCGGCGAAAAGGACGGCGGCCTGCCGCCGCAGCAGACCGTGCAGGAAGGCGAAGTGATCCTCGAGGACAGTCAGCGTCTGATCGCCGAGTACCACGAGCGTGGCGATGGCGCGCAAATCCAGATCGCCCTCGCGCCGTGCTCACCGTTTTCGGTGACCCCGCAAATCATGTCCGCCAGCGCTGAACTGGCGAACAGTCTCGACGTACGCTTGCACACACACCTGGCGGAGACCCTCGACGAAGAAGACTTCTGCCTGCAACGCTTCGGCCTGCGCACCGTCGATTATCTGGACAGCGTCGGCTGGCTCGGCCCGCGCACCTGGCTGGCCCACGGCATCCACTTCAACCCGGATGAAATCGCCCGCCTCGGCGCGGCCGGCACCGGCATTTGCCATTGCCCGAGCTCGAACATGCGCCTCGCGTCCGGCATCTGCCCGACCCTGGAGCTGACCGCCGCCGGCGCGTTGCTGGGCTTGGGCGTGGATGGCTCGGCGTCCAACGATGCGTCAAACATGATGCTCGAAACCCGCCAGGCGCTTTACATCCAGCGACTGCGTTATGGCGCCGAGAAGATCACCCCGGAATTGGTGTTGGGGTGGGCGACCAAGGGCTCGGCGAGTTTGCTCGGGCGTGCCGACATCGGTGAACTGGCGGTGGGCAAGCAGGCGGATCTGGCGTTGTTCAAGCTGGATGAGCTGCGTTTTTCCGGTAGCCATGATCCGGTTTCAGCGTTGTTGTTGTGTGGTGCGGATCGGGCGGATCGGGTCATGGTGGGGGGCAAGTGGCGAGTGATTGATGGTCAGGTTGAAGGTTTGGATATCAAAGGCCTGATCGCCGATCACAGCCAGGCGGCCCGACAGTTGATCAGCGGCGTCTGATCAGACGCAATCGCGGGCAAGCCCGCTCCCCCAGGTTCTTCGTTGACCTTGTGGGAGCGGGCTTGCCTGCGATGCATTTAAAGGCCCAGCAGCGACAACATGATGAACGTCGCAAACAACACAAAATGGGTCATGCCTTCGATGGCATTGGTTTCGCCATCGTTGAGATTGATCGCGCTGACGATCAGGGTGAGGAAAATCATCACCGTCTGCACCGGCGTCATCGCCATCTGAAACGGCTGGCCGGTGTAGAGCGCCATCGCTTCCATCACCGGCACCGTGAGGATCACCGTCGACAACGATGCCCCCATGGCGATGTTGACCACCGATTGCATGCGGTTGGCCAACGCGGCGCGCAACGCGGTCAGAATCTCTGGGGCAGCGGAAATCCCTGCCACCAGAATCGCCGTGATCACCGGCGGTGCCCCCGTCCCTTCCAGCCCCAGGTCGAGGGTTTTCGACATCACCTCGGCCAAGGCGCCGATCACCACCACGCCAAACACCAACGTGCCGATACTCAAGGCAAGATTGACCGGTTCCGGCTCTTCCTCCGAGACTTTCCTGCGGCGTTTTTCCGGGTAGCTGTAGCTGAAAAAATAGCTGTGCGGCCCGACCTGCATGCGCAGGAACAGGGTGTAGAGCACGACCATCGCGCCAATGGTGAACGCCGAATACACCTTCCAGTTCGCCTCGGGAATGAACTCCGGAACCACCATGGAAACGCCCATGGCGGTGAGGATCATCACGCTGTAGCTGCGCGCCGAGTCATCGTTGTAAGACTGCTCGCCGTGCTTGATTCCACCCATCAACGCGGCGAGGCCAAGGATGCCATTGATGTCGAGCATCACCGCCGAATAGATCGTGTCGCGCACCAGCGTCGGTGATGCTTCGTTGCTCATCATGATCGCCAGGATCACCACTTCGACCAGCACCGCTGCCAGGGTCAGGATCATCGTGCCGTAAGGGTCGCCGACCTTTTCCGCCAGCAGTTCGGCGTGATGGGCGACGCGCATGGACGCGGCGACGATGAACCCGATCAAGGCCAGGCCGGCGGTCAACGCAATGGGCTGGCCGCTGTGCAGCATCCATGGCTCCAGCGGATAGGCGATGAACGCGGCGATCAGGGCCAGCAGCAGAAATTTTTCTTGCCTGAGGAGTGTGAGCATTGCGGGCCTTTTGCCGAGTGGAGCGAAATCAGTGCGATGAGCTACTGACTGCGGGGCGGCGCTAACGTTTCGTTACACCTTAGCGCACCACGGGCAAGCAGGAAGATTCAGCGGCGCACCGCCGTGCGTCATCGCCAGCAAACGGGTTCCTGCAAAAGCCGATCACCGCGTCCCTGTAGGAGCCGGCTTGCCGGCGATGGCGCCCTCCCAATCCCCACAAAACCTCAAACCTCACATTTTGTTGTCCTGTTGGTCAGCAATTTGCATTACCCCCTCCAACCTCAAAACAAAATGGAGTGGGAATTCATGCATAAACGTCCGTTTAAGCTGCTGTGCGCCGTCGCCGCAACCCTCGGTCTGAGCGTCAGCCTGACCGCCAGCGCCGCCGACCCGCTGAAAGTCGGCTTCGTCTACATTGGCCCGATTGGCGACCACGGCTGGACCTATCAGCATGAACAGGGGCGCAAGGCGCTGGCGGAAAAACTCGGCCCACAGATCACCACCCACTACGTGGAAAACGTTGCCGAAGGTGCCGACGCCGAACGGGTGATCCGCAACATGGCCAAGGACAACTACGACCTGATTTTCACCACGTCCTTCGGCTATATGAACCCGACCCTGAAAGTCGCGAAGCAGTTTCCCAAAGTGACCTTTGAACACGCCACCGGCTACAAACAGGACAAGAACCTTGGCACCTACCTTGCGCGCACCTATGAAGGTCGCTACGTCGGTGGCTTCCTCGCAGCAAAAATGACCAAGACCAAAAAGATCGGTTATGTCGCCTCGTTCCCGATCCCGGAAGTGATCCGCGACATCAACGCCATTCAACTGGCCCTGAACAAATACAACCCCGGCACTGAGATCAAAGTGGTGTGGGTCAATTCCTGGTTCGATCCGGGCAAGGAAGCCGACGCCGCCAACGCACTGATCGATCAAGGCGTGGACGTGGTGTTCCAGCACACCGACAGCCCGGCGCCGATTCAGGCTGCCGAACGTCGCGGCGTGTATGCCGTGGGCTACGCTTCGGACATGGCACACTTCGGGCCGAAAGCGGTGTTGACCTCGATCGTCAACGATTGGGCACCGCACTATATTCAGGCGACCCAAAGCGTAATCGACCATGCGTGGAAATCGCAGGACTACTGGGGCGGTTTGAAGGAAGGCACGGTTGAACTGCCGATCAGCGATCTGGTACCGGCGCCGGTGAAAGCCGAGGCCGAACAGATCATCGCGGACATCAAGAGCGGTGCGCTGCATCCGTTTACCGGGCCGATCAAGGATCAGGCCGGCGTCGAGAAAATTGCGGCGGGCGCGACGGCGAGCAACGCGGAACTGGCCTCGATGAATTACTACGTTGAAGGTATGAAGGCCGACATTCCGAAGTAATTCCGAGCCCACCAAAAAACCCTGTGGGAGCGGGCTTGCCCGCGATGAGGCCAGCACATTCAACATCATCGTTGACTGTCAGTCCGCTATCGCGGGCAAGCCCGCTCCCACAGGTGCTCCGGTGTATTCCAGATCTGCGTACTCCTAAGGACAATCGCATGAACAGCCTTCCCATCATCGACATCGGCCCGCTCTACAGCGATGACCAAACCGCCTGGCAAACCGTCGCCACGCACATCGACCGCGCCTGCCGCGAGTGGGGCTTTTTCTACATCAAGGGCCACCCGATCAGCGCCGCACGCATCGACGCCGTGCTCAATCACGCCACCCGTTTCTTCGCCCTGCCTGCTGCCGAAAAACTCACCATCGACATCACCCAGACCCGTCACCATCGCGGCTACGGCGCCATCGCCACCGAACAACTCGACCCGAGCAAACCCAGCGACCTCAAAGAAACCTTCGACATGGGTCTGCACTTGCCGGCCGATCACCCGGAAGTCCTCGCGGAAAAACCGCTGCGCGGCCCCAACCGTCATCCCTCGATACCCGGTTGGCAAGCACTGATGGAGCAGCACTACGTCGACATGCAGGCACTCGCCCAAACCCTGTTGCGCGCAATGACGATGGCGCTGAACATCGATCGCGACTTCTTTGATAGGCGTTTCCATGAGCCGGTCAGCGTGCTGCGGATGATCCACTACCCGCCACGTCACAACGCCAGCTCGGCAGATCAGCAAGGTGCCGGTGCCCACACAGATTACGGCTGCATCACCCTGCTGTACCAAGACGCGGCCGGTGGCCTGCAAGTGCGCAATGTCAAAGGCGACTGGATCGACGCACCGCCCATCGAGGGCACGTTCGTGGTCAACCTCGGCGACATGATGGCGCGCTGGAGCAACGACCGTTATCTGTCGACCCCGCACCGGGTGATCAGCCCGTTAGGGGTGGACCGTTACTCAATGCCGTTCTTCGCCGAGCCGCATCCCGACACGCGCATCGAATGCCTGCCCGGTTGCCAGGATGAGTCGCACCCGGCGAAATACCCGGCCACCACCTGCGCCGAATTCCTGCTCTCGCGCTTCGCCGATACCTACGCTTACCGGCGGGAACACGACGCCGGGGGATGAACCGCTTGGTCAGGTTTTACCAATTATTGCAGTCAGCATCTGTAGAATGCCGGCATTGCACCTGATGAGATGTCGACAATGTACGATTGGCTGAACGCCCTGCCCAAGGCAGAACTGCACTTGCACCTGGAGGGTTCACTGGAGCCCGAGTTGCTGTTCGCCCTGGCCGAACGCAACAAGATCGCCCTGCCGTGGAGCGATGTCGAAACCCTGCGCAAGGCGTACGCCTTCAACAACCTGCAAGAGTTTCTCGACCTGTATTACCAGGGCGCCGATGTGCTGCGCACTTCGCAGGATTTCTACGACCTGACCTGGGCCTACCTGTTGCGTTGCAAGGCGCAGAACGTGATTCACACCGAACCGTTCTTCGACCCGCAAACCCATACCGACCGTGGCATCCCGTTCGAAGTGGTGCTCAACGGCATCGCCGCGGCGCTGAAGGATGGCGAGCAGCAATTGGGCATCACCAGCGGTTTGATCCTGAGTTTCCTGCGCCACTTGAGCGAAGAAGAAGCCGAGAAAACCCTCGACCAGGCGCTGCCGTTCCGTGATGCGTTTGTGGCCGTCGGCCTGGACAGTTCGGAAATGGGTCACCCGCCGAGCAAGTTCCAGCGTGTGTTTGATCGCGCCCGTCACGAAGGCTTCCTGACCGTCGCCCACGCCGGTGAAGAAGGCCCGCCCGAGTACATCTGGGAGGCCCTCGACCTGCTGAAAATCCAGCGCATCGACCATGGCGTGCGCGCCATCGAAGACGAGCGCCTGATGCAGCGGATCATCGACGAGCAGATCCCGTTGACCGTGTGCCCGTTGTCGAACACCAAGCTCTGCGTGTTCGATCACATGTCCCAGCACAACATTCTCGACATGCTTGAACGCGGCGTGAAAGTCACCGTGAACTCGGATGACCCGGCGTACTTCGGCGGGTATGTGACCGAGAACTTCCATGCGCTGTACACCGATCTGGGCATGACCCAGGATCAGGCGAAGCGTCTGGCGCAGAACAGCCTGGATGCGCGGCTGGTAAAACCGTAAGCCTCACCGCATAACCCCTGTGGGAGCGGGTTTGCCCGCGATGACGGAGTGCCAGTCAAGATCGTTGGCCCCTGATACACCGCGATCGCGGGCAAGCCCGCTCCCACAGGTTATGCGTTCAGCCGATGACAGAAGATTCAGTCAACTCCTCCAGTGTCTTGCCCCGCGTCTCCATCCCGAACACCCACACCACCCCCGCCGCAATCGCAAAGCACATCGCCCCCAGCGCGAACACGCCGCCCTGCCCGGTCATCGGGAACACCAGCCCGGTCACCAACGGCCCGAGCAACGAACCCACACGTCCAATCGCCGAGGCGAACCCCGAACCCGTGGCCCGCGCCGACGTCGGGTACAACTCCGGCGTGTAGGTGTAGAGCACCGCCCACATGCCGAACAGGAAGAACTGCATCAATAGCCCCGAGGTAATCAGCAAGCCGACATTGCCGCCAAACACGGCGCTCTGACCGTAAAGAAACGCCATCACCCCGCCGCCCAGCAGCGTCACCACGCATACCGGTTTACGCCCCCAACGCTCCACCAGCCACGCCGCCATAAGGAAACCGGGGATCCCGCCGAGGGAAATCAGCACCGTGTAATACACCGATTGCGTCACGGCAAAACCCGACTGTTGCAACAGCGCGCTGAGCCACGACGTCAGGCCGTAGAAACCCAGCAAGGCAAAGAACCAGACGCTCCAGATCATCATCGTGCGCTGGCGATACAGCGGCGACCAGATCTGCTGCAAAGCCGAAAAGAAAGTGCCCGGCGTACTCGTCACATGCGGCAGGCGCACAGGCTCAGGCAAATCCGATTGACCCAGCGAGGACCGGACCCGCTCTTCGATGCCCAGCAACACCTTGTCTGCCGCCTCATGCCGCCCGGCCTGTTCCAGCCAGCGCGGTGACTCGGGAATGAAAAAGCGAATCGCCAGGACGAACACCGCCGGCACTGCCAGGACCAGGAAGATGTCCCGCCAGCCGATCACCGGCAACAGGAAGTACGACAGTACCCCGGCCGCGACGAACCCGAGCGGCCAGAAACCGTCCATCAACGCGATGTAACGCCCGCGTCGTTTGGCGGGTATCAGCTCGGACAGCATCGATTGCGCGATGGGAAACTCCATACCCATGCCGATCCCCAGGAGGATGCGGAACAAGGTCAGTGTTTCGACGTTCTGTGCCGTGGAGCACAGATAACTGGCGATGCCCCACAACACGATGCTCCACTGGAACACCGGTTTGCGACCGAAACGGTCGGCGAGCATGCCGGACAGCGACGCGCCCAGCACCATGCCGAAGAAACTCGAACTGGCCAGCAACCCCGCCTGCGCCGTGCTGAGGCCGAACTCGGTTTTGATCGAGCCGAGCAGGAAGGTCATCATCGCCAGGTCCATGGAGTCGAAGAAAAACGCCAGGGCAATGATGATGAAAATGATCCGGTGATAACCACTGACAGGCAGCCGTTCCAAACGTTCTGCCGCGCTGAAGCCGCGTGTTTCCATGCCACATCCCCCAATCCGAAAGTCCCTGGATCGAGTGTGCGCGATAGCCGCTGAGGGTTATTGCTGGATGCGACATGGCCACAGCTCTGAACGACGCCCGAGATTCCAGACGTCGCTCCCGAGGCGTCTACAACGCCATTTCCAGCTCGGTCTCCTTGGCGAACCGATGGATTTCACGCTGCCCCGTCGCCGTCACGTGCAAGGCTCGCGAATCGTTCGGCAAGCTCAGCCAGCCGGATTGCATGAACAATTGCAGCAACGCCGCGCCCAGCGAACCGCCCATGTGCGGACGTCTTTCGCTCCAGTCGGGACAGGCGCAAGCGGCTCGGCGGGTGCTGTGCGCCAGCGCCTGGACAAACACACCGCGTTTGGCCAACTGAGTGGCGCCCTTGTGAGTGATCGACACCCGTTGCTCGAACTGTTCGATCCAGCCGGTATCCAGCAAACGCTGGTAAAGATCGGCGGCCAACGTGCCCCCCAAATGATCGTCGCAGAGTCGCGCGCGCAACAACGATGAAGGTGCCGCCTGAGGTTTGGAGAGAGGTGCGGTGCGTTTTAATACGTCCGGGATGTCTCGGGGTGCGCTGGCAATTGTCGCACTGGCCAGTGCTTCTATCGCGGCGCCGACCTCGGGCGCGGCCAAGCGGAAAAACCGCTTGCGGCCCCGGGTTTCGACTTTCAACAGACCTCCGGCGGACAAACGCCCCAGGTGTGCACTGGCCGAAGATGGTGACAGGCCGGCCAGCAAGGCCAGCTCTTCGGTTTGTCGCGCTGAGCCGTCCATCAAGGCCCACATCATTGCGCTGCGCTTTGGGTCAGCCAGCAACGTGGCGATCTGGCTGATGCAAGGTGCATGTTCCATGTATTCACTCCCTGTTGAATCGTTTCGTCTACTGCTCAGAGACATCTTGACCAGTAATGTGTCGTCGGCCAAGACGCGGAAACCGCGACAAACCGGGCAAAGCCATCCACTCACACAAGCCATTGCCTTGCGCATTGTGCAAAGGCTCGGCGATCGACCGCCGGCCAGGCCGACTCAAACGCGGGCTCACCCTGGCGAGATCGACCGTGCGAACCTGAGGCGAGCGCTAGTATAAGCGCGTTAACCGTCGGTTCCTGCCCTCTGAAATCCCTTGATGGTGATAGTTCCTGAGTGAAATTTCGCTATTTGCCTGCGACTAATGATCAGTCACCGCCAACATCGGAAATTGACTACTTAAACCGGCGCATCGGCTGGCGAGCATTTCCCGTAAAAGGTTCACCGGCTTACTCAATTGTGCGCGATGGGCGCACAGCAAATTCAGCGGTGCGCGCTCACAGAGCAGCTCCGGCATCAGCACTTTCAAGCGACCGGCCAACACATCGGCGGCGACATCCAGCCAGGATTTATAGGCGATTCCGGCGCCCGCCACGGCCCATAGGCGCACCACATCGGCATCGTCACTGAAACGGTCACCGCTGACGGTCAGACTGACCTCGCGTTTGCCGTCGTGAAAACTCCAGTGGTCGTGAACCCGGCTGCCGAGCATGAATAGCAAACAGTTGTGCTGCGCCAGTTGCTCCAGTTGCCGCGGCTCGCCGTGTTGGGCCAAGTAGCTCGGGGCGGCACACAGCACGCGGCGGTTTTGCGGGGCAATGGGCAGCGCCACCAGGCTGGAGTCTTCCGGCTCGCCGTAGCGCAGGGCAATGTCCACCGGCTGGCGGAACAGGTCGGCGATGCGGTCGCCCAGCAGCAGGCGCACCGTGAGTTTCGGGTGCTCACGCTGGAACTCGTCCAGCCATGGCAGCAACAGGTTGCGACCGAAATCCGATGGCGCCGACAGCTGCAACACGCCACTGACCTGGTCCTGACCGCTGGCCAGCAAACGGCGGCCCTCGTCGAGGTTGCTCAGGGCGGCCCGGGCGTATTCGAGAAACCCTTCGCCCTCGGCGGTAAGGCGCAGGCTGCGGGTAGAACGGGCGAGCAACCGCGCGCCGAGTTGCTGTTCGATGCGCTTCAACGCCGCACTGGCGACCGCCGCCGACATGTCCATTCCCCGCGCCGCCGCCGACAGACTGCCGAGGTCCGCGGCCCGGACAAACAACTGCAAGTCATCGAAACGCAGCATCTCAAGCCTCGATTATCAAAAAAACATTGAAAGAGACTGCTCTTTTAGCGGGTTTTATCTTGCAGAGAAATAGCCAATCATCCACCCCATCGAAATCAGCCCGTCATCGGAGTCGAACATGTCCCAGCCATTTACCGCCATTGCCACCCTGATCGCCAAAACCGGTCAGCAGGACGCCCTCGAACAGCACCTGCGCGCACTGCTGGAGCCGACCCGCGCCGAAGCCGGTTGCGGCCAATACGACCTGCATCAGGACCTGGCCAATCCACTCGCCTTCTACATGATCGAGCAGTGGAGCAGCGACGAAGCCCTGCAGGCCCATGACGCGAGCGCGCACATTCAAGACTTTCGTGCCAAGGCCGGCGACTTTCTCGAGCACTTCGAACTCAAGCGCCTGCGCTCCGTGGCTTGACCCCTTCTTCTATTACTGTTCGGAAATCCCTGATGAAAGCCATTGCCTATTACACCTCGTTGCCGATCAGCGACGCCAACGCCCTGCAAGACATCGAACTGCCAGAACCGGTCGCCGGACCGCGCGATCTGTTGGTGGAAGTCAAAGCCATCTCGGTCAACCCGGTGGACACCAAAGTCCGCCAGAACGTGCAGCCTGAAGGCGGCGCAGCCAAAGTGCTGGGCTGGGACGTGGCCGGTGTGGTCAAGTCGGTCGGCAGTGAAGTGACATTGTTCAAGGCTGGCGACAAGGTGTTCTACGCCGGCTCCATTGCCCGCGCCGGCGGCAATAGCGAGTTGCACGTGGTGGACGAGCGGATCGTCGGCCATATGCCGAAAACCCTCGGTTTCGCCGAAGCCGCCGCGCTGCCGTTGACGGCGATCACCGCCTGGGAATTGTTGTTCGAACGCCTGCAAGTGCGCGAAGGCAATACTGATGAAGGCCAGAGTTTGCTGATCGTCGGGGCGGCCGGCGGTGTCGGTTCAATCCTTACGCAACTGGCCAGCCAGCTCACCGGGCTGAAAGTCATCGGCACCGCGTCCCGTGCGCAAACCCAGAGCTGGGTGCGTGAACTGGGCGCTGATCTGGTGATCGATCACAGCCAACCGCTGAGCGAAGCGCTCAAACGCGAGGGCGTGAACTCGGTGACCCACGTCGCCAGCCTGACCCAGACCGATCAGCATCTGGATCAATTGGTCGAAGCATTGGCGCCGCAGGGCAAACTGGCGCTGATCGATGACCCGAAGGCGCTGGACGTGACCAAGCTCAAGCGCAAGAGCCTGTCGCTGCACTGGGAGTTCATGTATACCCGCTCGCTGTTCGAAACCGCGGACATGATCGAGCAACACAACTTGCTCAACCGCGTGGCCGCGCTGATCGATGCCGGGACGTTGAAAACCACGGTTGGCGAGCACTTCGGAACGATCAACGCAGCAAATTTGCGGCGTGCGCATGAGCTGCTGGAGAGCGGCAAGTCCAAGGGCAAGATTGTCCTCGAAGGCTTCTGAGACAGATTGATACAAGTGTCGTCCGAATGGACGACACCGTCAGTCAGAAGGTTGACCCTTGTCATAATTTCGATCGTATTCGGGTCTACAATCGTGAACTCTGCGATGCAATCTTTTAACCGAGGAGGTCAGTAATGAAGATCCTGATAAAAGAATTGGCAAAATCCCAGTGGCAGGTCCGCCTGGACCAACACGCGGTGACGTTCCGTAGCGAAGCCGAAGCGCGCGCTTTCACTCGAACCCTCGAAGCACGATTGCTCGCCCCTCATCAGATTCCCGCCCAGCAGCAGCGCGCTGCCGGCTGAGACCTTCCTCACACCTGGGCTTGTGCCAACGCCCGGGCATTTTGCAAACGCCGGGTGAGCATCGCTATGCTCACCACCAGAATTCCGCACAGGCTGATGACCATGGCCATCGGCATGGCGCTGCCGTCGTACAAAATCCCCACCAGCGACGCGGCCCCGGCGGCGACGCTGAATTGCAGGCAACCGAGCATCGCCGACGCACTGCCGGCACGCGCGCCCTGCCCGTTCATGGCGCAAGCCGAGGCGTTGGGCAGGATGCAACCGAGGCTGGCGATGCAGATAAACAGCGGAATCAGCAACGGCCACAACTGCTCGGTGTGCAGCGAGCTGACCGCAAACAACGCCAGACCCGCTGCAAGGTAGATCCACACGGTGCGCGCCAGCAGGAATGCCGGGCCACGCTTGGCCAGTAGCCGTGCGTTGACCTGCGCGACCAGAATGAACCCCGCCGCATTGGTGCCGAACAACCAGCCGAAGTGCTCGGCCGGCACGCCGTAGAGTTTGATGAAGACAAACGGCGAGCCGGCGATGTAGGCAAACATGCCGGCGATGGCGATGCCACCCGTCAGGGCATGGCCGAGGTATACAGGATCCGACAACAGGCGACCGTACTGCCGCAGCGCGCCCGACAGTGGTTGGCGTGGCACATGCGCGGGCATGCTTTCCGGCAAGCCGAGCGCCACGGCCACTGCCGCCATTGCACTGAAACCGGTCAGCACGAGGAAGATCGACTGCCAGCCCGTGGTATTGACCAGCAACCCGCCGAGCATCGGCGCGAGAATCGGCGCCAGGCCCATGACCAGCATCAGCTGTGAAAAGACTTTCGCCGAACCCACCGCATCGCATTTGTCACTGACGATCGCCCGTGAAATCACCATCCCCGCACAACCGCCCAGCGCCTGGACGAACCGCGCACCGAGCAGCCATTCCAGATTCGGCGCATAGGCGCACGCCAGGGAAGCAACGGTGAACAGACCGACACCCGTCAGCAACGGAATGCGTCGGCCAAAACGATCCGCCACCGGGCCGTACATCAACTGACCGATGGACAAACCGAGGAAATACGCCGCCAGTGTCAGTTGAACGTGTTGTTCGTCGGTGCCGAATGCCAGCGCCATGGCCGGGAACGCGGGCAGATAGAAATCAATCGCCAGCGGGCCAAAAGCGCTCAGGGCGCCAAGTATCAAAATGGTACGGAAGTTCATCGGGCATCCAGTGGGACTGAGGTCGGCGGCCCCGTAGTTTAGCCGCGCGTCGACGCCTTGAACATTCCGATAGCTCGCTAACAATTAAAAAACCACGGACAGCTGATACCTGTCAGTTAAAACTCAGAAACTGTGGGAGCGAGCTTGCTCGCGATAGCGATGCAACATTCAACATTTCGGTGACTGTCAAACCGCTATCGCGAGCAAGCTCGCTCCCACAGGTTTTTGCGTTTGGCCTTAAGCGACTTTCACGTCGTAGCCTTCTTCGCTGATCGCGGCGATCACCTGATCCACGGTCAACGTACTTTCGACGCCAACTTCCTTTGCCGCCAGGTCGATCCGCACGCTGGCCGCAGGATCCTTGGCTTGCAGCGCTTGAGTGATGGCTTTGACGCAGTGACCGCAGGACATGCCTTGAACGTTGAACACTTGCATGGAATGACTCCTTTAGTGAGGTTGCGAGCAGTCTTGAGCTTGCCACCATGGCAAGGTCAAGTTCTGAAGTGATCTGCCGGGCTGGCAATCGGCGCCGCGCTCGGCCAAGCTGCGTGCATCAATGACTCGATCTCAGGAGATTCAGCCATGCGCTGGTCAGCTCTCAGCCTGTTTGGCTTCCTCAGCCTTTTCGCCGCCGTACCCTCGGTCAATGCTGCCGGGGAGGATTACGGTGTGCTGATCATTTCCCGCGAGCGCCTGGAAGTATCAACCAACTGCGAAATCGGCGTGTACCTCCAGGATCAACTGTCGGCGCGGTTGTTTCAGGAACAAAGCACCTCGTTCAACCTGCCGCCGGGCAATGTTTCCCTGCGTCTGAAGCTGCTGCCGGGTCAAGCGCCGGGCTGCAACCCAGGCTTGCTGGCGCCGGGCTCGCAGAACATCACGCTCAAGGCCGGGGATGTGTTGAAGTTCCGGATTGCGATGACGCAGGAAGGGATGTATCTGAAGCCGACAGCCCTCGATTACTGATCTCCCCGTCCTTTTGCAGGAACGCCGCCCGGCTGCTCCTATAAAAGCACAGCGTTGATCTGAATCATGGCGCTTGACCTTGCCAGCATGGCAAGGTTGATCCTGTAGGCATCTACTACAGGGAGTGCGACCGATGTCCGAATCCACCACGTTTGATTTGCCGATTGCCGGCATGACCTGCGCCAGTTGCGCCGGGCGCGTCGAGCGTGCCTTGAGCAAAGTCATCGGCACCAGCGCCGTCAGCGTCAACCTGGCCACCGAGCAGGCGCGGGTTCAAGCGCCCAGCGACCGCTTGCCGGCGTTGATCGACGCGGTGCAGCAGGCCGGTTACAGCGTGCCGCAGCAGAGTCTGGAATTGAGCATCGACGGCATGACCTGTGCGTCCTGCGTCGGTCGGGTCGAGCGAGCGCTGGCCAAAGTGCCCGGCGTCAAAAGCGTCAGCGTCAACCTGGCCAACGAACGCGCCCACCTCGAACTGCTCGGGCAGATCGATCCGCAAACCCTGATCAGCGCAGTGACCAAGGCTGGCTACCACGCCAGCGTCTGGGAAGTCGAACACCCGACAACCGACACTCAACAACAGCGCCTGCACCGCGAACGCTGGGTGTTGATCATGGCGATCGCCCTCGCCTTGCCGCTGGTATTGCCGATGCTGCTACAACCGTTCGGCGTGCACTGGATGCTCCCGGCGTGGGTGCAATTTGCGTTGGCAACGCCGGTGCAATTCATCTTCGGCGCACGCTTTTATGTGGCCGCCTGGAAAGCGCTGCGCGCCGGCGCCGGCAACATGGACTTGCTGGTCGCCCTCGGCACCAGCGCCGGCTATGGCTTGAGCCTCTACGAATGGGCCACCGCCGCCGGGCGTATGCCGCACCTGTACTTCGAAGCCTCTGCGGTCGTGATCGCCCTGGTGCTGCTGGGCAAATACCTCGAAAGCCGCGCCAAACGCCAGACCGCCAGCGCCATTCGCGCCCTCGAAGCCTTGCGCCCGGAGCGGGCGATTCAAGTCATCGACGGTCGCGAGCAGGACGTGGCCATCAGCGCCTTGCGCCTGAATGATCTGGTGCTGGTGAAACCCGGTGAACGCTTTCCGGTGGACGGCGAAGTGGTCGAAGGCCAGAGCCACGCCGACGAAGCGCTGATCAGCGGCGAAAGCCTGCCGGTGCCGAAACAACCCGGCGACAAAGTCACCGGCGGCGCCATCAACGGTGAAGGTCGCCTGTTGGTTCGCACCCAGGCATTGGGGGCAGAAACCGTGCTCGCACGCATCATCCGTCTGGTCGAAGACGCGCAAGCGGCGAAAGCACCGATTCAGAAACTGGTGGATAAAGTCAGCCAGGTGTTTGTGCCGACGGTGCTGCTGATTGCACTGGCGACCCTGATCGGTTGGTGGCTGTACGGCGCGCCGATGGAAACCGCGCTGATCAATGCCGTCGCGGTATTGGTGATCGCCTGCCCTTGCGCCCTCGGGCTGGCCACGCCAACGGCGATCATGGCCGGCACCGGTGTGGCTGCGCGCCACGGGATTTTGATCAAGGACGCCGAAGCACTGGAACGTGCCCATGAAGTCAGCGCGGTGGTCTTCGACAAGACCGGCACGCTGACTTCGGGCGCACCGCGCATCGCTCATCTGAACGCCATCGACGGTGACGAAGCCGCCCTGCTGCAAATGGCCGGCGCCCTGCAACGCGGCAGTGAACACCCCTTGGCCAAGGCCGTTCTGGATGCCTGTGCCGAACGCGGATTGACCGTGGCCGATGTCAGCGACAGCCAATCCCTGACCGGGCGCGGCATTGCCGGCAACCTCGACGGTCGGCGCCTGGCGCTGGGCAATCGTCGTTTGCTGGAAGAAAGCGGGTTGAGCGCGGGCCCATTGGCCGACGCGGCAACCGCATGGGAAACCGAAGGCCGGACCCTGTCCTGGCTGATCGAGCAAAGCCCCGAACCGACCGTGTTGGGTCTGTTCGCCTTCGGTGACACGCTCAAACCCGGTGCGCTGCAAGCGGTGCAACAACTCAGCGCCCGCCACATCAGCAGCCACTTGCTGACCGGCGATAATCGCGGCAGCGCCAAAGTGGTCGCCGAGGCATTAGGCATCACCGACGTGCACGCCGAAGTGCTGCCGGCCGACAAAGCCGCCACCGTCGCCGAATTGAAAAAAACCGGCGTGGTGGCGATGGTCGGTGACGGCATCAACGACGCCCCGGCCCTGGCCGCCGCCGACATCGGCATTGCCATGGGCGGCGGCACCGACGTCGCCATGCACGCGGCGGGCATCACCCTGATGCGCGGCGATCCACGTCTGGTGCCGGCGGCGCTGGAGATCAGCCGCAAGACCTACGCGAAGATTCGTCAGAACCTGTTCTGGGCCTTCGTCTATAACCTGATCGGCATTCCGTTGGCCGCGTTCGGTTTCCTCAACCCGGTGCTGGCCGGCGCGGCGATGGCATTGTCGAGCGTCAGCGTGGTGAGCAATGCGCTACTGTTGAAAACCTGGAAACCCAAGGATCTGGAGGACAACCGATGAACATCGGCCAAGCAGCCCGCCAAAGTGGACTGAGCGCGAAGATGATCCGTTATTACGAGTCCATCGGTTTGCTCAAGGCGGCCCATCGTACCGACAGCGGTTACCGGGTTTACGGCGCTGACGACTTGCACACGCTGGCCTTTATCAAGCGTTCGCGGGACTTGGGGTTCTCCCTGGAAGAGGTCGGCAAGCTGCTGACCCTCTGGCAGGACCGTCAGCGCGCCAGTGCTGACGTGAAGGCTTTGGCTCGTCAGCACATCGACGAGCTCAACCAGAAAATCCTCGAACTCGGTCAGTTGCGCGACACCCTGCAGGACCTGGTCGAGCACTGCCACGGCGATCACCGTCCGGACTGCCCGATCCTCAAAAATCTTGAGTCGGGTTGCTGCGCCGTACCCGCTCGCCCCTGATCGCGAGCACCTTCACCACCAGCAACGTGGTGAGAGGAATGCCGTGGAACAACAGCACCACGGCGCCGGGCGTCCACCATGAATAGAACGGCGCGGCGATCAGCATACCGATGCCGAAGCCAGTCATTTGCAGCAAGGTCAGGAAGCTGAAAATCGGCAGGCGCAGATGGTCCGGTTCACGCTGCAGACGTGACATCAGACCGACCTCAGAGAAACCGTCGCCCAACCCTGCTGGCAGCGAGAACAGCAACAAACCGTAGAGGGTCTGTTGCTGAAACATCAGGATGAAGCCGCAGGACATCAGCAACACACCGAAGAAAAACCGCCGCTCCAGGTTGACGTTGCCCGAGCCTTTCAAGCGGCTGGCGATCCGCGCGCCGATGAGCTTGCCAACGGCCCATACCGCCAGCATCAGGCCCAGGGTGGTGCTCGCCGATTCCGGAGTCAGCAGCTTTGAAACAATCGGCAAGCCGACGTTGTGCGCGGCGCTGCCCAAGGTGTCGGCCATGGTGACCGCGAGCATGGCCGCCACCACCGGCGCAGTGCGCAGCCCCTGGCGCAGGGCTGACCATTCGCCTCGTCCATCATCGGGCTGCGCACCGGGAGGCGATCCGGCAAACCGCAGCGGCAGGATGAACAACGCGGCCAGCAGATAAGTGACCACGTTCAGCGCGAAGACCGTTTCAAAGCCAAACGCCGCCACCAACAGACCGGCCACCAGACTTCCGCCGACCATCGCCGCCGACGACGCGGAGGTGATCCAGGCGTTGGTCTTGAGCAAGTGCTCGCCATCTATCAAGTGCGGCAACTGGCTGTTGAGGCCGATGGCGAACATTGAATTGCCCAAGCCCAGGCCAAAAGCGATCACCGGCAGAAAAAGCGCTTGTTGGCTGACGGGCAGCACCAGCAGCAGTCCCAGCAGCCCGGCGCGCAGCAGGTCGAAAGCGATCAATGGCAGACGCCCGGCCCAGCGGCGATAAAACCTCGTGCCGATCAGACTGGCGACAATCCCGCCACCCACGCGACTGGCGAGGAAGATGCCGACGCTCATGGCGCTGTTGCTGAGCAGGTAAACGTAGGTGGCCAGGGCGACCATGTTGAGGAACGCGCCGAAGTCCGAGACCAAACGGGCGGCGATGATCAACTGGGCGTTGCGGGTGGAGGTGTTCACATTCAATCCTTGAGTGTGGGGTGTATGGCCGTTGTGGATTGTCTGGCCTGACGCCATCGCGGGCAAGTCGGATCGCCGCACCGCACGCTCCCACAAGTTGAGTGTCAGCCGCTCATTCAATGGACGACACATGACCTGTGGGAGCGTGGCTTGCCCGCGATGCAGGCGACGCGGTTTCAAAACAGTGCCCCCATAAAAAACCCGGCCGAAGCCGGGTTTCTTTTCAACCGATCACTGCATCCAGGGTGGAGGCGGTTCTTCGGTTTTGCCGGGCGGCGCATCATCTGCCGCGCGGACCGCTTGTTTGCGTTCTTCATCCAGGCGTGCCGCCTCGATTTCGCGTATGACCCCGCCAACGTCGGCCAACTCTTCCGGCTCATCGAACTCGCCGGTCAAGATACTGGCCGGGTGCAAGGTGCCGGCTTCGTACAACGCCCACATTTCCTTGGCGTACTTGGTCTTTTTCAACTCCGGGGCAAACCGCCCGAAGTAGGAGGCCATGTTGCCCACGTCACGCTCCAGCATGCTGAACGCGTGGTTGTTGCCCGCCGCGTCGACCGCTTGCGGCAAGTCGATGATGACCGGGCCGGTCGGCGTCAACAGGACGTTGAACTCGGACAGGTCACCGTGCACCAGACCGGTACACAACATCAGCACGATCTGCGAGATCAGGAACGCGTGATATTCGCGTGCCTGGTCCGGCTCCAGCACCACGTCGTTCAGACGCGGCGCGGCATCGCCGTACTCGTCGGCGACCAGCTCCATCAACAGCACGCCTTCAAGGAAGTCGTAAGGCTTAGGAACCCGCACACCCGCGCCGGCCAGACGGAACAGCGCCGCCACTTCGGCGTTCTGCCAGGCGTCCTCGGTTTCTTTCTTGCCGAACTTGGAGCCCTTGGCCATCGCCCGAGCCTGACGGCTGTTGCGTACCTTGCGGCCTTCCTGATACTCGGCCGCCTGACGGAAACTGCGTTTATTCGCCTCCTTGTAGACCTTCGCGCAACGTAACTCGTTGCCACAGCGCACCACATAAACAGCTGCTTCTTTACCACTCATGAGTGGGCGCAGCACCTCGTCGACCAGACCGTCCTCGATCAGGGGTTCAATGCGTTTTGGAGTCTTCATCAGCTTTTATTGTGGGTCCTTTATTACCAAACACGCGAAAGTCATTCGTTATACGGCAATCCACTCATTCGGGGGAGGGGTTGCCGACCTATGAACGTAGCGGATGCACACAATGTGCCGAAAAAAACCGGCAAACCCGCCGATGCCCATCGACCGACAAGGATCATAGCCGAGCCGGCAGCACTTGTTGGAGAAGGGATGCGAGGGGATTTACGACAGAATCCGACATACCGATCTCTATCCACCGCAGGATTTTTTTCAATAGCCCTAAATTTCCGCCTTCAGCAGCCGAAGTCATCAGTAACAAAGTGAATTGTCCGACGATCGTTCCGACAAAAAACGATGACGCGCCCAAGGGATCGGGTTCAAAAAGTACGTTTACGGCTGCCAATAATTCCGCGAGTCATCTGCACTGCGTGGGCCTACAAGAAAATCTGGAGCGCGGATGAACATCAAACAGAAGTTGACGTGGGCGTTTGCAATCATTGCCTGCTTGCCCGTGGTACTGGTTGCCACCCTCGTTGTGCTGAACTTGCGCAGTGATGCCAAGGACGAATTCGTCGACAACAGCGGTCGCGAGATCCGTCAGGTCAGCAACGCCATGCAACTGTTCTTCGACGGCATCAGCCAGAACGTCGAATACCTGGCCAAGCAACCGCTGATCACAAACTCCGACGACAGCCTCAAGACCTACATGAATGCCAACGCCGCCAGCATTCCCCAAGGCGAGATGGACAAAAAAGTCTTCGGCTTCCTGCAAGACCTGGGCAACGCCCATCCGTCCTACGCCTACGCGATCCTCGGCACAGCGGCCGGCGGTTACGTGTCGTGGCCGGACGATGCCAAGCTGGCCAACTACGACCCGCGCCAGCGTCCGTGGTACAAGGCGGCCCAGGCCAAACCGGGCAAGCCGTTCCGCACCGAGGCCTATTACTGGGCCGAAAATGATACGTCCTACGTCAGCACCGTACGCACCATCGACAACAAGCTGGGCACCAACGGCGGCGTGGTCAGCATCGACGTTTCGCTCAAACAACTCACCGAACTGGTCAAACAGATCAAGCTCGGCGAAACCGGCTACCTGATGTTGCTGGAAAACTCCGGCACCGTCCTGGTCGATCCGAAACAACCGGAAAACAACTTCAAGGCCCTGGGCAGCCTCGGCGAGGGTTATGCGCAACTGGCCAAGGCCGGCAAAGGCCTGGTCGAAGTCGAACTCAATGGCGAGCGCTACATGGCCAACGTCTGGCCGTCCGAGCAACTGGGCTGGACCTTCATCGGCCTGATCAAGCAAAGCGATGTGATGAGCACCGCGACCCAACTGACCTGGTTGATCGCAATCATCGCCGCCGTGCTGGCCGTGGTCTTCGCCATCGTCGGCGCCAGTTTCGCCAGCGTCATCGTGCGTCCGATCCGCAGCGTGGCCGATGGCCTGGAAGGTATCGCCCAGGGTGAAGGCGACCTGACCAAAAACCTGCAAATCCGTGGCAGCGACGAAACCGCGCAACTGGCCAACTGGTTCAACCAGTTCCTGACCGCGATTCGCAACCTGATTCAAAGCATCGGCGGCGCCGCGACCAAAATCCTCGCCACCTCCAAGAGCTCGACCCAGGTCTCCAGCGACATGGCCGAAGCGGCCGGACGTCAGCGTGAAGCCGTGGACATGGTGTCCACCGCGTTCCACGAAATGGTCGCCACCGCCAACGAAGTCGCACGCTCGTGCAGCCAGGCGGCTGAGTCGGCCGACAGTGGCCAGCGCCAGGCGCGCGAAGGTCAGCAACAGATTGATGCAGCCGTGACCAGCGTTGATCGCCTGAGCCAGGAAATCGAACAATCGGCGCAGTCGATGCAACAACTTGAGCGCGACAGCAATGACATCCAATCGATTCTCGGGACTATCCGTTCAATCGCCGAACAGACCAACCTGCTGGCGCTGAACGCCGCTATCGAGGCGGCGCGGGCCGGTGAACAAGGTCGCGGTTTTGCGGTGGTGGCGGACGAAGTGCGGGCACTGGCCAAACGCACGGCCGACTCCACGGCGGAAATCGACGGCCTGCTCGGTAATCTTGCCAAGCGCACCAGCCAGGTCACTCAGCAGATGCATGCAAGCCTGGAAGTGTCGCAACAGTCGGTGACCCGCATCGGCGAGGCGCGCAGCAGCTTCGGGCTGATTCGTGAATCGGTGGACGTGATCCGCGACATGAACACCCAGATCGCCACTGCCGCGGAACAGCAGCATCAGGTGGCCGAAGACATTAACCGGCACATCAGCCAGATTCATGGCGATGCACAGTTGGTGGCCGAACTGGCGAACTCGGCGCGGCTTGATTCGCAGAGCCTGGCCGGGTTGTCGAATGAGCTGGACGGATTGGTTCGCCGTTTCAAAACCTGATCCAGCATCGCGTCGCGTCAATCGCGGGCAAGCCCGCTCCCACAGAGTTTTGCGCTGTCCTTGTGGGAGCGGGCTTGCCCGCGATGAGGCCGTCACTGCCGAAACAATTCTCCCGGCGTAAACCCGAACAACCCTTTGAATGCCGCAATAAACGCCGACGTCGAGTCATATCCACACGACAACGCGGCATTCGTCACGCTGTCCCCCTCCTCCAGCAAACTCAACGATGACAGTAGCCGCATCCGTTGCCGCCAGCTGCGAAAACTCAGCCCGGTTTCACGCTGGAACAAGCGCATCAGGGTTTTCTCCGACGTGCCCAGTCGCTGCGCCCACTCCTGCAAGGTCACGTTGCGCTCCGGACTTTCGATCAGCTCGTTGCACAGGCCCAGCAAGCGCTCATGGCGCGGCAACGGCAGCGAGAAACCGACTTCGGGCAGATTCGCCAACTGGTCCAGCAACACACTCACCAGCCGCGCTTGCGGGCTGTCGCCCTGTGGATATTCCACGGGCAGCAGGCAAAAACTCTTGATCAACTCCCGGGCCAGCGGCGTCACCTCCAGCACCCGACACCGGTCGTCCGCCCATTGGCAATCCTCACGACGCACATAAAGGCTGCGCATCTCGGCGCGCATCGAGGTCACGACTTGATGCTCGACATCCGCCGGAATCCAGATCCCCCACTGCGGCGGCGCAAAGAAACTGCCCTCGGCAGTGTGCACACCGAGAACGCCGCTGATCGCGTAGGAAAACTGCACCCAGTCGTGGCGGTGAGACGGCGTCCACGAACCGGCATTCAGGCTTTCCGCCCGCGCATACAGTGGGCGCGGCAGCACGGTCAGTGCGGGAATTGTCCGTTCGAGGGAGAGTTGTCCGTTAGTCGGCATTGATGAGCCTTGTGTCGCAAGGTTGCTAAAGAGTCGACGTTAGGCCAAGCCACTCCCGCATTCAACACCGCTGATCCCCTGTGGGAGCGAGCCTGCTCGCGATGGCGGACTGTCAGACGACATTAATGTTGAATGTGCCGCAGCCATCGCGAGCAGGCTCGCTCCCACAGGTCTTGATTCAACGCTCAACGATTGCGGTGACGCCTTGCCCACCCGCCGCACAAATCGAGATCAGCCCTCGCCCCTTGCCTGCAGCGTCGAGCAACTTCGCCAGGCTCGCCACAATACGTCCGCCAGTGGCGGCAAACGGATGCCCCGCCGCCAGCGAACTGCCTTTGACGTTGAGCCGGCTGCGGTCGATGGAGCCGAGTGGCGCGTCCCGGCCCAAGCGGGTTTTGCAGTACTCCGGATCTTCCCAGGCCTTCAAGGTGCAGAGCACTTGCGCGGCGAAGGCTTCGTGGATTTCGTAGTAATCGAAGTCCTGCAAGGTCAGGCCATTGCGCGCCAGCAAACGCGGCACCGCGTACACCGGCGCCATCAACAGCCCTTCGGCACCGTTGACAAAATCCACCGCCGCCGCCTCGCCATCGCGCAAATACGCGAGGATCGGCAAGCCGCGCTCCTTCGCCCATTCTTCACTGCCCAGCAGCACCAGCGACGCGCCGTCGGTGAGCGGCGTCGAGTTACCGGCGGTCAGCGTGCCTTTGGCGCTTTTCTCGAAGGCGGGTTTGAGCGAGGCGAGTTTTTCCAGGGTCAGGTCCGGGCGCAGGTTGTTGTCGCGGGTCAGACCGAGAAACGGCGTCATCAGGTCGTTGTGCCAGCCTTCGGTATACGACGCTGCCATTTTCTGATGACTTTCCAGCGCCAGTTGATCCTGCTCGGCGCGCGGAATGCTCCAGGTCTGCGCCATCAACTCGCAATGATCGCCCATCGACAGTCCAGTGCGCGGCTCGCCGTTGCGCGGAAACTCCGGAATGAGATGCCCAGGCCGCAGTTGCAAAAAGGTTTTCAGTTTGTCGCCAGTGGTCTTGGCACGGTTGGCCTGCAGGAGGATTTTGCGCAGCCCTTCGTTGATGCCGATCGGCGCGTCGGACGTGGTGTCGACGCCACCGGCAATGCCGCACTCAATCTGGCCCAGAGCGATTTTATTGGCTACCAGCAACGCCGCTTCCAGACCGGTGCCGCACGCTTGCTGAATGTCATAGGCCGGCGTGGTCGGCGACAGCCGTGAGCCAAGCACGCATTCGCGGGTCAGGTTGAAGTCCCGGGAATGCTTGAGCACTGCGCCCGCCGCCACTTCGCCCATGCGCAAACCGTGCAGGTTGAAACGCTCGATCAGGCCTTCGAGTGCGGCGGTGAGCATCGCCTGGTTACTCGCGGTGGCGTACGGCCCGTTGGAGCGGGCGAAGGGAATCCGGTTACCGCCGATGATCGCGACGCGACGCAGCTGAGTCATGAAAAGCTCCTGATGAAAATCCAAATGTGCGCTAAACCCCTACAGGGATCGCCACAAAATCCCGGGATAAAACCAATCTGCAATGTCCAAGCGTAGGCCTTATCTCGTGGATCGAACGACTGATTGCCATTCGTGGTCCACACTTTGAACCCCAGCTGCTGGAGCGCGTTCCATGTCTGACCGCTATATCGACTTCGTCAATTCATCCATCGGCCATCGTCTGGTCGGGGCCTTGGGTCTGCCGGCGCCGGTTCGGCTGGAACGCTGGCAGGCGGGCCGACTGCGTCCTGTCGAAGGGGCGCTGTTGATCGGCGGCGGGCCGCTGGCACAGAACGTCAGCGCTTTCGCCAACCGCCTGACCGATGCGATTTACAGCTACGGCAGCGAGCCTTCGATCGCCACCGCGTGGATTCCCGGTCACGGCCCGAAGCTAAAGGCAGTGGTGTTCGACGCCAGTCATCTGGTGCACACCGACCAGCTCAAACAGCTGCGCGAGTTCTTCCAGCCACTGATGAAAAACCTCGACGACTCTGCGCACCTGGTCATGCTCGGGCGCGCGCCGCAGACGTTGAGCGATCCGTTTGCGGCCAGCGCTCAGCGTGCCCTGGAAGGTTTCAGTCGTTCGCTGGCCAAGGAACTGCGCAGTGGCGGCACCTTGCAACTGATTCACGTCGGCGAAGGTGCCGAGGATCAACTGGAAGGCCCGCTGCGGTTTTTCCTTTCGCCAAAAAGTGCGTTCGTCTCCGGGCAAGTGATTGGTCTGACCCCCTGCGCCACGCCGGTGACGGACTGGACGCGTCCGTTGTCGGGGCGCAAGGCGCTGGTCACCGGCGCCGCGCGCGGCATCGGTGCATCGATTGCCGAAACCCTGGCCCGTGACGGCGCCGAAGTGATCCTGCTCGACGTGCCTGCGGCGAAAACCGATCTCGACGCCCTCGCCGCACGCCTCGGCGGACGCAGCATCACCCTGGACATCTGCGCCGAAGATGCCGCCACGCAGTTGATCGAACAGTTACCTGACGGCGTCGACATCGTGGTGCACAACGCCGGTATCACCCGCGATAAAACCCTGGCCAACATGACCCCGGAATTCTGGGACGCGGTGCTCGCGGTCAACCTCAATGCCCCGCAAGTGTTGACCAAGGCATTGCTCGACAGTGGCACCTTGCGCGACAACGGCCGGGTTATTTTGCTGGCGTCCATCAGCGGCATCGCCGGCAATCGAGGACAAACCAATTACGCGGCGAGCAAGGCGGGTTTGATCGGTCTGGCCCAGGCCTGGGCGCCGCTGCTCAACGCGCGCGGCATCAGCATCAACGCGGTGGCGCCGGGGTTCATCGAGACGCAAATGACTGCGCACATTCCGTTCGGCCTGCGTGAAGCCGGCCGACGCATGAGTTCGCTGGGCCAGGGCGGCCTGCCGCAAGACGTTGCCGAAGCGGTGGCCTGGCTGGCACAACCGGGCACAGGCGCGTTCACCGGACAAGCGCTGCGGGTCTGTGGACAAAGTGTTTTGGGGGCTTAGCGATGATCACTGATTGGCACACACTCAACCGCGAACCGAGCCTGCCAGGGTTGTACGTGCAGGCCGCGACGCGCCGCAAGATCACCGGCACGACGCTGCCCGATTCGGGTTTGCGTTGCTGGGTCGATGTCGATCCGAAACGCCTGGCGGCTTATCGCAACGTCTGCGGGTTTGCCGACAATGGTTTGTTGCCGCCGACGTATCCCCACATCCTGGCGTTTGCGTTGCAGATGCAACGGCTGACTGCCAAGGATTTCCCCTTCCCGCTGCTGGGGTTGATTCATCTGAGCAACCGCATTCGCGTCCTGCGGCCCATGGGCGGCGTCAACCGTGCGCGGGTCAGCGTGCAGGTGCAGAACCTGCAACCCCATGCCAAGGGGGCGACGTTCGACCTGCTGACCACGCTCGATGATCAGCTCGGGCCGTTGTGGGAAGCGCAAAGCCGGATGCTCTGTCGCGGGGTCAAACTGGAAGGCGAGCCGGTCGAGGATGTGCTGACTTCGACGTTGTCGCTGACTGAAGTCACCCGCTGGAAAGCGCCGGCAGACATTGGCCGGCAATACGCCAAAGTGTCCGGGGACTACAACCCGATTCACCTGAGTGCAATGAGCGCCAAACTGTTCGGTTTCCCGACAGCCATTGCCCATGGGTTGTGGAACAAGGCGCGGACACTCGCGGCGCTGAGCGATCACTTACCGATCGCCAACGTCGAGATTGCCGTGCAGTTTCGCAAGCCGGTACGCCTGCCCAGCGAGGTGACTCTGCTCGCCAGCACAGCGGGGGCCAGCGGCGATTTCCAATTGGTAGGCGCGGCGGAGCTGGAGCACATGGTCGGGCAATGGCGACCGGTTGCCTGACAGCAGATTCGAACCCCACACATAACCTGCAGGCGCTGGCTTGCCAGCGATGAGACCTTCGGATGTGCGTTGATTTTCAGGCCGCCATCGCTGGCAAGCCAGCTCCCACAGGATCGCGTCGGGTCAGTGACTCGGGATGGATACCTGGTTAATTGTGTATATATAACTTAAGTTTTTCTGCTGCCTCCAACCCTCCCCCCTAAAACTGCCCCATTGATTTAAAACGGATTTTTCTTTGACACTTCTCCCAAGGTATTAGTCCTTAGGCGGCACCCGCACGCCCGTATATAAGGGGTTAATACCAACTGGAGAATGGTGATTCAGAGCCTTTGCGATTGTTATGTGGACAACGGACGAAGGCATTGCCGACGACAGAACCGGCGAGCTATCGAAAACAACGACGTTGTTACAGGTGCAAGGAATCTCACTCATGAACACTCACGTTTGGTGTAATTCGGCAACAGCATTGGCGCTTGTCCTCTCTCTCGGCCTGACCGGATGCAGCAGCGGCGGCGGTGGTCATCACAGCAGCTCCGACGGCTCGTCCCCTGACAGCACGAACACGACGGGCGCCGGTGGCGCAAGTGGTGGCGGTACGGGCGGCGGCACCGGTGGAGGTACAGGCGGTGGTGGCCCGACCACGCCGACTGTCTCGCCGCTGGTGACCACCACACTGGTACAGGATGTCGGCACAACCGTCAGCGGCCTCGGCGATGGCGTCGGGCAGCTCGGCAATTCCCTGAGTTCAGTTCCCGTGGTGGGTGGCGTGGTTCAAAGCGTCGCCAACACCGCCGGCAATGTGGTCACCACACTGGGTGACGGCTTGGGCAACGGCATTGGCAAACTGGCCACCGACCCGAATGGCCTTGGCGTCACGGCCGCCTCGGTGGGCGGCGTGGTACAGGATGTCGGCAACGGTGTCTCCGATGTCAGCGGCAAGCTCGCCACCGCGACCAGCAGCGTCCCGCTGGTGGGCGGCGTGGTCACCAAAGTCGCGCCAGTGCTCGATGGCGTCGGCGAGAGAGTCACCATGCTCGGCGACACCTTGAGCACCGCAACCACCACAGGTCCTTTGGGTTCGGTGACCAAGGAAGTCGGAAGCAAACTGGTGCCGGTGATTGCCCTGGTCGAGAACACCACGGACAAAGTGGGCGACGCCACCGGCCTGGGCGATCCGCTCAAAGGCGTGATCAAGAAAGTCGGCGATACCGTCGATGGCGTGGGTGACAACGTCGCCGATGCCGGCAATGGCAATCCAGTGACCGACACCCTCGGCAACGCCCTGAGCGACACCGGCACCGCGGTTGGCAAGGCTGGTGGCCTGGTGTCCAACGGCAAGGATTCAGGCACCGGCAGCGGCGGTGGTCTGGGTGGCAACGGCCTGCTGGAAACCGTCGGCGGCGCGGTGGTCAATCTCGGCCAGGGCCTGGGCGCCAGTAACGGGGTGGTCGGCACGGCTGGCAAAAACGCTGTTGCCGGCGGCAATCTGGTCGCCACTGTAGGCGGCGGCCTGGGCGGCAGCGGTGTCGCCAATCTCGGCCCCACCGCCGCACTGGCCAGCGTCGGTGGCAACATCGGCACAGCGCTCAACCCGGTGACCAGCGCCGTCACCGGCCTCACCCAAAACGTCGGCGCCGCCACCGGCCTCGGCAGTCCGATCGCGGGTCTGACCGGCCAGGCCGGCGGCGCGGTCGCCAACCTCGGCGGCGCGATTGTCGCCAGCAATGCCAACCCGGTCACTGCGGCACTGGGTAACACTGTCACCTCCTTGGGCAATACCGTCACCGGCGTTGGCGGGTTGGCCAATGGCGGGACCGGCGGTGGTCTGGGCGGACTCCTCGGTGGCCTGGGCGGCAACAAACGCTGAATTGCACCTGGCCGATTCGACGGCCTTACCTACAGCGCCTACGCTTGGTTGGAGGCGGAAGATTCGCATGAGTCTTCCGCCCTTTCTTTGGAACACGAAGATCCAAATGATGTAGCGAATTGAACAGGGAGTGTCCTATGCGCGTTGCGTCTTTGCTGTTGCTCACCGTCAGTACCTGTACCTTTGCAGACACCCTTCCGAGTTTTCTCAACAGCAACGAAACCATTCGCAACCTCCCTGTCCCGAACCTCCCCGCCGACGCCTACCGCCCGACCGCTGCGCCGCTGCAAGTGCCGGAGCCCGGAGCGACCCAGGGCCAACCGTTGATGATGGGTACCAAAGTCACCCTCAAAACCGTGCAGATCGAAGGCGGGACGATTTACCCGCTCGGCGAACTGGCAACGCTCTTCCAGCCGTTGCTCGGCCACGAAACCAGCCTCGCCGATCTGATCGAAGCCACCCGCAGCATCACGCGTCGCTATCAACAGGACGGGTATCTACTGTCCTACGCGTTTCTGCCTCAACAGTCGTTCGACAATGGCGTGGTGCGCGTGGTGCTGGTGGAGGGTTACATCAAGGATTACCGGTTGCAGGGCGACGTCGGGCGGGTCAAGGGTCTGCTCGACAAACTGGTGGCCAAACTGCAAACCGAGCGCCCCCTGACGCGCAAGACTTTCGAGCGCTACACCACGCTGATGAGCCGCATTCCCGGCGTGACCTTGCAGGCACAAGTGCCGCCGCCGGGCACCACCGACGGCGCGGCTTACCTCGTTGCCCAGGCCAGTCGCAAGCCGTTTACCAGCTCACTGAGTGCGACCGAGGACAACCGCAACGGCACCCAGGCCTTGCTCGGCGCGAGCAGCAACTCGCAGACGGCCATGGGTGAACAACTGAGCCTCAGCGGACTGTTTCCACCCGGGGACGACGATGAGCATTACTACCGCCTGGACTACAACCAGTTCCTCAACGCAGAAGGCACGCAGCTGGCCTTGTCCGCCTCGCGTTACCGCGCCGACCCGGGCACCAACGTGCAACTGGACAACGGCATCGAACTCAAACCGCACCGGGAAAACGATCGCTACTCCATTGGCTTCAGTCACCCGTTCATTGCTTCGCCCAACGAGCTGCTCGGCGCTGGTGCGCGGTTGTACGCGGTCAACGACAAGACGCGTTATCAGGTCGTCGGCTTCCCGCTGACCCTTGAGGAACGCACCGACATTCGCGCCCTCGCCTTCGAAAGCGACTGGCGCAAGGCCGATGAAAAACAACTGCGCATTCTCAGCGGCGGGCTGTATCAGGGCATCGACGGCATGGGAGCAAAAACCAACAACCCTGAGCTAGACCTGGACTTCTTTCGCTTGCGGTTCTCAGGGGTGCAGAGCGACAAGTTTTTCGACAACTGGCAGGGAGTGATTTCGGCCGCGCTGTACTGGAGCGACGACACCTTGCCCGAAAGTGAACGCGCGGTTTTCGGCGGACAGAACTTCGGCCGCGGCTACCCCGATGACCAGGCCTCGGGCGACAAGGGTTGGGGCGTGGCGTATGAGCTGAACTACAGCTTCAACCGCGACGGCAATTGGGTCAGGGTGCTGCAACCTTATGTGGTGATGGATCGCGCCAGGACCTGGTTCAACGAGTTGCCGATCAAGGGCAACAACCTGTCCTCGGCGGCGGTCGGATTGCGATTTGGCGACGCGAAGTACTACAACATCGCGCTTGAAGCGGCCAAGCCGATGTCGGATGAGGCGCTGGATACGTTCAATCGCAAGCCGAGGTACAGCATCAGTTTCAGTTATCAGTTGTAGGCCGGGCACCCCGCCCCTGCAGAAACCGCAAAGGCTGAGCGATTGGGACTTCAGGACGTCATCGCTGGCAAGTCGAAGCGTCACTCCGCAGCGCCGACAGGGTCCGATGGTGTTGGGGGGATTGCTAAGGACTCGCCAGATTCAGCCGTGGTTGCGGAAACAGAGTGTTCAACGTCTCCAGCAACCGCACGTGATAAATCGGCTTGCGATACAGGTCGAGCACCTGCAAGCGCAACATGTCACTGACGTCCTCCATGTCCGCATGCCCCGACGTCACAATCACCGGCAAATGCTGACGCGACGTGTGCTCGCGCAACCGCTTGATCAACGACATGCCGCTCTCCTCCGGCATCCGCAGATCAGTGATGACCAACGCGATATCGGGGTGACGAGTCAGGTGGTGCAGCGCGAGCTTGACCGACGTGGCGGTGAGGCAATCAAAACCCTCGCCCTCCAGCAACTCTGCCAGTTCAAGCAACGCATCTTCCTCGTCATCGACCAGCAGAAGTTGTTGGCGCGCAACAGCGGGCGCGTTCATAGGCAACACCTGGAATGAACTATCGCTAACGTTGGATTTTTTAATTGCGGCAACTTACGGAGTGCCACCCAATGCCGTGGTGATTTTTCCAAAGATAGTCGTGATCGTCGTGCCCATTCCCGCACTGAGCCCCGCAATGACTACAGCCACCATCGCCGCAACAATCGCGTACTCGATACCTGAAGCCCCCTCAGTGTCTTTTGCCAAACCTTTGTAAAAAGCGATTTCGGATTTGATCTTCTGAGCGAGCTTGGTGAAGGACATGACATTTCTCCTTGATGGCGGCGGGTGTTGCGCTGTCGCAACATGATTCCCCTATGCCAGCATCAGCATTGTCGGCATTCCCCCTGCCAACAACTGTAAAAACGAATTATCACTAAAGTACTAGCCCTTTCGTTGACGTTAAAAAAACCGCATGCTTTGCGCCCTTCGCCAGTTATTTTCAAAGCAGTAATGGCGTTTCGCTCTAGCTGCGCTACCGTCAAATAGCGAAATAGTTCAAGTTCATAGCTGCCTGTTTGAGAAGTTGTCTCGTTGGAAAAGACGAGGTTGTTTGAGCAGCAGGAAAGGGAGAGCCGTTATGAACAGTCGTGTCACCCTGGGCCTGGCCGGCGTGCTGCTGGTGGGCGCCTTGATTGCCGGTTACTGGGGCCTGACGCTAAGCCGTCAACCCACTGCCGAACCTGTCGCGCAAGTTGACAGGGGTTCGTCCGATCCCACCCCACAGGCACCTGCTTCCGTCGAGGATCCCACCCGTCATCCGGTGGTAGTACTGCTGCGGGACCTCGCGCCGTTCGAGCAAATCACCGCAGCCGACGTGGCCGTGGAAAAACTCGCCATCGTCCCCGCCGGCAGCCTGAGCCGGATCGATCAAGCCATCGGAAAGACGACCTGGCGCGCCCTGGCCGCCGGCACCTGGCTCAATGACGAAAGCTTCGAGGCCGGCAGCAAACTGGCGCGAATGATTCGCCCCGATGAGCGCGCCCTCGCCGTGGCCGTCGATGAAGTTATCAATGCTGGAGGGCAACTGACGCCGGGGGATTATGTAGATGTGCTGCTGTTTTTGCGTCTGGACAGCAACAACCCGCAGCCATCGGCTCAATTGGTGGTCCCGGCCCTGCGCGTACTCGCGGTCGGCGAGCAGTTGGGGCTGACCAACGACGGCCAACCCGCCAGCCCGGCGCACAGCAGCGAAGAAAAGCTCAAGCAGGAACAGTCGCGCGTCAGCGCGCGGACGGTGGTGCTCGCCGTTCCCGAAGCACTCTTGAGTCGTCTGATGCTTGCGGCTCAGGCCGGGGTGTTGCGCCTGGCGGTACGCAGCGCCGAGGAGAAACGCCTGGCCCGTTACTGGGCTGGCGAAAGCGATGCTTCGGCCAACCTCGCCGACACCAACCGCGAGCTGATCCAGTTCAACCAATTGGCCATGACGCCCGCGCCCAAGCCCATCACCACCAGCAGCATCGTCGCAGCACCGCGCAAGTCGAGTGTGGAAGTCATTCGCGGCAACGAAATCACGCAACAAACTCCCTGAATCGTGCAAGGACGCATCTAAATGCGCAGACGTTCCATGCCCATGTTTCAAGGCCTGCTATGGGTCACTTTGTTAAGCGGACTGCCGCTGACGGCGACGTTCGCCGCCGTTGGAAATTGCGCCGCACTCGCGGCATTGCCGGCAGTGCTGGAAGTCGGAGAAGGGCTGCAAAAGGAGGTGCAGGCCCCGGTGGCGATCACGCGAGTGGCCGTGGGCGATCCGAAAATCGCCGACGTGCGTGTCAATGGCAACCAAGCCTTTTTGCTCACTGGTATGGCGCCCGGCGCCACCAGCCTGATGGTCTGGACAGCCTGCGCCAGCGCACCGCGCCAGAGCATGGTGTTCGTTCAGGGGCGGGCCACGGCGGCCATGACCACTGCCACGCAACTGCCGTCCGATAACCCGTTGCTGCCGTCGCAAGTGCAGACCGATATCCGCTTTGTCGAAGTCAGCCGGACCAAACTGAAAGAGGCCGGCACCTCGATTTTCGGCAAGGCCTCGAACAACTTTCTCTTCGGCGCCCCTGGCACGGTACCCAACACCGGCGTCACGCCGGGCGTCGTGCCGCTGTTCAATATCGATCCACGTATCGCGGCGCCGAGCATTCCCTTGCTCAACGACAGCTTCAACATTGTCTGGGGCGGTGGCAGCAGCAAATTCCTCGGTATCGTCAACGCCCTGGAAGGCAGCGGCTTCGCCTACACCCTGGCGCGACCAAGCCTGGTGGCCCTCAGCGGACAGAGTGCGAGTTTCCTCGCGGGTGGTGAAATCCCGATCCCCGTGCCCAGCGCCAACAGCAACAGCTACTCCATCGAATACAAGGAGTTCGGTATCCGCCTGACGCTCACGCCGACCGTGGTCAGCCACGACCGCATCGCCCTCAAAGTGGCACCGGAAGTCAGCGAACTGGATTACAACAACGGCGTGACCATCGGCGGCACCACCGTGCCGGCGTTCACCATTCGCCGCACCGACACCAGCATCTCGCTGGCCGACGGCGAGAGTTTCGTCATCAGCGGTTTGATCAGCACGCACAACGCGTCCGAAGTCAGCAAGTTTCCCGGGCTGGGCGATATTCCGATTCTCGGTGCGTTCTTCCGCAACTCTCAGCTCAAGCGCGAAGAACGCGAACTGCTGATGATTGTCACGCCGCACCTGGTGCAACCGCTGGCCGCCAACGCACAGTTGCCCTCGTTGCCCGGGGAAAAACTGCGCAACTACGACCCGAACTGGTATCGCCTGTACTTCCTCGAAAACGGCAACTTCGACAAACGCAGCGGGTTATCGCAATGAGCCAGAGTCCAAGCCTGAGTCAGACCTTCCTCGCGATTACACGCAACAGCACCGACCTTGAGTGGCTGCAAGGCGCCCTCGCGCCATTGGGCCAGGTGGTCAGCGCCGGTGGCGGCAGCCTCGACGAGTTGCTGGCGCTGGTGGACGTGACCTTCGCCACCCTGGTATTCGTCGGCCTCGATCGTGAACACGTGGTGGCCCAGAGCGCATTGATCGAAGGTGCGCTGGAAGCCAAACCGATGCTCGCGATCGTCGCGCTGGGCGACGGCATGGACAATCAGCTGGTACTCAATGCGATGCGCGCCGGGGCCCGGGATTTCGTCGCGTATGGCTCGCGCTCCAGTGAGGTCGCCGGCCTGGTGCGCCGGCTGAGCAAACGCATGCCGTCGGTGGCGCCGAATACACAACTGGGCGGGTTGACCGTGCTCTACGGCGTGCAGAGCAACGCCGACGGGGCACTGCTTGCCACCCACATGGCGCAAGTGGTGCAGAAGAGTGGGCAGCAAACGCTGTTGCTCGACCTTGGCCTGCCACGCGGCGACAGCCTGGCACTGCTCGGCCTGGAAAGCTCGTTTCACTTCGGCGATGCCCTGCGGCATTTGCGGCGCCTCGATGCGACGCTGATCGACAGCGCGTTCACCAGCTGTGATGCCGGGCTGCGAATCCTCGCCTATGCCAATAACGATGAGCCCCTGGACCACACCAGCGCCGCCGAGTTGTACATGTTGCTCAGCGCCTTGCGCCAACACTTCCAGCACATCGTGGTGAACCTCACCGGCCAGTCCGACAGTGAAGCCTTGCGCACCTTTGTCAGCCATTGCGACAAGTTGATCTGGTACACCGACCAGAACGTGATCGACTGCCGCCGTAATCTGGCCCTGCTCACCCTCTGGCGCGAAAAAGGCATGAAGCTCGATCACGCCCGACTGCTGGTGGACCGCTACCTGCGCAACGTCGCGCCGGACTCGGAAACCCTGGGTAAAAGCTTCGGCATGGAAGTCATCGCAACGCTCGCCTACAGCCCGGAAGTACGCCTCAATGCCAAAAACCAGGGCGTCACCCTGTTTGAACTGGCCCCCCGCGAAGGCCTGACCCAAAGCCTGCGGAACCTCGGCGAATGCCTGGCCAGGCGCTCCGAAGGCCTGACGAAACCCAAGGCGGGCTGGTTCACCCGCTTGAGGGGCACGCCATGAACGGCGAAAAACTGTTCGGCGCTCCGGTGCGCACCACCACTGGCAACACGGACCACGAAGGCCTCAAACTGGTGCTGCACCGCTACATCATCGACGCCATTGAAGAGTCGGGAAAAAACCTGCTGGAAGGCTCGCGGCAAGTGTTGTCGCAGTTCGTCATCGACAAAGTAGCCGAGTACATCGCCCGTTTGCACCTGGCGATTTCCCGCTATGAGATGGAGCGTCTGGCCGAAGAAATCGTCGATGAGCTCACCGGTTTCGGACCGTTGGAAGTGCTGCTGCGCGATCCGGCGGTCAGCGAAATCCTGGTCAACGGGCCGCATCGGGTGTTCGTCGAACGCGACGGCGTCCTGCATCAGAGCGACCTGCGTTTTATCGACGCGCATCACGTCGAACGCGTGATGCAGCGGATCCTCGCCCCCCTCGGCCGACGCTTGGACGAGTCATCGCCGATGGTCGATGCGCGCTTGCCGGATGGCAGCCGGGTCAACGCGATCATTCCCCCGATCGCCCTCGACGGCCCGTGCCTGTCGATTCGAAAATTCCGCAAAGACATGCTCAAAAGCACCGACCTGATGGCGATGCAAACCATCGATCAGGCGATCCTGGAGTTCATTCAGGAGGCCGTGGGCAAACGCTGCAACATCCTGATCAGCGGTGGCACCGGCACCGGCAAAACCACGTTGCTGAACATCCTCAGCCAGTTGATCAGCCCGCACGAACGGCTTGTCACCATCGAGGACGTGGCCGAACTGCAACTCGGCCACCCGCACGTCGTGCGCCTCGAAACCCGGCCGCCGAATGCCGAGGGCCACGGCGAAGTGAAGGCCAGCGACCTGATCCGCAACGCCCTGCGGATGCGTCCCGACCGGATCATCCTCGGCGAGATTCGCGGCGTCGAAGTGGTCGATGTGCTCACCGCGATGAATACCGGCCACGACGGTTCCATGAGCACCGTGCACGCCAACAACGCCCAGGATGCGCTGTTGCGCCTGGAAACGCTGGTCGGCCTGACCGGCCGCACCATCGCCGAACGGACCCTGCGGCAAATGATCTGCGCGGCGCTGGACGTGGTGATTCAGTTGACGCGCATGCCCGATGGCCGCCGCTGTGTCAGCGAAGTGGTGGAGGTGATCGGCATCCGCGACGACGTCTACGTCACCAACACCCTGTTCCGTCTCGACCGGCGCGGCGGGTTCGGTTTCCTGCGCGAGGCGGTCAACCCCGCTGGCGACAAACTGCGCCGCGAGTCGGCGCTTTCTCCCTCCGCGTATTGAAGGCCCCGGCATGCTCAAACCGCTGCTGCTCATCCTCGTCTGCCTGGGTTTGTTCGGGTTGTCGGTGCGCTTGTTCTATCGCGGTATTCGCCAGTCCGGGACCGATCGGGTCCTTGATCGACTGGCCCACGAGCAGCCGCAGCGAGTGGTCGAGAAATCCTCGTGGACCGGCCTGGAACGGGCGTTTTTACGCGCAGGCCTCGGCCGCCCCACCGAGCGCATCGGCCTGTGGCTGACACTCTGGGTGTTTGGCATCCTGCTCGGTTTTGCCGTCGGCAGCTGGATCGGCGCCCTGCTGCTGTTGCTGGTGCCGCCCTTGGCGGTGCGGTTGTATGTCAGTTGGCGTTATCAGCGCCGGCTCAAACGCATGATCGAACAACTGCCGCAGCTACTCGATCACGCGGTGCGCAGCCTGAAGTCCGGGCGAACGTTGGCGGATGCGGTGCTGGGCGCCATCGAGACTGCGGAACATCCATTGAAACAGGCCATGGGCCGGGTGCAACGCAACGTGCAATTGGGGGTCAGTTTGCCGGACGCCGCTTCCGACCTCGCCAGGTTGTATGAAAAAGACGAACTGCATTTGTTTGCCCTCGGCTTGAAGGTCAACCATCGCTACGGCGGCAACGCCAGCGAGCTGCTGGAGAACCTGATAAAAATGATCCGCGAACGCGAACAGGCTGCGCGCCAGCTCAGCGCCATGACCGGTGAAACCCGCGTCACGGCGTGGGTACTGGGCTGTTTGCCTATTGGCCTGGCCGGCTATTTCCTGATGGCCAATCCTCACTATTTGCTCGCCATGTGGCACGACGATTCCGGGCGAATCATGCTCGCAACGGCGTTCGGCCTGCAGCTGGTGGGCAGCCTTGCGCTCTGGCGCATGTTGCGCAGCGTATGAAGATCCCCTTGCTGATCAGCGCGCTGCTGTTTTTGGCCGCCGGGATCCTGCTCATCAGTGGATTGCTGAAGCAGCAGCGGCAGGTCCGACAGGTGGCGCAACGGCTGGATGGCAAATCGCCGAACGCCGACCGCGTCGAGCATTGGCTGCAAGCCTTGGGCAGCAGCCGCATCGGCCAGCGCTCGGTCAATCTGGACAATGAAACCCGGATCCTGCTCAACCGTCTGGGTTGGCGCAGTACCCGGCGACGCTCATTGTTCGCGGCGTTCCAGGTGGGCGTGCCGGTACTCGCGCTGGCCTTGAGCGTGCTGGTCCAAAGCCTGTTCTTCGCGCCTGTGGAAAACCACTGGATCGCCCCGGCCTTCGCCACCGGCATCGGCTACCTGCTGCCCAAACGCCTGCTGGCCGCGGCCGCCAAACGTCGACAAAAACAACTGGCCATGGAGATCTCCACCTTCATCCCGCTGCTGCGCATCCTGTTCGAATCGGGCATGGCCGTGGAGCAGTCGCTGCGCGTCCTGAGCAACGAAGGCAAACAATTGCTGCCGGCGCTGACCCATGAACTGCGCCTGGTGCTGGCCCGTGTCGATTCCGGCCTGGAGCTGGGCGAAGAACTGAACAAGGCCACCCGGTTGCTGGCGGTGGATGAGTTCACCGACACCTGCGTGATCCTTCAGCAGTTGATTCACCAGGGCGGCGGCGCGATGAAATCCCTGCTGGCCCTCAAACAGTTGCTCGATGACCGGCGCCTGACGCGCTTGCAGGAATACATATCCAAGATGTCCGCCAAGATGTCCGTCGTGATGATGCTGTTTCTCTTCCCGGCGTTGTTGATCGTACTGGCCGGCCCCGGCTTTACCGCCCTGGCCCGGGCCTTTGCTTCCTAGAGGGAACCTGATGAAAGCAATGATTGCCGGTTTGAGTCTGCTGCTGCTGAGCGGTTGTGCGAGCAACGGCCAGACGCCCTGGAACGCCCTGACCAACACCCCCCATTGCGGCAAGCTGAGTTCCGATGAGCAGCTATCAATGAACCTGGCCGACGACATGGCCAACGATGGCAAACTGCACGCCAGCCTGGCCAACCTGCAAAGCCTGCCCGACAACCTCGCCGACGTGCGCCTGCGCAAGGCCAGGGTCTACCGATTGTTGGGCCGCAGCGAAGCCGAGCCGTTGTACCGCAGCCTGCTCGGCAGTTGCCTCACGGCCGAAGCCGAACACGGCCTGGGCCAACTCGCCGCCGCGAAGGGCGATAACAGCCAGGCTCAAACCCACTTGCAACGCGCAGCACGGCTGGCACCCACCGATGAAAAAATCCGCAACGACCTCGGCGTGGTGTACCTCAATCAATTGCGCGTCGAAGATGCGCGCTTCGAGTTTCTGACGGCGATGGAACTCAAACAAAGCGATCAACTGGCGGCGTTGAATCTGGTGACGTTGCTGATCTACCAGGACGATTGGAGCCGCGCCGCCGAACTGGTCAGCCGCCTTGGCCTGAGCCCTGCCCAAGTCACCGAAGCCCAGGCCCGCGCGGAAAAACTCAAGGCCCCGGGCAAAGCAGTCCCGGCCAATGCCAACCAGGTCGCCGCCGTCGCGGCCCCGAGCCTTCAATAGGGAGACGTCATGAAAACGACACTGATCTGCTGCCTCGGCCTGCTGACCCTGCCTATCGCTGCGCACGCAATCGACGCTGGCCCGGCGTCGCCGCAACAACAGGAAACCGAAGGCTGGCTGCAATTGCAGAGAAGCAACAAGGCAGCGTCCCCCCAACAGCAAACCTCAACCGCGACGGAACGCGAGTTGAGCATGCAGCGCTGGCTGAAGAGTTATGAGCATGAGATCCCGCAGTTTTTCGATCAGGATGAGGGCGGGAAGGTTGACAGTGGATCGGGGGGATAACAGCCCCCCTTAACGAGCCTAAGTGGCGCGATGGATGCGCAGGTCCCGCATCATGCAGGCAACAGCTTGCCAGCGAAAGGTTGGGGATTCTGGATGCCTTCGCTGACAAGCCCAATCATTGAGCGGACGCACAGTGCTAGTGAGCCGTAACCCTCTGGCGCAAACCCGAATTGCTGGGCGACAACGCCAACGCCAACTGCGTCCGATTATGCATGTGCGTCAACCGCAGCACCTGCGACACGTACAACTTCACCGTGTTTTCGGTAATCCCCAGCTCACAGGCAATTTGATAGTTGGTCTGCCCCTTGCCCACCAAACGCGCCACGTCCAACTGCCTGGGCGACAGTTGATTGAAAACCGCCGGGATCTCAATCCGATCCAGCTCACTGACATCGCTATCAGAAGAACCCGATAACGGCGGACTACGCCGAACCTTGTCCAAATCCTGATACAGGTCATCGATCGACTCGGAAAGGTACTGCAGCTTCTGATTCAAATGCCCCAGCTGCAAACTCTTCTGCCGCTCCCGCAATGCCACCTCCTGTCGCGCAATGCCCTCGAGCAACTCATCCAGGTCAATCGGCTTCTGATAGTAATCGGCAATCCCGGCACGCAAAGCCTTGATCACATCTTGCTTGTCCGCGCGCCCGGTGAGCATGATCGCTTCGAATGCCCGATGCTTGCCGGACAACCTTTGCAGTTCCTGGACCAACTGGATGCCGTCCAGCCCGGGCATGTGCAAATCGCAGAGCACCAGGCCGATGTCCACGTCTTCAGCGAATCGTTCGACTGCCTGCGCGCTGGACTCACATGGCACGCAACGGTAACCGCTGCTTTCAAGAAACTCGCAAAGTTCTTCAACAATCAAGGGTTGATCATCGACCACAAGAACTTTCACTGCGGAGGTAGGCTTGTTCACATGCAACTCCCTGCAAAACCAAAGGCTGGCTGTTCCTTTACCGACAGCCGCGGGCTGTACAACTACTGATTTGAAAGTAGACGTACTTTTTGACTATGTACATAGAACAGGTGACTACTGAATCCAGGCGAGGGAGAGCAAAAAACCCAGCAATACAAACGGTGCAAATGGCTGCTTGTTTGACGTTCCGGGCCCTAGATATCGAAGATGATTCCTAAGGCCTTGACTCATATGAAGCCAGACTCTTGGCGCCAGCAGCAGCCAACCTACGCTGGCCAATCCGGCGCCCATAAATGTGCCAAGGACATGCATACCGTCCGTCGCAAGAGCCAACGCTGTCATCAGTTTCACATCGCCTGCGCCCAGGCGCCGCGCCGCATAGCCGGGCAACGTGAAGGCCAGCGCCAACAGAAAAGCCCAACCACCCTGCACGGCTTCGGCCCCGAGCCAGGTGCGGTCGGTCCACCCCAGAAACACCAGTGCCACCACGCTTGCGCCCAGGGTCAGGTGATTGGCGATGTGCCGCTGCCGGATATCCTGCGCGGCGCATAGCGTCAGCCAAATCAGTAGGAAAAAACTCTGCATTCGGTAAAAAACGTCCGTTTTGGCTGAATGATTCTATGCTGACATTACGCAGTGATTGTCAGGGTAGACGCACTCATGAAAACAAACCTCCCCCGCCAGCAAAAAGGTGCCATCGCGATTGAGTTCGCCTTGGTGTTCGTCATATTTTTCGCTGTGTTCTACGGCATCGTCACCTACAGCTTGCCGCTATTGCTTATGCAATCGTTCAACCAGTCGACCGCCGAAGCCGTGCGCCAAAGCGTCACACTCGACCCGAACACCCCCGGTTACGACACCGTGATAAAGACCGTTGCCACGGCTGAACTGAGCCGGCAACTGGCCTGGATTCCGGCGGCGCTGAATTTCAATGTCGCCACCGATACCACCGCCACTTACGCGGGCGGGGTATTGAAGGTCTCCATCAACTACCCCACCAGCAAACTCAGGCAAGTCATTCCGTTTCTGACCCTGCCGGGGATCGGCTCGGTACCCAATCTGCCGGCCACGCTCACCGCCAGTTCGAGCCTGCAATTTTGAGTTCCGGGGACAGACTGTTCGGGCGCCTGCTCAACCGCCAACCGCCACCGACCCAGGACGCTCCGAACCGCTTGAGCGTGCCTGATGTCGGTTTACAGATGCATCTGGATGCCGAAGGCCGAGTGCTTCATCTGACCGGTCCGCTGCGGCATGGGCTGGCCCAGCAACTGACTGCCGCGCGGGCGCCGCACCTGCTGGATTTTCTCCTGCCCCACAGCGGCCTCGCCGTTGAAGGCACGCCGGCCGATTGGCAAGGGCAACCGCTGGATCTGGACTTTTACAGCCTCAGCGGGCAACCCCTGCACCTGCGCGGCTGGGTGCAGCCGTGGGCTGACGCCTGGCTGCTGCAGTTGCTGGACATCGGCGACCTGTTGCTCGAACGCCAGCAATCGCGCAGCCGCGAACAATCCCAATGGCTCGCGACGCAGATCGGCGACCAGTTGCGCCTGTGCAGCCTGGCGCGTCTGCCCGAGGTATTGGCGGAGCAATTGCAGAGCCTGGCGCAGCGTTATCAAGTCCCCTGCATCGCCTTGGCGTTGCAGGATGAGCACGCAGACGGTTGGCAGATCCACCAGCACTACGCTGGCTTCGACGCCCCACAACTGTGGCAAAACGGTCAGCGCCTGGGCACCGGGCTCGACAGTTTGAACGGTTCGGCCCCGCAGCCTCTTGCCCTCGGCGAGCACCCGCGCCTGCAAGCCACTTTCGGCAATGCTGAAGGGTTTGCAGTGCCCTATCACGATGCGCAAGGCGTGGTCGCGTGGTTGCTGTGCGGGTTTTACCCGGTGCAGCAGCGAGCACCCGACGTCAACGCCCGCGACTGGTTGCAGCTCACCGCGGCGCTCGCCGGCCCGCTGCTGGAGCGCTTGCGCGAGCATCGGCACCATGTGCAACTGGAGCGACTGGACTCGTTACAAGCCCTGCTGGGCACCGGTTGGTGGGAGGTTTTCAGCGACGGTACCGAGGTGCAATTGGCGCCGTCGCTGGCCAGCACCCTCGACCTGCCCGGCACACGCCTGCCCCTGCCTGACTGGTTTGAGCAGATCCATCCCGCCGACCGCGAAGAACTGCGCAGTCGCCTGCAAGACTTGCAGGATGAGGGCACGCCTTTGCTGCTCTGTGTGCGCCTGCATCAGCGCGACACGCCGATCTGGTATCGCCTGCAGGGCCAGGCCTTGGGCATCGGCAAAAACCGCCGGCTGGTGGGCTTCATGCTCGACATCAGCGACATCAAAAATCAGGAGCAGCAGGCAGCGGCGGCTCATGCCCGATTGGACAACCTGATCGCCAGTTCACCGGCGGTGATCTATGTGCAGCGTTATGCCGAAGGTGCGCTGCAACCGAGCTTTTTCAGCGACAGCCTGTTGCCTTTGCTGGGGTGGACCCTCGCAGATTGCGCAGCTGGAGCACTGGTAGAACGGGTTCATCCCGAGGACCGCGAGCGCTATTTCGAGCGCTCTCGGCAACTGCTTCGCGAAGGGTCGGTCCGTGCGCGCTACCGCCTGCGTGACAGTCGCGGCGACTACCACTGGTTGCTCGACGAAGCCAAGCTGTTACGCGACGACCTTGGCCTGCCGGTCGAAGCCGTCGGGTTATGGCTGGACGTGACCGACGCGACCCTGGCCGCCGAGCAAGTCAAACAAAGCGAAGAGCGCTATCGGATTCTGGTCGAGGATTCACCGGCGATGATCTGCCGTTATCGGCCGGACCTGACCCTGACCTTTGGTAACCGCCCGTTGGCGACGTATCTGGAATGCCAGCCCGAGCAACTGCCAGGCGTGAACCTGGGCAGCTGGATGTCGGCAGAACAACAGCAAGCGTTTCTGCGCCGGCTGGGCCAACTGAGCCCGGAGTTTCCGGTCAGCACGGCGGAAATCAACCTGCAGCTGCCGGGCCGGGAACACGCCTGGTGGGTCTGGTCGGATCGCGGCGTGTTCGATGCGCAAGGTCGCTTGCTTGAGGTTCAGGCCGTGGGCCGCGACAACACCGAAGTCCGCCGTTCGCAACAGCAACTGGCCCAGAGCGCGAAAATGGCCACGCTCGGCGAAATGGCCACCGGCCTGGCCCATGAAATCAACCAGCCGCTGAACGTGATGCGCATGGCCATCGTCAATGTGCTCAAGCGCTTGAGTAACGGCGATGTGCAGATCGATTACCTGACCGACAAACTCAACCGCATCGATGCGCAGGTCCAGCGCGCGGCGCGGGTGGTGGATCACATGCGGGTGTTCGGCCGCCGCTCGGAGATCGAACAGCACCCTTTCAATCCGGTTCAAGCCATCGAAGGCACACTGTCGTTGCTGGCCGAAGGCATGCGCGGCAAAGGTGTCGAGTTGCGGGTCAGCGAGACCGGCTTCGAAACTCTGGTGCGCGGTCATGTCGATCAGCTGGAACAAGTACTGATCAACCTGATGGTCAACGCCCGGGATGCGCTCCTCGTCAAACGTGAGGCTGATCATCAATTCAAACCGTGGATTTCGCTGTACGCCGAACGTGATGCGCAGTCGGTTCGACTGTGGGTCGAGGACAACGGCGGCGGGATTGATCCACGCCTGCTGGAGCGGATCTTCGAACCGTTTTTCACCACCAAGCCAGTAGGCGTCGGCACCGGGCTGGGCTTGTCGGTGAGCTATGGGATCGTCGAGAACATGGGCGGCAAACTCAGCGTGCGGAACTCGGCCGAGGGCGCACGGTTCTGTATCGAGCTGCCGATTGTCGTGGACGATCAGATCACCAGATAGGCTTTGCCTTTTTGCCCGCAGGTCAGGTTAAAACCAACGTCGACTTTGTTGACGTCGATGCCGAGGTTGAGCAACAGGCTGTCGACGATCGGGTCAATCAGTGGCGTGATCAGGCCACTGATGGCCGTGACCAGAAGCTGGGTCACATCGGCCAGCGTCGACAGCAAGGTATTGAGCAGCGCCCCCAACAGACTGCCAATGGTTGGGGGGTGTTGAATCAACGTCATACCCGTAAGCGTCCCCTTCAAACTGCCCACGACACCCGACACCGTCACCGGGTGCGTGGGGTCTGGGGCCACATTGACCTCATGCGGATTGGCGAAGGTGTAATTGGGCTCGGTGGTGCCGCCAACAGGACTGTCTATCATGAGTTCCAAACCGCCGCCCCCGAACGGTGTGCGTGCGCCGCAGCTAAGCAAGTGGCAGGTCTTGGAGCCGATATCCACCAAGGTCAACGGCGACAGGCTGGGCGCCGCGGAAGAGGAGAGCCAGATCACCGGATCGATTTTTCCGACCTTGAGTTGCACCGCGGAAATATTGGTGGTGGCGGTGAGGCTCTTGTTTGCAGGGCTGACGCAGGAGTAATCGGTGACGTAGCTGCTGCCGACACCGGCTTCAAGACCGACGTCGAGGTTCAATCCATCGGGCAGTAATTGCAGGTCCGTCTGGGTGCAGCTCCCCAGGATGCAGCCCGGCGCCAGAGCTGTATTGATCAGGCCTATGACCGTCTGCAACAGCGCATTGACGGTTTGCAAGACGACATTGATCAACGTCAGGTCTACCGACACGAGGATGCGGATTTGTGCAGTGCGCACGTATATTTTGTTCGCGCCCAGCGGTGCCACTTTCGCCAGCGCGGGGTTCCCTACCGCAGAAAACTGCGGCGGCTGAATGACTTTGATGCGGGTGGTCATGCCAGCCAGCCCCAACACATTCACCGGCAATACCGCGGCCACCGCGCTGTTCTTGTTCGCCAGTTGCACAAACCCTTGAACCAACTGGAACAGTTGCACCGTGGCGTCGAGACTGGCCGCTTGTGCGCCGGTTTGCAGTTGGAGCAAGTCACCCAACTTGATCGGTGAGGCATTGGTGGCCGCCAATTGCAGATTACCCAGCGCGGTCTTGACGGTCGCCGTGGAGCCGTTGGAGGGAAGAACATCGGCGGCGGCCTGGATGAACTGGGTCACGCTGGCTTGCGTGTTCAACAACGTGGTGTAGTCGCCCGCCGCCACACCCAGTTTTATCGCCAGTCGATCCATGAACTGCAACAGGTTGACGTCGGTTTTGATCAAACCGTCCCAGCCCACGGCAGAGAGGTTGACGTTGCCGCCCAACAGGGTCGAGAACAGCGGGTTCAACAGGTTCGATCGGGAGGTATCGGCGCCCACGAGGCTGCTTCGAATGCTGAGTTGCGCCAATGTCAGCTTGGGCTCGGCCGCCACGGCGGTGGCGCTGAGCTGGGTGGTTAAAGCGAAGGGCCCGCCGGACAGCAAAGCGCCGATGCCGGCGGCCACGCTGGTGGCAACGGTTTGGGTGGCGATGACGCGCACGGCGGCGCTTTTTGTCGAGTCGACGCTGAAGGCGCGCAGGTTGTCCGCGCCGGTCTGCAAGGTGCCGCAACTGACCGTCAGCGTGCCAGTGGCGTTGACGGTAAAACCATTACGCGTCGCACTTTGCGTGGCGTAACTGGCAGCGCTGAGCCCGGGCAGGCAATTGCCATCGCGGGTCACGGCCTCAAGTGCCGCAGTATCCGCCACCCGCTGCAACTTCCGTTGTTCCAGATAGAGCCGACCGCTGTCGATGACCAGCACCGTGAAGCCCAGGGCCATGGCCAGGGTCAGGGCCGCCATCAATCCGATCGCCCCCCGTTGCCGGGCCGGGCCGCGAAACTGCAAGCGGGGAGACATGGCGCACTCCTTTGCCGGCGCACTGCCGGGCGCAACCTCCATTGGTGAAAAGCAGTGTAGACAAGGCTGGGAGAGCCTGCTGGCAACCCGCCATCCCCGCCCAAAAAAACTTGTGGGGGCGGGATGCCGGTTTACCTGGGTGGGTAGTTGGCAAGTATCCGGCCGACCGTTTCGCGTATCGCCGTACTGCGGTCCGACGGGTTCGGTGAGCGGCTGAGGATTTGTTCGTCACTGCCGCGCCACACCAGTTTGCCGTCCTTGCCGTCGAGCAGGTCAATCTGGATGATCGCCACCTTGTAGCTGATGTTGCGGGTTTCGTTGTACATCGGCCCGCCCCAGTAGCCATTCCATGGGCCGCCCCACCCGCCGCCGTAGTTGGTCGTCACTTGTTGCTGACGGTCTTCGACGATCAGGTAGGTTTGCACGCTCACATCACCTTTTTTGCCCGAAGCGGCCGGGCGCAGGCCACGCTGATCGAGCTGATCGGCCACCGATTGGCGGATGCGCTGTTCGGTCAGGTCGCTTTTGATCCGTGGGTCATCGGGGCGATATTGCAGGGCGGGGTCTTTCCAGCTCCAGCTGCGATAGGCGGCGAAGTCGCGGCTGGCGTCGAAGTCATGATTGACCTGGTTGCCGGCGCAGGCACTGAGGAGCGCGGCGATGGCCAGTAAAGCGAGACGGCGGAACATGATGATTCTCCGGTTGAAGACATGAACCTGCGGAACGCTTCTTGATTGCAGAAGCTAACTGGGAGGATACGCCGACATGGCCTTTTCCACAGCCTCCCGTATGGCATCGGCGCGTGCGCTCTGGCTACCCTTGTTGGCGGTTTCGGCGCTCGCGCTCCAAACCGGTTGACCGCTTTGCGCATCGAACAGGTCCACCCTCACCACCACGACCTGTTCCGAATACGTGCGAACGATCGGCACCGTGTTGTACATGCCATAACCACTGCCGTAACGGTTGTACCCGCCATAGCCGCCGTAATAACCATAGTCGTCCTGAACCTGCCGCAAGCGGGTTTCCAGATGCAGATTGGCGCTGACGAACAGGTCTGCCGGACGATTGTCGTGCAGCGGGCGCAAGCCGCGTTGATCGAGGGCATTGCTCACGGCTTCGGCGACTTGCGCCGAGTCCGCCCACGCCGAGCCCGGCGGCAGTTGCCCATTGAGCCAGGCCCAACTGCGGTAGCGGCCGTAGTCACGCGGCGCAGCCGGGTAGGCGCTGCGATCGAAGGTGTTGGCCGCCTCGGGTGGCGCCGGCGGCAACGGTTTGGAACTTGCCACATAGGGATTGGTGCCCTGGCAGGCAGCCAACCCCAGACAAATCACCAGCAACCCTGAACGAGTTTTCATTTCGCGCTCCGATCAGGCCGGTCGACAGATCCAGTGCAAGTAGCGCCCAAGCCCGGCAAAACTTGGGTGACGCCGGTGGGCCAGCTCCATTTCGAGTAAATCCACCAATTCGGCGCGAGCCTGGAATTCCACCGGCATGTAATCGTGAAAAACCCGCACCCCGCTCTGGGTTTCGACCTGCCACAGGCCTTCAAGTTGCGCCGCCAATTCTCGTGGATCGAGGGGCTGTTGCGGCGTCAGGCTTTGCTTTTCACCGGCCATGTCGTTCTTGCGCATTTTGCGGAAGTGGCCCTTGAGCAGGTTGCGGTAGATCAGCGCATCGCGGTTGTAGAAGGCCAGGGACAACCAGCCATCCTGCTGGGTCAATTGATGCAATACCGGCAGGATCGCATGGGGTTCGGCCAGCCATTCCAGCACCGCGTGGCACAGGACCAGATCGTAGGGCTCGGTGAGTTGGCCGAGCAAATCCTGCCACGGCGCCTGAATGAAAGTAGCCGTCTGGCCGGCGTCGGCAAAACGCTGGCGGGCGCCTTCCAGCATCGGCTCGGCGGGCTCGGCCAGTGTCACGTCATGCCCGCGCTGGGCCAGCCACAACGACATATGGCCAAGGCCGGCGCCGATGTCGAGCACACGCAGCGGACGGTCAGGCAGGGTTTCGGCCAGGTCGGCCTGAAGCACCGCCAGGCGGATCGCGCCCTTGGCGCCGCCGTAGATCTTTTCGGCGAAACGGGTTGCCAGCTGATCGAAATGACGGTCGCTCATCGGCTGAACCTCCGTTCACTGTCCGCGAGCTTGCTGCGCACCACTTCATTCATGTCCAGCCCCAACTCGCCGCACAGCAGCAGTAGATAGAGCACGATGTCACCGACCTCCTGCCCGGCATGGGCCAGTTTGTCCGCCGGCAACTGGCGCGACTGGTCTTCACTCAGCCACTGGAAGATCTCCACCAGCTCGGCCATTTCCACGCTCGCGGCCATGGCCAGGTTTTTCGGGCTGTGAAATTGCCGCCAGTCATTGCGGTCACGGATGGCGTGCAGGCGTTCGGTCAGTTCAACAAGGTTCATCGGGCTCTCCTGAAGGCGTATAGCTTCGGGGGGATGCAACGTTAAGGCAAGCGGCACACGCCGCAAAACCACTATGCTTGCAGGGAACTCGCCAGCGCGATCAATGGCCCAAGGCTCAACCACTTACATCAGGACGTTAACGACATGCAGGTAGAAAGTTTTTTCGAATGGCTCGGCCAGGCGCTCGGTTCGGTCATCCGCTTTATCATTGACGCCCTCAGTGGCCTGTTCAATCTGTTGAGCAACGCCGGCGGCAACTTCGTCGAAGGATTGTCCCGCGCGCTGGGCATGGATACGTCGATCATCAACATCATCGCGTTGATCCTGGGGCTGATGCTGCTGTGGTCAGCGATCCGGGCATTCATGAATGCGTCGATCATCATGGGGATCATCTGGTTGCTGCTGGGGTTGTGGTTGTTGAGCTGGATAATCCACTGACACCAGCAATCCCTGTGGGAGCGGGCTTGCCCGCGATAGCGGCCTGACAGTCAACATAGGTGGTGGATTTACCGGCCTCATCTCGGGCAAGTCGAATCGTCGCACCGCCGCTCTCACACTCGACGTGTGACGTTTTATAGATTGTGTTCACTGAGCTGATTCGGAATCTACCGCTACAATGCCGGCTCTCCAAGGAGCCTGCATGTCCAACCTGATTGCCGACTGGCGTGACCGCCCGACCCATTGCCGGGTCTGGGCGCTCGCTGCGCCCATGATCCTCTCGAACATTTCCGTGCCGCTGGTGGCGCTGGTCGACAGCACGGTCATCGGCCACTTGCCTCACGCCCATCAACTGGGCGCCGTCGCGGTCGGGGCCAGCCTGTATACCTTTCTCGCCTGGGCCATGGGCTTTCTGCGCATGGGCTCCACCGGGTTTGCCGCCCAGGCCGCCGGACGCGGGGATGGCGCGGCGTTGCGGCAGATTCTGTTGCAGGGTCTGTTGCTGGCCATGGGGCTGGCCATTGCCTTGGGTGCGCTGGGCGTTCCGTTGAGCGGTGTCGCGTTGCACTTCATGCAACCTTCGCCAGAACTGGATCAGTTGACCCGCGAATTCTTCCACACGCGATTGTTCGGTCTGCCCGCGGCGCTGGCCAGTTATGCACTGGTCGGCTGGTTCCTCGGCACGCAAAACGCCCGGGCGCCGCTGGCGATTTTGCTCAGCACCAACCTGGTCAACATTGCGCTGAACCTGTGGTTTGTCCTTGGCCTGGAATGGGGCGTAGTCGGTGCGGCCCGGGCCTCAGTGATCGCCGAATGGACCGGCGCGCTGATCGGCCTGCTGATGACCCGCAAGGCCCTGCGCGCCTACCCCGGCCACATCGCCTGGGCCGCGCTGGCGCTGTGGCAGAGTTGGCGGCCGTTGTTGGCGGTCAACCGCGACATCTTCATCCGCAGCCTGTTGCTGCAATCGGTGTTTTTCCTGATCACCGTACAGGGCGCACGCCTGGGTGACGCCACCGTCGCGGCCAACGCCTTGTTGCTCAACGGGCTGCTGCTGACCGCCCATGCGCTCGATGGTCTGGCCCACGCGGTGGAAGCGTTGTGCGGGCATGCGATTGGTGCTCGCGACCGTGATGCCCTGCGCCGCTCACTGGTCGTTGCCTGTGGCTGGTCGCTGTTGGCGAGCCTGGGGTTTGCCGTGCTGTTTCTGTTCGCCGGGCACCTGTTCATCGAGATGCAGACCGACATTCAGAGCGTGCGCGACACGGCATTCATCTATCTGCCCTACCTCGCCGCCCTGCCCTTGATCGCGGTCTGGAGCTACTTGCTCGACGGGCTGTTCATCGGCGCAACCCGCGCCCGTGAAATGCGCAACGGCATGCTGTTGACCGTGATTCTGCTGCTGCCATTTGGCTGGGCATTGCAAGGTTTGGGCAACCACGGACTGTGGATAACTTTCCTGTTGTTCATGGTGCTACGCAGCCTGACCCTTGGTGTAATTGCCTGGTTTCTGCACAACAACGACGGCTGGTTCAGCGGTCGGGCTCACTGACCCGGCGTCGCCTTCACGAACGCGGCGATCTGCTCCAGCACCGGCGCCAGACCGCGCATCGGTCGTGACAGCGTCGCGACCAGCGTGGCGTGGCCGGGACGCGAAAAGTACAGATCCTGCACCGGCACGCCCGCCTCGCGCAGCTTGCGTGCCAGCCCGCCGGTGTTGCGCGTCGGGTTGACCAGATCATCGTCTGTCGCGGCCATCAACAAAGCCGGCGGCGCGCCACGACTGACGTGATTGATCGGTTGCGACTGCGGCGGTGAATCCGGCCAGAAAAACACCGGTCGTACGTCCGGATTCTTGATCGGCAAAAAATCATACGGTCCCGCCAGACCGATCCAGCCGCTGAGGTTGTGCGGCGACAAGCCCACCGCCCCGAGCAGACCGGGGTCCAGCGCCAACATCGCCGCGTTGTACGCCCCGGAACTGTGGCCCATCAGGTACAACCGCTGCGGATTCCCGGAAAACTGCCGAATGTGTTCGTGCGTCCAGGCAACCGCGTGTGCGCCATCCTCCAGGAACAGCGGATAACGCACCTGCGGATACAACCGATAATCCGCCAGCACCGCAATAATCCCCCTGGACGCCAAAGCCTCGCCGACAAACCCGTAATCGCTGCGGGACCCGCTGTTCCAGCTGCCGCCATAGAAAAACACCACCACTGGGGCGTTTGCCATTAGATGACGCGGCACATACACATCGAGTTTTTGCCGTGGATCAGCACCGTAGGCGATGCCCTCGGTCTTGTCGAAACTCCCGTCGGGGGTCAGGGCATTGAGCAATTTCAGTGGCGAGCACGCCGTCATCGCGAACAACAGACACCCGCCGATTGCCAGGTTGAACAGTCGCCGCAAAGTGCTCGCCATCAATGCACAACCTCGTGTTCAGGGTTGATCGTTCTGCCACCGATTGCGCAGGCTATCGAGGCGCTCCTGCTGGGTCAGCCCCGACAACGGCGGCACCAGCGATGCGCGGGGGTACTGCAAGCGTAGCCATAACCAGCCATCGAGGACCGGCCGTTCGCTGAAACCCAGCGCCAGCCCTTCCTGCACATGGAACCACAGGCGGCTGTAATCGGTCCCGGTGGATTGGCTCCAGTGCCAGGCATGCTGTTCCAGCAGGCAGGTTTGCAGGGTTTCGCGCTGACGGGGGCTGAGGCATTCTTCGACCGCCAACTGGCTGACGGCGAGCCCCGGGTTGAGCAACTGCTGCCAGCCCTGACTGCCGATCGCGCGATCGGCCCAAGTTCCGCCGAACCAGTGCAACTGGCTGATCGGACCCAGCCAGCGACTCAGTTCCCGGGCGTCGCAGGCGTCGAAAAAGTAACTGGCCGTGTTCGGGTTGTAATAATTCAACAAGGCCCGATGGTGCAGCCCGCAAGTCACGGTAAGCATGCGGCGTAAATGCGCCAGCAATTGCGATGACGGCACCTCGCTGACAATCAGCAAGCCACGCCAGGCCTGCGTATTGCTGTAGCACAACTCGGCCAGCGCCGGGCACGTTCGAAGGTCGACCAGTGCCGGGCCGTCTTCGCGCAACGCCTGCAGTTCGGTGCCCTCGAACAACCAGAACCACTGAGCCTGCGAGAACGCCTGTCGCAGTGTTGCGCTCGCTTGAGGTGCACTCGGGACGTCCAGCAACAGCCATTGCGGGGTTGCGCCAATCATGCAGCACCACTCTGGCCGAACAGCGTCGCCGCCCGACAGGTGCAATGCGCCTGCGAGCAGTGACTGAAGCTGCCGCCGCCGGGCAACAGACACAACAGCACCAAGGGCTCGCCCGAGCGCAGGAGTTCCAGCAAACCTTCATGGGTTGAGCCGGCCCCAGGCGGGCTGGGTTCCTCGACCGCTTCGACTGCCAACGGCGTGTGAAGAAACCCGCAAATCAGCGGCTGATCCGGATCGCCCTCGATGAAGGTCACCACCACCTCGGTCCCTTCGCTCAGCGGCGAGGCGGTCGGCCCTGCCAGTTCAGCCGCCACCGGCAGCCAGCAATGACTGGGCGTCGCACCTTCGCCCTGATAGAGCCAGTCGAACTGCACGGCCACCGGTCGGGAGGGATCGGGCCGAGGTTCATCGACATCGACCACCCAGGCTCGTTGCAGACTGTGCATCTGCGGTTTCACCGCACAAGGGGCCGGGACGAAGGAGGCCTCGGCATGAATCGCACGAATCTGATTGCTGTAGGGAGCCACTTGATCCTGGCTACCCTGATGTTCGACATGGGTCAGCAACCACAGCTGATTCCACTCGCCGACCGGATGGCCAGACAACGGCATCAACTGACCGCTGCGCAGCGTCGGCAGGTCGGTGCAACCTTCGGCGCTGTGCACCGTGCGTTGACCGGCCTCACGCTGAAACTGACGCACCGCAGGGGCGACTTGATCGACCGCGAACACCACGTTTTCGCCGAGGCGAAAATGCCCGTGACCGTCGCAAAAAACCACACAGTGCCCATCGGGCTGATGCTCGAAATGGTAGTGAAGGCGTTCCTCGGCGCACAGGCGCTGGAGAAACTGCAGATCCGATTCCCGATATTGCGTGCAGAAATCACGGGGCGGGTAATCGCCAAGCAATTCGAAGCGTCGGTCCTTGCCGGCAATGCCGTGCTCCTTAAGCACCTGGCTGAGGATCTCGGGCACCGACAGCGCGCTGAAAATTCGCTGGCTGAAACGCTGGGACAGGCACGCCAGCTTCGGCCCCAGTCGCACGTGGCAAAGCCTGACGCTCGGACCATGGTCACGCTGGACCAGTTCATGCAGTTGGCCGTGAAAAGCGCTGCCCTCTGGCCCGAAATGCAAAACGGCCGGACGGTACAGCAAGCTGGCAAGGTCGAGCGTCGGATCATCGATCAGCAGATCCACATCGAACACAAAGGGCTCGCTGATCGCTTCTCTACCGGTAAAGGCCAGGACTTCGAAAGGGTCGGGCAGACCGGCTACGTCCAGACGAAATGAAGGCTCGTTGACTGGATCGAACATCGGCGATTCTCTACAGGAGGGGCGGTCGGGGATTCTCGCCGAGAGACATGGCCGAGTAGAGTGCCGAAGTACAACTTAGGAAATGGCCTACGCGAAAAGAAGACCAAATGGCTTTGATAGCCGGGAGTGTGGGACGTTTCGCTGGAAAATAGAGAACCGCCGCACCAGGTCATCTGAAATTTCCGCAGCTTGCGGAACATTTTCAGACAACCCGGCGAGAATGGTTCCTTACCTCAAGAAGACAGGTAAGACGAACGGGTCAGGCCCAGGCGCAAGGCGTCGAGGAACTGCGTGCGTTCGGCGGCGGTGATGCGCGCACTGGCACACTTGTCGCGGTAGTGGGTCATCAGCTCTTCCGGCGACAAATGCACGTAACGCAGCATGTCTTCGATGGTGTCGTGGGTTTCGATACCCGCGTGGTACACGCTGCCGTCGGCATTCTGGTAGATGTTCACCGAGTCGGTGTCACCGAACAGGTTGTGCATGTCGCCCAGAATTTCCTGATAGGCGCCGACCAGGAAGATCCCCAGCAGGTAGTCTTCGCCCTCGTTCAGTGCGTGCACTGGCAGGCTGGTCTCGATGCTCTGCTCGTCGACGTATTGCTTGATCTTGCCGTCGGAGTCGCAGGTCAGGTCTTGCAGCACCGCGCGGCGCAGCGGCTCTTCGTCGAGACGGTGCAGCGGCAGGATCGGCAGGACCTGGCCGATGGCCCAGGTGTCCGGCAGGCTCTGGAACACCGAGAAGTTGCAGATGTACTTGTCGGCCAGCTTGTCGTTGAGTTCGTCGAGCACCTGACGGTGGGAACGCTGACGCGCCTTCAACGAGTTGTGCAGGCGACGGCACACGGCGAAGTAGCACTGCTCGGCCAGGGCTTTTTCAGCCAGGGTCAGCTTGCCGTCGGCATACTGGGTCGCCACGTCGCTCATGTAGTGGGTGGCGCGCCAGTAGGTTTCGGTGACCATTTCGATGTCGGTCGGGCCGAGCAGGTCAACCAGCCACTGCACGGTTTCCGGCAGCGCTTCCTTGTTTTCGATCTGCGGCACGTCGTCGTTGTGTTTCTCGACGTCGGTGACTTGCACCACCAGCATGGCGTGGTGCGCGGTCAGGGAACGGCCGCTTTCGGAGAAGATGTTCGGGTGCGGCAGGCTCTGCGCGTCGCAGAATTCCTTGAGCATCCCGACCACGACACCGGCGTAATCGTCCATGTCGTAGTTGATCGAGCTGGCGTTGCGCGAATGCGTGCCGTCGTAGTCGACGCCCAGACCGCCCCCGACGTCGATGTGGTCAACCGGCAGGCCAAGGTTGCGCAACTCGCCGTAGTAGCGGATCGCTTCCTTGAAGCCGTGCTGGTAGTCCGCCAGGTTGGCGATCTGCGAACCCATGTGGAAGTGCAGCAGGCGAATGCCCTGGTCCAGACCGGCCGCGCGGAAACGCTCGACCACCGACAGCAGTTGCGCCGCCGACAGACCGAATTTGGATTTTTCACCGCCGGTGTCCGCCCATTTGGACGATGCCAGCGACGACAGACGCACGCGCAGACCGACCTGCGGCTTGACCTTCAGCGAGGCGGCTTCTTCGATCACGAGGCCGACTTCGGACTCTTTCTCGATCACGATGAACACGTTGTGACCGAGCTTCTGGCCCATCAGCGCCAGACGGATGAACTCGCGGTCCTTGTAACCGTTGCAGACGATGGTGCCGCCCTTCGGCGCCAGTGCCAGCACGGCCAGCAGCTCCGGCTTGGAGCCGGCTTCCAGACCGATGGAAACATCCTGCGTGGCGATGATGTTTTCGATCACCGCTTCTTGCTGGTTCACCTTGATCGGGTACAGCGCGGTGTACTTGCTCTGGTACTCCAGACGCTCGATATTCGAATCGAAGGCGCCGGTCAGTTGACGCACGCGGTCTTGCAGGATGTCCGGGAAACGGACCAGCAATGGCAAGGACAGGCCGCTCTGGCGCAGCTGGTCGACTTGCTCGAAGAGGTCGATAGGCGAACTGGTCGGACCGTTCGGACGAACTTCGACGCGACCGGCGTCATTGATCGCGAAATACCCGGCCCCCCAATGGCGAATCCCGTAAACACTGCGGCTGTCCGCAACTGTCCATTGGCTGCCATCGTCTTTGCGTGTGCGTCGTACGGACATTGAAGTCCCCTATAAAGAAGTCATAGAGCGTCGCCTGGGTTCAGGCCGGCGCAGTCTAAAGGATGAAAATGACGGTTCGTCAACGAGGGGATAGACCTCGCTGACCGCAGTGAGTTTAGAAACCGGTCAGAACAGGCTCTGTGAAAACCATGTAGGCGACACCGGACCACAAGCAAATCAGGACCAGGTCAAGCCGAGGGTGGTTTTCACAGAGGCTGCTAGCCGCCGGACTTCTTTGCCTTGAAACCGAGTTTGATCAGCTCGCCCAACAGCAGCTCAACATGATCGCCCTGGATCTCAATGATTCCGTCTTTCAACGCCCCACCGGTGCCACAGCGTTTCTTCAACGTGGTGGCCAGGTCCTTGAGCGCGTCTTCTGCCAACGGCACGCCGGTGATGGTGGTCACCGTCTTGCCGCCACGGCCCTTGCTTTCGCGACGCACGCGAGCGATGCCGTCGCCGGCCGGGATAACGGTCTGTTTGCAGATACAGGCGTCCACCGGTTTACTGCAATCCGGGCAATGACGACCTGCGTCGGTGGAAAATACCAGGCCACCAAGGGCGGCGAAGGATGCGGCTTTTTTGGCCACCGGCAATCCTCTTGGGAGGACAAAGACTGGTCGCGGCACTTGGGCAAGTGCCATCGACCGCGAAGCCCCACTCAGGCAGGGGCAGCGCTACTGAACCAGAAATTGCCGGTTCAGCTTGAAAAGGTCGCGCAGTGTAACGGCAAAAAGCCGACTTGCTAAGAGCCAATCGGCGCCAATTTATGCCTCTTTTGCGACGTCGTCGCCACGAGCCCGGAGATAGCGCTTCAACGCGGCCAGAGAGTCCGGGCAGTAAGGCTTTTCGTCGATTTCCCGAAGCACTTGATCGATTGGCAAAAAGCGCGCCTCGAGCACCTCTTCCGGTTGCAGGATCAACGGCCCGTCCCACACCGCCGAAAATGCCGAACACCACAAACGATTGCCGGTGTCTTCGAAGAAAAAGTGATCATGGGCCGTGAGTTCCACACCGCCCACGCCCAACTCTTCTTCGAGCTCGCGGGCGGCCGACTCGGCGTAGGTTTCGCTGGCGAGCACCATGCCCCCCGCTGCCACGTCCCAATAACCGGGATAAATCGCTTTGCTCAGGGTGCGCCGGTGAACGCAGAGTTCACCAGCCGAATTGAACAGCATGATGTAGGTGCCGCGCCCGATCAGCCCGCGCTCGCGCAGGTCCGAGCGAACCAGTGCGCCGAGCAGGTTGTCCCGCTCGTCGACCCAGGCGATCTGTTCGGCATCCGAGGCTGCACGGTGGGCGGCCTCTTTGGCGTTATCGACCATGACTCAACCCTGATTGAGCAGTTGACGCAAATCGATCACTGCAGCGTTGGCCCGGGAAATGTAATTGGCCATGACCAGCGAGTGGTTGGCCAGTACGCCGAAGCCGCTCCCGTTGAGGATCATCGGGCTCCAGACCGGCTCCTGCGACGCTTCCAGTTCACGAATGATCTGGCGCACGCTGACGGTCGCGTTCTTCTTCGCCAGCACATCGGCGAAGTCGACTTCGATGGCGCGCAGCAAGTGGGACAAGGCCCAGGCCTGACCGCGAGCTTCATAGAACACGTTGTCGATCTGCATCCACGGGGTTTCGACGATCTCCTCGTCAACCTGTGGCACCTGACCCGGCGCCACCACTTCAGTCTTCAGCGCGGTGTTGAGCTTGACCCGACCAACGCTGGCCGACAGGCGTTGCGACAGCGAACCCAAACGGGTGCCGACATCGCCCAGCCAGTTGTTCAGGTTGTCGGCGCGAGCGTAGAACAGCGCGTTTTTCTGCGAAGGATCGGACAGGCGCGCCTGATAGCGGCTCAGGGAACTGATGCCTTCCTGATACTCGGACTCGCTGGAGGGCAGCACCCAGCTTTTATTGTCGAAGTTGAAACGCGGCTCGGCCTTGGCCAGATCGGAGTCTTCGGCCGATTGCGATTGCGAGCGGGCGAAGTCTTTACGCAACGCCCGCGTCAAGTCGCGGACCTGGACCAGCACCCCGTATTCCCAGCTCGGCGTGTTGTCCATCCACAGACCCGGCGGGAAACGGTCGTTGGAGATGTAGCCGCCCGGTTTGGTCAGCAAGGTATCGGCAACGGTCTTGAGGGTTTCGACCGTGGTGTAGCCGATGACCATCTGCTTGCCTTCTTTTTCAGCCGCCAGTTGGGCGTTCTGTTGGACCGGGAACAGCGCCGGTTCCTGGCTCCAATACCAACCCAGCGCAATCGCGACCAGCAGATAAAGACCAATCAGTGTGGCCAGCGCCCGGCTGAACAAGAGGCCGCCGAGGTAACTGCGGGTGGCCGATTTCGGTTCGGCGGCACGTTCAGGCGCGCTGCCCGCGCGGTTCTTCCAGTCCAGCATGGCGATATCCTTTCAATCACTTGAGTTCATCGGTTCGACCACAACCATACAACAACGTGCCTTTGCCCGGCACCCGTCGTCGGGTTATCCGGATAAATTTGCGTCGGTAGCTGTGACAACCGTGCGCCCCTGAACTCAAGCGCCGCCCGGGTTAAACGCCGATGATCGCCATCGATATCTGCTGCACCCCGGGCGATACAAACAAATGAGCGATGCCCGCGCCGTCGGTTCTGCGCGGCGCCGTGCCTCCATCCACCCTCGCGATGTAGTGACGCTGCGGCAGCGGCTCACCGGTTACGCTGTCTACGAGGAGAAAGATTTTTGGTGACCTCGAAGGCTGGACGGGCGGGTTTTGCATCAGCTCCATCACCCTTGGATCAAAGGCCCGATTGGGCATTTTCCAGTCAGCGTAGTCGGCTTCAGGCCTGACCAATCGCCATTCTCCCCGCTCGATCAGGTCAAGCACCTCGCTGTCGATATCGATCAGCAGCCCCCGACGCAACTCGTTCATGCCATCGATGGGCTGCCGATCCAGCAGCGCCTGGCGCACAAGCTCCAGCGCTTGCTCACGGGGCCAGGCATGTTGGCGCTCCCGTTCGGACAGATCGAACTCGTTGACCAGCCTCATCCCTGCTCCTCGGTGTTCCACTCATCAGAACCCATGGTGCGGCTGACTTCATGCCGCCAATTAATTCGCCGGTAACTGAAGTGGACTTTCTCCAGTTGAGTCAGGTGCGCGGTGCCGGGATCCTGGCAATGGGGCATCAGCACTTCAGCGCCGATGATCAGCGCGTCTTCCAGCTCCATTGTGTAGAAATGCTCTTGGGAGCCCTGAGCCGAGGTGCGATACCACTCGACGCGGCACTCTTTGAGCAACTCTCCCGAACATAAAGCGTTGTTGATCAGCGGTGTCGCTTTGTCGATGGTCTTGGTGATGATCAAGGGCTTGTGCATCCGACGCCCGCTCCCCGACCCATTCGGCACGAAAATGCCATGGCTCAGGGCTTGAATCATGATCCGGTCTTCACGGCCCACCTGGTAAACGTTGCCGACTGAAGCCTCGGTAAAAGCACCAGCGCTGATCAGGCCTTGTCGCTCGCCACGAAGGGTCATGAAGGCGGGGGTTGGCATGGTGGGGCTCCTTTTTTATTTGGGTTGCGGGGCGGGGAAGTGACTGGGCTCGACGCGCATGTCTTCGATTTCGTCGAAGGGCGTCCAGGGTTTGGCGAGTGCAAGGGTGATGAGGTAGCGCTCCTCGGTGGGGTTTCGATAATCCTCGAAACGTCCCAATATCAGCATGGCCTGATACTTGTCGCCCGCCTGCCAATAGGATCGCCCAGAGAGAATTCCTTTACTCAAGTAGGCCCGCCACTCAGGGGTATCGGCGATCGTGGGGTTGTTTCGTAGCCCCTTTGCCACCCAACCTTTTTCACGCCATTGGTCTTGCAGATCGAGAACTACCTTGAGGGCATCATCGATTAGCAGCGGTTCGACCTGCGGGGACATGCGGATACCGGAAATGACATAGTCGTCAAAATTGACAGTGAAGAAGCGCGCCGCCGGCGTGGTGAACCCGAACTGTGGATCAACAAATCGCAATCGTGCGTCGGTCATGGGAATGCCGAACCAGATGCGGTCACGGATCTCCGGACTAAAGGGAGCTGAAGAGTTTCTGAGCAGGTTTTCATACGTCCCCCCCATTTCCACGACGATTTCGGGTTCATCCCAGAGAGGTTGCGTCAAGCGGTGTATGACGACCCACGTCAGGCCAGCCAGGACAAGAAGATAGGCGCCGCAGCGCCAGCCGAACAAATGTGGTCGCATACTCAATACCTGCTACCAGTCGATGCGATTTCGTTGATCGACTGTTCAAGCACACTTCGGCTCGTGTCGTTAAGCATCTGATTACAGCGTGCCGCTGCCCGAAACCCGGAAGCAACTTGCATAAAAGCGCTCCTTTTTATTTGGGTTGTGGGGCGGGGAAGTGACTGGGCTCGTCGTACATGTCTTCGATTTCGTCGAAGGGCGTCCAGGGCTTGGCGAGTGCAAGGGTGATGAGGTAGCGCTCCTCGGTGGGGTTTCGATAATCCTCGAAACGTCCCAATATCAGCATGGCCTGGTACTTATCCCCCGCCAGCCAATAGGACCGTCCGGCAAGAATTCCTCTGCGAAGCCATTCACGCCATTCAGGGGTATCGGCGATCGTGGGATTGTTTCGTAGCCCCTTTGCCACCCAGCCTTTTTCACGCCATTGGTCTTGCAGGTCGAGAACTACCTTGAGGGCATCATCGATTAGTAGTGGCTCTATCTGCGGAGACATGCGGATGCTGCTAACGATATTGTCGTCAAATACAACAGTGAAAAAGCGCGCTCTCGGTGTGAGGAATTCGTACTGCGGATCGATTAATCGAAGACGCGCATCCGTCTTGGGAAGGCCCATCCAGACGTGCCCGGGGACCATAGGGCTGAAGGGAACTGAAGAATGTTTGCGTAAGGTTTCGTAGGTACCGCCCATTTCCAATGCGATGACCGGCTCTTGCGATAGAGACTCAACTAACTGATTTGTAGCCATCCATAGCAGAACAGCCAGAAACAGCAAACCCGCCCCAAGCCGCCAGCGGTCGATACCTGGCCGCAGACTCATGGGATTACCTGCCCAGACGCAATCTCGATGATCGACTGCTCAAGCACACTTCGGTTCGTGTCGTTAAGCATCTGATCAAAGCGTGCTGCAGCGCGAAGTACGAAAGGCATTCGCTGCTGGATATCCGACAAGTCCGCCAGCGGGTTATTGCTGAAACCAATGGTGCGCTCATCCTCGACGCGCTCGCATTGGCTGGTAAGGGTCAACTCAATCGCTTTGGCAGCGCCTGAAGGAAACCCCGTGACATAGGATGCGTGGTTGGCACGCAGTAAGCTGACCAACTGCCGATCCTTGTAAATAGTTGGCTGGAGAATATTCTGTTGCTCATGCCAAGCTAGATGCTCAACGCTCCCGGCAATATCTCCGTCCTCTATCGCCTCAAAACCCAGCAAAATCTCGGGGTAATCCAGCCCGTATTCCAGCTTCTCCTTCCCCACCGGCCACATCACCGGAAACTTCGGATGCCCAAATATTCCCGCCCGGGCTTCCAGACACTTTTTCAACTCTCTGAACCCGCGTTTCGCATAAAACTCATGCAACGGAAAAACATCCAGAAACAGCGTGGTATTCCCCAGTGCCATCATGTCGTGCACATGCCGGAACTGTTGTTGCACCAACGACAAGTCGTCCCCCGTTGCACGAAAATCCACAGAGGGCACCGGATTACGTGCATCCGCTTCTTTATATTCACGCAGCTCACCCGCCTGCTCGGACATCTTGTCTGGCGTCAACAGCCCGAACTCGCGGCGGCTATCGCGCACACGCTGTCGCGACTCATATTCATCTCGAATATGTTCAATACTGTCCGCCGCATGCAGCAACCCGCAGCCGACCTGCTTGGAGGCAAAGGCCGCCAGCCCGGCCCACTGAAACCTTGAATCGTGCAGCCACAGGCGAGCGTAGGCAGCGTTGATCACGCGGTTGCGCTCTACCGGGTCGGCAATCAGTACACCACCGGGGGCAACAATCTCTTCCGCCTCGCGCTGGTAGTGTCGCCATAGGCAGGCGCACGTAAGGATTGGCACTTCGGTAATGAGCGTCTTGGTGCCGTAAAGCAGCTCCTCTCTGCATTCACATTCAGCTACGGGGGTGCTGTTGTGGTTGAGGCGCTGCTGATCGCTGGGGTGGTCTTTGAAACACTGGGTCATGATTCACGGCTGGCATCTAAGGGTTTCCCTGACACCCTACCAGCCAAAAAACCGGCTCGAATCCAGCACGCTAAAAACCAGAATCCCCCGACAAATAACACTCGCGGAGCTGACGGACGCTTCGCACAAAAACAAAAAAATTGCCCTGAGACGCCTAACCCACGGGCCTTTCCAAATAGCCTGGAGGCATTTTCAGACCTGCCAGTCAGAAACTGAATGATGTCGCTTTGCAGATTATTGACATACGACACTCATGCGACTGAAAAGAGGTGCTAGCATAGAGCCACCAGTCGATCTCAGCATGAACCCTAACTAGTAGTCAGGATATGACCGAGCCAGAAGACCCCAGCCGTGAGCGCCTCAAGCACCACTTTGCCCAGCGGGTAATTCATCAGGCACGTCAAATTCTTGAGATCTGGCAGCGCCTGCAACGCAGTGAGTGGTCCACCACCGACTTATCGGAGTTGAGCGAAGCGAACCTGCGCCTGCTGCGTTTCGCCGAGCGTTTCGAACAACCGGAACACTCGCAACTGGCGCGCCACATCGGCCAGTCGCTGGAGGCTGTCGACGCCAATCGCGGACGCCTAAGCAGCGGCCTGATCACTGACCTCAATCGCTTGATGCAGCGCCTGTCGCGCACCGGGCTGCGCCATGGCGATCAGCTCGAACAAACCTTTTTGCCACCGCTGCGCAAACCGATCTACGTGATGCTGCAGGATCACGACCGTGCCGAGCGCCTGGCCAAACAACTGGAATTTTTCGGGCTCAGCGCCCAGTCCCTCGACAGCGTGGCAGCGTTTCGCTCCTCGATGGTCGAGCGTTTGCCCGCCGCGATCGTCATGGACGTGGACTTCAGCGGCCCCGGCATCGGCCTGAAACTGGCCGCCGAAGCCCAGGTCGGTCTGGATGAGCCGTTGCCGTTGCTGTTTTTCAGCCTGCTCGAAACCGACACCCCGACCCGCCTCGCCGCCGTGCGCGCCGGCGGCCAGGAATTTCTCACCGGCACGCTTGAAGCCTCGAGCCTGCTGGAGAAGATCGAAGTCCTGACCTGCGTCGCGCAGTACGAACCTTATAAAGTACTGATCATCGACGACTCCCGCGCTCAGGCGTTGCACACCGAGCGCCTGCTCAACAGCGCCGGGATCGTTACGCGGACCTTGATCGAGCCGATCCAGGCCATGGCCGAACTGGCGGACTTCCAGCCCGACCTGATCATTCTCGACATGTATATGCCGGCCTGCACCGGCACTGAACTGGCGAAAGTGATCCGCCACAACGACCGCTATGTCAGCGTGCCGATCATTTACCTGTCGGCCGAAGATGATCTGGACAAGCAACTCGACGCCATGAGCGAGGGCGGCGACGACTTCCTGACCAAACCGATCAAGCCCCGGCACCTGATCACCACCGTGCGCAACCGCGCGGCGCGGGCGCGCAATCTGAAAGCACGGATGGTCCGCGACAGCCTCACCGGGCTCTACAACCACACGCACATCCTGCAATTGCTTGAAGACTGCACCTTCCGCGCCCGTCGCGAGAGCAAGCCGCTGAGCTTTGCGATGCTCGACATCGACCACTTCAAACGGGTCAACGACAGCCACGGCCACCCCATGGGCGACCGTGTGATCAAGAGCCTGGCGCTGTTCCTCAAGCAGCGTTTGCGCAAAACCGATTTCATCGGCCGCTACGGTGGTGAAGAATTCGCCATCGTCATGCCGGACACCGATATCGAAGCAGCCTGCAAAGTCCTCGACGAAATCCGTCAGCGCTTCGCCGAAATCCACTACCCCGCTCAGCCCCAGGACCTCTGGTGCACCTTCAGCGCCGGGGTGGTCGAACTGTGCGAAGACTCCGACGGCCTGATGATGGCCAGCCAGGCGGACGAGGCGCTGTACCGCGCCAAGCATGCCGGGCGCAACCGCGTACAAGCCGCACGGACATCAAAGCAAAGTGCCACCTTTTCATCAGAATCGACCCATTCAGTCATAACCCTGTAACAGAAACGCAATAACTTCAGGCACTTACCATTTCGCCGTTGGTAGTCCCGCGATGCGCCTGAAGCTGCTGACCAATCTCAACACCCTCCTTTTAGTCGCCGTGTGCGTGGCCCTCGGCGCTACGCTGTGGTGGTCGCAAAAAGCCCTGGAACGCCCCTATTTGTTGATGGAGCGCTACCTCGGGTTGTCCCAACAATTTCAGAATGAAGTGGCGCGTAATATCGAGGATTACCTCGCCAGCGGCGATGCCCTGCGCCTGAGCAGCGCCAGTCAGGCCATCGACGGCTTGCAAAAGGAACTCGCCGAGTTACCCCCGACGTTGGCCGACAGCTTGCGACCGAGCCTGTCGAACCTGGATGAATTCAGCAAAACCGACCTGCTGGCCGCCGGCAAACTCGCGGGCGATCCTCAGGCGCTGCTGCTGCAAGCCGAACGCGAACTCGGCGCCAGCCTCGACCAACTGAGTCAATACGCCAGCGCTGATGCAAGCTATCTGACGCCACTGCTCGCGGCCTCTCAACACTTGGGCAAACTCTCTCTGGCGCGGGACAAACTGGTCAGCAGCGGCCGCAGCGAACTGGCGGCAGATGTTGAACGCGAAGTCACCAGTATCCGCGCTCAAGCAGAACGCCTGAATGCCCTGCCGCTGCTCGGCGTTGCCAGTAAAAGTGAATCGGACACGGATGATTTCGCGGCGCTGATGGGCCTGGAGAACACCGAAAAAACCGTTGCGGAAGATGCCGGCGTCGGCCTCAAACGCGAGCTCAACAGCCTGCTGACACGCTATCCCGCAGAGCTAGCGCGCACCCGCGAGCAGATCCAGAAACGCGCCGACCTCAGTGCCGCGACTCACCAGAAGATCGCTGCCGTGCAACAGTCCATCGCCGGGCTGGAACCGGCGGTCCGTGCCCAGCACGGGCAGATCCAGAGCGAAGTACGACTGATGCAAGGGGTGATGATCGGCCTGATTCTGCTGATCGCCTTGCTCATCGACACCCTGCAACGGCGCCTGGCCCGGACGCTGACCAATCTTGCGCCAGCGCTCTCGACCTGGGCCGAAGGCGACTTCAGCCGCGACATCGAATTGGGCAAGACCAATCGCGAATTGCATGACATCCAGGCCTCGCTCAATCGGCTGCGCGCCTACCTCGTCGATCTGGTGGGGACCATCCGCCTCAACGCCGAGCAGGTCGCCGGTAGCAGCCGCACCCTGGCCGAGTTGAGCAATGATTTGCACAGCGGCGCCGAGCATCAGGCGGGTGATACGGCGTTGATCCGCGACTCCCTCGGCGAACTGGAAGCGACCATTCAACAAGTCGCCGGCGATGCCAGTCAGGCTGCCGACGCCAGCCGTCATGCTGGATTGGCGGTGGAACACGGACAGAAAGTCATCGGTTTGAGCCTCACCGGGCTGCACGCATTGGTCGATGAAGTGCAAGGCAATGCTCAGATGATCGAACACCTGGCCTCGGAATCGGCCACCATCGGCGGCGTGCTGACGGTGATTCGCTCAATTGCCGACCAGACCAACCTGCTGGCCCTCAACGCCGCCATTGAAGCGGCCCGTGCCGGGGAAATGGGTCGCGGTTTTGCCGTCGTGGCTGAAGAGGTTCGCTCACTGGCGCAACGCACCGCGGGCGCCACGGCCGAAATTCAGGTCTTGATCGCCGGGTTACAAACGGCGGCGCAACAATCGGTGGAGGGCATGCGCGCGCAGGTCGAGCATGCTGAAGCCACGGCCAATCAAGCCCAGGCGGCCGACGGGGCGCTGGATAAAATCGTCGGGGCAATTCAGACCATTTCCGACACCGCCGTGCGCATCGCCGATGTCACGGCTCAGCAGAGCGGCGCCGTCAGCGAAATCCGCGACCACAGTGAGCGGATCCACCAATTGGGCGGGGATAACTTGCTGCGTATCGGTGAAGGCCGCGAGCAAGGCGAGCATTTGTTGGTGTTGGGTGGGCGGTTGCATACAGCCGTCCAGGCTTTCCGCGTCTGACCGACCGCCATCGCTGCGATCCGGCAAGCCAGCGCCTACAAGGACACCACCGTACCTGTAGGCGCTGGCGTGCCGGCGATGGCACCAGAACAAGCACCGCAAAACTCCCCGCCTGCACACCCCGCAACTGTCCGCTATCATGCCCCCAACTCCGATACGCGAGATCGTCATGCGCCGTTTGCTTTGCCTGTTGCTTTTAGTGCTCGCCCTGCCGGCCACCGCCGCCGGTTTGCTGGAGAGTCGGCCCAGTTCCACCCTGGGCTCGATCAACAACAGCGCGGATTTCCTGCCAGTGCGCGAAGCCTTTCAACTGAGCCTGGTAGAAAGCACGCCACAATCGATCAAGCTGCGTTTCGTCGCCACCGAGGGTTACTACCTCTACCGCCATCGCTTTCAGTTTCGTGCCGATCCCGCCGAGGTCGTCGTCGGCCCGGCGCAACTGCCCAAGGGCGAGCAGAAGCACGATGAGTACTTCGGCGACGTCGAGGTTTACCACGGGATTCTCGATGTAGAACTGCCGCGCAGCGATCAACGCGCCTTCACGCTCGCTGTGACCTATCAAGGTTGCGCCGACAAAGGCCTGTGCTATCCACCCGAGACTGAACGCCTGACGATCGAGGGCAGCGGCGGCACCACCACGAGTTGGAGCTGGCGAGCGCTGGCATTGTTCTTTCTTGCGGGCCTTGGCCTGACCTTCACCCCTTGCGTGCTGCCGATGCTGCCGATCCTGTCCGGCGTGGTGTTGCGCGGTCAGGTGGGTGGCTTGCGCGGCTTCAATCTGTCGCTCGCGTACGTGCTGCCGATGGCCGCCTGCTTCGCTTTGCTCGGTGCGCTGATGGGGATGTTCGGCGCGCAGCTCAATCTTCAGGCGCGGCTGCAATCGGCGTGGGTGCTGGTGCCGTTCGCGATGTTTTTTGCCGTGTTTGCCCTGGCGATGTTCGGCGTCTTCGAACTCAAGTTGCCGCAGGCGATCAGCAGTCGACTGGTCCGAATTGCCGGGCGCACCGAAGGCGGCTCGTTGTGGGGGGCGGCGGTGCTGGGCGTGGTTTCCAGCCTGCTGGTGTCGCCCTGCGTCTCGGCACCGCTGGCCGGCGCGTTGCTGTACATCAGCGCCAGTGGCGATGCGTTGGGCGGCGGCTTGAAACTGTTCATGCTCGGCCTCGGCATGGGCGCCCCGCTGTTGCTGGTCGCCACCGGCGGCGCCGCCTGGCTGCCGAAAAGCGGACCGTGGCTGGTCTATGTGAAAAACGCGATTGGCGTGTTGTTGCTGGGTCTGGCGATTGGTCTTCTCAGTCGGGTGTTGCCGGGGCAGATCACCTTGCTGCTGATCGGTTTACTCGCCGGTGGCGTCGGCTTGTTCATGGGCGCGCTGGAGTTCGTCTACAAACCTCCGCGAAAACGCGTAGGTCAGTTGCTCGGGATGTTCCTGCTGTTTTATGCGCTGGCCTGTTGGTACGGCGCCTTCAGTGGCCAGACCGATCCGCTCAACCCAATCGGCCAGCCGCGCCTCGTCAGCAGCAATGAGCAGCGGCAAGGCAGCAGCGACTGGCAAACCCTGACCACCCCGGCCGAACTGGATCGCGTGCTCAGTGAGGCCAAATCCTCCGGCACACCACTGCTGCTCGACTGGTACGCCGACTGGTGCATCAGCTGCAAAGTCATCGAACACGAAGTGCTCAACGACGCGAAGGTCGTCGAACGCCTCAAAGGCTATCGGCTGATCCGTTTCGACATCACTGCGAGCAACGCCGAGCAACGTGCGCTGCTCGACCGCTACAAACTGTTCGGCCCACCGGCGCTGATGTTTTTCGGCAAGGACGGTGTCGAACGCACCGAGGTGCGAGTGATCGGCGAGATCAACGCCACGGACTTCGCCGAACGTGTCGCCAAAGCAAATGACCGGATTTAATCACCCGGTCACATATTTCGCGCAAACATCGGCCATCGTGCTGGCTATTGCATAGAACTGGACAGTCACAAAGGCTTTGCGGCATAGTCGCCGGGTTCTGACAAATGCACATGGATAACAAGGAACAGCAGATGGCGACCCTATTGGTTCTGCACGGCCCCAACCTGAACTTGCTCGGCACCCGTGAACCGGGCACCTATGGCGCTACGACACTGGCACAGATCAACCAGGACCTGGAACGCCGCGCCCGCGAAGCCGGCCATCATTTGCTGCACCTGCAAAGCAACGCCGAGTACGAATTGATCGACCGCATCCACGCTGCCCGCGGCGAAGGTGTGGACTTCATTTTGATCAATCCAGCAGCTTTTACGCACACAAGTGTCGCATTACGTGACGCGCTGCTGGCGGTGAGCATCCCATTCATCGAAGTGCATTTGTCTAACGTGCACAAACGCGAACCTTTCCGCCATCACTCTTACTTCTCCGACGTAGCGGTGGGAGTGATCTGCGGCCTTGGCGCCAGCGGTTATCGACTGGCCCTGGAGGCTGCACTAGAGCAGCTTGAACAACAAGCTATACGCCCCTGACCGACCCTTGGGAGTTGATGATTCATGGATATCCGTAAAGTTAAGAAACTGATCGAACTGCTGGAAGAGTCCGGCATCGACGAGCTCGAGATCAAGGAAGGCGAAGAGTCCGTTCGCATCAGCCGCCATAGCAAGACTCCTGCTCAGCAGTACTACGCTCCGGCGCCAATGCACGCTCCGGCTCCAGCGCCTGCCGCTGCTGCCCCGGTTGCAGCTGCCGCTCCTGCTGCTCCGGCCGCGCCAGTCCTGAACGGCACCGTTGCCCGTTCGCCAATGGTCGGCACCTTCTATCGCAAATCTTCGCCAAGCTCGCCGTCCTTCGTTGAAGTCGGCCAGACCGTGAAGAAAGGCGACACCCTGTGCATCGTCGAAGCCATGAAGATGATGAACCACATCGAAGCTGAAACCAGCGGTGTGATCGAATCCATCCTCGTCGAAGACGGCCAGCCGGTTGAGTACGACCAACCGCTGTTCACCATCGTTTGAACCGCGGAGAAACTTTGATGACTGCGAAGTTGGAAAAAGTTCTGATCGCCAACCGCGGTGAGATCGCACTGCGGATTCTGCGTGCCTGCAAAGAGATGGGCATCAAGACCGTCGCCGTTTACTCCAAGGCTGACAAAGAGCTGATGCACCTGGGCCTGGCAGACGAATCCGTCTGCATTGGTCCGGCCTCGGCCGCCCATTCTTACCTGCACATCCCGGCAATCATTGCCGCGGCTGAAGTGACCGGCGCTACCGCCATTCACCCAGGCTACGGTTTCCTTGCGGAAAACGCTGATTTCGCTGAACAGGTCGAGAACTCCGGCTTCGCCTTCATTGGCCCGAAAGCCGACACCATTCGCCTGATGGGCGACAAGGTTTCGGCCAAGCACGCGATGATCGCTGCCGGCGTTCCAACCGTTCCGGGTTCTGACGGCCCGCTGCCGGAAGACGAAGAAACCGCTCTGCGCATCGGTCGCGAAGTCGGTTACCCGGTGATCATCAAAGCCGCTGGCGGCGGTGGTGGTCGCGGCATGCGCGTTGTGCATAAAGAAGAAGACCTGATCTCCTTCGCCAAACTGACCCGCACCGAAGCAGGCGCGGCGTTCGGCAACCCGATGGTCTACCTGGAAAAATTCCTGACCAACCCACGCCACGTGGAAGTTCAGGTGCTTTCCGACGGCCAGGGCCACGCCATCCATCTGGGCGACCGCGATTGCTCGCTGCAACGTCGTCACCAGAAGGTTCTCGAAGAAGCGCCGGCACCGGGCATCGACGAGAAAGCACGGGCTGAAGTCCTCGCACGCTGCGTTAAAGCGTGCATCGACATCAACTACCGCGGCGCGGGCACTTTCGAGTTCCTGTACGAGAACGGCGCGTTCTATTTCATCGAAATGAACACCCGCGTTCAGGTTGAGCACCCGGTTTCGGAAATGGTCACCGGCATCGACATCGTCAAGGAGATGCTCAGCATCGCCGCTGGCAACAAGCTGTCGTACACCCAGGAAGACGTCGTCATCCGCGGTCACGCGCTGGAATGCCGGATCAACGCCGAAGACCCGAAAACCTTCATGCCAAGCCCAGGCACGGTCAAGCATTTCCACGCTCCAGGCGGCAACGGCGTTCGCGTCGATTCGCACCTGTACAGCGGTTATGCCGTTCCGCCGAACTACGATTCGTTGATCGGCAAGCTGATCACCTACGGCGCAACCCGTGACGAAGCACTGGCGCGCATGCGCAATGCGCTGGACGAAATCGTTGTCGACGGGATCAAGACCAACATCCCGCTGCACCGCGATCTGGTCCGCGACGAAGGCTTCTGCAAAGGTGGGATCAACATCCACTACCTGGAACACAAGCTGGCTGGCGAAAAGCATTAAGCTTTAGCCCGATCAACAAAGCCGCCTTCGGGCGGCTTTGTTGTTTCTGGACATCTCATCAAACCTGCCCCCCTGCACAGTCCCTGTGGCAGCGAGCTTGCCCGCGAAGGCGTCGACACATCCAACATCAATGTGACAGACCGTCCGCTTTCGCGAGCAAGCTCGCCCCCACAGGTACAGTGGACTCCCACAAAACCTCCGCGCTCGCGTAAACTTGCGCGCTTCTCGCAGCCCGCTAGGCTGCAATCAATATTTTTCAAAGGTGCCCGCCATGCCTTGGCTGCAAGTCCGTCTCGCCATCAGCCCAGAACAAGCCGAAACCTACGAAGACGCGTTCCTTGAAGTGGGCGCCGTATCGGTGACTTTCATGGACGCCGAAGATCAGCCGATCTTCGAGCCGGAACTCAACACCACCCCGCTGTGGTCGCACACTCATCTGCTGGCCCTGTTCGAAGGTGGCACCGAAGCCGCCACCGTGCTGGCGCACCTTGAGTTGCTGACCGGCAGCCCGCTGCCCGAGCATCACAGCGAAGTCATCGAAGACCAGGATTGGGAACGCACCTGGATGGACGATTTCCAGCCAATGCGCTTCGGCCAGCGCCTGTGGATCGTGCCGAGCTGGCACGCGGCTCCCGAACCCGACGCCGTGAACATTCTGCTGGACCCTGGCCTCGCATTCGGCACCGGCACGCACCCGACCACCGCGCTGTGCCTGGAATGGCTCGACGGTCAGGACCTCAAAGACTGCAACGTGCTGGATTTCGGTTGCGGTTCGGGGATCCTGGCGATTGCCGCCCTGTTGCTGGGCGCCAAGGAAGCCGTCGGCACTGACATCGACGTGCAGGCGCTGGAAGCCTCACGCGATAACGCCGGTCGCAACAACATCGCCGAAGCGCTCTTCCCGCTGTATCTGCCGGAAGACCTGCCGCAGGTTCAGGCCGATGTGCTGGTGGCCAACATCCTCGCCGGCCCGCTGGTCTCCCTGGCCCCCCAACTGTCCAGCCTGGTCAAACCGGGCGGTCGTCTGGCGCTGTCGGGCATCCTCGCCGAACAAGGTGATGAAGTGGCCGCCGCCTACGCGCAGGACTTCGATCTGGACCCGATCGCCAATCGCGATGGCTGGGTGCGCATCACTGGCCGTCGGCGCTAGAATGGACGCCTGCATAATCCGGATCGCCGCATGACCGACAGCTTCGTCACCCAGTGCCCGCATTGCCAAACCAGCTTCCGCGTCAGCCATGCTCAATTGAGTGTGGCCCGTGGAGTGGTTCGTTGCGGCTCGTGCCTGCAGGTGTTCAACGCCGCCAAGCAACTGCTTGAGCAGGCGGGCAAGGAAGCGATCCTCCCGGTGGCTCCGGCCATCGTCGAGACCGCCGAGCCAGCCGAGCCAGAACCAAGGGCCATCAGCCAGAAGCAGTGGACTGCCGCTGAGCTGGACCTGGACAGCCTGGACCTGGATGAAGAACTCGCTCGCCTGGAACAGCGGGAAATCCAGCCGACCACCGAGTTCGGTCGCCACCGCGAAGACAGCCTGAGCGCCCGCAGGGACAGCGCCGAGCACGACGAAGCGCCATGGTCCGACAGCCTGTTCAGCGAATCGGCCGCCGATCGCGCGGAAGCGGCAGAAGCGGCGGAAGCGACCGAAGTCACCCTGACGCCGGAGCCGGCGATCGAGCCGAGCAGACCCGCGCGCACCGAGCCCTCGCTGTCCCTGGAGCCGGTAGAACTGGACGACGAGACGCTGCCGCCGCAACTGCGCCTGAACGATCCGCTCGACGCCCCGCTTCATCACGAACGCCTGTCCGCGACCGACGCCAGCGACGACATCGAAGACGACCTGCCGTCGATCGAGCCACTGCGCAAACGCCGCGAACGCAGCGAACCAGCGATGCGCGCCGAAGTGCTGCAAGACCTGACCGACGACCCGCTGCAACTCGATTGGCAAAAACGCCGCTCCCCCTGGGGCCGTCGGTTTTTCTGGTTGCTGCTGATCTTGCTCGGCGCTGGTGCGCTCGCGGGCCAGTACATCGCCTACCATTTTGATGAGCTGGCGCGCCAGGATCAGTACCGTCCGTGGTTTCAGCAGTTTTGCCCGCAAATCGGCTGCACCGTGCCGTCGAAAGTCGACATCGCGAAAATCAAGAGCAGCAACCTGGTGGTGCGCAGCCATCCGGAATTCAATGGCGCATTGGTGGTCGACGCGATCATCTACAACCGCGCGCCGTTCTCCCAGCCGTTCCCGCTGCTGGAGCTGCGTTTTGCCGACCTCAACGGTCACCTGATCGCCAGCCGTCGATTCAAACCCGGCGAGTACCTCAACGGCGATCTTGAAGGCATGGCCGAAATGCCACCACAAACACCGATCCACATCGCCCTGGATATCCTCGACCCAGGCGCCAAAGCCGTGAACTACAGCCTGAGCTTTCATTCACCCGAGTGAAACGGTTCAGTGCTACGGGTTTGACGGCACATTTCTGACAGAGACCGCTCATACCAAACTGCTGGCGATAACAGAATAACTGTTCAGATTTTGTTCAATTCAGCCTTTATCCAGTCATCGAGAGCGGGTATCATGCCAACCCTTTTTCGAACTCTCATGATCCGGCCCCACAACTGGAAAGCCCTATGTCGGCGGTACGCATCGGTCCATACACATTGCACAACGGCTTGATTCTCGCCCCCATGGCGGGTGTCACCGACCAACCTTTTCGTCAGCTGTGCAAGCGACTGGGCGCAGGACTTGTAGTCTCGGAAATGGTCACCAGCGACATGAGCTTGTGGAACACCCGCAAATCGCGCATGCGCATGATCCACGAAGGTGATCCCGAGCCACGCTCGGTGCAGATCGCCGGTGGCGATGCACAGATGCTGGCGGATGCGGCCCGGGCCAACGTCGAACTGGGCGCACAGATTATTGATATCAACATGGGCTGTCCGGCGAAGAAGGTCTGCAACAAGGCTGCCGGTTCTGCACTGTTGAAAGATGAAGCACTGGTGACCGAGATCCTGCAAGCCGTGGTGGCGGCAGTTGATGTGCCGGTTACCTTGAAGATCCGTACCGGCTGGGACCGGGACAACAAAAACGGTCTGACGGTGGCGAAGATCGCCGAGCAGGCAGGCATTACGGCGTTGGCGGTTCATGGCCGCACCCGTGCCGATCTGTACACCGGTGAAGCCGAGTACGACACCATCGCCGCGATCAAGCAGGCGGTGTCGATGCCGGTCTTCGCCAACGGCGACATCGATTCACCGGAGAAGGCCCGTTACGTGCTCGATGCGACCGGTGCCGATGGACTGTTGGTTGGACGGGCCGCCCAGGGGCGGCCATGGATTTTTCGTGAGATCGATCATTTTCTGCGTACCGGCGAAAAACTTCCGGCGCTGGAATTGATCGAGGTGGAACGCATTCTGCTAGAGCATCTGGCCGCACTGCACGTCTTCTATGGCGATGTCATGGGTGTCCGGATCGCTCGGAAGCATGTGGGCTGGTATCTCGCAACCTTGCCGGGCGCCAGGGAGTTTCGCGCCCACTTCAATCGTTTGGAAGATACGGAAGCACAATGCGCCAACGTTCAGGGCTTCTTCGCCGAACGTTACAAGAGCCTGACAGGGGACGGAGAAGAGGTGGCCGCATGACGATGATGACCGAGACTTTAGTGAGTGGAACAACACCCGTGAGCGACAACGTGAATTTGAAACAGCACCTCAACACGCCGAGCGAAGAAGGTCAGACCCTTCGCGGGAGTGTCGAGAAGGCGCTGCACAATTATTTCGCCCACCTTGAGGGCGCTGCCGTCACGGATGTGTACAACCTGGTGCTCTCCGAAGTCGAGGCGCCTCTGCTCGAGTGCGTGATGAACTACGTCAAGGGCAACCAGACCAAGGCCAGCGAGCTGCTCGGACTGAACCGGGGCACCCTGCGCAAAAAACTCAAGCAGTACGATTTGCTGTAAGCATTCAATCAAACCAGAAAGGCGCCCGCGTAAAAACGGTCGCCTTTTTTGCTGACTCCTTTGCTTTTGATGGAAATTGAAATGACCGACCAGACTACCCGCCTGCCGATCCGCCGCGCCTTGATCAGCGTTTCCGACAAGACCGGGATCCTCGAATTCGCCAAAGAGCTTGAAGCCCTCGGCGTCGAGATCCTCTCCACCGGCGGAACGTTCAAGCTACTGCGTGACAACGGCGTTGCCGCAGTGGAAGTCGCGGATTACACCGGTTTCGCAGAAATGATGGACGGTCGGGTGAAAACCCTGCACCCGAAAATCCACGGAGGGATCCTCGGTCGTCGCGGTATCGACGACGCGATCATGAACGAGCACGGCATCAAGCCGATCGATCTGGTGGCGGTCAACCTGTACCCGTTCGAAGCCACCATCAACAAGCCAGGCTGCGACCTGCCGACCGCCATCGAGAACATCGACATCGGCGGCCCGACCATGGTCCGTTCCGCAGCAAAAAACCATAAAGACGTGGCCATCGTGGTGAATGCCAGCGACTACGCCAACGTGCTGGAAAGCCTGAAGGCCGGCGGCCTGACCTACGCTCAGCGTTTCGACCTGATGCTCAAGGCCTTCGAACACACCGCCGCCTACGATGGCATGATCGCCAACTACATGGGCACCGTGAACCAGGCCGCTGACACCCTCAGCACCGAAGGTCGCAGCGAGTTCCCGCGCACCTTCAACAGCCAGTTCATCAAGGCTCAGGAAATGCGCTACGGCGAGAACCCGCACCAGAGCGCGGCGTTCTACGTTGAAGCCAAGCCTGCCGAAGTCGGCATCGCCACCGCGACCCAACTGCAAGGCAAAGAGCTGTCGTACAACAACGTGGCCGATACCGACGCCGCGCTGGAATGCGTGAAGAGCTTCGTCAAACCGGCCTGCGTGATCGTCAAGCACGCCAACCCGTGCGGCGTTGCCGTCAGCCCGGACGCCGAAGGCGGCATTCGTCAGGCTTACGAACTGGCCTACGCCACCGACACCGAATCCGCCTTCGGCGGCATCATCGCCTTCAACCGCGAACTGGATGCCGAGACCGCCAAGGCCATCGTCGAGCGTCAGTTCGTCGAAGTGATCATTGCCCCAAGCGTCAGCGAAGAAGCCCGCGCCATCGTCGCGGCAAAAGCCAACGTGCGTCTGCTGGCCTGCGGCGAGTGGTCGGCTGACCGCGCCGCTGCGTGGGACTACAAACGCGTCAACGGTGGCCTGCTGGTGCAGAGCCGCGACATCGGCATGATCGGTGCCGATGACCTGAAAGTCGTGACCAAGCGCGCTCCGACCGAACAGGAAATCCACGACCTGATCTTCGCCTGGAAAGTCGCCAAGTACGTCAAGTCCAACGCCATTGTCTACGCCAAGAACCGTCAGACCATTGGTGTCGGCGCGGGCCAGATGAGCCGTGTGAACTCCGCGCGCATTGCTGCGATCAAGGCAGAGCACGCCGGTTTGCAGGTCGCCGGCTCGGTCATGGCTTCCGATGCATTCTTCCCGTTCCGCGACGGTCTGGACAATGCGGCCAAGGTCGGCATCACTGCGGTGATCCAGCCAGGCGGCTCGATGCGTGATGCAGAAGTGATTGCAGCCGCTGATGAAGCTGGCATCGCCATGGTATTCACTGGCATGCGCCACTTCCGTCACTGATACGACGATCAACTGTGGGAGCTGGCCTGCCAGCGATAGCATCCCCTCCGTTTAGCTGATAAACCGAGTTGTTTGCATCGCCGGCAGGCCAGTTCCCACAGAAAAGCGTCCCTGCGGCGCTCAACAGAATTAGCGTCATCCGAGGTTTTTTGAAATGAATGTTTTGATCATTGGCAGCGGTGGCCGTGAACACGCCCTGGCCTGGAAAGTGGCTCAGGATCCGCGCGTGCAGACAGTTTTCGTGGCTCCGGGCAATGCCGGCACGGCCATTGAAGCCAAGTGCGAAAACGTCGCGATCGATGTGCTCGCACTGGAACAACTCGCCGACTTCGCCGAGAAGAACGTCTCCCTGACCATCGTCGGCCCGGAAGTGCCGCTGGTTGCCGGCGTCGTCGATCTGTTCCGCTCCCGTGGCCTGGACTGCTTCGGTCCGACCGCTGGCGCCGCTCAACTGGAAGGTTCGAAAGCCTTCACCAAGGATTTCCTGGCACGCCACAAGATCCCGACCGCCGACTACCAGAACTTCACCGAGATCGAGCCAGCGCTGGCTTATCTGCGTGAAAAAGGCGCGCCGATCGTGATCAAGGCCGATGGCCTGGCTGCCGGTAAAGGCGTGATCGTTGCCATGACGTTGGCCGAAGCCGAAGACGCCGTACGCGACATGCTCGCGGGTAACGCGTTTGGCGACGCCGGTTCGCGCGTGGTCATCGAAGAATTCCTCGACGGCGAAGAAGCCAGCTTCATCGTCATGGTCGACGGCAAGAACGTACTGCCGATGGCCACCAGCCAGGACCACAAACGTGTCGGCGACGGCGACACAGGGCCGAACACCGGCGGCATGGGTGCTTACTCCCCTGCCCCGGTCGTCACCAGCGAAGTGCACAAGCGCGTCATGGACCTCGTGATCTGGCCAACCGTGCGCGGCATGGCCGAGGAAGGCAATGTTTACACGGGTTTCCTGTATGCCGGCCTGATGATCGACAAGGCTGGTAACCCAAAAGTCATCGAATTCAACTGCCGTTTCGGCGACCCTGAGACCCAACCGGTTATGCTGCGCTTGCAGTCGAGCCTGGTATTGCTGGTCGAGGCGGCCCTGGCGCAAGCGCTGGACAAGGTCGAAGCCCAATGGGATCCACGTCCGAGCGTCGGTATTGTTTTGGCGGCAGGCGGCTATCCTGGCGACTACGCTAAAGGCGTCGCCATCAACGGTCTGGATGCAGCCGCCGCGCTGGAAGGCAAAGTCTTCCACGCCGGTACGGCGCTCAAGGACGGTCAAGTGGTGACGGCCGGTGGACGGGTGCTTTGCGCCACCGCCATGGGTGCCAGCGTCGATGCTGCTCAGCAGCAGGCTTACAAGCTGGCCGCGAAGATTGACTGGGAAGGCTGCTTCTATCGCAAGGACATTGGCTACCGCGCCATTGCCCGTGAGCGTGGCGAAAGTCAGGAATAAACGATCCATTCGGCAGGGCTTGGGATTCAGGCCCTTGCCGGACTATTCCAGCGCCGCGCATAGTTATATTCTGGCATCAACCTACGAAGGGATTTCGCCGTGCGCTGGCTCAGGATTGCCATAGGTTTCACAGTCACGCTGCTGACGCTGCTCTGCATGCTCCCGGCCCAGGCCGCGCAAGGCAGTGGCTGGGCGCTATTGCTCGACGAACAGGGCGACCTGCAGCTCAGCGACATCCGTTCCGCTCGTTTCACCAATCAATTCAGCCCCATCGAACTCGAACGCCTCACCGCAGCCGAACCCGGTGGTGCGTTATGGCTGCGCTTCAGGCTGGCGCCCGGCAAGCATGAGCAATTGCTGCGGGTGTTCGCTCCTGACCTGTCGCACCTCAATCTTTATGTGCTGGACGGCGACAAGCTGATCGAGCAATTGAACACCGGCACCGAACAGCCTCAGGCAGAACGGCCGCTACCCAACAGCGACTTCATGTTGCCGTTGCCGCAAAGCGACAAACCCCTCGACGTTTACCTGCGCCTGGTGTCCGAACACCAGATGCGGCCTTACATCACCCTGCAATCGGCAATCATGACCGCGGCCAATCAGAGCCAGACGCTGATCTACGGTCTGCTGTTCGGCTGCATCGGGATGCTGATCCTGCACAACCTGATCCGTTACGCCTACACCCGGTCGCGCAGCAGCCTGTGGCTGGCGGGTTGTGAAGCGTTGTTGATGATCAGCCTGGCGCTGCTGCTGAACCTCGCGGGCCCATGGTTGCCGGACTGGCATGCGCTGCAAACGCCCGGCGCTTACCTTGCCCTGTTGCTGACCGCGCCGTGCGGGCTGATGTTCGCCTACCGATTCTTCGCCCCGCTCGGCCCGCACCCGCTGAACAAGCTGCTGCTGGGCGACATCCTGTTCATTGTGGCTTGTGGCCTGCTGCTGCTGTTCGTCAACACGTTGCCGCTGAACATCATCACCTACGCGCTGGTCGCCCTCGCAGGCCTGACGATGTTGTTCGTCAGCGCCTGGCATTGGCAAAAAGGCTATCGCCCGGCCCGGCTGTTCGTCGCCGCCATGGTGGTGTTCAACGTCGGCACGCTGATTATCCTGCCGGCGCTGCTCGGCCTCACGCTGGTAGAACCGCAAGGCCTGATCGTTGCCCTGCTGGTGTTCATTTGCATCAGCGGCCTGCTGATGAGCATTGCCCTGAGCGAACGCCAACGCAGCATCACCGAAGACCGGTTCAGCGTCAGCCGCGATCTGGCCGCCAGCAATGCCGAGATCAATGCCAAGGCCGAGTTCCTGGCGAAGATCAGTCATGAAATCCGTACCCCGATGAATGGTGTACTGGGCATGACCGAACTGTTGCTGGGCACGCCACTTTCGGTCAAACAACGCGATTATGTACAAACCATTCACAGCGCCGGCAATGAACTGCTGACCCTGATCAACGAGATTCTCGACATCTCCAAGCTCGAGTCCGGGCAGATCGAGCTGGACGATGTGCAGTTCGATCTCAATGCGCTGATCGAAGACTGCCTGAGCATCTTCCGCGCCAAGGCCGAACAGCAGAACGTCGAGCTGATCAGCTTTATCCAGCCGCAAGTGCCGCGGGTCATCAGCGGTGACCCGACGCGCCTGCGTCAGACCCTGCTGAGCCTGTTGGAAAACGCCCTGAAGAAAACCGACGAAGGCGAGATCCTGATCGTTGTCGCCCTCGACGAGCGCACGGCCAAACCGCGTTTACGCATTGCCGTACAGGACAGCGGCGAGCCGATGGACGCCGAAGAACGTGACGCGCTGATGCACGCCGAACTGCACAGCAAGAACTTCCTCTCGGCCACCCGCCTGGGCGGCAACCTGGGACTGGTGATTGCCCGTCAGTTGATTCGTCTGATGCAAGGGGAGTTCGGCATCAAGAGTGGCACCAACCAGGGCAGCACCTTATGGCTGACCTTGCCGCTGGACCCCGACCGCCTTGAACACCCGACCTCCGACCTCGATGGCCCGCTGCAAGGCGCACGGGTGTTGGTGGTGGACGACAACGACACCTGCCGCAAGGTACTGGTGCAACAGTGCAGCGCCTGGGGCCTGAATGTCAGCGCGGTCCCGTCCGGCAAGGAAGCCTTGGCGCTGCTGCGTACCAAGGCTCACCTGCGCGACTACTTCGACGTGGTCCTGCTGGACCAGAACATGCCCGGCATGACCGGCATGCAACTGGCGGCCAAGATCAAGGAAGACCCGAGCCTTAACCACGACATCCTGCTGATCATGCTCACGGGCATCAGCAATGCGCCGAGCAAGATCATCGCGCGCAACTCCGGCATCAAACGCATCCTCGCCAAACCGGTAGCCGGCTACACCCTGAAGACCACACTGGCGGATGAGCTGAATCAGCGCAACAAGGGCCTCGCGGTCTCGCAGTTCCCACCCACCGGCACGACCCTGCCGATCAAGGTTCCCAACGACTTCCGCATCCTGGTGGCCGAAGACAACAGTATCTCGACCAAGGTGATACGCGGCATGCTGGGCAAACTCAACCTGCAACCGGACACCGCCAGCAATGGCGAAGAAGCCCTGCAGGCCATGAAAGCCCAACGTTACGACCTGGTGTTGATGGATTGCGAAATGCCGATCCTGGACGGTTTCTCGGCCACCCAGCAATTACGTGCCTGGGAAGTCAGCAACCAACGGGTTCGCACCCCGGTGGTGGCGTTGACCGCACACATCCTCGCCGAGCACAAAGAGCGTGCACGTCAGGCCGGAATGGACGGCCACATGGCCAAACCGGTTGAACTGTCGCAGTTGCGCGAGCTGATCGAACATTGGGTTGCCCAGCGCGATCAGCAACAACGGACGGCAACGCAACCGTCCTGAGCCGACAGACCCCGCAACGCCTGATAGACTCCCCCACGACTTCTCTCGCCAGTGAGCCTGCACCATGCTCCACGTGTTGTTCAGCGTTTACCTGAAGATGCTGGTGCTCTATAGCCCGTTCTTCGTGTTGTCCTGCTTCATCAGCCTGACCCGCGGTTATTCGCGCAAGGAGCAACGACGACTGGCCTGGAAAGTGGCGACGGCCACCCTGGTTTCCAGTGTCTTGCTGTACTTGTTCGGACGGGTCATTTTCAGTGTTTTCGGCATCACCGTGGACGCGTTCCGCATCGGTGCCGGCAGCGTACTGTTCATCTCGGCGCTGGGCATGGCCCAGGGCAAATCGGCGGTCCAGACCGATAACGTGCAGCAGGACGTCACCATCGTCCCGTTGACCATTCCGCTGACCGTCGGCCCCGGCACCATCGGCGCCTTGCTGGTGATGGGCGTGAGCCAGCCCCACTGGGATGACAAACTCACCGCCATCCTCAGCATTGCCCTGGCCAGCTTCACCGTCGGTGTGGTGCTTTACCTGTCGAACCGCATCGAGAGAATCCTCGGCGACCAGGGCTTGCAGATTGTCAGCCGGTTGATGGGGTTGTTTGTGTGTGCACTGGCAGCACAAATCATCTTCACTGGCGTCAAAGGGTACCTGGTGCCTTAGTGCCAACCCGCAACAGAAAGCCAGAGGCTGATTGCCTCTGGCGGCCGGGCGTCATTTCACCGGCGCAAATTCCATGAAAACGGCCTCTCTGAGTTCATCAAGGTACTTGATGCACTCAGCCTCTTTCCTCGAGTCTTCCTCGTGAATGGTAAAGTGCGCCTTACCTTGAAAGATCGGAAGCTCAGAACTATCCCACTCCACAAAAAGAACTTTTGCATTATTGTCCAATGAGTCGTAACGGACCGTCGCCACGGCCATTGTTACTTCAGCTTCTTCGTCTTGCTTGCAAACGGACACGCCAAAGTTGCCACCACTGGCCTCAGTAGCATGACGCTCAAAAAGCTTGACCGCCTTAGGTTGTTTTTTTAGCGCATCCATGGTCTTGTCGGCGACAGCTTTCAACGCATTCGCGGCAGTACCCGCCAGGCCACCGGCCACAGAATGAACAATATCCAGCGCTACATTATCCAGCGTCAACTTGGCGGAGGTGGACTTGTATTGGGTAAAGGCACTGTGATATTCGGTCCAGCCCGTGGCAAACATCAGCTTTTTAAAACACTCGTATCGGGCAAGTTTCTCGTCTTTAGCAGGAAACAGCACTTTTGAAGCGATATCGGCATACGCGTACGTATTTTTTACGATGCGTTTGTTACGCCTCGACATCCCGTCCAAGAAGCCAACCACACCGCTGCCCATGATCGCGGCATTCATTTCATCCCGATCAAACGGCAACTTTACTGCAGAGCGCGCCTGGATCTTCGGGCCGGTATATTTAAGCTTGGCCCGACACTGCTCAAGACATTGATCAAAATAAAGACTGGCCTCTGCTTCATTCATTTTATTCATTTCGTTAAACCTTAAATTCAAATATATAGAAAAGCCGAACTGGCCCTGTCAAAAAACTATCGTACTCACCGAATACATTCAACAGCGCCCGACCTTATAAAAGACAACAAAACCCAGACAATAATTTATAAGTAACAACCCACGATCAATTACGACAAAACAATAACACTTAAAGAAAACAGAAAAACCCAACAGACCCGCACACTCCTGCACGAATAAAATAAAAAACAAAATTTAACTTACACGAACAGGTAATCAGTCCGACTCACCAAGAGCGCTCGAAAGTAAATTCTCCCCGCTCATGCAGGAATTAACCTACATCCTCTAGCGAATGTTTTTTACGGCACGGCAAAGAAAAAGCCACGGCAAATCGAGTAACAACTCGGCCGTGGCTTTTTTGAGCGAAGCGCACCGCGTCAGGTGGCAGGCTTCTCTGCGTACCAACGCGGCGTATACACCCAGTCACCGCCACCCACACGCGAAAACACGCAGGTCGTAGACGAACCCACCAGGACCATGGTGCGCATATCCACCTGATCCGGAGTCAACTGGCCGAGTGTCGTCACTCGCAGCGTTTGTCCTGGGCGACCGATATCTCGACCCAAAACCACCGGCGTCTGCGGTGTGCGATATCGCGCGACGATCTCCAGTGCCCGGCCCAATTGCCACGGCCGGGACCGTGAAATCGGGTTGTAGAACGCCAGGGCGAGGTCAGCCTGTGATGCAAGGTCCAGACGCTTCTCAATGATCTCCCAAGGCTTGAGGTTGTCCGACAGCGACAGCACACAGAAGTCATGCCCCAGCGGCGCACCCGCCTGAGCAGCGGTCGCCAGAGACGCAGAAACCCCCGGCAGAATCTCCAGATCGACGTTGTGCCACGCAGCCTCGCTGGACTCGTGAAGTGCTTCCAGCACCGCAGCCGCCATGGCGAACACTCCCGGATCACCGGAAGAAACCACCACCACCGAACGCCCTTGCGCCGCCAGTTCGAACGCGTGACGCGCGCGCTGCATCTCTTCGCGGTTGTCGGTGCAATGCATGACTTGATCAGCACGGAACGGGCCGGCCATGCGCACATAGGTTTCGTAACCGAGCACATCGTTGGCGCGCGCCAGTTCGGCCTTGACCGCCGGCACCATCAGTTCGGCAGCACCAGGACCAAGACCGATCACCGCCAGGCGACCGCGAGGACGGCCAATCGACAATGGGTCCAGAGGTTGTTCGGCCACCGCGATTGCAAGGCTGTCATCGCTGAAGATCTTCACGGACTGACCGAGGGCGTTGCGCGCCAGCTCACTGACGGCGCCGACATCGTTGCCAAACCGCAGCGGCACACCCAGCTCAAGCGCCGCTTCACGCAGCGCCGCACTCGATATCTCGCTATCGGCGGCCAGCAGACAAGCCACCGATTGCACGGCGATTTTTGCCTGATGCAACGCCTTGCGAACCGCACTTGGCAGATCGGCCACGCCGTTACTGACGGCCACCAATACGTTTCGCGGATAGATCAACAGCTCGTTGGCCGCTGGCGTACGCTCGGCATGACCGACGTGAACGGCCAGCCGCGCCTGTGGGTCTTCGGGCAACTGCGCCTGCGCCAACCAAGGGGCCGAGCCTTCGATTCGCACCGTTTCACCGGCCAGCAAATCGGAAACGAAGCGCTTGCCCAGTTCCAGATCGCCCAGGGCATAACCGCTGGGTGGGTTGAGCAGGCAGGTGCCGAAGCGCAATTCACCGCTGGTGGTGATCGCCGCCGCCACGTCCAGCGCAGCCGCCATTTCTCGCGCCATGACGTTCACGCCGCCCAGGCCACCCAGCAGCGGCACCACCGCGCTGCCGTCTTCAGCAACGGCCAGCACCGGCGGCTCGGCGCCTTTTTCCAGGAGCAACGGCGCCAGGGTGCGAATCACGATGCCAGCGGCGCACAGGGCAATGATCGGTGTGTTCTGTTGATAGAGCTCGCGCAAGGTGGCGCCGAACTCGTGATAGACACGGTCCGCGCCCTCGACCCGCTCGGCCAGACCGTGGATCAAGGCGCCCGGGTAAACCTGCTGAATTGTGCGCGCGGTCGCGAGGCTGCCATTGCCAAGAATGACAATCGCCGGAACTGGACGAGTCATCAGCCTTGCCACCTTTCACCCGGAACGATGATCAGCGAGAAGTACGGCGAGGACATCGGCTCGACCTGATCCAGCGGCACGATCTTCTGATTGGCCATGGTCGCGCGTTCGACGTACAGCGCACGTTCGGCCAACCCGAGTTCTTCCAGCACCTGACGGACTTTGGGGAAGTTACGCCCCAGCTTCATGATCACCGCCGCGTCCGCATCGGCAAGACGGCGCTTGAGATCGTCAGGCGGCAACACGCCGGACAGCACCGACAGGCTCTGATTGCGATACACCAACGGCGCGCCCAGTACCGAAGCACCGCCGAGCATCGAACAGACACCCGGCACGACTTCGGCCTCATAACGTTCCGCCAGGCGATCGTGCAGGTACATGTAGGAGCCGTAGAAGAACGGATCACCTTCGCAGATCACTGCAACGTCACGTCCGGCATCAAGATGAGCTGCTAGTTCTTCGCCGGCCGCATCGTAGAAATCGCTGATCACTTGTTCATAGGACAGCGGTGCCGGCAAGGCTTCGGTGGTCACCGGATACACCAGCGGCAGCAGGGTTTGTGCGTCCTGCAAATGCGCTTCGATGATGCCGAAGGCGTTGCCCTTTTTGCCCTTGGCGACGAAGTACGCCACCACCGGCGATTCGCGCAGCAGGCGCAGGGCCTTGACGGTAATCAGCTCCGGATCACCAGGTCCGACGCCGAGGCCGATCAAACGTCCAGGTTGCTGCATCATTCGATCTCCGTGGCGAGGGCATTGACGGCGGCGGCGGCCATGGCGCTACCGCCCAGCCGGCCTTGCATGATGACAAACGGCACGCCACGGCTGTCAGCCGCGAGCGCTGCCTTGGATTCGGCGGCGCCGACAAAGCCCACCGGGAAGCCGAGAATCAGCGCCGGTTTCGGCGCGCCGGCGTCGAGCATTTCCAATAAATAGAACAGTGCGGTCGGCGCGTTGCCGATCACCACTACGCTGCCCTCCAGGTGCGGGCGCCACAGTTCCAGCGCGGCGGCGGACCGGGTGTTGCCCAATTCACGGGCCAGCTCCGGAACGCTTTCATCGCGCAGGGTGCAGATCACTTCGTTGTTTGCCGGCAAGCGTGTGCGGGTCACGCCTTCGGACACCATCCGCGCATCACACAGGATCGGCGCACCGGCGGCTAACGCATCGCGCCCGGCTTTACCCGCGCCGTCGGAAAACTGCAGGCCATCAATCGCATCGACCATGCCGCAGGCGTGTATTACCCGCACCGCGAGTTTTTCCAGATCGGCCGGGATTCGCTCGAGGTTGGCTTCGGCACGAATGATCGCGAAGGAGTTGCGATAGATCTCCTGACCGTCGCGGATGTAATCAAGCATCAAGGGGGCTCCGTGGGCGGGCGTCGAGCAAGGCTGCGACCGCTTCAATAGTAAGGTTGCGTGCGTGCAGGGCGCCGAAACCCGGCTGCCCTGCTTCGCGAAAATAAAGGTCGTAATGACCGGGGGTGACGGCCAATAAAGTGACCGGTGTGACATGCGCAGCGGCACAGGAACGCGGGCAACCGCTCAGATGCACATTCAGCACCCGGCCATGACGCTGCAGTAGCGCGGCCAGTTGCAGGGCGTCGCCCTTGGTGTCGGCCAGGCCTTTGCCGCAACCAGTGGAACCGGTGCAGGCGATCAATCGCGACAAGGGCTGATCGGCGTCGCCTATCAGGCCCAACTCGTGCAGGCGACGGATGACTTCATCGGCGTTGTCGCGGCGGATGTTCGGCAACAACAGGCTTTGCCATGGCGTGAACCGCAGCGTTGCATCGCCGTATTCCTGCGCCAGACGAGCGGCGCCCCGAAGCATGGCGCTATCTAGACGTCCCAGCGGCGGTACGGCGCCGACATAGACATACCCGGCTTGCGCCTGCGGATGGGCGCCAATGTGTAGAACCTCGTCATTGACTGAACGTTGCCAGGCGCCAACGGGTTCGAAGGGTAGCCGCTCAGCGAGGCGAACGAAAAATTCGGCAGGAGGGACGTCGACCAGCAAATGACGCATTCGCGTGTGTTCAGGCCCCGCCAGCTCCAGGAAAAGCTCAAGCACGGCGACCACCAGCGCGTGGCCGTCTTCCAGTGGGACACGACCGGCCGGTTGATCGATGGGACATCCCGCCAGACCGAATGCCAGCCAGCGCTCGCCCTCTCGCTCGACTGCGGACAACCACAGATCATGGGGGTGTTCGAGCATCGCCAGACGTTCGCCGCCATCCAGTTGCACGGCGAATTTGGCGCTGAGAGTGTGAAAGCGCTCTTGCCCTTGCAGGGTGGCGAGAATCTGTCCGGCCAATTCTCGCGTGTCGAACAGCATCTGCCGGTCGATGCCTGCGCTCGGGCTCACCATCAGATTACGCACATCGTCGCCCGCCGCATGCGAAGGGCCAAGGCCCGCGGCGAGCAGACTTTCGATCAACGCGGCCTGCTCATGTTTGATGCCACGAATCTGCAGGTTGGCCCGGTTAGTGGCCTCGATCACCGAGCCGGCATAACGCTGCGCGCCCTCGGCAATGGCGTTGGCCTGCTCGGAACTGAGGGTGCCGCCGGCGAGTTTTATCCGGCAGATACCGCCATCTCTGGCCTGGACGATACGCAGCAGCCCCGGACAGGCCGAGGGGCGTAAAGCGCGGGACATAGGGAGTTCGTTCAAAGGGATGACCGGATCTGTAGTGGGAGCGCCCCCCGTCGAAGGCGAGCGGTATTATGCCTGCTTTGCCGCGCGGCATCATAAGACCGCGTGTCGCAAATGCTCCGACCTTGAATCCATCAGACGGCCCCCTCACAGCCGCTCTGAATAAAACTCGAATATGGCGTCCGCGATTCGGTCGAGACGGTCGCTCAACCGCGGGCGGATTTCTTCGAAGCGGGCTCTGTTCAGGGTGAAAGGAGCGGCTCGATGCGTGAGCGTCACGTTGCCTTCCTTCCAGTCCCAAAACAGAAAATCTTCCCGCTGTGCCAGCGCTCGAAGCGAATAATCATTCAGGTCCAGTGACAACTTCCCTTGCTTGTCGTATTCAGCGGGCGCAATGGAAAACTCCCGGCCGCGCCGACTTTCGGTGGCCAATGACCAAAGCGCCGACGAATTAGCCAATAGGGATTCAAACATGTCTTTTGTAACTATCGCCATCTGGCTATTAACAGCGGCAATGCTGTTCAAATAAACCTGACTGACTTTGCCTGCGAAGTTACTGTAACTGTTCTCGACAACCCGGCGCTCGTCAATTTCCCAGCCCAGATCCCATAACACCACGGCAAACAGGGAAAACCAGCCTTGAGGATCTGTTTCGCGATTGCGTTCCTGACTCGCATACCACTGCGCATAGCGCACGCTGGAGTTGACGTCGCGCCGGTCCTGGCGCGACACGCCCCTGGCCGTGCTGACCAGGTTGCCACCCAATAGCGCCCCGGCGGCGCCTTGCTGACCCGGCGAGGCATAACGTCGGGACAAGCGTGTTTGCCGTGGTGCAAAGTCCCGATTGAAAACATCACAATAAGCCGTCAAGTCCAAGCTCCCAGACTTATCAATAAGCATAGTCAATTCCTTTTTAAGCATTATAAGAGTCGCCAAAGAAGATTCAGGCTATATAACTTCCCTGTCGCCAACCACAGACTAAGCAAACCAACTTAAAACATTCTATTACTCGCATTCACTGCCGACGCGTATCATGTGCCGCTTTATGCAGATCAATAGAGATTACACATGGCACGCTGGCTGACCGTGACAGGCATTGGTGAAGACGGCTTCAAGGGTTTGGGCAGGAATGCCCGGCATGCGTTGCTGGCTGCGTCGAAGATCTTCGGCAGTCAGCGGCAACTGGACCTGCTGCCGCCGTGCATTCGCGGCGAACGCCAACTGTGGCCGAGTCCATTCTCCGTCGACCCGGTGTTGGCCTTGCGGGGTGAGCCGGTGTGCGTGCTGGCCAGCGGTGATCCGATGTTCTTCGGGGTCGGAGCCACCCTCGCCCGACAACTGCCCAGCGATGAAATGCTGATTCTGCCGGCGCCCTCTTCCTGCTCGCTGGCCGCTGCGCGAATGGGCTGGCCGTTGCAGGAGGTGGTCACGCTGTCGGTGGTCGCGCGCCCGGTCACGGCGCTTAACGCACAGTTGTTCAGCGGTGTTCGCTTGCTGGTGCTCAGCAACGATGGGCAGAGTCCCTCCGCAATAGCGGCGCTGTTGCGCGAGCGTGGATTCGGCCCGAGCCGCCTGAGCGTGCTGGAACATGTGGGCGGCGAGGCCGAGCGACGCATCGACGCGGTCGCCAACGACTGGGCCGATCCGGCGATCGCCGACCTCAATCTGATCGCCATCGAGTGCATCGCTGAACCCGATACGCCACGCCTTTCGCGACTGGCCGGTCTGCCGGATTCAGCCTTCAGGCACGACGGTCAATTGACCAAGCGTGATGTGCGCGCAATCACTCTTGCGCGCCTGGCCCCGGTTCCCGGTGAACTGTTATGGGACGTCGGCGCCGGCAGCGGCTCGATCGGCATCGAGTGGATGCGCGCCCATCCAAGTTGTCGGGCGCTGGCGATCGAGGCCGATGAAGGTCGGCAACTGTTGATCGAGCACAACCGCGACGCGCTCGGCGTACCCGGCCTGCAACTGGTTCGCGGCGGTGCACCGCAAGCGCTCGCCGGACTGGAACGCCCGGACGCGATTTTCATCGGTGGAGGCGTCACCCGCGAAGGCGTACTGGACACCTGCTGGGCCCGGCTCAAACCCGGTGGCCGACTGATTGCCAACGCGGTCACGCTGCAAAGTGAAATGACCCTGATGGCCTGGCGCGAGCAACACGGCGGCGAGCTAACGCGTATTCATATTGCCCAGGCGCAACCGCTGGGCGACTTTGATACCTGGCGCCAGGCCTTGCCGATTACCCTGCTGGACGTGGTCAAATCTTTCGATGCGTGACGAAACCGCCGAACAACCCGCACCGCTGCGCAGCGGCCTGACCACCGGCAGTTGCGCCACCGCCACCAGCCTGGCAGCCGCTCGCTTGCTGCTCGGCGGCGAGCGCGCGGACGCGGTGGACATCGTCCTGCCCAAAGGCAAGAAGGTGCAGATGCGTCTGGAGTTCTGTCGACTCCTGGATGACGGCGCCGAAGCCGGCACGATCAAGGATGCCGGCGACGATCCGGACGTGACCCACGGCGCACTGCTGTTTTCCCAAGTGCGATTGAACGCCGAACCGGGCATTCGTTTCAGTGCCGGTCGGGGGGTGGGAACGGTCACCCGACCAGGGTTGGTGTTGGGTGTCGGCGAACCGGCGATCAACCCGGTCCCGCGCAAAATGATCACCGACCATTTGACCCTGCTCGCAGAGGAATACGGCTATCACGGCGGCTTCGAGGTCACGGTGAACGTCGAGGGCGGTGAGGCGCTGGCCTTGAAAACCATGAACCCGCGGCTGGGCATTCTCGGTGGATTGTCGATCCTGGGCACCAGCGGTATCGTCCGGCCGTTTTCCTGCGCGGCTTACATTGCCTCGATCCATCAGGGCATCGACGTGGCGAAAACCAACGGTTACCTGCACATCGCCGCATGCACCGGCAACGCCAGCGAAGACACCATGCGCCGCGTCTACGACTTGCCTGAAATCGCCCTGATCGAAATGGGCGATTTCGTCGGCGCCGTGCTCAAGCACGTGCGCAAAGTGCCTGTGGATAAACTCAGCATTTGTGGCGGTTTCGGCAAGATCAGCAAACTGGCGGCCGGGCACATGGATCTGCACAGTCGGCATTCGAGCATCGACCTGCCGCAACTGGCCGAATGGGCGGCGGCGGTCGGCGCGGATCAAGCGTTGCAGCAAGCGATCCGCGACGCCAACACCAGTCAGCAAGCGTTGGCGATGGCCAGCGCGGCCGGCATTGCGCTTGGCGATGCGGTGTGCGGACACGCGCTGGCGTTTGCGCGCAGCGTGGTGCCGGCGCAGGTACAGGTTGAAGTGTTTGCCATCGATCGCCAGGGCGGGATCGTCGGCCATGCGGGAGTTTTTCAATGAAACGCATCTTGCTGCTCGGTGGCGTGACGGAAGCACTGGCGATCGCCCGTACGCTTGGACCGGAGCACATCTATAGCCTGGCCGGCGTCGGTCGAGTGCCGACTGATCTGAATTGCCAGGTGCGCGTCGGCGGCTATGGCGGTGCTGAGGGGCTGGCGCAGTTCATCCGCGACGAAGGGATTGACCTGCTGCTGGACGCGACGCATCCGTACGCGGCACAAATCAGCCAGAACGCCGCGACTGCCGCGCGACGGGCCGGCATTCCCTGCTGGGCACTCAGGCGTCCGGCCTGGCAACCGCAAGCCGGAGATGACTGGCGCGAAGTCAGCGACTGGGCCGAGTTGATCGAAGCCCTCAAACCGTTCCGCCGACCGCTGTTCACCCTCGGCCGAGAACCCTTGCAACACCTGCATGAAATCCCGCCGGAGCAATTCTGGACGTTGCGCGCACTGGATGTTTATCCCGGCAACGAGCGCTGCGAAGTGATCGGCGCCCGCGGGCCGTTTCTGATCGACGATGAACGTGAGCTGTTTGAACGGCGGCAGATTGATGTGCTGATCAGCAAGAACAGCGGCAGCACCGCCACCGAGCCGAAACTGGACGTGGCGCGGGAACGGGGGATGCCGGTGCTGGTGTTGAAGCGGCCGATGTTGGCGAGGGTGGATCGGGAGTTCGGGTCGGTGAGTGAAGTCCTGGCCGCACTGACGGACGCCTAAGTATTTGTGGCGAGCCACAACGCCTCCCGGCATTTTGAATCGGAGCCGCTACACTCATTTGAAATACGCTGCGACACCAAACCGCAGGCCACGTTTTTACTTATCGGCACTGATCAGGCTAAATAGCCGCGCTTGATCTCCCACCCAACCGGATCTGTCCCATGTCCCGACAACGGCTCGCAATTGCCTGGATAGCCTGCTTCGCAGTGCTGTTCAACATGCTCGCCATGCCGATGACCGGAGCGATGGCGCAGACGGCGAAATCGCCGGCCGAACAGGTGTTGTGGGGCAGTTTCTGTTCGTCCACCGGCACGAAGATGGTGGCGATTTCTCTGGGGACGCTTGAACAGAAAACCCCGCAGAACGACGATCATTCCAGCATGCAGCATTGCTGGTGCTGCTCCGGATCTGCGCCACTGATGGCGTTGCCCGGGCATGTGCCGCAGTTGTATTTCGCGCGTTTCGAGTCCCATCGAAACCTGCCCGCCGCCACTCCCGACACCCCCACTCCGCGCCAGCAATGGCCGAATCTCAACCCCCGCGCATCCCCTCTGGTGTGATTCCTTCTCGCAATTGACCTGCGTTTTGAATCGTTCTGGAGAACTGCCATGTTGAACAAACTCATCGTTCTGGCTGCGCTGCTGCTGCCTGCCTGCTTTGCCAATGCCCATGAATACAAGGCTGGAGAATTGGAAATCGCGCACCCGTGGTCGCAGGAATTGCCACCGAATGCGCCGACCGTTGCTGCCTACTTTGTGATTCAAAACCACGGTAAGACCGCAGACAAACTGCTCAGCGTCGACTCGCCGATCGCAGGCGTCGCCCAGTTGCACGAACACGTGATGCAGAACGATCTGATGAAAATGCAGCAGGTGCCGACCGTTGAAATCCCGGCTGGCGGCGGCGTCACGTTTGCCCCGATGGCGTATCACGTGATGCTGCTGGAACTGAAAGACCGCAGCCTGCTGAGCGACGGCAAGCGGTTCCCGCTGACGATGCATTTCGAGAAATCCGGTGATGTGACCGTCGAGGTCACGGTGCAGAAAAAAGCGCCGGACGGCGCGCAAGTGCACGCGCACACCCCGTAATCGCCAAAACTGAATACGCCCATGCGCCCGCTTAGCGCCAGGTCATCCGCTCCCCGTCGTCAGCCCTTGAGCCTGACCCGCGGCAGCTGGATCAGCCTGTTCGCCATGTTGATGATCTTCATCGGCCCGCTGATTTCTCAGTCGATGCCGATGGATCAGCGCGCCTCTTCAATGTCCATGAACATGTCGATGGACATGAGCATGGACATGTCAGCGATGGCGCACGGCGAGCACGACGCAGCGCCCGCCGCCGAGCACTGCCCGCCCAAAACCTCCCATCACGCCATCTGGGAAAAATGCGGCTATTGCAGCCTGCTGTTCAACTGCCCGGCGTTGACGGGCGGCCAGTCTTTCGTTGCCTTCGACGCACCCAAAACCAGCACCTTCAGCACGCCCTCCACCCGCCTGGGCCACGCCCGACAAACTTTCTTCCCCGGCGCCCGCACTCGCGCACCGCCCATCGTCGCGTAAACACCCCCCCAATCTCACACGGTTAGAAGACAGCCAAGCAACCTGTGGGAGCGGGCTTGCTCGCGAAAGCGCTGGGTCATTCAACATTGATGTTGGCTGACCCACCCCCATCGCGAGCAGGCTCGCTTCCACAGGGATTACGCAGGCTGCCGGCCGTGTCGTTTACGACTGTTCGATGGAAATTGTCATGTCCAGGTTTTCTGCTGACACACGCTTGAGCGCCGCCCAAGCTTCTTTTGCCCTGAACGAAACGCGCGTTCGTTTCAGGCACGCGACCGCCGTACTTTGCGGCGTCCTGCTGACACCGATGGTGCTGGCCGATGATCACGCCGGCCACAACGAAGAACTGAGCCCGACGGTAATCACCGCCATCGCGCCGAGTTCGCCGCTGACCATCGTCACCAACCCAAAGGACCCGCGCCAACCGGTGCCGGCCAGCGACGGTGGTGACTACTTGAAGACCATCCCCGGCTTCGCCCTGGTACGCAACGGCGGCACCAACGGTGATCCGGTGCTGCGCGGCATGTTCGGCTCGCGGCTGAACATCCTCACCAACGGTGGCCAGATGCTCGGCGCCTGCCCCGGCCGGATGGACGCGCCAACCTCCTACATCTCGCCGGAAACCTACGACAAACTCACCGTCATCAAAGGCCCGCAAACCGTGCTGTGGGGGCCGGGCGCTTCGGCCGGGACCATCCTGTTCGACCGTGAACCGGAAAGCTTCGGCGAACTCGGTACCCGAGTGAATGCCAGCATATTGGCCGGTTCCAACGGCCGCTTCGACAAAGTGGTGGACGCTGCAGCCGGCGGCCCGTTGGGTTACGTTCGAGTGATCGGCAACACCGCGCATTCCGACGACTACCGCGACGGCAACAACGACACCGTGGCATCACGCTATGACAAGTGGAACGGCGACGTAGCCGTCGGCTGGACCCCGGACGCCGATACCCTGCTGGAGCTGACCGCCGGCAAGGGCGATGGCGAAGCCCGTTACGCCGGACGCGGCATGGACGGCTCGCAATTCAAGCGCGAAAGCCTCGGCCTGCGCTTCGAGAAGTCCAACATTGGCGACGTACTGGACAAGGTCGAAGCACAGATCTACTACAACTACGCCGACCACGTGATGGACAACTACACCCTGCGCACGCCGTCCGGCACCGGGATGATGGCCGGCCCGATGGCCTCCAGTGTCGATCGCCGAACCCTCGGCGCACGGATCAAAGCCACCTGGCGCTGGGCCGATGTGCAATTGATCAGCGGCATCGACGCGCAGACCAACGAACACCGCAAGCGCAGCGCCATGGGCATCGACACCTACAAGGATCTGCCGCGCGACAAGGACGCCGATTTCCACAACTACGGCGTGTTCAGCGAACTGACCTGGTACGCCGCCGACCGTGATCGCTTGATCACCGGCGCGCGACTGGACCGCGCTTCGGCCAAGGATTTTCGCCAGACCACTGGCTCGGGGATGATGACCCGGCGCAACCCGACCGCCGACGACACCCGCGCCGACACCTTGCCCAGCGGCTTCGTCCGCTACGAGCACGACCTCGCCGACAGCCCGACCACGCTGTACGCCGGTCTCGGTCACGCCCAGCGTTTCCCGGATTACTGGGAGCTGTTTTCGCCTAACTCCGGCCCCGCCGGCTCGGTGAACGCCTTCGATTCGATCAAGCCCGAAAAAACCACCCAGCTCGACTTCGGCCTGCAATACAAGACCGAAGACCTCGAAGCCTGGGCCTCGGGTTACGTCGGACAGGTGCGTGATTACATCCTGTTCAACTACACGCCGGGAATGATGGGCACGACCTCGCAAGCCGAGAACATCGACGCGCGGATCATGGGCGGTGAACTCGGGGCGGCTTACAAGCTGACGTCGAACTGGAAGGCCGACGCAACCCTGGCCTACGCCTGGGGCAAGAACAGCAGCGACGGCAAGGCATTGCCGCAAATGCCGCCGCTGGACGCGCGATTCGGCCTGACCTACAGCGAAGACAACTGGAGCGCCGGTGCCTTGTGGCGGGTGGTCGCCGCGCAAAACCGCATTGATCAGAACAAGGGCAACGTGGTCGGCAAGGACTTCGACAAGTCCTCGGGATTCGGTGTGTTCTCGCTCAACGGTGCCTATCGGATCAACCAGAACTGGAAGGTCAGCAGCGGCGTCGACAACCTGTTCGGCAAGGCTTACGCCGAGCATTTGAACCTGGCCGGCAACGCCGGTTTTGGTTACCCGGCCAATGACCCGCAGGCCATCAAAGAACCGGGGCGCACGCTCTGGACCAAGGTGGACATGAGTTTCTAAGAGCATTGCGGGCAAGCCCGCTCCCACATGGAAAGTGTTGAACCTGTGGGAGCGAGCCTGCTCGCGAATGACTGCGCAGCAGTCACCAGACAACAACAAAAGAACCAAGCCAAGCGGAGCGCAACCGATGAAACAGCCCAAACCGAATTTTTACAACCTGGCCTGGCGCTGGCATTTCTATGCCGGTCTGTTCGTCGCGCCATTCATGGTGATGCTGGCGGTGACCGGCGTCATTTACCTGTTCAAGCCGCAACTCGATCCGTTGATGTACGGCAGCCTGATGAACGTCCCGGCCGGTCATCACAGCGTCCCGGCCGACGACCTGCTCAAGCGGGTGAAAGACGCGTATCCACAAGCAACGATCAAGCAGTACCTGCCACCGATCAACGCCGAACGCAGCGCGCAGTTTGTCGTACTCAATGGCGGCAATGAGTTGAATGTTTTTGTCGATCCGTATCACGGTGACATCCTCGGCGAGCAAGATGCGAAGAAGAATCTGCAAGCCGTTGCCCGTGCGATCCACGGTGAATTGATGATCGGCACGGTCGGTGATCGACTGGTCGAACTCGCCGCTGGCTGGGGCATTGTGCTGGTGGTTTCCGGGGTGTTCCTGTGGTGGCCGCGAGGCCAGGCCGCCGGCATCTTGTGGCCGCGTTTGAGCAGTCGCGGTCGCGTGCTGTGGCGCGACCTGCATGCCGTCACCGGGTTCTGGGGCGCCGCGTTTCTGCTGGTGATGCTGCTTAGCGGCATGACCTGGACCGGGTTCTGGGGCAAGCAATACGCCGGGGTCTGGAACGTGTTCCCGGATGCCATGTGGAATGACATGCCCAAGTCTGACGTCGAGGCCCGCAGCCTCAACACCGCCACGCGCCAGACCGTGCCGTGGGCGATGGAAAACACGCCGATGCCGATGTCCGGCGACCACGCCGAACACATGGCCCACGGCAGCGCGCAAGCCGGTCCCGCCGCACCGACCATCAGCCTGCAAGACGTGCAGAACATCGCCGTGCAACGCAAGGTTGAACCGGGTTACAGCATTACTTTCCCGACCACGGCCACCGGCGTGTTTACCATCGCCGTGTTCGCCGACGACCCGCGCAATGACGCCACGCTGCATGTCGATCAGTACACCGGCAACGTCCTCGCCGATGTGCGTTGGGAACATTACGGCGCAGTGGCCCGCGCCACGGAAACCGGTGTGATGTTGCACGAAGGCAAGATGTTCGGTGTGTTCAACCAGATCATCGTGCTGCTGATCTGCCTGATGATTCTGCTCAGTGCCGTCAGCGGCGTGGTGATCTGGTGGAAACGTCGGCCACAAGGCAAGTTCGGTGTTCCTCCGCTGCGCCATGACCTGCCGAAATGGAAAACCGGCGTGGCAATCATGCTGGTGCTGGCAGTGGTGTTTCCGCTGGTGGGGGCTTCGTTGGTGGTGGTCTGGCTGTTGGATCGCGTGCTGTTGTCGCGATTCACCCGACAAACTGAATCGGTCTCATCTTCATCATGAAGCAGGCGAGATGCGCGTTTTAGAGGGATCTGTAGACTTCGGGCGCTTATCGCACGGTCATTTTTAGTGTTACTGTATAACGCAAATGCACCGCCCAACCCGCAGCCATGGCTGCGGGTTTTCTTTTGAAGAAGTGTCACCATCCCGATGAACAAGTACCTCTTGTCCGGCCTCTGCCTGCTCGCCCTGAACAACAGCGCCCAGGCGCAATCGTTGACGCTGCCCGCCGGCACCATCACCGCACCGGCCGTTGACGACGAAACCGTCAACCTCAACACCCCGACCACCGCCGGTTCGCGCCTGAACCTCACGGCCCTGCAAACACCCGCCAGTGTGGAAAGCCTGACCGGCGAACAGATCCGCGCGCGGGGTGACCGCAGCGTGCAGGACGCGGCGTCTCGCAGCACCGGGATCAGCCGCACCGGCACACCGGGCGACGGCGGAACCTCATTGACCGCACGAGGCTTTACCGGACAGAACTCGGTGATGCAGTTGTATGACGGCAACCGGATGTACACCGGCATGGGCACTGTGACCTTCCCGGTCGATACCTGGTCGGTGGAGCGTGTCGATGTGCTGCGCGGCCCGGCCTCGGTGTTGTACGGCGAAGGCGCGACGGGCGCGGTGGTCAATGTGATTCCGAAGAAGCCGTTCGAAGGCGAGATCGAAAACCACGTGCGTCTCGGTTACGGCTCCTACGACACTCAGCAACAGGCCCTGGACAGCGGCGGCTCTCTGAGCGACACCCTGAGTTACCGCTTTAACCTCAATCGCCTGCGCAGCAACGGTTGGGTCGACCGCGGCGATTCCTCCAGCGACTTCATCAGCGCCGCCCTGCGTTGGCAGGCCACGGACGATCTGGCATTCACTCTCGCCCACGATTACGGCGATCAGAAGCCGATGAACGACTTTGGCACGCCGCTGATCAATGGCCGCTTCCACGAAGGTCTGCGCGACAAGAACTACAACATCAGCAACGACAAGCAGCACTACAACGATCAATGGACGCGCCTGACCAGCGACTGGCGGATCTCCGAGAACGTCAGTTCGAGCAACGAGCTGTATTACCTCAAGGCCCAACGCCGCTGGCAGAACGCCGAGAACTACAACTTCGACCGTGGCGCACAGCAGCTCAGCCGCAGCGGCTATTTCGGCATCGGCCACCAGCAGGAACAGGTCGGCGATCGTCAGACGTTCACCTTCCAACACTCGCTGTTCGGCCTCGACAGCCAGACCGTGACCGGTGTCGATTACAACCGCATCCGCTTCCAGCTCGCCAGCAACTCGCCGTTCAATGACGTGCTGCCGGGCGGTCAGTCGGTCGACCTGCATCACCCGCAATCGAGTCGATTCGAAAGCGCCGATCCGTATCGTGACCAGTTCCAGAGCACCACCAGACAAATGTCGGCGTTCGCTGAAAACCGCACGCAGCTGAGTGAGCGCTGGTCGTTGGTGACCGGTGTGCGCCGCGATTACGTGCACGTTGATTACGACAATCAGGTCGATGGCAGCCAGAGCGACAAGACCCTGACCGGCAACAACTGGAAGGCCGGGCTGGTGTTTGCCGTGACGCCGGACACCTCGTTCTACGGCCAGTACGCCACCAGCACCGACGGTGTTGGCGGCCTCATTTCCCTGAACCCGGGCCAGCAGCAATACGACCTGGCCACCGCGAAGCAAACTGAAATCGGCGTGAAGCAGATGTTCTGGGATCAGCGTGGCGAGTGGACGCTGGCGGCTTATCGCATCGTCAAAAAGAAACTGCTGACCGACGATCCGGGCAACCCGACGCTCAAACAACAGGTCGGCCAACAATCGTCCAATGGCCTCGAAGCCAGCCTTGATCTGCAACTGCCACACGCCTGGCAACTGCAGGCCAACGCGGCCATCGTCAAAGCGAAGTACGACGATTTCGAAGAAGTGGTCGGTGGCATACCCGTGTCGCGCAACGGCAATTGCCCGGTGGACGTGCCTCGGCGCACGGCGAATCTGTGGCTGAGCAAAGCACTCGGCGACGACCTGAAGGCAGGCGCTGGCGTGCGTTATGTCGATGCGCGTTATGCTGACATGGCCAACCGGAACGAGCTGCCGGGTTACACCGTGGTCGATGCCACGTTGTCATGGAAAGCGTTGCGTAATACAACGCTGGGGTTGCAACTGAACAATCTGTTTGACCGCCAGTATGCGCAAAGCCAATACAATGAGGGCCAGCAGTGGATTCTCGGGGAGCCGCGATCGTTTTTCGTCACCGCTGATTACCAGTTTTAAACCGTGTCGCCCCTATCGCCGGCAAGCTGGTCTCGCTCCCACATTTGATCGCATTCCAATGTGGGAGCGAGCCTGCTCGCGATGAGGCCATCAGCATCACCCAATATTTCAGAGTTAACGCATGACCTCGCTGAACCTCACCAACCTCGCCTGGACCCCCTTGGGCCACGGCCACTGTCATCACCAGTTCAAGCTGCGTGATGCCTCGTTGCACGTGGCCTCTGGTGAGTTTGTCGGGTTGATCGGTCCCAACGGCAGCGGCAAGACCAGCCTGCTGCGCTGTGCCTACCGCTTCAGCAAACCGGAAAACGGTGAGGTCCGGCTCGACCACCACAATGTCTGGAAACAATCCTCACGCTGGTGCGCGCAACGTATCGCCGTAGTGTTGCAGGAATTCCCCGACGCCTTCGGCCTGACCGTCGACGAAGTGGTCGCCATGGGCCGCACCCCGCACAAAGGTTTGTTTGATAGCGACACCCTCGAAGACCGAAACCTCGCGACGCAAGCATTGGAATCCGTCGGCCTCAACGGTTTCGAAGACCACGCTTTCGCCACCCTCTCCGGCGGCGAAAAACAACGCGTGATCCTCGCCCGCGCCCTCGCCCAGCAACCGCAATTGCTGATCCTCGACGAGCCGACCAATCACCTCGACCCGCGCTATCAGCTGGAGCTGTTGCAGCTGGTCAAACACCTGCAGATCGGCACCCTGGCGAGCATCCATGACCTCAATCTCGCCGCCGCTTTCTGTGACCGGCTGTATGTGCTCAATCACGGCCGCATCGTCGCCAGCGGCACACCGAAACAAGTCCTCACCGCCCCGCTGCTGCGTGATGTGTTCGGCGTCGAAGCGCTGATCGATGAACACCCCATGCACGGCTACCCACGAATCACCTGGATAACCCAACCATGACTTTGCGTTCCCTGCTGTGCGTTGCTCTGATGCTGGGCAGCGCCCAGGCGTTTGCCGAAGCGACGAAGTACCCGCTGACGATCCAGAGCTGCAACCGCGAAGTGACCTTCGCGCAGGCGCCCAAACACGCGGTCAGCCACGACATCAACATGACGCAGATGATGCTCGCCCTCGGCCTCAAACCGAGCATGGCCGGCTACAGCGGTGTCAGCGGCTGGAAGTCGGTCACGCCCCAGATGCAGAGCCTCCTCGACGGCCTGCCCGAGTTGGCGGCCAAATACCCCTCAGTGGAAACCCTGCTCAACGCCAACGTCGATTTCTTCTTTGCCGGCTGGGATTACGGGATGCGCGTCGGCGGTGATCTCACCCCGCAAACGTTGCAGCCGCTGGGCATCAACGTCTACGAGCTGACCGAGTCCTGCGCCTTCGTCATGCAGCGTCCGCCGGCCAGCCTGGAAGACACCTATAACGACCTGCGTAACCTCGGCAAAATCTTCGACGTGCAGGATCGCGCCAATGCCCTGATCGCCGACATGCAGGCGCAGGTTGCCGAGGTACGCAAGGATCTGCCGGCCAACAAACCACGAGTGTTCCTCTATGACAGTGGCGAAGACCGCGCCATGACCTCGGGTCGCCTGGGCATGCCGCAAGCGCTGATCGACGCGGCGGGTGGGCGCAACATCCTGGATGACGTCGAGGCGAGCTGGACCCGGGTGAATTGGGAAAACGTGGTCGAGCGCAATCCGCAGGTGATCGTGATCGTCGATTACGGTGAAGTCACCGCCGAGCAGAAGGTGCAATTTCTGCTCGCTAACAAGGCGCTGCAATCGGTGGACGCGATCAAGAACCAGCGCTTCATCGTCATTCCCTATGTGCAGGCCACGCCGGGCATCGACAACGTGCTGGCGGTTGAAACCCTGGCCAAAGGTCTCCACGGCGAATGATCAATCGTCGCTACGCTCTGTTGCTGATCGCTCTCGGCGCATTGCTGCTGGTGTCGTGCGTGGTGTCGCTGGGCTTCGGCCCGGCGCGGGTGCCGGTGGACGTGGTCTGGCAAATTTTGCTGCACAAGGTGTTCGGTTTTGGCGAGGTGAGCTGGACGGCCGGGCAGGAACACATCGTGTGGTTGATCCGCGTGCCGCGCATGTTGCTCGGCGCGCTGGTGGGCGCTGGCTTGGCGTTGATCGGCGCGGTGCTGCAAGCGGTGACGCGCAATCCACTGGCCGATCCGCATTTGCTCGGGGTGACCTCCGGCGCGACGCTTGGCGCAGTGATCGTGGTGCTGCATGTCGGTGAAATCGTCGGCCTGCTGACCTTGCCCATCGCTGCCTTTATCGGCGCGTTGCTGAGCATGCTGATCGTGCTGGTGATCGCCAACCGCAACGGTCGGCTGGACAGTGACCGGCTGCTGCTGTGCGGCGTGGCGGTGTCGTTCGTGATGATGGCAATCGCCAATCTTCTGCTGTTTCTCGGCGATCACCGCGCCAGCTCTGCGGTGATGTTCTGGATGCTTGGCGGGCTCGGCCTGGCGCGCTGGGAATTGCTCGCGGTACCGGGGGCGAGCGTGTTGCTGGGGCTGGTTTTGTTGCTGGGCATGGCGCGACCGTTGAATGCGTTGATGGCCGGCGAACAGACGGCCGTCACGCTGGGGCTCAACGCCCGTAGCGTACGCCTGCGAGTGTTTTTGATTGCGTCGCTGATGACGGGGGTGCTGGTGTCGATCAGCGGGTCCATCGGGTTTGTCGGATTGATGGTGCCGCACATCGCACGCCGATTGGTGGGGGCTGAACATCGGCGATTGCTGCCGGTGTGCGTGTTGCTCGGCAGCATCTTCCTGGTCTGGGTCGATGTCGCCGCGCGCACGCTCATTGCTCCCGAAGACCTGCCCATCGGCGTCGCCACCGCTGCCATCGGTGGCTTGTTCTTCATCGGCCTCATGCGCCGCCGCTGACACACAGATCAAAACTGTGGGAGCGGGCTTGCTCGCGAAGAGGGTGTGTCAGACAGCATAAATGGCGACTGACACGCCCTCTTCGCGAGCAAGCCCGCTCCCACCGTTGATCTGTGTTGCCCGCAAGACCTGCGCCCCAATGTGGCGCACCCCTCCGCACCAACGCGCCGGACGCGATCCTTCATGGTGCGCCACCCCAACCGCGCGACCGCTCTAATACGACATTTCCCTGCCTTTTTCCGACTGGGCACAGCCCTTGCAAAACAGCCTTCAGTAGTCCGCATCTGCCAACCAAGAAAATTCATAAGTTCATGGAGATCGCACAATGAAGCGTCGCAGTTTGATCAAGGCTTTTACACTCACGGCAAGCATTGCCGCGATGGGCTTGACCTGGACCGTCCAGGCCGCCGAGACCATCAAGGTCGGTATTCTGCATTCGTTGTCCGGCACCATGGCGATCTCCGAAACGTCCCTCAAGGACATGGCGTTGATGACCATCGACGAGATCAACGCCAAGGGCGGCGTGAACGGCAAGATGCTCGAACCGGTAGTGGTCGACCCGGCCTCGAACTGGCCGCTGTTCGCGGAAAAGGGCCGTCAGCTGCTGACCCAGGACAAGGTCGCCGTGGTGTTCGGTTGCTGGACTTCCGTGTCGCGCAAATCGGTGCTGCCAGTGTTCGAAGAGCTCAACGGCCTGCTGTTCTACCCGGTGCAATACGAAGGCGAAGAGATGTCGCCGAACGTGTTCTACACCGGTGCGGCGCCGAACCAGCAGGCGATCCCGGCAGTGGAATACCTGATGAGCGAAGAAGGCGGCAGCGCCAAGCGTTACTTCCTGCTCGGCACCGACTACGTCTACCCGCGCACCACCAACAAGATCCTGCGTTCGTTCCTGCACTCCAAAGGCGTGGCCGACAAGGACATCGAAGAGGTCTACACCCCGTTTGGCCACAGCGACTATCAAACCATCGTGGCTAACATCAAAAAATTCTCGGCCGGTGGCAAGACTGCGGTCATCTCCACCGTCAACGGCGACTCCAACGTGCCGTTCTATAAAGAGCTGGCCAACCAGGGCCTGAAAGCCACCGACGTTCCGGTGGTGGCGTTCTCGGTCGGTGAAGAAGAACTGCGTGGCATCGACACCAAACCGCTGGTGGGCAACCTCGCGGCGTGGAATTACTTCGAGTCGGTAGAGAACCCGACGAACAAGAAATTCGTCGCCGACTGGAAAGCCTACGCGAAGAAACACAATCTGCCGGGCGCCGACAAAGCGGTGACCAACGACCCGATGGAAGCCACCTACGTCGGCATTCACATGTGGGCGCAAGCGGCGGAGAAAGCCAAGTCCACCGACGTCGACAAAGTCCGCGAAGCCCTCGCCGGCCAGACCTTTGCCGCGCCGTCCGGGTACACCCTGACCATGGACAAGACCAACCACCACCTGCACAAGCCGGTGATGATCGGCGAGATCCAGGCGGACGGTCAGTTCAACGTGGTATGGCAGACCGAAGGGCCGATCCGCGCCCAGCCGTGGAGCCCGTTCATCTCGGGTAACGACAAGAAGCCGGATTATGCGGTGAAGAGCAACTAAGCCACCTGGATGTCGGGCCGAATACATCGTTCGTGCCCGACACAAATTCTGTGGGAGCTGGCTTGCCAGCGATGGCATCGCCTCGGTACATCAGAGACTCCGAGTCGCCTGCATCGCTGGCAAGCCAGCTCCCACAATGTCCGAGCAAGGCGACTTTATATGCCCACTGCCTTTTACCGATTCATCTTTGCCATCGCGCTATTACTGCCGATGAGCACTTTCGCAGGCGACGCCGAAGACTTCGTCGCCGCCAATCCCGTGCAGCAAGCCAAGCTTCTGGAAGCCTGGGCCGCGCAGCCCGATCCGGCCCGTGTCGAGCTGATCAACGCCCTGCAACAAGGCGAGTTGACGGTCGACGGTCAACCGAAAACCTTGCGCCTGAACAATCGCCTGCGGGGTCTGATCGACACCGCACTGGCCAGTCATCAACTGCTCGCCGCCGACGCCAAAATCCGTCTGGGCGCCGCGCAGCAATTGCAGAAAAGCGCCAAGCCTGCGCAGCTGAAATTCCTCGACCAGCAACTGGCCGGCGAACAAGACGAAAGCGTTCACGCCGCGCTCAGCCTGGCGCTGGCCAACCTGCAACTGGTGGACGGCGATCCGGCCGTGCGCCTCGCTGCCGTGCGTCTGCTCGGCGAAACCGGCGATCCACTGGCCCGCACTCGTCTGGAGAGTCTGCTGGAACCGGGTGTCGAAGCCGACACCCATGTGCGCACGGCTGCCGAAACCAGCCTGGCCCAAGTCAAACGCAAACTGCTGATTGGCGAAATGCTCGGCCAGGCCTTCAGCGGCATGTCGCTGGGCTCGATCCTGCTGCTCGCGGCGCTCGGTCTGGCGATCACCTTCGGCCTGCTCGGCGTGATCAACATGGCCCACGGCGAGATGTTGATGCTCGGCGCCTACTCGACGTACGTGGTGCAACTGATGTTCCAGCGCTTCGCCCCGCAAGCCATCGAGTTCTATCCGCTGATCGCGTTGCCGGTGGCGTTTTTCGTCACGGCCGCGATCGGCATGGCCCTGGAGCGCACGGTGATTCGTCACCTCTACGGCCGCCCTTTGGAGACCCTGCTCGCCACCTGGGGCATCAGCCTGATGCTGATTCAGCTGGTGCGATTGGTGTTCGGCGCGCAGAACGTTGAAGTGGCCAACCCGGCGTGGTTGTCCGGCGGAATTCAGGTGCTGCCGAATCTGGTGCTGCCGTACAACCGCATCGTCATCATTGCCTTCGCCTTGTTTGTGGTGGTGCTGACCTGGTTGTTGCTGAACAAGACGCGCCTCGGTTTGAACGTGCGCGCCGTCACTCAGAATCGCAACATGGCGGCCTGCTGCGGCGTGCCCACCGGGCGCGTCGACATGCTTGCTTTTGGCCTCGGCTCCGGCATCGCCGGTCTCGGCGGTGTGGCGCTGAGCCAGATCGGCAACGTCGGCCCGGACCTCGGCCAGAGCTACATCATCGACTCGTTCCTGGTGGTTGTGCTCGGCGGGGTTGGTCAACTGGCCGGTAGCGTGCTCGCCGCCTTCGGCCTGGGTATCGCCAACAAGATTCTCGAACCGCAGATCGGCGCCGTACTCGGCAAGATCCTGATCCTCGCGCTGATCATTCTGTTCATCCAGAAACGTCCGCAAGGGCTCTTCGCACTGAAAGGACGGGTGATCGACTGATGAACCAGCCCCTGATGCTCACGGCCACGCAAAAGGCCGGCCCCAAAGTCACGATTGCCGTCGGCGCGGTGATCCTCGTTCTGCTGCTGGCGTTGCCGCTGCTGTCGCTGTTGTCGCCGGACAGCGCGTTTCATGTCTCGGCTTATACGCTGACATTGGTGGGCAAGATTCTTTGCTACGCCATCGTCGCCCTCGCCCTCGATCTGGTCTGGGGATACGCCGGCCTGTTGTCCCTCGGCCACGGTCTGTTCTTCGCCCTCGGCGGTTATGCGATGGGCATGTACCTGATGCGCCAGGCTTCGGGCGATGCCTTGCCGGCGTTCATGACCTTCCTGTCGTGGACCGAACTGCCCTGGTACTGGACCGGCACCAGCAGCTTCCTCTGGTCGATGTGCCTGGTGGTATTGGCGCCGGGGCTGCTGGCGCTGGTGTTCGGGTTCTTTGCCTTCCGCTCGCGGATCAAAGGCGTGTATTTCTCGATCATGACCCAGGCCCTGACCTTCGCCGGGATGCTGCTGTTCTTCCGCAACGAAACCGGGTTCGGCGGCAACAACGGCTTCACCAATTTCCGCACCATTCTTGGCTTTGGCATCACCGAGCCGGGGACGCGTGCAGTGCTGTTTTTCGCCACGGTGCTGTTGCTGGTGGCGAGCCTGTTCATCGGCTGGCGCCTGGCGCAGAGCAAGTTTGGCCGGGTGTTGACTGCCCTGCGCGATGCGGAAAACCGTTTGATGTTCTGCGGCTACGATCCACGGGGTTTCAAGCTGTTTGTCTGGGTCTTGAGTGCGGTGTTGTGCGGTCTGGCGGGTGCGCTGTACGTACCGCAAGTCGGCATCATCAACCCGAGTGAAATGTCGCCGACCAACTCCATCGAAGCCGCCGTCTGGGTGGCGCTCGGCGGTCGCGGCACGCTGATCGGCCCGCTGCTTGGCGCCGGCGTGGTCAACGGCATGAAGAGCTGGTTCACCGTGGCCTTCCCGGAATACTGGCTGTTCTTCCTCGGCGCGTTGTTCATAGTCGTGACCTTGTACCTGCCCAAAGGCGTGATCGGCCTGCTGAAGAAAAGGGGTGACCAATGAGAGTGACTGCGACGGCTGAATTCATGCTCGAGCCGGCCTTCTATCCACCGCAGCCGAACAAGGACGCCGGCAGCAGCCGCGACGCCATCGGTCTCGGCCAACGCGTCGGCCCCGGCCTGGATACTCGCCACGGCACCATCCTGACCCTGGAAGACATCAGCGTCAGCTTCGATGGCTTCAAGGCACTGAACGATTTGAACCTGTACATCGGCGTCGGCGAACTGCGCTGCATCATCGGCCCCAACGGCGCGGGAAAGACCACGCTGATGGACGTGATCACCGGCAAGACTCGCCCCAGTCACGGCAAAGCCTGGTTCGGTGAAACCCTCGATCTGACGCAGATGAGTGAAGTGCAGATTGCCCAGGCCGGCATCGGTCGCAAGTTCCAGAAGCCGACCGTGTTTGAAGCGCTGAGCGTGTTTGAAAACCTCGAACTGGCGCAGAAAACCGACAAGTCGGTGTGGGCCAGCCTGCGGGCTCGCCTGAGTGGCGAACAGAAAGATCGCATCAGCGAAGTGCTGGAAACCATTCGCCTGACCACCTCGGTCAATCGCACGGCAGGCTTGTTGTCCCACGGTCAGAAGCAGTTTCTGGAAATCGGCATGTTGTTGATGCAAGACCCGCAATTGCTGCTGCTCGACGAACCCGTGGCGGGCATGACCGATGCTGAAACCGAATTCACCGCCGAGCTGTTTAAAAGCCTGGCGGGCAAGCATTCGCTGATGGTGGTGGAACACGACATGGGGTTTGTCGGCTCGATTGCCGACCACGTCACCGTGTTGCACCAGGGCAGCGTGCTGGCCGAAGGGTCGCTGGAGCAGGTGCAGGAAAACGAGCGGGTGATCGAGGTGTACCTCGGTCGCTGAACCTGCCAACACGGTCACTGTGGGAGCTGGCCTGCCAGCGATAGCGGTGGGTCAGTCAACATCATTTTCGGATGTGCCGGCCTCATCGCTGGCAAGCCAGCTCCCACAGGGTTCGGTGTGAACCACAAGGAATTTGAACATGCTACAAGTCGACAAGCTGCACCAGTACTACGGCGGTAGCCACATCCTGCGCGGCCTGACGTTTGACGTGAAGGTCGGTGAAGTCACCTGCCTGCTCGGGCGCAACGGTGTGGGCAAAACCACGCTACTCAAATGCCTGATGGGATTGCTGCCGGCCAAAGAAGGCGCGGTGAACTGGGAAGGCAAACCGATCACCACGTTCAAACCGCACCAGCGGGTGCACGCCGGGATCGCTTACGTGCCTCAGGGCCGGGAGATTTTCGGTCGGTTGACGGTGGAGGAAAACCTGCTGATGGGCCTGTCGCGTTTTCCGGGCAGCGAAGCGAAAGAAGTCCCGGCGTTCATCTACGAGCTGTTCCCGGTGCTGCTGCAAATGAAGCAACGGCGCGGCGGTGATCTGTCCGGTGGCCAACAGCAGCAGTTGGCTATCGGCCGAGCGCTGGCCAGCCGTCCTCGGCTGCTGATCCTCGATGAGCCGACCGAAGGCATCCAGCCTTCAGTGATCAAGGAGATCGGCGCGGTGATCAAAAAACTCGCAGCACGCGGCGACATGGCGATTCTGCTGGTTGAGCAGTTCTACGATTTCGCTGCCGAACTGGCCGATCAATACCTGGTGATGTCCCGCGGTGAGATCGTGCAGCAGGGCCGCGGCGAAAATATGGAAGCCGAGGGTGTACGCGGTCTGGTAACGATCTAATCTGTAGCGTCCTAACGATAACTAGAAACCATGAACCTACCTCTTGCCACTGTCCTGTTTACCCCGAGCTGGCACGCCGAGCTGGAGTTGGGCTATGCCCGATTCGGCGACACCACGCGCCCGGTTCAGCGCCGGCACAAGGGACCGTTGCGGGTGCAAAAGCACCTGTATGCCGAAGGCCCCGAGGTGTGCCAGCACATCATCGTCCACCCGCCCGGCGGGATTGCCGGCGGTGATCGGCTCGACATCAGCGCCAGCGTCGGCCGCGATGCGTGGGCGCAAATTACCAGCCCCGGCGCGGCCAAGTGGTATCGCGCCGCAGGTCCGGCTTATCAGACACTGGAGCTGAAAGTGGCCGCAGGCGCGACCCTGGAATGGTTGCCGCAAGAGACAATTATCTTCAGCGCCGCGCAAGCTGAACTGCGCACCGCCATTGATCTGGAAGGTGATGCGCGGCTGTTCTACTGGGACGTCGTGGCACTGGGTCGCCCGGCCAGCGGCGAGCGTTTTGACCTCGGGCATTTTCAGGCGCAGCTGGATATCCGTCGCGACGGCCAGTTGCTCTGGCACGAACGCCAGCGCATTGTCGGGAATGACGGTTTGCTCGATTCGCCGATTGGCCTGGACGGGCAACCGGTATTTGCGACGTTGCTGGTGACGGACGAGGTGGACAGTGAACTGCTGGAGAAATGCCGTTCGTTGAACAATGACGTGCGTGGAGATTTGACGCAGTTGCCGGGGCTGATCGTTGCCCGGTGCCTGGCCAGTGAGGCGCTGTTGGCGCGAGGCTGGTTGATTGATTTGTGGCGATTGCTCCGGCCGGCGCTGTTAGGCCGAGAAGCCGTCCCACCCCGAATATGGAGCACCTGAAACGCGATCCTGTGTGGGAGCGAGACCGGCTTGCCGGCGATGGCGTCGGCACACACAACATTGACGTCGCCTGATTGGCCGCTATCGCGAGCAGGCTCGCTCCCGCAGGTCATGTATTCACAGATCCAATAATTTTTATCTGCCCAGATGGATTCCAAACGATGGACCTGACCCCACGCGAAAAAGACAAGCTGCTGATCTTCACCGCCGGCCTCGTCGCCGAGCGGCGTTTGGCGCGCGGCGTGAAACTCAACTACCCGGAAGCCATGGCCTACATCTCCGCAGCGCTGCTCGAAGGCGCGCGTGACGGTCAGACCGTGGCCGAGCTGATGCACTTCGGCACCACCCTGCTCAGCCGCGAACAAGTGATGGAAGGCATCCCGGAGATGATCCCGGAGATCCAGGTCGAAGCCACCTTCCCCGACGGCACCAAACTGGTCACCGTCCACCAACCCATCGCCTGAGGCCGCGCCATGACCTATCACATCCGCGATGCAGTGCACGCCGATCTGCCGGCGATCCGCGACATCTACAACGACGCCGTGCTCAACACCACGGCGATCTGGAACGAACAGGCCGTGGACCTGGGCAACCGTCAGGCCTGGTTCAGCGCCCGGCAAGCCCAGGGCTATCCGATTCTGGTGATCGTTGACGGCGATAACAGCGTACTCGGCTACGCTTCATTTGGTGACTGGCGACCGTTCGATGGTTTCCGCCACACCGTCGAGCACTCGGTCTATGTGCGCAGCGACCAGCGCGGCAATGGTCTCGGCCCGCAATTGATGGACGTACTGATCGAACGCGCCAAAGGCTGCGACAAGCATGTGATGGTCGCTGCCATCGAAAGCGGCAATGCCGCTTCCATCCGCCTGCATGAACGCGCCGGTTTCGTGACCACCGGGCAGATGCCGCAGGTGGGCACCAAGTTCGGCCGCTGGCTGGACCTGACCTTCATGCAACTGACCCTCAATCCTGGCGCCGAACCGCCACCCGCCAGCAAGGAGTAATGTCCGATGAACGCCGCCCAGCTGCGACGCGTCAATGTTGAAAGCTTTGCGCACTATCGCCAGGGTTTGATTGATCTGCTGCTTGACGCCGTGGGCTATGGCGCCAGTGTCGGCTTCATGGCCGATCTGGATGCCACTCAGGCACGCGCCTATTTCGATGGCGTTCAAGACGACCTGAACAAAGGCAACGTGCTGCTGTGGGTGGTGGTCAAGGACGAACAGGTGCAGGCCAGCGTGCAACTGACCCTGTGTCAGAAAGCCAACGGCCTGAACCGCGCTGAAGTACAGAAACTGCTGGTGCGTGAACACGCGCGCCGCCGTGGCTTGGGCCAACAGTTGATGAGCGCTTTGGAACAGGCCGCGCTCCAGCACAAGCGCGGCATGCTCTACCTCGACACCGAAGCCGGTTCCCCCGCCGAAGACTTCTACAAGGCTTTGGGCTACACCCGTGCGGGACAAATTCCCGACTACGCCTGCGACCCGAGCGGCCAGTACAAGCCGACCGCCCTTTACTACAAGATTCTCCAAGGAGCCCATTGATGATTCCCGGTGAGTACCAGATCCAGCCCGGCGACATCGAACTCAACGTCGGCCGCCGCACCGTCAGCCTGAAAGTGGCCAACAGCGGCGACCGGCCAATCCAGGTCGGCTCGCACTACCATTTTTTCGAAACCAACGACGCCCTGACCTTCGACCGCGCCGCCAGCCGCGGCATGCGCCTGAACATCCCCGCCGGCACCGCCGTACGCTTCGAACCGGGGCAGAGCCGCGAGGTCGAGCTGGTCGACCTGGCCGGGCATCGCCGGGTGTTCGGGTTTGCCGGGCGGATCATGGGTGACCTCTAGGTGACACGGTGTCTGTTCTGGCCCCATCGCGAGCAGGCTCGCTCCCACAGGGGAATGCGATCAACTGTGGGAGCGGGCTTGCTCGCGATAGTGAGCGCAGCGAACGATTTCAAATTCAATTGAATCTCAAGGCGAACGAATGAAGATTTCCCGTCAAGCCTACGCCGACATGTTCGGCCCCACCGTCGGTGACAAGGTCCGCCTGGCCGACACCGAACTGTGGATCGAGGTCGAAAAAGACTTCACCACCTACGGCGAAGAAGTGAAATTCGGCGGCGGCAAAGTCATCCGCGACGGCCAGGGTCAGAGCCAGCTACTGGCCGCCGAAGTCGTCGACACGGTGATCACCAACGCGCTGATCATCGACCACTGGGGCATCGTCAAAGCGGACGTCGGTCTCAAGGACGGGCGCATCGCCGGCATCGGCAAGGCCGGCAATCCGGACGTACAGCCGAACGTCACCATCGCCATCGGCGCCGGTACCGAAGTGATCGCCGGTGAAGGCATGATCCTCACCGCCGGCGGCATCGACACGCACATCCACTTCATCTGCCCACAGCAGATCGAAGAGGCGCTGATGAGCGGCGTCACCACCATGATCGGCGGCGGCACCGGGCCGGCCACCGGCACCAACGCGACCACTTGTACGTCCGGCCCATGGCACCTGGCGCGGATGCTTCAAGCGGCGGATGCCTTCCCTATGAACATCGGCCTCACCGGCAAGGGCAACGCCAGCCTGCCTGGGCCATTGATCGAACAGGTCAAGGCCGGCGCCATCGGTCTCAAATTGCACGAAGACTGGGGCACCACACCCGCGAGCATCGACAACTGCCTGAGTGTTGCCGATCAGTACGACGTGCAGGTGGCGATCCACACCGACACCCTCAACGAGTCGGGTTTCGTCGAAACCACCCTCGCCGCCTTCAAGGGCCGCACCATCCACACCTATCACACCGAAGGCGCGGGCGGCGGGCATGCTCCGGACATCATCAAGGCCTGCGGCTTCGCCAACGTGCTGCCGAGCTCGACCAACCCGACCCGGCCGTTCACCCGCAACACCATCGACGAACACCTCGACATGCTGATGGTCTGCCATCACCTGGACCCAAGCATTGCCGAAGACGTGGCCTTCGCCGAAAGCCGCATCCGGCGCGAGACGATTGCCGCCGAGGACATCCTCCACGACCTCGGCGCGTTTTCGATGATCAGCTCCGACAGCCAGGCCATGGGCCGCGTCGGCGAAGTCATTACGCGCACCTGGCAGACCGCCGACAAGATGAAAAAACAGCGCGGCCCGTTGCCCGGTGATGGCGAAGGCAACGACAACTTCCGCGCCAAACGCTACATCGCCAAGTACACGATCAACCCGGCAATCACCCACGGTATCAGCCATGAAGTGGGGTCGATTGAAGTTGGTAAGTGGGCGGACCTGGTGCTCTGGCGCCCGGCGTTCTTCGGCGTCAAACCGACGCTGATCCTCAAGGGCGGCGCCATTGCCGCCAGTCTGATGGGTGATGCCAACGCCTCGATTCCGACACCGCAACCGGTGCACTACCGCCCGATGTTCGCCAGCTACGGCGGTTCGTTGCACGCCACCAGCCTGACGTTTATCAGTCAGGCGGCGCAGGAGGCCGGTCTTCCCGAGGCCTTGGGTTTGAAGAAGAAAATCGGCGTGGTCAAAGGCTGCCGCGAGGTGCAGAAAACCGATCTGATCCACAACGACTACCTGCCGAGTATCGATGTCGATCCGCAGACGTATCAGGTCAAGGCCGACGGTGTGTTGTTGTGGTGCGAGCCAGCGGATGTGCTGCCGATGGCTCAGCGTTACTTCCTGTTTTGATCGATCGACTGGATCACCGGGGCCCTGCCGGGCCCCGGCGTCAAACAACCACGATCAGCTGTTCGGCTGTACGGTGAAGGGCATTTCCACCCGTTGCAGTTTTGCCCGTTCGATCGCCTGGCGCGTGAACGTTTTGATAAACGTTTTCCTGTCCTCGTCGATGGCTTCCAGCTCGGCGGCATATTCCGCTTCGGTCATGACGCGTCCCGGTGCAAACGCGCTTTGCGGTTTGTTCAATTCAGCACCGAGCACCCTGAGTTCTTCCTTTAACTGAGCCTTTTGCTCCAGAGAAAGTGTTGTCTCGGTTGCGCGTTTTTCCAACGCTGAGTAGAACTCGATCGTGGCTTCGATCCGGCGACGGAAACCTTTGATAACCCCCCGATTGACCCCCTCGGCATAGGATGCCCAGAACGGTTGATCGACGAGTAAATCCCCCAGAAGTTCTCCTTCCTCAAGGTCCAGCACACGTCGAAAAGCATCCTCGATCATCTCTGGCGTAACCGCGGCGATTTTTCTGAACTGCATTTTTCGCGTCTGCCAGGGCAGGTCCAGCCGCTCGGCAAGATCCGTCATGAACGCCAGGTGAACTTCAACCTCATCAATCGTGCCGGTGACCTCGCCCGCGGCATTGACGCGCCTGAATTGCTCGCCCATCGCCTCGCGCTCGGACACCGTTTTGCGGGCAATCCTGCTGAGCTCATCCAGACGCGACTTGCCCTGCGCCAGCGTCACCAGTTCAGCCTCTACCAGCGCGGGATTGGCCAGTTCATAGGCTTCATGAATCAGCACCTCCATTCCCATGGCGTTGAACAGCTGCGCGCCGGCATCGACACACGCCGTGGGCACGGTGGTCATAGTGAAGAGTTTTTGCCGCAGCTCGGTATTTTTCGACATCGCTTCGAGCATTCGCCAGACCTTGGCGGTCATGTCGACCCGAAACCCGGTGTCGTGTTTGAAATGTCCCGATTCCGTGAGTTTGCGAATCTCGTTGAAAAACCCGAGCGAGCCGATCTCATCCTCGACGCTGTTCCACACTGCCTGTTTGGCCACCCATTCCCGTCGGGTCATGCCGGCCTCCCAATCGAGGCTGTCACGCACGCCACGAGGCGGATACGGTCGATCGGGGTCCATGCCGACGGAGGCGATGTACTCCCTGAGCGTCTGCAGATTGAAGGCCGGCAGATAATCCGTGTCCCGGCTCAACACCGTGCGCGCCAGCAATTCCGCCTCAATGGAGCCACGCGCGACCATGGGCACGTAGGTGATTTCGTTGTACTGCATGTCCAGGTAAAAATGCCGGAAGCGTGGCTGCGCGAACAAACCGTCCGGCCAGGTCCGAATGCCAGTGTCGGCCAGGATCAGCGTATGCAACATGCGCATGCTGCCAATATCCGGTTCCCGGCCCAGAGGGTTGCCGTACAGGTCCAGGGCTTGAAGCCGTGTCAGGTTGCGCAGGTCCGCCGCGCCTTGCGTATCCAGCACAATGCGGTTTCCTCGCATGCTCAGCTCCGTCAGCGCGCGCATGCGACCGACGGCACGAGGAAACCGGGTGAGCGAATTACCGTTGACGTTGAGCGAACGCAATCGGGGAAAATGATCGAGCAGGGAAATATGCGCATCGGTCAATTCGGTCAGGGTCAGATTGAGGCGGGTGACGTGATCGAAGGTGCCCTCCAGCATAGGCATAGTGCGCAAATGACGACCCAACGGTATGTTCTCGAGGTCAAGCACAGCGCCTTGCAGCTCGCCGAACGAATCCACATGGCGCAACCCGGTGTACTGCCAACACTCCCTGATCGCTTTGTATACCGCGTTTCTGGATTGCCACTCGGCGGCGCCGGCGCCAGTGAACCAGGACCCTTCGGTCGGTGACCTCAACCAACGTTGAAAATTGACATTGAGCCGATCGAATTCCCCTTCCAGTGCACTCGCCCTCTGTTCAAGACTGACGTCGCTGCCACCCGCCTCCAGATAAGCCTGCGCCTCGGCCTCCGTCCATCCGGGACGAACGACTCGGACCCGCTCTTGCGGCGTCAACCGCCCGGCGACCCGTCGCACGCCCTGAGAAACCCCGCGCATGCCGCCACGCAGCCGCATCGTGGCCGGGTCGTACGCGGGTTTGCTAACAGGGTTATCCGCCAGAAGAACGTTGAACCTGTCCCGTGACAATGGCGTTTTTTGCACGGCCTGCTTGAGCGTTGCGCCTTGATTGATGTGATACCCCAGTGTGTTTCGTTCGGCATCCGGCAGGGCATGCAACACGGACACGTAGAGGTCGTCCGGCCCATGCAGGTGCAGATCATCGTCATCACGGGCCTGGTACTGACCGTCCTCGCGGACCAGGACCCGGCGAACGGAGGCATCCGCCGGGCCGACACTGGCGCGCAACGGTCCATCAAATGAATCCTCGCGGATTTCGATCCGCACGTTGTCGGGCCACTCGGGCAACGCTTGCAACGAGTGCAACGCCAGCCGTTCGGTATCGACGCCGTACGCGGCATCGAGAAACAGCCCTTCGTAGGCGCGTGCCGCTCGTATCGCCTGCAAGGTTGCCCGCGTGCGTTCTCTGAGTTGCAAGGGGATGCGCGAAGACTCGGTGATGTTGAGCCGGGTTTGCGGTTCGACGTCGGCCAGCAACTCCCGGGCGATCACCGTGGGCAGGCCGCCGAACGCGTCCTGGAGCGCCAGCACTTGCCGATTGTCGGTCTGTTGCAGACGGCGATCCAGCGCGTTGAACAGCGACTCACGCTGATGGCCCGCCCGCACGGCTATCTTGTTTTTCAACGCGTCGATCCGGATGTGCTCGTCTGCCGAAATGCCCTGCCCAAGCATCGCGTGGACGTCGGCTTCGTTCATGAACTTCACGGCAAGCTCTGGAAGTTTTCCTGCGCTGACCTCGGCTCGGCTTATCTTCAGCGTGTTGGCCGGCGACGCGTCGACATTGCCGTACGTAGTCGAACGCCCCGTAAAACCAGCGCCGTCAAACAGCTCGATACTTTTTTGCTCAGGCCATCTCGGCAGGTCAACCAGCAAACGGGGCACCTGCTCGATGAACGCTTCAGGCACCTCATCGCGCAGAATCTGTTCCGGCAGCTTTTGCACGTCGGCCCAGGTCTTGAACCGTTCTATCGTGTCGGTCAGCAATGCTGGCGCCGGTTCGTTGACCACATGCAATCTGCGCAACAGGTCTTCTTCGATACCACTGACGAGCCGAATCTGCTCCAGCGTGGTATCGGAGAAACCCTCGACCGCCGGCCCCATGCGCCGCATGAGTGTGGTTTTGTCCCACTCGACGGGTCGGTCGAGCTCGGTCTTCCAGACGCCCGCACCGTCGTGTTCGAGTGCTGGCTGATACGCCTGCGGCCGCTCCGGATGTTGCAGGCGTGGCTGACCCGTGCGCGGATCGTTTCTGACTTCGAAGTGTTTGCTTTCATGCTTCAGGAAGTCTTTTTCACTGTGGCGGTACAGCCCCTGTTCGCTTGGCCTCGTTCCGTTGGGCAGCGTCAGGTCATGGGCGTAGGGCGACAGGTCCGGCTTCCACAGGCGCGTCTGGCCGTCAGGCAACTCAACCTTTTTCAACTGATCGATAAAGGTCGACGGTTTGACCGACGCCGCTGCACCGGCGGGTAAAACGTTTCCCGCCGCCATGATCGCCAGTTGTGCAAAATTGATCATGACCCCGGTGAGATGGGCCGCCGCTTCCTCCCTGTCGCCCTTGCTCCACTCCTCAATGCCCTCCATGGCTTCGAACAGCATCTGCCCGACCATGACCGCCAGCATCGCTTCGCCGAGCCCGGGCACCAACATGGCGCCGAAGTTGAACACGTTCCAGCCGATGGTCAGATAACTGGTCAACCGATTCCAGCGGGTGGTCGCGTCTTCGTCCCCGGTCGGCACAGCGATACGCCGCGCATCCGCAATCGCTTTGTCCCTGCGCCAGCGACCGATTTGCGGCCAGAGATCGCCTGAGATGATGTTGGTGATGGGCTCTGCGTTGGCGTTTTCAACCGCGGTCTCTCGCCACCACGGCCCCATGTCCAGCGGCTCACGCTGCGTCCAGGTGAACGTGGTGAAACGTTCGCGAAGCCGGGCAAAGAATTTGCCATGGTCTTTTTGTGCGACGAATCGGCTGAAAAACTGCTGATAGTCCGGCGAGCGCAACTGGCTCGTCAGCTCCTTCATGAAGTCAGTGAAGGACGCATACTCTTTGAGCGGGTGCCTGGGATCATCCGGGACATAGGCGATCAACGCCCCGTCGAGACGGCTTTGTTGAAAACCATCTTCCCTTTGCAACATGGCGTCGACGAGACCGCCGGGGCCATTGGCGAAAAACGCCTCGAGCAGTTTGAACTGTTCAAATTCCTGGCCTGGCAGCAGCGTCAAACGACTGGACCATTCCAGCAGTGTGCGCTGGTGCGCGGGAACCAGACTGTCGTAAATTCTTTTGACTTCAGTGGGGTCTGCCACTGCGCTGAATAACAGGATGCCGGATAACCTGAACCCCATCAGCGAAAGTCGATGACATTGCAAAGGGCGATTGTTCCAAAGGATGCCCTTTTCATCGTCACTAACTTGCTTGAGTTTCCCGTAGCCATAGGAACTGATGTCGTTTTTCAAGTAAGCGATCAGCGCGGCTTCGTTGAAAGCGGCTTTTTCGCTGGCCAGGCATTGCCGTTCAACCAACGCTTTGGCCGTACCTTCTTGCGGACTCAGCAGGCCTTTTATGTGCTGCTGATAGTGCATTCCGATATCAAGCGTGCGGCACAGGTCAGCAAATCGTTCGACGGTCAGCGCATGCCGCAGTAACTGATTTTCGCCGTCCAGGGTGAAGATGCCAGAGCCATCGCGAAAACCGCCGGCCTGCGTTTCGGGCGCCTCGAAATTGTGAAGCGCCGCTTCCAGCAACGTGGACTGCCTCAATCGACTGGCATTGGTATCGATGCCAAAACCCAGCTTTGCCGGGATATACAGCCGAATGAGCGTCGCATTGACGTCCAGATCGAGATTCAGTTGTTCCTTTAATGCTTTGACGAGCAAGGGTTCGGCGAAGGCGGAAATGTCCTGCTGCAAATCCTCCAGCGCTTTGTCCAGCGGAACCTGGGTACGCCAGCGCTCATCGGTCAGTTGCTTGAGGTACTGACGGTCAATGGCGCGTGCATTCAAATACCACTCCGGGAAATCCACTGTCGAATCAGCCATCGTGAGCAGTCGCGAAACCGGTGCGTCTTTTACCGGCGAAGGCAGTTTGCCCAGTAGATAATCACGATGAACATTATCTTTGCCCTCTCCCTGTCCGGAATTATTTTGAAGCGCCGGAACGTCAGATAGTTGGGTCATTTCGCAAATCCTTATGCGATGAAAAAGAATCACCAGACTACTGAATGCGGTTTAAAAAAAAAGATTAAAAAGCCACTGGGAACATAGAGATAAATCAACATTGCATTGAATTTCAGATTCTAAAAAACAATTAATTAGCCCCCTGAAGCCACCGAAGTATGGTGGCCGGCACAATGGGAGTTTTTAGGGGACGTCAAAGAGGCTAAGATGCCCCCAGATTGCCACCAGGAAACCGACCATGCGCTTATCCGAATTCATCAGGCAACACGTAGACCGTATCGTCGATGAATGGGAGCAGTTCGCCAGAACGATTACCCCGGCAGCCGAAAACATGGATCGGGTTTCCTTGCGTGATCACGCCAAGGAAATCCTGCTGGCCGCCGCTCGAGACATGACCACCGCGCAAACCGCCAGCGAACAACGCGCCAAGGCCAAAGGCGAAGGCCCGGAGAAAACCCCGAGCCTCGACGAAGCCGGCGCCAGCCATGGTGAACTGCGGCATACCGTGGGCTTTGATCTGGTGCAGATGACCAGCGAATTCCGCCACCTGCGCGCCTGTGTGATCCGGTTGTGGGTCAACAGCCTGGAATCGCCGGACCTTGCCTACTTCCAGGACATGATCCGTTTCAATGAAGCCATCGATGAAGCCCTTGCCGAATCCACGGCGGCTTATGCCGAACAGGTCAATCGTTCGCGGGATATCTTCCTGGCTATTCTCGGCCATGACCTGCGCGCGCCATTGCAAGCCGTGAGCATGTCCACCGAATTGCTGATGCGCAAAGCCCCGCTTGAAGACGAAGCGCTGGCTTGCGCGGTCAATATCAAGCGTGGCGCGCGGCACATGGCGGTGATGGTCAGCGATTTGCTGGAGCTGGTGCGCAGTCGCCTGGGCAAGCGCCTGCCGATTGAACCGAAACCGATGGACCTGGCCGATGCCGCCCACGCGGCGATTGCCGAAGCGTGTGCCGGCAATCCGGAGTGTGATCCGACGGTTCATGTCGAGGGAGACACGACAGGCGTCTGGGATGCCGGACGCCTGGCTCAACTGCTGCAAAACCTGATCGGCAACGCGTTGCAGCATGGGTTGAACAAGCGGGATGTGACGGTCACCCTCAGCGGCGAGCCCGATGCGGTTCGCCTCACGGTGCATAACTACGGCGCCCCGATTCCCGACGACGCGTTGGGCACGATCTTCGACCCGCTGGTGCGCAGCGCCGATGAACAACTCGGCCAGCCCTCCACCAGCCTCGGGCTGGGTTTGTTTATCGTCAAGGAAGTGGTCGATGCCCACGCCGGGACGATTAAAGTCAGTTCGAACGAAACCGACGGGACGTTGTTCACGGTGGTGTTGCCGCGCAATATCCGCAGCACTGTGTAAGAGCCACCGGCACCTCACTATCAGTTCTGATAGTTCCCGGCACTCTGCAGTAGAGGCACACTAGGGGCGTTGATCAAAGTCGACTTTCTCACCAAGGAAAGGCTCCCATGACCTCCGGCCCTCCACACCCGCCACGCTCCCTGTTGCTGGCGACTGACAGCAAGCACTCGATATTCGCTGAACTTGCGGGGGGGCGTCCTAACTCCGTTGCTTATTCCGCCTATGGCTACCAGACCGCCCGGCAGAAGATAGCCACGAACCTAGGGTTCAACGGTCAAATACGCGAAAGCAACATCGGATGGTATTTACTGGGCAACGGCTATCGAGCTTACAACCCGGTCTTGATGTGTTTCCATAGTCCGGACGGCTGGAGTCCGTTTGGAGCGGGCGGGTTGAATGCCTAAATGTATTGTGGGGGTGAGCCAGTGATGGGTTCAGATCCGTCGGGGCACTTTAACCCTGCAAAGTGGGGGCGAAATATCAAGAGGATATTCAAACCCAGAACGACAAATTCGTTTCCTGCTCTCGAAGCCAGACCACGAACTAGCCGCAACGAATATGTGCCACTTCCAGTGAGCTCGCGTGCGACGGCTACTCCAACGTCAACAGTGAACCTCCCCTCTAACACAAACCCACAAACACCCCCATCGGTGCGAAACAATAGACGTAGAGGGCTACCGGACGGGTATGAGGACTATCAAGTTCCACCGCCAAGGCGCTACCTCAAACCAGAATCTCCTCTTGGTCAAGTATTTAGCGCCGTAGCCAGCAACGCATACGGTCCAACGGGAAGAAGTACAACGCCGGCTCCATTGCAGAACCCCTCGTTGCCAGGCTCGTCCGGAAGACGGCCGTGGGTCCAAGCCGAAACGTCTACCTATGTAGTCCCTCCTCTTGCGCCAAGAAGACTAGAGAGCGGTGCCACCCGTTTTTACCGTGGTCAAGTAACTGAAGATGGCAGGGTTATGCATAGTAGTTATGAAAAGGCGAATTTGAGCTCGATACAAGACCAAATCAGAAGGGACCCACCAGCACCAGGTGGTTGATTTTTGACCATTACCAAAGGAGGTGGGCCCTTGGTTCCTCACTGGTCAGTAAAGCGATGGAGGCGTCGAGGCGCCCCCGTCCACACCCTACGACCTACTCCACCACCAACCGCCCCAACCGCTGCTTCAGCATCCGGTTCTCCGCCCTCAGCTGCTGGACTTCTTCGAGTAGATCCAGCGCCAGGGCGACGCCTTCCCACTCCAGCTCCAGGTCGTGCCGCAGCTTGGCGGCACGTTTGGCCAGCGCCAGCTCATAATCGTTGAAACGCCAATCCTTGGGCTGCTTGCCCTGAGGTTCGAGGATGCCGTGCTCGACGATTTCGATCACGTAGACGTCCGACAATTCGGCCGCCTCACAGAATTCTGCCATGTCCAGTTGAACGATCAGGGGGTTGCTCATGATGGGCTACTCCGTCTCTTGGATCAGAAATTTTCTCGCGGGTCGAATGCAGCTTTTTTCGCCAGTTCCTGCCACAACGCCTTGACCTCATCGCTCGAGGTTTTTGGCATGACCGCTTTCAATTGCACGAACAGATAACCCCGTTGACCGGCCTTGTTCAGCAAGCCGTGGCCCTTGGCGCGCATGCGCTGGCCATTCTGGCTGCCGGCCGGCACCTTGAGGTTGATCTTGCCTGTGAGTGTAGGCACAGCCACTTCGGTGCCCAGTGCCAATTCCCATGGTGCCAGCGGCAGCGTGATGATCAGGTTCTCGCCTTCGACGTCGAACTTCGGATGCGGCGCGAAGCGAATGATCAGGAACAAATCGCCGTTGGCCCCGCCACCGACTCCCGGTGCACCCTGCCCTTTGAGGCGGATGCGCTCGCCGTCGGTCACGCCGGCCGGGATTTTCACGTTCAGGCTTTTGCTGGTGTTGCTGACGTGCTGGCCCGCCGCGTTGTACTGCGGCACCTGGAAGGTGACCTTCTTCGATTCGTTCGAGAGGGTTTCTTCCAGAAAGATCCCAAGCTCCATTTCCACGTCTTGCCCTCGACGTCCGGCGCTGCGGCCCGACTGCCCACCACCAAAACCCGGACCACGGTTGCCGAAGATCGAACTGAAGAAGTCCGAAAAATCGCCCGTATCCTGGCCGCCACTGAAACCACCTGCACCACGCCCCTGCCAACCCGGCGGGCCCTGGAACGGTTGGCCGTGCTGGCCGTATTTGCGCAAGTCGTCGTATTCGGCGCGCTTGTCGGCGCTTTTCAGCGCTTCATAGGCTTCCGAGGCATCCTTGAACTTGGCTTCGGCGTCCTTTTCCTTGCTGACGTCCGGGTGGTATTTGCGCGCCAGTTTGCGATAAGCCGCTTTGATCGTCTTATCGTCCGCTGTCGGTTCCACACCGAGAATCTTGTAATAGTCTTTGAAGTCCATCGTAGGAATCACCATCCATTATCAAAATCGCGCCGTCACCGACAGCATGCGCTCTTTGGCAGCCGCAGGGTTGACCGATCTCAAGTTTGTGACCGGGCAGCGCATCAGAAGTTTATCGGCAGCAGAAGGCGGTTCTTGCGACCGTCCGATGGCTGCCAGGCTCATTGCAGACAAGTTTGGGGCATCCCGCCAGCTTATCAAGGCGCTATTGGCTGAGATTTAGCGGATAGTCGGCCTTCGAATCTGCGTCGCACTGACATACACTGCGCGGCCGTTTTTTAACCGGAACCTGATAGACATGAAAAACGCATCTCCAGCCCGTGCCTGTGGTATCGACTTCGGCACGTCCAACTCCACCGTCGGCTGGCTGCGCCCCGGCATGGAAACGCTGATCGCGCTGGAGGACGACAAGATCACCCTGCCGTCGGTGGTCTTCTTCAACATGGAAGAACGCCGCCCGGTATACGGCCGGCTGGCGCTGCACGAGTACCTGGAAGGCTACGAAGGCCGGTTGATGCGCTCGCTCAAGAGCCTGCTGGGCTCCAAGCTGATCAAGCACGACACCAGCGTCCTCGGTACGGCGATGCCGTTCAAGGACCTGCTCGGGCTGTTCATCGGCCAGCTGAAGAAGCGCGCCGAAACCGCCGCTGGTCGGGAGTTCGAAGAAGTGGTGCTGGGCCGTCCGGTGTTTTTCGTCGATGACGATGAAATGGCCGACCAGGAAGCAGAAAACACTTTGGTGGACGTGGCCCGCGCCATCGGCTTCAAGGATGTGTCGTTCCAGTACGAGCCGATTGCGGCGGCGTTCGACTATGAATCGACCATCGAAAAGGAAGAGCTGGTACTGATCGTCGACATCGGCGGTGGTACGTCCGACTTCTCGCTGGTGCGCCTGTCACCTGAGCGCCGCAACCACGACAACCGTCACGATGACATCCTCGCCACCGGCGGCGTGCACATCGGCGGGACCGATTTCGACAAGCAGCTGAGCCTGCAAGGCCTGATGCCGCTTTTCGGCTACGGCAGCCGCATGAAGAGCGGCGCCTACATGCCGACCAGCCACCACATGAACCTGGCGACCTGGCACACGATCAACTCGGTGTACTCGCAGAAGTCGACCCTGGCTTTGGGCAGCATGCGCTACGACATCGAAGACACCGGCGGCATCGACCGTCTGTTCAAGCTGATCGAGCAACGCGCCGGGCACTGGCTGGCGATGGAAGTGGAAGAAACCAAGATCCAGCTGACCCATGCCGACAGCCGCCATGTGCCGCTGGACCGCATCGAGCCGGGCCTGAGCGTGGAGCTGAGCCGGGCGCTGTTCGAATCGGCCATCGACAACCTGCTGGAGCGCGTGCGCAACAGCGTGACCCAGTTGCTGAACGACGCCAATGTGCGGGTCGATCAGGTGGATACGGTGTTCTTCACCGGCGGTTCGAGCGGGATTCCGGCGTTGCGCAACAGTGTTTCGGCGATGTTGCCGAATGCGCGGCATGTGGAAGGGAACATCTTTGGCAGCATCGGCAGCGGCCTGGCGATCGAAGCGGCCAAGCGTTACGGCCCGATGGACTGACCCGAAACCGGGGTGCACCCATCGCTAGCAGGCTAGCTCCCACATTGGATCTGTGGTGTTCACAAAACCAGTGTGGGAGCTAGCCTGCTAGCGATGGCGTCAGATCAGGCAATACATCTCTGGGATCAAACCATCCCCACTTGCTTCAACTCACTCTTCAAATACGCGTAATAAATCGGCCCCGCCACCACCCCCGGCAGGCCGAACGCGGCCTCGAACACCAGCATCGCCAACAGCAACTCCCACGACTTGGCACTGATCTGCCCGCCGACAATGCGCGCGTTGAGGAAGTATTCGAGCTTGTGGATAACAATCAGGTAACCCAGCGCGGCCACTGCCACCCAGATCGACAGCGATAGGCCGACGATGGTGATCAGCGTGTTCGACATCAGGTTGCCGATCACTGGCAACAGGCCGAGCAGGAAGGTCAGCACGATCAGGGTCTTGGTCAGCGGCAGCTTGATGCCGAACATCGGCAAGACCACCGCCAGGAAAATCCCGGTGAAGAAGGTGTTGAGCAAGGAAATCTTGATCTGCGCGAACACGATGTTGCGGAAGGCCTGCACCAGCAGGTGCAAACGATCGAACAGTGCAGCGGCCAGCGGCTTGCGCTTGGTCAGGTCTGGCACCCGTTGCAGGGCGATGATCGCGCCGAGCACCATGCCGATCAGCAACGTCACGAACATGTGCGCCGCGTCTTTGCCCACCAGTTGCAGGTCGCTGAGGTGTTTGCTCATCCACTCGCCAATCGCCACACGGAACTCGGCAGCACTGGCCGGAAGATAGGCGTCGATGAACGGCGGCAATTGCCCGCGCGCGCGATCGACCACGTGCATGAATTTATCGAGGGAAGCACCGGGGTTTTCCGCTTCATGCAGCAGAAAACTGATGGCGCCAGCGAAGATCAGCGTCAGCACACTGACCACTAATGTCCCCAGCAACGCCACCGCCAGCCAGCGCGCACGCCGACCTTCGATCAGCCGCTGCAATTGCGGGGTGAGCATGTTGACCAGTTCGAACACCAGCAGGCCGGCCAACAGGCTTGGCAGCAAGCGCAACGGGATCACCAGCAGCAAGCCACCAAAGATGATGACCCAACTGATAACCAGCAAGACTTGGCGTTGAGAAAACGTTGGCATACAGCCTCAAAACGAACGGCGTAAAAGGATTGGCAGTCTGCCAGCGTTCGGGTGTCAGCACTAGGGATTGTGTGGGTCGACCTTGATCGGGGCTCGGATGTTTTTTTGCAGTGACCTTACCGGCCCCATCGCTAGCAGGCCAGCTGCCACAGGGGAATGCATTCCAAGTGTGGGGGCTAGCCTGCTAGCGATGAGGTCCTCACAGTGCCCCAGTCCAGTGCTTATTTTTTCTTCAGGCAATCACTCATGAACGCCTTTCGCTCATCCCCCTTGAGGGCTTTGGTCGCGGCATCGGCATTACAGGTTTTCATCTTCTCTTGCTGAGGGCTCAGGGCTTTGGCGTCATTGGCGGCTGGCGCCGCTTTGAGGCAGGTGCTCATGAAGGCTTTGCGCTCATCGCCCTTGAGGCTTTTTGCGGTAGCGTCGGCATTGCAGGTGGTCATCTTGTTCTGTTGGGCAGTGGCAGCAAAGCCCTGGGAGCAGAGCAGCAAACCGATCATCAACAAAGGGACACGCAACATCTTCATGGAGTTTTCTCCTTGTTGCCGCACCGAGGGGCGCGGCCTCGCTCTGGAGTGTAGACAAAGCCTGTTACACCTTCCTGCCCGACAGATGGCTGCGGCGATACTGCTCCGGCGTACACCCAGCCTGACGCTGGAACATGGCGATGAACGCCGAACCGGTGCTGTAGCCCATGTCGAACGCGATTTCCTGAATGCTGCGATGACTGTCCAACGCTTCGATCGCCGCCAAAAAGCGCAGGCGCTGCCGCCATTCGCCAAAACTCATGCCCAACTCGCGCACAAACTGCCGCGCCAGGGTGCGCTCGCTGACGTGGATCTGCTCTGCCCACGCCGACAGCGGCCGGTTATCTCCCGGTTCAGCCTGCAAGGCTTCGAGAATGCCGAGCAGTCCGGGACTGCTGGCGTAGGGCAAATAGCAGTCGTGGACGGGCGCCTGCTGCAGCTGATCCACCAGCACTTGGGCCAGGCGTTGGTCGGCCTCTTGCTCGGGAACCTTCACGTCACGGGCGGCGAAGTCCTTGAGGATCGCTTTGAGGATGTCGCTGATGGCCAGGGTGCAGGCCTGCTTTGGCAACTCGCGGCACAGCGCAGGCGCGAGGCAGACCGCGCGGTAGTTGATGGGCTGATTGCTGTAGAAACTGTGTTCAATCTGCGGCGGCACCCACACGGCGTATTGCGGGGGCGACATGAAACGGCTGCTGCCGATTTCCATGTGCAAGACACCGTTGGCCGAATACTCCAGGGTGCCCCAGGGGTGACGGTGGGCGGAGGCATATTCGTGGGTGTCGAAGTCGGCATAACGGAAGTAGACCGGCGAAGGCAATTCGCTGAAGTCCAGCAGGTCGATGTGTTTACTGGTCATGCTGTCCGTCATCCGGGGCAGGTTGTCTGGATCGAAGTATAGGCTTTCATCCAGACAGGCGATAATCAGCCCTTATTAACGTTTCTGGTTTTTCCGATGCAATACGCTTATCCCCTGCTGGCCATTTTCATTTGGGCTGGCAATACCGTGATCACCAAAATGTCGGCCGGAGCGATCTTCCCGGCCGAGATCGGTTTTTACCGCTGGCTGCTGGCCGGATTGCTGTTCACGCCGTTCATGCTCAAAACCGTGATTGCCCACTGGTCGGCCATCCGCCCGAACCTGGGGAAGATTTTCATCCTCGGCGTGCTGGGCATGGCGGTTTATCAGAGCCTGGCGTACTTCGCCGCGACGCTGACCTCAGCCACCAACATGGGCATCATCCTGTCACTGATGCCATTGATGTCGCTGGCCATGGCAATCATCAGCCTCGGTCAGCGTCTGACGGCGGGAGCGCTGGCCGGTGCGGTGTTGTCGTTTGCCGGCGTGTTGGTGGTGGTGTCGTCCGGCAGCCTCAGTGCCTTGCTTGAGCACGGGGTAAATCTGGGCGATGCGATGATGTTGATCGCCACGCTGGCCTACGCGATTTACAGCACGTTGCTGAAAAAATGGCAGCTGCGTTTGCCGCCGCTGGTGTTGTTGTATCTGCAGGTGTGGGTGGCGGTGGTGGTGCTGTTTCCGCTGTTCGCCGTGTCACCAAAAATCGGTCCGACGCTGCAGAATATTCCGCTGGTGCTGTACGCCTGCCTGCTGGCATCAATGGTTGCGCCGCTGGCGTGGATGCAGGCCGTGGTGCGTCTGGGGCCGAGCCGGACGACGCTGTTTTTCAATTTGCTGCCGGTGATTACTGCACTGATTGCCGCGGCGGTGTTGCATGAGCAATTGGCGATGTATCACCTGGTGGGCGGGGTGTTGACGTTGGGTGGGGTGATTGTTTCGGAGCGCTGGACCACCGTGCTCGGCCGCAGGATTAGCGTCGCCTGATATGAAGTCATCGCGAGCAGGCTCGCTCCCACAGGGGAATGCGGTCAACTGTGGGAGCGAGCCTGCTCGCGATGAACGATGATTCGGTTTATCTGACGTTACACCCCGCCGCCTTCAACCGCGCCGCATGCTCGACAAACAACCGGATCGGCTCCGCCCCCTTCCCCACCAACCCCAACGACTGGTTGACGATGTCGAAGTGATCCAGCGGATACTCATCGCCAATCACCGTGCCGAGGTGCGAGCTGTAACGCCCGACCATCCCGTCGCAATGCCCGACTTCGCGCACGAAGGTTTTGGCAAACAGTCGACAACTGCGATTCGTCCCGTCCAACAGATTGCGCCCGCGATCGGTCTTGCCCGGCTGCAACGTGCCGGACCACGAGTAATAGCGCACGCCATTCACCTCTTCCGGCCCGTGTCCGCCCCATGTGTCAGGCAGACCCTGTGGATAACGCTGGTTGAACAGCGCCACACCCGCCGTCGTCAGCGATTCATGGGAGGCGTGGATATCCACCGGCAGCTTCGGCCCGCGATAACCGGTTTCCAGCAGGCTCATCAACGCACCGATCACCCGCAATAAAAACGCCAGCAGCCGTCCCTTCGCACTGTCCGCCGGGTAGTGTTTGTGCAGGTAATCCGCCAGTTCCGAGCCGTGATTGGGGCCTGCCACCGAGGTGACAGAAGCCACACGATCCGGGCGTTTGGCGGCGGCGTATCGGGCCGTGAGCGAGCCCTGGCTGTGACCGATCAGGTTGACCTTCTCGGCCCCGGTTTCCCGCAGGATCTCTTCGATCTGCGCCAGCAATTGTTCACCGCGCACTTCATTCGAGTGCAGCGGCGAAACCTGCACCGCAATCACCGTCGCACCACCCCGGCGCAACGCCGCCACGATCCCGTACCAGTAGGGATAGAGCACCAGACGGATAAACCCGAGCATTCCCGGGACCAGCACCAACGGATAACGCGTGGCAGAACCTTGCGACATGGGCGGACATCCTTGTGATCGGTCAGGTGACGCAAGGCTGAATGCAAGACATCAGCCAAGCATCGACATCAAAAATGACAACTCGACGACCAGTCTATGACATCTCCCCTATTTCAACCCCGCCACCCCTGCCACGATCAGCCCGACCGACACCAGTTTGACCGCCGTCAGGCTTTCACCGAGCAGCGCAAACCCGAGAAACACCGTGCCGAGTGAGCCGACAGCGGTCCAGATCGGGTAGGCGACGCTCACCGGTAATTCGCGCATGGCCAGGGTCAGGAAGTAGATCCCGCCCACCGCCGCCACGACCGTGATCATCGACGGCCAGAGCCGGGTAAAGCCTTCGGCGTACTTCATGCCCATGGCGAAGGTGACTTCGAACCCGGCGGCGATCAGCAAAAACACCCAGGCCATCTAGAACTCCCTGGCCAGCGCCAGCAAACGCTGCTCGGCCTCGGCAGCGGAGATCTCGAAGGTACGTGCGGCGGACTCTTCACCCTCGGCGGCCACGACGGTGACATCCGTCATGCCGATGAACCCCAGCGCGGTGCGCAACAGCGTATCGGCATGGTTCAAGGCCTCCAGCTCTCCCCCGGGACCGAAACCGAACCCGCCACGGCTGGTGACGATCAGCGCTTTCTTGCCCTGTACTAGTGGCTCGTATTGCGCGACGCCGTTGTCCAGCGTGTGATTGAAGGTCAGCCCGAGTCGCACGATTTGATCGATCCACGCCTTGAGGCCGCTGGGCACGCTGAAATTGTGCATCGGTGTGGAAATCAGCAGCAGATCGTGGCCCAGCAATTCCGCGACCAGTTCATCGCTGAACGCGAGATCGGCCTGCATCGTCAGCGGCCGCGCCTCGGGTTGCGGGTAAAACGCGGCGGCCACAAACGCTTCATTGACCGGCGGAATCAACGCCCGTCCGACTTCGCGGCGAGTCAGTTGCGCTTGCGGATGACGCGCCTGCCAGGCGCTGAGAAACACCTCGGCCAAGCGACGGGAGTGGGAACGTTCGCCCCGCGGACTGGCGTGAATGGCAAGAATTTTGTTCATCTGAATCTCCTGAGGACTAAACTCGAACGGCGTGTAGCGTGCAGCTTGTGCTCGCTAACGCCTCGCCTCAAATGAGCAAAAATCAGCTTGGGTGAATTCATTTCATCCATGGAGTGTTCAATGTTTGCCTCGCTGCCGCTGACCGCCTTGCGCGCCTTCGAATCCGCCTCTCGCCTGCTGAGCTTCAAGGCCGCCGCCGAAGAACTGTCGGTGACGCCCACGGCGGTTTCCCATCAGATCCGCTCGCTGGAAACCTGGCTCGGTGTGCCGCTGTTCGAGCGCCTGCCACGGCAAGTGCGCCTGACCGAGTGCGGTGAGCGCCTGTTCCACAGCCTGCACGGCGCTTTTCTGGAAATGGCGCAAAGCGTCGATACTTTGCGCCCGCAACGCAGCGGTGCAAGCTTGACGATTTCCACCACCGCCGCATTTGCCGCGCTGTGGCTGGTGCCGCGACTGGGACGGTTTTACGCCCGGCATCCGAACATCAGCGTACGGCTGGATACCCACTGCGAAGTCATCGATTTGCATCAGGACGCCAGCGTCGATCTGGTGGTGCGCTACAGCCTTGATGACTATCCGAACCTTTATGGCCTGTGCCTGTTCGATGAATCGTTCGGCGTTTATGGCTCGCCGGAGCAGGTTGCGCAGGCCTCTATCCGGGCACCGACGTTGATCAGCGTGCGGTGGCACAACTCGAAGCTGTACGCCCATGGCTGGGAGGCTTGGTGCTCGCGGTCCGCAGAAACCTGGCTGACGGAAAACACGGCGGTCCGGGAGTACGACGAAGAGCATTACGCACTGCAAGCAGCGATCGCCGGGCAAGGCCTGGTGCTGGCGAGCAATATTCTGGTGTCCGAGAGCGTGGCCAGTGGTTTGTTGGTGGCTTACCGGAGTGAAATTCAGGTAAACGGCGCGGGCTACAGCGCGCTCTGTGTACCAGGTCGTGAGCGCCATCCGCCGGTGCGCGCATTTTTTGCGTGGTTGCAGGAGGAAGCTCGATTGTCTGGCCTGTTGCCAAGATCACAAATCTCATCAAACTTTTCGCCGCGCTCGTCACTCACACCTAAGTAGCGATCACTTCCCAGAAAGTGACGCAAAACCGGATCAGCCTCCAAGGAGAACGAGATGAGTGACATGCATTTGTCTGACGTAACCACCCTTCGCGCACGTGCCCGCCAGAACGTCGAGAATGGCGCGGTGACCGAAAGCTACAGCGCCGACCTCGACGAAGTTCTGCGTCTGCTCAACGAGTCGCTGGCCACCGAACTGGTCTGCGTGTTGCGCTACAAACGCCACTACTTCATGGCCAACGGCCTGAAAGCCCACGTCGCCGCCGACGAGTTCCTCGAACACGCGACCCAGGAAGCCGAGCACGCCGACCGCCTGGCCGAGCGCATCGTGCAACTGGGCGGCGAGCCTGAGTTCAACCCTGACCTGCTGTCGAAAAATTCCCACGCGCAGTACGTGGCCGGCAACTCGCTCAAAGAGATGGTCTACGAAGACTTGGTCGCCGAGCGCATCGCCATCGATAGTTACCGCGAGATCATTCAGTATATCGGCGAAAAAGACCCGACCACCCGGCGTATCTTCGAAGACATCCTGGCTCAGGAAGAAGAGCATGCGGATGACATGGCGGACATATTGAAAGACTTGTAACTAACAACTAAATCCTTATCGCGCAATTGCGATAAGGATTTTATAAACACCCCCCTTCAAACCTAAAGTTACAATCACCACATAGACATTTTCCAGCATGGACTTATTCTAACAACCACAACCCAGAGGTTGTTTAAATAAACCTATAAAGGACTGTAACCATGCACATGGAAGAACGACTCGAATTCATTGACTCCCTGCCCCCCCTGCCAGCGGCTTCAAATGAACGAATCATTATGCGCCGTTCGCTGACCAGCGCACCGCACCATAACATTGACAAGCCAACCGCCAGCGTCATGCCTGATACGATCAACGCATTCCTCCCCGGCGTTTCACAGCAAACTATCGATGACGTCAATCTGTGCAAGTTAGTCATGCAGAATGCCGCCACCAAACTTTATCCTGAAGATGCACAACTTTACGAGTGGTACAAATACTATGTGAGCGGCCTGGACAATCTTGGCTGGGTTATACAAAACAAAAACATGGAAACTGTCACCGTCCGAAAAATCGGCCTGACCATGGATCAGGTGGCCCTTCACGTCGCCTCCGCTCTGATCGGAGCAGGTCCCGCCGCCATTTTGGCAAACGCGGCCCAATTGGCTGTCGACGTAGTGCAAAGAGACCCCGGCGCCATTCAGATTTTTGACCGAAACAGGAAAACCGGCACACAATCCAAGTTTGATATCGCGCCGGTTTGGGTCGATACAAACAATCAACCGAACATGCTCCTCAATTGCATTTCCCTGGATGCACGGGAAAGCACGCGCGGCATTCTGTTCTGGAAGTCCACCCAACAGTCCACCACCATAAAAACAGGTGCCGTACGCACCTATCTGGACACTCAGGTTTTCTCGGGACTGCGCTCGGAACTTTATTCCAGGTTCACTGAAGCCGGAAAAAAATTCATCAAGGATCTTCCTGACTTCTAATTACCATTGAATATTTAAATCGACAAATAATTGTCGATTTAAATAACGTTGCCGAGCACAACCCTCGCCTGGAGCTAATAATGGACATCTCCCCATTCGATACCTATCTTGTCAATGGCAACATCACCATTTTTTGTGGCATTCACACTGACACGTTCAAGAGCGACATTTTAAATTCAAGCCTCTATGCCGAACTGGTGGCGACGCAGCGCCGTGGTGATCGGGAAGCATTATGGACAACGTATACAGAAATAGTGAGCAAGTTCAAATGGATCATCAACAGTCGAGAAACGCAGAGCACGGCGTTTGACAATTCAAGTTTGCTGAAGCTCTTGATTCAGAGTGCGGGACCCGCCCTGCCACAAGCTGAACAACACATCGTGGCCAACGCCTTTTCACGAATAAAAAAACTCGAACGCGGCTCATTGGCCATTCATACAATCATCGACAAACTCAACAGCAGCGGCTCTGCGACTGCCGGCGCAACACACACGCTGTTGAACATTGTCCGCCAAGACAAAACCGTATTAACACTGCAGCTAGCCTTCAAAACGCCCAAGGTGATTGATATCGACATCCTGGACAAACCGCTGCTGAAGTCAGTCAACGACGAAAAACCCAATATTCGATTGCTGCGCAGCTCACTGAATGAGCTCCAATACAACGAAGTCAGAGAGACGGTGATCAATAAACTCGGGGACAAGATCACTACTGACCTGCTACTTATCCCCATGGCAAACCGATTGAACTGAAATCTTTACAAAGGGATTAATCGCTCTTGAATCGCCCGCTCGAAAGCGATTGAACCGTTCTGACAGACGTCAGTTTTTGACCGTCTTCGGCGCCTTGCCCGCTTTCATCTGTTCCAGCAACGGCGCGCACTGATTCGGCTCGCCACCACTCGGTGCCACCAACGCAAGCAACCCCGCCGCTGGCGCTGCAATCACACCCAACGCCACCATCCCTGCCCCGCGCAGCAGCAGCGGCACCGCTTTGACACCGGCGTCCGGCTTGATGAACTTGCCCCGTACATACAGCGGCGAACGCAGGGAAATCAGGCGCCATCCCTTGGATTCCGGCGTGATGGTCAGGTCCAGTTGCTCAGTCGCCATGTTCGCCGTGCCATCGATGTAGATGATCGCGTTCTCGGTATCGAAGACGAACAACCGAGAGGTCGCCAGTCCCGTCTTGATGTCGAAGTCGGCCGCCGCGCAATTGATCTTCACTTCCTTGTCACCAAAGATTTTGCCGACCACGTAGTTACCAACGTTCAGACCGGCCAGTTCCATCAACTCGCGGCTGATGGCACCGTCGTTGATCAGCATCTTCAGATTGCCATTGGCCGTGCCCAACAGCTTGGCCACCGAGTTGCCGCGACCACTGATGTCCGCATCGCCATTGAGCTCGCCGAAACTGGTCTTCATCGGCTCAAACGTCGGGAACAACTGCTTGAGTTTGAAACCCCGCGCAGTGAGCTTGGCGTTGCCCTCCAGCGGCTCGGTGCGTCCGTTCAGGCGAATCTGCGCATCCAGCTTGCCGCCGGCTACGCCGAAACGCAGCGGTTCGAGGCTGAGCACGCCATCGGTCAGCACCAGGTGCGTGTAGAGATCGTTGAACGGCAGTTTTTCACTGTGGACGATGCGCTTGCCGGTGAATTCGACGTCGGCGTCCATGTCGCGCCAGCGCTCGGTCTTGAACTCTTCGACCGGCAGCACCTTGTCCGCCGGCTGTTTGCTTTCACCGCCGCGAGCCTTTTGCTTGGCATTGGAGTCGGCGCCGATCAAGGGCGCCAGGTCGGCAAACAACAGTTGATTGGAGAGCAGTGAACCGCTGAGTTTCGGCCGTGGCTGGCTGGCGACGTAGGCCAGGCTGCCATGAATGTCGCTCTCGCCGATCTTGCCGTTGAACTCCTCGTAACGGAACACCGCACCGCCTGGCTCATGCAGCTTGGCAATCAAGTGACCGTCGGTTGCGTAGGGTGGTGTATCCGGCAGGGTCACACCTGTCAGTGGATAGAGGTTACCCAGGCTGCTGCCGGCCAGTTTCAGCCGCAGGTCCAGTGCACCGAGGTTGAGCGGATCGGTCAGCGTGCCGGCGAGCTCGACGCTGGTATCGGCAATCTTGACCTGGGCCTGGAGCGGGAACGGTCGGGCCGAATCCTGCAAGGCCAGCAGGCCGCCGATCTTGCCCTCGCCAGCCAGTTTTTGGCCGTGGTATTGGCCTTTGACCTTCAGCGCAAACGCATAATCCTGGGGAGCAGCGCCCTTCTCCTGTGCAGTTTTCGCGGCTTTGTCGCCGACGATATCGCTGAACGGAATCGGCTTGCCCAGCGGGTTGATGATCAGGTCGAGCTGAGTGTTCAGACTCTGGTCGTCGAGGGTGACGTGGCCTTTATCGAAGCCGATCGCGCCGATGTCCACCACCCAATTTGAAGGTTCGGCGTTCGGGTCTTTCGGGTCGAACTTGAAGGTCCAGTTCGCGCGGCCATCAGCCAGGCGCTGGAGGTCGGCGCTGGGCTCGGTCAAGTCAATGCGTGGGATCGTCACCCGTTGCGCCAACAGGGCCAGCGGCGAAATGCGCAGCTCAACGCGCTTAAGCGTGACCATCTGCGGCTGCTTCGACCAGTCCGGGTTACCGAGGGTCAGGTCCTGCGCCACCACATGAGGCCACGGCACCCAGGCGCGCCATCCACCTTCGTCAAGCTCACGCCGCCAGACCACCGCAAGGTTGCCATTGATGGCAAACGGTCGATGCAGCTCTTCGGAGACTTTGGTGTTGATGGTTGGTTTGATCCGGTTCCAATCGAAGAACACGATGATCAGAACCACTAGCGCCAGTAGCACAGCCAGGCTGGCAAAGGTCCAGGCGAGAATTTTCGGGGTGCGCGTCATTGCACAGGGCTCCTGATTACGACTGAGCGCCCTGACCGCGACGCACGTGTGAAACGTTAGGCCAGAACCGGCCTGCCATGAAACCTAGGACTGGGAAACGCGGTGCAGGTTTAACCGAAATGCCGCTTAACGTTCAAATAATCGGTCGGGGACACCCTGCACGCGAAATCCGGCGTTACCGCCCCCGCACTTTTGCGCGGCGCATGTGAGTCGAAAATACCCACTTCAGTGCGAAAACGTCCGCCGGAAAGGCCCGATCTAGAGCCTTCGCACGGAACAATCAATTCTGTTGATTATTACCATTGCGTTTATGAACTTTTATATCGACTTATCGAGAGTAGCATTGCCCTCGTACCCACTTTATCGCCCCCCCACGGAGCACCCAATCATGAAACGCCAATTACTGCTTAGCCTTACCCTCTCCATGCTGGCCAGCACCGCTTTCGCTCTGCCAGCTGCAGATCAGGCAACTCCCCAAGTTAAATCGAATCACTCGGTGTTCAGCCAGACCGTTGCCGAAGGTGGTAACGATCGCCTGAAAGAAAAAGGCCTGATCTCTCAAGATGGCTCGGACCGTACCCCACAAGGCCAATCCCTTGCCGCTGACGGTTCCGAACGCACCCCACAAGGCCAAACCCTGGCCGCTGACGGTTCCGAACGCACCCCACAAGGCCAAACCCTGGCTGCTGACGGTTCCGACCGCACTCCACAAGGCCAAACCCTGGCTGCTGACGGTTCCGACCGCACTCCACAAGGTCAAACCCTGGCTGCTGACGGTTCCGATCGCACCCCACAAGGTCAAACCCTGGCCGCTGACGGTTCCGACCGCACTCCACAAGGCCAAACCCTGGCTGAAGGCGGTGGTGACCGCGTGATCGAACGCAACAGCGCTGTGAGCTAAGCCCATGGCGGCCCTGAAAAAAAGCCCAATCCACGGATTGGGCTTTTGACTTTATAGAAGCCACACATTCCCTCGCGTCACCCCCGATAGTCGTTCGACGCCGGCAAAGCCGATTTGCTAGAGTGCGCCGCTGTCCTGTCCAGAAAACACCCTTGCGATGCTGCCCCGCGCCGAACAGAAACAACAAACCCGCAACGCCCTGATGGACGCTGCCCGCCACTTGATGGAGTGCGGCCGAGGATTCGGCAGCCTGAGCCTGCGCGAAGTGGCGAAAACCGCCGGCATCGTTCCCACTGGTTTCTATCGGCACTTTGCCGACATGGACGAATTGGGCTTGGTGTTGGTGAGCGAAGTCGGACAAACCTTCCGCGAAACCATTCGCCTGGTACGCCACAACGAGTTCGTCATGGGCGGCATCATCGACGCCTCGGTGCGGATTTTTCTCGACGTGGTGTCGGCCAATCGTTCGCAGTTCCTGTTTCTGGCCCGCGAGCAATACGGCGGCTCGCTGCCGGTGCGCCTGGCCATCGGACGGTTGCGCGACGACATCAGCTCGGACCTGGCGGCCGATTTGTCCTTAATGCCGAAACTGCAACACCTGGACATCGCCGGCCTGAGTGTCATGGCTGATCTCATCGTTAAAAGCGTGTTCGCAACCTTGCCGGACATCATTGATCCACCGGCCGAAGCATTGCCCGAGCATCTGACGCCGCAAGCGAAGATTACCCAACAGCTGCGCTTTATCTTCATCGGCCTCAAGCATTGGCAAGGCCTGGGCAGCACCGAATAATCCCTCTCCATAACACCCCTATCTCCGGCAGGAGCCGGCTATCTGGCGCCTACAACGTTGTGCGACGCGCGACTAATCTGGAGCACACCGTGCGCTGTCATTTGGTGCGCCCAGCACAACCTCGCACCAAATTGCCGCAACAATCTTAAACACCTCCTCAACGCCGACAGGCATTTCCTACACATCCCCCCGATTGGCAAGCCCCTTGCTCTAGCCTGACTATTGTCCATAGCTGGAAGCTTACCGATGCTGGTGATTCATCGCAGAATCGAGCCTCAACCCGTCTGGGCCGCCGAGTTGCACCTGACCTTCGAAGCCCGGAGCAAAAGCCGTTTGCGCTGTTTCAGTGCCGAGGGTGAAGACGTCGGGTTGTTTTTGGAGCGCGGTCAGTCGCCGCTGTCTGACGGCGAATGCCTACAAGCTGAAGACGGTCGCGTCGTCCGCGTCTGCGCCCGCCCCGAACACCTGCTGCACGTCACTTGCGCCAATGCCTTCGAGCTGACCCGCGCGGCCTATCACCTCGGCAATCGCCACGTCGCCCTGCAAGTCGGCGATGGCTGGCTGCGCCTGCTCGACGATTACGTGCTCAAGGCCATGCTCGAACAACTGGAGGCCAAGGTTGAACACATCGAAGCGCCGTTCCAGCCTGAGCACGGTGCCTATGGCGGTGGCCATCACCATTCGCGGCATGGCGACGAGGACTTCAACTACCCGCCGAAACTGCACCAGTTCGGCGTGCGCCCGTGAATCCGGCCTGGGCGTTGTTGCGCCTGGCCAGTCCGCAGTTGCCGATTGGCGGTTACAGCTATTCCCAAGGCCTGGAAATGGCGGTGGATAACGGTCGGGTGAATGATTCCGACAGCGCCCGCCGCTGGATCAGCGATCAATTACTGCTCAACCTCGCACGCTTCGAAGCGCCGCTGTTGCTCGCCCATTGCGTGGCCGCCGCCACAGAAAACTGGGCCGAACTGCTGCAACGCTGTGAAGAACACCGCGCCAGCCGGGAAACCCGCGAGTTGCATCAGGAGAGCCGACAGATGGGCTACTCCTTGCAGCAACTGCTCAACGGTCTGCCGGAACTCGATGCACCGGCCCGCGCCTTTCTTGAACAACGCCCCGAACCGCACCTGGCCCTCGGCTGGGCACTGGCCGCGCGCGCCTGGCACATCAGTGCGCAAGATGCGCTGGCCGCATGGCTCTGGAGCTGGCTGGAAAACCAATTGGCGGTGCTGATGAAAACTCTGCCGCTGGGCCAGCAAGCCGCGCAACGCCTGACCAGCGAACTGCTGCCGCTGCTGCAACAAGCCCAGCAGGACGCCACCCGAATCACCCCCGAACACTATGGCAGCGCCGCTTTCGGCCTGTCACTGGCATGCATGGCCCATGAGCGTCAGTACAGCCGTCTGTTCCGTTCCTAGGGCCTGTTATTTTGGAGAATCACATGAACACACAACCTCTGCGCGTCGGCATCGGCGGCCCTGTCGGTTCCGGCAAAACCGCGTTGACACTGGCCCTGTGCCTGGCCCTGCGCGACCGCTACAACCTGGCCGTTGTGACCAACGACATCTACACCCGCGAAGACGCCGATTTTCTGGTGCGCAACGAAGCCCTGGCGCCGGAGCGAATCATCGGCGTGGAAACCGGCGGCTGCCCACATACGGCGATCCGTGAAGACGCCTCGATCAACCTCGAAGCCGTGGACCAACTGAACCGCCGTTTTCCGGGGCTGGACCTGATTCTGGTGGAGTCCGGTGGCGACAATCTGTCGGCCACGTTCAGCCCCGAACTGTCGGACCTGACGATCTACGTGATCGACGTCTCGGCCGGCGACAAGCTGCCGCGCAAGGGCGGGCCGGGGATCTGCAAATCCGACCTGTTGGTGATCAACAAAGTCGACCTCGCACCACTGGTTGGGGCGTCGCTGGAGATGATGGACAGCGACACGAAGCGCATGCGCAACGGCAAACCGTTTGTCTTCAGCAACCAGAAAACCGGTCTTGGACTGGAACAAATCATCGCGTTCATCGAGCGCCAGGGCCTGCTGACTGCAGCCTGATCACGATCAAACTTATCAACAAGGAAGCTTATCCATGACACTTAAACGCATCCTCGGCGCCATGGCCCTGCTGCTGACCCCGGCCATCGCCTTCGCCCACCCCGGTCACGGCAATAACGGCTTGATCGCCGGCATCAGCCACCCGATTGGCGGCCTCGATCACTTGCTGGCGATGCTTGCCGTGGGGCTGTGGGCGGCGCAGCAGAAAGGCGCCGCACGCTGGGCGCTGCCGTGCACGTTCGTCGGCACCATGCTGATCGGCGGTCTGTTGGGGTTTGAAGGGCTGAACCTGCCGGCGCTGGAAAGCGGGATCGCCGCGTCGGTGCTGGCGCTGGGCCTGGCGGTGGCACTCGCGGTGCGTCCGCCATTGGGCTTGGCGGTGGGTGCGACGGCGCTGTTTGCCCTGTTCCATGGCGTGGCGCATGGGCTGGAGTTGCCCGACATGTCGAGCCCGTGGGCATATGCCGCAGGGTTTGTGGCGGCGACGGCGGCGTTGCATGCAGCGGGTTATGCGCTGGTTCGTGTGTTGCCGCAAGCGGCGGCGCCGTTGGTTCGTCTGGCGGGGGCGGCTTCGGCGGCGGCTGGGGTCTGGTTGTTGGCGGGTTGATTCTTTACCGCCAGTGATGGCCTCTTCGCGGGCAAGCCCGCTCCCACATTGGATCTGTATACACAGTTCGAATGTGGGAGCGGGCTTGCCCGCGAAGGCGGCCTGACAGACACCGCAACTCTCAGGCCTGTTAACATGTCGCGCAATCAACTCTGCCGTGACGACGCCAGCCAATGCCACCCGATTCCCGCTCCGCCTCCAAGTCTGAATTGACCGCTCTGTTTGCCACCGTGCAACAGCATTTCCAGGACGTGATCGTGCCCCTCTGGCAAGGCCCCGGCTGGAATGCCGAGCTGGCGCTGCCCTACGAAGCGCTGGATGCCGAGCATCATCCCTTGCCACCGCAACGCTACAGGGCCATGGCCTGCGCGCGGCAGCTGTATCTGTTTTCCAGCCTGATCGGCCAGGTGCCGGGCGCGAAAGAGCGGGCGGCGGCGTTGTTCCGCTCGTTGCAGCAACATTTCCACGATGCCGAACACGGTGGCTGGTTCTACAGCATCGACCCACAGGGCGCGCCGCTTGATCAGCGCAAAGATCTCTACACCCACGCCTTCATCCTCTTCGCCTGCGCCCATTACTGGGACAAGGTTCGCGAGCCGCTGGTGGAGTCGGTGCTCAACGCCGTGCTGGAAGTGTTGGCGCAGCGCTTCAGTACCGGCGACGGCTTGTACGAAGCCTGCCTTGAGCGTGATTGGTCCTTGCTCGACACCGGGCCTCTGCAAAACCCGTTGATGCACCTCGCCGAAGCGTTTCTCGCCACATTGTCGGTACGTGAAGACCTCGCCGTGCAACGCGCGCTCGTCGAGTTATGCACAGCCATGCAACAGCGCTTTATCGATCCGCAACACAGTGTGCTGATGGAAAAGCCGCTCGGATCTGTGGATAACTGGTTTGAGCCGGGGCACCAGTTCGAGTGGTATTTCCTGCTGGAGTCTTCGCCGTTATTGCGCGACTCCAAACTGCACACTTCTGTGGAACGCGCCTTTGCGCTCACCGAGCAGCTGGGCGTCGATCAATCGAGTGGCGCCGTGCGCGCGATGCTCACGCTCGACGGGCATTCGAAAGATGCCACCCAACGCATCTGGGCTCAGGCTGAATACCTGCGCGCATTAACTCTGCGCCCGGGCAGCGAATCATCGGTATTGCACCAATTGCAGACGCTGCAACAGCGCTCACTGCATGCGGGGGGCTGGTATGAGTGTCGCGATGAGAACGGTGAAGTGAGCCGACAGGACATGCCTTCGACCACGCCTTATCACTTGGCGACCTGCTATCGCGGACTGGCTGAATATCTGCGCTGACACAAGGATTGCTATCGCCGGCAAGCCGGCTCCTACAGGGTTTGTGTCGTTCGCAAACTGGCGATACAACTCGAGGTCTGTGGGAGCGTGGCTTGCCCGCGATGGCCGTTACACGGTCTTAAGCCTTCGCATTACGCTCAATCGCAAACCCGGCCCACGTCTGGCTCACCGGCATCAACTCGAGGCTGTTGATGTTGATGTGCGCCGGCGCGTTGAGGACCCAGAAAATGGTCTCGGCGATGTCTTGCGGCTGGATCGGCTCTGCACCGGCGTAGGTCGCGTTATAACGCTCCTGATCACCGGCAAAACGCACCAGCGAGAACTCACTCTCACACAGGCCCGGCTCAATGTTGCTGACGCGAACGCCCGTGCCTTGCAGGTCGCAGCGCAGGTTCAGGGAGAACTGTTTGACGAACGCCTTGCTTGCGCCATACACGTGACTGCCCGGATACGGGTAGCTGCCGGCAATGGAGCCAAGGTTGATGATGCCGGCGCCACGGCCATGGGCGATCAGGCGCGGCAACAGCAGGCGAGTGCTGTACATCAGGCCCTTGATGTTGGTGTCGACCATGGTGTCCCAATCATCAAGATCGCACTTTGGCGCCGGATCCACGCCGAGCGCCAGGCCGGCGTTGTTGATCAACCCGCGCAGCTTGGCGAAGGAAGGTGGCAGATTACCGATCGCCTCCTCCATGGCCTTGCGATCACGCACGTCGAGCACCAGGCCATGGACCTCGGTCTGCTTCGACAACTCGGCGCACAAGGCATTCAGGCGCTCTTCACGACGACCTGTCAGCACCAGTTTCCAGCCTGCCTCGGCAAAACGACGGGCACAGGCTTCGCCAAAACCGGAAGTCGCGCCGGTAATAAACAGGGTGTTGGACATCGTGTTCTCCTTGCTTCGGCGCACGGGTCGCCATTGGAATAGAAAATCAGCTGGCAGCATGCCCGGCCTTGCCGACAGCGGCAACCATCAGAAAATCTGTACGAAAAATGATCAATGCTGGCGACGCCATATACACCGTGGCCTGCAGCCATGTACGCGCACGTTATCCACAGGCCGGTCCACAGTTTCCGGGGGCAAGTGAAAAAGCTGGAAGCCGCTGTGCACAAGGCTTTGCGGGCAGATCAGAAAGTTTTTCGCTTGACCCTGAAGTGCTGGCTGTGTAGTCCAAGGCATTCTGCACGATTGACCGGGTTAGCCAACGATGGCGCCAAGCCAGTAACTACGGCCGTTAGCCGAGTCTTTCCAGAGTTTAACCACAGACTTATCCACAGGCTGACCTCGTGTTTTTCAGGCCACTTTCGTCACCAATAAAAAGGTTGACAATGCTGACCCCAAGCCCGACAAAAACACCTGATCAAAAAACAATCACATCTCTGCAGGCCATGATTTTAAAGGCTCTCAGCCAGCTACTCCCACGTTATTCACAGCCAGCTCCACAGCAAACGGGGACAAGTCAAAACCGTGACAAAACAACTATTTGCAGCGGCTTTATGTCGCGCTTTGAGAGCTTGGTGAATTTGTTTTCCACAATTTCCCCAAAGCACACCACGGACACTTGTGGGAGCGAGCTTGCGCGCGATAGCGGTGGGTCCGTCACCTCATTTGTGACTGTTATGACGCTATCGCGAGCAAGCTCGCTCCCACAGGGATTTGTGGCGTATTGGAGATGTAAAAAAGCCCCGGCAATTGCTCGCCAGGGCTTGTTGATTACAACGATGGACTCAATGCCCGCCGAGATAGGCGTTACGCACTTCTTCGTTCACCAGCAGCTCCTTGCCGGTGCCACTGAGGCGGATCTCGCCGTTGACCATCACGTAGGCCCGATCCGACAACCGCAGGGCGTGGTTGGCGTTCTGCTCGACCAGAAAGATGGTCATGCCGGTCTTGGCCAGTTCCCGCAGCGTGGCGAAGATCTGTTTCACCACAATCGGCGCGAGCCCCAGGCTCGGCTCATCGAGCAACAGCAGTTTCGGCCGGCTCATCAGCGCACGGGCGATGGCGAGCATTTGCTGCTCGCCGCCGGACATGGTCATGGCCCGCTGGGTCCGCCGCTCTTCGAGACGCGGAAACAGCTCGAACATGCGCTGCATGTCTTCCTTGGCGTACTTGTCACCGATCGGGATGGTGCCCATCAGCAGGTTTTCCTCGACGGTCATGTCGGGGAACACGCGCCGGCCTTCCGGTGATTGTGCAATGCCGTGGGACGCAATGTAGTGCGACGACTTATGGGTGATGTCCACGCCCTGATAGATGATCTGCCCGTCTGCCGCGCGCGGCTGGCCGAAGATCGACATCAGCAGGGTCGACTTGCCCGCGCCGTTGGAGCCGATGAGGCTGACGGTTTCCCCTTCGTTGATGTGCAGCGAGACTTTTTTCAGCGCCTGGATCGGGCCGTAAAACACGTCCAGGTCTTTGAGTTCGAGGATCGGTTGGCTCATAGCACCACTTCCTCTTCATCGGCGCCCAGGTAGGCGGCAATCACTTTCGGATCATTGCGTATCGCATCGGGTCCACCCTCGGCGATGACGACGCCGTGGTCCAGTACCACGATGTGGTCGGAAATGCTCATAACCATGCCCATGTCGTGTTCGATCAGCACCACGGTCAGATCATGCTCGTCGCGCAGCAGCCGGATCATCGCGCTCAGCGCTTCGGTTTCCTGAGGGTTGAGGCCGGCGGCCGGTTCGTCGAGGCAGATAATCTGTGGCCGGGTGCACATGGCCCGCGCAATCTCCAGACGACGCTGCTGCCCGTAGGACAACTCGCCGGCCAGACGGTTGGCGCAATCCACCAGGTCCACCACTTCCAGCCAGTAGAAAGCGTGGTCCAGCGCATCGCTTTCAGCCTTGCGGTAGCCCTTGGTGTTGAGGATACCGGCGAGCATGCTGCGGTTGACCCACATGTGCTGGGCCACCAGCAGGTTTTCCAGCACCGACATTTCCTTGAACAGGCGAATGTTCTGGAAAGTCCGCGCCAGGCCGGCCCGGTTCACCAGGTGAGTGCCGCCGAACATCTTGTAATACAGCCGACTGAGAAAGGATTTCGGCGAAACGAAATCCGCAGGTTTGAACGATTCGCCCAGCAACTGGATGACGTTGGTCTGCTCGCCCCGCACGCTGAGTTCGATCTTGCCACCGGAGGCCTTGTAGAAACCGGTCAGGCAGTTGAACACCGTAGTTTTGCCGGCGCCGTTGGGGCCGATCAACGCGAAGATCGAGTTGCGGTGGACTTTCAGGCTGACGTCGTTCAACGCCTTGATGCCGCCGAAGTGCATCATCAGCTTCTCGACCGAGAGTACGACTTCGCTCATGGCGCTACTCCTTTACGCGGGGTCACACCGGTACGGCTGATCCGAATCAGGCCGCGCGGTCGCCAGATCATCATCAACACCATCAGGATGCCGAACAGCAGCACGCGGTATTCCGCGAAGCCACGCAACAGTTCCGGGGCCACGGTCAGCACGAAGGCTGCGATGACCACGCCAATGGTCGAGCCCATGCCACCGAGTACCACGATGGCGAGGATCAGGGCCGATTCAAAGAAGGTGAACGAAGTCGGGTTGACGAAACCCTGGTAGGTGGCGAAGAACACACCCGCCAGACCTGCCGTTGACGCACCGATGGTGAACGCCGAAAGCTTGACCAGCACGTGGTTCAGGCCCATGGAGCGGCAGGCGATTTCGTCTTCGCGCAAGGCTTCCCAGGCGCGACCGACCGGCATTTTGACCAGACGATGCTTGATGTAGAGCACGGCCAGTACCACCAGGAACAACACCGCATAGATGAAGTAGTACTTCACGTCCGGGTTGTAGGCGATGCCGAAAAACTCATGAAACGGTACACCGCCGTCCTTCGCCCGTTTGCCGAATTCGAGGCCGAAGAAGGTTGGCAGCGGCGCCGCCATGCCATTCGGACCACCGGTCAGGCTCAGCCAGTTGTTGAGGACCAAGCGGATGATTTCACCGAAGCCGAGGGTCACGATCGCCAGGTAGTCACCGTGCAGGCGCAACACCGGAAAACCAAGGATGCAACCGGCCAGCCCCGCCGTGATCGCCGCCAGTGGCAGCACCGTCCAGAAACCCAGTCCGAGGTATTGATAACCGAGCGCCAACCCATAGGCGCCGATGGCATAGAACGCCACGTAACCGAGGTCGAGCAGGCCGGCCAGGCCGACCACGATGTTCAGGCCCAGGCCCAAAAGCACGTAGATCAACCCGAGGATGACCACGCCCAACAGGTAGGAGTTGGAGAAGAACGGGAACACCACGGCGATGACAACCACCAGTGGGAGGATCCAGCGCAAACGGGATTTGTAATCAGGTGGCAGTACATGAACCCCGGAGCCGGTGCTTTCAAAGCCTTCGAGAATTCTCAGGCCTTTGGGCGTTTGCAGGAACAGGCTCAGGGCAAAACGGCCGGCCATGACGATGGCGACAATCCACGCCACTCGGGTCGTTTCCAGGTTGAAGCCGTAGCCGTCAAGGACTACGCCAACAATCGGGCCGAACACGATGAGGGCGACTAGACCTGCAAGAATCGCGTCAACCAGGCTTCTTTTGAGATCAATGGTTTTTTTAGTGGTTGAAGACATCGCTTACACCTTCGACACAAGAGGACGGCCGAGCAGGCCTTGGGGCCGAAAGACCAGAACGAGAACGAGCAGCGAGAAGCTGAAAACGTCTTTGTAGTCCGAGTTGACCAGGCCCGAGAACAGCGACTCGGAAATCCCGAGAATGATCCCGCCGAGCATCGCCCCAGGCAGCGAACCGATCCCGCCGAGTACCGCTGCGGTGAACGCCTTGATGCCGATGACAAAGCCTGCGTAGAAGTCGAACGTGCCGTAGTTCATGGTGATCAGCACGCCGGCCAGGGCCGCCATTGCCGCACCGATGATGAACACGTAGGAAATGACGCGGTCGGTGTTGATCCCAAGGATCGAGGCCATCTTGCGGTCTTGCTGGGTGGCGCGGCACATGCGGCCGAGCTTGGTGTACTTGATGACGTAGGTCAGCAGGGCCATGCCGGCGAATGCGGCAATCAGGATGAAGATCTTGGTGTAGGTGAGCTGGACGAAGCCGCTTCCGACCTCCACTCGCCATGCACCGGTCAGAAGGGTCGGTACGCCTTGTTGACGGGCGCCCTGTGCGATCTGTGCATAGTTTTGCAGGATAAGGGAAATACCGATGGCGCTGATCAGCGGTGCCAGTCGGGTGGAGTTCCGCAGGGGTTTGTAGGCCACACGCTCGATGACCCAGCCATACACCGCCGTGACGATGATGGTGAAGACCAGTGTGCCAAGCATCAGCAGAGGGAAGGATTCAATACCGAAGTATGCCAGCAGAGCCAGACTGATAGCCGCGAGGTAAGCGGAAATCATATAAACCTCGCCGTGGGCGAAGTTGATCATGCCGATGATGCCATAGACCATTGTGTAGCCGATGGCGATCAGGCCATAGACCGACCCGAGGGTCAGGCCGTTGACCAGTTGCTGCAGGAAAATACCATCCATAACGCAATCTCACGCATTTGAGAGACTGCACAGAAGCCAGGTGCGACGGACCGGGGTTCAGCCACCCGCGCAACACGGTTGTGTGCAGCTCTACGAGAAAAGACAGGTACTGCACGGACATGTTGGTTGACTACCCGGCGCACAAGGCGCCGGGTAGTTCAGCAGCTCATATCACTTCTGTTTTTCCAGTTGGTGGTATTTGCCATCCTTGTCCCACTGGTAAACCACGTAGTCGGAGACTTTCAGGTCGCCCTTGGCGTCCCAGGTCTTCTCGCCCATTACGGTTTTAACCGGGTTTTTCTTCAGCCACTCAGCCGCTTTTTCGCCGCTGTTGGACTTGGCGCCGTTGAAAGCAGCCGCCAGGGTCTGAACCGAAGCGTAGGCGTACAGGGTGTAGCCTTCAGGCTCGGTGCCGGCCTTGCGGAAGGTGTCTACCACGGTCTTGCTGTCTGGCAGCAGACGTGGGTCGGCGCCGAAGGTCATGTACACGCCATCAACGTTCTGCGGGCCACCGGCGGTGGTCACGAGTTCGTCAGTCACGATGCCATCATCGGACATGAATTTGACGTCCTTGAGGCCTTGTTCACGCAGTTGGCGAACCAGTGGACCGGCTTCCGGGTGCAGGCCGCCGAAATAGACGACATCGGCACCGGCTGCACGGATCTTGGTCACCACGGCGCTGAAGTCTTTCTCGCCACGGGTCAGACCTTCGTACAGCACTGGTGTCACGCCGCGCTTGGCCAGTTGAGCCTTGGTGGCATCCGCCAGACCTTGACCGTAGGTGTCTTTGTCGTGCAGAACCACGACTTTCTTGCCCTTGAGCACGTCGACGATGTAGTCGCCGGCAACGATGCCCTGTTGGTCGTCACGGCCGCACATACGGAACATGGCGCTCAGGCCGCGTTCGGTCACTTGCGGGTTGGTGGAGCCCGGAGTGATTGCGATGATGCCTGCTTCGTCGTAGATCTCGGAGGCCGGGATGGTCGACGAGGAGCAGAAGTGACCGACCACACCTGCCACTTTCTGGTTGGTCAGGTCCTTGGCGACCGTCACAGCCTGTTTCGGTTCGCAGGCGTCATCGCCCTTGACCAGTACGATTTTTTCCCCGTTGACGCCGCCCGACGCGTTGATTGCATCGGCTGCTGCCTGTGCACCCTTCATGTACTGCTCGCCAAATGCTGCGTTGGCGCCTGTCATAGGACCCGCAACACCGATTTTTACGTCAGCCTGTGCAAACGCAGAAACACCCAACGCAGCTGCCACTGCGAGGGCCAGAAAGCCTTTCTTGTAAAACGTCTGGGACATGAGGTGGTGCTCCAAGGTTTTTTTTAGTTGGCACTGCGACTTCACTGAATGCTCAGAGCAAGGGCCGTGCCATCGGTTTTTTATTCTGAAAAAAGTCGCTGCTTTATTGTTATTTCGACTGTTTCGAGTCCATTTTCATTGGACGTGCAACCGTCTAAACCGCTGAAGGTGGAACCATTTATTTATTAAGGCGCAACCCGCGTGCGCCATCATTGCAACCGCAGCGCCAAACGAAGTGCAACCAGCCTGTAACAACGTACGTCACCGAAGTGCACACTGCTGGTGCGGTACTGCTACAACCCGCACCTTTTACAGGCTAGTCGCTGCGCCGAAAAGCGCCGCTCCCCGCAACAAATTTCAACAATCAAATCACGATCCGCAAGCACTGGCCCGCGTGATACAGCGAAAATCCCGCTTCATACAGACAGCTACGCAGCCCCACCCCCGCCAGTGGCTGCATGGGTGCGAAAGGAATCGGCAGTGCCTGAGGATTTCCGTTACACAAATAATCGGCAAAGGCTTTGCCCACTACAGTGCCAGTAGTCACCCCTCGACCGTTGTAGCCAGTGACTGCCACTAAACCGGGCGCCGGTTCGAACAGGCGCATCAAATGATCGGGAGTAAACGCGATGCAACCGGTCCAGGTGCACTCCCATTCCACCTGCTTGAGGTACGGAAAATAGTGCTGCTGAACCCGGTCGGCCCAAGCCTTGAGGAACCAGGTCGGCTTCTGATTGCCATTACCCAGGCTCCCCAGCAGCAAACGGCCATCTTTGTCGCGACGAATACTGCTGAGGACCTGACGGGTGTCCCAGGAACCCTGTCCACCGGGGAGGATTTGTTGCGAGGCATCGTCAGTCAGCGGGACCGAGGCCACTTGATAGTAGTAACCGGGAAAGAAGTTGCGTCGCAGTTCCGTCCAGTCACCTTCGGTGTAAGCGTTGGACGCAATCACGACTTGCTCGGCAAGCACCGAACCCTGTGCCGTTTGCACCGACCAGCGCTGGCCCTGACGTTCGAGTCGAGTCACGGGAGAATGATCGAACAACCGACCGCCAAGCCCGATGGCCGCTTTGGCCAAACCGGTGGTGTACGCCATCGGGTTGATCGTACCGGCACGTCGATCGAGCAACGCGGCGGCGATTTTCCTGGTGCCAGTCGCTTGTTCGCAGGCTTGACCGGTCAGCAGTTCGACCGGCGCACCGCGACGCTTCCATTGTTCTTCACGACTGCGCAGGTCCGCTTCACCACGGGCGTTATGCGCCATGTGCAACGTGCCTTCACGGCGTAACTGGCAATCGATGTTGTATTTGTCCACAAGGCTGAACACCAACGAAGGTGCCGCCCCCAGCATGCGATTGAGCTGACTGCCCACCGCTTCGCCGAACCCGGCCTCGATGTCGTCCGGTGGAATCCACATCCCGGCGTTGACCAGCCCGACGTTGCGCCCCGAACCACCATGACCGGCACGATGGGCTTCCAGCACACACACCGTTTTGCCTTGTTCCAGCAGATGCACCGCCGCCGACAGACCGGTGAACCCGGCGCCGATGACGCAAACATCGGCCGTTACTTCGCTCTTGAGCGCCGCATTATCAGGCCTTTGCGGCGTCAGTTTTTCCCACAGACACTCTTCGCGTAACGGCATTGCCAGACTCCAACAGAAACCTAACAAACAGAAAAAGCTTCGCTGGCAAGCCAGCTCCTACAGGTTATGCGCCACGACACAGGCCGTGCAGGAGCTGGCTTGCCAGCGATGGGGCCCGATCAGTCGAACGTAATCCCCTGCGCCAACGGCAACTCCAGCGAATAGTTCACGGTGTTGGTCTGGCGGCGCATGTACCCGCGCCATGCATCGGAACCCGACTCACGACCACCACCCGTCTCTTTCTCGCCACCAAACGCGCCGCCGATTTCCGCGCCGCTCGGGCCGATGTTGACGTTGGCGATGCCACAGTCGCTGCCCACCGCCGACATGAACTGCTCGGCTTCACGCACATCGGTGGTGAAGATGCACGAGGACAGGCCTTGCGGCACGGCGTTGTTCAGGCGCAGGGCCTCGTCGAAGTCCTTGTAACCGACCACGTACAGGATCGGCGCGAAGGTTTCATGACAGACCACGTCGCTCTGCTCCGGCATTTCAACGATGGCCGGCGAGACGTAGTAAGCGTTCGGGTATTTGTCTTCCAGCTGACGCTTGCCGCCGAAGACCCGGCCGCCTTCGCTCAAGGCCTGTTCCAGCGCGTCCTGCATGTTGTCGAAGCTGTGTTTGTCGATCAGCGGGCCGATCAGGTTGCCTTCCAGCGGGTTGCCGATGCGCACTTTGGAATAAGCGGCTTTCAGGCGGGTAACGATTTCTTCCTTCACCGATTCGTGAGCGATCAGGCGACGCAACGTGGTGCAACGCTGACCGGCGGTGCCGACGGCGCTGAACAGGATCGCGCGAACAGCCATGTCCAGATCGGCGCTTGGGCCGAGGATCATGGCGTTGTTGCCGCCCAGCTCCAGAATGCTGCGGGCGAATCGCGCGGCGATTTTCGGCGCCACTTCGCGGCCCATGCGGGTGCTGCCGGTAGCGCTGATCAGCGCGACACGCGGGTCATCGACCAGCGCCTCGCCGGCATCGCGGCCACCGATGATCACTTGGCTCAGGTGCGGAGGTGCATCGCTGAAGTTTTTCAGTACACGGTCGAACAGCGCCTGGCAGGCCAGTGCGGTCAGCGGGGTTTTCTCCGACGGTTTCCAGATCACCGGGTTGCCACAGACCAGCGCCAGCGTGGTGTTCCAGGCCCAGACCGCCACCGGGAAGTTGAACGCACTGATCACGCCAACGATGCCCAGCGGGTGCCAGGTTTCGCGCATGTGGTGGCCAGGACGCTCGGAAGCGATGGTCAAACCGTACAACTGACGGGACAGGCCGACGGCGAAGTCGCAGATGTCGATCATTTCCTGAACTTCACCCAGGCCTTCCTGAGTGATCTTGCCGGCTTCCCAGGACACCAGCTCGCCGAGGTCGGCCTTGTATTCACGCAGGATGTCGCCCAGTTGGCGTACCAGTTCGCCACGGCGCGGTGCCGGGACCTTGCGCCACAATTCGAACGCATGATCTGCGCGACTGATGTGCTGCTCGACTTCAGCGGCGCCTTCCCAGTTCACAGAGGCGATCTTGCTGCCATCGATCGGCGAATGCACCGGCACTTTGCCGTTCTGGTACAGGGCCGGGTTCACACCAAGACGATCAAGCAATGCGGCAACCATGGGTCACTCCTCAAGCAAAAAACAGAAAACGTGCAGTCGGAATATCACGACTGATCAGACCTGTAGTTTTAGCTCGCCGGAGGTTACCCAACAAACGACCTTTAAGAGAGATATCATTCCGTTTATTCATGCTGCGAATTGCTGGTCAGCAAGAAACAAGAAAAAAGGACAACCCATGCTGAATAAACGCTACCTGCCGTCGATCACCGCGCTGCAGTGTTTCGAGGCCGTGACCCGGCATTTGAGTTTCACGCGGGCCGCCGAAGAGCTGAACCTGACCCAGAGCGCCGTCAGCAAGCAGGTCGCGCAACTCGAGGAATTGTTGCAGCACCTGTTGTTCCGTCGGGTGCGCCGACGCCTGCAAATGACCCCTGCCGGTGATTTGTACCTGGTGGAGGTACGAAAAATCCTCACGCAGGTCGAGATGTCGACCCATTACCTGCGTTCCTACGGCGGTGAGACCGAAGTCCTGCGCGTCTCGACGCCACCGACGTTCGGCGCCCGTTGGCTGGTGCCTCGCTTGAAAGGCTGGCGACTGCGTCATCCGTCGATTCATCTGGACCTGTGCAGCGAGCAGGAAGCCGATGACCTGCTGCAAGGTCGCAGCGATCTGGCGTTCTATTTCGGCCAGGGCTCACGGCCCCGCACCGAATGCCTGAAGTTGTTCGGCGAAGAGCTTGTTCCCGTGTGCGCACCGGGCAGCCTGCCGGCTACACCGTTCACTGATCCGACCCAACTCACCGACCTGGTCCTGCTGCAAAACGCCTCCCGACCGCAGGCCTGGCACGACTGGTTCGACAGCCAGGGCTACCACACCGAACACAGCTACCACGGGCCGCGCTTCGAGACCTTCTACATGTGCATCCGCGCCGCGCAGGTCGGCTGCGGCGTGGCGCTGTTGCCGCGGTTTCTGGTGGAAGAGGAATTGGCCGACGGCAAGCTGGTCATACCCTGGCAGCACGCGATGCCCAGTTCCGACGCCTATTACCTGGCCTATCCAGAGCACTCGGCGGAAGTGCCCAAAGTGCGGGATTTTGTGAAGTGGATGCTGGAGCAGGTTGATAGCCCGGACATGCCGCAAGCTTAAGCCTTCACACAATCCCCGGTGGTAGCGGGCCTGCTCGTGAAGGCGGCGTGTCAGACAACATCAAAGTCGACTGACAAACCGCTATCGCGAGCAGGCTCGCTACCACAGGGATCTGCTGCGGTATAAAAATCGCTGGCAATACCCGGCACTGATATGCGCCACTAGCCCCATTCATTGAAACAGCTGCAACGTCGCTGCCACAGGCGCGGCCAGCCTGGAGAACCCCGTTATGAGCGAGAGTGTGTTTGCCGATCGCATCGTGCAGAACCTGCTCGACACCGACTTCTACAAACTGACGATGATGCAGGCGGTGCTGCACAACTACCCGAACGTGGACGTCGAATGGGAGTTCCGTTGCCGCAACAGTGAAGATCTGCACCCGTACCTGGCGGAAATCCGCGTCCAGATCGAGCGCCTGGCCGAGTTGAGCCTGACCGCCGACCAGTTGAGTTTCATGGAGCGCATCAGCTTCATGAAGCCGGATTTCCTGCGGTTCCTCGGGTTGTTCCGCTTCAACCTGCGCTACGTCCACACCGGCATCGAAAACGGCGAATTGTTCATCCGCCTGCGCGGACCGTGGCTGCATGTGATCCTGTTCGAAGTGCCGCTGCTGTCCATCGTCAGCGAAGTGCGCAACCGCTATCGCTATCGCGAAATCGTACTGGAGCAGGCGCGTGAGCAGCTCTATCGCAAGTTCGACTGGCTGACCGCTAACGCCGGCAGCGACGAATTGTCGGAATTGCAGGTAGCCGATTTCGGTACTCGCCGTCGCTTTTCCTACCGAGTGCAGGAAGAAGTAGTGAACGTGCTCAAGCACGATTTCCCCGGTCGTTTCGTCGGCACCAGCAACGTGCATTTGTCCCGGGAACTGGACATGAAACCGCTGGGCACCATGGCTCACGAGTGGATCATGGCGCACCAGCAACTCGGCCCGCGGCTGATCGACAGCCAGATCGCCGCCCTCGATTGCTGGGTCCGCGAATACCGGGGTTTGCTCGGGATCGCCTTGACTGACTGCATCACCATGGATGCCTTCCTCAACGACTTCGACCTGTACTTCGCCAAACTCTTTGACGGCTTGCGCCATGACTCCGGGGATCCGGTGATCTGGGCAGAAAAGGCGATCGCCCACTATCAAAAGCTGGGCATCGACCCGATGAGCAAGACCCTGACGTTCTCCGACAGTCTGACGCTGCCCAAGGCGCTGGAAATATTTCGCGCATTACGCGGTCGGATCAATGTCAGCTTCGGCATCGGCACTAACCTGACGTGCGATATTCCAGGTGTCGAACCGATGAGCATCGTGCTTAAAATGGCGGCCTGCAACGGCCAACCGGTGGCAAAGATCTCCGACGAGCCTGGCAAGACTCACTGCAAAGACCCGAATTTCGTCGCCTACTTGCGACACGTTTTCAAAGTTCCTGCCGCCCTTTCCAGCACACCAAGCAAGGAGTGAATTCATGCAAGCCGTACAGCGTGAGATTGCTGAGCAGCTCAAGGTTCAACCCCCATTCGCCGACAAGGCCGCCCTCGAGGCAGAAATCGCCCGGCGCATTACCTTCATCCAGGATTGCCTGGTCAATTCCGGGCTCAAGACCCTGGTGCTTGGCATCAGCGGCGGCGTGGACTCCCTGACCGCCGGCCTGCTGGCCCAGCGCGCCATGTGTGAACTGCGTACCCGCACCGGTGATGACAACTACAAGTTCATCGCCGTGCGCCTGCCGTACGAAACCCAGTTCGATGAACACGACGCCCAGGCTTCGGTGGATTTCATCAAGCCGGACGAGCGTCACACCGTAAACATCGGCCCGGCGGTCAAGTCCCTGGCCAATGAAGTGGCAGCCTTCGAAGGCAAGCACGCGGTGTCGGTGGATTTCGTCCTCGGCAACACCAAGGCGCGGATGCGTATGGTCGCCCAGTACACCATCGCCGGCGCGGCCCATGGCCTGGTGATCGGCACCGACCACGCGGCAGAAGCGGTGATGGGGTTCTTCACCAAGTTCGGTGACGGTGCTTGCGACCTGGCCCCGTTGAGCGGTCTGGTGAAAAACCAGGTCCGGGCCATTGCCCGTAGTTTCGGCGCACCGGAATCGCTGGTGGAAAAAGTCCCGACCGCCGACCTGGAAGACCTGTCGCCGGGTAAACCGGACGAAGCGTCCCATGGCGTGACCTACGCCGAGATCGACGCGTTCCTGCACGGTGAGCCGGTGCGTGAGGAAGCGTTCAAGATCATTTGTGATACGTACAAAAAGACCCATCACAAGCGAGTGATGCCGTTTGCACCATAAGCAAGGCGGCGCCTGAACCGACCACATCGCTAGCAGGCTAGCTCCCACAGGGGACTTGCGGAGTGTCGCAGATCCACTGCGGGAGCTAGCCTGCTAGCGATGAACGATGACTCGGTCAAATGTCAGGCACAAAAAAAAGCGTCCCTCACAGGACGCTTTTTTTATGAGCCCGATTCGCTTATTTCAGCGTAACCGTGCCTTTCATCATCGAGATGTGGCCCGGGAACGAGCAGAAGAAGCCGTATTTCTCGGCAGCATCAAGCTTCGACACATCGAAAGTCACCGAATCGGTTTCCTTGGCACCGATGATTTTGGTGTGAGCGATAATGCGCGCATCACCTTCCTTCAGGTAGTTCTTGTCGATACCGGCAGCCAGGCCATCAGTGGCAATCGGCTGCATGTCAGCTTCTTTGCTCAGCACCCAGTTATGGCCCATCACATTTTTCGGCAGGTTGCCGGAATGGGTCAGTTCAACGGTGAAGGTTTTGCAGCTTTTGTCGATTTCAATGGCCTTGGTGTTGAAGGACATTTGGTCGGTGGAGTCGATGGTTGTCTTGCACTCGGCAGCCATCAATTGACTGCTGGCCAGTGTCAGCAGGGATACCGCAACAAGTTTGGCAAACATGGTGAATCTCCAAGGCAGGGTTAACAAAAGTGCGAATGGACAGAAGACTGCCTGAAAACTTCGCAAGTTCCTATGACCTGAATCAAAAATTGTATACAACTTTAGAGCTATGACACCTATCGAAACAATCTACCAGCCAGACGTCTAGGTCGGCCCTATCATCAGGTCGTCATCACTTATCCGGAGCGTCTGTCATGTCCATCAACAGCTTTTTGTGCAGTTTGCTCGCCGCTTACGCCTGTGGCGCCAGTGGCACCTGTGAAACGTCCCAACGCGCAGTTTAGACCTTGGAGCGCCGCGCCTCTGCCTTTACTCTGTGGCCATCCTGACCATGGAGTAAGGCATGTCTTTAGCATCCGTTTGTGTATTTTGCGGTGCCAGCACCGGCACCAACCCGGCTTATCGTGAAGCGGCTGTCGCCCTCGGGCGAGCATTGGCCGAGCGCAAGCTGACCCTGGTCTATGGCGGCGGCGCCGTCGGGTTGATGGGGATTGTGGCCGACGCCGCACTGGCGGCCGGCGGTGAGGTGATCGGGATCATCCCGCAAAGCCTCAAGGACAAGGAAATCGGCCACAGCGGCCTCACGCGCCTGGAAGTGGTCGACGGCATGCATGCGCGTAAGGCGCGGATGGCCGAGCTCAGTGACGCGTTCATCGCTCTGCCCGGTGGCCTGGGCACTCTGGAAGAACTGTTCGAAGTCTGGACCTGGGGTCAGCTCGGCTACCACGGTAAACCGCTGGGACTGCTGGAAGTGAACGGCTTCTATAGCAAATTGACCGGTTTTCTTGATCATATCGTCGGCGAAGGCTTCGTTCGAGAAGCACACCGTGACATGCTGCAAGTGAGCGAATCGCCGCAAAACCTGCTCGATGCCCTGGACGCCTGGCAGCCAACAGTAGTGCCAAAGTGGACAGAGCAAAAACCCAGCTAACGGCTCGGCACCGATACAGGGCAGAATATGCGCCGCTCAACCTCACCTTCGACCCCAGAGGATCGCCCATGGCTAAACCTAATTATTCCTTCGCCAAACGTCAGAGAGACTTGGCCAAGGAGCAGAAGAAAGAGGAAAAGCTTCAGCGCAAGAAAGCTACAGCTGAAGAAGAAGCCGCCGCACTGAACCCGGAAGCAGAGGGTGAAGTGGCCGCAGAAAGTGATGTTGAAGCACCGAAAGATCAGGCGCCCGACGCCTGAGACCCTCAGGGCCCGATGATCTGATCAGGCCCACCGGATCTGTGTCCAGGGTCAGCAGCGATGTTGCTGACCCTCACAGACCAGTCTGAAATACCTCCATCCCGAAAGAACTGCACATCCGCTTACTCCTACTGGGGATCTGCGTTACTCCAGTGGCATCACGGTGACCCGGACTTCGGGATCGTGATTTCCGCCCCCCAGTATGACCCCACGCAACGGCGAAACATCCGAAAAATCCCGGCCCCAGGCCAAGGTGATGTGCTCCAGCGCCGGTTGCACATTGTTGGTCGGATCGAAATCCACCCAACCCAATACCGGGCAAAACACTGAAACCCAGGCGTGCGATGCATCGGCACCGATCAGCCGTGGCTGGCCCGGTGGTGGCTGAGTCAGCAGATAGCCGCTGATGTAACGGGCCGCCAACCCACGGGAACGCACGCAAGCGAGCATCAGGTGAGCGAAGTCCTGGCATACCCCGCGCCGGCGCTCCAGCACTTCCACCAGTGGAGTTGCCACTTGAGTGGCTTCGGCATCGAAAGTGAATTCACTGAAGATTTTTTCCATCAGCGCCTGAACGCCGAGCAACAACGGCCGGCCCGCCGGAAAACAGCTTTCCGAGAACTCGACGAAATTGCGCTTCAAATGCACATAGGGCGATTCGAACCGGTAGCGGCACGCTTCGAGCACGTCAGGCGAAAGCGGCTGACTGCTGTAGGTCAGTGCGTTGCGGGTATCTTCCCAGGCCGGCGATTGATTGAAATCCAGCGTTGGCCGGGCCAACACTTCAACGGTAAGGCTGGCATTGACCAGCAACTCATCGTGAGGCCGTTCGAACGCCAGCCGGGTCAGCGGATTGCCGAAGACGTCCAGCTCATCGCGACGTGCCGTCGGGTCAGGGCTGATCTGCAATCGTTGCTGGGTACAACGCTGCCAGGCGCAAGAACGCGGCCACAGGTGCGCCAACTGCTGAGCGAGCGACACCGGGCTGTCGTAGTGATAATGGGTGTCGTGAAAAATCTGGTAATGGGCGCTCATCAGACGGACACCGTACGCTGGCTGACATCATCGACATGGGCGAAATGGCGCAATGCCAAACGATCCGACACCTGCCCGCTCGCGTCGGCAATCTCTTGCAGCAGATCAGCCAAGCCATTGATGGCAGCGCGCACGCTGGCTTCACCAAACAGCGAATTCTCCAGACACCCCAGATCAAAGCGCGCCAGACGCTCCACCAGCAGCGGCAAGCCTGCTTCGCGCGGCACGCCAAAGTCATCGTTCAAGCGTTTAAGGGTACGGGTCACCAGCTTCAACTGGAACAGCACCGCATGAGGGTTCTGCTCGTCGAGGAGTAACAAGTCCAGCACCGGGATCAATTGCGCCACCGCCAGATACCGCGAGCGGTAGGTGATGCTGCTGTTGCCCAGTTCCAGCAGCCATTCCAGTCCGGCCTGATCGAAGGCACCGCTGCCGCGCAGGAACGCCGCCAGGCTACCGCTGAGAAATTGCAGGCGTTCGATCCGTCGACCGATCATCAGGAAGCGCCAGCCTTCGTCCCGGGTCATGTCGTCCAGCGCAAAACCCGACAGCGCCGCCAGCGACATCACCAGACGGTTGAGAAAGTCCAGCAACTCGCCGAAATCCGGTTCTTCGGTTTCCAGTTCAACGGCCTCACGCTGCAACTCCACCAGCGCCTGCCAGTTTTCCCGCGAGAGCTTGCCGCGCACTTGCGACGCAGCCCACTGCAAGCGCTGCAGGTTGGAACGCAGGCTGAACGGCCAATCGTCGCCGAGCAGCGCCGCCAACAACCGTTCAGGCAACTCGCCTTCATCAGGCAGCAATATCAGCCGCTCACCCAGATCGACCGCGGCCTCCAGCGCTTGCGGGTCATCGCCATCGACGTAGCGCGCCAGCATGATCCGCAGCAATCGCGCACTGTCATCGCAGCGCTCGCAGTAACGGCCGAACCAGAACAGGTTTTCCACCACCCGCGACGGCAGATACGGATCGCGCCGCACCAGATCATGCACGCCGATGTTGCGCTGGGCTTTCCATTGTTCACCGCTCGGAGGCCGATCCCCCAGCACCCAAGTGTCCTTGCTCGCGCCGCCGCGTTGCATCGACACCACTTCAGCGTCGGCCTCTGCGGCCACCCGGGTCAAACCGCCGGGCAAAACCCGATACCCGTCGCGACTCGCCACCGCATAAACACGCATGCCGATGGCCCGGGGTTGCAACTGGCCACCCTCGGCCTGCCAGATCGGCGCCTGGGACAATTGCGCCAGTTCTTGCGCCACATAGGCGTAGGGGCGCGCCTGCATGCGCTCAGAGAGACTCTGGCGCTGCTTTTCACTCAAATCACGGCCAAACACCGGCACGAAGCTCTGTGACGGGAACGCTGGCTTGATCAGCAATTCCGGCAATTTTTCCAACGCCTGGGCCAGCACCGGCGCTTCGCCACACCACCACGTGGCGATAGAGGGCAGGATCAGCTCTTCGCCGAACAGGAACTGGTTGATCTTGGGCAAGAAGCCCAACAGTCCCGGCGACTCGAGAACGCCGCTGCCCAGAGCGTTGGCCACCAGCACTCGCCCCTGTCGCACGGCTTCGAGCAGGCCCGGCACACCGAGTGCAGAGTCGGTGCGCAGTTCCAGCGGGTCGCAGAAATCGTCGTCGAGCCGGCGCATGATCGCGTGGACCCGGCGCAGGCCGCTCAAGGTTTTCAGGTAGACCGTGGCATCGCGCACGGTGAGGTCGCCGCCCTCCACCAACGGATAACCAAGCTGTCGCGCCAGATACAAATGTTCAAAATAGCTTTCGTTGAAACGCCCCGGCGTCAGCAGCACCACCAGTGGCACTTCATCGTCGCTCGGCGCCTGACGGGCCAGGGTTTCCTGAAGCGTGCGGAAGAACCCGGCCAGGTGTTGCACCTTCAAATCGCGGTACAACTCGGGAAAGGCCCGGGACACGATCGTGCGGTTTTCCAGGGCGTAACCGGCGCCGGAGGGTGCCTGAGTCCGATCCGCCGTGACCCACCAGCGACCGTCGGGCGTGCGCGCCAGATCCACGGCATACAGATGCAAAAAGGCCCCGTCGGGCGGCGTGATGCCCTGACAGGGCCAGAGGAAGTTGTTGTGACCGAATACCAGCTCGGCAGGCAAAAGACCTTCGGCGATCAGCCGTTGCGGCCCGTACAGATCGGCCAGCACCGCGTTCAGCAGACGCGCCCGTTGGGCAATGCCCGCCGACAACTGCTCCCATTCATCAGCGGCGATCACGTGCGGCAGCAGGTCCAGTTCCCACGGTCGGTCCGCGCCCTTGGGGTCGGCGTAGACGTTGTAGGTCACGCCGTTTTCCTGGATCTGCCGGGTCAGCAGCGCCTGACGCTGCACCAGCTGCGCTGGCGTGCTGCGTTGCAACTGGTCGAACAACCGACGCCAGTGGGGGCGCACGGCGCCACTGTCGTCGAGCAGTTCGTGATAAGTGCCCGCCGTAAGCGGGTAGCGGTCAAGCAGATCAGGCATGGAAAGCTCGGCAGACAGCAAGGAACGGTCAGACTAACGCAGGCTCATGACGCCCGGATATACGAAAAATCCGAGCGTCGCGTACGGTTTAGAAACGTCGCAAATCGAGAGTCATCGGCAGCTCGTCGTTAATTTCCAGAATCGGTATAGGAAGTTTCCCTGGGCTGTGTCCGATGCGGAAGAAACGCGCCATCCTCCGACTCTCGGCTTCATTGGCGTTCACCGGCAAGCTGTCATAGTTGCGCCCGCCCGGATGGGCGACGTGGTACTGACAGCCCCCCAGCGAACGTTGCATCCAGGTGTCGAGCAGGTCGAACACCAACGGCGCGTGGACGGGAATGGTCGGTTGCAGGCAGTTGGCCGGCTGCCAGGCACGAAAGCGTACGCCCGCGACGAATTCGCCAACCCGCCCGGTCGGCTGCAAGGGCACGGGAACGCCATTGCACGTCAGCAAATAACGTTGCGGCGCCAGGCCGGTGAGCTTCACTTGCAAGCGCTCCAGGGACGAATCCACGTAGCGCACCGTGCCGCCAACCGCGCCCTCTTCACCCAGCACATGCCAAGGCTCCAGCGCCTGACGCACTTCCAGCTCGATGCCGCTGACGGCGTAATCGCCAACCTTGGGAAAGCGAAATTCCAGATGCGCCGCGAACCACTCGGCCCGCACCGGATAACCCGAGGCATTGAGGTCCACGATGACGTCGGCGAAATCCTGCTCGATAAAGTGTGGCAACAGGAACCGGTCATGCAGCTCAGTGCCCCAACGTGCCAGTTTCGGCGGTGCGTAAGGCTCGCGCCAGAACCGCGCGACCAGCGCCCTCAACAGCAATTGCTGAGCCAGGCTCATGCGCGCATGGGGCGGCATTTCAAACGCGCGCAGCTCCAGCAAGCCAAGACGCCCCGTCGCGCCGTCGGGCGAATAGAGTTTGTCGATGCAGAACTCGGCGCGATGCGTGTTGCCGGTCACGTCGATCAGCAGGTTGCGCAGCAGCCGGTCGACCAGCCATGGCGCGCATTCCTCGCCGGGTTCAGGCATCTGGGCAAAGGCAATTTCCAGCTCGTACAACGCATCGTTGCGGGCTTCGTCGACGCGCGGCGCCTGGGACGTCGGGCCGATGAACAATCCGGAAAACAGGTAGGACAAGGACGGATGGTTATGCCAGTAACTGATGAGGCTGCGCAGCAAATCCGGACGACGAAGAAAAGGTGAGTCAGCCGGTGTCGCGCCGCCCAGTACGAAATGGTTACCGCCACCGGTGCCGGTGTGCCGGCCGTCGATCATGAATTTTTCGGTGGTCAGCCGAGTCTGGCGCGCTTCTTCGTAGAGAAACTCGGTGCGCTCGACCAACTCATCCCAAGTCGCGGACGGCTGTACGTTGACCTCGATCACGCCAGGATCCGGGGTGATGCGGAAGTTGCTCAGGCGTGGATCGCTCGGCGGCTCATAGCCTTCCAGCAGCACCGGGCAATGCAGTTCCTGAGCGGTGGCCTCGATCGCAGTGACCAGTTCCAGGTAATCCTCGACCCGCTCCAGCGGTGGCATGAACAAGTACAACCGCCCTTCCCGTGCCTCGGCGCAGAACGCAGTGCGCGTCAGCCAATCGGCGGATTCGTCGACTTTCAGATCGCGCTCGACCGCCTCGGCTGCAGCTGCGGGGCTGTTCAACTGTTGAGTGTCTGGAAGCGCCGGGAATTCCTGATTGGGGTCGTTGGGATAGATGAAGGGATACTCGGCGGCTTTCACCCACGGCTGCGAACCCAGTGGCAAGCGATAACCCAGTGGCGAATCCCCCGGTACCAATCGGCAGTGCTCGTCGCGCAGATACCAGCGACCGCTTTGCCACTGATCGCCCTTGGCCGTGCGCGCCAGTGGCAGCACCTGGCCGATCACTTTATCCAGGCCCTGACTGAAGACTTTGCGCAATCGCGCACGCTCCAGCGGCTCTTCCAGACGCGAATCTTCGGCGCTGACGTTCTGCGGCAAAGTGCCTTCGCGCCAGAGGTAATAGAAATTGTCTTCGTAGGCCGGGAACACAAAACGCGTCGGAATTTTCAGGCGTTCAGCGACACTCGCCAGAAAACGCCCGGCCAGTTCGCCATCGGCGCCGTAGTCTTCCTGCTCATCGGCAATCAGCGCGCTGTTGTGCCAGATTGGCACGCCATCGCGGCGCCAATAGCAATTGAGCGACCAGCGCGGCAGTTGCTCGCCGGGGTACCACTTGCCCTGACCGAAATGCACCAGCCCTTTGGGCGCGTAACGCTTGCGCATGCGCTGGAACAGTTCGGCGGACAGGCGACGCTTGTCCGGCCCGAGCGCCGCAGTGTTCCACTCGGCGCCGTCCGGGTCGTCGATGGAGACGAAGGTCGGCTCGCCGCCCATGGTCAGGCGCACGTCACCTTCCAGCAAGTCGGCATCAATCTGCCGGCCCAGCGCCTGGATCGCCAGCCATTGATCTTCGGTGTAGGGCTTGGTGACGCGCGGCGCCTCCCAAATCCGTTCCACGGACATTTCGTGGGTGAACTCGCACTCGCACGGTTCCACCAGGCCACTGATCGGTGCCGCAGAGCCCGGATCGGGACTACACGCCAACGGAATGTGTCCTTCACCGGCGAACAGCCCTGACGTCGCGTCCAGGCCGATCCAGCCCGCACCGGGCAAATAAACCTCGCACCAGGCGTGCAGGTCAGTGAAGTCCACTTCGGTGCCAGAAGGGCCGTCGAGACTTTTGACATCGGCGGTGAGTTGAATCAGATAGCCGGAGACAAAACGTGCCGCCAGCCCCAGGTTGCGCAGCAGTTGTACCAACAGCCATGCCGAGTCGCGGCAGGAACCGGAGGCGTGCTCAAGGGTGTGCTCGGGCGTCTGCACGCCTGGCTCCATACGGATCAGGTAACCGATGTCTTCGCTCAGGCGCTGATTGAGCGCGACGAGGAAGTCCACACTCGGCAGCGGCGTGCGGTCGATGCCGTCCAGATAGGCCTTGAACTTTGGTGTAAGGGGCAAGGTTTCCAGGTACGGCGCCAGTTCCTTGCGCTCATCCGCAGCGTAAGTGAACGGGATTTTTTCCGCGTAGGGTTCGAGGAAGAAGTCGAACGGATTGAACACTGCCATTTCCGCCAGCAGATCGACTTCGATCCGCAGCTCAGTGGTTTTCTCCGGGAACACCAACCGTGCCAGGTAATTGCCCTGAGGGTCCTGCTGCCAGTTAATGAAATGCTGCTCGGGTGAGACTTTCAGCGCATACGACAGTATCCGCGTACGACTGTGGGCAGCCGGGCGCAGGCGAACAATCTGCGGACCGAGCTCAACGGCGCGGTCGTAGCGGTAATGCGTGACGTGGTGCAATGCGACATGAATCGACACGGCGTGCCTCCTGCGAGCCTGGACGTTATCGAAAGCGGCGCAAGACTTATGCCAGAGCGGCGGTCATTGCGCTTTATCAACAGACGCCGGTGCAGTACAGCACCAAAACGGCGCCGTGGCTGCGGTTATAGTGCGAGGGCTGCACATATTTGTGGCGCACGTGTGAGGGGCGGGTGCTGAATCTAACCAACTAACGGGCTTTGTGCTTTGCAATAAGAGCTTGGCGCAAGTGACGTACTTCAAGCAGTTTCTGGCGCATCTCGCGGTGACGTTTGCTGTTGAGCAGCAATAGCGCCAGCAGTGGGAACAGCAACGTCACAGCATAAATCAGGGGTTGCACCTCATATGCAATGGTGGGCAATACCCCAAGAAAACAAAGGGCCAGGAGCACGACCAGAGGCCGCACCCATTGCGGGCGACCGCGTGCGACCATGAAATTGCAGTGCACGACGATGAGGGTCAGCGCGATCCCCCCGAAAAAAGAGTACTTGGCGTTGTCAGCCAACGGAAGGTTTCGAAAATAGCTTTCGAAAAATAAAGACACCGCAAAGACCAGGGTAAAAATTGACGCGAATATTGCCCCCATGAAGACCGGGAAATACTTCGATAGAAAATTGCGAATGCTGGGCAGCTCATTCATTGCTCAGCCTCCTCGTACAGGCCTACGGCAATGGTGCGGACATTCCCCGAAATTGCACTGCCGGTAAAACCGATAGCGGCGCCCAAGGCGTCTTTTATCTGAGTGACCGTTGCATGCTTGACCTCGGTGGGTGTGAAACGCTTGGGCAATTCACCCGACAATTGCTTCAACTTGATCATCTTCGACGTCAAGCGCGGGTCGTTAATGCTCAATAGTTCTTTGGTCAGTTTGGCACGCTCCTGTCGATTCAACCCCCTGAGCACTTCCCTGACACTTTTCCCGGTCGTGGCCTTATTCATCCTGACCAGTTTGAGCGTTGTCAGCGTGGATGCGCCTACCCCGACCAGGGACGCAGCATCCAGCGCAATCATGGTGTACCGGTACCACTCTTCGCTGTCGAGCTCATCGTTACGGGCAGGGTTGACGATCTCATTGCGGGTCCGATAGCCGCTGGCGAAACACTGTACTGAGCTGGCAGCCGCAGCGGTATAACCGAGCGCAGCGACCACCGTACTTGCCCCTGCCGAAAACGGAATAGCCACGGAGCCACTGAGCACTACGATCCAGCCGATCACTGCACCCACGCACGATAAGCTGGTGTTGACTGCCTCACCAACCAGGCGCGATTCGCGCGGATTGTCCCGCACCTGCTGGGCGAATTGAGCAGGCGCAATGTACTTCTGCGCCTCGCGCAAAATGATTCGCTTGGGCCTGATACTGCATATCGGTTTGAACTCGCGCAGGGTCACTACGTTGAATTCGGCGTCGATGTACACCACGCCCGCGCCGACGATTCCGGGATCGGCGTCGATGGCGGCGAACAGGCGTGGCAGGTTGATCTGGCTGTCGATGCGTTGACGGGCCATGAACTGGGAGGGGCTGAAGTCCATGCCGATACCCGGTAAGGGGTTGCTCATGTGAATCGTCCTTGAAAATCGGGGTGAGATCTTTATTGCCTGTACCGCCTTCAACGCAGGCGAACCCGGCTCCCTCAGGCTGTGGCGTTGTACAGGGAAATCAATTATCCCGGCGAGCCATTTAAGCGAGCATCACCTTAGCAAACGGACCGCACACTCGCTAGAAAACAAAACGCCAGCACTAAGGCTGGCGTTTTGCGATAGGGCGCGCAGATTAACGCGGCACAACCGGCTTGCGCGCAGGCTTGGGCCCCTTGCCTTTGGCCGCATCCTTGCGCTCCTTGGCTGCCTGCTGGTTGCGGGCGAATGCCGCTGCCTTGGCCTGCTCACGCTTGTCCCACGGATTGCCGCCATCGCTGGCGCGCGGTGGCAAACCAGTGTGCTGGGTCAGGATCTTGGTGGTCTTCTCACCCGCGACTTTATGGCTACCGGCTGGCGTCGAGTTCTTGCGACGGGCGCTCTGGTAGCTGTCGGTTGCCGGCTGATGCAGCGGGATCAATTGGTCCTTGCCCGGCCCGATCAGGTCGGCGCGGCCCATGCGGGTCAGCGCTTCACGCAACATCGGCCAGCCTTTCGGGTCGTGATAACGCAAGAACGCCTTGTGCAGACGACGCTGCTCTTCGCTCTTGACGATGGTCACGCTGTCGCTCTTGTAAGTCACCTTGCGCAACGGGTTCTTGCCCGAGTGGTACATCGCGGTGGCGGTGGCCATCGGCGACGGGTAGAACGCCTGCACCTGATCGGCACGGAAGCCATTGCCCTTGAGCCACAGGGCCAGGTTCATCATGTCTTCGTCGGTGGTGCCCGGGTGAGCGGCGATGAAGTACGGAATCAGGTACTGCTCTTTCCCGGCTTCCTTGGTGTACTTCTCGAACATGCGCTTGAACTTGTCATAGCTGCCGATGCCCGGTTTCATCATCTGGTTGAGCGGACCTTCCTCGGTGTGTTCCGGGGCGATCTTCAGGTAACCACCAACGTGGTGGGTCACCAGCTCCTTGACGTATTCCGGCGACTCGACCGCGAGGTCGTAACGCAGGCCGGAAGCGATCAAAATCTTCTTCACGCCCGGCAACGCACGGGCGCTGCGATACAACTGGATCAGCGACGAGTGATCGGTGTTCAGGTTCGGGCAGATGCCAGGGAACACGCACGATGGCTTGCGGCACGCGGATTCGATTTCCGGGGTCTTGCAGGCGATGCGGTACATGTTCGCGGTCGGGCCGCCGAGGTCGGAAATGACGCCGGTGAAGCCTGGGACCTTGTCGCGGATCTCTTCGATTTCGCGAATGATCGACTCTTCGGAACGGTTCTGGATGATCCGGCCTTCGTGCTCGGTGATCGAGCAGAAGGTGCAGCCGCCGAAGCAGCCACGCATGATGTTCACCGAGAAGCGGATCATGTCGTAGGCAGGGATTTTTTCCTTGCCGTACGCCGGATGCGGGACACGGGCGTAAGGCATGCCGAACACGTAGTCCATTTCATCGGTGGTCATCGGAATCGGCGGCGGGTTGAACCAGACGTCGACTTCGCCATGCTTCTGCACCAGCGCGCGGGCGTTGCCCGGGTTGGTTTCGAGGTGCAACACGCGGTTGGCGTGTGCGTAGAGCACCGCATCGCCACGGACTTTCTCGACCGACGGCAGACGAATCACCGTCTTGTCGCGGGTCATTTTCGGGCTGGCCAGAATCTGCACGACTTTGGCTTCGCTCGGGTCTTCAACCGGGCCCTTTTCCTGCTCGATGGCGCAGGCCTGGGTGTCCTGGGTGTTGACGTACGGGTTGATAATCTTGTCGACCTTGCCCGGACGGTCGATGCGCGTGGAGTCGACTTCGTACCAGTCTTTCGGCGTATCGCGGCGGATGAACGCAGTGCCGCGCACGTCGGTAATGTCTTCGATCTTGTGACCGTAAGACAGACGCTGAGCGACTTCGACGATCGCACGCTCGGCGTTGCCGTAGAGCAGGATATCGGCACAGGCGTCGATCAGGATCGAGTTGCGTACCCGGTCCTGCCAGTAGTCGTAGTGGGCGATGCGGCGCAGGGAAGCTTCGATGCCGCCAAGTACGATCGGCACATTCTTGTAGGCTTCCTTGCAGCGCTGGCTGTACACCAGGCTCGCGCGGTCCGGACGCTTACCCGCCATGCCACCGGGGGTGTAGGCGTCATCGGAACGGATTTTTTTGTCGGCGGTGTAGCGGTTGATCATCGAATCCATGTTGCCGGCCGCGACGCCGAAAAACAGGTTCGGCTCGCCGAGCTTCATGAAATCGTCTTTGGACTGCCAGTTCGGTTGGGCAATGATCCCGACGCGGAAGCCTTGCGACTCCAGCAGCCGGCCGATGATCGCCATGCCGAACGACGGGTGGTCAACGTAGGCATCACCGGTGACGATGATGATGTCGCAGGAATCCCAGCCAAGCTGATCCATCTCCTCCCTGCTCATCGGCAGGAATGGCGCCGGACCGAAACATTCGGCCCAGTACTTGGGATAATCAAATAACGGCTTGGCTGTTTGCATGACGATGACCGGTGTTGAGATGAAAAATCGCGGGCGCGGAATATAGCACAAAAAATGACCAATTCCGACGGCTATGGTCGGAAATTACGGACGACCCATGTGGGAGCGAGCCTGCTCGCGATAGGGGTGTGTCAGTCGACATTGATGTTGTCTGGCACACTGCTATCGCGAGCAGGCTCGCTCCCACAGGTTTTTATTCGTCGTCGAAGTTGTAGCTACCCGGCGCCAGGTTTTCGAAGCGGGTGTACTTACCGATGAACGCCAGTCGCGACGTGCCGATCGGGCCGTTCCGCTGCTTGCCGATGATGATTTCGGCGATGCCTTTGTGCTCGGTTTCCGGGTGATAAACCTCATCCCGGTAAACGAACATGATCACGTCAGCATCCTGCTCGATCGCTCCGGATTCCCGGAGGTCGGAGTTGATCGGGCGTTTGTTCGGACGTTGCTCCAGAGAGCGGTTGAGCTGGGACAGCGCCACCACCGGGCAGTTGAACTCCTTGGCCAAGGCTTTCAAGGAACGGGAGATCTCGGAAATCTCGTTGGTCCGGTTATCGCCGCCGGAACCCGGGATCTGCATCAGCTGCAGGTAGTCGATCATGATCAGCGCGACATCGCCGTGCTCACGCACCAGACGCCGGGTCCGCGCACGCATTTCCGAAGGGCTGATACCCGCCGTATCGTCGATGAACAGCTTGCGGTCGTTGAGCAGGTTGACCGCCGAGGTCAGGCGCGGCCAATCGTCGTCGTCCAGTCGACCGGCACGGACCTTGGTTTGGTCGATGCGGCCGAGAGACGAGAGCATACGCATGATCAGCGATTCGCCTGGCATCTCCAGCGAGTAAACCAATACACACTTGTCGCTGCGCAACACGGCGTTTTCCACCAGGTTCATCGCAAAGGTGGTTTTACCCATGGATGGACGGCCGGCGACGATGATCAGGTCGGACGGCTGCAGGCCGCTGGTCTTCTCATCGAGGTCGGTGTAACCGGTGGACAGGCCCGTGATGGCGTTATCGGTGTTGAACAAGGTGTCGATGCGGTCGATGGCCTTGGTCAGCAGGTCATTCACGCTCACCGGGCCGCCCGTTTTAGGCCGCGCCTCGGCGATCTGGAAGATCTGCCGCTCGGCCTCGTCGAGAATCTCTTCCGCGGTACGGCCTTCCGGGTTGAAGGCACTGTCGGCAATCTCGGTGGCGATGCCGATCAACTGCCGCAATGTCGCCCGCGCCCGGACGATTTGCGCATAAGCCTTGATGTTGGCGACGGACGGCGTGTTTTTTGCCAGTTCACCGAGGTAACCGAGGCCACCGACCTGCGAGGTCTGACCTTCCTTGTCCAATTGCTCGGCAAGGGTCACGACGTCGATCGGGGAGTTCTGGTCGGCGAGCTTGGCGATCGCGCGGAAGATCAGGCGGTGGTCATGCCGATAGAAATCGCCGTCGGAGACTTGATCGAGCACGCGTTCCCAGGCGTTGTTGTCCAGCATCAGACCACCGAGCACGGCCTGTTCGGCCTCGATGGAATGCGGCGGCACCTTCAGGGCAGCTGTTTGCAGATCGTATTGCTCGGGAGCGGAGATATCGTTCATGGCCACTTGGTTATATTAGAAAAGCAGGGTGTGAAAAACAGGAACTGCAGAAAGACAAAGGGCACGACCTGTAAACAGGATCGTGCCCGATGTTACCGACAAGCACCCGAGGGTGCCAGCCGACAAGTGCTGCTTAAGCTGCTACCACGACAACGCGTACGGTGGCTTCAACTTCGGCGTGCAGGTGCACGGCTACGTCGAATTCGCCTACGTTGCGGATGGTGCCGTTCGGCAGACGAACTTCGCTTTTTGCAACTTCAACGCCAGAGGCGGTCAGTGCATCAGCGATGTCGTGAGTACCGATCGAACCGAACAGCTTGCCTTCGTCACCAGCGGTGGCAGTGATAGTCACTTCCAGCTCAGCCAGTTGGGCGGCACGGCTTTCAGCCGAAGTTTTACGGTCAGCTGCGGCTTTTTCCAGCTCAGCACGACGCTCTTCGAACGCAGCCAGGTTGGCTGGGGTCGCGGCGGTAGCTTTGCCGTAAGGCAGCAGGTAGTTACGACCGTAACCAGCCTTAACGTTTACTTTGTCACCCAGGTTGCCCAGGTTGGTGACTTTTTCCAGAAGGATCAGTTGCATGTGAAAATCCTCTTAACTTTTAACCTTCACCGTTCGCGCTATCGACGTCTTTCGGCGCCGAACGACCGCGAAAATCAATCAGGCTGTCGACGATGGCCAGGACCACCAGCAACGGATAGATCAGCTGCATGAACAGCAACAGCGTGACGTACAACCCCACCAACCAGAACCTGGCCAGTCGCTTTTGCGCCACCAGCCCATGAATCAGGGCCAGCCCGGCGAATACCAGCGGTACACTGCACAACGGCGTCAACATGGCCATCTGCGGACCGATGTTCGGCCCCAGAAGCATGAACGCCAGCAGTAACATCGCCAGCCCCAGCGGGAATCGGATGGCGCGAAACTCGCGACCAAAACCACCCGGGTTGTACAACAACGCCTGCCAGTAGCGCCCGACAATCAGGCTCAGCACGCTGACGATTTGCAACAAGGCCGCAATCAGGCCGGTCAGGACCGGTGCAATCAGGGACGCAAAATGCGCTTGCTCGTCTACCGACAACTTCTGGTAGACATCACCGAGTAGCGACGGCATGACTTTTATCAAAGCCTGCGCCAGCATCTCGATTTGGGGAGCAAAAACTGTCCCCAGCACCACTGCAAACACCACTCCCATCGCTATGCTGACCAGCAGCACGCGGTTCCAGGACTCGCTTGCGCGCAAAACCAACGCAAGGCTCGAAGACCCCAGCAGCACCAGAAGTGCCCGTGGGTCATCGGAGTAAAGCCACCAGATCAACGCTGGCAGCAGTCCCAGAGCAAGTACGCCAAGGGCGTCCTTCAATCCGCGCCGCAGGAGCACAAGGCATCCGGCGGCAGCACCCAACCAATACAACAACGGCAATGTTGCGCATCCGGCCACTACAAGAGTGGCCTGCATACGGCCGCGCATGATGAACTCAGCTATGGCACGCATACATTCAATCCTTTGCTACGTGTCGACTGCCCGGTCTCAGCGGCCGTGGCTGTCGGTGTAGGCCAGCAGGGCCAGGAAGCGGGCGCGCTTGATAGCGGTGGCCAGCTGACGCTGATAACGTGCTTTGGTACCGGTGATGCGGCTTGGAACGATTTTGCCGGTCTCGGATACATAAGCTTTCAGAGTGTTGAGATCTTTGTAATCGATCTCTTTCACGTCTTCAGCGGTGAAGCGGCAGAATTTACGACGACGGAAGAAACGTGCCATGTAATAGGCTCCTCAAAAGGTCCGTGGATTACTCGTCAGCGTTATCGCTGTTGTCGCTGTCATCACTATCAGCGCTTTCGGCGCCTTCGTGCTCAGGACGGTCGCGACGCTCACGGCGCTCACTGCGGTTTTCTTCAGCCTTGAGCATCTCGGATTGGCCGGTGACGGCTTCTTCGCGACGGATGACCAGGTTACGGATCACTGCATCGTTGTAGCGGAAGTTGTCTTCCAGCTCGGCCAGGGCCTTGCCAGTGCACTCAACGTTCAGCATCACGTAGTGAGCCTTGTGAACATTGTTGATTGCGTAGGCCAGTTGACGACGGCCCCAATCTTCCAGACGGTGGATTTTGCCGCCGTCTTCTTCGATCAGCTTGGTGTAACGCTCAACCATGCCGCCGACTTGCTCGCTTTGATCCGGGTGGACCAAAAAGATGATTTCGTAATGACGCATGAATGCTCCTTACGGGTTGTAGCCTGCCGCTCAAAAGCGGTCAGACAAGGAGTGAATGACACTTATGGACTTGCTTGCGATAGACACATGCGTGCCTGCCGTCACAGCAAGGGGCGCAATTGTAGAGAAGGGACAGAAGAGGTGCAAGGCAATTGGTGATTATTTGAACAGTTTGCTCACTCACCCAATTTCGCCACATCACAAACCACTGTGGGAGCGAGCTTGCTCGCGATGAGGACGCAACATTCAACATTAATGCTGAATGTTACTCCGCTACCGCGAGCAAGCTCGCTCCCACAGGGATTACAACCGACTTATGGCTTTTTAGCGGTTCCGGCAGCCTTGACGCTGCGCTGGCGCTGCGCTTCGAACAGGCACACGCCAGTCGCCACGGAAACGTTGAGGCTGCTGACGCTGCCGGCCATCGGCAGGTGCACCAGGTAGTCGCACAGATCACGAGTCAGACGACGCATGCCGCTGCCTTCTGCGCCCATGATCAGGATGGTCGGGCCGGTCATGTCATGCTGATACAGGCTCTGCTCAGCCTCGCCCGCCGTACCGACGACCCACAAGCCACGTTGCTTGAGTTTTTCCAGGGTGCGCGCCAGATTGGTCACCGCGACCAGTGGAATCACTTCCGCCGCGCCACAGGCGACTTTTCGTACCGTCGGGGTCAGCGTGGCTGACTTGTCTTTCGGAACAATCACCGCCAGCGCGCCGGCAGCATCGGCCGAGCGCAGGCAAGCGCCAAGATTGTGCGGATCGGTCACGCCGTCGAGCACCAGCAGCAGCGGTGCGCCGTCGGTACGATCGAGCAGCTCGTCGAGCATGGCCTCGCCCCAAACCTGGCTCGGACTCACATCCGCCACCACGCCCTGGTGCACGCCTTCAACCCAGGCATCCAGTTCACGACGCTCGGCGTTGCCGACGGCTATGCGATTTTCCGCAGCGAGCTCGATCAGCGTCTGAACCCGCGGATCACTGCGGCCTTCAGCCAGCCAGATCTGCTTGACGCGTTTCGGGTGGTGACGCAGCAATGCTTCTACCGCATGCACGCCGTAGATTTTTTCCAACTGACTCATGACTTGGCCTTAGGTTTACGCGCCCCGCCGCTTTTGGCTGGGGCCGAGCCCGCTTTCGGCGGGCCTTTACGGTGTTTGCTCGGTTTGCTGCCGGGAGCCTTGTCAGGCGCCGACCGTCCGGTCTTTCCCCCAGACGCCGCTTTACCACCGCTTTTCGCCTCAGACAGCAACGCCTGCTTCAGTTCACGGCTTTTGCGCAGCTCGGCGTTTTTTGCCGCAGCATCGCTTGGGCGATAGGCTTCGGGTGCTTTTTCCTTGGCCGGACGACGACCGGTTTTCGCCGGCGCCGGCTCTGCTGCGGCCTTGCCAGCAGGAGCAGTGGTTTCAGCCCCACGCTTCTTGCGGCCGATCGGCGCGCTGATGGTTTTTTCAGCCATCTCGAAGTCGATCTTGCGTTCGTCGAGGTCGACGCGCATTACACGCACTTCAACGGTGTCGCCAAGACGGAAGCTGCGACCGGTGCGCTCACCCGCGAGGCGGTGATGCACAGGGTCGAAGTGGTAGTAATCGCCCGGCAGCGCGGTGACGTGCACCAGGCCTTCGACGTAGATATCGGTCAGCTCGACGAACAGGCCAAAACCCGTCACGGCGGTGATCACACCCGGGAACGACTCGCCTACGCGATCTTTCATGAACTCGCACTTGAGCCAGTTCACCACGTCGCGAGTCGCTTCGTCGGCGCGGCGCTCGCTCATCGAGCACTGCTCGCCGAGCTGCTCCAGCGCAGCCTCGTCGTACGGATAGATGCGTGCTTTCGGAATGGTCATCGCGCCGGCACGGCGAACGTGCGGGGTGTCCTGCTTGGAATGGATGACGCTGCGGATCGCCCGGTGCGTGAGCAGGTCCGGGTAGCGGCGGATCGGCGAAGTGAAGTGGGTATAGGCTTCGTAATTCAGGCCGAAGTGGCCCTGGTTATCGGCGCTATACACCGCTTGGCTCAGGGAACGCAGCATGACGGTCTGGATCAGGTGGAAATCCGGACGGTCCTTGATGCTCGCCAGCAACGCCTGGTAATCCTTCGGCGACGGGCCGTCCTTGCCTTTGTGCAGGGACAGGCCGAGCTCACCCAAGAATGCGCGCAGTTTTTCCAGACGCTCCGGTGGCGGACCGTTGTGAACGCGATACAGAGCAGGAATTTCGTGCTTCTTCAGGAATTCCGCGGTGGCCACGTTGGCCGCCAGCATGCATTCCTCGATCAGCTTGTGCGCATCGTTACGAACGGTCGGACGAATTTCGGCAATCTTGCGCTCGGTGCCGAAGATGATCCGGGTTTCCTGGGTTTCGAAATCGATCGCACCACGCACGTGACGCGCGCCCAGCAGCACTTTGTACAGCGCGTAAAGCTGCTTGAGGTGAGGCAAGACATCGTTGTACTCGCCACGAAGCTGACGCGCTTCGGTGAGCTTCGGCGTTTCCAGCATCGCGCTGACCTTGTTGTAGGTCAGGCGGGCGTGGGAGTGAATCACCGCTTCGTAGAAGCAGTAATCGGTCATCTCGCCGGATTTGGAGATGGTCATTTCGCAGACCATCGCCAGGCGATCGACGTGCGGGTTCAGCGAGCACAGGCCGTTGGACAGCTGCTCGGGCAGCATCGGCACTACGCGCTCCGGGAAGTAAACGGAGTTGCCGCGAACCTGGGATTCGTTGTCCAGCGCCGAACCGATCTTCACGTAGCTGGAAACGTCGGCAATCGCCACGTACAACTTCCAGCCGCCGGAGAACAGGCGCAGCTTGCCCGGCTTCGCTTCACAGTAAACGGCATCATCGAAGTCGCGCGCGTCTTCACCGTCAATGGTGACGAACGGCAGATGGCGCAGATCGATGCGCTTCTCTTTGTCTTTCTCTTCGACTTCAGGCTTGAGCTTGGCGGCTTCTTTCAACACCGCTTCAGGCCAGACGTGCGGGATATCGTACGCGCGCAGGGCGACGTCGATTTCCATGCCCGGCGCCATGTAGTTGCCCACGACCTCGACCACGTCGCCTTGCGGCTGGAAGCGCGGGGTCGGCCAGTGAGTGATCTTCACCTCAACGAACTGACCGATTTTCGCGTTGGCATTGCGGCCCGGCGTGACCAGCACTTCTTGCTGGATCTTCGGATTGTCTGCAACGACAAAACCGATACCGCCCTCTTCGAAGTAACGGCCGACGATGGTTTCGTGAGCGCGGGACACCACTTCGACGATCATGCCTTCGCGGCGACCACGACGGTCCAGGCCGGAAACACGCGCCAGCGCACGGTCACCATCGAACACCAGACGCATTTGCGCCGGGCTCATGAACAAGTCGTCACTGCCGTCGTCCGGAACCAGGAAGCCGAAGCCGTCACGGTGACCGCTGATGCGGCCCAGGATCAGGTCGAGCTTGTCCACCGGCGCATACGTGCCGCGACGGGTATAGATGAGCTGAGCATCGCGCTCCATGGCGCGCAGACGGCGACGCAGGGCTTCGATCTGGTCTTCTGTAGTCAGACCAAACTCTTCGACCAGTTGCTCGCGGTTAGCAGGCGAACCCCGATCAGCAAGGTGCTGAAGGATCAGTTCGCGGCTAGGAATAGGGTTTTCATATTTTTCCGCTTCACGAGCGGCCTCGGGATCGAGGGACTGCCAATCGGCCATTAGAGAGTTTTCACCTTGTCTATATGCGGGTTAGTTTGGCATAGGCGTAATGAAACGGGAAATTTCAGGCTATGAGAGCCCACCTAAAGCCCTTTATCGACACCGAAAAGCTTACTTGAATGCCACTGGTAATATTTTTCAGGTTTTTTTGATGTTGGGGGTTTACAGTTAAAAAGACGCTCCGTATAGTGCGCGCCATCGACGACGCACTAGCGCTGCCGATACTGCCCAGATGGTGAAATTGGTAGACACGCCAGCTTCAGGTGCTGGTGACCGCAAGGTCGTGGAAGTTCGAGTCTTCTTCTGGGCACCAATTTCGAGCTTGAGATTAGATCAATTTCAAGGCTCGCACAAAAACCCGCGAAAGCGGGTTTTTTGCATTCTAAGGTTCTGATTTATTAAAACCAAATCAGGGGTTTACAGATCAAAACGCTCTCCGTATAGTGCGCCACATCAACAGCGGCAACGCTGAAGATTATGCCCAGATGGTGAAATTGGTAGACACGCCAGCTTCAGGTGCTGGTGACCGCAAGGTCGTGGAAGTTCGAGTCTTCTTCTGGGCACCAATTCAAATTTCAGAGTTCGCTCTGGAATTCACAAAAACCCGCGAAAGCGGGTTTTTGCGTTTCTGGCATCTGAAAAACTACACAAACCCTGGAGCGAGCTTGCTCCGGGCGGCGTTCCGACGATGAGCCCAGGCAACACATTTCTCCAATCATCACGCGTCACCGTTCACGCCCATCGCGAGCAAGCTCGCTCCTGCAAGGGAGATACGAACGCGTGCCGCTCCCCGCAAGGCGCACTTGAGAAACAATATCGTTTATCATTGTTACAAGTTTTTGCAATGCGACAGTGAGGAACCCTGCGAATGATGTTTCGAAATACCCTGCGCCGCGGCCTGACCTTCACCCTACTCGGCCTGGCACTCGCCACTCCCCTCACCCAGGCTGCTGATCCAGTTTCCCTGACACTCTACAACGGCCAACACAAGGAAGTCGGCGACGCCGTCGCCAAGGCTTTCGAGGACAAGACCGGCATCCACGTCAACGTGCGCAAAGGCAGCAGCAACCAGCTCGCCAGCCAGGTCGTCGAGGAAGGTGATCGCTCTCCGGCCGACGTGATCTACACCGAAGAATCCCCGCCGCTGAACAAACTTGGCGAACAGGGCCTGCTGGCACAAACCGATGCCGCCACCCTTGCCGTCCTGCCCAAAGACTACGTCGCCGGCAATGGCACCTGGATCGGCATCACCGCGCGAGTCCGCGTGGTTGCGTTCAATCCAAAACTGATCGATGAAAAAGACCTGCCAAAATCGGTGATGGAATTCTCCGACCCGAAATGGCAAGGCAAGGTTGGCTTCGTGCCCACCAGCGGCGCGTTCCAGGAACAAGCCGTGGCAATCATCAAAGTGCACGGCATGGACGCAGCCGAAGAATGGCTGACCGGTTTGCGCGCATTCGGCAAGACCTACAGCAACAACATGGTCGCACTCAAAGCCGTGGAAAACGGCGAAGTCGCGACCGTGCTGGTGAACAACTACTACTGGTTCGCCTTGCAACGCGAAAAAGGCCAGCTCGATTCGAAATTGCATTACTTCACTGGCGGCGATGTCGGCGGACTGATCACCGTTTCCAGCGCAGCGGTACTGAAATCCAGCAAACATCCAAAAGAAGCCCAGCAATTCCTCGCCTACATGGCCAGCGAAGAAGGTCAGCGCGTAATCACCCAGACCACCGCCGAATACCCGCTGCACAAAGGCATGGAATCGGATCGCGGCCTCAAGCCATTCAGCGAGCTTGAGGCGCCGAAAGTCACGCCAGCCGACCTCGGCAACGCCGAAGAAGCCCTGGACCTGGAACGTGACGTTGGCTTGAACTGATGAGCGCATCGTTATCAGCCCCTGCTTCTCGCGGGGTCTACGTGCCACGGCGCAAACGGCCTTCGATTTGGTTGTTGTTGCCGGTTTTGCTGCTGGTGGTGCTCAGTCTTTTGCCGCTGGCATACGTCGGTCTCAAGACCTGGCAGGCCGGCTGGGCCGAAGCGTTGCATCTGTTGTGGCGACCTTATGTGTTCGGCCTGCTGCGCAATACCTTGGCATTGATGGTGGGCGTGACGGTTGCCTGTGGCGTGATCGGCCTCTCGCTGGCCTGGCTGCTTGAGCGCAGCGACTTGCCCGGACGGCGTTTGTGGGGCGTGATTCTGTGCTTGCCGTTCGCGGTGCCGGCTTTTGTCAGCAGCTTCACCTGGGTTTCGTTGAGCGCCCACTTCGAAGGTTTGGGCGGGGCGATCCTGGTGATGACCCTGTCCAAGTATCCGCTGATTTTTCTGCCGGTTGCGGCGACCCTGCGCAATCTTGACCCCTCTCTCGAGGAGTCCGCACGGACGCTTGGACAGAATCGTTGGGGCGTGTTCTTCAAAATCACCCTGCCACTGCTCTGGCCGTCGCTGCTCGCCGGCTCATTACTGATTGCCCTGCACATGCTCGTGGAATTCGGCGCGCTGTCGATCATCGGCTTGCAGACATTCACCACGGCGATCTATCAGCAGTTCGAACTGGAATTCAGCAACGCCAACGCGGCGATGCTTTCCGCTGTTTTGCTCGCGCTGTGCCTGATACTACTGTGGCTTGAACTGCGAGTCCGCGGTAAAGGTCGGCACGTGCGCACCGGCCAGGGCGCCGCGCGACAAGCGGAACAGGTTCGATTAGGGCCTTGGGCTGTCGCCGGACAAATGTATTGCCTGGCACTGGCGATCATCGGCAGCGGGATTCCCTTGGGGATGCTGGCGTATTGGCTGGCAGTCGGTTCGTCTGCGGCGTTTCCGGTGGCGGCGATCAGCGAGGCGCTGCTGTCGTCCCTGGCGCTGTCGCTGGGTGGCGCAGCGTTGTGCCTGGTGTTGGCGGTGCCAGTGGGCTTGTTGGTGGTGCGCTACAAAGGCCAATTGGCGATCTGGGCCGAGCGCCTGCCGTACCTGCTGCATGCGCTGCCAGGACTGGTGATTGCGCTGACGTTGGTGTATTTCGCGCTGCACTACGTGCCGGTGCTGTACCAGACGTCGGCATTGCTGCTGATCGCTTATGCGCTGCTGTTTCTGCCGCTGGCTCAGGCGCCGATTCGTACGGCATTGAACAAGGCTGCGCCGCAGCTGGAAGAGGCGGCTCGCACGCTGGGGGCGTCGTCCTTCAGTGCATTTTGCCGGGTAACGCTGCCGATCATTTTCCCGGCGCTGGGCGCGGCGTTTGCGCTGGTGTTTCTGGACGCGATGAAGGAGCTGACGGCGACGTTGCTGCTGAGTCCGACCGGGCTCAATACACTGGCGACGGAGGTTTGGGCGCATACCGCGAACGTGGAATTTGCAGCGGCGGCGCCTTATGCGGCGTTGTTGATTTTGGTGTCGGGGTTGCCTGTTTACCTACTGACAACTCGGATGTATCTGAGCCGCTGAGACCGTCATCGCGAGCAGGCTCGCTCCCACATTTGATCTGAGGCGCCCACAAATTTTGTGTCCACCAACAATCACTGCGGGAGCGAGCCTGCTCGCGATAGCGTCAGACCAGCCAATATGAATTTTAAGCCCTGAACTGCCCCAGGCTCGCCTTCAACTGCGCCGCCAAGCCATCCAGCACCTTGCCGCTGGCCGTGGTTTCCACCACCGCCTGAGCCGCTTTCTCAGCCTGTGCATGAATGGTTTCAACCCGACCCCGCACTGCCTGCGCGCCTTGGGCCTGATGCGCCGCAGCCTGCGTCGCCAGACCAATCGCCGCATGCACCTGCTCGACCGACGCCTGCACCGACTGCTGCAACCGCGCACTGTCGCGCAACACCAGCAAACCTTCGCTGGCCTGACGCCCCGCCTGGCCAATCGCGGCAACCGCCTCACGCGCACCTTGCTGCAACGCCACGATGTGCGCCTGAATGTCGCCGGTGGAACTCTGGGTCTTGCTCGCCAACGCCCGCACTTCGTCCGCCACTACGGCAAAACCGCGACCGGTCTCGCCGGCACGTGCCGCCTCGATGGCAGCGTTCAGCGCCAGCAGGTTGGTCTGCTCGGCGATCCCGTGAATCACGGTCAGCACCACTTCAATCTGTTCACTCTGCTGCGCCAGTCGCTCGATGACTTTCGCGCCGGTATCGACCTGTCCGGCCAACGCTTCGATCAAGCTGCCGACTTTCGCCGAGGTCCGGGTGTTTTCATCGGTCGCCGAACGGATGTCCACTACCTGCTGCAAGGCCGCCTGCATCGCATGACTTTCAGACTGAGCTTCATCAGCCATCTGCGACAATGCGCGCAGGCTCTCGGCAACCTCGTCACGCTGCATACCTGCGGCCGCGTCGGCACCGGCGTTACGCAGGGTCATGGCGCCGATTTCGACGCCGGTACGCTGAGCCACATCGCCCGCTTCACGCACGATGGGCTGCAACTTATCCACAAAGCGATTGACCGCCGAAGCCATGTCGCCAATTTCGTCCTTGCTGTTGATCTGCACGCGCTTGGTCAGGTCACCCTCGCCTGCCGCCAGGTCGTCCATCGCGGTAATCAGCATCCTCAAGCGGTTGACCACGCGACGACCCAAGACCACAGCCAGCAACAGCAATACGCCGCAACCCACCAGCGCCAGGCCCATGCCGATACGCCAGCGCAAGGTCGCCGCGGCTTCCTGCACGGTACTGGTGGTGTTGGCTTTCATTTCCGAGGCGGTGGACTGAGCGGAGGCCAGACGCGCCCGCATCGCGGTGGCGCTGTCAGCTGCCGCACCTTTGAGGCTGTCGCCGACCAGTTGATCACTGCTGGCGATCAGCGCCGAGAAGCGCTTGTCCAGCGCTGCCAGATCGGTTTCCACCGAGGCAGTGGAAACGCCCATCAAAACCTTGCCGATTTCCACGCCATTAGGGTTGATCGAGGCCTCCAGGTAGTAGACCGACGGGTCGTTCTTCGCCGCATCCAGTACTTTGTCCAGCGCGCGCTCGCCCTGGCCTTTTTCCAGAAGCGCCTTGTTGATCGGGTTTTCGCGATTGAGATAGCGCGTCAGGTGCTGACCCGTTGCGTCGTCATAGACCACGAACAGCACGTTGGGATTGCGCTGGGCCCGGCGGGCGAATTCGGACAGGGTTGGCACATCGCTGTCCCACATGGCGCGGGGCGCGACGGAAGCCAAGAGCTGCGCCATATCATTGGCGGAGTCCTTCAGGTCCTTTTCCAGCGTGGCACGCAGCTGAGCCTGTTCTTCCTCCAGTCGCGAGGACAAACCGGCCGTGAGGCGCTGACGAGTGCTGGTGGAGAGGTTATCGAGACTCGACGTGACTTCACGCCCCGCCTGCTCAAGTTCACCAGAGAGTTTTTGACTGTCCGCCCCCAGGCGCACACCCAGATCGGCTTCCAGTGCAGTCACTGTGCTCCGAGTCAGGGCGACAGCCACCAGCACCTGCACCAAAAGGGCGATACCAAGGGTAACGAACACGGGCCGCAATAGACGGCTTTGTAACAATGAGAGAACCGCCGACACTTGATATCCCTCTGCTTTAACGCCATTAAATTGATGGCACGCCAGAAGACATGCTCTTAATGAAGATCACAGCAAAGGTCATGCCGTCCAACAGGCATAAACGACAAAGGCCCCGATTAAGGGGCCTTTGTGTTTTACATCAACGACTTATTAAGCGAACGGGTGACGCAGAACGATGGTTTCGTTGCGGTCCGGGCCCGTCGAAATAATGTCGATCGGCGCGCCGACCAACTCTTCGACGCGTTTGATGTAGTTGCGAGCGGCTTGCGGCAGCTCTTCCAGGGTCTTGGCACCGACGGTCGATTCGGTCCAGCCTGGCATCTCTTCGTACACCGGCTCAAGGCCGATGTAGCTGTCGGCATCAGTCGGTGCGTCGATCACTGCACCATCCTGGTTCTTGTAGCCAACACAGATGTTGATGGTTTCCAGACCGTCCAGCACGTCCAGCTTGGTCAGGCACAGGCCCGAAATACTGTTGACGTCGATAGCGCGACGCAGGATGACAGCGTCGAACCAGCCGCAGCGACGTGCACGACCGGTGGTTGCACCAAACTCGTGGCCACGTTTGGCGAGGAAAGCGCCAACGTCGTCGAACAGCTCAGTCGGGAACGGGCCCGAACCGACGCGAGTGGTGTAGGCCTTGGTGATGCCGAGGATGTAATCCAGGTACATCGGACCGAAACCCGAACCGGTGGCGATGCCGCCCGCGGTGGTGTTGGAACTGGTGACGTACGGGTAAGTACCGTGGTCGATGTCCAGCAGGGAGCCTTGGGCGCCTTCGAACATGATGTCTTTGCCAGCGCGACGCAGCTCGTGCAGCTCGGCGGTGACGTCGAGCATCATCGGCTTCAGCAGCTCGGCGTATTCCATGCACTCGTCCAGAGTTTTCTGGAAGTCGATCGCTGGTTCTTTGTAGTAATTGACCAGGACAAAGTTGTGGTAATCCAGCAACTCGCCCAGCTTGGCGGCGAAACGCTCACGGTGGAACAGGTCACCGATACGCAGACCGCGACGTGCAACCTTGTCTTCATAAGCCGGGCCGATGCCGCGACCGGTGGTGCCGATCTTCAGCTCGCCACGAGCCTTTTCACGGGCCTGGTCCAGCGCTACGTGGTAGGACAGGATCAGTGGGCAGGACGGGCTGATACGCAGGCGCTCACGCACCGGTACGCCTTTCTCTTCCAGCTTGATGATTTCCCGCAGCAGAGCGTCGGGTGCAACCACCACGCCGTTGCCGATCAGGCACTGCACGCCTTCGCGCAGCACGCCCGACGGGATCAGGTGCAAGACGGTTTTTTCGCCATCGATCACCAGGGTGTGACCCGCGTTGTGGCCACCCTGGTAGCGCACTACGGCGGCAGCATGTTCGGTCAGCAGATCAACGATCTTGCCTTTGCCCTCATCACCCCATTGGGTGCCCAGGACTACGACATTCTTACCCATAACACTTGTCCTCATTCGCGCAAACTTGGTGCCGGCCACGGGCCGACAGGAAAACTCAAGAAGCCAGTGGCGATACTTGCCAAAGCCCGTTCTGCTGAATCAATTGCCGGTCGCAGTCCGCTTCACGGGCGGCGGCCAAAGGTTGTCCAGGCAAGGCCTGAACGACACGCTGACCCTCACTGCGCAACTGGCAAACCTGCTGCCAGAGTGCCGCATCCGTACTGTCAGGCATCCAGATACCGCCAGACGGTAGCTCGATTTCAGCACGCCCCAGGGTCACCAGGGTTTTCAAATCGGTAGAGAAGCCGGTTGCCGGACGGGCGCGACCGAAGTCGGCGCCGATGTCGTCGTAACGACCGCCCTGAGCGATGGACTGACCAACGCCCGGCACGAACACCGCGAATACCACACCGGTGTGGTAGTGGTAGCCGCGCAACTCGCCCAGGTCGAAGTAAAGCGGCAACTCAGGGAAGCGTGCGGACAGACGCTCGGCAATCGCCAGCAAATCGTCCAACGCTGCCAGAACTGGCGCCGGCGCATTTGCCAAGCGTACGCGCGCAGCCTCCAGGACTTCACGGCCGCCACACAGGTCAACCAACGCCCGCAGCATGCCCGACAGCTCGGCAGGCAAGCCTTCGGTCAAGGTAATGACCTCATCGATGGCTTTGCGTTGCAACGCATCGAACAACTGTTGTTCAACTTCACCGGACAAACCGGCCGCGCGGGCCAGGCCACGGTAGATGCCAACATGACCGAGGTCCATGTGCACATCCGGCACATCGGCCAGTTGCAGCATGGCCAGCATCAGACTGATCACTTCCACGTCGCTGCTCGGGCTGGCATCGCCGTACAACTCGGCGCCCAGTTGAATCGGGCTGCGCGAGGACGACAAGGCACGCGGCTTTGCATGCAGCACGCTGCCGGCATAGCACAGACGGCTCGGACCTTCGCGACGCAGGGTGTGCGCATCGATACGCGCCACTTGCGGCGTGATGTCGGCACGGAAACCCATCTGCCGGCCCGATTGCGGGTCGATGACCTTGAAGGTACGCAGATCGAGGTCCTGGCCGGCGCCGGTCAGCAGGGATTCCAGGTACTCGATATGGGGAGTCACGACAAACTCGTAACCCCAGCTCTGGAACAGATCCAACACCTGACGACGCGCAACTTCAATGCGCGCCGCTTCCGGTGGCAGTACTTCTTCGATGCCATCTGGCAGCAGCCAGCGGTCTACCGTTGCCATTACGCCATTCCCCTATGGTCCGGGCGGCCAGCCTTTGGGCGAGCCTTGAGTGAAGCAGAAAATGATCGGCTTTGTTGACAAGCCACGCATAAACAACGCGGCGAAAAGCCTGAAAATAAGCTTCGCCAATCACTTTCCTCGAAAAACCTGTCGAGTCATTCAACTCGGGCGCCTGCCTAAACAACAGCAATCAAACGTGCAGACGCAAAAAAGCCGGGAATTTCCCGGCTGCCGCATCATACACACGTTTTCCCAAAGGATCACCCCGCCCGAGGCTTTAGCCGCCAGGCGGGGGATGATTCAGGTTAACGTCGTATCAAGGCTTGGCTTTTTCCAGGTAACGGAAGAAGTCACTGCTTGGGTCCAGGACCATGACGTCGGATTTGTTCGCGAAGCTTTCACGGTAGGCGCGCAGGCTACGGTAGAAACCGTAGAACTCCTGATCCTGGCCGTAGGCCTTGGAGTAGATCGCAGCGGCCTGGGCATCACCATCACCGCGAACCTCTTCGGATTCACGATAAGCTTCAGCCAGCAGCACGCGGCGTTGACGATCGGCGTCGGCACGAATGCCTTCTGCCAACTCGTTACCCTTGGCGCGGTGCTCGCGAGCTTCACGCTCACGCTCGGAACTCATGCGTTCGAACACACTGCGGTTCACTTCTTTCGGCAAGTCGATGGCCTTGACCCGAACATCGACCACTTCGATGCCCAGCTCTTTTTCCGCCATCGTGTTCAACGAAGCAGTGATATCGGACATCAACGCGTCACGCTCACCAGAAACCACTTCATGAAGCGTGCGTTTACCAAACTGGTCACGCAGGCCCGACTCCAGACGACGGGAAAGACGCTCGTCAGCGATCTGCTTGAGACCGGAAGTTGCGGTGTAGAAGCGCTCCGCGTCCTTCACCCGCCACTTGGCGTAGGCATCGACCATGACCGCTTTCTTTTCCAGCGTCAGGAAGCGTTGTGTCGGTGCATCCAACGTCATCAGACGCGCGTCGAATTTACGCACCTGGTTAACGTAAGGCACTTTCACATGCAGGCCCGGCTGAACATCGGCCTGAACCACACGACCAAATTGCAGCAACACCGCACGCTCGGTCTGAGCCACGATGTAGAAGCAGTTCCAGGCTGCGATCGCTACAACGACGACGACAATAAGGGTGATCAGCGATTTATTGCTCATCAGCGACTCTCCCTGGTACGTGCTGGCTGTTGCTGCAGATCAGCTGCCGCACGTGCATTCGCTTCATTGCTCGTGGCTGCCGCGCCAGTCACCGGAGTGCTGGTGTTGCGACCACTTTCGACCATCTTGTCCAGCGGCAAGTACAGCAGATTGCTCTGGCCATTCTTGTTGCCGGTCACGAGAACCTTGCTGGTATTGCTGAAGACTTCCTGCATGGTGTCCAGATACAGACGCTCACGGGTCACTTCAGGGGCCTTGCGATACTCGCTGACCAGTTTGGTGAAGCGATCGGCCTCACCCTTGGCGCGCGAGACGGTTTCATCGCGGTAACCATTTGCATCTTCAAGGATGCGCTGGGCCTGGCCACGGGCTTCCGGCACGACGCCGTTAGCGTAGGTTTCAGCCTGGTTGCGCGAACGCTGCTCGTCTTCCCGAGCGCGAATCACGTCATCGAAAGCTTCCTGCACTTCACGCGGCGCCGCTGCGTTCTGTACGTTGACCTGAGTGACGGTGATACCGGTGCGATAGGTATCCATGAAGCGTTGCAGACGCTCCTTGATCTCGCTGGCCATCAACTCACGACCTTCGGTCAGTACCTGGTCCATCGCGGTGGAACCCACCACATGGCGCAAGGCACTTTCGGTCGCGTGCTGAAGGCTGATTTCCGGCTGGTCTACGCTCAGCACGAAGTCCTGCAGGTTGCTGATCTTGTACTGCACGGTCAGCGGCACTTCGACGATGTTTTCGTCTTCAGTCAGCATTTGACCCTGCTTGGTGTACGCACGCTCACGCGTGACGTTTTCCAGGTACTTGCGATCGATCGGCGGGAAATAGATGTTCAGACCCGGGCCGACGGTTTCGTAGTACTTGCCGAAGCGCAGCACCACGGCTTGCTCCTGCTCGTCGACCACGTAGACCGCGCTGTACAGCCACACGGCCGCCAACACGACCAGGCCGATGCCGAGCAGACCGCCGAAGCCGCCACTCTTGCCCGAACCACCGCCGTCATCACCGCGTTTCTTACCACCACCGAACAACCCGTTCAGGCTTTCCTGCAGCTTTCGGAAGGCCTCGTCGAGATCCGGTGGCCCCTTGCGGTCGCCGTTATTGCGGCGTTTGCCACCCCAAGGATCCTGATTATTCGAGTTGCCACCCGGCTCATTCCAAGCCATAGCGCTCTCCATCTGATAAAGCAAAGACGCACCCACGGCGCGCCGACCAATGCTACAGAATGCCTGTCACCACGGCACAACCGCTTTCTCAGGCTTTTATTGCAAAGTGTGTTGCTCGATGAACTCTGTCGGCACAACGCCTTCACGGCTGACCAGCCGATTGAGCTCCGAACGGGGTAATCGAACGGCCAGCAAGCTGACACCTTCTTCGTCGTGTTCTTCTTTCTGCACCGCTCCGAGTTCGAAGAACTGCGCACGCAGTCGAGCGAATCGTTGCGGCAAGCGCAAGGTACCGATAAACAACTCACTGCCCAGCAACTCGGCAATAGCTTGCTCAAGCAATTCCAGACCACTGCCATCACGCGCCGAAAGCCAGACCCGTTGAGGCTTGCCGTTTTCGTCACGCTGGATTTGCGGCTCAACGCCTTCAAGCAAATCGAGTTTGTTATAGACCTCGAGGATCGGCAAGTCCTGGGCACCAATCTCGCCCAGCACCACCATCACCTGCTCGATCTGCAACATGCGATCCGGTTCGGCCGCATCGATCACGTGCAACAGCAGGTCGGAGTTGCTCGACTCTTCGAGGGTAGACCGAAATGCCTCGACCAGCTTGTGGGGCAAGTGGCGAATGAAACCCACAGTATCAGCCAGGACAATCGGCCCCAGGTCGTCCAGTTCCAGACGGCGCAAGGTCGGGTCCAGCGTGGCAAACAACTGGTCAGCCGCGTACACGTCGGATTTCGTCAAGTTATTGAAGAGCGTGGATTTACCGGCGTTGGTATACCCCACCAAAGACACGGTAGGGATATCCGCACGCGTACGACCACGTCGCGACTGTTCACGCTGGCTGCGCACTTTTTCCAGCCGGCCCTTGATCTGTCGCAGGCGAACCCGCAGCAAGCGGCGGTCTGTTTCCAGTTGCGTTTCACCCGGGCCACGCATGCCGATACCGCCACCTTGACGCTCAAGGTGAGTCCAGCCACGAACCAGCCGCGTGCTCATGTGGTCAAGCTGAGCCAGTTCTACCTGGAGCTTGCCTTCATGGGTACGGGCGCGCTGGGCGAAAATATCGAGAATCAGACCGGTGCGATCGATCACGCGACACTCGAAAACTCGTTCGAGGTTACGTTCCTGACTGGGTGTGAGGATGTGATTGAAGATCACCAGATCTGCCTTTTCGGCATGAACCAGGTCGCGTAGTTCCTCGACCTTGCCGCTACCGATCAGGAATTTGGCGGTTGGCCGATGACGCGGCACGTTAAAAAACGCAACGGTCTCGGCGCCGGCCGAATTAGCCAACTCCTGAAACTCCTGCGGATCTTCGCGCGCCTCAGGGTCCTGTCCATCCAAGTGAACGAGGATCACTCGCTCACCACCACCGTGGCGCTCAAAGAACAAAGGAGACTCCTATCAGGCGTTACCTGGCTCAGCGTCACCTGCTTCGGATTCGGTTGCGCTAGGCAGACGAATTGGACGAACCGGCACCACTGTAGAGATAGCGTGTTTGTAAACCATCTGGCTGACGGTGTTTTTCAGCAGGATAACGAACTGGTCGAAAGACTCGATCGTGCCTTGCAGTTTGATCCCGTTGACCAGGTAGATGGACACCCCAACTTTCTCTTTACGTAAAGTATTCAAGTAAGGGTCTTGTAGCGAATGCCCTTTTGACATGTGCCGCACTCCTTTAAGGATTCAATATAAAAAAATAGGTAAACAGATGGCTTGTGGCCGTCACACCCCCAAGGATAGACGGCAATTGCAAGGACTCAGCTCAATATGGAGATGGTCCCCAGGTATTTCAAGGCGCGCGGCAGATTGTCGCAATCCAGGCTGTCCAACCAGTGTAAATCAGCCCAGCTGCGCAGCCAGGTGAACTGACGCTTCGCCAATTGGCGCGTGGCAATGATTCCACGCTCCTGCATCTCGGCTTGCGTCAGCTTGCCATCCAGGTAGTCCCAGACTTGTCGGTAGCCTACTGCGCGTATAGACGGCAACCCGGAATGCAGGTCACTTCGCATACGCAGGGCTACGACCTCGTCGATGAATCCCTGTTCCAACATTAAAGTGAATCTTTGTTTAATTCGCTCGTGCAGTACCTGACGATTTGCCGGAGCAATGGCCAAGTTCGCGACAGTATAGGGCAATTGTTGCAGTCCCGAAGCGGCTGCTTCAGTACTTTGCGCAGATTGTCTCAGCCTGAGAGCGGTCATGCTCTGACCGCTGACACGATAAACTTCCAACGCTCGACTGAGTCGCTGCGGATCGTTCGGGTGAATACGCGCCGCCGATTCCGGGTCGATGACTGCCAATTGGTCGTGCAGGGCTTGCCAGCCAAGGCGTGCAGCTTCTTCTTCGATCTGCGCACGGACGTCCTGATCGGCCGCCGGCATGTCCGCCAGACCTTCGACCAAAGCCTTGTAATAGAGCATTGTGCCGCCCACCAGCAGCGGAATTTTGCCCCGTGCGGTGATGTCGGCCATGGCTTCAAGGGCGTCACGACGGAAGTCCGCAGCCGAATAGCTCTCCGCCGGGTCGAGAATATCGATCAGACGGTGGGGGAATTCGGCCAGAATCTCTTTTGACGGCTTGGCGGTGCCGATGTCCATACCGCGATAGACCAACGCCGAATCGACGCTGATCAGCTCGCAAGGCAGGACTTTGGTCAGTTCGATGGCCAGGTCGGTCTTGCCCGCTGCGGTCGGGCCCATCAGGAAAATCGCAGGAGGGAGCTGGCTCATCAACGACCGCGCAGGAACAGTTTGTCCAGATCGTCCAGGCCCAATTGGGTCCAGGTCGGTCGGCCATGGTTGCATTGACCGCTGCGCTCGGTGTTCTCCATATCACGCAGCAGACCGTTCATTTCCGGCAGGGCCAGACGTCGATTGGCCCGAATTGCGCCGTGGCAGGCCATGGTGCCGAGCAATTCGTTCAGGTGTGCCTGAATCCGGTCGCTGGTGCCGTATTCCATCAGATCGGCCAGGACGTCGCTGACCAACCGATTGGCTTCCGCTTGCTTGAGCAAGGCAGGGATCTGCCGAATGGCCAGTGTTTCCGGACCGAGACGCTGAAGTTCAAAGCCCAGACGCTGGAACCACGCGACGTTTTCTTCGGCGCAATCGCCTTCGCGCTCGCTCACGGCCAAGGATTCCGGAACCAACAGCGGCTGACCGCTCAGGCCTTCGCTGGCCATGGCGACTTTCAGGCGTTCGTACATGATCCGCTCGTGGGCGGCGTGCATGTCCACCAAAACCAAGCCTTGAGCGTTTTCTGAAAGAATGTAGATGCCTTTGAGCTGCGCCAGCGCATAACCCAGCGGGGGAATATCGTCCTGACCGGCCGGAAGCGGGACCGCGTTGGCTTCTGGCAACGGCGCAAAAAACTCACGGTAGGCAGCCTGGGCTTCAGCCGCAGGCACACCGGACTGCGGACGCGGCGTGTATTGGTACTGAAAACCGGCGCCCGCGCCCGAGCCAGCCGTGTTGAGCGAGGGTTGTGCCTGAGGCTGTTCCAGCAACGCATTGGCCGCCAGACGCATTTCGCCCTGCGGACCGAACTCGCCAGCCTCGATGCCGCTCGGCCGAACAATGGCTGTCGCCACTGGCGCTGCCAAATGGTCATCCGGCCGCACGTCGCCCAAGGCGCGGTGCAAGGTGCCATAGAGGAAATCGTGGACCATGCGCCCGTCACGGAAGCGCACTTCGTGTTTGGTCGGGTGCACGTTGACATCGACACCGGCCGGATCGACTTCGAAAAACAGCACGAAGGTCGGATGCCGACCATTGAACAACACGTCGCGATAGGCCTGGCGCACCGCGTGGGCCACCAGTTTGTCGCGCACGGCACGGCCATTCACAAAGAAATACTGCAAGTCCGCCTGGCTGCGGTTGAACGTTGGCAAGCCAACCCAACCCCACAAATGCAGGCCATTGCGCTCGATTTCGATCGGCAACGCCTGCTCGAGGAAACCTGAACCGCAGATGGCCGCCACACGCCGGGCGCGGGCCGCGTCATCATGGGCTTCATGCAGGCTGAGGATGGTCTTGCCGTTATGACGCAGGTGAAACGCCACATCAAAACGCGCCAACGCCAGGCGCTTGATCACTTCCTGCAGGTGATCGAATTCGGTTTTTTCGGTTTTGAGAAACTTGCGCCGCGCCGGGGTGTTGAAAAACAGGTCGCGCACTTCCACCGAGGTGCCCACCGGATGAGCCGCCGGTTGCACGCGGGGCGCCATGTCCCGGCCTTCGGTCTCAACCTGCCAGGCCTGATCGGCATCGCGGGTTCGGGACGTCAGGGTCAGGCGCGCCACGGAACTGATCGAGGCCAGTGCCTCACCGCGAAACCCGAGGCTCATGACCTGTTCGAGATCTTCCAGGTTGCGGATCTTGCTGGTGGCGTGACGGGCCAGGGCCAACGGCAGGTCGTCGGCAGAAATGCCGCTGCCATCGTCGCGAACCCGCAGCAGCTTGACGCCGCCCTGCTCGACATCGACATCGATGCGTTTGGCGCCGGAGTCGAGGCTGTTTTCCAGCAACTCCTTGATCACCGATGCCGGGCGCTCTACCACCTCGCCGGCGGCAATCTGGTTCGCCAGTCGCGGGCTGAGCAGCTCGATGCGAGCGCTGTTGGTCACGGCCTGATTCATTCTTTGGACGCCAGTTCGGTGCCGGGAATGGTCAGGGTCTGACCGATTTTCAACTCGTCACTTTTCAGGTTGTTGGCGCTGCGCAAGGTGGCCGGGGACACTTGATAACGCACGGCGATCATCGCCAGGGTTTCCCCCGGGTTTACCCGGTGATCACGCGGCCCTTGGGCGATTTTGCCGGAATCGCGCAGCCAGGCGATGTAAGTGCCCGGTGGTGGATTCTGCTGGAAGAACTGGCGCACGCCGCTGCTGATCGAACGAGCCAGCGCTTGCTGGTGGTTGGCCGCCGCGAGTTTCGAGGCTTCGTTGGCGTTGGAGATGAACCCGGTTTCCACCAGGATCGACGGGATATCCGGCGACTTCAACACCATGAACCCGGCTTGTTCCACACGCTGCTTGTGTAGCGGCGTGACGCGGCCGATGTTGCTTAAAACTTTCTGGCCGACGTTCAGGCTGGAGGTCAGGGAAGCGGTCATCGACAAGTCGAGCAGCACGCCCGCGAGCATGCGGTCCTTGTCGTCGAGGCTGACGTTGCCGGCGCCACCAATCAAGTCGGAGCGGTTTTCACTGTCGGCCAGCCAACGGGCGGTTTCCGACGTGGCGCCGCGATCAGACAGGGCAAACACCGATGCACCGAACGCAGCGGCCGAAGGCGCGGCATCGGCGTGGATCGAAACGAAGAGGTCGGCGCCTTTTTTGCGGGCGATCTCGGTACGACCACGCAACGGAATGAAGTAGTCGCCGGTGCGGGTCAGCTCGGCGCGGAAGCCTTTCATGCCGTTGACCTGACGCTGCAATTCACGAGCGATGGCCAGCACCACGTCTTTTTCACGCTGACCGCGAGAGCCCGAGGCGCCCGGGTCTTCGCCGCCGTGGCCAGCGTCGATCACGACAATGATGTCGCGCTTGCCGGCCGGTGCGGGCGGCAGCTTGACCGGAGGGTCGACCGGGGTGACAGGCACCGGGGCGACGGTGGCAACGTTGGTCGGCGCGGGGATTGGCGCGGCGTCGGCGGCGTTATCGAACAGATCGACCACCAGACGGTTGCCGTACTGGGCATTCGGCGCCAGGGTGAAGCTTTTCGGCGTAACGGCTTTTTTCAGGTCGATGACCACCCGCAGGTCAGTCGGCGTGCGTTGGGCCGAGCGCATGGCGGTGATCGGGGTGTTGGCGGTGGAGACGTTCAACGGCGCACCGAGGGTCGCGCCGTTGATGTCGATCACCAGTCGGTCCGGGGCTGTCAGGGTGAAAACGCTGTGTTGCACCGGCCCGGTCAGGTCGAACACCAACCGTGTGTTGTCCGGCGCCCGCCACAGACGAACGCTGTTGACCTTCGATTCGGCCACAGCATTGACGGTCACCGCCAAAAACAACATCCCTACGGCAGCTACCATCGCGCGAAAGCGCATACCAGACCCCATCATTTAATTGGTTTCCAATGCCAAAGCGGCACACCACGACTCGCCACGCGAGCCCTGGGACAAAATTTTCAGCGAACGCCCGCTGTCTTGCGGGCTAATGGTAATGGTCAGGTCAGGCTTTGGCAAAAAGCCTGCACCTTTATCGGGCCACTCGATCAGGCACAAGGCATCGTCTTCGAAGTAATCGCGGATGCCGAGGTACTCCAGTTCTTCAGGGTCGACCAAACGATAGAGATCAAAATGGAAGGCGCGGACCTCACCGATCTCGTAGGGTTCTACCAGGGTGAACGTCGGACTTTTTACCGCGCCCACATGCCCCAGGCCTCGGATGATGCCCCGGGACAACGTGGTTTTCCCCGCCCCCAGATCCCCTTCCAGAAAAATCAGACCGTGCCCTTCGGTGGTTTTCGCGATGCGGGCGCCAAACGCGGTCATCGCCTCTTCATCAGCCAGGTACAGGGTTACTTCAGACACGGTGCTTGCTCCTCCAACAACTGACGAATGGCTGGTATCAGATCACTGGCCGCCAGCCCACGGCCCGATTTACCTTGTTGCGTGCCGGCATTGGCATGCAGCCAAACTCCCAGGCAGGCCGCATCGAACGCGTCCATGCCCTGGGCCAGCAACGCACCGACCAGACCGGCCAACACATCGCCCAGACCGGCGGTGGCCATGGCCGGATGGCCCTGATGGCACACCGACAGGCGCCCATCGGGGCTGGCGATCAGGCTGCCGGCGCCTTTCAAAATCACTACAGCTGTGTATTTTTTGCTCAATGCGTGGACTGCAGCCGGTCGATCCGCCTGCACTTGGGCCGTGGACATTCCCAGCAACCGCGCCGCTTCACCCGGATGCGGCGTGATCACGCAGTCCTTGGGCAAGGTGACGAGTTCGCCCGCCAGCATATTCAACGCATCGGCGTCCCAGACTTGTGCAAGCGGCGCATTGGCCGCCGCCGACAATAGGCTTCGCCCCCATGAAGCCTGCCCCAAGCCCGGACCGACCACCAGCACGGAAACCTTTTGCAGCAATCCCATCAGCTGATTCGCCGACGAAGTGCCCAGCACCATCGCTTCGGGAATTCTCGCCAGTGCGGCCGGCACATGCTCGCTGCGAGTGGCCACCGACACCATGCCAGCGCCGCTGCGCAGCGCACTTTGCGCACTCAACAGAATCGCCCCGCCGAAGCCTCGATCACCGCCGATCAGCAATACGTGGCCGAATTTGCCTTTATGGGCCGTCGGCGTTCGTCCCGCCAGACGCGGCAAATTGCCAGCCGCCAGGCGTCGGGCACTGATGGCGACCCCGGTGAACGCCTCAGGCAGCGCTTGCAGATCATTGAAAACCAATTCGCCCACCACATCCGCCGCATCCCCCGTGAACAGACCGAGTTTCAGACCAATGAAGGTCACGGTCAGATCCGCCCGAACGGCCACGCCGAGCACACGCCCCGTATCGGCACACAGTCCCGAAGGAATATCTACCGCAGCCACCGGCCGGCCGCTGGCATTGATCGCCCCGATGACACTGGCGTAGGGCTCTCGCACCTCGCCCGTCAGACCGGTGCCCAGCAAGGCGTCCAACACGACACCGCGCAAATCGGATTGCGCGCTCCAGGCTTGAACGGCAACGCCTTCGGACAGGGCCTCGGCGTGGGCCAACCCGGCATCGCCCTGCAAACGCTGAGGATCACCCGCCGCCAATACGCGCACATGCCAGCCGGCACGCCGGGCCAACACCGCCACCAGATAGCCATCACCGGCGTTATTGCCTTGACCGGCGACTACCGTCAGCTCGTTGGCCGTCGGCCACTGTCGGACCAGCGCACGCCAGGTCGCCCGTGCCGCACGGTGCATCAATTCGAAGCCCGGCGTACCCGCCGCAATCAGGCTCGCATCGAGGGCTCGCACTTGTGCGGCGCTGTACAGCGCGTCGGGTAAATCATCTTTAGTGTGCGGCATGCGTCTTCGGGCTCCGATGTCTGGCAGAATTATACGCACCTCAGCTCCGGTTTCTCTCGCCTCATGCCTGCTATTACCACAGACCTGCCCGCCCTCGCCCAATCCATCAAGGACTGGGGCCGCGAGCTGGGCTTTCAGCAAGTCGGCATCAGCGGCCTGGACCTGGCCGAGCATGAACAGCACCTGGAGCGCTGGCTTGCGGCCGGCTACCACGGCGAAATGGACTACATGGGTGCCCACGGCACTAAACGCTCACATCCGGAGGAGCTGGTGCCCGGCACGCTTCGGGTGGTGTCCCTGCGCATGGATTACCTGCCGGGTGATACCGAAATGGCCAAACGACTCGCCCAACCGGGAAAAGCCTACGTGTCGCGTTATGCCTTGGGCCGCGATTACCACAAATTGATCCGTAAACGTGTGCAACAACTGGCAGAAAAGATTCAGGCGGTCATCGGCCCGTTCGGCTACCGCGCGTTTGTCGACAGTGCGCCGGTGCTGGAAAAAGCCATTGCGGAACAGGCGGGCCTTGGATGGATCGGTAAAAACACCCTGGTCTTGAATCGCAAGGCCGGCAGTTATTTCTTCCTCAGTGAGCTGTTTGTCGACTTGCCGCTGCCCGTCGACCCGCCCCACAGCACCGAACATTGCGGCCGCTGCACCGCGTGCCTCGACATCTGCCCGACCAACGCCTTTGTCGGCCCTTATGTGCTGGATGCCCGACGCTGCATTTCCTACCTGACGATCGAACTGAAAAGCGCGATCCCCGAAGACTTGCGGCCATTGATCGGCAATCGGGTCTTCGGCTGCGACGACTGCCAGATCGTCTGCCCGTGGAACCGCTTCGCTCGCCCGTCCGGCGAAAGCGACTTCAAGCCACGGCACAACCTGGACAACGCCGAACTGGCTGAGTTGTTCATGTGGGATGAGGATCGGTTTCTGAGCAGCACTGAAGGCTCGCCGTTACGGCGTGCCGGTTACGAGCGCTGGTTGCGGAATCTGGCGGTGGGCCTGGGGAATGCGCCGTCGAGCATTCCGGTGCTGGAAGCGTTGAAGGCACGACGGGAATACCCGTCGGAATTGGTTCGCGAGCACGTCGAATGGGCGTTGAAGCAACACGCCGAACGTCAGGCTTCGTCGTTATAAACGAACTTGGGCATTTCCCAGTGGAAGCGGATCGCCAGCAAGCGCAGCAGGAAGCCGCCGAACAAGGTGATCAGAATCGCCTGCTCGCCCGGCACGTTCAGGTATAGGCACAACATGTAGCACCACGCCGCCGCGAACGACACGCTGGCGTAGAGCTCGCGACGGAAAATCAGCGGGATGTCGTTGCAGAAGATGTCACGCAGGATGCCGCCAAACACTCCAGTGATCACGCCGCTGACCGAGGCCACCAGCATGCCGTGGCCCATTTCCAGCGCGGTCATGCAGCCGATCAGGGTGAACGCCACCAGACCCACGGCGTCGAGCACCAGAAATAGCGAGCGCAGGTGACGCATCCAGCGTGCCGTGAAGACAGTGACCATCGCCGCAATCGAGGTCAGCACCAGGTATTCCGGGTGTTTGACCCAAGTCAGCGGGTAGTGACCGAGCAGCACGTCGCGCACCGAACCGCCGCCCAACGCTGTGATGCAGGCGATCAGCACCACGCCAAACCAGTCCATGCCGCGACGGCCGGCAGACAGTGCGCCAGTCATGGCTTCGGCGGTGATGGCGATCAGGTAAAGCATCAGCAACATGGTGGCAGTCCTTGCGGGAAGGCGCGCAGTCTAGCCATTTAGTCCCGGCACCAAAAGAGGGCATTGGAGAATCAACCCGACCATCAAGATTGACTGTGCGGACGCCATCGCGAGCAGGCTCGCTTCCACATTGGCCGGTAAACACAGGCCCATTGTGGGAGCGAGCCTGCTCGCGATGGGGCCGGACCAGGCACCTTCGAATCAGAACTTGATGAAATGCTTGCGGTAGTGCTGCAACTCGGCGATGGATTCGCGGATGTCGTCCAGCGCCAGGTGGGTGCTGCCCTTTTTGAAGCTGTCGCGCACGTCCGGCGCCCAGCGTGCAGCGAGTTCTTTCAGGGTCGAGACGTCGAGGTTGCGGTAGTGGAAATAGCTTTCCAGGGATTTCATGTGGGTATAAAGGAAGCGACGATCCTGACAGATGCTGTTGCCACAGATCGGCGACTTGCCCTTCGGCACCCATTTTTCCAGGAAGGCAATGGTCTCGGCTTCCGCTTCGGCCATGCTGATGCGGCTGTCGCGCACACGCTGGGTCAGGCCCGAGCCGCCGTGTTGACGGGTGTTCCACTCGTCCATGCCGGCGAGGATTTCATCGCTGTGGTGGATCGCGATCACCGGCCCTTCAGCCAAGGTGTTCAGATCACTGTCGGTGACGATGGTGGCCATCTCGATGATGACGTCGGTATCAGGGTTCAGACCGGTCATTTCCAGGTCGATCCAGATCAGATTCTGCGGGTTTAGCATGTGTCGGCTCCTAGGCAATGCTGCGCAGTTTAGCCTAGGGCGGCGCCCGGGCGTGCTAAACTCGCGGCCGTTTTACCTAATCGCTGCATTCTTGATACGGAACACCCATGGCCAAACGCCAACTCAATCGTCGTCAAAACTGGCGCATCGAAAAGATTCAGGGCGAACGCGCTGCCCGCGCCGCCAAACGCGAGTCCTCGGCTGTCGAGGCACTTGAGGGTGGCGACCTGGGCCCGGAACAGACCGGCTTGGTGATCGCGCACTTCGGTGTGCAGGTCGAAGTCGAAGCCCTCGATGGCGATTTGGCCGGCCAGGTGTTCCGCTGCCACTTGCGCGCTAACTTGCCAGCGCTGGTGACCGGCGATCAGGTGGTCTGGCGTGCCGGCAACCAGGGCATCGGGGTGATCGTGGCGCAACTGCCGCGCAAGACCGAACTCTGCCGCCCGGACAGCCGTGGCCAGCTCAAGCCTGTAGCCGCCAACGTCGACATGATCGTCATTGTCTTCGCGCCGTTGCCCGAGCCCCATGCAAATCTGATCGACCGCTACCTGGTCGCGGCGGAGCACGCCGGGATCCGGCCGTTGCTGCTGCTCAACAAATTCGACTTGATCGACGAGCAGAACGCCCCGGCGCTGAACGCCCTGCTCGCGGTTTACCGCACGCTGGGTTATCCGGTACTGGAAGTGTCGGCGCACCACGGCAATGGCATGGAGCAACTTCAGGAACAGCTGGACGGGCGCATCAGCGTGTTCGTCGGCCAGTCCGGTGTCGGCAAGTCGTCGCTGGTCAACAGCCTGCTGCCTGAGGTCGAAACTCGCGTCGGCCCGTTGTCCGAGCTGTCCGGCCAGGGCACTCACACCACGACGACTGCGCGCCTGTTCCACTTCCCCGGTGGCGGTGAGTTGATCGACTCCCCGGGTATACGCGAATTCGGCCTGGGCCACGTCAGCCGCGCCGATGTCGAAGCCGGCTTCATCGAGTTCAACGACCTGATCGGCACCTGCCGCTTCCGCGACTGCAAGCACGACCGCGAACCGGGTTGCGCCCTGCTCAAGGCGCTGGAAGAAGGCCGAGTGCAGCAGCAACGGATGAACAGCTATCGCTCGATCATCGCGAGTTTGCCGGAGAGCAGCTATTAAGTAGTCCTGATCATTTTCGTGACGCTACGAAAATGATCAGCAGCTTCCCGCAGAAATAAAAAAGCCGCGATCATCTCGCGGCTTTTTTGTGCGTCACTGCTTCGGCGGCTCACCCGGTTTCGGCGCCGGGTCATCAAACAGATTCAAACGCTCACGAAGCTCATGCGCCGGCAGCGGCTCTTTATCCGCCGGCAACGCGTTCGGGTCGGCCGGCACTTCACCCGGGCCACCCTGCCCCTGGGTCGGCTCTGGTGTTGGTTCCGCGCCTTGCGAACCTTCGATGGCACGCTGGGCTTTCTTGGTCAGCACGACAATGTCGATACGACGGTTGACCGGGTTGAGCGGGTTCTCGCGATCGAACAAAGCCGACGAGGCATAACCGACCACTCGTGCGATCTGCTGCTCCGGATAACTGCCCGCCACCAATGCACGACGTGCAGCGTTGGCCCGGTTGGCTGAAAGCTCCCAGTTACCGAAGTCCCCGCTGCCCGAGTAAGGCTTGGCATCGGTGTGGCCACTGATGCTGATCTTGTTCGGCACCGCTTTGATGGTGTCGGCCATGGCCAGCAGGATGTCTTCGAAATACGGTTTCAGACGTGCCGAGCCCGAGTCGAACATCGGCCGGTTTTCGGCGTCCACGATCTGGATGCGCAGGCCGTCCGGCGTGATCTCGAACAGAATCTGGTCCTTGAATTTCTTCAGCTGCGGGTTCTCTTCGACCTTGTTCTGCAATTCTTGCAGCAACAATTCGAGGCGTTCCTTCTCCACCATCTCGGCCATGCCTTCGACCTGTTCGGCGTCGACCGTCACCTTGTCCGGCTGCGGCTGGGATTTCACTTCGGGGTTGAGAGTGTTTTCCGGCGCCAGGGTCGGCGTACCGCCCAGGTCGATGATGTACGGCGTGCCGCTTTCGGAAAAGCCGACCGGGTCCTTGAAGTAACCGGCGATGGCGATCTTCTGTTCCGGTGTCGCGGTGGACAGCAGCCACAGCACCAGGAAGAACGCCATCATCGCCGTTGCGAAGTCGGCGAAGGCGATTTTCCAGGCGCCCCCGTGATGCCCGCCGGCGATGCGCTTGACGCGCTTGATGATTATCGGCTGATTGTTTTCCATGGCTTAACGACCGCGAACCGCTTGTTCCAGCTCAGCGAAGCTAGGACGGTGCGCCGGGTACAGAACCTTGCGCCCGAACTCCACCGCCAGCGATGGCGGCATGCCGGAAGCCGAAGCCACCAGCGAGGCCTTGATGGCTTCGTAGACGTTCAGTTCTTCCTTGGCATCGTGGGCCAGGGAGTGGGCCAGGGGACCGAAGAAACCGTACGCGGCGAGAATACCGAAGAAGGTACCGACCAGTGCCGCACCGACGTGCAGACCGATGGATTTCTGATCGCCTTCGCCCAGGGACGCCATGGTCACCACAATACCCAATACCGCCGCGACGATACCGAAACCGGGCATGGCGTCGGCGATGCCGTTCACCGCATGGGATGGGTGCTCCAGGTCTTCCTTGAGATTGTAGAGTTCCATGTCGAACAGGCCTTCCAGTTCATGGGGAGCCATGTTGCCGGAGGACATGATGCGCAGGTAATCGCAGATGAACGCGGTCATGCGCTCGTCCTTGAGCACCGACGGGTACTTGGCGAAGATGGGGCTCGCGGCGGCATCTTCGATGTCGCCTTCGATGGCCATCATGCCTTCGCGGCGACTCTTGTTGAGGATCTCGTAGATCAGCCCCAACACTTCAAGATAGTAGCCGTGATTGAACCGCGAACTGAACATGCTCAAGGACTTCTTGAGCACGTGCAGGGTCATGTAGCCGGGGTTGGCCTGGAGGAATGCGCCAAGGGCCGCGCCACCGATGATCAACACCTCGAAGGGTTGAACCAGAGCGGCAATCTTGCCGTGGGAGAGCACGTATCCGCCGAGCACGCTCGCGAATACGACGATGATGCCGATTATTTTAGCCATAGGTAGGAGAGCACTTACTGAGTCGGGTTCAAGGTCATATTCGGAAGTTAAAAAATCTCTTCTTCTACTTATCGGCAAAACTGCGCCAGACTATAGCCAGTTCAGGCGAAAAGCCAATTTGGCCCACTTCGGGCATAGGTAATGCAGACGATGATCGCGTCCAACCATGGCTAACGAAACGAACGTACCCATTCCAAAACCGAACACGCTCCAAGGCTGGGTAAAGCTTCTGGATGGTGTGCACCTGCCCGTTCCGCAAGCCAGTCATGACCGAGTCTGCAAGGCCATCGGCGACAACCGAAGCTCATTACGCGATATCGCCGAGCTGATGCAGGGCAGCCCCGCCTTGGCCTTGAGCGTGATTCGCGAAGCCAACCGGCACACCCACGGCAGCATGACCGAGCCTGCGGAAAACCTTGAGGTGGCGATCAATCGCCTCGGTTTGAAGCGCACCGAAGAACTGCTCGCCCGGCTGCCCGCGACACCGGAATCGGAAATTCCCGCAGCCCTGCGTCAGTTGCAGATGATCAGCCAGCACGCGACGCAACAAGCCAACGGCTTTTTCGCCGCTCGCCTGGCGCGGCTGTGGCAGGACATTCACTGGGGCAGCCTGCTGTTTTTATCGCCGTTCTGGCCATTGGCGTTGACCCATCCGCAGTTGCTTGAAGAATGGGAGCTGCGGGTCATCCATAAAGGCGAGTCCGCACGAAAAGTCGAGAAACAATTATTCGGCGTACGCCTGCTGGAAATCGGTCAGGCATTGGTGAGCATCTGGCACCTGCCGATCTGGGTGCAGCAGGGCTACAAGCTGTTACTCAATGAGCAACGGGAACTGGTGAAAGTCCTGCGTATCGCGCGCGACAGCGATCACCCATTGCGTCAGCAGAACCGTCTCGATGACGATCCGACGTTGCGTCGCTGGCTCAATCAGCCGGCCAACACGGTGTTGCTGGCCAACGGTCTGGCGCTGTCGGCACAGCAGGCCTGGGACTGTCCGCACAGTGAACGCTGGCAGTACCTGACCAGCCTTTACCTGCAAATCCCAATGGACGAGGTGCAGCAGCAATTGCACCAGCAAGCCGCCAACAGTGCACGCCAGCACGCCATGCCCGACCTCTGGCACCCGGCTGTTGCGCTGCTCTGGCCGTGGGGCATGCACCATGTTCACGCCGGTCTGCTGCCCGCCCCGGCGCCGACTGCCGAGGACCTGGCCCAGTGGCGCAAACAATGCGCCGAACTGCTGGTGGAACCGAGTCGCTTCACCAATGCCATGCATTTGACCAACTCGGCCCGTGATGCACTGGTCGCGTGCGGCATGCGACGGGTAATGATCCTGATGGCCGACCGCACGCATGCCAATCTGCGCGTGCACCAGATTGCCGGGCTGCCGAAAGAAACCGCTGGCCAGAATTTCGTGGTCAGCCAAAGCACCGTGCTGCAACGTCTACTTTCGCAACAAGCCCAGGTACGCCTGACACCGGCCAACAACGCGCAATTTTCGGCGCTGTTGCCGGCCAGCCTGCGTTCACAGTTCGGTGGTGAACACTTGCTGTTACGCTCGCTGATCAACAACGGCCGCGTGATCATGATCGTGGTGGCGGACCAGGGCGGCGGGCCGTTTTCGGAAATCACCGTGCAAGCCTTCGGCAAAACCGCGCAGTGCATCGAGAAAGCCCTGCACAGCTTTAGCCATCGCGGCCAATGACCCGCTACAATCCCCCCCTTTGTGCTCTGGAGACCTCACATGTCTGACTTCTCTGGTTTGCCGCTGGTGATCGAACCGAGCGACTTGCTCCCTCGCCTCGACGCCCGCGATCTGATTCTGGTGGACCTGACCAGCAGCGCCCGCTACGCCGAAGGGCATATTCCCGGTGCGCGCTTTGTCGATCCGAAACGCACGCAACTCGGCCAGCCACCTGCGCCGGGCCTGATGCCGCCGCAAGCGGCTCTTGAGGCGCTGTTCGGTGAGTTGGGCCACAACCCCGATGCGGTCTACGTCGTGTATGACGACGAAGGCGGCGGTTGGGCCGGGCGTTTTATCTGGCTGCTGGACGTCATCGGCCACAGCAAGTATCACTATGTCGACGGCGGTCTGACGGCGTGGCTGGCAGAAGGCTCGCCCATGTCGATCCAGATCCCTCCCGCGGTCGGCGGCCCGGTTGCGTTGACCCTGCACGACGAACCCACCGCCACCCGCGAATACTTGCAAAGCCGTCTCGGCGCCGCCGACCTGGCGATCTGGGACGCGCGCGGGCCGCTGGAGTACTCCGGCGAGAAAGTCCTGGCGGCCAAGGGCGGACACATCCCCGGCGCGGTCAATTTCGAGTGGACCGCGGGCATGGACCGGGCGCGCAACCTGCGCATCCGCACCGACATGCCACAGATCCTCGAACAACTCGGGATCAGCAAAGACAAAGAAGTGATTACCCACTGCCAGACTCACCACCGTTCTGGCTTCACCTATCTGGTGGCCAAGTCCCTCGGTTATCCGCGGGTCAAAGGCTACGCCGGCTCCTGGGGCGAATGGGGTAACCATCCCGATACGCCTGTAGAGATTTAAGGTTTTTAAGGACAGTTAATGAATAAGCGTTTGTTTATCCTCAGCCAATACCTGCTGCCCCACCACTTGCTCTCGCGACTGGCCGGCTGCATCGCCGAATGCCGCGTACGCTGGTTCAAGAATGCGTTCACCGCGTGGTTCGCCAAGCGTTATCAGGTGGACATGTCCCAGGCACTGGTCGAAGACCTGACGGCTTACGAGCACTTCAACGCGTTCTTCACCCGCGCGCTGAAAGACGGCGCTCGTCCGCTGGACGAAACCCCGGGCGCGATCCTCAGCCCGGCCGACGGCGCGGTCAGCCAGCTCGGGCCGATCGAACACGGTCGCGTGTTCCAGGCCAAGGGCCACAGTTTCAGCGTTCTGGAATTGCTGGGCGGTGACGCGGCCAACGCAGCGCCGTTCATGGGCGGGGATTTCGCGACCATTTACCTGTCGCCGAAGGACTACCACCGCGTGCACATGCCGCTGGCCGGCACCTTGCGCGAGATGGTCTACATTCCGGGCCGGATCTTCTCGGTCAACCAGACCACCGCTGAAAACGTTCCGGAATTGTTTGCCCGCAACGAACGTGTGGCGTGCATTTTCGACACCGAGCGCGGGCCGATGGCCGTGGTGCTGGTGGGCGCGATGATTGTGGCGTCGATCGAAACCGTGTGGGCGGGTTTGGTGACGCCACCGAAGCGCGAGCTGAAAACCTTCCGCTACGACGAAGCGGCTCGTGCGCCGATCCACCTGGAAAAAGGTGCGGAACTGGGTCGTTTCAAGCTGGGTTCGACGGCTGTTGTGCTGTTCGGGCCTGATCAAGTGCAGTGGGCTGAAGAGCTGGCGGCCGGTTCGCCGGTGCAGATGGGCCAGGGCATGGGCCTGCCAAAAGCCTGATCTCCTGATCCGAACCCCACGAACGTCTTCGTGGGGTCGGACATTTCGATGGTGCCGTTACTCTATCTGCCCGCGAAAGCCGATCGGTCCTTCGTTGGCGTAGGTATTGGTGCCACTGAGGTTTTTCCCTCCATCACTGGAGGTCACGCTCAACGCGACAACGTTCTGATTGTCCCGGCCTCCGATGACCCACTTGCCACCCGGATGCCATGGAGCGTCGTTGCCGCCCCACTGATTTTCAACGTTGTACTGGTTCTGGCCCGTGCGCTGAGCCTTGAAGCCAATGGGACCTTCACCCGAGTACGTCATGGTACCGGTGAAGCTCTTGCCGCCATCGCTCGACCTGATGTCGATGGCGACAACCTTCTGGTTGTCCCGCGCGCCTAACGTCCAGTCTCCGCCCGGATGCCAGGGTGCAGAACTACCGCCCCATTGATTTGCCACTACGTATCTAGACATAAACTTCATCTCCTTGAAGTTACGAGAGACCTGCCCGGCACAGGCAGCAGGCCGTACGACCGTGCGTATCCAGTCGCACGTCTGTCAGATTAGTAGCACACCCGAACCTCACTCGGCTGACAGACAAACGGTCGCCGCGCCTACCTGGGTAAGCGCGCACGTCCACAGGTTATTGCTGCTACAGTCAGGTCATTGACGGCCCATTTCCCGGCTGGAGTTTGTCCACGGCATGAATGAGACCAGTCCTCACCTCCTGCTCCGCGCCCCTGTCCCCGCACAGCTGCGTCTGTCGTTCTGTGAAGCCACCCCGCGCGACCTCAAGCGCTGGATTGCCAACCTGCCCAAAGCCAACATCGGCGAAACCGCTCGCCAGCTCTATCAAGGCTTGAGCGAACTGAACCAGTTGCTGACACCCAGCGACAATCGCCTGCAAATGCTCGAACTGTTAAGGCCCGAGGTGTATTACGTCTGCAAACACCTGGAGCGGCATTTCCTTCATCAGTCGATTGTCCTCGACGAGCGTTCACGCAAGATCGCCAACCTCTGCCAGGCGCTGCAAAGCCATTTGGCGATCGGCTACAAACAAATCGTCGTACGTATCACGCCACGCTTCAGCAAGGACCGCGCGCCGCTGCTGGCCCAGGCGCTGCAACGTGCGATGCATTGCCTTAACGGGCCGCTGACCCGCGCCACCCAACTCTATTGCCCGGTACCGGAAGGTGTGTGGCTGGAGTTGCATCAGCTGTACCGAATCGCCTGTGCCCATCGGCTGCAGCATCTGAACCTGCGCGATGATTTGGCGAGCCAGACGCAAAACCTGAGCATCGAACAGACTTACGTAGTCGCCCTGCTACTGGGCGCCGCACGTTGCAATCAACTGCGCCAGAACCAGATCGCGCGGCTCGCCGAAGTGCTGGAGCCGTGGAGCAAATGGGTCAAGCTGCAACCGCAAAGGCCGGCCGATGGATTATTCGCCGTCGCCCCGGAGCTCGATATCGGACCGCGTTATCGCTCGAAATTCCGTCCCGAACAACAGGAGAGCTTGCTGGGACTCGATCCGCAGCAGCTGGTCGCGGCCATCGAGGCCCATTTGCAAAAAACCGACAGCACGTCGCCACTCCCGGTGCCGGCGGGTCTGAGCCTGGATACGCTGCAACACTTGAGTGCCGCGTGGGGCCAGGCGGTCGAACGCAGCTTCCAGCGCACCGCCAGTCAGGGCAGCTTGACCTTGTGCGTGGGCATGAGCGCGCTGCACTTCTATCTGGGCGGGCAACGCCCGTTCAGCGAAATCCTGAAAAATCCCGGCGTCCGTCGTGCGCAGTTCACGGCGACGTCGCCCGCGCACCGGGAAAAAGACCAATGGAGCCATGCCTTCGACGCGGCGCCCCACGGCACTGCCGATGCGCTGCTGCCCTACGAAGAAATCGAATACCCGCAAATGCAGAATGACGACAGTCACGAAGCCTCCGACCGTAACCGCCACTTTCCGACCTACACCCTGTCCGTGATCAATCACAGCCCGGGCGGGTATTGCCTGGCCTGGCCCGGCGCAGTGCCGGCCGAGTTACAGGCTGGCGAGATGGTCGGCATCGAGGACACGGCGGGGGCAGGCTGGAGCATTGCCGTGGTGCGCTGGATTCGTCAGGTTCGCGGTGGCGGAACGCAAATGGGCCTCGAACAAGTCGCGCCTTACGCCGAACCTTGCGGCCTGCAACTGGTGCGCACCCGTGACGATCACAGTCACTACCTGCGCGGCCTGTTGTTGCCGGCCATCAGCGCGATAGATTTGCCGGCCACCCTGCTCGCCCCGCGACTGCCATTCCAGGAAGGCCACAAGGTGTTGATCAACACCAACGGTGACGAGCGCCGGGCCGGCCTGGATCGGCGGGTGGCGAGCACCAACAGCTTCAATCAGTTCGCCTATCGTTCGCTGGAGGTGGCCAGAAACGACAACGCCGCGGGGAGCGGCGTGGTGGGTATTGAGGAGGAATTTGATTCGTTGTGGAAGACGCTTTGAGGGTGAAACCTTAAGACCGCGGTGCCGCCATCGCGGGCTTGCCCGCTCCCACAGGGATCTCCATCGTGTACAAATTTTGTACTCGCAGGCGTCACTCTGGGAGCGGGCTTGCCCGCGACAGGGCCCGATCAGGCAGCCGAGATTTCAGAGCTGCCCGTCACGATCCCGAAAGCCCAGCAGGTACAGCACGCCATCCAGCCCCAGCGTGGAAATCGCCTGCTTCGCCGACTGCTTGACCAGCGGCTTGGCGCGGAACGCCACGCCCAACCCGGCAATCGCCAGCATCGGCAAATCATTGGCGCCGTCTCCGACCGCAATGGTCTGTTCCAGACGCAAACCTTCCTTGTGCGCCAGCTCCTTCAGCAGGTCCGCCTTGCGCTGGGCATCGACGATCGGTTCGACCGCCACGCCGGTAACCTTGCCATCGACCACTTCCAGTTCATTGGCGAACACGTAGTCGATGCCCAACTTGGCCTGCAATTGCTTGGCGAAGTAGGTGAAACCGCCCGACAGAATCGCGGTCTTGTAGCCCAGACGCTTGAGCTCGGCGAACAGGGTTTCGGCGCCTTCGGTCAGGCGCAGCGAAGCACCGATCGAGTCCAGCACGCTGACGTCCAGCCCTTTGAGCAAGGCCAGGCGTTCCTTGAAGCTGGCGCGGAAATCCAGTTCGCCGGCCATTGCCCGCTCGGTGATTTCAGACACCTGATCGCCCACGCCCGCCGCCTTGGCCAGCTCGTCGATCACCTCGGCTTCGATCAGCGTCGAGTCCATGTCAAACACCGCCAGGCGGCGATTACGGCGGAACAGCGAGTCTTCCTGGAAGGCGATGTCGACGTTCAATTCCTGGGCGACGCTGAGGAATTCCGCCCGCAGCGCTTGCGGATCAGCCGCTTCGCCGCGCACAGAAAACTCGATGCAGCCCTTGCCCTTGTCAGCCGGGGTGTCCAGCGGCATGCGCCCGGACAAACGATCGATGTGGTCGATGTTCAGGCCATATTTGGCGGTGATCGAGCTCACAGCCTGCAATTGCCCGGCAGTCACTTTGCGGGTCAATAGCGTCACGATGTGGCGCTTCTTGCCCTGATTGCCGACCCACTGCTGGTAATCTTCTTCGGACACCGGCGTGAAACGCACCTGCTGGTCAAGTTCATAGCCCTTGAACAGAATGTCCTTGAGCACCGACTGGCCTTGCTCGGTGCCAGGAATTTCAACCAGGATGCCGAACGACAGGGTGTCGTGGATCACCGCCTGACCGATGTCGAGAATGTTCACACCACCCTGGGCCAGAACACCGGTAATGGCCGCAGTCAGACCCGGACGGTCGACTCCCGTGATGTTTATCAGGACGATTTCGCGCAAGGCGCACCCCCGCAGGTGGAAAAAAACCGCATTCTACCCACTTTCAGTGACCATCGGGCACCGTGAGCGCTTTGCCGGTCTAGGGCCTGTCGCTATACTGCGCGTCAACTTCACGGACAAAAGAGCCGAGCTCAAGTGAACCGGCCCACGCCAGTAAAAACCGATAACTTCTTTCTGCTGATCTTCCGTGCACTGCGCCACCGCCGTGTACCGATTGCATTGCGCATCGCCAGCCATAACGTGATCCTGGTCGCTCTGGCCCTGGTGATCTACGCCTGCGTGATGGGTTTGCAGTTCAAGCAGGCCATGCACGAGCAGGCGGATGCCCTGGGCGAAAGCCTGACCACGCAGACCGCCACGTCCGCCACGGAGCTGTTGGTGTCCAATGACATCCTCAGCCTCAACGTGCTGCTCAATAACCTGACCAAGAACAAGCTGGTGGCCCACGCCGCCATCTACAGCGTGGATAACCGCATCCTCGCCGAAGCCGGTCAGCGTCCCAAGCACAGCCTGCTGGGCGAAGCCGAGGGCATGTACCAGAGCAAGATCACCTTCCAGGACGTGACCGCCGGGCAATTGCGCATCAGCCTGGACATGGATCAGTTCCAGCAACCGATGACCATCAGCCTGCAAAGCATGGGCATCTTGAGTGCGATTCTGTTGGCGCTGTCGCTGGCCCTGAGCCTGCGCCTGGGCCGACACATTTCCACGCCTCTGCTGCAATTGCGCGTGTGGCTGCGCAATATCGATGAATACACCCCGGCCACCGACCGCCAGGATGAAATCGGCGACCTGGCCCGCCAGCTGCACGCCAACTTCGCGCCGGAACCGGCCGAGCCTGAGCCAGAACCCGAGCTCGACGACGTTGATTACGACGAAGAAGCCGATCCGGCCTTCGAAGTGCGCAACCTGCGCGACCCGAGTTTCGATGAGACCAACCCCGTCGCCAGTCTGAAACCTGCGCCACGGCACATCGTCAGCACCGTCGAAGACGAGGATGACGATGCATTTGCCGATTTGCGCGACGAATCGACACCCGCGAAAGCAGTCGTCAGAGCGCCCGTATCGAACGTGCCGCAACACAGCGCGGTGCTGGCTGTGCAGCTCGGCGCTCAGGATCAACTGCGCCGCCTGCCCCGGGCGCGCCTGGAAGAACTGCTCAAACGCTATCGCGATTGCCTCGACCAGGCCGCTTCGCTCTATGAGGGCGAACTGCATAGCCTGAACGATGGCAGCACGCTGATGGTGTTTCACACCGAGGACAGCGGCGACGACTACCTGACCAACGCCATTTGCTGTGGCGAGCTGTTGCGGGCACTGGGCCATCAGTTGCAGATCGAAGTCGCGGACAGTGGCATCACCCTGCAATTGCAGCTGGGCCTGACCTTGGGCGATGAGCTGTTCGGTCTGAGCCAGATCGATCTCTTGCTCACCGAAACCGCCCAGGACGCCCTGGCCCTGTCGCAACACAGCCGCAATCTGCTGCTGGTGGAGCGCAAGATCGGTGACGACGCGCTGATTCGCCAGCGCGCGCGGATCCGTCCGATTGCCAGTCCTGAGGGCGCTTGTTGCGTGGAGCGGTTGATGGAGCCTTATCCATCGATGCTGGAGCGGCAACTGGCGCGGATGCATGAACGTCGGGCGTAAGTTTTAGCCCTGCTGTAAAAAAACCCGCAGACAAGAGATTGTCTGCGGGTTTTTTGTTGCCTGTTCTGGCCCCATCGCCAGCAGGCTGGCTCCCACAGGGGACATGTGTACGCCACAGATCCAATGTGGGAGCCAGCCTGCTGGCGATGGGGCCGGGACAGCCAATGAAGATCCAACCCGCAGAAACAGCAAAGCCCGCACATGGCGGGCTTTGCTGGGGATCAATCCAGGCTTAGAACCTGAACACTTCCATATCGGTACGGATCGGCGAAGCCATCGGGATCTTTGGCTGCTTTTCCTGTTCCGCCGCCGGTGCCGCGGGCTTGGACGCCGGCTTTTTTGGCGCTTCCGCAATCGGTGGCTGGTTAGCCAGCGGCTTGAGCGCTACCGACAGTTGCTCGGCGAGTTTCTGCAACAACACACCCTGTGCCTGAACTTGCGCCGCCGTACCGCCAGCGTGTTGTTCCTGCAGATGAATGATGCGGTTGTCGCGAACCTGGCCGCGGCGGTCGATCAAACGCCATTGTGCATCAAGGATCGCTGGCTGCGATTCACCCGAGTCCAGCCGTGTGATGGTCAGCAGAACCTGAACATCCGGCGTGAAGCCCACGGTTGCCGGCGCCAGCACCACACGCTGGCTGTCCAGATGACCCGCCACCTGACGCAGCAACAACTGATCGATGTCGGAAGAAAGGCTGCCAGCCCAGCGACCATCGGTTGAAGCCTGAAGGCTCCCGTCAGGCTGTCGCTGCAACAGCGTTTCACGTTGCAGGTAGTCGGCAACCGTTACCGGGCCAAGTAAAACCGCCATGCCCGCGCTTTGCGCAGGTTGAGCCGGACTTCCGCTGTCCAGCTGATACAGCGACACCGGTTGGTGAGTGCTGCATCCCGCCAGGCCAAGAACGCCGGCGAGCATCAAAATAAAAGGAAGGCGCAGAGCAGTCATCGTCCCATCCAGGTGGTTGCCACAAGGCTCACCACAGTGAAAATACTCAATAAATATGAAGAACGCTCGGCCACGCCGGCGCTTGGAAAGGCCATATCATCCGTGAATATGCGTTCCGACTCCAGCGGCAAAGCGTCGATCTACGCGTTAAATCGTAGATCGAGCGCTCTAGGACGCTTAATTGAGGTTTTCGACGAGCAGCGCATCTACCCTCTGGAAGCCTCGAGGAAGTTTGTTACCCCGACGTCCACGCTCACCTTTGTAGTGTTCGAGGTCGTCCGCTTTCAGTGACAAGGTACGTTTTCCGGCCTGCAGCACCAAAGTGGCACCGTCCGGCAGCACAGCGATGTCCGTGACATATTCTTCGCGGCTGGCCACACGCTCACCGGAAATCCCGATGATCTTATTGCCTTTGCCCTTACCTAATTGTGGCAGATCGCTGATTTTGAAGATCAGCAGGCGACCTTCGGTGGTCACCGAAGCCAGCCAGTTGTTCTCACGATCCGCCACCGGGCGCGGCAGAATGACCTTCGAGTTGTTCGGCAAGCTCAGCAGCGCTTTACCGGCCTTGTTCTTGGCCTGGAAGTCCTCTCCCTTGACCACGAATCCGTAACCGGCATCGGAGGCAATGACGTACAGCGAATCGTCTTCCGGCATCAGTACGCATTCAAACGTGGCGCCTGGCGGCGGTGTCAGACGACCGGTCAACGGTTCACCCTGACCACGGGCCGAAGGTAATGTGTGCGAGGCCACCGAATAGCTGCGACCGGTGGAGTCGATAAACACCGCAAACTGGTTGGAGCGACCAGGCGCCAAGGCCTTGAATCCGTCCCCAGCCTTGTAGGACAGGCCGGTGGCGTCGATTTCGTGGCCTTTGGCGGAGCGAACCCAGCCTTTTTCCGACAGCACGACAGTCACTTTCTCATTTGGCAGCAGGTCGTGCTCGGTCAAGGCCTTGGCCTCGGCGCGCTCGACGATTGGCGAACGACGGTCGTCGCCGTAGGTTTCGGCGTCCTTGATCAGCTCGGTGCGCACCAGTTTCTTCAGCTTGGCTTCGCTGCCCAGCAGGGCTTGCAGCTTGGCTTGTTCCTTGAGCAGTTCATCCTGCTCGGCGCGCAGCTTCATTTCTTCCAGTCGCGCCAACTGACGCAAACGGGTGTCGAGAATGTAATCGGCCTGGATTTCGCTGAGGGCGAAACGCGCGATCAGGGCGGCTTTCGGATGTTCCTCGGTGCGGATGATGTGGATCACTTCATCGAGGTTGAGGTAGGCAATCAGCAAACCGTCCAACAGGTGCAGACGGCGCTCAACCTTGTCGAGGCGGAACTGCAGACGACGACGCACGGTTTGAACGCGGAATTCCAGCCACTCGACCAGCAACGCCCGCAGGTTTTTCAGCTGTGGCTTGCCGTCCAGACCGATGATGTTGATGTTGACTCGGTAGCTCGACTCCAGCTCGGTGCTGGCGAACAGGTGTGTCATCAATGCATCGTGGTCAAAGTTTTTCCGTGCGCCCGGAATGATCACGATCCGGCACGGGTTTTCGTGGTCGGATTCGTCGCGCAGGTCAGCGATCTGTGGGGCCTTGGACGGTTTGGCCTGCATCATCGCCGCGATCTGTTCCAGCACCTTGGCGCCCGAGACCTGATGCGGCAGCGCGGTGACGATGATGTCGCCGTCTTCGATGTGATACACGGCGCGCATACGCACCGAGCCCTTGCCGGTTTCGTACATTTTCAGCAGGTCGGCACGCGGGGTGATGATTTCCGCTTCGGTCGGGTAATCCGGGCCCTGAATGTGTTCGCAGAGCTGTTCGACGGTGGCTTTCGGTTCATCGAGCAAACGCACGCACGCCGTCGCCACTTCGCGAAGGTTGTGCGGCGGTACGTCGGTGGCCATGCCTACGGCGATACCGGTAGTGCCGTTGAGCAGGATGTTCGGCAAACGTGCCGGCAACACCAGCGGCTCGTCGAGGGTGCCGTCGAAGTTCGGGCCCCAGTCCGCGGTGCCCTGGCCCAGTTCGCTGAGCAGCACTTCGGAATAACGCGACAGCCGCGCTTCGGTGTAACGCATGGCGGCGAAGGACTTGGGATCATCCGGCGCACCCCAGTTACCCTGGCCGTCGACCAGCGTGTAGCGATAGCTGAACGGCTGGGCCATCAGGACCATGGCTTCGTAGCAAGCCGAGTCGCCGTGCGGGTGGAATTTACCGAGCACGTCACCGACGGTTCGCGCCGACTTCTTGTGCTTGGAATCGGCGTCCAGCCCCAACTCGCTCATCGCGTAGATGATGCGCCGCTGTACCGGTTTCAGGCCGTCGCCGATATGCGGCAAAGCACGGTCCATGATCACGTACATGGAGTAGTTGAGGTAGGCATTTTCGGTGAAGTCAGCCAGTGACCGGCGTTCTACACCGTCCAGGCTGAGATCAAGGGAGTCGCTCATGCGGGCCTCATCGGTTCGTTGTCTGGCGCAGCAGCATGGTGCCACCGCGCTGGGTAAATTCAAGTTTGTTCAGCGCGCTCATACCGAGCAGCACTTGCTTGCCATCCAGGCCTGGCACGACGATGGCGCGCACATCACGCAGCACAATGTCGCCCACTTGCAGGCGGTCGACACGGGTTCGATACCCTTCGGTGCGACCGTTGGCGGTGCTCAGGGTCACCCCGAAGCCCTCTTCAAGTTTCAGCCGTTTGGCCATTTCCGCCGGGATCGCCACATCGGTTGCCCCGGTATCCAGCATGAAATCCACCGGCTGACCGTTGATCTGGCCGCTGGCGACAAAGTGCCCCTGGGTATTGCTGGCCAGTTTCACTTCGATAAAACCTTCGCCCTGCTCCGAGCTGACGACGACGTTGGGGTTCTGCTGTCGCTCCTCCCATTGGCCGAAAAACCGCGTCGCCAGAAACAGCGCCGCGCACCAGGCCAGCACCATGAACACCCGACCCGCGCGTTTCCCGGGCGTTTGCGGCGTCACGGCTTGGCACTCCAGCCACCTTCAGGTGCGGCAAAGCGCCAGACGATCGGGCGATACTCGCCATCCGCACGGGCGCCGTCATTATTATCAATGCCGACCCAGGCACCGCTGGCGTCGATGATCAGCGCTTCCGCCAGGCCATAGCCCTGTGGATAACGACGGTTTTCCTGCAACGCTTCGTCGGCAAACGACCAGCAACGCTCGACCTTGGCCGTCACCGCGTCACGGCGGCAAATTTCGAACGCATTGCGCTCAAGGGTAAACAGCTTGCCGTTGAACAACGACAGGTCGGCAAAATCCCGTGACACTGCCCTGGCCTTGGGAAATTTCGCCGGCTGCATTTCCATCCCGGCTTCGCTCAGCAGCACACAGCCGCCGTCGCAATCCCAGACCGTTTGCTGGCGCTTGATCAACAGCAGGCCACGGCGCTCGCGCTCGGCGGCCAACCACAACTGATCACCGGCCGGATTGATCGCCAGGCCTTCGAACAATGCGTTGAAGTGCAACAACATGCCACTGGCCCGGGCTTCGCGAACCAGCATCGGCGAGATCTTCAGCCAGGACGTCGGCCCAACGGGCGGCACTTGCAGCACCGCGGCATGGGACTCGCTGACGATGTAGCGATTGCCCGCGCTGTCGCAGGTGATGCCTTCGAAATCCAGGTCCCCGCCGCGCACGAAAGACGCCGCCCAGGTCCGCGAACGCAGGCCCCAGGGCAAACCGCTGTCCGGCACTGGCGGCACACCGATGCGCACGGTTTCCGTCTGCCAGACTGTATCGCCGGTTTCGAGGCGGTAGATCTGATCGTCATCGCGATCGGAAATCGTCCACAAATCCTTGCCACACTGCGCCAGCCCCGACAGGTTGCCGCCGCGCATGCCCTCGACGGGATGCTCGGACAACAGGCGCAACTCCGGAGCCGGCTCGGCAAACGCCGAAATGGAGGTCAGGAGTAACGCACACGCCAGGGCAAAGCCAACCCGCATCAGCCAAGAACCTCGGCCAGGTTGCCTTTGGATTCCAGCCAGGATTTACGATCACCAGCGCGCTTCTTCGCCAGCAACATGTCCATCATTTCCGAAGTCGCTTCGTAATCTTCCAGCGTCAACTGCACCAGACGCCGGGTGTTCGGGTCCATGGTGGTTTCACGCAGTTGCGGCGGGTTCATTTCACCCAGGCCTTTGAATCGGGTGACCTGCGGCTTGCCGCGTTTCTTCTCGGCCACCAAACGGTCGAGAATGCCATCGCGCTCGGCTTCGTCGAGGGCGTAGTAAATCTCTTTGCCAAGGTCGATACGGTACAGCGGCGGCATCGCGACGTAGACGTGACCGGCGTCCACCAGCGGACGGAAATGCTGGACGAACAACGCGCAAAGCAGCGTGGCAATGTGCAGACCGTCGGAGTCGGCGTCGGCGAGGATGCAGATTTTGCCGTAACGCAGCTGGGCGATGTCCGCCGAGCCCGGATCGACACCGATGGCCACGGCGATGTTGTGCACTTCCTGGCTGGCCAGCACTTCGCTGCCGTCGACTTCCCAGGTGTTGAGGATCTTGCCGCGCAACGGCAGGATCGCTTGAAACTCTTTGTCCCGCGCTTGTTTGGCGGAACCACCGGCGGAATCACCTTCCACCAGGAACAGTTCGGAGCGCATCGGGTCCTGCCCGGCGCAATCGGCGAGCTTGCCCGGCAGTGCCGGCCCCGCGGTGATGCGCTTGCGCTCGACCTTCTTGCTCGCCTTCAGACGACGGCCGGCGTTGTTGATCGCCAGTTCCGCCAGGAGCATGCCGGTTTCCGGATTCGCATTGAGCCACAGGCTGAACGCGTCCTTGACCACACCGGAAACAAACGCCGCCGCTTCACGGGACGACAAACGTTCTTTGGTCTGGCCGGAGAATTGCGGCTCCTGCATTTTCATCGAGAGCACGAAGGCGATGCGTTCCCAGACGTCTTCCGGCGCCAGCTTCACGCCGCGCGGCAGCAGGCTGCGAAATTCGCAGAACTCGCGCATCGCATCGAGCAAGCCCTGACGCAGACCATTGACGTGGGTACCGCCCTGGGCCGTCGGGATCAGGTTGACGTAGCTTTCCTGCACGCTGTCGCCACCTTCGGGCAACCACAGCAGCGCCCAGTCGACCGCTTCCTTGTTACCGGCCAGGCTGCCGCAAAACGGTTCGTCCGGCAGGCGTTCGAATTCGCTGACCGCGTCCACCAGGTAGGAGCGCAGGCCATCTTCGTAATGCCATTCGACTTTCTCGCCGGTGGCCTTGTCTTCAAAACTGACCAGCAGTCCCGGGCACAGGACGGCCTTGGCCTTGAGCACGTGCTTGAGGCGGCTGATGGAGAATTTCGGTGAGTCGAAGTATTTCGGGTCCGGCGCGAAGAACACGCTGGTGCCGGTGTTGCGCTTGCCGACGGTGCCGATCACTTCCAGATCGGTTTTCTTGTAACCGTCAGCGAAAGTCATCTGGTATTCGTTGCCGTCACGTTTTACGCGCACCCGGACTTCAGTCGACAAGGCGTTGACCACGGAAATACCCACCCCGTGCAGACCGCCGGAGAACTGGTAGTTCTTGTTGGAAAACTTGCCGCCCGCGTGGAGTTTGGTGAGGATCAGCTCGACGCCCGACACACCCTCTTCCGGGTGAATGTCCACCGGCATGCCACGCCCGTCATCGCTGACTTCCAGGGAGTGGTCGACGTGCAGGATGACCTGCACCGAGGTCGCATGCCCGGCCAAGGCTTCGTCGACGCTGTTGTCGATGACTTCCTGGGCGAGGTGGTTTGGCCGACTGGTGTCGGTGTACATGCCGGGGCGTTTGCGCACCGGGTCGAGGCCCGAGAGGACTTCGATGGCGTCTGCGTTATAAGAGCTAGCGCTGGGAGTGGCCATGGGGTCTCGTCGTCAAATGTTCTATGAAATAGAGGCGAAGGTTCACAGTGCTGTGAAATCAATCGCCTGATACAAATCTGCGCCGATGCCGGCGAAACTCAGCATTGCCGGCAATTGTCCGGCAAAACCCTGAAAACTATGGTCGCCGCCGGCCTGAATGCGCAAGGCACAGGCCCGGTAATACTGTTGGGCGTGGCGATAATCCAGCGTTTCGTCGCCGGTCTGCAACCACACCTGATACCGCTGCGGGTCCCGGGGCGCTGGCACTTCCAGCTCGGCCAGGGCCGTCACGTGGTCGTGGGTCAATTCCCAGGCTTCATCGGTATACAGGTTTTTCTGTGTCCCCAGATACCCGTCGAACATCCGGTGCGGGCTGACGGCGGGGTTGATCAACAGAGCTTTCAAGCCATGGCGCTCGGCCAAGTGAGTCGCATAGTAGCCGCCGAGTGAGCTGCCGACCAGCAGTGGCCGCCCAAGCTCCAAAATCGCTTGCTCGAGCTGACCGATGGCCTCGCGCGGATGGTGATGCAGGGCCGGAACGCGCAGCTGATCGCTCAAGCCCAGACGCTCCATCACTTCGATCAACTGAGTGGCCTTTTTTGACGAAGGCGCGCTGTTGAAACCGTGGATATAGAGGATCGAACCGGACATTTGAACTCCCTGTGCGTCGGGTAAAGAAGGCGGAGTTTACAGGGTGCCAGGGGAATCGGGGATATCCGCGACATTCATGTCGTCTGAATGGACGCCATCGCCAGCAGGCTCGCTCCCACAGGGATTTGTGCACGACGCGGATTCATTGTGGGAGCCAGCCCGCTGGCGAAGGCAGCACCACAGATATTCAGTAGCCGCTGGAACCGTAATCGACCGTGTAATCGAAGCCGGTCACGCGCTCCACGCCGGTTTCAATCTGTCCATTTGGCAACAGCCGCAACCAGCGATACCCCGGCGCCTGTTCGCCGACCTTGAAATCCTCACTCCCCGGTTCGAACTGAATGCAGGTCGATGGTGAGGCAATCAGGCGCACGTCGTTGCGCACTTGATCGATTTCCTGATGCACATGCCCCCACAGCACCGCGCGCACTTGCGGGAACCGGTCCAGCACGGCAAACAGCCCTTCTGGATTGCGCAACCCGATCGGCTCCATCCACGCGCACCCGATCGACACCGGATGATGGTGGAAGCACACCAGATGATGGCGCTCCGGAGCCTCGCTCAACGAGCGCGCCAGCAGCTGCAACTGTTCATCCTGCAAATACCCCGGCACCGAACCCGGCACCGCCGAGTCGAGCAAGGTGACGCGCCAATTGCCGATATCCACCACCGGCTCCAGCAACGCGCTCTGCACCGCGGCTTCGGCCATGATCCGCGGCTCATCGTGATTGCCGGGGATCCAGCGCGCTGGCGCATCGAGTTGCCGGGTCAGGTCGCGAAACTGCCGGTACGACTCCAACGTCCCGTCCTGGGAAAGGTCGCCACTGGCGATGATCAGATCGATCTGCGGCTGTTGCTGCCTGACCAGCTCGATGACCTGTTGCAGGCTGTCGCGCGTATTCATGCCCAGCAACGTGCCGTCCGCTTCGGCAAACAGATGGCTGTCGGACAGTTGCACCAGCAACGCCGAATCGGCGGGGGTCAATGTGGATACGCTTGGCAAGGCGTTCTCCCAAGGCTGAATCACGGGATGTGTGGAATGCCGCAAGTATGCTGGGGGACGCTCAAAAGAGGAAATGTGTGAACCTGACGCAGTTCACAACAACGTCAACGAACGACTTCGTACTCGTGCCCCAGCGCCAGGCAATGGCTCAGCCATTCCCCCAGAAACATGTTCAGCTGGGCCTTTTCGTCCGGCTGATGCATCGCGGCGTTCGGGTAAGGATAGATGCCGCGAAAGCGTCGCGCATGTTCGGCGCTGACCACTTCGGCCATGCAGGCGTCGTGATAGACCTGCACTTCCAGTTGCGGCACCGGCAACCACGGCAAGCTATGTTCCTGGCGCACTTGCAGGGTGGTGGTGTACGGACAGACCTGCAGCACTTCCAGCGCCAGCACGCCGAGCATCTGCTCGCCATGGGTCACGGCAATGCGTCGCGCCGCCGGTTCATTGCGCATGTCCGGCAACAGTCGCATCAGGCGCGCGTAGTTGGCCTCGCAAGAGGCTTGCAGCCCCACGAGGTCCACCCTGTAACGATCGCGCAACGTGTTTACGACCATAACCCCCTCACTTCAACGCGGTTCAATGCCAGCCATTGCAAGGCAATGATGCTGGGCGCGTTGGCAATTCGTCCGTCGCGTACGGCTTGCAAGGCATCTTCGAACGCCCAGACCGTAACGCGGATATCTTCTGCTTCTTCCTCCAGCCCATGCAGGCCGCCGACCCCGGTTGTCTCGCAACGCCCCAGGTACAAATGCACGAATTCATTACTACCGCCCGGCGATGGAAAATACTTGGTCATCGGCCACAGCGCCCCGAATACAAGCCCAGCTTCCTCCTGCGCTTCGCGGTGAGCAACTTCTTCCGGTTGTTCATCCTTGTCGATCAGACCAGCGACCAGTTCAACCAGCCATGGATTGTCGGTCTTGCCCATGGCGCCCACGCGAAACTGTTCGATCAGCACCACTTCGTCGCGTTGCGGATCGTAAGGCAGCACGCAGACGGCATCGTGGCGAACAAACACTTCACGATTGATTTCGCGGCTCATGCCACCGGCGAACAATTCGTGGCGCAAGTGCACGCGGTCGAGCTTGTAAAAGCCCTCGTAGCACTTTTCGCGCCGAACGATCTCAACGGCGGTCGGAATGGCGTTGGCAAAATCAGTCATGGCAATCCTCGTATCTGCTCCGAGGCTCCTGCCTCGACTTCGCGCCATCCTAACGCGCCCGTGACGTTTGATGCAGCCCCTTTCCCGTCAGCGGGATAGACGGTGAGGGCGAAACCAACTCTAATTAGCTTAGTGGCGAACTGACTGCTTCGTTGAGAGTCGAAGCGGGTAACTTTTCGCCTTTCCCTGTTTTATGAAGGACGCCCATGTCGCTTTTTAAAATCGCCTCCGTGGCCGCAATCGCCCTGACCCTGGGCGCTTGCCAAAGCCTGTTCCAGCCCAACTACCGGGCGCCGCTGGAAACCACCCGCGATGCCGCAGAAACACTGAAGCCGGGCTGCACAACTCCGGACTGCCCGCTGGTAAACATCGACACGCTACGCTTCCCGGCCGAGCCTCAGCTTGACGGTATCGTCGAAAAACGCCTGCTGCAAATGACCCGCACCTCGCCCGACGCCCCTACGGCACCGACGCTGGCGGCCTATCGCGATGAGTTTTTGCGCACCGCCGGCCCGCGCTACAGCAGTTACTTGCAAGCCAAGGTACGTGAGCAGCATGACGGCTTGGTGATCGTCGAATTTTCCAGCTACCTGGACACCGGCGGTGCACATGGCACGCCGGGCCGCAGCTTTATCAACTATTCGCGCCAGCAGCATAAAGTGCTGACCCTGTCCGACATGTTGCTGCCGGGTCAGGAAGAGGCCTTCTGGAAAGCGGCACAGGTGGCGCACAACAGCTGGCTGATCAGCACCAAGCTCGATCAGGAACCGGAGTTCGTCAAGCAGTGGCCGTTCCAGAAAACCCAGAACGTGGCGCTGACCTACGGCGGGGTGATCCTCAAGTACGAAGTGAGCACCATCGCGCCTTACGCGCTGGGCCACGTCGAACTGAAGATCCCTTACCCGCGCCTGAACGGCATTCTCAAGCCCGAGCTGTTTCCCGGCCGTAACTGAAGGCCCGGCCCAGCACCAGCTGCAGCAGCCCTGCCAGAATCAACGACGGCAGGGTTGCGCCGATGTCCGGATACAGATTGGCCAGCAAGTGATAGGTGCTCACCCCGCCCAACCAGGCGAGCAACGCCGGCCAGCGCAATGCGGCTGACGCCACGTGAGCAGAACGCTTGCGCAAGATGAAGTGATCCACCAGCACCACGCCGAACAGCGGCGCAAACACCGAACCGATCAACAACAGGAAGTTCTGGTACTGAGCCAATGGCGCCAACAAGGCGATCAGGGTGCAGACCACGCCGATGGCCAATGCCAGGTGTTCGACTTTCAAACGCAGCAAAATCCCGCTGGAAACCGCCGCCGAGTGAATGTCGGCAAACGCATTTTCCGATTCATCCAATAGAATCAGCAGCAGCGGAATCCCCAGGCCGGCACCGGCCAATGCCAACAGCAAGGCATTCACTTCACCGCTCGGCGCGAACGCCAGGGTGTAGGCCACGCCCAGGCTCATCAGCCAGAAGTTACCGATAAAGAAGCCAATCGCCGTACCGCCGAACACGTTTTTCGCGCGCTTGCCGAAACGCGAATAGTCGGCAATCAGCGGCAACCACGACAGCGGCATCGCGATGGCAATGTCGAAGCCCACGGCGAACGGCATCGAACCGTCCCCGGCCTGCGCCCACAAAGCCGTCAGATCTGCTTTGGCGAAGAGGTTCCAGGTCAGCCAGATGCACGCGGCCAGCAACAGCCAGATGCCCCACTTGCGCAGGATCTGCCGTACGAAGGTCAACGGACCGCTGACCGCCAGCAAGGTCGCCAAGGCACCGAAGAACAATGTCCACAGCAGCGGGCTGGAGAACAGACTCCCTTCGCTGAACGCACGCGCACCGAGCAAGCTGGCAGCGTCGCGCATGACGATGATTTCGAACGAGCCCCAACCGATCAGTTGCAGCAGATTCAGCACCGCGGGCAGGCTCGCACCACGCTTGCCGAGGCTGAGTTTGAGCGCGGCCATCGACGACAGGCCGGTATCGCTGCCGATCACGCCGACAGCGGCCAGCAGCAGAACGCCGACCAGTGTGCCGAGGAAGATCGCCAGCAACGAGCCGGACAGGCCAAGACCTGGCGCGAGCAATGCGCCGGTCTGCAAAACCATCAGGCCGATGCCGAGGGAAAACCACAGGGAAAACAGATCGCGGCCACCGAACACACGTTTGTCAGCGGGCACCGCGATGTCGGGGGAATAAGTGCTGGGTTGAATGCTCAAGGGTGTTATCTCAGAGGGACATTTTTTGTTTTTTTTGATCGCTATCGCCAGCAGGCTGGCTCCCACAGGGGACTTGTGAACAGCACAAATCCAGTGTGGGAGCCAGCCTGCTGGCGATGGGGCCTGTGCAGGCCCCACCTTACTCAGGTCAGATCAAACCTTCTTGTACAGCTGACTGCCTTCCTGCTTGAACCGCTCGGCCTGGTCAGCCAATCCCTGGGCGACTTCGGCGTCGACGGTTTCGATCCGCTGGTTGGCCGCGTATTCACGGACTTCCTGGGTGATTTTCATCGAGCAGAATTTCGGCCCGCACATCGAACAGAAATGCGCGACCTTGGCCGAATCCTTCGGCAGGGTTTCATCGTGATACGAACGGGCGGTGTCCGGATCAAGGCCCAGGTTGAACTGGTCCTCCCAACGGAATTCGAAGCGCGCCTTGCTCAAGGCATTGTCGCGAATCTGCGCGCCCGGATGCCCCTTCGCCAGATCGGCGGCATGCGCGGCGATCTTGTAGGTGATGATCCCGGTCTTCACGTCATCCTTGTTCGGCAGGCCCAAGTGTTCCTTCGGCGTCACGTAGCAAAGCATCGCGCAGCCGAACCAGCCGATCATTGCCGCGCCGATACCGGAGGTGATGTGGTCGTAGCCCGGCGCAATGTCGGTGGTCAGCGGGCCGAGGGTGTAGAACGGCGCCTCGTCGCAGCACTCGAGCTGCTTGTCCATGTTCTCTTTGATCAACTGCATCGGCACGTGGCCCGGGCCTTCGATCATGCATTGCACGTCGTGCTTCCAGGCAATCTTGGTCAGCTCACCGAGGGTTTCCAGCTCACCGAATTGCGCGGCGTCGTTGGCGTCGGCAATCGACCCCGGACGCAGGCCGTCGCCCAGCGAGAAGCTGACGTCGTAGGCCTTCATGATTTCGCAGATGTCTTCGAAATGAGTGTAGAGGAAGTTCTCTTTGTGGTGCGCCAGGCACCACTTGGCCATGATCGAACCGCCACGGGACACGATCCCGGTCACGCGCTTGGCGGTCAGCGGCACGTAGCGCAACAACACGCCAGCGTGGATGGTGAAGTAGTCGACGCCCTGCTCGGCCTGTTCGATCAGCGTGTCGCGGAACAGCTCCCAGGTAAGGTCTTCGGCAGCGCCGCCGACTTTTTCCAGCGCCTGGTAGATCGGCACCGTACCGATCGGCACCGGCGAGTTGCGGATGATCCACTCGCGGGTTTCGTGAATGTGCTTGCCGGTGGACAGGTCCATGACCGTGTCCGAACCCCAGCGAATGCCCCAGGTCAGTTTCGCCACTTCTTCTTCGATGGACGAACCCAAGGCACTGTTGCCGATGTTGCCGTTGATCTTCACCAGGAAGTTACGGCCGATGATCATCGGTTCCAGTTCGGTGTGGTTGATGTTGGCCGGGATGATTGCGCGACCGCGGGCGATCTCGTCACGGACGAATTCGGGGGTGATGATTTTCGGCACGCTGGCACCGAAGCTGTGACCGGCGTGTTGCTGGTCCAGCAGCCCGGCGGCGCGGGCCACTTCGAGCTTCATGTTTTCGCGGATGGCGACGTATTCCATCTCGGCGGTGATGATGCCTTTGCGGGCGTAGTGCATCTGACTGACGTTGGCCCCGGCCTTGGCGCGGCGCGGGTTGTTCACGTGGGCGAAACGCAGCTTGGTCAGCTCGGCATCGGCGAGGCGTTCCTGGCCAAAGTTGGAGCTCAGGCCCGGCAGACGCTCAGTGTCACCACGGGATTCGATCCACGGCGAACGCACGTCGGCCAGGCCTTTGCGCACGTCGATGATAACGTTGGGGTCGGTGTACGGGCCCGAGGTGTCGTACACGACGACAGGCGCGTTGATCTCACCGCCGAAGTCGGTCGGGGTCACGTCGAGGCTGATTTCGCGCATCGGCACGAGGATGTCCGGGCGAGAGCCCTGAACATAGATTTTTTGCGAGCGGGTAAACGGCTGAACCGATTGTTGATCGACTTGGGCCGAGTCACTCAGGTTCGTTATGTTTTTTGGTTTTATCGTCATCACGGGCTCTCCGAACACATCCAGGCAGTGGATTTTTGTCGGAGCGAACCTGTAATCGAATGGACGCACGGGCGCTGGAAATACCAGTCGTGCTGTGCTCAGTGCTCGAGGGGTGTTCGATTGTCGAACAACATCCCGGACGAAGCACAAGAGGACTCGCCGGGTGACGAGAAATCTTGTTCCCTACGCAGGCGTTAACCTGATCAGGTTCAACGGGATCCGAAATTATTCGATCTCAGCCTCATAGCAAGGCACCCCGACAAGAACCCGGCCAGTCTAGACACAACTGACAAAGAACGCCAACACCGCGGTAAACACCATGATGAATGGCGCAATTACAGGATTGTTGCGGAACGAGCGTGCAACTACACTCGCAACGGCCATGCCGCGCATTGACGCTGGGTGGTCTGCGCCGTACCTTTGGCGCTCAAATTATCAGCGTAATTTTTAGGGATGGCCTCATGCTGCGCAAACTCTCACTGGCCGTTGCCGTGTCTTGTGCTTCCAATGGAATGGCCTGGGCAGCAGAAGCGCCCTTATCGACCAAAACCGATCTGGTCAGCGTCTACCAGGAAGCGGTGGACAACAACGCCGACCTGGCCGCCGCCCGCGCCCAGTACGGCGCTCAGAAAGAAGTCGTGCCTCAGGCTCGCGCCGGCTTGCTGCCGAACATCTCCGGTGGTGCCCAGGTGGCCAATGTGCGCACCGATATCGATCAACCGGCGGCCATTGCCAACCGCAGCGCCAACTCCTATCAGGCGACATTGGCTCAGCCGCTGTTTCGTGCTGATCGCTGGTTCCAGTATCAGGCCGCCAAGGACGTCAATGAGCAGGCAGCCCTGCAACTCTCGGCGACCGAGCAAAACCTGATTCTGCAAACCGCTGAAAACTACTTCAACGTGCTGCGCAGCCAGGACACCCTGGCCTCGACCAAGGCTGAAGAAGCGGCGTTCAAGCGTCAGCTCGACCAGTCCAACGAGCGCTTTGATGTCGGTCTGTCGGACAAGACCGACGTGCTGCAATCGCAAGCCAGTTACGACACGGCACGGGCCAACCGGATCGTTGCCCAGCGTCAGGTGGATGATGCGTTTGAAGCGTTGATCACGTTGACCAACCGTCAGTACAACTCGATTCAGGGCATCGTCCACACCTTGCCGATCCTGCCGCCGGCGCCGAACGACGCCAAGGCCTGGGTCGACACCGCCGCCAAACAGAACCTGAACCTGCTGGCCAGCAACTACGCGGTCAGCGCTGCCGAAGAAACCCTCAAGCAGCGCAAGGCCGGCCACGCGCCAACGGTGGATGCGGTGGCCAAATATGAGAAAGGCGACAACGACGCCTTTGGTTTCAGCAACCCGAATGCCTTCGGCCAGTCTTATGGCGGCCCTGTCGAGCAGCGCACCCTGGCCTTGCAACTGAACATCCCGATCTACAGCGGCGGGCTGACCAGTTCGCAGGTTCGCGAGTCGTACTCGCGCCTGGACCAGACTGAACAACAGCGTGAAGGCCTGCGTCGGCAAGTGGTGGAAAACACCCGCAACCTGCACCGCGCGGTGAACACCGATGTGGAACAGGTGCAAGCGCGCAAGCAGTCGATCATCTCCAACCAGAGCGCAGTGGAAGCGACTGAAATCGGGTATCAGGTGGGCACACGCAACATCGTTGATGTGCTCGATGCCCAGCGTCAGCTGTACACCTCGGTGCGCAATTACAACAACACCCGCTACGACTACATCCTCGACAACCTGCGCCTGAAACAGGCCGCTGGCACGTTGAACCCGGGGGATTTGCAGGACCTCAAGCGCTACCTCAAGGCTGACTACAACCCGGACAAGGACTTCCTGCCACCGGATCTGGCCAAGGCTGCTGCCGAACAACTCAAAGCCCGGCCTTGACGCAAATCCTGTAGGCGCCCGGCTTGCCGGCGATGGCGATTTCGAAGACGCCATCCCCGGCAAGCCGGGCGCCTACAAGTTAGCGGTGGTTGATCAATCGATCCAACCCGTCCAGCAATCGCTGCAACGCGCCCTGATTGGTGCGCATCACGTTCAGCCCCGCGTCTGCCATTCGCTTCGCATCACGCGGCAATTCGAACAGCCGCTGCACCGCCAGCGCCAGCCCCTCGGCATCTTCCACTTCCTGCAACGCTCCGGCGCTGCGCAACTGCGCGGCGATTTCGAGGAAGTTGAACAGGTGCGGCCCACTGAGCACCGGTTTCGCCAGGGCGGCGGGCTCCAGCAGGTTATGGCCACCGTTCGGCACCAGACTGCCGCCGACAAAGGCGCTATCGGCCAACGCGTACAAAAACAGCAACTCGCCCATGGTGTCGCCGAGCAACACCGAAGTCCCTGTGGTCACCGGCTCGCCGGTCGAACGACGCACCGTGGCGAAGCCCTGCTGCCTGCACAGGTCGAACACCGAATTGAAACGCTCCGGATGACGCGGCACCAGAATCAGCAACGCATCGGGATGACCGGCTAGCAACTGACGATGCGCCGCCAGCACCACTTCATCTTCACCGTCGTGAGTACTGGCGGCGATCCACACCGGACGCTCCTGAGCCTGCCATTGCCCGCGTAACTCGGCGGCACGCTGGAGCAATTGCGGGTCGATGGTCAGGTCGAATTTGATTGAACCGGTCACTTCGACCGTTTCTGCCCGTGCGCCCAAATCGCGGAAGCGTTGGGCCTCGGCTTCGGTCTGCACGGCGAACAAGCTCATCTCGGCGAGCATCGGCTGAGTCAATTTACCGAAGCGGCCATAGCCTTTGGCGGAACGCTCGGACAGTCGCGCATTAGCCAAAGCCACAGGAATCCCGCGCTTGGCGCATTGGTGAATGTGGTTGGGCCAGAGTTCGGTTTCCATGATCACCGCCAGCGTTGGCCGCACCCGGTCAAGGAACCGCGCCGCCGCGCATGGCAAGTCGTAGGGCAAATAGCAGTGCTGGATGCGCGGCTCGTTGGCGAACAAAGCGTGGATGCGTTCGGAGCCGGTCGGCGTCATGCAGGTCACGGTGATCGGCAACGCTGGATAACGTTGCAGCAACGCGCGAATCATCGGCGCCGCCGCAATGCTCTCGCCGACAGACACCGCGTGCACCCAGATACCCCCCGGCTTCATCGCCGGCAGCCCGAGCGAGAACCGCTCGCCGATGCGTTTGGCATACGCCGGTGCCTTGCGCGAGCGCAGCCACAGCCGAATCGCTACCAGTGGCAGCCCCAGGTAAAACAGCGCGGTGTAGAGAGTTCTATTCATGGCGGCGGAGTTTATCGGTTTTTTCGCCGATCGCCTGCAAGTGCACGGCAAAACGTTCCGCCAGCCAACGGGCCGCCGGGCCGAGCGGCTCATCGCGGCGCCAGACCAGCTCCACCACCAGCGCCGGCGGCGTCCATTCGCTGACCAGTTCGACCATCTGCCCCTGATACGCCGGATACTGCACCACGTGCCGTGGCAGCCAGGCCCAACCGAGCCCGCGCACCAGCCATTCGGCCATCACATAGAAACTGTCGGCCCGCCAGACCTGCGGGCTGGCCGGCTCACTGCCGGGATACACACTGGACTGGGTCGACATCAGCAACTGCCGATGCTGCGCCAGTTGCTGGCAATCGACTAGAGCCTGCGTCGCCAATGGATGCCCGACGCCGCACACCGTGACCATTTCCACGCTGCCCAGCACGCGCCGTTCGAGCGCCTCGGGAATCTGATCGTGATAAAACAGCAAACCGAGATCGGCCCGCCGCTCCACCAATTTGCGCGCCACATCGCCCTGGGCAGCGCTGGTCAATTGCACTTCAAGACTGGGAAATTTTTCTGCCAGTGCTTCGAAGCTTTCAATGATGGGCTGATACGGCATCGCCTCATCCTGAGCCACGCGCAGGCGAGCCTCCTGCCCGCGCATCATTGCCAGCGCCCGACCATTGAGACGCTCGCACTGACGCAGCACTTCCCGCGCCTCATCCAGCAACGCATTGCCGGCCTCGGTGAGTTTCGGCTGCCGGCCACTACTGCGGTCGAACAGGCTCACACCCAGATCGTCTTCCAGCAGCGCTATCGAACTGCTGACCGCCGACTGCGCCTTGCGCTGGTCCCGCGCCACGGCGGAAAACGATCGCTGCTCGGCTACGCTGACGAACAACCGCAACTGCTCCAGATTCCATTGAATGTTCATGACCAACCCATCGCCCAAACAGATAGGTAATGACTTTACCCCATCTGTGTAAGCTCTAAAATGCCGACCTCATAAAGCAACACTTCACATGAGGATGCACCCATGACCGCTTACTACTACCTGGCCATTGCCATCTGCGCCGAAGTGATCGCCACTGTTTCGATGAAAGCGGTCAAAGGCTTCAGCACACCGCTGCCGCTGATCCTGGTGATCGTCGGTTACGGCATTGCCTTCTGGATGCTGACGCTGGTGGTGCGCAGTGTGCCGGTGGGTGTGGCGTACGCGGTGTGGGCCGGCATGGGGATCGTGATGGTCAGCGTCGCGGCGCTGTTTATCTACGGGCAGAAACTCGATGTGCCGGCGATGCTGGGGATGGCGCTCATTGTGCTCGGTGTCGTGGTCATCCAGCTCTTCTCCAAAACCGCCGGGCACTAAGACCTGGAACACAATCCATGTAGGAGCAAGCTTGCTCGCGATGGCCCTATTGTATTCAGCATCACTGTTGACTGATTCGTCGCTATCGCGAGCAAGCTCGCTCCCACAGGTTTTGCATGCGCCCAGTTGATCACCAACAAATCCCCCACTTCTTCGAGTCTGTATACTGCGCCCTCGTCTTGAACTCTGAGGTCGCTGCATGCCATCCGTTATTTCCACCGACGTTCTGATTGTCGGCGCTGGTGTCGCCGGCCTCTGGTTGAATGCGCGCCTGCGTCGCCAGGGTTTTTCGACCGTGCTGGTGGAAAGCGCCACCCTCGGTGGCGGGCAGAGCGTGAAGTCCCAGGGCATCATCCACGGCGGCGCCAAGTACGCGCTGCATGGCGCGCTGACCGGTGCTTCGGAAGCCATCGCCGACATGCCGCGCCGCTGGCGTGAAGCGCTGGCCGGTGACGGCGAACTGGATTTGTCCGGCGTGCGCCTGCTGTCCGAAGCCCACTATCTATGGTCCCCCGGCACCCTCGCCGGCAACCTCACCAGCTTCTTCGCCAGCAAAGCCGTGCGCGGCCGCGTCGATCAGGTCAAGGGCGAGCAACTGCCGCCAGCCCTGCAAGACAAGCGTTTCAAGGGCAAGGTCTATCGCCTGGCAGAACTGGTGATCGACGTGCCGAGCCTGGTCCAGCGCCTCGCCGATCTGGCGGGTGATGGCTTGCTCGCCGGTCAGAACATCGAACCGTTGCTGGACGGTGGCGATCTGGTGGGCCTGAAGGTCGACGGGCGCGAGATCCGCGCCCAGCGCATCGTCTTGAGCGCCGGTGCCGGCACGGCGGCACTGCTTGAAGCGCTGGGCCTGAGCCAGCCTGCCATGCAACGCCGACCGTTGCACATGATCATCGCCAAAGGCCCGAGCCTCAAACCGCTGTACGCCCATTGCCTGGGTGGCGGCACCAAACCGCGCCTCACCGTGACCACTCACCCGGCCGCCGATGGCCAATGGGTCTGGTACCTGGGCGGCGACATTGCCGAAGCCGAAGGGGTTGCCCGCGAACCGGCCGAGCAGATTGCCACCGCGCAAAAAGAACTCGGCCAGTTGCTGCCATGGATCGACCTGAGCACCGCGCAATGGGCGACCTTGCGCGTGGACCGCGCCGAGCCGCTGCAATCGGGCCTGACGCGGCCGGACAACGCATTTCTTGCCGAAGAAGGCCGCTTGCTGGTCGGCTGGCCGACCAAACTGGCGCTCGCGCCGGACTTCGCCGACCGCGTCATCAGCTCATTGCAACGTGACGGCATCCAGCCAAGCCATCCGGCGCCACTGCCCGAGTTGCCGAAACCGCCGATGGGTATCCCGGCCTGGGAGCAACTACTGCCATGAGCCTACCGACCCTGCACGACTTGCATCGCCCGCTGGGCAGCACCGGCCTGATGGTTTCGCCTCTGGGATTGGGCACGGTCAAACTCGGTCGCGACCAGGGTGTGAAGTACCCCAATGGCTTCCAGATTCCCGACGATAATGAAGCGCGCATGCTGCTCAAGCTGGCGCGCGACTTGGGCATCAACCTGATCGACACTGCGCCGGCCTATGGCCGCAGCGAAGAACGCCTCGGCCCGTTGCTGCGGGGTCAGCGCCAGGATTGGGTGATCGTCAGCAAGGTCGGCGAAGAGTTTGCCGACGGCCAGTCTCGCCATGATTTCAGTGCCGCGCATACTCGCCTGTCGGTGGAACGCAGCCTGCAACGTCTGGAGACGGATTTCATCGATCTGGTGCTGGTGCACTCCGACGGCAACGACCTGGCGATCCTCAACGACACCGAGGTCTACGCGACCCTCGCCGCGCTCAAGGCAGAAGGCAAGATTCGCGGCTATGGTTTCTCCGGTAAAACCGTCGAAGGCGGTTTGAAGGCTCTGGAGCAAGGTGATTGCGCGATGGTCACCTACAATCTGAACGAACAGAACGAGAAGCCGGTCATTGACTATGCTGCTGCACACGGCAAAGCCATCCTGGTCAAAAAAGCTCTCGCCAGCGGTCATGTCTGCCTGAGTCCAGGCGTGGATCCGGTGCGCGCCAGTTTCGAGCTGTTGTTTGAACATCCGGGTGTGGCCAGTGCTATTGTCGGGACCATCAATCCGCTGCACCTCGCCCACAACGTCGCGACCGTTGCCCAGGTCCTACGTAGAAACTGATGCCGCCCATGCGGCCTTAAGCAGGAGCCGACATGCCGCGTACGCTCATTAGAAAGAATCCGAGCAACTTCAAGACCCTGCCGTTATTCGTCGAAGCGACTCCCGAAGGCTTGAGTTATCAGAGCGTCGGGATGCCGCTGAATTTTTCCCAGACCTTGCAACGTCGTCGCCCGGTGGCGGTGGCTGACAGCGAACGGTTCGCCGTGGAGCTGGCCAATCTCGGGGTTTCGGTGCGTCTGACCCTGCATTGGCAGAATCGCGATTATTGGGTGTTGGTACGCCAGCGTCGGCAAGACCGTGGCGATGTGGTGCTCAAGCTGATCTCCGGTTACGTGCCGGCCCACGAACTGAACCTGCCGCTGCACACGGCGATTCAGGAGATTGCCGAAGAATGCCTGCTAGAGACGCCGGAAGGCTGGCTAGGCGGGCGTTTCAACGACACTTGGCTGCCTGCGCCCTACTCGTCCGCACTGCATTATCGCGAAGCGTTGCCGTTTCGGCTGACGCCGCTATCCGGCTCGGCGCGGCCGGTGCGCTGCGCCAACATGCAACTGATCGAACGCCCACGGGCCTACGTGCATCTGCCGACAGCGTCGTTGCAACTGATCTATGACTTGCGCCTGGACGTACCCAAGGAAGCCAAATCCCTGAGCCTGTTTCATGTCGACGAGCGGCTGGAAGGCGATCAACTGGTGGCCCGGCTCGACCGCAAGCGTCCGGATCTGTACTTGATGCCTCTGGAAGATGGCGTCCCGCGGCCCGAGTTGTACACGCTCAAGCGTGACAAACTTTTACCCGCCAGTACCCGTGGACTGTACCTGGCTGAGAGCTTTGCTATCCAGGAAGGCTGGACTGTCCGCGAGGAGCGTATTCGCTGGAAGGACTGGGTTGCACAACAAGGGCTGGAAGCACCAAAAGCCCCGCGACGGGGGCTGAAGAAACTGAGCGTAAAGGCCCTGCGACTGGTTCGACTGGTCAGTGGAAGTTTGCGCAAATAAATCAGGTTCGATCTAACCCGCTCGTTGCTTGTCCATGAAGGTGCGCAACTGCGCAAAAAAATGGAAATAGCGATTCTCGCGCTTGCCCATGCCGCGCTTGGGTGAAAACGACTCTTCGGCAAAGGCTCCGTTGATACGAACACGCGAAGCCTTGGTCTCCAGGGTGCAGATCTTCACCCCTGCCTGTTGCAATGCAAATTTGAGCAGCCGCTCGGAATGCAACTTCCTTCCCGTCACTTCACTGAAATCAAAAATGCGCTCGATCCTTTTGCCGTACGCGACGTAGGTGTCGCGACCACAAATGGCGAAACGATCATTCAACCCGCCCCACCACTGCCAGTCGGGAATATAAGTATTGAGCCGCCGGGCTTCGGCATGCTTGAACACATAAGCGGGAAGCGGTGAGTGAAAGAAATTGTCCGGCCGCACAAAGACGACGAAATCGGGATTGAAAGATTCCATCATGGTCGTGACGATGTGCAGCGAATTGAGTTGATAGATCAGGTTTCTGAGTGAGGCGTAATCATCAGCCCAGGTGTCGCCCAGCGCTTTCACTTGTTCAAAGTTCCAGCGCTCCAACACCCCCTCGGTCGAGGTCAGTTGCCCGGTCATGGTTTCGAAGGGCTCGTAGTTGTCAGCCTTCAGCTCACCTTGCTCACCCGAGCGCGAGTTCTGCACTTCGTCGATTTTATACAGGTGGTGAAAGCATTTTACGTTGCTGTCGGAAGGAAGCAGCGCCAAGACGTTTGCTTGAATGGAAGGAAAACAGATCTGCGAGTTTCTCGGGATACCAAAAAAAGCCACCGCAATATTCAACACTACAGCCCCCCTCGAAAAATAATCGGGCTTATCTTGCGGCGCCCGCGGGCACCCGGCGACAAGTCAGCCACGACGAAACAATTTCTGCCACCAATGGCGACGCCGCAGAGGTATCACGATGACGTCTGATTTTTGCAGCCAGTCCCGTTCATAATCCCAGGCATGCCCGCTCCAGCGTTTCCCCGCTTCGTTGGAAAAACCCAGGGTCATGAGCTGATAGTCATATCCTGCCTGTCCGCGCAGCCAGTCGAACAACACCAGCGCATTGAAACCGGTGGAGGGGCCGACATAGCGTTTGCCGCCCGGGCGATCGACCGGATAGTTCCACAATGCCGGTAACGGAATACGCTCCCAATAAAGCGCCACCTCTGGCAAGGGGCACATGGCCCCAGTGCATCCCACCAACATCGTGAAACACCGCGTGTCAGTCTGACTGAACAGCCCCTGCACTTCCGGACCGTAGGGAAGGCCAAAAAAGTAAGCGTCCGGCGCATTGAAACCATGCACGAAGAGATTGACGCTTTGCGGGGAAAGCAGCGGCGCCAGGACACAGTTGTTGAAGCTGACGACGACATCATCGGCGCCGATGTTCAGCGCCTGGAAATCGTCCCGTGTAATGGCCGGATTGTTGGCAACCAGCAGAACCCGGGGGGCCCTGCGCAGGCACTCCTTCAGTTCCTGTGGCAGCCCGCCCGAAACAGATTGATGACCACCAGGCAGTGCATCCAGCGCCATTGGTTGATCGGTTTGAGGCGGTTGACTTTCCATGGCTACTCTGGAACCTGCATACCGTAACGCAACTTTACCCACAGGCGAGTGAACATTGATGGCGGCCGCCAGGGACGCATTTCACGCTGAATCTCGGCAGCGAGCGTGCGCCCCACACGAGCAAAGGAATACTGGCTCTCGGCGAACGCCTGGCCGTTACTGGCAATGCGAGCGGTCAGCAACGGGTCACTCTGCAACAGCTGGAGTTTTTCCACGGCCTCATCTTCGGAGCGATAGAAAACCGTATTGTGCATATCCCGGAAGCCCAGCAATTGGTCTTCTTCACCCTGGCTCCAGGCCAGCAATACGCAGCCACACGCCATCGCTTCGAAGTTTTTGATCATGAATTCATTCATGCCGATATCGGCGCTCACAAAAATCTTGACGCGATTGAGCATTTCCAGATATTCGGCACCCGAATTAGTGCGACCCACCAACATGCCGGTCCGCCGGGAAAGGGACTCCAGAAGTGCCCTGCGTTGCGCGTATTCAGTACTTTTCAAACTGCCCAGAAAAGCCACCGGGATGTCCCGAACGCTGTTGGTGTTTTGCAGCATTTGTTCGTCATATCCCTTCGAAACGAACACTGCATCAATGTTCTCTGCTTGCAGCCGACGTGCAACGACAGCCCCGGAAACCAGCGCACGAGAGCTTGGCAGACGACTGTATAGACGCGAGTAAACCCGCAGGTATTTACTCTCGGGCATGTAGTTCTGATAAGCGTCATGCTCGAGAAACACCAGGCCCGGAATACATTTCAGGACCCTAAGTTGAGGGACGAGGCGCTTTACCCTGGAGAAGATCACAACCCGGTGAAAGTTCTGGTAATTGACGGAGGCGAGAAACGGCCCCAGCTTCATTTGCTGCTTTTTGCTCAGGCGATAAACAACACACTCGTCGCAGTTCTGCTGCACGATTTCATACAGTCGATCCAGAATCACACGTTGCTCGTCCATCACCAGGAGCATGACTTTCATAAATCATTTACCACGAGACAAAGCAGGCAAGCGCATCGGGTCATACCCACCAAAATCCTCAGGGAAGGTAATATCCTCACAATAAAAACCCGTTCATACGCCGTATGACACGGGAGTCACTAGACTCATCAACGGTTGCGAATCTTCTCGACAATCGCTGTCGTCGAGCTGTTTTCCACCAATCCCAGCACCTTCACGGTACCGCCGTAAGTCGTCACGATGTCGGCACCCACCACTTGATCGATCCCGTAATCACCCCCCTTGACCAGCACGTCCGGCTTGACCTCGCGCAGCAGGTTTTCAGGAGTGCCTTCAGGGAAACTGATCACCCAATCCACCGCACCCAGCCCTGCCAGCACAGCCATGCGACGATCGACGCTGTTGATCGGACGTCCCGGCCCTTTCAGACGACTTACCGATGCATCGTCGTTGACCGCGACGATCAAGCGATCCCCTTGGGCCCGCGCCTGCTCGAGGTAGGTCACATGACCGGCATGCAAAATGTCGAAACAACCGTTAGTGAAAACGATCTTCTCTTTGTGCGCACGTGCATCGTCAACTGCCAGCAGCAGTTGCTCCAGGCCCAATACACCACGTTCGGAACCTTCCTCACGCTGAATGGCACGACGCAGCTCCGGAGCGCTGATGGCCGCCGTACCGAGCTTGCCGACTACGATGCCAGCCGCCAGGTTGGCCAACGCCACCGCGTGGGGCAACTCTTCGCCAGCAGCGATCGCGGCTGCCAGAGTGGAAATCACCGTGTCGCCAGCACCGGTCACGTCGAACACTTCACGGGCCCGAGCCGGCAGGTGCAAGGCCGGATGATCCGGGCGCAACAAGGTCATGCCATGCTCGCCACGGGTCACCAGCAAGGCCCCGAGGTCCAGGTCGTGCATCAGTTTCGCGCCCTTGCTCACCAGTTCGTGCTCATCGACGCAACCGCCAACGATCGTTTCGAATTCACTGAGGTTCGGGGTTATCAGGCTCGCGCCCCGGTAGATCGAGAAATCCTTGCCCTTGGGATCGGCCAGCACCGGAATACCACGGGCACGGGCAGCCTGGATCAGCACCTGATGATTTTTCAGCGCGCCTTTGCCGTAGTCGGACAGCACCAGCACCTTGATGCCTTCAAGCAACTCGTCAACTTGCTCGCCCAGCGCCAAGGCGTCGGTGGCAAAGGGTTCTTCGAAGTCGATACGCAGCAACTGCTGGTGCCGGCTCATGACCCGCAACTTGACGATGGTCGGCTGGTGCGCAATACGCTGGAACAATGCGCGCACACCAGCACCCTTGAGGCTGTTGGCCAGGCTGTCGGCAGCTTCGTCGTCGCCGGTCACGCCGACCAGCGAGGCCGGTGCGCCGAGCGCGGCAATGTTCAGGGCAACGTTAGCGGCACCGCCCGGGCGGTCCTCGATTTGCTCGACCTTGACCACCGGTACCGGCGCCTCAGGGGAAATCCGTGAGGTACCACCATGCCAGTAGCGGTCGAGCATGACATCGCCGACCACCAATACAGGGGCTTGATCGAATCGCGGCATGGACAACTTCATGGAGCAACCCACATACAAAATGAACAAGGGCGGGATATTAGCACAGGGTTGGCGCAGGGCTTGCGCATGGCATGAACGAGGGTGCCAAAAGCAAAAAAAATCGCAGCCTGTACACGTTCTAAAACGACAGACTGCGATTTTTTTAATCGTTCATGACAAATGAACGCCGACAGGAATCAGGCGATGTCTCCAGCCGGGGCATCGAGGCCCATGGCGTTCAGGCGGGCGTAATAGCCGTTTTGCGCCAACAGTTCGGCATGCGTGCCGCGCTCGACGATCCGACCCTGATCCATGACCAGGATCAAATCGGCCTTTTCTATGGTCGACAGACGGTGAGCAATCACCAGGGTCGTCCGCCCTTTCATCACTTGATCCAGGGCCGCCTGGATATGCCGCTCCGATTCGGTGTCCAGTGCCGAAGTGGCTTCGTCGAGAATCAGCAAAGGTGCGTTCTTCAACAGGGCCCGGGCAATCGCCAGACGCTGGCGCTGGCCACCAGAAAGCAATACGCCGTTTTCGCCGACCTGAGTGTCCAGGCCTTCGGGCAGCTGTGCGATGAAATCCATCGCATAAGCGTCTTTCGCCGCTTTTTCGATGTCTTCACGGGGCGCACCGGCCAGATCGCCGTACGCGATGTTGTTGGCCACGGTATCGCTGAACAACGTCACATGCTGGGTGACCTGGGCGATGTGCTTGCGCAGGTTCAGCAGCTTGTACTGTTCCACTTCGACGCCATCGATCAGGATCTCGCCCTTGTCATGGTGATAGAAACGCGGAATCAGGTTGGCCAGGGTCGACTTGCCACTGCCCGAACGCCCGACCAGCGCCACCATTTGCCCAGGTTCGACCGAGAAACTGATGTCGTCTAGTACCTGACGTTCGGTGCCAGGATAGGTGAAGCTCAAATGCCGCACCTCCAGGCGCCCGGTCACGGCATCGCGTTCGACGGTGCCGCTATCGACTTCCGGCTCAACGTCCAGTTGCTCGAAAATACTTTCGGCACCGGCCACGCCTTTTTGAATGGTCGAGCTGACTTCGGACAATTGACGGATCGGCTTGGGCAGCAGGCCTGCCAGGGTGATGTAGGCCACCATGTCACCGGCGGACGCATCGCCACGCAGGAAAAGAACCAGGAACATCAGCACGGCCATGGCGCTGTAGATCACCAACTGAAGCAGCGGCGTATAGATAGCGCCGGTACGGGTCATGCGCAATTGTTTGTCGGTGTTGCCCTGGCTGGCATTGAAGAAGCGTTTTTCTTCGTAGACTTCGCCGCCGAAACTGCGCACCACGCGATAACCCTGGATGGTTTCCGACGCCACATGTGTCACGTCACCCATGGCCGCCTGGATTTTCTTGCTCTGTTTGCGGAATTTCTTGCTCGCGGTACGGACCATCACGGCGATCAACGGCAGGATCGCCACCATGACCAGCGTCAGTTTCCAATTCATGAACAGTAGCGAGGCGAACAGGAAGATCACCGTCATGCCTTCACGGATTACGACCTTGATCGCATCTGTGGCCGCCCCAGTGACCATGGTGACGTTGAAGGTGATACGCGAAATCAAATGCCCCGAGTTATGCTTGTCGAAATACCGATTGGGCAAAACCAGCAGGTTGTTGAACAGCTGTACTCGCAGGTCATGAACCAGCCCGAGGGAAACCTTGGCCAGAAAGTAGTTACCCAGATAAGATCCCAACCCCTGCCAGGCAGCGATCAGGATGATCAGTAACGGGACCGCTTGCAGCAGTTGCAAGTCGCGCAGGTAAGGCACGCTGGGAAACAGTACCGCTTCAGGATTCGAGAGGCCGTCGACGAAGTACTTGAGGATGTAGCCGAGCATTGGCTGCGTCGAAGCGAAAATCAGAAAACCGACGATGCTGATCAGGAACAGGCTGATGTACGGCCGGACATAACCGAGCAGACGGAAGTAGATTTTCAAGCTCGAGGGGCTTGCGGAGAGACTGGAGTCGGTCATATCACGCGAATGTCGATAAAAAGGACGCTGACTTTAGCACAGCTTCCTCTGGGTTCTGGCAATCGCATAAAGGCTGTTATTGTTAGACGGCGCCAACGGTGTCATATAGCCATCACCGGAATGGCCGATCAACTTCAGGATTGAATTTTTCAGCATGCAAGTCAGTGGTTTCAACAGTACGTCCAATCGAGTCTTCGATTTCATTTGCCTGTGGATGCTTCCACTCGGCTATTTTTTGCTTCTGTGCTCGCTGTTCTTCCTGCCGGACCGCAGTCCGTTTCATAAGCTCTACTACGGTTTGTTCAGCATTCCAGCGCTGATTGCGCTTTGCCTGCGACCGCGTGAGCTCAAAGAGTTGCTGCGCGAGCCGATCTTCATTGCGATGCTGCTATTCGCCGGGTGGGCGCTGTTGAGTTTGTGCTGGAGCCCGGGCGATGACGGGTTTTCCGGCAAGTTCAAGCCCCCGCTCCACACGCTGATGCTGTTCGTCGGGTGCTATCTGCTGGTGCGCTACCGCAGCGAGATTGTCCAGCCACTGCTGTTCAGCGCCGCTATGGTCGGGCTGATTGCGTCGGTCTACAACCTGTACGTGTTTGCCCACATCTATGAGCCGGGCCAGCGCCTGATTGGTGGCGGCGCGTTCGACAATCCGTTGTTGAGCTCGCACTTGTTCGGCTTCTTCTGCGCCTATTGGCTGAGCCTGAGCATGACCTGCAAGCGCCCTCAGATACTCTGGTTGAGCATCCCGGCAATGGTGATCATGTTCATCGCGGTAATCGCTACCGGGTCCCGGACTCCGCTGGTGGCTCTGACACTGGCCGTGCTGTGGCTGGGCTTCATCTGCTGGAATCGCCGGTCCATCGTATTGCTGGGCATCATACTCGTCGGAGGAGCGTCAGTGATTGCGCTTTTCTCGCACATGATTTTCGAACGAGGTGATTCCTATCGTTTTGAAATCTGGCAGATGGTCCTGCAAAAAATAGCTGAACACCCCTGGATCGGCCATGGCTACGACGCCAGCATGGACATTGATGTGGGCTTGGGCTACACGCTAGCAGAGCCCCACAGTTTCGCGTTAGGCGTTCTCTACTATGTCGGTATCTTCGGTTTTATCCCGTGGCTGTTCTTCCAGGCCTGGGGCCTGCTGAGCAGCTGGCGCCATCGCGTGCAACCGCTGTTCATCATCGCCTCGACCTGGCTGGTGTTCGGTATCGGAGCGGGACTGACCGAAGGCGGCGGGATCATTTCGCGCCCCAAGGAGCACTGGTTCCTGCTGTGGATTCCCTTGGCACTGATCGCTGCACTGAGTATCAACCAACGCGCTAGTCGCCTGCTGGCCATGCCGATCAAGCAACTGTCGCAGGCAGCCCTGGAAAAACTGACGGCCAACGCCCAGGTGATCGAGGAAGATGGTTTGGGCCCCAAAGTTCTGCGCCTGCTCGATGGCAGCTTCCTCAAGCTGTTCCGCCGTCGTCGTTGGTACACCTCGGGCAGCTTCGATCCGTATTCAGAACGCTTTGCCATCAACAGCGAGCGACTGCGCCGCATGGGCATCCCGACGCCGCCGATTCTGAATCTGTACCGCCTCAGGGACGGCAGCTCCGCCGTGCACTACACGCCTCTGCCCGGCAACACGCTGCGTCAGGTCCTGCAAGCGATCACGGCGCCGGACGTGCGTGAGGCACTGGTGGAACGCTTCGGTAAATTCATGGCGCAACTGCACGAGCAAGGGGTGTATTTCCGCTCCCTGCATCTGGGCAATGTGCTGGTGCTGGAGGATGGCGAATTTGGCCTGATCGACGTGGCGGACATGCGCATCTACCCGTCGTCGCTGAGCCTGTCCCTGCGTCAGCGCAACCTGCGCCATATGCAGCGATACACCGTTGATCGACGCTGGTTGTTCGAGGATCATTTCCAGGCATTGCTGCAAGGGTATGCCGTGACAGCATCGAAATCTGCGGTGGATACCCTGCACAAGCAAGTGCTGGCTGCGAGCTCAACTGCACAGGTTCATTGATTAGCGAAGCGCAACGTAAAAGAGCAGCCTCGGCTGCTCTTTTAGTTTGGCCCGTCCTGGCACAGCGGACCGAGGCCCGGATTGAGCCGATGGCTCAATCCTTTTCCAGAGGCGAGAAATACAAGCGCCCCAGACCACGCCAGGTCTTCTTGTTCCACGCCCGGAACGGAATCTGCGCCAGAAGCTCCCGCGCCAGCTTGCGGTCTCGATTGGCGGTCTTCAGGAACATCGAACTGAGAAACTTGTAGCGCACATGCTCGTACAGCGGGTGATCACTGAACAGCGCATAGGTACGCAGGATGTTGTCGATCATGAAGCGGTGGTTCTTGTAGGAGTTGGTGGCGTGTTTGCGATAGCGCGCCATCAGCACGTTCAAGCCATCAATGAAGTAGCCGGCATGGGTCACTTTCAGCTCGATCAGCAAATCTTCCAGGCGAATAGTCGGATCGAACCCGCCGACCTTGTCCAGCGCCTCGCGACGGATCATCAGGGTCGGTGCCGGCGGATAGGGCTTGCGCTCGAGGAACATGTCATCGAAGTCCAGACGGCGGAACGGTACGTCCCGGCGCTGGCGCGACTCCGGGTACGCAATGCCGTCAGCGTCCATCAGCTCGATATTGCCGGCGCAGATGCCGACCTCGGGCTTGCCATCCATGTGCGCGACCTGCGTGGCGATGCGCTCGGGCAGCATGATGTCATCGGAACCGAAAGGCACTATCAGGCTGCCCTTTGCGCGCGCTATGGCACCGTTGAGAGTATTGGTCAGCCCCTGATTCTGCTGAACACGGAAATCAAAGCCGTGTTGCGCCTGCAAGACGTTGATCCGCTCGACACTGTCATCGCTGGAACCATCATCGACCACCAGTAACTCGATGTTCGAATAGGTCTGGTTGAGGACGCTGAGAATGCTCTCCTCAATGTAACGACCGTGGTTATACGACGCGATGATGACCGTGACGATGGGTTGTGCGTCGCTCATGATTCTTCCTTGCGGGCCTTGCTCAAGCCGGAGTCGATCAGGTTCAGGTATTCCTGGCGGAACACCTCGATATCGTGTTGTTCCTGGAGATACCGGTAGGCTTGTTCGCCCTTGGCCTTGAGCGCGTCATCCGGTAGCTCGAGGTAAGTATCCAGTGCCGCGACCAGGCTCGGCACATCCTTCGGCGTAATCGCCAGACCGCCCGCGCCCTGAATCAACGGCAGCATCGCCGGCACGTTGGAAGCGATGACCGGAAGATGACCGCTCATGCCCTCGAGCAATGCCAGCCCGAGACCTTCGGCCAGCGATGGCATGGTCCAGATGTCAAAGGCGCGAACGTACTGCAAGGCGTTTTCCTTGAAGCCCAGCAGATGCGCACGCCCGCTCAGGCCCAGACGCTCTATCTCGGCGGTCAGGCGCGACTCTTCGCGGCCCGCACCGATGATCGCCAACTGGGTATTCGGGTACTTGTCCTTGAGGGCCGCAAACGCCTGCAACAGGTAAGTGTGCCCCTTGACCGGCACCAAACGGCCCAATGCACCGATCAGTCGCACCGACGGATCAATACCGAGCAGTTCACGGGCCCGTTCGCGACTGTGTTGCAAACCTTCGGCCTGTTCGATGTCGATCGCATTGGTAATGGCGTAAGTGTTTTGATCGGTGAACCCGCAGTCGCAGTCCAGCAAATACTGCTTGACCGCCGGCGATACCCCGACAAAACGCCAGTGACTATCGATCAGGCGCTGGGTCTGGCGACGTCGGTACAATCGGTCGTACTCGCCAAAGCCGTGGGAGATGCCGATGCACAACGGCACTTTCAACCAGCGGTTGAGCGTCAGCATCATGTTGACCGGCTTGAAGCGGTTGCAAATCACTACATCGAATTTTTCTTTGCGGCAAAACTGATACAGCCGCCACATGGCGCGCAGGCGCATGCCCTTGAGCGATTTGTCGGAAAACTCGAAATAAACGGAACGCCCGGCACGGCTCACCGCCTCGCCCGGCCCTGGCTTGCCCCGCAAAAACGCGGCGGTCACCTCATAGCGATCATCCGGCAAAGCCTTGACGATCTGCTCTGCCAGGTCGGCAAAGTCATGGGCTTTGACATTGTAGTCAGGCTGCAACTGCAGAACCTTTGACCGTTGACTCATAACTCTCCCCGGTGAAAACCAGTCGCGTCGATGACCCAGGCGGGTTCAGCGGCGAGGCGCTTGATCTCCACCGGATCGGGTTGAGGCAACCGTGGCCACTCGTTGCGCTTCCAGCAAACGAAATGGAAATACGGAAACCGGCGATCGCCATCGCGATCATTGGTCAAATGGCCGTCGCGCCAATGCCATTGGTGCGGGAAATTCTCGGTCCCGTCATGCCACTTGATGCAACCACCCGGCGTACTGTACGCCTCGGTGAATTCGCTACGTCGACGCCACGGGTTGAACTTGCCCACCAGTTTGAACAAGGGCTCGGGAAAATTCTTGCGCCAGAGAAAGATTCGACTGAATGCGCCCTCGTCCAGCGCGTGATGCTTCTGGTCCGTGAACCGCGCTTCCCAATCCTTGATCTGCCTGAACAACTCACGCTTGCGGGCGGTGTTTCTGATCAGGCAAAGATGCCCGGCCACTCGCCGTTCGTGGGTGGAGTACAGGTCGTAGGAAGCAAGCCGATCGGCAGTGAAGTAGCTGCGCAGGTCGCCGTACACCAGGTCGATATCGCCGAACGCCCAGAAATCATAGCCCTCCAGGCGGTCTGCATGGATCAGACCGAACGCGGGCCTGATGTCGCACAACTTGTAAGCCTGAGTCGGCGCAAAGTCGATACCCAGCCGCTGGGACACCAACCCACAGTAATCGCTGAACATCATGCATTCGACGGTCACGTTGGGCGGTAGATTCTCGGGAACGCCGCAGTCTGTGAAGAACAACCAGTCGATGTCGGGATTGCGACGGCAGCTCTCCAGAAAAAACGGCATCCAGAAGGGCCAGCTGCCGAAATAAGGCATCAGAAACAAAATACGCGGGCATGGATTAATCACGGATAACTCGCTGTCAATGCTGGGAGGCGCTGCCATGCTAGGCAGAGTTGTACTTCAATTCTGCTTCACAGGGGTTTCGCCATGCTTCAGAAGCCAGAACAGTTCCTGGCGTCTGACCGCCTTGCGAAAGAATTCATTCTCGCCATAGAGAGGCGGCACTCTACTGGCCAGGAGCCACTGTATCAACCGACGCAGGCGCCGCTTCAATGGCATGCGCGGCTGCAGGTCGTGCATCATACCCAGCGCCATGGCTTTATCACGCTGAAGTGCCGGGGGAACCGGAAGGCAGTAAGGCTGCATCGGCACCGACGAATCGAAGGCTGGCGGCAGCGCGATACCATGGCCGGCATCTCCCATGGGCCAGCGATCGTTGTCATGCAAATGGTTGGCATAACCGAGCAACGTGGTCGGCTGCCACGCCAGGCCTCGCAGTGCTTCAAGGATCGCTTGTTGGGCGCAGATGTGATCCGGGTGCGGATCGAGCGTCGGGTGCGGCAACACGATCACTTCAGGGCGGGCCCGCAGCAGCAGTTCGCGCAGGTCGGCCAACAGGTTGTTCCAGGTCGGTGCACCATCGGCGTCGCCCGGTAGTGCAAAGGGATTCAACTGGCGGAACAAGCGGGTGTCGTCCATCTCCGCTTCCCGTGAACCCACCGGCCGGGACGGTGCTGCCTGCATCGCCGCCAGTTGCAGGCAGAAATAGCCCAACTGCACGCAATGGGCTTCGGGCACCCCGGCCCAGCGTGGCACGGCGATGCTGTCCCACGCCCGCAGCCGCCCCTTGAGGCGAGCTGCTTCGACCTTGTTCAGGCCGATCTGCTGATAATGTTCCGCTTCGATTTCGCCGGCGGTGAGGGTGACTATCCAGGCTTCGTCGGCCTGACTGTACAAACCATAAGCCGCCAGCTCGGCGTCGTCGGCGTGTGGCGCGATGACCATCACCCGCTGACGGCGGTAATCCGGCTGTTCGAATGCCCAGAGCACGGGTTCGCCCAGCACTCGGCAAAAACGTCCTCGCAGACGCAACTCGCCTCGCGACAGCACTTGCGCCTGACCACTGAGATTGAGGTAACGCAGCCCGTTGGCCCCACGCTCGAAGGTTTGCCTATCGGGATTATCGCCCCCTGACAATTCGACAGCCGGGTCGAGAAAGCGCCCCAGCCAGGTGCTCTTGATCCGAAGGGCCAATACCAGCGTAGCGTCGTCCACCAGCATGACGCCGTCATCCAGGCGCAAACGCTCGCCGTCCAGGTGAATCTTGGGTTGCGGGGTGTAAGGCGGGAAGTTGTAAGCGTAATCGTCCTTGGGCGAATAGAACAAATGATCGGCGAACCAGGCTTCGTGAGCGATCCAGCCCAGTACCGCCAGCACCAGCGGTAGCCACCAGGCCACCAGCACGCCGATGACGACCAACAGCACCAAGGCGATCAGCAGGCCGATACGTTTGTTGCGCCGGTGGCGCTTGAGCAATTGCTGTTTTCGACTCATAGGTTCGCTCATACGGTGAAGACTGGCACAGGATTGCACCAGCGATCCTTGTATTCACGATCGGCGCGACCGAAGGAGAAGCGCAGGGGCTTGTCCAGCGCTCGTGCATGCTCCCAGGCACTTTGGGTATTGAGAAAACTCAAGACGCTACCGGGGCTGAATTCACGGGTTTCGGGATCGACGCCACCATTAATGTATTCGACACTGATCCATTGCGGCGCTTCGACGCGGTAGACCAGTTGAATCGCGATCGGCGCATCGTTGAGGAAAATCACCGAGCCGATCAGCAAGTCACGCAACAACCCGATCACCTCGGCCATACGCTCGGCACCGGTCGCGGGAAAGCCCCAGCGACGCTGGAACAAGTCGCAGTAAATCGCCGCCAGTTCGGCGCTGGAAAACTCGCTGACCGGCCGCACCACGCCGCCCGCCTCTTCCAGCAAACGCAATTCGCGACGCTGGTTATAGCGAAATTTTTTCGACAGCTCTTCAGGAGTGCGGGCCATGGCCAGTTGTTCTGCCTGCAGCCTGATACCGCTGAAGCGGCCTTCATTCAGCGCGGACAGATAACGAGCGCGATGGCGCAGGGGCGCTTGCGTATCAGCAGCGGCCGGCAGGATGAGCTCCGCATTGCCGAGGTCGAACAGGCCTTTCTTACCGTTGCGCTTGAGCACGTCCTTGGACAAGGCAAGGTCACGACCCCAAGTTGGAATCGCCGCCTGGACTTCACCCTTTGGCGCCCAGGCCAGGTAACGCACCGGGATATCGGCCAACTGCGCCAGGCGCTCGACCACCATCGGATGAGTGGCGACGCTGCCGCCATAACGGTGCCAGGCCTCGGCGTATGTCGAGGCATCGACCACCGCCCAGCCACGCTCGCGCCATCCTTGAAATCGGTTGAGCATCAACCCCTCGCCGCCAGTTCGGTGACGGCGGGTAAATGCCAGAAAGCATCGCGTACCGCGCGGTCGGAGAAGCGCTCGCGTAAACGGTCTAGCATCAACTCGGCACATTGGCGGCGCTGCTGATCATCCATCGCGGCCAGATGTTGCAACCCTTGAGCCAGGTGCTCGGCGTCGCCCAGCGGAAAGAGAATACCGACGCCCTCGACCACTTCCTTCGCACCGCCGCATGCCGTCGCGAGCAACGGTACGCCGGCAGCCATGGCCTCCAGCAGCACCATGCCGAACGGCTCGTGATCGGAGCTCAAGGCAAACACATCGAAGGCTCGGAAGTAACGACGGGCTTCGGGCACCTGACCGAGAAACAGCACACGGTCGCCGATCCCCAGTTCGCGAGCCGTTGCCTTGAGATCCTGCTCCAGCCGACCGATACCGAGAATCACCAACTGGCTGTTAGCCGGCAAGCCCGGTAACGCCGCGGCAAAACCGTGCAGCAACGTGGTCTGATCCTTGTCCGGATGCAGTCTGCCGACGTTGCCGATAATCCATGCATCCATGGACAAGCCCAGGGTTTCCCGGGCTTCGCGAATCGATACGTGACTGTCCTGCAAGGCTTGCACATTGATCCGGTTGTAGAGTGTCTGAATCCGTGCGGCCGGCCAATTCGGCAGGCAACTGCGAATGTCGTCGCGCACGGCATCGGAAACACCGAGCAGACTCAAACGCTTGCGGAAAAAATTCACAAAGAATTTGCGAGTGCCGCGCTTGTAGTCGTCAAACGCGTGATGCACGCCGATCACCGGCAACGAAGTGCCCAACAAGGCGATGTAGATCGGCTTGAAACGATGAGCAATGCAGAAACTGAAATTGCGCGAAGCGGCGATCTTGCGCAGATCGCGGATGGCACCCAGCTTCAGGCCACGAATGGCCTTGGAGCTGTATTCCATGAACAACACTTCATCGGAAGCACAGCCCGCGGCAACCTCGCTGTCTGCAACCCCGGTCAGAAACACCGTGGTCACTCGATAACCGGTCCCCGCGAACAGGCTGGCGTACTGCCGGGCGCAGTCCAGAAACGGCCCGTCATAGCCGTGGCAGAACTGCAGCACATGGCGTTCAGCCGAGCGTGTCATATGCGTCCGCGCCCTCTTTGACCACCAGGATGTCTTCCATGATCAGATACTGCAGGTCGGAGCCGAAGAACATGTTCAGGGCATCCGTCGGCGAGCAGATCATCGGTTCGCCACGGCGGTTGAGCGAGGTGTTCAGCGATACGCCGTTACCGGTCAGCACTTCCAGCGCCTTCATCATGTCGTAGTAGCGCGGGTTGTATTCGCGCTTGAGCACCTGAGCACGAGAGGTGCCGTCTTCATGGACGACTTCCGGCACGCGGGTTTTCCACTCTTCAGCCACTTCGAAGGTGAAGGTCATGAATGGCGCGGGGTGATCGATCTTGATCATCTGCGGTGCGACGGTGTCGAGCATCGACGGGCAGAAAGGCCTCCAGCGCTCGCGGAACTTGATCTGGTGGTTGATGCGGTCAGCCACGCCGGTCGCGCTCGGGCAACCGATGATCGAACGACCGCCCAAGGCACGCGGACCAAACTCCATACGCCCCTGAAACCAGGCGACCGGGTTGCCATCGACCATGATTTTGGCGATGTTTTCCGGCATGTTCTCGAGCTTGCGCCATACCGGCTTGCTCGGGTGACGGGCGCATGCGGCGAGCACGTCTTCGTTGCTGTACGACGGGCCGAGGTAGACGTGTTCCATCTTCTCGACCGGCACGCCACGAGCGTGAGACACATAAGCCGCCGCGCCGACCGCGGTGCCGGCATCGCCGGACGCAGGCTGGACGAACAGTTCCTTGACGTCATCACGGGCGATGATTTTCTGGTTGAGCTTGACGTTCAACGCACAGCCGCCAGCGAAGGCCAGCTTGCCGGTTTCCTTGAGCACGTCGCCCAGGTAATGGTCGATCATCTGCAACGCCAGTTTCTCGAACAGCGCTTGCATGCTCGCGGCGTAGTGGATGTAGGGCTCGTCGGCGATGTCGCCTTCGCGCTTCGGCCCCAGCCACTCGATCAGCTTCGGCGAGAAGTAGAAACCCTTGCCCTTCTCTTTGTAGCGACGCAGGCCGATGACGTTGGCGTAGTCGGTATTGATCACCAGCTCGCCGTTCTCGAACGAGGCCAGACGCGAGAAGTCGTACTTGCTGGCGTCGCCGTACGGCGCCATGCCCATGACCTTGAACTCGCCGTCGAGCATCTCGAAACCGAGGAACTCGGTGATCGCACCGTACAGGCCGCCGAGGGAGTCGGGATCGAAGAATTCCTTGATCTTGTGGATCTTGCCGTTTTCGCCGTAACCGAAGAAGGTCGTGGCGTACTCACCCTTGCCGTCGATGCCGAGGATCGCGGTTTTCTCTTTGAAACCGGAGCAGTGGTAAGCGCTGGAGGCGTGGGCCAGGTGATGCTCGACGGGTTCGATCTTGATTTTCTTCGGATCGAAACCCAATTGCTCGAGGCACCAGACGATCTTGTTGCGATAGCGCTTGTAGCGACGGTTGCCCATCAGGATCGCATCGAGCGCGCGGTCCGGGGCGTACCAGTAACGCTTGGCGTAGTGCCAGCGTGCCTTGCCGAACAGGCTGATCGGCGCGAACGGAATCGCAACCACGTCAACGTCGGACGGTTTGATGCCCGCCTGCTCGAGGCAGAACTTCGCCGATTCGTAAGGCATGCGGTTCTTTGCATGTTTATCGCGCACAAAGCGCTCTTCTTCAGCCGCCGCGACCAGCTTGCCGTCGATGTACAAGGCTGCGGAAGGATCATGGCTAAGGGCGCCGGACAGGCCAAGAATCGTCAATGCCACAGGGGTCTAGCCTCTTTAGTCTGCATGCAGGCGCAACGCGCCTCAAAAATTAATGTGCCCTCGCAAGGGGCGAGAGACAGCTAAAGGGCGAGATTATAGCTTAAACATGCCGGGAATGACCCTACGGTTATCAGCGGCGTAAACATGGCTCAGGACCAGGACGCACGGCCAGGGTCATCCGCGACCTGGCCGCCAGTAAATCCTGAGGTTGCCATCGACCCCCTGCCGGTAAATCGTGTACGGCAAGGCGACGGTGTCCAGCGCACCGGACAACGCCAGGTCCAGCAAGACCAGCGGCACAAGAAAACCCGTGGGATCCGGCGGCGCATTCAACACACAGAAATCGTAAGCCAGGCCGCTGTAGATACGCGGGATGGATTGGCAGTAGGTTTTTTGTTTGCGCAGGTCACGCGCCGCATCTTCGTCATTTTGCAGGACCGTGACAGCGGTGCCGCAGCCAGATAGTGCCAGTGAGAGTGTGCCGAACAGAACAGCCGCTTTAATCGTCAAAATTTGCCCTCCATGAACGTCAGGCAAACTAGCATTGCGGTCAGTCAGGCCACAGTTCATGGCTTCTCAAGTTTGTGTAGGACCGTTCACAAGAACTTGTCCCTTATCTTCGTTGGCTGCTCGCGAAAGGACCGAAGGTTCGACTCAGGCAGCGCTGGAGATGTCTCTGGGAAGCCGCTGGTCAATGACCTTATACAGCGCGCTGCTCTCGGGCCAGTTGCGCATGAACCGCGCCCGATCCCGCGCATACGCTGGGGCGAAGCTGCTGGCTGAGCCATGCTGGCACATCGAATCGAGGTCGATCAGCGCCCAGCGATCGTGGTGCCAGAACAGGTTGTGCCCCTTGAAGTCGCCATGACTGATCCGCTCGCGAATCAGCTCTGCAAACAACTGATCCAGTGCCACCAACTCTGCCTCGGGCGCTTCACCGCTTTCAACGTACGGCGCAAACCGCTCGATAATGTCCGGCCCCGGCAAATGCTCGGTCACCAGATACGCCCGGCTGCGCAACCAGAGAAAACGTTTTTCCAGCAAGGCCAGCGGTTTCGGCGTGGCAATACCGAGGAACGCCAGCCGATTGCCTTCGCGCCATGAGTGCCAGGCACGGCTTGGGCGCCAGAAGCGTTTGAGCCAGTGGGCAAAGCCTTTGATGTTGTAGCGCTTGATCACCAGAGTCCGACCGTCCACCGCGACTTTTCCGACACTCGCCGCGCCGCCGGTCTTGTACAGATGGCCCTGATCGAGCAACGCATCGGCCTGCTCCAGCACCGGCAGCATCGCCGCTTCTTCCTCGCGGCGAATCGCCCGCAGCCCGAAGGCCCCGCGCTGCACGCTGAACAGCGTGCATTCGCGACCGACCTTGATCAGAAAGTCCTTGAGGCGCCAGCTGCGGACTTTGTCGATCTGCTTCTGCAACGCCTCCATGGGCAAGGCATGCTCGCCATTGCTCAGCAGGTAATACACCAGCAATTCTTCGGTGAACGGCTCCAGCGACTTGGGCAATTGGGCAAAAAACACCCCGAGGTTTTCCAGGACTTTCTGCCGAGACAGTGGCTGGCCGGGGGTTTCGCTGCAGATCCCGGCGCCATCGATCAAATACAGTCGACCGCCCTGACGCAGCAGGTTGTCCAGGTGCAGGTCTTCCTGCCACAGGCCTTTGCGGTGCATTTGACCTATCGCGCCCAGCGCATCGGCCAATACCGCCGATTGCTCATCCGCCAGCATCGGCAAGTGCTCGACCTGTTTCCAGGTATCCCCCAGGCTCTCGGCACCTTCAAGGAAATCGAACAGCAGCCAGCCACCCTCGCCATCCTTCAAGCCGTCGGCCAGCAGCTGCGGCGTGGTCAGACCTTGAGCGGCGAGCAAGCGCACACCGTCCAGTTCACGCTGGAAATGCCGGGCAGCCTTGCTGCCGACCAGCAACTTGGCCAGCACCGGACGGCCGCGCCAGACACCGGCGCCGACATAGCGCTGGCCCGGCAACACCCGCAGCAGGCTCAGCAGCTGCAACTCGGCGGGACCAGCGGCATCGGCCAGTGAAACACTCAGCGGCAGAGCCGGATTACGGCCGGCGTTTTTCAGTTCGGACAAACGCATCAGCGTGCCTCCTTATGGCTGCGCCGCGCGGTCAGTCGCGTCAGCCAGCCATCGATCAGCGAACTGTCCTGCGATTGACCCAGGTAGGCGGCCAGCAACTCACGCAGCTGCGCATCGCTCCATTCGGGCGCCCGCCGCGTCAACGGCTCCAGATCCTTGACCCGGTCACGCTGCCCCAACAGCAACGGCCGGGTCTTTTCCAGGTCGATCAGTTGGGCCTGGTAACCGTCGCCGGTGGCCTTGAGAAAAATGTGTTTCGGGTAGAAGCAGCCATGAACCTGACGCGCTGCGTGCAGGCGTCGAGCCAGCTCGCCACACGCCTGCAAAATCGCCGAATGCTGCGCGCCACTTAACTCCGACCAGCGCCGCAACAGCGAGTCCAGGTCATCCCAACCGTCAAGCGCACGGGTCAGCAGAATCGCCCGGACTTCGCCCTCGACTTTGCGCTCACCGAAGAACGCCGCTTTCAGGGCCGGAATGCCGAGCTTTTCATAACGACTGATATTGCGAAATTCCCGGGCAAAACTGGGCTCGCCAAACGGCGCATGCAACGTGCGCATCAGGTAGTTGCTTTGACGCTTGAGATAGAAGCCGTGACCTTCAAGGTCCAGTCGAAACACACTGCTCCAGCCACCGCGCACGGTGTTGGGCTCATCCACGGCATCGAGTTGCCTGGCCCAAAGTGCATCGAAGGTACCGAGGCCGTGGCGCTCCAGTAGCGCACGGTCTTCAGCGGCCAGAAAATCAGTCATTCGCGCCCCTCAAAAAATCTAACCACGTGCCGGATCCGTTTCTTGTCGGCGGCATTGAGTCGTGTCCGCTGGCGGTATTGCAGGTAAAAGCGCAGGCGCTGAGTGGCCGACAGCTGATACTTGGCGACCTTGTCCAGGCACGCCAGATCCTTGGTAATACGGTATTTGAGCCAGAAACCACGCCAGAAATCGCCGTTGGGGCAATCGATCAGGAACAGACGTGCCTGATCGTCGATCAACAGGTTGCGCCACTTCAGATCGTTATGGGTGAAGCGGTGGTCGTGCATGGTCCGGGTGTAATCGGCCAATTGCCGACTGACATGATCGACCCAGGCACGGTCCGCCAGTTTCGGGTCATGCCGCTCCGCCAGGACAGACAGGTCTTCGGTATGCGGCAGTTCACGGGTAATCATCGCCCCGCGATCGTAGGCGGCACCGCGTCGCTCCAGCCCCCAGGCCACCACTTCAGCGGTGGGAATGCCCCATTTGGCGAAGCGTTTGAGGTTCTGCCATTCCATTTTCACCCGAGGCTTGCCGAGGTAGCGGCGCAAGCCCTTGCCCGCGCCGGTGTAGCGCTTGACGTAATAGTTGACGCCGTTGCGATTGACGCGGATGACTTCGGACAGCGGGTCGCGAGTCAATCGCTCACCCTGCAAGGCAAACACCGCCTCGAGACTGCCGAAATCTTCGGCCAGATCGCTGTAGGCAGGTTCCAGGTTCCAACCCGACATCAGAGCGCATCCCCGTATCGCTGTTTACGGTCGTAGAGTTTGTTGGCCTTGCCTTCCAGCCAGGCGAGCAGCCCCGCTTCTTCCGACAGAATCTGGCGCAGCGGTTGCTGGAAGTAGCCTTTGAGGAAACGCAATTTGTCGCGCCGGGTCAAGCCGATGTCCAGGGCCGAGAAGTACAGCGCCGCCAGATCCTTGTTGCGCCAGCGCTGGGTGATTGCCGGGCGGGTCTGAGCGCGGTGCAGGTCGATCACCGAGAGTTTGAAGTCGTCGGCGGTCACCGGTTTGTCGGTGTGCAGCAGGAAGTGGCAGATGTAGCAGTCGCGGTGATTGACCCCGGCGCGGTGCATCATGCCGGTCATGCGCGCCACTTCGGCGATCAGCGCACGCTTGAGCTTTGGCTCGGGCGGGTTCTTGACCCAGTCGATGCTGAAGTCTTCGAGGCTGATGGTCGGCGCCAGTTCTTCGGTGACGATGAACGAATGCTGATCCGCCGGGTTGCTGCCCTTTTCACCGTACGCGACGGCGGTCATGGTCGGCACACCGACTTCCTGCAGGCGCTGAATGGCTTTCCACTCCTGGCCCGCACCCAGCACCGGCAGTTTGGCGGTCAGCAGGTTTTTGAAGATTTCGCCCCAGCCAATGCCACGGTGGATCTTCACGAAAAAACCGTTGCCGTTCACTTCAGTGCGCAAGGTCCGGCGCGCTTCCAGCTCACGGTAGACCTCGCCCTGCAGGCCTTCGACTTCGGCGAACGGGTCGCGTCCGGCCCAAAGGCTCTTGAACGGTTCAGCCAGCATCAACTTCATTAAGCGTGCTCCGCCAGAATCACATCGGCCGCGTGTTGCGGCATGCTGTAGAGGTCGGCCGTCTCGGCGAAAGCCAGACCGTTGCGGCTCCAGGCCGCTCGTGCTTGAGCGTCGTTCAACATACCGGTCAGGTATTGCGTCAGTTGCGCCTGATCGAAGGGTTCGTCCAGCACCAGACCGGCGTCCGCCTCGGCGATGTAATGGGCGTAACCGCACACCGCGCTGACCAGCACCGGCAACCCGGCCACCAAGGCTTCGAGCAACACCGTCCCGGTGTTTTCGTTGTACGCCGGGTGGATCAACAGGTCGGCGCCGAGCAGAAAACGCGGGATATCACTGCGGCCCTTGAGGAACGTCACATTGTCGCCAAGCCCCAAAGCGGCGCTCTGCACCTGGAATAACTTGGGGTCGTCCTGGCCAATTACAAACAGCCGGGTGCGCTTCTTCAGATCAGCGGGCAACGCGGCCAGCGCCTTGAGGCTGCGATCCACGCCTTTGGTCTTGAACCCGGAGCCGATCTGCACCAGCAGCAACTCGTCGTCCTTCAAGTTGAATTCACGACGGAACCCGGCACGAATCTCAGCCGCATTTGGTGGCGCGCGGCGATCCTGAGAAATGCCCGGCGGCAGCAAATGGAAACGTTCCAGCGGGGTGTCGTAATGCTTGATGAACAGCGGCTGCTGGACTTCGGAGATCATCAACACTTCAGTCTTGGCGTCCCTGGCGAACACCGCGCGCTCGTACTCGGCGAAGTGCCGGTAGCGGCCCCAGCGACGGTACAGCGAGTTGCGCAGATTCTGCGCCTTGTCTTCGAAACAGCCGTCGGCGGCGTAGTAAACGTCCAGGCCCGGCATCTTGTTGAAACCGATCAGACGGTCCACCGGACGCTTGGCCAGATCGGCCTCCATCCACTCGCTGAGTTTCTCGTTGCGTCGATGATTGAAGAACGCTTTGACCGGCGCCACCAGCACTTCGAAACCGGGTGGGATCTCACCTTCCCAGATCAGCGTGTAGACACGAATCTGATGACCGCGCTGCTGACATTCCAGGGCAATGCGCATGAAGTCGCGCTGCAAGCCCCCGAACGGAAAGTACTTGTACAAGACGAATGCCAATTGCATCAGCGCAGCTCCTCAGCCAGTAACAACGTGCTCAGTCGGGTCGCGACACGCTCGGGATTCAGACGCGTGAAGCACAACGGCCACTCGCGCTTCAGGTCAAACCGGCGGGCATCTTCGGCCGTCGGTTGATAGGTGCATTTCTTTTGCAGGCACGGAGCGCAGGGGAAATCGCTGGCGATGTGAATCTGCGCCTTGCCGTACGCACCGGTCAGGCCCGGGTTGGTCGGGCCGAACAGCGACAGCGTCGGCACGTCCAGTGCAGCGGCCAGGTGACCGAGACCGGTGTCCACCGCCACGCACGCCTGCGCGCCGGCCAGCACTTTGCCGATGCCCGCCAGATTCAGTTTGGGCAGCACTTCGACGTGCCGCATGTCCTTGGCGATGCGCTCGGCCCGGGCTTTTTCCGGCGGATTGCCCCACGCCAGCTTCACGCCGACGCCCAGGTAGCCGACGCGCTCGGCCAGCTCGCGCCAGTAGGCTTCAGGCCAGTGCTTGGTGTCCCAGGTGGTGCCGTGCAGGAACAGCACGTAAGGGTTCTTGCGCGGCAATTCCACCAGGCGCTCGACGTTCAGGCCGTAGTCGCCCAACCCTTTGGGCAGGTCGTAGCCCAGGGCGATGGCGAACAACTGACGCACTCGCTCAACCGCGTGCTGGCCACGGGCAACCGCCAGTTTGCGATCATAGAAACGCGCAGCGATCGGTTCCCGTGCCGAACCTTTATCGAGGCCCGCCACCGGCGCCTTGACATAGCGGGTGAGCAAGGCGCTTTTCAACAGGCCCTGTGCGTCAATCACCAGATCATATTTCGTGGCGCGAACGCTTTGCTTGAAGCGCTTCCACTCGCCACTCTTGATGGTTTGCCAGATGTTCTTGCGCCAGCGGCGGATCGCCACCGGAATCACTTTGCCCACGGCCGGGTGCCACGTCGGGATCTCGGCGAAACCTTCTTCCACCACCCAGTCGAACGTTATACCGGGAATTGCCCGGGACGCGTCGGTCAGCGCCGGCAACGCATGAATCACGTCACCCAGCGAAGAAGTCTTGATCAGCAGAACCCGCAAACTATTTGACCTCGACCACAGTGCCCTGCAACCGCTGCAAGGCTTCGTTCACCGCTTGCGGCATGAGCTGGCGCAGGCAGTTGTAATGACCGAAGCGGCACGTGCGATCGAAGCACGGGCTGCATTCGATGCCCAGGCGCACGATCTCGACGTGCTCGGCCAGCGGTGGCGTGAAGCCCGGCGACGTCGAGCCGTACACCGCCACCAACGGGCGATTCAGCGCCGCGGCGACGTGCATCAGGCCGGAGTCGTTGGACACCACCGAGTCTGCACAGGACAGCAGATCGATGGCCTCGGCCAGGGATGTGCCGCCGCTGAGGTTCACCGATTCTTCACGCAGACCGGGAATCAGCCGCGCACGAATGTCTTCGCCGACCGCGTGATCGTTTTTCGAACCGAACAACCAGACTTGCCAGCCTTCGCGAATCTTCGCTTCGGCGACCTTGGCGTAATGCTCGGACGGCCAGCGCTTGGACTCGCCAAACTCGGCACCAGGGCACAGCGCCAACACCGGACGATCGAGGCTCAGGCCGAATTTGGCCAGCGCCGCTTCGCGGGTAACCGGATCGATCTGCAAGGTCGGGCGCGGATAGGGTTTCGGCAGTTCAAGGCCGGGCTCGTACGCCAGCGCCATGAAGCGCTCGATCATCAGCGGATAACGTTCTTTGTCCAGCGTGCGCACGTCATTGAGCAGACCGTAGCGGAATTCGCCACGCCAGCCGGTGCGTTTCGGGATACCGGCGAAGAATGGCACCAGCGCCGACTTCAGGGAATTGGGCAACAGGATCGCCTGATCGTACTGGCCGACCAGGGATTTGCCGATACGCCGACGCGTCGCCAGCTCCAAAGCACCGTGACCGAGCGGAAAGCTCAAGGCCTGACGAACTTCGGGCATGCGCTCAAGAATCGGCCGGCTCCACTCGGGGGCCAGCACGTCGATTTCGCATTGCGGGTGGCGCTGCTTGAGACACTGAAACAGTGTCTGCGCCATCACCATGTCACCGACCCAACTGGGCCCAACGATCAGAATTTTCATGTGGTTTCCAAAAACGAACCGGGGAGGCATACGCCTCCCCGCCTCGATAATCACTGTGGGAGCCTGTTTGCTCGCGATGGGATCATCACATCCAACATGACTGTCGACTGTCACTCCGCTATCGCGGGCAAGCCCGCTCCCACATGGGTATTGGTGCACATCCAGTGCGGTGCAGCTTAGCTGCCTCAACCTACAAAACAACGCAGATCTACTGTGGGTTATCTATTGTTCAAACTATCCGTTTCAGCTTAGTCCCAACTCACGCCAGATCCGCAATACCTGCCGTCGTTCGTCCACGAACTGGTCGCCCGGTATCACCCCGGCGTCCTTCTGCAAGGCCTGCCGGTGCGCGGCGGAGCGGTAGGCTTTATAGGCCTCGCGCAACAGGCTGGCGTCTTCGGCGGGCATCAGCCCTTCGTGTTCCAGCTCTTCCAGAATGCGGATATTGTCGGTCCAACGCAGCAATGGCGGGTGTGTTTCGGACCACGCCAAGGCCGCGTATTGCACCATAAATTCAATATCGACGATACCTCCGGCGTCCTGCTTGAGATCGAACGGCGCCGTGGCCTCGAAGGCATTCGCCCCGGTGCCCGCTGCGGTGCTCTTGCTGCCAAGGTTATCGCGCATTTTCGCGCGCATCTCGCTGACCTCCTGGCGCAAGGTCGGTAAATCCCGGACTTTGCCCAAAATCGCCGCGCGAACCTTCTCGAACGCGTGGCCGACGTCCTGACTGCCCACCAGTACCCGCGCCCGTACCAACGCCTGATGCTCCCAGGTCCAGGCTTCGTTTTCCTGATAACGCGCAAACGCGCCGAGCGAGCTCACCAACAGACCGGAAGCACCGGACGGTCGCAAGCGCATGTCCACTTCATACAGCTGACCGGAGTTGGTCTGGGCCGTGAGCAAGTGAATGATCCGCTGCCCGAGCCGGGTGAAGAATTGCGCGCCATCAATCGGTTTCGGGCCGTCGGTTTCCGCCTGCGGGTCGCCGTCGTGAATGAACACCAGGTCCAGGTCCGAACCATGCCCCAATTCCAGCCCGCCGACTTTCCCGTAACCGACAATGATAAAGCCCGGATCGCACAGCGTACCGTCACTGCGCAGCGGCGTGCCGTATTTGGCCACAGTCTGGCGCCAGGCCAGGGCCAGCACCTGTTCGAGGATCGCTTCGGCGAGCCAGGTCAGGTAATCGCTGACTTTCATCAACGGCAGGCTGCCGGCGATTTCCGACGCGGCGACGCGCAAGCGGTGCGCCAGTTTGAAATGGCGCAGGGCTTCCATTTGCTGTTCGAGGTCGTCCTCGGGAATCCGCGTCAGACGCTCGCGCAACTCGGCGGCCAGTTCCGGCGCCAGGGGTGGCTTGAACAACCGGCCTTCGTTGAGCAATTCGTCGAGCAACAGCGGGAAGCGCGTGATCTGTTCGGCGATCCACGGGCTCGCAGCGCACAAGGTCAGCAAGCGTCGCAGCGCGCCGGGGTTTTCGGTCAGCAGCACCAGATACGCGGAACGCCGGGCCACCGCTTCAACCAGCGGCAGCACGCGCTCCAGCACCAGATCCGGGTTGGCATGCTCGACCGCCTGCGCCAGCAACCGTGGAATAAAGGCATCAAGGCGTTCGCGCCCCAAACGCTGCATCGCGCGTAACTGCGGGCTGCCGCGCAGGCTGGCCAGGGCTTTCAGCGCTTTGGTGGCATCGACGAAGCCGCCCTCCTCCAACTGGCGACAAGCCGCCTCTTCGTCCTGCGCCTCTTCCCACAATGGCAGCCATTCACCGCCGACCACCACTTCGCTTTCGGTGCCTTCCTCTTCATCAGGGTCGGCGATCACCTGGCCAAAGTGCCAGGCCACGCGACCGCGCCAATACATCAGCTGCGCATGAAAAGCGTCCCAATCGGCGAAGCCCAGCATAAAGGCAATGCGCGCCTGATCCTGTGCGCCATCCGGCAACATCTGCGTCTGGCGGTCGGCAATCGCCTGAATGGCGTGCTCGGTGTAACGCAGGAATTCGTAGCCTTCGCGCAGTTCGCTGATCACCGCCGGTGGCAGGTAACCCTGACCTTCCAGGGTGCTCAGTACTTTTAATAGAGGACGTTGTTGCAGGCTCAGGTCGCGACCACCGTGGATCAGCTGAAAAGCCTGGGCAATAAACTCGACTTCGCGGATGCCGCCGGAACCGAGCTTGATGTTGTCGGCCATGCCCTTGCGCCGGACTTCCTGCTGGATCAACTGCTTCATCGTGCGCAACGCTTCGATGGCCGAGAAGTCCAGGTAACGCCGGTAAACGAATGGGCGCAGCATCTCTTGCAGTTGCGCGCCAGCGACCTGGTCGCCGGCCACCACCCGCGACTTGATCATCGCGTAGCGTTCCCAGTCGCGCCCCTGGTCCTGGTAATACTGTTCCAGCGCATTGAAGCTCAGCACCAGCGCACCGGCCGAGCCGTAAGGGCGCAGGCGCATGTCCACGCGGAATACGAAGCCGTCGACGGTCATCGGGTCCAGTGCCTTGATCAGGCGCTGACCGAGGCGGATGAAGAATTCCTGATTATCCAGCGAGCGTTTCACGCCGACGGTTTCGCCGCCTTCGGGGTAGGCGAAGATCAGGTCGATGTCCGACGACAGGTTCAGCTCGACCGCGCCGAGCTTGCCCATGCCGAGGATGACCATCTGCTGCGGCTCGCCGCTGCGCCGACCGGTCGGCACGCCGAATTGCTGGCAATGCCGCGAGTACAACCACTGATAAGCCTGATCGATGCTGGCATCGGCCATGTCCGAGAGGTCGCGGCAGGTCTGGACGAGGTCGGCCTGACGGGTCAGGTCACGCCAGATGATCCGCACTTGATGACGGGTGCGCTGGCGACGCAGGGCGCGACCGAGTTCGTCCTCGGTCTGCGCGGCATTCGCCGCTGCCGCAATCTGCGCGCACAACTCGCCGGGGGCAAAGCCGCGATCCAGTTCGCCGGACTGCACCAGTGTCAGCAACATCAAAGGGTCACGAACGCTCTGTTCAATCACGAAGTCGCTGGCGGCGGTGACGCGGGCGAATTGCGCCCAGCGTTCAGGCGTCCAGACAGACAGGCCATGGTCGTCGTCGAGTTCGGCAACGGCAGTACGGAACGACTGCTCGGCACGGGTGACAAACGGCAGGAGAATGCCGGGCAGTTCGGCAAGCGAAGGGAGGCTCATGGTCTATCCTTGATCGGCGTATAGAAGGCTGCATGTAGTGAATTTTCAAATCGCACTACCTGATCGACTGTCGAACAAAGGTTAGAAATAGCTGAAATTTCTTTATTTTTGGCAGACAGCATCAAGCTTTCACCTTTTCTGGTTGGCAAAAGACCAACCTTAACGATTATTCTCACAACGCAGCCGGAGGCCACAAGCCGCTCATCTGTAGTTTTACTACTCGTATATACATTCGAAAGGCTGAAATGCCCGATGATTTGTAGTAAAACTACACGCCGCCGGAACAACCTCTCGGCAATCCAAGAATTTATATCGTCTGCCCACAAGGCCAGTCGCAAACTCAGGCAACCGATTCTGGAAGCCTTTCCGCCCTGGAGCAAGCCATGCAAGACCTCGATCCCGTCGAAACCCAGGAATGGCTGGACGCCCTGGAATCGGTTCTCGACAAAGAAGGCGAAGACCGTGCTCACTATCTGATGACCCGTATGGGCGAACTCGCAACCCGCAGCGGTTCGCAATTGCCTTACGCCATCACCACGCCATACCGCAACACCATTCCCGTTACCCACGAAGCACGCATGCCTGGCGACCTGTTCATGGAACGCCGCATTCGCTCGTTGGTACGCTGGAACGCGATGGCCATGGTGATGCGTACGAACCTGAAAGATTCTGACCTGGGCGGTCACATCTCCAGCTTCGCCTCCAGCGCCACCCTGTACGACATCGGCTTCAACTATTTCTTCCAGGCCCCGACCGACGAACATGGCGGCGACCTGATCTACTTCCAGGGCCACACCTCGCCAGGCGTTTACGCCCGTGCGTTCATGGAAGGCCGCATCACCGAAGACCAGATGAACAACTTCCGCCAGGAAGTGGACGGTCAGGGCCTGTCGTCCTATCCGCACCCTTGGCTGATGCCTGACTTCTGGCAGTTCCCGACCGTATCCATGGGTCTGGGCCCGATCCAGGCGATCTACCAGGCACGCTTCATGAAGTACCTGGAAGCCCGTGGTTTCATCCCGGAAGGCAAGCAAAAAGTCTGGTGCTTCCTGGGCGACGGCGAGTGCGACGAGCCGGAATCCCTGGGCGCGATCTCGCTGGCTGGCCGCGAGAAGCTCGACAACCTGATCTTTGTCATCAACTGCAACCTGCAGCGCCTCGACGGCCCGGTTCGCGGCAACGGCAAGATCATCCAGGAACTCGAAGGCGTGTTCCGTGGCGCTCAGTGGAACGTGACCAAAGTCATCTGGGGCCGTTTCTGGGACCCACTGCTGGCCAAAGACGTCGACGGTATCCTGCAACGTCGCATGGACGAAGTCATCGACGGCGAGTACCAGAACTACAAAGCCAAAGACGGCGCGTTCGTGCGTGAACACTTCTTCAACTCGCCAGAACTCAAGGCGATGGTTGCTGATCTGTCCGACGACGAGATCTGGAAACTCAACCGTGGCGGCCACGACCCGTACAAGGTCTACGCGGCGTACCACGAAGCGGTCAACCACAAAGAACAACCGACCGTCATCCTGGCCAAGACCATCAAGGGTTATGGCACCGGTGCCGGCGAAGCGAAAAACACTGCGCACAACACCAAGAAAGTCGATGTCGACAGCTTGAAGTTGTTCCGCGACCGCTTCGACATCCCGGTCAAAGACGAAGAGCTGGAAAACCTGCCGTTCTTCAAACCGGAACCGAACAGCGCCGAAGCCCGCTACCTGAGCGAGCGTCGCACTGCACTGGGCGGTTTCGTGCCACAGCGCCGCGCGCAGAGCTTCAGCGTACCGACCCCGTCGCTGGACACCCTCAAGGCCATCCTTGACGGTTCGGGCGACCGTGAAATCTCCACCACCATGGCCTTCGTGCGGATCCTCGCGCAGCTGGTCAAGGACAAGGAAATCGGCCCGCGCATCGTTCCGATCATCCCGGACGAAGCCCGTACCTTCGGTATGGAAGGCATGTTCCGTCAGTTGGGCATCTACTCCTCCGTCGGCCAGCTCTACGAGCCAGTCGATAAAGACCAGGTGATGTTCTACAAGGAAGACAAGAAGGGCCAGATCCTCGAAGAAGGCATCAACGAAGCGGGCGCCATGAGCTCCTTCATCGCTGCCGGTACTTCGTACTCCAGCCACAACCAGCCGATGCTGCCGTTCTACATCTTCTACTCGATGTTCGGCTTCCAGCGTATCGGCGACCTGGCCTGGGCTGCCGGCGACAGCCGTACTCGTGGCTTCCTGATCGGCGGCACCGCCGGCCGGACCACGCTGAACGGCGAAGGCCTGCAACACGAAGACGGTCACAGCCACATCCTGGCTGCCACCATCCCGAACTGCCGCACCTTTGATCCAACCTACGGCTACGAGCTGGCGGTGATCATTCAGGACGGCATGAAGAAGATGACCGAAGAGCAGCAGGACGTTTTCTACTACATCACCGTGATGAACGAGTCCTACCAGCAGCCAGCCATGCCGGCCGGTGTGGAAGAAGGCATCATCAAGGGCATGTACCTGCTCGAAGAAGACACCCGCGAAGCGGCGCACCACGTTCAGCTGATGGGCTCCGGCACCATCCTGCGTGAAGTCCGTGAAGCGGCGAAGATCCTGCGTGAGCAGTTCAACGTGGGCGCTGACGTCTGGAGCGTTACCAGCTTCAACGAACTGCGTCGCGATGGCCTGGCCGTCGAGCGCACCAACCGTCTGCACCCTGGCCAGAAGCCTAAACTGAGCTACGTCGAAGAGTGCCTGAACGGCCGTAAAGGTCCGGTCATCGCGTCTACCGACTACATGAAGCTGTTCGCTGAGCAAATTCGTCAGTGGGTCCCGTCCAAGGAATTCAAAGTCCTGGGCACCGACGGTTTCGGCCGCAGTGACAGCCGCAAGAAGCTGCGTCACTTCTTCGAAGTCGATCGTCATTTCGTGGTGTTGGCAGCCCTGGAAGCATTGGCTGACCGTGGTGACATCGAACCTAAAGTGGTGGCTGAAGCCATCGCCAAGTTCGGTATCAACCCGGAAAAACGCAACCCACTGGACTGCTGAGGAGAGATTCTGTGAGCGAACTCATTCGCGTACCTGACATCGGCAGCGGTGAAGGTGAAGTAATTGAACTGTTTGTAAAGGTCGGCGACCGTATCGAAGCCGACCAGAGCATCCTGACGCTGGAATCGGACAAGGCGAGCATGGAAGTGCCTGCGCCGAAGGCCGGTATCATCAAGAGCCTGAAAGTGAAGCTGGGCGATCGTCTGAAAGAAGGCGACGAATTGCTGGAGCTGGAAGTCGAAGGTGCCGCTACGGCGGCCCCTGCGGCTGCCGCTGCGCCAGCTGCAAAAGCTGAAGAGAAACCGGCCGCTGCTCCTGCCGCTGCTCCAGCGCCAGCAGCCGCGCCTGCTACCGCTTCGGCTCAGCAAGTGCACGTGCCGGACATCGGTTCGGCGGGCAAGGCCCAGATCATCGAGATCCAGGTCAAGGTCGGCGACACCGTCGAGGCTGATCAGTCGCTGATCACCCTGGAATCCGACAAGGCCAGCATGGAAATCCCATCGCCTGCCGCTGGCGTGGTCAAGAGCATCAGCGTCAAGCTCAACGACGAAGTCGGCACCGGCGACCTGATCCTGGAACTGGAAGTGGCGGGTGCTGCGGCCCCTGCTACTGCCGCGCCAGCACAGGCAGCTGCACCTGCGGCCGCTGTTCCGGCGCCTGCCGCTGCCGCACCGGCTGCACCGGTTGCCGACAGCGTCCAGGACATTCACGTCCCGGACATCGGTTCGTCGGGCAAGGCCAAGATCATCGAAGTACTGGTCAAGGCAGGCGACACCGTCACTGCCGACCAGTCGCTGATCACCCTCGAATCCGACAAGGCGAGCATGGAAATCCCATCGCCGGCCGCTGGCGTGGTGGAAAGCGTTTCCATCAAGCTGGATGACGAAGTCGGTACCGGCGACCTGATCCTGAAGCTGAAAGTCAAAGGCGCTGCGCCTGCTGCTGCCCCGGCTCCGGCATCGGCTCCAGCCGCTGCCGCACCGAGCGCGCCTGCGCCAGCCGCCGCTGCTCCTGCTGCTCCAGCACCTGCGGCGGCTCCGGCCAAACCGGGCGCCAAGGTGCACGCAGGTCCTGCGGTACGCCAACTGGCACGCGAATTCGGCGTCGAGCTGAGCGCGGTCAGCCCAAGCGGCCCGCACGGTCGCGTGCTGAAAGAAGACGTGCAGGTTTACGTCAAAGCCATGATGCAGAAGGCCAAGGAAGCACCGGCCGCTGCTGCAGGCGCAACCGGTGGCGCGGGCATCCCGCCGATTCCGGTCGTGGACTTCAGTCGCTTCGGTGAAACCGAAGAAGTGCCGATGACTCGCCTGATGCAGATCGGCGCGTCGAGCCTGCACCGCAGCTGGCTGAACATTCCACACGTGACTCAGTTCGACTCGGCTGATATCACCGAGCTGGAAGCGTTCCGTATCGCTCAGAAAGCCGTTGCAGAGAAGGCCGGCGTCAAGCTGACCATCCTGCCGCTGCTGCTCAAATCCTGCGCGCACCTGCTCAAGGAACTGCCGGACTTCAACAGTTCGCTGGCACCAAGCGGCAAGGCGATCATCCGCAAGAAGTACGTGAACATCGGCTTCGCCGTCGACACCCCTGAAGGCCTGCTGGTACCGGTCATCAAGAACGTCGACCAGAAGAGCCTGCTGCAACTGGCAGCCGAAGCCGCTGCGCTGGCCGCCAAAGCCCGCGACAAGAAGCTCACCGCTGACGACATGCAAGGCGCCTGCTTCACCATTTCCAGCCTCGGCCACATTGGCGGCACCGGCTTCACGCCGATCGTCAACGCGCCGGAAGTGGCGATCCTCGGTGTATCCAAGGCAACCATCCAGCCAGTCTGGGACGGCAAAGCCTTCCAGCCGAAACTGATGCTGCCGCTGTCGCTGTCCTACGATCACCGAGTGATCAACGGCGCCGCTGCTGCACGCTTCACCCAGCGTCTGAGCAGCCTGCTGGCGGACATCCGCACCATCTTGCTGTAACACCGGCCGGCCCTCCTTCACCGGAGGGCCGTACGCGTTTCACGTTTTCCGAGCGCCACGCTCGTACCTCAACCCCGCCAATTTGGCGGGGCTTTTTTTGCCTGGAAGAAAGTCTCTTTCCTACGTCCGTGGCTGAGTTCACCCACAACTCGAATCCACTTCAGCACGATATTTTTTTCCGGTCAGCCACTAGGCTTAGTTACACAAACAACTGACGCAAAGTTAGGAAAACTTACTTCATTAGTGAGTACCCCTTCGAATGGATTCGAATATGTTTAAACCTACAGTCGGCCCGATTATTGGCCACACTACAGCTCATCACGCACGTATCTTTTTACGTGGCGAATTACAGAAAGATGCTTTGGTATTTGGTGGAATTCGATATCGACGCCATGGCGACACCCCTTGGTCCAAAGGAATTTTCATTCAACTGACAAACGCGCGCGACATGTGCGACGTCTTTGCCCTCAACGACCTCACCGCCGATACCGAGTACGAATACCAGGCAGGCTGGTTCAGCCCCATGAGCCCGGTGCACACCGTGGAGACAATTCAGGAACTGCCGCTGCAATGGCCCCGGGATGTCTACCGTTTCAGCACCCAGTCCAACAATCCCGTTGCGCCACGGGCGTACATCGTCGGCTCGTGCCGTTACCTGCGGATGACGGTCGGTGCGCCTTCATTCCCGCATCGGGGCGACCGGATCTTTGCCTCCATCACGAACCTGGCGCAGCGTGCCGAAACGCCCATCAGCGCCCTGTTGATGACCGGCGACCAGGTTTATATCGATGATTTGAACATCATCGCCCCTGATCGGGAGTACAAGGAAATACTTAACAAGTACCGCATGGCGTTCTCCCAGCCGCACATTGCAAAGTTGATGTCCGGCACGCCGACTTACATGATCCTCGACGACCATGAAATCGAAGACAACTGGCCCGCCAATAAAAACAAAAACGACGACCATCTCTATAACAATGCCATTGCCGCCTATGAGTTATATCAAGCCAGCCACAGCCCGGCTCATAAGTTGCTTGAAGATGGAAATATCCATCGCCCCCTGGAGCGCTACTGGTATCAATTCACCCACGGTGATATCGAATGGTTTGTCACCGACAGCCGAACCCGGCGCAATCTGTCTGCAGGCGATCGGCGCATTCTCGACGAGGAGCAGGAAACAGCCTTGTGCAACTGGCTGATCCACAGCCCGGCCCGGATCAAATTCGTGGTCACCAGCGTGATGTTCTACCCCGACCGCAAACGCCTGGGCGATGACGCCTGGCAAGCCTTTCCGGAACAACGCCTGCGGTTGCTGGAGACTATTCGTACACGTCGCATCAAGAACGTCTTCTTCGTGTCCGGGGATGTACACGGCTCCCTGACCAGTCGATTGACCCACAGCGAAGACCCGGACTTCGAGGTACACACCATCGTCTCCTCGCCGCTGTGCAACAGCAAACTGCTGCCCTACGCCAAGGCCTCCACCTTCATCCTCGATCAGCCTTTGGTGCGGACTGCCGACGGAGATTTTCGGCATGAGCTGACCAGCCAGGTCATCAGCCAGGACAATTTCGCGCATCTGATTGTGGAAACAGAACAGATCCGCGTCCGTTATCACGACCGGGATGGCAAATTTTTGCAGTTGACGAGCATTACGTTGCGGTGATGCCGCAAACATCGCCAGCAAGCCGGCTCCTGCAGGATTGACGCGATCCTCTGCAGGAGCCAGCTTGCTGGCGATCAGCAACGCTTTTTCCAGCCAAATACGTTAGTTTTCAGCCATTACTGAAGAAATGTTCACGTCGGCCGACATATTCTTATAGCACTTGGCCTTCATGTCTCTTGTCAGTCGGTGTCGCAATGATGCAACCTTGCCGCAGGCAACAGTAAAGAGGGCGAGAGCCCGGCGCGATCAGAACATTCGAAGCGAGTTTCCCTCCATGAAAAGCCAACCCGATGCCGCCAGCCGTATGGTGGCCGAGGTAGTGACGCAGTTGCCCGTGCCCTCGCGGCTCGGCATGCTGCGTTTCGAACGGCTGAATGAACCCAGCTGGGCACTGCTGTTTCTCGATCCCAATTGCGAGCGACAGTTCGGCCTGCCGGCGGTGGAGCTCTGTGCGCTGGTCGGTTCGCCCTACGCCAGCCTGATGGAGCCCGAAGCGCGCTATCAGCTGCATGACGCGATCCAGCAACAGCTCACCGAAAGCCCGCATTACCTGATCCGCTACACCTTGCACACAGCCGCAGGCACCTTGAGCCTGCTGGAACTGGGCGAAGCCTACAAACAACATAATCGGCACTTGCTGCGCGGCTACCTGCTGGTCGTTGACGGCATGTTCGACGGCGAGCCGCTGCTGCCGGCACTGGACCTCGAAACCCAGAACTCGCGCCTGCAGATCGCCCTGGAACTCAATCAGCGTGCCCAACAGGAACAGCTATTGCACCTGGACCGCGTGCGCGCCCAGCAAGACCTGATCCTGCTGCTGACCCGTCAGCGCTACAGCTCCGGCAATTCCCTGCAAGAAGCCGCCGAACTGATCACCCGCAGCGCCTGTGACATCTACCAAATCGACTGCGCCAGCCTGTGGAACCTCAACGGTTCGATGCTGGTGCCGATCTCGGCCTATCACCGCGCCCCTCAGGAATACGTAATCCCGGAGCCGATCGACGTCAGCGGCTTCCCCGATTACATGGACGCACTGCATGGCAGCCGGGCAATCGATGCCCACAATGCGATTCGTGATCCACGCACCCGGGAAATGGCCGAAAGCCTGCGCGCTCGCGATGTGAACGCGATGCTCGATGCCAGCATTCGCGTCGATGGCCAGGTGGTCGGCGTGCTCTGCCTCGAACAGATCGGGGCAACCCGCGCCTGGCAGTCCGACGAAATCGCCTTCGCCGGCGAGTTGGCCGACCAATTCGCCCAGGTCATCAACAACCACAATCGCCGCACCGCCACCAGCGCCCTGCACCTGTTTCAGCGTGCGGTCGAGCAAAGCGCCAACGCCTTTTTGCTGGTCAATTGCGACGGCGTGGTGGAATACGTCAACCCGAGCTTCACCGCGATCACCCAGTACACCACTGAAGAAGTCCACGGCCAGCGACTGTCGGAACTGCCGGCCCTGGAAAACCTCAGCGAACTGCTGTTCGACGCGCCCTCGGCGCTGGTCAAGAGCAACAGTTGGCAGGGCGAATTCAAGAGCCGGCGCAAAAACCTCGAACCCTACTGGGGCCAGTTGTCGATTTCCAAGGTATATGGCGACAACCGCGAGCTGACGCATTACATCGGCATCTACGAAGACATCACCCAGACCAAGCTCGCCCAGCAACGCATCGAGCGCTTGGCCTATACCGACAACCTGACCAACCTCGGCAACCGACCGGCGTTTATCCGCAACCTCGATGAACGCTTCGCCCGAGACAGCGATACCCCCATCAGCCTGCTGCTGGTGGACATCGACAACTTCAAGCGGATCAACGACAGCCTCGGCCACCAGACCGGCGACAAACTGCTGATCAGCCTGGCCCGACGCCTGCGCAACAGCCTGATCCCGAGCGGCAGCCTGGCGCGTTTCGCCAGTAACGAATTTGCCGTACTGCTGGACAACACCGACCTCGCGATGGGCCAGCAAGTCGCCAATCAACTGCTGGCGACCCTCGACAAACCGATGTTCGTCGATAACCAGTTGATCAGCGTCACCGGCTCCGTGGGCCTGGCTTGCGCGCCGCTGCACGGGCGCGATCCACAGACCCTGATGCGTAACGCCGGCCTCGCGCTGCACAAGGCCAAGGCCAACGGCAAGCATCAGGTCCAGGTGTTCACCGAAGCGCTGAACGCCGAGGCCAGTTACAAACTGTTCGTCGAGAACAACCTGCGCCGCGCCCTGACGCAAAACGAACTGGACGTGTTCTACCAGCCCAAGCTCTGCCTGCGCAGCGGCCGCTTGCTGGGCATGGAAGCGCTGCTGCGCTGGAACCATCCGGAAAAAGGCATGATCCGCCCGGACCAGTTCATCAGCGTCGCCGAAGAAACCGGGTTGATCATTCCAATCGGCAAATGGATCGCCCGCCAGGCCTGTCGCATGAGCAAAGACCTGACCGCCGCTGGCCTGGGTAATCTGCAAGTGGCGATCAACCTGTCACCCAAGCAGTTCTCCGACCCGGACCTGGTGTCGTCGATCGCCAATATCCTCAAGGAAGAAGCGCTGCCGCCGAGCCTGCTGGAGCTGGAACTGACCGAAGGCCTGCTGCTGGAAGCCACCGAAGACACCCACTTGCAGCTCGACCAGCTCAAGCGCTTGGGCCTGACCCTGGCCATGGACGACTTCGGCACCGGTTACTCGTCGCTCAGTTACTTGAAAAAATTCCCCATCGACATCATTAAGATCGATCGAAGCTTCATTCACGAAATCCCGGACAACCAGGACGACATGGAAATCACCTCTGCGGTGATCGCCATGGCGCACAACCTGAAACTCAAGGTCGTGGCTGAAGGCATCGAGACGGCCGAACAGTTGGCTTTCCTGCGCCGCCACCGCTGCGACGTCGGCCAGGGTTACCTGTTCGACCGACCGATCCCGGGCACCGAGCTGATCGAAAAGCTCAAGCGCTACCCGCGCGGCCCAATCGCCTGACAGCGAGGCTGCACTCGGGCAAACTGCGTGTCTGACAATTCAACCTGACTGAGAGGACTGATTATGGTTCTGCGCTCGGAAATCCTGGTGAACAAAAACGTGCTCCCGACTAAAGAACAAGCTCTGCCTGGCCGTGAAACGCCTATGAACCTGCCGGAAAAACACTTCGTCCACGACGCCCCGTTGCTGGGCCCCTTCGCCATGGACGTGGATTTCGCGATCTTCGGCCTGGGTTGCTTCTGGGGCGCGGAACGCAAGTTCTGGCAGCGCGAAGGTGTGGTCAGCACGGTGGTGGGTTACGCCGGCGGCTTCACGCCAAACCCGACGTATGAAGAAGTCTGCTCGGGCCTGACCGGCCACAGCGAAGTCGTGCTCGTGGTCTACGAGCCGGCAAAAGTCAGCTACGAAGCGCTGCTGAAGATGTTCTGGGAATTGCACAACCCGACTCAGGGCATGCGTCAGGGCAATGACATCGGCACGCAGTATCGTTCAGTGATCTACGCCACCAACCCGACCCAACTGGACGCGGCCCAGGCCAGCAAGAAAGTGTTCCAGGCTGAGCTGACCAAGGCCGGCAAAGGCACCATCACCACCGAAATCGAAGAAGCGCCGACGGTCTACTTCGCCGAGGCGTATCACCAGCAGTACCTGGCGAAAAACCCTGAAGGGTATTGCGGGATTGGCGGCACAGGCGTGACCTGCCCGATCTGATTCAGGCCCTGAAAGCATCGCGGGCAAGCCCGCTCCCACAGGATCTATGTCGATCACAAAATTGTGGTCAAACACAAAACCTGTGGGAGCGGGCCTGCCCGCGAAGGCGCCCGATCAGACGCCATCAAAACATCTGATCAGCCATCAACTCTCGGCAATCAACCAATCCATCTGCCACCCGCCCTGGGTCTGGCCAAGCTTCTTGGACAACCACGGCAGCAACTCACGCAATTCCTCTTCCAGCCCCCACGGCGGATTGGCAATCGCCAACCCGGAACCGTTCAGGCTATTCGGCGTATCCAGCGGATGCACCAGCAACTCCACCCGCAACAACTTCGGCGCGCCCGTGCCGGCCAGGTCCTGATAAAAACGCCGCAACATGCGCTGGTCCTTCACCGGGTACCAGATCGCCGCCACGGTTTGGCGCATCCGGCCAATCGCCTCTTTCAGCGACGCCGCACAACGCTGCATTTCATCGAGCTGCTCAAACGGCGGATCGATCAGCATCACCGCCCGCTTCTCCTGCACCGGCAACATCGCACGCGGCACATGCCAGCCTTCGCCCAAGTGAACCTTCACCCGACGGTCCCCGGCCATGTTGTCCTTGAGCAACACACCGTCTTCGGGGTGCTTTTCGTTGAGCATCAGCCGATCCTGCGGCCGCGTCAGCCGCCGCGCCAGCTCCGGCGAACCCGGGTAGTAGCGCAACTGGCCATCCGGGTTCATGTCGTACAGCACCTTCATGTAATCGGCGGTCAACGCCGGCAGATCCGGCTGATCCCACAACCGCGCAATGCCTTCCAGGTACTCACCGGTACGGCTCGCCTGATCACCCTGCAGGTCATACAGACCAATGCCGGCGTGAGTGTCGAGATAGGCAAACGGCTGCTCCTTGCGCGACATCAGGGCGATGAGGCGGGTCAAGGTCAGGTGTTTGAACACATCGGCGTGATTGCCGGCATGGAAGGCGTGACGATAATTCATGATTGCTCCTGCGAAGGTCGGGAAGTTTACCTTGTACCGAGGCGAACGTCAGGGCTTCGCGGCCGAGCGGGCAGTGATCGTTCCCACGCGGCGCATGGAAACGACCATTCAGCATTCAGCGGCGCTACGCCGAAGGCCGAGCCTTCAACCGCCGCCCCAACACATCCAGCACATCACACCCGTCCCGCAACGGAATGGCGCAGAGCAAGGCGAAATCACTGAGGATGAACGACTGACATTCGATCGAGCCGCGCATCGACAGGTTTTCCATGACTTGGGTGACGGCGCGGATTCGATAGCTGGCCGCGTCGTATAAAACGTCAAGTGGTGCGAGGGTATCGACGAACAAGGTGGGCATGTCGTCGCAGTTGCTGGTGAGCGCCATGAAGCGGTTTTCGGGGGGGGGGGGCTGGTTTTTCGTAGGGTGGATCGGGGTGAAGATTTGTCATTTTTAAACCTCTGGTAAGAAGGGAAGCTACCATCGGCCTTCCTACAGGCTTGGGTGGCAGCTATACGCGGGGTAGGAATATCGAGACCAGAGAACTCGACCACGCCGAAGCATGCCCGCGTACAGCCGCCGCAACTGATCTTACGGACGCATGTTGATGGCCGCAATTCAGGTGTCGACGCCAAAGCGTCCTCTCTGGTCTTGAAGGGTTCCTACACCCCCATCACTGAATTTTCAGTGACCACCAGAGACTATCCATGGAACACGTTACGCGCCAGTTCATGGAATCCGATAGAAATTGAAGGAAACTTCCGACGACCTTGCCCAGAAATTTCGTTTCCCGTTATCAGCAAAACCATCAAATTTTGCTGCCCAACTTTTTAGCAATATGACACAACCATGCTTCGCCTGATTCCCACTCATTCCAGTAGCTGTAGTAACAGCTCAGCTCCTTCAATAAGTACTCCTTTAACTCCCGTTCACTCTTCCTTTGTTCAAGCAAAAAGCCAAGTTCTTGCTGAACCAACTTTAGATCCTCAGGATCGGAGTCAGCCAAGAACGCGTCAATCACTTGCTCTGCCGCGCCATACTCAGTTACCCAGTCCTGATGAAAGTACGCGCCAAAAAAATCGTGCAGCTCGGAAAGTCGTACGACAATATCAACAACAACAAATAATCGACCTGCAAACCAAAAACATCTCATTCACCAAGAATATTAACAACATGCTTTAGCCAATCTTCTCCTGAAGCCCACTCATGCCAATAACAGTAACAACAACTCATATTTTTTAGCAGAAACTCTCTCAACTCTGGCTCAGGCATGCGCACCTCTAAAAGCATTGTAATTTCTCCTATTACATTCGAAATCGTCTCTGCTGCCGAGTCAACTATGAACGACCGAACAATATCATCAGCCAATCCGGACTCGCACATCCAGTCCTCATTAAAGTAAGCCCCCAAAAACTGAAAAAGCTGAGCATACGATTTATCGATCACTTGCATACCCCGTTAATATTATGTAACCAGAAGGAGAGTTTCTCGATTTCTGAAGTATTAATTTTACAACAGCTAGTGATTCAAGCTTTCCACTGAGCCGAACAACCCCAACACCTACCGGTGTTGACATTGGTTCTGTGATCACTATTTTCCGTGCATTACCTATCATAAAATCATCAATTGTCTTTTTATTTTTCTCCATGACACTTGAGACAGTACTCTCCGCGGCAGTCCTGCTAGGAAACGTCGACGCGATGGGTATATTTGGCTCTGCTCTAAGCCTGTCTCGCAACTGTGCTTCGGTCCTATCAATATGCTTCGCAATTAGATGCCCACCCTGCGCCTCATGCGCAGCCAAACCTCCTCCCGGAACAATTTCGCTATACGGCCCTTCAGGATCACCGGGGCAAGGTAGACATGCCAACCCCAACGGATCAACCCACCCCGTAGGATTCAGCGCGTACCCGTACTGATTCAGCCCGCCCGCCAGCTTCACAGGATCCGGCGTCAGGTACCGCCCTACCTCCGGATCATAGTACCGATGCCGGTTGTAATGCAGACCGCTCTCGACATCAAAGTACTGCCCCTGAAACCGCAGCGGTTGTTCGAGCTGCTCTCCCCCGCCAACTGCTAAATGCGTGACTTTTCCGTAGGCGTTGTACTTCGCCGACCAGACAATCTCGCCACCAAAATCCGTCAGTTCCTGCGGCGTACCAAGGTGATCGAGCTGGTAGTAAAACGGGCACGCCTTGCGCGGGCCTTTGCCGTCGAGCATGGCCAATGGGCGGAAAGTGCCGGGTTCGTAGACGTAGCTGCGGTAATGCTCGCGGCTGCTTTCGGCGACGAGGTTGTCGCCCTGCCAGAAGAATTCGGTGGTGTGGTCGTCGACGGTTTTGGCGATGCGGCGGCCGAAGGCAT
>NZ_CABVIR010000008.1 GCF_902498065.1 Pseudomonas fluorescens | reverse complement strand
ACTCAGCAGTGAAACGATGCATCGCCGATGGTAGTGTGGGGTTTCCCCATGTGAGAGTAGGTCATCGTCAAGATTAAATTCCGAAACCCCTATCTGCGTATGCAGGTAGGGGTTTTGTTTTGTCCGCGAGAAAATCTGCCCAGTACGGTTTCTATGCAACGGCTCGAGGCATGGCTATCATGCGGGCCTCATTGTGAGGCGGGACTTGCATGCTGACGTTGTTAAAGCTTCTTAAGGATGGCCGATTCCATTCAGGTCAAGCGCTAGGCGCCGCTTTAGGTGTCAGTCGGAGTGCTGTGTGGAAGCAGCTTCAGCTTCTGGAGGCTGAGCTTGGCTTGTCCATCCACAAGGTGCGAGGGCGTGGTTATCAATTGGCCTCGCCGTTGACACTGCTCGACTCTGTCGCGATAGCAGAGCAGGCGCCTTCTTGTAATTGGCCCGTTCTGGTTTTCGATTCAATTGACTCCACTAACGCTGAAGCGCTGCGCGCAATAGAGCGCGGTCAGGTAGCGCCGTTTCTTGTGCTCGCCGAGCGGCAGACGTCTGGCCGTGGGCGTCGTGGGCGTAAGTGGGCAAGTCCTTTCGCGGAAAATATCTATTACAGCCTGGTGCTGCGTATTGACGGTGGCATGCGCCAGCTGGAAGGCTTGAGCCTTGTTGTTGGACTTGCAGTCATGCAAACCTTGCGAGCGCTTGGTGTCTCAGATGCAGGCTTGAAATGGCCTAACGATGTTTTGGTAGGTCAGAAAAAGCTCGCGGGGATACTGCTTGAGTTGGTGGGAGATCCTGCTGATGTGTGTCATGTGGTTCTGGGTGTCGGGATCAATGTGAACATGCAGATGACCGATGAGGTTGATCAGCAGTGGACGTCTTTGCGGCTTGAATCAGGGCGGTCATTCGATCGCAATCAATTGGTCGCGCAGTTGGGGCAGATGCTCCAGGTTTATTTGCGTCGGCATCAGCTCGGTGGATTTCCTGCTATCCAGGCAGAGTGGGAGCAGAATCATCTGTGGCAGGGGCGGGCAGTGTCGTTGATCGCCGGAGTTAACCATGTAGATGGCGAGGTGCTGGGTGTTGATAGTCAGGGGGCTCTGCGCTTGAAGGTGGGTGGTGTGGAAAAAATCTTTAGTGGTGGTGAGCTCAGCTTGAGGTTGCGTGATGATTCTTGAGCTCGACTGCGGGAATAGTTTCATCAAGTGGCGAGTACTCAAAGCTGATGCTCGCCAGGTGGTTGGTGAGGGGGTTGTGGACTCCAATCTTGCGTTGCTGGAGAGTTTGGGCGCGCTCAAGGGGCTCGCCCTCAAGTTTTGCCGATTGGTCAGTGTTCGAACGGCAGAAGAGACCAGTGCATTGATTGTTCTGCTGACCGATACTTTTGGAGTGTCAGTAGTTTGCGCGGCGCCCGCTCGCGAAATGTCGGGCGTTCGCAATGGCTATGAAGAGTTCGAACGCCTGGGGCTCGATCGCTGGCTCGCGATGCTTGGGGGATTCAAATTAGCATCGGGTGCATGCCTGGTGCTTGATTTTGGTACTGCCGTCACTGCGGATTTCGTCGCCGGTGATGGAGAGCATCTCGGGGGATTTATTTGTCCGGGAATGCCATTGATGCGAAATCAGTTGCGCACCCATACCCGTAAAATTCGCTATGGGGATCTGGCAGCTGAGCGCGCCATTGAAAGCCTCGTTCCCGGCCGCACAACCGCCGAAGCGGTTGAGCGGGGCTGCTCGCTGATGCTTAGAGGCTTTGTTCTGACCCAGTTGGAGCTTGCGCGTAGCTACTGGGGGGCAGATTTTACCGTATTTCTGACCGGTGGAGATGCAGGGTTGGTTTCTGAGATTGTGCCAGACGCTAGAGTGGTCCCGGACCTGGTATTTGTGGGGTTGGCTATGGCATGTCCTTTGTCCTGAGGTTCTTATGCGTTGGTTGTTTCTGCTGCTGCTTGTTCTGAATGTGTTCTATTACATCTGGCACCAACAAGAGGCTCCTCTGCGCGCGAAGGATGTCACTCCTCTGAGTTTGTATAGGGGAGGGCAGCAGGATATTCGCTTGTTGAGTGAGACGACTGATCCTTCCCTTGACAAGGGAAAGGCGTCTCTGTCGGACGGTAGCTGTTTGTACTTGGGTGGTTTTGTTCGTCAAGAAGCGATTCAGGCCGTTGAGCGGCGCTTGAATGGCATGGAGATCAAGTATCAGCTCCTGCCAAAGGATCTTCCTGAATTAGCGGGTTATTGGGTTCGAATCGCCCCTGAAAGCCGGCGTTGGCTGGGTGACATTCAGCTGCAAAACCTTTCTAGAGAATTCAATGAGTTAAAACATAAAATAATGCTGTGCGAGGGGGTTGCACCCGCTGAATAGTTTGAATAGAATGGCGCCCGCTTCGCAGTGAACGCCTTTAACGGCAAGCGCTACGAAGTGACGTCAACGCAGCTAACCTCAGGTTTTTAATGAGAAAATGCTTGACAGAAGGCTGGCATGATATAGAATGCCGGCTCGCTTAGGAGGGGTTCCCGAGCGGCCAAAGGGATCAGACTGTAAATCTGACGTCTACGACTTCGAAGGTTCGAATCCTTCCCCCTCCACCATTTTTAGCGAGAGCTGCAAGCTCGCGGGTATAGTTTAGTGGTAGAACCTCAGCCTTCCAAGCTGATGATGCGGGTTCGATTCCCGCTACCCGCTCCAAGTTTGCAGATCCTGCAAAGTGTTGCGCTCTTGTAGCTCAGTTGGTAGAGCACACCCTTGGTAAGGGTGAGGTCAGCGGTTCAAATCCGCTCAAGAGCTCCATATAACAAGGCAGATATGAAAATATCTGCCTTTGTTTTAATGGTCGCGGTCGCTACTGGTTTTTTGCTGGGTGGTCGTGCGGATAGCTCTGGTTTGAAGTCGGGGCTGTCGAGTAAATTGTTGTAATGTCTTTTTTGGGCCGGCATAATGGTCGGCCTGATTTTGTTTTAGGTCAGTAGCTCAATTGGCAGAGCGACGGTCTCCAAAACCGTAGGTTGGGGGTTCGATTCCCTCCTGACCTGCCAGATTCACCTGGTGTGTCTGGCTTTCTTTTCACAGGATCTTCATAGATGACTCCTAAAGCTGAAGCTCAAGGCTCTCGCTTCGATCTGCTCAAGTGGCTAGTAGTAGTCGCTTTGGTGGTTGTTGGCGTTGTTGGTAATCAGTATTATTCTGCTTCGCCGATCCTGTACCGCGTGCTTGCATTGCTTGTCATTGCTGCTGTAGCTGCCTTTGTAGGTCTGCAGACAGTTAAGGGCAAGTCTTTCTTTGTACTGGTTAAGGAAGCTCGCACCGAGATTCGTAAAGTCGTATGGCCAACTCGCCAAGAAACCACGCAGACCACGCTGATTGTTGTGGCTGTCGTTCTGGTTATGGCGTTGCTGTTGTGGGGGCTTGATTCCCTGCTCGGCTGGCTTGTTTCCTTGATTGTCGGCTAAGGGTGTCCCGTGGCTAAGCGTTGGTACGTTGTGCATGCTTACTCCGGTTACGAGAAGCATGTCATGCGCTCGTTGGTAGAGCGCGTAAAGCTGGCTGGCATGGAAGATGGCTTTGGCGAAATTCTGGTTCCCACTGAAGAAGTGGTTGAAATGCGTAATGGCCAGAAACGCAAAAGCGAGCGCAAGTTCTTCCCAGGTTATGTGCTGGTTCAGATGGACATGAATGAGGGTACTTGGCACTTGGTCAAGGATACTCCTCGGGTGATGGGTTTCATTGGCGGTACCGCTGATAAGCCTGCGCCGATCACAGATAAAGAAGCAGAAGCAATTCTGCGTCGCGTTGCTGATGGTAGCGACAAGCCGAAGCCGAAGACGTTGTTCGAGCCGGGCGAGTCTGTACGTGTCAATGACGGACCGTTTGCCGATTTTACCGGTACGGTTGAAGAAGTTAACTACGAAAAGAGTCGGATCCAAGTGGCAGTGCTCATTTTCGGTCGCTCTACTCCGGTAGAGCTCGAGTTCAGTCAGGTCGAAAAGGTCTAGCTGAGCAAGCATCCCAACCCCGCAGCCCTAGGCTGTGGGGTTTTGTCGTCACTGGGATAAACGCGCAAGTAACCGGGGAGCCTTTCGAGGCGTTCGAACCCGTAATTGGAGTGCCTCATGGCCAAGAAGATTACCGCTTACATCAAGCTGCAAGTGAAGGCCGCTCAGGCTAACCCAAGCCCACCTGTTGGTCCTGCTCTGGGTCAGCACGGCGTGAACATCATGGAATTCTGCAAGGCCTTCAACGCCCGTACTCAGGGTATTGAGCCAGGTCTGCCGACTCCAGTGATCATCACTGTCTACAGCGACCGTAGCTTCACTTTCGAAACCAAATCCACCCCTGCTTCGGTTCTGCTGAAGAAGGCGGCCGGTCTGACTAGCGGTTCCGCTCGTCCGAACACCGTTAAGGTTGGCACCGTGACTCGTGCTCAGCTGGAAGATATCGCGAAAGTTAAAAACGCGGATCTGACTGCAGCTGATATGGAAGCAGCCGTGCGTACCATCGCCGGTTCTGCTCGTAGCATGGGCCTTAACGTGGAGGGTGTGTAATGGCTAAGTTGACCAAGCGTCAAAAGGCTATCGCCGGCAAAATCGAAGCAGGCAAGTCCTACAACTTTGTAGACGCTGCCTCTCTGCTGGCCGAGCTGTCGACTGTCAAGTTCAGCGAGTCGTTCGACGTTGCTGTGAACCTGGGCGTTGACCCGCGTAAATCTGACCAGGTCGTTCGTAGCGCTACTGTGCTGCCACACGGTACTGGTAAGACTGTTCGCGTTGCTGTGTTCACTCAGGGTCCAGCTGCTGAGGCCGCTCTGGCTGCCGGCGCTGACCGTGTAGGTATGGACGACCTGGCTGCCGAAATGAAAGGCGGCGACCTGAACTATGACGTAGTTATCGCATCCCCGGATGCAATGCGCGTTGTAGGTCAGTTGGGTCAGATCCTCGGTCCACGTGGCCTGATGCCTAACCCTAAAGTCGGCACCGTAACGCCAGACGTAGCTACCGCGGTTAAGAACGCCAAGGCTGGTCAGGTTCGTTATCGCACCGACAAAAACGGCATCATCCACACTTCCGTTGGCAAGATCGGCTTCGACGCCGTCAAGCTGAAGGAAAACGTTGAAGCCCTGATCGCTGATCTGAAGCGTATCAAGCCAGCTTCCTCGAAAGGCATTTACGTCAAGCGCGTTACCCTGAGCACCACCATGGGCCCAGGTCTGGTCATCGACCAAAGCTCGCTCGACGCGTAAGACACAGGTTGGCGTAAGCGATTGCGCCAATTGAAAGATTGGGGTCCCTGCCTGGCGGGGGCTATCCAAGACCGTAGGCGACGCAAGTCTTAAACCTCAAGCCTACGCAGATGGTGCTCCCGGTTCCTTACCGAATCAGACACCAAAACGACATCTGGCCTCGGTTGGATGAAACGGTAACAAGCAGGAGTTTTTCCCGTGGCAATTAAACTTGAAGACAAGAAGGCCATCGTCGCTGAAGTCAACAAGGCTGCCCAAGTTGCTCTGTCCGCTGTCGTGGCTGATGCCCGTGGCGTAACAGTAGGCGCTATGACCGGACTCCGTAAAGAGGCTCGTGAAGCTGGCGTTTACGTACGTGTTGTACGTAACACCCTGCTCAAGCGCGCCGTTGCTGGCACTCAATATGACGTGCTCAACGACGTGTTCACTGGCCCGACCTTGATTGCATTCTCCAAAGAACATCCGGGCGCTGCTGCTCGTATCTTCAAAGAGTTCGCAAAAGGTCAGGATAAGTTCGAGATCAAGGCAGCTGCGTTCGAGGGCAAGTTCCTCGCGGCTAATCAGATCGACGTACTGGCAAGCCTGCCGACCCGTGACGAAGCAATTTCTCAGCTGATGAGCGTGATTCAAGGCGCAACCAGCAAATTGGCTCGTACTCTGGCGGCTCTTCGCGACCAGAAAGAAGCTGCTGCAGCCTAAGGCTGAGCGTCTCCTTTCAGCGTTTATTGTTTATTTCGACGGCCGCGTAGGCTGTCACCCCAATACAGGAATTTATAGTCATGTCTCTGACTAACGACCAAATCATCGAAGCAATCGGCGAAAAATCCGTTCTGGAAATCGTTGAGCTGATCAAGGCCATGGAAGAGAAGTTCGGCGTTTCTGCTGCCGCTGCTTCCGCTGGTCCAGCTGCTGTTGCTGCCGTTGTTGAAGAACAAACTGAATTCAACGTCATGCTGACCGAAGCTGGCGAGAAGAAAGTTAACGTGATCAAGGCAGTACGTGAACTGACCGGTCTGGGCCTGAAAGAAGCCAAGGCTGTAGTTGACGGCGCTCCTGCCATGGTTCTGGAAGCTGTTTCGAAAGACGCCGCTGACAAAGCCAAAGCTACTCTGGAAGAAGCAGGCGCTAAAGTCGAGCTGAAGTAAGCATCGACTTTGCTCCTCCAGCCCGAGCGTTAAGCGAAAGGCTGATGGCTGGTGGCTCTTGCCACCGGCCTTTTTCCGTTATTGGCAGCCGACTGGGTCGGTGCTCGTAACGAGCTGTAACCACCCGATGCGGTGGCGCAAACCATGGGGTTTGCACGATTTTCTGGCTGCTCCCGTCGGGAGGGGCCAAACAAGCAGGTGACCAAGCTGGGGAACGCTGATGGCTTACTCATATACTGAGAAAAAACGTATCCGCAAGGACTTTAGCAAGTTGCCGGACGTCATGGATGTGCCGTACCTCCTGGCCATCCAGCTGGATTCGTATCGTGAATTCTTGCAAGCGGGAGCGACTAAAGATCAGTTCCGCGACGTGGGCCTGCATGCGGCCTTCAAATCCGTTTTCCCGATCATCAGCTACTCCGGCAATGCTGCGCTGGAGTACGTCGGTTATCGCCTGGGCGAACCGGCATTTGATGTCAAAGAATGCGTATTGCGCGGTGTAACTTACGCCGTACCTTTGCGGGTAAAAGTGCGCCTGATCATTTTCGACAAAGAATCGTCGAACAAAGCGATCAAGGACATCAAAGAGCAAGAAGTCTACATGGGTGAAATTCCCCTGATGACTGAGAACGGTACCTTCGTAATCAACGGTACCGAGCGTGTAATCGTTTCCCAGCTGCACCGTTCCCCGGGCGTGTTCTTCGACCACGACCGTGGCAAGACGCACAGCTCCGGCAAACTGCTGTACTCCGCGCGCATCATTCCTTACCGCGGTTCGTGGCTGGACTTCGAGTTCGACCCGAAAGACTGCGTGTTCGTACGTATCGACCGTCGTCGCAAGCTGCCTGCATCGGTACTGCTGCGCGCGCTCGGCTATACCACTGAAGAAGTGCTCGACGCGTTCTACACCACTAACGTTTTCCACCTGAGCGGCGAAACCCTCAGTCTGGAACTGATTGCTTCGCGTCTGCGTGGTGAAATCGCTGTTCTTGATATTCAGGACGAGAAGGGCAAGGTCATCGTTGAGGCTGGTCGCCGTATTACTGCGCGCCACATCAACCAGATCGAAAAAGCCGGTCTCAAGACCCTGGAAGTGCCTCTGGACTACGTCCTGGGTCGCACTACCGCCAAGGCCATCGTGCATCCGGCAACCGGCGAAATCCTGGCAGAGTGCAACACCGAGCTGAACACCGAGATCCTGGCAAAAATTGCCAAGGCCCAGGTTGTTCGTATCGAAACTCTGTACACCAACGATATCGACTGCGGTCCGTTCGTCTCCGACACCTTGAAGATCGACTCCACCAGCAACCAATTGGAAGCGCTGGTCGAGATCTATCGCATGATGCGTCCTGGCGAGCCGCCAACCAAAGACGCTGCCGAGACTCTGTTCAACAACCTGTTCTTCAGCCCTGAGCGCTATGACCTGTCTGCGGTCGGCCGGATGAAGTTCAACCGTCGTATCGGTCGTACCGAGATCGAAGGTTCGGGCGTGTTGTGCAAAGAAGACATCGTCGCGGTATTGAAGACTCTGGTCGACATCCGTAACGGTAAAGGCATCGTCGATGACATCGACCACCTGGGTAACCGTCGTGTTCGCTGCGTAGGCGAAATGGCCGAGAACCAGTTCCGCGTTGGCCTGGTACGTGTTGAGCGTGCGGTCAAAGAGCGTCTGTCGATGGCTGAAAGCGAAGGCCTGATGCCGCAAGACCTGATCAACGCCAAGCCAGTGGCTGCGGCGGTGAAAGAGTTCTTCGGTTCCAGCCAGCTGTCCCAGTTCATGGACCAGAACAACCCGCTGTCCGAGATCACCCACAAGCGTCGTGTTTCTGCACTCGGCCCTGGCGGTCTGACTCGTGAGCGTGCTGGCTTTGAAGTTCGTGACGTACACCCGACTCACTACGGTCGTGTATGCCCGATTGAAACACCAGAAGGTCCGAACATCGGTCTGATCAACTCCCTGGCCGCTTATGCGCGCACCAACCAGTACGGCTTCCTGGAGAGCCCGTACCGTGTGGTGAAAGACGCTCTGGTCACCGACGAGATCGTATTCCTGTCCGCCATCGAAGAAGCTGATCACGTGATCGCTCAGGCTTCGGCCACGATGAACGACAAGAAAGTCCTGATCGACGAGCTGGTAGCTGTTCGTCACTTGAACGAGTTCACCGTCAAGGCGCCGGAAGACGTCACCTTGATGGACGTATCGCCGAAGCAGGTAGTTTCGGTTGCAGCGTCGCTGATCCCGTTCCTCGAGCACGACGACGCCAACCGTGCGTTGATGGGTTCGAACATGCAGCGTCAAGCTGTACCAACCCTGCGCGCTGACAAGCCGCTGGTCGGTACCGGCATGGAGCGTAACGTAGCCCGTGACTCCGGCGTTTGCGTCGTGGCTCGTCGTGGCGGTGTTATCGATTCCGTCGACGCCAGCCGTATCGTGGTTCGTGTTGCTGATGATGAAGTTGAAACCGGCGAAGCTGGTGTCGACATCTACAACCTGACCAAATACACCCGCTCCAACCAGAACACCTGCATCAACCAGCGTCCGCTGGTGCGTAAAGGTGATCGGGTTCAGCGTAGCGACATCATGGCCGACGGTCCGTCCACCGATATGGGTGAGCTGGCTCTGGGTCAAAACATGCGCATCGCGTTCATGGCATGGAACGGCTTCAACTTCGAAGACTCCATCTGCCTGTCCGAGCGTGTTGTTCAGGAAGACCGCTTCACCACGATCCACATCCAGGAACTGACCTGTGTGGCGCGTGACACCAAGCTTGGGCCAGAGGAAATCACTGCAGACATCCCGAACGTGGGTGAAGCTGCACTGAACAAGCTGGACGAAGCCGGTATCGTTTACGTAGGTGCTGAAGTAGGCGCAGGCGACATCCTGGTTGGTAAGGTCACTCCGAAAGGCGAGACCCAGCTGACTCCGGAAGAAAAACTGCTGCGTGCCATCTTCGGTGAAAAAGCCAGCGACGTTAAAGACACCTCTCTGCGCGTGCCTACCGGCACCAAAGGTACTGTCATCGACGTACAGGTCTTCACTCGCGACGGCGTTGAGCGTGATGCTCGTGCACTGTCGATCGAGAAGACTCAACTCGACGAGATCCGCAAGGACCTGAACGAAGAGTTCCGTATCGTTGAAGGCGCGACTTTCGAACGTCTGCGCTCCGCTCTGGTCGGCCACAAAGCCGAGGGCGGCGCTGGTCTGAAGAAAGGTCAGGACATCACCGACGAAGTACTCGACGGTCTTGAGCATGGTCAGTGGTTCAAACTGCGCATGGCTGAAGATGCTCTGAACGAGCAGCTCGAGAAGGCCCAAGCCTATATCGTTGATCGCCGCCGTCTGCTGGACGACAAGTTCGAAGACAAGAAGCGCAAACTGCAGCAGGGCGATGACCTGGCTCCAGGCGTGCTGAAAATCGTCAAGGTTTACCTGGCAATCCGTCGCCGCATCCAGCCGGGCGACAAGATGGCCGGTCGTCACGGTAACAAAGGTGTGGTCTCCGTGATCATGCCGGTTGAAGACATGCCGCACGATGCCAATGGCACCCCGGTCGACGTCGTCCTCAACCCGTTGGGCGTACCTTCGCGTATGAACGTTGGTCAGATCCTTGAAACCCACCTCGGCCTCGCGGCCAAAGGTCTGGGCGAGAAGATCAACCGGATGATCGAAGAGCAGCGCAAAGTCGCTGAACTTCGTAAATTCCTCGACGAGATCTACAACCAGATCGGCGGTCGTAACGAAGATCTGGATAGCTTCTCCGACCAGGAAATCCTGGATCTGGCGAAGAACCTGCGTGGCGGCGTTCCAATGGCCACTCCAGTGTTCGACGGCGCCAAGGAAAGCGAAATCAAGGCCATGCTGAAACTGGCTGACCTGCCAGAAAGCGGCCAGATGCAGCTGACCGACGGCCGTACCGGCAACAAGTTCGAGCGCCCGGTTACTGTTGGCTACATGTACATGCTGAAGCTGAACCACTTGGTAGACGACAAGATGCACGCTCGTTCTACCGGTTCGTACAGCCTGGTTACCCAGCAGCCGCTGGGTGGTAAGGCACAGTTCGGTGGTCAGCGTTTCGGGGAGATGGAGGTCTGGGCACTGGAAGCATACGGTGCTGCTTACACTCTGCAAGAAATGCTCACAGTGAAGTCGGACGATGTGAACGGCCGTACCAAGATGTACAAAAACATCGTGGATGGCGATCACCGTATGGAGCCGGGCATGCCCGAGTCCTTCAACGTGTTGATCAAGGAAATTCGTTCCCTCGGCATCGATATCGATCTGGAAACCGAATAACACGTGACGCGAATCGAGAGCGGGGCAGGATTGCCCGCTCTCTGCTCCGCCAGGAGGAAAGGCCTTGAAAGACCTACTGAATTTGCTGAAAAACCAGGGTCAAGTCGAAGAGTTCGACGCCATCCGTATTGGATTGGCATCGCCTGAGATGATCCGTTCGTGGTCGTTCGGTGAAGTTAAAAAGCCGGAAACCATCAACTACCGTACGTTCAAACCTGAGCGTGACGGCCTGTTCTGCGCCAAGATCTTTGGCCCGGTAAAGGATTACGAGTGCCTGTGCGGTAAGTACAAGCGCTTGAAGCACCGTGGTGTGATCTGCGAGAAGTGCGGCGTTGAAGTCGCGCTGGCTAAAGTTCGTCGTGAGCGCATGGCGCACATCGAACTGGCCTCGCCAGTTGCCCACATCTGGTTCCTGAAATCGCTGCCGTCGCGTATCGGTTTGCTGATGGACATGACCCTGCGTGATATCGAACGCGTTCTCTACTTCGAGAGCTATGTCGTTATCGATCCAGGCATGACCACCCTTGAAAAGGGTCAGCTGCTGAACGACGAGCAGTACTTCGAAGCGCTGGAAGAGTTCGGCGACGATTTCGATGCCCGCATGGGTGCCGAAGCTGTCCGCGAACTGCTGCACGCTATCGATCTGGAGCACGAGATTGGCCGTCTGCGTGAAGAAATTCCGCAAACCAACTCCGAAACCAAAATCAAGAAGCTTTCCAAGCGTCTGAAGTTGATGGAGGCCTTCCAGGGTTCCGGCAACCTTCCAGAATGGATGGTGCTGACCGTTCTGCCGGTTCTGCCGCCGGATCTGCGTCCACTGGTCCCGCTGGATGGCGGTCGCTTCGCGACTTCCGACCTCAACGATCTGTATCGTCGAGTGATCAACCGTAACAACCGCTTGAAGCGTCTGCTCGATCTGTCCGCTCCGGACATCATCGTTCGCAACGAAAAGCGTATGTTGCAGGAAGCTGTCGATGCACTGCTCGACAACGGTCGTCGTGGCCGCGCTATCACCGGTTCCAACAAGCGTCCTCTGAAATCCCTGGCTGACATGATCAAGGGTAAGCAAGGTCGTTTCCGTCAGAACTTGCTCGGTAAGCGTGTTGACTACTCTGGCCGTTCGGTAATTACCGTAGGTCCGACCCTGCGTCTGCACCAGTGCGGTCTGCCGAAGAAAATGGCTCTCGAGCTGTTCAAACCGTTCATTTTCGGCAAGCTGGAAATGCGTGGTCTCGCGACCACCATCAAAGCCGCCAAGAAGATGGTCGAGCGCGAGCTGCCGGAAGTTTGGGACGTTCTCGCTGAAGTGATCCGTGAACACCCGGTTCTCCTCAACCGTGCACCGACCCTTCACCGTCTGGGTATCCAGGCGTTTGAACCGGTACTGATCGAAGGTAAGGCTATCCAGCTGCATCCTCTGGTCTGTGCTGCGTACAACGCCGACTTCGACGGCGACCAAATGGCCGTGCACGTACCGCTGACGCTGGAAGCCCAGCTGGAAGCGCGTGCGTTGATGATGTCGACCAACAACATTCTGTCGCCAGCCAACGGTGAGCCAATCATCGTTCCGTCGCAGGACGTTGTATTGGGTCTGTACTACATGACTCGTGAAGCGATCAACGCCAAGGGCGAAGGTCGTGTCTTCGCGGATCTGCAGGAAGTTGACCGTGTGTTCCGTGCCGGCGAAGCCGCACTGCACGCCAAGGTCAAAGTGCGGATCAACGAAACTGTCAACGATCGTGATGGTGGCAGCGTCAAGAACACCCGTATCGTCGACACCACTGTCGGCCGTGCGCTGTTGTTCCAGGTTGTTCCACCTGGTCTGTCGTACGACGTCGTCAACCAGCCGATGAAGAAAAAAGCGATCTCCAAGCTGATCAACCAATGCTATCGCGTGGTTGGTTTGAAAGAGACCGTGATCTTCGCTGACCAGTTGATGTACACCGGTTTTGCCTATTCGACCATTTCCGGCGTTTCCATCGGTGTTAACGACTTCGTTATCCCGGATGAAAAAGCCCGCATCATCGGTGCTGCCACCGACGAAGTGAAAGAGATCGAAAGTCAGTACGCCTCCGGCCTGGTAACCCAGGGCGAGAAGTACAACAAAGTGATCGACCTTTGGTCCAAGGCGAACGACGAAGTTTCCAAGGCGATGATGGCCAACCTCTCGAAAGAGAAAGTCATCGACCGTCATGGCGTCGAAGTCGACCAGGAATCTTTCAACTCGATGTACATGATGGCCGACTCGGGCGCACGGGGTTCTGCTGCGCAGATCCGTCAGCTCGCCGGTATGCGTGGCCTGATGGCCAAGCCGGACGGTTCCATCATCGAAACGCCGATTACTGCGAACTTCCGTGAAGGTTTGAGCGTACTTCAGTACTTCATCTCGACTCACGGTGCTCGTAAAGGTCTGGCGGATACCGCGTTGAAAACTGCGAACTCCGGTTACCTGACTCGTCGTCTGGTAGACGTGGCGCAGGATCTGGTTGTGACCGAGATCGATTGCGGCACCGAGCATGGCCTGGTAATGACTCCGCACATTGAAGGCGGTGACGTTGTTGAGCCGTTGGGTGAGCGCGTATTGGGCCGTGTCATCGCCCGTGACGTGTTCAAGCCAGGTACTGAAGAAGTTATCGTTCCTGCCGGCACGCTGGTAGACGAGAAGTGGGTCGAGTTCATCGAGCTGAACAGCATCGACGAAGTGATCGTGCGTTCGCCAATCAGCTGCGAAACCCGCTACGGTATTTGCGCCAAGTGCTACGGCCGTGACCTGGCTCGTGGTCACCAGGTGAACATTGGTGAAGCGGTCGGCGTTATCGCTGCCCAGTCCATCGGTGAGCCGGGTACCCAGCTGACCATGCGTACGTTCCACATCGGTGGTGCGGCAAGCCGGACCTCCGCAGCCGACAGCGTTCAGGTGAAGAATGGCGGTACCGTCCGTCTGCATAACCTGAAACACGTTGAGCGAGTGGATGGCTGCCTGGTGGCTGTATCCCGTTCCGGTGAGCTGGCAATCGCTGATGACTTCGGTCGTGAGCGCGAGCGCTACAAGCTGCCGTACGGTGCTGTGATTTCGGTTAAAGAAGGTGACAAGGTCGACGCTGGCGCAATCGTGGCCAAGTGGGATCCGCACACTCACCCAATCGTTACCGAAATGAAAGGTACCGTGACCTACGTGGGCATGGAAGAAGGCATCACGATCAAGCGTCAGACTGACGAATTGACCGGTATGACCAACATTGAAGTACTCGACGCCAAAGACCGTCCAGCTGCCGGTAAAGATATCCGTCCTGCTGTGAAGATGGTTGATGACAACGGTAAGGATCTCTTGCTGCCGGGTACCGACGTAATTGCTCAGTACTTCCTGCCTGCCAACGCCCTCGTCGGTGTTGCGGATGGTGCGAAAATCGCGATCGGTGATGTTATCGCTCGTATTCCGCAAGAGACTTCGAAGACCCGTGACATCACCGGTGGTCTGCCGCGTGTTGCCGACTTGTTCGAAGCCCGTCGTCCGAAAGAAGCCTCGATTCTGGCTGAAGTCAGCGGCACCATCGCGTTCGGTAAAGAGACCAAAGGCAAGCGCCGTCTGGTTATCACCCCGAACGACGGTAGCGATCCGTACGAAGAGCTGATTCCGAAGTGGCGTCACCTGAACGTCTTCGAAGGCGAACAGGTAAACCGCGGCGAAGTCATCTCCGACGGCCCGAGCGATCCACACGACATCCTGCGTCTGCTGGGTGTGAGTGCGCTGGCCAAGTACATCGTGAACGAAATCCAGGACGTTTACCGTCTGCAAGGCGTGAAGATCAACGACAAGCACATCGAGACCATTCTGCGTCAGATGCTGCGTAAAGTTGAAATCGCTGAATCCGGCGATTCCAGTTTCATCAAGGGCGACCAGATGGAATTGACTCACGTACTGGTAGAGAACGAACGTTTGGCTGGCGACGAGAAATTCGTTTCCAAGTTCACTCGCGTGCTGCTGGGTATCACCAAGGCGTCGTTGTCCACCGAATCGTTCATCTCGGCGGCTTCCTTCCAGGAAACCACTCGCGTACTGACCGAAGCGGCGGTAACCGGCAAGCGCGATTACTTGCGTGGCCTGAAAGAAAACGTGGTCGTGGGTCGTCTGATCCCGGCCGGTACCGGTCTGGCTTATCACAGCGAGCGTAAACGCCGTCGTGATGCTGACAAACCGTTGCGCGTAAGCGCCAGTGAAGTGGAAGCTGCACTGACCGAAGCGCTGAACTCTAGCGGTAACTGAGTTCTGCGATAAATGAGTGTAAGGCCCTGGTCGTTCCGTTCATCGAATCAAGACATTTTGTCGAGGTTGGATGAGCGGGAAGGTCGGGGCCTTGCCTTGACTGGGGGCAAGATCCTCTTTAGACTCTTGTACCCCTAAATTTGGCGGGAATTCGTTCCTGCCATTTTGCTTTTCTTGCAAGACAATAGCGTCGCAAGACAACAGTGGAGCTAGTAGATGGCAACTATCAACCAGCTGGTACGTCAGCCGCGTAAGCGTATCGTCGAGAAATCCGACGTGCCTGCGCTGCAGAACTGCCCGCAACGTCGTGGCGTATGCACTCGTGTGTATACCACCACGCCGAAAAAACCTAACTCGGCACTGCGTAAAGTATGCCGTGTGCGTCTGACCAACGGTTTCGAGGTTTCCTCGTACATCGGCGGTGAAGGCCACAACCTGCAAGAGCACAGCGTCGTACTGATCCGTGGCGGCCGTGTAAAAGACTTGCCAGGTGTTCGTTACCACACCGTTCGCGGCTCTTTGGATACTTCCGGCGTTAAAGGTCGTAACCAAGGTCGTTCGAAGTACGGTACCAAGAAGCCTAAGTAGTAGTGGCTTTTTGTAAAAACTGAATCATCTATTTTTCTGAGTCGATAAGAGTAAGGTCGGAGGCGTCCCGAAAGGGCACCGATTCCGAGCGAACCTGAAGACCGTTTGAGGGCTTATCCATGCCAAGAAGACGCGTAGCAGCCAAGCGCGAAGTGCTTGACGATCCAAAATACGGCAGCCAGATCCTGGCCAAGTTCATGAACCACGTGATGGAAAGCGGCAAGAAAGCCGTTGCCGAGCGTATCGTTTATGGCGCGCTGGAAAAGGTTAAAGAACGCAAGAACAGCGACCCCCTGGAAATCTTCGAGAAAGCTCTCGACGCCATCGCTCCGCTGGTCGAAGTAAAGTCGCGCCGTGTAGGCGGTGCTACTTACCAGGTTCCGGTCGAAGTTCGTCCGTCCCGTCGTAACGCTCTGGCAATGCGCTGGTTGGTAGACTTCGCCCGTAAGCGCGGCGAGAAGTCTATGGCCCTGCGTTTGGCTGGCGAACTGTTGGACGCTGCTGAAGGCAAAGGTGCTGCAGTTAAGAAGCGTGAAGACGTGCACCGTATGGCTGAAGCCAACAAGGCTTTCTCGCACTACCGCTTCTAATTTTAGCGTCACTAATTTTGCGAGGGCTTTATGGCTCGTACAACACCGATTAACCGCTACCGTAACATTGGTATCGTTGCTCACGTGGATGCTGGTAAAACCACCACCACCGAGCGCGTCCTTTTTTACACTGGCAAAAGTCACAAAATGGGCGAGGTGCATGACGGCGCCGCGACCACAGACTGGATGGTTCAGGAGCAGGAGCGTGGTATTACCATTACTTCTGCTGCCATTACCGCCTTCTGGCAGGGTTCCGAGAAGCAGCACAAGGACCAATACCGTTTCAACGTCATCGACACCCCGGGCCACGTTGACTTCACTATTGAAGTTGAGCGTTCCCTGCGTGTTCTCGACGGCGCGGTCGTTGTGTTCTGCGGCACCTCGGGTGTTGAGCCTCAGTCGGAAACCGTATGGCGTCAAGCCAACAAGTACGGCGTTCCACGTCTTGTTTACGTAAACAAGATGGACCGTGCTGGTGCAAACTTCCTGCGCGTGATCGGCCAGATCAAGCAGCGTCTGGGTCACACTCCGGTGCCAATCCAATTGGCTATCGGTTCCGAAGACAACTTCCAGGGTCAGATCGATCTGATGGCTATGGAAGCTGTTTACTGGAATGACTCCGACAAAGGCATGGTTCCAGTTCGCAAGCCTATCCCTGCTGAGCTGCAGGAACTGGCTGACGAGTGGCGCGGCAACATGGTTGAGGCTGCGGCCGAAGCCAGCGAAGAACTGATGAACAAGTACCTCGAAGGTGAAGAACTCACCAACGCGGAAATCAAGGCCGCTCTGCGTCAGCGTACTATCGCTGGCGAAATCGTCCTGGCTGTTTGCGGTTCTTCCTTCAAGAACAAGGGCGTTCCCCTGGTTCTCGACGCCGTTATCGATTACCTGCCTGCTCCAACTGACATTCCTGCCATCAAGGGTACTGACCCTGATGACGAGGAAAAGCAGATGGAGCGTCATGCAGATGACAGCGAGCCGTTCTCGGCTCTGGCTTTCAAAATCGCTACCGACCCATTCGTGGGTACTTTGACCTTCGTCCGTGTTTACTCGGGCGTGTTGGCCTCCGGCGACGGCGTGATCAACTCGGTTAAAGGCAAGAAAGAGCGCGTGGGTCGTATGGTGCAAATGCACGCAAACGCCCGTGAAGAAATCAAGGAAGTGCGCGCTGGTGACATCGCGGCCTTGATCGGCATGAAGGACGTCACCACTGGCGAAACCTTGTGCAGCGCTGACAAGCCAATCATCCTGGTTCGCATGGACTTCCCGGAGCCGGTTATTTCGGTTGCCGTAGAACCTAAGACCAAGGATGACCAGGAAAAAATGGGTATCGCTCTGGGCAAGCTTGCTCAGGAAGATCCATCTTTCCGCGTCAAGACTGATGAGGAGACTGGTCAAACGATCATCTCCGGCATGGGCGAGTTGCACCTGGACATCCTGGTTGACCGGATGCGCCGCGAGTTCAACGTTGAAGCCAACATCGGTAAGCCTCAGGTTTCCTATCGTGAGCGCATCACGAAGAACTGTGAAATCGAAGGCAAGTTCGTTCGTCAGTCCGGCGGTCGTGGTCAGTTCGGCCACTGCTGGATCCGTTTTGCTCCTGCTGACGAAGGTCAGGAAGGTCTGCAATTCGTGAACGAAGTGGTGGGTGGTGTGGTTCCTAAGGAATACATCCCGGCTATCCAGAAGGGTATCGAAGAGCAGATGAAGAACGGCGTTGTTGCCGGTTATCCGCTGATCGGCCTGAAGGCTACCGTGTTTGATGGTTCCTACCACGACGTCGACTCGAACGAGATGGCGTTTAAGGTGGCTGCTTCCATGGCGACCAAGCAACTGGCCCAGAAGGGCGGTGGTGAGTTGCTCGAGCCGATCATGGCGGTAGAGGTTGTTACACCTGAAGACTATATGGGTGACGTGATGGGCGACCTTAACCGTCGTCGCGGCATGATCCTGGGTATGGAAGATACGGTTTCCGGTAAAGTAATTCGTGCCGAGGTTCCGTTGGGCGAGATGTTCGGTTATGCGACCGACGTTCGTTCCATGTCCCAAGGTCGCGCAAGCTACTCTATGGAATTCAAAAAATACAATACGGCTCCGTCGCACATCGTCGAAACCGTTACCAAAAAACAAGGCTGATTCAGCCCCTTTAGGCTAGGAGTTAATTGTCGTGGCTAAAGAAAAATTTGATCGTTCCCTACCGCACGTCAACGTTGGCACCATCGGTCACGTTGACCATGGTAAAACCACTCTGACTGCTGCTCTGACTCGCGTCTGCTCCGAAGTTTTCGGTTCGGCTGTTGTTGCTTTCGACAAGATCGACAGCGCACCAGAAGAAAAGGCTCGTGGTATCACCATCAACACCGCGCACGTTGAGTACAACTCGAAGATCCGTCACTACGCTCACGTTGACTGCCCAGGTCACGCTGACTATGTGAAGAACATGATCACCGGTGCTGCTCAAATGGACGGCGCTATCCTGGTTTGCTCGGCCGCTGATGGTCCGATGCCACAAACCCGTGAGCACATCCTGCTGTCCCGTCAGGTAGGCGTTCCGTACATCGTGGTTTTCCTGAACAAGGCTGACCTGGTAGACGACGCTGAGCTGCTGGAACTGGTTGAGATGGAAGTGCGCGATCTGCTGAGCACTTACGACTTCCCGGGCGACGACACTCCGATCATCATCGGTTCTGCTCGTATGGCTCTTGAAGGTCTTGACGACAACGAAATGGGTACCACTGCTGTTAAGAAGCTGGTGGAAACTCTGGACAGCTACATCCCAGAGCCAGTTCGTCTGACCGACAAGCCGTTCCTGATGCCAATCGAAGACGTATTCTCGATCTCGGGTCGCGGTACTGTTGTGACTGGTCGTATCGAGCGCGGTATCGTTCGCGTTCAAGATCCACTGGAAATCGTTGGTCTGCGTGACACTACTGTCACCACCTGCACCGGTGTTGAAATGTTCCGCAAGCTGCTCGACGAAGGTCGTGCTGGCGAGAACTGCGGTGTTCTGCTGCGTGGTACCAAGCGTGACGACGTTGAGCGTGGCCAGGTTCTGGTTAAGCCGGGTTCGGTTAAGCCGCACACCAAGTTCACTGCAGAAGTTTACGTTCTGAGCAAGGAAGAAGGCGGTCGTCATACTCCGTTCTTCAAAGGCTACCGTCCACAGTTCTACTTCCGTACTACTGACGTGACTGGTAACTGCGAGCTGCCAGAAGGCGTTGAAATGGTAATGCCAGGTGACAACATTCAAATGACTGTTACCCTGATCAAAACCATCGCAATGGAAGACGGTCTGCGTTTCGCTATCCGTGAAGGCGGTCGTACCGTCGGCGCTGGCGTCGTAGCCAAAATCATCGAGTAAGCTCTTTTTGAGTTAACTTTGATGAGTTGAAAAAGCCCCCGCTTAGCGGGGGCTTTTTTATTGGGTTGACACCTATCTGGGGCGTCTATAGAATTGCGCCTCCTTTTAACGGGCGTATTGCGCTCGGTGGGAATAGCAGCCGGAGTCTGAAATCCAATGCAAAATCAGCAAATCCGTATCAGGTTGAAGGCTTTTGACCATCGCCTGATCGACCAATCCACCCAGGAAATCGTGGAAACCGCGAAACGTACTGGTGCTCAAGTGCGTGGTCCAATTCCACTGCCTACCCGTAAAGAGCGGTTCACCGTTCTGGTCTCCCCGCACGTCAACAAAGACGCGCGTGACCAGTACGAGATCCGTACTCATAAGCGCGTTCTGGACATCGTCCAGCCAACGGATAAAACCGTTGATGCTCTTATGAAGCTTGATCTTGCGGCCGGTGTGGAAGTGCAGATCAGCCTCGGCTAAGACTCGGTCTTAGTCGTGTAACGCTCTGAAATGGGCGGCCATAGCGGGTGAAAGCCCCGTACACTCATGAGGTTTACAACATGACTATTGGTGTAGTCGGTCGTAAATGCGGTATGACCCGTATTTTCACCGAAGAAGGTGTCTCCATTCCGGTCACGGTCATTGAGATCGAGCCGAATCGCGTCACCCAGTTCAAAACTGAAGAGACCGATGGCTATCGTGCAGTGCAAGTCACTGTAGGCGAGCGTCGTGCTTCGCGTGTTACAGCTGCTCAGGCTGGCCACTTCGCTAAGGCGAACGTTGCCGCTGGTCGTACCGTAATGGAATTCCGTCTTGAAGAAGGCGAGTACCAGGCCGGCGATCTGATCAACGCTGAAATCTTCGCTGCTGGTCAACTGGTTGATGTAACCGGTCAGTCCAAAGGTAAAGGCTTCCAGGGTACGATCAAGCGTTGGAACTTCCGCGGGCAAGATAATACCCACGGTAACTCCGTGTCCCACCGCGTTCCAGGCTCTATCGGCCAGTGCCAGACTCCTGGTCGTGTATTCAAGGGCAAAAAAATGTCCGGTCATATGGGCGCTGAGCGCGTGACCGTGCAGTCCCTCGAAGTAGTGCGCGTGGACGCTGAACGCAATCTGTTGTTGGTCAAGGGCGCTGTTCCTGGCGCTACTGGCGGCAACTTGGTTGTACGTCCAGCAGCCAAGGCTCGCGGTTAAGGGGAAGCTGACATGCAATTAAATGTAAATGACGCTCAAGCGATCGAAGTTTCCGAACTGACATTTGGCGGCGAATTCAACGAGACGCTGGTTCACCAAGCAGTCGTGGCCTACATGGCCGGCGGCCGTCAAGGTTCCAAGCAGCAAAAGACCCGTTCCGACGTTCGTGGTGGCGGTAAGCGCCCATGGCGTCAGAAAGGTACTGGCCGTGCTCGTGCCGGTACTATCCGTAGCCCAATCTGGCGTGGCGGCGGTACCACTTTCGCAGCTCGTCCTCAGGATCACACCCAGAAGCTGAACAAGAAGATGTACCGCGCAGCAATGCGTTCCATCCTTGCTGAGCTGGTGCGTACTGATCGTCTGGTTGTGGTTCAGGACTTCGCTGTTGATGCACCGAAGACCAAAGATCTGCTGAACAAACTGACCGGCATGGGCCTGACTGACGTCTTGATCGTGTCTGAAGTGGTTGATCAGAACCTGTACCTGGCTGCTCGCAACCTGCCACACGTTGATGTACGTGACGTGCAAGGTTCCGATCCAGTTAGTCTGATCGCATACGACAAGGTGTTGATCACCGTGTCGGCCGTGAAGAAATTCGAGGAGCTGCTGGGATGAACCAGGAACGCGTATTTAAAGTTCTGCTTGGCCCGCACGTTTCCGAGAAGGCTACGGTTCTGGCTGACAAGAAAGGCCAGTTCGTTTTCAAGGTTGCAACTGACGCAACCAAGCTGGAAATCAAGAAGGCCGTCGAAAGCCTGTTCAGCGTGAAAGTTGAGCGTGTTACTACCCTGAATGTTCTGGGTAAGAGCAAGCGCACCGCTCGCGGTCTGGGCAAGCGTAATGACTGGAAGAAGGCAGTTATCTCCCTTCAGCCAGGCCAAGATCTCGATTTCAGCAGCAGTGCTGAGTAAGGAAGGGGTGCATCATGGCAATCGTTAAATGCAAACCGACTTCCCCTGGCCGCCGTTTTGTGGTCAAGGTGGTCAACCAGGAGCTGCATAAAGGCGCTCCTCACGCACCGCTGCTCGAGAAAAAATCGAAGACTGGTGGTCGTAACAACAATGGTCGTATTACCACTCGTCACATCGGTGGTGGCCATAAGCAGCATTATCGTCTGGTCGATTTCCGTCGTAACGACAAAGATGGCATCGCTGCCACTGTCGAGCGTATCGAATACGATCCAAACCGTACTGCTCACATCGCTCTGCTGCTGTACGCAGATGGCGAGCGTCGCTACATCATCGCCCCTAAAGGCGTTAGCGCTGGCGACCAGCTGATCGCAGGTGCTTTGGCGCCGATCAAGCCGGGCAACGCTCTGCAACTGCGTAACATTCCAGTTGGTAGCACCGTACACGGCATCGAATTGAAGCCAGGTAAAGGCGCGCAAATCGCTCGTTCCGCTGGTGCTTCGGCTCAGCTGATCGCTCGTGAAGGTGTCTACGTGACCCTGCGTCTGCGTTCTGGTGAGATGCGTAAAGTGCTGGCTGAATGCCGCGCGACCCTGGGTGAAGTCTCGAACTCCGAGCACAGCCTGCGTTCGCTGGGTAAAGCTGGTGCCAAACGCTGGCGTGGCGTTCGCCCAACCGTTCGTGGTGTTGCCATGAACCCGGTTGACCACCCACATGGTGGTGGTGAAGGTCGTACCTCTGGTGGTCGTCATCCGGTATCGCCATGGGGCTTCCCGACTAAGGGCGCGAAGACTCGTGGTAATAAGCGTACCGACAAAATGATCGTCCGTCGTCGCAAGTAAATAGAGGGATACGACAGTGCCACGTTCTCTGAAAAAAGGTCCTTTTATCGATCTTCACCTACTGAAGAAGATCGAAGTGGCGGCGGAAAAGAACGATCGCAAACCAGTTAAAACCTGGTCGCGCCGTTCGATGATCCTGCCACAAATGGTCGGTCTGACCATCGCAGTACACAACGGTCGTCAACATGTGCCAGTTCTCGTGAACGAAGACATGGTCGGCCACAAACTGGGCGAGTTCGCCGGTACCCGCACATATCGTGGGCACGTGGCTGACAAGAAAGCCAAGCGTTAAGGGGTTAGGAAATGGAAGTAGCCGCTAAGTTGTCGGGCGCTCGAATCTCCGCCCAGAAAGCCCGCTTGGTCGCCGACCAGATCCGCGGGAAGAAGGTGGGCGAAGCGCTCAACTTGTTGGCTTTCAGCAGTAAGAAAGCCGCCGAGATCATGAAGAAAGTGCTGGAGTCGGCCGTAGCCAACGCCGAGCATAACGAAGGCGCAGACGTTGATGACCTTAAGGTCAGCACCGTTTTCGTCAACGAAGGGCGTTCGCTGAAGCGAATCATGCCACGTGCCAAAGGCCGTGCTGATCGCATCGTCAAGCGGTCTTGCCATATCACTGTCAAGGTTGCTGACAAGTAACGGAGTCGAAGAGATGGGTCAGAAAGTACATCCCATTGGCATTCGCCTGGGAATCGTCAAGGAGCACACCTCCGTCTGGTACGCAGACGGTCGGACTTATGCGGACTATTTGTTCGCTGATCTGAAGGTGCGTGAGTATCTCCAAGACAAACTAAAAAGCGCGTCCGTAAGCCGTATCGATATCCATCGTCCGGCCCAAACTGCACGTATCACCATCCACACCGCTCGTCCAGGTATCGTTATCGGGAAGAAAGGTGAAGATGTTGAGAAACTGCGTCAGGACCTGACCAAACAAATGGGTGTGCCTGTGCACATCAATATCGAAGAAATCCGCAAGCCGGAGCTCGACGGTATGTTGGTTGCGCAGAGCGTAGCTCAGCAGCTGGAGCGTCGTGTAATGTTCCGTCGCGCTATGAAGCGCGCTGTACAGAACGCCATGCGCATTGGTGCCAAAGGCATCAAAATCCAAGTGAGCGGTCGTCTCGGCGGTGCTGAAATCGCACGTACTGAATGGTATCGCGAAGGTCGTGTGCCACTGCACACCCTGCGTGCCGACATCGACTATGCCAACTACGAAGCTCACACCACTTACGGTGTGATCGGTGTAAAGGTTTGGATCTTCAAAGGCGAAGTAATTGGTGGTCGCCAAGAAGAACTGAAACCACAAGCACCAGCGCCTCGTAAAAAAGCTGCTAAGTAAGGGGTACGCCAAATGTTGCAACCAAAGCGTACGAAGTTCCGCAAGCAGATGACAGGCCACAACCGTGGTCTGGCTCAGCGCGGTAGCAAAGTCAGCTTCGGCGAGTTCGCGCTGAAGTCTGTAGCTCGTGGTCGTCTCACCGCTCGTCAGATCGAGTCAGCGCGTCGTGCTCTGACCCGTCACGTTAAACGTGGCGGCAAGATCTGGATCCGTGTATTCCCGGACAAGCCTATTTCCAAAAAGCCCCTCGAAGTTCGGATGGGTAAAGGTAAGGGTAGTGTGGAGTACTGGGTTGCCCAGATTCAGCCAGGCAAAGTCCTGTATGAAATCGAGGGCGTTTCTGAAGAGCTGGCGCGTGAGGCTTTTGCCCTGGCTGCTGCAAAGCTGCCGCTCGCCACCGCTTTTGTTAAACGGACGGTGATGTGATGAAAGCGAACGAACTTCGTGAAAAAGACGCGCCGCAGCTTAACGAGCAACTGCTCGGCCTGCTGCGCGACCAGTTCAATCTGCGCATGCAGAAAGCAACTGGCCAGTTGGGGCAGTCTCACCTGCTCCGGCAAGTTAAGCGTGACATCGCTCGCGTGAAGACTGTGCTCAAACAGCAGGCAGGTAAGTAATCATGGCTGAAGCCGAAAAAACCGTCCGTACGCTGACTGGCCGTGTTGTCAGCGACAAAATGGACAAGACCATCACCGTTCTGATCGAGCGTCGCGTAAAGCACCCGATCTACGGTAAATACGTTAAGCGTTCGACTAAGCTGCACGCGCACGACGAAACCAATCAGTGCCACATCGGCGATAAAGTCACTATTCGTGAAACTCGTCCGCTGGCCAAGACCAAGTCTTGGGCGCTGGTTGATGTTCTCGAACGCGCTGTGGAAGTCTAAGGACTAGGGGTCGGAGAAATTATATGATTCAGACTCAATCCATGCTCGATGTGGCCGATAACAGCGGCGCTCGCCGCGTTATGTGCATCAAGGTGCTGGGTGGCTCCCATCGTCGTTACGCTGGTATCGGTGACATCATCAAAGTTACCGTGAAGGAAGCAATTCCTCGCGGTAAAGTGAAAAAAGGCCAAGTGATGACTGCTGTTGTAGTCCGCACTCGTCACGGCGTACGTCGTGCTGATGGCTCCATTATCCGCTTTGATGGCAACGCTGCTGTTCTTCTGAACAACAAGCAAGAGCCGATCGGCACCCGTATCTTTGGGCCAGTGACCCGTGAACTTCGTACTGAGAAGTTCATGAAGATCGTCTCGCTCGCCCCAGAAGTGCTGTAAGGAGATCCGACATGCAAAAGATTCGTCGTGACGACGAGATCATCGTGATCGCCGGCAAAGACAAAGGTAAGCGCGGTAAGGTGCTTAAGGTTCTCGCTAACAACCGTCTGGTTATTGGCGGTCTGAACCTGGTTAAGCGTCATACCAAGCCTAACCCGATGTCGGGCGTACAAGGCGGTATCGTCGAAAAAGAAGCTCCACTGGACGCTTCTAACGTCGCCATTTTCAACGGCGAAACCAACAAGGCTGACCGCGTTGGTTTCAAAGTAGAAGACGGCAAGAAAATTCGTGTCTTCAAGTCGACCCAAAAAGCGGTTGATGCTTGAACACTGCTAGGTAGAAGACCATGGCACGACTAAAAGAGATTTACTGGAAGGAAATCGCACCGAAGCTTAAGGAAGAACTTAAGCTTTCGAACGTGATGGAAGTTCCACGCGTTACCAAAATCACCCTGAACATGGGTCTGGGCGAAGCGGTCGGTGACAAAAAAGTCATCGAACACGCTGTTGCTGACCTGGAAAAGATCACCGGCCAGAAAGTCGTTGTGACCTACGCTCGGAAATCCATCGCTGGCTTTAAAGTCCGTGAAGGTTGGCCGATCGGCGTCAAAGTGACCCTGCGCCGTGAGCGTATGTATGAATTCCTGGATCGTCTGCTGTCGATCTCCCTGCCTCGGGTTCGCGACTTCCGCGGCCTGAATGCCAAGTCCTTCGATGGTCGTGGTAACTACAGCATGGGCGTTAAAGAGCAGATCATCTTCCCGGAAATCGACTACGACAAGATCGATGCTCTCCGCGGTCTGGACATTACCCTGACCACCACTGCCAAGAACGATGATGAAGGTCGCGCCCTGTTGCGTGCTTTCAAATTCCCGTTCCGCAACTGATTGGAGTAGGAAAATGGCCAAGATGAGCATGAAAAACCGCGAGCTGAAGCGTCAGCTCACGGTTGCCAAGTACGCCAAAAAGCGTGCAGCACTGAAAGCTATCATCGTTGATCTGAACGCAAGTCCAGAAGCGCGTTGGGAAGCTACAGTAGCTCTGCAGAAGCAGCCACGTGACGCAAGCGCTTCGCGCATGCGTAACCGCTGCCGCCTGACCGGTCGTCCACACGGCGTTTACCGCAAGTTCGGCCTCGGCCGTAACAAGCTGCGTGAAGCTGCAATGCGTGGTGACGTACCTGGTCTGGTTAAAGCCAGCTGGTAAGCACTGTCAAAGTCTCGGTGTTCGGGATCGCAAGATCCTGACCACCGGTGACCTTGAACTTGAATCAAGCCCCTTTTGGGGCTTGATTCATTTGTGGGGTGTGTCTAGAATACCCGGCTCGCCTGAGCCCGTGCTTTTATCGCATGGATGTGCTCGGCGACAAGTAGTAGCCGCAAGGCTAATTTTTTTGTATTAGGAGCGTCTAGCCCATGAGTATGCAGGACCCGTTAGCGGACATGCTAACTCGAATCCGTAATGCCCAGATGGCTGAAAAGTCCGTCGTAAGCATGCCATCTTCTACTTTGAAGGTAGCTGTTGCCAAAGTCCTGAAGGACGAAGGTTACATTGCGGGTTATCAGATCAGCAGCGAAATCAAACCACTGCTGTCCATCGAGCTGAAGTACTTCGAAGGCCGTCCGGTCATCGAGGAAGTGAAGCGCGTTAGCCGTCCAGGCCTGCGTCAGTACAAGTCCGTCGATGATCTGCCAAAAGTTCGTGGCGGTCTCGGTGTGTCTATCGTCTCCACCAACAAAGGTGTGATGACGGATCGTGCTGCGCGCGCTGCCGGTGTCGGCGGCGAAGTTCTTTGCACTGTGTTCTAAGGGGGGATAAGCATGTCACGCGTCGCTAAGAACCCCGTTAAGCTGCCAGCCGGTGTCGAAGTCAAATTCGCAGGCCAACAGCTTTCGGTGAAGGGTGCCAAGGGTACTCTCGAACTGAACATCCATTCGTCCGTTGAGATCGTTGAAGAAGCTGGTGAGCTGCGTTTCGCTGCTCGCAATGGCGATCAACAAACTCGCGCAATGGCTGGTACCACTCGTGCGTTGGTAAACAACATGGTCCAAGGCGTAAGCCAAGGCTTCGAGCGTAAGCTCCAGCTGGTCGGTGTCGGTTACAAAGCGCAAGCAAAAGGCACAGTGCTGAACCTGGCTCTTGGCTTCTCGCACCCAGTGGATTATGAACTGCCGGAAGGCATCACCGCTGAGACTCCTAGCCAAACCGACATCCTGATTCGGGGTATCGATAAGCAGCTGGTAGGTCAAGTGGCCGCCGAGATCCGCGACTTCCGTCCACCAGAGCCGTACAAAGGCAAAGGTGTGCGCTACGCGGACGAAGTCGTCCGTCGTAAAGAAGCCAAGAAGAAGTAGGGCATAGCAAATGACCGACAAAAAAGTTACTCGACTGCGTCGCGCTCGCAAAGCACGCCTGAAAATGCACGAACTCGAAGTCGTGCGTCTCTGCGTGTTCCGCTCGTCGCAGCACATCTACGCCCAGGTCATTTCGGCCGACGGCAACAAAGTCCTGGCATCTGCCTCGACTTTGGATAAAGAACTGCGTGATGGCGCCACTGGCAACATCGACGCGGCCACTAAGGTTGGCCAGCTGGTCGCTACGCGTGCTAAAGCCGCTGGCGTCTCGCAGGTGGCTTTCGACCGCTCTGGCTTCAAGTACCACGGCCGCGTCAAGGCGCTGGCTGATGCTGCTCGTGAAGCTGGGCTGGAGTTCTAAGTTATGTCAAATAACGACCAAAAGCGCGACGAAGGCTACATTGAGAAGCTGGTTCAAGTTAACCGCGTAGCCAAAACCGTAAAAGGCGGCCGTATCTTCACTTTCACCGCGTTGACCGTGGTTGGTGATGGTAAAGGGCGTGTTGGCTTCGGCCGTGGCAAGTCACGTGAAGTGCCTGCTGCGATCCAGAAGGCAATGGAAGCTGCTCGTCGCAACATGATCCAAGTTGATCTGAACGGCACCACTCTGCAGTACGCAATGAAGTCCGGTCACGGCGCTTCGAAGGTGTACATGCAGCCTGCTTCTGAAGGTACCGGTATCATCGCTGGCGGCGCTATGCGTGCTGTCCTCGAAGTTGCTGGCGTTCAGAACGTTCTGGCCAAGTGCTACGGCTCGACTAACCCGGTAAACGTGGTTCACGCCACTTTCAAAGGTTTGAAAGCTATGCAGTCTCCTGAATCCATTGCCGCCAAGCGTGGCAAAAGCGTCAAGGAGATCTTCTGATCATGGCTACCGTTAAAGTTACGCTGATCAAAAGCATGACCGGCCGCATCCCTAACCACAAACTGTGCGTTAAGGGTCTGGGTCTGCGTCGCATCGGTCACACTGTAGAAGTACTTGATACTCCCGAGAATCGCGGGATGATCAACAAGGCTTACTACATGCTGCGTGTCGAGGGTTAATCGATGAAACTCAATGATCTGAGTCCAGCGCCGGGTTCCCGTCGCGAAAAGCATCGTCCGGGCCGTGGTATCGGTAGTGGTTTGGGCAAGACCGGTGGCCGTGGCCACAAAGGTCAGTCCTCCCGCTCCGGTGGCACCATTGCTCCAGGCTTTGAAGGCGGTCAACAGCCGCTGCATCGTCGCCTGCCGAAGTTCGGTTTCGTTTCCCTGAAAGCCATGGATCGCGCAGAAGTGCGTTTGTCCGAGCTGGCTAAAGTGGAAGGCGACATCGTCACCGTGCAGTCCCTGAAAGATGCCAACGTGATCAACGTCAACGTACAGCGTGTGAAAATCATGCTGTCCGGCGAAGTGACTCGCGCTGTTACCATCGGAAAGGGAATCGGCGCCACCAAAGGTGCGCGTGCGGCTATCGAAGCAGCTGGCGGCAAGTTCGAGGAATAAATGGCTAAGCAAGGTGCTCTCTCTGCGCTCGGCAAAGGCGGTATGTCTGAACTCTGGGCTCGTCTGCGTTTTCTGTTCCTGGCGATTATCGTCTACCGAATAGGCGCACACATCCCGGTTCCAGGTATCAACCCGGACCGACTCGCGGACCTGTTTCGACAGAATGAGGGGACCATTCTTAGCTTGTTCAACATGTTTTCCGGCGGCGCGCTGGAGCGGATGAGCATCTTTGCATTGGGGATCATGCCGTACATTTCGGCATCGATCATCATGCAACTGATGACAGCCGTCAGCCCGCAGCTGGAGCAGTTGAAGAAGGAAGGTGAAGCTGGGCGTCGCAAGATTGCCCAGTACACCCGCTACGGCACTGTCGTCCTCGCTCTCGTTCAGGCAATTGGCATGTCCATTGGTCTGGCAGGGCAGGGCGTATCGTTCACTGGTGACTTTGGCTTCCATTTCGTCGCGGTATCCACTTTTGTGGCTGGTGCGATGTTCATGATGTGGCTGGGTGAGCAGATTACTGAGCGTGGTGTTGGCAACGGTATCTCGATGTTGATTTTCGCAGGTATCGTCGCCGGTCTTCCGAGAGCGATCGGGCAGTCTTTCGAGTCTGCACGTCAGGGTGATATCAACATCTTCGCCCTGGTTGCCATCGGTTTGCTGGCAGTAGCGATTATCGGTTTTGTGGTGTTCATTGAGCGTGGCCAGCGTCGTATTGCTGTTCACTACGCCAAGCGTCAGCAGGGCCGTAAGGTGTTTGCTGCGCAGACTAGCCACTTGCCGCTGAAGGTGAACATGGCCGGTGTTATTCCGGCTATTTTCGCGAGCAGCATTTTGCTGTTTCCGGCTTCGTTGGGTACCTGGTTCGGTCAGTCTGAAGGTATGGGCTGGTTGCAGGACATCTCGCAGTCGATCGCTCCTGGTCAGCCGTTGAATATTCTGCTGTTTAGTGCAGGGATTATTTTCTTCTGCTTCTTCTATACGGCGTTGATGTTCAATCCGAAAGACGTAGCGGAAAACCTGAAGAAGTCCGGTGCCTTTATTCCGGGCATCCGTCCAGGTGAGCAGTCGGCGCGCTACATTGACGGCGTTCTGACTCGTTTGACCCTGTTCGGTGCTCTATATATGACGGCCGTGTGCCTGCTGCCCCAGTTCCTGGTGGTTGCGGCAAACGTTCCGTTCTACCTTGGCGGGACCTCGTTGCTGATCGTCGTCGTGGTTGTGATGGACTTCATGTCCCAAGTACAATCGCACCTCGTTTCGCACCAGTACGAATCCCTGATGAAGAAAGCCAACCTGAAGGGTTACGGCAGCGGCATGTTGCGCTGAGTACCCATAAGGTTCGAGGAGTTGGTGATGAAAGTTCGTGCATCGGTGAAAAAGCTGTGCCGTAACTGCAAGATTATTCGCCGCGAAGGTGTTGTTCGAGTAATTTGCAGCGCGGAACCGCGTCACAAACAGCGCCAAGGCTGAGTGTGATTGTGCTTCAAGCCCGGTAGCTAGTGCGCTACCGGGTTGATTATTTGTTATTACAGCGATATTATCTCGCGCCCTATTTCTTGGCTTCCGGGGCGTAGGTAGCTGTCAATTGGAGTCCCACTGAATGGCCCGTATTGCAGGCGTTAACATTCCAGATAACAAGCATACTGTTATCTCGCTGACCTACATCTATGGTGTTGGTCGCACTACTGCACAGAAGATCTGTGCAGTGACTGGGGTAAACCCAGCCGCAAAGATCAAGGATCTGAGCGACGAGCAGATTGAACAGCTGCGTGGCGAAGTGGCGAAGTTCACCACTGAAGGTGACCTGCGTCGCGAAATCAACATGAAAATCAAGCGTTTGATGGACCTCGGTTGCTATCGCGGTCTGCGTCATCGTCGTGGTCTTCCAGTACGCGGTCAGCGTACCAAGACTAACGCGCGTACCCGTAAAGGTCCGCGTAAGCCGATCCGCAAGTAATCGCCCCAGCGAATCGACAGGAAATTAATCATGGCTAAACCTGCTGCTCGTCCTCGTAAAAAAGTTAAAAAGACAGTGGTTGATGGCATCGCCCACATCCATGCATCTTTTAACAACACAATCGTGACCATCACCGACCGTCAAGGCAACGCTCTTTCCTGGGCTACCTCCGGTGGTTCGGGTTTCCGCGGTTCCCGCAAGTCCACCCCGTTTGCTGCTCAAGTAGCTGCTGAACGTGCTGGTCAAGCTGCGCTGGAATACGGCCTGAAAAACCTCGACGTTAACGTCAAAGGTCCAGGCCCAGGTCGTGAATCTGCAGTCCGCGCTTTGAACGGCTGTGGCTACAAGATCGCCAGCATCACCGACGTGACGCCAATCCCGCACAACGGGTGCCGTCCGCCGAAGAAGCGCCGCGTGTAATCCAGGAGATTGTAAAGAATGGCTCGTTACATTGGTCCAAAATGCAAACTCGCTCGTCGCGAAGGCACCGATCTCTTTCTGAAGAGCGGCGTGCGCGCGATCGAATCGAAGTGCAACATTGAAGCAGCACCTGGTATCCACGGCCAACGCCGCGGTCGCCAGTCCGATTACGGCACCCAACTGCGCGAAAAGCAGAAGGTCCGTCGTATCTACGGCGTTCTCGAGCGTCAATTCAGCGGCTACTACAAAGAAGCTGCTGGCAAGAAAGGTGCAACCGGTGAAAACCTGCTGCAACTGCTCGAATGCCGTCTGGACAACGTTGTATACCGTATGGGTTTTGGCTCTACTCGTGCCGAATCCCGTCAGCTGGTATCGCACAAATCCGTCAGCGTTAACGGTCAGACCGTAAACGTACCGTCTTACCAGGTTCGTGCTGGTGACGTGGTCGCGATTCGCGAGAAAGCAAAGAACCAACTTCGCATTGTCCAAGCTCTCGATCTGTGTGCCCAACGTGGCCGCGTAGAATGGGTAGAAGTAGACACTGAGAAGAAGTCGGGCGTTTTCAAGAACGTTCCAGCTCGCAGTGATCTGTCCGCCGACATCAACGAAAGCCTGATTGTCGAGCTCTACTCCAAGTAAGGGCTAGAAAATAGGTGCATCCATGCAGATTTCGGTAAATGAGTTCCTGACACCCCGCCATATTGATGTGCAGGTTGTCAGTCCAACCCGCGCCAAGATCACTCTCGAGCCTCTCGAGCGTGGTTTCGGCCACACCCTGGGCAACGCGCTGCGCCGCATCCTGTTGTCCTCAATGCCCGGCTGTGCAGTAGTCGAGGCCGAGATTGACGGTGTACTCCATGAGTACAGCGCCATCGAAGGCGTACAGGAAGACGTAATTGAAATCCTGTTGAACCTTAAAGGTCTGGCTATCAAGCTGCACGGTCGTGACGAAGTTACGCTGACCTTGTCGAAGAAGGGTTCGGGGGTGGTTACCGCTGCCGATATTCAGCTGGATCATGATGTCGAGATCGTTAACCCCGATCACGTAATCGCTAACCTGGCGTCTAACGGCGCCCTGAACATGAAGCTCACCGTAGCTCGTGGTCGTGGTTATGAACCGGCAGACTCGCGTCAGAGCGATGAAGACGAAAGCCGCAGCATCGGTCGCTTGCAGCTTGACTCTTCGTTCAGCCCGGTTCGCCGTATCGCATACGTGGTGGAAAACGCCCGTGTCGAGCAGCGTACTAACCTGGACAAGCTGGTTATTGATCTGGAAACCAACGGTACCCTGGATCCTGAAGAGGCTATCCGTCGCGCTGCAACCATTCTGCAACAGCAGTTGGCTGCGTTCGTCGACCTCAAAGGTGACAGTGAGCCAGTGGTTGTCGAGCAGGAAGACGAGATCGATCCGATCCTGCTTCGCCCGGTTGACGATCTGGAACTGACTGTACGTTCGGCTAACTGCCTTAAGGCGGAAAACATCTACTACATCGGTGACCTGATTCAGCGTACCGAAGTAGAGCTGTTGAAGACTCCGAACCTTGGCAAGAAATCCTTGACTGAAATCAAGGACGTTCTGGCCTCCCGCGGTCTGTCCCTCGGCATGCGCCTCGACAACTGGCCGCCTGCAAGTCTTAAGAAGGACGACAAGGCGACTGCCTGATCGTCGTAATCACCGAACGTTGTGTTTGGTAAGGAATGAACCATGCGTCATCGTAAAAGTGGTCGTCACCTGAGCCGCACCAGCTCGCACCGCAAGGCCATGTTTCAAAACATGGCGGTGTCGCTGTTCGAGCACGAGCTGATCAAAACTACACTGCCAAAAGCTAAAGAACTGCGTCGCGTTGCTGAGCCGCTGATCACTTTGGCCAAGACAGACAGCCTGGCTAACCGCCGCCTGGCCTTCGACCGTACTCGTTCGAAAGCTATCGTTGGTAAGCTCTTCAACGACCTGGGCAAGCGTTACGCTACCCGTGAGGGTGGCTACCTGCGCATCCTCAAGTGCGGCTTCCGCACTGGCGACAACGCGCCTATGGCGTACGTCGAGTTGGTTGATCGTCCTGTCGGCGGTGAAGCTGTATCCGCTGAGTAAGACGTCAGTCTGAAACGAAGAACCGGGCCTAGCGCCCGGTTTTTTGTGGGCGTTCGAAAAGCGAAGCCGTTGTTAGTAATTTTCTATCGACACTTACAAGTTAATGAATTTGTAGGTGTAACGTTCCTGATCAATACTCCCTCTCAGCCGATAAGCCGGCAGTTCAGACTGACAGAGGAAGAGATCGCATGAGCCAAAATAAAACACTTACAACCGCCAGTGGCGCTCCTGTCGCCGACAACCAGAATTCCCGCTCTGCCGGTCCTCGCGGCCCATTGCTGCTCGACGACTTCCACCTGATCGAGAAACTTGCCCACTTCAACCGTGAAAACATTCCTGAGCGCCGCGTACACGCCAAAGGTTCGGGTGCTTACGGTACGTTCACCGTCACGCGTGACATTACCGAGTACACCAGCGCCAAGCTGTTTGAATCTGTCGGTAAGCAAACGCCAACCTTCCTGCGTTTTTCCACTGTGGGTGGTGAGCGCGGTTCGGCAGACACCGAGCGCGATCCACGTGGCTTCGCCCTGAAGTTCTATACGGAAGAAGGCAACTGGGACATCGTTGGTAACAACACACCGGTGTTCTTCATTCGCGATCCGCTCAAATTTCCGGACTTTATCCACACGCAAAAACGCCTGCCGCAGAGCAACCTGAAAAGCGCGCAGATGATGTGGGACTTCTGGTCGCACTCGCCCGAGGCGCTGCACCAGGTCACCATCCTGTTTTCGGACCGTGGCATCCCTGACGGCTACCGTCACATGCACGGCTTCGGCAGCCACACTTACAGCCTGATCAACGCCAGCGGCGAGCGTCACTGGGTGAAGTGGCACTACAAGACCCAGCAAGGAATCAAGAACCTGGCGCCGGCAGAGGCTGCACGCCTGGCCGGTACGGATCCGGATTACGCACAACGCGACTTGTTCGGTGCCATTGAGCGCGGTGATTTCCCGAAATGGCGCGTATGCATTCAGATCATGACCGAGGCCCAGGCTGCTGCGCATTACGAGAATCCTTTCGACGTGACCAAGACCTGGTCGCAGAAAGAGTTTCCACTGATCGAAGTGGGCGAATTGGAACTCAACCGCAATCCGCTGAACTACTTCGCCGAAGTCGAGCAGGCGGCGTTCGGTCCGAGCAATATGGTGCCGGGTGTTGGCCTGTCGCCAGACCGCATGCTGCAAGGTCGCGTGTTCGCTTACGCAGATGCGCACCGTTACCGTGTAGGCACGAACCACCAGCAGTTGCCGGTGAATGCGCCTCGCAGCCCGGTCAATAGCTACCAGCGTGATGGTTCCATGGCGTTTGGAAGCAATGGCGGTGCTGCGCCGAACTACGAGCCGAACAGCTACGTCGAGGCGCCGAAACAGGCACCTCGCTACGCTGAGCCGGCTCTGGCATTGAGTGGTGCGGCCGATCGTTACGACCATCGCGAAGACACCGACTACTACAGCCATGCCGGTGCGCTGTTCCGGCTCATGAATGATGAGCAGAAGGCGCTGTTGGTCAACAACATCGCCGGAGCAATGGCTGGCGTCTCCACTGATGTGGTTGATCGCCAATTGCAGCACTTTTTCAAGGCCGACCCGGCGTATGGAGAAGCAATCGCAAGGGCACTCAACGTACAGCTTAACGAAGTCTAAACGAGAAGCAGAACCGCCCTCATTTGGGCGGTTTTTGCGCTATTTAAACTACTTTTCTCAGAATATCTTCGCTTTTATCGCGTAAACCAAGTGACCAAACAGTCGTCGTGGTTCAAACTACAGACTTTCAAGCAGGGAGATGTAGGGCGATGCAAGGCCACCCAGACGTAATCGATTACCTCAACACGTTGCTGACCGGCGAACTGGCCGCGCGTGATCAATATTTCGTTCACTCGCGGATGTATGAGGACTGGGGATTCACCAAGCTCTACGAACGAATCAACCACGAGATGGAAGAGGAAGCAGGGCACGCCGATGCCCTGATGCGCCGAATCCTGATGCTGGAAGGCACGCCACGCATGCGTCCGGACGATCTCGATGTCGGCACTTCGGTACCTGACATGCTCGCTGCCGACCTGCGTCTGGAATACAAAGTCCGCGCCGCACTCTGCAAGGGCATCGAGCTCTGCGAGCAGCACAAAGACTACGTCAGCCGCGAGATCCTGCGCATTCAGTTGAACGATACCGAAGAAGATCACACCTACTGGCTGGAGAAGCAGTTGGGGCTGATCAAGTTGATCGGTCTCGAGAACTATCTGCAATCCCACACCTGATTGCAGCCGAGACAAAAAAGCCCCTGTCACCGACAAAGTGACAGGGGCTTTTTCATGGGGCTGACTTAGGCTTTGTCGCGAGCCAGCAGCGGCTTGAGGTAGAAGCCGGTGTGAGACTGCTTCATCTCGGAGACTTCTTCAGGCGTACCGACGGCAATGATCTGCCCGCCTTTGGAACCACCTTCCGGCCCCAGATCCACCAACCAGTCAGCCGTCTTGATCACGTCCAGGTTGTGCTCGATCACCACTACAGTGTTGCCGTGGTCGCGCAGTCGATGCAACACGTCGAGCAGTTGCTGGATATCCGCGAAGTGCAAACCGGTAGTCGGTTCATCGAGGATATACAGCGTCTTGCCGGTATCGCGCTTCGACAGTTCACGGGACAGTTTCACCCTCTGGGCTTCACCACCGGACAACGTGGTCGCCGATTGCCCCAGCTTGATGTACGACAGGCCGACATCCATCAGCGTCTGAAGCTTGCGCGCCAAGGCAGGCACCGCATCGAAGAACACCCGAGCCTCCTCGATGGTCATCTCAAGGGTTTCATGGATGCTCTTGCCCTTGTACTTGATCTCCAGCGTTTCGCGGTTGTAGCGCTTGCTCTTGCAGACGTCGCACGGAACATAGATGTCTGGCAGGAAGTGCATTTCTACCTTGATCAGGCCATCGCCCTGACAGGCCTCACAGCGTCCGCCCTTCACGTTGAAGGAGAAACGCCCCGGTCCGTAGCCACGCGAACGGGATTCCGGCACGCCGGCGAACAGTTCGCGAATCGGCGTGAACAGCCCGGTGTAGGTTGCCGGGTTGGAGCGGGGCGTGCGGCCGATCGGGCTTTGGTCAATGTCGACGACCTTGTCCAGATGCTCCAGCCCCTTGATGCTGTCGTGAGCCGCAGCCTCGAGCGTCGTCGCACCGTTGAGTGCCGTCGCGCTCAAAGGAAACAGCGTGTTGTTGATCAGCGTCGACTTGCCCGAGCCGGAGACGCCGGTGACGCACGTCAGCAGGCCAATCGGAATGTCCAGATCGACGTTGCGCAAGTTGTTGCCGCGAGCACCCTTGAGGGACAGCGACAACTTCTTGTTCCGCGGTGTGCGTTTGGCCGGGACGGCAATCTTCACCCGGCCTGACAAATACTTGCCGGTCAGGGAGTCAGGGTGAGCCATCACCTCGGCGGGTGTGCCTTCGGCGACGATATGCCCGCCATGAACGCCAGCACCCGGGCCAATATCCACGACATAGTCCGCCAGGCGAATGGCATCTTCATCGTGTTCGACCACGATCACCGTGTTGCCGATGTCCCGTAGATGCTTGAGCGTGCCAAGCAAACGGTCGTTATCGCGCTGGTGCAGACCAATCGACGGTTCATCGAGGATGTACAGAACGCCCACCAGGCCGGCGCCGATTTGGCTGGCCAGACGAATCCGCTGAGCTTCACCGCCGGACAGCGTGTCGGCACTGCGATCCAGCGACAGATAATCGAGACCGACGTTAACCAGGAACTGCAGTCGCTCACGGATTTCCTTGAGGATCTTGTCGGCAATTTCACCGCGACGTCCGGTCAGTTTCAATACGCCGAAGTACTCGCACGCATCGCCAATCGGCAGATTGGTCACCGCCGGCAGTGTCTTCTCGCCTACCCAGACATGCCGCGCCTCGCGACGCAGGCGTGTGCCACGGCAGTCAGGGCAAGGCTGGGTACTGAGGAACTTGGCCAGCTCTTCACGCACAGACGCCGACTCGGTTTCGCGATAGCGACGATCGAGATTCGGCACGATGCCTTCGAACGGGTGCGAACGTTTGACGATATCGCCACGGTCGTTCAGGTATTTGAAGTCGACGTTTTGCGAACCGCTGCCGTGCAGGATGAATTTCTGCTGATCGGCCGACAGTTCGTTGAACGGTACTTCGAGGCTGAACTTGTAGTGCGCCGCCAGCGACCCGAGCATCTGGAAGTAATAGACGTTGCGCCTGTCCCAGCCGCGAATCGCGCCCTCGGCCAGGGTCAGTTCTCCATTGACCAGTCGCTTGATGTCGAAGAATTGCTTCACCCCCAGGCCATCGCACGTCGGGCAGGCACCGGCCGGGTTGTTGAAGGAGAACAGCTTGGGTTCCAGTTCGCTGATCGCGTGGCCACAAATCGGGCAGGCGAAGCGCGCGGAAAAGATGATCTCTTCGCCCGGCTCGTCGTCCATCGGTGCGACGAGGGCGATACCGTCCGCCAGTTTCAGCGCGGTCTCGAACGACTCGGCCAGACGCTGTTGCAGATCGGCGCGGACCTTGAAGCGGTCGACTATGACATCAATCGAATGCTTCTTTTGCTTGTCCAGCTTCGGCAGCTCATCCAGCTCGCAGATCCTGCCGTTGACCCGGGCCCTTACAAAACCCTGGGCGCGCAACTCTTCGAAGACCGAAAGGTGTTCGCCTTTGCGCTCGCGAATCACCGGCGCCAGCAGCATGAGCTTGCTGCCTTCCGGTTGCGCTAGGACCAGGTCGACCATCTGGCTGACGGTCTGCGCTTCCAGCGGAATGTCGTGGTCCGGGCAACGCGGAATACCCACGCGAGCGTAAAGCAGGCGCAGGTAATCGTAGATTTCGGTGATGGTGCCGACGGTCGAGCGCGGGTTATGCGAGGTCGACTTCTGTTCGATGGAAATGGCTGGCGACAAACCTTCAATGGTGTCGACGTCAGGTTTTTCCATCATCGACAAAAACTGCCGGGCATAGGCCGACAGCGACTCGACATAGCGGCGCTGGCCTTCGGCGTACAGCGTGTCGAATGCCAGGGACGATTTGCCGGATCCGGACAGGCCGGTGATGACGATCAGTTTGTCCCGTGGCAGGGTCAGGTCGATGTTCTTCAGGTTGTGGGTTCGGGCCCCACGAATCAGGATCTTGTCCAAAGTGGCCTCGCTCGGCGGGCGTCGAAAACGTAGGAGTATACGGCCAAATACTGGATGGATGCACACTATCAAACGAGTGGATGGCTGTCTTACATGAAGAGTCTGTCAGCGGAGCGCGTCAAAGCGTCGCGATATACCCTGTCAATCGATGGGACTGGTAGAATCGCCGCCGGTTCACATGAGGTTTTTCCATGCACGATCCCCACAGCGAACGCATGAGTGGCAGTGAGACCCGCGCTGCAAGCGGTCTGGCCCTTGTGTTCGCCTTCCGTATGCTTGGCATGTTCATGGTGTTGCCGGTACTGGCGACCTATGGGATGGATCTGGCAGGAGCGACCCCGGCCCTCATCGGGCTGGCGATTGGCGCTTACGGCCTGACCCAGGCGATTTTTCAGATTCCTTTTGGTTTCATTTCCGATCGCATCGGTCGCCGCCCGGTGATTTACCTGGGGCTGATCATCTTCGCCCTCGGCAGCGTGCTGGCGGCCAATGCCGATTCGATCTGGGGCGTGATCGCCGGACGAATCCTGCAAGGCGCCGGGGCCATTTCCGCGGCCGTGATGGCGTTGCTGTCAGACCTGACCCGCGAACAGCATCGGACCAAAGCCATGGCCATGATTGGCATGACGATTGGTCTGTCGTTCGCGGTCGCCATGGTGGTAGGACCGTTGCTGACTCGCGCCTTCGGCCTGTCCGGGTTGTTCCTCGCCACCGGCGGCATGGCGCTGGTGGGTATCGTGATTGTGATGTTCATGGTGCCGCGGTCCACCGGGCCGTTGCAGCACCGTGAGTCCGGCGTTGCGCGTCAGGCGCTGATGCCGACGCTCAAGCACCCCGACCTGTTGCGCCTGGACCTGGGCATTTTTGTGTTGCACGCGATGTTGATGTCGAGCTTCGTTGCATTGCCGCTGGCCCTGGTCGAAAAAGCCGGGTTGCCCAAAGAGCAGCACTGGTGGGTCTACCTGACCGCGCTGCTGATTTCCTTCTTCGCCATGATCCCGTTCATTATCTACGGCGAGAAGAAACGCAAAATGAAACGAGTTTTATTGGGCGCGGTGCTGACGCTGATGCTCACTGAGCTATTCTTCTGGCAGTTCGGCGATAGCTTGCGGGCTCTGGTAATTGGGACGGTGGTGTTTTTTACCGCGTTCAACTTGCTGGAAGCTTCGTTGCCATCGCTGATCAGCAAGGTTTCACCGGCGGGCGGCAAGGGCACGGCGATGGGGGTTTATTCCACCAGTCAGTTCCTCGGATCGGCACTGGGCGGGATACTCGGCGGCTGGATGTTCCAGCATGGCGGTCTGTCGGTTGTCTTCCTCGGATGCGCCGGCCTGGCTGCCCTCTGGTTGGCCTTTGCTGTTACCATGCGCGAACCTCCCTACGTGACGAGCCTGCGCTTGCCGTTGTCGCCCGAGGCGATCCGCGAAGCGGGTCTGGTCGAGCGCCTGATGGCCGTTGTAGGGGTAACAGATGCAGTGATCGTCGCGGATGAAGCGGCGATTTACATCAAATTGGACACCGAACTATTGGATCGCACCACCCTCGAGCGTCTGGTGAACAACCCGGCCGCGACAGCGTGCGAAGCCTAGGAGAACGTTATGGCCCGTGGGGTTAACAAAGTCATATTGGTCGGCACTTGCGGCCAGGATCCCGAAGTTCGCTACTTGCCTAACGGTAACGCCGTGACCAACCTGAGTCTGGCGACCAGCGAACAGTGGACCGACAAGCAAACCGGTCAGAAGGTCGAGAAGACCGAATGGCACCGTGTGTCGATGTTCGGCAAAGTGGCGGAAATCGCCGGCGAATACCTGCGTAAAGGTTCGCAGGTCTACATCGAAGGCAAGCTGCAGACCCGCGAGTGGGAAAAAGACGGTATCAAGCGTTACACCACTGAAATCGTGGTCGACATGCAAGGCACCATGCAACTGCTCGGCGGCCGTCCACAACAGGGCGACCAACAAGGCGGGGGCAATAACTATCAGCAGTCCGCTCCGGCTCCACGCCAGCAGGCTCCGCGCCCGCAGCAGTCGGCACCGCAACAGCAGTCACGTCCAGCTCCACAGCAGCAGGCCGCTCCTCAGCCAGCTCCGGATTTCGACAGCTTTGATGACGATATCCCGTTCTGATCCATAGCTTTTCAGAACCGCAGACAAAAAAAAGCGAAGCCCTTGGGCTTCGCTTTTTTGTGGGCGCTGTTAATGGGGCAACGTGCTTACCTTAGCCCGTGCCGAATGCAGCTTCTTGTAGCTATCGATCAGGCGCTGGTGCCTGTCGAGACCCTCCAGTTTCATGCTGGTCGGCGTCAAGCCATGGAAACGCACGCTGCCGTCTACCGATCCGATCGCTGCATCCATCCGCTCGTTGCCAAACATCCGGCGGAAATTGGATTCGTAGTCTTCCAGTTCCAGGTCTTCGTCCAGCTTCATCTCCAGCACCACATTGACGGCCTGGTAGAACAAGCCACGCTCAACCGTGTTGTCGTTGTACTGCAGGAACATTTCCACCGCTTCTTTCGCCTCTTCAAATTGCTGCAAGGCGAGATAAATCAGCAGCTTCAATTCCAGAATCGTCAGCTGACCCCAAGCGGTATTGTCGTCAAATTCGATGCCGATCAGGCTGGTGATGTCGGTGTAGTCGTCCAGCTCGCTTTCCACCAGACGCTCGACCAGCGCTTGCAGTTCTTCTTCGTCCAGGCGATGCAGGTTCAGGATGTCGGCGCGGAAGAACAGCGCTTTGTTGGTGTTATCCCAGATCAGATCGTCTACCGGATAAATTTCCGAATAGTCCGGCACCAGGATGCGGCAGGCCGTCGCGCCGATATGCTCGTAGACCGCCATGTACACTTCTTTGCCCATGCCTTCGAGAATGCCGAACAAGGTCGCAGCTTCCTCGGCGTTCGAGTTTTCACCCTGGCCGGAGAAGTCCCACTCGACGAATTCGTAATCCGATTTGGAGCTGAAGAAGCGCCACGACACCACGCCGCTGGAGTCGATAAAGTGCTCGACGAAGTTATTCGGCTCGGTCACCGCATGACCCTCAAACGTCGGTTGGGGCAAGTCGTTGAGGCCTTCGAAGCTGCGGCCCTGGAGCAATTCGGTGAGGCTGCGTTCCAGCGCCACTTCCAGGCTTGGGTGCGCGCCAAACGAGGCGAACACACCGCCGGTACGCGGGTTCATCAACGTGACGCACATCACCGGGAATTCACCCCCCAGTGACGCATCCTTGACCAACACCGGGAAGCCCTGTTCTTCCAATGCCTGAATACCGGCCAGTATGCCGGGGAACTTGGCCAGCACGTGGGCCGGCACATCCGGCAGTGCAAATTCACCTTCGATGATTTCGCGTTTGACCGCGCGCTCGAAGATCTCCGACAGGCACTGCACCTGGGCCTCGGCCAGCGTGTTACCGGCACTCATGCCGTTGCTCAGAAACAGGTTTTCAATCAGGTTGGACGGGAAATACACCACCTCGCCGTCCGACTGGCGTACGTAGGGCAGCGAGCAGATGCCGCGTTCTTCATTGCCCGAGTTGGTGTCGATCAGATGGGAGCCACGCAGCTCGCCGTCGCGGTTGTAAATCTTCAGGCAGTACTCGTCGAGAATTTCAGTCGGCAGCGCGTCTTTACGACCAGGCTTGAACCAGCGTTCGTCCGGGTAATGCACAAACGGCGCGTTGGCGATGTCTTCGCCCCAGAACTGGTCGTTGTAGAAGAAGTTGCAGTTGAGTCGCTCGATAAACTCGCCCAATGCCGACGCCAGCGCGCCTTCCTTGGTCGCGCCCTTGCCGTTGGTGAAGCACATCGGCGAGTGCGCATCGCGGATATGCAGCGACCACACGTTGGGCACGATATTGCGCCACGAGGCGATTTCGATCTTCATGCCCAGGTCCGCCAGGATGGCCGACATATTGGCGATGGTCTGCTCCAGCGGCAGATCCTTGCCCGCAATGTAAGTGCCTGCCTCTGAACTGGAAGCAGGCATCAGCAGCGCCTGGGCATCGGCGTCGAGGTTTTCCACCTCTTCGATCACAAACTCAGGCCCGGCCTGCACCACTTTTTTCACGGTGCAACGGTCGATGGAGCGCAGGATTCCCTGGCGGTCCTTGTCGGAGATGTCTGCCGGCAACTCGACCTGGATTTTGAAAATCTGGTTGTAGCGGTTTTCCGGGTCAACAATGTTGTTCTGCGACAGGCGGATGTTGTCCGTAGGGATGTTGCGCGTGCTGCAGTACAACTTCACAAAGTACGCCGCACACAACGCCGACGAAGCCAGGAAGTAGTCGAACGGGCCCGGTGCCGAGCCATCGCCCTTGTAGCGGATAGGTTGATCGGCCACCACCGTGAAGTCGTCGAACTTGGCTTCAAGCCGAAGGTTGTCGAGAAAGTTGACCTTGATTTCCATGGGGGATTACCAGAATAACGGGCTAGACGATTTGGCCGCCATTATCCGGCTTTTCAGCGGTAAGTCTTGTGGTTGTCTGGTCCTTGATCAGGTTTACAGCTGTTTCACCCAGACGCCCGATGCACGGCACCGGGCTTTTTCTAAACCATGATTTGTTCAGTCGAGTATCAGGTGCGGCAGGAACCGGCTCGAATCCTTGGTGATCAGGCTGTTGTCTTCACGCACTCCGATCCCTGCCGCCTGATCGCCGATCACCCAAGAACCGATAAGCGTGTAGCTATCACCAAACTGCGGCAGCGGCGCGAATTCCTGAAGGATAAACGGCGCGTCCGTGTAGGGCCCGTCCTCTTTTACGATCAGACCGTCCGCTGTTTGCAGCTCGATGTTGGCGCCTTCCCGCGAGAAGAACGGCTTGCGCACCCAACCCTTGGGCACCGCCGTGTTCGGGTCGGTATCCAGATGGGCGGCGAGCAGGTTCGGATGGCCTTTGTTGAATTCCCACAACAGCGGCAGGATGCCTTTGTTGGAGATGATGGATTTCCAGGCCGGTTCGAAAAATTGCGTATCACTCTGGGCAATCGCTGCACCAAAGGGCTCGTGGAAGATGAACTCCCAGGCGTGCAGTTTGAACAGGTGAGGAATCCAGCGATCTTCAAGGTCGACGAAGCGTCCGTCACTGGTCAGGCCAATGTCTTCGATGTCGATGTGGCGGGATTCGATGCCGACCTTTTCCGCCACCAGCCGCAGGTAATCGGTGGTGCCTTTGTCCTCGACCGAGTCTTTCATCGAGGCGAAATAGAAGGGCTGTGTAAGCTGCAATTGAGCAAAGGCCTGATGCAGCTTTGTGTCGATGCTGTTGAACTGGTCGGCGTGCTTGGGCAGCAAGCCGCGTTCGATGCATTGCTCCAGCCAGCCCCACTGGAACGCCGCCGCCTCGTACAGGCTGGTCGGCGTGTCGTAGTTGAGCTCCAGCAGTTTGGCCGGGCCACTTCCGTTATAGGAAAAGTCCATGCGCCCGTACAGATGCGGATGACCTTCCAGCCATGACGTACGAACCAGGTCGTAGAACGGTGCCGGAATGCTCAGGCGCCCCAGCAACTCCTCGCTCTGCACCACGCGGGCCACCAGGTCCATGCACATCTCATGAATCTCGGTGGTCGGGTCTTCCAGATCGTTTTCGATCTGCTTGAGCGTGAACTGGTAGTACGCGCTCTCGTCCCAATAGGGTTCGTCGTCGATGGTGTGGAACATAAAGCCGAGATTCTCGGCAGTCTGTTTCCAGTCAGGACGCTCTGCGCAATGGATTTTCTTCATGGCCCGGTTTCCTTAGCTGCTCGACCCGCCGCCGCCCCAGCCGCTGCGTGCACTGGCTTTGCTGCCGAAGCCGCCACGGGAAGTGGACGAGGCAACGGACACCGGCTTGCTTGCAGAAGAACGGATCGAGTCGGCGTAATTGCTGCTGCCGTATCGCGCCTGATTGGATTTGGTAAAGGTCGAACCTTTCGAAATCCGCTGGCCGAGCGTCGACGACGAATAGCTGCCCCGGTCGTCGCGGTAGCGGTAAACCGGCTCGGAGTAATAGCTGTTGCGGTTGTTGCTCAGCATGTTGCCAATCAGCAGGCCCGTCAGCAGGCTGGTGCCGGAGAATCCGGAGCCGCCACTGTTCGCTTCCGAGGCGGGCAATTGCGCTTTGGCGGCGTCCACCTGGGATTGCGTCACCTCGCCATCGGCGGTCAATTCGAAGCCGCCGAGTTTGGGGATGAATTTGCCGGCGGAGTCCTGCTGGCACCAGTCGGCGACGAAGTCAGCGTCGCAATCGGCCTGGTTGTCGTACACCGGTGCAATGCGCCGATGCTCAGCCATGGCGGTCATGAAGGCGTCCGAGCAGACGTCCACCGGAAGTTTTTCATCGGCGCATTGCTGCACGGACTGGAAGTTGTACTTCTTCTGTACCGCGTAGGTTTTTTCTGTTGGCCCGCAACCTGATATCGCCATGGCGACCGATGCTGCCAGCGAGAGCTGAACGTACTTGCTTCGTTTCATCGGGAGCTCCGTGCGCGATCAGTTCGAGGTAGGGGTCATGCAGGCGGCATTCAACATGCCGACGCTGATGGCCACGGCTGCCACGTAGATACCGGCGGCGATTTCGCCTTTCTTGATGCGCTCGGAGGTGCCCTTGAGCACCAGGCTGGTCATCAGGAACGCCAGCAATTGCACGAATGCCGCAATGACTGCCCAGACGACGAAATCGAGAATGCTGATCGAGTAGGCAATCACGTTGCTGGCCGGAATGGCGAAACCGATGACGGCGCCGCCCAAGGCGATTGCGGCCGCGACGTTGCCCGAACGGATCAGTTCGAATTCTTTGTGCGGGGTGAGGCGGGTGTAGATGAACTGGAACAGCGCGAACAGCACGGCGGCGCCGACGATGTACGCAACAAACCCGAACACGGCGGCTTTGTTCAGGGAGACGGAGAGCGCTTCTAGCATGGGTTTCTTCCTTTTTAAAAAGTGTTCAGGTCGGTGGTGTACAGCGAAATGCCCAACGAAGTGCTCAAACTGATCGTGCCTTCGGCGTCTTCTTCGACGGAAAACAGCAGGAACTCACGACGGTCGGTCAGACCGGTTTCGCGGGCGTACAGCATCGAACGGTGCTCGATACTGTAGGACTCTTCCGGATTGTTCAGCTGTTCGCTCAACGCCACCAGTTCTGTCTGGCCATTTTCGGTGCCCCATTCGCGGGTGTACTCGACGCCGTTGTGGGTGTAGGTCGGCAGCCCGATCAAGCTTTGCGGGCCTGCCAGCCGACGCAGCTCCGCTTCGCTGCTGATGGTGATGTAGCTGAGGTAGTTGAACAGGATCACCGACTCGATCTGGCCAGCGATATCGCCGGTGGTGTGCACTTGCAGCCAGTAGTCTTCGTCGTTCATGTAATAGCGCGACAGCCAGGTCGACTGCCCGAGGTCAATGGTGCCGTTGCTCCAGACCTGTTGGGAGCCGGGAATGGCCACCGAGGTTTTTTCGTCGAGCAACAATTTAAGCGTGGTGTCGAACATTACGCCTTTGCCCAGCGCCAGACCCAACGGGCCGGTGGCTGGTTGGGTTTGGTTGGCTGTCCATTTCGACTCTGTATTCGCGTTCGGGGCCTCAAGCCCCATCAACTGCTTAAACCATCCCATTGGAGATTTCCTTGAGGCGAGTGGAGGCGATGTAGAAGAGCTCGCCGCCGTCAATGCGCGTCGCGCCGGGCGGGTTGATCGATGGTTGTCGGGCGCCCTTGGCGCGATAGCCGATGAGGGTGGCGTTGTGACGTTCTTTCATCTGCGTGTACAGATCGCCGAACGTCGCGTTAAACGTCTCGGGCAGTTTCATCAGGTATTGGGTCGCGCCCTGGCCCACGCACAGCAATTCGTTGATGACCACGGACGAACCCGGGTCCTGGGAGGCGCGCACGAGCATCTCGATGGCCATGCTTGACGTGCATTCCAGGCTGGGAGCGTAGGCGCTGGCGAGTGCGGCGATTTCACTGTCGTTGAAATGCGCGACCACATGCCCGACAGGTTTCAGCTGATTGACCGCCAGTACGGTGGCCAGGGTCAGGTCGTCTGAATGGGTTCGCACCAGCACGCGCTCGGCTCCGGGAACGCCGGCACGCAATAGCAGTGCCACCGAGGACAGGCTTTCGCCCTTGATGAAGGCTGCCTGGCCGGGCATGGGATTTTCTTCAAGGGTGCAATCGCAAATGACGATCAGGTTGTCGTTCGAGGTTTCATCCTGAAGCAACAATTCGACGACCCGTTCGCTGGACGCACCTTCCCAGCCGATGAGCACCGTATGCCCGACCTTGCCGGTGTAATCACCTTTGCCCTTCATGCCTTTTCTCCATACATCGATAACACTGCTGGTGGTTTTGCCGATGGCGGCCGTCAGCAGCGCAATGCCGCCGAGCATGACCCAGGTGGCCACGAAAATGCGCCCCGCCGATGTCTGTGGCGCGAGATCGCCATAGCCTACGGTCAGCGTGGTGGTGAGATAGAAGTAGGTAAACGTGGCGGGGGCGGTGAGGTGCTGTTCGCCCAGCAACACCAGGCCCAGATACGCCGTGGTCAGGTGCACGCCCAAGGCAATGACCAGTCCTGCCCAGCCGAATCGGTGGAAGAGGGACGAGGCATACATGCGCAGTAAAAGGAAAATCGACATTGCGTCCCTGACTCCGTGGGTATTCATTCCTTGGCGACGTTATCGCCTCGGCGTCTGAATGCTCAAGTGCGGTTAACCGGCGGCATTAAACCTGCTGCGCGGCGCAGAGAAAAGTACTTTGGCTGCAATAAATCCGGCGAGCGCACCAAAGAGATGCCCTTCGAAGGACACACCCTGGCGCGGAAGAAAGCCAAAAACCAGGCCGCCATACAGCAATGCCACGACGCTGGCCGTGATCAGGTTGCCCCAGCTGCGGTGAAACCAGGCGCGGGACAGCAGATAAGCCCAGAGCCCGAATACCCAGCCGCTGGCACCGATGTGCACGCCGGAAAATCCGAACAGCCAGACCAGCGAACCGCCCAGCAGAATGATGATCGCGCTGACGGTGAGGAACCGGTTGAGCCCCTCGACAATGACCAAGGTACCCAGAATCAGGAAGGGAATCAGGTTGGCGCTGAGGTGCGCAAAGGATGCGTGCAAAAAGGGTGACGTGATGATGCCGACCAATCCGTGGACGGTTCTCGGCACCAGGCCGAAGGCCACAAGGCTGTAGCCGGTCGCGACATTGAGCAGTTGCAGCGCCACCATGAAAATGGCGAGGCTGGCGATTGTCTTGAAACCCTTCAGGGCATCCATCCTTGACCTCGTATCAATCGGAATTGCAACGCAAAGCCATGTGGGAGCGAGCCTGCTCGCGAAGAGGGAGTGTCAGTCAACATTAATGTCGCCTGACAAACCGTAATCGCTAGCAGGCTAGCTCCCACAGGTTATGTATCTGCGACTGAGTGGGTTACTCAGCCGATTTCTGCTTCAGGCGTTCCAGGATCGCGTTGGCGCTGCCCGCGTCCGGCGTGATGCCGGCTTCGCGCAGTTTGCGCTCCAGGTCGGTACCGGTCGAGGCATCGGCCAGTTGGTCCTGGGCTTCCAGTTCCGCGGCACGTTGCTGCTGCTTGGCCTGCAAGCGATTCAACGTACCGACGGCGGTTTCCAGTTTGCCATTGGCGCCGCCGCTGGCGATGGACGCGCTGACCTGTGCTTTCTGTACGCTTTCGCGGGCCTTGGCCATGTCCACTTGCTGGCGCAGGCTTTTGATGCGGTTTTCAGCCTTGGTGATGTCTTTGCGCATGTTTTCCGCATAACCACCGAATTCAGTGGCCTGCTTCTGCTCGACATCCAGTTCATTGGTCAGGGTCGAAATGGCTTCGGCCACTTCCAGTGCCAGATCCTCACGGTTCGCCTGGATCGCGGCCAGGGCTTTGGATTCCAGGTCCTTGATTTTGGCGTTGTACTCGCTGACGCGATCGGCCGACAGTTTGTGCTTGGCCATGATGGTCACCAACTCACGCTTGGCGTTGGCCAGCGCGCTGTCAGCATCGCGAATTTCCTGGTCGAGGATGCGCAGGGCCTGTTGGTCGACGATCGATTCGCCGACTTCGTTGGCGCCGCCACGCAGTGCGGTGAACAATTTGCTCCAGATGGACTGAGTCATTGGATATTCCCTGATTCCCGAATAATTAATTGAAGAAACGTTCGAAGGCTTCGCTGGCGCGCTGCACGTTGTCGACGAGGGTTTTGACCTCGGTCACGACGTTGGTCAGGCTCGAGTCGGAGCTGAGTGCGCCAAACATGTTGTAAACGACCTGCCCGTTGGGCATGGACTCGATACCGATCGACGACAGCGGAAACATTTCCCGGCTGCGCAACACGGCATCATTGAAGGCCGGCACGTCTTTGATCGACTCGACGTCGACCAGCACGGTATCGACGATGATCTGGTCGCCCACCACCGCGATGTAAATCGGCAAGCCACCGAAGTCGTTCATTTCCAGCTTGATGCTGGACTCGGAGCCTTGAACGAGGGAGAGGGTGATGTCGTTCGAGACCACTTCGTCCAGGGCTTGAAGGGCGCTGTAGAGGCGATCGATGTTCCAGTTGTTACCTGCGCTCATGTAATTCTCCGACATGAATGAGCCAGCCCGAATCGGTTGGCGTAGCTGTTTCTCCATCTGCTTGAGCAGGCTTCGGTTTTCGGGAAGCACCCAAGTCTCGTGTTTCACATAACCGGCGGCCCCCAGGCCCGCCCGCATCTGCTTCATGTAGAAGCTCGACGGTTTTTTCGCGGACGGTTTCGAGCGCTCTCCCTTGCGGCTCGCTGAATCGGTCACAGACCCGGCAGACGGATCTGATGGAGAGCTGCTGTTCATGGTGCTGACCTCGTTGTGAAAAACTCACGCGTGAGAAACACTACAGGCAAATCTGGCAACCCTCAATAGCTCACGCGTGAGATTTTTCGGGCTCTGGGAACTGTGGGTTCAAAAGTGTTTTCTTTCCACGCACGACGGTGGGAGCGAGCAGGCTCGCTCCCACAGGTCCTTCGTTTCAAACAGCCAGAAACTCGTTAGTAGAGATTACGCTGGCGTAGGCAAAGCCCAATGCCGACATGAAGGCAGCGTGAACGTGGGCGGCCGGAACGGTGAGGCCGTTGAACTCCAGGTCACGGGAGGCGCAGGCGTCGTGGATCACCGTGACGCTGTAACCGAGGTCGTTGGCCGCGCGGGTGATGCCGTCGATACACATGTGACTCATGCTGCCGACCACCACCAGTTCCTTGATGCCTTGTTCGTCGAGAATGGACTGCAGTTCCGTTTCGCGGAACGAGTTGACGAAGTGCTTGAGCACCACCGGCTCGTCGGCACGGTTCAGGACTTTGGGGTGCAGCTTGGCGCCTTCGGAGCCGGGGGTGAAGAACGGCGCTTCGTCGGACGTGAACTCGTGGCGAATGTGCACCACCGCGTCGCCGGCATCGCGAAACGCTTTGAGCAGACGCACGGCGTTATCCGCAGCAGCGTCGGCGCCGACTAGCGGCCACTTGCCTTGAGGGAAGTAGTCGTTTTGGATATCAACTACGATGAGTGCTTGCTTGGCCATGACTGTTTCCTCGAAGTATGTGTTGGGTGTGGAATGAAGTATTGGCTGCGCAGGGCCGTTCGAGGATTGGCCGCACCGACAATTGAAGGGGGAAAACTGACAATGGACGCACCAAGGGCAATCGCCGAGCTGGGCGTGTTGATCTATCCCGGCGCGCAGATGGCGGCGGTGCACGGGCTGACGGACTTGTTCGGGGTGGCGAATCGGATTGCCGCCGAGCATCAGTCGGCGCAGTTGCCGCTGCTGCGGGTCAGCCATTGGCAGGTCGATGGCGATCAGGTGCCCGAGCGCGTCTATGACAGTCATCCCGCGCCGGACGGCGCATTGGTGGCGGTGTTGATCCCTCCGTCGATTGGCGGTTTTTTCGAAGGCCAGGCACCGCAAGGCTTGCTGAGCTGGATTCGTCAGCAACATGCACAGGGCGCGACCCTCGGCGGCGTCTGTGTGGGTTCGATTCTATTGGCTGAAAGCGGCCTGCTCGACGGCCGCAGCGCCACCACCCACTGGAGCTCGGCCAAGACTTTCGCCGAGCGTTATCCCGCGATCAAGCTCAAGGCCGATACGCCGATCGTCGATGACGGCGACCTGATCACCACGGCCGGGTTGATGGCCTGGTCCGAGCTGGGGTTGCGCCTGGTGGACCGGCTGCTGGGGCCGAGCATCGCCACCGGCACCGCACGGTTTCTGGTGGTGGAACACAGCGACAGTGCAAGTGAATGTGGCAGCAACTTTTCACCGATCCTCAGCCACGGCGATGCCTCGATTCTCAAGGTTCAGCATTGGCTGCAAAGCACCGGCGCGACCGATGTTTCGCTGACGACCATGGCCGAACGGGCAGGGCTGGAAGAGCGGACCTTTCTGCGCCGGTTCCGCGCTGCGACCGGGCTGAAACCCACCGAGTACTGCCAGCATTTGCGGGTCGGCAAGGCCCGGGAAATGCTTGAGTTCACCAACGGCACCATCGACCACATTGCCTGGACCGTGGGTTATCAGGACCCGAGCGCGTTTCGCGCGACATTCAGAAAGATTACCGGGTTGGCACCGAGTGATTATCGGGCGCGGTTTGGAGTGACGCCCTCAAACGTTGCTCGTTAGCCAGAATGCCGCCGATCAAAATGTGGGAGCGAGCTTGCTCGCGATGAGGCCATAACATTCAGCGTTTATTTCGACTGATCCACCGCAATCGCCGGCAAGCCGGTCTCGCTCCCACAATGACCTTGCGTATCGCGTGAGTCGTGCAAAATGCCGGGAGTGAACGAGCAGTCGTGCAGAATGAGACAGGCTCAGTGCTATTACCCATTCGGCAACTGATTGAATTGTCGAAGGTTTCAATACGGGAGCCCTTGGCCTGATCTCTGCACCCCTCCCACTACATTCATCGAGCGCCGATTGAAGGGGGACGCATGACCCCAACAAACCGCAATAAACTGGTAGTCGCCCATTCGGTGCGGCCCGACGCGCCACAGCATGAAGTCGACACCAATCGCGCATTGGCCCGTTGGCTGGCGCAGGTTCTCGGGTTCAAATTCGGCGGCAGTTACGACCCCGAACACCACGCAGGCTGTGATCTTTATCTGCTGCCAACCCAAACCCTGGTCGGCGCTGCTGCCGCGCGGCAATTGGGCGTCAAAGGCCCGAAGGATTTGTGGGGGGGCTATGTCGAACATGATTTCATCTGCACCAAAGCCATCAGCCACGGCCTGCGCAATAAAAACGCTGTTGCTCCACACGGCTGGTCGCCATTGTTTTCCGAACGGGTGCGCAGCGTGGTGCTCGATGGTCTGAGCGTGTTCTCCCTCGACGATGCACGTCCGGCAGCGGAGCATTTGCTCTATAGCGGCCCGATTCGCCTGAAACCGATCCATGCCTGCGCCGGACGCGGTCAGGAGGTGATCCAGAACCTCGACGAATTCGATGCGATCCTCGGCAGGCCCGATGCCAAGGCGCTGTTCACCGAAGGTGTGGTGTTGGAGCAAGACCTGAGCGATGTGGTGACTCACAGTGTCGGCCAAAGCTTCATCGGCGACGCCGTGCTCAGTTACTGCGGTGATCAGTACTTGACCGCAGACGGTCATGGCGAGCAGGTTTATGGAGGTTCCAATCTGCTGGTGGTGCAGGGCGGCTACGACGATCTGCTCGAACTGCAACTGCCCGAGGATGTGCGCTTGGCCATCCAGCAAGCGCAGGTGTTCGACCGCGCGGCGGACGAGGCCTATCCCGGCTTCTATGCCTCGCGGCGCAACTACGACATCGCGCAAGGCCTGGACAGTAACGGCAAACAGCGCAGCGGCGTGCTTGAACAGTCCTGGCGCATGGGCGGTGCCAGCAGTGCCGAAGTGGCGGCGTTGCAGAGCTTCGTCAACGACCCGGGGATGCGTGCAATTCGCGTGTCTTCGGTGGAAACCTACATCGATCAAGCGCTGCCGGCGGATGCCATCGAGGTGTACCGCGGGCCGGCGCAAAACAGTGAATTTCTCCTCAAGTACGTAACGGTCAAATCCTATGACGGCTAGAAGCGAAACCATCCAGATCGACATCGACGATGAACAAATGATCGGGACTTTTCTCAGCCCCAAATCGAAAGTCCCCGGCGTGCTCTTCGTGCACGGTTGGGGCGGCAGTCAGGAGCGTGATCTTGAACGGGCCAAAGGCATCGCCGGTTTGGGCTGTGTGTGCCTGACGTTCGACTTGCGCGGGCACACCGGCGGCACCGGCATTCCGCTGACACGGGTCACCCGTGAAGACAACCTGCGAGACCTGCTGGCGGCGTACGACCGTTTGCTCGCGCATCCAGCGCTCGATACCTCGGCGATTGCCGTGGTCGGCACCAGCTATGGCGGCTATCTGGCTTCGATTTTGACGTCATTGCGCCCGGTGCGCTGGCTGGCACTGCGCGTGCCTGCGTTGTATCGCGATGAACAATGGCACACGCCCAAGCGCGAACTGGACAAGCTCGATTTGCGTGATTACCGCAGCACGCTGGTGCGCGCCGACAACAATCGCGCGTTGCATGCCTGTTCGCAATTTACCGGGGATGTGCTGCTGGTGGAGTCTGAGACGGACGACTATGTGCCCCACGCGACCATCATGAGTTACCGGGCCGCGTGTCAGCAGACGCACTCGCTGACCCACCGCATCATCGACGGCGCCGACCACGCGTTGAGCGAGCCGGTGTCGCAGCAGGCGTATACCTCGATCCTGGTGGACTGGATTACCGAGATGGTGGTGGGTGAGCGGTTGAGCATTATCCAGTCGAAGTGAGTGGTGGTGCTCCTGACGCCATCGCGAGCAGGCTCGCTCCCACAGTTGAACTCGGTCTAATGTGGGAGCGAGCCTGCTCGCGATGGCGTCTTCAAAGGCACCCAATCACGTGGGCTTCTTCGCAATCCGCAGCGACTTGGCCTTGGCCTCGACGATCAAATACATCACCAACGTAATCAACAACGGCAGGATGAAATAAATCGCCCGATACGCCAGCAAGCCCGCCACCAGACTTCCCCGCGAAGCCTCATGTTGCAGCAACGCGACAAACACCGCTTCCAATACCCCGAGCCCCGCCGGAATGTGCGTAATCACCCCGGCTATCGCGCTGATCAACAACACGCCAAGCACGAGTGGATAATCCAGTTTGCTCGGCAGAAGGGTGAAAATCACCGCCGCCATCAGCGACCAGTTCAGCGCTCCGAGCGCCAGTTGCAGCATCGCCATGCGCAGGGATGGCAAGTTGATTTCGACGCCGCGAATCGCCCATTCGCGCCGCTTGGAAAACTGACAAGCCGCCAGGTAACCCGCGCTCACCAGCAGCAACAAAATACCCACGCCCTGCAAGGCACCACTGCTGAGTTTCCAGCCCGGTGGCATGCGTACCAGTCCGCTGCTGAACACTGCGCCGGCAATCACCATGTAACCGAACCAGTTAGTCGCCAGGCTCAGGCCGAGGATTTTCGCGATGTTGCTTTTACTCACGCCGAGCCGCGAGTAAAGCCGATAGCGCATGGCAATGCCGCCGACCCAGGCACTCAGGTTGAGGTTGAAGGCGTAGCTGATGATCCCCACGGGCAGGATCTGCTTCCAGGTCAGGTCCTGTCGGATATAGGTACGGCCAATCAGGTCGAAGCAGGCGTACACCAGAAAACTCACCAGCGTCAGCCCGGAGGCGATGATCAACGTGCGTACTTTGAAATCGGCGAGGGTGTCGAATACCTCGTTCCATTCGATGCGCTGGGCCAACAGGGTGAAGAGGACGATCAGCGCCAGGAAAAACAGCATCGTCAGCGGTTTTTTCCACTGACTCCAGCGTGTTTTTTTTACCGAGGCGGGCGTCGGGCTGTCGGCGTGAGGTGACGAGTGGGTTTCAGCGCGGTCCATGGCGATCACTCCCGGCAGCGTGGGTGAAGGGTTTCAGGCGCGGCTTGTGTGCCGGCAGCCAACCGGCCCAGGCCGGGAAATGCCGCAGGAAGTGAAACACCAGAAAACCGACGGTCATGTGCCAGACCCTTCCGCGCGGGGATTTGTCCGCACACATGGCTTTGCAATGGTTGTTGCTCAGCGTTTCAAGGCGTTCGAACAAATCGCGGTTGAAGGCCCGATCGCGGATCAGCACATTGGCTTCCAGGTTCATCGACAGGCTCAACGGGTCGAGGTTGCTTGAGCCAACGGTGCTCCAGTCTTCGTCCACCAGCGCGACTTTGCCATGCAACGGGCGCTCGCAATATTCGTGAATCTGCACCCCGGCCTTGAGCAAGTAGTCATAGGTCATGCGCGCCGCCAGTTTGGCCACCATCATGTCTGGCTGGCCTTGCAGGATCAGTCGCACCTCGACGCCCCTGCGCGCGGCGTTGCGTATCTCGCGCAGCAAGCGATAGCCGGGAAAGAAGTAGGCGTTGGCAATCACCACGCGACGTTGGGCGGTGCGCAGGACTTGTCGATAAACCTCTTCGATGTCGGTCTGATGATCACCGTTGTCGCGGTACACCAAACGGACCTGGCCATCGTGATCGTTGAACGCCAGCTCCGCGCGCCGCTGCCGCCGGCGTTGCCACCAGTATTTGGCGCGGGCCGGGCGACCGCATTGCAGCAGGGCGAAATGATGAATGTCGGCCACCGCCGGGCCTTGCACTTCAACCGAATAATCCTGCTTGGCCTCGGGGCCGAAGTCGGCCAGATGGTCAGCAGAAAAGTTGATCCCGCCGATGAACGCAATCGCGCCGTCGACCACCACGATTTTGCGGTGCAGGCGTCGGAACCAATTGGTGCGGATACCCAACCGCTTCGGTGCCGGGTCAAATATTTGCAGGTGCACACCGGCCTCGCTCAATGCGGTGAGATAGCCGGTGCTCAGCTCGCCGCAGCCAAAACCGTCGAGACTGGCGGTGACCCGCACACCTCGTTGAGCCGCGTCGATCAGCACTTGCTGCAGCTCATCGCCGACTTTGTCCTCGAACACAATGAAGGTTTCCAGGAGGATTTCAGTCTTGGCCTGGCGCATGGCTTCGAACACCCGCGGGAAATATTCTTCGCCGTTTTCCAGCAGATCCACCCGGTTGTTGCCCTGCCAGCCGTACTCAACGTCGACCACCCCGGGTTCACGCACCGGCGGGTTGGTGGGCACGTGTTCCACGGTGGTCTTTTCCATCGGTGCGCTGCTCATAGCTCGATCTCCACCGATAGCGGTGCGTGGTCGGAAAGGTGTGACCAGGGTCGCGCCGCCAGGACTTGCGGACGGCTGGCCTTGAGGTTGCGTACGTAGATGCGGTCCAGGCGCAAGGCCGGCATTCGAGCCGGAAAACTGCGCGCCGGTTTGCCGTGGTGTTCGGCGAAGACCTCGCGCAAACCACAGGGCTTGAGCAGCGCATCGGCGCGCTGGCGCCAATCGTTGAAGTCACCGGCGACAATCACTGGCGCGTCGCTCGGCAATTCTGCGAGGCGCTGGGTCAGCAGTTTCAATTGTTCGTTACGATGGGTTTCGCGCAGCCCCAGATGGACGCAAATCGCGTGCACTTCCGGGCCATCGGCGGGCAGGCGCAATACGCAATGCAGGATGCCGCGGTTCTCGTGTCCACTGATGGACACGTCAAGGTTGTCATGGCGAATGATCTGGAATTTCGACAGCAGCGCATTGCCGTGATCGCCCGCCGGGTACACCGCGTTGCGCCCGTAGGCGAATTGCGGCCATAGCGTGTCGGCGAGAAATTCGTACTGCGGCATCGTCGGCCAGTTGCTGTAGCGCCGGGGATGATGTTCGTGGGTGCCGTGGACTTCCTGCAAAAACACCACGTCGGCGGACACGCTGCGCACCGCTTCACGCAGTTCCGGCAGGATGAAACGCCGGTTCAGCGCGGTAAAACCCTTGTGTGTGTTGACCGTCAGCACGGTGAAGCGGCGCACGGCGGCCATGGTTGGCGGCTGATCATCGGTGGCGTTGAACGGCTCGGGCCCATTCATGGCAGCACCCCTTCGGCAGCAGGCTCACCGGGGGCGGTGACGAGGCGCTTGTCGAGATGGAAATGTTCGAGCAAACGGCGGGCATCGAAGGGCGCGCGGACCTTGATGTCATTGTCGAAATAGCAAAACACTTCGCGGGATTTGCGCGTCTTGGGCTTTTGCCGCGGTGCGATCAGTTGCGGGTCGGAGGGTTGTCGGCCGTGGTTCCAGGCGTCGATCCGTTCACCCCAGCGCTCCAGCGCTTCGGGGGTGTAACCGCTGGCATAGAGTTCTTCGGCGCCGTGCAGGCGCAGGTAGACGAAGTCACTGGTGATGTCTTCGCGATACGGCCATTTACCGGCGGTGTCAGCGATGACCAGGGCAACGTTGTGACGTTTGAGCAGGCGGACAAACGCCGGGTCGACGAACGTGTCGTTTCTGATCTCCACGGCATGGCGCAAAGGCTTTTTCTTGTAAGCCTTCATGCTGGCGTGACCGCTCACGTGCGAATCATGCTGGCGGGCGAGGTGGGCGGCCTGTTCGGTGTCGCGGGGTAATTGCTCGAGAAAGTGTTCGAACAGCTCGGCGTCGAACTTGAAGTTCGGCGGGAATTGCCAAAGGACAGGGCCGAGTTTTTCCTTGAGTTCCAATACCCCTGAGGCAAAGAAGTTCGCCAGGGGTTTATGGACATCTCGCAGGCGTTTGATGTGGGTGATGAACCGCGGGGCTTTGATGCTGAAGACGAAGTCTGCCGGGGTTTCGTCGTACCACTGGGCGTAACGTTCGGGCCGTTGCAGGGCGTAAAACGATCCATTGATCTCGATGCTGTTGACCGCCCGTGACGCGAACTGCAATTCGCGCTTCCGGGTCAGCCCCTTCGGGTAGAAATCGCCCCGCCAGGGTGTGTAGCGCCAGCCTGAAATACCAATGTGAATCCCCGCCATGTCGCCTCCTGTCTGATGGTCCTCGGTTGCCCCTGTCTTTTGATGACTGCGGGGCAAGCGAGAAAGTTTCGACGGGACTACGGACGGTAAACGCGAAAGAACATCAAGGATCCTGTGGGAGCGGGCTTGCCCGCGATAGCGGACTATCAGTCACATTAGTGTTGGATGTGCTGCCGCCATCGCGGGCAAGCCCGCTCCCACAGGTTTTATCAGTGGCCGGCGGCGACGCGGGTCGAGCCTTCAGCCGGTTCGGCGTACACCGGGCCGAGACGATCAAGACGCCCGCTCCACGCAGTCAGCGCCAGCGCCACCAGCACCACCAGACCACCGATCCACGCGGTGTGGATCAGGCCCATGTGAGCGACGATCAAACCACCGCCCCACGCCCCACCGGCAATGCCCAGGTTGAACGCGGCGATGTTCAGGCCGGAAGCCACGTCCACTGCATTTGGCGTGTGATGTTCGGCCTGACGCACCACATACACCTGCAAGCCCGGCACGTTGCCGAACGCGACCGCGCCCCAGACCAGCACGGTGGCCAGCGCCAGCCATGGGTTGACGGCGGTGAAGGTCAGCACGAACAGCACGGCGGCGAGCAGTGCGAAGATGATTTTCAGGGCGCTGATCGGGCCGCGTTTGTCGGCCAGTTTGCCGCCCCAGATGTTACCGACGGCCACCGAGATGCCGTACACCAGCAACACCAGGCTGACGGTGCCAGCGCTGAAACCAGAGATGTCTTGAAGAATCGGCGCGAGGAACGTGAAGGCGATGAACGAACCGCCGTAACCGACCGCCGTCATGGCATACACCAGCAACAGGCGTGGTTGCTTGAGGACCTGCAACTGTTCCAGCAGCGAAGCCGGTTTGCTGTGGGTGATGTTTTTCGGCACGTAGAGCAGGCTGCCGATGAACGCAATCACACCCAGTGCCGAGACGGCGAGAAAGGTTTCACGCCAGCCGAAATGCTGGCCGATGAACGTCCCCAACGGCACACCGGTGACCAGCGCCACAGTCAGGCCGGTGAACATGATCGCAATCGCGCTGGCGGCTTTTTCCTTCGGCACCAGGCTGGTGGCGATGGTCGAACCGATCGAGAAAAACACCCCGTGGGCCAGGCCAGTGACGATCCGCGCAATGATCAGCGATTCGTAGCTCGGCGCTTTCCAGGCCAGCAGGTTGCCGAGGGTGAACAGCACCATCAGCGACAACAGCAGCAGTTTGCGCGGGACTTTGCCGGTGAGGGCGGTCAGCACCGGGGGGCCGATGGCCACGCCCAGGGCGTAAAGGCTGACCAGCAGGCCGGCGGACGGCAGGCTGACGCCGAGGTCGGCGCCGATAGTGGGTAACAGGCCAACGATGACGAACTCGGTCGTCCCGATGGCAAAGGCGCTGAGGGTCAGCGCGAGCAAGGCAATGGGCATGGCTGCAACTCCGGTGGGTTGATTGATGGAGCGCAGTGTCCGGGTTTGGGTTGTGAGGAAAAATAGAGGGGTGGGCATTTGATATTTGCGTGCAGGTCAAATATCAACAGAGCACCACGGTTAAATGTGGGAGCGAGCCTGCTCGAGATAGCGGTGGTTCAGCCCCATCAATGCTGGATGTGCCGCCGCTATCGCGAGCAGGCTCGCTCCCTCAGGGAGAATGGCTGGAACGTTATCTCGGGGCCAAACCGAACTTGCCGGGCATTTGTCAATCAGTTCCTTACAGACCCTTTTCAAGGAGCTCCCCGTTTTGCTCAAGTTCAAGACCGCGATATTACTCGGGGCGTTGCTGTTTCTAGGCAGCAACGAACTGGAAGCCGCCACGCTGCCGGGACTTCCCGCCGCAGTCGAGGAGCCGGCAAAACCTGAACCGCTGGTCCAGGGCGGTTTACTGGGAGCAATCAGTTCCAGCATCGACGACGTTCAGGACAAGCTCGACCTCAACGAAAACCTGGTCGACGCCTGGCGCCTGCGGGCGGATCGGGCGGCGGATGAAGTCGACAAACTGGTGAATCAGCCTTCGTCTCGATCGCCGATGAGCGTGGTCGGCGATTTCCTGTTGTTGTCCGGCGTCTGGCTCGGTGTGTTCGCGTTGCTCACAGTGCTCGGCGCCCTGCTGGACAAGCGCTTGAGTGCCGGGCGTTTTTTTCGCAAACGGCAACGCAGCCAGGACCTGCTCGGCTACCTGCTGCCATACACAATTCCCGCGTTGATCTGCCTGCCGCTGACGTTATACGTCAGCCATTTTCTGCCGAACTCGGTGGGCCGGGCGTTGGCCCTGTGTTTTGCCTACGCCACCAGCAGCGGCATTTTCTCCACCTCGATGTTCTTGTGCGTGATCGTCATGTTCAACACCGGGCACAAGCGGCGGGCGGTGCAGATCATCCGTGATTACTGCCCCAAGCCGCTGTTCCTGATCGGCTTTCTCGCGGCGCTCAGCGATGCCTTGACCAGCCCGCAGATCGCCCGGCAACTGGGCGGCAACATCACCAGCAGCATCGCGGTGTTTACCGGTCTGTTTGCCTCGATCATCTTCGGATTGTTGGTGATTCGCCTGCGGCGTCCGGTGGCGCATCTGATCCGCAACCGGGCGCTGGCGCAGCGCTTGAAACAGCCTTCATTGCAGGAATCCCTGCGAATCTTTTCCGGGCTCTGGTACTGGCCGATTCTGCTGATGGTAATGGTCTCGGCGATCAACCTGATCGGCGTCGGCGAGGACAATCAGAAAGCCCTGCGCTGCGCGTTGTTCACCACCATTCTGCTGATCGCCACGGTGTTCCTCAGCACGATTTTTCAGCACCTGTTCAAATCCGGAAAAGCCCAAGCGATCCAGCGCAGCAGTGCCTACAAAGAACGCTTTCTCAGCTTGCTGCATGCGCTGCTGAGGATTGTCATGGCCGTGGCGTTCATCGAAATTCTCGGGCGGATCTGGGGCGTGTCGCTGTTCGAGTTCGCCGAGCGCAACTCGGTGGGCCGGGCGATCAGTGAGTCGCTGAGCAGCATGGGCCTGATCTTCCTGGTGACCTGGTTGCTGTGGGTGGTGCTCGATACAGCGATTCAGGAAGCATTGAAACCGCCGATCAATAAACGCACGACGCAGCCCAGTACGCGGGTCAAAACCATCCTGCCGCTGCTGCGCAACGCGATCAAAATCATCCTCGTGGTGATCTGCGCCATCACCACCATGGCCAACCTGGGGATCAATGTTGCGCCTTTGTTGGCCGGCGCCGGGGTGGTCGGACTGGCCATTGGTTTCGGTTCGCAGCAACTGGTGCAGGACGTGATCACAGGCCTGTTCATCATCATTGAAGACACGCTGTCGATCGGCGACTGGGTGGTGCTCGATTCCGGGCATGCCGGCACCGTCGAAGGCCTGACCATCCGCACCTTGCGCCTGCGCGACGGCAAGGGCTTTGTGCACTCGGTGCCGTTTGGGCAGATCAAGGCTGTGACAAACCAGTCGCGACAATTCGCCTATGCGTTTTTCTCGGTGCAGTTCACCTATGACACCGATGTCGACAAGGCCATCGAGCTGATCCGCGAGGCGGGGGATTCGATCCGCGACGACGCGTTTCTCAAGTACAACCTGCAAGGGCCGCTCGACGTGTTTGGCGTCGACAAAATGGACCTCAACGGCGTGGTGCTGACGGCGCAGTTTCGTACGGTGTCAGGTGGGCAATATGCGGTGAGCCGGGCCTTTAACCAGCGCTTGAAGAAGCTTGTGGATAACAGCCCGTGGGTGCATTTCGCGCAGACTTATCCACAGCAGGTTTTGATGCCCCGGCAGGTTGCTACTGCGCAGGGAGACGATGACCTTGTGCCGGAGAATTCGCCGGTGTTGCTGCCGGATCAGCCGCGTACCCAATGATCTTTGTGGGTGCTGATGGCCCCATCGCGGGCAAGCCCGCTCCCACAGAGATTAGCTGTGTTGCACAGATTGTGATCCCCCCCGAGAACACTGTGGGAGCGGGCTTGCTCGCAATGGGGCCGGCCCGGACAGCATCAATGCCGGATCAGTTTGTTGTGTAACTCGGCAGTCGATGGCTGATCCAGCTCCAACCAGAAAACCTGCTTCCCGGCGATCTCGGCCGCCGCCGGAAGACCATCGCGGTACACCAGCCGATTACTCGCCAACGCCGGCACTTTTGCACCGGGTAACAGCGTGCCCGTCAGGTTCAGCGGATCAACCCCGCACACCGCGATCAAACTCCCGTCATGCGCCCGCCGCCGCACTTCGCGCAGCAATGGAATCGCCTCGGGCAAGGCGAACTGCTCACCGGCCAGACCGCTGACAAACCGCCCGCCGCGAATTTCGCCGCGAGCCTCCAGCCGATGGAACGTACGCAGCAATTCCCGCCAGCTCGGCAACCAATCGGCTTCGCGTTCCAGCAGGCGCCAGAACACCACGCCGTAGCGGCGCAGCAAGGTCATGGCGATGTGTTCCAAGGTGTCGCTCGGCGTTGGATGTTTGTTGTCGACAGTCGGCGCTGGCGGCCCGCGTCTTAGTAAGGCCCAGCGCCCGGCATCGTCCATGCCGCCGATAAAGGCGCCACGCCCGCGCCGGCTGCTGCGATTCTGCCGTTTACTGGCCGGGGTGATCAGCGCCCGCAAACCGGCAAAGCTGTCGGCATTCACCAGCCCGGCGCCGACCAGTTCCTGCAAGGCGATTTCCAGCTCCGAGCGCAGCAAATGAGCCTCGTGAATCAGCTCATCAAAAAACAGCGCACCGTGCTGACGGAGGGCTTCGTAGACCTTTTGCGTTTTCGGCGACAGCTCGCTGACGGGTGTCTGCTCGGTCAGACTGCTCCACAACCCGACCTGACTGCGCGGCAGCAACACAATGGGCGTGCTGCGCAACGCGGTGCCGGCGCTTTTGCTGCGTGCAGTCAGGCGCGTCCAGACCAGTTTGCCGCTGCGGCACAGGTCATCCAGCCAGCTCGCCGAATAGCCTTTGATTCGTACCGGCAGAATGTCGCTGTCCCAGGCGGATGCAGCGGCGGGGTAGCCTTCGAATTGACCGACAATCGCAGGCAATACGGCGCTGCCCTGGCCCTGGGTCGCCGTAGAAAGATGCTGCCAGTCGAACAGAAAACGCATGAAATCCTGCAACGTCACGGGTTCGATTTCCCGCCGCAGACGCTTGACCGTGTAGCGATGAATCCGCGCCAGCAGATGCCGTTCGCACCACTCTTCCTGATCGGCGCCGGGAGTGAAGTGGCCGCGCAGCACATAACCCTCGCGCTCCAGATGCGCGAGTGCGTGGGTGATGTGAGTCGGGGTTAATCCTAACGGTTCGGCAATCGCGCTCAGCGGCAACGGACCAAAAGCGCTGAGCCGCGCGCGGACGACTTCCAGCACCGCTTCATCCAACTCCCAGGCTTCATCGAACCCCGGCAGCGCCTCCAGCGGTGGGAATAATTTCGCCTGTGGATAAATCGCCCGCAGGCACGTCAGCCGTTCAAGTGCCAGCCACAGTGATCGTTCGGTATCGACTTGCAAACGACTGGCGCGACCGCTCTCGGCAAGGGCCTTCAACCAATCAATCCACTGCGGATTGGCCTGCGCCTCGGCATCGGTGATGCACGCGAGGCTCATTAACGTTTCGTGCATTTCATCGACATTGCTCGGCGTTGGCCACGCCTCATCGCGCACCGCTTGAATCGCCTCGGCGTCCAGCGCGCCGAGGTCGTTGGTGGATTGCGGGTCGGTCCAGCGCCGATTGAGCACGGCTTGGGTGCGGCGTTCTTCCAGCGGCGCATCGTCGAGAAAGGTGTAAGGCCGGGCGCTGAGAATTTCCGCGGCCAGCGGCGAGGGCGCCGGCAGGTCGCGGCTGATCAGGCGAACGTCGCCGCTTTCCATGCGCCGCAATAACGTGAGCCAGCCTTCGCAGTCCATCGCTTCGTGCAGGCAATCGTCGAGGGTCTGTTCCACCAGTGGATGTTCGGGAATCTCGCGTTCGCCGGCGAGGTTTTCCACGCAGGCGATCTGGTCGGGAAACACACTGGCGATCAGGTCTTCGCTTTTCATCCGTTGGATCTGCGGCGCAACTTTGCGTCCGCCGCTATAACGCGGCAGCGCCAGCGCAACCCCGGCATTCCAGCGCCAGCGCACGCCGAACAGCGGCGCATCGAGCACCGCTTGAATCAGCAGGTGCTCGGCGCTGTTGCTGTGCAGGTAGCGCCAGACATCATCGAGCTCAAAGCTGTGGCTGGTGGACAGCGACAGCACGATCGCGTCTTCGCTGGCGGCGGCCTGCAACTCGAAATTGAAGGTGCGGCAGAATCGCTTGCGCAAGGCCAGGCCCCACGCGCGGTTGATGCGGCTGCCGAAGGGCGTGTGGATGATCAGTTGGGTGCCGCCGGACTCGTCGAAAAAGCGCTCCATCAGCAGCGTGTCCTGCGAGGGCAGGGCGCCCAAAGTCAGGCGCGCGCGGGCGAGGTAATCCACCAGTTGTTCGGCGCTGTCGAGGTTCAGGCCGAGGGTGTCGGTCAGCCAGTCGAGGGCGGGTTGCAAGTTGCCGGGTGTAGCACCGAGCAGGGCGTCGAGTTGTGCTTGCAGGCGCGCCACGGCGAAGGACAACTCAGCGCTGCGCCCCGGCGCTTCACCGAGCCAGAACGGAATGGTCGGTGGCTGCCCGTGAGCATCCTCGACCCGGACCTTGCCGGTCTCGACCCGCAGGATTCGGTACGAGGTATTGCCCAGCTGAAAGATATCGCCGGCGATGCTTTCCACGGCGAAGTCTTCGTTGACGCTGCCGATGTTCAGCCCTTGCGGTTCCAACAGCACGCTGTAGTCGGCGTTGTCTGGAATGGTGCCGCCGCTGGTCACCGCGGTCAGTTTGCTGCCTCGGCGACCACGCAACGTACGCGTCACGGCGTCGCGGTGCAGGTAGGCGCTGCGAATGCCCTGGCGACCGTTGTAGCCTTCGGTGAGCATCTGCAACAACGCCTGATAATGTGTTTCGTCGAGTCCGGCGTAGGGCGAGGCTTTGCGGAACATCTCCAGCAGCGCCTGCTCCGGCCACTCCTGGCAACTGACCTCGGCGATGATCTGCTGGGCCATTACGTCCAGCGGCGCTTGAGGAATCTGCAGGGTGTCGAGTTCGCCCCGACGCACGCAGTCGAGCAGGGCGGTGCATTCGATCAAATCGTCGCGGGTGGTGGCGAACAACCTTCCCTTGGGTGTGCCGCCGACCTGGTGGCCGGAGCGGCCAACCCGTTGCAGAAACCCGGCAATTGAACGTGGCGAGGCGATCTGGCAGACCAGGTCGACATCGCCGATGTCGATCCCCAGTTCCAGCGACGCCGTGGCAATCAGCACTTGCAGGTCGCCGCGCTTGAGCCGCTGTTCGGCGTCGAGGCGAAACTCCTTGGCCAGGCTGCCGTGGTGGGCGGCGACGGCTTCCTTGCCGAGACGCTCGCTCAAATGCCGGCTCAAACGTTCGGCCAGGCGTCGGGTGTTGACGAAAATCAGCGTGGTGCGGTGTTCGCGGGCGAGAGCGGCGAGACGGTCGTAGACCAATTCCCAGACATCGTTGGCCATGACTGCGGACAACGGCACCGGCGGTACTTCGATGCCCAAGTCCCGAGGGCGGGCGTGGCCGATGTCGATGATCTCGCATTCGCGATCACGTCCCACCAAAAAGCGCGAGACGGCTTCGATCGGTTTTTGCGTGGCGGACAGGCCGATGCGCATCAACGGCACTGCGCACAGCGCCTGCAACCGTTCCAGGCTCAGCGCCAAGTGGCTGCCGCGTTTGCTGGCGGCGATGGCGTGGATTTCATCGACGATCACCGTGCGCGTGGTGCTGAGCATTTGCCGGCCGGAGTCGGAGCCGAGCAGCACGTAAAGGGACTCCGGGGTGGTCACCAGAATGTGCGGCGCGGTTTTACGCATCGCCGAGCGCTCTTTTTGCGGCGTGTCGCCGGTGCGCACGGCGGTGTTGATCTGCAACTCGGGCAGGCCCATCGCGCGCAGCTGTTCGGTGATGCCGGCCAGCGGATTTTGCAGGTTGATCTGGATGTCGTTGGACAAGGCCTTGAGCGGCGAGACGTAGACCACCCGTGTTTCGTCGGGAAGTCCGTCTGCGGTTTCCAGGCCTCGGTGAACCAGATCATCGATGACGGCGAGAAACGCGGTGAGGGTTTTGCCGGAGCCGGTGGGCGCTGCGATCAGGGTCGAACGGTGCTGGCGGATCAGCGGCCACGCCCGGGCCTGGGCGGCAGTGACCGTCGGGAAGGTGCTGCTGAACCAGGCGCTGACGGCGGGGTGGAAGCCTGCCAGGGCCGCGTCCGTGGGAATGGGCAGATTCATGGAGTGATTTATGCGGGCGGGGGGATGAAGATGCAAGTACCGCTCGGGAGCCGTGTCGATCCTTCTGTCCTCTTCGCGAGCAGGCTCGCTCCCACAAGGGATCTGCGGCGTACGCAAATTAATTGTGGGGGCGGGACCGGCTTGCCGGCGATGGGGCCAGTCGCAGCAGCACAAATCCTGCAGATCTACACTTTACGGATGACGGTTGCGCACTAAACCCGCAAAATGCAACGATTCCGGCAACTATCGACGACATCGCCCGCGAGCGTTGTCGATAAAAGCCATTGTTCCAATCAGACTGGGCCTGCTGACTCTATGCGAATGCGCCTTATGTTATTGGGCGGCGGAAATGCCCTTGGGCAGGCGCTGATTCGCCTCGGTGCGGAGGAAGACATCGGTTTCCTCGCCCCCCGCCCACCGCAAGACGGCTGGGACGCCGCGAGCCTGACGCAACTGCTCGACGACACGCGCCCGGACGCGCTGATCAATCTCGCCTACTACTTCGACTGGTTCCAGGCGGAGACGGTCAGCGAAACGCGTCTGGCCGGGCAAGAGCGTGCGATCGAGCGTCTGGCCGAATTGTGCCAGCATCACAACATTGTTCTGCTGCAACCCTCGAGCTATCGCGTGTTTGACGGCTCACGGGCGACCGCCTACAGCGAAAAAGACGAGCCGGTGCCGCTGGGCCTGCGTGGTCAGGCCTTGTGGCGGATCGAGCAAAGTGTGCGCGCGACTTGCCCTCAGCATGTGCTGCTGCGGTTCGGCTGGCTGCTCGATGACAGCCCCGACGGCACTCTCGGGCGATTCCTGTCCCGCGCCGAACAACCTGACGAGCTGCTGATGGCCGATGACCGCCGGGGCAACCCGACGCCGGTCGACGACGCGGCACGGGTGATCATCTCGGTGCTCAAGCAACTCGATTGCGCGGCGCCGCTGTGGGGCACCTACCATTACGCAGGGCACGAGGCGACCACGCCGCTGGCGCTGGGGCAGGCGATTCTCACCGAAGCCCGCGCGCTGCATCCGCTGGCCATCGAAGCGCCGACCGCCCAGGCTCACGCCGCGCGCCCGGATGCTGCCGAAGAGCCGCAACACGCGGTGCTGGCCTGCAAGAAAATCCTTCATACCTTCGGGATCAAGCCCCGCGCCTGGCGTGCGGCACTCCCAGGCTTACTGGACAGGTTCTATCGCCATGGCTGACGGCCCCGTTTTAATCACCGGCGGCGCCGGTTTCATCGGCTCGCACCTGACCGACGCCTTGCTCGCCAAAGGCCATTCGGTGCGGATTCTCGATGACCTGTCCACCGGCAAACGCAGCAACCTGGCGCCGGATAATCCTCGCGTCGAGCTGATAGTCGGCGACGTCGCCGATGCGGCCCTGGTCGCTCGCGCAATGGCCGGTTGCAGTGCGGTCGCGCATCTGGCGGCCGTGGCGTCGGTGCAGGCCTCGGTGGACGATCCGGTGAAGACCCACCAGAGCAACTTCATCGGCTCGCTGAATGTCTGCGAAGCCATGCGCCAGAGCGGTGTCAAACGCGTGCTGTTTGCCTCCAGCGCAGCGGTCTACGGCAACAATGGCGAAGGCCAGTCGATCGACGAAGACACGCCCAAGTCACCGTTGACGCCGTATGCGTCGGACAAGTTGGCCAGCGAACATTACTTCGATTTCTACCGTCGCCAGCATGCTCTGGAACCGGTGATTTTCCGCTTCTTCAACATCTTCGGCCCGCGCCAGGACCCGTCCTCGCCGTACTCCGGGGTGATCAGCATTTTCAGCGAGCGCGCGCAAAACGGCCTGCCGATTACCGTATTCGGCGACGGCGAGCAGACGCGGGACTTCGTGTATGTCGAGGACCTGGTCGACGTGCTGGTGCAAGCCATCGAAAAGCCGCAGGTTGAAATCGGTGCGGTCAACGTCGGCTGGAACCGGGCGACCACGCTCAAGCAAATGCTGGAAGCGTTGAAAGTGGTGGTCGGTGACCTGCCAGCCGTGAGCTACGGCCCGGCGCGTTCTGGTGATATCCGCCATTCGCGGGCGAACAATCAGCGACTGCTGGAGCGGTTTACCTGCCCCGAACAGACACCGATGGCTGTCGGCCTGGCGCGGTTGCTCGGTCGCTGAGTTTTTCGCCCTCATGAAAAAGGCGCCTGTGAAGGCGCCTTTTTTTGCAGCTCGTTCCCACCACGTGAACGATTTAGAACTTGTAACCCAAGCCCACCATGTAGATGAACGGGTCGACATCCACATCGACCTTGGCACGGGTGCCTGGTTTCACTGCGTCGTTTTCCACGGTCGCAGTGGTATCGATGTCGATGTAACGCACCTGGGCGTTGAGCAAAATGTTGTCGGTGATCATGTAGTCAGCACCGACCTGAAAGGCCATACCCCAGGAGTTATCCGCCTTGAAGTTGCTGAAGCCGGCGGCGTTGGCCTCGCTGCCGACGTGCTCGTCGTAGATCCAGGTGTAGTTGATACCGGCGCCAACGTACGGCTGGAATGCAGACTCGCCGTTCAGTGGGTAGTAGACAATGCTCAAGGTCGGCGGCAGGTGTTTCAGGCTGCCGAGTTTGCCGTTGGCCGGGCCGAGGATGGTGCCTTTGATCTTCACGTCATGTTCGAATGGCGTGGCCGCGAGCAGCTCGATGCCCCAGTGGCTGTCGAGCATGTAAGCGAAGTTCAGACCCAGTTGCGTGTCGCTGCTCATGGTCGCCTTGCCATGCAGATCGGTGCCGGCTAACGGACCTTGATCGACCTTGACGCTGGAGCTGTCGGCTTTCGGGTTGACGGTAATTGCACCGGCACGAAGGAGGATGTCGCCGGCTTCGTGGGCGTGGGCGAGTGGGGCTGCGAGCGCGAGGGCAAACAGCGAAGCGCTGAGCAAGGACTTGTGCATGGAGGCTCCAGAGGACGTTGAAAATGTTCGATGTCCAATGGTACGGAGCCGTCTGGTACGGACTTTTGATTCAGCTCAATGAAACAGTCATGGGGTTGGTTTTTGTGGAACTTTTGATGGCCCCATCGCGGGCAAGCCCGCTCTCACAGGATTTAGGTGATCCCTGTGGGAGCGGGCTTGCCCGCGATAGCGATTGATCACACAACACAGAACCACCGGATTCACTCCGGCAATTCATACACATAAATCTTGTCCGCTTCCATCTGATACCCCGCATCCGCCAATTCGCTGGTCGACGCCTTGACCTGCAACGCCCCCTCGATCCAGTAAGGCTGATACAGCTCGTCCAGCTTCACGCCGACTTCGCTTTTCACATGCACGATCTGGTTCGACGGCGGTGGCGGTACGTGGATGCAGGCGCCGAAATACGGCACCAGCAGAAACTCCGTGGTACGACCTTCTTCGCTCACTTCCAGCGGCACGATGTAACCCGGCAGGCGGATGTTCTGACCGTCGAGGCTCTTCACCACAGGCGCATTGGGCATGTCCTGTCTGGCGGCTGGCGCCGACTCGGCGGACAACGTGCTGCTCATCTGCGACATATCGTGCAGCGGCGTCATGTTTGGTACTTCCGGCGCGGCGTCCGGCGGGATCATTTCCGACCAGGTCAGCTCTTTCGGTTCGGCCGCCCACAGCGGCAGGGCGACCAGCATCAACAGCGCAAGCAGAGCGCGGGGCATCATTAACGTCCTCATAGTCGGATCGACAGGCCATCGGCCAGGGATTGGCGATACGCGCGCCACGCCGGCACGCTGCCCATCAGCAACGCGGCGATCAGGATGCCACCGAGCAGCGTCCATTCATATTCACTTGGCCACGCCAGCGGCAGATACAAACCGTAATTGGCTTGCACGTAACCCTGAGCCGCCGCGATGCACACGTAAAGCAGCGCCACGCCGGCGATCACGCCGGACAGCGCCAGAGCAAACGCCTCCAGCACCAGCAACGTCGCGATGTGCCACGGACGAGCACCCACCGAACGCAGGATCGCCATCTCGCGCCGACGTTCATTCAGGCTGGTGAGAATCGCCGTGAGCATGCCGATCAACCCGGTCAGCACCACGAACAGCGAGACCACGAACAAGGCTTTTTCTGCGGTGCTCATCAAACTCCACAGCTCTTGCAGCGCCACGCCCGGCAGGATCGCCAGCATCGGTTCGCCACGGAATTCGTTGATTTCACGCTGCAGCGCAAAGGTCGAAATCTTGCTGTTGAGGCCGAGCATGAACGCGGTAATCGCTTGCGGCGTCAGGTCCATGTTGCGCGCCTGATCGGCACTGATCCGACCGTTGCCGCGCGCGGGAACGCCGTTGTGCCAGTCGACGTGAATGGCTTCCATGCCGCCGAGGCTGATGTGCAATGTACGGTCGACCGGGGTGCCGGTGCGTTTGAGAATGCCGACCACGGTGAACGGTTTGTCGTCGTGTTTGACCAGGCTGATCACCGCCACGCCGTGGGCCAGCACCAGTTTGTCGCCGAGTTTGTAGTGCAGCGCATCGGCCACTTCGGCGCCGAGCACTACTTCGAAGGGGTCGGTGGCAAAGGCGCGACCGTCGGCCACTTCCAGGTGTTGTTGATGGCCGTACTGGTAGTGCTCGAAGTACGCCTCGGTGGTGCCCATCACCCGGTAACCGCGATGGGAATCGCCGAGCGACATCGGGATCGCCCACTTCACTTTCGGATTGTTGGCGAAGTGTTCGAAGCTGTCCCAACGAATGTTGTTGGTGGCGTTGCCGATGCGGAACACCGAGTACAGCAGCAGGTTCACCGAACCGGAGCGGGCGCCGACGATCAGGTCGGTGCCGCTGATGGTGCTGGCAAAACTGGCCTTGGCTTCGGTGCGAACCCGCTCCACGGCCAGCAGCAGGCAGACCGACAGGGCGATGGCGAACGCGGTGAGGATCGCGGTGAAGCGGCGGTTAGCCAGGCTGGCCATGGCTAGACGAAACAGATACATCTCAAACCTCGGACAGGGTGGCGGCGCGATTAAGATCGGCCAGTGACAAGTGGCGATCGAACAGCGGCGCGAGGCTTTGGTCGTGACTGACGAACAACAGACTCGACCCGGCTTCGCGGCATTCGGCGAACAACAGGCGAATGAAATTTTCGCGGGCGTCGTAATCCAGGGCCGAGGTCGGCTCGTCGGCGATCACAAGTTCCGGCTGACCGATCAAGGCGCGGGCGGCGGCGACGCGTTGTTGTTGGCCGATGGACAGCGAATCGGCGCGGCGGCTGAGGAGGCTTTCATCCTTCAAACCCAAATGAGCGAGCAGGGTGGCGGCGGCTTGATCGACGCTGCCATGGCGCTGGATGGCCCGTTCGGCGCGCAGTCGGGAGAAGTGGCAGGGCAGCTCGACGTTCTCGCGCACTGAGAGAAACGGCAGCAGGTTGAACTGCTGGAAAATGTAGCCGGTGTGATCGACGCGGAAGCGATCACGCGCACCGGCGCCGAGTTCGGTCAGTTCCTGGCCGAGCAGGCGAATGCTGCCGCGATCCGGCTTCTGCACACCACCGAGCAGGCCGAGCAGGGTGGTCTTGCCGCTGCCGCTGGGGCCTTTGAGGAAGAGCGTTTCACCCGGTTCCAGGCGGAAGGCCGGGATGTCCAGTAAGGTCGAGTGACCGGGCCAACTGAAGCCCAGGTCGGACAGTTCGATGAGTGCTTGGGTCATGGCGCCGGTTTCATGGGTTCGTCTCAATTTCACATTCAATACAACCTCCTGTGGGAGCGAGCTTGCTCGCGATAGCGGTGTGTCAGCCAACAAAGATGTTGAATGTCAGGACCTCATCGCGAGCAAGCTCGCTCCCACAGGGTTCTTCGAGTGGATTCAAAATTTCAGGGCAGCCGCCTTGGCCGTCACTTCTACCCCTTGCTGCCCGCTCGGGCTGATCAGTTGTACCTGAATTTTCTGGGTCGCCGGGAACGTGTTGAAAAGGTTTGCCAGATCCAGGGTTTTCAGTGCGCCCGGCGTCGCGCAGGTGAACTGGTAGTGAGCGTGGATTTCGCTGTGGTCGTGGTGATGCTCGTCTTTGGCATCGTCGTCATGATCATCATCGGCATCCGGCTTGTCACCGAACAGCGGGCTTTCCAGTTCCTGAGTCGCGACCACACAACCCGCTGCTTTCGGCAGGTTGAACAGGGTCAGCGGCTTTTCAAGTTGCGCACGGGCGGCGGCGACTTTGGCTTTGTCGGCGTCGGTGGTGGCGGCGTGTTCGAAACCCACCAGGTTCATCGCCGGGCTTTCCAGCTCAAGTTCGAGGGTCTGACCGTCCAGCGCTGCGTTCAGGCGTCCGACACCATGTTCGTGGGCGCCAAGGCTGCCGTGTTCATGGTCGTGATCATGTTCATCAGCGGCGTGAGCGAGGGCCAGCGGCAACAGGGCAAACGGCAAAGCGAGCAGCAGACGACGCATGGCGGGTCTCCGAAGGTAAAATGAATAAATTGTTATGTAATCTTATAACGTAAGTGCGGAGAGTTTGACCGTCCGCTTGGCGTTGCACAAGTCCCATGGGAGCATGTGGGTCAGAAATGTGCAGGAGCAGACTTATGTTGCGAATACGCGGAAGCATCGGCGACTGGCCGGTGGATTTGACCCTGGAGATGGACGACGGTGACTGGGCGCGGCTCGGCGCACAGTTGCAGGTGGTCAAGCCTGAAGCCAGCGTGGCGCCGTCGAAACCGGTCAATCAGGACGATGCGCAGTGGCAGATTGCAAAGGATTTGTTGCGCAAGGCCGGACAATTGAGCGGGCCTGATTTGCTTGAGCAACTGGAAGGACTGACGGGCAGCCCATCGTCGGGCAAACGCCTGTTGGTGCGGTTGCGCCATAGCGCGCAGGTGAAAGTGTCGAGCGGCGGGGATACGCCGCTCTATAGCTGGATCAACCCGGCTTAGTACAGCGCAGCAAACAACTTGCGACGGTACGTGGTCACCAACGGATGATCATTGCCCAGCAATTCGAACACTTGCAGCAAGGTCTTGTGCGGCAAGCCTTCGCTGTAGCTGCGGTTGCGGATGAACAGCTTGAGCAATGCATCCAGCGCCGCGTCGTACTGCTGACGGGCCAGTTGCTGGATCGCCAGTTGATACACCGCCTCATCGTCCTGCGGGTTCTTCGCCAGACGCGCCTTCAGGTCCGCGGCATCCGGCAGGTCCTTGGCCTGGCCGAGAAACTGGATCTGCGCTTTTGCGCCGGCCAACGCCGCCTTGTGTTCATCGCTTTTGACCGCGTCGAGCACGGTTTGCGCTTCACCCAGCTCGCCCCGTTCAGTCAGGCAACGGGCATACAGAATCAGCGCTTTGGCGTTGGTGTTGTCTTCGCCCAGCAGCACTTTGAGAATCGCTTCTGCGTCGGCGAAACGACTTTCGTCAAACAGCGCCTGAGCCTGCTCGAAAGGGTCGGCCGCCGCCGGTGGCGGCATTTGTACGTGAGGCTCCAGCATGGCGCGGACGGCGGATTCCGGTTGCGCACCGGCAAAACCGTCCACTGGCTGGCCATCCTTGAACAACACCACGGTCGGCAGGCTGCGAATGCCGAAGCGGGCAACGATGTCCTGTTCGAGGTCGCAGTTGACCTTGGCCAGCAGCAATTCGCCCTGATAGCTCTCGGCAATGGTCTGCAGCATCGGCATCAGCACTTTGCAGGGCGCACACCATTCGGCCCAGAAATCCACCAGCACCGGTTTGTGGAAAGAGTTCTCGATTACCGACTGGTCGAAATCGGCAGTCGTGGCGTCGAAGATGTACGGCGTTTCCTGACTCATGGGGGATCTCGTAAAAGCGTGAATAGGGCAACTATACGACTTGGTGGGGTGTGGCCGGAAGCGGGGTGGTCTTTGAGAAGTGTGTCGTCTGACAGGACGCTTTCGCGGGCAAGCCCGCTCCCACAGTGGTTTTGTGTGGAACACGGATTTAGCGCCAGGCCCGAATCCCTTGTGGGAGCGGGCTTGCCCGCGATGCTTTTAGCCGCGCCGCGCGTGGTACAGGCTCACATGCCGAAACTCTTCAGGCTCAGCCAGGTCCGGCAAGGTCATCGCTTCGAGCATTTCGATGCGTTGATACAACGGATGACGAAAATCCCGCACCCGTGAATCCGCCACCAGCGCCTCCTGGCCACGGCTCAAAAACTCGTCGAGCAGCGGCAGGTTCGCCCGGTCATACAACACGTCGGCGACCAGGATCAGATCAAACCGGTCCGCCTCGGCGAAAAAGTCCGTCGAGTAGCTCAGTTCCACTTCATTGAGTTCGGCATTCGCCCGACACGCGGCAATCGCCAGCGGGTCCAGGTCACAGGCCACCACCTCCAGCGCCCCGGCTTTCACGGCGGCAATCCCCGCGACTCCGGAACCGGCACCAAAATCCAGTACGCGCTTGCCTTTGACCCACTCGGGGAATTTGGCGAGATAGCGGGCCATCGACAACCCGCTGGCCCAGCAAAAACTCCAGTACGGCGGTTCATGCAGAATCCGCCGGGTTTCTTCCGGGCTGAAGGCGCGGTCCATGTTGTCGCCGTCGATCAGCCAGAGTTTCAGGGCGGTATCGGGCAATGCGACCGGGACAAGCTGTGCATCACCGAGCAACTCGCCCAAGGCCTGTTGCAGGTCGAACGGTGCAATCATGGCGCTTTGACGAATTGCAGCTGACCCAAGGCCTGGGTCGTTGCCTGTGTGATGACTTGCGACGGCAGGTGCAAAATCAGCTGGCCGGACTGGCTGGCGCGGCCCCGCAGTTCCACGCGGACACCGGCCGGAAACGATTCCGGGTTGAAACGCAGGTGAAACGGCAGCGCTTGATTGGTGCCGATCAGGCTGGAACTGGCGAGCAGTTGTTGCGGGCGGTCCTTGTCGTCGATTACCAGCAGGGCCAGCTCGACTTCCGCACCGGCCGGCACGCCTTGCAGGGTGCCGCTCAGTTCCCGTTGATACGCGGGGAGCGGGCCGAGGTTGGCGGACTCTTTGGCTTTCTTCTGCGCCGCCTGTGGGGCTGGCCCTGGCGTCGGCGGCTGGGGCTTGGGTGCATCGCTGCTGCAGGCCACCAACAGGCTGAAAAGGCTGAGCAATACGAGCGGTCTGAGGGACATTTGCGGCTCCAGCAAGGTGAAATCCATGGATCGTTCTCTATAGCCAGTCTGTATACCGCAAACCCTATGGCTTGTCTTGCCACCGGGATGCGCTACCATGGCCCTCCCTTTTTTTGTTGCCTGCCACCATGCACTGTCCCTTCTGCGGTGCCAACGACACCAAGGTCATCGACTCGCGTCTGGTCGCCGAGGGCGAACAGGTGCGCCGCCGGCGCGAATGCCTGGCCTGCGGCGAACGTTTCACGACGTTCGAAACCGCTGAACTGGTGTTGCCGCGCCTGATCAAAACCGACGGCAGCCGCCAGCCGTTCGACGAAGAAAAACTCCGCGCCGGCATGCAACGTGCGCTGGAGAAGCGCCCGGTGAGTGTCGAACGCCTCGAATCGTCGCTGGTGCACATCAAACACAAACTGCGAGCCACCGGCGAGCGTGAGGTCAAGTCCCTCGTGGTCGGTGAACTGGTGATGGCCGAGCTGCAAAAGCTCGACGAAGTCGCCTACATTCGTTTCGCCTCCGTGTATCGGCGCTTCCAGGACCTCAACGAGTTCCGCGAAGAGATCGATCGCCTGGCCCGTGAGCCGGTGAAAGAATGACCACTGCCACAGAGCTTGCCATCCTCGACGCCCATTACATGGCCCGCGCCCTGGAACTGGCGCGCAAAGGCTATTACACGACCCACCCCAACCCGCGGGTTGGCTGCGTGATCGTGAAGGACGGGCAAATTGTCGGCGAAGGCTGGCACGAGCGCACCGGCGAACCCCACGCCGAAGTCCACGCCCTGCGCGCTGCGGGCGACAAAGCCCGAGGCGCCACCGCTTACGTGACCCTCGAGCCGTGCAGCCACCACGGCCACACACCGCCCTGTGCCGATGCACTGGTGAACGCGGGCGTCGCTCGCGTGGTTGCGGCGATGCAGGACCCGAACCCGTCGGTGGCCGGTCGCGGCATGCAGCGTCTGGCTCAGGCCGGCATCGCGATCGAAAGCGGTGTGCTGGAAGGCGAGGCGCGCAAGCTCAATCAAGGCTTCCTCAAGCGCATGGAGCACGGCTTGCCGTTCGTGCGGGTCAAGTTGGCCATGAGCCTCGACGGTCGCACGGCGATGGACAGCGGCGAAAGCCAATGGATCACCGGCCCGGCCGCACGCTCGGCGGTACAGCGCCTGCGCGCCCAGGCCAGCGTGGTCCTGACCGGTGCCGACACGGTGCTCGCTGACAATGCCCGTTTGACCGTGCGTGCGGGTGAGTTGGGGCTGGACGCCGAGCAAACCGCGTTGGCCATGAGCCGTCCGCCGCTGCGTGTGCTGATTGACGGCCGCCTGCGCGTGCCGCTCGATGCGCCGTTCTTCAAGGCCGGCCCGGCGCTGGTCGCCACCTGCATGGCAATCGAAGAGCAATACGCCAACGGTCCGGAATGCCTGATCGTGGCCGGCGACGATGGTTTGGTCGACCTGCGCAAGTTGCTGGTCGAACTGGCCAATCGTGGCGTCAATGAAGTGCTGGTCGAGGCCGGGCCGCGTCTGGCGGGGGCATTTGCCCAGCAAGGTCTGGTGGACGAGTTCCAGATCTTCATCGCTGGCAAGTTTCTCGGCTCTTCGGCCCGGCCATTGCTGGACTGGCCGCTGGCGCAGATGAAAGATGCGCCCGAGCTGAAAATCACTGAAATCCGCGCGGTTGGCGATGACTGGCGAGTCATTGCCATTCCTGCGCCAGCGGCGAGCGTATAATTCCGGCCTGCGCCACGCGACGGCCCTGTTCTCGAGGAGGACTCCATGTTTACCGGCATCATCGAATCCATCGGCAGTATTCGTGCATTGACCCCAAAAGGCGGAGATGTGCGGGTACACGTAGAAACCGGCAAGCTCGATCTGAGCGACGTCAAACTGGGCGATAGCATCGCGGTCAACGGCGTGTGCCTGACGGCCGTTGAATTGCCGGGCAATGGCTTTGCGGCTGACGTCAGTCGCGAAACCCTCGACTGCACCGCCATGAACGACCTGAAAAGCGGCAGCCCGGTCAACCTGGAAAAAGCCCTGACCCCGACCACTCGCCTCGGCGGGCATCTGGTCAGCGGTCACGTCGATGGCGTGGGCGAAGTGGTTGCCCGCACCGAGAACGCACGCGCCGTGGAATTCCGCATCCGTGCACCGAAGGAACTCGCGAAGTACATCGCCCATAAAGGCTCGATCACCGTCGACGGCACCAGCCTGACCGTGAACGCGGTCGATGGCGCCGAGTTCCTGCTGACGATCATTCCGCACACCCTGAGCGAAACCATCATGGCGTCGTACCAGCCAGGTCGCCGGGTGAACCTTGAAGTCGACTTGCTTGCCCGTTATCTGGAGCGCCTGCTGCTAGGCGACAAGGCCGCAGAGCCTGCTTCTGGAAACATCACTGAAAGCTTTCTGGCCGCCAACGGCTACCTCAAATCCTGACTCAAGGGGGTGCCTTGTGGCGCTCAATAGCATCGAAGAACTGGTTGAAGACATCCGCCAAGGCAAGATGGTCATCCTCATGGATGACGAAGACCGCGAGAACGAAGGCGACCTGATCATGGCCGCCGAGTGCTGCCAGCCTGAGCACATCAACTTCATGGCCAAGCATGCCCGTGGCCTGATCTGCATGCCGATGAGCCGCGAGCGCTGCGAACTGCTGAAGCTGCCGCTGATGGCGCCGCGCAACGGTTCCGGTTTCGGCACCAAGTTCACCGTATCGATCGAAGCGGCGACTGGTGTGACCACCGGCATCTCCGCCGCCGACCGCGCGCGCACCGTGCAGGCCGCTGCCGCGAAAGACGCCAAGGCTGAAGACATCGTCAGCCCTGGCCACATCTTCCCGCTGATGGCCCAGGCCGGCGGCACCCTGGCCCGCGCCGGCCACACTGAAGCTGCCTGCGACCTCGCGCGCATGGCCGGTTTCGAGCCGAGCGGCGTGATCTGCGAAGTGATGAACGACGACGGCACCATGTCCCGTCGCGCCGAACTGGAAACCTTCGCCGCCGAGCACAACATCAAGATCGGCACCATCGCCGACCTGATTCACTACCGGATGATCCACGAACGTACCGTTCAGCGGATTGCCGAACAGCCGCTGGACAGCGAACTGGGCCAATTCAACCTGGTGACCTATCGTGATTCCGTGGAAGGCGACGTGCACATGGCCCTGACCCTGGGCAACGTCTGCGCTGAAGAGCCGACCCTGGTTCGCGTGCACAACATGGACCCGCTGCGCGACCTGTTGATGGTCAGGCAGCCGGGCCGCTGGAGCCTGCGTGCCGCCATGGCTGCGGTTGCCGAGGCGGGCAGCGGCGTGGTGCTGTTGCTCGGTCACCCGCTCGATGGCGACGTATTGCTGGCACACATCCGTGAAACCGCAGAGCACGCACCGGCGAAAAAACCGACCACCTACAGCATCGTCGGTGCCGGTTCGCAGATTCTTCGGGACCTGGGCGTGCGCAAAATGCGCCTGATGTCTGCACCCATGAAATTTAATGCGATATCCGGTTTCGATCTGGAAGTTGTAGAATACGTGCCCTCCGAATAATGACCGGTTGTTACCGGCCCTGTATTCGCGGTTCAAATATCACTGAGGGACGCGTAGAAGACGCGTCCCGGCTCTTTAAGAGAACTAACGAATGACCCTGAAGACCATCGAAGGTACCTTCATCGCCCCTAAAGGCCGCTACGCTTTGGTAGTAGGCCGTTTCAACAGCTTCGTCGTTGAAAGCCTGGTCAGCGGTGCAGTTGATGCCCTGGTTCGCCATGGCGTGAGCGAAAGCGACATCACCATCATCCGCGCGCCTGGCGCCTTCGAAATCCCGCTGGTTGCGCAGAAAGTCGCTCAGAAGGGCGAGTACGCGGCAATCATCGCCCTGGGCGCGGTCATTCGTGGCGGTACGCCGCACTTCGAATACGTGGCGGGCGAATGCACCAAGGGCCTGGCCCAGGTGTCCATGGAATTCGGCGTACCGGTCGCTTTCGGCGTCCTGACCGTTGACTCCATCGAGCAAGCCATCGAACGTTCCGGCACCAAGGCCGGTAACAAAGGTGCCGAAGCTGCCCTGTCCGCCCTGGAAATGGTCAGCCTGCTGGCGCAGTTGGAGGCCAAGTGATTAGCGACGAAAGCGATCGTTTCAACCCGCGCGATCCAAAGCCTGCGGATGCCGGCAAGCCATCGAAAAGCGTCAAGCGTCGCGAAGCCCGTCAGCTCGCGACCCAGGCGCTGTACCAATGGCACATGGCCAAGCAGTCGCTGAACGAGATCGAAGCGCAGTTCCGGGTCGATAACGATTTCAGCGATGTCGATGGCGCCTACTTCCGTGAAATCCTCCACGGGGTTCCCGCGCAGATGGACAAGATCGACGCGGCTCTCAAGCCGTGCCTGGACCTGACCATCGAAGAGCTGGACCCGGTTGAACTGGCAGTATTGCGCCTGTCCACCTGGGAACTGCTCGAGCGCGTCGACGTGCCGTACCGCGTTGTGATCAACGAAGGTATCGAGCTGGCGAAAGTCTTCGGTTCCACCGACGGCCACAAATTCGTCAACGGTGTACTCGACAAGCTGGCCCCGCGTCTGCGTGAAGCTGAAGTGAAGGCGTTCAAGCGCTAACCCGCGCTTGAAACTGCGATGGGTGAGTTTGAGCTGATTCGCAATTTCTTCGCCGCCGCGCCCTGTGCGCAAGGCGGCGAAGGCGTTGCCCTCGGGATCGGCGATGACTGCGCCTTGCTGGCTGTTCCTCCCGGGGAGCAGTTGGCGATTTCCACCGACACGCTCGTGGCCGGTGTGCATTTCGCAGACCCTTGCGACCCGTTTCTGCTCGGTCAGCGTTCGCTGGCCGTGGCCGTCAGCGATCTGGCTGCCATGGGCGCCACCCCCGTTGCCTTTACCCTTGCCCTGACCTTGCCTTCGGCGACCGCCGACTGGCTGCAAGCGTATGCCCGTGGATTGACCCTCATGGCGCAGCGCTGCGGTGTGGCACTGGTGGGCGGCGATACCACCCGTGGGCCGTTGAGCCTGACCATGACGGTGTTCGGGCGTGTGCCGGGCGGTTTGGCGCTGACCCGCAGTGGCGCGCAGCCAGGCGAGTTGCTTTGTGTCGGCGGTGAACTGGGCAACGCCGCCGGTGCCTTGCCGCTGGTGCTCGGTCAGCGAACTGCCGACGCCGCCATCGCCGATCCGCTGTTGGCGCATTACTGGTCGCCGCAACCGCAACTCGCATTGGGCCAGGCATTGCGCGGCAAGGCGACTTCGGCGCTGGACATCTCCGACGGCCTGCTCGCCGACTGCGGGCACATCGCGCTCGCGTCGAAGGTCGGCCTTCAGGTTGAACGGGACCGATTGCCGCTGTCGAAGGCTTTAGTGGCCTTCCTCGGTCAACCGGGTGCCGAACACGCTGCCCTGAGCGGCGGAGATGACTACGTGCTGGCCTTCACCTTACCGTCCGTCGAGTTGCCACAACTGATGGCAGATGGCTGGCCGATCCATGTGGTCGGGCGTGTGGTGGCGGGACAGGGCGTCGTGCTGTTGGATGCTGCCGGACAAGACATCACCCCGCAAACCCGGGGCTATCAACATTTTCGGGAGACACCGTGACAGATCATCCCAAACAGGTTCCGGCGGAATTCGTACCGCCGTCGGTCTGGCGCAATCCATGGCATTTCCTGGCGTTCGGCTTCGGTTCGGGCACCTTGCCAAAGGCACCGGGCACCTGGGGTTCCTTGGTTGCGCTACCCTTTATTCCGTTGTGGCAGATGCTGCCCGACTGGGGTTACTGGCTGATGCTGGGCATCACCATGCTGTTCGGCTTCTGGCTGTGCGGCAAAGTGGCCGACGATTTGCGCGTGCACGACCACGAAGGCATCGTCTGGGACGAAATGGTCGGGATGTGGATCACCCTGTGGCTGGTGCCGGAAGGCTGGTACTGGTTGCTCGCGGGTTTTCTGGTGTTCCGCTTCTTCGACATTCTCAAGCCGTGGCCGATTCACTGGATCGACCGGCATGTGCACGGCGGTGTCGGGATCATGCTCGACGACGTATTGGCCGGGGTGTTCGCGTGGTTGGCGATGCAGGGGCTGGTATGGATTTTCGCCTGATGAGTGGCGGAGCAGGAGACTAGGATGGCTCGACGCTGGTTGGTTGTGACGGGTTTCGCCCTGTTTGCTTCGCTCGCCCTGGCGGGGGAGGCAGTGACCACGCCATCGGTGATCCATCTGGCCAGCGAAGACTGGGAAGACTACACCGCCGCCGATGGCCGTGGCCTGGGTTGGGATGTGCTGCGTGAAGTCTTCGAGCCGGCCGGGGTTAAGCTGGACATCCGCACCGAACCTTACATTCGCGCCATCGGCCTGGTCCAGCGGGGCGAAGTGGACGCCTGTGTCGGCGGCTATCGCGATGAAGTCAGCGACCTGCTGTATCCGCGTTGGAATTACGACACCGATCACATTTACGCCCTAGGGCTGGCCAATAACCCGACGCCGACCCCGGAGACCCTGGGCAATTATCGACTGGCCTGGGTTCGCGGCTATGATTTCCAGAATTACCTGCCCAACATAAACCGCTATAACGAAGTCGTTCGGCGCACTGGCATTCTGTCGATGCTGACCCACGACCGCGCCGATTTCTACATCGACGCGCTGACCGAGGTGGATTACATAGTCCGCCAGGCCAAGGATCCGTCCCAGTTCCGACGCACGCACATCGCAGAATTGCCGCTGTACCTGTGCTTTGCCGATACGCCCAAGGCGCGGGAGTTGATGGCGCTGTTCGACCGGCGAATGGAGCTGCTGGTCAAAAACGGCCGACTGAAACCGATCTTCGAACGCTGGAAGCAGCCGTATCCGTTTGATTCGAACTGAACAAAGATCCTGCGTGCGTGATGATTCCTGTGGGAGCGAGCTTGCTCGCGATAGCGGACGCTCATTCACCATTGATGTCGACTGACACATCGCTATCGCGAGCAAGCTCGCTCCCACAGGGGCTGAAACAGGGCGGGGATCAAACTTTTAGATCGTTATGCTCCATAATTCAGCCTAAGCGTCTGTAGGAACCTGCTGTTACAATGCCGCGTCTGCGAATCTCCAGTACTTATTGATCAGGAGCACACCGGTGCCTGTCGTTTTTGTCGCCGCTTCCAAGCTGCCAACGCCTTTTGCGCAATTCACCATGCACGGCTTTCTCGATGAAGAAAACGGGCGCGAGCACGTCGTGCTGAGCCTCGGTGAGTTCGGCGACGGTGCCCCGGTACTCGGCCGCTTGCACTCCGAATGCCTGACTGGCGATGCCTTGTTCAGCCAGCGCTGCGACTGCGGCTCGCAACTCGAGGCCGCCTTGCAGGCCATCGCCCGTGAAGGCCGTGGCGTGTTGCTGTACCTGCGTCAGGAAGGCCGCGGCATTGGCTTGCTGAACAAGATCCGCGCCTATGAATTGCAGGACGGCGGCGCCGACACCGTTGAAGCCAACGAGCGTCTGGGCTTCGCCGCGGACCAGCGCGACTACGCCATGTGCCTGCCGATGCTCGAGCACCTGGGCGTGAAATCCCTGCGCCTGATGACCAACAACCCGCGCAAGGTCAAAGCCCTGACCGACATGGGCATCGTTGTCGCCGAGCGCGTGCCGTTGCACACCGGCCACAATCCGCACAACAAACTCTACCTGGCCACCAAGGCCAGCAAGCTCGACCATATGATGGGCAACGAGCATCAGGGTGAGGTTGACCGGGCGTGACCCGCGGTCAAGTTCGGCGGCGACTGTCCGTCAGTTGGTGGCAATACCTGGCGCTGGCCTTGTTGCCACTGTTTGTGATCAACGGCGTTTTCGGTCAGGGCGAGGCGATCCTGCCGGTGCTGGCGATGCCGATGTTCATCGCCGGTGTGGCCTCGATGTTTGTCAGCCTGAAGTTTTTCGGTGGCTATAAACACGCACTGATCGCCACCCAGAAAGCCTTCGATACCCCTGAAGAGCCCGCCGCCTGGATTGTCTTGGCTGCCAAGCGCCGTACTGCGTTTCTCGCCGCTGGTTTGCCCGCCTGGATCGGTGCGTTGGCCGTCTTCGTGGGGCTTGAAGCCGTACCGTTGGTGCTCCTGGCGCTGTCGACCACGGTGCTGTTCTACCTCTACCGTATCCCCCGTCAACTCGGCTGATGCGCCGCATCGGGCTGGCGGTTTTGCTGCTGCTCGTCAACGCTTCGGCTGTTGCGGTCGAGCGCGTCGTCAGCCTCGCGCCGTCGCTCTCTGAAATCGTCGTTGAGCTGGGTTCAGCTGATCTTCTGGTCGGTGTTCTGGATGCCGGCGATCGTCCTGCTGAACTCAAGGACCTTCCATCCGTTGGCCGCTACGGTCAGTTGGATATGGAGCGGCTGCTCAGCCTGAAACCCGATTTGCTGCTGCTCTGGCCTGGCAGCGTCGGCCCGGCCCAGCGTGAACAACTCAAGCGCCTGAACATCCCCACCTACGTCGCCGATCCGCACAACCTTGAACAACTGACCGCGCAAATCGAAGCGATTGCCGCGCAGCTCGGCCGGCCCGAGCGTGGCGTGTCACTGGCCAGCGATCTGCGTCAGCGCCTCGATGCACTGCGCCAGCGCTATCGACGGGACGAACCGTTGCGGGTGTTTTACCAGGTCTGGGATCGTCCGCTGTACACCGTCGGCGGCGGGCAGATCATCAGCGATGCTCTGGACGTGTGCGGCGCGCGCAATGTGTTTGCCGACCTGGCATTGCCGGCGCCGCAAGTCAGCGTGGAGGCGGTGTTGCAGCGCAATCCCGAGGTGATTCTGGCCAGCGATCAGGCGCAGCTGGAGGCTTGGAAGGCCTGGCCACAAGTGACGGCGGTGGCGCAGGGCCGATTGCGGTTGGTGACGGATAAAGGGCTGGAGCGGCCGAGTGGGCAGATGATTGAGGCGACGGCCAAGTTGTGCCAAGTCATCGCGCCCGACCGCTGAGACCGAGGTGCATACATCGCGGGCAAGCCCTGGATCAAAGCTCTGGTGTCCAGGTCACCCCAAACATCCACGCCCGACCTTCCTCGCGATACCCGAACTGACTGTCATCATGGCTGTACAGCGCCCGGCTGTAACCCTTGTCCAACAGGTTGTCGACCTTCAACTCAAGCTTGATTTCGTGATTCAGCGCCCAACTGCTGCGCAAAGCCAGCAGCGCATACCCGCCTAACGGCTGCTGATTGTTCTCATCGTCGTAACTGCTGCTCACCGCTTGCCAACTGGCGCCGAGGCCCAGCCGATCAAACTGTCGATCCAGATCCAGACTCAATGTCCGCCGTGCACGCCGCGCCAACGTATGGCCACTGGCACGATCCTGTGGGTCGATGATCGCCACGCCAAGATTGCTCTGCCAGCCGAACAGTTCTTGCTTCAACGCTGCTTCAAACCCGTTGATCCGTGCCGAGGCGACGTTCTGCGGACGGTAGTTGCTGCCGACGATAATCGCGTCCTTGAGGTCAGTGCGATACAGCGAGGCTTCGAGGCGGCTGGTATCGGTCAGCTGGCTGCGCCATTGCAGCTCGTAACTTTTCGAGGTTTCGGGCTTCAGGTCAGGATTGCTGAAACCCGGGTAATACAAGTCATTGAACGTCGGTGCGCGAAAGCCTTCGCTGTAGGTCAGCAGCACATCGTTGTCCGGGTTCAACGGCAGGGTGAACGTGCCGCTCCAGCTGTTCTGACTGCCGAACTGCTGGTTCTGGTCGCGGCGCAGGCCCAGTTCCGTGGAGAAGCTGTCTGCCTGATAGCGATGCTGGATAAACGCTGCGCGGTTCCAGCGGCTGTCCTCGTCGAACGCTGTGCTGCTGTTGATGCGGTCTTCGTACCAGTCGCCGCCCAGGGTCAGGCCATTGCGCTCGTTCAGCGTCAGGTCGTTCTGCCAGTTCACTGAGTCGCGATACGTGTTGAACACGCTGCGTTCGTCGCTGAGCTTGTCGAAGGATTTCTCGCGGTTCTCGCTGTGGCCGAATTCGACGCGGGTTTTCCACAGGTCGTTGATGCGCGCATCGACGTAACTGCTGACGCCGCTCACGGTGAAATCACTGTATGGCCGCTGTTGGTAGGACGTTTTTGTCATTTCGTCGTAGCGCCCGAACGGATTGTCGATCTCGCTTTTGCCGCGGTTATCCAGCACGTTGGCGCCGATTTCGACGTCATCGGTGAGGGCGTGACTCAGGCTCAGGCTCAACGACTGGTTGCGATACTCATCGTGATCGCCATCGCTCGGGTAGGACTCATGGGTGCGATTGATCCCGGCCGTTTCATCGAGGCTGGCGCCCAGGTTGAAGCGGGTTTTCTCATCGCCACCGGATAATCCGAGGCTGCGCTCCCACGTCTGGTTGCTGCCAAAGCCCATATGCAGACGCGGTTGCAGACCCTGTTCGGCGCCACGGCGGGTGAAAATCTGGATCACCCCGCCAATCGCATCGCTGCCGTAAATCACCGAACGGGAGCCGCGCAGCACTTCCACGCGCTCGACCTGCTCGATGTTGATGTGTTGCAGGTTACTGTCGCCGGAGGTCGAGTTGCCGATGCGTTGACCGTCCACCAGCACCAGGCTCTGCGCCGACTTCGTCCCTCGAATGTAAATCCCCGGAAGACTACCGCGCCCGCCGGTTTGCCCGACTTGCACACCGGGCACCCGACGCAGCAAGTCAGTGACGCTGCTTGGTTGCAGGCGGTCGATGTCCTCGCGGGTGAATACGGTGTTGGCGGCGCTGCTGTCGTTGCGGGCTTCGACCTGGCGGTTGGCGCTGATCAGCACGTCGGGCAGCTTCAGGGCCTGGTCGCGTTCGAAAGTGTCGGCCAGCAGTGGGCCGGACGGCAGAAGTGTCAGCGTCAGGGCGAGGGGGGAGAGTTTCATGGGCAGTCCGTTGACGCTTTAAAGCGAACAAAAGTTTTGAAGGGCATAGAAAACCACTGTGGGAGCGAGCCTGCTCGCGATTGCGCTCTTTCAGTCAACATCTACATTGACTGACAGACCGCAATCGCGAGCAGGCTCGCTCCCACAGGGTATTGCATTTATTCAGTGGATCAGATGTTCAGCAGTTGCAGCCGCTGACGCACCGACGCTTCGATCCCTGCTTCATCCAACCCGCACTCGGCCAACATTTGCGCAGGCTTGGCGTGTTCGACGTAAACATCCGGCAAGCCCAGGTGCAGCATCGACTTGAGGATGTTCTCGCGGGCGAGGAATTCGCTGACCGCGCCACCGGCACCGCCCATGATCGCGTTTTCTTCGATGGTCACCAGCAACTCATGGCTGCCGGCGATTTCGCGAACCAGTGCTTCATCCAGCGGTTTGACGAAACGCATGTCGACCACGGTGGCATCCAGCGTTTCGGCGACTTTCAACGCCTCGGCCAGTTGCACGCCAAACACCAGCAGGGCGACTTTGCTGCCCTGGCGGCGGACCACGCCTTTGCCGATCTCGATCGGTTGCAGGTCTTTCTCGATGGTTGCGTTCGGGCCGGTGCCGCGCGGATAGCGCACCGCCGCCGGGCCGTTGTACAGGTGGCCGGTGGTGAGCATTTTGCGCAGTTCGTTTTCGTCGCTCGGGGTCATCACCAGCATGCCGGGGATGCAGCGCAGGAATGACAGGTCGAAACTGCCCGCGTGGGTCGGGCCGTCTTCGCCGACCAGGCCGGCGCGGTCGATGGCGAACAAGACGTCGAGGTTTTGCACCGCCACATCGTGAACAAGCTGATCGTAGCCGCGTTGCAGGAACGTCGAATAGATCGCCACCACCGGTTTCGCGCCTTCGCAGGCCATACCCGCGGCGAAGGTGACGGCGTGTTGCTCGGCAATCGCCACGTCGAAATAGCGCAGCGGGAAACGCTCGCTGAAGGCCACCAGGTCGGAGCCTTCTTTCATCGCCGGGGTGATGCCCACCAAGCGCGGATCGCTCGCGGCCATGTCGCACAGCCATTCGCCGAACACGGCGGAGTACTTCGGCCCGCCGGCTTTCTTCGGCGCAGCGGCCGGAGCGTCCAGCGGTTCGAGTTTGGTGATCGCGTGGTAGCCGATCGGGTCGACTTCCGCCGGGGCGAAGCCTTTGCCTTTCTTGGTGACGATGTGCAGGAACTGCGGGCCTTTCAGATCGCGCATGTTGCGCAGGGTGGCGATCAGGGTCGGCAGGTCGTGGCCATCGATCGGGCCGATGTAGTTCCAGCCCAGCTCTTCGAACAGCGTGCCGGGAACCAGCATGCCTTTGGCGTATTCTTCGGTGCGGCGGGCAATTTCCCAGGCGCCGGGCAGGCGCGACAGGACCTTTTTGCTGCCTTCGCGCATGCTTGCGTAGGTGCGGCTGGAAAGGATTTTCGCCAGGTAATTCGACAAGCCACCGACGTTGCGCGAGATCGACATGTCGTTGTCGTTGAGGATCACCAGCATGTTGGCGTTCACTTCCGGCGCGTGGTTCAACGCCTCGAAGGCCATGCCCGCGGTCAACGCACCGTCACCGATCACCGCAATCGCCTTGCGATCGCTGTTCTGCAGGCGGGCGGCAATGGCCATGCCCAGCGCGGCGCTGATCGAGGTGCTGGAGTGGCCGACGCCAAAGGTGTCGTACTCGCTCTCGGAACGACGCGGGAACGCGGCGACGCCGTCCTTCTGGCGCAGCGTGGCCATGCGCTCGCGGCGGCCGGTGAGGATTTTGTGCGGATAAGCCTGATGACCCACGTCCCACACCAGCCGGTCGTCCGGGGTGTCGAAGACGTAATGCAACGCGATGGTCAGCTCGATGACGCCCAGGCCGGCACCGAAATGCCCGCCGGTCTGACCGACCGTGTAGAGCAATTCCAGGCGCAACTCATCGGCCAGGGTTTCCAGCTCGGCTTCGCCTAACCGGCGCAGGCCGTCCGGCGTGTTGGCACGGTCGAGCAGGGGCGTGGTCGGGCGCTTGCGGGGAATCTCATGAAACGTCGTGGGCATCAGGCGAATCGTTATAGGTATAGAAGAGGCGGCAGTTTACCTGATGCATCGGCCCCTGCCCACGCGTTGCTCTTTTTTGGCCGATACGCTGTCAGCTGCGGCGTTCGACGATATAACGGGCCAAATCACGCAACGGCTCGGCGGCCGCGTCAAACGGTCGCAGCGCGTGCAGGGCCTGATCGCGCAATTCCAGCGCGTAGGCTTTGGCCGCATCAAGGCCGAGCAGGGCCGGGTAGGTCGGCTTGTCGCGCGCGATGTCGGCGCCCTGGCGTTTGCCGAGGGTTTCGGTATCGCTTTCGACGTCGAGAATGTCGTCCTGCACCTGGAACGCCAGGCCGATGGCCTGTGCATAGGTCTGCAAGGACTTCAGTTCGTCTTTCTCGGCACGGCCGCTGGCGAGGGCGCCGAGTTTGACGCTGACCTCGATCAGCGCGCCGGTTTTGTGCCGGTGCATGGTTTCGAGGGCTTTTTGATCGAGTTTCAGGCCGACCGAACCGAGGTCGATGGCTTGACCGCCGACCATGCCGGCCGGGCCCGCCGCCAACGCCAGTGCGCTGACCATTTGCAGGCGGATTTCAGCGTCTGACGAACTCAGGCGCGGGTCGAGCAGGGCGCTGAAGGCCAGGCTCTGCAAACCGTCACCGGCGAGAATCGCGCAGGCTTCGTCGAATTTTTTATGGGTGGTCGGCTGGCCGCGACGCAGATCGTCGTCGTCCATCGCCGGCAGATCGTCGTGCACCAGCGAGTAAGCGTGGATCAGCTCCACCGCGCAGGCTGCGCCGTTGGCTTGCTCGGCCTTGCCGCCCAATGCTTCGCACGCTGCGTAGGCCAGCAGTGGACGCACGCGTTTGCCGCCGTTCATCACGCTGTAGCGCATGGCTTCGTATAGCCGCGCGAGTTCCGGGCTGGGTGCGTTGAACAAGGTTTCCAGTGCCGCGTTGACACGGGCCTGGCTGGTCGCCGAATACGCTGCAATCATTCTGGCTGATCCGCGTCGAAGGGTTCCTCGGCCAGCTCGCCATCACGCTCGAGCAGCACTTGAACCTTTTGCTCGGCCTGGGCCAGCGCTGCCTGGCAATCGCGGGTCAGACCGATGCCTTGCTCGAAAGCCGTCAGCGAGTCTTCCAGCGACAGTTCGCCGTTCTCCAGTCGCTCCACCAGCGTTTGCAGGTCGGCGAGGGATTGTTCGAAATCCAGTGCAGCTTTTTTGCGGGCCATGGCGGCGATTTCCGGTTGACGTTAAACCGGCGCGACACTAGCAGACATGGGGGGTATGGGCAAATCAGCGGCCGTTGCGTGCTAGGGATTTGGGTGGGTGTATATCCATTATTAGTGTGATGGCGGTTATTGGTTCCGCCCTTACGGCGGGTCACTTTCGAAAAGCCTGCGCGGCCCGGCGGAAAGTAACCAAAGCGCTTTTGCCCCTTTCGTTCGGTGCCTCGCTGAGGCTCGGCATGCCCTCCTTCCGGTCCTGCTCCGTGGGTCCGCCGCCATCGGCCATCCACGGCCGGGGGGCGGCTAACCCGGCATCCATGCCGGGTTACCCACTTCACAGAACCTCCACTCGACCTCTCGAGGGGGCGGCTACCGCCAATCCAATCGAGGCGGCCTACCGGTCGACCTGGCTCTTCAAGTGTGCGCATTTCCCTGTGGGAGCTGGCTTGCCAGCGATGGTCGTTAACGATGACGCGTGCTGTCTGAATGAACGCGGTGCCTGGACGCTCATCGCTAGCAGGCTAGCTCCCACAGGGTTTCGGGTACCTCCGCAGAACAGGATTATTCGGCTCATTTTGTGAGCCGAATAAGGCCGCTATTCGGCTCACGCCCCACAATCATCGTGATCTCCACCGCAAATCAAGATGTATCCGATTGTTAAAAACCCGCCAAATCGCTAACCTTCGCGCCTTCTACGACCCAATAGTCACGGGTCTTTCTGACGAAACGCAGTTTTTGGATCTGTAACGCGCCGAGGATCAGGCGCAAGGTTTCGTTATGCATGGCAGGAGGCGTCACATGCGTTCATTTCTTCTATTGCTGATGGGGCTGGTTTGCGCGACCGCTGTCTGCGCCGAGCCGACGGCCGAGCTGTCGGAACCGGTGGGCGGCTGGCGCTACAACGGCCTGCTCGATCGCAGTGAAAACCCGCAAGTTGCCTATCCCACGCCGCCCATCGACCGGGGCGTGCAGCGCAATCGCACGATGATCCAAGGCCAGCTCAAAGCCATCGGCGCGCAACGCGGGCCGCACACGCTGGCCGTCAACGGCAATCCACTGAACCTCTACACCGACGACCAAGGGCGTTTCGCCCGGCCGTATGCGTTTGGCGCCGGTTCCAACAGCGTCGAAGTGCGCAGTGCCGAAGGCAAATCCCTCAAGCGCGTCCAATTCTATGAAGCCAACAACCTGCGCACTCCGGCTCGGATTCGCGTGGTGCTGGGTTGGGACGATCCGAAAGCCGAGCTCGACCTGCACATCATTACTCCAGACGGCCAGCATGCGTTCTGGGCTCGCCCGGCGATGAGCAACGGTGGTGGCCTGGACCCGGACGGCGTCGATGGCCCCGGTCCGGAAATGTTCACCATGACCGCGCCGCTGCATGGCACCTATCTGGTTTACGTGAACTATTGGGGCAACTTCGGCAGCGGCGGCTATAACTTCGATGAGACCAGCAACCAGAACGAGGTGATCACCTCGCAAATCAACCTGGTGCTCAACGAAAACACCGTCGACGAAAAACGCGAGACCTTCATCGTGCCCCTGCGCGCGATCGGTGACCTGCTGCTGGTCAAGACTTTCAACTATTAAACATCCCGCACCACGGATTGGGTTTTGTAAACATGAGCGATAACACTGTTTCTCCGGCTGCTGAGGCGCCTGCTGCCAAACCTTCCCGGCGTTGGCCAATGCTGCTGGGCGGGCTGATCCTGGTGGCTGGCGTGGCGGCCGGACTTGGCTGGTTCATGCACAAACCCAAGGCGCCGCCCGCAGAGTTGGCCAGCGACAAACTGGGCATGAGCCGCCCCGACGGCCTGCTCGAAACCCATTCCTTGAGCCAGTTGCCCAAGGACTTGCTGGCGGTGCCGTTCCTTAAGGAAACCCTTACCGAAGATTTCGTCTTCTATTACGAAGCCCATGCCGATCGCCTTGGCTTGATCGGCAGTCTGCGCCGGATCATTTACGAACATGACCTGAAGTTGCAGGACAGCCTGATCGAACAGCTGTTCGATCAACCGGCGGACGTGGCGCTGTGGCGCGGGGCGGATGGTCGTCTGAAAGATTTTTTGTTGGTGATGGATCGTGGTGGTCTGGCCAAAGTGCTGGAGCCGCTGGCGAAAGTGGCGCTGGATGATTCGCAGCTGACCCAACTCGGTGACCTCAAGGTCGCCGGCGATACGGTGCCGCTGTATCAGCTCACCTACAACAACAGCAAAGCGCTGCTGTTTGCCTCTCATGGCGACAAGCTGGTGGTGTTGTCCAATCCTTCGAAACTGTACGACAACAGTAATGGCCCGATCGATGAGCTCGGCATGGTTTCGACTCAATCGCTGGAAGCACTGCTCGGCGGCCAGAAACTGTTCCCCGAAGCCTTCGGCCTGCCACTGCGCGCGCCTGAAGTGAAACAACGCCTGTCGGTCAATTCCAGCGTGCTGGCCATGGGTTACCAGCGTTTCATTCCGAACTTCGCCGGACTGCGCTTCGACATGGACGACAAGGGCTGGCACAGCTTCCTCGCCATGGATGAACTGGAGAACCAGCCGGACTTCGATTTCAAACCGATCTGGCAAGCCATGCCGATGGGCGCCAGTGCTTGCGTGGCCCTGCCGCTCGCCGCCGAACAACAGAAACCGCTGCTGGTGAAACTCGGGGCCGAAGAAACCGTGGCGCAGGCCCTGACCGAACACATGGCCGGTGCTGCCGGCCTGTGCTGGTACGCCGATTCGCGGCTGTACACGCCGCTGCTGGTGGCCAGCCTGAACGATGATGACAGCGCCAAACTCGATGGCGATCTGGGCAGCCTGTTCGGTTCAATGGTCGGCGCCTACGAAGGCAACGTCGAAGAACACGCATTCCCGGTGGTGGAAAAGCAGGAAGGCGAAAACCACCAGTGGCAGCGTCAGGTCAGCTCCAACTTCGGGCCTTACAAAGCCAAGGATGCCGAGAACCCGGACGCAATCACCGGCAAGGCGTTCATGAAAGTCAGCCTGGCGCGCCACGGTTCTACGTTGCTGTTCTCCCTCGACGACAAGCTCGTGGACAAAGCCCTCGGCACCCTCGACAAACGTTTCCCGCCGATGGCCGACGTGGTGCCCAAAGACCTGCTGATGCCGGTCTACTTCGGCCCGGATTCCATGGCGCAACTGATGCAACAGGAAACCCTCGACAGCCTGCCGCAGGACATGGAACCGGTGTTTTATAACGCCGCGCAAACCTACCTGATCCCGAAACTGCGCAAGCTCGGCGGCTATGGCAAGTACGCGTTGACCTTGCCCGAGGGCAGCGAGCCGGACGGCCACTGGCAATGGCTGCCACTGGAGTGGAAAGCCCTGTGACCGCACTTATCCGAGGCCTCGGCCTGCTGGCGATGTTGCTGGGCAGTCGCGCATTTGCCACCGAAGCGGCACCGCTCGATCCGCAGCAGTCCCAGGTGTTTCGCGCCTGGTTCGTGCGCATCGCCCAAGAGCAACTGACCCAAGGCCCGAGCCCGCGCTGGTATCAGCAGGACTGCGCCGGACTCGTGCGTTTTGCCGCCAACGAAGCGCTGAAAGTCCATGACGACAAATGGCTGCGCAGCAATGGTCTGTCCAACCGCTACCTGCCGCCGGAGCTGCAACTGAGCGAAGCCCAACGCGGTCTCGCCCAGCAATGGCAGCAGGGCGGCGGCAAGGTCGGGCCTTACGTCAACGCGATCAAACTGATTCAGTTCAACAGCCATCTGGTTGGCCGCGACCTGGCGCAAGCCCGGCCCGGCGACTTGATGTTTTTCGATCAGGGCGACGACCAGCACCTGATGATCTGGATGGGCCGCTACATCGCCTATCACACCGGCACCACCACCCCCACTGACAACGGCATGCGATCCGCGAGCCTGCAGCAACTCATGACATGGAAGGACACCCGATGGATACCCGACGCAGCCAACCCCAACTTCATCGGCGTCTATCGACTGAACTTTCTCTCCCAATGACCGGTGCCCGCATGCTGCGTTTTCTGTCTCTATTGTTGGTGTTGGTACTGCCTTTTTCGGCAGTGAACGCTGAAGACACAGTCGAGCCGAGCGGTTACACGCCGGTGGCCGGTGAAAGCTTTTTCCTGTTGGCGGACAGCAGTTTTGCCAGCGACGAACAGGCGATGGTTCGCCTCGAAGCGCCGGGCCGCGACTATCGTCGCTTCCGCATGGAGCCTTACGGCGGCGCGGACATTCGCGTGTACCGCATCGACAAACCGCTGGATTTTCTCAAGCGCCAGAAGAACCTGCACCGCGTGGTCAGCGACGGCCAGTTCAAGGGCGAAGGCCTGTCGAATACCCTCGCGTACCTGTGGGACAACTGGTACCGCAAATCCCGTCGCGTGATGCAGCGGGCGTTTTCCTACGAATCGCGCAAACAAGTCACCGAGGAAGTGCCGGAACTGAAGATGGGCACTGCGATTGCTGCACCGACGCCTTACGACGCCCAGCCGCAATTCGCGCTGATTCCGGGCCTGCCGGTGGTCAGTCAGTTCCGTTATCCGTTGTGGCAAGCCAAACCGATCCAGCCGCCTGCTGGGGTGAACCTCGCCGGTTCTTCCAGCGAGTTCGTCACGGTCGCGCCGGGCAACGTGTACATCCCGTTGGGCAACCTGAAGCCGGGCCTGTACCTGGTGGAAGCGCTGATCGGCAAGTACCGCGCGACCACCATGGTTTTCGTCTCCAACACTGTGGCGGTGAGCAAGATTGCCGGTGATGAACTGCTGGTCTGGGCCGCGCGCAAACACGAAGGCAGTTCGGTGCCGAAAGTTAACGTGCTGTGGACCGATGGCCTCGGCGTGATGAGCAGCGGCGCCACCGACACCGATGGTTTGCTGCGCCTCAAACACGTCAGCCCGGAGCGTTCGTTCGTGATCGGCGAGGACGAAGAGGGCGGGGTGTTTGTCTCCGAGAACTTCTATTACGACAGCGAAATCTACGACACCAAACTTTATGCCTTCACCGACCGGCCGCTGTATCGGCCGGGGGATTGGGTGTCGTTGAAAATCGTCGGTCGCGAGTTCAAGAATGCTCGCGATTCAGTGTTGCCGACTGCCGCCGACGTCAACGTCACGGTGCTCGATGCCACGGGCACGGCGCTGCAATCGCTGGCGCTGAAGCTCGATTCCAAGGCGGGTACCCAAGGTCGTTTCCAGTTGCCGGACAATGCCGTGGCCGGTGGTTATGAACTGCGTTTCAGCTACAAGGACCAGGCCTACAGCAGCGCCTTCCGGGTGGCCGAATACATCAAGCCGCACTTCGAAATTTCGTTGAACCTGGCCAAGCAGGATTACCGCACCGGCGAACCGGTGAAAGGCAGCCTGGTGCTGCTCTACCCTGACGGCAAGCCCGTCGCGAATGCCAAATTGACCCTGAGCCTGCGCGCTCAGCAACTGTCGATGGTCGACAACGAACTGCAATACCTCGGGCAATTCCCGGTGGAGCTGACCAGCACCGAACTGACCACCGATTCCAAGGGCAACGCGACCCTCGACCTGCCCGCCGCCGAGAAACCGAGCCGTTACATGCTCACCGTTTTTGCCAGCGATGGCGCGGCGTATCGGGTCAAGACCACCAAGGAAATTCTCATCGACCGTGGCGCCGCGAGTTTCCGCCTGAGCGCGCCGCAGCGCTTCAGTGCGGTGGGCGACAAGGTCGCATTCCGCTATTTGAATGAAGGTGGCAGTGAGCGGAGCAAAGCGGTCACGCCGAGCGGCTACAGCTGGGTGCGTCTGGAAGATCAGACCACTGGTGAAGGCAAGCTCGCTGCGACGGATAAAGGCTTCACATTGGCCTTCGAGCGTCCCGGCACCTACAACCTGACATTGAAGGATGAGCATGGTCGTGTGGTCGGTGCGACCGGTCATTCGGTCACCGGTGATGGCGTCAAGGCCGTGCCCGGCACCGTGGAAATTGTCCTCGACAAACCCGAGTACAAGGCCGGCGATGAAGCCCTCACGCTGATCACTTTCCCCGAGCCTGTGAGCGATGCGCTGCTGTCGCTGGAGCGCGACAAAGTCGAGGCCACTGCGCTGATGTCCAAGGGTGGCGACTGGCTGAAGATGGAAAAACTCAGCGATACCCAATACCGCGCGCGCATCCCGGTGAAGGATAATTTCGCGCCGAACCTGACGTTCTCCGTGCTCTACACCAAGGGCGGCCAGTACAGCTTCCAGAACGCCGGGATCAAGGTGATTGCGCCGCAGATCGACGTGGCCATCGCCACCGACAAAGAGGTGTATCAGCCGGGCGATACGGTATCCGTGGACCTGACAACCCAGTTTGCCGGCAAGCCGATTCCGGCGCACCTGACGGTCAGCGTGGTCGACGAAATGGTCTACGCGCTGCAACCGGAAGTCGCGCCGACCATCGACCAGTTTTTCTACCACCCGCGCCGTAACAACGTGCGCACCAGCGCCAGCCTGTCGTTCATCAGCTACGACGTCGCGTTGCCGGGCAGTCCCGGTGCGCCGGGCAAAGCCAACCGCAGCGAACGTGGCGTGAAAGTGCTGGAGCGGCCACGTCGTGAAGACGTCGACACCGCTGCATGGCAGCCGGAATTGATCACCGACGCCAACGGCAAAACCCGTTTCACTTTCAAAATGCCGGACTCGCTGACTCGCTGGCGCATCACGGCGCGGGCCATTGCCGACGACGGTCAGGTAGGGCAGAAAAAGCAATTCCTGCGCTCGGAAAAACCGCTGTACCTGAAGTGGAGTGGCCCGACCAGATTCCGCACAGGCGACAAACCGGATCTCGGCGTGTTCGCCTTCAGCCAGGCGGAAAAACCGGTCAAGGCTGAGCTGGTGATTCATTACGCCGGCGCCGAACAACGGGTGCCCGTGACGCTGAACAACGGCATCAACTACCTCGCATTGCCGGCGTTCGCCTTGGCCAGTGGCGAGTGGACCGCCGAGCTGGTGCAGGACGGCAAAACCGCTGACGCGCTGGCCGTGCGCCTGACCACGACCGGCGAAGGCTGGCAGGTCACACAAAGCCAAAGCCTGGACGTGGCCAGCGGTGATACACCGCTGACCTTGCCGGCGGACGCAACGGACATTCGCCTGCGCCTGGATGACAGCCCGCAAGCGCTGTTCCGCTCGGCGCTCGACGATTTGCTGAGCTATCCCTATGGCGGCGTCGAGCAGACGGCCAGTCGTTTGCTGCCGTTGAGCATTGCGTACCCGACCTTGTCGTCGAATCCGCAGATCCGCGATCGCCTGCGCCTAATCATGCAAAACAGCCGTCTGCGCCTGGTGCAAATGGCCGGGCCGTCGGCAAGCTTCACCTGGTGGGGCATGGACGGTGAACCGGACGCGTTCCTCACCGCGTACGCCTACTACGCCGATTGGCACGCCAGCAAAGCGCTGGAGCTGAGCCTGCCGCCGGAGCATTGGCAGCGGGTGTTGGAGGTGTATTCCAAGCAGGCGAAAAACACGCCACTGCTGCAACGGGCGTTGATCCTGTCGTTTGCCAAACAGATGCAATTGCCGGTGAATACGTTGCTCAGTGGCTTGATGGATGACCTGGCGAAAGCGGGTGAAGGCAACGCCGCGAACCTGATGGAGGATGGCGAAGACAGCATCGTCATGAGCGATCCGGATTCGGCGCTCGGGTTGGCGGCGGCGCGTACGTTGACGGCATCGCTGGCTCGTCAGTCCAAGGTGACGTTGCCCGACGCTTTCAATCGTCAATTGCCCGATGCGCAACAGCGTCTGGCGGTCAGTTCCCAGCCGTTTGCCGAAGCGCTGAACCTGTCGCTGCAAGCCTTCGATCAGGCTCACGCGCAAGCCTTGTTGCAGCGTCTGTTGCCACAGCAATCGACCCTGGAACGCGCGTTGGCGCTGACCTGGTTGCAACGCAGCATCGAGCAGGCTTCGCCCACCATCGCACTGGCACCGGGTGACGGCTGGAAGAAAAACTACGGTGATACCGGTGAGATGTATTGGACGTGGCAGGGCGCTGCGCCGGTGCCAGCGGTGTTGTCGCTGAGCGGGACGCAAGAGCGCCCGTTGCGGGCGGCGTTGAGTTTCCAGACTAAACAACCGCCAGTTGATCCGATGGCTGTGACCATCACCCGTCGCTTGTCGCGTCTGGTGCCGGGTGATGAAGCTTTCACCTTCAAACTGGAAGCGATCGGCACCAAGCCGTTGTCCAGCGACAGTCTGTATCTGGACGAAGTGATCATCACCAGCAAAGCCGCAAAACCGCTGCGCTACGGGATGATCGAAGTGCCGCTGCCACCGGGCGCGGATGTTGAGCGCACCACGTGGGGCATCAAGTTGATGGGCAAGGCTGGCACTGAACCGACGGCGCTGGAGAAGGCACGCTTCGAACCGGGTCAGATGGCTTACGCGATTCCGGTGGATGCCCTGAGCGGCGAATTGCGCTTGCGTCACCTGGTGCGCTTCTCGCAGAAAGGCCAGTTCAACCTGCCGCCGGTGCGTTTCACGCAGGTCTACGCGCCGCAGCATCAGGCCCAGGAACAGAAACCGGCGCTCGGTCAGGTCACGGTCAACTGACATGACCCGGCGTTGGCTCTGGTGGCTGCTGTGTTTGATCCCTGCGCTGGCGACAGCGCAGGACGAACCGCTGCGTCTGGGGTTCAAGGGTGAATTGCTGTCGCTGAGCCGGACTCAAGTGATTTCTCGCGAGCCGCTGCCTGCGGATTTTCAAACGCCATTGGGCAGTCTGTGGAAGCTGTTTGTCTACGGCTGGCTGGTGGACACCGGCGCACGTGAGCCGGCTTATGAATGTCGCGGGCAGTCGAAAGAGGAAGTCTATTGCTGCACCGCGGGCGGGAAGATTGAGCGTGATCAGGCGCTGGTGAAGTCCTGCGGTTTGTATTTTGAGCCGGCGCGGTTGGGTATTTCCGGCGCAGATTGGCGCTCGTATTGGCAGGCGCGACAGGCGCCTGAGTGGCTGCTGGATTTGCCTTCGTTGCAGCCTTCCACGCGGGTTTCGGTGGTGGAGTTGCTGCGAATGCTGGCCGTGATGCCCGCGCAGGATCAGGCGCGACGGGTGTTGCTGGACGTGGTGCTGAATGCGGCCGACGGCAATGTCGTCGGCGAACTCGGTGGCCGGTTGCGGGTGAAAACCTGGAGCTGGTTGGGGGATCAGGATCCGTCGTCGCGTCAGGGTGGGTTTGCCGGATGGACAGTGGATGGCACGCCGATCTGGGCCGGTGGGCGGGGGACCAGTCAGATGGTTCTGCGCAATTACGGTCAGGCGTTGGCGTCTGTGTTGCCGGTTGATTGGCCTTTGGATGCGGGGCGTTGCGTTGAAGTCGGATTGTTTTCTCGCTATCCGATCGGGCGCGTGCTGGCGGGGGATCGGGTTGTTTCTTCCGGGCCTTTGCAGGGCGACTATCGCGTTGAATTCGCCAATGGCAATCAACTGGATATTCACAGCGACGGGGAGCTGTTTTTGGTGGGCGACAAACTGGTCGCACGCCTGGACCGAGAAGAGTACGTCGCCCGGGTCCTGCAGCGCGAAGCCAAACCTGAACCCGCCGAAGCCGCCAAAGCCCTGGCCATCGCCATTCGCACCTACCTGCTGCAAAACGCCACCCGCAACGGCGACTGCCTAAGCATCGACGACAGCAGCAGCCGCCAACGCGTCGCCCCACGCCCGGCCACCACCGAGTCGCGCAACATCGCCGCGTGGACCAGCGACCTGGTCCTCGCCGGCAGCACCGTCACCTACCACTCCGACCAGCCCGGCCCGGACAAACTCTCCTGGCAGCAAGCCGTCGAACAAGCCAGCGCCGGCCAACGCTACGACGCCATCCTGCTGCACGCTTACCCACGCGCCAGCCTCAGCCGCTGGGACAACCCCGTCGCCTCCTGCGAGACGCTGCCCGCCGCGCAAGACTGGCTGCAAACCCAACGCCGCGGCTGGCGCCAGCGTCTCGAAAGCGAAACCGGCTACAACGAAGTCAGCACATTCGCCGTCTGCCGCCTCGCTTTCGGCCGCCCCTACGTCGACCGCGAGCGTCAGCGCATTTATGTGCGCGGCGTGCTGTCGCTGCAAGACCGCCTCGACCTGACCCACGAATACCTGCACCTGGCCTTCGAAGCACACCCCAACGGCCAGGATGAAACCTACATCGAAGGGCTCGCCCGCCACCTCTTGCTGGAATAGGCCATGAAACTCCGTTATCCACAGGTCTTCCTGTTCCTTTGTTCTGTTTGCGTGTTGCCGACGGTTTCCGCGGCTGAAAGCGCCGCCAAACTCGACACCCCCGTCGGCGGCTGGCGCACCGGTGCGGTCGAAGGCGAAGGCGAACACTTCCGCCAGACCGTCAACTACCCGGCCTCCTCGGTGAATACCCCGGCAGGTCAGGCCAACACCGCACGCATCACCGGCCAGATCAAAGCCACGCCCAAGTCCACTGAACCGGGCCGATTGATCGTCAACGGCGTCAGCATGCCGCTGAAAATCGACCCCACTGGTCGCTTCGATCGACCGTTCTCGTTTCCCAATGGCAGCAATAGCGTCGAAGTCCGCAGTCCTGATGGTCAGCAGCGGCATCGAACGCAGTTTCTCAATGCCAGTGGTGGCGCGACGCCGGCGAAATTGCGTGTGTTGCTGGCTTGGGACAGCGATGGCACGGATCTGGACTTGCACCTCGTCACGCCCGATGGCGCGCACATCTGGTACGGCGATCGTGTCGCGCCTAATGGCGCTGCGCTGGATGTGGACGTGACCACCGGTTATGGCCCGGAAATCTTCGCCATGCCGGCGCCGATCAAAGGGCAATACCTCGTTTATGTGAACTACTTCGGGGGTGGGTATCGGAGTAATGAGGACGGACAGGAGGATGCGGTTCAGCCGCTGACCACGGCGCAGGTGACGGTGATTACCGAGGAAGGGACGCCTAGCGAGAAGATGGAGACTTTTCTGGTGCCGATGCGGGCGGTAGGGGAGTTGACGTTGGTTAAGGGGTTTAGTTATCCGTGAGTGAAAAGTTTAAACAGTGCCGACACTATTAAATCGGGCAGCAGGCAGCTGCCCAATTGCTGAGGGGAGACCTTAAGGTCAAAACGCGGGCATTAAAAAGCCGGCTTGTGGCCGGCTTCTCGGGGACTGGCTTGGTTCATTTTTGGTAAACCGCGCCAGCCTTCAAAACGTACACCCGGATCTTGCGTCCGGCTGTGGGACTCGGCGAGAAAATCATCTGCCTTGTCGGTGCGATCGGAGCCGCGGGGCGGGTCGATGCGCAAATGTGGGGCGCAGCATACTGATTTTTTTGAGGAATTCCCAGCGTGGTGTGCGGGTTAGGACTGTCAGTTGCTTGGGATCGGGTAGCTGACCCGGGTTTTGCGGTGAAGGTTCCACCGCCTTCGCGAGCAAGCTTGCTTCAGGTACTGCGCAATCCTTGTGGGAGCGCGCTTGCTCGCGAAGGTCGCGGCGCGGCGTTACAGGAACGGCACTGGCGGTCTGCGCTTGTTCAGTGTCGAGCACCAAAACACCCACCCCAAGACCCGGATGTTCTGCTCTTCGATTTGCGCGGCCCTGAACGTCTCATCCGGGTATTCGGCGCTGTTGTGGCTGCGCAATCGCAATCCATTCCCCGGCGTCCGGTGCAGGTACTTGATACGCAGCATTCCGTCGTGCTCGATCGCGTAAATTTCCCCATCCACGATCTGCGTCAGGCCCCGATCAATGGCGACGGTTGATCCGTCGGCAATTTTCTCCGCCATGCTATTGCCGATCATATGGGCGCAGATGGCGTCCGCATGGTTGATTTCCAGTGAGTCGAGATGGCTGCGTGGAAGGCGCAGGGGCTGGCTGGTGTCCACGATGACATGGGTTTTGTTCGAACCCGGACCGACAGGGGCTTCCTTGTAAAAGGGCAACTCGACATCGGTCGGCTCGATGACGGTGTAAACGCCACGGATGGCCTGGGCGTCGAAGGTGCTGCCGGTCTCATCGACCAGCCGCAGGTGTCTGGCATCTTTCGGGCCTTCGAGATATTTGAGCCACTCGCTGTTGACCGAGAGCTTTCTGGCGACGGCTTCCATGCAGTGATCGGGCACGCCGCGGGTGTACCAGTTGTGGACGTTTTGCGGCGCCGTGCCGAGGAATTCGGCAAATCCGGTCGTCGTGATGTTCGCTACTTTGAGCAGCGCTTTAAACCGTGGACCGCTAGTGTTTTTTTTCTTCATGGGCACGAGTTTACGGGCGTATGGCGAGGCTTTGAATAAACGAACCGTTCAAAATGCGCGGGAAATTTGCGACCTCATGTAAGACGTATCGAGTAAAAATTAAACAAGAAAAAACCGATGCGCTGGAGGGTTAAACGACGTGTTTAAAACCTTTCCGGCGCGCACAAAAAACCCCGGATCAACCGGGGTTTTTTCAAGTCGTCAGTGGCGCAAGGCCAGTGGCGTCTCAGCCTTTATAGGCAGCAACCGACTTGGTGACCGCTTCGCGGGCGGCGTCTGCACCGGCCCAGCCTTCGATCTTCACCCATTTGCCTTTTTCGAGATCTTTGTAGTTCGCGAAGAAGTGCTCGATCTGCTGAATCAGCAGGGGTGGCAGGTCGGTGTATTCCTTCACGTCGACGTACAGCTGGGACAGCTTGTCGTGTGGCACTGCGATGACTTTGGCATCGCCGCCGCCGTCGTCGGTCATGTTCAGGATGCCGACCGGACGGGCACGGATCACGGAACCTGGAGCAACCGGGTAAGGGGTCACAACCAGCACGTCGAGGGGGTCACCGTCGTCAGCCAGGGTGTTCGGGATGTAACCGTAGTTGGCCGGGTAGAACATCGGGGTGGCCATGAAACGGTCAACGAACAGGCAATCGCTGTCTTTGTCGATTTCGTATTTGATCGGCGCGTGGTTGGCCGGGATCTCGATCGCGACGTAGATGTCGTTCGGCAGGTCTTTGCCAGCCGGAATCTTGCTGTAGCTCATTGGGCGGTGCCCCCGTTAGTTGACCAAAAACACTTGGCCGGATTGACCAAAAAGTGGCGGCGATTATAGGCATATTCCGCCGTTGATGCCATGCACCAAGGGTCTTGTAGACCTTAGTCGCGTGCCTGATAGACCGGGTCTTCGGCCAGAAGTTGCCGCAGCCGAGTCAATGGATCCTGTCGGTAAAACAGCTTCAGCTGTTCATACACCCGAGGATACGCCTCGTGCAGCAAATCCGGGGCGCTGAAGAAGTATTCGCTGGTGACGGCGAAGAACTCGGCGGGGTTTTCCGCGGCGTAGGGGTCGATGGCGGTTTCGGCCTCCGGGTTGCGGTCCAGTTGTTGGTCGAGGTCGTCGTAGGCCTCTTGCATGACGCTGGCCCAGTCGCTGACCCGCATATCTGCGTGCAGCGGCGGCAGGCCGTTGGCGTCGCCGTTGAGCATGTCGAGTTTGTGCGCGAGTTCGTGGATTACCAGGTTGTAGCCTTCCCAGCCACCACTGGCCATCACGCCGGGCCAGGCCAGAATGATCGGGCCTTGTTGCCAGGCTTCACCGCTGTGTTCGCCGTCCCACTCGTGTTCGACGCCGCTGGCGTCGCGATGGCGCTGGGGGCTGAGGAAGTCGTCGGGGTAGAGAACGATTTCGTGAAAACCCTGATACCAGTTCAAGTCGCCCAGGTTCAGCAACGGCAATTGCGCCTGGGCGGCGAGCAGCAAACGCTGCTCCTGATGGAGTTCGACGCCGGGCAGGGCGGTCAGGTGTTTGTCTTCGAGGAACAGTACGCAAGCTTCGCGCAGCCATTGGTCTTCAGCGGCGCTGATGCCGTCGAGAAAACTCAGGTGATGGCGCACTCGCTGCCACATGTCGTCGGCAATCGGGTGTCTGGCCAGGATGCGCCGGCGACGCCAGGCGCTGAGCGACCACATCGGTTAGCGAGGTTCAGCTTTGGACGCGGCGTTGCCGAAGCGGCTGCGGACGACGCCGATGATCATCGGCACCAGCGACAGCAGAATGATGCCCACCACCAGCAGCGACAGGTTTTTCTTGATGAACGGCACGTTGCCGAAGAAGTAACCGAGGGTCACCAAACCACCGACCCAGAGGATGGTGCCGAGGACACTGAAAAAGAAGAAACGCGGATAGGGCATTTTCGCTACGCCGGCGACGAACGGTGCAAAGGTGCGAATGATCGGCAGGAAGCGCGCCAGAGTCACGGTTTTGCCGCCGTGCTTGTCATAGAAGTCGTGGGTTTGTTGCAGATAATCGCGGCGGAAGATTTTCGAGTTCGGGTTGCTGAACAGTCGTTCGCCCGCCGTTCGTCCGATAACGTAGTTGGTGCTGTCGCCGAGAATCGCCGCCAGCATCAGCAGGCCACCCAGCAACACCGGGTCCATGCCGCCACCGGCCGCCACGGCGCCCGCGATGAAAAGCAGGGAATCACCCGGCAGGAAGGGCATCACCACCAGGCCGGTCTCGCAGAAGATCACCAGAAACAGGATGGCGTAGATCCATGGCCCGTAATTGTTTACCAGCAAATCGAGGTAAACATCGAGATGCAGGATAAGGTCGAGCGGGTTGAAATCCATGGGGCACCTGTGGTGACGGCCCGACTCGGCAGGCCTGTGCGGATGACTTCGCGTAAGGCTACAGACGGGTGTAGTTTTTCTTACAAGCCGGAAAGGTCCGCATTATACGGGCTGAGAAGTGAAAAGCGCGTCGAGTTTGTAGCGGGGGATTTCGCACGAGACAGACGGCGGGCGTGGTCTGTTTTTGTAGGAGCAAGCTTGCTCGCGATTACGGTGTGTCATTCAACACAGGTATCGGATTTCGGATTGCGATCGCGAGCAAGCTTGCTCCTACAGGGGGGATGCCGGTCAGAGCTCGTCGCTGATCGGCAGCACGTAGTTCTTGAACTCGGTGTCTTCCTTGAACCCGATGGATTCGTAGGTTTTCTGCGCGATTTTGTTGTCGCTGCTGGTGGATACGCGCATACGCACGGCATTGGTTTCCTTGGCCATTTTTTTTGCGGTGCGCATCAGGTTGTCTGCGACCAACTGACGGCGGGCGTCTTCGGCGACATAAATGTCGTTGAGGATCCACACGCGTTTAAGCGAAAGCGACGAAAAGCTCGGGTAGAGCTGACAGAAACCCATCAGCTTTTTATCGTCGTCATCGGCCAGGGCCAGGTAGATCACCGATTCCTTGCGACGCAGGCGTTTTTCGAGGAACGCCCGGGACGAGTCCGGATACGGCAGGGAACCATAAAACTCGCGATATTTGACGAACAACGGGGTCAGCAGGTCCAGGTGTTCGAGGGTCGCTTGAATAATCCGCATCGATAGGTCTCGTCTTCAAGTGGCTGTCTTCACGTGCTCTGACGGCGAACGGTTCTCACTCGGGCAGCCGTGTTTCGATCCTGCCTGAAACCGAATGAGAAACGCAATGCGGAAACGGTTCAGGCATTCGGCGGACTCAGTAGGAAATTACCTTTCATGTCTGCACCTGCGTCCGACTCCAGCGTCTGAAGCTGTGCTTCGTCCTTCAGGTTGACCCCCGACAACTGCCGCCGACAGGCTTCACGCATCAGATAAAGCAATCGGTGTGCCGCCATGCCATAGCTCAAGCCTTCCAGGCGTACATTGGAGATACAGTTGCGGTAGGCATCCGTCAGGCCGACCTTTGGATTGTAGGTGAAATATAATCCCAGGCTGTCTGGGGAGCTGAGGCCAGGGCGTTCGCCAATCAGGATCACCACCATTTTGGCGCCCAGCAGCTCACCGATTTCATCGGACACCGCGACCCGGCCCTGTTCTACCAGAATCACCGGCGAAACCGTCCAGCCATCGACTTCGATCTGCTCTCGCATGCGCGCAAGGAAGGGGACGGTATGACGGTGCACTGCCAGTGCCGACAAACCATCAGCCACGACAATCACCAGATCGACGCCGCCGGGGTGGGCTGAAGCGTGGTTGCGCAGGATTTGCGCGGACTCATCGCTCAATTTCCGCCCCAGGTCAGGGCGCTGTAAATAACTGTCCCGGTTTGTGGCGGCGCTGTGCAGGAGCACACTTTCGTACCCGCATTCGGCCAGTTGCGAGCTGAGCCCCGCATGGTCGAAGGGCAGGTGCACCGCGTCCCGAGCCTGGGCGTGGGCGTATTGGAAATCCAGCTGTGCGCTGGTCGGCATGCTGGTGCCCGTGCGGCCAAGGGCAATCCGCGCCGGGGTCAGGCGCCGCAGTTGCAGCAATGGATTTTCTGAGTCAACAGGCGGTTTATCCATCTCCACAGTCATCCCAGTTGCCCCATCGCTTGGCGGAAGGCTGGCGGCAGTCGGTCGCCGAAATGAATCTTGCCGTCTGCCTGGGTGAAGATGCCCATTCTGGCCAGCCACTGTTCGAATTCTGGCGCGGGTTTCAGGCCCAGGGTTTGTCGCGCGTATAGCGCGTCGTGGAACGAGGTGGTCTGGTAGTTGAGCATGATGTCGTCGGAACCTGGGATGCCCATGATGAAGTTGATCCCGGCCACGCCGAGCAGGGTCAGCAAGGTGTCCATGTCGTCCTGGTCGGCTTCGGCGTGGTTGGTGTAACAGATGTCGCAGCCCATCGGCACGCCCAGCAGTTTGCCGCAGAAGTGATCTTCGAGGCCGGCGCGAATGATCTGTTTGCCGTTGTAGAGGTACTCCGGGCCGATGAATCCTACAACCGTGTTCACCAAAAACGGTTTGAAATGTCGCGCCACGGCGTAGGCGCGGGTTTCGCAGGTTTGTTGATCGATGCCGTAATGGGCGTTGGCCGACAGGGCGCTGCCCTGGCCAGTCTCGAAATACATCAGATTTTGCCCAAGCGTGCCGCGATGCAGGCTCAAACCGGCGTCATAGCCTTCCTGCAAAACGTTCAGGTTGATGCCGAAACTGGCATTGGCCGCTTCGGTGCCGGCGATCGACTGGAACACCAGATCCAGCGGAACGCCGCGGTTGATCGCTTCGATGGACGTGGTGACGTGGGTCAGTACGCAGGCCTGTGTGGGAATTTCGTAGCGCTGGATGATCGCGTCGAGCATTTCCAGCATCGCGCAGATCGAGGCAATGCTGTCGGTGGCCGGGTTGATGCCGATCATCGCGTCGCCGTTGCCGAACAGCAGCCCGTCGAGAATGCTCGCGGCGATGCCCGCCGGTTCGTCGGTGGGATGGTTGGGTTGCAGGCGTGTGGATAAGCGTCCGCGCAGGCCCATGGTCCCGCGAAACTGCGTGACCACGCGGATTTTCTGCGCCACCAGCACCAGATCCTGTACGCGCATGATTTTCGACACGGCTGCGGCCATTTCCGGCGTCAGGCCCGGGGCGAGGGCACGCAGGCTCTGTTCATCGGCGGCATCGCTGAGCAGCCAGTCGCGGAAACCGCCGACAGTCAGGTGGCTGACTGCGGCGAAGGCTTGTGTGTCGTGGGTGTCGATGATCAGTCGGGTGACTTCATCGGCCTCGTAGGGAATCAGCACTTCCTGCAGGAAATGAGTCAGCGGGATGTCGGCCAGGGCCATTTGCGCGGCCACACGCTCGCCATCGTTGAGGGCGGCGACGCCAGCCAGGAAATCGCCGGAGCGCGCCGGGCTGGCCTTGGCCATGACCTCTTTGAGGCTGGCGAAGCGGTAGGTCTGGGCGCCGACGGTATGGACGAATGTGGCCACGGTGTCCTCCTGATTCTATAAATGTCTCAAATACACCGCCGAACCCTTGTGGGAGCCAGCAGGCTGGCTCCCACAAGGGAACTGTGTGCACTTCAATAAAGCAGGTGCCGGGCATGCGGCCCGGCGCCGGTGCAACTCACACGCCTTCGAGCATCGCATCCGCCGGTGCATCCAAACGCTGCTTGGCGGTCAGTTGGAAATACAAATAACCGGCCGCCATGAAGCCAAGGAACACGCAGCCGATCAGCGGGTTGAACCACGCCATCGCCACCAGGCACACCACCGCCAGAAACAGCGCAATGCCCGGAACGATCGGATAGCCCGGTGCGCGGAAGCTGCGTTCCAGGTTCGGCTCGGTTTTACGCAGCTTGAACAGGCTCAGCATACTGATGATGTACATCACGATGGCGCCGAATACCGACATGGTGATCATTGCCGCCGTCAGGGTCATCCCTTGCAGGTTGACCAGGCCGTCGCTGTAGATCGCCGCGATGCCGATCACGCCGCCGGCCAGAATGGCCCGGTGAGGGGTCTGGAAGCGCGACAGTTTGGCCAGCGAGCGGGGCAGGTAACCGGCTCGGGCCAAGGCGAAGAACTGCCGCGAGTAACCGAGAATGATCCCGTGGAAACTCGCCACCAGCCCGAACAGGCCGATCCAGACCAGCATGTGCATCCAGGTCGAATTGTTGCCGACCACGGCTTTCATCGCCTGCGGCAGCGGGTCGTTGATGTTCGACAGTTGGCGCCAGTCGCCCACGCCGCCGGCCATCACCATCACGCCGATCGCGAGGAATACCAACGTCAGAATGCCGCTGACGTACGCTTTGGGAATCGTGCGTTTCGGGTCCTTGGCTTCTTCAGCCGCCATCGCCGCGCCTTCAATGGCGAGGAAAAACCAGATCGCAAACGGGATCGCCGCAAAGATGCCGGGGATGGAGGCAATGGTGAACTCGTTTGCGCCCGACCAGCCGTTGAGCACGAAGTTGCTGAAACTGAAGCCCGGCGCGACCACGCCCATGAACACCAGCAGCTCGGCGACAGCCAGGACGGTGACCACCAATTCGAAGGTCGCCGCGATGCTGACGCCGAGGATATTCAGGGTCATGAACACGAAATAGGCGCCAACGGCTGCAATCTTGGGGTCAAGTTCCGGGTATTGCACGTTCAGGTAAGCGCCAATGGCCATCGCAATCGCCGGGGGCGCAAAGACGAATTCGATCAGGGTGGCGATGCCGGCGATGAGGCCGCCTTTCTCGCCAAAGGCCCGCCGGCTGTAGGCAAACGGCCCGCCCGCATGGGGAATCGCGGTGGTCAATTCGGTGAAGCTGAAGATGAAGCAGGTGTACATCGTCGCCACCATCAGCGCGGTGACGAGGAAGCCCAGGGTGCCTGCGGTGCCCCAGCCGTAACTCCAGCCGAAGTATTCGCCGGAAATCACCAGGCCGACGGCAATGCCCCATAAATGCAGGGTGCCGAGTGTGGGTTTGAGCTGTGTGGAAGAAGTCATAAGTCCTCGCTGTCTTTTTTATTGTTTGATCTGTTGGACTTTCGGGAACTGCATTTACTTGTAGAGCGGGCACGCAAAGCCCATGCCAGAGCGGCAGGGCGATGTTTTGATGTTGTCGTTAAGGGCGCCATCGCGGGCAAGCCCACTCCCACAGGTTTTTGAGGTGAACCTGATTTTTGGGTTGACCCCAAAAACCTGTGGGAGTGGGCTTGCCCGCGATGACTATCGAAAGGGCGACACAGGAATACCCGCATCGCCCCCGGTTTTTAGAAGAACCCCAACGGATTGATGTCGTAGCTCACCAGCAGGTTTTTGGTCTGCTGATAGTGATCGAGCATCATTTTGTGGGTTTCACGCCCGACGCCGGACTTTTTGTAACCACCGAACGCGGCATGCGCCGGGTACAGGTGATAGCAGTTGGTCCACACGCGACCGGCCTTGATGGCGCGGCCCATGCGGTAGGCGCGGTTGATGTCGCGGGTCCAGAGGCCGGCACCCAGGCCGAACTCGGTGTCGTTGGCGATGGCCAGGGCTTCGGCTTCGTCCTTGAACGTGGTGATGCTCACCACAGGGCCAAAGATTTCTTCCTGGAACACGCGCATTTTGTTGGTGCCCTTGAGCAGGGTCGGCTGGATGTAATACCCGGTCGCCAGGCTGCCCTCGAGTTTTTCGATCTTGCCGCCGGTCAGCAGTTCGGCGCCTTCGCCCTTGGCGATTTCCAGGTACGAAAGGATTTTGTCGAACTGTTGCTCGGACGCCTGTGCGCCGACCATGGTGTCGGTGTCCAGCGGGTCGCCACGTTTGATTTGCAGGACTTTGTTCATGACCACTTTCATGAATTCGTCGTAGATCGACTCTTGTACCAGTGCACGGGACGGGCAGGTGCAGACTTCGCCCTGGTTGAAGAACGCCAGCACGAGGCCTTCAGCGGCTTTCTCGATGAACGACGGTTCGGCCTTCATGATGTCTTCGAAGAAAATGTTCGGCGACTTGCCACCCAGCTCCACGGTGGACGGAATGATGTTTTCGGCGGCGCATTTCATGATGTGCGAACCGACCGGGGTCGAGCCGGTGAAGGCGATCTTGGCAATGCGTTTGCTGGTGGCCAGAGCCTCACCGGCTTCTTTGCCGAAGCCTTGCACCACGTTCAGCACGCCCGGCGGCAGCAGGTCGCCGATCAGCTCCATCAGCACGGTGATGCCCAGCGGGGTTTGCTCGGCAGGCTTGAGCACCACGCAGTTACCGGCGGCCAGGGCCGGGGCGAGTTTCCAGGCGGCCATCAGGATCGGGAAGTTCCATGGGATGATCTGCCCGACCACGCCCAGTGGTTCATGGATGTGATAAGCCACAGTGTTGCCGTCGATCTCGGCAGCGCTGCCTTCCTGCGCGCGGATGCAACCGGCGAAATAACGGAAATGGTCCGCGGCCAGCGGGATGTCGGCGTTGAGTGTTTCACGCACGGCTTTGCCGTTGTCCCAGGATTCGGTGATCGCCAGCAGTTCCAGGTTCTGCTCGATGCGGTCGGCGATTTTCAGCAGCACCAGCGAGCGCGCCTGAGCGGACGTGGCGCCCCAGGCATCGGCAGCGGCGTGGGCAGCGTCCAGGGCTTTGTCGATGTCTTCGGCCGTGGAGCGCGGGAATTCGGCAATCGGTTGGCCATTCACTGGCGAGGTGTTGGTGAAGTACTGACCTTTGACAGGCGCGACGAACTCGCCGCCGATGTAGTTACCGTATTTGCTCTTGAACGAAACGATAGCGCCTTCAGTACCGGGGTGAGCGTAACGCATGGTGATTTCTCCTTGGCTTTTGTGCTTATAAGGGAGAGCGCATGTGCGCTTGCTATAAGCGTAGAGCAAAGGTCGGGCCACTGCCTTGCAGGTCAGACAAATCAAGGCCTTGCGCGATTTTTGTCGGACGGGCGGGCGGCGCCTGTGACGCTTTCGGTACACCTCGGGTGACAGTTTGTACCGTTCATGGCACAGCTTGTGACTGAGCAGTCTTGCCAGCATTGCAATGCTCGCCCGGCTGGAGGATGCTCTGGCATCACCTCAGTACGGGTCGCCGAGCCCCGGGGAGAATAATAAGAAATGCACGACAACCATTTGAGTCGCCATGCCCAGCAAGTATTGACGGTGACCCAAGGCAAGTCCCACCTGCACGGTCCCGGCAGCGATCCGTCCATCGCGCGGTCCTGGCTGCGTTGTCTTGAGGACTATCACCTCGACCCGGCCCTGACGATGGCGCCAACGGTGCTGGAACATGGCCGCGTCCTCGAAAGCCGCGAGCGCTTGCAGCAAGTGCTGCACATTGCCGGCAACGAAATGAGCAGCCTGCATCAGCAACTCTCCGGCGCCGGTCATGCGGTGCTGCTGACCGATGCGCGCGGGGTGATCCTCAACTGCGTGACGGCACCTGCCGAGCGGAAGATTTTCGAGCGCGCCGGCCTCTGGCTCGGCGCCGACTGGAGCGAGGCCTGCGAAGGCACCAACGGCATCGGCACCTGCCTGGTGGAACGCCAGTCGCTGACCATCCACCAGGACGAACACTTTCGCGGCCGTCACACCGGCCTGACCTGCTCGGCGAGCCCGGTGTTCGATCCGCATGGCGAACTGCTGGCGGTGCTCGACGTTTCCTCGGCGCGGCACGAAGTCTCGCGGCAGAGTCAGTTCCACACTATGGCGCTGGTCAATCTGTCGGCGAAGATGATCGAGAGCTGCTATTTCCTGCGCTACTTCGACAATCAATGGTTGCTGCGTTTTCACCTGCAGGCGGAATCCGTCGGTTTGTTCAGCGAAGGGCTGCTGGCGTTCGACGGCGAAGGGCGGATCAGCGCGGTCAATCAGAGCGCGCTGAACCTGCTGGGGCATATTCGCGGCGGGCTGCTGGGCAAACCGGTGGAGGCGTTTTTCGATTGTTCGCTGGATGAGTTGCTGGGCCGCGCGAGTGTCAATGCCAGCGCCAGTTGGCCGCTGCGCACCCGCGACGGGCGGAGCCTGTTTGCGGTGTTGCGCGGCCAGCCGCGTAGCATTCCAGTGCCTGTGGTGCCAAGCCAGGTCACTGCCGAGCCTGCGCGACTGTCGAGCATTTGTCTGGGCGATACGGGTTTGCAGGACGACTTCCGCAAATCCCTGCGGGTCTTCGAACGGGATGTGCCGCTGTTGATCAATGGTGAAACCGGGTCCGGCAAAGAGGCCTTTGCCAAAGCGGTGCATCAGGCCAGTCAGCGGGCGGAAAAGGCCTTCGTTGCGCTCAATTGCGCGGCCATCCCGGAAAGCCTGATCGAAAGCGAGCTGTTTGGCTATCGCGGCGGCAGCTTCACCGGCGCACGCAAGGAAGGCATGCGCGGCAAGTTGCAGCAGGCGGATGGCGGGACCTTGTTTCTCGATGAAATCGGCGACATGCCGCTGGCATTGCAGACCCGGCTGTTAAGAGTGCTGGAGGATCGGCAAGTAGTGCCGATTGGCGGTGAGCCGGAGTCGGTCAATGTGCGGATCATCAGCGCCACTCACCGTAATTTGCTGGAACGGGTGCAGGACGGCAGCTTCCGCGAGGATTTGTACTACCGGCTCAACGGGCTGGAGATCGCACTGCCGGCGTTACGCGATCGCAGTGACAAGTCACAGTTGCTCGACTTCTTGCTTGCGCAGGAAGCGGGCGTGGAGACGGTGCTGATTGATGAGCCCGCCCGCCAGGCGTTGTTGGGCTTTGCCTGGCCCGGGAACGTGCGGCAGTTGCGCAATGTGCTGCGCACGTTGGCGGCGTTGTGTGACGGCGGGCGGATCGGGCTGGAAGATTTGCCGGCGATGATTCGGCAGACGCGACCGATGCCGATTGTTGCCGTTGAACAGCTTTCCGAACACCCCTTGGATGATGCCGAGCGACTGGCATTGTTGAATGCGCTGGAACAGACACGCTGGCATATGACGCATACCGCTGAACAGCTGGGTGTCAGCCGTAATACCCTTTATCGAAAATTGCGTAAACACGGGATCGCCCGGTAAACCGCATCGCGACCAATCGCGGGCAAACCCGCTCCCACAGGACTTAAGTCGTTCACAATTTTCAGGCATGGCGCAAGACCTGTGGGAGCGGGCTTGCCCGCGATTGGCGTCCGTGAGATCCGAAACACAAGGTGCGATTTTCGCCTCCCTACGCTAACCTGCGGCCATGTTTTACGAGGTCGACTAATGCACATTCATATTCTTGGTATCTGCGGCACTTTCATGGGTTCGATGGCGGTTCTGGCCAAAGAGCTGGGCCATCACGTGACCGGCTCCGATGCCAACGTCTATCCGCCCATGAGCACTCAGCTCGAGGCGCAGGGCATTGAACTGACTCAAGGCTACGATCCCGCCCAGCTCGATCCGGCGCCGGATCTGGTGGTCATCGGCAACGCCATGTCCCGCGGTAACCCGGCGGTTGAATACGTACTGAACAAAGGCCTGCCTTACGTCTCCGGCCCGCAGTGGCTGGCCGACCACGTGCTGCAAGGTCGCTGGGTACTGGCCGTGGCCGGCACGCACGGCAAGACCACCACCAGCAGCATGCTCGCCTGGGTGCTGGAGCACGCGGGCATGAGCCCTGGTTTCCTGATCGGCGGCGTGCCGCAGAATTTCTCGGTGTCGGCGCGTCTGGGCGGCACGCCGTTCTTCGTGATCGAAGCCGACGAGTACGACAGTGCGTTCTTCGACAAGCGCTCCAAGTTCGTCCACTACCGCCCACGCACGGCGATTCTGAACAACCTGGAGTTCGATCACGCCGACATCTTTCCCGATCTGCCGGCCATCGAGCGACAGTTCCACCATTTGGTGCGGACTATCCCGAGTGAAGGCCTGGTGATCCACCCGACCACCGAACCGGCCTTGCTGCGTGTGATCGAGATGGGCTGCTGGACTCCGGTGCAAACCACCGGCGCTGGCGGTCAGTGGCAGGTCAAACTGCTGAGCGAAGACGGTTCGAAATTCGAAGTGATGTTCGAAGGCGTCGCTCAAGGCGTGGTCGAGTGGGACATGACCGGTCAGCACAACGTCGCTAACGCCTTGGCGACCCTGGCAGCCGCGCGGCATGTCGGTGTCGTGCCGTCCATGGGAATCGCCGCGTTGAGCGCGTTCAAAAGCGTGAAGCGCCGGATGGAGAAAGTCGCGGAAGTGCGTGGCATCACCATCTACGACGACTTCGCTCACCACCCGACGGCCATCGCCACGACCCTCGACGGGCTGCGTAAACGCATCGGTGACGCGCCACTGATCGCCATCATCGAGCCGCGTTCCAACTCCATGAAGCTCGGCGCTCACCGCGACGGTTTGCCGGAAAGCGTGGTCGATGCCGATCAGGTGATCTGGTATGCACCCGCCAACCTCGGTTGGGATTTGGCGGCGACCGCCGCGCTGTGCACGGTGCCGTCGATTGTCAGCGATTCGCTGGAAGGCATTATCGAGCGCGTGAAAAGCCAGGCGCAGCCCGGCACTCACGTGGTGATCATGAGCAACGGCGGCTTCGGCGGCCTGCACGGCAAACTTGCCGAGGCGCTTAAATGAACAACGGCCCGGAACGCATCACGCTGGCGATGACCGGCGCCTCGGGCGCCCAGTACGGTTTGCGCCTGCTGGACTGCCTGATTCGTGAAGACCGTGAGGTGCACTTCCTGATATCCAAGGCTGCGCAACTGGTGATGGCCACCGAGACTGACGTCACGCTGCCGCCGAAAACCCAGATGATGCAGGCCTTCCTGACCGAATACACCGGCGCGGCCGCCGGGCAGATTCGGGTGTACGGCAAGGAAGACTGGATGTCGCCGGTGGCCTCGGGCTCCGGCGCGCCGTCGGCCATGGTGGTCGTGCCCTGTTCGACCGGCACGCTGTCGGCCATTGCCACCGGTGCCTGCAACAACCTGATCGAGCGCGCCGCTGATGTCACGCTGAAGGAGCGTCGTCAGCTGATTCTGGTGCCGCGTGAAGCGCCGTATTCGAGCATTCATCTGGAGCACATGCTCAAGTTGTCGAATATGGGCGTGACCATTTTGCCGGCATCGCCGGGCTTCTATCATCAACCGCAGACCATCGATGACCTGATTGACTTCGTGGTGGCGCGGATCCTCAACCTGCTGAACATTCCACAAGACATGCTGCCGCGTTGGGGCGAACACCATCTGACCAGCGATGAATAAGCTGCTGATGATTGTGCTGGCGTTGCAATTGGCGGGTTGCGCCACGGCGCGCACGCTGAATGCTGCCAAGCCGGGCGCGCCGTTGGTGTATGCGGGGACGCGACTGGATTTGTACGCCATGAATGGCGGGTGCTGTGCGATGGATCGTTTTGGGGCAGAGGCGCCGAGCTATCCTGGCGTTGATCTGCCGGCGAGTGCTTTGCTGGATACGTTGTTGTTGCCGTTGTCGGTGCTGACGGTGATCGGGGTGAGTTTTCAGGCGACGGGCGGGTTGTAGGAGAGCGCTTTGCGCCCTATCGCGAGCAGGCTCGCTCCTACCTTGGATGTGTGTGCCCCATCGCCAGCAGGCTGGCTCCCACACTGAAATGCATTCCCTTGTGGGAGCCAGCCTGCTGGCGATGACGGCGACACAGAACAAATGTGGGCGCGAGCCAGCTTGCAATGATTCATCCCTGAATCAGCCAATTACTTGCCGAGCTTGCGCAACTCATCCGACTCGACAATCCGCACCCCATCCTGCTCCTCCAGCGCCAGCCGCCACATCGCCCGAGCCAGCTGACAGGCTTCGATGCCGTGGTATTTGCCCGGGATCAGGCGCGACAACGGTCCGGCGAACTGTTCGGCCAGGCGCGGCTCGATACGATCACCCAGTAACACCGAAGGTCGGCAAATGGTCAGTTGTGGCCAGTTTTGCGCGCGCAATGCGTACTCCATCTCGCCTTTGACCCGGTTGTAGAAAACCGAGGACCTGCGATCGGCCCCCAGGGCGCTGATCACGATCAAGTGCCGCGCGCCCATTTCCCGCGCCCGTTTGGCGAAAGCCACCACCATGTCGAGGTCTACTGCGCGAAACGCCTCTTCCGAGCCGGCCTGTTTGATCGTGGTGCCAAGACAGCAGTACGCGATATCAACGCGACCGCTCAATTGTGGCAGGAACACGGTCGGGTCGCCGACCGGGTTTTCCAGATGGGGGTGCTCGGCCAGTGGCCGGCGTGAGGGGGCCAATACGCGTGTGATCGTGGGCTCGTTGAGCAGGCGATCAAGCAAATGTTCACCGGTCAGGCCGGTAGCTCCGGCGAGCAATACGTGCTGAGGCGTCAAGTACATAGTGTTCCCCCCTTGATACTGTTCAGCTTAGTTGCTCTTTGCATCCTCGTTGCTGATAGAGACACTTTGTAGCGCTTTTCGTGCCTGCTGTTTGCGTAACAGCTGCCAGTGGGAGAGTACGGTTTTCGGCGCCCAGATCTGCGGTTCAGAGGCTTCGAAGCTGTCTGCCAGCTCACGCTCGGCCACGCTGGCCTTGGCCAGTTTGAAGGCTTGTTCAAGATCGTCGGTCTGATTCAGGGCCTGGGCGAACAGCGCATCGCCGAAGTACGTGAAGTTGGCTTCCTCCGTGCACCCGAAGGACACGCGGTCGGCGCGCGCAGCTGTCATGATCAGGGTGCGTTCGTCCTTGAGGGCCGGGATGAAACCACCGGAGTAGCAAGACGAAATCACGATGATCTTGTCGCGGTTTTTCAGCGGGGCGAGCACGGCAGCGAGTTCGTCGGCCGGCAGGTCGGACAGCTCCATACGCGGCTGATCGAGCACGAGTTCGTGTTCGCTGGTGCCGTGGCTGGTCAGGTAGATGAAGATCAAGTCTTCCGGACCGCTGCGTTCGGCCAGCGTGAGCGCGGCGCGGCGCAGGTTTTCCCGGGTGGCCATGGGCCGATCGACGAGATGGTCGCGATGGTTCACCAAACGAATCTGGCCAAACGCACCGAAGCGGCTGGTCAGCATGTTGCTGACGTAGTCGGATTCGCGCAGGAACACGCTCTGCTTGCCGTCACCGCCGAGGGTCAGGGTGTACAACTCGATCGCCGGGGTCGAGGCGGGCACATTGGCCAGCGCGTCTTCGAGCAAGCGGCCTTGGGCCAGCAAGCCGAGTTCGAGGCTGTCGGGTAGCAGCTTGCCGTCGGCATCGCGTACTCGCTGGCCATTGACCCACGTGCCGCTCTGCACGGTGCCATCGGTCAACACCAGCGTGCCGCGGCCCTGATAACTGTCGCCGTCGAACTGGCCGATGTAGAAACTTCCATCAGGCAAGTTCAGCCGGCCCTGGCCGGTGAAACGCCAGTCGCTGAACTGGCCGATGTAGTGGCTGCCGTCGGCACCGATTAGTTCGCCCTTGCCGTTCAGCGAGCCTTCCTTGAACTGACCGAGCCAGACATCGCCGTCGGCGTTTTCGTAGCGGCCCTTGCCGTGCAGTTGGTTGTTCTTGAAGCCGCCGACGTAGATATCGCCTTCAGCGCTGTTGAACGTCCCGTTGCCTTCCAGCTGACCGTCCTTGAAATGGCCGGTGAACTGATTGCCGCTGGCGTCGCCGCGCTGGCCTTCCCCGTTGGGTTTGCCATGGGCGAACTGACCTTGATACGAACTGCCGTCTTCGAGCTCCAGACGTCCGAGCCCTGAATATTGATCGGCCTTGAACTCGCCGCGATAGGTCATGCCGTTTTCTTTGAGGGTGCCTTCGCCTTCGCGCCGACCCGCCTTGAAGCCGCCGGTGTAGCTGCTGCCGCTGGTGGTCAGCGTGCCCTGGCCGTCGAACAGCCCCAGGTTGAAATTGCCGCGATACACTTCGCCGTTGCTGCCGTGCCATTCGCCCGGGCCATGCCATTGACCCTTGTCGAAACTGCCGGCGTACCAGCTGCCGTTCGGGTAATCGACGCGACCCTGACCTTGCAGCAATCCGTTGACCAGGTCGCCGCGATAGCGTCCGCCGTCCGGCAGGCGCGCATCGGGCGGCAACAGCGATTCGCCGTCGCCGCAAGCGGTGAGCATCAGGGTCAAGGCAATGAGTGCAAGTGAGCGCATAGCGGGATCCGGGCAATTAGGCGACCGAGTATGCCGCAGCTCTATGACTTAGATATAGAGAGAGGTCGCGAAACAGCGTGAGCTGCTTCGCATCCGGGAGGGTTTACACGAAGCAGAGTGACAGCGGCTCGGCGATATAGGCCGGTTTGTCCGAACCTTCGATCTCGAGCGTGGCGGTGGCCTTGAGCAGCCATTGGCCGGGTTTCTTCTCGGTGACTTCGTTCATGTCGACCTTGAGGCGAACCCTGGAATTGACCTTCACTGGCTGGATGAAACGAACGCTATCCAGACCATAGTTGACCACCATCTTTGCCCCTTCAGGCAGGATGAGGATGTCTTCCATCAGTTTCGGGATCAATGACAGCGACAGGAAACCGTGGGCGATGGTGCTGCCAAATGGCGTTTGCGCGGCTTTGACCGGGTCGACGTGGATGAACTGATAGTCCCCTGTGGCTTCGGCGAACAGGTTGATGCGCTCCTGATCGATGGTGAGCCATTCGGAACGTCCAAGTTCCTTGCCGACATAATCTTTGAGCTCTGCAACGGGAACATAGGGCATTGAGACTCTCCTTGGGTTCATCGGTTTTATAGTTTTGAGTTGGGGGGATTTGACCTCCCGGATTACCACTTTAGATCAACATGGCAAATTGCTCCGGTCAACCGACCATGCTTTTGGCGAATGCCGGTCTATAGCGTTGGCATGCTTATAATGCCGGGCGCGATTTTTCGGGGGAGAGGACGGATGTTGTTACGTGGCCTGACCTGGCTGGTGTTGTTCCAATTGCTGGGCACCGCCATCAACCATTTGTTTTTGCCGGTGCTGCCGGGGCCGATCATTGGCTTGCTGCTTCTGCTGGTGTACCTGATCAGCCGTGGCCAGGTCGGCGAACCGCTGAGCCTGGCGGCCGGCAGCCTGCTGCGTTACCTGCCGTTGCTGCTGGTGCCGCCGGCGGTGGGCGTGATGGTTTACGCCAAGGACATTGCCGCGGACTTCTGGGCCATCGTCGGCGCACTGGTGTTGTCGCTGCTGCTGTCCATGGCGTTCGCCGGCGTGCTGATGCAGCGCATGGTCAAGCGCCACGCGCACCGCGAGGACTCGCAATGATCTTCGACTGGCAGGGCGCCTGGGCGTCGGTGATTCATCACCCGTTGTTTGGCATCGGCATCACCCTCGGCGCCTATCAGCTGGTGTTGGCGGCGTTCGAGAAAACCCGCTGGATTTTTCTGCAGCCGGTGCTGGTCTCCATGCTGTTGGTCATTGGTGTACTGGTCGGCTGCGGCCTGACTTATGCCGAGTACCGCAAGAGCACCGAGATCCTCAGCATTTTGCTCGGTCCGGCCACGGTCGCGCTGGCCGTGCCGCTTTACCTCAATCTGCGGCGGATCCGGCAGTTGTTCTGGCCGATATTTACTACGCTGGTGATAGGCGGTGTCGTCGCCACCGGCATGGGCGTGTTGCTGGGTTGGTCGTTTGGTGCCGAGCACATGATCCTGATGACCATGGCGCCGAAGTCAGTGACCTCGCCGATCGCCATGCTGGTGGCCGAGCAGATCGGCGGCGTCGCGGCGCTGGCGGCAGTGTTTGTGTTGATCACCGGCGTGATCGGGGCGATCTTTGGTCCGAGCCTGCTGAACCGGCTCGGCGTCCACAGCCCCGAGGCGCGCGGCATGGCGCTGGGCATGACCGCTCATGCGGTGGGCACGGCGGTGGCCATGCAGGAAAGTGAAGAGTGCGGCGCCTTTGCGGCGCTGGCGATGAGTCTGATGGGCGTGGCCACGGCGGTGTTCCTGCCGTTGGCGGTGTCGATGGTGGTGTAAGGAAATGTCTATGAGCTTGCCGCTTTTCCCGCTGAACACGGTGCTGTTTCCTGGCTGCATCCTCGATTTGCAGATCTTCGAGGCGCGCTACCTGGACATGATCAGCCGCTGCATGAAACAGGGCGGCGGTTTCGGCGTGGTGTGCATTCTCGACGGTAAAGAAGTCGGCATCGCTCCGGCAGGTTACGCGCTGGTCGGTTGTGAAGCGCTGATCACCGATTTCAAGCAACAGGACAACGGTTTGCTGGGTATTCGCGTGCAGGGTGGGCGGCGTTTCCACGTGTTGCGCACCGAGGTCCAGCGCGATCAACTGACCGTCGCCGAGGTCGAGTGGCTGGAAGACGAGCCGGAGCAACCGTTGCAGGATGAAGACGCCGACCTCGTCGCACTGCTCAAGGCATTGGCCGAACACCCGATGGTCGAAGCGCTGAACATGGGCACCGAAGCGACCGGGCAACAGTCGCTGGCCAATCAGTTGGCGTACCTGTTGCCGTTCGCCGAAGTGGACAAGATCGACCTGCTGCAACTCGACGATCCGCAGCAGCGACTGGATGCGATCCAGGCGCTGCTCGATGAATTGCAGGGTGAGTTGTTCGCCTGATCAGTAGGCGTATCGCAACATCGCGTGGGGCAAATGTCGCAGCGCGAAGAACCCGAATAATGCCACCATCGCCGGCAACACCAGCCACCAGACCTTGGGTGGCATGGCATTGAGCGGGGTCTGGCGCTGGATCAGCCCCAGGCTCGCCGCACAGACACACGCCGCCAGCATGGCGCCGGCCAGTACGTCCGTTGGCCAGTGCGCGCCCAGGTACACGCGCGACAAGGCAATCGCCAGTGCCGGCAGGCAACCGACCAGCAACCAGGTCAGGCGCATCCGCGGCGGTTGTCCGCGACCGGCCAGAACGGCGAGTGTCAGGAACAGCGCAAAAGAGCCCGAGGCATGGCCACTGGGCATGCTGTAGCTGACCAGTGGATCACTTAGAACCTCCGGGCGCACGCGGGCGAAAAACTGTTTGGTGAAGGTGTTGCCCAGTGCGGTGACGAGCAGGGTGCTGCCGACGAAAATCGCCTGTCGCCATTGCCGGGTCAGCAACAGCAACACGGTCAGCAGGGCGCTGAACAGCAGCATGTTGCGGAATTCGCCGATCAGCGTGAAGGTCACGGCCACTTCATCGAGCATCGGGCTGCGGTGCTCCTGCACCAGAGTCATCACACCCTGATCGAGAGCGGTGAGGTGCGGGTAGCCGATGAACAACCCGGTCAGAATCAGCACACTCATGCCGGCAATCAGCATCGTAGCCTTGCGATGACGGCGCAGGCTGCTGGTCGCGCTCAGGCCGACCATCACCGCGATACTGCCTGCGACGATCCCGGCCTCAGGCCAGAAACCCTCCGGCAATGGCAAGCGAATCGCCGCCCCCGTGGCCCAGCCGGGCAGCAGATAGGCGACGCTCCAGCCGGCGGCGGCCAGCAGGCTTACGGCGACGAAGCGCGGGAAGGGCATGTCGAACATCCCGGCAACCATCGGCAGCATCGGCCTGAGTGGTCCGATGAATCGTCCGACCAGCAGGCTGGCGATGCCATAGCGTTGGAAGTAAGCCTCGGCCCCGGCGATCCATTCCGGGTGGTGACGCAGACCGGGCAGGCGCCGGATGTTCTGGTGGAAATGTCGCCCGACAAAGTAGGAAACGATGTCGCCCAGCACCCCGGCGGTGAATCCCAGCAGCAAGGTTTCGCTCAACGAGAGCGCGCCGCTGCCGGCCAGCACCGCGACGGCAAACAGCAACACCGTGCCGGGTACGATCAAGCCGGCAATCGCCAGGCACTCCACGAAGGCCACTATGAATACTGCGGCGGCCAACCATTGCGGGTTGACCGTCAGCCATCCGGTCACGCTATCGAGCCATGGGCCCATAAAAACAACTCCATTGAATATTCAGATGGTCCCCGTGGACCCGCGCACATCTCGAAGCACAATTGAATCCTGTGGAGCGGGCTTGCCCGCGATAGCGGTATAACAGGCGACATTGATATCAGTCTGCATGGCCTCATCGCGGGCAAGCCCGCTCCCACAGGGATTGCGGAGGCTTAAAGTTCTTTGATTGTTCATGTCAGCACAAAATAATCGCGACCTTCGACCTGTCCCCGCCGCAGCGGGTTCCGCGTGCAATACGGCGCGTAAGCCGCATCGACGAAGCGGTACATCAGGTGCTCATCGCGGCCGTGGGGAATGCCCAGGCGCGTGGTTTGAATGATGTGGCCCGGCTCCGGGCCGACATCTTCCACTAGCAGCACTTCATGATCGAAGCGCTTCGCGTCCCAGACCGGCACCTTCAACCCCAGCGCCTTGCACAGCAGCGTTTGCCCGGCACAGAGCTTTTGCGACGGGCGAGGGCGGCCCTGGGCATCGGGATTGTTCAACAGCATCTGCGCCAAGCTCGCCGGGCCGCTCAATTCATCGACCCATGGATACGCGGATTTGATCAACACAGCATTGCCCGGACCTTCAGCGCTGAAATTCAGGGAATCGCCGCCACGGGCGTAATACATATAGATGTGGCCGCCATCCAGAAACAAAGCCTTACGCTTTTCCGTGTAGCCGAGCGAGGCATGGCTGCCTTTTTCTTCGAAGTAATAGGCTTCGGTCTCGATGATCCGGGCGCTGAGCCACAGTTCGCCGACCCGATGCCGGATGACTTTGCCGAGTAAATCCCGGGCCAGCGTTTGCGCATCCCGGTCGAAAAACGCGTCCGGGAGCCCGATGGGCAGGCCCGCAGCGGTCGCACGAACAGTCAGGTTGGTCATGATGAGCGGCATTTATCACAGCTGATTGAGTCGTGATGATAACAATTTGCAGCTTAATCACGGCTGAACGTCGGCAAATTGGCCTCCATTTCGACCATCCGCCCGTCACCGCTGTTAGTCAGGGGACGCGACAGCTATAATCTGCCGCTTTACTCTTTACCAAGACCTTAGCAAAGACCGCCACCGACCATGACTGAGTCCGTTCTCGACTACATGACCCGCCTGGGTCGCGCCGCCCGCGAAGCGTCGCGCATCATCGGCCGTGCCAGCACCGCGCAGAAAAACCGCGCCTTGCAGGCGGCTGCCAATGCGCTGGACGCCGCGCGTGCCGAGCTGACGGCCGCCAATGAGCTGGATCTGGCTGCGGGTCGAGCCAACGGTCTTGAGCCTGCGCTGCTGGAACGTCTGGCGCTGACCCCGGAACGCATCGACGGCATGATCGTCGGCCTGCGCCAGGTGGCCGCGTTGCCGGACCCGGTCGGTGCCATTCGCGACATGAGCTTCCGTCCGTCGGGGATTCAGGTCGGCAAAATGCGCGTGCCGCTGGGCGTGATCGGGATCATCTACGAATCCCGGCCCAACGTGACCATCGACGCCGCCAGTCTGTGCCTCAAGTCCGGTAACGCGACCATCCTGCGCGGCGGTTCCGAGGCGATCAATTCCAACCGCGCCATCGCCGCCTGCATTCAACGCGGTCTGGCTGAAGCCGATCTGCCGGCCGCCGTGGTTCAAGTGGTCGAGACCACTGACCGTGCCGCGGTGGGCGCGCTGATCACCATGCCTGAATACGTCGACGTCATCGTGCCCCGTGGTGGCCGAGGCCTGATCGAACGGGTCAGCCGCGACGCTCGCGTGCCGGTGATCAAGCATCTGGACGGCATTTGCCACGTTTACGTCAGTGCCCACGCGGATCTGCCGAAGGCCCAGCGCATCGCCTTCAATGCCAAGACTTACCGCTATGGCATCTGCGGTGCGATGGAAACGCTGTTGGTGGATCAAGCCGTTGCCAAAGATTTTCTGCCGTCGATGGCTGCCCAGTTCCGCGAAAAAGGTGTCGAACTGCGCGGTTGCGAGCGCACGCGGGCGATCATCGATGCCGCAGTGGCCACTGAAGACGACTGGCACACCGAATATCTTGCACCGATCCTTTCGATCCGCGTGGTCGACGGGCTGGACCAGGCCATCGAGCACATTAACAAGTACGGCTCCCATCACACCGATTCGATCGTCAGCGAAAACCTTGCCGACACCCGGCGTTTCGTCGCGGAAGTCGACTCGTCGTCGGTGATGATCAACACCCCGACCTGTTTCGCTGACGGCTTCGAATACGGATTGGGTGCCGAGATTGGCATTTCTACTGATAAGCTGCACGCCCGCGGCCCGGTGGGTCTCGAAGGTCTGACCTGCGAGAAGTACATCGTGGTCGGTGATGGCCAGTTGCGCGGCCAGGCGACGGTCTGACTTGGGCGACCTTAATCCGTCGGCCCCGGTAACCGCCAGCGAACCTGCGCCTCGACGTATCGGCATGCTGGGGGGGACGTTCGACCCGGTGCACATCGGCCATTTGCGCGGTGCGCTGGAAGTCGCCGAATCACTGGCACTCGACGAGCTGCGCCTGACGCCGAGTGCCAGGCCGCCTCATCGCGGTACGCCGCAGGTGTCGGCGAAGGACCGTCTGGCGATGGTCGAATGCGCGGTGGCCGGTGTGGCACCGTTGGTGGTGGACGCCCGTGAATTGCAGCGGGACAAACCGTCCTACACCATCGATACCCTGGAACTGATGCGTGCCGAACTGGCCGCTGAAGACCAGGTTTTTCTACTTTTGGGCTGGGACGCATTTTGCGGCCTGCCCACTTGGCACCGCTGGGAAGAGTTGCTCCAGCATTGCCACATCCTGGTGCTGCAACGCCCGGATGCCGACAGCGAACCGCCGGATGCCTTGCGCAACCTGCTGGCAGCGCGCTCGGTGAGCGACCCGCTGGCCCTCAAAGGGCCGAGCGGACAGATTGCATTCGTCTGGCAGACGCCGCTTGCGGTATCCGCCACCCAGATCCGTCAACTGCTGGCCAGCGGTAAGTCGGTACGTTTCCTGGTGCCCGACGCGGTCCTGGCCTACATCGATGCGCACGGACTCTACCGTGCGTCGAACTGAAAAAGGGTGCGCTTCAAGGCACGTGAATGCGTGTAGCGAAGCGCCCGAACATACGAGCAAAACGAGTTTTATATGACGAACAAAGACGTAACTAAAGTAAAGCGCAAAGGCACATTCAAGAGCGCCCCCCTGCCAGTAGAAGTTCCAACCGGCCCTGAGCTGGCTGGCGAAGAACTGGTCAAGGTTGCCGTAGCAGCTCTGGAAGACGTCAAGGCCCAGGACATCCAGGTCATCGACGTTCGTGAGAAGCAAAGCATCACTGACTTCATGATCATCGCCACCGGTACGTCCAACCGTCAGATCGGCGCGATGCTGGACAAGGTCCGCGAAGCCGTCAAAGCCCAGGGCGTCAAGCCACTGGGTGAAGAAGGCAAGGGCGACAGCGACTGGGTACTGCTGGATATGGACGACGTCATCGTGCACATGATGACCGCCTCGGCTCGCCAGTTCTATGACCTGGAGCGCCTGTGGGCCGGTGCAGAGCAGAGCCGTTCGGCCAGCGCTGCGCATCACAGCCCGGAAAACACCCATGAGCATTTCACCAAGCTCAACAAAGACCAGCAATAAGGGACCGCTGTGCGACTGCGACTGATCGCCGTCGGTTCACGCATGCCCAAATGGGTGGAAGAAGGCTGGCATGAATATGCCAAGCGTCTTCCGTCCGAGCTGGCGCTGGAACTGGTGGAAATACCGCTCAACACCCGTGGCAAGAACGCCGACGTGGCGCGCTTCATCCGTCAGGAAGGCGACGCCATGCTGGCCAAGGTCGGGCCGAACGAGCGCGTTGTCACCCTCGAAGTCCACGGCAAGCCCTGGAGCACCGAGCAGTTGGCGGTCGAGCTCGATCGCTGGCGGCTGGACTCGCGCACGGTGAATTTCATGGTCGGCGGCCCCGAAGGGCTGGCGCCGGAAGTCTGTGCGCGTGCGGATCAGCGTTGGTCGTTGTCACCGTTGACGTTGCCGCACCCGCTGGTGCGGATTCTGATCGGCGAACAGCTGTACCGTGCCTGGACAGTTCTGTCCGGCCACCCTTACCACAAGTAGTTCTGCCTCATGTCCCAGCCGATCCGCATCAAGGACCACGAAAAAGACGCCCGTCTGGTGCGTGGCCGCGTCGTGTTCGGGGCCATTGCAGTGGTGGTGCTGATCGGCGTGCTGATCGCTCGCCTGTATTTCCTCCAGGTGATCCAGTACGAATACCACTCGACCCTGTCGGAAAACAACCGCGTCCATGTGCAGCCGATTCCGCCGACCCGCGGATTGATCTTCGACCGCAATGGCGTGGTGGTGGCCGACAACCGGCCGAGCTTCAGCCTGAGCATGACCCGCGAGCGCTCCGGCGACTGGCAGCAAGTGCTCGATGTGATCGTCGAAGTGCTGGAGATGACGCCCGAGGATCGGGTGATTTTCGAGAAGCGCATGCGCCAGGGGCGGCGGCCGTTCGAGCCGGTGCCGATCCTGTTCGAGCTGACCGAAGAACAGATCGCCCGTATCGCCGTGAACCAGTTCCGCTTGCCGGGTGTTGAAGTGGTTGCGCAACTGGTGCGGCATTACCCGCAGGGCGCGCACTTTGCGCATTCGGTGGGTTACATGGGGCGGATCAACGAGAAAGAGCTGAAGTCCCTCGATCCGGTCAATTACAGCGGCACCCACCACATCGGCAAGACCGGCATCGAGCGCTTCTATGAGCCCGAGTTGCACGGTCAGGTGGGTTACGAAGAAGTCGAAACCAACGCGCGAGGCCGCGTATTGCGGGTACTCAAGCGTACCGATCCGATTCCCGGCAAGGACATCGTCCTGAGCCTGGACATCAAATTGCAGGAAGCGGCCGAAGCGGCACTTGGCGGTCGCCGTGGTGCGGTGGTGGCGCTCGATCCGGCGACCGGCGAAGTACTGGCGATGGTCAGTCAGCCGAGTTTCGACCCGAACCTGTTTGTCACCGGCATCAGCTTCAAGGCGTACGCCGAGTTGCGCGATTCCATCGACCGGCCGCTGTTCAACCGCGTGCTGCGTGGTCTGTACCCGCCAGGTTCGACGATCAAACCGGCGGTGGCGATTGCCGGTCTGGATTCTGGCGTGGTCACCGCGTCGACACGGGTCTTCGACCCCGGTTACTACCAACTGCCCAACTACGACCACAAGTACCGTAACTGGAACCGTACCGGTGACGGCTACGTCGACCTCGATACGGCGATCATGCGGTCCAACGACACCTACTTCTATGACCTGGCCCACAAGCTGGGGATTGATCGCTTGTCGGCCTACATGGGCAAGTTCGGCATTGGCCAGAAGGTCTCGCTGGACATGTTCGAAGAGTCGCCGGGACTGATGCCGTCCCGTGAGTGGAAGCGCGCGACCCGTCGCCAGGCATGGTTCCCGGGTGAAACGCTGATTCTGGGGATCGGTCAGGGCTACATGCAATCCACGCCGCTGCAACTGGCGCAAGCCACGGCGCTGGTGGCCAACAAAGGTGTGTGGAACCGTCCGCACCTGGCCAAGACCGTCGAAGGCGAGCGGCCCAAGGATGACAATCCGATGCCGGACATCATCCTGCGTGACCCGTCTGACTGGACCAAGGTCAACCACGGCATGCAGCAGGTAATGCACGGCGCCCGGGGTACGGCGCGCAAGGCCTCGATCGGCGCGCAATACCGGATCGCCGGCAAAAGTGGTACGGCCCAGGTGGTCGCGATCAAGCAGGGTGAGAAGTACGACCGCTCCAAGGTTCAGGAACGCCATCGCGACCACGCCTTGTTCGTCGGTTTCGCGCCGGCCGACAACCCGAAAATCGTGGTGTCGGTGATGGTCGAGAACGGCGAATCCGGTTCCGGTGTCGCCGCGCCTGTGGTGCGCCAGGTCATGGACGCCTGGCTCCTTGACCAGGACGGCCGACTGAAAGCCGAATACGCCAGCCCTATCAGTGCGGAGGCTACGGCCCGTGAAGAGTAATTTCGATCGCATCCTCTCCAGTGAGGATGTGATGCGTCGCCGTGCGACGTTGTTGCAGCGCATGCACATCGACGGCCCATTGCTGATCCTGCTGCTGACCCTCGCCGCCGGCAGCCTGTTCGTGCTGTATTCGGCCAGCGGCAAGAGCTGGGACCTGTTGGCCAAACAAGCCACTTCATTCGGCATCGGCCTGGTGTCGATGATCGTCATCGCCCAGTTCGAACCGCGATTCATGGCCCGTTGGGTGCCGGTCGGTTATGTGGTCGGCGTGCTGTTGCTGGTGGTAGTGGACGTCATGGGCCACAACGCCATGGGCGCCACGCGCTGGATCAACATTCCGGGGGTGATCCGCTTCCAGCCTTCGGAGTTCATGAAAATCCTGATGCCAGCGACCATCGCCTGGTATTTGTCCAAACGCACGTTGCCGCCGCAGCTCAAGCATGTGGGTGTCAGTCTGTTCCTGATCGGTTTGCCGTTCATTCTGATCGTGCGTCAACCCGACCTCGGCACTTCGCTGTTGATCCTCGCAGGTGGCGCATTCGTTTTGTTCATGGGCGGGCTGCGCTGGCGCTGGATCATCAGCGTGCTGGCCGCCGCTGTGCCGGTGGCCGTGGCAATGTGGTTTTTCATCATGCACGACTACCAGAAGCAGCGAATCCTGACGTTCCTCGACCCGGAAAGCGATCCGCTGGGCACCGGCTGGAACATCATTCAGTCGAAAGCTGCCATCGGTTCCGGCGGCGTGTTTGGCAAGGGTTGGCTGTTGGGCACCCAGTCGCACCTGGACTTCCTGCCGGAAAGCCACACCGACTTCATTATTGCGGTGATGGGCGAAGAGTTCGGCCTGGTGGGCATCTGCGCACTGCTGCTGATTTACCTGTTGTTGATCGGTCGCGGGCTGGTGATTACGGCCCAGGCCCAGACATTGTTCGGCAAATTGCTCGCGGGCGCCCTGACCATGACGTTTTTTGTTTACGTTTTCGTCAACATCGGTATGGTCAGTGGCCTGTTGCCGGTTGTGGGGGTACCGTTGCCGTTCATTAGCTACGGAGGAACTTCGCTGGTGACGCTGCTGTCAGCGTTTGGGGTTTTGATGTCGATCCATACCCATCGTAAGTGGATCGCACAGGTTTGAATAAGGTGAAGATTTCAATGCAAGTAATGCGTGGCTGGGCGACTCGATACGCGCCATGGGTCGGCCTGGTAAGCATCCTTGGCACAGCGCAGGACGCGTTGGCCGGCGATTACGAGGGCACACCCCAGGTGGCCGAATTCGTCGGTGAAATGACCCGCGACTACGGCTTTGCCGGTGAACAGCTGATGGGCGTGTTCCGCGAAGCCGAGCGCAAGCAGTCGATTCTGGACGCGATCTCCAAGCCTGCCGAACGGGTCAAGCAATGGAAAGAATATCGCCCGATGTTCATCACCGACGCGCGCATCGCCCGTGGCGTGGATTTCTGGCGGCAGCACGAGGCGGTACTGGCCCGTGCCGAGCAGGAGTATGGCGTGCCGGCCCAGGTGATTGTCTCGATCATCGGCGTTGAGACCTTTTTCGGTCGAAATACCGGCAATTTCCGGGTGATCGACGCTTTGTCGACCCTGGGTTTCGACTATCCTCCCCGTGCCGAATTCTTCCGCAAGGAGTTGCGTGAATTCCTGTTGCTGGCCCGTGAAGAGCAGGTCGATCCCTTGACCCTCAAAGGCTCCTACGCCGGAGCGATGGGCTTGCCGCAGTTCATGCCGAGCAGTTTCCGCGCCTATGCGGTGGACTTCGACGGTGACGGCCACATTAATATCTGGACCAATCCGGACGATGCCATCGGCAGCGTCGCCAGTTATTTCAAGCGTCACGGCTGGGTCGCCGGCGAACCGGTAGTCAGCCGCGCCGACGTGCGTGGCGAGCAGGTGGACGAGGGTTTGACCACCGGCATCGAACCGACTAAAACCGTTGGAGAGTTGCGGGCTCTAGGGTGGTCAAGTCATGATGCGCTGCGCGATGATATGCCGGTCACGGCATTCCGCCTGGAAGGTGACAATGGCCCTGAATACTGGATGGGCCTGACGAATTTTTACGCAATCACGCGTTATAACCGCAGCGTGATGTACGCCATGGCCGTACATCAACTGTCTGAACAGCTGGTACAAGCACGGGGCGTCAAGTAATGCGGGCATTGCCTATGAATAAACCCCTGAAGCTGATGGCATTCGCCACGTTGGCAGTGCTGGTCGCCAGTTGTTCGACCAGTCGCGCGCCGTCTCAGAAATCCACCACCGCCGTGCGCTCGACGCCGGGGCTGGACATCAACCGCGCCCATAAAGATGGCGCGCCGTGGTGGGACGTCGACGTATCGCGCATCCCGGATGCCACGCCGACCCTGCACACCGGCCCTTACAAGGCCAACCCGTACACCGTGCTGGGCAAGACTTACTTCCCGCTGCAGGAATCCAAGACCTACGTCGCCTCGGGCACGGCGTCGTGGTACGGCACCAAATTCCACGGCCAGAACACCGCCAATGGCGAGGTTTACGACCTGTATGGCATGAGCGCCGCTCACAAGACCTTGCCGCTGCCGAGTTACGTTCGGGTGACCAACCTGGACAACAACAAGTCAGTGATTTTGCGGGTCAACGATCGCGGGCCGTTCTACTCGGACCGCATCATCGACTTGTCCTACGCCGCCGCCAAGAAACTCGGCTATGCCGAAACCGGCACGGCGCGGGTCAAGGTCGAAGGCATTGATCCTCAGCAATGGTGGGCAGCCAAAGGCCGTCCGGCGCCTTTGATGCTCAACGAGCCGCAAGTCGCGCAGAATACTGCGCCGACGATTACCGCTTCGGCCGGCACGGTCGAGCAATGGACACCGCCGCCGCAGCAACACGCCGCCGCTGTTGTGCCCGTGCAGATCGATGCAAAAAAAAACGCTTCTGTACCAGCCTCTGGCCAGTATCTGCAGGTGGGCGCGTTCGCCAACCCGGACGCTGCAGAACTGCTGAGATCGAAGCTCAGCGGGATGGTGAGCGCTCCGGTGTTCATCAGCTCGATCGTGCGCAATCAACAGACACTGCATCGGGTGCGCCTGGGGCCGATCGGCTCGCCGGGTGAAATCCAGCAAGTGCAGAACAGCGTGCGCCTGGCCAATCTCGGTTCGCCGAGCGTGGTCACCGCCGAGTAATACGTAGTACTTGATTGACGGTTCACTTGCGGTTTTGGGGGGTGAACCTGGTTGTTGGCTCGTTGAAGAACAAAAGCCCGGCAAGGGTTCTGAGTGAACGACTGAACACGCGATGGCCCGTTAGAAGGTCATCTAGATTAGTTTTGCCTTCGGGCAGTTTCCATTAGCGATTTCGAGAGACGGATGAACATCACCACCTTTGCCAAACGCCTGTGCCTTCTAGTCCCGCTGCTCCTCTCGCCTGCCGCCTTCGCGGTCGAGATGATGCCGTCGCCGCCACAACTGGCCGCCAAAGCCTATGTGCTCATGGATGCCAGCAGCGGCAACGTGCTGGTCGAGAACAACGGTGACCAGCGTCTGCCGCCTGCCAGCCTGACCAAGCTGATGACCGCGTACATCGCGACCCTGGAAATCCGTCGCGGCCAGATCGGCGAAAACGACCCGGTGACCGTCAGCGAAAACGCCTGGCGCACCGGCGGTTCGCGGATGTTCATCAAGGTCGGTTCGCAAGTGACGGTCAGCGACCTGTTGCACGGCATCATCATTCAGTCGGGTAACGACGCCAGTGTTGCGCTCTCCGAGCACATCGCCGGCAGCGAAGACGCCTTCGCCGACATGATGAACAAAACCGTGGCCGACCTGGGCATGACCAACAGCCACTTCATGAACCCGACCGGTCTGCCGAACCCTGAGCACTACTCGTCGGCTCACGACATGGCCGTGCTGGCTCGTGCAATCATCCACGAAGACCCGGCTCACTATGCGATCTACTCGCAGAAAGAGTTCTTCTGGAACGGCATCAAGCAACCTAACCGCAACCTGCTGCTGTGGCGCGACAAGACCGTTGACGGTCTGAAAACCGGCCACACCGACGAAGCCGGCTATTGCATGGTGTCTTCGGCTGTCCGTGATGGCATGCGCCTGATCGCCGTGGTGTTCGGCACCAACAGCGAAGTGGCACGTGCTTCGGAAACCCAGAAGCTGCTGACCTACGGTTTCCGTTTCTTCGAAACCCAGACCTTCTATCAGAAAGGTGCCGAGCTGGCCCAGGCGCCTGTCTGGAAAGGCAGCACCAATCAAGTCAAGGCCGGTCTGGCTGAAGACCTGACCATGACCCTGCCAAAAGGCCAGCTGAAAAAGCTCGCTGCCAGCATGACCATGAACCCGCAACTGGTTGCGCCAATCGCCAAGGGCGACGTGATCGGTAAAGTCGAAGTCAAACTGGACGACAAGGTAGTGCACAGCGCTGACCTGATCGCTCTGGATGGCGTTGAAGAGGGTGGTATCTTCCGTCGCATGTGGGATAGCATCCGTCTATTCTTCTACGGCTTGTTCAACTGAATTAGTGTGCACCTGCATGGTCCCGCGCTCATCCGGCGCGGGGGCATGCCCGTCGCCACGGCTTACGCTTACGAGGCCGTTACGCCATGACCGATACCGAAGTAAAGGCGCCCAAGATCGAATTCCCCAACGTTGATTACCCGGTTAAGGTGATCAGCGATACCGGTGTTGGCAACAAAGACAAGATCATCGAGATCGTCAAGAAACACGCGACGATCAACCATGATCGTGTGGATGAGCGCCAAAGCACCAACGGCAAATACACCACGATTCAACTGCACATCGTCGCCACCGACCAGGACCAGCTGTACAACATCAACAGCGAACTGCGGGCTACCGGCTTCGTGCACATGGTGCTGTGATGTCTGGCACGCTGGGCTTTCGCGAGCTTGGCCAGATGGCTTACGAGCCGGTCTGGCATGCCATGCAACGCTTCACCAATGAACGCGGCAGCGATGCCGCGGACGAGATCTGGCTGGTTGAGCACCCATCGGTGTTCACTCAGGGGCAGGCCGGCAAGGCCGAACACTTGTTGCTGCCGGGGGATATCCCGGTGGTGCAGGTCGATCGCGGTGGTCAGGTGACCTATCACGGCCCCGGCCAGTTGGTCGCCTATCTGTTGCTCGATGTACGCAAGCTGGGTTTCGGCGTGCGTGACCTGGTCACCCGCATGGAGCACTGCCTGATCGAGCTGCTGGCCAGCTACGGCGTCACGGCTGCGGCCAAGCCGGATGCACCGGGCGTCTATGTCGACGGTGCGAAAATCGCTTCCCTGGGTCTGCGGATCCGCCACGGTTGTTCCTTTCATGGGCTGGCCCTGAATGTGGACATGAACCTGGAACCGTTTCGACGGATTAATCCCTGCGGCTACGCCGGGCTGGCGATGACCCAGCTGAGCGATCACGCAGGATCGATTGAATTTGCCGAGGTTAGTGCCCGGCTGCGCGCGCAGCTCGTCAAACACCTCGACTATGCTGAGCAGACGACCCTAACGGGCGGAATCGACTGATATGACTACTGATGCAGTGCAAACCATGATCCCGACGCTGGATGTCACCGAGCGTCCGGCCCCGCGTGCCAAGGTTGAAGCCGGCGTCAAGCTGCGCGGCGCCGAGAAGGTTGCACGCATCCCGGTAAAGATCATTCCGACCACCGAACTGCCGAAGAAACCTGACTGGATCCGCGTGCGCATCCCGGTTTCCCCGGAAGTCGACCGCATCAAGGCCCTGCTGCGCAAACACAAGCTGCACAGCGTGTGCGAAGAAGCATCCTGCCCGAACCTGGGCGAGTGCTTCTCCGGTGGCACTGCGACCTTCATGATCATGGGCGACATTTGCACCCGTCGCTGCCCGTTCTGCGACGTTGGCCACGGCCGTCCGAAACCACTGGACGTGAATGAGCCGGAAAGTCTGGCTATTGCCATCGCCGACCTGAAACTGAAATACGTAGTGATCACTTCGGTTGACCGCGACGACTTGCGTGACGGCGGTGCCCAGCACTTTGCCGACTGCATCCGTGAGATCCGCAAGCTGTCGCCGAACGTGCAGCTCGAAACCCTGGTTCCGGACTACCGTGGCCGCATGGACGTCGCGCTGGAAATCACCGCCGCCGAGCCGCCGGATGTGTTCAACCACAACCTGGAAACCGTGCCGCGCCTGTACAAGGCCGCGCGTCCGGGTTCGGACTACCAGTGGTCGCTGACCCTGCTGCAGCGCTTCAAGCAGATGATGCCGCACATTCCGACCAAATCCGGCCTGATGCTGGGTCTGGGCGAGACTGACGAAGAAGTCATCGAAGTCATGAAGCGCATGCGCGAACACGACATCGATATGCTGACCCTCGGCCAATACCTGCAACCGTCCCGCAGCCATTTGCCGGTGGAGCGTTTCGTCCACCCGGACACCTTCGCCTGGTTCGCTGAGGAAGGTTACAAGATGGGCTTCAAAAACGTCGCTTCCGGTCCGCTGGTACGTTCTTCGTACCACGCCGATGAGCAGGCGAAGCTGGTTAAAGCTGAATTGATGTCGTCCTTGTAACAAAGTGCCCGCAAGGCTTTTCAGCCTTGCGGGCGTTTTTGTTGGCCGTGCTTACGGCAACTTCAGTCTTTTCCTGCAACCTGCGGGGCGACTGACCCTCTTCTGTTTATTCCCGTTCCTGACTACTGTGTGCAGAAGCTTTCGCGCAGGGAGATTCATGGATGACCGTTCGACCGACCCATACTCTTTTTCCCCATAAACCCGTTCCGGCCTTGCCCTCGCAAGGGCTGATCGGCGTCATAGCGCCCGCCGGCCCCGCGGCACTGGATACCGACAAGGCCGTCAGCTGGATGCGTGCACGCGGTTACGCATTGCGGATTTTTCCCGGTGTGTATGCGCAGGAAGGCTACCTGGCCGGCAGTGACGATGTGCGGCTCAATGACCTGCACGCAGCGTTCGCTGACAGTGAGGTCGATGCAATCATTTGCCTGCGCGGTGGTTACGGCACACCGCGTTTGCTCGATCGCATCGATTTCGAGTTGCTGCAAAACAACGCCAAGCCGTTCATCGGCTACAGCGACATCACGGCGCTGCACCTGGCGATCAGCCGTTATGCGGGGTTCGTGACTTTCCATGGTCCGTTGCTCAATGCAGATCTGTTGGGCGACAAGCAAAAGCCTACCGAGTCCTCGTTTTTCAACATGCTCAGAGGGCAAGTAAAGGCGGGTAGCGTATTGGCGCACCCGGTGGCCTACCCGTTGACCACAATCGAGCCTGGCATTGCTCACGGGCGCTTGCTCGGAGGCAATCTTGCGATGATTGCCGCGACCATGGGCACGCCTTATGAAATGGATGCCGAGGGCGTCATTCTGTTTATCGAAGATATTAATGAGCCGCTGTATCGCATTGATCGGCTGCTGACTCATCTTCGGCTCGCGGGGACGCTGGGCAAATTGCGCGGAGTTCTGGTGGGAGATGTGGCCGGGGTTGATACTGTTGCGCTGGAACGGTTGCTCAAGCAGACGTTTGAGCCGTTGCGGATCCCGGTGCTGGCCGGGTGGCGCAGCGGGCATTGTGACCCGAACCTGACGTTGCCGATGGGAGCGTTGGTGAGGCTGGATGCGGGGAGCAAGGAGTTGGTGCTGGAGCAGGATGTGGTGGTCAGGCGCTAGAAATCTATCGCCAGGCAGTCAGTCATCGCGGGCGAGCCCGCTCCCACAGCAGAAGTGTCAGTCGCAGAATTAGCGTACGACACAAACCCTGTGGGGGCGGGCTTGCCCGCGATGCTCTTAGCGGTTACGCAGGCCTTCTAGCAACTTGTGCGTCGGATACCCGTCCGCCGGCCAGCCAAACGACTGCTGGGCGCTGCGGATCGCTTTGCGAGTATTGGCGCCGATGATGCCGTCGGCGGTGCCCGCGTCGTATTTCTGCGCACTCAGCAGGTTTTGCAGCTCGATCCGTTCGGTACGACTCAGCGGCAAGTCATCTTTGGGCCAGGTGCCATTGATAAAACCCGCGCCGTTGAAACGCTCGGACAACAAACTGACGGCCAGCGCGTAGGACGACGAGTTGTTGTACTTGAGGATCGCACGGAAGTTGTCGAGCACCAGGAATGCCGGGCCGCGATAGCCCGCCGGGAGCAACAAGGCGGCCGACAGGTGTTCCGAGCCTGCCGGAACCTGGCCACCGTTAGGCAACGTGACGCCCAATTGCTGCCATTCGGCGACGCTCTTGCGAATCGCGCCATCGGCCAACACGTAGTTGAAGCTGCCCGGCAGCTGTACCTCAAAGCCCCATGGCTGGCCTTTCTGCCAGCCCGAGCTTTGCAGGTAGTGCGCAGTCGACGCCAGTGCGTCGGCGGAACTGCCCCAGATATCGCGACGACCGTCGCCATCAAAGTCCACGGCGTGGGTGTTGTAGGTGGTCGGGATGAATTGGGTCTGACCCATGGCACCGGCCCAGGAACCGAGCATTTTCTCTGGGTCGATGTCGCCCTGTTGCAGGATCTGCAGGGCCGCGATCAATTGCGCATGGGCGAAACCAGGACGCCGGCCTTCGTAGGCCAGGGTCGCCAGGGAGTTGATCACCGACTTGCTGCCCTGAAACTGGCCGAAGTTACTTTCCATGCCCCACACCGCAACCAGTGCCTGACGATCGACGCCGTAGCGTTGTTCGATGCTTTGCAGGATGTCGGCGTATTGGCTGACCAGCGCCTGACCTTTGCGCACGCGCAGCGGCGACAGGGCGCCGTCGAGGTATTCCCACACCGGGCGGGAAAATTCCGGTTGACTGCGGTCGGCACGGATGACGCTGGTGTCCAGGCTGACATTGGCGAAGGCGCGGTCGAACAGGTCGGCGCGGATGCCAGCGGCCAGCGCATCCTTGCGGAAACCCGCCTGCCATTCGGCGAAGGTCTGGGTCGGCTGGATGTCGAGATTTTCACCGGTCGGCACCACGGGCGGGATCACCGCAGGGGCTGTTGCGACAGGAAGGGTCTGAAGCGGTTGGGCGTCGGCGGCGGTCGGTTTTTCCGCGCAGGCGACAAGCAGAACGAGGCTGGAGGCAGCAATCAATTGGCGCAAATGCCAACGACGGGAAATACAAAGGGGCATGCACGGGTCCAGGGAATACGAATCAGGTGCAGACCTTAACATGTTGAGCGATGGCTTGCCTTTCAGGCCGCCAGAAAGTAAGAAGCCTCCCAGCTATTAGACTGGAAGGCTTCGCGGCGGTAGCTGCCTTTGCCCTTGCCGGCTCGTTCCTGACGGCTGCGGAACAGTGGCTGGGCGATGATGGATTTGGCCTTGTTGTGGCCATTCCTGGATGGCTTTTTGCTCATGATCATATCTCTCGATTGAGTGGTTTTGCGGGAGAAATGATCTGCCGAAGTTTGGATTTTGTCCAGACCTGCGACATGTGGGAAAAGTCGACCTGTGGCGAAGGGAGCAAGCTCGCTCGCTACAAAGGCCTTATTCGGCAGGCAATGTCAGCCGCTGCCCAGCCATCAACAACGACAACCGACTCAAACTCATCCATGGCGAACCTGCCGCCTGGCCTTTGATTTGCGCATCAATCCGCTGTGCTTCCAGCAACAACTGCGCCCAGCGTTGCGCCGAGTAACGTTGCAGAGCTTTGCTCATCAGCGGTTTGCGTTTATCCCAGACCGGCGGACGGGCAGAGCTGAAGGCTTTGTCCAGCGGCACGCCCTGGCTGTATTGCAGCGACAGGCTGGCCAGCAAGCGCAGTTCCCGGGCCAGCGCCCAAAGAATCACCGGCGGTTCGACACCTTCCCCGCGTAGACCTTCGAGCATGCGCAGGGCATGCGCCGCTTCGCCGTTGAGAATCGCATCAGTCAGGCCGAAGACATCGAAGCGCGCGCTGTCGGCCACTGCGGCTTGCACGGTTTCGACGGTTATCTGGCCACCTTCGGCCATCAGCTTGAGCTTTTCGATTTCCTGCGCGGCAGCCAGCAAGTTGCCCTCGACTCGCGCGGCGATGAGTTCCACGGCGTCCTGACTGGCGGACAGGCCTGCCTGAGACAAGCGCTGCCGAATCCAGCCCGGCAACTGGCTGGCTTCCACCGGCCAGATTTGCACGAACTGGGTGTGCTGACCTTCGACCAACGCCTTGCCCCACTTGGTTTTCTGCGCGCTGCCGTCGAGCTTCGGCAGGCTGATCAGCAACACAGTGTCTTCGGCCGGTCGCGAGCAGTATTCGATGAATGCAGCTGCACCTTTGTCGCCGGGTTTGCCGGACGGCAGGCGCAGTTCCAGCAAGCGTTTTTCAGCGAACAACGACATGCTTGCGCCGGCTTGCAGCAGCGTTCCCCAGTCGAAACTGGCATCGGCGGCGAACACCTGGCGTTCGTCGAAGCCCTGTTGACGGGCGGCTGTGCGAATGGCGTCGGCGGCTTCCTGACACAGCAGCGGATCGTCGCCACTGATGATGTAGACCGGCGCGAGCGCACCTTGCAGGTGTTTGGCGAGTTGGGCGGGGGCGAGTTTCATGGGCGAGGGCAAGCGGGGCGCCTGAGCGCCCCGCAAGTCTTATTGCTGCGGGATTTCGATGGGCGACTGGCGTGGCGTTTCCGCTTCAGCCTTGCGCGCCGCTTCCAGGGCTGCAGCTTCAGCCTTGGCCTTGGCCTCAGCAGTTTGTTGCAGCTGATCCAGCTGGGCCGGCGACAGTTGCTGCAAGCGCAGCATCATGCGTTGCACCAACTCGCGACGGATCTCCTTGCGAGCATCGGTGGATTCCTGATCGGAACCCACCAGGTTGTTGCCGTCATGGATAAAGACTTTCTGCACTTCGAGCTTGTCGCTCAACAGGAGCAGGTTGTGCTCACCACTGATGTCGTAGCTGAGTACCGTGGTCACCTGGTACTCGCCAGTACGGCCGGCGCCTGCATAGCTGAGGATGCGCTGGCTTTCCTGCTCATCGGCCAGCACCAGTTTGTAAGGCGCGCCCGTGTGGATATTGACGCCGCTGCTTTCCAGCAACTGACGCATCATGGTCACGGTTTCGCCGTAGGAGTTGCGTGCACTCAGGTCGAGTTCCTTGAAGGCGAGTTCATAGGTGCCGGTACCGCGCAGCTGGAAACCGCAGGCGCTCAACAGGACCGCGAGGCCCATCACCAGCAAATTGCGTTTGATCATCTTGTTGCTCCCCTTGAAACCATGTGGGCCGATCATGCGACCCGAAAGGTTTTACTCGGCGCCAGGCTCACCTGGCGCCTGATCCAATTAGCTGGCGACGATATTGACCAGTTTCCCGGGCACTACGATCACTTTACGAATAGTCAGGCCATCGACAAAGCGCAGCACGTTTTCGTTGACACGGGCAGCGGCTTCGACTTCTTCGCGAGTCGCGGTGGCCGGCATTTCGATCTGGCCGCGCAGTTTGCCATTGACCTGGATCACTAGCGTCAGGCTGTCCTGCACCAGCGCGGTTTCGTCCACCACGGGCCAGCCGGCATCGATCACCGGGTCTGCGTGACCCAGTTGATTCCACAGCTCGTGGCTGATGTGCGGGGTGATCGGAGCCAGCAGCAAAGTCACAGCTTCCAGACCTTCATGAGCCAGTGCGCGATCCTGTTCGGTACTTTGCGGAGCCTTTTCCAGTACGTTCATCAGCGTCATCACCTGGGCGATGGCAGTGTTGAATTTGTGGTTCTGGCCGACGTCGTGGCTGGCCTGCTTGATGGCCAGGTGGATCGAGCGGCGAATGGCTTTCTGCTCGTCGTTCAGGCCGGCGACGTCCAGTTTCCCCGGCAGGCCCTGAGTGACGTGCGCTTGAGCCAGGCGCCAGACGCGCTTGAGGAAGCGGTGCGAGCCCTCTACTCCGGAGTCGGACCATTCCGCGCTCATGTCGGGTGGCGAGGCGAACATCATGAACAGGCGGCAGGTGTCTGCGCCGAACTGGTCAATCATCGACTGAGGGTCGACGCCGTTGTTCTTTGACTTGGCCATCTTCTCGGTGCCGCCGATTTCTACCGGCAGGCCGTCGGCGATCAGCTTGGCGCTGATGACCTTGGCCTTGCTGTCGCGTTCGAGTTCTACGTCCGCCGGGTTGAACCAGGTGTAAGCACCGTTGGCTTCGCGACGATAGTAAGTCTCGGCGATGACCATGCCCTGGGTCAGCAGGTTCTTGAACGGCTCGTCGGAGCTCACCAGGCCTTCGTCGCGCATCAGCTTGTGGAAGAAGCGCGCGTAAAGCAGGTGGAGAATGGCGTGTTCGATACCGCCGATGTACTGATCCACCGGCAGCCAGTGGTCCGCCGCGGATTTTTCCACCAGGCCACCTTCATAGTGCGGCGAGGCGTAACGAGCGTAGTACCACGACGACTCGACGAAGGTGTCCATGGTGTCGGTTTCACGCTTGGCCGGTGCACCGCATTTCGGGCACGAGCACTCGTAGAACTCGGGCATGCGTGCCAAGGGCGAACCCGCGCCGTCCGGAACGACGTCTTCCGGCAGGACCACAGGCAATTGATCTTCCGGGACCGGCACATCACCGCAGGTGTCGCAGTGGATGATCGGGATCGGGCAGCCCCAGTAACGCTGGCGGCTGATGCCCCAGTCGCGCAGGCGGAACTGGGTGCGCGAGGCACCGAGGCTCTTCTTGATCAGCGCGACTTCCATGGCGTCAAACGCGCCGGCGAAGTCGAGGCCGTCGAACTCGCCGGAGTTGATCAGCGTACCGTGTTCGCCGTAAGCGTCCTGCCACGGCGCCGGGTTGGTGTCGCCGGAGCTGGTACGCACCACCGATTTGATCGGCAGGTTGTATTTGTGGGCGAATTCGAAATCACGCTCGTCGTGCGCCGGGACCGCCATGACCGCGCCATCGCCGTAGTGCATGAGCACGTAGTTGGCGACCCATACCGGGAGTTTTTCACCGGTCAGCGGGTGCTCGACGAACAGTGAAGTCGGCAGGCCTTTTTTCTCTTGAGTGGCGACATCGGCTTCAGCGACGCTGCCGCCCTTGCATTCAGCGATGAACGCTTGCAGCTCAGGGTTGTTCTGCGCGGCCAGCGTGGCCAAGGGGTGTTCAGCGGCTACGGCAACGTAAGTCGCGCCCATCAGGGTGTCCGGACGGGTGGTGAAGACTTTCAGCGCGCCGGCTTCGCCGATGGAATCGACGTTGTACGGGAACTGCACTTCCATCCCGCGGGACTTGCCGATCCAGTTGCGCTGCATGGTCTTGACCTGTTCAGGCCAGCCCGGCAGATCGTCGAGGCTCGACAGCAGCTCATCCGCATAGGCGGTGATCTTGAAGTAGTACATCGGGATTTCGCGCTTTTCGATCAGCGCGCCGGAACGCCAGCCGCGACCGTCGATCACTTGCTCGTTGGCCAGAACGGTCTGGTCGACCGGGTCCCAGTTCACGGTGCCGCTTTTTTTGTAAATCACGCCTTTTTCGAACAGGCGAGTGAACAGCCATTGTTCCCAGCGGTAGTAATCCGGCTTGCAGGTGGTCACTTCACGCGACCAGTCCACCGCCAGGCCCAGGCTGCGCAGCTGGGTTTTCATGTAGGCGATGTTTTCGTAGGTCCACTTGGCGGGCGCTACGTTGTTCTTCATCGCGGCGTTTTCCGCCGGCATGCCGAAGGCGTCCCAACCCATGGGTTGCAGGACGTTCTTGCCTTGCATGCGCTGATAGCGGGAGATCACGTCGCCGATGGTGTAGTTGCGCACGTGCCCCATGTGTAGCTTGCCGCTGGGGTAAGGGAACATCGACAGGCAATAGAAAGTCTCCTTGCCTGGCTGTTCACTGACTTCAAAGGACTTTTGCTCGTCCCAGAACGACTGGGCGGCGGCTTCGATTTCACGGGGCTGATATTGTTCGTGCATGGCTACTTTTGAACTGAATAGGGGTGGCCTAATCCTCTTCAATGCAACGCTGGACGATGAATGCGCCAATTCGGCGTTTCGGTGCCCAGGCGAGCTGGAAGTGGAGTTACAGGAAGCGCCGTAGCATACATGACCGCGCTCTACCGAGGGAAACCCTGATTACACGCGCACGTCGCCCGATTTGCCCTGCGAGGGCCGTTGGTCGCGGCGCTCAGCCGGTTTGTTCATGGAAGCTAAGCTCTAAATGGGGAGTGAGTCTTATCTTCAATGAGGTGAGGGATGGTTGAGTCACAGCAAAAAGTTACAAAGCCGGAGCTGTACGAAAGACTGATCGATCGTCTGGGAATGGCCCTGGATTCGGCAAAAACCGCTGACCGGCTGCGCGATGAGCGTCCCCTGGAGCTGGAATTGCGTGGCCTGAGCCCCGCAGAGTTTGCGCTGGTCAAGGCGTATCTGGATCGCAGTGAACGTGAAACACACGGATGCTTGTCAGAAGCAGTGAAGCAGCTCGACGCACCACGTTCGGCCAAGATCATCTGGCTCAAGGACAAGGCACCCGGCAGGGACGCGGTAAAGGTCCGGTCTCTGCAATTCAAGTAAGGGCACTTGAACTCATGACGTTTGGTTATTTTGAATCATAGTCCTTCCGCATTTGTTGTCGCATTGCGTCAACCCACTTAGGCTTCGGGCATCTTCAGGAGATGCTCGATGCCTTTTCGTTATTTCGTAAAACAACTTCTGCTGCCGCCCGGCATTTTACTGCTGTTGCTGATGCTTGCCTGGTGGTTTCGCCGCTCAAGGCCGCGGCTGGCCGGGCTGTGCTTTACGCTGGGACTCGGCGGGTTCTGGCTGATGAGTCTGCCGGTGGTTGTGCAGTGGAGCGCCAAGGCGCTGGAACGGGAGCCGGCGCTGGATCGCTCTGAATGGGCGACCCTGAGTCAGCGCGCTGATGCGATCGTTGTGCTGGGGTCCGGGCGTGAGAGGGGCGACCTGGCCTGGGGCAACGACCAGCCGACCGGCGTAGGTCTGGGGCGTCAGCGTTATGCCGCGCGACTGGCCAAGGCTTCCGGCCTGCCGATCCTGACCAGTGGTGGTCTGCATTTCGGCACGCCGCCCACCGAAGCCAAATTGATGGCGGATTCGATGCTCGAAGACTCTGGCGTAATCGTGCGTTGGCAGGAGGGGCGTAGCCGTACAACTTGGGAAAATGCGCAGTTCAGTGCCCAGATGCTGTTGCCGGATGGCATCAAGCGCGTGGTCGTGGTGACTCAAGCCTGGCACATGCCGCGGGCGGTCTGGAGTTTCCAGCAGGCGGGATTTGAGGTGGTACCCGCGCCGGTGGGGTTTCTAGGCGTGGACAATGCCCGGCCATTGGGCGGCTGGATGCCGGAATTCAAGTCGATCTGGCAGAGCGGGCAGTTGCTGAATGAAGCGGTGGGGCAGGTGGGGTATTCGTTGTTTTATCGCTGACCTGTGGTGAGGGGATAAATCCCCTCGCCACAAAGCTCGCCAGTCTCAGACGGTTTTGGCCATCCGGTTCGCCACCAGTGCCCAGCCAAACAACGACACGCATATGATGATCAACGGCCACGAACGCCATTGCAGGTAAGGCGTCAGGTTATGCATCGGCACCACTTCGCCGTACAGGATGCCGCGTTCGAACTGCGGGATCTGCGTGGTGATCTGACCGAACGGGTTGATGAGCCCGGTCACGCCGTTGTTGGTGGCGCGGATCATCCAGCGGCCGGCCTCAAGCGCGCGCATCTGCGCCATCTGCAAGTGTTGCAACGGCCCGATGGAAGTGCCGAACCAGGTGTCGTTGCTGATGGTCAGCAACAGATCGCTGCGCGCGGCAAGGCTGGCGGCAAACTCCGGGTAAACCACTTCGTAGCAGATGTACGGTGCAATCTGATAGCCCTTGGCTTGCAACATCGCCTGATCGGCGGGGCCGCGGGCAAAGTCTGACATTGGCAGGTCGAAGAAGGCGATCAGGCCGCGCAGCACGTCCTGCAATGGTACGTATTCGCCGAACGGCACCAGCTTCTGCTTGAGGTAAGTGCCGTCGCCTTCGCCTACGACGGTGATGCCGTTGAAGTAACGCTTTTCGTGGCGCACTTCCTGGCGGATGGGCACGCCGGTAATCAGTGCGGTTTTACGCTCTGCGGCGAAATTCCCCATCATGCTCAGGTAGCCCTCGGCGGACTCCTTGAGCACCGGGATCGCCGTTTCCGGCCAGATCAGCAGGTCGACACGCTTGGAGCTGAAGCTCATGTCGCGGTACAGGGCCAGCTGCGCGTTGAGCTGTGCCGGGTCCCACTTCATGCTTTGTTCGATATTGCCTTGGAGCGCCGCGACACTCAGCGCCGGGCCAGACGGGCTGGTCCAGGCATGGCCTTTAAGCGCGATGCCGGCGACCCAAGGGCCGACCAACAGCAGCGCACCCGCCACGATAAAGGCTTTGCGACCCGTCTTGATCAGGCGAGAAGCGTTGTAGATCAGCGCGGCGGTCAAGGCCAGGGTGAAGGACACCAGCCACATCCCGCCCACGGGTGCGAGCCCGGCCAACGGACCGTCGAGCTGGCTGTAACCGGAGTAGAGCCACGGGAAACCGGTGAGGAACCAGCCGCGAAACGCTTCCTGGCCGACCCACAACGCCGCAAACGCCAGGGCATCGGCCAGCGGCGCCTCGTTACGACGCAGCCAGCGCGCCCAGATCCAGGCGGGCAGGGCGAAGAACCAGGCAATCGCTGCGGTGAAGAGCAGCATCAGGAACCCGGCCAGCAACACCGACGCGCCGCCAAAGTTGTGGATGCTGTAGTAGATCCAGCTGGTGCCGGCGCCAAACAGACCGAAACCGAAGCACCAGCCACGGCCCAGGGCCTGACGTGGGTTCAGCTCGCGCAAACCGGCATAAAAGAACCCGACCGCCAGCAGTGCCAGCGGCCAGATGTCGAACGGCGCCAGGGCCAGGGTGGTGATTGCACCGGCCGCCACGGCCAGCAGGTTACCGGGCCAGCCGGGGCGGTTTATCCAGCGCATTTCAATCCTTAGGTATTACCGGGCAATAGGCGTCAGGCGCAGCAAGTGAATCCGACGGCTGTCGGCGTTGAGGATACGAAAGCGATAAGGGCCGATTTCGGTGATTTCGTTGCGTTTTGGCAGGTGCCCGAACGCGCTCATCACCAGGCCGCCGACGGTGTCGAACTCGTCGTCGGAGAACTCGCTGTCGAAGAACTCGTTGAAGTTTTCGATCGGCGTCAGGGCCTTGATCAGGAAGTCACCGCTGGGCAGCGGCTTGATGTAGCTGTCTTCCTCGACGTCGTGCTCGTCTTCGATGTCGCCGACAATCTGTTCCAGCACGTCTTCGATGGTCACCAGGCCAGCCACGCCGCCGTATTCGTCGATCACGATGGCCATGTGATTGTGGTTGGCGCGGAATTCGCGCAGCAGCACATTAAGGCGCTTGGACTCCGGCACGAAAGTGGCCGGGCGCAGCAGGTCCTTGATGTTGAAGCTGTCGCCGTTCTCCTTGAGGATCAACGGCAGCAAGTCTTTGGCCAGCAATACGCCCATCACGTCATCGTGGCTTTCGCCGATGACCGGGTAACGGGAGTGGGCCGAGTCGACCACGGCGGGCAAAAACTCGCGGGGTGTCTGGGTCGCCTTGATGCTGATCATCTGCGAGCGCGGGACCATGATGTCCCGTACTTGCAGGTCCGCAACCTGGATGGCGCCTTCGACGATGGCCAGCGCTTCGCTGTCCAGCAACTTGTTCTGGTGTGCATCGCGCAGGAGCTCCAGCAGCTCCTGACGGTTCTTCGGCTCGTGGGCAAAAGCCTGGGTGAGCTTACCCAGCCATGACTTCTGCCCGTTGCTCGATCGATCTTCGCTCATAGCGATTACTCTGAATCCTTTGTTGTAACGATAGGGGATGTTTCTGTTTCGTCGTCCGCGTACGGATCGGGGTAGCCCAACTCAGCAAGCAACGTTCGTTCCAGCGCTTCCATTTCTTCGGCTTCCTCGTCATCTATATGGTCGTAACCCAGTAGATGCAAGCAACCGTGAATGACCAGATGTGCCCAGTGAGCCTTTGGTTCCTTGCCCTGTTCGGCAGCTTCGCGCGTGACTACCGCCACGCAGATCACCAGATCGCCCAGCAGCGGGATGTCGAGAAACTCGTCAGGCACATCGGCAGGAAACGACAGCACGTTGGTGGCGTAGTCTTTTTGTCGCCAGGTGTGGTTCAGCTCGCGGCCTTCGGCTTCGTCGACCAGGCGAATGGTCATCTCTGAGTCGGCCGTGCGCTGGCGCAGGGCCAGTTCACACCATTGGCGGAACTCGGCCTCGCTGGGGGCAGACGCTTCGGTAGCCAGTTGCAGATCAAGCTCAAGCATCGCGGCGACTGTCCTTTGGTGTTTCGTCTGCCACGCGATTCTCGAAGCGCTCGTAGGCTTCGACGATCCGCTGCACCAGTGGGTGGCGTACAACGTCTTTTGGCTTGAAATGGGTGAAGCTGATGCCCGGCACGTCTTTGAGCACTTCGATCACGTGGTGCAGTCCGGACTTGGTGCCTTTCGGCAGGTCGACCTGGGTGATGTCACCGGTGATGACCGCTGTGGAACCGAAACCGATCCGGGTCAGGAACATCTTCATCTGCTCGACGGTGGTGTTCTGGCTTTCGTCGAGGATGATGAAACTGTTGTTCAGCGTGCGACCGCGCATGTACGCCAGTGGCGCAACTTCGATCACCTGGCGCTCGATCAGCTTGGCAACGTGTTCGAAGCCGAGCATTTCGTAAAGTGCGTCGTAGAGCGGGCGCAGGTACGGGTCGATCTTCTGTGACAGGTCACCGGGCAGGAAGCCGAGTTTTTCGCCCGCTTCAACCGCCGGACGGACCAGCAGAATGCGTCGGATCTGCTCGCGTTCCAGCGCGTCTACCGCGCAGGCGACGGCCAGATAGGTCTTGCCGGTACCGGCCGGACCGATGCCGAAGTTGATGTCGTTACCGAGGATTTCCTTCACGTAGCGCAGCTGATTCAAGCCGCGAGGGCGAATCATGCCTTTTTTGGTGCGCAGGGCTACGGAGGGTTCGGACGGCGAAACGTTGTCCAGCTCTTCGACGGCCGATTCCTGCAGGAACAGGTGAACCATGTCCGGCGACAGCTCGGTACCCTTGGTTTCCCGGTACAGGCGGCGCAGGAGGTTTTCCGCGGAGGTGGTGTGTTTGGGGTCGCCGATCAGCTCGAACTGGTTTCCGCGGTTGCGGATCTCGATGGTCAGGCGTTGCTCGATCAAGCGCAGGTGCTCGTCGAACATCCCGCACAGATTGGCAAAGCGGCGAGCCTCAAAGGGCTCGAGGATAAAACGGTGTGGTTCTATGGGTGCGTTCAAGGTCGTATTTAGCCGCCCTGGGGCAATTAAGATGAAATCAAGGATAACGCCAGTGAGGCGGGTGCGAAAGCTCTTAAATATCTCGACCTCAAACACCGTCCCTTGTGGGAGCCGGGCTTGCCCGTGATGAACGATTACACGGTGTGTCAGCCAGACCGCGTTGTGGCCATCGCGGGCAAGCCCGGCTCCCACAGGGATTTGTGGTGTTACTGGATCAGCGAGCCGCGCAGCGAGTGCGGCTGTGCCGCATCGATGTGCACGTCGGCGAACTGGCCGATCAGGGTCGGATTGTCGCAGCGGAAGTTGACGATCCGGTTATTCTCGGTCCGGCCTTGCAGCTCGCCGGGGTCTTTTTTCGAGTAATCGGTCACCAGAATCCGCTGGACCGAACCGACCATTTGTCGGCTGATCTCGAAACCTTGCTGGTTCAGGCGATGTTGCAGGGCATTCAGGCGCTCTTTTTTCAGCTCTTCAGGCGTTTCGTCGGCCAGATCGGCTGCCGGTGTGCCCGGGCGCTGGCTGTAAACGAACGAATAGGAGAAGTCGAAACCGACGTCTTCGATCAGCTTCATGGTTTGTTCGAAGTCTTTTTCGGTCTCGCCGGGGAAGCCGACGATAAAGTCCGAGCTGATGCAGATCCCTGGCACGGCCGCGCGCAACTTGCGAAGTTTGGATTTGTATTCCAGCGCGGTGTGGTTGCGTTTCATGGCCGAAAGAATGCGGTCCGAGCCCGACTGCACCGGCAAGTGCAGGTGTTTCACCAGTTCCGGCACTTCAGCGTGGGCCTGGATCAGGCTGTCGGAGAACTCCAGCGGGTGCGAAGTGGTGTAGCGGATGCGGTCGATGCCATCGATGGCGGCGACCACGCGGATCAGCTCGGCCAGATCCGCCAGGCGACCATCGTGAGTCGTGCCGCGATAGCCGTTGACGTTCTGGCCCAGCAGCGTCACTTCGCGCACGCCGTTCTCGGCGAGGTGGATGATCTCGGCAATCACGTCATCGAACGGGCGGCTGACTTCTTCGCCGCGGGTGTAGGGCACCACGCAGAATGTGCAGTACTTGCTGCAACCTTCCATCACTGACACATAAGCGCTCGGGCCATCGATGCGCGGCTCGGGCAGGTGGTCGAATTTCTCGATTTCCGGGAACGAGACGTCCACTTGCGGCAATTTGGTGGCGCGGGCGGCGTCGATCATTTCCGGTAAGCGGTGCAAGGTCTGCGGGCCGAACACCACGTCCACGTACGGGGCGCGGTCACGGATGGCGGCGCCTTCCTGGCTGGCCACGCAACCGCCGACGGCAATCACCATTTCAGGGTTGGCCAGTTTCAGTTCGCGCCAGCGGCCGAGCTGGGAATACACCCTGTCCTGGGCGCGCTCGCGAATCGAGCAGGTATTGAGCAGGATCACGTCGGCGTCTTCAGCGCGAGCGGTAACTTCCAGGGCCTGATGTTCACCCAGCAGATCGACCATGCGCGAGCTGTCGTACTCGTTCATCTGGCAACCGTGGGTTTCGATGTAAAGCTTCTTGGCCATGGATACAGTCATCACGTGATTCAAAGAACCGCGCATTATAGGGAACATGTCCCCAGGTTCCTACCGCTGCGCGTCCGGTGGCTATGCTATAGTTCGCGCCCTCATTTTTATCCCCCGATGTGTTGCTCGCCCACCATGACCAAACGTGAAGCTCCAATCTACAAGGTGATTTTCCTCAATCAGGGCCAGGTGTACGAAATGTACGCCAAGCAGATCTATCAAAGTGATCTGTGGGGCTTCCTGGAAGTGGAAGAGTTCGTCTTTGGCGAGCGCACGCAAGTGGTCGTCGACCCGAGCGAAGAGAAGCTCAAGGCTCAGTTCGAGGGTGTCGTGCGCAGTTTTGTGCCGATGCATTCGATTGTGCGCATCGACGAAGTCGAACGTCTTGGCACGCCGAAAATCAGCGAAGCCCGTGGCGCGGTCGGCAATGTCATGCCGTTTCCGATGCCGATGCCTGAGAAGTAAGCCTCTGTGGCGAGTGGGCTTGCCCCCTCGCCAGCGCTGGAATCAGGGAAGAGGCGAGAAAGGCGTACGCCCATCCACGCTCTGCAATTCCATCAGGTACTTGCGGAAGATTTGCCCAAGCACCTGCGTTGCAACCTCAAGTTCTTCACGCGGCATCTTCTCGGCGACTTCATCCGCCGTATCCAGCGCTTCTTCCGCACCATTGACCGCCGCCATTTTCAGCACGATATATGCCTGAACGTTATTGGCCGGTACGCCTTCGCCGTGGAAGAACATGGTGCCGAGCTTGAATTGCGCCTGGGCATGGCCTTGCAACGAGGCCTTTTCGAAGTAATCCAGGGCTTTTTTGAGATCGCGCGGGGTGTTTTTGCCGTCGTAGTAGAACTCACCCAACTCGTATTGCGCTTGTGCATCCCCTTCATCCGACGCTTTCTGACAGGCGGCGAGCGCCTGTGCCAGGTCTTGCGGCTGGGTATTGAGGGTGCAGCGACCCATCGCTGGGATTAACAACGAGTTGCCGCCTGCTTGTGCGAGCGCGAGCAGGGGCTGAAGGAGCAACAGGCAGCCCAATGCAAGGGCGCGGCCGGTGCGGTTCATGGGAATCGACTTACCTCTGAAGGGCGCGCGGACCCAACGAGGGGATCCAATAAGCGCGCATTATGAAATAAGCAGGGCCAACCTTACAAAGTCTTTACTCGTTTTTCTGCTGCGCGGGGAATATATCGCCCGGTTTACGGGGGATTATCGGCAGATGAGTAAGAAAAGACGCTGGAATGTAGGTAAAAGCTGACGCTGGCAATCGCCAACGTCAGCGGCACAGGGTTATTTCAATGCAGCGAAAGCGCGCTCGGCGGCATCCAGCGTCAGTTTCAACTCGGCTTCGCCGTGGGCGATCGAAGTGAAACCGGCTTCGAATGCGCTCGGTGCCAGGTAAACGCCGCCTTCAAGCATCAGGTGGAAGAAGCGGCCGAACAGCTTCGCGTCGCTGGCCATCACGTCATCGAAGGTGACGATGTCGTCGGCGCCACTGAAGTACAAGCCGAACATGCCACCGGCCTGGGTGGTCACGAACGGAATGCCGGCGGCGTCGGCGCGCTGTTGCAGGCCATCGAGCAGGCGGCTGGTGTAGTCGCTCAGCTCGGCGTGGAAGCCTGGGCGGCTGATCAGGCGCAAGGTTGTCAGGCCGGCCGCCATCGCCAGCGGGTTACCCGACAAAGTGCCCGCCTGATATACCGGGCCCAGTGGCGCGATGTGCGACATGATTGCGCGTTTGCCGCCGAAGCAGCCAACCGGCATGCCGCCACCGATGATCTTGCCGAACGTGCTCAGGTCTGGGGTGACGCCGTAATGCGCTTGAGCACCACCGAGTGCGACGCGGAAACCGGTCATCACTTCGTCGAAAATCAGCACCACACCGTGCTTGTCGCACAGGGTTCGCAGGCCTTCGAGGAAGCCCGGCGCCGGCGGCACGCAGTTCATGTTGCCGGCCACTGGCTCGACGATGATGCACGCGACCTCCTGGCCAACTTCGGCGAGCATGGTTTCTACCGCGTCGATGTCGTTGAACGGCAGGGTCAGGGTGTGTTTGGCGAAGGCCGCCGGTACACCAGCCGAGCTCGGCACGCCTTGGGTCAAGGCGCCGGAACCGGCTTTGACCAGCAGGCTGTCGGAGTGACCGTGGTAGCAGCCTTCAAACTTGATGATGCTGTCGCGGCCGGTGAAACCACGGGCCAGGCGAATCGCGCTCATGGTCGCTTCGGTGCCGGAGCTGACCATGCGCACCATTTCCATCGACGGCACGATCGAGCAGACCAGGTCGGCCATCTCGGTTTCCATCTCGGTCGGGGCGCCGTAGGACAGGCCGTGTTCCAGCTGTTTACGCACCGCGTCCAGCACGTCCGGGTGGCTGTGGCCGAGGATCATCGGGCCCCAGGACCCGACGTAATCCACATAGCGCTTGTTGTCTTCGTCGGTGACGTAGGCGCCTTCCGCGTGTTTGAAGAACAACGGCGTACCGCCCACGCTCTTGAATGCGCGAACAGGCGAGTTCACGCCACCGGGAATGTGTTTCTGGGCATTGGCAAACAGCGTTTCGGAACGAGACATGATAGGACTCTCAAATCAGACTTTTAAGCTACTTAGATAGAAAGCAGGGCATTAAAGGCGCGGGCGCGACGGGTGACTTCAGCCGTGCTCTCGGCGCCGAACAAACCGTGGACCACCGCCAGCAGATCGACCCCGTGGGCCACCAGCGGGGCGGCGTTTTCCAGAGTGATGCCGCCGATCGCGCAGATCGGCAGGTGCAATTTGCTGCGGGCCTGGTCGAGCAGTTCGAGGCTGCAGGCCGGTGCGCCGGGTTTGGTGTTGGAGTTGAAGAAGCGGCCGAAGGCGACGTAGCTGGCGCCTTCCTTGGCCGCTTGCTCGGCGAGTTCAAGTTGCGCGTGGCAAGTCGAACCGATGATCGCCTGGCGACCGAGCAGTGCCCGCACCGGCATCAGCGGGCCATCGGTCTGGCCCAGGTGCACGCCGACGTTCAGGCGTGCGGCCAGTTCCGCATCGTCATTGATGATCAGATGGGTCTTGTAGCGTTCGCACAGATCGCGCAAAGCTTCAGCCTCGCGCAAGCGGCGGGCCTCGTCGCTGGTCTTGTCGCGGTATTGCAGCAGAGTGACGCCGCCTTCCAGCGCCGCCTCCACGTACGAAAGAAATTTACCGGCCAGTAACTGGCTGTCGGTAATGGCGTACAGGCCACGTAGTTTCATCGGGCAAGCCTCATGGCGTTACGAACAGAAATCCAGCGGCAGGCGGCGCGGCACGAACTGACCTTTGCCCAACTGCTCGGCATCGCGCAGGGTGCGCCACGTGTAGTTAAGCGCGGTCTGCACGGCGCTGACGAGGTTTTCACCTTGGGCCAGACGACCGGCGAGGGCACTGGCCAGCGTGCAACCGGAACCGTGGTAACTGCCGGGCAAGCGTTGACAGGTATAGGTTTCGCGCAGGCCGTCGCGGCTGTACAGGCGATTGTGTATTTCGTGTTCATCGCCGTGGCCGCCGGTGATCAGCAGGTGTTTGACGAACGGCAGGAGTTTTTCAGCGCACTCGTCGGCGGTGCCTTCGGGCAGTTCGGCGAGGATGCGGGCTTCGGGAAGGTTAGGGGTGGCGATGATGGCCAAGGGCAGCAGGCGTTCGCGCATCGCGTAGCCGACTTCATCCTTGCCCAGTCGTCCGCCACCGCCGGCGCGCAGCACCGGGTCGCAGACCATCGGCAAATGCGGGTGCGCCTGCAGCAGTTCGACGACGGTGTCGACCATTTCCAGGGAACCGAGCATGCCCAGTTTGACGGCGGCGACTTCGGAATCGTTGAGCACAGCGATGGCCTGAGCCAGCACCCACTCACGGTCGAGGACGCGGAAGTCCGTGACATTGACCGTGTCTTGCACGGTCAGGGCGGTGACGGCCGGGGCCGCATGACAACCCTGGGCAAGCAGGGCTTCGATATCTGCCTGCAAGCCGGCGCCACCACTTGGGTCGTGGCCGGAGAGACAGAGGACAACGGGGCGAGAGCTGTAGATATTCATGGTGCGCGAGCTTACCACCAAACATCAATTTTCGGGTGCAGTGCCCGCCACGTCTGCCGATAGAGAGTCATGGGCGGGCAATGCAACGGCCGGGATCGGCAAAAACTGACCCGCCAATCAACTCTGGCTCAATGTTATCCGCTGTAATGCCCGTGCTAGAGCCTTTGCAGGAAAAATTTCAATGGTGTTCAATGGCCATCAACGGCTATGCTAGAGTGGATCCAAACCAATAACAGGTAATGCCGGTTTTACGTCTTCTCAAAAGGAATGAGGGGCTTCCTGAGATAACCGGACAGGCCACGCTGGGGCTTAAATGCGCTATTTGCTGATGTTGCTGTTTTGCTTGCCCCTCATGGCGAGCGCAGTCGAGTTCGATGAATTCACTCAAAGCCTGCCCCTGGGCCGAGCCCTGCAAGTGTTCGAAGATGCCGACGGTCAGGCGACCATCGATGATGTCCGTGCGCAAGCTGCGGCCGGACACTTCAAACCCCACGACAAGGCCACGCTCAACGCCGGTTACTCGCGTTCGGTGTTCTGGTTGAAAATCGACCTGCATTACCGCCCGACCAATCCCGGCGCACAACGGACGTGGCTGCTGGAACTGGCCTATCCACCCCTCGATCACCTTGATCTGTATTTGCCCGATGCTGGCGGTGGCTATCAATTGGCCCGTCAGACCGGCGACGCCTTGCCGTTCAACACTCGCGAGATTCGCCAGAACAACTACCTGTTCGATCTGAATTTCACACCCGATCAAACGCAATCTGTGTACTTGCGCCTGCAAAGCGAAGGGTCGATCCAGGCGCCGGTCACCTTGTGGTCGAGCACCGCGTTTCTTGAAGAACAGCCGGTTCGGCTATATGTGTTGGGCCTGATTTACGGCGTGTTGTTGGGGATGCTGGTCTACAACCTGTTCATCTATCTCAGCGTGCGCGACACCAGTTATCTCTATTACATCTTCTATATAGCCTCGTTCGGCCTGTATCAGCTGTCGGTGAATGGCGCGGCCGTGCAGTATTTCTGGCCGGACAATCCGTGGTGGGCCAATGCCGCGACGCCTTTCTTCATCGGTTGCGCAGGGCTGTTCGGCAGCCAGTTCGCCCGCAGCTTCCTGCAAACGGCGACCCTCAACCGCTGGCTCGATCGCTTGCTGCTGGCGTTGATTGCGTTCGGTGCGGTGGTTGTCGGGTTGTCGTTGATGACCAGTTACGCCTTGGCCTTGCGCTTGGCGACAACGTTGGCCCTGACGTTCACCGTGGTGATTTTCGCTGCAGGGTTTTTCGCCTGGTGGCGCGGCTTGCGGGTGGCGCGTTATTTCATCATCGCCTGGTCGGCGTTTTTGCTCGGCGGCATCATCAACACATTGATGGTGTTGGGTTACCTGCCGAACGTGTTCCTGACCATGTATTCCAGCCAGATCGGCTCGGCCATCGAAGTGGCCCTGTTGTCCCTGGCCCTGGCCGACCGCATCAACGCCATGCGCGAGCAGCAGGCGCAGACCTTGTTCGATGCCAGTCAGAAACTCGAAGTGCTCAACCAGCAACTGGCGCACAGCAACAAGCTCAAGGATGAATTCCTCGCCACGCTGACCCACGAATTGCGCACGCCGATGAACGGCGTGATCGGTTCGCTGGAGTTGATGCAAACCGTCGAGATGGATCCGGAGCTGGAGCAATACCAGCAAACGGCTGCCGGTTCGGCGCGAGACATGATGCGCATGGTCAACGGCATTCTTACCCTGACCGAATTGCAGGCCGGCAAGCTCAAGGCTTCGGCGTCCACCTTCAGTTTGCGCAGTGTGGTCGATGCTTTGCGGGTGCAGTTCGACGGCAACGCGTCGGGCAAGTCGCTGGACTTCAAGGTCGACGTGACGCCGGGCCTGCCCGACCGCTTGCACGGCGACAGCGTCAAGTTGGCGCAATGCCTGGAATGCCTGTTGGATAACGCGATCAAGTTCACGCGAGTGGGCGGGGTGGCGCTACGGGTCACGGGTAAAAACGTGGAGCCCGACAGAGTGGCGTTGTCCTTTGCGGTGATCGACACCGGCATCGGTTTTACCGATTTGGGCGAGGCGACGCTGTATCAGCGGTTCTTCCAGCTCGACGGCTCGATGACCCGTGAGTATGGCGGCCTCGGTGTCGGCCTGGCGATCTGTCGACAACTGGTCGATCTGCTCGGCGGGAACCTCACGCATCGCTCCGAACCAGGTCGTGGCAGCCGTTTCCAGCTTGACGTCGAATTTGAACTTCCCGTGGTAGACCGCGTGACAACGCCATTGATGACCCGCGAATTCCCGCGCCTGCGCTTGCCTCAGGACTGCACGGTGCTGCTGGTGGATGACAACAGCATCAATCAATTGGTGATGCGTGGCATGTTGCTCAAGCTTGGGTTCCAGGTCCGCACGGCAGGCAACGCAGTGGTCGCGCTGGAAATCCTGCAGCGTGAAACTTTTGACGCCGTACTCCTCGAGGGTCAGTTGTCGCCCCTCGATGGCGTGTCTGTCTGCTGCCAGATCCGGGCCTTGCCGGGTTGCGCCGAATTGCCGGTGTTTGTGATTGCCTCGAGTGCTGACCGGGATCGTTGCCCAACCGGTGCCTTGATCGATCACCTGAGCAAACCGGTGAAATTCGAAGACTTGCAGGCTGCGTTATATCGACGAGTGCTTTGTCCGAAACAAGGCGAAAGCGCCGACAGTTAGGCGGATATGCCACTTTGTTCGGCCTCGGGGCAGTGCTTAACTGAATCCCTTGGTTGACCAAAGGAGCCCCGTCATGAACCTGCATCAGTTCGCCGAAACCCACGAAGTCACCAACCAGCCACCGTCGCTGGATGGTGTAAACCTGTATCGCATCGATCTGCCGTTGCAGGAGTGGTCGCGGCGTTTCGGGGCCGGTTGGGCTGAATCGCGGATCGACGCTTATGGCGCACTGGCCGGCGGACCGCTGATGGAAGCGGGGTTTCTGGCCAATCAGAACAAGCCAGTGTTCAGCAGTCACGACCGTTATGGTCACCGCATTGATCTGGTGGAATTTCACCCGGCGTATCACGAGCTGATGCGAACGGCCATCGAACACGGACTGACCTCGCTGCCCTGGGCGCATCCACAGGACGGCGCCCACGTCGCCCGCGCCGCCATGACCTATCTGCACAGCCAGGCCGAAGCCGGCAGTGGTTGTCCGCTGACCATGACGTTCGCCAGCGTCCCGGCGATGCGCCTGCAAGCGGATCTGGCCAAGCAGTGGCTGCCGAAAATCCTCGCCACCGAATATGACCCGCGCAACCTCGGCATGGCCCACAAGGCCGGCGTCACCGTCGGCATGGCCATGACCGAGAAGCAGGGCGGCACCGATGTGCGGGCCAACACCACCAAGGCGTATCCGGTGGGGGCCAGCGGTCCCGGCCAGGCTTATGAGCTGGTGGGCCACAAATGGTTCTGTTCCGCGCCGATGTGCGACGCCTTCCTCACGCTGGCGCAGACGGACAAGGGTTTGACCTGTTTCCTGTTGCCCCGCCATCGTCCGGACGACACGCGCAATCAGTTCTACATCCAGCGCCTGAAGAACAAACTCGGCAATTGCTCCAACGCCTCCAGCGAAGTCGAGTTCCGGGGGGCGCTGGCGTGGATGGTCGGTGAAGAAGGGCGCGGCGTTCCGACCATCATCGAAATGGTGGCCATGACCCGCTTCGATTGCATGGTCGGTTCCAGTTCGCTGATGCGCCAGGCATTGACCCAGGCCAGCCATCACTGCGCTCACCGTAGGGTCGGCGGCAAGCTGCTCAGCGAGCAACCGTTAATGCAGAACGTGCTTGCCGATCTTGCACTGGAAAGTGAAGCGGCCCTGGCGTTGAGCCTGCGCATGGGCAAGGCGCTGGATCATCTGGATGATGAGCACGAAGCGAAATTCGCCCGCCTGGTGACGGCGGTGGGCAAATACTGGATCTGCAAACGCGCGCCCGCGATGATCAACGAAGCCGCCGAATGCATGGGCGGTGCGGGTTATGTCGAAGACAGCATCCTGCCGCGTTTGTACCGTGAGGCACCGGTCAATTCGACATGGGAAGGTTCCGGCAACGTGCAATGCCTGGATGTGTTGCGGGCGCTGTCGAAAGAGCCCGGTGTGCTCGATGTGCTGTTCAGCGAATTGGGCGATGGGCACGGCGACAAACGGCTGGCTGCGCACATCAGCCAACTGCAGGTGGCCTTCAAGGACACCAGCGACATTCAGTATCGTGCGCGGCAGCTCACGGAAGACATCGCCTTGGGGCTACAGGCCAGGCTGTTGCTGGAGGCGGGCAATTCGGCGGTCAGCGATGCCTTTATTGCCAGCCGTCTGAATGGCGGCGGCCGAGTGTACGGTGCGTTGCCTCGGGGATTGGATGTGGAAGCGATCGTCGCCCGGTCAACCCCGCTTCTGTAACAAACACCGACCTCCTGTGGGAGCGAGCCTGCTCGCGATGACGGACTGTCAGCCAACAAAACTGCTGAATGTTGAACCGCTATCGCGAGCAGGCTCGCTCCCACATTGGATCTGTAGTGGGTTCAGGATTTATGTACCAACACGCCACTGTTCCCGTGAAGCGACGATGCAGGCAAGATGAAGGCCTGCAAGTCAGAACACAGGATGCTGATCGTGACCGAAGCTTTTATTGTCGTTCAAACCGCCGAGGAAGCCGTGGACCGGCTTGCTCACCTGCACAATCGTGCCACCACCGCGCTGAACCAGGCGCTCAAGCGTTACCTCAAGGATCGAGTTGAACCGGACGCCGAACAGCGTGCGATGTTTCGTTATCCTGAACTGCGTCTGACCTACCATTGCCACGGCGAAGTCCCGCAAACCACCCGAGCCTACGCCAAGGTGCAATTGCCGGGGACCTACAGCGTCACCGTCACCCATCCGGCGGCTTTCCGCAAATACCTGCTGGAACAACTCGTGCCGTTGATGCATGACTTCACCGTGACCGTGGAAGTCGGCATCAGCCAGCAGAACATTCCTTATCCGTACGTGGTCGAGCAGGGCGATGAACTGGCCGGCTCCGGCGTGACTGCGGCCGTGCTGGCGCGGGTGTTCCCGAGTACCGACCTGTCCGCCGCCACCGATGGTATTGCTGACGGTTTGTACGATTGGGAAAACACCGACCCGCTGCCGCTGGCCCTGTTCGACGCCGCGCGGGTGGATTTCTCGCTGCGCCGGCTGGTGCACTACACCGGCAGCGACTGGCGTCATGTGCAGCCGTGGATTCTGTTGACCAACTACCACCGCTACGTTGACCAGTTCATCGTTCATGGCCTTGAGCAGTTGCGCAGCGATCCGCGTTTCGTGCGCATGGTTCTGCCGGGCAACGTGATCATCGAAAAGAGCATGGATCACGGCGAAGCCTCGGCGATTGCGGCCGGTGTGGTTTGGCATCGCTATCAAATGCCGGCCTATCACCTGATTGCCAGTGACGGTCATGGTGTGACCCTGGTGAACATCGGCGTCGGCCCGTCCAACGCCAAGAACATCACCGACCATTTGGCGGTGCTGCGTCCGCATTGCTGGCTGATGATTGGTCACTGCGGCGGTTTGCGTCAGTCGCAGACCATTGGCGACTACGTGCTGGCTCACGCCTACATGCGCCGCGACGGGATTCTCGACCGGGTGGTGCCGCCTAACATTCCGATTCCGGCCCTGGCCGAAGTGCAGATGGCGTTGCAGCAAGCGGCGGCCAACATCACCGGCGAGAAGGGCGACGAGCTGAAGAAACGCCTGCGCACCGGTACCGTGCTGACCTACGACGACCGTAACTGGGAATTGCGCTGGGCGCAGGAACGGCCGCTGATCAACCTGTCCCGCGCCGTGGCGGTGGACATGGAAAGCGGCACCATCGCCGCGCAAGGTTATCGCTTGCGAGTGCCGTATGGCACGTTGCTCTGTGTGTCGGACAAACCGCTGCACAGCGAAATCAAACTGCCGGGTTCGGCCAACGCTTTTTATGAGCGCGCGGTCAGCCAGCACTTGAAGATCGGTATCGAGGCGGTGGATCTGTTGCGCACCGAACTCAACTCGTTGCACTCGCGCAAACTGCGCAGCTTCGACGAGCCGCCGTTTCGGTAACAGTTGTCATGGTCATTTGGCGGTCAGGGCACTAGCATTAGCAGCCCTGACCGTTAGATGTTCTCTTCGCCATGTCCCGTCCCCAACGTCCCGTTTCCCGCCGCCCTGGCGTGAAGCTTGCGCCATCCTCATCAGCCCCGCGCCGTGTCGCCAAGGCGCCACCGGCCGAGCCGAAGCTGATCCTGTTCAACAAACCTTTCGATGTGCTGACGCAATTCAGCGACGGCGAAGGGCGGGCGACGCTCAAGGACTACATCGAGATTCCCGGGATTTACCCGGCAGGACGGCTGGATCGCGACAGCGAAGGCTTGCTGTTGCTGACCAACGACGGCCAGCTTCAGGCGCGGATTGCCGATCCCAAACACAAACTGGCGAAGACCTATTGGGTGCAAGTGGAGGGCGAACCGAGCGCCGAGCAGTTGCAGCGTTTGCGCGAGGGTGTCGAGTTGAATGACGGCATGACCTTGCCCGCCGAAGCGCGGCAACTGGATGAGCCTGAATTGTGGCCGCGCAACCCGCCGGTGCGTTTTCGCAAAAGCGTGCCGACCAGTTGGCTGGAGCTGGTGATTCGCGAGGGGCGTAACCGTCAGGTCCGGCGCATGACCGCAGCGGTCGGCTTGCCGACGTTGCGGCTGGTGCGGGTCAGGATCGGGGACTGGTCGATCGAAGGGCTCGATCAGGGCCAGTGGAAAGAAGTGCCGGCGCGCTTATAACGTGCCGGATTCGATCAAACCGATGACCACGCTTTTGATCACGAATGCGGCCACGCCCAGACCGAGCACGAAGAACAGGATGAACGAGCCAAAGCGCCCGGCCTTGGATTTTTTCGCCAGATCCCAGACGATGAAACCCATGAAAATGATCAGAATGCTGACCAGTCCGGTCATCATCCACTCTTCGAATACTGCAGGATCCATCAGGTAACTCCAGCGCAAGCGGGGCTAAAAGGCGCTGGAGTATACGGCATGGGGGATTGGCGCAGTATTGACCTGCGGCGGTGTGTCGCAGCTATTCGTCGCCTGTGCAGACCCCTTCGCGGGCAAGCCCGCCCCACAGGTTATGTATCGATCACGATATTGCGATTGACACAAAACCTTGTGGGAGCGGGCTTGCCCGCGATGGCGGATTCAGCTGCGCAGATGAGTCAGCGGCAACTCAGTGCTGTTCAACACCTGATTCAACACAAAACTCGACCGCACACTCGTCACCCCTTCAATCCGTGTCAGATGCCCCAGCAGCAATTTCTGATAGTGATCCATGTCCGGCACCACCACCTTGAGCTGATAGTCCGCATCCATCCCCGTTACCAGGCTGCATTCCAGCACTTGCGGCAACGTGCGAATCGCCGCCTCAAAGTTTTCGAAACGCTCCGGCGTATGCCGGTCCATGCCGATCAGCACATAGGCGGTCAGGCTCAAACCGAGCATCTTGCGGTCCAGCAGGGCCACCTGGCGGGTGATGTAGCCGTCGTCCTCCAGTTGCTTGACCCGGCGCGAACACGGTGAAGGCGACAGGCCGATGCGTTCGGCCAGCTCCTGGTTGGAGATGCGCGCGTCGCGCTGCAATTCCGCCAAAATGCTCAGGTCGTATCGGTCGAGTTTGCTCATCAATCAGGCCTTTGTCATATCAATTGCGGCAGATTATCTATCCAGGGTTAAAAATTGCGCAAGTCATGTTTATTTGAGCAATCTTCGCAATCATCTGTCGCCGCTGCAGGCCTATTCTTATCACCAGAATCACTGCTCGGACAAACAGTCCACAGCGGCTCGCCCAATCAGGCCAGTCGCGGTCGCCACCCCCACCGGGGATGTGCCGGCCCCCGAGCTACACACTGTCCAGAAGACGGCGTGAGGTGAGCCGACGTCAAAAGCGTCGAGCACGGACGAAGTTCTCAAAGGGAGGCCGACGGGTCTCCCTTTTCTTTTGCCCGCAATTTATCGCCGGCCCCTCAATAAATAAGTTGCGCGACTGATAACCTGTTGCAGAACCGGCCTGTGCTTTCCCAGTCTTACGTACAGGCTCTAACCCGCAGTGAGGAAAAGCATGAAGTCGCGCATCTGGCGTTTGGCCGGTGTTGGTTTGCTGTGTATCAGTGTCACTGCGCAATCGCTGGCCGATGAGCCGCAGAACCGTGGTCCCGATAACGGGCAGCGGGGCGACGGCCATCAGGGCAACAATCAGGGGCATGGCGGCAACAATCAGCCCCGCCCGCAAAACAATCCTCAGCAGAATCAGCCACGCCCGCAGAGCAACGAGATCATTCGCGGCGACAACAGTCGGCAGTTCGAGCACAACGGCCAGCCGAGCAATGGCGGGCAGTGGCAAAACAATCAGCCACGCGACAATCAGCCTCGCGACTTCAACAATCCCGTTCGGCCACCACCGCCGCCGCCACAATTGCCGGCCAACGACCTGCCGATCCAGGGCCGGCCCGATACCGTGCGCCAGACCCAGCAACCACAGCGCGGCTACTACAATGACGTGCCGCGGCGTAACGACAACAACAACCAGCACTGGCAGAACAACGGCCCGCGTCCCGATGATCATCGCTGGGCCGGTCGCCCGGACGGGCACGGTAATGGTTGGGGCCCGGGGCCGCAGTATCGTCCTGGTCATGTGATCGACCGCTTCCCGGACCGCGACTATCGCGTGCCGTATCGTGGCCAGGATTATTTCTTCTCCGGCGGCTACTGGTATCGCCCGCTCGGCCCGCGCTATGTCGTGGTGCAGCCGCCACGGGGGATTCGCGTCAGCTACCTGCCGGATTACGCCCGCGAAGTGTGGATTGGTGGTGCGCTGTTGTTCCTCGCGGCCGGTTCGTATTACGCCTACCAGGAAACCACTCAGGATTACGTGGTGGTCGAGCCCCCGGTGCAACCGCAGCCGCAACCGCTCAGCAATGGTTATGACGTGGTGGCCTATCCGGCCAACGGGCAGTCGCCGGAGCAGGTCAATCAGGACGGTTACGAGTGCTATCAGTACGCGGTGCAGCAGAGTGGCTTCGATCCGCGCACAGCCACTTACCAGCCGGACCCTTCGGTGGTGCAAGCCTACCGTCAGGCCCAGGGCAACTGCCTGAGCAGTCGCGGGTATCAGGTGAGTTTCTGATTCACCCTGGGGGCCTTCACCGCCTCCTGCGGGTCGGCGTGCACCAGCACCTCGGCTCGCGGGTAAGCGGCGTGAATCGCATCCGCCGCCTGATCGCTGATGCCGTGGGCGACTGACAGGGTCAGTTCGCCCGGCAATTCCAAATGCAATTGCACGAACCACTGGTTGCCGGAAACCCGCGTGCGCAGGTCATGCGCACCCAGCACGCCGGGTACGCTGCAAGCCAGTTCGAGCATGTGCTGACTGACATCTGGCGGCAGCTCTTCATCCATCAGCACGGTAAAACTTTCCCGGGCGATTTGGATGGCGCTCCAGAGGATGTAAGCGGCGATCCCCAATCCAAACCATGCATCCACCTGATGCCAGCCGAACCCCGCCAGCACCAGTGCCACCAGAATGCTGCCATTGAGCAGCAGGTCCGAACGGTAATGCAGGGAGTCGGCACGCACGGCGTTGGAACCGGTGGCCTTCACTACTCGATGCTGCAACATCAGCAACGCCAACGTCAGCACCAGGGAAAACACAATCACGCCAATGCTGATCCACGGCGCACCCACCGGTTCGGGATGCTTGAGCCGATCAAACGCCTGTAACGCAATCAACACCGCACTGCCGCCAATGAACAGTGCCTGCGCCATCCCCGCCAACGACTCGGCCTTGCCATGCCCGTAACGGTGATCGTCATCGGCAGGGCGCAACGCGTAATGCACCGCCAGCAGGTTGAGCAACGAGGTGACGCCGTCGAGGACGGAATCGGTCAACCCGGCGAGCATGCTCACCGAGCCGCTCAGCCACCAGGCGATGCCCTTGGCAACGATCAACATGCACGCGACTGCCACCGAGGCACGGGTCGCCAGCCGCAGCAGGCGGGCGTGTTCGGAACTGGAAATCATAGGTGCGGCTATTCCTTTATGTGCACGGATTACGCGGCAGGCTGCAGGCCGAGCAGGGCCAGTTGCTGAGTGCTGCCCTTGTGCTGGATCAGGCGTGGATCGTCCAGCGGGAAGCTGCGGCCCAATTCGGTTTCAAGAATAGTCTGCAATTTGTGGGTATCGACCTTGCCGTCTGCGCCGATGGCTTCCTTGAGTTTTTCCGGCGCCACCTGCGCAGTCTCGCCCGGTGCGTAATAGATCGCGCCGGAGGCGAAGTCCACGGCAAACGCGATCAGGCCGGGGATGATGTAGAACAGCAGGCCCACGGCATCCAGCGCGGCGATGGCGGGGTCGATCTTGCCTTCGATCTGCCCGCGACGATCAGGGTAGAAAATCGATCCGCAAGCAGTGACCTGGGTCAGCAGGGTTGCAACCAATACACCGCCAATCAGGCGAAAGGGAACACGCATAGGAAATCTCCTGAGTAGTCTTGAAACGAAAGGGCGTCTCTATGAATTAGGACCCTGATAAACACCGAGCAGTTCGCCGTTATACTCGGCCCGGCAGGGCGTGCCCACAGTAAATTGCGGTCGCGTCTCACCCCTTCCTGGAATAGTTGAGTACTGAAGTTGTTTCTTCCAGTTCGACCACGTGTAACGGCTGATGAATTTGATCGGGGTTCGGCCCTCCGGGCTGAAGCTGTGGACGCGCCATGCTGCGTTGCGGGACTTGGTAAGGAAACGAACCTTACCTGCGTCCCGCGCCTTGCCTGGTACGTCCACAGCTTCAACTCGACTCGCAATTTACTGTGGGCACGCCCTGGGGAGCCAGCATGATTTCTTTGCCGATTGATGAAGTTTTACCCGCCCTGCGTGAAGCCTTGGCTACACGCCACGAAGCTGTGCTCGAAGCACCGCCCGGCGCCGGTAAAACCACCCGGGTGCCCTTGGCCTTGCTCAACGAGCCGTGGCTGGCTGGGCAGACCATTCTGATGCTCGAACCGCGTCGGTTGGCGGCGCGTGCGGCAGCGGAGCGTCTGGCCAGCGAGCTGGGCGAAAAGGTCGGTGAAACCGTCGGCTATCGCATTCGGCTGGACAGCAAAGTCGGCCCCAACACCCGTATTGAAGTGGTCACCGAAGGCATTCTCACCCGCCGCTTGCAGGACGACCCGGCGCTGGAAGGCGTGGGTCTGCTGATCTTCGACGAATTCCATGAACGCAGTCTCGACGCCGATCTGGCGCTGGCCCTGAGCCTGAATGGCCGGGAGCTGTTCCGCGACGATCAGCCGCTGAAAATCCTGTTGATGTCGGCAACGCTGGAAGGCGAACGCCTGGCCGGGTTGCTCGATGACGCACCGATCCTGCGCAGCGAAGGCCGCATGTACCCGGTAGCGATGCGCTGGGGCCGGCCGTTCCAGCCCGGTGAATTCATCGAGCCGCGCCTGGTGCAGACCATCCTTGAAGCCTTGAACGATGAAACCGGCAGCCTCCTGGTATTCCTGCCGGGGCAAGCGGAAATCCGCCGGGTGCATCAACAACTGGCCGATGCGCTGGGCGATAACACGCCGGTGTTGCTCTGCCCGTTGCACGGTGAACTGGACCTCGCCGCGCAACGCGCCGCGATTGATCCGGCACCGGCAGGCTTTCGCAAAGTGGTGCTGGCGACCAACATCGCCGAGACCAGCCTGACCATCGACGGCGTGCGCGTGGTGATTGATGCCGGGCTGGCGCGGGTGCCGCGTTTCGATCCGGGCAGCGGCATGACCCGTCTCGACACGCAACGCATCTCCCGCGCCAGCGCCACTCAGCGCGCCGGTCGGGCAGGGCGGCTGGAGCCGGGCGTGTGTTATCGCTTGTGGTCGCAGGATCAACACGAGCAACTGGCGGCGTATGCCAGTGCGGAAATTTTATCGGCGGACCTTGCGGGGCTGGCGTTGCAACTCGGTCGCTGGGGCGTGACGCCGGGGCAGTTGGTGTGGCTCGACGTGCCGCCAGCCGCCGCGTATGCACAGGCTCAGGACTTGCTTGATCGACTGGGGGCACTGGACGGCGAAGCGCTGACCCGCCACGGTCAGGCCATGGCCGAACTGCCGGCGCATCCGCGCATCGCCCATTTGCTGCTGCGCGGTCAGGCGCTTGGCTTGGCAGAGATGGCGTGCGATGTCGCGGCATTGCTCGGCGAGCGGGATATCTTGCGGGGTGCCGGCGCCGATCTGCACAGTCGATTGGTGCTGCTGTCCGGTGAAGAACGTGCCGCGCGCGGTGCTCAGGGCGGCGTGCAACGGGCTCGGCAACTGGCGCGTCAGTATCGCGGTTACCTGCGCGGCAAACCGTCGGAGCCGGTCAGCGACCCGGATCATCCCCGCTGGCTCGGCGCACTGTTGGCGCTGGCCTATCCCGACCGTGTGGCGCAGCAACGTCGAGCGGGCGGCGCGGAGTATCGCCTGGCCAACGGTCGTGCGGCGTTGTTCGCCGAGGCTGACAGTTTGATGAAGCAGTCGTGGCTGGTGATCGCCGATCTGGGCAGTCGTCAGGGCCAGCGTGAGGAACGGATTTATCTGGCGGCGGATTTCGATCCGGCGTTATTCGATTCAGTGTTGGCCGAGCAAGTGCGGGTGGTCGATCAGCTGGATTGGGATGAGCGCGAAGGCGTGTTGCGCGCCGAGCGTCAGCGCAAGGTCGGGGAGTTGATCCTCAGCCGTGAACCCTTGACCGGGCTCGATGAAACCGCGCGCAGTCAGGCGCTGGTGAATCTGGTGCGGCGCAAGGGACTGGAGCTGTTGCCGTGGACCCCGGAGTTGCGTCAGTGGCAGGCGCGGGTGGCGTTGTTGCGGCAGTTGGATCTGGGTAGCAAGCGTGAGAGCGAGTGGCCGGATGTCAGCGACGCTGCATTGCTCAAAAGCCTCGAACATTGGCTGATGCCGTATTTGGGCAAAGTCTCGCGGCTCAGTCACTTCGCCAATCTGGACCTCTCGAGCATCGTCCATAACCTGCTGCCGTGGCCGTTGCCGCAGCGGCTGGAGGAGCTGGCGCCACATCATTTGAGCGTGCCGTCAGGGTCCTCGATTCGGCTGGATTACAGTGAGCAGCCGCCGATTCTGGCGGTGCGGTTGCAGGAGTTGTTCGGCTTGGCCGAAACGCCGCGCATCGCCGGTGGGCGGCAGGTGGTGAAATTGCATCTGCTGTCCCCGGCACGGCGGCCGGTGCAGGTGACGCAGGATCTGGCGAACTTCTGGCGCAGCACGTATGCCGAGGTGAAGAAGGATTTGAAGGGGCGGTATCCGAAGCATTACTGGCCGGATGATCCGCTGGTGGCTGAGGCCACGGCGCGGATCAAACCGCGCAAGGTTTAGCGGCCGTGCTCCGCAACGCCGTGCGCTATATCAGTACCCAATCCAGGGCGGCCTGATCTTTGGTCCGCTCGTATAAAGGTCAGATTATTCGTAATCCCGGTTGAATCACCCATTGACTCTCCCGTTACGGGCACACCCTACCCTGAGAGCTTCACTTTCAGGATGTCGTCATGATGAGCAAGCGAGTACTGGTAATTCTGGGGCACCCGTCAACCGACAGTTTTTGTGGTGCGTTGACCGAGGCGTATGTCGAGGCGGCCAAAAGTGCCGGGCATGATGTGCGTCTGTTACGACTGGATGCGTTGAGCTTCGATCCGGTGCTGCACGAGGGCTATAAACAGATTCAGCCACTGGAACCCGATCTGCTCAAGGCCCAGGCCGATATCACCTGGGCTGAGCACCTGGCCTTTGTCTATCCGATCTGGTGGGGCGGCATTCCGGCCTTGATGAAAGGTTTTTTCGACCGGACGTTTTTGCCCGGCTTTGCCTTCAAATACCGCGAAGGCAAAGCCTTTCCCGACAAGCTCTTGAAAGGACGGACCGCTCACCTGCTGGTCACGATGGACACTCCACCGTGGTATTACAAATGGGTCTATCGCATGCCTGGCCTGCACCAGATGCGCAAGACCACGCTGGCGTTCTGTGGCATCAAGCCATTGAAGACCCTGACGTTTGGCCCGTTGCTCGGTTCCAGGTCCAATCATCGGGATGCCTGGCTCAAGCAAGCCCGGGCACTCGCCAGCCACTGATACGTCCGTTGTGCAGCATCGCCTCCAACGGGCGATGCCCGCTTCATGCCTGCCAGTCCCCCGCCATTTGATGCCCTCGGGTTCCCGCGTTCGCATGCCTATGTAAAGATTCCTCCGCGCGAGCGAGCGCCCCTTTCCTGGCATAAAAAGGACTTTTTCATGTATATCGGCAAAGCGGCCCTGTTGTCGGGTACGACGATCAAAAGCATCCGCCACTATGAAGACATTGGCTTGCTGCCGCCGCCCCAGCGGGAAGGCAAATATCGGGTCTACAACCAGCAGAGCGTTGAACTGCTTACGTTCATCAAATGCGCCCAGCAACTGGGCTTCAAGCTTAAGGAAATGCAGGCGATCCTCCAGGATCACCGGGGCCAGGAGCTGCCCTGGGACTTGGCGAGCAAGGCAATTGCCGACAAGAAAGTGGAGTTGATGGCCCGGATCGAAGGGTTGCAGCAGGTTTACGCCGGGCTCGAGGCGTTTGAAACCAACCTGAAGGACGCCCAATACCAGTGCCAGTTTGAACGCCTTGGCAAAACCGCTTGAGCGACCTTGCGGGGGTGTTAACGAAGCACGACTGACTGGGAACAAGCGCCGCCTTCAAGTCCATCGTGAGCAAGCGCGCTCCTACAAGAGCAGGTGTGAACCTTGAGATTTAGCGGTCAGTTGCTCTCGACAATAATCGGCAAACAACTGCGCCGGTTTGGTCAGTTGCCCGCGTTTGAGCCACGCCGCCACCAGTCCTGAGCCGGTGACGTCTTCGATGATGTCCACGCACACCACTTTCTGACCGTCGTAGGTGCATTCCGAGTGCGGGCGGGTGACCAGGATCGAGAAGCCGAACCCTTGCCCAACCATGCCCCGAACCATCTCGATCGACGGTGAGCTGAAGGCGATGTTCGGCGAAAGGCCCAGTTCTTCAAAGAGGCTGACGAAGTAGGTCCGGCTCGGTTGCACGTCCAGCAGAATCATCGGCTCCAGGCACAGGTCGCGCAGTGAAACCTGTTTGAGCTGGGCAAACCGGTGATCCGCCGGCAGCAGTGCATAAGGCCGCTGCGCCGGCATCAGCGGTTCGGTTTCGATGGTGGCGTCGAGGTCGTGTTCATAGAGGATCGCCAGGTCGAAGGTGCCTGAGGTCAGGCCTTGCACCAACTCTTGCTGCTCGCCATCGCGGATGCGGATTTTCACGCCGGGGTACAGCGCCGAGAACCCGGCAATCAATTGCGGCAGGTACAGCGGCGCGACGGTTTCGAAGCAGCCGATGTCGATTTGCCCGGCTACCACGTCATTGTCGGCCAGAGCGTTCTGCTCGAACTCCTTGGCCATGCGCAACAGTTCCTGGGCCTTGCGGTAGAAGCGTGCACCACTGGGGGTCAGGGACACGCCTTGCGCGTGATGACGGATCAGCAGTTGCACGCCGAAGCTGTCTTCCAGGCCTTTGATCGCCGTGGAGATCGCCGGCTGAGCGATGTACAGCTTGCGCGACGCCTCGGCGACGCTGCCGCATTCGACGGTGGTGATGAAGTACTTCAATTGACGCAGGTTGTAGGCAGCCACGGCAAACCTCGGGGTGGATGGACTCGACATCCAGGCAATTTTTGCGCCGACTGCATCCGTTCTGACGACGGTGTTGTTGTGCCTGAACAATAACCACATACCGCGCAACCGTGGAGATGGGCTGCCCAGTTTTTTCATGGTCTGCGAAGACATTTTTACTATTTTTCCTCGACACGGGTCTGGGCCACCATCCAATTCACAAGAAAAGCCCATGGAGCATCTGAACGTGTTCGAGCTTACCTACTGGCAAAACAAGGCCGTTGTACTGCGGTTTCCTGACCTGGCCCTGATCGACGGCAAACCCTGTTCGGCGCAGTCGGGCCAGACCTTCGCCGCGATCAACCCGGCCACCGGCCAGTGCCTGGCCAACGTGACCGCGTGCGGCGCTGAAGACGTCGACGTCGCGGTCAACAATGCGCGGCAGGTGTTCGAGGCCGGCACCTGGTCGGCGCGTTCGCCGGCCGAGCGCAAGCTCGTGCTGCTGCGTCTGGCTGATCTGATCATGACTCACCGCGAAGAATTGGCACTGCTCGATTCGCTGAACATGGGCAAACCGGTGATGGACGCCTACAACATCGACGTGCCGGGCGCCGCCGGGGTATTTCGCTGGTACGCCGAAAGCCTCGACAAGCTCTACGACCAGATCGCCCCGAGCGCACAGAACGTGTTGGCAACCATCACCCGCGAAGCACTGGGCGTGGTTGCCGCCGTGGTGCCATGGAATTTCCCGCTGGACATGGCCGCGTGGAAGCTCGCGCCAGCCTTGGCCGCAGGCAATTCGGTGATCCTCAAACCCGCCGAGCAATCGCCTTTTTCTGCCCTGCGTCTGGCCGAGCTGGCGCTGGAGGCCGGTGTTCCCGCCGGCGTGCTGAACGTGCTGCCCGGCCTCGGCGAACAAACCGGCAAAGCCCTCGGTTTGCACCCGGACGTCGATTGCCTGGTGTTCACCGGCTCCACCGAAGTCGGCAAATATTTCATGCAGTATTCCGCGCAATCGAACCTGAAACAGGTATGGCTGGAGTGCGGTGGCAAGAGCGCCAACCTGGTATTCGCCGATTGTCAGGACCTGGATCTGGCCGCCGAGAAAGCCGCGTTCGGCATCTTCTTCAATCAGGGCGAAGTGTGCTCGGCCAACTCGCGGTTGCTGGTGCAGCGTTCGATCCATGACGAGTTCGTCGAGCGCCTCAAGATGCAGGCCGAACGGTGGTTGCCGGGCGATCCGCTGGACCCGTCGAGCAGCGCCGGGGCGATTGTCGACAGCCGCCAGACCGCACGAATCATGAAGTTCATCGAGCAAGCCGAACGCCAGGGCGCGAGCAAGGTGTGTGGCGGTCGGCAGTCGATTTTCAACGGATCCGACAACTTCATTCAGCCGACGATTTTTACCGGCGTGAGCCCGGACATGCCGCTGTTTCGCGACGAAGTGTTTGGCCCGGTGCTGGCGGTCACCGCGTTCGATGACGAGGCACACGCCTTGCAACTGGCCAACGACAGCGTCTACGGGCTGGCTGCGTCGCTGTGGACCGACGACCTCAATCGCGCCCACCGCGTGGCGCGGCAATTGCGTGCGGGCACGGTGTCGGTGAACAGCGTCGATGCGCTCGACGTGACCGTGCCATTCGGTGGCGGCAAGCAGTCCGGTTTCGGCCGCGACCTGTCGCTGCACTCATTCGATAAATACACCCAGTTGAAGACCACCTGGTTTCAGCTGCGCGCATAACAGCCGCTCACAACAAAACGGAGAACTGGCGATGACCACACCACGTGAAACCCGCGACTACCAGGCCGCCGACGCTGCGCACCACATTCACGCATTCGTCGATCAGAAAGCGCTCAACGATGAAGGGCCACGGGTGATGGTCCGTGGAGAGCGCCTGCACCTGTGGGACAACGATGGTCGGCGTTACCTCGACGGCATGTCCGGGCTGTGGTGCACCAACCTCGGTTACGGTCGCAAGGATCTGGCGGCTGCGGCGACCCGACAGCTTGAACAGTTGCCGTACTACAACATGTTTTTCCACACCACCCACCCGCAAGTGATCGAGCTGTCGGAGCTGTTGTTCAGCCTGTTGCCGGGGCACTACAGCCACGCGATCTACACCAACTCCGGCTCGGAAGCCAACGAGGTGCTGATTCGCACCGTGCGGCGTTACTGGACGATCCTCGGCAAGCCCGAGAAGAAAATCATGATCGGTCGCTGGAACGGTTACCACGGTTCCACGCTGGCGGCGACGGCGCTCGGTGGCATGAAGTTCATGCACGAAATGGGCGGCATGCTGCCGGACATCGAGCACATCGACGAGCCGTACTTCTTCGCCCACGAAGGCAACCTGACCCCGGCTGAATTCGGCCTGCGGGCGGCGCAGCAACTGGAAGCAAAGATTCTTGAATTGGGCGCGGACAAGGTCGCCGGGTTTATCGCCGAACCGTTCCAGGGCGCGGGCGGGATGATCTTTCCACCGGAAAGCTACTGGCCGGAAATTCAGCGGATCTGCCGCAAGTACGACGTGTTGCTGTGCGCTGACGAAGTGATCGGCGGCTTCGGTCGCACTGGCGAATGGTTTGCCCACGAGCACTTCGGTTTCGAGCCGGACACGCTGTCGATCGCCAAGGGTCTGACCTCCGGCTACATCCCCATGGGCGGGCTGATTCTGTCGAAGAAAATGGCCCAGGTATTGGTGGAGCAGGGCGGGGTGTTTGCCCACGGCCTGACGTACTCCGGGCACCCGGTGGCGGCAGCGGTGGCCATCGCCAACCTCAAGGCATTGCGCGATGAAGGTGTGGTGACGCGGGTCAAGGATGACATCGGCCCGTACCTGCAACAGTGCTTGCGCGAAGTGTTCGGCAATCATCCGTTGGTGGGGGATATTCAGGGCGTCGGGATGGTTGCGGCGTTGCAGTTGGCCGAGGACAAAAGCAGTCGCAAGCGCTTTGCCAACGAGAACGACATCGCCTGGCGCTGCCGCACGATTGGCTTTGAGGAAGGGGTGATCATTCGTTCGACGCTGGGGCGGATGATCATGGCGCCGGCGTTGATTGCCAGTCGTGAAGAGGTTGATGAGCTGGTTGGCAAAACCCTGAAAGCGGTGGATCGTACGGCTCAGGAATACGGCCGGCTCTGATCTGGCCGGAAGGTCCTTCGGACCTTATCGCGAGCAGGCTCGCTCCCACATTGGGACTGTGTCAACCTCGGTAGAGAGGAGGACATGGAACCCCTGTGGGAGCGAGCCTGCTCGCGATAGCTTTCTCTCCCGCAACCTATCTCTAAGCTTTTGCACCCGTCCCGTGCGCCCCCGCAAACAGCGCTCATTTTCAGTGCGCGCTACCCAGTTTTTTCATCACTCCCAACGACATATTTCCTGATTTTCCTTCTCTCGGCCTTGGGCCAACATCGACCTCGCCAGTCAGCCGAACGCTGCCCACAAAAAGGTCCATCAGAGACCGCCCGTGGCAGCTCTTCTCCAAACGCTGCTGGCCGTACTGCCCATGACAAAACTAAATCAACAGCTTTGGGAGTGCTCCATGATCAAGTCCTTGCTTACCCGCGTCGCTCATCCACTGGCGATCACCGCCATCGCCGCCACGGTTGCCACCAGCGCCCAGGCCGGCACTCTCTCTATCGGCCACACCACGTGGGTCGGTTACGGCACGCTCTACCTCGCCCAGGACCTGGGCTACTTCAAGGAGAACGGTTTGACCGTCGAATTGCCCGTCGTCGAAGAAGCCTCGATGTACATGGCCGCGCAAGCGTCGGGTGAATTGTCCGGCTCGGCGTCGACCATCGATGAGGTGCTCAAGTACCGTCCGCAATTCTGCTTCAAAGCGGTCGCTGCACTGGACGACAGCCATGGTGGCGACGGTGTTCTGGTAGGCAAGGACGTCAAGAGTCTGCAGGAGCTGAAGGGCAAAGCCGTGGCGGTGAACGAAGGTTCCACCTCGCAGTTCTGGCTGTCGTACTTACTGAAAAAACACGGCATGAGCATGAGCGACATCACCGTGCAGAACATGACGGCTGATGACGCCGCCACCGCGTTCATCGCCGGGCGTGTACCCGCCGCTGTGACTTGGGAACCGCATCTGTCGATGGTGCGCAGCAAGCAACAGGGCAAAGTGCTGATCGACAGCAGCAGCACGCCGGGGGTGATCGTCGATGTGGTCGCGCTTAACTGCACCGTCATCGAGAAGCAACCGGAAGACGTCAAGGCGTTGGTCGCCGGTCTGTACAAAGCGGTGCAGTACACCAAGGACCATCCGAAGGAAGCCTACAAAATCATGGCCAAGGGCGTGGGTGGTTACCTCGCCGATCCGAAGGAACTGGAAGCGGCCGCGCAAGGCGTGCGTTTCTACGATCAGGCCATGAGCGAAAAACTCCTGGGCTCGCCGGGCAAGCCGGGCGACAGCGAACCGCTGATCAAACTGGCCAATGAAACCGCCAGTGAATTGCAGGGCAAACCCTACAACGTCAGCAATGACGACCTGATCGACAACCGCTTCGTCACCCCGCTCTAGGAGGTTCGCATGTTCAAGCGCAATTCATGGCTGAGCCGCTGCATCACGCCCAAGACCGGCCTGCCGGTTTCAGTGATCTGGAGCGCAAGCGGCTTGGCCTGGGTGTTATTGGTTGGCCTGTGGGCCGGGTTGTCGTATGGCGGCGTGGTGCCGGGCATGTTCCTGCCGACACCGGGCGCGGTGGTCGAAGCCGCCGTGCGCCTGAGCCGAGACGGCACCCTCGGCCTGCATGTGTGGGCCAGTCTTGAAGTGGTGATCGTCGGTTTCGTCGTCTCGTCGCTGGTGGCGGTGCCGCTGGGGTTGCTGATGGGCAGCTTTCGCATCGTTCAGGCGTTCCTCGAACCGATGGTGAATTTCATTCGCTACCTGCCGGTAACCTCGTTCGTGCCGCTGTTCATTTTGTGGATCGGCATCGGTCTGGAACAGCGCGTTTCGGTGATCATCTTCGGCGTGTTTTTCCAGCAACTGGTGATGATCGCGGACGTGTCCAAAGGCATCTCCAAGGACCTGATCAATGCGTCTTATACCTTGGGCTCGAACCGCCGCGATGCCGTGCTGCATGTGATCGCTCCGGCGTCGTTGCCCGGTGTGCTCGACACCTTGCGCGTGACCATGGGCTGGGCCTGGACTTACCTGGTGGTCGCCGAGCTGGTCGCCGCTTCCAGTGGCCTGGGTTACTTGAGCCTCAAGGCCATGCGTGGCTTTCAGGTGGATGTGATTTTCCTCGCCATCGCGATCATCGGCCTGTTGGGCCTGGTCACTGATCAACTGTTCCGTTTCCTTCGTCTGAGGATTGCCGCATGGGCTCAGTAACTGCCGTCAACCCGCGTTTCGTCACCCCGATGGCTGCCCCGGTGCACGCCGCGCCACGCCTGCAAGTGGACAAGGTCAGCCTGCGTTATCAGAAGCCCGATGGCGGTGTGTTCACTGCACTGGATCAGGTTTCGTTCGAAGTCCCGGATCAACAATTCGCGGTGCTGGTCGGGCCGTCGGGCTGCGGCAAGTCGAGTTTGCTGTACCTCACGGCCGGCCTGAATGAGCCCACGGAAGGAGAGATCTACGTCGGCGGTCAGCAAGTGCAGGGCCCCGGCGCGGATCGCGGCATGGTGTTCCAGAGCTACACGCTGTTCCCGTGGCTGACCGTGCGGCAGAACGTCGAGTTCGGCCTCAAGCGTCGCGGCATGGCGGCGGCGCAGCGCAAGGAGATCGTCGATTACTACGTCAATGAAGTCGGCCTGACGGGTTTCGCCGACAACTACGCCAAGCAGCTGTCCGGCGGCATGATGCAGCGGGTGGCGATTGCCCGGGCGTTGGCCAACGATCCGCAGATCCTGCTGATGGACGAACCCTTCGGCGCCCTCGACAGCCAGACGCGCCTGCAAATGCAGCAGCTGCTGTTACGGGTCTGGGGCAACAGCAAGAAGACCGTGCTGTTTGTGACCCACGACATCGACGAGGCGATTTTGCTGGGCGACCGGGTTTACGTGATGGGCGCCAGGCCTGGGCGGATCAAGCAGATTCTGGACGTGCCGATTGAGCGTCCACGGACCCTGGACATGGTCATGGAGCGCTCGTTTATCGAGATGAAGCGCAATATTTTCGGGTTGCTGCACGACGACCTGGAGGAGGTGCATTGAGTTTGTGCGTCGTACGCCATCCCTGTGGGAGCGAGCCTGCTCGCGAAGGCGGCCGCACATTCAAGATTGATGTCGGCTGACACAATGCCATCGCGAGCAGGCTCGCTCCCACAGGTTTTGTGTCGGGTCCAGGCTACGGCGCAGCCGGCAGGAGGAACCGCGCAATCACCGGCAAGTGATCGGAGATCCGCAAGGTATCGTCCTGCCGCACCGTCGCCTCGACCCGTTTGATCCGCGGGCTGTAAAACAGGTAGTCAACAGTCCGGTCCGGGCCGTTCAGCCCCGGGTCATTCGGGTAATGCGTCAGCCACTGCGCCCGATCGATGCCGCTCGCTTCATTGTTGGTCGGGATCATCGGGTACTTGTCCCACAACAGGTGTAACGCGCTGTCGGCGGAGTAGGGCGTGCGTTGTTCAGTGGGCAAGCGTCGATATTGCCCCAGCGGCAACAGGTTGAAGTCGCCGCCGATCAGCCACGCCGTGCCACGGCTTTCGTATTTGTCGAGGACTTTGGCCACCGCCGTCACCTGGGTCTGTAGCGTTTCATCAGGTTGGGTCGCGCGGTCCAGATGGGTGTTGAGCACTGCTATCTGACCGCCGTCACTCAACGGCAGGTAAGTGACCAGCAAGGCATTTTTCGGCTGGAACTGACGGCTGATGAGGTTGGCCGGCGCGACCGGCAATTGCAGGCGTTCGGCGTGATCGATCTGGTAGCGGCTGAGGGTTGCCAGTTGTCGGCCGACACTGCCGAAGAGGTGCGGTTGCGGCACGAAGTCGGCTTTCCAGTCGAAGGCATGAGCGCTGCACGGATAGAGGTCGGCGAGGCGTTCCTGGAGCAGCTTGAACTGGTTCTGGTAATCGCTGGCCTTGGCGCCGTCATCGAGTTCTTGCAACAACACGATGTCCGGTTGTTCGTCGCGAATGACCCGCGCCACCTCATCGAGGCTGAAGGCCATGTCTTCAGGCGTCGGTTTTTCATCGCTGCCGGCGGCCAGGTCATTCCAGAACACATAGCGCTTACCCGCCAGGTACTGAACGTTCCAGGTCATCACTTTCAACGCCTGGCCGGGCACCAGTGTCGGTGCTTGAGCATTGCAGCTGACGGGCAGAACTTCCTTGGCTTCAGGGCGCCAGGTCAGGCTGTAGATCAGCAGGGCAATCAGGCCGATCGCAATCAACAAGCCCAGCAGGGTGTAGCGCAGTAGACGGGTCATGGCTCGGCTTATAGCGTTACAAAAGATGACCCCGAGCATAACCGAGAGCGGGGCCGAAGCCCACGCTTAGAGCGGTCGGTCGATTTTCTCGGGAACGTCGCTGATCAGCATGAACAAACGGAACACCACCACGCTGGTGAACAGTTGCAGGAAGCTGTGGGCGCTGTCGATCAGCAGGGAGATCACCGGGTTCTGCGGTTCCGGGTAAACGTTGAGGGTCACGCCTTTGAGCAGCCACAACGGGGCCATCACACACAGAATGCACACCAGAATGCGCAGGAAATGACCGCGGGTCAGGCGCAGGCTTTCTTTCATTGCCGCCAGTGGCGCCAGGCCGCGCAGCACCAGCAGGTATTCGCCGAACGCCAGGGTCACCATCAGCCAGATGCCCGGCAGGAAATACAGCGACAGACCGAGCAGGATCAGCAAGGTATTGAGCGCGGTCAGCAGGGCGAAGCGCGGCCACAGCCAGGCGGACCTTGTCAGCAGGTCACGGTTACGCGGTGATTCGCCTCGGCTGCGCGCGTCGAGAAACAGAATCAGCGCGCCGGTGTACAGCGGATACACCAGCAGGCCGACGATCACGCTGATGCCGGGGAAACTGTCCGGTTCGGTGGAGTGGTCGACCACTTGTTGCAGCAGCGCCTCGAGGATCACCAGCGGCAGGCACAGCTGCACGATCTGGCTCAGATTGCGCTTGAAGAAATACAAAGAGTCACGCAGTACATCGAACGGATTCATCAGTCGGTATCGCAGGTTGAAAGCAGTGGCCCACTTTAACCGATGCAGCGCTTCGGGGCGCAAACGTAAACGTTCGGTAAAGGTCATTGAAACAACTTGTTTCAGCCTCCATTAAGGTCGAGCGCCGTATCCTCCCTGGAGAAGGTCAACGATTTCCCCGGCAATCTACGAGGTCGCCATGAACAGCGAAGAACAAACCCTGATCGATGGACTGTTTTCCCGGCTGCAACAGGCCGAAACGGACTCAGCCCCGCGTGACGCCCAGGCCGAGGCGCGGATCAAGGAGCATCTGACTCGCCAACCTGCGGCGGGCTACTTCATGACCCAGGCGATTCTGGTGCAGGAGGCCGCGATCAAGAGCCTCGACGCGCAGAACAAGCAACTCACCCAGCAAGTCCAGCAATTGCAGGCCGAGCTGCAATCGGCCAAGGCGCAGACGGTGGCTCCGGCGCCAAGCGGCGGTGGCTTCTTGTCGAGTATTTTCGGCGGCAGCTCCCGTGAGGCGCCTGCTCAGAGTGCGCCGCCCTCCAACGGTGGCTGGCGCGAACCGGGGCGGCCCTCATTCAACGCGCAGCCGCCGCAGCAGGGTTTCGCTGCACCGCCACCGCAGCAGAACTACGCGCCGCAACAGCAGGCGCCTGCGGCCGGCAGCAGTTTCCTCGGTGGCGCGCTGAAAACCGCCGCCGGTGTGGCGGGTGGCGTGATGCTGGCGCAGGGCATCAGCAGCCTGTTCCACAGCAATCAGCAGCCTCAGGAGGTCGTCGAAGTCATCAAGGAAGAGCCGGCTCAGGTCAACGATCAGAGCAATGACAGCGGTTGGGCCGATGATCGGCGTGTGGCGGACAACGCCAGTGATCAGGGCGGCTTTACCGACGCCGACTACAACGATGACAGCTCATCGTTCTTCGGCGGCGACGACGATTCCTTCGTCTGACACGCCATTCGTCCGGAGCGCTGCGGCGCTCCGGACCGATTATTCGCGGAACAATCCTTCAGGCTGGCATACTGGGCAACTTTTCGGGCCCGGTGCCTGATCCAGCCTTGAGGAAAACCGGTGAAAAAAATTGCAGTGTTCGCCGACGTTCAAAACCTCTATTACACCGTGCGTCAGGCCTATGGTTGCCACTTCAACTACGCCGCGTTGTGGGCTGACATCAGCAAACAGGGCGAGATCGTCGAGGCCTATGCCTACGCGATCGATCGTGGTGACAGCAAGCAGCAGCAGTTTCAGCAGATCCTGCGCAACCTCGGTTTCACCGTGAAGCTCAAACCCTACATCCAGCGCAGCGACGGCTCGGCCAAGGGCGACTGGGACGTGGGCATCACCCTCGACATCATGGACGCGGCGGACCACGTCGATGAAGTGGTGCTGGCCTCCGGCGACGGCGATTTCGACATGCTGCTGGAGCGCATCATCGCCAAGCACGGCGTGCAAGCCGTGGCTTACGGCGTGCCAGGCCTGACGGCCAACTCGCTGATCCGCGCCGCCAGCCGCTACGTGCCGATCGAAGGCGCGTTGCTGCTCAAGAATTGATTTTTACGGAGTTGAAACAGGTTTGGAACGCATAGCAGTCATCGACTTTGAGACCACCGGGATCTCCCCGAGCAGCAGCTGCCGGGCCACGGAAATCGCCGTGGTGATCCTTGAACAGGGGCGCATCGTCGAGCGTTACCAGAGCCTCATGAACGCCGGCGTGCGCGTCCCGGCCTTCATCGAACAACTCACCGGCATCAGCAACGCGATGCTGCGCACCGCGCCATCAGCCGAGCAGGTGATGAACGAGGTCAACGAATTCGTCGGCATTACGCCGTTGCTGGCCCACAACGCCGCGTTCGACCAGAAGTTCTGGGACTTTGAACTGGGGCGGATCAAACGCACGCGGTTGCAGAACTTTGCCTGCTCGCTGTTACTCGCCCGCCGCCTCATGCCCGCTGCGCCGAATCACAAACTCGGGACGCTCACCACCTTCGCCAGCCTGCCCAACACTGGCAAGGCTCACCGGGCCATGGCTGACGCCGAGATGGCCGCCAACCTGACGGCGCATCTGGCGCAGGAACTGCGGCAGAAGCATGGGTTGCGCGAGTTGTCCCATGATCTGCTGGTGAGCCTGCAGAAAGTGCCGGCGGCGAAGATCAATGAGCACCTCAAGCGCCACCGCGGGTTCTGACAGAAACACCGGTGAACCCCTGTGGGAGCGAGCCTGCTCGCGATAGCGATTTATCATTCAACATCTATGTTGCCTGACACTCCGTCATCGCGAGCAGGCTCGCTCCCACATTTGATCTCCTGCAACTTTAGACCGGTTTCCCTTCCAACTGCCCCAACGGCACGCGCTTTTCGATGGCGCTCGACAACACAATCGACGTCTTGCTGAACCCGAATTTGGCAATCCGGTTGATCAGCTCCTCCAGCTCCGGCATCGAGCCCACCGCCGCTTGCATGATCACGCACGGGTCGCCCGTCACCCGGTGGCATTCGGTCAGTTGCGGGATTTTGATCAGGTCGTCGTAAGCCTTCTGATTACCGTGCTGGTTCAGGCGCAGTTCGATGACGCACTGGATCGGCAAGCCAAGCTTGGCCATGTCGACTTTCGCCTGGTAACCGGTGATCACCCCGCTGGCTTCGAGTTTGGCTACGCGCTCGGCCACGGCCGGGGCGGACAGGTTGACCTTGCGCGCGAGGTCGGCGTAGGACGCACGACCGTTTTCCAGCAGGGCGCTGAGGAGCATGCGGTCGTATTTATCCATCGTCGTATTCCTGAAAAATGACTGACTTTCGAAAGCACGGTTTATAGCGCTGATCTCCGTGATTTGAAAAGTGTACCGGCGCTATAAACAGGTTTTGTAACTTATTTTCTACGGTTCACCTTTCTAGAATAGCTGTTCATTTGTCCTTGCCTGTGAGCTGCCCCCATGCCTGGCCTGCGCCGTTTTCCCTTACCGTTGATCGCTGCCTTTTTCGCCTTGTACGTGATTTGGGGCTCGACTTACCTGGTGATTCGTATTGGCGTGGAGTATTGGCCGCCCTTGCTGCTCGCCGGTATTCGCTTTGTCATCGCGGGTACCTTGATGTACGCCTTCCTGCGCTGGCGCGGTGCTCCGGCCCCGACCTGGGCGCAGTGGAAAGCGGCGGGGATCATCGGGATTTTGCTGTTGGCGTGCGGTAACGGCGGGGTCAGTGTGGCGGAGCACATGGGCGTCGCGTCCGGCGTCGCCGCGCTGGCGGTGGCGACGGTGCCGCTGTTTACCTTGCTCTGCGGCTATTTCTGGGGCGCGCGTAATACCCGTCTCGAATGGGCCGGGATTGTGCTCGGGCTGATTGGCATTGCCATGCTCAACCTCGGGTCCAACCTGCAATCGAGCCCGCTGGGTGCCCTGTTGCTGATCTTCGCGGCGGCGTCATGGGCGTTCGGTTCGGTGTGGAGCAAGCACTTGCCGCTGCCCCAGGGCGCGATGGCCAGTGCCGTGGAAATGCTGGTGGGTGGCGTGGCGCTGCTGATCGGCAGTGCCGTGAGCGGTGAGCATCTGGAAGCCATGCCGCCGATTGAGGGTTGGGCGGCACTGGCCTACCTGACCTTCTTCGGTTCGATCATCGCCTTCAACGCTTACATGTACCTGTTGAAAAACGTGCGTCCGGCGGCGGCCACCAGTTATGCCTACGTCAACCCGGCGGTGGCGGTGTTGCTGGGGATCGTGTTTGTCGGCGAGACCATCGGTATCGAAGAAGCGTTGGCCATGCTGGTGATCATCAGTGCCGTGGTGTTGATCGGTTTGCCGCAGTGGCGCCGGGCGCCGGTGCGACCGGCTGCCGTGGTGCAGACAGAATCGAGCGTGAATTAGGGTAAACTGCGCGCCATTGCACACTTGTTTGCACACCCGCGCTGAATTTTCCTACGGTAATCCCATGACTTTCGCCTCCCTTGGCCTGATCGAACCCTTGCTGCGCTCTCTCGAGACGCTCGGCTACCAGACCCCGACGCCGGTTCAGGCGCAAGCCATTCCGGCGGTGCTGGCCGGTCGCGACCTGATGGCCGCCGCCCAGACTGGCACCGGCAAGACCGCCGGTTTCGCTGTGCCGCTGCTGCAATTGCTGGCCATGGAAGGGCCGAAAGTCACTGCCAACTCTGTACGTGCATTGATTCTGGTGCCGACCCGCGAATTGGCCGAACAGGTTCACGAAGCCGTGCGTCAGTACGCCGAGAACCTGCCGTTGAGCACTTACGCGGTGTACGGCGGCGTCAGCATCAACCCGCAAATGATGAAGCTGCGCAAAGGCGTCGACCTGTTGGTGGCGACGCCGGGCCGTTTGCTCGACCTGTTCCGTCAGAACGCGCTGAAGTTCAACCAGCTGCAAACCCTGGTGCTGGACGAAGCGGACCGCATGCTCGACCTGGGCTTTTCCGAGGAGCTGGGGAACATTTACCGGGTGCTGCCGAAGAAACGTCAGACACTGCTGTTCTCCGCGACCTTCTCCGATGCGATTCGCCTGCTGGCCGGGCAAATGCTCAACGATCCGCTGAGCATCGAAGTCAGCCCGCGCAACGTTGCGGCCAACACCGTTAAACAGTGGGTGGTGACGGTGGACAAGAAGCGCAAGCCGGAGCTGTTCATCCATTTGCTGCGCAAGGGCAAGTGGAAGCAGGTGCTGGTGTTCGCCAAGACCCGCAACGGCGTGGACGCGCTGGTGGAAAAACTCCAGGGCCTGGGCATCAATGCCGATGGCATCCATGGCGACAAACCTCAAGCGACCCGTCAGCGTGCGCTGGACCGGTTCAAGGCCAGTGAAGTGCAGATCCTGGTCGCCACCGACGTCGCCGCCCGTGGTCTGGACATCGAAGATCTGCCGTTGGTGGTCAATTTCGACCTGCCGATCGTGGCAGAGGACTACATCCACCGGATCGGTCGTACCGGCCGCGCGGGTGCCACCGGGCAGGCTATTTCGCTGGTGTGTGCCGATGAAGTGAATTTGCTGTCAGCCATTGAGACGTTGACGCGTCAGACGTTGCCTCGGCAGATGGAGCATGACTTTGAACCTGAGCACCGTGTGCCGGATACCGATGCCAGCGGTCAGGTGGTGAAGAAACCGAAAAAGCCGAAGAAGCCAAAGACCTCCGGTGGCGGTAAACGCAATTTGGGTAAATGGGTCGAGAGCGGGGATGCTTCGGCGCCGGAGCCTTCGATCAAGCCTGTGCGTAAGGTGCCGGTATTCAATACCGGGCCGCGTAAGCGTAAGCCTTGAACACACGAGGCGTCTGTTAGGCCGCCATCGCGAGCAGGCTCGCTCCCACACTGGATTTTCGGTGAACACATCATTTGTGTACACCTGAGATCAAATGTGGGAGCGAGCCTGCTCGCGATGGGCACGACTCATTCTTCAATTCTTACTCAGCAACCACTCCACCATCCCCAACCCCGCTGCTCGCCCACTGGCGAAACACGCGGTCAGCAGATAACCGCCGGTCGGCGCTTCCCAATCCAGCATTTCCCCCGCGCAAAACACGCCAGGCAGTTGCTTGAGCATCAAACGTTCGTCCATCGACTCGAACATCACGCCACCGGCGCTGCTGATGGCTTCGTCCAGTGGACGGGTTTTCACCAGCGTCAGTGGCAGCGCTTTGATCGCTTTGGCCAGCAACGCCGGATCGGCGAAGCATTCAGCCGCCGTTAGTTCGCGCAGCAACGCTGCTTTCACGCCATCAATCCCCAGCTGACTGTGCAGATGTTTGGACATTGAACGAGAACCGCGCGGTTTGCTCAGCGCCGCCTGAACTTTATCCACAGGTCGGCCCGGTAACAGGTCGAGGTGAATGGTCGCCGAGCCGTGTTGATTGATGGCTTCGCGGATTGGAGCCGACAGGGCGTAGATCAAGCTGCCTTCAATCCCGGTGGCCGTGATCACACATTCTCCCAGCCTTGGAACATCGTCATTGAGCCCGATGGCGATGTTTTTCAGCGGCGCACCGGCGAATTTGCTGACCATCAATTCGCTCCAGGCCTGCACTTCGAAGCCGCAATTACTTGGTTGCAGCGGCATCAGTCCTACGCCACGTTGCTCCAGTGGCAACATCCATGCGCCGTCGGAGCCGAGCCGCGACCAACTGCCGCCGCCGAGGGCCAGCAGGGTCGCGTCGGGTCGAATGGTTTTTTCGCCGTCGGGACTTCCGATGAGCAATCCACCGTTGTCATCCCAGCCCAGCCAACGGTGGCGGGTGTGGATAACTACGCCGGCATCCCGCAAGCGTTTGAGCCAGGCGCGCAACAGCGGCGCAGCTTTCATGTCGGTCGGAAACACCCGGCCGGAGCTGCCGACGAAGGTTTCGATGCCCAGATCATGAATCCACTGGCACAGCGCCTCGGCGCCAAAGGCGCGCAGCAGCGGTGCAATCTGCGGTGCACGCTCGGAGTAGCGTGCGAGAAAGGCCGGATAGGCTTCGGAATGGGTGATGTTCATGCCGCCGACACCCGCCAGGAGAAACTTCCTGCCCACCGACGGCATGCCGTCGTAAAGGTCGACCTTGATCCCGGCCTGGCTCAACACTTCGGCGGCCATCAGGCCGGCGGGGCCACCGCCGATGATGGCGACTTGAGGGGGGAGGGCTGCGGAGGTTTGGGTCATGGAATGCGCTGCGGTTTGGCGGAATGAAGCCGGGCATTCTACCAGCCCAAATCCCTGTGGGAGCGAGCTTGCTCGCGATAGCGGTGGGTCATTCGACATCGATGTTGGATGTGAAGGCCTCATCGCGGGCAAGCCCGCTCCCACAGGGATTGTTGTGGGTTCAAGAGGTTGGTCAAAAAATAACCAGTGCTTTGCAGGCTATACGCAACATGGCCTGCAGGCCCTTTCACTCAGGTTATCCACAGGCAGTTCCACAGGCATTGTGGGTAAAGACTCACACCTCAATGACAACCTGATGACGTCCAGACCCGCTGCGCGCTGTGATGCAGGATGCCGTGACGTCGCGCCAACGCCTTGCGGTCCTTGCTGTAACCGCCGCCAATGACCCCGACCACCGGGATATCCCGCCCCAGGCAATGGCGCATGACGCTTTCATCCCGAGCGGCCACGCCTTCGTCTGTCAGCTTCAGATAACCGAGCGCGTCATCCTTATGCACATCGACACCGGCGTCGTACAACACCAGGTCCGGTTGATAGAGCGGCAGCAGATAATTCAGCGCATCGTCCACCACCTTCAGGTAATCGGCATCGCCCATCCCTTTGGGCAGCGGGATGTCCCAGTCACTTTCTGCCTTGCGTGCGGGAAAGTTCTTCTCGCAGTGCAGGGAAACGGTCACCGCGTCCGGGGTGTTGTGCAGGATGCGTGCAGTCCCGTCGCCTTGATGCACGTCGCAATCGAAGATCAGCACCCGATTCACACGACCGCTTTCCAGCAGGTAATGGCTGATCACCGCGAGGTCATTGAAGATGCAGAACCCCGCCGGATAGTCGTAATGCGCGTGATGCGTGCCCCCAGCCAGGTGACAGGCCAGTCCATGTTCCAGCGCCTGTTCCGCCGCCAGCAACGACCCGCCGACTGCCCGCACCGTGCGCCGGGCCAGTGCTTCGCTCCACGGCAGGCCGAGGCGCCGCTGGTCTTCGCGAGATAACTCGCCGCTCATGTAGCGCTCGATATAAGCAGCGTCATGGGCGAGGGCGAGAATCTCCGGTGGGCAGAGCTGCGGGCGCTGCAGATCGGCGTCCCGGGTCAGGCCGCTGTCCACCAGGTGATCGCGCAGCAGGCGAAACTTGTCCATGGGGAAGCGGTGGTCCGCAGGGAACTCGGGGCTGTAGTCTTCGTGGTAAATCAGCGGCAGCGGCATGGCAGGCTTTTATTGAGTACGGCGTGTAGGAATGAGTGAACGATCCTACCAGCGATGTAGACTTGCAGCATGGAAACGGAGGGGCACGATGGAGCCGATACTGGAACTCGAGAGCGCACGACTGTTGTTGCGACAGTGGCGTGACGAGGATTTGCCGGAGTTTGCGGCGATGTGCGCTGACCCACAGGTGATGCGCTACTTTCCGGCGCCCTTGAGTCGACTGGAAAGCGCCTCGCTGATCGGACGGATTCGTGGGCATTTCGCCGAGCATGGTTTCGGCCTCTGGGCGCTGGAGCGCAAGGACACCGGCGCATTTATCGGTTTTACCGGGCTCGGTGTGGTCGGTTTCGACGCGCCCTTCACCCCGGCCATCGAGATTGGCTGGCGCCTGGCGCGCGAGCACTGGGGCCTGGGTTATGCCAGTGAAGCGGCATGGACCGCTCTGCGCTGCGGGTTTGACCGCTTGGCGCTGAAAGAGGTCGTGTCCTTCACCACCCAAACCAATACGCCTTCTGAAAAAGTCATGCAGGCGATTGGCATGCACCATGATTCAGCCGATGACTTTGAGCACCCCAAGCTCGCGGCCGATCATCCCCTGCGTCACCATGTGTTGTACCGCATCACCCGCGAACAATGGCTGCAAACCTTGCATGGATAAGCCGGCCCGGACGTTTACAATGGCGCCAATGATGGCCCCGGCCAGAACCTGAATCGACCGCCGCAGCCAAGACTGCGCGGCATAGCGTTGTGTGAGGAGAGTCTGAATGAGCCAAGTGTTGGATGATCTGGTCGACTTGCTGACCCTGGAACCGATCGAAGAAAACCTGTTCCGTGGCCGCAGTCAGGACCTGGGTTTTCGTCAGTTGTTCGGCGGTCAGGTAATCGGCCAGTCCCTGTCGGCGGCCAGTCAGACGGTCGAAGCTGCGCGCCATGTGCATTCGATGCACGGTTATTTCCTGCGTCCGGGCGATTCCGCGTTGCCTGTTGTGTATCAGGTTGACCGGGTCCGCGACGGCGGCAGTTTCAGCACGCGCCGGGTGACGGCCATCCAGAAGGGCAACCCTATCTTCACGTGCAGCGCCTCGTTCCAGTACGACGAAAAAGGCTTCGAGCACCAGGCCGAGATGCCGACCGTGGTCGGCCCGGAAAACCTGCCCTCGGAGCTGGAACTGACCCAGCAGCGTGCGCACCTGATTCCCGAGCACATGCGCGAAAAATTCCTGTGCCCGAAACCGATCGAATTCCGACCGGTCACCGAGAAAGATCCCTACAACCCGCAGCCGTCCGATCCAATCAAGTACGTCTGGTTTCGTGCCGACGGTGCCTTGGCCGATACGCCGGCGCTGCACAAATACCTGCTGGCCTACGCCTCGGATTTCGGTCTGCTGACCACGTCGATGCAGCCGCACGGCAAGTCGGTCTGGCAGAAAGACATGCAGGTTGCCAGCCTTGATCATTCACTGTGGTTCCACGCGGACCTGCGCGCCGATGACTGGTTGTTGTACGCAATGGACAGCCCTTGGGCAGGTAATTCCCGTGGTTTCTCTCGCGGCAGCGTGTTCAACCGTGCCGGGCAATTGGTGGCCTCGGTCACTCAGGAAGGCCTGATTCGTCACCGCAAGGATTGGGCATGAGCCTGGCCGAGGTGCGGCACTGGGTGTTCGACATGGATGGCACCCTGACGGTGGCCGTGCATGATTTCGCGGCGATTCGCGTGGCCTTGGCGATCCCGGCCGAAGACGACATTCTGACCCACCTCGCGGCGCTGCCAGCCGATGAAGCCGCGGCAAAACACGCGTGGTTGCTGGAGCATGAACGGGATCTGGCACTGGGTTCGAAACCGGCGCCGGGTGCCGTCGAGTTGGTGCGTGAGTTGGCAGGGCGCGGTTATCGTCTGGGCATTCTGACGCGCAATGCGCGGGAACTGGCGCATGTCACCCTGGAGGCCATTGGCCTGGCCGACTGCTTCGCGGTGGAGGATGTGCTGGGGCGTGATGAAGCGCCGCCGAAGCCGCATCCCGGTGGCTTGTTGAAACTGGCCGAGGCCTGGAACGTGCCGGCGAGCGAGATGGTGATGGTCGGTGATTACCGGTTTGATCTGGATTGCGGGCGGGCGGCGGGGGCGCGTACGGTATTGGTGAATCTGCCGGATAACCCGTGGCCGGAGTTGACCGATTGGCATGCGGCGGATTGTGTGGAACTGAGGCAGATGCTTTCGGCTTGAGGAATTGGCGCGCTGAGAGGCCGCCATCGCGGGCAAGCCCGCTCCCACAGTGATTTGCATGTAACGCAAAATTTTCATCCGGCGAAGCATCCTGTGGGAGCGGGCTTGCCCGGGTAGAAACCGGAGACATCCTTTACGTTTTAAACCGGAGACATCCTTTACAGGTGTGAAATACGGTCAGGAGGTACCTGACCATGCCCTGGAATCGAGAGTCCCCAATGGATCAACGGATCAAACTTATAGGCGACTGGCTGCAAGGCAGCTATTCCAAAAGCGAGCTGGCCCGCCACTACGGGCTCAGCCGCCCCACTTTGGACAAATGGCTTGCACGCTACAAGTTGCAGGGCATTGATGGGCTAAAAGAGCTGTCACGGCGTCCGCATACGAGCCCTTTCAAAATTAGCGACGAGGTCCTTGAGTTGTTAATCGCGTATAAGCGCGAGCATCACAGCTGGGGGCCTGAGAAGCTAGTACATAACCTTAGAATCGATCATCCAGAATTGTCTTGGCCAACTGTCAGCACTGCAGGCGAGTGGCTTAAGCGAGCGGGCCTGGTGCAAAAACGCCGATTCCTCAATCGCCCGCCAGCAGGAAAGAATCCGCTGCGCGACGCCACTGCGCCTAATCAGACATGGGCCGCGGATTTCAAAGGTGACTTCGCGCTTCAGAACGGCCAACGTTGTTATCCACTGACAATTACCGATCACGTCAGCCGATTTCTATTGCTGTGCAGAGCACAAAGCAGCGTTGCCGGTGCCCGCGAAGGATTTGACTGGGCGTTTCGGGAGTACGGCTTGCCTGATGTAATTCGCACAGATAACGGTTCTCCCTTTGCCTCCACCGGCATTTCACGCATATCCAGCCTGGCGGCTTGGTGGATACGTTTAGGAATTTACCCGGAGCGAATCCAGCCGGGGCGACCGGACCAGAATGGCCGTCATGAACGCATGCATCGAACGCTTAAGGCTGCGTTGCTTCATGCACCTGAACGTAATCTGGTGGAGCAACAGTTGGCGTTCGAAAAGTTTCGACAGGAATTCAATTACGTAAGGCCTCACAAGGCTTTAGAGATGAAAGTTCCTGCGGACGTCTATGAACCGTCGCAACGGCAGTACGACGGACGCGTGCCCGAGGCCGATTACGCTTCGGATATGACAATTCGCATGGTCAGGCAGAATGGGTCAATGAAATGGAAAGGCAAAATGATTTTCGTCAGTGAATCCTTGGCAGGTGAGGCGCTAGGACTCAAGGAAGTGGACGATGATGTGTGGAATATTTATCTCTGTAACTACCTTTTAGGCAGACTGAAAAGCGGCGAGAGCCGCCTTTCAAGCCAACAGAAACGTAAAGGATGTCCCCGGTTTCAATCGTAAAGGATGTGTCCGTTTCTACACCGCGATGGCGGCCTCTCAGGCACCGCAAGGCTTACTGACCAAACAATATCTTCTGCCCCTCCGGCGACGTAAACATCCCATCCCCGTTGTGCCCAACTCCAGGCACTTCGATCAATTGCTGATTCAATCCTTGTGGATGACTACGCTTCAAGAAATCAAAATAATTGCGTCCGCGAATCAACCGATTGGCGCCCTGGGCTTTCGCCTCACAGCCTTTATCCAGTGCCGGATGATTCGGGTCGATGTCCTGCTGCCCCAGTAGATAGACGATGTCACGCTGGACGTAGTTTTCCTCCAGTTGCGCGGGCGTTTGGCCTTCAGCATAAGCCGGCAAATCTGTCAGACCGTACTTCCAGCGATTGAACTCCGGGCAACCGGCGTGGCTGAAAGCCACCGGCCGGCGCTCATCGAAATACGCGTAGGAAGACGGGTTGGCGATGACATAACGCACATGCACGCCTGCAGCCTTGAGCTCCGGTTGATCGTGACTCAACAACGCATAACGCTGAACCACCTGGGCCCCACCCGAGTGACCCGCGATGACGACGTCTTTCACATCCGGAAACTGTCGACGATCGCCGAGCCGGGCGATGATCTGGTCGAGAGCCGCGTAGGAACTCAGCGCAAACGGAGCGGTGGATAAACCGCCGGCCATCCAGTCATTGCCCTGCCAGCGCAACACAGTGTCGGCCACGGGTTGGAGTGTCACGTCGGTTTCATTGAGGAATTGCGGAGCAATCACCAGCGTATTCGCGCTTTGCCCGGCCAGTTCTGCCGCACGCTCGGCGCTCTGGCGATAGGTTTCGGCGTTGCGCAACCGTCCATGGATGATAATCAGCACGCGTTCGATTTTCGCCGGCGCCGGGCCAATGCCCACCGCCATCTCACCTTCTTCCAGCAACAGCCGTCCGGGGCTGATCTCCTTGACCCCCTGCTCGGCAGCCTGGGTACTTGCGCAGGTGAACAACAGAACCAACAGCCACTTGTTCATCTATAGGTTTTTCGCCGCAAAGGTATCGCACTGGCCGACCTGGCCTTGCGCAAATCCGGTTTTGAACCAGCGCACCCTTTGCGCTGACGTGCCATGGGTAAACGAGTCCGGCACCACGCGACCCTGACCTTGCTGTTGCAAGCGGTCGTCGCCGATGGCGTTGGCAGCATTCAAGGCTTCTTCGATGTCGCCCGGTTCCAGCCAGTTCAGGCGCTGCTGTGCATTGTTGGCCCAGACACCTGCCAGGCAATCCGCTTGCAGTTCCTGGCGCACCAGCAAACCGCCGTCGCCTTCCATTTGCCGGCCTTGCTGGCGGGCGGTCTGAATTTTCGCGGAAACGCCGAGCAAGGTCTGAACGTGGTGTCCGACTTCGTGAGCGATCACGTAGGCCTGAGCGAAATCACCCGCCGCGGAAAAGCGTTGCGACATTTCCTGGAAGAAACTCATGTCCAGGTAAACCTTCTGGTCCGCCGGGCAATAGAACGGCCCGGTCGCCGATGTCGCCAGACCGCACGCCGAGTTCACCCGGTTGCTGAACAGCACCAGCGTCGGATTTTTATACTGCCGGCCGGCCTGCTGGAAAATCTGGCCCCAGGTGTCTTCTGTGTCACCGAGGATCGACCGTACGAATTCGGCCCCTTCGTCATTGGCTGGCGGAGCCTTGCGGGTTTGCGTCGGTGCGGGTGCCGATTGCTCGGTCATTTGCCCGGTGAGTTGGCCGAGGATCTGCAGCGGGTCCTGGCCGGTGATCCAACCGATGCCGACAATCAGAATGATCGCGGTCAGGCTCAGGCCCTTGCCGCCACCAAAGCGCATCCCGCCGCCACCGCCTCCGGCATCATCACCACGGGCGTCGACCACGTTGTCGCTGCGTCGGCCTTTTTTCCATAGCATGTGGGAATCCTCTGATTGTCCGTGGGGATGAGTGTTGCTGGTGAGTGAGAGCGGCGCCAGTCCGGTCGTCCGGCTTTTCGCGCACGGCCGCATTCCCGGTCACCGTCAGTGGTCACCGGGAACAGTGCAGACTTGTATTGAACGTGGATAACCCATCAAATTCCGTCAGGTGACAGGTTTTTATGGCGTCAGGGCGAGCGCCCAATACCTTGTCCGGTGATTACCGGTCGAACGCATCCCACACTGGCGCAAAGTCCGGGTTGACCTGCCGTCCGCGTTTGGACAAACCGGCAATCAACGCCCGGTCTTCATCATCCAGCCGGACTTCGAGCGAGGTCAGGTTGGCCAGTTGATTGGCCTCGCTGCTGGTTTGGACATATTCAAACCCTGTGCATTAACGATGCGCTGCATGGTCGATCTCCTGTTCGTAAGCAGTGATTCCGGCGATATGTCGCGCGGCAATGTAGCCAAACGTCAGCGCAGGGCCGAGATTAATGCCGCCGGCGGGGTAGTGCCCGCCCATGATGCTGGCCATGTCGCCGCCCGCGGCGTACAGCCCTGCGATGGCTTGGCCTGATTCGCCGAGGACCTGGGCGTGTTGATTGACCTTGAGCCCGGCGAAGGTGCCGAAGCAGCCGGGCTGGACTTTCACCGCGTAAAACGGCCCTTGCTCGATGGGGGCTACGCACGGGTTGGGTTGCTGCAAGGCGTCACCCTGTTTGCGGTTGTAAGGCGTCGAACCACGGCCAAACAAGGGGTCTTCACCGTTGCGCGCATGCCGGTTGTAGTCCGCCACCGTACTACGCAAGCCGTCCGGGTCGATGCCGCAAGCCTGGGCCAATTCCTCGATCGTGTTGCCGGTTTTCAGATAGCCGCTGCGGATAAAGGATGACAACGGAACCGGAAATGGCCGAGAGATGCCCAGCCCATAGCGGCGTTGAAAACCATGGGTGCAAATCAGCCAGGAAGCCACTTCTTCACCCTGAGGTGCGGCGGCGACCATGGCTGTCACGTAGTCGAAGTAGCCGTTGGCTTCGTTGACGAAACGCTGGCCGTTGCTCAGTACACCGATGATCCCCGGTTTGCCGCGCTCGACGATGTGCGGGAAGTGACCGAGGCTGCCATCACGGTGCGGCACTTGTGAAACCGGCGCCCACGCGACGGGCGACGCCATGTCGGTGTCGACCCGCGCACCCGCGCTTTCACCCAGGCGCAAGCCATCACCGGCCACGCCAAGCGGTGGCAGCGCCCAATGTTCGTTGCCGGTCGGTGTACGCGGGAACAACGCCTTGCGCCTCTCGATGTCGTTGGCAAACCCACCGGCTGCGAGCACCACAGCCTTGCGCGCATGGATGCGGATGCTGCCTCTTTCAGTGCTCACCATCGCGCCTCGCACCTGGTCGCCGTCGAGAAGCAATTGAGTCACTGGTGCCGATTCCCACAGTAATACGCCAAGGTCTTCGGCGGACTTTGCCAAACGGGCGACCAACGCCACACCGTTGACCAGTTGCATTGCCCGGCCATGAACGGCAAGGTCGCGCAGATGCCGGGTGAAGCGTTGGGTCACATGCCATGCCGCTGACAAAGAGCGGGTCAGATTGAGAAATGCCGTCAGGTCCGCGCCCGCCATGATCGGCATGCCCATGAACGAAGTTTCCCGCATGGTTGGGCGAAGACGCTTCAGCAGTTTGCCGACTTTTCGCCCGTCATAAGGCGCGGCGATCACCGAGCGCCCACCGGTACCCGCGCCCGGAGTACCGCCATGAATGTCGGCGATGGCGTTGCCGTCGGCGAATTGCAGGGACGTGTGCTGCTCGAAGAACTCGACCATGCGCGGGCCGGCTTCGAGAAACGCGTCGATCATCGCCGGATCGTAGTGCTGGCCCAGTTCGTGTTTCAGGTAGGTGCGCGGTTGTTCGACGTCTTCGACGATGCCGGCGCGCCGCGCCAGTGGGTTACACGGCACCCAGGCCCAACCGCCCGACCATGCGCTGGCGCCGCCAAACACTGGGTCTTTTTCCACCACGATCACTTTCAATCCGTGCCAGGCAGCGGTAACCGCTGCCGATAACCCGGCTGCACCGGAGCCGACGACCAGCACATCGCAGTCGATGTCCGGAGAGCTATGGGATTCGGCAGGCATTGTTGAAAACTCCAGTGCACATTTTTAGAATTTGATTCCAGAAAATATAGCGACATGAATCTGTTAGGCAATCATCCAGCCGATAAAGCGGGCGGTTACCGGACAAGCAGTTCCAGATTTCGCATTGAGCGGTTTGTCTTCTAGAATCGAGCAAATTTCAGGTGGAACCTCCCATGGCCGGCAGTCAGATCGAACGTGTTTTCAGCGTGCTGGAAAGCCTTACCAATGACCCTCGCGGCTTGCCGATGCAGACGCTGGCGGAACAACTGGACATCCCGAAAAGCGCGACTCATCGCCTGCTCGCCGAACTGATTCGGCTGGGTTACGTGCGGCAGAATCCGGAAAACCTGCGCTATCACTTGTCGACCAAGCTGGTGGCCATGGGCTTCCGTTATCTGTCGGGAAGCGGCACCGATATCGTGCAGCCGGTGCTCGATCGCCTGGCGCAGGAAACCGGCGAGCTGGTGCGGCTCGGGGTGATCGAAGGTGAGCGGCAGACCTGGATTGCCAAGTCCCAGGGCGCTCGGGCCGGTTTGCGTTACGACCCGGACATGGGCCGTGATGCGCCCTTGTTTTACACGGCGTCGGGGCATGCGTGGCTGGCGTGCATGAGTGATGCCGAAGCGTTATCGCTGGTGGAGCGTCAGGGCGGCGAGCGGCCGAAAGACCTCGGGCCAAACGCGCCACGCTCCAACATTGAATTGCTCGAGCGCCTGCGTCTGGCGCGCGAGCAGGGTTACGCCTGGGTCGAAGAGAGTTCGGCAGTGGGCACTTCGGCGATTGCGGCGGTGGTGCGCCACCCTGGCGATGGGCGAGTGATCGGGGTGCTGAGCATCGCCGGGCCGAGCGCGCGGATGCCGGGGGCGCGGCTGCATGAGTTGGCGCCGCTGTTGTTGAAATTTACCGAGGAGTTGTCGGCGGCGAGTCAGGCGTCGGAACTCTTCAGTTAACCAGGCGCCACCCTCCACAGTGATCTCTGCTCGCCCGGAAAGATGTGCGTTGTTCGCACACATTCGTGGTTCGCGTGTGTAAGAATCTGGAACCAGGTTCTAAATTGTTGGTTGTCACCCACAATAACCACAAGAGGACCGCACCATGCCTTCCCCCCTTCGCATCGCCCTGATCGGTGCCGGCAACATGGGCCAGCTGCATTATCAGCATCTGAGGACCCTGACCGAAGCGACCCTCTGTGCGGTGGCCGACCCTGGCCCACAAGCGGCTGCGCTCGCGGTCGAATGGGGCGTGGGATATTTCTCCGATCATCGTCAGATGCTGGAGCAAGTGAAGCCGGACGCGGTGATCGTTGCCAATCCGAACACGCTGCACGTCAGCACCGCGCTCGACTGCCTGGCTGTCGGCGTGCCCGTCCTGCTGGAAAAACCGGTCGGGGTGCACCTGGATGAAGCGCGCGAGTTGGTGGCTGCATCGAAAGCCACTGGCGTGCCGGTATTGGTCGGCCACCATCGCCGCCACAATCCGTTGATTGTCCGTGCCCGCGAACTGGTGCAAAGCGGTACTTTGGGACGGCTGACGACGGTGACGGCGCTCTGGCAATTGCGCAAACCCGACAGTTATTTCGAAATACCGTGGCGCCGCGAGCCGGGCGCGGGAATGTTGCTGACCAACCTGATTCACGACCTCGATCTGCTGCGGCATCTGTGCGGTGAAGTGCGGCAGGTTCAGGCGATCACCAGCAACGCGGTGCGCGGGTTTGCCAACGAGGATTGCGCGGCGGTGTTGCTGCAATTCGACAGTGGCGCACTGGGCAGCCTGACCGGCTCCGACGCGGTGGCGGCGCCTTGGAGTTGGGAGCTGGATTCCGGGGAGAACCCGATGTATCCGCGCCAGGCCGATCAGCCGTGTTACTTGCTGGCCGGTACGGGCGGCGCGTTAAGCATTCCTCAGCTCAAACGCTGGCATTACGCCGATACCGATGGGGGGTGGCATGACCCCTTGCTGCCCGTGCAGGAGAGTTTCAGCGGCGAAGAAGCGTTGCGTTTGCAGTTGCAACATTTCGTGCGGGTGGCACGCCGGGAGGTCGAGCCGTTGGTCAGCGCTGCCGATGCCGCGCGCACATTGGCGCTGATCGAAGCCATCCGCGAAGCCGCCGAAACCCGTCGAGCCTGTGCGCCGATGTTGATCGAGGAGTGAACATGAGTGAACGGATCTTTTCCCTGGCCAGTCTGACGGTACTGGAGTTATCGCCGCCGCAAATGGTGGACGTCGCGGCGCGGGCTGGTTACAGCCACGTGGGACTGCGCCTTGAGCCTGCGACACCCGAAGAACATCACTTTGCGCTGGTCGCCGATATCGGTTTGCGGCGTGAGACGCTGGCGCGTCTGCGCGACACCGGCATTCGTGTGCTGGATGTTGAAATCCTGCGTCTTAAACCGGACACGGTTGTCGCCGATTTCGAGAAGATTCTGGCGGTTGGTGCGCAGTTCGGTGCCAGTGAATTGCTGGTGGCCGGTAATGATTCTGACGAGCAGCGGCTTACGGAAAACTTCGCCCGGCTCTGTGATCTGGCGGCACCTTACGGGCTCCATCCGCACCTGGAGTTCATGCCTTGGACCGACGCACGCAATCTGGAACAAGCGGTGCGTATCGTCGAAAGTGCCGGGCGTGAAAACGGCGCGGTGCTGGTCGATGCTTTCCATTTCGATCGTTCAGGATCGCGGCTGGAAGATCTGGTCAAAGTCGCCCCGTCACGGTTACGGTATGCACAGTTGTGTGATGTGGCGGGGGCGCGTCCGACGGACATGGCGGAAATTTTGCGTCAGGCCCGCAACGAGCGACGTTTTCCGGGGGATGGCGATTGTGATCTGGCGGGGTTGTTGCAGTGTTTGCCAGCCAATATTCCGTTGAGCCTGGAGATACCCACCGTGAAGTTGCTGGAGCAGGGCGTGAGCGGGTTGCAACGGGCGCAGATGGCGTTGGATAAAACCCGGGAATTGTTGGCACGCCGGTAAGCTTTTGACTTTCGATGTAAAAAAGGATCGCTAATGACCGTCAGCACCCCGCTCTCCGGCGTAAACCAACCCTTCAAAGGGATTTTGCTGATCGTTGTCGCGACCTTCCTCTTCTCCAGTCACGACGCCCTGTCGAAGTACCTTTCGGGGTTCTACCCGATTGTCATGGTGGTCTGGGCCCGTTATGTGGTTCACACCTTGTTGATGGCCGGGATTTTTCTGCCGCAATCCGGGCTGCGAGTCCTACGCACAAAACGACCGTGGCTGCAGTTGCTGAGGGCGCTGTGCCTGCTGGGCACCAGTCTGTTTTTCACCACCGGCTTGCAGTACATCCCGTTGGCCGAAGCCACGGCGGTTAACTTTCTCGCGCCGGTGCTGGTCACTGCGCTGTCGGTACCACTGCTGCGTGAGCGGGTGACCCGCGGTCAATGGATCGCGGTGATTTGCGGATTTATCGGCGTGTTGATCATCGTCCACCCCGGCGGCGATCTGTTCACCCCAGCGGTGCTGCTACCGCTCTGCTCGGCGCTGTTTTTCTGCTTCTATCAATTGCTCACTCGCAAGCTCAGCAGCATCGACAGCCCGACCACCAGCAACTTTTTCGCCGGCTTGTGCAACACCCTGGTGATGAGTGCGCTCGTGCCGTTCTTCTGGCAGGTGCCGAGCCTTGGGCATGGCTTGATGATGGTGGCGCTGGGCGCGTGCGGGATGACGGCGCACTTGTTTCTGACCCAGGCATTCCGCTATGCCGCCCCGGCGCTGCTGGCGCCATTCGGCTATTGCCAGATTGTCTTTGCCGGTTTGTTGGGCTGGTTGCTGTTTTCCCACACGCCGACCCTGACCACAGTGGTCGGGATCGCGGTGATTTGCTGCAGCGGGTTGGCGGCAGCTTGGCAGCAAAGCCGTCGCTGAACATGATCAGAATCTGAAACGCACCACCAGGTTTTGCAGGCCGGTCGCCAGTTGCGACAGTTCCTGACTGGTGGCGCTGGTCCGGGTCGAGGCGTCGGCACTTTCCAGCGACAGATCGCGGATGTTCAGCAAATTGCGATCCACCTCGCGGGCCACTTGCGCCTGTTCCTCTGACGCGCTGGCGATCACCAGATTACGTTCATGGATCTGCTCCATGGCCCGGGTGATTTCTGCCAGTGCCAGACCCGCCTGTTCGGCAATCGACAAGGTTTCGGCGACGCGCTGACTGTTGTCGTGCATCGACAGCACCACGCTGTCGGTATCGCCCTGCACGCGGCCAATCATCTGTTCGATTTCGCGGGTCGATTGCTGGGTGCGATGAGCCAGCGCCCGCACTTCATCGGCCACCACTGCGAACCCACGCCCGGCTTCCCCGGCGCGCGCGGCCTCGATGGCGGCATTGAGGGCGAGCAGGTTGGTCTGTTCGGCGATGGCGCGGATCACGTCCAGCACCTTGCCGATTTCCCGGGATTGCTCGGCAAGCGTCTGTACCTGTTGCAGAGCGATGCCGGCATTGCTGCTCATCGCCTGAATCGAATCGAGTGTCTCAATGACCCGCGTCTGACCCTGGCTGGCTTGTTGCGTGGACAGGCGAGTGCTGTCGGAAGTCGACACCGCGTTACGTGCGACTTCTTCCACCGCGACCGTCATCTCGTTCACGGCCGTGGCGGCTTGCTCGATTTCATTGTGTTGCTGTTGCAGCCGAGCGGAATCCTGCCGAGTGTTCTGATTCATCTGCAGCGCAGCCGCCGCCAATTGCGTCGAGGTGCCGCTGATCAGTTGCAGGGTTTCGCGCAGGCTGGTTTGCATGGCCGACAAGGCCTTGAGCAAACGTGCGGTTTCATCGGTGCCATGGCTGCGGATCGGTTTACTCAAGTCACCGGCGGCGACTTGCTCGGCCACGGCGACGGCCTGACGGATCGGAACGACGATGCTGCGGATCAGCAACCAGGCCAGGCACAAGGTCAGGAGCGCAACGGCTATCAGCGCACCGATCACGGTGAACTTCACCTGGCTGTAAAGCGAATCGGCCTGGTTGGCCGACAGGCTGACTTCGTTGGCGGCAAGGGCCATCAGTTCGGCGAACTGGTCACCGGTCTGCGTCGAGTAATCCTGGATTTTGCCGTTGAGCAGCGCGGTCATGTCCTCGCTGCGGTTCTCCCGCGACAGCGCTTCATATTGCGCCAACGCCTGACGGTAACGGGTGACGGTGGCAACGAACTTTTCGTACGGCTCCCGGTTGTAATCACCGACCAGCGGGGTGAATTTTTCCAGCGTCTCGCCCAGCCAGCCTTGTACTTGATGCAGGCGTGTGACGGTGGCATCGAGCACTTTCGGGTCGCGGTTGAGTGCCATGCGCAGGCTGAGTACGCGAATGCTAAGGACGTAGTCGCGGATTTCACCCAGGTAGCGAACGCTCGGCAGGGAGATGTTTTCCGTGTGCTGGCCGGTGGCGCGGACCTGCGCGACCTGTTTGAGGGCGAACAGTCCCTGCAACAGAACCAGCAGGGCGATAACGCCGAAGCTGATCACGGCGCGTTTGGCAATGCTCAAGTGACCTGGCGACATGGTGGGTCTCTGTGGTGTTGAGAAAAAAGGGGACATTCATAAATCCTGCGCATAAAAAAACGCAGGCCCGGGATCAGGCCTGCGTTTGGGGTGTGTCAGTTTTCGACAGTCGGAATCTTGCGGGGCGCCATGAAGTACATCCAGGTCAGCGCGATGAAGTACATCGCCGGAATCATGGTGAACAGCACGGTGTAGTTGTTGTTGGTGATGGTCAGAATGTGGCCGACCAACTGGGTCATGAACATCCCGCCGATGGCGGCGCACATGCCGCCGAAGCCGAACACCGTACTCATCATGTGTTTAGGCGTGTAGTCCATCACCAGGCTCCAGATGTTCGCGGTCCAGGCCTGGTGTGCACCGATGGCCAGGGAAATCGCAAACACCGCCACCCACAAGCTGCTCGAACCAGCGGCCATGATCACGCCGACGATGCAGCAGGCGAACAGGAACATGGACATCAGTCGCGCCTTGATCGGGTTCATGCCACGGCCGATCAGGAACGAGGACAGGATGCCGCCGCCGACACTGCCGAAGTCGGCCGTCAGGTAAATGATGATCAGCGGGATACCCATCTGGGTCACGTTGATGCCCAGGTTGTATTGCTGATTAAGGAACGGCGGCAGCCAGTACAGGTAGAACCAGAACACCGGCGCGGTGATCGAGTAGGCGAGGGCGAAGGCCCAGGTGCCACGCATGCGCAGGATTCTCGAGAACGGTACGCGGGCCTGTTCCGGTTCGACTTCCTTCTGGATGTAGTCCAGCTCCGACTGTTTGACGCTCGGGTGATCTTCCGGGTTGAAGTACTTCAAACCCCAGAACAGCAACCAGATCCCGCCCAGGGATGCCATGCACAGGAACGCAGCCTGCCAGCCCCACACGTGCAGGATCAGCGGCAGCAGCATTGGCGTGAACATCGCACCGACGTTGGTGCCGGCGTTGAAAATACCGGTGGCCACGGCGCGTTCGCCGGCCGGGAACCACAACCGCGTGGTCTTCACGCAGGCCGGGTAGTTGGCGGCTTCGGTGAGCCCGAGGATAAAACGGCAGACCATGAAGCCGACCGCCGAGGTGGCGAGGCCATGGGCGCCGGTCGCCAGGCTCCAGAGCAGCACCGCGCAGAAGAACACGCGTTTCACGCCGACCCGATCGATCAGCCGGCCTTGCAGCACGAAACCGATGGCGTAACCGACCTGGAACCAGAAGTTGATGTTGGCGTAGTCCATCGCCGTCCAGCTCATTTCCTTGGCCAGGATCGGCTGCATCACGCCCAGTGCGGCGCGGTCGATGTAGTTCAGGGTGGTGGCGAAAAACACCAGCGCCAGCATGCCCCAGCGGGTTTTGCCGACAGCCATGGCGCCACGGATTTTATCGCCGATACCGCCGACGGCAGGAGTCGTGGAGGAGCGCTCCACGGGAGAGCTTTGGGAAGGAGTCATGTAGGCCACCGATTATTTTTATGTGGTGTTTTGAGTCTTGGGTCACCGAGACCGCTGGTTGTGACCGGACTCAATGTGTAGTGGATGGTGGGCAGTGGACGAAAAATCGTCAATTCGCCAAAGGCCATTCTGTTCGATAATCGCACGCAAAACTAACTGGGTAGTACACTTTGAATTGCTCATTGTATGGGGCCGCTCAATAATTCACTCACTCTTTTAAAAGCGGCGCAAATTCCCTGTAGCCGAAGCCTCCACCGGGAGTCGAAACATGCAGCGTTCCATTGCCACCGTGTCCTTGAGCGGTACCCTGCCGGAAAAACTCGAAGCCATTGCCGCCGCCGGTTTCGACGGGGTGGAGATTTTCGAGAACGACCTGCTCTATTACGACGGTAGTCCCCGAGAAATTAAACAGATGTGCGCCGATCTCGGGATCGCCATCACCCTGTTTCAACCCTTCCGCGATTTCGAAGGTTGCCGCCGCGACCGTCTGCCGCGCAATCTGGAACGGGCCGAGCGCAAGTTCGACCTGATGCAGGAGCTGGGCACGGACCTGGTGCTGGTGTGCAGTAATGCGTCTGCCGATTCCGTGGGGGATGAGCAAATCCTCGTCGACGACTTGCGCCTGCTGGCCGAACACGCCGGTGCCCGTGGTCTGCGAATCGGCTACGAAGCGTTGGCCTGGGGTCGCCACGTCAATACTTGGCAACAGGTGTGGAACATTGTTCGCCAGGCGGATCACCCGAGCCTCGGCGTGTTGCTGGACAGTTTTCACACGTTGTCGCTCAAGGGCGATCCAACGGCCATTGCTGAGATCCCAGGCGACAAAATCTTCTTCGTGCAAATGGCCGACGCGCCGATCCTGGCCATGGACGTGCTGGAATGGAGCCGGCATTTTCGCTGCTTCCCGGGCCAGGGCGAATTCGATTTGCCGGGGTTCCTCGCGCCGATTATCAAAAGTGGCTACACCGGACCGTTGTCGCTCGAGATCTTCAACGACGGTTTCCGCGCCGCGCCGCCACGAGCCAACGCCGCCGACGGTTTGCGTTCGTTGTTGTACCTGGAAGAGAAAACCCGCGAGCGACTGGCGCAGGAAGCCAAACCGGCGGCCAACCCGGACATTCTGTTCGAGACGCCCAAAGCCAGTGAATACAACGGCATCGAATTTCTTGAGTTCGCCGTGGACGAAAGCCTTGGCGCCAAGCTCTCTCATTGGCTGGAGCGACTGGGTTTCGTCAAGGCCGGCCAGCACCGCTCCAAAAGCGTGAGCCTGATGCGTCAGGGCGACATCAACCTGATCCTCAACTCCGAGCCTTACTCGTTTGCCCACAGCTTTTTCGAAGCTCATGGCCCGTCGCTGTGCGCCACTGCGGTGCGGGTCAACGACAGCGCCAGTGCGCTGGCCCGGGCCGTGGCTTACAAAGGTCAGCCGTATCGCGGACTGGTCGGCCCCAATGAACTGGAGCTGGCCGCGGTGCGTGCGCCGGATGGCAGCCTGATTTATCTGGTGGACCAGGACGCCGACGTCTACGACACCGATTTCAATCTGCAACCGACGGCAGCGGCCAGCGGTGGCCTCAAGCGCATCGACCACATGGCCATGGCGTTGCCGGCTGACAGCCTCGACAGTTGGGTGCTGTTCTACAAGAGCCTGCTGGATTTCGAAGCTGACGACGAAGTGGTGCTGCCGGACCCGTACGGTCTGGTGAAGAGCCGGGCGCTGCGCAGCCGCGACAGTTCGATCCGCTTGCCGCTGAACATTTCCGAGAACCGAAACACCGCGATCTCACACGCGCTGTCGAGTTATCGCGGCTCCGGTGTGCATCACATTGCGTTTGACTGCGACGATATCTTTGCCGAAGTCAGTCGCGCCAAGGAGGCGGGCGTACCGCTGCTGGATATCCCGCTCAACTATTACGATGACCTGGCCGCGCGGTTCGATTTCGACGACGAATTCCTCAGCGAACTGGCCTATTACAACGTGCTCTACGACCGTGATGCCCAGGGCGGTGAGCTGTTTCACGTCTATACCGAGCCCTTCGAAGGGCGGTTCTTCTTTGAAATCATCCAGCGCAAGAATGGCTATGCCGGTTACGGCGCGGCCAACGTGGCGGTGCGGCTGGCGGCCATGGCCAAGTCCCGCAGCGGCGCCATTCGTCAGGCGAAGTTGTAGTGATTTGGTAAACGCGAGGATAAACCGCTGCCGCGCAGCTTCCTTCACTGTGCGGTGCGGCTCATAATCGCCGGCGTGTGCAGTGATGGCCGTGAGCCCGCAATGACAATGACCTCAGAACTCTCCGTAGCGCCCGACGAACCCATGACCGAGCCTCGCAAGAGTCGCAAGAACAACCCGGAAAAGACCCGCGAGAACATTCTTCAAGAAGCCATTGTCGAGTTCGTCCAGCAGGGGCTTTCCGGTGCTCGCGTCGATGCGATCGCCGAGCGCATCCATACCTCGAAACGCATGATCTATTACTACTTCGGCAGTAAGGAACAGCTCTACATCGAGGTGCTGGAGAAGCTCTACGGCGATATTCGCAACACCGAAAACCGCCTGCACCTGGCCGAACTGGCGCCGGTGGAAGCGATTCGGCGGCTGGTGGAGTTCACCTTTGATCACCACGATCGCAACGTCGATTTCGTGCGCATCGTCAGCATCGAGAACATTCACAACGCCGAATTCGTGAAACGTTCCGATGCGATCAAGGCGATGAACAACACCATTCTTGATTCACTGGGCGTGATATTGCGTCGCGGCGCTGAAGAGGGTGTGTTCCGGACAGGGCTTGAGCCTTTGGATGTGCATCTGCTGATCAGTTCGTTCTGCTTCTATCGCGTGTCGAACCGCCATACCTTTGGTGAGATTTTTCAGATCGACCTGCCGGACGAAAGCATCAAGCAGCGTCATCGGGAGATGATTTGCGAGTCGGTTTTGCGATACCTGCAGGCCTGACGTTATTTGTAGGAGCCGGCTTGCTGCGGGCTCCTACAAGTTGCATCAGCCATTCATGCTTTGAAAATGCGCCAGCATTCGCTGCGCATCCGGCACCACGCCACTGAACAGCTCAAACGCCTTTACCGCCTGAAACACCGCCATGTTGCCGCCATCCAGTGTCCGGCAACCCAAGGCGCGGGCGTTGCGCAGCAGTTCGGTTTCCAGCGGGAAGTAAACGATCTCCGCCACCCACAACTGTGGCCGCAGCAACTCCACCGGGACCGGCATGCCCGGGAGTTTTTTCATGCCCATAGGCGTGGTGTTCACCAGGCCGTCAGCCTGTGCCAGCGTGTTCGGCAAGTCATGCCCTGCTACGGCTCGGCCAGCGCCGAAATGCTGATTGAGATTGTCCGCCAGACTCTGCGCGCGACTGATTTCCACGTCGAAAATAGTCAGCCGTTGTACGCCTTCGCTCAATAACGCGTGGGCCACTGCGGCACCCGCACCACCGGCGCCCATCTGGACCACACGCTCAAGGGCAACGCCCTGCAAGCCACGGCGAAAACCTTCGGCAAACCCCAGGCAATCGGTGTTGTGGCCGATGCGTTTACCGTCCTTCAACACCACCGTGTTCACCGCGCCGATGCCGCGGGCTTCCGGCGACAATTCGTCGAGCAACGGGATGATCGACTGCTTGCAGGGGAAGGTGATGTTCAGACCGGTGAAGTTCATGCGCTCGGCCGCCATCAACAGGTCGGGCAGGGCGCTGCTGTCGAGTTTCAACTGATCGAGGTCGATCAGTCGGTAGAGGTAGCGCAAACCCTGGGCGTCGCCTTCGTGTTCGTGCAGCGTGGGTGTACGGGATGCCTGGATGCCGGCGCCGATCAGCCCGGCCAGTACTGCGTTGTTCTGAGTCACTGTGTTCACCCTTTCAAGCGCAGGCTGAAATGCTCCAGCGCCAAGCGGTAGCCGTGGCTGCCGAAACCGGCCATCACTGCGGTGGCAATGGCTGAAACAAAGGAGTGGTGGCGGAAGGGTTCGCGAGCATGGACGTTGGACAGATGGACTTCGATCACCGGCAATTCGCTGGCGACCAGGGCATCACGAATGGCAACCGAGGTGTGGGTCCATGCGGCGGGGTTGATGACGATCCCGGCGCAACGACCGCGGGCGGCGTGTATCCAGTCGAGCAGTTCGCCTTCATGGTTGGTCTGGCGAAATTCCACCGTCAGGCCGAATTCTTCGGCAGCCCGGCCACACAACGCGGCGATATCCGCCAGGGTTTCGTGGCCGTAGGTCGCGGGCTCGCGCGTGCCCAGCAGGTTCAGGTTCGGGCCGTTGAGCACCAGAACGATAGGGTTCATCAGGGTCTCTCCACTTATTGTTCTTGGCATCGGCTGATGCTTCAGCCTGTGGAGATAAATTGTACTAGATGGTTAATTTGGTCAATTGAAGAGGCGCCGCGACGAAGCTTTGTGTGCGGTGATCGGACGCTTTCGATCATTCAGCGTGGCAAATGCTCTACCAGAAAATCAATAAACGCCCGTAACCGCAGAGGCACATGGCGGCTTTGCGGGTAAAGGAGGGTGAATGGCCGTGACCGCCCGCCGTAAGGTTTGAGGACTTCCACCAGCGAGCCATCGGCCAGCTCCTTTTCGACGATGAACCGATAGGTCTGGAACAGGCCCGCCCCATGTTTGGCCAGGGTCACACCGCCCAGAACGTCGTCAGAACAACTGAGATCGCCCTCGGCGAGAATCTCGCGCTGCACCCCATCGTCGTTGAACAGCCAGGCAATCCGCCGACCGCTGCTGGGCAAATCGTACTGGATACATTCGTGCTGTTTGAGATCATCCAGGGTTTGCGGTATGCCCGCGCGTTTCAGGTAATCGGGGCTGGCGATCATCACCAGTTCCGCGTCCTCAAGTTGCCGGGCGATCAGCCCTGAATCCGGAATCGCCCGCACACGGATGGCCAGGTCATAGCCTTCACCGACGAAATCAATGTTGCGGTTGCTGATATGCGATTCGACTTTTACTTGCGGAAAGCGCTCCCGAAACGCCGGCAGCAACGGGAGGATCCGGTGATGCGCATACGTCGTGGGAATGCTGATGCGCAACGTGCCGGAAGGCTGCTGCTGCTGGCCCATGACCTCTCGTTGGGCCTCGACCAGTTGCGCCAGCGCCTGGCGGCATTCTTCGTAATAGCGGCGCCCGCTGTCGGTCAGTTTGACGCTGCGAGTGGTGCGCGCGAACAGCCGTACACCCAGGCGTTCTTCCATGCGCGATACGGAACGGCTCACCGCTGCGGGGGTCACGCCGGCCACCAGCGCGGCAGCGGTAAAGCTGCCCGCTTCGGCGGCGAGGCAAAACAGTTCGATGCTGCCGAGCTGAAGATCGTCGAATGTTCGCTGCATGATTGATTACACCGGAGATCAAATGAAGGGCTTGATGCAGTATTTATCAAATTGCGGAAAGGATTGCTTACCATTTTTGCCCCGGATCGCCGCGCTCGATTTGCGTTGGAACGCTAGCCTCAAGTTCGGCTGGCAATGTGCACGCCTGTACCGGTTATCGGATTTTTAAAGGAATGACGAGTCCTCGGGCTCATTAACCTAACGGATGGGTTAACAATGAAATTGTTCAGCTACAAAGGGCTTTCAGTGGTGATCATGCTCCTTGACGAGCATTGCCCGCCGCACGCACATGTGGATGCCGGAAGCTGGAGCGCACGCTTCAAATTCAGTTTTTGGCACAACAGTGTCGAACTGTGGGACGTGGTGCCCCATTCAAACCGGCCACCGGTGGCCGTGCTGGAAGGGTTGCGTCACGCGCTCAGACAACCCGCTCACTTGCGTCGCGCCCGGAGCATCTGGTGGGAAAAGCTGCACACGGTCTGCCTCGACCATCAGATATGGGACTGGCAAACCGGCGAAGTTGTGGTGGCCAAAAGGATTGCCAGTACGACCACCATGATTTATTCGGCTTGCTATGAGCCCGAGACGAACAAGACCCTGCTGTCGCTGATCGGTGTTTGGGAGGGCGTGGAGATCAAACTATGAAAACGATAGAAGCAAGCATGATGGCCGATCGGCCCGTCACCGAGGACGTGCTGGATGAAGCCATCCGGCGAGGGCAAGTGCGTCACAAAAGCGGATTGCAGGTGACGGCCGTGTCCTTTGTGGAACCTTGTCTGGCCGTCAGTTTCATTGATGGTAGTGGCGTGCTGCTGCCTGTGCAGCACTATCCCGAATTCAATGATTTCGAGGTCGAGGATCTCGCCGAGCTGAAAGTCGGCTTTTCCGGAACCGCCCTCTGCCATGAGGGCAAGGATCTTCAAGTCTCGATCGCCGGCATGATCTCGGCGAGCAAGCCGCTGATGGACATGGCCGCCTCGGTCATCGCTTCGCGCAATGGTCGCCAAAGCAGTGCCGCCAAAGCCGAGGCCGCGCGGGCCAATGGTCGCAAGGGCGGGCGTCCGCGCAAGCCAGAAATCACTGAATGAGCGCGCACAAAAAAGCCGTCGAAATGACGGCTGTTTTGTATCGGACGGCTGCAATCAACGTCGGGTCAACAGCACCCCGGACTCCATGTGGTGAGTCCACGGGAACTGGTCGAACATCGCGCATCGGGTAATGCGGTGGGTGTCATGCAACTGGGCGATGTTGGCCGCGAGGGTTTCCGGGTTGCAGGAGATGTACAGGATGTTGTCGAAGCGTCGGGTCAATTCGCAGGTGTCCGGGTCCATGCCGGCGCGAGGCGGGTCGACGAAGACGCTGCCGAACTCGTAGCTCTTGAGGTCAATGCCTTGCAGGCGACGGAACGGGCGAACTTCGTTCAAGGCCTCGGTCAGCTCTTCGGCGGACAGACGCACCAGCGTGACGTTGTCCACCGCGTTTTCGCTGAGGTTGCTCAGTGCCGCGTTGACCGAGGTCTTGCTGATTTCGGTGGCCAACACTTTACGTACGCGGGTAGCGAGCGGAAGCGTGAAGTTGCCGTTGCCGCAATACAGCTCCAACAGATCGTCGGGACGATCGCCGAGCGCGTCATAAGCCCAATTGAGCATCTTTTGGTTCACGGTGCCGTTGGGCTGGGTGAACGCGCCTTCCGGTTGACGGTAGCTGAACGTGCGGCCACCGACTTGCAGTTTTTCGACCACGTAATCGTGACCGATCACTTCGCGTTTGCCCTTGGAGCGGCCGATCACACTGACGTTAAGCTCGGCGGCGAGTTTCGATGCCGCAGCGTGCCAGTGTTCGTCCAGAGGACGGTGGTAGCACAGCGTGATCATTGCATCGCCGGCCAGGGTGGTCAGGAATTCCACCTGAAACAGCTTGTGGCTCAGGGCCGCACTGGCTTTCCACGCGGCTTTCAGTTGCGGCATCAATTCGTTGATGCGCAGGCTGGCGATCGGGAACGCTTCGATCAGGATCGGTGTGCGTTTGTCTTCCTGGGAAAACATCGCGTAGTGGCGCTCGCCGCCTTCACGCCACAAGCGGAACTCGGCGCGCAGGCGGAAGTTTTTCAGCGGCGAATCGAACACGGCCGGTTCAGGTGCATCGAACGGGGCCAGCAGGTCGCGCAGGCGCGAGACCTTTTCTTCGAGCTGAGCGGTGTAAGCCTGGGAATCAAAAGTCATGCGTTGAACCAACCCAACTTGATCACGAACAGAATCGACAGAATCACCAGCGCCGGGTTCAGTTCACGGCCGCGACCGGACAGCAACTTGATCGCGGTCCAGGAGATGAAACCGAAGGCGATGCCGTTGGCGATGGAATACGTGAATGGCATGGCCAGTGCAGTGACCACGACCGGTGCGGCAACGGTGATGTCGTCCCAGTCTATTTCGGCCAGGCCGGAAGTCATCAGTACGGCGACGAACAGCAGTGCCGGTGCTGTGGCGTATGCCGGAATGCTGGCGGCCAGTGGCGAGAAGAACAACGCCAGCAGGAACAGAATCGCCACGACAATGGCGGTCAAGCCGGTGCGGCCACCGGCACTGACGCCGGCGGCGGATTCGATGTAGCTGGTGGTGGTCGACGTACCCAGCAACGAACCGGCCATAGCCGCGGTACTGTCGGCGATCAGGGCGCGGCCCATTTTCGGCATGTGGCCGTCCTTGCCCATCAGGCCGGCGCGCTTGGCGACGCCAATGAGGGTGCCGGAGTTGTCGAACAGGTCGACGAACAGGAAGGCGAAAATCACGCTGACCAGACCGATGTCCAGTGCACCCTTGATGTCCAGTTGCAGGAAGGTCGGCGCCAGCGATGGCGGCATCGACATCACGCCGCCGAACGGGGTGAAGCCCATCAGGATCGAAACGATGGTCACCGCCAGAATCCCGATCAGTACTGCACCGCGTACGGCCAGCGCTTCGAGGGCGACGATCAGGGCGAAGCCAAGCGTTGCGAGGATCGGAGCCGGTTGTTTCAGGTCACCGAGACCGACCATGGTCGCCGGATTGCTGACCACGATGCCGGCGTTGTGCAGGGCAATCAGCGCCAGGAACAGGCCGATACCGGCAGCAATCGCCGAACGCAGCGGCAACGGGATGCTGTTGATGATCCATTCACGGATGCGGAAGATCGACAGCAGGAAGAACAGCACTGCCGAGATGAACACCGCGCCCAGCGCCACTTGCCACGTGTGGCCCATGTGCAGAACCACGGTGTAAGTGAAGAAGGCATTCAGGCCCATGCCCGGTGCGAGGGCGATCGGGTAGTTGGCGATCAGGCCCATCACCGTGGAGCCGATGGCCGCGGCCAGACACGTCGCGACAAACACCGCACCCTTGTCCATGCCGGTCTCGCCGAGGATGCTCGGGTTGACGAACAGAATGTAGGCCATGGCCAGGAAGGTCGTGATGCCCGCAAGAATCTCGGTCCGCACGTTGGTGTTGTGTGCCTTGAGTTGAAACAGCCTTTCCAGCATGTCTGCTCCCCGTGGCGCGCCCGGCGCCGTGAATGTATCGACCTCAACAGCAAAGCACAGACCGCTGCAGGCGCCTGGTAATTTTCTGTGGGTCGGAAAAAGCCGCGCATCATACCAGCCGCGTGGGGTTGTGGCTGCTTATGGTGGTGATCGTCGTCGATGTTTTGCGTTAAAGCCAAGTGCGCCATACTGCGCGCTGGTTTTGGGGGACATGGGGATAGCATGAAAACGCATCTGGTTAACGTATTCGCAATAGTGATTGGCTTGTTGCTGGGGGCACAAACCGCCTCGGCGGCGTCGGCGGGGCCGTTGAGTCAGGTCAAGGTGCTCAAGGTCGAGTCGCCGGCCTGCGGGTTTGAAGACATTGGCGATGGGCAAGAGAAAACCCGTTGCGATCACAGCGGGCCGAACATCAAGATCTACGTGCTGGAAGTCGGCTACGGCCGCAAGGCGCAAGTCGGGCTCGACGGTTTTGACGTGGACGGCACCCGGACTCCGGTTTGCGCCTTTGATAATGGCAACCTGACCGATTGCACCGTCGGCAGAAAAACCGTCGGTTATCTGTATGTCTTTGATCTGGCCGGCAAGCAGGAAGGCACGTTCACCTTCAGCAACACGTCGATCAACGCGCCGGGCAATACGATGTCGACGCAGCTTTACATCAAGTAACGCCCGCCCGAACGGAGAGCAGGAAAGCTGACTACGCTGTAAAGATCATCCTGTGGACTGCACTCATGACCTTTAGAGCCCTGATTACCCTCGCCGAGGGCATCGATGACCTGCAAGCCGCGACGCTGATCGATGTGCTGCGTCGCGCCAAGGTTGAAGTGGTGGTGGCCAGCATCGAGGGCCGGCGCATGCTCACCTGTGCCCGCGGCACCCGCGTGACGGCCGATGCGATGCTGGTGGATTTGCTGGCCCAGCCCTTTGACCTGATCGCACTGCCCGGCGGTGCAGTCGGCGCGCAGCATCTGGCGGCGCATCAACCCTTGCAACAATTGATCAAGGATCAGGCGGCGGCCGGACGTCTGTTCGCCGGCATCGCCGAAGCCCCGGCGCTGGCACTGCAAACCTTTGGCGTCCTGCGTCAGCGGCGGATGACCTGCCTGCCTAGTGCCAGCCATCAACTGTCGGGTTGCAACTTTGTCGATCAACCGGTGGTGGTCGATGGCAACTGCGTGACCGCTCAAGGTTCCGGGGGCGCACTCGCGTTTGCCCTGACACTGGTGGAACAACTCTGCGGCAAAGCTGCACGGGCGACGGTGGCGGGGGAGTTGGTGGTTTAGAGCATGTCAGGCGTGAACGGCAAGCGGTTTGATGATCGGTTGTTCCCGCTGCTCTGCTTGCCAAAGATCGTAGTCGGTCTGAACCCCTAACCACATACGCGCCTTGCCAATCACTATCTATGTATTGCACTTGGTCGGCAAAATTGTGCTCTAGCCCTGGTTCAAACCCTGGCTTCTTCCACCGGCACATGCATACGATCACGGTTGGCCAACGTCGGGAAAAGCTTGATCCACACCCCGGTGACCACCAACGTGCCGATACCGCCCATGACCACCGCCGGCACCGTGCCGAACCAGTGAGCGGTAAGGCCGGATTCGAACTCACCCAACTGGTTCGAGGCGCCGATGAACAGGCCGTTTACCGCGCTGACCCGGCCACGCATTTCATCCGGTGTTTCCAGTTGCACGAAGGACGCGCGGATTACCATGCTGATCATGTCTGCCGCGCCCAACACCACCAGCACAGCCAGCGAGAACCAAAACGAGGTCGACAGGCCGAACGCAATGGTCGCGACGCCAAACACACCCACGGCGGTAAACATCACCCGACCGACCTTGCGATCCACCGAGAATCGCGCCAGCCACAGCGACATCAGCAACGCACCGACTGCCGGAGCTGAACGCAGCAGGCCCAGCCCCCATGGCCCGGTCAGCAGAATGTCCTTGGCGAACACCGGCAGCAACGCCGTCGCTCCGCCGAGCAGCACTGCAAACAGATCGAGGGAAATCGCGCCGAGAATATCCGGACGGCTGCGAATGAAACGGACACCTGCCAGCAGCGAATCGAGGGTCGCCTTGCCTTTGTTCAGCGGCGTTTGCCGGGCGGGCAGGTTGAGCATTAACAGGCAGGCGATCACATAAAGGATCACGGTCGGCCCGTAGACCCAGACGCTGCCGAAGGCATACAACAAACCACCCAAGGCCGGGGCGACGATGGTTGCCGATTGTTGCGCCGACTGTGCAGCGGCGACGGCGCGGGGGAACAGCGCAGCGGGAACGATGCTCGGCAATAGCGCCTGGGTGGTCGGCATCTCGAAGGAGCGAGCGGCGCCGAGCAGGAACGCGAGGATGAAGATCATTTCCCGGGTGACGTGGCCGGTAGCGCCGCCAATCGCCAGCGTCAGCGCGATCAATGCCTGCAGTGACTGACAGATGGCCGCGACTTTACGGCGGTCATAGCGGTCGGCGACGTGCCCGGTGTGCAGCATGAACAGCACGCGCGGGGCAAATTCCACCAGACCGACCAGGCCCAGGTCCAGCACGTTGCCGGTCAGTTGATAGAGGTTCCAGCCGATGGCCACGGTGAGCATCTGAAAGCCGCTGGCAGTAAACACCCGAGCCAGCCAGAACGCGATGAAAGGGCGATGATGACGTAACAGCAAGGGCGCTTGGCTGGGCATCGGTGGCAGATCTTGAGCGAGGGGAGGTTCGAGATTATCACCAACCTGTAACTAGAAGTTGCGGGGCCGGAAAATTTAGTTAGCTAGACACCGATATGGCGGGATTGCTTACGGAATGTGTTGCAGCTGATTGCCGAATCCATGAGGCAACCTGTCACGCGGCAAAAGACCACACCGTCCATCGTCAAAAACCGGACTACTCTTTTACCCATGCTTGATCCAGATCAAAACCTTTGTGGAATTGATTCGGTGGCCAGATGGCCAGACTCCCTGCGTGTGATGTTTGTAAAAAGAAGAACGAATTCAAATTCGCCACACTCCATATCCGTGGGGGCCGTGGGTGTAGGCCGCAAGCCTTCAGCCGGTATTACCTGACAGAGGAAGACTTATGTTCGGTTTGGAGGCGCTTGATCTCGCCCGAATTCAGTTCGCGTTCACCATCTCGTTCCACATCCTGTTTCCGGCCATCACCATTGGTCTGGCGAGTTACCTGGCGGTACTCGAAGGCCTGTGGCTGAAAACCAACAACGATACTTACCGCGATCTGTACCACTTCTGGTCGAAGATCTTTGCCGTCAACTTCGGCATGGGCGTGGTCTCCGGGTTGGTCATGGCTTATCAGTTCGGCACCAACTGGAGCCGTTTCTCGGACTTCGCCGGTTCCGTGACCGGGCCGTTGCTGACCTACGAAGTACTGACTGCCTTCTTCCTCGAAGCCGGTTTCCTTGGGGTCATGCTGTTCGGCTGGAACAAGGTCGGACGCAATCTGCACTTCTTCGCCACGGTGATGGTCGCTATCGGCACGCTGATCTCGACCTTCTGGATTCTCGCGTCCAACAGCTGGATGCAAACCCCGCAGGGCTTCGAAATCATCAACGGCCAGGTCATTCCAACCGACTGGCTGGCGGTGATCTTCAACCCGTCGTTCCCGTACCGCCTGATGCACATGGCGACGGCCGCGTTTGTCGCCACCGCATTCTTCGTCGGATCCTCGGCGGCGTGGCATTTACTGCGCGGCAAGGACAACCCGGCGATCCGCACCATGCTCTCGATGGCGATGTGGATGGCCCTGATCGTTGCACCGATTCAGGCGGTCATCGGCGACTTCCACGGTCTCAATACGTTGAAGCATCAACCGGCGAAAATCGCCGCGATTGAAGGCCACTGGGAAAACCACGGCGATGAACCGACCCCGCTGATCCTGTTCGGCTGGCCGGACATGAAAGAAGAGAGGACCAAATTCGCCGTCGAGATTCCGTACCTGGGCAGCCTGATCCTCACCCACTCGCTGGACAAACAGGTGCCGGCGCTCAAGGAGTTCCCGCCGGAAGACCGACCAAATTCGACCATCGTGTTCTGGTCGTTCCGGATCATGGTCGGCCTGGGCATGCTGATGATCTTTACCGGTCTGTGGAGCCTGTGGCTACGCAAAAGCGACAAGTTGTATACCTCGCGACCGTTCCTGTACCTGGCGTTGTGGATGGGCCCGTCCGGCCTGATCGCGATCCTTGCCGGTTGGTTTACCACTGAAATCGGCCGCCAGCCGTGGGTGGTGTACGGTTTGATGCGCACGGCAGACGCATCGTCCAATCACAGCTTCATGCAGATGAGCATCACGCTGATCCTGTTTGTCGTGGTCTATTTCGCGCTGTTCGGTGCCGGGCTGGGTTACATGATGCGCCTGGTGCGCAAAGGGCCGAAGATCGACGAAGGCAAGGAAACCAACGACGGTGGTCCTGGCCAGAAACGCACGCCGGCCCGGCCGCTGTCGGCGGCTGACGATGATGGCGCCGAAAGTGACCACAGCCCCAGCCTGACCAAGGAGATTTGAGTCATGGGTATTGATCTTCCGCTGATCTGGGCCGTGATCATCATCTTCGGCATCATGATGTACGTGGTCATGGACGGCTTTGATCTGGGCATCGGGATTCTCTTCCCGTTCATCCCGGGCAAGACCGACCGTGACGTGATGATGAACACTGTCGCGCCAGTCTGGGACGGCAACGAAACCTGGCTGGTGCTGGGCGGCGCGGCACTGTTCGGCGCCTTCCCGCTGGCGTATTCGGTGGTGCTCTCGGCGCTGTACCTGCCGCTGATTTTCATGCTGATCGGGCTGATCTTTCGCGGCGTGGCGTTCGAGTTCCGCTTCAAGGCCAAGGATGACAAGCGCCATCTGTGGGACAAAGCGTTCATCGGCGGCTCGGTCGCCGCGACCTTCTTTCAGGGCGTGGCATTGGGGGCGTTCATCGATGGGCTGCCGGTGGTCAACCGTCAGTTCGCCGGCGGGTCACTGGACTGGCTGACGCCCTTCACGATGTTCTGCGGCGTGGCGTTGGTGGTGGCTTATGCGCTGCTCGGCTGCACGTGGCTGATCATGAAAACCGAAGGCAAGTTGCAGGAGCAGATGCACAACCTGGCGCGGCCGTTGGCCTTTGTGGTGCTGGCGGTGATTGGTATCGTCAGCATCTGGACGCCGCTGGCCCACGCCGAGATCGCCGCGCGCTGGTTCACGTTGCCGAATCTGTTCTGGTTCCTGCCGGTGCCTATTCTGGTGCTCGTGACTATGTATGGCTTGATCCGCGCCGTGGCTCGCAATGCGAACTACACCCCGTTCCTGCTGACCCTGGTACTGATCTTCCTCGGCTACAGCGGTCTGGGCATCAGCCTGTGGCCGAACATCGTGCCGCCGTCGATCTCGATCTGGGACGCCGCCGCACCGCCGCAGAGTCAGGGCTTCATGCTGGTCGGCACCTTGTTCATCATCCCGTTCATCCTGGGTTACACCTTCTGGAGCTACTACGTATTCCGCGGCAAGGTTACCCATGAAGATGGTTACCACTAGCGCACACGGCAATGGCGCAGGCTTGAGACCTGCGCCATTTCAGAGGAGATCACAATGATGGCTGGCAAACATTCCTTGCAGGAAATCGAAGCAGCAGAGAAAAAGCCGCTGTGGCAGCGGCTCGGTTGGTTGGCGATGATCTGGACCGGCAGCGTCGTGGCGCTGTTCATCGTTGCGAGCCTGATGCGCATGTTCATGAATGCTGCAGGCCTGTCGACCCACTGAATTCGCAAAATCCCATCCCGATGCCTTGCGGCACGGATTTACAACCCTCCCGCGCTGGAGGGTTTTTTTTGTCCGGGATTATTTTCGGGCTTTGAGGATCACGAACTTCGGTGTGGCCGCCACTTGTTCGACGCCACGGAACAACCGCGCCAGTTTGCTGTGGTAACCCAGATGACGATTGCCGACGATGTACAGCGCACCGCCCACCACGAGTGCTTCCCGCGCCTGCTGGAACATCCGCCAGGCGAGGAAGTCGCCCACGACTTGTTGCTGGTGAAATGGGGGGTTGCACAGCACCACGTCCAGTGACTGCGGTTCCTGCCCGGCCAGACCATCCCCGGCACGCACGATCACGTCCCGGTCACCCAGCGCCGCGCACCAGTTTTCGGCGGCCGATTGCACGGCCATGAAGGATTCGTCCACCAGCGTGTAGTGCGCCTGCGGGTTTTGCAGTGCGCTGGCAATGGCCAACACGCCGTTACCGCAGCCCAGATCAGCGACCCGTGCCGCGCCGAGGTTTGTCGGCAAGTGTGGCAAAAAGGCTCGCGTACCGATATCCAGCCCTTCGCGACAAAACACATTGGCGTGGTTGAGCAGCTCAATCGCTGGCACATCCAGCCGATAGCGAGTCGGGTAGGGCGACGTCGCAGGGGCTTTCGCTTCAGCGGTGGCCATTAACAGTCGAGCCTTTTTCACCGCCAGCGAGGCTTGAACCGGGCCGATGTAGCGCTCCAGCAAATCCCCGGCGGCGCGTGGCAGATGCTTGATCATGGCGCCGGCAATCACTTGGGCTCCGGGCGCCAATTGGCTTTGCAGACGGATCAATTGCTCCTCTAGCAAGGCCAGGGTTTTCGGCACGCGGATCAGGACCCGATCAAACGGGCCGCTAAACGCTTCGCTGGCAGGCACGCGAGGCACGGCATCAAATGCCTGAGCGTTACGGATCAGATTTTTTTCCAGGCCCTGGAAGGCCAGGAACGAGTCGCCGCTGCTGGTCACCTGAACCTTGCCCACGAGGCTGGCGGCCAATGCGCCAAAGCTGTCGTTGAGCACCAACACTCGAGTGTTCGCGCTCGGTTGCTGTTCGGCCAAATGATTGAGCAGGTACTCGTCGGCGGCATCAAACGCTTGCAACGGTTCGTTCTGCTGTTCTGGCTGGCGGATCAGGTCGAGGCGGGCGAAGGGTGTTTCGAGCAAAGGCATGGGGCGGGGCTCTGGGTCAATCAACGGGTATCCCGCGGCTCAGGGGCGTTATAGCGGGCGAGACCGTCTGAGTGCACTGCGTCGTGAAGGTTCGCACGTCTACACTCAGGAGGAATCGCAAATGGTACGTTACTCGCCGGTTTTAATCGATCAACGTATCGAGGTGCTGCTGAGGTAGCCTGCCTTGAGGGCGGCGATAATGGCCGCAATTTTGTTACTGACCCCGAGTTTATCGATCGAACTTTGAATGTGAAAATGGATGGTCCGTGCACTCAGATTCAGAATTCGTGCGCTTTCTTCAGCCGTCTTGCCGGCTGCCGCCAGTTCCAGGACGTCGATTTCCCGGGGAGATAAATGCGGAGCGGATGGCTTCAGCATTTTCTTGGGCAGTGATTGTGCGATCAGCGTATGAAGATGTCGGCACATGAACATCGAAAAACCGAGATTTTCATACAACTCCAGGGCCGTGATCGGGCAATGGCTCCTTGCCAGGCTCAGAATGCTGCAGAGGCCGCTCTCTTCGTCATGCAGTGATTGCGACCAGCCGTGCTGCAAACCTTGTGCTTCAAGAGCTTCCCACAGCGAAGGAACGTTGGAGAAAAGAGTTTCGCTCCACATAATGGGCAGCGTGGAGCGATTGCAATGAGCCACTACCGGATCCACCGAACTCAAATTCTTTTGTTTATATTCCTTGTTCCAGCTCGCCGGGTAATTGTTGCGCTGGATAGTGTTGAACTGGTTGTTTTTTGTTTGATAAGTAGTTGAAAAGGCGAAAAATTTAAACCCGATGTTTTTCGCGAATTCAAGTGCAATCGGGTACGCGGTATCTATATCCAGCGTTCTCGATAGTTGGTTGAGTTGTGATTCCTTCCAACGTTCCATCCTGTATCTCCATTTCACAATCTGCTGGGGTGCTGTTTGGATCCAAGATCCAGCACGAGCCGAGTGTAGGATGAATCTTACAGGCAGGTGAGATTTTTTGGCTTTACTGCGCGTTAAAAATTAAATATCAGGTTCTAAACAAATTAAACAAATAAGATCGCTATTGAATGCTGTGTTTAATGTGATTGCCCCGTTTTTAACTGAGTGGTACGTCTAATGATTTAAATACTCGTTGTAATGTCCACGATGACAAATTAAAACACTACAAAAAGTGGGTGTTTGTTTCCCAGGCTTTGCGGGACACTGGACGCTATCTGTTGAATGGAGCGCCCCATGACTGCCAGTGCAGAAAAATACACGCGCCAGACCCTGCTCGACGTCAAGCCGTTGACCCCGAACCTGTTCACCCTGCGCACGACAAGGGATCCCGGCTTTCGTTTTCGTGCGGGGCAATTCGCCAGGCTGGGGGTGACCAAGCCGGACGGCAGCGTTGTTTGGCGTGCCTATTCCATGGTCTCTTCGCCTTATGACGAGTTCCTCGAATTCTTTTCCATCGTGGTGCCGGGGGGAGAATTCACCAGTGAGCTCAGTCGGCTGGGTGTCGGCGATACGCTGCTAGTGGACCGCCAGGCTTTTGGTTACCTCACGCTTGACCGCTTCGTCGACGGGCGGGACCTCTGGTTGTTATCCACAGGCACGGGCGTGGCGCCTTTTCTGTCGATCCTGCAGGACTTCGAGGTCTGGGAGAAATTCGAACGAATCATCCTCGTCTACAGTGTGCGTGAAGCCCGGGAGCTGGCGTATCAGGCGCTGATCGCGGAGCTGGTGCAGCGTGACTATCTGGCCGAATACGCACACAAGTTTCAGTACATTGCCACGGTCACCCGCGAACAACATCCGGGTGCCTTGAATGGTCGAATCACCACCTTGATAGAGAGTGGCGAAATGGAGCGAGCAGCAGGTGCGTCGCTGACAGCCGAGCATTCGCGGGTCATGCTTTGTGGTAACCCGCAGATGATCGATGACACGCGAAAGTTGCTGAAACAGCGCGACATGCACCTGAGTCTCAGCCGACGCCCCGGGCACGTGGCGGTGGAAAATTACTGGTAAAAAAAACGGCGCCACGAGGCGCCGTTTTTGTCTGCATCAGATCATTCAGGCCGATTGTTCTGGGCTTTCAGCAGATCACGGATCTCACCCAGCAGCTCTTCTTCCTTGGTCGGAACCGGCGGCAGGGTGGGCGCAACGGCCTCTTCGCGCTTCAAGCGGTTGATGGCTTTGACGCCCATGAAAATCGCGAACGCGACGATGATGAAGTCGATCATGCTCTGGATGAATTTGCCGTACGCCAGCACCACTGCGGGAATGTCCCCGTTGGCTGCCTTGAGCGTAATGGCCAGGTCACTGAAATCCACCCCACCGATCAGCATGCCGATTGGCGGCATGACCACGTCGCCGACAAACGACGAAACGATCTTGCCGAAGGCCGCACCAATGATGATACCGACCGCCATATCAACCACGTTGCCTTTGACCGCGAAGGCCTTGAACTCACTTATCACGCCCATAGGTTATTTCCTTGTTACAGATGAGGTTGGTAATGCAGTGTAAATCAGCCAAATGGTTCTTGCCCGAAACACCTGCTTACAGCGCTAGCCCGCTATCGACCAGATCATCGGTAAAAAGTTTTCAAAATGCCATCATTGATGGGTAAATCTGCTCGTTCCAGGCGCGTTCCCGCTATCCATCTGAAGGACGTTACTCGTCATTCAGGCGCTTGTGCCGATCAGCGATGGGGGTGGCTATCATTGAAAGTGTGTGCGTTGCAGAAGTCGCTTATTGAGTGTAGTGGGAGTGTGCGTGCTATTAGTTTTACAGTGCTGAATCTCAAGTATAAGTTCTCGGTGTGGAAAATAATGACCGGAAAAATACATTGTGCATGATGTCGTAAAGCCATCGTTCTGAATGTCTGTATTAAACTCTTGGTTCATTGGGTAATGTTGTACTTTAAGCTTGAGAAGTATTAAGGCTTGTACAGCTTTGTGGGGGGCGGTTTAACTTGGGTGGAGTTGTCTGTGCTGGGCGTTGTACAAGTTATGTGAGTTGTAACGCTGTCGCTGTCTCGGGATCTTTACAAGTTCAGGTAGAGCCCCATTGGGTAACTTCGTCGCACTGACCCAGTCCAGCTGAGCTATCATCGCGGTTTTTTGCCGGGAGTTCAGATGGCCAAGGCCAAGCGCATGTACGGCTGCACCGAGTGCGGCTCAACCTTCCCCAAGTGGGCCGGCCAGTGCGGCGAATGCGGGGCCTGGAACACCTTGACCGAAACCATGGTCGAGAGCGGCGGTGCAGCAGCCCCCAGCGGTCGCACCGGTTGGACAGGCCAGCAGGCGCAGATCAAGACCCTGGCCGAAGTAAGCGTTGAAGAGATACCACGTTTTTCCACAGCCTCCAGTGAGCTCGATCGCGTCCTGGGCGGCGGGCTGGTGGACGGTTCGGTGGTACTGATCGGCGGTGATCCGGGCATCGGCAAATCAACCATCCTGTTGCAAACCTTGTGCAATCTCGCCAAGAGCATGCCGGCGCTATACGTCACGGGCGAAGAGTCCCAGCAGCAAGTGGCCATGCGCGCCCGTCGCTTGGGATTACCGCAGGATCAACTGCGTGTCATGACCGAAACCTGCATTGAAACCATCATCGCGACCGCCCGGGTCGAAAAGCCCAAGGTCATGGTGATCGACTCGATTCAGACGATCTTCACTGAACAACTGCAATCGGCACCCGGTGGCGTGTCCCAGGTGCGTGAGAGCGCGGCCTTGCTGGTGCGCTATGCCAAGCAAAGTGGCACGGCGATTTTCCTGGTTGGCCACGTGACTAAAGAAGGTGCGCTGGCCGGGCCGCGAGTGCTGGAGCACATGGTCGATACCGTGTTGTATTTCGAGGGTGAATCCGACGGTCGCTTGCGCTTGCTGCGGGCGGTGAAGAACCGTTTCGGCGCGGTCAACGAACTGGGCGTGTTCGGCATGACCGACAAGGGCTTAAAGGAAGTGTCCAATCCGTCGGCGATTTTTCTCACTCGTGCTCAGGAAGAAGTACCTGGCAGTGTGGTCATGGCAACGTGGGAAGGGACCCGGCCGATGCTGGTGGAAGTTCAGGCGTTGGTGGATGACAGTCACCTGGCCAACCCTCGTCGGGTCACGCTGGGGCTGGATCAGAATCGCTTGGCGATGTTGCTGGCAGTGTTGCACCGTCACGGCGGCATTCCGACCCACGACCAGGACGTGTTCCTCAACGTGGTGGGGGGGGTGAAGGTGTTGGAAACGGCTTCCGACCTGGCGTTGATGGCGGCGGTCATGTCCAGTTTGCGCAACCGGCCATTACCCCATGATCTGCTGGTGTTCGGCGAAGTCGGTTTGTCTGGCGAAGTGCGCCCGGTGCCGAGTGGGCAGGAACGCTTGAAAGAAGCCGCCAAACACGGCTTCAAACGGGCCATTGTGCCCAAGGGCAACGCGCCGAAAGAGGCGCCGCCGGGGCTGCAGATTATTGCCGTGACGCGTCTGGAGCAGGCCCTCGACGCACTATTCGAGTAACTGCAGGCATTACCCAATACTGTAGGAGCCGGGCTTGCCCGCGATAGCGGTTTGTCAGCCGACATTTGTGTTAGGGCTGGCACCGCCATCGCGCGCAAGCCCTGCTCCCACAGGGATTTGCGTCGAGTCGTCAGACCTCGATCAACGCACCCAATTCCCGCTCCAGTTCCCGCTGATCCCCCAGATTGAGTTCGATCAACCGTCGCAGGCGCGCTATGGAATCCAGGCTGATGTATCGGCAGACGAAACCCAACTGGCCGTGATCGTCGTGCGTTAGCTGCACATCCATCTTGATCTCGACGTCTTTATTCAGATGAATGTCGACGGAAAAAACCTTTGCCTGATCGCCCAGCCACGGCTCGGGTTTTTCGATCAGCAGCCCCTTGAGTGACAGGTCAATCAACTTCACTGGCCAGATGAAGTCCCCTTGGCACAACTCTGTTCGGGCGTCGAACGCAATACGTTTGAAGCGGCGGCGATCGGCAGGGTGTTGGCTCATGGCGCAATCCTCTGAATGTTCGCTGACTATAGACCCGCATTGTCAAAGCCTGCCAGCCGGGAGGGCGTCCAGACCAATGTCGGGGTATGGCCTTTGCCGTCAGGCGAGCTAAACTCGGGGTGGCTGTCTTTCTTGTCCACCCTGGCTGGAATCATAAAATGAAAAATAATAATAGCCTGCTACGCCATCTACCCTGGCTGCTGCTGGCAATCGTAGGAGCGTGCGCTCTTGGTGTTGTGGCGTTGCGCCGAGGCGAGGCAATCAACGCCTTGTGGATTGTGGTCGCTGCCGTGGCCATTTATCTGGTTGCGTACCGTTACTACAGTCTGTTCATCGCTAACAATGTGATGCAACTCGATTCGCGACGGGCCACCCCCGCCGTGCTCAACAATGATGGTCTGGACTACGTCCCTACCAACAAACATATCCTTTTCGGTCACCACTTCGCGGCCATCGCCGGCGCGGGGCCGCTGGTCGGTCCGGTGTTGGCGGCACAGATGGGCTACTTGCCCGGCACGCTGTGGCTGATCGCCGGTGTGGTGCTGGCCGGTGCGGTTCAGGACTTCATGGTCCTGTTCATGTCGACTCGCCGCAACGGTCGCTCCCTGGGCGACATGGTCCGTGAAGAAATGGGCCGCATCCCCGGCACCATCGCGCTGTTCGGCTGCTTCCTGATCATGATCATCATCCTCGCGGTGCTGGCGCTGATCGTGGTCAAAGCCCTGGCCGAGAGCCCATGGGGCATTTTCACGGTGATGGCGACCATCCCGATCGCAATGTTCATGGGCATCTACATGCGCTACATCCGCCCGGGCCGCATCGGTGAAATCTCCGTGGTCGGCGTGTTGCTGCTGCTCGGTTCGATCTGGCTCGGCGGGCAGATTGCCGCCGATCCGGTGTGGGCCAAGGCGTTCACCTTCAATGGCGTTCAGATTACCTGGATGCTGGTCGGCTACGGTTTCGTGGCCGCCTCGTTACCGGTCTGGTTGATTCTGGCACCGCGTGACTACCTCTCCACGTTCCTGAAAATCGGTACCATCGTCGCGTTGGCGATCGGCATCCTGATCACCATGCCAGAGCTGAAAATGCCGGCGTTGACCCAGTTCGTCGATGGAACTGGCCCGGTGTGGAAGGGCGGTCTGTTTCCGTTCCTGTTCATTACCATCGCTTGTGGCGCGGTCTCGGGGTTCCATGCGCTGATCTCCTCCGGCACCACGCCGAAGCTGCTGGATAACGAGGTCAACGCCCGTTACATCGGTTACGGCGCCATGCTGATGGAATCCTTCGTGGCCATCATGGCGATGGTTGCCGCTTCGGTGATCGAACCGGGCGTCTACTTCGCCATGAACAGTCCAGCGGCAGTCGTCGGTGGTGATGTGGTGGCTGTGGCTCAAACCGTCAGCAGCTGGGGTTTTGCAATTACCCCGGAAGCCTTGCAAGCGGTGGCCAAGGACATCGGTGAAACCACCATCCTCGCCCGTGCCGGCGGCGCGCCGACCCTGGCGGTCGGTATCGCGCAGATCCTGCACAGTGTCCTGCCGGGTGAAAACACCATGGCGTTCTGGTACCACTTCGCGATCCTGTTCGAAGCGCTCTTTATCCTGACCGCGGTTGACGCCGGTACCCGTGCCGGTCGATTCATGCTCCAGGATTTGCTCGGCTCTTTCGTGCCGGCGCTGAAGCGCACCGAATCCTGGGCGGCCAACCTGATCGCCACCGCCGGTTGTGTCACGATGTGGGGCTGGTTGCTGTACCAGGGCGTGATCGATCCACTGGGCGGCATCAACACCTTGTGGCCGCTGTTCGGTATCTCCAACCAGATGTTGGCCGGTATCGCGCTGATGCTCGGCACCGTCGTGCTGATCAAAATGAAACGCCAACGCTACGTCTGGGTGACCATGCTGCCAGCGGTCTGGCTGCTGATCTGCACCACCACGGCCGGCTTCATCAAGCTGTTCGACGCCAACCCGGCGATCGGCTTCCTGTCACTGGCGAAAAAATACAGCGATGCGCTGGCCAACGGTCAGATCCTCGCCCCGGCCAAGGACATCACTCAGATGCAACACGTGATCTTCAACGCCTACACCAACGCAACGCTGACGGCGCTCTTCCTGTTCGTGGTGTTCAGCATCCTGTTCTACGCGCTCAAGGTCGGTATTTCCGCCTGGGGCACCAAAGAGCGTACGGATAAAGAAGCACCGTTCCAGGCGCTGCCGGATGCGTAATCGAGGAATGCACGATGTTCAATGACCTGAGTCGCCTCGGTAAATACCTCGGTCAGGCCGCGCGCCTGATGGTCGGCATGCCCGACTACGACAACTACGTCGAGCATATGCAAACCAAACACCCGGACAAACCGGTGATGAGCTACGAGATGTTCTTTCGGGAACGCCAGGAAGCTCGTTACGGTGGCAAGGGTGGGCCGAAGTGCTGTTGACCCGGTTATCGGATTAACAGCAATCCGTGTGGGAGCTAGCCTGCTGGCGATGGCGGCTGAACATTCAACATCACTGTTGATTGACAGTCGCCATCGCCAGCAGGCTAGCTCCCACATTTGTTTTGTGTTGTTTTTTAACTTTGTGAAACAGGAGATTCCAGTTGTCCTCTCCCATCCCCGTCACGATCCTCAGCGGCTTCCTTGGCGCCGGCAAGACCACGCTGTTGCGCCACCTGCTCAAAGCCGAGCACGGCCTGAAAATCGCCGTGATCGAAAACGAATTCAGTGACGCCGGTATCGACACCCAACTGTTGGGCGACGAGCCGGTGCAAGTGATGACGCTGTCCAACGGCTGCGTCTGCTGCACCATTCACACCGACCTGACGAAGGCGCTTTACCTGTTGCTCGAACGCCTGGACAGCGGCGAAATCGCCTTCGATCGTCTGGTGATCGAGTGCACCGGCCTGGCTGATCCGGCACCCGTGGCACAGACCTTCTTCATCGACGAGGAACTGCGCGAGCGCTACATCCTCGACGGCATCATTACCTTGGTCGACGCGGCGCACGCCGACGTGCACCTGACCCAAACCATCGCTCAGGCGCAGATCGGTTTCGCCGACCGCTTGCTGGTGAGCAAACGCGATCTGGTGGACGAGCCGGCCTTCACCGCGTTGAGCGAACGCCTGACCCGCATCAACCGTCGCGCGCCTATTCGCGTGGTCGACCACGGCCAGATCGATCTGGCCGAACTGCTCGATGTGCGTGGTTTCAATCTCAATGCCGACCTCGGTGGCGGCCTGAGTCTGCGTCCGGTCAGCAAAGCGCCTTCCATCGACCGCATTTCCAGCCTGGTGCTGCGCACTGACAAGCCGCTGGATATCGACAAACTCAGCGAGTTCATGAACGAACTGCTGGAAGATCATGGCAAGCAATTGCTGCGTTACAAAGGCGTGCTGAACATCCTTGGCGAGCCGCGGCGCATGGTTTTTCAAGGTGTGCTGAAGTTGTACGGGTTCGATTGGGATACGGAGTGGGCGGACGATGAAACGCGTGAAAGCGTGATCGTGTTTATTGCCGATGATTTGCCGGAGGAGAAGATTCGGGAGGGGTTTGCGCGGGTGGCGGCGGGCTGAAATATTTGTAGCGTCAGTGATGACGCCATCGCGGGCAAGCCCGCTCCCACAGTGATCTCTGGTGTACACAGAGTCCATGAACACCAGAGATCCTTGTGGGAGCGGGCTTGCCCGCGATGGCGATCTAACCAGCAACACGATTCTGGCTCAGGCCCGGTCCCGGGGGCAGCAATGTTTCCTCCAGATAATCCAGATGCCTGCTGAGCAGCATGGCCGCCTTGACTGCCTCGCTACGCTCTACTGCAACCAGAATTCCGGCATGCACCTGCCACTCGCAATAACCCTCCACCCGCACATCCAACTGCGCAATCGCCAGCGAAGTCAGCGGCACCAGGGTGCCTAAAAAATGCGCCAACGGTGCATTCCCCGCCATTTCAGCCAACTGCAGATGAAATTCCCCGGCCAACCGAATCGCCGCGCCACGCGTGGTGCACAGGCGCTCGCTATCGATCAAGGTGCGCAGGTGTTTCAAATGCTGTGGATGGGGCTGCTGACAGGCCAGCCGCACCACCGTGGTCTCAGTCAGTCGCCGGGCATGCAGCGTCTGCCGAATCTGCTCGCTGTCGAGCATTGCAACGCGGGGACGATGGTGAGTGCGCAGCACGATGACCTGCTGATGGGACAGTTGCGTCAACACTCCACGAATGTCACCGCGTCGAACGCCGAACATCTGTGCCAGGCTTTCTTCCGTAAAGCGGCTGCCGGCATGGAGGCGTTGCTCGAGAATGGCGTCGAAGACTCGCGAGTAGAGATCATCTACCGGCGGAGAAAAGGGCAGGGCGACAAGAGTTTGCGGTGAGGCGAAGCTGTTCATGGCCTGTCTCCGGTTTCAATAGGTTTCAACTGCCGAGGTTGTCGTCCGGGATATTCAATTCGATGCCCATCCGCTTTCCTTCGCGAAGGATATGGCGGCGCATCTCGGCACTGGCCTGGGCGCTGTTCTTGCTGCGAATCGCGCGCACCACGGCTTCGTTCTCTTCCAGGCGCTCAGCCAGATGCTCGGGGGAATTGCGCAGCACCTCGGCGCTTTGCTTGAGGGCATTGCTCGTCTGCTGCACCACGCTCTGGAAAATCGGGTTCGAGGTCAGGGTGAACAGCTCTTCGTGGAAGGCGATGTAGGCGTTCACGCCGGCCTCGCTGTCGTTCGCCTCCAGGGCTTCGCGCATGTCCATGAGGGTCAGGCGCAATTGCCCGACTTCCTTGCTGCTGATGGATTGCGCCACCAGGCCGACGATAAACGGTTCAAGGGTGTAGCGCAGTTGCAGAACGTCTTCCAGGCTCGCGCCGGCCACCGCGCTGTCATGGCTTTGGCTGTCGCTGAGATTGGCGTCCAGCACCACCACGCCTTTGCCCGGCATCGAGCGCACCAGGCCGAGGGTCTCCAGCACGATCACCGCTTCGCGCAGGCTCGGGCGGCTGATGCCCAGTTGCTCGGCCAGTTCACGCTGGCCCGGCAACATTTCGCCGGAGCGCCACTGACCGCGGGCCAAGGCGGCCCGGAGTTTTTCTACCACTGAATTGACGACGGTTGACGAGGTAATCACTGTTCGCTCCAAGTCGCGATAAATGTGCCTGCCCGCAGGCAGGCACACGTTGTTTAAAATTCCTGCTGATGCGCCGGGGCAACCGGTTTTCTCGGCTGGAAGGTATAACCGACCTGGCCCGAAAGCACTTTATTTGCCCGTTGGATATCGATGTCTTTTTCCCAGCGTGCGATGGCCACGGTGGCAACGCAGTTGCCGATCAGGTTGGTCAGCGCGCGGCCGATGCCCATGAACCAGTCCACCGCCAGCACCAGCACCAGACCGACCACCGGAATCGCCGGAATGGCTGTCAGCGTCGCCGCCAGAATCACCAGCGCCGAGCCGGGAATCCCGTGGGCGCCTTTGGACGTGATCAATGACACCAGCAGAATCGTGAGCAGATCGGTCATGGCCAGCGGCGTACCGGTGGCATTGGCGATGAAGACGATGGCGAGGGTCAGGTAGATCGAAAAGCCGTCGAGGTTGAACGAGTACCCGGTTGGAATCACCAGGCCGACCGTCGAACTGCCGATGCCCAGATGCTCAAGCTTGCGCATGATTTGCGGCAGTACGGCGTCGGACGACGCGGTGCCCATGACGATCAGCAATTCTTCGCGCAGGTATTTGAGCAGTGGCCACATCCGCAGGCCGGACAGGCGCATCACCAGACCGAGAATCAATGCCACAAACGCCACACAGGTCAGGTAAAACAGGCCGACCAGACTGCCCAGGTGTTGCAGCGAGTCCAGGCCATATTTGCTGGTAGTGAAGGCAATCGCGCCGAACACACCGATCGGCGCCAGGCGCACGATCATGCCCATGATGCGGAAAATCACGTGGCTGAGCTCGTTGATCAACCGGGAAATGCCCGATGCCGCTTCGCCCACCAGGTTCAGCGCGCTGCCGAACAGCACCGAAAACAGCAGCACTTGCAGAATGTTGTTCTCCGCGAAGGCGCCGATGACCGAGGTCGGGATCAGGTTCATCAGGAACTGGGAGGTGGTTTGCATGTGCTGACCGCGCTGGGCGATGTCGCCCATGTCGGCGGCAGACAACTGCTCCAGATGAATGTTCGCGCCGCTGCCGATGCCGGTGGTGAACGCGAGCACCAAGCCAATCACCAGGGCAATGGTGGTCAGCACTTCGAAGTAAATCACCGATTTCAGGCCGATGCGTCCGACCTTCTTCAGGTCGCCGGCACCGCTGATGCCGCTGACCACCACGCAGAACACAATCAGACCAATGAGCATCTTGATCAGCTTGATGAAGCCGTCACCGAGGGGTTTGAGCTGGGCGGAATATTCGGGAAGGGTCAGCCCGCAGACGATGCCGAGCACCAGTCCGAGAACCACTTGAAGGAAGATTGAACGCGAGCACCATCTGAGCATGGGAGGAATCCTGGTCGGTGTCCTGGCTGCCGTGCGCGAGGCGCATCAGATTCAGGACTTAATTATTGTGGTCTTACCGGTATGTCCAGTGCAGGCGCAGTCTAGGCGCTAATTTTGGGTTGTCGCAAGTAGAAACTGTGAAATTGGCATGACCGGTCTGACCAGTGGTGCGGCTTCTGCAAATCGCAGACGAAAAAAAACCGGCCATCACTGGCCGGTTTTTTCTGACTGCGGTTTAACGGGCTGATTAAGCGCCGTACACCGGCAGCTTCTTGCAGATGGCCTTGACCTTCTCACGAACGGCGTCGATCACCGCTTCGTTGTTCAGGTCAGCCAGGATGTCGCAGATCCAGCCGGCCAGCTCTTTGCACTCTGCTTCCTTGAAGCCGCGAGTGGTCACAGCCGGAGTACCGAAGCGCAGGCCGGAGGTGACGAACGGGGAGCGTGGATCGTTTGGCACGGAGTTCTTGTTAACGGTGATGAACGCTTTGCCCAGAGCGGCGTCAGCGTCTTTACCGGAGATTTCCTGCTTGATCAGCGACAGCAGGAACAGGTGGTTTTCAGTACCGCCGGACACCACATCGAAGCCGCGCTCGATGAATACGCTGGCCATGGCCTGGGCGTTTTTCACCACTTGTTGCTGGTAAACCTTGAACTCAGGTTGCAGCGCTTCTTTGAAGCAGATCGCTTTGGCGGCGATCACGTGCTCCAGCGGGCCACCCTGGGCGCCCGGGAATACCGCGGAGTTCAGCTTCTTCTCGATGTCGGCGTTGGCGCGAGCCAGGATCAGGCCGCCACGTGGACCGCGCAGGGTCTTGTGCGTGGTGGTGGTCACGACGTCAGCGAATGGCACCGGGTTCGGGTAGACGCCAGCGGCGACCAGACCGGCCACGTGGGCCATGTCGACGAACAGGTAAGCGCCAACCTTGTCGGCGATTTCACGGAAGCGCGGGAAGTCGAGGATCTGCGAGTACGCAGAGAAACCGGCCACGATCATCTTCGGCTTGTGCTCAACGGCCAGACGCTCGACTTCGTCGTAGTCGATCAGGCCATTGGCGTCGATGCCGTACTGAACGGCGTTGTACAGCTTGCCGGAGGAGGAAACGCTGGCACCGTGGGTCAGGTGACCACCGTGAGCCAGGCTCATGCCCAGGATGGTGTCGCCCGCTTGCAGCAGGGCCAGGTAAACGGCGCTGTTGGCTTGCGAACCGGCGTGCGGCTGAACGTTGGCGTAATCGGCGCCGAACAGTTCCTTGGCGCGGTCGATGGCCAGTTGCTCAACAACGTCGACGAACTCGCAACCACCGTAGTAGCGCTTGCCCGGGTAGCCTTCGGCGTACTTGTTGGTCAGTACCGAGCCTTGAGCTTCCATCACCGCAGGGCTGGTGTAGTTTTCCGAAGCGATCAGCTCAATGTGCTCTTCCTGGCGCTGAGCTTCTTGCTCCATGGCGGCAAAGAGATCGGCGTCGTACTTGGCAATAGTCAAATCACGGCTGAACATGGCGGTCCTCAAGGATCGGGGCAGAAAAGGGGGGCATTCTAACCCAATGGGTTTTAGATGGCATATGAAAGGACGTCATGTCGCAGACAAGTGGGCTTCATGACGGGATCAGCGGTGATCATGCCGGCCCAATCGCCAGCAGGCTGGCTCCCACAGTAATTGCGATAGCCTGCAAACTCCCTGACCGACCATAAATTCTTGTGGGAGCCAGCCTGCTGGCGATGGCCTCCCTGCAAAATCTCAGTCGAACATGAACAACGCTTCATTACTGAACTGCGCTTCGAATCGGCCCGCCGGCATCGGCCGCCCGAACAGGTACCCCTGAACCTCATCGCAGCCATGCTCACGCAGGAAGTCCAGCTGCTCATGGGTTTCCACGCCTTCGGCGATTACCGCCAGATTGAGGCTGTGGGCCATGGCGATGATTGCCCGGGCGATCTGCGCATCCTGTTCACCCGACGGCAAGCCATCGACGAACGTGCGGTCGATTTTCAGCACGTCGATCGGGAACTGCTTGAGGTAGTTCAGCGATGAATAGCCGGTGCCGAAGTCATCGACCGCAATGCTCAGCCCGAGGTTTTTCAGCCCGGCCAGAATCTGCATCGCCTCGCTGACTTCGCGCATCAGGATACTTTCGGTCAGTTCCAGCTCCAGGCACGCCGGCGGCAGGCCGGTTTCCTTGAGGATGGTGGCGATCCGCGTGCCGAGCTGGCCGTCGGAGAACTGCCGGGCGGAGATGTTCACCGAGACCTTCGGCACCCGCACCTTGGCCTGATGCCACGCCTTGAGTTGACGACAGGCCTCGCTGATCACCCAATCGCCAACGTCCACCACCAGGCCGAGTTCTTCGAGCACCGGAATGAAATCTCCCGGCGGCACCAGGCCACGGCGTGGATGACGCCAGCGAAGCAATGCTTCGGTGCCGGTCAGGCGTTTGCCGTCGCCGCTGAACTGCGGCTGGTAGTACAGAACGAATTCGTTTTGCTCCAGGGCATGGCGCAAGTCGCTTTCCAGTTCCAGGCGCTCGAGGGCGCTGGCGTTCATGTCGGCCTGATAGAACTGGAAGTTGTTTTTGCCGCGCTCCTTGGCGTGGTACATCGCGGTGTCGGCGTTCTTCATCAACTGACTGAGTTCGTTACCATCCTGCGGGCTCAGGGCGATGCCGATACTGGCGGTGACGAAAAACTCGCGGCCTTCGAGCACGAACGGTTTCACCAGGCTGGCGAGGATCTGCTCCGCCACGTGAATCGCCCGGTTCAGAGCGATTTCCCGGTTGATGCGCGGTTGCAGGAGCAAGGTGAATTCGTCGCCGCCCATGCGTGCCACGGTGTCGTCGTCATCGACGCAACCGAGCAGGCGCGTGGCCATTTCCTTGAGCATGCGATCGCCGGCGGCGTGGCCCAGGGAGTCGTTGATCGGCTTGAAACGGTCGAGGTCGAGGAACATCAGCACCACCCAGGACTTCTGCCGTTCCGCCGATTGCAACGCGGTGTGCAGGCGGTCCTGGAACAGTGTGCGGTTGGGCAGGTGCGTCAGGGCGTCGTAATAGGCGAGGCGGTGAATCCGTTGTTCACTGGCCTTGCGCTCGCTGATGTCGCTGAAGAAGCACACGTAACTGGCCAGATCGCCTTCGTCGTCGAGCACCGCCGTGATGCCGACCCACGCCGGGTAATGCTCGCCGTTACGACGCTTGAGCCAGACTTCGCCTTCCCAGGTGCTGTGCTGATTCAATTGCTTGAGCACATAGCGCAGGTGCGCTTCCTGCTGCTCGTCGACGGTCAGCATGTTTGGCAACTGGTCGAGCACTTGCTCCACCGCATAACCGCTTACGCGACTGAACGCTTCGTTGGCCTGGACGATGTAGCCCGCCGGGTCGGTGATCAGGATCGCCGAGGTCGAGTGTTCGAATACCGTGGCCGCCATGCGCAGGTCTTTCTCGGCGCGGCGTTGCTGGCTGATGTCGCGACCGACACCGAGCACGCCTTCGAAGGCGCCGTGTTCGTCCCAGACCAGCACCAGACGCAACTCGATCGGGATCTTGCGCCCGTCGGCGCGCAGGCAGTCGAACAGGAACAGTTGGGTCTGCACCTGACTGCGCAATAGCGCCAGTTGCTCGGGTTTGCCCAGTGCTTTGCTGACGCGGTCCATCAGGTTGTAGATGCCGGTCAATTGTTGCGGGTTGGCAATGGTCGATTGCCAGCCATTCTGGAAAATCCAGTCGGTGTCGTAGCCCAGCACGGCTTGCACCGACGGGCTGACGTAGTTGAGCGAGAGCTTGCTGTCCGTGGAGAAAATCACGTCGCTGATGCTTTCGGCGAGCATCCGGTAGCGCTGCTCGCTGTCGCGCAGGGACTCACTGGCCTCGATCTGCTCGGTGATGTCCTTGGCCACGCCGATGATCCGTGTGACCTGGTCGTGTTTGTCCCGCGCCAACGCCTGTTCACGAATATCGAAACGCCGCCATTTGCCGTTGCGGTGACGGAAGCGCAGTTGGCATTGCAGCAATTGCGTATAGCCCGCGTGGCGCTGGGTCTGGCGCGAGCGGTGGTAGTGGTCGGCATCTTCAGGGTGCAGCAGGATTTCCCAGAAGTACTCGCCCATCTGGTGCAGTTCGGTGCGGTTGTAACCGAGTGTCTGGCCCAGATGATGGTTGCTGAAGATCATGCGCTGGCTGATCACGTCCTGGACGTACAAATGATCCGGCACGGTGCGCACCACGTCGGACCAGAACCCTTCACGCTCGAGCAGCGACAGTTCGACGAGCTTGCGACTGGTGATGTCGCTGATGCTCAGGATCACGGCTTTATAGTCGTCCTGGTTTTCCGGCAAGCGCAGCACCAGCCACAGGTGCTGATCGCGGCCATTGGCGTCTTGCAGTTTTATTTCCAGCTCAAACTGTTTCTGCTGGTTGAGCACCGCGTCGAGCACTTGATTGCCGATGGCGGTGCCATCCAGCGGATTGCCGTCGATCAGCAACTTCCAGGCTTGCTCGCAGGAATTGACGTTGAGCAGTTGCAGGGCAACCTGGTTGACCTCGGTAATGCGCAGTTCCTGCAGCAGTTGCTGGCGCTGTTCCGGAGTTTCCAGCCAGGCTTGCAGTTGTTCGGTGATGTGCAACTGGGCTTTGTCGAAGACGCTCTTGAGGCCAGACACATCGAGTACACACAGGGCGACGCCGGTGCCTTCGAAGATATCCTGATAGCGCCGGCGACCTTCAGTCACCTGGCGTTGACGGCGGCGCATGTTCAGCAGGGCGATCAGCGGCAGCAGAGAGAGCGCCAGCCCCAACAGGCATTTGCCGATAAACGCCGGCAGCAGTTCTTCGATCACACGTTGCCGGTCGAACAACCCGCGCAGTTGCCAGTCGCTGCCGGTCAGGGGAACCGTCAGCACGCTGTTGGCCACATCGTCCGCGGTCAGCTCGCTCGGTTTGGCCAAGGGCAGTGAATCATCGCGGCTGATGACCTGGTGATTGAAGCGGTTTTCCACCAGCCACATTGGGCGGATACCGGCCTCGCTGGGTTTGGTCAGTGACGAGAAAAAGCTTGGCGCCAGGCGCAGGACCCAATAACCCCGGGAGCTGCCGCTGGCCTGATGCAGCAGCAGATGCACCACCGAACCGTTGTCGGCGTTGCTGAAATAGTGCACCTGGGCACGGCTGCGGCGTACCAGCTCGACGAGGTAGTCGGCGTCGTCGCTGTCGGCGGCGCTGTCGCTGATGACTTTTCCCGAGGGGCTCAACAGCGCGAGGCTGCGCAGGTCGGGCAAGGACTTTTGCAGCTTGCGCAGCAGCTCCTGCTGTTCGTCGGCGCTTTGCGGCTGTTCGACGATGGGTAGCAGGTTGAGGGCGATCTGCGCATTCAGCGACATGTTCAGACTGACTTGGGCAGCCAGATCGGCGCTGTAGTCGATAGTGTATTGGCGCTGGTTTTTCTGGGTTTCGCGCAGCTGATCCAGCAGTTGCCAGAACAGCAACGCGAGCAGCAAAAGCACGAGTGTTGCCAGCGCGCCCTTCAATGTTCCGCGCAGGGGGGTACCGGTCACCGCAGTCGGTGCACGGGTGGTCAAGGGCGGAGTGACATTAGACAAACTGTAATCCTGCGGTTTGGCTGGACTGGCGCGACGTGCACTATAAGCCGGACGCCCGGAGGGCGGCTAGCATGCCTTGAGTTGTGGCAAAGTGCCAGTCCTGCTCGGCTGGACTGCCATCGGTCATTAAGGTAGCTTTGCCGGTTACGCGGGAGCGTTCCAGCTCCTAGAATCAGACTTTTTCAGCGCGCACGTATTGATAGCTATCAGTCGGACGACGCGCACGGTCTGGCCGGGCATCGCCTGCGCTCCAATCATTCATCTGTCACTGACCCAAGGTTCTCCATGGCTCAATACGTCTTCACCATGCATCGGCTGGGCAAAGTTGTTCCGCCGAAGCGGGAAATCCTGAAAAACATTTCGCTGTCCTTCTTCCCCGGCGCCAAGATTGGCGTGCTCGGCCTCAACGGTTCGGGTAAATCCACGCTGCTGAAAATCATGGCCGGCGTCGACACCGAGTTCGAGGGCGAAGCCCGTCCGATGCCGGAGCTGAACATCGGCTACCTGCCACAGGAACCGATCCTGGACCCGGCCAAGACCGTGCGTGAAGTGGTCGAGGAAGCGGTCAGCGTGATCAAGAACGCCCAGGCGCGCCTGGACGAGGTCTACGCCGCTTACGCTGATGAAGATGCCGACTTCGACAAGCTGGCCGCTGAACAGGCCAAGCTCGAAGCCATCCTGCAAGCCAGCGACGGTCACAACCTGGACCGCCAACTGGAAGTCGCTGCCGATGCGCTGCGCCTGCCGGCCTGGGACGCCAAGGTCGAATTCCTTTCCGGTGGTGAAAAGCGTCGTGTGGCCCTGTGCCGCCTGCTGCTGTCCGCGCCGGACATGCTGCTGCTCGACGAACCCACCAACCACCTGGACGCCGATTCCGTCGCCTGGCTGGAGCATTTCCTCCACGACTTCCCGGGCACCGTCGTCGCGATCACGCACGACCGTTACTTCCTGGACAACGTCGCTGGCTGGATCCTCGAGCTCGACCGCGGCGCCGGTATCCCGTACGAGGGCAACTATTCGGGTTGGCTCGAAGCCAAATCCGATCGTCTCGCTGCCGAGTCCAAGCAGCAGTCGGCTCACGAAAAAGCCATGAAGGAAGAACTGGAGTGGGTGCGCAAAGGCGCCAAGGCCCGCCAGTCCAAATCCAAGGCTCGTCTGCAACGCTTCGAAGAAATGCAGTCGCAGGAATTCCAGAAGCGTTCGGAAACCAACGAGATCTACATCCCGGCGGGTCCACGCCTGGGTGACAAGGTCATCGAGTTCAAGAACGTCACCAAGGGCTACGGCGATCGCGTGTTGATCGACAACCTGTCGTTCTCGATGCCGAAGGGCGCCATCGTTGGCGTGATCGGCGGTAACGGTGCCGGTAAATCGACCCTGTTCCGCATGCTGATGGGCAAGGAACAACCGGATTCGGGCAGCATCGAAGTCGGCGAAACCGTGCAACTGGCCTGCGTCGATCAGAGCCGCGACGACCTGGACGGCAGCAAGACTGTGTTCCAGCAAATCTCCGACGGTTCGGACCAGATCCGCATCGGCAACTACGAGATCCCGTCGCGGACCTACGTCGGTCGCTTCAACTTCAAGGGCGGCGATCAGCAGAAGTTCGTCAAGGACCTGTCCGGTGGTGAGCGCGGTCGCTTGCACCTGGCCCTGACCCTGAAAGAGGGCGGCAACGTCCTGCTGCTCGACGAACCGTCCAACGACCTCGACGTTGAAACCCTGCGTTCCCTGGAAGAAGCCCTGCTGGACTTCCCGGGCGCCGCCATTGTGATCTCTCACGATCGGTGGTTCCTTGACCGCGTCGCGACGCACATTCTGGCGTACGAAGACGACTCGCAAGCAGTGTTCTTCGAAGGCAACTACACCGAATACGAAGCCGATCGCAAAAAACGCCTCGGTGAAGCGGCTTCCCAGCCGCATCGTGTACGGCACAAAAAACTGGCCTGATATCGGGTTGGTTGCATGAAAAAACGGAGCCTTAGGGCTCCGTTTTTTTTTGCTTTCTGTGACACCGTGGTGCGGCCATCGCTAGCAGGCTAGCTCCCACAGGGGTTATGCGATCGATGCCAAACCACTGTGGGAGCTAGCCTGCTAGCGATGGCGATTTATCTGATGGTGCAAGACTCCAGAAGCAAATCCCTGTTTGGGTGCAAAAAACCCTCAAAAGGCCGATAAATTTATATCCTGCGCACCATTTAATTTCACAAACGCGACATTTTGCTCTGTTCCAGTGCGCATTCCGTTTGCTAAAGTCCGGCCCAATCTCTTTCAACGACAATAAATTTGCCGAGACTTTTCCATGATCGAATCCGTCGAAACCTTCCTTGCCCGACTGAAAAAACGCGACCCGGACCAACCTGAATTCCACCAGGCTGTCGAAGAAGTCCTGCGCAGCCTGTGGCCGTTTCTCGAAGCCAATCCGCATTATCTGACCTCCGGCATCCTGGAACGGATCTGCGAGCCGGAGCGGGCGATTGTATTTCGCGTTTCCTGGGTCGACGATCACGGCAAGGTGCAGGTCAATCGCGGGTTCCGCATCCAGATGAACAGCGCGATCGGCCCGTACAAGGGCGGTTTGCGTTTCCATCCTTCGGTGAACCTCGGCGTGCTGAAATTCCTCGCCTTCGAACAAACCTTCAAAAACTCCCTGACCTCGTTGCCCATGGGCGGCGGCAAGGGGGGCTCGGACTTCGATCCGAAAGGTAAAAGCGACGCGGAAGTCATGCGTTTCTGCCAGGCCTTCATGAGCGAGTTGTACCGTCACATCGGTGCGGACGTTGACGTGCCGGCCGGTGATATCGGCGTTGGTGCCCGCGAGATCGGTTTCCTGTTCGGCCAGTACAAACGCCTCAGCAACCAGTTCACCAGCGTATTGACCGGCAAGGGGCCGAGCTATGGCGGCAGCCTGATTCGCCCGGAAGCCACCGGTTTCGGCTGCGTGTACTTTGCCGAGGAAATGCTCAAGCGCAGCGGTGAAGCCGTCGAAGGCAAGCGCGTAGCGATCTCGGGTTCCGGTAACGTTGCGCAGTACGCGGCGCGCAAGGTCATGGACCTGGGCGGCAAGGTGATTTCGCTCTCGGACTCCGAAGGCACGCTTTACTGCGAGGCCGGTTTGACCGAAGAACAATGGCTGGCGCTGCTGGAGCTGAAAAACGTCACACGTGGGCGGATCAGCGAACTGGCCAGCCGTTTCGGTCTGGAGTTCCGTGCGGGTCAGTGCCCGTGGGATCTGGTGTGCGACATCGCGCTGCCTTGCGCCACTCAAAACGAACTGAATGCCGAGGCCGCGCGTACGTTGCTGCGCAACGGCTGTGTCTGCGTGGCAGAAGGCGCGAACATGCCGACCACCCTGGAAGCCGTGGACCTGTTTATCGATGCGGGGATTCTGTTTGCGCCGGGCAAGGCGTCCAACGCCGGCGGCGTTGCGGTGAGCGGGCTGGAGATGTCGCAGAACGCCATGCGACTGCTGTGGACCGGCGGGGAAGTGGACAGCAAACTCCACGGGATCATGCAGTCGATCCACCATGCGTGCGTGCATTACGGCGAAGAGAACGGCCGCATCAACTACGTCAAAGGCGCGAACATCGCCGGTTTCGTCAAAGTCGCCGACGCCATGCTCGCCCAAGGCGTGGTTTAAGCCGGTTCAATGCGGATGATTTCGATCATCTGATCGCCGGCCGGGCGTTGCCACAGCACCTCGTCGCCGAGTTGCGCCCCAAGCAATGCCCGGCCCAGCGGTGAACCCCAGTTGATCAGGCCCGCAGACGCGTCAGCCTGATCCTCGCCGACCAGTTGCACCGTTTGCTCGGTGCTGTGCTCGTCGGCGAAGGTCACGCGGCTGCCGATCTGCACTTTTTGCGTTGAGCGGGCGGCGGTCACGACCTGAGCGCTTTGCAGGCGCTGATTGAAGTAGCGCAAGTCTCGTTCAAGATCGGCCTGGCGCTGCTTGTCGGCGTGTTCGCCCTTGGACGATTGTTCGCTGTGCAATTGCTGCAGCTCGGCGACTTTCGCCTGCAATTGGGCAAGGCCTGTGGGCGTGACGTAATTAGGCTGCGTGCTGACCTGCCGTTCGACTGGCTGATCGGCTTGCGCGGCGGCGTTATCTTCGTTGACGAAGGCGCGACTCATGGTGTTCTCCCGTTATAGGGTTTGGGCCATGGTCACAGGCTTTTAGTTTCGGTGGATGTCTGGCAGCGACTCATTGCGAGCGAAACGCACGGGCGGCGTCCTGATCTTTCTGTTGTTGCCAGGCCTTTTCACGTTCATCCCAATGATGGCTGCGATAGTCTTCGCGGTCTTCGCTTTCACGCATGGCCTGGCACTGCCGGAAGCCATCACTCCAGCCTTCGGCGTATTGCTTGTCCTTGAGATAACGCGGGACGTTCTTGCGAAATTCACCGGTGATCGCCCCGGCGGCCTGTCGGCCACTGCTGCAGCCGTCATCGAAGCCATCGGCGAACGCGGGGGGATAACCCTTGGCGATCAGATCTTCGTGGGTCGTCTGACAGCCCATGATCAACATCAATACACCCACCACACCCACGCAACGCCACATCTCGGACTCCCGGCCGTTCAACGGCCTATACGTGAAGTCTAGGAGTGGATTCGTGAGGCGTTTGTGAAAGGAGCGTGATGGATCTGTCAGGAAGCGAAAATCCGTTGTAGGAGCCGGCTTGCCGGCTCCTACAGGTCAGTAGTGATACCACTTCACCTCAAGCATCACTTCGTTTTCTGGAGAAGCGAGGTGGCTGAACTCGCGCTGGGCGCTCAGGCGTAAGCCGAGGTTGCGCGACAATTCCCACTGCTGGTTCAGACTCACGCTACGGCGTACTTCGCCATTGGTGAAAAAATCCCCCTTGGCCTCCAGGCTGAAATTGCCCAGCGGATTCTTCCACAGCACACCGCTGTTGAAACCCGCCGCAGGGGCAATAAAACCGGCGAAGTCGTTGTTGTGCTCGACACGCACGGTGCCCAAGGCAAAACCGAGCATGTCGTCGGCCAGTTGCCAGGTGCCGCCGCCACCGCCGTTGACGTGACTGACCAGCGTCTCGTCATCATGTTTGCCCGGCACCCGTTCAAGGCCACCGGTGACCTGCCACGACAGCGGTTGCAGCAGCTCGTTGCGCGGGGTCAGGGAACGGATGGTCGCCAGATCCAGTTGCTGCAACTGCCACTGGTTGCCTTCGTACTGGCGCAGTTTCATTTGCAGGATTTCGATCTGCGCGCCGAGGGGAAAGCTTTCCGAGTTGTCGTTGAGATCGTGATACGCCATGCGCAGGCCATATTCACCGAAGGCCTTGTCGCCCCGGGTGCCAATGCCAGCCTGCCAGGTGCGCGATTCATGACCGTCCTCGGGCAGGCCGGGTTGCGGGATGTCCAGCTCCGGCGCCGGGTTCTGGTTAATCGCCCGCAGCAATTCAAAACTGCGTTGAGCCCGCTGCGGATCGCGTTCCTGGCCGTTGGCGCGGTAGCGTTCGAGCCGGTAAGCCGCGTCGATGATCAGCGCCTGACGCTCGCGCGGTTGCGCTTGGAATGCCGGCTCCTGCAACTGTTTCTGGTCGGCGCTGACTTTCAGCACCCACTGCTGTTCTTCTGGATTCAACGGTTCGGCGCGGCTGAGCAGTTCACGTTCGCGGGACGGCCGATACTGAATGGATTCCACCAGGCCGGCTTCTTTCACCGCTTTGACCGTGTCGGTGGGAATGGCGGTCAGCGGGAATTGTTCAGTCAGGCGCAGGCTCGGACGCGCCACTTGCAGCAATTCCAGCAGGCGATAGGAGCAGTTTTCGTCGAAGAAAAAATAGTCGAACTGGATCTGCTTGAGTTCCCAGATGTGCTCGACCATGCGCTCGGTTTCTTGCTGCGTCAGGTTCAGCCGGTACTCCCACAGGTCGCGGTTTTCCAGGCTGCGGTATTCCGAGAGTTTTTCCTGATACGGCACCAGCGCAAAAAGGCCCGGATAGCCGCCCATCAAACCTTTCCAGGCGTAGAGGATGCTGTTGTCCGAGCCTTCGATGTAGGCGCCGAAGTTGATTGCGTAGCTGAGCAATGACGTCTTGTCGCTCTGCACATCCGCCTGATCGATGCGCAACAACGTGTGGCCGAACATCGATGACGGACTGTTCAAATAGGCGGCCGGAAAAATCATCACCGCGCTATGGGGCGAGACATCCTTGAACCATTGCTTGAACTCGGCGCAGTCCAGTGTCGGCAAATCGGACAGATTAAGTTGTGCCTTCAGCCAGCGAGTCCGCGCCGGGTAGACGCATTGCGCGTGTTGTTCGCCGGCACTGGCCGGGGCGTACAGCGCCTGCACGGTGGCCGCCAGTTCGCGGTCGGGGTGTTCGTTGCCGTCGGGCGCCAGAAAGAACTTCTTGTCGCTGACATAGCTGCGCCAGCCACCCAGCTTGGCAGTTTCGTAATGACCTAGGGAAATCCAGAAGGGATCGTTGGCCAGTTGCTGCAAACGTTGATTGTCGATGGTAGGCGCGGCGGACAGCGGGGCGCAGACACAGAGCGCCAGCCAGGCAAGGCGTTTGAGCATAGTGGGCAACTTAGATATTCGAGAATAAAGACCCAAAAAAGGGGCAGGTCCAAAAAATAAAACCCGCTCCCCGAAAGGAGCGGGCGGGTCGAGCTTAAGCTTGAGTTGCGTACTTGGCCAGACGAGGATCGGCCTTCAAAATGGCCAGGGTGTTGGTATGCACGTCATCAGCGGTCACGTCAGCCTTGCTGAAAATCTGCTGGAAGTGCTCGTGAGTCACAGCAGCGAAGTGCGCACGGTCTTCCGGCGCCACGCCCAGTACCACGGCGTAAGTGGTCAGCGCTTCGCCCTGACCCTTGGCCATATCTTCGGACAGCTCGTTCATCATGCCATTCATGGCAATCCAGGATTTGCCGCCATAGGTCAGCGACGCATTAGTCGAGCAACCGTTGGTACCGGAGGTCATACCGAAGGTTGCGTTGCCGGAAGTGCCGTTGGTGGTGGATGCCAGGAAGTGAGCCGGGGTGCCACGCTGACCTTCGAACAGCATGTTGCCCCAACCGCAATCCGGGCCGCCTGGCGCCTGAGCCATGGCATTGAGGGATACAGCGGTGAAGAGAGTACCGAGAAGAATCCGTTTCATAGCTTTGTTCTCTTTTATGTGCATACCAATGGACAAGGGGTCTGGCCCTATCTGGCGCCAGTGGGCCGGTTATTGTTCCAGCCGCGCAGTTTGGAGTTTAGGCATGTTCCAAGGGTTCCGTGACTTTTTCGGAAACATTCGTTGAAAACACTGATTTCACACCGGCCCGCGTGGCCATGTCGGCTTGGCTATGCTTTGGCGAAAGGCGCGCCTTGCAAGAGAGGTATGGGCAGCGCCAGAATGCCGCTATCTGCCCCGCCTGATGTAAGGAAGCCCGATGCCTGATCCTGTTGCTGCCAGCTTGCGTCTAGCGCCCGAAGCGCTGACTCGTCCGTTTTCCGCTGAACAGTTCAGCTTCTCTACCACCAATGATCTGGAGCCCTTCCGCGGTGTGCTTGGCCAGGAACGTGCGGTCGAAGCCTTGCAGTTCGGTGTGGCCATGCCACGCCCCGGTTACAACGTATTCGTCATGGGCGAGCCCGGCACCGGCCGGTTTTCGTTCGTCAAACGCTACCTGAAGGCCGAAGGCAAGCGCCTGCAAACCCCGGCGGACTGGGTCTACGTCAACAATTTCGATGAGCCCCGCGAGCCTCGCGCCCTGGAGTTGCCCTCGGGCACTGCCGGCGCGTTTATCGGTGATATCAACGCGCTGATCGACAACCTGCTGGCGACTTTTCCGGCTGTGTTCGAACACCCGTCCTACCAGCAGAAGAAAAGCGCCATCGACCGCGCTTTCAACCAGCGCTACGACAAGGCGCTGGACATCATCGAGCGCCTGGCGCTGGAAAAGGAAGTCGCGCTGTACCGCGACGCGAGCAACATTGCGTTTACCCCGATGAGCGACGGCAAGGCGCTGGATGAAGCGGAATTCGCCCAGTTGCCGGAAGCCGATCGCGAGCGTTTCCACGAAGACATTTCCGGTCTGGAAGAGCGTCTGAACGAAGAGCTGGCCAGCCTGCCGCAGTGGAAGCGCGAGTCGAGCAATCAACTCCGTCATCTCAACGAAGAAACCATCACCCTGGCCTTGCAACCGTTGTTGTCGCCGCTGTCGGAAAAATACGCCGAGAACGCGGCGGTGTGCGGTTACCTGCAGGCGATGCAGGTTTACCTGCTGAAAACCGTGGTCGAGCAACTGGTGGACGACAGCAAAGTCGACGCCGTTGCCCGCAAGATGCTGGAAGAGCAATACGCGCCGAGCCTGATGGTCGGCCATTCGTCCAGCGGCGGTGCGCCGGTGGTGTTCGAACCGCACCCGACTTACGAAAACCTGTTTGGCCGCATCGAATACAGCACCGATCAGGGCGCGCTCTACACGACTTATCGTCAACTGCGACCGGGCGCGCTGCACCGCGCCAACGGCGGTTTCCTGATCCTTGAAGCGGAAAAAATGCTCAGCGAGCCGTTCGTGTGGGATGCGCTCAAGCGCGCCCTGCAATCGCGCAAACTGAAAATGGAATCACCACTGGGTGAGCTGGGCCGTCTGGCCACTGTGACGCTGACACCGCAACACATTCCGCTGCAGGTCAAAGTCGTCATCATTGGTGCCCGGCAGTTGTACTACACGCTGCAGGACCTCGATCCGGACTTCCAGGAGATGTTCCGCGTTCTGGTGGACTTCGACGAAGACATCCCGATGGTCGACGAAAGCCTGGAGCAGTTCGCCCAGTTGCTGAAAACCCGTACCTCCGAGGAAGGCATGGCGCCGCTGACCGCCGACGCGGTGGCGCGCCTGGCGACCTACAGCGCGCGTCTGGCTGAGCATCAGGGGCGTTTGTCGGCGCGGATCGGGGACCTCTTCCAACTGGTCAGCGAGGCGGATTTCATTCGTCAGCTGGCGGGCGACGAAATGACCGACGCCGGGCACATCGAGCGTGCGCTCAAGGCTAAGGCCACTCGCACCGGGCGCGTTTCGGCGCGGATTCTCGATGACATGCTGGCCGGGATCATCCTGATCGACACCGATGGCGCGGCAGTCGGCAAGTGCAACGGGCTGACCGTGCTGGAAGTCGGTGATTCGGCATTCGGTGTGCCGGCGCGAATTTCCGCCACGGTCTATCCGGGCGGCAGCGGCATTGTCGACATCGAGCGCGAAGTTAACCTCGGCCAGCCGATTCACTCCAAAGGCGTGATGATCCTCACCGGGTATCTGGGCAGCCGTTACGCTCAGGAATTCCCGTTGGCGATTTCCGCGAGTATCGCCCTGGAGCAGTCCTACGGTTACGTCGATGGTGACAGTGCTTCGCTGGGCGAGGCGTGCACGCTGATCTCGGCGCTGTCGAAAACGCCACTCAAGCAGTGCTTTGCGATCACCGGCTCGATCAACCAATTCGGTGAGGTGCAGGCGGTGGGCGGGGTCAACGAGAAGATCGAAGGCTTCTTCCGTCTCTGCGAAGCCCGCGGGCTGACCGGTGAGCAAGGGGCAATCATTCCTCACGCCAACGTGGCGACGCTGATGCTCGATGAGAAGGTATTGGCAGCCGTGCGCGCAGGTCAATTCCACGTTTACGCCGTGCGCCAGGCTGACGAAGCGCTGAGCCTGTTGGTGGGTGAGCCTGCCGGTGCGCCGGATGAAAATGGCGAATTCCCTGAGGGCAGTGTGAATGCGCGGGTGGTGGAGCGCTTGCGGGTGATCGCGGAAATGATCAGCGAAGAAGACCTGAAAGAGGCCGAGAAGGAAGCTGCGCAGGAAGCCTTGGTCGAAGCCAAACCGGCCTGACGCGCAACAAAACTGTGGGAGCGAGCCTGCTCGCGATGAGGGCTTCACATTCAACGAAGATGTTGAGTGTCAGTCCGCAATCGCGAGCAGGCTCGCTCCCACATTTGTATTCGGGTCGACCTGAAAAAGTGCCATCACTCTGACGTCAATATTCACACAATGACCATTCGGCGCCTTCTGGTCTCAGTTGACGTGCGGGTCTGACTTTTCTTCTATTCTCAGCTCAAGGATATCGACAGTAATCACTGGATCGAGACAGCTCTCCCGTGGGGGCTGAATACCGGATCTAACGAGGGTCGCCGCCATGTCGCGCAACCTCTGCCTCACCCGTCAGTGTTTGGGTCTTGTGACCCGTATCGAATGCGCTATCAAGCCATTGGCTGGCGATACGGGCATGTGGACCTTGCTGTTTGCCGCCGGAATGGCTGGCGAACAACCGTCAGCCATCAAGGCCCAGGGCCCGTTTCATGGTCCGTTCGTGGCTGAGTCGATCCTCGACACCATCGTTGAAAGCCTGACTTTGCACGGCTATGAACTGGCCGATGACCCGCAAATCTGGTGCCTGCATTTGCAAGCCCAGCTGCGGGAAATCAATGGTGGACGCTGCCGCAACCTGGGCGGCTTCGAGTTTCGTCCCGACCACTGAGACGACTACTGGGCAAGGTCGGACGTATCAGCCTTGTCGAGCTTGACCTCGAAACCATATTGCACGGTGGTAAGGTCGGTTCGCTGATAGGTTTCCAGGCGTGTGGGTTGGCCATAAAAGTAATGCACGCCGAATAACGCCGGGCCTTGCGCGCTCGCATCGTGAATGACCGAAAGAATCTCCTTGAGATAGTGACCGCTGTCGTCCCTGGCGAAAAAGCGCCAGTCCTGGGCGGGAAACAGCTTCAGATCAACCACCAGCGCATTGCCTTTCAATTCCAGGCCTTTGGGCAGTTGGGCTGCTTCAAGTGTTTGCTTGTCGACCGTGGCTAGGAACAGCGGCATGGAGCCCACCGCAAACGCCGGCGTTTGCGCGAACAGGTTCAGGTCATAAGTGATGATGCCGCGCAGAGGATCGACCTGGTAAGCCTCGGGCGGCAGTTCAATGGGCTCATCGCGTTGACCGCTGCTGTCCTCGGTAAAGAAACTGACGGGGCTATCGCCAGGGTTGAAGGAGGTGCCCAGCAGTTCATCATTGAAGCTTCGGGTGTGATCGAATTCGATGCGCGCCGCGCTCGGGTCGTCCACCGATTGCCGGATGCTGACGCTTTTCTTCAGTTGCTCCTCGGTGAGCGTCGCGCCTTTGAGCCATATCGGCGCCTGATCGTCGTACACCACCACGGGCAATGTCAGTGGCTGGATGGTTTTTGCCGTGGTGTGTTGATCGAAGCGACGGATCGGCAAGTCCAGGTCTTTGCGCGTCACCGTGGCCGTTGAAAAGTCCAGCAGGCTGACTTCAAGGGTCTCGATCGGGCCGTTGAAATACACCTTTGAATAATGCTTGGTTTGTTGCTTCTCAAACGCGCGTTGTTCATCTTCGAGCTGCTTTTCGAAGGCCTCGCTCCAGCCCTTCTGCTGTTGCATTTTCACCAGTTGTTTCTGATAGAAGGCGATTTGCGCGGCCGTTTCGTTGATCGAGCCCGAACGTGAGAGAAATTGCCCGGTGGAATCCTTGGCCTGGACGATCAGCGGGTTAAGGGGGGGCTCGCTGACCTCGGGCGCCAGCGGTGCGCTGTTGTTGAATTCGATTTCGGCGTAGTTGTTTGTCAGTGACAGCAGGGTGACGCTGAGGTTGTCGTTGGTGCGGGTCTGGCCAATGTCTTTTTTTGTCAGGTCGACGCTATAGAGCCGGCGCGGGGCGACGACTTCGACCTTGCCTTGCAGGCTGACCGGTTGCGGCTGGTTCTTGTTTTCCACGTCCAGACCGTCGATGAAGGGGTAGGTCACGGTGAGATCGTCGGGGTTGGTCAGGTTGGAGCTCGACGGGCTCAGTTGAATACCCGGATCGGTTTCCGACCACTCCGGCTGGAACGGGATTACGCGTTTGTTGCTGAGGGTCACCGACTGCCATTCCAGGCCATGTGGAAAGAGAAACTCGGCCGGAATGTTGAAGTTGTACGGGAACACCGGTTGCAGGTCGGTCAGGTAGTCGGAGCTGGAATCCTTGTGCAGCACAAACAGGCCGTTAATGTACGTGTCGACCAGTGCCTGTGGCGTGGGGTAGTGCTTGAGCACCGCAAGGACGTCCTCACCGTACTCGGTGACCACGGGTTTGCTGTCGAGTTTGAGTTGTGCACGCTCAAGCAACAGCAGCGAGCCACCCAATTCGGCCACGGCATCCTTGAGTTTCGGGTCCTGGATGGCCTCCAGGGACGTCTCGAACTGCGCGGTTTTTTCCTCAAGGCTGACCTGGCGTTTGTCATCGCCGGGTGAGCAGCCGCTCATCAGCAGAGCCAGACAAACCCCGGCGCTCATTAAAGGCAATCGCACATCCATTTCCCGTCTTCCTGTCCGATGTCGCTGAGCTGTCAATGGTTTGGACACTAGCAGAAAAACCTTGTGACACACGTGCAGGTTGCGGATTTTCCGACTGTTTCTGGCTGTAACGGGGGGCTGGTATACTCGCGGCCATTTCCAGCCCAAGTGTGAGATTTATGGAACGCTTTATCGAAAACGCTATGTACGCCTCCCGCTGGCTGCTCGCGCCTATCTACTTCGGTCTGTCCCTCGGGCTGCTGGCCCTGGCGCTGAAATTCTTCCAGGAAGTCTTCCACGTCATCCCCAACGTGTTCTCCATGGCCGAATCGGACCTGATTCTGGTGCTGCTGTCGCTGATCGACATGGCGCTGGTGGGCGGTTTGCTGGTGATGGTGATGATTTCCGGCTACGAGAACTTCGTCTCTCAGCTAGACATCGACGACAGCAAAGAAAAGCTCAACTGGCTGGGTACCATGGATTCGTCTTCGTTGAAGATGAAGGTCGCGGCGTCCATCGTGGCGATTTCGTCGATCCACCTGCTGCGGATTTTCATGGACGCCAAGAACGTCGATCCCGAGCATTTGAAGTGGTACGTGATCATTCACATGACTTTCGTGGTGTCGGCGTTTGCCATGGGGTATCTGGATAAGCTGACCAAGCACTGATTGCTGCGTTTTACCTTTGCACTCCGCCCGTCTGTTGCGAAACAGACGGGCGGCGTCGTTTATGGCTTGTACTTTGATGCGCTGAGGCCTATGCCTGTAAGGATGTTGGCTCGCCACTGTGTGAGGTGCGTTCATGAATCTGCAAGAGCTCAATGCCTATGCCATCGCCGGGAAGGTCGATGAGTTGAACCTGATCTCCATGGAAGGTGGAATCTACCTGCTGGAAGCGCGCATGCATGGCGCGGCGTACCCATTGAGTGACGCCCACGGCAAGGCGTTTCCTGTGCGCTCGGTCGAGCATGCGCGGGACCTGCTTCACGCCTTTCCCACGTTGCCTTTCAATCTTGTGCACACCTCGGTTCATGACGAAATGTGCGGGCTCAGCGCCAGTGCAGCTGAATGCCTGAAGGTGCCGATCGCCTGGCAGCACTGACAGCCCTCATCAGCGCAACGACATCTGTGCTAGTCTGCTGGCCCTTTTGGTTCCGGGCGCTCCGGGACGCGCTGTGCACGCACGGCAAGTTCCAGGGCCGTCCGCACAGCGGAGCAGTGTCATGTCCGAAGTAAATCTGTCCACCGACGAAACCCGCGTCAGCTACGGTATCGGCCGTCAGTTGGGCGACCAACTGCGCGACAACCCGCCACCGGGCGTTAGCCTGGACGCGATCCTGGCTGGTCTGACTGACGCCTTCGCCGGCAAGGAAAGCCGTGTAGGTCAGGAAGAAATGTCCGCGAGCTTCAAGGTTATTCGCGAAATCATGCAAGCCGAAGCTGCTGCCAAAGCTGAAGCGGCTGCTGGCGAAGGCCTGGCGTTCCTGGCTGAAAACGCCAAGCGCGATGGCATCACCACCCTGGCTTCCGGTCTGCAATTCGAAGTGCTGACCGCCGGTGAAGGCGCCAAGCCGACCCGTGAAGACCAAGTGCGTACTCACTACCACGGCACCCTGATCGACGGCACAGTGTTCGATAGCTCCTACGAACGCGGTCAGCCTGCAGAATTCCCGGTAGGCGGCGTGATCGCTGGCTGGACCGAAGCGCTGCAACTGATGAACGCCGGCAGCAAATGGCGTCTGTACGTGCCGAGCGAACTGGCTTACGGCGCTCAAGGCGTTGGCAGCATTCCTCCGCACAGCGTACTGGTCTTCGACGTCGAGCTGCTCGACGTTCTGTAAGCCCTGGCCCGATGTTCCGTCGGGCTAATGTGGGAGCCAGCCTGCTGGCGATAGGAGCGACCGGGTTTCTTCAAGACCGCGTTGATACCATCGCCAGCAGGCTGGCTCCCACAGTTTTTACGGCGCTATTCATACTTCAAACTTGTTATGCAGTTCACTCGACGGGCGCAACGCCCGGGCATAGCAGAACAGAAACAGATTGCGCACCAGTTCCTTGAGCACAACCGGCTCGCTGGAACTCAGGCCGTTGACGTCCAGATCACCCTGATCCTGCAGCTCGTTCAAGGCTTCTTCTTCAAGCACCGCACAGACTTCTCCGGTTTCCCGATGCAGGATCCTGAGGTAAGGGTGTGGGCGGTCCAGCCAGGCATCGATCAAATAAGTCATGGGTCTCATCTCCATTGATGGGTTTCAATGAGAATAATTCTTATTCATCAAATAGCAAGGACCTATTGGCGGTTTGTGGTTTTTTCCGGGTAAAGAGTGCGTAAGGTCAAAACGGCTGGCGTATGGCTATCGCGAGGAAATGCGGGGCGCAGCGGGAGAGGGCAAAGCACCATCCCACGCAGGGCGCGGGATGGATTACAGCAGGCTCAGACTTTTCTGACGAACTCGGATTTGAGCTTCATCGGCCCGATGCCGTCGATCTTGCAGTCGATGTCGTGGTCGCCATCGCACAGGCGGATGTTCTTGACCTTGGTGCCGACCTTGACCACCAGCGATGTGCCTTTGACCTTGAGGTCCTTGATCACGGTGATGGTGTCGCCGTCCTGCAGGACGTTGCCCACCGAATCTTTTTTCACGGTGTCATCGGAGGCCGCTTCAGCTTCGCCGCTAGCGGACCACTCGTGGGCGCACTCCGGGCAGATCAGCTGCGCGCCGTCTTCATAGGTGTATTCGGAATTGCATTTCGGGCAGGGTGGCAACGTGCTCACTAAGGCTCCTCGGATTCAGGATCGCTAAAAAGCGCACATTGTATAGGGTTTTAGGCGGGAGAGGGCCGTACGCCGATAAACCTGTGGGAGCGAGCTTGCTCGCGATGGCGCTGTGTCAGTCAACATCACAGTCGACTATCAGATCGCAATTGCGAGCAAGCTCGCTCCCACAGGGTTTTGCAGTGTTGTCAGTGCGTGCGAGCTACTGCGAATTCACTCAATTCCACCAGTGCATCGCGGTATTCGCTGGCGGGCAGCGCGTCGAGGCATTTGATCGCACGGGCCACGTAGTCGCGGGCCAGTTGTGCGGTGTACTCAAGGGAGCCGGAAGCTTCAACGGCCTCGCGGATGCTCTCGAGGTCTTCGATACCCCCTTTCTGGATCGCCTTGCGCACCAGGGCAGCCTGTTCCGGCGTGCCTTCGCGCATGGTGTAGATCAGCGGCAGGGTCGGCTTGCCTTCGGCCAGATCGTCACCGACGTTCTTGCCCAAGGTCTCTGCGTCACCTTTGTAGTCCAGCAGGTCGTCGACCAGTTGGAAGGCGACGCCCAGGTGGTCGCCAAAGGTGCGCAGGGCTTCGGCCTGTTCCGGCGTGGCTTCGCAGAGGGCGGCGGCACTGTGGGTCGAAGCCTCGAACAGCATCGCTGTTTTACCGCGGATGACTTCCATATAGGTTTCTTCGGTGGTGCTCGCGTCACGAACCTTGGACAGCTGCAGCACTTCGCCTTCGGCGATGATGCGCGTGGCTTGCGAAAGGATTTTCATCACCGGCATGGAGCCCAGTTCGACCATCATTTCGAAGGAGCGCGAGTACAGGAAGTCGCCCACCAGCACGCTTGGCGCATTGCCCCACATGGCGTTGGCAGTCGAGCGGCCACGGCGCATGCCGGACATATCGACCACGTCGTCATGCAGCAGGGTGGCGGTGTGCAGGAACTCGATGGTCGCGGCCAGCAGGCGCAGGTCATCGCCTTCGCGGCCCAGGGCCTTGCCGCACAGCAGCACTAATAAAGGACGCAGGCGTTTGCCACCGGCCGAAGTGATGTAATCGCCGATTTTCGAAACCAGCGGCACTCGGGAAGTCAGCTGCTTCTTGATGATGCCGTCGACGGCGCTAAAATCGTCCGCCACCGCGCGGTAGAAAGCTTGGGGTTGCATCAGCGACAGTTGCTCCAGAAGGGTTGCGCGGCATGCTAGGACCCACGTCGGCGGGTGTCAAGGCGCGATGGATGGCCTCTTGCATCGCCCCGGCAGCTTGCGTACAATCGCGCACCCTGAACTTCCTGGGCAGCACCTGCCTTACGCAATTGCAAACAGGCCTTCCAGCCCTATGCAGCCATGCCAGCCAATACCTCTTCTTATAAAGAGCTGGGTGAGCAGGATTATCGGAGAAATACCATGTCGTACGCAGTAATTGTTACTGGTGGCAAGCAATACAAGGTCGCCCCAGGTGAATACCTGAAGATCGAGAAACTGGAAATCGCTACTGGCGAATCCGTTACTTTTGATCGCGTTCTGTTGGTCGCCAATGGCGATGACGTGAACATCGGCGCTCCAGTTGTTGCCGGCGCTACCGTTGTGGCTGAAGTGATCTCCCAAGGTCGTCACGATAAAGTCCGCATCATCAAGTTCCGTCGTCGTAAGCACCACATGAAGCGTATGGGCCACCGCCAGTGGTACACCGAGATCAAAATCACCGGTATTCAGGCTTAATTTCAGCCTAATTCCTCACTAGGAGAATTGACTCATGGCACACAAAAAAGCTGGTGGTAGTACCCGTAACGGTCGCGACTCAGAAGCCAAACGCCTTGGCGTGAAGATGTATGGCGGCCAGGTTATCATTCCGGGCAACATCATCGTGCGTCAGCGCGGCACCCAATTCCACGCCGGTTACGGTGTTGGCATGGGTAAAGATCACACTCTGTTCGCTAAAATCGACGGCGTGATCAAGTTTGAAGTAAAAGGCGCTTTCAATCGCCGTTACGTGAGCATTGTCCCGAAGACTGAAGTCGTCGCGGCATAATTACGTAGATGCTGGAAAAGCCCTGTCTCGCGACGGGGCTTTTTCGTTTGTGGGGTGAGTCTCTTGCAAAGCTGTTTGTAATGAGCTCCAGCGCTGGATTTGCGGTCGTTGATTGAGGTCGCTGCGCTCATTTTTGCAAGAGTCTTATGTCTGGATTTTTTCGGCTCGTCCGTATGGCGAGAGGCGTTTTGTTATGAAGTTTGTTGATGAAGTATCGATTCGAGTAAAGGCCGGTGACGGCGGCAACGGTTGCATGAGCTTCCGTCGCGAGAAATTCATCGAAAATGGCGGCCCGAACGGCGGCGACGGTGGTGATGGCGGCTCGGTCTACATGATCGCCGATGAAAACCTCAATACCCTGGTGGACTACCGCTACACCCGGCACTTCGATGCCGAGCGCGGCTCCAATGGCGGCAGCACCGATTGCACCGGCAAGAAAGGCGAGGAGCTGGTGCTGCGCGTGCCGGTTGGCACGACCGTCATCGACGCTGCTACTCAAGAAGTGATCGGCGACCTGACCAAGGCTGGGCAAAAGCTGTTGGTTGCTCATGGTGGCTGGCACGGTCTGGGTAACACCCGTTTCAAATCCAGTACCAACCGCGCTCCGCGTCAGACCACTCCGGGTAAGCCGGGTGAGGCTCGTGACCTGAAGCTGGAAATGAAGGTGTTGGCAGACGTTGGTCTGCTGGGTTTGCCGAATGCTGGCAAAAGTACCTTCATTCGCTCGGTATCGGCCGCCAAGCCGAAAGTCGCCGACTACCCGTTCACCACGCTGGTGCCGAACCTGGGTGTGGTCAGCGTCGATCGCTGGAAGAGCTTTGTGGTCGCGGATATCCCTGGCCTGATCGAAGGCGCTTCCGACGGCGCGGGCCTGGGGATTCGCTTCCTCAAGCACTTGTCGCGTACGCGTTTGCTGTTGCACCTCGTGGACATGGCGCCGCTCGATGACGCCAGTGCTCCGGATGCGGCCGAAGTGATCGTCAGCGAACTGACCAAGTTCAGCCCGTCTCTGGCTGAGCGTGATCGTTGGCTGGTGCTGAACAAGTGCGACCAGATCCTTGAAGAAGAGCACGATGCGCGCGTCAAGGAAATCGTTGATCGTCTGGAGTGGACCGGTCCGGTTTACGTGATCTCTGCGATCTCCAAGCTCGGCACTGAGCGTCTGTGCCATGACATCATGCGTTACATGGAAGATCGTGCCGATCGTCTGGCGAACGACCCTGCTTACAGGGAAGAGTTGGCCGATCTCGATCAGCGCATCGAAGATGAGGCTCGTGCTCAGCTGCAGGCCCTGGATGACCAGCGTGCCCTGCGTCGCAGTGGCGTGAAGTCGGTTCATGACATCGGCGACGATGATTGGGACGAAGAAGACGTGGATGATGAAGACGGTCCGGAAATCATTTACGTGCGTGACTGATCCGTTGCGATAAACTTGAACGCCGCTCCCAGGAGCGGCGTTTTAGTATCTGGAAATCGGTAGTCACGAATAACGTTACGGGCAGCGCTGGGTCGTGCTGCCCTCAAGCTAAGGTTGAAGATGATGCGGAGCAAGGTGACAGGTGCGCAGCGTTGGGTCGTGAAAATCGGCAGCGCGTTGCTGACCGCGGACGGCAAAGGCCTGGATCGCGCGGCAATGAGTGTCTGGGTCGAACAGATGGTGGCCTTGCATGAGGCGGGCGTCGAGTTGGTGCTGGTGTCCTCCGGGGCAGTGGCGGCGGGCATGAGCCGTCTGGGCTGGACCGTACGACCCAGTGCAATGCACGAATTGCAGGCGGCTGCCGCCATCGGTCAGATGGGGCTGGTTCAGGCGTGGGAGTCGAGCTTTGCCGAGCATGGCCTGCACACTGCGCAGATTCTGCTGACCCACGACGACCTGTCCGACCGCAAGCGCTACCTGAACGCCCGCAGCACCTTGCGTGCGCTGGTCGAGTTGAAAGTGATCCCGGTGATCAACGAAAACGACACCGTGGTGACGGATGAAATCCGTTTCGGCGACAACGACACGTTGGCGGCGTTGGTGGCCAACCTGGTCGAAGCTGATTTGCTGGTGATCCTTACCGATCGCGACGGCATGTTCGACGCCGATCCGCGCAATAACCCCGATGCTCAGCTGATTTACGAAGCGCGTGCTGATGATCCGGCGCTGGATGCGGTGGCGGGCGGTACTGGTGGTGCGTTGGGTCGCGGCGGGATGCAGACCAAGTTGCGCGCTGCACGTTTGGCGGCGCGTTCCGGTGCGCACACCATCATCGTTGGCGGACGCCTCGAGCGTGTCCTGGATCGCCTGAAGGCGGGCGAGCGTATCGGCACCTTGCTGTCACCTGAGCGCGGCATGCTGGCGGCGCGCAAGCAATGGCTGGCCGGGCATCTGCAAACTCGCGGTACGCTGGTGCTGGACGCTGGTGCGGTGGCGGCGTTGTCCCAGGGTAATAAAAGTTTGCTGCCTGTGGGCGTCAAACTGGTTCAGGGCAGTTTCCGTCGCGGCGAGATGGTCGTGTGCGTGGCGCCGGACGGTCGTGAAATCGCCCGTGGCCTGGCCAATTACAGCGCATTGGAAGCACAAAAAATCATCGGTCAATCGTCTGAGGCGATTGTCGGTCTGTTGGGTTACATGGCGGAACCGGAACTGGTTCATCGCGATAACCTGATCCTGGTCTGAAGGAATATTTGAATGCGCGTGGCAAAAGGATTATTGGGTCTGCTGTTGGCAATGCCACTGCTGGCCTCGGCCGAGGAGATTGGCCAGGTGTCGACGGTGTTCAAGTTCGTCGGCCCGAATGACCGTATCGTGGTCGAAGCATTTGACGATCCGAAGGTCGAGGGTGTGACCTGCTATCTGTCCCGGGCCAAGACCGGTGGTGTGAAGGGTGGTCTGGGTTTGGCTGAGGATCGTGCTGAGGCGTCCATCGCTTGTCGTCAGGTCGGTCCGATCAGCTTCAAGGGTGAGTTGAAGGATGGCGATGAGGTGTTCAAGGAGCGTACATCGCTGGTGTTCAAGACTATGCAGGTCGTGCGATTCCTCGACAAGAAGCGCAATACGCTGGTGTATCTGGTGTACAGCGATCGCTTGATCGAGGGCAGTCCGCAGAATGCGGTGACGGCCATTCCGATTTTGCCGTGGACACACGCCCAATAATCTAGCGAAGATCCAAATTGTGGGAGCGAGCTTGCTCGCGATGACTGACTGACATTCAATATCTCTGTTGACTGAGAGTCCGCTATCGCGAGCAAGCTCGCTCCCACATTTTTTTGCAGTGTTTTCACGAATCGCAGGCAATAAAAAACCGACCCTGGGGTCGGTTTTTCAACAAGCTTATCGCTTATGCGGCAACAGCAAGGTTCAGAGCCTTGACGTGACCGTTCAGGCGGCTCTTATGACGAGCAGCCTTGTTCTTGTGGATGATGCCTTTATCGGCCATACGGTCGATAACTGGCACGGCCAGAACGTAAGCTGCTTGAGCTTTTTCAGCGTCTTTTGCGTCGATGGCCTTAACTACATTCTTGATGTAGGTACGAACCATGGAACGCAGGCTGGCGTTGTGGCTGCGACGCTTCTCAGCCTGTTTTGCACGTTTTTTGGCGGAAGGTGTGTTGGCCACCGTCGAGCTCCTCGAAAGACTTTTTAGGAAATAGCAAACAAAATAGGCCGCGAATCATGCCGATGAGTTGATGTCTTGTCAAGGGCGGTTGAGACGTTCCGCTAAGTGGTAGGTATAAAGAGGCGGGATATTTATTTCCGGCGCTTGACCTGTAAACTCGCGAGCTTTGGCTCTGTGCTGCTGCGGCGCGGAGTATCGCATAAGTAGGCGCGTTGTTCGCCTGCTGTTTATCGACAGGCACAAACTCTTTCAATGAATCTGCTCAAATCGTTGGCCGCCGTCAGCTCTATCACGATGCTTTCCCGGATTCTGGGGTTCGTCCGTGACACCCTCATTGCGCGTACATTTGGCGCGGGGATGGCGACGGACGCCTTCTTTATCGCCTTCAAACTGCCCAATCTGCTACGACGGATCTTCGCAGAAGGGGCGTTTTCCCAGGCATTCGTGCCGATTCTTGCCGAATATAAAAACCAGAAGGGCGAGGAGGCGACGCGCACTTTTGTTGCCTATGTCTCAGGTCTGCTGACGTTGGTGCTGGCGCTGGTCACTGCACTGGGCATGCTTGCGGCGCCGTGGGTGATCTGGGCGACGGCGCCAGGTTTTACCGACACCCCGGAAAAGTTCGAGCTCACGTCCAACCTGTTGCGGGTGACCTTTCCTTATATTTTGCTGATCTCCTTGTCTTCATTGGCCGGAGCGGTCCTCAACACTTATAACCGCTTCTCGGTGCCGGCCTTCGTGCCGACCTTGCTCAACGTCAGCATGATCATCTTTTCGGTGTTCCTGACCCCGTACTTCGATCCGCCAGTCATGGCGCTGGGTTGGGCGGTACTGGCGGGTGGCCTGGCGCAATTGCTTTATCAGCTGCCACACCTGAAAAAGATCGGCATGCTGGTGCTGCCACGTCTGAACCTGCGCGACAGCGGCGTGTGGCGGGTCATGAAGCAGATGCTGCCGGCGATTCTCGGCGTTTCGGTGAGCCAGATTTCGCTGATCATCAACACCATTTTTGCGTCGTTCCTGGTCGCCGGTTCCGTGTCGTGGATGTATTACGCCGACCGCCTGATGGAGTTGCCGTCCGGTGTGCTGGGTGTGGCGTTGGGCACGATCCTGCTGCCGACCCTGGCCAAGACTTACGCCAGCAAGGACCGCGCCGAGTATTCGCGGATTCTCGATTGGGGCCTGCGCTTGTGCTTCATGCTGGTGTTGCCGTGCTCATTGGCGCTGGGGATTCTGGCTGAGCCGCTGACGGTTTCGCTGTTCCAGTATGGCCAGTTCAGCGCCTTCGATGCGGCCATGACTCAGCGAGCGCTGATTGCTTATTCGGTCGGGTTGCTCGGGATTATCGTGATCAAAGTGCTGGCGCCGGGCTTTTATGCGCAACAAAACATCCGTACGCCGGTGAAAATCGCGATTTTCACTCTGGTGGTTACGCAGTTGTTCAACCTGGTGTTGATCGGTCCGCTGGCCCACGCCGGCCTGGCTCTGGCGATCAGCGCCGGCGCCTGCCTCAACGCCGGGCTGCTGTTCTATCAACTGCGCAAGCAGCAGATGTATCAGCCGCAGCCGGGTTGGGCGAAGTTTGGTGCGAAGCTGGTGGTCGCGGTGTTGGTGATGTCTGCAGTATTGCTGGCCGGAATGCACTTCATGCCGGCCTGGGATCAGGGACACATGCTTGAGCGGTTCCTGCGCCTGGGCGCTCTGGTGGGTGCTGGCGTGGTCTCGTATTTCGGCATGTTGCTGTTAATGGGCTTCCGTTTGCGCGACTTCAATCGCAAGGCGCTGAGCTGAGGCTTTTGCCTCGATAAACACGGGCGGGCCGGTGGTTTTGTCGGTTCGATCACTTTGGGTTACGGTGTTGCCTGTCGTCGGCCGCCGGGTGTGGTTATAATCGACCACTTTATGAGCAAGAAGCGCGTTATGCAGCTGGTTCGAGGCCTCCACAACCTGCGCCCCCAGCATCGGGGCTGTGTCGCCACTATTGGCAACTTTGACGGTGTTCACCGTGGTCACCAGGCTATCCTGGCGAGGCTGCGTGAGCGAGCGCTCGAGTTGGGCGTGCCCAGCTGCGTGGTGATTTTCGAGCCGCAGCCACGGGAGTTTTTCGCCCCGGAGACAGCGCCGGCCCGCTTGGCGCGCTTGCGCGACAAACTCCAACTGCTGGCAGATGAAGGCGTCGACCGGGTCCTGTGCCTGGCCTTCAACCAGCGCCTGAGCAAGCTCAGCGCCAGCGAGTTCGTTGATACGATCCTGGTGGACGGCCTCGGCGTGCAGCATCTGGAGGTCGGTGACGACTTCCGCTTCGGCTGTGACCGGGTAGGGGATTTCGATTTCCTGCAACAGGCCGGCGTCATGCAAGGCTTCACCGTCGAAGCGGCGCAAACCGTTGAGCTGGACGGCATTCGCGTCAGCAGCACCCAGGTGCGAAATGCCCTGGCCGCTGCAGATTTTGCCTTGGCCGAACGCCTGCTCGGTCGTCCGTTCCAGATTACCGGGCGTGTGTTGCACGGCCAGAAGCTGGCGCGCCAGTTGGGTACGCCAACCGCCAACATACAACTCAAGCGTCGTCGCGTGCCGCTCACCGGGGTTTACCTGGTCAACGTCGACATCGACGGCAAGACCTGGCCAGGCGTCGCCAACATCGGCGTGCGGCCAACGGTTCAAGGGGATGGCAAGGCCCACCTCGAAGTCCATCTTTTAGATTTTGCCGGCGATCTGTATGACCGGCGTTTGACGGTGGTTTTCCACCACAAGCTGCGTGAAGAGCAGCGTTTCGCCTCTCTGGAGGCGCTTAAGACGGCGATCAATGCGGATGTCGCCGCCGCCCGTGCCCTGTCGCACCTAGCGCCAATCGCTAATGAAGAGCCATAAATGACCGACTATAAAGCCACGCTAAACCTTCCGGACACCGCCTTCCCAATGAAGGCCGGCCTGCCTCAGCGCGAACCGCAGATTCTGCAGCGCTGGGACAGCATTGGCCTGTACGGTAAGTTGCGCGAAATTGGCAAGGATCGTCCGAAGTTCGTACTTCACGACGGTCCTCCGTACGCCAACGGCACGATTCACATCGGTCATGCGCTGAACAAGATCCTCAAGGACATGATCATCCGCTCGAAGACCCTGTCGGGTTTCGACGCGCCTTATGTTCCGGGCTGGGACTGCCACGGTCTGCCGATCGAGCACAAAGTCGAAGTGACCCATGGCAAGAACCTGGGCGCGGACAAGACCCGCGAACTGTGCCGTGCCTACGCCACCGAGCAGATCGAAGGCCAGAAATCCGAATTCATCCGTCTGGGAGTGTTGGGCGACTTCGCCAACCCGTACAAGACCATGGACTTCAAGAACGAGGCCGGTGAAATCCGTGCCTTGGCCGAAATCGTCAAGGGCGGTTTCGTGTTCAAGGGCCTCAAGCCCGTGAACTGGTGCTTCGACTGCGGCTCGGCCCTGGCTGAAGCGGAAGTCGAATACGAGAACAAAAAGTCCTCGACCATCGACGTGGCCTTCCCGATTGCCGACGAAGCCAAACTGGCTGCCGCATTCGGTCTCGCGTCCCTGGCCAAACCGGCTTCGATCGTGATCTGGACCACCACCCCGTGGACCATCCCGGCCAACCAGGCGCTGAACGTTCACCCGGAATTCAACTACGCCCTGGTCGACGTCGGCGACAAACTGCTGGTTCTGGCTGAAGAGTTGGTCGAGTCGTGCCTGGCCCGTTACAGCCTGGAAGGGGCGGTCATCGCGACCACTACCGGTAAAGAGCTGGAACTGATCAACTTCCGTCACCCGTTCTACGATCGTCTGTCGCCGGTTTACCTGGCCGAGTACGTGGAACTGGGCGCCGGCACCGGTGTGGTTCACTCCGCACCGGCCTACGGCGTGGACGACTTCGTGACCTGCAAGAAATACGGCATGGTCAACGACGACATCCTCAATCCGGTGCAAAGCAACGGCGTATACGCGACCTCGCTGGAGTTCTTCGGCGGCCAGTTCATCTGGAAAGCCAACCCGGCCATCGTCGACAAGCTGACCGAAGTCGGTGCGCTGCTGCACACCACAATCATCGAACACAGCTACATGCACTGCTGGCGCCACAAGACCCCGCTGATCTACCGCGCCACCGCGCAGTGGTTCATCGGCATGGACAAAGAGCCCGTCACTGGCGACACCCTGCGCAAGCGTGCAATCAAAGCCATCGAAGAGACCAAATTCGTTCCGGCCTGGGGTCAGGCGCGTCTGCACTCGATGATTGCCAACCGTCCGGACTGGTGCATCTCCCGTCAGCGCAATTGGGGCGTGCCGATCCCGTTCTTCCTGAACAAGGAAAGCGGCGAGCTGCACCCACGTACCGCCGAGCTGATGGAAGAAGTCGCCAAGCGCGTCGAAGTCGAAGGCATCGAAGCCTGGTTCAAGATGGACGCTGCCGAGTTGCTCGGTGACGAAGCGCCGCTGTACGACAAAATCAGCGACACCCTCGACGTCTGGTTCGATTCGGGCACCACGCATTGGCACGTCCTGCGCGGTTCGCACCCGATGGGCCACGAAACCGGTCCACGCGCCGACCTGTACCTGGAAGGTTCGGACCAACACCGTGGCTGGTTCCACTCGTCGCTGCTGACCGGTTGCGCGATCGACAACCATGCGCCGTACCGCGAACTGCTGACCCACGGCTTCACCGTCGACGAGTCCGGTCGCAAGATGTCCAAATCGCTGGGCAACGTGATCGCGCCGCAAAAAGTCAACGACACCCTGGGCGCCGACATCATGCGTCTGTGGGTCGCTTCCACCGACTACTCGGGTGAAATGGCGGTTTCCGAGCAGATCCTGCAACGCAGTGCGGACGCTTACCGGCGGATCCGTAACACCGCGCGCTTCCTGCTCTCCAACCTGACCGGTTTCAACCCGGCTACCGACATCCTGCCGGCCGAAGAAATGCTCGCGCTGGACCGTTGGGCCGTGGACCGCACGCTGCTGCTGCAACGCGAGTTGCAAGAGCACTACGGCGAATACCGCTTCTGGAACGTCTACTCCAAGATCCACAACTTCTGCGTGCAGGAGCTGGGCGGTTTCTACCTCGACATCATCAAGGACCGTCAGTACACCACTGGCGCCAACAGCAAGGCCCGTCGTTCGGCGCAAACCGCGCTGTATCACATCTCCGAAGCGCTGGTGCGCTGGATCGCGCCGATCCTGGCGTTCACCGCCGACGAACTGTGGGAATACCTGCCGGGCGAGCGTAACGAATCGGTAATGCTCAACACCTGGTACGAAGGCCTGACCGAACTGCCGGAAAACGTCGAACTGGGCCGCGCCTACTGGGAGCGGATCATGGCGGTGAAGGTCGCAGTCAACAAGGAAATGGAAATCCAGCGCGCGGCCAAAGCCGTCGGTGGCAACCTCCAGGCCGAAGTGACGCTGTTCGCCGAAGACGCGCTGAGCGCCGACCTGGCCCAGTTGAGCAACGAACTGCGCTTCGTACTGATCACCTCGACCGCCAGCGTTGCGCCTTTTGTTCAGGCACCAGCGGACGCGGTAGTCACCGAAGTCAGCGGCCTGAAGCTGAAAATCGTCAAGTCGGCCTTCGCCAAGTGCGCCCGTTGCTGGCACTGCCGTGAAGACGTCGGCGTGAACCCGGAGCATCCGGAAATCTGCGGTCGTTGCGTCGACAACATCAGCGGCACTGGCGAGGTTCGTCACTATGCCTAACGCCATTGGCCGTTTCGGACGGCTGGGCTGGCTCTGGTTGAGTTTGCTGGTCCTGGTCATTGACCAGGCCAGCAAGTTCTACTTCGAAGGCAAGCTTGCGATGTACCAGCAGATCGTGGTGATCCCCGATTACTTCAGCTGGACCCTGGCCTACAACACTGGCGCGGCGTTCAGCTTCCTGGCTGACAGCTCGGGCTGGCAGCGCTGGTTGTTTGCCCTGATCGCAGTGGTGGTCAGTGCGGTGCTGGTGGTGTGGCTCAAGCGTCTGGGGCGCAACGAAACCTGGCTGGCGGTTGCGCTGGCCCTGGTGCTCGGTGGCGCGCTGGGCAATCTGTACGACCGCATAGCCTTGGGCCATGTGATCGATTTCATTCTGGTGCATTGGCAGAACCGCTGGTACTTCCCGGCGTTCAACTTCGCCGACAGTGCAATTACTGTCGGTGCGGTGATGCTTGCACTGGATATGTTCAAAAGTAAAAAGACCGGAGAAGCCGTTCATGACTGAACAGGTATTGGCTGAGCAACGCATCCGCCAGAACACGGAAGTCACCTTGCACTTTGCACTGCGCCTGGAGAACGGCGACACCGTCGACAGCACCTTCGACAAAGCCCCGGCGACCTTCAAGGTCGGCGACGGTAACCTGTTGCCAGGTTTCGAAGCGGCGCTGTTCGGCTTCAAGGCTGGCGACAAGCGTACGCTGACGATTCAGCCGGAAAACGCTTTCGGTCAGCCGAACCCGCAAAACGTGCAGATCATCCCGCGTTCGCAGTTCAAGGACATGGACCTGTCACCGGGTTTGCTGGTGATCTTCAACGATGCGGCGAATACTGAGCTGCCGGGTGTGGTGAAAGAGTTCGATGACGAGCAAGTGACCATCGACTTCAATCATCCGCTGGCTGGCAAGACATTGACCTTTGACGTCGAGATCATCGAAGTCAAATCGCTGTAACTGACCGAATACGGTCAAAATGTGGGAGTGAGCTGGCTCGCGATGAGTACCTGACATTCAACATTGATGTTGAATGACACTCCGCCATCGCGAGCCAGCTCGCTCCCACAGTGTTTTTTCACGGTTTTCGCTATTTCTTGCGCGCAAGACACGAGGCACAGCATGCAAATCAAACTCGCCAACCCCCGTGGCTTCTGCGCCGGTGTGGACCGGGCGATTGAAATCGTCAACCGCGCCCTGGAAGTCTTCGGGCCGCCGATCTATGTGCGTCACGAAGTGGTCCACAACAAATTCGTCGTTGAAGACCTGCGCGCTCGCGGTGCGATCTTCGTTGAAGAACTGGATCAGGTGCCGGATGACGTCATCGTGATCTTCAGTGCCCACGGCGTTTCCCAGGCTGTGCGTACCGAAGCTGCCGGCCGTGGTCTGAAGGTGTTCGACGCCACGTGCCCGCTGGTGACCAAAGTGCACATCGAAGTCGCGCGTTACAGCCGCGACGGCCGTGAATGCATCCTGATCGGTCACGCCGGCCACCCGGAAGTCGAAGGCACCATGGGCCAGTACGATGGCAGCAATGGTGGCGCGATTTACCTGGTCGAGGACGAGAAAGACGTCGCCGAGCTGCAGGTGAACAACCCCGAAAAACTGGCGTTCGTGACCCAGACCACCCTGTCCATGGACGATACCAGTCGTGTCATTGACGCCCTGCGTACGCGCTTCCCGGCGATTGGTGGACCGCGCAAGGACGACATCTGCTATGCCACGCAAAACCGTCAGGACGCCGTCAAGACGCTGGCCGACGAATGCGACGTGGTGTTGGTGGTCGGCAGCCCGAACAGCTCCAACTCCAACCGCCTGCGTGAGCTGGCCGAACGGATGGCCACTCCAGCCTACCTGATCGATGGCGCCGAGGACCTGCAAAAGAGCTGGTTCGACGGTGTCGAGCGCATCGGCATTACCGCAGGTGCATCTGCACCGGAAGTACTGGTGCGTGGCGTGATCCAGCAGTTGCAGGCCTGGGGTGCTACCGGTGCCGATGAACTGGCCGGTCGCGAGGAGAACATCACGTTCTCGATGCCTAAAGAGTTACGCGTTCGTTCGTTGCTCTGAGTCCTCTCCTCCGACGCACAGCGCCTGCTCGGTCTTTTTACTGCGCAGGCTGACGAGGCCGGTCCGGGCCAGCACTACCTGGTGCTGACTCACCGGCTCTCGAGCTACGCAAATATGTAGTGTTCCTGCTTGAAAGGCGCCGCTGGGCAACAATGGCTCTCCCAGACCGCTAAATCGTACGAATCTCCTGACCGGTCGATTGCCGATCACTGGCACCCGAGTGTCACTCCGGCGCTCAACCAGCAGTGGATTGCTGCTGTCCTCATGCCCTTTGCCATTTAAATCCAGAATCATTCGCCAGCCTTGGCCCCAATCGTCGTTTATTCCGTGAATGACGACGGTCTGGTTTCGCGTAATCGCCTCGCTTCTGGCGCTGCGAATGCCGCTGACGAGCGACTCCGCTGCCACCTCTCGATGGTTCGATTCAGTCAGCGCTGCGAACGCCGGACTGACCAGATGCAGAACAATCCCGACAATCGTCAGTCCCATGAGCAGTTCAATCAGACTGAAACCCTGCTGACGCATGACATCACCCTCCCTGGAATGCGGTAGCCCGCGCAATCCTTGCGCGAGTAATGACAAAACAACCGACATCTGTCGGTCGAATGTTCTAGCGTGTAACAGCAGGTATAGCCGACGGCAACGGAGGGCATCGATGGATCATCGTACAAAAGGTTTCACGCTGATCGAGTTGCTGGTCGCGCTTGCGGTCTTTCTGATTCTGATCACCCTCGCAGTGCCGGCGTTTACCCGTTCGGTGCAGGGCACCAAGGCCGACACCGAGATCGGCGACCTGCAGCGCGCTTTGAATTTCGCCCGGCTTGAAGCCATCGACCGCGGTGTCACCACTCGGGTGCGGCCGACGGCGGGCGGCAGCGTCTGGACCGGGGAACTGGCAGTCTATGACGGTACTGGCAATGCGGCGAATGTATTGCGGGTTGTTCCCGCGATGAGCAGCGGTGCGACTCTGACGCTAACCTCAGGAGTGACCGCCATCGATTTCAACAATCTGGGCGGTCTGTCGGCACCGTCCACGGCGGTGGTGATCAGCTACGTACTGGGGGCGCAAAGCAGGACGCTGAATGTGTGTTTGAACGGACGAATTCTATTGGGTGGAAGTTGCGGATGAGGGGATGGAGCAAGCGTGCACAGGAGGGCATGACGCTGATCGAGGTTCTCGTGGCGTTATTGATTCTGAGTGTGGGTCTTTTGGGGGCCGCGGCGTTTCAGCTTAATGCGTTGAAGTACACCGACAGTTCGCGGATGACCAGCCAGGCGAGCTTTATCGCCTACGACATGATGGACCGCATTCGCGCCAACTCCGGCGCCGATTACACTGTCACGCCGCCGACGTCGGGCAACCTCAACGTTGCCCGGGATCAGGACCTCTACGACTTCACCTCCAATATCGTCAGTATTCTCGGCGCCACCGCTACGGGCAGCGTCACCCTCAATCAGCGGGTTTACACCATCACTATCACCTGGGACGACTCGCGGGCAGCCAACACCGCCAACTCCCGTCGCAGCTTTGTGCTGACCAGTCGCGCCGCTGTCGATCCGGTGGCGACGCCATGAAGCGGCTCAACAAAGGTTTTGGCCTGATCGAAATGTTGATCGCGTTGGCATTGAGCCTGGTCGTGGTGCTCGGCGTGGCGCAGATTTTCATCGCAGCCAAAAACACTTATGTCAGCCAAAACGCCGCGGCCAACATGCAGGAAGACGCGCGTTTCGTGCTGAGCAAGCTGATTCAGGAAATTCGCATGGTGGGAATGTTTGGTTGTCTGGGAACAATAACGGATGCAAGCGCCGGGGCTAGTTTCACCGCCAGCCAGGTAACACCGATCAGCTGGGACAATCCCACCCTCAAGCTGACCCTGGTGACCGCCGATGTCGGAGCGGGTGGCGGTACGCCGACCTGGACGGTGGTTTCGGATTGCCGAAACACGGCGACGGCCTACTCCAATAAGCAGGACCCTGCGACAGGACAAGTGGCGTTTCCGATTCGGCGGCTGATCTACAGCCTCAAGAACGGCCAATTGACGATGGGCAGTGGCATCGGTACGCCGACTCAGGCAGTGCTTGTCGACAACGTCAGCAAATTCGACGTGAGTTTCGGCCTCGCTGCGTCGGCCACCGACACGTCTGCTTCCAGTTACAGCCCCAATCCGTCCGACCCTGCGCGAATCCGTAGCGTGCGCCTGACGCTGACGCTGAGAGATCCAAACAGTCGCGTGCGCGATCAAACCTTCAACGTGGTTGCCGCTTTGCGCAACCGCTTGCCATGAGGGGAGGGCCGATGAATTTTTCTCCCGCCGCCCCTCGCGCCCAGCGCGGCATGGCGCTGCTGGTCAGTCTGGTGTTCCTTCTGTTGCTGACGCTGATTGGCATTTCATCGATGCAGAACGCGACCCTGCAGGAAAAAATGGCCAGCAGCGTGACCCTGCGCAATCAGTCCTTCCAGATCGCCGAAGCCGCGTTGCGTATCGGCGAAAGTGCGGTTCAGCTCGATACCTATACATTGCCGGTTTGCAGCGGCAATCAATGTTTGCCGCCCGCCGAGTCATCGACCATTACGGCTGCCGGTCTCAATGCCTTCTCGGGGGTTACCTGGGTCGCGGCTGCCAACGGTTTCTACGGGGTACAGAACATCGGCACCGCGAAGAATGCCGTGAATGTGCCGAGCAACACCTCTGCGACGCTTTATCGGGTCACGGCAGTGGCCATCGTGGGCAATAACGTGCGCAGTGTGGTGGAGAGCATTTATGCCAAGTTCGAATAGGTGTTCAGGGATCTGGCGGTTGCTGACTGGCGCTGCATTGGGTCTGTACCTGTCCGCCCCCGCGTACGCGTTCACGCCTTCGGACTCACCCCTGTTGAGCGCTGCGGCGGTTCCGCCCAACGTGATGCTGCTGATCGATGATTCGGGGAGCATGAACAACATCATTTGGGCGCCGGGTTTCGATCCGACGGTCAGCCGCCCGCAAATTGCCAATTGCAGTTCGAACAGCTCGTGTGTGTTCGGTGAGAGTCTGGACATGGACGATACCAACATCGCCTTGTCGAGCCTCAATCGTGGCGGTTGCTCCACCAATGGCAACTGGTACGGTTTTTATCGGGGCTTCTTGGGACTGTCATCGATATGCCTGAAGCTGCCCGACCCGGTGGGCAATGAAAACACGCGTTACACGGCTAACTATTTGTCTTATCTGGTAACACTGGCCAACGGTTCGAGCCGGGACTTCACCACGGGTACCGGTGCGATCCCCAATGATTACCGCATGAGTGTTGCGCAGGATGTTTCCACCAATCTGGTTACCAGCAATCGCTCATTGAGAATAGGCCTGGCGACATTCAACCCGCCGATCAGCAGCAACTCCGGCCCCGGTGGTTTTATAGCCCGCGCGATCAGTGATCTGTCTCCCGTCAGTGGCAGCGTTACCCAGGCCCAGGCGAACACCAACTACAACGCCTTGATCTCTTCGATCAACGGTTTGAGTGCCATCGCCAATACTCCGTTGGCGGAAACCTATTACGAGATCACTCGGTACATGCGCGGCATGGCGCCGTTCTACAACTCGACGCCAACCACTTACACCAGCCCGATCCAGTATCGCTGCCAGAAAAATTACGGCGTGGTGATCACCGATGGCCTGCCTACGTTCGACCGGAGCTTTCCGAACGACCCGCTCGGTGGCAGCCGTTTGCCGAACTGGGACGGCAACAGCGCGAACGATGGCGACAACCTCACCGGTGATGGCGAGGGGGATACGTTGTACCTGGATGACATCGCCAAGTTCGCTTTCGACATCGACATGCGCACCACCGGTACCGACATCGCGGGCAAGAACTGGAACGCCGCAGATTTCCCTACGCAAAACATGAACACCTACACCGTAGGCTTCACTGCCGCCAATCAGATGTTGTCGGACGCCGCCAGATACGGTCAGGGCAAGTACTACCAGGCGACGGACAGCGCCGGCCTCAATAGCGCGTTGTCATCAGCGCTGGGCGACATCACATCGAAAGCCGGTTCCGGGGGGGGCGGCACCACCAGCAGCGCAATTGTCGGGGTTGGCTCCTCTTACTACCAGACCAGTTACGACCCCAAGGATTGGCGTGGCACCATCAAATCCTTCGGGTTCACCTCCACCGGCTCGGTCAATACTTCCACGGTGCAGTGGACGACTGACACGGCCATCGTGCCCGGCGCCACAGCGCCTGTTTACCAGTCGTGGAACACCGTGAGCAATGCGCCCGTCACCTTGGCTTACACCAATTTCGCCCCGACACAGCAGACAGTGCTGAATCAGGGCTTGCCCACCGGCATCACGGGCAGCGACCTCGTGGAGTGGAGCAAGGGTACCAACAAGACCGGGTTGAAAGCACGCAGCGTGTTGCTCGGCGACATCATCAATTCGCCTTTGGTGCTGGCCTCGCCGACGGAAAAAACCGCAACCGATCTGGTGAGCGACACCAGCTACAGCACTTATCTGGCCACCAAAACCAGCAACATGGACACCAGCCTGGTGGTCAACGCCAATGACGGTTTTGTCAGCGTCATCAACTCCGGTAACGGCGCCAGGCGTTATGCCTACATGCCTTCCAGTGTTTTGCCATCGTTGCGCTATATCGCCGATGCCGCTTACATCAACGGCGTCAGCCACAAGTTTCTGGTCGACGGTCAAATAGGCGTATTCGATGCACAACTCAACAGTGCCTGGAAAACCCTGGCGCTCGGCGGGACAGGGGCGGGCGGCAAAACGTTCTACGCCCTGCAGCTGTTTGACGCTTCGGCCGGTAACGTGACCAAGGCGTTGTGGGAAATCAGTGCACCCGCCACAGCAAACTCGGCGAACGTTTTCAATGATCTGGGTTATGCCTACGCTCGCCCGGAAGTGGCACGCTTGGCGGATGGTCGTTGGGCGGCCTTCATCTCCAACGGCTACGGCAGCAATTCGGGCGTGGCGGCGTTGTACGTGGTGGATATCCGCGATGGGTCGTTGATCAAGAAAATCGTCATCGACAGCACGGAAACCACCAACGGCCTGTCTTCGGTGGAGCTCAAGGTCAATTCGCAGAATGTGGTGCAGGCGGCCTATGGTGGCGACCTGAAAGGACGGTTATGGAAGTTTGATCTGAGTGGCGCCACCACCGATACCTGGGGCGTGGCGTTTTCCGGAAAACCGTTGTTCACAACGGCGGGCGGCGCCACCCAGCCGATCACAGCGCAGCCATTGCTGGCAGACAATCCACTGGGCGGTAAAGTGGTGTTTTTCGGCACCGGAAAGTTTAACGAGACCGTCGACAAGACCAACAAGGATCTGCAGGCGTTCTATGCGGTTTGGGATGCTGACGGTGGTTCCGGGCAGATCACAACGTCCAGTTTGCAGGTCCAGTCGGTGACGGGCGTGTTCTCGGCAAGCACGGGGCAGTTCATCACCACCAGCCAGAACGAAGTGACGTATCCGGCGGAGAAAGGCTGGTATTTGCCACTGGTCTACAACAGCGTATTGACCGGTGAACGGGTGATCAGCCAGGCGACCCTGGTGCTGGGGCGGATTGTATTTACCACCGCTAACGTGGACACCACCGACCCTTGTGCCAGTTTCGGTACCGGCAAACTGGTCGAACTGGATGCGTTCAGCGGTAAGATGCTCAACTACGCGGTGCTCGATACCAATGGCGATGGGGTGGTCGACAGCGCGGACGCGATATCCAGCGGGGTGATTTTCACTAGCGGGATGCCATTCTTGAGCGCCGTTACCAACGGCGGACTAGGCAAGGTCGTTACCGATACCGGTGCAACGGTGACCAAACTGACCGAAAAAGGCGGCGGTGGCAGCCGTCGCATCATGTGGCGACAAATTCAGTAAGTGAGAGTTGAGGCATGCGCAGATCCAACCGAGGTTTTACCCTGATCGAAATCATGATCGTGATTGCGATCATCGGGATCGTCATCACCATTGGCTACCCTAGCCTCACCGAATACGTGAAAAAGGGCCGCCGGGCTGAAGTGGCCGGGCTGCTCTCCGAACAGGCGCAGATGCTCGAACGGTTTTACTCGAAGAGTAATGTCTACACCGGTGCAGTCGGCCTGAGCACCGGCAATGACTACTACACCATCACCCCGACCCTGACCGACCAGACCTTCCTGCTGACCGCTACCCGCAAGGCCGGCAGCATGGCGACTGACAAGTGTGGCGATTTCACCATCACCAACACCGGTGTCAGAAGCATGGTCAATGCGACGGCCGGACTGACCACCAAAGATTGCTGGGGTCGCTGATTTTTTTCGGGCGCCTTTTGCGCCTCCTGTCTATTTAACGGTTGGATCGGAACATGACCATGCAACAGCAAGTGGTGATAGTCGGCGGCGGTGTGATTGGCCTGCTGACGGCGTTCAATCTCGCGTCCGAGGTACAGAGCGTTGTGCTGCTGGACCGTTCGAATGTCGGTCAGGAGTCGTCATGGGCCGGCGGTGGCATCGTTTCGCCGCTTTACCCATGGCGCTATAGCCCGGCAGTTACCGCGCTGGCCCATTGGTCTCAGGACTTTTATCCACAGCTGGGCGAGCGCCTGTTTGCCGCGACCGGGGTTGATCCCGAGGTGCACACCACCGGCCTGTATTGGCTGGACCTGGATGATGAAGCTGAGGCGCTGGCCTGGGCCGAGCGGGAAAACCGTCCGCTGCGGGCTGTGGATATCTCGGCTGCGCATGATGCGGTGCCGGTCCTGGGTGCCGGTTTCTCCCGGGCGATCTACATGGCCGACGTGGCCAACGTACGCAATCCGCGGCTGGTGAAATCCCTCAAGGCGGCCTTGCTGGCGCTGCCGAATGTGACGATTCATGAACAGTGCGAAGTCAGCGGTTTCGTTCGTGACGGCGAAAAAGTCGTTGGCGTGCAGACTTCGTCGGGCGCGATCCACGGTGATCAGGTGGTGCTGACGGCTGGCGCCTGGAGCGGTGATTTGCTCAAAAGCCTGGGCCTGGCGTTGCCGGTTGAGCCCGTGAAAGGGCAGATGATTCTTTACAAGTGCTCGGCGGACTTCCTGCCGAGCATGGTGCTGGCCAAGGGGCGTTATGCGATTCCCCGTCGGGATGGACACATTCTGATTGGCAGCACGCTGGAACATGAAGGCTTCGACAAGACGCCGACCGGCTCTGCGCTTGAAAGTCTGAAGGCGTCTGCGGTGGAATTGATTCCAGCGCTGGCGGAGGCCGAGGTGGTCGGGCATTGGGCGGGGCTGCGACCGGGCTCGCCGGAGGGCATCCCCTACATCGGCCGGGTGCCGGGTTTCGATGGGTTGTGGCTCAACTGCGGGCATTACCGTAACGGGTTGGTGCTGGCGCCGGCGTCGTGCCAGTTGTTCGCGGATGTGATGCTGGGCAGGGCGCCGATCATTGATCCGGCGCCGTATGCGCCGATCGGGCGAATTTAATCGCGGTGTCTGTTATATCGCCATCGCGGGCAAGCCCGCTCCCACAAGGATTGCGTCGATCACAATATTTTCAATCGACGCAAAACCTGTGGGAGCGGGCTTGCCCGCGATGAGGCCCTCAATCCAGTCCGAATTTTTTCAGCCTGTAACGCATCGACCGAAACGACAAATTCAATCGCTGAGCCGCCGCGGTGCGGTTCCAGCGAGTCTCCTCCAGGGCCTGGAGGAGGAGTTTGCGTTCGACGTTGTCCAGATAGTCTTCCAGGTTGTCGATCTGCGTCAGGTCCGGCACACCGCTGTCGGCGCTGCAATTGCCTTCGGCCAGCCGCAGGTCGCTGGCTTCGATCTGCTTGTTGTCGCACAGGGTGTGAGCGCGTTCGAGCATGTTCTCCAATTCCCGCACATTGCCCGGAAAGCGATAGCTTTTCAGCGCTTCAAGTGCTTGTGGGTGGAGTTTGGTGGCGGGTTGGCCGCTGCCGGCAGCCAGACGTTTGAGCACATGACTGGCCAATGACTCGATGTCGTCGCGGCGTTCGCGCAACGGTGGAACCCGCAGTTCGATCACATTCAGCCGGTAGTACAAATCCTGGCGAAAGCGTTCGGCGGCGACTTCGGCGTCGAGGTCTTTGTGAGTGGCGCAGAGGATCCGCACATCGACCACGGACTCCTGTTGACCACCCACGCTGCGAATGGCTTTCTCCTGAATCGCCCGCAGCAGTTTGACTTGCATCGCCAGCGGTAAATCTGCCACTTCGTCGAGGAACAGCGTGCCACCCTGGGCGGCCTGGAACAGCCCGGGCTTGTCTTCGATAGCGCCGCTGAAGCTGCCTTTTCGATGGCCGAAAAACTCACTCTCCATCAGTTCCGACGGTATCGCCCCGCAATTGACCGGGACAAACGCCTGGTTGGCACGCGGTCCTTGTTCGTGGATCAGTCGGGCGACCAGTTCCTTGCCGCTGCCGGATTCGCCACTGATGTAGACCGGCGCCTGACTGCGGGCCAGTTTGTCGATTTGTTTACGCAGGCTGCGCATGGGCAGCGAGTCGCCCAGTAACCGTCGGTCGATGGCGGCGCCCGGTGCCGGCATGCGCAGGGCGCTGGTGACCAGTTCGCGCAGTCGCGTGAGGTCCACCGGTTTGGTCAGGAAGTCGAAGGCGCCGGCCTTGAGGGCGTTGATCGCCGTTTCGAGGCTGCCGTAAGCGGTGATCATCGCCACCGGCAGGTTTGGGTAGCGTTGCTGAATATGTTGCACCAGTTCAAGACCGGTGCCGTCCGGCAGGCGCATGTCGGTCAGGCACAGATCGAACGTTTCTTGCTTCAACAGCGCTTGGGCTTCGCCGAGATTGCGGGCGCTGAAGGTGTCGAGTTTCATCCGTCCCAGGGTGATTTCCAGGAGTTCGCGAATGTCCGGTTCGTCGTCGACGATCAGGACTTTTTGCCGTGGGCTCATGTTCAACTTTGTTTCCGTCCGTGAGCAAAGGTGATGCGAAAGCAGCCGCCATCGTGGCGTGGCTTGAAGTCTAGGCGGGCCTGGTTGCTTTCGCACAATTCACGCGACAGATATAGCCCCAGGCCGGTGCCTTGGGCGCTGGTGGTAAAGAACGGTTCGAACAAATGCACCTGTTGATCCGGTGCTACGCCGGGGCCATCGTCGCGAACCTCGATGATTGGCAACTGGCTGCCGGGGTCGACAAACAAATCGAGCCAGACCTGAGCCTGATCGTGCGCCTGTGCGCTATGACGCCAGGCGTTACGCAACAAATTGTCGAGAATCTGCGTGAGCTGGTTCGGGTCCATCAGGGTATTGAATTCGCCTGAATCGATGTGCAGGTGAATCTGCTGACTGTCGATCGCTCCTTCGCGACTTTGCGCAACGAACTGTTCCAGCCACGGCTTCAGATCGAGTCGTTGCGGCACGGTTTGCTGGCGGCGGGACAGTTGCAGGACGTTTTCGATAACCCGATTCATTCGCTGAGAGTGGTCTTGAATAATCTGGGTCAGACGTCGATCCGCGCCGTTCAGTTCCTCCGATTCCTGCAATAGCTGAGCGGCATGACTAATGGCGCCCAGAGGATTGCGAATTTCGTGGGCAATACCCGCCGTCAGGCGCCCGAGGGCGGCGAGCTTCAGTTGTTGGGCTTGTTGGGCTATTTGTGCGAGATCCTCAAGGAAGACCAGGGTTTGGTGGTGTGGGCCTTGGGCCAAGGCAATGAAGCTCGGTTGCAGTTCCAGGCCACTGTTGGCGATCTTCAGGCTCTGGGGGCGCAACGTCGGATTGTTCAGCCACAGTTGCAGGCGTTCGACCAGATCGGGCGAGCAGTCGTCGATCCGTTGGCCTTCGAGATTGACTCGGCCCAGTAGGGCCAGCGCGCTGTGGTTGGCCAATTGCACTCGGCGCTGGTCATCGAGCACCAGGATGCCGGTGCGCATGCGCTGCAGGATCAATGCATTGAGGGCTTCGAGACCCACCACTTCGCTGGCCCGTTGTTCGGCGAGGGTTTCGCTGACTTCCAGGCGTTGGATCAAGCCTTGCACGAGCAACGCTGCGGCAAAGCACAGCGCGCCGAGGGTGCCGGCTTGCAGGTAATCGTTGGGGCTGGCGGGATGGCTGAAGCTAAGGAGAAAGCTCAGCCCGACGATGCCGAGCGCACCGACGGCGGCGATCAGCAGGCCGATGCGGCTTCGCAGCAAGGCATTGCTGATAGCCACCGAGACGATCAGCAGGTTGCCGATGGCGCTGGCGACACCGCCAGCGGCGTAGAACAGGCCACATAGCAGCAAGACATCAATCAGCGCGAGCCCGAACAGTTGCGCTGGGCGGCGGGTGTTCTCGAAGAAGACCACCAACAAAATGTTCAGTACCAGGTACAACCAGCTGCCACTGCGCAACAGGTTGTCATTGGCGAACGTCAGCAACTGGTTGTCCAGGTTGCTGGAAATGAGCAGCACCAGAGTGATGCCGACGCTTAGACGGTAAAGGTGATAGAGGCGCAGCAGTCGCTGAGCCTGTTTGCTGCCGGGACTGGAGGTCTCAGCGATCACTGGAGCCCGGGCCTTGCTCAAGATGAGCCTGGCTGCAATACCACTGTTGTTGAAGGCTCAGCGCGCGGTCGCGGGGCAGGTGTACGCCGCAATGGGCGCAGCGAACCATGGGCGCCGCCTCCAGCTCGGCAGAGGACTTGGGCGCAGAGGCCTGGCCCTTGAACTTGCGCCAGAACCATACCGCAGCGGCAATCAGGGCGATCCAGAACAGTAAACGAAGCATGGGGAGCTGCTTTATGACGAGTGATTCTGCAGTTTAGCCAAGGAGATGACGGGCGCACAGCGTAATAAATCGCGGAAATAAAAAGGGAGACTCAAGAGTCTCCCTTTTTGCACAACCCGGTGTATCAGTCGAACACACCGAAGGTCATGTAGCTGAACCACGAGCGATCGCTGTTATTGCCTTCCGCTTCGTGTTCCTCTTCTTCGATCACGTCACCATTTTCATCTTTAGGCTTGAGATCGTTCGGGATCGCGTCCTTGGCGTCCTGGAACTGCTTCTGCACGTCCTGGTTGGCGCGGGTTTCACCCGGCGGCAGTGGTGGACGCGACTCGATCAGGCCCAGGGTGGCCTTGCTCAGCCACGAACGGTTGTCGGCTTCGTCGACCGACGGCACGAACTGACCGTCCACCAGAGTTGGATGGTTCGGGTAGTTGAGCTTCAGTGTTTCGAGGCTGGTGGCCGCCAGGTCGTCCAGGTGCAGACGCTGGTAGGCTTCGGTCATGATCGCCAGGCCGTCACCGACCGATGGGGTTTCCTGGAAGTTTTCCACGACGTAACGACCACGGTTCGCGGCAGCGACGTAGGCCTGACGGGTCAGGTAATAGTCGGCGACGTGAATCTCGTAGGCTGCCAGCAGGTTGCGCAGGTAAATCATGCGCTGCTTGGCGTCCGGCGAGTAGCGGCTGTTCGGGAAGCGGCTGGTCAACTGGGCGAACTCGTTGTAGGAGTCGCGAGCAGCGCCCGGGTCACGCTTGGTCATGTCCAGCGGCAGGAAACGCGACAGCAGGCCGACGTCCTGGTCGAAAGAGGTCAGGCCCTTGAGGTAATAGGCGTAATCCACGTTCGGATGCTGTGGGTGCAAACGAATGAAACGCTCGGCGGCAGACTTCGCAGCCTCAGGCTCAGTGTTCTTGTAGTTGGCGTAGATGAGCTCGAGTTGAGCTTGATCGGCGTAGCGACCGAACGGATAACGCGACTCCAGCGCCTTCAGCTTGGCTGTGGCGGCGGTGTAGCTATTGTTGTCCAGATCGCGCTGTGCCTGCTGGTACAGCTCGACTTCGCTCAGGTTTTCGTCTACGACTTCCTTCGATGAGCAAGCAGCGGTCAATGCGAGGATGGCGATCAGCAGCAGGTGTTTCACTTGCATGGCGGCTTGCGTCCCTATGACGGCCGCTGTCTTGGGCGGGGCCGTCCTGTTATGATGAGCGCCCCGTTGAATAGCCTCGGGGCAAAAGACGCCGTATTTAACCACAAGCGCGCAGCCGAAACCAAAGGCTGTGCCGACGCCTAGTCTGAGCATGTCCGATAAAATTGAACTTCGCGCAGAGGTGCCGTCCGAATTGGGCGGCCAACGCCTCGATCAAGTCGCCGCACAATTATTCGCTGAGCACTCGCGCTCGCGCCTTTCCGCCTGGATCAAAGACGGCCGCCTGACTGTGGATGGGGCGGTTATCCGCCCGCGAGACATCGTTCACGGTGGCGCCATTCTTGAGTTGACTGCCGAGCAGGAAGCTCAGGGCGAATGGATCGCTCAGGACATCGAGCTGGATATCGTCTATGAAGATGACGACATCCTGGTGATCAACAAGCCTGCGGGCCTGGTGGTGCACCCGGCTGCCGGTCACGCTGATGGCACCTTGCTCAACGCCTTGCTGCACCACGTGCCGGACATCGTCAATGTGCCCCGCGCCGGTATCGTGCATCGCCTGGACAAGGACACCACCGGTCTGATGGTGGTGGCCAAGACCATTCAAGCGCAGACGCAACTGGTAACACAGTTGCAGAGCCGCAGCGTCAGCCGTATCTACGAGTGCATCGTGATCGGTGTGGTGACCGCAGGCGGCAAGATCAACGCGCCGATCGGTCGTCACGGCCAGCAACGCCAGCGCATGGCCGTGATGGAAGGTGGCAAGCAAGCCGTCAGCCATTACCGCGTGCTCGAGCGTTTCCGCTCCCACACTCACGTGCGGGTGAAGCTGGAAACCGGTCGTACGCACCAGATTCGCGTGCACATGGCCCACATCAACTACCCGTTGGTCGGAGATCCTGCCTACGGCGGTCGTTTCCGTATTCCGCCGGCAGCCAGCCAGACCATGGTCGATTCCTTGAAGACGTTCCCGCGTCAAGCGCTGCATGCGCGCTTCCTGGAGCTGGATCACCCGACCACCGGTAAGCGCATGAGCTGGGAATCGCCACTGCCTGATGATTTCGTCTGGTTGCTGACCCTGCTCAAGCAAGACCGCGAGGCGTTCATCGGATGAGTGACTGGCTGATTCCCGACTGGCCTGCGCCTGCCGGGGTGAAAGCCTGCGTCACCACCCGAGCGGGCGGCGTCAGTCTGGCGCCGTTCGACAGCCTCAATCTCGGCGATCACGTCGACGACAGCCCTGAGGCTGTTGCCGAAAACCGTCGCCGCCTTACCGATCATTTCTCTATTCAACCGGCTTGGTTAAAGCAGGTCCACGGCATTGTCGTGGCTCATGCGGACCCCGAGCAGGTAGCCACTGCCGATGCCAGCTGGACGGCAACGCCCGGCATTGCCTGCGCGGCGATGACGGCTGATTGCCTACCGGCGCTGTTCTGCGACCGTGCCGGTACTCGCGTCGCAGCGGCCCATGCCGGTTGGCGCGGGTTGGCGGCGGGTGTGCTCGAAGCGACGCTCGACGCGCTGGCGGTGCCACCGGAAGACGTGCTGGTCTGGCTCGGCCCGGCGATTGGCCCGCAAGCCTTTGAAGTCGGCCCGGAAGTGCGCGAAACCTTCGTCGAGCAACTGCCTGAGGCCGCCAAAGCCTTTGTGCCCAGTGCCAATACCGGCAAGTTCATGGCCGATATCTACGAGCTGGCGCGCTTGCGTCTGGCTGTTCGCGGCGTTACCGCTATATATGGCGGCGGTTTCTGCACCGTGACCGATCCGCGCTTCTTTTCTTACCGCCGCAGTCCACGCACTGGTCGGTTTGCCTCCCTTGTCTGGTTAGAACACTAGACTTCTCTGATCTACATCAACTGTACGACGCTTGAAACTCCCAGAATCGACCGCATCTATAACGGTATCTGGCAGGTTTCTTCATTCAGGATGTTTTATAGGTCCGGCCTGCTCAAAAGGAAGGTGACCCATGCGTATCGATCGTTTAACCAGCAAATTACAGTTAGCACTCTCCGACGCCCAATCGCTGGCCGTCGGTCTTGACCATCCCGGCATTGAGCCGGCGCACTTGATGCAAGCCATGCTTGAGCAGCAGGGTGGTTCAATCAAACCCCTGTTGATGCAGGTCGGTTTCGACGTCAACAGCCTGCGCAAAGAGCTGACCAAAGAGCTCGATCAGCTGCCAAAAATCCAGAACCCGACCGGCGACGTCAACATGTCGCAGGATCTGGCGCGCCTGCTCAACCAGGCCGATCGACTGGCCCAGCAGAAAGGTGATCAGTTCATTTCCAGTGAGCTGGTGCTGCTCGCCGCGATGGACGAGAACAGCAAACTCGGCAAATTGTTGCTCGGTCAGGGCGTCAGCAAAAAAGCCCTGGAAAACGCGATCAACAACCTGCGTGGCGGCGAAGCGGTCAACGACGCCAACCACGAGGAATCGCGTCAGGCGCTGGATAAGTACACCGTCGACCTGACCAAGCGCGCCGAAGACGGCAAGCTCGATCCGGTGATCGGTCGTGACGACGAAATTCGCCGGACCATTCAGGTGCTGCAACGCCGCACCAAGAACAACCCGGTACTGATCGGTGAGCCTGGCGTGGGTAAAACCGCCATTGCCGAAGGCCTCGCCCAACGGATCATCAACGGTGAAGTGCCGGATGGCCTGAAAGGCAAGCGCCTGCTTTCCCTCGACATGGGCGCGCTGATTGCCGGCGCCAAATACCGTGGCGAGTTCGAAGAGCGCCTGAAATCCCTGCTCAACGAATTGTCGAAGCAGGAAGGGCAGATCATTCTGTTCATCGACGAACTGCACACCATGGTCGGTGCCGGTAAGGGCGAAGGCTCGATGGATGCGGGCAACATGCTCAAGCCAGCGTTGGCCCGTGGCGAGTTGCATTGCGTCGGCGCGACCACGCTCAACGAGTATCGCCAATATATAGAGAAGGATGCGGCCCTCGAGCGGCGTTTCCAGAAAGTGTTGGTGGACGAGCCGAGCGAAGAAGACACCATCGCCATCCTGCGTGGCCTGAAAGAGCGTTACGAGGTTCACCACAAAGTGGCGATCACCGACGGCGCGATCATCGCCGCCGCCAAGCTCAGTCACCGTTACATTACGGACCGTCAGCTGCCGGACAAGGCCATCGACCTGATCGACGAAGCCGCCAGCCGCATCCGCATGGAGATCGACTCCAAGCCGGAGGTACTGGACCGTCTGGAGCGTCGTCTGATTCAGCTGAAGGTGGAATCCCAGGCGCTGAAGAAAGAGAGCGACGAAGCGGCGATCAAGCGTCTGGAAAAACTCCAGGAAGAAATCGTTCGTCTCGAGCGTGAGTATTCGGACCTCGAAGAAATCTGGAACTCGGAAAAAGCCGAAGTCCAGGGTTCTGCACAGATCCAGCAGAAAATCGAACAGTCCCGTCAGGAACTGGAAGCCGCACGCCGTAAAGGCGACCTGAACCGCATGGCCGAGTTGCAATACGGGGTGATCCCGGACCTGGAGCGCAGCCTGCAAATGGTCGACCAGCATGGCAAAAGCGAAAACCAGTTGCTACGCAGCAAGGTGACCGAGGAAGAAATCGCTGAAGTCGTCTCGAAGTGGACCGGCATTCCCGTGTCGAAAATGCTCGAAGGCGAGCGCGACAAGCTGATGAAGATGGAAAGTCTGTTGCACCAGCGTGTGATTGGTCAGGACGAAGCGGTGATCGCGGTTTCCAACGCGGTGCGGCGTTCGCGGGCCGGGTTGTCCGACCCGAATCGCCCAAGCGGTTCGTTCATGTTCCTCGGCCCGACCGGTGTCGGTAAAACCGAGCTGTGCAAGGCGTTGGCCGAGTTCCTCTTTGATACCGAAGAGGCGATGGTGCGGATCGACATGTCCGAGTTCATGGAGAAACATTCCGTGGCCCGGTTGATCGGTGCGCCACCAGGCTACGTAGGTTACGAGGAGGGCGGTTACCTGACCGAGGCGGTGCGTCGCAAGCCTTATTCGGTGATCCTCCTGGATGAGGTCGAGAAGGCCCACCCGGACGTGTTCAACATCTTGCTGCAAGTGCTGGAAGATGGTCGCCTGACTGACAGCCATGGCCGCACGGTGGATTTCAAGAACACTGTGATTGTCATGACGTCCAACCTGGGCTCGGTACAGATCCAGGAGCTGGTCGGTGATCGTGAGGCTCAGCGCGCGGCGGTTATGGATGCGATTTCCACGCACTTCCGGCCGGAGTTCATCAACCGGGTCGACGAAGTGGTGATCTTCGAGCCACTGGCGCGGGATCAGATCGCGGGCATTACCGAGATCCAGTTGAGTCGTCTGCGCAGTCGATTGACTGAGCGCGAACTGAAGCTGGAACTCAGCCCTGAGGCCATGGACAAGCTGATCGCGGTCGGCTACGACCCGGTGTACGGCGCACGGCCGCTGAAACGGGCGATTCAGCGCTGGATCGAAAACCCGCTGGCACAGCTGATTCTGTCGGGTCGTTTCATGCCCGGCGATACCGCCAAAGGGGTCGTGGAGAACGACGAAATCGTTTTCGCCTGATCCACATCCACGGCAAAAATGAAGAGGCCTCGCATTGCGAGGCCTTTTTTTCGTCAGGTTGTTGAACTTAAAGGAAAAGGCTTGTAAAGTGCGCCCCGCAGTAAGTCACCCGGAAGGGTTTCTGCTCCCCAAGCAGAAATCTGAAATAAGTTGCAAATCATTAACTTGAATGCAATTTAGGGGGTTGACAGAGGTGCTTAAAATTGTAGAATAGCGCGCCTCAGACACACGAACGCAGCGATGCGAACGGGTCGAAGAGGTGAAGCAAGCTTCACAGTTGTAAATTGAAATATGTAGTTCCGTGATAGCTCAGTCGGTAGAGCAAATGACTGTTAATCATTGGGTCCCAGGTTCGAGTCCTGGTCACGGAGCCAATTTCAAACCGGGGTATAGCGCAGTCCGGTAGCGCGCCTGCTTTGGGAGCAGGATGTCAGGAGTTCGAATCCCCTTACCCCGACCATTTTTGGGTCGTTAGCTCAGTTGGTAGAGCAGTTGGCTTTTAACCAATTGGTCGTAGGTTCGAATCCCACACGACCCACCATTTTTGAAACCAGTTAGCGCTGGAATCGAATCTTAAGATCAGAGGCCAAAAGCGCTGATCGAAGAAGGCGCCTTTAACGGGTGCCTTTTTTTTACCGGGGTATAGCGCAGTCCGGTAGCGCGCCTGCTTTGGGAGCAGGATGTCAGGAGTTCGAATCCCCTTACCCCGACCATATTAAAAATCCTCGTATCGAAAGATACGGGGATTTTTTTTGCCTTCGAAAAAACCAAATCCTTTCAAGTCATCATACAACTAGCCGATAACGAGCTGTCGGGCGCTCTCGCGAGCTCCCATTCAAGCCAACAACAGTAAAGGCGCTCGTTATGTTTCTTCGTCAGCTGAATATTGCCCCTCGTGCTGCGCTGGGTTTTGCCTTGATCGCCGTGCTGGTGGCGTTGCTCGGAATCTTTGCCCTGGGGCAAATGTCGAGCATTCGCGAGAGCGAGGTGGCGGTGGAGAAGCAATGGCTGCCGAGCATTCGCGGAGGTGACGAGATCCGCGAGCTGATGTTGCGCATCCGCACCATTTCCTTGCGCATGGCGCTGGATCAAGACGCGAAGAACATTCCGACCTACCGCAGTCAGATGGACACTCGTGACAAGGAATTGAGCGAGAAAATTGCGGCTTACGACAAACTGGTCGATACCGCTGAAGGTCAGGCCTTGTATGACCAGTTCAAAACCACCTTTGCCGCCTATCGCACCGGCATTGCTCAGTCTTTCACCCTGGCCGAGCAGGGGCGTCGTGAGGAGCTGACCAAACTTCTGCTGGTCGATATGAAAACCGTGGTCGATGGTTCCGGTAAACAGCTCAATGACCTGGCGGACCTGTTCGCCAAACAGGTCGCCATTGAAAGCCAGAAGTCCGCAGCGCATTACGAAACCTCCCGGTCCATCGTCAGTCTGTTCATCGCGCTCGCGGCGTTGGCGACTGTCGGCCTGGCGATGTTGCTGACTCGCAGTATCGTCCGTCCGCTGAACGAGGCCCTGTCGGCAGCGGAAAGCGTGGCGCAGGGCGATTTGGCCCGGCCAATTGCGACCCATGGCAATGACGAAGTGAGTCGCTTGCTCAGGGCGCTGGCGACCATGCAGCAGAACCTGCGTGAAACCTTGCAAGCCATCAGCGGTTCAGCCACTCAGTTGGCCACGGCGGCTGACGAGTTGAATGCTGTCACGCTCGACAGCACCCAAGGGCTGCAACAACAGAACAACGAAATTGAGCAGGCCGCCACGGCCGTCAACGAAATGACCTCTGCCGTCGAAGAAGTTGCACGCAACGCAGTGTCGACCTCCGATGCCACTCGTCAGTCGAGCGAGTCGGCGCACCTGGGGCAGGAGCGGGTCAGCGAGACTGCGAGCGCCATCAGCGCCCTGGCCAGTGATGTGCAGCACACCGGTGAGTTGGTGCAGTCGCTGGCTAATCAATCCCAGGACATCGGCAAGGTGCTGGATGTGATTCGGGCCATCGCCGAGCAAACCAATCTGTTGGCGCTCAACGCTGCGATTGAAGCGGCGCGCGCGGGTGAAAGCGGGCGTGGTTTTGCGGTGGTGGCCGATGAAGTGCGTGCGCTGGCGCATCGCACGCAGCAATCGACCCAGGAAATCGAACAAATGGTTCAGGGTATGCGCAACGGTTCGAGCCTGGCGCTGGACTCGATGAACGCCAGCGCTTCCCGTGCCGCCAGCACGCTGGTGTTGGCCGAACGGGCTGGCGATGCATTGCAGACCATCACGGCTTCGGTCCATGAGATTCATGAGCGCAATCTGGTGATTGCCAGTGCAGCCGAAGAGCAGGCCCAAGTGGCTCGGGAAGTGGATCGCAATCTGGTGAATATCCGCGACTTGTCGGTTCGCTCCGCTGCCGGCGCCGACCAGACCAGTGCTTCCAGTCATGAGCTGTCAAAACTGGCCAATGCCTTGCAAGGCCTGGTGCAGCGCTTTCGCGTGTAAGACCGCCAGACGAAAAAATACCGCGCCTCTCGATGGAGAAGCGCGGTCTGATGCCCGGATACTTAGGCGCCGTCCTGGTCTTTCAGGTGCTCGAACAGGCCTTTTGGCATTTTCTTGCCATTGGCTTCGTAGTTGGCTTTCACGTTGTCGAACGCTTCTTGTTCGTCGATGAAGCCGTCATGGTTGGTGTCGATCTTGTCGAAATTGGACTTGGGCGCGACTTTCAGGAATTCGGCGCGGGACACTTTTCCGTCGCCGTCGGTGTCGGTTTTTGCCATCGATGCATCACCACACTTGCCTTCGCCACACTTGCCTTCAGGGGTTTTCACCACCTGTTCGGCCGAGGCCAGCAGGTAGCCCTGGGTCAGTGGCTGCGAGGCGAAAACGGAGCCGGTCAACATCATGCCGCCAGCGAGGACAGCGCCGAGCAAACCGATAGTGTTCTTGGTGGTACGGGACATTTCAAATCTCCTGGGTTGCACGACGCAACCACTCGATAAAGGTTGCCACGTAAGTGCGGCGATAACCGTAGTTGGCGGGGTGCCTTGCTCGGATGTGGCCATTTAACGGGCGGGGTGTACCGCTACTGTGTCGCGCAGGGGGGGATTTGTAAGCGAAGGGGCGAAACCGCGGGGGAGATACAGTGAGACACACATGTGTTTGCAGGATAGACCGAGGCGCCTGTATCGCGGGCAAGCCACGCTCCCACAGGGTTAGATGCTGACCATGGAGCCTGGGTCCGACACATCACCTGTGGGAGCGGGCTTGCCCGCGATGGGGTCCTGACGAGCGCCGAATATTTAATGCAGCTTCAGGCGCGGCTCGGTTCCGCGCCCAATCTTGCTCCCCAACATCAACATCGCCGTACGAAACGCGCCATACAGCGCCATCTGGTGCATGCGGTACAGCGACACATAAAACATCCGCGCCAACCACCCCTCAAGCATCACGCTGCCGGTCAGGTTGCCCATCAAGTTACCCACAGCCGAAAAACGCGACAGCGAAATCAACGAACCGTAATCGGTGTACTTGTACACAGGCAACGGCTTGCCTTCGATCCGCAGCTTCAGCGATTTGGCCAGCAACGACGCCTGTTGATGCGCAGCCTGGGCACGCGGCGGTACATTTCGATCGGTGCCTGGTTGCGGGCAGGCCGCGCAGTCACCGAAGGCGAAGATGTTCTCGTCACGGGTGGTTTGCAGGGTCGGCAGCACTTGCAGCTGGTTGATGCGATTGGTTTCCAGACCGTCGATGTCCTTGAGGAAACCCGGCGCACGGATGCCGGCGGCCCAGACCTTGAGGCTGGCGTTGATCACATTGCCGTCGGCGGTGATCAGGCTGTCGGCGGTCACTTCACTGACGGCCGCATTGGTCATGACGTTGACCCCGAGTTTCTCCAGGGTTTTATGCACAGGGCCGCCAATCCGTTCCGGCAGCGCTGGCAGTACCCGTGGACCGGCCTCGATCAGGGTGATGTGCATGTTCTCCGGTTTGATCCGGTCCAGACCATAAGCCGCCAGTTCATGCGCGGCATTGTGCAGTTCGGCGGCCAGCTCGACGCCCGTGGCGCCGGCACCTACGATCGCCACGCTGATCTGCTGCACCACATCCGTCTGCCCGGCGTGCGCGCGCAAATAATGATTGAGCAGTTGCTGATGGAAGCGCTCGGCCTGTTTGCGGGTGTCGAGGAACAGGCAATGTTGCGCTGCTCCCTGGGTACCGAAATCGTTGGTGGTGCTGCCGACTGCGATCACCAGCGAGTCGTATGGCACTTCACGTGCTGGCACCAGTTCCAGGCCGGCTTCGTCATACGTGGCGGCCAACTGGATTTTCTTCTGTTCGCGATCGAGCCCGCTCATGCGCCCCAGCTGGAACTCGAAGTGGTTCCATTTTGCCTGGGCAACATAATTGAGTTCGTCTTCGGAAGAGTTCAAAGACCCGGCCGCCACTTCGTGCAACAGCGGTTTCCAGATGTGGGTCAGGTTCGCGTCGACCAGCATCACACTGGCCGTGCCGCGCTTGCCCAGAGTCTTACCCAGACGGGTAGCCAACTCCAGACCGCCGGCGCCGCCGCCAACGATGACAATACGATGAGTCATGGGGATATCTCGCAAGGCTAAAAGAAATCGGTGCAATTACCCGAGCGAGCGCGATGCAGCTCATAGCGTCAGGTAACTGATAAATCGGCTCAACAGGCCCAGGCCAATGGTCACTGCCAGTACCACCACCAGGAGCATCCACGGCCGGAAAGGCCGGCGCTCGACTCGGTGCTGGGACAGGTGCAGGTACTCTTCGACATGCTTCTGGTCGTCGGGGTTCAGGCGGCTGGTCATATCGGGCCTCGTCAGGGGGTAGACGTTGCTGAATGTGTAGAAGCTACAGGGGGTTTTACCCCACATTGAACGGAGCATAGCCGCTGGCCGGAATCGGCTCGACGCTGACTGTATCGTCCAGGCGAATGATTCCACTTTGTAACACTCGGGCGGTGATTCCGCCATGTCCGCGAACGGCCTGAAAAGTGCCGGGGCCGAGGTTGTTTTGCAGGCGTGCGCAAGGCTGGCACCAACCGGTGGTTTCGAAAATCGCCTGGCCGATTTTGAAGCGGCGGCCCTTGAGGCTGAACAGGTTGATCCCACTGATCACGAGGTTGCGCCGCAAGTCATTAGGTGACACCGGATTATCTTCCGGCCGGCCCATCAGCGAGCTGATCACTGCCAGATGCTCCCATTGAATCAACGTCACTTGTCGCGCATTGCGCGCGCCGGGGCGGGCGCGATCGCCGGTCAGGCCGGCCTCGAGCCGCGCCTCCACGGCCTCCAGTTCGATCATCGGCACATGGGGCTGCGGGCGCACGCCGATCCAGCGGACGCGGCCGGTTTGCGGGACTTCAGCGATCAGTTCCTGCAGCGGACTCACAGGCTGATCCCGACATCGAAGACGATGCTGCGACCGAGGTTGCTGCGCAGGAAATCCGGTGCATCCGGATGGGCGAACAGCACACGAGCGAAGGTCGGCCCGACCAGCGACAACGAGCGCCAACCCTGACGCAAGTATTCGGTGGGCGGTGGGAAATGGCTGTTGAGGTCGAGCACTTCGCGCTTGAGGCTGGCGAAGGCGATGATGTCCAGTTCGCCCAGGTCCATGCCGCGCTCTTTGTAGTTGTGCGCTTTTTTGCGCAAGGTCGGCGCCAGTCTCAGCAGGAACTCATTGGCCGGAATGCGTCTGGGCTTGGCCTCACGGCGCACCAGCGAACTCAAGGAAAACGCACTGCGTCGCCGCTGCAGTTCATCGCGCCACTCATCATTGAGGCGCCGGCCCTCGTCGAGCACGAAAAACACTTCGAAATTCGCATCGCGAAACAACACGTCCGGCGGCTCCCCGGCAGGGGCAAATTCGTCGACGCGGTAAGGAATGTTCAGGCCTTGCAGCAGGCGCTGGCACACCCAACGCTCACGCTCCCATTTGCGGGCATTGGAAAGGAACGCGTTGGCTTGCTCGGCCGCAATGGTCAGCAGGCGTAGATAATCTGAGTCATCCATAGGCCCAAGCTTAGCGTTCAAATGCGACAAGCTGAAAGCTTTGCGTTGAAACAAGGTCGTAATGGCCCCGCAGGCGTCAACGGCGGTCGGGTTCCCACGATGTTTCTGTGATCGGTGTTGCGGCGACTGGGTGTGCAATAAAGGCGGTGTAGACTGGATTCATTGCGCTCAAGCGCCTCAACGAGGGGAATGTCGTGAAATTATGGCCCGTGTTATTGCTCAGTCTTGTGCCTCTCTGGGCTCAGGCGCTGGAGGTGGGTGAGCGGCTGGCGCCGTGGACCTTGCTTGATCAGTTCGATCAGGCCTTCACGCTCGACAACCAGACGCAGACGCTGCTGGTGGCGCGCAGCATGGACGCCGCGAAACTGGTCGACGCAGCACTGCAGGGCCAGCCCAAGGGCTATCTGGAAGCCCGGCACGCGGTATTTGTCGCGGATATCCAGCGCATGCCTCGGCTGATCGCGAAGATGTTCGCCGTGCCGGCCATGCGCGATTATTCCTATCGCGTGATGCTCGACCGTGACGGGCGCGTGGCGCCGCGTTACCCCGGGGCCGTGGATAAAGTGTTGTGGCTGGCGCTCAAGGACGGTCAAGTGGTCGGTGAGCACGAATACGCCACGGCGGCGCAACTGCGTGAGGCACTGGAGAAGGCCCGGCCGTGATCGGGCTTCAGTGACGTATGCGTTGACTTGTTCGGCCGCAACGGCCGGCAGGTGAAAGTAGTCGGGGTCATCCATAGACCCCGGCTTGGCGTCCAAAGGTGATCGCCAGAAAGACTGTTTGTCGCGCAGGAGCAAAAGCCTGCCGCGACATTCCTCCCTCCCGCGCCCGATTCAGGGCCCTGCACAAAACGGATAGCGATCTGCGCAAAGCGGATATTGCCCCGCGCCTGGCAACTTTACCCTCGGCTTTACGGGACGTTAGCCGCTTTACCGACGCTCTGAATAAAACAACAACAAGAGATGAATGCCATGCGCAAGATCGACGTACATGAGGTTATCGACAACGCTCGATTCAACCGCTTCCACTGGATGGTGCTGTTCTGGTGTGCCCTGATCATCATTTTCGACGGTTACGATTTGGTGATCTACGGCGTGGTGTTGCCGATGCTGATGAAAGAGTGGGGGCTCAGTCCCTTGCAGGCCGGCGCGCTGGGAAGTTACGCATTGTTTGGAATGATGTTCGGCGCGCTGTTTTTCGGCCCGCTCTCGGACAGGATCGGCCGCAAGAAAGCCATCACGATCTGCGTGATGCTCTTCAGCGGTTTTACCGTGCTCAATGGTTTTGCCCGCAACCCCACCGAGTTCGGCCTGTGCCGGTTCATCGCCGGCCTGGGCATCGGCGGGGTGATGCCCAACGTCGTGGCGCTGATGAACGAGTACGCGCCGAAGAAAATCCGCAGCACGCTGGTGGCGATCATGTTCAGCGGCTACTCCGTAGGCGGCATGCTCTCGGCGGGGCTGGGCATCGTGCTGATTCCGAGCTTCGGCTGGCAATCGGTGTTTTATGTCGCGGTGCTGCCGTTGGTGTTGTTGCCGCTGATCATGTATTTCCTGCCCGAGTCGGTGGGTTTCATGCTGCGTCAGGGGCGTAATGAAGAGGCGCGCGCCATTCTCCAACGGGTGGATCCGGCGTACGTCGCGCAGACCAGCGATCAACTGCACATGAGCGAAGTGAAGGGCACCGGGACCCCCGTGCTGCAACTGTTTCGCGAGGGGCGCGCGCTGCGCACGCTGATGCTGTGGCTGGCGTTTTTCTGCTGCTTGCTGATGGTTTACGCCTTGAGTTCGTGGCTGCCGAAACTGATGGCCAACGCCGGTTACAGTCTGGGTTCTAGCCTGTCGTTCCTGCTGGTGCTCAACTTCGGCGCTATTTTTGGCGCGGTCGGTGGTGGCGTGCTGGGTGACAAACTGAACCTGCCGCGGGTGTTGGCGGTGTTCTTCGCCGTCGCCGCCGTGTCGATCACCTTGCTCGGTTTCAACAGCCCGATGCCGCTGCTGTACCTGCTGATCGCCATCGCGGGCGCCACCACCATCGGATCGCAGATTCTGCTGTACGCCTGCGCTGCGCAGTTCTACTCCATGACCATTCGCTCCACCGGTCTGGGTTGGGCCTCGGGCATCGGACGTAACGGCGCGATTGTCGGGCCTCTGCTGGGCGGTGCCTTGCTCGGGATCAGCCTGCCGCTGCAACTGAATTTCATGGCGTTTGCCTTGCCCGGCGCAGTGGCCGCGATTGCCATGACCGTGTTCGCCATCAGCAGTCAGCGCAGTCACAGGCAAGCGCTGTCGGGCCTGCGCCACGGTTCGCCAGCCGGGTCTGTCGGCGAAGTTTCGTGAAAGCGTTTGTCCGGGATTTTTCCCTGTCGGCGGCCGTCGCCGGATTTATCGCCACGGTGATTTCCTACGCCGGCCCGTTGGTGATTATTTTCCAGGCGGCCGAGACCGCGCACCTGTCGCGGGAAGTGCTGTCGTCGTGGGTCTGGGCGATTTCCATCGGCAGCGCGGTGCTCGGCATCGGTTTGAGCCTGCGTTACCGCGTGCCGGTGATCATCGCGTGGTCGGCGCCGGGCTCGGCGCTGCTGGTGGCGTTGTTACCGGGGATCTCGATGCCGGAGGCGGTGGGCGCGTACCTGGTCAGCAGCCTGATCATTTTCCTGGTCGGGGTGTCGGGGGCGTTTGACCGGATCATCGGCAAACTGCCGGCGGCGATAGCGGCGGCGATGCTGGCGGGGATTTTGTTCAGTTTCGGCACCGGGTTGTTTGTCTCGTTGCAGGGCAAACCGTGGCTGGTGCTGGCGATGTTTGCCACGTACCTGATCTGCAAACGGCTGATGCCGCGTTATGCGGTGTTGATGGTGCTGCTGGTGGGCTGCTCGATGGCGTTTCTCGCCGGTGACTTGCACAGCGAAGCCCTGGTGATCGGGTTGGCCACGCCGGTGTGGATCACGCCGGAGTTCAGCCTGAGTGCAACGCTGAACATCGCCTTGCCGTTGGTGATGGTGGCGCTGACCGGTCAGTTCGTGCCCGGCATCGCGGTGCTTCGGGCCAGCGGTTACGCGACGCCATCCGGCCCGATCATCGCCAGCAGCGCGCTGGGCACGGCGTTGTTGGCGCCGTTCGGTTGCCACGGGCTGAATCTGGCGGCGATTACCGCGGCCATTTGTACCGGTCGCGAGGCCCATGAAAATCCCGGCAAGCGCTACGTGGCCGGGGTGGTCGGTGGGCTGTGTTACCTGGTGCTGGGCATCTTCGGCGCCACCCTGGTGTCGCTGTTTTCGGCGTTCCCCAAAGAGCTGATCGCGGCGCTGGCCGGGCTGGCGCTGTTCGCCGCGATTGCCGGAGCGCTAGCCGGCGCAATGGCGGTGCCGACTGATCGCGAAGCCGCGTTGGTGACCTTTCTCACCACCGCCTCGGGCATGTCGTTGTTGGGGTTGTCCGCGGCTTTTTGGGGACTGATTTTCGGCATGGTCACCCATGTGTTGTTAAACGCCCGTCGCGAAAGCGCGGCGGCTGAAGCTCTTCCAACTGTCGATCAATAAAAATAAGAGAACAAACGATGAAACAGATTTTTCCAACAACCGGGTCAGTGTTGTCCATGGCGGTCGTCTCGGGTTTCTCCGCCAGCGCGATGGCGGCCGAGAGTGGCTTTATCGAAGACACCACGGCCACCTTGCAAGCACGCAATTACTACTTCAGTCGGGACTTCTCCGACATCGTCGGGGCCAACAAACAGTCGAAGGCCGAAGAGTGGGCACAGGGCTTCATCCTCAACGTCAAATCCGGTTACACCCAAGGGCCGGTCGGATTCGGTGTGGATGTGATCGGCCTGCTCGGCCTCAAGCTCGACAGCAGCCCGGATCGGGTGAACACCGGTTTGCTGCCGGTTAAAGATGACGGGCGCGCGGCGAATGATTACAGCCGTCTCGAAGCGGCGCTGAAGGTGCGTTTTTCAAAAACCGAGCTGAAGGTCGGGGAGCTGCAACCCAATCTGCCGGTGCTGGCGTTCAGTGATATCCGCCTGCTGCCGCCCAGCTATCAAGGTGCAAGCATCAGTTCCAATGAGATCAATGGCCTGACCTTGCAGGGTGGCCATTTGAATACCACCAGCCTGCGCAACGAGGCCGGCGACGAAAAGATGCAGGCCATGCTCGGCCACGTGCCGCAACGTCAGGTCAGCAGTGACGGCTTCAATTTCGCCGGTGCCGATTACGCCTTCAACGATAAACGCAGTTCGGTCAGTGCCTGGTTCGGGCAACTGGAAGATATCTACAACCAGCGCTTTCTCGGTCTCAAGCACAGCGAACCGATGGGGGACTGGATTCTGGGCGCGAACCTGGGTTACTACGATTCGCGCGAAGACGGCAAGAAGCTGCTGGGCAACATCGATAACCAGGCGTTCTTCTCGCTGTTGTCCGCCAAGCGCGGTGGCCATACGTTTTATGTCGGGTATCAGGGGATGTTCGGTGACAGCGCATTCCCACGCGTCTTCGCCAACATCTCGCCGCTGGGCAATGAGGTGCCGACCTACGAGTTCGCCTACACCGACGAACGCTCGTGGCAGGCACGTTACGACTACGACTTCGCCGCGCTCGGTGTGCCTGGGCTGACCAGCACCGTGCGTTACATCTCCGGTAATAACGTCGACACCGGGCAGGGCTTCGAGGGCAAGGACCGCGAGCGGGATCTCGACCTCGGTTACGTGCTGCAAAGCGGCAGCCTCAAAGGCCTCGGGATTCGGGTGCGCAACGTGATGGCCCGTTCCAACTACCGCAGCGATATCGACGAAAACCGCCTGATCCTCAGTTACACCTGGACGCTGCTATGAGCCTTGAAAAAGAACAACCGCCGTACACCATCGGCCTGCAGGTCAAACTGGAGCAATTGACCGAGTCGGTGCTGCAAACCGAGGAAGACATGCGCTTTGCCAATCAACTGGCGCGCACGGCCGGCGATCGGGTCAAGGCGAGTGCGCAAAGCATGCAGTCGTCGGCCAGTGTGCTGGAGGATCTGAACCTCTACATGCAGCGTCTGGATCAGGTGTTCGATGAACTCGGCAGTCAGTCGATGCGCATCGGCGCGATTGTCGGCAGCATTCAGGACATTGCCCGTCAGACCAATCTGCTGGCGCTCAACGCGGCCATCGAGGCGGCGAGGGCGGGCAACCATGGCCGAGGGTTTGCGGTGGTCGCCGATGAAGTGCGCAATCTCTCGCGTCAGGCCGCGGACTCCAGTGCGCAGATCCGGCAAATCGCCACGGGGCTGGAACAGTCGGCGGAGCAGGCGCGCCAGGGTCTTCAGCAGTTATCCGGTTCAACCCGTCTGGGGCTGGAAAAGGCTGGAGTGGCTTTGCACTCGATGGGTGAATTGCAAAGCGGTGCGGTGGCCAGGGTCGAGGTGGTCGAACGGATCATGGCGCGTTTGGCCGGCCTGCATGATTTGGCGTTGCAGGCGAAACGGCTGATCGTGTGAGTCGCGGGTTGCCCGGTGTTACAGGCTGCTCGTGCAATTGCCCATGACTGAGTAGGTCACGCTATGGGTCTGGCCCTGATGGTCAATGTAGACCATGGTTGCCGGTACGACGTCGCACGAGGTGGCGGTGTCGGTGATGGAAACCACCTTGGCGATGTCCAGCGGTTGTGCGGGGTCGTACGGGGTGGCGGCGGGCTCGCTGGCGGCCATGGCTGAGGTGGCGATCAGGGTCAGAAACAGGGTGGTCAGGGTTTTCATTTTTGTCGACTCGGTGTTGGTTTTGATGCTTGAAGTTTAGTCCTCGGCTGTGATGGATAAAGGGGGCTGAGGCTGATTCAGCGTTGCAGGAAACGTAACAATCATCCATGCCGGGTTGCCTACTGCGCAGAACCTCCACTTAGCCGCTCGAGGGGGCGACTACCGCCACAGCACCGCGAGGTGGCGTGTCACTTCAAGCGTACGCATTCCCCTGTGGGAGCTAGCCTGCTAGCGATGGACGTCAACGATAACGCGGGCTGTCTGAATGAACGCGGTGTCCGGACTTTTTTTCGCGAGCAGGCTCGCTCCCACAGAGGATCATGGTACGGCTTTCGCTTTTCCTGTGAGACCGTCAGGCGCCATTACCGCAGAAACGGATATGCCCCCAATCGTAGGGCGCACAAACGGCGGTGTAGACTGAGAGCCTGTCCTCTCCCGGCAAAGAAAAAGGAGCAAGCCCAGCCATGATCGGCGCCGAGCTGCTGTCCCCCGAAACCCTCACCGTCGGTTGGCTGATCTACGTCCCAGCGCTGATCTGGGCCATCGCGCGCGCCCCGTGGGTCGAACTCTTCAGCGACAGCCGCCGCCAGCACCTGTTGTTCGGCACCGTATTTGCACTGTTCATGCTGTGGCTGGTGCGAAGGGATTTCGACACCGGCGTGTCCTATCACTTCATTGGCATGACCGCCGTGACCCTGCTCCTGGACTGGCCGTTGGCAATCGTCGGCGGCCTGGTCGCCCAAACCGGCCTGGTCCTGCTCGGACGCCAGGATCTCGCCGCCGTCGGGGTCAACGGTGCGTTGTTCATTCTGCTGCCCGTGCTGGTCACCGAGTGCTGCGCCATCCTCGTGGAGCGCGCGCAACCGCGAAACCCCTTCGTTTACATCTTCGTTTCCGGCTTCTTCGCCGCGGCGCTATCGGCCTTGCTGTGCCTGTTGCTGGCCCTGTGGTTGCTGTGGTTCAACGAGCTTTTCGTCATGCCCTATTGGCTGGAAGATTTTGTCGGTTACCTGTGGCTGATCATCTTTCCCGAAGCGTTCATCAACGGCATGGTCGTCAGCGCACTGGTGGTGTTCAGCCCGGAATGGCTGGAGACCTTCAACCGCACACGCTACCTTTCGGCGCCCTGGAAGGACGACGATCCGAAATCTTGATCCACATCAAATCCAAAAAACGGCGACGAATCCATGCTCCGCAAAACCTTCAGGAGCATCGAAATGAGTGTCTACGAATGGGCAAGGCAGGAGTTGCGCCACAGTCTGGATGCAGCGCAGGAAGTCGGGTTTGATCCGGGGTTGAGCCTGCGCGCCTTGCTCAGCGCGGTGGTGCAGCAGAGCAAGGCTGTGCGCAGTGTCGAGGATCTGGCCGATGAGTTGCAGTTTCTCGCCGAGAACCTCGATGACGGTCAGGACTATGGCTTCATGCGGCCTTGAACGCCGGACGTCAGTGACGTGGGTCGAAATCGCCGCTGAACAACTCGTCCTCGGCATCGGGGGCCACCGGAATCTTGTGTTCTTCCGACGCCCAGGCGCCCAGGTCGATCAGTTTGCAGCGGTCCGAACAGAACGGCCGGAATGTGCTTTCCGGGGTCCATTCGACAGGGGCGCCGCAGGTGGGGCATTCGACGGTTGGGGTTTGGCTCATGACTGGCCTCCACGCAATGTAAGGTAAAAGTGATGCAGGCGTTCGACCTCGCTGTGCAGCCAGGCGAGGTCGCGGTCGTTGACCACCACATCGTCGGCATGGCTCAGACGATCCTGGCGGCTGGATTGCGCCTTGAGGATCGCCTGGACCTGTTGTTCGCTGGTCTGGTCACGCTGCAGGGTGCGTTCGATCTGTAACTGTTCGGGCGCATCGATCACCAGCACGCGCTGGGTCATGGCGTACTGCCCGGACTCGATCAGCAACGGCGAAACCAGAATCGCATAAGGCGATTGTGCCTTGCCCAAGTGATCGGCGATTTCCTTGGCGATCAGCGGATGCAAAAGCGCCTCGAGCCAGAGGCGTTGCTCAGGCACTTCGAAGATCAGTTTGCGCAACGCCGCACGATCCAGTTGACCGTCGGCTTGCAGCACGCCGGGGCCAAAATGTTCAGCGATCCGGGCCAGCGCCGGGCGCCCCGGCTCCACCACCCAGCGCGCCGCATGATCGGCATCGACCACATGCACGCCCAGGTCGATAAAATGCTGGGCGGCCGCGCTTTTGCCGCTGCCGATGCCACCGGTCAGGCCGAGAATCCAGGGTTTTTCCACAGGGGTATTCATTTCAAACCGACAAACTGCCAATAGAAGTCGGTTATTTGACCACCCCAGAGCAATGCAATCCAGCCGGCAATCGCCAGATAGGGACCGAAGGGAATTGGCGTCGAGGTTTTCGCGTTGCGCAGGCGCAGCAAAATCACGCCGATAATCGCGCCCACCATGGACGACAACAAAATGGTCAGCGGCAAAATCTGCCAGCCGCCCCAGGCGCCCAGCATGGCCAGCAGCTTGAAATCGCCGTGGCCGATGCCATCCTTGCCGGTGATCAGCTTGAACAGCCAGAACACCGACCACAGCACCATGTAGCCCGCAATGGCGCCCCACAGTGCCTCAGTCAACGGCACGAACAACTCGAAGCTGTTGACGATCAGTCCCAGCCACAGCAGCGGCAGCACCAGTACATCCGGCAACAGTTGATGCTCGGCGTCGATCAGGCTCATCGTCAACAGGCCCCAGCTCAACACCAGCACCGTCGTGGCCTGCCACCCTAAACCGAAATGCCAGGCGATGAACGCGGACAGCAGGCCGCAGGCCAGTTCAGTCAATGGGTAGCGTTTGCTGATGGGCGTTGCGCAGCTTGAGCATCGCCCACGTAAAAACACATAACTGAGCAGCGGAATGTTTTCCCAGGCGCGGATCCGGTGCCCACAGTGCGGGCATTGGGAGTGGGGCAGCATCAGGTTGTAGGTCGGCTGCGGCGTTTCGCCTGGCAGGCCCAGAATGTCGTAGGCCTGCAGTCGCCATTCGCGCGCGAGCATTTTCGGCAGGCGCCAGATCACCACGTTGAGAAAGCTGCCGACCAGCAAACCGACCACCAGGGCAAGGAGGACAAACGCCAGCGGGTACACAGTCAGAATTTCGTTCAAGGGCATGTCAGATCGCATTGCCGAGTTGGAAGATGGGCAGGTACATCGCAACCACCAGACCGCCGACGATAACACCCAGCACCACCATGATGAACGGTTCCATCAGACTGGTGAGGTTATCGACCATGTTGTCGACTTCGGCCTCGTAGAAACTCGCGACCTTGTCGAGCATGTCATCCAGTGCGCCGGACTCTTCACCAATGGCGGTCATCTGAATCGCCATGTTCGGAAAGATGCCGGAGGTGCGCATGGAGAAGTTCAGCTGCATCCCCGTCGACACATCCTGCTTGATGCGCAGTACCGCACGTTTGAACACGATGTTGCCCGTCGCGCCCGCCACCGATTCCAGCGCCTCGACCAGCGGCACGCCAGCGGCAAAGGTGGTCGACAATGTTCGGGCGTAACGGGCCACGGCGGACTTGTACATCAACGTGCCAATCAACGGCAGTTTCAGCAGCCAGGTGTCGGTCCGGTCCCGAAAGCCTTGCGATGTCCTGAAGGCATGGCGCACACCGAATATCGCCGCAATCAGCCCGCCAAGCATCAGCCACCACCAATCCTGCATGAACTGCGAGAGGCCGATGACCATCACCGTGAACGCCGGCAATTCGGCACCGAATCCTTTGAACACCGACTCGAACTGCGGCACCACCTTGACCAGCAGAATCCCGGTGACGATGATCGCGACGAACACCACGGCCAGCGGGTACGTCATGGCTTTCTTGATCTTGGCCTTGAGGCTTTCGCTCTTTTCCTTGTAGGTCGCGACCCGCTCCAACAGGGTATCCAGCGCACCGGCCTGTTCGCCGGCATCCACCAGGTTGCAGTAGAGCTCATCAAAATACTGCGGCTTTTTGCGCAGGGCCGCCGCGAAGCTGTTACCCGCAGCGACTTCCTGTTTCACCTCGTCCACCAGTTTGCGCATGGCCGGGTTATCGAAGCCTTCGCCAATGATGTCGAATGACTGCAACAGCGGCACCCCCGCTTTCATCATGGTCGCCATCTGCCGGGTGAACAGGGCAATGTCATGCGCCTTGATGCGTTGGCCGAGGCTGAAAATCGAGGCGGATTTCTTGCGCACCTTGCCAGGGTTGATGCCTTGCTTGCGCAGTTGCGCCTTGATCAAGGCCGGATTCTGCCCGCTGAGTTCGCCGGTGATTTTCGTGCCTTTTTTGTCGGTGCCTTCCCAGGTATACACACTGATTTTTGCTGCTTTGACCGCCATGTTCAGTCCTTGGTGACCCGGTTGATTTCCTCAAGGCTGGTGATGCCTTGCATGGCCTTGATCAGCCCGGAAGTGCGCAGGTCGTTGAAGCCGTCCTTGCGCATTTGAATATCGATTTCCAGCGAGTTGCCTTCGGCCATGATCAGCCGTTGCAGGTCTGGTGTGTTCTTCACCACTTCATAAATCCCCACGCGCCCCTTGTAGCCGCCGTTGCACTGATCGCAACCGACCGGCTCATAGATCGTGAACGTGCCAATGCGTTCCTCGGGGAAGCCTTCCTTGATCAATGCCTCGCGGGGAATGTCGATGGGCTTCTTGCAATGGCTGCACAGTTTGCGCGCCAGGCGCTGGGCGATGATCAGGCTGACCGACGTCGCGATGTTGAACCCCTGAATGCCCATGTTGTGCAGGCGGGTCAGGGTTTCTGCGGCGCTGTTGGTGTGCAGGGTCGAGAGCACCAGGTGCCCGGTCTGGGCGGCCTTGATGGCGATCTCGGCGGTTTCCAGGTCGCGGATCTCGCCGACCATGATCACGTCCGGGTCCTGGCGCAGGAACGAGCGCAGCGCCTGGGCAAAACCCAGTCCCTGCTTGGGATTGACGTTGACCTGGTTGATGCCTTCCATGTTGATCTCCACCGGGTCTTCGGCGGTGGAGATGTTGATGTCCACGGTGTTGAGGATATTCAGCCCGGTATAGAGCGACACGGTCTTGCCCGAACCGGTGGGGCCGGTCACCAGAATCATCCCCTGCGGCTGCTTCAGCGCGGCCATGTACAGGTCTTTCTGGTCCGGCTCGTAGCCGAGGGCGTCGATGCCCATTTGCGCGCTCGATGGATCAAGGATCCGGATCACCACTTTCTCGCCCCACAGGGTCGGCAGGGTATTGACCCGGAAGTCGATGGACTTGCTCTTCGACAGGCGCATCTTGATCCGCCCGTCCTGGGGTTTGCGCCGCTCGGAGATGTCAAGACTGGCCATGACTTTCAGGCGGGCGGCGATGCGGTTGGCCAGTTGAACCGGCGGCTTGGCGACTTCACGCAGCATGCCGTCGGTGCGCATGCGTACGCGGTAGGTTTTTTCGTAGGGCTCGAAATGCAGGTCGGAAGAACCACTCCTGATCGCGTCGAGCAGCATCTTGTGGACGAATCGCACCACCGGCGCGTCGTCGGCATCCTGTCCGGCGATGGCGTCCTGGTCGTGGTCATTGATCGACTCAATGTCCACGCCATCGAGGTCGACGTCGGGCATGTCTTCCAGCCCGGTGGCATGGTTGTCGAAGAACTTGTCGATGGCGTCGCTGAGCTTGTCGTCCTCCACCAGGATGGCTTCCGTACTCAGCCCGGTGCTGAACTGGATGTCGTTGATGGCCTGGTGATTGGTCGGGTCGGAAACCCCCACGAACAACTTGTTGCCGCGCCGCCAGAGGGGCAGGGCTTGGTGCTGGCGAACCAGTTTTTCGCTGACCAGCCCTTTGGGTTGGGACTCTTTGTCCAGGCAGTGGAGGTCTAGCAGCGCCATGCCGAAATGCTCGGAGGCGATCTCGGCGACCTGACGGCTTTTCACCAGTTTGTTCTGCACCAGATAACTGACCAGGGAGAGTTTCTGGCGTTGGGCTTGCTGATACGCCTGTTGCGCGCTTTTGTCAGTGAGCAGTTCGGCCAGGACCAATTGCTTGGCCAGACCGCTAAGGGCGATGTCATTCATGGGGATACCGGACGCAGACAGTTCATGACTTATAGCCTAGTCAACCGGTGGAACCAAACCAGCGCTGCTCTGGTGACAAAAAGTGTCAGTTAGTGCGGATCCTGGGGGCTGGAAGAGGCATCGCATTGTTCTCGCGCCCCGTTAACAGGGGGCGGCGGGCTTGGCACGGGCTGTGCTGTGGCTAATTCAGATCATGAGATTTCGACTCATGCATGGAGCTTGTCTATGAATACTCAGAAAGGTTTTACGCTGATCGAACTGTTGATCGTGGTGGCGATCATCGGGATTCTGGCGACGTTTGCGTTGCCGGCTTACTCGAAGTATCAGGCCCGGGCGAAAGTGACGGCCGGGTTGGCGGAAATTGCAGCGTTGAAGGTTTCGTTTGAAGACCTGATGAATGCTGGCACTGCAGAACCCACCACACTGGCAGGTGCCGGAACCACTACGCAGAACTGCGCAATCTCGGTCACCGGAACGGTTGCATCCGGCGCCGGCACCATTGTTTGTACCCTGCAAAAGGCCCCCGCACCTGTGGCAGGTAAAACCATTACGCTGACTCGTAGCGCGACTACGGGCTGGTCATGCGCAACCGGCGTCACTGCCGATTACGCACCACCTGGCTGCACGGCCTCTGCAACGTAACGCTGCAGACGTGTAAACAGAAAAATGCCCCATCGTCAGATGGGGCATTTTTTTTGTGAAAAACCTCGAGTTTGCTGCGCGGTTTGATGAGATTTGGAAAACCTCGAAAATTCATGGCCTTAGGCCAACGGTAAAACCCGCAACTTGCATGTAGAGAATGTCGAAGTCATGCAATTTGCATGATTCCGAAAAACAGTAGATTTATTAACTTGTTGATTAATAAGGAATTAATAGCTGTCTCAAAGTTGGCACAGCGTTCGCAATATACCCAGTAACCCTGCTGACAAGACACGCAGCAGACTTTATGAAAAAACAGGAGTTACTCGTATGAAGAAGTTCGCTATCGCTGCCGCTGCTGCTACCGCGCTGACCCTGACCATGGCCAACGCAGCATTCGCTCAAACCCAGGCTACCCAGGCCCCAATGGTGCTGGCTGCCGGTGAGGTCACTGAAGCCAAAGAAGCCACTTCCGATACTTGGATCACCACCAAAGTCAAAGCGGACCTGGTTACCGAGAAAGGCATTCCTGGTACCGACATCAAGGTTGAAACCAACAAAGGTGTTGTTTCCCTGTCGTCTACCGTCGCGGTGACTGACGCTCAGAAAGAAACTGCTGTGGCCATCACCAAGAAAATCAAAGGCGTCAAAGCGGTCTCCGCTGACGGCCTGAAAGCCGAGTAAGGCAAGACTTCTCGCCTGAACCGGGAGAAGACGCGGTAGACGAGCCGAGTCATACGTCTGCCGCAACTTGAGAGTTCATGCGACGGCCACAAGGATGTGGTCATTACAGGCCCCGGACATTCGTGTCTGGGGCCTGTTCTATTGTGGACACCGCAAAACCAAACGGTAGGAGCCGGCTTGCTGGCGATTACGGTGTGTCAGTTACCGCGTTTGCTGGTGATCTGCCTAAGGCGATTACCTTCAAACCGCAGGTAATGGTACATCCCGCCGTTGGGCCCGTAGGTCCATTCCTCGACCTGGAATTCTTCCCGGCGGTTGGCGCTGCGCTTGTAGCCCAACAGATCGCGACTGACCGGCTCTCCGCATTTCTGTAGCACTTCGCTGGACCTGTCCCCCACGCTGATCAATTGACTGCCGCAGCGCAGGGTATCGGCGGCCGAAGCCTGACTGGCCGCCAGTGCCAGCGCCACGCCGAACAGCAATCGCCTGATCATCACTCGGCATCCAGGTGCAACGGCGTCACCACCCGACCGTCACTTTCGGCTTCGCCGAGGCTGGCGTCGATGAAGTACACGCGGTCATCGGCCAACTGACCCTTGTCGACCAGATAATCCTTGATGCTGCTGGCGCGATCCTGGCCCAGTTGGCGCAACAGCACGTCGCTGGTACTCCAGAACTTGATCACGTCGGCGCGCATTTTTGCGGTGCGTTCTTCCTTGCCCAGATCCTTCCATTCGGCGGGTGGCTGGGTTTTCAGGCGGGTGCGGTAGATGCCTTCCAGCAGTGGGCCTTTCTCACCGTCCGGTACTTGCAGCAATGAAGCCTGTGCCGGCACTTTGTCGCCGCGACGCTGGAGCATCTTGTAGTAGTTGTACTGGTATTCCCGTTCCAGGCGTTGCTCGGCGATCGGCGGGCCATCGCTGCTGGCGGCAGCGGTGCCTTCGATTTCCAGGCGCAGGGCCGGGCGTTCCTTGAGCGCATTGGACAGTTTGACCAACGAACCCTCGGCCTCCTTGCTCAGGTCGCTTGAACCCGGTGCGAACGACACCGTACCCAGGTCTTCCGAACCACCGCCACTGACCAGCCCGCCAATCATTTTGAACGGCGCGGCGGCGGCTTTGACGATCAGATTGCGCAGGGTCTGCCAGACAATCGGCATGACGCTGAACTGTGGATTGTTGAGGTCACCCGTCACCGGCAGCTCGATGGAGATCTTGCCGTCGACATCCTTGAGCAGGGCAATCGCCAGTTTCAACGGCAGGCTGACGGCGTCCGGGCTGTCGACCTTTTCACCGAGCTGCAACTGCTCGACCACCACTTTGTTTTCCGCCTTGAGCTGACCTTTGGTGATCAGGTAATGCAGATCGAGATTGAGCCGGCCCTTGCGGATACGGTAGCCGGCGAACTTGCCGGAGTAGGGCGTCAGTGTGGTCAGCTCGACCCGTTTGAAACTGGTGGCGATGTCGAGGCTGGCCATCGGGTCGAACGGATTGACCGAGCCCTTGATGGTCACCGGTGCATAACGATCGACCTTGCCCTTGATGTCGACGGTCGCCGGTTTCGCCTGACGGCTGTCGATGGTGCCGATCTGGCCGTTGAGCTGTTGCACGGCGGTGGCGAAGTTAGGGGTCAGGCTGAAGTCGGCAAAGTTCGCCGAGCCGTCATTGATGGCAATCCCGCCAATGTGGATGCCCAGCGGCTTGTCCTTGCTGGCGGGTTTGGCCGCCGCTGTTTTTGCGCCGGAATCGGGCGGTTGCGGGATCAGCAGGTCATCGACGTTGGTGGTGCGGTCATCGTTGATCATGAAACGCACATAGGGCTGGAACAGGTTGACCTTGTCGATCGACAGGCTGTCGCCGTGCTGATAATTCAAGCCTTCGACCACCACCTGCTGCCACTTGAGAAAGTCGCGGGTTTTCAGGGTGTCGAGGGTGTGCAACTGATCGATCTGCGCACGTCCTGTGACGCTGAGTGCCAACGGCTCGGTGCTTTTCAGGTTGACCGCCAGGTCGCTGCCGAGCATGCCGCTGCGCAGTTCGAGGCGAATGAACGGGGTGATGTAGGACTGGGCAACCCGCAGGTCGATGTCTTTGGTCTGCACGTTGAGTCTGGCGCTGACCGGGGCCAGGTTGACCTCGCCCTCGGCAGTGATCTTGCCTTGCTTGCCCACGCCGGTGTCGAGCTTGAGGGTAAAAGGCGAGCCATTGAGGCTGTCGAAATTCTGCAGGTCCAGGTTCAGCGGGTTCAGGTCCAGCGTCACGGCGGGTTGCGCTTTGCGGTCAGCCAGGTGCACCTGGTAATCGCGCAGTTGCACGTCTTTGAGCAAAACCTGCCAAGGCTTGCTCGGCGCGGCAGGGGCTTTCGGCGAGTCGGCTGCTGCTGGCGTGCTGACGGGCTCGGCTTTGGCCTTGGCTGCTTCCTTGGACGGTTGGCTGGCGAACAGCTTCTGCCAGTCGAGTTGGCCATCAGCTTCAAGCGCCGCCCAGGTTTCCAGTTTCTGGCTGCGAATCTTGCCGACCACAACTTGCTGTTTGGCCAGGTCCACCGTGGTGTCGGTGATGTCCAGTCGCGCGAGTTTCGCCAGCGGTCGACCGTCCGGGGCGTTGATGGCGAAAGGCGCGACGCTGACCGCGACGTTGCTCAGCAGCAGTTCGGTTTCCTTGGAGAGGTTGAGTTTGTAGTCGGTGCTCAGGTTCAGCACGCCGTTTTCCAGCACCAGCGGCAGCGCGTCGCGCACATAGGGCCAAAAGGCTTTCATCTGGCCGTCGGTGACTTTCAGCTTACCTTCGGAGGCAATCGGGATCAGGCTGAAATTGCCGGTCCAGTCGATCTGGCCACCGTTCGGACCGATGGCCACAAGGGTCATGTCGGCGCTGTCTTCGGGCAGGGTGCTGAGGTTGTTCAGCTCGAAATCGAGTTTGTCGTAGAGGAACTCGATAGCTTCGCTGGGACGTTCATCCTTGAAGTGCACGGCACCGTCGGCCAGTTTGATCCGCTCCACGCGCAGCGGAAACGGTTTGGCGTTCGGGTCGGCCGGGGTCGGTTCGCTGGCGGGGATTTTGAACAGGCCGAGCAGATTGAGCTTGCCGTCCTTGCCAAAGAGGATTTCGGTCTTGGGTTTGTCCAGTTCGATATCGGACAGGTGCAGCGCTTTGGTCCAGAGGCTGTCGATCTGCAGGTTGGCGTAGAGGCGTTCGAAGCCGACCTGTTCCTTGCCCGGTTCGCCGATGATCAGGCCCCACAGGGTGACTTCGAGGCTGAACGGGTTGAGTTCGATTCGCTGAATCGTGGCGGGCGTCGTGGCGTAGGTGGCCAATTGCTGGTTGGCCACCCGCAATGCGATGCCCGGCAAAATCAGAAACCCCAGCAGGCTGTAGAGGGCCAGAGCAGTCAACAAGGCGCCGATAGCGCGGATCAATCCTTTGGGCATGTGCGGCTTCATCTGTCTGAATCGGAGTGCCTTGGAGTATGGCATGCGAATCCGGTTCCGAAGTAATCGCTCAACCCAGGATTTTTCAGATTTATCTGACGTGAATCAGAGCTGCAGGATCAGGGTTTTAAGCGGCGGCTGTTGATCCATTGACGGGAAATCGGCTCCCGGTTTCATCACCGTCCACTCGCGCACCGGTCGTCCGGCTTTCTCCGCGCAGCGCAAAACCTGTTCGCGCCAGTCATCCATGCTGACTTTTGCCAGGTTGTTGCAGCAGATCAGTACGCCATTGTCGGCGGTGGTCAGCAGCGCAGGTTTGAGCAGGCTCTGGTAGTCGCGCAGCAGGTCGACGGTGCCGAAGGCGCTCTTGGCCCAGGCCGGTGGATCCAGCAACACCAGGTCGTATTGACGTTGTTCCAGGCGTTGATAGCTCGGCAGTTTCTGCCCGCGACGCTGACTGATGGGCAGGCCGGCGAGTTGGCGAATCGCCGGGAAATAATCGGACTGGATGAACTGCATCGTCGGCAACTGCGGATTGAGCAGACCGTTTTCGCGGCCGACCGCCAGATTGCCCTCGGCGAAGTCCAGGTTGCACACCTCGCTCGCGCCACCGGCCGCCGCGCTCAGGCCGACGCCGCAGGTGTAGGCAAACAGGTTGAGCACGCTTTTGTGCTGGCTGTGTTCCTTGACCCAGCCGCGAGTGTTGCGCAGGTCGAGGAACAGCAACGGATCCTGGCCTGCATGGCGGCCGCGAACCCGGTAATTGAGGCCCCATTCGTGACCGATCAAGTCTTGCAGCGCGGCTTCGTCGGCGCGGTAGACCGTGTCTTCACGGTCGATGCGCGAGTTGCCCCGGGAGCGGTCGTTGTAGACCAGCAGGGTCTCGAAGCCCAGATGTTGGTTGATCGCCTCATGCACGTGCAGCAGGGCGTCGCGCTCCAATGACTGGTGAAAGCTCTGCACCAACAACTGCGGGCCGTAGCGGTCGATGGTCAGACCGCCGACGCCTTCCTGGCTGCCGTGGAACAGGCGATAGCAATCGGTGCCTTGCTGATGCAGTTCGGCAAGCAGGTCCTGGCGATGTTCGAGGGCGGCGCGCAGCGCCTGATTCAAGGAAGACATGCTGGGCGCCTTGCAGGAGGGAATTTGGCGCGGGAGTTTAACAGCTTGGCATGAGACCGAGTTGCTGCCATCGCAAGCAAGCTCGCTCCCACACTGGATTTGTGAACACATAACCCTGTGGGAGCGAGCCTGCTTGCGATGCTCTTAAGCTCTTTTTCAGGTCAACAACCCCATCCGCCGTTTCGCCCGATGCACCGAGCCATTACGCACAGCCCAGCGCAGCATCGGCGCGCTGCGGTTGACGCTGGCGCGGATCAGCGTGCGTTGCAGCGAACTCTGGCGCACCCCCAGCATGTCGCTGGCCCAATCCGGCAACAGGTCAATGCCGGCCTGCATCATCAAACCGCCGAATGGCTTGGCCAGACGGCTCGGGGAGGGTGCGTTCAACAACAATCGCAACACCTCGCGACTGCGCTCGTCGCACAGCAGGTGCGGGCGAATACGCTCAAGGTATTCGGCCATTTCCTGTCGCGAACGGGGCACATCACGAGCACCGAGTCTTTCGGCGACCAGAGCAATTTCGTCGTAGTAACGGTCCTGATCGGCCCCAGACAGGCGCGGATTGCGGTAACGCAAATGTGCCGCGAGGAAGTTACTGACTTCGGCCACGTGCACCCAGGTCAACAGATCGGGATCGCTGGCGGCGTAAGGCCGGCCATCCGCCGCGGTGCCGGTTACTTGCAGGTGAATGGTGCGAACTTTCTCGATCAGCCAGTCGGCATCTTTGCGCGAGCCGAACGTGGTGCCGGAAATGAACTGCCCGGTGCGGCGCAGGCGACCGAGCATGTCCTCGCGAAAATTCGAATGGTCCCAGACCCCGGCCAGCGCCAAAGGGTGCAGGGCTTGCAGCATCAGCGCACTGATGCCGCCGATGAGCATGCTGCTGAAGTCGCCGTGGACTTGCCAGCTGACCGAATCGGGGCCGAACAGGCCGGGATCGCCCTTGGGGTTTTCCAGGTCGAGCTGACCGAGGGACAGACCGGTGAGGCTCATGACCTGGGTTTCGATGCGGCTGCGGATGAATTCCATGGCGACTCGGTGGTGAAAAAAAATGTCATCGCATTGCCCCTGTAGGCGCCTGCTTGCTGGCGCCTACAAAGGGTCGTGCGTTACTGGTTCAGGCGCTTATCGACCAGGTCCTGAACCACGCTCGGATCGGCCAGGGTCGACGTGTCGCCCAGACTGTCCAGCTCATTGCAGGCGATCTTGCGCAGAATCCGCCGCATGATCTTGCCCGAACGGGTTTTCGGCAAGGCCGGTGCCCACTGGATCAGGTCCGGTTTGGCGAAACTGCCGATTTCCTTGCTGACGTGGGCCAGCAGCTCTTTCTTCAGTTCGTCGTTGGGCTCGGTGCCGTTCATGGGCGTGACAAAGGCATAGATGCCCTGGCCTTTGACGTCGTGAGGGTAACCGACCACCGCCGCTTCGGCGATGCTGTCGTGCAGCACCAGGGCGCTTTCCACTTCGGCGGTGCCGATGCGGTGGCCGGAAACGTTGATCACGTCGTCGATGCGCCCGGTGATCCAGTAATCGCCGTCCTCGTCGCGCCGCGCGCCGTCGCCGGTGAAGTAGTAGCCGGGATAGGGTTTGAAATAGGTGTCGACCATCCGTTGCGGGTCGCCGTAGACGCTGCGGATCTGCGCCGGCCAGCTGGACTTGATCGCCAGTACGCCGCTGCCGGCGCCTTTGATTTCCTTGCCCACTTCGTCCAGCAACACCGGTTGCACACCGAACATCGGTTGTGTGGCACTGCCGGGTTTGATCCGCTGCGCGCTGACCAGCGGGCTGAGCATGATGCCGCCGGTTTCGGTCTGCCACCAGGTATCAACGATCGGGCAACGCTGCTCGCCCACAACATTGAAGTACCAGTCCCACGCTTCAGGGTTGATCGGCTCACCGACGCTGCCGAGTAATCTGAGGCTTGCGCGAGACGTTTCTTTCAACGGTTCGGGGCCTTCGCGCATCAGCGAACGCAGGGCGGTGGGGGCGGTGTAGAAAATGTTCACGTGGTGTTTGTCGATCACCTGCCAGAAGCGCGAGCTGCTCGGGTAGCTCGGCACGCCTTCAAAGATCAGCGTGGTCGCGCCGTTGGCCAGCGGGCCGTAGACGATGTAACTGTGGCCGGTGACCCAGCCGACATCGGCGGTGCACCAGAAGACTTCGTTGTCGCGGTAATCGAGCACGTATTTGAAGGTCATCGCCGCTTGCAACAGATAGCCGCCGGTGGTGTGCAGCACGCCTTTGGGTTTGCCCGTGCTGCCGGAGGTGTAGAGGATGAACAGCGGGTCTTCGGCGTCCATGGGTTCCGGCGGGCAATCGTCGCTGACGTCACGCAGGGCCTGGTGATACCAGAGATCGCGACCTTCGACCCAGTCGACATCGCCCTGAGTGCGCTCGACCACGATCACGGTGCTGACGTTCGGGCAACTTTGCAGCGCCTGGTCGACTTTTTGTTTGAGCGGGACGAATTTACCGCCGCGCACGCCTTCATCGGCGGTGATCACGGTGCGGCAGTCGGCATCGAGAATCCGGTCGCGCACAGAATCGGGGGAGAACCCGCCAAACACCACCGAATGCACCGCGCCGATTCGCGAACAGGCGAGCATGGCGTAGGCGGCTTCGGGGATCATCGGCATGTAAATGCACACGCGGTCGCCTTTCTTCACACCACGGTTTTTGAGCACGTTGGCCAGTCGGCAGACGTTGTGATGCAGTTTTTTGTAAGTGATCTGGGCCGATTCGGCGGGGTCGTCGCCTTCCCAGATGATTGCGATCTGATCACCGCGTTTTTCCAGGTGGCGGTCGATGCAGTTGTAACTGACATTCAGCTTTCCACCCGCAAACCAGCTGGCTTCACCGGTTTTCAGGTTATAGCGCTGGACGGTATCCCACGGTTTGCTCCAGTCGAGAAAGCGTGAAGCCTGTTCGGCCCAGAATTCGGTGGGGTGTTCGATGGATTGGCGGTACAGGCGCTTGTAGTCGTCTTGACTGAGTTGCGCGGCCCGGCGGACGGCATCGGCTTGGGGGAACGTGCTGATATCGAACATGACGGTTCCTTATTCTTGTTTGCACGACAAGATCTAAAGATGCGCCCTGAGAATATCGAGTTCAAGGTGTACATCGAACCAATGTGGGAGCGAGCTTGCTCGCGATGGCGTCGTATCAGTCAACATCAATGTTGAATGACTAACCGCTATCGCGAGCAAGCTCGCTCCCACAGGGATCGGGTTTTGAGTGACTTAACCGCGGTGACGACCGCGGAAGTAGTTGATCAGGCCCTGGGTGGATGCGTCATCAGCCGGGGTTTCTTCGCTGCCGACCAGGCGGTTGTAGACGCCTTTGCCCAGCTCTTTGCCCAGTTCCACGCCCCACTGGTCGAAGGCGTTGATGCCCCAGACCACGCTTTGCACGAAGACTTTGTGTTCGTACATCGCCACCAGTGCGCCGAGACGACGCGGGCTGATGCGTTCGACCACCAGGGTGTTGCTCGGACGGTTGCCCGGGATCACCTTGTGCGGCGCGAGTTTCTGCACGTCCGCTTCGGCCATGCCTTTGTCACGCAGCTCGGCTTCGGCCTCGGCGCGGGTCTTGCCGAGCATCAGCGCCTGGCTTTGCGACAGGCAGTTGGCGTACAGCCACTGGTGGTGATCGGACACCGGGTTGAAGCTGACGATCGGCACAATGAAGTCGGCCGGAATCAGTTGGGTGCCTTGGTGTAGCAACTGGTGATACGCGTGCTGACCGTTGCAACCCACGCCGCCCCAGATCACCGGACCGGTGTCGGTGGACACCGGTGTGCCGTCCTGGCGCACGCTCTTGCCGTTGGATTCCATGTCCAGTTGTTGCAAGTGCTTGGTGATGTTGCGCAGGTAGTGGTCGTACGGCAGGATCGCGTGGCTCTGCGCGCCCCAGAAGTTGCCGTACCAGACACCGAGCAACGCCAGCAGCACCGGCATGTTCTGCTCGAACGGTGCGCTCTGGAAATGCTGGTCCATGGTGTAGGCACCGGACAGCAGTTCCTTGAAGTTGGACATGCCGATGGCCAGGGCAATCGGCAAACCGATGGCCGACCACAGCGAGTAACGGCCGCCAACCCAGTCCCACATCGGGAAGATGTTTTCTTCGCGGATACCGAACGCCACGGCGGCGGCGTTGTTGCTCGAGACCGCGATGAAGTGACGATACAGCTCGGCTTCCGAACCGCCCTGAGCCAGGTACCAGGCGCGAGCGGCCTGAGCGTTTTTCAGGGTTTCGAGGGTGTTGAAGGATTTCGACGAGACGATGAACAACGTGGTCTCGGCGCGCAGCTTCATGGTCAGTTCGTGGAACTCACTGCCATCGATGTTCGCCAGGTAGTGGCAGCGCACGCCTTTCTGCGCGTAGGACAGCAGCGCTTCGGACACCAGCTCCGGGCCGAGGAACGAACCGCCGATGCCGATGTTCACCACATCCGTGATCGGCTTTTCGGAATAACCGCGCCACAGACCGTCGTGGATGCGGCCCACGAGGTCGGTGATCTGGTTCAACACCTTGTGTACTTCCGGCATCACGTTGACGCCGTTGACCGACAGTTTTTCGCCCACTGGGCGGCGCAACGCGGTGTGCAGGGCCGGACGCCCTTCGGAAGAGTTGACGATTTCTCCTTCGAACAGCGCCTTGATCGCGCCCTGAAGGTCGACTTCGTTGGCCAGGCCCACCAGCAGATTGCGGGTCTCGGCGTTGATCAGGTTCTTCGAGTAGTCGAGAAACAGGCCGCAGCTGCTGAGGGTGAATTGGGTGAAGCGCTGCGGATCGGCATTGAAGGCTTCGCGCATGCTGAAATCCTGCATGGCTTGGCGGTGGTCATTCAGCGCCTGCCAGGCGGGCAGAGCGGTCACGTCTTGAGGAGTGCGGTAGTACGCCATCGCTGCGGGTTTCCTTTTTACTTGAACGGCCTTTTGAACACTAAAAAATCCCGGAGCGCTGCGGGTGGGCGTCCGGTCAACTGCGTCGACACGATTTCATGGCACAGGGCGAATACAGTAAACCTCGCGCTGCGATCTGTCTTGACTTTGTCTGACCCGTTCCCGGTACTTTTTTGTACATGAAGCAGGGAACGGTCCGACAAACGGAAGAGAAGATTCGGTCAGGCGACCTGAACCGGAATGGCATTGCTGGTGTGGCTCAACTCGTTACCTGGTGCCATGTAGAGCATGCGCGGCTTGAAGTTGAGCAGTTCGGCTTCGCTGTAGTGAGCGTAAGCGCAGATGATCACACGGTCGCCGACCTTGGCCTTGTGGGCGGCGGCGCCGTTGACCGAGATCATGCGCGAACCTTCTTCGCCGCGAATGGCGTAGGTGGTGAAGCGCTCGCCGTTGTCGACGTTGTAGATCTGGATCTGTTCGTATTCACGGATGCCGGACAAGTCCAGCCATTCGCCGTCGATGGCGCAAGAACCTTCGTAATCGAGTACTGCGTGGGTGACTTCGGCGCGATGCAGCTTGGCCTTGAGCATGATGGCGTGCATGAGTGTTTTCCCAGGTCGGAATCGAACGGCGGGCAGTTTGCCCGAAGGCTTAAAGGGCGGCAATACGGTCCGGAGATCGCCACAAATACCAATGTGGGAGCGAGCTTGCTCGCGATAGCGAACTGTCAGGCAACACCTATGTTGAATGTCAGTCCCTCATCGCGAGCAAGCTCGCTCCCACAGGGTTCGTTGGTGAGTCAGACAGTGGCGTCGAGGTTCAGGTGCAGGTTGTCGATCAACCGCGTGGTGCCGAGGAAGGCCGCGACCAGAATCACCAAGTCCCGATCTTCCGCCGTCGCCGGACGCAACGTCAGCGCATGACGGATTTCCAGGTAATCGGTGCGCAAACCCGCTGCCTCAAGCTGCTTGGTCTGGGCGTCGATCAACGCAGGATAATCGCGTTCACCTTGTTTAATGGCTTCGGCAATCGACGACAGCGTGCGATACACAACCGGCGCCACGGCCCGCTGTTCTTCACTGAGAAACCCATTGCGCGATGACAGCGCCAGCCCATCGGCCGCACGCACCGTTGGCTCACCGATGATCTGGATCGGCATGTTCAGGTCATGCACCAGCGCGCGAATCACGGCCAGTTGCTGGAAGTCTTTCTGGCCAAAGATCGCCAGGTCCGGCTGGACCATGTTGAACAGTTTGCTGACCACCGTCGCCACACCTTCGAAATGCCCCGGACGGCTGGCGCCGCACAGGCCTTCGGACAGTTGCGGAACGCTGACGCGGGTCTGGCCGGTCATGCCGTCGGGGTACATTTCTTCAACGGTCGGCGCGAACAGCAAGTGGCAACCGGCCTGGAGCAGTTGTTCCTGATCCGCCGCCAGGGTGCGCGGGTACTTGTCGAGGTCTTCGCCGGCGCCGAATTGCAGCGGGTTGACGAAAATGCTCGCAACGACGAAATCCGCGCGCTGGCTGGCTTTGGTAATCAGCGCAATATGGCCGCTGTGCAGGTTGCCCATGGTCGGTACGAAGGCGATGCGCTTGCCTTCACCGCGGGCGCGGGCTACAGCGGCCCGCAGTTCGCGTACGGTTTTTACGGTGTTCATGCAGAGAATCCGTGTTCGATACCAGGGAAAGTCGCTGCTTTGACTTCAGTGACGTATGCGCTCAGGGCCGCTTGAATGCTGGTTTGGCCGTTCATGAAGTTCTTCACGAATTTTGGCACTCGACCAGTAATCGACAGACCGAGCATGTCGTGCAGCACCAGGACCTGGCCGTCGGTGCCGCTGCCGGCGCCGATGCCGATCACCGGAATCCCCACCGCCTGGGTAATTTCCTGAGCCAGTTCGCTCGGTACGCATTCGAGCAGCAGCATGGCGGCACCGGCCTGTTCCAGGGCGATGGCGTCGGCGCGCATCTGCCGGGCCTGGTTCTCGCTACGGCCCTGGACTTTGTAACCGCCCAGAATGTTGACCGATTGCGGCGTCAGGCCCATGTGCGCGCACACCGGGATGCCGCGTTCGGCCAGCAGACGAATTGAGTCCGCCAGCCACAGCGCGCCTTCGACCTTGACCATGTGCGCACCGGCCTGCATCAACAGGGCGCTGTTGGTCATGGTTTGTTCGAGGGTGGCGTAGGCCATGAAAGGCAGGTCGGCGAGGATCAACGCGTCAGTGTTACCGCGTTTGACGGACGCGACGTGGTAAGCCATCTCGGCGGTGGTCACCGGCAGGGTGCTGTCGTGACCTTGCAGAACCATGCCGAGGGAGTCGCCCACCAACAGCACTTCGACACCCGCCTCATTGCAGGCGTGGGCGAAGGTCGCGTCATAGCAGGTCAGCATGGTGATTTTTTCACCTTTTTGCTTGAGACCTTGCAGAGTGGTCAGGGTGATGGCTGGCATGAAAAGTTCCTCATTCAGGCGCTGTGGAAACTACTGCGAGTAACGCGCGTGATTCTTCGTTAAATACAGGCGCACGGTCTGTTGTCGTGCTTTTAAGGCCTGGATTGCGCCCTTCAACGCCGTGTTGGCGGCAGCGGGACGCCTATAGTCGTGAGGAGAACTCGGGAAGTCAATTGCGTGTGTTACCGCATTGTTACGCGTGGGGTGTTACCGACGTAACTGATGCGATTCAGCAGCTGCAATCTTGTGTTCGACACAAAAACAATGTGGGAGCGAGCTTGCTCGCGATGGCGGTATATCAGCCAACATCAATGTTGAATGGGCTGCCGCTATCGCGAGCAAGCTCGCTCCCACAGGGGATTGTGGTCAATTCTGGGAGAGGCGTTCCAGCCCGACAAACGGGCAGGACGCGAGCAGTTCGGCCAAGGCACGGCCATCCGCCAAGCGTAAATCCACCGGCGCCAGTTCGGCCAGCGGATACAGAACGAACGCGCGTTCCTGCATATGGTAGTGAGGCACCTTGAGGCGCGGTTCGTCGATCAGCCGATTACCGAACAGCACGATGTCGAGATCCAGCGTGCGTGGCCCCCAGCGTTCGAGACGCTCGCGGCCCTGTCCGTTCTCGATGGCTTGCAGCGCGTCGAGCAGCGCCAGCGGTGCAAGCGTGCTGTCGAGGGCGGCGACCGCGTTGGTGTAACGCGGTTGGCCGGGCAGCAGCGAGTCGCTTTGATAAAAAGCGGAAACCCCGACCAGTTCGGTCTGCGGCAACCGCGCCAGCGCTTCGACGGCGCTGCGCAATTGTTCGGCGGGGTCAGCCAGATTGCTGCCCATGCCGATGTAGATGCGTTCCATCGATTACTCGCCCGTGGTGCTCGGCGCGCCAGCTGCACGTTTGCGCTTGGCACCGCCGCTGCGGCGACGTTTGCGCGGCGCACCGCTGGCGCCCTCGTCCTTGCCGCTGAGGTCGCGGATCATGTCGCGGCGCTCGCTGTCGTTGGCGTCCTGATAATCCGTCCACCATTCGCCCAGGCCATCGGTCTGCTCACCGGCGCTTTCGCGCAGCAGCAGGAAGTCGTAACCGGCGCGGAACCGCGGGTTGTCGAGCAACAGGTCGGCACGTTTGCCACTGCGGCGCGGCAGACGTTCCTGCATGTCCCAGATCTCGCGGATCGGCATGGTGAAGCGTTTTGGAATCGCGATCCGCTGGCACTGCTCGGCAATCAGCTCGTGCGCCGCTTCCTGCATCGCCGGAATCGGCGGCATGCCACGTTCCTGCAAGCGCAATACGCGGGCGGGCAGGGCAGGCCAGAGCAGGGCCGCAAACAGGAACGCCGGGGTCACCGGTTTGTTCTGCTTGATGCGCAGGTCGGTGTTGATCAGCGCTTCGCTGATCAGGGTGTGGGTGTACGTCGGGTTGTATTCCAGCGCCTCGGCACTGGCCGGGAACAGCGGATCGAACAGCTGCAAGTCGACCAGCATCTCAAAGGTGTCCGCGGCGTGGCCGGAGAGGAACAGCTTGAGCACTTCTTCGAACAGGCGAGCCGACGGGATCTCGCGCAGCATTGGCGCCAGATCGCGGATCGGCAGGGCGCTGTGTTTTTCGATGCCGAAATTCAGCTTGGCGGCGAAACGCACGGCCCGCAGCATCCGCACCGGGTCTTCCTGGTAGCGTTGCTTCGGATCGCCAATCAGGCGGATCAGGTGATTGCGAATGTCGTGTACGCCGTTGGCGTAATCGAGAATGCGCTCGCTGACCGGGTCGTAATACAGGGCGTTGATGGTGAAGTCGCGGCGTTGCGCGTCCTCTTCCAGCGTGCCGTAAACGTTATCGCGCAGAATGCGCCCGCTCTCGTTGCGGGAAGACTGGTTGCTGTCTTCCTCTTCGTCGTTTTGCGGGTGATTGGCGCGGAAGGTCGCGACTTCAATGATTTCTCGGCCAAAGTGGATATGCACCAGTTTGAAGCGGCGGCCAATGATCCGCGCATTGCGGAATTCGGCGCGCACCTGCTCAGGGGTAGCACTGGTGGCGACGTCAAAATCTTTCGGCGTGATGCCCAGCATCATGTCACGCACACAACCGCCGACCAGGTAAGCCTGGTAACCGGCGTTCTGCAGGCGTTCGACGATATTCACCGCGTAACGGCTGAATTGCGCCTTCTGCAGCGAATGTTGGCCGCTGTTGAGCACTTCAGGCGTGCTGCGAATGTGTTGCGTATGACGCTTGGGAGAACGGAATGACTGGAACAACTTCTTCAGCATGGGATGCACTGTTTGAAGGAATGTTCGGCCATAACGAAGAATGACCGCATGATGGGCGGGGATTCTAGCATTTAGTCGGGGGATGGTGTAGGAAGCTGCGCAAGCGCTTGAAGGGCATGTCTGGTACGGGGGTAAACGCCAGAAACTACAAGGGGAGCCGAAGCTCCCCAAGAAGTAGTTGCATGTTCTATTTTTGTTATTGGTTTCGGGCTTTTTGTTTTTGTTGAGTGCCCGCGTCATGAAGTTTTCCTTCATGACCCTCCCAATCGGGAGCCAAGAGCAAACGGATTGCTTTGGTCGCTGTGCTGCAGTGATCTTGCGATCCAACCAGTTCAGGCTCTGTCTTAGGACAGTTTTTGTTGTTCTCGGCCTGGTCGTGGGGCTAGCCCCAAATACAACGCCTCTCCAAAAGAATCAGTTAGCTGCGCCTCATGCCGTCTTGTTTTTATTGTGCGTGAGTCGATTCGTCTTATTTTTATTGTCTTGTGCATTGCTTGTTATTGTTCTTGTACCAAACATATAGCAGGGTGCGTGCCAACTTTTGTGATGCCCAGCAAAACAAGGGGTTATGTCACTTGATTGGCTTTTTCGAGGCCCAAAAAAACCGGGGCTTCGTTACCGTAAGCCCCGGTTTCTGTTACGTGAAAAAGCTGAGGTAACAGTTTTTTCACACAGTTATGTGTTACCCGCTCAGCTCTCGCTGGCCACCCCGGTCTTGCGCCGCGGAATACCCAGGCGCTGACGGCGTTCCCACAGGCATTTGCGACTGACGCCGAGTTTGCGTGCCAGCTCGGTTTCGGTCATGTGGTCCTGATGCTCGAGAACGAAGTGCTGGAAGTAATCTTCCAGAGACAGGTCTTCGGTCGGCTCATGATTGTTGTTGCCGGCACCGTTGCCCTGTTGCGGAGGCAGGCCGATGAAATCGTCGTCTTCCAGGTCGCTCAGCTCGATGTCGATGCCCAGCAGCTCGGCGGAAATTTCCGGGCTCTCGCACAGGATGACCGCACGTTCGACCGCGTTTTCCAGTTCACGCACGTTGCCCGGCCAGGAGTAATGACGAATTGCCTGCTCGGCGTCCGCGGCGAATTTCAGGTCGGTGCGGTTGACCCGCGCGCTCTGCCGCGCCAGGAAAGCATTGGCGATTTCGTTGACGTCGGCGCCACGCTCGCGCAGGGCCGGCAGTTTCAGGGCGATCACGTGGAGGCGGTAATACAAGTCTTCACGGAACTGACCGATCTTGGCCAGGCTCTTGAGGTCGCGGTGGGTCGCGGCGATCAAACGCACATCGACCTTCTGCGACTGCACCGAGCCCACTCGGCGAATTTCACCTTCCTGCAACACGCGCAGCAAGCGAGCCTGGGCTTCCAGCGGCAGTTCGCCGATTTCATCGAGGAACAAGGTGCCGCCGTCCGCCGCTTCCACCAGGCCGGCACGTCCGGCGCTGGCGCCGGTGAACGCGCCTTTTTCGTGGCCGAACAGTTCGGACTCGATCAGACTTTCCGGAATCGCTGCGCAGTTCACCGAAATCATCGGTGCCTTGGCACGTCTGGAGAGGTTGTGCAGGGCGCGCGCCACCAGTTCTTTACCGGTGCCGGATTCGCCCTGGATCAGGACATTGGAATCGGTCGGCGCCACTTTGCGGATCTTGCTGTACAGGTCCTGCATCGGCGGGCATGAACCGATGATGCCGATTTCGCCGTTGCTGTTGTCGACACCCGGTTTCGCGGCGCCATTGGCGGCTTTGCCGGCCACGGGTTCACCGCTGGTCTGTACCGTTTGCCGATCACGCAGGATGCGTGCGACGGCCTGGAGCATTTCGTCGTGGTCGAAAGGCTTGGCGATGTAATCCACCGCGCCCATCTTCATGGAGTCGACCGCCGAGCGCAGGCTGGCGTAGCTGGTCATGATCAGCACTGGAGTGCCCTGGCCGAGTTTGATCAACTCGGTGCCCGGCGCGCCAGGCAGGCGCAAGTCGCTGACGATCAGGTCGAACGTGGGAATGGTGAAGCGTTCTTGTGCTTCCTGCACTGAACCGGCTTCGCTCACCTGGTACTGGTTTCGTTCCAGCAGGCGGCGCAAGGCGGAGCGGATAATTGTTTCGTCTTCGACGATCAAAATGTGCGGCATTGATTCGATACTCTCGACGGTCTCAGTTCACAGCGGACGTCGCTTCGACATGACGCGGCAAGGTCACCCGGATACGGGTGCCGCGTTGGCTTTGAACATCAGCCGGGCTGTCGATGGTGATTTGTCCATAATGCTCTTCAACGATGGAATAGACCAGTGCAAGGCCCAGACCGGTGCCTTCGCCAGGATCCTTGGTGGTGAAGAAAGGTTCGAACAATCGGTCCATGATGTTCTTCGGAATACCGCTGCCTTCGTCCTCCACGATCAGGTCGACCGTGTGTTCGCCGGCTTCGCTTTTTACCCGCACCGCGCTGCCGGGAGGCGAGGCGTCACGGGCGTTTGAGAGCAGGTTGATCAGTACCTGGGCGAGTCGCTGCGGATCGCCTTCGACCCAGTGATCGGGGTCGCACAGGTTGTAGAACTGCACTTCGAAATTACGTCGGTTCAGGGCCAGCAAACCGATGGCATCCTGCGCCACTTCGGCCAGACAGACGGGCTCGTCGCTGTGCTGATGACTGCCGGCGTGGGCGAAACTCATCAGCGACTGCACGATGCGCGATACGCGTTTGGTCTGCTCCAGAATCTGCCCGCTGATTTCCTTCAGCTCGCCATCGTCTTCGCGTTCTTCGCGCAGGTTCTGCGCCAGACACGCGATGCCAGTGATCGGGTTGCCGATTTCATGGGCCACGCCCGCAGCGAGGCGCCCGATGCTGGCCAGACGCTCGGAGTGCACCAGTTTGTCTTCGAGCATTTGTGTTTCGGTCAGGTCTTCCACCAGCAAGACCAAGCCACTGTTACCCGGCGCGAGCGGCTCGTCGATTGCCGCTTTGTGCAGGTTCAGCCAGCGGGTCTGGCCATCAAGCGCCAAGTGCTGTTTGTGCAGGTGCTCGTCCGGCAGGTTGATGAAGCCTTGCAGCAGTTCTTTCCACGGATCGGCGATGGTGCTCAGGCGCGAACCGACCACGCGCTGCGCGGCAATGCCGGTCAGCTCCTCCATGGCTTTGTTCCACATGAGGATTTCCTGATCCTTGGCCAGCGAGCAGACGCCCATCGGCAATTCTTGCAGGGTCTGGCGGTGATAGCGGCGCAGGGCATCGAGTTCAGCGGCAAGGCCGGTGAGGCGCGAGTGGTAGTCCTCGAGTCGGCTTTCGATGAAGTGGATGTCCTCGGTGACGTAGTTTTCGCCGCCGGCCTTGTAGGGCAGGAAGGTCTCAACCATGTCCTGGGCGACGCTCGGCCCCATCAGGCCCGAGAGGTTGGCCTCGATCCGGTCACGCAAGCGGCGCAAGGCGTAAGGACGGCGCTCGTCAAACGGCAGATAGAGATCGCGCAGCGCTTGTTCGACTTCCTTTTGCGCAGCCTTGGCGCCCAAGGGTTTGGCCAGTTGCGTGGCAAACTCTTGAGGCGAGGCCGCGTGCAGTTCGCGGCGTTGCGGGCGACGCACGTTGTCCACGGCGCAGGCTTCGGCAGCGCTGGCCTCCTCGGGACTGGCGTTGGTGAACAGTGAAATCAGGGTGAACATCAGCACGTTGGCGGCCAGCGAAGCGATTGCGGCCATGTGCCAACTGGTGTCGTCCAGCACGTAGATCATGTTTAGCAGCGGGATGTAGAAGCCTTGCAGGTTGCCGACCAGTGGCAACAGCATGGTCACCAGCCACACCAGAATCCCCGCCAGCAAACCGGCGATGAAGCCGCGACGGTTGGCGGTCGGCCAATACAGGACAGACAGTACGCCAGGCAGGAACTGCAACGTCGCGACAAACGCGACGATGCCGAGGTTGGCCAGATCCTGCTCCGCGCCCAGCAGCAGATAGAAGCCGTAACCGGCCATGATGATCGCGACGATCAGCGCCCGACGCGTCCACTTCAGCCAGCGGTAGATGTTGCCTTCGGCCGGTGGCTGATAAAGCGGCAGCACCAGGTGGTTCAACGCCATCCCGGACAGTGCGAGGGTGGTGACGATGATCAGCCCGCTGGCTGCCGATAGCCCGCCAATGTACGCCAGCAGCGCCAGGGCTTTGCTGTTGGCGGCGATGCCGATGCCCAGCGTGAAATATTCAGGATTGGTGGTCGCGCCCAGTTTCAGGCCGGCCCAGAGAATCAGCGGCACCGCCAGGCTCATCAACAGCAGGAACAGCGGCAAGCCCCAGCTCGCACTGACCAGTGAGCGCGGGTTGAGGTTTTCGGTAAACGTCATGTGATACATGTGCGGCATCACAATCGCCGAGGCGAAGAACACCAGCAGCAGCGTGCGCCACGGGCCTTCCTGCAACGGCGTGTGCAGCGCGGCGAGGGCGGTCTGGTTTTGCAGCAACCAAAGCTCAAGCTGTTGCGGGCCGTCGAACACGCCGTAAAGTGCATACAAACCAACGCCGCCAATGGCGATCAGCTTGATCACCGACTCGAATGCAATCGCGAACACCAGCCCTTCATGTTTCTCGCGGGTGGCGATGTGGCGCGAGCCAAAGAAAATCGTGAACAGCGTAATCAGTGCGCAGAAGCTCAGGGCCACGCGATGCTGCACCGGCTCGCGGGTGAGAATACCGATCGAGTCGGCCACCGCCTGAATCTGCAACGCCAACAACGGCAGTACGCCGATCAGCATGAAGATCGTGGTCAGTGCGCCGGCCCAGGTGCTGCGGAAACGGAACGCGAACAGGTCCGCCAGTGACGACAGCTGATAGGTGCGCGTAATTTTCAGGATCGGATACAGCAACACCGGCGCCAGCAGAAATGCCCCGGAAACCCCGAGGTAGCTGGAGAGAAAGCCGTAGCCGTACTGATAGGCCAGGCCCACCGTGCCGTAAAACGCCCAGGCACTGGCGTAAACACCCAGCGACAGGGTGTACGTCAGCGGGTGGCGAATGATCGCCCGGGGGATCATGCCCCGTTCGCTGATCCAGGCGACGCCGAACAGCACCGCCAGGTACGCGGCGCTGATCAGGATCATCTGGGTCAGGCTAAAGCTCATCGGCATCTTTTTGGCTCTGCAGGATGAAGGTCACGACGATCAGAATCAGCCAGAGCAGATAAGGGCGATACCAGGCGCCAGTGGCGTCGATCCACCAATCCATGATGGCCGGGGAGAACAGGTAAATCCCCACTACCAGGAGCAGGACCAAGCGATAGATGTACATCCCGGCCTCTCTTTTTTATGCGCGTGCCCGAAAACGTGCGGCGATGGTAACGGATGGGCGCGCCACTGCAAGTCTGATCACTGTAGTTGCGCTTCGGGCAGGTTGAGTGTGCGTGGGATCTTCAGCGCATCCCAGTGGGCAATACCCCAGTTCAGCACTTCACGTGGGGTGGCATACGCCAGTTCGGCGCCCGGATTCTGCCCGAGCGCGCGCAATGCACGCAGTAACAAAGGTGTGGCCTGATCTTCGGTCAGCGGTGGCGAACGGTAGGACTTGCCGAGCTTGTTGCCGTCAGGCTGGGTAATCAGCGGGATGTGCAGATAGCGCGGTTGCGAGAAACCCAGCAGTTCCTGCAGATAGAGCTGACGTGGCGTGGAGTCGAGCAGGTCCGCGCCACGGACGATGTCGGTGACGCCTTGCCAGGCGTCATCGAGGACCACGGCCAATTGGTAGGCGTAGAGTCCATCGCGGCGGCGGATCACGAAATCACCGACATCCCGACCCAGATGCTGGCGGTATTCACCTTGCACTCGGTCGATGAAGTGGTATTCGAGCTCGGGCACACGCAGGCGAATCGCAGCGTCTTCAGTGCCATGGCCGGCATTGCGGCACAGGCCCGGATAAATGCCGTGATAGGGCTCAATCTGTTTGCGCGAACAGGTGCAGGCGTAGGCCAGGCCATGATTGAACAGGCGATTGAGCACTTCGGCGTAGGCATCGTGCCGGTCGCTTTGTCGGACCATTTCGCCGTCCCACTCGAAACCGTAGCTTTCCAGCGCCTTGAGGATGGCCGCTTGCGCGCCGGGTTCTTCCCGTGGCGGATCGAGGTCTTCCATGCGCATCAGCCAACGCCCGCCCACCGACCGCGCGTCGAGGTACGAGGCCAGCGCGGCAACCAGCGAACCGAAATGCAGGTGGCCGCTTGGCGTGGGGGCGAAGCGACCGATGTAGGAGGTGGCAGTCATATAGGCGATGTTACTTTTCCAGGCTTGTGCCAGACCCTGTGGGAGCGAGCTTGCTTGCGAAAGCGGTGTATGAAGCTTAAGGCCTCTTCGCGAGCAGGCTCGCTCCCACAGTTTTGCTGTCGGGGCAAATGTCGGAAACAAAAACGGAGCGTTCGCACGCTCCGTTCTTCGTTCAAGTCGAGATTACTTGCCGACTTGCTTTTCCTTGATTTCCGCCAGGGTCTTGCAGTCAACGCACATGTCGGCGGTAGGGCGGGCTTCCAGTCGCTTGACGCCGATCTCGACGCCGCAGGACTCGCACCAGCCATATTCTTCGTCTTCGATCAATTGCAGCGTCTTGTCGATCTTCTTGATCAACTTGCGCTCACGGTCGCGGGCGCGCAATTCAAGGCTGAACTCTTCTTCCTGGCTGGCACGGTCTGCCGGGTCAGGGAAGTTGGCCGCTTCGTCTTTCATGTGATCAACCGTGCGGTCGACTTCCTGCATCAAGTCCTGTTTCCACTTATTCAGGATCTTGGTGAAGTGAGCGCGCATGGGTTTGCCCATGTACTCCTCGCCCTTTACTTCTTTGTAGGGTTCGAAGCCGCTGATCGACTGATTTTGCTGCTTTGCTTGGGTGGGCATGAAATGGACCGCCTCTACTCTTGTAATCCATCTGCGCAGGATTGCTCCATCACCGACACCTGCCGGCCCTGCGGCTGCAAGCGGGCGAACTTACCAGATCAAATCGGGCCGCGCTACTCCCGGATGTCGAGGTAGTGGCCCGAAGGGCTTGCAAATGATTGCAAAGCCTTGACTGGTGGTGCTGGAGACCTGATCAATTAATGATTTTAGTCAAACCTCGCGCACTCGCATGAGTCGTTTGTGGCCAGGGTCTTAAGGCGTCTGACCGCTTTAGGTTCTCGCTCGTTCCTGCGCTTGGGTAGAATCGGTTTTTTTCCCTCGTTGAAGGAAGGCTAATGGCTCAGTCCTACAGTGCCCGCAGTCGCGCAATCGAACCGTTCCATGTCATGGCGCTGCTGGCGCGGGCCAATGAGCTGCAAGCCGCCGGCCACGATGTGATCCACCTGGAAATCGGCGAACCGGACTTCACCACCGCCGAGCCGATCATCCAGGCTGGCCAGGCCGCACTGACGGCGGGGAAAACCCGTTACACCGCTGCCCGTGGCATTCCCGAACTGCGTGAGGCCATTTCCGGCTTCTATCAGCAGCGTTACGGTTTGAACATTGATCCGCAGCGAATCCTCATCACCCCCGGCGGTTCCGGCGCATTGCTGCTGGCCAGCGCCTTGCTGGTGGATCCGGGCAAACACTGGCTGCTGGCGGACCCGGGTTACCCGTGCAACCGGCACTTCCTGCGGCTGGTCGAAGGTGCGGCGCAGCTTGTCCCCGTCGGTCCGGAGGTGCGGTATCAACTGACACCGGACCTGGTCGAGCGTCATTGGGATCACGACAGCGTCGGCGCGCTGGTGGCGTCGCCGGCCAACCCGACCGGGACCATCCTGACCCGAGACGAGCTGGCGGGCCTGTCGACCGCGATCAAGGCGCGGCATGGCCATCTGGTGGTGGACGAGATCTACCACGGTCTGACCTACGGCACCGATGCCGCCAGCGTACTGGAAGTCGATGACAGCGCCTTCGTGCTGAATAGTTTTTCAAAGTATTTCGGCATGACCGGCTGGAGACTCGGTTGGCTGGTGGCGCCGGAAGCGGCGGTCGGCGAACTGGAAAAACTCGCACAGAACCTCTACATCAGCGCGCCGAGCATGGCCCAACATGCCGCACTGGCGTGTTTCGAGCCTGCGACCATCGCCATTCTTGAAGAGCGTCGCTCCGAGTTTGGTCGGCGTCGGGATTTTCTGCTGCCCGCCCTGCGAGAGTTGGGTTTCGGCATCGCCGTTGAACCTGAGGGGGCGTTCTACTTGTATGCCGATATCAGCAAGTTCGGCGGCGATGCCTTCGCGTTCTGTCGGCATTTCCTTGAAACCGAACACGTGGCGATTACCCCGGGCCTCGACTTCGGGCGTTATCAGGCCGGCCATCACGTGCGCTTTGCCTACACCCAAAGCCTTCCGCGCTTGCAGGAAGCGGTCGAGCGCATCGCTCGCGGCTTGAAGAGCTGGCAAGGCTGATGCGCTTCAATCCTCCCCTTGAAGAAGGTCGCTTGATCCGACGTTACAAGCGTTTTCTCGCCGATATCGAAACCGTTCATGGCGAGTTGCTGACCATTCACTGCCCGAACACCGGCTCGATGCTCAATTGTCAGGTGGAGGGCGGGCAGGTCTGGTTCAGTCGCTCCAATGACCCCAAGCGCAAGTTGCCCGGGACCTGGGAAATCGGCGAAACCCCTCAAGGACGTCTGTTCTGCGTGAACACCGGGCGAGCCAACGGTTTGATTGAAGAGGCGCTGCGGGCCGGCATCATTACGGAGCTCAACGGCTTCAACGAGCTGAAACGCGAAGTGGCCTACGGGCAGGAGAGCAGCCGCATCGATTTTCGCCTCGATTACCCGAGTGGACCGGCGTATGTGGAAGTCAAAAGTGTCACGTTGGGCTTCGATGGCTCATCGGTGGCGGCGTTTCCCGATGCGGTGACCCAACGCGGTGCCAAGCATTTGCGCGAATTGGCGCATCTGGCGCGGGACGGGATTCGCGCGGTGCAGTTGTACTGCGTGAACCTCACCGGCATCGATGCCGTGCGTCCTGCAGAGGAAATCGATTCTGCCTACGCGGCCGCTTTGCGAGAAGCGGTGGCGTGCGGGGTCGAGGTATTGGCTTACGGCGTGCACTTGACCCACGAAGAAATGGCGGTCGACCGGCGCCTGGAGGTGGTGTTCGGCGGTTAAAGATTGATCCAGATGCCTTGAGCGTCTTCGCGACTCTCAACAGTGGTCAGGTACTGCCCGGCGCATGGGCCGGCGACGCACTCGCCATCTTCGATCATGAACAGTGCGCCGTGGGTGGCACACTGGATCAGGCTGTTGCTGGGGTCGAGAAACTGGTCGGGTGTCCATTCCAGCCCGACGCCACGGTGCGGGCAACGGTTGATATAGACGTAGACCTGGCCTTTGCGGCGCACGGCGAAGAGCTTCGCGCCGTCAATCTCGAAACCGCGGCTGCTGGATTCGGCCAGCTCAACGCCTGCGCAAAGAAACTTCATGTCTATCCTCAAGTGCGGCGGCTCGTGACTGGATATGTCCGAGCTTGACGTTCAAATGCAAACAATTATCAAATGGCCGCTTCGCCCATCGGGGCCGGTGCCGGATGCCGAGGATACTTGGCCTGTCACCTCAATGCCTGGGAAAACCTTTAAAGGAAGCTGTTTATGCGCCTGAGTACCCGCATTGCTGCGCTCTGTGCCGGACTCCTCATCAGTCACCACGCCGTAGCGGCCGAGTTGCAACAACGCTGGGTCAGCGCCGGCGGGGCCTTGTCGGAGTGGGTCAGCGCGATGGGCGGCGAATCGAAACTGGTCGGCGTCGACACGACCAGCCAGCATCCGGAATCGCTCAAGGCGTTGCCGAGCATCGGCTATCAACGGCAGCTGTCGGCGGAAGGCGTCTTGAGCTTACGCCCGCAGATCCTGGTCGGCACCGAAGAAATGGGGCCGCCGCCGGTGATTTCGCAAATTCGCACGGCGGGGGTGCAAGTTGAACTGTTCTCGGCTCAGCCGAACCTGCCGACGTTGCAGGCCAACTTGCAGCACTTGGGCAAGTTGCTCGGCGCCGAGGACAAGGCTGCGCGACTGTTCCAGGCTTATCAACAGCAGCTCGATCAGCAAAAGGTTCGGGTGACCAAAGCGCAACTGACGCAACCCTCGCCGGGTGTGCTGGTGCTGATCGGTCACGCGGGCGGCAAGCCGCTCATTGCTGGCAAAGATACCGCCGCAGATTGGCTGATCCAAAAGGCCGGAGGGCACAATCTGGCGACGCACACCGGTTACAAACCTTTTTCCAACGAATCCTTGATCAGCCTGGACCCAGAGGTGCTGGTGTTTGCCGACCGCGCACTGTCCGGCGAGGCGGCGCGTGCGGCGCTGTTCAAGGAAAACCCGATTCTGTCTTCAACCCGCGCCGCCAAGGACGGGCGTGTCATGGAGCTCGATCCAACGCTGCTGGTGGGTGGGCTTGGCCCGCGGTTGCCCGAGGCGTTGAAAAAAATCAGTGACGGCTTTTATCCCGGCACTGCTGATCAATGACCGTCCTGGTAAAACCCCGTGCTTTATTCTTGGGGCTGAGTGTTCTGTGTTTGTTGGCGATCTGGCTGTCGTTGGCGCTCGGACCGGTGAGCCTGCCGTTGCTCGATACCTTGCGCGCGGCGTTGCGCATGGTTGGCCTGCCCATTGCGCCTGACGGACTGGAGCAGGCCGAGCTGATCCTGGGCCAGATTCGCCTGCCGCGTACCTTGCTTGGGTTGGCGGTCGGTGGCGTGCTGGCGTTGTCGGGCGTGGCGATGCAAGGATTGTTTCGCAACCCGCTGGCCGATCCGGGCCTGGTGGGTGTTTCCAGCGGCGCGGCGTTAGGCGCGGCGATTGCGATTGTTGGCGGTTCCCTGTTTGGCGGTTTGCCAGAATCCTTCGGACCTTATCTGCTTTCGCTGTGCGCATTTCTGGGTGGCCTCGGCGTGACCGCGCTGGTGTATCGACTGGGCCGGCGTAACGGACAAACCAATGTCGCGACCATGCTCCTGGCGGGTATCGCCTTGACGGCGCTTGCAGGTTCGGCAGTGGGACTGTTCACCTATCTGGCGGACGACGCGACCCTGCGCACGCTGACCTTCTGGAACCTGGGCAGTCTCAATGGCGCCAGCTATTCGCGGCTCTGGCCATTGCTGCTGATCAGTGTCGGCGTGGCGCTGTGGTTGCCGCGTCGGGCCAAGGCCCTGAATGCGTTGCTGCTGGGAGAGTCGGAGGCCGGTCACCTGGGGATCGACGTCGAAAGGCTCAAGCGCGAATTGGTGTTCTGCACCGCACTGGGAGTCGGGGCGGCGGTGGCAGCGGCGGGAATGATCGGGTTTGTCGGATTGGTGGTACCGCATCTGGTGCGTCTGCTGGCCGGTCCCGATCATCGGGTGTTATTGCCGGCCTCGGTGCTGGCGGGCGCCAGTCTCCTGTTGTTCGCTGATCTGGTGGCGCGACTGGCACTGGCACCGGCCGAACTGCCGATCGGGATCGTCACCGCGTTCATCGGTGCACCGTTCTTCCTCTATCTACTGCTCCGAGGGCGTTCCTGATGTTGCGAACGCAAAATCTGCAAATTCTCCGGGGCCGCAAGATCGTCCTGACGGACATCACGCTTGAGCTCAATCCGGGGGAAGTCCTCGGTGTACTGGGGCCTAACGGTGCCGGTAAAAGTACACTGCTGGGTGCCTTGTGTGGTGAGTTGCCGGCGAATCATGGCAGCGTATGGCTGGATGAACGCGAGTTGCATGACTGGACCGGTGCCCAGCGAGCCCAGCGTCTGGCGGTGTTGCCGCAAGTCTCGAGCCTGGACTTCGCCTTTCGCGTCGAGGAGGTCGTCGGTATGGGCCGTTTGCCGCATCAGAGCGGCCGGGTCCGTGACGACGAAATCGTCGCTGCCGCTTTGCAGGCCGCCGATGCCGGGCATTTGAGTGGTCGCAGCTATCTGGCGTTGTCCGGCGGCGAACGTCAGCGGGTGCATCTGGCGCGGGTGCTGGCGCAACTGTGGCCCGGCGAGGCGGGGCAAACGCTGCTGCTCGACGAGCCGACTTCGATGCTTGACCCGCTGCATCAACACACCACGTTGCAAGCGGTGCGCGAGTTTGCCGATCGCGGCGCATCCGTGTTGGTGATCCTGCATGATCTGAACCTGGCGGCGCGCTATTGTGATCGCCTGTTACTGCTCGAAGGCGGGCGCCCGGTGGCGCTGGATACCCCGGAGCACGTGTTGCGCCCGGAACCGCTCAAGGCGGTATTCGGGCTGGAGGTTTTGGTGCAGCAGCATCCGGAGCGTGGGCATCCGCTGATCATCGCCCGTTGATTCATTGATTGAGGGGGTGGGCATGCGTTTGATGGTGATTCTGGCGGTGCTGATGCTGAGTGCTTGTCAGCATGTTTCGAAGCCGCCACCGGTTGTCGGCGAGATTCGCGACTTGCACAGCGGTGAGAGGCTGACGGCACAGGAGCTGTTGGCGCGTCTGGCCAAGCCGTCGCGATTGATCGTGGGGGAGCAGCATGACAATCGCGATCACCATGAACTGCAACGCTGGTTGTTGCAGGCGCTGGGAGAGCGGCGCCCGCAAGGCAGTCTGCTGCTGGAAATGCTCACGCCGGATCAACAGCTGCGCGTCGACGACGTGCGCCACGCCTCGACACAGCCCGCCGATTTGCCCGGTGCATTGGCGTGGCAGTCTGGTTGGGACTGGAATCTGTATGGGCCGATCATTCGTTTTGCCCTGACCCAACCGTATCTGTTGCTGGCCGCCAATCTGGACACGGTCGAAGTGCGTGCTCTTTACGCCCAGCCACCCGCGTTGAGCGGCACTCGCTCCAATGCCGCCCCGGTCAAGTCTGAGTTGCTGGCGCAGATCAGTGAATCCCATTGTGGCCTGCTGCCCCAATCGCAAATGCCGGCGATGCTCGCCGTCCAGCAGCAACGTGACCGGCGCATGGCCGAGCGACTGTTGGCGGCACCCACCCCTTCTTTGCTGTTCGCCGGCGCTCACCATGCGCGAAAGGACGTCGGCGTGCCGATCCATGTGCTGGATCTGGGTGCGCCCGAGGCGCCCGTGGTTTTAATGCTGGCGCAGCAGGGCGGCGAAGTCACAGCGGCGATGGCCGATTACGTCTGGTACACGCCTGACACGCCGGCACCGGATTACTGTGCAGAGATGCGCAAGCAGTTCGGCCTGTAAGCCAGGGACTTTTCCACAGGCAAAAAAAGACCCGGCAAGAGCCGGGTCAAATAACCGTGATTAGCCTGATGAGGAGATATCTGAGAGTCCGAACCAAGGGCTTTTCAAATATCGACCAGTCTCGCGACCAGTTGTGATAATCATAGCGATTCTCATTACCAAGTCAACCGCTGATTTTTCATTTGCTTGAAAATTGTCAGTCGCTTGCCGAAGAGCCCCGTAATCATTGGGCTTCAGCCTGTTTTTTGGGGTGAGCTCAACTGCGTGATCTGCTTGTTTAGCAGGTCAATGCGTCGGGCCATACTCTCGATCAGGCTGTGGGCGATCTTCGGATTGCTTTGTGTGAGGCTGAGAAACTGCTCCTTCGGGATCAGCATGACGGTGCTCGGTTCGCTGGCGATCACGCTGGCATTACGCTTCTCGCCGGTGAACACCGCCATCGCACCGAAAATCTCGTCCCGGGGCACGTCACCGACTTTACATCCGTCGACGAAGGCTTCCGCGTGGCCTTCGATGATGACAAACACGTGATCGGCCTCATCGCCCTGATGGATCAGCACGTCGCCCCGCGCCACCCGTTGAAAACCATTGGTGGCGCGGAACTCGGGTTGTTTCAGGCGCGCGACTGCGTCGGACAGCAGTGCAGTCTGGCCGGCCAGATATTGCAGGAACAGTTCTGAGCGTTCCAGGTTGGCATAGATGTGCTGAAAAACTTCGGAACGCAGGTAAGGCGTCAATGCCAGTGGGCTGTCACTGCACAGGCGAAAGCGTGGCAAGTCCATGTCCTGGCGCAAACCGACCAGATCGCCTTCATGCAGATAAAACAGGGCGCGCTCGTTGACACATCCATGCAGCAGCCCATTCTTCAGCACAAACAATTGATTGCCCGGCAACAGGGGCGTCAGGTCGTCCACGGCGGAAAACTGCAAGGCCGGGCCACAAGGCGACAAACGCTCCAGCAGTCGGGCGGGAATGTTTTGCAGTCGGTTGATCAGTGCATCGGCATAAGCCGGTTGTTCCCCAAGCAAGTACATGGCGGCGGTGCCTGTTCAATTCTTGTGACGTGACGAGATCGCTTCCAATTGTTTATTCAGGGCTTCCTTGCGCTCGGCGGGGATGTCGTTCCAATGCACATCCATCAACGCGCCTTCGATCGCATACAACAACACCTTGGATGCCCGAAATCCGCGCGTGCGCACGGCCCGATAAGCATCCACCGCCCCCAGGCGACGCAAGTCCGAGGCGCTGTGGATGCCCACGGCATGCAGCCACTGCGCCGATGTCTTGCCAAGATTCTTCAGGTGCTGCAGTTCATCATTCATCAAGCCTCCTTGCGACGGCCGAACGGTGCGTGGGCAAGCTTCTGAGGAGTGTAGCCATCAGTAGGAAAAGCGTGATTGTTTGGTCGGTTTCGGCGTAAATGCTTCTAAGAGGCGTGCTTGCGCAGCGACGGAAAAGTTCGCGAGTGCGGTCAGAAGAGAAGGGGAAGCGATCAGGTTTACTGGCAAAAAATGCCCAAAGTCCAGCGCAAGGCGGGGGCGCTGGACCTGTCAGTCAATGTCGTTTTTAACGGGGGCGATAGCGCAGACGTGTACCGAAATTCATCGACATCAGAATTTCGTCGGCACTCAGCTCTCGCGGAAAGTAGGCGCCGGAGATCTGCGCGTGAGCCAGGCTCGCGCCTTCCAGGTTTGCGTTGCTGAAATCGATGCCGCGCAAGTCGGCGGAGCGGAAATAAGCATCGGTAAAGTCGATGCCGTCGGCGTTCAGTTCGCGCAGGTCCAAACCTCGGAAATCACCACCGACCATGTCGATAGGTCCGCTGGATGGACGTTCGTTGTTGAAGCCTGTGATGTCGTCTTTGTGCAGCAAGGCATAAAGCGGGGTGTCGAGAAGTTTCGGCTGGCTCATGTCACATCACCTGTTGGTTTTATGACGCCAGTATAGTGCCACTATTTGACAGCCGTGAAGCCGGTGAAGGCTTCACGGCTGAAATACTTTTTTACAGGCCTGGCAAGCGTTGGCGAATTTGCGCAACGACGGTGTCGAGGGTCCCGCTTTCATTGGTCTGCACGCGTTTGCTGCACAGAATCTCTTCTGGCGTCAGGGCTTCACGATTGGCTTGCTGCGCTTTGATAACGGCCAGGTTGGCGTCGGACGGATCCTTTTTATCTGCCTGACGCAGGGCCAGCCAGCTTTCGATCACGGCTTGTGGTGCGTTGCAATCAAGAATCAGGAATGGCGCGCCGGTGGCTTCGGCGATTTTCGCCGCGCCGTCACGCTGGTCGCGTTTGAGGTAAGTGGCATCGACCACCACCGGGAAACCGGCACGCAGGATGACCGCGGCGATTTCGTGCAGGCGCGTGTAAGTCGCAACGCTGGCTTCGGCGCTATAAATGCCGGCTTGCGGATCGTTGGTGACGGTCTGCTCGCCGAACAGGCGTTTGCGCTCGACATCGGAACGCAGACGAATCGCGCCCAGCGCTTCCACCAGGCGCATGGCCACGTGGCTTTTGCCAACAGCGGAAACGCCGTGGGTGATGGCCATGAAGCGCGAAGGAATGGTGCTGTAGCTTTCTGCCAGGTTCGCATAGTTGCGGTACTGGCGCAGGGTAGTGGCGCGCTGCACCGGGTCGGCCTCGGCCGGCATGCTGAACAGGCTGACCTTGGCGCGAACCAGCGCACGGTAGGCTTTATAGAAGTTCAGCAGTTCCAGGCCCTGGTAATCGCCGGTCAGCTCCAGGTATTGGCTGATGAAGCGACGGGCCAGGCTTTTGAGGCCGCGGTCTTCAAGGTCCATCGCCAGGAAGCCGGTGTCGGCATAGACGTCGGTGAAGCGGAACGGTTCGTTGAATTCGATGCAGTCGAAGATCACGACCTTGCCATCGATCACGGTGGCGTTGCCCAGGTGGATGTCACCGTGGCATTCACGGATGAACCCCTCGGCCTTACGCTGGGCAAACAGTGGCTTGAGGCGTTCGAAGCTGCTTTCGGCCCAGGCTTGCAGGGCATCGAGTTGCAGCAGGTCAGCCTTGTCGCTGAGGAATGGGCGGATCTGTTCGAAGTTCTGCCGCACCGGCGCCATGACGCTGTCCGGTGTCCCGGCTTCGTGTTCCGCAGGCACTTTTGGTGCGGTGAGGTGGAATTGCGCAATCTGTGCGGCCATCTCGTCGATGTGCGCGGTGGTCAATTCGCCGTTGGCCTGCAGCGTGCTGAGCAGTTGGCTCTGTGGGAACTGACGCATTTTCAGCGCGTAATCGACGACCGGGCCCTCGCCGCCCAGTTGTGGTGCTTCGGCGCTGCCGGTAATCGGCAACACTTCGAGGTACAAATCATTGGTCAGACGCTGGTTCAGGCGCAGCTCTTCGCCGCAGAAATGCTCGCGAGCCTCGAGGCTGGTGAAGTCGAGGAAGCCGAAATTGACCGGTTTCTTCACTTTATAAGCAAAGGGGCCTGTGAGAATCACCCAGGAGATGTGGGTTTCGATGAGCTGGAACCCGTCTACCGGATGCGGGTAAAGGGCCGGGTTTTGCAGCGCGGCAATCAGGGACTGGCTCACAGGTGTTCCTTCAGAGTCTGAGAAAATTCACGGCCGTCATTATGGCCGCAAGTCCGCCCGACGCAAACCTCGGAGGGCTCCTGTTGAGTATGAATAAAGTGCGTATAATCCGGCGCCATGACTCGTACTCGATCCCCCCGTACCCCCAAAAAACCACCTTCCAGGGGCCTGAGCCCTTGGCTGGGCTGGGCCCTTAAACTCAGTCTGGTCGGCCTCGTGGTGCTCGCCGGATTCGCGGTTTACCTCGACGCTATTGTCCAGGAGAAGTTCTCCGGCAAGCGCTGGACCATCCCGGCCAAGGTGTATGCGCGCCCGCTGGAGCTGTTCACCGGCCAGAAGCTGAGCAAGGATGACTTCCTCACCGAACTCGACGCCTTGGGCTATCGCCGCGAAAGCGTGAGCAACGGCCCCGGCGCCGCGGCGGTCAACGGCAACACTGTCGACTTGAATACCCGTGGTTTCCAGTTCTATGAAGGCCTGGAGAAAGCACAGCCCGTGCGCGTGCGATTCTCTGGCGACTACGTAGGCGAACTCTCCGCGACCAATGGTTCGAAGCTTTCTGTGGTACGGCTGGAGCCGCTGCTGATCGGCGGGATTTATCCGAAGAATCTCGAAGACCGCATTCTGATCAAGATCGATCAGGTGCCGCCGTATCTGCTGGAAACCCTGGTCGCCGTGGAGGATCGGGACTTCTATAGCCACTGGGGCGTGTCGCCGAAGTCGATTGCCCGCGCCATTTGGGTCAACACCTCTGGCGGCAAGATGACCCAGGGCGGCAGTACCCTGACGCAACAGTTGGTCAAGAACTTCTACCTGACCAGCGAACGCAGCCTGACCCGCAAACTCACCGAAGCCATGATGGCGATGCTGCTTGAGCTGCATTACGACAAGCGGGAAATTCTTGAGGCTTACCTCAATGAAGTGTTCGTCGGTCAGGATGGCCAGCGCGCGGTGCACGGTTTCGGCCTCGCCAGTCAGTTCTTCTTCGGGCAACCGTTGTCCGAACTGAAACTGCATCAAGTCGCGATGCTGGTGGGCATGGTCAAGGGGCCGTCCTATTACAACCCGCGTCGCAATCCGGAGCGGGCGCTCGAGCGGCGCAACCTGGTGCTCGACGTACTTGAGCAGCAAGGCGTCGCCACCGCCGAACAGGTCGCTGCGGCGAAGAAAATGCCGTTGGGCGTGACGACGCGCGGCAAACTGGCCGACAGTTCGTTCCCCGGTTTTATCGATCTGGTTAAACGTCAGCTGCGTGAAGACTATCGCGATGAAGACTTGACCGAAGAAGGTCTGCGGATCTTCACCAGTTTCGATCCTATTTTGCAGATGAAAGCCGAAGCGTCGGTCAACGATACGTTCAAGCGCTTGTCCGGGCGCAAAGGCTCCGATGACGTTGAAGCGGCGATGGTCGTGACCAACCCGGAAACCGGCGAAGTCCAGGCCATGATTGGCAGTCGTCAGGCGAGCTTCGCCGGTTTCAATCGGGCGCTGGATGCTGTCCGGCCGATCGGTTCGTTGATCAAACCGGCGGTTTATCTGACAGCCCTGGAGAAGCCAAGCCAGTACACATTGACCAGTTGGCTGTCGGACGAATCCTTCTCGGTCAAAGGCGCGGACGGTCAGGTCTGGAAACCGCAGAACTATGATCGCCGCTCCCATGGCACGGTTTTCCTTTATCAAGGCCTGGCACATTCCTACAACTTGTCGACTGCGCGTCTCGGGTTGGCGGTGGGCGTGCCGAATGTCTTGAAGACGGTGGCTCGCCTGGGTGTGAGTCGTGAGTTTCCGGCATTCCCGTCGATGCTGCTGGGCGCTGGCGGCATGACCCCGATCGAAGTGGCGACCATGTACCAGACACTCGCCAACGGTGGATTCAATACGCCGATGCGCGGGATCCGTAGCGTACTGACGGCCGAAGGCGAACCGCTCAAGCGTTATCCGTTCCAGATTCAGCAGCGTTTCGACCCGGCTTCCATTTACCTGATCCAGAGCGCCATGCAACGGGTCATGCGCGAAGGCACCGGCAGTTCGGTTTACAACGTGTTGCCGAAAACCCTGACCCTGGCCGGCAAGACCGGTACCAGTAACGATTCGAGAGACAGCTGGTTCGCCGGTTTCAGTCAGGATTTGCTGGCGGTGGTCTGGTTGGGGCGCGACGATAACGGCAAGACTCCGTTCACCGGTGCCACCGGTGCGTTGCAGGTCTGGACGAGTTTCATGCGCAAGGCCGATCCATTGCCGCTGGACATGCCGCAACCGGACAACATTGTTCAGGCGTGGGTCGACTCGCGTACCGGGCAAGGCTCTGATGCCAACTGCCCAGGCGCGGTGCAGATGCCGTATATTCGCGGCAGCGAACCGCCTCCCGGCGCCGCTTGCGGTGGCGATAGCCCTGCTTCCGGCGAAACGGTGATGGATTGGGTCAAGGGCTGGATGAATTAAGCAAAGAGGGTTTCAAGTGAACAAGTGGTTGATTCCAGCAATTACCGCCGTGGCTTTGCTCAGCGGTTGCTCCAGCGTACAACGCGGTTCGATTCCGGTTGTGGATTCAGGCAGCGCCGTTTCCAACAGTGAGCGAATTTCGGCAAACGGTGGTTATCGTCAGACGACGGTTAAACGTCCTGTGCAATCCCAGACCCAGGCGATTCCGCAAGGTGACACCGGCGTCGTGGTGATGGTACCGGGTGGCGGAGCAGTCGCATCGGCACCGATCAGCACTTCGCCGATTACACCTGGCCCGATGACTTCGAGTCCGATCGACACTTCGCCAGTCCAGTCGGCACCGGTCAACCAGGGCAGCTACAGCATGCCATCGACGCCGAGCGGGATTCCTTCGTCGAGCGCCGGTGGTTTGTCAGCCGATGAGCAACTGGACGGTCCGGTATTGGCGCTGCTGACCACTGCTCAGCAGCAACAGGCTGGCGGTGACCTCAACGGTGCGTCTTCCAGTCTGGAGCGTGCCCAACGGGTTGCGCCGCGTGAGCCGCAAGTGCTTTATCGTCTTGCGCAGGTGCGCATGGCCCAAGGTGATGCAGCACAAGCCGAGCAGTTCGCTCGTCGTGGTCTGACCCTCGCCAATGGACGTCCGGCACTTCAGGCCAGTCTGTGGGAATTGATCGCTCAGGCACGTGAGAAACAGGGTGATTCCGCTGGCGCTTCACTGGCCCGTCAGAAGGCCAAGGTTTCGCTGTGATGGACGCACGATTTCCGAAAATCGCCGAGCAGTTGCTGTTGATCGAGCGCGAACTGCGGGTTCAGGGATGGTGGGACGATGTCTCACCATCGGTTGAAGCGCTGTCCAGCGTCGAGCCGTTCTCGGTCGATACGCTGGATTTCGAGCAGTGGCTGCAATGGATCTTCCTGCCACGCATGAAAGTAATCCTCGAACAGGATTTGCCGCTGCCCAATGCCTCGGGCATTCAGGAGATGGCCGAAATGGTCTTCGCCGCCCGCAATGTCCAGGGCAAGGATCGGCAGTTGCAGGTGCTGCTCAAAGAGTTTGATCTGCTGATCACCGCCTCCCGCTGACCTCGATCATGCAGGTGCCTACTGGCAGTTCTCTGTGATCTGTCGCTGTGCTTCGGTGATGCGCTCCTGACGTTGCTCGTCGGTCAGGCGGCGCATCTCACCGTCGACGTCCTCCCGTATCCGCGGATTGTTCTGCAGTTGAGCCAGGTTGGTTCGGGCCTGCTCGCAGAATACCTTGAGCTGGGCTTGCTGCTCGGCGACCTGTTTTTTCACCGATTTATCGATGGCCTGTTGATCGCCAATGGCGTTACTGCGCGGCAGCGTAGACGGCTTGCTCGCAGAGGAGGAGGGCGTGACCACGGTCGTGGCTTCCCGGCCCTGGGGCGGTTGCGCATCGAAGTGGGTAACGCCTTGTTCATCGACCCATGTGTAAATCTGAGCGGCCATGCACAAAGGGCTGGTGCCAATCAGCAGGCTGGCGGTCAGGAAAAACGTTCGCATGCCATTTCCTTGTATTGGGTTGCGCAATTGAAGCTAACACAGTTGCTGTTTAGCGGTTTTTTCTTGCTTTCTCATGTGCTTACTTCAATAAAGCACATTGACGACTTGACTTGCAGGGGACGAAACAGAAGAATCCAAAGTCCGCTGTAGAGGGACTGCCAGAAGCAGACCCACTCAGCAGATCATGAGGCGCACATCCGCGCCGACCTGTTACACCCGCAACGCGTTACCTCGCGCTGGGTGGGAAAGGCCCGCAACACTTGGGACGATCCCAATACTTGCTCAGTCAGTGCTGACGTAGTCGGCGACCACCGTCGCTCATGCTCTGCTGAGAAGTAAACCTATTAAGACCCGTCCTCGTGTATGTGGGCGGTATTCTGGCGTTTTAGAGGTGAACAACGTGGAGCTTTTATCTGGCGGTGAGATGCTCGTCCGCTTTTTGCGTGACGAAGGCGTCAAGTACATCTACGGGTACCCGGGTGGTGCTCTTCTTCATGTTTACGATGCCCTGTTCAAAGAACCGGAAGTGACCCACATCCTGGTTCGTCACGAACAGGCTGCGACCCATATGGCTGACGGCTATGCTCGTGCCACCGGTAAAGCCGGTGTGGTACTGGTGACCTCCGGCCCGGGCGCAACCAACGCCATCACCGGTATTGCCACGGCCTACATGGACTCCATTCCGATGGTGGTCATTTCCGGCCAGGTGCCGAGCACCATGGTTGGCACCGATGCGTTCCAGGAAACCGACATGATCGGTATCTCCCGGCCGATCGTGAAGCACAGCTTCATGATCAAGCACGCGTCGGAAATCCCGGAAGTCATGAAGAAAGCGTTCTACCTGGCGCAATCCGGTCGTCCTGGTCCGGTCGTTGTCGATATCCCGAAAGACATGACCAACCCGGCCGAGAAGTTCGAATACATCTTCCCGAAAAAAGCCAAGCTGCGTTCCTACAGTCCGGCCGTTCGCGGTCACTCCGGACAAATCCGCAAGGCAGCCGAGATGCTCCTTGCGGCCAAACGCCCTGTGATGTATGCGGGCGGCGGCGTGATTCTCGGTGGTGGCTCCGCGCCGCTGACCGAGTTGGCGAAGATGCTCAACCTGCCAGTGACCAATACCCTGATGGGCCTGGGTGCCTACCCTGGCACCGACCGTCAGTTCATCGGCATGCTCGGCATGCACGGCAGCTACACCGCAAACCTGGCGATGCACCATGCTGACGTGATCATCGCAGTCGGCGCACGCTTCGACGATCGTGTCATCAACGGTCCGTCGAAGTTCTGCCCGAATGCGAAGATCATCCACATCGACATCGACCCGGCTTCGATCTCCAAGACCATCAAGGCCGACGTGCCGATCGTTGGTCCGGTCGAGAGCGTCCTGACCGAAATGGTCGCGATCCTCAAGGAGATCGGCGAGACCCCGAACAAGGAGTCTGTTGCCAGCTGGTGGAAGCAAGTTGATGAATGGCGCGGTGATCGCGGCCTGTTCCCGTACGACAAGGGCGACGGCAGCGTCATCAAGCCGCAGGCCGTGATCGAAACCCTGTGCGAAGTCACCAAGGGCGATGCCTTTGTTGCCTCCGATGTGGGGCAGCACCAAATGTTCGCGGCGCAGTACTACAAGTTCAACAAGCCAAACCGCTGGATCAACTCCGGTGGCCTGGGCACCATGGGCTTCGGTTTTCCGGCGGCCATGGGCATCAAGTTGAGCTTTCCGGACGCCGACGTCGCCTGCGTAACGGGCGAGGGCAGTATCCAGATGAACATTCAGGAACTGTCCACCTGTCTGCAATATGGCTTGCCGGTCAAAATCGTCATCCTGAACAACGGCGTTCTGGGTATGGTTCGCCAATGGCAAGACATGAGCTACGGCAGCCGTCACTCGCACTCTTACATGGAGTCGCTGCCTGACTTCGTGAAGCTGGCAGAGGCCTATGGTCACGTTGGCGTGCGCATCACCGAATCGAAAGATTTGAAGTCGAAGATGGAAGAGGCGTTCGCCATGAAAGATCGCCTGGTGATCATCGATATTTCGGTCGACACCAGCGAGCACGTCTACCCGATGCAGATCAAAGACGGCTCGATGCGAGATATGTGGCTGAGCAAGACGGAGCGTACTTAATCATGCGGCACATTATTTCCTTGCTTCTGGAAAACGAACCTGGCGCTCTGTCTCGTGTAGTCGGCCTGTTCTCGCAGCGCAACTACAACATCGAAAGCCTGACCGTGGCGCCAACCGAAGACCCGACGTTGTCGCGTCTGACGCTGACCACCGTTGGCCACGATGAGGTCATCGAGCAGATCACCAAAAACCTGAACAAGCTGATCGAAGTGGTCAAGCTGGTCGACCTGTCGGAAAGTGCTCACATCGAGCGCGAACTGATGCTGGTCAAGGTCAAGGCCACCGGCGCCCAGCGCGCCGAGATCAAGCGCACCACCGATATTTACCGTGGGCAGATCGTTGATGTCAGCGCTAGCGTGTATACCGTTCAATTGACCGGTACCAGCGACAAGCTCGACAGCTTCATTCAGTCCATCGGCACCGCCTCGATCCTGGAAACCGTCCGCAGCGGCGTAACCGGTATTGCTCGCGGCGACAAAGTACTCAGCATCTAAACCAAATTAGCGAACGGCCTGAACGGCCTGGATATATAGGGGAATTTCATGAAAGTTTATTACGAAAAAGACTGCGACCTGTCGATCATCCAGGGCAAGAAAGTTGCCATCATCGGTTACGGTTCCCAAGGCCACGCTCAAGCGTGCAACCTGAAAGACTCCGGCGTTGACGTCACTGTCGGCCTGCGTAAAGGTTCGGCGACTGTTGCCAAGGCCGAAGCCCACGGCCTGAAAGTGACCGACGTTGCTTCCGCTGTTGCGGCGGCCGACCTGGTCATGATTCTGACCCCGGACGAGTTCCAGTCTGCCCTGTACAAAAACGAAATCGAGCCGAACATCAAGAAAGGCGCCACCCTGGCCTTCTCCCACGGCTTCGCGATTCACTACAATCAGGTTGTTCCGCGCGCTGACCTCGACGTGATCATGATCGCGCCGAAAGCACCGGGCCACACCGTGCGTTCCGAGTTCGTCAAAGGCGGCGGTATCCCTGACCTGATCGCTATCTATCAGGATGCTTCCGGCAACGCCAAAAACGTTGCGCTGTCCTACGCTGCCGGCGTTGGCGGTGGTCGTACCGGTATCATCGAAACCACTTTCAAGGACGAGACCGAAACCGACCTGTTCGGCGAGCAAGCCGTTCTGTGCGGCGGTACCGTTGAACTGGTCAAGGCCGGTTTCGAAACCCTGGTTGAAGCTGGCTACGCGCCGGAAATGGCCTACTTCGAGTGCCTGCACGAACTGAAGCTGATCGTTGACCTCATGTACGAAGGCGGTATCGCCAACATGAACTACTCGATCTCCAACAACGCTGAATACGGCGAGTACGTGACCGGTCCGGAAGTGATCAACGCCGAATCCCGTCAGGCCATGCGCAACGCTCTGAAACGTATTCAGGACGGCGAATACGCCAAGATGTTCATCAGCGAAGGCGCAACCGGCTATCCTTCGATGACCGCCAAGCGTCGTAACAACGCCGCTCACGGTATCGAAATCATCGGCGAGCAACTGCGCTCCATGATGCCGTGGATCGGTGCCAACAAGATCGTCGACAAAGCCAAAAACTAAGTCGCGCACTTGTACGGAAAACGCGGCCTAGGCCGCGTTTTTTCGTTTGGGAGGCCGGTTCTGGTATAAAGCTGCATCGTTTGTGGCCGAACCGTCGTCCCAGACACCTGTCGAAACTTTCCACCCCGTTGCAAGGTAATGTCCATGAGCGAACGTCCCGAAGAGCCAAACCAGGCTTCTGACGCCGAAAGCCTGCTGCCCATCGATGAGCACATCGAAGAAGGGCATGACGCTGAAGGTCGTAAAGTCCGGCATCGTGGTATCTATCTTCTGCCGAATCTGTTTACCACTGCGAACCTGTTTGCAGGGTTCTATTCCATCATCAACTCGATGAGTGCCCAGAGCGCCTTGAGTGCCGGTGATGCGATTGGCGCGAGCAAGTATTTTGCCTTTGCCGCGATCGCCATTTTTGTCGCGATGGTGCTCGACGGTCTCGATGGCCGCGTTGCCCGTATGACCAACACCCAAAGCGCCTTCGGCGCCGAGTACGACTCGCTGTCCGATATGGTCGCCTTCGGTGTCGCGCCGGCACTGTTGGCCTTTGGCTGGGCCTTGGGCGATATGGGCAAGGTCGGCTGGATGGTCGCGTTCATTTATGTCGCTGGCGCTGCGTTGCGTCTGGCGCGCTTCAATACTCAGGTAGGTACTGCGGACAAACGCTACTTCATCGGTCTGGCCAGTCCGGCTGCGGCGGGTGTGGTTGCGGGTATTGTCTGGGCATTCAGCGATTACGGTATTCAGGGTTCCAAGATGTCGTTCCTGGTCGCGCTGATGGTCGCGGCTGCCGGCATGCTGATGGTCAGCAATATCAAGTACAACAGCTTCAAGGAGCTGGACTTGAAGGGTCGTGTACCTTTCGTGGCGATTCTTGCTGTAGTGTTGGTGTTTGCTGTCGTGTTCAGTGATCCGCCGCGCATTCTGCTGCTGGTTTTCCTCGCCTATGCAGCGTCTGGTCCGGTTCAATATCTGTTACGTCTTCGTCGGCACAAAAGCACGTAAATTTCCCTCATACTCCGCAGTCTATTGGTGCATCTGTCCTCCAATGCTGCGGAGTTGCCATGCTGATCAAAGTCCCCAAAGCGTCCGACTGCAATGAGTCGGATGTCACGCCTGAATCCCTCTATCTGTCTCGCCGTCATGTGCTCGGGGCTGTCGTTGCCGGTCTGGCTGTCAGCAGCTTGCCGCGTTGGTCCAATGCTGAAGATGCCGCGCGATACGCGGATGTCGAGGCGGGCAATGCGCCGTCCTGGTTTGCCGAGAAACTCCCTTCTACCAAGTGGGGGGCGGTCACCGTCAAGGATGAAGCGATCACACCGTTCAAGGATGCGACTCACTACAACAACTTTTATGAGTTCGGTACCGATAAGGGGGATCCGGCCGCCAACGCCGGTTCGCTGAAAACCGAGCCGTGGAGCGTAGTGGTGGACGGGGAGGTGGGTAAGCCGGGGCGATATGCGCTGGAAGATTTCATGAAGCCTTACCAGCTGGAGGAGCGTATCTATCGGCTTCGCTGTGTAGAGGCCTGGTCAATGGTCATTCCATGGATCGGATTTCCCATCTCTGCGCTGCTCAAAGCCGTTGAGCCCACCTCCAAGGCAAAGTTTATTCGCTTCGAAACACTGCAGGATCCAAAGACCATGCCGGGGCAGCGCTCCGGTTTTGCCTTGATCGACTGGCCCTATGTAGAAGGGTTGCGCCTGGATGAGGCAATGAACCCATTGGCGATTCTTGCGGTGGGTATGTATGGGCGCGAATTGCCAAACCAGAACGGCGCGCCTCTGCGTTTGGTCGTTCCGTGGAAGTACGGCTTCAAAAGCGTCAAATCCATTGTGCGGATCAGTCTGGTCAGCGAGCAGCCGACCACTACTTGGCAAAGCATCGCTGCGGACGAGTACGGCTTCTATGCCAACGTGAACCCGACAGTCGATCATCCGCGTTGGACGCAGGCTCGGGAGCGACGGCTGCCGAGCGGACTGTTCAAGCCTAATGTGCGTGACACGCAGATGTTCAACGGCTACTCGGACGAAGTTGCTTCTCTATATACAGGGCTCGATCTGCGGAAGAACTACTGATGCGATATCCGCTCTGGCGTATCGGTGTCTTCATCGTAGCGGCGATGTGGCCGCTGGTTTGGTTGTATCAAGCATGGGCGGACGTGCTGGGGCCGGATCCAGGCAAGGTGCTGGTTGATCGGTTGGGGTTGGGGACACTTGTACTGCTGCTTGTTGCGTTGAGTATGACGCCGTTGCAGAAACTCACCGGTTGGGTGGGGTGGATTGCTGTCCGGCGGCAACTGGGTTTGTGGTGCTTCGCTTACGTGGTACTCCATTCGGGTGGCTATTTAGCGTTCATTCTTGGCTTCGATTGGTCCCAACTGGGTGTCGAGTTGCGCAAGCGGCCGTACATTATTGTCGGTGCTTTGGGGTTCCTTTGTTTGTTGGCGTTGGCGATAACCTCTAATCGCTACAGTCAGCGACGGTTGGGGTCTCGCTGGAAGAAGCTGCATCGAATGGCTTATGGGGTTCTCGGTCTTGGTTTGCTGCATATGTTGTGGATCGTTCGTGCTGATTTGAAGGAGTGGGCGGTCTATGCATCGATAGGCGTACTGCTATTGGTGTTACGGCTGCCGCCTGTAGCTCGTCGAATTCCGCGTTTAATAGCTAAAAAGACACCATCTGCAAGAAAAGCGTAATTAGGTGTTGACGGCAGATTCTGGAAGTCTATAATTCGCCCCACTTCCGGCGCAGTCGAAACGAAAAACTCCTTGGTAAACAAAGAGTTACGCAGTTTTCGACAGCGAGTTGCTTCAGGTCATCGAAGCCCAGAAGGAGTTGGTTGAGCAGTGTGTTGTCGCTCAATTGACGGTTCGATCTTCTCGGTCGAAAGCGGAGAAAAAGAGGTGTTGACAGCAGCGAGTAACGCTGTAGAATTCGCCTCCCGCTAACG
>NZ_CABVIR010000007.1 GCF_902498065.1 Pseudomonas fluorescens | reverse complement strand
CACTAGCCGAAAGGAGAATAACATTATAAAATAAATCATTCTACGATCTTTTGGCGCCCCCCCTTAGTTTGGCCGATTGCACGCCGAGCAAATGTCCCGCGTCGCGCAGCAGCATCCGGCCACTTATTGCTTCAGTCAGCACCGCTTTGCTTAGGCGAGGACTGTTTTTCGCGGTGGCATTACGGTAATAGTCACCCGCTCCACCTTCTTTATCCTGAAAAGCCTTGAGGATCATTCGATAGTAAGCGTTGTATTGCGCCTGGTTTACATAGCCAAGATCCAATGCGCGGCGACCGATCGCCAATTTACTGATGTGAAACCGAGTGGCCAGCGGAGCCAGGTTTTCTTCCCAGTTAACATTGGCGTTCCACAGGGTGCGGAATTGGGCTTCCGGAGCCAGAAACTCGCCTGCAACTGCATTGCAGAATCGTTCCTCGTCTCGTCCATTCGCGGAGTTCCCGTCAGACACTCCGCTGCTGCCAATCCAGATATGGGCCAGTTCGTGGAGCAACGTGAATAGCCGGGCGGTGGGGGCGTCGGAACTGTTTACGAATACAACGGGGGCGTGGACATTACTGATGGCAACCCCCCGAAACTCGCTGACTTCAAGTTTGCGATGAGTATTTCCTAGAGCTATGCCACTGCGCATAACCAAAATGCCAGCTGCTTCCGCTGCCTCGATCAAGGCACGGCTGTATTTGTCGTAATCCAATCGAGCAGCGTCAGGGTTCACGCCGAGCGTCCGGCGGATATCTTCCACCACATCTGTGACTCGAGATCGGCTATTGAAGCGACCGACAAATGCCAGCGGCTGATGCTCCTGGTGTTGCAGATACTCCAGATACCAATCCTGTTTACGTATGGAATCCCTGACGGTATCCAGCAGTTCAAGACTGGGACGTTGAGGCGCAAGCCCACCGACGGTCCGCAGATCAGGTAAAGGCAGTTGTTCGACGGGCGGCTGCTGAAGAAACAGGAAGCCAAAAGGAATGTGAGCGACGCTCGCCCACTTTTGAGCCTGAAGGAATGTCGGCCTGGTCTCTCCAGCCTCCCATTCCTGTACTCGATCAGGCTTCACAGGCAGCTTTCTAGCAACCTGTTCAGTGGAGAGACCCGCGCGCTCACGAGACCATGTGAGCAGGCTTGGATTAACTAAGGCGGCTTGGCTCATAGGGTCGCAGGCAATTCAGACAGGGTAGGCAAACATTCGAGCGCATCCTTGGCAGGTGCATCCGACTGACGCTGGTTCCAAATATCTGGCATTGCCTTTCTCCCTGGCTAACAAAAGTCTCGTGGCTGCGGCTAGAGATTAGTCGAGAAGCAGCGCTACCGACGTAGAAGCGCGCGATTATGAGGTAAACCCGCAACGATCCGAAGCGTAAATATGTAACCCGCAGACAGATGGTATTGACCTGTTTCAACGCGTTTCATGAGACAAATTTGACTCGTTCTGACGGTTGCAGGAACGAGGTCTGCACGATAACCTCCCACCGTCGCTGCCAATTCAGCGACCGGGTGTGGAAACCCGTGTAATTCAAGGCGCAACAGCGCCCCCATCACGTCTGCCGGCGCTTTTTTTGTGTCTGCGGCGTGAGTTATGGCGGCTGTGCGTGGGACGTCTTCGGGCGTGCCGGTTTCCTTGATTCCCGGTTTTCCACCCTGCGCACAGCTGTCACCCATTCGTGTGGAAACGAACGTGGCAGCTCCTCATATCAAGGAGTCTGATAATGCGCAGCATCAATCCGTACACAATTTGGCTTTCCCCTCTACACAATCCCCAATCGCGTAACGCTTCACCCCTCCCCCATCGCCTCTCCGTTACCGGAGGCGCCCAATGACCAACCAACCCGAACTCAAAACCATCGGCCTGACCCCCGCCATCTATTGCGGCGACAACCCCCTATTCCACGTCACCCGCGACATCCCGCTCGGCGATGCGTTGTCCATGGCTTCCGATTTCCTGTTCCTCGCCAAGACGCTCACCGAAGATGCGGCTTACGCCAAAGACACCGACCGTCACGCCTGGGCTGCGCATTATTTGACGTCGATGAGTAAGGCGCTGGTGGATGATGCGGTGAAGGTGCTGACGCGGGATCGGGATTCTTTGTCAGCTTCAAAAAGGGCGACGGCTGAGGGGTAGTGGTTTTCGGCTGGTGAGGCAGGACGGCTGTGGGGGCGGTTTGCTTGGGTGGTGGCGGTGAATCTGGCCATGGGTGGTGGCTGGTCTGGCGCTATCGCGAGCAGGCTCGCTCCTACAGGGGGTGGGCGTTAGCCCCGGGTTTTCGGGGCTTTTGAGCATTCAGGTTAGAGCAGGTGCTGGGAGATCAGTTTTGAGATTTCCACCATCGATGTCCGGCCGGTGAATTCGAATTTCACTTTGCCCAGTGACGAGAAGTAGATCTCCAGTTCCGAATCCAGGTCAAACGTGCCGGAGGTTTCTACCGAGTAGGCGACGATGTTTTTGTAGGGCAGTGAGGTGAAGTCTTTTTTGCTGCCGGTGAGGCCCTGGACGTTGACGGCGATGATGCGTTTGTTGGTGAACACGACGCCGTCGCGCATGGATTTGTACGAGTCGATGACGTGCTCGCCTTCCAGCAACAGTGCACTGACGCGTTCTGCGTATTCTTCGTTTTGCTTGAGTTTGAAGAAGCCTTTGTTGTTGAAGTCGATCATCTGTCCATCCTCCGTCCTAAGAAAAATCCCTGTGGATTACTTCAGCGCTTTTACGACTCGAATGTTGATGGGAAATCCATCCTGTCCGGGCAATTTTTTCCACCCCACGTACTGAAAAATCTCGTCCTCATCAATGTACTCGCCCCACTCCGCGGCTTTGCCACCCAGCACTGCGACGTTCCGGTTAATGGCGCATCTGCCATCGGAAGGACCGACGGTGTAGATCACGTAAGGTTCGACGTATTTCGCGGCGCGGAAATGGCGGCCGCAAGCAGAATCGACCCTGATCATCAAGGTCTTCAGATTCGCTTCACCATCCAGCTCGGCGTGCTGGTCGAGTTGCCCGATTTCGCCGACGTCGCTGAAGCCCATGGAGCGAGCGCGCTCGTAATCCGAGGAGGCCAGGTGTTTGGTCTGGGCTTGCTGGAGCTGCTGATCGACCTCCTCGCTGTAGGCAATACCGCCCTTGATCTCGAGCTCTTTCGCTTGGGGAAAGACGCTCTCACAGCGGGCGTATTCGGGGGAGCCGAGGGTTGACTGGGGGAGGTTCTCGCGATGTACGGTAAAGGTTCGCAGATACATCTTGATAGTGGGAAAAGCATCCTTGGGCGTCTGGCGCCCGCTCTGCACCTCGGTCACTACCTTCAGTAATTGCTGGCAATCGGAGAGGTAGGCCTCCCTGGCGTGTTCCGGGGTTTCACTCCAGTCGGCGGCGAGCACCGGGGTCATCACGACGGCGAAAGTGATTGCGCAGAACAGGCGCGAGGCTTGAGCGACAGTGGGCATGTGTAGTCCGTTACAAAGATGAAAAAAGTGGCGCAAAGCTACTGTTTTGCCGCCTTGCCGTCCACTGGCAGCAACGGGGACAGACCCTGTTTCCTGCGTTTTTCGCGAGTTCGCTCCTGCAGGGATTGTGTTTCTGATCCGTGTTTTGCGTGAGCTGATCTGGCGCTATCGCCAGCAGGCTGGCTCCCGCAGGGGATTTTGTGTGGTGGCTGGGATTTGGGATTGGCCTCGAGGTATTTGGCTCAGGGTGAATGGCTTTCGGTTGACGGCGGGATAGATCAGCGCATCTGCTCCCTGAATTGCCTACGGATCTGATGCTGTTTCTCACCTGTAATGCTTGCTATACATCAGCCATCGACAAGCCCTCAGGGCATTAGGCCAGTGAGCAATCGCCCCGCGCCGCACTCATCTAGACTTAATGGATAGTCGTAGGCAGAACCGAACACGTCGCTTTGGTGCAGTTCGATCAATAGCGGCGTGGCAAGCTGCCCTTTATGCCCGGTAGAGGTGCGGCGAAGACCGCATCGGGCACAACAAGATGCCCGCTCAGGGTGCCCTGGCCAACGGCCTGAAAATGCCACGATACCGTGACGTGGTGTGAATGCCGCAGCCGACACTTTCGGACGACCGACAACCTTCTGGTTTGTCCGTGACCGTGAGGATTGCTGAATGCCCGATGAGAGTCTGCACCTGCCGTTGGTCAACAGCCTGCTGGAGCGCCATAAGGGCTCTGCGGGTGCACTGTTGCCCATCCTTCACGATATTCAGGAACGCATCGGTTACATCCCCGATGTGGCCGTCCCCGAGATTGCCCATGCGCTGAACCAGAGTCAGGCCGAGGTTCGCGGGGTGATCAGTTTTTACCATGACTTCCGTACCTCGCCACCGGCCAAGCATATCCTGCGGCTGTGCCGGGCCGAGTCCTGCAAAAGCCGTGGTGCCGAAGAGCTGGCGGCGCAGTTGCGCGAACGTCTGCAACTGGATGACCACGGCAGCAGCGCCGACGGCAGCATCAGTTTGCGCCCGGTGTATTGCCTCGGTGCCTGCGCCTGTTCGCCCGCGCTGGAGCTGGATGGCCGGGTGCATGCGCGGCTCAGTGCTGAGCGTCTGGATGCCTTGCTCGACGCTTGCCGGGAGGACGCATGATGCCGACTCTTTATCTGCCCACCGATTCGCTGGCCCGTGCCGTGGGTGCCGATGAGGTGGCGGTGGCCCTGATCACTGCGGCCAAGGAACGCAATCGGCCGCTGGAGTTGCAGCGCACCAGTTCTCGCGGCCTGTATTGGCTGGAACCGCTGCTGGAAGTGGACAGTCCGCAAGGTCGGATCGGTTTCGGTCCGTTGACCGCTGCCGATGTGCCGTCGGTGCTCGATGCCTTAAAAGGCGATCCATCCGCTCACCCACTGGCCCTGGGTCTGGTGGAAGAGCTGCCTTATCTCAAATCTCAACAACGCCTGCTGTTCGCCCGCGCCGGCATCACCCGGCCGCTGTCGCTGGACGATTACCGCGCCCATGGCGGTTTCGAGGGTTTAACGAGGGCGGTGAGCGTTGGCGGTGAGCAAACCGCGACGGAAGTGTTCGATTCGGGCCTGCGTGGCCGTGGCGGCGCAGCCTTCCCCGCCGGGATCAAATGGCGCACGGTGCGCGCCACCCAGGCGGAGCAGAAATACATTGTGTGCAACGCCGACGAAGGCGACTCCGGCACCTTCGCCGACCGCATGCTGATGGAAGGCGACCCCTTCCTGCTGATCGAAGGCATGGCGATTGCCGGCATTACCGTCGGCGCCACTTACGGCTACATCTATGTGCGCTCGGAATACCCGGACGCCGTGGCCACTTTGCGTCAGGCGCTGAACCTTGCCCGATCCGCCGGTTACCTCGGCGCCAATGTCGGCGGCAGCGGCCAAGCCTTCGACATGGAAGTGCGGGTCGGTGCCGGCGCGTACATCTGCGGTGAAGAAACCGCGCTGCTGGATTCTCTTGAAGGCAAGCGCGGGATCGTCCGCGCCAAGCCGCCGATCCCGGCGTTGAAGGGGCTGTTTGGTCTGCCGACGTTGGTGCATAACGTGCTAACGCTGGCCTCGGTGCCGCTGATTCTGGCCAAAGGTGCGCAGTTCTATCGCGATTACGGCATGGGCCGTTCCCTGGGCACCATGCCCTTCCAGTTGGCGGGCAATATTCGTCACGGCGGCCTGGTGGAACGCGCCTTTGGCCTGACCCTGCGCGAACTGGTGGAAGTCTACGGCGGCGGCACCGCCAGTGGCCGACCGCTCAAAGCCGCTCAGGTCGGTGGCCCGCTCGGCGCCTGGGTGCCACCGTCGCAATTCGACACGCCGCTGGACTACGAGGCGTTCGCCGGCATCGGCGCGATGCTCGGTCACGGTGGTGTAGTGGTGGCGGACGACACGCTGGACATGGCCCACATGGCGCGCTTCGCCCTGCAGTTCTGCGCCGAGGAATCCTGCGGCAAATGCACGCCGTGCCGCATCGGCTCGACGCGCGGCGTCGAGGTGATCGACCGTCTGCTGGCCGCACCCGACCAAAGTGGTCGCGATGAACAGGCGATCATCCTCAAGGACCTGTGCGACACGATGCAATACGGTTCGTTGTGCGCCTTGGGCGGCATGGCCCCATTCCCGGTGGCCAGCGCCCTCAAGTACTTCCCCGCCGACTTCGGTCTGCAGCCCTCGGAGGCCGACCAATGATTACTCTCTTCGACCCGAAAACCGATATCGACCTGGGCACCCCGCACCGCGACAGCGACGTGCAAGTCACCCTGAACATCGACGGCCGCAGCATCAGCGTGCCCGAAGGCACCTCGGTGATGCGCGCCGCCGCGCTGCTGGGCACCACGATTCCGAAACTGTGCGCCACCGACAGCCTCGAAGCGTTCGGCTCCTGCCGCATGTGCCTGGTGGAAATCGACGGGATGCGCGGCTACCCGGCGTCCTGCACCACGCCGGTCACTGAAGGCATGACCGTGCACACGCAGACGCCGAAGCTCGCGACCCTGCGGCGCAACGTCATGGAGCTGTACATCTCCGATCACCCGCTGGACTGCCTGACCTGCTCGGCCAACGGCAATTGCGAGCTACAAACCGTGGCCGGTCAGGTCGGCCTGCGCGAGGTGCGTTACGGCTATGAAGGCGAGAACCATCTGGACGACAAGAAAGACACGTCCAACCCCTACTTCGATTACGACCCGAGCAAGTGCATCGTCTGCAACCGCTGCGTGCGCGCCTGCGAAGAAACCCAAGGCACCTTTGCCCTGACCATTACCGGACGTGGCTTTGAGTCCCGCGTGGCTGCCGCCGGTGGGGATAACTTCCTCGATTCGGAATGCGTGTCCTGCGGCGCCTGTGTGCAGGCCTGCCCGACCGCGACGCTGATGGAAAAAAGCGTGGTCGAACTGGGTCAGCCGGAACGCAGCGTGATCACCACCTGCGCCTATTGCGGCGTGGGCTGCTCGTTCCGCGCCGAGATGAAAGGCGACACGCTGGTGCGCATGGTTCCAGACAAAAACGGTCAGGCCAACCATGGCCACTCGTGCGTCAAAGGACGCTTCGCGTGGGGCTACGCCACCCACCCGGATCGCATCACCAAACCGATGATTCGCAGCCACATCAACGACCCTTGGCAGGAAGTCAGCTGGGATGAAGCGGTGACTTATGCCGCCAGCGAATTCCGTCGGTTACAGCAGAAATATGGCCGCGACTCCATTGGCGGCATCACCTCCAGCCGCTGCACCAACGAAGAAACCTATCTGGTGCAGAAACTGGTGCGCGCCGCGTTTGGCAACAACAACGTCGACACCTGTGCGCGGGTCTGCCACTCGCCGACCGGTTATGGCTTGAAACAAACCTTGGGCGAGTCCGCCGGCACCCAGAGTTTCGACTCGGTGATGCAGGCCGACGTAATTCTGGTGATGGGCGCCAACCCGAGTGACGCCCACCCGGTGTTCGCCTCGCAGCTCAAACGCCGCCTGCGTGAAGGTGCGCGGCTGATTGTCATCGACCCTCGCCGTATTGATCTGGTGGACTCGGTGCATGCCCGCGCCGAGCTGCACCTGGCCTTGCGGCCGGGCACCAACGTCGCCATGCTCAACGCCTTGGCCCATGTGATCATCACCGAAGGCCTGCAAGACCAGGCCTTTATCGACGCCCGTTGCGAGGGCAGCGATTTCGCCCGCTGGAGCGAGTTCGTCAGCCGCGCCGAAAACGCGCCGGAAGTGCTTAGCCCGATCTGCGGCGTGCCCGCTGCCGATATCCGTGCGGCGGCCCGTCTGTACGCCAACGGCGGCAACGCTGCGATCTATTACGGCCTCGGTATCACCGAGCACAGCCAGGGCAGCACCGCCGTCATGGGCATCGCCAACCTGGCCATGGCCACCGGCAACATCGGCCGCGAAGGCGTGGGCGTGAACCCGTTGCGTGGACAGAACAACGTGCAGGGCTCCTGCGACATGGGCTCCTTCCCCCACGAGTTGCCCGGCTACCGGCACATTTCCAACGAGGTGGTGCGGACCCAATTTGAGCAGGCGTGGAACGTCACCTTGCAAGCCGATCCGGGCCTGCGCATTCCGAACATGTTCGAGTCGGCGCTGGCCGGCAGTTTCAAGGGCTTGTATTGCCAAGGCGAGGACATTGCCCAGAGCGATCCGAACACCCAGCACGTCACGGCGGCGCTGTCGGCCATGGAATGCGTGGTGGTGCAGGACATTTTCCTCAACGAAACCGCCAGGTTCGCCCACGTGTTCCTGCCGGGCGCTTCGTTCCTGGAGAAGGACGGCACTTTCACCAACGCCGAGCGACGCATTTCGCGGGTACGCAAAGTCATGGACCCTCTGGGCGGCAAGGCCGACTGGGAAGGCACCGTGGCCCTGGCCAATGCCCTCGGCTACCCGATGCACTACAAACACCCATCGGAAATCATGGATGAAATCGCCAGCCTGACGCCGACCTTCACCAACGTCAGCTACGCCGAACTGGACCGCCACGGCAGCCTGCAATGGCCATGCAACGCTGCGGCACCGGACGGCACGCCGACCATGCACATCGAGCAATTCGTGCGTGGCAAGGGACGCTTCATGCTCACCGGCTACGTGCCCACCGAGGAGAAGGTCAACAACCGCTATCCGCTGCTGCTGACCACCGGGCGCATCCTCAGCCAGTACAACGTCGGGGCGCAAACCCGGCGCACCGAGAACGTCGCCTGGCACGACGAAGACCGTCTGGAAATCCACCCGACCGACGCCGAGAGCCGTGGCATCAACGAAGGCGACTGGGTCGGCATCGGCAGCCGCGCCGGCCAGACCGTGCTGCGTGCGCGGGTCACCGAACGGGTCGCCCCGGGCGTGGTGTACACCACCTTCCACTTCCCTGAATCGGGAGCCAACGTGATCACCACCGACAACTCCGACTGGGCCACCAACTGTCCGGAGTACAAGGTCACCGCCGTGGAGGTCAGCCGCGTCTACCACCCGTCCGAGTGGCAAAAACGCTATCAGGCCTTCAGCGACGAACAGGACCGCTTGCTCAAGGAGCGCCGTCAGGCCCGTGGCGCTAAAGCGGAGGTGCGCCGATGAGCACTGAAAACCTGATCAAGATGGTCAACCAGATCGCCCAGTATTTCGCCACTGAACCGGACCAGAAAGCGGCCGTGCTCGGTGTGCGTAATCATCTGCAGATGTACTGGACGCCGGGCATGCGCAAGGAATTGCTGGCCTGGCAGACGGAACATCACGGGGCGGATTTGCATCCGTTGGCGCAAGAGGCGGTCAGTGGGGCGGGTTGGGAGGCTTAGGTTTACACGAACTTAAGTTTGGCTGAAAAACCTGTGGGAGCGAGACCGGGTTGCCGGCGATAGCGTCAGTTCAGTCAGCACTCATGCTGAATGTACTGCCCTCATCGCGAGCAGGCTCGCTCCCACAGGGTTTGTGTAGAGGAGTCGGTATTTGTATTCACAGGCAGGCTACTCAATCTCGATCGGCCCTCGGGTCCCGGCATCACTGTCCATCCAGTAATCCTCCCCCGTCAGCCGTCGATCACCTTGAATCGTGAAGGTGATCATTCCCTGCTTGAATTGCAGCGCGCCATCGGTGCGTTTCGCGTTGACCCGCTTACCGTTCACCCAGACCTGTTCCTTGGCATCGATACGAATCGTGGCAACGGTCGCGCCGGCATCGCTCTTCGCGACCCATTGCCCGGCATAAGGCGTCTGGGTGCTTGTGCTGTCCGCCGCTGGGTTGGTAAATCCGGCCTTGGCGTTTTCCGCTTTGCTCTTGTGGATATCGCAGCCCTGAAGTTCGCTCATTTGGGTGCAACCGGACTGCTCAAGTTGCTTGCGGTACTTGTCGTTGATCGCGTACGCCGGGGATTGCGCGGCGATCATAAGCGTCAGTACCGGCAGGATAAGTCTGTTCATGTTGATGCTCCTCGAATCCATACCTGTGCACACCGCAAACGGCGTGACACGTTCACTGTAGCCTGCCTGGCGAATTCAGCGGTTGATCACCTCTTCCATCACCCTCGCCACGCATTGCACCGCAGGCATCGGCAGCGACCTGCGTTATCATCGCCGACCTGTGCGCCAAGAGTCTTGAACCCGGATGTCCGAATCACTGCCTTTGCCTGACGATTGCACCTCACTGCCACCGGTCCTGGTCGGCCCCCTGCTGCGGCGGCTGGAGCCTGCGCGGCTGGTGCTGTGGCTGGTAGGAAGCCGGGCGTTGTCGCTGACGTTGCGTCTGCAAGGTGTTGGCGACATTCGCCTTGATGCCGGGCAATGCACGATCATCCCGGTCGGTACTCATGCTTTCATCCATTTGATCGATGTGCCGCTGGACACCGCCCTGCCCTGCGACACGCTGATCGAGTACGACCTGCTGATTGATGATGCGATGACGGGCATCGCCGAGTGGGCACCGCATTTGTTGTACGGTGAGGCAGGATCGCCGAATTTCGTTTTGCGCTCGCGGATCGATCAACTACTGCATGGCTCCTGCCGCAAACCTCATCATCCCGCTGCCGACGGCTTGCTCTGTGTCGATCGCTTGCTGGCCTCGGAACATGAAGCGACTGAGCGCCCGGCGCTGTTGATGATGAGTGGCGATCAGGTGTACGCCGACGATGTCGCCGGGCCGATGTTGCGGGCCATTCATGCCTTGATCGCGCGGCTGGGGTTGTTCGGCGAACACCTCGAAGGCGCGGTGGTCAGCGACAGCGCCAAGCTCTATGAGCATGCGGCCAGTTATTACCATCGTGCGGATTTGTTACCGGCGCTGCAGAGTAACGAAACCCTGCGCGAGCGATTTTTCGGCGGTGCGCGCAAGCCGATTTTCACCAGCAGCAGCGCCGACAATCATCTGGTGACGTTCGCGGAAGTCATGGCCATGTACCTGCTGGTGTGGTCACCGACACCCTGGACGCTGATCGCGCCAAAACCGCCGAAACTGATTCCCGAACGACGCGAGCGTTATGCGCTTGAACAGACGCGCATCGATGGCTTCAAGGCCGGTCTGGGCGGCGTCGCCCGCGCCTTCGCGCATCTGCCGTGCCTGATGATTTTCGACGACCACGATATTACCGATGACTGGAATCTTTCCGCGCAATGGGAGGAAACGGCCTACGGCCATCCGTTCTCCAAGCGCATCATCGGCAATGCGCTGATCGCTTACATGTTGTGCCAAGGCTGGGGCAACAACCCGGATGCATTCGGCACGTTGCTGGAGAAGACGGACGGTTTCAGCGCGACCGGGGACGATGGCTATCTCGACAGCCCGGTGCAGGATGCCTTGATCGATGAGCTGTTGAAGTTTCAGCACTGGCATTACGTGTTGCCGACCACTCCGGCGATGGTGGTGCTCGACACCCGCACCCGGCGCTGGCGCAGTGAGATGACGCTCAAGCAGCCCTCGGGGCTTCTGGATTGGGAAGCCCTGAGTGAACTGCAACAGGAATTGCTGGATCATCCGTCGGCGATCATCGTTTCGCCGGCACCGGTTTTCGGCGTGAAGCTGATCGAAACCGTGCAACGGGTGTTCAGCTGGTTCGGATATCCGCTGCTGGTGGACGCCGAAAACTGGATGGCCCATCGCGGCGCAGCGCAGGTGATCCTGAACATTTTCCGACACTCGCGTACGCCGGGTAACTACGTGGTGCTGTCAGGCGATGTGCATTATTCCTTCGTCTATGAAGTGCTGATCCGACACCGCAAGGCCGGCCCGAGGATCTGGCAGATCACCAGCAGCGGCATCAAGAACGAATTTCCACCGGCGCTGCTTGAATGGTTCGACCGGCTCAATCGCTGGCTCTATTCCCCGCGCTCGCCGCTGAACTGGCTGACCAAGCGCCGACGGATGCGCATCGTGCCGCACGTTCCGGAGCATGCCGAGGCGGGTGAACGGTTGTGGAATTCGGCGGGGATCGGGCAGGTGTTCTTTAATGAGAAAGGACAGCCGCAGGCGATATATCAGCACAACTCGGATGGGTCGCCGAAGACGCGGATGGTGGCGCCTGAGGTTGAGGATTGAAGGCGAGAGACCGAGTAGTCGGCATCGCGAGCACGCTGGCTCCTACAGTAGATCGTGGTGATTTATGGATCTCACCCGAACCCTGATCATCGGCAATTCCGGTTCCGGCAAGAGCTGGCTGGCCGAGCGATTGGCCGGGCGACTGCAAATACCCTGGGTTGATCTGGACACGCTTCACTGGCTATCCGACGAACACAGCATCGCCCGTCCCCGCGCCGAGGCATTGGGCATGGCGCGGATCGCGGCAGATGAAGAGCGCTGGGTCATCGAAGGTGTTTACGGCTGGATCGTCAGCGAACTTATCCACAGGGCCACGGCGTTGATCTGGCTGTGTGTTGACGATGAAGAATGCGTGGCCAATATTCGCCGGCGCGAGGCGCAGCGGGACGAGCAGGACAAGTTGTTGAATGCCTTGCTCGACTGGGCCAACAGTTACCGTACACGCGAAGGCTCCAGTGGGTTTGCCACGCATCAGCAGTTGTTCAAAGGTTTCGCAGGTTCAAAAATCAAACTGATGAATCGCTCCGAGATCACAGCGTTCGGGAAAACCCGGGCAAGGGATGGCTTTTAAATCGGAGATGGATTACATCGATCACGGAAACGTCTCGAAGGACACTCAGCGATACTCTTCACAAACGTAGATGCGTCGTCCGCGTAACGACCATTCGTAGGTATCGCCTTGTCATCCTGTACTCATTTCTGTACGTTCTTTGCATTGAGCGAGGACTACAACATGCAAACCATCAACTACACCACCGCACGAGCGCACCTCGCGGAAACCATGGATCGGGTCAATGATGACCGCGCTCCATTGTTGGTCACTCGCCAGAAAGGCGAACCCGTGGTGATGATGTCTCTGGCGGAATACAACGCCCTCGAAGAAACTGCTTACCTGCTCCGCTCCCCTGCCAATGCTGAACGACTGATCAAATCAATCGGCAACCTGCGTGCAGGGAAAACCAAAACCAGGCAACTCATCGAAGAATGAATATTGAGTTCACTCCTGAAGGTTGGGAAGACTATTTGTGGTTCCAGCAAAACGATAAGGCCGGGCTCAAACGAATCAATCTCCTGATCAAATCTATTCAGCGTGAGCCGTTCGACGGACTCGGAAAGCCAGAACCGCTCAAACACAACTTGAGCGGTTTCTGGTCTCGTCGAATAACCGGCGAGCATCGGCTGGTATACGCAGTTGAGGACGATGAGATACGCGTTGTGATGTGTCGATATCATTACTGAGTAAAAAGTCTGGACGCACTCACGGCCCGACAAACCCCTCTGACAATCATCTCCACCTCCCGCTCATCAATCGTCAGCGGCGGCAGCAGGCGAATGGTCTTGCCCCGTGTGACGTTGATCAACAAACCGTGATCCCGGGCGGCGATCAGGGTCAGGTCGCGAATCGGTTGCTTGAGTTCGATGCCGATCATCAGGCCCTGGCCACGGATGGCCAGTATGTTCGGGTCATCGGCCAGCTCTATGCGCAATCTGTCGAGCAAGCGTTCGCCCTGCACTTTGGCGTTTTCCCGCAAGCTCTGTTCTTCGATGATGTCGAGCACGGTGCAACCCACACGGCAGGCCAGTGGATTGCCGCCGAAGGTGCTGCCGTGGCTGCCGGGGGTGAAGAGGTCGGCGGCTTTGCCCCGGGCCAGGCAAGCGCCGATAGGGACACCATTGCCGAGGCCTTTGGCCAGGGTCATGACATCCGGAACAATGCCTTCGTGCTGGAACGCAAACCACTGGCCGGTGCGGCCGATGCCGGTCTGGATTTCGTCGAGCATCATCAGCCACCCGCGCCGGTTACACAGGTCACGCACGGCTTTGAGGTAACCCGGCGGAGCCAATTGCACACCGCTTTCCCCCTGAATCGGCTCCATTAGGATGGCCACGATTCTTGCGCCGTGGGCCTGCTGTACCGTGTCCAACGCCTTGATGTCGCCGAATGGCACTTTGACGAAATCCCCCGGCAGTTCGTTGAAACCCAGGCGTACAGCCGGGCCATCGCTGGCGGACAGCGTGCCGAGCGTCCGGCCATGGAAGGCGTTTTCCATGACGACCACCAAGGGCTGTTCGATGCCTTTGTGCCAGCCATGCAGGCGTGCCAGTTTCAACGCGGTCTCGTTGGCTTCGGCACCGGAGTTGTTGAAAAAGGCCCGCTCCATGCCCGCCAACCGCGTCAGTTTCTGCGCCAGCCGCTGCTGCCAATCGATGCTGTACAGGTTGGAGGTGTGCAGCAGCAGGCCGGCCTGTTCGCTGATGGCGGAGACGATTTTGGGGTGGGAGTGACCGACATTGGTCACCGCCACGCCCGCTACCGCGTCCAGGTATTCACGACCGGCCTGATCCCACAGTCGCGTGCCCAGGCCTTTGCTGAAACTCAGCGCCAGAGGTTGGTAAGTGCTCATCAGGCAGGCGGCGGTCATGACATCAAGCTCCATCAATAGTCGGTGTTTTTGCAGTATGGTTAGCCATCTGAGCTGGATAAACGCTGCAACACTTCAATCATTTTAAAGCCGGGCTTGATAATGGATTTGTTCCAGGCAATGACCGTTTACGTAAGAGTGGTGGAAACCGGCAGCATGACCGCGGCCGCTTTTCAGTGCGAAATGTCCACCACCATGGTGGGCAATCACCTGCGGGCACTGGAGCAACGCTTGGGTGTGCGCTTGCTCAACCGTACGACGCGGCGCCAGCGGCTGACCGAATTTGGTGCCGCGTACTATCAACGCTGCCTCGAAGTACTGGGATTGGTGGCCGACTCCGAACGCCTGGCCGAGCAAGCCCTCGACGAGCCGAGTGGCACGTTGCGCATCACCGCGCCCCTGACATTCGGCACAGAAAAACTGGCACCGGCACTGAGCGAATTCGCCCTGCTGTGTCCGCGAGTCAAACTGGATGTAGTCCTCACCAACCGGCGCCCGGACCTGCTCGAAAACGGTTTCGACGTGGCGTTTCGCTTGGGCAACATGGAGCAGACCAACCTGATTGCCCGCCCACTTGTTGCGTACACCCTGACGATGTGCGCATCACCGGAATACCTGATACGTCGGGGCAACCCGGAAAAACCTGACGATCTGCGACACCACGACTGCCTGTCCTTTGCCTACCCGGCTGGAGACGACTGGCACTCGGTGGAAAAGGAATGGCGCTTGGCCGGGCCTGAAGGCGAGGTCGCGGTGGCAGTCAGTGGGCCGATGCTGATCAACAGCTCCGCAGGTTTGCATCAGGCGGCACGCACCGGAATGGGCATCGTGCTATTGCCCGATGCATTGGTGGAGCAAGACCTCGAGGACGGAAAACTGGTGGCATTGATGCAGGATTATTTACCGCCGAGCCGGCCGATGACCTTGATGTACGCCCAGGATCGCTACCGTTTGCCGAAATTACGCAGTTTCGTCGACTTCGCCATCCGGATGTGGGGCAAGCACTAGCCGTCTGAACGCGCCTTCGACTAATCTCCTCGACTGGCGGGTCACTTTAGTCAGGGAGAGCGGTGATGGATGGGGCCTCGGATATTGAAGCGTTGAAGTTGAATCTGTCGGATTTAAACGAAGACATGCTGCACACCATTCTGGAACTGGTCAGTGATGGCATCTGGGACTGGAACGCCAATACCGGGTTCGTTTACCGCAACCCCGGCTGGTACGAAATGCTCGGCTATCCGCCTCACTCCCTCGACAACACCGTATTCACTTGGGAATCGGTGATACATCCCGAGGATTACCCACGGGTCATGGCCGTGTTTGACGACTACCTGAGTCAACGGGCTCCCGGCTATCAGGCCGAGTATCGCTGCCGCAAGCAGGATGGCAGCTATACCTGGATCGAAGACCGCGGTTATGTACTCGCCCGCAACGCCGACGGTTCGGTGGCGCGCATGGTCGGTGCGCACCGCAGCATCGAAGACAAAAAGCGTCTGTTCGAAGCGCTTGAACGAAGGAATCAGTCCCTCGAAGCCATCGTCGAAGAACGCACTCGAGAGTTATCCCGGGTCAACCAACAACTGCAGATTCAACTCGAAGAAAACCGCAAACTGGCGGAAACCGACGCACTGACGTCGATCGCCAATCGCCATCGCCTGAGCAAAGCCCTTCCCCTTGAATGCGATCGTGCCCAGCGTTTCCGACAACCGCTGTCGCTGATTGCCATGGACATCGACGACTTCAAGAACATCAACGATCACTACGGTCATGCCCTGGGGGATGCCGCGTTGGTGCAGGTGGTCGAGAGTGTGAAGCGCTGCGTCCGGGAGGGCGATTTGCTGGCGCGCTGGGGCGGTGATGAGTTCATCATGGTCCTGCCAAACACCCCGCTGGCCGACGCCAGAACCCTTGTCGAAACGATTCGCCATAGCCTCGCAGACTTGCCGCCCGTGGGAGACTTTCAATTGACTCTCAGTTTCGGAGTGGCTCAGCGCTTCGACGAAGAACAACAGACCGGACTGCTGGCCAGGGCTGATCAAGCGTTGTATCGGTCAAAAGTGGCGGGCAAGAATGTGATTTCGGGCTGAGCGTTTTTCTCGCCCCTCACATCCCCGCCTTCACCAACACCGGTTTCTCCTGATACCGCTCCGGATACAACTTTTTCAACTGCGCCACTTTCGGCAGATCGTTGATTACGATGTACGGGTAAGTCGGATGCTCAGTCAGGAAGTCCTGATGTTCTTCTTCCGCCGGGTAGAAACCGTTGTAGGTTTCCAGTGTGGTGACGATCGGTTTGTCGAACGATTTCGCGGCGTCGAGCTGGGCAATGTAGGCCTGAGCGACACGTTGCTGCTCGCTGTTTTCCGGAAAAATCGCCGAACGATACTGAGTGCCGCGGTCGGGTCCCTGACGATTGAGCTCGGTCGGGTTGTGAGCCACCGAGAAGTAGATCTGCAGCAAGGTGCCATAGCTGACCTGAGTGGGGTCGAAGGTCACTTCAACCGATTCCGCGTGCCCCGTATTGCCGTCGCTGACCCGCTCGTATTGAGCGGTGTTGGCCGCCCCGCCCGCATAACCGGACACCGCGTTCTTCACACCTTTGACATGCTGGAACACACCTTGGACGCCCCAGAAGCAACCGCCGGCGAACACGGCGGTTTCGCTGCGGGCCTGGGTGATTTCGTCGAGGGTGGGTGCGGGAATGATGACCGCGTCTTCGGCGGACCCAAAAGAGAACGCCGAGCATTGGCCGATGACGCCAGCGGCCACCAACCCCAACAGGGTGCGGCGCAAGGTGAGCAGGGTTTTCATGAGACTGACTCCTGAATCAGTGAAGTGGCGGTCAACCGAACGTAAAGGCATACGCCGAGACACCCGGATCGAGAAATTCGATGCTGAAGGTCCGATCCGTGACAGCGCCGGACTGACGAACCAATTGATACAAACGTTGTTCGGTAACGTTGCCACTGCCATCGGGGGCCACGTCCGTACCGTGGGCTTCGCCAGGGGCTTTTCCATCAATAAGCACTTTGAAGCGCACCGGTTTGCCGTCTGCGCCGGGGCCCAGTACCAGATGCAAATCACGCGCGTGGAAGCGGTAGACAATGCGACCGGCGGGCGCGCTTGAGGTGGCCCGCTCCGGACCGACATTCCACTGCCCCTCCAGGCTCCAGTCGTTGAGCGCCAGTTGCGACACAGGGTTGTAGGTCGTCACCTTGTCGGGCGTCAGACGGGTTTCGGCGACAAAATGCTCGGCACGCTGGTAGCCGACGTAGGTTTCCGGTGACTGCACTTCGTTCATGTCCGGCGCGAGCTGTACACCTTCGGCGCTGGCATTGATCAGCCCGTCCGCCACCTTCGCCGCGCCCGCCTCACGCAGCAGTTGCTGAATGACCCGTTCCGATTCGGCGTACGCGCCTTCGCCAAAGTGGTGATAACGAATGCGCCCTTGGGCGTCGGCAAAATAGTGGGCCGGCCAATACTCGTTGTTGAAAGCCCGCCAGATCCTGAATTCATTATCGATGGCCACCGGGTAGTTGATACCCAGGTCTTTCATGGCTTTGGAGACGTTGCCAACGTTCCGCTCGAAAGCAAATTCGGGCGCATGGACGCCGATCACCACCAACCCCTGATCACGGTATTTTTCAGCCCAGGCCTTTAGATACGGCAGGGTGCGCAAGCAGTTGATGCAGGAATAAGTCCAGAAATCCACCAGCACTACCTTGCCCTTCAACGCCTGGGCATCGAGTGGTGGCGAGTTAAGCCATTGCACGGCGCCGTCCAGCGGCGGAAGGTTGCCTTCGACTGGCAGTGTGTCCGCTGCTTTGTCAGCCACGCTCATCGCACCGTCAGCAGCCGGAACCTTCGCCATCATTGCCCCGCTGCCGTTCGGAGTCTTACCGGCCAAACGACTCACCAGTGCCTGCTCGATACCACCGGTAGATGCCGTGGAAAACCGCGCCAGAATCCCGGTATCAAGCCCCAAAGCAATCGCCGCTACGCCGGCCAGCATGGCCACGCCCAAACCTCGACGGACCCACTCGCCAGCACCAATGGAACGCTTCATTGCGGCGAAAACCTTGCCGCCCAGCAGCAACGCCACTGCAAGGGAAGTGGCGGCACCGGCAGCGTAGGCCAGCAGCAACAAGGTGGTTGCGATGCTTGCCCCTTGCAGTGCGGCGCCGGTTAATAACAGACCCAGAATTGGCCCGGCACACGGCGCCCAGAGCAGGCCGGTGGCAACACCGATCAGAAACGAAGCGCCAGGGCGCGGCCGGGCATCGGCGCCCGCCGCTTCCGACAACCGACTGCCAGCCGCCACCAACGGACGCGTCAGACGTTCGGCCAACTGCGGCAGCAACAGCGTGAGCCCGAACAGGGCGACAAACACCAGCGCGAGCCAGCGACCGTACTGATTGAGTTGCACCACCCAACCGCCGCCCACCGCCGCCAATGAGGCGACCAGCGCGAAGGTAAGCGCCATGCCCGCCAGCAGCGGCAAGCCGCTCTTCATGAACAGCTGCCCGGTGCGAGCGAAGACAAACGGCAACACCGGCAGAATGCACGGGCTGACGATCGTCAGCACACCACCGAGGTAAGCGAGAACCAGAAGCCACATGGCATCGACCTGCAGGAAATGAGAGAAAAAGGAATCAAGCCGCCTGCGGTTTGAAGGTCATCGACAGACCGTTCATGCAGTAGCGCAGACCGGTAGGTTTGGGCCCATCGTCGAAGACGTGGCCGAGATGACCGCCACACCGTCGGCAGTGAACCTCTTCGCGCAGCACGCCGAAAGATCGGTCCTGGCGGGTCGCCACCGCCTTGTCCAGTGGTGCCCAGAAACTCGGCCAACCGGTGCGGCTGTCGAACTTGGTGGCAGAGGAGAACAGCGGCAGATCGCAACCGGCACAGGCAAATGTCCCATCACGATGCTCATTGTTCAGCGCACTGCTGTAAGCCCGTTCAGTGCCCTCTTCGCGCAGGATTTCGTACTGCTCGTCACTGAGCAGGGCACGCCATTCACTGTCAGTGTGCGTCACCTCGAAAACCTCCGCCGCGCTGGCTTCACTGACCAGCGCAGAGCTGGCAGCAAATTTTGGCAATACACCAATCCCCAGGGCTGCAACCCCCAGCCCGCCGCTCGCTACAAGAAATTGTCGCCGTGAAAACATGGCCGTCTCCAAAATCCAAAGTGCCTTTCATGGAACACAGCCTAGGCTTGGGTTGATCGCCAAATCCTCACGGGAAGTTAAACAATTCGTGATAACTCTGGCCCCGGAAAACCCGCACAATGCGCTCATTGCGCCGAAGGATTGAGCTTGATGGAACCGACCAAACGCGTCCTCGTGGTCGAGGACGACCTGCATATCGCCGACCTTATCTGCCTGCATCTACGTGATGAGCAGTTCGAGGTGGTGCACTGCGCCGATGGCGATGAAGGCATGCGCATGCTGCAGCAAGGAAGCTGGGATGCACTGATCCTCGACCTGATGCTGCCGGGCGTCGATGGCCTGGAAATCTGCCGCCGCGCCCGCGCCATGGCCCGCTACACACCGATCATCATCACCAGCGCACGCTCCAGTGAAGTACACCGGATACTGGGCCTGGAACTCGGCGCTGACGATTACCTGGCCAAACCCTTTTCCATGCTCGAACTGGTCGCCCGGGTCAAAGCGCTGTTGCGGCGGGTCGACGCCATGGCCCGCAACCTGAAAATGGACGCCGGCAGCCTGATCACGGACGGGCTCGCCATTGATCCGATCACCCGCGATGTCTCCCTTGACGGTCGCCGACTCGACCTCACGCCACGGGAGTTCGACCTGTTGTATTTCTTCGCACGCCAGCCCGGCAAGGTGTTCTCGCGCATGGACCTGCTCAATGCGGTGTGGGGTTACAGCCATGAAGGCTACGAGCACACGGTCAATACCCACATCAACCGTCTGCGGGCCAAGATCGAGAGCGATCCGGCACAGCCGGTGCGCATCCTCACGGTGTGGGGCCGTGGCTACAAATTCGCGGCCCGGGAGGAACAGCCATGAGGCTGACCCTGACGCAACGGCTGTCGCTGGTGTTCGCCGTGCTGTTGCTGGTGTGCTGCGGCACCTCGGCCTGGATGCAGGTGCGTTCCAACAAGATGCACGAACAGGAAGTGGTGCAAGGGTTGTCGCGGGATCTGGCCCAGCACATTGCCCGTGACACCGTGCTGATGGACACCCAGGGCCTGATGCCCAATGCCGTGCGTGACCTGTTCAGCAAGCTGATGCAGGTCAATCCGAGTGTCGAAGTGTATCTGCTCGACACCGAGGGCAAGATTGTCGGCAGCGCCGCGCCCGAGGGCCGGATTCATCGGCAGCGGATCGACCTCGCGCCGATCCAGCGTCTGCTCAATGGCGATGCCCTGCCGATTCTCGGCGACGACCCGCGTAGCGTCGATACGCGCAAGGTGTTCAGCGCCGCGCCGCTTAACGTTGACGGAAAACCGGCCGGTTATCTCTATGTGGTGCTGCTCGGTGAGGACCACGATCGCCTGGCTGAACGCGGCGCCACCAGTGCAGCGCTCAATACCGCGTTGCTATCGATCGGGTTGGTCGCACTGCTGTGCCTGATTGCCGGCCTCACCGCATTTGCCCTGATTACCCGACCTTTGCGCCGACTGACCGAAACCGTCAGCCAGTTCGACATTGATGGCGTCCCGGCCACACCACCGGAATCAGCACCGATGGAAAAGACCGCCAGTCATGATGAAATTGCCATTCTCGACGCCACCTTCCGACAGATGCAGGCGCGCCTCAGCGAACAATGGCGTTCGCTGACCCGGCAGGATCAGGAACGCCGCGAACTGGTGGCGAACATTTCCCACGACTTGCGCACACCGTTAGCCTCGCTGCACGGTTATCTGGAAACCCTGTCGCTCAAGGACGCTACGTTGTCCCCCGCCGACCGCCGCCGCTACCTCGGCATCGCCCTGGATCAAAGCCGCAAGGTTGGTGGCCTGGCGCAATCGCTGCTGGAGCTGGTGCGCCTGGAACATGGGTTTGTACAGCCTGTGCTGGAACGCTTTTCCCTGACCGACCTGGTGCAGGACATCTTCCAGAAATTCGAACTGACCGCCGAGGCGCGCCAGGTTGAACTGAAGGCCAGCTTCGCGCCCAACGTGGCGGCCGCTTGCGCAGACCTGGGGTTGATCGAACGGGTCCTCACCAACCTGTTCGACAACGCCCTGCGTCATACCCCTCAAGGTGGAAACATCGAACTGAGCCTGCGCCCACAAGGACCGTTTATCGAAGTCACCGTCAGCGACACCGGCCCCGGCATCGCACCCGAACTGCGCGAAGGGTTGTTCCTGCGCCCGTTCAACATCGGCGGCGCGCGGCGCGATGGCGGGCTCGGGCTGCGAATCGTGCATCGGATCCTGCAACTGCACGGTCGCGATATCCAGCTGGTCGACGTGCCCGGGCGCGGTGCGACGTTCCGCTTCACGCTGCCGGTTGATCAGCAAACCGCAGAGCAATGGGCGGTGCGATCGATGAATCTGAATTCGCCGGGGTAATAGTTACCGCAACCGCTATGATCCCGACTTCACTTTTCGGCAAGGACGCTGTTCGATGCTCAAGACCCTGGAAAACACCCCGCTGTGGGTATATGCAATATTTCTGCTGCTCTGTTACTTCGGCATCAAAGCCCTTTCCCCGAGCCACGAAAGCAAAGCTTCACTGCTGATCACACCGCCGATTTTGTTGGGCTGGTCGCTGTATTCGCTGAATCTGACGCCCGACCTCTCCCTCTCAATCAGTTGCTGGCTGGCGGCAGTGATCACGGGCAGTTTCGTCGCTCTGCTGATTTTTTCCCGCAAGGGTGTCGAGCTGGATCAAGCGCAAACCGGGCTGATCGTGCCAGGCACCGCAAAAACCCTAGTGCTCTACCTGCTGTTTTTCGCTGTCAGCTATTACTTTGGCTATCAGGCCGAGGTTGATCCGCAACACTCGGCCACGCTGCCGATGGTGTTGCTCAAAGCCTGTGCATCAGGCTTTGCGAGCGGTTTGTTCTGCGGACGTTCGATCAGGTTTTATCAGATGTTCCGATCCCTGAAGACCGCTCCCGCCAGGAATCCGTGACAACGCCGCCTCGGTCCAATAGATTAGGCGGCCTGAAAAGGCCCAGTGCTTTCTCGCCTCAACCCAAGTTAAAAGAAGTAGTGAAATTTCAATGTCCGATTCCAATACCGCTGAATCCGTAGTCACCTTGTCGTCCAAAGCGGAATACGAAAACTCCATCAATCTTTCACAGCACGTGCCCCAGGCCAAGACGATCGCCGAGATGGTGCTGGACGCTTTCCAGTCCACTCGCGAAAGCGACCAGATCCGCGAGCTGCGCGCCGCGATTCGCCAGGCCCACGACAGCTTCGACGACGACAAAGCCTATGAACTGATGGGCGAACTGAAGCAACTCAAGGATGCCGAGGCAGCCGACATCGCGGCCCTCGAAGACCTGAGCAGCAAATTTTCGATCAGCCGCATCCTTTCCAGCTTCAAGGACGATCCGGCGTTTCAAGAGATTGTCTACGGTCTGGCGCTGAAAGTGCTGAACCAGACGCATCAGGCCATCAGCAACCCAAGCAGCGGCAAGAGCAAAACGGCCCGCGCCAAGAAAGATGTCGAAGTGTTCACCATCAGCAAGGACGGCATCAGCGTCACGCTGCCGCTGCGCACTCCGCGCTCGCGACTGAACGTTGACCGTGAAGCGCTGGAGTTCCTCGGCTTTACCTTTGTCGGCGAAGGCGATGAAGCGGAACTGGAAAGCGAATCGTTCCTGGACAGTAGCGGAACCGAACACGCCGTGAACCGCAAAAACATCATCACCGCGCTTCAGCAGCAGACCGCGTTCGAGGGTTACAGCATCGCCGCGCAATAACTCGCCTCATCAGCAGCGCCACGGGCGCTACTGACCTAAAAGCCCCGCCCTAGAGCGGGGCTTTTTATTGCCCGCGATTCCGGCAAAAGCGCGATTACTCTCTGTGTATCGACGCCAGAAAAAAACTTCCCTTAACCCTTGAGCACCACGGGTCCGCCTGCGGGGAACGTCAACTCACTTTCCAGCCAAGACCTCAGTGGTGCGATTGCTGAGGTCATCATGCACCCGACCCCCTTGTATCGTCAGTTAGCCAACCACTACCTCGACGCAATCCGCAGCGGCACCTTGAAAACCGGGGAACGCTTCCCTTCCATTCGGTTGATGATGGAAAAACACGCCGTCAGCCTGTCGACTGCCGTGCAGGTGTGCCGGGAGCTTGAGGACTATGGCGTCCTGGAAGCTCGTCCGCGCTCCGGCAACTACATTCGCCAGCCGGACACCTTGCCCAAACCGGTTGTGACCACAACCCCTGCGCCCCTGGATACCGGGGTTTACCTCGGCATTCACGAGCAAGTGTCATCGGTGCTCAAGGCCAGCCAACGCGCGACGATCAAGGTCAACTTCGCCAGCGCCTACTGTGCGCCACAACTCTATCCGTTGAAGACCCTGCAGGATCACATGATCAAAGCGCTGCGTCAGGACCAGCATTTGCTTGGTATGCAAGGCTCGACCAGCGGCAACATCGAGTTGCGCAACATCCTTGCCCGACGAGCGCTGACGACGAAGGCCAATCTGAGCGCCGAGAAAATGGTGATTACCCACGGCGCGACCGAAGCGATCAACCTCGCCTTGCGTGCGGTCACCCACCCCGGCGACACCGTGGCCGTGGAGTCGCCGACCTTTTACGGCCTGCTGCAAATTCTTGAAAGCTTGAACTTGCGCGTGCTGGAAGTCCCGGCAACGGCGCACTCGGGCATCAACCTGTTCGCGCTCGAACAGTTGTTGCAAGGCCCCGAACGGATTCGGGCGCTGATCGTCATTCCCAACCTGCAGAATCCACTGGGCAGCATCATGCCCGACGCCAACAAGGCGCGGCTGGTGCAATTGTGTGCCGAGCACAGCACCGTGCTGATCGAAGACGACACCTATGGCGACCTGGTGGACACCGAGCTGCCGTTATCCACGCTCAAACACTGGGACCGCACCGATAACGTCATTTACTGCGCATCGCTGAACAAAACCCTGGCACCGGGTGTACGGCTGGGCTGGATCAGCGCCGGGCAGTGGCACGACCGCGTGGAAATGCTCAAACACACGCAGTCCCGAGGTTGTGAAACGTTGTCGCAACTGGCGGTCAGTGCGTTCATGAAGACACCGTCCTACGAACGTTACCTGCGCCGCTTGAGGAAAACGCTGACGCAACAGCGCCAGCAGATGAGTGCGGCAATCACTCGCTACTTTCCACCGGGCACCCGCATAACCCATCCACAGGGCGGTACGTTGTTGTGGGTGGAGCTGCCACCTGAACAGGCGTCCATGGCGTTTTTTCATGCAGCGTTGAAGGCGGGCATCCAGATTTTGCCTGGGGATATCTTCTCCAATGCCCAGCGTTTCAATCACTTCGTGCGTATTGGTTGTGGGGCGCCGTATTCACCGAAAATCGATGAAGCGTTGGCAACTTTGGGCCGACTCCTCAAAAACCAAAGCTGAAACATGACCTGGAGCCAGCTTGCTGGCGATGGCGGAATGTCAGGCGACATCGATGTCGACTGATCCGCCGCTATCGCCAGCAAACGGCACGCCGCCCGGCCGCTCCTACACAGGATTGGCGTGCAGGCAGATGATGTGCGGATCATCGTTCCAATGCGGGAAACGCTCAGCGATCAACGGATCATGGCCGGGAATGACGTGGTCTTCGCTGTCCGCCAAACGGTCGATCTCGATAAACGCCTCCAGCGTCTGTGCCAGATCATCAATGATCGGAAACGGACTGCGCTGACGAATGTTCGCCCACAAATGCGCCGCGTCCGACGCCAGGACAATCCACCCGCGCCCGGTGTTTACCCGCACCACCTGGCTACCCGGCGTGTGGCCACCCACCGGGTGCAGGGTCACGCCGGGAACCACCTCGACTGTGCCGGTATGCAAACGCAAGCGCCCCTCGAACAACGGTGGCAGCGCCGACATCACATCTTCGACCTCGTAGGTTTTGTTCACCGTGCGATGGGCCATTTTCGGGCCGGTACAGAAACGCAGCTCCGCTTCCTGCAAATGCACCGTGGCTTTCGGAAACAGCCCCAGGTTGCCGGCGTGATCCCAGTGAAGATGGGTGAGGATCAGGTTTTCAACCTGCGCCGGATCGATGTCCAGTTGCCGTAGGGAATCTTCCGGCAGGCGATACATCTGACGGTTGCGCCGATCCGCTGTTGCCGGTTGAAAACAGGTGTCGACCACGATCACCTGCTGCTCATTGCGTATGACCCAGAAGTAGTAATCCAGCGGCATCGACGCATTGGGGTCACCACAGCAAGCGTCGTAAAGAAAGTTCTCGCGTGCGGTGCGTTGGGCATTGGCGCCGACACGGATGGCGAACACTTCGTACACAGGAACGGACATATTCACCTCCGGATCAGGCCACTGCAGTGGTTTTCAGGGTCGGACGGAAGTCGAAATCGATCTCGTCGCTAATCCCCAGATCCTGCGCCAGACGATGCAAACCGCTGTAGTCGCGCATGATCGTGGCGTTCTTGTTGCTCTCCCGGGTGTCGGCAATGATCAGTGCCGCATCCTCGACGCCGAGTTGCGTCAGAATCGCCTCCCACATCGAGTAGTCCTGAGCGACAAAAGCACTTAGCGCCACCGACAGCGTTTGTGCGAAAAATGCCCGTTGAGTCGGCTGCATGTTCGCGTACATGACCTTCGCCACCTCCGCGAGAATCTTGCTGTGGGCGTATTCGTCGCGGTTATGCAGCTCTGCCACGCGGCGGTTTTGCGGTTGAATGGTTTGATCGTCGGCCAGCAGATCCAGGTACGCATTGACGCTGATCTCGGCCACCACCGCGAACGTAATCGCCGCCAGATCGCGCTGCCACTGTTCGGGCAATGCTTCACGCAGCGCGGCAAGACGCAGATAGGTCACCGACGGCGGCAGGTCCAGATCCTGATCGAGCGCTCGCTCCTCTTTGGTCCGTTCGATGGCCCGCAGGTGCATGAGCGTGTGGTAGTGCTCGTCGATCAACGTCTGCTGCATCGCCTCGCGAAAATGCCAGTCGTTCTTGCCCAAATACTGATTGGCGATAACGCTCAGCGCCGGGTTCACCACATGCTCTTCGGCCGTCACCGTGCGCAGGTTGTAGCCGATCCAGCCCCAGGTCACCACGGTGCTTTTGAGCTCATCGCTCAGGGCCTGGAATTTCGGGTGATGAAAAAACGGCACCATGCACTCTGGGTAATCCGGGCGCGTCGGGTCGAACGCTTCGCTGACCGAGGCCTTGTCCGGCGCGCACACGGTCGCCCTTTTGGTCCAGGCCTGATTAAGCCGCACGACCAGTTGATGATCGACTTTGGCGATCTCGATTGCTGTTTGCATGACGCGATACCTGTAAGACGCGTACCCGTCGAGGGGTACGCCGATGGAATAGTGGGCGACGGATGAATCAGGCCAGCCAGTAGCGGGTCAGGTTTCGCGCCGGGTCAGTGTATCGACTGCGGGCGTGAATCATTCGCCAGTTGTCCCAAATCAGCATGCAGCCGTCGGGAATCAGCACCGGCGTGTTGTTCCGGATGAAGTATTCCTCGCCCAGCATCGCGAACCTCGCCAGTGGCGACGAGCTGTTCGTCACCTTCGATTGCTGCAGATCCTCCTCGGAAGGGTTCACATCGCCGTAGTGAAACTGGTTGTAGCTGAAGCGGAAAATGTCCCCGTCCTCTGTAGGCGTCAGGATGTATTCCCTGACTCGCGTTTGTGCCGCTTCACCCGGTTTGGCGGTGGCCACGAATTCCACGGGGGTGTCGTCGATCCATTCCCGCAACTCGGGTTCGGTGCGCTCGAGAAACCCCAGAAATTCAATCCCGTCGACCAGCCCGGTATGCCCGCCACCGCACGTGGCCTGATGATGACAATGCAGCGCCAGATAGCGCGGCGGCGGCCCATAGACCGGCGCTTCGGTGTGCGGGCCGATGCCGTTCATGCTCTGGGAATACGGCAACGCTTCATACCCCGGCTTGCGGGTAATGGCGAACGCCGTCTGCCCGTTGAATTGTGGAATGATCTGACCGAACTCACGCAGCGTGCCGACGACATCGTAGGCAAATTCGGCAGGGGTCAGCACCGTCCAGCCACGGGACGACAATTCTTCATGGCGGTGGCCCAGCGAAACGTAAGGTGTAGACGCAACAATCCCTTGATCTGACATGGTGAGGTTCCTGGCGGTTGATCAGGCGTTAACGGTTGAGGTGTAAGCGGCAATGAATTCGCGGCAGGCGTTGCCTGGGCGGTAGCGCTGCTGGTCGATGCTTTGCACCGGGGTGATTTCGGCGGCGGTACCCGTCAGAAAACACTCGTCGAAGTCGCCAAGCTCCGTAGGCAGAATCGTGCGTTCGACCACCTGGTAATCCAGCGCCCCGGCCAATTCGATAACGGTCTGGCGGGTGATGCCATTGAGGAAGCAGTCGGGCAGCGGCGTGTGCAGCGTCCGGTCCTTGACGAAGAACACGTTGGCACTCGTGGCTTCGGCAACGTGGCCGCGCCAGTCGAGCATCAGCGCGTCGTGATAACCGTTGTTTTCCGCATCGTGCTTGCTCAGGGTGGCGATCTGGTAATGCCCGGACGCCTTGGCCTCGAACGGGCTGCTGCTGGGCGGTGGCCGACGCCACTCGGCGGTCTTCATGCGAATACCGCCCATGTGCCCTGCCGGGTCGAAGTAACTCGGCCATTGCCAGCAGGCAATCGCCACGTGAACGCGGTTGAAACGGGCCGAGGTGGAAATCATTTCACTGCCACGCCACGCCACCGGCCGCAGATAACCGTCGACCACGTTGTTGCGTTGCAGCAGTTCATGACTGGCCGCTTCCAGTTCGGCCAGCTCATAGGGAATCGCAAAATCCATCAATTGCGCCGAGCGATACAGCCGCTCGCTGTGTTCGCGCAGTTTGAAGATCTTGCCGTTGTAGACACGTTCCCCTTCATACACCGTGCTCGCGTAATGCAGGCCGTGACTCAGCACGTGCAGTCGCGCCTGGGACCACTCGACAAACTCGCCGTCGAGCCAGATAAAACCTTCTCGCTGATCAAACGGAATACCGCTCATATCCCTATCTCCTGATGAATCGTCCTACGCCGTTTCGAGCAGGACCGGTATTAATTCGGGCGCCGCAACAGGCTCTGGCTGAAAGAAGAACGAGCGCTCGCCAAACGCTGGCCGCAACTCATCGAACCAGGTCGCGTTCGGATCAAAGCGCGCGTAGAACGTGCGCAACACCCATTGCGGGTCCCGGGCCTGGAGAAACTGCAACACGAAGACTTTTTCCCCGGCCACGGTCTCGATGCCGTTAATCAGCACCTTGCCGTAGAAGGTGCTCATGGACGGCCCGCGCACGGTGCGCGCCAGCCCGGAGACCGTGCGGTAAGCCGCCTGGAAGATCTCGAAGGCCCGCGCCAACGGCATTGCAAAGTAGTGGCTGGGGCCGGTATCGCGCTCGACAAACATGTAATAAGGCACCGCGCCCAGCCGCACTCCCTCGGTCCACAGTTCGGCCCAATCCCCAGGGTTTTCGTTGATGTGGCGGATCACCGGCGCCTGCATGCGCAACGTCGCTCCGGTGGACCGAATGCGCTCGATGGCCTGCCGGGCGATGTCCTGACGAATCTCGACCGGGTGGTTGTAGTGCCCCATGACCGACAGATTTTTCCCGGCCGCGACAATGCGTTTAAACAGATCCAGCAGTTCCGGCGCGTCCTTGTCGCTGACAAACCGCTGCGGCCAGTACGCCACGGACTTGGTGCCGATGCGGATGCTTTTGAGGTGCGGCAGCGCCAGCAGCGGCTCGATGTAACCGGCCAGCGACCGGGTGTTCATGATCATCGGATCGCCACCGGTGATCAGCACGTCCGTCACTTCAGTGTGCACCCGCAGGTAATTCACCAGCTCCTGGGACTCACGCGCGTTGAACTTGAGTTCTTCCTCGCCGATGAACTGCGCCCAGCGGAAGCAGAACGTGCAGTAGGCGTGACACGTCTGACCGGCGCCGGGGAAAAACAGCACAGTCTCGCGGTACTTGTGCTGAATGCCCGGCAGGACTTTTCCGTCGAGGGTCGCGCCGTTGTGCGTCAGCTGCCCGGCCGGATGCGGGTTCATGCGCAACCAGATCGCCTCGATCCGCCGCTTGATGGCGACGGCGTCGTCCCGTTCGATCAATTGCTTGAGCGACGCATACTCATCCGGCAGCAGCATGTCCTTGTGCGGAAACGTCATGCGAAAAATCGGATCGTCCGGGATGTTGTCCCAGTCGATCAGCGTGCCCAGCACGTATTCATTGGTGCGAAACGGCATGACCCGCGCCACCACCGTCATGGCTTCCTGCAACGCTGGCGTCAGTTTCTGCCAGTACGGTGTGTCGAGAATGGTGCGTGAGTTGTAGGGTTTGAATCTTTCCTGCTCCGACGGTCCCTGCATGGCAGCGCTCCTGGTGATTGCCTGGCGTGAGTTACTGGATGACCGGCGCTGCGCGCTCTATGTCCATCCATGCCCGAACGCTGTCGCGATCCCACTGCCGACGCACATAGGCCGCGAGCCGCTGAGGCACGCGATCGCCATTGGCGAGCAGTCGGTTGAGCATGATTGCCAGGTCGGTGTCGGCAATGCTCCAGTCACCGAACAGGTGATCGGCGCCCTCCTCCAGCAACCGGTCCGCCACGAAGAACAGCCTTGCGACCGCAGCCAAGGCCTCGTCGGACAACGGGTTGTCTTTCTTGCCGAAGTAGATGAGGTCTGCCGGACGCTCTTTGCGAATCACCAACAAATCACTGCGCAGCCATGCCTGGAGTTGACGGGCGCGAGCGCGCTGTTTGATGTCGAGCGGGAACAGCTTTTTATGCCCCGGCGCTATGTCTTCCAGGTATTCGGCAATGGCCGAAGATTCCGACAGCGCAAAACCATCATGAACCAGAGTGGGAATCTTGCAGGTCAGCGATACATCACGATAATTCGCCAGGTAGTTATCGCGAGCCTTCAAGTCCACCGTGACAAGTTCAAATGAAAGTTGCTTCTCTTTCAACGCCACAAATGCCGACATTGCAAAAGCGCTGACAAAATCTGCGCCGACATAGAGTTTCAGCTTCGTACTATCCATAGAACGCTCCCTTGCACTAACCACAATAATCCGTTGCATTGGAATCGATCGTAGTTAGTTGCTCAGGTGCTGAACAGATACAGAAATTATCTGTTTCTACGGATACAGAAACTCAAAAGAGCCATGGCCAGGAGGTGTCAGAAATGAAAAAGGGAGTCGGCGAATGCGGACTCCCTGGGACAGTGACGGGGCTGATTGAGCGTGTCAGACCGTGGCGTCTGCAGCATTGGAGAGCAGCGCCATCTGGGGCATGTTGCTCATGTTCAGCATGGCCAGCGGCTCAGTGGCGCTGGTGTTGACGAAGCCGTGCCGGGTCCAGGCCGGCACCAGCAACACGTCGCCGGAGCTGATGTTCACTGCATCGGCATCGCCCAGGGTCAAGGTGCCGCTGCCGGACTGAATGATGAACAGGTGCCACCATGAATGAGCATGACCGTTCAGCTCCGTGCCGGGTTTCAACCATTGCATCGACACCGCCATCCCTGGCGTCAGTTTGCAACCTTCGCTGCTGTCATGGTGAGCCAGGGCCACAATGTCCACCTCGCTGGCCGCAAGGCTCTGACGCATATCGGTCAGTTCATCGCCCTTCCACACCCGTGCATTCACCGGCGGGCGGGTTAAACTCTGACGAAAGTCTTTATATGAAAAAAACCCACCTTGAATGTTATTCATCCGCAAACACCGACTGATTAGCGAGTTAAGTGACCAGACACTAGGCGAACAATTGATCGCTGTAAAGTCGGCACACTAACACTCACAACACCGAAGGCCGAAGCGCCACAATCATGTCAACTTCCACGGCGGCATTTTTCGGTAACTGATAAACGCCGACCGTGGTTCGAGTATGTTTGCCCGCATCGCCCAGTACATGACTGAAGACATCCGACGCACCGTTGGCAACTTCGCTGAGGTCAACAAAGTCCGCCGTGGATTTCACGTAGACCGTGATACGTATCAGCGACTTTATTTTGTCCAGCGAGCCGATGGCATCGACGATCAGGGCCAGCCCGCGCATGGCGCTGATACTGGCGGCCGCTTGCGCATCGCTCAGGCTGAGCTCCAGCCCCACTCTGCCGGGGTACTGGATTTTGCCCGTCATGCGTGGCACCAGACCGCTGAGATAGAGCTCATCGTGATGCCGAATCAGCGGCACGTAATGACCGCCCGCGGTGTTCTCGCCGTAGATGTCATAGTCGAGCTCTTTCGCCAGGGCTATAAAGCGTTCATCACAGGTCATTTTTTGCTCGATCATTGAAACAATCCTCTCAACTCAAAAATACCAAAGCGCAGATCCGCGAGACTCAACCCATGGCTCTCGCCGGCGCTGCCAGACAGGTGACTTCGACACGTGACTCGATGGCGTCCGCCAGGCGCAGCAGGTTGTCGCTGAGCCGTCCGTAGTCTTCGCTGAACAACACGATGTGGCCGATAAACGAGGTGTTGTCCTTCACCAGTGCGGTGACCGAATCACTGAGGCGTTTGGCGTAAACCCCTTCCACCAGATCGATGTTCAGATCCCGGGCCAGGGACTCGATGTCCGGCACGTAGCGCAGCAGTCCGCCGGCCGACGCCCGAAGTAGACGGATGCCGCAATAGCCCCGTGCAACGGGATCGTGATGGTCGGTCTTGCCTTCTACCGCCCATCTGACCCAGCGCTCCCATGGATCGAAATCGACGAACGCCAGCCTGGCCAGGTCCCAGATATGCATGCCGCCGGGGCGCATGTTGGTTTCCACCGCCGACGTCAGGCCGTCGGCGCGCAGGAACACCTCGTTGTGGTACGCGCCGTTATCCAGCGAGACCAACCCGGACATGTGTCGTCCGGCGGCCGCCAGCCGGGCCTGCACGTCTGCCGCCAGCGGTGCCGGCACCACTTGCTGGATTTCCGCGCGATAGGCGCCTTCGGTGGTGGTTTTCTCAGTGACCCACGTGCTGCCCGCGACGAAATCCCAGCTGTATTCCCGGGCGTTCTGGATCAACTCTTCAAGGACGATGCCGCCCTCGCGATACGGCTTGAGTGCCTGCCACGCCTCATCGCATTCGGACGGATGATGGATGACCCGACAACCTCTGCTCGCGCCTTCGCAGGCGGGTTTGATGAAGGCTTTACCGCCCAGCTCAACGACCCGTTGACGCAGCTCCGCGAGACTGTCGATGCGCACGGAAAACACCGCACGATAATCTTCCGGCGAACGCTCGGCCGCCGCTTCCAGCTTGCGAAAGATTTGTTTATCCAACCCCGCACGCGCCTCGGCCGGGGTGATGCCGGGCAAACCGTAATGGCTCGCCAGCGCCGCGCCGAGCAGTACGCCACGGTCGGAAAACGGCAGCACGCCGATCAGCTTCCAGTGATCGGCATTCAAGCACCCCGCCACCAGTTCCAGGGAGTCGGTGACGTCTTCCGGCGCCAGGGACGTGCTGCAGACGTGATCGGCCACCTGGTCGTCATCAGGCTGAATATTCTCGACCAGCAGGATCAACCGGGCGTCGTAGAGTTTTTTGCAGAGGTCGCGCAGCTTCTGGATATCGTGAACCCGGTTGCCGTTGTACCCGACCACTACTACGCATGACGTGGTGCTCATGAAACCTCCGACCTGTGGAGTAAAAAACGCAAACGCGGTGACTCAGTCGTGCAGTGACGCGTTGGCTCTGCGGTTGAACCAGTACCAGGCGAGGATGCCGCCCGCGCCGATGGCAGCCAGTACCAGAGCGCTATAGGACGGCGGCATCACCCGCATGATCAGCACCGTCAGCCCGGCACCGACGCCCAGGGACACTTCCTTGACGAACATGTTGTTTTGTTTGACGGAGAAGTAATCGAGGTAGCTGAACGCGCACTCGGCGATGGACAGCAGCGCCACCCAGATCAACGCGCCGGCGAGGGTTTCGACGTGGAACGCCGCCGGTGACGAGAGCACCGCGAAACCACCGATGATGATCCCGATGACGGCCACCACCTTGAAGCGCCCGGTACGTTCGATCAGTTTCATCACCGGCACCTGGGCGAAGACCACCACGGCGCTGTTGAGGATCAGCATCAGGCCATACCAGGCCGGCAGTTCACCGGTTTTGAGCAGGATTGCCTGGGGCAGGATCGAGAACACGCCGAACAGCTTGATGCCCATGATGATCCCGGCGATCACCCACGGCAGTTTGTTGCGCCAGCCGCTGCCGTCGTGGGTGGTCGGTTGGGCGACCGTCGATTGCGTGGTGAAGGTCGCGCCCATGGCGATGGGCAGGCACAGCAGGACAAAACTGGCGGCGCCGAGAAAAAACATCGTCGGGGTCAGCAGCGGCGAGAGCAGGATCAGCCCCGCCACCAGACTGCCCATGTTCATGGCGACGCGGTTGTAGGCCGCGCCCTCTTTGGTCTGGGCGGCTTCGCTCTTGATCAGATAACCGGCAATGGCAATGCCGTAGGCGAACAACGCGGCGGCGAACATCACCATGCCCTGATTGCTGGTGACCGCGAGTAATACCAGCCCAAGGGCGGCACACATCAGTGTGACGCTCAGGGAGCGACGGCCCAGCACCAATAGCGTCAGCGGCAGTAACAGCAATAACGCGCGATACCCGAGGGCGAGGATGCTGTTGGTGGCAGTGTCGAGCCAGACGTTGGCCTTGCCCAGCACCGCGAACAGCGACACGGCAGTGATGATTCGAATCGTGAACAGGCGAATGTTAATCACCGGTTTAGCGACGGCGACCGTTGTTTGAACACTCATGCAACACCTCTGGAACCAGCGATTATTCAGGCGTTCAGCGCGAACAATCAGGAAAGTCTGTAAGGTGATGGTAGAGAGAGTCGCTTGTTTTCATCAGAGCAAGTTCGTATAGAATCAAACGAACTTTACTGCCGGAGAGACCAGTAAAATGCAGGTTCAGCGAGCAGTGATCGCCGCCATCGAGTTCCAGCCGGGAGTGCCGCTGGTCCAGCAGATTGTCGATCAATTGTCGGTGGTGATCAGCCAGGGCGGGCTGCCTCACGGCTCGCGGCTGCCGCCGATTCGCGAACTTTCCGAGTTGATGAACGTGGGCAAGTCCACGGTGGTGGATGCGCTGGACCGCTTGCGCGCCAAGGGTCTGGTGGTTTCACGCCAGGGTTCGGGGCATTACGTGCACCGTTCCAGCCTCACGCTCAAGACCGATGCCGGCCCCGACCTGCAACCTCAAGACACACTGAGCGTGGTCCGCCGCGCGGTACTGCAGGACAACGGCGCGCTACGCCCAGGTGCCGGTTTCCTGCCGTCCTCGTGGCTGCCGGCAGAAGAATTGTTGAAAGCCGTGCGCGGCACCCTGCGCGCCACCTCCCTGCGCATGGGCGAGTACGGCGTCGCCGCCGGTTATTTGCCGCTGCGCGAAGCGTTGCGGGTCAAACTGGCGACCTTGGGCATCGAAGTGCCGGTGGACCAGATCATCACCACCGCCAACACCGTGCAGGCCATCGACATGCTGATGCGCCTGCTGGTCAAACCCGGCGACACGGTGCTGCTCGACGACCCCTGCTACTTCACCATGCACACCAACCTGGCCTTGCATGGCGCCCGGGTCATCACCATTCCCCGTGCCGCTGAGGGCATGGACCTGGACGCCTTCGAGCAATTGCTGATTGTCCATCGGCCCGTGCTCTACATGACCAACAACACCCTGCACAACCCGACCGGGCACTCGTTCTCCCCGGCGCAGGTCTATCGCTTGCTGGAGTTGAGCCACCGATATGGTTTTCACATCGTCGAAGACGATTTGTATTGCGATATGCAGCAACGAACGACACCGCGCCTGGCAGCGGGCGGGCTGGACAACGTCAGTTACGTTTCTGGCTTCTCCAAGACCCTGACGGCCAACAGTCGGGTCAGCTATGCGGTGCTTTCGCCGCAACTGGCGGCACGGATGGTCACCCTGAAAATGGCCTGCGGTGGCATGACGTCGGAACTGGCGGAGCAGATTATCTGCACGATGCTCAGTGACGGCAGCTACGCCAAACACACCCGGCGCACGGTGGATCGGCTTTACGAGTCGAGCAGTCGGGTGAGCCGTTGGTTGGTGGAAGCCGGTTGCTCGGTTTCATCGCTGCCCCATGAAGGGTTGTTTCTCTGGACGCGATTGCCCGAAGGGCATCATGCCGAAACGCTGGCGAGGAAGGGGCTGGATATTGACCTGGTGCTGGCGCCCGGCACCCTGCTCAGCAAAGCGCCGGATGCCAGTCACTTCCTGCGTTTCAACGTGGCGCACAGCGATAACCTGCAGGTGCGGGAGCGGTTCTTGCGGTTGCTGGACACACCAAGTCAGTAACTGACCACCACCGTCCCTGTGGGAGCGAGCCTGCTCGCGAAGAGGCCGACACATCGAGCATTGATGTCGCCTGATGTACCGCCATCGCGAGCAGGCTCGCTCCCACAAGGGTTTGGCGGCGGACACAAAAATTGCGGCTACGCAGGTTTAATTGCAGGAACAAGCTTGCTCGCGAACGGGGCGACACAGTCCACCCGAGCACACGCAATAAAAAACCCCGCACTTCTCACGAAGGCGGGGTTTTTCTTTACAGCATCCGACGCTTAAGGCGCGTACGTCAGCAGCAGCTCGGTCGGCACTTTGAAGTCCAGGGACATCATCACGCTCAACGCGGTAATGGTGAAGATCGAGAACACAAACAGCTTGCGTGCCCAGACCGTGTCATCCACTGCCTTGTAGCCGGTCCAGGCCATGTACAACCAGTACATGCCCATGGCTGCGGCGACGGCGAGGTAGCTCATGCCGGCGTAGCCGCTGAAGGTCAGCATCAAGGTCGCCACGAGGAAGGCCAGGATGTAGATCAGGATGTGCTTCTTCGCCACTTGAATCCCGCGCTTCACCGGCAGCACCGGAATCGAGGCGGCCAGGTAATCGTTGAAGCGGAAGATCGCGATGGCGTAGGAATGCGGCATCTGCCACAGGCTGAACATCACCAGCAGCGTCAGTGCAGCCATGTCGAAGCTGTTGGTCACAGCCACGTAGCCAATCACCGGCGGCATCGCGCCCGACAGACTGCCCACCAGCGTGCCGTGAACCGACTTGCGCTTGAGGTACAGGCTGTAGAAACCGACGTAGATGACGAAACCGATCACTGCGAACAGCGCGGCCAACGGGTTGGCCACCTTGTACAACAACGCAACGCCGGCAACACCCAGGACGGTCGCGAAGATCAGGGCCAGTTTCAGGGAGATCAAGCCCTGGACCAGCACCCGGTTCTTGGTGCGTTCCATCTTGATGTCGATGTCGCGGTCGATGCAGTTGTTGAACACGCAACCGGAAGCCACCACCAGGGACGTGCCGATCATGGCGGCCAGGAAAATGGCCAGATCGACATGCCCTTTCGAGGCCAGGAAAAATCCGCCTGCCACTGAAAGCACGTTACCGAAAATGATCCCCGGTTTGGTGATTTGGATAAAGTGCTTCAAGGACATCCGGACTTACCTCACTTCGCCATCATGTTGGTGTGGATGCTGAACATGATCCACAGCGACAGGCCAACCAGCAGGACAATCACGATCGCGGCGAACACAAATGCAATCACGTTGTTACGCTGCGCGGCGGAACGGTCCAGGTGCAGGAAGTACACCAGGTGCACCAGCACCTGGATCACTGCAAACGCCAGGACGATCCACAGGGTGAGCGATTTCGGCAGCGACGGGTACATCACCAGGCCGAAAGGAATGACGGTCAGGATCACCGACAGGATGAAACCGATAGCGTAAGACTTGACGCTGCCGTGGCCGGCGTCGTGGCTATCGTGGGAATGAGCGTTAGCCATTTACATAGTCCCCATCAGATAAACAACGGTGAATACGCAGATCCACACCACGTCCAGGAAGTGCCAGAACAGGCTCAGGCAGCTCAGACGGGTCTTGTTGGTCGCCGTCAGGCCGTTTTTCTGCACCTGATACATCATGATCGCCATCCAGATCAGACCGCTGGTCACGTGCAGACCGTGGGTACCGACCAGGGTGAAGAACCCGGACAGGAAGCCGCTGCGGCTAGGACCGAAGCCCTCGGAAATCAACACGTGGAACTCGTTGATTTCCATGCCGATGAAGCCGGCGCCGAACAGGAAGGTCATGGCCAGCCAGCCCAAAACCTGGTTCTTCTTGCCCTTGAACAACGCCAGCATGGCGAAGCCGTAGGTGATCGAGCTGAACAGCAGCAGAGCGGTTTCGCCCAGTACGTACGGCAGCTCGAAGATGTCGTGGCCCGACGGGCCACCCGCTACGTTGTTAACCAGTACCGCGTACGCCGCGAAGATCGATGCAAACAGGATGCAGTCGGTCATCAGGTAGAGCCAGAAACCGAATACGGTCATCTCGCCCGAGTCGTGGTGATGGTCATCGTGCCCATGTCCATCGACATGGGTGTGTCCAGCATTGGTCACTAAGTTCGACATGGTTTAAGCCTGTTCCAACGAGGTTTCAACACGGGTGGCGGAGGCTGGAACTTTCCCGGCCGCTACCAGACGCTTGTGCTGCTCGGCTTCGATGCGCTCGATCACGTCGACCGGCACCATATAGCCTTGATCATCACGTGCAGCGTGGATCACGAAGTACACCACGGTGCCGATCAGGCCGAATGCAGCCAACCACCAGATGTGCCAGATCATCGCGAAACCGAACACGGTCAACAGAGCACCCATGACCACACCGGTCGCGGTGTTGTTTGGCATGTGGATCGGTTCGTACTTGGCCGGAGCCTGGTACGCGGTACCGTTTTCCTTGGCTTCGGTGAACGGATCGATGGTTTCTGCTTTTGGCAGCACAGCGAAGTTGTAGAACGGTGGTGGCGACGAGGTCGACCACTCCAGCGTGTGGGCATTCCACGGGTCGCCGTGTTCGCACATGTTTTCTGGCTTGTTGCGGTCACGCACGCTGACGTACAGCTGAATCAACTGGCAAGCGATGCCGACGGCGATCATCACCGCACCGAACATGGCGACGTACAGGTACGGCACCCACTCAGGGTTGGTGGTGGCGTTCAGACGACGGGTCATGCCCATGAAGCCCAGTACGTAGAGCGGCATGAACGCGACGAAGAAGCCGGTGATCCAGAACCAGAACGCTGCCTTGCCCCAACCTTCGTGCAGCTTGAAGCCGAACGCTTTAGGGAAGTAGAAACCGAAGCCGGCGATGTAACCGAATACCGCGCCGCCGATGATCACGTTATGGAAGTGCGCGATCACGAACAGGCTGTTGTGCAGCACGAAGTCAGCACCCGGGATGGCCAGCAGTACGCCGGTCATACCGCCGATGGCGAAGGTCACCATGAAACCCAAGGTCCACAGAACCTGGCTGGTGAAACGCAGACGGCCCTGGTAGATGGTGAACAGCCAGTTGAATAGCTTCACCCCCGTCGGGATCGAAATCAGCATCGTCGCCAGACCGAAGAAGGCGTTGACGCTGGCACCCGAACCCATGGTGAAGAAGTGGTGCAGCCAGACCATGAAGCCCAGGATCGAGATCGCGCCCGAGGCGTAGACCATCGAGTGGTGACCGAACAGACGCTTGCCGGTGAAGGTCGAGATGACTTCGGAGAAGATCCCGAACGCCGGCAGAATCAAGATGTAAACCTCGGGGTGACCCCAGGCCCAGAAGAGGTTGACGTACATCATCGGATTGCCACCAAGTTCATTGGTGAAAATGTGGAAATCCATGTAACGGTCAAGCGTCAGCAGTGCCAGGGTAGCGGTCAGGATCGGGAACGAAGCCACGATCAGGACGTTGGCCCAGGTGCAGGTCCAGGTGAAGATCGGCATGTCCATCAGTTTCATGCCAGGGGTACGCATTTTCAGCACGGTGGCGAGGAAGTTGACCCCCGTCAGCGTCGTACCCAACCCGGATAGCTGTAGCGCCCAGATGTAGTAATCCATCCCCACGCCCGGGCTGTATTGCAGGCCCGACAGCGGCGGATAGGCAACCCAGCCGGTCTTGGCGAATTCGCCGACGCCCAGGGACAGGTTGATCAGCACGACGCCGGAGACCAGCAGCCAGAAGCTCAGGGAGTTCAGGAACGGGTAGGCAACGTCACGCGCGCCGATCTGCAGCGGCACTGCAAGGTTCATCAGGCCGGTGAAGAATGGCATCGCCATGAAGATGATCATGATCACACCGTGAGCGGTGAAGATCTGGTCATAGTGTTCAGGCGGCAGGTAGCCAGGCGAACCCTCGGTGGCCATGGCCAACTGGGTACGCATCATGATGGCGTCGGCAAAACCGCGCAGCAGCATGACCATGGCAACGATGATGTACATCACGCCGATTTTCTTGTGGTCGACCGAGGTCAACCACTCGGTCCACAAGTAAGTCCACTTCTTGAAATAAGTGATTGCAGCGAACAGCGCCAGACCACCGAGCGCGATCATGGCGATGGTAATCATCACGATCGGTTCGTGGAACGGGACCGCTTCCCAACTTAATTTACCAAACATCGTTTACTCCTCTGCCCCGGCAGCTGAATGCGAACTCATGTCCATCCCTTCCACGTGGGCCACTTCTTTCTCTTTCTTCTCGTGCTTCAGCGGCTTGCCCGGCTTCATACCTTCGTACTTGTCAACGATGATCTGGAACTGGTTCGGCGTGACCGAGGAGTAGAGCTCGACTGGGTTGTTCTGGCTCGGTTTGGCAAGGGCTGCGTATTCAGCTTGATCAAGCTGTTTAGGTGACTTCTTGACTTCACTTACCCAGGCGTCGAAATCTTCCTGGGAAGTGGCGATAGCCTTGAATTTCATACCGGTGAAACCAGCACCGCTGTAGTTGGCGGAGATACCGTCCATTTCAGCGTTCTGGTTGGCGATCAGGTGCAGTTTGGTCTGCATGCCGGCCATCGCGTAGATCTGGCCGCCCAGCGCCGGGATGAAGAACGAGTTCATCACGGAGTCCGAAGTCACCTTGAAGTTGATCGGCGTGTGTGCCGGGAACACGATCTTGTTGACGGTGGCGATGCCTTGCTCCGGATAGATGAACATCCACTTCCAGTCCAGCGCGACCACTTCAATGGTGATCGGCTTGACGTCGGAGACCAGCGGCTTGTAAGGGTCCAGTGCGTGGGTCGACTTGTAGGTGACGTACCCCAGGGCAATGATGATCAGCACGGGAACAGCCCACACCGCGATCTCGATCTTGGTGGAGTGCGACCACTTCGGCGTGTACACGGCGTCGGTGTTGGACGCGCGGTATTTCCAGGCGAACAGGAACGTCATGACGATGACCGGAACCACGACCAACAGCATCAGCAGCGTTGCGGTGATGATCAGGTTTCGCTCATCCAGGCCAACCTGGCCCTTGGGATCGAGCAAGGTCATGTTGCAGCCTGACAGCAGCAAAGTGCCGATCAGCGGCAATAAGCCTAGTAGTCTGGGGTACCTGTTTTTACTCATCTCACGACCTCTAAAGCAGCTTGCGCAATGCAGTTGGGTTTTGATCGCCAACACTTCACCCTGCCAAGGGTTGGCATTTTCTTGGATTGAATAAGGGCTGCCCGTCGCGCGTCAGACGCTGCTCGACAAATCCTGGGCAAGCGGTGAGTTCTTATTCGAATTCGTGGTCAAAGGCCTTGTTACAGACCAATTCCATTTGGTGCGGATAGTTGGAAGGCACCGACACCAGAGGCGTCGCATGAAGCCATCTGGCCTCTCGACGTCCTATTGCTGCTCAAGCACCTGAAGCAGGGTGAGCAGTGCCGGGAATTCAGTGCGGGCGATTGTAGATATGTAACGATTCATAAACCATGTCTCATCCCGAAATAATTTTTATCCATTCCAGCAACAATCATTAACGGTTTTCGCAAAAGTGCGGCATCTTATCGAAATTCATTCTCAACAAAAACACCAAAAAAAGTAGGGCTACCACGCGCAGTTCAGACAGTATCCAAGCCTCTGCCTCTTCCCTCTATCCTGCCTCAACCCCCATGCGACAAGGCTTCTGGCAATTTGCCAGGGCCTGTTAAAACTGCCTGTTCCAGGTTGAGAGCATTAAAGCCAGCAGCGAAATTAGAAGACCCATTTCATTGCGTCTACGCATGCCAATCCGACTCGTTGAAACGCCTTGCGACACTCGCGCTGTGACAACATGTCGCACATGCGCCGCACCCGTTCTTGTCGTGCATCAAGGTCTTTTTTTACCCACACCCTGAAACGCAAAACGCCCCGGCTCTCTCAACGAGGGCCGGGGCGTTTTCAGGTGTTATGCAGCGATGCGGCGAATGACCTCAGCGCAGTGCCTTGCGGTTGCGCGAGGTGAGCAACGGCACCAGCACCACCACCAGGACAAAGGCGATCAGCGCCCATTGCGCCAGCGACAGACCGAGGATCGGCGGATACGGCGTGGAGCAGAAACCGTCGACCTGGAACCCCAGCGGGAAGATCTTCGCCAGCGGCAGACCGTCGACAATCGGTTGCAACACGTCGATGCCACAGCTGACCGCGGGATAGAACTGGGTATAGACGTGATGCCCGGCTACGCCGACGCCCGCCAGGGCGCAGATCACCACCAGGGTTTCAAACACCGTGATGCTGCGGCGGGTGCGCATTGCCGCGCCGATGAACGCGAAAATCGCGATCAGCAGCAAGGCATAGCGCTGCAGGATGCACAGTGGGCACGGCGCCTCGCCCAGCACGATCTGCATGTACAGCGCGCCGCCGATCAGCGCCAGACAGATGATGCCCAGCAACACCAGGTAGCGCCGCTCACGGCCCAACCGCATCGTTTCCTCGCTCATTGCGTTTCCCTTCTAGATATCGATTGACCGGAAGTCTACACGCTGGCCCGGACCTTGGAGAGCCCGGGGCGCATGGAATAGATGTCGGGAAATAAACGATAAGGTGGTTAAGAAGGGATTAAATCCGGGCTATTTCCAGAGATTTTCATGGTCACACGACCGCATCGCCAGCAGGCTGGCTCCCACTCTGGAATGCACTCACAGGGACTCTGACTTTGGAATGCATTCACAGGCTGGCTCATTTTGGAATGCATTCACCTGTGGGAGCCAGCCTGCTGGCGATGCAGTTGATCAGTCGCCGTAGATATCAGACTTGAAATACTTGTCCGAAATCTTCTGATACTCGCCACTGGCGCGAATGCCGTCGATGGCCGTGTTCAGTTGACTGACCAACTCGGTATTGCCCTTGCGCACCGCAATCCCGGCGCCCTCGCCCACATATTTCGGGTCCTTGAGCTCTGGCCCGACAAAGGCGTAACCCTTGCCTCGTGGCATCGACAGGAAGTCGCTGAGCGGGATGGTGTCGGCAAAAATAGCGTCGAGGCGACCCGCCGCCAGGTCCATGTAGATCTCTTCGTTGTTGCCGTAACGCTTGACGTTGATGCCCTTGGGTTCAAACACCTCGGTGGCGTAACGATCGGTGGTGGTCGCGCGCTGTACGCCGATGGTTTTGCCTTTGAGGCTGGCGTACTGGTCATCCACCACCGCGCCTTCCTTCATGACCAGTCGCGAGGAGGTGAAATAGTACTTGTGGGTGAAGTCCACCGACTTCTTGCGGTCTTCGTTGATGGTCATGGACGACAGCGCCATGTCGATTTTCTTCACTTTCAGGGAAGGAATCAGGCCATCGAACTCACCTTCGACCCAGACGCACTTGACCTGCATCTGCGCGCACAGGGCATTGCCGATGTCGTAGTCGAAACCGACGATTTCGCCTTTGTCGGTTTTCGACGCAAACGGCGGGTACGCCGCTTCAATACCGATGCGCAGGGTTTTCTCGGCGGCGAACAAAGTGCTGCACGCCAACAGGCTCATGGCCAGACCGGTGATGAGGGGGAATTTCTTCATGTTCGTTCTCTCGCGGGTTGTTGTTGGTTTGGCAAGACAGAAGAAAGAGCAGAAACAGGGGACGCCTTTTTTGTACTTATAATTCCATACTGGACTTTTATGTATAAGTCGTCAATTAGAGGAAGGAAAATGTGCTGGCCGATAGTCGGGTGGTGAGCAATGAAGGTATTGGGTGTTGCTAATGACCCCATCGCGAGCAGGCTCGCTCCCACAGGGGATCGTCGTCGTACACAAATTTTGTGTTCATGGAGATCAACTGTGGGAGCGAGCCTGCTCGCGATGGGGCCAGAGCAGCCGACAAAAACGTTTGATCACTGCTTCCAGCGATCCGCCGCCGCATGATCGCTGTCACGCCCTTCAACCCAACGGGCGCCGTCACTGGTGTTCTCTTTCTTCCAGAACGGTGCGCGGGTTTTCAGGTAGTCCATGACAAAGGCGCAGGCATCGAACGCGGCCTGGCGGTGTGCGCTGGCGGCGCCGACGAAGACGATCGGCTCACCCGGTTCCAGGGCGCCGATCCGATGGAGCACTTCCAGCTTGAGCAACGGCCAGCGCTCCTCGGCCTCGATGGCGATCTTGCCGAGGGCCTTTTCGGTCATGCCCGGATAGTGCTCCAGGAACATCCCGGCCACGTCGAGCCCGTCATTGAAGTCGCGCACGTAACCGACAAAACTCACCACCGCGCCGACGCCAACATTGGCGGCGTGCATGGCGTTGACTTCCGCCCCCGGATCGAACGCCGTGGACTGCACGCGAATCGCCATGGTTCAGCCCCCGGTCACGGTCGGAAAGAACGCCACTTCATCGCCATCACTGACCGGCTCGTCGAGTTGGCAGAGGTCTTCGTTGCGGGCGCACATGAGGTTCTGCTCGCTCAACACATCGGCGCCATCGCGTTTGGCCAGCAGTGAGCGAACGTCATCGACGGTGGCGAAGTCACCTTCAACCTTCACCGAATCGACGCCCAGTGCTTCTCTATAACGAGCGAAAAACTTCACGGTGACGTTCATGGCTGATCCGCCTGGTAATGACCGCTCTTGCCGCCGAGTTTCTCCAGCAACCGCACGCTCTCGATGGTCATGCCACGGTCCACGGCCTTGCACATGTCATAAATCGTCAGCGCCGCGACACTGGCTGCGGTCAGCGCTTCCATCTCGACACCGGTCTGCCCGGACAACTTGCAGCGCGCGACGATACGCACGCTGTCGTCGCCTTCGGCGCTCAGTTCGACCTTGACGCCGGTGAGCAGCAACGGATGGCACAGAGGGATCAGATCGCTGGTTTTCTTCGCTGCCTGAATGCCGGCGATGCGCGCCACGGCAAACACATCCCCCTTGGGGTGACCGCCGCTGACAATCATTTGCAAGGTTTCGGGCAGCATGCGCACCAGCGCTTGGGCCGTGGCTTCACGGAACGTCACGTCTTTTTCAGTGACGTCGACCATGTTGGCGCGACCTTGGGAATCGAGATGAGTCAGCACAGGGTTACTCCTGATCAAGAGCCCCGATTGTAAACCTGTGGGTCAATCTTGCGCACGATTGATTATCCGATCACATCGAACCCTGTGGGAGCGTGGCTTGCCCGCGATGCAGGCTCTGCGGTGTTACAGACAAACCGCGCGGATACCATCGCGGGCAAGCCACGCGCCCACAGGGTTTTGTGTCAGGCATAAAAAACCGGGCGGCTTTGAGGCCGCCCGGTTCTTTGATGCGGGGTTACAGATGCGATTCGGCGTATTCGGCCAGAATCGAACGTGGCACCCCTTGCAGGGTGATGTGGACGCCGTTCGGGAAATCCTTGAAGCGTTCAGTCAGGTACGTCAGCCCGGAACTGGTCGCGGACAGGTAAGGGGTGTCGATCTGCGCCAGGTTACCCAGGCACACCACTTTGGAACCGGCGCCCGCACGGGTGATGATGGTTTTCATCTGGTGCGGCGTGAGGTTCTGGCATTCGTCGATCAGAATCAGGCTCTGCTGGAAGCTGCGGCCCCGGATGTAGTTGAGGGATTTGAACTGCAACGGCACTTTGCTGAGGATGTAATCGACGCTGCCATGGGTGTTTTCGTCATCCATGTGCAAGGCTTCGAGGTTGTCGGTGATGGCGCCCAGCCAAGGCTCCATTTTTTCCGCTTCGGTGCCGGGCAGGAAGCCGATCTCCTGGTCCAGGCCCTGAACGCTGCGCGTCGCGATGATCCGGCGGTAGCGCTTGCTGACCATGGTCTGCTCGATCGCCGCCGCCAATGCCAGGATGGTTTTCCCGGAACCGGCCGCACCCGACAGGTTGACCAGGTGAATGTCCGGATCAAGCAAGGCGTACAGCGCCAGGCTCTGATAGATGTCACGCGGTTTCAAGCCCCAGGCTTCCTGGTGCAACAGGGGTTCCTGATGCAGGTCGAGAATCAGCAGCTTGTCTTCGTCGATTTCCTTGATCCAGCCGACAAAACCCTGTTCGTCGATGATGAACTCGTTGATATGCACGGCCGGAAGGTTGTCGATCATCTTCACCTGGTGCCAGGTGCGACCATGATCCTGGCGGGTTTCGACGTCCTTCACGCGGTCCCAGAAGGAGCCGTCCATGTTGTGGTAGCCGTTGGGCAACAGTGAAACGTCGTCAACCAGTTGGTCGGTGCTGTAATCCTCGGCCGCGATCCCGCAGGCACGGGCCTTGAGGCGCATGTTGATGTCTTTGGTGACCAGCACCACGGGCAGCTCTGGCGAGCGCGCGTGCAGGTCGATCAACTGGTTGATGATGATGTTGTCGTTCAGGTGCTCGGGAAGAATGATGTTCGGTTCGGCACGTTTGCTCATCAGAATTGACAGCAAACCTTTTGGCCCGCTTTTGCCACGCTGGATCGGCACACCCAGTTCGACGTCTTCAGGGCTGGCCTCGCCCAGCGTCTTGTCGATCAGGCGAATCGCCTGACGGCATTCCGCAGCGACGCTGTGGTGCCCGCTCTTGAGCTTGTCCAGCTCTTCAAGCACGGTCATCGGGATCGCTACATGGTGTTCTTCGAAGTTCAGCAGGGCGTTTGGATCGTGAATCAATACGTTGGTATCGAGTACATAAAGGATTGGCTGGTTGGAGGAAGAACTACGTCCGTGATCATCCATACTCGGTCACCTTTGTGGGAGCCATTCGACGCAATACCTTGGCGGTGCTGCGCCTCGAAGTGACTGCCGAATTCACCTGTGATGATTCAAGTGAACTGCACACAAACTGGGGTCTTGGGAGACGCCACCTGTGTTGCAGGTTTCGGCGGTCTGTCTTCGTAATACTCCAAAACGTGTGACAGAAAAAAGCACTTTGACGTTTTTTTGAAGTTTATTTTTCAGAGTGACGAATAGCCCTTGGCGTGCAGGCAATGTGCCGTTAAAGTCGGAAGTCCGCCTGCACTGAATTCTCGTTCAAAATCGCCTTTCCCCCAATGTTTACGGGCTTTCCCGTTTTCAGCGAAACGCGTCCTGACAATCTTCCCAACCGATCCCGCTGGACGTCGTTTGCGTCACAAGCCAGGGCAACGCCGTTTTCACGCCATCCTGCTTGATGTTGAAGTTGATCACCCCGTGCCGCCACAACAGCATCAGGGTCAACACGCGCTGTGCGCTCTGGCTGGCCTTGAGCTTGCCGGCGCCGTCCTGGGCGTCGATATCCCACAGCGCCACTTGCAGGCCCTGGGACCTGAAGAAGCCTTGCGCGTCCGAACGGCGCTGGCCATCGGGCGGACGAAACAGCGGCACGTAGTTCTCCGGCAATTTGCTTTTCACCAGTTCGGCGCTGCGCCGTACCGAGTCCTGCCAGTCCTGCCAATGACTGTGGGAGCGGAACTCCCAGCCTTGCACGCCGATGCACTGCGCCGAGTAAGTGGATTGCAGGGGGGGCCCTGAACGTTCGGTCAGACGCGCTTGAACATCCTTGCCCAGGACGAAAAACGTGCCCGTCATATTGGCCTTGCGCAGGTACTCGGCGACCCACTCCGTGTTGTCCGGCGCAGCATTGGCGGCGCTGTCGAAGGTCAACAGAAACAGCCGGTCATGCATCTGTTCGCCGTTGCGCTCGTAGTCGCCAAAACGATCGACTTCGCTGCTGGTTTGCGGAAAAAGAGCGGCCTTGCGTAACTGCTCGTCGAGGTACTGCGCGTGGAACAATCGGCTCGGTTCGGACCACTTGATGTAGTAGCTGTCCTCGCTGACCTGAAACTTGGCGGCTTGCTGGCGCAGGGTATCCATGTCTTCGACCAGGAAACAGAAGGAGGCATCCTGATCGCAGCTCTGTTGAGCGAAGTTGTAGTTGGTCAGCAGACGTTGCCACAGGCGCTGGCGCAGGCGGTTGACCGAATCCGCATTGATCGTGCGCAGACCCAGGCGCTGGGCCAGGCTGGCGTCATCCAGCGATTCGCTGGCCAGCAGTACGCGAGCGAACATCAGAATCTCTGCCCGCGACGCGACGTCGAACAACGTCGGGTTGCTGAGCTGTTCCGGCCAGGTGCTGCGATCAAGCGTCGCCACATCGCCCGGCGCCGCCATGGCACCGAAACTCAACAGCCAGGCCGAAAAAAGAAAAACGATACGCAATGGGATGTCTCCATAACAAAACCCGCGCGGCACTATAGCTGATCCGGCGTGAGCCACGACCTCCTGTCGGAGCGAGCTTACTCGCGAAGGCGGTGTATCAGTCGGCATCATCGGCAACTGACACACCGCCTTCGCGGGCAAGCCCGCTCCCACAGGGTTTTGTGTAATACCGCCGATCATCACCTATGGCCTTGATAGCTGGAGTCAGCAAGGACAACCCCCTAGAATCGCCCCACGATTAAAGGAGACGACTTCATGCTGATGGTGATTTCCCCCGCCAAGACCCTCGATTACGAAACACCGCCGGCGACCCAGCGCTTCACCCAGCCGCAATACCTCGACCATTCCCAGGAGCTGATCCTGCAATTGCGCGACCTGACGCCAGCGCAGATCAGCGAGTTGATGCACGTCTCGGACAAGATCGGCGGGCTCAACGCCGCACGTTTCGGTAGCTGGACACCCGCGTTCACGCCTGAAAACGCGAAACAGGCGTTGCTGGCGTTCAAGGGTGATGTTTATACCGGTCTCAACGCACAAACCTTCAGCGAAGCCGATTTCGATTACGCCCAACAGCACCTGCGCATGTTGTCCGGCCTGTATGGCCTGTTGCGCCCACTGGACCTGATGCAGCCGTATCGCCTGGAAATGGGCACCAAATTGCCCAACGCCCGTGGCAAGGACCTCTATGCCTTCTGGGGCACGCGCATCAGCGAATGGTTGAACGAGGCCCTGGCCGATCAAGGCGATGATGTGCTGCTGAACCTGGCGTCCAACGAGTACTTCTCGGCGGTCAAGCGCAGCGCCCTGAATGCCCGCATCATCAATACCGACTTCAAGGACCTGAAAAACGGTCAGTACAAGATCATCAGCTTCTACGCGAAGAAAGCCCGGGGCATGATGAGCCGTTTCGTCATCGAAGAACGCATCAACGACCCTGCGGCGCTCAAGCAGTTTGACGTTCAGGGTTATCGGTACAGCGCCGAGCAGTCTAAACCGGACAATCTGGTGTTTCTGCGCGATCACGCACCAGAGTAATGCACCCGGTCGGCGCATGACCTTGAAGCCGGTCGTGCGCCAACGTCCGATCGTCCAACAATCCCCCGCCTGTTTCGCCAGTTATCTGGCGCCAATTTCCAGCCAGTCAAAACCCTAACTTTAGTTTCACTCGACTTTCGACATTTTTTTCAGTAGTGGCACTAAAAAATTTTATCCGTAGTGGCACAAGACTATCTAATCCGACGATAACCCTATGTATCAAGGGTGAAACAGCCGTTGCTATCAATATGAAAGCAGTGCCATCTTTTTCAATATTTCAAGAAATTTCAGAATTCGCGATGGGCGGACCGGAACTATGTCCAAATGCGTAGCTCCTACAACCGGTACCGATTATCTCTGAACATGTACGAGATAACTTACGCAGATAAGAGATTCACGTAGCGAAGTTGTCACAATAACTTTGGCTAACTAATCCCTGATTTGGGCAACATCTGAAGGAAAGGAGATACGCATCACTACTATCCCCTACATGGCCAAGGCTGCGCCCCTATAAACGTGCTCGCCTGAGCACCCAACCGCTTGATTGACGGGCTTAAGGCCTGGCATTGAGCGCGCAAGACCTTTGCACGAAGGACCTCGACCAGAGGACTCGGCTGCATAACAGGGCAAGTCATAACAATAAGGCCTAGTTACGCACACCTTGAGTGCACTTATTTAGACACTCGGAACTTAGTATGCCTGCACACGGCATTGCGGCGCCTGTCGCCCAAACTTCCGAGTGCATTATGACCGCTGAACCCCCTTAACTCCGGCCATGTAATGGCCTGTGAATACAGTTTTGATTAACGAGAGGTAAATGCGATGCGCATCAGCATATTTGGTTTGGGTTACGTCGGTGCAGTATGTGCCGGTTGCCTGTCTGCACGGGGCCATTACGTCGTTGGCGTCGATGTCGCCAAAGACAAGATCGATATGATCAACGCCGGCAAATCGCCGATCGTTGAACCGGGTCTGGGCGAAATGCTGGCCAAGGGTATCGAAACCGGCCGACTGCGCGGTACGACCGACTTCGCGGAAGCGATTCGCGACACCGACCTGTCGATGATCTGCGTCGGCACGCCGAGCAAGAAGAACGGCGATCTGGAACTGAACTACATCGAAGCGGTATGCCGCGAGATCGGTTTTGTCCTGCGTGACAAGACCACCCGCCACACCATCGTGGTTCGCAGCACCGTTCTGCCAGGCACCGTCGCAAACGTTGTCATCCCGATTCTCGAAGACTGCTCCGGCAAGAAAGCCGGTGTTGATTTCGGCGTCGCCGTAAACCCTGAGTTTTTGCGTGAAAGCACCGCGATAGCCGACTACGACCTGCCACCGATGACCGTCATCGGCGAGTTCGACAAGGCCTCCGGCGACGTTCTGCAATCGCTGTACGAAGAACTCGACGCGCCGATCATCCGCAAGGACATCGCCGTTGCCGAGATGATCAAGTACACCTGCAACGTGTGGCACGCCACCAAGGTGACCTTCGCCAACGAGATCGGCAACATCGCCAAGGCGTGCGGCGTCGATGGTCGTGAAGTGATGGAAGTGGTCTGCCAGGACAAGACATTGAACCTGTCCCAGTACTACATGCGCCCAGGCTTTGCGTTTGGCGGCTCGTGCCTGCCAAAAGACGTGCGGGCCCTGACCTACCGCGCCGGCGCCCTCGACGTGGAATCGCCGTTGCTGAACTCGCTGATGCGCAGCAACGAATCCCAGGTGCAGAACGCCTTCGACATCGTTTCCAGCCACGACAAACGCAAAGTCGCCCTGCTGGGCCTGAGCTTCAAGGCCGGCACCGATGACCTGCGCGAAAGCCCGCTGGTTGATCTGGCAGAAATGCTGATCGGCAAAGGCTACGACCTGAGCATCTACGACGCCAACGTCGAATACGCCCGCGTTCACGGTGCGAACAAGGATTACATCGAGTCGAAGATTCCTCACGTCTCGTCCTTGCTCAATTCCGACTTCGACGAAGTGATCAACAACTCCGACGTGATCATCCTTGGCAACCGTGACGAGAAATTCCGCGCCCTGGCGCAGAACGCTCCACACGGCAAGCAAGTGATCGACCTGGTCGGCTTCATGTCGCAAGCCACCAGCGTGAGTGGCCGGACTGAAGGCATCTGCTGGTAACAAGCGGCTTCGGGAGGGTTTGCGGTGTTCCCCAAGCCTGCAAACCCTCCCGGCTTTTTCGCCTGCCTTAACCCCATCGGGCCACCCCACAGGCTCGCCCGAGATCGAGACGGATGCAGATTATGCACAGGCTAAAGCACGGCCTACTTCAGGCCGCCGGTTGGCTGTTTTACTTAAGTATTCTGATGGGCATCGCCATGGCGTTGCCTGCGACTACGTTCGATTCCGAGTCGAAGGATTTCATCTTCCTGATCGGCTTCATCGGGATCTGGCGCTATTCGATGGGTGCCACGCACTTCCTGCGCGGCATGCTGTTTCTGTACGTGGTCTACCCGCACCTGCGGCGCAAAGTGCGCAAGCTGGGTAAAGCGGCAGACCCGTCCCATGTGTTTTTGATGGTCACCAGTTTTCGTATCGACGCGCTGACCACTGCCCAGGTCTACGCCTCGGTGATTCGCGAAGCGATCGACTGCGGCCTGCCGACCACCATGGTCTGTTCCATCGTGGAAATGTCCGATGAGAAGCTGGTGAAAAGCCTTTGGGCCAAGATGAATCCACCGGATCGGGTCAAGCTCGACTTCGTGCGCATTCCCGGCACCGGCAAGCGTGATGGCCTGGCCTACGGTTTCCGCGCCATCTCCCGCCACCTGCCGGACGACCGTGCCGTGGTTGCGGTGATCGATGGCGACACCGTGCTCGCCGAAGGCGTCGTGCTCAAGACCGTGCCGTGGTTCCAGCTGTTCAGCAACGTCGGCGGCCTGACCACCAACGAGTTCTGCGAAGTGCGCGGCGGCTACATCATGAGCGAGTGGCACAAACTGCGCTTCGCCCAGCGCCACATCAACATGTGCTCGATGGCCCTGTCCAAACGCGTACTGACCATGACCGGCCGGATGTCGGTGTTCCGCGCAACGGTCGTGACCGACCCGGACTTCATCGCCGACGTGGAAAGCGACTCGCTGCAACACTGGCGCCTGGGTCGCTTCAAGTTCCTCACCGGTGACGACAAGTCGAGCTGGTTCAGCCTGATGCGCCTGGGCTACGACACGTTCTACGTGCCGGACGCGGCGATCCACACCGTGGAACACCCGCCGGAAAAAAGCTTCATCAAGGCCAGCCGCAAACTGATGTTCCGCTGGTACGGCAACAACCTGCGCCAGAACGCCCGCGCCCTGGGCCTGGGTGTCAAACGCCTCGGCCTGTTCACCTCGGTGGTGCTGTTCGATCAGCGCGTGTCGATGTGGACCTCGCTGCTGGGCCTGACGGTCGCGATCATCGCGTCCTTCAAGTACGGCACCGCGTTCATCCTGGTGTACCTGCTGTGGATCGGCATCACCCGTCTGATCCTGACCCTGCTGCTGTCCTGCTCCGGTCACCGGATCGGCCCGGCTTACCCGGCGATTCTCTATTACAACCAGATCGTCGGCGCGCTGGTGAAGATCTACGTGTTCTTCCGCCTCGACCAACAGTCCTGGACTCGCCAGGACACCAAACTGACCCGTGATCTCGCCAGCTTTCAACGTTGGTTCAACACTTGGTCGTCTCGGACCATGACCTTCTCCGCCGGCAGCATTTTTGTCGCCGTGCTGCTGATGATGGTCTGACCGCCCCCTTTTTGAATTAACCAGGAAATCGCCCCTATGAATACCGCCGTCAACGCCAACGTAGTGCATGAGTCAGAAGCCCAGCGCCAACACGCCCGAGTGAAAATTCCGGCCAAGCTGCGCTTCTTCGGTCCCGACCGGACCCCGATGGAAGCTCGAGTGATCGACCTCTCTGCTGGCGGCCTGGCCTTCAACGCCGGTCAGCTGCCACTGAAAATCGGCGACGTGTACAAGGCTCGCCTGCAGTTCGTCATCGATAACCTCGGCCTGGCCATGGACGTGGAGCTGCAAGTGCGCTCCTTCGACCGCCAGACCGGTCGTGCCGGCTGCCAGTTCCAGAACCTGGAACCGCAAGACATCTCGACCCTGCGCCACCTGATCACCTCGCACCTGGCCGGCGACATCGTCAGCATGGGTGAAGTGCTGGCGACCCTGCAGCGCGACAACTTCACCAAGGCGCGCAAGGTCAAGGATGGCGGCCACGGCATGACCGCATTCGGTCGTCTGCGTGCCGTGACCTTCAGCCTGGCGATCTTCATCGTCGGCCTGGCGGCGTTCGGTTTCATCTTCAAATCGGTGTACGGCATGTACTTCGTCAGCCATGCGCAGGCCGGTCTGGTCAGCGTGCCGGGGATGAACATCACCATGCCGCGTGACGGCACCGTGCAGAGCCTTATCAAAGATGACGGCATTGCCGCCAAAGGCGCTCCGCTCGCCACGTTCAGCACCAGCATGCTCGACGTACTCAAGGGCCATCTGGACGACAACCAACTGCAACCGGCCAAGGTTGAAGAACTGTTCGGCAAGCAAATGACCGGCACCCTGACGTCGCCGTGCGATTGCACCGTGGCCCAGCAACTGGTCGCCAACGGTCAGTACGCCAGCAAGGGCGACGTGATCTTCCAACTGGTGCCGCGCAACAGCGAAGCCAACATCGAAGCGCGCTTCTCCTATCGCCAGTTCGGCGATGTACGTCCAGGCACCAACGTCAGCTTCCAGATCGCCGGCGAAGACAAAACCCGCACCGGCAAGATCGTCAGCAGCACCAGCCTGAAAAGCGCCGACCTGTCGTCCGACATCCGCGTGCTGATCCAGCCTGACGAACCGCTGGACAGCAAATTCGCTGGCCGCCCGGTTGAAGTGAACAGCGACCGTGGCCCGAACCTGAACTGGCTGATCGATAAAGCCATGGCTTCCGGTCTTTAAGCAGAGGACATGCCCGTGACCATCACAAAAATCTCGAATACGCCGCAGTCCCTGTGGGAGCGAGCCTGCTCGCGATGGGATCGCCGCGGTTTGTCTGATGTACCGAGCCGCTTGAATCGCCAGCAGGCTGGCTCCCACAGGGGTACGGTGTGTGCTTTGGCCCTGGCCGTGAGCCTGGCCGGTTGCGCCGGCCTGCCCGACCAGCGTCTGGCCAATGAAGCCCTCAAGCGCGGCGATACCACGCTGGCGCAGCAGAACTACAAGCAATTGGCCGACCTCGGCTACAGCGAGGCTCAAGTAGGCCTGGCCGATATCCAGGTCGACAGCCGCGACCCGGCGCAAATCAAGCAGGCCGAGGCGACTTACCGCGCCGCGGCAGACGTTTCGCCGCGCGCTCAGGCTCGCTTGGGTCGCTTGCTGGTGGCCAAACCCGGTTCCACCGAAGCCGAACAGCACGAAGCCGAAGGCCTGTTGAAAAAAGCCTCGGCCAATGGCGAAGGCAATACGCTGATTCCGCTGGCGATGCTGTACCTGCAATACCCGCACAGCTTCCCCAACGTCAACGCGCAACAGCAGATCAGCCAATGGCGCGCCGAAGGCAAACCGGAAGCGGGTCTGGCCCAGGTGCTGCTCTATCGCACCCAGGGCACTTACGACCAGCACCTGGACGAAGTCGTCACCATCTGCAAAGCCGCGTTGAACACCACCGACATCTGCTACGTCGAGCTCGCCACGGTTTACCAGAAACAAGGCAAACCGGAACAGCAGGCCGAGCTGATCAAGCAGATGCAAGCGGCGCATTCCCGCGGCACCGTTTCCGCCCAGCGCGTGGACAGCGTCGCTCGTGTGCTCGGTGATGCATCCTTGGGCAAGACTGACGAGAAAACCGCTCAATCGCTGCTCGAAGATATCGCCCCCGGCTACCCCGCTTCCTGGGTCAGCCTTGCGCAATTGCTCTACGACTTCCCGGAACTCGGCGACGTCGACACGATGATGAAGTACCTGGACAACGGCCGCGCCGCCGACCAGCCACGCGCTGAACTGTTGCTCGGCAAGCTGTACTACGAAGGCAAATGGGTGCCGGCCGACGCGAAAGTCGCCGAAGAACATTTCCAGAAAGCCGTCGGCAAGGAAGTCGCTGCCGATTACTACCTCGGCCAGATTTATCGCCGTGGTTACCTGGGCAAGGTCTATTCGCAGAAGGCACTGGATCATTTGCTGACCGCTGCGCGCAACGGCCAGAACAGCGCCGACTTCGCCATCGCCCAATTGTTTTCCCAAGGCAAGGGCACCAAGCCCGACCCGCTTAACGCTTATGTCTTCAGCCAATTGGCCAAGGCCCAGAACACCCCGCAGGCCACCGAGCTTGCGCAAACACTCGAAGCCCAACTGCCGCCTGCCCAGCTCGCCGAGGCCCAACGCCTGTTGAAACAAGAACAGGCCGTTCGTGGTGCCTTGAGCCAGAACACGCTGGAACTGCATGCCCTGCAAGAAGAAGACGGCGAGGAATCCCTATGAAGTTGAATCCATTCGTGAAGGCCGGTATTGGCCTGTCATTCGCTCTCTTGTGGTCGTGCCCAACCCTGGCAGCCCTGACCGAAACCCAGAACTACGGTCTCGACGTGAAAGTCACCGGCCAGTCCGAAGACGACCGTGACCTGGGCACCGCCAGTGGCGGCGACGTCAGCGGCGTCGGTCTCGACTTGCGCCCATGGGTCTATGGCGAAAGCGGCGCGTGGAGCGCCTACGCCATGGGTCAGGCCGTGACGTCCACCGACATCATCGAAACCGACACCTTGCAGCAGTCTGACAACGACGGCACCCAGACCACCGACAACGGTGATCGCAAGACCAAGAAGAACTACCTGGCGATGCGCGAATTCTGGGTCGGCTACAGCGGCCTCACGCCGTATCCGGGCGAGCAGTTGAAGCTCGGTCGCCAACGCCTGCGCAACGACGACGGCCAATGGCGCGACACCAACATCGAAGCCCTGAACTGGACCTTCGACACCACCCTGTTGCGCGCCAACGTCGGTGTCGCCGAACGCTTCAGCGAGTACCGCACCGACCTGAAGGAACTGGCACCGAAAGACAAGGATCGCCTGCACCTCTACGCCGATGCGGCGTACCAGTGGACGCCGGGCAATTGGGTTGGCATTCGCGGTCATCACACCCACGATGACGGCAAGCTCGACTACCCGGAACCGGGCGTGGCCGGCGACTCGCTGGACAAGAAACAGAACGGCGACATCAGCTGGCTCGGCCTCACCGCTGACAGCGACGCCTACAACTACCGCAACACCAACACCGTCAATTACTGGGGCAGCGTCACCGGCATGAGCGGCGACACCGACACGGTGAATCAGCTCAACGCCGACGGCTCCCGCCCGACCGAAGCCAAGCGCGGTGAAGACCTCAACGGCTGGGCCACCGATATCGGCGTGCGTCTGCGCCTCGATCCGCAATGGCAAGTCGGTGCAGCCTATGCCCGCGCCAGCGCCGATTACGAACAGAACGGCCTGGAAAGCAACCGCTCGAACTACACCGGTACGCGCTCGCGGGTGCATCGTTTCGGCGAAGCATTCCGTGGCGAAATGAACAACATGCAGACCGCTACGTTGTTCGGTTCGTGGATGCTCAACGACGAATACGACGCCAGCGTGATCTACCACAAGTTCTGGCGCGTCGACGGCAACAAGCCGGTCGGCAGCAACGGCATCAACGCCGTCGAGAACGACACCGACCCAACCGGCGCGATTCTCTCCAGCACGTCCCTGCCGCTGGAAGATGGCAACAAAGACCTCGGCCAGGAAATGGACCTCGTGGTCACCAAGTACTTCAAGCAGGGCCTGTTGCCTGCCGCGTTGAGCCAGTCGATCGACGAACCGTCGGCCCTCGTGCGCTTGCGTGGCGGTGTGTTCAAGCCTGGCGATGCGTATGGCAAAGAAGTCGACTCGTACATGCACCGCGCGTTTATCGACGTGATCTGGCGCTTCTGATGCGAACCGCTAAGGGAGTTCCTGACATGAACAGTCCGAAGAGAGGCTCATTGACCTTGCTGGCCGGCGCGATGCTGCTGGTCAGCTCGGCCGCCTTCGCCAATGTGGAACCGGTCAAGCCGGTCACCACAGCGAAAGAACTGCAACAAGCCAAGACCTACACCGTCAGCAGCGCCCCGACCGCGCCGCTGGCACTGGAAAAACCGAAACTGCCGGACACCTCCGGCTACACCGCCGAAGCCATCGCCGCGAAAGTCGTGCGCACCAAGGCCGGCAAGATCAGCGTGCGCCGGATGATGCAGGAAAACGCCCTGAAGGACTTCATCGGCGGCGATAACAAAATGGCCGAATGGGTGGTGCGTCAGCACGGCATCCCGCAGGCGATTTTCATCGACGACGGCTACATGAACCTCAAGGACCTGGCGAAGAAGCTGCCCAAGCAGTACTTCAGCGAAACGTCCCCGGGCGTGTTCCTGGCGAAGTTGCCGATTGTGGTCGGCGAGAAAGGCATTCTCGAAATCGACAAGCAGACCCAGGAATTGCGCCTGTCCCAAGAGGCCGGTTCATTCCTGGTCAACGACGGTCAGCTGTTTGTGCGTGATACCAAAATCACTGGCTGGAGCGAGAAGGCAAACGGCCCGGCGGTCTTCAAGTCGCCCAAGGAATTCCGGCCGTTCATGTTGTCCTGGGGCGGTACCCAGACCTACATCGCCAACAGCAAGATCGCCAGCTTCGGCTACGCCAACAGTAAGTCCTACGGCGTGAGTATTTCCCAGTACACGCCGAACATGGCCAAGGTACTCAAGCGCCCTGAACCGAGCGGCTGGATCGTCGGCTCCGAGTTCTCGGACATGTGGTACGGCTTCTACTGCTACGAAACCCGCGACTTCGTGGTCAAGGGCAACACCTACAAAGACAACATCGTCTACGGCATCGACCCGCATGACCGTTCCCACGGTCTGATCATCGCGGACAACACCGTCTACGGGACCAAGAAGAAGCACGGGATCATTATTTCCCGTGAGGTCAACGACAGCTTCATCTTCAACAACCGCAGCTACGACAACAAGCTCTCGGGCCTGGTAATCGACCGTAACAGCGTGAACAACCTGATCGCCTACAACGAGATCTACAAGAACCACACCGACGGCATCACCCTCTACGAGAGTGCCGACAACCTGTTGTGGGGCAACAAGGTGATCAGCAACAAGCGTCACGGCATTCGTATTCGTAACAGCGTGAACATTCGCCTGTACGAAAACCTGGCCATGGCCAACGGCCTGACCGGCGTTTACGGGCACATCAAGGACCTGAGCGACACCGACCGGGACATCAAGCTTGACCCGTTCGATGCCCAGGTGTCGCTGATCATCGTTGGCGGCGAACTGGCCGGCAACGGCAGCGGCCCGCTGTCCATCGACTCGCCGCTGAGCGTCGAGTTGTATCGCGTGTCCATGCTCGCCCCGACCAAATCCAGCGGCATCAGCTTCAACGGGATTCTCGGCGAGCGTCAGGATGAAATTCTCGACCTGCTGGTGCGCCAGCAGAAAGCCGTGCTGATCGACCCTGTCGAACGCCAGACCGAAATGCGGGACTGAGGATAATTTTATGCACCCACACTTGATCAAATTACTCAGCTTGTCGGCCCTGACCGCCGGCATTCTCGCAGCCAGCGCTGGCGTCCGTGCCGATGAAGTCAAAGCACCGGCATTCAACGCCGAGCCGTGCTGCAACCTGTGCCCCGAAGCCCACGACGCGAAGAACTACACCACGCGTTATCAGCAAAACTTCACCACGCTGGTGCAGGCTCAGGGCGATTGGCTGTTCCGTACGCAGGAAGACTTGCGCACCGAATTCGACACCACCCCGGCCGGCTACAAACGCATGAAAGAACTGCACGATGCGTTCAAGAGCAAAGGCGTGGAACTCGTTGTCGTTTACCAACCCACGCGTGGCCTGGTGAACCGCAACAAGCTGAATCCGGAAGACAAGGCCAAGTTCGATTTCGACAAGGCGCTGAAGAACTACAAGACCATGCTCGGCCGTTTCGCCGCCATGGGTTACGTGGTGCCGGACCTGTCGCCGCTGACCAACGAATCGCTGCCCGACACCCTGCCCGCCCACGACTTCTATTTCCGCGGCGACCAACACTGGACACCGTATGGCGCCCAGCGTACGGCGAAAATCGTCGGCGATAAAATCAAGCAACTGCCTGAGTTTGCCGGCATTCCGAAACGCGAATTCGAGAGCCATAAGTCGGGTCGCATGGGCAAGACCGGAACGTTACACAATATGGCCGGTCAACTCTGTGGCACCAGCTACGCGATCCAGTACATGGATCAATTCACCACCGAGCCGAAGGGCGAAGCAGGCGATGGCGATCTGTTCAGTGACTCCGGCAATCCCGAGATCACCCTGGTCGGCACCAGCCACAGTGGCAAGAACTACAACTTCGCCGGTTTCCTCCAGGAGGCCATCGGCGCCGACATCCTCAACGTGGCGTTCCCTGGCGGTGGCCTGGAAGGTTCGATGCTGCAGTACCTGGGCAGCGAAGAGTTCCAGACCAAGCCGCCGAAAATTTTGATCTGGGAATTCTCGCCGCTCTATCGCCTCGACCAGGAAACCATCTACCGCCAGATGATGGCGCTGCTGGACAACGGTTGCGAAGGCAAGGATGCACAGATGAGCGGCAGTGCCACGTTGAAACCGGGCAAGAACGAATTGATGGTCAACAGCAAGAACCTGAACCTGCAAAACAGCAGCCATCAGGTTGACATCCGCTTCGCCGATCCGTCGGTGAAAACTCTGCAAGCCACCCTCTGGTACATGAACGGTCGCCACGAGGACATCAAGATCGATAAACCGGAAACCTCCGATACCGACGGGCGTTTCGCCTTTGAGTTGCGCACGGACGAAGACTGGGCCTCGCAGAATCTGCTGGCCGTCGAAGTCCAGGGCCCTGAAGCAGGTGCCGCGCCACAGAAAGTCGAAGCGAAAATCTGCAAACGCAACGTGTTCCCAGGCGCTGGGCTGAAGACTGCTCAGGCCGGGCAATGAGGCAATTATGCAAACCCGAACTTTGAAAAGATTATTGGCGCCCTCCCTGCTGACCCTGGCGATGTTCGCCGGCGCCACGCAGGCCGCCGCGCCCCTGCGTCCGCCCCAGGGCTACTTCGCGCCGATTGAAAAAGTCAAAACCGGCGACAGCAAAGATGGCTGTGACGCGATGCCGACGCCGTACACCGGTTCGCTGCAATTTCGCAGCAAGTACGAAGGCTCCGACAAGGCCCGTTCGACCCTGAACGAGGCATCGGAAAAAGCCTTCCGCGACACCACCGCCGACATCACCAAGATTGAGCGCGGCACCAGCAAGCGCGTGATGCAGTTCATGCGTGACGGTCGTCCGGAACAGCTCGAATGCACCCTGAACTGGTTGACCGCGTGGGCCAAGGCCGACGCGCTGATGTCCAAGGACTTCAACCACACCGGCAAGTCCATGCGCAAATGGGCATTGGGCAGCATGGCGTCTTCGTACCTGCGCCTGAAGTTCTCCGACTCGCATCCGTTGGCCAACCATCAGCAAGAGTCGCAGTTGATTGAAGCCTGGTTCAGCAAAATGGCGGATCAGGTGGTCAGCGATTGGGACAACCTGCCGCTGGAAAAAACCAACAACCACTCGTACTGGTCCGCCTGGTCGGTGATGGCAACGTCCATCGCCACCAACCGCCGCGACCTGTTCGACTGGTCGGTGAAGGAATTCAAGGTCGCCGCCAATCAAATCGACGCCCAGGGTTTCCTGCCCAACGAACTCAAGCGCCAGCAACGCGCCCTCGCCTATCACAACTACGCCCTGCCGCCGCTGGCGATGATCGCCAGTTTTGCGCAGGTCAACGGTGTGGATTTGCGCCAGGAAAACAACGGCGCGCTGAAACGCTTGGGTGACCAAGTGCTGGCCGGCGTTGAAGACCCGGACATCTTCGAGAAAAAGAACGGCAAGGAACAGGACATGACCGACCTCAAGATCGACTCGAAATTCGCCTGGCTCGAACCGTTCTGCACGCTCTACACCTGCTCGCCGGATGTGCTCGAGAAAAAACACGAGATGCAGCCGTTCAAGACCTTCCGCCTCGGGGGTGACCTGACCAAGGTCTACGACCCGGCCAACGAAAAAGGCAAAGGTTCTTAGGCAAACATATAACCCTGTGGGAGCGGGCTTGCCCGCGATAGCGGTGGGTCAGTCGACATCAATGTTGAATGTCAGATTGCAATCGCGGGCAAGCCCGCTCCCACAGGGTCGGTGTCAAGTTTGAGTTTTTGTGTGTTACGCCCCCCGGTTTTTGGTGGGGGGGTTTGGGGGGGCTGCGGCCCTTGACTGTGGTTAAACATGGAGAGACCGGGATGGTATTTTCATCCAACGTGTTCCTGTTTTTGTTCCTGCCGATCTTTCTCGGCATGTACTACTTGAGCGGAATACGCTATCGCAACCTGCTGCTGCTGCTCGCCAGCTATGTGTTCTATGCCTGGTGGCGCGTGGACTTCCTCGCGCTGTTCGCCGCCGTCACGCTGTGGAACTACTGGATCGGCCTCAAAGTCGGCGCCGCAGGCGTTCGGACCAAACCGGCCCAGCGCTGGCTGCTGCTCGGCGTGGGCGTCGACCTGTGCATCCTCGGCTACTTCAAGTACGCCAACTTCGGCGTCGACAGCATCAACGCGATGATGACGTCGGTGGGTCTTTCGCCGTTCATCCTGACCCACGTGCTGTTGCCGATCGGGATCTCGTTCTACATCTTCGAGTCCATCAGCTACATCATCGACGTCTACCGTGGCGACACGCCGGCAACGCGCAACCTGATCGACTTTGCGGCGTTCGTGGCGATCTTCCCGCACCTGATTGCCGGCCCGGTGTTGCGTTTTCGCGACCTCGCCGACCAGTTCAACAACCGCACCCACACCCTCGACAAGTTCTCCGAAGGTGCCACGCGGTTCATGCAGGGTTTCATCAAGAAAGTCTTCATCGCCGACACCCTGGCGGTGGTCGCCGACCATTGCTTCGCCTTGCAGAACCCGACCACGGGCGATGCCTGGCTCGGCGCGCTGGCGTACACCGCGCAGTTGTATTTCGACTTCTCCGGTTACAGCGACATGGCCATCGGCCTGGGCTTGATGATGGGTTTCCGCTTCATGGAAAACTTCAAACAGCCGTACATCAGCCAGTCGATCACCGAGTTCTGGCGTCGCTGGCACATCAGCCTGTCCACCTGGCTGCGTGACTACCTGTACATCACGCTGGGCGGCAATCGCAAAGGCACTCTGATGACCTATCGCAACCTGTTCCTGACCATGCTGCTCGGTGGTCTGTGGCACGGCGCGAACATCACTTACATCGTGTGGGGTGCATGGCACGGCATGTGGCTGGCCATTGAAAAAGCCCTGGGCCTGAACACTTCGCCGCGCAGCATCAACCCGATCCGCTGGGCGCTGACCTTCCTGCTCGTGGTCATGGGCTGGGTGATCTTCCGCTCGGAAAACCTGCACGTCGCCGGCCGTATGTACGGCGCGATGTTCAGCTTCGGCGAATGGTCGTTGTCGGAACTCAACGCGGCCAGCCTCACCGGCCTGCAAGTGGCGACCCTGGTGGTGGCTTACATGACCCTGGCGTTCTTCGGCATCCGTGATTTCTACACCAACCTGCCGCCAGAAAAGACCAAGCCTGTGGTGAATGTCGAGGCCGATGGCCCGGCCACTGCGACCCCGGGAATGATCAAAGCCGTACCGGGCGACAACCCGGCCAGCATCCACGAACCGGGTTACACCGTTGGCGTTGAAGCCACCGTGCAACCGGCTTACTGGACCGCTGACTGGTCGCGTTACGTGATGCGCACGCTGGTACTGGTGCTGTTCATCGCCTCGATTTTCAAACTCTCGGCGCAAAGCTTCTCGCCGTTCCTTTACTTCCAGTTCTGAGGGATCTGACCATGACCCGCTCATTACGCATCTTCTATATCAGCCTGTTTATGGTGACCTTGCTGGTCCTGGGCCTGTGGTCGACGCGCAGCTTCTTCGGCTTCAGCACCAATGCCGATGCGACGGTGCTCAATGGCCGCTGGGCCAAGGCTGTCGAAACGCACTACGACGACGAGTTCCCGATCAAGCGCCTGGGCACCAACCTCTGGGCCGCGCTGGATTTCAAACTGTTCAACGAAGGTCGTCCGGGCGTCGTGCTCGGCCGCGATCAGTGGTTGTACAGCGATGAGGAATTCAACCCGATCGTCAACGAAGAGTTGAACCTGCAAGGCAACTACGCACTCGTAGAAGGCGTGCGTCAGGAGTTGAAAGCCAAGGGCGTGAAACTGGTGATGGCGATTGTGCCGGCCAAGACTCGCCTGTATCCGGAACACCTGGGCGAAGTGAAGCCTTCGAGCATTCACGCCAACCTCTATGAGGACTTCCACGCCCGAGTGGCGGCCAACAAGATCATCGCGCCCGACCTGCTCGTCCCGCTGCAAAAGGGCAAGCTCGACGGTCAGCAAGTGTTCCTGCGCACCGACACTCACTGGACCCCGGAAGGCGCGCAAATCGCCGCCGAGACCCTGGCTAAAACGATCGCCGAAAAAACCCCGCTCAGCGGCGAGCCACAGCGCTTCGTCACCGAGCCGGCAGAGACAGTGACCCACAAGGGTGACCTGCGTTTGTTCCTGCCGCTCGATCCGCTGTTCGAAAACCTGATGCCGAAGCCAGAGCCGTTGCAGAAGCGCAACACCGTGGTGGCCGACGATCAGGCTGGCGGTGATGACGCGTTGTTCGCCAACACCGAAGTGCCAGTGGCCCTGATCGGCACCAGCTACAGCGCCAACCCGAACTGGAACTTCGTCGGTGCGCTGAAAGAAGCGCTGCACAGCGACGTGGTCAATTACGCCGAAGACGGCCACGGTCCGATTCAGCCGATGCTCAGCTACCTGAAAAGCGATGCCTTCAAGAACAGCCCGCCACAGGTGCTGATCTGGGAGTTTCCTGAACGTTATCTGCCTGTGAACAACGAAATCGGCGACGCCGACCCGCAGTGGGTCGCAGAGCTCAAAGAAGCCGGCGCCCGCCAACAAAACGTAGCCGCAAACACTAAATCCGAGACGCCCGACCGGGCGCAAAACTGAAAGAGAGGTACACCATGACTTTCACTACTACTCCTCGCCGTCTCGCCAAGACTTTTGCTTTGGCCGCGACCTTCAGCGTCCTTTCCATGAACGCCTTCGCCGGTGGCGATTCGGCGCTCTACGGCCCGACCGCACCGAAAGGCTCGAGCTTCGTGCGTGTCTACAACGCCGGCAACGCTGAAGTCAGCGCCACCGTCGGCAGCACCAACCTGGCCGACGTCGCGCCGCTGTCCAGCACTGACTTCAGCTTCATGCCGGGCGGCGACTACAGCGCCAAGGTCGGCAGCCAGACCCTGCCGGTGAAACTGGCCGGCGATCACTATTACACCCTGGTAAACAACGCCAGCGGCGCGCCGCAACTGATCGAAGAGCCGCCGTTCAAGAACAAGCAGAAATCCCTGGTTCGCGTACAGAACCTGAGCGACAAGGCCCTGACCCTGAAAACCGCTGACGGCAAGACCGAAGTGGTGCCATCCGTGGCCGCCAAGGGCCGTGGCGAGCGTGAAATCAACCCGGTCAAAGTCAGCCTGGCCCTATACGATGGCGCCACGAAAGTGGGCGACGTGAAGCCGGTTGCCCTGGAACGCGGTGAAGCGGCGGTGCTGTACGTCACCGGCAACGGCAGCAGCCTGTCGCCAGTCTGGGTAAAACGCCCGGTTTCGACGCGCTAATCATTTTTCTGAATTGACACTCCCCTTGTAGGAGCCGGCGGTGCGGCGATCCGACTTGCCCGCGATGCAGACGACTCGGTCAAACAGATACACCGAGTTGATGCCATCGCTGGCAAGCCAGCTCCCACAGGGACCGAGGCGTCAATCAGGACACGGAATAAGAACAAGAGTGAAACGACAGAACGCAGTAGCTCTGACCCATACGATTTTCAAGGAGTAACAACATGATTCCGGTGATCTTGTCAGGTGGTAGTGGCTCACGTCTTTGGCCGCTTTCCCGTAAGCAGTTCCCTAAGCAATTCCTCGCCCTGACCGGCGAACACACGCTGTTCCAGCAAACCCTGGAACGCCTGGTGTTCGAAGGCATGGACACCCCGATCGTGGTCTGCAACAAGGACCACCGTTTCATCGTCAACGAGCAACTGGCCAACCGTAAACTGGACACCCAGCGCATCCTGATGGAACCGTTCGGCCGCAACACCGCGCCGGCCGTGGCCCTGACCGCGATGATGCTGGTCAATGAAGGTCGCGACGAGCTGATGCTGGTGCTGCCAGCCGACCACGTACTGGAAGACCAGAAAGCTCTGCAACGCGCCCTGGCCCTGGCCACCGTCGCCGCCGAAAACGGCGAAATGGTGCTGTTCGGCGTCCCGGCCACCAAACCGGAAACCGGCTACGGCTACATCAAGTCGACCAACGACTCGCTCCTGCCGGAAGGCGTCAGCCGCGTCTCGCACTTCGTTGAAAAACCCGACGTGAAACGCGCCACCGAGTTCGTCCAGTCCGGCGGTTACTTCTGGAACAGCGGCATGTTCCTGTTCCGCGCCAGCCGCTTCCTCGAAGAGCTGAAAAAACACGATCCGGACATCTACGACACCTGCCTGCTGACCCTTGAGCGCAGCGAACAGGACGCCGACACGGTCACCATCGACGAAGCCACCTTCGCCTGCTGCCCGGACAACTCCATCGATTACTCGGTCATGGAAAAAACCCAGCGCGCCTGCGTCGTGCCACTCACTGCAGGCTGGAGCGATGTCGGTTGCTGGGCGTCGCTGTGGGAAGTGAATGACAAAGACGTCAACGGTAACGTCACCAAAGGCGACGTGGTCATTCAGGACAGCAAGAACTGCATGATCCACGGCAACGGCAAACTGGTGTCGGTGATCGGCCTGGAAAACATCGTGGTCGTCGAAACCAAGGACGCCATGATGATCGCCCACAAGGACTCGGTCCAAGGCGTGAAACAGATGGTCAATACCCTCAACGAACAGGGCCGCAGCGAAACCCAGAACCACTGCGAAGTCTATCGTCCGTGGGGCTCCTACGACTCGGTCGACATGGGCGGGCGCTTCCAGGTCAAGCACATCTCGGTCAAACCGGGCGCGTGCCTGTCGCTGCAAATGCACCACCACCGCGCCGAACACTGGATCGTGGTCAGCGGCACTGCCGAAGTGACCTGCGACGAAAACGTGTTCTTGCTGTGCGAGAACCAGTCGACCTACATTCCGATTGCTTCGGTTCACCGTTTGCGCAACCCGGGCAAGATTCCACTCGAGATCATCGAGGTGCAATCGGGTAGCTATCTGGGTGAAGACGATATCGAGCGGTTTGAAGATATCTATGGTCGGTCTACGCCGATCGAGCGCGGCGTGTCGGTGAAAACCATCGCGCAGTAAGCGTTCAGTAAAATGAGAAGCCCCCGTCCCACCCGCTGCGGCCCCATCCGCAGCGGGTGGGTCGGGGGCTTTTTTTGGTCTGAGTGTTTTGTGCTGCCTCGGCGGGCCCCATCGCGGGCAGGCCCGCTCCCACAGGTTACGACGTTGGACACAAATCTTGTGTACGGCAGAGATCACTGTGGGAGCGGGCTTGCCCGCGATGAGGCCAGACAGAACACCGCCAACATCAAGCCATCGCCACCTCACCCACGCTTAGGTAGGATGACCTTCTCCCCTCCCGAGGTTTTGCGTCATGTTCATCGGCGTCCTGCTGGTCATTACCTGGCTGATCCTGTTGCTGCGTTACCCGTCCAAGGCCCTGCCCGTCTCGGTCGCAGCCGCCATCGGCCTGGGCCTGGTGGCCACCTGGGTGATCTGGCTGGACAACCGCGAGGTCAAGCAACTGGCGCGCCTGGAGCTGCGCATCACATACGCGCCGGAGCAGTGCCCGGCGGATCGCCCGTTGCAATTGAAAATGAACAACGGCAATGACGTGCCGCTGACCGAGCTGCGCTGGCGCATCGCCGCCTACGCACCGGGCGATACGGTCAACCTCGCTGACAATCAATACGCCGCACCGCGTTATCGCGGCCCGGGCGAACTGCAGGCCGGCGCCAATTGGGAAGACTGCTTGCCCATGCCCCCCCTGCGTCCCGGTTATCGTCCGCAAACCCTGGAGTTTCGCGCCGAGCGTTTGCAGGGTAGTTTCTCCGACTGATGACCCCTTCTCTCTTCTGCACAAGGACCGCGCCATGCCCGTTGCGTTGATTACCGGTTGTTCCAGCGGCATCGGCCGCGCCCTCGCCGACACGTTCAAAACGGCCGGTTATGAAGTCTGGGCCAGCGCCCGCAAGGCTGAAGACGTCGCCGCGTTGACGGCGGCCGGTTTCACCGCCGTGCAACTGGACGTCAACGATGGCGTGGCGCTCGAACAGTTGAGTGAACAGATCAATCAACGGCATGGCGGCCTCGATGTGCTGATCAACAACGCCGGTTATGGCGCCATGGGACCGTTGCTCGACGGTGGCGTGCCCGCCATGCAGCGGCAGTTTGAAACCAATGTGTTTGCGATCGTCGGTGTCACGCGCGCGCTGTTTCCGGTGCTGCGCCGGGCCAAAGGGCTGGTGGTGAATATCGGCAGTGTGTCCGGCGTGTTGGTCACACCGTTTGCCGGTGCTTACTGCGCCTCGAAAGCCGCCGTGCACGCCTTGAGCGATGCGTTGCGCATGGAACTGGCGCCGTTCGGTGTAAGAGTCATGGAGGTGCAACCGGGCGCCATCGCGTCCAGTTTTGCCAAGAACGCCGGGGCTGAGGCGGAACAGTTGATCAGCGAACAGTCACCGTGGTTTCCGCTGCGCGAAGGCATTCGGGCGCGGGCCAAGGCATCCCAGGACAACCCGACCCCGGCGAGTGAGTTTGCCGCCGGTTTGCTCAAGGCTGTGCAGCAGAGCAAACCGCCACGACTGATTCGTTTGGGCAATGGCAGCCGCGCATTGCCATTGTTGGCCGGGTTGTTGCCCAAAGGGTTGTTGGAGTCGGGGTTGATGAAGCGGTTCGGGTTGAGCGGGCAGCTCTGAGACCGAGTCGCCCCAATCGCGGGCAAGCCCGCTCCCACAGGGATCTTCCGTGTGCATGCAATCTATGTCATCCAACAGAACCTGTGGGAGCGGGCTTGCTGGCGAAGGTGTCAGAACAGACTCCACAGAATTTCAGGAAAAAACATGACCGACTACACCGAATACTTTGACGAAGTGATCCAGGCCCATGTGGCCATCGAACAATGGCTGGCCGAAGAACGGGATGCCACTGAACTTGAACACCTGCTGACACGTTTTTCGCCGCAGTTTTCCATGGTCTCGCCGTTGGGCCGAGTCCTGGATTTTGCGGCGTTGAACGAGTTGTTCACGCTGGCGGGAGGCAAGAAGCTCGGGTTCCGGATTGAGCTCGGCGAGTTGCGTGGCCTCGCGTTACATGACGGCGGGGCAACCGTGAGTTACCGCGAGCAACAGACCGATGCCACCGGCCTGCACTCCGATCGCCGCTCGACCGTGGTGTTCGAGAAACAGGCCGATGGCAAGATTCTTTGGCGGCATCTGCATGAAACGTTCTGCAAGGAGTGAGATCGAGTCACGCCCATCGCGACTCGGTCTGAAGTTAATTGACCACCACCGTGCACGTAATCCCCGCCGCCAACAGCACCCCCTCCGGCACTTCATCAATGTGAATCCGCACCGGCACGCGCTGCGCCAGGCGCACCCAGTTGAAGGTCGGGTTCACGTCGGCGATCAGCTCGCGGCTTTCCGGGTTGTCGCGGTCGTAGATGCCGCGAGAAATGCTTTCCACATGCCCCTTCAACACTTCGCCGCTCATCAACTGCATGTCGGCCTTGTCACCCACGCGCACGTGGGGCAGTTTGGTTTCTTCGAAGAAGCCGTAAACCCAGAACGAGTTCATGTCGACCACGGCCATTTTCGCTTCGCCGATGCGTGCGTAGTCGCCGCGATGCACGTTGAGGTTGGTCACGTAACCGTCCACCGCCGCGCGCACTTCGGTGCGCTTGAGGTTGAGTTCGGCGGCTTCCAGTTGCGCTTGTGCGTGCTGGTAATCGGCGAGGGCCGAGTCCGCAATATTGCTCGCGTCGTCGCGGTTTTCCCTGGAGATCACCAGGGCATCCATGTCGGCGCGGCGATGGGCGTTGACCTTGCGCATCTCCCACGTTGCCTTGCGTGAAGCCACCAGCGCCTGCGCCTGCTTGACCGCGATGCGGTAGTGCTCGGGGTCGATGCGCATCAGCAGGTCGCCCTTCTTCACCTGTTGGTTGTCACGCACCGGCACGTCCACCACCTCACCGGTGACGTCGGCGGCGACGTTGATGATGTCGGCGCGCACGCGACCGTCGCGGGTCCACGGCGTGTTCATGTAATGCACCCACAGGGTCCGGCCGATCCATAGCGCGAGGGCCAGCACCAGCAGGGTGGCGAGCAGGCTGAAAAGCTTTTTCATCAGATCGTTCTCAACGGTAGACAGTCAGCGCCAGGGCGCCGAACAGACAAGTAAACAGACTCAGGCGCAGCAGCGCCGGGTGCCAGAAAAAACGGTACAGGTCGAACCCGGACAGGAACCGGTCCAGCGCCCAGGCCAGCGCCGCGGCGATGAAAAACATCAGCGTCATGGTCGGCATGTACACGCCGTGGAAGGCGATTTCACGAGGCATGTTCAGGTCCTTGAGGCGTAGTCGTTGCGTAGGCTGCAAGCGGCGATTGCGGGTCCAGCAATGAGGTGCGGATGAAATGCAGGTAGCTCTTCACCCGACGCAACGCCGAGGTGTCGAAGTGCGGCGCGAAGGGCTCGTCGGTGGCTTGCACGCGACTGATCGCATGGTCGACCGCGATCAGGCAACGTTGCAGATTGCTCTGGCCCGGTTGCAGAAACAGGCGCACCAGCGAACGGCCCATCACGCGGATGGCCTGGCGCCACGGCTGCGATTCGGCGTACGCAGGATGCACCGGCAGAATCGCCTGTTCCTTGCGCAACTCGATGATCGCGTGACCGACCTCCAGCACCACGAACATCCAGCGCAGCAAGTCCCGTTGCACCTGCGGCTGACCGGCGGCGAGACCATAGGCCTGGTGCAGCAAATCCCGCGTGCGACTTTCGAAACTCGACGCCAGGCCTTTGAGTTTGCCGCTGATGGCATACACCACTTGCCCGCGCAGATCCTGCTCCAATCGACGCCATAACCAGCGGCTGTTCGGCGGCAGGATGATCGCGCCGGCGGCGGCGCACACCAGCATGCCGAGCACCATGGCGATGTAGTCGTTGATGAAGGCGTAAGGGTTATAGACGGTGAGGTTGTCCGGCACCGAACCGGTGCTGAAGAAGATCAGCAAACCGAGGCCGACACCGGCGTATTGCGGGCGCGAGGTGAGGAACGAACCGAGTACGATCACCGGCGCAAGCATCACGCACAGCAACGGAAAACCATCGATCCACGGGAAGATGAAAAACATCTCGACGAAGCCGATCAGCGCACCGAGGAACGTCCCGCAAGCCATCTGAAACGCCATGCGCTTCGGGTTCGGCGTCGCCGCCGACAGGCCCACCGTCGCAGCGGCAATCAACGTCATCGTTGCCCCGCTCGGCCATGCGGTGGCTACCCAATAACTGCCCAACACCACCAGAATAAATGCCGCGCGAATCCCCGAAGCGGCGGACGCCATCCAGTTGGTTTGCGGGGTGAAAGGCTCGTCCCACTGCTCCCGTGCATGGCTGTGATCGGCCAGGGACGCGTGGGTCTGTGCGTAGCCGTGCAGGTCGTCGACGAAGCGATAGAGCAGCTCATACGCGGTATGAAAATCGAGCCGCTCGGCGTCGCTCGGCTGGCGCTCCTCAAAGGTCGCCCGCAAGCTGCGGACACGCGCCGGCAGCGCTTCTTTATAGGCGCTCAGCGCACTCACCAAACGGGCCGCGTCGGGGCTGGTCAGGGCACGACCGCTGAAACCGTCGAGCACTTCGGCGAGGTCCTGCAAGCCCGGTTTGATCGCCGCGACCACGTGATCGGCGCCGCTGCTGCGCAGGCGCTCGAGCAGTTGGTGCAGGGCATTGAACCGGGTCGTGATGCCCATGAACTCGCTGTTCAAGCGACTGAGCCGACCGTTGCGCCGACGCATGTGCGGGTCTTCGAACACGGTGACGCTGCGCAGCCCTTCCAGCCCGACCGCCTCGGCGATGAAGCGCACGTTGCTCGCTTCAAAAGCGTCCCGTTTGCTGCGACCGCGCAAGCCGTCGGTGACGAACAGCGCGAACACGCCGAAGCGCTGATACAAGGCGTTGCGCATCGCCGCGCTGGCGGTTTGCGGCAGGATCGCGGCGCTGACCACGGTGGCGCAGAGAATCCCCAGGGAGATTTCCAGCACCCGCCAGACCGCCGCCATGAACGCGCCGTCCGGGTGCGCCAGCGCCGGCAAGCCGACCATCGCGGCGGTGTAGCCGGCCAGCACAAAACCGTAGGCGCGAAAGTTGCGATAACGCGCCGCACCGGCCGAGCAGATACCGACCCAGATCGCCAGCGAACCGAGGAACAACTCGGTGTTTTGTGCAAACAAGGCAATCAGCGCGACCATCACCGCCGACCCGGTCAAGGTGCCGAGGAAGCGATAGAAACTCTTGGCAAACACCTGACCGCTTTGCGGTTGCATGACGATAAACACGGTGATCATCGCCGTGCGCGGTTGCGGCAACTCCAGACGCATGGCCAGCCACAGGGTCAGGAACGCAGCGAACAGCACCTTGAAAATGTAGACCCAGGTCACGCCGTCGCTGCGTGCCCAGTCATAGAAACCCCGGCGCCATTCAAGGGAGTAAAGCCAGCGCAGAGGTGCGGGCAAGGGAGTCATGAAATCCTGCTTAGTCATATTCAGTTAAGACACAGGACCTGTGGGAGCGGGCTTGCCCGCGATGGCGTTATATCAGGCGACACTTTTATTGCCTGACCCACCGCCATCGCGGGCAAGCCCGCTCCCACAGGTTTTGTGTTCAATTCAGGAGGCTCTTCAGAGTGGCCGGGGTTTTCGGGGGCTGGGTTTTCTCAGCATTCGGCACATCGTTGCCCGCACCGAGCCCACCGCCGAGCGCCGTCACCAGTTCGGCGTGCGCACTCAGCCGCGCGGCCTGAACCTGTTGCTGCACCTGCTGCTGTTTGAACAACAAGGTCTGGGCGTTGAGCACGTTGAGGTAATCGGTAAGCCCGCGCTGATAAGCGATCATCGCGATGTCGTAAGTCTTCTGCGCGGTGGCCACCGATTCGGCGGCGAAGGTTTGCTGCTTGTCCATGGATTCGCGGCGGATCAGTTGGTCAGAGATGTTTTTCAGCGCATTGACCAGCGTCTGGTTGTACTTGGCGACGGCGATGTCATAACCGGCCGAGGCCTCCCCCAACTCGGCGCGCAAACGGCCACCGTCGAAGATCGGCAACGAGATCGCCGGGCCGACGCTGTAGTTGAGTTTCTTGCCGGTCAGAAACTCCAGCGCACCGCCGCCGGTGGCCATGTAGCCGAGGCTGCCGACCAGATCGACGTTGGGGTAGAAACCAGCGTGGGCGACATCGATGCCCCGCGCCTGAGCCGCCACTTGCCAGCGGCTGGCGACCACGTCGGGACGTTGACCGAGCAATTGCGCGGGCAGCGACGATGGCAGCTTCAGCGCTGTGCCCAATGCCAGCGTTGGTCGCTGCAACTGCGCAGCGTCGCCCGGGCCTTTGCCGGCGAGCGCAGCAAGCTGATTGCGGCTGAGGGCGATTTCTTCGTCCAGCGCATCGATCTGCCGATGGGTTTCCGGTAGCGGCGTTTCGGCCTGGCTGACTTCAAAGTGAGTGCCGATGCCGCCGTTCAGGCGTTTCTGTGCGAGGTCGAGAATTTGCTGCTGCTGTTGCAGGGTCGCCGCGACGATGTCCCGTTGCGCGTAATGCAGCGACAGTTCGATGTAGGCGCGCACGATATTGTTCTGCAGTTCGAGCTGGGCCAGGCGCGCTTCGGCGGCGCTCATGTGCGCCATGTCCACGGCGCGCTCGGTGGCGTTGCTTTCACGGCCCCAAAGGTCAAGGGCGTAGCTGAAACCCAGCGCGGCGTTGTTGTCCCACGTCGTCGAGTTGGCCAGGTCGCCCGGCCCGTAGAACTGATCGGTGGGCCAGTTGTGGCGCTTGAGGGTGGACTCGCCATTGATCTGCAGTGACTCGGCGGACTCGGCAATACCGGCCATGGATTTGGCCTGACGCACCCGCGCTGCCGCCATGGCCATGCTCGGGCTGCCTTGCAGGGCGAGGTCGATCCAGCGGTTCAGTTGCGGGTCGCCGTAGGCCTGCCACCATTGCGCGTTGGGCCAGTGAGCGTCCTGCGCGGCGCTTCGGATGGCGTCGTCGGTGGCCAGTGAATTGGCCTCCAGTGCCTTGCCCTTCGGGGCAATGCCTGCGGTTCCGATGCAGCCGCTGATTGCCAGGGTTAAAGCCAAAACACTGAGCGTCTGAAACGCTCTGCTGATGCGACGCGGCACTGCTGAAAATTCCTGAAATAGGGGGAAGTACACAATTTTGTGGGGACGGGCACCGCAACCCTTGTGGGAGCGAGCTTGCTCGCGATGGCGCTGGGTCAGGCAACATCAATGCTGGCTGTGACGGCCCAATCGCGAGCAAGCTCGCTCCAACAGGGTTTGATATTCCAGCGGTGGCGCAATTCTAGAGGTGGGGTCGGATGGCGATAAGCTGGGAATCCTGTGAATCTTTGTTACCGTTAACGCGATAATCCCTTGGTCGGGGTCTCAGACTCTGAAACTTCGTGTCACAATTTGCCATCGCACCCGAGAGCACCCCATGGACACTTTGCAAAACATGCGCGCCTTCAGTTACGTGGCCGAGGCGGGCAGTTTCACCGCCGCCGCCGTGCAACTCGACACCACCACGGCCAACGTCTCGCGCGCGGTCTCCAACCTGGAAGCCCACCTGCAAACCCGCCTGCTCAACCGCACCACGCGGCGCATCGCACTGACCGAAGCCGGCAAGCGCTATCTGTTGCGCTGCGAGCAGATCCTGGCGTACGTGGAAGAAGCCGAAGCCGAGGCCAGCGATGCCCACGCCCGCCCGGCCGGGCAACTCAAGGTGCACACCATGACCGGCATCGGTCAGCACTTCGTGATCGACGCCATCGCGCGCTACCGCAAGACGCACCCCGACGTGACGTTCGACCTGACCTTGGCCAACCGCGTGCCGGACTTGCTCGACGAGGGGTACGACGTGTCGATCGTCCTGGCCAGCGAACTGCCAGACTCGGGCTTCGTCTCCCAGCGTCTGGGCATCACCTACAGCATCGTTTGCGCCTCGCCGGCCTATGTGAAGGCCAACGGCTGCGCGCACAAGCCCAGCGATTTGCTGAACCATGCGTGCCTGCGCCTGGTGAGCCCGGTGATCCCGCTGGAGAAATGGACCTTCGACGGTCCGGAAGGCCAGGAAATGGTCACCATCAACAGCTCGCCGTTTCTGGTGAACTCCGCCGATGCAATGAAAACCGCGATCACCAGCGGCATGGGCGTTGGTGTGTTGCCGGTGTATGCGGCCATCGAAGGCTTGCGCAACGGCACGCTGGTGCGGGTGATGCCGAATTACCGCTCGCAGGAATTGAACCTGTATGCGATCTATCCGTCGCGGCAGTACCTGGATGCGAAGATCAAAACCTGGGTCGAGTATTTGCGCGGGTCGTTGCCGGAGATATTGGCTGCGCATCAGGCGGAACTGGCGGCGTATGAGTTGAGCGGAACGCTGGGTGGGGCAAGATTGGCAAACTGACCACCGACGACTGTGGGAGCGAGCCTGCTCGCGATGGTCGTTAACGATAACGCTGCAAACCTGATACACCGCGGTGGACTCAGGTTCATCGCGAGCAAGCTCGCGCCTACAAAAAGCGTGGCGTCCTAGGATGTTTCCGACGCGTTCTGTCGGTTGTCGGGTGGGACGTTAAATGGATAGGCTCTGAAGTCGCTGACGAATCAGCGGTCAGGCCTGGAAACCTGATTAATCCCTCTTCTGCACATGTCATACTGCGGCGCTTTTTTCTGCCTGCAATGTTATGGCGGCTGTGCGCGGGAGACCTTCGGGTCTGCCGGGTTTTGGTGGGATTGACCGGTTTTCCAGCCTGCGCACAGCTGCCCCTTCCGGGCACTCGCACAAACGCGGGGAAGAATGTTAGCGTGCTTGGCATTCTCCACGCCCGACGAGCCCGCCTCCCCATGAAAAAGACCGTCCTCGCTTTCAGCCGCATCACGCCAGCCATGATCGAACGCCTCAAGCAGGATTTCGACGTCATCGTGCCTGACCCGAAAAAAGGCGACATCAACGCCCAATTCAACGAAGCCCTGCCCCATGCCCACGGTTTGATTGGCGTGGGTCGCAAGCTCGGTCGTGCGCAATTGGAGAACGCTGGCAACCTGGAAGTGGTGTCCAGCGTCTCCGTCGGCTATGACAACTACGACGTCGCGTACTTCAACGAACGCGGGATCATGCTGACCAATACGCCGGACGTGCTGACCGAAAGCACCGCCGACCTGGCCTTCGCCCTGATCATGAGCAGCGCCCGCCGTGTCGCCGAGCTCGATGCCTGGACCAAGGCCGGTCAATGGCAAGCCACCGTCGGCGCCCCGCTGTTCGGCACCGATGTCTATGGCAAAACGCTGGGCATCGTCGGCATGGGCAACATCGGCGCCGCCATCGCCCGGCGCGGTCGACTCGGTTTCAACATGCCGATTATCTACAGCGGCAACAGCCGCAAAACGGCACTTGAACAAGAGCTCGGTGCACAGTTCCGTAGCCTGGATGAGTTGCTGGCCGAAGCCGATTTCGTCTGCCTGGTGGTGCCGCTCAGCGAAAAGACCAAACACCTGATCAGCCGCCGCGAACTGGCGCTGATGAAGTCGGACGCGATTCTGATCAACATCTCCCGCGGCCCGGTGGTGGATGAGCCGGCGCTGATCGAAGCGCTGCAAAACAACCAGATCCGTGGCGCCGGGCTGGATGTCTACGAGAAAGAACCGCTGGCCGAATCACCGCTGTTCCAGTTGAAAAACGCTGTGACGTTGCCGCACATCGGCTCGGCCACCAACGAAACCCGCGAAGCCATGGCCAACCGCGCCCTGGCCAACCTGCGCAGCGCACTGCTGGGCGAGCGGCCGCAGGATCTGGTCAACCCGCAAGTCTGGAAAGGCTGACCGACACGGGCAGACGTTGTTGACGTCTGCCCGTCCACTTACGCCAGCTTGCCATTCCCCTGCACCATCGGCGCCTTGGGTTTGCGAAACACCAGCACGTTGCCCAGCATCACCAACACCAGGCCCGCCAGCGCCGGGGTGGTCCATTGGTAGCCTTCGGCAAACGCCGACACATTGAGTGCCACCACCGGGAACAACACGGTGCAATAGGCTGCGCGCTCCGGGCCCATGCGCCCGACCAGCGTCAGGTAGGCGGTGAAGCCGATCACCGAACCCGGAATGACCAGGTACAGCAGCGAGCCGATGTAACGCACATTCCATTCCATCTCGAACGGAATGCCTTTGACCAGGCACCACACCGACAGCATCGCCGCGCCATAGGCCATGCCCCAGGCGTTGGTGGTCAACGGTTTGAGCCCGGCCTTTTGCTGCAGGCTCGACAGCATATTGCCCGCCGAGAAACACAGCGTGCCGAGCAGCGCCAGGCCCAAGCCCAGCAGGGTTTCGGGGCTGGCGGTGTGGCCGGCCAGTTCCGGCCAGAACAGCAAACCCAACCCGAACAAACCGAGCGCGCCACCTAACAGAACGTTGCGGGCGATTTTCTGGCCGAAGAACACCCGCGCATTCAGGGCATTCCACAGCGTGGCGGTGGAAAACACCACGGCCACCAGGCCACTGGGTATCCATTGGCTGGCCGTCAGGAAACACATGAAGTTGATGCAAAACAGGCACAGGCCTTGCGCCAGGCAAATCAGGTGCCCGCGACGGTTCATCACCTGCAGCTTGCGGCTGAGCAACAGCATCACAAACAGCACCAGCGCGGCGAGGCCGAAGCGATAAACGATCGACACCGGAATGGCCACCACGCCCAGCTGCCATTTCAAGGCAATCCAGGTGGTGCCCCAGATCAGCACGGTCAGCAAGTACAGCGAAAGGTTCATGGCAAGGACTCCTCAATAGGTGGCCAGTGTCCTGCGCCAAACTTTTCCGCACTTGCATAAACTTGCGCTTTTGTCGGTGCAGAGGCTGGCAGGCCAATGTCTACGGAGTAGGATGCGAAGCGTTGGAGAAACGATCATGCCCGCACTGGAATCACTGCAAGTCTTTCAAGCCCTCAACCGCTCGCCCAATGCTCGCCTGGAGCACAGCGCCGAGCTCGGTGACGGCATGGCTGCAGCCTTGTGGAGCAACCATCACGACGCCCAGGATTACGAGGCGCCGAGCCATCACACCTTGTCCTGTTACATCGCGGGCGGCACCGGCACCTTTCGCCGCGACCAGCCCGGCACCAAGGGCGGCCCGGACAAATTGTGCATCCTGCCGGCCGACCACCAGTCAGGCTGGGTGATCAACGGCGACATTCGCCTGGCCCATCTGTATTTCAGCCCGGAACAGTTCGCCCTCGGCTGCGTCACGCTGCTCGACCGCGAGCCTCGCGAATTGCAGTTGCGCGAAGGGACTTTTCTCGACGACCCGCAGCAGGCCCGACGCTTTCGCCAGATGCTCACGCTCAACTGGGCTGAACCCGGCGAACGCCTGCTGACCAGCAGCCTGGCCCATGAAATGCTCAGCCACGTGTTGCTCGGCCAGGTCGGGATGCGCGAGGGCTTGCGGCTCAAGGGCGGATTGGCTGCGCACCAGCGGCGGCAGTTGGTCGAGTTCATCGACCATCAGTTGGCCGAAGCCATCAGCCTCGGGCAGTTGGCGGGGTTGTGTGCGCTGTCGGAGTATCACTTTGCGCGGATGTTCCGGGAGAGCTTTGGCTTGCCGCCGCATCAGTATGTGTTGGCGCGGCGACTGAGCCGGGCGCGGGAGTTGTTGCGGTCGACCTCGCAGCCGCTGGGGGAGATTGCCTTGGCGTGCGGGTTTGCCAGTGCCAGTCATTTCACCAATCGGTTCAGGCAGGCTTTGGGTGGGACGCCCGGCGAGTATCGGCAGGCGTTTTTGCGTTAACCGGGAAGCCGCCATCGCTGGCAAGCCAGCTCCCACAGGTGTTGCGGCGGACTCGATTTTAGTGGTCGACACATACCCTGTGGGAGCTGGCTTGCCAGCGATGAACGATAACGCGGTCTGTGATCAGAACTCCAAAGTGCTGGACAACGAAACCTGCCGCGAATCCCCCATCGACACAAAGAACCGGCTCGCCGCCGACGTGTAGTAAGTGCGGTCAAACAGGTTTTTCACGTTGAGCTGAAACTTCACCTTCTGCCCCTCGACCTTGGTGTCGTAGGTGGCGAACGCATCGGCCACGGTGTAGCTCGGCAGGTCGAAATCATTCACCGCGTTGCCCGCCCGCTCACCGACATACCGCGCGCCCGCGCCGACTCTGAACTGATCGCCACCGACGATCGTGCCGAAGTCATAGACCGCCGACAGCGAGCCGGTGTTCTTCGCCACGTTTTGCAGTTTTTTGCCTTTGTAGTCCGGGTCTTCGGTGACTTCAGCATCGGTGTAGGCATAGCTGCCGATCATGCTCCAGCGATCGCTGAGCTGACCGGTCAAATCCACTTCCAGCCCACGGGAACGCACTTCGCCGGCGGCGCTGTAGAGAGTCACCGGACCTTCGGAATTGGCCACCAGCACGTTGCGTTTCTTGATGTCGAACAGCGCGACGTTACCCGTCACACGCCCCGGAATATCCAGCTTGGCACCGACTTCCCAGGACTTGGCTTCTTCCGGCGCGATGCTGCCATCGAGCACCGTGCTGCTGCCGCTCAACGGGGCGATGGTCGAGTTCGGTTTGAACGATTCGGTGTAGCTGCCGTAGAACGACAACGCGTCGGTGTAGCGATACACCAGCCCCGCGCGTGGCACCCATTTCTGGCCGTTGCTGTCGGTGTTGGCCTTGAACGGCACGCCTTTGCCGGCGTACTGGTCGTACTCCTGGAAACGCCCGCCGGCCACCAGAATCCACTGGTCGGTGAGGTGGATCGAGTCCTGCAGAAACAGCGAATCGCTGCGCAGTTGATCGGTCTGCGCGCTGTCGGCCGGGCTGACGGTGGTGCCGGCGACTTCACGGCCATAGACCGGGTTGAGGTAGCTGAACGTGGTCAGGCTTTTTTGGCGGATCAGGTCTTCGCGGTAGATCTTGCGGTACTCGTCGTCGACGCCGAACACCAGGTCATGCTGCATGCCCAGCACATCAACCTTGCCTTCAAGGCTGGCGGTGGTGAAGCGGTCGGTGCTGATCGCGTTTTGCGTGCCGTCCATGCTGCGGGTCAGCGTGCCTCTGGCGGTGTTGATGGCGGTGACGCGCACCTGGCTGGCGTCGTAGGTTTCGCGGTTCCAGCTGTAGCCGAAGTGCGCTGTCCAGTTGTCGTTGAGCTCGTGGTCGGCTTCGAAGTGATACAGGTCCGAGCGCCCTTCCATGTTGTTGAACGGTTCATCCAGGCGACGATCGCGGGAGATGTCCAGCGGATGGTTGTCACGCGGGTCGATCAGCGTGCCACGGTCGAACGGGGTCAGGAATTCACGGTGTTCGTAGGCGAACAACAGCTTGGTGCTTTCGCCGAACCAGGCCAGCGATGGCGCCACCAGCGTCTCGCGGTGGGTGCCGAAGTTGCGCCAGTAATCTTCGTCTTCGTGGTCCAGCACCATGCGGTACGCCAGCCCGGAATCACCGAGCGCACCGGTGCTGTCGAAGCTGCCGCCGCTGCCATTTTTGCCGTCGCCATAGGTCGAGCCGCGCACGGTCAATGCGTTGTACTGCTCAAGTTCAGGCTTCTTGCTGACCATGTTGACCACGCCGCCCGGGTCCTGGATGCCGTAGAGCAGCGAGGCCGGCCCCTTGAGCACTTCAACCCGATCGACCGTGGCGTTGAGGCCACGGCCCTGAATCACCGGCATGCCGTCGCGCATGATCGAGCCGTTGCGGTTGTCGCCGAAGCCGCGAGTCATCACCGAATCCTGGGTGCTGCCCAGTGTGTTGCCCTGGGTGATGCCGCTGACGTTGGCCAGCGCGTCATCGAGGTTGCGCGGCGCCTGATCGCGAATGACCTGGGCCGGGATCACGTTGACGGTCTGGGGGATTTCCTGGAGCAAAGCCGAGGAGCGCATCACCGAACTGGTGGGCGGCGGCTGGTAGCTCATGGTTTGATCCATCACCGAGGTGATGGTGGTGGCGCCGAGGTTCAAGGCGCCTTCGGTGGGCTGCGGTTCCAGCGCCAGGGTGTGAGCATCGGTGCGACGGAAGGTCAAACCCGAACCGCTGAGCAACCGCTGGATCGCCTGTTCGGCGCTCATCTGCCCGCTGACCGCTGGTGCGGTAAGGCCGTACGGTGCTTCGTCGGTGTAGACCACGCTGATACCAGTGATCCGGCTGAAGTCGCTCAAGGCCTGGGGCAGCGGTTTGGCGACCATTGCGAAACTGAACTGCGTGCGTTGCTGCGGCGCGCCCGTTTCAGCGGCCAATGCCACGCTCAGTGGCAGCAACGCCAATGCCGAAATGCTCAGTGCCGAGGCACCCAACCACTGTTTGACCGAACCCGATTTTGCCCTGGACTTCATTGCTCATGACCTGTGTAGAACCGCTACGGAATGCGAATGACTCGCAGTTTCAGTCACTACACGGATGGGGCCCGGGTTTACCTCACCATTATTTTGAAAATATTTTTATCTGGGGGTGATGTGTTCTTTGGGAGTGCGCCATGGCCGGTCGCGTCACCGCAAAATAATCAAATGCCCCACAGCATGCTGCTCAAACCCCAACACCCCCTGCAACGAACTCAACACCGCCTGCGGATCCTTGCTCGGAAAACTGCCACTGACCCGCCGCGCCGCCAGCTCATCGTTGAGCAGCACAATCCGCCCCGGGTAGTAACGGCGTAAATCCTGCACCACGTCGGCCAGCGACGCCTTGTAGTAATTGAGCCAGCCCTGACGCCACGCCAACTGCGCTTCGCTGTCCACGGCCTGCAGTTTTTGCGCCGTACCTTCGCCATAAGCCACCTGCTGGCCGGCGCTCAGAATCTGCTGCTCGGCCTGCTTGTCCGCCGTCACGCCGACCCGGCCGGACAACACCGTCACTTGCGCGCCGTGAGGTTGCAAACGCACTTCAAACTGCGTCCCCAGCACCCGCGCCTGCCCCTTTTCGGCCTCCACCACAAACGGCTCGCCGGTGTGCGTCACGCTGAAAAAACCGGCGCCACGCCGCAACTGAACGTGGCGCTCGCCGCGACTGAAATCCACGGCGATGGCACTGTCGGCATCCAGCGTGACCTGCGATTGATCCGCCAGCGTGACGGTGCGAACTTGCCCCGGTGCCGACACATAGTCAGCGCCAAGATCATCGACCCAGCGCATCGGCTGCCAGCCTGAACCGAGGCTGATCATCAACAACAGGCACGCCGCCATCGCCAGCGCACCGGACCAGCGCCGAACGCTGTTGCGCCGCGAGCCATTCATCGCATTGAGATAACCCTGCAAGGCAAACGCGTCTTCATCGGCCAATGTCCGCGCCGGGCCTTCGCTCAACTCCCACACCACTTGCGCCTGTGCATACGCCTCGGCATGCGCGGGGTCGGCCTGCAACCAATGGCTGAAGGTGGCCTGGTCGCCGCTGCTCGGCTGGTCATGCAACAGGCTCAGCCAGGCGAAAGCGGCCTGTTCCTGAGCGGGCGTCGGGGTGACGCGTTCGATGTGATTCACGGTGCTTTCCCTGGCGTGCGCGGTTCGGGGTCCCGCAGACTGGCCTTGCAGGCTTCGAGGGCGCGCATCATATGTTTTTCCACGGCACTTTGGGACAACCCCATGGCCTTGGCGATCTCGGCGTATTTGCGGCCATGGATGCGATTGAGCAAAAAGATCTGCCGCGTGCGCTCGGGCAATGCGCGCAATGCCGCTTCGACGTGACGCAAATCGTTACCAGCTTCCAGCGCGGCTTGCGGTTCACTGCCGTGGCTGTCCGGTTGATCCGGCAGCCAACCTTCGTTGACCCGAACCCGCGCGCCTTCGCTGCGCAGATGGTCGATGGCAATGTTGCCGGCGCAGCGCAACAGGTAGGTGCTGAGTTCTTCGACCTGCACCAGCGGCCGGCGCCAGAAGCGCAAAAACAAATCCTGCACCAGGTCCGCCGCCGTGGCCCGACACCCGACACGACGGTTCACCAGCGCTTCCATCTGCGAACGCTGGGACAGGAACACCTGCAGGAAATGCGCACGCGCTCCGCGAGGTTCGTCATCGTGGGAATCCGGAGGGCGGGTGATCATCAGGTCAATACTGCGCAAACACGGCGACAGGGCTGATGAGCAGACTTATACCGGCCAGTGACAACGCCAGACGCGGTCGATAAGGCATCATCAGCACCAGCAACAATGCACTGAGCATCAGTACCGCAAACCACTCCACCAACCCAAGCCCCCAACCGGTCGAAGCCACCGCCGCCCACAGCGACAAGACCAGCAACAGCCAACCAGCGAGTCTCAACAACCGGCGACGACGGGCCGTCGGTTTACCGCCCAGCAGCTCGGCGTGATGCCGGTCCATTGATAAACACAGCGCGGTGAAACCGCCGTAACAGAGCAACAGGGCCAGCAACATTCAGTTCGCCTCGCGCTCAAGGGTGATCAGTTGTGCACGCTGTTGGGTGTCGATCCCAGCCTGTGCCGAACGCCGCATTTTCCAAGCGGCCCAGGCGAAAAACACACCACTGCCCAGGCACGTCAGGTCGAAACCGGCCATCGCCCAATCGCCCTGTGCCAGCGTGTTACCCAAGTGAAACGGCGTGGTCAGGGCGTTCAACAACGGCACCGCGCCAAACAGCAGCGCCGCCAGCGCCAACTGCTCGACCCACGCCGCACGGCCACGCCGGACCACGGCATGCAGCATGCTCAGGCCCCAGACGAGAAAGAAGCTGTTCACTTCCCACTCCGCGCGCCCGGCCATGTCCACCGGCAATAGGCGATTGGCCCAGAAGAACGCGGCTACGGCGACCATCAACCCGGACATGCTGGCGATGTTCAGCACTTCCACCAGCCGCAACTCGAACGGCATCACGCCGCTTTTCGCGTGCTTGAGCTGACGCTTTCCGAGCCAGACCACCAGCCCGGTGCCGATCATCGCCGTGCCGGCCAACCCGCAAATGAAGTACAACCAGCGCAGCACCGGGTCCGCGAAACGGCCCATGTGCAACCCGTAGAAACTGCCGGCAATCGCCCTAGGCAGGGACTGCTCCGGCGTCGTGTCGAGCAACTGTCCGGTCACGCCGTTGAAGGTCGCAGCGCGGCCAAAGTCGTGGACCACGCGATCGGCACCGTCACGCACGAGCACCACTGAAGCGTTCGCATCGCCCGGATTGTTAACGGTGAGCCGACCGACCTGCCCGCCCGACCACTGCTCGCGAGCCTTTTCCAGCAGCGGTGCCAGCGGCGCCAATTCAGCCGGTTTGCCCGCCAGTTCCGGCGTAGCAGACGCCGGAAACACCTCATCGAAAAACGCCCGGGCATTACCGTTGTACGAGGCCAGGATGCTGGCCGGCATCACCATCGACATGAAAATCACCAGGCTGCTGTAGGTGATCATCAGGTGAAACGGCAGCACCAGCACACCCACCGCGTTGTGCCCGTCGAGCCAGGAACGCTGGCCCTTGCGCGGGCGGAAGGTGAAGAAGTCCTTGAAGATTTTCTTGTGGGTGATGATCCCGCTGATCAGCGCGACGAACATCACCATGGCGGCGATGGTCGACAACCAGCGGCCCCACGGATAGGGCATTTGCAGTTGGAAGTGGAAGCGGTAGAAGAACTCGCCCCCGGTGGTTTCGCGGCCCTGCACTTCGGCGCCGGTTTGCGGGTCGAGGAGTTTTTCCGTGAACTGGCCGCGTTCGCCACGCTTGGCCGGGGTCTGCTGCCAGCGGACGGACAGGCCGGGGTCGCGGGCATCGGGCAGGTCGATGAGCCAACGCGAGGCACCGGCGGCGTGTTGCTGAAGATAGTTTTGCGCCACGTTCAGGCTGGCTTCGGAAGTCACCGAACGCGCAGGGATTTCCGGCTGCATCCAATGGCTGATCTCGTCCTTGAAATACGCGAGTGTGCCGGTCAGGAAAATCGCAAACAGCAACCAGCCGAAGATCAACCCGGCCCAGGTGTGCAGCCAGGCCATCGCCTGACGAAAGCCCTCTTTCATGAGTGGCCCATCCAATAAGCCAGCCCCGACACCACCGCCAGCACCAGGCTCGGCACGATCAACCCGAGCCAGGCCCGCCCCGCACTGCGGCAGGCAAAACACCAGATCACCGCGCCGAGGTAGGCCAGAAACGAGGTCATCATCCCGGTCACCACGGCATCGGCGCGGGCCATGGGCACCCACAGCGTCAGGCTGACACTGGCCAGTGCGGCGACAATATATCCGCCCAGCACGGCGGCCAGCACCCGGGAGGTGACGGCCAATCGGTAGGACACGGGGAGTGCTTTCATGTTTCGACCTTGAAACGGGTGAGGCCACGAGTAAGTCAGGAGGCCGACAAGGTCGCAATATTAATGATAAATATTCTCATACGCAAAAAAGATCCGTCTATTTCCTGCGCTTTGGTCCACTGATGGGTGGAGGCAAACATCATTGTGGCGAGGGGATTCATCAACCTGAAGCGTTCACCAAACCCTGAAACAAGAACGGGCCTGCATAAGCAGGCCCGTTTTCAGTGGTGGAAAGGTAAAAAGTGATTCAGGCGTCAGCCGTTCTGTGCAGCCTGTTCGTTCTCGAGAAACTCTTCTTCCAGCAGCACATCGGCTGCGCGCCTTTCGAACGGCACCACCGCGGCACGTGGTTTGCCCCGCAGTTTGCCGAACAGATGGTCAAGCGCATGTTCGAGTTTTTCAGCCGCACCGTCGATCGCCAGTTCCAGGTTTTCGGCTTTATGAGTAACAGAAATCGGTTGGTGGCCTTTTGGCCGCGCTTCCAGCTGGCAGCGCAAATCATGGGGACCGGGCTTGTCGCCGTTCTCGTCCCGCAGATGGACCTCGACGCGGGTCAGGTCCTCTTCATAACGTTCGAGCGTGCTCTCAATGGTAGTACGTACCCACTCCTCCAGTCGGATGCTGCTTTGAATATGGTTATCGCTGTTGACTTGGATTTGCATAGTTCATCCCTTAATTCAGCTAGCTCGCGAGAGGCCCTTCGGCTGGCCCTTGGGCGTCATCACCGTGACCTCTTACCTACACAATCGGTCTGTGCGCGGAACATTTCAACCCCTGAAAAAAGATAAATTTTCAATCGCAAAAAAAGCCGGACAAGGAGCAAAAGCGCTGTTAAGGTCGGGAGTTGGCTCGCTTCACTTCTTTGTCATAATTACTCACATCTGCCGCTCCGCCAGCGGATGCAGGCTTCGAAAAACCCCCGCCTCCTCCACCAGCCAGTCATGCACCGCTCGCACGCCCGGATGGCTCAGCGCCCCCGGCGCATACAGCAGCACGTAACGTTTGTGATTCGGTACCGCCAACCCGAACGGCACAATCAATGTCCCCCGCTCCAGCTCATCGTTCAGCAACGTGCGCCGCGCAATCGCCACGCCCATGCCGGCAATCGCCGCTTCGATGGTCAGGTGGTTGCGATTGAACGTGTGCCCGCGCCGTACGTCCGCGCCTTCGAAGCCGATGGCGTTGAGGTAGAACTCCCATTCCGCGTACTCGTAACTGCCGCGCCAGGCCGTGATGTCGTGCAACAGCGGAAAGTGCGACAGGTCGGCCGGGCCGTGCAACGGCGGTCGACCGCGCAACAGACTCGGCGCACAGACCGGGAAGATCTGCTCGTCGAGCAAGGTTGTGGATAACAAGCCTGGGTAGCTGCCGTCGTTCAGGTCGATGGCCAGGTCGAAGTCGCCCTCGTGCAACGGCACGCTGCTGTCCTCCGCCACCAGGCGCAACTGAATGTCCGGAAACCGCTGCTGCAAGCGCGGCAGACGCGGGGTCAGCCATTTGCTCAGGAATGATGGAATCGAGCGCACCCGCAGAATCCCGCTGATCATTCCGGCGTCCAGTCGTCGCAATTCTGCGTCGATGCTGCCGTACGCCTCGTTGACCGTAATGGCCAGTCGCTGGCCTTCTGCGCTCAACTCCACACCCCGGGCACGGCGGTGGAACAGTCGAAACCCCAGCCGTTCTTCCAGTTGTCGGATTTGCTGACTGACCGCCCCCGGCGTGATGTGCAGTTCTTCGGCGCAGCGGGTGAACGACAAGTGCCGCGCGGCACAGGAAAACACGTGCAGCCAGACGTAAGTCTGGGCATGCAATTGGCGACTCATTGTTTAGTCCTACTAAAGGCTGTCTTAGGAAGTTTCGTTGGTCACGTCGGACCGAGGTAGGCAGTATCGCCGACATTGCGCTTGTCCTACAGAAATGGCAGCGATTCTTCTTCCATTACTTGTATAGGCTTTAGCATGGCTATCAGTGTTTTTGATCTTTTCAAAGTCGGCATCGGTCCGTCCAGTTCTCACACCGTCGGCCCGATGCGCGCCGCCGCGACCTTCGCCCAGGCACTGATTGACCAGCACTTGCTCGACGCCGTCCGCCGGGTAGAAATCCGCCTGTACGGCTCCCTTTCCGCCACCGGCGTCGGCCACGCTACGGACCGCGCCTGTGTCATGGGCCTGATGGGCGAATGGCCGGACAGCATCGATCCGACCAGCATCGACAGCCGCATCAATACGTTGCTCAAGACCGGCGAACTGACGCTGGCCGGCAAAACCACCATCGCCTTCGACTGGCAACGCGATCTCCTGCTGCTTGATGAGAGCCTGCCCTACCACCCCAACGCCATGTCGCTGACCGCCTTCGGCGAAACCGGCGAATTGTCAGAGCAAACGTATTACTCGATCGGCGGCGGTTTCATCATCGAAGCGGCCGAAGCCGAGTCCGGCATTGCACCGACCAGCGACGTGGTGCTGCCGTACGATTTTTCCAGCGCCGCCGAATTGCTCAAGCTCTGCAACCAGCATGGGCTGCGGGTTTCCGAGTTGATGATGGCCAATGAACGGGCCTGGCGCAGCGAAGCCGAGATCCGTCAGGGCTTGCTGCACATCTGGTCGGTGATGCGCGAGTGCGTCGAGCAGGGGTTGCGTCACGAAGGCATCCTGCCTGGCGGTCTGAATGTTCCGCGCCGTGCAGCGAAATTGCACCGCAGTCTGTTGGAAATCGGCAAACCGAATGTCATCACTTCGACGCTGTCGGCGATGGAATGGGTGAACCTGTTTGCCCTCGCCGTGAACGAAGAAAACGCCGCCGGCGGACGGATGGTCACCGCGCCTACCAACGGCGCGGCCGGGATCATTCCCGCTGTTCTGCACTACTACATGAAATTCAACCCGGACGCGTCGGACGATGACGTCGTGGCGTTCTTTTTGGGCGCGGCGGCTGTAGGCATTCTCTGCAAGAAAAACGCCTCGATCTCCGGGGCCGAAGTCGGCTGTCAGGGCGAGGTCGGTTCGGCGTGCGCCATGGCCGCCGCCGGTCTGGCCGACGTGCTTGGGGCCACGCCCGAGCAACTGGAAAACGCCGCCGAAATCGGCCTGGAACACAACCTCGGCCTGACCTGCGACCCGGTCGGCGGCCTGGTGCAAGTGCCGTGCATCGAGCGCAACGCCATCGCGGCCGTGAAGGCGATCAACGCCACGCAAATGGCCCTGCGCGGCGACGGCAAACACTTCATTTCCCTGGACCGGGTGATCCGCACCATGCGCGATACCGGCGCCGACATGCATGACAAATACAAAGAGACTTCACGGGGCGGCCTGGCTGTCAGCTGGGTGGAGTGCTGAGGAGCATTCCCGACCGCCCGCAACACGTGAGCCCGAGCAAGAATAATAACGAGGCCAATAACGATGACCGATGTACGTACACCCGCTGCCGATAATCCTGCTGTAGACCTGACACGCAATACAGAAACAACCCACAAGGGCTGGAGCAAACACGACACCACCTGGATGCTTGGCCTCTACGGCACGGCGATTGGCGCCGGTACACTGTTCCTGCCGATCAACGCCGGTGTGGGTGGCTTCTGGCCGCTGCTGATCCTGGCGGTGCTGGCGTTCCCGATGACCTTCTTCGCCCACCGCGGCCTGACCCGCTTCGTGCTGTCCGGACGTTCCGGGGACATCACCGAAGTGGTGGAAGAACACTTCGGCATCGGTGCCGGCAAGCTGATCACGCTGCTGTATTTTTTCGCCATCTTCCCGATTCTACTGGTGTACAGCGTGGCGCTGACCAACACCCTCAGCAGTTTCATGGAGCACCAGTTGCACATCGCCCCGCCACCGCGGGCGGTGCTGTCGCTGGGACTGATCCTTGGGCTGATGGCGATTGTCCGCTGCGGTCAGGGCGTCATCGTCAAATGCATGAGCGTGCTGGTTTACCCGTTCGTCGCGGCGTTGCTGCTGCTCGGTGTCAGTCTGATCCCGAACTGGAACGGCGCGTTCTTCGCCACTGCCAGCGAAGGCATGCCGATGCCGCTGTTCTTCAAAACGCTGTGGCTGGCGATCCCGGTGATGGTGTTCTCGTTCAACCATTCGCCGATCATCTCCGCCTTCGCTGTCGATCAGAAGCAGCGTTACGGCGAGCAGGCCGAGCGCAAGAGCAGCGGCATCCTCGCCATCGCCCACGCGATGATGGTGGTGACGGTGATGTTTTTCTGTTTCAGCTGCGTGCTGGCGCTGTCCCCGGCTGATCTGGCGGCGGCGAAGGCACAGAACATCTCGATCCTGTCGTACCTGGCCAACCACTTCCAGACCCCGGTCATTGCCTACGCCGCGCCGCTGATTGCGCTGGTAGCGATCACCAAATCCTTCCTCGGTCATTACATCGGGGCCAGCGAAGGCTTTCAGGGCCTGATCGTGAAAAGTCTGCGCGGCCGTGGCCGGGTGATGTCGTCGAGCTGGCTGAACCGCATCACTGCGCTGTTCATGATCCTCAGCTGCTGGGCCGTGGCGACCTTCAACCCGAGCATCCTGGGCATGATCGAAACCCTTGGCGGGCCGATCATCGCATGCCTGTTGTTCCTGATGCCGATGTACGCCATCCGCCGCGTACCGGCCTTGCGCCAGTATTCGGGCCAGGTGTCGAACGTGTTTGTGGTGTTGATCGGTCTGATTGCACTGTCAGCGATCATCTACTCATTCATGCCCTGAAACGGGCAGGCAAAAAGAAGGCGGGCCAGGGTGTCCGCCTTCTTTTTGCCGCGTCTATTGTCCAACAATTTTTCCGGCATGCCCCTTGCTACACCCCCTGACGAGGCAAAAAGGATGTTTGAAAACCTCAGCGAGCAACATGCCGATGGTCCGGTGTTGCGAACCAACCCGATCATGGCCGGTCAACAACTGCACGTTCAATCAGGCGGTGACGCATCATGGACAACCCCTTTCAGCTCATTACCGATGCCTTTGCACCGGATTACCAGATCAACCTGAGCATTCAGGGGCTGGACGGCAGCATCATGCTGACCCTCTCCAACAATGGCCGTGTCGTGGCCAAGCGAATGATCAGCGCCGAACAACGCAATGACACCAAGCGCCTAAAACGCCTGGTGCAAAGTATTCAATTCGGCATTGCCATCGAACAAGGTCACAGCGCGATGACCATCCTCGAAGCCATGACCGACGGCGACAATCGCACTCCGCCGCCGCCCTCGGCCAAAGGCCACCCGCGCCCCGCCATGCGGCTTTAAATCTCGCCTTTCTCCACTTCGGGATGTTCACCGGAACCCGCACCGACTTTGCGTTGCGGGTGTTCGATCTTCACCGAAGGGAATTGCGACGAGGCGTATCGCACCACCAGAATCGCAAACGCCAGCAGCAAAATCCCGCCGCACAGGTAAATGATGCCCAGGTCCGGCGGATTGTGGTGCGAGACGTTGGAGATCAGCAGCCGCGTCAGCGCGGTGATCGCCACGTAGATCAGGAAACGCACCGGCATGTGATTGGTCTTGAAGTAAATCCCGACCATCGCGCCCAGTTCGAGGTAGATGAACAGCAGCAAGATGTCATCGATCTTGATGTGCCCCTCTTCGATCATCCCCAGAAACTCCATCACCGCCGCCCAGGCGGTCACCGCACCGATGGCGAACAACGCCAGGTAGTGGAAGGTCTCGACGAACAGGTTGCCCAGGGACTCAGCCAGCTCATGCACGTTCTGCCGCAGCTTCTCGGCCCAGTTGATTTTCACGATGATTCTTCCTTAGCTCGGTTCGAGCGGATGATGCGGGTTGGACGTGACGGTTGTTCTGCATGCAGAAAAAAGGCCAGTAACGCCTGCAATATGATGGCGAGGTGCTCTAAACCGCGCTCTGTGGCGTTTGGTCGCACCCGTGGGAGCGAGCCTGCTCGTGATGGGCGCGTCACGGTTCAAATGACAAACCCTCATTTCGGTCTACATTAAAAAGCCACTACCCAAAGCGCAGGGATTCGCTTATCCTTTTCGCTGTATATAAATACAGTGGTCGAAACAGACAACTATCGTGAAGGCATGTGAGGTGGTGAATGGCCGTCGAAGTGGTATACCGCAGCAGCCGAGATCTGGAGCGCTTGTTCATGGATAAAGCCGAAGCTGACCGTCATGACAAAATGCTCGAACTGGCCGAATTGCTGGCTGAAGTGCTGCAAAAAGCTGTTCCGTCCCTGACCGAGCAGCAAGTGGAAGAAGCCGGGATCTACATGGCGAAGAATCGCGATGTGTTCGCCAAGGCGTTCAAGAGTCAGCCGGACGCGTTGTCCGAGCTGCTGAGCGCGCCTGCTGAAGTCGTTGAGCAGGTTGAGCAGGTTGAAGTGGCTGAAACAGCTGAGCCGACCAAGCCAGCCAAAGCGGCTAAAACGCCGAAGTAAGCAACACCCGAATTGAATAGGCCCTGAGTCGAATGGCTCAGGGCCTTTTTCATGCCTGTCATTAAGGTGTGGTTCAGCGGTACAACACCTTCTCCGCCAATTCGTCCGCGACTCTGGCGGGCGAACGTTTCTCCGCCTGAGCGTGGGCGAACACTTCGGTCAGGCGTGAGCTGATTTTCGACAGGTGTGCGGTGATGGTCGTCAGCTCTTCGCCACGGTGTTTGAGCGACACGTAGATCAGCCCGCCGGAATTGATCACGTAATCCGGCGCATACAAAATCCCGCGCCGCTCCAGTTGATCGGCAACATCCAGATGGGTCAGCTGATTGTTCGCGGAACCGGCCACCGCCGAGCAGCGCAGTTGCGTCACGCTGTGACTGTTGAGCACCCCGCCGAGCCCGCACGGCGCAAGAATGTCACACGGCGTGCTGAGCAGCGCATCGTTGGCGATCGGGTGAGCGCCCAGTTGCTCCATCGCCAGTTGCACCTTGCCGTGATCGATGTCGCTGACCAGCAATTCTGCACCGGCGGCGTGCAGTTGTTCAGCGAGGGCAAAACCGACATTGCCCAGGCCTTGAATAGCCACGCGCAGGCCTTCGAGGTTGTCACTGCCCAGACGGGCCATGGCGGTGGCACGAATGCCGGTGAACACGCCCATCGCCGCGTGAGGCGCCGGGTCGCCCGCCGAGGTGGTGCTGGTGACGTGTTGGGTCTGTTGGGCAATGCAATCCATGTCCGCCACCGAAGTACCGCTGTCGATGGCCGTGATGTAGCGCCCGTCGAGCTGATCGATGCAGCGCCCGAACGCTTCGAACAGCGCGGCGCGGTTTTCGACATGGACCGGTCGAACAATCACCGCCACGCCGCCACCTTGAGCCAGGCCGGCCAGCGCCGCCTTGTAACTCATGCCTTGAGCCAGACGAATGGCATCCTCGACCGCCGACTCGTCGCTTGGGTAGGCAAGGTAACGACACCCCCCCAGGGCAGGCCCCAGACGGCTGTTATGAATGGCAATGACCGCCTTCAACCCGGTGACCGGGTCGACACTCAGATGCAGCGATTCAAGGCGAGTGCTTTGCATGAGAGCGAACATCGTAGGGGCTCCCGAATCACTTCTTGTAGTCGCCAGTATAGGCTTGCGCGCAAAATTTGCAGAAGCGCACCGGAATAAGCGACGCCGCCATGCAGGCTTTCTGACATAACCCGCATTGCACTGGACGAATGCCGCAGGGGAGGCTAAAACGAGGCATGTCCCGGAGATTTTGATGACGCCCCGCCAACGCTTCTTCGACTGCCTGCAACGATCGCCGCCCGCGCTGTTCGAAGCGGCGCTGTGGATTGCCGTCGAGCACGATAAAGAGGTGGACCCGCAGGCGGTACTGGCGAATTTCAAGGACCTGCAACAGCGCGTCAGTTATGGCTTGCCGATGTTGCCGGTCAGCGAGCTGGCCCAACCGCTGTTGCGACGCCTGAATGATCTGGGATACGCCCAGGACGATTTCACCCCTTTGCGTCCGCAAGCGGCCTTGCTCGACAAGGTGCTGGAACGCCGGCGTGGTCAGCCATTGGCGCTGGGGCTGATCGCGCTGGAACTGGCCAGATGCCTGGAAATCCCCTTGGTCGGGGTCAACTTCCCGGGGCATTTTCTGCTGCGGGTTCCCGGGGCCGATCACCTGCTGGACCCTTGCGGCGGTCGTCGTTTGTACCCCAACGATTGCCGGGAACTGCTGCAACGCCAGTACGGGCCGAACATGAAAATCAGCGCCGAACATTTGCTGACGGCCGAGCCGGTGCAGATGCTCCAGCGCTTGTCCCGTAACCTGCGCCAGTTACACCTTTCCCACGATGACTATATCGGCGCGCTGATCGACGCCGAGCGCGTGCTGGAACTGGGCAACGCCAGCGCCTCCGATTACCTGGCCCGGGCCAGCCTTTACCAGCGGCTGGACTGCCCGAACGCCGAGCGTTTCGATCTGGAGCATGCGCTGCTGCTCAGCGACGACCCGATCCAGCGGATTCGGTTGACTGAACGATTAGGGCACCTCCCCCCCAATTCAATCGTCCATTAAACGCAAATCCGGTGGGAGCGGGCTTGCCCGCGATGAGGGAGCACCAGCCGACATTCATTTAACGGACACACCGCCATCGCGGGCAAGCCCGCTCCCACTGGGATATGCGTGAGGCCTCAAGGAGTGTCAGGCTGGTTCGCCGGATGCGCTTTGATGAAGGCAGGATGCGCGGCTGCCAGCGCCGCCACCCGCCGAATACGTGGATAGGCTTCCAGCGAAATATTAAATCGCTCAGCGGCATACAACTGCGGAATCAGGTACACATCAGCCAGCCCCGGTTCATCGCCGAAGCAATAACCTTGATCACCCATCAACTGCTCCACCGTCGCCAGCCCTTGGCTGATCCAGTGCCCGATCCACTCGACCACCTGCGGTTCATCGTGGCCCAACTGCCGCAGTTTGTTGAGCACGCTGACGTTGTGCAGCGGATGCACGTCGCAACCGATCACCGCCGCCACACTGCGTTCATGCGCACGAGCCACGAGGTCTTTGGACAGCAGCGGCACCTGTGGATAACGTTCCTCCAGGTACTCGATGATCGCCGGTGACTGAATCAGCAACTCGCCTTCATCGGTGCGCAAGGCCGGCACCCGGCCTTGCGGGTTGATGCCCAGATACGCTGGCTGGCGATGTTCGCCACCCGGCGGTGCGATCAAGTTGACCGGCAGTGCCTGGTAATCCAGGCCCTTCAACGCCAACGCGATGCGCACCCGGTAAGACGAGGTCGAGCGGTAGTAGGTATAGAGTTCCATGACCAGATCCTCTTAACGCGCCGGCAGCACTTTGCCTCGACACTCGCCGAAACCGATCGAGGCAAAACCGTCGCGGCTGCAACGGGCACGCAAAATGATTTCGTCGCCGTCCTCGAGGAATTTACGCACTTCGCCGGAGGCCAGTTCGATCGGCTTTTTACCGCCCTCGGTGATTTCCAGCAGGCTGCCGAACTGACCGATTTCCGGCCCCGACAACGTACCCGAACCGAACAGGTCACCGGCCTGCAACTGGCAACCGTTGACGCTGTGGTGCGCGACCAGTTGCGCCACGGTCCAGTACATGTGTTGCGTGTTGCTCAGGGTCAGGCGATGGGCCGGCAGGTTCTGCTCGCGCATGCCTTCGGTGAGCAGCAGGACTTCCAGCTCGATGTCGAAGGCGCCCGCGGCCTGATCGCGTTTGTCGAACAGGTAGGGCAGCGGCTGCGGATCGCCTTCCGGACGCGCTGGTTGCGCACGGCGGAACGGCTCCAGCGCTTCGGCTGTCACCACCCATGGCGAGATGCTGGTAATGAAACTCTTCGACAGGAACGGCCCCAGTGGCTGGTATTCCCACGCCTGGATATCCCGCGCCGACCAGTCGTTGAGCAGGCAGAAACCGGCGATGTGATCGGCGGCGTCACCGATGGCAATCGGGTCGCCCATCTCGTTGCCCTGGCCGATCCAGATACCCAGTTCCAGCTCGTAATCCAGACGTGCGCAGGGGCCGAAGGTCGGCTCGGTCTGACCGGCCGGCAAGGTCTGGCCTTTCGGCCGGCGAACGTCGGTGCCGGACGGGCGAATGGTCGATGCGCGACCGTGGTAACCGATCGGCACGTACTTGTAGTTCGGCAGCAGCGGGTTGTCGGGACGGAACAGTTTGCCGACATTTTGCGCGTGCTCGATGCCGACGTAGAAGTCGGTGTAATCGTTGATTTTCGCCGGCAGGTGCATTTCGCAGTTTGCCGCCAGCGGCAGTAGTTTTGCGCTTTGGGCTTCGATCTTGCCGTGCAGGGTGCTGCCTTCCTGGAACAGTTCGATCAAGCGCTCACGCAGGGCAACGCGAGCCTCGCGGCCGAGTTCGAAAAACCCATTGAGCTGACCGCCACGGGTGGCTTCGACCGCCGTTTTTGCGACACCGTCGAACAGGCCGGCGTCGAGCGCCGCTTCCAGATCAAAGATGTGGTCACCGATGGCCACGCCGCTGCGTGGCGCAGAACCCTTCACGCTGAACACACCCAACGGCAGGTTTTGCAGGGGAAAATCGGCATGGCCGTTGGCGGAGGCAACCCAGCTACGAGTAATGGAAGTCTGAGTCATGGGTTATCTCCGGGTCGGGTCGAAAGTGGCGGGCAGCGTGGCCCAGCAGGCGTCGTAGTTGGTTTGCAGTTGCGGACAATCGAGGGCGAATCGGCTTGGGCGCAGCACCTGGCTGGTCTCGAACATGAAGGCCATGGTGTTGTCGATTTTCGCCGGGGCGAGGTCGGCGTTGACCGCTTTGGTGCAGGTTTCGCCGTCCGGGCCGTGGGCGCTCATGCAGCTGTGCAGCGACGCGCCACCGGGCACGAAGCCTTCGGCCTTGGCGTCGTATTCGCCCTTGATCAGGCCCATGAACTCGTTCATCAGATTGCGGTGGAACCACGGTGGCCGGAAGGTTTTCTCGGCCACCATCCAGCGTGGCGGGAAGATCACGAAGTCCAGATTGGCCAGACCGTGAACACTGGTCGGCGAGGTCAGGACGGTGAAAATCGACGGATCCGGGTGGTCGAAACTGACCGTGCCGATGGTGTTGAAACGGCGCAGGTCATATTTGTACGGCACGTTGTTGCCGTGCCAGGCGACCACGTTGAGCGGCGAGTGATCGAGCTCGCAGCCCCACAACTGGCCGAGGAATTTTTGCACCAGAGTGGTCGGCTGCTTGAGGTTTTCGTAATGGGCGACCGGGGTCAGGAAGTCTCGCGGATTGGCCAGGCCGTTGCTGCCGATGGGCCCCAGGTCCGGCAGGCGCAATGGCGCGCCGTGGTTTTCCGCAATGTAGCCGCGCGCCTGCGGGTCGAGCAGTTCGACGCGGAATTTCAGACCGCGCGGCAGCACGGCGATTTCCAGCGGCTCAAGTTCCAGCACGCCCAGTTCGGTGGCAATGCGCAGGCGCCCCTGTTCCGGCACCAGTAGCAGTTCGCCATCGGCGTTGAAGAACACCCGCTCCATGGAGCGGTTGGCGCGGTAGCTGTAGATGCTGATTCCGGCCGGTTTTTCCGCCGCCGAATTGGCCGCCATGCTCACCAGCCCGTCGATGAAATCGGTCGGTTCAGTCGGAATGTCCAACGGGTTCCAGCGCAGGCGATTGGGGGTGACTTCACCCAATGGTCCACCGGCCAGTTGCCGATCCAGTTTGACGAACGCCGGGTGATTGGCCGACGGCTGAATGCGGTACATCCAGGTCCGCCGCGCTTCGGCGCGAACCATGGTGAAGGCGGTGCCGGAGAACAGTTCGGTGTAGAGGCCGTACGGGGCTTTTTGCGGGGAGTTCTGGCCGACGGGCAGTGCGCCGGGCAACGCTTCACTGCTGAATTCATTGCCAAAGCCGGACTGATAAGCCAGCGCGGGCGCCGTTGAATCGAGGTTCATGGAGCCTCCTGAACAGGGAGTAGGCAATGGCCTGTCGCTCTGTTGCAGAGGTCTCGGCACGCCAGGGTTATTTTTATCGTAATTCAATTACGCATAACGTAATTTGATTGGTATTGACCGTCAAGCTATAAAGACGCCCATTCGTCCCGGGATCAGACCGCCTCCATGGAAACGCCGCGCAACAACGACAAACAGAAAGTCCGCTCGGCCGAGGTCGGCACCGACATCCTCAAGGCGTTGGCCGAGTTGTCGCCATCGACTTCACTGTCGCGTCTGGCCGAGCATGTGCAGATGCCGGCGAGCAAGGTTCATCGCTATCTGCAGGCATTGATCGCCAGTGGTTTTGCCGAACAAAACACCGCCACCAACCACTACGGACTGGGCCGCGAAGCGCTGCGTGTGGGGCTGGCCGCACTCAACAGTATGGACGTGCTGAAAGTCGGCGCCCTGCCCTTGGCCGAACTGCGCGATGAGTTGAATGAAACGTGCTTTCTGGCGGTGTGGGGCAATCAGGGCGCAACCGTGGTGCATATCGAACCGGCGGTGCGCGCGGTGACTGTGGTCACGCAATTGGGTTCGGTATTGCCGTTGCTCAGTTCATCCACGGGATTAGTGTTTGGCGCTTTTCTGCCCAAGCGTGAAACGGTGGATTTGCGCGTACAGGAACTGCTGGCAAGCAGTTCCCATGTGCTGGCGGACGATCAGGCCTATGTGACCTTGTGTGAACAAATCCGCGAGCGCGGTCTGCACCATGTGCATGGCTTGTTGATGCCCGGCGTCGATGCGTTGTCGGCCCCGGTGTTCAACGCGGTCGGGAATGTGGTGGCCGTCATGACCATCGTTGGCCCGGCGTCATTGTTTCACGCCGACGAAAACGGCCCGGCGGCGCAGCGATTGCTGGCGGCGACCCGGGCCGTGAGTTGGCGAATGGGCTTCGCCGGTTAACCTTGACTGGCCGTTTGAGGCGAGTGCTTAGTTGTTGCTGAAGGACTGGACTACAAACCGGCCATTAACATTAAGTTGTTCTATATCAACTTCCGGGTCGCGATAAGCCTTATCAAACGTCCATTGTTTGAAAAAAATACCTGCGGACGTGTCATTGAACCGTGGCAGCTCGTTAGCTTGCACTTTTTCCATGATTGCCCAGCTCAGGCTCTGAGAGTAATCAACCACTTGCTCACCCTGGTCATTAATCACGACCGACGTGAGATAGGTTTCATCAACATTGATCGAAAAACCCGTTTCCTTGAAAACCTCTCCGAGTCTAGCGCTAACTTCTTTCAGCAAAATGTTACTCATGAATAGCATCCTTTCTAATAATGGGAGTCGGCCAAAACACATTCAAAAAAATAAAGATTGATTGACGGGCCGACGCCCACTTTATAAACAGCAAAACCAACTTAGTACACCCGTAACTTGTATGCATTCGTAAAGACGCCGCGCGCACTTCAAACAACAATCCCCATCACTTTAGCTTTGGCGACAGCCTGAGTTCTTCGCTCCACACCCAACTTCCCATTGATCCGCCGCGCGTGAGTTTTTACGGTATGTAACGATATGAACAACTGATCGGCTATTTGTTGATTGGAGTTACCCAGAGCAACTAACTCAAGCACTTCTATTTCACGCTGACTCAAGCGGTTCTGGACCGAGGCCAGCGGTTCAGGAGGGTTAACCGCCTCGGTAGTCCCAATCGCCTCCAGCAGGCGCGGCTGGCGCAATTGCAGATCGCGCAGAGCCTGTTGAAGGGTGCAACGCTCGACCATTGCCAAACCTTCCTGCAGCGACTGACGAGCAGCAGGCGTGTCGCCCGTCAGCCAGGCCACTTCTGCCAGCGCCAGCTGCAATTGCGCTTGCAGCCCCGCCATTCCCCGTTGTTGCGCCCAGTGCAACTGGGCCTCGAGCTGCACCAGCGGGGTTTGCGCCTGCCCCCGATACACTTCGGTCAGCACCAACAGGTATTCAAGGCCGGGGATCAGCTCCAGCGTCGCCGGCGGCGCCTGCCGCGCATGAACACCGTGATAGTGGCGCAGCACCCGGGTCAGGGCTTCATGGGCTAATTCCGGACGGCCCTGCTGTAGCCAGAAATGGCAGCTGAATTGCAGCAGAACACTGCGGTAAACCGTGTCTGGAATCCGCCGCTGTTGCATCAACCGTTCGGCGTCACGCAGCAGGACAAAGGCCTGGGCATAGTCCTGGCGATTGGCGGCCAATTGCGCGAGGCCGAGGAAACCATACAGCACGCGTTTGTCCTGGCTGCGCAGGCAAATGTGCAGTCCGCTCTCGAAATACGCGGCCGCCTGCGTTTCTCGCCCCTGACACAGGCTCAAACGTCCGCGACGCAAGGCAATCCGCCCCAGCAGCGGTTGTGCCAGCGGTTGCTGCCGGACGAGCAACCCATGCATGTTGGCCAACAGGCTTTCGGCCCGGCCGGATGCACCACGCTGCTCGAGCAATTGCGCATGATCGAGTTCCAGCAACCCCTCGAACACCAGCGAACCTTGCGCTCGCGCCAGGCACAACGCCTCACGGTTGAGGGCCTGCGCCACGTCGAGTTCGCCCCGGAGCAGGGCTTGCTGGGTCAGACCTGACAGGCACATCAGCCGCGCGGTCCAGAGCGTGGGGTCGAGTCCGTCGAGCGCCTCCAGCAAATGCGCGCGCGAAGGGTTCATACGCCCCTGCAAATGCAGGAGCCAACCCTGCATCGCCTGCCAACGCGCAATCAATTGCCGTTGACTCACCGCCGACGGTTGAGGTGCGAAGCGTGACAAATGCTCAATGCATTCGCCCGCCTGCTCGAACCGCCCGGCGAACAACAACGCGGCGGTGATCAGACCCACCAGTTGCGGCGAGCCGAGCATCAGCTCGTCGCCTTTGTGTTCATGCAAACGCAGCAACAGCACCACGGTCTGCTCCTCGAACAGGTGCTCGAAACTGAAATGCTGCAACAGACTGACCGCGACCTCGAACTCCTCGGCCAGCAAGGCTTGTTCAAACGCGGCTTTCCAATCCAGTTCGGCGGCGAACCACTGACAGGCGCGACGATGCCATGAACGTCCCGCCGGCCACTGTTCTTCGCGCATCAGTTGCGTGAGGGGGGTAAAAATCTGCAGCCAGTCTGTCGAGTCCTGCCAGGGCTCGATGAAGCAGCCCAACGCCTGCAACGTGCTCAGGTATTGGGCGCCCTCGCCGGCACCGAACAGGTGGTCGCATAACCGGGCATTGAATCGCTGCAAGTGAGCCAGCACCCGCCAGGCTTCCGCCAGCTCCGGGGTCAGCATGCCGAACAGCTCGTGTTCAAGGTAATCGTGAAGGGTGTCCGGCCGCCCGTGCAGCGGTTCGTTGCGCGACCAGTCGCATTTTTGCAGCAGCGCTATCCGCACGCCTGCGCACCAGCCACCGCTGAGTTCGATGATCCGGCAGGCACGTTTCGCCGCCTGCTCCGGCTCGAGGTGATGCAGCAGTCGGGCAACTTCTGTTTGAGTAAAGGCCAGCGTGGCGCGCTCGCAGTCGTACAGCTCATCCGCAAGCAACAAGCGTGGCCAATTGCATTGCGGGCGGCGACGACCGCTTAGCCACCAGGTGATCATCGGGCTGCTGATGGCCAGCAACCGGTCGAGCAACAGGTCCAGCTCCGGGTTGGGCGTGCGGCAATAGTCATCGAGACACAGCCAGGTCGGCGTCTGCCATTGAGCCAGCGATGACAGCATTGCGGTTTCGTCCGCCGAGGCCAATCCCAACTCGCGTGCCAGCCGCTGCCGAAAATCGACCGCCTTCATCGGCTCCCCCGCCAACGGCAACCAGCAGACCCGACACTGCTCGGGTGCCTGCAACAGGCACTCGATAAGCAACGCACTCTTGCCACTGCCGGCCGGGGCACAGAGCAATTTCACGCGCGCGGGCGACGCCAGTAACGGCTCGATCAGCCGCTCGCGAGTCTGGTGATGGGAAGACAAGCGGGGCAGGAGTCCAGGACGGTCCAGACACGGGGTCATGGCGGTCATAGTGGTGCGCCTTTTTATAATTGTGGCGCCACCCTAGCCTTCTCCACACAGCTTGTTGAAGAAGTATTCAACACACTGATCGACACCTATAAAAAAGGTGACCGCAAAGTCACCTTTTTCTGTAAGAGCTGTAGGAATGATTACCTCACCCCTGTACTCCGTAGCGCAGCAGGCGTGTAGTCACCGGCTTTGGCATCGATACCGAATTCGAAGCTGCGCTTCTCTTCGTTCTTCATCCCCAGTGCGATGTAGCGACCGGCAATCAGGTCATACAGCGCTTCAACGGTGTAGGCCGGCACCTGGTGATCGTAGTAGAACTGGGCATGACCTTCGGCCACACGCCACAGTTGACCGCGACCGTCGTAGTGATCGGCCAGCGCCACCTGCCAGCTGTCTTCGTCGATGTACATGTGACGCTTGGCGTACACGTGCCGCTCGTTGGGCTTGACCGTGGCGACGACCTCCCAGACCCGGTGCAACTCGTAGCGTGTCAGGTCCTGATTGATGTGCCCGGCCTTGATCACATCGGTGTACTTGAGGTCGGGCGAGTCGAGTTTGTAGCTGTTGTAAGGGATGTACATTTCCTTCTTGCCGATCAGCTTCCAGTCGTAGCGATCCGGTGCGCCGGAAAACATGTCGAAGTTGTCGGTGGTGCGCAACCCGTCGGACGAGGTCCCGACGCCGTCATAGGCCACTTGCGGCGCACGCCGCACGCGACGTTGGCCGGCGTTATAGATCCAGGCCTTGCGCGGTTCCTTGACCTGATCAAGGGTCTCGTGAACCAGCAACACATTGCCCGCCAACCGCGCCGGCGCCGTGACTTCCTGCTTGAAGTAGCTGAGGACGTTTTCGTCGCTGCCCGGTTTCAAGTCACCCAGCAGCGAAGGCACCGCCACCTCATCCTTGAAGCGGATCACCGTGAAGTCGCCATTGGACTGCGGCGTGGCCTGGGTGATGGTGCGACGCAAATTGCCACCGTGATAACGGGTGACATGGTTCCAGATGACCTCGACGCCGTTCTTCGGAATCGGAAACGCGTAGTAACGATTGCCGGTGAAATTGGCCAGGCCATTGCCGTCGTTGATCGGCGTCACGTTCAGCGCGCTGCGCTTGGCCGACTCGTAGATGTCCGCTGGCAAGGCCACCGTACGATGGGTCGGGTAGACCGGGATCTTGTAGGTCTCCGGGTAGCGTTTGAACATCGCGACCTGACCGTCGGAGAGTTTGTCCTTGTACTTGTCGACGGTGGCCGCAGTGATGGTAAACAGCGGTTTTTCATTGGCGAACGGGTCGGCGAGGAAACCTTTGCTGTCCACCGCACCGGCGTTTTTCGGGAGGCCGCCGGTCCAGGCCGGAATCGAGCCATCGGCATTGCCCGCCTTCTCGGCGCCCAACGGCGTCAGGCTGGTGCCGAGTTTGTTGGCTTCTTCCGGCGACACCGCGGCCATCACGTCGACGGCCAACAGGCTCAGGGCCAGAACGCTGCATTGCAGAATCATCTTGCGCATTGAAATCATCCTTCTCAGCCAGATCAGAAGTTCACGCCAAAGCTCAGCGCCAGGAAGTCGCGATCTTCCAGAGTGTTGTAGTCACCGCCGAAGAAATCGGTGTAACTGAGGCTCGCGGTATAGGTGTTGCGATAGTCCGCATCGACGCCGACGCTGATGGCCTTGGCGCCTTCGTTGAACAGCCCGTTGGGGCCGTAACCGGCGACGTCATGGGACCACGACAGGTTGGGTTTGAAATTGATCCCGGCGATGACGTTGTTGTAATCAAGGATCGCGCGGGCGCGGTAGCCCCAGGACGTCGAGGTGACGAAACCGTCGGTATCGCCGTGGAAACCGTACTGTCCGTAGACCGAATCACGGCCATAACGCAGCTTGCTTTTGTCCTCCAGCCCGCCGACGTGAACAACGGCCGCTTCACCCACCAGGGTCAGACGGTCCGCCCCCGCGACCTGATCGATGAAGTGCGTCAGGGTGCTCTGGATTTGCGTCACTTCCTTGCGGCGATAGCCTTTGTTGTCTGCCCCGGGCGTCGTGGCGATCGGCGAAGCCGCGCCGCCGGCAATCGGATTGAGCAAGGCCAGTGTCAGGTCGGTGCTGTTGACCTGCACGGGTGCGTTGGGGCGATAGCTGATCTCTCCGGTCCATGCGGTGCCGGTCGGCAAGGTGGTGGAGAAGCTCGCGCCGTAGAGGCGGATGTCTTCCGGGTATTCGAGGTAGTACTGACCGCGACCGAGCATCACGCTTTGGGCCAAGGCTGAACCGGTGCCGGGTGCAACGGCGTTGGCGGTGCCGACGATGGCCGGAATCCGTGCCAGCGTCCCCAGCCCGGCGGTGGTGGTGCCGACATTCGGCGTGCGGCTGTGGTAGTTCATGAAGTACAGGCCGTACTCGGTGTCGTCGCCCAGCCAGCGCAACGCCGTCCCCCATTGCCCGGAGTCGCGAGCGTCGCGGTCGCCGCCACGAGGCACGATCACGCCTTCCCTGCCGACCTGGAAGCCTTGGCCAAAAGCGGCAGCGATCGGTTGCAGCGGCGCAATCGCCGGGCTGGCGACCGTGTAGCCCGTGGTGCAGCCGTCTGCCGCCACGTCCCCGCCGAAGAAGGTGCCGCAGTTGTCGAGAACGGTCTGGTCCCACTCCAGTTGATAGAAACCTTCCACCGTCAGCTTGTCGGTCAGCCCTTGGGAAGCGAACAGCATGTTCACCGGAATCAGGCCTTCCTTGATCTCCGCGCCAGGACGGCGGAACGCTGAAACGTCGACCGGGTTGATGCTGTTGATCGAGTTGCCGATGAAGGTACTTTCGCCCCAACTGACCACCTGTTTACCGGCGCGCACGGTGCCCGGCAGATCGGCGATGGAGTAGTTGTGATAGACGAATGCATCGAGGATCTGCGCGCCGGCAGACTTGGAACCCTCTTTGCGATTGTGATCACTGATCGGCTTGAACTCGCGGTCTTCGTCCTTCAATTCGAAGTCGTACCAATACTTGCCACGGACGAACACGCCGGTATCGCCGTACTTCAGTTCGAGGTCGTGAATACCCTTGAAAATCTTCGAGTAGGTTTCGCCCTTCTTGAAATTCAAACGCCCGTCGTCACCGGTCGACGCCTGGCCGGTCCCGCCGTTGACGGTGCCCACCAGCGATTTATCGGCATCGCGCATGCCCCAACTCGCGCCGACGGACAACGAGGAGTCGAATGTCCCCTCGATTTCCCCAATGTTGAATGAAACGGCCTGTGCCTGGGCACAGCAACCCAAGGCAACCGCAGCGGCCAGCGCCTGCGGCGTGAAGATGGCGCGCATTGTTGTTTTTGTCATGCGTCTTCCCCGGTGAGTGACAGAAGGCCACACCCTACTGCCGCAGGTCGGGAGCGTTAAGCGCACCAAGGAGGTATTCGTTGTGTACCTCTAAAGGATGAATGGCCTTGCCGCGCGGGGAAGTGCGCGAGGTATGGATGAAGTGGATGGAAGCTCATCAGCCGGATGCATGAGCGCGAGACTGTTGCTCAGACTGCAACAGTGCATGTCCGGAATCACTATTTTTCCTTTGGGCTCAAGCGCTTATTCTTGCCGGGCTTCCACGGTAAACCGCCTGACAGCACACAGCGATGGCGTGTGATCAGTCCGCGCCATTGGCGACAGATTTCAGATGAATCGAAGCTTTCGACTCATCGCCCCGTGTACACAGACGTTGATTTGTAGCTCCTTGATTTAACGTCTTGCTTTGGCCGCTGCGTTTGCAGCGGCCTTTTTTATGGGCGATGGTTTTGCGGAGCGGCAGGACTCAGGCGAGCCCTGCGCGGGGCAATGGCATCAGAGCGAATACTTCTGCAAATTGCCCATCATTTCCTTCAACGCTTCAATATTGTCCTTCGGATGCACTGCGCCTTCGAAGTCGCAGATCTGCTGCCAGTGCGCCGCCACATCTTCCGGTGAAAACCCGACACGCGGATCAAAACCGGCACCGAGGCTGCGCTCCCAGCGCACCTTGCCCATCCAGCCGCCACCGACTTCAAACAGTCCGGAAGTTTCCTGGCAATGCTCACTGGCGAGGTACACCACCAGCGGGCTGACCAGTTCCGGCTTGAGCTGTTCGAACACTTGCGGCGGGATCAGACCTTCGGTCATGCGGGTGCCACCGGTGGGGGCGATGGCGTTGACCAGAATGTTGTTCTTGCGACCTTCGATCGCCAGTGTGCGGGTCAAGCCGTAAAGGCCGAGTTTGGCCATGCCGTAATTGGACTGGCCGAAATTGCCGTAGATGCCCGAGGTGGATGCGGTGAAGATCACGCGACCGTAGTTTTGCTCACGCATGTGCGGCCAAGCGGCGCGGGTGACTTTGTAGGCGCCTTCGACGTGGACGCGATAGACCAGGTCCCAATCGGCATCGTCCATTTTGTGGAAGGTCTTGTCTCGCAGGATCCCGGCGTTGTTGACCACCACGTCGACACGGCCGAAAACGTCGAGGGCGTTCTGGACGATTTTGTCGCCGTCGGTGACGGAGTCATGGTTGGCCTCGGCGGTGCCGCCGGCCTCACGAATTTGCGCCACTACGCGGTCTGCTGCCGAAGCGTTCGCACCTTCGCCTTGTGCCGAGCCGCCGAGATCGTTGACCAGCACCCTGGCGCCCTGTCTGGCGAACAACAGCGCATGAGCACGGCCCAGGCCACCACCGGCGCCGGTGATGATCACGACTTTATCTTCGAAGCGCACAGGCTCATTCATTTAGGGGACTCCAGCAGGCCAAGGGACAATGAGCCCGAGTGTCAGGCAAGGCGCTGCGGGTCACAATGAACACGAGGGACGCTGAATGGTGCTCGATAAGGCGGGGGGATGATGAATTCGCGGACCGCGTCACGGCCCATCGCCAGCAAGCCGGCGTCTACAGGACCGAGGTGCCCCTCAGCTCATCAGACACACAAAACTCTTGTGGGAGCTGGCTTGCCAGCGATGGCAATCTGACAGGCACCACAAGCCTCAAGGACGCCTTCGCCGGCAAGGTTGCGGTGATGTCTACGAACAGGCCACTTTCAGCGGCGATGAAATCAGCCGGTCGCGAAATGCCAGATAGTGCTTGAGCACCTGCCCCGGTGCTTCGGTTTGCGGGTAATGACCGATGCCGGGCAACAGGACCGTATCGGGGTTCGGGATCAGCTCACGATAGCGCTTGACCATGTGCCCGCCGGAGATCGGATCGACCTCGCCATCGATCACCCGCAACGGCACGTCACCGCGCTGCATGACACTCACCCAACGCTCGCGCTGGACTCGACGCTCGGGGATGTAGGCGATCAGTTTGTGCATGATCCGTGGCCCGTGATTGCTGTCGACCAGGCTCCAGAAGTCATCCATCTCACTCTCGGTTGGACGGGAGTGGGGGCCGAAGATCTGACGGAAACTCTTCACCAGCGCCTCACGGGAAAACGCACGACCGATCATCCAGCCCAACGGGCTGAGCAACAATTTTTGCATCAGTACCGGACGATGGGTTTCAGGAAACAGGCCGCCATTGAGGAACACACAACTGGCGAGATGAATGCGCGCCTCGTAATGCCGGGCCAACAGTTCCTGAGCCACGCTGTCACCGTAATCGTGAGCGAGCACGTGCAGCGGTTGCTCGATGTTCAAATGTGCCAGCAACGCCTGTTGCAGATCGGCCTGCTCCAGCAGGCTGTATTCGTGGTCCACCGGTTTGGCTGAATCGCCGAAGCCGAGCATGTCGCAAGCAATCAGCCGATAGCGCTGGGCCAGCGGCTGCCACAGGTAATGCCAGTCCCAACTGGCAGTCGGAAAGCCATGAATGAGCAGCAGCGGCTCACCCTGCCCCGCCGTCCAGTAACGAATAGTCTGGCCACGAAAGACGAAGGTCTGGCCGCGTTTGCGCCAGGCACTCAGAGGGATCTCGGCGAGAGGCATTAGAGTTTATATCCCGCGTCTTGTTTATCGAGTTTGCGCAACAACGCTGGCCAGGCCAGTGCGCCGCCCATCCCTTGTGCACTTTTGGTGACGCCGGCGATCATCGCCTTGGCGCCTGCCAGGATCTGCGGTTCGATGGCAATCAGTTCAGCACCACCGTTCTGCGCCAACACCTGGATATCGCAGGCGCGCTGGAAGGTGAACATCATCAGGAACGTGTCAGCGATGGTGCCGCCGCAGGTCAGCAGCCCGTGGTTGTGCAGCATCAGGAAATTGTTTTCACCGAGGTCGGCTTGCAACCGCGCCTTCTCTTCGTGGTTCAGCGCAACGCCTTCATAGGCGTGATACGCCAGGCTCGACAGGACAAACAGCGACTGTTGGCTGATCGGCAAAATGCCTTGCTTCTGCGCCGACACCGCAACGCCTGCCGCCGTGTGCGTGTGCAACACACAGACGACATCGTGACGCACTTCGTGCACGGCGCTGTGGATGGTGTAACCCGCCGGGTTGATCTCGTAGGGACTGTCCATCAGCTTGTTGCCGGCCTGATCGACCTTGACCAGGCTCGACGCGGTAATCTCGTGGAACATCAACCCGAACGGATTGATCAGGAAATCTTCAGTGCCGGGCACCTTGGCAGAAATGTGCGTGAAGATCAGATCGTCCCAGCCATGCAGGGCGACCAGGCGATAACAGGCCGCCAGATCGACGCGGGTCTGCCACTCGGCGGCACTGACCTGGTCTTTGACACTGTGGGGCGATTGGACGGGGGCTACGCTCACGGCAAGGAACTCCTGTTCTTATAATTTTGCTCACGTGTAGCAGTCTAGTCAGCCCCCCGGGGTTCGTGTAGTTGCATTGGCAGCCAGCTTGATGGCCTAGCGAGTCAGTGCGCCAAGTAGCTTGGATCCATGTCAAAGTACCGCCGCCAGCAAAGGCGCAGCGAACAGATTCAGCAACCCCGTCAGCACCATGACCAGCCCCGCGACCGAGCCTTCCTCCCCCCCTACTTCATGCGCCCGGCTGACCCCGGCACCGTGAGCGCCGACGCCAAATAATGCCCCCCGAGCCAAGGCGCTGCGCAACGGCAGCCACTTGAGCAAAATGCCGCCGAGCATCGCGCCAAACACACCGGTGAACATCACGAACACCGCCGTCAGTTCCGGTACGCCGCCCAGATCATGAGCCAGTGGCATGGCAAACGGCGTGGTGATCGAACGCGGCACCAGCGACATCGTCACCGCGCTGTCCAGTGCCAGCGCTTTGGCCAGGCCAAACGAGCTGCCGATGGACGCAGCACTCCCCGCCAGCATTCCCAACAGCAACGCCGACCAATGCCGTATCAACATCTGCCGTTGCTGCCAGATCGGCACTGCGAAGGCGACCGTGACCGGCCCCAGCATCAGCATCAGCCAATGGGTGTTGCTGGCGTATTCGGCGTATGCGGTATGCAGCGGCACGGCGAGCGTCAACAGCAGGGCCGGGACCAAAATCAGCGGCGACAACAAGTAGCGGCCGGTGCGGCGATAGATCCAGCGGCTGAACAGATAGGCCAGCAGCGTGAAGGCCAGCCAGAACACCGGCATCAGTTCAAGCTTCACGGGACCTCCTCCACCGTACCACCAGCTCCACGGTAAACGCCGTGACCAGCATCACCATCAGCGTACTGATGCCGATCACCAGCAGAATCCGCCAACCGTCGCTGCGCAACAGCGCGCCGTAATCGAGCAGGCTCATCAACGCCGGAATAAAGAACAACAGCATCTCGGCCATCAACAGGCCGGCGCCCATTTGCAACGCGGCCGGTTTGACCAGTCCCAATGCGAATACCAACAGCAATAACAGCATGCCGATGACACCACCGGGAACCGGCCAGCCAAACCAGAGGGTCATTTGGCAGCCGAGCAAGTAGATGCCCAGCAACACGGCTAATTCGGTTGTCAGTCGAGCCAGGTATTTCAGGGTGGATGCGTGCATGTCTTCGGTCCTCACAGGCGTCCATTTTACGGAGCGGGCTGCTATCCCAGAAGCGAATTGTTAGACTCGAAGCCATTCCAAAATGGAATCATGCAGATGGAATTCAAACAGCTACGCAGCTTCGTCGAAGTCATGCATCAAGGGGGCTTTACCCAAGCCGCCAAGTCCCTGCACATCAGCCAATCGGCCGTGAGCAAGCAGGTTGCTCAGCTGGAACAGAGCCTCGGTACACCGCTGCTCGAACGGCTGGGTTCGCAGCTACGTTTGACTGCCGCGGGCAGCGTGGTTTTGCAACGGGCCGAAGGCATGCTGCGTTTGCGCACCGAATTGCTCAACGAGCTGGATGATCTGAGCCAACTGGCCCGTGGCGAATTACGTCTGGGTTTGCCGTTGTTAGGCAGCGACGCGCTGTTTGCCGGACTGTTTGCCGAGTACCGGCGACGCTATCCCAACATCAATATCCAGTTGATCGAAGGCGGCAGCCTGAACATCGAGCAAGCCGTGTTGAGCGGTGAACTGGAACTGGGTGGCAGTCTGCTGACAAGAGACCCGCAGTTTGCCTTTCAACCCTTTTGTGACGAACCCCTGGATGCCCTGCTACCGGTCGATCATCCGCTGGCGACGAAAACGGTGATCGGGTTGGAGGAATTGGCCGACACACCCTTTCTGCTGTATCAGCGCAGCTTCGTTCTCAACGACCGATTGCTGCAAGCCTGTCAGCAATTGGGCTTTACACCGAAGGAAGGCGGACGCAGCGGTCAGGCGGACTTTCTAGCGGCGCTGGTGGCCGCGGGCCAAGGCGTGGTGTTGTTGCCGCGAGTGGTGGCTCGCGGGCTGGTTCGGCCAGGCGTGGTGCGCCTGACCCTGAACGCGCCGAGCTCTCTGCGCTGGGACATCGCATTCATCTGGCGTCAGGGCGCGTACCTGTCAAAAGCCGCACAAGCCTGGCTCGCCTTGCTGCGCGAATGGCCGGTCAGTCCCGCAGGGCCGTGACGAGATCCGCCAGCCAGGGTTCTGCATCGGTTTCCGGGGTGACGCTCTCGCTGGCGTCCAGGCGCAGCATCGGCAGCACTTCGCGGATGCCCAGTTCGCCGAACAGCTCGCGCATCAGCTCACCGCCGCCGCAGAACGTATCGCCGTAGCTCGCATCACCCAGGCCGATCACGGCACCCGGCAAACCACGCCAGGCGGCGGGCAATTGGTCGCGAACGGCGAAATACAACGGTTGCAGATTGTCCGGCAGTTCGCCCATGCCCGTGGTCGACGTCACTGCCAGAAACGCTTCGGGGCCAAACGCCTGAACATCGGCAAGGCTTGCGCGCGGGTTGTGAAAGGTCTCGAAGCCCGCAGTTTTCAAAATATTCGCAGCGTGGCGAGCGACTTCTTCAGCCGTGCCGTACACCGAGCCCGAAAAGATGGCGACTTTCATCAATCTGATCCTGAAGCAGTAAAAAGATGAGTGATATTAACAGCCGCAGCAAAAAAGCTGCGATTGGCTCTCATCAAGCATTGAAGGCCGCTAGAGTTCTTTTAGAATGCTGCGCTCAATCAATCTGGAAAGGATTCTCCGATGATCAACGCACAACTGCTGCAAATGGTGATTAACGCTTCCAACGACGGCGTTGTGATCGCCGAAAAAGAAGGTGAACACGACAACATCCTGATTTACGTCAACCCGGCGTTCGAACGCCTGACCGGTTACACCAGCGAAGAAATCCTCTACCAGGACTGCCGCTTTCTGCAATCGGGCGACCGCGATCAGGAAGCGCTGACCGTGATCCGCAATGCGTTGAGCAATGGCGGCTCCTGCCGGGAAATCCTGCGAAACTACCGCAAGGACGGCACGCCTTTCTGGAACGAGTTGTCGCTTTCGACGGTGAAAAACCCGAGCGACGGTCAGACTTATTTTGTCGGTGTGCAAAAGGACGTCACCGCACAGGTCAAGACACAGCAGCGGGTAGCGCAGCTCGAAGCACAAGTGGCGGCGCTTCAGGCCGAGCTCGCAGCACTAAAACCGACGAACGGCGCAAACAAAACCACTAATTGATTGTCATTAACTACAATCACCGATGACTTTGTAACTTTTCCTTTCGAGCCGATCATGCAGCGCGACGCACTCCTGACCCAGGATGAACTGGATTTTATCCAGACCATGCAACACAACCCGCAACTCAATGTGCGGGATGCGACGTCGAGTCTGCTTGTAAATGGTGGTTCGCAAATCCGTGACTTGCTCACGCGCCTTGCTGCTCATGAGCAAGTCACGATCCAGGCCAACTTCGAAAATCAGCAAATGACCTTCCCGCTGCATCTGGTGGAAGACGAGTTTCATGCACTGCATTTACGTCTCGGCGTCCCCAGCATCTATGAAGACGGGCCGTTGGTCCGCCCATGGCGCCTGGTCCTCGAAGAACCGGTCGCACTGGAGAATGCCGGTGGTCAATCCGGCACGATGTGGGTGCATGAAGTGTCGTTCAAAGGGGTTCTGCTGGAAGTTCGCAACAAGACCAAACCACCCAAGCATTTCGCGTTGTGGTTCAGCCCGTCAGGCTACGAACGTATCGCGTTGCGCGGCACCTTCGAGAAAGAAACCGAGAACGGCTTCTATGCCTATCAGTTGAGTCAGAGCGACAAGGACGAAACCGAGCGCCTGCGCCAGTACATCCTTCAGCAGCATCGACTGACCCATCCGACCCTGCATCTTTGACTCAGGTATCCAGGTTTCCTGCCAGGAACTGTTTCAGACGCTGACGCATCACCAATCCTTCGTTACCCAGGCAGCCAATGGACGATCCGTCCAGGCTTTCCTGCGCCAGTTCCGACACATCACCGGCCAGCATCAACTGGCAATCCAGGCTCATTGCCAGACGATTCAAACGGCGTGGCAATTCATTGCTGGGCGCGTGATTGGAAACCAGCACCAACGCCTGGGGCTTGACCCTTTCGCAGACCAGCGCCAGTTCATCGAAGGGTTGACCGATCGCCAGCAGTTGAATGGCCGAATCGACACTGCTCAAAAACAGCGCCGTGACCAACAGTTCGAGCTCACGACATTGATCGTTCAGGGGACATACAATCACGCGCCGTGGTTGCATGACGCGCACCAGCAGCAGCCGCTGTAACACCCGTGAACGCAAAAAACCGTCCAGGAATAACCACTCGCTGGCCTGACCGAACGCTTCATGACATTGCAACAGTTGCTTCCAGAGTGGCATCAGGATGTCCTGAAACGCCACGGCCAAGGGGTAACTGGAAAAGATCTGTCCATAGACCTGCTCCAGTTTTACCTCGTCGAACACGCTCACCGCCGCTTTGACTTGTTCCTGCCACTGCGCGTAGTCAGCCTGCACCAGTTCATTGGGGATAATGTGCGACAGCGCTTGAAGCGGCGCTGTCTTGGCCAGAATCTTGCCGACCTTGCTGACGGCAACGCCACGTTCGATCCAGCCCAGAATGCTGCGGACCCGTTCGATATCGGTCATTGCGTACAAGCGATGCCCGCTTTCGGTGCGCATTGGCTGAATCAGACCATAACGTCGCTCCCATGCCCGCAAGGTCACCGGATTGACGCCCGTCAGCCGCGACACTTCCCGGATCGGAAACAGCTCTTGCTGCTCAAGGGGAAGCACAGGCTGCAAACCAGCGACATCGTCAGTCATGACAGGCATAGGGCAGTCAACTTCCGTGTGTAAATCGGATCCCATTCTACCTCTGTTGCCCCATCATCATTCAACCCATTGATGGGAGACGATTGTCACAGGCAGAACCTGTAGAATCCGGAATAATCCTTGCTTGTTCCAAGACGCAGCCCACCACCCCGGCGCTGTGCCTGGCGAAACTCCTATCCGGAGTGACGCGATTGTCATACGGAGATACACGATGTCTACCTCACCCGTCACGCTGATGGTTGCGCGCCGCGTCGCCGATGGACGTTATCAGGACCTGATGGCCTGGTTACGCGAAGGCGAACAACTGGCCACCGATTTCCAGGGTTATCTCGGCTCAGGCGTGCTCGCCCCGCCGCCCGATGATGACGAATTCCAGATCATTTTCCGTTTCGCCAACGAGCAGACCATGCACGCGTGGGAGCATTCGGCCTCGCGTACCGCCTGGCTCGCACGCGGCAGCGACTTGTTTGCGCATAAAACGGAACATCGTGTGAGCGGCATCGAAGGCTGGTTCGGCGCGGCCGGTCAACGTCCACCGCGCTGGAAACAGGCCGTGGCGATCTGGCTGGCGTTCTTCCCGGTGTCGTTGCTGTTCAACTTTGTACTGGGGCCGTTGCTCGGTGAAATGAGCCTCCTGCCTCGGGTGTTTATCAGCACGCTGTGCCTGACGCCGCTGATGGTCTACTTCTTTATTCCGCTGTCGACCCGGATTCTGGCCAACTGGCTGAACAGCACGCCAATACGTCCGTTGTCCGCTGAACCATCCTCCCAAAACCGCTGATCACCCTGGGGGAGCGAGCTTGCTTGCGACAGCGGTGTAACAGCCAACATCGATGTTTGAGCATACGGCCCCACCGCGAGCAAGCTCGCTCCCACAATAGGTGAACGCGGCCGCTCGCTGGTATAGTTTTGCTCTTACCGCGACGCGAGCCGTTCATGACTTCTTCATCCGCCCCGATCCTCATCACCGGTGCCGGCCAGCGTGTCGGCCTGCACTGTGCGCAGCGATTGCTCGAAGACGGCCACGCGGTAATCTTCAGCTATCGCACTGAACGCCCCGGCGTACAGGCATTGCGTGATCTGGGGGCGACGGCAATCTTCGCCGACTTTTCCAGCGAAGGCGGGATACTCGCCTTCATCAGCGAACTGAAAACCCACACCGTCTGCCTGCGGGCGATCATCCACAACGCGTCCCAATGGCTGGCCGAAACGCCTGACACCGACGCCGCAGCGTTCACCGGCATGTTCAGCGTGCACATGCTGGCGCCCTATCTGATCAACCTGCACTGTGCGGACTTGTTGCAACGCTCGACCCCGGCGGACATCGTGCACATCAGCGATGACGTCACACGCAAGGGCAGCAGCAAGCACATCGGCTACTGCGCCAGCAAAGCCGGGCTCGACAGCCTGACCCTGTCCTTCGCGGCGAAGTACGCGCCCGACATCAAGGTCAACGGCATCGCCCCCGCCCTGCTACTGTTCAATCCTGACGACGACGCGGCGTACCGCGCCAAGGCTTTGGCCAAATCCGCATTGGGTATCGAACCCGGCAGCGAAGTGATCTACCAGAGCCTGCGTTATTTGCTCGACAACCCTTATGTCACCGGCACAACCCTGACCGTCAACGGCGGACGGCACCTCAAGTAAGTTGCCCCGCGAGGATATTTCATGACGTTATCCCGACCCCGGAATAGCCTGTCCCAGAACTACCGAGAGATCCTCATCGGCCTCGGTGAAAATCCCGACCGCGAGGGACTGCTCGATACACCGGCACGCGCGGCCAAAGCCATGCAGTACCTGTGTCATGGTTACGATCAAAGTATCGAAGAGATCGTCAACGGTGCGTTGTTCGCCTCCGACAACGATGAAATGATCATTGTCGACAACATCGAGCTGTACTCACTCTGCGAACATCACCTGCTGCCCTTCATCGGCAAGGCCCATGTGGCTTATATTCCAACGGGTAAAGTGCTGGGTCTGTCGAAGATTGCGCGGTTGGTGGACATGTTCGCCCGTCGCCTGCAAATCCAGGAAAACCTCACCCGGCAAATCGCCGACGCGGTGCAACAGGTGACCGGTGCCGCCGGTGTCGCGGTGGTCATCGAAGCCAGGCACATGTGCATGATGATGCGCGGCGTCGAGAAACAGAATTCGACCATGAACACCTCGGTGATGCTCGGTGCCTTCCGCGACTCGAGCAACACCCGTCAGGAGTTCCTGCAATTGATTGGACGGAGCAAGTAGCAATGCCACAACTTCAACCAGGAATGGCACGCATCCGGGTCAAGGACCTGTGCCTGCGGACGTTCATCGGGATCAACGAGGATGAAATCCTCAACAAACAGGACGTGCTGATCAACCTGACGATCCTGTATGCCGCCCAGGAAGCGGTGCGTGACAACGACATCGATCACGCGCTGAATTACCGGACCATCACCAAAGCGATCATCGCTCACGTGGAAGGCAATCGCTTTGCCCTGCTCGAACGCCTGACCCAGGAAATTCTCGATCTGGTCATGGCCAATGAGTCGGTGCTGTACGCCGAGGTCGAAGTCGACAAGCCCCACGCGCTGCGCTTCGCCGAGTCGGTGTCGATCACCCTGGCCGCAAGCCGCTGACCGCGTCTGGCGCATCGTGCGCCAGACTTTTATCATCCGCGCCACGATTCGATTGCACAGAGCCCGCCATGAACGATCAACAACGCCTCGAACTTGAAGCCGCCGCCTTCCGCCGGCTGGTCGCGCACCTGGACAGCCGCAAGGATGTGCAGAACATCGACCTGATGAACCTCTCGGGTTTCTGCCGCAACTGCCTGTCCAAGTGGTACAAGGCCGCGGCTGACGAACGCCAGATCGAGGTCAGCCTCGACGACGCCCGCGAAGTCGTCTACGGCATGCCGTACGCCGAGTGGAAAGCCCAATACCAGCAAGAAGCCAGCGCCGACCAACAAGCGGCGTTCGCCAAAGGAAAACCCAATGAGTGATTTGAACACCCTGCGCGCCAGCCTCAAGAGCGGCGAACACGTTTTTGCCGACACCCTGGCGTTCATCGCCGCAGGCTACGATTACCAGCCTCAGGCCTTCAACAACGGCGGCGTGGAAAATGCGGCCGGGCAAAACGAAGGTTCGTGCAAGACCCTGGGTCTGGCGTTGCTGGAAGGGTTGAGCGATGAAGAAGCGCTGTTGGCGTTTGGCGAGCATTACCGCTCCGTCGTGGCCACCCCCGACGGCAGCGATCACGGCAACATCCGTGCGTTGATTACTCACGGTTTGGCCGGCGTGAAATTCACTGAACAACCACTGACCCGCCGCTGATTTCTGACTGACACCAACCTTGCAGGAGCCGGCTTGCCGGCGATGGGTCCCTCGAGTCGTGCATCGCCTTCGAAGACGCCATCGCCGGCAAGCCGGCTCCTGCAAGGGGTCTGCGTTGTTTCGAAGTATTTTGCACAACGCTCAGAGCACATCCCGACTTTTAAGATTGACCCGGCAACTTTATTTCGTTTGCCCGGCACCACTGCTCACGGCTTAGATAAAAAGAAGTATCCCTTCTTCAGAGTCGGTCATCCATGAGCAGCGAAACCATCAGCCAGTCGATCAACATCGTGCACCCCGTCACTCTCAGCCATGGCAAAAATGCCGAGGTCTGGGACACCGAGGGCAAACGCTACATCGACTTTGTCGGCGGCATCGGCGTGCTGAACCTTGGCCATTGCCACCCGCGCATCGTCGAGGCCATTCGCGAACAAGCCACCCGGCTGACGCACTACGCGTTCAACGCCGCCCCGCATGTGCCCTATCTCGAACTCATGGAGCGACTGACCGCGTTCATTCCGGTGGATTACCCGGTCAGCGGCATGCTCACCAACAGCGGCGCGGAAGCGGCGGAAAACGCCCTGAAGATCGTCCGTGGCGCGACCGGTCGCACGGCCGTCATCGCTTTCGACGGCGCCTTCCACGGTCGCACCCTTGCCACCCTCAACCTCAATGGCAAAGTCGCGCCTTACAAGCAGAAAGTCGGCGTGCTGCCCGGTCCGGTGTTCCACTTGCCCTACCCGAGCAAGGACAACGGCGTGACCTGCGCCGAAGCGTTGAAGGCGATGGATCGGCTGTTCAGCGTCGAGATCGATGTCGACGACGTGGCATGTTTTATCGTCGAACCGGTGCAGGGCGAAGCGGGCTTCCTGGCGATGGACGTGGCGTTCGCACAGGCCTTGCGCAAGTTCTGTGATGAAAAGAACATCCTGCTGATCGCCGATGAAATCCAGTCCGGTTTCGGCCGCACCGGCCAGCGGTTTGCGTTCTCGCGACTGGGTATCGAACCCGACCTGATCCTGCTGGCCAAAAGCATCGCCGGCGGCGTACCGCTGGGTGCGGTGGTGGGGCGCAAGACACTGCTCGACACCTTGCCCAAGGGCGGACTGGGCGGCACTTACTCGGGCAATCCGATCGCTTGCGCCGCTGCGTTGGCGACGCTGGATGAAATGACCGACGCCAACCTGCACGCGTGGGGCGTGCAACAGGAAGAAGCGATTGTCAGTCGCTACGACGCCTGGCGCGCCAACAGGATTTCACCCTTTCTCGGACGGCTGACCGGCGTGGGCGCCATGCGCGGCATCGAACTGGCCCATGCCGACGGTACACCGGCCCCGGCGCAGTTGACCCAACTGCTGGCCCTGGCGCGCGAGGCGGGATTGCTGCTGATGCCCAGCGGCAAGTCGCGCCATATCATTCGGCTGCTGGCGCCATTGACCACCGAGGCTACCGTACTGGAGGAAGGTCTGGACATCCTCGAGGTGTGTCTGAAGAAACTAGTCTGAACTTAAAGCCCATGCAGTCCCTGTGGGAGCTAGCCTGCTAGCGATGGTGTGTCAGCTCCATTGATGTGACTGACACACCATCGCTAGCAGGCTAGCTCCCACAAGGGTTTGTGTTGGCCGCACTTTCTGTGGGCACAAAAAAACCGGCCGAAGCCGGTTTTTTCATTTCAACGCTCTCAGAACTTGGCGTTCTGCAGGTCGTCCAGATAACGCTCGGCATCCAGTGCAGCCATGCAGCCAGCACCGGCCGAGGTGATCGCCTGACGGTAAACGTGGTCAGCCACGTCGCCGGCCGCGAAGATGCCTTCGATGTTAGTCGCGGTAGCGTTGCCTTCACGGCCGCCCTGCACCACCAGATAGCCGTCTTTCAACGTCAGTTGGCCTTCGAACAACGAGGTGTTCGGGGTGTGGCCGATGGCAATGAACACGCCGTCGACTTTCAGCTCGTCGAAGCTGCCGTCGTTGTTCTTCAGGCGAGCACCGGTAACGCCCATGTTGTCGCCCAGGACTTCGTCCAGGTTCGAGTTCAGTTTCAGGATGATCTTGCCTTCGGCAACGCGGGCATTGAGCTTGTCGATCAGGATCTTCTCGGCGCGGAAAGTCTCGCGACGGTGGATCAGGGTCACGGTGCTGGCGATGTTGGCCAGGTACAGCGCTTCTTCGACAGCGGTGTTACCGCCACCGACCACGGCCACTGGCTTGTTGCGATAGAAGAAACCGTCGCAGGTCGCGCAGGCCGAAACGCCTTTGCCCATGAACGCTTCTTCCGATGGCAGGCCCAGGTAGCGAGCGCTGGCGCCGGTGGCGATGATCAGGGCGTCGCAGGTGTACGTCGCGCTGTCACCGGTCAGGGTGTACGGCTTGGCAGCGAAGTCCACGGCATTGATGTGATCGAAAACGATCTCGGTTTCAAAGCGCTCGGCGTGCTCACGCATCCGCTCCATCAACGCCGGGCCGGTCAGACCGTGGACGTCGCCCGGCCAGTTATCGACTTCGGTGGTGGTGGTCAGTTGACCGCCGGCTTGCATGCCGGTAATCAGCAAAGGCTTGAGGTTGGCACGGGCGGCATAGACCGCGGCGCTGTAACCGGCAGGGCCGGAACCGAGAATAATCACTCGCGAATGACGGACTTCAGACATGACCTGCTCCTGTTGACCGGCCCGAAACACCTGGCGCGGAACGCCGGGTTGCCGGCGGGAATAAAAAAGGACTGTTGAAAGCACTTGGGGAAGGCTTGAACTCGACAGTCCTGTAAAAAGATTGGGTGCAGCGTATCGAGGGGGCGAAGATTAAGGAAATACGGTTTAACAATCCAGCTCATAGGCGGTCTCTATCCGATTGCAGCCTATATATAGGCGCCTTTGTTACAGTTGATGTCGATACTGCGACCGCGCTTTCGCCCTTCAGGCAAAGCCGGTAAGGTCGGCGCGTTTCCCCTCTGCTCGGAGCACGATATGCCCGCCCCTGTTCTGTCCGGCCCGCAATACCTGCGCGAAGGCCTCAAGCTGGTCCTCAGCCCCAGCCTGCGTTTGTTCGTGTTGCTGCCGCTGGCGATCAATCTGGTGCTGTTCGTCGGATTGATCTATCTGGCCGGCCATCAATTCAGCCTGTGGGTCGATACGCTGATGCCGTCCCTGCCCGACTGGCTGAGTTTTCTCAGTTATGTCCTGTGGCCGATTTTCGTGGTGCTGGTGGTGTTGATGGTGTTCTTCACCTTCACCATGCTGGCCAACATCATCGCCGCGCCGTTCAACGGCTTTCTCGCGGAGAAAGTCGAAGTGGTGGTGCGTGGCACCGATGACTTCCCGGCGTTCAGTTGGGGCGAACTGATCGCCATGGTCCCGCGCACCCTGGCTCGGGAGATGCGCAAGCTCGGCTACTTCCTGCCGCGGGCGCTCGGGCTGTTCATCCTCTCGTTCATCCCCGTGGTAAACATCATCGCCGCGCCGCTGTGGCTGCTGTTCGGGGTGTGGATGATGGCGATCCAGTACATCGACTACCCGGCGGACAACCACAAACTCGGCTGGAACGAGATGCTTGCCTGGCTGCGCGAGAAGCGCTGGCAGAGCATGAGTTTTGGCGGCAGTGTTTACCTGGTGCTGCTGATTCCGGTGGTCAACATTCTGATGATGCCGGCGGCGGTGGCGGGCGCGACATTGTTCTGGGTGCGTGAGCGCGGTGCAGAGAATCTGGTGACGCAACGCTGAGCCGGTCACAAATCCATCATCAAAACGCCACAACGACGACATGGCCTCAGCCGACACTGAGGTCATGACGACAGCTCTGCATATCACCCTGATCACCGAAACCTACCCTCCCGAAATCAACGGCGTGGCCAATACCCTTGGCCGCTTGTGCGACGGTTTGCGCGCGCGCGGCCATCAGGTAGAACTGGTGCGGCCGCGGCAAGGTTGCGATCAACAGCTGGGCAGCGACGATGGGTTGCTGCTGTGTCGGGGCTGGCCGCTGCCAGGGTATCCAGGTTTGCAATGGGGTCAGTCGTCGATGCACAAGCTGTTGCGACGCTGGAAGCGCCAGCGCCCGGACGTGCTGTACATCGCCACGGAAGGGCCACTGGGATTGTCCGCGTTGCGTGCAGCACGGCGCCTGGGCATTTCGGTGGTCAGCGGCTTTCACACCAATTTCCAGCAATACTCCAATCAGTACGGGCTCGGCTTGCTCACGCGCCTGCTGACCCACTACCTGCGCTGGTTTCACAATCGTTCGACCCTGACCCTGGTGCCAAGTGTCAGCCAGCGACTGGAGCTCGAGCGGCGGCATTTCGAGCGGCTGGCATTGCTTTCCCGTGGGGTCGACAGTCAGTTGTTCCACCCGACCAAACGCCTGCAATCGTTGCGTGAACAATGGGGCCTGGGTGAGAAGGACATCGCTGTCATCCACGTAGGACGCCTGGCACCGGAGAAGAATCTTGGTTTGCTCAAACGCTGTTTCGACACGCTGAAAGCAACTTATCCACAGCGAAACTTAAAACTGATCATCGTCGGTGACGGTCCGCAACGAGTGGCTCTGGAGCAGGAACTGCCCGAGGCGATTTTCTGTGGCGCACAGCGCGGCGAAGCCTTGGCCAGCCACTATGCGTCAGGGGATGTGTTTTTGTTTCCGAGCATGACCGAAACGTTCGGCAATGTGGTGCTTGAAGCGCTCGCTTCAGGGTTGGGCGTAGTGGCCTACGATCAGGCTGCGGCGGCTCAGCATATACGCCATGGCTACAACGGCGTGCTGGCGATGCCGGGGGATGAGGAAGCGTTCAACGATGCCGCGGCGTGGCTGCTGGAGGAGCGCGAAACCTTGCGATGCATAAGGCTCAATGCGCGCCAGCATGCGAGTCGGCAGGGGTGGGCGGCGATTATCGAGCAGTTTGAGGGGCAGTTGCGCGGGGCTTGTGTTGGGGAGGCGGTGGTGCCGAATGCACCCACCTTGCCCTGAGCCCAGGGTGACATTGAGTCATTCATCGCCAGCAGGCTGGCTCCCACAGGGGGTCTGCGCTGTACACAGAACATGTGGGAGCCAGCCTGCTGGCGATGGGGCCTTGCCAGTCGCCGCTTAGACCAAGGTCATCAACGCCTCACGGCTGAACGGCAGAATGTCTTCCTCACGACCGTCGCGCACTTTCTGCGCCCAGTCCGGGTCCACCAGCAGCGCACGCCCTACCGCCACCAGATCGAACTCGTCGTTGTTCAAACGCTCCAGCAGTTTTTCCAGGCTGGCCGGCTGCGCGATCTTGTCGGTGTTGACCATGAACTGCAGGAACTCGCCATCCAGGCCGACGCTGCCCACGGTGATGGTCGGCTTGCCGGTCAGTTTGCGCGTCCAGCCCGCCAGGTTCAGTTCAGAACCGTCGAACTCCGGCTCCCAGAAACGGCGCGTCGAGCAGTGGAAAATGTCCACGCCGGCGTCGGACAACGGCTTGAGGAATTCGCCCAAAGCCTCCGGGGTTTGCACCAGACGCGCGGTATAGTCCTGCTGCTTCCACTGGGAGAAACGGAAGATGATCGGGAAACCTTCGCCGACGGCTGCACGCACGGCCTGGATCAGTTCGATGGCAAAACGCGAACGACTGGCCAGGTCGCCGCCGTATTCGTCGGTGCGCTGGTTGGTGCCTTCCCAGAAGAACTGATCCACGAGGTAGCCGTGGGCGCCGTGGATTTCCACACCGTCCATGCCGATGCTCTGGGCATCCTTGGCAGCCTGGGCGAACGCGGCGATCACGTCCTGGATATCCTGCTTGGTCATGCCGTGCACCACGACCTGGCCGTCCTTCAGTTTTTCCGACGGACCGTAACCCGGCACGCTGGCATCCGGCTCGGTGCCGATGCGACGCACGCTGCCGACATGCCACAGTTGCGGCACGATCTTGCCGCCTTCGGCGTGCACCGCGTCGACGACTTTCTTCCAGCCGGCCAGCGCGTCTTCACCGTAGAAATGCGGCACGTTCGGGTAGCCGTTGGAGGCTTTGTGACCGACGGTGGTGCCTTCGGTGATGATCAAACCAACGCCGGCGGCGGCGCGACGACGGTAGTACTCGACCACTTTGGAGTTAGGTACGCCACCCGGCGAGAACGAGCGGGTCATCGGCGCCATGACGACACGGGTCGGCAGTTCGAGGGTGCCGAGGTGGAACGGTTTGAACAGGGCTTTGACAGGCATGGGACGCTCCACGGGAATAGACTTTATGACGGCGATAATATGGAGAGTCCGTCGCAATGAACAGCACTATTGATTGCAGTGATTAAGATCTAAAAGTCACACGAAACTGCAGGAGCCAGCAAGCCGGCTCCTGCAATAGGGAATCAGCTCAGGGCTTTTTCGATCGCCTGAATGACGCTCGGATCATCCGGCGCCGTACGCGGCGAGAATCGCGCCAATACACGGCCGTCCTTGCCGAGCAGGAATTTTTCGAAGTTCCAGGTGATGTCACCCGGAAACTCAGCACCCTCGCCTGCCAGCAGGCGATACAACTGATGACGTTCATGACCGTTGACTTCCAGCTTGCTGGACAACGGAAAGGTCACGCCATAGTTGAGGCTGCAGAATTCCTGGATCTCCTGCTCGGTGCCTGGTTCTTGCCCGGCAAACTGGTTGCACGGCAAGCCCAGCACGCTGAAGCCTTTACCTTTGTATTGCTGGTAGAGGTTTTCCAGCGCCGCGTACTGTGGGGTCAAGCCACATTTGGAGGCGACGTTGACCACCAGCACGACGTGCCCCTTGAAGGGTGCCAGAGGTAGCTCCTGACCATCCAGGGCTGTTAATTTAAGGTCGTGAAAAGCACTCATGACGAACTCCAGATTCCCGTGTTCTTCTCGAAACAGCCACTTGGCGGCGCCGCCAGGGACAGCCGCGGACTAAAAAGGCGCCCTCGGGCGCCTCTCCAGTTATCTGAGCTTAGCGCAGAAAATCAGTGGTGATGGCCACCTTCGCCATGGACGTGACCATGAGCGATTTCTTCCTGGCTGGCATCACGGATGTCGATGATCTTGACCTGGAAATTCAGGCGCTGACCGGCCAACGGGTGGTTGCCGTCGACGGTGACATCGTCGCCGTCCAGGTCGCGAATGGTCACGATCTGCATCTGGCCGTCCGGCGCGGAAGCGTGGAACTGCATGCCCACTTCCAGTTCGTCGACGCCTTCGAACATGCTGCGGCTCAAAGTGCTGACCAGTTCAGCAGCGTATTCGCCGTAGGCATCTTCAGGTTCAACGGCTACGGTCAGCTCGTCGCCGACTGCTTTGCCTTCCAGAGCCTTTTCCAGACCCGGGATGATGTTGCCTGCACCTTGCAGGTAGACCAGCGGCGCGCCGCCGGCGGAGCTGTCGATGACCTCACCAGCGTCGTTGGTCAGGGTATAGTCGATGGAGACAGCCTTATTGGCGGCGATCAGCATGGGGCGAGACCTTTTGCATAAGAATTTAGAAAGGCCAAGTTTAGCGAAGCAATCGTCCGAAAGCGAACACAACCCGGACAGACGGAATGCAGCGCAAGGCTCAACGGTCACCGGTTTTCATCAGGACGAGGACGGGCATTGGGTGGCCGAGCTTTCCTGCGGCCACACGCAACACCTGCGCCACCAGCCGCCGTGGCAATCACGCGCCTGGGTCATGGACCCACTGCGGCGTCATGAAAAAATAGGTCAACCCTTTGATTGCGGGTGGTGCGCACAAGGCTCGGTTAGCGATAACCTTGGCGACTGAATTTCGGTAGATCGTCAGTTATAGATGATCGCCTTTGCCATGCACCCTTAGAGAATCCGCATGCAAACTTTTTTTATCGCACCCACCGATTTTGGTGTGGGTCTGACCTCCATCAGCCTCGGGCTGGTGCGTACACTTGAGCGGGCCGGCCTCAAAGTCGGCTTTTTCAAACCGATCGCCCAGCCCCATCCGGGCGACACCGGGCCGGAGCGCTCCACCGAACTGGTGGCGCGCACCCACGGCTTGAAACCGCCTCAACCGCTGGGCCTGGCCCATGTAGAGCGCATGCTGGGCGACGGTCAGCTCGATGAGTTGCTCGAAGAAATCATCACGCTCTATCAGCAAGCGGCCATTGGCAAGGACGTGCTGATCGTCGAAGGCATGGTCCCGACCCGCAGCGCCAGTTACGCCGCGCGGGTCAATCTGCATTTGGCCAAGAGCCTCGACGCCGACGTGATCCTGGTCTCGGCGCCGGAAAACGAAGTGCTGACCGAGCTCTCCGGCCGCGTGGAATTGCAGGCGCAATTGTTTGGCGGTCCGAAAGATCCGAAAGTCCTCGGCGTGATCCTCAACAAGGTCAAGACCGACGAGAGCATGGAGGCCTTCGCCTCGCGCCTGAAGGAGCATTCGCCGTTGCTGCGCAGTGGTGATTTCCGCTTGCTCGGTTGCATCCCGTTCCAGCCGGAACTGAACGCGCCGCGCACCCGCGACGTGGCCGACCTGATGGGCGCGCAAATCCTCAATGCCGGCGATTACGAAACCCGGCGCATGACCAAAATCATCATCTGCGCCCGCACCATGCGCAACACCGTGGAGCTGCTCAAGCCCGGCGTACTCGTGGTGACACCCGGCGATCGCGACGACATCATCCTCGCCGTCAGCCTCGCCGCCATGAACGGCGTGCCATTGGCCGGCCTGTTGTTGACCAGCGACACCCTGCCCGACCCGCGCATCATGGACTTGTGCCGTGGCGCGTTGCAGGCCGGTTTGCCGGTGTTGTCGGTGAGCACCGGTTCCTACGAGACCGCCAACCAGTTGAACGGGTTGAACAAGGAAATCCCGATCGACGACCGCGAGCGTGCGGAGATCATTACCGACTTCGTCGCCAGCCATCTCGATGCCAACTGGCTGCACCAGCGCTGCGGCACGCCACGGGAAATGCGCCTGTCGCCGGCGGTGTTCCGTTATCAACTGATCCAGCGCGCCCAGGCCGCCAACAAACGCATCGTGTTACCCGAAGGCAGCGAGCCGCTGACCGTACAAGCGGCGGCGATCTGTCAGGCGCGCGGCATTGCCCGTTGCGTGTTGCTGGCGAAACCGGCGGACGTCGAAGCCGTGGCCCGTGCCCACGATATCGAGCTGCCGCCAGGTCTGGAAATTCTCGATCCGGACCTGATTCGCGAACGCTACGTCGAGCCAATGGTTGCCTTGCGCAAAAGCAAAAGCCTCAATGCGCCGATGGCCGAGCAGCAACTGGAAGACACCGTGGTGATCGGCACGATGATGCTGGCGTTGGATGAAGTCGACGGCCTGGTGTCCGGGGTCATTCACTCCACCGCCAACACCATCCGCCCGGCCTTGCAGCTGATTAAAACAGCGCCGGGCTGCACCCTGGTGTCGTCGGTGTTCTTCATGCTGTTTCCCGAAGAGGTGCTGGTCTACGGCGACTGCGTGATGAACCCGCACCCGAGTGCCAGCGAACTGGCCGAGATCGCCCTGCAAAGCGCCGACTCGGCCGCCGCATTCGGCATTACCCCGCGCGTGGCGATGATCAGCTATTCCAGTGGTGAGTCGGCCAGCGGTGAAGAAGTCGAGAAGGTGCGCGAGGCGACCTTGCTCGCCCACGAACAACAGCACTCACTGCTGATCGACGGCCCGTTGCAATACGACGCCGCCGCCAACGAAACCGTCGCCCGGCAACTGGCGCCGAACAGTCAGGTGGCCGGACGTGCCACAGTGTTCGTGTTCCCCGACCTGAACACCGGCAACACCACGCACAAAGCCGTGCAGCGCAGTGCCGATTGCGTCAGCCTTGGGCCGATGCTGCAAGGCCTGCGCAAACCGGTGAACGACCTGCCGCGCGGCGCGCAAGTCGATGACATCGTGTACACCATCGCGTTGACCGCGATTCAAGCTGCCAACCGACCTCTGGATCTTTAAATGCTGGATTTCCTGCCTGCCGCCGTGCGCGGCGTGATTGCATCGTTGTTGCTGGCGTTGAATACAATTTTGCTCTGCTCGTTTCTGTTCTGCGTGGCGATTTTCAAGGTGTTGCCGTTTGCCCTCACCCAGCGTTTCACGCGCTGGTTGATGAGCCATACCCATGAAGCCTGGATCAGCAACAACAAGGCCTGGATGAACCTGGTCTGCCGCACGCGCTGGCACCTCAGCGGCCTCGAAGGCCTGGACTACCAGCACTCGTACCTGATCACCAGCAACCACCAGAGCTGGGTCGACATAATGGTGTTGCAGTACGTGCTCAACCGGCGCATCCAGCCGTTGAAGTTCTTTCTCAAGCAAGAGCTGATCTGGGTGCCGGTGATTGGTCTGGCGTGGTGGGCGTTGGGCTTTCCGTTCATGAAGCGCTACTCCAAGGCCTACCTGGAAAAACACCCGGAGAAGAAAGGCAAGGATCTGGAAACCACCCGCAGGACCTGCGCAAAATTTCGCAATAACCCGGTGGGGATTTTCAATTTCGTTGAAGGCACACGCTTCACCGAGGGCAAGCACGCGCAACAGAAATCACCGTTCAAGTATCTGCTCAAACCCAAGGCCGGTGGCATCGCGTTTGTGCTGGATGCGATGGGTGAGCAGCTGGAGTCGATCGTCAACGTGACCATTCACTACCCGGGCGGGCGTCCGGGGTACTGGGATTTGCTCTGCGGAAACGTTGCGGACGTGGTGGTGCATTTTCAGGAGCTGAAGATTCCGCCGCAGTTCATTGGCAAGAATTACGACCAGGATGGAGAGTATCGCTTGCAGTTTCAGGGCTGGATCAATCAGCTTTGGGAAGACAAGGATGCGTTGCTGGAGCAGATGCATCGGGAGTATCCCGATAAACACTGACCTACTGTGGGAGCCAGCCTGCTGGCGATAGCGGGTTCACATTCAGCAGATTTATTACCTGAATCACCGCAATCGCTAGCAGGCTAGCTCCCACAGCTGACCGAGTTGACCCACAAAAAAACCCGCCGATGATCACTCATCGGCGGGTTTTTTATTAACGGCTAAAAGGGCTTAGATCGCGCCACGCTGACGCAGCAGATCCAGCACTTGCTTGACGCTTTCTTCCAGCGACAGCGACTGGGTGTCGACCACGAGGTCGGCGTCCAGCGGCACGTCGTACGGGAAGGAATCGCCCGGAATGTTATCCCCGGCCGCCGCGTACAAACCTTGCGGATCTCGCTCGGCGCAGACCGTCGGCGAGGCCTGGACGTAGACCGTCAGCAAACGCTCTTTGCCGATCAGTTCCCTGGCTTGCTCACGACCTTCAGCACTCGGCGCAACAAACGCAGCGAGGGTCAGCAGACCGGCCTCGTTGAACTGACGCGCAACGTGCGCGGCACGGCGCCAGTTCTCGGTACGCCCGGCGCGATCCTGTGGCAGACCTTTGTTCAGGTCATGACGCAGGTTCTGGCCATCGAGCACAAACACCGCGCGGCCCAGGTCGAACAACTTGCGTTCAACCGCATAAGCCAGGGTGCTTTTGCCCGCGCCCGACAAACCGCTGAACAACACGGTGGCCGGCTGCTGGCCGAAACGCTGAGCGCGTTCTTCGGTGGCAACGTGCGCCAGTTTGCCGTGGTGCGTGCTGCTGCCATGCGCCAATGGCTGAGCGATGATCATGCCGGCCGCAACGGTGCCGTTGGTCAAGCGATCGATGACGATGAACGAACCGGTGGTGCGGTTGCTCGCGTAACCGTCCAGCGCGATGGCGGTGTCGAGGCTGATCTTGACCCGTCCGATCTCGTTCAGTTGCAGGGAACTGGCCGGACCTTCTTCCAGAGTGTTCACATCAACGCGGTTGACGATGCTGGTGATCGAACCCGGCACGTACGTCGTGGCGCGTTTGATGTCGTATTTCTTGCCCGGCAACATCGGTTCTTCGGCCATCCACACCAGCATGGCGTCGAAGGCGTCAGTCACCTGCGGCAGGTTGTCGGCGTGCACCAGCAAGTCGCCGCGGGAGATGTCGATCTCGTCTTCCATGGTCAGCGTTACCGCCTGACCCGGACCTGCGTGTTCCAGTTCACCTTCGAAGGTGACGATGGATTTCACGCGGCTGCTCTTGCCCGACGGCAGCACCACGACTTCGTCGCCCTTGTGCACGACGCCGCTGGCCAGGGTGCCGGCGAAACCACGGAAGTTCAAGTTCGGACGGTTGACGTACTGCACCGGGAAACGCAGGTCGGTGTAGTTGCGGTCGCTGGCGATCTCGACGGTCTCGAGAATTTCCATCAGCGACTGGCCGGTGTACCACGGCGAGCGCTCGGACTTGTTCACCACGTTGTCGCCCTTCAGCGCCGACATCGGCACGAAGGCCATGGTGGTCGGTTTGAAGGCGATGCCTTCGGCGAACTTCAGGTAATCGGCCTTGATCGACTCGAACACTGTTTCGTCGAAACCGTTGAGGTCCATCTTGTTGATGGCGACCACGATGTGCTTGATGCCGAGCAACGAGGCGATGAAGCTGTGGCGACGGGTCTGGGTCTGCACGCCGTAACGGGCGTCGACCAGGATGATCGCCAGGTCACAGGTGGACGCACCGGTGGCCATGTTGCGGGTGTACTGCTCATGGCCAGGGGTGTCGGCGATGATGAATTTGCGTTTGGCGGTGGAGAAATAGCGGTAGGCAACATCAATGGTGATGCCCTGCTCACGCTCGGCCTGCAGGCCGTCGACCAGCAATGCCAGGTCGATGTCTTCGCCGGTGGTGCCGACTTTTTTCGAGTCGCGGGTAATGGCTTCCAGGTGATCTTCGTAGATCATCTTGGAGTCGTGCAGCAGGCGCCCGATCAGGGTGCTCTTGCCGTCGTCGACGTTGCCACAGGTCAGGAAACGCAGCATTTCCTTGCGTTCGTGCTGGCCCAGGTAGGCGAGGATGTCCTCGCTGATCAAATCAGATACGTGCGACATGACAACCCCTTAGAAATAACCCTGACGTTTCTTTTCTTCCATCGAGCCTGCGCCATCGTGGTCGATGACCCGGCCCTGGCGTTCGGAAGTTCGCGTCAGGAGCATTTCCTGAATGATGTCGGTCAGGCTGGTGGCCTCGGACTCGACCGCACCGGTCAGCGGGTAGTCGCCGAGCGTACGGAAACGGACCTTCTTCTTGACGATGCGCGCCTTGTCTTCGTCGCTCAGGTGATTGAGCAGGCGTTCGTCGTCGATCATGATCCAGGTGCCATTCATCTCGATGACGTCGCGCTCGGCGGCGAAATACAGCGGCACAATCGGGATGCCTTCGAGATAGATGTACTGCCAGATGTCCAGTTCGGTCCAGTTCGACAACGGGAAAACGCGGATCGACTCACCCTTGTTGACGTTGCCGTTGTAGACGTTCCACAACTCTGGACGCTGGTTTTTCGGGTCCCAGCGGTGCTTGGTGTCGCGGAAGGAATACACGCGCTCTTTGGCACGGGATTTTTCTTCATCGCGACGAGCGCCACCGAAAGCGGCATCGAAACCGTACTTGTCGAGAGCCTGTTTCAGGCCTTCGGTTTTCATGATGTCGGTGTGCTTGGCACTGCCGTGGGTCAGCGGGTTGATGCCCTGCGCGACGCCATCGGGGTTCACGTGCACCAGCAGGTCCAGGCCGAGTTCTTCGACCATGCGGTCGCGGAACGCGTACATTTCCTTGAACTTCCACCGGGTGTCGACGTGCATCACCGGGAACGGCAACTTGCCCGGGAAGAATGCCTTGCGCGCAAGGTGCAGCATCACGGCGGAGTCTTTACCGACGGAGTACAGCATCACCGGGTTATCGAACTCGGCGGCGACCTCGCGGATGATGTGGATGCTTTCGGCCTCCAGCTGTTTCAGATGCGTCAGTTTGTCGACCATGGCTACTCACGAAAACGATCTTATGGACGGCCAGCGGGCCGTGTTCGAGCGAGGAATCCTAGCACAGCGTCCTCTTCTAATCAGGACGCGAGCTAGATCGAAAGGGTATATGAATATACCCCCTCGTTAGGGCGGTCAGGCCCCTGTGGGAGCGAGCCTGCTCGCGATTGCGGTGTATCTGTCACATCAATGTCGCTTGTGATGCAGTCATCGCGAACAGGCTCGCTCGCACATTTTATGTGTGGTGTTAATCAAATCGGATTCGGGCAATCGATGAAGATGTGCTCCAGCGCAAACCGTCGTGCCAGGTAATCCCCCAGTGCCTGCACACCGTAGCGCTCGGTGGCGTGGTGACCGGCGGCGATGAAGCTGATGTCGTTTTCCCGGGCGCTGTGGAAGGTTTGCTCGGACGCCTCGCCACTGAGATACAGATCGACGCCGGCCAAAACCGCCTGATCGATGTAACCCTGACCTCCACCGGTGCACCAGCCGACCCGACGAATCATCTCGCCGCCTTCGATCAACAATGGCTCGCGCCCCATGACTTCCTGCACGCGGCGAGCGAAATCACGCGGCGTCACCGGTTCGTTCAGAGAGCCCACCAGACCGATAATTTTAAGGTTCTCCGGATCGAGCGGGCCTTCGACGGTGATGTCCAGTTGACGTGCGAGCTGCACGTTGTTGCCGACTTCCGGATGCAGATCCAGTGGCAGATGGTAAGACAGCAGGCTGATGTCGTGCTTGAGCAGGGTTTTCAACCGACGCTGCTTCATACCGGTGATGCACGGGTTCTCGCCCTTCCAGAAATAACCGTGATGCACCAGCACCAGATCGGCCTGGGCTTCGACGGCCGCGTCCAGCAACGCCTGGCTGGCGGTGACGCCACTGACGATGCGCATCACCTGCGGCCGACCTTCGACCTGTAACCCGTTGGGGCAATAATCGGCAATCTTTGCACTGTTCAGGTAACGGTCGGCTTCTTCGACCAGGGTGCTCAGGGCGACGGCCATAAAAGACTCCTAAATATCCCGTTCAGAGGCGCGCGCGGCCTCGTATAATGCGCGACATTATGGGCGGTCTCTAACCGCCTGCAACCTCTCAGGACGTGCTTAATGCTCAAGGCGCTGCGTTTTTCCGGCTGGCCGCTGTTGGCCGGCGTGCTTATCGCTCTGTTGATCATCCAGCGTTACCCGCAGTGGGTCGGGCTCCCGAGCCTCGACGTCAACCTGCAGCAAGCCCCGCAAACCACCACCATGCAACAGGGTCCGGTGTCCTATGCCGACGCGGTGACCACGGCAGCACCGTCGGTGGTGAACCTGTACACCACCAAAGTCATCAACAAGCCAAACCATCCGTTGTTCGAAGACCCGCAGTTCCGCCGCTTCTTCGGCGACAACTCGCCCAAGCAGAAGCGCATGGAATCGAGCCTCGGCTCCGGGGTGATCATGAGCCCGGAAGGTTACCTGCTGACCAACAACCACGTGACCAGCGGCGCCGACCAGATTGTGGTCGCCTTGAAGGACGGCCGTGAAACCCTGGCCCGCGTGATCGGCAGCGACCCGGAAACCGACCTCGCCGTCCTGAAGATCGATCTGAAAAACCTGCCGTCGATCACCGTCGGCCGCTCGGACAACATCCGCATCGGCGACGTCGCGCTGGCCATCGGCAACCCGTTCGGCGTCGGCCAGACCGTGACCATGGGCATCATCAGCGCCACAGGCCGTAATCAGCTGGGCCTGAACAACTACGAAGATTTCATCCAGACCGACGCCGCGATCAACCCCGGCAACTCCGGCGGCGCGCTGGTGGACGCCAATGGCAACCTGACCGGGATCAACACCGCGATCTTCTCCAAGTCCGGCGGCTCGCAAGGCATCGGTTTCGCGATCCCGGTCAAACTGGCGATGGAAGTGATGAAGTCGATCATCGAACACGGCCAGGTGATTCGCGGCTGGCTCGGTATCGAAGTGCAGCCGTTGACCCAGGAACTGGCCGAATCGTTCGGTTTGTCGGGACGTCCGGGCATTGTGGTCGCGGGGATATTCCGTGACGGTCCGGCGCAGAAGGCCGGTTTGCAATTGGGCGACGTGATTCTCGCCATCGACGGCGAACCGGCCGGTGATGGTCGTCGCTCGATGAACCAGGTCGCACGGATCAAGCCGACCGACAAAGTCACGATTCAGGTAATGCGCAACGGCAAAGAACTGAAGCTCACCGCTGAAATTGGCTTGCGCCCGCCACCCGCGCCCGCGAAGGAAAAAGAAGAGGAATAAAAGCGCTAGCCCGAGCCATGCGGGCTAACAGCAGACATTCTCATTAGACATGTTATATTGTTTCAATATCACTATTGGAACAACATAACATGTCGTCTCGAACAATGGTTTCTGTGGCAAGTCTTGCCTTTGGCCTGCTCGCAGATCCGGTCTTCGCCGAAGACTCCAGCCCGCTCGAGCTGGACGCCATCAGCGTCACCTCCGACTACGAATCACCCACCGGCCCGGTCAAAGGCTACCGCGCCACTCGCTCCTCCAGCGCGACTAAAACCGACACGGCCCTTCGCGACACCCCGCAATCGATCAGTGTGATTCCCGCCAGCGTGCTCAAGGACCTCGGCAGCAACAACGTCGAGCGCGCATTGGATTTTGCCGGCGGCGTATCGAAGCAGAACAACTTCGGCGGCCTGACGCTTTACGAATACAGCGTGCGTGGCTTCACCACCTCCGAGTTCTACAAGGACGGGTTCAGTGCCAACCGTGGTTACCCCAGCACACCGGACGTGGCCAACATCGAGCGAATCGAAGTGCTCAAAGGTCCGGCCGCCAGTCTTTATGGCCGTGGTGATCCGGGCGGTACAGTAAACATCGTCGCCAAGAAACCGCAGCCAGAAACCTTCACCACGTTGCAGACCAGCGCCGGCAGTCGGGACCGTTATCGCACCGCGCTGGACGTCAATACACCGCTGGATGACGACGGCAATGTGCTGTCCCGCGTCAACCTGGCGGTCGAGGACAACCACAGTTTTCGCGATCATGTTGAGAGCCAGCGCGTGTTCATCGCGCCCTCCTTCAGTTGGCAACTGAACACTGACACGCATTTGCTGGTGGAGAGCGAACTCGTCCGTCACCGCTCGACGTTCGACCGTGGCATCGTCGCCCCGAACAACTCGTGGAGCGGCGTTTCGCGCTCAACCTTCCTCGGCGAACCCAATGACGACGACATCGACAACCACAACAACAGTCTGCAGGCCGCTCTTGAACATCACCTCAACGATGGTTGGAAGCTGCGTCTGGCCAGCCATTACAAAGAAGGCAAACTCTGGGGCTTCGCCTCCGAGACGCGGCCGCTGAATGCCAACGGGCACACGGTCAATCGACGCTACCGCGAGCGTGACAATGATTGGCACGACAGCATCACCCAGCTCGAATTGCGGGGTCTGTTCGACCTCGGGAGCTGGCAGCACGAACTGCTGATCGGCAGCGAATACGAGAACTACCGCAAGAACGAACGGGTGACCACGATTGCCGGCGGTGCCTACGCCATCGACATTTATCAGCCGGTCTACGGCCAACCGAAGCCCAACGGCGCTCGCTCAGGCACGGATTTTTTCGAGCATGTCGAAAGCCAGGCGCTGAACGTGCAGGACCAGATTGTCTTCACCGACAAACTACGCGGCCTGCTCGGTGCGCGCGTCGAACATTTCCAACAAAGCATCGACGATCACACGCGCGGAGCGACCAGTCGCAAGAGGCACGACGCGCTGACTCAACGGGCCGGCTTGCTCTACCAACTGACGCCTGAAGTCGGTGTGTTCGCCAACGCTTCCACCTCGTTCAAACCGAACAACGGCCTGGACGCAGCCGGCAAATCCTTCGATCCGGAAGAAGGTGTGGGCTATGAAATCGGGATCAAGAGCGAGCTGTTCGACAATCGCCTGAGCAGCACCCTCGCCGCTTTTCGGATCGACAAGGAAAACGTGCTGGCCTTCGATCCGGGCACCGACTCCAGTCGCGCCATGGGCAAGGCGCGTAGCCAGGGTTTTGATCTGCAAGTCACCGGACAAGTGAGCGACGCCGTGCGGGTGATCGGTGCGTTTGCCTACATCGACGCCGAAGTCACCAAGGGCGACAAGGTCACGTCGGCCGGTAGCCGCATCCTCGGCGTGGCCAGGCGCAGCGGCAGCCTGCTGGGGGTTTATGAATTTCAGGAGGGCCGTTTGCGCGGGTCAGACCTCGGTGCGGCATTCACTTATGTCGGCGATCGCTCGGGTGAAACCGGCACTGATTTTGAACTGCCGGCTTACCACACCGTTGACCTGCTGGCCCATTACAAGGCCACCGAAAACGTCACCGTGGGCCTGAACCTGAACAACCTTTTCGACGAGAATTACTTCGAGCGCTCTTACAGCAACTACTGGGTCAATCCCGGCGAGCCGCGCAATTTAACCGTCAGCCTGACACTCAAACTGTAAAAAGGACATCACCATGCACCCTCTCAAACCCTTGGCACTGCTCGGCTTGCTCTTCGCCACTGAAGTCTCGGCCCATGGCCTGTGGACCGAACAACGCCGCGGCAACATCGAAGTGGTTTACGGCCACGGCGCCGAGGACAACGCCTTCAAACCGGAAAAGATCAGCGGCGCCTGGGCCTATGACGTCAGCGGCAAAATGATCCCGGTGACCGTGCAACGCCTCGCTGACCACGCACGCCTGCAACCGCTGAAACCGCCGGCCGTCATGGCCGTGGCGCTAAACAATGGAATGTGGTCGCAGACTGCCGATAAAAAGTGGATCAACGAAGGACGCAGTAAAGTACCGGGCGCAATCGAGTCGATCCAGACGTTCAAGTACAGCCTGGCGATCTACCAACCGGGGGCGAGATTGCCGTCACTTGATCAGATGAAACTGCTGATTTTGCCGGAGGTTGATCCGTTGACGGTCGGGGCGGGCAAATCGTTGCCGGTTCGCGTGCTACTGGATGGCAAGCCTGTGGCGGGAGTGAAGTTGACGGGCGACTACCGCAGCGCGCCGAATACGTTGAGCACGGAAACCGACGCCCAAGGGCGGGCTCAGGTGTTGGTGCGTAATGAAGGGTTGAATGTGATTGCGGCGCAGGTGGAAGTCCCGGTGAAGGACAGTGCTGACGTGAGTAGTCGGGGATTGTTCAGTTCGCTGACGTTCCTGGGCGAGCCACATCACGAGTAGGACACCGATTCTGCGGTGAATCGTTCGTCGGCAAGCCGGCGCCTACAGGATTTGTGTCGATCACGGCCGTTGTGGACGACACAATTCTGTAAGCGCTGGAGGCTTGCCAGCGAAAGCGATTTACAGGTCGCCGAGCCCGTCGATCAGTGCCTGGTTCTGCTCAGGCGTGCCGATGGAAATCCGCAGGAACTGCGCAATCCGCTCTTGCTTGAAGTGCCGAACGATAACGCCCTGCTCGCGCAGCTTCGCCGCCAGCCCCGCCGCATCGTGCTGCGGGTGACGGGCGAAAATGAAGTTCGCCGCCGACGGCAGCACTTCAAAGCCTTTCGCCTGCAATTGCGTGATCACCCATTCACGGTTTTCGATCACCAGACGGCAGGTCTTGTCGAAGTACTCACGATCATCGAACGCTGCCGCAGCACCGACATTTGCCATGCGATCCAGGGGATAGGAGTTGAAGCTGTTCTTGATCCGCTCCAGCGCCTCGATCAGGTCCGGATGCCCCACCGCCAGACCGACCCGCAGACCGGCCAGCGAACGGGACTTGGACAAGGTCTGGGTCACCAGCAAATTCGGATATCGGTCCACCAGACTGATCGCCGTCTCGCCTCCAAAGTCGATGTAAGCCTCATCCACCACGACCACCGAATCCGGGCTGGCCTTGAGGATTTGCTCGACCGCGTCCAGCGCCAGCAGGCAACCGGTCGGGGCGTTCGGGTTCGGGAAGATGATCCCGCCGTTCGGCTTGGCGTAATCAGTCGGGTTGATCTGGAACTGTTCGTCCAGCGGCACTGCGTCGAACGTGATGCCATACAGCCCGCAGTAGACCGGGTAGAAGCTGTAGCTGATGTCCGGGAACAGCAGCGGTTTATCGTGTTGCAGCAAACCGTGAAAGATGTGCGCCAGGACTTCATCGGAACCGTTGCCGAGGAACACCTGATTGCCCTGCACGCCGTAATACCTGGCGACGGCTTGCTTGAGCACATCACTGTTCGGGTCCGGGTACAGACGCAGGTTGTCATTCAGTTCGGCCTGCATCGCCGCCAAGGCTTTGGGCGACGGGCCGTACGGGTTTTCATTGGTGTTGAGCTTCACCAGTTTCGTCAGCTTCGGCTGCTCGCCCGGCACGTAAGGCACCAGATTCTTGACGAAGGGGCTCCAGAATTTACTCATGTTCAGTTTCCCTGCCCTTGTGGAAAATCTTCGTCAACGATGCGGTATTCGGCGCTGCGAGCGTGCGCGGTCAGCGACTCGCCACGGGCCAGCACGGAAGCGGTCTTGCCCAGGTCGGATGCCCCCTGCTCGGAGCAGAAGATGATCGACGAGCGTTTCTGGAAGTCATAAACACCCAGCGGCGAGGAGAATCGCGCGGTGCCGGAAGTCGGCAATACGTGGTTCGGGCCGGCGCAGTAATCGCCCAAGGCCTCGGACGTGTGACGGCCCATGAAGATTGCGCCAGCGTGGCGGATCTGCGGCAACCACGCTTGCGGATCGGCGACCGACAACTCCAGGTGCTCCGGTGCGATGCGGTTGGCCACTTCGATGGCTTGTTCCATATCGCGCACCTGAATCAGCGCACCACGGCCATTGATCGAGGTTTCAATGATCTCGGCGCGCTCCATGGTCGGCAACAGTTTGGCGATGCTGGCGGCGACCTTGTCGAGGAACCCGGCGTCCGGGCTGACCAGAATCGCCTGGGCATCTTCGTCATGCTCGGCCTGAGAGAACAAGTCCATCGCGATCCAGTCCGGATCGGTCTGGCCGTCGCAGACGACGAGGATTTCCGACGGGCCGGCGATCATGTCGATGCCGACCTGGCCGAACACGTGGCGCTTGGCGGTGGCGACATAGATGTTGCCCGGGCCGACCACTTTATCGACCTTCGGCACGCTTTCGGTGCCATAAGCCAACGCGGCAACGGCTTGTGCGCCACCGATGGTGAAGACACGGTCAACGCCGGCGATGCAGGCTGCGGCCAACACCAGTTCGTTGATTTCACCACGCGGGGTCGGCACCACCATGACCACTTCGGTCACGCCCGCCACTTTGGCCGGGATCGCGTTCATCAGTACGGACGACGGATACGACGCTTTACCACCCGGGACATAAAGACCGGCGCGATCCAGCGGCGTGACCTTCTGGCCCAACACGGTGCCATCGGCCTCGGTGTAGCTCCAGGAATCCTGTTTCTGCTTTTCGTGGTAACTGCGCACGCGGGCCGCGGCTTTTTCCAGCGCTTCACGCTGCGGCACGGTGATCCGGGTCAGCGCCAGTTCCAGGCGTTCACGCGGCAGGATCAGGTCGGCCATCGAGGCGACTTGCAGGCCGTCGAACTTCTGGGTGAATTCCACCAGCGCCGCATCACCACGCTCGCGCACGGCTTTGATGATGTCCAGCACCCGCTGATTGACCGAGTCGTCAGACACACTTTCCCAGCTCAGCAGATGATCCAGATGATGTGCGAAATCCGGGTCAGCAGCGTTGAGTCGGCGAATTGCAGTCGGTGCGGTCATAGCGAGAGCCTCATAGGATTGGCAAAAAACTCAGGCGCCCGAAGCTAACATTCGATCCGCTTGGGCACCTGAGAATTCTGGCTATGAGGCGGATAGACGGCGCGACTCAAGGCCGCGCAGGTGAATCAGCCGCGGTGTCGAGACTCCACTGCCTTGCGCAGGGTGTCGATCAACGCCTGGATACGGGCGTGCTGCATTTTCATCGAAGCTTTGTTGACGATCAGCCGGGAACTGATGTCGGCAATGAAATCCTGGGGTTCCAGGCCATTGGCGCGCAAGGTGTTGCCGGTGTCGACCACGTCGATGATCTTGTCCGCCAGACCGATCAACGGCGCCAGTTCCATCGAGCCGTACAGCTTGATGATGTCGACCTGACGGCCTTGTTCGGCATAGTAGCGCTTGGCAACGTTGACGAACTTGGTCGCCACCCGCAAACGGCCCTTGGGCTCGACATCGCCGACACGGCCAGCGGTCATCAGCTTGCACAGGGCAATGCGCAGGTCCAGTGGTTCGTACAGACCCTGGCCGCCATATTCCATCAACACATCTTTACCGGCGACGCCCAGGTCAGCGGCACCATGCTCGACATACGTCGGCACGTCGGTGGCGCGCACGATCAGCAGACGCACATCGGCCTGGGTCGTGGGGATGATCAGCTTGCGGCTCTTGTCCGGATTCTCGGTCGGCACGATGCCCGCTTCAGCCAGAAGCGGCAGGGTGTCGTCAAGGATGCGGCCCTTGGACAGTGCGATGGTCAACATGGGAAACGTCAGTCCTTATCAAGGTACGTGCCCGGTCACAAACGGTGCCGGACACACATCGAGAGTGAATTACCCTCGACTTGAAACGAATTCAACGGGCACATCCTTATGCCCATGCAGCAAAAAAACTAGCCCGGTACGCGGCGGATCTTGGCGCCGAGCATTTGCAGTTTCTCTTCGATGCACTCGTAACCACGGTCGATGTGGTAGATGCGGTCGATCAGGGTGTCACCTTCAGCGATCAACGCCGAGATCACCAGGCTGGCCGAGGCGCGCAGGTCGGTGGCCATGACTGGCGCGCCTTTCAGCTTCTCGGTACCGGTGACGATGGCGGTGTTGCCTTCGACCTGGATCTTGGCGCCCATGCGGTGCAGTTCGTAAACGTGCATGAAGCGGTTTTCGAAGATCGTCTCGATCACGGCACCGGTGCCTTCGGCAATGGCGTTGAGCGAGATGAACTGCGCTTGCATGTCGGTCGGGAACGCCGGGTACGGAGCGGTTCGCACGTTGACGGCTTTTGGCCGCTTGCCGTGCATGTTCAGCTCGATCCAGTCTTCGCCCGAAGTGATTTCGGCGCCGGCTTCACGGAGTTTTTCCAGAACGGCTTCGAGGATCGTCGGATCGGTGTCCTTGACCTTCACACGACCGCCGGTCACAGCGGCAGCGACCAGGTACGTCCCGGTTTCGATACGGTCCGGCATCACTTTGTAAGTGGTCGGATGCAGACGCTCGACGCCATCGATGGTGATGGTGTCAGTGCCGGCGCCAGTGATCTTGGCACCCATGGCGATCAGGAAGTTCGCCAGGTCGATGACTTCCGGCTCGCGGGCGGCGTTGGCCAGCACGCTGCGACCCTTGGCCAGAGCAGCGGCCATCATGATGTTTTCGGTACCGGTCACACTGACGGTATCGAAGAAGAAGTGCGCGCCGCGCAAGCCACCTTCAGGCGCCTTGGCCTTGATGTAGCCGCCTTCGACGTCGATGACCGCACCCATGGCTTCAAGACCACGGATGTGCAGGTCCACCGGACGCGAACCGATGGCGCAACCGCCAGGCAGTGCGACTTCGGCTTCACCGAAGCGGGCAACCATCGGGCCCAGCACCAGGATCGACGCACGCATGGTTTTAACCAGTTCGTACGGAGCAATCAGGGTCTTGATGGTGCGCGGGTCGATTTCGACGCTGAGTTTCTCGTCGATCACCGGCTCGATGCCCATGCGACCGAACAGCTCGATCATGGTGGTGATGTCGTGCAGGTGCGGCAGGTTGGCAACCGTCACCGGGCCATCGCACAGCAGGGTTGCAGCCAGGATCGGCAGGGCAGAGTTCTTTGCCCCGGAAATGCGGATCTCGCCATCAAGACGAGCGCCACCGGTAATAATCAATTTATCCATAAGAATCTCGACGCCCTTGGGCTCAGGTGCGCTCGGCCCAGGCCGCGCTGCTGAAAAATTTCATAGTGACCGCATGGATGCTGCCATCGGCGATCCATGGGTTCAAATGGGCATAGATGCTTTGCTGACGCTTGACCGGGCTCAGTGCCGCCAGTTCATCGCTAATCACGTTCAGCTGAAAGTTGCAGCCTTCGCCTTCAACTTCCACCTGGATTCCTGGCAGCTTTCCTTCAAGGAAGCTCTTCACTTCTACGGCCTGCATGCTCAACCTCAATCGGCGCCCTGTGCGCGCGGGTCGGACATCATACAAAAAAGCCCCGCGCCTGCGAACCCCGCGAAGCAGGACTCTGACGGGGGGCTTCTCTGTCGATGCGGTTAGGGATGCGCCAACAGCTCGGTCAATTCGCTGACCTGAGCAATTTCGCGCATGTCTTCGGGCATCGCGCGGATGCTCAGCGGCTTGCCGGCCTCCTGCGCATCCCGAATGAAACACAGCAGCAGCGACAAGCCGACACTGCTGGATTTCAGTACCGCCGAGCAATCCACCACCAGTGCGGGGGCCTTGCTGGCCTTGATCAGCGCCTGGCCCTGCTTGCGCAGGCCGGGGCCGGTACGGTAATCCAGCATGCCGCTGAGCATCAGCTCACCGGATTCGCTCATGCGAATGGCCGATACACTCATTGGGTCTGCTTCTCGCTGGCTTCCTTGGCTTTGGCGACTTCACCGGCCCAACCATTGATGGTCTTGTCCAGGTCGTTGCCATTGCGCTGCATCGCATCAGCGAACTGATCGCGGAACAGCTTGCCGATGTTGATGCCGTTGATGATCACGTTACGCAACTTCCACTCGCCGTTGATCTTTTCCAGTGTGTAGGACACAGGATAGATCGCGCCGTTGCTGCCCTTGACCGTCATGCCAACGCTGGTGCGGTCTCCCGACTCATCCTTGGCAGGGTCGACGACGATGCCCTGGTTGTTGTACTCCAGCAGGGCGTTGCCATAGAACTGGAACAGGCCCTTTTTGAAGTTTTCTTCGAAGGTCTTCATTTGCGCAGGCGTGGCCTTGCGCGAATATTTGACCGTCATGATGCTCTTGGAAATGCCCTCGGCATCCACGACAGGGCCGACGATGGTGTTCAGCGCTGTGTAAAAGTCCTGCGGGTCCTGCTTGTACTTCTCTTTGTTGGCCGACAGATCCGCCAGCAAGCGGGTCGTGGTGTCTTGAACCAGTTCGTGCGCGGAAGGCGCCGCCACGGCGTTAGCCATCAACGGCAGAGCCGCGAGTAATACCAACAGGCCACGTCGCAAGGTAGAGATCATTCAAAAGCTCCTCATTTGGCGTCTTTGCTAACGGTATTGAGCAGGAATTTACCGATCAGGTCCTCGAGCACCAGCGACGACTGGGTGTCGTGGATGGTTCCACCATCCTTGAGCAAGCCTTCTTCGCCGCCCACGCTGATACCGATGTATTTCTCGCCCAACAGGCCAGCCGTCAGGATAGATGCAGTGGAGTCAGTCGGCAGGTTATCTACGCGCTTTTCCAGTTGCATCGTCACTCGACCGGTGAAACTGTCGCGGTCCAGATCGATCGCCGTGACCTTGCCGATGGTCACACCGGCCATGGTCACTTTAGCTCTGACCGTCAAACCGGCGATATTGTCGAAATAGGCATACAGTTTATACGTATCGGTGGTTGCGCTCGGGGACAGGCCACTCACCCGCAACGCCAGCAACAGCAAAGCCAGGATGCCAGCCAGCAAGAAAAGGCCGACACCGATTTCCAGGGTGCGGTTTTGCATCAGAAATCTCCAAACATCAAGGCGGTCAGAATAAAGTCCAGGCCGAGTACAGCCAACGAGGCATACACAACGGTCTTGGTAGTGGCACGACTGATCCCCTCGGATGTGGGCTCGCAGTCATAGCCTTGGAATACGGCGATCCAGGTCACGACAAAAGCGAAGACTATGCTTTTGATAATGCCGTTCAGCACATCGTCCGCAAAGGTCACGCTGTTTTGCATGTTCGACCAGTAGGAACCTTCATAGACACCCAGCCAGTCGACGGCCACCCACGAACCGCCCCAGATACCCACCACGCTGAAAATCATCGCCAGCACCGGCAGGGAAATGAAGCCGGCCCAGAGGCGCGGGGCAATGATGTATTTGAGCGGGTCGACACCAATCATTTCGAGACTGGACAACTGCTCGGTGGACTTCATGTTGCCGATTTCAGCCGTCAGGGCCGAACCGGCGCGCCCGGCGAACAACAACGCCGTGACCACAGGACCCAACTCACGCAACAACGTCAGCGCAACCATCTGCCCGACCGCCTGTTCCGAACCATAGCTGGACAGGATGTTGAACCCCTGCAGCGCCAGCACCATGCCGATGAACACCCCGGAGACCACGATGATCACCAGGGACATCACGCCCACCGAATGCAATTGCTTGATCAGCAGCCCGAACCCGCCACCGATGCCGCCACGGCCGAGCAAGGCATGGAACAGGAAGATCGCCGAACGGCCGAACACCGCCATCACATCAATGCCGCCGTGACCGAAACGACGTACGCGTTCTAATAGTGAAATCTTGCGCATCAACGCTTCCCCAGAAGATCTGCGCGGTAATCCGTCGCTGGAAAGTGGTATGCGACCGGACCGTCGGGATCGCCGGTCATGAATTGACGAATTCGAGGCTCCTGCGAATTCATCAGCTCCTCGGGAGTGCCCTGCCCCAACACTTGCCCGTCGCCCACTACATAAATGTAATCGGCGATGCTGGCCGTCTCGGCCAGATCGTGGGAAACCACGATACTGGTGATACCCAGCGCATCGTTAAGCAAACGGATCAGGCGCACCAACACGCCCATGGCGATAGGGTCCTGGCCGACAAAGGGTTCGTCATACATGAGAATCTGCGGATCCAGGGCAATCGCCCGCGCCAGCGCGACACGGCGCTTCATGCCGCCGGACAGCTCGTCAGGCATCAGGTCGATGGCGCCACGCAGGCCAACGGCCTGTAATTTGAGCAGGACAATGTCCCGGATCATTTCTTCCGGAAGCTCGGTATGAACGCGTAGCGGAAAGGCGACGTTCTCGAACACATCGAGGTCGGTAAACAGTGCGCCACTTTGGAACAGCACACCCATGTGCTTGCGCGCGTCGAACAAATCGCTGCGCGAAAGCTTCGGCAGGTTTTGACCGTTGACCCAGACTTCGCCCTTGGTAGGACGCAGTTGTGCGCCCATCAAACGCAGCAATGTGGTCTTGCCACACCCGGAAGGCCCCATGATGCCGGTGACCTTGCCGCGTGGAATACGGATATCGACGTTATTGAAAATGCTGCGCGAACCGCGCTTGAAGGTCAGTCCCTTCAGCTCGACCGCGTAGGCGTTATCGGCACTCATCTAAACTCCTTGCGATGCAGCCTCTCACTCGGACGCCTGACTTTCTGGCGAAAGCACATACATCCCGGGCAGGCCGAACTGGCGGCGAACTATATCACTGCAAAGGCCAAGCGCCCAAGCTCCAAGCCGGGCCATATTCAGTAGCATGACAGGCAAAAAGCAGCATTTAGAGGGTTTCGGAAGAAGGGAATGTCAAAGCGCGACGAACTTGCGTGAGGGTTTTGATCATTACCGCTATAATCGCCGCCTTTTCATCAGGCTATACGATTTCTGACATGAGCCAATCCAGCGACCTGATTCAATCAGCACAACGCACCATCCGCCTCGAACTGGAAGCCGTACAAGGCTTGCTGCCCCATATCGACGCAGATTTCGTACGCGCTTGCGAGATGATTCTGGCCAGCAAAGGCCGCGTGGTCGTGGTCGGCATGGGCAAATCAGGGCACATCGGCAACAAGATCGCGGCCACCCTGGCCAGCACCGGCACCACGGCTTTCTTCGTACATCCGGCTGAAGCCAGCCACGGCGACATGGGCATGATCACCCGCGACGACATCATCCTGGCCCTGTCGAACTCCGGCTCCACCAACGAAATCGTCACCCTGCTGCCGCTGATCAAGCGCCTGGGCATCAAACTGATCAGCGTGACCGGCAACCCCGACTCACCGCTGGCCAAGGCTGCCGAGGTCAACCTCAACGTGCACGTGGAGCATGAAGCCTGCCCGCTGAACCTGGCACCGACGTCGTCGACCACCGCGGCGCTGGTCATGGGCGATGCTCTGGCCGTTGCGCTGCTCGAAGCCCGCGGTTTCACCGCTGAAGACTTCGCGTTTTCCCATCCCGGTGGTGCGCTGGGCCGACGCCTGTTGTTGAAAGTGGAAAACGTCATGCACGCCGGGCAAGAGCTGCCGCAAGTCCAGCGCGGCACTCTGCTCAAGGACGCGCTGATGGAAATGACCCGCAAAGGCCTGGGCATGACCGTGATCCTCGAAGCCGACGGCAAACTCGCCGGGATCTTCACCGACGGCGATTTGCGCCGCACCCTGGATCGCAGCATCGATATCCATAGCGCGACGATCGACCAGGTCATGACCGCCCACGGCAAGACTGCTCGCGCCGAGATGCTCGCGGCCGAGGCACTCAAAATCATGGAAGACCATAAAATCAACGCGCTGGTCGTGGTCGATAGCGAAGACCGCCCGGTCGGCGCCTTGAACATGCACGACTTGCTGCGTGCGGGAGTAATGTAATGAGTGCGGACCTGCTGCAACGCGGCAAACAGATAAAACTCGCGGTATTCGACGTCGACGGCGTCCTGACCGACGGACGCCTGTATTTCCTTGAAGACGGCAGCGAATTCAAGACATTCAACACACTCGACGGCCAGGGCATCAAGATGTTGATGGCAGCGGGCGTGCAGACGGCTATCATCAGCGGCCGCAAGACCCCGGTGGTCGAGCGACGGGCGAAGAACCTCGGTATTCCCCACCTTTATCAGGGCCGCGAAGATAAACTGGTGGTGCTCGACGAGCTTCTCGCCCAGCTCAATCTAAGCTATGAACAAGTCGCCTACCTCGGCGACGACCTGCCAGACCTGCCGGTGATTCGCCGCGTCGGCCTGGGCATGGCGGTGGCCAATGCCGCCAGCTTCGTGCGTGAACACGCCCACGGCATCACCCAGACCCGTGGTGGCGAGGGTGCCGCTCGCGAATTCTGCGAATTGATCCTGCGCGCCCAGGGCCGCCTCGATGCGGCCAACGCCGCGTACCTGTGAGCCAACTATGCTGAGCAAGAAATTTCGTAACATCCTGGTGTTCGGTTGCATCGCAGCGATTTTTGCTGCGGTCGGCTACTGGAACATCAGCCCGGAACGCTTCCTCGACAAGCCAGTGGCTACAGTCAATGAGAGCGAGATCGACTACTACGCGATCAACGCGCACAGCGTGCAGTACCTGCCGGATGGCAAACTGCAGTACGAGATGACGTCCGACAAGGTTGAACACCTGAAAGCGACCGAAGTGACGCTGTTGACCAACCCGGACCTGAACCTGTTCCGCGGCACCCAGTTCCCTTGGCACGTCCAGAGCGAACACGGCGAAGTCAACCCGGACGGCACTCAGGTCGAACTGATCGACTCGGTGCGCATCACGCGCTTCGACGAGAAAAACCGCAAGACCCTGATTACCTCCACCCGCATGACCGTGTTCCCGCAACAGCAATATGCGCAGACCGAGCAACCCGTTAGAATCGACGGCGCTGGCGGTGTATCGACTGGCAAGGGAATGAAAGCGTATTTGAAAGAAAGCAGGATACACCTGCTATCGAACGTAAGAGGACAGTATGAGGCTCGTTAAAACTCTCCCTATTTTGCTCGGTCTGGGCGCAGCACTGGGAAGCGTGAGCGCCTGGGCTCTGCCGAACGATCAACAGCAGCCTATCCGTATTCAGGCCGACGACGCCCAACTGGACGACAAGAACGGCATTGCCACCTATAAAGGTGACGTGATCATCACCCAAGGCTCGATGATCGTTAAGGGCAATACTGTGACCATGACCCGCACCCCTGCGGGCGACATCGACGTGGTGACTTCGGTGGGCAACCTCGCCTACTTCGAACAACTGCAAACGGCAGGCGACACCAAGCCCGTTCAGGGCTGGGGGGTCACCATCCAGTACCACGCCTCGCAAGACCGCGTCGTGCTGATCGATCGCGCCAAAGTTGTCGATAAAGACGGCAACGTCACCCAAGGCGAGAAAATCGTCTACGACACCAATAAAAAGCTTGCCAGCGCCGGTCGTGCCACAGGGACCAATGTGACCGAATCGCGTCCGCGCATCGACATGGTGATCCAGCCGAAAAAGAAAACCGAAGAGCAAAAGGCCCCGTAATGGCAACTCTGAAAGCTCAGCATCTGGCCAAGAGCTACAAGAGCCGTCAGGTCGTGCGCGACGTCAGCCTGTCCATCGACAGCGGTCAGATCGTCGGCCTGCTTGGCCCTAACGGCGCCGGTAAAACCACCTGCTTCTACATGATTGTCGGCCTGGTTCAGGCCGATCAGGGCCGCGTCCTGATCGATGATCTGGACGTCAGCCACCAGCCGATGCACGGTCGTGCAAAGGCCGGTATCGGCTATCTTCCGCAAGAAGCGTCGATCTTCCGCAAACTCTCGGTCGCCGACAACATCATGGCGATCCTCGAGACCCGCAAGGAACTCGACAAGGCCGATCGTCGCAAAGAGCTGGAAAGCCTGCTGCAGGAATTCCACATCAGCCACATCCGCGACAACCTCGGCATGAGCCTGTCCGGTGGCGAACGCCGCCGCGTGGAAATCGCCCGGGCACTGGCGACCAACCCGAAATTCATCCTCCTCGACGAACCGTTCGCCGGTGTGGACCCGATTTCGGTGGGCGACATCAAACAGATCATCTACCACCTCAAGGCCAAGGGCATTGGCGTGCTGATCACTGACCACAACGTCCGTGAAACCCTGGATATCTGCGAAACCGCCTACATCGTCAACGATGGCCAACTGATCGCCGAAGGTGACTCGGCCACCATCCTGGCCAACGACCTCGTGAAAGAAGTCTATCTGGGCCACGAGTTCCGTCTGTAAGCGCTGAGGTGTCTGGCTGGTTGTCCGAGCGATTGTCTCGATAAAAAATCAATAGTTTTTTATTGTTACAGCGCTCTAGGCAAACGCTACGGTTTCGGGCATATAATTTGCTTATGTTTGGCGCTTCGGCGCCCTGTAGTGGATGGCGCATGCGCGCCGGCGAATAAGGTGTTTAGCCCCTGCCATGAAACCATCGCTAGTCTTGAGAATGGGCCAGCAGCTGACGATGACACCGCAGCTGCAACAGGCCATCCGCCTGCTCCAATTGTCGACCCTGGACCTGCAACAGGAAATCCAGGAGGCCCTGGAGTCCAATCCGATGCTCGAACGCCAGGAAGAAGGCGACGACTTCGATAACGCCGACCCCTTGGCCGACAAAGCCGAACAGCAACCCAATGCCGACGTCTCGGAACCCTCCTACCAGGAAACCGCCCCAACGGTGGACAACCTCGAGGAAGGTGACTGGAACGAGCGCATTCCCAACGAGCTGCCCGTCGACACCGCCTGGGAAGATGTCTACCAAACCAGCGCCAGCAGCCTGCCGAGCAACGATGACGACGAGTGGGACTTCACTACCCGTACATCCGCCGGTGAGAGCCTGCAAAGCCACCTGCTGTGGCAGCTGAACCTGGCGCCGATGTCCGACACCGATCGCCTGATCGCCGTAACCCTGATCGATTGCATCAACAACCAGGGTTACCTGGACGAAACCCTCGAGGAAATCCTCGAAGCCTTCGACCCTGAACTCGACATCGAACTGGACGAGATCGAAGCCGTCCTGCATCGCATCCAGCAATTCGAACCTGCCGGCATCGGAGCCCGCAACCTGGGTGAATGTCTGCTGCTGCAATTGCGCCAGCTGCCGGCCAAGACACCTTGGCTGGCCGAGGCCAAGCGCCTGGTCAGCGATTACATTGATTTGCTCGGCAGCCGTGACTACAGCCAGCTGATGCGCCGCATGAAGCTCAAGGAAGATGAACTGCGCCAGGTGATCGAACTGGTCCAGAGCCTCAACCCGCGCCCTGGCTCGCAGATCGAATCCAGTGAAGCCGAGTACGTCGTACCCGACGTGATCGTGCGCAAAGACAACGAGCGCTGGCTGGTCGAACTGAATCAGGAGTCGGTGCCACGGCTGCGGGTCAATGCCCAATATGCCGGTTTTGTGCGCCGCGCCGACACCAGCGCCGACAACACCTTCATGCGCAATCAGTTGCAAGAAGCCCGCTGGTTCATCAAGAGCCTGCAAAGCCGCAACGAAACCCTGATGAAAGTTGCCACCCAGATCGTCGAGCATCAGCGCGGTTTTCTGGAATACGGCGACGAAGCGATGAAGCCGTTGGTACTGCATGACATCGCCGAAGCGGTGGGCATGCACGAATCGACGATTTCGCGGGTGACCACACAAAAATTCATGCATACCCCTCGGGGCATATATGAGCTGAAGTACTTTTTCTCCAGCCACGTCAGCACCTCCGAAGGCGGTGAATGCTCGTCCACAGCGATCCGCGCGATCATCAAAAAACTGGTTGCCGCTGAAAATCAGAAAAAGCCGTTGAGTGACAGCAAGATCGCTGGTTTACTGGAGGCACAAGGCATTCAGGTGGCTCGCCGCACCGTCGCCAAGTACCGCGAATCCCTCGGGATCGCGCCTTCGAGCGAACGCAAGCGGTTGATGTAGAGCCACGCCACAGCGTTCCAGTGGTAGATCATCTGGTCTACCGCTTTATGCACTGGCAACGAAGGAGAAGCTGTATGCAAGTCAACATCAGTGGACACCAACTGGAAGTGACCGAACCTCTTCGCACCTACATCGGCGAAAAACTCGAACGGTTAGAGAGGCATTTCGACAAGATCACCAACGTGCAGGTCACGATGACGGTCGAAAAGCTGAAGCAGAAAATCGAAGCCACGCTGCATATTCCCGGCAATGAAGTGGTCGCCAACGCGGAACATACCGATATGTACGCGGCGATCGACGCATTGACCGACAAGCTGGATAAACAACTCAAAAAGCATAAGGAAAAGACCCAGAGCCTCCTCCAGGGCGCGACCGGTCGTTAACACTCCCAACCCATGATCCGACTTGAAAGCATCCTGACCCCCGGCCGTTCCCTCGTGAACGTGCCGGGCGGCAGCAAAAAGAAAGCCCTCGAGCAAATTGCCAACCTGATCGCCCGGGAAGTGCCGGATCTGGAGATGCAAGTTGTCTTCGAGGCGTTGATTGCCCGTGAAAAACTCGGCTCGACCGGTTTTGGCAACGGCATCGCCATTCCTCACTGCCGCCTCAAAGGCTGTATCTCGCCCATCAGTGCCTTGATGCACCTGGACGCTCCCATCGATTTCGACGCCATCGATGGCGCACCGGTTGACCTGCTGTTCGTTCTGCTGGTCCCGGAAGCCGCTACCGATGCGCACCTGGAGCTACTGCGCCAGATCGCCAGCATGCTCGATCGCAAGGAAGTGCGCGAAAAACTGCGCAGCGCTCCGAGCAATGAAGCCTTGTATCAGGTTGTCCTGAACGAGCAAAACGGGCAGTAATCATGCGTTTGATCATCGTCAGTGGCCGCTCCGGCTCAGGTAAAAGTACCGCGCTCGATGTTCTCGAAGACAACGGCTATTACTGCATCGACAACCTGCCTGCCGGGTTGTTGCCGGAACTGGCCGAGCGCGCGCTGATCCACACCGAACTTGCGCAGCCGCTGGTGGCCGTCTCCATTGACGCGCGCAACTTGCCGAGCCACTTGAGCCGGTTTCCGGAACTGCTCGAAGAAGTTCGCAGCCGACATATCCAATGCGATGTCCTGTACCTGGACGCCGACGAAGAAACCTTGCTGAAGCGTTTTTCGGAAACTCGCCGTCGTCACCCGTTGAGCAGCGCCAACCGCTCGCTGGCCGAGGCGATCAACGATGAAACCAACCTGCTCGGGCCGATTGCCGACCTCGCCGATCTCAAGGTCAATACCACCAACCTGAACCTGTATCAGTTGCGCGATACCATCAAGTTGCGCCTGCTGAACCAACCGGAACCCGGTACTGCGTTTTTGGTGGAGTCGTTCGGATTCAAACGCGGCATGCCGGTGGACGCCGATCTGGTGTTCGATGTGCGTTGCCTGCCCAACCCCTATTGGAAGCCGGAGCTGCGCGAGCAGTCCGGGCTTGATCAACCGGTTGCCGAGTACCTGGCGGCCCAGCCGGACGTCGAGGAGATGTTCCAGGACATTTCCACGTACCTGCTCAAATGGCTGCCCCGCTTTGCCGCCAGCAACCGCGCTTATGTCACCATTGCCATTGGCTGCACCGGCGGGCATCACCGCTCCGTCTACCTGACCGAACGTCTGGGCCAGGTCCTGCAAAAATCCCTGAAGAACGTCCAGGTCCGCCACCGCGACCTCAGCTAAAGGATTCACATCGCGATGCCTGCTCTGGAAATCGAAATCATCAACAAGCTGGGCCTGCATGCCCGCGCTTCCGCCAAGTTCGTCGGCGTGGCCGGTCAGTTCAAGGATTGCACGATCAGGGTAGGACGCACGCCGCAGTCCACGGTCGACGGCAAAAGCATCATGGCCATGATGATGCTGGCTGCAGGCAAAGGCACCAAAATCCATCTGAGCACGGAAGGCGAGCAGGAACAGGAAGCGCTGGACGCGCTGGTCGCGCTGATCAACAACTTCTTCGACGAAGGCGAATAACGCTCGCCTAGGCGAGCGCTGTATCCATCACCATCATCAGACAAAACCCGATCAGCAGCCCAAGGCTGGCAAGCTTGTCGTGACCATTGCGGCGCGACTCGGGAATGACTTCATGCGTGACCACCAGCAGCATGGCCCCAGCCGCCAGCGCCAGCCCCAACGGCAAGAGCAACTCGGCAAGGCTCACCAGCCAGGCGCACAACAGCGCAAAGACCGGTTCGACCAACCCTGATGCCGCGCCGATCAGGAACGCCTTGACCCGCGACATCCCTGCCCCGGCCAACACCAACGCAATCACCAATCCTTCCGGCACATCCTGCAAGGCAATGCCCATCGCCAGGCTGTCGGCGTCGGGCATGCCGCCACCCGCCGAGACACCGACCGCCATGCCTTCAGGAATGTTGTGGGCAATGATGGCAAACACGAACAACCAGATCCGTGGCGGAATAACCGGCCGCTCCAGCGTGCCGACGAGCATTTCCGGCGAAGCACCGGAAACCTTTCGATCCACCAGATACAGCCCGAACGCGCCAAGCATGATGCCGAAACTGATCAGCCCGCTGGCCGTCCAAGGTGTCAGTCCCAGGCTTTCAGCGGCGGCAATGCCCGGAACAATCAGCGAAAATGCCGTTGCGGCGAGCATAACCCCGGCGCCAAAGCCGAGTAGCGAATCGCTGACCGCCTGAGGCATGCGTCGAATCACCAGCACCGGCACCGCGCCCAAGGCCGTGCCCAAGGCGCAAATCGCCCCGCCTTGCAACGCGCGCAGCAGTTTCGGCTCGAGATCCAGCCACGCGAGCCCATGCGCGACCAACAAGCTCATGCCCGCCAGCAGTAACAGCGACCCAAACGCGTAACGAAACATCCGCCCACTTCCGATCGCCAGTGTTTCAGTGCCCATAGTCAGCCCAGGATTGTTTTTCTAGAAGACTTAAACCAGTGCAGCCTGATAGCGCGCAGCGACTTCGGGCCAATTGATCACGTTGTAAAACGCGTTGATGTATTCGGGACGGCGGTTTTGATACTGCAGGTAATAGGCATGCTCCCAGACATCCAACCCCAGAATCGGCGTATTGCCGTTCATCAAGGGGCTGTCCTGGTTGCCGCTGCTTTCAACGACCAGCCTCTTTTGCGGCGTCACACTCAGCCAGGCCCAGCCGCTGCCGAAACGGGTCAGCGCGGCTTTGGTGAACGCTTCCTTGAAACGGTCGAGGCCGCCCAACTGCTCCTCGATGGCCTTGGCCAATTCGCCGACCGGCTGACCGCCGCCGTTGGGCACCATGACTTCCCAGAACAGCGAATGGTTGGCATGACCGCCACCCTGATTGATCACCGCCGCGCGGAGTTTTTCCGGCAGTTGCTGAACGGCAGCCACCAGTTTTTCCACCGGCCACTCGGCAAACTCGGTGCCTTCGACGGCAGCGTTAAGGTTATTGATGTAGGTCTGGTGATGCTTGGTGTAGTGGATTTCCATGGTCTGCGCATCGATATGCGGTTCCAGGGCATCGTAGGCGTACGGCAAGACAGGCAAGCTAAAAGCCATTTCAGTGGACTCCATGGTGTAGAGGCGCAGGGGACGACGCGGCATCGATGTGCAGTAAACGATGAGTGCGCGGGTATTCGCCGTGCTCGCTGATGAAATTCAACAGTTCAACGTAGGTTTTGCTGCTCTGACGCAGCGCGGCTTCACGCAATGCCGGCGCCAGTCGCGGGTCCTGCATAGTCTTCAACAACCGTTGGTGGATGGCGCACAGGTATTCGGCGCTCTCCTCCGGCTGGTTCAGACGCAAATGCAGGTCCGCCAGGTTGTGATGGGAAATCACGCAGGCCGCCACCGCTTCGTCGGCATCCGCCCAGCGCTCGAACAACACCTGGGCCAGGGCCAATGCTTGCAAGTAAGCCTCGCGAGCATCGACGTATTCGCCCAGCATGAAACAGCGGTTTGCTCTTTCGATCGTGCGTTTCCAGTGCTCCATGGTGAGCCTCCAAAGCGGTTGCGGTGATTACACGCCGCCTGCGGTGAGCTTTTCCGGATTGAGCAACTCTTCCAGTTGGCTGCGCGACAGGTCAGTGTGTTCCAGAGCGACATCGATCACCGGCCGGCCCTGCTGATAAGCCTTCTTGGCGATCTCCGCAGCGTTTTGGTAACCAATGATCGGGTTGAGTGCCGTGACCAGAATCGGGTTGCGCGACAGCGCTTCCTTGAGCCTGGCTTCGTTGACCTTGAAGCTGGCGATAGCCTTTTCACCCAACAAGTGGCTGGAGTTGGCCAGCAATTCAATGCTGCTCAGCAGGTTCTGGGCGATGATCGGCAGCATCACGTTCAGCTCGAAATTGCCCGACTGGCCGGCGATGGTGATCACCGTGTCATTGCCGATCACTTGGGCGGCGACCATCGCGGTGGCCTCCGGGATCACCGGATTGACCTTGCCGGGCATGATCGACGAGCCCGGCTGCAAGGCTTCAAGTTCGATTTCGCCGAGGCCGGCCAGTGGACCGGAGTTCATCCAGCGCAGGTCGTTGGCGATTTTCATCAGCGATACAGCGGAGGTTTTCAGCTGCCCGGAGAGCGCAACGGCGGTGTCCTGAGAGCCGATCAGAGCGAACAAATCGGTGCCCGGCGTGAATTGCACCTGAGTCAATCTGGTCAGCTGCTGGCTGAAAAGTCTGGCGAATTCTGGATGCGCATTGATACCGGTGCCCACCGCCGTACCGCCCTGAGCCAGGGACTGCAGGCTCGGCAGCAGATCCTGCAGATGGCCGATGTTGGCCTTCAGTTGTTGCGCCCAACCGTTGAGCACCTGGCTCATGCGCACTGGCATCGCATCCATCAAGTGAGTGCGACCGGTTTTGACGTGGTGATGAACCTCTTCGGCCTTGTGCTCGATCACCTGCACCAGACGCACCAGTGCCGGCAGCAATTGTTCATGCAACGCCAGCGCAGCGCTGACGTGAATGGTGGTCGGGATGATGTCGTTGCTGCTCTGGCCGCAATTGACGTGATCATTGGGGTTCACCGGCTCGCCAAGCAGACGGCTGGCCAGGGTCGCAATCACTTCGTTGGCATTCATGTTGGAACTGGTGCCGGAACCGGTCTGGAAAATATCCACCGGGAAGTGCTGCATGAAATCGTCCTGAAGCAAGCCCAGTGATGCCTCAACGATGGCGTTGCCCTGGGATTCGCTGATCTGCCTGAGTTCGACGTTGGCTCGCGCGGCGGCGGCCTTGGCCAGGATCAGTGCGCGGATGAACTGCATCGGCATCGGCTTGCCACTGATCGGGAAATTGTTCACCGCACGCTGGGTCTGTGCGCCGTAGAGGGCGTCCATCGGGACCTGGAGTTCGCCCATGCTGTCGCGCTCAATACGAGTCTTAGGGTCTGCCATCCGTTATTTCCTATGTCGCGTTGCGTATGAAAGCGGGCCAGGCAAGGCGCAGTCCGCTGGTAATGGTTGTTCCCTTGCCAAGGACTGCAACGCAGTCTGGCCCTGCACCACAGCAGGCCCGGCGCGGCATAGGAAATAACGGATGGCAGACCCTACTCATCAGAAAATCCTTGCACCAGTTCTATGAGAGGTATCGAGGGCTGCAACTCGCAGGTCGCCAGTTGCCAGGTGTAGCTTTGCCAGCGCTTGAGGCGGCACTTGCAGAGGGAGAGGCGTTCGAGTTCGCGCAGCGGGCGCCACGCCTGGTCCAGGCAATAGGTTCGCCAGTGCCAGGGCAGCGCGACATCGGCGGCAGTGTCGAGCAGCAATCGGAAAGAGGTTTCGGCGATGGTCCAAGGGGACGTCGCGGTACAACACGCCAGATACCGGCCTTCGGCCAAGTAGTGTTCGATCAGGCGAGGCTCGTCAGGGTCCATCCCGCAACGGATCTGGCGACTCATCCAGCGCCAGCTTTCGAGGTAAGGCTGCTCGTACAAGGCAGAACTCATGATCCGGGCTCATTCGGTAATGAGATTTATTATTATATGATAATGATAACCAACACAAGCCCAGAGACACTCTGAGTACATTGTGGGAGCGGGCTTGCCCGCGATGAGGCAAGTACATCCAACATACCGGGCGCCTGACACACCGCCATCGCGGGCAAGCCCACGCCCACAGGGTCTGCACGAACCCAATAAAAAAGGCGCGCCACCCAATGGGTGGCGCGCCTTTTGTGTTGCCGTAAGTGTTTAGCTACCGGCGACAGTCATCCGCTCGATCAACACCGAACCCGTGCGAATGTTACTGCGCAATTCCAGGTCATTACCCACGGCGACGATCTGCTTGAACATGTCGCGCATGTTGCCGGCGATGGTGACTTCCTGGACCGCAAACTGGATTTCGCCGTTCTCGACCCAGTAACCCGCCGCGCCGCGGGAGTAATCACCCGTGACCATGTTCAGGCCCTGGCCCATGAGCTCGGTGACCAGCAAGCCACGGCCCATACGGCGGAGCAAGGCCGCTTGATCTTCATCGCCATGGGTGACGAACAGGTTGTGCACGCCGCCCGCGTTGGCCGTGCTCGGCATGCCGAGCTTGCGACCGGAATAGGTGCCGAGGATGTAGGACACCAGCTCACCTTTTTCGACGAACGGTTTGGCGTAGGTCGCCAGACCATCGCCATCGAACGCCGAACTGCCCATGGCGCGCATCAAGTGCGGGCGTTCATCGATGGTCAGCCATTCCGGGAACAGCTTCTGACCCAGCGTGCCTTCAAGGAACGACGATTTGCGATACAGGCTGCCGCCGGAAATCGCCGAGAGGAAACTTCCGAACAAGCCACCCGCCAGTTCAGCGGAGAACAGCACCGGCACTTCACAGGTCGGCACCGGACGCGCGCCCAGACGGCTCGCCGCCCTTTGCGCGGCACGCTGGCCGATGCTCGCCGGGTCGGCCAGCAAGCTGCCCTGGCGATTCACGTCGTACCAGTAATCGCGCTGCATCTGGCCATCGGCTTCGGCGATCATGACGCAGCTCAGGCTGTGACGAGTCGATGCATAACCGCCGATAAAACCGTGGCTGTTGCCGTATACGCGACAGCCCTGATGCGTGCTGAGGGTGGTGCCATCGGCATTCTTGATGCGACTGTCGGCGGAAAATGCCGCGGCCTCACAGCTCAGTGCCATCTCGATGGCTTGCTCCGGCGTGATGTCCCATTGGTGGAACAAGTCGAAATCCTGCAGATCCTTGGCCATCAGCGCGGCGTCCGCCAGGCCCGACGCTTCGTCTTCGGAGGTGTGCTTGGCAATGGCCAGCGCTGCAGCGACGGTTTCACGAATCGCTTCAGGACCGCTGGCCGACGTGCTGGCCGAACCCTTGCGCTGCCCGACGTACAACGTGATGCCAAAGCCCTGATCGCGGTTGAATTCGACGGTTTCGACCTCACGCTGGCGCACCGATGTGGACAGTCCCTGCTCCAGGGACACCGCCACTTCACAGGCACTGGCGCCCTGACGCTTGGCTTCAGCAATGATCTGCTCGACTTGTTCTTGCAGTGCCGGCAACGCTTGTGGGCCGACGCTTTCAACTGCACTCATGCTGTTCTCCACTCAAATTCTGCTTTCGGTAAAGGCCTTCGAGCGACCGGGCCGGACAAGCGGCCCCCGACTGGTTATCATGGCGGCGTTTCTTTGCGGACGGCCACCATGGTTGATTCTTACGACGACTCCCTCGATACGGGAGAAAAAAGCAAATCCCAGGTTAAACGCGAGCTGCATGCTCTGGTTGACCTCGGCGAGCGCCTTACAACGCTCAAGCCTGACTTGCTGGCAAAACTGCCATTGACCGACGCTATGCGCCGGGCCCTGGCCGATGCGCCCAAGCACACCGCGAATATCGCGCGTAAACGGCATCTCATGTTCATCGGCAAACTGATGCGCGATCAGGACACTGACGCCATTCTGACTTTGCTCGATCAACTCGATGCCTCCACACGGCAGTACAACGAACGTTTCCATGGTCTGGAACGCTGGCGCGATCGCTTGATCGCGGGCGACGATGCAGTCCTGGAGAAGTTCGTGCTCGACTACCCGGAAGCTGATCGTCAGCAGTTGCGCTCCCTGATCCGTCAGGCCCAGCACGAACTGGCGACCAATAAGCCTCCAGCATCGAGCCGTAAAATCTTCAAGTACATCCGTGAGCTGGACGAGACTCAACGCGGCTTGCGTTAAGTCCCTTCTCGGGTGAGTCGTCACGCGGCTCACCCGACGCTCCATCCCTTACGATCCTGTGCCACCCACAGTGATCGCATCGATTTTCAGCGTTGGCTGGCCGACACCCACCGGCACCGACTGCCCATCCTTGCCACACGTCCCCACGCCGCTGTCCAGCGCCAGATCGTTTCCGACCATCGACACCTTGCTCATGGCTTCCGGCCCGTTGCCGATCAACGTCGCGCCTTTGACCGGGGCAGTAATCTTGCCGTCTTCGATCAAATACGCTTCGCTGGTAGAGAACACGAACTTGCCGCTGGTGATGTCCACCTGACCGCCGCCGAGGTTGGCGCAGTAAATCCCGCGCTTCACCGAGGCGATGATTTCTGCCGGATCACTTTCACCCGCGAGCATGTAAGTGTTGGTCATGCGCGGCATCGGCAGGTGCGCGTAGGATTCGCGACGACCGTTACCCGTGCGGGCCACGCCCATCAGGCGCGCGTTGAGCTTGTCCTGCATGTAACCTTTGAGTACGCCGTTTTCGATCAGTGTGGTGCATTCGGTCGGCGTGCCTTCGTCGTCGACACTCAGCGAACCGCGACGACCGGCCAACGTGCCATCATCGACGATGGTGCAAAGCTTGGACGCAACCATCTCGCCCATACGGCCACTGTAAGCCGAGCTGCCCTTGCGGTTGAAATCGCCTTCCAGACCATGGCCGACCGCTTCGTGCAGCAGCACGCCGGACCAGCCCGACCCCAATACAACCGGCAAGGTACCGGCCGGCGCAGGGATGGCTTCAAGGTTGACCAATGCCTGACGCAGCGCCTCACGGGCGTAGCCCATGGCACGGTCTTCGGCGAGGAAATAACGGTAATCGGTCCGACCGCCACCGCCATGACCACCGCGCTCGCGGCGACCGTTCTGCTCGACGATCACGCTGACATTGAAGCGCACCAGCGGCCGCACATCCGCCGCCAGGCTGCCGTCGGTCGAAGCGACAAGAATGCGCTCCCAGACGCCGGCCATGCTGACCGTGACTTGCTGAATACGCGGGTCGAGGGCGCGGGTGGCGACGTCGATGCGTTTGAGCAATTCGACTTTTTCGGCACGGGTCAGCACTTCCAGCGGGTTGTCCGGTCCGTATAACTGGGCGACGTCCTGAGTGGTGAAGGCCTGCACCGTGCCGTTCTGTCCGGCGCGGGAGATCGAGCGCGCCGCACGGGCCGCCGCGCCCAAGGCTTCGAGGGTGATTGCATTGCTGTAGGCAAATCCGGTTTTCTCACCCGATTGCGCCCGCACGCCAACACCCTGATCGAGGTTGAAGCTGCCTTCCTTGACGATGCCGTCTTCCAGCGCCCAGGACTCGGAAATCTGCCCCTGGAAATACAGGTCGGCGGCATCGATGCCCGGGCCGGCCAGATCGCCGAGCACACCTTGCAGACTCTCGATGGTGACGCCGCCGGGCGCCAGGAGGTGTTCACTGACTGAGGACAACAACTCGCTCATATGCTTTACGCCTTAAATTCATCGTTCTGAGGCAGGTCGCCGGGCGCCCTGCGAGAAAAAGCGCCGGTGACTCGACACCGGCATCCGCGCCCTGATGGACGCCTGTTCGCTGCTATCGCGTTCGGCCAGCAGCACGGCCTCGCCTTGATCCTGTTGCGCCAGCACCCGACCCCATGGGTCGACAATTGCAGCATGGCCATACGTTTCTCGCGGTCCCGGATGCGTGCCACCCTGGGCAGCCGCGAGCACATAACACTGGGTCTCGATGGCCCGCGCGCGAATCAGTACATCCCAATGCGCCGCGCCAGTCACCGCAGTAAAGGCCGACGGCGCGGTAATCAACTCCGCACCGGCAGCGCGCAATTCGCTGTACAGCTCGGGGAAGCGCAGGTCGTAGCATACGGTCAGGCCGACGCGACCGACGGGCGTGTCCGCGACCACCACGCCACTGCCATAAGCATAGTCGTCGGACTCCCGATAACGCCCGCGATTGTCCGCCACGTCCACATCGAACAAATGGAGCTTGTCGTAGCGTGCCACCGTCTCGCCCTGATCATTGACCAGCAGTGAGCAGGCATGCACTTTCGCCGTCGGCTGATCCACCGGCGGCAACGGCAATGTGCCGGCCACTATCCATAACTTGAGGTCGCGGGCGGTCTGTTTCAACCATGGCAGGATCGGACCGTCGCCCAATGCCTCGGCGCGACCGATGTCGGCGATGTCATGACGGCCCATGGCGGCAAAGTTTTCCGGCAGCACGGCCAGTACCGCGCCAGCGGCTGCCGCCTGCTCAAGCAGGCGCCGGGCCTGGGCCAGATTGGCCAGCACGTCGCTCTGGCTGACCATTTGAATTACCGCTACAGACATGGCGCGCTCCTGAATAGACAGGCGTCCATGCTACTCCATAGGCTTGGCGTGTGGGTTCTGAAAAAGCGCGTCAAAAAGGTTTGTCGAAGGTGATTTTCGGCTCTTTCCACGGGCCTTTGACGGTGTACTTCACGCTGGCGAAACGCGCCACGCGGTCGCCGATAAGCTTGTCGATCAGGAACAGCGCCCCGCCGATAGCCGGTGCGCCGACGATCAGCGCGGCAATCGGCAGGTTGTTGGTGACCGGCAAGGTCACCAGCAGTTTCGCATCGACCTGATCACCCACCAGATCCAGCGTGCCATTGAGCTCGATATTACTCGACGGGCCGGTCAACAGAATCGGCTCACGGGTCACGTAAACGCCGTTGGTCCCGACCAGCAGGCCCTTGACCCGGTCGTAACTCAAGCCTTTGCCAAACAGATCGGAAAAATCCAGCCGCAAGCGTCGGCCGATGGAGTTGAAGTTGAGCAGGCCAAACACCCGCAACGCCTGAGCACCACCCTCGACTTCAACGAACTGGCCTTTATTCAGCGACGCATCCAGCGTCCCGGAGAAACGCTTGGTCGCCAGCCAGGCCGGCGAACCGGGCCAGCGGCCGTCGACATCCATATGAAACTCTTCGCTGGTGACACTGGGCGCAAAGCCCCAGCCTTTCAAAACGTCAGCCAGATTCTTGCCGCTGATTCGACCTTTGTACCAACTGGTGGAGGAGCCGGGCACACCTTCCCAGCCGCCGCTGCCCTGCAAGAGAATGCCCTTGAGGCCCAGATCCAGCGTATTGAGCGCGATGCCCTTGGCGGTCGGGCGCACTTTCAGCGACCAGCCCCCGACCAAATCCTGCCCCTGGAACAGTTGATTGATGGTGATATCCAGTGCCGGGATCTTTGTCGGGTCCACGGTCACCAACGGATCCGGCGAGTTTTCATCGGCCAGTACAGTCGGATCCGGCGCCGGCAAACGCACGTATTGCAGATTGATCGCAATCGGAGCGGCTTTCGCATCGGGGATAACGGCGGTGCCCTTGACCTGCTGGCTGTCGAGCTGCAAGGCCCACGCGGTCGGCTTGCGGTTCAACTGCACCGAGGCCTGACCCAGCGTGGTACCGATGCCGCTGAGCTTGCCAACCTTGAAATCCGCGCTGCTGAGCAACTGCTTGGCGCTGCCGCCCGGATCCTGGCCGGCATACTTGTCGACCAGATCCTTCCACGGGCCGACATCCAGTTCCGACAGCACCCCGCGCACCCGCAGACCTTTGGCGCCGGGTAACACGGCTTCGCCGCCGCCGAGGAACAGTTCGCCGCGACCGTCGGCAAAATTGCCCGGCGGTGCTGCAAACGTGAAGCTCGCCAACTCGCCGTATTTGACCCAGTAACGCCGCTCCTGCCCCTGCAGGGTCATGCGGAACGTCGTGTCGCGCCCGACGTCGGCCGTCATGCCGAACGGCGCCGGCAAGTCGACGGCCACGCCTTTGAGGCTGGAATTGACCATCAACTGGCTGTCTGCGCCGTCCAGGTTCAGTTGCAGTTGATACGGGATCAGGCCGGACACCGGCAACGGCTGCGTGACGCTCAGCCAATCGGTCAGCTTCTTGACCTCGACCTGGCCTGAAGCGGTGACGCGTGTCTTGATGTTGCCCGGCCTGCCGTCGGCGAAAATCTGGGCGCTGACCGGTTTGTCAAACGCTCGCGCCGTGATGTTCTGGCCGCTCAAACCTTTGTCGCTGTCGAAACGGAAATCGCCCTTGAGCTGAGTCAGCTCCAGCGGTGGCTCGGCCAACTTCAAACGTGCCTTGGCCGTCTTGAAGTCGACGAGAATTTTCGGTTGCTCGCCTTTGACCAGTGGAATATCCAGTTTCAATTTGCCTTGCAGATCGCCCTCGCCTTCCCATCCAGCGAAGGTCGCGGCGGTGCCGATCGGCGCTTCCTGCAGAATTTTCACGCCATCGCCCAACCCGCCGGCGAACGCGCCGTCGAGGAACAGATGGGTGGTTTGCCCGGCAGGCACGTGGGGAATATTGACGTAGATGTCGCTGACCTGCGTGTTGAGCAACTGGCCTTGGCTGGCCAGAATGCGCACGCCGCTGTCTTCGATGAACACGTCGCCCGAGACCTTGCTCACAGACGGCCAGCCTGGCTGGAACGCCAGCTCGGCATCGTGCACCTTGAAGAACAGGCTGATGCTGCGGGCGGTGTCGGCGGCGCCATGATTCAGCGAGCCCTGATACTGGAAGAAGCCCTCGTCCACCGCTCCCTTGAGAATCGCTGTACGCAACCATTCATCCAGCGCCGGGCTGAGCACTTGCGGCAGGTACTTGGCGGTGTATTTGCCATCGCCCTCCACCAGACCGACCCGCAGGTCCATGTAATCTTCCTGGGTGTGATCGAAATGCAGGCGGATCAGGAAATCGCCGGCAATCTTGCCCTCCTCGCCCAGCACCTTCAGGTACGGCGCGATCAGGGTGAAACCTTCTTTGTCGAGCTTCCAGGTCAGCCGGGCGTTGGCCTGAATGTATTGCCATGGCTTGGCGAAAATAGGGTCCAGATGCAGGGAAAAATCCTTGCTGTCCATGCGCAACTCGCCATGGCCGAGGTCACCACTGATGCTGCCACTGACATTTCTCGCCGCCGGCGCGCCGTGATAGGCGTCAAAACCCACCCGATCGAGGTTGGCGGCGAAGCTGATCTTACTGTCGTCGGTGGCGTTGGGCCGGAAGTCCATCAGCACGTTGCGTAAACCACCGGTCACCTTGAGCCGCTCGACGGCGGTGGCAACACCTTCGGGCAATGGCCCCAGGGCATTCAGCAGCGGGGTCAGCGGGGTGAGGTCGAGACGGTCGGCTTGCAGATGCCAGAGTTCTTCGGCCTTGTCAGTCGCCAGGCTCTGTTTGAGTTGCAGGTGCGATTCCCAGCGCGTTTCGCCAAAGTTCATCGCCAGGGAGTCCAGGGTCACCAGGATGCCTTCGGTGCCGCGCTGGAAGAAGCCGTTCAGCGCCAGATTGTTGATCTGGATCGGCTTGCGCTCGGCGTAAGCGCCCTTGAGCTGAGGCGCGTTCAAACGGATCGCGCCGCTTTGCAGAGCGCCTTTATCCCAGTTGACCCAGAGTTCGCCGCCGGCCTTGAACTCGGAGAAGTTCCACTGCCGGGTCACGCGTTCGGGCAGCCATTTCGACCAGTCGCTTTGCGGCAGGCTCAGGTACGCATCCGCTGCGCCGTCCTGCCACTGGCTGGCGCGAATGCGGGTGCGCACACTCATGGCGACCGGCTGCCCGTCGGGCAGGGTCAGCCGCGCATCGAGGCGCTGCCGGGAAACGCCGGTTTTCAGATTCAGGCCAACGTACGTCAAGGTCAGCGGCGGGTGATCCAGTGGCTGCAAGGTCACCTGGCTGTCGAGCACCGACAACTGCTGGACCATCTGCATGCGATTGAGCAGTTGTTCCGGATCCAGTGGCTGATCCTGCTGCACCGGCAAGCCTTCCAGCGCCCAACGACCGTCCTCGCCTTCCTTGAGGCTGATCTTCAGACCGTTGAGCTCCAGATGAGCGATGCGCACTTCGCGGGCCAGCAGGCTGGCCCAGAGGTCCGGCACCGCGCGCACCTGATCCAGGCGCAGGGCATTGGCGCCCTCGCCGACCATCACGTCGTGAGCCAGCATAATCGGCGCGAAGCCGCTCCAGTTACCTTCCAGCTCACCGATGTGCAGCGGCATGCCCAAGGCAGCGCCGGCTTTGGTTTCGACTTCGGCCCGGTACTCGGCCACCAGCGGTGTCAGCTCGCGACCGAGACTGACGTAAAGTGCCATCAGCACCAAAGCCAACGCGCACAGGCCCAGACCCCAGCGGGTCAGTGCGGCCAAAATGCGTGTCAGACGGTCCATGTCAGTTGGCTCCCATGGCAAAAGTACTGCAAAAAGCTGAGGCCAGCTGTTCTAGTCGGGTGCAAATACAGCGATTCAGAGCAGCACCACGTCGTATTGTTCCTGGGAATACATGGTTTCCACCTGGAACCGAATGGTGCGTCCGATAAAACCTTCGAGTTCGGCGACGTTGCCCGACTCTTCATCGAGCAAACGGTCGACGACTTTCTGGTTCGCCAATACACGATAGCCTTCCGCTTGATAGGCGCGAGCCTCACGGAGGATTTCGCGGAAAATTTCGTAGCAGACCGTTTCCGGCGTCTTGAGCTTGCCGCGCCCCTGGCAACTGCTGCACGGTTCGCACAGCACCTGTTCGAGACTTTCGCGGGTGCGCTTGCGGGTCATCTGCACCAGGCCCAACTCGGTGATGCCGATGATGTTGGTCTTGGCGTGGTCGCGCTCCAGTTGTTTCTCCAGGGTGCGCAGCACCTGGCGCTGGTGCTCTTCGTCTTCCATGTCGATGAAGTCGATGATGATGATCCCGCCCAGGTTGCGCAGGCGCAGCTGGCGAGCGATGGCGGTCGCGGCTTCGAGGTTGGTCTTGAAGATGGTTTCTTCGAGATTGCGATGACCGACGAACGCCCCGGTATTGACATCGATGGTGCTCATGGCTTCCGCCGGGTCCACCACCAGGTAACCGCCAGACTTCAGCGGCACTTTGCGCTCAAGGGCTTTCTGGATTTCGTCTTCGACGCCGTACAGGTCGAAGATCGGCCGCTCGCCCGGATAATGCTCCAGGCGATCCGCGATTTCCGGCATCAGTTCGGCAACGAACTGCGTGGTTTTCTGGAAGGTTTCCCGGGAGTCGATGCGGATCTTCTCGATTTTCGGGCTGACCAGGTCGCGCAAGGTGCGCAGTGCCAGGCCGAGGTCTTCGTAGATGACACTCGGCGCGCCGATGGTTTTGATCTGCTCGTTGATCTGATCCCAGAGCCGGCGCAGGTAACGGATGTCCATGAGGATTTCATCGGCCCCGGCGCCTTCGGCGGCGGTACGCAGGATAAAACCACCCGCTTCCTTGATGCCTTCTTTGGCCACGCAATCGGTAACCACTTGCTTGAGACGCTCGCGCTCGGCTTCGTCTTCGATCTTCAGCGAAATGCCGACATGCGCAGTACGCGGCATGTACACCAGGTAACGCGAAGGAATTGAAAGTTGTGTGGTCAGGCGCGCACCTTTGGAACCGATCGGGTCCTTGGTGACTTGCACTACCAGGCTTTGGCCTTCATGGACCAGCGCGCTGATGCTTTCGACCGCCGGGCCTTCGCGCAGGGAAATTTCCGAGGCATGAATGAACGCGGCGCGGTCCAGACCGATGTCGACGAACGCCGCCTGCATGCCGGGCAACACCCGCACGACTTTGCCTTTATAGATGTTTCCGACGATCCCGCGCTTTTGCGTACGCTCGACGTGGACCTCTTGCAGGACACCGTTTTCAACCACCGCCACGCGCGATTCCATCGGCGTGATGTTGATCAGGATCTCTTCACTCATGGCAGGGTCTCGTTCAGGCATGTTCACGATAATGGCCGCATCTTGTCAGTACGACGCTCAGCGCGCGTTAAGGGTTTGCCAACAGGGTATGCCGAAATGGCCAAGCAGCTCAGCGGTTTCGCACAGCGGCAGTCCGACCACCGCCGAGTAGCTGCCATCGAGACCGGCGACAAACACCGCGCCCAGTCCTTGAATGCCATAGCCGCCGGCCTTGTCCTGCGGTTCACCGCTGGCCCAGTAGGCCGCCGCTTCATCGCGGCCGATGGGGCGAAAACGCACCAGGCTGCGTACAACACGCGATTCGCAACGCTCACCGTCAAGCACGGCAATGGCGGTCAGCACTTCATGCTCTTGCCCTGCCAACATCATAAGCATGGCGCACGCGTCGGCTTCGTCCACCGGTTTGCCAAGAATTTTCCCGTTGAGCACCACGGCGGTATCGGCGCCCAGCACGCAGAATGCTGCGTCGGACACGACCGTGCCGCGTCCGGCTTCAGCCTTGCCGCGCGCGAGGCGCTCGACATAGGCCGACGGCGATTCATGATTCAAAGGGGTTTCGTCGATGTCCGCGCTGATGGCGGAGAACGGCACGCCGATCTGCGTGAGCAGTTCACGCCGACGCGGAGAGCCGGAGGCGAGATAAAGCGGTTTCATCAAGACATCTCCCTGTCGAGGTTATGGGCAAATGCCTGACCGATTTAATTGATTTTGTAGCGTCGACGCAGACCACGCAAACCGAAGCTGATCCACGGCCAGAGCAGCGCGCTGACCAGTGCCGGCAAGACCAGCGCCAACGTGGGCTGACGGTTGCCGGTCAAGGCGCTGAGCCAGAGTTGAACAAGCTGTGCGAGGCCGAAGATCACCAGGATCACCAAGCTCTGTTGCCACATCGGGAACATCCGCAGCCGCTGTTGCAGCGACAGCACCAGGAAGGTGATTAGCGTCAGGATCAGCGCGTTCTGGCCCAGCAACGTGCCGTAGAGCACATCTTCAGCCAGGCCCAGGCACCACGCAGTGACCATCCCGACTTTCTGCGGCAATGCCAACGCCCAGAACGCGAGCAGCAAGGCGAGCCAGAGCGGACGGAGGATTTCCATGAACTGCGGCAGCGGCGAAACGCTGAGCAACATGCCGATGGCGAATGTCAGCCAGACCATCCAGTCGTTTCGGGAGGCGGTAGCACCGGCCATTATTCTCTTCCCCCAGTGGTAGCCGGTGCAGAGACAGGCGGTTTGGTAGCAGGCTTCACGACAGCGGGTTGCGTCGCCGGTGGTTTGGCGGCGGGCGCAGTCGCGGGCGGCCTGGCGGCGGCAGGATGTGCGGCAGCAGGTTTGACCGGGGTCGCAGCGGCAGGTGCAGTCGCTGGAGCGGCAGGGGCTGCAACGGCAGGTGCAATCACGGCAGCAGGTTTCGGCACGGTGGCAGGAATGATTGGCCCACCGCCTTGCGCATCGAGGCTTTCCTGGGCTTGGGCGGCGTCGTTTGCGCGCTCTTCCGGCGTACGGGTGTCGCTGAACACCAGCAACAGGTATCGGCTACGGTTCAATGCAGCGGTCGGTACGGCGCGGACAATGGCGAACGGCTGGCCGGAATCGTGAATCACTTCCTTGACCGTCGCCACCGGGTAACCCGCCGGGAATCGCTGGCCGAGACCGGAGCTGACCAGCAGATCGCCTTCCTTGATATCCGCCGTGTCGGCCACGTGACGCAGTTCCAGGCGTTCCGGATTGCCGGTGCCGCTGGCAATGGCTCGCAGACCGTTACGGTTCACCTGCACCGGGATGCTGTGGGTGGTGTCGGTGAGCAACAGCACACGGGAGGTGTACGGCATCAACTCGACCACCTGGCCCATCAGGCCGCGGGCATCGAGCACCGGCTGACCGAGCACCACACCGTCACGCTCACCTTTATTGATGATGATGCGATGGGTGAAGGGATTAGGGTCCATGCCGATCAACTCGGCCACTTCGACCTTCTCGTTGACCAGTGCGGAGGAATTAAGCAACTCGCGCAGCCGAACGTTCTGCTCGGTGAGGGCGGCAAGCTTTTGCATGCGCCCCTGCAGCAGCAGGTTTTCGGTCTTGAGTTTTTCGTTTTCGGCGACCAGCTCGGTACGGCTGCCAAACTGGCTGGCCACACCTTGCCATAGCCGCTGCGGCAGGTCGGTGATCCAGTAAGACTGCATCAACACCAGCGACATCTGGCTACGCACTGGCTTGAGCAGTGTGAAGCGGGCATCGACCACCATCAGCGCGACCGATAGCACGACCAGCACCAACAAGCGCACGCCCAGTGAAGGCCCTTTGGTGAAAAGCGGTTTAATAAGCCGCTCCTCCCAGGCAAATGTTTTGTTTATTCATACGGCAGACCGGCCTGGATACAGACTGACAGAAGGTAAACGCAAACAGGCAGCACTGCAAAGTGCCGCCTGCGCGCTCAACAGCATAGAAGCGATCCGGCGACTTACTCGCTGGACAGCAGATCCATGGTGTGTTTATCCATCATTTCCAATGCACGGCCACCGCCGCGAGCAACGCAGGTCAGCGGGTCTTCGGCAACGATCACCGGCAGACCGGTTTCCTGGGCCAGCAACTTGTCGAGGTCACGCAGCAAGGCGCCACCACCGGTCAGTACCAGGCCACGCTCGGCGATATCGGAAGCCAGCTCCGGCGGCGATTGCTCCAGTGCACTTTTCACGGCCTGAACGATAGTGGCCAGCGACTCTTGCAGAGCTTCCAGCACTTCATTGGAGTTCAGGGTGAATGCGCGTGGAACGCCTTCAGCCAGGTTACGGCCACGAACGTCGACTTCGCGAACTTCGCCGCCCGGGTAGGCTGTACCGATTTCCTGCTTGATGCGCTCGGCGGTGGATTCGCCGATCAGGCTGCCGTAGTTGCGACGTACGTAGGTGATGATCGCTTCATCGAAGCGGTCGCCACCCACCCGTACGGATTCGGCGTAAACCACACCGTTCAGGGAGATCAGCGCGATTTCAGTGGTACCGCCACCGATATCGACCACCATCGAACCGCGTGCTTCTTCAACCGGCAGGCCGGCACCGATCGCAGCTGCCATCGGCTCTTCGATCAGAAACACTTCACGCGCACCGGCACCAAGGGCCGATTCACGGATGGCACGACGCTCAACCTGAGTGGATTTGCATGGAACGCAGATCAGCACACGAGGGCTAGGCTGCAGGAAGCTGTTTTCGTGAACCTTGTTGATAAAGTATTGCAGCATCTTTTCGCAGACGCTGAAGTCGGCAATCACGCCGTCCTTCATCGGACGAATGGCCGCGATGTTGCCCGGCGTACGGCCGAGCATGCGCTTGGCCTCGGTGCCGACAGCAACGACACTTTTCTGGTTACCGTGTGTCCGAATAGCCACAACCGATGGCTCATTCAGGACGATTCCGCGCTCGCGCACGTAAATAAGGGTGTTGGCAGTGCCCAGGTCAATGGAAAGATCGCTGGAAAACATGCCACGCAGTTTCTTGAACATGGGAAAGGGACCCTAGGCAACGCGTGGGTAAAAAAGTGCGGCAAACTCTAACAACGACAGGGATTTTGGGCAAGGCGCCAATATGTTAAATTGGCCGCTTTTCTGTGCACCAACCCCCACAATCGCGGCCTTATGACCGTAGAAATGCGGTAGTGTTCCGACAATCTAACACACGGACGCCGTCCGTTCTGTTTTCCACTGGAGAATCGCAATGGCGCTTGAACGCTCCGACGTGGAAAAAATCGCTCATCTGGCCTGCCTTGGCCTCGATGATGCCGATCTTCCACATATTACTTCGGCCCTGAACAGCATTCTGGGGCTGGTCGACGAAATGCAGGCGGTCAATACCGACGGTATCGAGCCGCTGGCCCACCCACTGGAAGCCAGCCAGCGCCTGCGTGCAGACGTCGTGACCGAGACCAATCATCGCGAGGCGTATCAGTCCATCGCACCAGCGGTCGAAAACGGCCTGTACCTGGTTCCGAAAGTCATCGACTAAAGGGAAAGAGCCTGCAATGCATCAATTGACTCTGGCCGAGATCGCCCGCGGTCTCGCCGATAAAAAGTTTTCTTCCGAAGAGCTGACCAAAGTCCTGCTGGCGCGCATCGCCCAGCTCGATCCTCAGCTCAACAGCTTCATCAGCCTCACCGAAGACCTGGCGCTCCAGCAGGCGAAAGCCGCTGACGCTCGCCGGGCCAACGGTGAGAGCGGCGCCCTGCTCGGCGCGCCGATCGCCCACAAAGACTTGTTCTGCACCCAAGGCATCCGCACCAGCTGCGGCTCGAAGATGCTCGACAACTTTAAAGCACCGTACGACGCCACCGTGGTTGCCAAACTGGCAGCTGCCGGCGCGGTGACGCTGGGCAAGACCAACATGGACGAATTCGCCATGGGGTCGGCCAACGAGTCGAGCTACTACGGCCCGGTGAAAAACCCGTGGAACCTGGAATACGTTCCGGGTGGTTCGTCCGGCGGTTCCGCTGCGGCGGTCGCGGCGCGCCTGTTGCCGGCGGCTACCGGCACCGACACCGGCGGCTCGATCCGTCAGCCCGCTGCACTGACCAACCTCACCGGCCTGAAACCGACGTACGGTCGCGTTTCGCGCTGGGGCATGATCGCCTACGCCTCCAGCCTCGATCAGGGCGGCCCGTTGGCCCGCACGGCCGAAGACTGCGCGATCCTGCTGCAAGGCATGGCCGGTTTCGATCCGCAGGATTCCACCAGCATCGACGAACCCGTGCCGGATTACAGCGCCAGCCTCAACGGCTCGCTGCAAGGTCTGCGCATCGGCGTGCCGAAGGAATACTTCAGCGCCGGCCTGGACCCGCGTATCGCCGACCTGGTCATGGCCAGTGTCGAAGAGCTGAAAAAGCTCGGCGCCGTGATCAAGGAAATCAGCCTGCCGAACATGCAGCACGCGATTCCTGCGTACTACGTGATCGCCCCGGCAGAAGCCTCTTCCAACCTGTCGCGTTTCGACGGCGTGCGTTTCGGCCATCGCTGTGAAGACCCGAAAAACCTCGAAGACCTGTACAAGCGTTCCCGTGGCGAAGGTTTCGGTGCGGAAGTGCAGCGCCGGATCATGGTCGGCGCCTACGCGCTGTCCGCCGGTTACTACGACGCCTATTACCTGAAGGCGCAGAAGATTCGTCGCTTGATCAAGAACGACTTCATGGCCGCCTTCAACGAGGTCGACATCATCCTCGGCCCAACCACGCCGAACCCGGCCTGGAAGCTCGGCGCCAAGAACAGCGACCCGGTCGCTGCGTACCTGGAAGACGTCTACACCATCACCGCCAACCTCGCCGGTCTGCCGGGCCTGTCCATGCCGGCAGGTTTTGTCGACGGTCTACCGGTCGGCGTGCAATTGCTCGCCCCGTATTTCCAGGAAGGCCGCTTGCTCAACGTTGCGCACCAGTACCAGTTGAACACTGACTGGCACACCCGCACCCCAACCGGCTTCTGAGGAGAAACACATGCAATGGGAAGTCGTGATCGGGCTGGAGATTCATACCCAGCTCACCACCCGGTCGAAAATCTTTTCCGGTAGTTCCACCACATTCGGTTCCGAGCCGAACACCCAGGCCAGCCTGGTTGACCTCGGCATGCCTGGCGTACTGCCGGTGCTGAACCAGGAAGCGGTGCGCATGGCGGTGATGTTCGGCCTCGCTATCGATGCCGAGATCGGCCAGCACAACGTGTTCGCCCGTAAAAACTATTTCTACCCGGACCTGCCCAAGGGCTACCAGATCAGCCAGATGGAATTGCCGATCGTCGGCAAGGGCCACCTGGACATCGCGCTGGAAGACGGCACGGTCAAACGTGTCGGCATCACCCGCGCGCACCTGGAAGAAGATGCCGGTAAAAGCCTGCACGAAGAATTCAACGGCGCCACCGGCATCGACCTGAACCGCGCCGGCACGCCGCTGCTGGAAATCGTTTCCGAGCCGGACATGCGCAGCGCCAAGGAAGCCGTGGCTTACGTCAAGGCCGTCCACGCGCTGGTGCGCTATCTGGGCATCTGCGACGGCAACATGGCCGAAGGTTCGCTGCGCTGCGACTGCAACGTGTCGATCCGCCCGAAAGGTCAGGCTGAGTTCGGCACGCGCTGCGAGATCAAGAACGTCAACTCGTTCCGCTTCATCGAGAAGGCGATCAACACCGAAGTGCAGCGTCAGATCGAGCTGATCGAAGACGGCGGCAAGGTGATCCAGCAGACCCGCCTGTACGATCCGAACAAGGACGAAACCCGTCCGATGCGCAGCAAAGAGGAAGCCAACGACTACCGTTACTTCCCCGATCCGGACCTGCTGCCGGTGGTCATCGAGAACTCGTTCCTCGACGACGTGCGCGCCACGCTGCCGGAATTGCCACCGCAGAAACGCGAGCGCTTCCAGGAGCAGTTCGGTCTGTCGGTCTACGACGCCAGCGTCCTGGCCACCAGCCGCGAGCAAGCCGATTACTTCGAGAAAGTCGCGAGCATCGGCGGCGACGCCAAACTGGCGGCCAACTGGGTCATGGTTGAACTGGGCAGCCTGTTGAACAAACAAGGCCTGGACATCGATCAATCGCCGGTTTCGGCCGAGCAGCTGGGCGGCATGCTGTTGCGCATCAAGGACAACACCATCTCCGGCAAGATCGCCAAAGTGGTGTTTGAAGCGATGGCCAACGGTGAAGGCAGCGCAGACGAGATCATCGACAAGCGCGGTCTGAAGCAAGTGACCGACAGCGGCGCGATCTCGGCGGTGCTGGACGAAATGCTTGCGGCCAACGCCGAGCAGGTCGAGCAATACCGCGCGGCAGACGAAGCCAAACGCGGCAAGATGTTCGGCTTCTTCGTCGGTCAGGCCATGAAAGCCTCCAAAGGCAAGGCCAACCCGCAACAAGTCAACGAACTGCTGAAAAGCAAGCTCGAAGGCTGATGAGAATGGAGCCAGCCGTCAAATCTGGCTCCACCCCTTGTGGGAGCCAGCCTGCTGGCGATTGCGGTCTGACATTCAACATACCCGTGTCTGATACTCCGCGATCGCCAGCAGGCTGGCTCCCACATTTGTTTTCGGGAGACCTTGAATGAAGCGTCTATTGGGTGCCTGCGCCCTGCTCTCTCTGCTCGCCGGTTGCGCCAGCACCGATGTCGTCGATCCACACGGCTACGACCAGACAGGCGTGGCGTCCTATTACGGCGCCAGACACCAAGGCAAACGCACCGCCAGTGGTGAGCGTTTCGACAAGAATTCCCTGACCGCCGCCCACCGCCAACTACCTTTTGGTACACGGGTGAAGGTCACTAATCTGAAAAACGACAAGTCCTGCGTCGTCCGCATCAATGATCGCGGGCCGCATACTCGCGGACGTCTGATCGACTTGTCTCATGAAGCCGCCGAGCAACTGGGCATGCTTAAAAGCGGCACCGCACGGGTTCGCGTGCAAGCCCTCGACTGACTGACGGAGCCCCGACCATTTTCGGACTTGCCGACATCCCCCTGCTCAGCATGATTGAACTGCTCAGCGGCCTGGTTCTACTGATCGCCGGTGCCGAGCTGATGGTGCGCGCCGCCGTGCGCCTGGCCGCGCGCCTGCATGTCCGACCGCTGATCATCGGCCTGACCATCGTCGCCCTCGGCAGCAGCGCCCCGCAAATGGCCGTCAGCCTGCAAGCCACGCTGGCGCAGAACGCCGACATCGCCGTCGGCAGCGTGATCGGCAGCAGCATCTTCAACATTCTCGTCACCCTCGGGCTCTCGGCGCTGATCATCCCGCTGCGGGTCTCGCGGCAACTGGTGCGCCTGGACATTCCGCTGATGATCGGCGCCAGCCTGCTGGTGTTCGTTCTGGCGTGGAATGAAGAACTGACCCGGGCCGACGGCGTGATGCTGTTGGCGGCGCTGGTGCTGTATCTGGGCTTGTTGCTGCGCCAGTCGCGGCACTCGGTCCGCCCGCAATCGCCACTCCACGAAGGCCCCCAAGTGCCGTGGGTCAGCAGTCTGCTGATGATCGTCGCCGGCCTGGCGATGCTGATCTACGCCGGGCATTTGCTGTTGGGCGCGGCGGTGTCGGTCGCTACGGACCTGGGGCTGTCGGAGCGGATCATCGGCCTGACCATCGTCGCCGTCAGCACTTCGTTGCCGGAACTGGCGACCTCATTGATTGCGGCATTGCGGGGTCAGCGCGACATCGCCGTCGGCAACGTGATCGGCAGCAACCTGTTCAACCTGTTGGGCGTACTGGGCGTCACTGCTCTGATCGCGCCATCGCCGTTGTCGGTCTCGCCCAACGCGCTGGATTTCGATTTGCCGGTGATGCTCGGCGTCGCGGCGCTGTGCCTGCCGGTGTTCTATTCCGGCTACCGGGTGACCCGCGCCGAAGGTCTGCTGTTTTTGGGCTTGTACCTGGCTTACGGTCTGCACGTGGTGTCATTCACCACCGGCATGCCGCTGGCCGGCAAGCTTGAACACCTGATGCTGTTTTTCGTCCTGCCGACGCTTGTGGCGTTCTTGCTGTTCACGTCGCTACGCGCCTGGCGTCGCCAACACCACAAGAAGGAATTGCCATGACCGACCATAAAAAACCCGGCGTTGAAGTCCGCCGCCAAGTGATGGGCGACGCTTTCGTCGATCGCGCCTTGGGCAATGCCACCGAGTTCACCCAGCCGCTGCAGGATTTCGTCAACGAACACGCCTGGGGCAGTGTGTGGAATCGCGCAGGGTTGCCGCTGAAAACCCGCAGCCTGATCACCCTTGCCGCGCTGACCGCGCTGAAGTGCCCGCAAGAGTTGAAAGGTCACGTGCGCGGCGCGCTGAACAACGGCTGCACGGTGGAAGAGATTCGCGAGGCACTGCTGCATTGCGCGGTGTATGCGGGCGTGCCGGCGGCGATCGATGCGTTTCGGGCGGCGCAGGAAGTGATCGATAGCTACCAGAAGCCCGAGTAACAGTCTGGCTTTTGCAGTGACATTGAAATCGCTATCGCGGGCAAGCCCGCTCCCACAGGGGATCTTCTTTGCTGCACTAATTGTGTGAGCACTGAAGATCACTGTGGGAGCGGGCTTGCCCGCGATGAGGCCCTTAGGATCACTGAAAATCGTGAAGCTAGATCCACCCGCCCCACTGCAGCAGGAAGATCCCGATGTTGGTGGTCACCGCCGCCATCAACGTGGTGATCACAATGATCGCTGCCGCGAGCTCATGATTACCGTTGGCCTGACGCGCCATGACAAAACTGGCCGCGGCGGTCGGGCTGCCGAAGTACAGGAACAGAATCCCCAACTCCGCCCCGCGAAAGCCCCATAGCCAAGCGCCCAGCGTCGCCAGCACCGGCAGGCCGATCATCTTTACCAGGCTGGAGCTGAGCGCAATATTGCCGCTCTTGCGCATGGCCGCCAGCGACAGCGTGCCGCCGATGCAGATCAACGCCAACGGCAACGTGGTTTGCGCCAAATACTGGCCGGACGTCTCCAGCCAGCCCGGCAAACCGATCTTGAAATACGCAAACGGCGCCGCCGCAAACACGCTGATGATCAATGGGTTGATCATCACGCTTTTGCAGATGCTCCACGGGTCGGACTTGATCACCGGGCTGTAGACCGCCAGCACAATGGTCGAAAGCGTGTTGTAAAACAGAATCACCAGCGCCGCGAGAATCGCCCCGAGGGAAATCCCGTAATCGCCGTACATGCTCGCTGCCAGCGCGAGGCCAATGACGCCGTTGTTACCGCGAAACGCACCCTGGGTGTAAATCCCGCGGTCTTCTCGCGGACACTTCCAGATCGCCCAGCCCCAGGCGATGGCAAAACACACCAGCGTCGCAATCGAGAAATAGATCAGCAGCGCCGGTTGCAGTGCGGCGTGCAGGTCGGCATGCAGGATGCCCAGAAACAGCAAGGCCGGCATGGTGACGTTGAACACCAAGGCCGACGCGGTGTGAATGAAGTTGTCGTTGATCCAGTTGATGCGCTTGAGCAGCACACCCAGAAACAGCATGGCAAACACCGGCGCGGTGATGTTCAGGGTTTCGAGGAAGATTGCCAGCATGCCGGGGAGAACCTTGAGGGTGTCGTTAGTTGGCTAATGATAAGCCACCGAGGACGTTGGCGTCTGGTAGATCGCCATCGCCGGCAAGCCGGTCTCGCTCCCACAGGAGATCTTCTTTGTTGCACAAACTGTGTGAACACCGAAGATCATTGTGGGAGCCAGCCTGCTGGCGATGAACGATAACGCGGTCTCAGGTGATCGGCGCCGGGTTGAACAACGTGATGTCGTTATGCAGCTTATGCTGCTCCGCCCACGTCTGCTTCTTGCCGCTGGCGACATCCAGGTAGTAGTGAAACAACTCCCAGCCAAGGTCCTCGATCGAAGCGCGCCCGGTCGCGATCCGCCCGGCATCGATGTCGATCAAGTCAGGCCAGCGCTGCGCCAGTTCGGTCCGGGTCGATACCTTCACCACCGGCGCCATCGCCAAACCATACGGCGTACCGCGACCGGTGGTGAACACATGCAGGTTCATCCCGGCCGCCAACTGCAGCGTCCCGCAGACAAAATCACTGGCCGGGGTCGCGCAGAAAATCAGCCCTTTGCGCTTGAAACGTTCGCCAGGGCCCAGCACGCCGTTGATCGCGCTGCTGCCGGATTTGACGATCGACCCGAGGGACTTCTCGACAATGTTCGACAACCCGCCCTTCTTGTTACCCGGTGTGGTATTGGCGCTGCGGTCCGCTTCACCCTTGGCCAGGTAACGGTCGTACCAGTCCATTTCCCGTACCAGTTCCTGAGCGACTTCCTCGGTTTCGGCACGGGACGTCAACAGGTAAATCGCGTCGCGCACTTCGGTGACTTCGGAAAACATCACGGTCGCGCCAGCGCGCAGCAACAGGTCAGAGGCGTAACCCAGCGCCGGGTTGGCGGTGATGCCGGAGAACGCATCGCTGCCGCCGCACTGCATGCCAAGGATCAACTCGGACGCTGGCACGGTTTCCCGGCGACGTTGGTCGAGCTTCTTCAAACGGGTCTCGGCCAGCGCCATGATCTGCTCGATCATCTCGGTGAAACCGTGACTCGAATCCTGCAAGCGATACAACCACGGCTCGCTCAAATCCACCGAGCTGTCGTTCTCGTGCATCACCTGCCCAGCCTGCAATTTCTCGCAGCCCAGACTGATCACCAGCGCTTCGCCGCCCAGGTTCGGGTTGCGCGCCAGATTGCGCACGGTGCGAATCGGGATGTACGCGTCGGTGGCGGTGATCGCCACGCCGCAGCCGTAGCTGTGAGTCAGCGCGACCACGTCATCGACGTTCGGATACTTGGGCAGCAACTCGTCCTTGATGCGTTTGACCGCATGATCCAGAACGCCAGTAACGCACTGCACCGTCGTGGTGATCCCGAGAATGTTGCGCGTGCCGACAGTGCCGTCGGCATTGCGATAACCCTCGAACGTAAAACCTTCCAGCGGTGCCTGCGCGGCCGGCACTTCGGTGGACAGCGGCAAGCTGTCCAGCGGTGGCGCGGTGGGCATGCGCAGTTGATCTTCCTTGACCCAACTGCCGCGCGGAATCGGCTGCAACGCGTAGCCAATGGTCTGGCCGTAACGAATCACCTGGCCGCCCTCGGGAATGTCCTCAAGGGTGACTTTGTGGCTCTGCGGCACGAAGTCCACCGTCACCAGGCCATCGGGAAACTCGGTGCCTGCCGGGACGCCTTGGTCATTGACCACGATCACGACGTTGTCCCGCTCGTGCAGGCGGATGTAGCGCGGCGAGTCGGAATGTTCAATCAACTGCATGACGCCGCTCCTCAGGAATGCGCTTGTGACAATTTGTTGTTTGTTTCAGGGCCGTTGACCGGTGGCTCTTTGAGCACCACACGTTTGATCGGACCGACGATCACCAGGTAGCTGAACACTGCAACCAGTGCGTTGCAACCGACAAACACCAGCGCCCATTTGAACGAGCCGGTGGAGCTGATGATGTAGCCGATGACAATCGGCGTGGTGATCGACGCAATGTTACCGAAGGTGTTGAACAGGCCACCGCTGAGCCCGGCGATCTGTTTCGGCGAGGTGTCGGACACCACCGCCCAACCCAGCGCACCCACGCCTTTGCCGAAGAATGCCAGGGCCATGAAGCCCACGACCATCCATTCAACATCCACATAGTTGCAGGCCACGATGCTGCTGGAGACCAGCAAACCGGCGATGATCGGCGCCTTGCGGGCAAAGGTCAGGGAATGGCCTTTGCGCAGCAGGTAGTCGGAAATCACCCCGCCGAGCACACCACCAATGAAGCCGCAGATCGCCGGCAACGAGGCAATGAAACCGGCCTTGAGGATGGTCATGCCGCGTTCTTGCACCAGGTACACCGGGAACCAGGTCAGGAAGAAGTAGGTGATGCCGTTGATGCAGTATTGGCCGAGGTACACGCCGAGCATCATGCGGTTGGTCAGCAACTGGCGGATGTAGTCCCACTTCGGACCGTCGACCTTCTTGCCTTTGCCTTTGTCCTGGTCCATGTCGACCATGCCGCCGTTGTCGGCAATGTGCTTGAACTCGGCGTCGTTGATCATCGGGTGCTGGCGTGGGCTGTGGATAACCTTGAGCCAGATGCCCGAGAAGATGATGCCGATCACGCCCATGACGATGAACACGTGCTGCCAGCCGAAGCTGTAGACGATCCAGCCCATCAGCGGCGCGAACAATACAGTGGCAAAGTATTGCGCCGAGTTGAAGATCGCCGAAGCGGTGCCACGTTCAGCGGTCGGAAACCAGGCCGCGACGATGCGTGCATTACCGGGGAAGGATGGCGCTTCGGCCAGGCCCACCAGGAAGCGCAGCATGAACAGCGCAACCACTGCCGTGGACATGCCGAACTCGCCGACATAGCCCTGCAGCACGGTGAACAGCGACCAGGTGAAGATGCTCAGCGCATAGATTTTTTTCGAACCAAAACGGTCCAGCAGCCAGCCACCGGGAATTTGCCCGGCCACGTAGGCCCAACCGAATGCAGAGAAGATATAACCGAGGGTGACCGCGTCGATGCCGAGGTCTTTTTGCAGGCTGGAGCCGGCGATGGCGATGGTCGCCCGGTCGGCGTAATTGATCGTGGTCACCAGAAACAGCATGAGCAGGATCAAATAGCGGACGTGAGTCGGCTTTTGGGTCGATTGCATGTAGATGTACTCCCACTGATTATTTTTATGCGGGTAATAACGATGTTTTGTAGGCGCTGACTTCCTGTGGGAGCCGGGCTTGCCCGCGATGCAGGCACCGCGCAGTGTCAGTCACTTCGCGGTGATGCTATCGCTGGCAAGCCAGCTCCCACAGGTACGGCGGTGAATCAGGAACCGATGTAGGAGGTTTTTACGACCGTGTAGAACTCTTGCGCATAGCGACCCTGCTCGCGCGATCCATAGGATGAACCTTTGCGCCCACCGAATGGAACGTGGTAATCCACGCCCGCCGTCGGCAGGTTGACCATCACCATCCCGGCCTGGGAGTGGCGTTTGAAGTGGTTGGCGTACTTCAGCGATGTGGTGGCGATGCCCGCCGACAGACCGAATTCGGTGTCGTTGGCCATGGCCAGTGCCGCGTCGTAATCCGCCACGCGAACGATGTTGGCCACCGGGCCGAAGATCTCTTCGCGGCTGATGCGCATCGCGGCTTCGCTGTCGGCAAACAGCGTTGGCGCGAGGTAGTAGCCTTCGGTGTCGCACGTTACCAAACCACCGCCGCTGACCAGACGCGCACCTTCGGACTGGCCGATGTCGATGTACTTCATGTCCTGTTCAAGCTGAGCTTGCGAAACCACCGGACCGATGTCGGTACCGGTTTTCAGCGCGTGGCCGACCTTGATCGACTTCATGCGCTCGGCCATGGCTTCAACGAATTTGTCGTGAATCCCGGCAGTGACGATGAAGCGGCTCGAAGCGGTGCAACGCTGGCCAGTGGAGTAGAACGCGCTCTGTACCGACAACTCGACCGCTTGCTTGAGGTCGGCGTCGTCGAGAATGATCTGCGGGTTCTTGCCGCCCATTTCCAGCTGAACCTTGGCCTGGCGCGAGACGCAGCTGACCGCGATCTGACGACCGACACCGACGGAACCGGTGAAGCTGATGCCATCGACTTTCGGGCTCTGCACCAGCGCATCGCCAACTACACGACCGCTGCCCATCACCAGGTTGAACACGCCCGCCGGGAAGCCTGCGCGGGAGATGATTTCGGCCAGCGCCCAGGCGCAACCCGGCACCAGATCCGCCGGTTTCAGCACGACGCAGTTGCCATAGGCCAGGGCCGGGGCGATTTTCCACGTAGGGATGGCGATCGGGAAGTTCCACGGGGTGATCAGGCCAACCACACCCAAGGCTTCGCGGGTCACTTCGACGTTGACGCCCGGACGTACCGACGGCAAGTAGTCACCAGACAGGCGCAGGGTTTCACCGGCGAAGAACTTGAAGATGTTACCGGCGCGAGTCACTTCGCCGATGGCTTCAGGCAAGGTCTTGCCTTCTTCACGGGCGAGCAAAGTGCCGAGCTCTTCGCGGCGAGCGAGGATTTCAGTACCGACTTTATCCAGCGAGTCGTGACGTGCCTGAATGCCCGAAGTGGACCATGCCGGGAACGCAGCGCGAGCAGCGTCGATGGCGGCGTGGACCTGGGCCAGATCAGCCTTGGCGTATTCACCGATGGTGTCGGTCAGTTCGGACGGGTTGACGTTGGCGCAATATTCACTGCCCGCCACCCATTCACCGTTGATGTAGTTATCAAAACGCTTTGCATCTGCCACTTGGGAATCTCCTCACGCAAAAGGCCGCTGATTGCTCAGCGGCCTTGTTTAATCGGGTGTGTTACTGCGCACCTTGCTTGTCGATCAGCGCGGCCAGAGCTTCGTACTCTTCCGGCAGCAGATCGGTCAGCGGCGCACGCACAGGACCTGCGTCATAGCCGGCAATTTTTGCCCCGGCCTTGACGATACTCACCGCGTAACCGGCTTTGCGGTTACGGATGTCCAGGTACGGCAGGAAGAAGTCGTCGATGATCTTGCCGACGGTGGCGTGATCTTCGCGAGCGATAGCGTGGTAGAAATCCATCGCGGTTTTCGGGATGAAGTTGAACACCGCCGAGGAGTAAACCGGCACGCCCAGTGCCTTATAGGCCGCTGCGTAGACTTCGGCGGTCGGCAAACCACCCAGGTAGCTGAAGCGATCGCCGAGGCGACGACGGATCGACACCATCAATTCGATATCGCCCAGGCCATCCTTGTAGCCGATCAGGTTCGGGCAGCGCTCGGCCAGACGCTCCAGCAACGGCGCGGTCAGGCGGCAGACGTTGCGGTTGTAAACCACCACGCCGATCTTCACCGATTTGCACACGGCTTCAACGTGGGCGGCAACGCCGTCCTGGCTGGCTTCGGTCAGGTAGTGCGGCAGCAGCAACAGGCCTTTGGCGCCCAGACGCTCGGCTTCCTGTGCGTATTCGATGGCTTGACGGGTCGAACCGCCCACACCGGCCAGAATCGGCACGCTGGTTTCGCAGGTGTCGACGGCCGTCTTGATGATTTCCGAATATTCGCTGGCCGCCAGAGAGAAGAACTCACCGGTGCCGCCTGCGGCGAACAGAGCCGAGGCGCCGTATGGGGCCAGCCATTCGAGACGCTTGATGTAGCCCGCGCGATTGAAGTCGCCCTGAGCATTGAAATCGGTAACCGGGAAAGACAACAGACCGGAAGAGAGGATGGACTTCAGTTCTTGTGGATTCATTATTCGAACACCCTGGGTAGCAACGTTTGTGTATGAGGAAAGCGTTCAGCTTGCGCCGAGTTGTAGGTCATCGTACAACTTAAATAATAACCGTCAACTGCATTTCATCGCCGGGGCGTAAATTTCATAGGGGGAATGAGGTGGGAAGGCAGCTGTTCAGGCAGGTAAATGCTGCCGCAGAGCCTGTTTGGCGGCAGTGGTATGTTGTCGGAGGAGAGGCGACTAATTGAAGTTTTGCGAGAGGGCGGTCGGCCCTTCGCGAGCAGGCTCGCTCCCACATTTGATCGTGGTTGTACACAAATCCAATGGGGGAGCGAGCCTGCTCGCGAAGGCGACCTGTCAGGAAATAAAGATCTTAACCGGGGAAAACCTACCCCCGCTGCGCCTCAGCCTCTTCATGGGCATGACGCAACCGCTCGCGGCTGTTCGTCAGGTGCAAACGCATCGCCGCCCGCGCCGCATCGGAATCCTGGCGGGCGATCGCATCGTAAATCTCTTCGTGCTCGCGGCTCAGGCGCCCCATGTAATGCTGCTGGTCGTCGTGGGCCAGGCGCGCCGAATTCAGGCGCGTCCGCGGAATGATGCTGGTGCCCAGGTGGGTCATGATGTCGGTGAAGTAGCGGTTGCCGGTCGACAGTGCAATCTGCAGGTGGAACTGGAAGTCCGAGGCCACGGCATCGCTGGCGTGGGCCGCGCTTTCGTTCAAGGCGTCCAGCGCGGCGCGCATCAGGGCCAACTGTTCGGCGCTGCGGCGTTGTGCGGCGAGGCCGGCGGATTCCACTTCGAGGCTGATGCGCAGTTCCAGAATCGCCAGCACATCACGCAGCGTCACCACGGTGGCCGGATCGATACGGAAACCGCTCGGGCTCGGCGTGTCGAGCACGAAGGTGCCGATGCCGTGGCGGGTTTCCACCTGCCCGGCTGCCTGCAAACGGGAAATCGCCTCGCGCACCACCGTGCGGCTGACACCATGGGCATCCATGATCGCCGACTCGGTGGGCAATTTGTCGCCGCGCTTGAGGTGACCGTCGCGGATCTGCTCGGACAGCACCGTCACCAGTTCCTGTGCGAGGCTGCGGCGCTTGCGAGGGAGGCGTGGTGCGTCGATCGGGTTTTCCATGGTGAACGTCTGTCTCGAAAAGTTCGGCTTAAACCGCATCATAGCTTAACGCCGTTGTACGATCACCATCGCCCCCTGCAGGAGCGTGGCTGCCCGCGATGAACGATAACGCGGTTCAGTGGGTGAACCGCGTCGAGGCCATCGCGGGCAAGCCCGCTCCCACAGGTTAGGTGGTGGTTATACGGTTACGGCTTGGTCCACCAAATGACCGTTGTCGATGCGCACATGCCGCGGGTGGAAGCGTTTCAGGCTGCTGCGATGCCCGACGCTGAGGATGCTCAGCCCCGGAATCTCATCGATCAGCGCCTGATACAAGGACGCCTCATCCTCTTCATCCATCGCCGAGGTCGCCTCATCCATGTACAGCCATTGCGGTGCATAAAGCAGCGCACGGGCAAAGGCCAGACGTTGCTGCTCACCCGGTGAGAGCATGCGTTGCCAGTGATTCGCTTCATCCAGACGCGAAACCAGGTGCGGCAAACGGCAGGTTTCCAACACATGGACGTAACGCTCGTGCGGATAGGTCTCGCCAGGCTGTGGATAACTCAACGCCTCGCGCAGCGTGCCAATCGGCAAATAAGGCTTTTGCGGCAGGAACAGATAGCGCGCCGCCGGCAGACGAATGCTACCGTGGCCCGCCGGCCACAAATGCCCCATCGCCCGCAGTAACGTGGACTTGCCGCTGCCGGAACGGCCGCTGAGCATTACGCGCTCGCCCTCCTCCACGGTCATGTCGGCTTTGGTCAGCAGGTGACGACCATCCGCGAGGTCGAGGTCCAGGTTATGCACCTTCAATGCATCACCTTGATTCTGCACGTCAATGGCTGGCGCACGTTCTTCATTGTCGGTCATGGCCTGACGGAAACTCAGCAGACGATCACAAGTGGCGCGCCACGACGCAAGGTTCTGGTACGCACTGATAAACCAGCTGAAACTCTCCTGCACATTGCCGAACGCCGAACTGATTTGCATCAGCTCGCCCAGTTCGATCTTGCCCGCGAAGTAACGTGGCGCGGCGACCATGAACGGAAAGATGATGGCGGCCTGTTGGTAACCTGCGGTAAAGAACGTCAGACGCTTGGACACCTTCATGATGTCCCAGAAGTTATGCCAGACCAGCCCGAAGCGGTCACTCAAGCGACGGTTTTCATTGGGCTCGCCGTTGTACAACGCGATGCTTTCGGCATTCTCGCGAATCCGGACCATGGAGAAACGCAGGTCAGCTTCGAAGCGTTGTTGTCGGTTGTTGAGGCCGATCAAGCGCCGACCGATCAAATGGGTCAGCCAGCTGCCGATCACGGCATACACCAGCACACACCAGAACATATAGCCGGGAATGGTAAAACCGAACACTTCAATGCTGCCCGAAACACCCCACAGAATGATCGAGAACGACACCAGGCTGACAATGTTGCGCAGCAAACCAATGCCCAGTTCCAGGGTATTCGAGGTGAAGTTGTTAAGGTCTTCGGAAATCCGCTGGTCCGGGTTATCGGTGTATCCACCCTGTTCCAGCTGGTAGTAATTCTTGTTGCCGAGCCAACGGGCGAAATGCTTTTCGGTGAGCCAGGCACGCCAGCGAATGGTCAGCATCTGCGTCAGATAGAGCCGGTACACGGCACCGACAATCGCCACCGCCGCAATCCCGCAGAAATAAAGAATCAGCCGCCAGAACGCCGCTTCGTCTTTTTGCTGCAGCGCATTGTAAAAATCCTTGTACCAGGTGTTGAACCACACCGAGATGCCCACGCTGATCAGTGACAACGCAATCACCGCGATCAGCAGCGTCCAGGCTTTGACCTTCTCTTCACTGCGCCAGTAAGGCGTGATCATCGCCCAGACTTTGCGAAAAAACTGCCCGCGCACCGCGTCGTTGACCGCGGAATATTCAGCGTTCTGATTCATGGAAAAGGCTCGATAAAGAAAAGAACACACACGAACCGATCATAGAGGATCGGCTCGGTTTGTCGCGAGGCACGGCCGGCATTCGTTCAGCGCAGGTTCAGCGACGAACGGGACGCTTTTGCAGTTTGCGCTGCAGCGTGCGCCGGTGCATGCCCAGGGCGCGGGCGGTGGCGGAGATGTTGCCTTCGTGTTCGGTCAACACGCGCTGAATGTGTTCCCACTGCAAGCGGTCCACCGACATCGGGTTTTCCGGCACCAGGGTGTCGAGGTCAGCGTGCTCGGAGAGCAGCGCGGCGAGCACGTCGTCGGCATCCGCCGGTTTGCACAGGTAGTTGCAGGCACCGCGCTTGATCGCCTCGACGGCGGTGGCAATGCTCGAGTAACCGGTGAGGATCACCACGCGCATGTCCGGATCGAGTTCGAGCAGTTTAGGCAACAACACCAGGCCCGAATCGCCGTCCATTTTCAGGTCCAGCGCGGCGTAATGCGGGATATCGGCCTGGGCGATGGTCAGGCCTTCTTCGGCGGAACCGGCGGTGCTGACGCGAAAACCGCGGCGGGCCATGGCACGCGCCATCACGCGGGTGAACGTGGCGTCGTCATCTACCAGCAGCAAATGCGGCAGTTCTTCGCCTTCGACTTGGATCTCTTCACTCATGTTCGTCTCCTCGGGCGACACGGGGCAGGCGCAGCTCGGTGAGCGTGCCGCCTTCCTCATGACTGTAGAGTTTCACTGAGCCGCCGGCGCGTGTCACGCTGGCCTTGCTCAAAAACAGGCCCAGGCCGAAACCTTTGCCCTTGGTGGTAAAAAACGGTTTACCGATCTGTTCGGCAATGGCCAGCGGCACACCGGCGCCGTGGTCGCGAATGCTGATGGTCAAGTCCTCGGCATTCCAGTCCAGCGACACTTGCAGCCCTTCGGGGCACGCATCGGCGGCGTTGTTGAGCAAATTCAGCAGCGCCTGGGTCAGGTCCGGTGGCGGCGCCATGCGCGGCACGGTGCCCTGGCCCAGGCGCTGGAAGCGGTAACTGGCTTCCGGACGCATCAGGTGCCAGCGGTTCAGCGCTTCGTCGAGCCAGTCGGTGACGTCCTGCATTTCTACCGCCAAGCGGCGATTGGCTTCGGCCGCCCGAACCAGCTGCTGCAAGGTTTCTTTGCAGAGTTTGACCTGATCCTGCAGCACACTGAGGTCGTCCTGCAACATCGGGTCGTGGTGGTCCTGACGCATTTCCTTGAGCAGCACGCTCATGGTCGCCAGCGGCGTACCCAGTTCATGGGCGGCACCGGCGGCCTCGGTCGCGACGGCCAGCAATTGCTGATCACGCAGGCCTTCTTCGCGACGGATAGCGCGCAGCTCTTCCTGCCGGCGCAGCTCTTCGGCCATGCGCGCGGCAAAAAAGGTGATCACCGCCGCCGCGAGGGCAAAGCTCAGCCACATCCCGTAGACCTGCAGGTTTTCCCGGGCAATCGGGAAGGTTTGCAACGGATAGAAACCCGCCAGGAGCAAGGTGTACATCGTCAGCGCGATGCCCGACAGAATCACTGAATAACGCCACGGCAGTGTCACGGCGGCGATGGTCAGCGGCACCAGGTAATAAGAGACAAAGGGGTTGGTCGAACCGCCGGAGAAATACAGCAAGGCGCTGTGGATAAACAGGTCGCAGGCCAGTTGCACGGCGTATTCGAGTTCGGTGACGGGCCATGAGGTGCGCAAGCGAATCGCCGTGAACGCGCACAGCAACATCGAGCAACCGAGGGTCGCGGCCAGTTGAAACCAGGGCAGCGGCAGCAAGTCGAGCCAGTAAGCCAGGCCCACCGAACCGGCCTGAGCGGCCAGCACCAAGGTGCGAATGAACGTCAGCCGCCAGAGATTCTGGCGGGTTGCAGAAGTGATTTGAACGGGGGCGAGCATGAGCTCTCCTGATGAGCGCTCCAGGCGGATCGCACGGAGTATAACCAAGCACGGGGGCTGACAGGCAAAAGTGCGGCAAACGGCCACATGGCAGAAAAACCAGCTGCGTCTATAAGGCCGCCTTCGTGAGCAGGCTGGCTCCCACAGGTGAACGCATTCCAATGTGGGAGCGAGCCTGCTCGCGATTGGCCGCGCAGCGGCTACCGTCAATCCATCTGTATAGAAGTTGTAACTGGGCGAACCGGATCATTAGAGCTAGAGTCTGATGGTTTCACGCAGGCTCGGACCTAACCCCTGCGCATCGTCCAAGGAGTTTTCATGCACACTTTCCGCCGCAGCGCCGCCCTTCTCGCCCTCAGCGTTGGCACCGTCGCCAGCCTCCCGGCCCTGGCCGCCGACGAGCTGCATTACAACCAGATTTCCCTGCGCGCCGAAGTCAGTCAGGAAGTCGCCCGCGACCTGATGATCGTGACCCTCTACACCGAAGAACAAAACACCGACCCGGCCAAACTCGCCGCCGACGTCAGCACCACCATGAACAAGGCACTGGCCCAGGCCAAGCAAGTCAAAGACATCACCCTGCGCCAGGGCAGTCGCAACAGCTACCCGATCTACGACACCAAGGGCCAGAAAATCACCGCCTGGCGTGAACGCGCCGAACTGCGCCTGGAGAGCTCGGACTTCGCCGCACTGTCGAAACTGACCGGCGAACTGCTGACCGACCTGAAAATGGGCGGCATGGACTTCGCCATCGCCACGCCAACCCGCAAGGCCAGCGAAGACGCGCTGCTGAAAGACGCCGTGACCGCCTTCAAGTCCCGCGCACAACTGGCCACCGATGCGCTGGGGGGCAAGGGTTACAAAATCGTCAACCTGAACCTCAACAGCAACGGCTACCCACAACCGTACATGCGCGGGCCGATGATGATGAAAGCGGCGAGCATGGATGCCGCGCCGGTGACCCCGGAAGTCGAGGCCGGCACCAGCCAGGTCAGCATGACGGCGGATGGGTCGATTGAAGTGTTGATGCAGTGATTCGATAACCTGCACAAAAAAACGGCGATCACTTGAGTGATCGCCGTTTTTTTGTGGCCAGGCAAAAGTCAGCGGTGGGACTGCCTGACAGAAGGGAGTGGTTCACACGATCCTGTAGGAGCCGGCTCCTACAATGGATCGGCGTACACCCGCCAAACCACGAGGCCGAGCGTTAGCTCGCGTTGCGCTTTTGAATTTGATCTGCCCGCCCCTTCGGAAGGCCGAGTGGAGGTTCTGCGCAGTGGGCAGCCCGGCATGGATGCCGGGCTAGCCGCCCCCGGCCATGGATGGCCGATGGCGGCGGGCCCACGGAGCAGGACCGGAGCGAGGGAACGCCGAGCCTTAGCGAGGGGCTGGACGCTCGGGGCGAGACTTTCTGGTTCCTTTTGTGGCGTTTGACAAAAGGGACTCGCCGTAAGGGCGAAACCATAGGCGGCCGTTACCGCAGGAATGGATATGTACACCTGAAAGAAAATGGCCGGCTATGAGGCCGCCATCGCCAGCAAGCCAGCACCTACACATTGAATGTGTGCACATCCGACAAACAGCCTGAATATACCGAGATAGAGGGGTCGACCTCAAAAACAGATATTTCCGCCCACCCCGTCTACGACGCTACTCTGCGGAAAACATCACCGCCCAAACCCTCGGGGACTCCATGGAAAGAACCACCGTCAAACCACTCCTGCTCGCCCTGGCCATCGCCACCACCGCCCCATTCGCCCAAGCCGCCACCACCCTGGTCTACTGCTCCGAAGCCAGCCCCGCCGGCTTCGACCCCAGCCAATACACCAGCGGCACTGACTTCGACGCCTCGGCCGAAACCGTCTTCAACCGCCTGACCCAATTCAAACGCGGCGGCACCGAAGTCGAACCCGGCCTGGCCACACGCTGGGATGTCTCGACTGACGGCCTCAGCTACACCTTTCACCTGCGCAACGGCGTGAAATTCCACACCACCGACTATTTCACTCCAACCCGGGATTTCAACGCCGACGACGTGCTGTTCACCTTCCAGCGCCTGCTCGACCCGGAAAACGCCTTCCGCAAAGCCTATCCCGCCGAATCACCCTACTTCACCGACATGGACCTGAACAAAACGATCAAGAGCGTCGACAAAATCGACGAGCACACCGTGCGCTTCAGCCTGAACAACATTGACGCCGCCTTCATCCAGAACCTGGCGATGAGTTTCGCTTCGGTGCAATCGGCCGAGTACGGCGCGCAACTGTTAAAGGAAGGCAAGGCAGCCGACATCAACCAGAAACCTGTCGGCACCGGCCCGTTCGTGTTCAAGCGCTATCAGAAGGACTCGCAGATCCGCTACGTCGCCAACAAGGCGTACTGGAAACCCGAGGACGTGAAAATCGACAACCTAGTGTTCTCGATCACTCCGGACGCCGCCGTGCGCTTGCAGAAACTCAAGACCGGCGAATGCCAGGTCAGCGGTTACCCGCGTCCGGCCGACATTGAAGTGATGGAGAAAGACCCGAACCTGCGCGTGCTCAAACAGGCCGGGTTCAACCTCGGCTTCCTGGCCTATAACGTGACGCACCCGCCGCTGGACCAGCTCAAGGTGCGTCAGGCCCTGGACATGGCGATCGACAAACCAGCGATCATCAAAGCGGTCTACCAGAGCGCCGGGCAACTGGCGCAAAACGCACTGCCACCGGCGCAATGGTCGTATGACCCGAACATCAAGGACGCGCCCCACGACCCGACAAAGGCCAGGGCGCTACTGAAAGAAGCAGGGGTTGCACCCGGTACGACCATTAATTTGTGGGCCATGACCGTGCAGCGTGCCTCCAACCCCAACGCGCGGATGTCGGCACAGATGATCCAGCAGGATTGGGAGAAGGTCGGCATCAAGGCCAACATCGTCAGCTATGAATGGGGCGAGTACATCAAACGCGCCAAAAACGGCGAACACGACGCGATGATTTACGGCTGGACCGGCGACAACGGTGACCCCGACAACTGGCTCGGCGTGCTCTACAGCTGCGCGGCCGTGAAGGGCAGCAACTATGCCAAGTGGTGCGACCCGGCTTACGACAAGCTCGTCCAGCAAGCCAAGGTGTCCACGGACAAACAGCAGCGGGTCAAACTGTATCAACAGGCACAACAAATCCTTAAGCAACAAGTACCTATCACGCCGATCGCCAACTCCACGGTGTTCCAGCCACTGCGCAAGGAAGTCACCGACTTCAAGATCAGCCCATTCGGCCTCACGCCCTTCTATGGTGTGGGTATAAATAAGTAACACCACGCTCCAACCGGGTGCGCCACGCGCCCCGGTTGCCCCTCACCGGTGCGCGATTTGCACTGAAAAAAACCTGCGCAAACGATCAAATGCGCGTGAATTTATACATATGCGACATTAAGGTACGTTCGTGCCACTGTTTAAGGCCTGTGGTCGTTCAGGATCTTGCATTGGGTATGGCCCCTGCATAAGTATCCGCAGGCACGGCTCACGAGGTCGTCCTCTAATTCCAAAAATGACAACAAATCATGAGGCCAACATGCTTAAACACGCGGTCATTCCGTTTTTAGTCGGCGCCAGCTTGTTAGCTGCCGCACCTTTCGCCCAAGCGGCGACTAACCTGGTGTTTTGCTCCGAAGGGAGCCCGGCTGGTTTTGATCCTGGTCAGTACACCACCGGAACCGACTTCGACGCCTCTGCAGAAACCATGTTCAACCGTCTGACCCAGTTCGAGCGCGGCGGCACCGCCGTTATTCCTGGTCTGGCGACCAAGTGGGACATCTCCGCTGATGGCCTGACTTACACCTTCCACCTGCGTGAAGGCGTCAAGTTCCACACCACCCCGTATTTCAAACCGACTCGCGAGTTCAACGCCGACGACGTGCTGTTCACCTTTAATCGCATGATTAACAAGGATGATCCGTTCCGTAAGGCGTACCCGACCGAATTCCCGTACTTCACCGACATGGGGATGGACACCAACATCACCAAGATCGATAAAGTCGACGACCACACCGTCAAGTTCACTTTGAAAGAAGTGGATGCCGCGTTCATCCAGAACATGGCCATGAGCTTCGCCTCGGTGCAGTCCGCCGAGTACGCCGCTCAACTGCTGAAAGAAGGCAAAGCCGCCGACATCAACCAGAAGCCGGTCGGCACGGGTCCGTTCGTGTTCAAGAGCTACCAGAAAGACTCCAACATCCGCTACACCGGGAACAAGGACTACTGGAAGCCTGAAGACGTCAAGATCGACAACCTGATCTTCGCCATCACCACCGACCCGTCGGTACGTATTCAGAAGCTGAAAAAGGGCGAGTGCCAGATCACTCTGTTCCCGCGTCCGGCCGACCTGAAGGCGCTGCAGGAAGACAAGACGTTGAAGGTGCCTAACCAGGCTGGTTTCAACCTGGGTTACATCGCCTACAACGTGATGGACAAGATCAAGGGCAGCACCGAGCCGAACCCGATGGCCCAACTGAAAGTGCGTCAGGCACTGGACATGGCCGTCAACAAACAACAGATCATCGACTCGGTTTACCAGGGTGCAGGTCAACTGGCGGTCAACGCCATGCCGCCGACCCAGTGGTCTTACGACACCACCATCAAGGATGCGCCGTACAACCCTGAGAAAGCCAAAGAGCTGCTCAAGGAAGCGGGCGTCAAGGAAGGCACCGAGATCAACCTGTGGGCGATGCCGGTGCAGCGTCCGTACAACCCGAACGCCAAACTGATGGCTGAAATGCTGCAGTCCGACTGGGCCAAGGTCGGCATCAAGGCCAAGATCGTGACCTACGAGTGGGGCGAGTACATCAAGCGCTCCAAAGGCGGCGAAAACGGCGCGATGCTGATTGGCTGGAGCGGCGACAACGGTGACCCGGACAACTGGCTCAACGTGCTGTTCGGCTGCGACTCGCTGGAAGGCAACAACTTCTCCAAGTGGTGCGACAAGAAGTTCGACGGCATCGTCAAAGAAGCCAAGCGCACGACCGATCAGGGCAAGCGCACCGAACTGTACAAGCAGGCGCAGCACGTCCTCAAAGACGCTGTTCCGATGACACCTATCGCTCACTCGACGGTGTTCCAACCCATGCGCAACGAAGTGCAGGATTTCAAGATCAGCCCGTTCGGCTTGAACTCCTTCTACGGCGTTAGCGTCAGCAAATAAGATTTGGCAACGGCGACGTTTTTGACGTCGCCGTTGCTTTTTTCTGCCGAGAAATTAGGAAACAGCCTACATCCATTTCCGCCGAGTATTACGACGGCGGTGTCGGACGCGTTGAACTTTCCTACGAGTCTTTAGGACTTTACGCATTTACTGCCAGACCCACGGCTCATACCGTCGGGATCTGACCAATTCATGTGTGGGCTCTCGGTTTTGTTGCACGCCATGGCTTGAGATCAGTGATGCCTCCACGTCCCCGGACGGGAGCGGCTCATTGAAAACACTTAGCGAAAGAGAAAAGGGAGCGTCATGCGCCATACCTTGGTTTTATCCGCATTACTGGGCACCGGCCTGCTGGCCGCCACTTCCATCAGCCAGGCCGCCAACAACAGCCTGGTGTTCTGCTCTGAAGGCAGCCCGGCTGGCTTCGACACTGCGCAGTACACGACCGCGACCGACAACGACGCCGCCGAGCCGTTGTACAACCGACTGGCAGAGTTCGAAAAAGGCGCCACCAACGTCGTACCAGGCCTGGCAACAAGCTGGGATATTTCCGAGGACGGCCTCAAGTACACCTTTCACCTGCGCGAAGGGGTGAAATTTCACACGACCAAGTACTTCACGCCGAGCCGTGATTTCAACGCTGACGACGTGCTGTTCACCTTCAACCGCATGCTCGATCCGCAGCAACCTTTCCGTAAGGCTTATCCAACCGAATTCCCGTACTTCAACGGGATGAGCCTGAACAAGAACATCGCCAAGGTCGAGAAGACCGGGCCGCTGACCGTGGTCATGACGCTCAACAGCGTTGACGCCGCGTTCATCCAGAACATCGCCATGAGCTTCGCCGCCATCCTGTCCGCCGAGTACGCCGACAAGCTGCTGGCCGAAGGCAAACCGAGCGACATCAACCAGAAGCCGATCGGCACCGGGCCGTTCGTGTTCAAGAGCTACCAGAAAGATTCCAACATCCGTTACAGCGGCAACAAGCAGTACTGGGACCCGAGCCGGGTCAAACTCGACAACCTGATTTTCGCCATCAACACCGACGCCTCTGTGCGGGTGCAGAAGCTCAAGGCCAATGAGTGCCAGATCACCCTGCACCCACGTCCTGCCGATGTCGAAGCGCTGAAGAACGACGCAAAACTCAAGCTCATCGAGAAGCCCGGTTTCAACCTCGGTTACATCGCCTACAACGTGCGCCACAAACCATTCGACCAGCTCGAAGTGCGCCAGGCGCTGGACATGGCGGTAAACAAGCAAGGCATTCTCAATGCCGTTTACCAAGGGGCCGGGCAACTCGCGCAAAACGCCATGCCACCGACCCAATGGTCCTACGACGACACCATCAAGGACGCCGCCTACAACCCGGAAAAAGCCAAGGAACTGCTCAAGGCTGCCGGCGTGAAGGAAGGCACCGAAATCACTTTGTGGGCGATGCCGGTTCAGCGTCCCTACAACCCCAACGCCAAGTTGATGGCCGAGATGCTTCAGGCGGACTGGGCGAAGATCGGCCTCAAGGTCAAGATCGTCAGCTACGAATGGGGCGAGTACATCAAGCGCACCAAGAATGGCGAGCACGACGTCAGCCTGATTGGCTGGACCGGTGACAACGGGGATCCGGACAACTGGCTCGGCACGCTTTACAGCTGCGACGCCATTGGCGGCAACAACTACTCCCAATGGTGTGATCCGGCTTACGACAAGCTGATCAAGCAGGCCAAGGTCGTCACCGACCGTGACCAGCGCACCGTGCTCTACAAACAGGCTCAGCAGTTGCTCAAGCAGCAAGTGCCGATCACGCCTGTCGCCCACTCGACGGTCAACCAGCCGTTGAGCGCCAAAGTCGAAGGATTCAAGGTGAGTCCTTTCGGCCGCAACGTGTTCTCGGGCGTCAGTATCGACCAATAACCGATTAGCCAAAAACGCTGGGGGCGGATTCCGCCCTCACGCAAGCGTATTGCCGCTGTTTGCCGATCAGGCCGAAAGCAAACGTTTGCGAAGCCTTGTATGCGTTTCAAAACCAATAGCCGGATCACAAAAAAAGACCGGCATTAAAAAAGAAAGAAAGGAGCTTCACCCATGAAACTGAGCAGCACCGCGTTATTGGCCTTGGCCATCAGCAGCGTTACCGCCACGGCCTACGCAGAATCCCAGAGCCAGGACTTCGTTCCGACCCAATTGGCAAGCACCAATGCACAGTCGGAAGCCAAGGGCTTCATTGATGGCCAGAGCCTGTCGGGCAGCACCCGTAACTGGTACGCCAACGAAGATAAACAGCGAGGCGCTACCTACAAATACGAGCGCCACGGCGAGACCCTGAACGGCACGCGCCGTATCAACTGGGTTCAGGGCACCATCCTGAATTACACCTCGGGTTTCACCCAGGGCACCGTGGGGTTCAGCACCGAAGTCGCTGCTTACAACGCCATTGCGCTGGATCGTAGCCGTGAAGACATCAAGGGCGGTTCCAACCGTACCCTGGCTCACACCAACGGCGACGCGGTAGATCAGTGGAGCAAACTGGGCCTGGCCAACGTCAAGGCGCGTATCTCCAACACCACCCTGACCGCCGGCCGCCAGAACTTCAGCAGCCCGATCGTCGACGTCATCGGCAACCGCCCGCTGCCTTCGAGCTTTGAAGGTGTGACCATTCACAGCGAAGAGTTCGACAACCTGTCGTTCGACCTCGGCACCTTCGACCGCGTATCGCCTCGTACCGAGCAGAGCCTGACCAAATTCACTTCCGAGTACTCGGCCAATGGCGCTGAAACCGACCACGTAAACACCGCAGGTCTGAACTATCAGCCGCTGAAAAGCCTGAAAACCAGCCTGTACGCGACCAACGTCGAAGACTTCTGGAACCAGTACTACTTTGGCGCGACTCACGAACTGGGTGACAGCTCGATCCTGAGCCTGACCACCGGCCTGAACTACTACAAAACCGTCGACGAAGGCAAAAAGTTGATGGGTGAGATTGACAACGACACCTACTCGCTGTCGTTGGGTCTGACTCACCTCGCCCATAGCCTGACGTTCTCTTACCAGGAAGTGAACGGTAACGAGTACTTCGACTACCTGCATGAAACCAACGGCATTTACCTGGCCAACTCCTTGCTGTCCGACTTCAACGGACCGAACGAGAAATCCTTCCAGATCGCCTACGGCCTGAACATGGCCGAATACGGCGTGCCAGGCCTGAAGTTCAACATCTACCAGGCTCGCGGCTGGGGCATCGACGGTACGCACTACACCGGCACCGCCTACGACGTGCGCAATATGGATGGCGAGAACCACTATGAATACGGCATCGGTACTTCGTACGCCGTACAGAGCGGCCCGCTCAAGGCCACCACAGTCCGCGCGACCTACACCACCCACCGCGCCAGCGATAACCAGGCTGACGGCAGCATCAACGAGTTCCGTCTCGTGACCACCATCCCGTTCAAAATTTTGTAAAAAGCGCCAGCCGACGGCTGACTCATGAGGAGTCGGCCGTTCGGTTTTTTCCTGTTCAACCGATTGCAGAGGGTTCTTGATGAAAATGCTTCCCCTACGTGCGGCCATCGCTGCCGCGTTGCTGAGTGTTGCCGTTGGCGTCTCGGCCAAACCCCTGGTGGTTTGCACCGAAGCCAGTCCGGAAGGCTTCGACATGGTTCAGTACACGACTGCAGTCACAGCCGATGCGGTGGCCGAAACCATCTTCAACCGCCTGGCGGACTTCAAGCCCGGCACCACGGAAGTGATTCCGGCGCTGGCCGAGTCCTGGGATATCAGCGACGACGGCCTGACCTACACGTTCCACCTGCGTAAAGGCGTCAAGTTCCACACCACCGAATACTTCAAGCCGACCCGCGACATGAACGCCGACGACGTGGTCTGGAGCTTCCAGCGTCAGCTGGACCCGAATCATCCGTGGCACAAACTGTCGAGCGTGGGCTTCCCGTACTTTGAAAGCATGGGCTTCAAGGAACTGCTCAAAAGCGTAGAGAAGATCGACGACAACACCGTCACCTTCACCCTGACCCGCCGCGAAGCGCCGTTCCTGGCCGACATCGCCATGGCGTTTTCCTCGATCTACCCTGCCGAGTACGCCGACCAGTTGCTCAAGGCGAACAAGACCGGTGACCTGAACAACAAACCGGTCGGCACCGGCCCGTTCATTTTCCAGCGTTACGCCAAGGACGCTCAGGTTCGCTTCAAGGCCAACCCGGATTACTTCCGTGGCAAGCCGCCGGCGGACTCGTTGATCCTGGCCATCGCCACCGACAACAACGTGCGCCTGCAAAAGCTCAAGGCCAACGAGTGCCAGGTCGCGCTGTATCCGAAGCCGGATGACATCCCGAGCATCAAGAAAGACGCCAAGCTGAGCGTCGACGAACTGAACGCGATGACCGTTTCGTACATCGCCATGAACACCACGCACAAATACATGAGTGATGTGCGGGTGCGCAAAGCCATCGACATCGCCTTCGACAAAGAGGCTTATGTCAACGCGCTGTTTGGTAAAGGCAATGCGACCGTGGCGGTCAACCCGTTCCCGGACACGCTGCTGGGCTACAACCACAGCCTGAAAAACCCACCCCGCGACCTGGACAAGGCCCGCGCCCTGCTCAAGGAAGCCGGCGTACCGGAAGGCACCACCTTCACCCTGTTCACCCGCAACGGTGGCGGCCCGACCAACCCGAACCCGATGCTCGGCGCACAGATGATGCAGGCTGACCTGGCCAAGGTCGGGATCAAGATCGACATCCGCGTGATGGAATGGGGCGAAATGCTCAAACGCGCGAAAAACGGCGAGCACGATATGGTTTCCGCCGGATGGGCGGGCGATAACGGCGACCCGGATAACTTCCTGACGCCTATGCTCAGTTGCGAAGCCGCGAAGAACGGCGAAAACTACGCGCGCTGGTGCAATGACAAGTTCCAGGCGCTGATCGACCAGGCTCGCGAAAAAACCGATCCGGCCGAGCGGGCAGCGCTGTATGAACAGGCTCAGGTTATTTTTAACCAGGACCAGCCATGGATCAGCATGGCGCACACTAGAATGTTCACCGCAATGCGCAACAACGTAGAGGGCTATCACATTAGCCCCCTCACCACTAATAACTTCGCCACCACCCAGGTGAAGTAGATAAGAAAACTCCCGGTGTCCCTGACTCCAGGGACACCAGGCACGCCTAACCGGCTGATGAGGTACACCACACGATGTTTAGTTTTATTGCCCGCCGATTGGGGTTATTGATCCCCACGTTCTTCGGCATCACCTTGCTGACTTTCGCGTTGATTCGCATGATTCCTGGCGACCCCGTGGAAGTAATGATGGGCGAACGACGAGTCGACCCCGAAATGCATGCTCAGGCAATGGAACGCCTAGGTCTTAACAAACCGCTGTATGCCCAATACCTGGATTACATCGGTAAACTGGCTCACGGCGATCTCGGAGAATCCCTGCGTACCCGTGAAAGCGTGTGGAACGAGTTCAGCTCTCTATTCCCCGCGACCCTGGAATTGTCCATGGCCGCCCTGTTGTTCGCCGGCATCCTGGGCCTCCTGGCCGGGGTGATCGCGGCACTCAAGCGAGGATCCCTGTTCGACCATGGGGTGATGGGCATCTCCCTGGCGGGATATTCGATGCCGATCTTCTGGTGGGGCCTGATCCTGATCATGTTCTTCTCGGTGTCCCTGGGCTGGACCCCGGTGTCCGGGCGGATCGACCTGCTCTATGACATCGAGCCGCGCACCGGCTTCATGTTGATCGACACGCTGCTGGCCGATGACGTCGGAGCGTTCTTCGATGCCCTGCATCACCTGATCCTGCCGGCCATCGTGCTCGGCACTATCCCGCTGGCGGTGATTGCGCGGATGACCCGCTCGTCGATGCTCGAAGTGCTGCGTGAGGACTACATCCGTACCGCCCGCGCCAAAGGCCTGTCGCCATCACGCGTGGTGTTCGTGCACGGCCTGCGCAACGCGCTGATTCCGGTACTGACTGTGGTCGGCCTGCAAGTCGGCACATTGCTGGCCGGTGCGGTCCTCACCGAAACCATCTTCTCCTGGCCCGGCATCGGCAAATGGCTGATCGAAGCCATTGGCGCACGGGATTATCCCGTGGTGCAGAACGGCATCCTGTTAATCGCCTGCCTGGTGATTCTGGTGAATTTCATCGTGGACATCCTCTACGGCTTCGCCAACCCACGCATCCGTCATCAGCGCTGAGATCATGACCATGACCACTCCAGCTTCAACTGCAAATCAAGCGGTAACAGTCGATCAAAGCCTGCTGTACCCGTCCCCGTACAAAGAATTCTGGCAAGCGTTTTCCAAGAACAAAGGTGCCGTCGCCGGCCTGATGTTCATGTTGCTGGTGATCTTCTGCGCGATCTTCGCGCCGTGGGTTGCCCCGCATAACCCGAGCGAGCAATACCGTGACTTCCTGCTGACCCCGCCATCCTGGCTGGAAGGCGGGCAGATCCAGTTCCTGCTCGGCACCGATGAACTGGGTCGCGACCTGCTGTCGCGCCTGATCCAGGGTTCGCGCCTGTCGCTGCTGATCGGCTTGTCGTCGGTGGTGATGTCGCTGATCCCGGGCATCCTGCTCGGTCTGTTCGCCGGGTTCTTCCCGCGCCTGCTCGGCCCGACCATCATGCGTTTGATGGACATCATGCTGGCCCTGCCGTCGCTGCTGCTGGCTGTGGCGATCGTCGCCATCCTCGGCCCTGGCCTGATCAACACCGTGATCGCGATCGCCGTGGTGTCCCTGCCGTCCTATGTTCGTCTGACCCGCGCTGCGGTGATGGGCGAGCTGAACCGCGACTACGTGACTGCCGCGCGCCTGGCCGGCGCAACGCTGCCGCGCCTGATGTTCATCACCGTGCTGCCCAACTGCATGGCGCCGCTGATCGTTCAGGCCACCCTGAGTTTCTCCTCGGCGATTCTCGATGCCGCGGCCCTGGGTTTCCTCGGCCTTGGCGTACAACCGCCAACCCCTGAGTGGGGCACCATGCTGGCTTCGGCTCGCGACTACATCGAACGCGCCTGGTGGGTGGTAAGCCTGCCTGGTCTGACCATTTTGCTCAGCGTGCTGGCAATCAACTTGATGGGCGACGGCCTGCGCGATGCGCTGGACCCGAAACTCAAGAACGCCGCCTGAGGAGATTCAAATGTCACTGTTAGAAATCAAGAATCTCAACGTTCGCTTCGGCGACAAGAACGCCGTTCCGGTGGTCGACGGGCTCGACATCTCCGTGGACAAGGGCGAAGTGCTGGCCATCGTTGGCGAGTCGGGTTCGGGTAAATCCGTGACCATGATGGCGCTGATGGGCCTGATCGAACATCCGGGGATCGTCACTGCCGACGCCCTGAATTTCGATGGCAAGAACATGCTCAAGCTCAGCAACCGTCAGCGTCGGCAAATCGTCGGCAAAGACCTGGCCATGGTTTTCCAGGACCCGATGACCGCGCTGAACCCGAGCTACACCGTCGGTTTCCAGATCGAAGAAGTGCTGCGCCTGCACCTGAAAATGTCCGGCAAGCAAGCCCGCGCCCGCGCCATCGAGCTGCTGGAAAAAGTCGAAATCCCGGGCGCCGCCAGCCGTATGGACGCCTACCCGCATCAATTGTCGGGCGGTATGAGCCAGCGTGTTGCGATCGCCATGGCGATTGCCGGCGAGCCGAAACTGCTGATCGCCGACGAACCGACCACTGCCCTCGACGTAACGATTCAGGCACAGATCATGGACCTGCTGCTGGCGTTGCAGAAAGAGCAGAACATGGGCCTGGTGCTGATCACCCACGACCTCGCGGTCGTGGCCGAAACCGCCCAGCGTGTGTGCGTGATGTACGCCGGCCAGGCGGTCGAAGTCGGTCAGGTCCCACAACTGTTCGATATTCCAGCGCACCCGTACAGCGAAGCGCTGCTCAAGGCGATTCCGGAACACAGCCTCGGCGCCACGCGTCTGTCGACCCTGCCGGGCATCGTTCCCGGTCGTTATGACCGTCCGCAAGGTTGCCTGTTGTCGCCGCGCTGCCCGTATGTGCAGGACAACTGCCGTGCGCAACGTCCGACCCTCGACCCGAAAAGCAACAGCCTCGCCCGCTGCTTCTACCCGCTGAACCAGGAGGTGGCGTAATGGCCGTCGTACTTACCGCCCGCGACCTCACCCGTCACTACGAAGTGTCCCGTGGCCTGTTCAAGGGCCATGCGACCGTCCGCGCCCTGAACGGAGTGTCGTTCGAACTGGAAGCCGGCAAGACCCTCGCCGTCGTGGGCGAATCGGGTTGCGGCAAATCCACCCTGGCCCGCGCCCTGACGCTGATCGAAGAGCCGTCCTCCGGCTCCTTGAAAATCGCCGGGCAGGAAGTTGCCGGTGCTGACAAGGCTCAACGCAAGCAACTTCGCAAAGACGTGCAGATGGTGTTCCAGAGCCCGTACGCCTCATTGAACCCTCGGCAGAAAGTCGGTGACCAACTCGCCGAACCGCTGCTGATCAACACCAGCCTGAGCGCCTCGGAACGTCGCGAGAAAGTGCAGGCAATGATGAAGCAGGTGGGTTTGCGCCCAGAGCACTACCAGCGTTATCCGCACATGTTCTCCGGCGGTCAGCGCCAGCGGATCGCCCTCGCCCGCGCGATGATGTTGCAGCCAAAAGTGCTGGTGGCGGACGAACCGACCTCAGCGCTGGACGTGTCGATCCAGGCGCAGGTGCTGAACCTGTTCATGGATTTGCAGCAAGAGTTCAACACCGCCTACGTGTTCATCTCCCACAACCTGGCCGTGGTGCAGCACGTTGCCGATGACGTGATGGTGATGTACCTCGGACGCCCGGTGGAAATGGGCCCGAAGAACGACATCTATGCCCGTCCGCTGCACCCGTACACCCAGGCCTTGCTGTCGGCCACGCCGACCATTCACCCGGATCCCAACAAGCCGAAAATCAAGATCGTCGGCGAGTTGCCCAACCCGTTGAACCCGCCGTCGGGCTGCGCTTTCCACAAGCGTTGCCCGTACGCGACCGAGCGCTGCAGCACGGAAGAGCCGGCCCTGCGCCCTCTTGATAACCGCCAGGTGGCATGCCACTACGCCGAGCAGTTCCTCGACGGCGCGGCATGACAGTGATCTGAAAAAACCTGCGGGAGCGAGCCTGCTCGCGATGGCGGAGTGTCAATCAGCATAACTGACACTGACACACCGCCATCGCGAGCAAGCTCGCTCCCACATGGGACAGGTGAACTGTTCAAAACCTCTTCTGCCCTGGCTGCGCATCTGTCAGGGGAGAAGGGGTTTTCTTTTGCCTGCTACTTAAGCCCCTTCATCTTCATCGGTATCGGCATCGGGATCTTCGGTGGTCGAGTCATCATCGTCCGCGCTGCCGCCCTGGCCTTGGTCGCCGGGTTCCGATTCGGACGCGGCGATCATCAGCCCGGTGTGCGTCACCTGCCCGCTCGACGCCTGCTCACCATGGTCCGGGCATTCCGCCCACGCCGCTGACATGCCAACCGACAGCAGTACCAAAACCTTCAGCAACAACACAATGCGTTGAAAAATGCTCATGGCCGATTCCATCCTTTTGCAGGTGAAACGTGGAAGCCCGACGGCACTGATAGACATCCGGTTCCGATGGGGCGCGTTCTCCAGATAGACCCTGACGATGCGCGGGAAACGCCGTGAGTGGGAAGACTGGTTTGGAATAATGTTTATACCCAAACCCACCAACAACGCTGATCCCTGTGGGAGCCAGCCTGCTGGCGATGGCATTCTTTCATTCAATGATTGTGTTGAATGTCACTCCGCTATCGCCAGCAGGCTGGCTCCCACAGGGGATTGTGGCGAGCATGAAAAAACCCCGGCACTTTCGCGACCGGGGCTTTTGGGTTTTGCAGCTCAGCGCTTAGTGATGTTCACGCGTCGCACGGAATTTCACGTCCGGCCAGCGTTCTTCCATCAGCGCCAGGTTGACGCGGGTCGGGGCCAGGTAGGTCAGATGACCACCGCCGTCGACTGCGAGGTTTTCCACAGCCTTGACGCGGAATTCCTCCATCTTTTTCTTATCGTCGCAATCGATCCAGCGTGCGGAGTACACGGTGATCGGCTCGTAAGAGCACTCGACCTTGTATTCCTCTTTCAAGCGGCTGGCGACCACATCGAACTGCAGCACACCGACGGCGCCGAGGATGATGTCGTTGCTGCGCTCGGGGAAGAACACCTGGGTCGCGCCTTCTTCCGCCAACTGCTGCAAACCTTGACGCAGTTGCTTGGATTTCAGCGGGTCACGCAGACGCACACGACGGAACAGTTCCGGGGCGAAGTGCGGGATGCCGGTGAAGCCCAGGACTTCGCCTTCGGTGAAGGTGTCGCCGATCTGGATGGTGCCGTGGTTGTGCAGGCCGATGATGTCGCCGGCGAACGCTTCTTCCAGTTGCTCACGCTCGGAAGAGAAGAAGGTCAGCGCATCGCCGATCCGTACATCCTTGCCGGTGCGCACGTGGCGCATCTTCATGCCCTTCTCGTATTTGCCGGAGCAGATACGCATGAAGGCGATACGGTCGCGGTGTTTCGGGTCCATGTTCGCCTGGATCTTGAACACGAAGCCGGCGAATTTCTCTTCAACCGGTTCCACGGTGCGCTCGTTGGCGACCCGGGCCAACGGTTTCGGCGCCCAGTTGACCACGGCGTCGAGCACGTGATCGACACCGAAGTTGCCGAGCGCGGTACCGAAAAACACCGGTGTCAGTTGGCCGTCGAGGAATTCCTGCTGGTTGAATTCGTGGCAGGCGCCTTGCACCAGTTCCAGTTGATCAACGAAGCGATCGTACTCGTCGCCCAAGTGCGCGCGGGCTTCATCGGAGTCGAGCTTCTCGATGATTTTCACATCGGTGCGCTCATGGCCGTGACCGGCGGTGTACACGATGATGTAGTCGTCGGCGAGGTGATAAACGCCTTTGAAGTCGCGGTAGCAACCGATCGGCCAAGTGATGGGTGCAGCCTTGATCTTCAGGACCGCTTCGATTTCGTCGAGCAGTTCGATCGGGTCGCGGATGTCACGGTCGAGTTTGTTGATGAAGCTGACGATCGGCGTGTCACGCAGACGGCAAACGTCCATCAGCGCGATGGTCCGTGGTTCTACACCCTTACCGCCGTCGAGGACCATCAATGCCGAGTCGACCGCCGTCAGGGTGCGGTAGGTATCTTCGGAGAAGTCTTCGTGGCCCGGGGTGTCGAGCAGGTTGATCATGTGATCGCGATACGGGAACTGCATGACCGACGTGGTAATCGAGATACCCCGCTGCTTTTCCATTTCCATCCAGTCGGAGGTGGCATGGCGGTCGGACTTGCGAGACTTCACCGTGCCCGCAATCGCAATCGCCTTGCCCATCAGCAAGAGCTTCTCGGTGATGGTGGTTTTACCGGCATCGGGGTGGGAAATAATGGCGAAAGTGCGGCGTTTCGCGACTTCGGCGGCCTGTTTGGTCATGGGAAATCGCCTGGCGGTGATTCAAAAAAGGGCGGCGAGTATAGCGCAAACCGACTGTCACGGACCACCGCCCGCCCGGACGCGAGGAACTTTGTAGGAGCCGGCTTGCTGGCGATGGCATCACCTCGGTGTATCTGGCAGACCGAGGCGCGCCCATCGCCAGCAAACCGGCTCCTACAGGGACGTGATCGGACATCAAGGGTGGCTATCTGCTGTTAAATATGGAACCTTTTAAAAGGTAGAGACGTCCACTCCCCTGTTACAGCTCTCGTAGCAGGGTTTGAAGAACCTGCAAGTTAGCCTGACGAGGCTGCGCTTATGGCTCGATCTCATGCGGTTGCATCAGCATGAAGAGCTGCTTCTCGCGAACGTTGATAATCCCGGCAGCCAGGAATGGCATTGCCACTCGGGACTGCGTTCGCCGACAAAGAAAAAAGGAGTCCGCCTGTGGCTATTCGCTATGGCAAAGGGCTGATAGGAGGTGCGGTTGTCGTCGCCCTTCTGGCCCTGCTGGTCCACTGGATTGGCATCAACACGATCGAACATTACCGCGACGATTTGTTGTTTTACCTGCAAGCTCACCTGATTCTCGTCCTCGTTTCCATGCTGGCCGCCCTTGTTGTGGGCATCCCCGCCGGCATCTTCCTCAGCCGCCCGACCATGGTTGGACGCGCCGAACGCTTCATGCAGATCTTCAACATCGGCAACACCGTGCCGCCTCTCGCCGTACTGGCCATTGCTCTGGGGATTCTGGGCATTGGCAGCGGCCCCGCGATCTTTGCGCTGTTCCTCGCCTCGTTGTTGCCGATCGTGCGCAACACCTATGAAGGCCTGAAAAACGTCCAGGGTTCACTCAAGGAAGCGGCCGTCGGCATCGGCATGACGCCGACACAAGTGCTGTGGCGGGTTGAATTGCCAAACGCCGTGCCGATCATCATCGGCGGCGTGCGCGTGGCGCTGGCGATCAACGTCGGTACCGCGCCATTGGCGTTCCTGATCGGCGCCAACAGCCTGGGCAGCCTGATTTTCCCCGGCATCGCCCTGAACAATCAGCCGCAACTGCTGCTCGGCGCCGCTTGCACCGCCCTGCTGGCCTTGCTGCTCGACGGACTGGTGACACTCGCCAGCCGCCTCTGGCTCGAACGCGGCTTGCGCCCGTCTTAAGCCTCGGCAAAGGAAGACTCATGAAAAAAATATGCTTATTTTTAGGCTGCGCCCTGCTGTTCGCAGGATTTGCCCAAGCCGCTGAAAAACCCGTGATCCGCATCGGTGCCCGGGTGTTTACCGAGCAAACCCTGCTCGCGGAAATCACTTCACAGTACCTGCGCGCCAAGGGTTACGACGCCCAGGTCACGGGCGGTCTGGGCAGCAACCTCGCTCGCAGCGCTCAGGAAAGCGGCCAACTGGATCTGATTTGGGAATACACCGGCGTGTCGCTGGTGGCTTACAACCACATCACTGAAAAGCTCGACAGTGCCCAGTCCTACGCCAAGGTGAAAGAACTCGACGCGAAAAAAGGCCTGGTCTGGCTGACCCCGTCGAAATTCAGCAATACCTACGCTCTGGCGCTACCGGAAACCACGGCGAAGGCTTATCCGCAGATCAACACCATCAGCGAGCTGAACACGGTGATGCAAGCTGAGGCGAAGACCAACCACCTGGTCGCCCTGGACACCGAGTTTGCCAACCGTTCCGACGGCATGGCCGGCATGGTCGAGCTCTACGGCATGAACCTGACCCGCAAAAACACGCGGCAGATGGATGCCGGGCTGGTCTACACCGCACTGCGCAATGGCCAAGTGTTTGCCGGTCTGGTCTACACCACCGACGGTCGCCTGAACGCCTTCAAACTCAAGTTGCTTGAAGACGACAAGCACTACTTCCCGGACTACACCGCCGCGCCGGTGGTGCGCCAGGTTTACCTCGATGCCCATCCGAAACTGGCGGAAGAAATCAAACCGCTGGCCGAGCTGTTCGATGACGAAACCATGCGCGCGCTCAATGCGCGGGTTGATGTCGATCACGAAAGCCCTTCATCCGTTGCCGCCGATTTCCTGCGCCAGCACCCCATCAACTAAGGAGGAAAAGCCATGGAATTTCTCAACGCCTTTTCCCATCTCGACTGGCCGCTGGTGCTGCACCTGACCTGGCAGCACATCACCCTGGTCGGCATCGCCGTGACCCTGGCGATTCTGGTCGGCGTGCCGCTGGGCATTCTGATGACGCGTTTCCCGACGCTCGCCGGCCCCTTGCAGGCCAGCGCCACGGTGCTGCTGACCGTGCCGTCGATTGCCCTGTTCGGCTTGCTCTTGCCGTTCTACTCGAAATTCGGCCAGGGCCTCGGTCCGATGCCGGCGATCACCGCGGTGTTTCTGTACTCGCTGCTGCCGATCATGCGTAACACCTACCTCGCCCTGACCGGTGTTGAACCGGGCATTCGCGAAGCCGCACGCGGTATCGGCATGACCTTCGGCCAGCGCCTGCGCATGGTCGAACTGCCTATTGCCGTGCCGGTAATTCTTGCCGGCGTGCGCACTGCCGTGGTCATGAACATCGGTGTCATGACCATCGCCGCGACCATCGGCGCCGGCGGCCTCGGTGTACTCATTCTCGCTTCCATCAGCCGCAGCGACATGTCGATGCTGATCGTCGGCGCCGTGCTGGTCAGCCTCCTGGCCATCTTCGCCGACCTGCTTCTGCAATGGCTGCAACGCACGCTGACTCCAAAAGGACTCCTGAAATGATCGAACTTCAAAACCTCAGCAAGACCTTCCAAAGCAACGGCAAAGATGTGAAAGCCGTGGACTCGGTCAGCCTGACCGTCAATGAAGGCGAAATCTGCGTGTTCCTCGGGCCGTCGGGCTGCGGCAAAAGCACCACGCTGAAGATGATCAACCGCCTGATCAAACCGACCTCGGGCAAGATTCTGATCAACGGCGAGGACACCACTGACCTCGACGCCGTGACTCTGCGCCGCAACATCGGTTATGTGATCCAGCAGATCGGTCTGTTCCCGAACATGACCATCGAGGAAAACATCACCATCGTTCCGCGCCTGCTGGGCTGGGACAAACAGAAGTGCCACGACCGCGCCCGCGAGTTGATGAGCATGATCAAGCTTGAGCCCAAGCAGTATTTGAATCGTTATCCGCGTGAACTGTCTGGCGGTCAGCAGCAGCGGATCGGCGTGATTCGCGCACTGGCGGCCGATGCGCCGTTGCTGTTGATGGACGAACCGTTTGGCGCGGTCGACCCGATCAACCGCGAGATGATCCAGAACGAATTCTTCGAGATGCAACGGGCGCTGAACAAGACCGTGATCATGGTCAGCCACGACATCGACGAAGCCATCAAACTGGGTGACAAGATTGCAATCTTCCGTGCCGGCAAGCTGTTGCAGATTGACCACCCGGACACGTTGCTCGCGCACCCGGCGGACGATTTCGTCAGCAACTTCGTCGGCCAGGACAGCACGCTCAAGCGCCTGTTGCTGGTGAAGGCCGAAGACGCGGCGGACAACGCGCCGTCCGTCAGCCCGGAAACGCCGGTGGCCGAGGCCTTGGAGTTGATGGACGAACTGGACCGTCGTTACGTGGTGGTCACTGATGGTGAGAACAAAGCGCTCGGTTACGTACGACGTCGCGACCTGCACCGTCAGACCGGCACTTGCGCGCAATACCTGCGCGAGTTCAACGCCACGGCGGCGTATGACGAGCATCTGCGCATTCTGTTGTCGCGGATGTACGAGTTCAATCGCTCGTGGTTGCCGGTGATGGATGCCGAGCGGGTGTTTCTCGGGGAAGTGACCCAGGAATCGATTGCCGAGTATCTGAGTTCAGGCAAGTCGCGTGGCGGCAAGACCAGCATTGTTTCGCCAGCCGAGACCGCTGTCGCCTGATCTGACGCTATCGCTAGCAGGCTAGCTCCCACATTGGATCTGTGGTGTGCATGCAATCTGTGCAACAACACAAATCCTCTGTGGGAGCTAGCCTGCTAGCGATTGGGGCAAACACAACTCCCGCCTGACACACCCGAAATCTCCCTGCCGAGGGAACATCACACTGTCATGCAGGTCGGTTACATCAGTAACTGTCCGGGACCGCACGACGGAAGTGTGCAAAAACGCGACATTTTTTGTTGATCTCAAGCCCCTCACGCCCTAAAGTTCGCGCCGAACGTCCATGCTGGAAACGATCCATCCGGCTCAAGTACTGACGACGAGACAGCAAGGCCAAGGGAAGCACCGCCTCCCGTGGCCTTTTTGCTTTCGGCGACATGCCTTGGGAAGTAGGCGAACCAAAGTGGGGATACGGAGGACGTTCATTTGCACCCATTGATAATTTCAGTTTGCCAGTAGGAGTTCCCAGCATGTCGATCAACGTCGAAGACTATTTCGCGCGCGATACTTTCAACAAAATGAAGGCCTTCGCCGACAAACAAGAAACCCCGTTCGTGGTGATCGACACCGCGATGATCAGCAAGGCCTATGACGACCTGCGCGCCGGTTTCGAATTCGCCAAGGTCTACTACGCGGTCAAGGCCAACCCGGCCGTCGAAATCATCGACCTGCTCAAAGAGAAAGGCTCGAACTTCGACATCGCTTCGATCTACGAGCTCGACAAAGTGATGAACCAGGGCGTCGGCCCGGATCGCATCAGCTACGGCAACACCATCAAGAAATCCAAGGACATCCGCTACTTCTACGAGAAGGGCGTGCGTCTGTATGCCACCGACTCCGAAGCCGACCTGCGCAACATCGCCAAGGCTGCACCGGGTTCGAAAGTCTACGTGCGCATTCTGACTGAAGGCTCGACCACCGCTGACTGGCCTCTGTCGCGCAAATTCGGCTGCCAGACCGACATGGCCATGGACCTGCTGATCCTCGCTCGTGACCTGGGCCTGGTGCCTTACGGCATCTCGTTCCACGTCGGTTCGCAACAGCGCGACATCAGTGTCTGGGACGCGGCGATCGCCAAGGTCAAAGTGATCTTCGAGCGTCTGAAAGAAGAAGACGGCATCCACCTCAAGCTGATCAACATGGGCGGCGGCTTCCCGGCCAACTACATCACCCGCACCAACAGCCTGGAAACCTACGCGGAAGAAATCATCCGTTTCCTCAAGGAAGACTTCGGCGACGACCTGCCGGAAATCATCCTGGAGCCGGGCCGTTCGCTGATCGCCAACGCCGGCATCCTGGTCAGCGAAGTGGTACTGGTTGCGCGTAAATCCCGCACCGCTGTAGAGCGATGGGTGTACACGGATGTGGGCAAGTTCTCCGGCCTGATCGAAACCATGGACGAAGCCATCAAGTTCCCGATCTGGACCGAGAAGAAAGGTGAAGTGGAAGAAGTGGTTATCGCCGGCCCGACCTGCGACAGCGCCGACATCATGTACGAGAACTACAAGTACGGTCTGCCGCTGAACCTGGCAATCGGTGATCGCTTGTACTGGCTGTCGACCGGTGCGTACACCACCAGTTACAGCGCCGTCGAATTCAATGGCTTCCCGCCGCTGAAGTCGTTCTACGTGTAAAACGCTGCACGCAGACATCAAAAAGCCCATGACGTGACATGGGCTTTTTTTGTCTGGATTGCACCCAGTTCCCTGCGGGACCTGGCCTGCCAGCGATGGTCTCAAGAGCAGCGCCTACAGGGCCGGGAGTTCCTGCCCCAGTTCGGCGTATCGACGGGCATAATCGGTCGCCAGGTCGCGAATCTGCGCATCGGTTGCGCTCAACAGCGCCTTACTCGCCACCCGCAGAAAATTCAGATTGCCCCCGGCCAATGCTTTGCGCAACCATTCCAGCGCCTCGTTTATTTTCCCTTCATCCGCCAGCACCGCGGCATAACTGAACTGCCCGCGAAAATCCCCGCCGACCGCAGAACGTCGGTACCAATCGACAGCGCCAACCGGATCTGCCGCACAAACCCGCCCTTCTTCCAGATAACGCCCGAGCAGATTCATCGACTTCGCGTGCCCCAGCTCAGCAGCGCGACGGTAGAGTTCCAGCGCTTGCAACTGATCCTCGACCACCCCGCGCCCGGTGGCCAGCAAATTGGCGTAGTTGTACATCGCCCAATCCAGACCCGCTTCTGCTGCAATCCGGTAATGCCGCGCGGAGACTGAAGCATCTGCCGCACAACCCCAACCATGTTCATGACAACGACCGAGCATGTTGCGCGCCATCAGATGCCCGCCCTGGGCGGCTATCTCGAACCAGCGCACGGCCAGAGGCTGGTCCTGCTCGATCCCTTGGCCGTCCAGCAGAATCTGGCCGAGCAAGGCTTGGGCATCGAGAACCCCTTCGCGGGCAGCGATCAGGATCGCCTGAGCAGCACGTGCCGGACTGTCATTAAGCATGGCTTTGAGGTGATCGCCGTCGAGCACTTCTTCACGGCGCAGTTGAAAACTCATACCTCGACCCAGCGACGCAACAGGTTGTGATAAGTGCCGGTCAGGCGGATCAGTGAGGGATGGTCGGGCATGTCCTGCGTCAGTTGCTGGATCGCCCCGTCCATCTCGAACAGCAGGGCGCGCTGGCTGTCTTCGCGGACAAGGCTTTGGGTCCAGAAGAAGGAGGCGAACCGTGTGCCGCGCGTGACGGCATTGACCTTGTGCAGACTGGTGCCGGGGTACAACACCATGTCGCCGGCGGGCAACTTCACACGCTGGGTGCCGTAGGTGTCCTGGATTTCCAGTTCACCGCCGTCGTAATCCTCAGGCTCGCTAAAGAACAGTGTCGCCGACAGATCCGTGCGCACACGCTCGATGCTGCCTTTGGGCTGACGCACGGCGTTGTCGATATGAAAATCGAAACTGCCGCCCGCTGTGTAGCAGTTCAGCAACGGCGGGAAAACCTTGTGCGGTAACGCCGCCGACATGAACAGCGGATTTTTCCACAACCGTTCAAGCATCGCCGCGCCAACCTCCTTGGCCAGCGGATGACCTTCCGGCAGCTGCAGATTGTGTTTGGCCTTGGCTGACTGGTAGCCGGCGGTGATCTTGCCGTCAGCCCAATCCGCCCGCTCCAGAGCCTCACGGATGCGCTGCACTTCTTCTTTCGCGAACACGCCGGGGATGTGCAGCAGCATGGGAATACACCTGAAGACAAAGAGGCGCTAATGGTATTGATTCTTATTGGCGCTGTAAAACCCCTGCGACGAATGAAACAGCAAAAACCGTAAGGGAAAATTGTAAAGATTGTAAATTCAGTGCGAATAGCAATATTTCGCAATTGATAAGAATACTCGATTACCCTATATTCCGCGGCCTCAAATCCTTGGGGAGGGGAATTCACATGTCACGCCAACAACCACAATTACCTGTCAGTTCACCGCGTTTGCTCGCTTCTGCGATTGGCGTGGCAATCACCGCCGGCTCTGCGGGGCACATGGTTTTCGCTGCCGAAAAGACCGAAAAAGCGCCAAACAATGCGATTTCCCTGGACGCCACTGCCATCACCGGCGAAGCCCAGGACGATACCTCCTACAAGACCGACACCTCGACCAACAAGAAATACACCGCACCGCTGCGCGAAACACCGAAAAGTGTCACCGTGATTCCGCAGCAGGTGATCCGCGACACGGGCGCCACCAGCCTGGTCGACGCCTTGCGCACCACACCGGGCATTACCTTCGGTGCTGGCGAAGGCGGCAACCCGGCGGGCGACCGTCCGATCATTCGTGGCTTCAGCGCTGAAAGCGACACGTTCGTCGACGGCATGCGCGACCCGGCGTCCCAGAGCCGCGAAATCTTCAACGTTGAATCGATCGAAGTCAGCAAAGGCCCGGGGTCGGCCTTCACCGGCGCCGGCTCCACCGGTGGCAGCCTGAACCTGGTGAGCAAGACCGCCAAACTGGGCAGTTTCTACAATGGCGGCTTCACTTGGGGCTCGGATCAGACCAAGCGCACCACCCTCGACCTGAACCAGCAGATGACCGACACCTCGGCTTTCCGTCTGAACCTGATGAAGCACGAAGCCAATGTCGCCGGGCGCGATACCGTGGATGTCAGCCGCTGGGGTGTGGCGCCGACGTTCGCTTTCGGCCTGGGCACCGATACCCGCGTGACCCTCGGCTACTACCACGTCGAAACCGACGACATGCCGGACTACGGCATTCCGCTGACCCTGAACCCGGCCCGCAGCAAGTACAACGTCGACAAACCGGTGCATGTCGACCGCGACAACTTCTACGGCGTGAGCAATCGCGACTATCGCGAAACCACCAATGACAGCGGCACCTTCAAGATCGAGCACGATCTGAATGAAGACCTGACCGTGTCCAACAGCTTCCGCATGTCCCGTTCGACCCTGGACTACATCGTTACCAACCCGGACGACAGCAAGGGCAACGTCGCCAAGGGCAGTGTGTACCGTGGCACCAAGAACCGTAATTCGACGTCCAGCGGCTGGGTCAACCAGACCGACCTGAGCGCCAAATTCGACACTGGCGCCATCGCACACAGCCTGGTGACCGGTCTTGAGTTTTCTTATCAAGACACCCACAACCGCCCGTACATCTTGACTTCGGCCGCCAGCGGCACGACGTGCAACCCGGCACTTTTCCGCTCCGGCGACTGCACCAGCCTGTACAACCCGACACCTGGGGATAACTGGAACGGCACGATTACCGACAGCGCCGCGTTCACCGACACCGACACCAAAACCGCCGCGGCCTACGTGTTCGACACGCTGAAGTTCAACGAACAATGGTCGCTGAACCTGGGTCTGCGCTATGACAACTACAAGACCCAATCCAGCGGCTTCGCTAATGCTGGCCGTACCACACGGGCGGGGAGCTTCGATCGCGAGAACACCAGCGACCTGGTCAACTACCAGATCGGCGTGGTCTACAACCCATTGCCAAACGGCAGCATTTACGCGGCTTACTCGACCTCCAGCAACCCGTCCGGTGAAACCAGCGGCAACGGTAGCCTGGACCTGGCGGCGAACAACAACGATCTGGACCCGGAAAAAAACCGCAACTACGAGATCGGCACCAAGTGGGACTTCTTCGGTGACGACCTGTCGCTGACCGCTGCACTGTTCCGCACCGAGAAAACCAATGCGCGCATGAACGATCCGGACGGCGCCACCACCCAAGTGCTGGACGGCGAGCAGCAGGTCAACGGCCTGGAACTGACGTACACCGGCAAGCTGACCCGTAACTGGAAGGTCTATGGCGGCTACACCTACATGGAAAGCGAAGTGGTCAAAACCACCCTCGCCGCCGATGAAGGCAACCATATGCCGAGCACCCCGCGAAACAACTTCACCCTGTGGTCAACCTATGACGTGGTTCCGGAAAAGTTGACCATTGGTGCCGGCGCCACGTTCGTCGATTCGCAGTTCGGCAACATCGCCAACTCGGTAGAGATCCCGTCCTACTGGCGCTACGACGCGATGGCCAGCTACCGCCTGACCAAAAACGTCGACCTGCAACTCAACGTGCAGAACCTGACCGACAAGCGTTACTTCGACCAGGTGTTCCAGACGCACTACGCCCACGTGGCGGCGGGCCGTACTGCCCTGCTGAGCGCCAACTTCCACTTCTGACGCAAGTGTGAGGTCAAAGCCCCGTTCATCCACATGAACGGGGCTTTTGTGCGTAAAAAAGAATGCTTCTCGACAGCCCACGGCATAATGCGCGCCGTGATGACAATTTTTGAACGAACAAGGCGAGTGACGTGTTGAAGAAAACCCTGTTCCAGTTGCACTGGTTTTTCGGTATCAGTGCCGGGCTGGTCCTGGCCCTGATGGGCATCACCGGGGCGACAGTGTCGTTTGAGGATGAAATCCTGCGCGCACTCAACCCGTCGGTGTTGCAGGTCGAGAAACAGGTCGCCGGCGTGCTGCCGCCGGCTGAACTGGTGGAAAAAATCGAAGGCGCGTCGGGCAAGAAAGTCGCGATGATCTGGGTCGACACCGACAGTGGCAACGCCGCGCGGGTGTCCTTTACCCCGCCACCGGGCGAGCGTCGCGGTGAGATGCGCTACTTCGATCCGTACACCGCCGAGTTCCTGGGCGACGCCACCGGCCAGGATTTCTTCGGCCTGATGCTGCAACTGCACCGCTTCCTCGCCATGGGCGATACCGGTCGGCAAATCACCGGCGCCTGTACGCTGATCCTGGTGTTTTTCTGCCTGTCCGGCCTTTACCTGCGCTGGCCGCGCCAATGGACAAGCTGGCGCGCCTGGCTGACCCTCGACTGGAAGAAAACGGGCCGCAGCTTCAACTGGGATTTGCACTCGGTGGCCGGCACCTGGTGTCTGGTGTTTTACCTGCTGGCGGCGCTGACCGGGTTGTCCTGGTCTTACGAGTGGTACAACAAGGGCCTGACCCGATTGCTCTCCGACTCACCGCAGAACGAGCGGGTTCGCAATCGTGGCCCGGCGCCAGAAGGCCCGGCACCGACCGCCGATTACGCCGCGATGTGGAGCAGCATCTACAGCGCTGCCGGTCCGGCACTGAGCGCCTACAACATCCGCATGCCGCCAGTGGCCGGGCAACCGGCGACCGTGTTTTACCTGCTGAACTCCTCGCCACACGACCGCGCGCTGAACCAGATCACCCTCGATCCGGCCACTGGCCTCGTCAAACGCCATGACCGCTACAGCGACAAAAGCTTCAAGGCGCAACTGCTGACGAGCATCTACGCGCTGCACGTCGGCAGTTACTTCGGGATTTTCGGACGGATCGTCCTGACGCTCAGCGCGCTGACCATGCCGCTGTTTTTCATCACTGGCTGGTTGCTGTACCTGGATCGTCGACGCAAGAAAAAACACATCAAGGACGCCCGCAAAGGCCTTGAACAACCGGACAGCGATGCACCGGCGTGGCTGATCGGCTTCGCCAGCCAAAGTGGCTTTGCGGAACAACTGGCGTGGCAGACCGCCGGCCAACTGCAAGCAGCAGGCCTGCCGGTGAAGGTTCAGCCGCTGGCCAATGTCAGCGAGCAAGATCTGCGTGATTCCAGTAACGCGCTGTTCGTAGTCAGTACCTTCGGTGACGGCGAAGCGCCGGACAGCGCTCGCGGTTTTGAACGCAAGGTGCTGGGCCGGGCATTGAGCCTGGAAAGCCTGAATTACGCGGTACTCGGACTCGGTGATCGCCAGTACCAGCACTTCTGTGGTTTCGCCCGACGCTTGCATGCCTGGCTCGGCGAACACGGTGGCAAGCACCTGTTTGCGCCGGTGGAAGTCGACTGCGGCGACCCTTACGCCTTGCGTCACTGGCAGCAGCAACTCGGTCTGCTGACCGGAAAGGCGCCCGTGGACACCTGGCAAGCGCCGAGCTACGACAACTGGACGCTGAGCCGCCGCGACTTGATGAACCCGGACAGCAGCGGTTCGCCGGTGTACCTGTTGGGCCTCAGCGCGCCGACCACCAGCAGTTGGCTGGCCGGTGATCTGGTGGAAGTGTTGCCGCGTAACTGCTCGTGGGCGATCGAGCATTTCCTCGATGGCCTTGGGATTGACGGGCGGGCGGCGGTGGTGCTCGATGGCTTGTCGCAATCGCTGGAACAAGCACTCGCCACTCGACAATTGCCCGAGAACCGCACGCACCTTGTCGGTCTGCACGCGCAAGCGCTGGTGGACGCGCTGGTGCCGTTGGCCCTGCGCGAATACTCCATCGCCTCGATTGCCGCCGACGGCGTGCTGGAACTGATCGTACGCCAGGAACTGCATCCCGACGGCCGCCTGGGTATCGGCTCCGGATGGCTGACCGAACACGCGCCGCTGGGCAGCACCATCAGCTTGCGCGTGCGACGCAACAGCGGTTTCCATCTGCCGGTCGAACCGTTGCCGATGATCCTGCTGGGCAACGGCACGGGCCTTGCCGGGCTGCGCAGTTTGCTCAAGGCGCGGATTGCCGATGGGCAGACTCGCCATTGGCTGCTGTTTGGCGAGCGCAATCGCGAGCATGACTACCTGTGTCGCGCCGAGCTGGAAGAGTGGCTGATCTCCGGGGACATCGAGCGTCTGGACCTGGCGTTTTCGCGGGATCAAGCCGAGAAGATCTATGTGCAGGATCGCTTGCGTGAATCGGCCAATCTGCTCAAGCAATGGCTGGCCGACGGTGCCGTGATTTACATCTGCGGCAGCTTGCAGGGGATGGCATCAGGGGTGGATCACGTGCTCAACGAAGTGCTCGGGATTGAAGAGGTGGACCGCCTGATCGAGCAAGGTCGCTACCGCCGCGACGTTTACTGACACCCCCCAGTCCCTGTGGGAGCGAGCTTGCTCGCGATTGCGGTGCAACATCCAACAGACCTGTTGAATGTAAAACCGACATCGCGAGCAAGCTAGCTAGCTAGCTCCCACAGGATCCAGGCGTCGTCCGTTACCCTTCTAGCGGCTGCAATTTCTGCTCAAACACACTGACCCCATCCAGATCCCGCAACACCACACTCATCTCCCCCGTCGCCCCCTCGATATTCACCTCGCCAAAAAACTGAAACCCGGCAAACGGCGACGTGTTCTGCGCCGGCGGTGCCTTCTCGAACACCACTTCAGGACCGAAGGTTTTATCCAGCGGATTAGGTCCGAAACTCCCCGCATTCAACGGCCCGGCAACAAATTCCCAAAACGGTTCGAAGTCCTGAAACGCGGCACGATCCGGATGATAGTGATGCGCCGCGCAGTAATGCACATCCGCGGTCAGGAACAGAAAATTGCGCACCTGTTGCGCCCGCAAAAAACCGAGCAGTTCGGCGATTTCCAGTTCACGCCCCTGAGCGGCGCCCGGATCACCGTTGGCAACCGCCTCCCAGCGCGCCACGCCAGGACTGACTTCGCCATCGGGCACGCCGAGGCCGATCGGCATGTCGGCGGCAATGACTTTCCACTGGGCACTGGAGGCTTTCAATTCACGCTTGAGCCAGTCCAGTTGCTCACGCCCGAGAAAGGGTTTGGCTGCGCCGAGGTTGTCATCATTGGCCTCACGATAACTGCGCATGTCGAGTACAAACACATCCAGCATCGGCCCATAACCGAGCTTGCGATAAATCCGCCCGCCACCGTCGGCGCTCTGCAACCGCATCGGTGCATATTCCAGCCACGCCTGACGTGCGCGGCCTACCAGGCTGTGGATATCCTTGCTCTTGTAGCGCTCGTCCAGTTGCTTGCCCGGCGACCAGTTGTTCACCACTTCGTGGTCGTCCCACTGCCAGATCTGCGGCACTTCAGCGTTGAAGCGACGGACGTTGTCGTCCATCAGGTTGTAGCGGTAATTGCCGCGGTACTCATCGAGGGTTTCGGCGACTTTGCTCTTGGCATCGCTGGTGATGTTGCGCCACACGCGACCACTTTCGGTGGTCAGCTGCGCCGGGACCGGACCGTCGGCGTAGATGGTGTCGCCGCTGTGGATAAAGAAATCTGGCAGGCGCAAACGCATGGCTTCATAGATGCGCATGCCGCCAATGTCCGGGTTGATGCCGAAGCCTTGGCCGACGGTGTCGCCGCTCCAGACAAAGCGGATGTCGCGCCGGGCCTGCGGCACGCTGCGCAAGTGACCGAACCAGGGTTCGCTGGCGACGCCACTCTGAGCGTCTTCGAAATGCACGCGATAGAAAATCGCCTGATCGGCGGGCAGACCGGTGAGCTCGACCCGTGCGGTGAAATCGCTGCGGGCATCCGCCAGTGGCGAGACAAAACGCCGAGGGTTGCTGAACAGACTGCGGGTGTCCCATTCCACCACCATCCGCGCCGCACGATCGCTGCGGCTCCAGACCATCGCCCGGTCGCCCAGCACGTCGCCGGACTGCACGCCATCGGTGAGTTGCGGCCGGTCCTTGACCGACGCAATCACCGCCGGCGCGAGGCCGGGAAGCAGAATCCCGGCGCCGACCGCTTGCATGACACGACGGCGACCGAGGTTGAATTCGCTCATGGTGTTCTCCCTGAAAAAGGAAAACTAAAACATGACCGTGTGAACCGGGCGTGACACACAAATCAGCCAACACCACAGATCCCCTTGTGGAGGCACCGTCGCGGCTCCCGGTCCTATCAAAGAATAGGAAATTTCGACACCGCTATCGGGAATAGTCCTAGCTCCAGCGCCTAAGCGTCCTAGTAGTTTGAACTCGAATACCCGGCAGACAAAGCCCGCAAACAGAACCAGGAAGGTTGAACCATGAAATATGATTTGAAGTTTCAGATTTACGGAAGAGAAGAAGCCAGCGACCTGGCGGTATTCGAAACCGATTTGCCCCCGACCGTTACCACGGATGTCCTGATGCCGATAATGGCCTGGCATAAGGAAGAGGATGCCATGGCGAGCCATCTTCTGACCGCCAGGCAAATCACGGCAATTGAACGTCTCGCAATGATGAAATTACCCAGGAACCTAATGCTGTATATCAGCTGCTACCTGTGAGCCTTCGGTATCCCCCACTTGAATATTTTATGACAGCTGTGCATGAGGGCTGTGCTGTGCCGGGTGTGGTTCAGGCGCGGGCGTTGCAGCGGGAGGAGGCGTACCTCGGTTTGATGGTGTTGTCGCTGACGCCATCGCGGGCAAGCCCGCTCCCACATTTGATTTTCGTCGTATACAAATTTGGCGCTTGATGAAGATCAATGTGGGAGCGAGCCTGCTCGCGATGACGGTGCAACATTCAACGAAAATGGTGACTGTTACACCGCCATCGCGAGCAGGCTCGCTCCCACAGGGGTTAAGTGTCAGGCGCTGACGGGCTCTACCGCCAGCTCAACAACCTCGGGCCGTTTGGCCACCGCATACACCACCGCCGTCAGCAAACTCCCGGCCACAATCGCCAGCAAATAAAGCAGTGCGTGGTTGATCGCATTCGGGATCGCCAGCACAAACAACCCACCGTGCGGCGCCATCAGTTTGCAGCCGAAATACATCGACAGCGCACCCGTCAACGCCCCCCCGGCAATGCTCGCCGGAATCACCCGCAGCGGGTCCTTGGCGGCAAACGGAATCGCGCCTTCGGAGATGAAGCACAACCCCAGCACCAACGCCGCTTTCCCCGCTTCGCGTTCAGTCTGGGCAAACTTGCGTCGGGCAATGAACGTGGCGATGCCCAGGCCAATCGGCGGCACCATGCCGGCGGCCATCGTCGCGGCCATCGGCGCATAACTCTGCGACGCCAGCAGCCCCACCGAGAAGGCATAAGCGGCTTTGTTGATCGGCCCGCCCAGGTCGACGCACATCATCCCCCCCAGCAATACGCCGAGCAGAATAGCGTTGGTGGTGCCCATACTGTCGAGGAAATGCGTGAGCCCCGCGAGCATCCCGGCCACCGGTTTGCCGACGACATAGATCATCACCAGACCGGTGAACAGACTCGCCAGCAACGGGATGATCAGGATCGGTTTCAGCGCCTCAAGGCTTTGCGGCAAACGCGCATACCGATTGATCGCCTGCGCCGCGTAACCGGCGATGAAACCGGCAATGATCCCGCCGATGAAACCGGCACCCAAGGTGCTCGCCAGCAAACCACCGATCATCCCCGGCGCAAGGCCCGGACGGTCGGCAATCGAGTAGGCGATGTAGCCCGCCAGCAGCGGCACCATCAGCTTGAACGCCGTCTCGCCACCGATCTGCATCAGGGCGGCGGCGAGGGTGCCTTCCTCCTTGAACGCGGTGATGCCGAAGACGAACGACAACGCGATCATCAGACCGCCCGCCACCACCATCGGCAGCATGAACGACACACCGGTCAGCAGGTGTTTGTAGACGCCGGTCTTCTCCTTTTTGGCCGGGCCTTTGGCGCCGGTCGCGGCGCTTTCCTGCGTGCCTTCGGCCAGCGCTTTGTTCAGCGTCGCTTCGGCTTGTTTCAAGGCGATGCCCGTGCCGCAACGGTAGATTTTCTTGCCGGCAAAACGCTCGGTCGCGACTTCGATGTCGCAGGCGAGCAGTACCACGTCCGCGTCGGCAATCGCCGTCGCACTCAACGGATTGCGTGCACCGACCGAGCCCTGGGTTTCGATCTGCAGGTCGTACCCCAAACGTTTCGCCGCTTGCTGCAAAGCCTCAGCGGCCATGAACGTATGAGCAACGCCGGTCGGGCATGCGGTGATCGCGACCAGCCGGGGCGCGTTTTTCGCGACGGCTGCAGGTTCGGCGACCGCTGCGGGGGCGACGTAAACCTCAGCGTCTTCGGCACCACGGCGCAGCACCGCTTCGACATCTTGCAGGGCGTGCGCCGGGGTGCTTTGGAACACGCGCTTGCCAAAGAATCGCGACATGTCCACCGGCGCGCTGGTCACCAGCAACACCCACTCGGCCGCTTCAATTGTGGCCGCCGACAACTGACGTTCCGGGTGCGCCGCATCCACCACTTCGACGCTGGTGCTCCAGCCCTGACGCTGCGCTGCGGCATCGAGCAAGCGGGCACAAAGCACGCTGGTGACCATACCGTTGGGGCAAGCCGTAACAATGGCTAACTTCATGACAAACCCTCTTATTGTTCTGTCAGGGGACGCACGCGCACACCCTGTTCGAGCCGCGCCAACTGCGCCGCATCACCGATTCCGAAACCGATCTGGGTCACCGCCATCGCGGCAATCGCCGTGGCGGTGCGCAGGGTTTGTTCCGGCGTGTCGGCACTGAGCAGACCGTGGAGCATGCCGGCCAACAGCGAATCACCCGCGCCGACCGTGCTGGCGACGCTAACCTTGGGTGGCGTGGCATGCATCGCCGAACCGACACTGAACCAGTTCACGCCATCGGCGCCGTGGGAAATCACCACATGTTCGATGCCTTGCGCATGCAAGCGGCTCGCAGCTTCAGCTTGAGCCGCGACCGAAATCACTTCGCAGCCGAGCACTTCGGCCAGTTCTTCGGTGTTGGGTTTGATCAGCCACGGACCGGCCTTGAGCGCCGCGCGCAACGCTTCGCCACTGGTGTCCAGTGCGACGTTCAAGCCAAGATTCTTCAAGCGCACAATCAGCGCCTGCAACCACTCGGGACTGATGCCCTGAGGCAGGCTGCCGGCAACGACGACCGCATCATGACCCGGCGCAATCTGATCGAGGCGATCCAGCAACGCCTGCTGCGCCGCTTCACTGACCATCGGCCCCGGCCCGTTGATGTCGGTGATGCGCCCGTCGCTTTCCGCCAGTTTGAGGTTGCTGCGTGTCTCGCCGGGAACGCGGATAAACGCGTCGACAAAACCGCGTTTGGCGAACAGGGCTTCGAACGCCTGTAGATTGTCTTCGCCGAGGAAACCGCTGACGGTGAGCGAATGCCCAAGGTCCGCCAACACCTGCGCCACGTTCACGCCTTTACCGGCGGCGTGGGTGTGCATTTCGTCGCTGCGATTGACCTGGCCGGGTTCAAGGCGCGGCAACTGAACCGTCAGGTCCAGCGCCGGGTTGAGGGTCAGGGTCAGGATCTTGGCCATTACAGGGCCTCCACTAATGCGCGCACTTCATCCGCGCTGCCGACGGCCAGGGCCTGTCGGGCAAGGGTTTGAGTCTGGGTCAGGCTGAGTTCGCGGATGCGCGCCTTGACTTCGGCAATGCTGCGGCCCGACACGCTCAACTCATCCACACCGAGGCCGACCAGCACCGGCACCGCCAGCGGATCAGCCGCCAGTTCACCGCACACGCCGACCCACTTGCCATGGGCATGGGCCGCGCGCACGGTGATGTCGATCAGTTGCAGCACCGCCGGGTGCAAGCCGTCAGCCTGGGCCGACAAGGTCGGATGGCCACGGTCGATGGCCAGGGTGTATTGGGTGAGGTCGTTGGTGCCGACGCTGAAAAAGTCGACTTCCTTGGCCAGCACCGGCGCCAGCAATGCCGCCGATGGCACTTCGATCATGATCCCCAGTTGCAGGTCCGCCACCGGGATTTCCAGACGCAGGCGCTCGGTCATGTCTCGGGCCTGACGCCACTCGTCAACGCTGCCGACCATCGGGAACATGATGCGCAGAGGGCGGTTGTCAGCGGCCCGCAGCAGGGCGCGCAATTGCGCTTCCATGATCTGCGGACGCTGCAAGGTCAGGCGAATGCCGCGCACGCCGAGGAACGGGTTTTCTTCTTTCGCAATCGGCCAATACGGCAGCGGTTTGTCGCCACCTACATCGAGGGTGCGCACCACCAGCGGCCGACCGGCGAGGCCATCGAGCACACGACGGTATTCGACTTCCTGAGTCGCCTCGTCCGGCGCCTGCGAGTGGGCCATGAAAATCAGCTCGGTGCGCAGCAAGCCGATGCCTTCGGCGCCCTGCTCCACGGCGCTGGTGACGCCTGCGCTTTCCCCGATGTTGGCGAACACTTCGACCGCATGGCCGTCGGTGGTCAGCGCCGGTTGATGACGTTGTTCGGCCGCCGCTTTCAAGCGTTGCTCGCGGGTGTCGCGCTCTTCGGTGGCGCGCTGCAGGGTCGCCGCATCGGCGTCCACGTGCAGGCGACCGCGTTGACCATCAAGCAGCAATGGCGTGCCCGGCGCCAGCAGCAACACCGCTGCACCGGCGCCGACCAATGCCGGAATACCGAGCGCACGGGCGACGATGGCGCTGTGCGCGGTAGCGCCGCCACGGGCGGTGAGAATGCCGGCGACGCGGGTTGGATCGAGACGCGCGACATCGGACGGACCGACTTCGTCCATGACCAGGATGTAGGGCTGATCGGGTTCATTGGGCGTCTCGACGCCGCAGAGTTGCGCCAGCACGCGACGGCCGATATCGCGCAGATCTGCCGCACGCTCGGCGAGCAAGGCGTCCTGCAGCGATTCCTGTTGTTTCGCTGCGGCTTCAATCACTGCCATCCACGCCGCTTCGGCGCTTTCGCCCTGCTTGAGGCGAGTCTCGACTTCATCGGTCAATTCCGGGTCGTCGAGCATTTCCTGATGCGTAATGAAAATCTCGCGAATGGCTTTGGATTTGCTGCGTTCGATCAAGCCTTCGATGTCGCGACGCACGTGCGCCAGCGCTTGCTGGAGACGCTCGCGTTCAATGGCGGCGGACTCCCCGCGCAGCGGGTATTCGATGGTTTGCAGTACTTGAATGTGTGCCGGGCCGATGGCAATGCCCGGCGCGGCAGGGATGGCCTGAACCAGGCTGCCGGACGCCGGGGCGAGCAGCACTTCGGCCACCTCCGCGATCACTTCACGTTGTTGGCTAACAGCAGGCAATGGCTCGATTTCTTCACCGAGGCCTTCTTCGATCGCGGCCAGCAAGGCGGGCAAGGCATCGGCGGCGATGCTCGGCTCAGCGATGAATTCCAACACCTGACCGCGACGGGCGCCGAGGCTCAGCAGTTTGCTCAAGCTCTTCACCGACACCGCGCTGTCTTGGCCATCGACAATGCGCACGCGAATCTCACCGTCAAAACTCTTCGCCAGTTGTGCGAGGATTTTCGCCGGGCGGGCGTGCAAGCCGTGGGCGTTGGCCAGCGCAATGCGAGCGCTGGGCCAGTCCGCCGGCAGTTCACCGCCGAGCACTTCGAGGACTTTACGGCTGCTGGTGGCACGTCCCAGTTCATGACCACGGCCTTCGATCAGCAACGCGCAAAGGCGTTCGAGCAAGGCCTGGTGCGCCTCGCCGAGGCTGGCCAGACAGAACAGACCGCTGAGCGGCTGGCCGAGGTAGCGTATCGGTTTGTCCGGCGTGACAAACGCCAGGCCCGGACGCTTGACCGTTTGCTCGCTGTGCAACCACCACAAGCCATCGCCCAGCGGCAACGCTTCGACTTGCTGCAACACCGCAGAAAAACCATTGCTCACACAATCCGCCTGCCGCAGCAAACGCGCACCGCGCCAGACCAGTTCTTCGAAGTCATCGGCCGACACGCCGAGACCGATCATCTGTGCATCCAGCGCCAGTTCCTGCGGCGCGCCTTGCAACAGTTTCAGCAATGCTTCGGCAGAACTGGCGCGACGCAGGGCCTGGCCCAGATCGGTTTCGCCGAGGGCGCGGGTCAGCAGTTGCAGCAGGCGCAAGTGCTCATCGGATTTGGCCGCAATGCCGATCGCCAGATAGACGATCTGGCCGTCGCCCCAATCCACGCCTTCAGGGAATTGCATCAGCCGCACGCCGGTGGAAAACACCTGGTCGCGGGTTTCCGGCGTACCGTGGGGGATGGCAATACCTTGCCCGAGAAAGGTCGAGCCCTGGGCTTCGCGCGCCTGCAAACCGGCGAGATACCCCTCGGCCACCAGACCATCGGTGACCAGATGCCCAGCCAACAAATGCAACGCTGCGGACTTGTCCACGGCCGACTGGCCCATGGAAATCTGCTCTATCGTGAGCTCGAGCATGCTTTCTCCTTTTTGGCACCTTGAGGTGCCAGGTATTGTTTTGAATGAGTCAGCTTAGGCGCTTAATCATCACTTTTGGCGGTTTCGCGGCAGAACCGGCCAAATGCACCTGAAACGTAGAAAATACGCTTGCTGAAACGTTTAATCTAGAATGATTGGCACGTTACTCGATTATGTCCCATCCTTGAAGCCCAACTTGTCGGATTGGCTGCGACAATAGTCGCCTGCCTGAATCGGGTAGGATTGGCGAAAATGTCGGCCGACAAACAAGGAAAACCCGAGTTGAAACTCAGTGATATCGCCCAACTGGCCGGTGTGTCCGTGACCACCGCCAGTTATGTCATCAATGGCAAGGCCGAACAGCAACGCATCAGTAGTGCCACCGTCGAGCGCGTGCGCGCGGTCGTTGAACAACACGGCTTCACGCCCAACCCGCAAGCGGCCGGGCTGCGCAGTCGGCACACCCGCACGCTGGGCTTCATTCTGCCGGACCTGGAAAACCCCAGTTACGCGCGAATCGCCAAGCTGCTGGAACAAGGTGCCCGGGCCCGCGGTTATCAGTTGCTGATCGCCAGCTCCGACGACGCGCCGGACAGCGAACGGCAATTGCTGCAACTGTTCCGCGCCCGTCGTTGCGACGCCTTGATCGTCGCCAGTTGCCTGCCGGCCGGTGACGACAGTTACCGACAGCTGCAAGCCAAAGGCATTCCGATCATCGCCATCGACCGGGTCATGGAGCCCGAGCATTTCTGCTCGGTAATCAGTGATGATCGCGAAGCCAGTCTGCAACTGACGCGTAGCCTGCTCGAGCCGTTGCCCAAGCAGATCGCCCTTATCGGCGCACGCCCCGAACTGAGCATCAGTCAGGAACGGGCCGCCGGGTTCAAGGAAGCGCTGACCGGGTTCAAAGGCGAGATCCTCATCGAACACGGCGAATCGTTCAGCCGCGAGTGCGGCAAGCAGTTGATGGAAGAACTGCTTCAGCGCCTGGGGCATTTGCCGGATGCGCTGGTAACCACATCCTACGTGCTGCTTCAGGGCGTGTTCGACGCGTTGCACGACTTCCCGCTGAAAACCCGCCCGCTGCGTCTCGGCACGTTCGGCGACACGCAGTTGCTGGACTTCCTGCCGCTGCCGGTCAACGCCATGGCCCAGCAACACCAGTTGATCGCCGACAAAGCGCTGCAACTGGCCCTGGCCGCCATTGAGCAATCGGATTACCAGCCCGGCGTGCAAGCCATCGCGCGGACCTTCAAGCAGCGTATTCGCCAGGACTGAACCGTGGAGCTGATCGACAGCCACACTCATCTGGACTTTCCGGATTTCGACGAGGATCGTCAGGCGCTGCTCGCCGAGAGCCGCGCCCTTGGCGTGCGGCGGATGGTGGTGCTGGGGGTTTATCAGGCCAATTGGCAGCGGGTCTGGGATCTGGTGCAAAGCGATCCCGATCTGCATGCCGCGTTGGGTCTGCACCCGGTTTTTCTGGACCAGCATCGGCCTGAAGATTTGCCCGCACTCGGCGATTGGCTCAGCCGTTTAGCCGGCCATCGACAGCTGTGCGCGGTGGGTGAGATCGGCCTCGATTACTTCATCGAAACCCTCGACCGTGAGCGCCAGCAAGCGCTGTTTGAGGCACAACTGCAATTGGCGGCGGACTTCAATCTGCCGGCGCTGATTCATGTGCGACGCAGCCATGCAGCGGTGATTGCCACGCTCAAGCGCTTCAAGTTGAAACGCGCGGGCATCATTCACGCCTTCGCCGGCAGCAAGGAAGAGGCCCGCGAGTACATCAGGCTCGGTTTCAAACTGGGCCTTGGCGGCGCGGCGACCTGGCCGCAGGCGTTGCGCATGCACCGGGTGCTCGCCGAGTTACCGTTGGAGTCTGTGGTATTGGAAACCGACTCACCGGACATGGCCCCCGCCATGTTTCCCGGCCAACGCAACAGCCCGGCGCATTTGCCGGCGATTTGCGAGGCGCTGGCCGGGATCATGGCGGTCAGTCCGCAACAATTGGCCGCCGTCAGCACGGCCAATGCCTGTGAGCTGTTCAACTGGTAGTCAGTCGGCGTGAGCCTTCGCCGCTTCAAGAATCAGCGTGATGTGCTGCCGATGCCTCGCGTATTGAATAACGACGCAATAGATCAGAATCGCAACCAGCGAGAAATTCAGCTGTTCGACGACGCTGATCAACCCGACCCACTCCATCACCAACGCCACCAGCAGCGCGGTGCAGACCGTTACCAATGTGCTGGCTCGCAGCATCGCGAGTGAGTCGATGGACTTGATGCGCCTGATCTGTTTCGGGTCGCTCAGTTGCAAGGCTTTGTGGCAATGCGAACAAGAGAATGCTTCGTTGATTGCGATGGCATTGAGTTGCCAGGGTTCGAGTAGCCGAACGTTCCCGCAATGGGCACAGTGCCCCTGGATTCCAGTTGTAGCGAAGGACATAACCGAGCCTCCTCAGGGTAGGTCAGGGTTGTGGATCATCCTTCATTGAAGAGCAAATGCCAGAGTCTTGGGGAAAACCGGAAATTGCCGACACGTGGAGGTAATAAATACTACGGACAGGGCGCAAACCTGTAGGAACAAGCTTGCGCCTACAGGGACTATGCGATTCTTCAGACCCGGAAGGCGCTGATCAGCTGTTTGAGCTCAACCACCTGCGCCGACAACGCCCGGCTGGCATCTTCGGTCTTGTGTGCACCTTCGGCGGTGCGCTCGCCAGCCCGGTTGATCTCGACGATGTTCTGGTCGATGTCATGGGCGACAGCAGTCTGTTGCTCCACGGCGGCGGCGATCTGCTGGTTCTGATCGACGATCATGCCCACCGCGCCGAGGATATTTTCCAGCGCCTGCTGGACCTTTTCCGACTGCCCCACCGTGCCATTGGCCATTTGATGGCTGGTGCCCATGGCCTTCACTGCGGCGCCGACACCGCTGTGCAGTTTGGCGATCATCTGTTCGATTTCTTCGGTCGATTGCTGGGTGCGTTTGGCCAGGGTCCGGACCTCGTCCGCCACCACCGCGAAACCTCGGCCTTGTTCGCCTGCCCTCGCCGCCTCGATGGCCGCGTTGAGCGCCAGCAGGTTGGTCTGTTCGGCGATGCTTTTGATCACTTCCAGCACGCGGCTGATGGACTGACTGTCACTGGCCAGTTGATTGATCACCCGCACCGACTGATCGATTTCGCTGGCCAGCGCCGCAATGCTGCCCTGCTGCGACTCCACCAACCCGCGACCACTGATGGTTTCGTCATTGACGCTGTGGGCGCTGCTGACCGCAGCGGCGGCGCTGCGGGCCACCTCCAGCGAGGTGGCCGACATTTGGTTCATCGCCGTGGCGACCTGTTCGATCTGCGAGCGTTGCCCCGCGACAGCCTGGTTGCTTTGGGCCGACACGTTTTCGACCTGACCGGCCTGACGCTCGACTTCTCCGACGGTGTGGCCGACACGCTCGATCAGGTCATGGATTTTCTTCACGGTGCCGTTGAACACCTCGCCCAACTCGCCCAGCTCGTCACGGCTGTTGGCGTTGAAGGTCACGGTCATGTCGCCGGCCGCCACCTTGTCCATCATCGCGCCAAGTCGCTTGAGGGTGGTGCGGGTCGAGGCGTAAAAGCCGCCGTAGAGGTAGAAGATCAACACAAACACCACCGACAACGCGACGGCCTGCAAGACCATGTGCGTACGGTTCTCGGTCAGGCGCTGTTGCAACTGGGTATCGAGGAATTTCAGGGTGGCTTCGTTGAGTTGGTAAGTCTGGTCCATCAGGCCGGTGACCTGATCGTAAAAGGCCTGCCACGGCGCATCGAGGGTGTCGGCCATCACCACTTGTTCTTCGAACAGTTCACTGGCCTTTTTCAGCGACGCCTTGCTGCTCTCGGCCTGCGCCGCCAGGGTTCCACGTGCCGCGTTGCTTGAGCCCAGCGCATCCTGCAACTTCAGACCGTACTCGGCCTGCAGCTTTTCGATCTGCGCCAGCAACTCATCGAAACGGGTGCTCGACGACGAATTGAGAAACCCTTGCCCCAACGAGTAAGAGCCCATGGCGCGGCCATCGCCCAAGGTCTGGGTGACAGACGGCGTGACGTTGGTGATGAGTTCGGTGAGCTGACGCATGTCACTTTGATTGTCTCGGCTCAACCCCGCCTGGCTGGCGATGATCTGGCTGAAGATTTGCGCGTTGCCGAGCAACTTGCCGATCAGCGCACTTTTGCTTTGCAAGGAGTTTTCCGTTTGTTGGGCCTTGAACGCGGTGATCATTTCGTCGCGCTTGCCATCGAAAACCGTGATCTGTTCCGGATCGGTGGTCATCGCCGCGAGCCCTTCCAGACGGGCCAGAACGCTTTGCTCCAAGGTAGTGATCTTGGGTTCGACACCGCCTGCCTTGCCGGACTGGCCAAGGATGACGTTGATCTGCACCAGGTTGTTCAGGGTTTCCAGGTCGCGTCGTAGAGTCAGGCTGCTGCCCAGCAGGTCAAGGCTCTGCAGTTCCACTCGAGTGCCCTGGAATTCGCGATAGGAATCACGCACCAGATAAAAGTTGGTCACGAGCATGGGCACGAGGAACAGAACGCTGATCAGGCTGAACTTCATGCCGAAGCTCAGGCGATTCATTAGCGCGACGGCGGGATAGAGCAAGCTCTTCACTGGAAGTCTCCCTTGGATTTCTTATTTTTATTGGCAGGCACAGACAAGCAGCAGATAGCCACTATTGAGTGCTGTCTCTGTATAGCTCAAATCGGCGGGGGGTTTTGTAACTTAAGGTTAACGGCAGCTTATCGGACGAGAGGGTCCTGCCGTTCAAAAGACGCCATGCCAACCCTGTCCCTGTAGGAGCCGGCTGGCTCCTACAGAAGGTGGTGTTTAGGCAAGAACCGTCCACAACGCAAAACCGGCGTACCAGAGCACCGCCGCACGCAGCAGCAGCTCCCAGATCCGGTCGAGGCTGTTGATGCCATCGGGCCCGACCACCGGCGCAGGAATTTCACCGGCCACCAGCCCGACCTTCTCGATCAATTGCGCGGCGCTGATGTTCCAGTTCAGCAATTCGTGCAGCATCACCCGACTGACGGCGACAAAGTTGCCGACCAGCGCAAAACTCGCCGCCAGCAGACGCACCGGCACCCAATCGAACGCGTGACGCATTTGAGCGGCGCGCTCGACGACGGCCGGGTTTTGCCCGTGTTCTTCAGCCAGAGCCAGCAATCGATAGCTCAGCGCCGCCACCGGCCCCAGCAGGAAGTACCAGAAAATCACTGCAAAAAAGCTCTGGTAGGCCTCCCACAACAGGTGCCCCTGAACCCGTTCCAGCAACTGTTCGCCGTTGTCGGCACAAATATCCAGGTCACGTTTCGCCACATGAGCGGCAGCTTGCAGGTCTTCCCGGCGCCAGGCATCGCGAAACGGCCCCAGACCGGCCAGCAGATCACCACGCCCCAGGCTATAAATCACCACCAGCAAATGCACCGGCAACGCCAACAGACCGTAAGCAACCGGCTCCAGCACCACCAGCAGCAACCCCAGCACCGCCACCGGCAGCAGCACCAGTATCAGCAGAATCAACCACGGACGATTGACCAGACGAGGGCTGGCTTCAAGCTTGTGCAACTCGCGCACCCAACCACCATCACGCTGAACCCGATGGCGCAGGGCCGAGAACTTCTCGATCCAGACCGCCAACAGCAACACCAGAAAACTCATTGTGCTTCCTCTTTAGCCAGGGCCACGCGATAACGCGCCCAGTCGAACGCCGGTCCCGGATCAGTCTTGCGCCCCGGTGCGATGTCGCTGTGCCCGCAGATGCGCTGCGCGGTAATGCCCGTAAAGGCGCGTTGCAGCTGCAAGGTCAGGGCCGTCAACGCGTCATATTGAGCATCGGTGAACGGCAGATCATCCGTGCCTTCAAGCTCAATACCCACGGAAAAATCGTTACAGGTTTCCCGGCCATCGAAACACGACACACCGGCATGCCAAGCGCGCTCAAGACAAGAGACAAACTGAGTGACGGTGCCGTCACGCTCAATCAGAAAATGCGCAGACACCCGTAGGTCAGCGATCCCTTCAAAGTAGGGATGCTCTGTGACATCCAGCCGGTTCTGGAAAAATTCCTGCACCTTGCCAGTGGCGAACTGCGCCGGCGGCAGACTGATGTTGTGGATCACCAGCAGGGAAATTTCGCCCGTGGGGCGCGCATTGAAGTTGGGTGAGGGGCATAAACGCACGCCCTGACACCAACCGCTCGCGGGGTCCAACTGCATACAGGTTCCTTCAACGACGACTGTGTTGGCGCCCAGTATGCCGCGATAGACCCTCGGCGCGCGATCACTTGCCGCGATTGAGTCGTCGCAGGTTGCCGACCACCGACTCCAGGGCCCGATCGAACAGCAAGGTGTCGTCAAGGGTGCGCACCGCGCCACGACGAAAATCCAGCGCCAGCCCGGTACGGCTGCGCTCCAGCACTTTCATGCCGGTGCGGTTGACGAAAATATACTTGCCCGTGGCTTCGATGATCGCGGCGAGCTTGCAGCGCAAGGTGTTTTCCTCATCTTCCTGAAATTCGACCCAGCAACCCGTGTGCAACTGATCGACTTGAAGCAGCCCCGGATCATCCGCCGGCAAGTGCACCGAGGCCGTTTCGAACGGCCCTTCGTCGCCGGTGAGCAGGACGATTTCTTCGCGCACTTCAACCATCAGCGGCGCATCGGCAGGGTTGGTGGCGGTTGGGGCCTGGTCCGCTCGCTCGAACAGTTGAACGTGCAAGCCTTCCAGCTCGCTGAAAAACTCGCCGGTGGCGAACGGATCGAACGCCGAACGGTTCAACCCTTCGCGCAAGGACTTGAGCAACCCCGGCACCAGCGCCAACAGACGCAGGCTTGCGTCAACGTCGTCATGACGCTGCACGCTCCAGATCAATTGCTCCATGGTTTGCACATCGGCATGCCACTCGGCGGACTGATCGCCGTGCTTGAGGCAGGTCAGCAGCAGCACCTGGCTCCAGGCGTCCTGAACAAACGCCACCACCCGTTGCGGCAGCACTTTGCCCAACAGTGCCTGATTCAAGGCCAGCTCGACGCGTTGCCGGGCCAGTTCGGTTTTGGCGCGGCCTTCTTCGGCGTCGCGGGTACGCTGCTCCAACAACTCGCTACGACGGCGTTCGTCGCTGGTGAACGCGAGAAAATCCGCCAGCAATTCGGAGAAGATCGCCGGATCGTCGACAAAATCGTTCAACAAACGCTGCACCACTTGCTCGATGCGCAGGTACAAACTGTCGCGCTCATGGTCATCGCACTCGCCCCAGCCCAAGGGCGCGGCGGCAATTTCGTTAAGCAGACGGCGGGCCGGGTGACTGCAACGGCTGAAGAAACTCTTGTCGAGCACGGCCACTTTCAACATCGGGATCTGTAAGCGCGCGATCAGCGCCTTGAGAGAGTCCGGCAGATTGCGATCATCGAGGATGCATTCGAAAAGCATGGCGATCAGGTTGATCACATCTTCGTCAGCGACACCGACCACGCGCGACTTGCCGCTTTTGACGCTGACTCGGGTCAGCAGTTGCTCAAGCTGGTTTCGCAGGTCGAAGTCGTCCTGCACCGCCGGGGCCGGCACGTACTGCTGCAAGTGCGAGAGCAGTCGCAGCAGGTCGCGGGTGGATATCGGCAGTGCCTGAGCACTGGTCTCCAGCGTTGGCGCGACACTGCCACGCACGTGGAACAGCAATTCCTGCAACGCCGCGAACACTTCCTGCACGCTGTCGTCGATTGGCGTGCTGTGGCAACGATTGCCAGCCTCGACGGGGTCGGCACGGGCACTGGCCTGCGCACGATCAATGGCACGCCGATTCGGAGCAGGCTTCAGGTCGGGCAATATCCCGGTGGCGATCAATATCTGATTGGCTTCGGTGTAGAGCTGGTCGGCATCGCTGAGCACATAGCGTTCGAAAAGCTTCAGGATGATCAGCTTGACCTTGATCTCGACCCCCAGGTTGCGGCCAGCCTGCATGAAATACTCACAGAGCATCGCCGGGCCCAGCGGATTGTGCGCAGTCACCAGCGTCTTGCTCAGCAACGTGCTGAGTCGGGCGGTCAATTGATCAAGCGCAAAACCGTCGCGGCTCAGCACTTTATTGACCATGGCCTCCACCGCTACGCGACGCTCCAGGTCATCGCCGGACTGTTGCGCCGGGGTATCGAATGCCTGGGGCAAAACCGTCTGAATATTACCTGTGAGACCGACAAACGCCTCGAAGAATTGCTCGAGAAACACCCGCTCGATATTTTTGCGCTTGAGGCGCAAGTCGCGCATGGCTTCAAAAAAGATGTTCTGCTCGACGTCATCGCGAGCCCGGTCAGCCATTTCGAACAGCGTGTCGTCGGCGTTATCGAACAGTTCCTGCAGAGCATGCCTGAGCTGTTGACCAGCCCTGTCGCGAACCTGAAGCAGAATGACAGGCAGGCGGGCGAGCGGCGAGTGACTCGCCTTATCGGTAGCAGCCTTGTGCAAAGGCACTACATTCCCGTCGTTGTGCATCCTGGCCTCCTGAAACGGTGATTCTTCGGTTCGGTTAGAACAATCGGGTACGGCAGCCTCACAGCCACGCGCAACAGAAGACAATGCCCGTGCGCAGTCATTCAATAATCGGCGAACCAAGGACACGTCAAAGTCATGACGTCAAATGCAAGGCACATTATCTTGCAAAAGATGTCCTGGGTGCCAGCAGACTCTTTGCTTCTCTTTGAAATAGACGCGTGTAGAGGACCGCCGCTTAACCTCGATGGCCCAAGAGAATCGACCAAATGCAGGTTTCAGAGCGCACGGAAGGTCTCGCGCGCCTTGGGTTGCCCCGCGCCATAGCCCTATAATCGGGCCACTTTGTTTGTGGAGTCCGTTATGCCGAATCTACGTCTCGCCGATCTGACCGCCGAAATCGAAGCCAACGTGCGCCGCGCGTTGCTCGAAGACATCGGCAGCGGCGACATCACCGCGCAACTGATCCCGGCTGAACGCCTGGCCAAAGCCACCATCATCACCCGTGACGCCGCAGTCATCGCCGGCACCGCGTGGGTTGATGCGGTTTTCCGGCAATTGGACCCGCGCGTTGCCGTGCATTGGCAGGTGCGCGATGGCGAACGGGTGAAGCCCAATCAAGCGCTGTTCCACCTCGAAGGCCCCGCCCGTTCGCTGCTCACAGGCGAACGCAGCGCCCTGAATTTCCTGCAGTTGCTCTCCGGCGTGGCCACTCGCGCGCAATACCTGGCGGATTTCGTCGCCCAGACGCAGGTGAAGCTGCTCGACACCCGCAAAACCCTGCCGGGCCTGCGCCTTGCGCAAAAGTACGCCGTAACCTGCGGCGGCTGCCACAACCACCGCATCGGCTTGTACGACGCCTTCCTGATCAAGGAAAACCACATCGCCGCCTGCGGTGGCATCCCTGAGGCGATCAGTGCCGCGCACAAGATTGCCCCGGGCAAACCGGTAGAGATCGAAGTGGAAAGCCTGGCCGAGCTGAAGGAAGCACTGGCGGGCGGCGCCGATATCATCATGCTCGACGAGTTGAGCCTGGATGACATGCGCGAGGCCGTGCGCCTCAATGGCGGCAAGGCAAAACTGGAGGCCAGCGGCGGCATCAATGAAAGCACGTTGCTGCCGATCGCAGAAACCGGGGTGGATTACATTTCGATAGGTGCGATGACCAAGGATGTGAAGGCTGTCGATCTGTCGATGCGTTTAAGCCTCTGATTACGCCTTGCTGAATGAAAAACGCCAGCCTCATTGAGGCTGGCGTTTTTGTCAGACCACCAGATTGTTCATCTCGCAGTACTCTTCCCACTCGACGCCCAATACCTCGGCCGCCTCCTTGTGCAGCGCCAGGCGTGCCACCTCGAATTCTTCCGGGCTCGAGGTGTACTTGAGCGTCAGTTCCCACGGCTGCAAGCCCTGGGCTTCTGCTTCATCCTCGAACGCCCATTGAATCTGGTCTTTCTGATCGTCGGCGGGCAAGTCCTTGATCTCTTCCAGCAGTTGGGGCGCGTCCAGCACGTACTTCTTCAGCGCTTCGGCGTGCCTGGCTTCCTGGGTCAATTCTTTAACGGTCATGTCGTTCTCGCTGATCGGGGGAATGGAAGATGGATCTGGATCATCAAGGATCTCTCTGACGCAAAAAACCGTGTGAAGCCCGGTTTGTCTGGCCTTCAGAACCATTCGTGGATCATTTGAAAACTGCAGGGTGATGCTCGTGCAAGGTCCGAATATAGGACGTTTGGAAGACGATTTATATGGACTTTTACACCAAATCTACAAAAAAACCGTTGAGCGGTCTTTCTGAAAATATTCCCTCGCCACACAGGAACAAGCCTCAAAACGCAACGTCATAGCGATGTGCCATCCAGGCACTTCACAAGGAACTCAGGTGATGCGCAATTTCTCGAAGCTTCCGTCTACCCTGTTTGCAACCGGCATGGCCGCCCTTTTGCTCGGCACTCTCGCCTTGCCCGTTACGGCTCAAGCCATCGAGCTTAGCTTCGACAATCCGTCCTATGGCGATACGCTCGTCGCCCTCCACAACTCGTATGGCAAGAGCGTGCTGGTCAACACCCAGCTGGGTGTCAATGAACTGGAAAAGTTAAAGGGCACGGTTAAAACCAATACCGCTGAAATCGACTCCCTGAAGAAAACCGTTAGCGACCAGGCACGCCTCATCGAAGAGTTCAAACGCAACAGCGGCAGCAGCTCCAGTTCGAGCTCCAACGAAATATCCAGCCTCAAGCGTACCGTTGAGGAACAGGATAAAGACCTGAAAAAACTCGCCAGCCAAGTGGAAGACCTGAAGCGTAGCGCCGGTTCAAGTTCCAGCTCGAGTTCAAATGACTTGTCCAGCCTGAAGCGGGAAGTCAGCGATCAGGACCGAACGATTGATCAGCTCAAGCGCACCGTTGATGATCTGAGCAGGAAGGTGAAATAACAGGGAATGGTGCCCGAGACAGGAATCGAACCTGCGACCTTCGCGTTACGAGTGCGCTGCTCTACCGGCTGAGCTACACGGGCGGTGAGCTAAACCTAGCATCGGGACTGGCAGCGGGCAAATCCACGAACCGTTTCCAGTTTTCGCAGACAAAAAAATGCCCCGCCGTTTTCACGGCGGGGCATTTTTCATAACGTTGAAGCGGTCAGGCGTGGGGGGGTGATTAAACGCCCGAAGCCTTGGCTGCTGCTACGTCTTTGATGGACAGCTTGATGCGGCCGCGGTTGTCCACGTCCAGTACCAGAACTTCCACTTCCTGGCCTTCTTTCAGGATGTCGGTCACTTTCTCAACGCGAGCGTCGCTCAGCATCGAGATGTGAACCAGACCGTCCTTGCCAGGCAGGATGTTGACGAATGCGCCGAAATCGACGATGCGCTCAACCTTACCAACGTAGATTTTGCCGATTTCAGCTTCTGCGGTGATGCCCAGAACGCGCTGACGTGCTGCTTCAGCCGCTTCCTTGGTTTCGCCGAAGATCTTGATCGAGCCGTCGTCTTCGATGTCGATCGAAGCCTTGGTCTCTTCACAGATCGCACGAATGGTCGCGCCGCCTTTACCGATGACATCACGGATTTTGTCGGTGTCGATTTTCATCGCGATCATGGTCGGAGCGTTTTCCGACAGTTCGGTACGCGACTGGCCAATGATCTGGTTCATCTGGCCGAGGATGTTCAGGCGCGCTTCCAGGGCTTGGCCCAGAGCGATTTCCATGATTTCTTCGGTGATGCCTTTGATCTTGATGTCCATCTGCAGCGCGGTAACACCTTTGGCGGTACCGGCTACTTTGAAGTCCATGTCGCCGAGGTGATCTTCGTCGCCCAGGATGTCGGTCAGGATGGCGAACTTCTCGCCTTCTTTAACCAGACCCATGGCGATACCGGCAACCGGTGCCTTCATCGGAACGCCGGCGTCCATCAGTGCCAGGGAAGCGCCGCAGACCGAAGCCATGGAGCTCGAACCGTTGGACTCGGTGATTTCCGATACAACACGGATGGTGTACGGGAACACGTCGGCAGCAGGCAGCATGGCTGCAATCGAACGACGGGCCAGACGGCCGTGACCGATTTCGCGACGACCAGCGCCACCCATGCGACCACACTCACCTACCGAGAACGGAGGGAAGTTGTAGTGCAGCATGAACGGGTCTTTTTTCTCGCCTTCCAGGGTATCCAGCAGTTGTGCGTCACGGGCAGTACCCAGTGTTGCAACGACCAGAGCCTGGGTTTCGCCACGGGTGAACAGCGCCGAACCGTGGGTCTTTGGCAGAACACCGACTTCGATGTTCAAAGGACGTACGGTCTTGGTGTCGCGGCCGTCGATACGTGGCTTGCCGTTAACGATGTTTTCGCGAACGGTGCGGTATTCGATTTCGCCGAAAGCGGCTTTGACTTCGCTGGAAGAAGGCTGGCCTTCTTCACCGGACAGCTTGGCAACCACTTGGTCTTTCAGTTCGCCCAGACGAGCGTAACGGTCGGCCTTGATGGTGATGGTGTAAGCCTGGGAGATCGCGTCGCCGAACTCGGCACGGATAGCGCCCAGCAGAGCGGTGGCTTCTGGCTGTGGAGCCCAGGTCCAGGTCGGCTTGGCAGCTTCGGCGGCCAGTTCTTTGACGGCGTTGATCACCACCTGGAACTCGTCGTGAGCAAACAGTACTGCGCCCAGCATCTGGTCTTCGGTCAGCTCTTTGGCTTCCGATTCAACCATCAGAACGGCTTCCGAAGTACCGGCAACGACCATGTCCAGGCTCGAAGCTTTCTGTTGTTCGTAAGTCGGGTTCAGCAGGTAGCCGGTGCTTTCGTGGAACGCAACGCGGGCAGCGCCGATCGGGCCATCGAAAGGAATGCCGGAGATGGCCAGCGCAGCCGAGGTACCGATCATCGCAGCGATGTCCGGATCGGTCTTCTTGCTGGTGGAAACGACGGTGCAGACAACCTGCACTTCGTTCATGAAGCCTTCCGGGAACAACGGACGGATCGGACGGTCGATCAGTCTGGAAGTCAGGGTTTCTTTCTCGGAAGGACGGCCTTCGCGCTTGAAGAAACCGCCAGGGATCTTACCGGCAGCGTAAGTTTTTTCCTGGTAGTGAACGGACAGAGGGAAGAAGCCCTTGCCTGGATCGGCTTGCTTGGCACCGACAACAGTCACCAACACGCTGACGTCGTCGTCAACGGTGACCAATACTGCGCCGGAGGCCTGACGGGCGATGCGGCCAGTCTCGAGGGTAACGGTCGACTGACCGAACTGGAATTTTTTGATTACCGGGTTCACGGTGTCCTACCTTCTTTTGTGGCTCTTGGGGAACTTGTCTTCTTGCGAAATTCTTGGGCAATGTCGGGAGTCGGCCCAACGCCTGTCCAGGGTAAAACGTGTATCCAGATAAAACTTGAGGCTGGGAGCCTGCCATGGGCCAGCGGGAATCCCACTGACACACGGCAAACAACCAACCTCTAGCGCAATCGCTGATTAGCGACGCAGACCCAGGCGACCGATCAGAGCCTGGTAACGGCCCAGATCCTTGCCTTTCAGGTAGTCCAGCAGCTTACGGCGCTGGTTTACCATGCGGATCAGACCACGACGGGAGTGGTGATCTTTACCGTTGGCCTTGAAGTGACCTTGCAGCTTGTTGATGTTGTGGGTCAGCAGTGCAACTTGCACTTCTGGCGAACCAGTGTCACCAACAGCTTGCTGGTAGTCAGCTACGATTTGAGCTTTTTCTTGAACGTCGAGAGCCATGAGGCAATCCTTTTATCAGGAAACTGTTTCAGAAAAACAGTTTCAACAGGCCAGGGACAAATCCCTGTATCTAAAAATGAGTAGTGACCGTGCCTGTTAACAGCCACCCTCGTCCGGTCATTCTGACCGAATCAGTCGACGTGGCGCGATGCGCCCGTCTTCGCTCACTTCACCGATACCGATGAAGCGACCATTGTGATCCTGTACCCGTACCATGCCGAACTTCGGAGCATCCGGGGCGCGAACCGGCTGGCCGTTGAGCCAGTAGAACGCGCTCGCTTCCGAGAACTGCAGCAGTGGCCAATCCAGCAGGCCGCTGTCCGATGGCATCAGGAAGCGATCAACCGCTTCATTGCCGCCTTCGGCATGTACCGCTTCCAGCTCTTCGAGCGTGACAGTCTGCGCCAGCGTGAAAGGCCCGGCCTGGGTACGTCGCAATTCTGCAACGTAGGCGCCACAACCGAGTTGCTCACCGATATCCTCCACCAGGGTGCGGATATAGGTGCCTTTGCTGCAATCCACCGCAAGCCGCGCAGTATCACCTTCAAAGGCCAGCAATTCCAAGCGCGCAATAGTAACAGAACGCGGTTCGCGCTCCACTACTTCGCCTGCACGCGCCAGCTTGTACAACGGCTGGCCATCACGCTTGAGCGCCGAGTACATCGGCGGTATCTGACTGATTTGCCCGCGAAATTTTGGCAGTACTGCTTCGACATCGGATCGACCAACGGTCACCGGCCGCTCCTGCAAAACTTCACCTTCGGCATCCGCCGTGGTGGTGGTTTTGCCCAGTTGAGCCAGGGTTTCGTAACCCTTGTCGGAATCGAGCAGGTATTGCGAGAACTTGGTGGCCTCACCGAAGCACAACGGCAACACGCCGGTGGCCAGCGGATCGAGACTGCCGGTGTGCCCGGCTTTCTCGGCGTTCAGCAACCAGCGAACCTTCTGCAACGCCGCGTTGGAGGTGAACCCCAGCGGTTTGTCGAGCAGGATGATGCCGCTGACGTTACGACGGATACGTTTGACCTGAGCCACCGATTACTCCTTGGTGTCTTCGGCTTCTGCCGCAACCGGGTGCTGATTGTCTTCAGCCACCGCACGCTCGATCAGGGCCGACAGGTGCGCGCCACGCACGACGCTTTCGTCGTAGTGGAAATGCAACTGAGGAACGCTGCGCAACTTCATTTCGCGAGCCAACTGCATACGCAGGAAACCGGCGGCGGAGTTGAGCACCTTGATGCTTTGCGCGATGTCCTCGGCGTTGTCCTGGCCCATCACGGTGATGAAGATCTTGGCGTGACCGACGTCACGGCTGACTTCAACAGCGGTAATGGTGACCAGGCCGACGCGCGGGTCTTTGACTTCACGACGGATCAGTTGTGCCAGCTCACGCTGCATCTGATCGCCGATACGTTGGGTACGGCTGTATTCTTTTGCCATGTCTTGTTACCTGTTACTGCCTCACGGTGAAACCCGTGGGGTCTGAAAGCGGCAAACGCCCGGCCTGACAAAAGCCAGACCGGGCGTTGCGTTTAGAGTCCTGACGCTGTGCCGCGCATTTGCATGCCGCGGCCCATCGTGGCCCTTGAAGTGCGCGAGTTAGAGGCTGCGAGCAACCTGCACCTTCTCGAAGACTTCGATTTTGTCACCGACTTTGACGTCGTTGTAGCTCTTCACGCCGATACCGCATTCCATGCCGGCACGTACTTCGGAAGCGTCATCCTTGAAGCGGCGCAGGGATTCCAGCTCGCCTTCGAAGATAACGATGTCATCACGCAGTACACGGATTGGACGGTTACGGTGAACAACACCTTCGATAACCATGCAACCGGCGATCGCGCCAAACTTCGGCGAACGGAACACGTCACGCACTTCAGCGGTACCCAGGATGTTCTCGCGAACATCGCTGCCCAGCATACCGGTGAGGGCTTTCTTGACGTCTTCGATGATGTCGTAGATCACGTTGTAGTAACGCATATCCAGACCTTCCTGCTCGACGATCTTGCGAGCGCCGGCATCGGCACGCACGTTGAAGCCGAACAGTACAGCGTTGGAGGCCAGTGCCAGGTTGGCGTCGGACTCGGTGATACCACCGACACCGCCACCGACAACACGCACTTGCACTTCGTCGTTACCCAGGCCGTTCAAGGCACCGTTCAACGCTTCCAGCGAACCACGGACGTCGGATTTGAGGACGATGTTGAGCGTCTTCTTCTCTGCCTGGCCCATGTTTTCGAAGATGTTTTCCAGCTTGCCGGCGTGAGCACGGGCCAGTTTGACTTCGCGGAACTTGCCTTGACGGAACAGAGCCACTTCACGGGCTTTCTTCTCGTCCGACAGCACGCTCATCTCATCGCCAGCGTCCGGGGTACCGTCCAGGCCGAGGATCTCGACAGGGATGGAAGGACCGGCTTCCTTGATTGGCTTGCCGTTCTCGTCAAGCATGGCACGTACACGGCCATAGTTCGAACCGACCAGGACCATGTCGCCTTGGCGCAGGGTACCGTCTTGAACCAGAACGGTAGCAACCGGGCCACGACCTTTGTCGAGACGCGATTCAACCACAACGCCACGGCCTGGAGCCGATGGAGTTGCTTTCAGCTCCAGAACTTCGGCTTGCAGCAGAACAGCTTCGAGCAACTCGTCCACGCCAGTACCGACTTTCGCCGAAACCGATACGAACGGGGTGTCGCCGCCCCACTCTTCCGAGGTCACGCCGTGAACCGACAGTTCGCTACGGATGCGATCGAGATCAGCGCCCGGCTTGTCGATTTTGTTCACTGCAACAACCAGTGGAACACCGGCAGCCTTGGCGTGCTGAACGGCTTCAATGGTCTGCGGCATCACGCCGTCGTCCGCTGCAACCACCAGGATCACGATGTCGGTCGCCTTGGCACCACGGGCACGCATTGCGGTAAACGCGGCGTGACCCGGGGTATCGAGGAAAGTGACCATGCCGCGATCAGTTTCAACGTGGTATGCACCGATGTGCTGGGTGATACCGCCGGCTTCGCCAGCAGCTACCTTGGCACGACGGATGTAGTCGAGCAGCGAGGTTTTACCGTGGTCAACGTGGCCCATGACGGTCACAACCGGCGCACGGGAGAACGTCTCGCCTTCAAACTTCAGGGACTCGGCCAGGGAATCTTCCAGGGCGGTGTCGCTGACCAGGGTCACTTTGTGGCCCAGTTCTTCGGCTACCAGTTGAGCAGTTTCCTGATCAAGCACCTGGTTGATGGTCGCTGGAGTACCCAGTTTGAACATGAACTTGATGATTTCAGCAGCCTTGACCGACATCTGATTGGCGAGATCGCCAACAGTGATGGTCTCGCCAATCTGCACATCACGCACGACAGGGCCGGTTGGGCTCTGGAAACCGTGAGCGTTGCGTTTCTTCAGCTTGGCCTTGCCGCGACCACCACGACGGAAGCCATCGCTTTCTTCGTCGGTAGTACGTGGAGCAACGCGTGGAGCAGGCGCTTTCTCTTTGACCGAGGCACGATGCGGAGCGTTTTTACGCTCGCCGTCGCCACCACCGCTGCGACGATTGTTATCGTCGGCACGTGGTTTGTCCGGACGGCGCTGTTCGTTCTGCTTGTTGCGAACGTCAGCAGACGGAGCTGGTGCAGCTGCAACAACCGGAGCGCTTTCACGCACTGGTTCGGCAACGGCAACCGGCGCCGCAACAGCGTCGTTGGTACCGGTTTGCGCAGCAGCAGGCTGGCGACGCGCTTCTTCTTCGGCGCGACGCTTGGCTTCTTCTTCAGCCTTCTGACGAGCAGCATTTTCTACTGCGCGACGTTCGTCCAGTTCGCGTTTGCGCTCGGCTTCGATTTCTTCCGGGCTGCGCTGTACGAAAACTTTCTTTTTACGGACTTCAACACTGATGCTTTTGCTGCCAGCAACACGCAGAGTGCTGGTGGTTTTACGCTGCAGTGTGATCTTGCGTGGTTCTTCCACTTTCGCCTTGTGGCTGCTTTTCAAGTGAGTCAGCAAAGATTGCTTCTCACTGTCAGTCACATGTTCTTCGGCGGCGGTGTGCGGCAGACCTGCCTCACGCATCTGCTGCAACAGGCGCTCTACCGGTGTTTTGACCTCATCGGCCAGTTGTTTCACCGTGACTTGCGTCATGCATTTCTCTCCTCAGGCCGCGCCTAATTACTCGAACCAGTGGGCTCGGGCGGCCATGATCAACTTGCCGGCACGATCATCGTCAATGCCGTCGATGTCGAGCAGGTCGTCAATAGACTGCTCGGCCAGGTCTTCGCGGGTAATTACGCCGCGCACCGCCAGTTCCATCGCCAAATCCTTGTCCATACCCTCAAGCGAGAGCAGGTCTTCGGCCGGATGGGCGTCTGCCAGCTTTTCCTCAGTAGCGATGGCTTTGGTCAACAAACGATCCTTGGCACGAGCGCGAAGCTCGTTGACGGTTTCTTCGTCAAAGCCGTCGATGTTGAGCATTTCTTCCAACGGTACGTAGGCAATCTCTTCCAGGCTGGTGAAACCTTCATCTACCAGCACCTGTGCCAGGTCTTCGTCGACTTCCAGCTCGTCGATGAAGTTGCGCAGGATGTCGCCGGTTTCTGCTTGCTGCTTAGCCTGGATGTCCGATTCGGTCATCACGTTCAGGGTCCAGCCAGTCAATTGGCTGGCCAGACGCACGTTCTGACCACCACGACCGATGGCCTGAGCCAGATTGTCTGCGCCAACGGCGATGTCCATTGCATGGGCATCTTCGTCAACGATAATTGCCGCAACCTCAGCCGGGGACATGGCGTTGATTACGAACTGAGCCGGGTTGTCGTCCCACAGGACTATGTCCACACGCTCACCGCCCAACTCACCCGACACTGCCTGGACGCGCGAACCGCGCATACCAATGCAAGCGCCCTGCGGGTCGATGCGTTTGTCCTTGGAGCGGACCGCGATCTTGGCGCGCGAACCCGGGTCACGGGAGGCAGCCATTACTTCGATCAGGCCTTCAGCGATTTCCGGCACTTCGATGCGGAACAACTCGATCAGCATTTCCGGCGCGGTACGCGACAGAATCAGCTGCGGGCCGCGGTTCTCGGTGCGGATTTCCTTGAGCAGCGCACGCAGACGCACGCCAACACGGAAGGTTTCGCGAGAAATGATGTCTTCACGAGCCAGCAACCCTTCAGCGTTGTTGCCCAGGTCGACGATCACGTTGTCGCGGGTCACTTTCTTCACGGTGCCGGAGATGATTTCCCCCAGGCGCTCGCGATAGGCGTCAACGACTTGAGCGCGCTCGGCTTCGCGAACTTTCTGCACGATGACTTGCTTGGCAGTCTGTGCAGCAATGCGGCCGAACTCGATGGATTCGATTTTTTCTTCGACTACATCACCAACCTGGGCGCCAGGGTGCGTTTCGGCAACCTTGCTAGGCCAGGTTTCGATGGCCGGATCATCCAGGTCTGCTTCTTCGACAACCGTCCAGCGACGGAATGTCTCGTAAGCACCGGTGTGGCGATTGATTTCCACACGCAGATCGACTTCGTCCTCGAAACGCTTTTTGGTAGCAGTGGCCAGAGCCAGCTCCAGCGCTTCAAAAATCACGTTTGCCGGTACGCCCTTTTCATTGGATACCGACTCAACAACCAGCAGTACTTCTTTGCTCATCGTACGCCTCGCCTTTCGCAAGCCATTGGATCCGCGGGATCCGCGTCTCAGTCAAAACTGGGAATAATGTTGGCCTTGTCGATCATATCGATCGGCAACAGGAACTCATGGTCTTCAACCTGCACCACGACGTCCTGCTCTTCTACACCGCGCAGAAGGCCCTGAAAGTTGCGTCGCCCTTCAAAAGGCGAGCGCAGCTTGATCTTCACTTGTTCACCGGCAAATTTTGCAAACTGCTCAATAGTGAACAGCGGGCGTTCCATGCCAGGCGAGGAAACTTCAAGGGTGTACTCAACGGCGATTGGATCTTCAACATCCAGGACACCGCTGATCTGACGGCTGACGATGGCGCAATCGTCCACCAACACGCCGCCTTCCTTATCAATATAAACGCGCAACATTGAGTGGCGACCTTGAGCCGAAAACTCAATACCCCAGCATTCATAGCCTAGGGCCACGACCACCGGGGCCAACAAGGCCTGCAACTCTTCTAGCTTGCTCGACACCTGAACCCCCTCGTGCATGTATGTGCATGCTATGCAAAATAAAAAAATGGGCGAAACGCCCATCCTTGAAACGCCGTCGAACAGCGGCGTAGAAAGTGTCCAGCTAACAAAAAGCCCCTTAAAAGGGGCTCCTTAAACTGGTTGCGGGGGCCGGATTTGAACCGACGACCTTCGGGTTATGAGCCCGACGAGCTACCAGACTGCTCCACCCCGCGACAAAGCTGGGGCGGAAGTATACGACCGATCCCTGACAGGGTCAATGTAACCTTCCACCTACAAGAAAGCCCGCAACAGCGGGCTCTCCTGATAATTGGTACCGAGAAGGGGACTCGAACCCCTACACCCTATGGGCACAACCACCTCAAGGTTGCGTGTCTACCAATTCCACCACCTCGGCAATACTACGTTTGAAACCCTTCTTACTTTTGCTCTTGAGCTGGAGGCACGTCAGTCGCTGGAGTAGCCGACTTTTGCTCTTGAAGCACCGGGACATCATCAGAAGCCGGTTGTTGCTTTGGAACTTCCAACACTGCCGGGTTTGGCAAACCTACTTGAGTCAGCTGGTGAGCTTTCTCTTTAGCAAAGTAACCTAACCCTAAGCTGGTTATGAAGAAACCGGCGGCAAGTATAGCAGTAAACTTACTAAGAAAGGTAGAGGAACCTTGGCTTCCGAACACAGTATTTGAAGCACCTGCTCCGAAAGACGCGCCAGCATCCGCACCTTTACCCTGCTGCAGCAAAACCAGAGCAACTACGCCCAATGCACCCAGCAGATGAAAAACGACTACGACTGTTTCCAGCATTTTTTCAGTTTCCCGCGGCGCGAATAATCGCACCGAACTCATCTGCATTCAGGGAAGCTCCACCAATGAGCCCCCCATCGATATCCGGCATGCCGAACAGTTCGACCGCATTGGCCGCCTTCACGCTGCCGCCGTATAGAAGCCGCACACCTTGTGCGACTTCAGAATTCTTTGCCGCCAACTGAGCGCGAATGGCTGCATGCACATCCTGCGCCTGTTGCGGCGAAGCAGTCAGCCCGGTGCCAATGGCCCAGACCGGCTCGTAAGCGATTACTGCCTTTGCAAAAACACCGACACCCAGCTTCTCGATGACGCTGCCGAGCTGATGCCCAACAACCTCAAGCGTTTTACCGGCTTCTCGCTGCTCGAGGGTTTCCCCTATACACAGCACTGGAATCAAGCCACATTCCTGTGCTGCTGCGAACTTGCGAATCAGTGTTTCATCACTCTCACCGATGATCTGGCGGCGTTCGGAATGCCCGACAAGCACCAGGGAACAACCTTCATCGGCCAACTGACTCGGCGCAACTTCACCGGTCAATGCACCTTGCTTCGATTCCACCGCAGCGTTCTGCGCGCCGACCTTGATCGACTTGCCTTCCAGACCATCAATCACTTGATTGACATGCAAGAAAGACGGGAATACCACTACATCAACACCGCTCGGCAAGGCCAAATTACGCAAGCCTTCGATCAGCTCAGCGACGCTGGCGCGGGTACCGTGCATCTTCCAGTTACCAGCTACCATAGGGCGACGCATGCTGTACCTCGTCGGTCAAAGTGGGCGCAGATGTTACCCAACACAATCATGGCTGGCAAGCCGAATTCAGGCAGAAACTTCAGTAACCAGTTTTGCCAGCTCTTCGGCGTAGCCTCGAACCTGTGTTTCGTCCTCGCCTTCGACCATCACACGCACCAACGGCTCGGTCCCAGACTTGCGCAACAGCACGCGCCCACGCCCAGCCATGGCCTTGGTAACGCGCTCGCTGGCTTCCTTGACCGACGGATGATCCAGCGGGCTCGCACCACCACCGAAACGCACGTTGATCAAGACCTGAGGACACTTGCGCAGCGACTGACGGGCCTGAGCCAGCCCCTCGGAACGAGTCTTCAATGCCATCAGCACCTGCAACGCAGCAATGATCGCGTCACCAGTGGTGGTGTGATTGAAGCAAACGATATGACCCGAGTTCTCACCACCGACCAGCCAATTGCGCTCTAGCAGATCCGCGATCACATAACGGTCACCGACGTTGGCACGCACAAAAGGAATCGACAGATCCGCGAGGGCCAGCTCCAGCCCCAGGTTGCTCATCAAAGTCCCGACCACACCGCCTTTCAACAGGTCTCGCTCATGCAAGTCGCGGGCAATGATGAACAGCAGCTCGTCCCCATCGACAATAGCGCCGGTGTGATCGACCATCAGGACCCGGTCACCATCACCATCGAAAGCAATACCCAGATCGGCATGCTCGGCCAGAACGGCAGCCTGCAACTGACCCATATGGGTCGAACCGCAGTTTTCATTGATGTTCAGGCCGTTTGGCTGCGCGGAAAGCACAACGACGTCGGCGCCCAATTCGCGGAACACACTAGGCGCTACCTTGTAGGTCGCACCGTGAGCGCAATCGATCACGATCTTCAGGCCCGAAAAGCTGGTGCCGGTCGGCACGCTGCTCTTGCAGAATTCAATATAGCGGCCCGAGGCGTCGTTGATTCGCGACACCTTGCCGATCTTGCTCGACTCAACCACCGTCATCGGGGTGTCGAGCAATTCTTCGATCATGTGCTCGACTTCATCCGGCAGCTTGGTGCCCTTTCCGGAGAAAAACTTGATGCCATTGTCATCATGAGGATTGTGCGAAGCACTGATCACGATCCCGGCTTCGGCATGGAACGTACGCGCCAGATAGGCAATGGCCGGCGTCGGCATCGGGCCCAGGAGCATCACGTCGGCACCCGCCGAAGTCAGCCCGGCCTCGAGCGCCGATTCGAACATGTACCCGGAGATCCGGGTGTCCTTGCCTACCAACACTTTGCAGGCGCCCATTTTGCGGAACGCCATGCCCGCAGCCCAACCGAGCTTGAGCATGAATTCAGGAGTAATCGGGTATTCGCCGACCCGACCACGAATGCCGTCGGTGCCAAAGTATTTCTTAGTCATAAGTGCTCCATCATTCTTATTCGGCTGATTCCACTGCGGCGATCATCCGCACCACATCGACGGTTTCGGCCACATCATGGACGCGCAATATACGCGCCCCCTTGAATGAAGCCAGCGCCGCGAGTGCCAAACCGCCATGCAGTCGCTCTCCGACCGGGCGATTCAAGGCCTGACCTATCATGCTCTTTCGCGATACCCCGACCAACAGGGGCCGCCCCAAGACATGCAGGGCTTCCATATGTTTGAACAAGCTCAGGTTGTGCTGCAAGGTTTTGGCGAAGCCGAAACCCGGATCCAGAATGATCCGCTCAGCCGGAATTCCGACAGATGCACACTGCGCCATGCGCTCGAAAAGAAACTCGCCAACCTCTCGGGTGACGTCCTGATAATGCGGATTGTCCTGCATGTCGCCCGGCTCACCAAGCATGTGCATCAGACAGACTGGCAATCCCGTGGCAGCCGCCGCATCCAAAGCCCCCTCTCGACGCAGCGAACGGACGTCATTGATCAAACCCGCACCCAGCCGCGCCGCCTCGCGCATGACCGCTGGCGTGGAGGTATCTACCGAGATAATCACATCCAGCTCGCGGTTGATGCGCTCGACAATCGGCGCTACGCGCTCCAACTCTTCGAGCGGCGAAACCACCCTGGCACCGGGCCGGGTCGATTCGCCACCGACATCAATCAGCGTCGCGCCGGCCAACACCATGGCTTCGGCGTGGCGCAAGGCCGCATCGAGCTGACTGTATTGGCCGCCATCGGAAAAGGAATCGGGGGTGACATTGAGAATGCCCATGACATGCGTCTGGGCCAAATCAAGAACCCGGTTGCCGCAAGGCAACCGGGTCGAGGACTGAACAGAAGTCATTTCAAACCTTAAACGTCAGCAGCCGGACCGCCGATCGGTGTTTCCGGACGCTCGTCCTGCACCACCGGAGGCGTTCCGGAGGTACCGTTGCCGCCCGACCAGTCGCGAGGTTCGCGAGGCGTACGACCCGCCATGATGTCGTCGATCTGATCGGCGTCGATCGTTTCGTACTTCATCAGGGCATCAGCCATGGCATCGAGCTTGTCACGGTTATCCGTCAAGATCTGCTTGGCAGTGCCGTAGCACTGGTCAATGATGCTGCGCACTTCGGAGTCGATCAGCTTGGCTGTCTCACCGGAGAAACTTGCACTCTGACCGCCGCCGCCGCGACCGAGGAACACTTCGCCCTCTTCTTCGGCGTACATCAACGGACCGAGTTTTTCCGACAGCCCCCACTTGGTCACCATGTTCCGTGCAATCTGGCTGGCGCGCATGATGTCGTTGGACGCACCGGTGGTCACACCGTCGAAGCCCAGGGTCATTTCTTCAGCGATACGACCGCCGTACAGAGAGCAGATCTGGCTGATCAACGCACGCTTGGACAGGCTGTAGCGATCTTCTTCCGGCAGGAACATGGTCACACCCAGCGCACGACCGCGCGGGATGATCGACACCTTATAGACCGGATCATGCTCAGGCACGACGCGACCCACAATGGCGTGGCCTGCTTCGTGATAAGCGGTGTTCTGCTTTTCTTTCTCGGACATGACCATGGATTTGCGCTCTGCGCCCATCATGATCTTGTCTTTCGCCAGCTCGAACTCTTTCATCTCGACGATGCGTTTGCCGGTGCGGGCAGCGAACAGCGACGCCTCGTTCACCAGGTTGGCGAGGTCGGCACCGGAGAAGCCAGGCGTACCACGAGCGATCACGGCCGGAGCGACGTCGTCACCCATTGGCACTTTGCGCATGTGGACCTTGAGAATCTGCTCACGACCGCGAATATCCGGCAGACCGACCACAACCTGACGGTCGAAACGGCCGGGACGCAGCAACGCCGGGTCCAGTACGTCCGGACGGTTGGTTGCGGCGATGACGATGATGCCGTCGTTCATTTCGAAGCCGTCCATCTCCACCAGCAACTGGTTGAGAGTCTGCTCGCGCTCGTCGTGACCACCGCCCATACCGGCACCACGGTGGCGACCGACGGCGTCGATTTCATCGATGAAGATGATGCATGGCGCGTGCTTCTTGGCCTGCTCGAACATGTCGCGAACACGGCTGGCACCGACACCGACGAACATTTCGACAAAGTCGGAACCGGAAATGGTGAAGAACGGCACTTTGGCTTCGCCGGCAATCGCCTTGGCCAGCAAGGTTTTACCGGTACCTGGAGGACCGACCATCAGCACGCCACGAGGAATGCGACCACCCAGACGCTGGAACTTGCCCGGATCGCGAAGGAACTCGACCAGCTCGCCGACTTCTTCCTTGGCTTCGTCGCAACCGGCAACGTCAGCCAGGGTGGTTTTCACCTGATCTTCGGAGAGCAGGCGCGCCTTGCTCTTGCCGAAGCTCATCGGCCCGCCCTTGCCTCCGGCACCGCCCTGCATCTGCCGCATGAAGAACATGAAGACGGCGATGATCACCAGGATCGGGAAGCTCGCGACCAGGAGCTGAGTCCAGATGCTTTGCTGTTCAGGCTGCTTGCCTTCGACTACCACGTGGTTGTCCACGAGATCGCCGATCAGACCGTTGTCCTGGATCGCAGGACGAATGGTCTTGAAGCTGTCGCCATCATTGCGCTTACCGGTAATCACATAGCCATCAACGGCTACGCGCTCGACCTTGCCATCCTTGACCTGCTGGATGAAGTCGGAATAGTTGAGGGTCTGCGGCTCGTTAGGGCTGGAGAAGTTGTTCATCACTGTCACGAGGACAGCCGCGATGATCAACCACAGGATCAGATTCTTTGCCATATCGTTCAATTAACTACCCTCTGAAGCAAGCGCCGCTAATGGCGCGCGCTTCGCATGATATTCACCGGCCTAACTTACTACATTACCTACAACACTGGCAGGCGCCGTCTGTAACCCTTTGTGAAACACTTCCTACACAATATTCGCTATTTCCCACAGGGCGAAATACGAAAATCCTATCGACCCGCAAAAAAACCTCGATTTACTCACTACGGCCGCGGTAGCCCCAAGCCAGCATGTATTGCTCGCGGGAACTGCCACGGGAAGAGTCCGGCTTGATCATCTGGACCTTGTCGAATTTCTGACGAGCGTCCTTCACGTAAGCATCAAACCCTTCGCCCTGAAACACCTTGATCACGAAATTACCACCCGGCTTCAGTATCCGAGCCGCCAGATCGAGAGCCAGCTCACATAGAAACATGGCTTTTGGCATATCCACCTCAGGCGTACCACTCATATTGGGGGCCATATCGGAAATCACAAGGTCCACCTGCGAATTACCCACGGCTTCAAGGATCTGAGCGAGCACTTCGTCCTGGGTGAAGTCACCCTGGATGAAAGTCACGTCCGGAATGCTGTCCATTTCCAGGATGTCCGAGGCGATCAGACGCCCCTGACCACCGATCAGCCGACTAGTGACCTGCGACCAGCCGCCGGGCGCCGCGCCCAGGTCGACAACGCTCATACCCGGACGGATCAGCTTGTATTTCTCCTGGACCTCCAGAAGCTTGTAACTCGCACGCGAGCGGTAACCATCCTTCTGCGCCTGCTTCACATAGGGATCATTGACATGTCTTTTCAGCCAACCAAGGCTTGTCTTGGAACGCGCCATTGGGCACCTCGATGATAAGGGTCGTGATTAATTGGGCGGATCCACGAACCCTCGGGTAAAATGGCCGCCATTTTACAGAATCCAGACTAAAGGGTCAGATTATGCCGCTCACTCAAGAGCAGAAGAAACAGTACAAATCCATTGGCCACCATCTGAAACCAGTTTTGATTGTGGCTGACAACGGTTTGACTGAAGGTGTGTTAGCCGAACTTGAACGCGCTTTGGCGGATCACGAGCTGATCAAAATCAAGCTCAACATCCTCGATCGCGAATCGCGACTGGCGTCCATTGCTGAACTCTGCAAGGTCGGCAAAGCGGATCTGGTTCAAGTCATCGGCAAGATGGCTCTGATTTACCGCAAGAACTTCAGCGTCAACAAGCAGCTGTCGAACGTGCATCGCTTCAAGTGATGACAAGGGTCAAGGGTGTGCTTCGCGCACCCTGCCGCTCCATCCTGGCACCGGTTGCAAAACCAGCACCAGCCCGGAAAAACCCAGAACAAGATAGCTGAACACCTGCCAACGCACCGCATCCGGCCAGCCGACACGAACCGCGAAAAACATCGCGCACGCATACAGCGCCATCATCAGCAACTGCCCGCGAATATCGCGCCATAGACTGACAAGGCCCTCGGCCTGAACCAGCACCAAAGCCTGAAAAATGACACACGCCGAGGCGAAACCCACCATCAGCGCATTCAGCATGCCTGCAATTTCGTCGATCAGCAGCGGCGCCAGGCCAATTTGGCCCAACACCGGCAGCAGACCAATGTGTAACAGCCACAGGCCGCCTACCCACAACATCTGAGTCAACTGCCAAAGCATGGCACCCGCACGAAGCGGGTGCCTGCGTTTAGATGTGGCGGACTTCGACAATCTCGTACTCGATAACGCCACCCGGCGTTTTCACGGCAACCACATCACCCTCTTCCTTGGCAATCAAGGCACGGGCCAATGGCGAACCTACCGAAATCTTGCCGAGTTTGAAGTCAGCCTCATCCTCACCCACGATGTGGTAAGTAACGCGCTCATCCGTCTCGACGTTAGCGATTTCAACGGTAGTGCCGAAAATCACTTTGCCGGTGTGGGGAATGGTCGTGACGTCGATGATGACCTGATTCTGAATCCGGCCTTCGATGTCACGAATCCGCGCCTCAACCATACCTTGCTGCTCGCGAGCAGCGTGGTATTCGGCGTTTTCCTTCAAGTCACCCAACTCGCGGGCCGTGCCGATGTCCTGGCTGAGCTTCGGACGGACGACCTTGGTCAGGTGAGCGTGTTCTTCTTCCAGGGCTTTCGCGCCCTGGACGGTCATTGGGTACTTGATCATGCCTTCAATCCTGCGTGTAGATCCTGCAAGCGGCGCACGGTCTTCTCGGGACCAAACTTCAGCGCTTCGCAGATGGCTTCGCCAGCAGCAATGGTGGTGGTGCAATAGATCTTGTGCTGCAAGGCATTACGACGAATGGAGTACGAGTCAGCAATCGACTGGCGACCTTCGGTGGTGTTGATGATCAGGGTGACTTCGTCATTCTTGATCATGTCGACCACGTGCGGACGACCCTCAGTCACTTTGTTCACACGACGCACTTTCAGGCCTGCGGCTTCGATCAGTTTGGCAGTACCGGCAGTGGCAACCACTTCGAAGCCCAAGTTGATCAGATCACGGGCCACGCCTGCAACCAGCGGTTTGTCATCGTCACGCACACTGATGAACGCGGTACCGCCGGTCGGCAGCACTTCGCTGGCGCCCATCTGGGCCTTGGCGAACGCTTCGCCGAAGGTGTCGCCCACGCCCATTACTTCACCCGTGGACTTCATCTCTGGGCCAAGGATAGGGTCCACACCAGGGAATTTGGCGAACGGGAACACCGCCTCTTTCACGCTGTAGAAGTTCGGAATGATTTCTTTGGTGAAGCCGATTTCCTTCAGGGTTTTACCGGCCATCACGCGAGCCGCGATCATGGCCAGGGAAACACCGATGCACTTCGACACGAACGGTACGGTACGGGAAGCGCGCGGGTTGACTTCGATGACGTAGATGTCTTCGCCTTGCAGCGCCAACTGAACGTTCATCAGGCCGACTACGCCCAGTTCCAGGGCCATTTTCTTGACCTGTTCGCGCATCTCGTCCTGGATGTGGGCAGGCAGCGAGTACGGCGGCAGGGAGCACGCGGAGTCACCGGAGTGAACACCGGCCTGCTCGATGTGCTGCATGATCGCGCCGATCACCACGTCGGTGCCGTCGCAAACTGCATCCACGTCCATTTCGATGGCGCAGTTGAGGAAGTGGTCGAGCAGCACCGGGCTGTCGTTGGAAACTTTCACTGCGTCGCGCAGATAGCGCTTGAGCTCTTCTTCTTCGTAGACGATTTCCATCGCACGGCCGCCCAGTACGTAGGACGGACGAACCACCAGCGGGTAACCGATCTTGGCCGCGGCACGAATCGCTTCGTCTTCGCTGCGCACAGTGGCGTTTGGCGGCTGACGCAGGTTCAGACGCTCAACCATCTGCTGGAAGCGCTCACGGTCTTCGGCACGGTCGATGGCGTCAGGGCTGGTGCCGATGATCGGCACGCCGGCTTCTTCCAGGGCACGCGCCAGTTTCAGCGGGGTCTGGCCGCCGTACTGGACGATCACGCCTTTTGGCTTCTCGACGCGGCAGATTTCCAGCACGTCTTCCAGGGTCACTGGTTCGAAGTACAGGCGATCGGAGGTGTCGTAGTCGGTGGAAACGGTTTCCGGGTTGCAGTTGACCATGATGGTCTCGTAACCGTCTTCGCGCAGAGCCAATGCCGCGTGCACGCAGCAGTAGTCGAACTCGATGCCTTGGCCGATACGGTTAGGACCGCCGCCGAGGATCATGATCTTGTCGCGGCCCGACGGCGCGGCTTCGCACTCTTCCTCGTAAGTCGAGTACATGTAGGCGGTGTCGGTGGCGAACTCGGCTGCGCAGGTGTCAACGCGCTTGTAGACCGGGAAGATCTCCAGCTTGTGACGGTGACGACGCAGGTTTTTCTCGGTCACGCCCAGCAGCTTGGCCAGACGCATGTCGGAGAAGCCCTTGCGCTTGAGGCGGAACATCATGTCTTTGTCGATGCTGGCCAGACCCAGGGTCTTGACCTTCTCTTCTTCCTTGATCAGATCTTCGATCTGCACCAGGAACCACGGGTCGATCATGTTCATGCCGAAGATGTCTTCGACCGACAGGCCGGCGCGGAACGCGTCAGCCACGTACCAGATACGCTCGGCACCCGGCACGGTCAGTTCGCGCTTGAGGATGCTCATGCTTTCCGGGTTGCTCAGGTCGAGCTTCTCGTCCAGGCCACAAACGCCCACTTCCAGACCGCGCAGGGCTTTCTGCAGGGATTCCTGGAAGGTCCGGCCGATGGCCATGACTTCACCGACCGACTTCATTTGAGTGGTCAGGCGTGCGTCGGCTTTCGGGAATTTCTCGAAGGCGAAGCGTGGCAGCTTGGTCACGACGTAGTCGATGGACGGCTCGAAGGATGCAGGCGTAGCGCCGCCGGTGATTTCGTTCTGCAGTTCGTCCAGGGTGTAGCCGATCGCCAGCTTGGCAGCGATACGCGCAATCGGGAAACCAGTGGCTTTCGAGGCCAGCGCCGAAGAACGGGATACCCGCGGGTTCATCTCGATGACCACCATGCGGCCAGTGTCCGGGCAGATGCCGAACTGGACGTTGGAGCCGCCGGTTTCCACGCCGATCTCGCGCAGTACCGCCAGGGAGGCGTTACGCATGATCTGGTATTCCTTGTCCGTCAGGGTCTGTGCCGGAGCAACGGTGATCGAGTCACCGGTGTGCACGCCCATCGGGTCAAAGTTTTCAATGGAGCAGACGATGATGCAGTTGTCCTTCTTATCGCGGACAACCTCCATCTCGTACTCTTTCCAGCCGATCAGGGATTCGTCAATCAGCAGCTCTTTGGTCGGCGACAGGTCCAGGCCGCGGGCGCAGATTTCTTCGAACTCTTCACGGTTGTAAGCGATACCGCCACCGGTGCCACCCATGGTGAAGGACGGACGGATGATGCACGGGAAGCCAAGCTTCTCGAGCACTGCGTTGGCTTCTTCCATGCTGTGGGCGATACCCGAACGCGGGCAGTCCAGGCCAATGGATTTCATCGCCTTGTCGAAGCGCGAACGGTCTTCAGCCTTGTCGATGGTGTCGGCATTGGCGCCGATCATCTCTACGCCGAATTTCTCCAGGACGCCTTCGCGCTCCAGGTCCAGTGCGCAGTTCAGCGCGGTCTGGCCGCCCATGGTTGGCAGCAGCGCGTCCGGACGCTCTTTCTCGATGATCTTGGCAACGGTCTGCCATTTGATCGGCTCGATGTAGGTGGCGTCGGCCATGTCCGGGTCGGTCATGATGGTCGCTGGGTTAGAGTTCACCAGGATGACGCGGTAACCCTCCTCGCGCAGGGCTTTGCAGGCCTGGGCGCCGGAGTAGTCGAATTCGCAGGCCTGGCCGATAACGATCGGGCCAGCGCCGAGAATCAGGATGCTTTTAATGTCTGTACGTTTTGGCATGGGTTTGTCACTCAAATCCGCAGGTCAGTCGGCAAGCCGTCTTGTTCAATCTGTGAAGCCTTGAGGGGGTCGCCGTTGTCGGGACCGCCCTCAAGCTTTGCTGCATCAAGGCTAGCGATCAGCGTCGCTTGGCCATTTCGTTGATGAAGCGATCGAACAGAGGCGCTACGTCGTTCGGGCCAGGGCTGGCTTCCGGGTGACCCTGGAAGCTGAAGGCGCTCTTGTCGGTACGCTCGATGCCTTGCAGGGTGCCGTCAAACAGCGATTTGTGAATCGCGCGAACGTTGGCTGGCAGGGTCGCTTCGTCTACCGCAAAACCGTGGTTCTGGCTGGTGATCATCACCACGCCACTGTCCAGATCCTGAACCGGGTGGTTGGCACCATGGTGGCCATGGCCCATTTTCAGGGTCTTGGCGCCGGAAGCCAGGGCCAACAGTTGGTGACCGAGGCAGATGCCGAATACCGGAATCTCGGTTTCCAGCACATCCTTGATCGCCTGGATCGCGTAGTCGCAAGGCTCCGGATCACCAGGGCCGTTGGACAGGAACACACCGTCCGGTTTCATCGCCAGCACGTCAGCGGCAGGCGTTTGCGCCGGCACCACGGTTACGCGGCAACCGCGCTCGACCAGCATGCGCAGGATGTTCAGCTTGACGCCGTAGTCGTAGGCAACCACGTGGTACGGCAGCTCGGAGGCTTCGATGGTCGCGTGGCTGTCGGTTTTCAAGTCCCAGACAGTCGAGCGCCACTCGTAGGTTTCCTTGGTGCTGACGACTTTCGCCAGGTCCATGCCTTTGAGGCCAGGAAAGCCCTGAGCAGCAGCGATGGCCGCTTCTTCGGAAATGTTGTCACCGGCCATGATGCAGCCGTTCTGCGCACCTTTTTCACGCAGGATGCGTGTCAGGCGGCGGGTGTCGATACCGGCGATGGCCACAACGTTGTTGGCTTTCAGGTAGTCAGACAGGGACATCGTGTTACGCCAGTTGCTCGCAACCAGTGGCAGGTCACGGATGACCAGGCCAGCGGACCAGACGCGATCGGACTCGGCGTCTTCCGGCGTGGTGCCGGTGTTGCCGATGTGCGGGTAAGTCAGGGTAACGATCTGTTGGGCGTAGGAAGGATCGGTAAGGATTTCCTGATAGCCGGTCATTGCGGTGTTAAACACCACCTCACCAACGGTTTGACCGTCGGCTCCAATGGCTTCGCCGCGAAAAATGCTGCCATCAGCAAGGGCGAGTATGGCTGGCTTAGTCAAGAAGACCTCCCGTAAATAAAGCCTGAAAGGGCGATCGCAGGTGTAAAAAAGCGGAGTGACGTATGGACACGTCACCCCGCTCATTCACTGAATTATTCTGCGCGCTTTTAGTGAACACACTAAAGCTGTAGCTTACAGAAAAAGGCATTTTTGGTCTACCGCCAATGAGCCTTAAAGGCCGGAGAATGCGACAGGACGTCGCTTGGCGTAATAAAACCGGGCCCAAACACAATGCTGGAACCCGGTTTCGGCTGCATCTTAACGCAGGTCGAGCACGTCTTGCATGTCGTAGAGGCCCGGCTCGCGACCCTCCAGCCACAACGCCGCACGCACAGCACCCTTGGCGAAAGTCATACGACTCGACGCCTTGTGCGTGATTTCCAGGCGCTCGCCCTCACAGGCGAACAGCACGGTGTGATCACCCACCACATCACCGCCGCGCACAGTGGCAAAACCGATCGTTTCACGCTCACGCGCACCGGTGTGACCTTCACGCCCGTAGACCGCGACCTTCTGCAGGTCACGATCCAGCGCGCTGGCAATCACTTCACCCATGCGCAGGGCCGTGCCTGAAGGCGCGTCGATCTTGTGCCGATGATGAGCCTCGATGATTTCGATATCCGCCTCATCACCCAGCACGCGAGCAGCCATATCGAGCAGCTTCAGCGACAGGTTCACGCCGACGCTGAAATTGGCCGCGAACACGATAGGAATGTCCTTGCCCGCCTCGACCAGCAATTGCTTCTGCGCAGCGTCCAGCCCGGTCGTACCGATCACCATGGCCTTGCCTGCCTTACGACAGAACGCCAGGTTTTTCAGCATGACTTCCGGGAGCGTGAAATCGATCAACACATCGAATTCTTCAGCCACCGCGTCCACATGACTGGAGAGCGGCACGCCGATACGCCCTAACGAAGCCAGCTCACCGGCATCAACGCCGATCAGCGTGCTGCCGGGGCGCACGATGGCGGCTGTCAGGCCGGTCAACGGTGCACGCTGCTGCACGGCTTCGACCAGGATTTTGCCCATGCGGCCAGCAGCGCCCATCACAGCTATACGTCGCATGCTCACTCCTTACAGATCGCCGAAGAAGCGCTTCACGCCTTCGAACCAACCGGTGGTTTTCGGCGAATGGCTATTGTCGTCTGCCAGCGAACTACGGAACTCTTCCAGCAATTCGCGCTGACGACGACCCAGATTGACCGGGGTTTCCACTGCCACACGGCACATCAAGTCGCCAGCACCGCCGCCACGCACGGGCGCAACGCCTTTGCCGCGAACGCGGAACTGCTTGCCGGTCTGAGTCCCCTCGGGGATTTTCAGTTTGACCCGACCATCAAGGGTCGGAATCTCCAGCTCGCCGCCCAGCGCCGCATCGACGAAGCTGATCGGCACTTCGCAGAACAGGTGCTTGCCGTCGCGCTGGAAGATTGCGTGCTCGCGCACATTGATCACCACGTACAGGTCGCCCGTCGGGCCACCCTGGGCGCCCGCCTCGCCTTCGCCGGACAAGCGAATGCGGTCACCGGTGTCGACACCGGCCGGCACTTTTACGGAAAGGGTTTTGTATTCTTCAACGCGACCGTCACCATTGCAGGAGGTGCATGGATCAGAAATGATCTTGCCCTGACCATGGCAGCGCGGGCAGGTTTGCTGCACCGAGAAGAAACCTTGTTGCATGCGGACCTGACCGATACCGCCGCACGTCGGGCAGGTGACCGGCGAGGAGCCTTTCTTGGCACCCGAGCCATCGCACGGCTTGCAGTTGACCAGTGTCGGAACGCGAATATTCACGGTGGTGCCGCGTACCGCTTCTTCCAGATTCAGTTCCAAGGTGTAGCGCAGGTCGCTGCCGCGCTGAGCGCCGCCACGAGCACCGCCGCGACCGCCACCGAAGAAGTCACTGAAGACATCGCCAAAGATGTCGGAGAAGTTCTGCCCACCAAACCCGGCACCGCCGCCGCCCATGCTTGGGTCGACGCCGGCATGACCATACTGGTCGTACGCCGCGCGTTTGCTGGAATCGGACAGCACTTCATAGGCCTCGTTGGCCTCTTTGAACATTTCTTCCGACGCTTTGTCATCGGGATTACGGTCCGGGTGGTGTTTCATCGCCAGGCGACGGTAGGCCTTTTTCAGGTCTGCTTCGCTAGAACCACGCTCAACACCCAATACTTCGTAATAGTCACGCTTTGCCATAAGTCTTTGCACTCTTAAGGACGTTCGGCAAACCCCTCCTGAGCCTCGCCAAACTCGTTGAGCCCCAATACAGGCCCGGACCCAACTCACGTCAATTCAACGATCCTGGTCTTTGATTCATTGCAGTACTTTCGACTCGAAAAGCAGGAGCATCTTCGGCCATACCGCCAACACACGAACGCTGTCGCATGCTGTAAAAATTCGTGTACTCCAGACACGCCAACGCGGGAGCAAGCTCCCGCGCGGCGACATCCTACCAGTCACCGCCTCAAGGCAGTCAACCGGGCGACCACTAACTTACTTGTGGTCTTTGACTTCTTCGAACTCGGCATCGACAACGTCGTCAGCCTTTTCAGCTTTTTCGTCGTGCGGTGCAGCGCCTTCAGCAGGCTGGGCCTGTTCGGCGTACATCTTCTGCGCCACTGGAGCGGAGACTTTCGACAGCTCTTCAACCTTCGCTTCGATGGCAGCCTTGTCGTCGCCTTTAACGGCGGCTTCCAGGGCAACCACTGCCGCTTCGATTGCAGTCTTCTCTTCAGCAGTCACTTTATCGCCAGCGTCTGCGACCATTTTGCGAGTCGAGTGAACCAGCGCATCGCCCTGGTTGCGAGCAGCGGCCAGCTCTTCGAACTTGCGGTCTTCCTCGGAGTTCGCTTCAGCGTCGCGAATCATTTTCTCGATCTCTTCATCAGACAAACCGGAGTTAGCCTTGATCACGATCGATTGAGCCTTGCCGGTGGCCTTGTCTTTGGCGCCTACGTGCAGGATGCCGTTGGCGTCGATGTCGAAGGTCACTTCGATTTGTGGCACGCCACGTGGTGCTGGTGGAATCTCGGCCAGGTCGAACTTGCCCAGGGACTTGTTCTGGGAAGCTTGCTTACGCTCGCCTTGCAGCACGTGAATGGTCACGGCGCCCTGGTTGTCGTCGGCAGTCGAGAACACTTGCGATTTCTTGGTAGGAATCGTGGTGTTTTTCTCGATCAGCGCGGTCATCACGCCACCCATGGTTTCGATACCCAGGGTCAGCGGGCTGACGTCGAGCAGCAGAACGTCTTTCACGTCACCGGCCAATACGGCGCCCTGGATAGCAGCACCCATGGCAACGGCTTCGTCCGGGTTCACGTCTTTACGCGCTTCTTTACCGAAGAACTCGGTCACCAGCTTCTGAACCAGTGGCATACGGGTCTGACCGCCGACCAGGATCACGTCGTTGATGGCGCCAACGTCGATGCCGGAGTCTTTCAGAGCGATGCGGCAAGGTTCGATGGTGCGTTGAACCAGGTCTTCTACCAGCGCTTCCAGCTTGGCGCGGGAGATTTTCACGTTCAAGTGCTTAGGACCGGTGGCGTCTGCAGTGATGTACGGCAGATTCACATCGGTCGAATTGCTCGAAGACAGTTCGATCTTGGCTTTCTCAGCGGCTTCTTTCAGGCGCTGCATCGCCAGCGGGTCACCTTTGAGGTTCATGCCGCTTTCTTTCTTGAATTCGTCGACGAGGTAGTCGATCAGACGAATGTCAAAGTCTTCACCGCCCAGGAACGTGTCACCGTTGGTGGCCAATACTTCGAACTGGTGCTCGCCATCGACTTCAGCGATCTCGATCACGGAAACGTCGAAAGTACCGCCGCCCAGGTCGTAAACGATCACGGTGTGATCGCCTTTCGCCTTGTCCATACCGTAAGCCAGAGCGGCTGCGGTTGGTTCGTTGATGATACGTTTAACGTCCAGGCCCGCGATGCGGCCGGCGTCTTTGGTCGCCTGGCGCTGGCTGTCGTTGAAGTAGGCCGGAACGGTGATCACCGCTTCGGTCACTGGCTCGCCGAGGTAGTCTTCGGCGGTCTTCTTCATTTTCTTCAGAATTTCAGCCGAGATCTGTGGCGGCGACATTTTCTGGCCGTTCACTTCTACCCATGCGTCGCCGTTATCAGCCTTGGCGATTTTGTAAGGGACCATCTTGATGTCTTTCTGTACGACTTCTTCGTCGAACTTACGACCAATCAGACGCTTCACCGCATACAGGGTGTTGTGCGGATTGGTCACTGCCTGACGCTTGGCCGACTGACCAACGAGGATTTCGCCGTCGTTGGCGTAAGCGATGATCGACGGCGTGGTACGCGCGCCTTCAGCGTTTTCAATAACTTTGGCTACGCCGTTTTCAAGCACGGAGACGCAGGAGTTGGTAGTCCCCAGGTCGATACCGATAATTTTGCCCATGTTAACTCTCCCGAAACTTTGGATTTGGTTGCCGCAGCAGTGGTGGCTAACTGCGGTAGCACTTAAACGCTTGACTTCTAAATGGGGGCCTTGCGGCTAATTTCAAGCCTGCTCGTCAATAGAAGGCGAAACAGGTGCCGGGGCCTTGCTGACCACGACCATGGCCGGGCGCAGCAGACGACCATTGAGCTGATAGCCCTTCTGGAACACCTTGAGCACACTGTTCGGTTCGACGTCAGCGCTTTCCTGCATGGCCATTGCCTGGTGAAGAACGGCATTGAACGGTTCGCCATGCGGATCGATCGCTTCCAGCTGATAACGCTTCAGGGTGTCCTGGAACATTTTCAGGGTCAGCTCGATGCCTTCGCGCATTGGGCGGATGCTTTCGTCGTCCGGGTTGGACAACTCCAGACCACGCTCCAGGCTGTCGATGATCGGCAGCAAATCGCCTGCAAATTTTTCCAGGGCGAATTTGTGCGCTTTTTCTACATCCTGCTCGGCGCGACGGCGGACGTTCTGCAGATCGGCGGCAACACGCAAAGCCTGATCCTGCGCGCCTGCCAGTTGCTCTTCGAGCACTTGTACACGAGCCGCGAGGTCTTCACCCGACGCAGCGGAGCCCTGGTTGGCATCTTGATTTTGCGTATCCACTGTCTGTTCGTCAGCCATAGATTTCTCCTTTCAATATCGTCCGCGAGCTCAACTCGCGCTTCTGCCCAGCTATATGGGGCCGCAAAAATCAGCTTCAAGGGGTTGGTTGTGATTAACCCTACAAAAAACAGCTGCATTGTCATTCCTCGACACGCTAACGATTTCGTCGGATCAAGCCAATCGAGCTAAGCGAGGGCATTGTCAGCCGCAAAGAAAACACTGTATAAATAACCAGACCTAAAGCTTGGGAGCGGCCTTTATGCTGGTGCACCTGTCCGTACACAATTACGCCATCGTTGAACATCTCGATCTCGAACTCGATCGCGGGATGAGTGTGATCACAGGGGAAACCGGCGCCGGCAAGTCGATCATGCTCGACGCCCTCGGCCTGACCCTGGGCGATCGCGCCGACAGTGGCGTGGTCCGTCCCGGCGCCGACAAGGCTGACATCCTGGCCACCTTCGACCTGGTCGATATTCCCGAGGCCAGCGCCTGGCTTGCCGAGCGCGACCTTGAAAGCGACGGCCCGTGCATCCTGCGCCGGGTGATTACCGCTGAAGGGCGTTCTCGCGGCTATATCAATGGCACCCCCTGTCCGCTCGGCGATCTCAAGGCCCTGGGCGAGTTGCTGATCGATATCCACAGCCAGCACGAGCACCAATCCCTGCTCAAGACCGACACTCACCGCCGCCTGCTCGACGAATACGCCGGCGCCACCGACCTTGCCCGCCAGGTGCAATTGGCCGCCCAACGCTGGCGCCAGACCCGTCAGGAGCTGGAGCGCCTGTCCAACTCTGGCGATGAGCAGCGCGCGCGCCATCAATTGCTCAGCTATCAACTCGAAGAGCTGGAAAACCTCGGCCTCGGCGAAAACGAATTGGAGCAGTTGGAACAGGAACACAAGAACCTGACCAATGCCGAAACCTTGCTGGGCATCTGCCGACAAGTGGTCGAACAGTGCAGCGAAAGTGATTCCGGCAATGTGCTGAATGCCCTGACCGCCAGCCTCAATCGCCTGTCGAGTGTGAACAACTCCATTGGTGCGCTGGGCGAAGCCAGCAGCTTGCTGACCAGTGCGCAGATCCAGGTTGAAGAGGCCGTGGGTGAGCTCAATCGCTTTCTCGATAACTTCGATGCCGACCCGGCGCGCCTGCAGTACCTCGAAGAACGCCTCGATGCGATCTACACCATGGCGCGCAAACACCGCATCCAGCCGACCGAGGTCGCGGAGATGCAGCAGCGCTTGCTGGATGAAATCGAAACCCTGAACGCCAATGATGAATCCATCGAACGACTAAGCGATGAGCTGGCGTCCTATGCCCGCCACTATCAGGAGAAGGCACGGGAACTGAGCGATTTGCGCCACCAAGCCTCCAGCAGCCTGGCCAGTGCCGTGGAACAGGAAATCCAGCGCCTGGGCATGCCTGGCGGTCGTTTCACCATCGAGCTGCGCCCCAACAGCAGTGATGAGTTGCTGCCTAACGGGCTCGAACAGGTAGAACTGCTGGTCAGCGCCAACCCCGGCCAACCCTTGAAAGCCTTGGCCAAAGTAGCCTCGGGGGGTGAGCTGTCGCGGATCAGCCTTGCGATTCAGGTGATCACCGCACAAACCTCGCGCGTGCCCACCCTGGTGTTCGACGAAGTGGACGTAGGCATTGGCGGCCCGACGGCCGAGATTGTCGGTCAGTTACTGCGCCGCCTCGGTGAACGCGGACAGGTACTGACGGTGACTCACTTGCCGCAAGTGGCGGCGCAAGGGCATCAGCATCTGTTTGTGCACAAGGTGCGTGGCGAGGATGCGACCCACACGGCCGTCTCCAAGCTCAGCAAGAATGATCGTGTCGAAGAAGTTGCACGGATGCTGGGCGGCATCGACCTGACCAAGGAATCCCTGGCCCACGCGAAAAAAATGGTCGTTACCGCAAAAATTTAGGAACGGCAGAAAGCACGAAGGCGACCCTGGGGTCGCCTTCGCTCGTTTCGCGAACCTGAAGTTCGCGCGACATGCTTACTTTTTCTTGCGTACGTACAGCACAAGATTGTGATCAACCATCTCGAAGCCATACTTGTCGACGATGGCTTTCTGCAGACGCTCGATTTCTTCGTCGAAGAATTCGATCACCTCACTGGTCTCGACGTTGACCATATGGTCGTGATGCTTGCCATCGTCCAGCTCGAAGACCGCATGGCCTCCGTCGAAGTTGTGCCGCACCACAAGGCCAGCTGCCTCGAACTGAGTCAGTACACGGTAAACCGTGGCCAGACCGACGTCCTCACCAGCCTCCATCAGCGCCTTGTATACATCCTCGGCACTCATGTGGCGTTGCTCGGCGGAATCGAGCATTTGCAGAATCTTGACCCGTGGAAGGGTCACTTTGAGGCCGGCTTTGCGTAGTTCGCTATTTTCAACCATGGTCAGCTTTCTCGCGATGCTGCTTCGCAGCTTCTCTTAATGCGGGTATGATCGGCGTTTACGTTGTCCCAGCCAAGATAGTGGAAGTCGCCCACCGATGCAAAACACCAAGCTCTTGCTAACCAGTTTCACCTTTGTGGGACTGCTCGCACTCGCCGGTTGTTCATTCCCCGGGGTTTACAAAATCGACATCCAGCAGGGCAATGTCGTCACGCAGGACATGATAGACCAGTTACGCCCGGGAATGACCCGCCGGCAAGTACGGTTTATCATGGGTAACCCTCTGCTGACCGACACGTTCCATGCCGATCGCTGGGATTATCTGTACAGCCTGCAACCGGGTGGCGGTGAACGCCAACAGGAACGCATTAGCGTTATCTTCAACCCAAATGATCAACTTGTCAGCCTCTCAGGTGATTTCATGCCAGGCGTGAGCCGGGACGAAGCCATTCTCGGCAAGGACAGTGGCACTAACGTGACCGCACCTGCTGAAAACGCCGAGAAGCCGAAACCGGAAAAACCGGTCAAGCCAGGTTCGTTGCTGGATCAGATCCAGAAGGATGTGGACGGCGTAGAAACCGTTCCAGTCCCGACGCCAGAACCGTTGGAAACCTCGCCGCAATAATTTGCGACGCAATAAAAAACCCGGAATGTCCGGGTTTTTTATTGTCTGGCATTTAATCAGGTCACTGATTTCGCGCTTTTGCCTCGGCAGCCTTGGCCGCGCGCAACCGGCGAACCTCTTTCGGATCAGCCAGCAAAGGACGATAAATCTCAATACGATCCCCTGCCCGAACCTGATGAGTGTCTGGATCAGCGATCACCTTGCCGAATATCCCGACAGGACAATCACCCAGATCCAGCTCTGGAAACTCTTCGCCTACTCCCGAATCAAGCAGCGCGGCCCTCACTGTTGTGCCTGCGGGCACCGTCACACAGCGAAGCACCTGACGATCAACGGCGGCATACACCACCTCGACTTCGATCACGGGCTTAACCATGCATCTGTTTGGCGCGCTGGCAGAACGCATCGACCAGTGTATTGGCCGCCTGATTAAACAACGGCCCCAAGGTCGCTCGAACAATCGGCCCCGCATAATCGAACGAAAGGTCCAGGCTTATCTTGCAGGCTTTATCGGTCAGCGCCTTGAACACCCAGATGCCATGCAACTGAGTGAACGGGCCCTCCTCGAGGTTCATCTCGATCGATTGCCCCGGAACCAGAGTGTTGCGCGTCACGAAATGCTGACTAAGCCCGCCCTTGGCCACACCAACGCTGGCCCGCATGTGCTCGGGCGAACTTTCCAGGACTTCGGCCGACGAGCACCAGGGTAAAAACTCCGGGTAACGTGCCACGTCATTGACCAGGTCATACAGCGCTTGCGCCGGATACGGCAGCAGAGCCGAACGTTGAATGTGTGTCGTCATGTCAGCGTCACTTCCACAGCTGGGCGGCAAACACTACAAGAATGCCGATGGGCGCCACATAGCGCATCAAAAATAGGGACAGATGGAACAGCTTGGGGCTGCGGATCGACAACTCGTCGCGCACCGCATCACGCCCCATCACCCAGCCCGCAAACACCACGAAACACAAACCACCGAGTGGCAACATGATCCGCGAGGTGAAGAAATCGATCACGCCAAAGAAATCCAGACCGCCGGCCGCGCCCCATTGATAGAGATGGAACATCCCGCCTTCGTTCACGAAAAATTTGGCTTCCTTCCAGATATTGAAGGAAAACACCGTGCCCAGCCCCACGAACCAGCAGGTGAATGCCAGCCAGAAAGTCACCCACGCGCGACTGACTTTAGTGCGCTCAACCAAGTAAGCCACCATCGGTTCGAGCAGTGAAATAGCCGAACTCCAGGCGGCAATCGCGACCAGGACGAAGAACACTACCCCCATCAACTGGCCGAAGACTACGTTACCAAAGGCAAACGGCAGGCTGACAAACATCAGGCCAGGGCCTTCGCTCGGATTCAGGCCGGCGGCGAACACAATCGGAAACAATGCCAGACCCGCTACCAGCGAAACAAAGGTATCGAGCAGCGCGACGCCAACAACTGTGCCAGAGATTGACGAGTGTTTCGGCATGTAGGCGCCGTAGATCATGATCGAACCAACGCCTACGCTAAGGGAAAAGAACGCGTGCCCCATGGCCGGCAACAAGCCGTCGAGGACCTTTTCCGGATGGAAGTCGAACATGAAATGCACGCCTTCCATGAAATGGCCGGTGGTCATGCTGTAACCCAGCAGCACCAGAATCATCACAAACAGCAGCGGCATCATGATGCGCAGGCTGCGCTCAAGGCCGGCGACGACACCTCTGGCGATGACGACGGCTGACAGCAGCATAAAAATCGTATGCCAAAGTGTCAGGCGCCATGGATCAGCAATCACCTTGCCAAAGTACGCACCGACCTGATCTGGGGTCACCCCCTGAAAGTCGCCGCGCCCCATGTCGATGATGTAATCCAGCGACCACCCGCCGACGACACTATAGAAAGACAGAATCAGCAACGCCGTGATCATCCCGGCAAATGCGCCCCAGGACCACTTGCCCGAATGCCCGGCCTCCAGCGCCAATACCTTCAAGGCATTGGCCGGACTTTGCCGGGCGCGACGACCGATCAGGGTCTCCGCCAGCATGACCGGCACACCAATCAGTGCGATACACGCCAGGAACATCAGTACAAACGCACCGCCGCCGTAAACGCCGACCATGTACGGGAACTTCCAGATGCTACCCAGGCCCACGGCCGAACCGGTCGCGGCGAGTATGAAGACCCAGCGGCTAGCCCAACTGCCGTGGACAGAAACCTTGTCTGTCGACATCGTTACCACGTCCAAGCATTGAAAAAAGAGGGCGCATTGTCCGGGATTCAATCAACCTGCTCAAGCACGCAGCATCACCGTAGCCGACTCGCGTGCAACTCCCTATAATGCCGCCCCTATGGCTAAACAGAAGAAACACCCAACAGGGACCATCGCGCAAAATAAAAAGGCGCGACACGATTACTTCATCGAACATCGGTTCGAGGCTGGTCTGGTCCTGGCCGGCTGGGAAGTAAAAAGTCTGCGGGCAAGCAAGCTGCAACTGGTTGACAGTTACGTGCTGCTCAAGGATGGCGAAGCCTGGCTGCTTGGCAGCCACATTACGCCGCTGATGACCGCGAGCACTCACGTCATCGCTGATCCGACCCGCACCCGAAAATTGCTGCTCAACCGCCGCGAGCTGGAAAAGCTGGCCGCCGCCGTGCAACAAAAGGGTTACGCCTGCGTGTGCCTGTCCTGGTACTGGAGCAAGCACATGGTCAAGTGCGAGATCGCTCTGGGCAAGGGCAAGAAGGAATACGACAAGCGTGATACCGAACGCGAACGCGACGCCGGTCGCGAGCTGCAGCGAGCGGTGCGCAACAAGGGCAAGGAAGAGTAATTCCTTTCCTTGGGAGCGCAATCGCCGGCAAGCCGGCTCCTACAGTTTTTGCGGCTCGCCACTGGATTTTGTGGCGAACTGGATCTGTAGGAACCGGCTTGCTGGCGATTGCGATCAAACCAACACCAAAAACCTCACTGACTACATCCCTTTGCGCCGTTCCGCCCGAGCCATGCGCTGCACTTCCTGACGCACCTCTTCCAGCACTTCCTGCACATACAAAATGTGTCGACTGGACACCTCCCGCGCCTGCTCCGCCCTTCCCTCAATAATCGCCATGTACAACTCCCGGTGCTGCGTAATCAGCATGTCGCGGGTTTCCGTGCGCTGTTTGTACATGCCGCCAATGTTGGTCACCACGTTGCGCTTGAGCAAATCGAACAGCCCGCGAATGGTGTGCAGCAATACCGCGTTGTGACTGGCTTCGGCGATGGCCAGGTGAAACTTCGCATCCGCCGCGCCCTCTTCCGCCCGACTCACTTCATCGTGACGGGTGTAGCAGTCCTGCAATTCATTGAAGGCTGCAGTCAGTCGCTCGCGATCGACATCTGTCGCCCGCAATGCCGCGTAATAGGCGCAGGAGGCTTCCAGGGTATGGCGAAATTCCAGCAGATCGCGCTGAGCCTCGGGGTTGCTTTCAAGCAGATGAAGCAGCGGATCACTGAAGGTTGTGCCCAGCGACTCCACCACATAGTTGCCGCCCCCCTGGCGACTGACCAGCAAGCCCTTGGCCGCCAGTTTTTGAATCGCTTCGCGCAACGAAGGGCGTGATACGCCGAACTGCTCAGCCAGCGCACGCTCGGCCGGCAAGCGCTCACCCGCCTTCAGCGTTCCCTCGAGGATCATCCCCTCGAGCTGCTCGACAATATCGTCAGACAAACGGCGCTGACGAATTTGATCAAACCCCATAACTCAATTCTCCACGACCCCGACGGCTCGCCGGGCTCTCTATTCTGGCCTATCAGCGCTGTGCCAGCACCTACCAGACGGCATTTGTTCGAGCGGATCAAGCACGCGCCACGGCGCATGTTCGACAAAAGTTTTAGGGCGACAAATTGACACGCCGCCTACAAGGCTTTTACCCTAGCGAACAGCGATTGTAAATTGGTATTACCAATTACCCAAGAACGCTGATCAGTGCCTGACCAACAACAATTAGGGGCCACCCCATATGCAAACCTGGCAACAGCTCTATACCCCGCTCGGCAGCCTCGGCTTTTCCGCGCTCGCGGCCGTAATCCCCATCGTGTTTTTCTTCCTGGCGCTGGCCGTGTTCCGGCTAAAAGGGCACGTGGCCGGCAGCATTACGCTGGCGCTGTCCATCGCCGTGGCCATCTTCGCCTTCCAGATGCCGGTCGACATGGCGTTCGCCGCCGCCGGGTACGGCTTCGCTTACGGCCTGTGGCCGATTGCGTGGATCATCGTCGCCGCCGTGTTCCTCTACAAGCTGACGGTCAAGAGCGGTCAGTTCGAAGTGATTCGCAGCTCCGTCCTGTCGATTACCGACGACCAGCGTTTGCAGGTGTTGCTGATCGGCTTCTGCTTCGGTGCATTCCTTGAAGGTGCAGCCGGTTTCGGTGCGCCGGTAGCGATTACCGCCGCACTGCTCGTAGGACTTGGCTTCAACCCACTGTACGCAGCGGGCCTGTGCCTGATTGCCAACACCGCGCCAGTGGCGTTCGGTGCACTGGGGATTCCGATCATCGTGGCCGGCCAAGTGACCGGTATCGACGCGTTCAAGATCGGCGCCATGACCGGCCGCCAACTGCCGCTGCTGTCGCTGTTCGTGCCGTTCTGGCTGGTGTTCATGATGGACGGCCTGCGCGGCGTTCGTGAGACCTGGCCTGCTGCGCTGGTGGCCGGCTTGAGCTTCGCCATCACCCAATACTTCACGTCGAACTTCATCGGCCCTGAACTGCCGGACATCACCTCGGCCCTGGCCAGCCTGATTTCCCTGACGCTGTTCCTGAAAGTCTGGCAGCCAAAACGCGCCGCCGGCCAACACATCGCCGGTGCCGTCTCGGCCTCGGTGGTAACTGCCAGCGCCGGTGGTTTCGGCCAGCCGCGCACCAGCGTGGCGTCGCCTTACAGCCTGTTCGAAATCATCAAAGCCTGGTCGCCGTTCCTGATTCTCACGGTGCTGGTCACCATCTGGACCCTGAAACCGTTCAAAGCCATGTTCGCTGCCGGCGGTTCGATGTACAGCTGGGTGTTCAACTTCGCCATCCCGCACCTGGACCAGATGGTGATCAAGGTCGCACCGATCGTGACCGCGCCGACCGCCATCCCGGCGGTGTTCAAACTCGATCCTATTTCCGCGACCGGCACGGCGATTTTCTTCTCCGCACTGATCTCGATGCTGGTGCTGAAGATCAATATCAAAACTGGTCTGACCACTTTGAAAGAGACCTTCTACGAACTGCGCTGGCCGATTCTGTCCATCGGCATGGTCTTGGCATTTGCCTTCGTCACCAACTACTCGGGCATGTCTTCGACCATGGCGCTGGTATTGGCTGGCACCGGCGCGGCATTCCCATTCTTCTCGCCGTTCCTCGGCTGGCTGGGCGTGTTCCTGACCGGTTCCGACACGTCGTCCAACGCGCTGTTCAGTTCGTTGCAAGCGACCACCGCACACCAGATCGGCGTCAGCGATGTGCTGCTGGTAGCGGCAAACACCAGTGGCGGTGTGACCGGCAAGATGATCTCGCCGCAATCGATCGCCGTGGCCTGCGCCGCGACCGGCCTGGTGGGCAAGGAATCGGATCTGTTCCGCTTCACCCTCAAGCACAGCCTGTTCTTTGCAACGATCGTCGGCCTGATCACCTACGTCCAGGCCTACTGGCTCACCGGCATGCTGGTGCACTAAGACCTACAAGCAGCATCGAAAAAACCGACGCCGGACCACGATTCCGGCGTCAGCTATTCACAACCCGGTCTGTAAGGCTGCTGAAAGCATCACTCACTATATTCAGCAGCCTCAGCGGACGGATAACCGGGCCCACCCGGAGACACGCCTGATGAGCGAGCTTTTTTACAACGCCGTGCCGAACGCGACCCGCGTCGCCCCGCCACTGCCAGAGCCTCGGCAATACCCCAGCGAAAAACCGAAACAGGTCTACCTGTTCGGAACCTGCGTGGTGGATTTGTTCTACCCCGAAGCCGGGATGGATGCGATCCACTTGTTGGAGCGCGAAGGCATTCGGGTCGAGTACCCGCAAGGGCAGAGCTGCTGCGGGCAACCGGCCTACACCTCCGGTTACACCGATCAGGCCCGGACCGTGGCGCGCTCGCAACTGGCGCTGTTCGCCGGGGATTACCCGGTGGTGGTGCCGTCGGGATCGTGTGCCGGCATGCTGCGCGAGCACTATGCCGACTTGTTCAAGGACGAGCCGCAAACACTGAAACAGGTTCAGGCGCTGGCAGCCCGGACTTATGAGTTGGCCGAATTCCTGTTGTTCGTCTGCAAAGTGCAGCTCAAGGACAGCGGCGAACCGGTCAAAGTGGCGCTGCACACCTCGTGCTCGGCACGTCGCGAGATGAACACCCACTTGCACGGCCGCGAGTTGTTGGCGCAGTTGGGGAATGTGGAGCGAGTCGACCACAGCCATGAAAGTGAATGCTGTGGCTTCGGTGGGACTTTCAGCGTCCGTATGCCAGACATTTCTGGCGCGATGGTGGCTGACAAGACCCGGGCGTTGAAGGAATCCGGTGCGCACAAGGTACTCAGTGCCGATTGCGGTTGCCTGATGAACATCAACGGCTCGCTGGAAAAACAGAAGGAAGCGTTGCGCGGCCAACACCTGGCCAGTTTCCTTTGGCAGCGAACCGGAGGTGTTCAATGAACGCTTCCGCGATTATTCCTACGGTTGCCGTAGAAGAAGATTTCCGCGCCCGTGCGCACAACGCGTTGGGTGACAAGCAACTGCGAAACAACTTTCGCACTGCGATGGACTCACTGATGACAAAACGGGCAGCGTCCTTCAGCGATGCCCACGAAAGAGAACATTTGCGAGCGCTCGGCAATGCTGTCCGCGCCCGTGCGCTATCGAAGTTGCCCGACCTGCTCGAGCAACTTGAACAGAACCTGACCCGCAACGGTGTGACAGTGCACTGGGCGGAAACGGTGGACGAAGCCAATGGCATCGTCCTCTCGATCATCCGCGCTCACGAGGGGCGGCAAGTGATCAAGGGCAAATCGATGGTCAGTGAAGAAATGGAGATGAACCATTTCCTCGCTGATCGGGGCATTGAATGCCTGGAATCGGACATGGGCGAGTACATCGTCCAGCTCGACCACGAGAAGCCTTCACACATTATTATGCCGGCGATCCACAAGAATGCCGGTCAGGTCGCGTCCTTGTTCCACGACAAACTTGGCGTGGAGTACACCAAGGACGTTGACCAACTCATTCAGATCGGTCGCAAAGTCTTGCGTCAGAAATTCTTCGAAGCGGACATCGGCGTTTCCGGCGTCAACTTCGCCGTGGCCGAAACCGGCACCCTGCTGCTGGTTGAAAACGAAGGCAACGGGCGCATGACGACTACGGTGCCGCCGGTGCACATCGCCGTTACCGGCATCGAAAAAGTCGTGGAAAACCTGCGTGACGTGGTGCCGCTGTTGTCGCTGCTGACCCGCTCGGCCCTCGGCCAGCCGATCACCACCTACGTCAACATGATCTCCGGCCCGCGCAAGGCCCATGAACTCGACGGTCCGCAGGAAGTGCATCTGGTGCTGCTGGACAACGGTCGCAGCCAGGCCTTCGCCGACAGTGAATTGCGCCAGACCCTGAACTGCATTCGCTGCGGCGCCTGTATGAATCATTGCCCGGTCTACACTCGAATTGGCGGTCACGCCTATGGGGAGGTTTACCCTGGGCCTATCGGAAAAATCATCACCCCGCACATGGTCGGTCTGGCGAATGTTCCGGACCACCCGAGTGCCTCATCGTTGTGTGGTGCTTGCGGCGAAGTCTGCCCGGTAAAAATTCCTATCCCCGCATTGCTGCGTCGCCTACGGGAAGAGAACGTCAAAGCTCCGGACAGTCCGCATCAAGTGATGCGCGGCCAGGGCAGCAAGTACTCGCGCAAGGAGCGTTTTATCTGGAATGCCTGGGCGAAACTCAACAGCTCGCCAACGCTGTATCGGCTGTTCGGCTTTGTCGCCACGCGCCTGCGCGCCCTCGCACCGAGCAACGTCGGCCCGTGGACGCAGAACCACAGCGCCCCGAAACCCGCCGCGCGCTCACTGCACGACATGGCCCGCGAGCATCTGGCCAAACAGGGAGATCGCTGATGAGCGCCAAGCAAAATATCCTCGCCAAGTTACGGAAAAGTCTGACCGGCACCACGCCCGTGCCTGACGAGTTCGACGTCGAATTGGTAACAGCGCCCTACACCTACGCGCCCGAGCAACGCATCCCGCAGCTGCGCAAACTGATGGAAGCGGTGCACACGGAAATCCACCTGACGTCCGCCGAAGCCTGGCCCTCGTTGCTTGCTCAGTTGCTGCGGGATCGCCAATTGCCGAGCCTGTTGATCGCGCCGACGACGCCGCACGGTCAACGTGTCTCTCAGCACTGGGCGAATAATCCTGGTTTGCCGACGCTTAAGTCATACGACCGTCCGGTGGAAGAGTGGAAAGCCGAGTTGTTCAACGACACCCCGGCCAGCCTCACCACCACGCTCGGCGCAATCGCCGCCACAGGTAGTCTGATTCTCTGGCCGACGCGGGAAGAACCACGCCTCATGAGCCTGGTGCCGCCGGTGCATTTCGCCCTGCTCAAGGCCAGTGAAATCCGCAACAACTTTTATCAGGTGCAGCAGGAGTTCAACTGGGCGCAAGGCATGCCGACCAACGCGCTGTTAGTGTCCGGCCCTTCGAAAACGGCCGACATCGAGCAAGTCCTGGCTTACGGTGCCCACGGCCCGAAAGATCTGGTGGTATTGATCCTGGAGGACCAATGACTCTACCCGCGGCTTTCCTGCGAGATGCGCAGCAATTGATCCCCCAAGAACGACGGTTCGATGACCCGCTGTCGACGTTGGCGTTCGGCACCGATGCCAGTTTCTACCGGTTGATTCCGCAACTGGTGATCCGCGTCGAGTCTGAAGATGAAGTGGTGGCGCTGCTGAAACTGGCGCAACGGGATCAGGTTCCAGTGACCTTCCGCGCCGCCGGCACCAGCCTGTCCGGCCAGGCCATCAGCGATTCGGTGCTGATCGTGCTTGGGGATAACTGGAACGGGCGCGAAATCCGCGGGCAAGGCACGCAAATCCGTTTGCAGCCCGGCGTCATCGGCGCGCAGGCAAACGCATGGCTGGCGCCGTTCGGACGCAAGATCGGGCCCGACCCGGCCTCGATCAACGCCTGCAAAATCGGCGGTATCGTCGCCAACAACGCCAGCGGCATGTGCTGCGGCACGGCGCAAAACACCTATCACACACTGGCAGGTATTCGCCTGGTGCTCGCCGACGGCAGCCGTCTCGACACCGAAGACGCGGCAAGTGTCGCGGCGTTTCGTGAAAGCCACGCAGCGTTGCTTGAGCGTTTAGCAACACTGGGCCGCGAGACCCGCGACAATTCCGAATTAGCCGCAAAAATCCGCCACAAATACCGTCTGAAAAATACCACCGGCCTGTCACTCAATGCCTTGGTGGATTACGACGAGCCTGTGGATATCTTGAGCCACTTGCTCGTAGGTTCGGAAGGCACGCTCGGCTTCATCAGCGCGGTGACCTACGACACGGTGATCGACCATCCGAACAAGGCCTCGGCGCTGATCGTGTTCCCGGACGTGGAAACCTGCTGCAACGCCGTCACCGTGCTGAAAAGCCAACCGGTGTCCGCCGTGGAACTGCTCGACCGTCGCAGCCTGCGCTCAGTGCAGAACAAACCCGGTATGCCGGATTTCGTACAGCATCTGTCGAACAATGCCTGCGCCCTGCTGATCGAATCCCGCGCCGCGTCGTCGACTTTGCTGCACGAGCAACTGGCGCACATCATGGCGTCGCTGACGTCGTTCCCGGTGGAAAAACAGGTCGATTTCACCGAAGACCCGATCGAAAACGCCCGCCTCTGGGCCATTCGCAAGGACACCTTTCCTGCGGTCGGCGCGGTGCGTAAAACCGGCACTACGGTGATCATCGAAGACGTGACCTTCCCGGTGGAACAACTGGCCATCGGCGTGAATCGTCTGATCGAGTTGTTCGACAGGCATCACTACGACGAAGCGATCCTTTTCGGACACGCGCTGGAAGGTAATCTGCACTTTGTCTTCACCCAAGGCTTCAACAACCCGGAAGAAGTCGCACGCTACCAGGCGTTCATGGATGACGTGGCGCAGTTGGTCGCGGTGGAGTTCGGCGGTTCGCTGAAAGCCGAGCATGGCACCGGTCGCAACATGGCGCCGTTCGTTGAGCTGGAATGGGGCAGCGATGCCTACCAGTTGATGTGGCAGCTCAAACGCCTGCTCGACCCCAACGGCATTCTCAATCCGGACGTGGTGCTCAGCGACGATCCGCAGATCCACCTCAAACATCTGAAGCCGTTGCCGGCCGCCGACGAGATTGTGGATAAGTGCATCGAATGCGGCTTTTGTGAGCCGGTCTGCCCGTCGAAAGGCCTGACCCTGAGCCCGCGCCAGCGCATCGTGATCTGGCGAGACATTCAGGCAAAAAAACGCGCCGGCGTGGACACCACTGAACTCGAAGCCGCTTACGAATACCAAGGCATCGACACCTGCGCCGCGACCGGGTTGTGCGCACAACGTTGCCCTGTAGGAATCAACACCGGCGAGCTGGTGAAAAAGCTTCGCAGCCGTAACGCGACGCATACGAAAACCGCCAATTGGCTGGAAGGCAACTTCGCCACCGCACTGCAAGGCGCCCGTTTCACCCTGCACGTGGCCAACGGCGCGCGGATGCTGCTGGGGGCGCCACGTCTGGCGAAGCTTTCGGCAACGCTGACGAAGTTGTCCAAGGGCCAAGTCCCACAATGGACCAACGCCATGCCGCAGCCGGAAAAAGCCATTCGCTTCAGCCCGAGCGTGTCGGACGAGCGCCCTCGCGTGGTGTATCTGGCGGCTTGCGTGTCGCGGGTCATGGGCCCGGCAGCCGGTGATAAAGAACAAATGTCGCTGTACGACAAAACCCGCGGACTGCTGGAAAAAGCCGGTTACCAGGTCGTCTTTCCAGACAATCAGGACAGCCTCTGCTGCGGCCAGCCGTTCGCCTCCAAGGGCTACGCCGAACAAGCCGAGCACAAACGCCAGGAACTGATTGGCGCATTACTGCACGCCAGCCGTGGCGGGCTCGATCCGATCTACTGCGACACCAGCCCATGCACTCTGCGACTGGTTCAGGACCTGGGGGATGTTCGACTGGACCTGTACGACCCGGTGCGTTTCATCCGTACGCATTTGATGGATCGTCTTGACTTCACGCCGCAGGAAGCGCCCATCGCGGTGCACGTCACGTGCAGCACTCAGCATCTGGGGGAAAGCCAGGCGCTGATCGATCTTGCGCGTAAATGCAGCAAGAACGTGGTCATTCCCGAGGGCATTCACTGTTGCGGATTTGCCGGGGACAAGGGATTCACTACGCCGGAATTGAACGCTCATTCGTTAAGAACGCTCAAGGACGCGGTTCGGCAATGCAGTGAGGGGATTTCTACCAGCCGCACGTGTGAGATCGGTCTGACGCAACACGGCGGAATTGACTACCACGGGCTAGTCTATCTGGTGGATCGCGTTACCAAGGCCAGGGTGACCTGAAAGCAAGACCTCAAAGAAGGCGAATTTGTGCGCCTTTTTAATGCTTCTTGCCGGAATCGACAGCGCTATCGTAGAAAAATAGAACCCTGCCGTGTTGCCGCAGTCCACTGATCAAGTCCCGCAAACGTGGGACTTTCCCATACTCGGCAGCCCGTCCTGATGGTCAGCGATACCTGGACCTTCAGTTCAAGGAGATACTCATGAAACGTTCTGTACTGTTTGGTTTGTTCGTTACTGCCTCACTGATGGCGTCCCCCTCGTTTGCCGCTGATGACCTCTGTGCGAGCAATCTGAAGACCATTGAAAATGCCAAGGCACAGACTCCTCCGGAGATGGCTGATCAGGTAATGGACAGCGTCAAGAAAGCCCAAGCCCATCAGGCAAAAGGCACCAAGGAAGGGATTGATGATTGCATCGCCGAGACCGAACAGACTATCCAGCAAATCAAGAACGCGAACAAAGGCGGGAAGTAACCCGGCCCGACGTCACCCCATATGAAGCACATCAAAACCCGCCAAGTGCGGGTTTTGTTGCTGCAGGGGTTGGGTTCTATTAAAAAATTTTCCTATACCCTTTTTTGCGAAAACCGAATTCCTGCGCAGCGCCGTAGTCTTTTAAGTAGGCCTGATCAATCGTGGCTTATTTTCCGACCTCGGCCGAGCCGCACGCTCATACGGCAGCACCGAGACCATCAGTTCAAGGAGATATCCATGAAACGTACCGCACTCGCTGGTCTGTTCATTTCTGCTGCAATGTTGGCCTCTCCCGTCTTTGCTGCGGACAACAACCTTTGTACGAGCAAGCTGCAAGAGCTCAAAAGCAAAGTGAATTCACTGCCGGCGAGCTCCAGCAACACCGCAATGGAGGTCAAAAGACTGATGTCCAGCGCCGAAGCGTCCCAAGCTTCCGGGGACGACAAAAAATGCGTCACCGAGGCCACCCAGGCATCGGCACTCGCTGACAAACAGCGCAACGAATCCAACCCATAATTTGTGGTGGCCAACCTTCGGGTTGGCCTTCTGAGCTGCGTTGGCGTACACTGCGCAGGCTTGTTGCTCACTTTGATTCACAGAGCAACAGGCTCGGGGCCGTTTAGGATTCGACGCCGGTCGCGAAACTTTAGGTGCATGCCGAGTTGGTAACAGAACTCGTAAATCCACTGTTGCAACTTTCTATAGTTGCCAATGACGAAACCTACGGGGAATACGCTCTCGCTGCGTAAGCAGCCTTAGCCCTTCCCTCCTGGTACCTTCGGGTCCAGCAATCATCAGGGGATGTCTGTAAACCCAAAGTGATTGTCATATAGAACAGAATCGCCGTGCAGTACGTTGTGGACGAAGCGGCTAAAACTTACACAACTCGCCCAAAGCACCCTGCCCGTCGGGTCGCTGAGGGTTAACTTAATAGACACGGCTACGCATGTAGTACCGACAGCGGAGTACTGGCGGACGGGGGTTCAAATCCCCCCGGCTCCACCAAATAATCATTTAAAGACGTCTACGGACGTCTTTTTTTGTGCCTGAAATCCAGTGAATACAGGTGTTTCAGGCCTACCTGCACCGCATATCAAGTCGACTATCGGTTCCTGCTGCGCTCATAGGCTGCCAAGACAGTTCGCTCCGATTGGACCAGGTAGGCATCCAGCATAATAGTCGCCTCGTCTGAGCGGCCTTCCTCAACACATCGAAGTATCGAAGCATTCATATCGAGAAACGGCAAATGCAGGAATTGGGGATCGTTGAGCAGTCCAAAGGCCAGCCGCAATTCTGCCGATATCTGCCCATAAAAAACGAGCAGGCGCGGACTGTCGGCCAGTTCGACGATTGATTTGTGGAACATCATGTTGGCAGTGCCGACCGCTACCCAATCTTTCGCTTCGCGCGCGCGGACGCCTAATTCGACCGCCTCTTGCATGTGCAGGGTGCCTGGGTGTTGGGGGTAGCCTTGGGCGATCGCCTTGCATTCGATGAAACGGCGCACCCTGTAGATGTCGATAATCGACGACATGTCAGGCTCCGCAACTGTTACTCCACGGTTGGGTTCGTGTTTGAGCAACCCTTCACGCGTCAGGACTCTGAATGCCTCTCTCAAGGTGTTCCGCGAAATGTCCAGGTTTTCGGCCAGTGCGGCTTCTGAAAGGCGTTGGCCGGGCACGAGTTCACCCTCGACCAGCATTCTGCGTATTTCTTGGGTGATGGATTCTCCCAGTGTTCGAGGAAGAGCGGGAGAGGCGTCATTCATAAAAAATCCAAGGTGAGAAAAACCGCTCGATTATTCCATCAGAGCTTAGTGCATGGCACAAGGACGAAACGGGTAGCGCGCTTCATTAAGTAGCACTTTTATAGGGTGAGGTAACAATTTGGTGCCATTCGCTCAACCACAAGAACAGGATTGTTCAACAAAGAAGCGTTGATCCACCTACATTGCGCCAGGTTTGCTTGACTCTTGGCATGCTCATTGCTCTGTCAAGGTATCTCTCACCGTAGGAATGATGCCGTGGATGCCGTGACACAGACCACTCAAGAGTTTACAAAAGCGCGGCGCGCTTCTTTGATCGCCGCGATTTTCATGATGGCGACTTCTGCCATCGGTCCTGGATTCATCACCCAGACCGCCACGTTCACAGCCAAGATGGGGGCGGCATTTGCGTTCGGTATCCTGGCGTCGATTCTGATCGACTTCGTGGTTCAACTTAACGTATGGCGTATCGTCTCCCTGACCCGAATGCGTGCCGCAGATGTGGCCAACAAAGCGATTCCAGGCAGTGGTTACCTGCTAGCGGTGCTGGTGATCTTCGGCGGGCTGGTATTCAACGTCGGCAACATCGCCGGTGCCGGGCTGGGTCTGAACGCGCTGTTGGGGCTTGATGCAAAATGGGGCGGCAGTCTGAGCGCCCTGCTGGCCATCGGCATCTTCCTCTCCCACCGCGCCGGACTGGCGGTCGACCGGCTGATCGTCGTGCTGGGCCTGGTGATGATTGGCCTGACGCTGTTCGTAGCCTTCGCCTCCAACCCGCCATTGGGTGAAGCCCTCTACCAGACCGTACTTCCGGACCAGATCAACTTCGCCACCATTACCACCATTGTCGGAGGCACGGTGGGTGGTTACATCACCTATGCGGGGGCTCACAAACTGCTGGATCGCGGCACTACCGGGGTTGAAAATCTCCAGGCAGTGACCAAAGCAGCCCTGAGCGGCATCCTGGTCACCGGCCTCATGCGCTACATCCTGTTTCTCGCCATCCTCGGCGTTGTTGCCAGCGGCGTAATCATCGACACCTCGGGTCAGGGCGCCAATCCGGCCGCACAAGCCTTTCAGGCAGCGGCCGGGCAGATCGGCCTGCGCGTCTTCGGTCTCATCCTCTGGGCCGCCAGTATCACCAGCGTGATCGGCGCCGCTTACACCTCCATCTCCTTTATCACCGTGTTCAAGCCGAACATCACTGAGCAGGGGCGCAACCGCGCCACCACAGTGTTCATCGCCCTATCGCTGCTGATCTTTGTCCTGATGGGTACTGCTCCTGCCGCACTGCTGCTCTTCGCAGGCGGTTTCAACGGCCTGATATTGCCAATCGGCCTGAGCATCTTCATCTACGTCGGCTGGCGCCGATCCGACCTCATGGACGGTTACCATTACCCACGCTGGCTCCTGGTGCTGGGTGTCCTGACCTGCATGCTGACCTGGTACATGGCAATCAAATCCGTCGGGCCGATCTTTGCCTTCCTCAACGTCGTCTGAGCCTGATAACGAAAAAGGAGTCACGTGAATGCCAACGATAGATATCAATAGTGACCTGGGCGAAAGCTTCGGCGCCTGGAGCATGGGCGACGATGACGCGATGCTCGATATCGTGACCAGCGCCAATGTCGCCTGCGGTTTTCATGCCGGAGACCCGGCGGGCATCCTGCGGACACTGAAAGCCGCAGCAGCCAAAAACGTCACCATTGGCGCCCATGTCGCGTACCCGGACAAAGTGGGCTTTGGCCGACGAAACATGGACCTGGCCAGCGATGAGCTGACTGCCGACGTGATCTACCAGATCGGCGCGCTGCAAAGCCTGGCCAAGGCCGCGGGCACCTCGGTGCGCTATGTGAAGCCCCACGGCGCCCTGTACAACACCATCGCCCACGACCGCCGCCAGGCGCTGGCGGTGATCGCAGCTATCCGCGCCATCGACCCCACGCTGATACTGGTGGCTTTGGCCGGCTCCGATCTGATTGAGTTGGCGCGTAACGAGGGCTTGCAGTGTGTCGCGGAGGCCTTCGCCGACCGTGCCTATACACCGCAAGGCACCCTGGTTTCACGACGCGAGCCGGGGGCCGTGCTGCACGATCCCCAGCTAGTGGCCCAACGCATGCTCCGCCTGGTCGAAGACGGCACCATCGAGGCCATTGATGGCAGTCGAACCCGAATCCAGGCTGACTCAATCTGTGTTCATGGCGACAGCCCCGCTGCCGTGGAAATGGCTCGCGAACTGCGCCGAGTCCTGGAGCACGCCAACCTGTCCCTGCGGCCTTTTGCTGGAGATCGTCCATGAATGCTTTCGCCCGCGCCCGCCAGTCGGCCATTGCCGCCGCCCAGGAAGCACGCAAAACCTACCGTGGCGGACTGGTAACCCCCACAGCCGGTATCGCCCCGGGCATGACCCAGGCCAACCTGATCGCCTTGCCGCGCGAATGGGCCTACGACTTTCTGCTATACGCCCAGCGCAATCCGAAAGCTTGCCCGGTCCTCGACGTCAGCGATGCGGGCAGTCCGAGAACACTGCTGGCTGAAGGCGCAGACCTGCGTACCGATATCCCCCTGTATCGCATCTGGAGGGACGGAAAAATGGTCGAGGAAGTCAGCGACGCCACCCAAGCCTGGGCTGAGCACGACGATATGGTGGCGTTTTTGATTGGCTGCAGCTTCACCTTTGAAACCGCCTTGCAAGAAGCGGGCATCGAAGTGCGGCATATCGCAGATGGCTGTAACGTCCCCATGTACCGTACCAATCGCGCCTGCCGTCCGGCGGGACGCCTACAGGGAGAAATGGTCGTGTCCATGCGCCCGATCCCGCCCGATCGCGTGGCAGAGGCCAGTGGAATCTCCGGGCGCTATCCCTCCGTCCACGGCGCCCCGGTGCACATCGGTGAGCCTGCGCTGCTCGGCATACAGGACCTGAGCCGACCCGATTTTGGCGACGCCGTGCGCATTGAGCCTGGCGAGGTTCCAGTTTTCTGGGCCTGCGGTGTGACGCCACAGGCTGCGGTAGCGGCTTCGGGTGTGCCCTTTGCGATCACTCATGCGCCCGGCCACATGTTCATCACCGATGTGCCCGACAGCACTTACCACGTCTAGGAGTCTCCCGTGCGCTTTCTACCGGTCAACCTGGACGCCCTGCTCGTCGAATTGAAAGACCTCGACGAGACCCTGGCGCTGTTCGACGCCCTGATCGCGGAGCCTATTGCGGGCGTGGAAGAAATCATTCCTGCCGCACGAACCCTGCTGATCCAGTTCCGCCCCAGCGCCATTGCGCAGCAGGCGCTCGTTAATTGTATCGCTGGCCAGGACCTGAGCCAGCGCCGCGCGATCGAACATCGCCGGGTGGAAATTCCGGTCCACTACAATGGTGAAGACCTCGACGAGGTCGCCACGCTGCTGGGGATCAGCCGCGCCGAGGTGGTCCGACGCCACACCGCCCATGACTACAGCGTGGCCTTTTGCGGATTCGCTCCGGGCTTCGCCTACCTCACCGGCGGTGCCGATTTCCAAGTGCCTCGCAGACAAACTCCACGCACCCGCATACCCGCAGGTGCGGTTGCTCTGGCGGGGGAATTCAGCGGTGTTTATCCGCAAGCCAGCCCCGGTGGTTGGCAGATCATCGGCGTAACGCCTTTGCAGATGTGGGACCTGAACCGCGCTGAATCGGCCTTGCTGCGCCCAGGCTATAAAGTGCGGTTCACCGATGCTGGCCCGCTCCCGGCGGGCGGCCTGCCCGCCCCCTCGGTACCGGCAAGTGCCGCTACGCCCACCGGTGCCTATCTGGAAATCATGACCCCCGGTTTGCACAGCGTACTGCAGGATATGGGCCGTCCCGGCCAGACCGGCCAAGGCGTATCCCGTTCCGGCGCGCTGGACCTGGGCGCCCTGCGGGCAGCCAACCGCGCTGTCGGCAACCGCTCGGACATGGCCTGTGTGGAATCGGTACTCGGCGGCCTGAGCTTCGTTTGCCATGGCCGTGCCGTGATCGCCGTCACCGGTGCGCAAACCCCGGTCACAATCACCAACGCGAGTGGCCTGCAATGGCAGGCAAGCAACTACCAGCCCATCGAGCTGGATGAGGGTGACCGTGTCAGTCTGGGCTCACCTCTGGCGGGGCTGCGCAGCTACCTGGCGATTCGAGGCGGCTTTGAGGTCACACCGGTGCTCGGCAGCCTGTCCACAGACACACTGGCCCAGGTTGGCCCCCCGGCGCTCGCCGTCGGCGACCGACTGGGCTTTACCACGCTGACCACCGGCACCAGCGTATCGCTGAACGAAGCCCCGGCCTTTGAACTACCGACGGCGGCTAACATCGTCACCCTTGACGTGGTGATGGGGCCGCGCACCGACTGGTTTACCGAAGAAGCTATCCAGCGCCTGAGCAGCCAACTCTGGCGCGTCACCTCACAGTCCAACCGCGTCGGTATTCGTCTGGCCGGTGAAACCCCGCTGGAGCGCACCAACCACCAAGAGTTGCCCAGCGAAGGCACTTCCGTCGGAGCCATTCAGGTTCCGGCCAGCGGCCAACCGGTTCTGTTTCTCGCCGATCACCCGTTGACCGGAGGCTATCCGGTGATCGCCGCAGTCGCCAGCTACCATCTCGACCTGGCTGGCCAGATACCTGTCAACGCGCAGATCCGCTTCAACCCTTTGGACGGCTTCAAAGAGATTCAAGCCATTACGGAAGCCTCTTCTTCAACTGCCGGTGTGAAAAAACTTCCATGAAAAAATTACTGATTGCCAACCGTGGTGAAATTGCCGTCCGCATCGCCCGCGCCTGCCGCGACTACGGCGTGCAGTCTGTCGCGGTCTATGCCGACGCGGACATCGACGCCCTGCATGTGCGCCAAGCCGACGAAGCCTACTCACTGAATGGCCAGCGCCCGACCGAGACTTACCTGGATATCGGCAAACTTATCGCCGTCGCCAAACGCAGCGGCGCCGATGCCGTGCACCCCGGTTATGGCTTTTTGTCTGAACGGGCCGACTTCGCCCGGGCGGTGATCGACGCGGGGTTGATCTGGGTCGGTCCCAACCCGGAGACCATCGACGTGCTCGGCGACAAGGTCGAGGCGCGGAAAATTGCCCAACTGGTCGGTGCGCCTCTGGTGGCCGGTACGCCTGGCCCGGTCGAAAGCGCCGCCGAAGTACTGGCCTTTGCCGAACAGCATGGTCTGCCAATTGCCATCAAGGCGGCCTTTGGCGGCGGCGGACGCGGCATGAAAGTCGCCTGGCGCATGGATGAAGTGGCTGAATTGTTCGCCTCCGCTGTGCGCGAAGCGGAAGCGGCCTTTGGTCGTGGCGAATGCTATGTCGAACAGTTCCTCGACCGTCCTCGGCACATCGAAGCGCAGATCCTCGCCGACAAGCACGGCAAGGTCGTCGTCGTCGGCACGCGGGACTGCTCCTTGCAAAGGCGAAATCAGAAGCTGGTGGAGGAAGCGCCAGCGCCCTTTATCAGCGACGAACAACGCCAGCGTATTCATCAATCTGCTCAGGATATCTGCGCCAAAGCCGGCTATGTCGGTGCCGGCACGGTGGAGTTCCTGCTTAGCCAGGATGGCACCCTGTCGTTCCTTGAGGTCAATACCCGTTTGCAGGTCGAGCACCCGGTGACCGAAGAAACCACTGGGGTCGATCTGGTGATCGAACAACTGCGGATCGCCGACGGTTTCCCGTTGTCCTTCAGTGAGACGCCGACTCCACGTGGCCACAGCTTCGAATTTCGCATCAACGCAGAAGACCCGGGCAAGGGCTTCCTGCCCACCCCCGGTCAGATTACTGAATTCCTGCCACCGTCTGGCCCGGGTGTGCGTCTGGACAGCGGCGTGATAAGCGGCTCGCGAGTGCCCAGTACCTTCGATTCGATGATGGCCAAACTGATCGTCACCGGCGCCACCCGCGAACAGGCTATCGTCCGCGCCCGGCGCGCGCTGGCTGAGTTCAACATTGAGGGCATCGCCTCGGTGCTGCCGTTCCACCGAGCCGTGATGGACCATGACGACTTCACCGGTGCCGATAAATTCGCCGTGCACACGCGCTGGATCGAGACCGATTTCGCCGAACAGATCACTCTCGCCCCACGTGCCGTTGTATCGGCCGACCCTGGCATCCTGCGCACGTTTGTCGAGATCGACGGCAAGCGCCACGAACTCGGCCTTCCGGCTGCGCTGCTGCGAGGCGTCAGCCTGAACGCAGCGGACACCGTCAGCGAAAGCACGACCCCCTCCGAGGTCACTGATCCGCAGGCGGTACTGACGCCCGTAGCGGGGAATCTGCATACCTGGGTCGTCGAAGACGGCGAGTCGGTGAGCGTCGGGCAAGTGATCGCGGTTGTAGAAGCCATGAAAATGGAAACCTCGGTCCTGGCACCTTGTGAAGGTCAGGTGCAGATCGCCAAACAGGCCGGTGACTATTTTGAAGCCGGCTCCGTGATTGGCCGCATCAAGACCGTTAATTGATTTAAACACTCTTCTTTTCGCCGGTAGTACGCACAACGGGGTAATAACTCCGTTGCCGCGTGCTGCCTGCAGAAAACTGTAGATGTAACTGCGCATTCAAAATAACGATAAAAACTCAACCAATAAATCTGCCGTTATCTGGAGCATAAAGAGCATGTTGATCAAAACGACTTTCGCTGTCGCGGGTACTTGCGCGTTGGTTTTCCCATTCACGGCATCTGCAGATTTTATTGCCGACAGCAAGGCTAGCGTTGAACTGCGCAACTTCTACTTCAACCGTGACTTTCGTAACGGACCGCCCACCACCCAACGTGACTCTGCAGCGGAGTGGGCGCAGGGAGCCATGTTGCGATTCGAGTCGGGTTATACCGCAGGTACTCTGGGCCTGGGCGTCGACGCTGTCGGCATGCTCGGTATCAAGCTTGACGGCGGTGATGGTTCCGGCGGCACGGGCCTGCTGCCGGCGGACCTTGGTTCGAAAAACGGCCGAGGCTCACAGGACGAATACTCCAAACTCGAGCTGACGGCCAAGGCGAAGGTATCGGAAACCATTCTGAAGGTCGGCTCACTCGCCTTCCGTACGCCCGTGGTCTCGAGCAATGACACGCGCTTACTGCCGGCGACGTTCGAAGGCGCACTGCTGACGTCGAAGGACATCGACAAGCTCATGTTGCAAGGCGGCAAGCTGGAGCAAATCAAGTTCAACAGCTCTTCAAATTATCAAGACTTCACGGGTAACCGCATTGGCGGCGTCAGCGATGACTTTCGCTTTGCCGGCGGCACCTACAGTTTCAACAAGGCCCTGAGCACCAGCCTGTACTACGGCAACCTGGAAAACGTCTATCGGCAGTACTTTGGTGGCGTTGTCTACGAGATCCCCCTCGCCGAGCAACAGTCGCTGAAGTTCGACCTGCGCTATTCGAAAAGCACCGACGACGGTAACTTCCGCCCCCTCGATAACCGGGCAGCGAACGGCCTGGTGTCCTACACCCTGGGCTCCAACGTATTCACCGCGGCCTATCAACGCATGAGCGGTGACGACCCCTTCCCCTACATTGCCAATAGCGATCCGTACCTGGTCAACTTCGTCCAGATCAATGACTTCGCCAATACCCAGGAACGCTCCTGGCAGTTGCGCTATGACTACAACTTCGCCGCGCTGGGCCTCCCGGGGCTGACGTTCATGAGTCGTTATGTCCAGGGAGACAACGCGTTGGTCGCTGGCAGCAACACCGGTAAAGAGTGGGAGCGCAACACCGACATTGGTTATGTCATACAGTCAGGTTCGCTGAAAAACGTCGGCCTGAAAGTCAGAAACGCCACCGTCAGGTCAAACTTTGGTAATGACCTGGATGAAACACGCCTGATCCTTAGTTACACCTTGGCATTGTGGTAACGGCAAAACACCCAGACAACTTTCAGCCACAACCTGTGCTGGACGTCTTACAAATTTACCAACCAATAACGCAAGTCAAAGTATCTGGTTCGCCATGAAGTTGGCCGCCGCAGGGGCGCTTCTATCCTGACGCGATGTTTTAACAGGTACAAGGCCAGCCTTGTAAAAGTAGTCTCGAAAATCGGCGAGATTGATGAGATGTGCCTTACAGTCGCTGCAGCGACTGAAGAGCAAACAACAGCCGTCGATCAACTGACAAGGGATGTGCATGAGATCAGCCAGTTGAATCGCCAGACCACTGACAATCTTGGCTCTACCCTCAGAGCCTGTGCAGATTTGGATTCAGAAGTCGGGCGACTCAGAAACGTGGTAGATACGTTCAAGTTGTAGGCGTAGTCCGGCATCAAACGCCCGGTCAACCACATCAGCTTGCTGAAGAAGCAAAACAAAACCCGCCAAAAGCGGGTTTTGTTGCATCTGGGAGTTAGTAATGAGAAGGCTGCCAGCACTCGATAACGAGTCGACTGACGCACCGCTCGTTCCTCCAGATGCCCGGTCAAACGACTTTCAACTCCACTGCCACGTGGCCCCGCGTCATCCGCGAATAAGGGCAGATCTGATGCGCCGCCTCCGCCAGTTCTCTTTTAACGCCCTCCTCCAGGCCAGGAATATTGACGTTCAATCTGACCGCCAACTGAAAATCCCCGCCATTGGTTTTGCCCAGATCAACCTCGGCATCCACCGACGTATCCTCCGGTAATTTGACTTTCAATTTACCGGCCGCCACCTGGATCGCGCCGATAAAGCAGGCTGAATAACCGAGTGCAAACAGTTGCTCCGGGTTGGTCCCCGGTTTGCCCGAGCCGGGGGAGCTGAATTTTACGTCGAGCTCGCCATCGCTTGATTTTCCGGTGCCGGTTCGGCCGCCGACGGTGTGGGTTTTTGCGGTGTACAGGACGGTTTCCAATGCAGTGCTCATGACAATAACTCCTGATAGGTGGGGGGTTGTTGATCAGTCGCCGAGGGTGCCGGTGTGATGCGCCAGGCGTTTTTCAACATCCGCATTCTTCTGCAAGCCAAGCTCCATCAATTGCTTGATCCGTTGCTGCGCCGCCGGGCGTTTCACCGAGCCGATGAACCCGTCCCATTCGGCGGCGATAGCCTCGTTGGGTGGCAAACTCGAGGCATCGACCAGGCGTTTGATCTCGGTGATCGACTGCTTGTCAAACCGGGCAATACGGCGGGCCATGGTGTCGACGAACGCATCGAGTTCGGCATCGGGTAGCGCACGATTGACGTAGCCATAGCGTTCAGCCAGATCGCCATCGATATCGTTACCGGTGAGCAACACTTCCAGTGCGCGCCCACGCCCCATCAGCCGAGGCAATCGAGCCATGGGGCCACCACCCGGCACCAGCGCGGCGCCGATCTCCCATTGCGAGAGAATGGCCTTTTCGCGACTGGCAAAGCGCATGTCGCTGGCCAGTGACAACTCACTGCCGACGCCGGTGGCGCGACCGCGAATAGATACGATCGAGACAACTGGCGCCTTGCTCAATCGCACCAGCATGTCGGGCAGCGGCGGAAGCCCGGTAGGGCCGTTGGGCAGACTCGTCGTATCCGTCAGTGGCGGCACGAAGTCATAGTGGGTAAGGAAGAAATCCGGAACATCGCTGTCGAACACCACCACTTTGACCTTCGGGTCGGTCTCGAGCGCGGTGATGACCTCATTCAATTGCGGCATGGTTTCCGGGCCGTAGATGTTGTACGGCGGATTGTGGAACGTGACGCGCCAGTACTCCGGCGTGACGCGCGTGAGTTTGATCTCCTGTTTAACGGCGGGCGTGGCTGATTTCGAGGGGGTGGCTGGGGCCGTTTCACCGGCGAAGGTCAGGCTGGCCGTCGCCATACCCGCGAACATGAGCGCAACACTGAGCAACTGTAGTTTCATGGGGTATCTCCAGAGTGCTATCGAGTGCTATCGAAAGACACGTGTCGGAGATATCGCCAGGAGTCGATGGGCGGTTGGGGCGAGGGGCGGCTTGATCGATCGAGTGACACTCGCATCAAGAGGTGGCCCGGAACAGATCGTCTGTCGTCGGCAGCTCCGAATGATCAAGGTTAGCAGCGCACCTTGGCCTTTCAAGTGACGTCAGTCGGAAGCCGGCAGGCGAAAAAAGGCACTTGGTGATGATCGCCAGTGCCTTTTTTGTGCCTGAATGATTGTCGTCGATATGTTGATTGCTCCCGCGTCGCTTGACGAAATCATTCGCTTCACCTCAGGATCGCGCCTTTCGCCATCAAATCGACATCATTCGCCGTTAACGCCCTCCCAATCGTTCTGGATATGGAAATTCAATGAAAAATCCAAAGTTCTTGCTCTCCCTTTCACTCCTCCTGGCCGCGTCTCTTCTGAGCGGTTGCGCAGCGTCGGTAAAAAGTGGCGGCTCTGAAGCACTGGCGATCCAGGAGTCGGCAAAGCAAAACCTGGTGGTCAATTTCAAAGGGAACAGCAAGGTCCAGCAGAATGAAGACTGGCCCCTTTTGCAGCGTGACTGGAATGAGGCTCTGCAAGCAGAAGCCACTCGTGCCGGCTACGGCCTCACTGAGGCTCAGACTTCGAGTTCGAACACCAAGGATGGCGTCGGCATCACCATCAACGTGAGCAACTTCCGCTACCTGACGACCGGGTCACGTGTTGCCGCTGGCATTATGGTGGGTAACGCCTGGGTCAATTCCAGTGCCGATTTTTCTGACTTGAAGTCGGGGAGCCTGATCGGCACTCGAACCTATGACACGTCATCGACGGCATGGGAAGGTGTGATGTCGGCCATGACCAAAAAGCAGGTTCAGGCGATTGCGCAGCAAATCATCAGCGACATCAAGAGCGCGAAGGCCAAGTAATCTGGCTCGTAAAGTTTCTTGCTGCGCAGACTGAACAAAGCCGTAGAGCGTCGAGAAATCGAAGCTTCACGGCTTTTTTTTCGCCAGCTGAAATCCCCACCACCGGATTTGCTTAAACCCGGTTCGGTGTCCACCGATGTGTCTTTCGGTCATTGACGTTTTACCTGACCACCGCGCCGCAGGCTCTATGCTGATGTGTCAGATGCAGCGGCGACACAGCGAACTGCAGCACTCAGGAAGATCAACATGAACATCTGGGTCACTGCCCTTCTGGCGACCATGATTTGCCTGCCGACACACGCCGCCACCGAGGTCGCGACGCGCGTCGAACAGATCGATTTCAAGAGCGACTCTGACACCGTCAAGCGCTCCGACTCGATCAAAGGTCAACTCACCGCTCAGTACCGTCTGAGCGCAAAGGCGGGCCAGATCCTGACCGTCGACCTCGAGCCGTCCAACACCTCGGCCTACTTCAACATCACCGCCAAAGGCGCCGACTTTGCGCTGTTCAACAGCTCGGTCATGGGTAATCACTTCCTCGGACCGCTGCCCGCCGATGGCGAGTACACGGTCCAGGTCTACCTCATGCGCAACGCCGCGCGGCGCAATGAAGTGGCTAATTACCGCCTTTCATTGCACCTCAGCCCCGTGGACAGCACGCACGGCGCTGCGCCATTTGACCAGACGCTCGAACTGCAAGGCATTCACTTTCAGGTGAAAAGCGAGCTGGTGGGTGGACGTCGGGCATTACGTATTTCCCCTCAAGGGCTGGAAATCGACAACTCGGACATTACTCGCCCGCTGACCGGCGACATCGTCCGGGCGGAAGTCGCAGACCTTGATCAGGATGGCTCACCGGAGGTTTACGTGTTCGCCAGATCACCTGGCCCCAGGTTGCCGGGTGAGTTGATTGCCTACGCAGCCAATCGGAAGAAATCACTCAGCGAGATTTATCTGCCGGATGTCAGCGAAAACGCGACAACAGCGGAGGGTTATCAAGGCGAGGATGAGTTTGCCGTGCTGGAGAACGCACTGGTGCGGCGGTTTCCGGTGTATGACAGCAGTGATGCCGGAGCGGGCAGGACGGGGCGAATGCGGCAGATTCAGTACAGGTTGATGCCTGGGGAGGCCGGGTGGGTGTTGAGGGTTGATGGGGTGACGGAGTATTGAACAATCCCTGAGCGAGACCTGTGCCTGGACGATCGCCGTTACCAAGGACGCTGAAGGACGTGTGATTCAAACCGTTGAAAGCGAGACAGCCGTTCAGCCAGCCTCGGATTACCAGGCCCAAGCACACCTTCTGACACAGCAGAAGCAGACGAGCGAGCGCACGCGGCGCAGATGAATTTTTCTTCACCCCATCGCGCCCCGGCAACCGGTACATTGCGCTCGCTCATTCAAGAAACTACGGTTTGCCCGCCCTCCCGCGGGCTTTTTTTTGTCTGTTTTCCGGCAAACCAGCCCATCTGACACAAATCCCTACCCCGACGCCCATAGGGTGTACCATCAAAGCCAGTCCTTCGGATATCAGTTAGCCATGTCCACGCTTAGCGAAGAGAGCCGTCAGATCGTAGCTTCTCTGACGCACTGCGTTGGCCCCAACGCTGACGTTGCAACCGTCGCGCAAGCGATCGAGTCAATATTGCAGGCCATGGATGCGGCCCTCTCGCCCATCATCGGCCAGCATGGGGTAGCCGCGCTTTATCGCCGCAGCCTTCATCTGTGCGTCTCCAACCATCCACACCTGGCCGGCACTTATGACAGTGTGCAGGCCTTCCCGAATCTGAACGCCCTCAAGGCCGTACTCGTTGAGCAAAGCAACGCCGATGCGTTGTTTTTCGGTGAAGTGTTGCTGACAACCTTTTACGAGTTACTGACCACGCTGATCGGGCCCTCGCTCACCGCACGTTTGCTTCGTGGCGTGTGGGAACCTTCTTTGAGCGACACCTCTTCGCAGGAAAATTCGCCATGAGCACCAAAGTAACTATCAACCGCCTGGCCACCGGCGTGCCAGGACTGGACGAGGTGCTGGGCGGAGGTTTGCCGGAGTTTTCGTTCAACCTGATCGCCGGCCCCCCAGGCTGCGGCAAAACCACCCTCGCGCATCAGATGATGTTTGCCCTGGCGACGCCCGAGCGTCCGGCGCTGTTCTTTACCGTGCTCGGCGAGCCGCCGCTGAAGATGCTGCGTTATCAGCAGCAATTCGACTTTTTCGACAGCGAAGCGATCAATCAGTCGATCCGTTACATCAACCTGGCCGACGACACCCTCGCCGGGAATCTGGACGAAGTACTGCGGCGCATCGTCAGCGAGGTGGAGGCGCACTCCCCGGCGCTGGTGTTCGTCGATTCCTTCCGCTCCGTGGTGCTGGCGAGCCAGACTCAGGACAACCCGAACAACAACCTGCCGCAGTTTGTTCAACAACTGGGCATGTTGATGACCACCTGGCAGGCGACCACCTTCCTGATTGGCGAGTATTTCACCGAAACCGACACCAACCCGATTTTCACTGTGGCCGACGGCCTGATCTGGCTGCGCCAGAGCGTTCAGCGCAACTCCATGGTGCGCAAGATGGAAATCATGAAGATGCGTGGCCAGCCGACGCTGCCGGGGCTGCACACGTTCCGCATCGCCACGTCGGGGATCAAAGTCTTCGCGCCAGCGGCACTCAACCCGGTTGAAGCGCCGCTGGAGTTCCCGATCAAACGCCTGAAAATGGGCGTGCCCCAGCTCGACGAGATGCTCGGCGGTGGCCTGCCGCGTGGGTATTCGCTGCTGGTGGCCGGCCCCTCGGGCTCGGGCAAAAGCATACTCGCCGCGACGTTCCTCGCTGAAGGCGCGCGCAATGGCGAAACCGGTGTGATTGCGGTGTTCGAGCAACGGCCCAATCACTCGCAAAACGCCACCCTTGCCGGTCTGATTCAGAGCGGACAGGTCGGCCTGGTGGACAGCCGCGCACCGGACTTGTCCATCGACGAGATCGTGCAGTTGCTGTTGAGTGAAATCGCCCGACTGAAGGCTACCCGCGTGGTGATCGACTCTTTGTCAGGTTTCGAACTGGCGCTGGCCCCGACCTTCCGCGAAGACTTTCGCGAGTCGCTGTCGCGCATGGTCACCGCCCTCACCAGCGTCGGGGTCAGCGTGTTGATGACCTCGGAGCTGGAAGACCGCTACACCGATTTGCGCTTCAGCCCCTATGGAACGGCATTTCTCACCGACGCGATCATCGTTCAGCGCTACATTGAAGTGCAGAGCCGCCTGTTGCGCATCATGGCCGTGGTCAAAGTGCGGGCCAGCGCCCACTCCGATGAACTGCGCGTGTACCGCATCGATGATAAAGGCTTGCAGATCGGCGAAATGCTACCGGACCAGGAAGGCCTGCTCGGCGGCCGACCTACCCGACACCGACTGGGCAACGACCAAGGATGAGTCAAACATCATGAACGAGGCCAATGGCGGGAACGAGCAAGCGATAGCCACTGCGGCACGCGAACTGTTCCTGCTCGGCCAGAAAACCGTCGAAGCGCGCGCGGTGCTGGCGGCGTTGAACAAAGAACTGAGCGACGCCAACACCCAGCTCGTCGATAGCCAACAGGTCGAGCAACTGATCGAGGCCAATCAGCAATTGGTGCTGGCGATTCTGTCGGCGCAATCTGAGGCCGACAGGCCGAAACTCGCGCAGGCAGAACAGCGACTGTACCTGGAGATACGCGAAGCCAACGAGCAACTGGTGATCGCCGCACTGAGCGCCAAACGCCTGCAGGTCGCGGCTGAACGCGCGCTGGAACAGCAACGCAAGGTGCTCACGCTGGTGGCCCACGAATTGCGAAATCCGCTGACGCCCATCAGCATGATTGCCGGTCGACTGGTACGGGTGCCCAGTGAGGAATTGCCACGCATGCAGCAACTGATCGAAGGTCAGGTGCAGCACATGTCTCGGCTGGTGGAAGACTTGCTTGACGTCGCCCGCGCCGACACCGGCAAGTTTCGCCTCGATTGCCGCCTCGTCGATATGGTGCAGATCATCCACGAGGCGATAGAAATCTGTGATCCGGTGATGACCGCTCACCATTTGCAATTCAGCGCAGAACTGCCCGAGTGTGCGTTGGCGGTGAACGGCGACCCTTCGCGCCTCGCGCAGATTCTCGGCAATCTGCTGGGCAATGCCGCCAAATACACGCCGGCGGGTGGCACGGTCACGCTGTCGGTCACCACCGAAGCCGATCGGCTGAAAATAAGCATTGGCGATAACGGCATCGGTATTTCCCCTGAGACACTGCCGTTTATCTTCGAGCCCTTTGTGCAGGATGTTCATGCGGTGGGCTTCTATGGCGCAGGCCTGGGCATTGGCCTGACGGTGGTGCGTGAGCTGGTCGAAGCCCATGGCGGCCAAGTGATCGGCATCAGCGACGGCACCGGCCAGGGCAGTATCTTCATCGTGACCTTGCCGCTGGCGGTCTGAATTTTTCGCAAGGCATTCACAATTCGTTAAGCATTCGCGCCGTATGCTCGCGGGATCCCTTCTCGGCAGCCAGACACCATGTCGCGTCCCGCCTCTTCGTTGTTTCTGCTGACTGCCCTGCTGTTTTTCTTTGCCCTGGGCAATCACCAACTGCAAGGCTCCACCGAGGCGCGGGTCGCCGGGATTGCCATGCAAATGCACCTGGATAATGACTGGGTGACGCCACGGTTGTTCGGCGAACCGTTTCTGGAGAAACCGCCCCTGAGCCTGTGGCTCGACGCCGGGGCCATCCGCGCATTCGGCAGTACACCGTGGGCCGTGCGGCTGGCGTCGGCGTTTGCCGGATTGTTCAGTGTCATGCTGCTGTTCGCGATGCTGCGCCGGTTCGGGCGGCCCAATGCGATTGCCTGGATGGCAGGCATCCTGCTGGCAACCATGGCCAGCTACTGGAGCAACGTGCGCGGCGTTGGCGAAGACGCGTTGCTCGCCCTCGGCGTGAGCATGGCGCTGCTCGCATTTTTTCAGGGCCATCGCCAGGCGAGCGTCGGCAACGCCTTGCTGTTTGCTGCGGGGATTGCCATCGCGACGTTGAGCAAAGGCGTGTTGGGCCTGGCGATGCCGGGCGTGGTGATCTTCGCGTACTTGTTGGCCGAGAGTGTGCTCGACCGGCAGCTGAAAGTTTCGGACTGGCTACGCCCCGGGCTGCTGACGCTGCTGGGGCTGGTGCCATTGATGATCTGGCTGGCGGTGCTGTATCAGCGCGGCGGCGCGCCGGCACTGGCGCAAGTGCTGCTGACCAACAGTGTCGGGCGGTTCAGCGGTTCGTTTGTCGAAGCAGGGCATTACGAACCGTTCTACTACTACCTCGCCAAACTGCCGCAAGCCTTTTTGCCGTGGAATATTCTGGTGTATCTGGGGCTGTGGCATTTCCGCAAAAGCCTGATGGCCAATCGTTACTTGTTGTTCTTCAGCCTGTGGGTGCTGGCGCAATTCGTCATGCTGACGTTGGCGTCGAGCAAGCGCACGGTTTACCTGATGTCCATGACGCCCGCGGCGGCGGTGATTGCGGCGGAGTATGCGAGCGTTCTGTTCGAACGCGCCAAGGCTTACGAAGGCGCCTCGAATCTGTTGGGTCGTCTGGCTCGCCATCGTCAGGGGCTGGCCATGAGCGCATTGGCCATGGTGATCGGCAGCTACCTGGCGGCCGCACAATGGGCGCTGCCCCATGCGGATCGCAAACTGTCCTTCCTGCCGCTGACCGAGCAGATTCAGACGATGCAGGCCAACGGGCAGCACGTTGCGCTGTTCCAGGCCAATGAACGCGTGGGCGGTGCGAGCGTGTTCTATACGCAAAGCGTACTGAAGGGACTGGATACCGAAGCGCAGTTGCATGAGTTTCTGAGCACTTCTGCGTCCAACGTGGCGATCCTGGCGGGCGACACTGAACCGGTGGCGCCCTTGAAAGTGCTGAAAGTGATGCGGGTGGGTCGTCAGGATTACTACTTTGTCGGGCAGTGAGGCGGTCTTCATTGCAGGACATGTCCTACCAAAAACAAAGAAAACGCCCACAGATTTTTAGGGTTGTTGCTCGGAAGCGCGCTCTTTAGTCTTTGCTTGTCACTGAAAACTCAGTGATCGGGTGTGAGATCCCCGGCTCAGCAATTGGAAACGAGCGCCAGTCCCCCCATAATTGCCGCCAGCTTTTCGCTGTCCGCAATACTTTATGGCGGCTGTGTGCGGGCAGACTTTGGTCTGGCCGGGTTCCTTTTGCCGGTGATCTCACTCCGCACATAGCTGCCACCTCTTCGCCGAGTGAGATCGGGAATTGATGGCTCCGAATACGAAAGGAACCTTCAAATGGATAAGCTAATCCCTGATCCCCCCACCAACAAACCCTACCGCCCCAGCCCCTTTTTCACGATCCTCCCCGACATCGGCACCGAAAACCTCCTCGCCCATGCCTGCGAGTCACTGGCATCCGCCAGCGTCATGACCAGCGATTTAGCCACCTACCTGAACGGTTCGCAGCGCAACACCGCGCTGGCCATTGCGCAGATCATCATGCTCGCGGAGCTGGCAGTGAACCAGGCACTGGATAACGTTGATCCGCAGGACTAGGCAGGCATACCGCGTCATCGTTCATCGCGAGCAGGCTCGCTCTCACATTGGACCGCGTTCCCTTGTGGGAGCGAGCCTGCTCGCGATGACTGCGCCCCCGTCGACAACAATTTCGCCTGACCCACCGCTATCGCGAGCAAGCGTGCTCCTGCATAGGTTCATTGTTGCTCACGGATTGCGCTTACGACTGCAGTCTCCTGTAGGAACGAGCCTGCTCTTGATGACGGCAGGTCAGTCGATAGCGGTTTTTCAAGCCGCGCTCGCCCATAAAACGCCAACGCTGTCAGCAAACACGCCAGCCACACGAAGATCCCCGCCCAGAACGTGTGGGACATGTAGTGCCAGCCTTGCAGCACCCGCGTCGTGCCATAGACAAAACCGAGCAGCAGCGAGCCGTACATCAGCGCTTTCGAATAGCGCCAGCGGTAACGGCGCGCGACGAAGTACAGCGCAAGCATGGTGAACCCGCCCGATGCATGCCCGCCCGGCCAGCAGCGGCCATCGCCGGCTTCCCTGAACAGTTGGAAATTGTTGTACCACTCCATGTGGGCAATTTTCCCGCCGTACAGGGTCGTTTCAATCGGGCAATACACGCTGGTGTGCGACTTGAGGAAATGGATCACGCCGGTGCAAATGGCAAACGCAACCACCACAAACAGAAAATCCCGTTGATGGTCATTGGCAAACCGCAGCACAGGTGCAGCTTTGCTGCGCTCAAGGAAGCGCCCTAGACGCGGATGCCTTGTCGTGTTGATCAGCGGCCAGACAAACGACGCTATCGCGCCGATCACGGCGACTTCACCGGTCCAGTTCGGAATGATCCGCGCCCATTTGTGCGTGAGCTTTTCAAAGAAGTGCACTTGATCGAGCGGGAAGGTCTGGGTGACCGGATCGAAAAAAAGATTGCTGAACGCGATATCGATGGTGGTCATGTCGAACAGCAGGAACACCACCGCCGCGCAAAACAGGGGGATACCAAAATTCAAGCCGTAAAAACGCATAGCATTACTCATCGGGTGGTCACCGTGCGCCAGTCGGAAGCTTCAATGAAACCGAGCATTTTCGGTGTTTGTGGTGTGGCGGCGGAGATAAACAAAGAGGCACCGTAACCGAGGGAGGCAGTTGGCAACTTGAGGTCTTTCTCTATCTGCGCCATGCATTCGCTGTGAGTCACCAGAATCAGATTGCGACCCGCCACTTTGTGCGCCAAAGCATCGCGCAGCATCGTGCCCTTGCAACTGATCAACCAGTCTTCATCGGCACCCACCTTGTTGAACATATAGCTGGCGGTCTGCGCGGTGCGAATCATCGGGCTGTTGTAGATGTCCGCCCTCTCCAGCCCCAGCTGTTCAAACTGCGCGCCGACACTCACCGCGACGCTGCGCGAACGATCCGTGATGCCGTCATTGCCGGCCAGGCACGCGGCTCTGGAGTGATCGCAGCGCTCGACATGACGCACCAGCACAATCATCTCGCCTTTCGCCCAGCCGGATAGCAACGCCTGCGCACCGGCCACATTGCCATGGGCCAGGTCCGGCACGGCAGCCGGCCGCAACATCCAGACGGTCAGCGGTATGACCAGCAGTGCCGAGGCCAGCACCACTGCGGAGTTTCGATAGCGGGCCCAACGGCTCAGATCAATCGAGCGTTTGATCCCGAACAGACTCAGTCTCAATTCCACATCAGGCCGCCTCACCGGCATGCATCACTTACATTCGATGCCGCGAGGGTAGAGAGCCTCGCGTCGGCAGTCGGTGAAACCCATGTGAAAAAAAGCTTAAGCCGCGCAAAAATCTTGTTACAGAACGGCCTGACAAAATCCTTTCAGCTCTCGCGAATGCTGCCGATACAGACCTGCTACACACCCTTGGCTACCAAAAACAACAATCTTCCAGCCAACCGACGACCGAAAGCGCAACGTTCCTGGAGGAATTTGATGAATAGCTGGTTCGGCAACATCAGCGTGAACATGAAACTGGGCCTCGGGTTTGGCCTGGTCCTGGCACTGACCTGCATCCTCGCCCTGACCGGCTGGACCAGCCTGGGCAGCCTGATTGACCGCAGCAACTGGATGAGCGACATCACCCAGCTCAATGCCGGCCTGACCAAGCTGCGTGTGGTTCGCCTGCAATACATGCTGACCAACGGCGATGAAACCACTGCGCAGAACGTCCAGACCACCCTGGATGCGTTTGCCGCTCAGCAACAAGCGCTGCTGGTGAAATTCAAGAGCCCGGAAAACCTCAAGCTGCTCAAAGAGCAAGGTACGCAAATTGACGCGTACAAAACGTCCCTGAACAAAATGCGCAGCGCCTACCGCGCCGGCAACAGCGCGCGCGACGCCATGGGCGCCAACGCGGAAACCGCGTACTCGCTGATCAACGCCATCAGTACCCGCGTACAACAAATGCCGTTGAGCGATCAGCGCTTCGAACAATTCCAGGCCATCACCGCCGCCAAGGAAGCGTTCATGCTGGCCCGCTACGAAGTGCGCGGCTACACCGCGACCACCAACGCCGAGACCGAGCAGAAAGCCGTCGGCCAACTCGACGCAGCCATCGCCAGCCTGAAACAACTCAATGCGCAATTCGCCGACACTCAGCTGGACGAGTTGCGTCAGTTGGAAACCGCTTTGGGCAACTACCGCAGCGCCTTGCAGGCCTATAAAGTCGCGAGCAGCGATGCCGTGCAGGCGCGCAAGGAAATGACCGATCAGGGCGCCGCTATCGTGACCCTCAGCGAGCAGCTGTATCAGATCCAGCTCGACCGCCGCGACGCCGAAAGCGACCAGGCTCGCACCCTGCAACTGATCAGCACCTTGCTGGCGTTGTTGGTCGGGATCATTGCCGCCGTCATCATCACCCGTCAGATCACTGGCCCGCTGCGCGACACGCTGGCAGTGGTCGAGCGCATCGCCAGCGGCGACCTGTCCCAAGACGTCAAAGTCACTCGCCGCGATGAACTCGGCGTGTTGCAGCAAGGCATCGCACGCATGGGCGTGACCCTGCGTGACTTGATCAGCGGTATCCGCGACGGCGTCACTCAGATCGCCAGCGCCGCCGAAGAATTGTCCGCCGTGACCGGGCAGACCAGCGCCGGCGTTAACAGCCAGAAGATCGAGACCGATCAAGTGGCCACCGCCATGCACGAGATGACCGCCACGGTGCAGGAAGTCGCGCGCAACGCCGAAGAAGCTTCGCAAGCCGCAGCCGCCGCCGACGGCGAAGCCCGCGAAGGCGACAAAGTGGTCAACGAAGCCATCGCCCAGATCGAACGTCTGGCCAGCGAAGTGGTGCGTTCCACCGAAGCCATGAGCGTGCTGCAACAGGAAAGCGACAAAATCGGCAGCGTCATGGACGTGATCAAGGCTGTGGCCGAACAGACCAACCTGCTGGCGCTCAACGCCGCGATCGAAGCAGCGCGTGCCGGTGAAGCCGGTCGTGGTTTTGCCGTGGTGGCCGACGAAGTCCGCGGCCTGGCCCAGCGCACGCAGAAATCTACCGAAGAAATCGAAGGCCTGGTGGCCGGTTTGCAGAACGGCACGCAACAAGTGTCCGCCGTGATGAACAACAGCCGCGTCCTCACCGACAGCAGCGTCGCCCTGACCCGCAAGGCGGGTGTGTCACTGGAAAACATCACCCGCACGGTGTCCAACATCCAGTCGATGAACCAGCAGATCGCTGCCGCCGCCGAACAGCAAAGCGCCGTGGCCGAAGAGATCAGCCGCAGCATCATCAACGTGCGCGACGTGTCCGAACAGACCGCCGCGGCCAGCGACGAAACCGCTAAATCCAGTGTTGAACTGGCGCGGTTGGGCAATCAGTTGCAGATGATGGTGAGCCATTTCAGGGTTTGACGTTCGGTCAGCGTTGAATCACTGACCCCATCGCGGGCAAGCCCGCTCCCACAGGTTTTGTGTCGATGCCACATTCTGCGGCACACATGAAACTCTGTGGGAGCGGGCTTGCCCGCGATGGCTTTCGAACAAGCAACAGATAATTCGGATCCGCCTGGCCTGGTATTCACCGCTCTACCTGGCGCCAAGGCAGATCTAACTCGACCCCGCCGCCTTACACACTGATCGCATTGGTAAACACCAATCGATTGCCGAACGGGTCGGCAATGGTCATGTCCTGGCTGCCCCACGGCATGGCCTGAATCTGCGGGTGCGAGAACTTGTATTCCTTGGCCAGCAATTGCTGCTGAAACGCCTCCAGCTCATCCGTCTCTATGCGCAATGCCGAGCCCGGCGTGGCATCGCCGTGGTGTTCGGACAGGTGCAGCACGCATTCGCCACGGGAGACTTGCAGGTACAGCGGAAAATTCGGCTCGAAACGATGCTGCCAGTCGATCTTGAAACCGAGGAAATCGACGTAGAACTCCATGGCCTTCTGTTCGTCGAAAATCCGCAGGATCGGGGTGGTTTTGCCGAAGCTCATGAAGTTGCTCCCAGACTGGAAAGGCCCAGAGTGTAGCCGGGCTAGTGTCAGCGCTTCGGCTTGGCGATGGCTTTCTTTAGTTGCGATGTGCCATCACTGTGACGCAGCACTCGGAATCATTACTGAAACCCGCCACGCAAGTCCCCTTCCCGCGCCAGAAACCGCCCTTCCCTTCTGCCGTTCGCCTGCCCATCGCTGTAACTCAACACACCGTTGACCCACACCCCATCGATGCCTTCAGCCGCCCGTTGCGGATCATTGAAATCCGCCACGTCACGAATGGTCGCAGGATCGAACAACACCAGGTCCGCCCAGTGCCCTTCACGGATTTCGCCACGCTGCTTCAAGCCGAATCGCGCTGCGGACAAACCGGTCATTTTGTGTACCGCGGTGTGCAACGGAAACAGCCCGACATCGCGACTGAAATGGCCGAGCACCCGTGGGAAAGCGCCCCACAAGCGTGGATGCGGGAACGGGTCTTCCGGCAAGCCGTCAGAGCCGACCATGGACAGCGGATGCGCGAGGATTCTTCTCACGTCCGCCTCGTCCATTCCGTAGTACACCGCGCCCGCCGGTTGCAGGCGGCGAGCGGCTTCGAGCAACGGCACGCCCCATTCGGCGGCGATGTCCATCAGGTCGCGGCCACCGAGTTCCGGATGTGGCGTAGACCAGGTAATGGTGATGCGATGGGCGTCGGTGACTTGCTTGAGGTCCAGGGTCGAAGAGCTCGCGGCGTAGGGATAGCAATCGCAGCCCACCGGGTGGGTTTTCGCGGCCTTTTCAAGCGACGCCAGCAGTTGCGGACTGCGACCCCAGTTACCGGCGCCGGCACATTTGAGGTGGGAAATGATCACGGGGGATTGTGCGTGGCGGCCGATCTGGAACGCCTCGTCCATGGCCTCCAGCACGGGCTCGAATTCACTGCGCAAATGGGTGGTGTACACCGCACCGAAGGCGGTCAGTTCTTCGGTCAATTGCATCACTTCATCGGTGGACGCCGAGTAAGCGCTGGCGTATGCCAGGCCGGTGGACAAACCCAACGCGCCGGCCTCAAGGCTTTCGCGCAGTTGCTCACGCATCGCGCTGATTTCATCCGCCGTAGCAGTGCGAAACAAATCATCAAGATGATTGCTGCGCAACGCGGTGTGGCCGACCAGAGCGGCGACGTTCAGCGTGGTGTTCGCCGCTTCGACCGCCGCCCGGTAATCGCGGAAGGTCGGATAAACGAAGGCCGCCGAGGTGCCGAGCAGGTTCATCGGGTCTGGCGGATCGCCCTTCAAACTCACCGGCGAAGCGCTGATCCCGCAATTGCCGACGATCACCGTGGTCACGCCCTGGCTGAGCTTGGGCAACATCTGCGGCTGACGGATCACCACCGTGTCGTCGTGGGTGTGCACGTCGATGAAACCCGGTGCCAGCACTCGGCCGGCAGCGTCGATTTCTTCGTTGGCGGTGGCGTCTCGAAGGTCGCCGATGCACTCGATGCGACCGTGCAGAATCGCCACGTCGGCGGGGTAACCGGGGGCGTTGCTGCCATCGATGATCAGGGCGTTGCGGATCAGCGTGTCGTACAGCATGTCAGTCTCCCAGCGGCAAGTGATCGTCGCCGCCGCGGTAATCGTCGAGGGCGAGTTTGATCCGCCGCAGACGTTCTTGATTGTCTTCAGGATTGGCCAGCGCCAGCTCGGTAGCGAGCACGTCGATGGCCAGCAACATGCCGTAGCGTGCCGCCGTAGGTTTGTAGATGAACGAGGTTTCGACGCCTTGCAGCGGCAGCAGCACATCGGCCAATTGCGCCAACGGCGAGTCGGCCCGGGTGATGGCGACAATCCGTGCGCCGTAGTTGCGCGCCAGTTCGACGGCTTCGAGCAATTCGGGAGTGATGCCGGTCAGCGAACAGACGATAACTGCGTTTTCGGCGCCTAGACTGGCCGCGGTGATCCGCATCATCACCGGGTCGTGGCACGCCGAAATCGGGTAGCCGAAGCGCACCAGCCGCACTTGCAGTTCATCGCTGCACAAGGTCGAGCAACCGCCCATGCCGAAGGCGTGAATCATCCGCGCCTTGCCCAACAGCTTCACCGCGTCGGCGAAGCGCGACTCGTCGAACGCCGACAGGTGCTGACGCAACGTCGACTCGATATCACCGACAATCTGCCCGTAGAACGCCGACTGATCGGGCGTGCCCGCCGGGTCGAGAAAACGACTGCCAACGCCGCTGGCCTGGGCCAGTTGCAGGCGCAGGTCGCGCAAGTCGCGGCAACCCACCGTGCGGGCGAAACGCGACAGCGTGGCGGTGCTGACTTCCGCTCTCAGCGCCAATTCATCAAGGCTGGCGGCAGAGGCAAATCCTACGTCGTCGAGCATCAGCCGTGCGATGCGTCCTTCGCCGGCGCTGAAGGAATCCTGACGGGCGCGGATCTGGTAGAGGATGTCCATGGCAGGCGGCTCCGGTTAAATCAGGTAAGAAAGACCCACGGTCAACGCGAAGGCGACCAGCGAAATAATGGTCTCCAGCACGGTCCAGGTCTTGAACGTCTGGGCGACGGTCATGTTGAAGTATTCCTTGATCAACCAGAAGCCGCCGTCGTTGACGTGGGAAAAGATAACCGACCCCGCGCCGGTCGCCAGCACCAGCAACTCCGGATGCGGATAACCCAGACCAATGGCCACCGGCGCGACGATGCCCGAGGCGGTGGTCATGGCCACGGTGGCGGAACCGGTGGCGATGCGCATCAACGCGGCGAACAGCCAGCCCATGATCAGCGGCGACAAGTGAAACTCATGGGCCAGGCTGACGATCTGGTCGGTGACCCCGGCGTCCACCAGAATCCGGTTCAAGCCGCCGCCGGCGCCCACCAGCAAGGTGATGCTGGCGGTCGGCGCCAGGCATTCGTTGGTGAATTTGAGGATCGATTCGCGGTTGAAGCCCTGGGCGATGCCGAGGGTCCAGAAGCTGAGCAAGGTCGCCAGCAGCAAGGCGATCACCGAGTTGCCGATGAACAGCAAAAACTGGTTGAAGCCGCTGCCCGGCGTGGAAATCAGGTTGGCCCAGCCGCCGATCAGCATCAGCACCACCGGCAACAGAATGGTCGCCATGGTGATGCCGAAACCCGGCAGGCTGTCGCGCGGTTCACGGTCGAGGAACTGGCGTTCCAGCGGGTTTTCCGCCGGCAGTTGAATGCGCGGCACGATGAACTTGGCGTACAACGGACCGGCGATGATCGCGGTCGGAATGCCGATCAGAATCGCGTACATCAAGGTCTGCCCGACCGACGCCCCATACACCTGCACCGCGAGCATCGCCGCCGGGTGCGGCGGCACCAGGGCATGCACCACCGAGAGCCCGGCGACCATCGGCAAACCGACCATCAGGATCGACACGCCAACGCGGCGCGCCACGGTAAAGGCGATCGGCACCAGCAACACGAAACCGACTTCGAAGAACAGCGGCAGCCCGACCAGAAACGCGATGCAGACCATCGCCCAGTGCGCGTTCTTCTCGCCGAAACGGTCGATCAAGGTGCGCGCCACCTGCTCGGCGCCGCCGGACTCGGCCATCATCTTGCCGAGCATCGTCCCCAGCGCCACCACCAGCGCAATGTGCCCCAAAGTTTTGCCCACGCCGGCCTCGTAGGCGCCGACCACCCCGGATGGCGGCATGCCGGCCAGCAGCGCCAGGCCGATGGAGACCAGGGTAATCACGATGAAGGGATTGAGTCGGTAACGGGCGATCAGAACGATCAGGGCAATGATGGCGATGGCGGCATACACCAGCAGCCAATAGCCGAAGGACAGGGTCATGCGGTACTCCTCGAAAGGGTCACGTCGAATGGGTTGTGAAACTCTTAAAACATTTCGAGAGGTGATTTTCAAACGAGGTGAAAGTAATTTTCGTAGAGGGGTAAGGGTTGTCGCTGAGAGGTATGCGAGGTCGGTCAATATGAAAATCGGGCAGGCTGACTTTCATCGCGCCTGCCCGGTGTTATTCAGTCGTGACTCACCCGCGCACGCTTGAGCAACTTCTTGCAACGCTCGGACAAGTGCAGCACACGCAGGTGCTTGCCAGCCTTGGCGTAGCGTTCGCGCAGGGTCTTGAGCGCGGCGATGGCCGAGTAGTCGACGAAGCTCAGGTGACGGCAATCAATCGTCACCAAGGGCGGGTCATTCGCGGGATCGAACTGGTTGAGAAACGGTGTTGTCGAGGCGAAGAACAGCGTGCCATGCAGCAGGTAAAGCTTGCTGCCGTCGGCTTCGAAGTGACTGTCGGCATACAACTCGCGGGCCTGCTGCCAGGCGAAGTTCAGCGCGGCAATGATGATCCCGCAGAGCACGGCGGTGGCCAGATCGGTGAACACCGTGATGACCGTGACGGCGACGATCACCAGCACGTCGTTCAGCGGCACCTTGTTGACCACCCGCAACGAGGCCCAGGCAAACGTCTGCTGCGACACCACAAACATCACGCCAACCAATGCGGCCAGCGGAATACGCTCGATCAGCGGCGACAAAAACAAAATGAACAGCAGAATCAGCACGCCGGCCACCACGCCAGACAGCCGACCACGACCACCGGAGCTGAGGTTGATCACGGTCTGGCCGATCATCGCGCAACCGCCCATGCCGCCAAAGACGCCAGAAACCATGTTGGCCGCGCCCAGCGCCACGCATTCGCGATCCGGGAAGCCGCGGCTTTCGGTGATTTCATCGGTGAGGTTCAGGGTCAGCAGGGTTTCCAGCAAGCCGACCAGCGCCATCAGGATCGCGTAAGGCGCGATGATGCGCAGGGTGTCCAGCGTCCAGGGAATGTCCGGCAAGGCAAACGTCGGCAAGCCACCGGCGATGTGCGCCATGTCACCCAGCGTTCGGGTCGGCAGACCGAGCAGATAAACAGCAAGTCCTACGCCCAGAATCGCCACCAATGCCGGAGGTACGGCACGTGTCAGGCGCGGCAGCAGATAGACAATCGCCATCGTCATCGCCACCAACCCGCTCATCACATACAGCGGTGAGCCGCTGAGCCAGTTGTCACCGTTCTTGAAGTGTTCCAGTTGCGCCAGCGCGATGATGATTGCCAAGCCATTGACGAAGCCAAGCATCACCGGGTGCGGCACCATGCGCACCAGTTTGCCGAGCTTCAGCAACCCGAACGCCAGCATGATCAACCCGCCCAGCAACACCGTCGCAAGTAAATATTGCACACCGTGCTGCACCACCAGCGCGACGATCACCACGGCCATCGAACCGGCCGCACCCGACACCATGCCCGGCCGGCCGCCGAACAGCGCGGTCAGGGTGCAAATGATGAACGCGCCATAAAGCCCCATCAACGGATTGAGGTGGGCCACCAGCGCGAAGGCGATGCATTCGGGCAATAAGGCAAACGAGGTGGTGAGTCCGGCCAGGACATCGGCGCGCAGACGTTTTGCTTTCATGGGAACAGGACACAGCAGGGGAAGAGGGGGCGGATGTTACGGAATTGAGGGCGACCCGGCCAGTTGTCGAGACTCCAGAAACGCCTTCGCGGGCAAGCCCGCTCCCACATTCGACCGCATTCCATCTGGAGGAATACGGTCGAATGTGGGAGCGAGCTTGCTCGCGATGGCAGCGACGCGGTCTAGAGCGAACTCAAACCATCTCGTCCCGAATCCACTCAACCACCGACGTCCGCTTCGGCGCCCAACCCAACAGTTCCCGCGCATGCTTGCCGCGCACCCGACTGTTGGAACCCAAACCATAGTTGGCCATTTCATAACCCCACTCGGCTTCGGCCTCTTTCAGCGGCCAGTCCTGCGGCTCACCCAGCTTCAACGCTTCGGCAATCGCCGTGGTCATGTCGATGAACGACGCTTCACCGCTTTCAACGAAGTAGAAGGTGCCCGGTACGTTTTTGCTCAGCGCCAGCAGGTACAGGGAAACAACGTCTTCGATGTGCACGTTGGACCAGATGTTCTGGCCGGTGCCGACATGGCGCACCACGCCACTTTTGCGTGCCTGCTTCAGCAGGCGCGGCAACTGCACGCTGTCGCGCTTGACGCCCAGGCTGTGGCCGTAGATCAGCGTGTTGCAGATGACCGCCGAGTTCACCCCGTCGTTCGCCGCCGCGAGGATCAGGTTGTCGATGGCCACGCGAGCAGCCTTGTCGACCGTCGGTTCCGGCAGCGTGTCTTCGTGATAGATGACGTCGCTGAACTTGCCGCCCGACGCATCGCCGACGATGCTCGAACCGCTGGTGTGCAGGAACACTTTGTTGGAACCGCGCAAGGCATTGAGCAACGCTTCCACCGCACCGCGATGGTCGCTGCTGGCGGCGTTGATCACCGCGTCCGCAGCACGGGCCTGTTCAGCCAGTAGTGCGCTGTCGTCAAGAGTGCCGATGACCGGGGTGATGCCCAACGCGCTCAGTTCATTGGCTTGCTCGCTGCTGCGCACCAGGCCGTTGACCTTGTGGCCTGCGCGAATCAGGCCGGTGGCGATGGAGCCGCCGATGAAACCTGCAGCGCCGGTAACGAATACGTTCATGGAGAAACTCCCTGCGTGAATAAGTGATGCAACGAGTATCAAGCAGTCATCACCGCTGAAAAATCCCCGTTGACCCAATTCACTCTTGCGCAGGGATCACGAATCAACCCTCGAAATCCGCATTCGCATACACCGCCAATTTGCTCTGGATAAAGTCCAGGAAGCACTGAATCCGCAGGGCCAATTGCGAGTTGCGGTAATAGACCGCGTTGATCGGCTGGCGATAACCGCTGTTGAAATCCGCCAGCAGCACCTTCAGGCGCCCGGCCCGGATGTCGTCGATGGTCATGAAATGCGACAGGCTGGCAATGCCCTGACCTTTAAGCGCCAGCTGCCTGATCGTCTCGCCGCTGGACGCGCTGATCGACGCCTGAATCGGCCAGCGGTCGCCATGCACATAGCGCAGCGGCCATTGGTTGAGGCCTTCGTTATTCGTGAAACCCAGCAGCGCGTGCCCCGTCAGCTCCTCGACCACCAGTGGTGTGCCATGTTGCTCAAGGTAGGCCGGGCTGGCGACGATGTGCAGCGGACTGCAACCCAGTGAACGGGCGTGCAGGGTCGAGTCGGCCAGGGCGCCGATGCGGATGGCGATGTCGGTGCTTTGTTCGAGCAGGTCGATGATCAGGTCGTTGCTGTTGAGTTCGAGCTGGATGTCCGGGTAGAGCCGGCGGAACTCATCGATGTGGGGCACGATGGCGTGCAGCATGAACGGTGACGCTGCGTTGATCCGCAGACGCCCGGACGGGGTTTGCTGACGTGAACTGAGGCGCTCTTCAAGCTCCGCCATTTGATCGAGAATCAGTTTGGCGTGCTCGAAGAAATACTTGCCCTCCTCCGTCAAATCCATGCGCCGCGTAGTGCGGTTGATCAGCGTGGTATCGAGCTTGGCCTCCAGCCGCGACAACGTGCGGCTGACCGCCGAAGGCGTCTGGCCGACTTGTTCGGCCGCAGCGGAAATCGACCCGCACTCAATCACGCAGACGAAAATCTGCAACTCATCGGATCTGGCTTTCACGAATGCCCCTTATCGATAATTCATTGCCGCGCTTAAATCGCTTTTCGTAGGAGCCCGGCTTGCCGGCGATGGCGTATTCAAGATCGCCATCGCCGGCAAGCCGGGCTCCAGGTTCTTGCGCGAAGTATCGATAGTAGCCGAGCCTCAAGCCTTGAGGCCAAACACCTCGGTCAAATGCTGCTCATAACGCGCCACATCGGCTTCGATGTTCGGGCGCTTCATCACGTCAACGGCCAGGAACGTCGGCAAACCGGTCATGCCGAGGAACTCGTTGGCCTTGTGGAACGGGAAGTACACCGCGTCCACGCCCTTGCCTTCGAAGAAATCGGTCGGGTCGTCGAAGGCTTGCTGCGGCGCGTTCCAGGTCAACGACAACAGGTATTGCTTGCCGTGCACCAGACCACCGCTGCCGTACTTTTGCGAGGCATCGGAACGGGTGCGGCCGTCGCTGGCGTAGAGGCTGCCGTGGCCTTCGGTGAAGACTTCGTCGATGTACTTCTTCACGGTCCATGGCGCGCCCATCCACCAGCCCGGCATCTGGTAAATGATCACATCGGCCCAGAGGAATTTGGCGACCTCTTCGGCGACGTCGTACCCCTCGTCGATGAAGGTGGTTTTCACATCAACGCCGCCGCGATCCAGCACGCTCAACGCGGCTTCGTGCAGGGTGGTGTTGTAGCGGCCATCGGAGTGAGCAAACTGTTTGCCGCCATTGAGCAACAAGACTTTTTTCATGAGAAATCTCGGAAGGGTCAGAAAGTGCATGGCGGCAGGTTAGCGATCAGCCACGCGCGGAATAAGCCCTGAACTCGCAAAATTCATTTGACTCATACGCACGAATCGACACGCGATTGTTGCCATAAACTTGCGCCGATTCTGAACTTGAGGAGATTTTTTGATGAGTGAAATACAAGGCTTCATCCTGCACGCGAAGACTCGCCCGGAAAAATCCGACGCCTTCGAAGCGTTCTTCCGTGGCTATGTGGAAGCGAGTCGTGCCGAGCCCGGCTGCATCGAGTACCACATGCTGCGCGACAAACAGGACCCGACGCTGTTTATCTTCTTCGAGATCTGGCAATCCCAGGCGCACCTCGACGTGCACTCGAACCTGCCGCACATGAAGCAGTTCCTCGAACAACGCGAGGAATACCTGGAAGGTGATTTCGATATCCGCGCCGTCGAGATGCTTAGCCCGTCGTCCGCTACCCGCTGATCAGCAGGTGGCCGCCGAGCACACCGAGGCCGATGAAGAACACGCGTTTGAACAGTACGGCACTGATCCGCTGACGCAGCCATTGCCCAAGCAACATGCCCAGCACTGCCGGGATCAGCGCCAGCAATGACGCGCTCAACTCACCACCGCCCAGCGCCCCACGCCACAACAGGCCGGCGGCGAGTGCGAGGGTCGACACGGTGAACGACAGGCCCAGCGCCTGCACCAGTTCATCCCTGTTCAAACCCAGTGCTTGCAGATACGGCACCGCAGGAATCACGAAAACGCCGGTGGCCGAAGTGATGACGCCGGTGAGCACGCCGCACAGTGGACCGAGCCAGCGCTCGGTCTGACTGCCGACACGCAAGGTCGGCAGAAACAGTCCGCTCAACGCGTAGAGCAGCAACGCCGCGCCCAACCCTCGCACCACCCAATGACCACCGGCCATGCCGATCCACACCGTACCGGCACCGGTGCCGATGAGGATCGCCAGCAGCATCGGCCACAGCCGTCTGACCAGCCCGCGCAAATGCCCGCCGAAGGCCAGTTGCCAGATGTTGGTCAGGGTCGCGGGAATAATCAGCAACGCCGCAGCCTGCGACGGTGCCATAGCCAGACCGAGCAGGCCCATGGCGATGGTTGGCAGGCCGAGGCCGATGACGCCTTTGATCATGCCGGCCAGGAGGAAGGTGACGATGACCAGCAATGAAAGGGTCAACCCGAGGTTTTGGTAAAACGCAGAGAGTGTATTCATGGGGCTATGGTGGGCCCGGACGGGTCGGTTGGAAATCTGCCATATACTGAGGGTGCCTCTTGTTTTGGTAGAGGCTTAAGAATGTATTGATGCAACTGACGCCATCCCGGGCAAGCCCGCTCCCACCAGTATTGTGCGGGTCGCAAAATGGGCGAAACGACGCAAAACCTGTGGGAGCGGGCTTGCCCGCGATGGCGTCCGCCCCGACAACGCACCTCCCGAGGCTGTACCGATGCACTTCGACCTCACCGACCTGCGCCTCTACCTGAACATCCTCGACACCGGCAACATCACCGCCGGCGCCGCTCGCAGCCATTTATCCCTGGCGGCGGCGAGCGCACGAATCCGTGCGATGGAGGCTTCGCTCGGCATCGACTTTCTGGAGCGCGGTCGTCGCGGCGTCACCCCCACGCCCGCCGGAACAGCCCTGGCGCAACACGCCCGACTGCTGCTGCAACACGCCGACCGCCTGCAACAGGACCTGGCTGAATACGCCAAAGGCGTCAAAGGTCAGGTGCGTTTACTGTGCAATACCACGGCAATCACCGAGTACCTGCCGGAAGTGCTGGCGGACTTCCTCTGCCGTCATCCCAACCTCGACATTGACCTGCAGGAATTGCCCAGCGCCCGTATCACTCACGCCCTGCGCCAGGGCGCGGCCGACCTTGGCATCGTCTCCGACGCCGTGGACACCCACGCCCTCGAAACCCTGCCCTTTCGCGATGATCCGCTGGTGCTGATCATGCCGCCCGACCATCCCCTGGCGAACGGCGCGACACCCAACTTCAGCGACACCCTGCATCACGATTACGTGGGCCTGAACGCCAATAGCGCGCTGGCGGTGTACCTCGAAGAACAGGCGCTGCACGCGGGGATGCGCTTGCAAATCCGCATCCGTGCAGAAGGCTTCGACGGCGTGATGCGCATGGTCGCTCGCGGCGCCGGGCTGGCGATTGTGCCGCTGGCGGCGATCCAGCGCCGGGCTGTCGATCATTCGTTCAAGCGCTTCGCCCTGAAGGAAGACTGGGCGCAGCGCAAACTGTTGTTGTGCGCCCGCTCATTCACTGGCCTGCCCGCTTACGCCAGAGCCTTGCTCCACGCGTTGCGCGCGCCTTGAACACCAGTGTTTGGCCCAACTGGCACCTGTATGACGAGGACCGCGCAGAGTAATATCAGCCCTTTCAAATCAGGCCTGACCACAACAACCAAAAGGGAACCAGATGGCGGATGAAATCTTGCAACAGGCAACGCTCAAGCGGGGGTTGAAAAATCGTCACATTCAACTGATCGCATTGGGCGGAGCCATTGGTACGGGGCTGTTCCTGGGCTCTGCCGGAGTGCTCAAATCCGCCGGACCATCGATGATCCTCGGCTATGCGATTGCCGGTTTCATCGCATTCCTGATCATGCGCCAACTGGGCGAGATGATTGTCGAGGAACCCGTGGCCGGCTCTTTCAGCCACTTCGCTCACAACTACTGGGGCGGTTTTGCCGGTTTCTTGTCCGGCTGGAACTACTGGGTCCTGTATGTGTTGGTGGGCATGGCCGAGCTGACCGCCGTCGGCAAGTACGTGCAGTTCTGGTGGCCGGAGGTGCCGACCTGGGTCAGCGCAGCGGTGTTCTTCGTGCTGGTCAACCTGATCAACACGCTGAACGTCAAAGTCTTCGGCGAGATGGAGTTCTGGTTCGCGATCATCAAGGTCGTGGCCATCATCGGCATGATCCTCCTCGGCTGCTACATGCTGTTCAGCGGCACCGGCGGGCCGCAAGCATCGGTGAGCAACCTGTGGAGCCACGGCGGATTCTTTCCCAATGGTTACAGCGGTCTGCTGATGGCGATGGCGTTCATCATGTTCTCCTTCGGCGGCCTGGAACTGGTCGGCATCACCGCCGCTGAAGCCAGCGAGCCGCGCAAGGTCATTCCCAAAGCCATCAACCAAGTGGTTTATCGGGTGCTGATCTTCTACGTCGGCGCACTCACCGTGTTGCTGTCGCTGTACCCGTGGGACCAACTGCTGCAAACACTGGGCGCTTCGGGCGATGCCTACAGCGGCAGTCCGTTCGTGCAGATTTTCGCCCTGATCGGCAGCGACACCGCCGCGCAGATCCTCAACTTCGTGGTACTCACCGCCGCGCTCTCGGTCTACAACAGCGGCGTCTACTGCAACAGCCGCATGCTCTACGGCCTGGCGGAACAAGGCGACGCCCCCAAAGTGCTGATGAAACTGAACAAGCAAGGCGTTCCGTTGCTGGCACTGGGCGTCTCGGCGCTGATCACCATGCTGGCGGTGCTGGTCAACTACGTCGCGCCGCACGAAGCGCTTGAGTTGTTGTTTGCGCTGGTGGTCGCCTCGCTGATGATCAACTGGGCGCTGATCAGCCTGACGCACCTGAAGTTTCGCAAGGCCATGGTTCAGCGCGGCGTCGTGCCTGGCTTCAAGGCGTTCTGGTCGCCGTACACCAATTATCTGTGCCTGGCGTTCATGGCCGTGATCATCTGCGTCATCTGGATGATTCCACCCGTGCGCGCCTCGGTGTACGCCATGCCGGTGTGGGTATTGGTCATCTACGGGTGCTACCGCCTGCGCATGGCCAGGCACCGAAAGCTGTCAGTGACTCAGTAACCGCATAAAAAACGCCCCGGCATTCGATGAATGCCGGGGCGTTTTATTGAGCGCGCAGTGGAACCAGCGTTTCTGGATACCTCGATGTCGAGCACAGACAACTGATGCCCCACCAAGCCCTATACGGTGCGACTTCAGTTCTCCCTCACGCTCGGAGTCATCATGTCCGCACCGATTACCGTTCTTCGCGACACTCACCCCCTGCCGGTCCTTGATGCCTGCAAATGGGAAAAACTCGAAGGCGACCCGCACACCGTCAACCTCAACGCCTACACCAGCGAAGACGGCAGCAAGATCATGGGCACCTGGATCTGCACGCCGGGCAAGTGGTATGTGGAATACGTGAAGTGGGAATACTGCGATTTCCGCGAGGGCTACTGCATCATCACCCCGGAAGGCAAAGAGCCGATCCATCTGCGCGCGGGCGACATTTTCGTCATTGAGCCGGGCATGAAAGGCACATGGGAAGTGGTTGAAACCGTGCGCAAGTATTTCGTGTTTGCCTGATGCAAAAAAACCGGGAGATCACCCGACGTGATTTCCCGGTAAATGTCGATGCGTACATGCAGTACCTGCTCGCGATTGGATCAGCACAGTCACCATTGACGGTGACTGATCAAACGCTATCGCGAGCAGGCTCGCTCCCACAGGGTTTACCCAGGTTTTACTGCGGTTTGCGATAGCTGTTGATGATCGCCGAGAAGTCTTTACCCCCCTCCCCGCGCAGGCTCATCGCCTGATACAACTGCTGGGCCACCGCGCCGAGTACCACCGGTTGGTGCGCCTGACGTGCCGCTTCCGTGGCAAGTCCGAGATCCTTGAGCATCAGCTCGGCACCAAAACCACCGGTATAGCCGCGCGATGCCGGCGCCGTTTCGACGATGCCCGGCCACGGGTTGTACATCTCCGAACTCCAGCAACGCCCGGTAGAACTGTTGATGATCCCGGCCAACACGCCAGTGTCGATCCCCAGTGCATCGCCCAGCGCCATGGCTTCGCTGACGCCGACCATGGAGATCGCCAGCAGCAGGTTGTTGCAGATCTTGGCGATTTGCCCGGTGCCGACTTCGCCGCAGTGGACGATGTTGCGCCCCATCTGCGCCAGCACCGGTTGCAGGGTGGCAAACAGTTCGGGGGTGGCACCGACCATAAAGGTCAGCGTCCCGGCCGCCGCGCCGCCCGTGCCACCCGATACCGGCGCATCGGCCATGGCCACGCCTTGTTTGGCTGCCGCAACGGCCACATCACGCGCCGTTTGCGGATCGATGGTGCTGCAATCCACGGCCGGCACGCCTTTGGCGATCCCCGCCAGCACGCCGTCCTCGCCCAGCCAAACGCTGCGCACGTGCACAGCGGCGGGCAGCATGGTGATGACCAGTTCTGCGCCTTGAGCGGCTTCACGGGCTGTCGCGCTGATGCTGCCGCCCAGTTGTTCCAGCTCGGCCAGAACGGTTTTGTTCAAATCAACCAGTCGCAGTGCGTGACCAGCCTTGATCAGGTTGCGCGCCATCGGCGCGCCCATGTTGCCGAGACCGATAAAAGCGATTTTCATGTCCGGCTCCTTAACGCAAGTTGATGGTGGTGTTCACACCGTCGTTGACGCTGTCGTCATCGAACCAGCGACTGGTGACGGTCTTGGTCTGAGTGTAGAACTGCACCACTTGCTTGCCATACGGGCCGAGGTCGCCGAGTTTGGAACCGCGCGAACCGGTGAAGCTGAAGAACGGGACCGGCACTGGAATCGGGATGTTGATGCCGACCTGACCCACGTCGATTTCGCTCTGGAATTTGCGCGCCGCCGCACCGCTCTGGGTGAACAGGCCGGTGCCGTTGCCGAACGGGTTGGCGTTGACCAGTGCGATGGCTTCATCGAGCGTATTCACTTCCAGCACTACCAGCACCGGGCCGAAGATTTCCTGGGTGTAGATCTGCATCTCGGTGGTCACGCCGGAGAACAGGGTCGGGCCGACAAAGTTACCCTGCTCGTAGCCAGGAACCGTGATCTCGCGACCATCCAGCTCAAGCTTGGCGCCTTCCTTGATGCCGCTTTCGATCAGATCGAGAATCCGCGCTTTGGCGCGCTTGGAAATCACTGGACCGACGTCAGTGCCCGGCTCGCTGCCGGCATTGACCTTGAGTTTCTGCGCCAGCGCTTTCAGGTCTGGCAGCCATTGCTTGGCCGCGCCCACCAGCACCACCACCGAGGTGGCCATGCAACGCTGACCGGCGGCACCGAAACCGGCACCGACCAGCGCATTCAGCGCTTGTTCGCGATTGGCATCCGGCAGTACCACGGCGTGGTTTTTCGCGCCCATCATCGATTGCACACGCTTGCCGTGTTTACCGGCCAGGTCATAAACGTGAGTACCGACGGCGGTCGAACCGACGAAGGAAACCGCCTTGATGTCTTTATGAGTGCAGAGGGCGTCCACCACGTCCTTGCCGCCGTGAACCACATTGAGCACGCCCGCCGGAACACCGGCCTCGATCGCCAGTTCCACCAACAACATGGTCGACATCGGGTCCTGTTCGGACGGTTTGAGTACGAAGGTGTTGCCGCAGGCGATGGCCATCGGGAACATCCACAGCGGAATCATTGCCGGGAAGTTGAACGGGGTGATGCCGGCGCACACGCCGATTGGCTGACGCAGGGTGTAGGTATCGACGCCGCCCGCGACGTTCTCGGCGAACTCGCCCATTTGCAGGGTGCCGATGGAGCACGCGTGTTCGACGACTTCCAGGCCTCGGAAAATATCGCCTTCAGCGTCGGCAATGGTTTTGCCCTGTTCGTTGCTCAGGACCACGGCGATACGCTTGGAGTGCTCGCGGATCAAAGCCTGAAGCTTGAGCATGATGCGCATGCGGGCGCCGATCGGCGTCAGCTTCCAGGTCTGGAAGGCGCGATGGGCGGCGCTGATCGCGGCGTCGACTTCCGAGGCCGTAGCGAACGGAACGTTGGCCAGCACTTGCTGAGTCGCCGGGTTGACGATGTCGTGCCACTCGGTGGTCTGGGACTCGACCCACTCGCCGTCGATCAACAGCTTGACGTTCTGGACAGTGGTTTCGTTGGGCGTGAGCGATGCGTTCATGCTGGTCTCCTGGACTTGTTGTTATGCAGGGAGCCAAGGCGGCTAAGTCGCCTTGAGATGAGGCGTGTGTCGCGAATTGGTTGTCGGACTGTTTTTGGAGTATAGATGTGCAAACTTCTAATAAGAACGCACATAAAAGCCGGTCCATCATGCAAAAAAACATCACGTCTTTAGGTTCGCTGAATTGGGATGACCTCAAGTTTTTCCTCGAAGTCGCTCGCACCCGCAAGGCCAGCACCGCGGCCAAGCGCCTGGCGGTGGACTACACCACGGTGTCGCGGCGTATCAGTTCGCTGGAAGCGGCATTGGGCACGTTGCTGTTCGAGAAGTCCCGGACCAGCGGTTTTGTCCTGACGGCGGAAGGTCAGCGTTTACTGGGTTATGCCGAGTCGATCGAGAGCACGCTGCACATGGCGTGCGAACAGGTTTCCGGCTCCGGCGTGGCGTTGTCCGGCCACGTACGGATGGGCTGCACGGAAGGGTTCGGCAGCTTTTTCATCACCCCGCAGCTGAGCCATTTCGTCGACGCCTACCCGGCGATCTCGGTGGACATCCTGCCGCTGCCGCACTTCATCAGTCTGTCCAAACGCGAGGCGGACATCGTCATCGCCCTGGAGCGCCCGGAGCATGGCCCGTATGTCTGCTGCAAACTCTGCGACTACAAATTGCAGCTATATGCGACCCAGGACTATCTGGACAAACATCCACCGATCCGCCGCCCGACAGACTTGGGCAAGCACTCATTCATCAGTTATGTCGACGACCTGGCCTTCAGCTCCGAGCTGTTGTACCTGGCGAACGTGCTGCCCGGCGCCAGCGCCAACTTGCGCAGCACCAGCGTGATTGCGCAGTTCGTCGCGGCGCAGCAAGGACGCTCGCTGGCGATTCTGCCGTGCTTCCTCGCCGCGCAGGATCCGCGGTTACTGCCGGTGTTGCCGGAGGAAATCAACATCACCCGGCAGTTCTGGATGTACTGCCGCGAGGACCTGCGCAAGCTCAAGCGGATCACCCTGTTGTGGGATTACATCCGCGCGGTCACCGAGAAGAATCAGGGTCTGTTGATGGGAGAGAGCCGGGAGATGCTGTTCGCCGACTGACTGTTCTTCAAGGAATCAGGTAGCGGAATCGTACCGAGGCCAGCAGGCATTTGCCAAGGATTTGTAACAGGGGTTGGTACATGACTTGTAACAGCGAATAGCGCCTCGAAGCAGCTTACCCAGAGACGCACATAGGCACGCGATAAGGCTCAGGAGAGGGGGGGGATGCACGGACACACCCGGATTGAGGTGGTCATTCAGATTTCTCTGTCTATTTTTCAAGAAACCTTCGAACTTCGGGCCCAGCCGGGATTGCCTCGGAAAGCACTGAGGACTCCGATTCGTAATCAGCGATTGCGGCGTTTACGCTGCTTTCAACCGCACGAATCAATTCTTCAATTTGGTCAAGCTTGCGCAGCAGAGCTTCATAGTCGAAGCCCTTAAAGATTATCGCGTGACCGTTTGAGCCATTTAGGCTAAACACAATTGGGTTGTAATAAGACAAATCGGTGTGGGCAAACTGCTGCATCCTGACCCGCACGAGTTCAAGGTGAAGTCGCTTCATTTCCTTCGGAACATGCTTCTTGACACTCAGTGCATGGGTGCCTTGTTGTCTTCCCCTATTCGTTGAGAAAGGCCGCACATAGGCCACAGTTAGGTCGCGTAGAAGAGCGTAACGGACATCTGGTCGTCTGTAGCGGCGAAGGACTTTGATTGCCTGACGGGCTGTGTTGAGGTCAATCGAGTACATGCGTAGAAAGTAATACGCTTCATCGTCCATTCTCATACGCCTGCTCTCGCTCATAGCTTCGCTTCGAGTCTATCAGAGCCTCTGTCTGCGCATGATGCGAGGCTGGTTATGAGGTCACTCAGCACAGTCACCGAGTAGACGACAGACGACGTTCCCAAAAGCCATCGCCCTGAGGACCACCTTGACTAGCTCCAAGAGTAACAAGGAGTAGACCAAGAAATTGGCAGGTGACACGGTGGGTAGCCAAAGTGCAGGTTTACGACTGACGTAGTCGCATAATGGCGTCAGTAATCCCTTGAGCATTTGTGTCCAGCGTTTCCAACGCACCAACTGCGTTGGCAGCAACACTCGATACTCCATTCTCTGAGAGCCACTTGGTCAATTCTTCTATAGCCGCAGCGATGGCATGCTGGTTATGCAAAAGCAACGTGAGTGCGTCCGCCGTTGCGATCTTGGCTTCTGGGTCATTCGGCATGGCTATCGTCCTTGAGTGGTAATACGGGAATCTTAGTTCACCTTACAGCTGGCTGGGGCTTGCTGGTAACTGCTCAGGCCTGCCCAATCATTTGCGTTCGATTTGACCTTCCTTGGGATCGGATTTGACCTGCACGCTTCCTGATTATGTGCGGTGCGGCCCTCCGTGACCGGTAGCCAACGGCCACAAGCAGTCAGCCAGATTGGTTGTTATCGTAATACTGTAGAGTGTGTAGGCTATAAGGACTGCGACACGAACACTCATTGAAGCCGCGACATCCCATCAACTCTCCTGAGAATCGTGGCGAATTTCCCGAGAGGCTGGGTAGCCGATTATTGCCGTATAACGGCGGCAGCAAAGGCTTCGAAACAACTCACGCAAAGGTGGGTATCGCCGATGTCGAGATATTTCAAAAATCGACAGGCGCCTGCGGAAATCCGCAAGTGATTGTCACTCTTAGTTGCACAGCCACCCTTCCCGAAACTGCCCATACTACTGAGGATGGACAGTATTAAAACTCATTTAGTCACGGCTACTCCCGCCTACCTAGACCGGTCCTGTCCGTCAACGACGCTCCAAGCAACGGCGTTGACGGCCTACGCGACGGTTTTGAGGACTGCCTGGGCAAACCGTGCGACTTCACCGAACTGCTGCGCCTGGAAATCATGGCGTGGCTGCGCAGTCCCAGAGTCACCGACGGGCTTATTCCGTCTTCCGACCGGCGCACCACGGTATACAGGTAATCGCTCCTCTATTGCTTTAGAGTAGACGCCTCTTTCCAGACCGGGTCTTCGGAAAGGGTAAGCTCAGAACGAATTTTGTTCATTCTGTCTGTATATCTTCGAATAGGTTTATATACCCAGCCATCATCTCCCTTGGCCCTATCTATAAGGCCCTCCCGCAAAAGCATTTTGATAATCGAATCTACTAGTTTTGGGCTAAATTTCTGGCCGTAGCCTCCTTTTAGAAGGGATGCTTCTTCTCTTCCACCACCAGGCTGGAAAAAAATCTTATGAATTATAGAAAGAAACAATTTTTGAGCTGGAGGTAGGATGCTTTCTTTAATTCTTGAAGCATTGGAGATGCGCTCATAGTTGAAAGCCTCAGTATGTGTGACCCAGGCTGGAAAGCCTTGGGAATCTGAAACTCCAAATACCTGTGAAACAATGCATCCATCAATCACCATGCCATCTTGTACTGTAATTGGCGTTGCGCCAAGAAATAAATGTTCAATCTCGGAATCCCTGACCACCAGATTTTTTATTACTCTAGCACTAAGATTTAAAACTGGGAAGACTGAGCCAGACAGCTGCAGGGACTGAAAGTCCAAAGGGTCGCCACCATAAATTGTTAGGATTGAAACTATCTCGCCAAGCTTTTTTGTATTTCGGCTGTTGCCATTTTTCTTTATATATGAAAAGCAATGCTGCTCCAAGTCAAAAATTCTAATTGTTTGTGCGGCGTGAAATGCACCAAGATGCCGAAGTGATTGGCACCATTGAACTTGATCGTGTATATCCTTCATATTAATCACGTCTACAACAAGCGCTTCCGCCCGAAGGATGTCAAGAACATTAAGATCAAGAAAATGTCGGTCAGGAGACTCTGGCTCTATCCTGCCGAGAGTGCACATTCTTGAAAGGAGCTGGCGACCACTTTGATCTGGAACTGATCCTACTACTGCTTGGTAGGCTGTATCAATATCAGAAGGGGAAAGCCGGCCATTGGCTGTGGCGGAGTAACGGGTTACAGACGCTAATCTATGAAGAATCGCGTGAATGGTTTGAGGGGCGATCGAACCACCCACTCCGCTAGATTCTCGTCTACAAACTGCATGAATGAAGGTGCCCCAGAATTCGTACTCGCCATGCTTGCGATTTAATATAGTACCAACGTCTGCTGGGTCTAACTCAACGAGGAGCTGGAAAACTAATGGCTTCCTCGGTAGCCACTCAGGTACAAGTGACTTAATACCAATTGCTTCTAGGTATTTATTCCCTTCATCTTCTGAGAATTCTTCCGGCGCCTCAATGCACTCCGTGTTTGACCCGGCGGATAAACCGAGGCTTTCTAGCATCTCCTCGCTGCTGTCGAAAAAATGAGAACGGCCGGTTATTAGTATCCCAGTTTTTCCACGAGTAATTAAATCGCGAACGCCTTGTACTGCTCTCCGTCGAAGGCTTTTTCTGTCTTCAACTCTCGCGTCATGAACTTGAGTGCCGATCTCATCAAACCCGTCCAATAGGAGAATTAGCTTCCCTGAGTTCAGAAGACGAATGACATTGTCTATAGAGCTACCGATGCCGATTATACCGAGGTGCCCTGCTATAACTTCTAACGCGCTTGAACTGCTCCAGTGATCCCGTAGGTTTATTGCCAGAGGGTAAGCGCCTGATTCTCTAGTGCGCGTTCTAAGTATTTCATACACCTCACGGACGCACCGGCTTTTACCAGTTCCATAATCTCCGGTAAGTACGATGTTTTGACCGCGCTGCAGGCTTGAGGCAATATTTTCTAGCGTGTATTTTTTTGAGCCATCTGTTTCAGAGTACCGAACATGAATGAATTCGCGAGGATCATTCGCACCTGTCTTTGAATCCACGGCACTCCCAAAAGGAGATCTTTTTCGCAACGCGTCGTAGGAAGCGAAATCAAAAAAATCTTTGCTAAACTCAGCGGCCGAACATACTTTTATATGGCTGCTTCTGCCAGCTTCAACCATACTGAGCGTAGGCTCATCCTCCAATACAATGTAAGCTCGGCAAATTATACCCTCAACTGCGAGCCTCATTTTCGTAGGCTTTATCTTATTGAGGTCATCACGCACCTTCTGAAGGGTTCTTTCAGTAGTGACTTCTATAATAATCACTTCATCATCGGAGATGCGAATAACACTATCAAAATCCACCCCGTCAATATGCTCTGCTTTGCAAGGTGCGCCCCACTTTAGAGAGGCGATCGAGCGAACGTATTCTTCAAGGTTCTTCCATGTAGCAGACATATCTCAAGCACCTGCGGACTAAGATAAAATGTATTAGCTCATGCGCGTCGCATGAGGCAATCCCTATGTTTAATATTGTGGTATCGATCTCACAATGCTGATCTTCCAAGCTGCGCTCTACTACCGACCGTGTAACTGATTAACCTTCGCTGAAATTGCGTTCAAGCGTTCTGCAAAATCCATTTCCCTGCTCCGTTGCACGTTCACCCGTTCGGGGTCGTAGAGGCGCAACGCTACTATGCCTAAATCCAATTCTGCTACTGGCATTTCATCCACGCTGGATGCCTGGCCAGGTGGATGACATCTGGTTTATCCGCTATCGGGTTCTTGAACCCTCTGATTTCCTAACACATCCAAACGACTGCTTTTGGCCGTAAGCCGCCCTTTGAAATCCACTGGTAGCCAAGCCCTCCAAAATCTTCGCCTGCCAAGGATCGAACATCACCCTTGAATCCGAGACGAAATATCAACGAAGTTTCGGCCAGTAGCTGATTGCTCGCACAGGGTGGGTCGAGGTTTAAGAGACATTCGAGTGCCTCCTTACCATCAGCGGCTAAGGGATATAGCGAAGTACGGAGCGCTGAGCCAGGTTGCAAAAAGACAGATGCAGCCCCGACAAGGGGAGTTGACGTGCTACAACTCCCTACTAGCCCTCTACCCCAGTACCTACAGCGTGCGCGATGGCCTAACTGTGATACCGGGGATTGCTACAGGGTGACTCAGTAACCGGCTGCATCCAACTCGGCAGCGGTGACAGTACCGGCCTTGATCTTGTCCAGCAGTGCCAGACGTGCAGCGGCTTGAGCCTTACGGGTTTCCAGATCGATAGCGTCCTGCTCTTCCTTCAACTTGCGTGCTGTCTCTGCTTTGGCTTTGGATTGCTTATCACAAATGACAGCACCCAGCCGCGCTAGGTTGAACTGCACGGTCTGCACCTCGACGGCAGCGACACGACGACCACGCCCCTCGCGGAACATTGCGGAGTCACCGAGCGCAGCATAGATGCAGTCACTGTGCTTTTCAGTCCATCCAGCAGCTACAAGGGCTTCAGCGTCTTCAATGCGCAGCAGGGTGTTAGCCATGATCGGCAACATGTCGATGCAGGTGCGACGGCTGTAATACGGACCCAAGATCAGATCGAGTTCGGCACGCAGCGCCTTGACCAGTGCAGGGCCACGACCTTCGGCATTGAACAGCAGGGCATAGACAGCTTCGCCGGTTGACGTCCAGCTACGATAGTTAGCAGGGGTCATGGCTTGCATGCGGCTGTAGTCAGAACCAGCAATGGATGCCGCCAAAACGCCGAGGAACGCAGGTAGGTCAGCGCCATGACGTTCAGCCAGGAATGTCTGGAACTCTGGATAATCCCAGCCCATCGTGTGATAGGAGTTCTTCAACATGGTGTTATCAGGGGCTTGCGTGTTGATGGAATCGACCAGCGCAATCAGGTAGGTGAAAGCGTTCGTGTAGTCCTCGGCAACCGGCAAGCTCTCAGGCAGTTGGCCAATGGTGCGGCCAGTGTCACGCAGGCTCTCGATATGCTGACGCACGAGGTCTTTGCAAATGGAGATTTCACGCAGCTTGGCATCATGCTCCGAACGTCCGGGAATCAGGTCGCCAAGATACGCACGGAACAGCAGGGTAACGTCCTCAAGGATCGCGCCCACCGACTGTGTGGCGAGCTGGGATTTGATCTTGTTGGTGCCGTAGCTCTCGATCAGCGCATTGGCGGTCGGAACGTGCATCTGGTAAATCGTGTGCAGGGTGATGCTGGTAGCGGTGTTCATGGTCTCTTTACCTCTCAGGTTGTGAATTAACGGCATGCAGAAACACCAACAGAATTGCTGGTGCTTACTTAGGGTTTTCGGGGGGTTATCTGGGTCTGGACTTAGATGCCAGTTGGCAACCACGAGCGGGACTGAAGCTGCTGGTGATATTAGTGACTAGGTGGGATAGATAAGGCGGTAGGCTATTTACGGTGTCGTCTTCGTCTGCTGAGGCCACTACCCCGCCGTAGTTGAACGATGGGTTATATCCCGTCAGGTGGAACATTTGCGCATCATCTTGGTTGCGGCGTTTATCTCAGCGGCATGCTCAATTAGCCATTTACGCCCATATGCCTTCATGCAGATAGAGTCGTCTATCTTTCCATTACCTCGGTTAACTATAAAGCCCGCATCAATGCCCGGAGCTCTCATGGTGATACTTGTCTTACCTTTAATCGTCTGCTCACTCCACATAAGGTACTTAGTCCATAGATAAAAACGAGCCTTGCGGGAGTCTTCGATACCAGCTAGACAGCAACTGTTGTGCCAACCTTGATAGGACTTATCAAGACGGTTGTATGCATTAAGCTTAGCGCAGTTATTATCAAGCATCTCTTGATACTCAGACTCCATGTTGCGATAGACCATTGCCGCCAACCGGTCGTCATTTCGCACAGCGATGAAGGTAGAGACAACCATACGATAGAAAGAGACCGAAACCCACATTGCATAAGCAATACAAGCTGTCTCAGTTGCGAGGGTATAAGCATCCTTACCTTGAGTGAAATGCAAATTTGCATCTCTCTCTAGATCACGCGCAATACTATTGCGCCACTGGCTGGGTTTCTTGGATGCAGGTAGTTCTAGCATCCGCCACATCTCTGTCAGGTTAAACATGCCCTCATCATTGGGGACAAAGGAATACTTATTACCGTCTGCATTTTGCAGCAAAACGGGTAATGCATTGGTCGTGTTCATAGTTTCAGGTCTCTCACATTAAGGGGATGAATTGCTACAAGTGAGCTACCAGCCGACCCGCTATGACAGGCGACCAAACCCAGAGGACCGGGCAGACGGGTAACTCACTTGTAGGAACTCAGGGATGGCACGCATAAGAAAGCCCACTCGGCCACCCGTGAAGGAAGGGGACCAGACCGTTGATACAGGTGGGAATGGGCTTACTGTATGCGTACTACTACACATGGCACGTATGCCAGAGGTGCAGGGTTACTCGGGGTTTAGATGGGACACTGAAAGTCGATCTATCTATAAGGCAACTTAAAAGCCGTAGCTGTCGTCAGCCTTTAATAGTGCTTTCACGGGTTGCTTGCGCTTCACGATCCGCTGCTTATCAATGCGCACTGGTGGCAAGCCCTAGAACTCGTGCCCTAAGCAGCACTGTTTTGTACCTACTAGAATACTATTGCCACCGCATCCTCAAACTGAAACGCTATCAATGTCAGAGTAAACAGGTTGGTACTGTGGCTCACTTATAAAACGTGATACCAACGGCGACCATCCATCAGTTGGTCCGCTACCATGAGCAATCATTAAGCTCATACGGCCTGCACTGATATCACCCTCATCCACAGCTACAACCAAAGCACCTAGTCGCTTGCCCGAAAGATTACTCTGGTTAATAGGGTGACTTGCATCTGAGATATCCCTATAGCCAACTTGCGGCATGTTGTGCAGGGTAACGCCTTGCTGCTGCTTGACCGGAACGGTGGATGCCATATCGCCTGCAATAGGGGTTGCCATAGTCTGTACCTCGCTATAGTTGCTGATTAGAGGGTATAGGAGGACAGAGCAATAAACGCCCCACTAAAGAAACGGGTTGCTATTGGTTGCTACTGTCACTTCCCTAACGGGTCTTTTCTCATAAGAGAAAAGGAGAATTTATACTGTAGCTACTGTTACTACTGTTGCTACTGTTCTTCTTGTCCTACCAATTCCATTGGGATCGCAGACCGATGAACCAGATAATAATTCTCATCTAGGGCATCGGCCTGTGCAATTGAAAAAGCGCTTGAACTTTTATATAAATCGCGATTTGGCGAATACTCGACTCGCTCTTCTATAATGCAACTTAATTACCGGGGCTATCGGTGTGAGACTTTCTGGGACTCTCGGCCCAAACGAGAAAGCCCCTGAGGCTCGCTATGGGCGCCTGAGCTTTTTGTGGGACGCGTAGGTCAGTGCTCTGCCCCGTTGCGGTCTGCGCGCGGTCTGGGGCTGGCTGGGTTGGATACTCATAGCGTCTATTAGCTCTCCCTCTCTCCATTAAGGAGAAGAAGGGAGGGAACAACTATCACTACTTGAGCAACTAGACAATACTGGGCTACTACACTACATCTCCCACTGTAGACTACTTAACCTACTCTCCCTAATAGACAATACTGAGTGCTACTGTAACTACCATCACTACTACACTACTGTTGCTACTTGGGGATTCTCCTATAATGCAACTTAAAGGCTGTGAGACTCTGAAAGCCCCGGTTTATAAGGGCTGTAGCGCTGTGAGACTTTGTGACCAGAATTGGCAATCCGGTCACGTTTGCCGCTGGCCGCTCTGGAATTCGAAAACTGTGGGATTTCAAGTGTCTAACACTGTGAGACTCAGCAACTCTAAGCTACTGGCCACCCTATAATGCAATTCAAAGCCTAAACCCGGTTTGAACCCGTGAGGCCCTGAGAGCGCGCCTGAGGCTCGTTTGCCCGTACCCGTCACATCGTCCTGGGGTTTCATGTGACAGCCGCAAGCGAAGCAGACAGCTCACTGCCCGGAGCTTTAGCAGCACATCGCGCATAACTATCCCGGCGCTTGCCCTGAACCTCTCAGCCCTCGACTAGTAGGACAGCCGCTGTCAGGTGCGATACCGCAACCGTGAAGGCCGGTGATCGGTATTGGCCTGCCCCGTGGATCGATGTAGCGTCTGCGCGCTCTGGTGGCCTTCCACGGTCAACATAGGATCGATCAAGACATAACCCCGCTAGACGGCTTGCAACTGGAATAACCGGTGATGCAAGTGATCGCATGCCCGCGTGTAAATGCTGGGTCTCAAGCTCAAGCCCCCGCGTTACGACTCAGGCAGACTCCTTGGCGCAATGGCGCTTCACGGTCCGCAGAGACAGCCCCAGAGCCTCGGCAACCTCAGATTGACTCATACCCTTGGCACGCAGCTCGCGCACCTGAGACGTGACGTCATCAGCTACAGGACGACCTAGCTTCACACCAGCAGCCTTGGCACGGGCTAGGCCCTCACTGGTACGTTCCCGGATACGGCCACGCTCCATCTCAGCCAGCGCCGCCATTACCTGCATGATGAATCGACCTTCTACGCTGGTCAGGTCTGAGGCTGGCAGGTCGAGCGAGATAACCCGAATGCCCAGAGCCATCAATTTATCGATGGTGGCCTGTACGTCGATGCTGTCACGACCAAGGCGGTCAAGTTTCAGCACTACCAGCGTATCGCCACTCTCTAGACGATCTACCAACCTTGCGAATACTGGACGTTCTGAGGCTGGCACTGAGCCGCTGATAGTCTCGCTGTGTACCCGATTCGCAGGAATGATGTATCCCCGCTCCTTGATCGCGTGCATCTGGTTGTCAGTGGTCTGCTCGGTAGTGGATACCCGGCAATAGGCGTAAGTACGTGCGGTCATGGTGTCACCTCTGGTCTGCCTAGCTGGCATATGGTGCCAAGTAATGGTGACAACAATACGAGTGGTGCCAACAAGTGTCAAAGCCTATTTTGATGTCACCCCTTTACGACCTCATTTTCAGGTGACGACAATCGATCGTTTGATGTCACCGCCTACAACCCACATAGACAGGCACTAAATGACCGGTCATCAGCGGCACGGTCAGCCGTACAGCCCGCCAGAGAACGCACGGCCAACGACAGGGCAAGAGGGTAGACCCGCTGACACCAGCTCGATGCATCGACCGGCAGGCAGGAACACAGCGAGCCACGGACGCACAGACCTTAAGCCCCATGAGACACCGCCTGCATTGAGAGAGACCCTACCCTTGGCGTTGCGTAGAGGCATGCGCGTTTCCAGCCAGAGACAACTACAGCCACAGCTAGCGCCAGAGGTAAGGCATGCTCCTGCCCTCCCCGCTGCTGCACAGGCACACACTGCCCCCCGGCATGGGGGAACCAGCCGCCGCCGCGAGCGCGAGATATGCCTCACGGTTGCAAACCATTTTCGATCCGGGGCCGGTGGTTGCCACTGATAAAAAGCCCCCTGAGTACCTCAGCGATGGTTTCAACGGGAACACCAGAGCCGTATGTATCGAAAGTAATCGTGCCAGAAGCATGACCCATCACAGCCTGAGCATGCGTAGTGGGAACTCCTTTGACCTGCATTAGCGAAGCTAACGAGTGGCGCAACGAATGGAACACCAAGCCTGGCCCATAGGTGTCACCAAGAGCCGCAGGGATTGCTTGTTGATTTGCCCACTCTCCGGCTGTTTTGTAGCCAATCTGAGCTAATGAGTCCGACCCACTGACCTTGCGCGCATCGACATACCGCAAGAATGCTGTGAGGTTGAACCCATAGGCACCGTCAGTCAGTGGCACCAACCGTTCACTGCGTTTGTTCTTGATCGACTTCCCCTCACCTACCTCGTTGATGTGTATAGCCGTGATACCTGAAGCAAGGGTCTGCACGTCACTTACCGTCAACTGTGAGATTTCATTGAGGCGCCCGCCAGTGATGGCACCAAGGCTCAATAGCCAGCGCTTCCATGAGGACTCAGGGAGCGTGTTGGAATAAGTCACCAGCATGCTCACCTGATCCTGTGTAAACGCCTTACGGCTCGACGCAAGGCCCTTAGTGAGCTTCAGTTTCTTATCGTATGACTTGGATATGTGACCGTTTTCAACTGACCATGCGAGGACAGCTGATAGCTTCACGATCAGCTTATTGACCGTTGAGGGCATGCGACCATCTCCAAGACGATCACGCAGCGCGACGAGGTCAGCCCGTGAATGAGTCCGCATATCCAGTTCACCGAGGGCCGCAGAGATGGTGCCGTGGCAAATCTTGGTTTCCTTCAGGGTCGATGCTTTCTGATCTTGCCCACGGTCGGCCAAGTAGAGCGATGAAAGCGCCTCAAAGGTCACTGCTGGGGTGATTACAGATAGGGATAGCGGAGCGCTCTTTGCGGACTTGGGGTAACTGAGCGAGCCGCCCACAGGGCCAGTGTTGCTGTCATGCAGACCACCCCACACCTGCGTGACGTCGCCATCACGTCCAAACTCAAACAGCTCCGCTGAGGCCAAACGGAAATGCTCTTTCAGCTTCCCCCAAGAGGATTCTGGGTTTGCCAAATGGAACGTCCTGACAGACCCCGCGAGCTGTTCTGAAGCGTCTAATGCGTCACGCCTATTGCTGGTCTTGAGGGAAACCGAAGCGTACTCAGTGGTACTGCCAGTAGCCCTGAGGCGTATGTAGTAAATGCCGTTGCGTCTGTAGTGATACGGTTTAGCGAGTCTCGTGGTGGGTCTCGAAGAACCTACAAGAATTGGTACAGGACTTGTAACAGCAGAGCATTCTAAAAGGCGATTCATAAAGGTTTAACCCCGTAAACATTGGGAGAAACCTGTATTCCTTGAAGTTCTGGATGTACTGCCGGGAGGACCTGCGCAAGCTCAAGCGGATTACCCTGTTGTGGGATTACATCCGGGAGGTGACTGAGTTGAATCAGGGGCTGTTGATGGGTGAACGGCGGGACATGGTGTTCACCGACTAATCGGCGCTGACCACAATCGACACCCGGCGGTTCTCGGTTCGACCGGTCGCGGTGTCGTTGGAGGCAACGGGCTCACTGCTGCCAAGGCCTCGTACCTGGATATTCTGCTCTTTCATGCCGACCGCGCTCAGTACTTTGCCGACGCTGTTCGAGCGGCGCAGAGACAGCTGTTCGTTGTAGGTCTCTTTGCCCGAGGCGTCGGTGTGACCATCGACACGAACCCGATCGATTCCGACCCCCAGCAACGCCTTGCCAATGCGCTCGACGATCTCGGTGCTCTGCGGGTTCAGGCTTTCGACATCACTGCCAAACAACACTTTGCCGGACAAGCCAAACGCCCACCCCTCGTCGGTCAACTCGAAACCTTGCTGTTTGAGTACTGCGACCTGTGCCGGACTCAGACCTTTTTGTGGCGCCGTCTGGCAACCGGTCAGTGCCAGCAAGGCGATGAATAAGGGGATCGAGAGAAATCGCAGATTGAATGAGAACACGAAAATCAGCTCCTGGATTGAACATCGGCGACAGGGTGCTCCGACCCTGACGTGTGCTGTGCACCTCTGGAAAAACGTTTGGCCTGGTACATGGCCGCATCAGCAGCATTGAGCAGAGCACCCGGTGTAGCACCATGATCCGGGTACACAGCAATGCCAATGCTCAGAGTAGTCAAAACCTGAGTATGACCCGGCAACGGAATCGGCACGTCCATGCTCGCGATGATTTTATCGGCGATCCGCTCGGCGTCTTCGGTCTTGTTCAGCGGTGTCAGCAGGACAGCAAACTCATCCCCCCCCAGACGCGCCACCAGATCCTCTTCGCGCAATTGAGCACGAACCCGATTGGCGACCGCGACCAACACTGCGTCGCCGGCGGCGTGACCGAAGGTGTCGTTGATTTGCTTGAACCGGTCACTGTCCAGAAACAGCACCGCTACTCGCTCGTTGAGCTTGTTGGCGTTGCGCAGCGCGCGAATCAATCGGCCTTCGAAAAACGCACGATTCGGCAACCCGGTGAGGCTGTCATGACTGGCCTGATGGGCGAGGGTTTCATTCTCGCTTTGCAGGTGAGTCTGCCAGGATTCGAGTTCATCGAGCAGGGCATTGAAGTCATTGCCCAGGTTGTCGAGTTCGGCGATGTCGGCGGGTGGCACACGCAGGTCGAAGGCACGTTCGCTGCGCACGGCGTGCGCCACGGAAGCCAGACTGCGCAGCGGGCCGGTGATCCCGCGCAGTTGTCGGCGAGCCAGATAAAGCGCCACCCAGGCACTGGCGGCGGTGCACAGAACGATGCCCACCAGACCGCTGAGCAAGAAGCGCATCAGGCTGCCACCGTGGCCGATCAACAGGATGCTGCCGATGTCCTGACCTTGGTGGATGATCGGCATGCTGATGGGTTTTTCCAGAAAGGCTTTGGCCATCTGCATTTCGAGATCAGAGAACAATCCGGTTTCGGGCCGCTGCCAACGTGCCAACAACTTGCCTTGCTCGTCCAGCACTTGGGCATCCGCCACTTCTTCGGTAGAGGCGATCAGTGCCAGCGCTTCGGTGGCAGCGGCTTTATCGTTGAACACCACGGCCGCTTCCACGGTGTAGTTGATGGAGCGCGCGATCAGGTGCAGGTTGTGGTCGGCATAAACCCGCAACGCCAGAACGCCGAGCAGCGTCAGCGAGATGCTGGCCATGGCCACGCCGACCAGCGCGACGATCAAATGACCGCGGCCAATGACCGAACGCAAGGTCGGGCGACTGCCCGGCTTGAATAACCTCATGGCGCCGCCGGCTTGCGGCGGGACAGTTGCAGCACACTTGGATGAATTCGCACGCCGCTGCGGGCCACGGAATCGAGGTTGACCTCGAAGGACACTTGTTCATCGCCGACGCGCAAACAGAACAGACTGCCGACGGTGCATTGATCGTCGCTTTCGCTGATGCTCAACACGGGGTGCCCGGTCAGCGAAGCGAACAGCCGGCTGCGCTCTTCGCGGGTCAATTTGCCGATGTACACCGCGTCGCACTCACCGACAATGGATGGGTTGTCGGCGAGCAGGCGGCGTACGACAACAGGTCGGCCCGTGGCCTGGGTGGTGCCCTTGACCAGGTCATCGGTGTATTCGGTGGGGCCAACGACGCACAAACGAAGTTGTGCGGGTTCAACAGGCCAACGGGCATAACTGAGTATCCCGAGTACCACCTGTGTGACGGATTTGGCACGCTGGTCGGCCATGCCTGGAGGGGTTTGCGGTTGAGCGAAAACGAAGCCGCTCAGCAAACAGAGAAAGCCTGCAAGTACGGCTTGCTTGCAGCCAGCGACGCACTCTGTCATCCAGACAGCCACCTTCATGCAGGGATTCTCTTCGATCTTAACGGGAGGGTGCCACAACGATAGCACAGCGTCGAAACACCCGCGAGGCCACGTACGACGGCGCTTTGGACGGTTTCCAACGTCCGGTGCCGTCGCCCTTTATTGCCTCGGCTCGACAGCCTCGTCCAATTCCAGCATCAACCCGCTCAACCGCTTGACCTTGCGCCGCACCGCCTCTTCAAACACTCCCGTCCGCGGTTCGATCAACGTGAACCAGTCCTTCGCTCGGGTTATGCCGGTATAGATCAGCTCCTTGGTCAGAACCGGGTTCAGGGCGTCCGGCAGAATCAACGCCGTATGGGCAAACTCGGAGCCCTGGGATTTGTGCACGGTCATGGCGTACACGGTTTCGACATCATTGAGACGGCTCGGCAGGACAAAGCGCACGCCACCCTGGCCATCATTGCGCGGGAAAGCCACGCGCAAGACCTGACGACCCGCCTCGGGGCCATCGCGCTCAGGCAGCTTGAGGGCAATGCCGATGTCGCCGTTCATCAAACCCAAGCCATAGTCGTTGCGGGTCATCAGCACCGGCCGGCCTTCGTACCACTGCTGATTGCTGTCGATCAATCGGGCCTTGAGCAACGCGTCGGTCACGCGCTGATTCAAGCCCTCCACACCCCACGGCCCTTTGCGTACGGCGCACAGCAGCTGGAAGGCGTCGAAGGCTTGCAACACCTGACGCGCCCAATCGGTCCAGCGTGAATCATCGAGCGAGCTGTCGAGCGGTGGCCGCAGGTGGCGCAGCAGACTGAGGTAATGCCGGTAGCCTTGCGGCCCATCACCATGGCCTTCGAGCAACAAGCGCTCCAGCGCCCGGTCCTGTTCACCCTTGAGGGGCAGGGAAAATACATCGCCGTGGCTTCGAGCCGCCAGCAATTGGCGAGCTTCTTCGGGTTGTTGCCGGTTGACCCAGCGCGCCAGTTGGCCAATCCCGCTGCCCTCGCCGAACCGGCGCGAATGGCGCAGCATCACCACTTGCTGGGCCAGTGGATGAGTCCCGTGAGTGTCTTCGTGCAACCCACTGGCTGCAAGGTTTTCACCACTGACTGTTTCCAGCCATTGACGCGTCTGCGGGCTGTACCAACCGGCCTCGGCGTCGCGGCACAGATCCCCCAGCACGGCGCCGGCTTCCACCGAGGCCAGTTGGTCCTTGTCACCCAGCAGAATCAGGCGGGCATGGGCCGGCATCGCGTCGAGAAGATTGGCCATCATCTCCAGGTCGATCATCGAGGCTTCATCCACAACCAGCACATCCAGCGGTAAACGATTACCGGCGTGATGCCGGAAATGTCGCGTACCGGGCCGACTGCCGAGCAGACGGTGCACGGTGGTAACGTCTGACGGAATTTTATCTCGTACGGCTTCAGCGACTTCCAGCGTCCGGACTTGTTGGCTGATCGATTCCGTCAACCGTGCCGCAGCTTTCCCGGTGGGGGCAGCGAGACGGATACGCAGTGGTTTGCCAGCCTCCACCGCTGGCGCCTGAAGCAATGCGAGCAAGCGCACGACCGTGGTGGTCTTGCCCGTCCCCGGGCCGCCGGTGACGATGCTGAAGGCACTGCGAGTCGCCAAGGCACACGCGAGTTTCTGCCAGTCGATTACCTCGCCAGGCCTGGCCGGACCGAACAGACCGGCAAGACGTTGGGACAGATCGTCCGGCGTTGTTTCGTGTTCGGCCAGACGCTGACGCAGGGCATCATCGATACGCCGCTCATAGGTCCAGTAGCGTCGCAGATAAAGGCGTTTTCCTGAAAGTACCAACGGCCGTTGTTGGGCTGCTTCACTGCTATCGGCTGACAACGCGACCAGATTGCTGGCGGCCAGCACCTTGCACCAATGGGCGCCGTCCAGCGCCTCAAGCAATTGTGATGGCAGCAGCATCGCGCCACTTTGCAGATCGCCTTCCGGTGGCAAGGACAACGCGAAGTCCGGCTCCTTCAGGGTCTCGAACAGGTCCAGGCAGACATGGCCGTGGCCCAATTGATGACTGGTCAATGCCGCAGCCAGCAGCACCAGTGGATCATCGTCGGGAGCGAGTTCGTGCAAGAACGCAACGAAGGCCTTGTCCAGCGCTCGCAACCAGCCACGTTCGACCCAGCGGGTGAGCAACAGCAACAAGTCATCGGCGCGACTCAACGGTGCCAGACTCGCCAGACTTTCCGCTGCCAATGGCGTCGGCAGCAAATCGGCGAAGGTGCGACTCATAGCAGTACTCCCTGTTCCCAGGCGGGTTCGGCCTTGGGTTCTGGCTTGCCCTGGAACAGGCGATCCAGACGCTCGATCAGCGCTCTTGGCGGACGGGCGAAATACACGCCCTGACTGGATGCGCGGGTGCCACGCAGGAACAGATACAGCGCACCACCGACATGCCGGTCGTAATCGTAATCGGCAAGCCGTGCCTTGAGCTGGCGGTGCAGGGCCAGCAGGTACAGCACATATTGAAGGTCGTAGCGGTTGTCCAGAATCGACTGTTCCATGGCTTGCTCGGTATAGGCCATGTCATCGACGCCCAGCCAGTTGGATTTGTAATCGGCGACGTAGTAGCGACCGTCATGCTCGAATGTCAGGTCGATGAAACCTTTGAACATGCCGTTGAGCAGCACCGGTTCGGCGGCAACACGGGCAACGCCGTTGTGGGTGTATTGGCGGACCAGTTCATCAAGTTTGAGCACATCGACTTTATGGCTGGCGAACCAGAATTCCATCTCGACGCGGTACTGGGTCAATTGCTCGAATATCACGGGCGCCTTTCCGGCGCCGATGTGCAGCGGGGACTTGAGCAGGTGCTGCAGCCAATCGCTCAGCGTGGTGATCCAGCCTTCCCAGCCACGACGGTTGCAGCGACGGGCAATGGCGTCTTCTACGGATTGTGGCGTGGCGGCAAAACCTTCGTTACCGGCCCATTCCAGCAAGCCATGGAGAAAGGTGCCGGGATTCGGCCCCCGAGGAAAGCGATGGATATCGGCACCGCCGGCGACCACTTCTCGCGGCGCCTCCGGATCAAGGCGCTCGTCGTCAAACAGCTTTTGCGCTTGCGGATTTTCCGGGGCTTCGCCACTGCCCACGCTCAGGCTGTCGCCAATGCGCAAGGCGCTGTAGGAGGCAATCCACCAGTTTTCGCTGGCCTTGCGCTTGGGGATCAGCGGAGCAAGCAATGTCGCATCGTTCTGCGGCGGGTGGTAATGCTCGGCGGTTTCTTCAGGCATTTCACTGCAGTCCAGCGCCGGACAGTCCTGCTGCAAGTCTTCAAGCCAACGCGTCAAACCCGCTGATTCAGCCAATGGCGCACCACCGCCCAGCAAATAACCCAATGCCGAAAGGTGCAGCACCGAGCTGTTGTTATTGCCGCGTTTGAGGTCCGTAACACCGAGCCAACAGGCATGTTGTGCACGGGTCAGGGCCACATAAAGTAAACGCAGATCCTCGGCCAGTCGCTCATCATCGGCCAGTGCGATCAACTCGGGCGTTGGCTTCAACGTCACTTGAGCCCTGCCGGTCTCGTCGTGGTAATGCAGCGGCAAACGGCTGCCGTCGACCGGCTTCGCCGAACACACGAACGGCAGGAACACCAACGGATACTCAAGCCCCTTGGACTTGTGAATGGTCACGACCTTGACCAGTTGCTCGTCGCTCTCCAGACGCAGGATCTGTTCTTCCCCAGCCTGACCGGACAACGCCAGATGTTCGGATAAATGGCGGATCAGCGCTTGCTCGCCATCGAGTTCGGCAGCCGCTTGTTGCAGCAATTCGGACAGATGCAGCAGGTTGGTCAGCACACGCTCGCCGTCGCTTCGCGCGATCAGTGCCTGAGGTAGCTGGAAGTCATGCAGCAAGCGACGCAGCATTGGCAGCACACCCTGTTTGCGCCAGAGTTCGCGATAACCGCGGAACTGCATGACCCGCGCTTCCCACGCCAACTCGTCCTGATTCAAGCGCTCCAGTTCAGCCAGCGACAGATTCAGCGTGATGCAGGCCAGCGCCGCTCGCAGCGGACGCTCGACATCCGGCTCGGCGCAGGCCTTGAGCCAGCTCAGCAGGTCGTGAGCTTCCTGTGCGGCGAACACCGAGTCCTTGTCCGACAGGTACACGCTGCGCACGCCACGGGTCGTGAGTTCGGCGCGCACCGCCTGGGCCTCTTTACCGTCGCGCACCAGGATTGCAATATCCGCGGGCAGCAAGCCTTTGAAATCCTTGCCATCCTGGATGAAACCCGCCCTGCCTTGTTGCCCGCCATTGAGCAGAGCGGTGATTTCGCTGGCGCAAGCCGCGGCCAGTTGTTGTCGGTAAACGGCGCCAGACAATGGTTGATCGGCGGACAGATGCCAGATATTCAGAGCCGGTACAACCTGACCATCAACATGAAGCACTTCTTTGCGTCCCTGGGAGGCGACCGGCAGGAACGGCACGGGGGTTTCGCCATTTTTTTCACGGAACAGAAATGCACCCCGCCCCGCTTCCCGCGACTCGGCGCGCTCGAACACATGGTTCACCGCATCGACCATGCCATGGCTGGAACGAAAGTTGGTGCCCAGGGTATGCAGCCGGCCAGTGGTGGCCTGACGGGCACGCAGGTAGGTATAGATGTCGGCGCCACGGAAGGCATAAATCGCCTGCTTCGGGTCGCCGATCAGGAACAGGCCGCATTCAGGATTATTGTCCTCGATGCGATAGATGCTTTCGAATATCTGGTATTGAACCGGGTCGGTATCCTGGAATTCGTCGATCAATGCCACCGGGAATTGTTCGCGGATCAGGGTTGCCAAACGTTCGCCGCCCTCGGCTTGCAATGCGCCATCGAGGCGCAGCAGCATGTCATCGAAACCCATTTCCGCGCGGCGACGCTTTTCTTCCTCAAATCGCGCGCCCACCCACTGAGCGGCGTGTTGCAGGACTGCCGCATCAGGGGTCGGCAAACCATCGAGACTGGCCTTGAGGCCAGGCATTGCGTCCAGCCCCGGGTGATTGGGCACCTCGCCCTTTTTCCAGGCCTCAGCCATTCCGTCAGGCGTCAGGCGAGTGAAACCGGTGCCAATATCCAACTGCTCGAGTAATTCATCTCCAGCCCAGGCTTTTATCTTTTCGAACCAGGGTTCGAAATAGCGTGCCTGCATCTTTCGACCGTCGACGCTTTTGCTCGCGACGCCCTCATGACAGATGGCAAGCAACTCGTCCGCCCATTGACGCCAAGGCATTTTGAGTTCGAGCAACGCAGCCCGTCGCTCCTGCAGACACTCGGTGATCAGTTCAACCGGTTCTTTTCCTTCAGCGCTGTTGCGCTCACTGGCGAACAAACCACGAACTCGCGGCAACAGGGCCGCCGGACCGCCCCAATTACCGCGCACCCAATTGAGGGCATCACCTTGCATCGGATAACAAAACAATCGCCAGTAGTCGCGCAGCACCTCGCCGAGCAAATCACTGTGATCGGTTTCCAGGGTCTGGGTAAACAGGCTGCCACTGTCGAACGCGTGTTCGCGCAACATGCGCTGACACCAACTGTGGATGGTCGAGACAGCCGCTTCGTCCATCCACTGGGCGGCGATGTCCAGACGGTTTGCGCATCCGGGCCACTGCTCGGGAAGGTACTGTTCGCGCAGTTCTGCAATCAGGGCATCCGGCGACGGTGTTTCATCGCGAAAAAACCGTGCAGCTTCGGCAAGACGCGTTCGAATACGTTCGCGCAGCTCTTTGGTCGCGGCGTCGGTGAAGGTCACAACGAGGATTTGCGGTGGTAACAGCTCACGCCCAAAACCGCTCGACTCCCCGCCGTGGCCCAAGACCAGTCGCAGGTACAACGCGGAAATAGTGAAGGTCTTGCCGGTCCCGGCACTGGCCTCGATCAGTTGACTGCCGCGCAGTGGAAACGCCAGGGCCAACGGTGTCTGGGAGGTCATGAGCGTGCCTCCTCGCGGGTCAATGAGCGCCAGGAAGCTTCCAGCATCGGCTTGTACAAGGCGTTGCACCAATCGGCGAAGGTCTCATCGGCAATCAATGCGTCATAGTCAGCGAACTGACGCGCGAGCGCAGGACTTTCGCGGCGTTCGCCGTCGGTGGTCAGACCGTCGCCTTCATAGGCTTTGCGAGCGGCGGCGTCGGCTTTGGCTGGATCAGTCTGGGCTAACCATGCAAATGCGGTTTTGACTGCAATGGGTAGCGGTTGGCGCATGCCTGTTTGCCAGGCCATCAGCAGGTCACTCAAGGTACGGAATGCAACGTCCTTCTCCATGGGACCGAGCAGCAGGGTGTCGTCACTGGCCACCAGTGCAGTGGTCATCGCCATTCCACTGGCGCTGGCAACTAGATGATTGACCCATGACCGTGTCAGACGATGCCATTTGCGAGACTTGATAGAACCGATGCTATTGGGAATCGTGGTGATCGACAGTAATCCACCGTCAGCTCGCTGATGCAAACTGCTGAGCCAACCTTCAAGCCGCAGGCCCTGCAGCTCAAGACTCACAGGCAAAGCGCTGGTGAGCGGTGTCGGCCATAAGGCTAGAAGCTGTTGATAGCGCTGCAGCAGATCCGGCAAGGGCTCGATCAACTCCCGCTGCAGACATTCGCCAAAACCCGCCATAGGCAACAGGCCGCTGTTTTGCAGACGTTTGGCCTGCGCCGCCAGAGCCTGATCGGACTGATCCAAGTGCTCCAGCGCGGCGCCGAGCAAACTGTCGCTGAGGCTGTAACGTTGCAGTGCGTCGAGGACAAATGGCTCTTCATCGGCCAAGGGCACTTCAGCCGCTTCAAAGAATACCTTCAGCCGCTGGCTGAAGAAGTGTCGCACCGGGTTACGCAGAAAATCCTGCAGTTGGCCGAGGCTGAGCGGCTCTTCCTGGACATAGGGGGCGAGGATGCCATTATCGGTTACCAACTCAATGCCTTGATGAAGCACCTGCCATTCGCTGGCGTAGCTGAACAAGTCGTCGCCTTCATGGAAATAGCGGGCACTGAAAGGCTGTAATGGGTGCTCTTGAGTCATTGCCTCCAGCAAATTCTCATCGGCATTGTGCAGTCGCCATCCACTGGCCAGATGATCGCGGAGTTGGCCAATCAGCACAGAAGCCGGGCGTTCGCTGTTATCGCGAATGCTGCGACCAACCCAACTGATGTAGAGCTGATTACGTGCTGACAGAAGCGCTTCCAACAACAGATAGCGATCGTCTTCGCGCCGTGAGCGATCACCCGGTCGGTAATCGCTGCCCATCAGGTCGAAGTCCAGTGGCGGTTGCGCACGCGGATAATCACCATCATTCATGCCGAGCAGACAGACCAGCTTGAACGGGATCGCGCGCATGGGCATCAAGGTGCAGAAGTTCACCGCACCCGCGAGAAAACGCTGGGACAAACGCCCCTGATCGAGACCGGCCAGCCAGGCTTCACGAACCACGGTCAACGGCAACTGATCGTGCAAACCGACCGACTCACAGGTCTCAAGCCAGGTTTCACGCAACTCTTCGAGTTGAGCGAGCAAGTAGTCGTCATGCTCGTTACTGGCCTGGAAAAACAACTGCACCAACGCTTGCAGCCTCATCCCCCATTGGTTGGGTGGCGCAGGGCGCGTGAGTTCCTGGTGAGCAATTTCAAGTGCATCCAGGAGCGCCACCAAAGGACCTATCAGCGCGGCATCCAGACCACCAATCTCGTCGTAGGGCTCGATCCCTTGACAGGCACTGGCGCTGCCGACTGCATACCCCAGCAACATCCGCCGTAAACCGAAACGCCAACTGTTTTGCTCCAGTTCCTGCGGCAATCCAAGCCCCGCTCGTTGCTCGGCGCTCATGCCCCAGCGGATGCCAGCGCCTTCGATCCAGCGATGCAGGGTCGGCAGGTCTCGCTCTTCCACACCAAAGCGAGCACGCAATGCAGGAACGTCCAGCAGATCGAGGATCTCGCTGACGGGGAAACGACTGTCGGGCAGTTTTAGCAGGTGTTCGACAGCAATCAGCAGTGGGTCACGACCGCGCTGGCCTTGATCGGCGAGCGTGAACGGAATGAAGCGTGGGTCATGGCGTTCAAGCTGGCCGAATACAGCGCGAATATGTGGCGCATAACTGTCGATGTCCGGGACCATCACGATAACGTCGCGCGGTCTTAAGTCAGGGTCAGCACTAAAGCGTGCGAGCAACTGATCGTGGAGAATCTCTACTTCTCGTTGGGCACTGTGGGCAATGTGAAAACGGATCGATTGATCTGCGTCTGGATCGACTGCTGGCCAGCGTTCGCGCGTTTCATTCAGAGGACGCAATTCGAGGATGTCGTCCTGGAGTTGGTTCAGCAGGTTTTGTGGCTCGCTGTCACTGAACAGGTCAATGCGCCCGTCACGAAACGCCGAGCGATAGCTGTTGGGATCGTCGTAACTGTCCAGCAGGTTGATGTAGTCCCGCCCCTGTTTACCCCAAGCAGCCAGCAGCGGATGGGCATGCTGATGCAGGGTTTGCGGATCCAGCACGACCGGCATACCACTCTTGCGGGCCTGACGTTTGTATTGATGCCGTAACAGATCTTTATCGGCGACGATGTCCGCCCAATGGTGACGACATGGGTTGTGTACGCAGAGCAAAACCTGGCTGAAACGAGCCAACCCGGCGAGAGCTTCCAGAGCCTGAGCGGGAAGCGAAGAAATCCCGAAAACGATAACCCGGGACGGTAATCCGGCGGGCGCTACATCGAGGTTGTTGATGCGCTCGACAAACCGCTGATGGACACCGGCACGACTTTGCGCCATGCCTTGTTCCCCCACATCCAGCAACAACGCACGCCACAATTCCGCTTGCCAGCAGTTGGCCGGGGTCAAGGGTTTCGCTTCACCCCGACCGTTGCGTAACTGATGACGACCTTCAGCCCAGTCTTCAAGCCAGTCGGCTCGGTACACCTGATATTGGTCGAACAGGTCAGCCAGTCGCTCGGCCAATTGATAGCGTTTGCGCAAATCGGTGTCATTGGTGAGAAAGCGTTGCAGAGGCTCGAAGTGTGGCTGATCTATCAACTGCGGAAGCAGTCGCATGAGTCGCCAGGTCAGCGGGGCCTTATCAAGCAACGACTTGGCGGGAATTTCGTCCCGGCCAAGCACCATGCGATAGAGCTGCCACATGAAGCTGCCCGGCAACTGCACGTCGATGGCTGCAGCGATTCCGCAGCCGCCCATATCGTCCTCTTCCGGGTCTTCCGCCAGTGCCAGCTTTAGCCACTGGGCGATACCGTTGCTCTGCACCAGAGCGATTTCATTTTCCAAGGGAGCCAGCGGGTATCGCCGCATCCAGCTGACCACCAGGCTGCGCAACTCGTCCAGGCGGTTACCGTGAACCACCATAAAACCAGCACTGAGGGACGTCGCGTCCGGCATAAAGGCTTCCTTGGAAAAATACAAAAGCTAGGGCCGAACCTTAGCATTGTCGGGAGACTGTGACAGCCGGGAGCTGTCCGGTAATGCTGTACGAACTTTCCTGCGGACAAAACAAAACCCCTACCTGCATACGCAGATAGGGGTTTCGGAATTTAATCTTGACGATGACCTACTCTCACATGGGGAAACCCCACACTACCATCGGCGATGCATCGTTTCAC
>NZ_CABVIR010000006.1 GCF_902498065.1 Pseudomonas fluorescens | reverse complement strand
TCCCGAACTCAGCAGTGAAACGATGCATCGCCGATGGTAGTGTGGGGTTTCCCCATGTGAGAGTAGGTCATCGTCAAGATTAAATTCCGAAACCCCTATCTGCGTATGCAGGTAGGGGTTTTGTTTTAGTAGAAGTCACCAATTTTGCTGGCACGTTAGGACGTAACGGGCTGGTCACAGAATTTCTTGACGACCATAGAGCATTGGAACCACCTGATCCCATCCCGAACTCAGCAGTGAAACGATGCATCGCCGATGGTAGTGTGGGGTTTCCCCATGTGAGAGTAGGTCATCGTCAAGATTAAATTCCGAAACCCCTGTCTGCTAACGCAGACAGGGGTTTTGTCGTTTCGGGCTTGCTAAAAGCCCGATAGGCCGCCTCGGAGGAAGAAAAAAGTTCAGGCCAGATCGACGCCATATACCGAGGTGCCTGGGTTGACGAGTTACCTTTGTTCTCGATCATGTCCGTTGGCGTGCTCAAGGCTTACCGATGTTGCAGGCAGTGATTGCAGGATTTCGTAGGAAGTCGCTGAAGTCAGAGTTGAAGTGCTTACTGGCTAAGCCCGCCTCGCCCGGAAAACCCGCGAAACAATAATTCAGACCTGCCGTTCCAGTGTCACCCACCATCGGGAGCGGTAGCGCAGTTGCACCGGCAAGGTCCACGCAAGGGTGGCCAGCAGTGTGTCGGTGTCCTCCAACCGGAAGCCACTGGACAGTCGCAAGTCGGCAATATCTGCCGCACATGTCAGATAACCATTGCGGCAACGCGGGTGGAGACATGAACGCAACAACCCGATCTTCACAAATGATAGTTACTCGCATTTCTGCCAAGGGGCGGGAAGTTTGCAACTGCCTCGCGAACAACCGTCATCACAAAAATGTTACTCAGCCGCTCTAGCACGCCGTTCGGCGGGTATCTGACGGAAATACCGGCAATTTCGTACAAATCCCTAAGATTTATCCGGTTCGTGCCGACAGACTGGTGAGACATGCGTGCACCAAAGTAGAGCGGCCATAGAAGCTGCTTGAGCTGTACATGGAATGTTGCAACCCGGAACGCATCCCCACTTTCTGCATAAGAAGTCCCATGAAATGAATCTCAAGTTCAGCCATAAAATTTTGTTGGCCGCCTCCGGCGTCGTGGTGCTGGCTTTTGCGTTGTTCACTTTGTACAACGACTATTTGCAGCGAAATACCATTCGGCAAAACCTCGAATCCTCTGTCCAACAGGCCGGCGACCTGACCGCAAGCAGCGTGCAGAACTGGATGAGCGGTCGCGTGCTGGTGCTGGAAAACCTCGCGCAAAACGTCGCTCATCAAGGCGCCAGGGCCGATCTGCCAGGTCTGGTTGATCAACCGGCCTTCACCTCGAACTTCCAGTTCACGTACGTCGGCCAGACCAATGGCGGGTTCACTCAGCGCCCGGACGCGAAGATGCCAGACGGCTACGATCCGCGTCAGCGGCCCTGGTACAAGCAAGCGGTTACCGCCGACAAAACCATGCTGACCCCGCCTTACATGGCCGCCGTCGGTGGGCTGGTCGTGACCATCGCCATGCCGGTGAAAAAGAACGGTGAATTGCTTGGCGTAGTTGGCGGTGACCTGAGCCTGGAAACCCTGGTGAAAATCATCAACTCGGTGGACTTCGGCGGGATTGGCCATGCGTTTCTGGTCAGTGCCGACGGCCAGGTAATCGTCAGCCCGGACAAAGATCAGGTCATGAAGAACCTGAAGGACATCTACCCCAACGCCGGTCTGCGCATCGAAAAGGGTAATCAGCAAGTCACCCTGAACAACCAGGAGCGCATCCTCTCGTTCACCCCGGTCAACGGTTTACCGAATGCGGCGTGGTACATCGGTCTGTCGATCGATAAAGACAAGGCCTACGCACCACTGAGCCAATTCCGCACCTCGGCGTTGATCGCGATGTTTATCGCTGTCGCCGTCATTGCGGTGCTGCTGAGCCTGCTGATCAACGTGCTGATGCGTCCGCTGACCACCATGGGCCGCGCGATGCAGGACATCGCCCAAGGCGAAGGCGACCTGACTCGTCGTCTGTCCGTGGAAAGCAAAGACGAATTCGGCGAACTGGGTGGCTCCTTCAACCAGTTTGTGGAGCGAATTCACGCATCGATTTCCGAAGTGTCCTCGGCGACCCGGCAGGTCCATGACTTGTCGCAACGGGTGATGGCGTCGTCCAACGCATCGATTGTCGGCTCTGACGAGCAAAGTGCGCGCACTAACAGTGTGGCGGCGGCGATCAACCAATTGGGTGCCGCGACCCAGGAAATCGCCCGCAACGCCGCCGATGCTTCGCAGCACGCCAGCGGCGCGAGCGAGCAAGCCGATGACGGGCGTCAGGTGGTGGAAAAAACCATTCTGGCAATGACCGCGCTGTCGCAGAAAATCAGCCTGTCGTGCACGCAGATCGAAACCCTGAACGCGAGCACCGACAACATCGGGCACATTCTCGATGTGATCAAAGGCATCTCCCAGCAGACCAACTTGTTGGCGCTTAACGCCGCCATCGAAGCGGCCCGCGCCGGTGAGGCCGGTCGCGGTTTTGCGGTGGTGGCGGACGAGGTGCGCAACCTGGCGCATCGTACGCAGGAGTCGGCTGAAGAGATTCACAAGATGATCACGTCGCTGCAGATCGGCTCGCGTGAAGCGGTGACCACCATGAATGCCAGTCAGGTCTCCAGCGAAGAGAGCGTTGAAGTAGCAAACCAGGCGGGTTTGCGTCTGGTCAGCGTGACGAAGCGCATCGGTGAAATCGACGGGATGAACCAGTCGGTGGCGGCAGCGACCGAGGAGCAGACTGCAGTGGTAGAAACCCTCAACGTCGACGTCAACCAGATCAATCTGCTGAACCAGCAGAGCGTGGCCAACCTCAATGAAACGTTGAAGGATTGCGATGCGTTGTCGTTGCAGGCGAATCGGTTGAAGCAGTTGGTTGATAGCTTCAAGATCTGACCGCGTTATCGTTCAATTGCGGGCAAGCCCGCTCCCACAGGATTTTTTGGCGAACACAAAGTTTGTGTCCAGCCGGGAAACTGTGGGAGCGGGCTTGCCCGCGAAAGCGATGGCTCAATCACCACCAAACTGAAGTTTTAAATAAAAAACTTCAGCACATTATTCATCGCATCATCGGCAAACCCCTGCACAAAATCCTTGAACCCCGGCAGCGCCTCGGCACCGCCCTGGGCCGGTTCGGCGATGATTGTCCACGTCGCCCGGGACTTGCCCTCACCCAGCACTTCAACCGTCATCGCTGCCCACAAATTAGCGACGCCCAGCGTGTTGTAGATCGTGGTCCAGGTCATGCTCCGGGCCTGCTCATCCCGCGAGTTGAGTTGCTCGACCACCAGGTTGCCGTCCTTGAAGAATTTTTTGCGCAGCGATGAAACGCCTTCGCCGGTCATCTCGATGTGCGACAACGCCGGGATGAACTGATCGAAGCCGGCAAAGTTGCCGACCACCGCCCAGACTTTTGTGGCCGGCGTCGGCACGTCTACTGAAGACACGACGTGGCAGCCTTGAGGGTTTTTGATCAGGGTATCGGGTTGCAGGTTTTTCATGGTTTTGCTCCGCTTGAGTGAGTCAGATGAAGTTGATTTCTTTGAGGTAATCGCAGCCGCGACGCAGCAGCGCCGGGGATTTTTCCGGGTAGTGCGCGCCCATCTGCCGCACGCCGGCCTGAGCGTTGTCATGGCCGATCATTGAGATGTCGCCGATGTCTTCTTCGAAGCCGTTGAGGTAAAAACCGAGCACGCCAAACAGCGCGTTGTCGCTGTCGACCCGACCCAATTGCTGCTGCCAGTCCGCGACACTGACCATGGAAAATTCCCGACCCGCTTCACGGAAGGATGCGACGTAATCGTCCCAACTCAGCGGTTCGGGGTTGTGCAGGTTGAACACCGCTTTTTCCGCTGAATATCGGCTGGCGTGGAAGGCGATGAAACGGGCGAGAAAATCCACCGGCATCAGGTCGAAATTCAGGGCGAATTCCGGCACCTGACCGAGCTGGATCGAGCCTTTGAGCATCAGCATCAAACGGTTTTTGTGCGGCTGGCAGACGCCGCTCAGGCTGTTGAAACTGATGTTGCCGGGGCGGTACAGATTGACCCGAACCCCGCGCTCCCGAGCCCTTTCCAGGATTCGTTCGCCGACCCACTTGGAGAGGTTGTAGCCGTTCTTGATATAGATCGGCGGGGTCTGCGCGGCGGGCAATTCGAGCACCCGGCCGTCAGCGGAAATGGTGCTCGATGCCGACAGCGTCGAGACGAAATTGAAGATTTTTTTACTGCGTCCTTCGCACAGACGCAGGCACTCGAAGATCGGCTCGACGTTGTCCCGCGCCAGCGACTCGTAATCCAGCACGTGATTGACGTTGGCGGCGTTGTGCACCAGCGCGCCGTATTCGCGATCCAGGCGCTCATAAACGTCCACCGCGAGTCCCAGCGAGGGCTGTGTGATGTCCGCCGCGTAAACCTGCACCCGGCTCAAATCCAGATGCTCCAAACGGTTTTCCCGCAATGCATGACCAAAGCGTTCCGCCGCCGATTGCCCGCCGCCATCGCGCACCAGACACGCCACTTCGCTGGCGCCCCACGCCAACAACGCCTCGACAATATGCACACCGACAAAACTGTTGGCGCCGGTGACGATCACCTTGTGCACATCGCCCATGCGGCTGACGGGCAACGGCTCGATATCCAGTTCGCGGAAGGCATCCGCCATGGCCTGTTCGCTCAACACCTCTTCAGTACCGGAGCCGCGCACCAGTGTCGCCAGTTTGGTGATCGTCGGCAGTTCGATGAAGCGGTTGATCGAGATGCTGCGACCGAACTCTTCACGCAGGCGCAACAGCATGCGCGACAACAAGATCGAGTGGCCGCCGAGATTGAAGAAACTTTCGTCGGTGGAAATGTCGCTGGCCGGCAGCTCCAGCAGCTCGGCCCAGATCTCCAGCAGCAGCGCTTCGTCGGCACTGGTCGGCAAGCGTCGCTCGGTGTTTTCGGCGAGGCTGACAGGCAAATTCAACAGCGCTTGGCGATCGACTTTGCCATTGCTGGCGAACGGCATACTCGCCAGTTCGGTCCAGGCCATGGGCTGCATGTAGTCCGGCAGAAACCGAGTGGCGTGCGCTTTCAGCGCTTCACGCGCCGCGCCCGGTTGCTCTTCCTGAGGTTGGGCGAGGAACGCCAGAATCCGCCGTTGGCTGTCGATGACCACGGCCACCTGGCGGTACAGCTGACTGTCGCGCAGGCAACGTTCGATCTCCTCAGGCTCGACCCGAAAGCCGCGAATCTTCACCTGATTGTCCCGGCGTCCGCATAGCTCGATGCCGGCGCCGGTCCACTTCGCCATGTCGCCGGTGCGGTAGGCCCGCAGGCGCTCACCGCTCGGCAGGTTCACGTTCACATAGCGCTCGGCGGTCTGCTGCGGATTGTTCAGATAACCCAGGCACACGCCCGGTCCGACGATGTACAACTCGCCGACGGTCTGTTCGGCCACCGGCTGGAAGTCCTCGTCGAGAATCAGCACCTGACTGTTGGCGATGGGCGCGCCGAGGGTGCGATTGCTGTCGCCGGCACGCAATTGCCGCGCAGTGATCAGCACCGTGGCTTCGGTCGGGCCGTAGAGGTTGTAGAGATTTCCCTGGCGGGTGAGCTGCTCGATGACATAGGGTTCGCACACATCGCCACCGGTCATCACGTGATCGAGCACCTGCAACTGCTCCAGCGGCAGAATGCTCAACAAGGCCGGCGGCAAAAACGCGTGGCTCAAACGTTGGTGGCGGATCAGCTCCACCAATTGCAGCGGATCACGGCGTTGATCATCGCTGGGCACGATCAGCTCGGCGCCCTGCAACATCGTCGGGAAGATATCGATCAGCGACGAGTCGAAACTCAACGACGAAAACTGCAGCGCGCGGCTCTGCTCGGTCAGTTGCACATACTCGGCGTACCACGCGGTGAAGTGCGCGAGGTTGGCCTGGCTGAGCAATACCCCTTTGGGATGGCCGGTGGTACCGGAGGTGTAGAGCGCCATGCACGGCGCATCGAGGTCCGGGCGCTGGCGCATCAACGGTTGGTCGAAATCCACGCCGTCGATGTCGATCGCGCTGATGTCCAGACTGGGCATCTCGAACGCCAGTGGATGCTGCCCGTCGTGCAGCAGCAACACCGCGCCGGCATTCGACAGAATGTAGTGCTGACGTTGCAGCGGATGGCTCGGTTCCAGCGGCAGATACACCGCGCCGCTGCCGAGAATCGCCAGAATCCCCGCGTATAACGCGCTGCATTTCGGCAGGCAAATGCCGATCACCCACGGCCCGTCGAGTTGCTCGAGCATTGGCTGCAAGCGCTGCTGGATAGCGCGGCTGTGCGCATGCAGTTGCCGATAGCTGAGGGACGTGCCGGCAAAGTTCAGCGCCGGTCTTTCGGCGGACTGCGTGAAGCGCTGCTCAAGCCGCTCGATCATCGGTACCTGAGCGAGTTGCAGCAACCGAGGGTCAGCAGTGGAATTGAGCCGATGGATGAAGGCCAGGCGCTCCAGAAACCGCAGACTTTCCACTTGCTCGAAGTCCGCCGGGGTCGCTGGCTCGGCCAGTAGAAAATAGTCGGCGTCCCGCGAGAAACGACTGACCAGCAGCGCTACATGGTCAACCAGTTCCGCCACCGCCCGCAGGCGCAATGCCTGGCCGTTGCCCGAAGGTTCGTCGGCAATCGGCACGCGCGTCAGCAACGTCGAACCGTGCAAACACAGCAGGTCCAACGACGGAAGGCCTGAAGTCTGCGGCACGCCCATACCCAGTTGCAGCGTCAATCGCGATGTCGCGCTGAAGTCCACAAATGGCAGGCTTGTGTCATCGATCAGCAAATCAAACGTATACGCCGCAGGCTGGCCAACCTCCTCAATCCGCGTCAGTGAATGACCGTGTTGTTCGAGCTCCAGCGCCAGGTCGGTCAGGGCCTGGCTCTGCCCGATGAGCAGAATGTCGAGACGTCTCATGATGTACTCCTCGTTAAACCAGGTAGTCGCTCAGGGCTTCTTGAACGCACGGCGAATCGAGCAGCGAACTGCTGCGGAAAAACCGCACGATGTTGGCGACCAACGGGTGATGGCGGTTGATCGGGAAGGCCAGCCCCGACACTTCGCGCTTGAGTGCGCCGCGCGCGGCTTCGCTGATTTGCAAGGACTCGATCAGGCGGAAGTCGAACGACTTCTGAATGTCGTTGGTCAGGTAATGCCCGATAAACACCGGCAAGATCTGCGCGATGCATTGGCGGTCTTCTTCGCTTGCGGTGTGCCAGTAGATGCGCACCAGCCGCGCCCAGAACCCGGAGTGACGCCCCTCGTCGAGCAAGTGATCGGCCATCAAACCCTTGATCGATTGCTTGACCGTGTCGTCCTTGGCAAACGCCGCCACATCGCCGGTGACGGTGTTCTCGGCGATGGCCACGCAGATCAATTCCACGGCGCTGCGCAGGTGTTCCGGCGCGAGCGCCACGGCGGCCGGAATCGCCCGGCTCAGTTCGATTTCATCCGGCAGGTCGATGGGCGTGATGCCCGTCATGGCGACGGTTTGCTGCATGAAATCCATCGCCACCAGCGCGTGGTAATCCTCGTCCACCACCACGGTCATCGCGTCGTAACGGCAGGCGAACGGGAAGGCCACGGCAAAGCGGTTCTTGGCGATGCTGCGGGCGGTTTTGTCGACGATCTCGGTTTCGAAAATCACCACGTCATTGATGAATTTGTAGAGCGTCTGCACCAGGGCGAAATCCCGTTGCTCCGGGCATTCGCGCAGAAAAGTTTCGCTCAATACCAGCGGTTGGCGGCTGAGTGGGTAGATCAGCTTCGCGTCGTTCTCCAGTACGCGGCGCGGGCGGGTGCGGATGGTCGCGCGGCTTTCCCAGGCGTCGGCGAAGGATTGGTAGTCGGCGGCGTTCATGCGTTCATCTCCGCCACCGGTTCGCTCATGCTCAGGCGCAGGCCGTCCCACAGGGCGATACGGTTCTCCACGGCAGCGAGGGCGCTGGCGTAGACGTCTTCTTCTCGTTGTGGATCGCCATTGACCAATCGCGCGAGGAGTTTTTCCGCTGCCGGGCCGTGGTCTTCGGAGTCGACTTCGATGTGCCGTTCCAGGTAGTAACGGAAGGTCGGCGCCTGTTCGATGCCGATGCCCCAATCGTCGAGAATGCGCTGGAACATTTGGGGAATGACGCTCTCGCGCCCGTGCAAAAACGCCGCCGCAACGCTGTGGCCGGGCGCATGCAGCGCGGTGTGCAAGGTGTGGCGCACGAACTGCGCAGCGGCCGGATCGACCTCCACACTCTGCAACGCCACGTCATAACTCACGCCTTCTTGCTGCAGCGCCACGAAGCGTTCGACGGCGGCCGTGCTGGCACCCACTTCGCGCATTGCATCCAGATACAGTTCGAAATGGCTGTAATGGCCGTGGGAAGGACGATCATCGGACTCTTCGCCAAGCACGATCTCGTTGATCAGGCGCGCCGCCTGCGGATCGCTCGGCGGCAGCCACGGCAACTGAACGCAGGTCAGTTCCTGTTGCAGGCGCTTGGTCAGCGACATGAAGTCCCATACCGCAAACACATGGGATTCCATGAAACGTTGAAGCACCGAAAGCGAATGTATTTCAGAGAAAATCGGGTGAGCGCTAAGTTCTGCTTTTTTCTGATTAAGACGGTCTTTAGTCGATTTCATGGCGAGCCTATAAGTGATCCGTAGTGAGGGGTATTCAGTAAGTAACGGTGCTTTCATTAGTCTGATGGCGAGCGGGCGCCTCAAATGAATTGATCGGCGTTAGTTACATATAAGTCGTGCGGCCAGGGCTTGCAGGCCTTGGTCAGTGGTGGCGGAGAAAAACTAATACACGAATAAAGTGCTGGGCAAGTTATTTTTATACTATTTTAAAGTTTAACTTTTTCGGGCGTGAAAAGTTCCGATAAAACTTTTTGATCGGGTTTTATTTGGGCGTAGTTGCTCCTTCCGGCTTATATAAGTCGAAATCGAAATAAAGAGTGAATGCCTCACTCGAAGCAACTTTCTAAGGGTGATCGTTAGTGTCATTTGAGGGGTGGAAGTTGGCCGGGACGCCGCTGCTTCCTTTCCCGTGGCAAGACTCCTTCCTTAGGTTCTTGATATGGGGACAGCGCCGCTCATGCGGGGCGTCGCCCGTTTGTTATTCGTTGGCAGACCAAGAGTGAGCGTAAATCAAGGCAGCCGCTATCACCGACGCGTCATAGGGTCAGTGCAAGGGTCGGGTTTAGGAGGAAGGGGGTGAGGCGCGGCAAGCGCAGGCGAACAGGTAGCCCTGCTCGTGCCCTTGCCGGGGTGATTATTTATTTCGAGGTTTTACTGCTTTGTGCTTCGGGGCTGTCGAGATAGCGGGTGATGACCTCGACACCCCGGTTGAGGTGCTGTTCGAGCAGCTTCACCGAGCGCTCGATGTCGCGGCCTTCTACTGCTCGCAGCAACGCACGGTGATCTTCCTGGGACAGTTTGCCCAGCCCCATGGCTTCCAGGTTGAAGCGCAGGAAGCGCTCTTCTTCATTCAGGCCGTCTTCGACCAGCTTCAAAAGCCGACGGTTCGGCGCCTTGCAATACATCGACATGTGGAACAGGCGGTTAAGCCGGCCGATTTCGGTGTAGTCGTGTTCCGTTTCCAGTTCGTCGATGTAGCGGGCCGCCTGCTCCAAGTCTTCGGCGGTGAGCAAAGGGATCGACAGGCGCAGGGCTTCGGATTCCAGAAGGATCCGCAATGCGTAAGTCTCGACGGCGTCGCCCTGAACCAACGGCGCGACCACCGCACCTTTGTGGGCGACCACGTTGAGCAGCGCTTGCGCTTCGAGCTGGCGCAAGGCTTCACGGACCGGCATGCGGCTGACGCCGAACAGGTCGGCCAGGTCTTGCTGACGAAGGGCCGTGCCGCAAGGGATGCGACCATCGAGAATGGCGGCACGCAGGGTTTCTTCGATGACCGAGCGTGCCAGATGAGCGGGAATCGGCCCGTTGACCTTGATACTGCTGAGAGGGTTGGGCTTCTGTGTCACTACAACGCACCCTGAATGACTGAGGAAAATTTGGATCCAAGAGGACACTAGTGACTGCCTGATGGGTTGTCAAACGTACAGCGGGCCACACTCCCAGTTTAGCCGGCCCACAGTGATCTCACCGTGCCATTGTCTTTTAACAGGCTAACCTTCACCATCAATCGATTCCACCTGCCCACCCTGGATGCCTCGCATTGGCGGCACGTTTCGCGATCCCTCGGACCTTGCGCTGGTTGTGCTGCGCGTTGCTGCTGGCCGGTGTCATTCCGGGCGGCCTGCATGCCGACTGGGATTTTTCCCTGATCAGCCGCCGGGCGCAGGCCTTGTATGGGCCATTGGGCGAGGGTCGGCAGCGTATCGATGCCTGGCAGCAATTGTTGGCGACGCACAAGCAACTCGGCGAGCTGGACCAGCTCAATGTGGTCAACCAATTCTTCAACAAACAGATGCGCTATGAAGAGGACATCGACCTGTGGCACGAGGTCGATTATTGGGAAACCCCGATCCAAGCCCTGTGGAAAGGCGCCGGTGATTGCGAAGACTACGCCATCGCCAAGTATTTCAGCCTGCGCCGTCTCGGCGTTTCCAGCGACAAGCTGCGCATTACTTACGTAAAGGCCTTGAGCCTGAATCGCGCGCACATGGTGCTGACTTACTACGCCAGCCCCGAAGCCATGCCGCTGGTGCTCGACAGTCTCATCGATGCAATCAAGCCTGCCAGCCAACGTACCGATCTATTGCCGGTCTACGCTTTCAATGCCGAAGGGTTGTGGTTGCCGGGTGCCAAGGGCAACAAGAAAGTGGGCGATACCAAACGGTTGTCTCGTTGGCAGGATGTGTTGAAGAAAATGCAGGCGGAAGGATTCCCGGTCGAAACGATTAACTAGGAGCACGCGCTCAGATGTCTTTGTTCAAACAGCTATTGATCGCTATTTGTCTGTTCCTGGTGGTCGCCTTCACCGGCAGCTTCATGGTCAGCCTCGAGAGCTCGCGCACCCAATACGTCAACCAGTTGCGCTCCCACGCCCAGGACGCCGCGACGGCGTTGGCGCTGTCGCTGACGCCGAACATCGACGACCCGGCGATGGTCGAGCTGCTGGTCAGCTCGATCTTCGACAGCGGCTACTATGCGAGCATCCGCGTGGTCGATCTGTCGAACGACAAGGCCCTGGTCGAACGCAGCGGCATCCCGGCGGTGAACAACGTGCCGGACTGGTTCGTCAAACTGATCGGTCTCGAACCGGCCGGCGGCGATGCGATTGTCAGCCGTGGCTGGGAGCAGGCTGCACGGGTCGAAGTGGTCAGCCATCCGATGTTCGCGCTGGCCAAGCTTTGGCAGAGCGCACTGGGCAGCCTCGGCTGGTTGTTGCTCTGCGGTGCGGCGAGTGCGGCGCTGGGCGCGTTGCTGCTGCGCCGGCAATTGAAACCGCTGGACTACATGGTCCAGCAGTCCCACGCCATTGCCCGCCGGGAATTTCTCAGCCTGCCGGACCTGCCGCGCACACCTGAATTGCGTCGAGTGGTGCAGGCCATGAATCAGATGGTCGAGAAGCTAAAGGCGTTGTTCCAGGAGCAGGCCGAGCGCAGTGAAAAACTGCGCGCCGAGTCCTATCAGGACAACCTGACCGGGCTGGCCAACCGGCGCTATTTTGAAATGCAATTGAACGCACGGGTGAGCAACCCCGAAAAGGCGAGTTCGGGTTATTTGTTGCTACTACGGGTCAAGGATCTGGCCGGACTGAATCAGCGCTTGGGTGGCCAACACACCGATGATTTGCTGATAGCGGTCGCCGAGCAACTGTCCCGCGAGTGTGCCAAATACCCCGAAACGCTGAACCTCGTTACGCGGATCCGCGGCGGCGAATTTGCCGTGCTGGCGCCGGGACTGCTGCGCGCAGAAGCGTTGCAACTGGCGCAACACCTCGACAGTGCCTTGGCGAGCCTGCATGCGACCGGCGCCACCGACGTGGCCGCAGTGGCCTTCATCGGGCTGGCGCCTTTTGTCTATGGCGACGCCCCGCAAGCGGTACTCGGGTTGGCGGATCAGGCCTTGGCGCAGGCCGAAGGCCTGGGTGATTCACGGTGGGTGTGCCTGGACCACGCAGCGTCGGCCACTGTCGGCGATGATCATCATGCCTGGCACAGCTTGCTCGATCAGGCACTGAAACAGCAGCGTTTCGAACTGTATTTCCAGCCGGTGGTGGCCAGCCAGGACACGGCGCTGGTGCTGCACTACAAAGTGCTTTCGCGCTTGATCGACGAGCAGGGCCAAGCGATCCCTGCCGGCCGGTTCCTGCCCTGGATCGAGCGTTTCGGCTGGAGTGCGCGCCTGGATCGCCTGATGTTGGAACGGGTGCTCGAGCAGATGGCCGACCATGAAGCATCGTTGGCACTGAACCTGTCCTCGGCGACGCTGGCCAATCCGCAGGCGCTGGGTAAAGTCTTTGATACTTTGCGTGCGCATGCCCATTTTGGGCCACGGCTGACGTTGGAAATCGGTGAGGAGCAACTACCCGAGCAGGCTGAGCTGGAAGAACTGACGCGGCAGCTACGTGAACTCGGCTTCTCGTTGAGCCTGCAACACTTTGGCGGGCGCTTCAGCATGATCGGCAACTTGGCACGGCTCGGATTGGCGTATTTGAAGATCGACGGCGTTTACATCCGCGCAATTGATCAGGAGAGCGACAAGCGTTTGTTCATCGAGGCGATCCAGCGGGCGGCGCACAGCATCGACTTGCCGTTGATTGCCGAGCGGGTCGAGACAGACGGGGAGTTGGCGGTGATTCGCGAGATGGGGATTTACGGCGTGCAGGGGCAGTTGTTTGGTGAGCCGAAGCCTTGGGGATAAGGCCCTGAAGTTGCTTTGTCTGTGCTGACGCCATCACGAGCACAGACAACGACAACGGTTGGATCAGATCAACCCCGTCTCATCATCATCAATCAATTGACTCAACCCACCCAACGCTTCCCGGGCCTGGGACCGGTCCATCAGTTTGGCTTGTGCGGCGGCCGGCAGGTCGGTGACGCGGATCACGCCTTTATCAGTCAGCACCTGAATCAGGTCGTCGAGTACCCGGATCATGTCCAGGTCACTTTGCCTCAATTGCTTGAGTTGTTTGATTTGCTGCAGTTGTTTGTGACTGGTGGCCACGACTTCGCTGGCGAACCAGGCTTGAAGGTCTGGGTGATCGGCCGGGAGCGTTTCGGTGGAGCCGATATAAGCCTCTGCTTCCACGCGCATCAGCTGGCCGTCTGCATTGCGTTGCACGTAGAACATTGAGCATCCCTCATGAATGACCCACATCGGTCTGTCAGCAGCATAGCCAACGGCGCGTTGTCTGGTGTTCAGTCGTCGTAAAACAGGCTTATAAAATTAAGTAACTCTTTGATTTAAAAGATATATACGAAACAACTAAACGTTTGTTTCTTAATTGCCTGGTACATGGTCCGCTTATTGCTCCGTTGTTTTTCATTGGCATGAAGTTGTCAACGACTCAATACCCTGCCATTCGGCGAAAAAATGAGCAGCCTTTCAGGCTTGAGCGGATAATCGCGCGCCGTCGAAGAGTGCCGTTTATTCGCTGAATGCATGCATAGATCGGCAGCCAAAAAAAACTGCGCCAAGTCAAAAAAATGGCGATTAAAAAATAATTTTGATCGCGATTAAGTATTAGGCTAGTGTAGTTCAAAATATTGACGATATCATTTTAGTGGCTCGGTTCGACGGACCGTCTCGAGCCTCGTGTTCTATCTCAGCAAGCGCCTCGGGCAGTCTTATGAATCGTACAGACGATATATCGAACCTGTTCAACAGGTTCGGGGCAAGTGCGGACAGCTATCTCGAATTCGATAGCCATTTTGACTATAAAGAAAAGCCGTTGGCGCTGGTGCCGACTACGCCTGTGTCCGTGGTGATTGACGCCCCTCAGGCCGCTATTGGGGTGGTTGAAGCCGCACCGGTCGATCGCCCGATCCAAGATGCTGCTGAACTGTCGCCAACCCAAACCCCCCAGGTCGCCGCACCGCTTCGTCATTTACTGGCCGAGGTCGCGCTGGCGCGCCAGGCGGAGGCGCAAGCACGCAACGAAGAGGCACTGCGCCAAGTGTTGCCCAATGGTCGCCCGAGCAAAACCAAAGCGCATGTCATCGCGCTGATATCGGGCAAGGGCGGCGTTGGCAAAAGCACCCTGGCCTCGGCGCTCGCCACCCTCTTGCGGGTTGAGCACGGGCAGACGCTGGCCATCGACCTCGATCCGCAAAATGCCTTGCAGCATCACCTGGGTGCCGAGCCGGATGTGGCCGGCATGGGCAACGCCAGCCTTCAGGGTGAAAACTGGAATTCGCTGTTGTTGGCCGGGCCGGCAGGCTCATTGTTGCTGCCTTATGGTGCAGTCACTGAAGATGAGCGCCGGACGCTGGAACGCTACCTGGAAAACGATGAGTTCTGGCTGGCCCGTCAGCTGGCAAGCATGGCCCTGGGCGAAAACGACGTGGTGATTCTCGACACACCACCCGGTCGCACGGCATACCTGGACCAGGTCTTGATGGTGGCTGATCAGGTGCTGGTGGTGGTTACCGCCGACGCCGCGTGTTTCCTGACGCTGGACCCGATGCAGCGTTTGCTCGACGAACGCAAGGCCCGGGGACAAGTACAGCAGTGCAATTACGTGATCAATCAATTCGACGCTTCCCGAGCGTTTTGCCGGGATATGCAAGAGGTGCTCAAGCGCCGTCTCGGTAACGAACTGCTGGGGACCGTGGCGCTGGATCACGGCGTCGGCGAGGCGTTGGCGTACGGTCAAAACCCGTTGCTGAAGGCGGGTTTTTCCCCTGCGTGTCGAGACATGCGAGTACTGAGTGACACGCTCAAGGCGCAGTTGCAATCCATGGATATCGCGGAGTCGTACGCGTCGTGATTACAGCCTCTGCTCCCGATACCGAAGTCCTGACCCGTTCACAGCGTTGGGCTCAAGCGTTGTCGGATCGCGTGGACAGCTTGCCCAAGGCATTGCGTAAAGCGTTGACCCTCGGCGTGACCTTGATGTGCGCGCTGTTGGCCGTTTTTATCATCACGGTGCCGTTCGATCTGTACTCGCAGTGCATCTTTGCGGCGGGCTGTTTCGCCACCGCGTTGGTGCTGCGCAAGATCCCGGGGCGCCTGACGGTGATGGTGATGATCGGTTTGTCACTGACGGCCTCTCTGCGTTATCTGTACTGGCGGCTGACGTCCACCCTCGGTTTCGAGGGCTGGCTGGACATGGTGTTTGGCTACGGCCTGGTCATGGCCGAGCTGTACGCGATGATCGTGCTGGTGTTCGGTTACATCCAGACCGCCTGGCCGCTGCGCCGCAAACCCATATTGATGAGCGGCCCACCCAGTGAATGGCCGACGGTCGATGTGTTCATCCCGTCGTACAACGAAACACTGGATATCGTCAAAGTCACCATCTTCGCCGCCCAGGCCATCGACTGGCCACGCGACAAACTGCGCGTGCATGTACTCGATGACGGGCGCCGCGAAGACTTCCGCGAGTTCTGCGAGCAGATCGGCGTCAACTACATCGTGCGTGACAACAACCGCCACGCCAAGGCAGGCAACCTCAATGAAGCGCTGAAGGTCACCAGTGGCGAGTTCGTGGCCATTTTCGACGCCGACCACGTCCCCACGCGCTCGTTCCTGCAGGTGAGTATCGGCTGGTTCCTCAAGGACCCGAAGTTGGCGATGCTGCAAACGCCGCACTTCTTTTTCTCGCCCGACCCGTTCGAAAAAAACCTCGACACGTTCCGTTCCGTGCCGAACGAAGGCGAGCTGTTCTACGGCCTCGTACAGGACGGCAACGACCTGTGGAACGCGACGTTCTTCTGCGGTTCCTGTGCGGTCATCCGTCGTGAACCGTTGCTTGAAGTCGGTGGCGTGGCCGTCGAGACCGTGACTGAAGACGCTCATACGGCGCTCAAACTCAACCGTGCCGGCTACAACACCGCGTACCTGGCCATTCCTCAGGCGGCGGGCCTGGCGACTGAAAGCCTGTCACGCCACATCAGCCAGCGCATTCGCTGGGCGCGGGGCATGGCGCAGATTTTCCGCACCGATAACCCGCTGTTCGGCAAAGGCCTCAGCCTGGGCCAGCGTCTGTGCTACGTGAACGCGATGCTGCACTTTTTCTATGGTTTGCCGCGTCTGGCGTTTCTTACCGCGCCGCTGGCCTTTCTGATTTTCGACGCGCGGATCTACCACGCCTCGGCATTGATGATTACCGCTTATGTGCTGCCGCACATCCTCCACGCCAGTCTGACCAACTCCAGCATTCAGGGGCGGTTCCGCCATTCGTTCTGGAACGAGGTCTACGAGACGGTACTGGCCTGGTACATCATGGGCCCGGTGCTGATGGCGCTGGTCAATCCCAAGTTCGGCGGGTTCAACGTGACCGACAAGGGCGGGATCATCGACAAGAAGTACTTCGAGTGGAAGCTGGCGCGCCCCTACATCATCCTGCTGGCGTTGAACGTCGCCGGTCTGATCATTGGTCTGGTGAAGCTGGCCGAGGGTGCGGACGATGCGGCGACCACGATCCTGATCAACCTGGCCTGGACGGTTTACAACGTCATCATCACCAGCGCCTCGGTGGCGGTGGCCAGTGAAACCCGGCAGATGCGTTCCGAGCCGCGTGTCGCGGCGGTGCTGCCGATGCGCCTGACCCGTGCCGATGGCAGCGTCATCGAAGGCTCGACCCTGGACTTCTCGCAAAAAGGCCTGGGCTTCCGTTTGCCGGAAGGGGTGATGGTTCCCCAAGGCGAGCGGGTGCAGATTTCGCTGTTCCGCAATCAACACCTGAGCGTGTTCCCGGCGGTGATTGTGTTCAGTCGCGGTAACGTTTTGGGGGCGCAGTTCGATCAGTTGACGCTGCGCCAACAAAGCGAACTGGTGCGCTTGACCTTCTCGCGAGCCGACACCTGGGCGTCGACCTGGGGCAGCGGTCAGGTTGATACGCCGCTGGTGGCGTTGCGCGATGTCAGCGCCATTGGCTTGCGCGGCATCTACGAACTATTCAAGGCCACGGTCCTGGAAGCGCAGGCATGGCTGCGCAACCGTCGTCCATCCCCCCCCCTCTTAGAAAACGTTCTGGACAAGTGATGAACTCGAAGTCTTTCGCTGTCGGTAACCTGCGCGGCGCTCGCCGTATTCTGGCTCGTGCGACCTGCACCTTGCTGGCGTTGGGGAGTGGTGCTGCGGCGTTTGCCGAAACGGCGCCGGTGACCGGTGCTACGGCAGGTGTCGGCAACTACAGCCTGACGCTCAAGCAGTTGGGTCGGAACTATCCGATGACCCTGCGCGGCGTGGAATCCAGCGACAGCGTCAACTTCGACGTGCGCGCCGATGCAATCGTGACCGGCGCGCACCTGACGTTGCAGTACACCTATTCCCCTGCGTTGTTGGCCGACCTTTCGCAGATCAACGTGATGGTCAACGATGAGGTGGCTGCCAGCCTGCCTTTGCCCAAGGAAAACGCCGGGGTGATGCAAAAGCAGGTGGTGGAGATTCCCGCCCACCTGATCACCGAGTTCAACCGTTTGAGCCTGCAGTTCGTCGGCCATTATTCGATGAGTTGCGAGGACCCGCAGCACTCCAGCCTGTGGGCCAAGATCAGCAACAGCAGTCAGCTCGACATTCAAGTGTCGCCACTGTCCCTGCCGGACGATCTGGCGATCCTGCCTCTGCCGTTTTTCGACCGTCGGGATGCGCGCCAGCTGAGCTTGCCGTTTGTGTTTGCCACCGCGCCTGATAACAGCACCCTGGAGGCTGCCGGCGCACTGTCGTCCTGGTTCGGCGCGCAGGCCAGCTATCGCGGCGCGATGTTCTCTTCGCACTTCAACCAGTTGCCGGGCAGCGGCAATGCCGTGGTGCTGCTCAGTGGTCCAGATGCGCTGAAACTGGGCCCGTTGACGCTGCCGGCCGCGACAGGGCCGACCCTGACGCTGATGAGCAACCCCAACGATGCCAACGGCAAACTGCTGATCATTACCGGTCGCGATGGCGCCGAGCTCAAGCGTGCCGCGACTGCGCTGGTGCTGGGCAGCCAGGCCTTGTCGGGCAGCCGCGTCGTCATCGACCATCTCGACAACGTGCAGCCCCGCAAGCCGTACGACGCACCGAACTGGTTGCCCACCGATCGCCCGGTCAAGCTGGGTGAATTGATTGCGGCCAAGCAGTTGAACGTCGCCGGCTACAACCCGGGCGAGATCACCGTGCCGCTGAATTTCCCGCCGGACCTGTTCACCTGGCGCGACGATGGAGCACCGCTGGACCTCAAATACCGCTACACCCCCCAGGAGAAATCCTCCAACTCGTCGTTCATTGTCAGCTTCAACGACGGGCTGATTCAGTCTCGTAACCTGCCGTCCCAGGACAAACTCGACAGTGGTGTGCTCAGCGCACTGAAGACCAACGACAGCCTGGCCCGCGAGGTTCGTGTGCGCCTGCCATTGAACTCGGTCGCCCTGCAATCGCGTCTGCAACTGCGCTACATGTTCGATTACATCAAACAGGGCGAGTGCGGCGACATCATCATCGACAACATGCGCGGCAGCGTGGACCCGGAATCGACCCTCGACCTGAGCGGCTACGACCACTTCATGGCCATGCCGAACCTTGGCGTGTTCAAGGACGCGGGCTTCCCGTTCACTCGCCTGGCCGACCTGTCGCAAACCGCCGTGGTGCTGCCGGACAACGCCGGGGCTGCGGATCTGGATGCCTACCTCACTGTGCTCGGACGGTTTGGCCAGTCCACCGGTTACCCGGCCACTGGCGTACAGGTGACGCAAGCGGCACAGGTCGCCGCGGCTGCCGACAAGGATTTGCTGGTGTTGGCGTCCGGGGCCAACCAGCCGCTGCTGACCCAATGGGCCGATCGCCTGCCGGCGGCCGGGAATGACGGCCAGCAACGTTTCGAATTGTCCGATTTGCCCATGCGCGTGCGGGACTGGTTCAGCCCCGACCCGGATGCCAACCAGCGCAAGGCGCGACTGGCCATGGCGTTTTCCGGCGGGCAGCGCAGCACCTACCTGACCGGTTTCGAGTCGCCGCTAAAGAGCGGTCGCAGTGTCGTGGTCATTGCCAGCGACCGGCCGGAGGGTCTCATCGACGCGACCAAGGCGTTGATCGGTGGCGAGGAATACACCCAGTCGATCCAGGGCAGCCTGGTGGTGGTTCGCGGCAAATCCATCGAAGCGCTGGTGGCGGACGAGCAGTACTACGTTGGCGATCTCGGACCGTTCAAGTACGTGCAATGGATGTTGTCGCGGCATGTGGGCTGGATGTTTGCGCTGACCGGGCTGGCCATTTTGCTGCTCAGTGGTCTGGCGTACGTGTCGCTGCGCGCCCGAGCCAAACGACGTCTTGAGGTGTGATGAGCGTGCCCGCCTTCGCCCATAAACGCCCGCGCCGCGCCGCCATGATCGCTCTGTCGACGCTGCTGCTGGCATGGCTGCTGCCCGCCACCGCCCAGGCGCAACGCTGCGAGGCATCGACCTGGCCGTTGTGGCAGACGTTCGTCGAGCACTTTGTGCAACCCGACGGGCGTGTGCTGGATGCCAGCACGCCGCAACGTCACAGCTCGTCTGAAGGTCAGTCGTACGCCATGTTCTTCGCCCTGGTGGCGAATGACCGCGTGACCTTCGACAAGCTGTGGCGTTGGAGTCAGGACAACCTCGCCCAGGGCAATATCAAGAGCAATCTGCCGGGTTGGTTCTGGGGCCTGGACGAACAGGGCACCTGGCGCCTGCTGGACAGCAATTCGGCATCTGATGCCGATCTCTGGTTCGCCTATGCGTTGCTCGAAGCCGGAAGACTTTGGCACAACGACGCCTACACCCAGACGGCGCGCCAGATTCTGCACAACGTCGCCACCCAAGAGGTCGAAGACCTGCCGGGGCTGGGCAAAATGCTGATGCCGGGCAAAGTCGGTTTTATCAAACCCGACCTCAACAAACCCGAACTGTGGCAGCTCAACCCCAGTTACATGCCGATTCCGGTGCTGCGCCGATTCGCCGACATCGATCGCAACGGACCGTGGGCGGAAATCGCCACGAACACCGCGACCCTGATCAAGGCCGTCAGCTACAAAGGCTTTGTGGCCGATTGGGTCAGTTATCGCCGTACCGGGCCGGGCAAGGGCGAGTTCATCGTCGACCCGGTCAAGGGTGAGTTGGGCAGTTACGATGCGATCCGCACGTACCTGTGGGCGGGCGTGATGCCGGTCAAGGACCCGCTGCGCAAACCGTTGCTCGGCAGCCTGGGCGGCATGCTCGCCGCCACGCTCGCCGACGGTGTGCCGCCGGAGCAAGTCCAGGTGCTCAGCGGTCAGCGCAGCGGTGCCGGACCGTTCGGATTTTCCGCCGCGCTGCTGCCGTATTTCAAAGCGCTGGGCACTGCGTCGCTGCAACAGCAGCAGGCCTTGCGCGTGCAGCAACTGATGGCCCAGACCCTGACCCCCGAAGCGGTCCAGGCGAAGCAGCCACCCTATTACTTTTTTGTACTGAGCCTGTTTTCGCTGGGCTACATGGACAACCGCTACCACTTCCTCGATCACGGGAAGTTGCAACCGATGTGGGAGAAGCAATGCCAGCGCGCCGTCACGCCATAGCCTTCGGGATATTTGCCGCCCTGATCCACAGCAGCAGCTTTGCCGCGCTCAACGACGCCGGCAAGGCGCTGTTGCAACAGGGGCAATACTGGCAGGCACAAGGTGACCAGGCCCGGGCCACCGAAGCCTGGAAAAAACTGCTGCTGATCGATCCGCAGCAAGCCGATGCGTTTTACGGTCTGGGCTTGCTGGAGCTCAAGGCCAACCGCCCTGCGGGCGCCAATCGCTACCTGGATCAGCTCAAGCAAACTCATCCCGGCGAGTCGCAAACGTTGTTGCTGGAGCAAGCCATCGCCTTGCAGAGCGGCAACAACCTCGATCAGTTGGAGCAGGCGCGTTTGCTGGCGACGGCGGGCGAGCTGGACAAGGCCATGCCGATCTATCGGCAGATTTTCGCGGGCAAGGCGCCCCAAGGGGAGCTGGGCCTGGAGTTCTACAACTACCTGGGCTACACGGCCGGCGGCTGGACCGAGTCGCGCCAGGGCCTGGAGCGTTTGCTGCAACAGAGCCCGAACAATGCCAAGGTTAAACTGGTGTTGGCTAAACTGCTGCTGCGTAACGAGGCTACCCGAACCGACGGTATTCGCCGCTTGGGTCAGCTGTCGACCCTGCCCGAACTGGGCGGTGAAGCCACCGAGAGTTGGCGCGAAGGTCTGGTGTGGCTGGGTTCGCCACGTGCGGCGGAGATCCCGTTGTTCGAGGAGTACCTCAAGGCCAATCCGGACGATGCCGAGATTCGCACGCAAATGAACAGCCGTGGCACGGCCGCCGTGGCTGCCCAGCAGAATCCGAATCTGGCCCGCGGTTTCAAGGCGCTTCAGGACAACCAACTGAATGTCGCCGAGCAAGCCTTTCTGGCGCGACTCAAAGAACAAGCGCAGGACGCCGACGCGTTGGGCGGCCTGGGGATTGTTCGTCAGCGTCAGGGCCGTTTGAGCGACGCCAATGAACTGCTCAAGCGTGCCGCCGGCCGTGGCGGCAACCCGCGCTGGCAAGCGGCGCTGGAGAGCAATCGCTACTGGGATCTGCTGGGCCAGGCCGACAAGGCCAAAACCGATCACGATCTGGTGCGCGCACGCAGCCTGTTGCAACAGGCCATCGCCAGTAAACCGCGACAAGTCGAAGGCTATGTCGCCCTGGGCGGCGTGCAAGCGGAGCAGAACCAGTTGGACAATGCCGAGGCGAGCTATCGTCAGGCGCTGACCCTGGACAACGACAACCCTGCGGCCGTGTTGGGGCTGATCACCGTGCTGGCGCAAAACGGCCAGGCCAGCCAAGGGTTACGAATGATCGAAGGGCTGAACGCTGCCCAGCAAAAACGCCTTGGCGATTTGCGGCCATTGCGTGCCGCCGTCGCGGTCGGCCAGGCGAAAAATGCCGAGCGCAGCGGCGACCTCAACGGCGCGATTGCCGCGCAACAGGAAGCAGTGCGCAACGACCCGCAGAATGTCTGGACGCGCTATGACCTGGCGCGCCTGTACGTGCAGGCGAAGGCCCCGGACAAAGCCCGGCAGACCATGGCCGAGCTGTTGAAAGCCGATCCGCAGCGTGTCGATGCGCTGTACGTCAGCGCGTTGCTGTCGAGCCAGTTGGGCGAATGGTCGACCGCGCAAAGCACGCTGGAGCGCATCCCGGTGAGCCAGCGCAGCACGGCGATGCAACAACTGGCCAACGAGGTTCAAGTGCAATCGCTGGCCAGCCAGGCTTCAACCCTGGCCAAACAGGGTGACCGCAGCCAAGCCATCACCCTGCTGCGCCGTGCCGAACTGGCCGCCAACGGCAAACCTGAATCGTTGGGCATGCTGGCTTCGGCGTACGTCGATGCCGGTGATACCGAACACGCGTTGTCGATGCTGCGCAGCGCCATGGCGCAAAGCAGCACACCGTCGGCGTCGCTGCGCCTGGCGTATGCCGGCGTGCTGCTGAAAACCGGTGACGACGTGCAGGTCAATCAGATCCTGCACGAGTTGCAGAGCCAGCCATTGGCGGCGGCGGATCAGCGCAATTATGACCAACTGTTGTACCTGTACACCGTGCGTCAGGCCGATCTGTTGCGGGAGAAGGGCGACCTCGTGGCGGCCTACGACACGCTCGCACCGGCCCTGGCCCAACGCCCGAACGATCCCTTGGCGGTTGGCGCGCTGGCGCGCATGTACCTGGCCAACAACAACGCCAAAAAAGCCATCGAGCTGTATCAACCGCTGCTCGACCAGGCGCCGAATGATCCGCAGTTGCAGATCGGCATGGCCCAGGCCTTGAATCAGTCCGGCGATTATCGCGGCGCCGAGAAAGCCATGGACAAGGCGCTGGAACTGGCGCCGAACGATGCGCCGATTCTCGCCACCGCTGCCAGTCTGTATCGCGCCCAAGGCAAGAACGCCAAGGCTGCGCAACTGTATGCGCGCGCCCTGGCACTGCAAGCGCCGAGCAAGGAAGAAGCCAATCCGTTTGCCGGGACCGTGGCCGCCAACCCATTTGTGGGCAAGGCCGGCCAGCGCAGTCAATCGCGGCTGGCCGAGGCCACGCTGTCACAAATTCCGGCACCCGCGCAGGTGCAAGTTGCGCAGGCGGCGGATGAGGCCGAGCCCACCACATCGAATACCCTGGCAATGAACGGCAGCGCAGGCGCTTACGCAGCGCAACCCGCGCGCGCCGGCTTCGATGACACTCGCCGTTCGGCCTCGGCCAAGCCGACGGACCCGCAGACAGAAGCCCGTCAGGCGATGCAAAGTGCGCTTGATCAGATTGATCAGGAGCGCAGCCCGCGTGTCACTCAAGGCGTGACCATCCGCAGCAATGACAGCGAGGCGGGCCTGAGCAAAATCACCGACGTCGAAACGCCGCTGGAAATCAGTGTGCCGCTGGACGATGACCGTCTGGCGCTGCGGGTGACACCGGTGTCGCTGAACGCCGGTGGCATCAGTGATCCTGCGAAGTCACGCTTCGGTGGTTTCAATGAACAGCAAATGGCCGCGTTGCAAGCCCAATTGGCGAACAACACGGACCCGGCCCAGAGCGATTTTCTGCGTAACCAGATCAGCGGCCCGGTCGGGCGCCAAAAGGACACGGGTGTCGGTCTGGCCGTGGCTTACGAGAACCCGTCGCTGGGGCTGAAAACCGATGTGGGCGCCAGCCCCATGGGTTTCCTCTACAGCACCGTGGTCGGCGGTATCAGCCTTGATCGCTCGTTCACCGAAGGCAGCGATTTCCGCTACGGCCTGAGCCTGTCGCGGCGCCCGGTGACCGACAGCCTGGTGTCTTTCGCCGGTGCGCGAGACGCTCGCAGTGGACTGGAATGGGGAGGCGTCACCGCCAACGGCGGGCGTTTGCAGTTGAGCTATGACAATGGCGACTACGGCGTCTATGGCTACGGCGGCCTGCACAAACTGGTGGGCAACCATGTCGAATCCAACAGCCGTGCCGAGGCCGGTACCGGGGTCTACTGGTACTTGCTCAATGACGACAGCCGTCAGTTGACCGCCGGCCTGAGCCTCACCGGCATCAGCTACGACAAGAACCAGGGCAACTTCACCTATGGCAACGGCGGTTACTTCAGCCCGCAAAACTTCTTTTCCATCGGCGTGCCGATCGGCTGGTCACAACGCACCGACCGCTTGAGTTATTCGATCAAGGGCTCGGTTGGCGTGCAGCACATCGAGCAGGATGCGACCCCGTATTTCCCGAACGACGACGACATGCAGAGCGTGCTGAATCAAGTATCGCAGCAGTACGCCACGGCCGGGATCATTGTGCCGACCCAGTACTCGGGACAGAACAAGACAGGCGTCGGTTACAACCTGAACGCGGCCGCCGAGTACCGTTTTGGCGACAACGTCTTCCTGGGTGGCAGCTTCGGCCTGGATAACGCCCAGGACTACAAGCAATTCACCGGTGGTTTGTACCTGCGGTACATGTTTGAAGACTTCACCGGTCGCATGGCGATGCCGGTCAGCCCTTACCGTTCCCCTTATTCGAATTAAGCAGCAGGAGTTTGCACCGTGGCAGTATCGATTCTGGCAGGCATGACCATTTTGATGATTGGCGACAGCCACCTGGCGACGCCTGACTATCTGATTTCCTCCCTGCATGACAGCCTGGTTGCCCAGGGGGCGACCGTGCATACCTTGGGTATTTGCGGCGCCAACGCCGGTGACTGGCTCAAAGCCACGCCGGGTACCTGCGGTGGCGCCGAGCGCCGCGGCACGGAAAAAACCGTCGTGCTCGGTGGCAAAGCCGCGACCTTGCCGATCAGCCAGTTGCTGGCCACCGACAAACCGGACCTGGTGTTGATTGTCATGGGTGACACCATGGCCAGCTACACCAAACCGGCGTTCCCGAAAGCCTGGCTGTGGCAGCAGACCACGGCGCTGACCAAGGAAATCTCGGCCAACGGCACCCGTTGCGCGTGGGTCGGCCCGAATTGGGGCACCGAAGGCGGCAAATACGGCAAGACCTTTGCCCGAGTCGAGATGACCTCTAAATTCCTCGCCGCCAACGTGGCGCCGTGCAGCTACATCGACTCGCTGCAGTTCTCCAAGCCGGGCCAGTGGGCCACGGTGGACGGTCAGCATTTGACCGCGCCGGGCTACAAGACCTGGAGCGCTGACATCAGCAAGGCCTTGCTGGAAACCCCGGCCGTCAAGGAAGCCAAGAAATGATCAAGCTGTTCGCGGCGCTCGCGGCCGTCCCGGTGTTGTCGATCAGTACGCTGGCCCACGCCGAAGTGGCGTTGTACCCCACCGGCCCGGCCGAAGATTCGGCGTTCATCCGCTTCGTCAACGCCGGCACCGCACCGCTGGACGTGATCGCGCAGGCCGGGCAACCGCCGCTGCGTCTTGAAGTGGCCGCACCGGTGTCGTTGTTTTTCCCGGTGCAGGCCAGCAGTCCGATCAAGGGCAGCCTGGTCAGCGGTGCGCAAAAACTGGCCATGGATTTGAAAGTCGAGCCCGGTGAATTTGCCACCGTGCTGGTGTTGCCGGACGGCGCTGGCCTCAAGCAAGTGGCCGTGCGCGAACAGCCGGACGACTTCAACGGCCTGAAAGCGTCGCTGGCGTTCTTCAACGTCGACGCTTCGTGCGCCGACGCCAGTTTACGTCCAGCCGGGCGTACCGCCGACCTGTTCAAAGCGGTGCCGGTCGACAGCTTGCAACGTCGCTCGATCAACCCGGTGAGCCTGTCGGTGCAACTGGTGTGCGCCAACGCCAACGTCGGCGCGCCGCTGGACCTGGGGGAACTCAAAGCGGGTGAGCGCTACAGCGTGCTGCTGGTGCCGTCGGCCGCAGGACCACGTGTGTTGAACGCCACGGACTCGTTGTCCCACTGATCGGATCTCGCCGCTGCCATGGTTTTCGCCTCGTTAGAGTTCCTGACATTGTTTTTGCCAGCGTTTCTGCTGGTCTACGCCTTGGGCCGACCGGCCTGGCGCAATGTCATCCTGTTGCTCGGCAGTTGGCTGTTCTACGGCTGGCTGAGCCCGTTGTTCCTGACGCTGCATATCGTGCTGACGATTGTGGCGTGGGTGGGCGGCCTGCTGGTGGATCGCGCGCCGGACGGCTCCCGTGGACGAGTGCGGCTGTTGATCGCGCTGATCGTGTTCAACACGGCGGTGTTGTGCTGGTACAAATACGCCAACATCCTCGCCGGGACCTGGAGTGAGCTGATCACTTATTACGGGGCGATGCCGCTGGAATGGCAGCGGGTGGCGCTGCCGGCGGGCCTGTCGTTCATCGTGCTGCAGGCGATTTCCTATCTGGTGGACGTGCATCGGCATACCGTGCCGGTGGAGCGCAGTTTCATCAATTACGCCACGTACATTTCCATGTTCGGCCACTCCATCGCCGGCCCGATCATTCGTTATGACTGGGTACGCCGGGAGCTGACGCAGCGGTATTTCAGTTGGCAGAATTTCTCCCTCGGTGCGCGTCGTTTCATGATCGGCATGTGCATGAAAGTGCTGGTGGCCGACACGCTGTCGCCGCTGGTGGACGTTGCGTTCCATCTGGAAAACCCGTCCTTTGTCGACGCCTGGATTGGCTGCCTGGCCTACTCGCTGCAACTGTTTTTCGACTTTGCCGGCTACAGCGCCATGGCCATCGGCCTGGGCCTGATGCTGGGCTTTCACTTTCCGGAAAACTTCAACCGGCCGTACCTTGCCAGCAGCATCCAGGACTTCTGGCGGCGCTGGCATTTGTCGCTGTCGAGTTGGCTGCGTGATTACCTCTACATCGCCCTTGGCGGTAACCGCAACGGTGCGTGGAAAACGTACCGCAACCTGTTCCTGACCATGGCCATCGCCGGTCTGTGGCACGGCGGCGACAGCTGGAATTACCTGTTGTGGGGTTCGGCGCACGGGGTCGCATTGTGCGTTGATCGCCTCTGGTCCCGTTCCCGTTTGCCAGGCATTCCACCGCTGCTTTCGCACAGCCTGACGTTGTTGTTTGTGCTCCTCGCCTGGACGCTGTTCCGCGCGCCGGATTTCCATTCGGCGATGACCATGTATGCCGGGCAGTTTGGCCTGCATGACTTTGCGTTGGGTGATGCGCTGGCGGTGACCTTGCGTCCGGTGCATGGGCTGGCAGCGATGCTCGGCCTGGTGTGCATCCTCGCGCCACTGTTGCAAAGTCGTGTCGAGCAACGGTTTGCCCGTCACGCCTTGTTCGTTCCGATCACGGCCCTGTGGCCGGTGGCGGGGTTCCTGCTTTCGTTTGCGTTGATCGCGAGCCGTGAAGCCGTACCCTTTCTGTACTTTCAGTTCTGATGACCGCGCCCATGACTGCTTCGTCTCCCGCACCGGCTCAACCCTGCGAACGTACCGCCCGCATCAGCAAGCTGTCGGGCGTCGTGTTCGTGGCTTTTCTGGCGCTGGCTTTCGCTTCTTGCGTCTGGCTGCTGGCGAGCGGAAAAGTCGAGTTCATGCCGCCCAAACTGACGCCTCAGGCCGCACTGGAAGGCGACATCACCCACAAGATTGCCAAGCAGTTGTCGCAGGCGACAATGCCTGAGCAGGCGGCGGATCTGGAGCGCGGCGCAAGCTGGCTGGTGCTGCACGATACCGGCCCACGGGTGCGCTCGGGGTGTGCCGGCTGGTTGTTCCTGACCGATGAGATGCGCATCAACCGTCACGCCCGCGCCAATGCCGACACCAAGGCTGGCGTGGTGCGTGAACTCCAACAACGCTTGGCCAAACGCGGCATCACGTTGTTGGTGGCGGTGGTGCCGGACAAGAGCCGCATCGTTCAGGCGCAACTGTGCGACCTGCGTCGCCCGGCGATGTTGCAGGACCGCGCCGTGGCGTGGGTCGATGGGCTGAACAAGGCGGGTGTCGCCGCTGTGGACCTGGCGCCGAGCCTGCAACCGTTGGGCGCCGACGCGTACCTGCGCACCGACACCCACTGGAGCGAAACCGGCGCCGCTGCCGCTGCCAAAGCCGTGGCCGCGCACGTGCAGCGCATGGGCATCAGCGCCACGCCGCACAAGGATTTCGAGGCGCAGGTGCAGGAACCGGCACGCCGTCCGGGCGACCTGGTCAGGCTCGCCGGTCTGGAGTGGCTGCCGGTGACACTGCAACCGACTCCGGAAACCGTGGCGACCACGCAGATCAGCGAGAAAGTGGCCGCAGCGCCAAGCGGCGGCGATAACCTCGATGACCTGTTTGGCGATGACAACCTGCCGAACGTGGCACTGATCGGAACCTCGTTTTCGCGCAATTCCAACTTTGCCGGGTTTTTGCAGCAGGCGCTGGGTGCGCCGATTGGCAATTTCGCCAAGGACGGTGGTGAATTTTCCGGTGGCGCCAATGGTTATTTCAACAACCCGGCGTTCAAGCAGACGCCGCCCAAACTGATCATCTGGGAAATTCCCGAGCGTGATCTGCAAACGCCTTACAGCGACGTCATCGTTTGGGGTCAATAGCGGTTTCATCGCCGGCAAAAGAGCCTGCCCGGCAATCTGTTCAAGCCCATATTCGAGGATGTGAGGTGTTGCACGCACGATGGTTTTTGGTCAGATGAGGGGAGAGTCAAATGCATTGCTGGCCACTATTTTTCCTCGCATTCAACTTTTCCATTGATGTGAATCAAGCTTGCAGGCGCGCAGTGGCGGCATATTGATATCGGCGTAAGACCTATACTTTTTCTAATAAAGGGACGTGCCCGCATGTTGATCCTCCCATTGTCTTCGCAGAGCCTTGCTACACGCGTCATTCCTTTCTACATGCCGTTACGATTTCACCTCCAAGCCCGTCATTGACTCCTCATTTCGATTGAATCCATCGCATCCGAAAGTCGGCTGGGTCTGCCTCGCCGAGCGTTTGATGTTTGGGACGTGCCCAGTTCCTCATTTCCTCCCAATCAGTAGATCACCGCCATGTCGTACCGTAAGGATCTTTCGCAAATCTTCATCCAGACCCTGGAGCAGAGCGTTGATAGTGTCGTGGTCATCGACAGCCAAAACCGGATCATTCTGTTCAATGAGGCCTCGGAAAAGCTCTGGGGATACGGCAGTCACGAGGTGATGGGGCGAAATGTCGAGCAGTTGGTGCCGAAACTGATTCGTCCCCTGCACGACGGTTATATCGAAGCGAACCGACGCACCGGAATCAATAAAATCGTCGGCACCAGTCGCGATGTGCTGATCGAGTGCAAGGACGGCACCCGACGCTGGGGGTCGATGTCCATTTCAAAGATCGAGGCTCAGGGGCAGATCCTCTACGCCGCGTTTATCAAAGACGTTACCCGGCAACATGAAGAGCAGCGCCAGTTGTATCTGTTGTCATTGGTGGTCGATACCACGGACAACGCGATCATCATCACTGACGCGTCGTGGTCGATCATTTACGTCAATGACGGCTTCACTCAAATGTTTGGCTATAGCGCACAGGACGTCGTCAACAAAACACCGATTGACGTATTGGCTCCGTACTTCACGCATTCACGCATCGCAGCGATCCGCCGCCAACTCCTCAAGAGCAATGCCTACCATGGTCAGGAATTCGGTTATGACCGCGGCGGCCAACGGGTGTGGTGCAACGTCACTACGTACCCGGTTAATGACGTTCACGGGCACATGACCAATACCGTGAGTGTGATGATCGATGTGACCCTTACGCGCATGCATGAAGTGCTGCGACACAAAATGCTGGAAGCGATGGTTCGTGAAGAGTCACTGGAAACCTTGATGAATCTGGCGTGCGTGGAAGTGCAGCGAATCGCGCCGGAAGTGATCGCTACGGTATTGCGGGTCGATGGCCAGGGGTTACTCCATACGTTGGCGGCCCCCGGTCTTCCGATCGCTTACTCCAAGGCGCTGGACGGAACTCCCATCGGACCCGAATCCGGTTCTTGCGGGGCGGCAGCGTTCAGTGGCGAACCCGTCATGGTCAGTGATATTGCCTCGCATCCTTTCTGGGACGGATTCCGGGAGCTGGCGCTGCCGCTCGGTTTGAAGGCGTGTTGGTCAACGCCGATAAAATGCACCGACGGGCGTGTGTTGGGGACGTTCGCGTTTTATTACCGCGACTCGCGTGAACCCAGTCCGCTGCACTATTTACTGGTCAATGCGTGCATTCATTTGTGCGCCCTGGCGCTGGAGCGTGAGGAGTCCCGTTTGCACATACGCCAACTGGCGTTCTATGACGACCTGACGGGTTTGACCAATCGCAACTTGCTCCATGCGCGGGCAGAGCAGGCCATTGCTCAAGCTTCCCGGCATCAATCGAGCCTGGCGGTCATTTTCATTGATCTGGATCGATTCAAGCAGGTCAACGACTCCCTCGGGCACCCTGCCGGGGATGAGTTCTTGCGCGTGATGGCTCGTCGCTTGTCCGAGTGTCGACGGGAGAGCGACATCGTCAGCCGGCTATCGGGTGATGAATTCGTTCTGGTTCTGCCTCAATGCACGTTAGTGCATGCGACCGATTTGATCGAACAGTTGAGAGTTCGGCTGAGTGCTCCATGCCAGATTTCGGGTGTGACACTCAAGCCGTCGATGAGTATCGGCGTCAGCATGTTTCCGGAAGACGGTCGCACGATGGAGCTGTTGTTACATCGCGCCGATATGGCGATGTATCAAGCCAAGACCAGTGGCCGCGGCAGCGTCTGTTTTTTCAGTGACGGGCTGGATCAGTTAGCGAAAGGGCGTTTGCGCCTGGAGGCCGCTTTACGCGAAGCCATTGATGGTGAAGCCCTGTACCTGGTTTATCAGCCGCAGATCGACCTGTGTGAATCCGAACTGTATGGCATCGAGGCCCTTGCGCGATGGACCCATCCTCAGTTGGGAGAAATCTCTCCCGCGAGTTTTATTCCGCTGGCGGAAGAGTGCGGCTTGATCGGGGAATTCGGTTTATGGGCGCTGCGTGAGTCCTGCCGCCAATTGGCGGCCTGGCGCAAGCAAGGGCTGCGGGTGCCAACCGTTTCGGTAAACATGTCGCCGACCAATTTCCACAATCGCAATCTGTCGAACATCATCACCAGGACGCTTGAAGAGCATGGTTTGCAGGCCAAGGATCTGACGCTGGAAATTACCGAAGGCGTGCTGATGGATACCAACCCTGACACCTTGACCACGATCAAAGAGGTGCATGCGCTGGGTATCAGTCTGGCGATGGATGATTTCGGCACGGGTTTCTCCAGCCTGAGTTACTTGCAACGTATGCCGATCCAGGAACTCAAGCTTGATCGTAGCTTTGTGCATGACCTGGAGAGCGATGCAACCAGTCAGGCATTGAGTGAGGCGGTTATTCGCATTGGCGAAAGTTTGCAATTGAGGGTGGTGGCTGAAGGTATCGAGACCTTGGCGCAGCAACACATTCTGCAAAAACAGGGATATCGGATCGGTCAAGGCTTCCTGATCTCAAGACCCCTGGCCCCGAACGATTTGGGGAGTTGGCTGGAACAACGCTGTGCGGTCGGCTGAGTGTGCCTAAAGTCATATCGTTATTCACTAACGGTATTTAAATTTCAATTCTTATGCCTATAAGGTTGTACTCCTGCGTACCTGCCGACCAATCGGCGCGCCGCACGAAACGAACCAACACGGGACCTCCGTGAGTTTCTGATCGACGCGCGCGCCTTGAGCGTGCCGTGCGTGGGAGTGAGTTTTTATGTCAGCCGTCTCTGCATCACCTGCAATCGCACCACAAACCTTCGAGATTCGCCCCTTCAGTGGTGCCGTTGGCGCCGAAGTCATCGGCCTGGACCTGTCCCGTCCGATCAACGATCAGGACTTCGCCCGCCTCCATCGCGCGCACCTGGATCATCACGTCGTGGTGTTCCGCGACCAACGCATTACTCCCGAACAGCAAATCGACTTCAGCCGCCGCTTCGGCGTGTTGCAGATTCATGTGCTCAAGCAGTTCCTGCTGACCGGGCACCCGGAAATCCTCATCGTTTCCAACATCATCGAAAATGGCCAATCCATCGGCCTGGGTGATGCCGGCAAGTTCTGGCACTCCGATCTGTCCTATAAAGAACTGCCAAGCCTGGGCTCGATGTTGCACGCCCAGGAGTTGCCGTCCGAAGGTGGAGACACCCTGTTTGCCGACATGCACAAAGCCTGGGACAGCTTGCCCGAGGCATTGCGCAAAGCGGTCGAAGGTCGCTCGGCGGCGCACTCATACACGGCGCGTTATAGCGAGACCAAATTTGAAGGCAACTGGCGTCCGACCCTGACGCCGGAGCAGTTGGCCCAAGTCGCCGAAGTCGTCCACCCCATCGTGCGCACCCACCCGGAAAACGGCCGCAAGGCGTTGTTCGTCAGCGAGGGTTTTACCACCCGCATCATTGGATTGCCGGACGACGAGAGCAAGCAGCTGCTCGACGAGCTCTACGCCCACAGCGTGCTGCCGCACAACATCTACCGCCATCAATGGCAGCCCCACGACCTCGTGTTCTGGGACAACCGCTCGCTGATCCACCTCGCCGCCGGATGCCCAAGCCATCTGCGCCGCAAGTTGTATCGCACCACCATTCAGGGCGACGCGCCTTTCTGATTTGTCGGAGATTGAATCATGTCCAAACGTCTTCCCTTTGCACCGCTGGCTGCGGCCATCGGTCTGGGTTTCAGCCTGATCGCCGGCAGCCTGGTGGCGCCGACCGTGGCCCATGCCGAAGGTGAAATCCGCATCGCCGAACAGTTCGGCATCGTTTACCTGCTGCTTAACGTGGTGCGCGATCAGAACCTGATCGAGAAATACGGCAAGCAGGAAGGCATCGACATCAAAGTCGACTGGACTCAGCTGTCCGGTGGTGCGGCGGTCAACGATGCATTGCTCTCCGGTTCGATTGATATCGCCGGCGCCGGGGTCGGTCCGCTGCTGACCATCTGGGACCGCACCCACGGCAAGCAGAACGTCAAAGCCGTGGCTTCCCTCGGCAACTTCCCGTACTACTTGGTGAGCAACAATCCCAAGGTCAAAACCATCGCCGATTTCACCGAGAAGGACCGTATCGCGGTGCCGGCCGTGGGCGTGTCGGTGCAGTCGCGCTTCCTGCAATACGCGGCCGCCAGGCAGTGGGGCGACAAGGAATTCGATCGCCTCGACAAGTACACCATCGCCGTTCCGCACCCCGACGCCACGGCGGCGCTGATTGCTGGCGGCACCGAGCTGAGCGGGCACTTCTCCAACCCGCCATTCCAGGATCAGGCGCTGGCCAACCCCAACGTCCATGTGGTGCTGAACACCTATGACCTGCTCGGCCCGAACTCGCCGACGGTGCTGTTCGCCACCGAGAAATTCCGCAACGAGAACCCGAAAACCTACAAGGCGTTCGTCGAGGCGCTGACCGAAGCCGCGCAGTTTGCCCAGAACGACAAAGGCGCCGCCGCCGATACCTACATCCGCGTGACCAAGGCGAAAATTGATCGCGCCGCGCTGCTGAAAATCATCGATAACCCGCAGTTCGAATTCAGCGTCACACCGAAAAATACCTATCCACTTGCCGAGTTTCTCTACCGCGTCGGTGCGATCAAAAACAAACCGGATTCGTGGAAGGATTACTTCTTCCAGGACGCCAAACCGCTGCAAGGGAGCTGACCGACATGAACGCCCCTTTGCAAGGCCACACGGTCAGCAAATCGAACGTCACAGCTCAGGCGCTGCTGTCAGTCGATAACGTCAGCCTCGAATACCGCACGCCGCAGCGTGTGGTTCGAGCGACCCACCAAGTCAGTTTTGAAATCGACCCGGCGGACCGCTTTGTGCTGCTCGGTCCTTCCGGTTGCGGCAAATCCACGTTGCTCAAGGCAGTTGCCGGTTTCATCCAACCCGTTGAAGGCGAGATTCGTCTGCAAGGTCAAACCGTCCATGCGCCGGGGCCGGACCGGATCGTGGTGTTTCAGGAATTCGATCAACTGCCGCCTTGGAAAACCGTCAAACAGAACGTGATGTTTCCACTGCTGGCCTCGAAAACCCTCAAGCGCAAAGAAGCCGAAGAACGGGCGCTGCACTACCTGGGCAAGGTCGGTCTGTCGGCGTTCGCCGATGCTTATCCGCACACCTTGTCGGGCGGCATGAAGGCACGGGTCGCCATCGCCCGGGCGCTGGCGATGCAGCCGAAAATCCTCCTGATGGATGAACCCTTCGCCGCGCTCGATGCACTGACCCGGCGCAAGATGCAGGAAGAATTGCTGCTGCTCTGGGAGGAGGTGCGTTTCACGTTGCTGTTCGTCACGCACTCCATTGAAGAGGCGTTGGTGGTGGGTAATCGCATCCTGCTGCTGTCGCCGCATCCCGGCCGGGTACGGGCGGAAGTCCACAGCCATCAATACGATTTGCACAGCCTCGGCGGCGTGGCCTTTCAGGAGTCGGCGCGGCGGATTCATCGGTTGTTGTTCGATGAAGGCCAGTCCCCGGAAACCGAGCGCGAGCTGGATTTTTCCGACATTCGCATCGCTTATTGAGCCATTGAGAGGAGTGCCCGATGAGCCAGTCATCATCCGCGCGTGAAGCGTTCGAAACCGTTTTGCAGCCGCTGACCAGCGTACCGCTGGAGCGGGAATTACCGCTTGGTCAGCGTTTGTGGCAACAAGGCTGGGTTCGTAAAAGCCTGATCCTGATTCTGCTCGCGGTGCTGTGGGAAGTGGTTGCTCGCCTTCAGAACAACGACCTGCTTTTGCCGAGTTTTCTGCAAACCGGCAGCGCGTTGTACGACGGTTTGCTCAGTGGTGAGTTGCTCGGCAAAGTCTGGATTTCCCTGGTGGTGTTGCTCAAGGGCTATTTGATCGGCATCGTCCTGGCGTTTGCCCTGACGACATTGGCCGTATCGACCCAGTTCGGTCGCGATCTGCTAAGTACGCTGACCTCGATGTTCAATCCGCTGCCGGCAATTGCGCTGCTGCCGCTGGCGCTGCTGTGGTTTGGCCTGGGGCAGAACAGCCTGATTTTCGTGCTGGTGCATTCGGTGCTCTGGGCGTTGGCGTTGAACACCTACGCCGGGTTCCTTGGCGTCTCGGAAACCCTGCGCATGGCCGGGCGCAATTACGGTTTGAAAGGCATGCGCTTCGTGCTGTTCATCCTGATTCCGGCGGCGCTGCCGTCGATTCTCGCCGGGCTGAAAATCGGCTGGGCGTTTGCCTGGCGCACGTTGATCGCCGCCGAGCTGGTGTTCGGCGCTACCAGCGGCAAGGGTGGGTTGGGCTGGTACATTTTTCAGAATCGCAATGAGCTGTATACGGACAAGGTGTTTGCCGGGTTGGCGGTGGTGATCCTGATCGGGTTGCTGGTGGAAAATCTGGTGTTTGATTCGTTGGAGCGGGTGACGGTGAAGCGGTGGGGGATGCAGCGATGAGGGGAACAGTGATGAAATCACCCTTTCCAGTTCAACGCTGATGACGTATTTGAAAATTGTAATTGTCGAGCTCGTCAAAGAGGGGGCGGTTGCCGCGAGGGCGAGGCGAGCCCGGTGGAGTCGAATCTCTGGATGACGCTGAGTCGAGACTTGGACTCCGACTCCGAGGAGGTGTGGGAGGCAGTGGAGGTGTTGGATGCTCCATACGAGGAGCACGCAGATCCAAGTAGCCGTTGTTTGGGGCAGCCATTCTGTTCACTACGAAGGCCTTACCCTGCTGCGATCTTGCAAAAGTGTCAGCATTCCACAGTTGCATTGAACTTTCATAGGACGGTGGCGATTCATACGTGGGCGGCGCGCCAGATCTGGACATTGACATATTGTGGCCGCGCCCCCCAGAGCTTGGTACGTGTGGAGTTGAACGAGTGGCGCGGGAGGTCAATCCGTCTGCTGCAGCGCCGGCTACATATCCAGGGTGGTTTCTTGGCCTTGTTTCAGTGTATTGGATGGCTGGCGAATTGTTTCCTCGGGGGCCTGGAGCACCGCCGACAAAGCTGAGCATTGCAGTAAGTCCGGAGCTCGTTGACGCTCTATTGTCGGGAGTCGGCGTTCCTCCAGCAGCAGCGAGTGCGTACCTTGCCTGTTGCCTGGCAATCCCGTTTGCCCTGCGAGTGGCATTTTGGGCGGCGAGTTGCCCTGATGAACCGCCAAAAGTAAGGTTTTCCCGAACGAACAGCTTAACCACATCGAAAACATGCCCCGTCGGGTCCGAATGGTTTACGGGGTCCCCCGCGCAATACATATACGCATTCAACCCACCCCCTCCAAACGGACTCCAACTGTCCGGGCTATGAAAACGCATCAACCTCGGGTTGTAAGCACGGTAGCCATTCCCCAGCAAGTACCAACCCTTATTCGCTTCGCGAAATTGGCCATTGAAGCCCAGTTTCGTGGCGACTTCCTGCTCCGCGGATTGCTCCCCATAGGCGGAGTAGGCGATGGGGTTAGCTTTACCGCTATGGACTTCGGCGATAATCGAAAGGCTGCCGTTGGTTGCCAGTAACACGGTGTGCGACCAGTGGGGTTTCTTTTGATCAACAGATTTGGGCTGATTCATGAAAGCCACGCGGAAGTGGGGTGGGTGCTTGCAGTTCTACACGTCTGAACCACGGTTGAGAACTATCAGAACTGCTAGTTTTAGAGCCCCGAGTTCAACACAGCTGCCCCCGTATGAGCATCGCTTGCTTGCGAGTGGCGCGATTCGGTCCCACGTGCGGACCGCGTTATCGTTCATCGCGAGCAAGCTTGCTCCTGCAGCGTGGATTAGCTGCTAGAGCTGCGTCCGAATCAATCCAGATCAGCCACGAGTGTTCAGCATGCAACTCCCGGACATGAATCTTCTGATCGCCCTCGACGCCTTGCTCGGCGAGGGCAGTGTGGTGGGGCGCTGCACGGCGGATGAACCTCAGCCCGACGGCGATGTTTGCCTTGCCTGATTCCGATCTGATTCTGCCGGTGCCCAAGGAAGCACTGTTGAGCGTGCGGCGTCTGGGCTTGAAATTGCGCTCCTTTATCCTGCCGCAAGGGTGGATTGGGTTGGCACATCTTTCAGAACCGCAAAGCGCTGTACACCGACAAGGTGTTTGCCGAGTTGGCGGTGGTGATTTTGATTGGGTTGCAGGTGGAGAACCTGGTGTTTGATTCGCTGGAGCGGGTGACGGTGAGGCGCTGGGGGCTCTATCGTCGGCCAGCGCTCGAATCATAGTGTTGAACCGGCTCTCTGGATTTCAGCACCTTGACGATTTCAGCAACGAAATTAACCACCAACACTCGTTCACCGGCCGGCAGGCTCTGAATCAGCTCATTGATGTTCTGGGACTGGCTGTGGGAGTCATGGGCGTTGGTGCGCACCAGATCGCTAAGCGAGCAATCGAGCACCTCGGACATTTGCTGCAGGCGTGTCAGGGTCAGGGAAATCACGCCATTTTCCATGCGGCTGACCGTCTCTTTTTCCACGCCGATAGCTTCGGCAATATGAGCCTGAGTCAGGCCCTTTGCTTTACGGCGGGCTGCGATTGCGGCACCCACATGATCTGTCACTGTGCGCTCCTTCATGATTTTGACCTCCAGCGTCAATTTTCCGTAGTTATGTGACATTTTGCGCACTTACTACGTTCAAGCGAATGATGTTATACGACGAAGGTATTGATGTATTACGTCATTGTTTGTTTGATTCATGTCAAATTGCCCCTATAGGATGTGGTGTAATTTGATGCTGGCTTTTTGGCTGGTGACCGCCCGTACAACTGAGAACTGTCCAAAATGCTGACTCATCTGAAAATCCGAACAGGCATGTTCTGGGTGCTTGCATTGTTCGTCTGTGCATTACTGGTTTCGTCGTTGACCAGTTGGCGCAGCGCGCTGAGCAGCGATGAGCAGATCCAAAACCTGCATCAGGTCGGGGTCACCCAGAACAGTCGGGTGCACCTGGCCTATCTGCGTCTATTGCGTTCCCGCGTGGGCATGGCGGGGGCATTCCTCGAAACGCGCACGGGCGATACCGTCAAGGCCCAGGCCAGCCTGCAGCGGGCGACGAACCTGTTTCAGGAAGCCATCGATTACTTCGACACGTTTGCTGCGCATGAGAAGAGTAGCCATTCGACCCTTCAGAGCGATGAGTTGCAGCAGGCTTTCGTGGTGTATCGCGATACCCTGGAGGAGCAGATGCAGGCGCTGAGCCAAGGATCGGAAGCGCGTTACATCGAGGTCAATCTCAAGGCGCGGACGGCTAACGACCGGTTTGACATGGCTCTGGTCGGCTTCGAAAAGCAGCTCGATGTGCAAACCGCCGCAATCATGGATCAGGCCCATTCCCGCTACGGCATGGCCCAGGCTCAGGCGTTGATTCTGTTTGTGATCGCCGGGTTGTTAGTGGCCGGTTGCTGGTGGTTTATCGCCAGCCGCGTGCTGCGCCCACTGCGTGAGGCAGGGCAGCATTTCGAGGAAATCGCCTCGGGGGATTTGCGACATCCGATCGATGTGCAGTCGAGCAACGAGATCGGTCAGCTATTCCTGGGGTTGCAGCAGATGCAGATCAGCCAGCGTCAGACCATCGAGCAGATCAGCCAATACGCCCATCAATTGGCCAGTTCTGCCGAGCAATTGAGCCGGGTCACGGTGGAAAGCAATCACGGCCTGAATCAGCAGCACAACGAGCTTGAACAAGCGGTCACCGCTGTCACCGAGATGACGGCGGCAGTCGAAGAAGTCGCGAGAAACGCAGTGTCCACATCAGAGGCCTCCAACGCGACCAATCAATTGGCGGGTCAAAGTCGTCGGCAGGTGCAAACCACGCTTGAGGAGGTGGACGCCATGAGCCGGGAGATCAGCACCAGTTCCGCCCTGGTACAGGACCTGGCCACCCAGACTCGCGACATCGGCAAGGTACTGGAGGTGATCCGCAGTATTTCTGACCAGACGAATTTGCTGGCGCTCAATGCCGCTATTGAAGCTGCGCGAGCCGGTGAAGCGGGGCGCGGGTTTGCTGTCGTCGCAGACGAGGTGCGGACCCTGGCTTATCGCACTCAGGAGTCGACCCGGGAAATCGAACAGATGATTGCCGGAATCCAGAGCGGCACGCACCAGGCCGTCAACGCCATGGACGCCAGTACCTTGAGGGCCAGTAGTTCGTTGCAAGCGACGGAAGCAGCCGGTCAGGCGCTTGAGGCGATCTTTGCCGCAGTGCACGAGATAACCGAACGCAACCTGGTGATCGCCAGCGCCACCGAGGAGCAGGCCAAGGTTGCCCATGAAGTGGATCGAAACCTGTTGAATATTCGTGAATTGTCGACCCGCGCGGCTGACGGCGCTCATCAGACGAGTTCGGCCAGCAGCGAATTGTCGCGCCTGGCCTCCGAACTGAGCTCGATGGTGCGGCACTTCAAGACCTGACGCCGGGGAATTCTGGAAGACCGGTTGGCTCGGCAAACCTGACGCAGCATGGAGCCTTGTACGTTAAAGCGTTATCAGTGAGTCATCGGCATGTCGGATGTTCAGGATTTTTCACCCATCTTTACCCAGGCACTCGCGCAATCCATTGATAGCGTTGTGGTCATCGACAGCCAGAATCGGGTCATTTTGTTCAATGATGCCGCTGAGACCCTATGGGGCAATGAGCGCGATCAGGTGCTCGGCCAGAACGTCCGCTTGCTGGTGCCGGACATGATCCGGGCTGATCACGACAGTTACATTGACGCCAACAGACGGAGCGGCATCAACAGGATTGTCGGTAGCAGTCGAGACGTGTTGATCGAACGGCCGGACGGTGATCACCGCTGGGGAGCCATGTCCATCTCCAGAGTCAATGCTTCAGGGCAGCTGTTCTATGTCGCGATCGTCAAGGACATAACCCGTCAACACAAGGAGCACGAACGCCTGCAACTGCTGTCGCTGGTGGTCGACACCACGGAAAACGCCATCATCATCACCGACGGTCAATGGAGCATGGTGTACGCCAACGGTGGGTTCACCCGGATGTTCGGGTACGACCTCGATCAGGTCCGCGGACGCACGCTCGATAGCGTGATCGCGCCGGATTTTGATCAGCAGACCATTGCCGCCATCAACGGGCAGGTAACGCGTGGCGAGGTCTACCGCTCAGAGGCTGTCGGCTACCTGCGCGAGGGGCGCCGGGTTTGGTGCGATGTCACGATTTACCCGGTGTGTGACGACCACGGCAATCTGCTCAATACCGTCAGCGTGATGATCGACGTCACTCACTCTCGAATGCCGGAGATCCTGCGTCACAAGATGCTTGAGGCGATGGTACAGGAGGAGTCGATAGAGTCGTTGATGGGCCTGGTATGCAAGGAGGTCCAGAGGGTCGCGCCGGAAGTGGTCGCCTCGATTTTGAGTGTCGATGATAGCGGGCGATTGCGGACCCTGGCGGCTCCTGATCTGCCGGCCAGCTACTGTGCGGCGTTGGATAATGTGGCTATCGGACCGGGCGTCGGCTCTTGCGGCGCCGCTGCGTTCAGCGGCACGGCGGTGATGGTCCGTGACATTGCCAGTCATCCGTTCTGGGTCCGCTTTCGTGATTTGGCGTTGCCCTTGGGCCTCAGGGCCTGCTGGTCGACGCCGATCAAATCCAGCTCGGGCCGGGTGTTGGGTACTTTTGCGTTTTACTATCACGAGCCCCGTGAGCCTTCGTTGCTGCATCAGCAATTGGTCAGTGCCAGTATTTACTTGTGTGCATTGGCCCTTGAGCGCGAGGAATCACGCGCGCATATCCGCCAACTGGCTTTTTATGACGACTTGACCGGTCTGCCCAACCGCAACCTGCTTAGCGCCCGCGCGGACCAGGCCATCGCCGAAGCCTCACGCGATGACACGCCGCTCACCGTCCTGTTTATTGACCTGGACCGCTTCAAGCAGGTCAATGATTCGCTGGGGCATCCGGCCGGTGATGAGTTTCTGCGAATGATCGCCCGGCGCCTGGGCAAGTATCGGCGCAAGGTCGACATCGTGAGCAGATTATCGGGTGATGAGTTTGTCGTGGTGTTGCCCCAGTGCGCATTGGCGCAGGCCCAGGTCGTGATCGAGCATTTGAGATGTGAACTGTGCGCGCCCTGCGAGATTGCGGGTGTAACGCTCAAACCATCGGCAAGTATCGGTGTCAGCCTGTTTCCTGACGATGGCCGTTCCATGGAGACTCTGCTGCATCGCGCCGATATGGCCATGTATCAAGCCAAGACCAGCGGGCGGGGGTGTGTCAGCTTCTTCAGCCAAGGCCTTGATCAGTTGGCGCGCGGACGCTTGAACCTTGAGGCGGCATTGCGTGAAGCTATTGATCAACATCTGTTGCACTTGGTCTATCAGCCGCAAATCAATCTGCAGGGCAATGATCTTTACGGCGTGGAGGCCTTGGCTCGCTGGAGGCATCCACATCTGGGCGATATCTCGCCCGGCTGCTTTATTCCACTCGCCGAGGAGTGCGGGTTGATTGTCGAGCTTGGACAATGGGCCCTGCGTGAAGCCTGCCGCCAACTGGCCGCCTGGCGTCGCGAAGGGCTTGAGGTGCCCGCCATATCAGTCAATCTGTCACCCACCAATTTCCATAATCGGGGATTGCCCGGCATGCTGATCGGGATCCTCGCCGAGCAGCAGCTGAAAACTTCCGACCTGACGCTGGAAATTACCGAAAACGTCCTGATGGACAGCAATCCCGATACCCTGACCACGATCAACGAGGTGCACGCCCTGGGGATTCGCCTGGCCATGGATGATTTCGGCACGGGTTATTCGAGCCTTAGCTATCTGCGTCGAATTCCTATCCAGGAACTCAAGCTCGATCGCAGCTTTGTTCATGACCTGGAACATGACACCACCAGTCAGGCCTTGAGCGAAGCGGTAATCCGTATTGGCGAGAGCCTGAAATTACGCGTGGTGGCCGAAGGTATTGAAACGCTGGGCCAGCAACGCATTCTGCAAGAGCAGGGCTATCACGTCGGCCAGGGCTATCTGATTTCAAGGCCGCTATCGGCGCCGGGGTTGAGGCTTTGGCTCGAGGATCGCTCGTACTGCGAGTAAGCGTGGCCTTCGACGCGCTTGTTCGAGCTGCTAGCATTGCGTCTGAATCAATCCAGATCAGTCACGAGTGCCCAGTATGCAACTCCCGGACATGAATCTTCTGGTCGCCCTCGACGCCTTGCTCGACGAAGGCAGCGTGGTAGGCGCCGCGCGCCGCATGAATCTAAGCCCGGCAGCCATGAGCCGGACGTTGACGCGGATCCGCGAGGCCATCGGCGATCCGATCCTGGTACGTGCCGGCCGCGGCCTGGTGCCGACGCCCAAGGCATTGGCGTTGCGCGAACAGGTGCGGGAGGTGGTGGAGCAGGCCGCGTTGTTGTTCCGATCCGCTGATGACGTAGAGCTGGGCAGTTTGCGCCGACGCTTCAGCATTCGCGCCAACGATTTCTTTGTCGGGGTCTACGGCGGCAAGCTGTTCGACACCATGGAGCGGCAGGCGCCGCACTGCGAATTGCGCTTCGTTCCGGAGGGCGATGGGGATGACGAAGCGCTGCGTGAAGGGCGCATCGATTTAAGCGTCAGCAACAATCGGCCGTTGATGCCGGAAGTGAAGGTGCAGACCCTGTTCTCCACGCACTTTGTCGGCCTGGTGCGCGACGACCACCCGCTGTTTGATGAAGAGATCACCGCCGAACGCTATGCCGGGTTTTCTCACATCAGCGTGTCTCGTCGCGGCATCGCTCGCGGGCCGATTGATACGGCGCTCAATGCCTTGGGCCTGGAGCGCCGGGTTGCGGTGATAGCACCGAGTTTCCATGCGGCGATGTTTGCCTTGCCTGATTCCGATCTGATTCTGCCGGTGCCCAAGGAAGCGCTGTTGAGCGTGCGACGGCTGGGCTTGAAATTACGCTCGTTCACCCTGCCGATCCCGTTGCCGACCCTGATGCTGACCCAGGCCTGGCACCCGCGCTTCGACAAAGACCCGGCGCATCGCTGGATGCGAGAAACACTAAAAACCTGCTGCGACGAAACGTGGCTGGCTGCACAGCCGACTTCAGGTTGATCAAATGATTCCCTGTGGGAGCGAGCCTGCTCGCGATAACGGTAGATCAGACAAAGATGATGTTGAATGTAAGTGCCCCATCGCGTGCAGGCTCGCTCCCACAGGGGTTCTGCATTGCTGCATGGAACGCACTTATAACCTACCAATAAGTTGATTTTCGTCAGCTTCCACACTTCCTAAAATGCTTCGGTATTCAAATCCCGGAGCTTGCAGTCCATGACGTCCCTCACGGCCCCGGCCCCTCTCGCCACGGCCAGTCCCTCCACCATGACGCCACCGGTGTTCGGCCCGCGGATCATCATCGGTCTGGTGGGCGTGTTGCTGGCGGTGCTGGTGTCGGGTCTGAACGAGATGGTGACCAAGGTCGCTCTCGCCGACATTCGCGGCGCATTGGCCATCGGCTACGACGAAGGCACCTGGCTGGTCGCCAGTTACACCGCGACCTCGGTGGCCGCGATGGCATTCGCGCCGTGGTGTTCGGTGACGTTCTCGTTGCGGCGCTTCACCCTCTGCGCGATCAGCGTGTTCACGGTGTTGGGCGTGCTTTGTCCGTTCGCCCCGAACTACGAAAGCCTGCTGCTCATGCGCACTGTTCAAGGTCTGGCGGGCGGTGCCTTGCCGCCGATGTTGATGACCGTCGCCCTGCGTTTTTTGCCGGCCAACGTGAAGCTCTACGGCCTGGCCGGGTATGCCCTCACGGCCACCTTCGGTCCGGGGCTCGGCACGCCGCTGGCCGGGTTGTGGACCGAGCATGTCGGCTGGCAATGGACGTTCTGGCAAATCGTCGCGCCGTGCCTGATCGCCATGGCGGCGGTGGCCTACGGCTTACCCCAGGATCCGCTGCGCCTCGAGCGTTTCAGGCAGTTCAACTGGCGCGGATTACTGCTGGGGTTTCCGGCGATCTGCATGCTGGTGATCGGCATCCTGCAGGGCAATCGGCTGGACTGGTTCGAGTCGACGCTGATCTGTGGCTTGCTCGGCGGCGGGCTGGTGTTGCTGGTGCTGTTCCTGATCAACGAGTGGTCGCAGCCGATTCCGTTTTTCAAAATGCAGATGCTCGGCATCCGCAACCTGTCGTTTGCCTTGCTGACCCTGGCCGGCGTGCTGGTGATCTTGCTGGCGGTGATCATCATTCCGTCCAGTTACCTCGCGCAGGTTCAGGGTTATCGCCCGGTGCAGACGGCGCCGGTCATGTTGCTGGCGGCCCTGCCACAGTTGCTTGCGCTGCCCTTGGTGGCGGCGCTGTGCAACCTGCGCTGGGTCGATTGCCGCTGGGTGTTGGGGATCGGCCTGAGCATGCTGGCGCTGTCGTGCATCGGTGGCTCGCAGCTGACGTCGGTGTGGATTCGCGACGATTTCTACGTGCTGCAACTGCTGCAAATCTTCGGTCAGCCGATGGCGGTGTTGCCGCTGTTGATGCTCTCCACCGGCAGCATCAGTCCGATGGAAGGGCCGTTCGCTTCGGCATGGTTCAACACCGTAAAGGGTCTGTCGGCGGTGATCGCCACGGGTGTCATCGACGCGCTGACCACGTCAAGGCTGCACTTTCACTCGACCATGCTGGTGGACCGCCTCGGCAACTCGCCGCTGGCCGACAGCGACAGCGCGGGCCTTGCCCACCGGCTGCATGAGCAAGCCGTGGTGCTGACGGCCTCGGACCTTTATCTGTGCATGAGCGGCGTCGCGCTGGCGCTGATCCTGCTGATTTTCTGGCTGCCGACGCGAATCTATCCGCCGCGTGCACCGACATGAATGCTTCGCTGAAACAGAAGGTTTTTATGACTCAATCCAAGCAAAAAGTGGCCGTCGCAATTGTCGCCGTGATGGTGGTCGGCGTGCTGGTGTATCTGTTGGCGCCGGGGATTTTCGGCAAACGCACGCAACAGAACACCAATGACGCCTTTGTCTCTGCCGACTTCACCTTGGTCGTGCCCCGCGTTGCCGGGTTCATCAAGGAAGTGCTGGTGGAAGATAATCAACAGGTCCAGGCCGGGCAGTTGCTGGCGCTGATCGATGACCGGGATTTGCGCGCTGCCGCTCAGGCCGCGGATGCCGAAACGCTGGTGGCGCGGGCGCAACTGCAAAACGCCCGCGCAACCCTTGAGCGCCAGACGTCGGTGATTGCTCAGGCGCAAGCCACGGTCGTGTCGGCCAAGGCGGAAATGGCCTTCGCCGAACATGAATTGAACCGCTACAACCACCTTGCCCGTGTTGGCGCGGGGACGGTGCAGAACGCTCAGCAAGCCCGCACGCGTATCGATCAGGCCAGCGCCCGGTTGGCCAATGCGACGGCGGTGTTGGCGGCGGAACGCAAGCAAGTGGAAATCCTCACCGCCCAGCGCGATGCGGCAGACGGTGGGTTGAAACGCGCGCAAGCGGCGCTGGAAATGGCCAGCTTTGAGCTGTCCTATACGCGCATCGTCGCGCCGCAGGACGGCATGGTCGGCGAGCGCGCCGTGCGTGTCGGTGCGTATGTCACACCCGGCAGCAAGCTGCTGGCGGTGGTGCCATTGGCACAGGCTTATGTGGTCGCCAACTTTCAGGAAACCCAATTGACCGACGTGCAACCGGGGCAAGGCGTGCAGGTGCGCGTCGACAGCCTTGGCGGCGAAGCATTGCGCGGTCGCGTCGAGAGCATTGCGCCTGCCACCGGGGTGACCTTCGCGTCGATCAAACCGGACAACGCGACCGGTAACTTCACCAAGGTTGTGCAGCGGATTCCGGTGAAAATCGTCCTCGATCCGGGCCAGCCTCTGGCTGAGCGTTTGCGGGTGGGGATGTCGGTGGAGGCGAGTATTGATACGGCTGACACCGGTGAGCATGAGGTTGCTCAGCGATGAAAATGTTTGTTAACCGGGCTGGCCCCATCGCCGGCAAGCCGGTCTCGCTCCCACAGTGGATTTACGCAACGACCACAATCTCAGCACAAATGGAGATCCCCTGTGTGCGAACCTGCTCGCGAAGAGGCCGTCTGCCTCAACTGACCTTTTGTGCCTTGTTGGTCATGAGCCTCACCGCCTGCACAGTCGGCCCTGATTTTCAGAAGCCTCAAACCCGGCAAGTGGCCGGGTGGTCGAAACCGTCGAAAGCCGCCGCCAGCGAAGTGATAACCGCTGACATGGACGAACACTGGTGGGACGTTTTCCAAGACCCGAAACTGTCGGCCCTGACCCAGCGCGCACTGACCGACAACCTCGACCTGAAACTCGCCAGCAGCCGCTTGCAGCAAAGCCGCGCTGCGCGCCAGGTGATCACCGCCGAACGCTATCCCAACACCGCCGCCACCGGCAGCTACGGGCGCAAACGCAACAGCGGTGAAGGCCTGAGCGATCCGTCGGGGCACAACGGTGACTCGGCGTTTAACCTGTGGGACGCAGGTTTCTCGGCCTCCTGGGAACTGGATTTCTGGGGCCGTGTGCGGCGCGAAACCGAAGCGGCTGATGCCACCCTTGAGGTCGCGGAAAACGACCAGCGCGGTGTGCTGTTGTCGGTGCTCGCCGAAACCGCCCAGGACTACATTCAACTGCGTGGGGTGCAGAGCACACGAGCCGTCACCGAGCAGAACCTCGATGTCGCCCGCCATAGCCTGAAGCTGTCGCAACTGCGCCTGGCCGACGGTGTCGCCACCGACCTGGATGTCGCCGAAGCCGCCGCGCAAGTCGCGGCTATCGAATCGCGCTTGCCGGCGCTGGAGCAACGCCAATCGCAACTGATCAATGCCCTGAGCCTGTTAATGGGCGAACCGCCGCAAGCGCTGCACGTCGAGTTGTCCACCGACGCGCCAGTGCCACAAACCCCGCAGCAGGTCGCCATCGGCCTGCCGTCGCAACTGGCCGAACGCCGCCCGGACATTCGGCAGGCCGAAGCCCGTTTGCATGCCGCCACCGCGAACATTGGCGTGGCCAAGGGCGATTTCTATCCGCGTATCACCCTGTCGGGCAACCTCGGTTCGCAAGCCATGCAACTGAGCGATTTCGGCTCGTGGGGCTCACGTGCTTTTGGCATCGGCCCGCAATTCAGCCTGCCGTTGTTCGACGGCGGGCGCCTGCGCGGCGTGTTGAACCTGCGTGAAGCGCAACAACAAGAAGCCGCCATCGCCTACCAGCAAACCGTGCTGCGCGCCTGGCACGAAATCGACGATCAACTGAGCGCCTACAACGCCAGCCAACTGCGCCGCGACAGCCTCGCCGAAGCCGTGCGCCAAAACCGAATCGCCCTGCGCGCCGCGCAACAGCAGTACGTGGAAGGCGTGGTGGATTTCGTCAATGTCCTCACCGTGCAAGGCGAGTTGCTGGCGACGCAGCAGCAATGGGTCGAGAGCTCGACCGGGGTGTCGCTGGCGATGGTGGGGTTGTACAAGGCGTTGGGTGGGGGATGGGAGTCGGTGTATCCGCTGTCGGTGCAGCGCTGAGTGAAATAGGGAACCTGAAAGTAGGAATCGTCCTGTTTTTTTTGTGTGGGCATTGTCCAGGCCATTCGAGCGTTAGCATTTTCGCGAATTCCTTGAGCAAGGTTGCGCACTTCTATGATCGTCAGTTCCGGTAAGCCCTTTTCAGTTGAACTGCTGGAAACATCGCCAAAGCGTCCAGCCTTTTATGTCGTTGGCCAAAGCAAGTTTGCGCTGCTGTTTGTCTCGACATTCGGTTTGTACTGGACCTATTGGACCTATAAAAACTGGAGGCTTTACCGTGCTGCCACCGGCAATAAGGTTCTGCCATTGGTACGCACAGTTACGGGTGTTTTTTTTGTGTACTCGCTCTTTATGAAAGTCGACCGACGAATACTCGCTTCAGGCCGACAATACCGCTGGTATCCACGCAGCCTGGCGCTGGCTGTGATCCTGGCAGCGTGTGCGGGTGCAACGCGGGTATGGGTTCTGGACGCGCACGTCAGCTTCGCTTTGTTTCTATTGGTTTTGCTCTTGCTGACCTGTTGCCTCATGCGCGTGCAAGCGGCAATCAATTTCTCGGAGTATGGTGTTGAAGAGCCGGTTAACTCGACGCTGACGTTCGCTAACGGTATCTGGGTAGGTCTGGGATTGAGCTGGTGGGGGTTGGTGATACTCACCTTCTATTTTCTTGTGCAGGGCGGACCGTTAGAGGGTGCAACTCCGTGAAACTCCCTGAGGATGTGTGAACCTCGTGGGCAAGGAAGGGCGGATGGCTGCTGTGAGTCAGGTCAACTCGATGGCGCAGCGATGGCTCCGGTCGATGCGGGTTGTTGCCGATCCTGATCCTCGCCGCCGTCGTTCGTCTCTATGGCCTCACTGACTCGGCCATCTGGTGCGATGAAGGCTCCAGCCTGCTGTTGAGCCAATACTCACCCGCGCTGACCTGGTTTCACGCGCCCGGCGTGGTGGCTAGCCAACGTCGCCATCGTCGCGCTCTATATGCCGTGGATTCCCAGTCTGGTGGATCAACTGCAGCACCTGGAGCAACTCAAGCTCGGCGGGGATGTGGGCTGGATCGAGCCGGAAACCCTCACGTCGATGCCGTCGGTCCTCTGGCAATTTCTGACCTATGACGAAGGCCTTGGGCTCCCGGGGCTAGTCTTTGTCCTGTTGCCGCTGGTGGTGGGTGACGATGTTGATCCTTCGAGCGGACCGCAGCGAATACCGATTCAACGCACTGATTGCGGCGTACACGCTCGTCCCGTTGCTGGTGATTGCGCTGGCCTCGCTGGCGACCCCGCTGTTGGTGGATCGTTACCTGATGTTTGCGGCGCCGGGCTTGCCGATCATTCTGGCCATAGCGCTTGATCGGCTCGCCGAGCTCTACCGGGTGTGGGCGCTGGCGGGGTTGCTGCTGGTAATCGGCGTGCAAGGTGTCGGACTGAAGAACATTTACACCACCGCTCCGGATCGAATCGATCGAATGGTCGACTACGTGAACCAGCAGTACGTCGCCGGAGATCGCATCGTGGTCAGCGATCTGTTCTGGTACTTCAGTTACGTCTATTACAACCGCACGGCTGCTGCGCCGATGCTTTACACGCCGCCGCAGCCCGACGGACGCTCGGGTCGCCCCAATGCATACGGATTTGGCACGTTGGTCGAGGACAGTGGCGAAAAAATCTACCTCGATACACTGACGGACTTACCGCGTGGCACCGGGCGTGTCTGGCTGATCAGCAGCAGCGAAGCACCTTATGATTTCGCGCCGGTACCCAGTGGCTGGAAAGCCATCGATGAGCTGAAAGTCGACGACACGCTGGCGCGGCTGTACGCGATCTGTCCGGACGAGGGTTGTCCTTAAGGTTTCGACAAATCCGCCATGCCCTTGAGCAGCTCGATTGGCAGTGGAAAGACGATGGTCGAACTCTTGTCCCCGGCAATCGAGCTCAGGGTCTGCATGTACCGCAGCTGCATGGCGCCCGGCTGACGTCCGAGCATTTCGGCGGCCTGCATGAGCTTTTCCGAAGCTTGCAATTCGCCTTCGGCGTGGATGACCTTGGCCCGACGTTCACGCTCGGCTTCCGCCTGCTTGGCGATGGCGCGGACCATCGATTCGTTGAGGTCCACGTGTTTGATTTCGACGTTGGCGACCTTGATGCCCCAGGCGTCGGTCTGGGCATCGAGCACTTGCTGGATGTCGATGTTCAACCGTTCGCGTTCGGCCAGCAGTTCATCGAGTTCGTGTTTGCCGAGCACTGCGCGCAGGGTGGTCTGGGCCAGTTGGCTGGTGGCCATCAGGAAATCTTCGACCTGGATGATCGCTTTCTGCGGGTCGAGCACTCGGAAGTACAGCACCGCGTTGACCTTGACCGAGACGTTGTCGCGGGTGATCACGTCTTGCGGCGGCACATCGAGCACCACGGTACGCAAATCGACGCGAACCATTTGCTGCACCACGGGAATCAGCAGGATCAGGCCAGGGCCTTTGACTTGCCAGAAACGACCGAGCTGGAACACCACCCCGCGCTCGTATTCGCGCAGGATGCGAAACGTCGATCCCGCCAGCGCAATCACCAACAACAGCAGCGCGGCAAAACCCAATTGCAGGCCCATGGTTATTCTCCACCCGGCGCCGCGTCAGCCGCGGCCACTTTCAGCACTAATCCCTTGCGTGCCACCACCCGGACCTGTTGCCCGGGTTGCAGTGGCGTGGCGCTGAGTACTTGCCACTGCTCGCCTTGCAGATGCACCCAGCCGTTGCAGGCATTGCCCGGCTGCAACGACATCACCGGGGTCACGCTGCCAACCAGTCCGGCATCGCCGCTGACGGTCTGGCGCGGACGGGTCTTCAGCGCGTGGATGAGCAGGAAGATCAGCAGCAATGCACTGATCAGTCCCAGGCCGATCATCAATGGCACAGGCACCTCGGTGTTGGTCAGGATCACCGCGCCAATGACGAACATCACGATGCCACCCAAGCCGATCACGCCGTAGTTGGGCAAGGCAGCTTCGGCGATCAGAAACGCGACGCCGAAGGTGATCAGCCAGATCCCCATGGGGTTGGGAATCAGCACGATGGTGTCGGCCGCGAACGCCGATCCGCTCAAGGCCAACAGCAATGCAAGTGCACAGCAACGAATGTTCACTTGGCCCTCCTTGTAGGTGCGAGCTTGCTCGCGATGAACCTGAGAGCGCCTCGCCCATCCATTCAGTCCGCATTCCCGATAACGCCCATCGCTAAATACAGTCTAGTCGAGCAATGGGTTGTACGATTTTTAGTCAATTTTCGACATTGTTCCGGTGGGCAGATTTCCCACGCGGTGTCGTCATCAGGCCTAGACTTTTCAGTGGTGAGAAAAGGTTTATTCATCGTCCGCAACGTTGTCGCGGACACCGAGGTGCATCATGCGTATGGCAAGAACCGTGCAGAGAAGCCTGGAAAAGGCGCGCTGCGAATTTGACATCGTTACCCACCCTCACTCGGCCAGCAGCCTTGAAACGGCGCGTGTCGCGGGCATTCCTGCCGAACGGGTGGCCAAATCGGTGATTCTTGACGATCACCACGGCCATTACTTGATGGCCGTGCTGCCGGCGAGTCGTCACCTGGATCTGAGCAAAGTGCGCAGCAGCGGCGAATGGCAGGTCTCCCGGGAAAGCAATCTGCCGCACCTGTTCGATGATTGCGAACGTGGCGCGGTGCCGGCCCTGGGCGAGGCCTATGGGCTGGACGTGGTTATTGACCCACTGCTGACCCGGCAGAAAGACATTTATCTGGAAGCCGGCAACCACACCAACCTGCTGCACATGAACATGCCGGAGTTTCTGAAAATGGTGCCGCATGCCGAAGTGCGGGAGTTGAGCTATTAGTTTTTGCGGCGTCCGTTACATCGCCTTCGCGGGCAAGCCACGCTCCCACAGGGATCTCGCCATTCCTGTGGGAGCGTGGATTGCCCGCGATTGACTGCGCAGCAGTCGCCCATCCTTTGCCATTCCCAAGGAGCCCGACATGGAATCCCCAACCCACAGCCTCCCCTCCCTGTTCAAACAACTCGGCCTGCCGGATGACGCCGAAAGCATCGATAAATTCATCGCTACCCACTCACCGCTCAAACCGGAATTGCATTTGGCCGATGCTTTTTTCTGGAGCGAGAGCCAGGCGCAGTTTTTGCGCGACGATATTCTCGATGACGCGGATTGGGCGGAAGTGGTGGATCAGTTGGATGTGCTGTTGCGAAAAGGACGCGGTGGTTAAAAATCGATCATCTGCCTAAGAATTGTTTCAAAACTTGACCAACTTCCCCCTCCAATGACATATTGATAGTTAGCAAACTAACAGTGTGTCTTTTCTCTCGTGTCAAAAAACCTCGACGCTCTCCAGATGAACATCAGCAGCTCCATGGTGGTGGCCGCCCGGCATTGGCGGAAGATCTGCCAGACCACGCTGGTCAACTATGGAATCTCCGAAGCCTGCGCCGTCCCGTTGTTGATGATCGGCCGGTTAGGCGAGGGTGTGCGGCAGGTGACGGTGGCGCAGGCGGCCGGGATGGAGAGCCCGTCGCTGGTGCGGCTGCTCGATCAGCTGTGTCATGCCGGCTACGTTCGTCGCACCGAAGATGCGCAGGACCGCCGCGCCAAATGCCTGAGCCTGACTGACACCGGTCGGGAACTGGTGCAGGCCGTTGAAATCGAGTTGGTGCGCTTGCGCAATGAAGTGCTGGAAGGGATCGCCCCGAGTGATCTGGAAGCAGCGTTGCGGGTATTGAAAGCGTTTGAAGCGGCCGGTGCTCCGTCGTTGGTGAACCCTTGAGCGGATTTTTTACCGGCGTTCCTCCGGCGCGAGACTGGTTCTACGGTGTGCGCACTTTCGCGGCGTCGATGATTGCGTTGTACATCGCCATGCTCATGCAAATGCCGCGTCCGTACTGGGCGATGGCCACGGTCTACATCGTTTCCAGCCCCTTCGTCGGCCCGACCAGTTCCAAGGCGCTGTACCGCGCAGTCGGTACATTGATGGGCGCGGCGGCGGCGGTGTTTTTTGTGCCGATGTTTGTCCAGAGCCCTTATGTGCTGGTGGTGGTCATCGCGCTGTGGACCGGGATTCTGCTGTTCCTGTCGCTGCACCTGCGCACCGCCAACAGTTACGCATTGATGCTCGCCGGTTACACGCTGCCGCTGATCGCCTTGCCCGTGGTCGATAACCCCCTGGCGGTGTGGGATGTGGCTGAAGCGCGGACTGAGGAGATCTTCCTCGGCATCGCCGTCGCGGCAGTGGTTGGTGCGATGTTCTGGCCACGGCGGCTGGCGCCGGTGTTCAACGACTCGGTGAACAAATGGTTCACCGATGCCTCGACCTACAGTCTGCGATTCCTAAACCGCAACGTGCAGCCCGATGAAGTCAGCGCGCTGCGTTCGGCGATGGTTGCGACATTCAATACGCTGGAGTTGATGATCGGTCAGCTACCCCACGAAGGTGCGCGCCCGCAAACCGTGCGCAACACCAAGGAACTGCGCGGGCGAATGATTCATTTGCTGCCGGTAATCGATGCCCTCGACGATGCGCTCTACGCCCTCGAACGCCGCACGCCGGAGCTTGTGGATAAGTTCGCGCCGTTGCTGGCAGCGACCACTGAATGGCTCGACCACAAAGACGCCAGCCTCGACCGCTGGCAAACGCTGAAAGATCAACTCGAAGCGCTGCAACCGTCCGCCGAAGCGCTGGATGATCGCAAGCAACTGCTGTTCTCCAACGCGCTGTATCGCCTCGGCGAATGGATCGATCTGTGGCAAGACTGCCGCAGTCTGCAATGCGCGATTCAGTGCGAAAGCCAGGACAGCTGGCGCGCGGTGTATCGGCACTGGCGCCTCGGTCGCCTGTCGCCGTTTCTCGACCGTGGGCTGATGCTTTATTCGGCGACGTCCACCGTCACCGCGATCATCGTCGCCTCGGTATTGTGGATTCTGCTCGGCTGGACCGACGGCGGCGCTGCGGTGATTCTGGCGGCGGTGGCGTGCAGTTTTTTCGCCTCGATGGACGACCCGGCGCCGCAGATTTACCGGTTCTTTTTCTGGACGGCGATGTCGGTGCTGTTCGCCAGCCTTTACCTGTTTCTGGTGCTGCCTAACCTGCATGACTTCCCGATGCTGGTGCTGGCGTTCGCCGTGCCGTTCATTTGCATCGGCACCCTGACGGTCAAGCCGCAGTTTTACCTGGGCATGCTGCTGACGCTGGTCAACACCTCGTCCTTCATCAGTATTCAGGGCGCTTACGACGCGGATTTCCTGAGCTTCGCCAACTCCAACCTGGCGGGCCCGGTCGGTTTGCTGTTTGCGTTTGTCTGGACCCTGATCGCCCGGCCGTTCGGCGCGGAACTGGCGGCCAAGCGCCTGACCCGTTTCAGTTGGCGCGACATCGTCAGCCTGACCGAGCCGGCCTCCCTGGCCGAACATCGCCGCTTGGGTGTGCAGGTACTTGACCGTTTGATGCAGCATTTGCCGCGCCTGGCCATGACCGGCCAGGACACCGGCGTCGCGTTGCGCGAAGTGCGCGTGGCGCTGAACGTGCTCGACCTGCTGGCCTACACGCCGCGTGTGCTCGGCGTACCGCAAACATTGCTGCACCAAGTCGTGGCCGAGGTCGGCGAGTACTTCAAAGCCTGCCTCAAGGCCGGCGAGCGTTTGCCGGCACCGAGTGCGTTGTTGATGACGATGGACCGCGCGCGCCGCGCCCTGAACCCCGAGTGCGATGACGGCGCCCGTCTGCACCTGCTGCACGCCTTGAGTGGCTTGCGTCTGGCATTGCTGCCCGGGGTGGAATTCCTCGGCACCGGCGACCTCGAAGAACCGCTTCCCCATGGCATCGATGGAGCGCCTTTATGATCGGTGATCTGGATATCAGCGGGGTGTTCCTGCCTACGCTGCTGGTGCTGATGGGCATTACGTATGTGATTTACCTGCTGGTGCACGGGCTGCTGACGCGCCTGCACTTTTACCGTCTGGTCTGGCACCGGGCATTGTTCAACGTGGCTCTCTACGCCTTGCTGCTCGGCGCTGTGGACTCACTCAGTCGATACCTGATGACATGAAAAAACCTTTTTTGACCCTCGGCCGTGTGGTCCTGACCCTGTTGATCGTGACCTTCGGCGTGGTCGTGGTCTGGCGCATGGTGATGTATTACATGTTCGCGCCGTGGACCCGTGACGGGCACATCCGCGCCGACATCGTGCAGATCGCCCCGGACGTGTCCGGGCTGATTCAGCAAGTCGACGTGCGCGACAACCAATTGGTGAAACGCGGCCAAGTGCTGTTCAGCATCGATCAGGACCGTTTCAAACTCGCGCTGCGTCAGGCCAAAGCGGCGGTCGCCGACCGTCAGGAAACCCTGGCGCAGGCGCAACGCGAAGCCAAGCGTAACCGCGGCCTCGGCAATCTGGTGCCGGGCGAGCAACTGGAAGAGAGCCAATCACGAGTCGCCCGCGCCGAAGTGGCGTTGATGGAAGCGCAAGTGGCAGTGGATAGCGCCCAGCTCAACCTCGACCGCTCGACCATCCGCAGCCCGGTGGACGGCTACGTCAACGACCGGGCGCCCCGTACGCAGGAATTCGTCACCGCCGGGCGCCCGGTATTGTCGGTGGTGGACAGCAATTCGTTTCACATCGACGGCTATTTCGAGGAAACCAAACTGGACGGCATTCATGTCGGCCAGTCGGTTGATATCCGCGTGATTGGCGACCGCGCTCGCCTGCGCGGGCACGTGGAAAGCATCGTCGCCGGCATCGAAGACCGCGACCGCAGCAGCGGCAGCAACTTGCTGCCCAACGTCAACCCGGCGTTCAGCTGGGTGCGGCTGGCCCAGCGGATTCCGGTGCGGATCGCCTTCGATGACGTGCCGTCGGACTTCCGAATGATTGCCGGGCGCACCGCGACGGTGTCGATCATCGACGACCAGCAGCAGGAGCCGGGCAAATGAGCAGGGCCTCGGGTTTGGCGGTGGCCGGATTAGGCCTGCTGCTGTCGGCGTGTCAGGTGGTCGGGCCGGATTATCACCTGCCGGACGAGGCCGCCGTGCACCGGGAAGACGTTCAGGGTGACTTGGCGGTGAACGGCAAAAATGTCATTTCTGCGCCGGTGCCGAGCGATTGGTGGCGCCTGTATCAAGATCCGCGACTGGATCAGTTGGTGCAGCAAGCCATGGCGTCCAACACTGACTTGCGCGTGGCCGCCGCAAACCTGTCCCGCGCCCGCGCGCAGGTTGATGAAGCCCAGGCCGCAGGAGGCTGGAGTGGCGGCGTAAAGCTCGGCGCCCAGCGTTTGCAGGAGTCCGGCGAAGCCTTCCTGCTGCCGGAAAAAGTGCCGGTGGCTAACGTCGGCGACATCGGCATTACCACCTCGTACCAATTCGACCTGTTCGGCACCTTGCAGCGCGGGATCGAGGCCGCCAAGGCCAATGCCGATGCGACGCAAGCGGCGGCGGATACGGCGCGAATCACCTTGGTGGCCGACGTCGTCCGGGCCTACACCCAAGTGTGCGCGGCCAATGAAGAGCGGGAAATCGCACAGCATTCCCTCGACCTGCAAGCCCAAGGCACCTCGCTGATCCAGCGTTTGCGCGATGCGGGGCGTGGCGATGAAACCCAGGTCACCCGCTCGCAAACCCAATTCAAATCCCTGCGCGCCGACATGCCGCGTTATGAAGCGGCGCGTCAGGCGGGATTGTTCCGTTTGTCGATGTTGTTGGCCAAACCGGTCGACCAATTGCCGACCGGTACCGCCACGTGCGCCGAATTGCCGAAAATCGCGCAATTATTGCCGGTCGGTAACGGCGTTACCTTGCTCAAGCGCCGGCCCGATGTGCGTCAGGCCGAGCGCCGACTGGCCGCCGCGACCGCTGGTATCGGCATCGCCACCGGCGAGTTGTACCCGGACATCAGCATCGGCGCGACCGTCGGCACCGTCGGTATTCTGGAGAATCTCGGCAAACCCGCGACCAACCGCTGGGGCTTCGGTCCATTGCTGACCTGGACCGTGCCGTCCAATGGCTCCCGGGCGCGAATCCGCGAGGCAGAAGCGGCGACCCAAGGCGCCCTGGCGCATTTCGATGGCGTGGTGCTCAACGCCATTCGCGAGACACAAACCGGTCTGGCCCAGTATTCCGCGTTGCTGCAACGCCGCGATGCGTTGGCGGATGCCGAGCAGTCGGCGCAATTGGCTGCGGACCAGACCCACCGCTTTTTCACGGCCGGTCGCGAATCGTTCCTGGCCGATCTGCAAGCCACGCGCACCTACACCGATGTGCGGGCGCAACTGGCCTCTGCCAACACCCAGGTTGCCATGAGCCAGATCGATTTGTTCCTGGCTCTGGGCGGTGGCTGGGAAAGCGGACGAACGCAAGCGACGAACACCAGCAAACCCTGAGGCCGTTGCTATGCTTTGATGTGTTGGGCTGACGCGCTACGAGCCACGCCAGTCCGCAGATCAAGGCTCGCGTTGGTCATGGGGACTCTAATAATGAAAAACCCTTATGCTCCCGGCTTCTGGTGCGCTATTGCGGCGTTGGTGTTGCTGTCGGCCACCTATTTCTACGGCATCATGCTGGCTCACCAGATCGACAAGGCACTGGTGTTCCTCGACAGCGCATCCGCACTGATTGCCGTGATGGCCATCGTGGTGGTGGCCTGGGCTTCGTTCCAGGGCCAGCGCATCAAAAAAAGACATCTCGAACAAGGCAAGACGCTGGTGCTGATCTGGGACACCAAGGTCGCTCTGCGCCGGGTCGAAACGGTGTTCGATCGTTATTTCTGGGGCAGTTACTGGCAACCGGGGCGCACGTTCCAGGAAGTCATGGGCGAGCTCACCGGCACGCCGCTGGAAAAGAGCCTCGAAACGCTGAAGAAGCAATGTCTTGAGCTGGACAAGCAAATCGCCGAAGACGACTGGCACTGGCTGAACAACGCCCGAGAACTCTCTGATGTTGCCGCCGCCATGGCCCGCGAGCGCTATCAGCTGGATTTCTGCGACCCGCGCGCGGACGTGACGGGCGGGGCGGTGATCAATCGGGATTTCGAGGTGCTGGTGTATACGTGGACGGCGCGGCTGAAAAGCTTTGATCATCAGCTGGATGAGATGGAAGTGCAGTATTCCTGAATTGATGCCGTCGGCACTGACGCCATCGCGGGCAAGCCCGCTCCCACAAGGATCACGCTGAACCTGTGGGAGCGGGCTTGCCCGCGATGGCGATTTTATGTGCACCGAAACTCTCAACCCCTTCGCACGGTCCATAGACACTCTTTAACCTTTAAACATTGGGCCACCCGATGCGCCTGATGCTAATCTCCTTCGCACTTTCAGCGCAGTCGTGTCCGTACGCCGTCATGGGTTCAGGGAAGACGACCACACCTCAAACAACGGAAATTGAACGGGTCATTCATGAATAAATCAGCAGGCGTGCTTCTTGGAATTGTCGTGGCCATCGGTGCAATCAGCGCTGGCGGTGCCTGGTTCACCGGCACCAAACTTGAAGGGGTGCTGAACACCTCGATCGCCGACGCCAACAAAGAACTGCAAGCCGCGCTGGTCGGTTCCAACGGCACCGCGTCGCTGGAACTGGTGTCGCTTGAGCGCCACGTGTTCAGCAGCACCGCGCACTACCGCCTCAAGGGCGAGGGCGAGATGTTCGGCGAGGCGCCGGTCGAATTGCTCTTTGTCGATCACATCGAACACGGTCCGCTGCCGCTTTCGCGTCTGATGTCACTGAAGTTGTTGCCGGTCCTGGCCACCAGTCACTACGAACTGGAAAAGACCCCGATCACCGAGAAGTGGTTCGCCGCGGCCAAGGACAAATCGCCGCTCACCGGCGTGGTCAACATCGGTTACGACAACGCCACCAACGGCACCCTCGAATTGCTGCCGCTGGATGTGGCGCTGGACGACAAGTCCCACCTGAAATTCTCCGGCCTGAACCTCGATGTCTCGGCCAACGCCCAGGCGCAGAAAGTCAAAGCCAACGGCTACATGGACAGCTTCACACTCACCACCGTGGCTGAAGACCAGACACCGGTAAAAGTCGAATTGAGTGGCCTGACCCTGGCCAGCAATCTGGTCAAAAGCACCTACGGCTACTACACCGGCGAGAACACCGTCGAGCTGACCGACAGCAAAACCACGTTCGGCGCGCAACAGTCGGTGTTGGGCATCAAGAAATTCGAAATGAAGAACCAGACCGAGGAGTCGGGCACGAACGCTTCCGGGCGAGCCGATTACAAGATCGGCGAAGTGTCCTTGAACGGCAAGACGGTCGGCTCCGCGCAAATGGCCATGAGCCTGAAGAATCTCGATATTCCGTCGACGATGTCGTTGATGCAGATCTACCAGACCAAACTGCAACCCTACGAAAAAGCCGCCGCCGAAGCGGCTGCCGCTGGCGAGCCGGCACCCGAGCTGGTCTTGACCCCGGAGGAAGAGGCTCAGGTAAAAATGGGTCTGGAGAAACTGCTGGCCGCCGGCCCGCAAGTGGCTCTGGAAAACCTGTCGTTCACCACCGCCAACGGTGAAAGCCGCGCCAACCTGGTGCTCGACCTGACCAAACCACAATCCATGGACCTGCCGCCGGATCAACTGACCCAACAGCTGATCGCCCTGCTGGACGTCAACATCAAAGTGTCCAAGCCGATGCTGGTTGATTTGCTCAGCGTGCAGGGCCAAATCGACGGTCAGGCCGACGCCAAGGTCATTGCCGATCAAGCCACCGCCACCGCCGACATGTTCGGCGCCATGGCGGTCGGCACGCAATTCGCCAAAGCCGACGGCAATGACATCGTCAGCAAACTGCATTACGCCAACAATCAAGTGGAATTCAACGGCCAGAAAATGACCGTCGAAGAGTTTGTCGGCTTCGTGATGAGCAAACTCGGTGGTGCGGGCGTGGTCCAGTAACGCTAGACGTCCCGAATCAGCCGCCACGCCTCGTCAACCGGCAGCGGCTGTTTCATCCGCTCGGCCAGCATCGCCATCGCCCGCTCTTCATCGCAGGCGATGGCGGCGGTTACCACGCCATTCTTGCCAAACAGGCCGATAAAGGGTGGATGGTACGGATCGCCCTTGAACTCGACCTCGTCCCACGTTTCGGCATGACCGAGGTAGTCGTAGTTTTTGCCGAAGTGCCAGGTCCAGAAGTACGGCACATCCAGGTAGTGTTCATCACCGCCCAGCATGTTTGCCGCTGCAATCCGCGCTTGTTGTTGGGCCAGGCGCCAATGCTCGATTCGTTGCGGCTGGCCGTTGAGCGGGAAGGTCGCGATATCGCCGGCCGCCCACAGCCCCTCGGTCACGCGCATACCGCCATCGACCTTGAGTGAATGATCTTTTTCCAACGGCAGATCGTTGAACGGCCCGGTGGCCGGGCTGACGCCAATGCCGACCAATACCAGATCCGCCGGCAAACGCTGACCGTTATCCAGGCGCACCGCTTCGACTTTGTTCGAACCTTCGATTTGCGCGGCCTCGCCCTCCGTATGAAACACCACGCCGTGGGCCACATGGCGGGCAAGAATCGCTTTGCCGACCGTTTCGCCGAACTGCTTGGCGAAGGGCACCGCGTGGCGGGCCAAGACGGTGACATCCAGCCCGTATTCGCGTAAAGCCGCAGCGGATTCCATCGCGATAAAGCTGTCGCCGATGATCACTGCCCGCTGGCCGGGTTTGGCAGCGCTCAGAATTTTTTGTGCCTGATCTTTCGTGCGCAGCAAGAACACCTGCGGCAGGTCGGCGCCGGGCACGTCGAGGGCGTTCGGTGTGCCGCCCGTGGCGATCAGCGCGGCGTCATAGGTCAATGTTTGACCGTCCTTGAGCTGCAGGGTCCGGGTCTTGGCATTCAGGCTCGCCACTTCACCGTTGATGCGATCGATGCGCTGCTCGCGGTAAAAGCTGTCGTCACGCAGCGGTGGCACTTCGTCCGGCGGCATCTCCCCGGCAATCACGAATTTGCTCAACACGGTGCGGTCGTAACCGGCGTCAGCTTCGCGGTCGATCAGTAGCACGCGGCCACCGAAACCCTTTTCACGCAGCGCCGCTGCACCCGCCGTGCCTGCGGCGCCAGCGCCGATAATCACAAACGTGCGTTCATCATCGGCCGGGGGGGTGTGAGCATCCGCAAGCGGGTTTTCGTCGACCCAGACGTCGTCGTCGCGCACTTCCAGGGGATAGCGCTTGAGGCTGTCCAGCGACGGCGGTTCACACAACGCGCCGTCCTCGATCCGATATGCGGCCTTGTGCCACGGGCAAATCAGACGTCCGTGACACAGCGCGCCCTCCGCCAGCGGCGCCCCGGCGTGGGGGCATTCGCCCTGATAGGCGCGCAATTGCGCGCCGACCCGCAGCAAGACGATTTTGGTGTCCCCAATCCGAACTTCCAGGCCACGGTTATCGGGAACATCGGCAAAACGGGCAACGCGGTGCAGTGCCATGATCGCTCTCCAGGCAGGCGTTTCACTTAAGAGTTTGGCGCCTATCCCGTGGTTCAGCCAATTCCCACTGCCACCGCACGAACGGTTTGGCTATAGTTTGCACGCCGACCACGGCCTCACCCGCACAAGGTGCTCCGGTATGACCCGATTGACCTCTCTGAACCCTTGGCTGGCGGCCGTTGCCGTCGCCCTTTGCGTGCAGTTTCCGGCGCAGGCCGCAGAACGATTTACCGTCAGCATCCCCGGCGTTTCGGACAACCGGCTGTTCACTTCGGCGGCGGCCAGCGATGCTGCCGGTTGCGGCGGCAAGAACCAGTCTCCGGCCCTGAGCTGGACTGCCGCGCCGCCAGGCACCCAGAGCTTCGCCGTCGTCATGCATGACCCGGACGGCCAGAAAGGCCTCGGCGTCGATCATTGGGTTCACTACGGCATCAAGGCCGCAACCCGTCAGATTCCAGCCGGAGTGGGCGCCAAGTCCGCGTTCGAAGGCGTGGCTGGCAGCAACAGCAAAGGCACCACCGGCTACATCGGCCCTTGCCCGCCGGTCGGCGACAGCTCCCATCACTACATCATCCAGCTCTATGCCCTCGACCTGGCTCCGGACGCCTTGCCTGCCGGCCTGACCCGCGTGCAGTTGCTGGAAAAAATCAAAGGTCATGTGCTGAAAAACAGCAGCGTGGTGCGGCGTTATCACCGCTGAAGTTTTTTTCAGCGGGTTTAACCCGAACCGGTCGTGCTGCCCGTCTCAGAGGATGAATGGATCAATTTCCTCCTGAGGTCAGCCCCCATGTCCCTCCCTCTGCATGTCCTCCGCCCGGCCGCCCAGGGTTTCGCCGCCGGGTTGCTGCTGGCCGTTTCCGGTTGCGGTGTTTCGTCCAAGCCTGAATCTGCGGCGGTTCCGGTTTCGCCTCCGGCACAAAGTACGTTGGTGCGAAGTGAAGCCGTCATGGCCGATGCGACCCTGGCCAAACGCAGTGTAAGTCCGGCGCCCATGGCGGGTTTTGCCCCTGAATCTTCGCCCCCGGGTTATCAGGATGAACAGCGCGAGCAGTATCAAGCGCTGGCGGACAACCCGATTCACAGTGTCACCGAAGCGCCGGTCTCCACCTTCAGCGCCGACGTCGACACGGGCGCCTACGCCAACGTTCGCCGCTTGCTCAATCAAGGTCGCCTGCCACCCGAGGGTGCGGTGCGCCTGGAGGAGATGGTCAATTACTTCCCCTACGATTACGCCTTGCCTACCGATGGCTCGCCGTTTGGCGTGACCACGGAACTGGCACCGTCGCCGTGGAACCCGCACACCCGCTTGCTGCGCATCGGCATCAAGGCATCGGATCGCGCAGTGGCTGAATTGGCCCCGGCGAACCTGGTGTTTCTGGTGGACGTGTCCGGTTCGATGGACCGTCGCGAGGGGTTACCGTTGGTCAAAAGCACCCTGAAATTACTGGTCGATCAATTGCGCGAGCAGGATCGGGTGTCGCTGGTGGTCTATGCCGGCGATTCGCGTGTAGTGCTCGAACCCACTTCCGGACGGGAAAAGGCGAAAATTCGCACAGCCATTGATCAATTGACTGCGGGCGGCTCCACCGCCGGGGCATCCGGCATCGAACTGGCCTATCAAATGGCACAACAAGCCTTTATCCCCAAAGGCATCAACCGCATCCTCCTGGCCACCGACGGCGATTTCAACGTCGGCATCAGCGACTTCGACAGCCTCAAGCAAATGGCTGTGGATAAACGCAAGACCGGCGTATCCCTGACCACCCTGGGTTTTGGTGTGGATAACTACAATGAACACCTGATGGAACAACTGGCCGACGCCGGTGACGGTAACTACGCCTACATCGACAACCTGCGCGAGGCGCGCAAGGTGCTGGTGGATCAGCTCGGCTCGACCCTCGCCGTCGTGGCGAAGAACGTGAAACTGCAAGTGGAGTTCAACCCGGCGCAGGTCAGCGAGTATCGGCTGTTGGGGTATGAGAATCGCGCATTGAAGCGTGAGGATTTCAGCAACGACAAGGTCGATGCCGGTGAAATTGGCGCAGGGCATACGGTCACGGCGTTGTACGAAATCGTGCCGAAGGGTGAGAAGGGTTGGTTGGAGCCGTTGCGGTACGGCGGCGTCGAATCAACGGCTTCTGGTAAGTCTGGGGAATTGGCGATGCTGCGTGTGCGTTATCAACCGCCGGAAGGTGGGAATAGTCGGCTGATCGAGCGCCCGATTGCGGCTGGCTCTGAAGGCAAAGCCAGTGATGACCTGCGATTTGCCGCGGCCGTAGCGGCGTTTTCCCAGCAGCTCAAGGACGGGCGTTACACCGGTGATTTCAGCCTGAAGGACACTGAGGCATTGGCTCGCGGTGCGCGGGGTGATGATCGATTCGGTCTGCGTGCAGAATTCGTGCAATTGGTGGAGTTGGCGCAGAGCCTGCGAACCACGACCGCATCCAATAGTGAGCCGCATAAAGGAGGCTACAACTGACATGTCTGCTCCCGAATCGAGCGACGAAACTCTGCTGGCCCGCTATCGCTCAGGCGACGGCCCCGCGTTCGAGACGCTGTACGCCCGTCACCGGCAAGGTCTTTATCGGTTCCTGCTCGGCCTCAGCGGTAAGTCGGAACTGGCCGAAGAGGTTTACCAGGACACCTGGCTGAGCCTGATCCGCAGCACCAGTCAGCCACAAGGTCGGGCGAATTTTCGTACGTGGCTTTACCAGATCGCCCGCAATCGCCTGATCGATCACTGGCGCAAACACGGAATCCGCAGCCCCTTGCACGATAGCTATGACGAACAGACCCACGCCCTGGCCGATGACGCGGCCGATCCCGAGCAACTGCTGAGCTTGAGCCGCGATAACCAGCGCCTCGAGGCCGCCCTGCAAACCTTGCCCACCGATCAGCGCGAAGTATTCCTGCTACGCGCCCACGGCGATCTCGACCTGCCGCAGATCGCCACCCTCACCGAAACACCGCTGGAAACCGTCAAAAGCCGCTTGCGCTACGCCCAGCAAAAACTGCGTCGGCTGCTGGCCGAGGAGGTACTGACATGACTGACGCCCGCAAAACACCGGAAGACCAAGTGCTGAAGCACTTCCGCGAGCATTCGACCGGCGAACCACCGGCGCATCTCGATGCGTTCATCCTCGCTGCTGCACAGCGTGAAGTCTCCGCGCCGAAACCGAACCTGTGGCAGCGCTGGGTTCAGGCGTGCCAAAAACCCCGTTGGCAAGTGGCTTTCGCCAGCCTCGTCGGCGTCGCGTTGATGCTGGCGCTGGTGCAACGCACGCCGGAACAAGTGCCGAGCTATGACTTCGCTCCCAAATTGTCCGAGCCGGTCGCTAAAAAAGAGGCTGCACAAGCGCCGTCGTCGGTTGCGCGCTCTCTCGCGGCGCCAGCGCCGGCCGCACCGATGGCAGGTTTCACCGCCCCCGCGCAAAGCGAATCGATCAACGCCGAAATGGCCGATGAAGCAAAAGTCAGCAAACGTGCAACCGCCCCGGTGAAAACCCTGGATGAGCAATTGCTTGAAGTGATTCGCCTGCAGAACGCCGGTCAGACACACGCGGCGGATGGCTTGATGGCGACATTGCACAAACGCTTTCCCAAGGAAAACCTCAAAGCCCGACTCGAGGAATTGAAGAAAAACTGAGGACAACGGTGCTCCGCGATTTGGCATCAACACCTGAAAGCGCGCACTATCGACCCATAGCCGATGCGTTGGAGGATGCCGTGGCAAAAAAAATCGACCGCATCGCCCAAATGCTCAATTGCCCGGAAAAGGGTGAGGAACTTCGGCGAGCAGTGACGGAGAGTCGTAAGGAGTTTCTTCTGGCGAAGCAGGCGGAAGAAGCTCTGGAGGAGGACGTTCTTGATGATGAAGAGATTGAGGACGAAGAGGATGATGAGTACGACGAGTTTGATTGGACGACTGAATGAAAAAACCGCTTCGGCGGTTCTATCAGTGGAGTCGTTCGGTTAAACCGAACAACTGCATTTGTTGACTGCCCGTGACATAAAGAACAAGCACAAAAAAGCCCCAGACCCTAAGGCCTGAGGCTTTCTCGTTTCTACTATATGGTGCACCAGGCGGGATTCGAACCCACGACCCCTGCCTTCGGAGGGCAGTACTCTATCCAGCTGAGCTACTGGTGCAAGCGGGCGCCATGATACTCATATGCACTGCGGGCGTCCATGCTGCTGAATCGACAGCGCTTTTTCAAAGCGTAACCTGCATTTGCTACGTTGATCAGAAAAAAGCAGCAAATGCGGCGTTTTCGTTCTTTTTTTCGAACAGGCTATTGTCCTTTACCCCCTTTGATCCTAGGATTCGTTTGAGATTTCAAACGCTCTTGTCTGGGTGCTGAACCGCACGAGTTCATTCCGTGCGCTATTTATGTGCTTCAGCCCGGTGAATGATTTCCCTGACGGCAGCCTTTGAGGCGCCTTTCTACAATCATAATTTGCTCCGCGCCTGTCGCGGTGCTGTTAAGGAAAGCCGACATGCAGCTTAAAGACACCCAGTTGTTCCGCCAGCAAGCCTTTATCGATGGCGCTTGGGTCGATGCGGACAATGGTCAGACGATCAAGGTCAACAACCCGGCAACGGGCGAAATTCTGGGCACTGTGCCGAAAATGGGCGCTGCCGAAACCCGCCGTGCAATCGAAGCCGCTGACAAAGCGCTGCCGGCCTGGCGTGCACTGACCGCCAAGGACCGCGCCAACAAGCTGCGTCGCTGGTTCGAACTGATCATCGAGAACCAGGACGACCTGGCTCGCCTGATGACCCTCGAACAAGGCAAGCCATTGGCCGAAGCCAAGGGCGAAATCGTTTACGCCGCTTCCTTTATCGAGTGGTTCGCCGAAGAAGCCAAGCGCATCTACGGTGACGTGATTCCGGGCCACCAGCCAGACAAGCGCCTGATCGTGATCAAGCAGCCAATCGGTGTGACCGCTGCAATCACCCCGTGGAACTTCCCGGCCGCGATGATCACCCGTAAAGCCGGCCCGGCCCTGGCCGCCGGTTGCACCATGGTGCTCAAGCCTGCTTCGCAAACCCCGTTCTCGGCATTCGCTCTGGCTGAACTGGCCCAGCGTGCCGGCATTCCTGCTGGCGTGTTCAGCGTGGTGTCCGGCAGTGCCGGCGACATCGGTAGCGAGCTGACCAGCAACCCGATCGTGCGTAAATTGTCGTTCACTGGCTCGACCGAAATCGGTCGTCAGCTGATGGCTGAATGCGCCAAGGACATCAAGAAAGTGTCCCTGGAATTGGGTGGCAACGCGCCGTTCATCGTGTTCGACGACGCGGACCTGGATAAGGCCGTCGAAGGCGCGATCATTTCCAAATACCGCAACAACGGCCAGACCTGCGTCTGCGCCAACCGTCTGTACATTCAGGATTCGGTCTACGACGCGTTCGCCGAGAAGCTGAAGGTGGCTGTGGCCAAACTCAAGATCGGCAACGGTCTGGAAGAAGGCACCACCACTGGCCCGCTGATCGACGAAAAAGCCGTGGCCAAGGTTCAAGAGCACATTGCTGACGCGATCAGCAAAGGCGCTACCGTTCTGGCGGGCGGCAAGGTCATGGAAGGCAACTTCTTCGAGCCGACCATCCTGACCAACGTGCCGAAAAACGCTGCCGTGGCCAAGGAAGAAACCTTTGGTCCATTGGCGCCACTGTTCCGCTTCAAAGATGAAGCCGAAGTGATCGCAATGTCCAATGACACCGAGTTCGGTCTGGCGTCGTACTTCTACGCTCGCGACCTGGGTCGTGTGTTCCGTGTGGCGGAAGCCCTGGAATACGGCATGGTCGGCGTCAACACCGGGTTGATCTCCAACGAAGTCGCGCCATTCGGCGGCATCAAGGCGTCGGGCCTGGGCCGTGAAGGCTCCAAGTACGGCATCGAAGATTACCTGGAAATCAAATACCTCTGCCTGGGCATCTAAGCTCGGCAGACGGGAATGCAATAAGCGGAAAGGGCACGAGAGCGCTGACCCTTTCTGCGTTTCAAATGGAATTTTCTCTGCGGCCGGGAACGCTGTGGCAGTCGATCATCGCATGCTGCCGTAGTTGCCTCCCCGCCGCATTTTCCTTGAACCACGCCGCCCGATGAGCGGTGAATGAGGACTTTATGAGCAAGACTAACGCATCCCTGATGAAACGCCGCGAAGCCGCTGTACCACGCGGTGTTGGCCAGATTCACCCGATCTTCGCCGAGTCCGCGAAGAACGCCACCGTGACCGACGTTGAAGGTCGCGAGTTCATCGACTTCGCCGGCGGTATCGCCGTGCTGAACACCGGCCACGTGCACCCGAAAATCATCGCCGCCGTGACCGAGCAGCTGAACAAGCTGACCCACACCTGCTTCCAGGTCCTGGCTTACGAGCCGTACGTTGAAGTGTGCGAAAAAATTAACGCCAAGGTGCCAGGTGATTTCGCCAAGAAAACCCTGCTGGTCACCACCGGTTCCGAAGCGGTAGAAAACGCCGTGAAAATTGCCCGTGCCGCCACTGGCCGTGCTGGCGTGATCGCGTTCACCGGCGCTTACCACGGTCGCACCATGATGACCCTGGGCCTGACCGGTAAAGTCGTGCCTTACTCGGCCGGCATGGGCCTGATGCCAGGCGGCATCTTCCGCGCGCTGTACCCGAACGAACTGCACGGTGTGAGCATCGACGATTCGATCGCCAGCATCGAACGCATCTTCAAGAACGACGCCGAGCCGCGTGACATCGCTGCCATCATCATCGAGCCGGTTCAGGGCGAAGGCGGTTTCTACGTCGCGCCTAAAGAGTTCATGAAGCGTCTGCGCGCCCTGTGCGACCAGCACGGCATCCTGTTGATCGCTGACGAAGTGCAGACCGGCGCGGGCCGTACCGGTACTTTCTTCGCCATGGAACAGATGGGCGTTGCTGCCGACCTGACCACCTTCGCCAAATCCATCGCTGGCGGCTTCCCGCTGGCTGGTGTGTGCGGCAAGGCCGAATACATGGACGCCATCGCTCCAGGCGGCCTCGGCGGCACCTACGCCGGTAGCCCGATCGCTTGCGCCGCGGCCCTGGCCGTGATGGAAGTGTTCGAAGAAGAACACCTGCTGGACCGCTGCAAGGCAGTCGGCGAGCGTCTGGTCACTGGCCTCAAAGCCATCCAGGCCAAGTACCCGGTGATCGGCGAAGTCCGTGCCTTGGGCGCGATGATCGCGGTCGAGCTGTTTGTTGACGGCGACAGCCACAAGCCGAACGCTCCAGCGGTCGCTGCCGTCGTGGCCAAGGCTCGCGATAAAGGTTTGATCCTGCTGTCCTGCGGCACTTACGGCAACGTTCTGCGCGTCCTGGTACCGCTGACCTCGCCGGACGAGCAGCTGGACAAAGGCCTGGCGATCATCGAAGAGTGCTTCTCGGAGCTGTGATCTCCTGACTCTGATCGATCTGTGACCTGATTGACAAAAAAACCCGCTTCGGCGGGTTTTTTTTCGTGTCCGCGGAACACATGCACTGTTTCAAATGGCCTGCATTGACTAAGGTGCAAGCAGTGCGAATGGAGTATGCAGATGACCGCTGTCGTTTTACCCGCTGTACCGCGTGTACTGATTGCCGAAGCTGACCCTTGGTCTCGCGACTTGCTCAAGCAGGTGTTGTTGAGCGTGCGCTGCGATGCACGTCTGGATCTATGCGCCGACGGTCAGCAGGCGCTGGAGTTGCTGGCGGAAAATCCTTACGACCTGGTGATCGTCGATTGGGAATTGCCCGGCGTCGACGGTTTGAATATCTTGCGCTCTGTCCGCCAGCGCAAACGTAATCCGCCGTTGCCGTTTATTCTGATGAGCAGCCGCAACGACAGCGCCAGCGTGCGCGAAGCCTTGCCCCTGGCGCCCACGGCGTACCTGACCAAACCCCTGAACATGGAAAGCCTGACCCTCCGTCTGCAGGATCTGCTGCTGAACGCCGGTGAACAGGTTTCGTGTGACGTGCCGGCGTTGGCGCCCGGCATGACCTTGTCGGCGTACCTGGAGCGTTGTCGTGAATTTGCCGATGGTGCGCCGCTGATGACCGACGTGCAACTGGCGGTCAAGCGCAGCCTTAATCCCAACGGCCTCGACCTGAAACTGCTGGAAGAAGAAATCCGCGTTGATCCGCAGATCACCGCCGTCCTGATCGCCGCCGCCAACAGTGCGGCCCAGCATCACGGCGCGGCGGTACAAACCCTGGCCCAGGCGCTGCATCGGCTGGGCAGCGCGCAGAGCATGAATCTGATTCTGGGGTTGGCGCTCAAGCGCAGTGCGCGGCTCAGCGATCCGGCGCTGGCGGATTACGCCGAGCGTTACTGGAACCTGTCGCTGCACACCGCCGAATACGCCCGAACGCTGGCACGTCTGCTGGACCTGGACCAGGAGCGCTGTTACTGCGCAGGCATGCTGCACCGCTTGGGTGACCTCGCGTTGCTGCGGTGTCTGCAGGAATGGAAGCAGTCCGGCGGAGAGCTGGATGAGTGGGAGGAGGTCGGTGATGCACTGGCCGAGTTCGGCGCGGCCTATGGTTCGGCGCTGCGTACGCGCTGGCGCTTGCCCCTGGAGCTGCGAGAACTGATTGCGGCGGTCTTCCAGCTCGGTGGCGGGGTTTACTCACGCGAAGCGCTGGTGATGAACATGGCGGCGCAGATGGCGCGGTTGAATGAGCACGAAGGCCTCGAGGAACTGGCCAAGAGCCGGACGGCGCGGTTGCTCAAGATTGGTTTGCCGGAATTGATACGTTTGCGCAAAAAGTGAGTCCGACGCAGCCCCTTGTAGGCGCTGCGTTGATTGCATCAGCCGGAGATGATCCGGTTCTTGCCCTGGCGCTTGGCTTCGTACATCGCTGCATCCGCCCGGGAAAACAGACTGTCGACGTTTTCGTCCTCGGCAGTGAGGCTGGTCAGGCCCTGGCTGACGGTGATGCCGAACGTCTGGTCGGCATGGCTGAAGCTCAATCGCTGAATCTCCCGTTGCAGACGCTCCGCCACTTGCATGGCCATGTCTGGCGCGCAACCGGGGAACACGGCGGCAAACTCTTCGCCACCAATCCGTCCAAACACATCGCCGCGCCGTAAAGCCGCTTGCCCGCACTCGGCGATACGTTGCAGAACGTTGTCGCCTTCCGGATGGCCGTAGGTGTCGTTGATCAATTTGAAGTCATCGATGTCCAGCAACAGAAACGCCAATGGCGCGCCTTTTTGTCGCGCCTGTTCGAACTCAAGGCTGGCGCAGTCGAAGAAATGCCGGCGATTGCTGCTCTGGGTCAGGACGTCGGTAGTGGCCAGGCGATGCAACTCGCTTTCCATCTGCTTCTTGTCGGTGATGTCTTCGGCAATGCCGACGATGATCACCGGCTGCCCCGGCTCGGCTTGCCGGTTGATGAAGCACTTGTCGCTGAGCCAGCGCACCTGGCCGTCGGCGGCGATGATGCGGTACTCACGGTCTTCAACGGCACCTTTGACCAGCACTTCGGCGAGACTGCGCTCGGCGTACTCCAGATCGTCGGGGTAGATGCTGTCGCGCCACTGGTTGGCATCGGACAGCAACAGGCCGGCGGATCGGCCGAAAATCCGTTCGTAGGCGGGGCTCACGTAGAGCACTTGGCGGGTTTCCCAGTTGAACGCCCAAAGCACCGCGTTGACGCTCACCAGCAGCGAGCTGAATAGCTGTTCGCGTTCGCTCAGGCGCGCGACTTCGCCTTGGGCATGCATCAGCGCCATCAGGGTTTGCGCGGCTTCCGGCCACTGGGGCAGGGATGCGTCTTGCGGGTTCTTGTTGACCATCGACACAAATCTCAAGGACGTGCCGCGAGTTCGACAGCGGCCACAGCAAAGCCCGCCGTAGTGGCGAAGTGTCTTTGAGATAGGGGATTTGGAGCTAAGTTCCGAAGGGTGCGCCCGCAAACGGGGCGCACCGATCAACGGTGTCAGGCGGTAACGGCAGGTCGCAGGGAGTAGGTCTTCAATTGGTCAGCGAAGTCGCGCAGGGATTGAATTCCGCTGGCTTCGGCTTCGTGTACCCAATCCTTGATGGCGGCCAGCATGTCGTGACCATTTGAGCTGGTCTTGACCCAGATCTGCTGCAAGGCCAGTCGTTTCTCGTAAATTACCTTCAGCGCCTGACTGTGCTCGAGCATGGTCTGGATGCGCAGGTGGTGTTTGTCATCGAGCAGGCTGGTTTCCCGCGAGAGCAGGCGTTTGGCCCTGTGGAACTGGTGACGGACCGAGTGATCGACCTTTTCCAGCTCTTGCTTGACCAGCGGCGCGATCACCAATTTGCGGTACTGGGCCATGATCTGGAAGCGGTTGTTGAGGATGGCCATGGCGGTGTCCATGTCCAGGCTGCCTTTGCCTTCGACCCGGTGGGCAATCGGCGCAACCCGCTGAACCTTGGCCAGGCGCAGGAAGCTGAAGACCTGGATCCAGGCCCAGCCGAGGTCGAACTCCCATTTCTTCACCGACAGTTTTGCCGAATTAGGATAAGTGTGATGGTTGTTATGCAGTTCTTCGCCGCCGATCAGGATGCCCCAGGGCACCAGATTGGTCGCCGCATCGCGGCACTCGAAGTTGCGGTAGCCGACGGCATGGCCCAGGCCATTGACCACGCCGGCGGCCCAGACCGGGATCCACATCATCTGGATAGCCCAGATGGTGATGCCGATGGTGCCGAACAACAGCAGGTCGATGACGGCCATGATCGCCACGCCCAACAGCGGGTAGCGGCTGTAGAGGTTGCGTTCGATCCAGTCTTCGGGGCAATTCTTGCCGTAGATGCGCAGGGTCTCGGGGTTTTCCGCTTCGGCGCGGTACAGCTCGGCACCTTTGCGCAGAACGGTAGACAAGCCCTTGATCACCGGGCTGTGCGGGTCATCGACGGTTTCGCATTTGGCGTGATGCTTGCGGTGGATGGCGGTCCACTCGCGGGTGTTCTGCGCCGTGGTCAGCCACAGCCAGAAGCGGAAGAAATGTTTCAGGCCAGCATTGAGCTCAAGCGAGCGATGCGCCGAATAACGATGCAGATAGACCGTGACGCCGATAATCGTGACGTGGGTCATCAGCAGGGTGACTGCCACCAGTGACCAGGGCGACAAGCCGAGAAAACCTTCGTACCACATAGGCTATAGGGCCCTCGATAAAGAAAAAAACAGCCGTTGCATTATCACTAAGCCCACAGATAAAACCAGTCACCCTTTCAGATAAGAGTGGCCGGATGTTTCTTTACACTATAATTCCAACCCTTTTGTTGGGACATGGACGACCGAATGCCTGCCACCTATCGCGATGCCATGCGTGCAGCGCTGCTTTACCTGCTGCTTTCCGTCGTCTGGCTGAAGCTCAGCGGTTACTTATCGAACAGTTTCTTCGATAGCTCCGATGAGCGACTGCGATGGCAACTGATCAACGGTTACGTGTGGGTGGTGCTTAGCGCCGGGCTGATCTTTATTGCTCGGGCGCGATTGTTCCGTTGCCTGGGGATCGGCGCTGAATTGCGCGAGCGCAATGAAGACCGGGAACGTTTGCGTCAGGCGGCCGCTGTGTTCGATTGCACCCGCGAAGGCGTGTTGGTCACCGACCGTCATGGGATCATCGTCCATGTGAACCGGGCGTTCATGGAAATCACCGGCTATCAGACCGACGAAGTGCTGGGCAAGCAACCCAGTCTGTTCAAGTCCGGTCATCATCCGGCGAGTTTCTACCAGGCGATGTTCGCCACACTCACCCGTTGCGGCGAGTGGAGCGGTGAAATCTGGAATCGCCGAAAAAGTGGCGAAATCTATCCGCAATGGCAGACGATTCGCCTGATTCACGATGACCAGGGTCAGCTCAGCCACTACGTCGCGGTGTTCTCCGACATCAGCGCGATCAAGGATTCCGAGCACGAGCTCAAGTACCTGGCTCATCACGATCCGTTGACCGATCTGCCCAACCGCCTGCTGTTCACCGACCGTGCCGAGCAGGCATTGGCGTCGGCGCAAATCCACAAACGCGGCTGTGCGTTGCTGATGATCGATCTGGATCATTTCAAGATGATCAACGACAGCCTCGGACACACGGTCGGCGACCAACTGCTCAAAGCCGTGGCAGAGCGTTTGGAGGCCTTGCTTGGCCCGGAGATCACGTTGGCGCGACTGGGGGGGGATGAGTTCGCAGTACTCGCCGAAAGCTGTCCGCAGTTGATACAGGCTGCGGCGCTGGCGCAGCGGATCATTGACGGTCTCAAAGAGCCGTTCCTGATTGGCGGGCACCAACTGTTCATCAATACCAGCATCGGTATCAGCCTGTTCCCTGGCGATGCCTTGAGCGCTGAACAGCTATTGCGTAACGCTGACTCGGCGCTGTTCAAGGCCAAAAGCGCTGGTCGCGATGGCTACGCCCTTTATACCGAAGAGCTGACAGCCCATGCCCAGAATAGGGTCGAGACTGCTGTAGAGCTGCGCCAGGCGTTGGAACAGCAGGAGTTGCGCGTTTATTACCAGCCGGTTCATGACTTCAAGACCCGTCGCCTGGTTGGCGTCGAGGCGCTGGTGCGCTGGGAACATCCGAAGCGGGGGCTGGTGTCGCCGGCAGAATTCATTCCCATCGCCGAACGCACCGGATTGATCGCAGAAATCGATACCTGGGTGATGCGCCAGGCTTGTCAGCAAATGTGCTTGTGGCAGCAGGCAGGTGTCGCGCTGTCGTTTGTCGCAGTGAACGTCTCGTCACGATTGTTCGCTCGTCGTGAGCTCTTTCAGCAAGTGGCGAAAGTGCTGCACGAAACCGGGCTGGATCCGGCGTGTCTGGAGCTGGAAGTCACTGAGAGCGCGGTGATGGAAGACCCGGAGGTGGCGTTGGAGCAGATGCATCGACTGCGCGAGCTGGGTGTGCGGCTGGCCATCGATGATTTCGGTACAGGCTATTCGTCGCTGCTGCGGCTCAAGCGTCTGCCGGTGCAGAAACTCAAGATCGATCAGGGCTTCGTGGCCGGATTGCCTTGGGATGATGACGATGCGGCCATCGTGCGCGTGATCATCGCGCTGGCGCAAAGCATGGGCATGCAGGTGCATGCCGAAGGGATCGAGCAGGTCGAGCAGGCGCGGTTCCTGCTTGAGCAGGGTTGCGATCTCGGTCAGGGTTACTGGTTCGGCCGACCGGTGCCGGCGGAGCAGCTGGATTGGATGCGCACTCCGGAAATCCACTAATCCCCCCACTTTGTGCACAGCCAGCGCCCACAAGTTTGCGTACGAACAAACATCTCCGCCATGAACAGGCCTCTGTGGGAGCTGGCTTGCCAACGATGGCGGTCTCGAGTCCTGCGTAAATCTCAAGGGCCTCATCGCCCGCAAGCCCGGCTCCTGCAACGATTTCGCAGGGGCTGGAGAGGGGGCGATTTTTCGATCCCTGATCCGTCGCGCAGACGTAACTCCTCGCCCCGACAAATAATTTATTTTGGTTATATAAACATTCTTAAATAGTCTTTTTAAGAATATCCGCACCTATCTACTATTGGTCTCACGCCGCAAGCAGTGCCCCCTCTGCCAGGCAACCTCTCAGTCGAAGGAGCAGCACCATGAGCGCATCCCTACGTAGCGTTGACGGTCAAGACGAAGCCACCATTTTGCGTGAGATCCAGAGCGCCCTGCGCGATCTGCGGTTTGGCGCCGTGGAAATCACCGTGCACAACGCTCAAGTGGTCCAGATCGAACGTAAAGAGAAATTCCGTTTGCAGAACCCCAGCAACAAACCGAGCTAAGCAACCGGCAACCGATTCCAACACTCCATAAAAAAAGCCAACACACCAAGAATTCCAGGAGCTTTCACCATGTCGTCGATTCGTCATTTCGCTTTGGCCGCACTGGCCAGTGCCCTTTTTGCGGGCTCCGCGGTTGCCAAGGATTACGAGCTGCTCAACGTCTCGTACGACCCCACTCGCGAGCTGTATCAGGATTACAACGCTGAGTTCGTCAAGTTCTGGCAGAAAGACCATGCAGGCGACACCGTGAAAATCCAGCAGTCCCACGGTGGCTCGGGCAAACAGGGCCGTGCGGTGATCGACGGCCTGCGCGCCGACGTAGTGACCCTGGCGCTGGCCGGTGACATCGACGAAATCGCCAAGCTCGGCAAAACCCTGCCGGCGGACTGGCAGACGCGTCTGCCGGAAGCGAGCACGCCGTACACTTCGACCATCGTGTTCCTGGTGCGCAAGGGCAACCCTAAAGGCATCAAGGACTGGGGCGACCTGGTCAAGAACGACGTGTCGGTTATCACTCCGAACCCGAAAACCTCCGGCGGCGCTCGCTGGAACTTCCTCGCGGCCTGGGCCTACGGCCTGAAAGCCAACGGTGGCAACGAAGCCAAGGCCAAAGAATACGTACAAACCCTGTTCAAGCACGTGCCTGTGCTGGACACCGGTGCTCGCGGTTCGACCATCACTTTCGTCAACAACGGTCAGGGCGACGTGTTGCTGGCGTGGGAAAACGAAGCCTTCCTGGCGCTGAAAGAAGACGGCGGCGCCGACAAGTTCGAGATCGTCGTGCCTTCGCTGTCGATCCTTGCTGAGCCTCCAGTGGCGGTAGTCGATAAAAACGCCGAGAAGAAGGGCAACGAACAGATCGCCGAAGCGTACCTCAAGCACCTGTACAGCCCGGCCGGTCAGGAAATTGCTGCGAAAAACTTCTACCGCCCACGTGATAAGGAGGTCTCCGCCAAGTACGCTCAGCAGTTCCCGAAACTGGAGCTGGTCACCATCGACAAGGACTTCGGCGGCTGGAAAACCGCGCAACCGAAATTCTTTAATGACGGTGGCGTGTTCGACCAGATCTACCAGGCGCAGTAACCTGCTGTAGGTCATAAACGAGCCCCGATTTAACCGTCGGGGCTTTGCGCGTTCTCAACCAAGGACTTTTATGTCGCGTCGTATCTCCCCCGTCATACCCGGCTTCGGGCTGACGCTGGGCTACACCTTGGTGTACCTCAGCCTGATAGTGCTCATTCCGCTGGCGGCGATGTTTGTGCACGCCTCTCAACTCACCTGGGATCAATTCTGGGCAATCATCTCGGCGCCCCGCGTACTCGCGGCGTTGAAGCTCAGCTTCGGCACCGCGCTGTACGCCGCGATCATCAACGGCATCATCGGCACGCTGCTGGCCTGGGTGCTGGTGCGCTACACCTTCCCCGGTCGCAAGATCATCGATGCGATGATCGATCTGCCCTTCGCCTTGCCCACGGCCGTGGCCGGTATCGCGCTGACTGCGCTGTACGCGCCGAATGGTTGGGTGGGTCAGTTTGCGGCGGACCTGGGTTTCAAGATCGCGTATACCCCCCTCGGTATTACGCTGGCGCTGACGTTCGTAACCCTTCCATTCGTAGTACGTACCGTACAGCCAGTATTGGCCGATATTCCCCGTGAAGTCGAAGAAGCGGCGGCGTGCCTGGGGGCCAAACCCTTGCAGGTTTTCCGCCATATTCTGGTGCCCGCGTTACTGCCGGCGTGGTTGACCGGGTTCGCGCTGGCCTTTGCCCGCGGGGTTGGCGAGTATGGTTCGGTGATTTTCATCGCCGGCAACATGCCGATGAAAACCGAGATCCTGCCGCTGCTGATCATGGTCAAGCTCGACCAGTACGATTACACCGGCGCCACCTCCATTGGTGTACTGATGCTGGTGGTTTCTTTCGTCCTGTTGCTGCTGATCAATCTGCTGCAACGCCGTATTGAAACCCCATAAGGAGGCGCTGAAATGTCCCAATCATCTATTGCTGCTGCTTCCTCGAACGCTGCCCGCCGTGGCAGTGCCAGTTCACGGCGAATCCTGATCGGTCTAGGCTGGCTGGTGTTTGCCCTTTTCCTGTTGCTGCCGCTCGTGATCGTGGTGTCCCAGGGTTTGAAGAATGGCCTGGGTTCGTTCTTCACCGCGATCCTTGAGCCCGACGCGCTGTCAGCGCTGAAGCTCACGGTCATTGCCGTGTTGATTTCGGTCCCGTTGAACCTTGTGTTCGGCGTCAGCGCCGCGTGGTGCGTTAGCAAGTACTCGTTCCGCGGTAAAAGCATTCTGGTGACCCTGATCGACTTGCCGTTTTCGGTGTCGCCGGTGATCGCCGGTCTGGTCTACGTGCTGATGTTTGGCGCGCAGGGTTTTTTCGGCCCGTGGCTGCAGGATCACGACATCCAGATCGTCTTCGCGTTGCCGGGTATCGTGCTGGCGACGATCTTCGTCACCGTGCCGTTCGTGGCACGCGAACTGATCCCGCTGATGCAGGAACAAGGCACGCAGGAAGAAGAGGCCGCGCGTCTGCTCGGCGCCAATGGCTGGCAGATGTTCTGGCACGTCACCGTGCCCAATATCAAATGGGGCCTGATCTACGGCGTGGTGCTGTGTACCGCGCGGGCGATGGGTGAGTTCGGTGCGGTGTCGGTGGTTTCCGGGCACATTCGCGGGGTGACCAACACCTTGCCGCTGCACGTCGAGATCCTCTACAACGAATACAACCACGTGGCCGCGTTCGCTGTGGCGAGCCTGTTGCTGATCATGGCGCTCTTCATCCTGCTGCTGAAGCAGTGGAGCGAAAACCGTATTAACCGCCTGCGCGCCAGCGCCGCGGAGGAATAATTCATGTCGATCGAAGTGCGTAACGTCAGCAAGAATTTCAACGCGTTCAAGGCGCTCAATGACATCAGCCTGGACATTCAAAGCGGCGAACTCGTGGCGCTGCTCGGCCCGTCGGGTTGCGGCAAGACCACGCTGTTGCGGATCATCGCCGGGCTGGAAACCCCGGATCAGGGCAACATCGTGTTCCACGGTGAAGACGTGTCCGGCCACGATGTGCGTGATCGCAACGTCGGTTTCGTGTTCCAGCATTATGCGTTGTTCCGCCACATGACGGTGTTCGACAACGTCGCGTTCGGCTTGCGCATGAAACCGAAAAACCAGCGCCCGACGGAAAGCCAGATCGCGGTGAAAGTCCATGAGTTGCTGAACATGGTGCAACTGGATTGGCTGTCGGATCGCTACCCGGAGCAACTTTCCGGCGGTCAGCGTCAGCGTATCGCGCTGGCTCGCGCCCTGGCGGTAGAGCCGAAAGTCCTGCTGCTCGACGAACCCTTCGGCGCCCTTGACGCCAAGGTGCGTAAAGAGCTGCGCCGCTGGCTCGCGCGGCTGCACGAAGACATCAACCTGACCTCGGTGTTCGTGACCCACGACCAGGAAGAGGCGATGGAAGTGGCCGATCGTATCGTGGTGATGAACAAGGGCGTGATCGAGCAGATCGGCTCACCGGGCGACGTCTACGAAAACCCGGCCAGCGACTTCGTTTATCATTTCCTCGGCGACTCCAACCGTCTGCATCTGGGCGAAGACAACCACGTCCTGTTCCGTCCGCACGAAGTGTCGCTGTCGCGGCATGAACTGGACGATCATCACGCGGCCGAGGTGCGCGATATCCGTCCGCTGGGCGCGACGACTCGGGTGACGTTGAAGGTCGAAGGCCAGAGCGAGTTGATCGAAGCGGAAGTGGTGAAGGATCACGACAGCCTGATCGGCCTGGCGAAGGGCGAAACCTTGTTCTTCAAGCCGAAGGTCTGGCAGAAAGTCGCCAACATTTAAGAGCAAAAGCTTCGTCGGAACGCCGCCCGGGGCAAGCCCGCTCCCACAGTGATTTGCGTCGTTTACAAATTCCCTGTGGGAGCGGGCTTGCCCGCGATGGCGTCCTACGCCGCAGCGTTGTTCTGACGCAGACGTACCCCACCCACCCGCGCCTCGATCTGCTCCTTCAGATCCCGTCGCATCCCCAGCAAAAACGCCAGTTCAACCACTACAAACAACGGCCCGACAATCAACCCCGTCACATCATCGACAAACGCCGGTTTGCGTCCTTCGTAGTGATGCCCGACAAACTGAATCGCCCAACCGATCACGAACATCCCGATGCCGCTCGCCAGCCACACCAGCGTGCTTTGCTGTGCCAGCACGTGACCTGCCCAAACGCACAGACCCAGTAACGCAGTCATCAACACCCCGAGGCGTACTTCCAGGCGCACGTAAAACCACGCCGACGCCAGCGAGACCAGCACTGCCGGTGAAAGCCAGCCCCCGGCCCATTGCGGCCGCGACAGCAACACCGCGACAGAGACCACAATCAGCGGAATACCGATAAAGTGGCTGGCAATATTGCGTGGATCACGGTGGTAGGCGGCGTATTGACTGAGATGGTCAACGAGGCTTTTCATTGTTATTCCTCCTGTAGGGTGATTGATCATGCCCCGGGTTCACCGCTCGCTCTGTCAGCCAGGCGACAATCTCCAGGAGTTTTGATGGACAAGCAGGTTTGGCGTTCGCGCCTGGAAGCGGGGCAGTGGTTCAGTCATCTACCTGTTCCTTTACAGAATAGTCTGTTGGCCGGCGCCAAGGTGCGGCGCCTGGCGTCGGGGCAGCGGCTGTTCCAGCGCGGTGATCCGCCGTGTGGCCTGTACGCCGTGCTCGAAGGTGCGGTGCGCATTGGCGCCGTCAGTGAGCAGGGCAAGGAGGCGTTGTTGAGCCTCGTGGAGTCGCCGCACTGGTTTGGCGAAATCTGCCTGTTCGACGGCCAGCCGCGCACCCACGATGCGTTCGGCGTCGGCCAGTGCATCCTGCTGCACATCCCGCAAACCGCGTTGCTGGTCATGCTGGATGAGCAACCGGTGTACTGGCGGCAACTGGCATTGCTGATGAGCCAGAAACTGCGCCTGACCTTCATCAACCTCGAACAGTTGAGCCTGATGCCGGCGCCGGCTCGGTTGGCGCATCGTTTATTGATGATCGCCGACGGCTACGGCGAAATCGTCCCGCCGCGGCGTGTGCTGCAACTGCCGCAGGAACAGCTTGCTTCAATGCTGTCACTGTCGCGCCAGACCACTAATCAGCTCCTCAAGGAATTGCAGGGTCAGGGGATTTTGAATCTGAAGTACGGCGAGATCGAAATTCTCGATGCCGAACGGTTGCGGGCGTTGGCGATTTTTTGAAACACGGCGTTATTGATGGGCTTTGTCCGCGAAGGCGCCTAGCCTGTGACAACGACAATCGAGGTGTGCCATGCGTGTGCTGTTAGTGGAAGACGAACCGGAGACCGCCAAACTCCTGGCCAAGGGCCTGAACGAGGCGAGCTACTCGGTGGATGTGGCGCTCAACGGCATGGACGGCCGCCGCTTCATCGAGTCCGGCGAATATGAGCTGATCATTCTTGACGTCATGCTGCCGGGGTTGAATGGCTGGCAGTTGCAGCAACAGATCCGCAAGCTCGGCGAGACGCCGGTGCTGTTCCTCACCACCAAGGACGGCATCGAGGATCGCTTGCGCGGGTTGGAGCTGCATGAGGACGATTACTTGCTCAAGCCGTTTGCCGTGAGCGAGCTGGTGGCGCGGGTGCGCAAGTTGTTGCGGCGAGATCGCGGGCGTTAGGGATTACTGTGGTTTCTGGTCTGGCCCCATCGCGGGCAAGCCTGCTCCCACAGGTTCAGCGTCGTACACAGAATCATTTGCACACCCAAGATCCCTGTGGGAGCGGGCTTGCCCGCGATGGGGCCAGACCCGGCAACGGGCCTTCCGGACCTGTCACCGCAACCCATCCCGAAACTGCCCCGGCGTCATCCCCGTCCAGCGCTTGAACGCGCGGCTGAAGCTGCTCGTATCCGCAAACCCCAACAAATAACTGATTTCGCTCAACGAACATTGCGGGTCGCGCAGGTGCAGCAGCGCGAGGTTTTCGCGGCTTTCATTGAGCAGCGTGTCAAACCGGCAGCCCTCGTCTGCCAGATGCCGTTGCAAACTGCGCAAGCTCAGGTGCAAGGCCTTGGCGATGTGTTCGGCGCTGGGCTCGCCTTCGGGCAGTTGTTCTTCAATGGCGTCTCGGACTTTACGCTCCCAGGTCATGGGCTTGAGCTGCGCCAGCGTGCGTTTGAGCACGGTTTCGTTGTGTTCGGCCAGTTCCGGGTTGGCGTCGTCCAGGTGACTGTCGAAGTCCACCAGAGAAAACTCCAAGCGGTCTTCGTCGGCCGAAAAGTACACCGGTGAGCGGAAGACTTTGTGCCATTGATGGGCGTCGGCCGGTTCCGGGCGCCGCAGGTACACCGCCAGGGGCGCGTAGTCGCGGCCCAGTCGATTACGGCAGGTGCGCACGTAAATGGCGGCGAAGGCGTCGATGGCTTCGAACGCCGGCGCCGGGTTGCCTGGCGGGATTTTCAGGCGAAAGCGGTAGCGATCCTCGGTGCGGCTCAATTCAAGTTCCAGGGCATCGCTGACCACTTGGTGATATCGCACGATGCGTTCGAACACCTCGCGCAAACTGCCGCTGGCCACCAGTGCATAGCCGAGTGCGTGAAAGGTGGTCGGGCTGACGAATCGCGACACCCGCAAGCCGATCGCCGGATCGCCGCTGACCTGCACCGCGATTTCCCACAGCCGCGTAGTGCCCGACAACGGGTAACGGGCGTTCGGGTCGTCCATCAATTGCGGGTCGAGCCCCGCCTGGTGGCACAGGGCGGTGCTGTCGAGGCCCAGCGCATCGAGTTGCTTGCGCAGGGCGCGGGTCCAGCTGGCGAGGGAGGTCGGTTCAGTCATGCTGATTGGCGCTTCCGGTCAACAGGTTGGCGTCCACGGCTACCGCCTTGTGAGGGATCGCAAGGCAGGATGCGGACATCAATAACCAGAGGATGGAAGCATGGACGGTACTTCTGCAAGTCCCCAGCGACTGAATGCAGCTCAGCGAGCCGCGCATATTCGCGAAGTGGTGTTGGCCAAAGGGGTCGAACTGCGTAAACGCTACCCGATGCTCAACCATCAGGACGCCTTGGGCGCAGGCATTCTGGCCTTCGCTTTGGCGGGAATGATCGGGTCGGCAGCCCTGTACATCAGCGGGCACATGGCCTGGTGGGTGTGTCTGCTGCTCAACGCTTTTTTTGCGTCGCTGACCCACGAGCTTGAGCACGACCTGATTCATAGCATGTACTTCCGTAAACAACGCGTACCGCACAACCTGATGATGGGCCTGGTGTGGCTGGCGCGCCCGAGCACGATCAACCCTTGGATTCGACGGAATCTGCACCTCAACCACCACAAGGTGTCCGGCACTGAAGCCGACATGGAAGAGCGTGCGATCACCAACGGCGAGCCTTGGGGTTTTGCGCGGCTATTGATGGTCGGCGACAACGTAATGTCGGCCTTCATCCGCATGCTGCGGGCCAAGACCTGGGCTCACAAGTTCAGCATCATAAAACGCGCCTTGAAGGTCTATGCGCCACTCGCTCTGGTGCATTGGGGCGCGTGGTACGTGTTTCTCGGCTTCCACGCCGCCAATGGCATCGCGCATCTGCTGGGAGCGCCGATTGAATGGTCGGCGACCACGCTTTCGGTGATGCAGGTGATCGACATTGCGGCGGTGGTGATCATCGGCCCGAATGTGCTGCGCACGTTTTGCCTGCACTTCGTCAGCTCGAACATGCATTACTACGGTGATGTGGAGCCGGGGAATGTGATCCAGCAAACCCAGGTGCTGAACCCATGGTGGATGTGGCCGATGCAAGCGTTCTGCTTCAACTTTGGCAGCAGCCATGGAATCCATCATTTTGTGGTGAAGGAACCGTTTTACATTCGCCAGATGACCGTGCCGGTGGCGCACAAGGTGATGCGTGAGATGGGTGTGCGGTTCAATGATTTCGGTACGTTTGCACGGGCAAACCGCTTTGTTCGCAAGGAAACCGTCGAGCCGCAGGAAGTGCGCGCGGCTCGGGCGTGATCGATGCAGCCGGAAACTCAAACGCTGGTCATCAATTTGACCTAAAGGGACGCTAAGTTATGACTTGGTGAGTGAGCGGCATATGCGATTCAGGCCTAATAAGTTAATTAAATATTCTTTTATTAGATAACCGTTTCCGCCAATCATTGCGCTACAGATTTTGAGTTTCCGGGGCCGTCTCCTTGGCAGGGTGCGGCCCCTTTTTTATTCCTCAGGAAAAACACCAACCCTTTGTGGGAGCTACGCATATGCGATATTGGTCTTAATAAATAGCTTCTTATTCCTTAACGAATATAACTCTCCTCCCTATACTCGACCGGGAACAGACACGCAGCAGGAGAGCTCCCCCATGCGCAACGAATCAATTCGCTATCTGATTGTGCCGGGCTGGCAAGGATCGCCGGAAGATCATTGGCAAAGCCACTGGCAGAACAGCCTGCCGAACAGCGCGCGGGTGGAGCAGGCCGATTGGTTGACCCCGCGTCGTGAAGATTGGGTGGCGGCATTGGCCGAGGCGATTGCCGCCGACAGCACGCCGGTGATCTTGATTGCCCATAGCCTGGGTTGCATCACGGTCGCGCATTGGGCGGCCACTGCACCGCTGAATTTTCTGCGCCAGGTGCGCGGTGCCTTGCTGGTCGCGCCGGCGGACGTCGAGCGCCCGGCCTGCGCGCCGGCCCTGCGCAATTTTGCGCCGATTCCGACGAACCTTTTGCCGTTCCCGAGCCAGGTGGTCAGCTCCGACAATGACGCTGCTGTCAGCGCGCCACGTGCGTTGGAACTGGCACGTAACTGGGGCGCCGAGGCAGGCGTGCTGTCGGGTGCCGGGCACATCAACGTGAAGTCCGGTCATCAGCGTTGGGAGCAGGGTTTTGCTTATCTGTATCGCCTGCAAAACCGCATGGAACATCACGCCCTGCGCCGCGCTTGAACCTTTTTTCTTTTTAATATCGCCCCCCGTCTCCCGGCGGTTTTGGGCGGGAGTCTGCCATGAGTTTTGAAGCCTTCGGTCAGCCACTGCTGACCTTTCCCGACGCAGAAAAAAGTCCGCTGAGCATCCGCGCCAAGGCGCTGGTGTTCGTCGATCCGCGCTCGCGTCAATTGCGTGCCGAGCTGGAACAACTGGCCCCGCGTTCGATCTCCGTGTTGATCCGTGGCGAAACCGGCAGCGGCAAAGAACTGTTGGCGCGACACATCCACCGCGCCAGTGATCGCGGTGGGTTGTTTGTATCGGTCAATTGCGGCGCGATCAGCCCGACCTACGCCGACGCCGAATTGTTCGGCTATGCCGCCGGCAGTTACAGCGGTTCGGCGAGCAGTCGCGCCGGTTGGTTCGGTTCCGCCAATGGCGGCACGCTCTATCTGGACGAGATTGGCGACTTGCCGTTGCCGATCCAGATCAAGTTGCTCGCCGCACTGGAAAACCACGAAGTCACTCGCGTTGGCGCGCATCAACCGAGCCCGGTGGACGTGCGTCTCGTGGCTGCGACCAGCATTGATCTGGCGCAAGCCGTGGCTGCCGGTAAATTCCATGAGCGGCTCTATCACTACCTCAGCGAAGGTCAGCTGGAACTGCCGGCGTTGCGTGAGCGGGTGGGCGATATCCTGTCGTTGTCCGAGTACTTCCTGGGCATTTACAGCCAGCGCCTGGACCTGCCGGTGCCGCTGATCAGCGAGGCCGCGCAGCAGGTGCTGGAACAACACAGTTGGCCGGGCAACACCCGGGAACTGGAAAACGTCATTCACTTTGCGTTGCTGGTGAGCACTGGCGACGAGATCTTGCCCGAACATTTGAACCTGCCCGAAGCACCAGCGCCGCTGACGCAGATTGAGCAGCAACTTCAGCACATCCTCACCAAAGGCACTGCCAACGAACAAGCCGCCCTGAAACAACTCCTCAGAAACACCACGCTCTTGTAGGAGCGAGCTTGCTCGCGATCCAGGCCGCGCGGTGTGTCAGGGAAGACGCCATCGCCGGCAAGCCGGCTTCTACAGGGGGGGCAGGGGAAAGGGCGAGCTAGAGCTGTATGAACAAAATGGAATATGAAAGTGAATAAAAGATATTGTTCGGGAATAAAAAATCTCGGTATTGTCCGCATCACGCCAGCGATAGCACTTCACTGGCACTTGTACTCTTAGCCGTCGTCGATGACGACCGTGATTTTCGATAAGGACACTGCATGAAAAAGGTTCTGTTGTTCACCGCATTGGCGGCTGCCCTGGCCGCGGGCCTGGCCCAGGCTGGCGAGAAACTGGTGGTGGCGGCGACCCCGGTCCCACACGCCGAGATTCTCGAGCTGATCAAGCCAACCCTCGCCAAAGAAGGCGTGGACCTGGAAATCAAAGTCTTCACCGACTACGTTCAGCCAAACGTGCAAGTTGACCAGAAGCGTCTGGACGCCAACTACTTCCAGACCCTGCCATACCTGAAAAACTTCAACGAAGGCAAAGGCACCAATCTGGTGACCGTGATCGGCGTTCACGTTGAACCGTTCGGTGGCTACTCGAAGAAAGTCAAAAGCCTGGCTGAGCTGAAAGACGGCGCAACCATTGCAATCCCGAACGAAGGCAGCAACAGCGGTCGTGCTCTGCTGCTGCTGCAGAAGGCTGGCCTGATCGAGTTGAAAGACCCGAAAAACGCTCTGGCTACCCCGAAGGACATCGCCAAGAACCCGCACAACTTCAAGTTCAAGGAGCTTGAGTCCGCAATGTTGCCGCGCGTTCTGGACCAGGTTGACCTGGACATGATCAACACCAACTACGCACTTGAAGCCGGTCTGAACCCGGCCAAAGACGCGCTGGTAATCGAAGGTGCCGATTCGCCTTACGTGAACTTCCTGGTGGCTCGTCCGGACAACAAGGACAGCGTAGCCATCCAGAAACTGGCCAAGGCATTGACCAGCCCTGAAGTGAAGGCTTTCATCGAGAAGAAGTACAGCGGCGCGGTACTGCCGGCGTTCTGATTCGACGCAGCATCGAACCCTTCAAGGTTTCAAACGCCGACGGCTTGCAATAGCGTCGGCGTTTTTTATGACGCTTTGATCGCTCCCACGCTCCGCGTGGGAATGATCTACATCTCTCAGGCCACCCTGGCCTTCAACGCTCTGCGCAACGCCATCAGCAACTTCACGATGTCCTGTGGATCCAGTCGCTGCGGTACTTTTACGTCAGCCATGTTCTCTCCTTGTAATGGTTCGGCCGGGAGTCTGGCCAAAAGCTGTGGGTCCTTGGAGGGGCATTCTGAAAAAAAGATCCCTCCTACAGCGAAAAGGAAAATAGTCGTCATCCTCGGTCTCAGCAAATCCGCGGGATAGTTTTTTGCGTGATATCAATAGGCGTTATCGGTATTCAAAAACTTCTTTTTAAGCTTTTAAAGTCGGTGCCTGCCAGTGGTTATCACCGCCCATGGACTGCACCACCAAAAGCCAGCCAGACGCTGGGCGCCGAAGCGCCGATTGCACCGGCGATGAATAACTGCACATTGAAACCGCTCGTGCACCTAGCAGCTCTGCTAGGTGCACGACGCGCTGGATTGAGTGCAAGCTTGGCCTTCGATCAGGAGGCTTTATCCATGACAACTGCACCCACCCTTATGTGTCGGTATCACTATGACGCCCTGGACCTGATCGCAGGAATGGCGTGTGCCGGTCAGGCCAGCCTGCAACGCTTCTATCGCCGCCAGCATCTGGTAACGGAACGGCAGGGGCAGGCCAGTCAATCGGTTTTTCAGCACGGCGAGCAACTGCTCGCCGTGCAATCGAGCGAGAACGACATCCTCAAGAGCCAGTTGCTGGCCACCGATCAACAGCGCTCCGTTTTGCAGCTGATTGATTCGTTGGGGGCATTGCCAAAGGTCTACACACCTTACGGTCATCATCGGGCCGAAAGCGGTCTGAGCAGTCTTCTCGGCTTTAACGGCGAACGTCGCGACCCTGTCACCGGGTGTTACTTGTTGGGTAACGGGCGTCGGGGGTTCAACCCGGTGCTGATGCGTTTCAACAGCCCTGACCGGCTGAGTCCGTTTGGGCAGGGCGGGTTAAATTCGTATGCGTACTGTCTGGGGGATCCGCGGAATTTCAGTGATCCTACTGGCTCGTTTGCCGAAATAGGCCGATTAATCACAAGCATCCTGAGTGTGTCGAATACACGACTGGGCATGTCCCGTGCCATCCCTTCCTATAACTTGGCCAAGGACGCCTTGAGATTCGGTGCATTGAGGCATTTACCGGCCAGACAGTCCTTTGCGGCAGTAAGCACGGTAACGGCCAGTGGTGCGGTACTCACCACAGGCCTGGTTGGGGTTGCCAGTGCCGTGGTGGCAATCGTCGAGGATCCTGAGGCAGCCGCAATACTGGGGTATGTCGCTTTAGGGCTGACAACGTTGGCGATAGCCTCGAGAGTGGGCACTTACTGGGCTGTGAAAAAACCCGGGACTGAAGCTGCTTTGATGAGTTTTGTGAAGAACAAGGGGCAGATGAAAAGCGCGACACCGCCCTCGTCTTCCCGGCCTTCCTCGGCGTCTTCGATGTCTTTCGAGGCTTCGGCTCCGCCACAAACACCAGGTACGTTCAGGTCAGACCCAGTGACGATGGGCGGGAAGCGATCATACGACGAGATGATTGGAGTGGAGTTTGATCGGCCATTTCTGAAGGCCAGACGCCAGCGGGACCCCTTGAACTCGAACAAAAAAATTCGTAGGGCCTAAGAGCCCCATCAAGAAGTCCTAATCCGGCCAATACCACGCCGGCTCATCCAGCAGCCGCTGCCCGACAATCCCGGTCTGCCCAAGATTTTTTTCCAGCACGATGCAGTTGCATTCCGGGTCTTCCTGCAACGCCGAAATCAGCCGCCGCGCATGGGACACCACCCACACCTGACAGTGCTCCGACGCACGGATAATCAAGCGCGCCAACGCCGGCAACAGGTCCGGATGCAGGCTGGTTTCCGGCTCGTTCAGCACCATCAACGTCGGTGGTCGCGGCGTCAGCAAAGCCGCCACCAACAGCAAGTAGCGCAACGTACCATCGGACAACTCCGCCGCCGACAACGGCCGCAACAACCCTTCCTGATAAAACTCGATGGCGAACCGGCCGCCGGCCAGCGGCTCGATATGCAGCCGTGCACCGGGAAACGCATCGCTGATGGCGTTGCGCAAGGCGTCGGGGTCGCCAATTTCGATGATGGTCTGCAACGCCGCCGCCAGATCTCTGCCGTCGTGGTGCAGCACCGGAGTGCGGGTGCCCAGTTGTGGCTGACGCACCGGTGCGTCGGCGTCGCTGCGAAAGTGGTCGTAGAAGCGCCAGCGGCGGATGAACTCACGCATCTCCAGCACCTCCGGTGAGGTCCGCAAGCTGCCGACCTGATCGAACAGGCTGTCGAACGTCGGCGTGTGTTGAGCCAACACGTCCCAATTGCGGTTGGCTCGGGTGCGGATCATCGGACCGTCGCGATCAACCAGCAGACTTGCTGGACGATAGAACGCCCCGGCCCACAGGCATTCGCGCTTGATTTGCGGGTCGAGACTGAACCGTGACGGAATGGGTGAACTGTGCCCGGGTAACATGAAATGACCGTTGGAATCGGGCAGCCCCAGGCTGATCGAGTAACCGAAATCTTCGCCGGCAAACCCCAGGCGCAGGCGTTTGACGCCGTGACGCACCGTCGCCTCGATCGGTACTTCGCCGTTACGCATGCGCCGGGTGATGGTTTGCGGCCCGGCCCAGAAGGTCGAATCCAGCCCGCCTTCGCGGGCCAACGCATTGACCACGCCACCCTGAGCGGTTTCCGCGAGCAGGCGCAACGCGCGGTAGAGGTTGGATTTACCGCTGCCGTTCGGCCCGGTGATCAGGTTCAAACGACCCAGTGGGATCACCAGTTTATTGATCGAGCGGTAATTGGCCACCGCGAGGGTTTTGAGCATGGGAAGCTTCCTGATTGCTAAGCGTGCAGCAAACCTGTGCACCTGTTGAACCCTGTTCTAAGCTCACAGTCGTATCGACATTGGCACGTTCGTACAACGCAAAGGAGTCTGCATGGCTGGTCCCGGATTGAAAAGAGTGATTGGCCTGAGTCTTCTTGTGTTGCTGGGCGCCTGCGGGGAAAAACCTCAGGTCGAAAAGGATCGTCCGCGGGTGTTTGTGCAAGCGGTCAAAGCGGCGGATTACGCTGCGTCCGTGACCCTCACTGGTGATGTTCAGGCGCGCGTCCAGACCGAACTGTCGTTCCGCGTCGGCGGCAAGATCATCCAGCGCATGGTCGATGTCGGTGACCGGGTGTCAGCCAGACAAGTGCTCGCCAGACTCGATCCGAAAGACCTGCAGACCAGCCTCGACTCGGCCCAGGCACAGGTCGTCGCCGAACAGGCGCGGGTCAAACAGACCGCCGCCGCCTTCGTCCGCCAGCAAAAACTTCTGCCCAAGGGCTACACCAGTCAAAGCGAGTACGACTCGGCCCAGGCTGCGTTGCGCAGCAGCCAGAGTGCGTTGACTGCCGCCCAGGCGCAACTGGCCAACGCCCGCGAGCAACTGAGTTATACCGCGCTGATCGCCGACGCACCGGGGGTGATTACGGCCCGCCAGGCCGAAGTCGGCCAGGTGGTGCAGGCCACGATGCCGATTTTCAGCCTTGCCCGGGACGGTGAGCGTGACGCGGTGTTCAACGTCTACGAATCGCTGCTGGCAGAGGCACCGGGAGACAAAACGATCGTGGTCAGCCTGCTCGATAACCCGGCCATCAAGACCACGGGCACGGTTCGGGAAATCACCCCGGCCGTTTCCGCGCAGACCGGCACGGTTCAGGTCAAAGTCACCCTTAACGGATTGCCCGAAGGCATGCAGCTTGGCTCGGTGGTCAGCGCTACGGCGAAGACGCCGGGCAAATCGGCGGTTGAGCTGCCGTGGTCGGCGCTGACCAAAAACCTCAGCGACCCCGCTGTTTGGCTGGTGGACGACGAAGGCAAGGCGCAGTTGCGTACGGTCACGGTCGGTCGTTACCTGACCGGCAAAGTCATCATCAGTGATGGCCTGAAGGGCGGCGAAAAAGTCGTCATTGCCGGCGGTCAGTTGTTGCACCCCGGCGTCAAAGTGGAAATCGCCGAAAACACCTATAAAGACCTCGCCGAAGGAGCCCAGCCATGAAGCGCCTGTTGCTGGTGTTCGCTGGCGTGATGCTGGTGGCCTGTTCGGAAAAAGAGCCGCCACCGGAGCCGGTGCGCCCGGTTCTGTCGATCAAAGTGCTGGCGCTGGACGAGGAAGCTCTCGGCCGTTTCGCCGGCAGCATCCAGGCCCGCTACGAAACCAATGTCGGTTTCCGCGTGCCGGGGCGGATCGCCAGCCGTAACGTCGATGTCGGCGCCGAAGTCCAGAAGGGCGCCTTGCTCGCCACGCTCGATCCCACCGATCAGCAAAACCAGCTGCGCTCGGCCGAGGGCGATCTGGCGAAGGTTCAGGCGCAACTGATCAACGCCCAGGCCAACGCCCGGCGTCAGCAGGAACTGTTCAATCGCGGGGTCGGTGCGCAGGCACAGCTGGACATTGCCCAGACCGATCTGAAAACCACGCAGGCCTCCCTCGACCAAGCGAAAGCGGCGGTCGATCAAGCCAAGGACCAACTCGGTTACGTCGAACTGCGCACCGACCATAAAGCCATCGTTACCGCGTGGAGTGCCGAAGCCGGCCAAGTGGTGACCGCCGGCCAGCAAGTGGTGACGTTGGCGCAGCCCGACATCAAGGAAGCGGTGATTGACCTGCCCGATACGCTGGTCGATCAGTTGCCGGCAGACGTGGTGTTTCAGGTCGCCGTGCAACTGGACCCGAGCATCACCACCACCGCCATCGTCCGCGAAATCGAACCCCAGGCCCAAAGCGCTACCCGCACCCGGCGCGCCCGCCTGACCCTGACCGATACGCCCGCCGGTTTCCGACTGGGCACCGCCATAAGTGTGACCCTCAGCTCCGCCATCAAACCGCGTATCGAACTGCCCCTGACCGCGCTGCAAGAGGTCGATGGCAAATCGCGAATCTGGGTCATCGACCCACAGACCCAAACCGTTTCCCCGCGTGACATCAGCCTGATCAGCCGTACCGATTCCACGATGGTCCTGGCCAACGGCGTGAAATCCGGCGAGCGCGTTGTCAGTGCCGGTGTGAACAGCCTGAAACCAGGGCAGAAAGTGAAAATCGATGAGGACGGCCCACAATGAAAGGGAGTTTCAACTTATCCGAATGGGCCCTCAAGCATCAGTCGTTTGTCTGGTATCTGATGTTCATCGCGCTGCTGATGGGCGTGTTCTCGTACATGAACCTCGGCCGCGAAGAAGACCCCTCGTTCACCATCAAGACTATGGTGATCCAGACCCGCTGGCCGGGTGCGACCCAGGAAGAAACCCTCAAGCAAGTCACTGACCGCATCGAGAAAAAACTCGAAGAGCTCGACTCCCTCGACTACGTGAAAAGCTACACCCGGCCGGGCGAATCGACGGTGTTCGTCAACCTGCGCGACACCACCAGCGCCCAGGACATCCCGGAAATCTGGTACCAGGTGCGCAAGAAGATCAACGACATTCGCGGCGACTTCCCCAAAGGCCTGCAAGGGCCAGGGTTCAACGACGAGTTCGGGGATGTGTTCGGTTCGGTGTACGCCTTCACCGCTGACGGCTTGTCGATGCGCCAGTTGCGCGATTACGTCGAGCAGGTCCGCGCCGAGATCCGTGAAGTGCCAGGACTGGGCAAGGTCGAGATGGTCGGCGAGCAGGATGAGGTGATCTACCTGAACTTCTCCACCCGCAAACTGGCGGCGCTGGGCATCGATCAGCGTCAGGTGGTGGAGAGCCTGCAATCGCAAAACGCCGTGACGCCGGCCGGGGTCATCGACGCCGGCCCCGAGCGGATTTCCGTGCGCACCACCGGGCAGTTTGCTTCCGAGAAAGACCTGGAAAACGTCAACCTGCGGCTCAACGACCGTTTCTATCGCCTGGCCGACATTGCCGACATCAGTCGGGGTTACGTCGACCCGGCAACGCCGGAGTTTCGCTTCAACGGTCACCCGGGCATCGGCCTGGCGATTGCCATGAAGAAGGGCGGCAACATTCAGGTGTTCGGCAAGGCGCTGCACCAGCGCATGACCGACCTGACCGCTGATTTGCCGGTGGGCGTCGGCGTGCATACCGTTTCCGATCAGGCCGCCGTGGTGGAAAAGGCCGTCGGCGGTTTCACCAGCGCGCTGTTCGAAGCGGTGGTGATTGTGTTGGTGGTCAGTTTTGTAAGCCTCGGCGTGCGCGCCGGGTTGGTGGTGGCGTGCTCGATTCCGCTGGTGCTGGCGATGGTCTTCGTCTTCATGGAGTACAGCGGCATCACCATGCAGCGGATTTCCCTCGGCGCCTTGATCATCGCCCTCGGCCTGCTGGTGGACGACGCGATGATCACGGTCGAGATGATGGTCACCCGTCTGGAGATGGGCGAAACCAAGGAGCAGGCGGCCACATTCGCCTACACCTCAACCGCATTCCCGATGCTCACCGGTACGCTGGTGACCGTGGCCGGTTTCGTGCCGATTGGTCTGAACGCCAGTTCGGCGGGGGAGTACACCTTCACGCTGTTTGCGGTGATTGCCGTGGCGATGCTGGTCTCGTGGATCGTCGCGGTGTTGTTCGCGCCGGTAATCGGCGTGCACATCCTCAGCGCCAACGTGAAACCGCACAACGCCGAGCCCGGCCGCATCGGCCGAGCCTTCAATTACGGCATGCTCTGGTCGATGCGCAATCGCTGGTGGGCCATCGGCATCACCATCGCCTTGTTCGTGGCGTCGGTGTTTTCCATGCAGTTCGTGCAGAACCAGTTCTTCCCGTCTTCGGACCGTCCGGAAATCCTCGTCGACCTGAACCTGCCGCAAAACGCATCCATCAATGAAACCCGCAAGGCCGTGGACAAGCTCGAAGCGTCGCTCAAGGATGACCCGGACGTCGTGCGCTGGAGCAGCTACATCGGCGAAGGCGCGATCCGTTTCTACCTGCCGCTCGACCAGCAATTGCAAAACCCGTACTACGCGCAATTGGTCATCGTCAGCAAGGGCCTGGAATCGCGAGAAGCCCTGAGTCAGCGGTTGCGCGAGCGCTTGCGCAAGGATTTCGTCGGCATCGGCAGCTACGTCCAGGCGCTGGAAATGGGCCCGCCTGTCGGGCGTCCGATCCAGTACCGGGTCAGCGGCAAGGACATTGACCAGGTGCGCAAACAGGCCATCGCCCTGGCCACCGAGCTGGACAAGAACTCGCACATTGGCGAGATCATTTACGACTGGAACGAGCCAGGCAAAGTCCTGCGCATCGACATCGCTCAGGACAAGGCGCGGCAACTGGGGCTGTCGTCGGAAGACGTGGCCACCCTGATGAACAGCATCGTGGTCGGTGCGCCGGTGACGCAGGTCGATGACGATATCTACCTGATCAACGTCGTTGGCCGCGCCGTGGACGCGGAGCGCGGCACGCCGGAAACCTTGCAGAACCTGCAGATCGTCACGCCGAGCGGCACTTCGATTCCACTGCTGGCCTTCGCCACCGTGCGCTACGAACTGGAGCAGCCGCTGGTGTGGCGTCGCGACCGCAAGCCGACCATTACCATCAAGGCAGCGGTGCGCGACGAGATTCAGCCGACCGATCTGGTCAGGCAACTGAAGCCGACCATCGACAAGTTCGCCGCGGGTTTACCGGTGGGCTATCAGGTCGCCACCGGTGGTACGGTCGAGGAAAGCGGCAAGGCTCAAGGACCCATTGCCAAGGTTGTGCCGTTGATGCTGTTTTTGATGGCGACTTTCCTGATGATTCAGTTGCACAGCGTGCAGAAGCTGTTCCTGGTGGCGAGCGTCGCGCCGCTTGGTTTGATCGGCGTGGTGCTGGCGTTGATCCCGACTGGCACACCGATGGGCTTCGTGGCGATCCTCGGGATTCTGGCGCTGATCGGCATCATCATCCGCAACTCGGTGATTCTGGTGACGCAGATCGACGCCCTGGAGAAAGAGGGGTTGTCACCGTGGGATGCGGTGGCGCAAGCCACGGAACATCGGCGCCGGCCGATTCTGCTGACGGCCGCGGCGGCGAGCCTGGGGATGATCCCGATTGCGCGGGAAGTGTTCTGGGGGCCGATGGCGTACGCGATGATCGGCGGCATCATCATCGCGACGTTGCTGACGCTGCTGTTTTTGCCGGCGCTGTATGTGGCCTGGTACAAGATTCGCGAGCCGAAGAAAGAGGTGCATTGAGGCGAGCGCTGCGCGCTCATCGCTGGCAAGCCAGCTCCCACTTTCAACCGCGCTCATTCAAGAGAACACGGTCTACTGTGGGAGCGGGCTTGTCCGCGATGGCGTCAGTTCAAGCGCTACAAACCTGAGGTTTACGCTTTACGCCAGACACTCGCCAACCAGGGTTGCTGCTCCCGCGGCAGCCCCGCCGGCCGGTAGTAATGCTCCAGCTCCACAAACCCCGCCGCGGTCAGCAATTCCTGCCACGCCTGAAGATCGTGATACGCCCCATACCGCGGCCCATTCCAGCCTTCCTGATTCTCACCCCGCGGATTGGAACTGAACAACACACCACCCGGTTTCAAAGCTGCATGCAATTGCTTCAACACCCGAGGCAACTCCTGACGCGGAATGTGAAACAGCACGGCGTTGGCGAAGATCCCGTCAAAGCGCCCGGCCGGCAAATCCAGCTTGAGAAAGTCCTGCTGCCAGACCTCGCAACCACTGTCCTCACGGGCCATTTGCGCAAACTTCTCCGATCCGTCGAGGCCGACCGCGGTGTGGCCCATGCGCGTGAACGTCTGCAAATCCCGGCCCGGCCCGCAGCCAAAGTCGAGGATGTCGAACGGTGGTTCGCCCTGGATATGCCGCAGCAGCGCATCAATGTTCTGGCTGACATCGTGATCACGCGTGCCTTCGCGAAAATCTTCGGCCACCGAGTTGTAATGGCCCAGGGTGGTGGCAGTGATTTGCTTGAGGTCGTCGGGCGTTTGCTTCATGGTTGGCTGCATCGGTAATTGGGATTCGCCGAATATACGCCATCAGATCCGGGGCTGCTGCGCAGCCCATCGCGAGCAAGCTCGCTCTCACAGTTGATCTTCTGCGAACACAAAACTTGTGTACGACCCGATCATTGTGGGAGCGAGCTTGCTCGCGATGGCGGTATGACTGACGACCAATAGCTCAGATCTGCTTATCGCTTGTTCAACCCCCGAGCCAACCGATCCCCACCCAACTGAATCACCGCCACCAACACCACCAGCAGCACAATCACCGTGAGCATGATCTGGCTATCAAACCGCTGATACCCGTAGCGATACGCGATGTCGCCCAGCCCGCCGGCACCAATCGCCCCGGCCATGGCTGACGAGTTGATCATCGTCACCAAGGTGATCGTGAACCCCCCCACAATCCCCGGCAAAGCCTCAGGCAACAGCACATGCCAAACAATGTGCCAGCGCCGGCAGCCCATCGCCTGTGCCGCCTCGATCAAGCCGTAGTCCACCTCACGCAAACTGACTTCGGCGATGCGGGCAAAGAACGGCGTGGCCGCAATCGTCAGCGGCACCACGGCCGCCCAAACGCCATAGGTGGTGCCGACGATCAACCGTGTGAACGGAATCAACGCCACCATCAAAATCAAAAACGGAATCGAGCGGAACAGGTTCACGAATGCACCCAGGGCACGGTTCAGCGCCGGTGCTTCGTAGATCCCGCCCTTGGCGCTGGTGACCAGAATCACCGCCAGCGGAATCCCCGCCAGCAGCGCAATCAATGACGACACGCCGACCATCAAAAACGTGTCGATGAAACCTTGCAGCAACCGATCAAACCACATAACCCAGCACCTCTACCTGTTGTGCCCAGTGGCCGGCGCGCTGGCGCAGTGCTTCGGCGCCCAGCGACGATCCCGTCACCGCCAGCAGCAATTGCCCCAACGCATGACCCTGAATCCGCTCCACGCCACCTTGCAGCAAACGCACACGGCCACCGAGGGCAGCGAACAGCGCTGCCAGATCCGGTTCGTCGGTGGCACTGCCGGTGAATTGCAAACGAAGGACCACGGCGGCGTCGGACGACGGTGGTTGCGCCTGAAGACGACTTTGCAGCTCCTGCGGCAGGGCGTGTTGCAACGGCGCGAGCAAGGTCTTGCTGACCTCATGCTGCGGATTGCCAAAGACTTCCCAGACCGGGCCTTGCTCGACGATGCGTCCATGTTCCAGCACCACGACGCGGTCGCAGATGTCGCGGATCACCGCCATTTCGTGAGTGATCAGTACGATGGTCAGCCCCAGGCGCTGATTGATTTCGCGCAGCAGGCCAAGGATCGATTGCGTGGTCTCCGGGTCCAGCGCCGAAGTAGCTTCGTCGCACAACAGAATCTCCGGGTCGTGCACCAGCGCGCGGGCGATGCCGACGCGCTGTTTCTGTCCGCCGGAAAGCTGTGCCGGGTAGGCTTTGTGCTTCTCTTGCAGGCCGACCAGTTCCAACAGCTCTCGAACTTTGCGCTCGCGTTTTTCCCTGGGCACACCGGCGACTTTCAGCGGCAACTCGACGTTCTGCCAAACGGTTTTGGCCGACATCAGGTTGAAGTGCTGGAAGATCATGCCGATGCGCCGACGCAGCGTTACCAGGCGGTCTTCATCGAACTCACCGATGTCCACCTGATCGATCAACACGCGCCCGTTGCTCGGTTGTTCGAGACGGTTGATGGTGCGGATCAGCGACGACTTGCCGGCGCCGCTGCGGCCAATGATGCCGAACACTTCACCGCGTTGGATCGCTAGGTCGATGCCGTGCAACGCCGCCACCGGACCTTGCTGGCCGTTGTAGGTTTTGCCCAGGCCGATGAAGCGCACGTGAGCACGATTCAGGTCAGGATACAGTTCGGTTTGTTCGGCTTTCTGAGGCTCCGGAATATCCAGTCGCCGTTGGATCGCGGCCGTCATGTTCAGCTTTCCCAACCGGCTTGATAGAGCTTGCCGTGGGCTTTATCCAGCGCTGCACGAACGGCTGGCGAATGCTGGTAGATGTCGACGAACTTGATCAGGCGCGGGTCGTTTTTGCTTTTCGGCTGGATGACGAACTGGATCACGTATTCCTTGTGGTCGAGGCCATCGAACAGCAGCGCGGAACCGGCATCGAAGGTCTTCGCCAGGCGGATGTAGGCCGGGTAGCCCTGAACCAGATCGGCGTCGTCATAGGCGCGCACCAGTTGCACGGCTTCGACTTGCAGGATTTTGATTTTCTTCGGGTTGGCGATGATGTCTTCTTCGGTGGCCTTGTAGCCGACGCCCGGTTTGAGCGTGATCAGGCCAGCCTTGGCCAGCAGTTGCAGGCCGCGACCGCTGTTGATCGGGTCGTTGGCGATGGCGACGCTGGCGCCTTCCGGCAGCTCGTCGAAGCTTTTGTATTTTTTCGAGTAGAGGCCGACGTTGTTGATGATGCCCGGTGCGAACGGCACCAGGTCAAAACCGGCGGCGGCCTTGGCGTTTTCCAGGAACGGGACGTGCTGGAAGTAGTTCACGTCAATGTCGCCGGCGGCGAGGCTGACGTTGGGGGCGATCCAGTCGGTGAACTCGACGAGTTCGACGTTCAGGCCTTGTTTGTTGGCTTCTTCGACGGCGGCCTCCAGCGGGATGGCGAACGCGGCGGTGGTGCCAACTTTCAGCGGCGTGTCGGCGGCGAAGGTGATGGAGCTGAAGAGGCCGAGGGCCAGGACCAGTGCTTTGACTGGGTGAGAGAGGTTGGTCTTTTTCATGATGGGGTTTCCAGTCAGTGCATTAAATTTTGGGTGTCTGTTCGGGCCTCATCGCGGGCAAGCCCGCTCCCGCAGTGTTCTCGGGTGTTCACACAATCCCTGTGGGCGCTGGCTGCCAGCGATGCTTTTAGCGGCGAAACGCCGATCCGGTATGTTGCTCAGGCAAATGCGCTTCGCCTTGAAACAGCTTTTCCCGCAGGCTGCCCTCGTCATAAGCCGTCTTGTACGACCCACGCCGCTGCAACTCCGGAATCACCAGCTCAATGAAATCCACATAGCTTTCCGGCGTGACGATTCGCGTCAGGTTGAAGCCATCCAGCCCGGTTTCGGCGATCCACGATTCCAGCTCATCGGCCACTTGTTCCGGTGAGCCCACGACGGTGATGTAGCGGCCGCCGAGGGCGTGTTGTTCAAGTAATTTGCGCCGGGTCCAGTCGTTGTTTTGCAGGTTCTTGGTGGCCGACTGGATCGCGTTGCTCTTCACGTACTGGATCGGTTCGTCGATTTCGTACTCGGAAAAATCGATCCCGGTCGACGCCGAGAAATGCGCCACGCCGGCCTCGGCGCTGGCGTAGCTCAGGTACTCGGCATGCTTGGCCCAGGCCAGCTCTTCGGTGGCGCCGACGATCACGTTCAAACCCATGAACACCTTGATGTCCTCAGGATTGCGCCCGGCTTCAACGGCGCTGGCGCGCACTTTGTCCACCTGAACCTTGGTCGACGTTTTGTTCTGGCCGCTGATAAACACGCATTCGGCATGGCGCCCGGCGAACAGCAAGCCGCGATCCGAACTGCCGGCCTGGAACAGCACCGGCGTACGCTGCGGCGACGGCTCGCAGAGGTGATAACCCTCGACCTGATAGAACTCGCCCTTGTGCTCGACCTTGTGCACTTTTTCCGGCTGCGCGTAGATCCGTTGCTGCGGATCGTTGAGCACCGCGCCGTTCTCCCAACTGCCTTCCCAGAGTTTGTAGAGCACTTCTAGGTATTCATCGGCCTGGTCGTAACGACGGTCGTGTTCCACCTGCTCGCTCAGGCCCATGGCTTTGGCGGCGCTGTCGAGGTAGCCGGTGACGATGTTCCAGCCAACCCGACCGCGACTCAGGTGATCGAGCGTCGACAGGCGTCGGGCGAACAGGTACGGCGGCTCGTAGGTCAGGTTGGCGGTCAGGCCGAAACCGAGGTTTTTGGTGACGGCGGCCATCGCCGAGACCAGCAACAACGGGTCATTGACCGGTAACTGGATTGACTCTTTCAGCGGCACGTCCACCGAGTTCTGGTAGACGTCGTACACGCCGACGATGTCGGCGATGAACAAACCGTCGAACAGTCCACGCTCCAGCAACTGCGCCAGCCCGGTCCAATATTCGATGGTTTTGTATTGGGTGGAGGTGTCCCGTGGGTGCGTCCACAAGCCATGGTTGATGTGCCCGATGCAGTTCATGTTGAACGCGTTGAGCAGGATCTTCTTTTTCGGTTTTAAAGGCGTGCTCATCAAATGGTCCCCCGCAGCGGAGGGTTTTCATCGTTGAGGTAGTAGTTGCCCACGGCGTGATATTTCCAGCGCACCGGGTCGTGCAGCGTGTGCACCCGAGCGTTGCGCCAGTGGCGATCCAGTCCGTGTTCGATCAGGGTCGCCTGGCTGCCGGCCAGTTCAAACAGCGTGCTGCCGGCGGCGAGGGAAATTTCGGTGCTGATGGCGCGGGCTTCGGCGACGGCAATCGACGCGGCGGCAACGGTCTCGGCGTTAGTCTCGGCCTGGGCCTTGTCGAGGAATTCGCCGGCGCGCTCCAGCAGGGCTTCGGCGGCGTGCAGCCGAATGCTCAAATGGCCAAAACTCTTGATGGTCAGCGGGTCATCGACGGCTTTTTCATGCGTGGCGTCGATCCATGGCCGGGTTTTGGTCCGTACGAAATGCAGCGCGTCTTCATAGGCGGCGCGGGCGATGCCGGTGTCGATGGCGGCGTGAAGAATCTGCGCCAACGGGCCGACCGGGGTCGGGCGTTCGAAGGCACTTTGAAACGGGATCACGTCTTCGGCGGCGACGTAGACGTCTTCGAACACCACCGAACCGCTGCCGGTGGTGCGCTGGCCGAAGCCGCTCCAGTCGTCGATGACGGTCAGGCCTTTGCTGTCGCGCGGGACGAATGCCAGTTGCTGCACGCCGTGTTCATCCACTACCGAGGTCGGGATGCGTTGTGCGTAGATCGCGCCCGTGGCGTAGAACTTGCGGCCGTTGATGCGATAGCCGTCACCGTCGCGAGTCAGGCTGGTGACGCGGTCGTGGGCGGTTTTGGTGCCGAGTTCGGCAAGCGCATTGCCGAAGCGCTGGCCGGCCAGCACTTCTGCGTAGAGGCGTTTTTTCTGCTCTTCGCTGCCATTCACACGCAGCACTTCGAGGGCATAAAAATGATTCTGCGGAATTTGTCCGAGGGAGCCGTCAGCCTGGGCGATCAAAGCGATCACCTTGGCCAGTGTGACGTTCGAAACCCCGGCGCCGCCGAACTCTTTTGGCACGCTGATGCCCCACAGACCCGAGCGGGAAAACACTTCCAGCTCCGGGTGCGGCAAACGGCGCTCGCGGTCGCGCAGGGCGCTGTCGCGTTTGAAATCTTCGGCCAGGTCACTGGCGACGATCAGGGCTTGCTCATCGCTGGTGATGACCGCGACGTGGTGAGAAAGAGTCATAGGTTTCTCCAGATGTCTGGTCGTCAGATCCAGGAATGGCGAGCCGGCAGCGTGCCGTTCAAGTGATAGGCGCCGACTGCGTGATACTTCCAGCGCACCGGGTCGTGCAGCGTGTGCACGCGGGCGTTGCGCCAATGGCGGTCGAGGTTGAATTCGGCGAGGGTGGCGCGGCTGCCGGCCAGTTCGAAGAGCTTTTCGCTGGCCAGCAGCGAGATCTCGGTGGTCAGCACTTTGGCTTCGGCCACGGCAATCGAGGCTCGTGCGGCAGACTCGGCGGTGAGCGGCGCGGCGTTGACTTGATCAAGCACTTGCCCGGCCTTGCGCAGCAGCGCTTCGGCGGCGTGCAGTTCGATTTTCAGTCTGCCGATGTCGGCAATGACATAAAGATCATCGCTGGCGCGTTCGACCTTGGCGTCGATCCACGGGCGGGCACGGGTTTTCACGAACTCGATGGCGTCGTCGATGGCGCCGCGGGCGATGCCAGCGTCGATGGCCGCTTGAATCAATTGCGAGACGGCGCCCTGGATGTTCGGCTTGTCGTTGATCTTCCAGTTATCCACCACCAGTTCGGCGTCGACCCGCACGTTGTTGAGCAAAAGGGTGCCGCTGGCGGTAGTGCGCTGGCCGAAACCGGACCAGTCATCAACGATCCGCAAGCCCGGTGTGCCGCGACGGACGAAGGCCAGCACTTGCTTGCCGTCGTCGTTCAGCGCCTTGACTGCCACCCAGTGGGCGAAGAGGGCGCCGGTGGAGTAGAACTTCTGCCCGCTGATGACAAATCCGTCGCCGTCGGCGGTGATCCGTGCCTTGAGTTCGAGGGTGTTTTTGGTGCCGCGTTCTGGTCCGGCATTGCCGATACGCCAGCCTTCCAGCACGCTTTTGAACAACTGTTTTTTCTGCGCTTCGGTCGCGCTGCCAAGCACCAGGTTGAGAATGCCGAACTGGTTTTGCGGGATCTGTCCCAGCGCCGGGTCGGCTGCGGAAATGATCGCAAAAACATCGGCCAGGGTGACGAACGAAACTTGCGGGCCGCCGTATTCGCGCGGTATGGCAATGCTGCCCAGGCCGCTGCGGGTGAACTGCTCGATTTCCGACCACGGCAGCTTGCGCTGACGGTCGCGTTTAGCCGCTTGTTGGCGGGCGACGTGCGCCAGCTCATGGGCGGCCTTGATCGCTTGTGCGTCGTTGCGCAATACCTGTGCGGGCAACAACAACGGGGCGACGTCCAGGTCACTCTGGACGATTGCATCTGCCAGACTGGACATCAGTGCCGCTCCTTGGCTGCTGCACGCAATGCCCTGGCGATCTGCACTGGGGTGATTGTGTTCCGGACCATACCTACCTCACATCTCATGGGAACGCCGCGATGGGTGCGGCGAAGTAAAAACAAGAATGTCCGGTGGTCCGGTTTATATACCCTAAGCGTGTATAAAAATTAAATAAACTAACTTTTAGGAATATGGATAGAAGTGTGTCAGCAGCAACTGTACCCAGGGCAACAGTTGTTTCTGGAGCAACACCTGACTGTCTGATTCGGCATTTGTAGGAGCAAGCTTGCTCGCGGAAAATCTGAAAGCAACGGGCTTGTCCAGACAGCACGCGTTTTCGTTGACGTTCATCGCGAGCAAGCTCGCTCCCACAGGAAGGGTGTTTCAGTGTTTCCGGGGTTCTGCGGCCATGAGCATTTCCTTCGGCCGGCCCTTCAGATAAGGATTGGCACAACCAATTTTCAGCGTACGCGCCGGCGCCCAACGCGAGTTATTACCCACCCGGTCGAGGATGCAGTAAGTCACCTCCAGCCGCAGGTCTTCGCCTGCTTCGAGAATGATCGCTGGCGGCACCCAGACCTGAATCGGCTCACCCACCTCGTTCGCCTTGAGCCGTGGCAGGTCCATGCGTACATCACCCCAGCGCAGGGTGATTTCATCGTCGATCGCCATGTTCAGGTAGGGTTCGATGGTCAGGGGAACGCCGCGCTTGATCTGGTTCGGATTGACGCCCTGACGGCGGATGGTTTCAGGAATGCTCACTGGCGCCAGGCTCTGGTTTTCGTCACCGTACAGGGCCGAGGGTTGGCCTCCCGGGCAGTCGAGCTTGACCTGCACGCGGGTTGTCGGTGATAGCGCAGGCCCATGGCCGACCTGCATCAGCCGGTAGTGAATGCGTGAGGAGCCGTTGGCGATGAAGCTTTGCGGTACGCGCAGGCTGACGGCTTTGCCGACGTCCTGGGTGTTCAGCACCCTGGAGGCCACGTAGCAGTTGTCCCAGAACAGCTCGATCAAGTCGCCTTCATCCATGCCTGGGTAAGGCGCGACGTCGATCAGCAGATGAGCGGCCGAGGTGATGTTGATGCCGCTCTTGTGTGATTGCGCCACGGTCGGCGCCGCAAGTTCGGGTTTGTTCGAGGTATGTTTCATGGGTTTCTCCTTGAAGTCTTGCAGCGAAGTCCGTTTCTGAAAGAGCTGATTGGCGGTGCCACAAACGGCTCATTACTTCCGTATAAAAACAATGATTGAACGTGATGAGTTGCGTTTGCTGGAGACTAGATAAGAGTGCGCTTGAATAAGTGTCAATAGAGTGAGTTAGTTGATTAACGAATCTGTTGTTATTCAGAAAGTTCCTACGCTATCAGGTCAGGAAGCCGCAACGTGTTGTCGAACATGCCCACTGAATCAGCGGGTTTTTACGGTGGGAGGTGGCGGTTGTCCGCACAGTACGCTGAGGTGTTTCGTGGATTTTAGGCGAGGATAATCTGTCGCAGGACATATATATGTACCGCACACGATTATTGAAAGAGGCATACATTTTACGAATGGTTTGAGAGGGTGTTATCAGGTTTCAATGTAACTTCCATCCTTGGAAGTTGATCTCATTGTCATGGCTGCTCAGTGATGAGCATTGTTCAGGAACTTGCTGAGAAACTGCTTTGTGCGTTCTTCTTTCGGATTGGCAAACAGCGCCTTGGCTTCGCCTTGCTCGACAATGACACCCTTATCGAAAAACACCACGCGGTTGGCCACGTCGCGGGCAAAGCCCATTTCGTGGGTCACGATGACCATGGTGCGCTTCTCCTCGGCGAGGCTGCGGATGGTCGCCAGCACTTCACCCACCAGCTCCGGATCGAGTGCCGAGGTGGGTTCATCGAACAGAATCACTTCCGGCTCCATCGCCAGCGCGCGGGCAATCGCCACACGCTGTTGCTGTCCACCGGAGAGGCGTCGCGGGTACGCGTCTTCCTTGCCTGCCAGGCCAACCCTGGCCAACAACTTTTTACCCAGGGCGACGGCGTCGGCGTGCGGGATCTTCTTGACGATGATCGGGCCTTCGATGACGTTTTCCAGGGCTGTGCGATGGGGGAACAGGTTGAAGCTCTGGAACACGAAGCCGACGTGCTGACGCAAGCGCCGCACCAGGCTCTGTTGCTGGTTCAACGGGCGGCTGCCATCGATCTCGATGTCACCGACCTTGATCCGGCCGCTGGTAGGTTCCTCCAGAAAATTCAGGCAACGCAGGAACGTGGTTTTCCCCGAACCGCTCGGCCCGATGATCGCCACGACCTCGCCTTCTTTTACTTCCAGATCAATGCCGTTAAGCACCACTTGACCCTTGAACTGCTTTGTCAGTTTTTCCACGACAATCATGGGGTCAGGACTCCTGGTCGTGCCGATTGACCCGGGCTTCCAACTGGTTCTGCAGGTGCGAAAGCACCGTGGCCAGAATCCAGTAGATCAGCGCGGCGGCCAGATACATGGTGAAAATTTCGAAGGTCCGGGCGGTAATCAGCTGGGCCTGACGGAACAGTTCCGGCACCTGAATGGTGGCGGCCAGCGCCGTGTCCTTGACCAGCGAGATGAAGCTGTTGCCCAGCGGCGGCAATGCCGTGCGCATCGCTTGCGGGATGATGGCCCGGCGCAAGGTCTGCGCGCGGGTCATGCCGATACTGGCGGCGGCTTCCCACTGACCGCGCTCGATGGAGCTGATCGCGGCACGCAGGATTTCGCAAGCGTAGGCGGCCATGTTCAGCGAGAAGCCGATCAGGGCTGCTGGCAGTGGATCAAGTTCGATACCCAATTGCGGCAAGCCGTAATAGATCACGAACAGTTGCACCAGCAACGGCGTGCCGCGAAAGAACGACACGTAGATGCGGGCCAGCCAGCTCACCAGTTTGAAGCGCGACAGGCGCATCAACGCCAGGCCGAACCCCATCACCAGGCCGAAGAACATCCCGCCCAGGCTGAGGATTACCGTGTAGTACGCGCCCTTCAGCAGGAAGGGTGCGGAGTCCAGCGCAAGTTGGAAAGCTTCTTCCATTATTGAGTGACGTCAGCGCTGAAGTATTTTTCCGAAAGCTTTTTCAGCGTACCGTCGGCACGCAGCTTGTCGATGGCCTTGTTCACCGCTGCCAGCAACTCAGGCTCGCCTTTGCGCAAGGCAATGCCTGCTTCCTGGCGGGAGAACGCTTCGCCGGCGGCGGAAGTGTCCTTGGCCTTCTTGGCGTATTCCAGCGCGGCGAGGCGGTCGATCAGGATCGCGTCAATGCGACCGTTTTTCAGGTCTGCAAACTTGGTCGGATCATCGTCATAGGTGCGCACGTCAGCGCCCGGTACGTTGGCTTTGACCCACTGTTCGTAGTTGGTGCCCAGGCCTACGCCGACTTTCTTGCCCGTCAGATCGGCAGCGGACTTGATGTTCAGCTCCGCAGCTTTCTTGGTCTGCACCAGCGCCTGAATCCCGGAAACGGTGTAAGGCTCGGAGAAGTCATACTTCTTCTTGCGCTCTTCGGAGATGGTCACCTGGTTGATCACCGCGTCCAGACGCTTGGATTCCAGGGCTGCAAGGATGCCGTCCCATTTGGTCGGTTGCAGTTTGACCTTCACACCCAGCTCTTTGGCCAGGGCTTCGGAGAACTCGACTTCGAAGCCGGTCAATTTGCCGTCGGCGTCGACGAAACTGAACGGTGGGTAAGTACCTTCCAGACCGACGTTGATCACGCCCGCGTCCTTGATTTTTTGCAGTTGCTCACCGGCAACCGCCTGCCCCAGCAGACCGGCGCTCAGCGCCAGGCCCAGTGAACCCACCAGCAGATTTCGACGTAGTGCGGAAAAATTCATGACAAGCCCCTGTGTTTCTTATGAAGACGCTTTTAGGAATGTTGGCAAAATCGGGATTTGGACGACTGCAATATCCTGCCCTAAAGCAGCGTATGCGTCTCGCTGCAAATTCGCCTGCGGCGTGACTATATGATGGCGCTTTTAGATAGGAAAATAATAAATATTACGTTTGTTATTCTTTAATTGCATATGTGATCAGTAGAGCGCAAGGCGCTCTCAAAATGCCGAGTTGTAAGCAAACAACGCCGGCGCCCCACCGGTGTGCAGGAAGATGATTGGGCCTTCATCAAAACGCTGACGCCCGATACCGTCGAGCAACCCGGCCATGGCCTTGCCGGTATACACCGGGTCCAGCAGCAGCCCTTCCTGACTCGCCAGCAGCTTCACCGCTGACAGCGTTCCAGCATTGGGTTCGCCATAACGCGGGCCGAAATATTCGTCCCACAACTCAACCTTGAAACTGCTCGGCAGGCTGACACCCAACAGCGCCGCGGTACGCTCGGCCAGGCCCTGAACCTTCGGCCGCTGATCTTCTTCGCTGCGGGAAACCGTCACACCGATCACTGGCAAATCCGGCAATGCTTCACTCAACGCGAGAGCCAGGCCGCTGTGGGTCCCGGCGCTGCCCGAGGCCAGCACCACGGCGGCGAAGGTCAGGCCGGTGTCCTTGATCTGCTCGGCCAGTTCCAGGCCGGCGCGCACATAACCCAAAGCGCCCAGGGCATTCGAGCCACCAATCGGCACCAGATACGGTTTTTTGCCGTTGCTGCGCAGGCGAGCGGCCAGTGCTTCCAACTGCTCGTCAGCGTTGTCGAGGTTTTCCACCAACTCGACCTTGGTATCGAACAGGTCAAGCAGCAGCCGATTGCCGTTGCCGACATAGTTGGCGTCTTCGGTGCCCAAAGGATTTTCCAGCAACGCGACGCAACCCAGGCCCAGTTTGGCAGCGAGGGCGGCGGTCTGGCGCACGTGGTTGGATTGCAGCGCACCCGCGGTGATCAGCGTGTCCGCGCCCTGGGCCAGCGCATCGGCACCGAGGTATTCGAGTTTGCGCAGCTTGTTGCCGCCCATCGCCAGCGGCGTCAGGTCGTCGCGTTTGACGTACACGTCGCGGCCCAGCCAGGTCGACAGGCGTTCGAGTTTTTCCAGAGGGGTCGGGTGGCCGAGCAGATCGAGGCGGTCAAAACGGGCGAGCTGTTGTTTGATCATGGGTCCGTACTGGCGGTGGGAGATGTCAGGACTATAGGCACGCCTATATGCAGGGGCAACCGGCAAGACTACTTATAGCCAAAAGTGCTGAGCACAGCACAATCGGTTCTTAATTCGGTTTCCAGACCTTGCCGTAAAGTAATCGCCGTCAGTGCGGCCAGACAGTCCGGCCGCCCGTGTGGAGTTTTTACCGTGAGCGAGCGTTCCAGCCATTGGCAATTGCAGACCATCGTCAGCCAGTTGCGCACGGCGCGCGATCAGTGGCGTGCGCAAAACGGCCGTGCCAGCGGCGAGCAGGGCGGTCGTGAGCTGCCCTCCCGAGCGGCCATGGCGGAGATTCTTGAAGCGCTGTGCGGGGCATTGTTCCCGATGCGTCTGGGGCCGGTGGATTTGCGCGAAGAGAGTGAAGACTTTTACGTAGGCCACACGCTGGACGTCGCGTTGAATGCATTGCTGGGGCAGGCACGGCTCGAACTGCGTTACGCCGCTCGCCACAGCGCCTCGGCCGACACTGAAGTCGAAGCCAAAACGATCCAGATCATCCAGGAATTTGCCCTCGCCTTGCCGGGGCTGCGCAGCCTGTTGGACACTGATGTGCTGGCGGCCTATCACGGTGACCCGGCGGCCCGCAGCGTCGATGAAGTGTTGCTGTGCTATCCGGGGATTCTGGCGGTGATTCACCATCGCCTCGCGCACCATTTGTACCGCGCCGGGCTGCCGCTGCTGGCACGGATCAGCGCAGAAATCGCTCACTCGGCGACCGGTATCGACATTCACCCGGGTGCGCAGATTGGTCGCAGCTTCTTCATTGATCACGGGACGGGCGTGGTGATCGGCGAGACCGCCATCATCGGCGAGCGTGTGCGGATTTATCAGGCTGTAACCCTGGGCGCCAAACGCTTCCCGGCGGATGAAGACGGCCAGTTGCAGAAGGGCCATCCGCGGCATCCGATTGTCGAGGACGATGTGGTGATTTATGCCGGCGCGACGATTCTGGGGCGGATCACCATCGGCAAGGGCTCGACCATTGGTGGCAACGTCTGGCTGACGCGCAGTGTGCCGGCGGGGTGCAACCTGACGCAGGCGAATCTGCAGCATGATGATGGGACGCAGAAGTAAGCCCTGAAATCTCAGCTGACAGGCCCGGCCTCCCTTCCACAATGAATCTCTGTCGTTCACCGATTTTGTGTTCGCCCGAGATCCACTGTGGGAGCGAGCCTGCCCGCGATTGGTTTCAAGCCGAACCGAGATAATGGCATTCAGCCAATTCTCCACTGAACGAATCCCCCAAACCCCACGTCATACCCATCCTTGAGCTAGCGTACAAACAGTACCGCCGAGCCCTGCGATTAGTCCTTAGCACCCTATCCATGTTTAACTTGAACGCTCATTCAAGTTAAACCGCCGGTTTGCTGCCCGCTCACAACAGGAGGCTTGCCCTTGCCGAGTCCGTTATTGATTGCCCGGTTTCACCCCCTTGAGGTGCACCTTTCATGAGTGCATCGTCCACCCCCGCCAGCGGCCAGGTCCGCATGAATCCGCCGGTGTTTTACTTTGCGGCAACGTTTATCTTTCTGTTCGGCATTGTCGTTATCGCCATGCCTGAACAGGCCGGCGCCTGGCTGTTGCAAGCGCAAAACTGGGCGGCCAATACGGTCGGCTGGTATTACATGCTCGCGATGACGCTGTATCTGGTCTTCGTGGTGGTCACCGCCTTGTCCGGCTACGGCAAGATCAAGCTCGGTGCCGACCACGACGAGCCCGAATTCAGTTACCTGTCCTGGGCCGGCATGCTGTTCGCCGCCGGGATCAGCATCACCCTGTTCTTCTTTTGCGTGTCCGAACCGCTGACGCACCTGTCACAACCGCCGCAAGGCGAGGCCGGCACAGCGGACGCGGCGCGCCAGGCAATGCAGATTCTGTTTTTGCACTGGGGCCTGCACGGCTGGGGCGTGTTTGCCTTCGTCGGCATGGCGCTGGCCTATTTTGCCTATCGCCACAACCTGCCGCTGGCCTTGCGTTCGGCGCTCTATCCGCTGATCGGCAAACGCATCAATGGCCCGATCGGCTACGCGGTGGATGGCTTCGGCATCATCGCCACGGTGTTCGGCCTCGGTGCCGACATGGGCTTTGGCGTGTTGCACCTCAACTCGGGTCTGGATTACCTGTTCGGTATCGCCCATACCCAGTGGATTCAGGTCGGACTGATCACGCTGATGATGGGCGCGGCGATCATCGTCGCGGTGGCCGGCGTCGATAAAGGCGTGCGGGTGATGTCCGATATCAACATGCTGCTGGCCTGTGCGCTGCTGCTGTTCGTGTTGTTTGCCGGCCCGACTCAGCACCTGCTCAACACCTTGATCCAGAACATCGGCGATTACCTTGGCGCCCTGCCGATGAAGAGTTTTGACCTTTACGCCTACGACAAACCCAGCGACTGGCTGGGCGGCTGGACGGTGTTCTACTGGGCCTGGTGGATCGCGTGGTCGCCGTTCGTGGGCCTGTTCATCGCACGGATTTCCCGTGGCCGGACCATCCGTGAATTCGTCTTCGGCGTGCTGTTGATTCCGCTCGGTTTCACCTTGGCGTGGATGTCGATTTTCGGCAACAGCGCCATCGACCAAGTGCTCAACCACGGCATGAGCGCGCTCGGCATGTCGGCCATCGAAAACCCTTCGATGACGTTGTACCTGCTGCTGGAAACCTACCCGTGGAGCAAAACCGTCATCGCGGTCACAGTGTTCATCAGTTTCGTGTTCTTCGTCACCTCGGCCGACTCCGGCACCGTGGTGCTGTCGACGCTGTCCGCCAAGGGCGGCAACCCGGATGAAGACGGGCCGAAATGGCTGCGGGTGTTCTGGGGCGCGATGACCGCGCTGGTGACCAGTGCGCTGCTGTTTTCAGGCAGCATCGATGCGCTGAAGTCGGCGGTGGTGCTGACTTCATTGCCGTTCTCGATGATCTTGCTGCTGATGATGTGGGGCCTGCACAAGGCGTTTTATCTGGAGTCGCAAAAGCAGATTGCGCAGCTGCATTCCCTGGCGCCGGTGTCCGGGTCGCGGCGCGGCGGTTGGCGTCAGCGTTTGAGTCAGGCGGTGCACTTCCCGTCGCGCGATGAGGTCTATCGCTTCCTCGACACGACGGTGCGCCCGGCGATCGAAGAAGTGACGGCGGTGTTCGTCGAGAAGGGGCTGAACGTGGTCACTCAACCCGATCCGGCGAACGACAGCGTCAGCCTGGAGATCGGTCACGACGAGCAGCATCCGTTCATCTATCAGGTGCAGATGCGCGGCTACTTCACGCCTTCGTTCGCCCGTGGCGGCATGGGTTCCAAGGAGCTCAACAATCGCCGTTATTATCGAGCCGAGGTGCATTTGAGCGAGGGCAGTCAGGACTACGATCTGGTGGGCTACACCAAGGAGCAGGTCATCAACGACATCCTCGATCAGTACGAGCGCCACATGCAGTTTTTGCATTTGGTGCGTTGAGTTCAGGTCTCGCTGCTCAACGCCATGAACAGCACCAGCGCCGCCACCGGCACGCCGAACACAATGCTGCCGACCACCAGCTCCGTCGTGACGGGCTGGCCGGCAGTGACCACGCCGATGGCGCCGTTGATCATCGTCAGGGCCAGCCACAGAACGATGAAGCTGTAGGTCAGTGTCTGGCGGCTGAAGCCGATTTTCTCGCCGATGAACAGCATCAGCGCCAAGAGGACCAGGCCGAAGGTGATGATGATCGTGGTGTGCATGATGCGTTCCTCCCTTTGGACGTGTGTTGCCCTTGAAGCCGCTATCGCGAGCAGGCCCGCTCCCACAAGGAACATCGCGGTCCCTGTGGGAGCGAGCCTGCTCGCGATGGGGCGCTACGGTGTCAGTGTGAGCCTAGTTAAACCAACCCGCCATTCACCCGCAGAATCTGTCCATTGACCCAGGCCGAATCCGGCCCGATCAGAAAGGACACAACGCGGGAGATGTCTTCTGGCTGTCCCAGGCGTTCCAGCGGCGCCATCTTCGCGAAATTCTGAATCTGCTCCTCGCTCTTGCCGTGCAAAAACAGATCGGTCGCCACCGGGCCAGGGGCGACGGCATTGACGGTGATGTGGCGACCGCGCATTTCCTTGGCGAACACCTGCGTCAGGGATTCCACCGCGGCTTTGCTGGCGATGTACACGGCGTAACCCGGCAGGTTCATGCCGACGGTGCTGCTGGAGAAGTTGACGATCCGGCCACCGCTGTTCAAACGTGTCGCCGCTTCACGCAATGTGTTGAACGTGCCTCGAGCGTGGATGTTGAAGTTCTGGTCGAACAGTTCGTCGGTGTGTTGCGCCAGCGGCATCACTTTGAGAATGCCGGCGTTATTGATCAACACATCGACTTTGCCCAGTTGTGTTTCGGTTTCGTCGAACATCCGGCGCACGTCGTCGGCATTGGCCACGTCAGCCTTGATCGCTATGGCTTGATGACCGGCCTGACGCAGTTCAACGACCAGCTTTGAGGCTTCAATGGCGCTGTTGGCGTAGTTGATGGCGACGGCGAAACCTTCGCTGGCCAGTTGTTTGGCGATCACGGCGCCGATGCCGCGGGAGGCGCCGGTCACGATGGCCACTTTCGAAGTTTGAGTAGTCATGGCGTTGAATCCTTTGAAGGTGTCTGTTGGGGGTGACGCCAGACTCACATGTTTACTAAGGCCGATAAATGCACGAAAGTTGCCGTGACTGTTCAAGAATCGCCAACAATCGAAGGTGTGGAGCGCCATGGATCAAGTCAAAGCGATGAAGGTGTTCGTGCGGATCTACGAGCGCAGCAGCTTCACCCTCGCCGCCGAGGACCTGAATCTGCCGCGGGCAACCCTGACCCACACGCTGAATCAGTTCGAAGCCTGGCTGGGTACGCGTTTGTTGGAGCGCAGTACGCGTAAGGTGCGTCCTACGCTGGATGGCGAGGCGTACTACTTGCGCTGTGTGCAATTGCTGGCGGAACTGGAAGAAGCTGAACTGGCGTTTCGTAGCGTGGCGCCGAAGGGGCGGTTGCGGGTCGATTTGCATGGCACGTTGGCCAAGAGTTTTGTGATCCCCGCTTTGCCACAGTTCATGGAGCGTTATCCGGACATCGAGCTGTCGATCAGCGAGGCCGACCGCTTTGTCGACCTGATCGCCGAAGGCGTCGACTGCGTACTGCGCGCCGGCACCCTCGGCGACTCGGCGCTGATCGGCAAACGTGTCGCCAACCTGCGCCAGATCACCTGCGCCAGCCCAGCGTATCTACGCAAATACGGCGAACCGAAAACCCTCGAAGACCTGAAACACCATCGCGCGGTGAACTACGTCTCGCGCACCACCGCCAAGCTGTTTCCGTTCCAATTCATGGTCGATGGCGAGTTGAAGGAAGTGACCATCGAGGGCGCGATCTCGGTGTTCGGCGCAGAAATCTACGCCGCGTCGGCCATTGCCGGACTGGGCTTGATCCAGTGCCCGCATTACCGAATGGAAACGCAGATCGCCCAGGGCCTGGTGCAGGAAATTCTTACCGACACCCCACCGCCACCGATGCCGGTTTCAGTGTTGTATCCGCACAACCGACACATGTCGCCACGGGTTCGGGTGTTTGTGGATTGGTTGGGTGAAGTTTTTGCGCAGGCCGTTTGAAGAAGGCGATCCTGGCGAGAAAACCGACGCTGAAGATGAAAGTTGTGAAACGTTTCAGCATTTCCTCAAGTCCGAGGTTTATCGACGTTTGTCTGGGCGTATGCTGGGCAACTTGCGAAGCAGTCGATACCAACTTCAAGACAGACAAGAGAGGATTCGATGACCTACACCGCTGCCGAAAACCGCTACGACTCCATCCCTTACCGCCGCGTCGGTCGCAGCGGTCTGGTGTTGCCGGCTTTGTCCCTGGGCCTGTGGCACAACTTCGGCGACAGCACGCCGATCGACACCCAGCGTTCGTTGTTGCGCACGGCGTTCGATCTGGGGATCAACCACTTCGACCTGGCCAACAACTACGGCCCGCCGTACGGCAGCGCTGAAATCAATTTCGGCCGTTTGCTGCGCGAAGACTTCAAGCAGTATCGTGACGAGCTGATCATTTCGAGCAAGGCCGGTTGGGACATGTGGCCCGGTCCTTACGGGCAGGGCGGCGGTTCGCGCAAATACGTGCTGGCCAGCCTTGATCAGAGCCTGCAGCGGCTGGGTCTGGACTATGTGGATATTTTCTACTCCCACCGTTTCGACCCGGACACGCCGATGGAAGAAACCGCCAGCGCACTGGCCACTGCAGTGCAGCAGGGCAAGGCGCTGTACATCGGCATCTCGTCGTATTCCGGGGTGAAAACCCGTGAGATGGCGGCGCTGTTGAAAGAGTGGAAAGTGCCGTTGCTGATTCACCAGCCGGCGTACAACCTGCTTAATCGCTGGGTGGAAAAGGATCTGCTGGACGTTACCGACGAACTGGGCACCGGCGTGATTGCGTTCACGCCGTTGGCGCAGGGCCTATTGACCGACAAATACCTCAACGGCATTCCGAAGGATGCGCGGGTCAATCGTCCGGGCGGCGGCTCTTTGCAGTCCTCGCACCTGTCTGAGGCCAACATTGCCCATGTGCGTGGGCTCAACGAAATCGCCAAACGTCGCGGCCAGAGCCTGGCGCAATTGGCGTTGGCCTGGACGCTGCGCGATCCTCGGGTGACCTCGGCACTGATCGGTGCGAGCCGGCCGGAGCAGATCATCGAGAACGTCGGGGCGTTGAAGAGTCTGAGCTTCAGCGCGGACGAGCTGGCGGAGATTGACCGGTTTGCCCAGGAGGGCGGGATCAATCTTTGGGAGAAGCCTTCGACGGCGGAGTAAGTGTTCGGCGCCGGATGATCAGGCGCCTGCTTTGGCCTCATCGCGGGCAAGCCCGCTCCCACAGGATTATCGGTTGGCCACAGAATGTTGGTTCAACACATAAACCCTGTGGGAGCGGGCTTGCCCGCGATGGGGCCGTTACAAACAACAAAAAATTCAGGGACTCACCGGAAGAAAGGCACATCCCCCAACACCGTCGCCCGCTGCATCACCCGCCGCGCCGGCCGGTAGTCATCCACCGCGTAATGCTGCGTCACGCGGTTATCCCAGAACGCAATATCATCCTGCTGCCAGCGCCAGCGAATGGTGAACTCCGGCCGTGTGGCATGGGCGAACAGATACTTCAGAATCGCCTCGCTCTCGGTTTCCGACAGCTCATTGATCTTCGACGTAAACCCTTCATTGACGAACAACGAACGGCGCCCACTCACCGGATGCGTACGAATCACCGGGTGCGACAGTGGCGGATTCTTGCGGCGAGCTTCTTCCCACTGAGCCAGCGCTTCGGGCGTATTGCCGTAGCGTTCCAGCGGAAACGAGCGGGTGAAATCGTGAGTCGCCGTCAGCCCCTCGAGCAAGGTTTTCATCGGCGCCGACAGCGCTTCATACGCCGCAATGCCGCTGGCCCACAACGTGTCGCCACCAAACTCCGGCAGCAATTTTGCGCTGAGCACCGCGCCCATCGCCGGGGTCGGCAGGAACGTCACGTCGGTGTGCCAGATCGCGTTGTCGCGCACGTCGGTGACGGCGGTGTCGAGGATCAACACTTCGGGCTGTTCCGGCACATTGGGGTAGATCGGGTGAATGTGCAGGTCGCCGAAATTGGCGGCAAAACGCGCCTGTTGTTGCGGCGTGATCGGCTGGTCGCGAAAGAACAGCACCTGATGCTTGAGCAGTGCCTGTTCAATGGCATCGCGCTGTGCCAGGTTCAGCGGCTGACTGATGTCGATTCCGCTGATTTGCGCGCCGAGCGCGGAGCTGAGGGGGACGATTGTCAGGTGGCTCATGGTCTTTCTCTTAATCCGGGGTGCCGAACTGTCGGCTGGGTCAATGACAAGTCTTTAGTGAGCCTGGCCGTGCCACGGCACCAGTTTGCGTTGCAGGGCGCGCAGGCCCATTTCCATGGCAAAGGCGATCAGCGCAATCACCAGAATCCCCAGCACTACCACGTCGGTGACCAGAAACTGCGCGGCCGACTGCACCATGAAGCCCAGCCCGCTGGTGGCGGCGATCAGCTCGGCGGCGACCAGCGTCGACCAACCCACCCCCAGACCAATACGCACGCCCGTCAAAATGTCCGGCAACGCGCTTGGCAAAATCACATGGCGAATCAACTGCGCCCGGGTCGCGCCCAAAGACTGCGCAGCGCGCAACTTGGCCGGGTCGACGGTGCGCACGCCCGTCGCGGTGGCAATGGCGATCGGGGCGAAAATCGCCAGGTAGATCAGCAAGACTTTCGACAGCTCGCCAATGCCGCACCAGATAACGATCAGCGGCAAATAGGCCAGCGGTGGAATCGGGCGGTAGAACTCGATCAGCGGATCGAGAATGCCGCGAGCGATGCGGTTGGCACCGATCGCAATGCCGACCGGCACAGCAGTCAGCACGGCAAAACCAAGGCCCAGGCCGATGCGGCCGAGGCTCGCGCCCAAGTGCTGCCACAACGTCGAATCCATGTAGCCGGTGGTCACCAGCAACCAACCTTTTTGCAGTACGGCGGAAGGTGGCGGCAGGAACAGCGGTTCGATCATTCCTGTGCCGGTAACGGCCCACCACAGGGCAACCAGCGCGACCAGAGTCAGTACGCTGATCCAGCGCGTGCTGAGGCTGCGTCGAACCGGAATCACCGTCGAACCCGGTTTCACCGTCACGGCGGGAATTTCATAGCTGCTCATGCGCGCTCCTGCCGCGTGGCGGCGCTGCGTTGGGAGAACACTTTGGCGAGTACGTGTTCGCGGGTTTCGATAAAGCGCGGATCGGATTTGATCGACCGTGCGGACTCGCCGGCGGCGTAACGCTGACCGAAGTCCAGGCTCAGGCGTTCGACGATTTGCCCGGGGTTTGGCGCCAGCAGAATCAAGTCCGAGGCGAGAAACACCGCCTCTTCGATGTCGTGGGTAATCAGGAATACGGGTTTGGCGGTGCGCTGCCAGACCTGCAACAGCAGCTCTTGCATCTGTTCGCGGGTAAAGGCATCGAGGGCGCCGAAAGGTTCGTCCATCAGCAACACGCGAGGATCGGCGGCGAGCGCACGGGCCAGGCCGACACGCTGCTTCTGGCCGCCGGAAAGCTGCCAGATACGGCGATGTTCGAAACCGGACAGATCAACCAGGGCGAGCATTTCCCGGGCGCGGATTTCACGTTTGTCACGGGAAACACCCGCCAGTTCCAGACCGAAACCGACGTTGGCCAGCACGTCCTGCCAGGGCAACAAGGCATCGTCCTGGAACACCACACCGCGTTCGGCGCTCGGGCCTTTGACTGGCACACCATCGAGGGTGATGCGCCCGACGCTGGGTTCGACAAAACCGGCGATCAGGTTCAACAGCGAAGTCTTGCCACTGCCGGAAGGGCCGAGGGCCACCAGCAATTGCTGGGGCCCGAGGCTCAGGGAAATATCCGCCAGCACCGGTTCCGGGCTGCCGGGGTACTGTGCGCTGATGCGCTCCAGCTGTAGCAAAGCCATCGCAATGAACTCCCGATCAGTTGGTGATGAACTTGGCGCTGACGTACGGCGCGTAGTCCGGCAGCACGGCCTCGACCTTGCCTTGTTCCTTGAGGAACACGGCGGTGTCGGTGATGGCTTTGGTGGTCGGCGCGCCGAGGGTGTTCACCTGATCAGCCGCCAACGGGTAGACGTTGCCTTGCAGCAACAGCGGTATGTCGCTGGCCTTGGCGCCAGACAGCTTCACCAGTTTGTCGACATTGGACTGGTTGGCGAGCCAGGCTTTCGGGTCTTTGCGGTAATCTGCGTAGGCGTCGAGGGTAACTTTGGCGAACGCGGTGACGATTTCCGGGTGCTTCTCGGCGAAGTCTTTGCGCACGATCCATGCATCAAAGGTCGGCGCGCCGAACTTGGCCAGTTCGCCGGAGGTGATCAGCACTTTGCCGTTTTCCTTGGCCACGCCGAGCGCCGGATCCCAGACGTAAGTGGCGTCGATGTCACCGCGTTTCCACGCCGCAATGATGGCTGGCGGGGCGAGGTTGAGGACGGTGACTTTCGACGGGTCGATGTTCCAGTGCTTCAACGCGGCCAGCAGGCTGTAGTGACCGGTGGAAACGAACGGAACGGCGATTTTCTTGCCGATCAGGTCTTGCGGGGTCTTGATCCCGGAACCGTCGCGAGCGACCAGTGCTTCGGCGGCGCCGATCTGCGTGGCAATGAGGAAGGTTTCAACCGGGACTTTGCGGGTGATTGCAGCCGTCAGGGGGCTGGAACCGAGGTAGCCGATCTGCACATCGCCAGAAGCGATGGCGGCGATGATGTCGGCACCGTTGTCGAATTTGCGCCAGTCGATCTTGGCGTTGGTGGCTTTTTCGTACGCGCCGTCGGCCTGCGCGACTTTCGCCGGGTCTACGGTGGTCTGGTAGGCGACAGTCACGTCAGCCGCCTGGGCAAAGAAACTCGCCGCAGCCAAAGATGCGGCCGCCAGGAGGCGAAGAGGGACATTCAGTTTCATTGAGAAGCTCCTTGTCAGGCGACCGAGAGTCGGCGTGAAAAGGAGACTAAATGATATAAGAATCCGAAAATAAATAACTTTTTCGAATGAGCTTATGAGCGGAAAATTCTAAGTGCCATCACCGCGCACCCTGATCGTTCCCACGCTCTGCGCGGGAATGCAGTCGGTGAGGCATTACCCCGCGGAGCGTGGGAACGATCAGTCTTGCGTGGGAAGTTTAGTTGCTGATCGCCAGAATGCTCGCCTGATACGAGCCGACAAACACATCGAAATCGCCGACTTCGTTCTGTTCCAGCTCCACTTGCTCCGCCAGCGACGAGCGCGCCCGCGCTTCAAACGTCGCCTGATCGTCGCTGCTCAAAGGCTCGCTGCGGAAATATTCCGCATGGGCCTGACTCTGACGCAGGGAGAATTGACTGAAGCTCTCCTTGTGCTCGGCCATCGCCGCCAGCACTTGGGCCGATGGTGTCAGGGACGGATCCTTGACCTTGGCCAGTTGCACGTCCAACGCTTTGCTATGGGCATCGCCGCCATGGCTTTGATCCAGTAATGCCGCCAGTGGCGCAATCTTCTCCAGCAACTCGCCTGCCCACTCTTTCAGGTCAACCGGTTGACCGTCTCGTTGCAGTTGCAGGCCCGGTCGGCGACCTTCCTTGACCACGCTGAGGAAGTTCGAAGTGGCATTGCCGCACGAATTATTGGTCAGCAGCGGACTGTCGTTCAGCGCGCAGTACAGCAGGAATGCGTCGAGGAATCGCGACTCCGGCAGGTCAATGCCCATTGGCAGGAACGGGTTGATGTCCAGGCATCGCACTTCAACGTACTGAATGCCACGGGCCACCAGCGCCTGGATCGGCCGTTCGCCGGTGTAGGTCACGCGTTTCGGGCGGATGTTGGAGTAGTACTCGTTTTCGATCTGCAGGATGTTGGTGTTGAGCTGAACCCACTCACCGTCCTGATGCGTGCCGATTTCGACATATGGCGCATACGGTGTGGCGACTGCCTTGCGCAGACTGTCGGTGTAGCTCGCCAGGTCGTTGTAGCACGGCGTCAGACCGGCCTGGGCGTTGCTCTGGTAACCGAGGTCGCTCATGCGCAGGCTGGTGGCGTACGGCAGGTACAAAGTGTCCGGGTCCAGCTGTTCCAACTGGTGCGAACGACCACGCAGGAAACCGGCGTCCAGCGCTGGCGAGGCACCGAACAGGTACATCAACAGCCAGCTGTAGCGACGGAAGTTGCGGATCAGCGCGATGTAGGCCGACGACTGATAGTCGCGGTCAGTGCCGACAAAGCCTTCGGCCTCTTTGAGCAGCGGCCAGAGTTTTTCGGGCAGGGAAAAGTTGTAGTGAATCCCGGCGATGCACTGCATGGTCTTGCCGTAGCGCAGGGCGAGGCCTTTGCGGTAGACATACTTGAGTTTGCCGATGTTGGACGTGCCGTAATAGGCGATCGGGATATCTTCCTCGGCCGGCAACGGGCACGGCATCGACGGACTCCACAGGTACTCGTTACCGAGTTTGCTATAGGCAAAACGGTGAATTCTGTCCAGGCTCGCCAGCGTGTCAGCCGGGTCGGGCAAGGCGGGCGTGATGAATTCCAGCAGCGACTCGGAATAGTCAGTGGTGATTTGTTCGTTGGTCAGCGCGGAACCCAATTCTTCCGGGTGCGGCGTTTGCGCCAGGCGACCTTCGCCGGTCACGCGCAGGCATTCACGTTCGATGCCGTGAAGGCACTGTTCGAGCAGAGAGAGGTTAGCGCGCTCGCCGAGCAGAGCCAGGCGGCGGTTGAGAAGTTCGCTCAATTTGGATTCCTTCACGCGTCAGTCGCCCCAATATGGGGGTGGGCAAGACGGTCTACAAGGGTGAAGTTGAAACTGGCGTTTTCGCCTGGTTTTTGAGCCGCGTAGGCCTTATGCCGGTCAGTCAAGAACTGCACAATCCCTGTGGGAGCGAGCCTGCTCGCGATGGCGGTGTGTCAGACGACGAATATGTTGACTGACACTCCCTCATCGCGAGCAGGCTCGCTCCCACAGGTTGCTTTGCGCTGAAATTAACTCAAATCGATGACTTCTAGCTACAGGACAGCGAACGTGCCTTGTGCTTTTGCGACGAGTTTGTCGCCCTGCATCACGTCAGCTTCGACCACCAGCGTGCGGCGGCCCGGGTGGATCACCCGTGCCGTGCACATCACCTCACCGTCTGCGACGGCGCGAATGTAGTTGATCTTGCACTCGATGGTCGCGCTCTGCTGGTCAAAGCCGTGGGTGCTGGAACAGGCCAGCCCCATGGCAATGTCCACCAGGCTGAACAAGGCCCCGCCGTGAAGCTTGCCGCCGCGATTGCGCAGTTCTGGCTCCAGCGCCAGGGCGACTTGCGCCACCCCGGTTTCCAGGCTGTGCAAGCGACACCCCAGCAGCTTGAAAAAAGCGCTTTCGGTCAGCCCGGCCGGAATGTCCATCAGCGTTTCTTCAACTGCTTGGCGTTGGCGAACAGCGAAGCCATGGCGTTGTTGGCCGGGGCCGCTGCCGTGGTTTCCTTGCGCGGTGCCGTGTTCTGGGACTGGCGCGGTGCCGACCCCGGACGTGCACCACGGGCACCGTCGATTTTCTCGCCCGGAGTGTCGCTCATGCGCATCGACAGGCCGACGCGTTTGCGCGGGATGTCGACTTCCATGACCTTCACTTTCACCACGTCACCGGCCTTCACTGCCTCGCGTGGATCCTTGATGAACTTCTCCGAAAGCGCAGAGATATGCACCAAACCATCCTGATGCACGCCGATGTCGACGAACGCACCGAAGTTGGTCACGTTGGTCACGACGCCTTCGAGGATCATGCCCAGCTCCAGGTCCTTGAGGTCTTCGACGCCTTCCTGGAACTCGGCGGTCTTGAACTCCGGACGCGGGTCGCGGCCGGGTTTTTCCAGTTCTTGCAGGATGTCGGTGACCGTCGGCAGACCGAAAGTCTCGTCGGTGTACTTCTTCGGATCAAGGCGTTTGAGGAAGCTGGCGTCGCCGATCAGCGAGCGTATGTCGCGGTCGGTTTCAGCGGCGATGCGCTGCACCAATGGATAGGCTTCCGGGTGAACCGCAGATGAATCCAGCGGGTTGTCGCCGTTCATCACGCGTAGGAAACCGGCCGCCTGCTCGAACGTTTTCTCGCCCAGACGCGCGACTTTCTTCAACGCCGCGCGGGTTTTGAACGCGCCGTGCTCGTCGCGGTGGCTCACGATGTTCTGCGCCAGCGTCGCGTTGAGGCCGGAGATACGGGCCAGCAGCGCCACGGAAGCGGTGTTCACGTCCACGCCCACGGCGTTCACGCAGTCCTCGACCACAGCGTCCAGGCCGCGCGCCAGTTTCAGCTGCGACACGTCATGCTGGTACTGGCCGACGCCGATGGATTTCGGATCGATCTTCACCAGCTCGGCCAGCGGATCCTGCAAGCGACGAGCGATGGACACTGCGCCACGGATCGACACGTCGAGATCCGGGAATTCCTTGGAGGCCAGTTCCGACGCCGAGTAAACCGATGCACCGGCCTCGGAGACCATGACTTTGGTCATTTTCATGGCCGGGTATTTTTTGATCAGTTCAGCGGCCAGCTTGTCGGTTTCGCGGCTGGCGGTGCCGTTGCCGATGGCGATCAGGTCCACCGAATGCTTGGCGCACAGGGCGGCGAGAATCGCGAGCGTCTGGTCCCATTTGTTGTGCGGCACGTGCGGGTAAACCGTGGCGTGATCCAGCAGCTTGCCAGTGGCATCGACCACGGCGACCTTGCAACCGGTGCGTAGGCCCGGATCGAGGCCCAGCGTGGCGCGCGGGCCGGCTGGAGCCGACAGCAGCAGGTCGTGCAGGTTGTGCGCGAACACGTTGATCGCTTCGGTTTCCGCACCGTCGCGCAGTTCGCCCAACAGGTCGGTTTCCAAGTGAGTGTAGAGCTTGACCTTCCAGGTCCAGCGCACCACTTCGCCCAGCCATTTGTCGGCGGCGCGGTTCTGGTTCTGGATGCCGAATTGCTGGCCGATCATGCCTTCGCACGGGTGCATGGTGCCCGGCAGTTCGTCGCCGACTTTCAGCGCCGAACTCAGAATGCCTTCGTTGCGGCCACGGAAAATCGCCAGCGCGCGGTGCGACGGCATGCTTTTCAGCGGTTCATCGTGTTCGAAATAGTCGCGGAACTTGGCACCTTCCTCTTCCTTGCCGGCGATCACGCGGGCACTGAGGGTGGCTTCCTGCTTCAAATAGCTGCGCAGCTTGTCCAGCAGGCCGGCGTCTTCGGCGAAGCGTTCCATGAGGATGTACTTGGCGCCTTCGAGGGCGGCCTTGACATCGGCGACGCCTTTTTCGGCATCAACGAAGCGCGCGGCTTCGGTGTCTGGCGTCAGGGTCGGGTCGTTGAACAGGCCGTCGGCCAGTTCGCCGAGGCCGGCTTCCAGGGCGATCTGGCCCTTGGTGCGGCGCTTTTGCTTGTACGGCAAGTACAAGTCTTCGAGGCGGGTCTTGGTGTCGGCGAGCTTGATGTCACGTTCAAGTTGCGGGGTCAGCTTGCCTTGCTCTTCGATGCTGGCGAGGATGCTGATGCGCCGTTCGTCGAGTTCTCGCAGGTAGCGCAGACGCTCTTCCAGATGACGCAACTGGATGTCATCGAGGCTGCCGGTCACTTCTTTCCGGTAACGGGCGATGAAGGGAACGGTAGAGCCTTCATCGAGTAGCGCGACGGCCGCTTCGACCTGTTGTGGGCGTACGCCGAGTTCCTCGGCGATGCGGCTGTTGATGCTGTCCATAAAACCACCTGACAAATTGTGAAAGCAGGCTCGCGGGCGCACGGATAGTGGCTCGGCGAGTCTGGTTGAGCGGCCTGGCCTGCGCCGCTACCTGGGTCAACAGGCATCCCGTTGACCCGTGAAATCGAACAATTACTGCCGCGACGATGAAAATAAAAAGCCGCCGCCGGGGTAACGATCAGACGTTGCCTGACACAAAAGGCCGCGCATTATAACCAGCGTTCTATCATTCGGGGGCAACACAGGCTGTAGGCACAATGCCCGGATTCCTGGCGGTGAAGGAAAAATCTGCTAACAATGCACACGGTGCGTATAACGGCAGCTACGCCATAATGCGCGCCGAGATCAAAGGAGCATCCAATGAGCAGCACTGCAAACATTGCTGAAGGCGAAAAAATTCTTATCGTTGACGACGATCCGGGGCTCAGCAGCCTGCTGGAACGCTTTTTCGTCAGCAAGGGCTACCGTGCCCGCGCCGTACCGAACACCGAACAAATGGACCGCCTGCTGGCGCGTGAAGTGTTCAACCTGGTCGTCCTCGACCTGATGCTGCCCGGCGAAGACGGTCTGACCGCCTGCCGCCGTCTGCGCGGCGCGAATAATCAGATTCCGATCATCATGCTCACCGCCAAGGGTGACGAGCTGAGCCGCATCAAGGGCCTCGAACTGGGTGCCGACGATTACCTGGCCAAGCCGTTCAACCCGGATGAGCTGATGGCGCGCGTCAAAGCAGTCCTGCGTCGCCAGTCCGCGCCGGTGCCGGGTGCGCCAGGCAGCGAAGACGAAAGCGTGACCTTCGGAGACTACGAATTGTCGCTGGCGACTCGCGAACTGAAACGCGGTGACGAAGTGCACATGCTCACCACCGGCGAGTTTGCGGTGCTCAAGGCATTGGTCATGAACGCGCGTCAGCCACTGACTCGCGACAAACTGATGAACCTGGCCCGTGGTCGCGAGTGGGATGCGCTGGAGCGTTCTATCGATGTGCAGATTTCCCGTCTGCGCCGGATGATCGAACCCGATCCGTCCAAGCCGCGTTACATCCAGACCGTCTGGGGCGTGGGCTACGTGTTCGTTCCGGATGGCGCCGCCACCAAGTGATCGGCGATTTGTAGGAGCGGGTCGTGCGGACGATTGTCCGCAGACTCGCGATCCGCAATATGCGAGCATCGCTCGCTCCTGCAAGTGTGTAGCGGTTATCCATGAAAACCCCCGTGTGGTTCCCCCAGAGTTTCTTCTCCCGCACCCTGTGGCTGGTGCTGATCGTCGTCCTGTTCTCCAAGGCGCTGACCCTGGTTTATCTGTTGATGAACGAAGACGTGCTGGTGGACCGCCAATACAGCCACGGCGTTGCCCTGACGCTGCGCGCCTATTGGGCGGCGGATGAAAACAACCGCGACAAGATTGCCGAAGCGGCGACCCTGATCCGGGTGGTGGGCACCGGCGTGCCGGAAGGCGAGCAACACTGGCCGTACAGCGAGATCTACCAACGGCAGATGCAGGCAGAGCTCGGTGCCGACACCGAGGTGCGATTGCGTATGCACTCACCGCCAGCGCTGTGGGTTCGGGCGCCCAGTCTGGGCGATGGCTGGCTGAAAGTGCCACTGTACCCGCATCCTTTGCGTGGCCAGAAAATCTGGAACGTACTCGGCTGGTTCCTCGCCATCGGCTTGCTCTCCACGGCCTCGGCGTGGATCTTCGTCAGTCAGCTCAATCAACCTTTGAAACGTCTGGTCTATGCCGCGAGGCAACTTGGCCAGGGCCGTAGTGTGCGTCTGCCGATCAGCGATACGCCAAGCGAGATGACCGAGGTGTATCGCGCCTTCAACCAAATGGCTGAAGACGTCGAACAGGCCGGCCGCGAGCGCGAGCTGATGCTGGCCGGGGTGTCCCATGACTTGCGTACGCCACTGACGCGATTGCGCCTGTCACTGGAACTGATGGGCGACCACAGCGACCTGACGGACGACATGGTGCGCGACATCGAAGACATGGACGCGATTCTCGACCAGTTCCTCGCGTTCATCCGCGATGGCCGCGATGAATCGGTGGAAGAGGTGGACTTGACTGACCTGGTCCGCGAAGTCGCCGCGCCGTACAACCAGAATGAAGAGAAAGTACGCCTGCGACTGGAGCCGATTCAGCCGTTTCCATTGCGTCGGGTATCGATGAAGCGGCTGCTGAACAACCTGATCGGCAACGCGCTGCATCATGCGGGCAGTGGGGTCGAAGTGGCGGCGTATGTGTCCGGGGATGTCAGCGCTCCGTATGTGGTGCTGAGCGTCATGGACCGTGGGGCGGGGATTGATCCGTCGGAGCTGGAGGCGATCTTCAATCCGTTTACCCGGGGGGATCGTGCTCGAGGCGGGAAGGGGACTGGCTTGGGGTTGGCGATTGTGAAGCGGATTGCTTCGATGCATGGCGGGAATGTGGAGCTGCGCAATCGTACTGGTGGTGGTCTTGAAGCGCGGGTGCGGTTGCCGCTTGGGTTGATGTTGCCGCGGGATGCGGTTTAAAAACTGAAATCTTCGGTGGGGCTGGTGGCCCCCTTCGCGGGCGAGCCAGTTCCCACAGTGATTTATGGTGGATACAAAATTTGTGACCGACACCGAACACTGTGGGCGCGGGCTTGCCCGCGAAGGCGGCGTCCCTGCCGCCACATGATTCAGGGATTAACCCTTGCCTTTGGTCCGCGTCATGTTCGGCCCACCATTCTTCTCCAGATGCTCAATGATGATCCCCGCCACATTCTTCCCGGTGGTGGTTTCAATCCCTTCCAGCCCCGGCGACGAATTCACTTCCATCACCAACGGTCCGTGATTTGAACGCAGGATATCCACACCGGCCACCGCCAGCCCCATCACCTTGGCCGCGCGCAATGCGGTCATGCGTTCTTCCGGGGTGATCTTGATCAGGCTGGCGCTGCCACCTCGATGCAGGTTGGAGCGAAACTCCCCCGGCTTGGCCTGACGCTTCATCGCCGCAATGACCTTGTCGCCCACCACGAAGCAGCGAATGTCCGCGCCGCCCGCTTCCTTGATGTACTCCTGAACCATGATGTTTTGCTTGAGGCCCATGAAGGCCTCGATCACCGATTCCGCCGCCGTCGCGGTTTCACACAGCACCACGCCGATGCCTTGGGTGCCTTCCAGCACCTTGATCACCAGCGGCGCGCCGTTGACCATGTCGATCAGGTCGGGAATGTCATCCGGGGAGTGCGCAAATCCGGTGACCGGCAAACCGATTCCACGGCGCGACAGCAATTGCAGCGACCGCAGTTTGTCCCGCGAGCGGGCAATGGCCACCGATTCGTTGAGTGGAAACACCCCCATCATTTCGAACTGACGCAACACCGCGCAGCCATAAAACGTCACCGACGCACCGATCCGCGGAATCACCGCGTCGAAACCTTCCAGCGGCTTGCCGCGGTAGTGGATCTGCGGCTTGTGGCTGGCGATGTTCATGTAGGCGCGCAGGGTGTCGATCACCACCATTTCATGGCCACGCTCGGTACCGGCTTCGACCAGACGACGAGTGGAATACAGACGCGGGTTCCGCGACAGCACAGCGATCTTCATGCAACACCTGTGGAGGAGGTAGATACCGGGAACACCGGCTTGTCTTGTACATATTTGATTCCCGGATTGACCACCAACTGGCCGTCGATCAGGGCTTTGGAACCGAGTAACAGGCGATAACGCATGGACTTGCGGCAGGCGAGGGTGAACTCGACCCGCCAGACCCGATCACCGAGGGCCAGGGTGGTGCTGACCACGTAACGCTTTTGCGCATGGCCATTGGAGCTTTTGATGGTTTTCATCGTCACCAGCGGCGCTTCGCAACGTCGATGACGCAGTTGCACGACCGTGCCCAGGTGCGCCGTGAAACGCACCCAGCTCTCGCCATCGCGCTCGAACGGCTCGATATCGGTGGCGTGCAGGCTGGAAGTGCTGGCGCCGGTGTCGATTTTTGCCCGAAGGCCCGCGACCCCCAGATCAGGGAGCGCCACCCACTCGCGCAGACCGATAACGGTCAAATGGTCAAATGTCTTCAATAGGAAAAACCGGCGATTATCGCGTCCAGGCTTCAGGCGATACCTGAGCCAACGCTTTGAATGCAGGTTTGGCGAACCAGTAACCTTGCATCAGAAAAATTCCACAGTCCGCCAGGAAATCCCGTTCTCCAGCGCTTTCAATGCCTTCGGCGATGACTGTAACGTCCAACTCCGCACAGATTGTGACAATCCCCCGAACGATAGCCTGACGAACACGATCACGGTCGACATCGCGGATCAGTGCCATGTCGAGTTTGATCAGGTCCGGTTGGAAGTCAGCCAGCAGATTGAGCCCCGAGTAGCCCGCGCCGAAATCGTCGATGGCGGTCTTGAAGCCGAATTCGCGGTATTCACGCAGAATATTAGTCAAATGGCGATAGTTATCTACGTGCTCGCTTTCCAGTGTTTCGAAAATCAGGCGGTCGATGGGGAAGTTGTGTGTTTTCGCGGCCTCCAGCGTGCTGCGAATACACAGCTCCGGACGGTACACGGCGTTGGGCATGAAGTTGATCGACAAATGTGTCTGCATATTTAAATTCGCCGCACCTCCAATGGCGCGGGTCCGGCAGAGCTGGTCGAAACGGTAGCGATTCTCCTCGGTGATCTGATCGAGCACTGACAATGCCCCTTCTCCGGCAACCCCCCGTACCAGGGCTTCATGGGCGAAAATCGTCCGGTCTCGCAAGTCGACGATCGGTTGGTAGGCAAAGGCAAAATCGAAGCCCAGCGGCTCGCTTTGCTGGCAGCCCCGGCAACCGCTCTGGGTTGAAGTCAATGAAGACGGAAATATAGTCACTCGGTCACTCCATGCCGGTGGGCCGGCCAAGATCACATTCTATCTGGAGGGCCGAGTTCTTGCGCCCGACAGAAACGGTAGTACAGTTCCGACTATTGGCCGAAAGAGGAATTCATATGGCACAAAAACAGGAAGAAGACGACAGGGTCCGTCTCGATAAATGGTTGTGGGCTGCGCGTTTTTACAAAACTCGTGCTTTGGCCAAAGCCGCGATTGAAAGCGGCAAGGTGCATTGCCGTGGCGAACGCTGCAAGCCGGGCAAGGAACCGAGGGTCGGCGACGAGTTTCAGATTCGAGTAGGGTTCGAGGAGCGCACGGTGGTGGTCCAGGCGCTATCGATAGTGCGCCGTGGCGCGCCGGAAGCGCAGACGTTGTACGCGGAAACTGAAGCCAGCATCGCCAAGCGCGAAGCGGCTGCGGCGATGCGCAAGGCGGGCTCGCTGGGCGTGAGCACCGACGGCAAGCCAAGCAAGAAGCAGCGGCGGGATCTGTTTAAATTTCGTGGGAGCAGTAACGACGAGTGAGGTTGTTGCTTCTGTGTCGTTTGGGCTGACGTCTTCGCGAGCAGGCTCGTTCCCACATAAAAACGCGATCACCTGTAGGCGCCAGCCTTGCCCAGTGAACACCCTGACACCCTCCGACCACTGCATCGAATGGGCGCAGACTTGCATTTACCCGAATGCGCAGCCATATGGGGGGAGTCGCCAGCGGCGAATCGAGTGGATGGGAAGCCGCTCGTCGAAAATCCCACACAGCATCTGACCTGTAGGCCATAACCAGAAGGCCAGCAGCGCTGGTGGCACAAATTGCATAACGCCACCGGCGGACGTCCCACCTTGCTTGGAACAAATCCGGATTGTTCATAAAATGCCTCCATGGCTGAACAGTGCGCGCCAAAACGGTGCTGCAGAGGCGCAATTATCTTGTTTGTAACCTTTTTATCATTGACTTCAGATACCCAGACCTATGACCGATCTACCGGATACCGACTACACCCAACGCTTCATCTTCGATGACAGCGACACCCGCGGCGAGCTGGTTTCGTTGGAGCGCAGCTACGCCGAAGTACTGGCCAAACACCCGTATCCGGAGCCGGTTGCGCAACTTCTTGGCGAACTGATGGCCGCGGCGTCATTGCTGGTCGGCACCTTGAAATTTGATGGTCTGCTGATTCTTCAGGCACGGTCCGATGGCCCGATTCCGTTGCTGATGATCGAATGTTCCAGCGAACGTGAAATCCGTGGTCTGGCCCGTTATGAGGCGGACCAGATCCCCGCCGACGCAACCCTCGCCGACCTGATGCCGAACGGCGTGCTGGCGTTGACAGTCGACCCGACCCACGGCCAGCGCTACCAGGGCATCGTCGACCTCGATGGTGAAACCCTGTCGGAGTGCTTCACTAATTATTTCGTCATGTCCCAGCAGGTGGGCACGCGTTTCTGGCTGTACGCCGATGGCCGCCGCGCCCGTGGCCTTTTGTTGCAGCAATTGCCCGCCGACCGTCTGAAAGACGAAGAAGAACGCGCCGCCAGTTGGCAGCACATCACCGCGTTGGGCAGCACCCTGACGGCTGATGAATTGCTCAGTCTGGACAACGAAACCGTGCTCCATCGTCTCTATCACGAAGAGCAGGTCCGGCTGTTCGATGTGCAGAAGTTGCGCTTCCATTGCAGCTGCTCGCGCGAACGTTCTGCGAATGCTTTGGTCAGTTTGGGTCTGGAAGATGCGCAGAACCTGATCGTCGAACACGGTGGCAACATCGAAATCGACTGTCAGTTCTGCAATGAACGTTACCTGTTCGACGCCGCCGATATTGCTCAATTATTCGCCGGCGCGGGCGTTGAGACGCCGTCAGATACCCGTCACTAAAACGGTTCAGCGCAGGTAAATTCACTGCTTAACGCCGGAATAACGCCGTTACGACGGGAGGGCCCTACTATTTTTGGGCGTTTCTGGCATAATCCGGCCCACTTTTTGTCGCGGTAGTAGTGCACGACTTTCTACTACAAAACGTTTGGAGCACACTCGGCCACTGGCCGACGGGGAATCTCATGACGCAAGCCAATAACGCCGTGTACACCGATCTGAGTGTTGATGATCTGGTAAAAGAAGCTCTGAGTCGCGGTGAAGGCGAGCTTGCCGATACCGGCGCACTGGTTGTTCGCACCGGTCACCGTACCGGCCGCTCGCCAGTCGATCGTTTCATCGTTGAAGAGCCGACCACCCAGGCCTCCATCGCCTGGGGCCCGATCAACCGCAAGTTCCCGGCCGACAAGTTCGATGCCCTGTGGGCTCGCGTCGAGGCGTTCAACAACGCGCAAGAGCATTTCGTTTCCCACGTGCATGTAGGTGCGTCTGAAGACCACTACCTGGCCGTGAAGATGACCACCCAGACTGCCTGGCAGTGCCTGTTCGGTCGTTGCCTGTTCATCAACCCGGAAAAGTACAACCCGGCTGGCCGTGATGAGTGGCAAGTGCTCAACGTTGCCAACTTCGAATGCGTGCCAGAGCGTGACGGCACCAACTCCGACGGTTGCGTGATCCTCAACTTCGCACAGAAGAAAGTGCTGATCGCTGGCATGCGTTACGCCGGTGAAATGAAAAAAGCCATGTTCTCGGTGCAGAACTTCCTGCTGCCGGCCGCTGACGTGCTGCCAATGCACTGCGCTGCCAACATTGGCGAAGCGGGCGACGTGACCCTGTTCTTCGGCCTGTCCGGCACCGGTAAAACCACCCTGTCCGCCGACGAAAGCCGTTACCTGATCGGTGACGACGAACACGGCTGGGGCGAAGGCGTTGTCTTCAACATCGAAGGCGGCTGCTACGCCAAGTGCATCGACCTGTCGGAGAAGAACGAACCGGTCATCTGGAAAGCCATCAAGCACGGCGCAGTCCTGGAAAACGTCGTGATCGACGACGCCAAGCACGCCGACTACGCCGATGTCAGCCTGACCCAGAACAGCCGCGCCGCCTACCCGCTGGAGCACGTTGCCAAGCGTTCCGAGAAAAACCTCGGTGGCGAGCCAAACGCTGTGATCTTCCTGACCTGCGACCTGACCGGCGTACTGCCGCCAGTTTCGATCCTCAGCGAAGAACAAGCGGCCTACCACTTCCTGTCCGGCTACACCGCTCTGGTGGGCTCGACCGAAATGGGTTCCGGCAGCGGCATCAAGTCGACCTTCTCCACCTGCTTCGGCGCACCGTTCTTCCCGCGTCCGGCTGGCGAATACGCAGAACTGCTGATCAAACGCATCCGCGGCTTCGGCTCCAAGGTCTACCTGGTCAATACCGGCTGGACCGGCGGCGGCTACGGCGTCGGCAAACGCTTCAACATCCCGACCACTCGCGGCGTGATCGCAGCGATCCAGAGCGGCGCGTTGATCGGTGTTGAAACCGAGCACCTCGACACCATCAACCTCGACGTGCCACTGGCCGTACCGGGCGTTGAGACTGGCCTGTTGAACCCGCGTAATACCTGGGCTGACAAGGCTGCTTATGATGAAGCCGCTAAAGCACTGGCCGGGTTGTTTGTCGAGAACTTCAAGAAGTTCGAAGTGAGCGACGCGATCAAGGCGGCTGGGCCGAAGTTGTAAGATTGGTTTGATGTAATGAGAAAGCCGCCAAAAGGGCGGCTTTTTTGTGGGCGCGGTTTAGGTTTTCAGGTGTAAAACGAACGCGCCGACCAATACCAGAACCACGCCGAGCACCTGTATCTTCGCCAGTCTCTCCTTGAAGAACACATATCCGAGGATCGCCGCGATTCCTCCGGACAGCGTGCTGATCACCGTTACCACCGAAACCGATCCAGCCACCGCGCCCCAGGCGAATGAAGAAAATCCACCAAGATTCATCAGGCTGGCGCCGGTCAGCGTCATGCAGTTTTTCAACGGCGGAATTTTCAGACCGTCCTCGATTCTCAGAACGATGGCCACCAGCACGATCAGCCCGATCAGATACGCGAGCCAAAGCATCGTCACCGGTCCAAGCACTGGAAGAACGAAGTGACCTTGCAGCCAGAAACTGGTGCCGTAGAAAAGAGCGGCCAACAGCGCATAGGCAATGGAGCTGCTGGCTTGAGTCGTGTGTGGAATCTTCGAGTCGGAATGAATGCTGGAGAGAATGACCCCAATCACGCACAGGGCAATGCACAGCAGTTGCATCAGGCTGATCTGCTCACCGCCAGCCCAGGACAGCAACGTCGTCACCACTCCGTAAGAGGTCACCAGTGGCGCAACAATAGACGCTTTGCCGAGGGCGAACGCTTTGGATAAGGCGAGCGCACCGGACACGGTCAGCACGGCGGCGACAGTGCCAATCAGCCAGACAGTGAGTGACGCCGACATCGATTTGAGGATGAACGCGGGGAAGGCGATCAACAGTAGGCTCATGATGCTGAAACCCAAAGCCTGACCAAAGTACACCGCGCGTTTGACGCCCACTGCGCGGGCATTCAACCCCACCAGAAAATCCGTGCCGCCCCACAGTAAAGCGGCGAGTAAGCCCATCAATACGTCCACGCTATGTCCTTATAGGTGTGTGCTGCCGATGCTAGAGACGCTTCCAGCCATCGGAGTGTCCCTGCCTTCGGCGTTGATGGCCACAGAAAACTAATTTCCCGAAAGTCGGAATGCAGGCGCCATATTGTCCTGCTCGCGCTTCGACAGCCCCACCGCGTCGGCCACTTTTGGCCACTGGCTCACCACCCCCTGGAAACGCTCGATAATCTCTGCCGCATCATTGTGGCCAACCCGAAAGTATTCGGCTACTTCGCGAGCGAGTTCGAGATTCAGAGCATTGTCGGCATCGGTAATGTTTAGCTTCAGCCCATCAGCGTGTGCTACAGGGTTCATGTCGTAGGCATCAGACAGTCGCCATCCACGACCGGGATCAAGGAGGAATCCATGGTTACGCAGGTGGTCGTCGGTATTGGAGACCAGGATGTTGAACACGATGCGCGACCACAACTCTCGAAGATCCTTGTCGGTTTCCGAGCCGTGCTTCATGAGTACTTCTGCCAGCTCCAGATAGCTGGCACCTACGGATGCGTCGTCCCCGTCCACGCGATCGGTCATGGTCATGGCTGAGGCAAAATGTAGTCGGCCACCGGTTGCGGTGCGGTCGAAGCGCTTGACCATGTAGCAGTGATGGTCGCTTGCATAGCGTTGCGCAAGACCGTTCGCCACTCGCAGACCGCATTCATTGGCCAGGACATTCACCACGAATTCCCACCCGCCGATGTCATAGTCGTCTCGGGTGCTCGGAAACTTGGCGATCCACAGGTGACCATTTTTATCAGCAACGCTGGCCTTCGGTCTGGCACCGCCCAATGAGCCGCCGGGGGCGATCAACATTCTCAGCCGTTCGCGCCCATCGAGCGAGGTGTTGTCCGGGTCGTTTTCCAACGCTCGACTTGCCTGCTCCAGCGCACGCAGCTCGATAAAGGGTGGCGCTGCCAACCCATCTCGATCATCCAGAAAATGGCCTTCGTCATTGAGTTTGTAGCGGATAGCACCGACTCGATAGAGGTCGTGAACACCTAACAGGAAATCCGACTCGTACAGCTTGCTGCCCTTGGGCACAAAGCCGTCGCGAATATCTCTCTCCAGTCGACGCTTCATCAGTAATTGCCCCCAGCGATCCGGGCTTGAGTCCGCAAAAACACCGAAGCGGGTTTGGCGCTGCCCAGGGAATTGTCGCCCTTCGAAGAGCCTGATGCGGGGATCCAGCGTCGTGAAGTTCAACTCGGGATCAATCAATGCGGCAGCGTCGTACTCAAACTCGAACACGTTGGTAGCGCAAGCCTTGGCGGCATGCAGGAACCCAAGGCGCCTTGGCCCATTCAGAGATTCCCAATCGGCATACACCGCGATCAGTGTCATTTTTTCTCCGTCTTGGCCCTGGATTTTTTATCGGCAAACAAACTGGAAAAAGACTGGGTGTTCAATGGGAAATCAACCTCGATATCCAATTCGGAGATAGGGCTTTCCAGTGCTTCAGTCGTCTTGTCACGGATGGGGGAAGACGCTTTCGTTGAAGTCACGTTGCGCGCTCGTTGGCGTTTACTGGTTGCTGCGTTCGCTCGTGGAATCAATTGCGCATCTTGCAATTGGCGTCCCAACTCATCCGCTTCGGCGAGCTTGCTCAAGTCTTTCTCCAGGCCCAGCACCTGCATCACAGACACATAGGCCCCCATCGTCACACCTGAGCTTCCGGACTCTAGGGAACGAAGCGTTGTCAGTGACATGCCTGCTCTCTCGGCGACTTGCTTGGCTGTCAGCCTGCGACGTAAACGAGCGAGTTTCAGTCGTTCGCCAAACTCCGCGAGCAGTCTGGATGAAGCTGGCAGCAGGGGCGCTGTTTTCTTAGCCATGTGCCATTATTCCTTCGTTTTTAGGCATTAACTGCCAGAATAATAGCACTTATATTATGGCTTGCTGGACTTCCTCAATGAGTTTCAAGACTCTGTCTGGTAATACGGTGCTGCCGATACGCAAGGAGGGCAGTTTATTTAAACTGCCATTATTCCAATCATATTTGTGATAAACAGCCAGAATAATGCCACTTATACGTTCTGCTAGAGGCCTTCAAGCGTTTGGGTATCCCAGTGTTGCAACTTGACAGCTTGGTAGAGCATGCCGATGGTTAGTGGGACTTTATCGCCGCGACCTTTTGCCCTTCGCTTGAGAAGCAAGTCGAACCCTTCCGGCTGAAAGTAGCGATAGGCATCGTAGTCCACGAAGTCGACACCGAACTGTTCTTCCAGCGCTTCCATCAGATGCCGGGCGTCAGCGCCGTCGCAGCCCAAATCGAAGTTGATCGAGGTGCTGAGGCTGATGGTTTTACGTTCGGGCAGGCCGAGTTCTTCGTGTAGCAGCTGCATGAGCAGGTGCATGGTGTGGTCGTCGGGGAAGTTGGGGGCGAGGTTCATGGTGTGTTGCCCCTTATTGGCCTGATCAAAAGAAGTGCTCATGGTTATCTCCAGTGTTCGAAGACGGCTTCCACCGCTTTGTGTTGGATCGCTCCCACGCACAGCGCGAGAACGATCTGTTCACTCGACGTCAGGCAGGCGCTTTCCAGCCCATCATGCGTTGTTGGGCGACTTTTAGCAGATCGCAGCCGTCCTGGGTCAGGAGGTAGAGCGCGTGGGTGATGTGGGGGATGTCTTCTATATCGCCTTGCTCGAAGCTCTGGCAGTGCAGGGTTCGGAGTAGTTCGCTGGAGGCTCGGATGCGCTGGAGGGCGGCTTCGAGGATGTCTTGCGGGTTGGCTTCTGTGTCGATGATCAGGGGCGGGGAATCGGTGAGGTTGGTTTCGAGGGGGCGGTAGCGATCTGTGAGCGGGTTCCAAGTATTCATTTAAAATCTCTCTTTTATGTAGCTGAGGACCCGCCACTATCGTGACCAAACGATGGGTGGCGGACTGTGTTCAGGTTGGTCAACCAGGGAGAGAAAACCCGGGTACGCAGAAGCGTCCCAAACACAGCCGCCATAAAGCGTGCCGACACAAAAGAAGTCGGCAGCATACAAGGGCATGCGTAAGTTTTCTCTCAAATTCAGGTGACCAAACCCGAGTCGCTGATTTGGCAGCGACCATCCGACTATAGATACCAGTCGCCTGTTAGCGATAGGCGACAAGGTGTCTTCTTTTGTAGGACCGGGATGAAGCTTTGATAGGGCGTTGCCTACGGAGTTATCCCCAGCCGAAATTTTTAGTCAGGCACACCGCGTTATCGTTCATCGCGAGCAAGCTCGCTCCCACAGGGGATTGCGCCGGGGGCATTAACCCGCGGTGAGTTTCGGCAGACGTTGGTGGGCGATTTCGAGGAGTTCGTTGCCATCCTGGGTCAGCAGGTAGAGCGCGTTGACGATGTTGGGAATGTCGCTCGCGTCCGCCTGTTTGAAGCACAGGCAGTACAGCGTTTCGAGCAGGTCGCTGGCGGCGCGGATGCGTTGTCGGGCGGCGTCGAGGATTTCGTGCGGGTCGGCCTCGGTGTCAATGACCAGGACCGGGGTGTCGCTGTAGCTGCTTTTGAGGGGGCGATAGCGGTCTTGCATCGGGGCAGTCCTTTGGGAAGTCGGGCAGGCCGACACACTGTTTCAGCCGCGCCGAAAACTATGAAGGGGACGGCGTGCTGCGGCAATACAGCCGCAATCGACAGAGTGTGTAGGGGATTTACTGGTCTTCGGCATTGGCCCTACGCGTTTCCCGAGATTTTTTTGACCGAAACCCTTACAGGTGAAATTTCCTACGTGTTTATCAGGCGCGGCGTAGTAAACCTCTGTATGGTGCGCGCCAGAATCTGTAGGGCATTTCGAAAATGCCTGGTTAGGCACTTAAAGGGAATTAGGTATGCAGTGGTTACGTATGGCCTCGGTTTTGTTGTTGTGGGCGGGTGTTTGTCGTTTGACGGGCGCGGCCGACGCCGGTAGTTCGATGATGCTGGCCAACATGGACCGAACGGGCTGGCCGGACGCCCTCACCACTCAAGCGAACATGGACACCGCGTCCCGCGCTGAGGTGCTGATGTTTGGCAAGGCGTTGCTGGCCAGCGAATCGCTGGACGAACAGGGGCTGAAACAGCGTCTGGGCGTGCAGGCAGTGAAGCTCAAGTCTGTACGCCAGGTGCGTGATGGATTGTGGGATCGGTTGCTGACCACCTACCGCAACGCCAGTCAGAACTGCGATGGCGAACCGTTCTGCCCGCGTGTGCGAAGCGTCGCTGATTTGCGTCAGTTGGCCGCAGCGTTCACCGGCGAAATCAGCCCTGCCCACGCGGCGTGGGCGAGCAAGAGCCAGGTGTTTCATGAGCAGGCGTTGAATGAGCAACTTCGGGTGGCGGTTTTGGTGCCCTAGCGCTGTCGAGGGCAAAACCCGATGACGCTGTCCCACCCATTGCGGCTCAGTTGATCGTGGATTCCGGAGCCTGACGCGAAGCCGCCTCAAGATCCATCAAACCTCGACCGTATGCCTCGCTGTTGGCATAGATACCTGTTCGGTTCGCTGTTGCCAGCAGGCGTTCGCGTACTTGCTGCGCGGTAAGTTCGGGATATCGGCTTTGCAATGCTGCCAGGGCTCCGCTGACCATGGCGGCAGCAGGCGAGGTGCCGGCGGTCTGTGCGTATTTTCCGTCCTTGCTGGTGGTCAGCAGTCCTTGCCCTGCGCCGGAATCACCGCCAGGTACCGCGATGCACCAGGCTGCCGCCACGCCGCAATAGTTGGATTTGGCATTGATGGCGCTGCCGTCGTTTTTCAGTGCAACCACGGCGATCCAGCCCTTTTCCAGTTCGGGTATGGCGATCGGCAAGCCGGGTTCGGCCAGCGGTTCCCGTTTCAGTTCGTTACCCGTCGGGAACACAAAAACAGCGCCGTCCTGAACCAGTTTCCGGGCAGTCACCAACGACTCCGGCATGACCTGCTTGTAACGCGCCTCATTGATCTCTGTCGCCGGAATGGCATTGGCCCACGAGTTGTTGAGGATGCGCGCCCCCTTGTCGAAACCGGCCTGCCAGGATTGTGCAATCTCCGTGTCGAAGAAAAACGGCTCGTTATCGTCGCCGAAACGGAATGGGATCAGCTGTGCGTTGAATGCAACACCGTGCATGCCCTGGTCATCTTTGTTGGCGGCGAGAATGCCGGCCATCTGGGTACCGTGACCCACCCGGTCGAAGGTGCCGGCGCGATTCTCGACATAGTCAAAACCGGGGTCAGCGATTCTTCCCTGAAATTCCGGCAAGTTGCTGTTCAGGCCTGAGTCGACAAGCGCTACGGCCACCCCCTGGCCAGTGCCGCCGCGGGCATACAGGGTTGAAGCGTTAATGACCGCCAGGCCCTGCTGGCCCTGATATTCCAGCGTCTCGAACGGGGTCGGGTCGATGGACGGCTGCGTGGGGTTCGTCAGGCAGCCGCTTAACAAAAAGGGTAATGCAAGCACGGGGGGGAGTGAAAAAATGGGTCGTTGAAGCATGGTCGTTCCTTCGTAAATCTCCGCGTACATCAGGCTTTCCTGCCGTGTTGAACATTGCGCGGAGAGGGCATTTTTTTGAAGGTGAACCTTACCGGTGAAAAGGGGTGAAGCGTCAGGGAGGCAAAGTGCCCCGTTTGTTTCAACCTGTGGCGAAGGTTTGGGCTGATGGACGCTGTATCATCCCGTATCGTTTTTGCCCCCGACCTTTTCTCGACTCGCTGCGATCACCGGCTAGGCTTTGGGCTTCGCAGCGGTCAACGGAGTGACAGCTTATGCACAACACCCTGGAACAGGTTTTCGGTTATCCACAGTTTCGGCCAGGCCAGGAGGCGGTGGTCAGCGCAGTGATGGCCGGGCGCTCGGCGGCGGCGATTTTCCCCACGGGTTCAGGCAAGTCCCTGTGTTACCAGATGTCGGCAGTGCTGCTGCCGCACCTGACACTGGTGGTCTCGCCGCTGCTCGCCTTGATGCAGGATCAATTGGCATTCCTGCAACGCCATGGCATTTCGGCAGGCAGTATCGATTCGGCTCAAAGCCGCGATGACGCCAGTGATGTGATGGCTCGCGCCAAGTCCGGCGAATTGAAGATCCTGATGATTTCCGTGGAGCGCCTGAAGAACGAGCGCTTTCGCAACTTCCTGCAGCAGGTGCCGATCTCGCTGCTGGTGGTGGACGAGGCACACTGCATCTCGGAGTGGGGCCATAACTTCCGCCCCGACTACCTCAAGCTCCCGGACTACCAGCGCCAGTTCAACATCCCTCAGGCATTGTTGCTGACCGCCACCGCGACCCCGAAAGTGATCGCGGATATGGAAGCGAAATTCGCCATCGCGCCTGAAGACGTGGTGACCACCGGTTTCTACCGGCCAAACCTCAATTTGCTGGTGGAACCGGTGCGCGGTCAGGACAAACGCCGACGCCTTGTCGAATGGATGAGCGAGCGTCCCGACCAGCCGAGCATCGTCTACGTCACCCTGCAGAAAACCGCCGAGCACATTGCTGAACACCTGGGTCGTAACGGCATCCAGGCCGAGGCCTATCACGCCGGTTTACCTCACGAGCAACGCGAAGCCATTCAGAAACGCTTCATGGGGGGCCAGTCCAATTGCATCGTCGCCACCATCGCCTTCGGCATGGGCATCGACAAGAGTGACATCCGTAATGTGGTGCATTTCGACCTGCCCAAATCCATCGAAAACTACAGCCAGGAAATCGGCCGCGCCGGACGTGACGGGCAGCCATCGGACTGCCTGGTATTGGCCAACCGCGATAGCCTCAATGTGCTGGAAAACTTCGTTTATGGCGACACTCCGGAACTGGACGGCATCCGTCACGTGCTCGACGAATTGCAAGCTGCCACGCCCGAGGGGCAATGGGAGTTTTTGCTAGGGCCGTTGGCCGACCAGAGCAACATTCGCCAGTTACCGCTCAAGACCTTGTTGGTGCAGTTGGAACTGCGCAGGATCATCGCCCCGCGTTACGCCTATTACGCCGAATACCGCTTCAAGTATTTGCTCGAGCCGGAAGACTTGCTCGCCCGCTTCGAGGGTGAGCGCAAGGATTTTGTCGCCGCCATCATCCATACCTCCAGTCGCGCGCGGACCTGGGCGACGGTGAATTTCGATGCGCTGTACGAACAGCATCAAGCCGAGCGCAATCGGGTGGTCAAGGCGCTGGATTACTTCCAGGAAAAGGGTTGGGTCGAGCTGGAAAGCAAGCAGATGACCGAGGTCTACAGCCTGCTGCAAACGGATTTCGACAGTCAGGCGCTGAGTGCTGAACTGCATGAGTGTTTCACTCGGCACGAACGCACCGAGATCGCGCGGATTCACGCCATGCTGGATCTGTTTGCCACTGACCACTGCCTAGGTAAACGCCTGGCCGAGTACTTCGGTGATGAAAACGCGCCGCAGCAGTGTGGGCATTGCTCGGTGTGTCACGGGCATGTGGCACGACTGCCTGCGCCGCCAGAGTTACCGGCGCTTGTGGATAAAAACTTCGAGGCGCTGTGCGGTGGTTTTATCCACAAGCATGAACAGCACGTCGGCAGCGTTCCCTCAGCGGAGCGCGTGACTCGGTTTTTGTGCGGGATCAGCGTGCCGCTGTTTACCAAGCTCAAGGCGCGGTCGATTCCGGGGTTTGCCGCGCTGGAGGATTACCCGTATGGCGAAGTGCGGGGGTGGGCTGAACAACATCTTTCAGGTTGAACCGTGCCTCTGTGGGAGCTTGCTCGCGATGAGGTCATCACATTCAGCATCAATGTTGAATGTGAGTCCGCAATCGCGAGCAAGCTCCCACAGGGATCCCAGCGTTTGGCAGATGTAGATCCATCCGCTGAATGTCCCCCATCACAGGAATAAATTTCAAAAATGCGTGGTGGCTGACTATGGTGGGGTCTGTCTTTGGATCGCCCACAAGAGAACAACTATGAGCCAGACACCGTTCAACATTCAGCGCGCTGCCGTCATCGGTGCGGGCACCATGGGCCGTGGCATTGTCATGTGCCTGGCCAATGCCGGGGTGCCGGTGCAGTGGGTCGATAACAATCCGCAGATGCTTGAGCAGGCGCTGGTCAGCGTGGCGGAGACCTACACGCACAACGTGCGGCAGGGGCGGATTGATCAGACTGAAGCTGACGCGCGCCTTGCACGGGTCACGGCGGCTGCCGATTATGCGGCGATCCGTGAGGTCGATCTGGTGATCGAAGCGGTTTACGAAAACCTTGAACTGAAGCAGAAAATCTTCCGCGAACTGGATGGTCTGCTCAAGCCCGAAGCCATACTGGCCAGCAATACGTCGGCGCTGGATATCGACGCTATTGCTACCGCCACCCGCCGTCCGCAACACGTCCTGGGCCTGCACTTCTTCAGCCCGGCACACATCATGAAACTGCTGGAAATCGTTCGTGGTGCACAGACTTCGCCGGCGGTGCTGGATGCCGCGCTGGAGCTGGGCAAGCGCATGGGCAAGGTCAGCGTAGTGTCGGGCAACTGCGAGGGGTTCATCGGCAACCGTATGCTCAAAACCTACGTGCTGGAAGCGCGCAAGATGCTGCTTGAAGGTGCTTATCCCTATCAGGTGGATGCGGCGCTGCAGGGCTTCGGTTTCGCCATGGGGCCGTTCCGCATGTATGACGTGGTCGGTATCGACCTCGAATGGCGGGCTCGGGAGCTGGCGGGCAAGGGGCAGGATGCGCCGCAGGTTCAAGTGGATAATCGTCTGTGTGAACTGGGCCGTTTCGGGCAGAAGAGTGGCAACGGCTATTACCACTATGAAGCGGGCAGTCGCCAGGCTGAGCACGATGAGCAGGTGGATGCGCTGGTGCTGAAGGTCAGCGAAGACTTGGGCTTCCAGCGTCGCGAGATCGCGCCTGAGGAGATTCTGGAGCGCTGCTTGCTGGCACTGGTCAACGAGGGTGCGAAGATTCTTCAGGAAGGGATTGCGACGTCGGCGCATGACATCGACCTGGTGTACCTCAACGGGTATGGTTTTCCGGCGGACAAGGGCGGGCCGATGGCCTGGGCGGATCAGCAGGGATTGGCGGATATTCATCAGCGGTTGTTGGCGCTTGAAACCCGGCAGGGTGATCACTGGCAACCGGCGCGGTTGATTGGGGAGTTGGCGGCGGTGAGTAAGGGGTTTGCTGACCGGTGATTGATATAGCGCCTGTGCCAGCGATGAACGCGACTCGGTTTTCGCTTTAGACTGGCCACACAACTTCAGGGATTGACGCTCATGCCCCAACGCACCGACTACCCTCACTTCCAGCCCATTACCACGCGCTGGCACGACAACGATGCCTACGGTCACGTCAACAACGTCACCTATTACAGCTTTTTCGACACGGCAGTGAACACTTATCTGATCGAAGTCGGCGGTCTGGATATCCATGACGGCGAGGTGGTGGGTTTTGTCGTGAGTTCGGCTTGTGATTACTTTGCCTCCATCGCTTTCCCCGACCGAATCGAGATCGGTTTGCGGGTGGGCAAGCTGGGTAACAGCTCGGTGCAATACGAACTGGCGGTGTTCAAGGACGGTGAAGACGAAGCCTGTGCGGCGGGGCGTTTCGTGCATGTGTTTGTGGATCGGACGTCGAATCAGCCGGTGACGATTCCTGGCGGATTGCGCGGTGCGCTGGAGCGGTTGGTGGTTTGACCGGCAAAAAAAATCGCAGCCAGAAGGCTGCGATTTCTTGATCTACCGGTAAACGAGGCGATTCAAGCCTCAGTCGCGATAGCGATGGTGATGCTTGCGGTGGCCATAGGCGTGACCGCGACCGGGATGACCATCACGGTAGTAGCGACGATCGTCACCACGGCCGCGATAGGAGCGACGATCATCGTCCTCGTCGCTCTTGTTGCCCATGTAGTTACCCAGTGCGCCACCGGCGCCGCCGCCTGCTGCGGAACCGATCAGGCTGCCGGTGGTGCCGCCCATGCTGCGGCCGACCACGTTACCGCCCGCTGCGCCCAACGCACCGCCAATGGCCGCTTCGCCACGGCTGCGTTTGTCTGCGCCGACTGCGCTACCACCCGCACCGCCCAGGGCCGCGCCAATGGTTGAACCTGTGTTGCCGCCTAACGATTGACCGACGACCGAGCCCAAAACCCCGCCCAATGCGCCGCCCACACCTGCTTCGGTGGTGCCTCCGGCAGAAGCGAAGCCACTGACCAGGCCAAGGGACAACAAGAGAATCGAGGAGAACTTCATAGAGGAACCTCAAGGGGATGACGGCGCGATCCTGAGGCTGAGTCATGGGGCTTACAATCGAAATCCGACGAATGACACGACTTCAATAGATATACCTAAGTTACTGTTTTTTAGCCGGAACTTAACTGTTTTTCGCCGGTCTTTAGCTACTTCGGAATGGCCGTTTTTGTGAAAAAACGGCCTTTTTTGTGGACGATTGGAAAGTACTGGAACAGTGTCGAGACAAGAGTCGGCAGGTCAAACGCAATCGCGGGCAAGCCCGCTCCCACAGGATTTGTGTGTTGAGCACAATATCTGTGCCCAACAGAGATCTCTGTGGGAGCAGGCTTGCCTGCGATGAGGCCAGACCAGGCGAAGCGTTAAGCCGACTTCGCCAGAATCAACCCGGTCTCGCTCGCCATTTCCAATCGTATCGCCACAAACTTCGACGTCGGCGTATGGCTGCCATCCCCGGTGCTTTCCAGCGGTACCAGCGGATTCACCTCCGGGTAATACGCCGCCGCTTGCCCCGCGGGGATATCAAACGCCAGCAGCGTGAAACCCTTCACCCGACGCTCACGGCCATCGTCCCAGATCGAAACGATGTCGGCCTTCTGCCCCGGTTTGAACCCCAGGCGAATGATGTCTGCTTCATTCACAAACAGCACATCGCGCTGCCCTTTCACGCCACGATAACGGTCGTCGAGGCCATAAATGGTGGTGTTGTACTGATCGTGGGAGCGCATCGACTGCATGATCAGGTCCGGCAACACGCCTGTAGCGCGAGTGCGCTCGTGCACCAGATCCTTGGGCAGGACGTTCGCACGGAAATTGGCGCGCCCTGATGCCGTGTTCCAGCGACGAGCACCGGCACTGTTGCCGAGGTAGAAACCGCCCGGATTCTTGATCTTCTCGTTGAAGTCCTTGAAGCCCGGAATGGTGTCGGCGATCAGGTCACGGATTCGCCGGTAATCGGCCACCAGCCAGTTCCAGTCCACCGGTTTGCTGCCCAGGGTCGCGGCAGCGATACCGGCGATGATCGCAGGCTCGGAGCGCATCTGGTTCGACAGCGCCTGCAACTGGCCGTTGGAGGCGTGGACCATGCTGAACGAATCTTCCACGGTCACCGCTTGCGGGCCTTCGGTCTGGATATCGATGTCGGTGCGGCCCAGGCACGGCAGGATCAGCGCGTCTTTACCGTGAGCCAAATGGCTGCGGTTGAGCTTGGTGCTGATTTGCACGGTCAGTTCGCAATTGCTCAAGGCCTGGAAGGTGCGCGTGCTGTCCGGAGTGGCTTGGGCGAAGTTACCGCCCAGAGCGATGAACACCTTTGCACGACCTTCGGCCATGGCATGAATCGCTTCGACCACGTTGTGACCGTTTTCGCGCGGCACCTTGAACTGGAAACGACGCTCCAGGGAATCGAGGAACGCCACCGGCGGACGCTCGTTGATGCCCATCGTGCGGTCGCCCTGCACGTTACTGTGGCCACGCACCGGGCACAGGCCGGCGCCGGGACGGCCAATATTGCCGCGCAGCAGCATCAGGTTGGCGATTTCCTGGATGGTCGCGACCGAATGACGATGTTGGGTGATACCCATCGCCCAGCACATGATCACGTTCTTGCCTTTGGCGTACATGCGCGCCGCTTGCTCGATTTCCACGAGCGTCAGGCCGGACTGCGCGACGATCTGCTCCCACGGCGTATCGTCGACGGTGCCCAGGTATTCCAGCACGTTGACACTGTGTTCATTAAGAAAGTCGTGGTCGAACACGGCGGGCTCACCGGCATTCTGCGCGTTGCGCTCCCATTGCAGCAGGAATTTCGCCATGCCGCGCATGATCGCCATGTCGCCGCCCAGTGCCGGGCGAAAATACGCGGTGTTGGTCGGTTTGTCGCCGTTGGTGAGCATTTCGATCGGGTGTTGCGGGTGCTGGAAACGTTCCAGGCCACGTTCTTTAAGCGGGTTGATGCACACCACCTGCGCGCCACGTTTCACTGCTTCGCGCAGCGGTTCGAGCATCCGTGGGTGGTTGGTGCCGGGATTCTGGCCCCAGACGAAAATCGCATCGGCGTGTTCGAAGTCGTCGAAGGTCACGGTGCCTTTACCGACGCCAACGCTCTGCGCCAATGCGACGCCGCTGGCTTCGTGGCACATGTTCGAACAGTCGGGGAAATTGTTGGTGCCATAGGCGCGTACGAACAATTGATAGAGGAACGCCGCTTCGTTGCTGGCACGTCCCGAGGTGTAGAACTCGGCTTGATCCGGGCTCGACAAACCGCGCAAATGCTTGGCGATCAGGGTAAAGGCATCATCCCAGCTGATGGGCTGGTAGCGATCGGTTTCGGCGTTGTAGATCATCGGCTCGGTCAGGCGGCCCTGATATTCAAGCCAGTAATCGCTCTGTTCCAGCAGCGAGGTGACGCTGTGTTTAGCGAAGAATGCCGGGTTGACCGCCCGTTTGGTCGCTTCCCAGTTCACCGCTTTGGCGCCGTTCTCGCAGAACGCCACCATGCCGGCTTCATTGGAATCGCCCCAAGCGCAACCCGGGCAGTCGAACCCGCCATTCTTGTTGGTCTTGAGCATCATGCGCAGGTTTTTCAGCGCGTTGTCGCTGGTCAACCAGGCCCGGGCAACGCTGGCCAGCGCGCCCCAACCGCCGGCCGGGCCTTTATAGGGCTTGTAGCGAGGAACGGGTTTCTGGTCGGCTTGACGGTGTTGACTCACGCTTGATTCTCCAACGCTGGGCTGTAGACCCGCGGCGCATTCTTCTGGGGCAAATGGATAAGGTTTAAGTTGTGACGACGGGCCCATTGCACGGCAAGGCCGGTGGGCGACGACAGGCTGACGAGGGTCTGGATGCCGGCGCGCAACACTTTCTGGATCAATTCGAGGCTGCAACGACTGGTGACAATCGCCAGGCCGCCGGTGGTCGGGATCTTTTGCCGGATCAGCCCGCCGATCAGCTTGTCGAGGGCGTTGTGCCGGCCAATGTCTTCGCGGCCCAACAGCAATTCGCCCTGACCGTTCATGAACACCGCCGCATGCACCGCGCCGCAATGCTGGCCGAGCGGCTGGAACGCACCGATGCGTTGGCGCAAGCCATCGAGCCATTCGGCGGGCGGCAGCGGTGTGCCGGGCAGCACCTTGAGGTCCGGCAGGGCCTGCTCGACCGCTTCCACGCCGCAGAGTCCGCAACCGCTGGTGCCGGCCAGTTGCCGGCGCTGCTGCTTGAGGTTCCAGAAGGCGCGGTTGGCGATGGTCACTTGCGCGTACTGCGCCGATCCCGAACCGCTCAGTTGCAGGTCATAAATGTCGGAGGCGTCTTCGATGATGCCGCTGCCGAGGCTGAAACCGACGATGAAGTCTTCCAGGTCCGTCGGTGTCACCAGCATCACCGCTTGACTGATGCCGTTATAGGCAATCGCCAACGCGACTTCTTCGGCCAGCGCGGTGCTGGCCGATTCGGTGTATTGAAGGTCGCTGTAACTGTACGTTTGGCTGGCGGAGGGCGCGGGCGTTTCGAGGGCTGGCGCCGCGCAAACAGGGCGCTTGGCGTTCATGGGGCATCACCGACGGTTTAGTCAGCTTTAAGCCTATGCGCGTCAAAGTGTCGCGTCTAATCGCTATTACTGATCTACCGATAGATGGCGTCGATCAAGAGTTTGTCATTGATTGTTGATAAATCGCGAAACAGGCTTCCGCCAACGCCGAGCGTGGAGCACTGCGCCGCATGATCAGCCCCAGCCGGCCGAGGGTCTGGGCGTTTTCGATCGGTTGCAGGCGCAGATGGTCAGTCAGGTTTTCCAGGCCGCCTTCCAGCGGCATTACCGCACAACACAACCCGCCATGAACGGCTTGTAACAGTTGATGCACGGCGTCGGTCTGCAACAGCGGCTGCGGAGTAAGGCCGCGGCTGTGGAAATTGTGGTCGATGGACTGGCGAAAGTGCATGCCGCTGGTGAGCATGCCCAGCGGCAGTTCGATCAGCGACTCCCAACTCAGCGGCGCCTCCCCGAACGTGAAGAAGCGCTGATCGTAGAGCAGGCCCATGCGGGTTTCGCTGAAGGCCAGAGAGTCGAAACGTTCGGCATCCAGACGTTCCAGGTACGACACACCGAGGTCCAGGCGATTGTTCGCCAGTTGTTCGAGGATCTGCTCGGAGCTCAGCGCCGAGAGTTCGAAACGCAGGTTCGGGTGTTCGCCGTGCAAGCGTTGCAACAGCGGCAGCGGATCGAAACTCGACAGCGGCACTACGCCCAGACGCAGCGTGCCGACCAGATTCCCGCGGCAGGCAGCGGCTTCTGCCTGCAAACCGTCGTAAGCCGCCAGCACCGTGCGCGCCCAGGCCAGCACCCGCTCGCCCGGCGCAGTGAAACCTTCGAAACGCTGGCCACGGTTGACCAATGGCAACTCAAGTTCTTCTTCAAGGCTGCGCAAGCGCATGGACAGGGTGGGCTGGGTGATATGACAACGCGCCGCGGCCTGGCCGAAATGCCGGGTTTCGTCGAGGGCGATGAGGAATTTCAGCTGCTTGATGTCCATCTTCGCTCCAGGGTGCGGGGAGGTCGGGATTCTAGCGCCTGGGGGGCGGCGGCGTCATTGGTCGGGTGGGAGCCGGGTGTTGCAACCTTGGTCTAGGCTTTTGCGTCTGGAACCAAAAAAACCAAGGAGAGTGCACCATGAGTATTTTTAGCTTTGTGAAAGAAGCAGGCGAAAAGCTTATCGATCTGCTGACGCCGGGCAACGCCAATGCCAGCGAGCAGTTGAAGGAACACATCAGCAAGGTCGGCCTGGGTAATCCGAATGTGCAGGCGACAGTGGAAGGCGACAAAGTCACGGTGACCGGTGAGGTGGCAAGCCAGGAAGAGAAGGAGAAAATCCTGCTGGCCGTGGGCAATATCGCCGGTGTCGGCAGCGTGGATGACCAGATTACGGTGACCGGGCCGGTGGTGAAGGCTGCAACCTTTGTCACGGTTGTGAAGGGCGACACGCTGAGTGCGATTTCCTTGCGCGTGTATGGCGATGCCAACCAGTATCAAAAAATCTTCGAGGCCAACAAGCCGATGCTCAAGGATGTGAACAAGATTTATCCGGGGCAGTCGTTGCGGATTCCTGAGTAAGTCTCAAGACCGGGTGATGGCCATCGCGGGCAAGCCCGCTCCCACGGGATTTGTGTCGTTCACAAAAGGTGCGCACGACTCAGAACCTGTGGGAGCGTGGCTTGCCCGCGATGCAGGCGACGCGGTCTAAAGCCCGGCAATCAACTCCCGGTAATCAACCACCGCCGCAAACTCCGCCGTGTCTTTCGGCCCTTTGCGGCTGTCCGGTTCCCGCACCGCCAACAAATGCGCAACACCGAAATCCCGCGCACTGCGCAGGATCGGCACCGTATCGTCGATAAACAGGCTGCGCGCCGGATCGAAGCCGATGTCCGCCTGCAATGCCTGCCAAAACTGCGGATTTTCCTTGGGGAAGCCGTAATCGTGGGAACTGATCAACCGCTCGAAGTAAGGCGCCAGTTCAATCCGTTCCAGTTTCAGTGACAGCGAATCTCTGTGCGCATTGGTGATCATCACCACACGTTTTCCGGCCTGCTTGATCGCCTCCAGGAACGTATCCGCATCCGGGCGCAAAGCGATCAGGTGCGCGGTTTCCAGTTTCAGTTCGCGCACTGGCAGCTTCAGTTCGGCGCTCCAGAAATCCAGGCAATACCACTGCAACTGACCGGCGTTGCGTTCAAACAGCGGCTGCAATTCCATCTCGGCCATGGCCCGGCTCACCCCGTGCAACTCGGCGTAACGCTGGGGCAGATGTTCCAGCCAGAAATGGTTGTCGAAGTGCAGGTCCAGCAGCGTGCCGTCCATGTCCAGCAGAACGGTGTCGATGTCGCGCCACGGCAGCAGTGACATAAAAAACTTCTCCAACGGTAAAAAAGATATCCGAGGTCAACAATCAGGATAGGCCGGGTATAGTAACGCGTTCACGCCAAGGAGCTTTTCATGCGCCAGAAACCCACCATCCTCGCCCGCGAGATTGTCGCCACCAGCCGTTTGTTCTGCGTCGAAGAGCTGAAATTGCGCTTTTCCAATGGCGTGGAGCGCACTTATGAGCGACTGGTCGGCAAAGGCGCCGGTTATGGCGCGGTGATGATTGTGGCGATGCTTGACGCGGACCACGCGGTGTTGGTGGAGGAATATTGCGGCGGCACCGATGAATACGAGCTGTCGCTGCCCAAGGGCTTGATCGAGCCGGGCGAAGACGTGTTGGCGGCGGCGGAGCGCGAGCTCAAGGAAGAAGCCGGTTATGGCGCGCGACAGCTGGAGCATCTGACTGAGTTGTCCTTGTCGCCGGGTTACATGAGCCAGAAAATTCAGGTGGTGCTGGCCACGGATCTGTACGAAGAAAGGCTGGAAGGCGACGAGCCCGAGCCGATGGGCGTGGACAAGATCAATCTGCGTGAACTGTCCGGCCTGGCCCAGAACCCGCGATTCACTGAGGGCCGTGCCTTGGCGGCGCTGTACCTGGCCCGTGATCTGTTGACTCAGCGTGGGGTGTTCCTGCCATGAATTTCCCGCATCCCTTGATGGCGCCGGTGATTGAACTGGCATTGAAGGCTGGCGACGCGATCCTGCCGTTCTGGCGCACCGGCACGACCGTGACCGCCAAGGCCGACGACTCACCGGTCACCGCGGCCGATCTGGCCGCTCATCATCTGATACTGGCCGGGCTGACCGCGCTGGACCCGAGCATCCCGGTATTGTCCGAAGAGGACGCCAACATCCCCCAGAGCGTGCGCGCCGGTTGGCAGCGCTGGTGGCTGGTCGATCCGCTGGACGGGACCAAGGAGTTCATCTCGGGCAGCGAAGAATTCACCGTCAACATCGCGCTGATCGAGCAAGGTCGTGTGGTGTTTGGCGTGGTGTCGATGCCGACCAACGGGCGTTTCTACGTCGGTGGTGCCGGGCTGGGCGCGTGGCGTGGTGATGCCGGTGCGCAACCGTTGCCCATCCACGTGCGCGAGGTTCCGCCGCCAGGTGAGGCATTCACCGTGGTCGCCAGTCGCCGGCATTCGAGCCCCGAGCAGGAACGCTTGCTGGCGGGGTTGAGCGATAGTCTGGGTGAGTTGCAACTGGCCAATATCGGCAGTTCGCTGAAATTTTGCCTGTTGGCAGAAGGGGCGGCGGATTGTTATCCACGTCTGGCGCCGACTTCGCAGTGGGATACGGCGGCGGCGCAGGGTGTGCTGGAAGGGGCGGGTGGTGCAGTGCTGGATTTGAGCGGTGCGCCGTTTTGTTATCCGGCGCGGGAATCGCTGTTGAATGAATTTTTCCTGGCGCTGCCAGCGAAAGCGGCCTGGCGCGACAAGCTGCTGGAACTGGCGCGCAGCTAAGGTCGTTCCTTTTGGGAGCGAACCTGCTCGTAATGGCGGCGGGTCAGGCAACTATCACGTTGGCTGGTACTGCCTCATCGCGAGCAGGCTCACTCCCACAGGTTCTGTGGTTTACCGGTGCAGGACGTACTGCCCGGTAAACGTCACCGCATCGTCTTCACTTCCTGCATTCACAATCCGCGAATGCAGCGTCAACCTTGCCCGACCGTAGCGCTGATACATCGTCAAAAACTTCTTCCACACCGCCGCACTCGGCGCCTGGCAAATCGCGGTCGCGTCCAGGGTCACCGGCAGCGGATAGCTGATCTGTCCTTCCTGAATCACGATGTGCCCGTCTTCAATCCCTTCCTCACGCAAACGCAAATGCAGCCAGCCCCAACCCGCCAGCACCGCGCCGCAGTACAGGCTGCCGCCGAACATGGTGCTTTTGTGATTGACGTTGGCTTCCAGCGGCAAGTGCAGGCGCAGTTGCTGGTCGTGCCAGTCGAGCACTTTGACGCCCATGGCTTGCGTCAGGGGAATGTCGCGGTGGAGGACTGATTCCAGGTGACGACTGTCGCGGTTCATGAAGGGGCCTTTTGTTTGAAGTGTGCGGTTTGAAGGTCGATCAATCGAGTTCGTCGGTCGGGTGGTGATCGGCGAAATTCAGCCCGTGCTTGCGCAGTTTGTCGTGCAAGGTCTTGCGCGGAATGCCCAAGGCTTCGGCGAGGCTGCGCACCGAGCTGTGAGCGCGCGCCAGCTCAGCGGCAATCAACGACTTCTCGAAGTTTTCCACCTGCTCGCTCAAGCCGCCGCTGATCGCTTCAACCGTTGTGCTCGCCCCACCCTCCGGCGCGCTGTTGTCCAGTGCCAGTTCCAGGCCCAGGGCGAAACGTTCGGCGGCGTTCTGCAATTCCCGCACGTTGCCCGGCCAGGTGTGACGCAGCAGCAACGCCCGCTGCCCCGGTTGCAGTTCATGGGGCGGCAAGCCGTGGCGAGCGCTGGCTTCGTCGGCGAAGTGCTGGAACAGCATCAGCGCATCTTCACCGCGTTCGCGCAGCGGCGGAATGCGCAACGGGGCGACGTTGAGGCGGTAATACAAGTCGGCGCGGAAGCGGCCCTGATCGGCGGACTGGCGCAGGTCTTCCTTGGTGGCGGCGATGATGCGGATGTCCAGCGGGATCAGCTGATTGCCACCCAGGCGCTCGACCACCCGCTCTTGCAGCAAGCGCAGCAATTTCACCTGCACGTCCAGGCTCATGCTTTCGATTTCATCGAGGAAGACGGTGCCGCCGCTGGCGAATTCGAACTTGCCGATACGGCGCTTCTGCGCACCGGTAAACGCGCCCGGCTCATGACCGAACAATTCGCTTTCCACCACGGACTCGGCCAGGGCCCCGGCGTTGATGGCCACGAACGGGCCGTTACGCCGGTTCGACAAATCGTGCAGCGCCCGCGCGACGACTTCTTTGCCGGCGCCGGTTTCGCCGAGGATCAGCACATCGGCCCTGGTCGCCGCCAGTGCGCCGATCTGCTCGCGCAGACGCAGCATCGGCGCCGATTGCCCGACCAGTCGGGTGCTCAGTTCGTTGCGGTCGCTCAGCGCCAGACGCAAGCTGCGGTTGTCCAGCACCAGTCGGCGCAGGGCCAGCGCGCGACGGACGCTGTCGAGCAGGGCGTCGCTGGCGAACGGTTTTTCGAGGAAGTCATAAGCGCCGGCGCGCATCGCCTGGACTGCCAGTGGCACGTCACCGTGACCGGTGATCAGCAGCACCGGCAACTCCGGGTCCTGGGCGTGCAATTCAGTCAGTAACTCCAGACCGTCCATGCCGGGCATGCGGATATCGCTGACCACCACACCCGGCCAGTCACGCTCCAGTTGCCCGGCCAGGCCCTTGGCTTCGGCGAGTGGCAGGATTTTCAGGCCGGCCAGATCCAGCGTCTGGCTCAGGGCCTGGCGCAGGTGGGGATCATCGTCGATCAGCACGACCTGGATGCGGTTGTCGATGGTCATGCACTTCGGTCCTCGGACGGTTGCAGGCTCACGCCCGGTGCGCCTGCGCGCAGTTTCAGGGTGATCAGGGCGCCGCCTTCCTTGTGGTTGGCGAACGACAGTTCACCGCCGAAGGCGCGCATCAGGGTTTCGCAAATCGCCAGCCCCAGACCGAGCCCCTGCGTGCGGGTCTTGGTGGTGTAGAAGGGCTCGCTGGCGCGACCAAGGGCTTCCATGCAAAAGCCGGGGCCGTTGTCGCGAATGTACAGATTGACGCCGTCGGCAGTGGATTGGGCACTCAACCAGAGTTTACGCGGCGGGCCTTTTTCCGTCAGCGCGTCCAATGCGTTGGCCAGCAGATTGCCGAGCACCTGGCGCAGTCGGGTTTCCCCGGCCTCGACCCACAGCGTGGCGGCGGGCAAATCGCGGATCAGCTCGACTTCCATGCTGCGCCGCCGTTTGGCCAGCAATGCCAACGCATCGTCCAGCGCCGGTTGCAGCGCGACGCTCTCCGGGGCGTGGCGATCGCGCCGGGCAAAGGCACGCAGGTGCGCAATGATCGAGGCCATGCGCCCGGTCAGTTCACTGATCAGTTTGAGGTTGCCGCGTGCATCGTCGGTGCGCTGATGATCGAGCAGCACTTCGGCGTTTTCCGCGTAGCTGCGGATGGCGGCCAGCGGTTGATTCAGCTCATGGCTGATGCTGGCCGACATGGTCCCCAGCGCCGACAACTTGCCGGCCTGCACCAGGTCATCCTGGGCGCGTACCAGTTCCTGTTGGGCGTGCTCGCGCTCCAGCACTTCCTGTTTCAGTCGGCGGTTCAGGCCTTCGAGGTCGCTGGTTCGTTCGGCGACCCGGCCTTCCAGTTCCCGGCGGGCCTTGCCTTCGAAGGCGATTCGTTCGAGGTAGTGACGGCGGCGCTGCATCATCAGGCCGAGCAGCAGCATTAACACCAGCAGTGTCGCGCCGCCGATGGCAACCACCGTGCGCACCGGGCGATCGATCAAGGTGCGCGGCGCAAGGATGCTGACGCTCCAGCCGGTTTCGTCGATCTGCCGGGTCTGGGTCAGCCAGGCGTCTGGATTGAGATTCAACGGTTTCGGGGCGCGGGTCGGATAGGGTTGAATCGCGGTGATTGCCTCGCGCTCGCTTTCGCCCAGTGGCCGGGTCGCGCGGAATCGCCACTCTGGCCGCGAGGTGAGGATGACCACGCCGTTGTGGTCGGTGACCAGCAGTTGTTCCGGGGTTTTGCCCCAAAGGCTTTCGGTGTGGTCCAGGTCGACCTTGATCACCAGTACACCGAGGACTTTTTCGCCGTCGCGCACCGCCGCTGCAAAGAAGTAACCGCGTTTGGCCGACGTGGTGCCCAGCCCGAAAAACCGCCCGAGACGCCCGGCCATGGCTTCGCTGAAATACGGGCGGAACGAAAAGTTTCGGCCGACGAAGCTGTCGTGTTTGTCCCAGTTGGACGCCGCGAGGGTCTTGCCGGTGGTGTCCATCAGGTACATGACTTCGGCGCCGGTTTGCGCGCTGATGTTTTTCAGCAGCCGGTTGGCATTGCCTTGGGTCACACCATCGTCGGGGGCTCCGAGCGTGGCACGCAGCGCCGGCAGGTCGCCGAGGATCTGCGGCAACACTTCATAACGGTGCAGTGTGCCCAGCAGGTTGGCGACGTACAGGTCGAGGGTCTGTCGGTTCTGCCCGGCCAGTTCGCTGCGGTAGTAACGCTCGGCCAGATGCTCCAGCGGCCACAGCAACGGCGCCAGGCACAGCGCCAACAGTGCGAGGCTGCGCCAACGGGGTCTGCGGGGGAGGGTCGGAGTCATGAGCATCAGGCGCCTGAGGGTACAGGCGCATTATGCCTAGGCTTGCCCGGCAAGACACTCGCGCAGCGCGGTTTGCCAGTCTGGCTGGCTGACGCCCCATTCGCGGAGCAGGCGACTGCAATCGAGGCGCGAGTTCAACGGTCGGGCGGCAGGCGTCGGGTAATCGCTGGAAGGGATGGGCAACAGGTGCGCGCAAGGCTTGCCCTGTTCCCGCAGCGCTTCGCCGATGGCCTGGGCGAATCCGAACCATGAGGTTTCACCTTGGGCGCTCAGGTGATAAGTGCCCCAGGCGCCGCTCTCACCGGCCTGCCAGCGCTCGATCAGGGCAAGGGTGCTGTTGGCGATCGTACCGGCCCAGGTGGGCGCGCCGATCTGGTCCGCGACGATGCGCAACTCCGGTTTTTCTTGTAGCAGACGTTGCATGGTCAGCAGGAAGTTGTGGCCGTGGGTCGAGTAGACCCAACTGGTGCGCAGGATCAGATGTTTGCCTTGTACCGCCGTGATCGCCTGTTCACCGGCCAGTTTGCTCTCGCCGTAGACGCCAAGCGGGTTAGTCGCATCTGTTTCGGTGTACGGCGCGCCTTTGCGGCCGTCGAACACGTAATCGGTGGAGTAGTGGATCAACGGGATGCCAAGCGCCGCCGCTTCTTCAGCCAGAATGCCTGGAGCCTGCGCGTTGACGGCGAACGCCGCTGCTTTCTCGCTTTGAGCCTTGTCGACCGCCGTATAAGCCGCGGCGTTGATGATCAGATCGGGACGAACGCGCCGGACCTGCTGACGAATCTGCTCGGGTTGAGCCAGATCAAGTTGATCGCGACCTGGAACGACCAACTCGCCCATTGCACCCAGGCGCTTCTGCAATTCACTTGAGACCTGTCCATGTTTACCGCTGATAAGAATTCTCATGGAAACAGATCGATCTCTTGCAAGGTTTTACCAAGTTGGTCTTTGGCGGAAAGCTGAGGAACGGTACCACCCAGTTGCCAATCGATGGCCAGCGTCGGATCGTCCCAACGGATGCAACGCTCGGCGGACGGGTTGTAATAGTCCGTGGTCTTGTAGAGGAACTCGGCGAAGTCGCTCAGTACTACAAACCCATGGGCGAAGCCTTCCGGTACCCAGAGTTGTCGACCGTTTTCGGCGGATAAACGCACCGCCACCCATTGGCCAAAATTCGCCGAGTTGCGGCGAACATCGACGGCGACATCAAGTACTTCACCGACCGTCACCCGCACCAGTTTGCCCTGGGTGTTTTCCAGCTGGTAATGCAGACCACGCAGTACGCCTTTTTGTGAGCGCGAATGGTTGTCCTGAACGAACTGCCTGTTCAGGCCGGTCGCCGCTTCGAATGCCTTGGCATTGAAGCTTTCGTAGAAAAAGCCGCGCTCGTCGCCGAAGACCTTGGGCTCAAGGATCAACACTTCAGGCAGCGCGGTTTCAATCACATTCATTGTCCACCCTCAGCCAGTTTGGAAAGGTACTGACCGTAACCGGTCTTGCCAAAATACTGGGCGCGCTCAAGCAAATGCTCGCGATCGATCCAGCCTTTTTCGTAAGCGATTTCTTCGAGGCAGGCGACTTTCAGCCCTTGGCGATGCTCGATGGTCTGCACGTACTGGGACGCTTCGAGCAGGCTGTCGTGAGTGCCGGTATCCAGCCAGGCGAAACCGCGGCCGAAGCGCTCGACCTGCAGATCGCCACGCTTGAGGTAGGCATTGTTGACGTCGGTAATCTCCAGCTCACCGCGAGGCGAGGGCTTCACGGCTTTTGCGATCTCGATCACGTCGTTGTCGTAGAAGTACAGACCGGTCACTGCGTAGCTGGATTTCGGGGCTTTCGGCTTTTCTTCGATCGACAGGGCGCGGCCTTCGTCGTCGAAATCGATCACGCCGAAGCGCTCAGGGTCTTTGACCCAGTAACCGAATACAGTGGCCCCGGACGTGCGGTCCACGGCATTTTTCAACTGTTCGCTGAAGCGCTGACCATGAAAGATGTTGTCGCCAAGGATCAGGCACACCGGGTCCTTGCCAATGAATTCCTCACCAATCAGAAAGGCCTGGGCCAGGCCATCCGGCGAAGGCTGTTCGGCGTAGCTGAAATGCACGCCAAACTGGCTGCCGTCACCCAGCAGGTTGCGGTACTGCGGCAAATCCTGCGGAGTGGAGATCACCAGGATTTCCTTGATGCCGGCCAGCATCAGGACCGAGATCGGGTAGTAGATCATCGGTTTGTCGTAGATCGGCAACAGCTGTTTGGACACGCCCAAGGTGATCGGGTGCAGACGTGTGCCCGAACCCCCGGCCAACACAATTCCTTTCATCATGCGATCAACTCCTTGGTATTGATGGCGCCCAGTCGTTCACCCTGATAGCTGCCGTCCTGAACACGGCGGCACCACTCCAGGTTTTCCAGATACCACTGGACGGTTTTGCGCAGGCCGGTCTCGAAGGTTTCTTCGGGTGTCCAGCCAAGCTCGCGCTCAATCTTGCTGGCATCGATCGCGTAGCGCAGGTCATGGCCAGGACGGTCCTGGACGAAAGTGATCAGGTCGGCGAAATGCGCGACACCTTCAGGCTTGTTCGGCGCCAGCTCTTCGAGTAACGCGCAGATGCCACGCACCACATCGATGTTCTTCTGTTCGTTGTGACCGCCAATGTTGTAGGTCTCACCAACGACGCCTTCGGTGACCACTTTGAGCAATGCTCGGGCGTGATCTTCGACGAACAGCCAGTCGCGAACCTGCAGGCCGTTACCGTAAACAGGCAGTGGCTTGCCGGCCAGGGCGTTGAGAATCACCAGCGGAATCAGTTTTTCGGGGAAGTGGAACGGCCCGTAGTTGTTCGAGCAGTTGGTCAGCAACACCGGCAGGCCGTAGGTGCGTTGCCATGCACGGACCAGGTGGTCGGAGGCTGCCTTGCTGGCGGAGTACGGCGAACTTGGCGCGTACGGGGTCTTTTCCGTGAACAGGTCATCGACGCCATGCAGGTCGCCGTACACCTCGTCTGTGGAGATGTGGTGAAAACGGAAGCCGCTTTTCTCGGGCTCGGCCAGGCTCTGCCAGTAGGCGCGGGCGGCTTCGAGCAAGCTGTAGGTGCCGACGATATTGGTTTGAATGAAATCCGACGGACCGTCGATGGAACGGTCGACGTGGGACTCGGCTGCCAGATGCATGATCGCATGCGGCTGGAAACGTGCCAGCACGGCGCTGACGGCGGCCTGATCAACAATATCGGCCTGCACGAATTCGTAGCGTGTGTCGTTGGCAATGCTGGTCAGCGATTCCAGATTGCCAGCGTAGGTCAGTTTGTCCAGATTGAGCACTTCGTGCCCAGTATGCCGAATCAGGTGGCGAATCAGGGCAGAGCCAATGAAACCGGCACCGCCGGTGATGAGAATACGCATGTTGGCCAGCCTTTATCTGTAAGACGATTGAAGCAAATGAGCATAGCTTGTCGGCAGTAGACGGGTGGTGCAATAGGGTTGTGACGGCTATTTGGGTTTTGACGCATGAACAGGGGTTGATTATCGACCGATGCAGTGGCGATATAAGCGCCTAATAACATTTCAGGGGTTGTTGTATGCCGCTCGCCACGTTGATTCATCGCGCCAGTTTGCCCAGCCCGCAAGTGACTGCGGAGCAAGCGTTAGAGCTGCTCGAGGGGCATTACGGGCTGAGCGGCAGGCTGCAGGCGCTCGGCAGCCAGCAGGATCTCAACTTTCGCGTCGACAGCGAACAAGGGCGTTTCGTCCTGAAAATCTGCCGCGGCGACTATTCGGCTCTGGAGCTGCACGCCCAGCACGCGGGGCTCAAACATTTGGCTGAACACGCCTCGATACACGTGCCGCGAGTGATCCCTGCCAAAAACGGCGCAGACCTGCTTTCACTGACAGTCGACGGGCAAGCGGTGCATGTGCGCCTGCTCGATTACATCGAAGGTCAGTCGTTGACGCACCTCGATCATCTTCCGGGGTCCGTGGTGGCCGGTTTCGGACGGCTCTGCGGCGAAATGAACCTGGCGCTCGCCGCTTTCGATCATGCGGGCCTTGAGCGCACCCTTCAGTGGGACGCCCGCCACGCCAACGCGTTGATCGCGCATTTGCTGCCGGTGATTGCAGATGACCGGCAACGCGCGTTGATCGCAGAAGTGGCCGAACAGGCCGAGCGGCATTTGCAGCCGCTGGTGGACAAGTTGCCGGTACAGGCCATCCACATGGACATCACCGACGACAACGCGGTCTGGCAGCGTGATGCGCAACGTCAGTGGCAATTGCAGGGCGTGATCGATTTCGGCGATCTGGTCCGTACCTGGCGCATTACCGATCTGTCGGTGACCTGCGCGGCGCTGCTGCACCATGCCGGTGGCGATCCGTTCTACATTTTGCCGGCGGTTCAGGCTTATCACGCGGTCAATCCGTTGCAACACGAAGAACTGCTGGCGCTGTGGCCATTGATCGTTGCGCGGGCGGCGGTGCTGGTGCTCAGCGGCGAGCAGCAGGTCAGCATCGATTCGGGTAACCAATACAGTCGCGACAACCTGACCCACGAGTGGGAGATTTTCCGCGTGGCCACGTCGGTGCCGTTGGCGTTGATGGAAGCGGCGATCCTCGCGTCGGTCGGCCACAGCCTGCCGGACATCGGCAGCGAAGGCTTTGCACCGCTGCTGCCGAGCCTGGTCGGGCGGGAATTTGCCTTGATCGATCTGGGCGTACTGAGCGCGCATTTCGAGGCGGGCAATTGGGAGCAGGAGGGGATTGATCAGCGTCTGCTGAGCGAAGCGGCTGCTGCCCACGGTTTGGCGGCGAGTCGTTATGGACAATACCGTTTGTCCCGCACCCGCCCCGACAGTGCCAGCGAACCGGACACGTGCCCGCTGCATGTCGAGTTGCGAGTGCCCCATGGCACTGCGGTCGAATCGCCGTTCGCCGGGGTGGTTCATCAACCGGCGCCGGGCGTGCTGCAACTGGACGGCCCGCAGTTGAGCGTGCGGTTGTGGGGCGTGACGCCGTCATTGCACACCGGCGCCGCGCTGGTCAAAGGCCAGGTGTTGGGGGCGGTCAGTGGGCCGTTGCGGGTGCAGTTGTGCCGAGGCGCGTCGCTCGACGCGCCGTTGTTTTGCACGCCCTCCCGTGCGGCGGCCTGGCAAGCGTTGTGTCCATCGCCGGCAGCGCTGCTGGGGCTGGCGTGCGACGCTGAAGCGGAGCTTGATTCGCAGACCTTGCTGGCGCGCCGCGACGCCAGTTTCGCCCGGACGCAGAAGCACTATTACGTCGACCCGCCGCGCATCGAGCGTGGCTGGCGCAATCACCTGATCGACATGCAGGGCCGCTCCTACCTCGACATGCTCAACAACGTCGCGGTGCTTGGTCACGGACATCCGCGCATGGCCGCCGTCGCCAGCCGTCAATGGTCGTTGCTTAACACCAATTCGCGGTTCAACTACGCGGCGGTTGCCGAGTTCTCCGAGCGCTTGCTGAAACTGTCGCCGGAGGGCATGGACCGGGTGTTCCTGGTCAACAGCGGCAGCGAGGCCAATGACCTGGCAATCCGTCTGGCGTGGGCCTACAGCGGTGGCCGCGACATCGTCAGCGTGCTGGAGGCCTATCACGGCTGGACCGTGGGCGCGGACGCGGTCTCGACCTCGATCGCCGACAACCCCAAGGCCTTGAGCAGCCGTCCCGACTGGGTGCACCCGGTGACGGCACCGAACACCTATCGCGGCGAATTCCGCGGCCCGGACAGTGCGCCGGACTACGTGCGCAGCGTCGAACACAACCTGGCGAAAATCGCCGCGCAAGGACGCCAGTTGGGCGGTTTCATTTGCGAGCCGGTGTACGGCAATGCCGGCGGCATCTCGCTGCCGCCGGGGTATTTGAAACAGGTGTACGGCCTGGTTCGTGCCCAGGGCGGCGTGTGCATCGCCGACGAAGTGCAGGTCGGTTACGGGCGCATGGGTCATTTCTTCTGGGGCTTCGAAGAGCAGGGCGTGGTGCCGGACATCATCACCATGGCCAAAGGCATGGGTAACGGCCAGCCGCTCGGCGCGGTGATCACCCGCCGGGAAATCGCCGAAGCGCTGGAGGCTGAGGGTTACTTCTTCTCGTCGGCGGGTGGCAGCCCGGTCAGTTGCCAGATCGGCATGGCGGTTCTGGATGTGATGGAAGAGGAAAAACTCTGGGAAAACGCCCAGGTCGTGGGCGGGTATTTCAAGGAGCGTCTTGAGGCGCTGATCGACAGTCATCCGCTGGTGGGCGCGGTGCACGGCTCCGGGTTCTATCTGGGCGTCGAATTGATCCGCAACCGCGAAACCCTGGAACCGGCGACCGAGGAAACCACGGCGTTGTGTGATCGCCTGCGGGAGTTGGGCGTTTTCATGCAACCGACCGGTGATTTCCTGAACGTCCTCAAAATCAAACCGCCGATGGTTACCTCGCGCCAGAGTGTGGATTTCTTTGTCGACATGCTGGCGAAGGTGCTGGACGAAGGTTTGTAAGGTTTGAAATCGCTTTCGCGGGCAAGCCCGCTCCCACAGGTTTGGCGTCGTGCTCATTATCAGCATCCGACATAAAACCTGTGGGAGCGGGCTTGCCCGCGAAGGCGTCATCAAAAACACTCACTAAATATCGATTGTTATCGAGTTTAAGTGCCGTTGTTTTCGACAGAAGGAAGATTAATCGCTTTTAAAGCCGATTTTTATCGGCTATAAAGTCGACATTGCATCGGCGTGCCTCATCACGCCCGGCGCTTCCCTTTCTGTCATCGGTCGATGCCAAACTCGACCCACAGCACTTGCCCGGAGATGATTCATGAGCCGTATCGTTACCGTCGCCGCCACTCAGATGGCCTGTTCCTGGGACCTTGAAGCCAACCTCGAAACCGCTGAAAGGCTGGTCCGAGAGGCGGCGGCCCAAGGCGCGCAGATCATCTTGATCCAGGAACTGTTCGAGGCGCCGTACTTCTGCCAGAAGCCGAACCCGGATTACCTGCAGTTGGCCACGACGGTTGAAGACAACGTCGCCATCAAGCATTTCCAGAAAATCGCCAAGGAACTGCAAGTGGTGCTGCCGATCAGCTTCTACGAACTGGCCGGCCGCGCGCGTTTCAACAGCATCGCGATCATCGATGCCGACGGCTCCAACCTCGGGATTTATCGTAAAAGCCACATCCCGGACGGCCCTGGCTACCACGAAAAGTACTACTTCAACCCGGGCGACACCGGCTTCAAGGTCTGGAACACCCGTTACGCGAAAATCGGCGTGGGCATTTGCTGGGATCAGTGGTTCCCGGAGTGCGCACGGAGCATGGCGTTGCTGGGCGCGGAAATCCTGTTCTACCCGACGGCCATTGGCAGCGAACCGCACGACAAGACCATCTCGTCCCGCGATCACTGGCAGCGTGTGCAGCAGGGCCATGCCGGCGCCAACCTGATGCCGCTGATCGCCAGCAACCGTATCGGCAACGAGGAGCAGGACGGGTACGACATCACCTTCTACGGCTCGTCGTTTATCGCCAACCAGTTCGGCGAGAAGGTCCAGGAACTCGATAAAACCGAAGAAGGCGTGCTGGTTCACAGCTTCGACCTCGACGAGCTCGAGCACATCCGCAGCGCGTGGGGCTCGTTCCGTGATCGTCGCCCGAACCTATACAATGCGCTGAAAACCCTCGACGGTTCCCTGGAGTCCTGACCGCATGACCACATTAAACAGCACCCCGCGCGCCGACGGCTTCTACATGCCCGCCGAGTGGGCGGCGCAAACCCAGACATGGATGATCTGGCCCGAGCGTCCGGACAACTGGCGCCTGGGCGGCAAACCGGCACAAGCCGCGCACGTGGCGGTGGCCAAGGCCATCGCGCGTTTCGAACCGGTGACCGTGGCGGTGTCCGCCGGCCAATACGAAAACGCTCGGGCGCGTCTGGACGTGCCGAATATTCGTGTGGTCGAGATGTCCAGCGACGACGCCTGGGTCCGCGACACCGGCCCGACATTCGTCATCAATAACACTGGTGAAGTCCGCGGCGTGAACTGGGACTTCAACGCCTGGGGCGGTTTTGACGGTGGGTTGTATTCGCCGTGGAACCGCGATTCGCAGGTCGGCGGCAAGATCCTCGAGATCGAACGCAGCCAGCGTTATCGCACCGAGGGTTTTGTGCTCGAAGGGGGTTCGATTCACGTGGATGGCGAAGGCACGCTGATCACCACTGAAGAATGCCTGCTCAACCGCAATCGCAACCCGCACCTGAACAGAGCGGAAATCGAAGCGGTACTCAGCGCCAACCTGGCTGTGGATAAAATCATCTGGCTGCCGGACGGTTTGTTCAACGACGAAACCGACGGCCATGTGGATAACTTCTGCTGCTACGTGCGTCCGGGTGAAGTGCTGTTGGCGTGGACCGATGATCCGCAAGACCCGAACTACCCGCGCTGCCAGGCGGCGATGAAAGTACTGGAAAGCAGCACCGACGCCAAAGGTCGCCCATTCACGGTGCACAAGATGCCGATTCCGGGGCCGCTGTATGCGACCGAAGAAGAGTGCGCCGGTGTCGACCCGGTGGATGGTACCCAAGAGCGTAATCCGACCGTTCGTCTGGCCGGTTCCTACGTGAACTTTCTCATCGTCAACGGCGGCGTCATCGCGCCAAGCTTCGACGATCCGCTGGATGGTCCGGCCAAAGAGATTCTGCAGAGCCTGTTCCCGCAACACGAAGTGGTGATGGTGCCGGGCCGCGAACTGTTACTGGGCGGCGGTAACATTCACTGCCTTACCCAACAGCAGCCTGCGCCACACAAAGAGTGAGTGCAGTTGTAACAGCTTGAGTTGATTGCAAATTCGCTCCGGCAGAGGTTTTTCCCGGACGCCTCGCAGAAAAGCCCGCAGTCCATCAGGACTGCGGGCTTTTTTGTATCCGCTTGTCGACCATCCCGACAGATTGGCACAGCTCTTGTATCTCTCCTGCTGTAAACAGGGAGGGGGAGAACTTCGATGTTCTGTCATAAACCTTGGATAAGTTAGCCGCTCACAAACCAGGAGAGAGCGCGGAAATGAACGCCGAAGTTAATGTGGTGAGCGAGCGGGCATTGCATCCCCTGGCAGTAAAAAACAGCGAATCGCTCCAGATTCTGGCGCACTGGTTGAAATCCAATGGAACGCGTCAGATCAGGGAACCTGATCCGCGCCGGATGATGACCGAGCGCTACCCCGCTGGTTTATTCAGCGAAGCGGAACTGGATGCGTTGTGGGATGTGATGGAAGGATAAGAAGAAAAACAACGGATTGATAAAAGCGCTGCCAGGAAGGCGGCGCTTTTTTATGGACGATGGTTTTGCAGGAAGTCAGGGAGTGATTACAGGCCTGCATTCGACCGATTCATGAAACAGACTGAAAGCCATTCCGACGTTTTTCAGGAACCGGCGCAGGGCTAACCTGCCGGCATCGAATTTTCCTACCTTTTCGCCGGAGCCTGCCCATGATCCTTCACTACATTTACGACCCGTTGTGCGGCTGGTGCTACGGCGCAAAACCACTGGTGCAAGCCGCTCAGGCCGTTCTGCCGGTGATTGCTCATGGCGGCGGCATGATGACCGGCGCCAACCGCAAGAACGTCTCGCCACACTTGCGTAACTACGTGATGCCCCACGACCGGCGCATCGCCGAATACACCGGTCAGCCATTCGGCGAAGCGTATTTCGAAGGGTTGTTGCGCGACGAGACGGCGGTGTTTGATTCCGCTCCGCCGATTGCCGCCGTACTCGCGGCGCAGCAGATCGCTGGCCGTGGACTGGAATTGTTGGGCCGTTTGCAGAGTGCGCATTACGTAGAAGGGCGACGCATCGCCGATGAAGCTGTGTTGTTCGAACTCGCCAACGACATCGGCCTGGAACCCGAAGCCTTCCAGTCAGCGTTCAAGGACGCCGAAACCGATCACCACATCAAAGCCAGCCGTGCCTTGTTGGCCAACGTCGGCGGCCACGGTTTTCCGACCTTCGCCCTGGAGCAGGATGGCCAATTCACGTTGGTCGACATCAGCCCGTGGCTCGGCAAGCCACAAGCCTTTTCGGCATGGTTGAGTCAGTCGCTTCCAGCACAGGCCGCTACAGCCGGGTTTCAAGCGTGTGGGCTCCACGGCTGCAATTAGAAGTTCTTAGACGATTTTCGCCTATTCACAGACGATTCATGAAATTGACACATGGTTAAGGGCGCGGATAGGATTCGCCTCAACGCCTGTGGCTAACCGCCATGACTCAAAATAATAAGAAGGCCCGCCCCGCGATTTATCGTGGGCGGGCCTTTTTGTTTCGGGGTGAAAAAAAGAGTGCGACAGCGCCGTTTCAGCCGTTCGACACAGTGCGTATCAACCCGTAATAAGGAAAAGAACAAAATGTTGAACAAGCGAATCAGCCTGATCGCACTGGGGATGTTGAGCGCGACACAGGCCATGGCAAACGACCAGGCCGAATCCAAGGGTTTTGTTGAAGACAGCAGCCTCAAAGTGCTGTTGCGCAACGCCTACATGAATCGTGACTACAAAGACGGCCGACCGGACAAAGCCGAGTGGGGCCAAGCGGCCATCGGTACGTTCTCGTCCGGCTTCACCCAAGGCACCGTCGGTGTGGGTGTGGACGCTTTTGGTCTGTACGCACTGCGTCTGGACGGCGGCAAGGGTCGCACCGGCGCGCAAGGCATCGACTTCTTCAAAAAGGGCGACAGCGGCAACGCGGCTGATGACCTGTCGAAGGGCGGCGCAGCGGTCAAATTCCGTCTGTCCAGCACTACGCTGACTTACGGCGACCAGATGCCGGCCCTGCCGGTGCTGAGCTACGACAACGTGCGCCTGTTGCCGGAAAGCTACACCGGCACCCTGATCACCTCCAAGGAGATCAAAGGCCTGGAACTGAACGCCGGTCGCTTCACCGCCGAATCGCGCAAAAGCGCGGAAGGCCGTGACAGTGGTGGCCTGAAATCGATCAACGTATTGGGCGGTAGCTACCAGTTCACCGAACAGTTCAAGGCGGCGGTGTACGCGTCCGACGTTGAAGACGTGCTGAAGAAGCAATACGTGAACGCCAACTACGTGTTCCCGATCGACAAGGATCAGTCCCTGACCCTCGACTTCAACGGTTACCGCACCAAGCTGGATAATTCCTACGTCCGCGAAAGCGGTGCCACCGGCGACGACAACAAAATCTGGAGCCTGGCAGCGACCTTCGCCACCGGCCCACACTCGTTCACCGTCGCGCACCAGCGCAGCACCGGCGACAGCAACCTGGGTTACGCCTACGGCGGCTACCAGAAAGACCAAGGTCGCGTCGGCGATGGCGGCAACACCATCTACCTGGCGAACTCCTACTGGTCCGACTTCAACGCCGAAGACGAACGCAGCTGGCAGCTGGGCTACGGTCTGGACTTCAGCACTTTCGGCGTCCCAGGCCTGAGCTACAACGTGGCTTACGTGCGTGGCGACAACATCACCACTTCCACCAGCGAAGGCGGTACCGAGCGCGAAATCTTCAACCAGTTCAAGTACGTCGTGCAAAGCGGCCCGGCCAAAGACCTGAGCGTGAAACTGCGCAGCTCGATCCTGCGTGTTTCGCAGAAGTCGAGCGAGTACAACGTCAGCGGCAACGAAGTACGTGTGTTCGTGGATTACCCGATCAACATTTTCTGATGATCGGTTGCCGTATCGAGGCCTGATTCAAGGCTGATAAAGAAGAAGCCCCGACTGGTTCGGGGCTTTTTTTCGCCTAAGAATCAGCGTTCAGGCTCTTGGGCTATTTCCTGCATTGAACCAGGACAGTTCCCAGTACCGAAAGGGATCAGGCTGATATTCATCACAGGTTTAATCGTTTGAAATACCGGACGGGAATTCAGTTGATTGTCACAACGCCTCATCTGTTGGGAGCCGTCCATCACGCTGAAGTTGATCCCGTGATCCTGCTCAACCACAATGCTTGAGGTAGCGCGAATGTAGCTACAAATTAACGATGAGGTTATTACCATGGGTGCATTGCTGAAGACCACCGACGTGCGTTGCCGCATTGATGAGGATTTGAAAGCGCGTGCTACTGAAGTCTTGAGCGCTTGCGGTCTGAGCATCAGTGACGCCATGCGGCTTTTTCTTCGTCAGGTCGTAGCGACTCAGGGGCTCCCGTTTGAGGTACGCGTACCTTCGGTGAAAACGGCCCGCGCCATGAGGGAAGCACGTGAGATTCGCCAGCGGTTCGACTCGATAGACGACTTGCTGAGGGACGCTGATGGCGAAACCGGAGAAAAAGCAGAAGCGCGCTGAGCTGCCCAGGCAGTGTGCGCAAACGTCAGAATTCAAGAAGTCCTGGCAGCGTTACAAGCGTGCCGGGCGCCGTGACATGAATGAAGTTCGCCAAGTGATGGTCTTGCTGTTTCTGGGCGAGCCGCTGCCACCGCAATACCTGGAGCATGCCCTGACGGGTGATTGGACTGGTTTTCGAGAGTGTCATATAGGCGGTGATTTCTTGATGATTTACGAGCACACGCGCTCCGATCTAATCACATTTGTCGATCTCGGAAGTCATTCAGAACTGTTCAAGTAGCGTTTGTAAAAATAGGCCCCGACTGGTTCGGGGCTTTTTTGTGGGCGGTGCAAGGCTCTAGTCTGCGTATCACGACGACCAAAGTCACTTGCGCGCCGAGCTTCACCTCTTCAAATGATCGAAACGAGCATTCGAAATGATTGGTTTGCGCATTTTATAACGAGGGCATAAGATAAATTTGACTGAATCAATCATTGCCTGATCAGTTCAGTCAGTTTCGAGGTGAAACACGTCTTACCCCACAATTATAAAAGGAGACCCTCGTGGCCCAATTTCCTATCAAGCGCACCATAGAACGCATTCCGGGCGGCATGATGATCGTGCCCCTGCTGATCGGTTCGCTGGTCGCCACCTTCATGCCTGATACCCCCAAGTTTTTCGGCTCCTTCACCAACGCGCTGTTCACCGGAGCGTTGCCTATCCTCGCGGTGTTCTATGTGTGCATGGGCGCGAGCATCAACATCAAAGCCACGCCTTACTTGCTCAAGAAGGGCGGTACGCTGCTCATCACTAAAGTCGGCATCGCGGTGCTCATCGGTATCGTGCTCGGCCATTTTCTCGGTGAGCAGCCGATATCGTCAGGCCTGTTCGCCGGCATCTCGACGCTGGCGGTGGTCGCCGCGATGAATGACACCAACGGCGGCTTGTACATGGCGCTGATGGGTCAGTACGGCCGCTCCGAAGACGTCGGTGCCTACTCGGTCATGTCGCTGGAATCCGGCCCGTTTCTGACCATGGTCACCCTTGGCATCGCCGGCCTGTCGGCGTTCCCGTGGCCGACGCTGGTGGGCAGCATCTTGCCGTTGGCACTGGGCATGTTGCTGGGCAATCTCGACCGTGACATGCGCGACTTCCTGGCCAAGGCCGTTCCGGTGATGATCCCGTTCTTCGCGTTGGCACTGGGCGCCAGTCTGGACCTGCATAACGTCTGGCAGGCCGGTTTGCTGGGTCTCGGCATGGGTGTTGCGGTGGTTGTGCTGACCGGCATTCCGCTGTTTTTCGCTGATCGTTTGACCGGTGGCACAGGCGTCGCCGGTGTCGCTGCTGCCACCACGGCGGGGAACGCCGCAGCCGTTCCTGCACTGATCGCAGCGGCCAATCCGGTGTACGCCGAAGCCGCCAAGAGCGCGACCATATTGGTCGCGGCCTGCGTGGTGGTCACCGCGATCCTTGCGCCGATACTCACCGCCGCCGTCGCCAAACGCGTGCAACAGCGCAACCCTGTCGTCATCCCTGAGCAGGAGATCGAACCTCAAAAGCAGGAGGCGTTGCGATGAGGATTCTGATCATCGCGGATGACCTGTCCGGTGCGGCGGATTGCGCCATTGGCTTTGCGAGCGTGGGGCTGCACACGGTGGTCACGCTCGACCCCTTGAATGACAAGGCCGATGCACAGGTAATCGCCGCCGACACGGACACGCGTCGCCTCTCGCCGGCGCACGCCGCCGAGCGCACCGTCGCTGCATTCAAGGCACTGCATCAGCCTGGGCAGCGGCTGTACAAGAAAATCGATTCGACCTTGCGCGGCAACTGGGCGGCGGAAGTTGCTGCCCTGCAACCCTTGGCCGGCCTGGCCATCGTAGCCCCGGCTTTCCCCGCGACGGGGCGCACGTTGCGCGGTGGTCGGGTGTTCGTCAACGGCCAGCCGCTGGAAACCACCGACACCTGGAAACTTGAAAACGCCGATCGCCCAGCTGATGTTGAAGCGATGCTCATCGCCGCCGGCCTGAGCACCGCGAAGCTGGACCTCGAGACCTTGCGAGGCAACGAAAAAGCGCTCGCACAGCACATCGCCGACGTCGCCCGCAGCGGTACGCAAGCACTGATCGTCGATGCGCAAACCGAAGACGATCTGCTGACCCTCGCTCGCCTGACCGCGTCGATGGAGCAGCCGCTGTTCTGGATCGGCTCGGGTGGCCTGGCGCGGGAAATAGCGAGTCTTCCCGATTTTTCCGAGGTGCGATTCACGGCCACCGAACCGACCGCGCAGGAAAAAAGTCAGGCACCCATTCTGGTCCTCGTCGGCAGCCTCTCCGGTGTCTGCGAGCGGCAATGCGCGCTGCTCAAGGAGCGCGGCGGTGTCAGCGAATTGGTCGTCCCGCCGGAGGTCCTTCGCCAAGGTATTGCCCATGAAGATTGGGCAATCTGGCAAGCGCGCATCGGCGAGCAACTGGACGGCTGGAGTGACCTGCTGCTGCGCATCGGTCGCGATGTCGCGTTCGATCCGCAGGAGGGTGCGCAACTCTCGACCATGCTGGCCGTGCTGGTCGAACCACACTTCGCCAAGGTCGGCGGTCTGATAGCCACGGGCGGCGAGACCGCACGGGCCATATTGACCACCGTCGGCATCGACAGTCTGCAACTCATCACCGAAATCGAAGCCGGCGTTGCCTTCGCCCGCCCGACTGTTTCCCGGGAAGGCCATCGTCCCGGCATTGTGACCAAGGCCGGCGCGTTCGGCACCGATCACGCGTTGTATGCGGCATGGCAACACCTGAGCGCCAGCGCCGATCGCTCCCCGCCCCAACGCACACGAATCCAAGGACTCGAATGAACACTATGAGCAATTACCTCCCCGTCATCGGCATCACCATGGGCGACGCCTCGGGTGTCGGTCCGGAAATCATCGTCAAGAGCCTGACCCACGACGTCGTCTATCAACAATGCCGACCGCTGGTGATTGGCGATGCACGCCGTCTCGAGCAGGCCAATGTCATCGTCGGTGGCAGCGCCAAAGTACGCCGCATCAAGGACGCTTCCGAAGCGCTTTACGAGGCCGGCGTGATCGACTGCATCGACCTCGACCTGATCCCCGACGACCTGCCGTTCGGCGAACTCTCGCCCATCGCCGGCGACGCCGCTTACCAATACATCGCCCGTGCCGTGCAACTCGCCGAGGCCGGCCAGATTGATGCCATTTGCACGGCGCCATTGAACAAGGAAGCGCTGCACGCCGGCGGCCATAAATACCCCGGCCACACCGAAATGCTCGCGCACCTGACCAACGTCGACGAAGTGTCGATGATGCTGGTGGCGCCGCAGCTGCGGGTGATTCACGTCACGACCCACATCGGCATCATCGACGCGATCCGCAAGATTGAACCGGGCTTGGTTCAGCGCACCATCGAGCGCGGCAACGCGACGTTGATCAAGGCCGGCATTGCCAGTCCGCGCATCGGCGTGTGCGGGATCAACCCGCATGCCGGTGAAAACGGCCTGTTCGGTTATGGCGAAGAGGAAGAAAAAATCATCCCGGCGGTGAAGCTGTTGCAGGAACGCGGCCTCGACGTCACCGGCCCGCTGCCCGCCGACACCCTGTTCTTCCGTGCCGGACGCGGCGACTTCGATCTGGTGGTCGCGATGTATCACGACCAGGGCCATGGCCCGGTCAAAGTGCTCGGGCTTGAAGCGGGCGTGAACGTCACCGTCGGCCTGGATGTGATCCGCACCTCGGTCGACCACGGCACCGCGTTCGACATCGCCGGCAAAGGCATCGCCGATGAGCGCAGCCTGCTCGAAGCGCTGCGCCAGGGCGCGGAGTTGGCCACGCGTAGGGGATGAGCCGCACGGGCGCTGTCGTGTAAGATCGACCACCGTCCACCACGCGAGACCCACCATGAAAGCCTCCGAACGCCACCGCGCCATCCTCGACCTCGTACGCATTGGCGATGCCAACGTCGAGCAATTGAGCGCGGCGCTCGGGGTTTCGGAAGCGACGGTGCGACGCGACCTCACCATGCTCGCCAAACAGCGGCACCTGGTGCGCACCTATGGCGGCGCCACTGCCGTGGTCGGCGTTCATGAGCCGGAAGCCTCACTTGAAGAGCGCAAGACGTCTCAGTGGGAGCAAAAAGATGCGATCGCCCAGGCAGCTGCGGCGCACGTCCAGGACGGCGATACCGTCCTGCTCGACGGTGGCACCACCTGCGCTGCACTGGCCCATCATTTGTGCTCGCGACAAGACGTGCACGTGGTCACCAACAACCTGCTGGCCGTGATGACCCTGGCCAACGCGCCGGGCATTCGCCTGACCTTGATCGGCGGCGATTTGCGCGGTTCGAGCATGAGCACGCTGGGGCCGTTGGCCGAGCTGACGTTGAGTCGGTTGAGCGTCGACAAAGCCTTTCTCGGTGCGGACGGCGTGGTCGCTGAGTTCGGTTTGTGCGAGGCGAGTGCGCAGCAGGCGTATCTCAAGGAATGCATCATCAAGCGGGCGGCGCAGATTGTGGTGTTGGCGGATACCGACAAACTGGGCCGCGCCCGCCAACAGCATTGGACGCCAATTGAGCGGGAGTGGCGGTTGATTACCGGTGCTACTGCCGATGAAGCGGCACTCGCACCGTTTTATGCGCTCAAGCAAATCACCGTCGAAACCGTGATCATCGCTTGATTGCCCGCCTCCCAGCGCTGTATTCGAAACGGTTTTGTGCATAAATCCAGATTTATGATCGTTTTTGAGCAAATAAAATCGTTTTTACGCATTTTGGTCAGTTCGACAGTGCCCAATTCAATGATCGGAGCTCAAATTGTTATGCTCTGAATATTCGTTTTTATGCATTCCCGCCGAAAAATAATCATTTTTATGCGGCGAAACCTGATTTTGATCGTTACTCTTCATTTTGTGGTGGTTGATTCGGCCGAAGTTTTGAAAGGAGTGTGACGTGAGCGAGTTTCCCGTAGACGCCATCGGTGCTGCCTGGCTAGCAACAACTTTCGACGTGCGGCCGATGGCACGGCTACCCGTGTTAAGTCAGGTCGGTAGCCGACGGTCAACTCAGGTCGAAGATGGGTTTCGTCTTGAGACCTTTACGGAAAACATGCGCCCCGATTCGGACTTTTCATCCCATCTGCAATTTCACCTGCGGCATGAAGTCCCGAACCTGGAGTTCTTGACCAGACTGTTTACCAAGGTGGGTGCTGCACCGGTACAAGGCTGGTTGAATGACGAACCCACCGGCCAATATGCCCGCAGGTCAGCGTTCTTGTTTGAGTGGCTCACTGGCGAGCAGTTGCAAGCGCCAGAACCCATAGGCGGTAAGTATGTCGATGCCATCAACGCCGACCTGATGGTGGCAGCTTCACCCGAAGAGGCGGTGAAAGTGCCGCGTTGGCGAGTGAATGACAACCTGCCTGGCACGAGCTACTTCTGCCCAATTGTCGTCAAGACTGCAGCAGTCAAGTCAGCAGCGGACCTCGATGTGCCTCACCTCTTTGGTCAACTGACCGCAGAGTTTGGCGAAGCACTTCTGCTGCGCGCCGCCGCATGGATGACGCTCAGGGAAAGCAAAGCCAGTTTTGCCATTGAAGGGGAGGCGGATCGTTCTACGCGTATCCAGCGTTTCGCAGATGTGTTGGCGCGAAGAACCGGACAGGGCGAACTGCCGCTCACCGATGCTGCACTGGCTGAGATGCAAGAAGAAATTCTTGGCGCAGTGACCACACTGACACGCTTGGGGATTCGGCAATCTCCGGTGTTTGTTGGCGAAACTGTGCGTTATCAGGAAATTGTCCATTACGTCGCTCCCCCGGAGAGCGATCTGGAGCGGATGCTGGAAGGCATTCGCGTCTTTCTGAATCGTACTCAAGGGCAATCCCCGGTCATGCGCAGTGCTGTAGCCGCGTTCGCTTTCGTCTATATCCATCCACTGGCCGACGGCAACGGGCGGGTCCATCGCTTTCTGATCAACGACATTCTGCGTCGTGATGGGGCCATTCCAGACCCGGTGATTCTTCCGGTTTCAGCTGTTATCACCGACGATTCTGCTGAGCGGCGTCTTTATGACAGCGTGCTGGATCAGGTTTCAAAACCGCTCATGCAAGGCATACGAGACCAGGTAGCATTCGCCAGTACTCGTACGCAGTACCCTGACGGCGTGGTCTCGAATATTGAATTCACAGGCCAGGATCAGGCCCGCCCGGTGTGGCGCTATCCCAACCTGGGGCCACACGTTGTTTTCATGTCTAACGTCATTCGCCGCACCATCACCGAACAGATGCGTGAAGAGTCGCGCTATTTACGCAGCCACATAAGGGCCAGGCAGGCAATCAAGGAAATCGTTGAGATGCCTGATCAACAAGCTGATCGGCTCTTGCGATCCATTGAGCAGAACGAAGGGACACTGAGCAACGTACTGGCCAAGGAAATGCCTGTGCTGACCAGGCCGGATATCTGGGCTGCCATCATCGAAGCTGTGGCTCAGTCTGTTCGGGGGGAGGAGCCGATAGACAGTGGCGTGAGCGATCGATACCACCCGAATCAGCCCGTGGGTAGATGACCGATTTACACAAAAAGCCCCGATTGATTCGGGGCATTTTATGCGCGCTCTTTCGGTACGCGTGATGGCGTTACTGGCTGCGATTGTTCATCGGTGCGTCCAACACCTTCACCACATCATCAATGATCGCCTTCGTCATATCCTGCAAGAAATGCGACGCCCAACCGACAGGAGCGGCGCAAACGCTGCTTCGTGTAGCGAGTCAGCATCCTGAGGCGTTGCTGGACTTGCAAAAAGTCTAGGGCTAGTGAAAGGCCAGATTTACACGTAACTAATCTGGCCATTTAAAGATTACTGTTCCATTTTTTCAGCGTACATCTCGAGCTAGTCATTACACCACGTAACTAATGATGTTCCCGCCCCCACCTTTATCCCCACCCCCCAAACTCCTACATTGAGCTCCAACACCTACCCATCATCCCGATGAGCAGGTCACTGGAGATCTTCCTCATGCCTTTCGTAAGCGTACGCATTACCCGCGATGGCGTTACCTCTGAGCAGAAAGCTCAGGTGATCGCTGAAATCACTGAAACACTGGAGCGCGTCCTCAAGAAGGACCCGCACCTGACCCACATCGTGATCGAAGAAGTCGACACCGATAACTGGGGTTACGCCGGCATCACCACCACCCAGTACCGCAAGCAACTGGCTGAGAAGGAGGGCAAGTCGTGACTGCATCGGTCTCCATCGATTTCATCTCCGACGTGGTGTGCCCTTGGTGTGCATTGGGCGCGACGGCGTTAGAGCAGGCGATTGCGAACGTGGCCGGTGAGGTCTCGGTAGAGCTGACCTACAAGCCCTTCGAGTTGAACCCGAACATGCCGCCGGAAGGCGAGAAAGCCGTCGAGCACTTGATGCGCAAATACGGCCGCACTGCCGAAGATGTTGCCGCCGGTAAAGCCATGCAGATCGCTCGCGGCGAGGCCATCGGTTTCACCTTCGATCTGGAGAAGCGCAGCCACTTCTACAACACGTTTGATGCGCATCGGTTGCTGTTGTGGGCGTTGCAGGAAGGGCGGCAGGTTGCACTGAAAAAGATCCTGCTACGCGCTTACTTCACCGACGGCCAGAACCCGAGCAATCGCGAGACGCTGGTCCGTTTGGCAGCAGAAGCAGGGCTGGATGCGGCAGCGGCTCAAGACGTGTTGGCGTCCGGCGCGTTTGCCAAAGAAGTGCGTGACCTTGAAGCGTTTTACCAGCAGCACGGCATCAATTCGGTACCGGCCATGGTGCTTAACGGCCGTCACCTGGTGTCCGGTTCACAGTCGGTCGAGTACTACGAACAGATGTTGAGACAAATGGCGAAGGAACCCGCCGAAGCTTGATTCATTACTTTTCAAACCATCATTTATGAGTAGAGGTTCATCATGAGCAATTCGAAAAAAGTCATCGTTATCACTGGCGCTTCCCAAGGTCTCGGCGCAGGCATGGTCAAGGCATTCCGTGATCTGGATTACAAAGTTGTCGCCACTTCGCGTTCGATCAAGCCATCCACCGATCCGGACATCCTCACCGTGGCCGGCGACATCGGCAACCCGGAAGTCGCTCAACAAGTGATCCGCGAAGCCATCGCACGTTTCGGCCGCGTCGACACCCTGATCAACAACGCCGGGATCTTCGTCGCCAAACCGTTCACCCAGTACACCGCTGAAGACTACGCCAATGTGCTGTCGGTGAACCTGAACGGCTTCTTCTACATCACCCAACTCGCCATTAACGAGATGGAAAAACAAGGCAGCGGCCACGTCGTCAACATCACCACCAGCCTGGTCGACCACGCGATCGACGGCGTGCCATCGGTACTGGCCTCGCTGACCAAAGGTGGCCTGAACGCGGCGACCAAATCCCTGGCCATCGAATACGCCAAGCGCGGTATTCGGGTGAACGCGGTTTCCCCAGGCATCATCAAAACCCCGATGCACGGCGAAGAAACCCACGCAGCACTGGGCGCTCTGCACCCGGTCGGCCACATGGGCGAAATCAGCGACATCGCGCAGGCGGTTGTGTACCTCGACAGCGCCAACTTTGTCACTGGTGAGATTCTGCACGTGGATGGTGGGCAGAGCGCGGGTCACTAAGACCTGACCTGATTGTCCGCAACGCCGTCGATCACTATCGACGGCGTTTTCATTTGGAGAGCGCACCATGAACACCCACGTTCGCAAGGTTTTCCTCATCACCGGCGTCAGTTCTGGCTTCGGCCTGGCCTTCTCGCAAGCAGCACTGGCAGCGGGGCATACGGTGGTCGGCACCGTACGGCGTGAATCCGAGCGTGCTGCTTTCGAAGCGCTGGACGCCCATCGCGCCAAGGCATTTGTGCTCGACGTCACCGATTACCCGGCAATTGATCCGTTGGTGGCCGAAATCCTGCGCGAAGCAGGTCGGATCGACGTGCTGGTGAACAATGCCGGTTATGGTCATGAGGGGATTCTCGAGGAATCGCCGTTGACCGAAATGCAGCGCCAGTTCGACGTCAACGTGTTTGGCGCGGTCGCCATGATCAAGGCGGTTCTGCCCGGCATGCGTGAGCAAGGCAGCGGGCACATCGTCAACATCACCTCCATGGCCGGCTTCATCACCTTGCCGGGCATCGCCTACTACAGCGGCAGCAAATTCGCCCTTGAAGGCATCAGTGAAGCACTGGCCCAAGAAGTGGAAAGCCTGGGTATCCACGTGACGGCCATGGCGCCGGGCTCGTTTCGAACCGACTGGGCGGGGCGCTCGATGATCCGCTCGAGTCGCACGTTGAGTGATTACGACGCGGTGTTCGATCCGGTCCGCAAGGCGCGTGAAGAGAAGAGTGGCCAGCAGGCGGGTGATCCGCGCAAGGCGGCGCAGGCATTATTGACCCTGGTGGCGGCTGAGAAACCGCCGGTTCATTTGTTGTTGGGTAAGGATGCGGTGAGGTTGGTGCGGGAGAAGATTGCGCGGCTTCAGGCGGAGATTGATGCTTGGGAAGGGCTTTCTGAGTCGACGGATTTCGACTGATCGAGGCCCTGATTGCGTTGACGATCAAACGGTAGAAACAACAAAGCCCTCGTATTTCTACGAGGGCTTTGTTTTGTATGGTGGCACCAGACGAACGATAGCCGTCAGCCGAACTAGATTTTCCGTGGGTCTGGAAGTCGGTGGAAAATTTGGCGTACCCCTACAAGTAACTATAAATAAATCAGCTAGCTATGGCGTTCGGTGGAATCGAATCCGGGATTTTTGTCAGCACGTTGTCGTCCTTCAGATGTCGCGCGTACAGGCTCCTCTGTTATTCTGATTCAAAAATCATGCGTTTGGATGAGACGTTATGTTGCATTCAATAAGTTATCAAGCGACAGATATGTCGGCTAATTAATGGTGGGGGAAGCTGAGTATGCATCGCTTAATAGAAAATGGACTTGTTTCTATCAGCATTGCGATATTATGTTCTGGTTGCACATCCTATTCGTCGCAGCCGACAATCAACAAACACATTGAACCCGAAGAAAAAGAAAATATCTTCAGCTTTAGTTACGAAATGAACTCTCCATGGAAAGATAGTCGCTTTGGCAAGGACGCATACGCAGCGACACTAAAATTTATTCCAAGTGCGCAAGATGCCAGCTCAAACCCTACAGCTTCGACCTTTCCTACATTAGAAATAAAAATCTCAGAATTTTCATCTGGCGGCGCTTGCGCACAAGATTACTTAACGGGCTTGAGTCTTGGTTTAATTCCTAGCTGGTGTACAAGACCAAACCTTTTCAAGTTTAATTTCATACTGAATAAAGATCGCAGCGTTTGTAGGCAAAAAACGTATTCAATAAGCTCCACGTCGTTCTCACATCTCACAATGATTCCCTTCGCCCTATTCAATGCGAACAATCAACCATTAACGCTCTATCAGGCCGCGCTAAAAAATTTCCTTCAAAGAGGTCAATGTACAACGTCCTAAAAGGTATGTTCCGTGCTTCGCCCGCCGCTTCGGAAGCTAATGTCAAGCATTGGGGGCCGTTTGAGATCGAAACTTATCTTAGGTGACCGTCTGCTTCTGGACCGTTTTCTGACCTTCGTTTAGCGGTTGAACTGCCAGGGTTTTCCTAAGCGATGAGTGAATAATTGCATGGTCAGCGAATAGTAATAGCGCGTCGATTCAGTATGTTGGTTTAGGTGGTGATTCAAAAGCCACGCCATGGAAAAAAATCTGTCCCTATTTCTGGTCCCTGTTTCTGCTTTTTTCTACGGCTTATTAAATTTCCAATTTGTATTTGTGTCTGATTTTGCTTCTCACAGAGGAAAGCAATTCATGGAAGAAGGGTTGTTCGGCTTTCCCGTGCGCCGCGTGGGAGCACATGTATGCAATTACGTCGGCAATTTCAAACAGCTCCGAGGCGCAGCCTCCGATATTTGGAGCGGTATATAAGACGGGCCCCGTACCCATATCGTTAAAACCTCTAGCCCAGTAATGCGCTTGGCAAGCATTGTCGCCGAGGAATTTCACTTTGGTGGAGTCCAACGCTACGAATACCTCCATTTGCTCCACGTTTGGCACCTTCCCACCAAGTTGGCTTGCGAGGCCCATTTGGGCAAGCAATCCAAGGATGCCTTTTACATCAAACTTAACCGGAACCTCGACAGTCGTACCACCGCTCTCGAGGACGATGCTGCCAGAATCCCAAAAGGCTCTATAGGGGGACGTCCGATCGAGGTTAACGGGGGGGGGGGGGGGGGCTCTGTCGGCGTAACCGCTGGTATAGCCTGCGATTTTTTTCGGGGGCAACCGGATCCGGGTTGGGGGCGAAATCTGAAGATCACAAGATCGCAGCCTTCGGCAAATCCTACAGGGGGTTGCGGGGTGTTTTTAGGCGTTGGATTTCTGGATGTCAGAAACAACAAAGGCCCGCATTTCTGCGAGCCCTTGTTTTATTTGGTGCGGCACCAGGAGTCGAACCAGATGCTAAATGCCGAAAAAATTTGAAATTCATAGATGGAAATACTTTCTCTACCTCTAAAACTACCCTAAGTTTTGGAGTCGCTTTAGGGCTTGGCGAGTGAAAGATAGAGGCATAGTGAATGATTTTGTCTAGGGGGATCCGCCGGAAATGATGTTTTTTATTAAAAGTATGTGATTGTTTGAAGTGGTCATGATGTGTTGAGTCTAATTAGACCCAGTTTTTTCAATCAAGTTAGCCGCAATCCCATCCCTGAAATGGTAGAAGGATGCAACAAAGAACCAGATAACTTGAATTACACCGAGCGGCATTGTTGGTTTTACCACCATTCCACAGTAAATGACCGCCGAGACTACAACAAGTAAGAATCTATGTGCGGTATAGAGGCCGTAGTGTTGTTCATTGGCCTTAGCTTTCGCTTTAGCTACCGCCTTGGAAACTTTATACGTAACTTGGCCAAAAACAATGCATGCGCCTAACGCCCAGTCGGATGATAAAAAAATATCTTGCCAATTACTTAAATAAAATTTAATACCGACTAACAAAATAAACGGCATAGCTACATAGATGTAATCTGCCATTAAATCTGCGAACAAAGCCCGCCGGTTGCGCTGATCAGACATCGAGAGCATTTTGATAGTCTCGATTTCTATGGATGCTCAATATTTTATGAATTTTTGCTCTTCTGATCTGTGGCCGTCCTTTACCGTCAGGAGGGGTATAGATAGAGTATGATATTTCTGCGTCCATAATATCTAGAGGGCCGATGGGGGCTATCAAGCCCGATTGGTATCGATGTAGCCAGTCCTTGTCAACTATTTTTGCCGGAAACTTACGTTCCATGGCGGCGCTTTTGAATGACCATACTGAATTGCCCTCATTCACCTGCACCATAGTATATAATTTATCTTTTCCGTTAAAGTCAGAAGTGTCGCCAATGAACATTTTACTGGCGTCGCCGCTAAATCTCCACTCGGTATTGAATGCCGATAAATATTCGCTATTTGCCGCTCCAAGTTGCACTACTTCACCCAGTTGTAGCTTTTTGTTGGCATTTGAAAACTCAGTCAGAACGTATGCCAAACCTTGTCTATCAATGTGTGGGGGAACAATGGCTTCCGGGATTTTTTTACTAATATCTGCTTCCAAAGCAGTCGCTATAGAGTTTACTTCAGCCTCGGTTCCGGTTTCAGATACATGCATTAATTCGGAGCTTAAGGCGCTTCCAGAAGCATATAGAGCCTCCTCGATGTAGTTTGCAATGGAGCTTCCGACGCTGCCTAGTTTGCTTATTATTGAGCCGGTATCAACAGAGTTTAGCTCAAGTTCAAAGGCGATCTCCAAATCAACAGAATTTGCCAACAACTGGCACAGATCTTGATAGGCGTTTATATAGAGGCCCATAGCTTCAAAAACCTGAGCAGGGTTTTTTCTTTTTTGAAGGTAGTCAATTTTGATGGCAAGCTCGGTGTTCATTACAAATCCATTTATGACGAAATTTTTTGAAAAATGAGGATTGACATCTAAGGATGGACCCTGAAGCTGATTTGATATTATATGGCTATTATTTTTTATGCAAATGCTAGTGATCACATCAGTTGTCATTGGTAGGCTAGGCTTCGACCGTTCGGAACGGCTGTTTTCAAGGTAGGGAGATATCACGTCGTTATTGGATGCTTTGGCTGTGGCAGGGTAATAGACGAAGGTAAAATCAAAAGAAAGGAACTGATGTGCCTCTATAGGGTATTTAAATATATCCACCCCCCATTAGCTTTTTATAATTTGCTTATTCCGTATTTAGCATGAAATGGAGATCAAGATGCGGAATTTTGATCCACCGAAAAAATACATCATTTATAAAATTGAACAACAATTCCATCAATTAAATCGTCAAAAGTAAGTATTTCAAGATCTTTGTAGTCGCTCATAATTTCACGCCAAACATCAGAGTCAAAATCGTGTCTGCGGCCAACAATCAGCCATCTGCGTGGCTTGTGTACCTTGAAACCATATCTTTGTTCAAACCATTTTCTGTTGTTAGGGTCATCAAAATAACTCGAGTAAACTCTAGTTTGAGAAATGTATGAATTCAGCCAGGCACCAAATGTTTCTCTATTACGGCCACCTACAATTGCATGCTTTCCGATGTCAGGAAGCTTAAACTCTACAATGTCCGCATATCCATTGGGCTGTACTACAAAAAAATCCGGCCTAATGGGGCTGCGCGGTTCGCTCTGCCATTCACACGTGAGCTCTGAGTGGATCTCTATCGCACCAAACTTCATTGTCAAAATAAACTCGTTTTCTTTTCTTGCGATGTGCGATGTTATATCTGGTTCCGTATTGTCTTTGTTTCCCCATACCTCTATAAAGCGATTTATTTTTGGCAGTTGAATATACTTATAGTCATCCGGCATTGGGTATGAGTAGTTTGCATCGTGATTCACAAGTTTTTTCATGTTTGAAACGCTAAATGATATGCAGTCGGATTTTTCTTCCGAACCATCAAAGTGAATAGGGAAAAAGTCCAACCACTTTATTCTTCGGGATTTTAAACCGGATTCATCTGCATCAAAAAACATACCATTTACAATTCTTGTGAATTGTCCAGGCATTGGCTCTGGACTCGGTATATTGAACCCCATAATGCTATTTTGAGCTGCGAAGTTCCAACCTAGCTCTGAAAGTTTATCCCATCCCTTGTTTGTAGGAAGTAGTAGATCCTCACTGAAGGGAGGGAGGGGCATAGACAAATCTAAAGTTGAATCATATTCAAAGCCGATAATTTGTTCAAATAGATTGCAATCCTTAGTTGAGTAGTCGTGACATTGCACATGCATAACACCTTCGTTTTTTAGCTCGCTGATCACCTCGGGGCCGGTATATTCAATCGCAATATGTGTGCGCCCGACATAAACAATAATTCCCTGATGGTCTAAGAGAAAGCCAGGTACTGTTTTTATTAATGCTGGGTTGTTTTTTATGTGGTTGTATAATGGTCCCCAATATTCTTTCATTAATTCTTGTAAGAATACTGTTACTAAAGGTCTGATTGTGGAATGAATATTTTCTTCTGTCATAGAAAATCCGATGGTTTTTAATATGTGATTTGGCTGTCTGCGACAAAAATATTCTTTCTAGATATTGCTCTCAGCAACAGATTTAATATGACGATCTGGTCTTCTAGATGTCAATGTTTCTGGATATATAAGTTGTAAGTACGGAAGCAGTGCGTGACTGCTGTTTGTTCTTCCATTTACAGATATGGGCGAGTTTACAGAGCGTATTCGATCAAAGTGTTCATTGGTTTTTTTTCTGTAACGGAATGGGAATTCTATTTCCAATTTATCATGATTTTCTTTTATATTGGCGTAAGGACGGCTATATTCGTCGGGGAAGAACTCGTGGGTTACTGAAGAGCCTGTAACTAGGAGCGAAAAAAGGCTCGATTCAGAATGGTCTTTCACTGTCTTTTGGTTTGAGAAAAGAGCTTTATTTAAGTTGTCAATGCAGTTGTAAATGTGGCCTATTGATCTTAACATAAAGTGGTTGTATGAGAATGCGGTGTTTACGATGCCTTTGTATTTTTTATGTATTTCCGGGGCCGGTCCACGTTGGTCATTTTCCCCTGTTGCTACTCGAATATAGAACCCATGAACTTTGATGTTGTGATGATTTGTTAAAGTGGTTTTAGCAATCTCAGCATGGTCGTGTTTAAGTTTATTCGCTATATTTTTGAAATCATTATGGAAAAAACTTACTCCGTCTAGCAATCTTGAGTACGGTTTCGATTTCTGATGCTTCAACCATCGTGGTACATCTTTGTTGTCGGCACCATTTGGAGGTGTAAAGCATTTTATTATAAGAGGAAGAGAGTCATAGAATTCGTCCACCGAAAATATAAGTTGAGCTACGTGATCTAAGCTCTCTACGAAATGCGGAATGTCTGTGTCTGATAATTCGAGTATTTTTTTATGTGCTTTGGTTAATTTTTGAAGCTTTTCTGTCAGAATGTCAGCCGGATGTGGAAGTATGTTTTGATGTTTTTCATGATAAAGCACACTTGAATCTGCATTCACGAGATTGCTATAAAGCTTGAATGAGCCGCCTTTGTCGATCGTGTTTTTCCCCATTTTTAAGTCCTTGAGTGGAAAAATAATGCCAAATCACAGACTAAAGTGGGTGTGAGAAAGAGGCTATTGAGCGTCCTTCAAGTGCCCGTCTGCTATTGGTTGAAGTCTCTCCCTCGAAGCTAGCAAAATGCCACTTCCTCGTCTACCCTTTGACTTTGGCCGGTTGCAGGGTTTAGGGCGTTTTTTGAATTTCCAAGATTTAATTAAGCGCACTGCGATCGATTGCATAGTCAATACGTAATAGTAACGAGTTGCTTCTGATTGCTGGTTTAGTCTGTGATTCAAAAACCAAATGAGATGCTTTCTCTGCCAAGTCCATGGGTTGTCGCGTTGCCAGCGCTCAACGATTGCTGCTTGGATAGTCTTTGCCTGACGAAGGTGGCGTTGGCGTGTGGTATGCGACCCGGTCAGGACGCCTGACAGGAACGGCTCCATATCGAATGGCTTGCTCATACTCGACCACCAATGTAAGCCGATACCACGTCAATACGACTATGCCCCAATTCGTAGCTGATTTGCGCTCTGGCCCCCTGATCTAATTGTCGACCGAACTGGTGGCACTTGCCGTCGTTGATAGGCGCAAGGTGCTGCGTGATTTGCTCATAGCGTTCACACGCATAGGCTGCCCGCAATTCGTGGAAGCCTTTGAGGTTGTGCTTATGGAGGAGGTCCCGTGCGGGGCGGACGATTTTCCGTTGGAAATCGAGGTAGCTTTCGTTCGGCGCAAGCAGATTGTGGCTGCCGTCGGGTGAGACCTGTTCGGCGAATCTCAGCGCTTCGCCAATATGTTCATCCTCCCTGATCCAGCGAGGTGCCGAGGCACCTGAGCGGCCCCCTTTGGTACCATCCTGGATGTTGATTTTGCCGTATTGTTCGGCCTCACGTTTTAAGCGCGGTAGGTCAGCCAAAATGGCCTCGCGTAAGCGCATGCCGGTGGCTCGCGCCAACTGAGCGATGGCCGCCGCGCGTGGCATTTGGTGTTCGCAGAGAACGTCGACGATCCGCTTCACGTGTTCGCGATCTTGACCTTGCGGCACCGAGCGACGAACACTGGTGCGCCGCATTCCCAGCGTCTTGCTTGGACTCGGCACTTTCACATACTGATCACCGCGAAGCGCAGCCATGGTTCGGTTCACGCTGGACAACCTATTTTGCGCGGTGGCGATGCAGACAGCCCCTTGTTCAACTTGCTTACGCAAATGGCCGGCGTAGTCCAGCAAAGTCTGCCGATCAATTTTTCGCGCATCGTTAAGCCCCGGCCCATCCTCCGAGCGACACCAGCGCACAAACGCCTGCCAGCGATCACTGTGCGCTTTGACCGTGCCGTAATGCCCGCCGCCAAATAGATCTTTCAGCGCCTGTGGCCCGGCATAACTCAGTTGTCGGCCATAGCCAAAATTGCGCCCGTGACGTTTACCTACCAGTGCCATGATCGAACTCCTCTCGAAGCCAAAACTTCTAAAACCTTCCCCACGTCATCCCGCCAAGAATGCTGAGTGTTATCAGGGATCAAGGCCCCTGCGACCTGTGAGGTTGTCCACCGACGCGGGACTGGCGGCTCCTTACGACCGGGAGCGAGGGCATCCCATGATCTGGCCTCCTGAACACCGATACCGGTGGGCGGGTGGAGGCTGCATTGGCTGACGAGACCAGCGCCGCGAGATCCTGAGTCGGGTGAAGGCAGTGAGGTGATGGCCGGGGCATGCCTGACTGTCAGTCAGGTGCAGTCCATTCCTTGGGCTGCGGCACCATCATCTGCATCGCTGTTGCTGGTGACTTCGGTGTTTGTCACGCCGATTGTCACGAGGGGGAATGCCGCAAAGCCTTGTACGAGTTGGGCTGCAGCAGCGGTTGGAGCGCCCGTCTCTTTCCGGGAGAAAGAGACGGGCGCAGGTTGGCGCAATGAAATGGCCAAGCGGAAAGGTTGCTGCAGGGCGGCTGGGGAGGGATGTATTTGCCGCAATGGCAACGATCTGAAGTAGGCATCCATCACTCGGTGAGTGACCGTGCGAGCCGCCGGACGCTAATCGCACTTTGGGAGAACCACCACGGTGTGGCGTAGCCTTAAAGGTTCTGGCTACCTGGGTTGCTGTCAACGACAGCACTTGCCCGATCTTTTCTACGCCTGTGGATAATTTGGGTCAAGGCTCGAATTTTCGGGAACTCTGCGGCTGTGGATGAAATTATCCACCGGTGGAAATCAGTGGTTTTCCACAGACAGTTGCGTGGGCTTTAGATTTTTTAAGTGAGGTCCATCCAAGCAGGGCGGCTTTGCAGCCCTGTTTGGATGGACCCGCGTGGACAACTGGCTGCGCCAAACGGATGGCAAGATCCAGGACAAGGCGATAGAGCGTGAAGTCGAAGCCCTGGACAACACCGAGAGCTTCCAGAACCACACCAGGACGGTGGACGACCATTCGACCGAGTCAGTGGGTGGCATCAAGAAGATCGAGGCGCTGGGCGCGCTTAAGCTGCTGTCGGGCGGAACCGCAAGCCTGGCGGCGGTGGACGATCTGCACCAAGCCACCGGTCGAGATCTGAACCAGGTGGTCGGGCAGAAGCACAATGCCACGGTGGGTGGCGATATGGAGGAGAAGATTCAGGGCTTGCGCAAAAGCGTGGCCGGGGTCAGTCAGCATCTGCAGGCGCCGAAGAACTGGATCGGGTCCGGCACGGTAAACCTGTTTCAGGTGGTATGCGATACGCTCGATCTGCTGCAGCAAATGAACACTCAACTGGCAACTCATACACACGCACCAGGACCAACACCAAGCCCGACCGATGCGGCGGCATTCACTGAGAAAGCGGGGCAAGCTTCTGCGCTATCAGCTTTGCTGAAACCGATAACGCTTTGAGTTGAACCTCCGATTCAACGCATTTGAACAGGGGGGAAACATTCGAAAAATTGTTAGTAATTTTTTGGTAGCTCTAGACTGCTATTCAACACCGTCGATCACTATTTTCATGCCGTTGTTTTCGTGTTGTTTTGTGTTGTTTTGTGTTGTCTTGTGTTGACGTTTTCAATAGCGTTTTTATGTTTGAAATTCAACTTTCACGTGTTGTAGGCCAAATTAGCCTAAGTTGCCGTAGGCACATGTGCCTAGTGCAGATGACCGTTCGTCGGCTTGTCTCGCTTTGAGGCAGAACTGGTCGACACCCACAGTGAGTGTCAGCAAGAAACGTCGGCTCCAGCCAAAGCCCTGTAAACCTTGGGCTGTGTTAAAAAATGTGGAGAGAGGTGTATATACACAGGGAGTGTAAAACGAGAAAGCCCACCGGGAGGTGGGCTTTGGGTGCATGTCTTTAGATTGAAACGCCGTGAGAAACCTATGATAAAGTCCCTTCACCTGCTCACCAAGACATACCTTTGCAGCGTCAGAACTCAAAGGCTATGGCTTAGTGACGGACCCGTCAAGCATGGATAAAGCGTTAATGACGCCTAACTTAGGTTAAGTTATTACCGAGCTAAATTATCCTGTGGGATAATAATAGTTGCCTATAGGTAAACTATTCTGTTTTTTGGGGACGTGGCTAAGGTGAGTAGGAGGTCCTGCGTTGTGCAGTTTTGCGCAGGTTTTCTAGGCTCAGGAGTTTAACTAATGAATGTTTTCATTAGGTTTGTCCCGGAAGAGTTGATCCGAGCGTTGCAGGCCGCATATTGGTCTATTCGCTTGATCAGGGTTCTTCAGCAGTTGTAACGCAACGTCAGCAGGGGCCAATCGGCCCCTGCTGGTGCATTCAGTTCTAAATTCACCCCAGACGGCACCACCAGGATTGCGCATAGGTGCAGCCATCGATGTACTCAATTCCGCTCAATACAAAGCCAGTCACAGCCATCCCCGCCAGCGTTGCGTCCAGCAGCCTTGGTAGTGGATCCGGATCAAGAGGCATTCCAACGTCTATCCTGGCCACATTCGCGCTTCGGCCCAGTTCGACGTTGTTCTCCGAATTCACCATTACATTGCCCTTTATCGCCTGATAGCGTCGTCGCTCCTGTGGACTCAACGCAACGCCGAGTCGTCGCATCGGGGTAACAAGCATATGCATGTGTGTTACCACCTATCCGTGGGTTGGTAATCAAGCAAGGTTTCTACTGCATACGCGAGAGCGCCATCGGCTTGCTCCAGGAGATCGCTAAGATCATCCCGGTTTATGACTTGAGCTCGATGCAGGGCATGGGCTTCAATCACTAGAGTCTTGTGGTGAGCACCAGGGTGTGCAAGTAGAGATCCTTCGTCTTTGAACATGGCTATCCACCGATCGACCGCAACGTCTCGATCTACTGTCGTCTCAGTGCATTTTTCGTTCATCAAACGCTGCCTCAAGCTTTCAATGTACTGTATGCATGAACAGTACATTGAGTAGCCTTTTTAGGCTACAACTTCCCGACAAACGCGGGTCGACGATTAGGGGCGAAGGCCTGTCACCAGCGCGCTCTCATAGTTTGCCCCAAAGCCATTGGATCGCCGCCAAGCCCGGTAGGGCAGCGAAAGCACCCAATAGAAGTAGCTCCCAAGGGGTCAGAAGGTGCTGAAAAGTATTTAGGTATCCACGCCGGTTTCTAACATCGGTGAATCGCCACAATCGCATGCGCCAGGTATCGAGAAAGCTTGGATGCTCTAAGCGACTTTCAACTCTATTGAAAGAAAGAAAGCGCGGCAGGAGAGAGGCCAGCCAGTCGTATGTTAGTAGGTCCGTGTTGTAGGTGAATGCATATAGAAGGGGCTCCTTCCTCTGTTCCTCCTCCAGATTGGATGCGGGATATTCAAAGAACACCTGTATCGAACCGTCCGCCGGTGAGTGGTGGATGATGAGTTCTGAACCCCGTTCAAGGTCTAACCGAGTGTTTTCGCCATCTGCCGTTCGAGTCAACAAACCCTCGCCCGTGTATTCCGAGGCAAAACGAATGTGAACCGAGGATGCTCCTAAGATGAACTCGCCCATTGAGTCTGGGTGGGGTGACCACTCAGGCTCTCTGACCATTAAGCGAACTCCATCTTTTTCAGCCTCGAGCGCGAAAGCACGAAACACTTCTACAGCCCGTTGCGCATGAATAGGCCAGTTTCTGATCATCCGTTCTTTTCTGAACTTGTTGGCTTTTCTTTTGCGCACCTCTTGTCGCCAAATTCTCTTTACGTTCATTTTTCCGTTTGCTCCTTCCCTGTTCAGTCCGATCCTATCTCGTTGGCTGAAGGTGGGAAACGACTCATTCGGTGAGGCTGACCTGCGCTGTGAGCAGATTCATCGTCAGCGGAGCGAAAAAGCGGCTTCGAAGAAAAAAACGTATGAAAAAGCACTTATCCCCCTCCCGCCGACGGGCTTTGCGTCCGTTTTTTGTGCAAATTCGGATGTAGTGCAAACGAGCCTGCAGCCCAGGCGGGCCGTGGGGCTCTGCAGGCGATCGGCAATTTCACAGAGTGCAAAGTTTTGAAAGGAAATGCAGCGCGGTTGCACAGCGATGCAAGGGGCGGTCACAGATGGGGGGCGCTGGGGGGGGCCGGTTTCATTGGACGAAAACTTTGAAAACGTGGGTTTCGGTGTGTTTTCCAAAACACGCACGATCTTTTCCGGGTGGCAATTGCCTACATGCGGTGGATCTGTGAATCCCCCTATGGCCCATATGCGGAAAGGGTTGCAGGAGAATTACAGCGTCTCAGAGAATTTCACGCCTCCTCAGCGTCAACCATTCGAAGGTGAGGCAGTTCGCTCATGTTCTGCAGGCGCGTAAATTCTTTGGTCACGATCGGGATCAGCACGCGGTTCAGGGCATCACGCAACTTCACAGCCTGGTCTTCGCTCAGCTTCTTTACTGTCCCGGTCACACTGCTGGCACACAACACATTGTCGGGATGAATGCCCAAGTCATCCATGGTGCCGTCGATGTAACCCCTTAGATATTCGCCGCGCTGGAACAGAATCGAGCTTTCGGGTGCTTCCTGGTAATCCCAATGCACCTCCCAAGCCGCGCCTTTCTTGATCATTTCGATGATGGGTACTGCTGCTCGGGATGCTGTCTTACGCATGCTTTTTTCCTCGATCAGTGCGCGCCGGGGCATTTTGAAGAATAGCTATGGGATGCCCCATTAAAGTTTTTTCAACCTGACCCCCAAATCCCTGTCAGACCATGGATATCTGTCAGCAAATGCTCTGGAGGCCTCGTATTTGCTGGGTTTCAGATCTGACACCGGGGCTGGATGTTTGTGTCAGTTTTGCCATTAAAAACAAAAACCCTTTATAAATCAGTTACTTGAAAACTTCGAGTCTGACACTGCTGTTTTGTCAGGTTTTGACAGGTCGCTGACACCTTTCTGACATTAGTGAAAACAGCTGAGAGCCTTGATCTAGAAGGGTTAGATACTAGTTAGAATAGTAATCTGACAAAACTGACAAGCTTTTGAGGGGTCAACCCTAATTTTTTTTCCTTCGCATAAGGGGCGTTTGGACACACGTGTACACATCGCAACCGCTCTAAAAACTCGACCTATCACAATGCGACAGTGCTACTTCTCACTGCACCACTACTGAGCTATTGGAGCTTCTATTCCCACGGTGGCGATGCAAAAGGCTCGGAATGTTTGATCGCCTTGTGACGTCGGATCATTAGGGCCATTTTTGCTGTTTTTCGGACAACGAAGAGCGACAGGACCGCTCCCACAATCGCAATCGCAATGAAAATTCCAATGCTGAATGGCCAAGGCTCAATAAGGATGTACGCGTCTCGGAGCGCTTTGCCTGCCCCTATGTAGCAAACAGTGGAGATGAAGAAGGCGATGGGTCTTGAAAGCGGTAATCCTTCTCCGGAGACGGCTGAGACTAGAAATATCAGATATGGAACCAATAGTGCGAAAGCTAAAAACAGGTTGAGTGAGGCCGTTTGGTATTCGTCTTTTTTGGACGGGAAGTCTTCGAGTGTGATGGAGTTAATCCCAGCGATACGGGCGCGGGGTTCGAAAAATGGCTGTTCCCCGGATGTAATAACTGAGAATGAGACGGTGTCTTTTGGATTTAATAGGATAGGTGCGATGGCGATTCGTTGATCATCGAAAGAAATTTTTACTGGGATGTTGTCTGGGACGGTGGTGGTTACCTGGGCGCTGACGAGTTTTGCACCACCTGTTGGGAGAATCTCGATAGGAGATTCGAAGTCAGCACTCAGCACCGGCTTCGAGCCCGTGTTTATCAATTCGAAGGATGATAGATACGGAGACTCAATCTTCTTTCCATTTAAAAATATCTGAAGGTCTTGAATATTTGCTGCTGGTTGCAAGGCCGAAGTAGACAGCAGTCTCAAGCCTATCGATCGGGAAGAGAAATCTGCTTGCCACAGATAAACAGGGATGACCACACCCGCAATCGTTGCGATGAGGGTAACGAAAAATTTCCAGTCCAATTTTTCCCAGCTCATCGTAATTCCTATCATCAGAAACCGGTGGTCAGAAATCGGCAGTGGGCATCAGCGGCCATTGATCTGAACGTGCTTTGAAAGTCATTGTTACGTCGCTTGTTACGTGTAGAGCAAAAAAAAAGGGCCTGCATCGCTGCAAGCCCTTATTTTGTATGGTGCCGGCACCAGGAGTCGAACCCGGGACCTACTGATTACAAGTCAGTTGCTCTACCAACTGAGCTATACCGGCGTGTTAGGGCGACGATTATAGCGATTGCGTTGGTTCTGTAAACCCCTGAATTCAGACTATTTTTACGCAGGCGTCAGACCAGCCCCGCAGACGCTTCTGCGGGACTGGTCAGCGAAGCATTACACGCCGTTTTTGACGGCGTTGATCAAGTCCTGACTCAGCACCTGCGCAGGCGCCACTTGCACGCTTTGCGTATAGAAAGGCGGCAGGTTCTGGGCCAGTGTCGACAACGCCTGGGCAGTGGTATTGCCCGGCAGCAGCACGTATTGCAGGTTGGACGGATAGCTCTGCGGCACGGGGCCTTCCATGGTCGATCCGTAGGCGCCGAAGGTCATCACTGCTTGCGGCGTTGTTGGGTCGGGGGCGTAGAGGAAGACGAAGGTGCCGTATTTCGGATGTGTCAGGTATTGCCCGGCTTCAGCACGAACGGCCGGGTCGGGGTCGTTCATCAGGGTCCAGCGCATGACGGCATAGCTGCGTGTGGTTTCCATGAACGCTGTACGAATGGGCGACAGGTTCTCCGCGCCGCCCAGGCACACCAGCAGGTTGCCGAACGGGTCGATCAGCGCCACTGAGTTGAATACCGGTGTGTTCGGGTTGGGTTGTGCTGTTTTCAGCAGCGGCGGGGCCAGTTCTGCACCGGGGTCGCGTGGGTTCGCCGATTGCACAGTCAGCGCGAACGGGCTAAGCGCCGTCAGGGCCTGGCGCACTTTGCTGTTGGCGGGCAGGTTGGCCGGGTTTTGCAGTTGATCTGGAGGCAGGCCACTGTTGTTGCTGGCATCGCGCACGGTGTTGACGCTGGCGGAGAAGATCGAGCTGCACAGAAAGTACGCCGCCGAGTCGATCGTCTGGTCGGCAAACACCGGGCTGTTCGAACCCTGATAGGCGCGGCTGACCGGCGCTGCAATCGCGTAATAACCCCAAGTGTCCTGCGCCTGCTGGCGGATTTGCGGCGGCAGCGATGGAAAGGTGAACTGGCTGTTGTAGTTGATGCCGGCGTAGTCATCGATCGCACTGACGGCGACGTTGAATCCTGCAGTCAGCAGCGAACCGGCGCACATCGCACACGGGTCGAGCGTGGTGACGACGGTCAGTTGATTGGGTGGCGGCAGGTTCAGTGGGGCGACGTTTTCGTAGTACCAGTCGACCAACTGTCGTTCGCCGTGGGCGGTCGGGTCGTGGGGTAGAAAGTAGGTGGTGCCACTGCCAGGAAAAGGCATCAGCACGTTGTTGTGCATTGCAGCGATGACCTCGCCCGTTGCGTTGTTGATGATGGCGCCGCCCACCGCGAAGGTTTGCTGCAGCGCAGCGTAAATGGCTTCGTTGGCGACGGTATCGACGGCTTCCTGCGCACTGTTCAATGTGCTCATTTTTCCCAGCTCCTTGCTGTCCCTGACGTCAGAGAATTCTGGCGCATGGCAAAGATAGTCGAGGATTTCCGGGGCGTTTATGTTCTTTTGGCTTAATGCTTATGCACAACGAGGAGTTCGACGCACGCGGTTAAGATCGAAAATGTGGATCCATTCTCATTTTCTCGCAAATGCCTGTTTTTCCGGTTTTTTATTCGAGTGTACGAAAATTGAACAGTTTGGTTTCAGCCCTGAAACAGGCTGGTAGATTGGATCCACGATATTTCATCAACAGAGTTATCCACAGGCTGGGGCCGTTTAGGTGCGTTCCGCCAGGAGCAGGAGATTACGTGGTGTGAGTGGGGTTTCGCAGAAAGTGCCGAGGCGAACGGTATAACCCTGATCGGCGAGGAATAGTGCTCGATCAAGGTTCAGCCAAAGCTCCAACGGACGTCGGAAAAGTCCGCGCAACAGCTCCAGGTTGCGTACCTCGGCCAGCCGTTGCCAACCGGCGGCCTCGATGGCTGACCAGTCTTGCGGGCCGACTGTGGATAACTCTTTAAGCGCGGCCAAATGATGGCAGTAGTCGGCAAAAGATCTGTCCAGCCAGGCGCTGGGCAGGGAAGGCGTGGGCAGGTATTCATCAACGCCGCGCAGTTGCCGTTGCAGCAGGTCGAACGCCAGGCGACGGGCCATGGACGTATCGCGCTGACGTCGGACGCGGGCACCGGCGGTGACGGTTTCGCTCATCGGGAGTGAGAGATCATCGAGTGACAGCTGTAGGTCTGAGCGCAAAGCGACAGAGGAAACTGGCTGGTACGCAGCAAGACTGATTCTGTTGTAGCAACACGGCGCAATGGCCATTTGTTTGCACCCGGCGGCGCTGGCGAGCTGGATCAGGCGCACATGCAGATCGCCACAGGCATGCAATGCAACAGGTGTGTGATCGGCGTTCAACAAAGAGGCGGCGTCAGGCGCGAGTACATCTTGTTCGACATGCAGCGCATGCAGTTGATGACGCTGGCTGAGCGCCTGACCGCTGAGGACGAGTGCTGGATCGTATTCGAGGCAAGTGAGCAATTGGCCGGGTCGCAGCAACCGTCGCCCCAAGTGGCCCTTGCCAGAACACCAATCCAGCCAATGCATCGACGGCGCCGCAAACGACAAGCGGCGGGCAAACGCCTCGATCTGCTGCCACTTGCGCCCCGGCACATCGACATTCAAGCGATGCCCGGCTGTCTCCAGCGCACGAGCGGGTAACTCGCCCACCGAACCCAGTTCAAGAGATAGCGCCGCCAACGAAGCAAACGGCTCCGGCGCATCCAGCAGACAAGGTTGGTTATGACTGTTTTCCGCGTCTTCCAGCGACCGTCCACGTAGCCATCCAGCCAACTCCGGGTAGGACGCTTCCCAAGAAAGTTGCAGATGAGTAAACGGTCGAGGCTTCCACAGCGCCTGATGCTCGATCAGAAAAGCATCCAGCGCCGTGAAACGGGTGAGCAAGGCGTCGCCCGTCAACACGCAGGAATCAACGCCCCTGGCAGGCATCGACGCGCAACCAGCGCTCCAGCAGCTTGAAGCCGCGAACCAGCACGTAAGCCATCAGCAGATAGAACATGCCTGCGGCGAAGAAGATCTCCACCGGCAGGTAGGTTCGGGCAATGATGGTGCGGGCCATGCCAGTCAGCTCCAGCAGGGTCACGGTGCTGGCCAGCGCGCTGGCCTTGAGCATCAGGATCACTTCGTTGCTGTACGCCGGCAAGCCGATGCGCGCTGCGCGGGGCAGGATGATGTAAAACAGCGCTTTCGCTCGGGACATGCCCAAAGCGCGCGCCGCTTCAATCTCGCCCGGTGGAATCGCCTGAATCGCACCGCGCAGGATCTCGGCGATGTAGGCCGCGGTGTGCAAGGTCATCGTCGCCGTGGCGCACCAGAACGGATCGCGCAGGTACGGCCACATCGAGCTGTTACGGATCGCATCGAACTGCGCCAGGCCGTAGTAGACCAGGAACAACTGAACCAGCAACGGCGTGCCCCGGAAAAAGAAGATGTAGCCGTAGGGGAATGCGCGCACCCACCACAGGCGCGACGAACGCGCGATGCCCAGCGGGATTGCCAGCAACAGGCCGGCGATCACGGCGATGGCCACCAGTTCCAGGGTCAGCGTTGCGCCCTGAGCCAGTTTTGGCAGCCACTTGATGATGACTTCCCAGTTCATTGGGTGCTCCTCGCGAAGCCGCGAGCGGCGCGTTTTTCCATGAAGTGCATGCCGGTCATGGCCAGAATCGTCAGACCCAGGTACATGAACGCGGCCACCATATAGAAGGTGAATGGCTGTTTGGACACGGTCACGCCGATTTGTGCATGACGCATGATTTCTTCCAGGCCGATGACTGATACCAGTGCGGTGTCTTTCATCAGGATCATGAACAGGTTGCCCAGCCCGGGCAGGGCGATGCGCCACATCTGCGGCATGATCAGCTTGGTGAAAATTCGGAATTTCGACAGGCCCAGAGCCACGCCGGCTTCACGGTGACCCTTGGGGATCGCCAGAATTGCACCACGGAACACTTCCGTGGCGTAGGCGCCGAAGCACAGGCCCAGTGCAATGACACCAGCGGCGAAGGCATTGAGTTCGAGATCGGGATTGCCGAAAAACTCGCCCAAGGCACGCATCAGGTTGACCGTGCCGAAGTAGATCAACAGCACCCAGAGCAACTCCGGGATGCCGCGAACCAGTGTCGAATAAGTGCCGCCAAGCCATTGCAACGGCTTGTACGGGGACGTTTTGGCCAAGGCGCCGAGCAAACCGAGCACCAGCCCGAGACACAGGGCCGAGAGTGCCAGTTTCACAGTCATCAGCGCGCCAGCGGCGAGCGCCGGGCCGAATCCGTAGAGATCGATAGTCATGGATTTCTTTTCAAATCGCGGCAGGCAACGCCGGGGACTGGCGCCGTCAGAGAACGGCGCCGGTCCGGCAGGTCAGAATCAATAGATGCTGAACGGGAAGTACTTGTCGTTGATCTTCTTGTAGGTGCCGTCAGCGACGATTTCTTTCAGCGCGACGTTCAGCTTCTCGCGGATCGGGTCGTTCTTGCGAACGGCGATACCGATCTTGTCGCTTTCTTCCACCGGGTCACCTTTGAATTCGTAAGGGCGACCGGCGTCGCTTTTCAGCCACTCGTAGTTGACGTATTTGTCCGCCAGGATGCCGTCCAGACGACCGGAAGTCAGGTCGAGGTAAGCGTTTTCCTGGGTGTCATAGAGCTTGGTTTCAACGTCTGGCATGTTGTCTTCAAGCCAGGTGCCGGCCAGCGTCGCGCGTTGGGCGCCGATCACTTTGCCCTTCAGCGCGTCTTTGTCGGTTTTGAAATCGACGTCTTTCTTGGCGATGAATTGCAGCTTGTTCGAGTAGTACGGGTCGGTGAAGTCGACCGCTTGCTTGCGCTCGTCGGTGATCGACATCGAGGAGATCAGGAAGTCGAACTTCTTGGCGTTGAGGGCCGGGATGATGCCGTCCCAATCGGACGTGACCACGGTGCAGTCGACTTTCATCTTGGCGCACAGGGCGTCGCCGATTTCCTTGTCGAAGCCGACGACATTGCCACTGGCATCTTTGTTGTTGAACGGCGGGTAGGCCGCTTCGATGCCCATCTTCAGGGTTTCGGCCATGGCACCGGCGCTGAATGCCAGGGTGACGGCGGCTGCCAGGAAGACCTTTTTGTAGTTCTGCATGCGGGTAGCTCCGTTAGCGGTTGCTGGACATGAATTGTTTGCAGCGCGCCGAAAGCGGGTTCTCAAACACCTGCTGTGGCGATCCTTGCTCTTCTACCAGGCCCTGGTGGAGGAACACCACCTCGCTGGACACCTGACGGGCAAAGCCCATTTCGTGGGTGACCAACAGCATGGTGCGGCCTTCTTCGGCCAATGCGCGGATGACATTAAGTACTTCCTGGACCATTTCCGGGTCAAGGGCGGAGGTGGGTTCGTCGAACAGGATCACCTTGGGTTGCATCGCCAGCGTGCGGGCGATGGCTGCGCGTTGTTGCTGACCACCGGACAGTTGCGCCGGGTAGGCGTGGCGTTTGTCGGCGATGCCGACCTTGGCCAGCAGGGCTTCGGCGACTTCGATGGCTTCGGCTTTGCTTTGGCCGAGCACGCGACGCGGCGCTTCGATGATGTTGTCGAGCACGCTCATGTGCGGCCACAGATTAAAGTTTTGAAACACAAAACCAATCTCGCTGCGCAGGCGATTGATCTGCTTGCCGTCGGCCGCGACCAGTTCGCCGTTCTTGGCGGATTTGAGTTTGAGTTCTTCGCCGGCCACGAAAATCTGGCCCTGATGCGGGTTTTCCAGCAGGTTGATGCAACGCAGGAACGTGGACTTGCCGGAACCGGAGGAACCCAGGATCGAGATCACATCGCCGTCGCGGGCGGTCAGCGAGATACCTTTGAGCACCTCAAGCTGTCCGTAGCGTTTGTGCAAGTTGCGGATTTCAAGCGCGGGCGTGGCCTCAGCCATGTGCGTTCCTCATAAATGTTGCGCTCCTGCTGTTGGCGGGCCTTCCTGGCGAGGCGGCCAACCTAGCATAGCGTCTGAATGGCAGCCAACAGCGCCAAGGGCGGTAAACGGGTGGCGTGTGGCAGGTTGTCGCATCGGTACAGCAGACTGTCGCGCTGCTATCAACCGAACAGCCGTTTGAACCAGATGGGGTGCGGCTGTCCCGTAAAAAAGGGCGCGATGTTGCCAGCTTTGGCGGGGTGTTGGAAGCGCTAACCGGCCAAACGTTCCTGATCCGCACTTTTATTGTGCGTTGAGCATTTCCTGTGTGTGTTTCCGGTGCGCAGATTCGTTCCTCAAGTGAGTCGCAGGGTAACGCTCTGGCAAAGTGCCATTATTTTCAATGACTTGCGATGACTGTCCGGTCAGGGTGAAACCTCCGGATTAGAGTGACTTGAAATATTTTGGCGCAATTATTGCGTGCAGATTCCGGAACACCCCGTTTGTTTCTTTTTACAGAGGAAACTTCACGATGGGATGCACGCATTCGCTTTTCCTTACAAAGGTAGTTTCAATGAGCAATACCCAAAGCTCTAACGGCCTCGAACAGGGGCTCAAACCGCGTCATGTGACCATGCTGTCGATCGCCGGGGTAATCGGCGCCGGCCTGTTCGTTGGCTCGGGCCACGCAATCGCTGCGGCAGGCCCCGCCGTGCTGTTGGCCTACGCGGCCGCCGGTATGCTGGTGGTGTTGGTGATGCGCATGCTCGGTGAAATGGCGATTGCCTCGCCAGACACCGGCTCGTTCTCGACGTACGCCGATCGCGCGATCGGTCACTGGGCCGGTTTTACCATCGGCTGGTTGTACTGGTGGTTCTGGGTGTTGGTGATTCCGCTGGAGGCCAACGCCGCCGCGACGATCCTGCATGCCTGGTTCCCCGGCGTAGACATCTGGGCCTTCGCCCTGGTGATCACGATGCTGCTGACCGTCACTAACCTGTTCAGCGTGAAGAACTACGGCGAGTTTGAATTCTGGTTCGCCCTGATCAAAGTCGTGGCGATCATCGGTTTCATCGGCCTTGGCCTGCTGGCCATTTTCGGTTTCCTGCCGACCAGTCAGGTCAGCGGTGTGTCACATCTGTTCGACACCCAAGGCTTCCTGCCTAACGGTATGGGCGCTGTGCTCGGCGCTATCCTGACGACCATGTTCTCCTTTATGGGCACTGAGATCGTGACCATCGCGGCCGCGGAATCGAAGAACCCTGGCAAGCAAATCTCCAAGGCCACCAACTCGGTGATCTGGCGGATCGGTTTGTTCTACCTTGTATCGATCTTCATAGTCGTGGCCCTGGTGCCATGGAACGACCCGGCACTGGCCAGCCTTGGTTCCTACCAGACCGTGCTTGAACGCATGGGCATCCCGAACGCCAAGATGATCGTCGACATCGTGGTACTGGTCGCTGTGACCAGCTGCCTGAACTCGGCGCTCTACACGTCGTCACGCATGATGTTTTCCCTGGGTAAACGCGGTGATGCACCGGCCGTGTCCACGCGCACCAACAAAAGCGGCACGCCATACTGGGCGGTGATGTTGTCCACTGGTGCAGCGTTCCTGGCCACATTCGCCAACTACGTGGCCCCGGCCGCCGTGTTTGAATTCCTGCTGGCCAGTTCCGGCGCCATCGCGTTGCTGGTGTACCTGGTGATCGCGATCTCGCAACTGCGCATGCGCAAACAGCGTGTGGCCCGCGGTGAAAAAATCGCCTTCAGCATGTGGCTGTTCCCGGGCCTGACCTACGCGGTGATCGTCTTCATCGTCGCGGCCTTGACCATCATGCTGTTCCAGGACGCCCACCGCGTAGAAATTCTCGCGACTGGTTTGCTGAGCCTTTGTGTGGTGGTTGCCGGGCTGTTTGTGGCTCGCCGTCGTCGCAATGAGCAGCTGATTGGTGCAGTGGCGCGCTAGGTTTTACGTCCACTGTTGATGTACCGAAAACGACCGCCATCTGAATTGATCGCGGTCGTTTTTGCTTTCATCTGTTGGTGATTCAATCGGGGTGAACCCAGTCTTCTACACGTAATCCAGAAACCCGCTCGAACTCTCGCCGGTTGTTGGTTACGACAACTAATCCACGTGAGCGCGCGTGCCCGGCAATCATCTGGTCATAGGGGCCTATGGGCGTTCCAGCCTTTGCCAGTTCGGATCTAATCATTCCGGTGTGCGCAGCTGCTTCATTGTCGAAAGGCAAAACTTCAAGACGTGCTGCGAACCCCTCAACAACAGCGATATTCTTTTCGGGGGCCGCAGATTTTTCGGCACCGTAGATCAGCTCCATCAGCGTCACCGTACTGATGCACAACTGTCCGTCATGAAGGTTGAAAGCTTCTCTTACGATTTGCGGTTTGTTCTTGATGGTGAAGATGCAGATGTTGGTGTCGAGCATGAACTTGATCATCAGAACGACTCACGCTCCTGATCCGCGGGTTGGTCGCGATGGGTCATAAAGTCCGTGCTCACTCCATCACCGTCGAACCAGCTATCCCATGTTTCGTCTGCCGGCGTGATGATGCGAGCCCTGCCGACGGCGACTACGTTGACTCGTTTTACATCGTTCGGCATTGCAACAGCTTTGGGAAGGCGGACGGCCTGGCTTCGATTGCTCATGAAAAGGGTGGTCTGTTCCATTTTTGGCCTCCTGCGTTTCTGCGGTTGTTGTGAACCCAAAGAATAGAATCCAGCGGGGATATGTCAATGGGATATACGCGGTCTCTGACGAAAGGTCATAGAGATTTTTGAGAGATGGCCTCCATAAAAAACGGCCGCTGTCAGTGATGACGAGCGGCCGTTTTTGTTTCTGACGGTGGTGCTTACTCGGCTTTTTCTTCCTGCGCGTCCAGCGACTGGCGATAACTGTCCAGCGCATCGCCGAAGTCGGTGATGAACTGCGGGTCGGTCAGCCACGCTTGTGCGGTGTCGCGGTCCATGCCGTCGGCCCACATGCGGTAGTCGATCAGCATGTCGGCGGCGAGGTGGGTGGCGGCCATGGCTTCGTTGTCAGCGTTTTCCATGTCCAGCAGTTCAGGCTGGTCGCTGATGATCTGCGCGAGGTTCGTCAGCAGGGTCAGCAGCATGTCGTTGCGGCTGGTGGCTTCCGCGTCGCGCATTTTGCTGAACATCGCCAGGGTGTATTCCGGGATCGGCTCGCCGATGTCGCCCAGGTCATCGTCCAGCGCGGCGGGTTTTCTGCCGTGGATGTTGATCTGTCTGGCTTTGATCTTGGCGCGTTTGGCGCGTTTCTGTTGCTTGTTCAGGGAGGCCATGGGAGCTCAGTTTTTCTGTTGGGTTTGGGCTGCGATCACGTCGGACGCCGCCACATAATCAGCCTGGAAGGCCGGGGATTCGATCCACGCCAGGGCACCGGCTTCGTCGACTTCGGTGGACCATTGGCGGTACTCGATCAGCGCGGCGAGGATGAAGTCCATTGCGCCTTCTTCGCCTTCCTGCTCGTACACCAGTTCCAGCAATGGGTCTTCAAGGAAAGCGATGCACATGGCTTGCTGACTGATTTTTTCAGCGTCGATCATTTTCTTGAACAGTTCGGTGAGGTCCACCGATTCAAAGTCGATGCGATCATCGTTCGGGTCCAGCTCGACCGGCGCAGCAGCCCGTTGGGTGCGGTTCTGCTTGGCCTTGGCTTTGGCGCGGGTGGCGCGTTTTTGCTGCTTGTTGGCGGAGGCCATGGTTTTGATCCGTCGTGCGTTAAAAGGACTCGCTGCGCGGCACTGTCCGCCCGGGGGTATCGGGGGGCAGTTCTCCGCTTTGCAGCCAGGACAATGCAATGGGCCATAGTGTGGCTTGGTATGCGCTACGAAAAAAGGCGAAATGTCCGACTTCTGCTTCGCCAATGTCTTCGGGGGCGATTCGCCAGTGGGTGTTCGTACCGCCGCTGAAGTAGTCGAGCAGGCGTTCGATGGCCGGGATCGTACCGTAGGGATCGTCAGTGATGCTGATGGCCAGGGTTTTGGCAGTCATCGACGCGAAGGGTAGCTGGCAGGTTTTCGCGGCAATCACGCGACCGCTGGGGCGCGTCTCGTAGCGGGCGGTGGGCGTGCTCCAGTCGCGAACCACGCCGGCGGGTGTGTCTTCCAGCCAGCCGAGGCGTTTGCCGGGGAAATAACCACAGAGCATCGTGAGCAGCGGCATCACCACGTGCCACTTGCCGAACATCCGCCAGCGATGAGCGGGCGCGTAGTCGCGCCAGTAGGCGAATTGCGCACCGACGGTCACCAGGCGCCGGATCAGATGCCCTGAGGCTCCCAGGCCCGCTGCGCAGCCACCAAAGCTGTGGCCGACGACATCGATGGGCTGACCGGGAAACTCGCGCTGAGCGCGCTTGAGCATCGCCTCGAAATCCAGCGCGCCCCAGTCGGTCCATGAGGCGTCGAGATTTTTCAATGACGCAGGGCGTGATTCGCCGATGCCGCGGTAATCGTAGGTGATGACGTCGAAGCCGTTGGCGAACAGGTAATCGGCGAATCGTGAGTAATGCCGGCAGCGGACCGAGGTGGCGGCGTTGATGATGACGACCGGGCGCGCAATGTCCTGAGAGGCATGTCGCCAAGTGAAGCCGCCCAGGATGAAACCGTCTGCGGCGGGCTCCTTGAACGGTTCGCCCGAAACGGAGGCTGGCAGCGGCAACTCGATTTGAGTGGGCGCCAGTGACGTGTCCTGAAAATTCATCGACTTCGGACCTTTGCGGTTAGCTGCCAACGATAGTCTTCACACCGCTTATGAACAATCGATCCGCGGTTATAAGGGGACCTGATCGAGCAGCCGCTCCTCAATTGCTGCCTGTTCCCTGCCCAGTTTCGCGCGTAGTTCCAGCTCAAGGAGGAAGGCTTGAAGCTGATGGATCAGTGCCTGTTCGAGATTGGTTTCCTGAGTTGACCCTGCGTTGGTCGAGCCAAGAAACTCCAGCATCACCGGATCTCTGAAGTCCCGAGGGTGTGCATTCAGTTTTTGGATATGAGTGGTGGCTTCCTGTTTGACGGCAGGTCGGTCGCGGCTTGTCAGCAGGCGTTCGTAGTAGAGGGTGTTGATCTGGCGTTCCAGGGCGCGGGATGACCAGTTTTGAATGGCTGATTCGTTCATGTACCAGCGACGAGCGTGGTCCTTATCTATTCGCAGGAGTCTGCGATAGTGGGTCCAGCCCAATTCGTGACGCAGTGCGTACTGGAGGAATACAACGCGTAGTCCATTTCGCAGTGGTCCCAAGATCCAATCAATCTAAAACCGCCCGGACACAGGGAAATCAAAAATAAGGTAACGAATGGGTTCTGCGGAACCCGGGAGTGCCCATCATGAAACATGTCCATGCATTCATTCTGCCGTTCGCCGCCGTGGGGCTGTTGATGTTTCCCGTCATGCTGCAGGCGGCCAGTCTTGAACCCATCGACAGCTCAGGCGTGCAAGTTCAACGGCAGGAGCAAAACGGGATTACCTATCTTTCCGGTGGCGTCGGCGAGGATGAGGCGAAGGCTATCCAGCAGACCACGGGTTACAACCTGCACATGACGTTTGCGATCGGGCCGGAGAATAAATACGTCCCCGATGTAGACGTGGCCATTCAGAAAGCCCAAGGGCAAACCGTGCTCACCCTGAGTGAGGCTGGCCCGCTGGTGTACGTTCAATTGCCGCCGGGCAAGTACACCATTGTCGCAACGCGCAATGGCGAGGAACGACGCGATACGGCTGATGTGGGAAGCGGTGCGGCCCGCAATCTGGTCTTTCATTGGAACAGCGCCGAATAGGGGCGAGTGAAGAGGCAAAAGCATCGCGCACCTGGATGAAAACCGAGCCCACCAAATCCCGGGCATAAAAAAAACCTGAATCTTGCGATTCAGGGTTTTCGGGAGTGGGGGCCGTAATCACAGCGAAGCCACCGACTTAAGGACCGCAACGCGCAAGGGATTGCTTTCTACGCTCAGCAGCTTGATGGCCAAGGCGCAGCAGACCACGATCAACATGGGTTTGATCAGCCGTGGACCGACGCGAACAGCGGCTCGCGCACCCAATTGAGCACCGATGAAGGCCGCCAAAGCCATGGCTATGGCAATCGGCCAAATAATCACACCTTTGGTAATGAAGACCGACAAAGAACCCAGGTTGCATGAGGCGTTGGCCAGTTTGGTAAAACTCATGGCCCGCATCATGCCCAGGCCGCAGAGAAGTACAAAACCGACAATAAAGAAAGAGCCCACGCCGGGGCCAAATATACCGTCGTAAAAGCCCAGGATCGGCGCCACGGTAAAAGAAAAAAGCAGAATACCGATTCTCTTGCGTCGATCTTCATTGGCCAGCTTTGGTGAGAGCGAAAAATAGATGGCCACCAAAATCAGCATCACAGGCACGCAAACTTCCAGATAGCGCTTATCAACAGAGCTGACCAGCAAGGCACCACTGGCGCCGCCAATAAATCCGCAGATCACCAGAAAACGGCCTTCGCGCCACTCGATCATACCTTTGCGAGCAAAGGTTACCGTTGCCGAAACAGTTGCCGAAGCGGCCTGGAACTTGTTCGTTGCAATAGCACTGATCGGATCTACGCCGGCCAGAAACAATGCAGGCAAGGTGATCAAGCCTCCACCACCGGCAATCGCATCAAAAAAACCGGCGAAAAAAGCGACAAGCGCCAACATGCCTATTAAATCCCAAGACATTTCATTCCCTCTTTTATAGTTATTGGCCAGTAATCACATGACCGGTCCTTCAGCATCTTGAACACTTAAAAATCAGCCCTGCAGCAGTAACGGATCCTCTGAAATAACGACAGGGGAAGAAAATTTTGAAAGCCCGAAAATACGAACCAGGACCCGTCTGTTGTCCTTGATGACATCGCGACAGTGCAGGGCCCGGACGTTATTGATGACCATGGCCGACTCTTGCGTCAGCGTGTACTCGACTGGAGTTGCTTCGCCTACCCCCTGGCAAAGGGCGGCGTAGGCCGTTTTGACAAAATTCGAGGCGTTGTCGTTAACGGAAAAGCGATACGAGTTGAAGCGGGCTGCGAACCCGACCTTGTCGTCAAATTCCAGAATCGAAACGTTGCGGCCATCTTCCCCTTTGCCACTGACAAAAGAGTCGCTACGAGTGAATTGAAAGTTGCCCGTGGTCAGTGCCAGGCAGTGGGTGACGCCGATTTTTTCCAGAATGGGAGGCAGCGGAATGACTCGTGTAGGTTCCAGACTCGGGTTCCACAGGGCGGAAAGTATGAGCGAGGACGGAGAGGGCGAGTGCCCGTCTTTCGCGTTCACGGCGCACCAGTAAGGCGCCTCGGTATGCGGGCCAAGCGCGAGGCCGGAATGAGAACTCAATTCTTTGATTTCAGGCTCGGCATTGATTTTGGCGAGCCCGCCACCTTTGAAGTTGGCGACCAATCGAACCAGGTTTCCTTCGTTGTCCATGTCATAGGCAAAGGCACTGTTATCCACCAGTTTCAACAAGATCTGATTACGGGCCGCCAGGCGAAGGACGTCGTGTCGATTTTCCAGGGATGCCAGGTCTGGCAGTTCATTTGGAGGGCTGGCATCGGTGATTTTTTGCAGCCCTTCAAAGATCAACACGCAAACAAGGCCATTGGAGTAGGCCGCCAGCAGTTCGCTTTGGTCTGTCGAAAACGAGAACTTTAATTCGGTGGCTGCCAGAGAGGCTTTGGACTCGGCGCCTGGTGCCTGTGGCCCGCCGATGGCGGCCAGTTCTTCGGTGAACCTGTGAAGCAATATTGACTGCCGAATATCAAAGCTGAAAATTCTGATTTCCTGCTCAGTAAAAAGCTCAGCGTTTTCGACGTCCTGTTTGATGGCGTCAGTCATTGTCTACATCCCTGTTGTGTATCTGCTCCCGGTTATGCGGCAGCTCCTCACCCGATACTGCCCAATCCAATGGTCTGCGTATGTCATCCATTTCCGTTAAAGCATACGGAGCGTTCCGGTAGGCCCGAGAGACTGTTGATACTCAGCTGCGGAAAGCTTTGCAGGCGCTTGCTGGCGTGGTGACAGGACGTGGGGAATTGATGCTTTGTCCGGCGCTTCGATAGTGACTGGAACAGTGCCCACCAAATCCCGGGCATAAAAAAACCCTGAATCTTGCGATTCAGGGTTTTCGGTATTTGGTGCCCAGAGACGGAATCGAACCGCCGACACGGGGATTTTCAATCCCCTGCTCTACCGACTGAGCTATCTGGGCAACGGGGCGCATTAAACTGGTTTTTCAGGGGGTCGTCAAGCAAGTTTTCAAAAAATATTTAATTATTACCGTCGCTTACGTTCCGACCCTCGAAAATGCAGGATTACTCAGCCGGCGGAACGTAGCCGTCAGCCTTGGCGTATTCCTCGCCGGAGAAGTACTTGTCCATCTCGCCCTGAAGGTATTTGCGGTCTTCGGCGTTCATCATGTTCAGGCGTTTTTCGTTGATCAGCAGGGTCTGGTGTTTCTGCCAGTCGGCCCAGGCCTTGGCCGAGACGTGGTCAAAAATGTCCTGACCTTTGGCGCCCGGGAATGGAGCGCGCTCCAGGGCGGGCAATTCTTCTTTGTACTTGCGGCACATGATGGTGCGGGTCATGACGACTCTCCTGCGTTCAATACGGCGGCCGCGCGTTCGAGCAAGGTTTTGACCGGGGCGGCAAGGCCCAGGCGCGGCGGGGTGGCGAGGTTATACCAGAGCCAGTCGGCCTCGGCCACGTGATGGCCGGCCTCTTGGACCTGAACCAGCCAGGGTTCGATGGACAACTGAAAATGACTGAAGGTGTGCACCAGGCTCGGCAGCGCTTGTTGGCTACCCAGTTCCAGCGAGTGTTGCGAAGCCAGATGTTGCAGGTCGTCGAGGTCGTCGAGTTCCGGCAGGCTCCAGAGGCCGCCCCACAAGCCCGTGGAAGGGCGACGGTAAAGCAGAATCGCGCCTTCGCCGTTGGCGAGCATCGGCATCAGCGTACGCTTCTGTGGCACGGCTTTGCGCGGTTTGGGGACCGGGTAGCGGGTTTCCAGGCCGAGCATGTGCGCTTCACAGCCCTTTTCCAGCGGGCACAGCAGGCAGCTCGGTTTGCTGCGGGTACAGAGCGTGGCGCCCAGATCCATCATTGCCTGGGTGTAGGCGTTGACCCGATCATGGGGCGTGAAGCGCTCTGCGTTCGCCCACAGCTGTTTGGCGACCTTCGGCTCGCCTGGATAACCCTCTTGCGCCGTAAACCGCGCCAGGACGCGTTTGACGTTGCCATCGAGGATCGGCGCCCGCAGGCCCATGCTCAGGCTGGCGATGGCGCCGGCCGTGGACAGGCCGATCCCCGGCAGCTCAACCAGTTTTTCCACATCCCGCGGAAACTCGCCGCCGTACTCGGCGACGACGATCTTCGCGGTCTTCTGCAAATTGCGCGCGCGAGTGTAGTAACCGAGGCCGGTCCACAGGTGCAGCACTTCGTCTTCCGGCGCGGCGGCCAAGGCTTCGACCGTCGGCAGCGAGGCCATGAAGCGGTCGAAGTAATTCAGCACGGTGCTGACCTGGGTCTGCTGCAACATGATTTCCGAGACCCACACCCGATACGGTGTGATGCCTTGTTGCCAAGGCAAGTCGTGGCGGCCGTGGCGGTCGTACCAATCCAGCACCGCCGTTGAAAACTGCTCGGATCTCATCGCTTGAACAGCCCCTTCAATGCGTTTTTCAGTTCAGGACTGACTTTATCGCCAAGCTTCTCGTCGATCTTTTCGCTGATTTTGTCGCCCGCCAGTTTGGTCGCGACCTGGCCCATGCGCTCGTTGTCGAGGCGGCAAGCCTTGGCGCCGAGCTCCAGCGGGCCACGGCAGCGCAGCGGCCACTCGATGCCGACAAACTTGTCGCCGACCTGACAGGCCGGATCCGGCATCGCACCGGTGTCACCTTCGACGATGATGCCGACGCGGTAATCCATACCCAGCACCCGCAGGTCGACGTCGCCGTCACCCTTCACGGTCATGCCCGGGATGCGCACTTTCAGGTCCGGGTTGCTGGCCACGCCGTTGCGGAAAGTCAGGTTGCCCTTGAGTTCCTGGAATGGAGTGTCCTTGCCGCGCGGCTCGCCGCTGAGGGATTTGCGGTTGAGGGTGGCGATGCCTTTGCACAGTTGCTGTTCGAGGTTGGCATTGAGGAGCACGCCGTTGTTGATGACGAAACTGGCAGTGCCGTTAAGGGTTTCGATCAGCGCTTTCTGGCTGTTGCCATTGCCGGTCAGGTTGCTGTCGAGCGTGACCAGGCCTTTGACCGGCGGATTTTTACCCTGGCTTTCGAGGATTTTTTCCACAGGCACTTTGCTGATGCGCGTCTGCATGTTCAGCGCCGGTGTCTGCTGGCGCACGTCGAGGGTGCCCTTGGATTCGAAGTTGCCGTCGTACAGATCGCCGCGCAGGTTCTCGAGGGTCAGCAGGCCTTCCCCGCCAGTGGCCTTGAGCGCCGCGTTCTGGATCGGCAGTTTCTCAAGGGTTAACTGGCCAAACGTCAGGTCGGCGTCCACATCAAGTTTGCTCAGGCGTTCCACCGGCAACAGGCGCTCGCTGCTCCACGCGTCTTTGGTGGGCTTGTCCGGCAGCGGTGTGCTGCCCGCGCCGGCCATGGCGTCGGCTTCGGTGCTGGCCACTTCGGCCTGGCGCACTTGCGTCGCACTGTTGGCTTCGGCGGATTTTGGCGGCAGGTAGCGGTCGACGTTGAAGGTGTCAGCCTTGAGCACGGCGCGTAGCGATTGCTTGGCGAAATCCTCCACGGCGATGCGGCCGGTGAAGGTGCTGTCGTCGACTTTCAGGTTGATGCTGTCGAACACCACGCTGGTCGGCGTGCCGGCAACGCGGCTGACCAGTTCTACTTTGCTCAGGCTGCCTTCAGCCATTGCCGGGAGTTTCTGGCCGATGCTGTCGACGAATTTCGCCAGGTCGAATTGGGCAATCGAAATGCCACCGTTGATTTGCGGCGTCTTGTCGAGGTCGTTGACCTTCAGTTCGCCGAGTGCTCGCAACTGGTTGGCGGAAATCTTGATGCCAGTCCATTCGGCGACGTTCGCCGCTTTATCCAGTAGCAATTGGCCCTGGGCTGCGAAAGTCATGGTCTTGCCTTGCAGCGGATCGCCGGCGACTTCGCCGGACAGCTTCATGTCTTCGAATTTGTAGCGTTGCAAGGCGCGTTCAAAGCGCAGCTCGCCATTGAGCTCGGTGCGTACCCGCAGAACAGGCTGATTGGTGCCGAGGAACGCGGTGAGTTTGACCGGAATGTTGGTCGAATCGTGGACCGGCCCGGTGCTCAGCTGGATGCTTTCGGCGCTGAAATGCTTGCCGGTTTTCTCGTCGCTGTATTCAACGCGGGCGTTGTTGACGGTCAGGCTGTCGATGTCCAGCCGAATCGGCTGCGCCGGTTTTTCCACTTGAGCGGTGGTTTCCGGTGCAGGTTCGCCAGGCGTGACGGGAGGCGCAGTCGGATTGGCAGTCGCCGGCACCTTGCCGATGTCTTCCCAGTTGCCGTGACCGTCCTTGTCGCGGTTAAGGCGCAGGTTCAGGCCTTCGACGCGTACATCGCTCATCTGCACTTCACGGCGCAGCAGTGGCAGCACACGCACTGACAAACCGAGCATCTGCAAGTCAGCGAACGGTTCGGTGGGCTTGGCCAGGGTCGCGACACTGGCTTCGTGCAATTCCAGGCCGAGCCACGGGAACAGACTCCAGCCGATGTCGCCATTGAGCGTCAGCTCGATGTGGGCCTTGTCGCGGGCAATCTGGCGAATCTCGTCTTTGTAGTCGTTGGGATCGAAGAGGTGGGTCAGGGCAAAGCCCAGCGCCACAATGATCAGCAACAGCCCGAGAAGTACCAGACCCAGGATTTTGCCGAACGCTTTCATGGGCGAGTCCTTGTAGTTAGTCGAATTCGAATTTAGCCGAGGAGTATAGCGCTCCGAAGTGGACGACCGGTCAGCGATCAGCCCGGCAGCACATCCAGCGGCACTTTAAGTTTGGCCGCCAGTGCCTGTGACTCAAGGTGCCCGGCAGGCGCCAACAGACGCAAAGTCGCACCCGATTGCGACGCCAGTTTCTGCGCTTCGTTCACCAGCCGTTCAGCAACCCCACGACGACGGGTGATTTTTCGTACACATAATTGGGACAGATGCCAGACGTCCTGGTGCTTTTGCAGGCGTGCCGCACCCAACAGACGTTCATTGAAACGCCCGGCGATCAACGAGCCGTCCCGCAGGCAGGCTTCGATCAGTTGCAGGTCACTGGCAAACGGCGCGAACAGCCAATCCGGCGCGTCGCGGTAAATCTTCTGCAAATCCTGCTGGTCCTGATAGGTGGCTTCGTTCAGCAGCTCGACGATGACAGGCATGGCGGATCCTTCAGTGGTACGAGATCGGATGACTTTTAAAAAGGTGATATCAGTTTGGCTTTTCTGTCACGTGCAAATGGTAACCTCTGCCAGTTCGTCCGTCCTTCTGTGACGTGATGTCGCACCGATATGGAGCTTCACCTCAAAAAACAGTCATGCGTGCGCATAAAGGCTGGGGGTGAGCAGTGGCTGGCGAACCATACTAATAATTGGGGGATACACAATGACCACGAGCATCACGGCGGACGGCTTCAATGCCGACCAGCCCTCGTTCCTGTCCAAGGAACGCATCATCGCCAAGCCCGGTTTCAACCGTTGGCTGGTGCCACCGGCCGCGTTGGCCATCCACCTCTGCATCGGCATGGCTTATGGCTTCTCGGTGTTTTGGCTGCCACTGTCCAAGGCGCTGGGCGTGACCAAGGCAGTGGCCTGCGCACCGGACATGAGCTTCATCTCGCAAGTGTTCTCGTCGCAATGCGACTGGCCGATCTCGATGCTCGGCTGGATCTACACCCTGTTTTTCATCTTCCTCGGCTGCTCGGCAGCGATCTGGGGTGGCTGGCTGGAACACGCCGGGCCGCGCAAGGCTGGCGTTGTGTCGGCACTGTGCTGGTGTGGCGGTCTGCTGATTTCGGCGTTGGGTGTATATACGCACCAGATATGGCTGATGTGGATCGGCTCCGGGGTGATTGGCGGTATTGGCCTGGGCCTGGGTTACATCTCGCCGGTCTCGACCCTGATCAAGTGGTTCCCGGACAAGCGTGGTATGGCAACCGGCATGGCGATCATGGGTTTCGGTGGTGGCGCGATGGTCGGTGCACCGCTGGCCGCCGCCCTGATGGGTCACTTCGCTTCCGCAGACAGCGTGGGCGTGTGGCAGAGCTTCCTGGTGATGGCCGCGATCTACTTCGTGTTCATGATCGGTGGCGCGCTGTCCTACCGCGTTCCGCCAACCGGCTGGAAGCCTGAAGGCTGGACCGCTCCGGCGAAAAAAGCCTCGAACGCGATGATCACCCATCGTCACGTGCACGTGAATGTGGCGTGGAAAACTCCGCAATTCCGTCTGGTGTGGCTGGTGCTGTGCCTGAACGTTTCCGCCGGTATCGGCATCCTCGGCATGGCTTCGCCACTGTTGCAGGAAGTGTTCGCGGGCAAATTGCTCGGCACCGACCAGACGTTTGGTCAGTTGGACGCTGGTCAACTGGCTTCGATTGCCGCGATTGCTGCCGGTTTCACCGGTCTGCTGAGCCTGTTCAACATCGGCGGGCGGTTCTTCTGGGCGTCGTTCTCGGATTACCTGGGCCGTAAAAACACTTATTTCGTGTTCTTCGCCCTCGGTTTTGCGCTGTACGCGTTGATCCCGAACCTCGGTCACCTGGGCAACGTTGCGCTGTTCGTGGCGGCGTTTTGCATCATCCTGTCGATGTACGGCGGTGGTTTTGCGACGGTTCCGGCTTACCTTGCCGACCTGTTCGGTACGCAAATGGTCGGTGCGATTCACGGTCGTCTGCTGACCGCCTGGGCTGCTGCAGGCGTGCTGGGTCCGGTGTTGGTCAACTACTTGCGTGAGTATCAGCTGAGCATTGGCGTTGAGCGCGCCGCAGCGTATGACATCACGCTGTACATCCTCGCGGGCCTGCTGGTGCTGGGTTTTATCTGCAACCTGCTGGTGCGTCCGGTGGCCGACAAGTACTTCATGACCGACGCTGAACTGGCCGCCGAACAGGCGCTGGGCCACGACAAGGGCGCTGACAGCAGCACCGTGCTGGAGTGGAAAGCGGCTCCGGGCACCAAACCGTTGGCGATTGCAGCGTGGCTGGTGGTGGGGATTCCGTTGGCGTGGGGTGTTTGGGTGACCCTGCAGAAGACGGCAGTGCTGTTCCACTAAGTAAACGGTAAGCGCATCACCCCTGTGGGAGCGAGCCTGCTCGCGATAGCGGCCTGACAGTCGACAGAGATGTTGAATGTCAGGCCGCTATCGCGAGCAGGCTCGCTCCCACATTTGTTTTGTATTCCGTCCGATTGGCTTGTATGGACATGTCTATCCCCGGCACCCCTGAATTCCCTCCGTCAGCGATATCACCTCTCGTGTTTCTGTTTCCCGCCCGCGCCCCTATAATGGCTGCCTTTTTCGCCCAATGATTTTGCGGAGCTGGTGATGGCCGAACGTAAGGCGTCAGTCGAGCGCGATACTCTGGAAACCCAGATCAAAGCCTCGATCAACCTGGATGGCACCGGAAAGGCCCGATTTGATATCGGTGTTCCTTTTCTTGAGCACATGCTGGACCAGATCGCCCGTCACGGGCTGATCGACCTGGATATTGTCAGCAAGGGCGACCTGCATATCGACGACCACCACACCGTGGAAGACGTCGGTATCACCCTGGGTCAGGCCTTCGCCAAAGCCATCGGCGACAAGAAAGGCATCCGTCGCTACGGCCACGCCTACGTGCCGCTCGATGAAGCGCTGTCGCGCGTGGTGATCGACTTCTCCGGCCGTCCAGGCCTGCAGATGCATGTTCCCTATACTCGCGCCACCGTTGGCGGTTTCGATGTTGACCTGTTCCAGGAATTCTTCCAGGGCTTCGTCAACCACGCGCTCGTCAGTCTGCACATCGACAACTTGCGTGGCACGAACACCCACCACCAGATCGAAACCGTGTTCAAGGCATTCGGTCGCGCATTGCGCATGGCCGTAGAGCTCGATGACCGCATGGCCGGTCAGATGCCGTCGACCAAAGGCGTTCTGTAATGCAGACGGTCGCGGTTATCGATTACGGCATGGGCAACCTGCACTCGGTGGCCAAGGCCCTCGAGCACGTCGGTGCCGGCAAGGTCTTGATCACCAGCGATGCCGACGTGATTCGCGAAGCCGACCGGGTGGTTTTCCCCGGCGTCGGCGCGATTCGCGATTGCATGGCGGAGATCCGTCGTCTGGGTTTCGACTCGCTGGTGCGTGAAGTCAGCCAGGACCGTCCGTTCCTCGGCATTTGCGTCGGTATGCAAGCTTTGCTCGACAGCAGTGAAGAAAACGACGGCGTCGACTGCATCGGCCTGTTCCCGGGCGCGGTGAAGTTTTTCGGCAAAGGCCTTGTTGAAGACGGCGAACACCTGAAAGTCCCGCACATGGGCTGGAACGAAGTGAAGCAGACGATCTCGCATCCGCTGTGGCACAACATTCCGGACCTGGCGCGTTTCTACTTTGTGCACAGCTACTACATCGCTGCCGGCAATGCGCGGCAGGTGGTGGGTGGCGGTCACTACGGTGTCGATTTCGCCGCAGCGCTGGCCGATGGCTCGCGTTTCGCGGTGCAGTTCCACCCGGAGAAGAGCCATACCCATGGCCTGCAATTGCTGCAGAACTTCGCTGCGTGGGATGGTCGCTGGTAAATGGCCGTCAAGAAGAAGCCGCCGATCCTGACCCTCACTCCCGAACAGGAGACCGAGGCCAATCACAAGATCAAGCGCTTCATGGAGGATCGCTTCGAACTGGACCTGGGTTCGTTCGAAGCGGCCGAAATCCTTGAGCTGTTTACCCGCGAAATTGCTCCGCACTATTACAACAGGGCGATTTTCGATGTGCAGACGCACCTCAAAGAGAGGTTCGAAAGCATCGAAAGCGACCTGTGGGCGCTCGAGAAAAACTGATTTTCGAGCGAAGCTGAACAATCGAATTTGAAGGTTTGCCAGATGCTGATTATTCCCGCTATCGATCTCAAGGACGGTGCCTGTGTTCGTCTGCGCCAGGGCCGCATGGAAGATTCCACGGTGTTCTCCGATGACCCGGTGAGCATGGCCGCCAAGTGGGTGGAGGGCGGTTGCCGTCGTCTGCATCTGGTCGACCTGAACGGCGCCTTCGAAGGCCAGCCGGTCAACGGTGAAGTGGTCACTGCCATCGCCAAGCGCTACCCGAACCTGCCGATTCAGATCGGCGGCGGTATCCGCTCCCTGGAAACCATCGAGCACTACGTGAAAGCGGGCGTGAGCTACGTGATCATCGGCACCAAGGCCGTGAAAGATCCGGCTTTCGTTGCTGAAGCCTGCCGCGCGTTCCCGGGCAAGGTGATCGTCGGCCTGGATGCCAAAGATGGCTTCGTGGCTACCGATGGCTGGGCTGAAATCAGCACGGTGAACGTTATCGACCTGGCCAAGCAGTTTGAATCTGACGGTGTGTCCGCGATCGTTTATACCGACATCGCCAAAGACGGCATGATGCAGGGCTGCAACGTGTCGTACACCGCTGCGCTGGCGGCTGCCACGCGCATTCCGGTGATCGCTTCCGGCGGTATCCACAACCTCGGTGACATCAAGTCGCTGCTCGACGCCAAGGCGCCAGGCATCATCGGCGCGATCACCGGCCGGGCGATCTACGAAGGCACCCTCGACGTCGCTGAAGCGCAAGCTTTCTGCGATTCGTACAAAGGCTGAGGACTGACCATGGCGCTGGCCAAACGCATCATCCCTTGCCTGGACGTGGACAACGGCCGGGTCGTCAAAGGTGTGAAGTTCGAGAACATTCGTGATGCCGGCGACCCGGTGGAAATCGCCCGTCGTTACGACGAGCAGGGTGCGGACGAGATTACTTTTCTCGACATCACTGCCAGCGTCGACGGTCGCGACACCACGCTGCATACCGTTGAACGCATGGCCAGCCAGGTGTTTATTCCGCTGACCGTTGGCGGCGGCGTGCGCACCGTGCAGGACATTCGCAACTTGCTGAATGCCGGCGCGGACAAGGTGTCGATCAATACCGCCGCCGTCTTCAACCCGGAATTCGTTGGCGAGGCTGCGCAACATTTCGGTTCGCAATGCATCGTCGTCGCCATCGACGCGAAGAAGGTCTCCGGCCCGGGCGAAACCCCGCGCTGGGAAATCTTCACCCACGGCGGGCGCAAGCCAACCGGTCTCGACGCCGTCGAGTGGGCGAAGAAGATGGAAGGCCTGGGTGCCGGTGAAATCCTGCTGACCAGCATGGATCAGGACGGCATGAAAAACGGCTTCGACCTGGGCGTGACTCGCGCCATCAGCGATGCGTTGGGTATTCCGGTGATCGCCTCCGGCGGCGTCGGCAACCTGCAGCATTTGGCCGACGGCATTATCGAAGGTCACGCCAGCGCAGTTCTGGCGGCGAGTATTTTCCACTTCGGCGAATACACCGTGCAGGAAGCCAAGGCCTACATGGCCCATCGCGGGATCGTGATGCGATAACGCGTCCGGAAAAACTTCCGGACCGATGTCAGTTGGCAACTTCAGCCTTGAGGGTCGCCGCCTCTTGAGTGCCTGCCGCAGGCAGCAAGTCGACCCTCGGCTCTGACGCCTGCCCCGATTTATCGTAGGCGATGGAGCAGAGCTTCCCCGGAAGGTCGTGGCCTGGAATGAAGAAATCCATGTCCACGTCGTTCCTGTAGTTTTCAGGTTGAACGCAGTCTGTCGTTGCGACGGGACCATATTTTATCGAATAGGTCCTGTGCGGCTCCTCCGCTTTCGCCAGGGCCACATAGACTTCGGTCACGATCGACAGATCTGGCGGGGTGGTTGGCTTGTTATCCAGTATCTCGACTGGCAGGGACAGTGCATTTTTCAGAAGTCCCGATTCGGGTTTTTGCGTCGCAGAATCGACGCCGACAATGCACAGAAAATAGAGACCGGGTTCACGCCCTATTTCGGAATTGATGAAAGCATTTGTTGAGCCCTCGGCATCGCTGTAGTGATGAGGGCTCTCGCACTCCATTGCCTTGCGCACGGTTTTATGACGATAGAAGCCGGTGCTGATAGAGAATCGATAGTTCCAGGTCGGAATGGCAATTGAGCCGTCATCCTGATGTTTGACCCGTTGGTAACTTTCCAGCGTGGTAGCGTCGGTGTCGATGGTGAACGCCGGGAAGAGTTGGCAGGACGACGGCGGGTTTTTTGCGATCCGACCTTCCACGAAGCACCCATTGAGAAATGCCGTCGGATTACCGTATACATTTCCCGGTATTGCCTGATAAGCCTCTCCAGCGAGGGTGCACGGAGCATGCACGCGGCATGGAACAAGGCTTTCATCAAAATTTCCTGTCCCGATCACTCCAACGATCTCATTGGAGGCGCGATCCAGTAGCGGGCTTCCTGAACCGCCTCCCCGAACATCCTGACAACGAGTCATGAACGTGTTGCGCCATACCCAGGCGCCTTCAACGATTTCCTGCGCCGGTTGCAGAGCACAGGCCGACATCCGCAGCGTGTTTTGATCAAAGCCATATGGTGCCCCGACGATCAATACGTCGGTCCCGTCCGCGGGTGTTTCTCGCGCCAGCTTCAATGGCTGTATGCCATTCTCGATGAGCTTCTGCAGGCTGACATCCAGCTCGACGATGGCCATATCAACGCCTTGTATGCTCCGCCATGTCGTCGTCTTAAGCGGATAGGTCTTGAATGCGGTGCTGTCAGTGAAATAGTTGAATGTGAGGGTGCCGTTAACCGGTCTGTCTGTGACGATGTTGCCATTGGTCAATTCGATGCAGTGGCCTGCAGTAAGCACGTAAGCGGGAGTTCCTGGCCGCTCGGGTTCATCGCGTGTATCCAGAAGGGTCGCAGTACAGTTGCCTAAGCCGGTGGTCAGGCGCCCGATACCTTGCCAGTGGTCGCGGGAGCCGTTGGTGTTTTCAAGCACTACTGAAGGCGTCAGGTTCTGCAGGCCTTCGCCGTAATCGCTGCCGTTTGCAAAGCACGGAGTGCACAGTGAGCACATAGCGCTGGTAAGCAGTAAGGGGATCGGATTCATTGAGCGTTGTCTCTGATTAATATGAAGAAACCGGCCCGTCGCCGGGTATTGGCAATTAATCAGATGCGGCGCGGTGGAGTGCGGTAACTATCTAACGCAGTGACGTGACACCCATTATTTTAACGATCTACATAAGGCTGTTATCAAAAGGCCAGTAGACAGTATGGCGGGCTCAAGGCACTCTTGGGCACGCCATGGATTTCGGTAGCCCGACATGATCAAACGCCTTCTTCTTGTCCTTGCCAGCGCTTATCTGTTGCTCATCAATGGAGTGCACGCTGAAGAAAGTCCCGACACCGATCTGGTGTTGCTCACGGAAAATTTCCCACCGTACAACATGGCGAAGAACGGCAAGAACTTCGCTCAGGACGAGAACATCAACGGCATTGCCGTGGACATCGTCCGCGAGATGTTCAAACGCGCCAACATTACCTACAGCCTGACCCTGCGTTTCCCTTGGGAGCGAATCTATAAGCTCGCCCTGGAGAAACCCGGTTACGGCGTATTTGTGATGGCGCGGTTGCCGGACCGCGAGAAGCTGTTCAAGTGGGTTGGCCCGATTGGTCCGGACGACTGGATCATGCTGGCCAAGGCTGACAGCAAGATCACGCTCGAGACGCTGGATCAGGCGCGCAATTACAAGATCGGCGCCTACAAGGGCGATGCGATTGCCGAGACGCTAGCCAAGCAGGGACTGAAGCCGGTCGTTGTGCTGCGCGATCAGGACAACGCAAAAAAACTCGTCAACGGTCAGATCGACCTGTGGGCCACTGGTGACCCGGCAGGCCGCTATCTGGCGCGTCAGGATGGGGTGACAGGACTCAAAACCGTGCTGCGCTTCAATAGTGCCGAGTTGTACCTGGCGTTGAATAAAGACGTTCCGGATGAAACCGTCGCCAAGCTGCAAGCCGCGCTGGATCAGCTACGCAAGGAAGGTGTGGTGGACGACATCATGGCGAAGTATCTGTAGCCATCACTTCGATACAACCTGAGACGGAGCGGCCGGCGTCGCGCTCAAGTACACGGCACTTGTAAACACGTTATTCAGCGTCGCGCTTGTCAGCTGCTGTTCCCTTGAGGCGACGCCGATAATACAGAGCGCATGTGCGCCGCTTTGTGGCCCGATTTCACTATTGATGTAAGCCTCTTCAGCGCTGATGGCGGCGCTGTAATTGTCGGAAGCTTTGCAGTCCCTGGCGTTATGGACCGTTTTGTGGCGATAGAAGGGCGCCTCGAGGGAGAACCTGAAATCCCACGTAGGCAATACGATCTGCCCATCTGCATTTTGCGTTCTATGAACGTATGGCTTGAACTTCCAGGGCTCCGTGACAGTCAGCTCGACCGGCTCCAATGAACAGTTCGCCCCATCTCTGGTGAAGACACCGTCAGTAAAGCAGTAGTGAAGAAAGTTGGCGGAGTAGCTGTAGTTGAAACGGGCGGCCTTGCAAGACGTCGAGTGCTCACAACCGGGCGGCGCTGGGGTATTGCGCGACATCGCGATTTTACTGACGATGCCGGTGACTTCATTGGTGCGGCGGTTCAGCATCGGGCTACCGGAGTTGCCAGCGTAAAGGTCGCAGCTGTTTTTCATGGCTAAAGGGAACACCCCGGGATGATCGATGAATGTTCCGGCGGTTTGTTCAGCGCAGGCGCTCAATCGAAGCCCCTGTTCGGTAAAGCCACCCGGCGCGCCAACGTTAAGCACATCCTGACGCTCGTAGGTTTGATGGGGCGCCAGCTTGAGCGGGTTGACCCCGGCCTGTATCAGCGACGCCAATGTCGCGTCGACCTCCAGTACTGCAAGATCGGTCCCGACCAGACTGCTCCATCGGGCAGTTCGGATGGCGTATCGGCGCTTACGCTGTGGCATGTCATGAAAGTAGTGGAAGGTGACGCTGGCTTCCAAAGGCTGATTGGTCCGCGCCGAACCGTATTGAAAGAGCGCGCAATGACCGCTGGTGAGCAGATAAGCAGGGCCAGTGGCTTGGCGGTGTCTGTTTCGCGTGTCCAGCAGAACGGCGCTGCAGCTCTCGCCCGATTGGAGGCTGAGTCGTCCCACGCCGCTCCAGGTTTCATAAAAATGTTCGCTGTTTTGCAGTGCCCTTGACGGTGAGTCGTTGATAGCGCCTTCGCCAAGATCGCGGGCCTGCACTGCGGAATTAGCCAACAGGCCAATCAGGCCGGCGAAGCAAAAGAAGCTGAGATATTTCATGTCCATTCCTTGGTGATGAAATTCAGGGTGAGCGCTATCGTGGCACGCGGCGGTGTACCGGCAGGTATAAATAGTTATCGCGAAATGGAGTGGGCTGCGAGGAACTACCGTGCGGTCGGGAGACGGTACTGGCCATCCTTGCCGTGCGCTGCCGTTGCACGATTGCCGCGCACACTGATCATCTGTTTGATATCGATCCAGTCAATGCCCTGAGCCTTGAGCTTGGGCAGCTCACGTTCCAGTACCGCCAGAGTCTGCGGATACGGATGCCCGATCATCACTGCAGAACCCTGCTTGCGCGCCAGGCTGATAGCCGTCTGTAGCTGAGTAAAAATTGCGGTTTCAGTGCGCTCATCATCCAGAAACACATCCCGCGATACACTCGCCAAACCGATCTTCTGTGCCTCGGCTGCTGCCACGGTTTGCGCGCTGGTTCGGCTGTCGACGAATAACTTGTGTCGGCGCTGCAAATCCGCCATCAACCAAGCCATGGCGGGTTGCTGTGCGGTCATGCGACTGCCCATGTGGTTGTTGATGCCAGCGGTATATGGCACCACCTTGAACGCCGTGTTCAGGCGCTTTTCGAGTTCTTCGATGGGTAACTCGGGGTGCCAGGCGAACGGCCCCGTGGCCGGGTCCATCGGCATGTGCAGGATAACGATCTTGCCGGCGCGATGGGCTTCGCGAGCGAATTCGGTGGCGTGGGGTGTGTCAGGCATGATCGCCGTGGTCACCGGGCCGGGCAGGGCCAGCACGCGGCGATCCCGGGGCAGGTTCTGCCCCAGGTCATCGATGATCAGGCTGATGTAGGCTTTTTGCGGGGCGGGCGCCGCGTGAGCAACACCCGCCAGACAGCACAGCAGACCGAGAACTAACCGCAGGCGCATCTCAGCGGCCGGAGGTGATGCTCAACCCTTTGAGCAGGCTCAAGGCCTGGGCCAACTGGTAATCATCATCCTGTGGCATTGCCTTGGCCTTGCCGGCGGAACCGGTCGGTTTGTCGGCGCCGCCGTTGCCATTGCCCAGGTGGCCTTGCAGATCGGCTTCCTTGAAGTACTCGCCGTCCTGCTCGCTGGTGATCTTGGCCTTGCGTACTTCGATGTCCGGGACGATGCCCTGAGCCTGGATCGAGCGGCCGTTCGGCGTGTAATACAGCGCCGTGGTGATCTTCAGCGCGCGGTCGTTGTTCAGCGGCAGCACGGTTTGTACCGAACCTTTACCGAAACTGGTGGTGCCCATGACCACCGCGCGTTTCTGATCCTGCAAGGCGCCGGCAACAATTTCCGAGGCCGAGGCACTGCCGCCATTGATCAGCGCAACCATTGGCACGGCTTCGCTTTCGTCTTTGCCGGTGGCGGAGAAGCGCAACTCGGAATTGGCGATGCGGCCCTTGGTGTAGACAATCAGGCCTTTGGTGATGAAGTGGTCGACCACTTCCACTGCCGCCTGCAGCACGCCGCCCGGGTTGTTACGCAGGTCGAGGATGATGCCTTTGAGCTTCTTGCCGTTGTCCTTGCGCAACTTGGCCAGGGCCTTGGAGACTTCGTCGCCGGTCTTGACCTGGAACTGGGTGATACGGATGTAGCCGTAGCCGGACTCCAGCAGTTGGCTCTTCACGCTCTTCACCTGAATGATGGCGCGGGCCAGGGTCACGTCGAACGGCGTGCCGCCGTCGCGAACCAGGGTCAGGGTGATTTTCTGGCCGATCTTGCCGCGCATCTTGTCCACGGCTTCGGTCATGGTCTGGCCGCGGGTCGGCGCACCGTTGATTTTGACGATGAAGTCGCCGGCCTGAATGCCAGCCTTGGACGCCGGGGTGTCATCGATAGGCGAAACCACCTTGATGAACCCGTCTTCGGCGCCGACTTCGATGCCCAGGCCGCCGAATTCGCCGCTGGTGCTTTCCTGCAATTCAGCGAAGTCTTCCGGGCCCAGGTAGGCGGAGTGCGGGTCGAGGTTGCTGAGCATGCCTTTGATGGCGTTTTCCAGCAGGGTCTTGTCGTCCACCGGTTCGACATAGGCTGCCTTGATCCGGTCCATGACCTCGGCAAAGGTGCGCAACTCTTCCAGCGGCAACGGCGCCTTGGTGGTTGCCGCAGTGCCCGCAGGCGCGACCGCCGGAGCCGGTTGAGCAGCGAACGCCAGAGGCGCGCCGATCACCAGGGCGATCGTCAGGGCCAGCGAGGTAAGACGGGACAAATGCAGCATGTCGAACGAACTCCTAATGTAGGTGACTCAACGCCTATCCTTGCGCGCGGCACCATTGCGCCGGATCACTCGGGTGACCCTGCTGACGAATTGCGAAATACAGTGCTGGTGTGTCCTGCCCGCCACTGTTGCCGACAGTGGAGATGGACTCACCGGCTTTCACCACGTCACCCGCAGACTTGAGCAACGTCTGGTTGTGACCATAAAGACTCAAAAAACCGTTGCCATGGTCGAGGATCACCAGCAGACCGGCACCGCGCAACCAATCGGCAAACACCACGCGCCCGCCGTGCACCGCATGCACCTGGCTGCCGGCGGAGGCGCTGATCATCACGCCGTCCCACTTGGTGCGGGCGTCGTCGCCACGGGTTTCACCAAAGCGTGCCAGCAGTCGACCATCAACCGGCCATGGAAGTTTGCCGCGAGTTGAAGCAAAAGGGCCGCCGAAGGTCTCGCCTGAACTGGATACCAGTGCGCCGGGTGTCGATTTGATGGGTTTGCGTGGGGCGTCGGTGGCATCTGCTTGAGCCTCGGCCTCACGTAAACGCTTTTTTTCGGCTTCCTGCTGGGCAATCAGCGCTTTTTGCCGCGCTTCTTCTGCCTCTCGAGCCTGGCGAGCCAGGGTTTCTTCGATGGTTTTAAGGACTTTAGACAGGTCTGCCTGATCCTGCTCGCGGGCGGCCAGCTTCTGGTCGCGCGCCTTTACGTCGTCGCTGAGTTTGGCGAGGACTTGCTGGCGCTCCTGACGGACTTTGTCGAGTTCGTCGCGCTGGCTGTCGAGACTGCTCTTTTGCACCAGCAATTGCGCTTGCTGCAGGGCGATGTCTTTTTCGACATTGGCCAGTTGGCGCAGGGTTTCGTTGAAACTCTTCAACTGCTCAAGGCGGGCCTGGCTCAGGTAATCGTAATAGGTGAGGGTGCGGGCGAATTTTTCCGGGTTTTGCTGGTTGAGCAGCAGCTTCAAATACTCCTGGCGGCCGTTCTGATAGGCCGCGCGGGCCTGAATGGCGATCAGTCGTTGCTGTTCAGTGCGCGCGCTCTGGAGTTTTTTTTTCTCACCATCGAGACGCTGCAGCTCGGATTCGCTTTTCTTCAGCTCTTTTTGCAGGGCTTCGACCTGCTTCTCGAGCTTGCCCATCTCGGTCTCGGTGCCCTTGAGGTCTTTCTGCACGCCGGATTTTTCTTCCTGGAGCTTGCCCAGCAGTTTTTTCAGCTCGGCGATGTCCTGACGCGTGGCGTCCAACTGTTGTTGGGTTTGCGCGCGCTCGTCAGCAAAGGCCGGTTGGAGCAGGCAAGTCAGGGCAAGGGCTATCAGGACGCGAAGCATAGAGGCGGGTGATACCAGGGAAAGGGACGGCCTAGTATGCCCGCCCCACGCTGCAAAAAAAACGCCCAATTGGGGCTGTGTGATAACCGGCCTGGGATACGGGTGTAATTAATCTTTGAAACCACCACAAACCACTGTGGGAGCGGGCTTGCCCGCGATGGCGTCCTGACATTCAACATAGAAGTTGGCTGTCAGATTGCTATCGCGGGCAAGCCCGCTCCCACAGGGTTATTCGGGGGTTTGCGGGGTTCGGTTACACCAGAATGGAAGTACCGGTCATTTCCGCCGGTTTTTCCAGGCCCAGCAGCTTCAACATGGTCGGCGCCACATCCGCCAGCACGCCGCCATCGCGAACCTTGAAATCACGCTTGCCGACATAAATGAACGGCACCGGTTCGGTGGTGTGAGCGGTATGCGCCTGGCCGGTGGAGGCGTCGGCCATTTGCTCGACGTTGCCGTGGTCGGCGGTGATCAGCGCTTCGCCACCGACTTTTTCCAGAGCATCGACGATGCGGCCGACGCACAGGTCCAGGCATTCCACGGCTTTCACCGCTGCTTCAAACACGCCGCTGTGGCCGACCATGTCGCCGTTGGCGTAGTTGACCACGATCACGTCGTAACGCTGGTTTTCGATGGCATCGACGATGCGGTCGGTGACTTCCGGCGCGCTCATTTCCGGCTGCAAGTCATAAGTGGCGACTTTCGGCGACGGGATCAGGATGCGCTCTTCGCCCGGGAACGGTTCTTCGCGACCGCCGGAGAAGAAGAAGGTCACGTGCGCATATTTCTCGGTTTCGGCGATGCGCAGTTGGGTCTTGCCGTTTTTCGCCAGGTAGTCGCCGAGCACGTTGTCCAGGCTGCCGGCGGCGAAGGCCGAGGGGGCTGGGATGCTGGCGGCGTATTGGGTCAGCATGACGAAGCCGGCCAGTTTTGGCTGACGAGCACGCTCGAAATCCTTGAAATCGTCTTCGACGAAGACCCGGGTCAGTTCGCGGGCGCGGTCGGCGCGGAAGTTCATGAACACCACGGCGTCGCCGTCTTCGACTTTCACCGGCTCACCGATGGAGGTGGCTTTGACGAATTCGTCGCTCTCGCCACGTTCGTACGCGGCTTGCAGGCCTTCCTGAGCGGTGGCGGCGTTGAATTCGCCGTTGCCATCGACAATCAGGTTGTAAGCCTGGGCTACGCGGTCCCAGCGGTTGTCGCGGTCCATGGCGAAGTAACGGCCAATAATGCTGGCGATCCGGCCTTTGCCGAGGGCCTGGAAGGTCGCGTCGAGCAGTTCGATGGACGACTGGGCGCTTTTCGGCGGCGTATCACGGCCGTCGAGGAAGGCGTGCAGGTAGATTTTTTCGGCACCGCGCTTGTAGGCCAGTTCAGCCATGGCGACCAGGTGATCCTGGTGGCTGTGAACCCCGCCATCGGACAGCAGGCCCATGAAATGCACGGCTTTACCGGCGGCAACGGCTTTATCCACCGCAGCGCAAATGGTCGGGTTCTCGAAAAACTCGCCGTCGCGGATCGATTTGGTCACGCGCGTAAAGTCCTGATACACAACACGGCCGGCGCCCAGGTTCATGTGGCCGACTTCGGAGTTGCCCATCTGGCCATCCGGCAGACCGACGTCCATGCCGCTGCCCGAGATCAGACCGTTCGGCACCGTGGCCCACAGGCGGTCCAGTACGGGCTTCTTCGCCGCATAGATGGCGTTGGATTCAGGGCTCTCACTGTGACCGAAGCCGTCGAGGATGATCAGGACCAAAGGTTTAGGCGTGGTAGTCATGGATTCCACTCGTGGCTGAGTTAAAAGAGGGCAATGGAAAAGGGAGTGGCAGTTTAAAGCGAAGTTCCGACGGCGTCACCGCCGGACGGGGTTTGGCCCACCATAGTGGCTGTGTATACTGGCCGACATTTTAACGCCCTGGAACCTCCTTCGATGGTTGCTAACCTGATTCAATTCGCCACTAACCACTATCTGCTCGTCGGTATCTTCGTCGTACTGCTGGCGTTGCTGATCGCCTATCAGATGCAAGGCGGCGGCCGCAGCCTGAGCACCGGTGAACTGACCGGGCTGGTCAACAAGGACGCGGGCGTTGTGATCGACATTCGTCCGGTCAAGGATTTCACCGCCGGTCACATTGTTGGCGCGTTGAACATTCCTCACGACAAACTGGCGGCTCGCGTCGCCGAACTGGAAAAGCACAAGGCCAAGACCATCATCCTGGTCGACGCCATGGGCCAGACCGCTGGCACTCACGCTCGCGAACTGATGAAATCCGGCTTCACCGCCGCCAAGCTGTCCGGCGGTATTTCCAGCTGGAAAGGCGACAACCTGCCGCTGGTGAAGTGATATGAGCAACGTCGTCGTCTATTCCAGCGATTACTGCCCTTATTGCTCGCGAGCCAAGTACCTGCTCGAGAACAAAGGCGTGGCCTTCGAAGAGATCAAGGTCGATGGCAAGCCGCAGGTGCGCGCCGCCATGGCCCAGAAGGCCGGACGTACGTCCGTGCCGCAGATCTGGATCGGCGAGCGCCATATTGGTGGCTGTGATGATTTGTTTGCCCTTGAGCGCGCCGGCAAGCTCGACGCCATGCTCAAGGCCTGAATGCCTTCCCTATAAGACCCCAAGATCAGAAAGGATCTGAGATGACTGACCAACAGAACACTGCAGCCAGCGAAGAAGAAACCGCACCGCAATTCTCCTTGCAGCGCATCTACGTACGTGACTTGTCTTTCGAAGCTCCGAAAAGCCCGGCGATCTTCCGCCAGCAGTGGGAGCCGAGCGTCGGTCTGGATCTGAACACCCGTCAAAAGGCGCTGGAAGGCGACTTCCACGAAGTCGTGCTGACCCTGTCCGTGACCGTGAAAAACGGTGAGAACGGCGAAGTGGCGTTCATCGCTGAAGTGCAACAGGCCGGGATCTTCCTGATCAAGAACCTGGACGACGCTTCGATGAGCCACACCCTCGGCGCGTTCTGCCCGAACATCCTGTTCCCGTACGCTCGTGAAACCCTGGACAGCCTGGTGACTCGCGGTTCGTTCCCGGCCCTGATGCTGGCCCCGGTGAACTTCGACGCACTGTACGCACAAGAACTGCAACGCATGCAGGCGGCTGGCGAGACTCCGACCGTTCAATAAGCGATTTAAGCACCAAAGCAATTTCAATGTGGGAGCGAGCCTGCTCGCGAATAGGGAGTGTCAGAGACATCAATGTCGCCTGACAAACCGCTTTCGCGAGCAGGCTCGCTCCCACATTGGTTTGTGGCGTTATTTGAAACCGAGCTGGCGCCAGCCTTCGTACACGGCAACCGCCACGGTGTTCGACAGGTTCAGGCTGCGACAGCCTTCGCGCATCGGCAAACGCAGACGTTGTTCGCCGGGCAGGGCATCCAGCACTTCGGCGGGCAAGCCCCGGCTTTCAGGGCCGAACAGGAAGGCATCACCCTCGGCGAAGCTCGCGTCGTGGAAAGGCCGCGAACCCTTGGTGGTGAACGCGAACAATCGTGGATGGCCAAGGCTCTCCAGACAGCTGGCGAGGTCTGCATGGCGTTGCAGGGTGGCATACTCGTGATAGTCGAGGCCGGCCCGGCGCAGGCGCTTGTCGTCCATCTCGAAGCCCAGCGGTTCGATCAAATGCAGGTGGCAGCCACTGTTGGCGCACAGCCTGATAACGTTGCCGGTATTCGGCGGAATTTCTGGTTGAAAAAGGATGACGTGAAACATGCACGGCTCCGAAGGTAAAGATGACGGGCATTCTACGCCGCAAGCGGATGTCCGATCGAAACTATTCCCCCGCGTGATGGCTTCGCTGGCGATTGTCGGGGTGATGGTGGGGCTGATGATCGGTCGCCTGACCACGCCCGACCCCAGCGAACTGCAGCAAGTCGACGTGACGAACGATGGGCTGGTGGTGTGGTTCAACAACGAACCCAAGTCCCACGGCGAGTTCGTCGACGGTAGCCTGGCATTGCTGTTCGAGGCTGAAGGCAAAGCACAGAAAGGCCAGCTCAAGCTCAACGACAAGAGCGTGAACTGGCGCGTGCGTTTGAGTGATGGGGGATTGTTGCTGTCGGTGGTGGCGGCCCGGCCACTGCAAGGCGAGTGGGCCGGTAGCGAGGTCGATGACCGCTGGCGGCTGGAGATCCATCTCCGAGAGCAATAAAAGAGGGAATCCCCGGCCTGCCTGTACCAAGGTTCCCAAAACGGCAGGGCTCGCGCGTTGCGTCGTGAGCCCGGTGTAAAGAAGGAACCCCTGACCTGCCTGTATCAAGGGCCCCAAAACTGTTTGGGCTCGTCGCAAGTGCGGTGTGAGCCCGATGTAAAGAGGGGAATCCCCGGCCTGCCTGTACCAAGGTCCCCGAAACCGGGTAGTGAACTGAATCACTGAATGGACTATTGCAGGGGGCGTGCCAGGTTTTAACAAGTTGAAACAGAAAGCCGCTTCGAAACGCTGAAAGCCCCGGATTACGGGGCTTTCGTGTTTTTTCGATAAGGCTTGGATTGCGAGCGCAGGCAGGATTTCGGATCAGTTGGCGTGCGCGATTGCGGTTCACGGTGCATTCAGGCGGTGCACGGCAGTCCCCAAAAGCATCGCGGGCAAGCCCGCTCCCACAGGGTTCAATGGTGTTCACGCAATCGTGAACACACTGAAGATCACTGTGGGAGCGAGGCTTGCCCGCGAATGGATTTAAGCAACGATGGAAATTGAAGGCTGATTAACCCTCTTCCCCTTCATCATCATCCCCACCATCCACCTTCATCCCCAATTCCTTGATCTTGCGCGTCAGGGTATTACGCCCCCAACCCAGCAAAACCGCGGCATCGCGGCGGCGGCCAGCCGTATGTTTGAGCGCAGTCTCGATCATGATCCGCTCAAACGCCGGCACTGCGGTGTCGAGCAGGCTCGACTGACCGCGCGCCAACGCCTGGTCGGCCCACTGGCGCAGCGCTTGCTCCCAATTGGTCACCGGCGCCGAATCCTGCGGCAGGCTCAGCAGCTCCGGCGGCAGGTCGCTGATGTGCACTTCGCGACCCGAAGCCATCACCGTGATCCAGCGGCAGGTGTTTTCCAGCTGACGGACGTTACCGCCCCACGGCAGGTTCTTCAGGTATTCCTCGGTTTCGCTTTTCAACAGCTTCGGCTCGACCGCCAGTTCTTGCGCGGCACGGCTGAGAAAGTGCTTGGCGAGGGTCGGGATGTCTTCGCGACGGTCCGACAACCGTGGAATATGAATGCGGATCACGTTGAGACGGTGGAACAAGTCCTCACGGAATTTCCCGGCGTGCACCAGGGTTTCCAGGTTCTGGTGAGTCGCCGCGATGATCCGCACGTCGACTTTGACCGGCACGTGGCCGCCGACGCGGTAGAACTCGCCGTCGGCCAGTACGCGCAGCAAACGGGTCTGCGTGTCCGCCGGCATGTCGCCGATCTCATCAAGGAACAGCGTGCCGCCATCCGCCTGTTCGAAACGTCCGCGACGCAGGTTGGCCGCGCCGGTGAACGCGCCTTTTTCATGGCCGAACAGCTCGGATTCCATCAGGTCTTTCGGGATGGCCGCCATGTTCAGCGCAATGAACGGCGAAGCAGCCCGTGGGCTGTGGCGGTGCAGGGCGTGGGCCACCAGTTCTTTACCCGTACCCGATTCACCGTTGATCAACACGGTAATGTTGGAGTGGCTCAAGCGCCCGATGGCGCGAAACACTTCCTGCATCGCCGGCGCTTCCCCGATGATTTCGGGTGTGCGGGTCAGGGCGACCGGGACTTCCAGGCCTTGCTGTTCCTGGGCGTGCTGGTTGGCGCGCTTGACCAGGGACACCGCTTCGTCGACATCGAACGGCTTGGGCAGGTATTCGAACGCGCCGCCCTGGTAAGACGCGACAGCGCTGTCCAGATCGGAGTGCGCGGTCATGATGATCACTGGCAGCCGTGGGTGTTGCTCGCGAATCCGCGCCAGAAGGTCCAGACCGCTGGCACCCGGCATGCGAATGTCGGAGATGATCACGTCCGGCTGCTGGCGCGCCAGGCGGCTCATCACGCCATCGGCGCTGTCGAAGCTCTGCGTGGTCATGCCTTCCTGCTGCAAGGCTTTTTCCAGGACCCAACGGATAGAACGGTCGTCATCGACGATCCACACGGTTTCACTACGGCTCATGTCGATGTGGCTCCTTGTTCCAGTGGCAGAAAGATCGAGAAGGTGGTGTGGCCTGGATGGCTTTCACATTCGATCAGGCCCTGGTGCTGGCTGATGATGTTCTGGGTAATGGCCAGGCCGAGTCCGGTACCGTCCGGGCGCCCGCTGACCATGGGAAAGAAGATGGTTTCCTGAAGTTCCGCAGGAATGCCGGGACCGTTGTCGATGATTTCGATCTTGGTCACCAGGCGATGGCGCACGTGGCCGATGGTGAACTGGCGCATGGCACGGGTGCGCATAGTGATGCGGCCCAGGCGCAGTTCGTTCTGGCTGCTGATGGCCTGCATCGCGTTACGCACGATGTTCAGGACCGCCTGAATCATCTGTTCACGGTCGATCAATACGTCGGGAATGCTTGGATCGTAATCGCGCACCAATGTGATGCAGCCCTGGCTTTCGGCCTCGACCAAGTGGCAGACGCGTTCCAGCACTTCGTGGACGTTGCACATGGCCAGCGACGGCAACTTGTTGGAGCCGAGCATGCGATCGACGAGATTTCGCAGGCGGTCGGCTTCTTCGATGATGACGTTGGTGTAATCGCGCAGACTTTCTTCCGGCAGTTCGCGGGCAAGCAACTGGGCCGCGCCGCGAATCCCGCCCAGCGGGTTCTTGATCTCGTGGGCGAGGCCGCGCACCAGCATCTTGCTGGTTTCCTGCTTCGACAGTTGCGCCTCTTCCTTTGTGATTCGCAGCAAGCGGTCGCGCGGATGGACTTCCAGCAGCAGCATGGTGGCGCCGTTGGCCAGGATCGGGGTTACCGCGTAGTCGACGGTCAGCGTCTGGCCGGTGAGGGCCGTCAGCATCGCTTCGCGTTTGGTGAACGGATGCGCCTGTTCGACCGCCTGGCGCAGGGAGTTCAGTGCTTCGGTGGACTCGGTGAACAACTCACTGATGAACTGGCCATGGCTGCGCTGGCCGCTGATGGCCAGAAGCATCTCTGCCGCCGGGTTCATGTACTCGAGGCGCAGTTCGGCGTCGAGCAGAATGGTGGCGGTGGTCAGGTTGTCGAGCAGCAATCGATGCAGTGCGTCGCTAATGGTCATCAGGACCTCTTTTGGAGCAGGGCGTGCGCGTGAATAACGCGCCGATACCAGGAAAATGCAAAAACCAAACCAAGGCTCCGAAAAGAAGCGTTAAAGGCCTGAAACGGGCGTTTGACGCGCGCTTGCGTGGCGTTCTGCCAGCTTTCGCGGGTACTTTCGAACCAAAATGGGTTGGTATGTGAGTACGGTGCAACCTATTGCACCAATGTAGTGCGAAAAGTTGAACGATGTTAGAAGAAGCGCAGGAAGGGATTTTTTTCTTCTTCGGGTTTGTCTTTGAGCGGGCATTCCGGCCGCTGGCCGTAGTCGGCGAGGGTGCAGGGTTTGACCTGGCGTTTTTGCGCGAGGGAGATGCGCAACATGTGGAACGGTTGATTGGCGGTGCGCTCGACGGTGCGGCCGAGTTCGTCGAGGATTTCCACCGACAGGTTGTGGCTGCCGCGGTCGATGTTGCTCAGGGCAAATACCGGGCTGGGGCCGGGCTCGGCGGTGGGCTGGCCGTCGAGCAGCAAGCGGTAGCGATGACCGCGTTGCAGGCCGGGTTCGCTGGTGATGCTGACGATCAACTCTCCGGCACTGCTGCGGATTGTGGCGTCGGGCTCGGGCACCAGTACTCGCAGCATGTCGTAGCGGAACAGGGGTTTGGCTTCTGCTTTTTTTCCGGCAACGACCGGAGGTGCGCCGGTCGGGTTGGCGGACATACGATTGCCTGCGGCGATCGGCACGCGCTTGGCATTGCCGGAGCCTGGCTGATCGGTGAAGACCCGATTGCCCTGGGCGTCGACGTAGGTGAAGACCTCGGCTGACGCGGGCAGCGCGATCAAGCAGGCGGCCAGCAGCCAAAACCTCACGGCTTATGCACCCGCTGCACCGTGAAGGTCACGGTCGGGCTCTGCTGCACGATGTTTTCCCCATCGATCACCTGCACCGCGAGGCTGTGCAACCCTCGATCAATATTCACCAGTTGCAGGGTCGGTACGTTGCTCGGCTGGCCGTAAGGTTGGTCGTCCAGCAACAGCCTGAACAGATGCGGGCCCTGCAAGCGCGGTTTGATCAGCACGTTGACGGTGAAGCTGCCGTTGTTGGCTCGCAGCGCTTCGGTGGTGGGCAAGTTGGTCAGCTCCAGCACCTCGTACGCGCTGCGCGGTTGTTCGCGGCGGGTGGCTTCGGCGGGCGCTGCTGCGGGAGTCTGGCGTTCAACGCTATTGAGCGGCGGCAGTTCGACCGGCTGGGCCTTCACGCCATCGGGTGGTTGATTGCTATACGCGGTGTTGCCGGCGGCGTCGGTGTACTTATAGATCTGCGCGGCGACGGGCAGGGCGATCAGCAGCAAGATGAACAGAAAACCACGACCCATAAAATCGACCAGAAACGAAAGCGTTGAGTTGCAGCATAGGTCAGGGCTGACGATTGACCCAAGTTGTAAACATTTGGGTATGGTTTGCCGGGGTCTTTCAGATACCGCGAAGCTCTGTGGGAGCGGGCTTGCCCGCTCCCACAGGGATCTTTGTCGAACACTGAATCGCGGGCACAAAAAAGGCCTCCCGAAGGAGGCCTCTTTTTGTCACGCCGCGTGTCGCAGCGCTACCGGATCAGCAGCTGTAGTACAGCTCGTATTCCAGTGGGTGTACGAAGGTACGTACCTTGATTTCTTCTTCGCTTTTCAGAGCGATGTAAGCGTCGATGAAGTCATCGGAGAACACGCCGCCTTTGGTCAGGAACGCACGACCTTTGTCCAGCTCTTCCAGGGCTTCTTTCAGGCTGCCGCAAACTTGTGGGATCTCTTTCGCCTCTTCAGGCGGCAGGTCGTACAGGTTTTTGTCGGCAGCATCGCCTGGGTGGATCTTGTTCTGGATGCCGTCCAGGCCAGCCATCAACAGTGCAGCGAAGCCCAGGTACGGGTTGGCTGCTGGATCCGGGAAGCGGGCTTCGATACGGCGAGCACGTGGGCTCGACACGTAAGGAATGCGGATCGAAGCGGAACGGTTGCGAGCCGAGTAGGCCAGCATTACCGGCGCTTCGAAACCTGGGACCAGACGCTTGTAGGAGTTGGTCGACGGGTTGGTGAAGCCGTTCAGGGCCTTACCGTGCTTGATGATGCCGCCGATGAAGTACAGAGCGGTGTCGGACAGGCCGGCATAGCCTTCGCCAGCGAAGGTGTTCTTGCCATCTTTGGCGATGGACAGGTGAACGTGCATGCCCGAACCGTTGTCGCCGTACAGAGGCTTAGGCATGAAGGTCGCGGTGCGGCCGTATGCGTCAGCAACGTTGTGTACGCAGTACTTCAGGGTTTGAACTTCGTCAGCCTTGGCAACCAGGGTGTTGAACTTCACGCCGATTTCGTTCTGGCCGGCAGTTGCCACTTCGTGGTGGTGAACTTCGATGACCAGGCCCATTTCTTCCATGGCGTTGCACATGGAGGTACGGATTTCGTGGTCATGGTCGAACGGTGGAACAGGGAAGTAGCCGCCTTTGACGCCTGGACGGTGGCCACGGTTGCCGCCTTCCACGTCCTGGTCGGACATCCACGAACCTTGTTCGGAGAAGATTTTGAACATCGAGCCGGAGATGTCGGACTTGAACTTCACTTCGTCGAAGATGAAGAATTCTGGCTCCGGGCCAACGAATACGGTGTCGCCGATACCGGTCGACTTCAGGTATTCCTCTGCACGCTTGGCGATCGCACGTGGGTCACGGTCGTAGCCTTGCATGGTCGAAGGCTCGATCACGTCGCAAACCAGGATCAGGGTCGGCTCTTCGGTGAACGGGTCGAGAACGGCAGTGCTGTCGTCCGGCATCAGGATCATGTCGGAGGCTTCGATGCCTTTCCAGCCAGCGATGGAGGAACCGTCGAACATTTTGCCTTCTTCGAAGAAAGCGTCATCCAGCGCGTCGCGAGCCGGCATGGTCACGTGGTGCTGAGTGCCTTTGGTGTCCGTGAAGCGCAGATCAATCCACTTGACGTCATGATCTTTGATGAGTTGAACCGACTTCGACATAGTGTCCTCCGGGTGGCTTCGGGCTTAGTAGTGGATGCCCTTAGAATGTGGGTGATGCCGGCGCGAATACTCTGCCAAGGCAACCTGCCTCACAAGGGAGCAAATTGCATGCCAGTGCCCCACCATGGGTTTTTTGCCCCAATATCACGCTTATAAAGGCGCAAGGCGCACTTAAGGCAAAAATTCCGCCCTACAATGTGGCGCTAAATTCGACAAATGACCCGTTTTGGTGCGTGCAAAACCTTCTGCACATTAACTGGTTAAACCTTGAGCAATTTCCGCTATAATCCGCGCCCCCCTTTTTCGGCTGGCCCAGCGCGCGCTGTTTTCATGAAACTAATCGTAAAAGTCTTCCCCGAGATCACCATCAAGAGCCGCCCGGTACGGATGCGTTTCATCCGCCAGTTGGCCAAAAACATCCGCACCGTGCTCCGCGATCTGGACCCGGCCGTGGTGGTGAACGGTGTGTGGGACAATCTCGAGCTTGAAACCCGCGTCAGCGAGCCCAAAGTACTGAAGGAGATCACCGATCGCCTGAGCTGCATGCCGGGCATCGCGCATTTCCTGCAGGTCGACGAATACCCGCTGGGTGATTTCGACGACATCGTTGCCAAGTGCAAGCTGCACTTCGGCGATTCGCTGGCCGGGAAAATTTTTTCGGTGCGCTGCAAACGCGCCGGCAAGCATGAATTCAGTTCGATGGATGTCGAGAAATACGTCGGCAGCCAACTGCGTCGTCAGTGCGGTGCTGCCGGAATCTCGCTGAAAGAGCCAGAAATCGAAGTTCGCATCGAAATTCGCGACAAACGGTTGTTCGTGATCCACAGCCAGCACAACAGCATCGGCGGATATCCGCTGGGAGCCCTGGAACAGACGCTTGTACTGATGTCCGGCGGCTTCGATTCCACGGTGGCTGCCTACCAGATCATGCGCCGCGGCCTGATGAGCCATTTCTGCTTCTTCAATCTGGGCGGACGGGCCCATGAACTGGGCGTCATGGAAGTCGCGCACTTCATCTGGAAGAAGTACGGCAGCTCCCAGCGCGTGTTATTTGTCAGTGTGCCGTTCGAGGAAGTTCTGGGAGAAATTCTCGGGAAAGTCGATAACAGTCATATGGGTGTAGTTTTGAAGCGTATGATGTTGCGCGCTGCTTCCCGTATTGCCGATCGGCTGGACATCGAAGCGCTGGTTACCGGTGAAGCGATTTCCCAGGTATCGAGCCAGACGTTGCCGAACCTGTCCGTGATCGACTGCGTGACCGACAAGCTGGTCTTGCGTCCGCTGATCGCCAGTCACAAGCAGGACATCATCGACCTGGCCAACGAAATCGGCACTGCCGACTTCGCCAAGCACATGCCGGAGTATTGCGGGGTCATTTCGGTGAACCCCAAGACCCACGCCAAGCGTCCGCGCGTGGAGCATGAAGAGAAAGAATTCGACATGGCGGTCCTTGAGCGTGCGCTCGAGAACGCCAAACTGGTGCCGATTGATCGCGTGATCGACGAATTGGGCCAGGACTTGCAGATCGAAGAAGTCAGCGAAGCACTGGCGGGCCAGATCATCATCGACATCCGTCACCCGGATGCCGCTGAAGACGAGCCGCTGGAACTCGGTGGCATTGAGGTACAGACGATGCCGTTTTATGCATTGAACGCTCGTTTCAAGGAACTGGACCCTACTCGCCAGTACCTGCTGTATTGCGACAAAGGCGTGATGAGTCGCCTGCATGCCCACCATTTGCTCAGTGAGGGGCATGCCAATGTGCGCGTTTATCGACCGAGCTAAGAGCCCGGGGCTGTTTGCCTGTGGCCTGCGTCACCGGCCCCCCGACTCTGCCGTCAAGCTGTAACGGCAAGGCCTGACTCTACTGTTAATCGCTGCCACGACCTGTCAGCACACCGAATCCTCTGATCGAGATACACAAGTGATCGAAAATCTACGCAACATCGCCATCATTGCTCACGTTGACCATGGTAAAACCACCCTGGTAGACAAACTCTTGCGTCAATCCGGCACCCTGGAGCGCAACGAGCTCAACGACGAGCGCGTGATGGACTCCAACGACCAGGAGAAAGAGCGCGGTATTACCATTCTGGCGAAAAACACCGCTATCAACTGGAACGGCTACCACATCAACATCGTGGACACCCCGGGCCACGCCGACTTCGGCGGCGAAGTTGAACGCGTAATGTCGATGGTTGACTCCGTTCTGCTGCTGGTTGACGCTCAAGACGGCCCTATGCCGCAAACCCGTTTCGTGACCAAGAAGGCTTTCGAAGCCGGCCTGCGTCCGATCGTGGTCATCAACAAGGTTGACCGTCCAGGCGCGCGTCCGGACTGGGTTCTGGACCAGATCTTCGACCTGTTCGACAACCTGGGTGCCACCGAAGAACAGCTGGACTTCAAAGTCGTCTACGCCTCGGCCCTGAACGGTATTGCCGGTCTGGAACACACCGCCATGGCGGAAGACATGACCCCGCTGTACCAGTCGATCGTCGACAACGTACCTGCGCCGAAAGTCGACCGTGACGGTCCGTTCCAGATGCAAATCTCCGCTCTGGACTACAACAGCTTCCTGGGTGTTATCGGCGTTGGCCGTATCGCTCGTGGCCGCATCAAGCCGAACACTCCGGTTGTCGCTATCGACGCTGACGGCAAGAAGCGTAACGGTCGTATCCTGAAGCTGATGGGTCACCATGGTCTGCACCGTATCGACGTTGAAGAAGCAGCTGCCGGCGACATCGTCTGCATCAGCGGCTTCGACCAGCTGTTCATCTCCGACACTCTGTGCGACCCACTGAACGTCGAAGCGATGAAGCCGCTGACCGTTGACGAGCCAACCGTTTCCATGACCTTCCAGGTAAACGACTCGCCTTTCTGCGGTAAAGAAGGCAAGTTCGTGACTTCCCGTAACATCAAGGAACGTCTGGACAAAGAGCTGCTGTACAACGTTGCTCTGCGCGTTGAAGAAGGCGACTCGGCCGACAAGTTCAAAGTCTCCGGCCGTGGTGAGCTGCACCTCTCGGTACTGATCGAAACCATGCGTCGCGAAGGCTTCGAAATGGGTGTTGGTCGTCCGGAAGTGATCATCCGCATGGTTGACGGCGTGAAGCACGAACCGTACGAAAACGTGACCATCGACCTGCCGGAAGAATCGCAAGGTTCGATCATGGAACAGATCGGTATCCGTAAAGGCGACCTGACCAACATGGTTCCGGATGGCAAGGGCCGTGTGCGCCTTGAGTACAACATCCCGGCACGTGGCCTGATCGGTTTCCGTAACGAGTTCCTGACCCTGACCTCCGGTGCAGGCATCCTGACCTCGATCTTCGACCGTTACGACGTGATGAAGTCCGGCGACATGTCCGGCCGTCAGAACGGCGTGCTGGTTTCGGTTGCTACCGGTAAGGCTCTGACTTACTCGCTGGAAACCCTGCAAGCTCGCGGCAAACTGTTCCTGGGTCACGGTGAAGACGTGTACGAAGGTCAAATCGTCGGCATCAACAGCCGCGACAACGACCTGGGCGTCAACCCAACCAAAGGCAAGAAGCTCGACAACATGCGTGCTTCGGGTAAAGACGAAACCATCGCTCTGGTTCCGCCTATCCGTTTCACCCTGGAACAAGCTCTTGAGTTCGTGCAAGAAGACGAACTGTGCGAAGTCACTCCTAAGTCCATCCGTCTTCGCAAGAAGATCCTGGGCGAAAGCGAGCGTACCCGCGCTGCCAAGAAAAGCGGCAACTGAGTTTCGACTTAGTTAAGGCTTAAAAAAACGCCCCCGACCGCAAGGTCGGGGGCGTTTTTGTTTGTCTGGGGTTTGTGCGGTGTTTGTGCCGGCCTCATCGCGGGCAAGCCCGCTCCCACAGTGATTTGTGGTGTTCACAAAATCCGAGTTCAGTGCCGAACCGTGTGGGAGCGGGCTTGCCCGCGATGAGGGCCTGTCAGGCCGCGAGATTCCGGATCAGAACTTGTCGAGGGGACGACGGCTGCTGCTGGTCTCACGCGCCACTTCTTTGGGCTTGTAAGCGCAATACCCCGGTCGCGGTCCGATCTTCGGGTGGTTGCGGCAAGTATCCGGGCGCTTTTCATAAATAGTGCACAGACGGCTCTTACGATCCAGGTACAGGCAATCGTTGTTGCTCATGCGCTGGAGGGTGAAGATCTCGGTCTTCTGGCTGTAACGCTCGACGATCCCTTCCTTTTGCAAACGCTTGGCGATGTTCTTCGCCGGTTCGCCGCGCTCGAACTCGTCGACGATGCCGATGCGAATCAGGTCCTTGATCTTGACCTCGACCGGCAAGGTGCAGCAGCTGGATATGCAAGAACCGCACATCGGCGCAGAGTACTTGGCCCAGGTATCGAGGCGATCGATCTCGGCGGCGGCGATCAGGTTGGGTTTCATCATCGGTTGTTACCAGCGTGTGCATCAGGGCGCGCGATCATACCGGGACTGGTGGATTTTTGAACAACCTTTCGCCAGATTTTTTTATTTGCGGCCAACCACACTTGAATTCCGGCACGGCCCCTGCATTGATTCAGGCACACGCCAAGCTAATGCCGACCTATCTCGCACTAACAGGAAATACTGCCGAACCAGAGCCTCTACCGCCTGTCAGACCGTCTAGGCTCAGACAACCCAAAGCTCGCTCGAGGTCCTATCGATGACTCAAGAACCACTTGTTCGCGAAGCAGAGGTGGCCGCATTCCGCGACGCCGTCTTGACCAAACTCACCTATGCGGTGGGCAAAGACCCGGATCACGCCTTCGACCACGACTGGTTCGAAGCCATTGCGCTGGCAGCGCGCGATCACATGGTCGAGCACTGGATGGACCACACCCGGCAGATCTACCGCAAAGGTCAGAAGCGGGTTTACTACCTCTCCCTGGAATTTCTCATCGGCCGGCTGCTCTACGACAGCCTGAGCAACCTCGGCCTGCTGGACGTCGCCCGCGAGGCCATGACCGAACTGGGCGTCGACATTGAGCGCATCCGCCTGCTGGAGCCCGACGCGGCCCTGGGCAATGGTGGCCTGGGTCGTCTGGCGGCGTGCTTCATGGAAAGCATGTCGACCCTCGGCATCGCCGGCCACGGCTATGGCATTCGCTATGAGCACGGCTTGTTCCGTCAGGCGATTGTCGATGGCTGGCAGCAGGAACAGACCGAGCACTGGCTGGATTTCGGCAACCCGTGGGAATTCGAGCGTCCCGAAGTCGTTTACCCGATCGGCTTCGGTGGCAGCGTCGAAACCGTCACCGACGACAGCGGCAAGTCCAGGCAAGTCTGGTCCCCGGCGGAAACCGTGCGAGCGATTGCCTACGACACCCCGGTTGTCGGCTGGCGCGGGGCGAGCGTCAATACATTGCGCCTGTGGCGTGCCCGAGCCGTGGAAGATTTACACCTGGAGCGCTTCAACGCCGGCGACCACTTGGGCGCGGTCGCGGAAGTGGCCCGCGCCGAAAGTATCTCTCGCGTGCTTTACCCGGCGGACAGCACCGAAGCCGGCCAGGAATTGCGCCTGCGTCAGGAGTACTTCTTCGTCGCGGCATCCCTCCAGGATTTGCTGCGCCGCCATCGCAACATGCACACCTCGGTGCTGACCCTGGGCGACCACGCGGCGATCCAGCTCAACGATACTCACCCCTCGATTGCCGTGGCCGAGCTGATGCGTCAGTTGGTCGATGTCTACGATGTCGCGTGGGACGCCGCGTGGCAGGTCACCGTCGACACGCTCTCGTACACCAACCACACGCTGTTGCCGGAGGCGCTGGAAACCTGGCCGGTCGGTTTGATGGAGCGGATGCTGCCGCGGCACATGCAGATCATTTACCTGATCAACGCCCAGCACATCGACTCGCTGCGCGCCAAAGGCATCCACGATTTTGACGTGCTGCGCGCGGTGTCGCTGATCGAAGAGGACAACGGCCGCCGGGTGCGCATGGGCAACCTTGCGTTCCTCGGCTCCCACAGCGTCAACGGCGTGTCCGGGCTGCACACGCAGTTGATGCGCAAAACCGTGTTCTCCGAACTGCACAAGCTTTACCCGGAGCGGATCAACAACAAGACCAACGGCATCACCTTCCGCCGCTGGTTGTATCAGGCCAACTCGGAGTTGACCTCGATGCTGGTCGATGCCCTCGGCCCTGACCTGTTGGATAACCCGGAGGAGCGTTTGCTCGATCTGGAACCGTTCGCGGAAAAAGCCGCATTCCGCAAGGCCTTCGCCGAACAGCGCCTGCACAGCAAAAAGGCCCTCGCGTACATCATTCACGAGCGCCTTGGGGTCGCGGTCAACCCGGCGGCGTTGTTTGACGTGCAGGTCAAACGGATCCACGAATACAAACGTCAGTTGCTCAACTTGCTGCACACCGTCGCGCTGTATCAGGCGATTCGCGCCGAGCCGGAAATCGACTGGGTGCCACGGGTGAAGATCTTCGCCGGCAAGGCCGCCGCCAGTTATCACCAGGCCAAGCTGATCATCAAACTGACTAACGATATCGCCCGGGTGGTGAACAACGACCCGACCGTGCGCGGTTTGCTCAAAGTGGTGTTCCTGCCCAATTACAACGTCAGCCTGGCGGAGAGCATCATTCCGGCGGCGGACTTGTCGGAGCAGATTTCCACCGCCGGTTTTGAAGCGTCGGGCACCAGTAACATGAAGTTCGGCCTCAACGGCGCATTGACCATCGGCACGCTGGACGGCGCCAACGTGGAAATGTGCGAGCGCATCGGTGTCGAGCACATGTTCATCTTCGGCCTCAGCGCGCAGCAGGTCGAAGCGCGCAAGCAGAACCACGAGTTCAGCGCGGTGCCGGACATTGCTGCGTCCCATCGGTTGAATGACGTGCTGCAAGCGATTCGCGGCGGGGTGTTTTCGCCAGATGATCCGTCCCGCTACACCGGGTTGATCGATTCGCTGATCGACTACGACCGCTTCCTGGTTTGCGCCGATTTCGATTCTTACTGGGATGCGCAGATGCGCGTCGAAGCCCATTGGCACGATTCGAACGAGTGGTGGCGTTCAGCGGTGTTGAACACGTCCCGGATGGGTTGGTTCTCTTCCGACCGGACTATTCGCGAGTACGCCACGGATATCTGGAAAGCATTGGAGTAACTTTTAGCAATAAATGCGAGCAAGGTCCGACGGTTGTTGGACCTGATCGATATACTGAGCACCAGTTTCAGTGAGCGCTGCGCGCTCAATCGCGGGCAAGCCACGCTCCCACAGAATCTGCGTAAGTCTGTGGGAGCGGCGTTGCGACGATTCGACTTGCCCGCGATGACGTCAGCGCAGACGCCACAAGGCAATGGGCCGCTTAGGGATATCGACCATGCAATGGATGTTCATGCTGATTGGGCTGGTGCTGGGCTGGGTACTCGACGAGTCGTTCAGCGACGCGCTGCTGGGCGCGCTGCTCGGGTTGGGCATCGGCCAGGCCATACGCATCGGCCGCTTGGGTTCGCAATCGGCCGAACAGCGCGCTCTGCTGGATCAGGCGCAAGTGGCGTTGAATGCGGTCCAGCAACGCCTGGCCTTGCTGGAGATGTCTGGCCTCAAGGCGCCTGAAGCCAGCGAACCGCTTGCCGACGAGCCGGTCGTCAGTGAACCCGCCACCTCTCCTGTATTCATTCTCGAAGAAATCCCTGTCTCAACCCCGGAGATGGTCTGGGAACTCCCTCCCGAACTCGAGCCGGTCGGCGCGTCGGCGGCGCAAACCAGCCGTCCGCTGCCCGACGATGCCTGGAAACCTGAAGCGGTTGCCCGCGAGCCCGTCATCCCGCGTGGCCCGAACTTTATCGAGCGCGCCATCAGCGGCGCACGCAACTGGCTGTTCGGAGGCAACACCGTGCTGCGGGTCGGCGTGGTGCTGTTGTTCCTCGGTCTGGCGTTTCTGCTGCGTTATGCCACCGAAGGCATGGTGGTGCCGATTGAACTGCGTTACGCCGGTGTGGCGGCGGCGGCTTTGGGCCTGCTCGGTCTGGGCTGGTGGCTGCGTCATCGCAACAATCACTATGCGTTGATGCTGCAAGGCACCGGGATTGCCGTGTTGTACCTGACAGTGTTCGCAGCGATGCGTTTGCACCCATTGCTCGATCCGACGGCGGCGCTCGGGCTGCTGGTGGCGGTGACGGTGTTCTCGGCCATTCTGGCCATCACTCAGGACTCGCTGGCACTGGCCTGCGCCGCAGCGTTGGGTGGTTTCGCCGCGCCGATCCTGACGTCCACCGGCGCCGGCAACCATGTCGCGCTGTTCAGCTATTTCGCCTTGCTCAATGCGGGCATCCTCGCCATCGCCTGGTTCAAGGCCTGGCGGCTGCTCAACCTGATCGGCTTCGTCGGCACCTTTGGCATCGGGTTCGCCTGGGGCCTGCGCTCCTACACGCCGGACTTGCTGTGGAGCACCGAGCCGTTTCTGATTCTGTTCTTCCTGATGTACCTGGCCATCGGTCTACTGTTTGCGCGGCGCAAGTTACTGGAAATGAGCGACGCGCCCGAAGACGACAGTCGCGAGGCGTTGCTGCGCTGGTCGGCACGCAAGGGTGATTACGTCGACGGCACGATGCTGTTCGGCCCGCCGCTGGTGGGTTTCGGTTTGCAGTTCGCGCTGGTCCAGCATCTGGAGTTTGCTGCGGCTTTCAGCGCATTGGCGCTGGGCATGATCTACATGGGCCTGGCCCGCCTGCTGATGGGCGGCCGAGCGTTGTTGCTGGCGGAAACCTGTCTGGCGTTGGGCGTGATTTTCGCCAGTCTGGCGATCCCGTTGGGGCTTGATGCGCGTTGGACAGCGGCCGCCTGGGCTGTGGAGGGCGCCGGGATTTTCTGGCTCGGCCTGCGTCAGCAACGACCGCTGGCGCGCGCGTTTGCCTTGCTGCTGCAACTGGGGTCGGCGTTGGCGTTTCTCGGCGAGTTGCGCATCGGCGAAAGCAGCCTGCTCGATGGCGCGCCGCTGGGCGCATTGATGCTCGGCGTGGCCCTGCTGTTCAGCTTCTACCAATTGCGTAACGCCGCACCCGAGCAAACGTCGGAGTGGGAGCGCAAAGGCCTGCCGGTGTTGGCGTGCCTCGGCCTGACCTTTCTCTATCTGCTGGCGCCGCTGTTCTTCTTCACCCACGGTACGGCGATCAGTTGGGCGCTGGCGGGTCTGGCGACGTTGTTTGTTGGCCTGCGCCTGCAATCGCGGACCTTCCTGTTCACCGCATTTGCCGTCCAGTTGCTGGGTGGCGCGCTGTTCCTGCTGCGACTGCAAGGTGCGAGTGGTGAGTCGGGCGCGGTGTTCAGCGCGGGTTGGAGCGGTTTGCTCAGCGCGTCGCTGATCGGTCTGGCGTTGATCGCCGGTATGTTGCTGGCCGCGCGCGACGACATGGTGCGCAGCGACGTTCGGTTGTTGCGCGGTTTGTCGGTGGTGTTGCTGGCCGGGCTGGTGCTGATCAACCTCGCCGTGCTGTTCGTACTGCCATGGCAAACCGCGAGCGCGGTGTGGGCGGCCAGTGGTCTGTTGATTATCTGGTTGAGCCTTTATCTGAAGCAGCGTGTGAGTTTCGTCTTCGGTCTGCTGTTGCAGGTGATTGGCGGTGCGGCGTTCCTGTTCGCCGGGCCGGATCTGCTGGGGCCGCTGGCCAGCGAAGGCTTGAAGCCGCTGGCGCACAGCGGCTTCTGGACCCCATTGGTACTGGGCCTGGCGGCGATGGTTGGCGCCTGGCGTCTGCAGCTCGGCAACCATGCTTCGGCTTTCGATGTATTGAGTTTGCAGCGTTTGTCCGAAGTGCTGCTGGTGTGGGGCGCGGGTTGGTGGGCGTTGGCGTGGATCAGTGAAGTGCTGCGGTTTGCGCCGGTGAATATTCAAGCGACGTTGCTGCTGACGGTCGCGGCGCTGAGCGTTGCGCTATGGGCAGTGTTGGCGTTGCGCCTGAAATGGCCGTCGCTGGGTTTGCTCTGCACCTTGCTGATGCCTGCGAGCGGTGTGGCATTGCTCGGGGCGTGGCACTCGCGTTACCACCCTGCGGCCGATGTCGGCTGGCTCGCCTGGGCGGCGGTGTTCGTCGTGCATTTCATCTCGCTGCGGCGTCTGGCGCCGCTGTTGCCGGCTCGCGCCTTGAGTACGGCTCATGTGCTCGGCTGCTGGCTGTTGATCGGTGTACTGGCGCTGGAGTTGCGTTACGGCTTGCTGCTGTTGTCCGAGCAGTACAACGCCTGGCGTTGGTTGGGTTGGGCGATTCTGCCGAGTGTTTATCTGGTGTTGATGGCCGCACCGCGTGCCTGGCCGTGGCCTGTGTCGGCCTGGCCGCGCGAATATCGACTGTACGCGGCGGCACCGCTGGCATTGCTCATGCTCGGTTGGTTCTGGCTGGCGAACACTGTCAGCGACGGCACCGCCGAACCGTTGCCTTATGTGCCGCTGATCAATCCGCTGGAGTTGGGGCTGTTGTTCGCGCTGTTCGGCGTGTACGTCTGGTCCCGCAACGCCGTGTCGCAACTGGCGAACCGCCAGGACATCGTTGATCACGCCACGCAACTGATCGCCGGCGTCTCGCTGTTCGCGTTCTTCACTGCGCTGGTGATGCGCACGGCGCACCATTGGGGCGATGTGCCGTATGAGCTGGATGCGCTGCTCGAATCGATGTTGGTGCAAGCGGGCCTGTCCATCGTCTGGACCTTGATGGCGCTGAGTCTGATGATCGGCGGCCATCTGCGTCATCGTCGCGAAGTCTGGCTGATCGGGGCGGCGTTGATCGGCGTGGTGGTCGCGAAACTGTTCTTTGTCGAATTGAGTAACCGTGGCGGACTCGCCCGGATCGTCTCGTTTATCGGTGTTGGCGTGTTGCTGTTGGTGGTGGGCTATTTCGCCCCGTTGCCGCCCAAGCGCGCCGACTCTGCGCGCCAAGGCGGAGCCGAACCTGAAAAACCGGCCCCGCAAACCGAAGGAGTGTCGTCTTGAGTCAGAAGCTGAACCTGGTCTGGTTGGGCGCTGTTGCGTTGGGCGTGGCGTTGTCGGCCACTGCGCAGGAAAAGCCGTCGGACTTCGCCACGCAAGTGCCGTTGACCGTGAGCGGCGAAGGGCCGTGGTATCGCCTCGAATTGCCCTTGGCCGTGCAATTGAATGCGCGGCAAACCGACCTCAGCGATGTGCGCGTATTCAACGCGAACGGTGAAGCTCAGGCCTACGCCTTGGCGCGTGAGACCGCGAAAACCGGCGAAAACCCTCTGACCGATGTGAAGTGGTTCCCGCTGTACAACTCGGCGGACGCCACCGAGCGCGCGCCGAGTGTGCGGGTGCAATCGAACGCTAACGGCACGCTGGTCGAGGTGCAGCCGTCGAGTCAACTGGAGGTGGGCGAAGAAGTGCTGCGCGGTTGGTTGCTCGACGCCAGCGGCATCAAGGCGCCGTTGCAGCAACTGATCCTCGACTGGACCAGCGAGCGCGATGGCTTCCAGCGTTTCAGCATCGAAGCCAGCGACGATTTGCAGCATTGGCAGTCGTGGGGTGACGGGCAGGTGGCGCGGCTGACGTTTGCCGACGAGCGGGTTGAGCAGCATGAAGTCAGCTTGCCGGGGCAACCGGCGCGTTATCTGCGCTTGTTGTGGAACGCGCCGCAATCGGCGCCGACGCTGACGTCAGTGCAACTGGAAAGTGCCAGCACACGCAGCCTTTCGCTGCCGCTGGTCTGGTCGCAACCGTTGGCCGGCAGCAGCGCGAAGGCCGGGGAATACACTTGGCAATTGCCGATGGGGCTGAACGTCGAGCGCTTGCAGGTCGAGCTGAATCAGCCGAACAGCCTTGCGCCGGTGACCTTGTCCGGTCGTCGCGAAAGCAGCCTGCCGTGGCAGCCGTTGAGCAGTGGTTTGCTCTATCGCTTGACCCAGAGTGGCCAGGATGTGGTGCAGAACGAATTGCAGCTGCCAGGGCAAACCGTGCAGCAGTTGAAGTTGACGGTGGACGAGCGCGGCGGTGGCTTGGGTGCCGAGGCGCCGACGGTGCGATTCGCTGTGCGTTCGACGCAATTGGTGTTCCTGGCGCGCGGCGCCGGGCCTTATACGCTGGCGTTGGGCAATGGGACGGTGAAAGCGGCGAACCTGCCGCTGGCAACGCTGATTCCGGATTACAGTGCGGCGAAGTGGGCGGCGTTGGGTAAGGCGACGGTGGACAGCGGGGTGGTCGCGACACCGACATCGGCAGTCCCCTCGACTGCACAGGTTGAAACCAACTGGAAGAAGTTCGGGTTGTGGGCGGTGTTGTTGCTAAGCGTTTTGTTTTTGGCGGCGATGGCGTTCAGCTTGTTGCGCAAACCCCCGGTAAAACCTTGAAGGCGGGTGCTGCGCACCCGATCGCCAGCAGGCTGGCTCCCACAGTTAGCCGCATTCCCCTGTGGGAGCCAGCCTGCTGGCGATAGCGGTTTATCGGACGGTAAAAATGCCCGTTTCGAACTACGCTAAACCCGGCACATGAACTCTATTGGGCATCTCACGTCTGATAGGAGGAAATGCGCCCCGACTCGCGTTAAACTGCGCGGGTTTTTAGCCCCCCCATTCCACCGGAGCCTTCCATGTCCCGCGTTACCCTGAGTCGCTATTTGATTGAGCAGACCCGTAGCAACAACACCCCTGCCGATCTGCGTTTCCTGATCGAAGTGGTGGCGCGCGCCTGTAAAGAAATCAGCCACGCCGTCTCCAAAGGCGCCCTGGGTGGTGTTCTGGGCAGCATGGGCACCGAAAACGTCCAAGGTGAAGTGCAGAAGAAACTCGACGTGATCTCCAACGAGATCCTGCTCGAAGCCAACGAATGGGGCGGCCACCTGGCCGGCATGGCGTCCGAAGAAATGGACAATGCCTACCAGATCCCGGGTAAATACCCGAAAGGCGCGTACCTGCTGGTGTTTGACCCGTTGGACGGTTCGTCGAACATCGACATCAACGCTCCGGTCGGTACTATTTTCTCGGTGCTGCGTTGCCCGAGCGAATACCTGAGCCAGAACGAAGCCTTGAACGAAAAGGCTTTCCTGCAGCCAGGCACCGAGCAGGTTGCCGCCGGTTATGCCATCTACGGCCCACAGACCATGCTGGTGCTGACCCTGGGTGATGGCGTGAAAGGCTTTACCCTGGACCGTGAGATGGGCAGCTTCGTACTGACCCATGAAGACATCACGATCCCGGAGTCCACGCAGGAATTCGCGATCAACGCGTCCAACCAGCGTCACTGGGAAGCACCGGTACAACGTTACGTCGACGAATTGCTGGCGGGTGACGAAGGTCCGCTGAAAAAGAACTACAACATGCGCTGGGTCGCCGCGATGGTGGCCGACGTGCACCGTATCCTGACCCGTGGCGGCCTGTTCATGTACCCACGTGACAGCCGCGAGCCTTCGAAGCCGGGCAAACTGCGCCTGATGTACGAAGCCAACCCGATGTCGTTCCTGGTTGAACAGGCCGGCGGCGCCTCTACCGATGGTCACCAGCGCATCCTCGACATTCAGCCGGACGGCTTGCACCAGCGCGTAGCGGTGTTCCTCGGTTCGAAAGAAGAAGTCGCACGCGTTACGGCTTACCACAAGGAATAAACATGACCGCGCCCTGGCAGCCGTTGCTCGAATGGTGGTTCGGAAACTCCGAATCACCCAACGAAACAGCGGCGGAGAAGGGCAAGTTATGGTTCGGCAAGCGCGACAGCCAGGACCTCGAAGCGCAGACGCGTTTCGGGGACTGGGTCGAGCAGGCACTGGCCGGCGGATTGACTGACTGGGCGCAACGCCCTGACGGTTGGCTGGCCCTGGTGCTGCTGCTCGATCAACTCCCGCGAATGATCTATCGCGACACTCCCAAATCCTTTGCAGGCGATCTCAGGGCGCAGGCTCTCGTAGCGCAAGGCATTGCTGCGGATTTTGATCGGCAGTTGCGACCGATTCAGCGGGTGTTTATCTACCTGGTGTTCGAGCATTGCGAGCATCTGGCGGTGCAGGATGAGGCGGTTTCGCGCTTTATCGCGCTGGTTGCCGAGCAGCCAGAAGCTGATCGCGCGGTGTTTGCCGATAATCTGGATTATGCCGAGCGGCATCGGGAAGTGATTGCGCGGTTTGGACGGTTTCCGCATCGCAATGCGGTGTTGGGGCGGGAGTCTACCGCGCAGGAGTTGGCGTTTCTTTCGCAGCCTGGGTCTCGGTTCTGACTCTTCATTGCGGCTGATGCCGTCATCGCCAGCAGGCTGGCTCCCACAGGGGGTTGTGATCGACACAAACCTATTGTGGGAGCCAGCCTGCTGGCGATGAGGCCAGTGAAAGCGCCTTAGATCCGGAAACTACCCACCAACTGCTTCAACCGCGCCGCCTGCTGCTCAAGGTCAGAGCAAGCACGCAACGTCGCCTGCAGGTTCTCCACCCCTTCCTGGTTCAGCGTGTTGATCTCAGTGATGTCGACATTGATCGATTCCACCACAGCGGTCTGCTCTTCAGTCGCCGTCGCCACGGACTGGTTCATCCCGTCGATCTCACCGATGCGCTGCGTCACGCTGCCCAGACGCTCGCCCGCCTGATTGGCAATGCCCACGCTGCTTTCACTCTGGCGCTGGCTGTCGGTCATGGTGCTCACCGCTTCGCGGGCGCCGACTTGCAGTTCCTCGATCATCTTCTGCACTTGCTGCGCCGAATCCTGCGTGCGGTGGGCGAGGTTGCGCACTTCGTCGGCGACCACGGCAAAACCGCGTCCGGCTTCACCGGCACGGGCGGCTTCGATGGCGGCGTTCAAGGCCAGCAAGTTGGTCTGCTGCGAGATGCTGGTGATCACTTCCAGAATCTGCCCGATGTTCACCGTGTTGCTGTTGAGCGTCTCGATGTTGCCGCACGAATCGCTGATCTTCGCCGAGAGCTGTTGCATCGCCGCGATGGTTTTATCCACCACCTGCTGACCGTCCTCGGCCAAGGCGCGTGCATCGCTCGAATGCTGCGAGGCGAGGGCGGCGTTCTGGGCGATTTCCTGGGCGGCGGCGCCCAGTTCGTTGATGGCGGCGGCCACGCTGCTGGTGCGCGAGGCTTGCTGATCGGAGTTGAACATTGACGAGTTGGACGCGGCGACGACGCGCAGGGCGACTTCGTTGACCTGGCCGGTGGCCGAGGAGACTTCGCGGATCGAGGTGTGAATACGCTCGACAAAGCGGTTGAACGAAGTGCCCAGCGCACCGAATTCATCATGGCCGTGGATGGTCAGGCGTTTGGTCAGGTCGCCTTCACCTTCGGCGATGTCATGCATGGCGCGGCCCATGGCGAGCAGCGGCTGCATCAGGAAGCTGATCAGCATGCCCAGCAGGGCGATGATGAACACCACCGCGATGACCATGGCGATGATCGCTGAGGTGCGGAATTCGCTGATCATCGAGAACGCGGTGTCCTGATCCAGCACCAGCGCCACATACCAATCCGCCGACGGCACGCCGTTGACATGGGTGAAGGAGATGAACTGGCGCTTGCCGTCGATCTCGACTTCCTTCATGCCCGGGCTGACTTGCGGGGTGCCGTTCGGGTAGGCCTCGGCGAGGTTTTTGAGCACCAGTTTGCTGTCCGGGTGAATCAGGATCTTGCCGTCGGCGCTGACGATAAACGCATGACCGTGACCGCCGAAGTTCAGCGAGTTGATGATCGCGCTGACGCTGGACAGATCAATGTCGGCGCCGGCGACGCCGATCATCTGGTTCTGATGCTTCACCGGTGTGGCCACGGTGATCACCAGTTTGCCGGAGGATGCAGCGATGTACGGTTCGGTGACGATGGTCTGTTGCGCGCCGTTGGCCGCCTTGTACCAGCCACGTGCGCGAGGGTCATAATCGGCGGCGCGATTGCCGGCCGGAACCGAGAACATCACGCCGTCGGTGCCGCCAAAGTAGCTCAGCTGGAAATTGCTGGTGTAGGCCGGCAGGTCGATGGCGCGCTTGAGGTTGGTCTGGGCGCTGCCGTCCAAGGCGATCTGTTGGGACAACGATTGCAACAGCTGGATGCGGCTTTCCAGCCAGGTTTGAATGTTGCGGGTGGTCAGGCTGCCCAGTTCCTGCATCGACGATTCGGTACTGCTGCGCAAGGTCTGGCGCTGACGGTAGTCGTTGAACAGGATGAAACAGGCGAATGCAACGGCCACCACGAGGGCAGCAGCCAGCAGGATCTTGTGGCTGAACTTCATGTTTCTGGTCATTAAATGAACTACCGCGGAGGGGCTGGTCGACAAGGGGCGCCAATTTGCCACAGGAGCGGGCTTTGCGCTGCTTTTATGTCGACTGGCCGACGCCAAAGATTAGGCGTCTTTTGCCAAAACTGACGAAATGCTCAACAGCGCAAGAAAGTGGCTGATTTTTCGGCAAAAGGCAGACAAGCGGCCCAATAAATAGGCGTTCAGTCAGGGAACCAGACAGGGCTTTTCTCTTCTAAGCTTCAGCTTGGCAGCCATGCCATTCCCCTACGACCCAGGAGCTACACCATGTCGCTGCGTTCCATCGCTTTGCTTTCGTTCTGCGTGTTGTTGGCCGCATGCGGCAAGATCAATCAGGAAAATTATTCGAAGCTGTCGACCGGCATGCCCAAGGCCGAGGTGGAAACCTTGCTGGGCAAACCCACCGACTGCTCGGGAGCGCTCGGCATGTCCAGTTGCACCTGGGGCGACAAGAACAGCTTTATCAGCGTGCAGTACGCCGGTGACAAAGTGTTGATGTTTTCTGGCCAAGGCCTGAAGTAATCCGGGGCGATGCGCCCGCGGGAGAAAAACAATGAAACGGTTATTGATCCTCCTTTTTGCCGGCCTGGTATTGGCAGGCTGCGCCACTTCTGGCGAAGATCCATTGGCGCCGAAAACCGTCGCCAGCGTCAATTTGAAGAAGTACCAAGGGACCTGGTACGAGTTGGCGCGTCTGCCGATGTATTTCCAGCGCAACTGCGCGCAATCCGAAGCCCATTACACGCTCAAGCCGGACGGCAACGTGCTGGTGCTGAACCGCTGTCTGACGACGGACTGGCAATGGGAAGAGGCCAAAGGCACGGCTTATCCACAGGTGCCGGGCAAGACCGACAAGTTGTGGGTCGAGTTCGATAACTGGTTCTCACGATTGCTGCCGGGTGTGGCGAAGGGGCAATACTGGGTGTTGTACGTCAGCGATGACTACAAGACCGCCATTGTCGGCGACCCGAGCCGCCGGTATCTGTGGCTGTTGTCACGGACCCCGACGGTCAACGGCGTAGTGCGCGAAGAGCTGCTGAGCAAGGCGCGTCAGCAGGGGTATGACACCACTCGGTTGATCTGGCGTGCGACGGATACGCAGATGGCCAAGACCTCGAACTAACAGCTAACGCATAACCTATGTGGGAGCGAGCCTGCTCGCGATGGCGGTCTATCAGTCAACGTCAATGTTGAGGCTGATGGCCCCATCGCGAGCAGGCTCGCTCCCACAGTTGTTTCCGGGGTCAGCCCAAGAGATCGCGCAGGACCTGGGTGAACGCCCGGCTGCTTTCCTCTTCGTCGGCGTGACGTCCATCGCGCACGACCCATTGGCCATTGACCAGTACATCACGCACCTGGCGGTCGCCACCGGCAAACAACCAACGATTGAGAATCCCGTCGCCACTGGCGGTCGCCAGGTACGGGTCGTTACCGTCCAGCACCAGCCAATCCGCGCGCTTACCCACCTCCAGCGCACCGATCGGCTGGCCCAGCGCCTCGGCGCCGCCGTCCAGCGCGGCGTCATACAGCGTCCGGCCGACCATCGGCTGTTCCGCGCCATACAACCGATTACGCCGCTGATCGCGCAGACGCTGGCCGTATTCCAGCCAACGCAATTCTTCCACCACGCTCAACGACACATGGCTGTCGGAACCGATGCCCATGCGCCCACCTTGAGCGAGGAAGTCCACCGCCGGAAAAATCCCGTCGCCGAGGTTGGCTTCGGTGGTCAGGCACAAGCCGGCGATGGCGCGACTCTTGGCCATCAGCGTGACTTCTTCCGGGTTGGCGTGGGTCGCGTGGACCAGGCACCAGCGTTGATCGACTTCGGTGTTTTCATACAGCCATTGCAGAGGGCGACGACCACTCCAGCTGAGGCAGTCATCGACTTCTTTCTGCTGTTCGGCGATGTGAATGTGCACAGGGCACTGCTTGTCGCTGGCCGCCAGCACGTCGCTGATTTGCTGCGGTGTTACCGCGCGCAACGAGTGGAAACACAAACCCAGCGATTGCGCCGGTTGCTGCGCCAGGATCGGCTGCAAGCGGGCTTGAAGCTTCAGGTAATTTTCAGTGCTGTTGATAAAGCGACGTTGGCCGTCATTCGGTGTCTGGCCGCCGAAACCGGAGTGGCTGTAAAGCACTGGCAGCAGGGTCAAGCCTATACCGGCGGAGCTGGCCGCCTGGCTGATGCGCAGCGCCAGCTCGGCAGGGTCTGCGTACGGTTGGCCGCTCGTGTCGTGGTGCACGTAATGAAATTCCGCGACCGAGGTGTAACCGGCCTTGAGCATTTCGATGTACAGCTGACGGGCGATCACGCCGAGTTGATCGGGGCTGATTTTTCCGACGAGCCGGTACATCAAATCACGCCAGGTCCAGAAACTGTCGTTCGGATTACCGGCCACTTCGGCCAATCCAGCCATTGCTCGCTGAAAGGCGTGGGAGTGCAGATTCGGCATCCCCGGCAGCAGCGGACCGCTTAGCCGTTCGGCGCCATCTGCGTTGGAATCGGCCTGGACATGGGTCAAAACGCCGTCGGCGCTGACCTCAAGACGTACATTGTTGGCCCATCCACTAGGCAGCAGCGCGCGTTCGGCAAAGAAGGCGGACATGGTTCAGCACCCCATCGTGTGTTATTTGTATATACATATACAGACGTTTGCCTGCTCGGTAAACTCCGGCAAGCTAGCAACTTCTACCAAATGACCAAGGATTAACCGTGCCGACTCCGCCTACAGTGTCACCGTTGGCCGCGAACATGGGCGACAGTCCGGCGCCTTTGTACGCCCGCGTCAAACAGATGATCACCCAGCAAATCGACAGTGGAAACTGGCCGCCGCATTACCGCGTTCCGTCGGAAAGCGAGCTGGTCAGCCAACTCGGTTTCAGCCGCATGACCATCAACCGCGCACTGCGCGAGATGACCGCCGACGGTCTGTTGGTGCGCATGCAGGGCGTCGGCACGTTCGTCGCCGAGCCGAAAAGCCAGTCCGCGCTGTTTGAAGTGCACAACATCGCCGACGAAATCGCCTCCCGCGGCCATCGCCACACCTGCAAGGTGATCACCCTGGAAGAAGAGGCTGCCGGCTCCGAGCGTGCCCTGGCGCTGGATATGCGTGAAGGTCAGAAGGTCTTCCACTCGCTGATCGTGCATTTCGAAAATGACATTCCGGTGCAAATCGAAGACCGTTTCGTCAACGCGCTTGTCGCCCCGGACTACCTCAAGCAGGATTTCACCCTGCAAACGCCTTACGCCTATCTGAATCAGGTCGCGCCGCTGACCGAAGGCGAACACGTGGTCGAGGCGATTCTGGCTGAGGCTAGCGAGTGCAAATTGCTGCAGATTGAGAAAGGCGAGCCGTGCCTGCTGATTCGTCGCCGCACCTGGTCCGGCCGTCAGCCGGTGACCGCCGCCCGTTTGATCCACCCCGGTTCCCGTCATCGTCTGGAAGGACGCTTTCATAAATGAGTCAGGTTAAGGTTTTACGCGCCAAAGATTACCCGCGCATGCCGTGGAAAAACGGTGGCGGCAGCACTGAAGAAATCACCCGCGATGCGGGCACGGGTCTTGACGGTTTCGGCTGGCGCCTGTCGATTGCCGATATCGGCGAGTCGGGTGGCTTCTCGACGTTCGCTGGCTATGAGCGGGTGATCACCGTGCTGCAAGGCGACGGCATGACCTTGTCGGTTGATGGCCAGGCCACGCGACCATTGTTACCGATTGATCCTTTCGCCTTCAGTGGTGAAAGTCAGGTTTCCTGCACCTTGCTCGGTGGGCCGATTCGCGATTTCAACCTGATTTATGCGCCGCAGCGTTACCTCGCGCGGTTGCAGTGGCTAGACGGTGAACAGCGGTTTTTCAGTTCGGCGGGCGCAGTGTTGGTGTTCAGTGTCAGCGAGGCGCTGGAAGTGCAGGTCGGTAACAGTGCCCAGCAATTGGGTCGTCATGACTGCCTGCAACTCGACGGTAACACCGGCCTGCTGGAATTCTCCAGCAACGGCCCGTGTTGTGTGATCGAACTGACTGCGCGCTGATCCAATACCGGGTCGTCTCTATCGCGGGCAAGCCCACTCCTGCAGGATGTCCACCGGACCTGTGGGAGCGGGCTTGCCCGCGATGCTTTTCAGGGCTCAAACGCGTTCCCCATCGCGCACCAACTTGTTACCGAACGCCCCAGCGTGGCGCAAAACCACGCTCAAGTAACAAGCCGTCACCCCTTCGAAAAATCCCCCCGAAAAATTTCATCTTCTTCAGAACCCTTGATCTACAGGCTTTCCAGCCCTCTCAGAATTTTTCTTGAATGCCCATCCAACAAGTTGGCCGCTTGATTGCATATGCTTGTATGTACAAGTAAAGACGTATGCGTATGAGTCGACCGAGGCTCTCCGCAGCGTCCACTGATTCGCTTGTGGTGCAACGATGCGCACAGGCTCGCTTACCCACCGCCAGGGTTGGTTTGGATTGATCGCTGAGGAGTCTTTTTCGTGACTGACAACAAAACCACTAAGTTTCGTGACGTAGAAATTCGTGCCGCTCGCGGTAACAAGCTGACCGCCAAGAGCTGGTTGACTGAAGCGCCGCTGCGCATGCTGATGAACAACCTCGACCCGGAAGTCGCCGAGAACCCTAAAGAACTGGTGGTTTACGGTGGTATCGGTCGTGCGGCGCGTAACTGGGAATGCTACGACAAGATCGTCGAAAGCCTGACCAATCTGAATGACGACGAGACCCTGCTGGTGCAATCCGGCAAGCCGGTCGGCGTGTTCAAGACTCACACTAACGCCCCGCGCGTATTGATCGCCAACTCCAACCTCGTACCGCACTGGGCGAGCTGGGAACACTTCAACGAACTCGACGCCAAAGGCTTGGCCATGTACGGCCAGATGACCGCCGGCAGCTGGATCTACATCGGCAGCCAGGGCATCGTTCAAGGCACTTACGAAACCTTCGTCGAAGCCGGTCGCCAGCACTATAACGATGACCTGAGAGGTCGTTGGGTCCTGACCGCAGGCCTGGGCGGCATGGGCGGCGCTCAACCTCTGGCTGCAACCCTGGCCGGCGCGTGCTCGCTGAACATCGAATGCCAGCAGGTCAGCATCGATTTCCGTCTGAACAGCCGTTATGTCGACGAGCAAGCCACCGACCTCGACGACGCGCTGGCCCGCATCGCCAAATACACCAAGGAAGGCAAGGCGATATCCATCGCTCTGCTCGGTAACGCGGCTGAAATTCTGCCGGAACTGGTCAAGCGCGGCGTGCGCCCGGACATGGTCACCGACCAGACCAGCGCCCACGACCCGCTCAACGGTTACCTGCCGGCCGGCTGGACCTGGGAAGAGTACCGCGCTCGCGCCAAGACCGAGCCTGCTGCCGTGGTCAAAGCCGCCAAGCAATCGATGGCCGTGCACGTTAAAGCGATGCTCGAATTCCAGAAAATGGGCATCCCGACCTTCGACTACGGCAACAACATCCGTCAGATGGCGCAAGAAGAAGGCGTGGAAAACGCATTCGACTTCCCAGGTTTCGTACCTGCCTACATCCGTCCACTGTTCTGCCGCGGCATCGGTCCGTTCCGTTGGGCTGCGCTGTCGGGTAACGCCGAAGACATCTACAAGACTGACGCCAAAGTAAAAGAACTGATCCCGGACGACGCCCACCTGCACAACTGGCTGGACATGGCGCGCGAGCGCATCAGCTTCCAGGGTCTGCCGGCTCGTATCTGCTGGGTTGGCCTGGGTCTGCGCGCCAAGCTCGGTCTGGCATTCAACGAAATGGTGCGCAGCGGTGAATTGTCCGCGCCAATCGTGATCGGTCGCGACCACCTGGACTCCGGTTCGGTTGCCAGCCCGAACCGCGAAACCGAATCGATGCAGGACGGTTCCGACGCCGTGTCCGACTGGCCACTGCTCAACGCTCTGCTCAACACCGCGAGCGGCGCGACCTGGGTTTCCCTGCACCACGGCGGCGGCGTCGGCATGGGCTTCTCCCAGCACTCGGGCATGGTGATCGTCTGCGACGGTACTGACGAAGCGGCTGAGCGTATCGCTCGCGTTCTGCACAACGACCCGGCGACTGGCGTTATGCGCCACGCCGATGCCGGTTACCAGATCGCGATCGACTGCGCCAAGGAGCAGGGTCTGAACCTGCCGATGATTACCGGTAAATAACGCAACCCCTTGTGGGGGCTGGCTTGCCAGCGATAGCGGCGGCACTGCTGGAATCGATGTTGGAAGTGCTGACGTCATCGCGGGCAAGTCGAATCGTCGCACCGGCGCTCCCACAGGGTTCGAGTAAACCGGACAGAACAATTAAAACAATCCACAGAGGTTGAATCATGGCTGTTAACAACGATCGTGCAGGCAGTAAACCGTTGATCGAGAAACGCTCGATCGACTACATCCCGGAAGCGGAGAGACACGGTCGTCTGTTGAGCCAGTTCACCCTGTGGATGGGGGCCAACCTGCAAATCACCGCGATTGTCACCGGGGCCCTGGCCGTGGTGCTGGGCGGTGATGTGTTCTGGTCGTTGATCGGCTTGCTGATCGGACAACTGCTCGGCGGTGGCGTGATGGCGCTGCATGCCGCGCAAGGACCCAAGCTTGGCTTGCCGCAGATGATCTCCAGCCGTGTGCAGTTCGGTGTTTATGGCGCGGCCATCCCGATCGTGCTGGTCTGTTTGATGTACCTCGGCTTCACGGCGACCGGAACCGTACTTTCCGGCCAGGCGCTGGGCCAGTTGTTTGGCGTCAGTGACACCGTCGGTATCCTCATCTTCGCCAGTGTCATCGTGCTGGTCACGGTACTCGGTTATCGGGTGATCCATTGGATTGGCCGTGTTGCCAGTGTCATCGGTGTGATTGCCTTTGTTTACCTGTTCAGCCGTCTGGTGAGCCAGGTTGACGTTGGCGCACTGTTGCAAATCCGCCACTTCAGCTGGAGCAGTTTCTTGCTCGCGGTGTCGCTCGCGGCGTCCTGGCAGATCGCCTTCGGCCCTTACGTGGCGGACTATTCTCGCTACTTGCCGAGCAAGACGTCCTCGGTGAAAACCTTTTTCGCCGCGGGTGCGGGTTCGGTCATTGGTGCACAGGTGGCGATGGTCCTCGGCGTGTTCGCTGCCGCTTCGGCCAACGGGCAATTCGCCGGTCACGAAGTCGCCTACATCGTTGGCTTGGGTGGTACCGGCGCCACTGCTGCACTGCTGTATTTCAGCATCGCGTTCGGCAAGGTCACTATCTCCACGCTGAACTCCTACGGCAGCTTCATGTGCATTGCGACCATCATCAGCGGCTTCCGTGGTGAGCTGAAAGTAACGCGCTTGCAGCGCCTGGTGTTCGTGCTGGTCATCGTCGGTGCTGCGACCCTGATGGCGTTGCTCGGTCAGCACTCGTTCCTCGGTGCGTTCAAGTCCTTCATCCTGTTCCTGCTGGCGTTCTTTACGCCATGGAGCGCGATCAACCTGGTGGACTACTACTGCATCACCCGCGAGCGCTATGACGTGCCGGCGCTGTCCGATCCGAACGGTCGCTACGGCCGCTGGAACATGCTCGGTATCAGCATCTATGTGTTCGGTGTGCTGGTGCAGCTGCCGTTCATTTCCACCAAGTTCTATACCGGTTCGCTGGTGACCGCTCTGGGTGATGTGGATATTTCCTGGATCATCGGTCTGGTGCTTCCCGCAGTCCTGTATTACGTGTGTGCAAAAAAATGGCACGGCACAGTGCCCGATCAACTGATCCTGCCGGTCGAGCAGGACGTGGTCACCGAACAAAAGCTGAATGCCGGTCGCGCTGCGGCGCAGGCCTGATTGGACGTGGACAGGGCTGGATGCCTCTTGACTGCCGTAAGCCAATTCATGATTAGGAGCGTCACAACAATGAAATCGAACAAGACCCTGCTGACCACATTGCTTTCCATGGGCCTGCTCGCCAGCGCCGGCGCCACTCAGGCTGCCGGTTGGTGCGAATCGGGTAAACCGGTGAAATTCGCCGGCCTGAACTGGGAAAGCGCCATGTTGCTGACCGACGTGCTGCAAGTCGTGTTGGAGAAAGGTTACGACTGCAAGACCGACAGTCTGCCGGGCAACTCCATCACCATGGAAAACGCCCTGAGCAGCAACGACATCCAAGTGTTTGCTGAAGAATGGGTCGGCCGCAGCGAAGTCTGGAACAAGGCCGAGAAGGCCGGCAAAGTCGTCGGTGTCGGCGCGCCAGTTGTGGGCGCAGTCGAAGGCTGGTACGTGCCGCGCTACGTGATCGAAGGCGACGCCAAGCGCAAGCTGGAAGCCAAGGCACCGGACCTGAAAAACATTGCTGACCTGGCCAAGTACGCCTCGGTGTTCAAGGACGCCGAAGAACCTTCCAAGGGCCGTTTCTACAACTGCCCGGCCGGCTGGACCTGTGAGCTGGACAACAGCGAAATGCTGAAGAGCTACGGCCTGGAAAGCAGCTACACCAACTTCCGCCCTGGCACCGGCCCGGCGCTGGATGCCGCGGTGCTGTCGAGCTACAAGCGTGGCGAGCCGATCCTGTTCTACTACTGGTCGCCAACGCCGCTGATGGGTCAGGTTGACCTGGTGAAACTCGAAGAGAAGCCGGGCGTGGATAAACGCGTGACCATCAAGGTCGGCCTGTCCAAGACTTTCCACGAGCAAGCCCCGGAACTGGTGGCCGTGCTGGAAAAGGTCAACCTGCCGATCGACCTGCTGAACCAGAACCTCGGGCGCATGGCCAAAGAGCGGATCGAGTCACCAAAACTGGCGAAAATCTTCCTCAAGGAACATCCTGAAGTCTGGCATGCATGGGTGAGCGAAGACGCAGCCAAAAAGATCGACGCGGCCTTGTAGGTTGAGCTTCTCCGACTGCTGGCAACGGCAGTCGGACGCTGAATCGCAACCCCTTGATTGAGAGTCTCTTTATGTTTCCCGAAAGCTTTACCTTTTCCATCGCCGACTGGGTCAACGGTTGGGTCGATTCGCTGGTCACCAACTACGGCGACGTGTTCCGGCACATCTCCGACACCCTGTTGTGGGCCATCGTCAATCTTGAAGGGCTGCTGCGTGCGGCGCCCTGGTGGCTGATGCTGGCGATCGTGGGGGGCGTTGCCTGGCACGCGACCCGCAAGGTCGTCACCACCGCCGTCATCGTCGGTTTGCTGTTCCTGGTGGGCGCGGTCGGCCTCTGGGACAAGCTGATGCAGACCCTCGCGCTGATGATGGTGGCGACGGTCATTTCGGTGCTGATCGGCATTCCGCTGGGCATTCTCTCGGCACGCAGCAATCGCCTGCGTTCGGTGCTGATGCCGCTGCTGGACATCATGCAGACCATGCCGAGTTTCGTGTACCTGATTCCGGTGCTGATGCTGTTCGGCCTGGGCAAGGTCCCGGCAATTTTCGCGACCGTGATCTACGCCGCGCCACCGCTGATCCGCCTGACCGATCTGGGCATTCGCCAGGTTGATGGCGAAGTGATGGAAGCGATCAACGCTTTCGGTGCCAACCGTTGGCAACAACTGTTCGGCGTGCAACTGCCGCTGGCCCTGCCGAGCATCATGGCCGGGATCAACCAGACCACCATGATGGCGCTGTCGATGGTGGTGATTGCCTCGATGATCGGTGCCCGTGGCCTGGGTGAAGATGTGTTGGTGGGGATTCAGACCCTCAACGTCGGACGTGGCCTTGAAGCCGGTCTGGCGATCGTGATTCTGGCAGTGGTGATCGACCGCATTACACAGGCGTACGGTCGTGCACGGCATGAGGTGAGCAAATGAGCAACGCAGCCATCAGCAAGATCGAAGTCAAAAACGTCTTCAAGATTTTCGGTAACCGTTCCAAGGAAGCGCTGGGCATGATCGGCCAGGGCAAAACCAAGGATCAGGTGCTGGCCGAAACCGGCTGCGTGGTCGGCGTGAACGACCTGTCGTTGAGCATCGGCAGCGGCGAGATTTTCGTGATCATGGGCCTGTCCGGTTCCGGCAAATCGACCCTGGTGCGCCACTTCAATCGCCTGATCGACCCGACCAGCGGCGCGATTCTGGTGGATGGCGTGGACATCCTGCAATACGACATGGAAGCCCTGCGTGAATTCCGTCGACGCAAGATCAGCATGGTGTTCCAGAGCTTCGGCCTGCTGCCGCACAAGACTGTGGTGGACAACGTCGCCTACGGCCTGAAAGTGCGTGGCGAGAGCAAGCAGATGTGCAGCGAGCGTGCGCTGCACTGGATCAACACCGTGGGCCTGAAGGGCTACGAAAACAAATACCCGCATCAGCTTTCGGGCGGCATGCGTCAGCGTGTGGGTCTGGCCCGCGCACTGGCGGCGGACACCGACATCATCCTGATGGACGAAGCCTTCAGTGCGCTCGACCCGCTGATCCGCGCCGAGATGCAGGATCAGTTGCTGGAGCTGCAAAAGACCCTGCACAAGACCATCGTCTTCATCACCCATGACCTCGACGAGGCCGTGCGCATCGGCAACCGCATCGCGATCCTCAAGGATGGCCGCCTGATTCAGGTCGGCACGCCGCGGGAGATCCTGCATTCGCCGGCGGATGAGTATGTCGACCGGTTCGTGCAGCGGCGGGCGGCGGTGGTTTAAGAGATTTGCAGTGACTTTGCTGGCCTCATCGCGAGCAAGCTCGCTCCCACAGGGATTTTATGAACGCTGGAGATCCACTGTAGGAGCGAGCTTGCTCGCGATGAGGGCGGTGAAGCTGCATCAATATTCAAGTTGTACGCACGAGGTTGAAGATGTCCCAGGCTGAAAAAATCGTAATCGCCGACGGCCCGTTGCGTTGGCAGGATGTGGTCGCAGTCGCCCGTCACGGCGCACAACTCGAGCTGTCGGCCCAGGCCTGGGCACGCATCGACAATGCCCAGGCGATCGTCCAGCGCATCGTCGCCAGTGGCGAACGCGCCTATGGCGTCAACACCGGTCTGGGCGCGTTGTGCAACGTCTCGCTCAAAGACGAACAACTGAGCCAACTGTCGCGCAACACCTTGCTCAGCCACGCCTGTGGCGTCGGCGCACCACTGGCCGACGAGCAGACCCGCGCGATCATGTGTGCGGCAATCCTCAACTTCAGCCAAGGAAAATCCGGCCTTCATCGCCAAGTGGTAGAAGCGCTTCTGGCGCTGCTCAACCGCGGCATCACCCCGCAAGTGCCGTCCCAGGGTTCGGTCGGTTACCTGACCCACATGGCGCACATCAGCATCGCGCTGTTGGGTGTCGGCAATGTCAGCTATCGCGGGCAGATTGTTTCTGCGCAACAAGCCCTGGCGGAAGAAGGTTTGCAGCCGGTTCAGCTCGGCGCCAAGGACGGCTTGTGCCTGGTCAACGGCACGCCGTGCATGAGCGGCCTCAGTTGCCTGGCGATTGCCGATGCGACACGTCTGTTGCAATGGGCCGACGTGATCGGCGCCATGAGCTTCGAAGCCCAGCGCGGTCAGATTGCGGCGTTCGATGCCGAGATCATTGCACTCAAACCACATCCTGGCATGCAGCAGGTCGGTATCAACCTGCGGGCGTTGCTCGATGGCAGTGAAGTGATCGCCAGCAGCAAAGGGATTCGTACTCAGGACGCGCTGAGCATCCGTTCCATCCCGCAAGTCCATGGCGCTGCGCGGGATCAATTGGCCCACGCAATCCAACAGATCGAAACCGAACTCAACGGCTGCACCGACAATCCGTTGCTGCTGGGCACCCCGGACGACTTCCGCGTCATGTCTCAAGCCAACCCGCACGGCCAATCGGTGGCGCTGGCGGCAGATTTGCTGGCGATTGCCATGGCCGAAATCGGCTCGATTGCCGAGCGTCGTCTCGACCGTTTGATCAACCCGCATGTCAGCGGTCTGCCGGCGTTCCTGGTGGCCAATCCGGGCGTCAATTCGGGGATGATGATTGTCCAGTACGTCGCTGCGTCGCTGTGTGCGGAAAACCGTCAGTTGGCGCAGCCGGCCGTCCTCGATAACTACGTCACCTCGGGCTTGCAGGAAGACCACCTGAGCATGGGCACCAATGCTGCGTTGAAGCTGCATCGCGCACTGGAAAACTGCACGCAGATCCTCGCGATCGAGTACCTGCTGGCATCCCAGGCGTTTGAATTCCTGAAAGAACAGCGCTTCGGCGCCGGCACCGATACCGCATGGCGTCTGCTGCGTGAACGGGTTCCGGCCTACGATCAGGACCGCTGGCTGGCGCCCGATATCGCCGCTGCTGCCAGCGTGTTGAAGGACCCGATTTTGCTGCACAAGGCTTTGCCGAACCTCAACTGATTCCTATATCAAACCAGCGTGCCAAGGCGCCAGCCCCCCACAAGGCGGGAAGCGACGGACAACGGACATCTCCGGAGCGTCTGGTTAGTTAATAACAAACTCTCAAAAGGAGCACAAAATGACTGCGCTAAACCTGATTCCCGGCCAACTGAGCCTTGCCCAACTGCGTGATATCTATCAGCAACCGGTCCGGATTACTCTTGATGACAGCGCCTCGGCCCAGATCGAAGCCAGCGTTGCCTGCGTGGAACAGATCCTCGCCGAGAACCGCACGGCTTACGGCATCAACACCGGTTTCGGTCTGCTGGCCTCGACTCGCATTGCCAGCGAAGACCTGGAAAACCTGCAGCGCTCGCTGGTGCTGTCTCACGCCGCCGGTGTCGGCGAGCCGATCAGCGACGCGTTGGTGCGTCTGGTCATGGTGCTCAAGGTCAACAGCCTGAGCCGTGGTTTCTCCGGTATTCGTCGCGTGGTCATCGACGCGCTGATCGCTCTGATCAACGCCGAGGTTTACCCGCACATCCCGTTGAAAGGTTCGGTCGGTGCCTCCGGTGACCTGGCGCCATTGGCGCACATGTCGCTGGTGCTGCTGGGTGAAGGCAAGGCGCGCTACAAGGGCGAATGGCTGGAAGCGACCGACGCGCTGAAAGTCGCCGGTCTGACCCCGCTGACCCTCGCTGCGAAAGAAGGCCTGGCGCTGCTCAACGGTACTCAAGTGTCGACCGCTTACGCGTTGCGCGGTCTGTTTGAAGGTGAAGACCTGTTCGCTGGCGCGGTCGCGCTGGGTGCGCTGACCGTCGAAGCCGTCCTGGGCTCACGCTCGCCATTCGACGCCCGCATCCACGCCGCACGTGGCCAGAAAGGCCAGATCGACGCCGCTGCCGCCTACCGCGATCTGCTGGGCGAGCGCAGTGAAGTCTCCGATTCGCACCAGAACTGCGAAAAGGTCCAGGACCCGTACTCCCTGCGCTGCCAACCGCAAGTCATGGGCGCCTGCCTGACGCAGTTCCGTCAGGCCGCCGAAGTGCTCGCCGTCGAAGCCAACGCCGTCTCGGACAACCCATTGGTCTTCGCCGCGGAAGGCGACGTGATCTCTGGCGGTAACTTCCACGCCGAACCGGTGGCCATGGCCGCCGATAACATGGCCTTGGCCATTGCTGAAATCGGCTCGCTGAGCGAACGCCGCATCTCGCTGATGATGGACAAGCACATGTCGCAACTGCCGCCGTTCCTGGTGGCCAATGGCGGCGTGAACTCCGGTTTCATGATCGCCCAGGTCACCGCTGCGGCCCTCGCCAGCGAAAACAAGGCGTTGTCCCATCCGCATTCGGTGGACAGCCTGCCAACGTCGGCGAACCAGGAAGACCACGTGTCCATGGCCCCGGCCGCCGGCAAGCGTTTGTGGGAAATGGCCGAGAACACCCGTGGCGTTCTGGCGGTGGAATGGTTGGCGGCGGTTCAAGGCCTGGACTTGCGCGACGGTCTGAAGACCTCGCCGAAACTGGAAAAGGCTCGGGCGATTCTGCGTAAAGAAGTGCCGTTCTATGAGAAGGACCGCTTCTTTGCGCCGGATATCAATGCGGCGACTGAACTGTTGGCGACGCGTTGCCTGAATGAACTGGTCCCGGCCAAGCTTTTGCCGAGCCTGTGATGTACTCATCGCCAGCAGGCTGGCTCCCACAGTTGCATTGCGCATCCTTGTGGGAGCCAGCCTGCTGGCGATTCGATTTTGAACATTGTGGAGACTAAGGGATGAAAACTCTCTGGCAACACTGCCACGTCGCAACCATGGCGCAAGGCGTCTACTCGATCATCGAGGATGCGGCCATCGTGACGTCAGGTGCGCTCATTGAGTGGATCGGCTCTCGCGCTGAACTGCCGGCGGGTGAATACCCGGCCGTCAACGATTTGAACGGGGCCTGGGTTACGCCGGGCCTGATCGACTGCCACACCCATACGGTGTTCGGCGGTAACCGCAGCGGTGAATTCGAACAGCGCCTGCAAGGTGTCAGCTACGCCGAAATCGCTGCGGCCGGTGGCGGCATCGCCAGCACCGTGCGCGCAACCCGAGCGGCAACCGAAGACGAGCTGTTCGCCAGCGCCGCCAAGCGCCTGAAAAGCCTGATGCGTGATGGCGTCACCAGCATCGAAATCAAATCCGGTTACGGCCTTGATCTGGCCAACGAGCGCAAGATGCTGCGCGTCGCCCGCCGTCTCGCTGCCGAACTGCCGATCAGCGTGCGCAGCACCTGCCTGGCGGCCCACGCCTTGCCGCCGGAGTATGTGGACCGCGCCGACGATTACATCGATCACATCTGCGCCGAAATGCTCCCTGCGCTCGCCGCCGAAGGCTTGGTGGATGCGGTGGACGCGTTCTGTGAATACCTGGCCTTCTCGCCGGCACAGGTCGAGCGCGTGTTCATTACTGCGCAGGAGCTCGGCTTGCCGGTGAAACTGCACGCCGAGCAACTGTCATCGCTGCACGGTTCGAGTCTGGCGGCGCGTTATCACGCACTGTCGGCCGACCACCTGGAGTTCATGACCGAAGAAGACGCCATCGCCATGGCCGCGTCCGGCACCGTCGCGGTGTTGCTGCCGGGGGCGTTCTACTTCCTGCGTGAAACCCAATTGCCGCCGATGGATGCCCTGCGCAAACACGGCGTAAAAATCGCCATCGCCAGCGACCTCAATCCCGGCACCTCGCCAGCGCTGTCGCTGCGCTTGATGCTGAACATGGCCTGCACCTGTTTCCGCATGACCCCGGAAGAAGCCCTGGCCGGTGCAACGATTCATGCTGCCGCCGCGTTGGGCATGGCCGAAACGCACGGTTCGCTGGAAGTCGGCAAGGTCGCGGATTTCGTGGCTTGGCAAATCGATCGTCCCGCCGACCTGTCGTACTGGCTGGGCGGTGATCTGGAAAAACGCGTCGTGCGTCACGGCGTTGAAATGAGCGTTTAGGAGAACAGTTGTGGATAAGGTTCTGAACTTCAAACAAGGCCGCGTGCCGTTGCTGATCAGCATGCCCCACGCCGGCCTGCGCCTGACCCCGGCGGTCGAAGCCGGATTGATTGCCGACGCGAAAAGTTTGCCGGACACTGACTGGCACATCCCGAAACTCTACGAATTCGCTGCCGAGCTGGGCGCCAGCACCCTGGCCGCCGAGTATTCGCGGTTTGTCATCGACCTGAACCGACCGTCCGACGACAAACCTTTGTATGCCGGCGCGACGACCGGTCTGTACCCGGCGACGCTGTTTGACGGTATTCCATTGTTCCGTGAGGGCATGGAGCCGTCGGCAGCGGAGCGCGCAACGTATCTGGAAAAGGTCTGGACGCCTTATCACAGCACGCTGCAGAGCGAATTGGCGCGCCTGAAAGCCGAGTTTGGCTACGCGCTGCTGTTCGATGCGCATTCGATCCGTTCGATCATTCCGCACCTGTTTGACGGCAAGCTGCCGGACTTCAACCTCGGTACCTTCAACGGCGCCAGTTGCGATCCACAGCTGGCGACTCAGCTGGAGGCGATCTGCGCCCGGCACACCGATTACAGCCATGTGCTGAACGGGCGCTTCAAGGGCGGCCACATCACCCGGCATTACGGCAACCCGGCGCAAAACATCCACGCCGTGCAACTGGAATTGGGCCAGTGCACGTATATGGAAGAGTTTGAGCCGTTCCGCTATCGCCCGGACCTGGCAGAGCCGACGCAAGTGGTGCTCAAGGAATTGCTGCAAGGGCTGCTGGCATGGGGCGAAAAGCACTACAAGCGCTAGAGCCTAGTGTATGCCCTGTGGGAGCGAGCCTGCTCGCTCCTACAGTTGGTGTTCGCCTCGATACCGGATTGAAACTGTCGCCACCGTGCAAAACACAGTCGCCACCGTTCGCTTTTACCCTCTCGACGCTGCGTAATGTTCTGGGCACGGTGCATCAAGACACCGGACCCATAATAATTCTGCCGCACGAGACCATCCCCCATGAAAAGACTGTTGACCCGCTGTCTCTCAATCCTCTGCGGCACCGCTCTTCTGAGCACCCCTGTTCTGGCCAGTGACGACGCTTCCTGCAAAGCCGTGCGCATGGGCGTGGTCAATTGGACCGACGTCATTGCCACCAGCGGCATGGCCGACGTGCTCCTCAACGGCCTTGGCTACGAAAGCAAGCAAACCAGCGCCGTGCAGCAAATTATCTTCGCCGGCATCCGCGACAAGCGCCTGGACATCTTCCTCGGTTACTGGAAACCGGCGATGGACAAGAACATCGCGCCATTCCTGTCCGCCAATCAAGTGAAAGTCCTGGAAAAGCCGAGCCTGGCCGACGCCCAGGCAACCCTCGCCGTGCCGGAGTACGTGGCCGAGGCGGGCCTGAAAACCTTCGCCGACATCGCCAGATTCAAAGACAAGCTCGGCGGCAAAATCTACGGCATCGAGCCAGGCAGTGGCGCGAACACCACGATCAAAACCATGATCGAAACCAATCAGTTCGGCTTGAAGGATTTCAAACTGATCGAGTCCGGTGAGGCCGGCATGCTTGCCGCTGTGCAGCGGGCGGTGAATCGCAAAGAGTTCGTGGTATTCGTCGGCTGGACTCCACACCCGATGAACATCAACATGAAAATCGCCTACCTGACCGGCAGTGAAGATGTTTACGGGCCGAACGAAGGTGCGGCGACTGTCTCCACGGTGACGTCCCCGGACTACGCCGAGCGTTGCCCGAACGTGAACCGTTTGTTGGAAAACCTGACCTTCACCGCGGCTCAGGAAAGTCAGCTCATGGTGCCGATCATGGAGCGCAAGACGCCGCAGGATGTCGCCAGGCAATGGCTGCGTGATCATCCCGAGGATCTGCAGCGCTGGCTGGCCGGTGTCAGCAGTTTTGATGGCAAGGACGGTGTAGCCACCGTTCAGGCCAGTTTGAAACCTTAAATGAGTTCTTATCCTTTATCCGCGCCGATGACGGCTTTCGTCGAGAAAACCGTCAGCTTCAACGCCACCGACAGCAGCCTTGCCGGTCTGCGCCAGGCCTACGGCGAGATGTGCCGGGCGTTCACCCCGCCGCGTCCCGCCGGGTTGTATGTAGTGGATGTTGAGTTGGGTGGCGTGCCGGTGCGGTCGTATCAGCCAGCGGCTTCACCGCCGACCGACGAAAGCCCGTGCATTGTGTATCTGCATGGCGGCGGTTGGGTCGTGGGGGATCTGGACTCCCACGACTTCATCTGCGCCGAACTGGCGTCGACGCTCGGCGTGTTGGTGGTCGCGGTGGATTATCGTCTGGCGCCGGAGCACCCGTTTCCAGCGGCGTTCGATGACTGCCTGAAGGTCTGGCGAGCGCTGCGCTCCGGGCCGTTTCAGCTGGACCCCGCGCGTACGCTGGTGGCCGGCGACAGCGCGGGTGGCAATCTCGCCGCCGCGTTGTGCCTGGCACTGCGCGATGCGGGCGAACCACTGCCAGCGGCGCAAGTGCTGATCTATCCCGGCCTCGGTGGCGATCACCGTCTGCCTTCACGCAGCGAATGCAGCGACGCTCCTCTGCTCAGCAGCAGTGACCTGGATTGTTATCACGCCTTGTATCTGCGCGGCACCCGAACGCCTGGCGCTTATGCCATGCCGTTGCTCGCCGGGGATTTGCGCGGATTACCGCCAGCGTGGATCGCGGTGGCGCAATTTGACCCGTTGCGTGATGACGGCGTGCTGTACGCCGAGCGCCTGAACGCTGCAGGCATCGCTGCGACGCTTTATTACGGGGAAGGGCTGGTTCACGGCTGCCTGCGGGCTCGGGGTCAGGTTGAGGAGGTCGATGTCCTCTACGAAACGCTGCTCGGCTTTCTGGCAAAAAAACTGGCGGCAAAACTCTGACTCTGCATGGGCATGCTCATTGACGTAAATCGGGTTTATGATGCCCAACGGCAGAATAATAGAAGTCCCCCCAGGGATGACCTCGACCCCTTACGGAGCGCGCAATGCAGACTTTGTACCCGCAGATCAAACCCCACGCCCGGCACGATCTGGCTGTCGATGAAACCCACACCCTGTATGTCGACGAAAGCGGTTCACCGCAAGGTTTGCCGGTGGTGTTCATCCACGGCGGCCCTGGTGCCGGGTGTGATGCACAGAGTCGCTGCTTTTTTGATCCGAACCTGTACCGAATCGTCACCTTCGATCAGCGCGGTTGCGGTCGTTCCACCCCCCACGCCAGCCTGGAAAACAACACCACCTGGGATCTGGTCGCCGATCTTGAGCGGATTCGCCAACACCTGGGCATCGATAAATGGGTGCTGTTTGGTGGCTCGTGGGGCTCGACCCTTGCGCTGGCCTACGCGCAAACCCATCCGGAGCGTGTGCACGGTCTGATCCTGCGCGGGATTTTTCTCTGCCGTCCGCAGGAAATCGAGTGGTTCTATCAGGCGGGCGCCAGTCGTCTGTTCCCTGATTACTGGCAGGACTACATCGCGCCGATCCCGCTGGATGAGCGCGAAGACTTGCTCAGCGCTTTCCACAAGCGTCTGACCGGCAACGATCAGATCGCCCAGATGCACGCGGCCAAAGCCTGGTCTACCTGGGAAGGCCGGACCGCGACCTTGCGTCCGAACCCGTTGGTGGTCGATCGTTTCTCCGAGCCGCAACGTGCGTTGTCCATCGCTCGGATCGAATGTCACTACTTCACCAACAATGCGTTCCTTGAGCCGAATCAGCTGATCCGCGACATGGGCAAGATTGCCCATTTGCCGGGCGTGATCGTTCACGGTCGCTACGATGTGATTTGCCCATTGGATAACGCCTGGGAGCTTCATCAGAACTGGCCGAACAGTGAATTGCAGGTTATCCGTGATGCCGGGCATGCCGCCTCCGAACCGGGCATTACCGATGCCTTGGTGCGCGCCGCCGATCAGATGGCCCGGCGCCTGCTCGACTTGTCCCCTGAAGAAGCATGAAGGGCCTGTTGCAACGCGTGCGTGGTGCGCGCGTCGAGGTAGCGGGGGAGGTGGTCGGTGCCGTCGACCAGGGGTTGCTGGTACTGGTTGCGGTCGAGCCCGAGGACACCCGGGCCAGCGCCGACAAACTTCTGCATAAACTGCTTAACTATCGTGTGTTCAGTGACGCCGAGGGCAAGATGAATCTGTCCCTGGCGGATGTCGGAGGCGGGTTGCTGCTGGTCTCTCAGTTCACCCTGGCCGCCGACACCAAAAGCGGGTTGCGCCCGAGTTTTTCGACCGCCGCCCCCCCGGCTCTTGGCGAGGAACTTTTCGACTATCTATTAAGCAAGGCGAAACAGGTGCATGGCACTGTGGCATCAGGTAGATTCGGCGCGGATATGCAGGTGCACCTGGTCAATGATGGCCCGGTAACCTTCCTGTTACAGACCTGAAAGCGCTTGAAACATGTTTTTTAGCCCATTTCGACTGAAAACAGGGGTTTTTCGCGATAAATACTTTGTTACCCCTGATGCGTTGTAACGCGGCCTACTAGATAATCGCGCGCTACGGGGATCAGCGTTCGTTGGTCCGTTTTGACTTAGGTAGAGACTTGTCCTGGACCTGTTGGGGAATCATTTGGCCCCATAGGAGTCGGAACAATGCTCGCCAACTTGGCAAGAGTGGTTTGTAGGGGCGGGTTTTTCATGCCGTCTACCTCACAGGCCCTTTAACTGGCCGTTGGTTTTTTGATCTGTTTTCGGCGAGGGTTGCTCGTGATTGTTAGTCCCTGTATTGCACCAAAATTGTCTGCCAAACGGCTACGAAGCGCTCTGGTAGCGGGCTCTGCCCTGCTTTGCCTGCTCAGCGCCGGCCAGCTTTGGGCATTCAGTCTGGATGATGTGTCGGCCAAGGCAAAAGAGCTGGCCGGGCAGAAATACGAAGCCCCGCGCAGTAACTTGCCGAACGAATTCCGCGAGATGAAATTCGCGGACTATCAAAAAATTCGTTTCCTGACCGAAAAAGCCGAATGGGCCGATCAGAAAACCCCGTTCAAGCTTTCGTTCTATCACCAGGGTATGCATTTCGATACGCCGGTGAAAATCAACGAAATCACGGCCAACACCGTCGAAGAGATCAAGTACGACCCGACGCGCTTCGATTTCGGCGACCTGAAATTCGATCCTAAAGCCACTGAGCAACTGGGTTATGCCGGTTTCCGTGTGCTGTACCCGATCAACAAGGCCGACAAGCAAGACGAAATCATGACCATGCTCGGCGCGAGTTACTTCCGCGTTGTCGGCAAGGGGCACACGTATGGCTTGTCCGCTCGCGGCATGGCGATCGATACCGCGTTGCCGTCCGGCGAAGAATTCCCGCGTTTCCGTGAGTTCTGGATTCAACAGCCGAAGCCGGGCGACAAGCACCTGGTGATCTTCGCGCTGCTGGATTCGCCACGCGCCACCGGTGCCTATCGCCTGACCCTGCGTCCGGGCAGCGACACCGTTGTCGACGTCAAGGCTCAGATGTTCCTGCGTGACAAGGTCACCAAGCTTGGCGTTGCGCCGCTGACCAGCATGTTCCTGTTCGGCGCCAACCAGCCTTCCAAAGTGCTGAACTACCGCCGCGAATTGCACGACTCCAGCGGCCTGTCGATCCATGCAGGCAACGGCGAGTGGATCTGGCGCCCGCTGAACAACCCGAAACACCTGGCTGTGAGCAACTTCTCGATCGAGAACCCGCGCGGTTTCGGCTTGCTGCAACGTGGCCGTGACTTCAGCCACTACGAAGACCTCGACGACCGCTACGACAAGCGCCCAAGTGCCTGGATCGAGCCTAAAGGCGATTGGGGCAAGGGTTCTGTCGACCTGGTCGAAATTCCGACTGCCGACGAAACCAACGACAACATCGTTGCCTTCTGGAGCCCGGAAAAGCTGCCTGAGCCTGGTCAGCCGCTGGAATTCGGCTACCGCATGCACTGGACCATGGACGAAGCGTCGATTCACGCACCGGACAGCGCCTGGGTCAAACAGACCTTGCGCTCCACCGGCGACGTCAAACAGTCCAACCTGATTCGTCAGCCGGACGGCAGCGTTGCCTATCTGGTGGACTTCGAAGGCCCGTCCCTGGCGGCATTGCCGTCCGATGCGGACGTTCGCAGCCAGGTCAGCGTTGGCGACAATGCCGAACTGGTCGAAAACAGCGTGCGCTACAACCCTGAAACCAAGGGCTGGCGCCTGACCCTGCGCATGAAGATCAAGGACCCGAGCAAAGCCACCGAGATGCGTGCTGCGCTGGTCCAGAACATTCTGCCTGCCGACCTGGCCAAGTCATCCGTGCCAGCGTCCAGCAATGCTGTGGCCAAGGCCGACAAGGTTGCCGCCAGACAACAAGAAAAAGCAGACAAGGAAGCCAAGCAAGCCGAAGCCAAGCAGGCCGAAGCCAAACCGGTCGCAGATGCCAAGGAGGCCAACAAAGACGCCAAGCAGCCTGCTGCTGCGGACGCGGCCCTAGCCACACCGGAATCGGCCGCGACTGAAGAAGTCCTGACCGAGACCTGGAGCTACCAGTTGCCTGCCGATGAGTAATTCTCAAGTACAGCCAGAGACGCTTGCCGAGTATCTGGCGCATTTACCGATGACCGACGAGCAGCGCGCGGAACTCGCAGGCTGCCAGTCCTTCAGCGAGCTGCACCAGCGCCTGTCGTCCTCGACGTTCGACGCACCGACCGAGGCTGCTCAAGCCTCGGTGGGCCGTCGTTTGACCCTGAACTCCGCTGAAGAGCTGGAAGACGCGGAAATGCTGGTGCTCGACGCCAGTGGTCGGGTTTGCCTCAAGGCCACTCCGCCGATCCGCCGGACCAAAGTCGTGCCGGAGCCGTGGCGCACCAACATTCTGGTGCGTGGCTGGCGGCGTCTGACCGGTCGCACCAATCCGCCGGCCCCGCCGAAAGACGAGAACGTGCTGCCGGCGGCTCGCTGGCGCACCGTAGGTTCGATCCGCCGTTACATCCTGCTGGTACTGATGCTCGGTCAGACCATCGTTGCCGGCTGGTACATGAAAGGCATCATGCCGTACCAGGGCTGGTCGTTCGTCGACCTGAACGAAGTTCTGCATCAACCGATCCTGCAGACCGTCACGCAAGTGCTGCCGTATGCGTTGCAAACCAGCATCCTGATTCTGTTCGGGATCCTGTTCTGCTGGGTGTCGGCCGGGTTCTGGACGGCACTGATGGGCTTCCTTGAGTTGCTCACCGGTCACGACAAATACCGCATCTCCGGTAAAAGTGCCGGCAACGAGCCGATCGCCAAGGATGCGCGCACCGCACTGGTGATGCCGATCTGCAACGAAGACGTACCGCGGGTGTTTGCCGGTTTGCGCGCGACGTTCGAGTCGGTGGCGGCCACGGGTGACCTGGATCGCTTCGACTTTTTCGTCCTCAGCGACAGTAACGATGCCGATATCTGCGTTGCCGAGCAGCAGGCCTGGCTGGATGTCTGCCGCGAAGCCGGTGGCTTCGGCAAGATTTTCTATCGCCGCCGTCGACGTCGGGTCAAACGCAAAAGCGGCAACCTTGACGACTTTTGCCGTCGTTGGGGCGGTGACTACAAGTACATGGTCGTGCTCGATGCTGACTCGGTGATGAGCGGCGAGTGCCTGACCAGTCTGGTGCGCTTGATGGAAGCCACGCCGGACGCCGGGATCATCCAGACCGCGCCGCGTGCGTCGGGCATGGACACGCTGTATGCGCGCATGCAGCAGTTCGCGACCCGTGTGTACGGTCCGCTGTTCACCGCCGGTCTGCACTTCTGGCAGTTGGGCGAATCCCACTACTGGGGCCACAACGCAATCATCCGCATGAAACCGTTCATCGAGCACTGCGCCTTGGCGCCGTTGCCCGGTAAAGGCGCGTTCGCCGGTGCGATTCTGTCCCACGACTTCGTCGAAGCCGCGCTGATGCGCCGTGCCGGTTGGGGCGTGTGGATTGCCTACGACTTGCCGGGCAGCTACGAAGAATTGCCGCCGAACCTGCTGGACGAACTCAAGCGTGACCGTCGCTGGTGCCACGGCAACCTGATGAACTTCCGCCTGTTCCTGGTCAAGGGCATGCACCCGGTGCACCGTGCAGTGTTCCTGACCGGCGTGATGTCTTATTTGTCGGCGCCGTTATGGTTCTTCTTCCTCGTGCTGTCGACGGCGCTGCTGGCGGTCAACACGCTGATGGAGCCGCAGTACTTCCTTGAACCGCGCCAGCTCTATCCGCTGTGGCCACAATGGCACCCGGACAAGGCGATCGCGTTGTTCTCGACCACCATTGTGCTGCTGTTCCTGCCGAAGCTGTTGAGCATCATCCTGATCTGGGCCAAGGGTGCGAAAGAGTTCGGCGGCAAGTTCAAGGTGACCTTGTCGATGCTGCTGGAGATGTTGTTCTCCATGTTGCTGGCGCCAGTGCGGATGATTTTCCACACCCGTTTCGTGCTCGCTGCATTCCTGGGCTGGGCCGCGACCTGGAACTCGCCGCAACGTGACGACGACTCCACGCCGTGGAGCGAAGCGGTCAAGCGCCACGGTCCGCAAACCCTGCTGGGCTTCTTCTGGGCCCTTTTGGTGATTTGGCTGAACCCGAGCTTCCTCTGGTGGCTGGTGCCGATCGTCGGTTCGTTGATGCTGTCGATCCCGGTTTCCGTGATCTCCAGCCGTGTCGGCCTGGGCCTGAAGTCCCGTGACGAGAGCCTGTTCCTGATCCCTGAGGAATACAATCCGCCGCAGGCGCTGCTGGCAACTGACCAGTACACCCATGAAAACCGCTATCACGCACTGAAAGACGGCTTCATCCGGTCGGTGGTCGATCCACAGCAGAACGCCCTGGCATGCTCGCTGGCGACGTCGCGTCACGGTCAGGCCGAGCCCATCGAGTGGCTGCGGATCGAGCGGGTTCGCCATGCATTGAAAGTGGGGCCTGACGGTCTGACCAACAATGAGCGTGTGCAACTGCTGAGCGATCCGGTGGCACTCGCTCGTTTGCATGAGCAGGTCTGGGGTGAAGGTCATCCCGAATGGCTGGAAGCCTGGCGCAAATCGGTGAAATCCGATCCCCATGCGCCATTGCTGCCGCTCAAGCCACTGAGCGCGCAACCGCAGTTGGCATAACTAAAGAACCCCGCGAAAGCGGGGTTTTTTTATCTCATCGTAGCCAAACACTTGTGCAAACGAGCGAGTGCGTTAGCATCCGTCCCCGAATTGGTGCGCCCGGATAATTTTTGTCCGTATCGATGCGTCCCTGAGGGGAGCCGCCGTTTGCGCGCCTCATAACGCAATGGGTTTGGGGACATGATGATGAAGAAGTATCTCTCGATGCTGCTGGTCGGCGTCACGACATTGGTTGCAGTCAGTACGGCGCAGGCCGGTGCCATCGATGACGCGGTCAAGCGCGGCACGCTGAAAGTCGGCATGGACCCGACCTACATGCCGTTTGAAATGACCAACAAGCGCGGTGAGATCATCGGCTTCGAAGTCGACATCCTCAAAGCCATGACCAAGGCCATGGGCGTCAAACTGGAGCTGGTATCCACCGGTTACGACGGCATTATCCCGGCCCTGCTCACCGACAAGTTCGACATGATCGGCAGCGGCATGACCCTGACCCAGGAACGCAACCTGCGCCTGAACTTCAGCGAACCGTTCATTGTGGTCGGCCAGACCCTGCTGATTCGCAAGGAGCTGGAAGGCACCATCAAGTCCTACAAAGACCTGAACACCGCTGACTACCGCATCACCTCCAAGCTCGGCACCACCGGCGAGATGGTTGCCAAAAAGCTGATCTCCAAAGCCAAGTACCACGGCTACGACAACGAGCAGGAAGCCGTGCTCGACGTGGTCAACGGCAAGGCCGACGCCTTCATCTACGACGCGCCATACAACGTCGTGGCAGTGAACAAGGTCGGCAACGGCAAACTGGTGTTCCTCGACAAGCCGTTCACCTACGAACCGCTGGCCTTTGGTCTGAAGAAAGGTGACTACGACAGCATCAACTTCATCAACAACTTCCTGCACCAGATCCACGAAGACGGCACCTACGATCGCATCCATGACAAGTGGTTCAAAGACACCGCTTGGCAGAAGGATATGGAATAAGCGTCGGTCAGACTGACCGTGCCGCGCCCATCGCCAGCAGGCTAGCTCCCACACTGAAATGCGTTTCCCCTGTGGGAGCCAGCCTGCTGGCGATGACGGCCTTCAAGGCAACACACATTCCGGAACCCGCAATGAAGCAGAAAAAAGCCCAATGGCCCTGGCACGCGTTGACCGTGCTGGTGCTGATCGGCCTGGCCGGCGCGTTGTATTACGCCACCTCGCTGATGTCTTACGAATGGCGCTGGAACCGCGTGCCGCAGTACTTCGCGTACCACGCTGAAGAATCCCAGCGCGCCGCCGACATTTCGACTGTCAGCGAGCTGGTGCGCAAAGGCGACAAGGCTGAAGTTACTTTGCGCAACGACGCGGGTGACGAGCAACGCGTGACCGTCGACGACAACAGCCTGCAAGTCGCCCAAGGCGATGATGTGGCTGAAGGCGACGTGATCGGTGTGACTCGTCATTGGGCTGCCGGACCGCTGATGTGGGGTCTTTGGACCACCTTGTGGCTGTCCGTGGTGTCGGGCGTACTCGGCCTGCTGATCGGCCTCGCTACGGGTTTGTGCCGTTTGTCGAACAACCCGACCCTGCGCGACCTCTCGACGATATACGTCGAATTGGTGCGCGGTACGCCGTTGCTGGTGCAGATTTTCATTTTCTACTTCTTCATCGGCACCGTGATGAACCTGTCCCGGGAGTTCGCCGGGATCGCCGCACTGTCGCTGTTCACGGGCGCCTATGTGGCGGAAATCATCCGCTCCGGCGTGCAGTCGATCGCCCGTGGCCAAAACGAAGCGGCGCGCTCCCTGGGTTTGAGCGCCGGTCAGTCGATGCGCCACGTGGTGTTGCCGCAAGCGCTCAAACGCGTACTGCCGCCGCTCGCCGGGCAATTCATCAGCCTGGTCAAAGACACCTCGCTGGTGTCGGTGATCGCGATTACCGAACTGCTGAAAAGTGGTCGCGAAGTCATCACCACCTCGTTTTCGCCATTCGAAATCCTGTTCTGCGTGGCCGGCCTATATTTGTTGATCAACCTGCCGCTGTCGAAAATCGCCAGCCGGCTTGAGCGGAGGCTCGCGCAAAGTGATTGAAGTCCGCGATCTGGTAAAAGTCTTCGACACCCGCGGCCATGTGGTGCGCGCGGTGGATAACGTCTCCACCCAGGTGGCAAAGGGTGAAGTGTTGGTCGTGATCGGTCCGTCCGGCTCCGGAAAGTCGACCTTCCTGCGCTGCCTCAATGGCCTGGAAGAGTTTGACTCGGGCTCGGTGAGCATCGATGGGCTGCAACTGGCCGACCCGAAAACCGACGTAAACGCCTACCGCCGCGAAGTCGGCATGGTGTTCCAGCATTTCAACCTGTTCCCGCACATGACAGTGCTGGAAAACCTCTGCCTCGCCCAGAAAGTCGTGCGCAAACGTGGCAAGAAGGAGCGTGAAGCCAAGGCCTTGGCGTTGCTGGAAAAGGTTGGCATTGCACAGAAGGCCAACGAGTTTCCGTCACGCCTGTCCGGTGGTCAGCAACAGCGCGTGGCGATTGCACGGGCATTGGCGATGGAACCCAAGGTCATGTTGTTCGACGAACCGACTTCGGCGCTTGATCCGGAAATGGTCGGTGAAGTGCTGGATGTGATGAAGACATTGGCCGTGGAAGGCATGACCATGGTCTGCGTGACCCACGAGATGGGCTTTGCGCGGGAAGTGGCGGATCGAGTGCTGTTCTTCGATCACGGCAAATTGCTGGAAGACGCCTCGCCCGCCGAGTTCTTCGATGCGCCGAAGGATCCGCGGGCGCAGGCGTTCTTGCGACAGGTGCTGTAAGACCCCCGTTGTATTCGTGATCTTGGGTTGGAGAAAGGACTCTCATTACGCTGAGACGTGATTGTGTACGCCCACTAAGCGTTTCAGCGGCTATTTCTCCGGATTAGGGTGGAGTCTTGCACCACACTCCGCTCACGTCTGAAATCTCCCCGATCAAATCCTATCTTCAGATCGAATTTCTGCAGGTTTGAGGTTCGTGGAGGAGGTTCGAAAACAGTAGGTACTACAACATCCTGACTGGACCTGGCAGAAACTGTCGGAGGGTTACTGGCATTACCACCAAAGCCAGGACGCATATTGGGGAGTGAGTTTGATCGATTCCGGGGCACGATTGATTTTGGAATTGGAGGTAGTTGAGCTCGTTTGTTGAGCAGTAAACCGAAGCCACTTAAAAAACCAACCGCCGCCATTGTCACCAAAGCTATCAAGAGGGGGTCATTGACCGGTGAATCAGGATGATGCTCCTCCACCCGGTTCAACACCAAATAAGTCACCGACCCAGCGAAAGCGCTGACCGCTACCCCCGCCTTGGCGGCAAGCTTGAATTGGGGGCGAGCGACGAACGGAATCTTACGTGCCAGCGTTCTGGGGACAATAAATGGAAGTACATAGCCTCCGACAAAATCCATGGCCCCATTCGCGAACCATAGTAATCCGTGCGCGATTCTCCCCGTGGGATCCGTACGATTAATAGGATCTCCCAGACAATACGCATAGCTATTCAACCCGCCTTTCCCAAAAGGGCTCAATCTGTCGGGACTGTTGAAGTGCATGAGTAACGGATTGAAGGCTCGGTGCCCATTCCCCAGTATGTAATGTTCGGTTAACGAGTCGGGACGTTCGCCATTGAATCCCAGAAGGCTGGGGCACTCACCTTCAACCGCACGGTGACCATAAGGCGTATAGGCCGATTGACTGTCGGTAGTACGCAGGACCGAGCGCTGCATATCAGTCATCACCAACGACGCATGCCGGGCACCCCCGGTTTCCAGTTCTGCCAGCAATACATCCTGGTATTGAAAAATCTGTCTCTGCGCCGCGCCTCGAGTTTCCGTAACGACTCGGTCTTTCAGATAGAAGCGATCCAGCCTGTCCTGCCCGGCCGGCTGACGACTGACCAAGCGATCAAGAGCATCGTAGTGGTAGGAAACCAGTGAAACAGCAGCGCGATCCATTGATGATTCTCGAACGTCAGAGCGTGGGTTCAGACTCTACTCCTTCGAAAATTATTGCTACTAGCAGAACTGATAGTCCGGGTCATACCACATGCATTCTGTGGTGGCCTTTTTCGGCTTTGGCTGCCCGCGAGCGCGTAGAAATTTGCTTGATAAAACGGAGGTGGCCAAATTTAGAGGGGGGTAGTAGTCGATGATGACTAATTCTGCTGAAAAACCTCATGCAAATTGTTTCGCAGAAAACGCAACACAATGCGTCGGAGGTGAAGTGGGTGCGACCAATCTCGAAACTAATTCAATGCGCCTGATCCGCTATATGTCCTGGATAAGTGGTCTTTTGAAAAGTAGCGTGACAATAAGCCACTTGAAACCAGTTTGATGGTTTGCGTGGCTCTATGAAAAGGGTAGTGTCGAAACAACTAATTACGTTTGAGTGGTTTAGTTAAAGTGTTTTGGAAATATTTAGTCAGGCTTAACTGACTGGCATCAACTTTACAGACTGTTTTTTGATTATTAGGATTCAAGGGGTGGATCTGGTTAACTATTTTATAAATGCGAACTGTCTGGTGAGGCCGAAATGCCAATGAAGATGTTACTTAGCCATAAAAATAACAATCTCACCGAACTTGAGGTTTTTGGCTTGTCGGCGCAATACAATCTTGCGGACGGACACAGTTATATCTCGGCGGAGAAGCACTTTAATACGGTGTTGTCTGAGTTGCCCGCTCTTTGGCGTTCGGCAATTGAAGTCCCTATTCCGGAAATGGAAAAACTATTCAAAAATAAATTTGCGGAGTACTTTGGCCTTGATGGCTTGAGGCAGCACGCGAATTTTTCGATATGTCCTACGGCCTCCAATAGCATCGACATCGTCGGCGCGTGGGCGCGATCGATGAACTATAAAGTTGGGCTTGTCGAGCCCACGTTTGATAACCTTGCGCAATTACTCCGACGCAGGGAAGTCGAAATAGAAGCTATTCCTGAGGTTGCATTTACTGATCTGGGCATATTAGACGGACTTATTCAGGATAAAAAGCTAGACGTGTTATTTATGGTCAACCCAAATAACCCAACAGGATTTGTTGTTGATGCTGTGATGATGAGGAATGTCGTTGAACTGTGCCACCATCATAATCTGGTTTTGGTGCTCGATACTTCCTTCAGGTTTTGCCACCAGAGCCAAATCGATGAGTACGAATTACTCATTGATCGGGGATTGTCATTTATAATTTTGGAAGATACAGGTAAGCAATGGCCAACATTAGACGCTAAGGCTAGCATTCTTTCCTATAGCGAAGACTTGCAGCATGCCATTCGAGCCATCTATGAGGAGCTTTACCTGTGCTGTTCAAATTTTTCGTTGAGAGTAATTATCGAATTCATTGATGCCACCTTGAAAAAGGGTGGTCTCCCTTACATACATTCGATTATTGAAAAAAATATTGAAATCGCTCGGTCAGAACTGAGCGGCACTCTAGTTGATATTGAATCATTGCACCCAGACTCTATCATGGCGGTAATGTGGCTTAACATCGAGAGAACCGGGCTCTCCGATCTTGAGTTGACCGAATATCTTGCCAGTTATGGTGTGGCAGTTCTGCCTGGGAGATATTTTTATTGGGGGAGTCATTATACAGCGGGACATAATCGTATAAGAATCGCTTTAATGAAACCCGACGAACAATTCGCATTTTCGATTTCGCGTCTGAAACAGGCGCTGACAGAGCTTCAGAGATTAATCTTTACAAGAAATAGAGATGTAATGGAGATCCTATAAATGCGCAAGCTTCTCGTCACAGGCGATTTTGACATTGGCGAAGGCGTATTCCCCGATAGTGTCGAACTCCTCCATATACGATGCCCTGTCGATGAACAGCAAATAATGGATATATTGCCTGGGGTTCATGACTACATCCTCGGTGGCCCTGAGTATTTATCCGCTCGACTGATTGACATCGCTACCAAGTTAGAGCACGTCGTGGTGATGGGGACAGGAACCAGCAGTTTCGTGGACGTTGAATACGCGAAAAAAAAGGGTATCCGATTAAGTAATACACCCTATATGAACGCTCATGCTGTTACAGAGTTTACGCTGGCGATGATCACTGTCAGTTTGGCAAGAATATTTGAAAGCATCGAGGGTGTAAAAGAGGGCTCCCGGTGGCTTCAAACGCCGAGACGCTCATTATCGAGCTTGGGCATTGGTTTTGTGGGCATGGGTGCTATTGGTACTGAAATAGCACAGCAACTGCAAAAGAGAGGTTGCAAGGACTTACACTATTGGTCTCGAACTCGGAAGCTCGAACTTGAAGCCTCGTTAAATTTAAAATATAGCTCTTTGATTAGAATGGTAGCTGAAGTCGATATCCTGTGTGTTCACATTGCGGGTGGCTCCGAAACGCGTCACCTTATTGATGAGGTCGTATTAAAAAGGGCAAACCCCAAGCTGATGATCTTCAATATGTCCAGTCCTGGCATTATTTGTCCGGTCGCCCTGAAGGGCTATCTCCAGAATAATACTGGCGCATCGTGTTTTATTGATGGATATTATAACGAGTGGACAGATAATAAAGGTCATTGTCATGACGTACACGGTCTGCTTTCTTTGCCGACTACAAATTTGGTAGCAACCTCTCATCTGGCAGGACAAGAGCAACAAACTGTAAAAAATATCTTTACCTGTGCATTGATTAAAATTCTTGAGTTTGCTTCTGATCACAAAAATTAAAAGATTGTTTTTTTTATCTGATCTATTTAAATAGAACTATTGATCTCCTGTACCTTTGAAAAAATATTTCGTCAATTTCTTATATGTTCAAAAAGAGAGTTTTCAATGCAGCACGTACCAGGGGCCTTTTTCGGAAATCATACCTTCGGAGAGCTTTATGATATTGCTCCGCAAAAACTAAATGATATTCGCTATTTAACCGAACTTCTGTGTGCTTCTGCTACTAAGGCTGGCGCGACCGTTTGTGGAACTGTATCCAAACAGTTCGAGCCCCAGGGCGTTACAGTTTTGGTCTTGTTGGAAGAGTCCCATGCGTCATTTCATACCTATCCGGAAATCGGCGCGCTATTTTTTGATATGTTCACCTGCGGTGACAACTGCAATTCAAGTGATGCGTTTGAGTTCATATGCTCCGCGTTGGATTGTTCGAAGCATGAGATAAAAACCGTGAAAAGAGGTTTTCAGTAATTGAAAATTTACCTGGCAGGTAATTTGTTGTGAGGAGAATAGCGAGAGTGAGCAAGATTCCAGAATCCATGATATTACAAGAACCTATTTCGGAAGGTATCAGCCGATCGTGGGAAATTTATAAAATACACGTGCAAAGCAAAACAGAATTTCAGGATTTGTTAATCGCGGATACTGCTCACGGAACTACTTTGTTCTGCAATAATGAAAGGCAAAGCTCCGAGCTAAGTCAGTTAGCCTACCATGAAGGTCAAGTAATGCCCGCTCTTTTGAGCATGCCGAATTTGCCGAAAACAGCGTTGGTTATTGGATCTTCCGAAGGCGTAGCTGTCCAAATATTGCAAAAGGCCGGTGTAGAAAATATAACCCATGTAGACATCGATGAAGAGTGTATGGTTGCCTGTGGGAAATACTTGCCGTACGGGTACACAGTTGACGAAATAAAAAAGTATATGAGCGCCGGCAGTACTGATTCACTGAAAGTGATAATCGGAGACGGAAAAGAATATATTGAGAGCATGCTTGATAAAAATATTAATTTCGATCTTATTGTGATGGATATTCCTGATGAAGGTCCTAAAACAGAGGGGCTTTATGATGAGCTATTTTGGAACAGAGTTAAGTCGGTTCTAGCTCCTGGCGGCGCATTTATCACACAAGCTGGCAACTCATGCTTGTGGCGTTGCGACTCACTTAAAACCGCCTACGTCAGAATGAAGAAAGTATTCCATCATGTAACGTATTTCGAAGTGGATGAGCAGGATTGGGTTTGGCTGGTCGGTCATGCCGGAGAGGTTGAACTGTCCACTGAACAAATGCAGGAAAAATTAGCTTCAAGTAAATATACCCCTCGCCACATTGACGCGGTGTCACTTTCAAGATCGGTGATTGCTCCTAAGGTGATGCGAATGGATGACTGCATCTGACAGCTTTATGAGACAGCTAAAGAGAGTTGCACCTGTAATAAAGGCCAATTCTCCTTACACAGAATGATTGGAAAATCCGTCGCTCTCATTAAAAAATCTGCAATTGTACCGATTTTTGAACCCTTGCAGCATCGAGTTCAAAAATCGGTAATTAATTCAAATCTTCACTGTATCGAAATTTCTTTGTAGGGCATCAGAGTTCATCATGAACGACAGGTTTTGAGCCCAAATCCTGTGCAAATCGAAGCAGGTAACCATCCGGATCTTGTACTAGAAAATTACTCTCTCCCAAGAGCTCTTTATCCGATTTATACCAAAACGTTTCTATTGGTTTACGCAGTTCATATCCCGATTTTTTCAATGTCCTCGCCATCGTGGTTACGTCGGGACATTCGATTGATAAATTCATCCCGCGTCCGTAGGGATGTGCTAGAGGTTCTACGCGCCAAGGCGAAGTCTTAAAACGATCTTGCCCCAACATCAATTGACTACCGTGATAAGAAATAAATGCAAATCCTTCTTCAGACCTTTCATACTCGACGCGGAAGCCAATCACCTTACAATAAAATTTTAAACTACGTTTAATATCAGAAACGATTAATTCTGGAACGAGTTTGTTGAAGTTAACCATGTAATGTCCTTCATCCTTGAAGTTATAAATATTTTTTGTGCCGCGGAATTAATATCAACTATATTGCAAATGAAGTCCAATCCGGATTGTTGATGATGTGTTGCCATATATTGCTGCTTGCTCGCCCGTTCAGTATTGGCTTTTTTGATTAAGGCTGAAACATTAATTATTCTATTCTTTCTTTACATGTATTTTAGTTTTTTGTAAATTCATGCGATGGAGATTAAAGGAGAAATTCAATGACTGTTCGAGATTCTTTGAAGATATAAGTCAGCGTGCGGTCGTCATAAAGTTAGTGTCGGAAACACACGAAATTTTCGAAATGCATTAACTGTATCATTGATAGATACCGCATTCATGTTCGTAATTAACAAGATATCCTATTCTAAACACAGGAGGGGCTCTTATGCGCGAGTTTCGCACCGCAGAAGCAATCTTTGACTCTCAACTGCAGAACGGCAATTTGACTGCAATTAAAGATCTGGCAGAGCAGGTAATTCGGCCTAGAACCGATAACTATAATCTACAGGGCCAAACGCTGAAATTATGGGCGGAAAACATGGGGTCTATGACGGAGTTCTTACGTCAGCCACATGCTGATATAAAGCACTTTCAGTTGTCGAAAATCAAAACGCTTGTGGACAGGGCTTATAATAACGTCCCGTTTTATCGCGAATTGTATGGAGCGTGCGGTTACGAAGAAGGGGCCATCTCTTGTTTTTCTGATTTTGAACAGCTTCCCATCGTGACCAAAGCTGTTTTGAACGACTTTGAGCCTCGCATCAGGGTAAACGATCCGAAAGTCCTGGAGTTTGCCAATACGTCTCGAACATCGGGTTCAAGTGGAAAACCGTTCACAGTGTACAGTGACGATAACGACATCGTTCTCGACCATTTGCAGGTAATGCGTTTTTATAATTCATGCTTGCAGCGTCCTCTGAAAGAACAAGACTGGATTTATGTGATTCATCACTCGGGATTGGCGTTTTCATCGCTACACGGAAAATACAGAACATTTCAGTTGCCCGATCTATTGCCGAGCACGCCGTTGGGCGAGCACTTGCTTTTACTACGGCCCAGGTTGCTCATCATATTGCCGAGCTATCTGCCAATTATACTTAAACATAAGTTGGCACTGCAGATGAGTGGCGTTGAAGCTATTTTAACTAATTCCGAAAGCAGCACGCAGCTCGAGCGAACCTATTACTCAAAGGCATTGGGAATTCCTGTTTTTGACGAATACAGCTCTGAAGAAGTCGGATTGATCGCGACCCAATGCGCTCATGGTCAATATCATGTAATCGAGGATGGTGTTTATCTCGAAGTTGTGAATGCGGATGCACAAGGATTTGGTAGCGTAGTTTGTACAGATCTAGATAACGATTTGATGCCATTAATCCGGTTTGATCATGGTGATATAGCACGCAAAACCTCAGAGCGTGAGCGCTGTGGTTGTGGCAGTTGCTGTACGTCGCTTTATGAAGTCAATGGCAGGCGCGATGATGCTTTCCGAACACGTGAGCATCACCTTGTTCCTAGCGCGTCCATTCTTGCAGCGGTGGACGATATATTGGTTACACCTGACAAAACACTAAACGCCTTCCGATTAATACAAAAAAACGAGAAAACAATAGAGTTAATTACTCACTACACGGGAAGTCCTCACAAAAATATGACGGAAATCCTCGGTCAGTTAAATGACCGGCTCTCCTGCTTGTTCGGTTATACGATTACGTTATTGCATCAAGAAGTGGATATGCTGCCTGATCAGAAATCGTATAAACGCAGAAGTATCATACGAGAGTGGGAGTTGGATTAATTGTCTCTGGTAAAAATAGAAGGCGTTTCTTTGTGCTTTAATGAAAAAATGCTTTTTTCCAATCTGAATTTTTCTATAAATAGCGGAGATAAAATAGGGATTATTGGTGATAATGGTTCTGGAAAAAGTTCTTTGTTGCGCACGATTGCAAAAAGCCTGGATGAGCATGATGGAAATATCACTCACTCCAGAGGGATGCGCTGTCACTATGTGCAGCAGGGATTTCCAGAGCTGTGGAGCAAGTTAATTGCTTCTGAAATATTGGAGAGTTGCTTGTCTGAGCCTCTCGCCGAAAAGTGGAAGGCGGATTACGTATTTGAATTATGCGCATTTCCGAAAGAATATCGGTCCTTGTCTTTTGACCAGCTGAGTGGAGGCTGGAAAAAGATATTAATGATTGGCAGGGCGGTTCTTTTAGAACCGGATCTATTGTTGCTGGATGAGCCTACAAATCATTTGGATCAGATACACATCGCAAACCTGATTCGTTTGCTTGGAGACAGCGGTTTATTATCTACATACGTTGTGGTTAGTCATAATCGAGATTTTTTAGACGCGGTTACGAGAAGTACATTAATTCTTCATCATAAAAAATTCTCTTATTTCAATTTTTCTTTTACACGAGCTCGTGAATTGTTTTTAGAGCAAGAACGATCCATTGCTTGCTCTAGAACTGAAGCTATAAATGAAATTCAGCGGCTAAAGAAAAGTGCTCAATTCCAACGTCAACTTGGAGTGAACAACTATAGCGATACAGCGTTGCAAAAAGCCAAAAAAATCGAAAAAAAAATCAAAATGCTTGAAGCGGTAGTACCCGAAAAACAAGCCTTTCGCAAGAAAGAGGTTGGCTTGGATGTAGAGGAATTCCATGCCAAGAAGATCTTGCAAATTGAAAATCTTAATTTGTACTCGGGCGAAGGTCGTCTATTATTTTTCATTAAGTCCTTAGTGATAGAGAGAGGGGATCGATTAGTCATTTCTGGCGTTAATGGTTCTGGTAAAAGTACCTTACTCAAAGCCATTATTGATAATATTGATCCTGGTATCAAAATTGGGCCTTCTGTGAAGGTCGGTGTTCTGGATCAAGAACTTTCGTCACTGCCGCTTGATTCTGAAATCCTCGAATTTATTGCAACTCTATTTCAACTCGACCAACAACAAGCAATCAATAAACTAGCGTCCGCAGGTTTTTGTTTTCTGGACTCTCAAAAAACAATCGGACAAATTAGTCATGGAGAGCGCACGCGTCTTGCTTTGCTGACACTTCGCTTGAGTTGCCCAAATTTCTTGATTTTAGACGAGCCAACTAACCACTTGGATATTACTTCTCAAGAGCTGCTGGAAATTGAAATGCAGCGCCTGAATCCAGCGGCGATAATAGTTTCTCATGACACCCGATTTGTTAAACGTACGGGAAATCGATTTTTTAATATTTCGGATGGGGCCTTGATAGAACTCTTCAACTAGTTTTCAAGTTTGTCCAAATCTCTTTCCAAAGTTTAAATAATTTAATGACCAGAGATGTCGTGCTATTAAGGAACCATAAATGCCTATGGATACTCTGATTAGTTTGAAGTCCGTTTGCAAAAGCTACTACTTGGCCAGGGAGACAGAGGGTATTGCGGATTGGTGTCAGCAATTAATAAGACCAAAATATACTACATTCAAGGCTTTGGAATCGATAGATCTTACCGTCTCCAGTGGTGCGGCAGTTGGGTTTATCGGGCCTAATGGGGCGGGTAAATCCAGCTTGATCAAAATTTTGTGTGGAATACAAAAACCAAGTTCAGGCTGTGTGAGAGTTCTTGGATATGATCCCAGTCTTCGTCAAAGAGAGTTTCTGAAACAAATTGGTGTCGTGTTTGGACATAAGACATCTCTGTGGTGGGATCTCCCTGTAAAAACGAGTCTAGATACTTATAAAGAAATTTATAGTATTGCAGATGGCGACTATCGGGAGCGGCTTTATGAGTTGACTGATGCATTGAATCTTGGCCGCGTTCTTCACAAGCCTGTGCGCAATCTTAGTCTTGGTGAGCGCGTGAAGTGTGAGCTGACGTTGAATCTTTTGCATTCTCCAAAGCTAATCTTTTTAGATGAGCCAACTGTAGGCTTGGATGTCACGTCGAAGTTTGAAATACGCAAGTATCTAAACTATAAAAGAAAGCATGGTGGTCTTTCGGTGTTTCTCACGAGTCATGATTTGGGTGATATCGAATCCTGCTGTGATGATGCCGTTATCATTGATAAAGGTAAAATCCGATTTGATGGCTCTATGCGCGATTTAAGCGAGAATTTTACAGCCAATGTCAAATTGGTAGTTAGCACAAAGGATTCGACCCAAAGTGAATCAGGTCTCCTGGCTTTCAAAGGAGCTGTGGACAGGATTCAGGGCGTAAGCATTCTTAATGATGGGTTGAATCAGATCACCTATCTAGTTCCCAAGGCATCGTTGCGTTCGGTTTTCAACTTGTTTCCTGAAGGTTTATATGATTTAGAAGTATCCCCGTTAGATTTTGAGAATAACGTGGTTAATCTTTTCAAAACATGGTCTGGTGAATCCTCGTGATGAGTATTGCTTATTACAAACTTGCGCAAACCGGGTTGCTGTCGGTTTACAGGGACCGGTCTATGCTGATTACGGATTTGGTGGTCGCGACGGGTGTCCCATTCGTTATACAGTTTGCAATTTGGCGATTTGTCTATGATCAGGGTAGTGCTGGCGCATTATCGCAATATAGTCTTGAAGAGACTTATCTATATTACGTGGCTGTACTGGCGCTCAATCGTTTGAATAATGCCTACGACCTTATATCGAGAGTGTCTACCCATGTCCACGAAGGGCAGTTGGAAGGTATTTTTATTAAGCCAGTAAGCTATTTCGAATATAATCTATTTGTTTTTCTGGGAGAGAGTGCCCTGTATTATGCTCCTATATTGATTATCGCAATTTTTGTGTTGGTTTCGGGAGGAGACTGGACAGGCGTTTTGGGTTTTGTAGTTTTAAGCATGACAAATCTGTTCTTTTGTTTTTTGCTGGGCTTTTTAATGTCGCTTTCGACGTTTTGGCTTACGCGGCCCGATATGATACTTAGCTTCCAAGTGGTTCTGGCAAGCGTTATGGGAGGCACGCTATTACCTATCGCTTATTGGCCTGACTACCTTCAGCCTTTAATGAGATACAATCCGTTTCGCCTGATCATTAGTGGTCCAGCGGAGTTCTTGCTGCGTCCAAGCAGTGGCTTGCTTATCGAGCTTATATGTCTTTATATTGTTTGGTTTCTAATTATGCTAGTGGCTTGCAAAGTTATATTTAGATTTGCAACTGGCAGATATTCGGGGGCGGGGGGGTAAATGCACATAATTAATCTGTTCAAAAATGCGGTAAAAGAAGAAGCGAGATATAAGATCAATTTGTTAGGCGGAGTGCTTGCATTGCTCACGCTTTACAGCCTGCAGTTGGTTTTTTTTGACGTAATAAGCTCATTTGTACCTGCTGACGAAATCAACGGCAACTGGCTTATGATTTTTTTTATGTCATATGCATTGGGAGGCTTGCTTGTGAATTTTTTCAGCTCAGCAATCACAGGCTTCTTTCGACAACTGACGCAAGGGAAACTGGAAGCTTTGCTGGTTCGACCTATTAATTTGTTTGTCCTGATTCTGTTCCGGTGGTGTCAGGTTTACTACCTGTTAGTTGCTCTACTCTTGGTGGTTATCTGTATTTTATCGAACAAAATTGATTTCCAGCCATTTTTTTTCAGTTTGACTAATACTGTTCTGTATTTACTTGTGCTGGTGGCAGGGGTGGCGGCAAGCATTACCTTTATATTGGCTTTTAACTCGTTCTCCTTCATTACCCAGCGTGATTTGCCTATTGATTATATTCACGCGTCAATTTTTACCTTCGCATTGCTGCCTGCAACGTTTTACTCGAAAATAGTATTGTATTTTCTGGTCGCGGCTTTGCCAATGATTGTGTTTGCTTCCGTCGCATTGGACGCTCTGTATAATGGGGTGACTTTGTTTGTTTCGGTTTTTCTACTTGTAGTGAGCGTTACATCATTTTTTGTTATTAAAATTGTTTATGCTCTGTTCAATCGATTCGACAGTATTGGAGGCTGAATCGGCATACTAAATTCGGAATGTGCCGATAGTTGATAGTTTCGAAAAGAATTCAACTGTCGGCACTTCATCCGGGTATTGATCTTGTGTCAGTTGCTTGCTCCTTCAGATTCTGAATTTGCCCACCAGCATCTGCAAATGCGTCCCCAACCGCGCCAGCTCAACGCTGGAGGCCGCGGTCTCTTCACTCGCCGCCGAGGTCTGTTCAGACACGTCGCGTACGTTCAGCACGCTCCGGTTGATCTCTTCAGCCACCGCACTTTGCTGCTCGGCCGCCGCGGCGATCTGTTGGTTCATTGACTGAATCGCCGACACGGTGCGTGTGATGCTTTCCAGTGAGCCACCGGCACGGCGGGTCAGTTCGACGCTGCTGTCAGTCAGGGTGCGGCTGTTGTCCATGATGGTCGCGACTTGCTGGGTGCCACTTTGCAGGCCGACGATCAGCTCTTCAATTTCTTCGGTGGACTTCTGTGTGCGCTGAGCCAGGCTGCGGACCTCGTCGGCGACCACCGCAAAACCACGTCCGGCTTCGCCTGCGCGGGCGGCTTCAATGGCTGCGTTGAGCGCCAGCAGGTTGGTTTGCTGGGCGACGGATTTGATCACGTCTAGCACGCTGCCGATCTTGTCGCTTTCGCGTTTGAGATGACCCATGGCTTCGGTGGAGTTGCCGACTTCCTTGGCCAGGCGTTCGATTTGAGCGATGGCTTCGCCGACCACCTTGTCGCCTTCGCGTGCCTGCTGATCGGCGGCGAGCGCGGCTTCGGAGGCTTCTTCGGCGTTGCGCGCGACTTCCTGCACGGTGGCGGTCATTTCGTTCATCGCAGTCGCCACCTGATCGGTCTCGACCTTTTGGCTGTTGACCCCGGCGCTGGTCTGTTCGGTGACTGCGGACAGTTCTTCAGCGGCGCTGGCGATCTGTCTGACGCCATCGCTGATGCCGCCGATCAACTCGCGCAGGCCCAGGGTCATGCTTTGTATCGCGCGCTGGAGCTGGCCGAGTTCGTCCTGGCGCTCGGAAACGAGGTTCTGGGTCAGGTCGCCGGCGGCGATGCGCTCGGCCACTTTCAGCGTCTGACTCAGCGGAATGACGATCTGCCGGGTGATAGCCCACGCCGCAAAAAGACCGAAGACCAATGCGAGGGCGCTGGCCAGCAACAGCATGTTCTTGGCGCGCGTGGCGTCGGTGTCGCGCACGATAGTTTGCGAGGCGGTGAGCTTTTTGCTGACGTCGATCAGGATGTTGCCTTGAGCGGCCATGCGTTTCAACGCGGCGGCGCTGGCGACCTGAGAGTCACGGAACTGGCTGACGGCGGCACGGTAGGCTTTGAGCGATTCGCTGGCCTGTTGCAGATTGGCAGTGTGCTGTTGCGGCAGTTTTGACGGAAGGCTGTCGAGGCTGTTCAGGGCATTGGCAATGGCATCCAGCGCCGGTTGTTCGGCGTCGGCCTTGCCGCTGTAGGTGTATCCGCGAACCTGATAGCGGGCTTGTTGAAGCAATTTACTGACCTCAACCACAGCGTTGAAATCGGCGACGCTGTCGCCCTGCTGCATGGATTTTTCGACTTCAGTCACGCGTGCGACGGCGTTATCGGCGTTGGCGCCGAGTTTGCTGCGAGCATCTTCGCGGTTAGCGCCGGCCTGGGTCATGGCGGCGAAGGCTTGTTTGTACTCGCTGACCGCGGCCAGTTGCTGGTCGACCATGGCTGCATCGGCAGGTTGCTCGATCAGTGTGCGTGCAGTTTTCAGCCCGGTGTCGAGTTGACCGAGCAGGTCGTTGACGGCGCCCGGGCCCTGTTCGCCACGGCGCATTTCGTAGTCCACGCGGGCCAGCCGCAAGTCTTTGGTCAAGTCGTTGAGGCTGGCAATGAACCCCAGCTTATCGCCGCGACTTACCACGTCACTCAGGCCGGTCCAGCCCGTGACGGTGATCAACAGCGTCAGCAGTAGCACCAGACCGAAGCCGACACCCAGTTTGCGATTGACGCTGACGTTCCCCAGTTTCTCGGCTAGCCATCGGTACATACTGCAACTCCCACGGACCACAAGTTGGTTTTATGGGAGGTGTATCGGCTGGTGGGCGGGAATCTGAAGGTGCGGACCGATGTACAGCGAAGCGATATCCGAAGTGAATGATGACCTGTGGGAGCGGGGTGTTTAGAACAGGCGCGAAAGCAACGCAGTGACAGCAGTTTCGACGCGCAGGATGCGCTCGCCGAGTTGCACCGGTTGCAGGCCGGACTTGGCCAGCAGATCGATTTCGTAGGGGATCCAACCGCCTTCCGGGCCGATGGCCAGGGTCACCGGTTCGTCCAGACCGCGGGGGCAGGGCGGGTAATTGCCCGGATGGCCGACCAGCCCCAGAGTGCCTTCGGCAATTGCTGGCAGTCGATCTTCGACAAACGGTTTGAAACGTTTCTCGATGACAATTTCAGGCAACACGCTGTCCCGAGCCTGTTCAAGGCCGAGGATCAGTTGCTCGCGAATCGCTTCAGGTTCGAGGAACGGCGTCTGCCAGAAGCTCTTCTCGACGCGGTAGCTGTTCACCAGGACGATCCGTGGCACACCCATGGCCGCCACGGTCTGAAACACCCGACGCAGCATTTTGGGCCGAGGCAGGGCCAGCACCAGGGTCAGCGGCAGCTTGGCTGGTGGCGGTTGGTCGAGGGTGACGCGCAGTTCGGCTTCGTCGGCGTCCAGGCGCAGCACTTCGGCCGAGCCCATCAGGCCGCCGATACGCCCGACGCGCATGCTGTCACCCACTTCACAGCGGTGGACTTCCTGCATGTGGGTCAACCGGCGATCACGCAGGATCGCCCGGTCGGCCGCGATGAAGTCGGCCTCTTCAAGCAGCAGCAGGTTCACGCTTGGGTCGCTGGCGGCTGGTCGTTGTGATCGTCAACCGGCTGGTCGTCCGGATGGTCGCCGCGCTTGCTGATCAGGCCGCCGAACAGGATGCCGATTTCAAACAACAGCCACATCGGTACAGCCAGCAGCGTCTGCGAGAAGATGTCCGGCGGCGTCAGGATCATGCCGACCACGAAGCAGCCGATGATCACGTACGGGCGGATTTTCTTCAGGTACTTGACGTCGACCACGCCGATCCACACCAGCAGCACCACGGCCACCGGGATTTCGAACGCCACGCCGAAGGCGAAGAACAGCGTCATGACGAAGTCGAGGTAGCTGCTGATGTCGGTCATCATTTCCACGCCGGCCGGGGTGGCGGCGGCGAAGAATTTGAAGATCAGCGGGAACACCAGGTAATAGGCGAATGCCATGCCGGCGTAGAACAGCATGATGCTCGATACCAGCAACGGCACCGCGATGCGCTTTTCATGCTTGTACAGACCCGGCGCGATGAAGCCCCAGATCTGATGCAGGATCACAGGAATCGCGAGGAACAGCGACACCATCATGGTCAGCTTCAACGGCGTCAGGAAAGGCGACGACACGTCGGTGGCGATCATCGTCGCACCAACTGGCAGATACTGGCGCAGCGGCGTGGAGACGAAGGTGTAGATCTGCTGGGTGAAGGCGAACAACCCGGCGAAGATGATGAAAATCGCCGCTACGCAGCGCAGCAGGCGGGTACGCAACTCGGTGAGGTGCGAAACCAGCGGCATGTGCTGGTCGTTTTCTGGGAGATCGCTCATGAGACTCGCGGCGGCAAAGTGGTGTCGTGAGGAGCCGGCGTTATCGGCGCGGCGGCAGGAGCAACGGGTTCTGCATGCGCCACAACCGGCGCCGCTTCAACCGCATCGACAGCTTTCGCGGTTTCCGTCGGTGCAGCAGGCGCGGATTCTGTTGTCGACGCATGAATCGTTTGTTCCACCACCGGCTGAACCGGTGTGGCTTCCTGCTGAGTCGGCGTGAAAATCTTCCGCGCCTCCTGCTCCAGCGACAGAATGTGCTCGTTGTGCAGTTGCCGACGAATCTCGTCGGCACCGATTTCACGTTCAACTTCCTGTTTGATCGCGTTGAAGCTGCGCTTCAGACGCCCGACCCACAGGCCGGCGGTGCGCGCAGCGCCCGGCAGACGCTCGGGACCCAGCACCAGCAGGGCCACCAGGCCGACGAGCAGCAGTTCAGAGAAGCTGATACCAAACATTAGTCAGTGCTCACACGTCTTTGCGGATCGGCTCTTCGACTTTTTGCGCCTGCACGTCGATGGTGTGCGGCTGATTCACGGACTGCGTGGTTTGTGGCTGAACAGGTGGAACCGGTTGAGCCGGGGTCACGGTTGGGTCGGCCGTTTTTTCGTCATCGTTCATGGCTTTGCGAAAGCCCTTGATCGACTCGCCGACGTCAGTGCCGAGGTTTTTCAGTTTCTTGGTGCCGAACACCAGCACGACAACAACCAGGATGACGATCCAGTGTTTCCAGTCAAAAATGCCCATGTTGCTGCTCCTCTCTAATTAGTTGTTCAGGCGGACGGGCGCGAGGCTTTCTCTACGTGTCCGGACAGACCGAAGCGACGGTCCAGTTCATCGAGTACAGCCTGTGGATGCTGACCCAGTTGGGCGAGCATGACCATGCTGTGGAACCACAAATCGGCGGTCTCGTAGATCACATCGCTGCAGTCGCCGCTGATGGCGGCGTCCTTGGCGGCAATGATGGTTTCGACCGACTCTTCGCCGACCTTTTCCAGAATCTTGTTCAAGCCCTTGTGGTAAAGGCTGGCAACGTACGAGCTGTCGGCGGCGGCGCCTTTGCGCGCTTCCAGTACCTCGGCCAGTCGGGTCAGAGTGTCACTCATGTGTGTGTCCTGCGGAATAGATGGCGTGCGGGTCTTTCAGAACCGGGTCGACGGTTTTCCAGTCGCCGTTCTCGAAGACGCGATAGAAGCAGCTCTGCCGCCCGGTATGGCAGGCAATGTCGCCGATCTGCTCGACCATCAGGATGATCACGTCGGCGTCACAGTCCAGGCGCATCTCATGCAGGGTCTGCACGTGGCCGGACTCTTCACCCTTGCGCCACAACTTGCCACGGGAACGTGACCAGTAGATGGCGCGGTTTTCGGCAGCGGTCAGTTCCAGTGCTTCTCGGTTCATCCAGGCCATCATCAGGACGCGCCCGGTCTTGTGATCCTGGGCGATTGCCGGCACCAGGCCGTCGGCGTCCCACTTGATCTCGTCCAGCCAGTTTTTCATCTTCGACTCCGACAGCGGGCTCCGCACTTCATTAGCAGAGTCCAACGTTCAAACAGTGTGCCAGTGGATCGCACAACTGGCTATCGGCGAACGACCAGATACAAACCGACGGCCATCATGATTCCGGCCGGCCAGTAGGCCAGTTCGTTCAACGGACCGCCCATGGCCAGTATTGCGCCGCCGGCCAGGTGCGCGGTACCGAGCAGGCGCAGGAACCAGTCGTCCCGACGTCGATGCCACGGGGGCGGCGGGTCGTAAGCGTGGGGCTGTGACATGCGTTCGAGCAGATCGCGCGCCATGTTGGCCAGGTGCGGCAGTTGTTCGAATTGGCTCTGCACGTTACCGAGCAGGGCTTTGGGGCTGACACGCTCGCGCATCCAGCGCTCGAGGAACGGTTGCGCGGTGTTCCACAGATCGAGGTCCGGGTATAGCTGACGGCCCAGCCCTTCGATGTTCAACAGGGTTTTTTGCAGCAGGACCAGCTGTGGCTGCACTTCCATGTTGAAGCGTCGAGCGGTCTGGAACAGGCGCATCAGCACCTGGCCGAAGGAAATATCTTTTAACGGTTTTTCGAAGATCGGTTCGCAAACGGTACGGATCGCCGCTTCGAATTCGTTGAGTTTGGTTTCCGCCGGCACCCAGCCCGAGTCGATGTGCAATTGCGCCACGCGCCGGTAATCGCGTTTGAAGAACGCGAACAGGTTGCGCGCCAGGTAATCCTGGTCTTCCGGGGTCAGGCTGCCAACGATGCCGCAGTCGATCGCAATGTACTGCGGGCTCCACGGGTTGACGGTGCTGACGAAGATGTTGCCGGGGTGCATGTCGGCGTGGAAGAAACTGTCGCGGAACACCTGGGTGAAGAAGATCTCCACGCCGCGTTCGGCGAGCATTTTCATGTCGGTACGCTGGTCGGCGAGGGTCGCTAGGTCGGTGACCTGAATGCCGTAGATGCGCTCCATCACCAGCACTTTCGGTCGGCACCAATCCCAATAGACTTGCGGCACGTACAGCAGCGGCGAGCCTTCGAAGTTACGCTTCAACTGGCTGGCGTTGGCCGCCTCGCGCAGCAGATCGAGTTCGTCGTAGATGGTTTTTTCGTAGTCCTGGACCACGTCCACCGGGTGCAGCAGGCGCGCATCCGCCGAGAGTTTTTCTGCTGCGCGGGCGAGGATGAACAACCACGCCAGGTCTTGCGCGATGATTGGCTTCAGGCCGGGGCGAATCACTTTGACGACGACTTCTTCACCGGTTTTCAACTGCGCGGCATGCACCTGCGCCACCGACGCCGAGGCCAGCGGTTCAACGTCGAAACGGCTGAATACTTCACTGATCTTTTTGCCGAGTTGTTCTTCGATCAGCTTGATCGACACTTGCGAATCGAACGGCGGCACGCGGTCCTGCAGCTTCATCAGCTCATCGGCGATGTCTTCCGGCAGCAGGTCGCGGCGGGTGGACAGGATCTGCCCGAACTTGATGAAAATCGGCCCCAGGTCCTGCAGCGCCAGACGCAATCGCGCGCCCCGGCTCAGGTCCAGCGGCTTGCGCGGGAACCAGCGCCACGGCAGGGCGTAGCGCAGCGCCAGCAGAAACCACGGCAGCGGCAGGGCGAACAGCAGGTCATCGAGGCGGTAGCGAATCACAACGCGCTGGATGCGCAACAAACGGCGGACGGCAAGCAGCTTCATGCGTTATCGCTTGGGTCGAGGGATCGGGAAAGGCGCTCGAAACGCGCCTCGAGACGTTCCAGATCGAGTTTGATCTGGTCCAGTTCACTGAATCGTGCTTCGGCTTCGCGCTGACCGACGAGGGTGCGCGATTCTTCGGCCAGGTACTCGCCCAGGTTCTGACCCAGGCTGGCAAATCCTTGCTGATACCAGCGTGCGCGGCTGCGCAGGTGGCCGCCGACCAGGTGCGTGGCCACAGGTCCCAGCCAGCGCGAGAGTTCGTACTCCCAGTCCAGCTCGAGGTCCTGAAGGATCGCCGCCAGTTCCAGCAACACGCCGCTGTCACCGTCGAGTTCAACTTCAGGGCCATGCAGGACCGAGGTCTTGTCCTTGCTCATCGCCAGTTTCAACAGGCTGGAGGCCGGTGCACGCAAGGTGCAGTCGGCGCCGGTTTCCCAGTGGGACGCCAACATCAAGCCTTCGTCGCTGGGCAGGATGAACAGTTGCAGCGCCGGGCTTCGGCAGTTGACGGCAATCACTCTGCCGCTCAAATGCGCCAGCCGCGGTAGCGCCGTGCTGTCGAGACGCAGCACCCGGTTCAGACCGAGTTCTACGCTGGCGAGCAGGCCGGCCAGCAACATCAGGGTTTGATGCCGCGGTGCAGGGCGACGATGCCTGCGGTCATGTTGTGGTAGGTCACGCGGTCGAAACCGGCCTCGACCATCATCGACTTCAGGGTTTCCTGGTTCGGGTGCATGCGGATCGATTCGGCCAGGTAGCGATAGCTTTCCGAGTCATTGGTGATCAGCTTGCCCATCAAAGGCATGAAGGCGAACGAGTAGGCGTCGTAGGCTTTGGACATCAGCGCGTTGGTCGGCTTGGAGAATTCCAGCACCAGCAAACGGCCGCCCGGTTTGAGTACGCGCAGCATCGAACGCAGGGCGTCTTCTTTATGCGTCACGTTACGCAGGCCGAAGGCGATGGTCACGCAGTCGAAATGGTTGTCCGGGAACGGCAGCTTTTCAGCGTCGGCCTGAACGAATTCGACGTTGCCGGCCACACCCAGATCCAGCAGGCGGTCACGACCGACCTTGAGCATGGATTCATTGATGTCGGCCAACACCACCTGGCCGGTCGGGCCCACGAGGTGCGAGAATTTTTTGGTCAGGTCGCCGGTGCCGCCGGCAATGTCCAGCACGCGGTTGCCGGTGCGAACGCCCGACAGTTCGATCGCAAAACGCTTCCACAAACGGTGCATGCCGCCCGACAGGAGGTCGTTCATCAAGTCGTACTTGGCGGCTACCGAGTGGAAAACCTCAGCGACTTTTTCCGCTTTTTGGCTTTCCGGAACGTTTTTGAAACCGAAGTGCGTGGTGGGTTCGGCATCGCTGCCTTTGCGCTGATCAGTCATATCGCTGTCACCAGAAGAGAATGCGGGACATTCTAATCCCGGTGGCCTGCTTTGTCTTGGCAAGGCTGAAGGTAAGATGTAGAACCGCCGGGACGTTTTGACGCAGTCAGGGTCAAGATGCTTCAGGAAAGTATCCATAAAGCAGGAGTCATTCGATGGCCCGTATTAGTGTTGAACGTGCCCACGGCCTGGGCAAGGAAGCGGCCCGCGAGAAGGCCGACCAGTTGGCGCAGAAACTGTCCGATCAATATGGCCTGGAGCCGCAGTGGTCCGGCGACACCTTGAACCTCAAGCGTTCCGGGGTGAAGGGCGCGGTGCATGTCAGCGAAGATTCGATCCGTGTCGATGTAGAGTTGGGTCTGATGATGTCGGCCATGAGCGGCATGATCAAATCGGAAATCGAAAAGGCCCTCGATAAAGCGTTGGTCTGAGCCCGCATTGAAGCCCCTGTGGGAGCTAGCCTGCTAGCGATAGCGTTTCATCAGTCAACGACAATGTCGACGGATAAATCGCTATGGCCAGCAGGCTGGCTCCCACATTTGTTTTGTGGTGTCGCCAGAGGTTTATGTCAGTTGTTAGGGTGCCGTTTCTAATTTTTCTCCCTACTTTGTGCATGAGCCCGACACTTTCGCGGGCAGTTCCTCAAACCTTTTGCGCGTGAGGTGCACCATGGCCAAAGTTATTTTGAAGAAAAAAATCGACGCTTCGACAACCGCTCTGAGCGACGTCAAATCCTATGCCCGCAAGATCTGGCTGGCAGGCCTGGGTGCCTACGCCAAGGTCGGCCAAGAGGGCAGCGAATACTTTCAAGAGTTGATCAAAGAAGGTCAAGCTGTTGAAAAGAAAGGCAAAAAGGTAGTTGCCGAGAAACTTGAAGCCGCTAACGCCGAGATCGATGAAGCCAAGAGCGAAGTGAGTACCTTCAAAGGCAAGGTCGAAGTTCAACTCGACAAGGTCGAGAAGGCTTTTGACTCGCGTGTTGCAAGTGCCTTGAATCGTATCGGCATTCCGTCTAAACATGACGTTGAGACACTGTCTGCTAAGCTCGATGAGTTGACGGCATTGCTCGAACGCGTCGCGCGTAAATCTTAAGGAGAACGGGATGGCTGGTAAAAAGAACACCGAAAAAGAAGGCAGCTCGTGGATCGGGAAAGTCGAAGACTACTCCCGCAAAATCTGGCTGGCTGGTTTAGGCGTGTACTCGAAGATCGACACTGACGGCAGCAAGCTCTTCGATACATTGGTCAAAGACGGCGAGAAAGCAGAGAAGCTCACCAAGAGCGCTGTCGGCAAGAAAGTCGATGACGTCAAGGACTCCGCTTCCTCGGCAAAATCGCGCATCACTGGCGTGAAAGATCGTGCGCTGGGCAAGTGGGATGAGCTGGAAGGGGCTTTCGACAAGCGCCTGAACAGCGCCATTTCGCGCTTGGGTGTACCGAGCCGTAATGAAGTGAAAGCGCTGCACAGCAAGGTCGATACCCTGACCAAGCAAATCGAAAAACTCACCGGCGCCAAGGTTGCGCCAGTTGCGGCGAAAACCGCCGCCGCCAAACCAGCGACCAAAACCGCTGCCAAGCCACTGGTAAAAGCTGCCGCCAAGCCGGCTGCCAAACCCGCCGCGAAAGCAGCGGCCAAGCCGGCTGCCAAAACGGCCGCAGCAAAACCTGCAGCAGCCAAGTCAGCAGCAGCCAAGCCAGCGGCCAAACCGGTCGCCGCCAAAGCCGCAGCTAAACCAGCTGCCAAGCCTGCAGCGAAAACCGCAGCCGCCAAACCGGCAGCCAAGCCGGCAGCAAAATCTGCTGCAGCGAAAAAGCCTGCAGTGAAAAAACCGGCAGCGCCGAAAGCCGCTGCTCCAAAACCAGCAGTGGCGGCCGCCAAACCGGCAGCCCCGTCGACTCCGGTCAGCACTTCGAACTCTGCTACCGCGCCGACCCCTGTTGCATCCCCGACTGCCGCGCCAGCTCCATCGACGCCAACCAGTCAGTCCTGATTTCAGGGCTCAAAAAAACGCCCGGCCTGCAAAGGTCGGGCGTTTTTGTTTGTGCACGGTTCTGCAAACACCGCGGCCCCCTGTGGGGGCTAGCCTGCTAGCGATAGCGGTTCATCAGTCAACAACAATGTCGACGAATAAATCGCTATCGCTAGCAGGCTAGCTCCCACAAGGGCCGCGGTGTTCAGGGGTTATTCGTGTTCTTCAAGATACTGCAACGCCAGTTGCTCGGTCGCCACTTTGATCGGCGGCAACAAGTGCGGTGCCACCAGCATCATGATCTGATACACCACCAGCCTCACCTCGCCCTCGCGATCCAGAATCCGCTGATAATCCAGCGAGAACAGCAACGTCATGGTGATCTGTTCCACCAATTGCCCCAACGCCTGGGTGTCGCTGACCAACTGCCCCTGAGCCTTCAGCCGCGCGAGCAATGACGCCAGCGTGCGCTTCAGCGCATTGAGCAGATTGCGTATTCCTTTGGCCAGTTTCGGCAGTCGCCCGGCGAGGTTCGACAGGTCCTGGAACAGAAACCGATAATGAGCCAGGCGCTCGACGATCAAATGCAGAAACAGCCAATAGTCTTCAGGGGCCAGTTCTACGTCGGACGGCGGATCGAGCAGCGGCGCGAGCTCCGCCTGGAAGCGCTCGAACAACCCGAGAATCAGCGGTTCCTTGCCGTGGAAGTGGTAGTAGAGGTTGCCCGGGCTGATGCCCATTTCGTTGGCAACTTCCATGGTGGAGACGTTCGGTTCGCCCTTCTGGTTAAACAACTGCAGGGCACATTCGAGGATCCGGTCGCGGGTTTTCATCCAGTCTTCTTAATGATCAGGTCATGCCACGGTCGATGCCGGCCGTGGTGTGTTGAGCGTCAGCGCACGCGCACGTAAGTACCGGGTGCCGCCTCCATCGGTGGATAGTTCTGGTTGCCGAGCGCCATGTGGGTTTCTTTCTGTGCGCCCGAGCGTTCCTGAATCCAGCCCAGCCACTGCGTCCACCAACTGCCGTCGACTTGCTTGGCGTCGTAATACCAGGCCCGGGGATCGCCGCTCAGTTTCGTGCTTTCGATGAAATTGGCTTTCGGGTTGGAAGGCGGGTTGAGGATGCTCTGCACATGACCGCTATTGGACAGCACGAAGCGCCGCTCGCCACCCAGTAGCAGCGTCGAGCGATACACCGCATCCCATGGGGTGATGTGGTCGTTGATGCCGGCCACGCTGAAGCTGTCGACCGTGACTTTCTGCAAATCGATCGGCGTGCCGCACACTTCCAGGCCGCCCGGATGACTCAGCGGGTTGTGCTTGAAGAAGTCCAGCAGGTCGCCGTGAAAGGCCGCCGGCAGACGCGTGTTGTCGTTGTTCCAATAGAGGATGTCGAACGCCGGCGGCTCCTTGCCCAACAGGTAGTTGTTGACGAAGTAGCTCCAGATCAAATCGTTGGGGCGCATCCAGGCGAAGACCTTGGCCATGTCTCGGCCATCCAGTACGCCTTTCTGATACGACCGACGTTTGGCCGCTTCCAGGGTCTGTTCGTCGGCGAACAGGGTCGCGGGGCTCTCCATCTGACTGTCGAGCAGGCTCACCAGATAGGTTGCGCTGGATACCCGGCGCAACTGCCGTTTGGCTTGCAAATGGCCTTGCAGCGCGGCGATGGTCAGCCCGCCGGCGCAAGCGCCCATCAGATTCACTTCCCGGGCACCGGTAATCGCCCGGCACACATTCATCGCTTCTTCGACGGCTTCGACGTACGTCGATAGGCCCCATTCGCGATGACGCACATCCGGGTTGCGCCAACTGATCATGAAGGTCTGCAGGCCGTTTTTCAGGGCGAACTGGACGAAGCTGTTGCTCGGGCTCAGGTCGAAAATGTAGTACTTGTTGATCTGTGGCGGCACCACCAGCAGCGGTTTGGAATACTGCTTTTCGCTCATCGGCTTGTACTGGATCAGCTCCAGCAGCTCATTGCGAAACACCACGGAGCCGGTGGTGGTGGCGACGGTCTTGCCGACCTCGAATGCCTGTTTGGTGACTTGCCTGGGCAGGCCGTCGTTGTGCAGGAAATCATCGACCAGATGACTGATGCCACGCACAAGGCTGTTGCCGCCGGAGTTGAAGATTTCCTTGATCGCCAGCGGGTTGAGCAGGGTGTTGGACGGTGACACCGCATCATTGAGCAAGGCGAACGCGAAGTGCGCGCGGGCGCGATCATCCGGGTTCATGTTGCTTTCGTCGATCCAGCTTTTGACCTGCTTCTGCCAACTCAGGTAAGCCTGCAAGCTTCGGCGATAAAACGGGTTGAGGCTCCAGGCCGGGTCAGCGAAGCGACTGTCGTTGGGGTTGGTCGGGTGCAGGGTTTCGCCCAGCAACACCCGCCCCAGTTGACCGCCCAGCTTCAACGCATGGCGGGCGCTGTGTACCGGGTTGCGCAAACCATGGGCGGCAACGCTGCGCAGGGTCGACAGCAAATCCCGACCACGCAGGCCGGTAATCGCACTCTGTGCGTTGATGAACGCGGCGGGAGTGGGTAAAGATTCCCTCGCTGGCTTCTCGCGCATGACTCAACACTCCTTCGTCTTCAGGCCAAATACAAACACACCGAACCAGAACACCATAGACGCTGTAGCGGGTTGTTGCGCGGCGCGGCGTCCTGCCGACTGACAATGTGCCGGTTAACCGCCCAATGGCGACGGATGCGGATGCATCACGGCGCGCTGCCGTTCTTCCTCGAGAAACTTCATGATGATCGGCGCCACGGCCTCGGCGCGCGTGATCAGGAACAGGTGCCCGTCATCGATGATGTGCAACTGGGCATTGGGAATCCGCCAGGCCAACATGCGCATGTTGATCAAAGGGATCAGCGGGTCATCGTCGCCGGCCAGTACCAGCGTCGGCTGGTTGATCTTGTGCAGCCAGTGAATGCTGGTCCAGCCGAGCCCGGCGAACAGCTGCCAGTAGTAACCAAGCTTGCCCGCCGAACGTACCTTTGCCGCATGGCTGGCCGCCAGTGTCGGATCGCGACGGAACGAGCCGCCGTAGATCATCGGCGCAATGCGGATCACGTGAGACGGCTGGATGTAACGCCGTGGGCTGGCCATCATCCACAGCACTTTTGGTTTGCCCGGCACCATCACCGCACCCGCCGCGGTCGCCGCCAGCACCAGTTTCTTGCAGCGCTCGGGGTAGTCGTAAGCAAACTGCTGGGCGAGGGCGCCGCCCCACGACACGCCGATCACGTTCACTTGCCCGTAATCGAGATAGTCGAGCATCCGCGCCGTGAGCTTGGCCAGGCCCGGAAAACGATAGGGCCGGTTCGGCGTCGACGAACCGCCGACACCGGGCACGTCGAAAGCGATGACTTCGAGGTCCGGGTCCAGCGCCGCGACGAACGGAAACACCAGCTCAAGGTTGGCGCCGATGCCGTTGAAAATCAGCAAGGGCGTCAAGTGAGGCTTGCCGGGGCGTACTGCCGTGCGGAGGGTCTGGCCATCCAGGTCGACGGTACGAAAAATGAACGGTTGCGGCATGCTTCAAGCCCTGTGGGTTAATTATCCCGATCCGCTGCAGGCGCTGAGCAGGCTCAGCTCCTGCAGCGGATCGGGGTGTGTCAGTTACCGCTCGTGTACATAAGTGCCCGGCGCTGCTTCGCCCGCGGGATAAGCCTTGCTGCCCAGTTTTGTCGGAGATTTTTTCAGTTCGCCCGAACGCTCGGCCTGCCAGGCTTGCCAGTGCAGCCACCAGGAATCGGTGTGCTTGGTGGAATTTTCCTGCCAGTCCTCAGCCTTCAACGGCATCTCAACGCTTGTCATGTAGCGCGATTTCGGATTGCCCGGGGGGTTCAGAATGCTCTGGATATGCCCGCTGCTGGACAGCACAAACTCAACCTTGCCGCCGAACAGTTGCGCCGACTTGTAGCAGGACTTCCAAGGAGTGATGTGGTCGTTGGTGCCGGCCAGGGAAAAGATGTCGGCCGTGACCTGCTTCAGGTCGATCGGCGTGCCGCACACTTCCAGTGCATCCGGGCGGATCAGCGGATTGTTTTTGAACATCTCGATCAGGTCGCCGTGGAACGCAGCGGGCAATCGGGTGGTGTCGTTGTTCCAGAACAGGATGTCGAACACTGGCGGCTCGTTGCCGAGCAGGTAGTTGTTCACCCAGTAGTTCCAGATCAAATCGTTGGGGCGCATCCAGGCGAAGACTTTCGCCATGTCGCGGCCTTCCAGCACACCGGCCTGATAGGAGTGGCGCTTGGCGGCTTCGAGGGTCTGCTCGTCGACGAACAGGGCCACGTCGCTGTCCAGGGTGGTGTCCAGCACGCTGACCAGCAGCGTCAGGGCGTTGACCTTGTTCTCGCCGATCGCCGCGTAGTGGCCCAGCAGCGCGGTGCAGGTGATGCCGCCGGAGCAGGCGCCGAGCATGTTCACGTCTTTGCTGCCGGTGATCGCTGTGACCACATCGACCGCTTCCTTGAGCGCTTCGATGTAGGTCGACAGACCCCACTCGCGTTGCTCCTTGGTCGGGTTGCGCCAGCTGACGATGAACGTCTGCACGTGATTGCGCAGGCAGAAACGCGCCAGGCTTTTGTCCGGGCTCAGGTCGAATACATAAAACTTGTTGATCTGCGGCGGAACCACCAGCAACGGGCGCTCGTGCACTTGCTCGGTGGTCGGCCGGTACTGGATCAGCTCCAGCACGTCGTTGCGGAAAACCACCGCACCTTCGGTCACGCCCAGGCTCTTGCCAACCTCGAAGGCGCCCATGTTGACCTGGCTCGGCATGCCGCCGTTATTTACCAGATCCTTGGCCAGGTGCGAGAGGCCGTCGAGCAGGCTCTTGCCACCGGTTTCGAAGAAGCGTTTGACCGCCGCCGGGTTGGCCGCACTGTTGGTCGGGGCCATGGCTTCGGTCATGAGGTTGATCACGAAATGCCCGCGTGCCGTGTCCTTGGGCCCCAGGTTACTGTCGTCGATCCAGTCGTGGAGTTCCTTGCGCCACGCCAGGTAGGTTTGCAGATAACGTTTGTAGAGCGGGTTCTGGCTCCAGGCCGGATCGGCGAAGCGACGGTCATCGCTGGTCGGCAGCAACTCGGATTTGCCGAACAGCACATTCTTCAGTTCGAGGCCGAAATGAGCGACATGCTTGGCACTGTGAATTGGTTGTTTGATGGCCTGCCTGAGCACCATCCGAGCAGAAGCCAGCAGATCCTTTCCGCGCAGCCCAACGACAGGATTAAGCCCCAAGGTGTTTTCCGAGGCTTGATACTTCAAGTCATCGTTATTCTTGTTACTCATCTACGACGCTCCATTGTCCTGAGACGAGTACCTGAGTCCAGCCGTGTAGTCACACAGCCAATGCCAGGTACTACTGCTCGGGTGACCGATAATTCTGCATCGCTGCTTTTTAGTTCAGAGAGCACTGCAGGGAACTTGCCAGCTCCATTGGTTACCCGAGTTTAATTTTTTTCGCAAGCAGGCCAATGACTGGCCTCGCGGCCAAGCATTCAAACAGATGAAATTAGAAAATGCCTTCTAATGCGCAAAAGGCGCGGGTTAGAGCATCAGCTTGACGACAGATTCGCTAGGGTCGCGGGTCTTTCCGGCCGCTTTCAGTTCGGCAAGATAATCGTTCCAGAGATCCTCCTGACGCACGCCTAACTGGTACAGGTAGTCCCAAGTGAACAGGCCGCTGTCGTGGCCGTCGTCGAAGGTCAATTTCAGTGCGTACTGACCGGCCGGTTCTACTTTGGTCAGGCCTACGCCGATCTTGCCAAATTGCAGGATAGGTTTGCCGTGGCCCTGGACCTCGGCGGAAGGGGAGTGCACGCGCAGGAACTCGGCGGGCAGGTGATGTTCCTCGCCGGACGCGTATTTCAGCGACAGGGTTTTCGAGGCTTTGTGCAGTTTGATGTCGGTGGGGAGTTGGGTCATGACCTGATGTCCGTCAGTGTGGAACTCTCGCGGTCCCTTGTAGGAGCTGGCTTGCCAGCGATGGCGATCTCAAGGTCCCCACCGCCGGCAAGCCGGCTCCTACACAGGTCTCACATGACCTACAGGATATAACGGGACAGGTCTTCGTTCTGCGCCAATTCGCCCAGGTGGCTGTTGACGTAGTCGGCGTCGATCAGGATCACCTTGCCGTCATGGGCGCTGGCCAGGTCGCCGGCGCTGAACGACACCTCCTCAAGCAGACGCTCAAGCAAGGTATGCAGGCGACGGGCACCGATGTTCTCGGTCTTCTCGTTGACCTGCCAGGCGATCTCGGCGATGCGCTTGATGCCGTCCGGTTGGAACTCGATGGCCAGGCCTTCGGTTTTCAGCAGTGCGCAGTATTGCTCGGTGAGCGACGCATGCGGCTCGCTGAGAATGCGCTCGAAGTCTTCAGGCGTCAGCGCCTTCAGCTCGACACGGATCGGCAGACGGCCTTGCAGTTCAGGCACCAGATCGCTCGGCTTGCTCAGGTGGAACGCACCGGAGGCGATGAACAGGATGTGGTCAGTCTTGACCATGCCCAGTTTGGTATTGACGGTGCAGCCCTCGATCAGCGGCAGCAGGTCGCGCTGCACGCCTTCACGGGACACGTCGACGCCACCGGAATTGCCGCGCTTGGCGACCTTGTCGATTTCGTCGATGAACACGATGCCGTGCTGCTCGACGGCTTCAAGCGCCTTGGCCTTCAACTCTTCATCGTTGACCAGGCGGCTCGCTTCTTCGTCACGAACCAGTTTCAGCGCTTCCTTGACCTTGAGCTTGCGGCTCTTGCGTTTGCCCTTGCCCATGTTGGCGAACAGGCTCTGCAACTGATTGGTCATTTCTTCCATGCCCGGTGGCGCGGAGATATCGACGCCGGCCACTTCGGCGACTTCGATTTCGATCTCCTTGTCATCCAGCTGGCCTTCGCGCAGGCGCTTGCGGAACAACTGGCGGGTGTTGGAATCGGCCGAAGGGGCGTCATCGGTGTTGAAGCCCATGCGCGCCGGTGGCAGCAGGGCGTCGAGGATGCGCTCTTCGGCGGCGTCTTCGGCACGGTGGCGAACCTTGGTCATTTCCTGTTCGCGCAGCAGCTTGATGGCGGCGTCGGCGAGGTCACGAATGATCGATTCGACGTCGCGGCCAACGTAGCCGACTTCGGTGAACTTGGTCGCTTCGACTTTGATGAACGGCGCGTTGGCCAGTTTGGCCAGGCGACGGGCGATCTCGGTTTTACCGACACCGGTCGGGCCGATCATCAGGATGTTCTTGGGTGTTACTTCAACGCGCAGCTCTTCCGGCAGTTGCATCCGGCGCCAGCGGTTACGCAGCGCGATGGCGACGGCGCGTTTGGCATCGTCCTGGCCGATGATATGGCGATTGAGTTCGTGGACGATTTCACGGGGAGTCATGGACATAGTAATTGGCGGTCCTCAAGCAAAAGTGAGCTGTGGCGCTAAGGCCGGAACAGGCTTACTCGGCGAGGTCCTGCTCCTCAATGGTGAAGGTGTGGTTGGTGAATACGCAGATGTCGCCGGCGATGCCGAGCGCGGTTTCGACGATTTCGCGGGCCGACAGATCGGTTTTCTTCAGCAGCGCGCTGGCGGCGGCCTGGGCGTAACCGCCACCGGAACCCATGGCGATCAGGCCTTCTTCGGGTTCGACCACGTCGCCGTTGCCGGTGATGATCAGGGACGCGTCTTTATTGGCGACCGCGAGCATGGCTTCGAGGCGGCTGAGGGAGCGGTCGGTGCGCCATTCTTTGGCAAGTTCGACGGCGGCACGAACCAGGTGGCCCTGATGTTTCTCGAGCTGGCCTTCGAAGCGCTCGAAGAGGGTGAAGGCGTCAGCGGTGGCCCCGGCAAAACCGGCGATCACCTGACCGTGGTACAGGCGGCGAACTTTCTTCGCGTTGCCTTTCATCACGGTATTGCCGAGAGAAACCTGGCCGTCGCCGCCCATGACGACTTTGCCGTGGCGGCGAACTGAAACGATGGTGGTCAAGTGAGAGTCTCCACGCAGCGGGGCGAAAATGCCTTATGCCAACACATATGGGGGTGGTGGAGCGTTTTTCAACTGCGGGGCGGGAGAGGGGACGAGCGGTGTTGCGCGGGGAAGGCTGTGTGGTTTGGTCTGACGCCATCGCCAGCAAGCCGGATCCTGCAAGAGGTTGTGTAAATCCTGTAGGAGCCGGCTTGCTGGCGATCAACCGCGAAGCGGTTGGTGTTAACGGTTCTGGCGTTGTTGTAACAGCAGGTTGCTAAACCCGGCGCCGGACAATTGTTTCTGTGCGGTGGTCAGCTGTTCGCGATTGCTGAACGGCCCGACCAACACCCGATACCAGGTCTCGTCCTTCACCGTGCCGGACTCAACCGCCACCGCCTGACCCAGCAAAATGATCTGCGCGCGCACCTTGTCCGCATCGGCTTCCTTGCGGAACGAGCCAGCCTGCAGGAAGAACTTGGTTACCGGCGCTGCCTTGGCCACGGGCGGTGGCGGCGGTGGAGTGATGCCAGCCAATGCCGCCTGAGCGCGAGCGGTGTCGATCTTCGCTGCTTCTGCCGGGGTTACCGGCGTGGTCGGTACAGCCGGCGTCGGCGGAGTTTTCTCCGGCACGGCATCCGGCGGCACGATCACTTCCGATTCCGGCAGCAAAGTGTAGAAGTCGTACTTCGGCTTCACCGGTTGCGTCGGGCTCGGCGGGGTCTTGTTAGCCTCGGCGATCTTGGTGGCTTTCTGCTGCTCGATCTTCTCGCGCTTGACGCTCTCGCTGCCCTTGCCCGGTTCCAGCTTCATCAAAAACACAATGAACGCGCCGACCGTCAGGCCGATGGCCATCCACAGCCAGCCCGGAATCGGTTGCTTTGCAGGAGCTTGGTAACGGCTGGCGCCACGCTTGGGTGCAGGTTTTTTCTTGGCAGCCAACTTACATACGCTCCAGAGTTTCCAGACCCAAGAGTTCCAGGCCTTGCTTGAGAGTGCGGCCGGTCAGCGCGGCGAGGCGCAGGCGGCTTTGCATTTGCGCCGGGGTTTCAGCGCTGAGGATCGGGCAGTTCTCGTAGAAACTGGAGAACAGGCCGGCAACGTCGTACAAGTAGGTGCAGAGGATGTGCGGCGTGCCTTTCTCGGACACGTTGTTCAGGATTTCGCCAAATTGCGCGAGTTTGGCCGCCAGTTCATGCTCATGCACGGCTTCAAGAACGATCTGGCCTTCGACTTCGCTGAAGTCCTTGCCAAGCTTGCGGAACACTCCGGCCACGCGAGTGTAGGCATACAGCAGGTACGGCGCGGTGTTGCCTTCGAAGTTCAGCATCAGGTCGAAGTTGAAGCTGTAATCGCTGGTGCGGTGCTTGGACAGGTCGGCGTATTTTACCGCGCCAATGCCCACGACCTTGGCGATGTTGCGCAACTCGGCCTCGGCCAGCTCCGGGTTCTTGTCCTTCACCAGGGTGTAGGCGCGTTCCTGGGCTTCGGTCAGCAGGTCGATCAGCTTCACGGTGCCGCCATCACGGGTCTTGAACGGGCGGCCATCGGCGCCGTTCATGGTGCCGAAACCCATGTGCTCCATTTCCATCGGGTGCGTCACGAAGCCGGCCTTGCGAGCAACGGCGAACACTTGCTGGAAGTGCAGGGCCTGGCGCTGATCGACAAAGTACAGCGCACGATCAGCCTTGAGCTTGCCGCTGCGATAACGCACGGCCGCCAGGTCAGTGGTGGCGTAGAGGTAGCCGCCATCAGCCTTGACGATGATCACTGGCAGCGGGTCGCCGTCGGCGTTCTTGAATTCGTCGAGGAACACGCACTGCGCGCCGTTGCTCTCGACGAGCATGCCGGCGGCCTTGAGGTCGTTGACCACGTTGATCAGGTCGTCGTTGTAGGCACTTTCACCCATCACGTCGGCCATGGTCAGTTTGACGTTCAACAGTTCGTAGATTTTCTGGCAGTGGGACAGCGAGATGTCCTTGAACTTGGTCCACAGCGCCAGGCAGTCCGGGTCGCCGGCTTGCAGCTTGACCACCAGGCCACGGGCGCGATCGGCAAACTCTTCGGATTCGTCGAAGCGTTGCTTGGCGGCGCGGTAGAAGTTTTCCAGGTCCGACAGCTCGTCGCTGGTGATCGGGTTTTCCTGCAGATACGCCATCAGCATGCCGAACTGGGTGCCCCAGTCGCCAACGTGGTTCTGGCGGATCACTTCGTCGCCGAGAAATTCCAGCACGCGGGCCACGCCGTCGCCGATGATGGTCGAGCGCAAATGACCGACGTGCATCTCTTTTGCCAGGTTCGGTGCGGACAGGTCGACAACCGTGCGCTGCACCGGGCCGGCCTTGCGTACGCCGACGTGCGCGTCAGCCAAAGCGGCGTCGAGGCGAGTGGCCAGGGCCTGGGTGTTCTGGAAGAAGTTCAGGAAGCCAGGGCCGGCGATTTCGGTCTTGGTGACGTTTTCGTCGGCCGGCAGTGCGGCGATGATTTTCTCGGCCAGATCCCGCGGCTTCATGCCTGCAGGTTTGGCCAGCATCATGGCAATGTTGCTGGCGAAATCGCCGTTCTTCTTGTCGCGGGAGTTTTCCACCTGGATCGCCGGCGACAGGCCTTCAGGCAACACACCTTCGTTGACGAGTTGGGTGATGGCTTGTTGGATCAGCTGGCGAATGGTGTCTTTCATGGTCTTCTCTTTCGACCGCAAGCGCGGCGGCGCTTCGATGCGCTGGTGGAAAAACTGGGCATTATCCGTTGCGAACGCGGGCTTGCCAACTATAGCGGCCAGGTTATGGATATGTGGTGACGATTCGGCCGCCATCGCGGGCAAGCCCGCTCCCACAGGGATTGCGCAAAACCTGTGGGAGCGGGCTTGCCCGCGATGACGATCTTCCAATCAATACAAATCGACGGGATCGACATCCAGCGACCAGCGCACCGCCCGCCCGCTCGGCATCTGCTCCAGCGCCAGCAACCAACTGGCCAGTAGCCGGTGCAGCGGCGCCCGAGCCGTTGCCTGCAACAACAACTGCGCGCGATAACGCCCGGCCCGCCGTTCCATTGGCGCCGGCACCGGCCCGAGCAATTCGATCCCGGTCAGACTCTGTTCGGCCAGCAAGCGTTCCGCCTCGCTGCACGCCTCATCCAGAAAACCTTCGGCTTGCCCCGGTTTATGTGCTTCCGCACGCAGCAGCGCCAGGTGCGCAAACGGCGGCAAACCGGCAGAGCGCCGCTCGCTCAGCGCCTGCTCGGCGAAGGCGAAATAGCCTTGCTCGGTCAATTGCACCAGCAGCGGATGGTCCGCCAGATGGGTCTGGATAATCACTTTTCCCGGCTCTTCGGCCCGGCCTGCACGGCCGGCGACCTGCACGATCAATTGCGCCATGCGCTCGCTGGCGCGGAAGTCGCCGGAGAACAAGCCACCGTCCGCATCGAGAATCGACACCAGCGTCACCCGTGGAAAGTGATGCCCTTTGGCAAGCATCTGCGTGCCCACGAGAATGCACGGGTGCCCCTTCTGAATGGTTGCGAACAACTGATTCATCGCGTCTTTGCGCGACGTGCTGTCGCGGTCGACCCGCAACACCGGAACATCCGGGAACAGAATGGCCAGGCGTTCTTCGGCGCGCTCGGTGCCGGCGCCCACCGGCCGCAAATCCACTTTGCCGCACTTCGGACAGTGCCGGGGCACGCGTTCGACGTAGCCGCAATGGTGGCAACGCAGTTCGCCGGAGCGTTGGTGCACGGTCATCCGCGCATCGCAGCGCTGGCATTCGGACATCCAGCCGCAATCGTGGCACAGCAGTGTCGGTGCGAATCCTCGACGGTTGAGGAACACCAAAACTTGCTGTCCGGCCGCGAGTGTCTGGCCAATGGCTTGCTGCATCGGCCCGGAAATGCCGCTGTCGAGCGGGCGACTTTTCACATCCAGACGCAGGAAACGCGGCTGCTTGGCGCCGCCCGCACGCTCGTTCAGACGTAGGAGGCCGTACCGCCCGGTGTAGGCGTTGTGCAGGCTTTCCAGCGAAGGCGTGGCGGAGCCGAGCACGATCGGGATGTTTTCCTGCCGCGCGCGCACCAATGCCAGGTCGCGGGCGTGATAGCGCAGGCCTTCCTGCTGTTTATAGGAGCCGTCGTGCTCTTCGTCGATGATGATCAGGCCGGGATTTTTCATGGGCGTGAACAGCGCCGAACGGGTGCCGATAATAATGTCGGCGTCGCCATCCCGAGCGGCGAGCCAGGCTTCAAGGCGCTCGCGGTCGTTGACCGCCGAGTGGATCAGCGCAATTCGTGCATTGAAGCGTTGTTCGAAGCGCGCAAGGGTTTGCGGGCCGAGGTTGATCTCCGGGATCAACACCAGCGCTTGCTTCCCGGCTTCGAGGGTTTCACGGATCAGCTGCAAATAGACTTCGGTCTTGCCGCTGCCGGTGACCCCGGCCAGCAAGAATGCGTGATAACTGTCGAACCCGGCGCGAATCGCTTCGTAGGCGGTGCGTTGCTCAGGGTTGAGCGGCAACTCCGGTTGCGCCAGCCAATGCTCGTGACGTGCGCCGGGGGCGTGCTTGCGGATCTCCACTTGCACCAGATCCTTGGCCAGCAGCAGGTCGAGGCTGTCCTTGCTCAGCATCAGTTTGCTCAGCAACTGATGGGCGACGCCGTGAGGATGCTGGGCCAGGGTTGCCAACGCCTCGCGCTGACGCGGGGCTCGGGCGATACGCGGGTCATCGAGGCTGGCGCCAGGCGCGGCGGACCAGAAACGTTCCTGGCGCGCTTCGGCCAGCTCACCCTGACGCAACAACACCGGCAGCGCCCAGCTCAGGGTGTCGCCGAGGCTGTGCTGATAATACTGGGAGGTCCACAGGCATAGCTTGAACAATGCGGGGGGCAAGGGCGGCGTGGCGTCGAGCAGGGCCAGGGCCGGTTTGAGTTTTTCTGCCGGGACTTCACTGGTGTCGGTGACCTCCACCAGAATCCCGATCATCTCCCGCCGGCCGAACGGCACCCGCAGGCGCATACCGGGCTGCAACTGGTCGCGCAGGACCCCGGCCGGGGCGCGATAATCGAACAGGCGGCGCAGGGGCGAAGGCAGGGCGAGGCGCAAAATGGCGTCGGGCACGCGATGATTTTCTCGATGATGGAGCGGCGAAGAAGGCCGGGAGCCTAGCAGACGGTCGGTCTCAGCGACAGCTTGCGTGATTGAGATTGTCTGGTAGAATCCGCGGCCTAATTACGTGCGGTATTCAACAATAGTGTTGGGTGGCGGCACGCAGCCCGAGGAAGACACGATGAAAGCTGATATCCATCCAACATACGAAATCACCGCAGTTACCTGCAGCTGTGGCAACAAGTTCGAAACTCGTTCGAACCTGGCCAAGCCTCTGGCGATCGACGTATGCAACGAGTGCCACCCGTTCTACACCGGTAAGCAGAAGACTCTGGATACCGGCGGCCGTGTACAGCGCTTTGCAGACCGTTTCGGTGCTTTCGGCAAGAAACCTGCTGCTGCAGCAGAGTAAGGTTCGAAAGCCCCATGGGCTTTACCTTGCTAATGAAAAAGGCGTCCCTTGCGGGCGCCTTTTTTGTGTCCGCAATTTGGCTCTCGGGCGCCCAGGCCTTCTGTCCGGTGCCAAGTGGGCTGGCGTCGGTCGCGGTGCAACGCGTGGTGGATGGCGACACATTGCGCCTGAGCGATGGCCGCAGCGTGCGCATGATCGGCTTGAACACGCCCGAGCTGGGCAAGCAGGGCCGCTCCGACGAGCCGTTCGCCGTGGCGGCGCGCAAGCGTCTGGAAGCCTTGGTGGCTGCCAGCGGCGGGCGGGTGGGTGTGCTCCTCGGTAAAGAGAGCAAGGATCACTACGGTCGCACCCTGGCGCATGTTTATGGCGCCGAGGGGGCCAACCTCGAAGCGCAGATGCTCGCAGAAGGGCTCGGTTTTCAGGTGGCGGTCGCGCCAAATGTTGATCTGGTCACCTGTCAGCAGGCGGCGGAACGCAGTGCGCGGCAAGCGGGGCTCGGGGTGTGGCGCCAGTCGCCTGTACTGAAAGCGGAGCAGATCAACACGTCTGGCTTCGCTGTGGTCAGCGGGCGTGTGAGCAGGGTTCAGCGCAATCGCGGCGGCGTTTGGATCGAGTTGCAGGATTCGCTTGTACTGCGGGTTGCACCCAATTTACTGGGGCAGTTCGACGTCCCGGCGCTGGAACGCCTGAAGGGCAAGCAGATCGAGGCGCGTGGCTGGGTCGTGGACCGTTCCCGCCGTGGCGGTTTGAAACCGGGGCAGGCGCGATGGCTCCTGCCCTTGACCGATCCGGCGATGTTGCAAGCGGTGCCTTGATAAAAAATTGTAGACATTTTTTATGTCGATTGTGAACAGTCTATCCCTTGTGTTCCGTGGCTCTTGGCCCAAAGTCGTAGGGCCGGGCGCTTGACAGGGGTGACTGGTCAGTCTTGTGGGGACTTTGCGAGGCGCGTATCCTCGCTGACCAGTCTGTCCAACAGTAAAAGCGGAATGCCCCCATGTCTGATTTGAAAACTGCCGCTCTCGAATATCACGCCCATCCTCGTCCAGGTAAGCTGAGTGTCGAGCTCACCAAGGCCACCGCTACCGCCCGCGACCTGTCGCTGGCCTACAGCCCCGGCGTAGCCGAACCAGTACGCGAAATCGCTCGCGACCCTGAACTGGCCTACAAATACACCGGCAAAGGCAACCTGGTTGCAGTCATTTCCGATGGCACCGCGATTCTGGGCCTGGGTAACCTCGGTCCATTGGCTTCCAAGCCAGTGATGGAAGGTAAAGGCGTGCTGTTCAAGCGCTTCGCCGGCATCGACGTTTTCGACATCGAAGTCGACTCCGAAAGCCCGCAAGCCTTCATCGACACCGTCAAGCGCATCTCCATCACCTTCGGTGGCATCAACCTGGAAGACATCAAGGCACCTGAGTGCTTTGAGATCGAACGCGCTCTGATCGAGCAGTGCAACATTCCGGTGTTCCACGATGACCAGCACGGCACCGCAATCGTAACTGCGGCCGGCATGATCAACGCCCTGGAAATCGCTGGCAAAACCCTTGCTGACGCCAAGATCGTCTGCCTGGGCGCTGGTGCGGCTGCCATCTCCTGCATGAAGTTGCTGGTGAGCATGGGCGCCAACATCGAAAACATCTACATGGTTGACCGTACCGGTGTGATCCACTCCGGCCGTGACGACCTGAACCAGTACAAGGCTGTCTTCGCTCACGCGACCGACAAGCGCACCCTGGCAGATGCCCTGCAAGGCGCGGACGTGTTCGTTGGCCTGTCCGGCCCGAACCTGCTCAGCGCTGAAGGCCTGAAGTCCATGGCGGCCAACCCGATCGTGTTCGCGTGCTCGAACCCTGATCCGGAAATCGCCCCGGAGCTGGCGCACGCCACCCGTGACGACGTGATCATGGCGACCGGCCGTTCGGACTACCCGAACCAGGTCAACAACGTGCTCGGCTTCCCGTTCATCTTCCGTGGTGCCCTGGACGTTCGCGCCAAGCGCATCAACGAAGAAATGAAAGTGGCCGCGGCCAACGCCCTGCGTGAACTGGCCAAACTGCCGGTTCCTCAGGAAGTCTGCGACGCCTACGGCGGCATCAAACTGGAATTCGGTCGTGAGTACATCATCCCGAAACCAATGGATGCCCGTCTGATCACCCTGATCTCCGATGCCGTGGCCAAGGCTGCGATCGAGACCGGCGTGGCAACCCTGCCGTATCCGAAGAACTACCCGCTGAAAAGCGTGGATGATGTGTTCAACGGCTAAGCCGTTGTAGCGCTTCAATCAAAGGCCCCGACTTGTAATGAGTCGGGGCCTTTTTGCATCTGCGGGTTTTGCATCGCCCGCAAAGACGACGCAAAACCTGCAGGCAATAAAATGCCCCGCACTTCTCTCGAAGGCGGGGCTTTTTCATATGGCTACGCGATCAGAACAAATCGATCGGCGCCGCTTCATCCGCTGGCAGCGGGCTGCCTGGCGCATTGCCGTTGCCCAGCTCATTCGCCGACGGTGGCGTATCTTCGGCCTTGAACAGCTCGAAGTACGCGCCAGGCGTACCCGGAGAGGCTGCACGTCCACTGATCGGGTCAACCCGCAGGCTGAGGATGCCTTCCGGCTCTGGCTGCGTGTGTGGCGGCTTGTCTTTGAGCGCGGCGCCCATGTAATTCATCCAGATCGGCAGGGCGACGGTGCCGCCGAACTCGCGCTTGCCCAGGCTTTCCGGTTGGTCGAAACCGGTCCAGACGGTGGTCACGTAATCGGCGTTGTAGCCCGAGAACCAGGCATCCTTCGATTCGTTGGTCGTACCGGTTTTCCCGGCGATGTCGGGGCGCCCCAAGGCCAGTGCGCGGCGGCCGGTGCCGAGTTTGATCACGTCCTCGAGCATGCTGTTGAGGATGTAAGTGGTACGGCCATCGACAATGCGCTCCGCCACGGCGGGTGCCTGAGGCACGGGTTGGCCCGGAGCCTCGCCCGGCGTCGCGTTGACCGTAAAGGCTTCGGCGACGGGGGCGGCAATGCCATCCGGGGCGACGCCACCTTTCGGCACGCTTGGCGGGTTGGCGACGAACAGTGAGTCGCCGTTGCGGCTTTCGATCTTGTCGATGATGTACGGGGTGATCTTGAAGCCGCCGTTGGCGAATGTGCTCCAGCCGGTAGCGATTTCCATTGGCGTCAGGGTCGCGGTGCCCAGGGCCAGCGACAGGTTGCGCGGCAGGTCCTGCTTGTTGAAGCCGAACTTGCTGATGTAGTCGATGGTGCGATCGACGCCCAGCGCCTGCACCAGGCGGATCGACACCAGGTTGCGCGACTTGTACAGCCCTTCACGCAAGCGGATCGGGCCGAGGAAGGTGTTGGTGTCGTTCTTCGGACGCCAGACTTTGTCCAAGTATTCGTCGACGAACACGATCGGTGCGTCGTTCACCAGGCTGGCGGCGGTGTAGCCGTTATCCAGCGCGGCGCTGTAAACGAACGGTTTGAAACTCGAGCCTGGCTGGCGCTTGGCCTGCAGGGCACGGTTGTAGTTGCTCTGCTCGAAGGCGAAACCGCCGACCAGCGAACGAATGGCGCCGTTCTGCGGATCAAGGGAGACCAGTGCGCCCTGAGCTTGCGGGATTTGGCTGAATTTCAGCGAATTATCCGGCTGACGCTGCACACGAATCAGATCACCGACCTGCGCCACATCCGCAGGCTGCTTCGGATTGGCGCCCATGCTGTTGGTGTTCAGGAACGGCCGCGCCCATTTCATGCTGTCCCAGCCGATGTGTTCGTCGCCGGTACGGGTCAGCACTTGCAGGCCGTTCTTGTCGACCTGCGTGACGATGGCCGGTTCCAGGCCGCTGATGGTGCGCTGCTTGGTCAGCTCGGTGGCCCAGGCCTCACGGGTCTTGCCCGGCAGGCGTGACTCAGGGCCGCGATAGCCATGACGCTGATCGTAGGTCATCAGGCCTTCGTGGACAGCAGTGTTGGCCATTTCCTGCAGGTTGCTCGGCACCGTGGTCGTGACGCGGAAACCCTCGGTGTAGGCATCGCTGCCGTAGCGGCCGACCATTTCGGCGCGGGCCATTTCAGCGATGTACGGCGCATTCACTTCCGGGGTCGGCACGTGATAGCTGGCGTTCAGTGGCTCGTTGATCGCGGCGGTGTAATCGCTCTCGGTGATCTTGCCGAGCTTGTACATGCGCCCGAGGATCCAGTCACGGCGCTCCTTGCTGCGGGCCGGATTGGCCAGCGGGTTGAAGCGTGACGGGGCTTTCGGCAGGCCGGCGATCATCGCCATCTGCGCCAGGCTGACATCACGAATCGACTTGCCGTAATACACCTGCGCCGCGGCCTCGATGCCGTAGGCCCGGTTGCCCAGATAGATTTTGTTGACGTACAGCTCAAGGATCTCATCCTTGGTCAGCTGTCGTTCGATCTGCAGGGCCAGGAGAATTTCAGTGGTCTTGCGCGAAAAGCTGCGTTCGCTGGTCAGGAAGAAGTTTTTCGCCACCTGCATGGTGATGGTGCTGCCGCCGGACTGGATGTGTCCGCTTTTGACCAACTGGGTGGCGGCGCGCATCAGGCTGCTGGGATCGACGCCGTAGTGATTGGCGAAATTGTCATCTTCAGCACTTAGTAACGCATTAATGAAATTGGGGGGAATGTCGGCGAAACGGATCGGCGTACGGCGCATTTCGCCAAATTCTGCGATCAACTTGTTGTCGCTGCTGTAGACGCGCAATGGAATCTGCAACTGGATGCTTCTCAGAGCCTCCACAGATGGTAATCCCGGACTAAGGTAAAGAAATGCGCCGCTCAGACCGAGGAGCAGTCCGCAGAAAACGGCGACGATGGACCAACCGAAAAATTTCAGCAGACGAATCAAGGCTTTGGGATATCCAGGGCAAAGAATGAATTAGGCAGCAGGGCTCAGATAAACAGGAAACGACCCGCGCTTGCAGTAAAAACCGGAAAAAAACGCTGGGCATTATAAGCATTTTTCCGTCGAGAGCGTCATTTGCGCTGCTGTCAAGACGGGTGGTTTGAACGCAACGCACATTACAGAGTCCGTAAGACACGGATAGTCATAGGGAATTGGTAGTGCTAGGACTCTTCAATAAAAAAGCCAATACGCTTCTGGGGATCGACATCAGCTCCACGTCGGTGAAGCTTCTGGAGCTAAGCCGTCAGGGCGACCGCTACCGGGTCGAGGCTTATGCCGTAGAGCCGCTGCCGGCCAGTGCGGTGGTCGAGAAAAATATCGCCGAGCTCGAAGGCGTGGGTCAGGCCCTCGCACGCGTGCTGCTCAAGGCCAAAACCAGCCTCAAGAACGTGGCCGTCGCCGTGGCCGGTTCTGCCGTCATCACCAAAACCATCGAAATGGATGCCGGTCTTTCCGACGACGAGATGGAAAACCAGCTGAAGATCGAGGCCGATCAGTACATCCCTTATCCACTGGATGAAGTCGCCATCGACTTTGAAGTGCAGGGCGCGTCGGCGCGTAACCCGGAGCGGGTCAATGTGCTGCTGGCTGCCTGTCGCAAGGAAAACGTCGAAGTCCGTGAAGCGGCGCTCGCACTGGCCGGCCTGACGGCGCGCGTGGTCGATGTCGAGGCTTACGCGCTGGAGCGGTCATTCGGCTTGCTGACCGGGAATCTGGCAGCGTCTCGCGAGCACCTGACGGTCGCCGTAGTCGACATCGGCGCGACCATGACCACCCTGAGCGTGCTGCGCAACGGGAAAATCATTTATACCCGCGAACAATTGTTCGGCGGCCGCCAGCTGACAGAAGAAATCCAGCGACGTTATGGCCTGACCCTTGAGCAAGCGGGGCTGGCGAAGAAGCAGGGCGGGTTGCCGGACGATTATGTCAGCGAAGTGTTGCAGCCCTTCCGCGATGCGCTGGTGCAGCAAGTGTCGCGTTCGTTGCAGTTTTTCTTTGCTTCCGGCCAGTACACTTCGGTTGACCATATCCTGTTGGCTGGCGGCACCGCTTCGGTTCCGGGGCTGGACCGATTGATCGAGGAGCGACTGGGTACTCCGACGCAAGTGGCCAATCCATTCGCCGACATGACCCTGAGCAGCAAAGTCAACGCCGGTGCCCTGGCCAGCGACGCGCCCGCACTGATGATTGCCTGCGGGTTGGCCCTCAGGAGTTTCGACTGATGGCGCGGATCAACCTTTTACCTTGGCGCGAAGAGCTGCGGGACGCACGTCGCAAACGCTTTTTGCTGGCGCTGGTCGGCGCACTGGTGGCCGCTGTGGCAGCGGTGCTGATCGCGAATCAGGCCATCAACGACGCCATAGACCGACAGGTCGCCCGAAACGATTACATCGGTAAACAGATTGCGGTGGTTGACGAACGGATCAAGCAGATCAGCGACCTCAAGGCCCGGCGTCAGCAGTTGGTCGAACGCATGCGCATCATTCAGGACCTGCAGGGCAATCGTCCGATCAGCGGGCGGATCTTCGATCAATTGGCGCGTACGTTGCCGGATGGGGTGTATTTCACCGAGGTGAAAATGGAGGGTAAAACCCTGTCCATCACCGGCGCGGCAGAATCCAATAACCGTGTTTCCGACCTGATGCGCAATCTGGATGCATCGGACTGGTTCGATGCGCCCACCCTGACAGAGGTCAAGGCGACCACTGCCGGCCAACTGGATCAGGCCAACGTTTTTCAGTTGACCGTGCGCCAGACCCAACCTGCTGCCATGGAGGCCGTTCAATGAGGCCGGCCGAATGGATCGAAGGGCTGCGCAAGATCGACATCAACGATCTGGACACCAACAACATGGGGTCCTGGCCGCCCACCATCAAGGCACTGGCGGGTATTCTGCTGATGATTCTGGTGCTGGCCCTGGGCTACAGCTTTTCCATCAGCGACCTTGAGAGTCAACTTGAACTCAAGCGCGAGGAAGAGTCGACCCTCAAGGAGCAGTTCGCCACCAAGGCCCACATGGCGGCGAATCTTGAGCTGTACACCCAGCAGATGAAGGAAATGGAGAACTCCTTTGGCGTGCTCCTGCGGCAATTGCCCAGCGACACCGAAGTGCCTGGTCTGCTGGAGGACATCACCCGGACCGGCCTCGGGAGCGGGTTGGAGTTTGAAGAGATCAAGCTGCTGCCAGAGGTGACCCAGCCGTTCTACATTGAACTGCCGATCCAGATCACCGTCACCGGCGCCTATCATGACCTCGCCACGTTCGTCAGTGGCGTGGCCGGGCTGCCGCGGATCGTCACTCTGCATGACTTCGATCTTGCCCCGGCCAACCCCGAAGGCGGCCCGAAATTGCGCATGAGCATCCTCGCCAAGACCTACCGCTACAACGACAAGGGGCTGCAAAAATGAGCCCGATTCGTTTTTTTCCGATGATCGGGCTGTTGGCCGTCCTGGCTGGCTGTGGCGGCGGCAATGACTTCAGCGATCTCGACGCTTACATGAACGAAATGCGTTTGCGTGCGCCTGGCAGGATTGAACCAACGCCGACATTCCGGTCTTACCCAACGTTCACCTATAACGCGGCTAACTTGCGAAGCCCGTTTTCCCGGCAGGTCAGAGTTGATCTGGCCGGCCAAAAACATGGCGCACGCAATGTCAAACCTGACCCCGATCGGGTCAAGCAGTACCTCGAAGGTTTCAACATCGAGCAGTTTGAAATGGTCGGCACGATCTCCAATGCGGCTGGCTCCTTTGCGCTGTTGCGCGGGGCGGGCGGTGTGCATCGGTTGAAGGTCGGCGATTACCTGGGACGTAACGATGGCCGGATCGTCGCCATCAGCGGCTCGCAAGTCGATGTGGTCGAAATCGTTCCCGACGGCGAAGGCGCCTGGCTGGAGCGGCCGCGGACCATTCCTTTGAAAGAGCACTCATAGTGGAACTCGAATAATGAACAGGATTTTCGCAACCTTCGGAATTTCGCTATGGATAGCGTTGCTGTCGCCGATGGTACAAGCGGCCAACCTCAAAGCGCTGGATGTCGCTGCGCTGCCGGGAGACCGCGTCGAGTTGAAGTTGTCATTCGATGGTGCCCCCCCGGCGCCCCACGGCTACACGACGGAGCAGCCTGCGCGGATTGCGCTGGACCTGCCCGGGGTGGTCAACCAACTGGCGAGCAAGACCCGCGACCTGGGCGGCGGTAATGCTCGCAGCGCCACGGTGGTGGAAGCCAAGGACCGCACGCGGCTGATCATCAATCTGACTCAGTTGACTCCGTATACCGCTCGCGTCGAAGGCAACACTCTGTTTGTGGTGGTCGGGCGTGGAGCCAGTAACGCAGCGTCTGCACCCGCGGCCAAGCCGCCACGTGTCGCCACGGCCACTCCGGCGCCGGCCAAGACCTATGCGCCGGTGAGCAAGGCGATCCGTGGCGTGGATTTCCAGCGCGGAACCCAGGGTGAAGGCAATGTGGTCATCGATCTGTCGGATCCCTCCATTGCCCCGGACATTCAGGAGCGCGATGGCAAGATCGTCCTTAACTTCGCCCGAACCCAGTTGCCGGAACCTTTGCGAGTGCGCCTGGACGTCAAGGACTTCGCCACGCCTGTGCAATTCGTCAACGCCAGCGCCACCGGAGACCGGGCGACCATCAGCATCGAGCCCAGTGGCGCATTCGATTACTCGACCTACCAGACCGACAACAAACTCACCGTCAGCATTCGCCCGATGACCGTCGATGATTTGCAAAAACGCAACGCCGAGCGCTTTGCCTACACCGGTGAAAAGCTCTCGCTGAATTTTCAGGACATCGATGTACGCTCGGTTCTGCAACTGATCGCCGACTTCACCAATCTCAATCTGGTGGCCAGCGACACGGTGCAGGGCGGCATCACCTTGCGTCTGCAAAACGTGCCATGGGATCAGGCGCTCGACCTGGTGTTGAAAACCAAGGGGCTGGACAAGCGCAAGATCGGCAACGTGCTGTTGGTGGCCCCGGCCGACGAGATTGCCGCGCGCGAACGTCAGGAGCTGGAATCGCAGAAGCAGATTGCCGATCTTGCGCCATTGCGTCGTGAACTGCTGCAGGTCAATTACGCCAAGGCGGCGGATATCGCCAAATTGTTCACGTCGGTGACCAGTGCCGAGGCGAAAGTGGACGAACGGGGTTCGATCACCGTCGATGACCGGACCAACAACATCATTGCCTATCAGACTCAGGATCGCCTCGACGAACTTCGCCGGATCGTCGCGCAGCTGGACATCCCGGTGCGTCAGGTGATGATCGAGGCGCGAATCGTCGAAGCCAACGTCGACTACGACAAAAGCCTTGGCGTGCGCTGGGGCGGTTCATTGCAGAACAAGGGCAACTGGAACACGTCCGGGGTCAGCAATGGCGCCAACGCGTCGTCGACCATTGGTACGCCTGGCAGCACCAGTACCAATTCGCCGTTCGTCGATATGGGTGCCGCCGCCAACACCTCGGGGCTCGGTATCGCGTTCATCACCGACAATGTGCTGCTGGATCTCGAGCTGACCGCCATGGAAAAAACCGGCAACGGCGAAATCGTCTCGCAGCCCAAGGTGGTCACGTCCGACAAGGAAACTGCAAAAATCCTCAAGGGCACCGAGATTCCCTATCAGGAAGCCAGCTCCAGTGGCGCCACATCGGTGTCATTCAAGGAGGCCTCGCTGTCGCTTGAGGTGACGCCGCAGATCACTCCGGACAACCGGATCATCATGGAGGTCAAGGTCACCAAGGACGAACCGGACTACCTGAACAAGGTGCAGGATGTACCGCCGATCAAGAAAAACGAGGTGAACGCCAAGGTCCTGGTCAATGACGGCGAGACCATCGTGATCGGTGGCGTTTTCTCAAATACTCAGAGCAAGGTTGTAGATAAGGTGCCATTTCTCGGTGATGTGCCGTATCTTGGCCGCCTTTTCCGGCGTGACGTGGTTTCGGAGAAAAAATCCGAGCTGCTGGTATTTCTCACTCCGCGTATCATGAACAACCAGGCGATTGCTGTGAGTCATTGATTCTGTGCGAAATTTGATTCTTGTTGGACCGATGGGGGCTGGAAAAAGCACCATCGGCCGGTTGCTGGCCAAAGAGCTGCGCCTGCCATTCAAAGATTCCGATAAGGAAATTGAATTGCGCACGGGCGCCAATATCCCATGGATTTTCGATAAGGAAGGCGAGCCAGGCTTTCGTGATCGCGAGCAGGCGATGATCGCCGAGCTGTGCGGTTGCGATGGCGTGGTGCTGGCGACCGGTGGTGGTGCAGTGATGCGCGAAGCCAATCGTCGGGCGCTGCGTGCCGGTGGTCGGGTGGTATATCTGCATGCTTCCGTCGAGCAGCAGGTCGGCCGCACTGCCCGCGATCGTAATCGACCACTGTTGCGTACCGCGGATCCGGCCAAGACCCTTCGGGACCTGCTGGAGTTGCGCGATCCGCTATATCGGGAAATCGCCGACCTGGTGGTTGAAACGGATGAGCGGCCGCCGCGTATGGTGGTGCTCGATATTCTCGAGCGCTTGCAGCAACTGCCTCCCCGTTAAAGCGCAGCGCGAAATGCGCTATCCTCGGCGTCCTGCCACGACGGCTCAAGGTTGTGGCGGATGGCTACCGAACGGCGTCACACCATCAGATGCCCTGGATACTCGATAACTCAAGGCGGGACGCCTGATTTCATCTTCACTGTGGGGACACATGCAGACACTCAAGGTCGATCTAGGCGAGCGCAGCTACCCGATTCATATTGGCGAAGGTTTGTTGGATCAGCCAGAGCTGCTGGCCCCGCATATTCGCGGACGGCAAGTGGCGATCATCTCCAACGAAACCGTTGCGCCGCTCTATCTTGAACGTCTGACCCGCAGCCTTGCGCAGTTTTCGGTGATTTCCGTGGTGCTGCCCGACGGCGAAGCCTTCAAGACCTGGGAAACCCTGCAACTGATTTTCGACGGCTTGCTGACGGCACGACACGACCGTCGCACGACCGTTATCGCACTCGGTGGGGGCGTGATTGGCGACATGGCCGGTTTTGCCGCTGCCTGTTACCAGCGTGGCGTCGATTTCATCCAGGTTCCGACCACGCTGTTGTCGCAAGTCGACTCCTCGGTGGGCGGCAAGACCGGGATCAATCATCCGCTGGGCAAAAACATGGTCGGCGCCTTCTATCAGCCGAACGTGGTGCTGATCGATACCGCCTCCCTCAATACCCTGCCGGCCCGCGAATTGTCCGCCGGGCTTGCTGAAGTCATCAAATACGGCTTGATCTGCGACGAGCCGTTCCTGACCTGGCTCGAAGAAAACGTCGATCGCCTGCGTGCCCTGGACCAGGTCGCCTTGACCTATGCCATCGAGCGCTCCTGCGCGGCCAAGGCGGCGGTGGTCGGCGCCGACGAAAAGGAAACCGGTGTACGGGCCACGTTGAACCTGGGCCACACGTTTGGCCACGCCATCGAAACCCACATGGGATATGGTGTCTGGCTGCATGGTGAAGCGGTCGCTGCTGGCACGGTAATGGCGCTGGAAATGTCCACGCGTCTCGGCTGGATCAGTGAGCAAGAGCGTGATCGCGGTATTCGCCTGTTCCAGCGTGCCGGCCTGCCGGTCATCCCGCCTCCAGAGATGACTGAGGCCGATTTTCTCGAACACATGGCAATTGACAAGAAAGTGATCGACGGTCGTTTGCGCCTGGTGCTGCTGCGCCACATGGGCGAAGCCGTGGTGACCGACGATTATCCGAAAGAGGTTTTACAGGCCACGCTGGGAGCGGATTACCGCGCCCTGGCTCAGCTTAAAGGTTAATAAGATCCCGATGACTAGTTTGCATGCCGACGAGGCTTTCCTCGGCCATTACCAGTTGAGTCATGACCCTTTTGCTCCGCGGGTACCTGGCTTCAAATTTTTCCCGGCTCAGCGCAAACCAGTGCTGGGTCAGCTGCATCACCTGGCACGTTACAGCCAGTTGCTGCTGGTGGTCACCGGCCCGCAAGGCAGTGGCAAGACCCTGTTGCGTCAGGCCCTGGTGGCCAGCACCAACAAACAGTCCGTTCAAAGCGTAGTGGTTTCCGCCCGCGGTGCCGGTGATGCGGCGGGCGTATTGCGTCAGGTGGCTCAGTCGCTGAACGTCGCTCAAGCTGAGATTGGCCCGATCCTGGCTCAAGTGGTGCAACTCGCACTCACGGGGCAGGAAGTCTATTTGCTGGTGGATGACGCCGAACAACTCGACGAATCTGCGCTCGAAGCCTTGATGGAGTTGGCCGCCGGTGCGCCGGAAGGCCGCCCGCACGTGTTCCTGTTCGGCGAGTCCTCGCTGATTGCGCAACTTGAGGCGCTGAGTCTCGAAGAAGAGCGCTTCCACGTCATCGAACTGCAGCCTTACACCGAAGAAGAAACCCGCGAGTATCTGGACCAACGGCTCGAAGGCGCGGGCCGGGGTATCGAACTTTTCACTGCAGAACAGATCTCTGATATTCACGAAAGCTCCGACGGCTGGCCTGGCAACATCAACCAGGTCGCCCGCGATGCAATGATCGAAGCCATGATTGCCAGCCGCTCAGCGGTCAAGCGTCCAAGTATGGGGTTCAACATGCCGAAGAAACACGTATTGGCGATTTCCGCCGTCGTCGTGGTCGCGGTAGCCGCCGCCTGGTTGATGCCGGGTCGCAGCAAAGCACCGACCACCGGCGCACCTGCCAACGAACAGGCGCAACTGCCGCTGGGCCAGGGCACGCCACAACCTAACAGCGGCGGCGCACCTGCCGTGGAATTCGCGGGCAACTCGCAACCGATGCCATTGCCGCTGGTCGGCAACTCGCAGCCGGTCATGCGTGGCCCGTTGGCGGAAGCGGCCGGTGGCATCACCGAAGGCGACGATGGCGTGCCGGTCGAAGGTTCCAGCGCTACACCGCCGACCGTGACCACCACCGCGCCGCCTGCGGGCATCCAGCCTGGTCCTGCGCCGACGCCTGCCACCAAGCCGGTGCCAGCGCCGACTCAGGTCGCGACCGCCAAGCCAGCCCCGACTGCGCCTGCCGTTAAGCCGGCTCCGGCGCCAGCCAAGCCTGCCGTCGTGGCCACCGCCAAGCCTGCCGAGAAACCAGCCGCCGCTGCTGCTGCGAAAGGCGCTGGTGGTACTTGGTACGCTGGTCAGGCTCCGGGTAACTACGTGGTGCAGATCCTCGGCACCAGCTCCGAAGCCGCCGCGCAATCCTTCGTGAAAGAGCAGGGCGGCGAGTACCGCTATTTCAAGAAAGTCCTCAACGGCAAGCCGCTTTACGTCATCACCTACGGCAACTTCGCCAGCCGCGATGCAGCCGTTACCGCCATCAAGGCCTTGCCAGCGAAGGTTCAGGCTGGTAAACCTTGGCCTCGCACTGTCGCCAGCGTCCAACAGGAACTGGCAACAACTCGCTGAAGATTCGGCGGCCTTACCCAGGCCGCCTCTCCCGGCACCTCAAAATTTCTGCAAGAGCGCGCTGGCCTCACAGGCCGCGTGCCTTGTGGTGTCTGCGTCACAGTAGTCTTTGAGTCGTTGCGGTCGAAATTAAAAAAAGTTTTGACTAGCACAGCAGATCGCTTTAAACCTTTCACAAATGCGACATAGATTTGCGACAGTTCGTCGTCAAATTTGTGAGCCTCTGTGTCGGTGTGTACAATGACCTCCCTTTTGCCCCCGCAAAGCTGGCGTACGTTCGGCGCGGATGGTAAGTGGTTGAATTGAAAAGAAATTTGCCTCGACAAGAGGCAGCCTGGTGAGAAAGTGTCTATGAAAGCAGGTCTGTACCAACCAGATGAATTCAAGGATAACTGCGGTTTCGGCCTGATAGCCCATATGCAGGGCGAGCCCAGTCATACCCTTTTGCAAACGGCCATCGAGGCCCTGACCTGCATGACCCACCGCGGTGGGATCAACGCCGACGGCAAGACCGGTGACGGTTGCGGTCTGCTGATTCAAAAACCGGATGTGTTCCTGCGAGCCATCGCCCAGGAAACCTTCGGCGTCGAATTGCCCAAGCAATACGCAGTGGGCATGGTCTTCTTCAACCAGGACCCGGTCAAAGCCGAAGCCGCTCGCGAGAACCTCAACCGCGAAATCCTGGCCGAAGGCCTGCAACTGGTCGGCTGGCGCAAAGTGCCGATCGACACCAGCGTCCTCGGCCGCCTGGCCCTTGAGCGCCTGCCGCAGATCGAGCAGGTCTACATCGGCGGTGAAGGCCTGAGCGATCAGGACATGGCGATCAAGCTGTTCAGCGCCCGTCGTCGCTCGTCCGTGGCGAACGCCGCCGACGTCGATCACTACATCTGCAGCTTTTCGCACAAGACCATCATTTATAAAGGCCTGATGATGCCGGCGGATTTGACCGCCTTCTATCCAGACCTCAGCGATCAGCGCCTGCAAACCTCGATTTGCGTGTTCCACCAGCGCTTCTCCACCAACACCCTGCCGAAATGGCCGCTGGCCCAGCCATTCCGCTTCCTCGCCCACAACGGCGAGATCAACACCATCACCGGCAACCGCAACTGGGCCCAGGCCCGTCGCACCAAGTTCACCAACGATCTGATGGATCTGGAAGAACTCGGCCCGCTGGTGAACCGCGTCGGTTCCGACTCATCGAGCATGGACAACATGCTTGAACTGATGGTCACCGGTGGCATCGACCTGTTCCGTGGCGTGCGGATGATCATTCCGCCTGCGTGGCAGAACGTCGAAACCATGGACCCGGATCTGCGTGCGTTCTACGAATACAACTCGATGCACATGGAACCGTGGGACGGCCCGGCCGGTGTGGTAATGACCGATGGTCGTTACGCGGTGTGCCTGCTCGACCGTAACGGTCTGCGTCCGGCGCGCTGGGTCACCACCAAAAACGGTTTCATCACCCTGGCCTCGGAAATCGGTGTCTGGAACTATCAGCCTGAAGACGTGATCGCCAAGGGCCGCGTTGGCCCGGGCCAGATCTTCGCCGTGGACACCGAAACCGGCCAGATCCTCGACACCGATGCGATCGACAACCGTTTGAAATCCCGTCATCCGTACAAGCAATGGCTGCGCAAGAATGCCCTGCGCATCCAGGCGACCATGGAAGACAACGATCACGGTTCGGCGTTCTACGACGTCGATCAGCTCAAGCAGTACATGAAGATGTACCAGGTCACGTTCGAAGAGCGCGACCAGGTGCTGCGTCCGCTCGGCGAGCAAGGCTACGAAGCCGTTGGCTCGATGGGTGACGATACGCCGATGGCCGTGCTGTCCCAGCGCGTGCGCACGCCGTACGACTATTTCCGTCAGCAGTTCGCGCAGGTGACCAACCCGCCGATCGACCCGCTGCGCGAAGCCATCGTCATGTCGCTGGAGATCTGCCTCGGTGCCGAGCGCAACATTTTCCAGGAGTCGCCGGAACATGCTTCGCGCGTGATCCTCAGCTCGCCGGTCATTTCCCCGGCCAAGTGGCGCTCGCTGATGAATCTCGATCGTCCGGGCTTCGAGCGCGCGATCATCGACCTCAACTACGACGAAAGCGTCGGCCTCGAAGCGGCCGTGCGCAACGTCGCCGATCAGGCTGAAGAAGCCGTTCGTGCCGGTCGCACCCAGATCGTCCTGAGTGACCGTCACATCGCGCCGGGCAAGCTGCCGATTCATGCTTCGCTCGCTACCGGCGCGGTGCACCACCGCCTGACCGAAAAAGGCCTGCGTTGCGACTCCAACATCCTGGTCGAAACCGCTACCGCACGCGATCCGCACCACTTCGCCGTGTTGATCGGTTTTGGCGCCTCGGCGGTCTATCCGTTCCTGGCCTACGAAGTGCTGGGCGACCTGATCCGCACCGGTGAAGTGCTGGGCGACCTCTATGAGGTGTTCAAGAACTACCGCAAAGGCATCACCAAAGGCCTGCTGAAAATCCTGTCGAAGATGGGTATTTCGACCATCGCCTCGTACCGCGGTGCGCAGCTGTTCGAAGCCATCGGCCTGTCCGAGGAAGTCTGCGACCTGAGCTTCCGCGGCGTGCCAAGCCGCATCAAAGGCGCACGTTTCGTCGACATCGAAGCCGAGCAGAAAGCCCTCGCCGCTGAAGCCTGGAGCCCGCGCAAGCCGATCCAGCAGGGCGGCCTGCTGAAGTTCGTCCACGGTGGTGAATATCACGCCTACAACCCGGACGTGGTCAACACACTGCAAGCCGCTGTGCAGCAGGGCGACTACAGCAAGTTCAAGGAATACACGGCGCTGGTGGACAACCGTCCGGTGTCGATGATCCGCGACATGTTCAAGGTCAAGACCCTGGACACGCCGCTGGACATCAGCGAGATCGAACCGCTGGAATCGGTGCTCAAGCGCTTTGACTCCGCCGGCATCTCGTTGGGCGCGCTGTCGCCGGAAGCTCACGAAGCCCTGGCCGAAGCCATGAACCGCCTTGGTGCGCGTTCCAACTCCGGCGAAGGCGGCGAAGACCCGGCGCGCTACGGCACGATCAAGAGCTCGAAAATCAAGCAGGTTGCGACGGGCCGTTTCGGTGTTACGCCGGAATATCTGGTCAACGCTGAAGTGCTGCAGATCAAGGTCGCCCAGGGCGCCAAGCCCGGCGAAGGCGGTCAGCTGCCAGGCGGCAAGGTCAACGGTCTGATCGCCAAGCTGCGTTACGCAGTGCCGGGCGTGACCCTGATCTCGCCACCGCCGCACCACGACATTTATTCCATCGAAGACTTGTCGCAGCTGATTTTCGACCTGAAACAAGTCAACCCGAAGGCCCTGGTCTCGGTGAAGCTGGTGGCAGAAGCGGGCGTCGGCACCATCGCCGCCGGTGTGGCCAAGGCCTACGCGGACTTGATCACCATCTCCGGTTATGACGGCGGCACCGGCGCATCGCCACTGACCTCGATCAAATACGCGGGCGCTCCGTGGGAACTCGGCCTGGCCGAAACCCACCAGACCCTGCGTGGCAATGACTTGCGCGGCAAAGTCCGGGTGCAGACCGACGGCGGCCTGAAAACCGGCCTCGACGTGATCAAGGCCGCGATCCTCGGCGCTGAAAGCTTCGGCTTCGGCACCGCGCCAATGATCGCGCTGGGCTGCAAGTACCTGCGTATCTGCCACCTGAACAACTGCGCCACCGGCGTCGCGACTCAGAACGAGAAGCTGCGCAAGGATCACTACATCGGCACCGTCGACATGGTGGTGAACTTCTTCACCTACGTCGCCGAAGAAACCCGTGAGTGGCTGGCCAAGCTGGGCGTGCGCTCCCTCGAAGAGCTGATCGGTCGTACCGATCTGCTGGACATCCTCGAAGGCCAGACCGCCAAGCAGCAACACCTGGACCTGACCCCGTTGCTGGGCAGCGATCACATCCCGGCAGACAAGCCTCAGTTCTGTCAGGTCGAGCGCAACCCGCCGTTCGACAAAGGTCTGCTGGCCGAGAAAATGGTCGACATGGCCACCTCGGCCATCAACGACATGAGCGGCGCCGATTTCGCCCTGGATATCTGCAACTGCGACCGTTCGATCGGTGCGCGGATCTCCGGTGAAATCGCGCGCAAGCACGGCAACCAAGGCATGGCGAACGCGCCGATCACCTTCCGCTTCAAAGGGACGGCCGGTCAGAGCTTTGGTGTGTGGAACGCCGGTGGCCTGAACATGTACCTGGAAGGCGACGCCAACGACTACGTCGGCAAAGGCATGACCGGCGGCAAGCTGGTCATCGTTCCGCCGAAGGGCAGCGTCTACAAGACTCAGGACAGTGCGATCATCGGCAACACCTGCCTTTACGGCGCCACTGGCGGCAAGCTGTTCGCCGCCGGTACCGCGGGCGAGCGTTTCGCGGTGCGTAACTCCGGTGCTCACACCGTGGTGGAAGGCACCGGCGATCACTGCTGCGAATACATGACCGGTGGTTTCGTCTGCGTGCTGGGCAAGACCGGTTACAACTTCGGCTCAGGCATGACCGGCGGTTTCGCCTACGTGCTCGACCAGGACAACACCTTCGTTGACCGGGTCAACCACGAACTGGTGGAAATCCAGCGGATCAGCGGCGAAGCGATGGAAGCCTACCGCAGCCACCTGCAACGCGTGCTGAACGAGTACGTCGAGGAAACCGACAGCGAGTGGGGTCGTGAACTCGCGGAAAACCTCGATGACTACCTGCGTCGTTTCTGGTTGGTCAAGCCAAAGGCTGCCAGCTTGAAAACGTTGCTTTCCAGCACCCGTGCCAACCCGCAGTGATATGCGCCTGAAGAGTTTGATGAGGTTTTAACAATGGCTGAACGTCTGAATAACGACTTCCAGTTCATCGACGTCGGGCGCAAAGATCCGAAGAAGAAACTGTTGCGTCAACGCAAGAAAGAGTTCGTGGAGATCTACGAACCCTTCAAACCCCAGCATTCGGCCGATCAGGCCCACCGCTGCCTGGGTTGCGGTAACCCGTATTGCGAATGGAAGTGCCCGGTGCACAACTTCATTCCGAACTGGCTGAAACTGGTGGCCGAGGGCAACATCCTCCAGGCCGCCGAGCTGTCGCACCAGACCAACACCCTGCCGGAAGTGTGCGGTCGGGTGTGCCCGCAGGATCGTCTGTGCGAGGGTGCCTGCACCCTCAACGACGGCTTCGGCGCGGTGACCATCGGTTCGGTCGAGAAGTACATCACCGACACCGCGTTCGCCATGGGCTGGCGCCCGGACATGTCCAAGGTCAAGCCGACCGGCAAGCGTGTAGCCATTATCGGCGCAGGCCCTGCCGGCCTCGGTTGTGCCGACGTGCTGGTGCGCGGCGGCGTGACCCCGGTGGTGTTCGACAAGAACCCGGAAATCGGTGGTCTGCTGACCTTCGGTATCCCCGAGTTCAAGCTGGAAAAGACCGTGCTGAGCAATCGTCGCGAAGTCTTCACCGGCATGGGCATCGAGTTCCGTCTGAATACCGAAGTGGGCAAGGACGTGTCCGTCGAGCAACTGCTCGAAGAATACGATGCCGTGTTCATGGGCATGGGCACCTACACCTACATGAAGGGCGGGTTTGCCGGTGAGGATTTGCCGGGTGTGCATGACGCGCTCGACTTCCTGATCGCCAACGTCAACCGCAACCTGGGCTTTGAAAAGTCGCCGGAAGATTTCGTCGACATGAAAGGCAAGAAGGTTGTGGTGCTGGGCGGCGGGGACACGGCGATGGACTGCAACCGTACTTCGATCCGCCAGGGCGCCAAGTCGGTGACCTGTGCGTATCGTCGTGACGAAGCGAACATGCCGGGCTCGCGCAAAGAGGTGAAGAACGCCAAGGAAGAAGGCGTGAAATTCCTCTACAACCGCCAGCCGATCGCCATTGTTGGTGAAGACAAGGTTGAAGGTGTGAAGGTGGTCGAGACCCGTCTCGGCGAACCGGACGCCCGTGGCCGTCGCAGCCCCGAGCCGATCCCGGGTTCCGAAGAGATCATCCCGGCCGACGCCGTGGTCATCGCTTTCGGTTTCCGACCAAGCCCGGCTGCGTGGTTCGAGCAGCACAGCATCCAGACCGACAGCCAGGGCCGCGTTGTGGCGCCGGAACAAGGTCAATACAAGCACCAGACCAGCAACCCGAAAATCTTCGCCGGTGGCGATATGGTTCGCGGTTCTGACCTGGTGGTGACGGCGATCTTCGAAGGCCGCAATGCGGCTGAAGGGATCCTGGATTACCTGGGCGTCTGATCAACTTCCAATATTGGAATGCAATACCTGTGGGAGCTGGCTTGCCAGCGATGCAGACACCTCGGTTTGTCAGATGGACCGAGGTGATGCTATCGCTGGCAAGCCAGCTCCCACAGTGTTTTGCGATGCTGCAAAAATGCGACAAATTGACCCGATAGACAAAAGGCTGACCTGCAACCGTGCCTTTTGCGTCGCGCTCTGAGAAAATGCCCGCACTTTTTTTCCGGATGCCGACATGACTGCCCTGAAGAACGACCGTTTCCTTCGCGCCCTGCTCAAGCAACCCGTAGACGTCACCCCTGTGTGGATGATGCGTCAGGCCGGTCGCTACCTGCCGGAATACCGCGCCAGCCGTGCCAAGGCCGGTGATTTCATGAGCCTGTGCATGAACCCGGAGTTCGCTTGCGAAGTCACCATGCAACCGCTCGACCGCTACCCGCAACTGGATGCGGCCATCCTCTTCTCCGACATCCTGACCATCCCGGACGCCATGGGCCAAGGCCTGTACTTCGAAACCGGTGAAGGTCCGCGCTTCAAGAAAGTCGTCAGCACCCTGGCCGACATCGAAGCCCTGCCGATCCCTGATCCGCACAAAGACCTCGGCTATGTGATGGACGCGGTCAGCACCATCCGCCGCGAACTGAATGGTCGTGTGCCGTTGATCGGTTTCTCCGGCAGCCCGTGGACCCTGGCCACCTACATGGTCGAAGGCGGCTCGTCGAAAGACTACCGCAAGACCAAAACCATGCTCTACGACAACCCGCAAGCCCTGCACTTGTTGCTGGACAAGCTGGCTCAGTCGGTCACCAGCTACCTCAACGGCCAGATCATGGCCGGTGCCCAAGCGGTGCAGATCTTCGATAGCTGGGGCGGCAACCTCTCGGCGGCGGCGTACCAGGAATTCTCCCTGGCCTACATGCGCAAGATCGTCAGTGGCCTGATCCGCGAACACGAAGGCCGCAAGGTGCCGGTCATCCTGTTCACCAAGGGCGGGGGACTCTGGCTGGAAAGCATCGCCGACGCCGGCGCTGACGCGTTGGGCCTGGACTGGACCTGCGACATCGGCAATGCCCGCGACCGCGTCGGCAGCAAAGTCGCCTTGCAAGGCAACATGGACCCGACCGTGCTCTACGCCAAACCGGAAGCCATCCGCACCGAAGTCGGACGGATCCTCGCCAGTTATGGCAAGGGCAGTGGCCACGTGTTCAACCTCGGCCATGGCATCACCCCGGAAGTCGATCCGGAACATGCGGGTGCATTCCTGCGCGCGGTGCATGAGCTGTCGGCGCAGTATCACGAGTAATACTTGCCGGTTCCATCAAGCCTGTTCGGCCAACGCCGGGCAGGCTTTTTTTTGTCTGAAAAAACGCAGGCCTGGCAAATACGTTGCTCCTTGTAAGAATGTTTTCTTTCTTTGTCAGATAAGTGAAGAGAGAGATCAATCCTCACGTCAGCGGTGACTTGTCCTACATAGAATTCTCTTTCATCTCGGTAAGGTTTCAGACCTTCGTTCGGTGTAGTTCCGAACGAGATTACGAACAGCGGCGCCCTTACGGCGCCTTAATTTTCGATAAGTAGTCTGGAACACAATCATGAAAAGAACCTTCTTCAAGGGAAGTGCGCTCACCGCATGCTCCTCTTCAATGATCCTGTTATCGGCAATGTTGGCATCTCAAACCGTATCAGCCCATGGCTATATGGAAGTGCCGCCTTCGCGCGCGCTGCTGTGCCAGAAAGGTGTGAATACCAACTGTGGCGCCGCGCAATACGAACCTCAAAGTGTTGGCGAAACGTTCAAAGGCTTTCCGGCCGGTGTTGGCGGTGCTCCTTTGCAAGGGCCGATCGACGGCAAGATTCCGAGCGGCGGTCATCCATCGTTCTCCGCCATGGATGCCCAGTCTGCTTCCCGTTGGCAATTGACCGAAATCAAAGACCGCAATATCGATTTCCAGTGGCGCTACACCCAGTCCCACCCCGCGACCAAGCATGAATACTTCATCACTCGCAACGGCTGGAACGTTAACGAGTCCCTCAAGCGCGCTTCGTTCGAAAGCACGCCGTTCTGCGTCGTCGACGGTGGGCATCAACTGCCGGTGTCCGGCGCCAAGCACAATTGCAACATTCCTGAAGACAAATCCGGCCAGCACGTCATCCTCGGGATCTGGACTGTCGGCGATACCGACGCGGCCTTCTACAACGCCGTCGATGTGAATATCCTCGGCGAACCGTCGTTGCCAGGTGGCTGGACTTCGGTAGGCGGAATCGCGCCATCGGCCCAATTGCTGGTCGGCGACAAGGTCAAGGCCCGTGCATTCTCTGCCAACGGTGTCAGCCCGGATTACGACGTCGAAATCGCCATCGACACGGCCGAGGAAGGCTCGCCGAATAACTGGGCGTTCAAACTGGCAGAAAAAATCAACAGCACTCACTCGCTGATCCGCGCCGGTATTCGTCATGAGAACGGCAACATCGAACCGGTCCGGGGTAACAACACCCTCTACGCCCAGAAAGAAAGCGGCGTAACTCGTTACGAAGTCCAACTGGACATGAAGGAAGACACTGCAGCGCGCATGTCGGTGGCCTCCCAGCAAGCCGAATACGTTCTGGAAAAAGGCCTGGCCAGCGTCCAGTTCAGCATGATCTCCAATCGCCCGATGAACGTCGAAGCGACCTTGTTCGACGAGAACAACAAGCCGGTCGGTTCCGTTGCGAAGCAGGTGGAGAGCGGTTCGACCTCGCTGACCATGGATGTTCGCAGTAATCCTGGGCAACACACCCTGACGCTGGTCGGCACCACGCTGGATGGCCGCACCACTCGCCAGGACACCCAACCCACCCAGATGACCGGTGAAGGCGCGGGCGTCGAGCATGACTTCGTATTCCCAGAAGGCATCAGCGAGTACACCGCCGGTACCAAAGTGCTGCAACCCAAGACCAATGAAGTCTTCGAATGCAAGCCCTTCCCCGAGTCCGGTTACTGCAAGCAATACAGCCCGACGGCCAACGGCTTTGAGCCCGGTGTAGGGGCGCACTGGCACATGGCGTGGGACAAAATCTAAGTCTCTCGTAACACTTCAGGCAATCCGGAACCGGGTTGCCTGAAGGCTCATATTCCTGTTGAAAGTCGAGTTGAAAAATGACGGTTTTGGGTTACTCCACCCAACGCGTATGGCTGCACTGGTTGTCGGCGGCGGTGATCATCTGGACGCTGGCGTCGGGATTCTATGTGGCCTATGTGGACGTGCCAGCCCGTGTCGGTGAACGGGTTGCCTTTATCAATGTGTCGCTGACCACGCTGTTCATCCCGTTTTTTGTCTGGCGGCTGTTTATTTTTTTTGTTCACGCCCGGCAGACGAGCGTGAACACGTTGTCGTCCATGGAAAAACTGGCGCTGTTTGCCCACACGCTGATCTACCTGATGGTGGCTGTCGTGCTGGTGACCGGTGTGTTGATGATGGACCGCCCGATCGATGTATTCGGGTGGTTCGATATTGCGCAGCCGTTGAGTGATCCAGCGCTTATCACGCGGTTCTCCACGGTACACATTGGGGCGTGCCTGGTGCTTGCACTGCTGATCGCGATGCATGTCGGTGCGGTGATTTTCCATGAGCTGTGCGGTCACCGCGTACTGCGACGTATGTCCTTGTGCCGCCGTGTTCGCAGTGACAGCGCCAAGTGAGCGGACGACTCTGCACCCTCTGCCTTCTGCTGGTGACAGTCGGGTACGGATCGTTTCTGGTGTGGCAAGAGTGGGGGGTTCGCCAAAGCCGTGTCGTCCCGGTGCCCGTCGTTTCAACGATGGCGACCTCACCGTCCCGTGCACCCCTGGATACCACTGCGGTGGCGACGGTGCTCGGCCTGACCGCTGGAACCCCATTGCTTCCCAGTGCCGAACCGCTGACCCTGCAGGCCAGTTTTGTCCTTGCCACAGGGTTGTCCAGAGCGCTGCTGGCAGACGCTCAAGGCTCGCGGATTTATCAGGTGGGCGAACCGTTGCCGGGCGGCAGCGTCCTGCGCCGCGTCGAGGCGAATCGGGCAGTGTTGTGGAACAAGGGGCGAGAAGAAGTGCTGACGCTGCAGACGTCTGTCACGCACCTCTTGCGTCGATTCGACCCGCAAGCCGAGGTGTCGGCCCCCGCGACTTCTGCGCCTTTTCTAAGCCCGCTCTCAGGGCCGTCAGAGTGATCAACCCATGAACCGTCCCATCAGTGCGCAGGCGTTGCGCACGCTGCTTATTCTCGCCGCGTTGGCGCTGTCACTCTTTCCGGGCGCGACGCAGGCCGAGGAAGAAAAATGGCAACTGGCGATGAACAATGCCGAGCTGCGCGACATCGTCGAGGAAATCTCGACCATTCTCGGGACTACGGTGGTGCTTGATCCCAGAGTCTCCGGGCGCATCACCGTCATGTCCCGTCAGGCCCTCGACCGCGAAGGTGTTCGCCGATTGTTTTATTCGGTGCTGGACGCCCACAACTTCACGGTGATCGACGAGGGGGAGCGGATCCTGATTACGCCGGTCACTGAGGCGAAAACCCGCGCTGGCCAAGGTATTGCAAACAATGCCACGGCTTCGCAATTCATCACCCGGGTCGTCGAGCTGAATACCAGCAGCGCTTCCGACATCGCCGGCCTGGTTCGGCCGCTGGTGTCGGCCGCCGGTTATGTCGGCCCGTCGGTGTCGGCCAATGCGCTGGTGGTTACCGATACCACGGCTAATGTGAACCGTATCTCGCAGGTGGTCCGGCAACTGGATTCCGGGCAGAACAACCAGCATGCCGTGGTGCAAATGCAGCACGCACAGGCTGCTGATGTGGCGACTGTCATGGAGTCCTCGCTGGGCAAACGCAGCGCTGATACGGCGATCCAGGTACTGGCCGACAGCAGAACCAATCGGCTGATCCTCATTGGTCCACCGTCGGTTCGCCAACGCCTGATCGACCTCGCACGCCGTCTCGATACCCCCGCTACCGCCACACTCGATAATGCGCGCGTGATTCGCCTGCGTTACAGCGATGCCAGGCAATTGGCCGAAGTCCTCGAAACGATGGGGCAGGGTCGAAAGCCGGCAACGGTCGTCGGTGGCACCCGGGATAACTCATCCGGCAACACCTTCATGATCAAGGCCGACGAGAGCCAGAATGCGCTGGTGTTGATCGCCGAGCCGGCGCAAATCCGCACCATCGAGAACATCGTGCGTCAGTTGGACCAGCCCAGGGCTCAGGTGCTGATCCATGCCGCCATCGTGGAGATTTCCGGGGACATTGCCGAGGCCGTGGGTGTTCAGTGGAGCGTCAGCGGGGGCGATGCCAAAGGCTTCATCAACTTCCCCGGCACCGACATCCCGATCATCGGCGGGCTGAACTTTGACGAGAAAAAATCCGCACCGGAAGGGGCCATCCTGCAACTGGGCAATGACCGCTTCGGCGCGTTGATTTCGGCGCTGGCCAGCAACACCCGCAGCAACCTGCTGTCCACGCCGAGCCTGTTGACCCTGGACAATCAGGAGGCAGAAATCATCGTCGGCCAGAACGTCCCGTTCAAGACCGGCTCCTACGCCACCAACAGCAACGGCGCGGACAATCCGTTTACCACCGTCGAGCGCAAGGACGTGGGCATCAGCCTGAAGATCAAGCCGTACATCAACGAAGGCTCGACGCTGCGTCTGGAGGTCGCACAGGAAGTGTCGGACATCGCGCCTTCGGTATCGGGCATCGATTCTTCGGACCTGATCACCAACAAACGTGCGCTCAAGAGCACTATCCTGGCTGACGATGGCGAAATCATCGTGATCGGCGGGCTGATCAGAGACAGCGTCCGCACCCAGCAGAGCGGGGTGCCGTTGTTGCGCGATATTCCCTACCTCGGTGCGCTGTTCCGCTGGACTCGCGACACCCAGACCAAAAGCAACCTCATGGTGTTTTTGCGACCGACCATCGTGCGCAGCAAGGAAGACCTGTCTGACGTCAGCCAGCAGCGTTACAACGCGCTGCGTGAATTGAGCAAGCCCGGCGCGCGAGGGAACAACTCCTTGCTGTTGCCAGCCGAGTCGCGTCAGTTGTTCGACCCTGTGCCCGACGCCCCTGTGTTCGATTTGCGTAAGCCAGCGGCGGAATCGCCATGAGCGTATTGCGCGAAACCCACCCACCATTGCCCTTCGGTTTCGCCCGGCGTTTCGGCCTACTGCTGGAGCACGACGGGCCAGGCTCAAGCCTTGTCCTGCGCGCCAATACGCCGCTCACGGCCCTGTCGGAAGCCCGACGGGCAAGCGCTCTGGATCTGCCGATGCAGGTGCTGGACGCCGATGCGTTCGCCGCCCGCCTGGCCGCCGCCTATCGCGAAGGTCAGAGCGCCGCCGAGCAAGTTGCCCAAGGGCTGGACGAAGAACTGGACTTGCTCAGCCTGGTCGACCAAGTCCCGCAAACCGCCGACCTGCTGGAGCAGCAGGGCGACGCGCCGATCATCCGGCTGATCAACGCACTGCTCAGCGAAGCGGTGCGCGAGCACGCATCGGACGTGCACCTGGAAACCTTCGAGCAGTACCTCTCGGTGCGCATGCGCGTCGACGGGCAATTACGCGAAATGCTCAGGCCCCGCCGTGAACTCGCCACCTTGCTGGTGTCGCGGATCAAGGTCATGGCGCGCCTGGACATTGCTGAAAAACGGGTCCCGCAGGATGGTCGAATGGCCCTGCGACTGGCCGGGCACGAAGTCGATGTGCGGGTTTCCACGCTGCCTTCGGCCCACGGCGAACGAGTGGTACTGCGCCTGCTCGACAAGCAGGCCGGGCGCCTGGAATTGCCGCGACTCGGCATGCCTGCCGATACCCTCGCTGCGCTGCGCGAGTTGCTCGGAAAACCTCACGGCATTCTTCTGGTGACCGGCCCTACCGGTTCCGGCAAAACCACCAGCCTGTACGCCGCGCTGAGCAGCCTGAACGATCAGACACGCAACATTCTCACGGTCGAAGACCCCATCGAATATCACCTGCCGGGTGTCGGTCAGATGCCGGTCAATCCGAAAGTGGACATGACATTTGCCCGTGGCTTGCGGGCGATTTTGCGTCAGGACCCGGACGTGGTGATGGTCGGCGAAATCCGTGATCGCGAGACGGCGGAAATCGCCGTCCAGGCATCACTGACCGGTCACCTGGTGCTCTCGACGTTGCACACCAACAGTGCGGTCGGTGCCGTGACGCGGCTGGTGGACATGGGCGTTGATGCCTACCTGCTGGCGTCGTCGCTGGTGGGCATTCTGGCTCAGCGACTACTGCGCACGTTGTGCCCCCATTGCAAGGCGGCATACCGCGCCGATGAGGCCACAAGTGAGCGCCTCGGGCTCGATTCCGCAGCGTCACCGCAACTGTTCAGGGCGGTGGGGTGTGACCAGTGCCAGCACGGTTATCGCGGACGGATCGGGATCTACGAGTTAGTCAGCGTGACGCCCGCTGTCTCGGCTCTGATTCATCAAGGTGCAAGTGAACAGGCGTTGATAGAGGAGACGCGCAAGGTCTCCCGCAGCCTGTTTCAGGACGGTCGCCAGCGGGTGCTGGAGGGCGCGACCAGCCTCGACGAATTATTGCGCGTCACGCAGGAGGACTAGCGAGTGCCGACGTTCGATTACCGCGCTGACGACGCCCAAGGCCGACGCTGCAAAGGCCGACTGGAAGCCGACGGCCCGCGTCATGCCCGGCAACTGATGCGTGAACGCGGCTTGTGGCCGCGTGAGTTGAATGAGGTCAGGGCAGGTGGCGACACGGGGACGCATCCTCGTAGCGCACGTCTGAGCGCGGCGGATCTGGCGCTGTTGACCTTGCAGCTGTCCACCCTCGTTCAGGCGGGGCTGCCACTGGAGGAAGCCCTTGAAGCGGTGACGAAGCAGAGTGCGAAGCGCAAGGTTGCCGGTCTGCTGTCGGTGGTCAGAAGTCGGGTGATGGAAGGTCATGCCCTGTCGACGGCGTTGGCGCAGTTTCCCAAGGCATTCCCCGAATTATTCCGCGCTACCGTCGCGGCCGGTGAACGTTCCGGTCACTTGGGTCATGTGCTGGAACAACTGGCGGCTTACACCCAGGCCCGCCAGGCGTCGCGGCAGACAATTCAGATGGCCCTGGTGTACCCGTTGATCCTGATGGTGGCCAGCGTCGCGATTGTTGGTTTTCTGCTCGGCTTCGTGGTGCCCGATGTGGTGAAGATCTTCGTCGACAGCGGCCAGCCGTTGCCCTGGCTGACGCAGGCACTGATCGGCCTGAGCAATGGGCTGCGCAATAACTTTTTGCTGTTGATGGGCGTGCTGGCGACGTTGCTGGGCCTCTGGCGCTGGAGTTTGCGTCAATCGGTCTGGCGCCTGCGCTGGCACCGTCTTGCGTTGAAATTACCGGTCATGGGCGAGGTGTTGCGGGCGATGGAAGCTGCGCGGTTCGCCAGCACACTGGCGATCCTCGGCAAAAGTGCGGTGCCATTGGTGGACGCGCTGGAGATCGCAGCGGCTGTCATCGGCAACCTGACCATCCGCGCTCGCATGGCCGATGTCGCGCGCTCGGTCCGTGAGGGTGGAACGCTGACCCACGGTCTGGAATTGAGCGGCGACATTCCGCCGATGATGCTGCACATGATCGCCAGCGGCGAACGCGCCGGTGAGCTCGATCACATGCTGGTACGGGCCGCCGAGCAACAGGAAAGCAGCCTGGCGGCGCGTATCGCATTGGTCGTGAGCCTTTTCGAACCGGCCATGCTGGTGCTGATGGGCGGCGTGGTGCTGCTGATCGTCATGGCCATCCTCCTACCGATTCTCAGCCTCAACCAATTGGTGAATTGACCCATGAATGCTGCACAAAAAAACAGCCCTCGCGCTCAACGCGGTTTTACCCTGATCGAAATCATGGTGGTGGTGGTCATCATCGGTGTGCTGGGGGCCATCGTGGTGCCGCAGTTCATGAGTCGTCCCGATCAGGCCAAAGTCACCGCCAGCAAAATTGATCTCCAGGCCATCGCCACCGCCCTCGAAATGTATCGCCTCGACAACTTCAACTACCCCTCGACGCAGCAGGGGCTGGAAGCCTTGAGTAAACAACCTTCTGGCCTGCCGGCGGCGAAGAACTGGAACCCTCAGGGTTATCTGAAAAGCTTGCCGGTCGATCCGTGGAACACGCCCTATCAGTACGTCAATCCCGGAGTGCAATCGGTGGACGGCAGCTATGACTTGTATTCCCTCGGTTCCGATGGCGTGAAGGGCGGCGAAGGGCATGCAGCCGATATCGGTAACTGGGGCGACTGAAACATGCGCCAGCGTTGTCGGGGATTCACCTTGCTCGAACTTATGATCGTGATCGTTTTGATCGGCGTGCTGTTGGGCATGGTGAGTTTTGCCGCCGGGCCGAATCCGGCGCGGCAGGCCCGGCAGGAGGCGCACGGGATCGTGGGCGTTATTCAACAGTTGCGTGAACGTGCAGTGCTCGATGGTCAGGAGTTCGGCCTGCGGCTGAGTGTGGAGGGTTACCGGGTGATGAGGCTCGATGTTCAGGGTTGGAAACCGATGGCGGCTCTTTATCGATGGCCCGAAAACGTACGGCTACGACTTGAACAGGAGGGTCATTGGGTCACCCTTGGCGCCGACGAAGGCGCTCCGCAGTTGTTGATGTTCAGCAACGATGAAACCAGTGTTTTTACCCTGATGTTTGGCAGTGACAAAAAGACTTGGCTCAGCCTGTCCAGCGATGGCCTTGGCCAGGTGGTGATCGATGGCTAGCCGGCCGTTTGTTTCGCGCATGGGGGGCTTCACCTTGCTGGAAATCATGGTGGCCCTGGCGGTCTTTTCGACGCTGGCGGCCGCCGTGCTGTCGGCGAGCCAATATGTGGTCAGGCAAACCGGCGCGGTCGAAGAGCGACTGTTCGCCGCGTGGCTGGCAGACAACCATCTGAATGAACTACGCCTGCAAACCGGATTGACCCTCGGCCAGCTACAACGGGTCGTGCCGATGGATCGCCGCAACTGGCTGCTGCGCCAACACGTCAGCGCTTCGCCTGACCCGCGGCTGCTCAAGGTCGATGTTCACGTCAGCCTTTCCGGGCGCGAGCAAACCGTCCACCGCGCCAGTGGCTGGATACTTCATCGTGATGAATAAGCAGCGCGGTTTCACCTTGCTGGAACTGGTCATCGCCATGGCAATTTTCGCGTTGCTGGGCCTTGCCAGTTGGGGGCTGTTCGATGGCGTGGTGCGGGTGCAACGAGGGACGACGGAGCATGAGCGTGAGTTCAGAAGCCTGCAACGGGCGGTGGCGGTGATCGAGCGGGATGTGTTGCACGTCACCGATCAACCGGTGGTGCTCCAGCAATCGGTGTTGCAGTTGCAACGCAGCCATTGGCGCAACCCTTTTGATCAACCGCGCAGCGAGCTTCAGGCGCTGACCTATCGACTCGATAACGGCACGCTGTGGCGTGAAAGTCAGGGGGAGGGCACGCCGTTCGTGCAACGGCAAAAACTGCTGGGCGATGTTCGAGACTTGAGCTGGCGGTTGTTCGACGCACGTTCTGGTTGGCGCAGCGACTGGCCATCCGGGCGGGACGTGAAACCGCCGTTGGCGGTGGAAGTGCAATTCTCTACGGGCCGTTTCGAGGCGATTCGTCGAGTATTGCTGTTGCCCGGCGCGTTTCCATGAAGGCTGATCAACGCGGCATTGCGTTGATCAGCGTGTTGCTGGTCATGAGTCTGGCGCTGTTGATCACCAGCGGCTTGCTGCGCAGCCATCGCCTGTCGCTGCACAGTAGCGGCCAGACCCTGCAGCACATTCAAATGCGCCAACTCGCAGTCGCCGGGGAAAACTGGGCACTTTTGCGCTTGCAGGAAGCGGCGCAGCTCTCGCCGAAAACCGTCGACCTGACCCAGGACTGGGCGCGGATGACACCTGACTTCGACCTTGAAGACGCGCAGATCCGCGTTGATATCGAGGACCTCGCCGGGCGGTTCAATCTCAACTCATTGTTGAGCCAGGGGCAGATCGATCAGGTCACCCTTAAGCGTTGGGCGCGCTTGCTCGACGTGCTGGATCTTGCACCGCTGCAACTTGATCAGGTGGGGGCTTTACGAGAGCTGAGCCAACTGCGCCTGCTGCCGGGGGTTGACGCTCAGGTGCTGCGTCAACTTGAACCTTGGGTGGCAATGTTGCCCGGCCATGCAACGTTGAACGTCAACACCGCACCGTCGCTGGTGCTGAGGACGCTCGATGGCGTGGACGCGACCACGGCCGCGGCATTGGCTCGTCAGGCCTCCACGGCTGGATGGGCCAGCGTCCAGGCCTTTACGCAAGACCCGCTGCTCTCCGGTGTGGGCCTGAGCAGTCATGGCCTTGGCACCGCCAGCCGCTGGTTCCGTATCACCGTGCAGGTCACTCAGGGACAGCGCCGTTTGCGGCTGGCCACGGAGGTCGAACGTGACGCCGCCACGCACCAATTCAACGTCCTGCAACGACGTCTTCTTCCTTTGAGTGCCCACGAGATGCCGCGATGAATACCTGGCTTTACCTGACCGCCGAAGGCCTGGACGAACCGTCGACAGACTGGCCTTGCTACGTCTGGTCCCCGACTCGGCAGCGTCAGCCCATGCCCTTGAATCAAGCGGCGCAGTTGCTGAACGGGCAGGCGGTCGACCTGCTGTTGCCCATGGAATTGTGCAGTTGGGTGCGCAGTGATCCATGGCCTTCCAAGCGCCAACCCAACGCGCAAGCCATCGCGTTTGCCGTGGAGGATCAGTTGAGCGAAGCGCTGGACAAGCTGCACCTGAGCATCGGCGCTTGCGATAAGGATGGGCGTTATCCGGTCATGGTGATCGACCGCCAGCGGTTTACCGCCATGCTCACGTTACTGGCAGAAGAAGGAATCGAGGTGCGCTCGGTGTTCGTCGATGCCGATGTTTTGCCCTTGGATCAGGCACTCGGTGTGTGGTGGTTCGGTCGATGGTTGCTCGGCGGAGGGCTACCGGCCCGCCTGGCATTGACGGACGACGGATTGACGTTGCTGAGACCGGCCTTGCCTTCGGGTATTCAATGGATCGACGGGCGTCAGGGCGCGACCGATGTCGATCAATACCTGACCCACCGCCCCGCGCAGGCCATCAATCTGCTGCAAGGCGAATTCGCCCTGCGCAACAAACGACTGCCCTGGCGCCGCGGCGGTTTGACGATCCTGGCGCTGCTGTTGCTGACCTGGGGCGCGAGTGCCGCGCGAATCCATTTTATCGAGCGTGAAACACGTACGCTCTACAGCCAGAACGAGCAGCGGTTCAAGACGCTTTACCCTGAGCAGAGCCGCATCGTCGACCTGGCAGCGCAGCTCGACGCACTTCAAAAGCACACCGCCGAGCCTCAGCGCACGCGCGTCGCCGATCTGGTGAAGCTCGTCGAGCAGGTGATCGGCGCAAGCAATGTCGAGGTCCGGCGCATCGAATTTCGCGCCGGCGATGGCTGGAGAATCCAGCTGAGCGCCAACAGCTTTGCCGAGTTGGAGCAACTGCGCGAACGCGGGCGAGACCAAGGCGTGCCGCTCAGAATCGACAGTGCGAGTAAAGAGCGCAACCGCGTGCAGGCGACCCTGACAGTGGAGGATCGAGCATGAAAGCTGCCTGGCAACGGCTGTCCATTCGAGAGCAACGACTGTTGCTGGCCATGGGCGCATTTTTATTGGCTGTCATCGTGTTCAGCCTGATCTGGCAACCGACGCGCCAGCGCCTGCAAACCATGGAGCGCCAGTACCAACAGCAACTGGCCGTGTCAGCGCAGCTGCAACGAGCACAGCCGCGACCCTCCACGCCCGTCGTCACCCATCAGCCGTTGTCGCTGCGCGTCAGCGAAAGCGCCACAGCGGCGGGGCTTGAAATCCAGCAGATGGAAACCGACAGCGACGTATTGCGCCTGACCCTCAGCGGCGACGCGAAGACGTTGCTGCAATGGCTGGACCGCGCCGAACGTGACGACGTCGCCTTGCAATCGCTGATGTTGGAAAAGCGCGATGCGATGCTTGAGGCGCGGGTGGTGCTCAAGTAATCGAGCCATTCCCCGGCAGCAGCGGCAAGCGGGCCAGTTTCAACGCAATCAGCAAGGCTACCACCAGCAGCGCACCAATGAACAAGCCAATCCCGTTCCATCCGCCGAGGTGCCAGAACACACCGCCCGCCGTACCGGCTATGCTCGATCCGGCGTAGTAACTGAACAAGTACAACGACGATGCCTGACCCTTGGCCTTGGTGGCGCGACGACCGATCCAGCTACTCGCCACCGAGTGCGCGCCGAAGAAGCCGAAGGTGAAAATCAGCATACCGATGATCACCACGGGCAGCGGCGTGAGCATGGTCAGGGCGAGGCCGGCGAGCATCAACACGATGGTCGACCAGAGCACTTTGCGCCGACCGAGTTTGTCGGCCAGTGAACCGATTTTCGCCGAGCTGTAGATGCCGGACAGGTACACCACCGATAGCAGGCCGACGAACGCCTGGTCCATGTGGTACGGCTCGGCCAGCAGGCGATAACCGATGTAGTTGAACAGCGTGACGAACGCACCCATCAGCACAAAGGCTTCGAGAAACAACAACGGCAGGCCGGCGTCGCGAAAGTGCATGGTGAAGCCGTCGAGCAGGCTTCGCGGGTGCAGCGAGCGGGCGCGGAAGTTGCGCGATTCGGGGAGGATTTTCCAGAACACCGCTGCCGCGATCAGCGCCAGGCCGCCGATCACCAACATCGCCGTGTGCCAGCTGACGAAGTCGATCAACACCCCGGTAATCAGGCGCCCGCACATCCCGCCAATCGCGTTGCCGCCGATGTACAGGCCCATCGCCAGGCCAATGTGTTGTGGGTGGATCTCTTCGCTCAGGTACGTCATCGCGACCGCCGCCAGGCCGCTCAACGACAACCCGATCAACGCACGCATCACCAGTACGCCGTGCCAGCTCGGCATCATCGAACTGGCGATGGTGCACAGCGCCGCGGCAAACAGCGCCGCCACCATCACCGGTTTGCGCCCTACACGGTCGGAGATCGGCCCCGTGATCAGCAGACCGATGGCAAGCATGCCCGTGGCCACCGACAGAATCAGGCTGCTCTGCGCCGCGTTGATCGAATACTCGTGTGACAGCAGCGGCATCATCGGTTGCACGCAGTACAGCAGCGCGAAGGTGGCGAAGCCGCCGGAGAACAGCGCCAACACCGTGCGCATGAACATCGGCGTGCCTTTTTCGATGTAGATTTCCTTCAGCTCGGCGACGGCATCGTCCAGCGCGGCGGGCGGAACTTCATGGGCGAGTGCGGCGACAGCAGTTTTCACTTCAGACCTCGGGGCAGCGCAGCCGGTCAGGCAATGAAAAAAGCATATAGCTGCCTAATGATTCAATCCAATATATTATTCGACCTGTTTAAGAGGTTTTGCGACCTAATGGGGTTTTCATGGAATTGCGTCACCTGCGCTACTTCATCGCCGTCGCCGAAGAACTGCACTTCGGCCGCGCCGCCCAAGTGCTGGGCATCTCGCAACCGCCGCTGAGCCAACAGATTCAAGCGCTGGAACAGGAAGTCGGCGCACGATTGTTCGAGCGAACCAATCGTCGGGTGGAACTGAGTGAAGCCGGGCGATTGTTTCTGGAAGAGGCGCGGTTGGTGCTGGCGCAGGTCGACAAAGCCGCGGATGTGGCGCGGCGGGCGCAGCTCGGTGAGTTGGGTGAACTCAAAATCGGTTTCACCTCGTCGGCACCGTTCAACTCGACCATCCCCCAGGCGATCTTTTCGTTTCGCCAGCGTTTTCCGGCGGTGCACCTGAACCTGCGGGAAATGAGCAGCACCCAAGTGGCCGAGGCACTGGTGGATGAGTCGATCGAAGTCGGGATCATGCGGCCGTTGGGTTTGCCGGACTCGCTCAGCGTGGTGGAGCTGATGCGTGAGCCGCTGGTGGCGGTGCTCAGTTCCAAGCATCCGTTGGTGCAGGACAGCGAAGAGGGATTGTTCCTGTCGGCATTGGCGCTCGAACCATTCGTATTTTTCCCACGCAGTTATGGCAGTGGTCTGTATGCGCAGTTGCTCAGCCTGGCGCGGGACGCCGGTTTCAGCCCGCACTTTGCGCAAGAGGCGGGGGAGGCGATGACCATCATTGGCCTGGTGGCGGCGGGGCTCGGCGTGTCGGTGCTGCCGGCGTCTTATCAGCGGATGCGGATTGATGGCGTGGTCTATCGGCCGCTGCTCGACCCGGAAGCGGTGTCGGCGGTGTGGCTGGTGCAGCGCAAGGATCAGAAGTCGCCGATGGCCAAGGCGTTTGTGGAGTTGTTGACGCGCAAGGTCGAACCACAGAAAGCGTGACTGCTTCGCAGTCAATCGCGGGCAAGCCCGCTCCCACAGTTTCTGCGGTGTTAGCACAATCTCCAGCAGACTACCAACCTCTGTGGGAGCGGGCTTGCCCGCGAAAGCGTCCGCAAGTTCACCAAAAAGGTGTGCAGCTACCGATGCCATAGCGGGCGCCTCGGTGAAGGGTGTAGGACATTTCTGAACTGTCTCGGAAAGACCACAGCGCCTTGCGGCAATGCCTACAACTACTCCAGAATCCGCCGGCTTGTGCGCTTTGGGGGGCATCGGTAACTTGGTTCGCATCACTGATTTCCAGTGATCGGGTTTAGTAGCCCGTGTTCACACGATGCGCATTTGCATGCCGAACAGTCAGGTAATTTCATGCCTGCACTTTGATGGTAGCTGTGCGTAGGGCGCTCTCGGGCGCGCCGGTTCGTGTTTCCCGGTCTACTAACCTGCGTACGGCTGCCACCCTTTTGATTAGTAGCGACTCGGTGGCTCCACTTTGTAGGTAGCCGAAACATGACGAATACAACAGCAACTCCTCCGGACGTCGATCCGGACGCCCCACGCCAACCAAGCAAAATATTCCTCATCGCCCCCGACATCGACAACCAGACCCTGCTCGAATACGCCTGTGAATCCCTGGCATCAGCCAACGTCATCGCGAGTGATTTCGCGAGGTATCTGGAAGGATCGCAAAGCAACACACTGCTGGGCATTCAACAGTCGATCATGCTCGGGGAGCTGGCGGTGAACCGGGTACTGGATAACCTTGATCCGCCCTAGCTCAGCACTCGATTGATCGTTCCGAAAGGTGATTGTGAGGAGGCCATCGCCGAAAACTCAAGGTTGCTCACTGAGTGCTTCACACTCGGGGATCGGCGATGGCTTGGGACTGCCAAGGCACAGCGAGTACACCTGCTCCCAGTCGGCTTCAATTTCATCGAAGGGTACCCACGGCTTAGCCACCGAAAGAGTAATGAGATAGCGTTCTTCGGCCGGATTTCTGGAATCTTTGAAACGGCCTAGTAGCAGCATTGCCTGATACTTTTCGCCTGCCTGCCAAAAAGATCGTCCATGCCGGATCCCTTTCCGAAGCCAGGCCCGCCATTCGGGTGTATCGGCAATGGTGGGGTTGTTCCGCAGGCCCCTCGCCACCCAGCCTTTTTCGCGCCATTGGTCCTGTAAGTCGAGAACGACCTTGAGGGCATCATCAATCAGCAACGGTTCTATTTGTGGTGACATGCGGATGTCGTCAATGACGTTGTCGTCGAATCCAACCGTGAAAAAGCGAGCCAGAGGCGTGACGAACCCGAACTGCGGGTCGATGAATCGCATTCGTGCATCCACCATAGGAACTCCGAGCCACAGGTGCCCACGGATTAACGGGCTAAAAGAGGCGGAAGAGCGATTACGCATCTCTTCATACGTTCCGCCTATCTCCACGGCGACTTCCGGTTCATCCCACAAAGGCTGTCTCAGTTGGTGTATGGCGGCCAGCGCCAAAACAGCCAGAAGCAACCAGCCTGCTCCTCGGCGCCAGCTGCGTAAGTTCATGCCTCGCCACCGGAGGCGATTTCTCGAATCGACTGCTCCAATGCCCCTCGGTTGCTGTCGTTTAGCATCTCATCGAACCTCGCCGCCGCCCGGAGTACGAAAGGCATGCGCTGCTTGATGTTCGACAAGTCCGCCAGCGGGTTGGAACTAAAGCCGATGGTGCGTTCGTCCTTAACGCTTTGGCATTGGCTCGTGAGGGTCAACTCGATAGCCTGAGCCACGCCAGAGGGAAAACCGGTCACGTAGGCAGCATGATTGGTACGCAGCAAGGCCACCAATTGCTGGTCCTCGTAAATGGCTGGCTGGAGGATATTGCGCTGCTCATGCCATGCTAGAAACTCCACGCTTTGGGCAGTATCCCCTTCATCAATCAATTCGAAAGCACGAATGATTTCCTGATGAAATTGTCCGAAAGCAAGCGTTTCCTGCCCTGCCGGCCAAAGCACTGGAAACTTTGGATGACCATAAATCCTCCCTCGCACTTCCAGGCACTTCTTCAACTCCTTCAAGCCTCGCTTCGCATAGAACTCGTGCAGCGGGAAAATATCCAGAAACAGCGTGGTGTTCCCCAGTGCCATCATGTCGTGGACATGCCGGAACTGTTGCTGCACCAACGACAAGTCATTTCCCTTGAAGCGGAGATCTACGGACGGAACCGGGTTACGCGCATCGGCTTCTTTGTAGTCACGCAGCGCTTCGGCCTGTTCGGCCATCCTGTCAGGTGTAAACAACCCGAATTCACTACGGCTATCTCGCACGCGCTGTCGGGATTGATGTTCCGCGCCAATACGTCCAATGCTGTCCGCCGCATGCAGCAGTCCGCAGCCAACCTGCTTGGAAGCAAATGCAGCAAGCCCGGCCCACTGAAACCGCGAATCATGCAACCACAGCCGGGCATAGGCTGCGTTGATCACTCGGTTGCGTTCCACCGGATCAGCAATCAGCACGCCGCCAGGGGCAACGATGTCTTCGGCTTGGCGTTGGTAGATGCGCCAAAGGCATTCGCACGTGAGGATGGGGACCTTGGTCACCATGGTCTTGACGCCGTAAAGCAGTTGTTCTTTGCATTCACAGTCAGCAACGGGCGTGCTGTTGTGGTTCAGGCGCTGATTATCGCTGGGGTGTTCTTTGAAGCATTGGGTCATGGCTGGAGGGTCGCTTGTCAGGAAATGCCTGAACCCTAACAGCCATAAATCCTGCCCAGATCACGCGGACTCAAAATCAGACGTCACTGGCAGACGAGATGCGCAAAGTGCGAGGAAATTACGATGAAGCGGGTAGGAAATATCCTCAAGTGCCTCGTTCATCGTAGGAAATCCATGTTTCTTGCTGTGGTGAATCAAACGATCGCTGCAGGCGGCGATCGTTTGATTTTGCTTAGGCCCACCGCCGAAAAATCAACGACGTATTAACCCCGCCAAACGCAAAATTATTGTTCATCACATACTGATGACTCATCTGCCGAAATTCACCGCGCAGGTAATCGAGCTTGCCGCAATTCGGATCAACTTCATCAAGGTTGAAGGTGTGCACGTACAAATCGCGGTTCATCATTTCGATGCTGAACCAGGATTCCAACGCACCGCAGGCGCCGAGGGTGTGGCCGAGGAAACTCTTCTGCGAACTGATCGGCATGTGTTCGCCGAACAGGCTGCTGGTGGCGAGTGTTTCGGCAATGTCGCCCTGTTCGGTCGCGGTGCCGTGACCATTGACGTAGCCGATGTCCGATGGCTGCAAACCGGCGTCTTCCAGGGCCAGTTCCATGGCGCGGCGCATGGTGGACTGCTCTGGACGCGTGGTGTGCTGGCCGTCGGCGTTGCTGCCGAAACCGACCAGTTCGGCATGGATGTGCGCGCCGCGCGCCAACGCATGTTCGAGCTCTTCAAGCACCAGCATGCCGCCGCCTTCACCGATCACCAGGCCATCGCGACCGCTGTCGTAAGGGCGTGGGGAGGTCTGCGGCGCATCGTTTTTCAGGCTGGTGGCGTACAGCGCGTCGAAGACCATGGCTTCGGTGGGGCACAGTTCTTCGGCGCCGCCGGCAAGCATCAGCGGCAAGCGGCCGAACTTGATCGATTCGTACGCATAACCGATGCCCTGGCTGCCGCTGGTGCAGGCGCTGGAGGTCGGGATCAGCCGGCCAGTGAGGCCGAAGAAGATGCTGATGTTCGCCGCCGTGGTGTGCGGCATCATGCGCACGTAGGAGTTGGCGTTCAGGCCTTCGGCCACGGAGTTGAGGAGCATGTTGCCAAACGCCTTGATCTCGTCGGTGCTGCCCGTTGAGGAGCCGCACGCCACACCCATGCGTCCGTCCTTGATGATCGGGTTACCCAACAGTCCGGCGTCGGCCAGCGCCTGTTCCGACGCACCGACTGCCAGGCGCGAAACCCGGCCCATGCTGCGCAGTTGCTTGCGGGTCCAGTGGCTCGGCACTTTGAAGTCGTCGATAGGCCCGGCCAGGCGCGTGTTGAGTTCGGTAAAGCGATCCCACTCGTCCATCCGGCGGATGCCGCTGCGGTTGGCTGCGAAGTTGGCGGCGATGGTTGCCCAATCGCTGCCCAGTGAGGTGATGCCGGCCATGCCGGTGACGACGACGCGCTTCATCAGCACAGGCCTCCGTTGACGGCCAGAACCTGCCGGGTGATGTACGACGCTTCCGCCGACATCAGGAAATTCACCGCGCCGGCCACCTCTTCCGGGGTGCCCATGCGTTGTGCGGGGATCATTTTCATCAGTTCTTCCACGGGCACGTTTTCGTCGAGCATGGCGGTGTCGATCAGGCCGGGTGCGACGCAATTGACGGTGATTTTGCGCTTGCCCAGTTCAATCGCCAACGCTTTTGCCGCGCCGATCAAACCGGCCTTGGAGGCACTGTAATTGACCTGCCCGCGATTGCCGATCAAACCGGAAACCGAGGTGATGCAAACAATTCGCCCGGCGGCGCGACGACGGATCATAGGCATCATCACCGGGTGCAGCACGTTGTAGAAACCGTCGAGGTTGGTGCGCATCACCACATCCCAATCATCCTCGCTCAGCGCTGGAAAAGCACCGTCGCGTGTCAGGCCAGCGTTGAGCACCACGCCGTAATAGGCGCCGTGGCTTTCCACGTCGGCTTCGAGAATGGCTTTGCAGCTGGCGCGGTCGGACACGTCGAATTGCAGGACGCGGGCGTTGCGGCCCAAGGCTTCGACTTCGATTTTCACGGCCTCGGCGTCCGCAAGCCCGCTGCGGCAATGCAGCACGATGTCATGCCCGGCCTGGGCCAGACGCAAGGCGATGGCACGGCCGATGCCACGGCTGGAGCCGGTGACCAGTACGGATTCAGTCATGACCGGACTCCTGGGGTTTCATTAAGGTATTGGGCGGCTTGCGGTGGACGAAACACGTTCAGACGGGCGGTAGCGTGAATGCCGGGGGCGTTGATGTGGCATTCGAACACGCCCATGCCGTTGTCGTCTTCCAGCGAACGCACGCCGTGGATGGTCAGCTCGGTGCCGGCGGGAAAGTGGTCGACATTGCATTCGAATTTGCGGGTGCCGAGCAGGAAGCCCAGCTCCACCGCATCGCCTCGCTGGCGCGCATGGCAACCGGCGTAGGCCGCCACGCTCTGGGCCATCAGTTCGATGCCGACCCAGGCCGGCAGGCTGCCGTCGGGCCGGTTGAACAGGCCATCGGGCTTGACGGTGAGGCGGGTGTGGATCTGCTCGTCATCGAACGCGAGGATCTGATCGATGAGGATCATGTCGCCAGCGTGCGGCAGCAGTTCGGCGAGCGGCCAGTCAATCATGGGGCGTCTCCGATAATCAGGCTGACGTTATTGCCACCGAAGGCAAAGGAATTGCTCATCAAGTAGCGAGGTGCAATGGACGTCAGGCGATCGGCTGGGGTCACCCAGTCCAGGGCTGGCAGTTCGGGGTCAGGCTGGCCGTCCCAGACATGCGGTGGCAGCGCAAAGTGTTGATTGTCCGCGCTCAGGCTCAGCCAGCAGAACGCGGCCTCCAGCGCACCGGCCGCGCCGAGGGTATGGCCGGTCATCGGTTTGGTCGAGGAACACGGCACACCGGCCGGGAACAACGTCTTCACGGCCAGGCTTTCCATGGCGTCATTGTGTTGGGTGGCGGTGCCGTGCAGGTTCAGATAAGCAATCTGCCCGGGCTGCAGATGCGCTCGGCTCAAGGCTTTGCGCATCGCTTGCAGGGCGCCACGGCCGGTCGGTTCCGGCGCCGAAATGTGGTGCGCATCGGAACTGGCGCCGCTGCCGAGCAGGGCAATCGACGGCTTGTTGTCCGCACTTTTTGTCATCAGAAACAGCACCGCCGCTTCGCCGATGTTGATGCCGTTGCGGTTCACCGAAAACGGGTTGCAACGTTCTTCGGACACCGCTTCCAGCGCCGAGAACCCGTTTAGGGTCAGTTTGCACAAACTATCGACACCGCCGCACAACACCGCGTCGCACAGGCCCAGATCCAGCAGGCGCTGGGCACTCATCAACGCTCGGGCGCTGGAGGTGCAGGCGGTGGAAATCACATACGCCGGGCCGCTGAGTTGCAGCCAGTCGGCAAGGAAATTCGCCGGCGCCCCCAGTTCCTGTTGCTGATAGTCGTAAGCGTCCGGGAACTGATGTTCGCGGATGTAATGGGCCAGGCCGCGACTGGCTTCATCGATGCCGGACGTGCTGGTGCCGAGGATCACGCCGATGCGGTCGCGGCCGTAGGTCTGGATCGCTTGATCGATGTCGTCGCGGATTTGCAGCGCAGCTTCCAGCAACAACTGATTGTTGCGGCTGCTCTGCTTCGCCAGTTCCCTCGGGATCGGCGCCAGTGCACCACGCACCGCGGCCACCGGCAACGAACGTTCCGGCACCCAGCCAGACTCGCTGCGCATGCCGGAGCAATCGCCGGCAAACAGGTTGCGCGCGACTTCGCGCTTGTCGCGGCCCAGGGCGCAGATCACTCCGAGGGCGTTGAGGTAAGCGGTCATGGCGTCTCACCGCTCAGGGGCGTGACTTGATACATCGGACCTTTAGGCAGTTTCAATTCAAAGCTCAGCGGTTGTGAATAACGGACTTCCCAGTGTTCCGGCAAGGATCGCTGTGCGCCATGCTGCCAGGCGTCAGGATAGTTACCGTGCAATTCATCCTTGGGCGTCAGCGCAAACAGCAGCGCGGCGAAGAGTTCTCGGGCTTCCGGATTGGGCGGCAACAGGCCGTCCGCTTGCCATTGACCGTCGATCAGTTTCTGACGGGCCTGTGGAATGCCCAGCAAGTCCATCATCGACCAGCGAATGCCCGGGCCTTCACGGGCAATCACCAGCACCCAGTCCTGACGCTGGCCGTCCAGCAGACGCTGAATGTGCAATTGCTGCGGCAACGGCAGGTTCGCGGTTTGCTCAGGCAGCGGCGCGTGGCTGGCGCAGGCGGTCAGCAGCAGGATCGCGCCGAGTAGCAGAAACTTCAGAGTTTTCACTACCCCTGTGGGAGCGGGCTTGCCCGCGATAGCGATAGAACATTCAACATCTATGTTGACTGACCCACCGCTATCGCGGGCAAGCCCGCTCCCACAGGGTATGTATTTTGAGCGACTGACAATGAACATCACACAGCACCTTCAAGCGGTTTGCGCGCCACCACATTGACCAGGGTTTCTTCCCGTTGGCCGAAGGGTTTTGGCCGGCGCAGACCCCAGCGTTCAAGCAGGCCGAAATCCTTGGCGCGGCTCCACCACAAATACGGATAAGACACGTTGTGCGGGCCGAATTCGAAGCCCTGGCGACGAAGCATGTCGAGGTATTGCGCGGCGCTTTTTTGCACGTGCATTGGATGGCGGAACAACCAGCGAATCACCCAGGTATCAATGTAAGCCTCGGTGGATTCGGCGAACAGCAGATAACCGCCGGGCTTGAGCACGCGGTAGAACTCGGCGAGCGCTTTGTCCTGTTCCACCAGATGATGGAAGGTCTGGTGACAGAACAGCAGATCGACGCTGGCGTCCGGCACGGCCAGCGTGGCGCAGTCGCTGCCGATCAACTCCACGTCCATGCCCTGGCGGGTGGCTTCTTCGCCGCTCAAGTCGAGGCTGTGCGGGTCGGCGTCCACACCGATCAGGCGCTGTGGGGCAAAGGTCTGGCGCAGGTACTGGAACGACTTGCCCTGACCGCAGCCGGCATCCAGCAACACCGGAGTGGCTGGCAAAGGTTCGCTGAACAGGCTGCGCAGGTCATTGATCGCGACACGCAGCACATGGTGCTGCCAGGTGTGGCTGCGCAGGAACCAGAACCCGAAGCGGGTTTCCTCGACGTAGTTGTCGCTCAAGTAGCTCAAGAGGCATCACTCGCGCAAATTTCCGACAGCATGCGCAACCGGCGCTTGGCTTCGCTGACGAACGGATTACGCTCGTCCCACGCATAACCGGCCAGGATCGAGCTAATCATGCGGTGAATATCCGCCGAGCCGCCCTCGTGATAAATCACATCCTGGAACGTCCCGGCGTACCAGCCTTCGACATAGCAACGGAAGGTGTCGACGCCGCGCTTGAGCGGTTCGGCGAACTCGGTCTGCCAGTCAACGCTTTCCCCTTGCAACTGACGATGCAGAACCGCGGCGGCCATGCTCGCCGAGCGCATGGCGATGGTCACGCCGGAGGAGAACACCGGGTCGAGGAATTCCGCCGCGTTACCGAGCAGTGCAAAGCCAGGACCGTGCAGGGTTTTGACGTTGGCCGAATACCCGCCGATGGTGCGCGCCGGCGTATCCCACACGGCGTTGCTTAGCACGCCGGAGAGGCTCGGGGTTTCAGCGATGAACCCGCGCAGGCACTCGTCCAGATTGTCCATGCGGCCTTCATAGTGTTCGGCTGCCGCGACAACACCCACCGAGCAACGGCCGTTACTGAACGGAATGGTCCAGAACCAGATATCGCGCTGCGTCGGGTGGGTGGTGATGAGGATCTTTTCCCGTTCGAAGGTCGGGCTGTCGATATGGTCTTCGATGTGCGTGAACACGGCTTGTCGCACTGGAAAATTCGACGGTGCTTCAAGGTCGAGCAAGCGCGGCAGGACGCGACCGTAACCGCTGGCGTCGAGCATGAAGTCAGCTTCGATAGCGTACTCGCTGCCGTCTTCACGACGCACGCCAAGCTGCGGTTTCGCCCGATCGACATCGACGCTGACGATGGCTTCGCCGTAACGGATTTCGACGCCCTGCAGCGCGGCCTGATCGGCCAGCAGTTTGTCGAAGTCGGCACGCTGGACCTGGAAGGTGGTCGGCTTGCCGTGGCTGAACGTGTCGCCGAAATCGAAAGCGCTATAGCGCTCGCCCCAGGCAAATGCTGCACCGTTTTTCAACTGGAAGCCGGCGGCGTTGACGGCATCGAGCATGCCGGCTTCTTCGACGAAATCCAGGCAGTGCGACAGCAGGCTTTCGCCGATGGAAAACCGTGGGAAATGCTGGCGTTCGATCACCAGCACGTCATGCCCCTTGCGCTTGAGTAGCGCGGCGGCGATGGCGCCCGATGGGCCGGCGCCGATGATCACTACCTGACGACGTTCCATTTCAACGATTGGCATGGGGGCTCCTTGCCGGGACGGCAGCTTTCAAAGGGATTCGGTGCATGCCGGCCAATGCCGGCAGCAGTGTTGCGATCAGGCCCATCAGCATCAGCGCAAAGTACAGCGGCGGGCTGATGAGGTGTTGTTGCAGCAGCAGGTTGAGAAAGACAATCTCGCTCAAGCCGCGAATATTCAGCAGGACACTTTCGCGCCAGCGGCTGGCGCCGGCAAACGAAGCGCCGGCCCAGCCAAGTCCCAGCCAGTTGCCCAGCAGTTTGCTGGCAATCGGCAACAGCAGCAGTGCGGCCAGTTGTGCCCAGCTCAGGCTGTCCATGGCGCTGTGGACGTTGATCTGCACGATGCCGAACGTCAGGATCAGCGGGATCGCGATGTAGGTCTGCAGGCGATTCATCCACACCGCCGGCATGGGCAGCACCAGCGGCACTTTCAGCGCGGCCATGCACAACAAGTAACCGATGCCGAAAATCAGCGCATTGAGTTTGTAGTGCTCGGCCACCACCAGCAGCGCAAAGAAACACCCGCTGTACAGTCGTGGTTGGCGCAAGCCGAGAACTCGCAGCAGCACGGGCAGGCACGCGCCGGCCAGTGGCAGCAGCAGACTGCTCAAGTGCAGACTGCCCTGGGCAATGGCGAACACGGTCCAGCACGTGAGGTCGATGAGGATCGCGGTTTGTACCAGTCGCCGGGTGGCGGCGACCGGGTAATCGATATGCCGAAGGTACAGGTACAACACCGGAATCGCGGTAATGGCGAACAGCAGGCCGACCGCCAAAGAACTGATCCACGGCTGTGGCGGCAGCCACCAGATCGCCGTGGCCAGGCCGCAGGCAAACGGAAAGCAGAAGCTCGGCAGGGCGATTTTCAGGCTCTGGCGATCAAGGCGCAGATCAATCACGTCGCTGAGGATGTAGCCCAGCAACAGCGCGAAACTCAGGCTGTAGAGGTTTTTCAGCCAGATCGGTGCGACCAGCGTCGCGCCGCTCAAGTGCCACTGAGGTTCGATCCAGAAGTACATCAGCAGCGGCAAACCGACGGTGGCCAGCAACAACTGGCTGACGATCGGGATCAAACCGAAGTGACGCCCGAGACGGGTGGCCACGGCGAACAGCGCCAGGGCCATTGCCCAGAACAGCACGACCATCACGCTGCCGACTCCGCGACGGTGGTCGCATGTATCTGCCGTCCGGCCCACGGCGCAAGGATGAAGCTGAACGCCAGGCCGAGGCTCACCGACAACCCGAAATTGCTCACCGCGGGGGTGCTGGACACAGCCAGCAATCCGAACGACAGCCACGTGGTCAACGCCGCCAGCAAGGTGCCCAGCAGGCTGACGGCGGCGCCGCCGACTTGTTCGCGCATGAGGATCGCGTAGTCGACGCTGATCGCCGTCACCAGCAGCAGGCCGAACAGGCTGAACAACGTCAGCGGCTGACCCAGCCAGCCGAGACTGGCGAGGCTGCACAATGCTGCCAACAGCGGCAGGGCGACGATGCGCAGCGCGCCGCCGAGGCCGAACGGCAGAATCAGCACCAGCACGATCAACACGCACGAGGCGAGTTTCAGTTCGGCGGCGCTGATCTGGGTTTTGGCGAAAACGTTGTTCAATTCGCCCAGACGATCCACCAGTTCCACCCCCGGCAGATCCAGCGCCTGCACCCGCAGCAGCGCCGGGTTGTTCAGGCCTTGCAGGCTGACCATCGCCGCTACGCCGTCTTCGGTCGGGCCCAGCCACAAGGCGCGATACGGTTCAGCCAACGGACCGGTCAGTGCGCTGTCGATGTCTTCGACTGGCAACGCCTGCAACTTCGCCAACTCGGTTTTCAGTGCTTCAAGCGGCACGCCGACATCGAGCAACGGTTGCCAGAATTGCGGCAACTTGTTCAGCGCTTCGCGCACTTGCAGTTGCACGTTTGGCTGGCTGACCAGTTGGTTCAGTGACAGATAGCCCTGAAGTTTTTCCAGATTGATCAACTGATCCAGCCGCTCGCTCAACGCGGTTTGGCGTTCGAGCAATTCTTGTTGATTGGACGCTCGCACCAGGAAGAACTGGCTGGTGGGTTGGTAACCGGTGATGCGCGCGATGGTCTGGGCTTCGTCCGTCAATTGCTGCGGTGCGCCGACCCATTGGCGAATATCGTTTTTGCTGTCGAGCTGCAACAGACCGCCCACGCAGAAGGCAATCAGCAGCCCCAGCAGCACTGGCGTTCGGACGAATTTCAACAGCTTTTCGCGCAGTGCCAGCAAATAGTCGGCGACGCGCAATGGCCATTGCGCCGGACGCAAATCCGAGCCCTTGAGCAGCGCGGGCAACAGACACACCGCCGACAGGTACGCGCCGAGCAGCCCGGCAGCGGAGAACACGGCGATCTGGGTCAGGGCCGGGAACGGCGTCCAGGCCAGTGCGAGGTAACCGATGCAACTGGTGATCAGGCTCAGCGTCAGCCCCGGCAACGTCAGGCGCAACGCAGGCCAGGCGTGCCAGGGTTTCAGGCTCCAGCTCTTGGACAAATAGTGCAGCGGGTAATCGACCGCGACGCCGATCAGGCTGGAGCCGAGCACCAGCGTCATCACATGCATGCGGCCGAACAGCGCCACACACGCCACCGCGCCGAACAGCATGCCCACCAGTACCGGAACGAACGCCAGCAGCACCCGCCAGCGGCGGAAGGCCAGCAGCAACAGCAACAGAATGCCGACGGTGGCGCCGCCGCCGACCCAGGTCATTTCCCGGGTGGCTTGTTGTTGACCGGCTGCTGCGTAGAGCAAACCGCTGGCCGCCAGCAGTTGCACGTCGCTCTGAGCCGCTTCTTCGCGGCTGTGCTTGAGCAGGTCAGCTACTTGCAGCGGCAGGTTCATGTCGAAGGCATTGCCGGTGGTGCGGGCCCGCAGCATCACCCAGCTCTTGCCATCGGCATCGGCAACCAGTGCGCCGCTGCCGATGTCCAGTTGCACCGAACCGTGTTGCGGCTGGCTGTTCTGGATGCGCCCGGTCAGGCCCAGCCAGTCATCCTGGCTCGGCACCAGGCTGAAACCGGTGAACGGGTCGAACAGCGCCTGCACCCGTTGCTGGATAAAGGCGTCGGGGTGTTCGATCAGTTGCTGGCGATCCATCGCCGAGAGCATCGCCAACCGGCCTTGCAGCAGTTGCGTGCGCAACGCGGGCAAGTCGGCTTGCAGAGTCCACTGGACCTTTTCGAACAGGCCGCTGGCCTGCCACTGCTCGCCCAGTTTCTGCGCCATGGCGACGGCTTGCTGGCGATCGGTGTGACCGACCAGCACCAGCATTTCGCGGTTCAGCGGTTCTTGCATGCGTTGTTCGGCGCGCAGCTCCAGTGCGTCCGGCGCGGTGCCCGGCACCAATTCCATCAGGTTGGCCGACAGCGGAGCACCGTCGCGCCATTGCCAGCCGGCGAGCGCGAGCACCGCCAGCAGCAGGATCAGAAACAGCCGTGGAAGCGTACGTTCACTCGGCAAAGTCATGTTGCTCCGCGTCGCTCAACGGTTGGGCGCTGTTGCTGTCCTGCATGCGCAGCAAAGTGCTGTCGCCCTGGGTTTCCAGCAGCTCGATGGTGCTCACCAATTCGCCGCCGGTGATGTTGATCTGATTGAACACCTGCTTGAGCAGCAGCGAGCGTGGGGTCAGCGTCAATTTCCAGTTCTGCGCCTCACCACTCAGCGACAGTTCGAAGTCTCGTTGCAGCCCGCTGCTGTCACCTTGCAGCACGGCGAGGAACAAGCGGTTCTGCTCGGCACCGGCACTCTTGCCCGGCAGCATCTGCCAACCGCTGGCGTCACGTCGCGCGATGCCTTTGTCGGTGATGCGGTAATCCTGTTGCAGCGGGGTTTTCAGCAGCCAGAGCAGGCCGTGGTTTTTCGCGAGGACGAAGGTGCCCTTGCTGGTCAACGGCTGGGGCAGGGCGCGCAGGTGTTTTTCCTGGATGAAGTGGCCGTGGATCACATCGGGTCTGGCCAGTTGATCGCTGAGTTGTTGCAGGTCGAAGGCGTGAGCCAGCCCTGGAATGCCCAGCAACACGCACAATACTGCAGGAGCGAGCTTGCTCGCGAAAAGCTTGAGAGCGCCACGGAGTGTCAGGTGCCCAGCGTTATCGTTAACGACCATCGCGGGCAAGCCCGCTCCCACAGGGGAACGGGGGGGAGAGAAAATCATGGCAGGGCCCTCTCGACGGCGTCGGTGAAGATCTTGGGCGAAGCCATCTGCATTTCGCGGCTGCTCATGTCCACCGCAACCTGCACGGAACTGGCGCGGGTCAAACGTTCACCGGTTTGCAGATCGCTGATCAGGTAATTGATCTTCAGACGGTTTTCCCACTCCACCAGATTCGCCCGCACGTTCAGCTTCTGACCAAACACCGCGCCGCGCACATAGCGCAATTGCAGGTCGATCACTGGCCAGGCGTAACCCGACTCGACCATCGCCGTGTAGTTGTGGCCGATCTTGTCCAGCAGCGCGCAACGAGCGACTTCCAGGTATTTGACGTAGTGGCCGTGCCAGACGACGTTCATGGTGTCGACGTCAAAGAACGGCACGAGGATTTCCGTATCGGTGTGAAGCACTCCTTTGCTACGCATGCAGCCTCCAGTGTTGCTCGGCAATCCGTTTCAGGCACAGGCGCAATTCGCCTTCCAGCGCGCGGTCTTCGATGACCGGCGGGAAGTCCTTGGCCAGCGCTTCGTGCATGGCGGCGAGGGCGGGTGGCAATGGGCGGGCATCTTCAGCTTTGCTGCGTAGCCACACACCTTGATTGGCGGCGAGCAGAGTAGCGGCGGCGACCTGTTCGGTCAGCTCCAGCACACGAATGGCATCGCGGGCGGCGATGGTGCCCATGCTCACCTTGTCCTGGTTGTGGCATTCGGTGGAACGCGAAAACACGCTGGCCGGCATGGTGTTTTTCAGCGCTTCGGCAGTCCAGGCGCTGGTGCCGATCTGCACGGCTTTGAAGCCATGGTTGAGCATCGCGCGATCCGCCGAGGCGCCGGACAAATTGCTCGGCAAACCATGGTTGTAACGTTCGTCCACCAGCAACGCGAGTTGACGGTCGAGCAAGTCGGCAACGTTGGCCACCAGGTTTTTCAGGCTGTCCATGGCAAACGCGATATGGCCGCCGTAGAAGTGCCCACCGTGCAGCACGCGCTCGGCTTCGGCGTCGATGATCGGGTTGTCGTTGGCGCTGTTGAGTTCGATCTCGATGAACGAGCGCAGCCAGTTCAGGCTGTCGGCCAGGACGCCGAGCACGTGGGGCGCGCAGCGCAGGGAATAACGGTCTTGCAGGCGATGCAGCGGCGCGGTCGGCGCGTCGATCGCCAGATCCTTGCGCAGCCACGCGGCGACTTGCATCTGCCCCGGATGCGGTTTGGCGGCGAACAGGCGCTCGTCGAAGTGCTCCGGATTGCCTTGCAGCGCGACCACGTTCAGCGCGGTGATGCGCGTCGCCAGTTGCAGCAGGTAATCGGCGCGGGCGTAGGCCAGGCAGGCGAGGCCGGTCATCACGGCGGTGCCGTTCATCAGCGCGAGGGCTTCTTTGGGGCGCAAAACCAGCGGCTCCCAGCCGAGTTCGCGGTGTACGTCCGAGGCCTGGCGGCGTTCGCCACGGAACATGACTTCGCGTTCGCCGGACAAGGTCGCGGCCACATACGAAAGTGGCGTCAGATCACCGCTGGCGCCCACCGAACCTTCTTCCGGGATCAGCGGCAAAATGTCGTGTTCGAGGAACGCTTGCAGGCGTTCCAACAGTTCCACGCGCACCCCGGACACGCCGTGGCACAGCGACTGCAAACGCGCCGCAAGCACCGCGCGGGTGGCTTGGGCGTCGAGCAGTTTGCCCAGCCCGCAACCGTGGAACGTGTACAGATGACGGGGCAACGCCTCGACGTGATGCAACGGCACCGCGACCACGCAGGAATCGCCGTAACCGGTGGTCACGCCATAGATCACGCCTTCCTTGTCCAGCAGGGAATCGAGGAATCGCGCGCCCTTGGCAATGCGCTCGCGGTACGCAGGATCGTCCTGCAACTGCGTCGGCACCTGACGGTTGGCGAGGGCCAGCACGTCTTCGATGCGCAAAGGGAGTTCGCCGAAGGTTACCGGCTCAAGCGTTGGCGTCGTCATCGGTCTTCCAGAAAGGGTAAAAGTTGAACCATTGTTGAGGCGCTTCAAGGCAATAGTGACCCAGACGCTCGGCGTAGCGGGTCGCCCACTGATGAATGACCTGTTCGCGGTCGCTGCGCTTCCAGGTGATCGCGTCGGCGAACGGTTCCAGGGTCAGCCGGTAATCGCCGTCGGGTTTCTTCAGGCACAGCAGCAGGTTGACCGGGCATTTCAACAGCCCGGCCAGCAGCCACGGCCCTTGCGGAAACTTTGCCGGATGGCCAAGGAAATCCACGGTCACGCTGCGCCCGCCGTGCAACGGCACGCGATCACCGGCAATCGCCAACCACTCGCCGCGCTCCAGGCGCTCGTGCAGTTGCAGCATGATCACCGGGTCCAGTTCGCTGACCTGGATCAGCCGCAGATTGGTCGCCCCGGCTTCGCCCAGCAAACGGTTGAACTGCTCGGCGTGCTTGGTGTGCACCAGCACGTTCATCGTGACCTTTTCGCCGATCTCCGCCAGCGCGCGGCACACCTCGAGATTGCCCAGGTGTGCGCCCACCAGCAGTTGCCCGCGGCTGCCGCGCAGCTGATTGCGCAGCAATGCCGGATCGATGATTTCGATCTGCTCGATGCTCAGCTTGCCGTTCCACACGTCGAGCTTGTCGAGCATCGAATCGGCGAAGGCCATGAACTGACCGAATACGCGCCAGTGGCTGGGGCGCAGTTCGCTGCGACCACTCCAGTCGGCGAGGCGTTGTTGATATTGCCAGGCGCTGTGGCGGGCACTGCGGCCGAACAGGAAAAAGTACAGGACGATACCGTACAACAGCGGGCTCAGCAGTCGGCGGCCGAGTACCTTGGCGCCGAACGCGGTGAGCTTCATCAGCCAGAAACTGCCGCGCTCCTGGCGGTCGGCCCAGTGTTCTTTATCTGCGTTGATGCTCATGCCCGCCACCGTCGCCAAAGGATCACCGGCGCCCGCAGCAACATGCCGAAGAACAGCCGGGTGTGCATGCTCGAAATCAGCACATTGTCGTGGAACATACGGAAATGCGAGACGCCGTCCAGCGGGTAATGCACCTTGGTCGGCAGCCACTGCATCGGCTGATTGCGCCAGGCCAGGCGCACCAGAATGTCCGAGTCGAAGTCCATGCGCTTGCCGATCTTCGCTGACTCGATCACTGCCAGGGTGGCTGGCAACGGATAGACGCGGAAGCCGCACATGGAGTCGCGAATCTGCAGCGACAGGGTGTTGATCCAGACCATCACATGCGTCAGGTAGCGGGCGTACAGACGACCTTTCGGCACGCTGGCATCGTATTGCGGATAGCCGCAGATCACCGCGCGAGGGTGGGCGCGCGACTGTTCGATGAAGGTTGCGACGTCTTGCAGGTCGTGCTGTCCGTCGGCGTCGACCTGCAAGGCGTGGCTGAAGCCCAGGCGCGAGGCTTCGCGCAGACCGGTCATGACCGCGCCGCCCTTGCCTTGGTTCGCGGCGAGGCGGATCAGGTAAACCATTTCGCGTTGGGCCAGTTGATCAAGCACCGCCGCGCAGGACGGGTCGCTGGCATCGTCTACCAAAATGCATGGCAAGTTGCTTGCGATCACTGCGTCGACCACGGTAGTGATCGCGGTTTCGTGGTTGTAGACCGGGATGATTGCGCAAGGGTTATGCATTTTGGGTTTCGCCTGTAAGACCGAGGCGCCTGCATCGCGAGCAGGCTCGCGCCCACATAGGATTTGTGCACGACGCCGCCCTCCTGTGGGCGCGAGTCTGCTCGCGATTGAGTGCGCAGCACTCACCCGACTTACTCATCACAAGAAGCCTCCAGCAAAATCCGCCCGCTGGAGCACGTGGCGGTCTCGTTGCGATAGGCGAAATACAACTTGCTGCGTACCGGATCGAAGCGCAGGTGCAACTGGACTTCATCGCCGGGGCGCACCAGTTGCTGGAATTTCAGCACTTCCATGCCGGCGAATTTTTCCGGCAGGTTCATCAGTTGCTGGCCGAGGCTCAGGGCCCAATCCACTTGCACCACGCCCGGCAATACCGGCGCTTTGGGGAAATGGCCGCTGAAGTACGCGAGGTCGGGTGGCACCGCCAGTTGCAGGCTCCACTCACCATCGACTTCGACCTGCTCCAGCACTTGCGGCGTCTTCGGGCGCGGGGCCAGCAGTAAGGCTTCCACGTCGGCCTGAGGCAGTTTGCCTTGAGCGTTGAGCGGCAGTTGTCGCAGCAGGCGCCAGCGTCGCGGCAGTGCAAGGGCTTCACAATGCTGGCTGAGGTGTTGGCGCAGTTCCTGAGTGAGGGTGCGGCGCCCCTGATTGCGCAAGGCATGCAAACCCGATTCGCTCAGCACCAGCAGCGCACCCAGTGAAGCGCGATTTTCCTGAACCACGCCCAGGCGTGCTTCGCAGACCCAGTCGTGGGCCATCAGCGCGTGTTCCAGCATCGGCAGCGAGATGCGTTTTTCTTCCAGTTTGACGATCCGGTCCAGCCGCCCGAGCAATTCGAAGCGGCCGTCGGCGGCGATTCGCGCGGCATCCGCGGTGTGTTCGACGTGACCCGGCGGCAGATACGGCGACGTAATGAGCAGCGCACCGTCACTGTCCTGGCTCAATTCGATGCCGGCAAAAGCTTGCCAGAGGTCGTTGCCCTGACGCCAGGCGATGCCACCGGTTTCCGAACTGCCGAGGATTTCCGTTGGCCACTGGTGCAGGCGTTGCTGCAGGCTTAGCGCCGCTTCGGCCGGCAACGCACCGCCAGAGGAAAACACCCGGCGAACCGCGCTCAGCGCCGGCCAGTCGAGGTTGTCGCCCATGCGCTTGAGCAGTGCCGGGCTGGCGACCCAGGCAAAGGCCGGGTGTTCGCGGCTGGCGCGCTGCAAATCTTCCGGAAAGGCCAGTTGCTTGCGCACGAACGAGCGCCCGGCACACAGCGGCCACAACACCCGAAACAGCAGGCCGTAGATGTGCTGGGTGGCAACGCTGCCGATGATGCAGGCTTCAGCCAGATCGACGCCCCAGAGCTGCTCCAGTGCCTGGACTTCATTGGCCAGTTGGCGCAGGTTTTTGTCGATGCGCTTGGGTTCGCCACTGGAGCCGGAAGTGCACAGGCTCAGTGTGCAGCGGTCCAGGTCCAGCGCTGTGGCACTGAGTGGCGCATGGCGATAGTCGCTCAGTTGCGCATCATCGGCCTGATCCGTCAGCCACAGATCCACTTCGCTCGACCAACGCTGACGCGTTTGCGGTTGCAGATCGGCAGGCAACAGCACGCTGACCCCGGCGCGCCAGGCACCCAGCAACGCAATGGCCAGGTCGGCGGCGTCGTCAAGGTGCACGGCAATGCGCTGCACGCCCTGGGCTTGCAGGCCGGCGGCCAGGCTCAGGGCCTGTTCGCACAACTGTGCGTGATTCAGCGCCGGATCGGCCGTCACGGCGCGCTCCGGTTGAGCCTTGAGCAACAATTGCTCAAGTTTTATCCAATTCATGGGTGGCCTCGTACCCGTTGTCGTATGAGCCATTCAATGGCAAACATCAGGCCGATCAACCCATAGGAGATCAGGCCGGTGTACAACATCCACCAACTCAGCGGCGCCCAGAGAGTCAGGGCGGCGGCGCACAAACCGTTGCAGAGAAAAAACACACACCAGGCAATGGTGACCTGGCGCGTATAGCGAATCGCCTTGGCCGGCAAGCGTGGTTCGCGCAAGCGGGCCAGGCGTTCGATCATTGGCGGGCCGTATTTCAGGCTCAACCCGAACAGCACCAGCATGAAGCCGCTGATCAGCACGGGGTACCAGCGCAGCATGGCGGGGCTGTCAAACAGGGCCAGCAACAGGCAAAACACGATGGCGACGGTGGCCATCCACAGGCTTCCCGGTCGACGCACCCCCGTCACCGCTCGCGCCAGCCACAGGCTGCCCAGCAGCAGACCGAACTGCCACGGGGCGAAATGCTCCATGCCGAAATACACCGCGAAAGGGTACAGCAGCCCCGCGAGCAGCAGGCCGAGGCCGATCAGTCGACTCATGCGGCCGGCTGAACCAGACGGTAGACCGCCTCGACGACGTCGCTGACGGTACGCACTGTTTTGAATTCTTCAGCGGCGATTTTCTTGCCGGTCTGGCGCTTGATATGGTCGATCAGGTCGACCGCGTCAATGCTGTCGATTTCCAGGTCCTGGTACAGGTTGGAATCGAGCCTCACACGCTCGGGGTCCAGCTCGAAGAGTTCGACCAAGGCATCGCGCAGGGTGTTGAAAATGTCATCACGAGTTTGCATGGTCCGGTCTCAAGCTGCCTGTTTTGCAGTGACGAACGCCGCAAGGCTCGCCACGTTGCTGAAGTGATTACGGGTGTCCTTGGCGTCGGCATCGATTTTGATACCGTACTTTTTCTGGATCGCCAGGCCCAGCTCCAGGGCGTCGACCGAGTCCAGGCCCAGGCCTTCGCCGAACAGCGTCTGGTCATCGCCGATGTCTTGCGCACTGATGTCTTCGAGGCCCAGGGCTTCGATGATCAGTTCTTTGATTTCGTGCATGAGACTAAGAGTGTGCAGATCGCTCATCTTCGGCGAGCTCCTTAATAAAGTAGTGATGCAGGTAGTCATTGAGCTTGCGCGAGGCTTGAGGCGCGGGCCCTTGCGCGGCGAACGCCTGTGGGTCTATATCGGCCCCCACACGGAAACTGAAGTGCACGCGGCGTTTGGGGATCCGATACCAGGGTTCGGCCTTGGTCAAGGTGGTCGGGCTGACCTTGATGACCACCGGCGTGAGGATTTTCGCACCGCGCAGTGCGATCGACGCCGCACCCCGATGAAAGGAGGGCGCTTCGCCAGGCCGCGTACGCGTGCCCTCGGGGAAAATGATCAGGGTCTGGCCGCTTTTCAGCGCGTCGGCCGCCGCGTCGAGCATGTCCATGCTGCCGTCGTTGCTGATGTATTCGGTGCGGCGCAGCGGGCCTCGGGTGAAGGGGTTTTCCCAGAGGCTGCTTTTGACCACGCAGTTGGAATGGCGCACCAGACCGATCAGGAACACCACGTCGATCAGCGACGGGTGATTGGCGATGATCATCTGCCCGGGGCGGCCGAGTTTTTCCGCGCCCTCAATGTCGTAGGTCAGCACGCCGGTACGGGCCATGAACCGGACGAAAAACCAGAAGCAGCGACTGACGGTTTGCCGCGCACGCAAGCGGTGCGTCTGCGCATCGCCGGGCAGGCAGCTCAGTACCGGGAAAATCACCAGGCGCAGGCACAGTCCGCCCAACCCGAAGAGAGTGAAGCTTGCGGCGGTGGCCAGCAAACGCCAGTAATAGGCGTCGCGGCTTTTTTCGGTTACAGGTTGCGTTGCCAGGTCCATACACGATTTTTCCAGGCATGTTGGCAGGTGGTTTGCTGGCCGAGCAGGGTACGCAAGAGATTCAGGGCATGGGGCCAGTGGGCTTTGGACAACTCATCCGAAGTGCTGTTCAAGGACAGTTGCCAGTCGTTGCCCGGCGTCAGTAACAAACCCACCGCATAGGGAAATGGCACATCATCGATCCAGGCCGAATAGACTTCGGGAGGCTGTTCTTCTGTCACCACCAGCAGAACCGCGGGCGCGCCTTCGGCAAGCAGCGCCGCCGCCTCTAGCATGCCGTGTTCAAGTCCATCGCCGGCCGCAGCGAGGGCGGTCATTTCGCTGGTTTCGCCGCGCATGATCGACCACAGGCCGATGACCGCGTTATGCACAGACAGGCTGAACTGGGTCGGCGACAGTGGCTGGTCGGCGGCCAGATCGCTGAGGATATCGAAGGTGCGCGGGGTTTCGCCGTGGCGGGAAATAAAGACCAACGGTAGGTCAGTGCGACCATCGGCCAACGGCCAGCCGACACTGAACGCCATCCGCGCTAGACGGCTGAGCCGCCGCCGCTGCATGGCCGGCAGAAACGAGACGTCGGGGGCGGCATCGCTGCTCTGTAGCGCGACCGGTTGTCGGCTCCAGGCCTGCCAATCGTCCACGCTTTCGAGCCCAGGGGCCCACGCGCGCCATTGGGCGATGTTGAAATTGATCACAGGCATTCATCCCGCCCCTGCGGGCTTTCTTGACGCGGCAAGTCGCAGAATCAGCGATTCACCTGACGTGACGCTGAGCGTCGAGTGGCGCGCATTATCCCGGTGCGGCGAGCGCGTAGCAAATGCTGGTTACATTTTGCCCAACGAAATGGACCGATTGGTACGTGAGTGGATGTCGTTTGGCCATTGTCCACATCGAGCCATGGATGTCTGTCGGCTCCGAGAGCATTTTTCTGGACGAGATGGCGGCTTTTTCAGTGAGCCTTCGCACCTGACTGTGTAGTCCCTTTGCCGGCGAGGTAGCTAAGCGACGCCATGGACTACTACACTCGGTCATTCTTTGATACACGGAGGTTTTGACATGCGGCGCGTGGTATTCAATCAGAAAGGCGGCGTAGGCAAATCCAGTATTGCCTGCAATCTGGCGGCGGTCAGTGCCAGCGAGGGCTATCGAACCCTTCTGGTGGATCTCGACGCTCAGGCCAATTCCACCCAGTACCTCACCGGGCTCACCGGTAATGACATTCCGATGGGGATTGCCGACTTCTTCAAGCAGACGCTGTCTTCAGGCCCGTTTTCGAAGAAAAACCAGGTCGATATCTACGAAACCCCGTTCGACAACCTCCACGTCATCACCGCCACTGCCGAGCTGGCCGACTTGCAGCCCAAGCTTGAGGCGAAACACAAGATCAACAAGCTGCGCAAACTGCTCGACGAGTTGGCCGAAGACTACGACCGGATCTACCTCGATACGCCGCCAGCCCTGAACTTTTATGCTGTATCGGCTTTAATTGCCGCCGATCGTGTGTTGATTCCCTTCGACTGCGACAGTTTCTCGCGTCAGGCGCTGTACGGCTTGCTGGCGGAAATCGAGGAACTGAAGGACGACCATAACGAAGGGCTGGAGGTCGAGGGCATCGTCGTCAACCAGTTCCAGGCCCGTGCCAGTCTGCCGCAGCAAATCCTCGACGAATTGATTGCCGAGGGCTTGCCGGTGTTGCCGGTGTATTTGGGTAGTTCAGTACGCATGCGCGAATCGCACCAGGCCAATACGCCGCTGATCCACCTCGATCCACGGCACAAACTGACCCAGCAATTCGTCGAACTGCATAACCTTCTCGAAAGCGCCTGATCCGCCGAAACAACATCGGCCATTGTGGTGGTATTAAATCCCCTGGCTACGCAACCAGCTCATCAACTGCGGTAACGGGAAGGCGCCGCTCTGGCGCGCCACTTCCCGGCCGTTCTTGAACAGAATCAGGCTCGGAATCGAGCGAATCCCCAACTGGGCGGACAGCTGCTGATTAGCCTCGCTGTCCAGCTTGGCCAGCCTGCATTTCCCAGCCAACTGACTCGCCGCCTGCTCGAACACCGGGGCAAAGGACTTGCACGGCCCGCACCAGTCCGCCCATACGTCCACCAGCAAGGGCAGATCACCCTTGATCTGACTGGCGTAATCGCCTTGTTTCAATTCGAAAGGCTTGCTCAGCAAGACCTCGGCTTTGCAGCGACCGCATTTCGGCTGGTCGTTGAGGCGCTCGGCAGGGATGCGGTTGAGGCCGTTGCAGTAGGGGCAGGGGATGAGGAGTGGTTCGGTCATGAGGGTGGTCCTTTTAGGCGGCGTCCTCCTGATTTGGAGACGTTTGTTCATATTTTCAACCGTTCGAACAAGCGCAGCGAATCTACGCTAGGAGAATGCTGGCGCGCCGCTGGTCGGCCTATGATTATCGCAACTTGCGATATTTACCTCCTGTGGTTAACTCATCCATAGCCAATGCGATAAGGAAATTGCATGCGTGTGTTTTCTGAAAAACGAATATGGGACTCAAAGGAAAAATGGCCAAATGCAGCAACTGCGCTTGACCATTGGTATCGAATGGTCAAGCGCAATAGTCCTTGTGATTTTGCCGCCATGAAATCGTTGTTTTCTGCGACGGACAAAGTTGGTGAGTTACATGTATTCGATATTGGGGGGAATAAGCTGCGTTTGATTGCATATGTCAGGTACCGGAGCCAGAAGCTGTACATCAAACACGTGCTGGATCATCGCGAATATGACCGAGGAAAATGGAAGGAGGGAAAAGAATGAGTGCATTGATCAAACAGGCGGCTGAGCACTGGGCGTTCGTTTCGCCATTGTTGCGCAAGCCGAAAAACGAAGACGACTACGACAGGCTGGTTCTTGCGCTTGATGAGTTGCTCGAAATAACCGGTGATGACGAGTCTCATCCACTTATGAGTCTTGTCGACATCATTGGTGACTGGATAGAGGAATGGGATCACAAACATCGCCCTATGCCCGAAGCAAGCGGGGCTGATGTTCTTGGTTACATGATGCGGGAGCACGGTTTGACTCAGAGCGATCTGCCTGGTGTTGGCACTCAATCGGTGGTGTCCGAAATCCTGAGCGGCAAGCGTCAGCTCAACCTGCGGCAGATCCGTTGGTTGGCAGAGCGCTTCGGTACGTCAGTGGAAACCTTTATCTAGCCGGGTTCAGGAAGAACAACTGATCTCCAAATGCTTCCCCCACTCCGGCGGCCGCTCGGCATAGCTCTCCATCCCTGGCTGCTCCTCAAACGGCTTGCTCAACACCGCATGCAAGCGGCGAACCTCTGAGTAGTCGCCGCTTTCCGCTGCATCGATCGCTTTCTGCGCCAGGTAGTTGCGCAGGATGTAGAGCGGATTGACCGCATGCATCCGTTGGCGGCGTTGTTCCTGATCGACCGCGCCTTCGCGAGCAACCCGCGCGACATACAGCTCGGCCCAGGCATCGAAGCCCTTGATGTCGACAAAGTCGTCGCGCAATCGGGCAACGGCCAGCTCCGGCGATTCATCGCCCAGGCGGCGGAAAAACAGGCTGTAATCGACGCCGCTGTTCTGCATCAGTTGCAGCAATTGCTCCAGCAGTTTCTGGTCCTCGTCTTCAGCGGTGGTGAGCCCGAGGCGGCGGCGCATCAGGTCCAGATAGTGAGCCTGGAACAGCGGCAGGTACAGACCCAGGGTTTCACGCAGGGCCTCGACGCTGATGAACGGCGTCAGCGCCTGGGCGAGCGCGCTAAGGTTCCATTGACCGATCGGCACCTGGTTGCTGAAGGAATAACGGCCCTGATCGTCGGAGTGGTTGCAGATGAAGTTGGCGTCAAAGTCATCGAGGAACGCGAACGGGCCAAAGTCGAAGGTGATGCCGAGGATCGACATGTTGTCGGTGTTCATCACGCCGTGGCAGAAACCATAGGCCTGCCATTTGGCGATGAGCTCGGCATTGCGCTCGACGATTTCGCGGAACATCGCCAGATAAGGTTCGGACTGTTCGAGGCATTCGGGGAAGTGCATGGCCAGCACGTGCTCGCCGAGTTCTTTCTGTTTCTCTGGGCGTTTGGTGTAGTAGAAAAATTCGAAATGCCCGAAGCGCACATGGCTCGGCGCCAGGCGCAGAACCATGGCCGCGCGCTCCTGTTTTTCGCGCCACACCGGCGTGTCGGAGCCGATCACGCACAACGCGCGGGTGGTCGGGATGTTCAGGGCGTGCAGCGCTTCGGACGCAAGAAACTCGCGGATCGACGATCGCAGCACCGCGCGGCCATCGCCCATGCGCGAAAAAGGTGTCTGGCCGGCGCCCTTGAGGTGCAAGTCCCAATGCTCGCCGGCCTCGTTGTAGACCTCGCCCAGCAACAGGCCGCGACCATCGCCCAACTGAGGGTTGTACGAACCGAACTGATGCCCGGAATAGACCATCGCTCGTGGCATCGCGTCGGCCCAGAGCTTGTGCCCGCTGAACAGCTCGGCGAACTCCGGAGTTTCAGCGACGGCCGGATCAAGGTCGAGCAACGCCATGGCGGCGGGGCTCGCAACGACCAGACGCGGATTGTCGATGGGTTCGGGTAGTACGTGAGTGGAAAACGTATCGCCCAGGCGATCGAAGCGATTATCGAAGGTCAGTTCGTCGAGGGCTTTCACCGGCCATCTCCAGCAGAATGTCCGAGCATTCTGCTAGGAATAGGGCGGTTAGTCGAGTTTGGCGGGCGGCGGCTCTTGCGGTGGTTTGCCATCGACCAGCGGCACGATGGTTTTGGTTTCCGGTTCGATTGGCACCATTTTGTATTCCTGACCGTGCAGGTTCTTCAGGTAAACCTCCATCTGCCGGAACGAGATATTGATGTGCTGCTTCTTGAACTCGCGGTTGATGAAGCGGTTGACCTCATCGAGCACCGGGTTGCGGTCGCCGAGATCGCGCACATGCATGCGCAGCTCGTGGTCGAGGGTGCTTTCGCCGAAGTTCAGGAAGTACACGTGCGGTTCCGGATCCTTCAGCACGCGCGGGTTGTCCCGGGCGGCTTTGAGCAACAGCTCTTTCACCAGGTCCAGGTCCGAACCGTAATCGACGCCGAGCTTCAAGGTCACCCGGGTAATGGTGTCGGTCAGCGACCAGTTGATCAGTTGCCCGGTGATAAACGTCTTGTTCGGGACGATGATGTCCTTGCGGTCAAAATCGGTGATGGTCGTGGCGCGGATACGGATCTTGCTGACCGTGCCCGACAGGTTGCCGATGGTGATCGTGTCGCCGATCCGCACCGGGCGTTCAAACAGGATCATGATCCCGGAGATGAAGTTCGCAAAAATCTCCTGCATCCCGAAACCAAGGCCCACCGACAGCGCCGCCACCAGCCACTGCAACTTGTCCCAGCTCACGCCGAGCGTGGACAGGGTCGAGACGAAACCGACGCCGGCGATCACGTAAGACAGCAACGTCGTCGTGGCGTAGGCGCTGCCCTGCGCCAGGTTCAGCTTCGACAACACCAACACTTCCAGCAGCCCCGGCAAGTTTCGCGCGAGGGCAAAGGTGATGCCGATGATGATCAGCGCGCCGAGCATGTCGCCGATGCTGATCGGCACCATGCTCATGTTGGCGCCGGTGCCGCTGGTGTATTCGTAGAGGGTGATGTTGTCGAGGTACGAGAACACCGAAATCAGATCGGACCAGACCCAGTACAGCGCAGCGATGAAGCCGCCGAGCAGCGCCAGGCGAATCAGGCGCAGCGATTGCTCGTTGACCTTCTCGATGTCCAGGGTCGGCTCTTCGATCACCGCTTCGCCATCGCCGGCCTCCTTTGCCGCCTGCCGTTTGGCCAGGGCGCGCTGGTACGCGAGACGGCGTGCCGCAACGCTCAGGCCACGGACGAAGGTGGCTTCGATCACCAGCCAGAACATCAGCAGGTAAAGCGTGTTGATCAAACGGTCGCTGAGCTTCAGCGCGGTGTAGTAGTAGCCGAAGCACACCGCTACGAACAACGCGACAGGCAGGACAGTGAACATGACCCCGACCGCTTTGCGGAACAGTGAGGCGTTTTCGTGCGTCGGGCTACTGATCAGCAATCGGCTGAGCAGCCAGGCCATCAAGGCGTAGCAGATCAATACGACCGGCATGCCCAGCACATCGTCGGCCAGCGCCGCCGGTTGCAGCTCGGCAACCGCCACCACCGCGACCAACGCCATGACAACCAGCCCGAGACGACGGACCCAGCCCTGAAGGAATTCGACCTGAGGCTTTTCCCAGCGGAAATGCAGTTCGGCGACGCCGCCCGGCGCGAGGATCCGGTAAGCGGTATAGAACACCAGCCAGGCCTGCGCCATTTGCAACAAGGCCGAGCCCATGTTGGCGTTCTGCCCTCGAGCATCGATTTGCAGGGCCAGGCCACACAAGGCCAGGCCCAGCGCAACCGGTAATGCCAGCAGAATATTGATCAGAATCGCCTGCGGCGTGTGCAACTGGCTGTCACGCTTGAAGTGGCCGATGTCCTGGTGAACCTTGTTCAGTCGGGCATACAGGCTTTTGCGCCGCCACAGCAGGGCGCCGATCACCAGCACCAACGGCAGAAACAGCAGCGGTCGTTGAGTCAGGCCGTCAATCAGTTCGCTCACGCTCGACGCCAGCGGCAGGGTTGCCACCTGGCGTTGCAGACGCTCTGGCACGCCGCGCATCCATTCCAGATCGAGCGGCTTGTTGCTCGGAATCCAGAACATCTGTTCGTCGAGGGTCGCCCGCAGGCTTTGCGCGGTGCTGAGCAGTTGCTTCTGATTGAGTTGCAGTGTGATCGATTCGTTGAGCACCGCGCTCAGTTCGCGGTTCAGCCGCTCCAGCAGGTCGGCGCGGGTGGTCGCGATTTCCAGCAGGTTCTTGCGCAGTTGCGGGGTGACTTGCTCGGGGGGCTGAGTCGACAGCAGGTTGTCGACATAGGTCGCGGGGTTGCTGAGCAATTCCCGTTGTTGGCTGACCTCGAACTGATACAGGCGAATGTCGGCGATCTGGTCCGCGAGGTCGCGGTCGAGCTTGAGGCGCGGCAGCCCCTGTTTCTGTTTGTAGAGGATTTTCGACAGCAGCAGGCTGCCCTTGAGCACGTTGATTTGCTCGTCGAGGGCCGAATCGCTCTGGGTCACGTTGTCGAGCTGCTGCTTGGTCTGCAGGTTTTGCTGAGTGACGACGTTCAGGCGGTCGGTGCTTTTGAGCAGGTAGTCGGACAGCTTCAGATTCGCCGCGCTTTCGGTGGCCAGTAGCGCACTGCCGCCGGACTTTTGCGCCTCAATGGACTGCTGCGTCACCGTCTCCTGAGATTGAGCCAGGCGTTTCTGGTTGATCAGGTTTTGCAGCTCCTGGATTTCGCGATCCAGGCGGTCGGATTTTTCCGAGAGCAAGTCATGCTGGCTGTTGCCCAGGTCCTGCAACTGGCTGTTGCCGGCCAGTTCCTGGCGACGCAGGGGGATCAGCGCATTCAGCGCCGCGAGTTCGGCATTGAGCAGGTCGCGCTGTTCGCCGCTCAAGGTCTTGCCGTTGTCCTTGCCGTTCTTGAGGACGTTATTGATCTGCTGGATACGCGTCTGGCTGGTGGAAATTTCCGCCTGGGCGCGCTCGGGGCGGGTTTGGGCGGTAATGACCAGGCTGTTCGCATCGGCGAGGGCTTTTTGCAGATCGCTTTGCTGGGTCGAGCGCTCGGTCAGCATCTGCTCGAGCTGCTGCACGGATTCTTTGCCATAGCGTTGCGCCACCGGGACGGCGCTGGTGGCTTTCAGGCGCGTCAGTTCCCGCTGGTTCTCGATGTTCTGCTTGGGCGCGGTGGCGAGTTGTTGCTTGAGATCGGTCAGCTTCTGCTCGTAATCACGCTTGTTGTTGAGCTGGGTCAGCGTGTTTTGCAGCAGCGTCTGCAGGGCTTTCTGATCGGCTTCCGGCAGTTTGCGGTCGGCGATCTTGTTCAGGCTCGCCTGCACCGCTTCGCTGGACGGCGGTTCGGCCGCTTGCAACGTGCCGACAGAGAGACTCAAGCCCAGCAGGGCCATGATGAAAAAGGTGCGCAGGGTTGACATAGAGACCGATCGAGAACGAGACGAAGAGTGGAGTTTAGAGGAACAAGCCCGGGCCTGGGCGACTTCCTTCGGGGAATCTGACGCCCACTTTGCCGATCTTGTTCCCTTCCATGACCGCGACGGTCCAGATGGTGTTGTTCCATTCCACCTGGTCACCCACGACTGGCGCACCGCCCACTTTGTGGGCAATGAAACTGGCCAGCGTCATGTCCGGATCGATGCCCTCGACTTTCAACCCGTACAGGGCAGCAACCGCAGCCAACTGGGCATCTCCCTCGAGTACGAAGTCGCCGAAGAAGCGCAAATCGAGGCCTCGTTGCGGTGCCTGGCTAAAGAGTTTTCCAAGGGCCGGCAGGTTGTGTTCATGGCCGATAACACACAGCAAATCATCGACTTCAAGCACCGTACTACCCGACGGATGGAGCAGTTGCTGACCACGAAACAGGGCCGCGATGCGCGTGCCGTCGGGCATTTTCAGTTCGCGAAGGGGCGAACCGATGCACCATTTTTCGGCGCCGAGGCGATAAACGAACAGCTCCCACTCGCTGGTGACATGCACTTCCAGCGCGGCGCGGGAAATCGGCGCCGGCTCCGGCGGAACGGTCACCTTCAACAGTTTCGCCACCCAAGGCAGGCTGGTGCCCTGCACCAGCAACGAGACCAGCACAATAAAGAACGCGAGGTTGAAGTACAGCTGGGCGTTGGGCAGGCCGGCCATCAGCGGGAACACCGCCAGAATGATCGGGACCGCACCGCGCAGGCCGACCCAGGAAATGAAGGCTTTCTCTCGGCCGTGGAAGGCCTTGAACGGCAGTAGGCCGACCATCACCGACAGCGGCCGGGCAAACAGGATCATCCACAGCGCCAGGCCCAGCGCGGGCAGGGCGATGGGCAATAAATCATGCGGCGTAACCAGCAGACCCAGCACCAGGAACATGCCGATCTGCGCCAGCCACGCCATGCCGTCGAGCATGTGCAGAATGCCGTGACGGCTGCGCACCGGACGGTTGCCGATCACCAGGCCACACAGGTAAACCGCAAGGAAGCCGCTGCCATGTAGGGCGTTGGTCAGGGCGAACACCACCAGACCACCGGCAATCACCAGAATCGGATAAAGGCCGGTGGCCAGGTTGATCCGGTTGACCAGTTGCAGCATCAGCCAGCCGCCACCGAGCCCGATCACGCCGCCGATACCGAACTCGCGCACCAGATGCCCCAGCAGGCTCCAGTGCAGGCCGGTTTCGCCACTGGCGAGCATGTCGATCAGGGTGACGGTGAGGAACACCGCCATCGGGTCGTTGCTGCCGGATTCGATCTCGAGGCTGGCCGTGACCCGTTCGTTCAGGCCTTTGCCGCCGAGCAGCGAGAACACTGCCGCGGCATCGGTGGAGCCGACGATGGCGCCGATCAGCAGGCCCTGAATCAGGTTCAGATTGAACAGCCACGCCGCGGCCATGCCGGTCAGCCCGGTGGTGATCAACACCCCGACCGTGGCCAGCGACAGCGCTGGCCATAACGCCACGCGGAAACTTGACACCCTGGTTCGCAAGCCGCCATCGAGCAGGATCACCGCCAGCGCGAGGTTGCCGACCAGATACGCCGTTGGGTAGTTATCGAAAATGATGCCGCCGCCGTCGACGCCGGCAGCCATGCCCACGGCCAGGATAATCACCAGAATCGGGATACCGAGGCGGGACGAAAGTGAACTCACCAGAATGCTCGCACCTACCAGCAACGCGCCGATCAAGAACAGGCTGTTGATGGTCGTCGCATTCAAAGGCAATACTCCAGAAAGCTGAAAAGGCGGGCACAAACTGACCATGCAGTCTGCGTGCCAGCGATTCTAACCTGTTGAAATGTGATGCTGTCAAAAAGCTTTGTAGGAGCGAGCTTGCTCGCGATGGACGTCAACGGTTCCGCGTACTGTCTGATTCACCGCATCGTCATTGGAATCATCGCGAGCAAGCTCGCTCCTACAGGAATTGTGTCACTGTGACATTCAGAGGCTAAACCGCCCGACCATGTTGTTCAGGTCCAGCGCCAATCGCGACAGCTCGTTGCTCGCAGCGCTGGTCTGATTGGCGCCGGTGGCCGATTGCACCGACAGATCGCGAATGTTCACCAGGTTACGGTCCACTTCGCGGGCCACTTGGGCCTGTTCTTCGGCCGCGCTGGCGATCACCAGGTTGCGTTCGTTGATTTCGACGATGGCGCTGTTGATCGTGTCCAGCGACATCCCGGCGCCGCGAGCGATGTTCAAGGTCGACTCGGCACGCTCGGTGCTGTTGCGCATCGAATCCACTGCGTGTTCGGTGCCGGTCTGAATGCTGCCGATCATGCGTTCGATTTCGCTGGTCGATTGCTGAGTGCGGTGCGCCAGTGCACGCACTTCGTCCGCCACCACCGCAAAACCGCGCCCGGCTTCACCGGCGCGGGCAGCTTCAATGGCGGCGTTCAAGGCCAGCAGGTTGGTCTGATCAGCCAGACCCCGGATCACGTCCAGCACCTTGCCGATGTCGCGAGACTCATTGGCCAGATCGCCGATCAGCGTCGCCGTACTCTGCACATCGGCGCTCATGCGTTCGATGGCGCTGACGGTTTCCTGCACCAGATCACGACCGTCACCGGCCGACGTGGTGGCATTTTTCGACGCTTCGGAGGTGCTCACCGCGTTGCGCGCGACTTCTTCCACGGCGCTGGTCATTTCATTGACGGCGGTAGCGGCCTGTTCGATTTCGTTGTTCTGCTGAGTCAAGCCACGGGCGCTTTCGTCGGTGACGCTGTTGAGCTCTTCAGCGGCGGAGGCCAGTTGTGTGGCCGAGCCGGAAATACGCTGCAGAGTGTCGCGCAGCTTGTCCTGCATCTTCGACATGGCCAGTAGCAAGCGACCGGCTTCGTCTTCGCCATCAACGGTGATCGGGCGAGTCAGGTTGCCTTCGGCGATCTCTTCGGCAGCGCTCAAGGCATTGGCGATGGGTTTGGTGATGCTGTTGGTCAGCAGCCAGGCAAACAGCATGGTCAGGCCGGTGGCGATGACCAGCAAGGTGATCACCAGATTGAAGGCCGAAGCGTACTGGTCGGCGGCGCGCTGATTGGTGTCGAGAGTTTGCTGGGTGTTGATCTCCAGCAAACGGTTGAGCACCGCGTTGACCGCTTCGGAGTTGGTCAACAGATCCGTGTTGAGCAGCGTGCGCAGCTCATCGACCTGATTGTTGCGCGACAGGGTTTTCATCCGGTCTTCGATCTGGCGATATTGTCCCAGCAACTGCACGTATTGATCGTAGGCTGCACGTTCCTGCGGGCTGGCGATCAGTTTTTCGTAGGAGGCCTGAGCCGCACGAATCTGTTGGTTGCGTGTTTCCAGCAGCTCCATGGTTTTCTGCTGAACGTCGGGCTCGCGGTTCACCAGCAAACGGTAGGACAGCACCCGCAGGCGCAAGGTGAGTTGAGTGAACTCGTCGAGGCTTTTGATACTCGGCACGCTGCTCAAGGTGATCTCCTCGGCAGCACCGCGAATCTTGCTCATCTGATTCAAGGCAAATACCCCCAGAACCAGCATCAAACCGCCAATCAAAGCGAAGCCGAGGAACGCTCGCGGCGCGATATTCATATTACGAAGGGACATGGTGTTTACCGAAAAGAGCGCACCTGTGCGGCGCTGAGACTGACGTATGGATGACTTATCGGTCATACGACTAAAGTCTTGAGGGCCTACGTGTATTTGTCACAGCCAAGTCCCGGCGACGAAGTGCAGGAACCAGATCCGCCAATCGCAGTCTTTAAAGATCGCGAGAAAGGTCGCCCGCCAGGAAAATCAAGGCATTGCGCCCCATTAACCCTGGCATCCGTGGTGACTTTTCTTTATCGTACGCGCCCCTTGAAAATGCTTGGAAATTCAAAATGTTGGAAGCATCCCTAAGCCAATTGGAACAGCTGGTCAGCGACCTTGTTCAACAGAACCAGAGCCTGCTCGGCACTAACCAAACCCTGAGCGCAGAACTGGCCCAGGCCAAGGATGAAAACGAAAGCCTGCAACTGAGCCTGATGGAACAGGAAGAGAAACAAGGCGCCACCGCCGCCCGCATTCAGGCCCTGGTTGAGCGCGTCAGCGCTGGTCCGGTCAGCGCATGAGTGTCGGCGCCGCAGGGGTAAAAGTCGTCTCGATCCTGGGGGAGGACTATTCGATCAAGGCGCCAGCCGGGGAAGAGCAAACCCTGCTGGACGCCGCAATGATGTTGAAGGCCGCTTTGGCCGACACCAAACGAAAGTACCCGACACTGATCGGTGACCGCCTGTTGGTGCTGGCCGCCATGAATCTGTGTTCTCAGCAGATCGAAATGAAAAAGCAGCACACGCTCGAACTCGACCGTTACCAAGAGCAAGTCAGCGCCACGGTTGAAGTGATCTCCAAGACGATCAATCAGTCCTGATCGGTTTTGCGCACAACCAAAGAATAAATTGTCGCTTGTGTTGTATACAATCGGCACGGCTGTTGCAGTGTTTCAGCCTCTTATTCTTTGGGGGTGCTCCATGCAGTTTTGGCGTCGCAGTATTCAATGGCAGTTGATCCTCAGTATGGGCACCGCCCTGCTGGTCAGTATTCTGATCGTGGTTGGCATTTATACCCTCGTGGTCAACCGTCTCGCCCAGCGCTACCTGGTCGAACAAGCGCTGCCGTCGAGCATCGAAGCGACGCGCAACGACATCGAACGCATCCTCGTTCAACCCCTCACTGCCGCCAAGGACATCGCCAGCAACCGCATGGTGCGAGACTGGCTCGCCGGGGGCGAAAACAGTGCCCAGACTGCTGCGTTTGTGGCGTATCTGGAAGGCATCCGCGCCGAACACAAAGCGTTTACCGCACTGATCGTCGGCACGGCTTCAAGCCACTATTTCAATGAGAAAGGCCTGGACCGGACCCTCAGCCGTTCCAACCCCAAAGACGCCTGGTTCTACTCGTTCCTCGACAGCAATCAGCCGCGCACCCTCAATATTGACAATGACGCCACAACCGGAGAATTGGCGCTGTTTATCGACCTCAAAGTCGAACAGGCCGGCAAAGTCGTGGGCGTTGCCGGACTCGGCCTGAGCATGAAAGAGCTGTCAGAGTTGATTCACAACTTCAACTTCGGTGAGCGCGGCAAGGTCTATCTCGTGCGTTCCGACGGTTTGATCCAGGTTCACCCCGAGGCGCAATTGAGCGGTAAACGCACCTTGGCCGAGCAAATTGGCGCGCCGGCAGCGCAAGCGGTGATGGGGCAACTCTCTACTTCCAAAGCGTCCGCCACGAACAGCAGCTTCGTGCGCGATGGCGAAGACTATCTGGCGTTGAGCCTGCCACTGCGGGATCTGGGCTGGACCCTGGTGGCCGAAGTGCCGCAGTCGCAGATCTACGCCGAAGCCCGTCGCGCCATGTGGATGAGCAGCGGCATTGGTCTGGCGGTGGCGCTGGTGTGCCTGTTGCTGGTGGTGTTGCTGGCCCGTGGCCTGGTGCGGCCGATTCGTCAGGTAACAGCGGCGCTGGTAGCCATCGGTAGCGGTGGTGGAGATTTGACCCAACGGTTAGATTCCAGCCGCGCTGATGAGCTGGGTGACCTGGCGCGTGGCTTCAATCGATTCCTCGACAGTCAGCGCGAGATGATCGGCGAAGTGCTGACCACCAGCGAGCATTTGCGCACCGCTGTCAGTCAGGTGGCGAAGGTTGTGGACAACACCGCCGAACGGTCCGGGCGTCAGCAGGAAATGACCGACATGGTCGCCACCGCCGTCCACGAAATGGGCCTGACCGTGCAGGAAATCGCGCAGAACGCCGGCAACGCGGCGGTTGCGTCGCAGAGTGCTCGTGATGAGGCGATGCAGGCGCGGGAAGTGGTGGGCGGTTCGATCCGGCATATTGAAAGCATGTCCGATGAAATTGGCATCGCGGCGGGTGCCGTTGGCGAATTGGCCAATCAGGTCGCGTCCATCGATCAGGTGCTGGCAGTGATTCGCGGGATTTCCGAGCAGACCAACCTTTTGGCGTTGAACGCGGCCATCGAAGCGGCGCGTGCCGGGGATATGGGGCGCGGGTTTGCCGTCGTAGCGGATGAAGTGCGGACGCTGGCGCGGCGGACGCAATCATCCACCGATGAAATTCAGCAGATGATCGGCAGCCTCAAGCAAGGCGCGGATAATGCGGTGTCATCAATGCACACCGGCCAAGCGGCGACTGGCACCGGGGTTGAATCGAGTCAGCGCACCGGGGCGTCATTGACGGCGATTACCGGGCAGGTCGAGCGCATCAGCGATATGAACCATCAGGTGGCGACCGCGACGGAAGAGCAGTCGGCGGTGACGGAAGAGATCAACCGCAATGTGCAGGGGATTTCTGATCTGGCCCGAGCGACGGCGGGGGAGGTCAGGGCTTGCCGAGAGGATTGCCAGACGTTGCAACGGTTGGCGGATGATCTGGCGCGGCAGATGGGCAGTTTCAAGCTGAAGTGATGTGGTGGTTGTGCTGACACCATCGCGAGCAGGCTCGCTCCCACAGGATTTGGGTGTTGATCACATTATCTGTGACTTACAGAGATCCCTGTGGGAGCGAGCTTGCTCGCGATTGGATTTCAGCAGCATTGCAAGGCTTTAGTTAAAACCACTCATCCTGCATCCCAAGACACACATCATCCCGAGTCTCAAGAATCGCCAGTTCATGGTGGCAACCCGGCACTTCCCACGTCAGGAAATACCGCGCCGCCTGCAGCTTGCCCTTATAGAAGCTCACATCCGCCGCATTTCCTTTGGCCAACCCTTCCTCGGCACGAATTGCCTGTTCCAGCCAGCGCCAGCCAATCACCGTGTGCCCGAACACTTTCAGGTACAGCGCCGAGTTCGCCAGGCTGCTGTTGACCTTGCCTTGGCCCAAATCGGTCAGCAGGCCAATGGTCACGGTTTGCAGGCGCGCCACCAGTTTCTCCAGTGGTTCACGCAACGGCGTTAACGATTCGTATGCATGAGCGCGCTCGGCAGTATTGGCGATCAGACGGATCAATTGCTTGAGCCCGGCACCACCGTTTTGCGCCAGTTTGCGACCCAGCAAGTCCAGCGACTGAATGCCATGAGTCCCTTCATGAATCGGGTTCAAACGGTTGTCGCGGTAATACTGTTCCACCGGATACTCACGGGTGTAACCGTGACCACCGAGAATCTGGATCGCCAGTTCGTTGGCCTTCAGGCAAAACTCCGATGGCCAGGATTTGACGATCGGGGTCAGCAAATCCAGCAGCTCATGCGCCTGTTTGCGCTCGGCTTCAGTCTCAAGCGTCGTGGTGTCATCGAACAGCCGAGCCGCGTACAGCCCGAGGTCGAACGAGCCTTCGACGTAGGCTTTTTGCGTGAGCAACATGCGTTTGACGTCGGCGTGCTGAATGATCGCCACCGGCGCGGTGTTCGGGTCTTTGCTGTCCGGCACGCGGCCTTGCGGACGCTCGCGGGCGTACTCCAGCGAATACAGGTAACCGGCGTAGCCGAGCATCACCGCGCCCATGCCGACGCCGATCCGCGCTTCGTTCATCATCTGAAACATGTAGCTCAAACCGTGGTGCGGCTTGCCAACCAGATAGCCGACGCACTCGCCGTTATCGCCGAAGTTCAGCGCGGTGGAGGTGGTGCCGCGCCAGCCCATTTTGTGGAACAGTCCGGCCAGCAGCACGTCGTTGCGCTTGCCGAGGCTGCCGTCATTGTTGACCAGGAACTTGGGCACGATAAACAACGAAATGCCCTTCACCCCGGCCGGTGCGTCCGGCAGTTTGGCCAGCACCATGTGCACGATGTTTTCCGACAGTGGGTGATCGCCGCCGGAGATGAAAATCTTGTTGCCCTTCAGGCGATAAGTACCGTCAGACGCAGGCTCCGCGCGGGTACGAATATCCGACAGCGACGAACCGGCATGCGGCTCGGTCAGGGCCATGGTGCCGAAAAAACGGCCGTCGATCATCGGTTGCAGGAAGCGCTGCTTCTGTTCCTCGGTACCGAAGCTTTCGATCAGGTTCGCCGCACCCATTGTCAGGAACGGGTACGAAGTCGAGGCCGCGTTGGCTGACTGGAAGTGGGCGAAACAAGCCTGGGACAACAGCGTGGGAAGTTGCATGCCGCCGGCGTCGAAACTGCGCGCGGCGTTGAGGAAACCGGCTTCGAGGAAGGCGTCCACCGCCGGTTTCACTTCCGGTATCAGAATCGCCTGACCGTCCTCGTAGCGCGGTTCGTTCTCGTCACCCTTGCGGTTGTGCGGGGCGAAGAATTTTTCGGCAATGCTGCGGGCGGTGCCGATGGCGGCATCGAAGGTCTCGCGATTGTGCTCGGCGAAACGCTCACGCTGAGTCAGGCCTTCGGCATCGAGGACTTCATACAGCTCGAAAGCCAGATTGCGGGAACTGAGCAACGTCTCGGACATGGCGGCCTACCTTTTTTTGGAATGGACCGAGTCTAGGCGTGGGAATAGAGGCTGAACAGGATGATTGATGAGCGTGATGGTGTGGTGCGGGCACCGCTAATCAAATGTGGGAGCGAGCCTGCTCGCGATGAGGCCATAACATTCAACATATTTGTTGACTGCTATACCGCTATCGCTAGCAGGCTAGCTCCCACAGGGGGGTTGCATTCCAGGCGCCCATTGCGAGCGCCTGGTTTTAAAGCGATTTAGCCGATCGTCATCAAGCTCGCATTACCACCCGCCGCAGCAGTGTTAACACTCAACGCCCGCTCAATCACCAAGCGCTCCAGCGCAATGTTGGTCTCGCCCTGGGACAACCCATGAACCCCGACAATCGCCCCGGCACGCTTGGCCACTTGCTGGCAAACCGCGCGCAGTTGATCGGAATGGCCGTGATGCAGAACCGCGTCAAACACCACTTCGTCCTTGTTCCAGTCGGAAACCAGCTTGATGCGTGCCTGAACTTCCTTCGGCAGACGTGCGAACAGTGCCTTGGTCAAGTCAGCTTCCGGCCACACCGCCGAACCACCCACGGCCAAAACAGCGGCCAGTTGAGCCAGCAGATCGCCCTCGACTTCCGCCAGGCACAGCACGTGTTCGCGCGGCAGAATGGCGTAGCTGTTGCGTTCGCCAGTCGGGCCTGCCAACACGCGAGTGATCCCGCTTTGCGATTGCGCCGCGAACTGCACGGACAGGGTGCTCAGGTCGGCAAACTTGTTGCTGTCGGCCCAGGCTTTCAGGGCGGTGAGCGGTTTGCTCATGGCATCACGCAAGCGAACATCCGGTGCCGTGACGGCATCGCCACGAGCGAAGGATTGTTCGATTGCATCGGTAGGACGAGTCGACAGCAGACGGTACAGGTACAACGGGCCACCGGCTTTCGGGCCAGTGCCCGACAGGCCTTCGCCACCAAACGGTTGCACGCCAACCACAGCGCCAACGATGTTGCGGTTCACGTAGACGTTACCGGCGTTGACGTTGTCGATCACCTTGGCGATGGTCTCGTCGATACGCGTGTGCACGCCCAGCGTCAGACCGTAGCCGGAAGCGTTGATCTGACCGATCAACTGGTCGATTTCTTTGCGCTTGTAGCGTACTACGTGCAACACCGGACCGAAGATCTCGCGTTGCAGCTCATCGAAGCTTTCCAGCTCGATCAGCGTCGGCATCACGAAGGTGCCGCGTTTGACTTCTTCGCTGTTGGCGATGGCCACCTGATAGACGTTGCGACCTTTGTCGCGCATGGCCTGGATGTGCTTCTCGATGCCCGCCTTGGCTTCGGCGTCGATCACCGGGCCGATGTCCACGGACAGGCGCTCAGGGTTGCCGAGACGGCATTCAGCCATGGCGCCCTTGAGCATTTCGATGACGCGGTCAGCGGAATCTTCCTGCAAGCAAAGGACACGCAGGGCCGAGCAACGTTGACCGGCGCTGTCGAAGGCCGACGACACCACGTCGATCACGACCTGTTCGGTCAGTGCCGAGGAGTCGACGATCATCGCGTTCTGGCCGCCAGTCTCAGCGATCAGCGGAATCGGACGGCCCTGTGCATCCAGGCGACCGGCGACGTTGCGTTGCAGCAAACGAGCGACTTCGGTGGAACCGGTGAACATCACGCCTTTGACCCGATCGTCACCGACCAGGCGGGCGCCAACGGTTTCGCCACGACCCGGCAGCAGTTGCAGCACGCCTTCCGGAATCCCGGCTTCGAGCAGCAAACGCACGGCTTGAGCGGCGACCAGCGGGGTTTGTTCCGCCGGTTTGGCCAGTACCGGGTTACCGGCGGCCAGCGCCGCAGCGACCTGGCCACTGAAGATCGCCAGCGGGAAGTTCCACGGGCTGATGCAGACCACCGGACCCAGTGGGCGGTGGGCGTCGTTGGTGAAATCGTTGCGTGCCTGCACGGCGTAGTACCGCAGGAAGTCCACGGCTTCACGCACTTCGGCGATGGCGTTGGCGAAGGTCTTGCCGGCTTCGCGAGCCAACAGGCCCATCAGCGGCTGGATCTCGCCTTCCATCAGGTCAGCGGCACGTTCCAGAATCGCAGCACGTTCGGCGGGCGGAGTGGCCTGCCAGATCGGCGCAGCATTCAAGGCGCACTGGATCGCGTTGTCGACGTCTTCGACGGTCGCTTCCTGCACATGGCCGACCACGTCGCGCAGATCCGACGGGTTGAGGACTGGCGCAGGGGTTTCGGTGCTGGAAACGCAACCGAGCATCGGCGCGGCTTTCCAGTGGTTATGAGCGGTGGCCAGCAGGGCGCAGGACAGGGAAGCCAGACGATGTTCGTTGGCCATGTCGATGCCGCTGGAGTTGGCGCGCTCGGCACCATAAAGATCACGCGGCAGCGGGATACGCGGGTGCGGCAGGCCGAAGCCGCCTTCCAGCGTCGCCATCTGCTCGATGCTGGCCACTGGATCGGCCACCAGCTCCTGAATCGAAATGGATTGGTCGGCGATGCGGTTGACGAACGAAGTGTTCGCGCCGTTTTCCAGCAGACGACGTACCAGGTACGCCAACAGCGTTTCGTGAGTGCCGACGGGTGCGTACACGCGGCACGGACGGTTCAGCTTGCCTTCGGAAACTTTGCCTACAACCTGTTCGTACAGCGGTTCACCCATGCCGTGCAGACACTGGAACTCGTACTGACCGGGGTAATAGTTCTGACCGGCGATGTGGTAAATGGCCGACAACGTGTGGGCGTTGTGCGTGGCGAACTGCGGATAGATGACTTCCGGTACCGACAACAACTTGCGGGCGCACGCGATGTAGGAAACGTCGGTGTACACCTTGCGGGTGTAGACCGGGTAGCCTTCCAGGCCTTCGACCTGGGCGCGCTTGATTTCGCTGTCCCAGTACGCGCCTTTTACCAGACGGATCATCAGGCGATGACGGCTGCGGCGAGCCAGGTCGATCACGTAGTCGATCACATACGGGCAACGCTTCTGATAGGCCTGGATCACGAAACCGATGCCGTTCCAGCCGGTCAGTTGCGGCTCGAAGCACAGGCGCTCCAGCAGATCCAGCGACAGCTCGAGGCGGTCGGCTTCTTCGGCGTCGATGTTCAGGCCGATGTCGTATTGCTTGGCCAGCAGGGTCAGCGACAGCAGGCGCGGGTACAACTCGTCCATCACACGCTCGTACTGCGCACGGCTGTAACGCGGGTGCAGTGCCGACAGCTTGATGGAAATGCCCGGGCCTTCATAAATCCCACGGCCGTGGGACGCTTTGCCGATCGAGTGGATGGCTTGTTCGTACGAAGCGAGGTACTTCTGGGCGTCGTGTTCGGTGAGTGCGGCTTCACCCAGCATGTCGTAGGAATAGCGGAAGCCCTTGGCTTCGAACTTGCTGGCGTTGGCCAGGGCCTCGGCGATGGTCTCGCCGGTGACGAACTGCTCGCCCATCAGGCGCATGGCCATGTCGACGCCCTTGCGGATCATCGGCTCGCCGCTCTTGCCGATGATGCGGCTCAAGGACGAAGTCAGGCCGGCTTCATTGTGAGTGGCGACCAGTTTGCCGGTCAGCAGCAGGCCCCAGGTCGCGGCGTTGACGAACAGCGACGGGCTGTTGCCCAGGTGCGGGTGCCAGTTGCCGGTGCTGATCTTGTCGCGAATCAGTGCGTCGCGAGTGCCTTTGTCCGGGATGCGCAGCAGCGCTTCGGCCAGGCACATCAGCGCCACGCCTTCCTGGGACGACAGGGAAAATTCCTGCAGCAGGCCCTGAACAATCCCGGCACGGCCGCCGGCGCTCTTCTGATTGCGCAGTTTCTCGGCAATCGAGGCCGCCAGCTTGTTGGTGGCTTCAGCCATGGCGACTGGCAAGCGAGCCTGTTCGATCAGCATCGGCACCACTTCCGGCTCAGGGCGACGGTAAGCGGCGGTGATCGAAGCGCGTAGCACCGATTGCGGCAGGATGCTTTCGGCGAACTCGAGGAAGCACTGGTGCGCGTGGTCGACATGGACTTCGCCACTGTCGTCAGCCTCTTTGGCGGTCAGGCCGTTCAGCTCGGTCAGGGTTGCACCACCCTCGAGTTTTTCCAGGTAATTGAAAATTGCCTGCTTGATCAGCCAGTGCGGTGTGCGATCAATCGAGGTCGCGGCCGCCTTGAGGCGCTCGCGGGTCGGGTCATCAAGTTTGACCCCAAGGGTGGTGGTAGCCATATTTTTATCCTCATGTTTGCCACGACCGCGTGGCATCAGCTGGCCGCAAGATTAGCTGGGCAACCTTTGAGGTGCAACCGGGTGCAACCCTTTTTTTGTCGGAATTATAAGCAGCTCGTCAGGAAATAAATTCCGGTACGAACGTACCGCACTTGCTTGGTGCTTTTAATTCTAGGAACGGTCGTTGACTGCGCTAAAAGGAAGCAAAAACCGGCTTTTTTCCGGTAAATCCGACTAGGTGCAACTTATTCTCGCGAAATGGGTTGCACCTTATTTGCATTGTTGAATAGCATTCGCGGCCAAGGTGCAACCAGTCGAAAAGACAGGTGTATCTGGCTGATGGCTTTCCTGGGGAAACATCAGTCATAAATGCGCGGGATCTGAAATCGTCTGTCAAACGTCGTCGTTTGCGTGCGGTTCACCAGCCGCCGCTACATAAAAACAAAGCCAGGGCGTAACTTAATGAGCGTAAGCAATCCAACCCTGATCACGTTCGTGATCTACATCGCAGCAATGGTGCTGATCGGCTTCATGGCCTATCGCTCCACCAACAACCTTTCTGACTACATTCTGGGCGGTCGCAGCCTGGGCAGCGTCGTGACTGCATTGTCCGCCGGCGCCTCCGACATGAGCGGCTGGTTGTTGATGGGCCTGCCGGGCGCCATCTACATGTCCGGCCTGTCCGAAAGCTGGATCGCCATCGGCCTGATCATCGGTGCTTACCTGAACTGGCTGTTCGTCGCCGGCCGTCTGCGCGTGCAGACCGAGCACAACGGCGATGCGTTGACCCTGCCGGACTACTTCTCCAGCCGCTTCGAAGACAAAAGCGGTCTGCTGCGGATCATCTCCGCGGTCGTGATCCTGGTGTTCTTCACCATCTACTGCGCTTCCGGCATCGTGGCCGGCGCCCGTCTGTTCGAAAGCACCTTCGGCATGTCCTACGAGACAGCGCTGTGGGCCGGTGCTGCGGCGACGATTGCCTACACCTTCGTCGGCGGTTTCCTGGCCGTGAGCTGGACGGATACCGTACAAGCCACGCTGATGATCTTCGCCCTGTTGCTGACGCCGATCATCGTGCTGCTGGCCACCGGCGGCGTTGACACCACGTTCCTGGCCATCGAAGCGAAAGACGCCAGCAACTTCGACATGCTGAAAAACACCACCTTCATCGGCATCATCTCGCTGATGGGTTGGGGCCTGGGCTACTTCGGCCAACCGCACATCCTGGCGCGCTTCATGGCGGCGGATTCGGTCAAGTCGATCGCCAAGGCACGTCGCATTTCCATGGCCTGGATGATCCTGTGCCTGGGCGGCACCGTCGCGGTAGGTTTCTTCGGTATCGCTTACTTCTCTGCACACCCTGAACTGGCCGGTCCTGTGACCGAAAACCCGGAGCGCGTGTTCATCGAGCTGGCGAAAATCCTGTTCAACCCATGGGTTGCCGGTGTCCTGCTGTCGGCCATTCTGGCCGCGGTAATGAGCACCTTGAGCTGCCAGTTGCTGGTGTGCTCGAGCGCCCTGACCGAAGACTTCTACAAAACCTTCCTGCGTAAAACCGCTTCCCAGGTTGAACTGGTCTGGGTTGGCCGCGCCATGGTGCTGCTGGTTGCCCTGATCGCCATCGCGTTGGCCGCCAACCCGGAAAACCGCGTATTGGGTCTGGTCAGCTACGCTTGGGCCGGTTTCGGTGCTGCGTTCGGTCCGGTGGTCCTGATCTCCGTGATCTGGAAAGACATGACCCGCAACGGCGCACTGGCTGGCATCCTGGTTGGCGCGATCACCGTGATCGTGTGGAAACACTTCGAGCTGCTGGGTCTGTACGAAATCATCCCTGGTTTCATCTTCGCCAGCCTGGCGATCTACATCGTCAGCAAACTGGGCGCGCCGACACACGGCATGCTGCAGCGTTTCGCGGCTGCCGAGGCTGATTTCCGCCTGAACAAGTGATCGGGATGAGCTGAGGCTCAGACCTTTCGCCGAACATGAAAACGGCCCGCTTCCTTTGGAGGCGGGCCGTTTTTATTGGGCGTTAGAAAATCCCACCGTAGGAGCGAGCAAGCTCGCTCCTACGGTTGTTCTGCTGTGTTTCTGAAAGGAATGTCTGTAGCCAAACATCCCGATTATTGAAGGAAGATTCCCTAAAAAAGCAGGGGTAATCTGTTTTTCCTGTCCCTCCGCTAACACCCGTTTTCGCTCATGCAGAATCGCTCGCCTTCAATCTGCAGAGACACATCGGATGTTCGCTCCTGCTAATCAACCGCGCTTCACGCTGACCGTCGACGGCGACCAGAATGACCTCAAGGTGCTTGAGTTCACCGGCAAGGAAGCTATCAGCCAGCCTTACCGCTTTGACCTGGAACTGGTCAGCGATCGGCCGGACATCAAACTCGAAAACCTCCTGCATCGTCAGGCCTTTCTGAGTCTCGATGCACAAGGCTCCGGCATTCACGGTCAGATTTATCGCGTGGGGCAAGGCGATTCCGGGAAGCGTCTGACGCGTTATCAAGTCAGTCTGGTGCCGAATCTTGCCTATTTGAGCCATCGCATCAATCAGCGAATTTTCCAGCACAAAAGCGTGCCGGCGATCATCGAGGCGGTCCTCAAAAGTCACGGCATTCTCATGGGGGCTGGCTTCCATTTTCAGCTCGGCAGCGATTACCCCGAGCGCGAGTACTGCGTGCAATACGCGGAAAGCGACCTGGCGTTCATCCAGCGGCTGTGTGCCGAGATCGGTATTCACTACCACTTTGAGCACAGCCCCGAGGGGCATTTGCTGGTGTTTGGTGATGACCAGACAGTTTTCCCTCGTTTGCCCGAGCCGATTCCCTACCTTCCAGACACCGGCATGGCAGCGCAAGCACCTGTCATCAAGCGCTTTAACGTGCGCTTGGAAACCCGCACGACGGCCGTGACCCTTCGCGATTACGACTTCACCAAACCTCGCCTGGACCTTGAAAGTCGTGTCGACAGTCAGCAATTGCCGGCACTGGAGGCCTACCACTTTCCTGGCCAGTTCTCGGATCGCGATCATGGCAAGGACCTCGCTCAACGAACGCTGGAGCGCCACAACGCCGACTACCGTCAGGCTGCAGGTCGAGGCGATGAATCTGCCTTGATCAGCGGGCATTTCCTACGCCTCGCCGACCATCCGCGTCAGGCGTGGAATGACCTGTGGTTGATCACCGAAATCGAACACCATGGCCGCCAACCGCAAGTGCTGGAAGAGTCGGCCCCCGGCGATAACCCGGATGATTTCCAGGGTTACTGCAATACTTTTCTGGCGACGCCTTGGGACGTTTCCTTTCGCGCACCGCTAGGACCAGAAAAGCCACGCATGCTCGGCTACCAGCCTGCCGTGGTCACCGGTCCGGTCGACAGCGAAATCCATTGCGATGAGTTTGGTCGGGTCAAGGTCCAGCTCGCCTGGGACCGCGACGGTCAGCTCAATGAACATTCCAGTTGCTGGTTGCGGGTTGCCACAGGCTGGGCCCACGAGCAGTACGGCAGCGTGCTGATTCCGCGAGTCGGCATGGAAGTGCTGGTGGGTTTCATTGACGCCGATGCCGACAAACCGCTGGTGATGGGGTGCCTGCCCAACGCCGCAACACCGCCGCCGCTGGACCTGCCCGCCGACAAGACCCGCAGCATCTTCCGCAGCCAGAGCAGTCCAGGAGGCGGCGGTTACAACGAATTGCGCATCGAGGATCGCAAAGGCGCCGAGGAAATCTACCTGCGCGCCCAGCGAAACTGGACCCAGCACGTGTTGAATGATCAGCAGGTGCAGGTCGACAACCAGCGCAACATCATCGTCACAGGGACCGCTCGCCATGAGCTGAAAGCTGACGAACAACGCATCACTCACGGCCAGCGCCAAGCCGAAGTGAAGCTTGACGATCACTTGGTGGTGATGGGCGACCGGCACATCCGTGTGTCCAGTCAGGCGCTCAACGCCAGTCAGCAATTCCACGTCCGCGCCGGTCAGCAAGTGGTCATCGACGGCGGTGCCAGCGCGACGATTCAGGCGGGCGGGCAGTGGATCAACATCGGTCCCGGCGGGATTTTCAGCAGCGTACCGATTCAGGTCGGTGGAGGGTTGATGCCGTCGATGGCCGCTGCGCCCGTGTCGCCGGATACGCCGTTTAAACTTCTCGTCGCCCCGGTCGCGCTGCTGAGTACCGCACAGATCATGAGCCTGCAAAGCGACGCGCCGTTCTGCGAAGAATGCGAGCGCTGCAAGGACGGTGTCTGTGCCGCCTGATCGCTTGTCACCCCACGCCTGGCTGGAACGCCAACCGCTCAAGCCTGGCGAGCAGTTGTTCGCGATTTTCAGCGGTGCCAGTGCTGCGCAGCCATTGAATGCCTGGCGACACACAACTTTGGCACAAGCGCCGAGCCCGATCTGGGCCGACACCGCCTATGCCGAGTGGGAACCGGTGATGCCCTATGTCGGAATCGTCGCCGCAAGCAGTGAGTTTCTGCAGTGGGTCGCTACGACCGAGTCCCGTGACTGGGGGTGGCTGGCGGTTTCTTCTGCGTCTCAAGACGCCTTGGTCGAGCATCTGCGCAGCCTGACCCAAGTGCTTTTGCCCAACGGCAATGCGGTGTTTTTCCGCTTCTGGGATGGGCGTTATCTGTTGCCGATTCTTCGGTCTGCCGACGTTAACGCCGCCAACTTAATGCCAGTGCTTGAGCGTTGTTTGATCAATGGGCAGCCGCTCGATATCGGCGGCAATGCATTGAAAACCTCCAGGGTTTTTCCGTGGTGGGAAGTGGGTGAATCACTGCTCGAAGACCTCGCCACCCAGTCAGCGACAACCCGCATCGACAACTTGATGAAGTGGTTGGGCGAGGACCGTCCTGATCTTTTTGAGGCGTTTTCGCAGCGTGTGTTGCGGCACAAGGTCGCGATCTTTCTGCAAGCGCCGGACCTGCCTCAAGCACCGAAACAAGCCTTGGCGAATTACCTCATGGCGGAGCTGAACTGATGGATCAGAGGGGGCGCATCGAGCAGGAGCTCGACGGTTTTAAAGACACGTTGGTTTTGTATCGCCAGCAGCTTGGCGATTTCTTGAGCCGCAATGCGGACAAGGTCAGTCGGGCGATGGACATGCCTTCGCTGTTGGACATGGAGCGGCTGATAAAGCTTGGCGATTCGACGACCGCGGTGAGTAGTCGCGACGATGATTTTTTCTCGGGTTTTGCGCGGTGTCCTGCGAACGGAACTCTGGAG
>NZ_CABVIR010000005.1 GCF_902498065.1 Pseudomonas fluorescens | reverse complement strand
TCCCCATGTGAGAGTAGGTCATCGTCAAGATTAAATTCCGAAACCCCTATCTGCGTATGCAGGTAGGGGTTTTGTTTTGTCCGCAGGAAAGTGCCGAAAAAAAGGGCAACCTCATGGGCTGCCCTTGAAGCCACTGCATTGTCAGTGAAACTTCGGCAGAACGTGTTCAGCGATTTCTTCAATAATCTCGGCAACCGGTCGTTCACTACGACGCACATGCAGGCCAACATGCTGTACCCCAGCCTCACGCAATGCCTGAAGCTCATCAATCAACGCCAACCGCCCGCAAATCCCACCGAAACGTACCCGTCGCATTGGTGCGTGAGGATTGGCTGCCAAATCCAGGTGGACGAAGCTGATGTAAGGCTTATCTCCACCCACCTCGCGCCACAATGCGACCCGACGCCGATGCTCATCTGGCGTACCCGGGTAGGCGAGCCAGCCATCCATATGCTCACCAATCCATGCGGGCGTTTGCTGACCCAGACCTGCCACTAACAATGGTGCAGATTCATCGCGCTGCGGAAGCAAGCGCGCACCTTCTGGCAGGCGGCCTTCACCCTGGTCGCGAAGCAACTCCAGCGTATCGCGGAAAATCTCTCCCCTCTGATCGTAATCCACTCCAAACAATGGATATTCCATCGGCCGGTCGCCACTGGCCACGCCAAGCAGCAAGCGTCCATCACTCAACTCATCAACACTGTTTGCCGATTTCAAGGTTAGCCATGGCTGACGCAATGGCAGTACAACCGCCGCTGTACCCAACATGATGTTGTCGGTGATTCCGGCCAGGTATCCAAGGTAGGAAAAGGCTTCGAATACCTGTGCGGCATCGCCGAAATTCGGGTCGTAAACCGGTACATCGCGGACCCACAAAGCGCGGAACCCAGCCTTGTCCGCCAGCCGCGCCATCGCCGCGTGCTGCTTCAGATCCGGAACACCGAAAGGGCGATCCTCGGCCATTCGTCGTCGCTGGCCCTCGCTGGACCAATCGTTATCCAGTGGCAGCTCCAGCCCAATGGAAAAACCGTTCGAACCGAGTAATCGTGTAAATCGTGGATGCATGAAAAGACTCCAAAAAGGGAATGACATGCACCCAGTATCCACAGGCCCATCAGCAAGAAAAATGCATGAATCGGAATATCAATTTTGAACAAATCGCACGAGTCAGAAAAAAACCAACCGTCGTTTTGGCCCTCAAGGACAACCGTTAGAGGAAATCGCACTAAAGTGACCGCAGGGTTTTTGGTATGGTGCAGCTCGTTTTTTAACGGACTGATTTCAAGCCTACGGATCGGCGCCCCTTTTTAATTAAAGAGCAGCTGTAGAAATGCCCCAGCCGATACCGATCAAAGACCACGAAAAAGAGACGCGCCTGGTCAACAAAAGACTGATGGCTTGCGCCTTGTTCGTCGTGGCTATTACCTGTGCACTGGTCGTACGCCTGTACGTGCTGCAAGTGGTTGAGTTTGACTATCACTCGACCATCTCGGAAAACAATCGCGTCCACGTATTGCCGATCACTCCCACGCGCGGATTGATCTACGACCGCAACGGCGTGGTCCTCGCCGACAACCGTCCCAGCTTCAACCTGACCATCACCCGTGAACGCGCCGCTGATGTCAAAGAAGAGCTGGACGAGGTGGTCAACCTTCTGCACCTGCCGGCCGAGGACCGGGCGCTGTTCGACAAAGCGATGAAGCAGGCACGCCACCCATTTGTGCCCGTCACCCTGTTCTACGAGCTCAGTGAAGAGCAAATCGCCGTACTCGCCGTCAACGAGTTCCGTCTGCCCGGAATCGATGTCGAGCCGCAGTTCGTCCGCCATTACCCGATGGGCGCGCACTTCGCGCATTCGATCGGCTACGTCGGTCGCATCAACGAGAAAGAATCCAAAGCCCTGGATACGGTTGAGTACCGGGGCACCCAATCCATCGGCAAAACCGGGATTGAAAAGTTTTATGAATCAGAATTGCACGGCCACGTCGGTTACGAAGAAGTCGAAACCAACGCCCAGGGTCGCGTGCTGCGAGTGCTCAAACACACCGATCCGGTGCCCGGTAAAAACATCGTACTGAGCCTCGACGTCAAACTTCAGGAAGCCGCCGAAGAAGCCCTGGGTGATCGTCGTGGTTCTGTGGTCGCGCTCGATCCATCGACCGGCGAAGTGTTGGCCATGGTCAGCAAGCCAAGCTTTGACCCGAACCTGTTCGTGACCGGGATCAGCTTCAAGGAGTACGCGGCACTGCACGACTCCATCGACCGGCCGCTGTTTAACCGCGTGCTGCGCGGTCTCTATGCGCCCGGTTCCACCATCAAGCCTGAAGTGGCGATTGCCGGACTGGATGCGGGTGTCGTGACCCCGCAGACCCGCGTCTTCGATCCTGGTTATTACCAACTCCCGGACTTCGATCACAAGTACCGTAACTGGAACCACAGCGGCGACGGTTGGGTAGACATGGACGCAGCGATCATGCGCTCCAACGACACCTACTTCTACGACCTGGCGCACAAGCTGGGTATCGATCGCCTGCACGACTACATGGCGATGTTCGGTCTCGGCGAGAAGGTCTCGCTGGACATGTTCGAAGAGTCTGCCGGTTTGATGCCGTCTCAGGCCTGGAAGCGCGCCACTCGCCGTCAAGCGTGGTTCCCCGGCGAGACGGTGATCCTCGGTATCGGCCAGGGTTACATGCAGGTCACGCCTTTGCAGCTGGCTCAAGCCACTGCGCTGATCGCCAACAAAGGTGTGTGGAACCGCCCGCACCTGGCCAAAACCGTGGACGGTGTGGCGCCAGTGGATGAGCATCCGATGCCAAACATCCTGTTGAAAGACCCGCGTGACTGGGAGCAGGTCAACCACGGCATGCAAATGGTCATGCACGACGCCCGCGGGATCGCCCGAGCGGCGGCGCAGGGTGCTCAGTACCGCATCGCCGGAAAAAGCGGTACCGCGCAAGTGGTCGCGATCAAACAGGGTGAGCGCTACAACCGGGCAAAAACCCTGGAGCGCAACCGTGACAATGCTCTGTTTGTCGGCTTCGCGCCGGCCGAGCATCCGAAGATTGTGATCTCGGTGATGATCGAAAACGGCGAGGCTGGCGGTCGCGTCGCCGGGCCTGTGGTGCGACAGATCATGGACGCCTGGTTACTCGATCAGGACGGCCACCTGAAACCGCAGTACGCCACGCCGAGTAAACCACCTGGTGATCCTCACGTTTAAGTGATCAGGGCTTCCCGGCACAGGTTCACGAATACTGAGCAAGTGCCGGCAGCTTTCGCGCACGAACGATAACGCGCTCGTCCCGATGAAATCCAAATGCCGTAAGGCACTTGCCATCGCCCTGACGTTAACGTAAAGATTGCGGCAGGGCGCTGAACTTAAAAAAGCGCAGGGCGGACCGATCCGGAGCGCTTGATGACGCTAATAAAAACAACTTCCCCCAAGCTGCACCGTGAAGCCCGGCTGGCCCGGGAAAAACTCCACCTCGAGGGCGAAGTCCCCGATGGGGTGTTGCGGGCGGAAATCGATGCATCGTGGCGGCGCAGCCTCAGCCATGGCGTGCATTTCAACAGCAAACATGAACTGGCGCTGGAGTCGAGCGCGAGCCTCGACGTGCTGCTGGCGAACAATCGCCTGTTGATCGACGCAGCGTTGCCAGCGATCGATTACCTGGCTGACCGTCAGGGCAAGGAAGGCCTGATCATCCTCGCCAATTCCGATGCCACCATCCTCGCGGTCGAAGGCCGCGCCGACCGTCTCAAGGGCAGCGGCCTGCAAGACATCACCCTTGGCGCCTGCTGGAGCGAAGCCGCTCGCGGCACCAACGCGCTGGGCACCGCACTGGTGGAGGCCCGGCCGACGATGATCGATTGCGGCGAGCACTACCTTGATCGCCTGACCGATTTCTCCTGCACCTCCGTGCCGATTTATTGCCCGCAAGGCGATATCCTTGGCGTCCTCGACCTGACCCGCGAAGGCCCGCTCGGGCGCGTTCACGACAGCACCGCGTTGCTGGCCATGGCCGTCAGTCAGATCGAAAGCCGGGTGTTCAACGCCAGTTTCCCGGACCAGATCGTCCTGGCCTTCCACAGCCGTCGGCAATACCTCGAATCCCCTTGGCAGGGCCTGTTGGCGGTGAGCCTCGGCGGGCAGATTCTGGCAGTCAGCGCCCAGGCATGTCAGTTGCTCCACGCCGAACGCTCGGCACTGGTCGGTCGTCGTTGCGAAGAGTTTCTCGGCGTCGACGGCCTGCAACTGTTGTCGCGTCTGCATCAGGGCGGCATCGGCAGTTTGCAGACCGCCAAAGGCGAGTTCTTCTACAAAACCCTGCGCGCGCCGCAGCGGTCGATCAACGTCAGCACGCCGCCGCGCAGCACCGCCAAAACCGCTAAACCGCAACCCGATCTCGACGCCCTGGCCGGCAGCAATGTCCGCTATGCCCGGGCCTTGCGCATGGCCCGTCAAGGGCTGGCCAATGAGTTGCCGGTGTTGCTGCTCGGCGAAACCGGCACCGGCAAGGAAGTTATTGCCCGTGCCTTGCACATGGCCGGCAGCCGCTGCGACAAACCCTTTGTCGCGGTGAACTGCGCGGCGATTCCCGAAGGCCTGATCGAGTCCGAACTGTTCGGCTACCGTGAAGGCGCGTTCACCGGCTCGCGGCGCGGCGGCATGGTTGGTCGTTTGCAACAGGCCCACGGCGGCACGCTGTTTCTCGACGAAATCGGCGACATGCCGCTAGCCTTGCAGGCGCGTCTGCTGCGCGTCTTGCAGGACCGTAAAGTCGCGCCTTTGGGCGCCGGTGAAGAACAGGACATCGACGTCGCCCTGATCTGCGCCACCCACCGCGACCTCAAACGCCTGGTCGAAGAGAAACACTTCCGTGAAGACCTGTTCTACCGGGTCAACGGCATCAGCGTAATGCTGCCGGCTCTGCGCGAACGCGACGATTTCAGCGCTTTGGTCGGTCGTGTGCTGACCAGACTCGACGCACCGGGCATGGTCCTGCATGACGATCTGAATCGCCTGCTCGCGGGCTATCACTGGCCGGGCAACATCCGCCAACTGGAAATGGTCTTGCGCACTGCGCTGGCCATGCGCGAACCGGGGGACACCGTACTCACCCTGGACCACTTGCCCGACAGCATGCTCGACGAACTGAACGCCAGCGAACGCCCCCCGTCGGGCAGTATTCGCGAAAACGAACTGGAGTTGATTCGCCAGTCGCTGGACAGCCATCAGGGCAACGTCTCGGCCGCCGCCGATGCCTTGGGCATCAGCCGCGCAACCTTGTACCGCAAGCTCAAACAGTTGCGTACGTGATGCAGCGCTTGATCGTTCGGCTGATCGAGAGTCAAAACCCAGAAGCGCTGCAAGCGGCGTTGCGCTGGCTCTACAGCTTTGTGCGTCCGCATCGTCTGGCGATTGCCGGGCTGCTTGGTTTGTCGGTCTGCGCCTCGTCGTTGGTGCTGGTGCAGCCGTGGTTGACCAAGCTGCTGATCGACGATGGCTTGCTGGCCCGCAACTTCCCCATGCTGGTGCTGATCGCCGGCCTGATGATCATCGCCGGGCTGCTTGGCACGGCGCTCTCGGGGATCAATCGTTACCTGCACACGCGACTCTCCGGGCGGATTCTGTTTTCGCTGCGCGACGACCTCTATCGGCATTTGCAAACCCTGTCGCCGAGCTTCTACGGGCAACGGCGCATCGGCGATCTGATGTCGCGCCTCGATGGCGACGTCGCGGAGATCCAGCGCTTCGCCGTGGACTCGTTGTTTTCGGCGGTATCGAGCGTGATCGGCCTGGTGGTCGCGGTGGCGATGTTGCTGACCTTGTCGTGGCAACTCTCGTTGCTGGCGCTGGTGCTGATTCCCCTCGACGTGCTCTGGCTGCGCTGGATGCGCCGCAAGGTCGAGCGCGATGTGCGTCAGTTGCGCGAGCGTTCGGCGGACATGTCGTCGTTCATGGTCGAGACCCTGCCGGTGATGAAATTCATCCAGTCCGCCGGTCAGCAGCAGCGTGAATCACGGCGCCTGGAGGCATTGGGGCAAGGCTACATGAGTCAGCTGCTGCGCCTGCAAGTCACCGAGTTTTTCACTCAGGCCGTGCCGGGGACGCTGACTTCTCTGTCCCGTGCCTGTGCTTTTTTGATTGGCGGTTATTGGGTGGTGCAAGGGACCTGGCAACTGGGTGCGCTGATCGCGTTTTCCACCTATCTGGGGATGGCGGTCGGGCCGGTTCAAAGCTTGCTCGGGCTCTATGTCGCTATTCAGCGGATGACCGTCAGCCTCGGGCGCGTCATGGAATTGCGCGGTGAGGAGCCGACGGTGCTGACCCCCGTTGAACCCAAGCCTATGCCAATTTCCGGTGAACTGCGTTTCGACGACGTGCACTTCAGCCATCCCGGTCGGCCGAGCACTTTGCGCGGCATCGACGCGCGGATTCCCTACGGTTTGAAAGTCGCCCTGAGCGGCGGCTCCGGGGTCGGCAAATCGACGCTGATCGATTTGCTGCAACGCCATCACGACCCACAGTCCGGGCGGGTGTTGCTGGGCGAGGTCGACCTGCGGGAACTGGACCTGTTCCAGTTGCGCCGGCGGATCGCCGTGGTCAGTCAGGACATCGTGCTGTTTCGCGGCAGCCTGGCCGACAACCTGGCCTACGCCGTGCCCGACGCCAGTCGTGAAGCGATTGCCGAAGTAGCGTGCCTGGCACAACTCGACAGCCTGATCGCCTCATTGCCCGAAGGCCTCGACAGTCCGTTGGGCGAACGCGGGCAGCAGTTGTCCGGCGGGCAGAAACAGCGCATCGCCATCGCCCGGGCGCTGTTGCAGGATCCGCTGATTCTGGTGCTCGACGAAGCCACGTCGGCAGTGGATGAAGCCACCGAACGCGAAGTGATCGAGGCCATCGACCGACTGTTTGCCGGGCGCACGCGTATCCTCATCAGTCATCGCCCTTCGACCCTGGCCGATGCCGACCTGCGCTTTGAATTGCTCGACGGCGTGCTCACGTCGAAAACGGTGCTGCATGAAGTCTGAACTGCGAATCGGTGTGGTGGACAGCGGCCATTCGGCGGCGCAGCGGGTGCAGGTGATCGCCGGACGAGGGTTCTCGTTGCTGTCGGACGGTCTGGCCGAAAGTGACTTGCGCGACGACCCGCTCGGTCATGGCAGCGCGGTGATCGAAGCCATCAGTCATCGGGCCCCTTCGGCGGTGTTCTGCGTGGCTCAGGTGTTCGATCAGCGTGGCGTCACCAGCGCCTTGCAGATTGCCTCGGCGATTGACTGGCTGGTGGCGCAGGACGTGCGGCTGATCAATCTGAGCCTCGGGTTGCGACAGGATCGCAGCCTGTTGCGCGAGGCGTGCGCAGCGGCAGTGGCGCGGGGCATTTTGCTGTGTGCATCCAGCCCGGCGCAGGGCGAGGGTGTGTTCCCGGCGAACTATCCACAGGTGCTGCGGGTGACCGGCGATGCCCGTTGCGCCGAACAGGAATGGTCATGGCTCAACAGCGCGCAGGCGGATTTCGCGGCGTGCGTGCACGGGACCTATCCGGGGCAGTCCGGCGCCAGCCTGGGCTGTGCGGCGTTGAGCGGGCACATCGCCGGTTTCCTGGTTGCACATCCCGAGGCGAGCAACGAGCAGGTCATTGACTGGCTGCGGGAAAACGCGCGTTATCGCGGGCCTGAACGGCGTTTCGGCGCATGATTCTGATTCTTGGCGCTGGGCCGGCGGGGGCTGCGGTGGCCTTGGGTTTGCGCCGGCTCGGTTACGCCGTGACGCTGGTCAGCGAGTGGCGGCGGTTTGCGGCGCTGGAAGGCGTTTCCATCCGGGTGCTGGAGGCCTTGCGCGGTGCCGGTCTGCATCAGGCGCTGGCGGATGCGGCATTGCCGTCGCAGCGGCAGGTGTCGTGGAACGGTCAGCAACACGCGCAAAACATCGAATTTCTACTCGATCGGCCGAGCTTTGATCGAGGTCTGCGCGAGGACCTGCGCCTGGCGGGCGTCGAGTTGATTGAAGGCCGGGTGCTGACGGTACAGACCTCGGCGACGGGGCATCGGGTCGAGATTGAGGGGCATGAAGCGTTGCTCGCGGACTTCCTCGTCGAGGCGCGCGGACGCCAGGCGCCGGCGCTCGGCAAGGGGCTGCGCGGGCCAGAGACGGTCAGCCTGCTCAATCGCTGGCAAGGTGCGCCGGGTGACACCGCCAGTGCCGTGGAAAGCCTTGCGGACGGCTGGGCGTGGATGGCGCGACGGGCGGACGGTCAGTGTTATTGGCAGTGGACGGTGGACGTCGCCAGCGCTGCGCTGCCGGGCAAGGCGCAATTGCTGGATTACTGTCGCCAGCGGCGCCAGGGCTCGACGCTGGCACGGGCGTTTTTTGCGAACGAACCTGAAATCGACCTGCAACTGCATGCGCGCAGCAGCACCGCGATTCTTAACCCGCAGGTGTGTGGTGAAAACTGGATTCGGGTCGGCGATGCGGCGATGGCGGTCGACCCGCTGTCAGGCAACGGGATTTTTCAGTCCTTGTCCTCGGCGTTGCAAGCGCCGACGGTGATCAACACGTTGCTGCGAAAACCTGAGCGAGCAGCGCTGGCGCAGCGCTTTCATCAGCAGCGGATAGAGCAGTTGTTTTTGCGTTTTGCGCGGATCGGGCGGGATTTTTATGCCGATGAGCAGCGTTGGCTGGATCAGCCATTCTGGCAGGCGCGGCGGCAGTGGCCGGATGCCGAGGTGGCGCACGCCGAGGCGGATTTTTCTTCGTTGATAATCGAGCGAGCGCCGGTGTTAAAGGATGGTTTTGTGGATGAGGCTGAGGTGGTGATCACGGCAGATCAGCCGTTGGGGATCTGGCATGTGCAGGGGGTTGAGCTGGCGCCGCTGGTGCGGCGGCTACAGACCGAATCCGCCGGGCAGGCGTTGGCGGGGTTGACGGTGGAGCAGGGCAGGCTGGTCAGGAGTTGGCTGTTGGCTCAGGGGTTCAAACCTTGAATTTATGTTGACTGGCCTGGCCACTTCGCGAGCAGGCTCGCTCCCACAGTAGTTTTGTGTAAACCACAATCCCCTGTGGGAGCGGGCTTGCCCGCGATGACGCCCGAGAGGGCGCCGCTACTACAACTTGATCAACACCGACTTCAACTCCGTGTAATGCTCGATCGCCGCATACCCCATCTCGCGCCCAACCCCCGACATCTTGTACCCGCCAAACGGCAACGCCGGATCAAGCGCACTGTGGCAATTGACCCACACCGAACCCGACTTGATCCGCGGAATCATCCGGTGCACCGCCGCCAGGTCATTCGACCAGATGCTCGCGCCAAGCCCGTAGGGACTGTCATTGGCCATGCGCAACGCATCGGCCTCATCGTCGAACGGAATGGCGACCAGCACAGGCCCGAAGATCTCCTCCTGCACCAGCGAATGCTTCTGATCGACATCGACGATCACCGTCGGTTTGACGAAAAATCCCGGCCCGAATTGCTCACCGCCGCACGCGATGGTCGCGCCACTTTCCCGGCCCTTTTCGATGTACCCGTATACGCGCTCCTGCTGACGCGCCGAGATCAGTGGCCCCATCTCCACGCTCGTGTCCAGCCCGTTACCGAGCTTCATGGCGTTGGCAATGTCGGCGATGTCCGCCACCACATTGTCGAAATGCTTGCGCTGCACATACAGCCGCGAGCCGGCACAACAGACCTGACCCTGATTGAAGAAAATCGCACTGGCAGCGCCTGCTGCGGCGGTCTTCAGGTCGGCGTCGGCCATGACGATGGTCGGCGATTTTCCGCCCAGCTCCAGGGTGACGCGGGTCATGGAGTCCATGGCGATCTTGCCGATCTGCTTGCCGACGGCGGTGGAGCCGGTGAAGGTCAGCTTGTCCACCAGCGGGTTGTGGGTCAGCGCCGAACCGGCGGTGATGCCGGTGCCGGTGACCACGTTGAACACGCCCTCGGGGTAACCGGCTTCAAGCACCAGTTCGGCGAGTTTCAAGGCGGTCAGCGGGGTTTCATCGGCGGGTTTGAGCACCACGGTGCAACCGGTGGCCAGGGCCGGGCCGAGTTTCCAGCAGGCCAGCAGCAGCGGGAAGTTCCAGGCGACGATGGCGCCGACCACGCCCACCGCTTCGCGACGAATGAAACTGTGGAACTGATCGTTTGGCATCAGCGGCAACGACACTTCCACGCTGGAGCCTTCGATTTTGGTCGCCCAACCGGCCATGTAGCGCAGGAAGTCGATCGACAGCTGCACGTCCATCACCTGGGCCACCGCCGCGCTTTTACCGTTGTTCAGGCATTCCAGTTGCGCCAGCAGTTCGGCGTCGCGCGCCATCAGGTCGGCGAGTTTCCACAGCAGGTTCTGCCGCTCGCGGGGGCGGGTGCGGGTCCAGGCGGAATCATCGAACGCCTGACGCGCCGCGAGCACCGCACGGTCAACGTCTTCGGGCGTGGCCCGCGGCACCACACACAGCACTTCACCGGTGGCCGGGTTGTGCAGGGGCATGGTCTGGCCGTCGGCAGCCTCGACCCAGTCGCCGCCGATAAGCATGCGCGGGGCGCGCTGGATGAACGCCGAGGTGGCGGGAAGCAGGTAAGGGAGCGTCATGGCGAGGCCTCTTGTTGTTCGTGAGAACGAGGCTTTCGCAATGGCTGTGCCAACTGTCCGCAAGGGCCTGATAGCCCTTTGGCGGCGGGCGCGGGATCAAATCCGCGGCCGCCCGGTTCTGCCACGTTGTCGCAAATCGCGACGGTGCCTGAGATTCCAGAGACGGTTTTTTCAGCCCAGGCCGAAGAAGAGGCCCGGGCTGATTCGGGCGATACGCTGAGCTGTCTGCAATCAGACTGTTTCGTCGATCTTCTTGGCGTTGCGCTCGGTCAGCATCTGCACTTCCATCTCTTGCGTCATCCGTTCGCCTTTGCTCCACAACTGAGAAGAGAAGAAGCCGTTCAGGGTTTCAGCGTTTGGCGTCGAGCCTTTCTTCAAGAACAGGGCACCCAGATCGATGGTGTTGGCGAAGTTCTCCTTGTTCAGGTTGTACCCGCCCATGTAGCTGCCCCCCCATACGGAGTCGGCGGCCACCAGCTCGATGGAGGCGTCGCGGTAACTGCTCGCTGCCGATTTGAGCGAACTGGAGGCATTCAGCAAATTGTTCAGCCGATTCATATCGGAAGAACTAAGCGCGCCTGAAGTGTTGAGGGCCTTGAGGCTTCCATCCGCTTGAATGGTGAAGCCAAATTTTTTGTCGGCGAGATCCGGATAGGCGTGGGCCAGCGCAGACTGGAACTCTTCAAAAGAGGATTTCAGCGATTGATGGGCGTTTTGGTGCCGTTCGGCAACCTGAGGGAAGTCAGGTGAGCGGGATCGGCCGATCCAGGTCTCGATCGATTCGACGGTCGGACTGGTGGCAGGCGCTTCATCGCCTGGATGATAAATCGCCGCCGGATTGATGTTTACCGTCGTTTTCTGCTGCTCTTCACTCAGCGTTTTCGCTGTCAGTGGTTGGCTGGACTGGCTGAGCTGAGCGGCCGATGGCTGTATCAAGGCAGAGTTTAAAGAAATTGCCATGTCGTCATTCCCTTAACGTTTGTGTACGCAGGTTATCGACGGGCCGGGGGGGAACTTGAGTGCTGACCCGGTTCGGCAGGCTCGGTGAGTCATGTTTGGCCGGAGGCATCTATGCTTGTCTCAGACTGCAACAACTGTCGCGATATTAGACGCAGGCGCTCTCGATCAGGCAGGGTCAACAGCGGTCAACTTCACGCAACCGCTTGATTAAAAAGCTAATCGGCAAGCTGGCACGCTCCGTGTATTGCTCATCGCAGACGTTTCTCTTGCCTCCGTCTGCGGTGCGCCGCCGGCGGCAGAAACCATAAAAACGATAAGCCACAAAAATAAGAAAGCACCGTGCGAGGTTCGACGTTGATGAAGAGAAAACTCCGATCAGGCCTGAGCGCCAGTCTGCTGGCCGTGGCCGCCTGTGTGGCGCTGCATTCGCCGTATAGCCTGGCAGCCCGCGACGCCCAGACCATCCTCAAGGAAACCTGTCAGGGCTGCCACACCCCTGAAGCCGATAATGCCCTGAGCCGCATCAGCCACCAGCGCAAAACCCCGGAAGGCTGGCTGATGAGCATCGCCCGGATGCAGATCATGCACGGTTTGCAGATCAGCGATGACGACCGCCGCACCCTGGTCAAATACCTGGCCGACACCCAAGGCCTGGCGCCGAGCGAAACCGATGGGGTGCGTTACGCGCTGGAGCGCCGACTCAATACCGTTGAGAAATTCGACGACCAGACCAGCCAGATGTGCGGCCGCTGTCACTCCGGTGCGCGGGTCGCCCTGCAACGGCGTCCGGCCCAGGAATGGGAGCGTCTGGTGAACTTCCACCTCGGTCAATGGCCATCGCTGGAATACCAGGCCCTGTCTCGCGACCGTGACTGGTTCGATCTGGCTCGAAAAGAAATGGTGCCACTGTTGGCCAAGCGTTATCCGCTGGACAACCCGGCTTGGAAAAAATGGCTGAGCGCAGCACCGAAAGCCGAGTCGTTTGTCGGTGACTGGAGCTTCAGTGGCCACTTGCCGGGCAAAGGTGAACTGGCCGGGGTGATGAGCGTCGGCGCCGCTGGCGACGACACGTTCAAGGTCAGCGTCAAAGGCCAATACGCCGACGGCACGCCGTTCAATGGCGACGGCAGCGCGATTCTGTACACCGGCTACGAATGGCGCGGCAACGTGACCATCGACGGTGTGACCATGCGCCAGGTATTCGCCGCCCAAGGCAGCGCGATGCAAGGCCGGATGTTCGAGGCCGAGCATGATGAACGTGGTCTGGACTTCGTTGCGGCCAAGCAGGGCAGCAGTCGTTTGCTGGCCGTTCAACCGGGTTACTTGAAGGCTGGCGCCGAAACGGAAGTCACCCTGATCGGCAGCGGCCTCACGGGCAAACCGAACTTCGGCAAAGGCGTGGAAGTGGTCGAAGTGCTGGAGCAAAGTCCGGAACGTATGCGCGTCAAACTCAAGGCTGCCACCAACGCCCAACCAGGGCTGCGCAATGTCACCGTCGGTACACTGAAAGGCCCGACCCTGTCGGTCTATAGCGAAATTGCCGAGGTTAAAGTCGTGCCCGAGTTCTCGGTGGCGCGGATCGGCGAGGGCGGTGGTTCGACACCGAAAGTCCAGGGCCGTTTCGACGCGGAAGCCTGGGGCAAGGGCGCTGACGGCAAGCCGTATCGCATCGGTGTGTTCCCGGCACAGTGGTCGGTCGAAGCCTTCGACGACCGCGCCAAGGAAGATGAAGACGTCAAGTTCGCCGGCACCATGCAGGCCGACAGCGGCGTGTTCACCCCGGGCGATGCCGGGCCGAACCCGCAACGCAAAATGTCCACCAACAATGCCGGCAACCTGAAGGTGATCGCCGCCGTCGACGACGCAGGGAAATCCCTGACCGGCGAAGGCCACATGATCGTCACCGTGCAACGCTGGAACAATCCACCCATTCCGTGAGTTGGCTGAAACCCGAGTCTTCAGACACTTTTTTCGGAATGACCGCAGGCCCCGTAAAACGGGGTGTGCACAGGAGGTTGCAATGGGCGCTATTTTGAATCTGGTTGAGCGGAACCTGCACGAAGTGCACGTCGATGCCGACCGCATGCTGTTTCACATTCCCAGCAGTTCGCTGTTCGCCAGCGATGAGTTGACGGGCACCATCATCGATACGTTGCGCGGTCCCGGCTGCTCGTCGGACGACCTGATCCAGCGATTGTCTTCACGCTTCAACGGCGAGGAAATCACCGAGACCCTGCGTGAGTTGATGTCCCTGGAACTGGTCAGCGACGGCTCGCCGCTGACGCCGGACATCGGCACCAAACGGGTCGAGCGCACCGCGATCAATACCGTGGTGCTCAACGTCAACACCGGCTGCAACTTGAGCTGCACCTACTGCTACAAGGAAGACCTCGACAAGCCGTCGGCCGGCAAGAAAATGGATGTCGAAACGGCTATTGCATCAGTGGAAATGCTGCTGCGTGAATCCCCGGATGAGGAACGTTTCACCGTGGTGTTTTTCGGCGGCGAACCGCTGAGCAACCGCAAGCTGATCGAATACATGGTCGACTATTGCGAGAAGCGTTTCCGCGAGGCGGGCAAGTTCGTCGAGTTCGTCATGACCACCAACGCGACGCTGCTCACCGAAGACACCGTGGACTACCTCAACGCCCATCGCTTCGGGCTCTCGGTCAGTATCGACGGGCCGAAAACCGTGCACGATCGCAACCGCATCACCGTGGGCGGGCAGGGCACGTACGACGTGGTGCGGCGCAAGGCCGAGATGCTGCTGTCGCGCTACAACAGCCGTCCGGTTGGCGCTCGCGTGACCTTGACCACCGGCGTCACCGACGTCGAAACCATCTGGGATCACCTGTTCAATGAACTGGGGTTTGCCGAAGTCGGCTTTGCCCCGGTGACCTCCGGCGACATCAGCACCTTCAACCTGACCAGCGACGAGTTGATCGAAGTCTTCGCCAGCATGAAGAGGCTTGGCCGGCGTTATCTGGAAGCGGCGCTGGAACATCGCAACATTGGGTTCTCCAACCTGCACCAGTTGATCACCGACATCCACGAAGGCCACAAAAAAGCCCTGCCCTGCGGCGCGGGCCTGAAGATGCTGGCGGTGGATCACAAGGGCGAGCTGAACCTGTGCCACCGCTTTACCGGCTCATCGCTGCCGACATTCGGCAACGTGCACAGCGGTGTGAAACAGGTTGAGTTGAACGACTTTCTGTCCCAGCGCCTGGACCGCACCAACACCGGGTGCGAGGACTGCCAGATCCGTAACCTCTGCTCCGGCGGCTGCTACCACGAGAGCTACGCCCGTTACGGCGACCCGACCCACCCGACCTATCACTATTGCGAACTGATGCGTGACTGGGTCGACTTCGGCATCGAGGTCTACACCCGGATCATGGCCAACAACCCTGCGTTTATCAGCAGCTACATCACTCCGCGCAAGGCTCACTGATATGAAACATCTCAAGGCAATCAATAATAAAGCGTTGAAACTCGATGAGGCCGCGGCCGAAAACCGTATCGAAGAAGTGGTGGCGATGAGCTCCGTCGCGGGCTGCGCCTCGACCACCGACCCGGGTTGGGAGATCGATGCGTTTGGCGGTGTGTCGTCGCTGTGCCAGCCGATGGAAGCTGACCTTTATGGCTGTTCCGACCCTTGCTGGTGGCCAGCCCAGGTGCCCGACATGATGAGCACCTACCCGGACTGGAACAAGGATGCCCAGGCGTCCAACGACAATTGGCGCAACCTTGGCACTGTCTTCCCTAAAGACAAGTGATCAGATAAGAAGAAGGATTCCAGCATGCACAGCATCAAAGCCTGCGGCCTGGCCGCTTTCGCCCTCCTGAGCAGCTGTTCGCTCAGTGTTCTGGCCGATGAAAACACGGCACTGCAAGACGGTCACGAGTACATGGTGACCACTAATTACCCGAACAACCTGCACGTGCTCGACCTGGCCACGGATACCCTGTTCAAGACCTGCAAGATGCCGGACGCCTTCGGTCCGGGCACGGTTCAGTTGTCGCCGGACCGCAAGACCGCTTACGTGTTGAACAATCACTACGCCGATGTCTACGGGGTCGAACTGGACAGCTGCAAGCAGGTGTTCCACGCCAGCATCACCCAGAAGCCGGGGGAGAAAGCTAAGTCGATGTTCGCCTTCACCCTCAGTCATGACGGCAAGGAACTGTTTGCCATCGCCAACCCGACGTTGATGCTCAATGACCGCTACGAAGTGCAGCAGCCGCGCCTGGATGTCTACGCCACTGACGCAGGCATGGACGCCAAACCCGTGCGCAGCTTCCCGGCGCCACGGCAGCTGACCATCATGCAGAGTGGCGACGACGGCACGCTGTACGTGGCCGGGGCGGATGTCTACAAGGTTGATGTGAAAACCGGCAAGTTCGATGTACTGATCCCCAGCCGTCACTGGAAGCGGGCCAACTACAGCGCACCGGACGTGCTCTACGTGTGGAACCAGCAGACCTATCGCCATGACTTTTCGCTGCTCTACACCGCGGCGAAGTTCAAGGACAAGAAACAGGACCCCGCCACCGCCGAGTACCTCTACGGGCTGTTCAGCATCGACCTGAAAACCGGCAAGACCGAAACCACCGACTTCGGCCCTTTGACGGAAATCTACTTCAGCGGCATGCGCTCGCCGAAGGACCCGAACTTGATGTTTGGCGTGCTCAATCGCCTGGCGAAGTACGACATCAAGGAAAAGAAAATGCTGCAGGCGGCGACGCTGGATCATTCCTACTACTGCATTTCCTTCAACAAGGAGGGCAGCAAGATCTACCTCGCCGGGACGTTTAATGACGTGGCGATTTTCGATCCCGAGAGCATGAAACAGATCGGCAGCATCAAACTGCCGGGTGGGGATATGGCGATTACCACGGCGCAGATATTTGTCCGGTAATTTGCGGCGTCTGAGCTGACGCCATCGCGGGCAAGCCCGCTCCCACATTTAATCGCGTTCTTTCTGGAAGAACTCGGTCGAATGTGGGGGCGGGCTTGCTCGCGAAGAGGCCATCGAAAACGCTAGAGAATTTACTGCCCAGGCACCGGGCAACTCAAATCCCCCTCCTGACACTTCAAATAAGTTTTGAACGCCTCAACCCGCGCCTTGGTCAGGTCCGTGATGCAATGGCTGTAAATCAACGGATAGACACTCCCGCCCTCAACCCCGGACGCCGAAAACTTGCACTCGGCATCCCGAAACCCGATCCACGCCCGCTGCGCGCCAACCAACAGCTTCTTGCTGTCGGGACTGCCCTTCAAACGCTCGGTGATCTGCTGGTAAAGCGCATTCAACTCCTTGTCCGCCCCCTTGTTTTGCTGCGCCGCACATTGATTCATCGTGGCCTGGTCGGTGGCGTTGTCGCAATCGACGGCATGAGCAACGGTGGTGAACAGCAACGGCGTCAGCGCCAGGAGCACGCGTGGGTACATGGGGATTCTCGCTGTGACAGAAAAGATGAGGTGCAGTGTAGCGAAGGCTTATTCGCTTGCGGTGGCGCTGGAAGCCCTTAGTAAGTGATCAGCGCAGTCTTGGATGTCCTCGCCCCTGTTTCACTTCTCACGTTCTCAACCCCGAACTTTGGCACGGATGTGAGGCCGAATATTTCAGGCAGGGTTGATTGAGAAACCCGATTGATACAACTTTAAGGTTGGTCTTGTGGTCTTACAGGCCTACTGTTCAGTACAGGAGGTGACTTATGAACCCAGCATCAGATCGCATCGAAAGGAAGATCCTGCTTAAAGCGCCGCGCTCGCAGGTCTGGCGTGTGCTGGCCAACGCTGAAGCGTTCGGGCAGTGGTTTGGCGTGGCACTGGAAGGCAAGCGTTTTGTCGCCGGCGAATGGACTCAGGGGCAGATTACTTACCCCGGTTATGAGCACTTGCTGTGGAATGTCCTGGTGGAGCGAGTCGAGCCGGAGCGGGTGTTTTCGTTTCGCTGGCACCCGTATGCCGTCGAGCCGGAAGTCGACTACTCCCAGGAGCCCACCACGCTGGTGCTCTTCGAGCTTGAAGACATGGATAACGGCACCTTGCTCAGGGTTACCGAGTCCGGCTTCGATCATATTCCCCAGACGCGGCGGCTCAAGGCGTTCCGCATGGACAGCCGTGGTTGGGATGAGCAGATGAACAACATCGAAGAATTTCTGAAGATCAACACCAAGGCTCGCGAGCATCAGCAAGAGTAATGGTCTGCGGGCCCCGAAACTCGTGGCTTCCAGGCTCGACACCTGACGCGTCTAAGGGTTTTCGGAAGGGGTGGTATAGCGAATGTCTTACACGCATTGGTAACTATGTCGCCTGTTGCAGATTGGATCCGATGCGTAATCTAGCCTCATCAACCGGAACACAGGAAGTGCTTCGGGATCATGGATGATCGGCCATCAGCAAGGAACGCTATCGACAGGGAGTCGACATGGTCTTGGGAAAAACCCGCTTCGGCGGGTTTTTTTTCGTCTGTCGAAAGGGCTTTGGCGGATGAGTTCGACAAAATGGTCAATGGCTTACACCAGAGCGCGGGTATGTCGTCTGTTTACGCATGAACAATGCAGTTAATCTGGATTCATCAACTGAGTCGCAGGATGCACTCAGGATCACGGATGATCGACCATAGGCCTGGATGGCTGCTGACAGGATGTCGAAATGGTCTTGAGAAACCCGCTTAGGCGGGTTTTTTTGTGGGCGATGGAAAGTCCTCGGTGAAGCCAGACTTTGGCTTCACCGAGGAATGGATCAGCGTACTGCTACCTGATCGAGCTTCGCCGCCACACGCTCGGTGATTTCCGAGCGCAATTTCAACGACCCGGCAGCCCGTTTCTGCGCATCCTCCAGCACGCTGACCGGCGCAGTCTCAGGACAGCCCGAAGCAAACGGCGGCGCCGGCGCATATTCCAGCTGCAACTGCACCAGTTGTGCCGTGTCCTTATCGAACAATTCAGCGGCCAGTGTCAGCGCGAAATCGATGCCCGCGGTGATCCCGCCACCGGTCAACAGGTTGCCATCGCGCACCACCCGATCCTTCACCGGGATTGCACCCAACGGCGCGAGCAATTCGTGATACGCCCAGTGAGTGGTCGCGCGTTTACCCTTGAGCAGGCCCGCAGCGCCTAGCACCAGCGCTCCCGTGCACACCGAAGTGACATACCGCGCATGGGCCGCCTGGGCCTTGATGAACGCTAACGTTTCGTCATCTTCCATCAACGGCCCGACACCGCTGCCGCCGGGAATGCAGATCACATCCAGCGCCGGACAATCGTCGAAGGTGACGGTGGGTTTCAGCACCAGGCCGGTGCTCGCGGTGACGGGCATCAGGTCCTTCCAGATCAGATGCACCTTCACGTCCGGCAGCGAGGCCAGCACGTCGTATGGGCCGGTCAGGTCCAGTTGCTGAACCTGCGGGAACAACAGAAAACCGATCTGCAACGTCATGGTGTTTTTCTCGTGAAGTGGGTGGACGGCTTCACTCTAGGCTCGTAGGATTTGGCGCATACGCCAATTACCCCACGAATTACGCCAAACATGCCCAAGTCTATTGATGTGCTCGCATTCGCCAACGTGCAACTGCTCGATGTCACCGGGCCACTACAGGTGTTCGCCTCAGCCAACGACATTGCCCGCCAGAAAGGCTTGCCACCGCCTTATGCGCCGACAGTGATTGCCCGCGGCGGCGGGGCGGTGATGTCGTCAGCGGGCTTGGCGCTGTTGGCCGAACCGTTGCCCGAGCAAAGCAGCGACACATTGATCATTGCCGGCGGTTGGGGCGTTTACGCGGCGGCGGAGGATGCGGCCCTGGTGGCATGGGTGCGTGAGCATGGGGCGGGATGCCGGCGGGTGTCATCGGTGTGCACCGGGGCGTTTTTACTGGCGGCCAGCGGCTGGCTCGATGGCCGGCGGGTGGTCACTCATTGGACCCGTTGCGAGCAGTTGGCGCAAAAACACCCGCGTTTACAGGTCGAACCCAATCCGATCTTCATCAATGACGGCCCGGTCTGGACATCGGCTGGCGTCACCGCCGGCATCGACCTCGCGCTGGCCATGGTCGAAGAAGACCTGGGGCGCAACATGGCGCTGGAAGTGGCGCAGCAGTTGGTGGTTTTTCTCAAACGTCCGGGCGGTCAGTCGCAGTTCAGCGTGACCCTGTCATTGCAAAAGGAAGGCAGCCGATTCGATGACCTTCATGCCTGGATCAGCGAACACCTCACCCTGGATCTGGGCATTCCCACCCTGGCGCTACAGGCGGGCATGAGCGAACGCAGCTTTGTCCGCCACTACCGCGCCGACACCGGCCAGACGCCCGCGCGGGCCATCGAACTGATTCGGGTCGAGACGGCGCGGCGGTTACTCAGCGATACCGGCGTACCGATCAAACGGGTCGCGGTGCACTGCGGGTTCGGCAGCGAAGAGACGCTGCGGCGCAGTTTCCAGCGGGCCATGGGCGTGACGCCGCAAGCCTATCGCGAGCGGTTTTCGGTGAGTTCCGAGGCAGATCAAGCCTCGGTTTCCACTACCTGATTGAAATACTTCGCCCGATCCGGCGTAAACGTCACCACCATTCCGGTCCGCGAGCACGTCAATGCCCGTTCTTCATCCAGGTCAACCTCCAGATCTTCCCCGCGCAAACCCTGCCATTGAGCAAGGTATTTGAGTGATCCGTACTTTTCGAGTTTCTTCAGGCTGCGGCTGACACCACCTTTCCAACCCAGCACCGGCAGTTCACCGGCCCTGCATTGTTGGGCCATTTCGGGAAAACGGGTGGCGCGCTGGCGGCCGATTTCCCAGCATTTGATCAGGCCTTTGTCGGGGCCTTCCCACAGTTCATCGCGGTTCAGGCCGGATCGGAGTGGGGTGTCGATGCTGCGGTGGATGCGCTGGCTCATTCGGGTTCCTTGAATTCGGGTTTTGTTGGACAGCTCCGCTGTACCCGTTGAAGGGGATGTTAAGTGGGGGATGTAATGGGTGGCAACAAACGATTTCCGGGTGGGAGGCGCGCGGTTTTGTTGAGTGCTTGTAGGACCGTGGTCGACAGAGCCCGAGTGCCTAAGCAGGCTCAGGGCTGCCAGATATTTTTCTCTCCACTCAACTTCCGGTCCAGAAAACTCGCCGCGCTGATCAGCGCCAGATGCGTCAGCGCTTGCGGCGTATTGCCCAGATGCCGCGCATGGCTGTCGAATTCTTCGGCGTACAACCCCAGCGGATTGGCGTACCGCAGCAGTTGTTCAAACTCCAGGTGCGCCTTTTCCACCTGACCGGCCCGGGCCAGGCATTCGACGTACCAGAACGAACACGCGGCGAACGCGCCTTCGGTGCCGTCGAGGCCGTCGATCCGCGTTTCTTCGTTGCGGTAGCGATAGACCATACCGTCGCGTACCAGGGTTTTCTGAATGGCTTCGAGTGTCGCGAGCCAGCGCGGATCCTTGGCGCTGACGAAGCGAACCAGTGGCATCAGTAGCATCGAGCCATCCAGCGCAGTGCCGCCGATGTGCTGGACGAAATGCCCGCGTTCTTCGTTCCAGAAGTTTTCCCAGATGTCGACGTAGATCGCCTGACGGGTCTGGTCCCAACGGGCAAACGGGGCGGGCAGGGAGCGTTTCGAGGCGAGGCGGATCGCCCGGTCCAGCGCGACCCAGCACATCAATCGAGAATGCAGAAAATGATGCTGCTCGCCGCGCATTTCCCAAATGCCGACGTCTTTTTGCTGCCAGGTTTCACAGACTTGATCGACCACTTCCGACGCGTGCTTCCAGCCTTCATGGGAGATGGCGTCGCCGTATTTGTTGACCAGGTACACCGCATCCATCAGTTCGCCGAAGATGTCGAGCTGGATCTGGTCGTAAGCCTGATTGCCGATGCGCACCGGCGTGGCGCCGCCATGGCCTGACAGGTGCGAGAGTTCGCTTTCCGGCAGTTCCTGGCGACCGTCGATGGCGTAGAGGATGTTGAGTTTCATCGGTTTGCCGTGGCAATCGCTGACCCGTCCGCGCAGCCAACTCATGTAGGCGTTGGCTTCCTCGACGAACCCCAGGCGCATGAAGGCATAGACGGTGAATGAGGCATCGCGGATCCAGGTGTAGCGATAATCCCAGTTGCGTTCGCCGCCCGGCGTTTCCGGCAGGCCGAACGTGGCGGCGGCGAGGATCGCGCCGTGTTTGCGCGAGGTCAGCAACTTCAGCGCGAGGGCCGAGCGGTTGACCATTTCCCGCCAGCGACCGCGGTAGTTGGACTGGCCGGTCCAGTCGCGCCAGAACTTTAAGGTGCGCTCCATGCACAAGTCTGCGGCCCCTTCCTTGAAACGAGGATCGTCGAAACCGCCCAGCAGAAATTGCGCGCCCTGGCCCTGTTCCAACGTAAATTCGGCTAACGCCGCGTCGCCCTCGACACGCAACACTTGATCCGAAGACAGGCGCATGGACGGCTGATCGGCGGCCTCGAAGGCCACGTCCTTTTCGTCCAGTCGCGCGCGGGTTTTGGCGCGAGCATAGTCATGCCGCACCGCGCAGCGCATGTGAAACGTTGCCTGGCCGCTGACCACCCGAACACGGCGTATCAGCACCGACAGATCATCTTCGCTGTCACCTATCGGCAACAAATCGGTGACTTCGACCACCGCACGTTCGCTGAGCCAGCGGGTTTGCAACACGTTGGTGTCGGGCAGGTAGATTTGCTCGCGGCGGGCGTCGGGCAGGTCCGGCGCCAGTTGGAAAATGCCGGCCTCGGGCGTATCCAGCAGCGAACAGAAAATCGACGGGCTGTCGAATTCCGGCCAGCAGAAAAAATCCACGCTGCCCTTGTCGTTGACCAGTGCGGCGCTGCGCATGTCGCCAATGATGCCGTGGGCGTCGATGGCGCTTTGTCGTTCTTGATGATCAGCCATTGCCGCGAAACTCCGGATAGAGGCTCATGCCGCCGTCGATGAACAGGGGGGCGATGAGGTCGAAGGAAATCTGCATGAAGGTTGGCGCCTTGAGACGAGGGCTTAATCAGGTGACTGATTTGGGGGGTGCAGAGTTCATTTGGTGAAAGAAAAGGGGCCTTCACATTCAACCAACAATTAGCCGCTTTCCCCTCGCTCAGCCTTGTGGCAACTTGCAGTCCCTTTTCGAGAGCCGAACCATGGCCAACCCCTACCGCGAACTGTTCAAAGCCCCGGGCAGCGGAGCCTTTGTGCTGGCCGGGATGATCGCGCGCATGCCGATTTCCATGACCGGCATCGGCCTGATCACCATGCTCTCGCAACTGCAAGGCGGCTACGGACTGGCCGGTGCGGTGGCGGCGACGTTTGCGTTGGCCACGGCATTTTGCGCGCCGCAGGTTTCGCGTCTTGTCGACCGGTTCGGGCAGCGCCGGATCTTGCCGGTGTCGGCGCTGATCGGTGGCGGCGCGCTGTTGCTGGTGTTGCTGTGCACGCGTTTGCAGGCGCCGAACTGGACGCTGTTTGTGTTCGCGGCGCTGGCCGGTTGCATGCCGAGCATGTCGGCGATGGTGCGGGCGCGCTGGACCGAGGTTTATCGCGGCCAGCCGCAATTGCAAACCGCGTACGCCCTGGAATCGGTGCTCGACGAGGTCTGCTTTATTGTCGGCCCACCGTTGTCGGTAGGTTTGTGTGTGGTGGCGTTCCCCGAGGCCGGGCCGTTGGCGGCGTTGTTGATGCTGGCGATTGGCGTCACCGCGTTTGTCCTGCAACGGGACACGGAACCGGCGGTTCATCCCCATGAAGAACACCATCAGGGCTCGATCATTCGTTCCAGCGAGATTCAGTTGCTGATGCTGTTGATGCTGGCCATGGGCACCATCGTCGGCGTGGTCGATGTGGTCAGCGTGGCGTTCGCGCAGCAGCAGGGCCAACCGGCGGCGGCGAGTATTGTGCTGTCGGTATACGCGATCGGCTCCTGTCTGGCCGGGCTGGCGTTCGGGGCACTGCGCTCGAAAGTGCCGTTGCCGCGACTGTTTCTGTACGGCGGGGTGGCGACGGCGGTGACTACGTTGCCGTTGCTGCTGGCGAGCAACATTCTCGGGTTGTCACTGGCGGTGTTCGTTGCCGGACTGTTTTTTGCGCCGACGCTGATTGTGGCGATGGCGTTGGTGGAGCGAATCGTGCCGCCGGCCAAACTCACCGAAGGCCTGACCTGGCTGGTCACCGGATTGAGCATTGGCGTGGCGGTTGGTGCGGCCAGTTCGGGTTGGCTGGTGGATGCGTTCGGGGCGCGCAGCGGGTTCTGGGTGGCCATCGCCGCTGGCGCCGTCGTGCTCGGGTCAGCAATCCCCACTTATCGCCATCTGAAATAATGCTTTACCTGTAGGCGCCAGCAAGCCGGCTCCTAAAGGGGAGCCTGTACTAATTCCCTGCGGCCCTCATCCGTTCTCTTTACAGACAACTTTTCGAGGTAAGCCCGGTGACCCAGCTGACATTGCTGTGCCTGCCCTATTCAGGCGCGAGCGCCATGGTCTACAGCCGCTGGCGGCACAAACTGCCGGAGTGGCTCAAGCTGCAACCGGTGGAACTGCCGGGGCGCGGCGCGCGGTTCGGCGAGCCCTTGCACACCGACATGCGGCGCCTGGCCCTGCAACTCGCCCAGGAACAGAAAGCCACGCTCAAGGCGCCGTACGCGTTGTTCGGCCACAGTCTTGGCGCATTGCTGGCCTGCGAAATGGCCCATGCCTTGCGTTCGCTGGGTTGCCCGGAGCCAGTGGCGCTGTTTGCCTCGGGCACGGCCGCGCCGACGATGCGGGCTGATTACGACCAGGGTTTCGCCGATCCGAAAACCGATGCCGAACTGATCGAGCAACTGCGCACTCTCAATGGCACCCGCGAAGAAGTGCTGGCCAACGAAGAACTGATGAGCCTGACGCTGCCGATCCTGCGCGCAGACTTCCTGCTGTGCGGCCGTTTCGAACCGATCCAGCGCCCGTTGCTGAAATGCCCGGTGCACGTGCTCGGCGGCAAGGCCGATCGCGCCACCACCGAGCAACTGATTGGCTGGAGCAAGGAAACCCACGGCAGCTTTTCTGTGGACATGCTGGCCGGTGGTCACTTCTTCATCCATGAGCACGAAGCCAAGGTGTTGCGGGTGATCAAGGATCAGCTTGAGGTTCACCATCGCCGGCACGCCATGGTCACCACTGCCTGACGCTCGATTACCTGACTCCGCACCCCCTGTAGGAGCTGGCCTGCCAGCGATGGCGGCCAGGCAGGCAACATCCATGTCCGCCTGTCATGGCCTCATCGCCAGCAAGTCGGGTCGCCGCATCGCAGCTCCTACAAGGGCGCGCCCGTTTCACCTCCCCGCTGACACTTGTTCTCATTCGCTAATTTTTCCGGTCTGCATTCGTTTTATAGGGACGACGTGCCTTTGTGCTTCCCGCCACTGATCCGGATGCTTAGAAATGAATGCTGAAGACTCCTTGAAACTTGCTCGCCGGTTTATCGGGTTGCCCCTGGAAAAGCGCCAGATGTTCCTTGCGGCCTTGCAAAAGGAAGGCATTGATTTCGCCCGGTTCCCGATTCCTGCCGGTGTCGAGGCCGAGGATCGTCAGGCGCTGTCGTTCGCCCAGCAACGCATGTGGTTTCTCTGGCAACTGGACGCGCACAGTGGCGCGTACAACCTGCCGGGCGCGGTGCGTTTGACTGGAACGCTGAACCTGCCAGCGCTGGAGCAGGCCTTCGTCAGCCTCGTGGAGCGTCATGAAACCTTGCGCACAGTGTTCCAGCGCCAGGCCGACGACACCTTGCGCCAAGCACCGGCCAGCGCACCGCTGGTCATCAAGCACGTGGATTTCAGCGCATTGCCCGCCACTGAGCGCGAACGCGCCGTCGCCGAAACGGCAGAGCAGCAATCAGTGGTGCCCTTCGATCTGTCCGTCGGCCCGTTGCTGCGCGTGACCTTGCTCAAGCTCGCCGAACAGGAACACGTCCTGCTGCTGACCCTGCACCACATCGTTTCTGACGGCTGGTCGATGAACGTGCTGATCGATGAATTCATCCGCTGCTACGACGCCTTCGAGGCCGGTGCACAACCGCAACTTCCACCATTGCCGATCCAGTACAGCGACTACGCGTTGTGGCAACGCCGCTGGCTGGAGGCGGGTGAGCAGGCGCGCCAACTGGATTACTGGCAGGCGCAACTCGGCGACGAACACCCGGTGCTGGAGTTGCCCACCGACCATTCGCGCCCGGCGATGCCAAGCTATCGCGGCACACGCTACGAATTTGCCGTCGACCCGCAACTGGCCGAGCAACTGCGTGCCACCGCGCAGAAACACAACATCACCCTGTTCATGCTGTTGCTCGGTGCGTTCAACGCGCTGCTGCATCGCTACACCGGGCAGACCGACATCCGTGTCGGCGTGCCGATTGCCAACCGCAACCGTGCGGAAATCGAAGGCCTGATCGGCTTCTTCGTCAACACCCAGGTGCTGCGCACCCAGCTCGATGGCCACACCCGCGTCGACGATTTGCTGCGCGCCATCAAGGAAACGGCCCTCGGCGCCCAGGCCCATCAGGACCTGCCGTTCGAGCGTCTGGTCGAAGCGCTGAAACTGGAGCGCAGCCTCAGCCACACGCCGCTGTTCCAGGTGATGTACAACCATCAGCCGCAGGTCGCGGACATGTCCAGCATCAGCACCGCCTCCGGCCTGGTACTCGGCGCGATCGAGTGGGAAGGGCGCACCACGCAGTTCGACCTGACCCTCGACACCTACGAAAAGGGCGGCAAGCTGCACGCTGCGCTGACCTACGCCAGCGACCTGTTCGAGGCGCCGACTATCGCGCGTATGGCGCAACACTGGACGCGCCTGTTGCAGGCGATGGTGGTCGATTCGAATCAGCGGGTCGGCGAGCTGCCGATGCTGGCGGCGGATGAACAGCAAATACTGGTACATGACTGGAACCGCACCGCCGAAGCCTATCCCGTCGAGCAATGCGTTCATCAATTGATCCACGCCCAGGCCCTGCGCACACCGGAGGCGCCGGCGCTGGTGTTCGGCGACCGTCAGCTGACTTATGCACAGCTCGATGCGCGCACCAATCAATTGGCGCATTACCTGCGCGAACAGGGTGTCGGCGCCGATGTGCTGGTCGGCATCGCCGTCGAGCGTTCGCTGGAAATGGTCATTGGCCTGTTGGCGATTCTCAAGGCCGGCGGCGCCTATGTGCCGCTCGACCCGGAGTACCCGGCGGAGCGCCTGGCCTACATGATCGAAGACAGCGCGATTGCTGTGTTGCTGACCCAGAGCGCCTTGGTTGGCACGCTGCCGACCGAGGGCATCAAGGTCATCGCGCTGGATCAGGACGAGGATTGGCTGGACGGTTACAGCGAAACCTGCCCGCCGGTGTCGGTGAATCCGTTGAACCTGGCCTACGTGATTTACACCTCCGGCTCCACCGGCAAACCCAAGGGCGCCGGCAACAGTCATGCGGCGCTGGTCAACCGTTTGTGCTGGATGCAACAGGCTTACGGGCTGGATGGCAGCGACTCGGTGTTGCAGAAAACCCCGTTCAGTTTCGACGTGTCGGTCTGGGAGTTTTTCTGGCCGCTGATGACCGGCGCCCGTCTGGTGGTGGCGCCGCCGGGCGCGCACCGCGAACCGGCGCGGTTGATCCGCCTCATCGGCGCGTTCGGCATCAGCACCTTGCACTTTGTGCCATCGATGCTTCAGGTGTTTATCCACGAGCCGGGCGTTGAAACCTGCACCCGCCTCAAACGCATCGTGTGCAGTGGTGAAGCCTTGCCGCTGGATGCCCAGCTTCAGGTGTTCGCCAAGTTGCCGGGCGCCGGGTTGTACAACTTGTACGGGCCGACCGAAGCGGCCATTGACGTGACCCATTGGACCTGTGTTGATGAAGGCGCCGACAGCGTGCCCATCGGCCGGCCGATTGCCAACCTGCGCACCCACGTGCTGGACGCGCAGTTGCTGCCGGTGCCGGCGGGCGTGGCGGGCGAGTTGTACCTGGGCGGCGCGGGTCTTGCGCGCAGTTATCACCGTCGTCCGGGGCTGACGGCAGAGCGCTTTGTGCCTTGTCCGTTCCATGACGGCGCACGCCTGTACCGCACCGGCGACCGCGTGCGCCAGCGCGCCGACGGGGTGATTGAATACCTCGGCCGTCTCGACCATCAAGTGAAACTGCGCGGCCTGCGCATCGAGTTGGGGGAAATCGAAACCCGCCTGATGCAGCATCCGCTGGTGCGCGAAGCCGTGGTCCTGGTGCAGGGCGGCAAGCATCTGGTGGCGTATCTGGTGCTGGAAAGCGTCGAGGCGCAGTGGCCTGAAACCCTCAAGGCCTGGCTGCTGAGTAGCTTGCCGGAATACATGGTGCCGACCTACCTGATGCCGCTCGATGCCTTGCCGGTGACCGCCAACGGAAAACTGGACCGCAAGGCCCTGCCGCAACCGGACGCGGCGCCGCAACAAGCGTTCGTCGCCCCGCAAGATGCCATGCAGACGGCGCTGGCGCAGATCTGGCAGGACGTCCTGAGCCTGGAACGCGTGGGCCTCGAAGACAACTTCTTTGAGCTGGGCGGTGACTCGATTATCTCCATTCAAGTGGTCAGCCGCGCCCGTCAGGCCGGCATCCGCCTCAGTCCGCGTGATCTCTTCCAGTACCAGACCGTGCGCAGCCTCGCGTTGGTGGCGGCGTTCGACAACCGCAGCTCCATTGACCAAGGGCCGGTCAGCGGCGAGGTGGTGCTGACCCCGGCGCAACATTACTTTTTTGAGCACGCCATCGCGCAGCCGCAACACTGGAACCAGTCCTTGCTGCTGACGCCGCGCGAGGCGCTGAACCCTCAAGCACTGGAAGCCGCGCTGGTTGCGGTGATCAACCATCACGATGCCTTGCGCCTGCGTTTCACCAAGAGTGCCGAAGGCTGGCAGCAGCGCCACGGATCGCCGGTCGAAACGGCCGGATTGTGGCAGCGGCACGCCGCTTCAACCGAGGTGTTGTCGGCCCTGTGCGACGAAGCACAACGCAGCCTTGATCTGGCGGACGGGCCGTTGCTGCGCGGGCTGCTGGTCAGCCTCGACGACGGCACGCAACGTCTGTTGCTGGCGATCCACCATTTGGCGGTGGACGGCGTGTCCTGGCGGGTGCTGCTCGAAGACTTGCAGCAGGCCTATGGGCAACTGGCGGTTGGCGGCGCCGCAACGTTGCCCGACAAAACCAGCGCCTATCAACACTGGGCCAAACACCTGCAAGAACATGCCCCCACGCTGGATCAGCAACTGCCGTACTGGCAGGCACAACACGCCGATGCCCGCGACCTGCCCTGTGAAAACCCGCTGGGTAGCTTGCAGCATCGCCACGGCCACAAAATCGAATCGAAGCTCGACGCCGGGTTGACGCGGCAGTTGCTGCAAACAGCCCCGGCGGCCTATCGCACCCAGGTCAATGACTTGCTGCTGACGGCGCTGGCGCGGGTGATCTGCCGTTGGACCGGGCATCACTCGACGCTGATCCAGCTCGAAGGCCATGGCCGTGAAGACCTGTTCGACGACCTCGACCTGACACGCACCGTGGGCTGGTTCACCAGCCTGTTCCCGGTTCGCCTGCGACCTCAGGCCGACACGGCGAATACGATCAAGGCGATCAAGGAGCAACTGCGCGCCATCCCCGAAAAAGGGCTGGGTTATGGCTTGCTGCGCTACCTCGGCGAGCCGGCCCAGCGTGAGTCCCTGCAAGGGTTGCCGGCGCCACGGATCACCTTCAACTACCTCGGCCAGTTCGACCGCCAATTCGATGAGGACGCGCTGTTTGTACCGGCTCTGGAAAGCGGCGGTCAGGCCCAGGGTGACGATGCGCCGCTGGCCAACTGGCTGACCCTGGAAAGCCAGGTCTATGGCGGTCAGCTCTCGCTGCAATGGGGCTTCAGCCGCGACATGTTCGCCGACAGCACCGTCCAGCGACTGGCCGCTGCCTACACCGAAGAACTCACCGCGCTGATCGAACATTGCTGCGCCACACCGGCGGGGCAGGTCACGCCGTCGGACTTCCCGCTGGCGCGGATCAATCAGACGCAGCTGGACGCGTTGCCGGTCGCGGCAGCGGCCATCGAGGACATTTATCCGCTGACGCCGATGCAGCAGGGCATGCTGTTCCACACCCTGTATGAGCCGCAGGCCGAGGCCTACATCAACCAACTGCGCCTGGATATTCAGGGGCTGGAACTGGCAGCCTTCGGTCGAGCGTGGCAAGCGGCGATCAATCGTCACGACATTTTGCGCAGCAGCTTCCATTGGTTGGGTCTGGAATCTGCGCATCAGGTGATCCATCGCCAGATCGACCTGCAATTGCAGGTGATCGAGACCGTCGATATCGACCTCGATGCGTTGGCCGCCGAAGAGCGCAGCCGTGGTTTCGAACTCAGTGCCGCGCCGCTGTTGCGCCTGATGCTGGTACGCCAAAGCAGCGACGCCTGGCACCTGATTTACACCAGTCATCACATCCTCACGGACGGTTGGAGCAACGCGCAGTTGCTCGGTGAGGTGATTCAGCATTACGCCGGGCAAACACTGGCCAAACCCTTGGGGCAATACCGCGACTATCTGGGCTGGATTCAGCAGCAACCACTGGCGGCGGGCGAGCACTTCTGGAAGCAGGCGCTGACCGACCTCGAAACCCCGACGCTGCTGGCGCACGCCTTGCCGGCACCGGTCGACGGGCGTGGCATGGGCGAGCATCACCTGACACTGGAAAGCGCCGCCATGCAGCGCCTGGCGGAGTTCGCCCGACAGCAGAAAATCACCCTCAATACCTTGTTGCAGGGCGCGTGGGGTCTGCTGTTGCAGCGCTACACCGGTCAAGCGTGTGTGGCGTTTGGCGCGACGATTGCCGGGCGCTCCGCACCGTTGCCGGGCATCGAGCAACAGTTGGGTCTGTTCATTAACACTCTGCCGATCATTACTGCGCCGTCGTCCACTCAGCCAGTCAGCCAATGGCTCAATGAGCTGCAAGCGTTGAACCTGAGCCTGCGCGAGTTCGAGCATGTGCCGCTCTACGACATCCAGGGTTGGGCCGGGCAGCAGGGCAACGCGCTGTTCGACAGCTTGCTGGTGTTTGAAAACTTCCCGGTGGCCGAAGCGCTGAAGCAAGGCGCACCGGCGGGCCTGACCTTCGGCGCACTGCGCAATCACGAAATCACCAGCTACCCGCTGACCCTCGGCATCGAAGTCGGCGCCAGCCTGCGTCTGGAATTCAGTTTCGATCAGGCCTTGTTCAGCGCCGTGCAGATCGAGCGGCTGGGTGCGAACCTGCTGCATGTACTGGAGCAGTTCGTTGCGCAGCCGCAACAGATTCTGGGGGCTGTCAGCCTCCTGGACGCCAGGCAAAAAGCCCAGGCGTTGCTGGGCTCGCGTCCCGCCGCGCCGCTGCTGGACAGTCCATTGCTGGCGCATCAACGTTTCGAGCAACAGGCCGCACGTACCCCTGATGCCTGGGCCGTGATCGTCGGCAACGAACGACTGACTTATGCACAGCTCAACGCCGAGGCCAACCAGCTCGCCCATCGCCTGCGCGAGCACGGTGTGGCGCCGGGACAACGAGTCGGCCTGGCGGTGCGGCGCAATGCGCAGATGATCGTCAGCCTCATGGCGATCCTCAAGTCCGGTGCCGGTTATGTGCCGCTGGACCCGGACTACCCGGCCGAACGCCTGGCTTACATGATCGAAGACAGCGGGATGGACCTGCTGCTGGCGCAACCGGAGCTGCTGGCCGATGTCGCGCTGCCCGAAGGCTTGCCGCGTCTGGCGCTGACGGCGCAGGCGCTGGCCGGCTTTTCCACGGCCAACCCGGTCAACCTCGCCTGTACCGAAGACCTCGCATACCTGATTTACACCTCCGGCTCCACTGGCCGGCCGAAAGGCGTGTGCCTGGCCCACGCCGCGCTGCGCGAGTTTTGCGTGATTGCGGCGGACTATTCGCAACTCAGCGCCGACGACCGCGTGCTGCAATTCGCCACGTTCAGCTTCGACGGATTTGTCGAGCAGTGCTACCCGCCGCTCTGCGTGGGTGCGGCGCTGGTGTTGCGCGGTGATGAACTGTGGGACACCGACACCTTGTACCGGCAGATCATCGAACAGGGCGTGACCCTGGCGGATTTGCCGGCAGCCTATTGGTACTTGCTGGCCCAGGAATGGGCCGCTCAACCTCAGCGTGACAAAGGTCGGCTGCGTCAGGTCCACGTCGGTGGCGAAGCCATGTCGCTGGAAGGCCTGAAACTCTGGCATGCCGCCGGCCTCGGCGACGTGCGCTTGCTCAACACCTACGGGCCGACCGAAGCCACGGTGGTCTCCAGCACGCACCTGTGCACTTTGGCCGACACGCAAAACCTGCTCGGCGTGCCGATTGGCCGCGCCTTGCCCGGTCGGGCGTTGTACGTGCTGGACAGCGAAGGTCATCTGTTGCCAACCGGTTGCGTGGGCGAGTTGTGCATCGGCGGTGACGCCGGCATTGCCCAGCACTATCACCAGCGTCCGGGGCTGAGCGCCGAGCGTTTCATCGCCGATCCGTTTTCCACCACGCCGGGCGCACGTCTGTACCGCAGCGGCGATCTGGCGCGCTATCGCGAAGACGGTGCGCTGGAATACCTGGGACGCATCGATCACCAGGTGAAAATTCGCGGTTTCCGCGTCGAGCTGGGCGAACTGGAAGCGCACCTGCAAGGCTTGCCGATGATCAGCGAAGCGGCGGTGCTGGTGCACGAAGGCGTCGGTGGCAAGCAACTGATCGGTTATGTCGTGCCGGTGTCGCCGAATGCCGATTCGCGTCAACTTACCGAAACCGTGCGCCAGGCCTTGGGCGAGCGTCTGCCGGAGTACATGCTGCCGGCGCAACTGGTGGTGATGAACGCGTTGCCGCTCAACCGCAACGGCAAACTCGACCGCGCCGCGCTGCCGGCGCCAGAGGTTTGGGACGCGGTGGCCGGCACCGCGCCGCAAGGTGAGCTGGAGATTGAACTGGCGCAGATCTGGCAGCAGGTGTTGCAGGTTGCCCGTGTCGATCGCGAAAACAGCTTCTTCGAGTTGGGCGGTCATTCGTTGCTGGCCACGCAGATCGTGTCGCAGATTCGCCAGCGTCTGGGCCTGTCGGTGAGTTTGCGCAGTCTGTTCGAACATCCGCGCCTGGAGGATTTCGCCGCTCAGGTGCACGCTCTGCGGCACGCCGCCAATGCCTGTGAACGCCCGGCACTGGTGGCGGACCACTCCGGCGACCGCCAGCCGTTGTCCTTTGCCCAGCAGCGGTTGTGGTTCCTGTGGAATCTGGAACCGGACAGCTCGATGTACAACATGCCGGGCGCCTTGCGGTTGCGGGGCGAGTTGAACCTGTCGGCACTGCAGCAGACGTTCGAGACCCTGGTGCAACGCCACGCCGTGTTGCGCACCACGTTCCATGAGGAAGACGGCCAGGCCTGGCAGCGGGTACACGCCGAACTGCCGTTGAACTTCGTCGCCAGCGACCTGCGGCATTTGCCGGCGCCGGACGTCGAAGCCGCGCAACTGGCCCGTGAGGAAGTCGCCCAGCCGTTCGATCTGCGTAATGGGCCGCTGCTGCGGGTGCGGGTGTTGCAGGTCGCGGATCAGGAGCATGTGTTGCTGCTGACGGTGCACCACATCGCTGCGGATGACTGGTCGTTCCGGATTCTGATCAATGAATTCGTGACGCTGTATCCGACGTTCAATCAGGGCGGCGTTGCGCAGTTGCCGGAACACGCCGTGCAATACGCCGACTTCGCCAAATGGCAGCGCCAGTGGCTGGAGCAGGGCGGCGAGCTGCAACGTCAGCTCGATTACTGGGTCGCGCGCCTTGGCCAACCGCAAACGGTATTGGAGCTGCCGGGCGACGGCGATCAGCGTCAGGCGCAGGAAGGCGCCAGCCAACATTTCACCTTGAATGCGACGTTGAGCCAGCAGTTGCGCGACTTCGCCCAACAGCGTGGATTGTCGCTGTTCATGGTGCTATTGGCCGGCTTCACCCTGGTGTTGCGCCAGCGCGCGGAGGTCAGTCGCGTGCGCATCGGCACCGATATCGCCAACCGAAATCAAGTTGAGCTTGAACAAATGGTCGGCTTCTTCGTTAACCAATTAGTGCTGCAAGTGGATGTGAATGCTGACGAGGCTGCCGGGCAACTGTTGCACGCCTGTCGCCGTGCGGTTCTGGAGGCTTCGGACCATCAGGACCTGCCGTTCGAGCGATTGGTGGAAGCGTTGCGTCTGCCGCGTCGGGCCGGGCGTTCGCCGTTGTTCGACATCAAGTTGATCTATCAGGAAGGCGTCGGTCGCTTGCCGTCCATGGACGGTTTGCTGGTCGAGGATTTCCCGTCGGGCCGGCAAGCCGCCGAGATCGGCATGGTCGCTGCGTTCTACAACGAGGCCGAACACATTCACCTGAGTTTCGAAACACCCGCCGGGCAGTACTTGCCGAGCACGCTGGAAAGCCTGTTCGAACAAATCGAGGCGGTGCTGCAAGCGTTGTTGCGCGCTGACGAGCTGACGGTCAGCCAATTGCTGGACCTGGCCACCGAGGTGCAGCGCCGCGCCGATGCGCGCCTGAACGAACAACGCAAGGCATTGCTGGGCGGGCGCATGGCGATCAAGCGTCGTCGCGGCACGCCGGCAACGCACAGCACTGCGGACTGATTCATTGCAGCGGCGCCCACCGGGCGCCGTCGTCATCATTTTCTGGAGGGGTTTATGACTGTTTCAACCACCAAGTCCATTCCCAAAATCGGTCGCGGTGCACGCAAGAGCCTGTCCACCGACCCGACCCGGCTGGTGAGTTTTGCGCCGATGTTCGACGGTGCCAGCATGCCGCTGGTGTGCCGTCCGGCAGTGCCTGGCGTGAGCCTGGTGGAGTGGGCGACGGAGAATCGCGCCCTGATCGAAAGCAAGCTGCTGGCCCACGCGGTGATTCTGTTCCGTGGCTTCCAGGTAGCTGATATCACCGAGTTCAACCGTTGCGTGGCGGCGATTTCCGACGGTGCCCTGGAGTACCTGTTCCGCGCCTCGCCACGGACCCAGATCACCGGCCAGTTCAAGATCTACAGCTCCACCGATTACCCGGCGGCGGAGAAAATCTTCCCGCACAACGAGCACTCCTATTCGCCGGTATTCCCGCGTCACCTGTACTTCTACTGCGACACGCCGTCGACCACCGGCGGTGAAACCCCGTTCGGCGACACCCGCGAAATTCTCGCGCGGATCGACCCGGCCGTGCGCGAGGAGTTTCAGCGCAAACGCATCATGTACGTGCGCAACTACGGCGACGGCATGGGGCTGCCATGGCAGACCGTGTTCCAGAGCGAAGATCGCGGTGAAGTCGAAGCCTACTGCGCCAAAATCGGCATTCAAGCCGAGTGGAAGTCGGGCAATCGCCTGCGCACCCGGCAAAACGGCCCGGCGATCGTGCGCCATCCGCTGACCGGCGAGCGCATCTGGTTCAACCACGGCACCTTCTTCAATGCGCTGACCCTGCCGGACAGCATCCGCGACAACCTGCTGCGTGAATTCGGCCCGCTGGACCTGCCGCAGAACACCTTCTTCGGTGACGGCACCGCCATTCCCGACGACGTCATCCGCCACCTGCAAGGCATCTATCGCGACGTGATGGTCGAGTTCGCCTGGGAGAAGGGCGACGTGGTCCTGCTGGACAACATCCTCAGCGTGCATGCGCGCAACGAATTCACTGGCTACAGAAAAATCCTCACGGCCATGGCCATCGCGCAGAAAAGCGCCGACCTGGATCAGGAATAAGGACACTCGACATGAACACCACCGCCCTCGAACCTTCGGTAGACGTTTTCCAGACTTCCGCTCAGCAAGCCTTTTATTTGCGTGCTCAGGAGTTGGGCGGACAGCCGCTGTTCGCCGCTCTGACCGTGCCGGTCGCCCAGGCCGTGGACGCGCAGGCATTGCGCCTTGCACTGGATGAATTGGGTCAGCGCCATGAAACCCTGCGCACGGTCTATCGCCGTTTGCCGGGGATGAAGTGGCCGGTACAGAACCTGTGCGACGAGGTGCCGGTAGCGTTGCTGGGGCGCGTGTCTTCGTTGGACGAAGCGCTGCGTCGCAGCCGCGAAACTGTGGCTGAGGCACCGGATCGAGTGCTGGTGGTGGCGCAAGTGAAAACCGCAGACGGGCAGCATTTCGTCACGTTGCTGGCGCCGGCCAGCAGCTTCGATGAAGCATCGCTGCGAGTGCTGTCGGTGGAGCTGGCGAGCCTGTTGCGCGGCGAAACACTGGCCGACAATCAGGAAGACTTGCAGTACCTGGATTACACTGCGTGGCAGGAAGAACTGCGCGAAGAAGACATCGGCCATCAAGGCGCGGCGTTCTGGCGCAATCTGCAACAACAGTTCGCGCTGGCCCATCACCTGCCTTTTGAAAAGACGGTAGAAGTGACGCTGGCTCGACATCAGGCCACGCTCGACGACGCAGCATGGCTGGCCGATGTGCAGCGAGTGGCCGGCGCTCAGGGTGTCGAAGCGCAGCGCGTGGCGTTGTTGCTGTGGAGCGCGTTCGTGGCGCGCATCGGCCATCAGGAAAAGTTGCTGATGGGCTGGGAAGTGGCGGGGCGCAACGAGCAGACCGAAGCGACCCTGGGGCGTTTCGCCCGGCGTTTGCCGGTGGCTTTCGACAACCGCAGCCACGAGACCCTGGCGCAAGCGTTGACCTCGTTTGCTGGCAACGTCGAGCAATCGCTGTCCTGGCTCGACTGCCTCAACGAGTTCGAACTGAGTGCCGAAGTCGCAACGCCCCTGCGTTATGGCCTGGTGTATCAGGCCGATGCCGAGGCGAACATCGAAGTGGACGACGCCAACCCGGAAGTCCTGCGCCTGCGGGTTCAGGGCGAACACTTGCAGCTGTCGTGCCTGGCCGGCGCGGTGCCTGAGTCGATGCTGGCGGTCTGGCTGGAGCAGTTTGTCGAATTCAGCCGGCAGTTGCTGACCTCGCCGGAGCTGACCCTGGGCCAGGCCACTCAGGTCAACGCGGTGCAAATGACCCGTTTGATCGAAGACTTCAACCCGCTGGCCGCCGAGCAGGCATTGCCGCATCGCTACCTGCAAGACCTGTTCAGCGAACAGGCACGCCTGCATCCGCAACGCATCGCCGTCAGCGTCAATGGCCAACGCCTGAGTTATGCCGAGCTGGATGCACGCTCCAACCAGGTGGCCAATACCTTGCGCGCCCAAGGTGTGGCGCCGGACGAAATCGTTGCGGTTTACGGTCAGCGCTCGCTGGAAATCGTCATCGCACTGCTCGGCACGCTGAAGGCCGGCGCGGCTTACCTGCCGCTCGATCCGAATTACCCGATCGATCGTCTGACGTTCATGTTGCAGGACGCCGCCGCGCGTCAGGTGCTGGCCTGCCAGCCGCTGCCGGAAGCGTTGCACGGCGAGCGGGTGATTTCGCTGATGACCGATGCCGAAGTCTGGTCCGCTTCACCGGAACAGCCGGCCGTGCTGGGCGACAGCGCCCATCTGGCCTACGTCATTTACACCTCCGGCTCCACCGGAAAACCCAAGGGTGTGATGATCAGTCACGCCAACGCGGTGGCCTCGACCCTCGCACGCAGCGCGTTCTATCGCCAGCCGTTGCGCGCCTTCCTGATGCTCTCGTCGTTCTCCTTCGACAGCTCGGTGGCCGGGGTTTTCTGGGCGTTGGGGCAGGGCGCGACCCTGTGCCTGCCGGACGAAGACAGCTACAAGGACCCGGCGCTGCTGGCGGCGCTGATCCAGCGTGAAGAAGTTTCCCACTACCTGACCTTACCGTCCTACCACGCGCAGATTCTCGAGCACCTCGGCGACCAGGCCCTTGCCTGTGTGATTGTCGCCGGCGAAGCCTGCAGCAACGCCTTGGTTGCGCGACATCGCGAGGCCTTGCCGCAGGTGGTGCTGGTCAACGAATACGGCCCGACCGAAGGCACGGTCTGGTGTTCGGCGTGGGAACTGCCGCTCGGTCAGGATGACGACACCATCCCGATTGGCCAACCGATTCCGGGCATGCGCATTCACGTGCTCGGCCCGGACCTGATGCCAGTGGCCGTGGGCGTCGAAGGTGAGCTGTACGTCGGCGGCGCCGGGATTGCTCGCGGCTACCTCAAGCGCGCCACGCTGACTGCCGAACGCTTCATCCCCGACCTGTTTGCGAAGCAGGCCGGCCAGCGCCTGTACCGCACCGGCGACCTCGCACGCTACCGCGCCGATGGCGTGTTGGAGTACCTGGGCCGGGTCGATCATCAAGTGAAAATCCGCGGTTTCCGCATTGAACTGGGCGAGATCGAAGCCGCCATGCGCAGCGCCCCCGGCATCGAAGACGCGGCGGTCATCGCCCGTGAAACGCCAACCGGCCCGCAACTGCTGGGCTTCGTGATTTCCCCGGCTGACACCGCCGACATCCGCCTCAACGAATTGCGCAGTCATCTCGGCGAAGCGCTGCCCGAGCACATGCAACCTGCGCGCTTGCAGGTGCTGGAACGCTTCCCGCTGATGCCCAACGGCAAACTCAATCGCCAGGCCTTGCTCGACCTCGACGTTCGGCGCGGTGCCTTCGTCGCCCCGCGCACCGACCTGGAAAAAGTCCTGGCGGCGATCTGGGCCGAAGCACTGCACGTGGAGCGGGTCGGCGTGCACGACAGCTTCTTTGAACTCGGCGGTCACTCGCTGCTGGCGACGCGGATTCGTGCGCGGATTCAGGAAGAGCTGAACCTGGCGATCCCGCTGAAGCTGTTCTTTGAAGGCGACACGCTGGAACGCCTGGCGGCGGAAATCGAGCAGTTCCGTCAGCACAGTGAGCACAAAGAAAACGATGTAGACGCCCTGGAAGCGTTGTTCGACGAAGTGGATGAGGAACACACGCGATGAGTGCTGCACCGGACAGAATGATGACCCTGGCCCAGCGTTTCTGCGGCTTGAGCCTGGAGGCGCGGCGTGCCTTGCAAGAAAAGATGCACGCGCAAGGCCTGAACCTGGAACTGCTGCCGATCCCGCCAAGGGACCCGGCGGTGGACACGTTGCCGGCGTCCTACGCGCAGCAGCGGTTGTGGTTTCTGTGGCAGATGCAGCCGCAGGCGACCGCGTACAACCTGACCGGTGCCTTTCGTCTCAGCGGTGAGCTGAACCGTGCAGCGTTGGCGCAAACCCTCGCCGCGCTAGTGCAGCGTCATGAAGTGCTGCGCACCACGTTCGTCTTCGACGAGCAGCAGGTGCTGCAAAAAATCCATCCGCAGATGGACGCAGCGCTGGTCGAGGTCGACGCCGCTGACGAAACCGAACTGCAACGTCAGGTCGGTCTCAACGCCGAGCAGCCGTTCGACTTGCAGCACGGCCCGTTGATGCGCTGCCGGTTGATCCGCCTCGACGCGCAGCAGCATGTGCTGGTGCTGACGTTCCACCACATCGTCACCGACGGCGGTTCGCTGCCGATTTTGTTGCAGGAGTTCACGCAACTCTATGCGCAGCTGAGCGCCGATCAGCCGGCGCAACTGCCGGAGCTGGGCATTCAGTACGCCGATTTCGCCCGCTGGCAGCGCCTGTGGCTGGAGGCTGGCGAGGCCGAGCGTCAGCTGGCGTACTGGCGTGAGCAATTGGGGCGCGAGCACCCGCCGCTGAACCTGCCGGCCGACCGCCGTCGCCCGGCAATCCCGAGTCAGCAGGGCGCCAGCGTCGAGCTGAAGGTGCCGGCCGAACTGGCGATCAACCTGAAGGAGCTCGCCCGTCGCGAAGGCTGCACGCTGTTCATGGTGCTGATGGCCTCGTTGCAAACCCTGTTGCATCGCTACAGCGGCGAACGGGACATTCGCGTCGGCGTGCCGATTGCCAACCGTACCCGTCAGGACGTGGAGAATCTGCTGGGCTTTTTCGTAAACACCCAGGTGCTGCGCACCCAGCCCCATGCCGATCAGCCATTCCTGCAATTGCTGGCCGAGGTCAAGACTGCTGCGCTGGGCGCGCAGGCGCATCAGGATTTGCCTTTTGAGCAGTTGGTCGATGGCCTCGATGTCGAACGCAGCCTGAGCCACACGCCCTTGTTCCAGGTGATGTTCAACCACCAGCGCGATGCCGGCGGGAAACAGCGCTGGGACTTGCCGGGCCTGAGCGTCGAGCCGCTGGTCTGGGACGAAAAGACCACCAAGTTCGAGCTGATGCTCGACACCGTGGAGAGCGACGACGGCATCCACGCCTCGTTTGTCTATGCCACCGAATTGTTCGACGCCTCGACCATCGAGCGTCTCGGCCAGCATTGGCTGAACCTGTTGCAGGCGATTTGCGCCGACGGCTCGGTCGCCTTGGCCGACCTGTGCATGCTCGCCCCAACCGAGCAGCAGGCTACGTTGCTGGAGTGGAACCGCAGTGCCGCTTCGCCGGCCACAAACACGCTGTGCGCGCATCAACTGATCGAAGCCCAGGCTGCCGAGCACCCGCACAGCATTGCGGTGACCTGCGACGGCGTGACCCTCAGCTACGCGCAACTGAACCAACAGGCCAACCGCATCGCCCAGCGTCTGCGCGAACGCGGCGTCGGCCCGGATGTGTTGGTGGGGATCGCGCTGGAGCGGTCGCTGCAAATGATTGTCAGCGTGCTGGCGATCCTCAAGGCCGGTGGCGCCTATGTGCCGCTGGACCCCGAATACCCGCAGGACCGTCTGGCCTACATGCTGGCCGACAGCGGCACGCGCCTGTTGCTGACCGACTCCGCGCTGCTGCCGCGACTGCCGTTGTCCGAAGGCCTCGAAGTGATTTGCCTCGACCACGCCAGTGACTGGCTCAACGAAGCGTCTGCCGAGAATCTGCCGAACCTGACCCAGCCGGAAAACCTCGCGTACGTCATCTACACCTCCGGCTCCACCGGCAAACCCAAAGGTACGTTGTTGCCCCACAGCAACTTGACCCGCCTGTTCAGCGCCACCGAGCACGGGTTTGGTTTCAACGCGGACGATGTCTGGAGCTTGTTCCATTCCTACGCCTTCGACTTCTCCGTGTGGGAAATCTTCGGCGCGCTGTTCTACGGCGGCAAGCTGGTGGTGGTGCCGCACGCCATCAGCCGTTCCCCGGAGGAGTTCGCTCGCCTGCTGTGCGATGAACAGGTCACGGTGCTCAACCAGACGCCGTCGGCGTTCCGTCAGTTGATGCCGTTTGCCTGCGCCAATGCCCAGGGCATGGCCCTGCGTTATGTGGTGTTTGGCGGCGAGGCGCTGGATGTCGCGAGCCTGCGTCCGTGGTACGACGCCTTCGACGACCAGCAGCCACTGCTGATCAACATGTACGGCATCACTGAAACTACCGTGCATGTGACGTACCGGCCGCTGTCTCGGGCCGACCTCGACGGCGTCAACAGTTCGCCGCTGGGCGAGCCGATTGCCGACCTGCGCTGGTACGTGCTCGATCCGCGTCTGAACCCGGTGGCGAAGGGTTGCGTCGGTGAGCTGTACGTCGGTGGTGCCGGCCTGGCGCGGGGTTATCACCAGCGCTCCGACCTGACCGCCACGCGGTTCGTCCCGGACCTGTTCGCCAGCGAGGCGGGCGCACGCCTGTATCGCACCGGCGACCTGGCGCGCTATTGCGCCGACGGCAGCATCGAGTACGCCGGGCGCGTCGACCATCAAGTGAAGATTCGTGGCTTCCGCATCGAGCTGGGGGAAATCCAGGACCGCCTGCAAAGTCACCCGGCCATCGAGCAAGCGCTGGTGCTGGCGCCTGAGATCAATGGCAGTCAGCAACTGGTCGCCTGGTTCACCGTCACCCAGGACGTGGCCGATCTACGTCAATCGTTGCGTGAACACTTGCAAGCGGGCCTGCCGGATTACATGGTGCCGGCGCATTTGCTCAAGCTCGATCAGTGGCCGCTGACCGGCAACGGCAAGCTTGATCGCAACGCACTGCCCAAACCTGACGCCACGCTGGCGCAGCAGGTTTACACGGCGCCAGCGGATGAGATGCAAGCCGCGTTGGCGGCGATCTGGCAAGACGTGCTCAAGCTTGAGCGCGTGGGCATCGATGACAACTTCTTCGAGCTGGGCGGCGACTCGATCATCTCCATTCAGGTGGTCAGCCGTGCGCGTCAGGCCGGCATCCGCATCACCCCGCGTGATCTGTTCCAACACCAGACCGTGCAAAGTCTGGCGAAGGTTGCCCAGCGCAGCGCCGGGCTGGTCATCGACCAGAGGCCGGTGCGCGGCGAGGTGCTGCTGACACCGATCCAGCACTGGTTTTTCGAGCAGGCCATCGAGCCCCGGGACCACTGGAACCAGTCGGTATTGCTGGAACTTCGCGAACCGCTCGACAGCGCGTGCCTGCAACAGGCATTGGCCGCGCTGCTGGAGCATCACGACGCGTTGCGCCTGCGTTTGCATCAGGTCGATGGCGTGTGGCAGCAGGCTCAGGCCGAGCACTGGAACAGCACCGAGCTGTTGTGGCAACGGCAGGCCGCGAACGCTGATGAGCTGCTTGAGCACTGCAACGCCGCACAAGCCAGCTTGAATTTGCACGACGGCCCGCTGTTGCGCGCCTTGCTGGTGGACATGGGCGCGGCCGGTCAGCGCTTACTGCTGGTGGTGCATCACCTGGCGGTGGACGGTGTGTCGTGGCGTCTATTGCTCGAAGACTTGCAAACGGCCTACGACCAGGCGCGTCAGGCGCAACCCCTGCGCCTGCCGGCCAAATCCAGCGCCTATCAAGCGTGGGCGGCGCGTTTGCAGTTGCATGCGCAAAGTCCCGAACTGGCGAGCCAGGCCGCTTACTGGCAGCGCCAATACCACGACGTGGTGGTGGACCTGCCCGCTGATAATCCACAAGGCAGTCTCGCCGGCCAGCATGCCGTGAGCGTGGAAACCGTGCTCGACAGCACCTTCTCTCGCCAACTGCTGCAAGAGGCTCCGGCGGCTTACCGTACGCAGGTCAACGACCTGTTGCTGACGGCGTTGGCGCGGGTGCTGGGCGACTGGACCGGCCAGCCGTCGACCTTGGTCAAACTGGAAGGTCACGGCCGTGAAGACCTGTTCGACGACATCGACCTGACCCGTACCGTGGGCTGGTTCACCTCGATCTTCCCGGTCAAGCTGACCCCGGCCAACGATCTGGCGGGCAGCATCAAGGCGGTCAAGGAACAGCTGCGTGCGGTGCCGGACAAAGGCATTGGTTTTGGCATCCTGCGCTATCTGGCCCAGGCCGGTCTTGAGGCGTTGCCGCAGCCACAAATCACGTTCAACTACATGGGCCAGTTCGATGCCAGCTTCGATGAGCAGGCACCGTGGCGTCCGGCCCGGGAAAGCGGTGGCGCCGAGCAAGGGGCTTCGGCGTCGCTGGACCGTGGCCTGAGCATTAACGGTCAGGTCTACGCCGGGCAATTGCGCCTGAGCTGGACCTTCAGCCGAGACGTGTTTGCCGAGCACACCGTGCAGCGTCTGGCCGAGGCCTATGCCACCGAGCTGCAACAGCTGATCAAACATTGCCTCAGCGGTGCCGGTGGCCTGACGCCGAGTGATGTGCCGCTGGTCAGCGTCGATCAGACGCAGCTCGACGCACTGCCGCTGGCGGCGCGTGATATCGAAAGCATCTTCCCGCTGTCGCCGATGCAGGAAGGCATGTTGTTCCACAGCCTGTTCGCCCCGGATGCCGGCGCTTACATTCCGCAAATGCGCGTAGACGTGCAGGGCATTGAGGTCGAGGCGTTCCGCAGCGCCTGGCAACAGACGCTGGAAAACCATGAAGTGCTGCGCGCAGCGTTCTTCAGCGAGAGCAATGGCTCGCGGCCGCTGCAAGTGATTCTGGCCAATGCCACGCTGCCGTTGACCGTGCTCGACTGGCGCAATGAAGCGGATCAGGCGCAGGCCCTGGAACGTCTGGCCGAGCAAGACCGTCTGCGCGGTTTCGACCTGACAGCGGCACCGTTGCTGCGCCTGACCCTGGTGCAGACCGCGCACGACACGCATCACCTGATCTTCACCCACCACCATATTTTGCTGGACGGCTGGAGCACCTCGCAGCTGTTCGGCGAAGTGTTGCAGCGTTACTCCGGTGAGATGCCGGTGGCGAGCGGCGGTCGTTATCGCGATTACATGACGTGGCTGGGCGGGCGTGATCGCGCTGCGTGCGAAGCGTTCTGGCTGGAGCAATTGCAGGCGTTCAACGAGCCGACACGTTTGGCCGGCGCACTGCCGGGGCCTGTCGCGGGGCAGGGCGAGGGTCATCGCACCGTTCACCTGAGCCTGGACCGGGCGGCCACCGAGCGCCTGAGCGGGTTTGCCCGTCAGGCCCGCGTCACGCCAAACACCTTGCTGCAAGCGGCCTGGCTGTTGCTGTTGCAGCGCTACACCGGCCAGCGCACCGTCGCGTTCGGCGCCACGGTGTCGGGGCGTCCGAGCGAGTTGCAAGGCATCGAGCAGCAAGTCGGCCTGTTCATCAACACCTTGCCGGTGATCGCCACGCCGCACCCCGAGTGCACGGTCAGCCAATGGGTGGACGAGGTGCAGGCGCTCAACCTCAAATTGCGCGATGTCGAGTACACGCCGCTGGCGGATGTACAGCGCTGGGCCGGGCATTCCGGCGAGGCGCTGTTCGACACGCTGCTGGTGTTCGAAAACTACCCGGTCGCCGAGGCGCTGGAGGGTGGGAATCCGAGCGCGCTGAAGTTTTCCGGTATCAGTAATCACGATCAGACCAGTTTCCCGCTGGCCATCGCCGCCGAGTTGGGCGAGTGCCTGGACCTGCGCTTCAATTACGACACCACATTGTTTACCGCCGAGGCCATCGACGGCCTGAGCAATCGTCTGGTGGCGTTGCTCGATGCCATGGTCCGTGAGCCGCAACAAGCCCTGGGCCGTCTGAGCCTGCTCGACGCCGCGCAGACCGAGCAGCAAGTTCAAGGCTTCAACGACACCGCCGTGACCTGGCCCGATGTGCGCCCGGTCCACCTGTGTTTCGAAGCCCAAGTGCTGAAAACCCCGGACGCTGCGGCGTTGGTGTTTGCCGGCCAGACCCTGACGTATCGCCAACTCAACCAACAGGCCAACCGCCTGGCGCACTCCCTGCGCGCCCACGGTGTTGGCGCCGAAGTGCTGGTGGGCATTGCCGCCGAACGCTCGCTGGAACTGGTGATCGGTTTGCTCGCGATCATGAAAGCCGGTGGCGCCTATGTGCCGCTGGACCCGGATTACCCGCGCGAGCGCCTGGAGCACATGTTCGAAGACAGCGGCGTGCACGTGCTGTTGACCCAGCGTCATCTGCTGGCGCAATTGCCGATTCCGCCCGGCACCACGCTGATCTGCCTGGACGACAGCGCCCAACTCGTCGAAGGCATGAGCGAGGAAAACCTGCCGTGCGTGGTCGAGCTGCAATCGCTGGCCTACATGATTTACACCTCCGGTTCCACGGGTAAACCCAAGGGCGCGGCCAACCGTCACGATGCGTTGTACAACCGCATCGAGTGGATGCAGGGCGCGTACCCCCTGGACGGTCGCGACACCGTGCTACAGAAAACGCCGTTCAGTTTTGACGTCTCGGTGTGGGAGTTCTTCTGGCCGCTGATGGTCGGTGCACGCCTTGCGGTGGCCGAACCGGGTGCGCATCGCGACCCGGCGCAGCTGGTGCGTTTGATCGAGCAGTATCAGGTCAGCACCCTGCATTTCGTGCCGTCGATGTTGCAGGCGTTTGTTCAGGGCGAAGGCTTCGAACGTTGCGCCAGCCTGCGGCAAATCATGTGCAGCGGTGAAGCATTGTCGGCGGATTTGCAGAACAGCCTGTTCCGCGTGCTGCCCGACGTTGGCTTGTACAACCTGTACGGGCCGACCGAAGCCGCCATCGACGTGACCCACTGGACCTGCGTCGAAGACGGTTCGATCAGCGTGCCGATCGGTTGCCCGATTGCCAATCTGGTGACCTACATCCTCGACGACAGCCTGCAACCGCAAGTGGCGGGCTGCGTCGGTGAACTGTATTTGGGTGGCATCGGCCTGGCGCGGGGTTACCACCGTCGTCCGGACCTGACGGCCGAGCGTTTCGTCGCCAGCCCGTTCGGCGTAGAGGGCGAGCGCCTGTACCGCACCGGCGACCTGGCGCGTTACCGCGAGGACGGCGTGATCGAGTACGTCGGCCGCATCGATCATCAAGTGAAAATCCGTGGCTTGCGTATCGAGCTGGGTGAAATCGAAGCCTGCCTGCTGGACCATCCACAGGTGCGCGAGGCGGTGGTGATCGCGCTGGATGTCGGTAAATCCAAGCAATTGGTGGCTTATGTGGTCGGCCAGTCGTTGGTGCTCGACGGGCTCAAACAGCACCTGCGCAACGCATTGCCCGAGCACATGCAGCCGAGTCATCTGCTGATGCTTGAGCGGTTGCCGGTCACGCCAAACGGCAAGCTCGATCGCCGCGCCTTGCCGCAACCCGATCAGCAGGTGCGCGAGTACGTCGCGCCGCGCAATGCCGTGGAGGCGACGCTGCAGGAAGTCTGGCAGGCGTTGTTTGAGGTGCCGGTCGGCATTCAGGACAACTTCTTCGAACTGGGCGGCGATTCCATCGTGTCGATCCAGGCGGTCAGCCGTGCACGCAAGGCCGGCCTGAGCATCTCGCCGAAACACGTGTTCAGCCACCCGACCATCGCTGAACTGGCGACGGTTGCCCAGGCTGTGGACGCCGTGGAAGTGGCGCCGGTGATGGCTGCGCCGACGCTGAAGATCGAGCTGAGCGACGTGCAATATCAGGCGCTGGAGTTGACGGCAGACGAAGTGGACGACGTTTATCCCCTGTCGCCGATGCAGCAGGGCATGCTGTTCCACTCGGTGCAGGACGGTGATTCGGGGCTGTACGTCAACCAGATCGAAGTGGGCGTACGTGGCGTTGACGGTCCGCGCTTCCGCGAAGCCTGGGCCGACGCCGCGCAGCGCCACGCGATCCTGCGTACCGCGTTCCTGTGGGAGGGCGACAAGGAGCCGCTGCAAGTGGTGCTGCGCCACGCGCCGGCGCTGCTGACCGAACTGGACTGGCGCGGTCTGGATAACCAACCTGAGCGCGTACGCCAATTGGCCACCGATGAACGTGAACGTGGCTTCTCGCTGAACCGCGCGCCGTTGTTGCGCCTGCTGCTGGTGCGTCTGGAAGACGACCGCTATCGCCTGATCTGGACTTACCATCACATCCTCATGGACGGCTGGAGTGTGTCGCGCCTGATCGGTGAAGTGCTGCGTCATTACAGTGGCGATGCGCAGGAGCCGGTGGCCGCGTATCGCGACTACATCGACTGGCTCGGCCAACAGGTGGCCGAGGCCAGCGAAGCGTTCTGGAAAGGCAAACTCAACGCCCTCGAAGGCGCCACTCACCTGGCCCGCGCGTTGCCGGTGAAGGCGCCGCAAGCGGGTTATCACGCGATCTACACGCACCTGAATGCGCAGCAGACCGCGCGTTTGCAGGCGTTTGCCCAGCAACAGCAAGTGACGCTCAACACTCTGGTGCAAGCCGCGTGGCTGCTGCTGTTGCAGCGTTACACCGGTCAGCGCACGGTGACGTTCGGCGCCACGGTGTCGGGCCGCCCGGAAACCCTCAACGGTTCGGAGAACATGTTGGGGCTGTTCATCAACACCTTGCCGGTGGTCAACAGCGTGCCGACCGAAGCAAGCGTCGGTGACTGGCTGCGCGAGATCCAGGCCTACAACCTCGATATCCGCGACTTCCAGCAAACCCCACTCAGCGATATCCAACGCTGGGCCGGGCAGGGCGGGCAGACGCTGTTCGACAGCATCATCGTTTTCGAAAATCAGCCGGTGGACCGCACGTTGCGCGAGTGGAACGGCGATTCGCTGCGCTTCGAAGACGTCTCCGACTTCGGCCTGACCAGCTTCGCCATGGACTTGATGGTCAGCCTCGATGAGGGGCTGCGCATCGAGTACATGCATCAGCGCGATCAGTTCGACCTGGCCACCGTCGAAGTGCTGCGCAGCCACATGGAAAGCCTGATGCAGCGCCTGTGCGACAACGCCGGGCGCGCGGTGGGCGAGTTGGGCTTGCTGACCCTGGACCAAGGCCGGCACCTCGACGGCGAGTTGCCGACGCTGGCCGACGACCATGAACGGCCGGTGCATGAGCTGATCCGCGAGCGGGCGCGCCTGCAACCGGAGCACACCGCGTTGGTGCTCAGTTACGCCGACCGCGACGCCGAACACTTGAGCTATGCCGAACTGAATCGGCGTTCCGACGCACTCGCGGTGCACCTGCTGGAGCAGGGCGTGCAGGCCGAAGACGTGATCGGTGTGTTCATGGAACGCTCGCTGGAACTGGTGGTGTCGCTGCTGGCGGTGATGAAGTGCGGCGCCGCCTATGTGCCGCTGGACCCGCAATACCCGCAGGAACGTTTGCGCTACATGATGGCCGACAGCGACATGCGTTTGCTGCTGACCCAGGAGCGTCTGCGCGACACCGCGCAACTCAATCCGGGCACGCCGATGGTCGCCGTGGATCGCTTGAACCTCGACGTTGAAGTCGCGCCGCCGCAACGCGCAGTACACGCCGAGCAACTGGCCTACCTGATTTACACCTCGGGCTCGACTGGCAAGCCGAAAAGCGTCGCCGTGGCTCACGGGCCGTTGAGCATGCACGTGCAGGCGATTGCCGAGCTGTACGAAATGGACCCGGGCAATCGCGAACTGCATTTCATGTCGTTCGCCTTCGACGGCGCCCATGAACGCTGGATCACCGCGCTGATCAGCGGCTCGACCCTGGTGGTGCGCGACAACACCTTGTGGACTGCCGAGCAGACCCTGGCGGTGTTGCACCGTCAGCGCATCAGCGTCGCCTGCTTCCCGCCGGCGTACCTGTTGCAACTGGCCGAACACGCTGAGTTGCAGGGCGGTGATCCGCCGCCAGTGCGTATCTACTGCTTCGGTGGCGATGCGGTGCCGGACGCCACGTTCGAGCGGGTCAAGCACACGCTCAAACCGCAATTCCTGGTAAACGGCTACGGCCCGACGGAAACCGTGGTCACGCCGCTGCTGTGGAAGATTGCTGCCGACGGACACTGCGAGGCGATGTATGCGCCGATTGGTCGCCGCGTCGGCACCCGCAGCCTGCATGTGCTGGACATGGACCTCAATCCATTGCCGGTGGGCATGGTCGGTGAGTTGTACATCGGCGGTCGTGGCGTGGCGCGTGGTTACCACCGTCACCCGTGGCAAACCGCCGAGCGTTTCGTCGCCAACCCGTTCAGCAACGACGGTGGTCGTCTATACCGCACCGGTGACCTGGTGCGCCGTCGCGAGGATGGCGTGTTCGATTACGTGGGGCGCATCGACCATCAGGTCAAAGTGCGCGGCTTCCGCATCGAACTGGGTGAAATCGAAGCCCGTCTGCGTGAGCAAGTCGGGGTCAATGACGCGCTGGTGGTGGTCCGTGACAGCGGCCAGGGTCCGCAACTGGTGGGTTATGTGGTTGCGGCCGAAGACGACGGTCTGGGCCTGCATTGCCAGGCAGCCTTGCGTGAAAGCTTGCCGGATTACATGGTGCCGACGCAGATCGTGGTGCTGCCGCGTTTCCCGCTGACACCCAACGGCAAGCTCGACCGCAAGGCCTTGCCCGACCCGACCTTCGAGGGCCGCGATTACGTGGCCCCGCGCACACCGCTGGAATGGGCACTGGCCGAGATCTGGCAGCAAGTACTGGGTGTCGACAAAGTCGGCATCACCGACAATTTCTTCGAGTTGGGCGGCGACTCGCTGCGCACCCTCAAGGTGATCTCGAAGGTGCGGGCGCTGAATCAGCCGGACTTCCAACTGAAACTGCGCGACATGATGGCCAAGCCGACCATCGCCGGGTTGTCCGGTGTCGATGAGCAACCGCCCAGACAGAGCCCTGAACCGCTGTTGCTGTTGAACCAGCCCGTGGACGATCAACCGGCACTGTTCTGCCTGCACGCCGGGTTCGGCACGGTGTTCGACTACGAACCGCTGGCCCGCCGACTGGAAGGTCTGCGCACGGTGTATGGCGTGCAATGCCGCATGCTGCTGGACCGCCAGTGGCACGACACGTCGCTGCAACAAATGGCCGCCGACTACGTCGAAGCGATCCGCCGCAAACAAGCGCAAGGCCCGTATCACTTGCTGGGCTGGTCGTTGGGCGGAGCGCTGGCGTTGATGGTCGGCGAACTGCTTGAACAGCAGGGGCAGCGTGTGGCGTTCGTCGGTCTGGTGGACAGTTTTGTGCCGACCCAGGCCAATGCCGCCGCCAGTGTTGATGAGTGGCGCGCGGACCTGCGCGAGTTCCTCGGCGCAACCTTGAGCATGGACAGCGATGTCGTTGCCCAGGCATTGAGTGTCGAGACTTCGGGTGATCAGGACGCCATCGCGCGGATCATTCGCACGGTGATCGACACCGAAGGCGAGCAGGCCAGCGGCTACGCGCTGCTCGGTGCCGATGAGTTGGCGCAGACGTTCATGGTCAGCACACGCTTGAAGGCGTTGTCGCGGCAGGTGGAGACCTTGCCGCTGCCGCACGCCGAACTGTGCTGTTGGTGGGCCGATGGCAACCCGACGGCGGAACGCGCGACACTGGAGCGTCAGCAACCGCGACTGCGCAAGGTGCAGACCGTCAGCGCCAGCCACTTCGATATCCTGCAACGGGATGAATGCCTGAGCGCCGTGGTGACGGCACTCGGTCGGGAGGTGGTGGCGCAGGACTAAGCGTTTACCGCGTCAAAACAAGCTCGCCCTAATGAACGGTCCTCACGGTTCGTTTATAGGGCGAGCTTTTATTTTTTTGGAGACGACCGCCCATGGCACTGCACCCGGACATCGAAGGTTTTCTAGAGCTGGCCGAGTTCGGCCGCCTCACCGGCAAAAGCCTGCCCATGCACGAGCTGAGCCCGACCGAAGCGCGCCAGCAATTCGAACAAACCTCGCAGTTGCTCGATGCGGCACCGATGGGCGCGCTGACCGTGACCGCGGTCAGCATTCCGGCCCGCGACGGCCATCTGCTCAACGCGCGCCTCTACGCTCGCCCGTCGCTGGGCACGCAGGAGCGCGCGGTGCTGCTGTATTTTCATGGCGGCGGCTATGTGGTCGGCAGCCTTGATTCCCATGACACCCTGTGCCGGCGACTGGCATTGGCAGGTGGTTTTGCGGTGCTGTCGGCGGATTATCGACTGGCCCCGGAGCACCGTTTTCCTACCGCCTACGAGGATGCGGAGGATGTGACGCGCTGGCTCGCGACCACGGGCGCCGGTGCTCTGGGCCTGGACGCCACGCGCATCGCACTGGCCGGCGACAGCGTCGGCGGCAGCCTGGTGGCCTCGTTGTCGATCGCGATCGCGCAGAATCCGCAAGCCTGGCCGCTGACGCCACGGCTGCAAGTGTTGTTATACCCGGTGATCGACGCCGTGGAAAAACGCCCGTCGCTTGCGCGTTTCGCTGAAGGCTATCTGCTGGAAGCGACCACGCTGCAATGGTTCTACCAACAGTACCAACGTAGCGCGGATGATCGCCGCGACTGGCGCTTTTCACCGTTGTTTGCCGAGACCGTGCAAGGTCTGACGCCGACCGTGTTGTGGTTGGCCGAGTACGACCCGCTGCTGGACGAAGGCCTGGCCTGGGCCGAAAAATTGCGGGCGGCGGGGCAACCTGTGGTGCTCGACGTTAAAGCGGGGATGACCCACGACTTCGCGCGGATGGGGGAGATGGTGCAGGAAGTGCCGGGGATGCTGGAGCAACTGGCAGGGCTGATCACTGAAAGCCTGAGTTGATGCATTCGTGGTGATCGTTCCCAAGCATGGGAACGATCACATTGCCGGACTAATGCACGCCCTCTATCGGATACAGATGGTCCAACGCCCGATTCACTGCCAACTCCGCGAACATGATCACCTGCGAAATACCCAGCAGCGAATTGCGCGACGATCCCGTCATATGATCAGCCAGATCGTTTGTCATCACATCGGCGGAGGCCAGCGACTCACAGGCATAACCGAGCAGGGTTTCGATATCGAGGTCCGGGTTGACGATGAACATCGTACTCAAGGTGCGAGGCGTCGCCATGATGTCGGCGGCTGAGTGCGGTTGGAATTCCGGGGTGGGGTCGGTGGGGGAATCGAGATTTTCGTTGTGGGGATGCCGGTTCGGTTTCCGGCGGGTTGGGTGTGACCTTGGGCATAGATGGAACTCCTAACGCGAAATGTAAAGGAGCCATCACCCTCGCTACCAAACGAAGGGTGGCGGCCATACGCGGGTTGGTAGACCGGTCGCATTAGGACCCCGGCGCTCCCGAAGGAGCCCTGCGCATGACCACCATAAATCAGAGCCCTGAAAAAGCGGCCGTATAGGTGACTCAATGCGCCTAAGCGAAGCGGGCTACCAAACCCGACCACTGATTTGCAGTGGCAGGGAAACGATAGAGACCGTGCTCAAGACGCACAAGACGGCGGATTCTGGCGTACCTGTAGGCAACGACGCAAGGTGATGTAGCTTTCATGAAGTAACTTGTAGGCCGCTTAAACAAGCGCTCGAACCGATGGGAAACAACTGGCTGATCAGAGAGTACGGCCCCGACGATGTACTCGTCCGCAAAGAGCCGGCGGTAGCAGGCTCATGCATCAAACCCTTTCCCTTGCTGGCCGAACCGGTGGCTGAAGACTTTCCGCTGTGGGATGGAGGCGGCGTACCGGAGGATCTTGAGGGCGAAATTTGCAAGCTTGAGAAGGCGGGGGAGATAGAAAGCTACTACGATGTTGTCACTCATACGTACGCACACAAAATTGGCGGATACCCCTCATTCTGCCAACCTGGCGTCGACCTCGGTGATGACTTCGAATTCGTGTTCCAGATTTCATCTGACTCCAAAATCAATCTGAACGTGGTGGATTGTGGAAGCCTGATGTTCTGGAAGAGCAAAAGCACGGGGACGTGGGCTCTGTACTACGACTTCTACTAAGCAGGCGGCATCCCTCACGCTCAGCCAACCACACGGAAAGAAGCACTCAAATGGACTGCCTGACTCGAATCGCCACAAGCGAAGATGCAACCGCCATCAGCCGAGTCGTCATTGGCGCACTACGCGAAACCAACGCCAGGGACTACACGCTGGCAGTCATCGAACAGGTGGAGCAAAGCTTCTCCCCTCAAGCCATCCTTTGCTTACTGACTCAGCGTCTGGTCTACGTGGCAACAATCGACGATCACGTCGTTGCAACCGCCAGCCTTGACCAGGACGTTGTTCGAAGCGTATTCGTCGACCCACTCCATCAAGGGCAGGGCATCGGCAAACAGTTGATGGCGATGATCCAGTCGGCCGCCGTCAGCAGGGGAGTCACATTATTGCGCGTCCCTTCTTCAATCACCGCAGAAGGCTTTTACGCATCGCTTGGCTTCAAAAAAGTTCGAGACGAGTTTCACGGTGCCGAGCGCACGATCATCATGGAGCAATGGCTCGCGTATTAACTTGTCTCCGGGAATCGAAAAGGCAATCGAACATTCAAAGTAGGGACCCTCCGGCCCGTCGAGCAGCAAATCCCAACCGCGCATCGCACCGAATGCCATCCACTCCAAAAACAAAACCGGGCCGCAAGCGGCCCGGTGGTGTTCAGCAATTAACCTGCGCAGCGATCAATAGTTAGCCCGCAACGTCAGGGTCAAGTTACGCGGATCGCCATAGAAGTTGGTGCCCCACGAAGCATCCACGCGATCGTAGTACTTGCGGTCGAACAGGTTGTTGGCGGTCAGGGTCGACGACAGGTTTTCGTTGAACTTGTATCCGACCTGCGCCGTCGCGACGGCGAAGCCGCCTTGTTCGAATTTCACATCGCGCTGGTAGTGGGTATCGCTCACAACACGCACGCCGCCGCCGACGCTGAAGTCTTTGAGCGGGCCGTCGGTGAAGTCGTATTTGGTCCACAGGTTGAAGTTGTGCTTGGGCGTGATGGTGCTGAAGGTGGCACCTTTTGTGGCTTCATCACCTTCCAGAAACTTGGTGGAGGTGAAGGCGTAGCCGGTGACGACACTCCAGTTGTCGGTCAGGTTGCCGCTCAACTCGGTTTCCCAGCCTTCACTGCGTGCCTTGCCTTCGGTCATGTAGGCGGCGGTAGCGTTGTCGTATACGGCACGGTTTTCATCGTAGATGCGAAAGACCGCAACGCTGGCGTTCAGACGGCCGTCGTAGAACTCGCGCTTGAGGCCGATTTCATATTGCTTGCCTTTGCGCGGCCCGATAGGCGTGTTGTCACTGCCGATCTCGCTTTGTGGCTTGAATACGCCGGTGTAGCTGGCGTAGGCCGACAGTTCCGGGGTCAGCTTGGCGATGATAGCGCCGTAGGGCACGACCTTGCGGTTGATGCTGGTGTGGGCTTCGCCGAAATTGTTGAAGAAGGCGTTGGCGTTCTTCGCGTCGCTTTCGTACCAGGTCACGCGGCTGCCGCCGATCACGTCGAGCCAGTCGGTGACGTTGAACTTGGCGCGGGTATAGAGGCCGTACTGGTCGGACTTGGACCAGTTACCGTTGACCCGCTCATAGTCGTTCTTGGGAATATCGATACTGCCCGGGTTGTAGACGTTGATCGGGAAGTATTCGCCGCCACCGTATTCGAAGTCCTTGTCCAGGTGCTGGTACTCGGCCCCGACGGTGAACTCGTGTTGGCGATCCGCGAATTCAAACGGCGTGGTCACGAAGCTGTCGACGCCGATGGTCTTGATATGGGTGTAGTAGTCGTACGCCACAGCCCAGCTGTCGCCATTGGGCTCGACCGCACCGTCGGCCCAGGTGAAGTTACGTTGCGGGGTTTCCGCATCACGGTAAGTCAGGGTGGTCTTGAACTGACCACCGTTATCCAGCGCGTGATCGACCTCGGCGAAGGACTCCCAGACTTTCTCGTTCAGGGTGTTCCACTTGGCATCGACGAAGGTCGAGCGCGACACGTCCAGCAACTTGCCATCGGCAAAGGCCGGCAAACCGAACGCCGGTGTGGAGTGGTTTTGCTGGTAGGCACCGCCGACCGACAAGGTGGTGGATGGGTCGAGGTCGAATTCCAGGCGACCGTACACCATGGGGCGTTCGTTCTGGGCGGAGTCGACGAAGGATTTGTTGTTTTCGTAAGCGGTGATGAAGCGACCGCGTACGGTGCCCTGATCGTTCAACGGGCCGGTGACGTCGACCATCGAGCGGTAGTGGTCATAGGACCCTGCGCCCAGTTCGCCACCGAGGGCGAATTTGTTCAGGGCGCGCTTGCGCACTACGTTGATGGTGCCGCCGGGTTCGCCAGCACCTTGATACAGGCCCGACGGGCCGCGCAGCACTTCGACGCGGTCGTACATCGCGAGGTCGAAGCTGGTGCCCAAATCGCCCTGGCCGGTCGGTTGCGACACGCCGTCAACCTGTACCTGGTCGACGAGGAAGCCGCGCATGTAAACGTCGTTCAGGCTGGAACCGGAGTTGTACGTCTTGATGGTGACGCCGGTGACCTGACGCATCGCGTCTTGCAGGCTGTTCATGTTCTGGTCGTCCATGCGCTGGCGCGTGACGACGGACACTGACTGCGGAATGTCCTTGAGCTTGATGTTGCCCTTGCCGATGCTGACTTCATCGGAGGTGTAGGAATGCGTGCCTTCGGTAGTCGGCCCCGGTGCCACGCCGGAGATCGCGGTCGCGCCCAGTTGTAGCGCACTGGAGTTGCCCGCCACCGGAATCAGCGAAACGGTGTTGCCAGTCAGTTGAAACGTAATGCCGCTCCCCAGCAGCAACGTGTTCAGTGCCTGTTCCGGCTCCAGATTGCCGGAAACCGCCGTCGATTTGAGGCCGTTGACCATGTCTTGGCTATACAGAATCTGCAGGTCGGTCTGTTGACCCAGTTGCTGTAGCGCGCTGGCCAGCGATTGCGCAGGAACGTTGACGTTCACCGGGGCCGCCTGGACTTCAGACGTGCCCAGCAGCAACAGGGTCAGCAACGCACCCGGTACGACTGTTCGGAATTTCTTTTGCGGCGCGATAGCCAGTGCCAACGGCGCGCGGGACAGGGTAGGGCTTTGCATTGCTCAAATCGCTCCTAAGGTGTGCAGTTTTTTAGTTAATGATAATTATTATTAGACGCATCACCCCGACGAAACCGGAAAACAATCTCCGAAAATCATCGAGGTCGTTGAATTCAAGGAGGCTCAGGCGGTCGCCCGCTCCGTCACCACTCGGCCCGATTCCATGCGCACCAGTTGATCGGCCATGTCGAAATAGCGATCGTCGTGGGAGATGACGATGATGGTTTTGCCCAGGCGCTTGAGGTCCGGAAGCAGCTCGGTGTAGAAGATCCGGCGGAATGTCGGGTCCTGGTCGGCCGCCCATTCGTCAAACACCAGCACCGGACGTTCTTCCAGCCAGGCATTGACCAGTGCCAGGCGTTTACGCTGGCCGGTGGACAGGTCGGTGGTGGTGAAACTGCCGTCCTTGACGCTGACCTTGTGCGCGATTTCCAGGCGTTGCAGGTATTTGTTGGCGTCTTCGGGAATGTGCTGATCGCCCTGCACCACGTCATCGAACAGGTAGTAGTCGGCAAAAATCGTGGTGAACAATTGGCGGTAGTCGTCACGGTTCTGCGCATCGATGCCTTCGCCGTTGAGCAGGATGGCGCCTTGTTGCGGCGCATACAGCCCCAGCAGCAACTTGATCAAGGTGGTCTTGCCACAGCCGTTTTCGCCGACGATGAAAATGATGTCGCCCTGTTCGATGGTCAGGTTCACCGGCCCCAGGCGGAACGCTTCGCTGCCCGGTGCGGCCGGGAAGGCATAGCTGACGTTGTCCAGTTGCAGGCTGTTGACCACGGCCGGTTTTTTGCCGGTGTCGTTGAGCAGCAGGTGCGGCTCGGGCGAGGAAAACCGGCTCGACAGTTCGGCGATGCGGCGGAAGGCAATCCGCGCCCGGCTGACCACCGGCAAGGTGCCGACCAGATGCTCGATCGGGCCTTTCATGTACAGCAACACCAGGACGAAGCCGCTCATCACCGACTTGTCGGCGCTCGGCCAGAACGATTGCAGGGCCAGCGCAAGGCCGATGACCACGAAGAACAGCATCGACCCCAGCGTCTTGGCGATCACGAAGGTATTGATCGAGCGCACCTGGGTGTTGCAGATGAAGTCGGCCGTGCCCTGGATACCCGAAGTGAACATGCGCTGGCGGCGCGGACGGTGAATGCGCAGTTCCTTGGCGCCGCCGGCAATGGCGTTGTAGTGTTTTTGCAGTTCGTCTTCGGCGTCACGGGCGGCCATGAAGCCTTTGATGCCTTTGCCCTGGGCGTAGAACTGGATGCCTGTGCCGATGGCAATCGCCAACACCATCATCAGGAACATCGGCCACGACAACAGGGCCAGGTAGCCCATGCAGCCGAGGGTCACGGTCAGGGAAATGGCCAGCGGCGCGAAGGCAAATGCGAAGTCGCTGATGGTGTCGACGTCATGGGTCAGCACCGGGATCAAACGGTGGCTGCGATAGCGTTCGATCTGTTCGATGGGCGCCGACAGCACCTTTTCTCCCAGCTCTTTGCGCAGCTTGGCAATGATGTGCTGGCCAACATAGTTGGTGCCGATGTCCGAGCAGATTGAACTCGCCAGGGCCAACAGGCAGAGGCCGCCGAACAGCGCAACCACGCCTTGGGTCAGGCCGCTTTGCGAATGCAGCGCATTGTTGATCGTGGCCAGCAGCACCGTCACGCTCAGACCGCCCACCATGCCCAGAATGATCGACAGGCTGACCACCAGCCGGAACGGTTTCAGGAGGGTGAACAATTCATGAATTGCACCGCGCGTAGGCTGGGTCTTGAGGAGATGCATTTGAGGACGGTCCCTTGGGTCGTGAGGCATACCCAGTAGAACGTGTGGTCAGGCGTTTAATTTAGACGGCCGCCGACTGGCGGCGGCCGAAGGGGAGGGGGCTCAGCCTTTGGACGGCAGCTCGCGTACCACGCGGAAACCGATCCAGTCGCCACGGGTTTGCGGGTAGATGTTGTTGCGGTTGCCGGAACGCGAGAACACCGGCGCTTCGCCCCAGTCGTTGCCGCGAATCTGCAGGGCTTCGCAGTTGCCTTCGACCCAGGCGCTGCCGTCGGTGGGGGCGCCGACGTAATCGCTGTGTTCACAGTCGGCGATCCACTCGTAGACATTGCCGTGCATGTCGTACATGCCGAAGGCGTTCGGCGGGTAGCTGCCGGCCGGGGAGGTGTAGCTGAAACCGTCGGTTGGCCCGTACGTATTGGCGTGGGTGGCGATGCTGTACTCGGTGCCCTCATCGAACGGGAACGGGAACGGTCCGGTTGATCCGGCACGGGCGGCGTATTCGCGCTGTGCCTCGCTGACGATGTGGTAGTGCTGGCCGGTCTTGAGCGACAGCCACGCGACATACGCGCTGACCTCGGCGAAATTCATGCACACCGCCGGCTGGCGCGGGCCCTGTGGATAACGCGGTTTGCTGTTGATGCACTCGCGGCCGGGGCGGGTGTCGCCGTCGGGGAGGGTGATCCCGGTTTCCTTCAGGTAGTGGTCCCATTCACCGGCGGTGATCTGGTAACGGCTCATGGCGAAGGGCTTGGCGAACGTCACTTCGTGCATCGGGCCTTCATCGGGTTCGCGACCGACTTCACCTTCCGGTGTGCCCATGGTGAAGGTGCCGGCGGGCAGCACCACCATTTCCGGGCAGTGGCGGCAGTCCTTGAACACCTTGCCCGGCAGCGGCGCAGTGGAGGCCTGGGCACCGCAGGACAACGCGGCGCCGAGCAATGCCAGCAGGGTCAACGCCCGCGATTGTGGGCGCGACGATCCGAGTCTGTGCAGGATGTTTTTCATGAGCATTCTCGCTAAAGGGAATCGGTGTGTCAGAGCTTGCTGGCCAACAGCGCCACGACGCGATCGATGTGCGCCTCGGTGTTGAGCAGGCCCGGGGACAGGCGAATGATCGGCCCGACATCACGGTCGACGGCATCACAGACCACGCGCTGGTCCATCAGGAAATTGGCCACTTCCTCGCAGTCGCGGTTCTTGATGCGGAAGAACGTGAAACCGGCGGAATACTCAGGCGACAGCGGCGTGACGAGCTCCACCGACGGATGCGCCTGCAAGCGCTTTTTCAGGTAGCTGTTGATCTCGTGAATGCGCGCCTGAACCTCGGCCTTGCCCAGGTCCAGATGCAATTTGAACGCTTCGGTCAGCGCCCAGCGGTGTTCAAACGAGTGATAGCCGCCGTAGGTCATCACGGTCGAAAACGTGGTCGCTTCGGAGAACGTCGGGATGGTCGGCGTGACATCTTTCATCTCGTCCGAGCGGGCGCAGATGACCCCGGTGCCCCGTGGCCCGAACATCCATTTGTGGGTGCCGGCGATGAAATAGTCGCAATGCATGTCCGGGAAATCGAGGTTTTCCACGCCGAAACCGTGGACGCCATCGACGACATAAAGGATGCGATCCTTTTCCTCGCGGTCGCGGTTTTTCTCGGCGACCAGTTTGCCGATCTCGCCGATCGGCAATTTCACACCGCTGCCGGAGTGCACCCAAGTCATGCCCAGCACGCGGGTCTCGGGACGGATGTTGCGGGTAATCGAAGCCAGTATTTCGTCGGTCGAAACCTTGTACGGGTCCTCGAACAATTTGATTTTGCGCACCTGGGTGCCGTCCTTCTGCGTGCGGAATTCGAACACGCTGTTGGCCGCGTAGTGTTCATGCTCGCTGGTGAGGATTTCCTGATCCGGACGCACATGAATACCGGCATAAATCATTGCCAGGCCTTCGGTGGTGCTGCCGGTCAGGGCGATCTGCGACGGTTTGGCGTTCAGGTAACGGCCGGCCCACACGCGGACTTCTTCTTCGCGGCGTTCGGTTTCACCGCGATGCCAGTCCATCGCCAGACCGGGGTTGCGATCGAGGTTGGCGCGGTGCATCTCGATCGCCTCGCGCACCGGTCGTGGGTGCGAGGTCACCAGAAAGTTGGCGAAATGCAGGTAGTCGGGGTCCTGATTGAACAACTGGCGAAACTGCGCCCATTTGTCTTTGGGCAGCGGCGCCGGCGTGGCGGCCAGCGCAGGCAGGCTGACGGCGGAACTCAGGGGGATGCCGGCCGCGATAACGCCAGCCTGCTTGAGGAAGGTACGACGGTTGGTCATGGATTCGGTTCGCTTGGCAAAGGTGAAGGTCAGTGTTTGGCGACGGGTCTGGAGGACTTCTGCACCTGATCCCAAACCCGCAGGAAGTTGCCGCCCCAGAGCTTGGCAATGTCGGCTTCGCTGTAGCCGCGACTGATCAGCTCGGCGGTCACGTTGCGTGCCTCGCTGACGTCTTTCCAACCGTTAAGGCCGCCGCCGTCGTTGAAGTCGGAGCTGATGCCGACGTGGTCGATGCCGATTTTTTTCACCGCATAATCGATGGCGTCGCCGTAATCCTTGAGGGTGGCCTTGGGCTCTTCATCGATGATGCCGTAGAGCTGACTGGCGTATTCGCCGAAGCGCTGTTCCGACCACACGGTGATCACCGGATCGCCCGGCATCAGCGCCATCTCCAGGCCTTGCAACGGTTGCAGGTCGAAACGCGCACGCAGGGCGTTGAGTTTGTCCTGGGTGGCCTGACTGAGGGGCTTGATGTAGGTCGGGAAACCGACGATCTGCACCACGCCGCCGCTGTTCTTGATCAACTGCATTTCGCTGTCGCTGAGGTTGCGCGGGATGTCCACCAGCGCCCGTGGCGCCGAGTGCGAGGCAACCATCGGGGCACGGCTCAATTGACTGACTTGCTCAAGCGCTTTGGTCGACATTTGCGACACGTCGATGATGACCCCGAGGTCGTTCAGGCGATGCACCGCCTGCTTGCCCAGCTCCGACAGGCCGCCCAGCGCATCACGGGAATCATTGAAAAACGGCAGTGGCCGGGACGAGTCGGCCCAGGCGTTATTGCCCACGTAACTGAAGCCGAACATGCGCATTCCGCGGGCGGCCCATTTATCCAGGGCATTGACGTCGTTGCCCAGTGGGTAGGCGTTGAGCATGCTGATGAACACAGCGAACTTGCCCTCGCCGTGCAGGCGTCGGAAATCGTCCGGGGTGTAGGCGATGGCGACCTGATTGGGGAAGTCGCGCACCAGGGTGCTGATGATTTTGTAGCGGGTTTCCTGCTCGTGACGGGCTTCGTCGATGAACCCGGCGGTCGGGCGGTGCGGGGCGTTGTCGCCGTTCCAGATTTCCGGCCAGCCGAAAATGGTCAGCGCCGCGCCTGACAGGCGACCGCGTGCCGCCTTGACCAGGTCGAACTGACCGCTACCGTCCTTGTCAGCCTCGTTTTCGGCGGTGCCGAAATCCATCGGGACGGTGATGTGGCTGTCGAACGAGAGGATGCGCTCTTGCAGTTCATCGGCCTGTTTCATCACCGCGACCGGGTAGCCGGGATTGTCGTTGAGCCAGTAATCCCAGGCCGCAAACCCCGCCGCGCCAGCGATGGCCAGCGCCAGGGGCAGGCCAATGAAAAGAGCCTTTTTCGAACGAGGTTTTGTCATTGCCATCTCAGTCAGGTTCGCCGTCGAGGGTGCAGGCGCGGGGGCCTTTGCTATCTGGGAAGAACGAGTGGCCAGGGCAAGAATTTAGTCGTTTGTGCGGGCCTCATCGCGAGCAGGCTCGCTCCCGCCTGATTAGCGCACTACTTGTGGGAGCGAGCCTGCTCGCGATGCTCTTAAATTTGTCGAGGTGATGAACGTTCTAGCTTGGATAAAGCCTGCTCCATGGCTGACACAGGTAGGGCAATGACGATTTCTCGACGATGGTTCCTGGCGGGCCTGGCACTGACCGGCGCTGCCCTGCCTGCGGCGTATTACGGGCATCGCGAACTGACAAAACCGGACCCGACGATTACCCCCGGCGAAGCGTCATTCGACGTCGCGGATGTGGCCGGGCAGCGGTTGGCCAACACCTTGCAAGGCGTTTGGGACATTCGTTTCGAAGGCCGTGACGCCGGGCTCGACGGTTTAGCTCGCGAGGGCCTGCAACTGCTGCTTGATGTCGGTCACAAGGGCCGAGGGCTCAACGGTTTTCTCGATACGTTCGAGGCGCTGCGTGCCGGGCCGCCGCCGCGCTATCGCGTCCTCGGCGATCTGGCGGGCACGAACAGCACCGAGTTGAGCTGGCGCTTGATCGATTCCCGCTCCCCGACCGGGACGCCGGATTACGAGTTCACCTTCACACTGGACGAGGTCTGGGCCGCATTCGGCAATGCCGGCAGCGGCACCTTGAGTGGGCGCGTGCTGCGTCTGGATCGTCCGCTGGCCTTGACCGCTCAGGACAATCGTTTCGTCGCGGTCAAACAAGTGTTCCCTGAAGCACGTGAGCGCACGGGCCTGGGCCCGGCGTTGCTGGCGTGGCTGATTTCGCCCGAGCACCGCTTGTTCCACCAGCTCTGGCACGCTTCGCGAGACAAATGGCACACCTTGTCCGAAGACAAACGCAACGCCTTGCGTGGTATCGGCTGGCAGCCGGGGCGGCGGGACAAGGAGCGCGATGCGCGTGGTCCGCGCAAGGACCGCAATGGTTCAGGCATCGACTTTTTCTTTATGCACCGGCACATGCTCGGCACCGCGCGCTCCCTGCAAGACTTGCCGTCCTGGCAGCAGTTTCCGTTGCCGCAACCGGAACTGGTGCGTGATCGCCAAGGCTTTGCTCGTTACTTCGACAACCACGACGGTACCGCGCTGCCACCCGCCTGGCGCGCCGATGACGATGACGAGTATTCGCAGTGGGTGGCCGATCTCAAGACGGCCGAGACTTACCACAGTAATTTTCAGGTCTGGGAATCGCGTTACCGTGACCCGCGCTACTTGGCGAAATTGACCCTGGGGCAGTTCGGTTCCGAGGTTGAACTGGGCCTGCATGACTGGTTGCACATGCGCTGGGCATCGGTGCCTCGCGACCCGTCCAACGGCCAGCCTGTGCCGTTCGCGCGGGACACCGCAGACTTTTCCGCCCGCTGGTTCGCGGCGGAAAACGACTTTCTTGGCGACCCGTTTTCCTCCCATGTGAACCCGGTGTTCTGGCATTTCCATGGCTGGATCGATGACCGTCTCGAAGACTGGTTCTGCGCACACGAGCGCTTTCATCCGGGGGAAGTGAGTCGCCTGGACGTCAATGGCGTGCCCTGGTTTGCGCCCGGGCGCTGGGTCGAGATCGACGATCCTTGGCTGGGCCCGAGCACCCACGGCTGCAACACCACGCCGGGTTTGCAGGCGGGCAAGTCGGTGGAAATGGACCCGGAAACCATGAAGCTGGCGCTGCGGATTACCTTTGGCGAAGACGAGAAGAAACTGGAAGATCTGTTCCGCAAAGTGCCGCAGCGACCGTGGTATGCGCGGAATCTGAAGGCCAAGCCGATTACCAGTTGATCCAGAGATACCGCGTTATCGTTCAATCGCGAGCAGGCTCGCTCCCACAATGGAACGGTGTACGCAGGACTAATGTGGGAGCGAGCCTGCTCGCGATGGCGGACTCACTGGCGCTGCAAGTCACAAAACCTGCCACCCACCCCCAAGCGCCTTGTACAGCGCAATACTCGCCTGCAACCTCGCCAACCGCAGCTGCACATTCAGATCCTGCGCGGTATACAGCGTGCGCTGCGTCTCCAGCACCGTCAGCAAATCCTCGGCCCCGGCCTGATAGCGGCTTTGCGCAATGTCGAACGCCGTTTGCGCCTGATTCAATTCTTCACTTTGCCATTGGCGCTGGGCGTCCAGTCCGCGAATACCGGTCAGGGCTTTTTCCACGTCAGCAAAGCCGTTGATGATCGCGCCACGGTAGGTTTCCAGCAGCTCTTCCTGGCGCGCCGTGGCTTTGTCGCGTTCGGCGCTCAGGCGGCCGTTGTTGAAGATCGGTGCGACCAGTCCGGCGGTGAGGTTGTAGAACGGGCTGCGCAGCACATCGCTGAAGGTGTCGGCGCCAGACCCGAGCTGGGCGCTCAATGTCACGGTGGGCAGCATTTTCGCCCGGGCCACGGTCACGTCGGCGCGTGCCGCCGCCAACTGCGCTTCGGCGCGAGCGATATCCGGGCGGCGGTTGAGCAAGTCGCTGGGCACGCCCGCGCCGATGACCGGCCAACTGAGCTGATCGAAGCGTTGATCGTCGAGCTTCAACTCCTGAACCGGTCGACCGAGGAGGGCGGCGAGGGTGATTCGCGCTTCTTCGGCTTGTTGCTGAACCTGTGGCAACTGCCGTTGTTGCGCGGCCACCAGACTCTTTTGCTGGGCCAGTTCCAGTGCGGTGGCCGAGCCTGCGTCGAAGCGGGTCTGTACCAGATTCAAAACCTTTTGCGCATTCGCCAGATTGAGCTGCGCGATGCGCTGTTGTTCCTGCAATGACAACGCTTGCGCATAAGTGTTGGCGACTGCGCTGAGCAGCGTCAATTCCACCGTGTCGCGATCGAATTCACTGGCCTGCAGGCCCCATTGCGCACTGTCGCGAGAGGCGCGCAGGCCACCCCAGAAATCGATTTCATAACTGGCGCTGAGGCTGGCGTCGAAGTAATCCACCGCCTTGTTGCTGCTGTCGGCGTCCAGTTGGCTGTAGCCGTTGCCGCGCATCAGCTTCTGGCGGTTGGCGTTCACCGCTGACTTCACTTCCGGCAGCAGCGAACCACCAGCAATCACAGTGGTGGCCTGGGCTTGACGAACTCGAGCCAGCGCCGCCGCCAGGTCATAGCTGCCGACGCGGGCCTGTTCAATCAGTTGAGCGAGCTGCGGGCTGCCAAAGTGCGTCCACCACTGGGCGTTGCGCAACGGGGCATTTTCACTGTGCGCCGACTGCCAGGCGGGCGGCGGCTGCAGGCCACTGTCCGGACGCGGGTCCGGGCTGGCGCACGCGCTGAGCAACACGCAAAGGGTCAACAGGCTGAGTGGCGCTTTCATAGGTCGATCATTCACTGGTAAGGGCCGTGACCGGGTCGAGCCGGGCAGCTTTGCGAGCCGGCATGAAGCCGAAGACAACACCGGTGACCAGGGCGCAGCCGAAGGCACCGAGTACCGCTATCAAAGAGAACGCGACCGCGACTTCGCTGAGGATCAGCACGCCGCCGACGATCAGCGCCAAAGCAATGCCCGCCAGACCGCCAACCACCGAGAGCATCACCGCTTCGGTGAGGAACTGCCGCAGGATGTCGCGTTGCCGGGCGCCGGTGGCCATGCGGATGCCGATCTCGCGGGTGCGTTCGCGCACGGTCATGAGCATGATGTTCATCACACCAATCCCGCCCACCAACAGCGAAATCGCGGCGATCGAACCGAGCATCAGCGACAGGGTGTTTTGCGTGCGCGCTTCGGCCTGAATCATCGCCGCGTTGTTGGTCAGCTCGAAATCCTTTTTGCCGTCGTGCAGACGCAACATCAACTGCTCGATGGCGGTTTCCGTCTCTTTGACCTTGCGCGCATCAGCCGCCGCGATGGCCACGTATTCGGGGTTGTGGGTGCCGAACAGCCGCACACTCGCGGCGGAATACGGGATGGCGATGCGGTCGTCGCTGTCGGTGTCGCCGGAGCTGGCGCCTTTTTCCGCGAGCACGCCGACCACCTGGAACGGCACGTTTTCGATCAGGATGTACTGACCGATCGGGTTGGCGACATCCTTGAGCAATTTGGTCCGCACCTTGTGGCCGATCACCGCGACGGCCGCGGCGTTGCGTTCATCTTCCTGGGTGAAATAGCTGCCTTCCACCACTGGCCAATTGAAGATTGCCGGGAAGTTTGTGTCATTGCCGCCAACGTAGCTCAAGTGATCGAGGTTTCCGAAACGCACCCCGGCTTCCTGGCCGTTGACCGGCATGATGCGCGTCACCTGCGGCAGGCTGCCCACCGCCGCGACGTCATCAAGGGTGATGATGCCCTGCGGCGTTCGCGGGTTCGGTGCCGAGCCGCTGAGGTAAATGATGTTCGAGCCGAACGCGCCCATTTGCGCCATCACCTGACGCTTGCTGCCCTCACCAACGGCCAGCATCACCACCACCGACGCAACGCCGATAATGATCCCGAGCAGCGTCAGGGCGGTGCGAAACCTGTTGATCCACATCACCCGCCACGCGGCGTGTACGGCGTCCACCAGTTCGCCTTTCCAGGCGCCGGTGGCTTCAGCGCCTTCACTCAGGCGCTTGCGCAGATCGACCGCTTGCAGGGCGCCGGGGTTGGCCGAGGTTTGTACGTCGGGGTCGTCGTGGGCGCTGTCGCTGATGATCAGCCCGTCGCGGATTTCGATGATGCGTTTGGCCCTGGCCGCGACTTCGCGGTCGTGGGTGATAAGAATCACCACATGGCCCTGGCTCGCCAGTTCATCCAGCAGCGTCATGACCTCGGCGCCACTGTGGCTGTCGAGGGCGCCGGTGGGTTCGTCGGCGAGGATGATGTGGCCGCCGTTCATCAAGGCGCGAGCGATGGACACCCGTTGTTGCTGGCCGCCGGAGAGTTGGTGCGGACGGTTGCCGGTGCGCGAGGCGAGGCCGAGGCGGTCAAGCAGTGCGGCGGCGCGGGCGTGGCGCTCGGCGGCCGGGGTGCCTGCGTAGATCGCCGGCATTTCGACGTTTTCCTGGGCCGAGCCGGACGGAATCAGGTGATAGCCCTGGAACACAAAACCAAAGGCTTCGCGGCGCAGCCAGGCCAGCTCATCGCTGTCGAGCCCGGCGACGTTTTCCCCGGCGAAGCGGTATTCGCCCGAGGTCGGGCGATCAAGGCAGCCGAGGATGTTCATCAGCGTCGACTTGCCGGAACCTGACGCACCGACAATCGCCACGAATTCACCGGCATGGATCGACAGGTCGATGCCGCGCAACACGTGAACCTGCGGTGAATCGCCGCCGCCGTAGGATTTACGGATGTCCTGCAGGTCGATCAGGGGCGTCAGCATTTAGCCGCCACTCCCGTCGGCCGGGCCGATCAACAGGTGATCGCCTTCCTGCAAACCGTCGAGGATCTGCACGCGCAGGCGATCGCTGATGCCGGTGCGCACGTCGCGTTGCTCGATACGGCCGTTTTTGGCGACGACCTGGGCGCTCTGAATGTTCGGTTGGGTGCCGCTTTGCAACGCGGCGATGGGCGCGGTGAGGACGTTTTTCGCCTGGTCGGACACGAAGAATACCTGCGTGGTCATTTCCGCCATCAGCGCGTTGTCGGCGTTGTCGACGTCGAGCAATACGGTGTACAGCACCACGCGGGCGCTGCCGCTTTTGCTCGAACTGGCCGGGCTGCCGCCGCTCTGGCTGGTCTGGTCCAGAGGCTTGGGCGGCACCGGCAGAATCTGCCGCACGGTGCTGCTCCAGCGACGCTTGCCGCCGCTGAGGGTGGTGAACCAGGCCGACATGCCGGGTTTGACGTGGCCGATGTCGGCTTCCGACACCTCGGCCCAGACGGTCATCGGCGACAACTTGGCGATGCGCAGTATCAACGGTGTTTGCTGTTGCGCGTTCAGGGTCTGGCCGACCCGGGCATCGAGTGCAACCACGGTGCCGGACATCGGCGCGTAGATTCGTGTGTAGCCGAGCTCGGCCTGATCACTGCGCAAGCTGGCCTGGGCCTGGCGGATCTGCGCCTGGAACATGTCGATGCGCGCCTGGGTGGCGCGCAGCTCAGCCTGGGCAGTTTGCACGTCTTCTTCGCGGGTGGCGCCGCCGGCCTTGAGGTTCTGCTGGCGCTGGAATTTTTGCCGGGCCAGTGCGTGCTGTGCCCGTTGTTCTTCGAGTTGCGCCTTGAGGTTTTCGATGGAGAAGCGTCCGGCGTCGAGTTTGGCCTGCTGCGTGGACGGGTCGATTTCCACCAGCAGCTGGCCTTCCTTGATCACATCACCGACTTCCACGTGGATTTTCTGGATCTGCCCGGACGCCTGTGCACCGACGTCGACGTAGCGTCGAGGTTGCAGGGTGCCGAGGGCGGTGACGCTGCTTTCGATGTCGCCACGACTGACTTGCACGGTGGCAAATTTGTCTCGGCCAGGCGGGATGACCTGCCAGGCAGCCACGGCGATAACGGGGATCAGACAAAGGGCTACAAGCAGGGCGCGTCGGGTCTGTCGGGGACGTTTCATGCAGGGTTCCGGCCAATGGAAATAGGCCCGTCGTTCAGCCTGTGCACGAAATCCGGCAACAGTTGAACGCTGTCGGGAGGCCGACAGAGACGGGGAGCTGTCCTTTATACGAGGAAGGCGGCGGGGAATTTAGGCGTGGACACAAGCCGACACAATCACACTGTGGGAGCGAGCCTGCTCGCGATAGCTATTTAATTTCAACCAAGATGTTGTTTGGCTAAACGCTATCGCGAGCAGGCTCGCTCCCACAAGTTCAAGACTATTTGCCGGGCAAGTTGAAGCAATACTTTAAATCTATATGAGAATTACTATAAATTACGCATCTCGAACTGCCACTATCGTGCCACTGCCCATTTTCGGCGGTCGTCGACGTGGCTCAAGGATAGAAACCGCACCCGTGCGGCCGGGAGTCATGGTTGGAAAACTACTATCGCGAGCTGGTGTGTTTCCTCAACGCCAAGCTGGGCAACCGTCAGGTGGCCGAGGATGTGGTGCATGACGCGTATGTGCGGGTTCTGGAGCGTTCCAGCGACACGCCGATCGAACAGCCCCGGGCATTCCTTTATCGCACCGCGCTCAATCTGGTGATCGACGACCATCGACGCAATGCCTTGCGTCAGGTCGAGTCGCTGGAAGTGCTCGACAACGAAGAACGCTACTTCACCCCTTCGCCCCACAGCAGCCTCGACCACGGCCAGCGCCTGGAGATGGTCCAGCGTGCCTTGGCGGAATTGCCACGGCTGTGCCGCGAGAGTTTCCTGTTGCGCAAGATCGATGGCCTGTCGCACCCGGAAATCGCCGAACGCCTGGGGATTTCACGGGCGCTGGTGGAGAAGCACATCGTCAATGCGATGAAGCATTGCCGCGTGCGGATGCGCCAGTGGGATGCCCACTGATCTTCTCCGGCGGGTAAAAAACAACATTAAATTTTTTTTCATTGTCCTCGTTCCCTATCAACAGACGACTTGCTGTCCTGCTCAAGGCTGGTCAGGTCACTTAGGCTTACTCCCCACTGTTGAGGGGTTCATCCAGAGGACACTGGAAATGACACAGGCAATTGCATCGCCCATCGTTCACGACCTGATCGGCGTCGGTTTCGGCCCTTCGAACCTGGCGCTGGCCATCGCGCTGCAAGAGCGCGGGCCGAGTCAGGGCGAACTGGATGTACTGTTTCTCGACAAACAGGCGGATTACCGCTGGCACGGCAACACCCTGGTGACCCAAAGCGAATTGCAGATTTCCTTCCTCAAGGACCTGGTGACCCTGCGCAATCCGACCAGTCCGTATTCCTTCGTCAACTACCTCAAGCACCACGGTCGTCTGGTGGATTTCATCAACCTCGGCACGTTCTATCCATGCCGCATGGAATACAACGACTACCTGTGCTGGGTCGCCGGGCAATTTGCCGAACAGAGCCGCTACGGCGAAGAAGTGCTGACCATCGAGCCGGTGGTGCACAACCAGCAGGTCGAAGCGTTGCGCGTGATCTCCCGCGATACACGGGGCCAGCAACACGTACGCACCGCTCGTTCGGTGGTCGTCAGTGCGGGTGGAACACCGCGCATTCCCGAAGCGTTCAAAGCGTTGAAGGATGACGGGCGAGTGTTCCATCACTCGCAGTACCTGGCACAAATGGCCAAGCAGCCGTGCGTGAACAATCAACCGATGAGTATCGCGATCATCGGCGGAGGGCAGAGCGCGGCGGAAGCCTTCATCGATTTGAACGACAGCTTCCCGTCGGTGCAGGTCGACATGATTCTGCGCGGCTCGGCGCTGAAGCCGGCGGATGACAGCCCGTTCGTCAACGAAGTGTTCTCGCCGGAGTTCACCGATCTGGTGTTCCAGCAGGCGAGCAGCGAGCGCGAGCGCCTGGTCAACGAGTACCACAACACCAACTATTCGGTGGTGGACATTGACCTGATCGAACGCATCTACGGCATCTTCTATCGCCAGAAAGTCTCGGGCATCGCCCGTCATGCCTTCCGCACCCTGACCACCCTCTCAAAAGCCACCGCCACCGAGCGCGGCATCGAACTGACAATGTGTAACAACGCCACCGGCGAAGTCACGGTTCGGCATTACGACGCGGTGGTGCTGGCCACCGGGTATGAGCGTCAGATGCACCGCAAACTGCTGGCGCCGCTGGAGCAGTATCTCGGCGATTTCGAGGTGGACCGCAATTACAAGCTGATCACCGACGAGCGCTGCAAGGCCGGCATCTACATGCAGGGCTTCTGCCAGGCGAGCCATGGTTTGAGCGACACCTTGTTGTCGATCCTGCCGATTCGCGCGGATGAGATTGCCGGGTCCTTGTATGAGCATGGCAAGAGTCGGGGGCAGGGTCGGTCGGTGATGGATTTGCTGCTAGCGACTGCCAGCTGAGATCTTCGGCGTTTGTTAAACCGTCATCGCGAGCAGGCTCGCTCCCACATGTGATCTCTGTCGTACACAAATTCTGTGTTCACAGAAGATCCCCTGTGGGAGCGAGCCTGCTCGCGATGGGGTCCTGAAAAGCGCCACAAATCCACAATCCTGAACCCTCCCTGAAGAACCCCGCAATTCCCCCGCAACACACCGTTCCTTCGTTTACTCTCCAGAAATCGGGGCGTAAGCTTCGCGCGTTTTCATCAATAGCGGAGACCCACAGTGGGTACTTGTTCGAGTGACAGTAGTCGGCCGGTTCCAGTAACCGGCACATCCTCGGCAAGATAACGCGCAGTTTTTTTGTGCCGTTGTCTCGCCGTAAAAGCGAGCAGCGGCATCCCGATCGCGGCCAGTCCTGGTCCGTGTCCCGACGTCCTCTCATCGACGCTGAACCGTGCGTGATGTTCGACTGGTTGTCGTCATCGCGGCGCACCGACACGCCTGCTGGAAGGTTTCCCGGCTGACCCTGGGGGAACTGCCATGAACCTGACCCTGCTCAAAGAATTCTTCGCCGGATTCCTGCGCACCCGCCACATCGTCCGACACTTTCGTCGCCTGGCGCTGCTGGAAACCTTCACCGACACCACGGTCAGCCGTGAGGTGCCGCCGACCCTGGCGCAAACCCTGGTGAGCGCCGCCAACAGCGACACCGGCCGACTGCTGAACAACCTCGGCAGTCACACCGACGGCCTGAGCGAACTCGAAGCCGACGCACTGCGCGTGCAATTCGGCCTCAACGAAGTCGAGCACGAGCAACCGCTGCCGTGGTGGACTCACCTGTGGCACTGCTACAAAAACCCGTTCAACCTGCTGCTGACATTGCTCACGGTCATCTCGTGGCTGACCGAAGACATGAAAGCCGCCATCGTGATTTTCTCGATGGTGATGCTCTCGACCTTGTTGCGCTTCTGGCAGGAAACCAAGTCCAACCAGGCCGCCGACGCGCTCAAGGCGATGGTCAGCAACACCGCCACGGTCATGCGTCGCGATGCCCTGCGCAGCGAAGTGCCGATCAAATTGCTGGTGCCGGGCGATCTGATCGTGCTCTCGGCGGGCGACATGATTCCCGCCGATTGCCGGGTGCTCAGTGCCAAGGATTTGTTTGTCAGCCAGGCGGCCATGACAGGGGAATCGATGCCGGTGGAAAAATTCCCCCGCCAGCAGGACAGCGACACGAGCAACCCGCTGGACCTCGACAACATCCTGTTCATGGGCACCAACGTGGTGTCCGGCACCGCGATTGCGGTGATTCTGACCACGGGCAATAGCACCTATTTTGGTGCGCTGGCCCAGCGGGTCGGTGCCACGGACCGCGCGCCAACGTCGTTTCAGACCGGGGTCAACAAAGTCAGCTGGCTGCTGATCCGCTTCATGTTTGTCATGGCGCCGCTGGTGCTGTTCATCAACGGTTTCACCAAAGGCGACTGGACCGAAGCGCTGCTGTTTGCGCTGTCGATTGCCGTGGGCCTGACCCCGGAAATGCTGCCGATGATCGTCACCTCGACCCTGGCCAAAGGCGCGGTGTTCCTGTCGCGCAAAAAAGTCATCGTCAAACGGCTCGACGCGATCCAGAACTTCGGCGCCATGGACGTGCTCTGCACGGACAAGACCGGCACCCTGACCCAGGACAAAATTTTTCTGGCGCGCAACGTCGATGTCTGGGGCAACGATTCCGATGACGTGCTGGAAATGGCCTACCTCAACAGCTACTACCAGACCGGCCTGAAAAACCTTCTGGACGTGGCGGTGCTCGAGCACGTCGAGGTCCACCGTGAACTGAAAGTCGGCACGGCGTTTCACAAAGTCGACGAGATCCCGTTCGACTTCACCCGCCGGCGCATGTCGGTGGTAGTCGCCGAGCGCGATCACTCGCACTTGCTGATCTGCAAAGGCGCGGTGGAAGAGGTGCTGGCGGTGTGCACCCGTGTGCGGCACGGCGTGGTCGATGAAGCACTGAGTGATGACCTGTTGGCACGGATTCGCCAAGTGACCGCTGCATTCAATGCCGAAGGACTGCGCGTGGTAGCAGTCGCCGCCCGACCAATGATCGAAGGGCGCGACACCTACAGCCTGGCGGATGAACAGGCCCTGACGCTGATCGGTTACGTGGCGTTTCTCGATCCGCCGAAGGAAAGCACCGCACCGGCCCTGAAAGCATTGGCCGCTCACGGCGTGGCGGTAAAAGTGCTGACCGGCGACAACGAACGGGTGACTGTGAAGATCTGCCGCGAAGTCGGTCTGGAGCAGCAAGGCCTGTTGATGGGCAACGACATCGAGCGCATGACGGACGCTGAACTGGCCGTGGCGGTGGAGACCGCCAACGTCTTCGCCAAACTGACGCCGTCGCACAAGGAGCGCATCGTTCGTTTGCTCAAGGGCAATGGCCATGTGGTCGGCTTCATGGGCGACGGCATCAATGACGCGCCGGCGCTGCGCACTGCCGACATCGGTATTTCGGTGGACAGTGCCGTGGACATCGCCAAGGAAGCGGCCGACATCATCCTGCTGGAGAAAAGCCTGATGGTGCTGGAGGAGGGCGTGCTCGAAGGGCGGCGGACCTTCGCCAACATGCTCAAGTACATCAAAATGACTGCGAGCTCGAACTTCGGCAACGTGTTCTCGGTGCTGGTGGCCAGCGCGTTCATCCCGTTCCTGCCGATGCTGCCGATGCACTTGCTGGTGCAAAACCTGCTCTACGACATTTCACAGATCGCCATCCCGTTCGATAACGTCGATGAGGAAATGCTCAAGCAACCGCAGCGTTGGCAACCGGCGGATGTCGGGCGTTTCATGCTGTTTTTCGGCCCGATCAGTTCGATCTTCGACATCAGCACGTTTGCCTTGATGTGGTACGTGTTCGACGCCAACACGCCGGACCACCAGACCCTGTTCCAGTCCGGCTGGTTCGTGGTCGGGTTGCTGACGCAGACGCTGATCGTGCACATGATCCGCACGCCGAAAATTCCGTTCCTGCAAAGCCGCGCAGCCATGCCGCTGCTGGTGATGACCGGGATCATCATGGCCGTGGGCATCTTCCTGCCGATGGGGCCGTTGGCGCACTACTTCAAATTGCAGGCGCTGCCGTCGCTGTATTTCGTGTTCCTGCCGGTGATTCTGCTGGCGTACATGGCGCTGACCCAGGCCGTGAAGGGGTTCTATATCCGCCGGTTCGGCTGGCAATAAGCGGTAACGATCCGAGACAAAAACCCCCGGACACTCAACGACATCTCCCTGACGTTTTCCTCTCCACCGAGGTGGCGCCACGGAATTTAGGAATAGTCCTACAGAAAGCTCGACGGGTCTTCCGTAGCCTTGCAGCCTCAAATCTGAAACCCTCTTGGGGGCCCCGGTTGTCGAACAAAGCGTTACGTATCCTGATTGCCGACGAGCAGCATTTCCAGCGGATGAGAATCGAGCGCCTGTTCAACCGGCTCGATTATTACCGCGTGGCGCCCGTGCAAAGCCTTGCGGAACTGCTGACCCTGGTCGAATACGGCGGCGTGCCTTTCGACCTGCTGGTCATCAATGCCGCGTTGGCGGACGGCGCATTGAACCTGCGCGATTTCCTCCTTGATCAGCCGCAGGTGCACCACGCCTTGATCTACGGGCAGCCGGCTGAGTGGCCGCCAACCCCGGCCGGCGGACTTCAAAAGATCCAGGTGAGCGATGCTGCGGTGCCCGATCTGACGTGCATTCAGCGGCTGATGGCCATCGTTGATCCTCAACTACCGTTCGTCGGCACTGTCATTTCTGTCAGGTAGTCGGGCGCGGATTTCCATGCAACAGTCTTCGCGCAGCTGCTGCGTCTAACAGGGAGCCGGCCTATGGGCATTCAATGTCCGATTGTCATGTATTTGCTCAGGGAGTTGCCATGAAGTCAGTGCTGATAGCGGACGATCATCCGGTGGTTCGCGCTGCCGTCAAAATCCTGCTCAAACAGGAAGGGTTTCAACAGATTTACGAGGTGGCCAACGGCAACGAGGTGTTGTCGATGATCCGTGAGCATCAACCGGATCTGGTGGTGCTGGACCTGGGCTTGCCGGGACTCGACGGGCTGGATGTACTGAACCGGATCAAGACCAGTGGTGTGCGCTGCCGGGTGTTGGTCTTCACTTCACAAGAGCCAAGGTTTTATCAGGATCGTTGCATGCGTGCCGGTGCGGCCGCGTACGTGTCCAAAACCAACGACCTGCAACATTTGCACAAGGCCGTGCACGCGGTGATGGCCGGTTACTCCTATTTCGCCAAACTCGCCTCGAGCTCGGTGTCGCTGAACACGCTGCAACGCAGCGAAAAGGAGATGATCGACAAACTCTCCGATCGCGAGCTGACCATCTTGTGTTACGTGTCCCAAGGTATGAGCAACAAGGAAATCGCCGAAATCACCAACCTGAGCCATAAGACCGTCAGTACCTACAAAACCCGCTTGATCGAAAAACTCAATGTGGACTCCAAGGTTCACTTAAGGGATTTCGCCAAGCGTAACGATCTGATCTGAATGAGTGTTTTTCGACGATTTCGCCTTCTGACCCACTGGGTATTGCTGGGGTGCCTTTGGATTTCCAGCGTCTGCGCCCAACCGCAAACACTGACGCTGCTGGGACGCTCCAGCGTGGACGGCTACGAGGTCAGGCTGTCGGATGCCGATTCCCGTGTGCTGCGGCAAAAGGGCCGGCTGGTGCTGGCCGTCTCGGCACCGGATTACCCTCCCTTCGACATCACCACCACCGGCACTGACTACGAAGGGTTGACGGCTGACTATGCCGGGCTGCTCAAACAGCTGTTACACGTGGAGATCGATGTTCAGCGCTATGCATCGCGGGACGATGCGGTGCGGGCAATCAAGGACGGCAAGGCTGATCTGTTGGGAACGGCCAATCGCTATGAGGTCGAAGATCCACAGCTGCGGATGTCCAGTGCCTACGCCGATGATCAACCGGTACTGGTCACGCGCACCGATTCATCTCAGCCTCTGGACCCGGATCTGGCCGGTAAACGGCTGGCGATGCTGTACCACTATTTGCCCGCGCAGCAAGTGCGAGCCATTTACCCCAAGGCCACTGTACAGCTGTTTCCTTCGACACTGGGCGCCGTCGGCGCCGTCGCGTTTCGCCAATCGGACGCCTATCTGGGCGACGCCATCAGCGTCAATTACCTGATCAGTAAAAATTACCTCAACAACGTTCAGCTGGCGGATTTTTCCCGTATGGAGTCCGGGCGTTTCGCGTTTGCGATGAACCTCGACAACCTCCAGTTGCAACGCATCGTCAACCGGGCGCTGGCGGCGATTCCGACCAATGAACGAATGAATATCCTGCGGCGATGGGGAGGCAGCGGGGCTTCCATCGCCGGCACGCAAGTCCTGCAATTCACTGTCGCCGAGCAACGCTGGCTCGATGATCATCCGCGCGTGCGAGTGGCGATCAACCCAAACCTCATGCCGATTTCCTTTATCGACAGCGAGGGCAAGTACCGGGGTATCAGCATCGATGTGCTGGCGAAAATCAGTTTGCGTACAGGTTTGAAATTCGACATTCAGCCAACCCGTTCAGTGGCTGAACTGTTCGAGTGGATCAGGACCGGTCATGTTGATGTGGTCGCCGGGATCAGCCCCAGTATTGAGCGTGAAACAGAACTGCGTTTTACCCGGCCGTTTCTGACCAGCCCGAATGTGCTGGTGACCCGCATCGCATCCGACGGCCCCATGACACTGGATCAAATGGCCGGAAAAAAACTGGCCATCACCCAGGGCAACAGTGCCGGCGAATTCATTCGCAAGCATTTCCCGCAGGTCGAACTGGTCAATGCCCCGTTGACAGCGGACGGGATGGAAATGGTCGCCGAGGGCAAGACGGACGGCGCAATCAACTCGTTGATCGGTGCCCGGATCATGATTTCCCGGCAGTATCGGGATCGGTTGCAAGTGACCAGCACCGTCGGCAGCGATCCGGCCCGCAGCACGCTGGCGACCAGTCGCGAGGCCGTAGAGCTGCACTCGATCCTGGACAAGGCGCTGCTGAGTATTTCCCCCGAGGAAATCGATGAAATGACCGGCTATTGGCGCAACGACCTGATGGTCGAGCAGAGCTTCTGGCTGCGTCACCGGCAGGACATTCTCCAGGCCTTTGCCGGCGCCGGCGCCTTGCTGTTGCTGGCGCTGGCCTGGATCGCCTGGCAGCGCCGGCAAATCGGCCTGCGTCAACAATTGCTCGGTCAATTGCAGGACGCCAAAGACGCCGCGGATGAGGCAAACCGCGCCAAGACCACGTTTCTGGCGACCATGAGCCATGAGATCCGCACGCCGATGAATGCGCTGCTCGGCATGCTTGAATTGGCGCTCAAGCGCGCGGATGAAGGCGTTACCGACCGGTCGGCCATCGAGGTGGCGGCCAATGCCGGGCAACAATTGCTGGCGTTGATTGGCGACATTCTGGACATCGCCCGCATCGAATCCGGGCATTTGTCCCTGGCGCCGGAACGGGCCAATCTGCGCTCGCTGGTCGAATCGGTGTGCCGGGTATTTGAAGGCCTGGCCCGGCAGAAAAACCTGGAGTGGCGCGTCGAACTGGGCGAGCACAGCGATGCCGACGTGTTGATCGACCCCACACGCTTCAAGCAGGTGCTGTCCAATCTGCTGAGCAACGCGATCAAATTCACCCGTGAAGGTGAAGTACGCCTGACGCTGCGGGTCGAGCCCGGATTGTCCGGGCATTTGAGGGTCGCCGTGTGCATTCAAGACACCGGCATCGGTATCAGCGTGATTGATCGGCAGCGACTGTTCAGCCCGTTTGCGCAAGTGGAAAACAGCCTGCAATCGGGTCGCACCGGCTCAGGACTGGGGCTGGTGATCAGCCGTACGCTGTGCGAAATGATGGGAGGGCAATTGCAGCTCGACAGTGTGTCAGGCAGGGGCACGCGGATTGATGTCTGTCTGGATCTGCCCGTGTTGCAACCGTTGCCGCCCAGCGAGTTGCCTGATCGTGAGGAGCTGACGCAGACCCGGGCGCTGAAGATTCTGGTGGTCGATGATTACCCGGCCAATCGTTTGCTGCTCTCACGGCAGTTGAGCTATCTGGGCCACTGCGTGATGGACGCTGAAGATGGACAGCAAGGTCTTGAGCGATGGCGCGAGCATGAATTTGATGTGCTGATCACCGACTGCAACATGCCGGTGCTCAGCGGGTATGAATTGGCCGGGGCCATCCGCGATGAAGAGCGGGCTCAGGGATTGCAACCGATCCTGATTCTGGGGTTCACCGCCAATGCACAGCCCGAGGAGAAGGCCCGTTGCCTGGAAGCGGGGATGGACGACTGCCTGTTCAAACCGATCCGGCTGGCGGATCTGGCCACCTGGTTGGCATCGAGATTTGCCGCTGCCCCCGTGACCCTCGCTACACCCTCAACACCGTCAACCGTCGAAATCGACTTGAGCGGTCTGGAGCGGTATATCGGCGAGGACGACGAGCTGATCAATCAACTGCTCAGTGATTTGGCCGCGACCAATCGCACGGATCGGGAGGCGTTGCTCAAGGCCCATGCGAGCGGCGAACAGCATGTCCTGTGCACGCTGGCGCACCGCATCAAGGGCGGGGCGCTGATGGTGCGGGCGGTCAGTCTGATCGAATGCTGCGAGAACCTTGAGCGTGCCTGCGGCGATGGCCGCACAGGGCTGATCGACGAAGCCGTCGATCGGTTGCTGCAGGCCATGACGCGCCTGGACCAACACCTGGCGCAGGCCTGACGCTTAATCCCAGTTCGGTGCGATGCCTTTGGGGCTGGTCAGGCGGTGGCCGCGCTCAAGGCCGGCGATCAGCGCCATGTCCGCGTCGCTCAAGGTCAGCGCGCAGGCCTTCAGGTTGCTTTCCAGATTGGCGCGTTTGGTGGACGACGGGATCACCGCGTAACTCAGCTGCATGGCCCAGGCCAGGGTGACTTGCGCGGGGGTTGCCTGCAGGCGAGCGGCGATCTGCTGGATGACCGGGTCTTTCAGCACTTCGCCGTAGGCCAGGGTCATGTAGGAGGTGATCTGGATGCCCTGGCTTTGCGCGAACTCGACGACCTTGCGGTTTTGCAGGTACGGGTGCAGTTCGATCTGGTGGGTGGCGATGTGCTCGGCACCAACGGCGGCGATGGCTTGCTTCATCAGGTCGACGGTGAAGTTGGAGACGCCGATCTGGCGAGTTAATCCGAGTGTTTTGGCTTCGAGCAACGCGCCCATGAATTCTTCGACCGGCACCTGGTCTTCCGGCGATGGCCAGTGAATCAGCGTCAGGTCGAGGTAGTCGGTCTGCAGTTTTTGCAGGCTCTCTTTGAGGCTGTCGATCAAGCGGTCCTGGGCGAAGTTGGCGACCCAGATCTTGCTGGTGATGAACAGTTCTTCACGGGCAATGCCGCTGGCCGCGATGGCCTCGCCGACTTCGGCTTCGTTCTCGTAGATTTGCGCGGTATCGATGGCGCGGTAGCCCAGTTCCAGGCCAGTGCTCACCGAATCAATGACCACCTGGCCTTGCAAGCGAAACGTACCAAGACCGAATGCGGGAATAGACATCAATGACTCCAGGGTTTGCAGTGGGAATGAGCACGAGTATCCGCGCCTGAATCCTTGAGAAAAACCGCTGGTGGGGCAAAGCACTGTTTACCGCAAGTCATGAATCGTGAGTAGTCCGGGGATTGTCGGTGTTGAGTCTGGCTCCATCGCGAGCAAGCTCCTACAGGAGATCTTCGGTGTACACACATCCAATGTGGGAGCGAGCTTGCTCGCGATGGCCGCGACTCGGTTTCGGATCTTATCCGCGTGCCTCAAGAATCATGCAAGTCGTCGACCCCGTCGCATACAACCGCCCATCCGCATCATAAATCCGCCCCTCGGCCAGCGCCGTCGAACGCCCCAGGTGCACAAGCTTGCCCTCGGCACGCACCGGCCCGCTGGCGCCGGTCAACGCGCGGACATAACTGATGCGCAGATCCAGCGTGGTGTAACCCTGGCCCTTTTTCAGCTGCGTATGAATCGCGCACCCCATGCACGAATCCAGCAAGGTCGCCGCATAACCGCCATGCACACTGCCCAGCGGGTTGTAATGTCGCGAATCCGGCGTGCCCTGGAAGATGAACAGCCCGGCCGACCATTCGACAGGGATGAAATCCATCAGCGTGCCAATCGGCGGTGAGGGCAGTTCACCGCTACCGATGCCCTCGAAGAACTCGGCGGGCGACAGCGCGCTGACCTCGGCCAGGGACAGACTGCCGGGCCCGGCCAGTCGAGCGCGCATGGCTTGTTCCTGAGCGATCCATTGAGCGAGGGTGGCTTCTCGGTTGGGGCTTTGCATGTTCAGTGTCCTCGGACGGGCGCGGATATTATGGTTGTAATCTGCGCCAATATTATGTCCGAAATAAAAACTCCGCCAGCCCCGCGTGTCGCGCTTCTCAAGCAATGTCGGCGTGGCTGAATTCTTCCCCGAGAAAGTCGATCAACGTCCGCACCGATGGCAACAACCCTCGGCGAGAGGGGAAGATCGCATGAACGATCCCGCACTTGGGTGCCCAACCCGGCACCAGCTCGACGAGGCGTCCGGCGGCAATATCTTCGCGCACTACCACGCTGGGCAGATGCGCGACGCCAATCCCTGCGAGCACCGCGTGACGCAAGGCCAGCAAGTCATCGGTGACCATGCGCGGCGCGTGTCGAATCAACGCGCTGGCGCCGTTCGCACCGAACAATTCCCACTGATACTCACGCTGCGCCGCGCCCCAATGCACGCTGGGCAAACCGCTGAGGTCGGCCGGGGACGCGGGCGACGACAGCCGCTCGGCAAACGTCGGGCTGCCCACCAGGCATTGGGTGCTGTTGCCGAGCACCTTCATCACCATGTCGGTGTTTTCCAGCGGCGGAAAACGCACGCGCAGGGCAATGTCGAAACCCTCATGGATCAGGTCGACCCGGCGGTTGGTGCTCTCGATGAACAGCTCAACCAACGGATATTTGAGCATGTAGCGGGTCAGCATCGGCCCGACCCAGGAGTTGAGCAACGCGGTCGGGCAACTGATGCGCACCAGACCTTGGGGCTCGGAGCGGTTGCGTTCGATCAGTTCGGCGGCGCTTTCCGCTTCCACGCGCATGGCCAGGCAACGCTGGTAGTAGGCCTGGCCGATTTCGGTCAGCGAACAGTGTCGGCTGGTGCGGTGCAGCAAGCGTACGCCGAGGCGTTCTTCGAGCTCGGCGATGCGGCGGCTGAGCTTCGATTTGGGCATGTCCAGCGCCCGCCCGGCGGGGGCGAAACCACCGTGTTCCACCACTTGGGTGAAGTAGTAGAGGGTGTTGAGGTCTTCCACCATCGTTCTCCATATAGAACGCTAAGGCTGATTTTTGCAGTCTAGCGCAGCAAAGGCTGCGGTTTTAAGCTCTGTTCATCGCGTCAAACCACAGATTTCGGAGGCAGCATGAAAAACATCATCGGCATCTACACCAGCCCGCGGACCCATTGGGTCGGCGACGGTTTTCCGGTTCGCACGCTGTTTTCCTATGACAACCTGGGCAAACACATCAGCCCGTTTTTGCTACTGGATCACGCCGGCCCTGCCGAATTCACCCCGACCACCGAGCGTCGTGGCGTTGGTCAGCATCCGCACCGCGGTTTTGAAACCGTGACTATCGTTTACAAGGGCGAACTGGAGCACCGCGACTCCACCGGCAGCGGCGGCAAGATCGGCCCTGGCGACGTGCAATGGATGACCGCCGCCTCGGGGATTCTCCACGAAGAGTTCCACTCTGAAGGCTTCGCCAAAACCGGCGGTACCCTGGAAATGGTGCAGCTATGGGTCAACCTGCCTGCCAAAGACAAAATGGCCGACGCCGGTTACCAGACGATTCTCGATGGCGACATTCCGAGCATCCCGCTCAAGGACAGGGCCGGCAGCCTGCGCTTGATCGCCGGCGAATTCGACGGCCACACCGGCCCGGCGCGGACGTTTACCCCGGTCGATGTCTGGGACTTGCGCCTCAACGGCGGCAAGTTGCTGACCCTGGATCTGCATGAAGGTCGCAACACCGCACTGGTGGTGCTGCGTGGCACGGTTCAGGTCAATGGCCTGGAACTGGTGCGCGAAGGGCAATTGGCGTTGTTCGAACGCAACGGCCACCAGATCAGTCTGGAAGCCAATAACGACGCCATCGTGTTGCTGCTCAGCGGCGAGCCGATCGACGAACCCATCGTCGGCCACGGTCCGTTCGTGATGAACAGCGAGCAGGAAATCCACCAGGCCTTTGCCGATTTCCAGTCGGGCCGGTTCGGTCGGATGAGCGGTTGATACACGGATATACGGCTGCACCGCGCCAGGCTTGACTGACTACGCTTGTCTGGCCGCGTTTGAACGATCAATCAAAACACCTGTTCGCCGAATATTCGGCATCGATTAAAAGCGAGGATGACCCCATGACTACTTCTTACAAACGTCTCGACAAGGATAACGCTGCCGTTCTGTTGGTCGATCACCAGGCAGGCCTGCTTTCTCTGGTGCGCGACATCGAACCCGACCGTTTCAAGAACAACGTGCTGGCCCTGGCTGACCTGGCCAAGTACTTCAAACTGCCAACCATCCTCACCACCAGTTTCGAAACCGGCCCCAACGGCCCGCTGGTGCCCGAGCTCAAAGCGCTGTTCCCGGATGCGCCGTACATTGCCCGTCCAGGCCAGATCAACGCCTGGGACAACGAAGATTTCGTCAAGGCGATCAAGGCCACCGGCAAGAAGCAACTGATCATTGCCGGCGTGGTGACCGAGGTGTGCGTGGCATTCCCGGCGCTGTCGGCCCTGGCGGAAGGCTTTGAGGTGTTCGTGGTGACCGACGCTTCCGGCACATTCAACGAACTGACCCGTCAATCGGCCTGGGACCGCATGTCGTCTTCCGGCGCGCAACTGATGACCTGGTTCGGCCTGGCCTGTGAACTGCATCGCGACTGGCGCAACGACGTGGAAGGCCTGGCGACCCTGTTCTCCAACCACATCCCGGACTATCGCAATTTGATGACCAGCTACAACACGCTGACCAATAGCAAATAAATCTGGCAACACCCGTAACCTGTGGGAGCGAGCCTGCTCGCGATAGCGGCCGATCAGTCACTGCAAATGTGTCTGTTCAACCGCCATCGCGAGCAGGCTCGCTCCCACAGGTTTTTGTATTGTTCTCTGGCCCGCGTTTGCTCCTACACTGTGCCGATCCGTACATGGCTGGAGTTCTTGATGCTGTCACTGCTTACCAATCACCCGCTGGTCTGTGCCCTGATCCTGATCCTCATCGATCTGGGGCTGTGGCGCCTGATCAGTGCCAATGGCAGTAACTGGAAACTGGTGGTGCGGCTGCTGATTTTCTCGTTGTTCAGCGTCCTGTTGTTCAACGAAGGCTTGAACCCGCTGGAGCCCGCGCCGTGGGCGGACAACGTGCCGTTGCACCTGGCGGCGACCGGTTTGCAGATTGGTTGGTGGCTGTTCGGCGCGCGCACCCTGACGGTGTTGATCGGCGCGGTGATGATGCAGCGGGTCGGGCACACCGGGCGCTTGCTCCAGGATTTGCTCGGCGCGGTGATTTTCCTGATCGCGATCATCGCGGCCCTGGCGTATGTGCTCGACCTGCCGGTCAAAGGCGTGTTGGCGACGTCCGGTGCGTTGGCGATCATCGTCGGCCTGGCGTTGCAAAGCACCCTCAGCGACGTGTTCTCGGGGATCGTCCTCAACACCACCAAACCCTATCAACTGGATGACTGGATTTCCATCGACGGCACCGAAGGTCGGGTCACCGACATCGATTGGCGTGCCACGCGCCTGCAAACGTCCCAGGGCAGCATGGCGGTGATCCCCAACTCGCTGGCGGCCAAGGCCAAGATCATCAACTTCAGCCGGCCGAGTGATATTTTCGGTGTGTCGATCAGCCTGCAACTCAGCCCGCATGAACGGCCGCAAACGGTGATCGATGCGCTGGAACGGGCGATGGAGGGGTGCCGATATCTGCTGGCAAAACCGGCGCCGTGCGTTGCCCTCAAAGGGTCGAGCGCCACCGGCGTGGAGTACGAAATCAGCGGCTTCGTGGTCTCGATGGACCAGAAGCGCATGGTGCGCAATCTGCTGTTCGATCTGGCCTTCCGGCATTTGCAGGCGTCCGGCGTGAGCCTGTTGTCCAGCGTCGAATCAAATGCACCAGCGGGCCTGTCACGGCCACGGGCGTTGCTGGAAAGCTCGGCCATTTTCTCGACGTTGCGCCAGGACGAGAAAGAAACCTTCGCACAACACATGACCCTGCAAACCTTCCGCCCCGGCGAGGTGATCCTGCCGGCGGGGGAGGTTAGCGATCACCTGTTCATCATCGAATCCGGCGTGGTCTCGGTGACGCTGAGTCGCGCCGGGGTCAAGTTCGAATCCGGGCGCATGGGGCCGGGCGAAGTGATCGGCGAGGGCGGGATCTTGTCGGACACCGCGCTGCCGGCGGACTTCAGTGCCAAGACCGCTTGCAGCCTGTACCGGATCGAAAAGGACTACCTCAAACCGTGCCTGGATGCGCGGCATGACATCGGCGAAGCGATGAAGGCGTTGCTGGATTTCCGTTTGCACAAGGCGCAGACGTTGACCCAGGAAGCGCCGAAGGTGGTGGCGAAGAAAGGGTTTTTGCAGTGGTTGCGCAGTCGGGCTTAGCAATCTGTGTTGGATGGCCGCTGCGCGGATCGCTGGCAAGCCAGCTCCCACAATGGATTGGTGTCGAACGCAAATGTCCGGTTCACTGGAGATCAACTGTGGGAGCGGGCTTGCCCGCGATGGCGGCTGCAGGCTCACCGCCAGATTCAGATCAGAAATCCAAAGTCGCCGACACCTTCAACGTCCTGGGCGTCCCCTGTGTCAGATACCCGCCATTCGCCGAGGCCCAATACGCCTTGTTCGCCACGTTCTCCAGATTGGCGCGCAAGGTGATTTCCTTCTCATCCACCTTGAAGGCATACCGCGAGCCCACATCAAAGCGGTTCCACGCCGGAATGCTCTGCGTGTTGGCAGCGTTCAGGTACTGCCCGCCCGTGCGCAACATCCGCGCACTGAGCGCCGCGCCTTCGATCCCCGGCACATCCCAATCAGCCCCGACGTTGAGCTGAAAACGTGGCACGCCGACGGCGCGGTTGCCGTCGTTGACGCCGTTGGCGCTGCCTTCGATCTCGGTCTTCATCAGCGTCGCGCCGCTCAGCAGGCGCAGGCCATCGAGCGGTTCGCCGTAGACGTTGAGTTCCATGCCTTTGTTTTGCTGCTGGCCGTCGACCCGAAAGAGGCCGTTCTGGGTGTAGCTCGACGGCTGTTCGATACGGTACACGCCAAGGCTCGCACCGTAGCTGTCCATGTCCAGGCGCACGCCGGCTTCGATTTGCTTGCTGCGCACCGGGGCGAACGTTTCGTCGCGGTTGAGTGCGGTGGTCGGCGGCGTCGGGCCCTTGGCCAGGCCTTCGATGCGGTTGGCATAAAACGAAACGTGTTCCCACGGCTTGATCACCAGGCCGTAGACCGGTGTGGTGATCGACTCTTCGTAGCTTGAAGTGCGCGCGCCGGTGGTGGTGTTCCAGCCGTCGACGTTCAGTGTCTGGCGCCGTACGCCGAGGGTGAGCAAGACGCGATCATCGATGAACCCCAGGGTGTCGGACACCGCCGCGCTGCGCAGGGTGTTCTTGCCGACGATGCGCGGATCATGAATGTCGCTGGCAAACGATGTGGGGCTTGGGCGCGGTTTATCGGTGACGTCGTAGAGGTTGGTGCTGTAGCGCGAAGCGGCACCTATGGTTTCGAATGCCGAGCGTTGCTGGCCCCAGGTACCCGCGAGCCCCAGGTTCAATTGATGACTGATCGGCCCGGTGTTCAAGTGGCCGTTGAGGCCGGTCATCAGGCTTTTGTTGTCCTCGTCGTGTGGCGAGTACAGCATGCCGCCCCGGGCATTGCCGTTGAGGTCGGTGACGGTCAGCGATGAATACACGCCGTTTTCCCGGGTGTGTTTGGCGCCACCGGAGACGTAGGCGGTCCAGTTGTCGCTGAGGTCGTACTCGGCGCGGGCCATGCCGAAGGTGTCTTCCAGTTGCGAGTAGCTCCAGCTCTGTGCGTATCCGGCGTTGGCGTCCGGTACCTTGGGCGCCTTGCTCAAGGTCGAATCGACATAGATCACCGAGCGGCCCTGATTGATCACCTGTTTCTGATAGCCCAGGTCCGTCGATACCCGCAGGCGATCACCTTGGTAGTCCAGACCGACGCTGATCAGCGACGAGCGACGGTCTTCGTCATCGACGGCGGTGGCGCCTTCGCGTTGCAGCAGGTTGACCCGTGCACCGAAGCGGTTGTCTTCACCGAAGCGCTGGCCCAGGTCCAGGTGCCCACCCACTCGACCATCGTCACTGTAATCGAGGGTGACGCTGCGGGTCGGCACATCGTTGGCGCGTTTGGGTTGCAGGTTGACGCCACCGCCAATCCCGCTGCCGCTGGGCGTGACACCATTCACGAAAGCATTCGGTCCTTTGAACAATTCGACCCGTTCAAGGGCTTCGGTGGCGATGATCTGCCGGGGCAAGATGCCGTAAAGACCGTTATAGGAAATGTCATCGGACAGCAGCGGCAAACCGCGGATCATGAACACCTGGGAGAAATTGCCAAACCCGGCGGACTGGCGCACCGAGGCATCATTGAGCAACACATCGCCCACGGTCTGCGCTTGCTGGTCGGCGATGGTTTTGGCGGTGTAACTGGTGACACTGAAGGGCAAGTCTTTGACGGCCTGATTACCGAGCATGCCGACCTGCACAACCTTGGCAACCTGACCGCCGCCGTAGGTGTCCGCGTTGTCGTCGCGCAGGGCGCTGACGCTGGTGGCGCCCAGTTCAAGCGCACCGCCGGCGGCCATTCGCGGCGCCACGGTGTAACCGTTTGCGCCGGTGCTGATCAGCTGGAAGCCACTGCCTTCCAGCAACTGCGCGAAGCCCGATTGCACGCTGTAGTTGCCCTGCAATCCCGGACTCTGACGATTGCCCAGTTGCGCCGGATCGAACGACAACGGCACGCCGACCGCCACGGCGAATTGCGCCAGGGTATGGCTGAGCAGACCCGGGCCGATGTTGAGGGTGTGGCTGGCGCTTTCGTTGACAGTGTCAGCGGCATGGCTGTTGATCGGCAGCCACGCGGCGAAGGCCAGGGCAACACTCAGGCTCAAAACCTTGAGCGGGAAATCGGCGGGACGGTGCGGGGGCGTTGAAGTCATTCGGCGTTCCTGTTGCGCGCGTGGAATTGAAGAGGTCTATCCACACACCGAACGAAACGCAGAAAGGTATCAGGGGACTGTGAAATAGTTTTTCAGGGCACTCAGACTCGCGGTTCGACCGACAGCCAATACCGGGTCAGGCTGCTGATTTTCAGCGGCAGCGTATCGCTGAGCAGGCGCAAGCTGGCGTCGGTATCACGCAGGGAAAACGCCCCCGAGACCCGCAACCCCGCGACATCCGCATGACAGCGCAACACGCCGGGGCGGTAACGGCTCAATTCACCGAGCAGCTCATCCAGGCGCATGTTGTTGGCCAGCAACATGCCTTTGTCCCAGGCCAGGGCACTGGTGTCGAAATTTTCGAGCGGGTCGAGGCGATTGAGCTTGAAACTCTGGCGCTCACCGGCCTTGAGGGTCGTACTCTTGGTCAGCAACTGCGGCGTGACTTCCACGAGCCCTTCGAGCACCGACACCTGGCTTCGCGAGTCAGTGACCCGCACGCAAAACCGCGTACCCAGCGCACGCGTGATGCCTTGCGGGGTTTCGACGATAAACGGCCGGGCACCAGGGTCTTTGGCGGTGCTGATCAACACTTCGCCATCGAGCAGCACAACCCGGCGTTCGCGCAGGTTGAAGGCAATGTCCACCGCACTGGCGGTGTTGAGCAGCACATGGCTGCCGTCCGGCAGTTGCAGGCTTTTCTGTTCGCCGACGGCCGTGCGTTGATCGGCGGTCCACTGCTGCCATGGCATGCGTTGCGAGGCAATGCCCAAGGGGCCGGCCATCAGGAACACACCCAGACACGTGAGGGTCTGGCGACGGCTGAGGCCATCCTTGTGCGCGGCCCGTTGCAGGGTCTGGATAGCCAGGTTGGCCGGTACGCTGCGAAATTCTCCAAGCAGCGCTTCGGCGCGTTGCCAGGCCAGCGCATGCTCGGCACTGCGGTTGCGCCATTGGGCAATGGCCTGATGGTCGGACGGTGTCGCGGTGCCTGAATGCAACTGCACCAGCCAATCGGCGGCTTCGCCGAGAATATGCGGTTTGATCATCGACGAATTCATCACGCGACACTCAGGCAGGCGATGAATGCGGCGCGCATGTGTCGTTTGACGGTGATCAGCGACACATTCAGTCGTGTGGCGATCTGGGTGTACGTCAGCCCTTCGATCTGCGACAGCACGAAGGCGTCGCGAGTGACGGCGGGCAATTCGCGAAGCAAGGCTTCGATGCGCATCAGTGTTTCGAGAATCAGCAGACGGGTTTCCGGTGACGGCACCTCGGCGACCGGCAGGTGAGCAATCGTCTCCAGATAGGCGCGTTCGATGTCCTGACGCCGCCAGCGATCAATCACCAGGCCTTTGGCGATGTGCGTCAGCAGCGCGCGAGGTTCGCTGCCCCAGGGTTTGACGACTTGCCGGGTCAACAGGCGCAGGAACGTATCGTGAGCCAGGTCCGCCGCGTCGCAGCGGTTACCGAGTTTTCGATGCAGCCATCCCTGAAGCCAGCCGTGGTGCTCGCTGTAAAGGGTATGGATTTGCTGATTCGAAGGTGGGTTGGCTGACGACATGGGGGACAGATACTCTTTTCCGGCGTCCTGGCCTGAGTGCGATTAAGAATTGATCGCATTCTAGTGGCCGGGAGCGAGTGCTGGCAATCAGGTCGACAGACTATTTTTTGCACCTTGCAGGAGCCGGCTTGCGGGCGACAGCATCACCTCGGTCATCAATTTTGCTCCGAGTTGCCCGCATCGGTAGCAAGCCGGCTACTACCGGGATTGTGGAGGTGGTCTCCTCGACTTCTGGAATATTGGCTATTTAAGCAGTCGGCCGGCGGGATTAACTTAGCTCCACCCCCATTTGCTCCTGGAGCCTGCCATGAAACCTCGTATCGATTTCTACACCGCATCGCCTGATGCACTCAAAGCCATGATCGCCCTGGAAACCGCTGTTTCGAAGCTGCCGCTGGAAAAAAACCTGATTGAACTGGTCAAGCTGCGCGCCTCGCAAATCAACGGCTGCGCCTTCTGCATCGACATGCACACCGCCGATGCGATCAAGGGCGGTGAAACCCCGCGTCGCCTGTTCGCCGTGACGGCCTGGCGCGAGGCGCCGTTCTTCACCGAGCGCGAACGTGCTGCGCTGCTCTGGACCGAGTCCCTGACCCAACTGAGCCTGACCCACGCTCCGGACGAAGACTACGACGTGGTCGCTGCGCAGTTCAGCGCCAAGGAAATGGTCGACCTGACCGTCGCGATCTCCACCATCAACAGCTGGAACCGCCTGGCCGTTGGCTTCCGTAAAACGCCTCAAGCCTGATCAATGAGCGTCCGCTGACGGCGCGGCCGGTGGTTGCACCTTGCGCATCAAGGGCACCATCGCCGTGGCGATGATGAAACAGACCATGATCATCAGAAACGCGTCGCCGTAGGTTTGCGTCTGCGCTTCGCGGTAGGTCAGCAGCCATAACTGGTGCAGGCTGGCGGTGACGCCCACGTCACCGCTTTGGCCGAGCGTGGCAAAGTTGTTGCCAACCTGGGACAGCCACTGATTCAGGGCTTCGTTGGTGCTGTTTAGGTTTTCCGCCAACCGGGTGAAGTGCAGATTGGTCCGGTCATTGAGGATGGTCGCGCAGGCCGCGATGCCAATGGCGCCGCCGAGGTTTCGCATCAGATTGAACAAACCCGAAGCGTGCTTGAGCCGGGCGGGCGCCAGTCCACCGAGGGTCAGGGTGACCGCAGGCGGCACCGCCAATTGCTGGGCAATCCCGCGCAGCGCTTGCGGCAGCATCAACTCCTTGCCTCCCCAGTCATGGGTGATCGGGCTGAAATCCCACATCGACAATGCGAACAACCCAAGGCCGGTCATCATGATCCAGCGCAGATCGATGCGGTTGGCCAGAAAGGCGTACAGCGGAATCGCCATGATCTGGAACACTCCGGTGGAGAAAACCGCCAGACCAATGTCCAGCGCGCCGTAGCCACGCACTCGTCCAAGAAACAACGGCGTCAGGTAGATCGTGGCGAACAGGCCGATGCCGGTGACGAACGAGAAGAAGCAGCCGAGGGCGAAGTTGCGGTCTTTGAGGGCGCGCAAATCGACGATCGGGTTGGCCACGTGCAAGGTTCGACCAATGAACGCCAGACCGGCCAGGCCGCTGATCCATGCTGTGGTCAGAATCGTGCGGTCACTGAACCAGTTCCAGCGCGGGCCTTCTTCGAGGGTGTATTCCAGGCAGCCGAGAAACAGTGCGAGGAACAGCATGCTCAAATAGTCGGCGCCCTTGAGCAGCGACAGTTCCGGCTGATCGATCTTCACCAGCATCGGCACCGCCACCGCAACGAAAATCCCCGGCACCAGGTTGATATAGAACAGCCAATGCCAGGAGGAAATATCGGTGATGAACCCACCGATGACCGGCCCCAACGTCGGCGCCAATGAGGCCACCGCACCGATGGTCGCAGCGGCGATTACCCGTTGTTTACCGGTGAAGAAAAAGAACGCGGTGGTGAACACCAGCGGGATCATCGAACCGCCAAGAAACCCTTGCAGTGCGCGAAAGGCGATCATGCTCTGGATGTTCCAGGCCGCGCCGCAGAGCAGGCTGGCCAGGGTAAAACCCACCGCCGACGCGCAGAACAGCCAGCGGGTCGAGAACACGCGGGAGAGCCAGCCGGACAACGGAATCACGATGATTTCGGCGATCAGGTAACTGGTCTGCACCCACGCCGTTTCGTCCGTGCCTGCCGACAGCCCGCCGCCGATATCGCGCAACGAGGCCGAAACGATCTGGATATCCAGCAGCGCAATGAACATGCCGATGCACATGCTGGCGAAGGCGAAGACCTTGGTCGCCGTCGCCATGTTCGCGGCGTTGAACGGCTGCGCGGGGACGGCGAGGGTGCGGCTCATGGAGCGCTGGCCACGGCAGGCGTTTCAGGCTCCTTGCGCGTATCGACTTCAGCGGTCACCGATAAGCCTGGACGCAGATGCCCGAGCACGCCGTCGGCGGGATCGAGCACGATCCGCACCGGCACTCGCTGCACGATTTTAGTGAAGTTGCCGGTGGCGTTTTCCGGTGGCAACACGCTGAACTGCGAACCGCTGGCCGGTGCGAGGCTGTCGAGGTGACCGTGGAATACCTGACCCGAGAGCACGTCGGCGTGAATGATCACCCGTTGGCCCGGTGCCATGTGCGCCAGTTGATCTTCCTTGAAGTTGGCATCGACCCACAGCCCGCTGGCCGGCACCACTGACAACTGTTGCGAACCCGCCTGCGCATAGGCGCCGACCCGCGCCCGGCGATTGCCGATCACGCCATCCATCGGCGCGCGCAATTCGGTGTAACCGACGTTCAATTGCGCCAGGTCTCGTTCGGCCCGGGCCTGCATCAGCGCGGCGCGTGCCTGCTGTTTCTGGGTGTCGATCACGTTCAATTGGCGTTGCGCGGCCAGCAGTTCCGCCTGGGCCCGTGCACTCAATGCCTGGGCGGTCTTGAAGGTGGCATCGGCCCGTTGCGCACTTTCCACGGAGACGGCGTTGCTGCCGACCAGGCGTTTGTAGCGTGCATTGTCATCCCGCGATCGGGCCGTTTCAGCGCCGGTGGCATCGATCCCGGCACGGGCCTGGCCGATCACCGCGTGTTGCAGTTGTTCGGTGGCATCGAGGTTGGCGAGCAAGGCTTCTTCGGCGGCAACCGCGCCTTCGGCCTTGGCCAGGTTGGCGCGGTAGTCACGGGAGTCGAGGCGGATCAGCACATCGCCGGCCTTCACTTTCTGGTTATCGCTGACCAGCACTTCTTCGATGTAACCCGCGACCTTCGGCCCGATCACGGTCACGTCGCCGCCAATGTAGGCGTCGTCGGTTTCTTCGATGAAACGCCCGGCGGTCCACCAGTGAGCGGCGTAAAGGCCCGCAAATACCAGGGCCGCGATGGCCAGCGTCAGCAGAATCAGGCGCTTGAGCAGGGGAGGCTTGGGCGTGCTCACCGCAACAGCGACGTCGGGTTCAAGGCTGGGCATGCGGGTCATGGAGGATTACCTGTGGGAATCGGCGTTAAATTACGTGCGTAATATGACGTATGTAATATTTGGTGGCAATTGATTTTTGCTGCCGGCTGTCAGGTGCTTATTTGCGCCAGTGGCCAGGGGGGCTGCCGGTCATGTCCAGGAGGAAGGCAGATTGCCGATGCGGGTGTGCGGTGGAGTGGCGATGCTGTTGGCACACACAAGAAGCCGTTCGGTCATTGATCGTGGAGTTCACTGAAAACCATAGATGCAGGAGCCGGCTTGCTGGCGATTCGGCCTTTGGATTTGCATCGATCTTCAGGCCGTCTTCGCCGGCAAGCCAGCTCCTGCAGTTGATCAGTGTGGCGCTTGAAACTGGAGTTCGCTGTCGTCCCCTGTAGGCGCTGGCTTGCCAGCGATACTCTTCAGCCTTTACGCCAATTCAGGATCACCAGCGTCAACACCCCCGCCACAATGCCCCAGAACGCCGAACCGATGGAAAACAGCGTTAGCCCCGACGCCGTGACCATAAAGGTGATCAGCGCCGCTTCGCGTTCCTTCACCTCGGTCATGGCAATGCTCAAGCCATTGATGATCGAACCGAACAGCGCCAGCGCCGCAATCGACAGCACCAGTTCTTTGGGCAATGCAGCGAACAACGCCGCCAGCGTCGCGCCGAACACCCCGGCGATTCCGTAGAAAATCCCGCACCACACCGCTGCCGTATATCGCTTGTTGCGGTCTTCGTGGGCATGCGGCCCGGTGCAAATCGCTGCGCTGATGGCAGCCAGGTTGATCCCGTGGGAACCGAACGGCGCCAACAGCAGCGAGGCGATGCCCGTTGTGGTGATCAGCGGCGAGGCCGGCACCGTGTAACCGTCGGCGCGCAACACCGCAATCCCCGGCATGTTCTGCGAGGTCATCGCCACCACAAACAGCGGAATGCCGATGCTGATGGTCGCAGCCAGGGAAAAGTGCGGCGTGGTCCAGACTGGTGTCGCCACTTCCAGGTGAAACGCGCTGAAATCCAGCAGCCCCATGAACCCTGACAGCGCCGTGCCAATGAGCAGTGCAGCCAGTACTGCGTAGCGGGGCGACAGGCGCTTGACCACCAGGTACGTGAAGAACATTCCCAGTACCAGCGCAGTGCGATGCTGGGCGGCGACGAAGATTTCACTGCCGATCTTGAACAGAATCCCCGCCAGCAACGCCGCGGCCAATGACGCTGGAATCTTCTTCATCAGGCGTTCGAAGCTGCCGGTCAAGCCACACACTGTGACCAGCACCGCACAGGTGATGTAGGCGCCAATGGCTTCGCCGTAGCTCACACCGCCCAGGCTGGTGATCAGCAACGCCGCGCCGGGTGTCGACCAGGCGATGGTGATCGGCGTGCGATAACGCAGGGACAGGCCGATCGAACACACCGCCATGCCAATGGAGATCGCCCAGATCCACGAAGAAATCTGCCCACTGGTCAGGCCTGCCGCTTGCCCGGCCTGGAACATCAGCACCAGGGAACTGGTGTAGCCGGTCATCATCGCGATGAACCCGGCAACGATGGCGGAGGGAGACGTATCCGCCAACGGGCGGAGCTGCGTGTGCGTGGCGTCGTTCATGACAGCGGTGTTCCTTAATGCGTACGAAAATATCCACAGCAACGCCAACCCTTTCAGGAGCCGGCTCCTACAGGAGATCGCGCTGCGGATTCTGTGATCAAGCCTAAACTCAAACGTAAGCAATCGTTGCAATACAGCGGAGGCGACAAACAGCCGTACAGTCGTGTTGCCACCATCCATTGTGTACAATCGCGGTGTTTTTTACGCGATACTTGCCAGCGACCCACTGTGCCGTATTACAGTCACGGTCAATTCGCCGCAGTTCTCCCGACTCGAGTGCCCATGAACGAACAGTTGCAACCCCTCAAGAAACAACCGCGAGCAGGCAAAGCCGGCCGCAGCGGTACCCAGGACGATATTGTCTACGCGCATATCTTCGAGGCCATCCTCGAACAGCGCCTGGCGCCCGGCACCAAGTTGAGCGAAGAAGCGCTGGGGGAAATTTTCGGGGTCAGTCGCACCATCATTCGCCGTGCGCTGTCGCGCCTGGCCCATGAAGGTGTCGTGCTGCTGCGGCCCAATCGTGGTGCCGTGGTTGCCAGTCCGAGTGTCGAAGAAGCGCGTCAGGTGTTCCTCGCCCGGCGTCTGGTCGAGCGGGCGATCACTGAACTGGCGGTCCAACACGCCACCGCCGAGCAGATCGCCGAATTGCGCCAGATGGTCAACGACGAACGCGACAGCTTCTCCCGTGGCGATCGCGGTGCCGGTATCCGTCTGTCGGGCGAATTCCACCTGAAGCTGGCCGAAGCAGCGAAGAACGCTCCGCTGATCAGCTTCCAGCGCAGCCTGGTGTCCCAGACTTCGTTGATCATCGCCCAGTATGAAAGCGGCAACCGTTCGCACTGTTCCTACGACGAGCACACCCAACTGATCGACGCCATTGAAGCGCGCAACGGTGAGTTGGCGGTGAACCTGATGATGCATCACATGGACCACATCGACAGCAAACTCAACCTCGACGAGGAAAGTGCGTCGGATGATTTGCATGCGGTGTTCTCGCATTTGTTGCAGACCAAGAAGCCGGGGCGTTCGTCGGCGAAAATCTGAAGCACTGTGTCGTCCCCATCGCTGGCAAGCCAGCTCCCACAATGTTTTGTGGGGTTCACCAGATCCGCGATACACCAAATCCTGTGGGAGCTGGCTTGCCAGCGATAGCAATCTGACAGGCAATAAAAATCCCCCGGGGCTGAACACCACCGGGGGATTTTTTATACCTGAAAGAATTAGCGCTGATGCACCTGATTCCCCGCCGCATACGTCTGCAGAACAGTCCGGTCATCCCCCAGCGTCATCAACACAAACAACGTCTCGGCAATGTTGTTCGCCTGCTTCAAGCGATAACTCAACAGCGGTGTAGCGTTGTAATCCAGCACCAGGAAGTCGGCATCGGTGCCGGGCAGCAACGTGCCGATCTTGTCTTCCAGACGCAACGCACGTGCACCGCCGAGGGTCGCCAGGTACAGCGATTTGAACGGGCTCAACCGCGCGCCTTGCAACTGCATGACCTTGTACGCTTCGTTCAACGTTTGCAGCAGCGAGAAACTGGTACCGCCACCCACGTCCGTGCCCAGGCCGACATTCAACTTGTGCTTCTCGGCCATTGGCAAATTGAACAAACCGCTGCCGAGGAAGAAGTTCGAGGTCGGACAGAAGGCAATCGCCGAACCGGTTTCGGCCAAGCGTGCACATTCGTCGTCGCACAGGTGCACGCCGTGGGCGAACACCGAGCGCTCGCCCAGCAACTGGTAGTAATCGTAGACGTCGAGGTAGCCCTTGCGCTCCGGGAACAGTTCCTTGACCCACTCGACTTCCTTGAGGTTTTCGCTGATGTGGGTCTGCATGTACAGGTCCGGATATTCGCTCAGCAACTGACCGGCGAGGGTCAGTTGTTCCGGGGTGCTGGTCGGGGCGAAGCGCGGCGTGACGGCGTAGTGCAAGCGACCCTTGCCGTGCCAGCGTTCGATCAACGCCTTGCTTTCCACGTAGCTGGATTCGGCGGTGTCGGTCAGGTAGTCCGGCGCGTTGCGGTCCATCATCACCTTGCCGGCGATCATCCGCAGGTCCAGTCGTTCGGCGGCTTCGAAGAACGAGTTCACCGATTGCGGGTGCACGCTGCCGAACACCAGCGCGGTGGTGGTGCCGTTGCGCAGCAGTTCCTTGATGAAAATGTCCGCGACTTCGTCGGCGTGTGCCTTGTCGGCGAACTGGCTCTCACACGGGAACGTGTAAGTGTTGAGCCAGTCCAGTAGCTGCTCGCCGTAGGCACCGACCATGCCGGTTTGCGGCAGGTGGATGTGGGTGTCGATGAATCCGGGGGTGATCAGCGCGTCCTGATAATGAGTGATCTCGATATCGGCCGGCAGGGTTGGCAGCAGTTCGCTGGCGTGGCCGAGGGCACTGATCTGGCCGTTATCGACCACCAGCAAGCCGTCCTCGAAATACTCGTACGAGGCTTCGATGCCAACGATGGCAGGGTCGGCGATGCTGTGCAGGATGGCGGCGCGGTAGGCTTTGCGAGTCAGAGGCATGGGCGTTCTCAATTAGAGGCTTGGCTGCGGCGTGAGGCAGGCAGCAGTTTGGCAATCGATCCGGCGCTGGCGGAGTGCTGGCCGAAATTCGCGTTATAGGTGGCGATGATTTCGCCGGCGATGGAGATGGCGATTTCCACAGGCAGCTTGCCTTTGACTTCGCCGATGCCCATCGGGCAGCGCATGCGTTGCAGCACGCTGCTGTCAAAACCGCGATCGCGCAGGCGGTGTTCGAACTTCACCCGTTTGGTCTTCGAACCGATCAGGCCGAAGTAGGCGAAGTCGTTGCTCTTGAGGATCGCAGCGGTGAGTTCGAGGTCGAGCTGATGATTGTGGGTCATGACGATGCAGTAACTGCCGGCGGGCAGGTCGTCGATTTCATCCACCGGCTCTTCGGCGACGATTTTGCGTACGCCGTGGGGGATCTGTTCGGGGAATTCATCTTCCCGGGAATCGATCCAGCGTACGCGGCAGGGCAGGCTGGCGAGCAGCGGCACCAGCGCGCGACCGACATGCCCGGCACCGAACACGGCGATCTGCGCCTGCACCTGGCCCATCGGTTCAAACAGCAACACGGTTGCGCCGCCACAGCACTGGCCGAGGCTGGCGCCGAGGCTGAAACGCTCCAGGTGCGTGTCCTGTTTGCCGCTGGCGAGCATCTCGCGGCCGATCTGCATGGCCTTGTATTCAAGGTGTCCACCACCGATGGTGTCGTAGGCCTGGGTGGCGCTGATGACCATCTTCGAACCGGCATTGCGCGGCGTCGAGCCGAGCTCTTCGATGATGGTCACCAACACGCAGGGCTCACCCCGGTTTTGCAGGTCGGCGAGGGCGTCGATCCAGTTGTACATGTTTCACCTCGACATCTGTGTTGTCTATCCGGGCCTCATCGCTGGCACGCTAGCTCCCACAGGGTTTTGTGGTGTCCACAGAATCTGAATTCAGCGCAAAATCCTGTGGGAGCCAGCCTGCTGGCGATTGGGCGCGCCTCGGTCCTAGAGCGAAGCCAACTCGGTTTCGGCTTCCTCAGCCTTCGCCGCCTTCAACTGCCGCATCTGCTCACACCCCCACAACACCCGCTCCGGCGTCGCCGGGGCATCGATTTTCGGTTGATGCTTGTAGTCGCCCAGGCTCGCCACCGCATCCTTGATCGCACACCACGAGGCAATGCCGAGCATGAACGGCGGCTCACCCACCGCCTTGGAATGGAACACCGTGTCTTCCGGGTTCTTGCGGTTTTCCACCAGCTTCACCCGCAGGTCCAGCGGCATGTCCGCCACGGCCGGGATCTTGTAGCTCGCCGGGCCGTTGGTCATCAGTTTGCCCTTGGCATTCCACACCAGCTCTTCCATGGTCAGCCAGCCCATGCCCTGGATAAAGCCGCCCTCGACCTGACCAATGTCGATGGCCGGGTTCAACGAGGCGCCGACGTCGTGGAGGATGTCGGTGCGCAGCATCTTGTACTCGCCGGTCAGGGTGTCGATGATCACTTCGCAGCATGCCGCGCCGAAGGCGTAGTAGTAGAACGGCCGACCCCGCGCCTGACTGCGGTCGTAGAAGATTTTCGGGGTCTTGTAGAACCCGGTGCTCGACAACGACACCTGCGCGAAATACGCCTGTTGGATCAACGCTTCGAACGTCAGGATATGGTCACGAACCCGCACGTGACCGTTGTGGAATTCCACGTCTTCTTCGCTGACCTTGTACTGCCGCGCGGCAAATTCCACGAGGCGTTGCTTGATGATTTCCGCCGCGTTCTGCGCGGCTTTACCGTTCAGGTCGGCACCGCTGGAAGCCGCCGTCGGCGAGGTATTCGGCACCTTGTCGGTGTTGGTCGCGGTGATCTGCACGCGGTCCATTTCCACCTGGAAGACTTCGGCCACGACTTGCGCAACCTTGGTGTTCAGGCCTTGGCCCATTTCGGTGCCGCCATGGTTCAGGTGGATGCTGCCATCGGTGTAGACGTGGATCAGCGCACCGGCCTGGTTGAGAAAACTGGCGGTGAAGGAAATACCGAATTTCACCGGCGTCAGCGCCAGGCCTTTTTTCAGGATCGGGCTGTTGGCGTTGTAGCGCCGAATCGCTTCGCGGCGCTCGGCGTACTGACTGCTTTCTTCCAGTTCGGCGGTCATTTCTTCGAGCATGTTGTGCTCGACGGTCTGGTAGTAGTGGGTGACGTTGCGCTCGGTCTTGCCGTAGTAGTTGGCCTTGCGCACCGCCAGCGGATCGAGGCCCAGATGGCGGGCAATCGCGTCCATGACTTCTTCGATGGCGACCATGCCTTGCGGCCCGCCGAAACCCCGGTACGCGGTGTTCGACGCGGTGTTGGTCTTGCAGCGGTGACCGTTGATGGTCGCGTCGCCCAGGTAGTACGAGTTGTCGGCGTGGAACATCGCCCGGTCGACAATCGACGCCGAGAGGTCCGGCGAGCAACCGCAGTTACCGGCCAGTTCCAAGGCAATGCCGTGCAGCCGGCCAGTGCTGTCGAAGCCCACGTCGTACTCGACGTAGAACGGGTGACGCTTGCCGGTCATCAGCATGTCTTCGACCCGCGGCAGGCGCATTTTGGTCGGCTGGCCGGTGAGGTGCGCGATCACCGCGCACAGGCACGCCGGGCTCGCGGCCTGGGTTTCCTTGCCGCCGAAACCACCGCCCATGCGGCGCATGTCGACGACGATTTTGTTCATCGAAACGTCCAGAACCTCGGCCACCAGTTTCTGCACTTCGGTGGGGTTCTGGGTCGAGCAGTAGACGATCATCCCGCCATCTTCAGTCGGCATCACCGAAGAGATCTGGGTTTCGAGGTAGAAGTGTTCCTGGCCGCCGATGTGCAGCGTGCCTTGAATACGATGTTCAGCGGTGGCCAGGGCACCGGCCGAATCACCACGCTGATGCGTGTGGCTGTCGAGCACGAAGTGGCGTTTGCGCAAGGCTTCGACCACGTCCAGAACGGGCTCAAGATCTTCATATTCGATGATCGCGGCCATCGCCGCTTTGCGAGCGGTTTCCAGGTCTTTTGCGGCGACGGCGAGCACTGGTTGACCGACGAACTGCACATCATCAATCGCCAGCAATGGATCACCCGGCAGCAACGGCCCGATGTCTTTCAGACCGGGCACGTCTTCATGGGTGATGGCGATGCGCACGCCTTCGAAGGCGTAGCAGGGCTTGGTGTCGATGCTGATGATTTTCGCGTGGGCGCGGTCCGATAGCCGGGCGTAAACGTGCAGCTGGTTCGGAAATTCCAGTCGATCGTCGATGTACTGCGCCTCACCGGACACATGCTTGGCGGCGCTGTCATGCTTGACGCTGCGGCCGACACCGGTGGTCAGGTCCTTGGCGAACAGTTCAGCCAATTCGGCCTGGGTCTTCTCTACGGCGTGATGGTTAGACATAAGCGGTCACCCGAGTCTCGATGTGCGGCGTTTGCAGTTCGATGAAGTATTTGCGCAGCAGGTTTTGCGCGCTGAGCAGGCGGTATTCCTTGCTGGCGCGGAAGTCCGAGAGCGGCGTGAAATCTTCGGCCAGTGCGGCGCAGGCGCGTTCGACGGTGGCGTGGTTGAACGGTGAGCCGAACAATACGGCTTCACAGTGGGCGGCGCGTTTCGGGATGGCAGCCATGCCGCCAAATGCCACGCGGGCATCGGCAATCACGCCGTTTTCAAGGCGCAGATTGAAGGCGGCGCAGACGGCGGAAATGTCATCGTCCAGACGCTTGGAAACCTTGTAGGCACGGAACAGCTGTTCGGCACTGGCACGCGGCACGATGATCTTCTCGATGAACTCGCTTTCCTGGCGCGCGGTCACGCGGTAATCGATGAAGTAATCCTCCAGCGCCAGGGTGCGGCGAGCCTCGCCTTTGCACAGGACGATTTGCGCGCCGAGGGCGATCAGCAGCGGAGGCGAGTCACCGATCGGCGAGGCGTTGCCGATGTTGCCGCCGAGGGTGCCCTGGTTGCGGATCTGCAGGGAAGCGAAGCGTTGCAGCAATTCGCCGAAGTCCGGGTACTCGGCTTTCAAGGCTTCATAGCAATCGGAGAGGGCGGTCGCAGCGCCGATTTCCAGGCGATCGTCAAAGCGTTCGATGCGCTTCATCTCGGCGACGTTGCCGACGTAAATCATCACCGGCAGGGTGCGGTGGAACTGGGTGACTTCCAGCGCCAGGTCCGTGCCGCCGGCCAGCAGCCGCGCCTGTGGATAAGCGTCATAGAGGTCGGCCAGATCGGCGACGGTCAGCGGCACCAGGCAGCGCTTGTCGCCACTGTTGAGTTCGCCGATATCGGTGGGGGCGATGGCTTTAAGGCGGGCGATGGTATCGGCTTCTCGAGCATCGAATTGGTCCGGTTGCTTACCGCAGCAGGACTGCTCGGCAGCTTCCAGGATCGGCCGATAGCCGGTGCAGCGGCAGAGGTTGCCGGCCAGCGCTTCGTGCGCTTTATGCGAGTCCGGCTGGTCGCTGTTCTTTTGCAGCGCGAACAGCGACATCACGAAACCGGGGGTGCAGAAACCGCACTGCGAGCCATGGCACTCGACCATGGCTTTCTGCACGCTGTGCAGTTCGCCTTGGTGCTTGAGGTCTTCGACGCTGATCAGCTGTTTGCCGTGCAGCGACGAAACGAACGTCAGGCACGAATTGAGGCTGCGATAGCGAATGTGTTCGCGGCCATCGTCATCCGTTTGCAACTCGCCGACCACCACGGTGCACGCGCCGCAGTCACCGCTGGCGCAGCCTTCTTTGGTGCCGGGTTTGCCCACATGGTCGCGCAGATAGTTGAGCACGGTCAGGTTCGGGTCCAGGGCGTGCTCGCTACGGAGTTCCTGGTTTAGTAAAAACTGGATCACGGAAGGCCTCGCAGACTCATTATTGTTGTTAACCGACTTGGACCGAATTTATCAGGTCTGACTTTCGGGTCAATGATTTTCTGACTTAAAGGTCAGGAAATAGCGTTTTGTCGATCAACAACCTGTTCCTTCATTATTGACCCTTGCGGGATTGCCTGCTTTTTTGCGGGATTCGTGCCAAAAACCGCCGAGTGGGCACTCCGCCATGACCCTTCATGTGCGCTACACTGCGCCGCTTGTGCAGATCGAAGAGTTTGAAGGGACAACCATGACGTTCAAGGCGCCGGACAGCCTCGCCGAGCAAATTGCTCACCACCTCGCCGAACGCATCATTCGTGGCGAAATGAAGCCGGGGGAGCGCATCCAGGAACAGAAGGTCACGCTGGCCCTCAATGTCAGCCGCGGCTCGGTTCGTGAAGCCTTGCTGATCCTCGAACGACGCCACCTGATCGCGATCCTGCCGCGACGCGGCGCCCACGTGACCGAACTTACCGCACACAAGGTGCAGAGCCTGTGCGCGTTGATGGGCGAGATGTACATCCTGCTCGCCAATGCGGTGGCCGCTGGCTGGAAAGTCCAGGCCGACCTGGCGCCGTTCGTGCAGATCCAGCAGCGCCTGACCGCGAGCTACGAGCGCCAGGACATCCATGCCTTCGTCGACGACAGTTTCAATGTGATGCGTGCCACGTACGAGTTTGCCAACAACCCGTACTTGCAGGAAACCGTCGAGAATCTGCAGCCGGCCATGAGCCGTGCGTATTTCCTCGCCCTGGAGCAGCGCAAGGCCTCGATGAGCGAGTATCTGGAACTGTTCGAACGCTTGCTGGCGGCCGTGATCGCCCGTGACTATGCGCTGATCCGCACCGTGCTGACCGCGTATTGCCAGCGCAGTTGCGATCTGGTGATCTCTGCCCTGACGGACGCTTAAGCGTGCGGCTCAAGTGCATCAAGCTGGCGGGGTTCAAATCCTTCGTCGATCCGACCACGGTGAACTTCCCCAGTAACATGGCGGCGGTGGTCGGGCCCAATGGCTGCGGCAAATCGAACATCATCGACGCCGTACGCTGGGTGATGGGCGAGAGCTCGGCCAAGAACTTGCGGGGCGAGTCGATGACCGACGTCATCTTCAACGGTTCGACCAGCCGCAAACCGGTGAGCCAGGCGAGCATCGAACTGGTGTTCGACAACTCCGACGGCACGCTGCTCGGCGAATACGCGGCTTACGCGGAAATCTCCATTCGCCGCAAAGTCACCCGCGACAGCCAGACCACCTATTACCTCAACGGCACCAAATGCCGCCGCCGTGATATCACCGACATCTTTCTCGGTACCGGCCTGGGCCCGCGCAGCTACTCGATCATCGAGCAGGGGATGATCTCCAAGCTGATCGAGTCCAAGCCCGAAGACCTGCGTAACTTTATTGAAGAAGCGGCGGGCATCTCCAAGTACAAGGAGCGCCGGCGCGAGACCGAAAACCGCATTCGTCGCACCCACGAAAATCTGGAGCGCCTGACGGACCTGCGCGAAGAACTGACGCGTCAGCTCGAACGCCTGCACCGCCAGGCCGAGGCCGCCAAGAAGTATCAGGAATACAAAGGCGAGGAGCGGCAGCTCAAGGCGCAACTGTCCGCATTGCGCTGGCAGGCGTTGAACGAACAGGTCGGTCAGCGTGAAGCGATCATCGGCACTCAGGAAGTCACTTTCGAAGCGCTGGTGGCCGAGCAACGCAACGCCGATGCGAGCATCGAACGCTTGCGTGACGGGCACCATGACCTGTCCGAACGCTTCAATCTGGTGCAGGGGCGCTTCTATTCGGTCGGCGGCGACATCGCCCGGGTCGAGCAGAGTATCCAGCACGGTCAGCAACGTTTGCGTCAGCTACAGGACGATCTGAAAGAAGCCGAGCGCGCACGTCTGGAAACCGAGTCGCATCTGGGCCACGACCGCACCTTGCTACTGACCCTCGGCGAAGAGCTGGACATGCTCACGCCGGAACAGGAAGTCACCAGCGCCGCCGCTGAAGAAGCCGCCGCCGCGCTGGAAGAGTCCGAAACCACCATGCACGGCTGGCAGGAGCAGTGGGACACGTTCAACCTGACCGCCGCCGAGCCGCGCCGCCAATCCGAAGTTCAGCAGTCGCGCATCCAGCAGCTGGAAACCAGCATGGAGCGCCTGGCCGATCGCCAGAAGCGTCTCGGCGAAGAACGCGCTTTGCTCTCGGCGGACCCGGAAGACGCGGCGATCATGGAACTCAGCGAGCAGTTGGCCGCTTCCGAGGCGACGCTCGAAGACTTGCAGGCCAGTGAAGAGGCGCAGGTCGAGCGCCTTGAGCAACTGCGTCAGGAATTGCAGCAAGCGCTGTCGGCGCAGCAACAGGCCCAGGGCGATTTGCAGCGTCTCAACGGCCGTCTTGCCTCGCTGGAAGCCTTGCAGCAAGCCGCGCTCGATCCGGGCACCGGCACCGCTGAATGGCTGCGCGAGCAACACTTGGCAGACCGTCCGCGTCTGGCCGAGGGCCTCAAGGTTGAAGCCGGTTGGGAGCTGGCAGTGGAAACCGTGCTCGGCGCTGATCTGCAAGCGGTGCTGGTGGATGATTTCGGCGATTTCGATCTGGCCGGTTTTGCCCAGGGCGATTTGCGTTTGCTCAGTCCCGCCAGCGATGGCGTGCGCGTGCCTGGTAGTCTGCTCGACAAGGTCGAGGCGCAGATCGATCTGTCGCCGTGGCTGGGGCAGGTTAAACCGGTTGAAAATCTCGAACAGGCCTTGGCCCTTCGTGGTCAGTTGAGCGCCGGCCAGAGCCTGATCAGTCGTGACGGTTACTGGGTCGGCCGACATTTTTTACGTGTGCGTCGGGCCAGCGAAGCGGAAAGCGGCGTGCTGGCGCGCGGGCAGGAAATCCAGTCTCTGAGCATCGAACGCGAGGAGCGCGAGGCCACGGTCGAAACCCTTGAAACGCAACTGCAAAATCTGCGGGCACAGCAGCGTCAGCAGGAAAACGGTCGCGAACATCTACGCCGTCTGCTGCAAGACGAAGCGCGCCAGCAAGGCGAATTGAAAGCTCAGTTGTCCGCCGGCAAAGCCAAGGTCGAGCAACTGACGTTGCGCCGTACCCGGCTCGATGAAGAACTCACCGAGTTGGCCGAGCAGCGCGCCCTGGAGCACGAAAACATCGGCGAAGCGCGCCTGCAATTGCAGGAAGCCCTCGACGCCATGGCGCTGGACACCGAGCAGCGTGAGTTGCTGCTGGCCCAGCGCGACAGTTTGCGTGAGCGGCTGGATCGCGTGCGTCAGGAAGCCCGGCAGCACAAGGATCACGCGCATCAACTGGCGGTGCGTCTGGGCTCGCTCAAGGCGCAACACGACTCGACGCGTCAGGCGCTGGAGCGGCTGGAAATGCAGTCCGAGCGTCTGACTGAAAAACGCGAACAACTCAGCCTCAATCTGGAGGAGGGCGAGGCACCGCTGGAAGAGCTGCGCCTGAAGCTCGAAGAGTTGCTCGACAAGCGCATGACCGTCGACGAAGAGCTCAAGACCGCACAGATTGCGCTCGAAGACGCCGACCGCGAACTGCGTGACGCCGAGAAACGTCGCAACCAGGCCGAGCAGCAATCGCAGTTGATTCGTGGCCAGATGGAAACGCAGCGCATGGAATGGCAAGCCCTGACCGTGCGCCGCAAGACCTTGGAAGATCAGCTGCTGGAAGACGGCTACGACCTGCACGGCGTGCTCGGCACACTGACGACCGAAGCCAGCGAGAAGGACGCCGAAGAAGAACTCGAACGCATTGCCGCACGCATTCAGCGTCTCGGGGCGATCAACCTCGCGGCCATCGACGAATATCAGCAACAATCCGAGCGTAAACGTTATCTGGATGCGCAGAACGACGATCTGGTGGAAGCGCTGGACACGCTCGAGAACGTGATTCGCAAGATCGACAAGGAAACCCGTAACCGCTTCAAAGATACCTTTGATCAGATCAATGGCGGTTTACAGGCGCTTTTCCCAAAAGTTTTCGGTGGAGGACGCGCCTATTTGGAACTGACGGGCGAAGATCTACTCGATACAGGGGTGACGATCATGGCGCAGCCGCCCGGAAAGAAGAACAGCACCATCCATTTGCTCTCCGGCGGCGAAAAAGCCCTGACCGCATTGGCCCTGGTTTTTGCGATCTTCAAGTTGAATCCGGCGCCGTTCTGCATGCTCGATGAGGTTGACGCGCCACTGGATGACGCTAACGTTGGACGCTACGCACGGTTGGTGAAAGAGATGTCGCAGACGGTGCAGTTCATCTATATCACCCACAACAAGATCGCCATGGAAATGGCCGATCAACTGATGGGGGTGACGATGCACGAGCCGGGGTGTTCGCGTCTGGTGGCGGTGGATGTCGAGGAGGCGATGGCGATGGTGGATGCCTGAGTCGGCGTCTGTAGGGCGGGTTTTTTTTGTCCGTCGGACTTATTTACCTGGCTCGACTTGCTGGCCAATCGACATATTCGCGCAAGCCATTGTGACAGACGGTGTAAAGTTGCCTTTGGTCGTGCTAGTTTAATGTCAATTTTTCGTATACGTGGGCAAAACGCCTGTCAGAACATAGAGTTGGCGCCACGTTTTAAAGCGGTTTGCGAGTTGTAAACCCCTTATTTTTCAGCATTTTTTATAGAGGCACGGGATTACATGGAAATCGGTCTGCGCGAGTGGCTGATCGTCATCGGCATTATTGTCATTGCCGGTATTCTTTTCGATGGCTGGCGCCGTATGCGCGGCGGCAAGGGAAAACTGAAGTTCCGTCTTGATCGAAGTCTGTCCAATTTGCCGGACGAGGACACCAGCGCCGAGCTGTTGGGCCCGCCCCGCGTCCTGGATACCCATAAAGAACCGCAACTGGACGAGCACGACCTGCCGTCGGTGAGCATGCCGGCCCGGGAGCCACGTGAGTCGGGTTCCAAACGCGGCAAGCGTGGCCATGGCGAACCGTCGCAAGGCGACATGAACCTCAGCCTGGATCTGGACGGCGGCCCGAGCTTCAGCAGTCGTGACGACGATTTCCCGGATGACACCAAGGCTTCGCCGTCGGTGAGCGACAAGGAACAACCGCAAGCCGAAGAAGTGCTGGTGATCAGCGTGATCTGCCGCGACGCCGCTGGCTTCAAAGGCCCGGCGCTGTTGCAGAATATTCTGGAAAGCGGCCTGCGCTTCGGCGAGATGGACATCTTCCATCGTCACGAAAGCATGGCTGGCAATGGCGAAGTTCTGTTCTCGATGGCCAATGCGGTCAAGCCTGGCATCTTTGATCTGGATGACATCGACCATTTCAGCACCCCGGCAGTGAGCTTCTTCCTTGGCCTGCCAGGTCCGCGTCATCCGAAGCAGGCCTTCGATGTAATGGTGGCTGCGGCGCGCAAATTGTCCCAGGAGCTGAACGGCGAACTGAAAGACGATCAGCGCAGCGTACTGACCGCCCAGACGATCGAGCATTACCGTCAGCGCATCGTTGAGTTCGAACGTCGCGCCCTGACCCAGAAGCGCTGATATTGATCGCGCCCTTGTAGGAGCCAGCAAGCGCTGGCTCCTACAATGAATCTGCGCCGTACTTACAGATTGAGCAGCCTAGGCTGCTCTTTTGCTTTATGAGAGAACACCCATGACCGCCGCCAAAACCCGCATTCTAGAGCTGCGCGCTGAGCTTGATCAGCACAACTATCGCTACCATGTGATGGACGAGCCGAGCATTCCGGACGCCGAATACGACCGGTTGTTCCACGAGCTCAAGGCCCTCGAAGCGGCCAATCCCGAACTGATCACCAGTGACTCGCCGACCCAGCGCGTCGGCAGTGCGGCGCTGTCGGCGTTCACGCAGGTGCGTCATGAAGTGCCGATGCTCAGCCTCGGCAACGCCTTCGAAGAAGCCGACATGCGCGAGTTCGATCGTCGGGTGACCGAAGGCCTCGATCTGCCGGCCGGCGACCTGTTTGGCGGCGGCGCAGCGGTTGAATACAGCTGCGAACCGAAGCTTGATGGCCTGGCGGTCAGCCTGCTGTATCAGGACGGTGTGTTGGTGCGCGGCGCGACGCGCGGCGATGGCACCACCGGCGAAGACATCAGTGTCAACGTGCGCACCGTGCGCAACATCCCGCTCAAACTGCAAGGCAGCGGCTGGCCGGCGACCCTTGAAGTGCGCGGTGAAGTGTTCATGTCCAAGGCCGGTTTCGAACGGCTCAACGCTACGCAACTGGAAGTCGGTGGCAAGACCTTCGCCAACCCACGCAACGCGGCGGCGGGCAGTTTGCGGCAGCTGGATTCGAAGATCACTGCCAACCGTCCCCTGGAGTTCTGCTGCTACGGCATCGGCCAGGTCTCGGCGGACATTGCCGACACGCACATCGGCAATCTCAAACAGCTGCAGGCATGGGGCATGCCCATCAGTCGCGAGTTGAAACTGGCGCACGGTATTGATGAGTGCCTGGATTACTACCGCGACATCGGTGAGCGCCGCAACGGGCTGGCCTATGAAATCGATGGCGTGGTGTTCAAGGTCAACAGCATCGCCTCCCAGCGTGAGCTGGGTTTCCGCGCTCGCGAACCGCGCTGGGCGATTGCCCACAAATTCCCGGCGATGGAAGAACTCACCGAGTTGCTCGACGTGGAATTCCAGGTCGGCCGGACCGGTGCCGTGACGCCGGTGGCGCGCTTGAAACCGGTCAAGGTGGCGGGCGTCACTGTGGCCAACGCGACGCTGCACAACATGGACGAAGTGGCGCGTCTGGGCCTGATGATCGGCGACACCGTTGTCATCCGCCGTGCGGGCGACGTGATTCCGCAAGTGGTGCAGGTGGTCATGGAGCGCCGTCCGGAGAATGCGCGGCCAGTGCAGATTCCTGAGCAGTGCCCGGTCTGTGGCTCGCATGTCGAACGCACGCAACTGATCAAGCGCAGCAAGGGGCGCGAGACCGTCAGCGAGGGCGCGGTGTATCGCTGCGTTGGGCGACTGGCCTGCGGTGCGCAACTCAAACAGGCGATCATTCACTTCGTTTCCCGTCGCGCGATGGATATCGAAGGCTTGGGAGAGAAGAGCGTCGAGCAGTTGGTGGATGAAGGTCTGGTCAATTCACCGGCCGATCTGTACGCCCTGACGTTCGAGCAAATCGTCGATCTCGAAGGCTTTGCCGAGCTGTCGAGCAAGAACCTGCTCAGCGCCATCGAGGACAGCAAAAAGCCAGGCCTGGCGCGTTTCATCTATGCCCTCGGCATTCCCGATGTCGGCGAGGAGACGGCCAAGGTGCTGGCGCGTTCTCTCGGCTCGCTGGAACGGGTTCAGCAGGCGTTGCCGCAAGTGCTCACGTATTTGCCGGATGTCGGCCTGGAAGTGGCGCACGAGATTCACAGCTTCTTCGAGGATGCGCATAACCGGCAGGTGATCGCAGATCTTCTCAAGCATGGGCTGCAGATTCAGGATCAGGGCGAGTTGGGTGCAGAGTTCGCGGCGAGTACCACGCTGGGCGGTTTCCTCGACAAGCTGCACATTCCTTCGGTCGGGCCGGGCGGGGCACAGAAACTGGCGGACAAGTTCGGTTCGCTGGAAGGGGTGTTCGCTGCGGACTGGCTGGACATGCGTCAGGCGCTGCCAGAGAAACAGGCAAATTCGGTTCGTGAGTTCTTTGCGGTCGCCGAACATCGCCGGGTTGCTGAAGCCGCTGAAAAGCAGCTGCGTGATTTCGGCATGCACTGGCAGAGCGAGAAAAAAGTCGTCGAGGGCTTGCCGCTGGCCGGGCAGACCTGGGTATTGACCGGTTCGCTGGAATTGATGAGCCGCGATATCGCCAAGGACAAACTGGAAAGCCTCGGCGCCAAAGTGGCCGGTTCGGTGTCGGCCAAGACCCATTGCGTAGTGGCCGGGCCGGGTGCCGGTTCGAAGTTGGCCAAAGCCAATGAACTGGGATTGAAAGTTCTCGATGAAGAGGGGCTTATCAAAACATTGCGTGAGCACGGCAAGCTGGATTAAGACTTGGCAATTCAAAACTTGTGGGAGCGAGCCTGCTCGCGATGAGGCCGTTACAGTCGGCATTCATGGTGACCGGTCCAGCGCTATCGCCGGCAAACCGGTCTCGCTCCCACATTGACCGCACCAGGCTTGCTTCATCGCGGCGCGGGAACGATCTGCACGCAAGGATGATCTAGTCTTGGCAAGCCCCAGGGAGAGATCGCCATGCACCGCTTCTTCGAACAGCTCAGTTCACGCATCGCCGCGCCGTTCATTGGCGAAAGCTCGCGCAACAGCAAGGTCTGGCATTGTCGCTGCGGGCAGTCGCTGTTCTTTCGCAACAGCCAGTGCCTGGCCTGTTCAGCGGCGTTGGGCTATCAGCCTGAGCGCAGTCGCTTGTCGTCGCTGCAACCCGGCTTGCGCGCGGACACCTGGATTCTCGATGCTGATCCAGGTGCCGGTGAGTTGCGCCGGTGCGCCAATCTCGATTCCCCTGCCGCGTGCAACTGGCTGTTGCCCGCCAACGACCATGATGCGTTGTGTATCGCCTGTAGCTTGAATCGCACCATTCCTGATTTGTCGATCCCCGAGAATCACGAACGCTGGGGCAAGGTCGAAACCGCCAAGCGTCGGCTGGTCGCGCAGTTGGTCAGCCTGGGTTTGCAGGTCATCCCCAAAACCGTGGACGAAGAAACCGGCCTGGCCTTCGATTTCATCGGCGTCGACCTCGAAGGCAAACCGCCGACCACCGGCCATGCCAACGGCCTGATCACCCTCGATATCAAAGAAGCCGACGACGCCCACCGCGAGCAGGTGCGGGTGCAGATGCACGAACCGTATCGCACATTGCTCGGGCACTTTCGTCACGAGGTCGGGCATTATTATTGGGATCGGCTGATCGCCAACGGCCAGTGGCTGGAACCGTTTCGCGGCGTGTTCGGCGACGAGCGTGCGAGTTACGCTGAGGCGCTAGATCGGCATTATCAACAAGGCGCGCCACTCGACTGGCAGCAACATTTCGTCAGCGCCTACGCCACCATGCATCCATGGGAAGACTGGGCCGAAACCTGGGCGCACTACCTGCACATGATGGACGCGGTAGACACCGCCCTCGGCTTCGGCATGAGTGCACGGGAAATGGATTTTGACTACCAGCCATTCCCGTCCAGCACCCTTTATGATCCGCAGCATCCCGGCGGTGCGGCGTTCCTGTCATTCGTCAATGCGTGGATCGAACTCGCCGGCATGCTCAATGAGCTGTCGCGCAGCATGGGCCAGCCAGATTTTTACCCGTTCGTGTTGCCGCCGGCGGTGATCGCCAAGTTGCACTTCATTCATCTGGTGATTCAGCAGGAGGGCGGCAGGGCGGATGAGGTGTTGCAGGACCTGTAGGAGCCTGCGCACTTTTCAGGCCTGCGCATGTCCTTGAAGCCGCTCATATTTTTTAATCCGACCGAACGGTTGTAACTTCGTCTCAGACAGGTACAATGGCGCGGCTCGCCGTCAGGCAAGCGTCGTTATGGTGACCCCATCGGTCCCCCCGCAACGATTACCCGTGAACCTGGTCAGATCCGGAAGGAAGCAGCCACAGCGGGAACATTGTGTGCCGGGGTGTGGCTGGTGGGGTTGCCTCCATAACGCACCGCGAGCCTTCTCTCGCGTTATCCATTGAAAATACCGACTTGTTACTCTGCCATGGACCCTGTCCAGCGGCGGATTTTTGTCGTCTGCGATGCTGAATTCCGCCGATAAAAAAGGAGGCCGATCTGTCGAACCACGACAAGTCGGCCTCCTTTTTTCATTTCTGCCACTAAGGCTTGGACATGGCCTGGTCAACCGCTGCAATCAGCTTTCCCAGATCCTTCGGGGTGGCCTTGTGGATGACACCAAACAGGTACGCCCGCTGTTCGTCTTCATCGGCCAAATCTGCGAAGAAGACTTTCAGTTTTACCCCCAGCACGCCGGCAAGCAGGAACAGGGCTTCCACGCTGGGGGTGTAGGTGCCGGTTTCAAAACGGCTGATGGTTTTCGGGTCAAAACCGGTTTTTTCGCCGAGTTCAGCCTGAGTAAGCCCCGCGACCTTGCGGTAACGCCGAATGGCTGAACCCAAACTTGAAATTTGCATCGCTCAATTCCCATTTAGAATCAAGAACTTAACGATAGATCTTTGCATTAGGCAACTGCATGATCCATCACCTTGCTTTGCAAAATGTGATGCATTTCGTAGAATTGCCGCTCCAAAGGGTATTTGGTGACCTGTTTGCGCACGTTTGGCTGATGCGAAAGAGCCAGCATGGCGCTCCCCTGAGCAGTGTGTGGAGCGCTGAAGCATCCCTGAAGCTTGGCAAAATGCTCTCGAATTGGTTGTTGCTGCCCTTTGTCCGGGCCTTTGAGACTAGTTGATCTTCGGCGGCCAAAGGGCCATCAATCGCTGTTCATGGAGTGATCACGTGGCTCTGCGCAGGACGATTCAAAACACCTCTTCCGGGCATTGTGCGCTGGTCGAGCGGTACCACCGCTAGCGACAGCGAGCCTGACTCATGGATGAGAAATACCGCCGGGCCGTGGACGCCGCCGCGATTTTTTCCGAGACCGATCTGACCGGCCGGATTACCTACGTCAACGATCAGTTCTGCGCCGTGTCCGGTTACAGCCGTGACGAACTGCTTGGGCAAAACCATCGCCTGCTCAACTCCGGCCTGCACTCCGCTGACTTCTTCGCCGGCATGTGGCGCACCATCGCGCTGGGCAATGTCTGGAAGGGCGAGATCTGTAATCGCGCCAAAAATGGCAGTCTGTATTGGGTTGAAAGCACGCTGGTGCCGCTGCTGGATGACGCCACCGGGCGGATTCACCGTTACCTGGCGATTCGTTTCGATATCAGTGAAAAACGCCAACTGCTGCATTCCCTGCAATGGCGGGTCGGTCATGACGTGCTGACCGGGCTGCCCAATCGCGCGTTTCTCTCCGACTTGCTGGATCAGGCACTGGCGTTCTCGCGGGAGGAAAATATCCCGCTGGCGGTGTGCATGCTCGACCTCGACGGCTTCAAAGCGGTCAACGATGGCTACGGGCATGCCAGTGGCGATCTGCTGCTGGTGGAGGTGGCCAAGCGTTTGCGCGACATTGTTCGCGGCGAGGATGTGGTGGCGCGGCTGGCCGGTGACGAGTTTGTGCTGGTGTTGCGTTATGTGCGTGATGTGCCGGACGTGCGCGCGGCGCTGAATCGCGTGCTGGGCGCGATTTCGGCGCCTTACCTGCTGCGGGGAAAGGCCCTGAATGTATTTGCCAGCATCGGCGTCACCCTGTATCCGGATGACAATCAAGATGCCGAAACCTTGCTGCGTCATGCCGACCAAGCGATGTACGTGGCCAAGCAGAGCGGGCGCAATCGCTTTCATTTATTCGACGCGCTCCGGGATCGAGAGGTCAAGGCCACTCACCAGACCGTCGAGCGGGTTCGGCAGGCGCTGGCCGCTGGCGAGTTACGGGTGCATTTCCAGCCGAAAGTAAACATGCGTCGCGGTGTTGTAGTCGGCTTCGAGGCGCTGTTGCGTTGGGAGCATCCGCAAAATGGCATGGTGCCGGCCCGGGAGTTTTTGCCGTTGGTGGAGGAGACGGACCTGATCATCGATATCGGTGAATGGGTGATGGATCAGGTAATGATGCAGTTGGACCGTTGGCAGCAAGCGGGGCAGGGCTGGCCGATCAGCGTCAATATCGCCGCCCGGCATTTCCAGCGGGCGGATTTCGTCGACCGGCTCAGGCGGGTGCTCGACCGGCATGCCCGGGTCGCGCCGCAGATGCTGGATCTGGAAATCGTCGAGGCGGTGGCGATAGAAAACATCCAGCATGTCAGCGCCTGTCTGCAAGCCTGTCAGGCGCTCGGCGTGCAGTTTTCCCTGGGCGACTTTGGCACCGGTTATTCGTCCTTGAATTACCTCAAGCGATTGCGAACCCAGACCATCAAGATCGACAAGTCATTTATCCGCGACATTCTGCATGACCGCGACGATTTGGCCCTGACCTCGGCGGTGATTGGCCTGGCTCGCGCGTTTGGCCGACAAGTGATCGCCGAAGGGCTGGAAAGTATCGAGCACGGTGAGCTGCTGTTGCAGTTGGGCTGCGACGTTGCCCAAGGCTATTTCATCGCCCGGCCGATGCCGGCCGTTGAAGTGCCGGGCTGGGTCGAAGGTTTTGTGGCGCCGCCGCAATGGCGAGTGGATGAAACCGTGTGAGCCGTGATGCGCTCAGGGTTTGCCCACATACAGCCGGATAATGTCATCGATCTCCCCGGACATTTTCATCCTCAGCAAAGTGCGCAGGATGCGTTGCACGGGCACTTTCGGGTCGTTGCGCACGTAACAGCCGACACTCTGCACTTGCAGCACTGTCACGCCTTGCAGTTGTCGCTCAGGCAGCAGGCGCTGATTGAACCAGTCCAGCGTCCATTGATTGCTCACGGCATAGCGGTAGCGTCCGGCCATGAGTTTTTCCAGGACCTGTTCCTGGTTGCGTGCGTCCTCGCGAAGCAGGCGGCCGGCGTCGAACAGGGGTTGCAAGGTGGGGTAGCTGTAGCCGTGCACGGTGCCGATGGATTGTCGCGCCAACCCCGCCGGATTGATTGAGGTCGGCAACTCGTGCCGGCTGATCAGCACATCCGGTTGGGTCCAGAGCGGAATGCTCCAGATGTAGTCGCCAGACTGGTTTGGCGACCAGGATTGCGCGGCGTAGCAACGGACATCGACCTCGCCGTGCTCCATGGCGCTTTGCACCCGGGCCCGTGGCAGTACGTGAAACTCGGCCGGAACGCCGACCTGGGTCGCGAGGCTGACTATCACATCATGCAGGATGCCCTGGGTCGGCTGGCCGCGATCCAGCTGCACCATTGGCATCGCCCAGCTGTCGGGCACCACGAAGCGCAGCGGCGTACCGGCAGCCATGACGTTCAGACTCATCAACAGCAGTGCCCCCAAGGCCAGCCGCATAAACACTCCACTACCGATGAAACCCGAGCCGATAAAAATCGCCCCAAGTGCATCTTAGCCAGATTAGACGAGCGCGCCGGATGCAATTTTGGCCTTGCTCCGCTAGCATTAGCCGCTTCTGCTTCCCAGTGGCGATGGTTTTCGATGAGTTATCAGGTTCTTGCACGTAAATGGCGTCCGCGCTCGTTCCGCGAAATGGTCGGCCAGACCCATGTGCTCAAGGCTCTGATCAATGCCTTGGACAGCCAGCGGCTGCACCACGCTTACCTCTTCACGGGGACGCGCGGGGTCGGCAAGACCACCATCGCGCGGATCATCGCCAAATGCCTGAACTGTGAAACAGGTATCACTTCGACGCCGTGCGGTGAGTGCTCGGTGTGCCGCGAGATCGATGAAGGCCGTTTCGTCGACCTGATCGAGATCGACGCCGCGAGCCGGACCAAGGTCGAAGACACCCGCGAGCTGCTCGACAACGTGCAGTACGCCCCGAGCCGCGGGCGCTTCAAGGTCTACCTGATCGACGAAGTGCACATGCTCTCCAGCCATTCCTTCAATGCGCTGCTGAAAACCCTCGAAGAGCCGCCGCCCTACGTCAAGTTCATCCTGGCGACCACTGATCCGCAGAAACTTCCTGCAACGATTCTCTCGCGGTGCTTGCAGTTCTCGCTGAAGAACATGACCCCTGAACGGGTGGTCGAGCATTTGACCCACGTGCTGGGTGTCGAGAACGTGCCGTTCGAAGACGACGCGCTGTGGCTGCTGGGTCGCGCCGCCGATGGTTCGATGCGCGATGCCATGAGCCTGACCGACCAGGCGATTGCCTTCGGTGAAGGGCGGGTCATGGCCGCCGATGTACGGGCGATGCTTGGCACGCTCGATCACGGCCAGGTTTACGATGTTCTGCACTCGCTCATTGAAGGCGACGCCAAGGCGTTGCTCGAAGCCGTCCGCCATCTGGCGGAACAAGGCCCGGACTGGAATGGCGTGCTCTCGGAAATTCTCAACGTGCTGCACCGTGTCGCCATCGCCCAGGCCTTGCCTGAGGGCGTCGACAACGGTCACGGCGACCGTGATCGGGTGCTGGCGCTGGCCCAGGCCTTGCCGGCCGAAGACGTACAGTTTTATTACCAGATGGGCCTGATCGGTCGCCGCGATTTGCCGCTGGCGCCGGACCCGCGCGGTGGCTTCGAAATGGTCTTGCTGCGGATGCTCGCGTTCCGACCGGCGGACACGGCGGATGCCCCGAGGCAACCGCTAAAGCCAGTGGGGATCAGCCAGGCCACAGTTGATTCCGCAAACTCAGTGGCTGCCGCGCCGGTTGTTGCGCCGGTAGTCGCTGCGGCAGTTGCACCGGTTGTCACCGCGCCGATCGCGGCGGTGGTTGTTCCCGAGCCTGAGCCGGTTGCGGCCGCTGTCGTGCCCGAGCCGGTCATCGTGCCGGAGCCTGTCGTTGCGCCGGTAGCGGTCGAAGCCGTCGTCGACCTGCCGTGGAATGATCCGGTCGAACCCGAAGTCATCCAGCAGCCAGCCGTCGAGCCGGTATTGGAAACCGCCGGTGAACAACCCGAATTGCCCCCGATGCCGTTGCCGACGCCGGACAGCGTTGTGCCGGACGCGCCGGAGTGGGCTGCTGCGCCAATTCCCGAGCCGTCCGTGGCCGATGTCGACGCCGCGACCCCGGGCATCGACCCCGACGACGAGCCGCCGCTGGATGAGGATTACATCGAGCCGGACATGGACTCGGCGTACAGCTACCTCGACGAGTTGGCGAGTGAGCACGCCGCCGAGCCCGCGCCGGAACCCGAACCTGAGCCGGCGTCGATGCCCGCCACCGGTTTGGCCCTGCAATGGCTGGAGCTGTTCCCGAAACTGCCGATATCCGGCATGACCGGCAGCATCGCCGCCAACTGCACGCTGATCTCCGTGGAGGGCGACCATTGGCTGATGCACCTGGACCCGGCCCATAGCGCCTTGTTCAACGCGACCCAGCAGCGTCGTCTCAACGATGCGCTGAACCAGTTTCACGGGCGCACGCTGACCCTGAGCATGGAGCTGATCAAGCCCGAGCAGGAAACGCCGGCCCAGGCTGCGTCCCGGCGCCGCGCCAACCGTCAGCGCGAGGCCGAGGAGTCGATTCACGGTGATCCGTTCATCCAGCAAATGATGCAGCAGTTCGGTGCGGTGGTCCGTAACGATACTATTGAACCTGTCGAAGCCCTGGTCAGTCAGGGCTAATAACTGAAGGCGTTCGACCGAAAGGGCCGGGCGCTGTTTTTATCCAAGTACTTTGAGGTGATTCCCATGATGAAAGGTGGCATGGCCGGCCTGATGAAGCAGGCGCAGCAGATGCAGGAAAAAATGGCCAAGATGCAGGAAGAACTGGCCAACGCCGAAGTCACCGGCAAGGCGGGTGGCGATATGGTCACCGTGGTGATGACCGGTCGTCACGACGTCAAGCGCGTCACCATCGATCCAAGCCTGGTCGAAGGCCTGAGTGAAGACGACAAAGAGATGCTGGAGGCCGTATTCGCCGCCGCCGTCAACGACGCCGTCCGCAAGATCGAAGCCAACAGCCAGGACAAAATGTCCGGCATGACCGCTGGCATGCAACTGCCACCGGGTATGAAGCTGCCGTTCTGATTCGCCAAAGCGCGTCGGATGAGCTACAAAAAAATGCCAGGCATTGCGCCTGGCATTTTTGTTTCTGCCTGATGGCGATGTAGTGTCTAGCAGGCTCGCTCCCACAGGTTGATCGCATTCCAATGTGGGAGCGAGCCTGCTCGCGATGAAGTCACCTCGGTACAACTGACGAAACATCGAACGCGCCACCATCACAAAGGTCTGCTCCCTTATACCGCCGAATTCATCGATCAAAGGAGACGCTCACATGCCAGAAGCATTGACCCTCAACCAACGTATCGTCCTCGCGTCCCGCCCCGTAGGTGCGCCGACGCCGGAGAATTTCCGCCTGGAACGGGAAGCGCTGCCGGATTTGGCCGAAGGCCAGGTGTTGCTCAAAACCCTGTATCTGTCGCTGGATCCCTACATGCGCGGACGCATGAGTGACGCGCCGTCCTACGCCGCACCGGTGGAAATCGACGAAGTGATGACCGGTGGCGCTGTCAGCCGTGTCGAGCGTTCCATGAATCCCAAGTTCCACGAAGGTGATCTGGTCGTCGGCGCCACCGGCTGGCAGAGCCACAGCATCAGCGACGGTCGCAATGTCATTCCGGTACCGTCCGGGCTGCCGAGCCCGTCGATGGCACTGGGCGTGCTCGGGATGCCGGGTATGACGGCCTACATGGGCTTGATGGACATCGGTCAGCCAGCCTCCGGAGAAACCCTTGTGGTCGCGGCGGCGTCCGGCGCGGTGGGGTCGGTGGTCGGGCAAGTGGCGAAGATCAAAGGTCTGCGGGTGGTTGGCGTGGCCGGTGGCGCGCAGAAATGCCGTTACGTGGTGGATGAGTTGGGTTTCGACGCCTGCATCGACCACAAGAGCCCCACCTTCGCCGATGAGCTGGCTCAGGCGTGCCCGGACGGCATCGACATCTATTACGAGAACGTCGGTGGCAAGGTGTTCGACGCGGTGGTGCCGTTGCTCAACCCCAAGGCGCGCATTCCACTGTGCGGGCTGATCGCTTCCTACAACGCCAGCGAAACGCCGACCGGCCCGGATCGCCTGCCGCAATTGCAACGCACGTTGTTGACCAAGCGTGTGCGGATTCAGGGTTTTATCGTGTTCGACGACTACGGCGATCGTCAGCCCGAGTTCGTCAGCGCCATGGCGCCGTGGGTGCGCGACGGCAAGGTGAAATTCCGCGAAGATGTGGTCGATGGCCTTGAGAATGCGCCCGAGGCGTTCATCGGTCTACTGGAAGGACGCAACTTCGGCAAACTGGTGGTTCGGGTCGCGCAGGACTGAGTATTTGACGCTAAAGAGAGGCGCGGGTATAAACCGCGTCTCGTTGTTTTGTCGGACGTTTCCCCATGAGCTTCAGCCCTTTGATTCGCCAACTGATCGATGCCCTGCGAACGTTGCCAGGTGTGGGTCAGAAAACTGCCCAACGCATGGCGTTGCAGCTGCTCGAGCGTGATCGCAGCGGTGGCTCGCGACTGGCCCTTGCACTCAGCCAGGCCATGGAGGGGGTGGGCCATTGCCGGTTGTGCCGCACGCTGACCGAAGACGATCTGTGCCCGCAATGTGCCGATAACCGCCGCGACGATACCTTGCTGTGCGTGGTGGAAGGGCCGATGGACGTCTACGCGGTGGAGCAGACCGGTTTCCGCGGTCGCTACTTTGTGCTCAAGGGCCACTTGTCGCCGCTCGACGGGCTGGGGCCGGAAGCCATCGGGATTCCGCAATTGCTGGCGCGGATAGAAGAGGCGGGGACCTTTACCGAAGTCATCCTCGCGACCAACCCGACGGTCGAGGGTGAGGCCACGGCGCACTACATCGCCCAGTTGCTCAGCAACAAAGGCCTGATCGCCTCGCGCATTGCCCACGGCGTGCCGTTGGGGGGCGAGCTGGAGCTGGTGGATGGCGGGACGTTGGCGCATTCGTTTGCGGGGCGTAAGCCTATCGCCCTCTGAAGTGATGTGGCGTCACGGCTGACGCCATCGCGGGCAAGCCCGCACACAGGGTTTTGTGTTGATCAAATAATGGGGTCGACACAAACCCTGTGGGAGCGTGGCTTGCCCGCGAAGACGCCAGACGCATCACCACAAAACCGCCAATCAAACACTGGCCACCCGAATCACCAGCCATCGCCGCTCCAGATTCAACGCCAACACACTGACCAACACCACCATCGCCCCCACAACAACCATCAACGTCGGCCGCTCACCCAGCGCAAACGAGGCAATCGCCATCGCCGTCGGCGGCACCAGATACAGGGTCATCGTCGCCCGGCTCAAATCAACGTGGGCCAACACAAACGCCCAGGCCAGGTAGGCGAGCGCGCTCGGAAAAATGCCCAGCGCCAGCACTGCCAGTTGCACCTGCATCGGCGCGTTGAGCACTTGCGTCGCCAACCCCGGCAGATAAACCAGCAACAACGCGGTCCCCGACCACACCGTGTAGCAGACCAGTGTCAGCCCGTCGTGACGCCCGGTGTGATGTTTCTGTAGCGCGAAGTAGAAACTCCAGGACAACGCTGCCAGCAGAATCAACACGCCGTGGGCGTCGATGCTGCCCAGTCCGCGATCGCCCGCGACCACAATCACCACGCCGATCAATCCGAGAAAAACACAGCCCCAGCGCCAGGCGCTCACCCGGTCCTTGAACACGAAGCGCGCCAGCAGCGTGCTGAACAATGGCGTCGATTGCGCCAACACGCTGGACGCTCCGGCGCTGATCCCTTGCTGACCAAAATTGATCGCCACGTGATGCAGGCTCACCGCAAAAAAACCGAGGCCGAACAGCAGCGGCAAATCGCGCAGGTTCGGCAGACTGATGCCTTTGAACCCCGCGACCAGCGCCATGAACAATGACGCGATCAGAAACCGCAGCAACGCCAGATGCCCGGGGTCATAGGCTTGCAAGCCGATGTGGATACCGGTTGGGGAATACCCCCAGCACGCGACGACGAAGGCCATGGCCAGGATGATTTTGAGGGGAGAGGCGGCGGTTGAGAGCGTTGGCATGGTCGGGCACCTGTGGGCAGATGCTTCAAGTATCAGAACACGGATCGTTCGCCACAACTGACTTATACTGCGTTAACTGTTCACTTTGGGTGATGTATGGAGCTGGCGCAGATTCGCATGTTCAAGACCGTGGCCGACGTCGGCAGCATCGCCCGGGCAGCCGAGCTGTTGCATTGCGTGCCGTCGAACATCACGGCACGGATCAAATCGCTGGAAGCCGAGTTGGGCGTCGCGTTGTTTATCCGCGAAGGCAGAGGGTTGCGCATCAGCCCGTCGGGGCAGACTTTTCTGGCCTACGCCTCGAAGATTCTGGCCATGACGGCGGAAGCCAAGCGGGCGGTCGACCCCGCCGCCGAGCCATCCGGCCCGTTGCGTATCGGCGCCATCGAATCGTCGGCCACCGGTCGCTTGCCGCGTTTACTCGCCAAATTCCACAAGCGTTATCCGGCGGTGGCGCTGGAACTGACCACCGGCACCTGGGGCCAATTGCTCGATGACACGGTCAGTCACCGGCTCGACGGCGCGATTGTCGCGGTGGATGTCGAGCGCTCACAACTCAAGCGCACGCCGATGTACCGCGAGGAGCTGCTGCTGATTGCCTCGACGTCGCTGGGGCCGCTGCGTGAGATCGCTGATTTGCAGGACAAGACCGTGTTCATGTGGCCTCAGGGGTGTCCATACCGCGCGGCGCTGGAGCATTGGTTGTTGCGCCAGGGGCAGGCGCTGCCGATTGTCAGCCTGGCGAGTTACGGCGCGATTGTCGGGTGCGTCAGCGCAGGGGCGGGGATCGCGCTGGTGCCTAAGGGGGTGTTCGATCAGTACGCCCAAGGCGCCGGTTGCGCGGGGTATGAGTTCCCCGAACTGACCGCCATCGACAACCTGTTCTACTGGCATGAAAACGCCGGGGTTCACCCGGCGCGAGAAGCGTTTGTGGCGATGTTGCGCGAAGAGTTCACCCAATAACACCGCGCCCTCTGTGGGAGCTGGCAGTGTTTCAGAAGAACAGGTGTAGATCGAAAATTACACCCCGCTCACATCCCGCATCAACAACCCGAAGCGCAAATCCACCGCATCCGGAATCGGCAGGTACACGGTGTGCCCATCCCCCGGTGCCACTTCGATGGGCTGGCCTTTGACGTTCTGCAACTGGTGCAAATCGAAGTGGAAGTTGCCCTTGGGCGTCATCAGTTCCATGTGATCGCCCAGGCCAAAGCGGTTCTTCACTTTGACTTCCGCCAGCCGATCACGCCGCTCGCCGGTCAGCTCACCGACAAACTGTTGCCGCTCCGACACCGAGCTGCCGTTCTGATAATTCTGATATTCGTCATGCACGTGCCGACGCAGAAAACCTTCGGTGTAGCCGCGCTGGGCGAGGGATTCCAGATCGCTCATCAGGCTGCGGTCGAACTCGCGACCGGCCACCGCATCGTCGATCGCCCGGCGATAAACCTGAGTCGTGCGCGCGCAGTAAAAGTGAGATTTGGTTCGCCCTTCGATTTTCAGCGAATGCACGCCCATCTGCGTCAGACGCTCGACGTGCTGCACGGCGCGCAGGTCCTTGGCATTCATGATGTAGGTGCCGTGTTCGTCTTCGAAGGCCGGCATCAGTTCGTCGGGGCGGTTGGCTTCCTGCAACAGGAACACCTGGTCGGTGGGCGCGCCAATTCCCAGTGTCGGTTCGGGCTGGAAGGTCTGCACGATTTCGCCGAGATGATTTTCCGTGGCCTGCTGCGCCGAGTACTTCCAGCGACAGGCATTGGTGCAACTGCCCTGATTGGCATCGCGTTTGTTCATGTAGCCCGACAGCAGGCAGCGCCCGGAATAGGCCATGCACAACGCGCCGTGGACGAACACTTCCAGTTCCATGGTGGGCACTTGCTGGCGGATTTCGGCGATTTCTTCCAGGGACAGTTCCCGCGACAGGATGATCCGGCTCAAGCCTTGTTGCTGCCAGAACTCGACACTCGCCCAGTTGACCGTGTTGGCTTGCACCGACAGGTGAATCGGCATCTGCGGGAAGTGCCGACGCACCAGCATGATCAGGCCCGGGTCGGACATGATCAGCGCGTCCGGCGCCATGGCAATCACCGGCTCCAGGTCCTTGAGGAAGGTTTTGAGTTTGGCGTTGTGCGGGGCGATGTTCACCACCACGTAAAAGCGCTTGCCCTGGGCCTGGGCCTCGCGAATGCCGAGCGCCAGGTTGGCATGATCAAACTCGTTATTGCGCACCCGCAGGCTGTAGCGCGGCTGACCGGCATACACCGCATCGGCGCCATAGGCAAAGGCATAACGCATGTTTTTCAGGGTGCCGGCGGGGGCGAGCAGCTCAGGTGTGAAAAGGGTCATGGGCGGGTCGATCGCAAAAACCACCGAGGGTAATCGGCTTGTCCGCGGCGTACCTTGATCTGGATCTATGCTTGATGAACAAACGGATGGCACTCGCGCGAACCGTGGCGGACTAAGCATCAGAACGGCTCTTGCTTCAAGGGCCTGTGCCCTGCGGACTGACATGGATCGGACATGAGCGAAGAGACGGTACAAGACAAATCACTGGTGATTCTGCTGGGGCTGGTGACCGCCGCGTTTATCTGGATTTTGCTGCCGTTCTACGGCGCGGTGTTCTGGGCGGTGATTCTCGGCATTCTCTTCGCGCCGCTGCAGCGGCGCCTGCAACTGAAGTTCGGCTGGCAGCGCAACCTGACGTCACTGCTGACATTGAGCATTTGTCTGGTCATCGCGATCCTGCCGGTGATCATCCTCAGTATTCTGCTGGTTCAGGAAGGGGCGGCGCTTTACAAAAGCATCGAAAGCGGCGAACTGGACATTGCCGGGTACGTCACGCACTTCAAACACAGCCTGCCTCCGTACTTCCAGCATTTGCTCGATCGCGCGGGGATCGGCGAACTGGAAGGGCTGCGGGAGAAAATCATCAAGAGCGCAGTGACGGGCAATGAGTTCATCGCCAACAAAGCCTTCAGTTTCGGCCAGGGTACGTTTGATTTCGTGGTGGGGTTTTTCATCATGCTGTACCTGCTGTTCTTCTTTTTGCGCGACGGTGCAGAACTGGCGCGCAAAGTGCGCGCCGCCGTGCCGCTGGAAGAACACCAGAAACGTCGTTTGCAGCTCAAGTTCAACCGCGTGGTGCGCGCCACGGTGAAGGGCAACCTGCTGGTGGCAATCACGCAAGGTGCATTGGGCGGCTTTATTTTCTGGTTTCTGGACATCCCGAGCTCGTTGCTCTGGGCGGTGCTGATGGCGTTTTTGTCGCTGTTGCCGGCGGTTGGCGCAGGGATTGTCTGGGCGCCGGTGGCCGCGTTTTTCCTGTTCAGCGGGGCGATCTGGCAGGGCGTGGTGCTGGGGCTGTTCGGGGTGTTCGTGATCGGGCTGGTGGACAACGTGCTGCGCCCGATCCTGGTGGGCAAGGATACAAAGATGCCGGACTATCTGATCCTCATTTCGACCCTCGGTGGCCTGGCGATTTTCGGACTCAATGGCTTTGTCATCGGACCGTTGATCGCCGCGCTGTTCATGTCGAGCTGGGCGATTTTCATCGAAACCAAACCACGGGTGCAGCTGCCTTAAGCGCTGAGTCGACCGGTGTGGAGGCTCTGCGACAGGGCCTTGGCCGCGTTAAGCGAGGTAAGCGGACCGCTGATCGGTTCGCCGTCCTGCACCAGATACCAACAGGCGAGCAATCCCAGCTCTCTAAGCGGGGCGGGAACGGCGCTGCCGATAACGGACATGATCTGAACCTGGGACATAAGTACCTCCATCAATCTATGGAGCTACCTTACGGACCCGATGCTTGAACGAGAAATCAACGCTTTCGATAGTCGTCATTGACGCCAGTAGCCCCAAACGACCGTCTGTCAGTCAGTCAACCACCAAATCCAGCATATGGACCACTTCGTGCTCGTTGAGCAGGCCTTTGCGCACCAGGTTTTCGGCCAGCAACGAAAGAAACTTGGCGCTGCGGTGGCCTTCCAGGTGTTTGAGTTCGGTCAGGGCGTTGTACACCTTGCTGGAGGTGCACAAGCTGATATCGCGGTGCGGGTTTTGCGTGGGCATGAGGTCGTCCTTGTTGTTATCAACCTGTTGTTGGCGGACAGATCCAAGCTTGCGGACCTGACATGACATAAATATGACCGTTCCCCCTGCGCGGGGGAAGGACGCTTGAGTCAATCTTGCCCGCTTGAACCGGCGGGACTGTCCCGATAGCGACCTTGGCGAGATGTATCCAGACGTTCACCGACGAACGGGCATAAAAAAGCCCCGCTATAAAAGCGGGGCCTTGTGAGCCTGTTACCAGCGGCCGTAACCATGGGGATGGCCGTAATAACCGCGTGGCGGGCCGTAATAGCCGCGGGGCGGACCGTAGTAAACCGGTGGCGGGGCGTAATAGACCGGTTGTTGCACGTAGACCGGCGCCGGCTGGTAGTAAACCGGTGGCGGTTGCTGTACGTATACCGGTTGCGGCTGGTAGTACACCGGTTGTTGCTGGACATATACGGGCCGGTTGCTATTGATGATGGCCGAACCGACGATGGCCGAGCCAACGATCGCGCCAAATACCGCTGGACCTTGCCAACCGTGACCGCCGCCAGCCTCTGCCTGCCCTGCGATAGCAAGCGCACCGATCAGCAAGGCAACTGTGGGGATTTTACGGATCATGATCATTCCTCGGTTCTTCAACCCGGCGCTTGGGTCTGCAATAGACCCAAGGATTGTCGCGGGGATACTTCTAAGACAGCGTTTTTTTGAAAATCAGCACAGCCGTTGGGTAAATTTTGTGTAAGGTCTGTACCGGCTTCCTTACCCACGTGCGCTGCCACGAGCAGGCACGCCGATATGATCGATCAGATCTCGATGGAATGGCTAATCCCGTCCATCTGAAAGTGCTACCGAAGGAGATTCTTCATGCAGATGAACCCCAACAAAGACACTCAGCTGTGCATGTCCCTGTCGGGGCGCCCGGGGAACTTTGGCCTGCGATTTCACAATCATCTGTACGAACAACTTGGCCTGAACTTCTACTACAAGGCGTTCCGCAGCCAGGACCTGACCGGGGCTGTCGGTGGCATCCGCGCCTTGGGGATTCGCGGCTGCGGCGTGTCGATGCCGTTCAAGGAAGCCTGCATTGCGCTGGTCGATGAGCTGGACGCGTCGGCTGCCGCGATTCAGTCGATCAACACCATCGTCAACACGGACGGCCACCTCAAGGCTTACAACACCGATTACATCGCCATCGCTCAATTGCTGGCAACCCACCAGGTACCCAAGGAATCGACCTTTGCCCTGCGCGGCAGCGGCGGCATGGCCAAGGCTGTGGCCAGTGCCTTGCGCGATGGCGGTTACAAAAACGGCCTGATCGTCGCCCGGAACGAGCGCGCCGGACGAGCGCTGGCAGAGTCGCTGGGGTATCAATGGCAGGCCGATATGGGGGCTCAACGCCCGCAAATGTTGATCAACGTGACACCGATCGGCATGACCGGCGGGCCTGAAGCCGATCACCTGGCGTTTGCTGCTGAAATCATCGCAGCGGCAGAGACCGTCTTCGATGTGGTGGCGATCCCCTCGGAAACACCACTGATCGTGCGTGGGCGTGCCGAAGGCAAACGGGTGATCACCGGACTGGAAGTGATCGCCATCCAGGCGCTGGAACAGTTCGTGCTGTATACCGGCGTGCGGCCGACGGATGAGCAGTTTCAGAAAGCTGTGGCGTTTGCCCGAAGCTAGAGGCTGCATGGTGTGGCGGTTGTGCTGGCCGCTTCGCGGGCAAGCCCGCAGAGTGACAGGTGTGTTACGCAAAATTCATTTCCGGCACAAAACCCTGTGGGAGCGGGCTTGCCCGCGATGAGACCCTGGCAGACAACATCACTTTCAGATTGGCAAGAAAAAACCCGGAAGCTTTCACTGTCCGGGTTTTTGTTTTTCCAGCATCAATCAGCGGTTAAACCGCTCCACCAACGAATACTGGGTATTCGCAGTCTTCGTCAGCTCTTCACTCAGCAACGCGGAGTGCTGCGCCTGTTCCGACGTCTGGTCAGCCAGTTGCGAGATGTTGCTGATGTTGCGGCTGATTTCTTCGGCCACCGAGCTTTGCTCTTCGGTCGCGGCTGCGATCTGCGTGGTCATGTCGGTAATGTGCGCCACCGCTTCGCTGATCCCGATCAACGCCTGGTCCGCTTCGAGCACCCGCGCCACACCTTCTTCCGCCTGGCGATGCCCGGCTTCCATGGTTTGCACGGCGGTGCTGGCGGTTTGCTGGAGCTTGGCGATCAGGGCGTGAATCTGCCCGGTGGATTCGCTGGTGCGCTGTGCCAATTGACGAACTTCGTCGGCAACTACCGCAAAACCGCGCCCCATTTCACCGGCCCGCGCCGCTTCGATGGCGGCGTTCAACGCCAGCAGGTTGGTCTGGTCGGCGATGCCTTTGATCACGTCGACCACGCCGCCGATTTCATCGCTGTCCTTGGCCAGTTGCGTCACGGTCAGGCCGGTTTCGCCGACCACTTCCGACAGGCGCTGAATGGCTTCGCGGGTTTCCCCGGCGATGTCACGGCCGCGCCCGGTCAGGCGATTGGCTTCCTGAGTCGCATCCGCCGTGCGTTGCACGTGGCTGGCGACTTCCTGCGTGGTCGCGGCCATCTGATTGACGGCGGTGGCCACTTGCTCGGTTTCGACGCGCTGACGTTCCAGGCCGGTAGAGCTGCTGTGAGCCAGGGTGTCGGACTGCTTCGCTTGGTCGCTCAGGTGCTCGGCGGTGTCCTGCAGACGGGTCAGGCAGGTTTTCAGGCGGGCTTCCTGGCTGAGGATCGACATCTCCAGACGCGCCTGAGCGCCGCGACTGTCGGTGTACATCTGCGCGATCAGCGGGTCGGACGTGGTCTGCTCGGCCAGGCGCAGCAAGCGCTTGAGACCGCGCTGTTGCCAGCTCAACCCCAGCAGGCCCAATGGCACCGAAAGACCGGCGGCCAGGGCAAAACCCCAGTGGGAGTTCAGCGTGGCGCCGATCATGAAGCTCAACTGGCTGACCAGAATGAACGGCAGCCAGTCCTGCAGGATCGGCAGCCATTTATCGGTGGAAGGAATCGCTGACTTGCCCTGGTTGATGCGTTGGTAGAGCGCTTCGGCACGCTGGATCTGTTCGGCGGTGGGTTTGACCCGCACCGACTCGTAACCGATCACCTGGTTGCCATCGAACACCGGTGTGACGTAGGCGTTAACCCAGTAGTGGTCACCGGTCTTGCAGCGATTCTTGACAATGCCCATCCATGGCAAGCCTTGTTTCAATGTGCCCCACATGTGCGCGAACACCGCAGACGGTACGTCAGGGTGACGGACCAGGTTATGCGGCGCACGGATCAGTTCCTCGCGGGAAAACCCACTGATTTCGACGAACGCGTCGTTGCAGTAGGTGATCACGCCCTTGGCATCGGTGGTGGAAATCAACCGTTGCTGAGCCGGGAAGGTCCGTTCGCGTTGTGTAATGGGCTGGTTGTTACGCATGGCTTTTTCAATCCGCAAGGCTTTGAGTGGTTGTCGGCATCGTCAGGGGTTTATTGAATTTTTATTTCAATAATCAGCGGCGCGTCGCAAAACGACCGTTGCGTCATCCCGCCAGCATCGGATAGGTGAACAGGCCGAAATGCAGCAGGTTCAAACCGAAATGCGTGGCAATGGCCGCACCCAACCCGCCGAAACGGTAGGCCAGACCATAGCCGACACCTGCCAGGCTCGCCAGTAACACCCATTGCCAGCCAGCCCCCCCATGCACCAGACCAAACAGCAGCGAAGCGAGCAACAGCGCCAGGTTTTCGCCATAAGGCAGGTGTTTGAAGTGCCGGCTGAGACCGCCCTGAAGGTAGCCACGAAACAGCGCTTCTTCCACCAGCGTCACGAGCAGCAGGTTGTTGACCAGCCACAGCCACGCCTGATCGGGCCATTTTGGGGCCCAATTGATCACGCCCAGCAATAGCGCGCCACCCAACGCCAGCACGCTGCTGAGTGTCAGCCCCATCGCGGTGGCAAAAACGCCAAGCCGCAGCGAACGCCGGCCGACAATCCACGGGCAGACCAGCAACAGCCAGAAACCGATCAGCGGTTTGTCCAGATTCAGATACAGGGCAAACGGTGCAGCATCGTCGGTAAAACGATGCGGATTGATACCGCGACCATTGTGGAAGCAGGGCAGCCAGTGCATCGCCAATGCCAGCGCCATGAAAACAAACAGGGCGTGACCGAGGTAGCGGCCAATCGGGACCTGTTGTTGGCGAGCCGCGAAACCGGCGATCAGCAGCAGTGCAACCGAGATAAGCGCCAGCCAGCCGAGGCGGCCGTATGTCAGGGCCATGGCGTAGCCGAGGGAGAGCAGGGCCAGGAAGGTCCATGGCAAAGCAAACATCTGAAGTCCTTGTGTCGAAGATTCTGCGGGTCGTCTCGGTCCTTTGTAGGAGCAAGCTTGCTGCTTCAGGGTGCGGTATAAAAAAAGAGGGGCGATTATAGGGATGTCCGTACAAACAAAAACACCGCCCGAAGGCGGTGTGTTTTTCTGCAAACACTTACGATGCAATCAACTGCCGCAACACATAGTGCAAAATCCCTCCTGATTTGAAGTATTCGACTTCATTCAGCGTATCGATCCGGCACAGCACCTCGATTTTCTCGCGGCTGCCGTTTTCACGGGTGATGATCAGCGTCAGGTTCATCCGCGGCGTCAGCTCGACGCCGGTCAGGCCCAGAATATCCAGGGTCTCCTTACCGGTGAGATTCAGGCTCTTGCGGTTCTGATCCAGCTTGAACTGCAAGGGCAACACGCCCATGCCCACCAGATTGGAGCGGTGAATCCGCTCGAAGCTTTCGGCGATGACCGCTTTCACGCCCAACAGGTTGGTGCCCTTGGCCGCCCAGTCGCGGCTTGAGCCGGTGCCGTATTCTTGCCCTGCGATCACCACCAGCGGCGTGCCCGAGGCGTGGTAACGCATGGCCGCGTCGTAGATCGCCAGTTTTTCCCCGGTGGGAATGTAAATCGTATTCCCGCCTTCCTCGCCGCCGAGCATCTCGTTGCGAATGCGGATGTTGGCAAAGGTGCCGCGCATCATCACTTCATGGTTGCCGCGACGGGAGCCGTAGGAGTTGAAGTCTCGCGGTTCCACGCCTTTTTCTCGCAAGTAATTGCCCGCCGGGCTGTCGGACTTGATGTTGCCGGCGGGGGAAATGTGATCGGTGGTCACCGAGTCGCCGAGCAGCGCAAGGACTCTGGCGCCCGCGACGTTCTTGACCACGGGCGGCGGGCCGCCGATGTCGTCGAAAAACGGTGGATGCTGGATGTAAGTCGAATCGTCCTGCCAGACATAGGTCGCCGCTTGCGGCACTTCAATCGCCTGCCATTGCGCGTCGCCGGCAAATACTTCGGCATATTCCTTGTGGAACATCGCGGTGTTGACCTGATTCACTGCGTCGGCGATTTCCTGGGTGCTTGGCCAGATGTCCCGCAGGTAAACCGGGTTGCCGTCCTTGTCGTCCCCCAGCGGTTCGCTGCTGATATCAATGCGCACCGTGCCAGCCAGGGCATACGCGACGACCAGCGGCGGCGAGGCCAGCCAGTTGGTTTTCACCAGCGGATGCACGCGGCCTTCGAAGTTGCGGTTACCCGACAGCACCGAAGCGACGGTCAGGTCGGCTTTCTGGATGGCTTTTTCGATCGGCTCCGGCAACGGCCCGGAGTTACCGATGCAGGTGGTGCAGCCATAACCGACCAACGCAAACCCCAGCTCATCAAGGTATTGCGTCAACCCGGCCGCCTTGTAGTAGTCGGTCACCACTTTCGAGCCCGGCGCCAGCGAACTTTTCACCCACGGTTTGCGTTTGAGGCCTTTCTCCACGGCTTTTTTTGCCACCAGGCCGGCGGCCATCATCACGCTGGGGTTGGAGGTGTTGGTGCAAGAGGTGATCGCGGCGATCACCACCGCGCCGTTTTTCAGTCGATAGGTCTGGCCGTCGTACTCGTAGTCCGTTTCGCCGACCAGATCCGCGTTGCCGACCGCGACGCCGCCACCGCCCTCACTTTCCAGGCGACCTTCTTCCTTGCTGGTGGGCTTGAACTGCAGGCCGAGAAAATCGCTGAACGCTTGCGCGACATTGGGCAACGACACCCGGTCCTGTGGGCGCTTAGGCCCGGCGAGGCTGGCTTCGACGCTGCCCATGTCCAGCGCCAGGCTGTCGGTGAACGCCGGCTCCTTGCCCGGCAGGCGCCACAGGCCCTGGGCCTTGCAATAGGCCTCGACCAGTTTCACGGTTTCAAGCGGCCGGCCGGACAGGCGCAGGTATTCCAGCGTCACGTCATCCACCGGGAAGAAACCGCAGGTGGCGCCATATTCCGGGGCCATGTTGGCGATGGTCGCTCGGTCAGCCAGCGGCAGGTCGGCAAGACCGTCGCCGTAGAATTCGACGAATTTGCCGACCACACCTTTCTTGCGCAGCATCTGGGTCACGGTCAGCACCAGATCGGTGGCGGTGATGCCTTCCTTCAATTTGCCGGTGAGCTTGAAACCGATCACTTCCGGAATCAGCATCGACACCGGCTGACCGAGCATCGCCGCTTCCGCTTCGATCCCGCCGACACCCCAGCCGAGGACGCCGAGGCCGTTGATCATGGTGGTGTGGGAGTCGGTGCCGACCAGGGTGTCGGGGAACGCATAGGTGCGACCGTCCTCATCCTTGGTCCAGACCGTGCGGCCGAGGTATTCGAGGTTGACCTGATGGCAAATCCCCGTGCCCGGTGGCACCACGCTGAAGTTGTCGAAGGCGCTCTGGCCCCAGCGCAGAAAGGCATAACGCTCGCCGTTGCGCTGCATTTCGATGTCGACGTTCTGTCCGAAGGCGCTGGCGCTGCCGAACTTGTCGACCATTACCGAGTGGTCGATCACCAGGTCCACCGGGGACAGCGGATTGATCCGCTGCGGGTCGCCACCGGCCTTGGCCATGGCGGCGCGCATGGCGGCCAGGTCGACCACGGCGGGCACACCGGTGAAGTCTTGCATCAGCACCCGGGCAGGGCGGTACTGGATCTCGCGGTCGGAGCGGCGCTCCTTGAGCCAGGCGGCTATCGCCCGGAGGTCGGCGCCGGTGACGGTTTTTTCGTCTTCCCAGCGCAGCAGGTTTTCCAGCAACACTTTCAACGACATTGGCAGCTTGTCGAGATCACCGAGGCTTTTGGCGGCGTCGGGCAGACTGAAATAATGGTAGGTCTTGTCGTCGATTTGCAGGGTTTTAAGGGTTTTCAGGCTATCGAGGGACGGCATTGAAATGACTCCTTTGAGTCCGCACGGCTACGGACTGACGTGACGAACAGAGCTTTTAACCTAGCCCTGTTTAGGCGTTAAGGCTAATAACTGGACTCTATGGCCAAGTCCAAGGTTCCGAACTCGGCTATCATGCGCCGGTTTTCGTGACAGGCTTTGCTTCAACGCAAGCCTGGGCATCGCGCAGTGGCTGAATTCTTCGCCAACTGCCCAGGAGTAAGAATGAACACCCTCTTTATGCATTGCCGGCCGGGCTTCGAAGGCGAAGTCTGTTCCGAGATCTCCGAACACGCCGCACGGCTGAACGTCGCCGGTTATGCCAAGGCCAAAACCGCCAGCGCCTGCGCCGAATTCATCTGCACCGAAGAAGACGGCGCCGAGCGCCTGATGCGTGGTCAGCGTTTCGCCGAGCTGATCTTCCCGCGCCAATGGGCGCGCGGGATTTTCATCGACTTGCCGGAAACCGACCGCATCAGCGTGATCCTCGCGCACATGGCGGACTTCCCGCTGTGCGGCAGCCTGTGGCTGGAAATGGTCGATACCAACGACGGCAAAGAACTGTCGAACTTCTGCAAGAAATTCGAAGTGCACCTGCGCAAAGCGCTGATGGCGGCGGGCAAGCTGGTGGAGGACGAAAACAAGCCGCGCCTGCTGCTGACGTTCAAAAGCGGTCGCGAAGTGTTCATGGGCCTGGCCGAGTCGAACAACTCGGCGATGTGGCCGATGGGCATTCCGCGCCTGAAGTTTCCCCGCGAGGCACCAAGCCGTTCGACCCTGAAGCTGGAAGAGGCGTGGCACCATTTCATCCCGCGCGATCAGTGGGACGAGCGTCTGCACAGCGACATGACCGGCGTCGACCTTGGCGCAGCGCCCGGCGGCTGGACCTGGCAACTGGTCAATCGCGGCATGCTGGTGACGGCCATCGACAACGGCCCGATGGCGGAAAGCCTGATGGACACCGGTCTGGTGCAACATTTGATGGCCGACGGTTTCACCTACAAGCCCCGCCAGCCGGTGGACTGGATGGTCTGCGACATCGTCGAGAAACCGGCACGCAACGCGGCGATGCTGGAAGAGTGGATTGGCGAAGGGCATTGCCGTGAGGCGGTGGTCAACCTCAAGCTGCCGATGAAACAGCGTTACGCCGAAGTGAAGCGCTTGCTCGAGCGCATTGCCGACGGCTTCAAGGAGCGCGGGATTCGGGTCGAAATCGGCTGCAAACAGCTGTATCACGACCGTGAAGAAGTGACGTGCCACCTGCGCCGGCTCGACGTGAAGAAACCGAAATCCCGCTGAAATGCTTATATCCCTGTGGGGGCGGTGTATGTCACAGATGACGTTAAACCCGGCAATGCGCGACAATGCCGGCCAGTTTCAGGAGTGAATCATGAGTGAAATGCTTGATACGCCGGTAGACGGCACCCTCGACGCCTCCGGCCTCAACTGCCCGGAGCCGGTGATGATGCTGCACCAGCACATCCGTGACCTGGCGCCCGGCGGCCTGCTCAAGGTGATCGCCACCGACCCGTCGACCCGTCGTGACATTCCCAAGTTCTGCGTGTTCCTCGACCACGAGCTGGTCGCGCAGCATGAAGAGGCCGGCACCTACCTCTACTGGATTCGCAAGAAGTCCGATTGACCCACAAAAAACTACGGTGGGAGCCAGCCTGCTCGCGATGGCTGATTCAAACTCAACATCATTGTTGACTGAATCACCGCAATCGCCAGCAGGCTGGCTCCCACAGGGTCAACTCAGCCCGTTGCGGATCCGCTTGCGTGCACTGCGCGTCAGGCGGATCGACAGCATCAGCGCGGCGCAGCTCAGGCCGACGATCAAACCCTGCCACAGCCCGCTCGGGCCACTCGGCGTGCCGAACCAGTCGGTCAGACCCAGCGCGTAACCCACCGGCAAACCAATGCCCCAGTACGCGAAGAGCGTCAGGATCATCGTCACCCGCGTGTCCTGATAGCCGCGCAACGCACCGGCCGCCGTGACCTGGATCGCATCGGAAAACTGGAACAGCGCCGAGTAAACGATCAGCATCGCCGCCACGCGAATCACCGTTGGGTCCGCCGTGTAGATGGTCGCGATGTGCTCGCGCAGCAACAGCATCATGCTCGCCGAGATACACGCGTAAGCCAGCGCCGTGCCCATGCCGACACCGGCGGCGAAACGCGCTTCACGCGGTTCCTGACGACCGAGCGCCTGACCCACTCGTACGGTCACGGCCATGCCGAGCGAGTAGGGAATCATGAACACCAGCGAACTGAAGTTCAGCGCGATCTGATGCCCGGCCACCACGGTCGCGCCGAGGCTGCCGATCAGCAGCGCAATCACCGCGAAGATGCTCGATTCGGCGAACACCGCGATGCCGATCGGCAGGCCGATACCCAGCAGGCGTTTGATCACTGGCCACTGCGGCCAGTCGAAACGGCTGAACAACTGGCTCGACTGATACGCCGGCGCCCAGCGTTCCCAGCCGGCCATGCCCAGCGCCATCACCCACATCACAATCGCCGTGGCCCAGCCACAACCGACGCCGCCCATGGCCGGCACACCGAAGTGGCCATAAATGAAGATGTAGTTCAGCGGAATGTTCAGTGCGAGCCCGCACAACCCCAGGACCATCGCCGGGCGCGTGCGTCCCAGGCCGTCACTGAAACAGCGCAACACATGGTAGAACGCGACGGCGGGCAGCCCACTGGCGATGCCGTGCAGGTATTGCATGCATGGGCCGATCAACTCGGGATCGACCTTCATCAGGTGCAAAATCGGTTCGGCGCTTAACAGCATGCCCGTCGCCATCAAACCCACCACCAACGCCAGCCACAAGGCCTGCCGCACGATCGGGCCTATCTCGCTGTGCGTGCCGGCGCCAAAGCGCTGGGCGACTTTTGGCGTGGTGGCCAGCAGGGTGCCGGTCATCAACAGAAACACCGGGACCCAGATCGAGTTGCCCAACGCCACCGCCGCCAGGTCTCGCGGCCCGACTCGGCCGGCCATCACCGCATCGACGAAGCCCATCGCGGTAGTGGCAAGTTGCGCAATCATGATCGGCAGCGCCAGGCCGAGCAGGGTTTTCAGCTCCATGCGAACCCGAGCCGGGCGATTGAGGGGAATTGCAGCGGAGTGGTCAGTCACGGAATTCAAGGGCGAAACGTCCAAAAGGTTTTGATGCGCGAGGCCGCGCATTCTACGCGTTGACGCAGTGGTCAGGAAAAGTCCTGTGTTAGCCATTTGTAAGCATCGACTCGCGGTGTTCGCATCTCCTGAGTGGTGGCTTCATGTCTGAGGTGGTTAATGCCCGCTGGCCCGCCACAGGCTTCTGCGCCTACACTGCCGATCCGCCAAAGGAGCCTGCCATGCTGATTGTTGCCGACGAAAATATTCCGCTGCTCGATGCCTTCTTCGAAGGTTTCGGTGAAATCCGCCGGGTGCCGGGACGTTCAATCGACCGCGCCACCGTCGAACAGGCCGATGTGTTACTGGTGCGCTCGGTGACCAACGTCAATCGCGCGCTGCTCGAAGGCAGCAAGGTGCGCTTTGTCGGCACTTGCACCATCGGCACCGATCACCTCGACCTCGATTACTTTCAGCGGGCCGGCATCACCTGGTCCAGCGCCCCCGGCTGCAATGCCCGTGGCGTGGTCGACTACGTGCTGGGCAGTTTGCTGACGCTTGCGGAAATCGAAGGTGCCGATCTTACCCGGCGTACGTACGGCGTGATCGGTGCCGGCGAAGTGGGCGGGCGGTTGGTCAAGGTTCTGCAAGGGCTGGGCTGGAACGTGCTGGTCTGCGATCCGCCACGGCAAGCGGCTGAAGGGGGCGATTTTGTCAGCCTTGAGCAAATCCTCGAGCAGTGCGATGTCATCAGCCTGCACACACCGTTGAAAAAACACGGTGCCGGATCGACCTGGCATCTGTTCGACAAGAACCGTTTGAATCAGCTCAAACCCGGCTCCTGGCTGATCAATGCCAGTCGCGGCCCGGTGGTGGACAACGCTGCCCTGTGCGAAGTGTTGCTGCAGCGCGAAGACCTGCAAGCAGTGCTGGATGTCTGGGAAGGCGAGCCCGAGGTCGATGCGGCACTGGCCGACCTCTGCGTGCTGGCGACACCGCACATTGCCGGTTACAGCCTCGACGGCAAACAACGCGGGACGGCGCAGATCTATCAGGCGTATTGCGATTTTCTCGGGCAAACGGCGCAGGTCAGCTTGAGCGATTTGCTGCCGGCACCGTGGTTGTCGCAAGTGACCTTGAACGCTGAAAGCGATCCTGCCTGGGCGCTGGCGATGTTGTGCCGTGGCGTGTACGACCCGCGCCGCGACGACGCGGATTTCCGCCGCAGTCTTGTCGGCAGTGTGAGCGAGCAGCGTGCGGCGTTTGACGGGCTGCGCAAGAACTATCCATCGCGGCGGGAGATTGATGGGCTGCAGGTGCGGATCGAAGGGGATTCGCCGGAGTTGCGCAAGATCGTGGCGGCGCTGGGCGCTTCGGCTGTCTGAAAAACCAGTTGGCCCAATCGCGAGCAGGCTCGCTCCAACATGTATTCTCAGGCGTATGCAGAATCCACATTCACTGAAGATCTACTGTGGGAGCGAGCCTGCTCGCGATAGGGTGCGCAGCACCCTCAAAATGCACCCACAAAAAACCCGGCCATCCGGGCCGGGTCAAGAAGACGGTGGCTATATCAATCTTGTTTGGCAGGCTTGACCAATCGCTTTTCCAGTTCGCGGCAAGCGTCCTGGATCATGTCTTCAGTGATCGGTACTTCGCGGCCTTTTTCGTCAATGATTGAGCAACCCAAAGACTGATCTGGCTGTGTGCGGATCACTTGAATCTTGTCATCGCTGCTATTTTGCAAGGACATGGCCTGTCTCCTCTTCAGGTGTGTGCTTACTGTAAAACCGCCAGGTGACCGGGCTATGACAACTCCCTGCGATCTTTTCAGGGCGGCAACACCAGTCCACCAGAAATCCCCAAATGTTGCCACCCGGACTTTAGATCAATAGCGTCTAGGACCTGGTCATCGCGGTCATAATTAACCTGACTCATTGTGATTTACAGAGTTCAACCCCATTGAACCCTCTGGCTGGCCCCATCAATTGCGTAACTGGATGAACCCGATGCTCTCTGCCCGTCACCGTCGCGCGATTCGCCTGACCAGTCTTTTTCTCGCACCCTATCGTTGGCAGGCCTTTGGTGCCTTGCTCGCGCTGATCGTTACGGCTGGCATCACGTTGTCCATGGGGCAGGGGATTCGCTTGCTGGTGGACCAGGGGTTCATGACCCAGTCCCCGCATCTGCTCAACCAGACGATCGGTTTGTTCATGGTGCTGGTGATGGGCCTGGCGATCGGCACATTCGCGCGTTTCTACCTGGTGTCATGGATCGGTGAGCGCGTAGTCGCCGACATCCGCCGTCAGGTGTTCAACCATCTGGTTTACCTGCATCCCGGATTTTACGAAGACAACCGCAGCTCCGAAATCCAGTCGCGGTTGACCGCCGATACCACGCTGCTGCAATCAGTGATCGGCTCTTCGCTGTCCCTGTTCCTGCGCAATCTGCTGATGGTGATCGGCGGGATTATCCTATTGTTTATCACCAACCCGAAACTCACCAGCATCGTGGTGATCGCCTTGCCGCTGGTGATTGCGCCGATCCTGATTTTCGGCCGGCGGGTACGCGGCCTGTCGCGCCTGAGTCAGGACCGGATTGCCGATATCGGCAGTTATGTTTCCGAAACCCTGGGCCAGATCAAAACCGTGCAGGCCTACAATCACCAGGCTCAGGACGAACAGCGTTTTGCCGTGACCGTGGAGGAGGCGTTCAACACCGCCCGTAAACGGATTTTCCAGCGCGCCTGGCTGATTACCCTGGTGATCGTGCTGGTGTTGGGCGCGGTCGGCGTGATGCTCTGGGTGGGCGGCATGGATGTGATGGCCGGGCGGATTTCTGCGGGTGAACTGGCGGCGTTCGTCTTCTACAGCCTGATTGTCGGCAGCGCGTTCGGCACGTTGAGTGAAGTCATTGGTGAGCTGCAGCGCGCGGCCGGTGCCGCCGAGCGGATTGCCGAATTGCTGCGCTCGGAAAACATCATCCAGCCACCGGCGACCGGACTGGTGACGTTGCCCGAGCGGGTGGCGGGCAACCTGGTTCTGCAGGATGTGCGTTTTTCCTACCCGTCGCGTCCGGAAAGCTACGCCGTCGATGGCTTGAGTCTGACCGTCAAGGCTGGCGAAACCCTTGCGCTGGTCGGGCCTTCCGGTGCGGGCAAGTCGACGGTGTATGACTTGCTGCTGCGTTTTTACGACCCGGCCGAAGGCCGCATCCTGCTCGACGGCGTGCCGCTGACTCAACTCGATCCGCTCGACTTGCGCCGTTGCTTTGCGCTGGTTTCGCAAAACCCTGCGCTGTTTTTCGGCAGCATTGAAGAGAACATCCGCTACGGCAACCCGACAGCGACGCTGGAACAGGTCCGGGAAGCGGCGAAGATTGCCTACGCCCATGACTTTATCGAGGCGATGCCTAACGGCTACCAGACTCACCTCGGCGACGGCGGCCTCGGTTTGTCCGGCGGCCAGCGCCAACGCCTGGCCATCGCTCGAGCGCTGCTGGTGGACGCGCCCATCCTGCTGCTCGACGAAGCCACCAGCGCCCTCGACGCCCAAAGCGAACACTTGATCCAGCAGGCCTTGCCCAGCCTGATGAAAAACCGCACCACGCTGGTCATCGCCCACCGCTTGGCCACGGTTAAAAACGCCGACCGGATCGCGGTGATGGATCAGGGGAAACTGGTGGCGGTGGGCACCCACCAGGAGTTGATCGCGAGCAATGCGCTGTATGCGCGGCTGGCGGCGTTGCAGTTCAATGATGGGCGTAATGCCTCGGCAGACCCCGTAACCGGCCCCGTCCCGACCCAGTAACCATCCAAGTCAATCATCATAAAAAAATGCCCGCATTTCTCAATGCGGGCATTTTTGTCAGTGCCTCAATTGACAATCATTGATCGTCAAAATAACGCTCATGCCAGTCCACCAACGGCTGTGGCGAGTTGAGCTTCTGGCCGTAGATCACCGAGTACGACAGCACGTTCTGCACGTACTGGCGGGTTTCGTCGAACGGGATGCTTTCCACCCAGACGTCGAAGCTCAGGTGATCCGCGCCGCGCAACCACTGGCGCACGCGACCCGGGCCGGCGTTGTAGGCGGCGGAGGCGAGGACGCGGTTGCCGTTGAACTGGCTGTGCACCTGGCTCAGGTACGCGGCGCCGAGCTGGATGTTCTTGTCCGGATCGAACACATGCTGCGGCGAGGCCAGGGGAATGCTGAACTTGCGCGCGGTTTCCTTGGCGGTGCCGGGCATCAGTTGCATCAGGCCACTGGCGCCGACGCCGGAGCGGGCGTCGTCCATGAAGGCGCTTTCCTGACGGGTGATGGCGAATACCCAGCTCGAATGCAGGCCCCGGACCTTGGCTTCGCGCACCAGGGTTTCGCGGTGGGCCATCGGGAAGCGGATGTCCAGATCGTCCCAGTACTGCGCCTGACTGATGGTGCGGATCGCGGGGAAGTACCATTTCAGGTCATACGCGAGTTTCGCCTGGGCGACCATTTCGTCACGATTGAAGTGGCGGCTGACGTGATACCACTCGCGACGACCATCAACGATCTGCCCGCGTGCGTGGAACTCCAGGGCGCGACGTACACCCGGCGTGTTGCGCACCTTGTTGATCAGCGCCTGGCTAAGTACCAGCGGCTTGTTGTTCAGCGAGTACGGCAGCTGTGAGCGGTCGGCGGCGAGGAAACCGTAGAAATCACGCTCACGGGCTAGGCCTTTGTAAAGCGTCTGCGCCTCCTGGTTCTGCGGTTGCGCCAGCTCCAGGCTGCGGGCCTGCCAGTAGCGCCAGCGATTGGTGGTCGCCAGGTCTTGTGGCAAGCGGCGGGTCAACTGATAGGCATCGTCCCAGCGGGCCAGACGCAACAGCAGGCGCAAGCGCCATTCAGACACGGTGTTGTCGCGCAATTCCGGGTCGTACTTGGTCATCACATCCAGCGCCCGGCTATCAAAGCGGCGAGCGAGGGTCAGGCCGATTTCCCGGGCGATCGCGACTTTTTCGTCCCGGGAGAAGTGCATGCTGCTGGCATAACCGTCGAGCAATGCCATCGCCTTGTCCGGGTCTTGCTTGGCCAGGCGGCGCAAGCCGAGGCTGACGATGTCAGACATCGGCTCATCGGCCGGGGTGAAGCGCGACGGCTGATTGAGCAGTTCAGGTTTCTGCGCCACATCCACCAACAAGCGACCGCGCGGAGCGAGGGTGGTCAGGCCGTTGACCAGACTGTTGGCCAGCGGATAGTTGCGCGCCTGGGCGGCAAGCTTGGTGCGTTCCCAGCGTTTCTGCTCGGTCAGTTGGCCTTCGGCGGCCCAGATCCCGAACAAGCCATCACACGCCCCAGGCAGCGATTTACCGGTCAGCCAGAGTTTTTCGGCGTTGGCATAACCTTCGGTCTTCTGGTTGCGCGCGATCTGATTCTGCGCGTTCAGGCAGTCCAGTTCGGTGAAATTGAGCTTGGGGTCGTAGTACTTGACGAAAGTCGCCCAGTCGCCGCGATCGGCCAGCCAGCGCAACCAGCGAAGTTTCATCCAGTTGGCTTGCGGCAGGTCGCCGTGTTCGGCGAGGAATTTCTCGATTTCGGCATTGCTTGCGGTTTTCAGACGCGCGGTCAGTTCGTCATACGCAAGGTAAGGCTCCAGCGGGTAATCACGAAGCGCCTGGCTGTAACGGAAGTAGGGACCGGTATCACCCTTGGCCAGGGCACGCTTGGCTTCATCGTAGTATTGACGCTGGGTAGACAGGTCCACCGCCTGTGCTGTTTGGATGGCTGTGGCAGAAAGTAGAAAGCAGGATAAAAGACCAAAAAGGCGGCTGCGCATGAGACGTCCGAACAGAGAAATCATGACAAGCGTTGACGGTGCCAACACTGAATTAACTGTAGCTTAGCCTTTTGCCAGCAGCGGGCGAAAGCTTTGCGGGCCAGTCAGCATCAGTTCGCAACATTTGTCATGCAGAGTGCCCCGAAGGTGAAATTGCCGGCCTTCTGAAGCCTCAAGTCAGGTAGAATGCGCGCCCGGTTTTTGGAGAAGCTCATGACCCTGCTCAAATTCAGCGATGTGTCCCTTGCTTTCGGCGCTATGCCGTTGTTGGACAAGGTGTCCTGGCAGATCGCCCGTGGTGAGCGGGTGTGCATCATCGGCCGCAACGGCACTGGCAAGTCCAGCATGATGAAGCTCGTCAAGGGCGACCAGAAGCCCGACGAAGGCTCCGTTTGGCGCGCACCCGGCCTCAAGATCGGTGAGTTGCCGCAAGAATTGCCGGTAGCCGACGAGCGGACCGTGTTCGACGTGGTTGCTGAAGGCCTGGACGGTGTTGGCGAGCTGCTCGCGCAGTATCACCACCTGAGCCAGAACATCGTCACCGACGCCGACCTGGACAAGCTGATGCACGTCCAGCACGACCTCGAAGCCCGTGACGGCTGGCGTTTGCAGCAACTGGTCGACAGCACCTTGAGCCGTCTGCAGTTGCCGGCCGACAAGACCCTCGCCGAATTGTCCGGTGGCTGGCGTCGCCGCGTCCTGCTGGCGCAGGCGCTGGTTTCCGAGCCGGATCTGCTGCTGCTCGACGAACCGACCAACCACCTGGACATCGGTGCCATCGCCTGGCTCGAAGAGGCGTTGAAGGATTTCCAGGGCGCCGTGCTGTTCATCACGCACGACCGTTCTTTCCTGCAAAACCTGGCGACTCGTATTCTGGAGCTGGACCGCGGTGGCTTGATCGACTGGAACGGCGACTACGCCAGTTTCCTCGTGCACAAAGAAGCCTCGCTGGCCGCTGAAGAAACCGCCAACGCGCTGTTCGACAAAAAGCTGGCCCAGGAAGAAGTCTGGATCCGTCAGGGCATCAAGGCCCGTCGCACCCGTAACGAAGGCCGTGTCCGCGCACTGAAAGCCCTGCGCGTCGAGCGCAGCGAACGTCGTGAGCGCACCGGCAAGGCCAACATTCAGCTGGACACCGCCGACAAGTCCGGCAAGCAGGTAATGGTCCTTGAGAACGTGAGTTTCGCCCACCCGGGCGGTCCGTTCCTGATCAAGGATTTCTCGATGGTCCTGACGCGCGGCGACCGTATCGGTTTGCTCGGTGCCAACGGTACCGGCAAGACCACGTTGCTGAAGCTGATGCTCAGCGGCCTGCAACCCACCAGCGGCAAAGTGGAAGAGGGCACGCGCATCGACGTGGCGTACTTCGACCAGTTGCGCCATCAGCTGGACCTGGAAAAGACCGTGATCGACAACGTGGCCGAAGGTCGCGACTTCATCGATATCGATGGTCAAAGCCGCCACGTGCTGAGCTACCTCGGCGACTTCCTGTTCAGCCCGCAGCGTGCTCGCACGCCGGTCAAGGCGCTGTCGGGTGGTGAGCGCGCTCGCCTGTTGCTGGCGAAACTGTTCAGCAAACCAGCGAACCTGCTGGTCCTCGACGAACCGACCAACGACCTCGACGTGGAAACCCTCGAGCTGCTGGAAGAGGTCCTGCTGACCTTCAACGGCACCGTGCTGATGGTCAGCCACGACCGGGCATTCCTCGACAACGTGGTGACCAGCACCCTGGTCTTCGAAGGTGAAGGCAAGGTTCGCGAATACGTCGGTGGTTACCAGGACTGGCTGCGTCAGGGCGGCTCGCCGCGCCTGTTGGGCGTGACCGAGAGCAAATCCGGCAAAGCCGACCTGACGTCGGCGGTCGTGACGGCTGAAGCTGCACCGGTTGCGGCGGCGGTCGAAGCACCCGTGGCGAAGAAGAAACTCAGCTACAAATTGCAGCGTGAGCTGGAAATGTTGCCGGGCCAGATCGAAGCCATGGAACAGCAGATCGCGGCCGTTGAAGCGCAGATGGCGGACGGTGGCTTCTATCAGCGTCCTGTTGCCGAGACGGCTGCGGTGATCGCTCAGCTTGAGCAGTTGCAGGCTGAGCACGACGTGATGGTCGAGCGTTGGGCCGAGCTGGACGCCTGATTGATCCAGCAATAAAAAAGCCCGGCGTTCAGTGATGAGCGCCGGGCTTTTCGTATGCAACATAATCCTTCTGTAGGAGCCAGCAAGCCGGCTCCCACAAAATCTTTATCAGCTTTTGTTTTGCAGGCGCACCGCAAGCACATCGCAAGGCGCACCGTGCAGCACGTCGTTGGCGGTGGAGCCCAGCAGCAATGCCAGGCCATGCCGGCCATGGCTGCCCACCACAATCAGGTCGCAGGTCTGCTCTTTGGCCAGGTGATGAATCTCCTGGCGTGGCTGGCCGTAGGTCAGGTGGCTGTACTCTTTGGACAGTTCCGGGTACTTCACGATCAGCCGGTCAAGACGTTCCTTTGCCTGATCGAACTGTTGCTGTTGCAACTGGGAAAGGTCCATCGGCACGTCGCCGCCAAAGGCCATGGCCATGGGTTCGACAATGTGCACCAGGGACAATTTCGCGCCGTTGCTCACCGACAATTCGCGAGCACGGTGGATGACAGGGTCGCACTCTTCGGTCAGGTCTACAGCGACCAGAATGTGGTTGTAGGGCATGAGGTGCTCCTCCTGAGGATGCAATATTGGTAAGTATGGCTGGTTTCAAGCGCATTGTTTTCAAAGTGACCCAAAGCGCTCATCAAGAATCGGGAGTACAGATATGACGGTCTGGATAGTGGTGTCAATCCTGTTGGTGGTGTTGAGTCCGCTGGCATGGCTGCGACCGTCCCGTGGGCAGAGCGGGCGCATGGCCCTGCGCATGGAGGCGCGACGCATCGGGCTGGCCATGCAACTGGCTCCTCAAGAGTGGCCGCACTGGCTGAGCCAGGAACCGCCGAGCCCCTGCGCGCAATACCATCGACCGCGTCGCGGCAGTCAGCCCTCTTGCTGGACTTATTGGCAGAAGTCGCCGGGTGTGTGGGTGAATCAGTGGCAGGAGGTCTGCGAGGAGCCGGCGTTGCTGATTCATTTCGAAAAGTTGCCGGCCAACGTCTACAAGGTCGAAGCGGACAAGCAAATGATCACGTTGTATTGGGGCGAGAAGGGCGACGCATCCGTCCTGCAACAAATCGACGCCACCCTCAAGGACCTCGCCTGAACCCGATCCTGCAGGAGCCGGCTTGCTGGCGATGAACGACACGCGGTTTTCCTCGTTATCCGCGTTGTCTGGATCGCCAGCAAGCGGGCTCCTACAGGGCGTTGGCAGATTCGCAGGCAATAAAAAGCCCGACATTCAACATCGGGCTGGAGTTGGCCAGGCAGGCCGGTAATTCGATGTGGCTGATCTTACGCCGGGCATTCGCCGACGCGTTCATATTTTTCCTCAAAACTCCCGTCAGCGTAGCCCGTTAAACAAAGGCTGCGGTGAATTAGGGCGACTTTTCTAACTATTGATCTTATGAATGGCCTCACATGCAGCCGCGTGTTGCAGGTCTTCGTGTTACGGAAATGACCGGAAAGTCGCGTTTCAACCCGTATTTTGGGCGATTGACAATTGTCGGAAATTCCGTGAAGGTGACGTACCCAAATCAAACGGGCGTATGAATTGAGCGTTTGTATTTCAGACCGCTCCTACAGAATCCCGACTATCGCGTTGGCGGGTGTGTCGGGTGGATTGGCGTAGCATCGACGATAAACGTCCCTGCCAAGCCATTCGCCTGCGTCCGACGTGTACTGTTCAGCTTCCATATCGTGGAGATCAGTTGATGATTTACGAAGGTAAAGCCATCACGGTTAAGGCTCTTGAAAGTGGCATCGTCGAATTGAAATTCGACCTCAAGGGTGAGTCCGTCAACAAGTTCAACCGTCTAACCCTGAACGAACTGCGTCAGGCCGTTGACACCATCAAGGCAGATGCTTCGATCAAGGGTGTGATCGTCAGCAGCGGCAAAGACGTGTTCATCGTCGGCGCCGACATCACCGAATTTGTCGAGAACTTCAAGCTGCCTGATGCAGAGCTTGTCGCTGGCAACCTCGAAGCCAACAGAATTTTCAGCGATTTCGAAGACCTCAACGTCCCGACTGTCGCCGCGATCAACGGCATCGCCTTGGGTGGCGGTCTGGAAATGTGCCTGGCGGCGGACTACCGCGTCATGTCCACCAAGGCCAAGATTGGTCTGCCGGAAGTCAAACTGGGCATCTACCCGGGCTTCGGTGGCACCGTGCGCCTGCCGCGCCTGATCGGTGCCGACAACGCCATCGAGTGGATTGCCTCCGGCAAGGAAAACCGTCCTGAAGACGCGCTGAAAGTCGGCGCCGTCGATGCGGTGGTTGAACCTGGGAAACTGCAGGAAGCCGCTCTGGAGCTCGTCAAGCGCGCCATCTCTGGCGAGTTCGACTACAAGGCCAAGCGTCAGCCGAAGCTGGAAAAGCTGAAACTGAACGCCATCGAGCAAATGATGGCTTTCGAAACCGCCAAAGGTTTCGTGGCTGGCCAGGCTGGCCCGAACTATCCGGCGCCCGTTGAAGCCATCAAGACCATCCAGAAAGCGGCGAACTTCGGTCGCGAAAAAGCGCTGGAAGTCGAAGCTGCCGGTTTCGTCAAACTGGCCAAGACCTCTGCCGCGCAGAGCTTGATCGGTCTGTTCCTGAATGATCAGGAACTGAAGAAAAAGGCCAAGGCCTACGACGAAATCGCCAAAGACGTGAAGCAGGCTGCTGTATTGGGCGCCGGCATCATGGGCGGCGGTATCGCTTATCAGTCGGCGTCCAAAGGCACGCCGATCCTGATGAAAGACATCAACGAGCACGGCATCGAGCAAGGCTTGGCTGAAGCCGCCAAGCTGCTGGTCGGCCGCGTTGATAAAGGTCGCATGACTGCGGCGAAAATGGCTGAAGTGCTCAACGGCATTCGTCCGACCCTGTCCTACGGCGACTTCGGTCACGTTGACCTGGTGGTTGAAGCGGTCGTCGAGAACCCTAAGGTCAAGCAGGCTGTGCTGGCCGAAGTGGAAGACAAGGTCAAAGAGGACACCATCCTCGCGTCCAACACCTCGACCATTTCCATCACCTTGCTGGCCAAGGCCCTCAAGCGTCCGGAAAACTTCGTCGGCATGCACTTCTTCAACCCCGTGCACATGATGCCGCTGGTTGAAGTGATTCGTGGCGAGAAGTCCAGCGAACTGGCCGTTGCCACCACCGTTGCCTACGCCAAGAAAATGGGCAAGAACCCGATCGTCGTCAACGACTGCCCGGGCTTCCTGGTCAACCGCGTCCTGTTCCCGTACTTCGGCGGTTTCGCCAAGCTGGTCAGCGCCGGTGTGGACTTCGTCCGTATCGACAAGGTCATGGAAAAATTCGGCTGGCCAATGGGTCCGGCGTACCTGATGGACGTGGTCGGCATCGACACCGGCCACCACGGTCGCGACGTCATGGCTGAAGGCTTCCCGGACCGCATGAAAGACGACCGCCGTTCGGCTGTCGACGTGCTCTACGAAGCCAAGCGCCTGGGCCAGAAGAATGGCAAGGGTTTCTACGCCTACGAGACCGACAAGAAGGGCAAGCAGAAGAAAGTGGCCGACCCGTCGGTGCTGGAAGTGCTCAAGCCAATCGTTTTCGAACAGCGCGAAGTCACTGACGAAGACATCATCAACTGGATGATGATCCCGCTGTGCCTGGAAACCGTGCGTTGCCTGGAAGACGGCATCGTCGAAACCGCTGCCGAAGCCGACATGGGTCTGGTCTACGGTATTGGTTTCCCTCCATTCCGTGGTGGTGCGCTGCGCTACATCGATTCGATCGGTGTTGCCGAGTTCGTTGCCCTGGCTGACCAGTACGCTGATTTGGGCGCGCTGTACCACCCGACCGCAAAACTGCGTGAAATGGCCAAGACCGGCCAGCGGTTCTTCGGTTAAGCGTCCCAACTTTTGAGCGAGAGTGAAATTTTATGAGCTTGAATCCAAGAGACGTCGTGATTGTCGACTTCGGTCGTACTCCGATGGGCCGCTCCAAGGGCGGCATGCACCGCAACACCCGTGCTGAAGATATGTCGGCACACCTGATCAGCAAATTGCTGGAACGTAACGTCAAGGTCGACCCGAACGAAGTCGAAGACGTGATCTGGGGCTGTGTCAACCAGACCCTGGAGCAGGGCTGGAACATCGCTCGCATGGCGTCGCTGATGACGCAGATCCCGCACACCGCTGCCGGTCAGACCGTCAGCCGTCTGTGTGGCTCGTCCATGAGTGCTCTGCACACCGCTGCTCAAGCGATCATGACCGGCAATGGTGACGTGTTCGTCGTCGGCGGCGTCGAGCACATGGGCCACGTGAGCATGATGCACGGTGTCGATCCAAACCCGCACATGTCGCTGTACGCGGCGAAAGCCTCGGGCATGATGGGCCTGACCGCTGAAATGCTGGGCAAAATGCACGGCATCACTCGCGAGCAGCAGGACGCTTTCGGCGTGCGCTCCCATCAGCTCGCCCACAAGGCGACTGTGGAAGGCAAGTTCAAAGACGAAATCATCCCGATGCAGGGCTACGACGAGAACGGTTTCCTGAAACTGTTCGACTACGACGAAACCATTCGTCCGGAAACCACCCTGGAAAGCCTGGCGGCATTGAAGCCAGCGTTTAACCCGAAAGGCGGCACCGTGACAGCCGGTACTTCGTCGCAGATCACCGATGGTGCGTCGTGCATGATCGTGATGTCGGCGCAGCGTGCACAAGACCTGGGCATCCAGCCTCTGGCAGTGATTCGCTCGATGGCAGTGGCAGGTGTGGATCCGGCAATCATGGGCTATGGTCCAGTACCGGCCACACAAAAAGCACTGAAGCGCGCGGGCCTTGGCATCAACGATATCGACTTCTTCGAGCTCAACGAAGCTTTCGCCGCACAGGCCCTGCCAGTGCTGAAAGATCTGAAAGTGCTCGACAAGATGAACGAGAAGGTTAACCTGCACGGCGGCGCGATCGCCCTGGGTCACCCGTTCGGTTGCTCCGGTGCGCGTATCTCCGGCACTTTGCTGAACGTGATGAAGCAAAATGGCGGCAATCTTGGGGTAGCCACCATGTGCATTGGTCTCGGCCAAGGCATCTCCACCGTCTTCGAACGCGTTTAAGCGTTCCGTTGACGGAAGCCGGGGCCAAGTGCCCCGGTTTTTGTTTTTCCGGATTTATTTTTGTTTTTATTTTGAAAAGATTTGAGTGAGGGCCAAACCATGCCGATACAACCTGGGCTCTACCAACATTACAAAGGTCCGCAGTACCGTGTATTCAGTATTGCGCGGCATTCGGAAACCGAAGAAGAAGTGGTCTTCTACCAAGCCCTGTATGGCGATTACGGCTTTTGGGTACGTCCCTTGAGCATGTTCCTGGAGTCGGTCGAGGTTGACGGCGAACAGGTGCCACGCTTTGCTTTGGTGCAAGCCGAACCGAGCCTTTTTTCGAAGGCATAAGCTGAGAGCGCGCAGAACCCTGCGCTTGACCTCACCTTGTAGCCACTATATATAGCGGTGCCGCGTCAGGCGCCAACCGCCTTTCACTTCTAGAATTCAGGAATTTTCTGATCCATGGGCAAATCGCTGGTCATTGTGGAATCCCCGGCTAAGGCCAAGACCATCAACAAGTATCTGGGTAACCAATACGTGGTGAAGTCGAGTATCGGCCATATCCGAGACCTGCCCACCAGCGGTTCGGCTAGCGCCAGCAAAGAGCCAGCCGCCAAGCGCGGCAAGGCTGCCGCGGGTGAAGGTCCGGTGCTCACGCCGAAAGAGAAAGCGCGCAAGCAGCTGGTCTCGCGCATGGGTGTCGATCCCGATCATGGCTGGAAAGCCAAGTACGAGATCCTCCCGGGCAAGGAAAAGGTCATCGAGGAGCTGCGCCGGCTCGCCAAGGATGCTGACACCATCTATCTCGCAACCGACTTGGATCGCGAGGGGGAAGCCATTGCCTGGCACCTGCGCGAAGCCATCGGTGGTGATGACAGCCGCTACAAGCGCGTGGTGTTCAACGAAATCACCAAGAAGGCGATTCAGGAAGCCTTCTCCAAGCCGGGCGAGCTGGACATCGACCGTGTAAATGCCCAACAGGCGCGTCGTTTCCTCGACCGCGTGGTGGGTTACATGGTTTCGCCGCTGCTGTGGGCCAAGATCGCCCGTGGCCTGTCCGCCGGTCGTGTGCAGTCGGTTGCCGTGAAGCTGGTGGTCGAGCGTGAACGCGAAATTCGTGCGTTCAACCCGGAAGAGTACTGGGAAGTCCACGCCGACCTCGGCACCGCCAAGGGCGCCACCGTGCGCTTTGACGTGGCTCGTGAGAAAGGTGAGGCGTTCAAGCCGTTGAACGAAGCCCAGGCCATGGCCGCGCTGGAGAAGCTCAAGGCTTCCAGCTACAGCATCGTCAAGCGCGAAGACAAGCCGACCAGCAGCAAGCCGTCAGCACCGTTCATCACGTCCACCCTGCAGCAGGCGGCGAGCAACCGCCTGGGCTTCGGCGTGAAGAAAACCATGATGATGGCCCAGCGCTTGTATGAAGCCGGCTACATCACGTATATGCGTACCGACTCCACCAACCTCTCGGCCGATGCCGTGACGATGGCGCGGACTTATATTGAAGGCGAATTCGGCAAGAAGTACCTGCCGGAAACCCCGAATGTCTACAGCAGCAAGGAAGGCGCACAGGAGGCTCACGAAGCGATTCGTCCGTCCGACGCCAATACCGAGCCAAGCAAGCTGTCCGGCATGGAGCGTGATGCAGAGCGGCTCTATGAGCTGATCTGGCGCCAGTTCCTCGCCTGCCAGATGCTGCCGGCCCAATACCTGTCGACCACGGTCACCGTCGGTGCCGGCGATTTCGAGCTGCGCGCCAAGGGCCGCATCCTGAAGTTCGACGGTTACACCCGCGTCATGCCGCAAATCGCCAAGCCTGGCGATGACGACGTGCTGCCGGACATGGCCCAGGGCGATGCGATGAAGCTGATCAAGCTTGATCCGACCCAGCACTTCACCAAGCCGCCGGCGCGATACTCGGAAGCGAGCCTGGTGAAAGAAATGGAAAAACGCGGCATCGGTCGTCCTTCGACCTATGCGGCGATCATTTCGACCATCCAGGACCGCGGCTACGTTGCGCTGCATAACCGTCGTTTCTACTCGGAAAAAATGGGTGACATCGTCACCGAGCGTCTGTCCGAGAGCTTCTCCAATCTCATGGACTACGGCTTCACCGCCGGCATGGAAGAGAACCTCGATGACGTGGCCCAGGGCGAACGCGACTGGAAAAACGTGCTGGACGAGTTCTACGGCGATTTCAAGAAGAAGCTCGAAGTAGCCGAAAGCGCGGAAAATGGCATGCGTGCCAATCAGCCGGTAATGACCGACATTCCGTGCCTGACCTGTGGCCGTCCGATGCAGATCCGTACCGCATCGACCGGCGTGTTCCTCGGTTGCTCGGGATACAGCCTGCCGCCGAAAGAGCGCTGCAAGGCCACCGTCAACCTGGTGCCGGGCGATGAAATCGCCGCGGACGACGAGGGTGAATCGGAGTCGCTGGTTCTGCGTGGCAAACATCGTTGCCCAATCTGCAGCACAGCGATGGACGCGTACCTGCTCGACGAGAAGCGCAAGCTGCACATCTGCGGCAACAACCCGGATTGCGACGGCTACGAAATCGAAGAGGGCACCTATCGCATCAAGGGCTACGAAGGTCCGAGCCTGGAATGCGACAAGTGCGGCAGCGAGATGCAGCTCAAGACTGGCCGTTTCGGCAAGTTCTTCGGCTGCACCAACGCAACGTGCAAGAACACCCGCAAACTGTTGAAAAGCGGTGACGCGGCGCCGCCGAAGATGGACCCGGTGAAGATGCCTGAGCTGAAATGCGAAAAGGTCAACGACACCTACATCCTGCGCGACGGGGCTTCCGGCCTGTTCCTGGCGGCTAGCCAATTTCCGAAAAACCGTGAGACGCGTGCTCCGCTGGTCATGGAGATCGTGCCGCACAAGGATGAGATCGATCCGAAGTACCACTTCCTCTGCGAAGCGCCGAAGAAGGACCCGGACGGTCTCCCTGCCGTGATCCGTTACAGCCGCAAGACCAAAGAGCAGTACGTGCAGACGGAAGTCGACGGTAAGCCGACTGGCTGGAAGGCGTATTACGACGGCGGCAAGTGGACGGTTGAAGACAAGCGTCCAGCAGCCAAAGCTTAAACAGCGCCATAAACAAAAGGCCGCATGACAACCCTCGGGTTTTCATGCGGCCTTTTTGTTTTGGGCTTGCAGTGGGCTTGGGTGATCCACGACACTGTCCGACCTGCTTGAAGCAATTATTTCGTTGTGGAGGCTGCCGTCATGGCCCACGAACTCTATACCCGTACGAACCAAAAGATTTATTTCGCCGGCCTGTCGCTGGAAGCCCTCGCCAAGGCTGAAGAGGGGCGGGCGATGAATTCCCTGGCGCTGATTCAGGCCGGGCGCGAATCGGCGTTGTTTCACTTGTACGGCGCGTTGCTGGGGCTGTGCCATGAAATTGCTGGCTTCTACCGCTTGCCTCAGGCCAATGCACCTCGGGCGGAGATGTTACTGACCCGGGAAGTGCTGGACGCCATTGCCATTCCCGAAATGGCTGAGATGGTCGAGTTGGCGCAAAACCCGGAAACCTGGCTGGCCAAGCTGTTGTCGGCTCATGCTGCGTTGTTTCAGCCACCGCGTGCGCCGCACAAGCCCAAGGGGGACGTGACGCAGCCGCTGATTCTGGCCGTTAATCTGGACGAAGAAGATTCACCGGAAGAGCTGAGTCGGGACGAGTTGGAGAGCTGGCGTCAGAACCTCAAAGGCTTGGCGATTCGTTTTCGCGAAGGGTTGAACGAGTGCTGAAGGATTGAGTGTTTGGCGGAGGGTCCAACGGACTGTCCGTTTCAGGGATGAGTGCTGTCAGAAATGTCTCTTCGTAATGGCATCTGGTCAAGATCCTGAGCGAAGCCTGTCCGATGCCTATATAATCGCCGCCTTTCGTGGAGAACAGACCTTTATGCCAACGTCCTTTCTAGAAATTGTCGAGTTACCAGACGGCCGAATCGAGCTGCGCAGGGCCGAGGACGAGGGTTCTCTGGTTACTTTGGATTTCTCTGAGGATGCCAAAGCGTTCCTGCAGGGCCAGCACGTGGAAGTCGCCAAGGCGATGTTGAGCGTCGGCGTTCAGATGGCCGGCCGCTTGGTTGAAGGTGATTTCAATACGGATGAGAGCTCACGGGTCCTTCATTGATCCCGTTCGTCGCTTTTTCTTGATACCGCTACACATCGGCTTCTCTATCCTTGGAGAAGCCCCGCGCTGTGCAGTGAATGCATCGTTTAGCCCAATCGAATGTTCAGACTTTGTGCGTCCCCGGTCCGGGCGGCGCTGATCAACTGTTGCCGTGAAGTGGTGCTCAGTGGATTGAGCCAGCTGACAACAGTGTGGCTGCGGCCCAGGCGCAAGGCTTCGCAGGTCAGCTGTTGTGCGCTCTGGGTGCCGCGCGGTTGCAGTAGCAGAATGCGTTCACGATTCAGGCCGGCATCTCGCAACCAGGTTTGCGTCAGGCTGGCGGGCGGGGCGATCAATGTCAGCCAGCGCGCGTCCTGATCCTCACTCAATTCCCTGAGTATCGGTGCAAGAAGACTCAGGCAGTTCCCGGCCGCACCACGCAATGACAGTTCACTGAAAACTTCAGGTTCGGCGCTCCACGGCGACTCGACCACATCCTTCAGAATCGGCGCCATCGGCTGCACCATGAACGCCTCGAACAACGGCAGTTGGGCTTGCTGTGGTGTGTGTGGGAACTGCATAAAGCCTCCTTTAGCGGCGAATGACGCCGACACTCAAGCCTTCGATCACCAGTTCCTGATCTTTCAGGTTCACTTCGATAGGGGCGAATTCAGGGTTTTCGGCAATCAACCAGACTTTGCTACCGTCGCGCTTGAAGCGTTTGACCGTCACTTCGTCGCCAATCCGCGCAACCACGATCTGGCCGTTGCGGGCTTCGCGGGTGGTGTGGACGGCCAGCAGGTCGCCGTCGAAAATGCCCACGTCCTTCATGCTCATGCCGTGAACACGCAGTAAATAATCGGCACGAGGATGGAAGAAGGCAGGGTTGATGTTGCAGGATTCTTCGATGTGCTGCTGGGCAAGGATCGGCGCACCAGCAGCCACTCGGCCAATGATGGGCAGGGTGGATTCGTCGGCCTTGGCTTCGAAGCCAGGGATGCGAATGCCGCGGGATGCGCCCGGCGTCATCTCGATCGCACCCTTGCGAGCCAGCGCCTTGAGGTGTTCTTCCGCCGCATTTGGCGATTTGAAACCCAGTTCCTGAGCGATTTCCGCGCGGGTCGGCGGGTAGCCGTTGTCTTCCAGGCAGCGTTTGATAAAGGCCAGAATCTCGGCTTGGCGTGGCGTCAGCTTTAGCATATTGATCGCTCTGTCTTTTTATACAGTGACTGGGATTATATACAGTGAAAGCGACTTGGCAATGCCCCTTTTTTTGCCGGCCGCCGGACGGTCGATCAGCCTGCTGATTAAAGCGTCGACGTTGTATGGTTAAATAGCTGACCGACCATTCCCAAAACGAACCGCCAGGCTTGACAAGGCCTGGGCTGAAACGTATGTTTCAAACAAGTGTTTGTCAGGCGGAGTAGCCATGGCCCAGTCGGAAACCGTTGAACGCATTCTTGATGCTGCCGAGCAGTTGTTCGCGGAAAAAGGTTTCGCAGAAACCTCGTTGCGTCTGATCACCAGCAAGGCCGGTGTCAATCTGGCGGCGGTGAACTATCACTTCGGGTCGAAGAAGGCGCTGATTCAAGCCGTCTTCTCGCGCTTTCTCGGGCCGTTCTGTTTAAGCCTTGATAAAGAGCTGGAGCGGCGTCAGGCCAAGCCCGAAAACAAACCGACGCTTGAAGAGCTGTTGGAAATCCTCGTCGAGCAAGCCCTGGTGGTACAGCCACGCAGCGGCAACGACCTGTCGATTTTCATGCGTTTGCTGGGGTTGGCGTTCAGTCAGAGTCAGGGGCACCTGCGTCGTTATCTGGAAGACATGTACGGCAAGGTGTTCCGTCGCTACATGATGCTGGTCAACGAAGCCGCGCCGCGCATTCCGCCGATCGAGCTGTTCTGGCGTGTGCACTTCATGCTGGGTGCTGCGGCGTTCAGCATGTCCGGCATCAAGGCCTTGCGCGCGATTGCCGAAACCGATTTCGGCGTCAACACCTCCATTGAGCAAGTCATGCGCCTGATGGTGCCATTCCTGGCTGCTGGCATGCGTGCCGAAACCGGCGTGACTGACACGGCCATGGCCAGCGCGCAATTGCGTCCGCGCAGCAAATCGACACAGGTTGCCGCCAAGGTTTAACCGCGCACGGGTGGGCGCGGCAGCTGACATCCGCTAAGCTAGCCGCCCATGCCGAATCTCGTTCTGAACCTGCTCCCCATTGATATCGCCGACCTGCCGGGCCCAGCCCATGGTGGCGAACGCGTGCGAGCCGGGTTAATCGTTATCAAGGAATCTCTATGACTGCTGGCCTGCAAGGCTCGTTGATGGTGGACGTCGCCGGTACCTGGCTGACGGCTGAAGATCGCCAATTGTTACGCCAACCGGAAGTGGGCGGCCTGATCATTTTTGCCCGCAACATCGAACACCCGCGTCAGGTGCGCGAACTGAGCGCCGCAATCCGTGCCGTTCGACCTGATCTGCTGCTGGCAGTGGATCAGGAGGGCGGTCGCGTGCAGCGCCTGCGCCAGGGCTTCGTGCGCCTGCCGGCCATGCGCGCCATTGCCGACAACCCGAACGCCGAATACCTGGCCGAGCAGTGTGGCTGGATCATGGCTACCGAAGTGTTGGCCGTCGGCCTTGATCTGAGCTTTGCCCCGGTGCTGGATCTGGATTACCAGCGCAGCGCCGTGGTCGGCACCCGTTCGTTCGAAGGGGACCCAGAGCGTGCCGCGCTGCTGGCGGGCGCATTTATCCGCGGTATGAACAGCGCCGGCATGGCCGCCACCGGTAAACACTTCCCCGGTCATGGCTGGGCGGAGGCGGACTCTCACGTCGCGATCCCGAATGACGAGCGCAGCCTCGACGAGATCCGCGCCAACGATCTGGTGCCGTTCGCCAGGCTGAGCAAGCAACTGGCCGCTGTCATGCCGGCCCACGTTATTTACCCGCAAGTCGATTCCCAGCCGGCCGGCTTTTCTCGTCGCTGGTTGCAGGACATCCTTCGCGGCGAGTTGCAGTTCGACGGCGTAATCTTCAGCGACGACCTGTCGATGGCCGGGGCTCACGTGGTCGGCGATGCGGCCAGCCGTATCGAAGCCGCGTTGACCGCTGGCTGCGACATGGGCCTGGTGTGCAACGATCGCGCCGCTGCGGAACTGGCGCTGAGTGCCGCCCAGCGTCTGAAGGTCAAGCCGTCCGAGCGCATTGCGCGAATGCGCGGCCAGTCGTACGCCAGCACCGAATACCGTCAAGACCCGCGCTGGCTGACAGCCATTGGCGCGCTCAAAGACGCTCAACTGATTGAATAAGGACTTTACGTTATGACGGTTTACGCGATTATCGGTGGTACCGGCCTGACTCAACTGGAAGGTCTGAGCATTCGTCAGTCACTGGCTGTGGACACCCCTTACGGCGCACCTTCGGCCGAGGTGCAGATCGGTGAGTATGCCGGCAAGGAAGTGCTGTTTCTCGCGCGTCATGGTCATCCGCACCGTTTCCCGCCACATCAGGTGAACTACCGCGCCAATCTCTGGGCGTTGAAACAGGCCGGTGCCGAAGCGATCCTTGCGGTCAACGCCGTGGGCGGCATTCATGCCGCGATGGGCACCGGGCATTTCTGTGTGCCACATCAGCTGATCGACTACACCAGCGGTCGCGAACACACCTATTTTGCCGATGACCTGGAGCAGGTCACCCACATCGACTTCAGCTATCCCTACAGCGAACCGCTGCGCCAGCAATTGATTGCGGCATTGGCGGCTGAAGGCGTTGGCTACAGCAGTCATGGTGTGTATGCCTGCACGCAGGGACCGCGCCTGGAAACGGTTGCGGAGATTGCGCGACTGGAGCGCGACGGTTGCGACATCGTCGGCATGACCGGCATGCCGGAAGCGGCATTGGCGCGTGAGCTGGAACTGGATTACGCGTGCCTGGCGCTGGTGGTGAACCCGGCGGCGGGCAAGTCGACGGCAGTGATTACCATGGCCGAGATCGAGCAGGCGCTGCATGACGGGATGGGCAAGGTGAAATCGACGTTGGCGCGGGTGTTGAAGGGCTGAACGATCGTTACACCGAGTTGACCTTATCGCTGGCAAGCCAGCTCCTGCATGTCTCGCGTTAACCTCTGTAGGAGCTGGCTTGCCAGCGCGCAACTACTTGTCGATTTTCTCCGGCAACGGCGCAAACAACGCTTCAATATCATCACTCTGCAGTTTCCAGTCCCCGGTCTTGCGCCCATCCAGAACGCCCGCTGCCAGGTCGGATTTTTCCTTCTGCAGGTGCTGGATTTTCTCCTCCACCGTGCCCCGGGCAATCATCTTGTAAACGAACACCGGTTTCTCCTGGCCAATGCGATACGCGCGGTCAGTCGCCTGGTTTTCTGTCGCCGGGTTCCACCACGGGTCGTAGTGAATCACCGTATCCGCTTCCGTCAGGTTCAAGCCAACACCGCCTGCCTTCAAGCTGATCAGAAAAATCTGACGCTTGCCGCTCTGGAAGTCCTTCACCGGCGAACGTCTGTCGCGGGTCTGTCCGGTCAGCAGCGCATACTCCACGCCGCGCTTCTTCAGTTCGACTTCGATCAGCGCAAGCATCGAAGTGAACTGCGAAAACAGCAGAATCCGTCGACCTTCCTCGAACAATTCCTCGAGCATTTCCATCAGGCTGTCGAGCTTGCCCGAGGTACTTCCGCGAGCCGGCAGCGCAGCGTCGTTTACCAGGCGCAAATCGCAACACACCTGACGCAGCTTCAGCAGCGCTTCCAGAATGATGATCTGGCTGCGTGCCACGCCTTTGCGGGTGATTTCGTCGCGGACTTTCTTGTCCATCGCCAAGCGCATGGTTTCGTACACATCGCGTTGGGCTTCGTTGAGCTCGACCCAATGGATGATTTCAGTTTTCGGTGGTAATTCCGTCGCTACCTGTTCTTTTGTCCGGCGCAACAGGAACGGTTTGATCCTGCCGTTGAGGTGTTGAAGTCGTACTTCGCTGGCACGCTTTTCAATCGGCACGCGGTAATCTCGGTTGAAGCTCTTCACGTCGCCGAGCCAGCCGGGCAGCAGGAAGTGAAACAACGACCACAGCTCACCCAGATGGTTTTCCAGTGGCGTACCACTCAGGCACAAACGCTGGCGTGCGTTCAGCTCCCGCGCAGCGTGGGCGGCCTTGCTGTTGGGGTTCTTGATGTATTGCGCCTCGTCCAGTACCAGCACGTGCAGCGGCTGTGCGGCCAGGCGCTCGACGTCTTTGGGCAGCAATGCATAGGTGGTCAGGATCAGGTCGTAATCGGACAGGCTGTCGAAATGCTTTTTACGACTGGCGCCGTACAGTGCCAGCACTTTCAGTTGTGGCGTGAAGTGCGCCGCTTCGTCGAGCCAGTTGGGGATCAGGCTGGTGGGCATCACCACCATGCACGGCCGATCGAGGCGTCCAGCGTTTTTCTCTATAAGAACATGCGCCAAGGTTTGTAAGGTTTTGCCCAGGCCCATGTCATCCGCGAGAATTCCGCCAACCTCCAGTTGCCGCAACGACTGCATCCAGCTCAAGCCTTCCAGTTGATAGGGGCGCAAGGTCGCGTTCAGGCCTTCCGGAGCCGTCGCGGTGTAGTCCTTGATGTCCCGCAGACGCTGGGCAAAGCTGCGCATTTGTTCGCCACCTTCCCAGAGCAGCGGCAGGTCTTCCAGCGGATTCAAACGCGTCGCATCGGCCTTGCTCAGGCGCAGCGTGGTTTCGCCGGGCTCTTGCAGGTAGAACTCGCCGAGGGTCGCCAATACCGGTTTCAAGCGGCCGAAGGGCAGGGCGACTTGCAGGGGGCCGTGCTCGGAGTTCGGGCGATTGGGGATGTTCACCAAAATCAATTCATCGTCGCGACGTCGTGCGAGGCGTTCCGGGTTGAGGATCTCGGTGTGGGAACGCATCAGGTTCAACAGGATCGGCAGCAGGCTTAACCGCTCGCCGTTGACGATGATCCCCAGTTCCAGATCAAACCAGTCGCGCTCCGGTGCCTGTTCGACGGTGGCGTACCAGTCGTCCACGGCGGTCAGGTCGAACCCGAAATCCTCATCGATCTGCAGCTCCCAGCCTTGGGTGCGCAGCTTCGGCAACTCATTGAGCGTGAAGGTCAGCCAGGCGCTGTCATTGACCATCTCATAGAGTTCGCCGGCACTTTCCGGCAAGGCTTTGCTTTGCCGGGTAGCGATCTTGAAGCCGAGGATTCGTAACTGTTCCCTGTAGGCCTGTTCGACTTCCGGGTGGCGCTTTATCCGTAATGTCTGCGTTTCCTGACGAATCAGGATGTCGGCATTTTTCTGGCCGCAGACGTATTCATCCAGATAGCTGAAGGACAACGCGGCGCGATGCTGGATATAACGCTGCATCTTGCCGTTGCGCGGCTCGAAGGCACTGAACTCGATACTCGCCAGCCACAGGCGCGGTACCGGTTGTACATTGTCCACCAGCACTTGCGGCGGCGCCTTCGGGCTGCGGTTTTCCAGTACGGCCTGAAGTTTTTCCAGCAGCTCGGCATCTTGCGCGGCGGCGGGGTAGGCGAGGGTTTCCTGCACTTTCAGCAGCACCGCTGCGCAATGTTTGCAGTTGCTGCGAACCGGGCAGGTGCACGTGGCGTCGACCATCAGCAAGGTGGCTTTAGCCGACTCGCGCAGGCGAATGGTCTGACGGTAAACGTTACCGCCAGAGCCTTCGCAGGCGGCAATGATGGTGGCGTCGCCAGCCTCGACGATCCTGACACGATTCTCCAGCGCGTAGCGTCGGCCACGTTCCAGGCTCTGTTCCTTGAATCGGCTGACCCAGGAAGGCGCCAGGGGTTTGCTCAGTGTCGGGGGCATAAGGACTTCAATCAGTCCGGAATTTCATCGGGGACTGGCCGAGGTGCGGGTGCTGTCAGCGAGGTGATCTTGATCAGCATTCCGAGATGACCGGCGTCGAGGAAATTCAGCTGTCCGTTTTTGGTATGGCTTTCTGTTTTCAGGCGTTCACTGGCAGTGACCAGGCCATTGGCGTCGATCTGGTTGACCCAGAAGTCGGCGTCAACGTCGGTGAAGCGTCCCAGTTTCAGGTTCAGCGTGCCCTCGATGGGGTACTGGCCGAACTGTTCCTTGCCATCGCTGATTGCAATTTTACTGGCTTGTTCGCCGAGGTTCTGCTGCCAGGCCTTGTGCAGCAACACCGTGTATTCTTTGCTGGCGGTGAGTTTTTCCACTTCGCCATTCAGGCTTGGCGTGCGCAGGCTGTCCTTGCTGATGGGTTGGGCACCGGCAGCCCAGTCTTCGGGCGCGGCTTTGCTGACTATGGCTGGCACAGCGTTCTGCCGGACCAGAATCATTTCAATCTGATACAGGTCATCGGCATACGCCAGGGGGGCGGCCAGGGTCATCAGCAAAGTCAGTGAGCGAAACAGGCGCATGCGGCGTCCTTCAAGCAGTTTTCGGAATGAGGCATTCAAGCAGTGCCTCTACAGTATTAAAGCGCTCTTCCGGGCGCTCCATCGGCACCATGAATTTAAACATCGTGGCACCTTCGAATTTGTAGCGTTTAGGCTGGCCCTGAATCAGTTTGATCAGCGTCAGCGGATCGACGGGTGTCTGCGCCGCGAATTCGATTCGACCGCCTTGCGGGCCGCCGTCGACTTTCTTGATGCCCAGCATTTCGGCCTGCAACTTCAGCGCCGTGATGCGCATCAGGTTCTTGGTCGGCTCCGGCAGCAGGCCGAAGCGATCGATCATCTCCACTTGCAGGTCCTTCAGACCATCCTCATCGGTGGCCGAGGCGATGCGCTTGTAGAGAATCAGTCGGGCATGCACGTCCGGCAAGTAGTCTTCGGGGATCAATGCCGGTACACGCAAATTGACTTCCGGACCACCGCCCAGCGGCTGATCGAGATTTGGCTGTTCACCCTTGCGGATCGACTTCACCGCACGTTCGAGCATCTCCATATACAAGGTGAAACCGACGGCCTGGATCTGCCCGCTCTGACCGTCGCCGAGCAGTTCGCCGGCGCCACGGATTTCCAGGTCGTTGGTGGCGAGCACGAAGCCTGCGCCAAGGTCCTGGGTGTTGGCGATCGCTTCCAGACGCTTTTCTGCGTCCGGGGTGATTTGCTGGCGCGGCGGTGTCAGCAAATAAGCATAGGCTTGGTGGTGGCTGCGACCGACGCGGCCGCGCAACTGGTGCAGCTGCGCCAGACCGAATTTGTCGGCACGCTCGATGATGATGGTGTTGGCGCTCGGCACGTCGATGCCGGTCTCGATGATGGTCGAGGCGATCAGTACGTTGAAGCGCTTGTGGTAGAAATCGCTCATCACCTGTTCGAGATCGCGTTCGCGCATCTGCCCGTGGCCGATGCCGATCCGTGCCTCCGGCACCAGCTCGGCGAGGTCGGCGGCGCATTTCTCGATGGTCTTCACGTCGTTGTGCAGGTAGTAGACCTGGCCGCCACGCAGCAGCTCCCGCAGCAGCGCCTCTTTGACCGTGCTCTTGTTCTGCTCCATGACGAAGGTCCGCACCGACAGGCGACGGGCCGGCGGCGTGGCGATGATCGACAGGTCACGCATGCCCGACACCGCCATGTTCAGCGTGCGCGGAATTGGCGTAGCGGTCAGGGTCAGGATGTCGACTTCGCTGCGCAGGGCCTTGAGCTGTTCTTTCTGGCGGACACCGAAACGGTGCTCTTCGTCGATGATCACCAGCCCGAGGTTTTTGATCTTCACGTCGTCTTGCAGCAGTTTGTGCGTACCGATGACGATGTCGATCTTGCCTTCGGCGAGGTCGGCCACCGCAGCGTTGACTTCCTTGGTCGATTTGAAGCGGCTCATCACTTCCACGGTTACCGGCCAATCGGCAAAGCGGTCGCGGAAGCTGTTGTAGTGCTGCTGGGCGAGCAGAGTGGTCGGCACCAGGATCGCCACCTGACGACCACCGTGCACCGCAATGAACGCTGCGCGCATCGCCACTTCTGTTTTGCCGAAACCGACGTCGCCACAGACCAGTCGGTCCATTGGCTTGGGTGCGAGCATGTCGGCGCGCACTGCTTCGATGGTGGTTTGCTGGTCCGGAGTTTCTTCGAACGGGAACCCGGCGCTGAACGTGGCGTAATCGGCTTTCGGATCTTCGAAGGCATACCCTTCGCGAGCAGCGCGGCGGGCATAGATGTCGAGCAATTCGGCTGCCACATCGCGCACCTGTTCAGCGGCTTTGCGTTTGGCTTTCTGCCAGGTTTCCGAGCCGAGGCGATGCAGCGGAGCCAAGGCATCGTCGCTGCCGGTGTAGCGGGCGATCAGGTGCAGGTTGGCCACCGGTACGTACAGCTTGGCGCCTTCGGCGTATTGCAGGGTCAGGAACTCGGCGGCCTGATCGTCGATTTCCAGCGTCGCCAATCCGAGGTAGCGGCCAACGCCGTGATCGATGTGGACCACCGGCGCGCCTTCGCGCAGCTCGGTGAGGTTTTTGATCACGGCGTCGTTGTTGGCGTCGGCGCGTTTTTCACGGCGACGGCGCTGCATCACGCGCTGACCGAACAAGGGACTTTCGGCGATCAGCGCCAGGGCCGGGTCGTCGAGCACCAGACCTTCGTCGAGGGGGGCAATGGTGATCGCCAAACGTTCCTTGCTCGCGACGAAGTCGGGCCAGCTGTCGACGGTTTTCGGTCGCAGCTTCAGGCGTTCGAGCAGTTCCAACAGCACTTCCCGACGACCCGCGGATTCGGCGGTGAACAGCACGCGACCGGGGAACTCGTCGAGGAAACCGGCCAGCGCCGCCAGTGGTTGCGTTGCCTTGGCCTCGATGGCCAGGTTCGGCAGCTCCCGCGCCGGGAAGCGCTCGCGGCCGACGCCGGTTTCAACGTCCTGTTGGCTGGCAACGACGCGCGGCCAGTTCTTGAGGCGGGCAAAGCAATCTTCCACCGGCAGGAACAACTCGGACGGCGGTAATAAAGGACGGGACGGATCGACGCGGCGCTCTTCATAACGATTGCGCACATCGTTCCAGAAATTTTCCGCCGCCTGTTCAATGCCCGGCAGCGAAAACACTTGCGTGTCCTGGGGCAGGTAATCGAACAGCGTGGACGTTTCGTCGAAGAACAACGGCAGGTAGTACTCGATACCCGCCGGTGTAATTCCGCTGCTCAGGTCCTGGAAGATCGGGCAGCGGCGGAAGTCGACGTCGAAGCGCTCACGGAAGCGCGCCTTGAAGCGGGTGACCGCATCTTTTTGCAGGGGGAATTCGCGAGCCGGCAACAAGCGGACGGTGTCGACTTTATCGATGGAGCGCTGGTTTTCCGGATCAAAGGTACGCAACGTTTCGATTTCGTCATCGAACAGGTCGATGCGGAAGGGCAGTTTGCTGCCCATCGGGAACAGATCGATCAGCGAGCCGCGGACGGTGAATTCGCCGTGCTCGTACACCGTGTCGACGTAGCGATAGCCGCTGGCTTCGAGTCGGGTGCGCATTTGCTCGACGTCGAGCTTTTGCCCGACATCCAGAACCAGGCTGCTGCCGAGCAGGAATTTGGTCGGCGCCAGGCGGTGCAACGCTGTGGTGATCGGCACTACCAGCACGCCATGGCTCAGTTCGGGCAACCGATAAAGGGCGGCGATGCGCTGGGAAATGATGTCCTGGTGTGGCGAAAACAGATCGTAGGGCAGGGTTTCCCAATCCGGGAAATGCAGCACCGGCAAATCCGGGGCGAAGAAGCTCAGCTCCTGTTCCAGCCGTTCGGCGCTTTGGCTGTCGGCGGTCAGCAGCAAGGTAAAGCGCTTGGCAGCGCTGGCGGCCTCGGCGATGGCCAGGCTCAGGGCGGCACCGGGCAGGTTGCCCCAGTGCTGTTTACCTGCCGCGGCAGGGAGAAGCGGTAGACGCAGAACGGGCACGGAAGGTTGAGCTCCAAGCGTTGCGACAAAGTCGGTAATTGTAGCGGCCCCGGGTGCCGCCTGTCAGTTGCTGACTGTGTCTATTACGCAGGTTTAGCGAAATGTAGTGGTAAAGACAAAAAACGCCGGTTTTTTGCTGAAAATTACCGATTATGTAGTGGCATAACGGTCGAGTGTTACGGAGGGTTACGGACAAGACAGCGATGTCTCCAAAAAATTGACTGCGCTGAAAGCCGCGGTTTTACTGGGCTTTGGCGGTGCGTAATTTTTTTGAAGAGGAATTTGTTACGGATCGCACGACAGGCGCGCATTGCTACGAGAGGCACTCGGCGGCATAATGTAGCCCCTTTTTTCTGCCCCTACATGTGGAAGGTTCCCGTGACTCAGAAGCCCGACCAGTGTCTTGGTGAATGGATCGACCGTGAAGCACTCGCAGAAGCGATGATTCCGCTTATCGGTCAGCTCTACCGCAATAACAACGTGGTGAGCTCGATCTATGGCCGCAGCCTGATCAACCAGTCTGTCATCGCGATTCTCAAAGCTCACCGCTTTGCTCGCCATCGTTCTTCCGACGATAGCGAACTCTCCGTCCACGAAACATTCCCTCTGCTTAAAGCCATGAGCGAGCTCAAGCTCGGCGCGGCTTCGGTAGACTTGGGCAAGTTGGCGTTCAAATTCCGCGTCGAAGGCAATGGCCGCACTGCCGAGCAGTTCGTCCGTGAAGCATTGGCTGACGTGGTTGGCCAGCAAAACGCTTCCGCTCGCAAAGGCACTGACGTTGTTCTGTACGGCTTCGGTCGTATCGGCCGTCTGCTGGCGCGCATCCTGATCGAAAAAACCGGTGGCGGCGACGGCCTGCGCCTGCGTGCCATCGTGGTGCGCAAAGGCGCCGAGAACGACCTGGTCAAGCGCGCAAGCCTGTTGCGTCGCGATTCGGTACACGGTCCGTTCAACGGCACCATCGTCATCGACGAAAAAAACAACACCATCACCGCCAACGGTAACCTGATCCAGGTGATCTACGCGAAGAACCCGACCGAGGTGGATTACACCCAGTACGGCATCAAAGACGCGCTGCTGGTGGACAATACCGGTGTATGGCGTGACGCCGAGGGCCTGGGCCAGCACCTGGCCTGCCCGGGTATCGACCGCGTTGTTCTGACCGCGCCTGGCAAGGGCAAGCTGAAGAACATCGTTCACGGCATCAACCACAGTGAAATCACCGCTGAAGACAAGATCGTGTCCGCCGCTTCCTGCACCACCAACGCCATCGTGCCGGTGCTCAAGGCTGTGAATGACAAGTTCGGCATCATCAACGGTCACGTCGAAACCGTTCACTCGTACACCAACGACCAGAACCTGATCGACAACTTCCACAAGGGCGATCGCCGTGGCCGTAGCGCCGCGCTGAACATGGTCATCACCGAGACCGGTGCTGCCACCGCTGCTGCCAAGGCCCTGCCTGAGCTGGCTGGCAAGCTGACCGGTAACGCGATCCGTGTTCCGACGCCAAACGTGTCGATGGCCATTCTCAACCTGAACCTTGAGAAAGCTGCCACCCGTGAAGAGATGAACGAGTACCTGCGCTACATGGCGCTGCACTCCGATCTGCACAAGCAAATCGACTTCGTCAATTCGCAGGAAGTGGTTTCCACCGACTTCGTTGGCTCGCGCCACGCAGGTGTTGTGGACGCCGAAGCAACCATCACCCAAGACAACCGCGTTGTTCTGTACGTTTGGTACGACAACGAATTCGGTTACAGCTGCCAGGTGGTTCGCGTGATGGAAGACATGGCCGGTGTAAACCCGCCAGCGTTCCCGCGCTAAGCCTTAGCTGCACATGAAAACGCCCCGACTTTGGTCGGGGCGTTTTTGTTTGCGTGTCTGTTGGATCGTTGTTGCCAGCACCGGCCTCATCGCTAGCAGGCTAGCTCCCACAGGGGGCTTGTGAACGCCACAGATCCAGTGTGGGAGCTAGCCTGCTAGCGATGGCGATCTATCAGGCGCCACCGACCACCGCTGCTTGCGCAGTCCGCAGTTCATGCCGATTGCCCTTAAACAACACCAACGTCGCAATCAACCCCAGCACCGCCGCGCCACTCAGCCAGATCCCCGGCGCAGCCTTGTTATCCAGCACATGAATCAGGTACGTACAGGCTGCGGGCGTAAACCCGCCAAAGGTCGCCGTCGCCAGGCTGTAAGCCAAAGAGAAGCCGGTCGTACGAACTTCCACCGGCATGATCTCGGTCAGCGCCACGACCATGGCACCGTTGTACGAGCCATACAGGAACGACAACCACAACTCGACGATCAGCAAATGGCTGAAACTCGGGTTCGCCACCAACCACGACAGGGCTGGGTAGGCGGTGAGAATTGCCAGAATGGTCGCCGCGAGAAGTAAGGGTTTTCGGCCGATTTTGTCGGACACAGCACCCATCACCGGCAGCCAGAAAAAGTTCGACAGGCCGATGCAGACCGTTACCAGCAACGCATCCATATCGGACAAATGCAGTTCGGCCTTGCCAAAGGTAGGGGTATAGGCGGTGATCAGGTAAAACGACACGGTCGTCATCACCACCAATGCCATGCCGGCGAGGACAATGCCAAAGTTCTGACCGATCGAGCGAACAATCTCCTGCAGGGTAGGGCGATGTTTTCGTGCCTGGAACTCAGGGGTTTCTTCCAGCGAACGGCGAATCACGAAGATCACCGGTACGATCATGCAGCCGATCAGGAACGGCACGCGCCAGCCCCAGTCGCCCATTTCTTCCGGGCTGAGCCAATGGTTCAAGACAACCCCCAACAGGCCGGCGAAAACCACCGCTGCTTGCTGACTGGCGGACTGCCAACTGACGAAGAAACCCTTGCGGCCCGGTGTGGAAATCTCGGCGAGATACACCGATACACCGCCCAGCTCCACGCCTGCGGAGAAACCTTGTAACAGGCGACCGAACAGTACGAGCAGCGGCGCGGTCACGCCCAGTGTGGCGTAACCCGGCACGCAGGCAATCAACACCGTGCCGGCGGCCATCATCGCGAGGGTGATGATCAACCCTTTGCGGCGACCATGACGGTCGATGTAGGCGCCGAGGAAAATCGCACCCAACGGACGCATCAGGAAACCGGCCCCGAAAGTGGCCAGAGACAGCATCAGTGAAGCAAACGCGCTATCGGCGGGAAAGAAGGTTTTGGCGATGGCCGTCGCGTAAAAGCCATAGACCATGAAGTCGAACATTTCGAGAAAGTTACCGCTGACAACGCGAAAAATCGCTTTGCCTTTGCTCGTGCTGGAAGACATTTGTAGATACTCACTCTGGTAAATCTTGTTTGAAAGCGCTGCAGCTGTGGGTATGAGCAGGCCTCGCTCCAATGCGCGCTGAAGCCCATAATGGCGGGAGCGGTTTTGAAGGGAGATGAAGATTTGTTAACTGGACGGTTGAGTGGACTTCTGGTGTTGGCCGGCGTTTTATCCGGTTGCGGTAACGGCGACAGCCTGGAACGCTTCGACGGCCCGACCATGGGCAGTCGTTATTCCATTCAATACGTAAGGCATGCCTCCACGCCTGGGCCGAAAGCGGTACAGGCCGAAGTGGAAAATATCCTCGCCGAAGTGGATCGACAATTCTCGACCTATCGCAGCGACTCGGACACCGAGCGCTTCAACGCACTGCCGGCCGGCCGCTGTCAGGTCATGCCTGGCCCGGTACTCGAATTGGTCCGCGTCGGCGAGCGATTGTCCTCGCAAAGCGAAGGCTCCTACGACTTGACGGTGGAGCCGCTGCTCAACCTCTGGGGATTTGGCCCGCAGGCGCGTGAGGAAAAAGTCCCGAGTGCCCAAGCGCTGGCCGAGGTGCAGCAGCGCGTCGGCCACAGCCACTTGCGCATCGACGGGGACCGGTTGTGCAAGGATGCCGCGGTCGAGGTCGACTTCAACAGCATCGCTGCCGGTTACGCGGTCGACACGATTGCCGCAAAACTTGAAGCGATGGGCATCCACGACTACCTTGCTGAAGCCACCGGCGAACTCAAGGCTGTCGGCAAAAAACTCGACGGCTCGCCGTGGCGCATCGCCCTGGAAGAACCCCGTGATGACGAGCAAGTAGCCGAGCGCATCATCGCCGTCGACGGCTACGGCGTGTCCACCTCCGGTGACTACCGTAACTATTTCGAGCAGGGTGGTCGGCGCTATTCCCACACCTTCGATGCCCGCACTGGCACACCGGTCCTACACACCCTGGCATCAGTCACGGTCATTCATCCTTCAGCGTTGATGGCCGATGGCTTATCGACGCTGTTGCTGATTCTCGGTCCTGAACGGGGTTGGGACTATGCCGAAACTCACAACATCGGTGCATTCTTTGTGATTCGTGCCGATACAGGTTTTGTCATACGCACCAATCAGGCTTTTGAACGCCTCAGTGGCGGCAAAACCGAATGATTACGGTGATTCGCGCATTGAAAACTGGCGTTGTAGTGCAGGCAAAAGTAGCCTACGACGCGACCAAGGGTTAATGTGCGCGGCGTTGACGCTTCTATAGACTGTGTCCGGGTTCTGCACTGGCCCCAAATTGTTCCTTCACGCCGCAGATTCGGCGTGATTTAGCCGCAGGTGCCGAGGGCGCCGCGGCCTGTTCTGAGGAGTACGCATGGCTGTCTACAACTACGACGTGGTGGTGCTGGGTTCCGGCCCGGCGGGAGAAGGCGCGGCAATGAACGCCGCCAAAGCAGGGCGCAAGGTGGCGATGGTCGACAGCCGTCGCCAGGTCGGCGGCAACTGCACCCACCTGGGCACCATTCCGTCCAAGGCACTGCGTCACTCGGTCCGGCAGATCATGCAGTTCAACACCAACCCGATGTTCCGGGCCATTGGTGAGCCGCGCTGGTTCTCTTTTCCGGACGTGCTGAAAAGCGCCGAGAAAGTCATTTCCAAGCAAGTCGCTTCGCGCACTGGCTACTATGCCCGTAACCGCGTCGACGTGTTCTTCGGCACCGGTAGTTTCGCCGACGAGCAAACCATCGAAGTGGTCTGCGCCAACGGTGTGGTCGAGAAGCTTGTCGCCAAGCACATCATCATTGCCACCGGCTCGCGTCCTTATCGCCCGGCGGACATCGACTTCCATCACCCGCGTATCTACGATAGCGACACCATCCTCAGCCTCGGCCACACCCCGCGCAAACTCATCGTTTACGGCGCTGGCGTGATCGGTTGCGAATACGCATCGATCTTCAGCGGTCTGGGCGTATTGGTAGAGCTGGTAGACAACCGCGGTCAGCTGCTGAGCTTCCTCGACTCGGAAATTTCCCAGGCGCTGAGCTATCACTTCAGCAACAACAACATCACGGTTCGCCACAACGAAGACTATGACCGCGTCGAAGGCGTGGACAATGGCGTGATCCTGCACCTCAAGTCCGGCAAGAAGATCAAGGCCGACGCCTTGCTCTGGTGCAACGGCCGTACCGGTAACACCGACCAGCTGGGTCTGGAAAATATCGGCGTCAAGGTCAACAGCCGTGGCCAGATCGAAGTCGATGAGGCCTACCGCACCTGCGTACCGAACATCTACGGTGCCGGCGACGTGATTGGCTGGCCGAGCCTGGCCAGCGCTGCCCACGACCAGGGGCGTTCGGCCGCTGGCAGCATTGTCGATAACAACAGCTGGCGCTTCGTGAATGACGTGCCGACCGGCATCTACACCATTCCGGAGATCAGCTCGATCGGCAAGAACGAGCAGGAGTTGACGCAGGCCAAGGTGCCGTACGAAGTCGGCAAGGCGTTCTTCAAGAGCATGGCGCGTGCGCAGATTGCCGGCGAGCCTCAAGGCATGCTGAAAATCCTGTTCCACCGCGAGACGCTGGAAGTACTGGGCGTTCACTGCTTCGGTTATCAGGCGTCGGAGATCGTGCACATCGGTCAGGCGATCATGAGCCAGCCGGGTGAGTTGAACACGCTGAAGTACTTCGTCAACACGACGTTCAACTACCCGACCATGGCCGAAGCCTATCGGGTAGCGGCGTACGATGGCCTCAACCGGCTTTTTTGAGCGGCTCCGGCCGGTGGCCTGAGCCGGCCGGGGAGACCGATTTCAGCAATTCTCGAGCGTGGCAATGGCCAAACCGGGAAAGTCTGTAATCAGGCTGTCAACGCCGAAGTCGGCGAGTCTGCGCATCAGCGCGGGCTCGTTGACTGTCCATACCGACACATGCAGCCCCTGACGCTGCGCCTTCTGCAGGCGTTCCGGCGTACACAGGGTCCAGTTCAGCGCCAGAATCTCACAGCCGTAGCTTTGCGCGACCTTCAACGGGTCGAGCCAGGCGTATTCGGCCACCAGTCCACGGGACACGTCCGGCACCAGGTCCAGCGCGGCTTTCAGCACTTCGCGCGAGCTTGACGTGATGGTCACCTTGTCGAGCAGGCCGTGACGCACGGCCATTTCACGAATCGCGAGCACGGTGGTCGCGGCGCGGGTGCGTGATGCGCTTTTGACTTCCAGCTGCCAGTGTTCGAAATCGCATTTCTCGAACAACTCTTCCAGGGTGGGGATCGGGCACGGTTTGATCCAGCCCGGGCCGCCCTTGCGCGCGTCGTAGGTCACCAGCTCGGCGGCCGTGTGCTCGACCACCTTGCCGCGTCGGTCGGTGGTGCGCTTGAGCGTCGGGTCGTGGATGACCATCAGCTCGCCGTCCATGGACAGGTGCAGGTCCAGTTCGCAACGGCGCACGCCGTGCTTGAGGCATTGCTGAAAGCTGTTCAGCGTGTTTTCCGGTGCTTCGCCCTTGGCGCCGCGATGGCCGTAGATGAGGGTCACGGTTCTTCCTTAAAAAAATTAAAGGCCTGATTCGTTTTCGCGGGCCAGGCGTCGTTCCTGGGCCTGCTTTTGCAGAATGTAGCGGGCCAGCAGTTGGCGCTGGGCGTCGGTCGGGCGTTCGAACTCGGTGCCGATGTCGAAGCCTTCACCTTTGCGATCGCAATGGGTGACCCGGGCCCGCAGCAACAGGCCGAGGGCTTGCGGCATCAGCACCAGTTTTACCGACAGGTGAGTGCCTGCTGCGATAGCGGTCGGATACAGGAAGTCGATGCCACCTTCCGAGATGATCACTGGCTGTGGCTCGCCTATCTGCCCGAGCACAGTGATGGCGATCACCTGGCTGAGCAGATCGATGCGTTTGTTCTGGGATTTCAGGAATGCCGCGAGGTTGCGGTCGCGTTCACTGATCTGGCGCAGCAGGTGTTGCGACTCGAATTCGCTCAGGTGCAGTTCGCTGAGCAAGTTGAAGAGTGGGGAAGCATCCTGCAACACTTCCTGGCCTGCGGCTTCGGGAGCGGACAGGGGCCGAATTTCCAGTGCGATCGTGTCCTCGATACGGTAGTATTCGCGGCGATCTTCTTCATCTAATGTCGACATGGCGAACCCATGGTAGCGGCGGTGGTCTGAGTGTAAAGCTGGTTATCGACCCCCGCCACAAGGACGTTCCTTTTCCCTCCGAACAAGCCCCGACATGTTCAGACCTCTCTTCGTATTTATTGGCACGCGTTATACCCGTGCAAAGCGTCGCAATCATTTTGTGTCGTTCATTTCCCTGACTTCGATGATCGGTCTTGCCCTCGGCGTGATCGTGATGATTGTCGTGCTGTCGGTCATGAACGGTTTCGATCATGAGATGCGCACGCGCGTGCTGGGCATGGTGCCCCACGCGACCATCGAGTCCGGTGAGCCGATCAGCGACTGGCAAGGCCTCGCCGCCAAGGTCAAGCAAAACCCGCAGGTGACGGCCGTGGCGCCGTTTACGCAGATGCAGGGTTTGCTGACCAACAATGGCAAGGTCTCCAAGGTGTTGCTCAATGCCATCGACCCGGCGCTGGAGCGCCAGGTGTCGATCATTGACAAGTTCATGCTGCAGGGCAAACTCGACGACCTCGCACCCGGCAGTTTCGGCATCGTCATCGGCGACAAGGCGGCCGCCAAGCTCGGCGCGGCCATCGGCGACAAGCTGACCTTTGTTGCACCGGAAGTCACCGTGACCCCGGCCGGCATGTTTCCGCGCATGAAACGCTTTACCGTAGTCGGCATTTTCCATGTCGGCGCCGGTGAGATCGACGGTTACCTGGGTGTGACCAACCTGCAGGACCTGGCGAAGCTGCATCGCTGGAAACCGGATCAGGTGCAGGGCATCCGCTTGAAGTTCGACGACCTGTTCCAGGCGCCGCGCACGGCGTGGACCATCGCCCAGCAGCTCGGCGAAGACCATTTCTACGCCCGCGACTGGACCCGCACCCACGGCAATTTGTATCAGGCGATCCGCATGGAAAAAGCCATGATCGGTTTGCTGTTGCTGCTGATCGTTGCCGTGGCCGCGTTCAACATCATTTCCACGCTGGTGATGGTGGTGAACGACAAGAAGGGCGACATCGCCATTCTGCGAACCCTCGGCGCCACGCCGCGTTCGATCATGGCGATCTTCATGGTCCAGGGCACCGTCATCGGCGTGTTCGGCACGCTGATCGGCGCCGTGGTCGGGATCTTCGCCGCGCTGAACGTCAGCGCCGCGATCTCGGCGCTCGAAGGCCTGATCGGACACAAGTTCCTCAACGCCGACGTGTACTTCATCGATTACCTGCCGTCGCAAGTGCAGAGCCAGGATGTGTTGATGGTCTGCGCCGCCGCGTTGGTCCTGAGTTTCCTCGCCACCCTGTATCCAGCCTGGCGTGCCGCGCGCACCCAGCCTGCGGAGGCGCTACGTTATGAGTGAGTCGGGCATGAGTGATAAAGCAATCTTGAGCTGCCGCAACCTGGGCAAATCCTACGAGGAGGGTCCGGAGTCGGTAGAGGTGTTGGCCGGTCTGCAACTGGAGCTGCATCCCGGTGAGCGCGTGGCGATTGTCGGCACCTCGGGTTCGGGCAAAAGTACCTTGCTCAACCTGCTGGGCGGCCTTGATACGCCGACCAAGGGCAGTGTCTGGCTCGCCGGTGAAGAGCTGTCGGCACTCAGCGAGAAGAATCGCGGTCTGTTGCGCAATCGGTCGCTGGGGTTTGTTTACCAGTTCCACCATTTGCTGCCGGAATTCACCGCGCTGGAAAACGTCTGCATGCCGCTGCTGATCGGCAAGACCGCCATCCCGGAAGCGCGCCAGCGTGCGACGGCGTTGTTGGAGCGGGTAGGGTTGGGCCATCGCCTGGAACACAAACCGGCGGAATTGTCCGGTGGCGAACGTCAACGCGTGGCTATCGCCCGCGCGCTGGTGAACAAGCCAGGCCTGGTGATGCTCGACGAGCCGACCGGCAACCTCGACTCCCACACCGCCCAGGGCATTCAGGATTTGATGCTGGAACTCAGCACCTCGATGCGCACGGCGTTTCTGGTGGTGACCCACGACATGAACCTGGCTCGCCAGATGGATCGCGTCCTGCATTTGCAGGAAGGTTGCCTGACGCCTATCTGATTGGTCGAAACCCGATGTCTGAAAAGACATCGGGTCTTTTTGTTTTTATACGGTGCCCCAGCGAATGTTCAGACCGTTATCGATCTTTATCGGCACGCGCTATACCCGCGCCAAGCGCCGCAATCGCTTTGTTTCGTTCATCTCGATGACCTCGATGATCGGCCTCGCCCTCGGCGTGCTGGCGATGATCGTGGTGTTGTCGGTCATGAACGGCTTCCAGCGCGAAATGAGCTCGCGCATCCTCGGCATGGTGCCCCATGCGACCATCGTCGGCGTGAACCCGATCGACGATTGGCAGCCGGTGGCCGCCGCCGCGATGAAGAACCCGGAAGTCACCGCCGCCGTGCCGTTCACCGAAATGGAGGGCATGCTCTCCTATAAAGGCACGATGCAGCCGATTCAGGTCAGTGGCGTCGATCCGGCGCTGGAAGGCAAGGTCTCGATCGTTGCCCAGCACATTGTCCAGGGGCGTCTCGATGCCTTGAAACCGGGCGAGTTCGGTGTAGTGATCGGTGAGATCACAGCAAGACGTTTCCGCTTGAATGTTGGCGACAAAATCACCCTGATTGTGCCGGAAGTCAGCACCGCACCGGGCGGGATCACCCCGCGCATGCAGCGGCTGAATGTGGTGGGTGTGTTCAAGGTCGGTGCTGAGCTGGATGGCTCGATGGCGCTGATCCACGTCGCCGATGCCGCGCAGATGCAACATTGGGAACCGAATCAGGTGCAGAGCGTGCGCCTGGCGGTGAAGGATCTGTACGCGGCGCCGCAGGTTTCCAGCGATATCGCTGGCGGCTTGGGCACGGCGTACAAGGCTGACGACTGGACTCACACCCAGGGCAGTCTGTTCAGTGCGATGAAAATGGAAAAAACCATGATCGGCCTGCTGTTGCTGATGATCGTTGCAGTGGCGGCGTTCAACATCATCGCGACCCTGATCATGGTGGTGAACGACAAGGGCGCGGACATCGCGATCCTGCGCACCATCGGCGCTACGCCACGGCAGATCATGGCGATCTTCATGGTCCAGGGCACGGTGATTGGGGTGGTCGGCACTTTGATCGGCGGCGTGCTCGGCGTGATTGCAGCGCTGAACGTCAGTGAGCTGGTGGGCTGGGTGGAGCGGGTCAGCGGGCAGCATATCTTCAGTTCTGACGTGTATTTCGTCAGCAACCTGCCTTCGGAATTGCAGGGCGGGGATGTGTTGTTGATCTGCTCGGCCGGGTTTGTGTTGAGCTTCCTTGCCACGGTTTATCCTGCGTGGCGGGCGGCGAAGATCGAGCCGGCTCACGCGTTGCGGTATTCGTAAGCCTTAAGACCGCCATCGCGGGCAAGCCCGCTCCCACAGAGTTTCGAGTCGTTCGCAATATTGTGATTCAACTCGGTCACTGCAGGAGCTGGCTTGCCAGCGATGAGGCCGGAATTGCTGGCCTCAATCTCCTTTGGGCAAATCAATCACAAACCGCGTCCATCCGTTATCCGATTCGCAACGAATCTGCCCGCCATGGGCGCGGATGATCGACTGGGTAATCGCCAATCCCAACCCCGCATGTTCACTGCTGCCTTCCTGGCGCGCCGGATCCGCCCGATAGAAACGATCGAAGAGTCGCGGTAGCAACACCCCGTCTATCTCATCGCCGCTGTTTTCAACCGTCAGGCTCAAACCTTCTGGCCGCTCAATAATCCGCACCCGGACCTCGCCCTCGGCCGGCGTGAACCGCAACGCGTTATCCAGCAAATTCGAAAGCGCCCGGCGCAGCATGCTCCGGTCTCCCACCAGGCGCGCGTTGCCTTCGCGGCTCAACGTCACTTGGGCGTCTTCGGCCAGCGGCGCAAAAAACTCCAGCAACACATCCGCTTCTTCCCCCATTTCCAGTTGTTCACGTTTGGGCATCAACAATCCATGGTCAGCCTTGGCCAGGTACAACATGTCGTTGACCAGTTGCGCCATCCATTGCAGTTCTTCGAGGTTACTGTGCAGCGCTTCGCGGTAATCCTCGATGGGCCGCGGGCGGGTGAGGGTGACCTGGGTGTGGGTCAGCAGGTTCGACAGCGGCGTGCGCAGTTCATGGGCGATGTCGGCGGAAAACGCCGAGAGTCGCTGAAAAGAGTCGTCGAGGCGTCCGAGCATGGCGTTGAAGTGGTGGGCCATTTCCGCAAGTTCTGGTGGCATGTTCTCTTCGGGCAGTCGGGCACTAAGCGACTGCGCGGAGACGCCACTGGCGATCGCACTCATGCGCCGTAACGGACGCAACCCGCTGCGCGCCGCCCAGGCACCCAGCAGCGCAGTGGCCAGGGCTGACAAGCCGACGGTCAGCCAGATCAGGCGCTGCATGCGTTGTAGAAAGTGCTGGTGGTGGGTGATGTTCAGCAGCAGGGTCAATTGTGGTGAGTCAGGTTTTTCGACAAACAAAGGCGCATTCAAGACGCGGTAATCGGTACCGTCGTCGTTCAAGGTCGACAAACCCGGTGTCTGCGGCAGTTTATCGGGCAGGCTCGTGGTGCTGTCGTACCAGCGCGTGCCGTCGCTACCGGAAATGCGCAGGGACAAATCAGCCTGACGGTTCAATTCATCGGCCAATTTGATTTCGCTTTCACTCGACTGCAGATTGTGAAGCGCTTGACGCAGCCCAATCAGCTTGCCGTCCAGCAATTGCTGATCCAGCTCAACGAAGTGCGCCTCGCTGGCGCGACTGAACAACACGCCCGCGAACAACGAAACCACCGCAGTGCAGGCCGCAAACAGCAGCGCCAGGCGGCTGCTCAATGAAAGTCTGCGCATCAGGCCGGGCGCTCTTCGAGGACATAACCCATGCCGCGCACGGTGTGGATCAACTTGTTCGGGAACTCGTCGTCGATCTTCAGGCGCAAACGGCGGATGGCGACTTCGATCACATTGGTGTCGCTGTCGAAATTCATGTCCCAGACCTGGGAGGCGATCAGCGATTTGGGCAGCACTTCGCCCTGACGGCGCAGGAGCATTTCCAGCAGGGCGAACTCCTTGGCGGTCAGGTCGATGCGCTGACCGCTGCGTTCGACGCGGCGGCGGATCAGATCCAGGCGCAAATCGGCGAGTTGCAGGCTGGTTTCCTGATGCGTGGTGGTGCCGCGACGCAACAGGCTGCGAACCCGGGCCAGCAGTTCGGAGAAGGCGAACGGCTTGACCAGATAGTCGTCGGCGCCCAGTTCGAGGCCGTGAACCCTGTCCTCCACCGCATCTCTCGCTGTCAGAAATAGTACCGGCGTATCGAGGCCGGCGCGGCGCACGGCTTGCAGGATTTGCCAGCCATCGCGACCGGGCAACATCACGTCGAGGATCAGCAGTGCGTAGTCACCGCTCAGGGCCAATTGCTGGCCGGTGCTGCCGTCGGCCACCAGTTCGGTGTTGAACCCGGCTTCGGTCAAGCCCTGACGCAGGTAATGGCCGGTTTTCGGTTGGTCTTCGACGATCAGCAGTTTCATGGGCGACTCGAGGCAAGTGGAACGAACGCTTTATACCGTGGGCAGTGATCGCGCAGGCCAACCTGACAAAGTTGTAATCTGGCTGTCAGGTTACGGGCAGTGGCAACAGTTTAGTGTGTTCCACAGGCTGAACTTTATCTTGTTGGAGTACGACTATGTTTTTGCGCAAACCCCTGGTGTTGGCTGCGTGCCTGCTGGTGTTGAGTTCGCCGGCGTGGGCATCGCCGGCGCGCACCTACGACTTCGGTCAACCAGCCTCGGCCGACAAGGCTGATCGCAGCGTCGAAGTGGTGATGGGCGACATGTCGTTCACCCCCAAGGCCATTGATATCAAGGCCGGTGAGACGGTTCGCTTCGTGCTGGTGAATAAGGGCCAATTGCTGCACGAATTCAACCTTGGTGATGCGGCGATGCATGCAAAACATCAGCAGGAAATGTCGAAGATGCAGCAGAGCGGCATGCTTACGCCTACAGGCATGAAAGAAATGGACCACGGAGCGATGGCGGGAATGGATCACGGCATGAAGCACGATGACCCCAATAGCGTGCTGGTCGAGCCAGGCAAGACCGCTGAACTGACCTGGACCTTCACCAAGGCCACCAATCTGGAGTTTGCCTGCAATATTCCAGGCCACTATCAGGCTGGCATGGTCGGCAAGTTGACTGTCAGTCAGTAAGCACTCAAAGGCGGGCGCAAAGGCTGGTAGAATCCGCTGATTCTTCAGTCAGGTTTCCGCCATGCATCCCGCAGCCGAACACTCGCCGCTGGGCAAATCCAGCGAATACATCGCCACTTACACGCCGTCCTTGCTGTTCCCGATCCCGCGCACTGCGAAATGGGCCGAGCTGGGCCTGACGGCAGAAACCCTGCCGTACAAGGGCGTGGACTTCTGGAATTGCTTCGAGCTGTCGTGGCTGTTGCCATCCGGTAAACCGGTGGTGGCGATCGGCGAATTCAGTATCCCGGCGGATTCGCCGAACATCATCGAATCCAAGTCGTTCAAGCTGTATCTGAACTCACTGAACCAGACGCCGTTTGCCGACACCGCGAGCCTTGAAGCGACGCTGGTGAAAGACCTGTCCGCTGCGGCGGGTAAGCCGGTTGGCGTGCGGATTCGCAGCCTGAAAGACGTTGAAGCCGAAGGCGTCGTGGCGCTGCCGGGCGTGTGCATCGATGACCTGGAGATCAGCGTCAGCAACTACGAGCATCCGCGGCCGGAACTGCTGCGTTGCGACGAGTCGCGCATTGTCGAGGAGAGCGTGCACAGTCATTTGCTCAAATCCAACTGCCCGGTGACCAGTCAGCCGGATTGGGGCAGTGTGGCGGTGGAATACCGTGGCGCGGCGCTGGATCACGCGAGTCTGCTGGAATACATCGTGAGCTTCCGTCAGCACTCGGACTTCCATGAGCAATGCGTGGAGCGGATTTTCCTCGATCTGCAACGGTTGCTGAAACCGGAGAAATTGACGGTGTATGCGCGGTATGTGCGTCGTGGCGGGTTGGACATCAACCCGTATCGCAGCACTGAAGACGTGCAACTGCCGAACCACCGCCTGGTCCGCCAATAAAAAATCCCCTGCAGGAGCGAGCTCAAATCGCAGGCATTAAAAAGCCCCGCTATCACTAGCGGGGCTTTTTGCATCTGGCGGGTTCAGATCCCCATGTTGCCCAGCGTTTGCACAATGTTGCGCAAGGTGCCGGCAATGGCGGGGTGCTCAAGTTCGAAACGTTCGACAGCCAGATTCACGCCATCGGCGAGGCTGGAGTCCTGGGTTTTGGTTTCCAGCTCAAGCTCAAGTTCGATCTGTTGCATCAGCGCATGGAGATCGGCGCGCTCGGCTTCGGTCAGCGGAGGATTCTGTTCCAATTGCTCGCGCAGGGCATTGAGCTGGTCTTGCAGTTCGCGGGCAGGCATGGCGTTCTTCCTTTTATCGATAGGCACTGGCATAGACCGCGGCAGCGCGCCAAAGGTCTATGGCTGACCTTTAGATTAATCCACTCGCGAGAAACCTGCATGATCTCGATCAGGGCTTTTCACCCTTGAGTCGACGCAGGCTGATGTCCGCCAGGCAGGTGTCGAGTTCGCCGAGATGATCGATCACTGAATGCACGCCCAGGCCAAACAATTGCACGGTAGCCTTTCCGCGCAGGTGTTCGCGTTCCTTTTGGCTCAAGGCTTGCCATTCGCTGGGCGCGAGTCCGCAGAGTGAGCCGCAGGAGGCCAGACCGATCGTCCACAACCCGGCGTTCAGGCCCGATTGCAGCAATCGCGGTTCACCGCTGACCAGTACGCAGCCATCCAGTCGTCCGACATTCAACGCCATCAAGGCTTGCCAGCACGCATTAGGTGCCGGCCACGGATTGATTGTTTCGGGGTGTTGCGAAGGTTTGATCCACTCCGGCAGGGCGACGGCCAGGGAATGGCTGAGTGCAGGGGAGAGCTCGTCGAGCCAGGCGCAGGGAATCTGTTGGCGCTGCAAACTGTGCAAGCTGTCGAGGGCGCCTGGGGTGACCTCGGCGTGCTCGACAGAATGGGCGTCGTGTTGACGCGTGCGGGCGCCGAAGTCCACCAGGCAACCGCTGAGGCCAAACAGGACGGCGGTCAGGCTGGGGGCGGTGAGGGGTAAGGTTTCGGCGTGCGGCATGTAAACTTCCCTGAAATAGCGACAAGGCTATGTGTCGCCGGTGACAGTTGAGTGACATTGATGTGAATCGCTCACAGTCATGGCGAATCATCCGTAGGCCATCGCGCACGATGCTGCCTAAAGCGACTTTTCCGTCTTATACTAGCCAGCTTAACGCCCGGGCCAAGTCGCTCGCGCCAGTACAATCCAAGGAGTTTTTCTATGCGCTGGAGCAATCATCTAGCTCAGCTGTGTGTGTGTGCCAGTATGTTGCTGGCTCCGTTCGTTGCCCAGGCAGCTACGGAAGACGACCCTTGGGAAAGCATCAACCGTCCGATTTACAAGTTCAACGATGTGGTCGACACCTATGCGCTGAAGCCTCTGGCGCAGGGCTACCAGTTCGTGACCCCGCAATTTCTCGAAGACGGCATCCACAACATGTTCCGCAACGTCGGTGATGTCACCAACCTTGCCAACAACATCTTGCAGGCCAAACCGGCCGCTGCCGGCGTCGACACCGCACGCCTGATCTTCAACACCACCTTCGGCCTGCTGGGCTTCTTCGATGTGGGCACCAAAATGGGCCTGAACCGCAGCGACGAAGACTTCGGTCAGACGTTAGGCTACTGGGGCGTAGGAAGTGGCCCGTACTTGATGCTGCCGTTGCTGGGGCCAAGCACCCTGCGTGATGCGCCAGCCAAGTTTGTCGATGGCTACACCGGCCCGTACCCGTACATCCACGACGTACCAGTGCGTAACTCGATCTTCGGCCTGAACATCGTCGACACCCGCGCCAGCCTGTTGTCGGCCGAGAAGTTGATCAGCGGCGACAAATACACCTTCATCCGCAATGCGTACTTGCAGAACCGCGAGTTCAAAGTCAAAGACGGCCAGGTCGAAGACGATTTTTAATCTCGACCGGTAAAAACCAGGAAGGCGGCCAGTGGCCGCCTTCTTTGGTTTTGGATCCGGGTTATTTCATCTTCAAGATTGTAAGGCCGAGTTTCTGACTGGCGCCGTCCTGGGCTTTCACCCACACCACTTCAGTGTCGGCTTCGAGTCCTTTGAGTGCCGCATGATCGGACTCAATCCGCACGCTGAGCCGGTCGCCTACGTTGAACAAGCGCGGTGCCTCGACCTGCATGCCGCTGCTGGAAAGGTCGATGCAGACGGCTGCAACCTCGTCCCCTTGATGAATCAGCGCGACATCGGCATCGACTCGCATGCGGATGAAATCACGTTTTTCGCTGTAGTCCCGTTCGGTTTGGCTCATGGGCTTCATCCTTCCATTGGGTTACGGTTTTGCCTGTTCTTATAACTCCCGGTGATTTGACTAGTAAAGACGTCAAGCGACCATCGGCGTGAGCTTGAAACGCCCCGCGGATGGGAGTACCGTCTGCGCCTTAGAAGGGCACCTCTGGTGTGCCTGTGAGTAGGGCAAATGCTCGAAAACGGTGCGGCAGAGAGGCTAGAAAGCGAATCCAGTAGTGTGCGCGGGGTCAATTGCCCAGCCTGCTACGCCAACCTAATTCTGGCGCCGTTTGCCCACATGCCAAAAACCAGTGCCACGCTGCTGATAATCGATGATGACGAAGTAGTGCGCGCGAGCCTCGCCGCCTATTTGGAAGACAGTGGTTTCAGCGTCTTGCAGGCCAGCAATGGCCAGCAAGGTCTTCAGGTATTCGAGCAAGACAAGCCCGACTTGGTCATCTGCGATCTGCGCATGCCGCAGATGGGCGGACTCGAACTCATTCGCCAGGTCACCGAACGGTCACCGCAAACCCCGGTGATTGTGGTTTCGGGTGCCGGCGTGATGAACGACGCGGTCGAGGCTTTGCGCCTGGGCGCGGCGGATTACCTGATCAAGCCTCTCGAAGATCTTGCCGTGCTCGAGCACTCTGTGCGCCGGGCCCTGGATCGCGCGCGTCTGCTGCTGGAAAACCAGCGCTACCGCGAGAAGCTGGAAAAGGCCAATCGCGAACTCGAAGCCAGCCTGAACCTGCTCCAGGAAGACCAGAATGCCGGTCGCCAGGTGCAGATGAACATGCTGCCGGTCAGTCCCTGGACCATCGACGAGTTCCAGTTTGCACACCAGATCATCCCGTCGCTGTACCTGTCGGGTGATTTCGTTGACTACTTTCGGGTCGATGAGCGTCGGGTAGCGTTCTACCTGGCGGACGTTTCCGGTCATGGCGCCTCTTCAGCCTTCGTTACCGTGCTGCTGAAGTTCATGACTACGCGCTTGCTGTTCGAGTCAAAGCGCAACGGCACATTGCCGGAATTCAAGCCTTCAGAGGTCCTTGGTCATATCAACCGAGGCCTGATCAGTTGTAAGCTGGGCAAACACGTCACAATGGTCGGTGGAGTCATCGACGAGGAGACAGGTTTGTTGACCTATAGCATCGGTGGTCATTTACCGTTGCCTGTGTTGTACACGCCAGACAGTGTTCGATATCTGGAAGGACGTGGTCTACCGGTGGGGCTCTTCAATGAAGCCACCTACGAAGATCACGTGCTGGAATTGCCGCCGACATTCAGCCTGACACTGATGTCCGATGGCATTCTGGACCTTTTGCCAGAGCCTACACTCAAAGAAAAAGAAGCGGCCTTGCCCCAACGGGTCAAGGCAGCGGGCGGCACCCTGGATGGGCTGCGGCAGGTTTTTGGATTGGCCACGCTAGGGGAGATGCCGGATGATATCGCCCTGTTGGTGTTGAGCAGGAATCTTTAATGAGTACCGGTAGAATCCAGTTCGCCGAGCAGGACGGCACCTTCGTCCTCAAGTTCGTCGGTGAAGTTCGCCTGACCCTGTGTTCGGCGTTGGATGCGACTATTGAGAAAATCTTCACCGCGATGAATTTCAACGCGATCGTGATTGATTTGACCGAAACCCGCAGCATTGACAGCACCACTCTTGGCCTGTTGGCCAAACTGTCTATCCTTTCGCGGCAGAAAGTCGGCCTGCTGCCGACCGTCGTTACCACCCACGAAGACATCACACGTCTGCTGCAGTCCATGGGCTTTGAGCAGGTGTTCAACATCGTGGACCGCCCGATCCCGTGCCCTGAGTGCCTGACCGACTTGCCTGACCAGGACCAGTCGGAAGAAGTGGTGCGGATCAAAGTGCTCGAAGCGCACAAGATCCTGATGGGGTTGAATGATTCGAATCGTGAAGCGTTTCATGACCTGGTGAATGCGCTGGAGCGTCATTGATACCTGTGGCGAGGGGGCCTGCTCCCGCTGGACTGCGTAGCAATCCCAAAATCGACACATAAAAAAGGGCGAACCCATCAAGGTTCGCCCTTTTTGCATTGCGCTGAACTAGATCACAGCTTGGCCTGCAGCAGCGCCTCGAGCTTTTCCTGGTCCCGAGCAAACTGACGAATCCCCTCAGCCAGTTTCTCGGTCGCCATCGCATCTTCGTTCGACAACCAACGGAACTGCGCTTCATTCAAGCTCAAGCGCGCTTCACCAGCATGACCCGGCGCCAATTTACGCTCCAGTTTGCCAGTGTCCGCCGCCAGCTTATCGATCAAGTCAGGGCTGATGGTCAAACGGTCGCAACCGGCCAACTGCTCAATCTGATTCAGATTTCGGAAGCTCGCGCCCATGACCACAGTCTTGTAGTCATTGGCCTTGTAGTAGTTGTAAATGCGCGTCACCGACTGCACGCCCGGGTCATCCGCGCCGGTGTAGTCGTTGCCGTTGGCCTTCTTGTACCAGTCGTAGATCCGGCCCACGAACGGCGAAATCAGGAACACACCTGCATCGGCGCACGCCGCCGCTTGCGCGAACGAGAACAGCAGTGTCAGGTTGGTCTGGATGCCTTCTTTTTCCAGAATCTCGGCAGCGCGGATGCCTTCCCAGGTGGAGGCGATCTTGATCAGCACGCGGTCACGGCCAATGCCGGCCTTGTCGTACAGCTCGATCAGACGGTGCGCACGCTTCAATACGGCGTCAGTGTCGAACGACAGACGTGCATCCACTTCAGTGGAAATACGGCCCGGAATCACCTTCAGAATTTCTTGCCCAACCGCAACGCCAAAACGGTCGCTGGCCAGGCCCACATCGCCCTTGCAGTCGCTGACGCACGCGTTCAGCAGTTCGGCATAACCGGGAATGGCCGCGGCTTTAAGCAGCAGGGAAGGGTTGGTGGTAGCGTCCACCGGTTTAACGCGAGCGATCGCTTCGAAGTCGCCGGTGTCGGCAACCACGGTGGTCATTTGTTTGAGTTGTTCCAGCTTGGAAGTCATGGGCGTGCTCTGTCCTATGGGTCTAATGACATTACCCGAGCGCTGACAGCCACTCAAGGGCGCATGTACGTATCGAAGGCCCCGGCGGCAACAACCTGAAAAAACGGCTGTTTGAATGGCGGGGCGCGGTGTCGATAAATACGATGCCAAATAAGGACGCAGGTTCAACCCGGGTGACCGTTAGCGCCCGTCAAGCAACTCCGCGGCCTGATCCAGCAACGCCAAAGGCTCCTTGGCTTTATGAATATCCACCGACAACAGCTGCCGAAACTTGCGCGCGCCCGGAAACCCGGTGCCCAACCCCAACACATGCCGGGTGATGTGGTGCATCGAACCGCCCGCATCAATATGTGCCGCTATATAGGGCCGCAACTGCGCCAGCGCTTCGGCCCGACTGATCACCGGCGCCGTGCTGCCGAACAGTTGCTGATCCACTTCGGCCATCACATAAGGGTTGTGATACGCCTCACGGCCCAGCATCACGCCGTCGAAGGTCTGCAAATGCTCGTGACAGGCCTCCAGCGTCTTGATTCCGCCATTGAGAATAATTTCCAGCTGCGGAAAATCCGCCTTCAATCGCGCCGCCACGTCATAGCGCAGCGGTGGAATGTCGCGATTCTCCTTCGGCGACAACCCTTCCAGAATCGCAATCCGCGCATGCACCGTGAAACTGGTGCACCCGGCGTCGTGAACCGTACCGACGAAATCACACAACTCTTCGTAGCTGTCCCGTCCATTAATCCCGATGCGGTGCTTCACGGTCACCGGGATCGACACCGCATCGCGCATCGCCTTCACACAATCGGCCACCAACTGCGGATGCCCCATCAGCATCGCGCCGATCATATTGTTCTGCACCCGATCACTCGGGCAGCCGACGTTCAGATTCACCTCGTCGTAACCGTGGTCCTGAGCCATGCGTGCACAGGCGGCCAAGTCCAGCGGCACGCTGCCGCCCAGTTGCAGCGCGAGCGGGTGTTCGGCTTCGTTGTGACGCAGGAAACGCTCGTGATCACCGTTGAGGAGTGCGCCAGTGGTGACCATTTCGGTGTAGAGGAGAGCGTGCCTGGAGAGCAGGCGCAGGAAGAAACGGCAGTGGCGGTCTGTCCAATCCATCATCGGAGCGACGGAGAAGCGGCGGGAGAGCGGGGCGGGCGTGGCGGTGATTGGGGGCATTGGCGGTTCTGAGATGGGTGGGGCTGGGAGGTGGGGAGTTTATCAGGATTGGGGTTGCGGGGCTTAGGCGAGTCTTGTTGCCGTTGTTCAGGGCATCTGAACAGCGACATGATTGGAAATGGACTGGATCGTTATGGGTAAACAAATCTGTCGCCATTTTTCGCCGTGAAACGACTTCAATTTTGTGAAAAAAAGACTCTGAGGGCGAAGGACGCTTGCAAGCGTGTTGTATCGGCTACCGTTTCTCCACTGATCCACTTCGTTGATTTGGCGCCATTTGGGCGTTGGATGAACTATAGGCCTCGTGACAAAAGCGCAGCAACGGACAAGTGTAAGAACACTTCCGAGTGTCATGCAGGACGTTGCTCTTTTGATGATTTGTCTGGGGAACGACCTTTTTCGCGGCAAGAAGCCGCTGTAGCTGAACCAATGCTGTCGCCCCGCAAAGCTTCATAATGCGCATCGTCTTCCCGGTCTACGATGCTGACTAAAGCTTGCATCACCTCGCCCCCAGTCCACAGGGAAACTGAAAAATGACCTCAAACCTCTTCAAAGTCTTGCTGATCGGTGGTGCGTTGCTGTTGAGCGCCTGTTCGGGTGTAACCACCCAAAGCAATTACTCCGAAGACGTTCAGCCCTCTGCCGGCTTTGGCCCGGGGCCGACCAATAATCACAGTCAGTTGAATTTCCATGGCAGTGCGTTAGGTAACAGTTTCGGCGAGTACAGTTCCGGGTTGTTGCACGACGACTAGGGTCGTGACGCAACGGCGCGGCATTCCTGCCGTTGCGTGTTCCCGGAAGGGGGCTACTGCGCAGCCGAACGCAGGCGTCGCCAGCGTAGAGGGCTATTTGGTCTCAGGCGTAGCTATCCACTCTCCCAAGACCTTCTGGTACTTCCCCGTCACCTTAGCCAGATGCAACCACTGATCCACATACAATTTCCAAGTCATATCATCACGCGGCAGCAGGTAAGCCTTCTCCCCATACTGCATAAACTGCCCCGGATTCACCGCGCATAAACCAGGTTTGAGCTTCTGCTGATACAACGCTTCCGACGCATCCGTAATCATCACGTCCGCCTTCTTGTCCAGCAGTTCTTGAAAGATGGTCACGTTGTCGTGAAGGCTCAATTGCGCCTTGGGCAAAAACGCGTGAACAAAGGCTTCATTGGTGCCACCGGCCGGTTCGACCAAACGAACCGAAGGCTGGTTGATTTGCTCGACCGTCTGGTACAGCGCCTGATCCTCGCAGCGTACGAGGGGGACTTTGCCGTCGACATCCAGCGTGGTGCTGAAGAAGGCTTTTTTCTGCCGATCAAGCGTGACCGAGATTCCGCCCATGCCAATGTCGCATTTGCCCGCCAGCATGTCGGGCATCAGGGTTTTCCAAGTGGTCTGCACCCATTCAACCTTGACGCCCAGGCTGTCGGCCAGCGAACGGGCCATGGCGATGTCGATGCCCGAGTATTCGCCGTCCTCGGCTTTGGAGGTATAGGGCTTGTAGTCGCCCGTCGTACACACGCGCAGTTGGCCTTGTTGGATGACGTTGTCCAAATGCGATTGCTCTGCCTGAGCGGCAAACGATAGCGCGAGCAGACCACCGAGCATCATTGCGATTTGTATGTTTTTCATTGTTATCCGGCTTCCATGATGGAGTGGCGCTGAGAGTACCTACTTTCTGTCGCACCGCTCAACTTCATCCTCGCCGGGGCGGACTCAGTGACAGCAGCAACTTGACCCGCCGCAGCCAGATTTCTTCTTTACGCCTTCATGTTGATGACGTAAATCGATCGTTGACCCTGCCGCGATGGCAAGGTCAAGGGCATCTTTAAGGGCGTTAGTTGTTCATCGGCATCTTCATCATGCTCGACTGCTCATCCATCATTTTCATCATCATGCCCATCATCTGGTCTGAGCGGTCCTTGCCGCCGGACATGCCTTTGCCCATTCCCATGCCTTGGCAGTGGTTGTGCATCATGCCCAGGCTATCCTTCATCGTGGCCATGCCTTCTTGCATGGCGGCCCGGCGTTCGTCCGGGGTTGTGGCGGCGATCATTTTTTCGTGGGCCGCCTGCATTTTTTTCATCTGTTCGCTCATGGCCTTGTCTTGCGTGGCGACGGTGGCGGTGGTCGGTGCGGTTGATGGTGTGTCGGGGTGATGTTCCTCGACGGCCAGAGCAACCAATGGGCTACTGATGAGCAGTGCGGCGACGAGTGCTTTGAGGTGCGTATGCATGGCAATCTCCAGTGAGTCAGGGGCGTACAGGAATTGAGCTGCGCTAAAGAGGTGAAGCCGCAGGGAGCGTCCGGAAATTCCGGGCGCTCGGAGGATTGTTTTAATTGTTGAAACGAACGAGGCGCAGGCGTGCTGGCGGCCACAGTGCGAACACTTGATGGGTCACCAGCGGTAGGTGAGTGCGGAACCAGAGCATAGTGTGTACCCGATCCGAGGGGTTTTCTTGAGCTTAGTCCCGAGCAAGAGGCAATCATTGATCCATATCAACTGGAGCCCTTTACGTTACTCCGCGCTCACTTCCATCTCTGGACTCAATGTCCCCAACCAGGCCACCAACCCCACAATCAACACCGCCGCCACCCACTCCACGACCACACTGCGTCGCAATGCATTCGCCGCTACCCGGTATTGCCTGTCCCGCAGCGACCGTTCCAAGAGTGGCCCAAGTTGAAACCGATTCAACGCGGCCAGCACCAGCATCCCGGCAAACAACCCCACTTTGATAAATAGCAAAATCCCGTAGGTACTGAGAAACACCTCGTCCAGTTCAGGGCCGACAATGAACAGGTAGTTCACGATTCCCGTTACGGTGATCACGACAACAATCACCGCGCCCACCCATTCGAACCGCTTGACAGCACGGACGAGCAGCCGGATGCGCTCTTCGCTTTGCAGTGAGTTGATCCTCGCTAACAGGGCAAATGCGATCAACGCTCCCAGCCACGCCCCCGCCGCCAGCAGATGCAAGATGTCGGTGATGAAATGCCAATACCGCTGGCTACCTTCATCCATCGCGCCATGACCGTTCCAGGCCAGGCTGGCGAGGGCGATGCCTCCAGCAGCAGATGCGATCAGTAGACTGATGCCGGGCGCTCGTTGGTTGAACATAACCGCCAAGCCGCCGACAACCAGCGCGACAGCGCGAACCGTCCAGGCCAGTCCCACGTCTGTCTCAAACACCATCATCTCGATATGCGGACGCAGCTCGGCAAAATCCGACTCGCCGCTCATGGCGCTCGCCATCACCACCATGCTGGCGACGGAAAACAGCACACCCAGCACCGTCGTTCCCACCAACAACGACCGAAACGGCAACACCGCGCCCGATCTCCGTTCCTGTCCTTTAAGGCTATAGAGCCCAAACAGCGCCAGGCCAAACAGCAGCATCAAATCCACATACAACCCAAAGCGCAGTGCAATGCTGACCGAGTCGCTCATCAATCACTTCACTTTGAACGTGACGTTGCCGGTGATCGGGTGGGTGTCCGACGACACCGCGCGCCATTCGACTTTGTAGGTGCCGGCAGGCAGTGGCGAAAGCGGTGTGATGACCATGGTTTTCGGGTCGCTGCCGCCGGAGACTTTAGCTTTCATGGGCATGGGGGAGTGCGCCATGCCGGGCATTTCGGTCATGACCAGTTTCGCGCCGGAAAACTGGGTCATGAGGCTTTCGGAAAAGTGCAGTTCGATTTTGCCGGGTGCTGCGCCATCCGCACCTTCTGCCGGAGTGGAGGAAAGTAGTTTTGGGTGCGCTTGAGCGAGCGCGCTCATGAGCAGCCCAATGACAACAGCGGTAGTTTTAATCATGCGCATGCAAGGCCTCTTACCGCTTTAAGCGGTTGTTTTTTTGGTTGTTGAGTTAATGCGTTTAGAACCACAGGCGAACACCGAGGACCAGGCGTGCTTCGCTGCGGTCCTCACCTACATCGTTGGCGTAGTCGGCGGTTTTGCCGTAGGTGCGGTTCCAGGTCACGCCGATATAGGGCGCGATTTCCCGGCGGATTTCATAGCGCAGCCGCAGGCCGGCTTCGGTGTTGGATAACCCGGAACCGATCCCCCGTTGCGGATCGTTTTTGCCGTAGACGTTGAGTTCGGCGGTTGGTTGCAGGATCAGCCGGTTGGTCAACAGGATGTCGTAGTCGCCCTCAAGTCGTGCGGCGGTTTGGCCGCCTTCCCCGATGAAGGCGGTGGCCTCGGTTTCGAAGTTGTACAGCGCCATCCCTTGCACGCCGAACGCGGCCCAGGTTTGCGGGTCGCCAGGTTTGAAGTCCTGGCGGACGCCGGTCACCACGTCCCACCACGGGGAGATGGCATGACCCCACAAGGCCTGGATTTCGGCGTCTTCGGTTTTGCCGTTGGTGCGTTCGCCTTCGGAGCGCAGCCACAGGCGATCGATGTCGCCGCCGATCCAGCCGGAGAGATCCCAGGCCAGAGTGCTGCCGTTGTCAGCGTCCTGCCATTCGAGTTTGTCGGCGAGGAAGTAATAGTTGAGCGCGGTGTCATGCACGCCGTGGCCGGTCGGGCTGGCATACACGGCGGCCCGGTCGGCATCGGTCAGCGCCGGGATCGGCGTGCGGCTTTCGGTCGGCGCGGCGGGCTGCATCTGGCCGTCATCCATGCTTTGCATTTGGCCAGGGTCCATGCCCTGCATCTGGCTGTGATCCATGTTCTGCATGTCGTCGGTGGCGGCCATCGCCGAAGAAAGTGTCAGGCTCGCGGTCACGAGCGCCAAAGAGAGGGGGGTGAGTCTGGTCATGGGTAGGCGTCTCATTCTTCCACGCGAACTTCACGGAACATGCCCATTTCCATGTGGTACAGGAGATGGCAGTGATAGGCCCAGCGGCCGAGTGCATCGGCGGTTACCCGATAGCTGCGCCGGGAGCCGGGGGGCATGTCGATCGTGTGTTTGCGCACCATGAACTGGCCGTTCTCGTCTTCGAGGTCGCTCCACATGCCGTGCAGGTGGATGGGGTGGGTCATCATTGTGTCGTTGACCAGCACCACCCGAACCCGCTCGCCATATTTGAGGCGCACAGGTTCGGCGTCGGAGAACTTCACACCGTTGAACGACCAGGCAAATTTTTCCATGTGGCCGGTGAGGTGCAGTTCAATCGTGCGGCTCGGGTCGCGGCCGTCCGGGTCTTCGAAGGTGCTGCGAAGGTCGGAATAGGTCAGGACGCGTCGGCCGTTGTTGCGCAGGCCCAGGCCGGGATCGTCGAGTTTTGGGGCGGTGGTCATGGCTTGCATGTCCACCAGCGGGTTGTCTTTTTCCGTCTCTGGATGAGACTGCATACCGGGCATGGCCATGGCGCTGTGATCCATGCCCGCCATGCTGCCGTGATCCATTCCACCCATGCCCATGTCATCCATGGTCACCAGCGGGCGACGGTCCAGCGGCGGTACCTGCGCGGATAAACCAGCCTTCGCTGCAAGCGTGCCGCGTGCGAAGCCGGTCCGATCCATCGACTGGGCGAACAAGGTGTAAGCCGCTTCGGTCGGCTCGACAATCACATCAAACGTCTCCGCCACCGCAATGCGAAACTCATCGACACTCACCGGTTTGACGTGTTGCCCATCCGCAGCGACCACCATCATTTTCAGCCCGGGAATGCGCACGTCAAAGTACGTCATGGCGGAGCCGTTGATGAACCGCAGCCGCAGTTTTTCACCCGGACCGAACACGCCCGTCCAGTTCGAGTCCGGTGCCTGGCCGTTCATCAAGAAGGTGTAGGTGGCGCCGCTGACGTCGGCGAGGTCTGTGGGATTCATCTTCATTTCGGCCCACATCTTTCGATCGGTGACCGTGGAAGCCCAACCTTTCTCGCTGACATCGTGTATGAAATCGCCGACGGTACGCTTGTTGTAGTTGTAGTAATCGGACTGTTTTTTCAGGGTGTTCATTAGGCTGGCCGGGTCTTCGTCGGTCCAGTCGGTCAGCATCACCACGTAATCTCGGTCGTACTGGAAAGGTTCCGGTTCCTTGGCGTCGATCACCAGTGGGCCATAAACGCCGGACTGTTCCTGAAGACCCGAATGGCTGTGATACCAGTAAGTGCCGTTCTGCCTGAGCTGGAATGTGTAAACGTACATGCCGCCGGGTTCGATGCCGTGAAAACTCAGCCCTGGCACGCCGTCCATGTTGGCCGGCAGCAAGATGCCATGCCAGTGAATGGAGGTGTTTTCCTTGAGCCGGTTCTTCACCCGCAGCGTGACCGTGTCGCCTTCACGCCAGCGCAGCAATGGGCCGGGGATGCCGCCGTTGATGGTCATCGCGTTGCGCGGATTGCCGGTGATGTTGATCGGTGTTTCGCCGATGAACAGGTCGAACTCGGTGCCGGCCAACACCTGCGGTTCGCCAGGGCTGGTGACTGCCCACACAGGCGTGCGCCATAACCCGAGGCCACCGAGCAGCCCGCCCGCAGCGAGCCCTTTCACGAAGGTGCGTCTTGAAGTGTTGGAGTGCATGCCGTTTTTTATCCCGGTCCGTCAGTTGGGAGACAACTTGACGGCTAGGCTAGCGGGCGATGCCTTTCAGCAGGCTGAGGTGGAGATTACACTTTTGACAGGTTCACGCTGCATTCAACGGTTGGTGGTGGATTTCGACGCCGTGGCCACGGTCCCGCTACCGCAATTGATATACGAAGATTTCTTCAGCCAGCGCTGATCCGGGTAGTACGAAAACAACAACTGCCCGTCTTTCATCGAATCAATCAGCTTGTGCGCAATCGCCGGCCGTACGGCCGGGCAGCCCAGGCTTCTACCGATTCGGCCATTGACCCGTGCGAGCACTGGACTGACGTAAGGCGCGCCATGAATCACGATCGCCCGGTCAAACGCATTGTCGTTGAAACCCGGCTCCAGGCCTTCCATGCGCAGCGAGTAACCGTTCTGCCCGACATAGCTCTGCTGCGTGCGATACAGCCCAAGGCTGGTGGCGAAGCTTTCATTTTGATTGGAGAAGTTGACGGCCATGTTCTCGCCGCTGTTGCGCCCGTGGGCGACCAGTTCATGAAACAGCAACTTGCGCTTCTTTAAATCGAACACCCACAGGCGCTGTTCGGTGGACGGCAAGGAGTAATCAATCACCGCGAGTCTTTGGACAGGAGCCGCACCTTGAGCGATGCTGCATTGCGAGGCGCGAACGGCAAGGTTAATGACGTTGGCGTTGGCTTTCGGGGCCGCTTTGATGAGGGCGGCCGCGAGCGAATCGGCGTAGGCTAACGGTACGGACATTGCTGTCAATAGCAGGGTCGGCAGTAGATAGCCAATACGTAGTGGCGCCATATAGATGTCTCATCATGTTAAGTTCGAGTCTAGCAGTGCATTGAAAGCCAGGCGTTGAATGCGGGAGATTAAGGATTATCCATGGTGCTTTTAACAAGGTTATTCGTCATAAGCCGCGTATTTTTTATGGGCTTTCTGATCAGCGGCACGGCGCTTGCGGAAACTTCGCCGATTGAGCCGACAATTGCGCCTAACTCCGTTTTTGAGGCTGAAGCAGACGACAACGTCGGTCAGGCGATTCAGGCTTCGCTGGAACCGCTGAAAACTGCGTTTCCGCCTTTGCTGACTGCACCTCGTCATCGGCGCGTGGAGGTCAGCCGTCTGGTCATGGATTTTTATACGCATCGCGCTTATCGCGCAGCGTGGACGAATGACCGCGATGTCGCACAATTGATCGCCAGCCTGGGTGCGACTGAAGCCGATGGTTTGAACCCGGCGGATTTTCATATTGATGAACTGATCCGGTCCCAGACCACAATGCTGACCACGCCAGTGACCCCTGAGCAACGGGCGGCTTTTGATTTGGCGACGACGCATACCTTTATTACTGCGCTGCTACAGTTGCGGCGGGGCAAGGTCGATCCTTCGCGGCTGGATATTCACTGGAATTTTGACGCCAATGGCGTCGACCCGCGCGACGACGTCAATGCTTTCTTCGCGGCGCTCGACAATCACGATGTCGCGAAGGCGTTTGCCCTCGCTCCGCCGCAAGAAGCGGTGTACGTGGGGTTGCGTCAGGCGCTGGCGCAATTGCGCGGTATTCGTGATCGGGGCGGTTGGCCGCAAGTGCTCGTAGACCATTCGCTCAAGCCTGGCATGGACGAACCGGCTGTCGCGCAGTTGCGGGCGAGGATGGTCGCGGCAGGTTTTCTCGATCCGCGGTTGATCCACGGTACGAAGTACGACAGCGCCGTCACCGCAGCGGTGAAGAAGTATCAGAGCGAGCAATACCTCGGAGCGGATGGCATGGCGGGGGCGACCACGCTAGCGGCCTTGAATGTGCCCGTGGACGCACGCATTGATCAGGTTCGCGTGAACATGGAGCGCGCGCGTTGGCTGCTTTATAAACTTCAAGGCACGTTCGTTATCGTTGATATCGCCGGCTATAAAGTGGCGATGTACCGCGATGGCCAGCCGATATGGCGGTCCCGGGTGCAAGTCGGAAAAGCGGCGCGCAATACGCCGATCTTTCAGGCGCAGATCACCTACATCACGTTCAATCCGACCTGGACGGTGCCGCCGACGATCCTCAAGGAAGACGTGCTGCCGAAGATCCAGAGTAATCCCGGTTACCTGGCCGCCAACCGTATTCGCGTGATCGATGGTGAAGGCAACGAGCTCGACCCTGCGGGCGTCGACTGGACCCACCCGCGTGGCATCAGTTTGCGCCAGGATGCCGGGCCCGAGAGTTCTCTGGGCCAGGTGGTGATCCGCTTCCCCAACGACTACGCGATTTACCTTCACGATACGCCGCATCGCGAGTTGTTTTCCAAGACTGTCCGTGCGACCAGTTCGGGCTGCATCCGGGTGGAAAATCCGCTGCAACTGGTGGAGTTATTGTTCAACGACCCGGTTAAATGGAACAGCGCCGGTATTCAGAAACAGCTGGCCAATGGCAAGACCGAGAACATTCGACTGCCGGTGAAAGTACCGGTGTTGTTGGCCTATTGGACAGTCGATCTGGGCAGCGACGGGCGCGTGTCATTCAAACCGGATGTGTACGGCTACGATGCACCCGTACTGCGGGCGTTGAATCGTCCTGCGCAAATGCCGGTGTTGAATCTACATGCGGCGACGGCGTCGGTGGCGACGGGGCAGCCGTAATGGCCGTCAACCGTTCGGCGCTTACCCCGGGTCACCAAAACAGCTTCGCCTAATCTTTGATTTACCGGAAATTCTTCCGGTGCTAACAAGGAAGGTGTGGCATGACTTCATTAAAGTTCGGCGCGTCCATCCTGTTGACCTGCCTGGCAGGGTGCGCAACCACTCCCCGGAGTAATTACGAGCCACCACCAGTGCCTGCATCGGCGGTTACGCTTGACGATGCGCAAATCACTGGCGCGTTGGTAGGAAGGAAGTTTTACGGGACCACCCGAGAGGGCAGTCACCCTTTTTCAATGAGTTTTGCGCCGAACGGAGTAGAGGTGTTCGAGCAGGCGCCCTACAAACCGGAGAAGGAAAAGTGGACGTTGAAAGACGGAGTTCTTTGTATCGAAGCGAAAGGCTATCCAACCGAATGCGGGCAGGTGAAGACGGCCAATAACGAATACTGGTTTGTCGATCCGAAAAACGGGAGAGTCCACGGGCATTTGAAAACTACGCCCTGAGTCGGATTCCCGCCGATGAATGGGCGCTCCTGGATCGCCCATTCATGCCTTGCCTAACGCCTCCCGCAAAAACTCCACCAGCCCTCGCTGCAATCCAGTCAGCGCGCCTTCCCGACTGATCAACGCCAACTCTGTCGGTGGCAAGTCCGGTAGATCCGTGCACACAGTGTGCTCTGGCAACACCGCCGATGCGGGCAGCACCGAGAGGCCCAACCCGGACGCCTCCGCCTGAATTCCCGTCAGACTGTGGCTGCCAACGCAATCCGCCGTGGCCGCTGAGCCACATCCAGCAGACGGATCGCCCGTTGCCGGTAAATGCAGCCCTGCGGAAACAACGCCAATGGCAAAACGCCCTGGGCTGAGTCGACCCCCGCACCCTTGACCCACAGCAGCACCTGCGGCCATGCCGCCCAGCTTGGGCCGCTATCCGGTTCACGCTTGACCAGTGCAATGTCGATGGCGCCCATGGCGAGCTTCTGCTTGAGATCGGTGCTCATGCCGCTGACGTTTAGCGCGACATGCATTTTCGCTGCGTGTGGATCGACCGTGGCACCGGTCGTTGGGCTGGAGGAGGGGATCTGCAATCACTTTTCCGCCATTGCGCAAAGGGCCTACGAGCAAATGCGCCTGGGAGATGCAGAAAGTGCGCGGGCGCACTTGCACAGTGCGATGCGACGCCTGTCTAAAGGACAATTGCCCCGTACCATCCCGTAGACTAAGCTCGTAATCATTAAGGGTTTTGGGCCTTCGCCCATGCCTTACCCTTACAGGATGAGCTTTGTCTATTCTCCAAGACGACCCGCACGTCGCTACTGGCGTTGCTCTGAAACGGTTACCTCTGCGCAAGGCAGCCTTATTGTTCATTGCTGTGGTGTGTCTGTGCCTGTGCGGTTTGCTTTACCTGCAACTGGAGCAATCGCGTCGGCACGATCTGGCGGTGGCCGAAGTGGCGTCATCGAACCTCACGCGAGCCATGGCGCAGCACGCCGAAGACACCTTCATGAAAGCCGATCTGGTGTTGACCAGTCTGGTTGACTGGATTCAGGTCGACGGCTTCGGTCCGCCGCAGCGGCCACGCCTTCAGAAAACGTTCGCCCGGCGGGTGCAGGCGCTGAGTCAATTCCACGGGATCTTTCTGTTTGATCAGAATGGCCAGTGGATCGTGACTTCTTTTGCGGATCTGCCTCGTGGAAATGGCGTGGCAGACCGCGACTACTTTATGTATCACCAGCAGAACATATCGTCGGTGGCGCACATCGGTCCGGCTATTCGCAGTCGCGAGAATGGCGAATGGATCATTCCGGTCTCCAAACGCGTGAACGACAAAAACGGCCTTTTTCAGGGCGTTTTGCTGGCCGGCATCAAGATGTCCTACTTCGACCAGTTCTTCAAAAGCTTCAGTCTTGATGACGATGGCTCGATGTTTTTGGGGCTGACTGACGGGACGCTGCTGGCGCGCCGGCCGTTTGTCGAAGCGCAGATCGGCACGTCGTTGGCCAATGGCGAGATCTTTCAGACCTTGCTGCCCAACGCACCCTCTGGCAATGCAACATTCCGTTCGGCGGTCGATGGCATCGTGCGGTTGTATGGCTACCGTCAGCTCGGCGCCTATCCGCTGGTGGTGTCGGCGGCATCGTCCAGGGATTCGATACTCAAGAGTTGGTACGAGACCGCGTATCAATCCAGCATCATTGTTGCCCTGGTCGTGATCGGCGTGGGGCTGTTCGGTTGGGTGTTCGTGCGTCAGGTCCGCCTCGGCGAGCGGGTCGAGGCGGATTTGCGCAAGGCCAAGGAGGCGTTGAAGCTGATCGCGACCCACGATAGCCTGACTGGCCTGGCCAATCGTCGACTGTTCGAGCAGGCGCTGGACATCGAGTTCGGCCGTGGCACCCGTCAGTCGAGTTCATTGAGCCTGATCATGGTCGATATCGATTACTTCAAGCGCTACAACGACGCTTACGGCCATGTGGCGGGGGACCATTGCCTGGCGGAAGTGGCGCGGGCGGTAAAGAGTTGCTGTCATCGAAAAGCCGATCTGGCAGTGCGTTACGGCGGCGAGGAATTCGCAGTGTTGCTGCCGGATACCGATATTCACGGTGCGGTGGTCATTGCCGAGCAGATCCGTCGCGCGGTCATGGCCAAAAACATCAGCCACAGCGGTTCGCCCAACGGTTTCGTCACGGTCAGCCTGGGCTGCCATTCATTTGTACCCACGCGCCTGGACAGCCCCGAAGTGTTCATCGGGCGTGCGGATGCCGCGTTGTATCAGGCCAAGCATTCTGGACGCAACCGTTCGGCGGTGCTGTCGATTGAAGGCGGCATCGAGGAGTTGTTACGCTCGGATCGTTGAGACAACTGCGGCATGATCCAAGTCGTTACCTGTTGTGCGCCGAGCAACCACCTGAAGGTATGGAGGTCACACACTGAACACCCTCATCCGGAGTGTCGGCCCATGAAGAATCTGCGAATCGCAACGTTCAACGTCAACGGCATGCGCGCCCGACTGCCAAACCTGCTGGCCTGGCTGGAGCGGGAAAAGCCGGACATCGCCTGTTTGCAGGAGCTGAAGTCGGTGGACAGTGCGTTTCCCGCCGCAGAACTTGAGGCGGCCGGTTACGGCGCGATCTGGCAAGGCCAATCATCGTGGAACGGGGTGGCGATTCTGGCGCGGGATGCGCAACCGCTGGAGAGTCGGCGGGGTTTGCCGGGGGGTGACAGCGACACTCAGAGTCGTTATCTGGAGGCCGCCGTGCATGGTGTGCTGGTCGGCTGTCTGTACCTGCCCAATGGCAATCCGCAGCCAGGGCCGAAGTTCGATTACAAGCTCGCGTGGTTCGAGCGGTTGATCGCCTATGCCGAGGATCTCCAGCGCAGTGAACACCCAGTAGTGCTGGCGGGTGACTACAACGTGGTGCCGACCGACCTGGATATCTACAACCCACGCTCCTGGCTCAAGGACGCATTGCTCCAGCCGGAAAGCCGCGAGTGTTATCAGCGGTTGCTGAACCAGGGTTGGACCGATTCCCTGCGTCATCTTTATCCAGAGGATCGGCTCTACACCTTCTGGGATTATTTCAGACAGCACTGGCAGAAAAATTCCGGGTTGCGCATTGACCATCTGTTGCTCAACCCGGCGCTGAGCCCTTATCTGCAAGAGGCCGGTGTCGATGCCTGGGTCCGCAATGAGCCGCATGCCAGTGACCACGCACCGACGTGGATTCGACTGAGTTCGCGCAAGCAGCGTTGATTTTTCGGGCGGGTGGCGATTGGCTAAATCAATTGTCGGTCGTACCGCTTTATCCCTTATACATGGCGACCACCGGCACAGCGATCTGCGCCCCCTGCATAAGGACCGAGCCATGAGCGAATCACGCCTGAGCAATCTTTCGTTGTACCTGCAACGCCTGGGTTTCGACGCGCCACCGGCGCCGACCCTGGAAACCCTGCGTCAACTGCAGCTGCGCCACACCGGTGCATTCGCGTTTGAAAACCTCACCACGCTGTCAGGCGAACCCGTGCTCATCGACCTGCCGTCCATCGAGCAAAAAGTCCTGCACGAAAGTCGCGGTGGTTACTGCTACGAACTCAATAATTTGTTTCTGTCGCTGCTTCAGGCGCTGGGTTTCGACGCTACAGGCATCAGCGGTCGGGTGGTCATGGGCCAGCCCGAGGGCGCATGGACCGCTCGTACGCACCGTTTGAGCCTGGTTACTCTCGACGGCGTGCGCTACATCACCGATGTCGGCTTCGGTGGCATGGTGCCTACGGCGCCGCTGCTGCTCGACACCCCGGCCGAACAGCGCACGCCCCACGAACCCTATCGCATCGAGCAACATGCCGATGGCTATACCTTGCGCGCCAACATTGCCGGTGAGTGGCGGGCGATGTACATCTTCGACCTGCAACGGCAGGAAGACATCGATTTCGCCGTCGGCAACTGGTACGTCTCGACCCATCCTGAATCATCTTTTGCCAGTCAACTGATGGTGGCGCGGACGGGAGAAGGCTGGCGGCGCACGCTTAACAACGGCAGTTTTGCCATTCACCGGATCGGCAGCGAGAGCGAACGTCGGCAGGTGGCGAGTGTGGATGAGCTGGTGGGGTTGCTGGGGAGCGAGTTCGGGATTCGGGTGCCGGAGCACATGGCGTTGAAACAGGTGCTTGCACGGCTGATCGTGGCGACGTAGCTCATGGCTTCATCACGCGATGAATTTCACTGAGTACCTCTGATAGTTTTTTCTCCAGGTTTTTTAGTTCGGAGGCGGTTATTCCTTCCTTGAAATGTCCAGAGTTTGCAACAGCGGTGTTCGGGATGGCCGCTGTCTTGCTTCCATCGCCGAGCAAGGCCTGGCGCAAGGTGTTGTTGATCACCGTCTGATAACCGAATCCCTCACTCTCGGCTGCGGTACGCGCCGCGTCTAACACGACATCGTCAAGCATGATGGTGATTCGGGTCTTGCCTTTGCCGGAGGCAACCGCTCCGCGTTTGGCCTTGCTGAAATCGTATTCGTCTTTCATGGTTCAAGCCTCCAGATATCGGCACCGCTCATTTTTGGTAGCGATGCGCGCGGCAATGATTCGAACGAAATTCGGCTCGCGATACGTGTACGCAACGACCAACAAGCGACCTTTGGCATCCAGCCCCATGATGATCCACCGCTGCTCATCGTGATGGTTGTCCTGCGGCGAGAGGGCTCTCTCGTCATAAAACACGGCCTCTGTCTCCGCGAGGCTGATCCCCTGATGCTTTAACTTGTTCGCTGCGTTCTTTGCCTTGTGAGACTGAATTTCGAATGACTTTATTATGCATACTTTATATGTATATGGGGGGCGTCCGTACCGATGGTCGCTTGGAATGCCAAAGACTAGCGGGCGGGGGAGAAGACAAAGGAGGGATGTATTTCAAATGTTTTTTGGAGGGGAAAACAGCGCAGGAAAAGGGCTACATGGACGGGTGTCCATAATCTGACCGATTAGTTGTATACAACTCTATAGACATTTGTCCTGAGTCTTGCATACAGTGTGCGCATAACAAAAACCAGGGAACCCCCCAACCATGAAAACGCCCCATGTTTCACACCAACGGCCTGAGGACGAAAACCTCGGGGTCGGCGCGAATATGGCTTACGGCCTGCAACACGTTTTGACCATGTACGGCGGCATCGTCGCGGTGCCTTTGATCATCGGCCAGGCGGCCGGGCTCTCGCCGGCGGACATCGGTTTGTTGATTGCTGCTTCATTGTTTGCGGGGGGCTTGGCGACATTGCTGCAGACCCTCGGTTTACCGTTTTTCGGTTGTCAGTTGCCGCTGGTGCAGGGCGTGTCGTTCTCGGGCGTCGCGACGATGGTGGCCATTGTCAGCAGTGGCGGGGAGGGCGGGTTTCAGTCGATCCTGGGGGCGGTGATTGCCGCGTCGTTGATCGGTTTGCTGATCACGCCGGTGTTCTCGCGAATCACCAAATTCTTCCCGCCGCTGGTGACGGGCATCGTGATCACGACCATTGGCCTGACGCTGATGCCGGTGGCCGCGCGTTGGGCCATGGGGGGCAACAGTCATGCGCCAGACTTCGGCAGCATGGCGAACATCGGTCTGGCGGCGGTGACGCTGGTGCTGGTGCTGTTGTTGAGCAAAATCGGCAGCGCGACCATCTCCCGGCTCTCGATTCTGTTGGCCATGGTGATCGGCACAGTCATCGCGGTGTTCCTCGGCATGGCGGATTTCTCGTCCGTCACCCAAGGCCCGATGTTCGGCTTCCCGACGCCGTTCCACTTCGGCATGCCGACCTTCCACTTCGCTGCGATCCTGTCGATGTGCATCGTGGTCATGGTGACGCTGGTGGAAACCTCGGCGGACATCCTTGCGGTCGGTGAAATCATCGACACCAAGGTCGACTCCAAACGCCTGGGCAACGGTCTGCGCGCCGATATGCTGTCGAGCATGATCGCGCCAATCTTCGGCTCTTTTACCCAAAGCGCGTTCGCTCAGAACGTCGGTCTGGTGGCGGTCACCGGGATCAAGAGCCGCTTCGTGGTGGCCACCGGCGGCTTGTTTCTGGTGATCCTCGGCCTGCTGCCCTTCATGGGCCGGGTCATCGCCGCTGTTCCGACCTCCGTGCTCGGCGGCGCCGGGATCGTGCTGTTCGGCACCGTGGCGGCCAGCGGCATTCGCACGCTGTCCAAGGTCGACTACCGCAACAACGTCAACCTGATCATCGTCGCCACCTCCATCGGTTTTGGCATGATCCCCATCGCTGCGCCAAATTTCTACGACCACTTCCCAAGCTGGTTCGCCACGATCTTCCACTCGGGCATCAGCTCCTCGGCGATCATGGCCATCGTGCTGAACCTGACCTTCAACCACCTCACTGCCGGTAACTCGGATCAGCAGTCGGTGTTTGCCGCCGGTACTGAACGGGTCCTGCGGTACCAGGACTTGGCGGCGTTGCGCGAAGGGGATTACTTCAGCGAAGGCAAGTTGCGTGACTGCGACGGCAAAGAGATCCCGGTGGTAGAGGCGGACCCTGGGCATGGAGAGCCACGGGTGGTGCAGGCGAAAAGCAGTGAGCATGTCTGACGTTTGATTGAATGAAAAAAGGCCGATCTGTTGAGTGACAGATCGGCCTTTTTCATTGTCGGTCGCTATTGCCCGCTGTGCGTCCAGCGACCCATCAACGTATTGGACGGCAGCTGTTCATCCAACAGCTTTCTCGCCGTTTCCACGCCTGCCACCGGCAGCCCTTCAGGGTTCAACAAGCCAATCTGCACCAGCACACTGGCCTGGTCCCAGTAGATATGTTCGTGGTACAGCTTGTCGCCCCGGAACTTGATCACCCCCAGCATCGGTATCTCGACGTACTTCCCGGTCGGTGCGACGTTGGGCAGCATCCAGTCGATTTCGGTGCTGTGGGTGAAACACATGATGAATTCATCCACGATCTGCAATGCGCCGATGGTGCGGGAAATCGGGATGAGCTTCATGTCCGGTGGATTGCCGTGGACAAAATGGTGTTGATAGAAGCGGCTGAGTTCCCTGGCGCCGACGCCGCCGGTCATGGTCGGGATATGGTTGACGTAGGGTTCGGCGACCATGGTTGCCATGGTGGCGGGTACGTCGCGGGTCTCGAATTCGTGGCGGATGTGTTCTTCCCACAGGGCTGACAGGTTGAAGTGGGGGCCGATCTCGCGCTTGAGTGCGGCGATGCTGCGTTCATGGGCCATCAGCGAGGCGGGCTTGTCGTAGTGTGAGCCCCCGGCCCGGGCGAAGGCATGGTCGACGCCTGGGTACACGTAGATTTCGGCTTTGTCGCTGCCGGCCAGGTGCTCGCTGATCCGGGCGCGGGCATTGGCGTCGCAGTAGCCATCGTTCTCGGCAAAATGCAGTACCAGCCGGCCCGTGAGGTTTTCCGATTCGTGCAGCAGGTGTTCGATACCCATGCCGTAGTAGCCGACCGAGCAGGCCACATCGGTGCGTGCGGCAGTCAGCCAGGCCAGTTTGCCGCCCATGCAGAAGCCGACATAACCCAGGCCCGAGCCTTCGACTTCAGGCAGGGCACGCAGGGCTTTGAAGCTGGCGTCGATGTCGGTGATTGCCTTGTCCACGTCCAGACGCTGAAACAGGTCGATGGCAGCGGCAAAATCCGCTTCGGTGTAGCCCAGGTCAACGCCCGGTTGCAGGCGCCAGAACAGGTCCGGCACCAGAGCCACGTAGCCTTCCTCGGCATAGAAATCGGCCACCGCGCGCATATTGGCGTTGACCCCGAAAATCTCCTGGCCGATCACCACCCCGGGGCCCTTGCTGCTGGCCGGCAGGGCCAGGTAACCGCTGAACGTGGCGTTGCTGTCCGTTGCCCGGATCTCAATCATCTTGCCCATGTTGTCTACCTCATTCGGTTATCAGGTTTTATTGGCTGTCACGGTATTGTTGAAACCACACTCGCGGCGACACGCCACGGTCTGGCCCCAGGATCGAAAAGCCGCCGTCCACCGGCACGTCGACACCGGTCATCCAGCCGGCACCGGCGCTGCATAGAAAGGCCACCACGCTTGCTACTTCATGGCCCCGTCCAATGCGCCCGAGCGGGTGAAAGGGGGCTCCGACCCGATCGGCCAGCTGCGGATCGTTGTCGCTCAGGTCGGCGACGCTGGGCGACCAGGTCCAGGCCGGGGATACGCTCAGCACCCGGACTTGCTCCGGGGCCAGGGTCATGGCCAGGTTTTTCGTCAGTTGCAGGATGCCGGCTTTGGAGGCGGGGTAGAGTGCACGCCCGGCTGCGCCGAATTTACCGCCGGTGCTGCCAATGTTGATGACCACGCCGCCGCTGGGCAGATGCACGGCGGCCTTCTGGGTAAAGATCGCCGCCGACACCAGATTGACGTTCAGGGTTTTCAGCCACTGTGCGCGGTCAGAGGCCAGTCCCTGATCGGCGTACAGGCAAGCGTTGTTGACCAGAATGTCGAGCCTGCCGAAGCGGGCCAGCGTGGCTGTGATGCACGCGTCGATATCTTCGTCGCGCTCCACGTCGCAGGCTGAAAATCCGCAACCCATTGCTTGCGCCAATGCCTGACCGCTGTCGGCGTTACGCCCCACCAGCATCACCCGAGCGCCCTCGGCCAACAGCTGCCGAGCGATGTCCAGGCCCAGTCCCTGAGTACTGCCGGTCACAATCGCCACTTTGCCTTCGAGCATCATGCCAAGTCCTCCAGTGCTTCCTTGACGTGGCTGATACGGGCGATCAGCGCCATGCTCGCCAGCGAGGCCACATGCGCGCCGCTGTCCGCGCTGGCGCAGGCATCTGCTGCCACCGTCACCTCGAATCCGCAATCCACCGCATGGCGCACTGTGCTCTCCACTACAGAATGGGTCGCCACGCCAGCGATCAACAGGTGCGAAGGATTGAACTGGCGCACCACGGTTTCCAGCGGTGAGCCATAAAAAGCGTTGATCCGGTTGTGGGTGACGACGAATTCAGTGCGGCTGTCCAGCGGCGCCAGGGTGCTGAAAAACTCCGCTCCCCAACTGCCCTCCCGGACAGCGCCGAGGGTGGCGACCGTGCGCAGAATTGGCGCGTTCTGGATCAGGTCGGCGTAGTCCGGTCGGAACGCCACACGCACGTGAACGATAGGCCAACCCTTGGCGCGTGCGCCAGCCAGTAATCTGCCGGCGGCGTCGAGCAGTGCGGCGCGCACGCTGTCTTCGGACCCCAGCCCGACCCTTATCTTGCCATCGGGGTGCAACACGTCATTCTGATAGTGCAGGGCGATCACCACCGGCGCGTTCATCACACGAATACCTCAAGGTTGGCGAACACATCGTTGCAGTTGATGAGGTCCACGCGCTTGAGCTGGATCTGCCAGTCACCGCCGTCCTGAGCGGCCAATTTATAGGTGTAGCGACCGGCGAGTTGACGTTGCTCCAGACGCCACTCGCTGTACTGGAAGCTGGCGCTGACCACCAGCAGGCCTTGGGCGTCGAGCCCCTCGACCAGCACATTGCCGACCAGGTGCGCGGTCTGGGTTTGCGGTTGCTGAGACCAGTTGCGGGCGTTTTCCACCCGCCGAATCCGCACCTCGCGCAGCATGCGGTTTTCCCAGAACAGCGAGATATGGTCGAACGGGTTGGCTTGCTCGTGCTTGTGCGGCACCCAGTACATGCCGGTGTCGGTGAACAGCTTGTCCCACTCCCAGAAACGCCGCTCATCCAGCAGACGCGCCTCACGGTAAAGAAACTGTTCGATCTGGCGCAGGGTCTCGACGGGAACCTGGGCGGGGGTCAACTGGCGGGTGTCGACGTCGATTCGGCGGTCAAGCAGCATGGGTGCTCTCCTTGGCGATCAGGGTGGCGGTCATGAACTGTTTCCAGGCGGCAAACTGGTTGCGCATCGGCAGTTCGCTGGTGCCGTTGGTGGACACCGCGCCGTCCTCCAACGGCTTATCGGTGCCGGCGTAGCGGTGCATGCTGATCCACTCCCCACCGCGGGTCATGTTGCCTTCCTGGCAGCGGGCGTAGACTTCGACATCGTCGGGCATCACGTTGGAGGAGGGTGAGTTGATGACGTTGGCGTAGGTCAGCGCGCGGTCGAACACGGCATCCGGAGCGCCCTTGCAGCGGAAGGTCTGGATCTCGACCATGGTCCGGTCCACCGCGATGGGGCGGATCACCCGGAACTGCATGAACACGGTGTGCGGCGAGCCGCTGCCGTAGATCACCGTGTTATGGCGGTTCATGCCGAGGATTTCCTTGGCGCGCTGCTCGCCGTAGGCCTGGCTCAGGCATTCGAAGTGAGCACGGGAGACCTCGTCGCGCTCGGCGGCGGCCGGGTCGAAGATCGCTTCCATGTAGCCGTGGCCGTTGTGGTAAGCGCGCAGTTCGAGTTTTTCCCAGAAGTCGTAGGGTTCGCCATTGCCGTCCATGATCAGCAGCTCGAAGGGCATTTCACCGATGGCCTGGGCTTCGTCACGCGCAGCGTCTACCGACGATTCGTGGGTCACGCGGGCGTGCATGGTGTCGTGCAGGTTCTCGTAGAACACTTTCCAGTTCGAGCGCTGCTGAACACGGAAGATGCCGCCGGCCACCTCGACTTCGCCCACCGGTGAACGGTCGCAGAGGTTGTCGATGGAGGTGATGACGCCACCCAGAAATGCTTTCAGGTCCGGCCCGAACGCCGCCTGGCTGGCGAACACGAAGCCCCGATAGGTCTCGACGCGGGCGACGCTGGCCATGGAGAAATCCGGGTGTTTGGGGTCGTAGCAGGTGCCTTCGAAACCGCTCTTGAGCGGTGCCGACAAATGCTGGCCGTCGAGTTTGAAGGTCCAGGCGTGATACGGACAGCGGAAGAATTTGCCGACACTGCCGTCACCGTCGGCCACCAGTTTGGCGCCCTTGTGCGGGCAGCGGTTGTACAGCACGCTGACCAGCTGATTGGCGCCGCGCACCATGATCACGTCCTGATCACCGAGACGGGTGGTGTGGTAGTCGCCGGGGTTCTTGACCTGGCTTTCATGGCCGACGTAGATCCAGGCGTTGCCGTAGATGCGCTCCATCTCCAGCTTGAACAGGGTCGGGTCGGTGTAGACGCTCTTGTGGACGCTGTCCTCACGGATCAAGGCAGCAATTTGCTCGTTGGTCGGTATCACGGGATGTCCTCGGTTTGTCACAGATCGAGCACCAGCAGCGCGCTGCGGGTACGGGAGACACAAGTGCAGAAACTGCCGCTGGCGCGCTCGCGCTCCGACAGGCAGATGTCGCGGTGATCGGGCTGGCCGTCGATGACCTGAGCGACGCACACGCCGCAGTCACCCCGTCGGCAGTCGAACATCGGGTCCAGGCCGGCCTGGAGCATGGCGTCGAGCACGCTTTGCCCGGCGGCCACTTGCAGGCTCACGCCGCTTTCGCGCAGGCGCACCTCAAAGCCTTGATCGCCGGCCATTTCCAGGGCGCCGCTGAACAGTTCGTAATGCAGGTGATCTTCTGCCCAACCCTGTTCGCGAGCGCAGGCCAGCACGCTGTTGAGCAGGGCGGTCGGGCCGCAGATGTAGAGGTGCAGACCGGGTCTTGGCGCGGTCAGGATTGCAGCGGCAGGAAGGCGCTTTTGCGGGTCGCCGCCGCTGATCCAGCAATGGTTGTCCTGGCAGGCGCGGGCCTCTGGCAGATAGGCCATCTGCGCTTCATCGCGACCGGCGTAGTGCAGGGTGAAGGGCTTGCCCGCCGCTCGCAGCGACCGGGCCATGCCAAGCATCGGCGTGATGCCGATGCCGCCGGCGATCAGCAGTGCGTGTTCGGTGTTTTCATGCAGTGGAAAGTGGTTGCGTGGCGATTCGGCCAGCAGTTCATCGCCGACCTTGAGCGAGTGCACCCAACGCGATCCACCGGTACCCGACGCTTCGAGCTGGACGGCGATTTCGTAGTGCTCGCCGTCGGGCAAGTTGACCAGCGAATAGGCCCGGCGTTGAGTGCGATTGCCGGGTACGTGCAACTCAAGGTGCGCCCCGGCGGTGAAGCCCGGCAGTGGTCGGGCGTCGCTGGACACCAGCAGGACGCGGCGGATTCTGGGGGTCAAAAGCTCGATGTGTGCGACCCTGAGCGAGAGGCTGGACATACGCAATTCCTGTCTGAATTCGTAGCCACTGTATGAAGCTTGGTGAGGGCAAAAAAGCCGTTAAAGGCAAACCGGTATCCACTTCTGGCGAGAGTGATTGGCAGGGTGGATGGGCGCCAACGAAGAGGTGCCCTGTCCGCATGATCGCGTTGTCCGGGCGTTTTTCGCGAGCAGGCTCGCTCCCACAAGGGCAGTGCAATACCTGTGGGAGCGATGGGGGTTACCGATGACGTGTGTTATCGGGTTGAACGCGTCGCCCTCAGGTGCGCAAGCAGCGCCCGCAAGTGTTCGCCATCCGCCTGGGCCAGATCATCCAGCACAGCGAAATGATGACACCTTGCAAGCTCGACCAGGTTCACGGCCTGCCCGGCCTCGCGACAGGCACTGGCGTACTCGCGCGAGTGCCGAATCAACTCCGGCAACTCATCCGCGCCCACGGTCACGAGCAACGGTGCGCCGTCGCCGATCAGCCTTTGCGGGCTAAAGCGCTGGATATCCTCTTGGCTCAGTTGCAGCTTGTCGTTCAACCAGCAGCGGCTGATGGGTTCGAGCTCCATCAGGCCGCTGATCGGCAGGGCCAGGGTCACGAGCGGATGTCGGCGATGCAGCGCGGTCAGATGGCCTCCCGCCGAGTGCCCGCAAAGCACCACCTGTTGACCGATGTTCAAGGCTTCGCGGTGCGCCATCAGGTGGTCCAGAGCCTTGCCGATCTGCCCGACGATGGTGCTCATGTTCGCCTCGGGCGCCAGGGTGTACTCGAGCAGTCCGACATTGAAGCCGGCCTCGATCAGCCCCTCGGCGATAAAGGCGTAGTCGTCCTTGTCCGAGGCCTGCCAGTAACCGCCATGAATGAACAGCAGCGTCGGCGCGCCGGCATCCGCGTGGGCGTACCAGTCGAAACGCTCGCGCATGGCATCGCCATAGGGCAAATCACGCTGCCAGGCGTGGCTCGCATAGGTCTCGGCGCTGCGCTGGCGAAAACGCTGCATGATCTGTGGAAAATCGCCCACTGCTGCGACGTTGTTGTAAGCCTGATCGAGGTCCATGGCTGCTCACACTCCCAGGTAGCGTTGCGACAGTTCGGGTTGAGCCGCGAGTTCCACAGGGGTGCCATCCCAGACCTGTCGTCCCTTCTCAATGATGTGATGACGGTCAACTACCCGTGCCATTTCCTTGAGGTTTTTGTCGATCACCAGAATCGTCTCACCCTCTGCCTTGAGGGTGGCCAGGCAACGCCAGATCTGCTCGCGGATGATGGGGGCCAGGCCTTCAGTGGCTTCGTCGAGAATCAACAGGCTGGGGTTGGTCAGCAGCGCGCGGCCCACCACCAGCATTTGCTGCTCGCCACCGGACAGGGTGCGAGACAGCTGGTCCTGGCGCTCCAGCAAGCGCGGGAACAGTTCATAGACCCGCGCCAGGTCCCACTTGCCCCGCGTGGCGGTGGCCAGCAGATTTTCCCGCACACTCAGGGTGCCGAAGGCGCGGCGGCCCTCCGGCACCAGTCCCAGGCCGGCCTTGGCGATGCGATAGGGCGCAGCACCCCGCATTTCCGTGCCGTTGATGCGGATGCTGCCGGCACTGGGCTTGAGCAACCCCATGATTGATTTGACCGTGGTGGTCTTGCCCATGCCGTTGCGGCCGATCAACGACACCACCTGGCCCTGCTCGATACTCAGGTGCATGTCGAACAGCACCTGGCTCAAGCCATAGCCCGCTTTCAAGCCTTGAACCTCAAGCATGTTCTTCTCCCAGGTAGGCGGCCCGCACTTGCGGGTCGTTGCGCACTTGTTCGACGCTGCCGGTCAGCACCGTCTGACCGTAGACCAGTACCGTGATACGGTCGGCGAGGGCGAATACCGCGTCCATGTCATGTTCAACCAGCAGGATTGCGTAGCGGCCCTTGAGGCTGTGCAGCAGCTCGGTCATGCGTGCGGATTCGTCGGCGCCCATCCCGGCCATCGGCTCATCGAGTAACAGCACCGAGGCTTCCTGAGCCAGGGCCAGGGCGATCTCCAGTTGCCGCCGTTCGCCATGGGACAGTTCGTGGACCGGGTCTTGCGCGCGAGGGCCCAGGCCCACCTGCTGCAAGTAGCCAAGCGCCGGTTCCAACAGGCGGGTGTCGCGGCTCAGCGGACGCCACATGCCGAACGCCTTGCCATCACGAGCGGCGATAGCCAGGGCGACGTTCTCCAGCAAGGTGAACTCGGTGAACAGCTGACTGACCTGGAAGGCCCGCGCCAGTCCCAGGCGTGGCCGCTGCCAGGCCGGTACGCGGGTGATGTCCTGACCGTTGAGATGAATCTGGCCATGGTCGGGGAAAATTTCCCCGGCGATCTGCGCGATCAGCGTGGATTTACCGGCGCCGTTCGGGCCGATGATGGCGTGCAACTCACCCTTGGCCAGTTCCAGGCTGGCGCCGTTGGTGGCTTTCACCGCGCCGAAGGCCTTGTGCAGATCACGAATCGATAGCTGTGCGCTCATGGGCGTGCCTCCACGGCGGTGTTCGATTTGACGGCAACCACGTTCGGCTTGCGCTGCAACAGGCTCAGCAGCAATCCGTAAACGCCTTTCTTGCCGAACAGCACCACCAGCAGCAACAGAGGACCGAAAATCAGCATCCAGTGTTCGGTCCACTGGCTCAGCACTTGTTCAAGGCCCAGGTAGGTGGCCGCACCCAGCAACGGGCCGAGCAGGGTACCGACGCCGCCGAGGATCACCATCGCCATCAACTCGCCGGACTTGTGCCAGGCGCCCATGTCGGGGCTGACGAACAGCGCGTAATTGGCCCACAGAATGCCCGCCAGACCGCCGCCGGTGCCCGCGATCACAAAGGCCGTCAGGCGATAGCGCAAGGGTTTGAGGCCCAGGCTGACACTGCGCCGCTCGCTCTGCTTGAGCCCGCGCAGGACAAAACCGAAACGCGAATTGACCAGCCGCCGACACAGCAGCAACCAACCGGCCAGCAACGCTACACACAGGTAGTAGAAGTGGTTGGCGTCGCTCAGATCCAGTGCGCCGAGGGTATTGCGCTCGTTGAGCAGGATGCCGTCGTCACCGCCGTACAGCGACAGCGAGCCAAGCACGAAGTAGAGCATCTGGCCGAACGCGAGGGTGATCATGATGAACTGCACGCCGCTGGTACGCAGCGACAGATAACCCACCAGCCACGAAAGCAGCGCGCATACCAGCAGGGCCAGTGGCCACACCACCAGCGCGCTGTTGCTGCCTTCCCAGCCCCACAGCGGCATGCCTTGCGACGTGTGGAAGGCAACGATGCCGACGATGTAACCGCCCAGTCCGAAGAACGCGGCATGGCCGAAGCTGACCATGGCGCCGTAGCCGATCAACAAGTCCAGACTGATGGCCGCCATGCCGTAAATCGCAAGGCGGGTGAAGAAGCTGACCAGGTAGGGTTCGTGCAACCAGTGGGCCAGCAGCGGCATGCAGGCAAAGGTCGCCAGGCACGCAAGGTCAATGATAAGGCGTGGTGACATAGCGTTCTCCTCAGGCACGGGCCGGCAGCAGGCCGCGCGGACGCACCAGCAGCACCAGGGCCATGACGATGTAGGCGCTGGCGGAAATCAGCCCGGCGCTCAGGGTGCCGCTGGTTTCGCTGGGCAGCAGTTGGTCCAGCAGCGGCGGAATGTAGGCACGGCCGAGGCTGTCGACCATGCCGATCAGCAGGGCACCGACCAGCGCACCGCGCACCGAACCGACACCGCCGACGACGATGACCACGAAGGTGGTGATCAGGATCTTCTCGCCCATGCCGATTTCCACCGACAGCAGCGGTGCCGCCATGAAGCCGGCCAGGCCGCACAGCATGCAACCGAAGACGAATACCAGGGTGTACAGCCGGGCGATGTTGACGCCCAGCGCGCCGACCATTTCATGGTCGTCGGCCCCCGCGCGAATCAGCATGCCCAGGCGCGTGTGGTTGATCAGCAGCCACATGCCGACCGCCACCACCAGACCTGCAATGATGAACAGCAGCCGGCTGACCGGGTACATCAGCCCCGGCAGCACTTGGACAAAACTCGAATACCATTCGGGCGTGGGCATGGCCGGTGGGCTGCGACCGAAGATCAGGGTCAGCAATTCGTTGCTGAAAAACACCACGGCCAACGTCGCCAGCACCTGATCCAGGTGATCGCGTTTGTAGAGGTGGCGCATGATCGAGGTTTCAATCAGCGCGCCATAGCAGGCCGAGCCGATCAGCGCGGCCAGGCCGCCCAGCCAGAACGAGCCGGTCGCCATGGCGGTGTAGGCGGCACAAAAAGCGCCGACCATGTAAAAGGCACCGTGGGCGAGGTTGATCACGCCCATGATGCCGAAAATCAGGGTCAGGCCCGAGGCCAGCAGAAACAGCAAGGCGCTGTATTGCAGGCCGTTGAGAATCTGTTCGAGCAATAACATGACTGCGTTCCTCATGAAAACGCCCCGCAGGTTTCTGCAGGGCGAGGACGGGGGCTCAGGTGCCGGTCAGATCGAGCATTGAGCGGCGTAGCTGTCGACGTGGCGGGTCGCCAGAGTCTTGATCGGCACTTCGATCAGCTTGCCATCGGCGCCGGCCTGCACTTGCAGCAGGTACCAGTCGATCACCGGGTGCTGGTTCTGGGCGAAGCTGAAGTCACCGCGAATGGAATCGAACTTGACGTTCTTCATGGCCGAGCGGAAGGCCGCCTGATCTTTCAGATTGCCCTGGGAGGTCTTCAGGGCTGCGCCGATCAGTCGTGCCGTGTCGTAGGTCTGGGCGGCATACACCGTCGGGGCGCGCTTGTACTTCTCGGTGAAGGCTTTGACGAAGGCCTGGTTGGCCGGGTTGTCCGACTGCGGGTTCCACAGGGTGACAATGTTGGTGCCCTTGGCCACATCGCCGGTGGCGGCGAGCATACGTTCATCCATGGAGAACACCGGCACCACCATCGGGATTTGCGCCGACAGGCCCGAGCCGCCGTACTGCTTGGCGAAGTTGATGCCGCCGCCGCCCGGGTGAAACTGGAAGATCGCATCCGGCGCCAGCGCACGCACGCGCGCCAGTTCCACCGAGAAGTCCAGTTGGTTGAGCTTGGTGTAGATCTCGGTCACTTCGCCCTTGAAGGTGCGCTTGAAACCGGCCAGTGCGTCACGGCCGCCCTGATAGTTGGGCGCCAGAATCACCATCTTCTTGTAGCCCAGCTCGTTGGCGGCGACACCGGCCATCTCGTGCGGGGTGTCGTTCTGGTAGGAGGCGACGAAGTAGTTGGCCATGCACTTTTCACCGGCCAGGGTCGAGGGCGCGGTGTTGTTGCTGACGTAGAAACCGTCCTTTGTGGCGGTGTTGATCACGGCCGCCAGCACGTTGGAAAAAATCACCCCGGTGTACAGCGAAATACCGTCCAGGCTCATGCGGTCGGCGATCTGCTTGGCCTTGGCCGGTTGCAGTCCGTCATCTTCCACAATGAGTTGCACCGGCACACCGCCGAGCTTGCCGTCCTCCTGATCGATCGCCAGCTGGAAGCCGTCCCGCGAGTCTTCGCCCAGGTAGCCGGCGGGGGTGGAAAGGGTGGTGATGAAGCCGATTCGGACAGGCTCCACGGCCTGGGCAGCCGTCGCTGCGCAGAGGGAGGTTGCCAGACATGCACGCAATACCAGGTTTTTCATGAGGCGGCCTATGAAGTAGGTCGTGCCAACGCACGGTGGATATCGATGAGGGCAGTGATTCAGTGTTCGGTCGGGCCGATTGATTGTTGTTATGGAAGTGCTGTGTCAGCTGTTGCTCTCGGTGAACTTCTCCAGATAGAGGCGGCTTTGGTCCAGGCCGTGCTGCTGGCGCCAGTCCTTGATTGACTCGACCATCGGCGGCGGGCCGCACAGGTACAGGTCGAACGGCTGGTCGCGCAACTCGGCCAATTCCAGGTGATCGGCGATATAGCCGGTCTTGCCCGGCCAGTCGGGGTTGGGATTGCTGACCACGGGCGTGAAACGGAACCCGGGGATGCGTGCGGCATAGGCCTCGATGCGCGAGACCTCGCACAGGTCCGCGGCCTCGCGCACGCCGTAGTACAGGTGCACCGGATGGCCGCAGCCGTGCTGGTCGGCAATCTGGTCGAGCATGCCCAGGAACGCCGACAGCCCGGTGCCACCGGCCACCATCACCAGCGGTCGGTCGATATGACGCAAGTAGAAAGCACCCAACGGCGCTTCCATGTGGATCACGTCACCGACCTGGCAACGATCGCGCACGTAATCGGTCATCACGCCGCTGGGCAGCAAGCGAATGAGAAACTGCAGGTTGCTGCTGCCCGGCGCGCAGGCAAAGGAATACGAGCGCCGATGTTCGGTGCCCGGTACCTGCAGACGAGCGTACTGGCCCGGCAGGTAGTCGAGCGCCGCGCCCGCTGCACCGACTTCCACATGCACGATGGCGGTGGTCGGCGATACCTGTCGCACCTCGCTCACGGTGCCTTGCAGAGTGCTCGGGCCGCTGCTGCCGCAGAGACTGGAATCGAAGTCGAAGTAGAAGGCCGCGTCCGACTGCACGCGCGTCTGGCAGGTCAGCATCTTGCGCTCGGCCAGGTCACTGGCCGACAGTGCTTCATCGTCCACATAGTCCTGAGTGTACTGCCCGGATTCGCAGCGGCCCTGACAGGTCGCGCAAACCCCTTCGCGGCAGTCCAACGGAATCTTGATTCCGCTGCGCAGGGCCGCGTCGAGCAGGATTTCATTGTTCTGCACGTTGCAGAAGAGTGTTTTGCCATCGGCGAAACTGAAGGCGACCTTGTACGTCATGAGCGTTAATCCGCAGGGTTCAGAGATGGTAGAAATCGAGCACGGAGTTGATCGTGTCGTTGAGCAGCACTACGTGTTTGCGGGCGATCTTCCAGCTCTCGCCGTCGGGGCGCAGGCGGTAGGTGGCTCGGCCGAAGAACTGCTCGGCGGTTTGCATGCGGTAGTACAAGGTGCTCCAGTTGACGCGGACCTCCAGCTCATCATCCTGTAGCGGCGCGATACGCACGTTGCTGATCAGGTGCAGGGTGCGCGGCATCGGGATGGTCGATGCCGCCTTGCCGGTACGAATGCGGAACACCCGGTCTTCCAGACCACCCCGGTTGGGGTAGTAGATCAGTGACATGCCTTTTTTCGGGTCGGTGGTGTAGACGTGCTCCGAATCCCATTGCGGCAGGTGGAATTCGCTGTCATCGCTGAACATGGCCAGGTAGGTGTCCCAGTCCTGGGCATCGCAGGCCTCGGCGTTGCGGTAGAGAAATTGCTCGACGCGGTATTGCAGTTGCGAATTCATGTTCACACCTCACGCAGTTTCAACGGTTGTTGTTCGGCCGCCTTGCGCGCCAGGCCTTCGAGCAAAAAGCGCTGCCAGTTGGCGTGCTGGTTGACGTACAGGCCTTCATGGGTGAACTCGGTGCCGGTCAGTGCCGGGGCGATGCCAATGGTTTCGCTGTTGCGGGTGGCGCCTTCGACCCACTTGCCCTGGCCGCGGGAAATGTCGCTCCAGCGTTCCAGACGCGCCTGGAAGCCACGCTGGGCTTCACGGAACTCCACGAGGTCATCGGGGGTGCCCATGCCGGACACGTTGAAGAAGTCTTCGAACTGACGAATGCGGTTTTCCCGATCGGCGTCCGACTCGCCGACCACACCCAGACAGAAGCTGTTGATTTCGGTCTTGTTCCAGGCCACCGGGCGGATGATGCGCAACTGCGAGCTGATCTGGTCGAGGAAAAACATGCTCGGGTAGACGTTCAGATTGCGCAGGCGGTGCATCATCCACTCGGCTTTGCCCTGGCCGTGTTCCTCGACCAGACGCGGCATGATGGTGGCGTAGCCAGGGCGCACGGCCGGGTTGGGCATGTCGCTGAACAGAAGGCTGTGGCCGTTGTGGAAAGCGAACCAGCCGTCGTCGGTTTCCTTGTCGCCGGCCCCCAGCTTGCTGTAGTCCAGGGTGTCGCTGGAAGTCAGGCCTTTTTCGGCGTTGACCTGTTGGCGGTGTTGCACGGTGGCCACGTAGTTGTAGTGGACGGTGCTGACGTGGTAACCGTCCAGGCCGTTCTCGTTCTGCAGTTTCCAGTTGCCGTCGTAGGTGTAAGCCGACTTGCCCGGCAGCACTTCGAGCTGACCGGTAGGTGACTGCGCCACCATCATGTCGAAGAACACCTTGGCGTCACCGAGGAAGTCTTCCAGGGTGTCGGTGCCCTCCACGTCGAGGCTGACGAACACGAAGCCGTTATAGCTTTCGATACGGGCCTTTTTCAGGCCGCGGGTAGCCTTGTCGAAGCCTTCGGGGTATTCGCCCGGCGCCTTGACCTTTACCAGCCGGCCGTCGCTTTTGTAGCACCAGGCGTGGAAGGGGCACGTAAAAGTCGACTGGTTGCCCTTGCCAACGCGGGTAAGGGTGGTGCCACGGTGCTGGCAGGCGTTGATCAGGGCGTTCAGACGACCTTCACCGTCGCGGGTGATGATCAGCGGCTGGCGGCCGGCACGCATCGTCATGAAATCGTGATTATTGGCGATCTCGCTTTCGTGGCAGGCGTAAATCCAGTTCTTCTCGAAAATCAGTTCCATTTCCAGATCGAACAATTCCGGGTCGGTAAACATATCGCGGGCGATGCGATAAACACCGTCTTCCGGACGGAAGTCCAGGCAACTTTCTATATAACTTTTCCACTGTTCGATACTTCGTGCAGTTGTCATATCCCAGTCCTCGGCCAATGGGCTAATTCACGCCTTCATTAAATGACGTGGCGATGGACAGGGTCTATCCGCTTATTAGTGGAAACCCATCCGGAAAATAAGCCTTGATCCTGGGTTGTTGGCGATTTTCTCCTGTAAATACTGGGTTTTGTCGCCTGTGAAGGCTGAGCAAACGGCTAATTGTCTTCCAGTAACGGGATAGCCGCTGACGAACTTGTTGCGGCTTAATTTCAATCGAAGCACCACCAGAGTGTCTCGCTGCAGGTCACTGGAAACTGCCATTGCTCATGGCCCTGGTTTTAGCCAGAAGTGCCTTCTATTCATGTGTTGCTCTAAACGCGGCAGGGGGAAAAATAATATGTTGCATAAAACGTGGTTAGTTCGAGGGATTCAAACAGTGGGCTTGTTGACGCCATTATTGGCTCAGGCTGACGTGGTCTCTGACAGCCGGCTGACACTGGGTACCCGCAACTTCTACATCGATCGGGATTTCAAGCAGGACAACCCGGCCCGTTCGCGGGTGGGCAGTTGGACTCAGGGGTTCGACCTGCGTTTTGCCTCCGGCTATACCGAAGGCCCGGTGCAGTTCGGCCTGGACGCAGAGGTGCAGTATGCCTATAGGCTGGACGGCGGTGGCGGGCGCGGCGATGACTCCATCATTCCTTACAGCCGAAGCCGTCAGGAGCAGGCCGATGAATATGGCCGTGGCGGGGCGACGCTGAAAATGCGCTATTCGAAAACCGAGCTGAAAGTCGGTGAACTGCGGCCGTTACTGCCGGTGGTGATCATTGATGATTCACGTCAGTTGGTCACGACCTATCGCGGTGGCCTGCTCGAATCCAAGGAAATCGACGGCCTGACATTGACCGCCGGGCGGCTGACGCAGATCGGTGCGCGTAACTCCTCCAACTACGAAAAACTGTACCTGCAGACCGGTTCGGGTGTGCGCCATGGCAGTGACGGGCTCAACCTTGCCGGTGCCAGCTATGCTTTCACTCCGTCGCTGACCGGTACTTACTTCTACGCGCAACTGGAAGACATCTACCAGCAGCACTACCTGGGCATCACCCATCTGGCAGACCTGGGCGACGGCTATGCGCTGAAGACTGACCTGCGTTACTTCAACAACAGCGAAGACGGCGACGCGCTCTACGGCGACATTGACAACCGTTCCTATGGCGCCATGACCTCCCTGAAAAAAGGCGGGCACCGATTCGGCGTGGGATACCAGCGCATGCTCGGCGACAGCAACTTCCCGACACTGGGCGGTTATGTGCCGCAGCCGTTCCTGGTGAACTGGTCGCGGGTGGCGTTCATCAAACCCAACGAAAAATCCTGGCAACTGCGTTATGACTACGACTTTGCCGCCATGGGGCTGCCGGGCCTGAGTTTCATGACCCGATACTTGAAGGGCAGTTCGGTGGACCGTGGCGACAACCTCAGTCAGGCAGCGGAGCAGGAGCGCAACCTGGTGCTGTCTTACGTGGTGCAAAGCGGTCCGCTCAAAGGCGTGGGCGTAGAGGCCGGCAATGTCGTCGCCAAATTCAGCCATGGCAATGACTGGGTGGAAAACCGCCTGATCACGACTTACACCTGGAAATTTTGGTAACGTCCTGCCCTGAAATCGGACACGGTTGCGCGCAGAAGTGACGCCTCGGGTAGCGCTTTACCCGTTGCGTCGCCCGCTCCTGGCACCATTGCTGTGCGCATCAACGCCGCGCAACGCGTTCGACATCCAGATAGTTTCCGATTACTAGCCGAAAAGTGCGGATTTCGCCTGTTCGCACCGGCTGGGCATAGCCCTTGCAAACCCAATGAGAATACGCGCCGAAGAGCGTGTCGATGTCCATTGCCGTGGGTGTACCGTCATGACCGAACCAAATGTTGTCCAGTTTCGAGATATCCGCATAGATCGCTACGACCTGGCCGGTGCCCGGGCATGGATGGCCGGCATTTGCGGGCCGCACGAACTGCAGACCTCGCAGCCGAACCGGATTCAGTTTCACCACAAGGCCAATGTGTTCAAATCCATGTCCACGACCTTGGGCCGGATGGAATACGGTACCGACGTGACCATCGGCGTCGAGGATGCCGAACACCTCAATTGCTACAGCCTCAGCCTGCCGATTCGCGGCGAGCAGGAATTGGTCAAGGATGGCCGTCGGTTGTACTCCAATCAGGATCAGGGGCTGATCGTGACGCCGCACGAAACCCAGACACTGAGCATGGCCGGTGACTGTCACAAAATCTCCGTGGTGATCACCCGCATGGCCATGCGCCAGACACTGGAAGGCATGCTGCAACGCCCGCTGGAAATGCCGCTGAAGTTCGAGCCGGTGATGGACGCGGTCAACGGCGCCTCTGCCTCCTGGTGGCGGCTGGCCCGTTACTACATCGATGAGCTGGAGCGCGGCCACGACCTGTTCAGTCAGGTGTACTTCACCCGCGATATCGAAAGCGCGCTGATCAAGGGGCTCATCCTTTCCCAACCCAACAACTACAGTGCCGAACTGCGTGACCAACTGGGCGTCAAGTTGCCGTATTACCTGGTGCGCGCCAAGGACTTCATAGAAAGCAACGCTCGCGAAGACATCCACCTGGAGGACATTGAGGCGGCGGCAGGGGTGTCCCGCTTCAAACTGTTCGAAGGCTTTCGCAAGCACATGGGCGTCTCGCCCATGGCTTACCTGAAAAAGTTTCGCCTCGGCGCCGTACGCCAGGAAATCCTCGAAGACGCCTCGGTGCGCAACATCTCCGTGATCGCGATGTGCTGGGGGTTTTCGCATCTGGGCCGGTTCGCCAGTGAGTACCGCAAGCTGTTCAACGAAACGCCCAGCGCCACTCTGCAGCGCAGTGAAGCCCGTCGCAACCGGTCACTTTGACATGACGACTTTCCACGCGGCCACCGCCAACAGCGTGGGCCTCAACTTGTCGCTGATGTGCCGCGAGCCGGTCTTCACCAGTCGCTCGGCGCAGGAAACCCAGCGTTTGATGGGACAAGCGCTGGTGGAGCATGAGCTGGACTGGCCGCGAGGCGGGGTCGATACGGCGTTCTATCGCGGCCAGGTCGCCAGTTGCGAACTGTATGCGCTGCGTTACGGCGGCCAGGTAGAAATCCGGCCGCAGCCTTTCGAAGATTTCGTGCTGGTACAGATGCCGCTGCGCGGCAGTGCCACGCTTGAGTCCGACGGCATGGGCTATGACGTCAGCCCGGGAGAAGTGGCGATCCTGTCTCCGCGCAACCAGGCTCGAGTGGTGTGGGAGGAGGGCTGTGAGCAACTGATCCTCAAACTGCCACGAGCATTGCTCGACGCCAGCCAAAATGCGCTGGCCGATGACTTGCCATCGGGCTTCACGTTAGCGCCGGTCAGCCGTCTGGAACGGCCACTGGCGATGCGCTGGTTTCGTCTGGTCAGCGAGTTGCTGGAGCACTTGCCCAAGGGTGAGTCGAGTGCACTGCCTTCTCGCTGGTTACAGCATCTGGAGCAAAGCCTGCCGCTGTTTCTGCTCAGCCATTGTGGCGTTGCGCAACAAGAGTCGCGTTCGCCGCGGCAGCCCACCCGTCAATTGCAAAAAATCGACGCCAGCATGCGCGAACACCTTGCTCAAGGCATCTCCCTGGCTGAACTGGCGGTTGCTGTCGGGGTGAGCATTCGCAGCTTGAACACCTTATGCCAACGTGAATACGGTCAAAGCCCGATGGACCGCTTGCGCGGATTACGGCTCGAAGCCGCCAGGGAGTACTTGCTGGCGAAGCCGCACACCAGCGTGACAGAGGTCGCGCTGGAGTTCGGGTTCGGGCATGTGGGGCGGTTTGCCAATTACTATCGGCAGCGCTTTGGAGAGTTGCCGAAGCAGACGATGAAGTCTCTGGCATGAGGGACACAGATTTGGAATGGACAAAAAATCCGGAATCTGACCTGATTCAAGCTCTTGATCAGGTCAGTGCAAAAGTTTCTTATTTTGCCGAGCAGATATTAAAACTGCCGTAAAAAACAGTTAACCCACCCAACCGACAGCGGTCTTTGGAATAACATCGGACTCATCAAGGGTAGATGCGAACATGCTTACCGCCTCAACCGCATCGCTGGTGCCGCTACGGATCTGTAAAATGACCGCCCCGGCCTGATCGGCCAGTGATACGCCTCGTTGTGCGCCCTCTTGCGTGGTGTTCATACTGGCAACCGCTTCACGGGTTTCGGCGAGGATCTTACCGATCATTTCGGCGATTTCTGCTGTAGAGCGACTGGTTCGTCCTGCCAGTTGCCGCACCTCATCGGCTACTACAGCGAAACCTCTTCCCTGGTCTCCTGCACGGGCTGCTTCAATGGCTGCATTGAGTGCCAGTAGATTGGTTTGATCGGCAATGCCGCGAATGGTATTGACGATGGCCGTAATTTGCTCAGAACGATCACCTAATTGGCCTACTAATCGTGCGGACGCTCCAATATTTTCGGCAATCTGCCGCATTTCCCGAGCGGTTTCCTGGATGACTTGGGCACCTTGCTCCGCGACTTTTTCAGTTTCCGCTGATATATGGTAAGCCCGAGATGCGCCACGGGAGTCCTCTTCAAACTTTTCAACTCTTTCAGTTATATCGCTGGCGAACTTAACGACTTTGCAGAGTTCGCCGTTGGCATCGAAAACTGGATTGTAGGTAGCCTCTAGCCATACTGCTCTTCCATGCTTGCCAAGGCGTTTGAACTGACCGCTGAAGAATTCACCGGCGTTGAGTCTGCGCCAAAAATCGACGTATTCGGGACTATTCACTAGCGTCGATTCACAGAATAAGCGGTGATGCTTGCCCTTGAGTTCGTTTACGGCGTAGCCCATGACATTGAGAAAATTCTCATTGGCGACAAGAATATTACCGTGTAAATCAAACTCGATCACGGCCATGGCCCGATCCAATGCAGCCAGCTTCGTCCGCATCTCGGCATCTAGTTCCACCTTGGCGGTGACATCAAGAGCATATTTGACCACCTTGATAACTCTACACTGGTCGTCCATAACGGGATTGTAGCTTGCCTCGAGCCAGACGTTCTGGCCGCGGCTGTTAATACGTTGAAAGGTCCCAGAGACAAATTTTCCGGCGCGAAGCTGCGTCCAGAAGTCTTTGTAGTGACTGCTTCGCGTTTGAGTTGGTGTACAAAAGTCCTGGTGTGACTTGCCGAGTAAATCTTCCGCGCGGTATCCCATTGTGGTAAGAAAATTGTCGTTTGCGCGAAGCACGTTACCGTTCAGATCGAACTCAATTACAGCCATGGAGCGCTCAAGAGCCCCTATCAGTCCTTTGTATCCTGCCACTTCAGTCGTCATGACCGACAGCTCGTTCTTTAGTGTTTTATTGAACATGACGTACCTCTAGAAGGCCGGTTTTCGTTGTGTTTAAAATTCTATCGGTATTTGATTGAATAACTGAATAGGAATAAAGAATGTTTAGTCCATATGTTGCATTTTTGTGTCAGTTATATTCGTCGGTTCGAACGTTGACTTGGTTTAAAGGGCGCACCTCGCGGTGTGCCCCCTCCCACAAAAATGACAAAGCCTACAGCTCGTCCACTTGACCCGATTTAGAGTCGACGGGCAATGTTTTTATGCTCATCTGCTTGACTAGGAATGTCGCATATTTCTACCGTCACTTCAGTAACACCGTTCGCTTCTACCATTTTTTTTATGGCGTGAGAAAGCATGGTGTACCCCTCTGAATTACAATAAAAAAGTCCAAGTCGATCGGCTATATATTTCCAGCTGTCTGCCTCGTGCAAAGTACTAGTAATCACGTAAATGAAATTTATATTTTCGTGATGTAGGAAGCTGATTCTAAAATTATTAAGATCCTGCATGGCTTAACCTTCAAAGGAGTCATGATAATCCCAGAATTCTGCTAAGAACTCCGAAGTTGCTACGCCTTTTTTACTTTGAAACGACTTAGTTCACGTTGCATCAACGATGCGCGGGCAGAAAGATCCTTTGCTGCCACCGCACACTCTTGCGAGTTAGATTGGTTTTGCTGCGTAACTTCATCGATTTGCTCAAGACCGATACTGGCTTGTTGCAAGCCCGAGGCTTGTTCGCTAGAGGCTTGGTAAATGAGAGACACCAGGCTGGATACCGCACTGGTTCCGCTGACGATACTTTTGAGTGATTCTGCGGTTCGGCCCGCGATGATCATGCCGCGCTGTGTCTTGGTGGATGAGTCGGCGATCAGTGCCGCTGTCTGTTGAGCGGCCTCAGCGCTCCTCGCTGCCAGACTGCGTACTTCGTCAGCCACCACCGCAAAACCACGCCCCAGTTCGCCAGCCCTAGCCGCCTCAATCGCTGCGTTGAGGGCTAATAAGTTGGTTTGTGCGGCGATGTTATCGATGGTGGTAATAATCGCTGTAATGTCTTTTCCCGAATTGTCGATTTCCGCCATGGCAGCAATAAGCTCGCTCATCAGCTTGTCGCTTTCGCCTGCGTCAGCTCTTGAAGCTTGTGATTGCTCATCAGCTTTTTTGGCATTGGCAGCATTATCGGAAGTCTGCGCGGCCATCTGAGTCATGACGGCACTAATTTCAGTGACAGATGAGGCGGAGTTCGATGCTCCGTCCGATAGCGATTGACTCAAATCGGTTACCTGCTCCGAACTGCCAGTGATCTGGGTGGCGCTGACCTGCACCTCGGAAATCAGATTGTTGAGGTTGCTGACCATCTTCTGTAGTGACTTGCCGAGTGTATCGTTTGGCGAAGATAGCCGTACCTCCAGATCCAGATCACCCTCAGAAATGCGTTCGGCTACCCTTACTTGGCGTTGCAGGCTTTCTGACATGTCGTTTAGTGCATATGACAGCTGTCCAACTTCATCTTCTGATTGCTGTACTAACCGGCGGGAGAAGTCCCCTAAACTGATGTTTGCTGCCAGCGCTGCTGCCTCACGAATCGGTCCGACGATTTTTGCCGCTGCAAACCATAGGCCTACCAATGCCAACAATGAAATGACCAGCCCCACTGACACTTGCCAGGTGCTGTTGCTGACGCTGCGCGCCTGCAATTCGTGCTCTAGAGTAATTGCTTGGCTCATGACCACCGCCTTGGGCAGTCGAATCAACACAGCCCAAGGTTTTCCAGTACGCCCAAGCTGAATCGGCATGAGCACTTCAATGTTTTGCGTTTGGGGATTGAGTAGGCTATTGCCGCGTGCGCCCTGTATGTCACTGAGTACTTTGTCCCAAGTTTCGGGCAGCAAATTCTTGATCGGCTGACCGATCAGGTCGATGCGACCACTGTCAGCCACTACCAATCCCTGGTTACTCATAATGGTTACCGAGCCCTTGCCACCATAGAGATCCGCAGACATTTGCTCGCTGAGTTTCTGAATGAAGGAAATATCGAAGTCAGCGCCTACCACTCCGTAAAATTTGCCATTAGCAACGATCGGAACCGACAAAGTTGTCAACCAGACATTTTTCCCTTGCACTACATACGGGATAGGATCGAGCACGCTTTCTTTCAATGTTGAACGCGGGCCGCTGTACCAGCCACCTTTAAGCACCCCATTGGGATGACGATCCGTAGAGTCATACTCCACTAGCGGCTGTACTGCGACATGGCCGTCAGCGCTACGCGTCCAATAAGGGGTGAAGCGTCCATTTAACGGGTTGCTACCATCTGAGGTGTTACGGAACGCCATATCTTGTCCATCCAACGCCTCGGGCTCCCAGCATGAATAGGTGCCATTGAATTCTGGGTTGTCTTTAAGAACGCTGAGTAATACCGTATTAACCTGTTCCCGACCTAGTGCTAAGGGGCTTTGAGAGGTCTTGCTGGCTGCAAATGCTGTGGCCATGGTGCGAGCTGCATCAAGCGCATTCTGCAGTTTTGTTTGAATGGCATTTGCTCGAGACTCAGCCAGGTTCTGGATCTCACGGATCGTTGATTTTTCAACAAGTGTTGTGACTTCTGTCGAGACATACTGCTCATTTGCTCGAGAGTTAAATACCCCGTAAATGACCAGACTGGTCGAAGAAACAAATAAGCATATACCTGCAGTGACACAAATGCGTGTCTGCAAAGACTTGAATTTCATAATATCCCCCTGCCCACTATATCTTATACCATCGTTAAAGACGGCAGCATTTTATGTTCTTGCACGACGAGGCGACTAAAGGCTAAGTTGTTTGCTGCTTTCGTGGTTTTGTTCGTTAAAATACAGCTCGAACAAGACTAAGCCGGTACAGCTATTTATTTGTTATTTTGTTTGTGCGGGCGAACCGTGCCAAAGTGTTTCTGTGTTTTTAAACCCGTATTGTTGCGCCAAGACCCGCTCAATGATTTTCTCGCTCTGTGCAGATTCGCCGATATCAATTAAAGTAGGGGTGATATAGGTATTTGAAGCAGGGGAGTAGAAGATTTTAACTTTTGGAGTTAACAAAGAATTGGGGCTTTGCTCCACGACTACTCCGATATCTCCACTGCTTAGGCGAACAATAGAGCCCACCGGGTATATCCCGACTGATTTGACAAATGCCTGAAAGACCGAACTGTCGAAGTGTCGTTTCCATTCCGACATTTTTTGAATGGCGATTGCCGGACCCCAGGCTTCGTTGTATGGACGATCCGAGGTGACGGCATCGTAGACGTCGCAAATGGCTGCCATACGAGAGAAAAGGCTGATTTGCTCACCAGCCAACCGATCTGGATAGCCGGAACCATCAATCTTTTCGTGATGGTGCAGGCACACGTCCACAACCATCTCGCAAACCGGTACCAACGCTCGCAACATGCGCGCGCCCATTTGAGGGTGCTGGCGAATGACGTCAAACTCTTCCTCTGTCAATTTACCGGGTTTGTTGAGAATGGCCCCGGGAATCGCCATTTTACCTACGTCGTGTAGCAACCCCGCGAGGCCGGCCTGGTGGATTAGTTCTGCAGAAAAATCCAATTGGTGAGCAATAGCAATCATCAAGGCACACACCGCTACTGAATGCATGTAAGTGTATTCATCCGCACCTTTGAGTCGAACCAAACTAATAAAAGCGCTGGGGTGGCGAGCAATCGAGCCGCGTATGTTATCGACCAGCTCATCTGCCTGTTCTACAGCGATTGCACGCCCCATCCTCGCTTGATTGAACATTTCAACGACGGCTGATTTTGATTGCATATAGAGTTTTTTTGCAGCTATTAGCTCTTCTTCCAGAGTGACAGAGCTAGACATGGCGTCGACAACAATAGTTTTTTTTGTTTTTTGAGAAGTTGAATTCGCTATTTTAGATATATCTGCCAACTCAGTATCGTTCCTGGTATCTATGAGCTGTGCTTCTTTCCAGTAGGGGCTGTCTGGGCCGGATTGACACCGCTCGCTGTTGAAAAAATCTTTGCAAACGTCGCTGTTCTTGCACGATTTCAACATGTACCTACCTCTCGGTATTTTCTGAGTCCTTTTGTCCCTTAAAACCTCCTTGGCTTTAGTCTTGATCTGTTAAAAACTTACTGGGTGGTCGTTGCCCTAATGCGAGCGACGACTCTCCCGGCTAAATCGTCGGGCCGGAATTTAGCGAGAAAATCACTAGCGCCTACTTTCTTGACCATCGACTGGTTGAAGCTACCGGACAGTGAGGTGTGCAGCACAATGTGCAAATCTGACATTCGTGGGTCGTTACGGATTTCCGCAGTCAACGTGTAGCCGTCCATCTCAGGCATCTCGATGTCCGAGATCATCATAAGAAACTCTTCCTCCGGTTTGCGTCCTTCATCCAGCATTGACCGTAGGTAGTTCAGAGCCTGTCGACCATCATTCAATGCGACGACCTCAACCCCAACGGTTTCCAGGCAACGGGTTACTTGCTTGCGGGCCACCACTGAGTCATCTACCGTGAGCACCCGCAGCTTCCGTGCCAGATGAGTTACGTCGGCACCCACAACCCCCTCTGATATCTCCTCTGAAGTGGGGGATATCTGAGCCAATACTTTTTCGACATCAATGATTTCAACCAACTGATCGCCCAGACGCGTGACAGCTGTTAAATAGTTGTCTTCACCACTTCCTTTAGGAGGCGGATGGATGTCCTCCCAATTTAAATTAACAATATGTTCAACCGCGTAGACCAAAAATCCCTGCGTTCGAGTGTTGTACTCAGTAATTATCACGAAGGCCGATGCCTGATCTTCAACACCTGGCAATCCAGTGGCCATCGCCAGATCGAGTATGGGGATTGAAATACCTCTTATATTCGCCACGCCACAAATATTGGGATTAGACTTTGGTAGTATAGATAAGGAAGGGCAGCGTATAACCTCTCGGACCTTGAAGACGTTAATTCCATACAATTGATTCGTATTAAATCTAAAAAGTAGGAGTTCCAGTCGATTCTGGCCTACTAGCTGTGTGCGACTGTTAATTGACGCCATAACACCAGCCATAACTTCCCTCACTTGCAAAAAGCCAAAAGCATCATTTGATGAGAGCACATGATATTTGCCGAAATGTAGGAAAAATGTGACATATATTTTTACAACTAGATAGTGCTTTTCTGAATTTTCAACCTGATTTATCACTGGCAACGAGTAATATTAATTGCTTAGCTAGCTAATGCGTTGGTATTGAATTTCAATAAACTACTACTTTGGTAGTAGTTTTCGCGTATTAAATGCTACTGGCGGTTTATTTGGTTATATCGAACTACCGTGTGTAGCGTGGAAATCGTTCGGTAGCGATCGTTACAGCACATTCAGTGACGTCTTCTGAAAAACAGGAGGTTTAAGCGACAAAAAACTATTAAATATTTCTTTCTATACGCGTCCGTGATGACCTTTCGGGTTTTCTACTGGGTCGCTCCGAATTTACTAAATACATTGAAAACTCGCTTTGGCCGGTGAGTGAACTCGCGTGGCGGCTGCAGGGCTTACTGTGCCCACCTGCTTGCTCCGAACGTAAGCCACGTCGATTTTTCTGATTGGCAAATTCGCGTGGGCTGACATGCTTCTGCTGATTAGCCTTAAGGTGCCGGCTCCACCAGTTCATGATCAGCCTGCGCTCCTCGATGAATTCGGCCTTGTGGATGTAAGCGGCGCGGACGTTGTTGCGCTCCTTGTGGCTCATCAGCCTTTCAATGCCTGTGTCCGTCCACAAACCCGACTCGATCCGTTCGCTGCAGGATATCGAGCGAAACGCCATGGCCGCAGATCTAGGTTTTGGTGTCATACCCCATTTTTCGGAGCGCGCTTGTGGAAAAGGGTATGCCTTACAGCACTGGTCGCGTGTCGGATCTCTCCCAGACGCCATGTTTGAGGTCTAACTCGCTCCAGCGGGCGAAGCGCAGAAACCATGAACAATTACCACGAATGTGAAACGCTGCTCACCCATATGCCTATTCAAGCGTTAATGCGTGGCATTCATCGTAGGCACGTGACAGCGTCTGAAACATATTTGTTCTGGAGCGTTGCGCAGAAAAGGACACGGTGTTCTGCAGCTCGGCCAGCCATTTGTTGTCCTATTTCTTGCTCAGCGCTTTGGCCAGGCGCAGCATGGCTGCTTCGATTTCATAGGCGGTCAAGGACGAATACCCCAATAGCCAACCTTGTTTCTTCTCCTCGCCGGCGTACAGCCGACTGAGGCCGGGCAGTTGCACGCCCGCTCTGGCAGCTTGGCGGATGGTCTTTTCCTCCGACCAGCCATCGTGCAGCAGGCAGGGAATTTGTAGCCCGCCGGGAGGGCGCAAGGCGGTAACGATGCCGTCCAAGTGCTTGCCGATCGCGTCGAGCATGATGGAACGGCGCCCGGCATACAGTTTGCGCATGGCCCGGACATGGGCGTTGTAATGGCCGTCCTCCATAAAGCGCGCCAGGGTCAGTTGCAGGATTTGTGGCGTGTGGCCGTCCATGATGCTGCGCGCGTAGGTGAAGGCTTTGATCAACTCGTGGGGCAGTACTATGTAGCCCATTCGCAACCCAGGGTAGAGGGTCTTGCTGAAGGTGCCGATGTAGAGCGTACGCTGGTACTTGTCCAGGCCCTGTACGCAGGCAGTCGGCTGCCCGTCGTAGTGAAACTCGCTGTCGTAGTCATCTTCGATGACCCACTTGCCCCTCTCCGCTGCCCAGTTGATCAGCTCAAGACGACGCTCCAGCGGCAAGGTCGCGCCGGTGGGGTATTGATGAGACGGCGTGATATAGACGCAATTGGCGCCGCTACGGTCGGCGTACAGCAGGTCCGTGCGTATGCCCAGGGCATCGACGTCAATGGGCACGACCTTGGTCTCGGCGGTTTCAAAGGCCTTCTTGGCGCCATAGTAACCCGGGTTTTCCAGCAGGATTGGTTTGCCGACATCCACCAACAACTGCGCACACAGAAAAAGGGCCTGGCGAGTGCTGCTCAACACCATGATCTGGTCGGGGGAGCATTTGGCACCGCGTTCGAGGTTCAAGTAGGTGGCAATCGCCTTGCGCAGAGGCTCGGCGCCTTGCGGGTCTCCGTGCAGCAGGACATTGCCCCGGTAGTCCTTCAAGACTTGGCGTTGCAGGCGTTCCCAGACATCGGTGGGGAAGGTGCGGGTTTCCGGCAGACCTGTGGCAAAGGCCTTGATTACCTGTTGATCGGTAACTCCACCACTGTCGAAAATCATCCGACCGCGCCGGCTCAAGCCCGGTCCTGGCGCCGCCTCGCTGTGTTTGGTGTCTAGCAATTTCATGCGCCGGCGCGCAGCCCCGCGCAATTCGGTGCCAACCGACTCGGATACATAGCTGCCCGAGCCCTCGCGCCGCACGATGAAGCCATCACGGTGCAATTGCACGTAGGCGTTCTCGACCGTGTCGCGGGCAACGCCGAGCGTCTTGGCCAGGACCCGGGTTGCCGGCAGCTTCAGGCCAGAGTCAAGGGCACCGTCGAGGATCAGTGCACGCAGGGCACGCTGAATCCGCTGGTGCAGATCCAGCAGCTGAAACTCGGCGTCGTTGAGTCGCATCTTCAGCGTTTCGAGCTCGAAGGTTTTCGCCATGCGGTCTGCCCTATGTGAATAAATTGGCCTGCAAAGGCAGGCCAGTCTATCCGTAGGCTCTGTCCATCGCTATTGCCTTTGTGCTCGGCGATCTATCGCTTGGTGGGCAACTTTGAGCAGGGCTGGATTAAGGTATGGCAAGGTCACACAACTTCAGCGCAGGGCCAACCGCGCTGCCGCTTGAAGTGCTTCGGCAAGCGCACGAAGAGTTTTTCGACTTCGCTGGTACCGGCATGTCAGTGATGGAAATCAGCCATCGCTCAGAGGTGTTCATGGAACTTGCCTATCAGGCCGAACAAGACCTGCGGGCGATTCTGCAGGTGCCCAGCCAGTACAAAGTGCTGTTCGTGCAAGGCGGCGCCTCGCTGTAGTTTGCCCAAGTGCCGATGAATCTGTTGGGCGATAAAAGGGACTGCGGACTATCTGCATACCGGGCTCTGGTCGGGCAAGGCCATCCAGGCTGCTCAGCGCTACTGCGACGTTCGTATCGCTGCCAGCAGCAAGGCTTCTGGCTTTGATCTCATCCCCGCCGTGACGAACTGGAACCTCAACCCGAACGCAGCCTATCTGCACTACACGGAGAACGAAACGGTGCACGGCGTGCAATTCGCCGGCGCGCCATGCGTGTCGGTTCCTCTGGTCTGCGACGCCTGTTCAAGCCTGCTCTCCAAACCCATTGATGTTGCCAAACACGGCCTTATCTATGCCGCCGCGCAAAAGAACATGGGGCCGGCGGGCCTTACCATCGTGATCATTGACGCCGCGCTACTCGATGCCGCACTGGAGGTCACCCCCGACATTCTCAATTACGCGCACATCGCCAACGCGGAATCGATGCTCAATACGCCGGCAACCTTCCTCTGGTGCCTCACCGGTTTGACATTCAAGTGGATTCAACGCTGCGGTGGTATCGAGAAGATCCACCAGACCAACCAGGCCAAGGCCGAGCTGCTGTATCGCACGATTGACGACAGCGACGGGTTCTATCGCAACAGTGTGCAAGCGTCGTTTCGCCCGATCAACAACGTGCCGTTCGTGCTCGCCGATACCGCGGTTGAAAAGGACTTCTTGTGCCTGGCCGATCAGTCCGGATTCAGAGGCCTCAGGGGCCATGCCTCGGTTGGTGGCGTCAGGGCCTGCATCTACAGCGCGGTCACGCTGCCGGCGGTAGAGGCATTGACCGATTTCATACAGGACTTCGCCCGCGTGCATGGCTAGGCATGGACCGCCGCAGGCCCGACAAGTGGTCTGGTTTCATGCGCAAAAGTGTACGGGCAAAACAGGCCATTTCAGCGTTATAAATCACTTTCCAGTCGAGGCCAAGTACCTCGCTTTGCAAGGAGCAAAGTAAAGCCATGTCTTCTTCAACATCCAAGTCATCTATTCGCCTCGGCGATCTCATTCATCCGATTGTCGCCGGTCTGATCTCGGTCATTGTCAACTATGGCGGCACCTTCATTCTGGTCTTCCAGGCAGCCAAGGTAGCTGGGCTGAGTCCTGAGTTGACAGCTTCGTGGGTGTGGTCCGTGTCGATTGGCGTGGGCTTTACCGGGCTGTTCCTCAGCTGGGTTTCTCGCGAGCCGATCATCACCGCCTGGTCGACACCCGCGGCGGCATTCCTGGTCGTCGCCCTGGCCACCACGCCCTATGCCGAGGCGGTGGGCGCGTACATGATCTCGGCCGCTGCCTTCGTGCTGCTGGGCTTGTCCGGCTACTTCGAAAAAGTCATCCGACTGATCCCGCCGGGTGTGGCCGCAGGGCTGCTGGCCGGTATCCTGCTGCAGTTTGGCATCGGTGCTTTTGGCGGCATGAGCATTGACCCGATGCTGGTCGGGTTGCTGATTGTCGCCTACATCCTGCTCAAACGTTTTACCGCACGCTACGCGGTGGTGGGCATTCTGGCATTGGGGCTGGCCTTCCTGCTGATTCAGGGGCGTGTCGATTTGTCGGGGCTGGGGCTGCAACTCGCGGCACCAGTATTCACCCTGCCTGAGTTCTCGCTCAATGCTTTGCTCAGTGTCGCGCTGCCGTTGTTTCTGATCACCCTGACCGGTCAGTACATGCCTGGCATGCTGGTACTGCGTAACGATGGGTTCAGCACCAGTGCCAATCCGATCGTGACCCTCACCGGGTTGGGCTCCTTGCTCATGGCGCCCTTTGGTTCCCACGCGTTCAACATTGCGGCGATTACAGCAGCCATCTGCACCGGCAAGGAGGCCCATGAAGAACCCTCCAGGCGCTGGATCGCCGGCATTGCTGCGGGCGTCTTCTACATCCTCGTAGGGGTCTTCGGCGTGACCCTCGCTGCGGTGTTCATGGCCTTCCCGGCAACCTTCATCACTACTCTGGCCGGGCTCGCCCTGCTGGGCACCATCGGCGGCAGCCTGGCCAGTGCCATGGTTGACGCCAAATCCCGCGAAGCCTCGCTGATTACCTTCCTGGCTGCTGCCGCCAACATCACTTTGTTCGGGATCGGTGGGGCGTTCTGGGGGCTGTTGATTGGTCTGGTGGCGTACGCCGTGCTCAACGGCCGTTTGCCGCGTCGCGAGCCGGTCTTCAATCCTGCTGCCGAGCCTGTCACCCGTAAAGGAGCTGCCAACTGATGCAGCCCGTATTGAAGAGGTCACCGAAGTCGACACCCTGACCCTGCACGAGTGCCACGGCCGCTACCCGCAGGCCAACAGCGTTGAGGGCTTTCGGCGCAATCTGGCTGCAGTGCAGCGGCGCATCGCCAGCGCCTGCCAGCGTGTCGGTCGTGATCCGGCGAGCGTGCGTCTGCTGCCGGTGAGCAAAACCTTTGACGAAGCACACCTGCGCCTGGCCTACGTCGCAGGCTGCCGGCTACTGCGCGAGCGCCTGCGCCAAGACGCACCGGCCGGTGTCGGGCTGGAGGAACTGTCCATGGGCATGTCCGCGACATAAGGGTACTCCCTTCTATCGAACAGACCTTTATTCCAAGCTCTACCCTTAAAACGCCGCGCACCCACCGGAATCCGACGGAACGCCAAAACGAAAAAACCCGCCATAAGGCGGGTTTTTGGTGTTCCGAGATTTTGAAAGCCTTCTCCGAACCTTGTCTGGCTCCACGACCTGGACTCGAACCAGGGACCCAGTGATTAACAGTCACTTGCTCTACCAACTGAGCTATCGCGGAATGGCGTGTATGTTACTGATTCAAAAAGAGAAGTCAAGCACCTGTTGGCAGCTTGAGCGATTCGTCGGGACGGACGGCGGTTTATCGGCGATTGGCGGTTACCAGAATCGCATCAGAGGTCTACCATGGCCGCCCGGAAGTGGTTACACGCGCTGCCGGCCATTCGCCGAAAAGGTACGCGCCATGAATCACCCAGCCCTCACGCTTCGCAATAACGAGGTGTCCGCATGAGCATCGCTCAGATCAGCCTGCCCAAAGGGGTCGGTCCGCACGCCGAAAAACTGTTCGACGCAATCACTCAGGCCAGCACCGCTGACGAATTGAATCGCGCTGGCGGCAAGGCCGAAGGTTTTGTTTTGGGCCTGGAAAGCACCAAGGCCATCAAAAGCCAGGTCGCCGAATCGCTGTACGTCGCCTATGACGATGCGGCCAGCCAGCGCGCGACCGAACTGGCTTAACCGCCGAACGTCACGGTGGCAAGCATCAGTTTGGCGTAAAGCAGCGTCGCGCCCAGTTGCACCAGCCACAAGGCCAGGCCGCCGAGAAACACACCCGCAGCCACTTGCAGCACCAGGTTATTGCTGCGTTTGGCCGGGACGCGGGGGATGAAGTCATTCAGGTCATTCAGGTCATCGCGCTCAGCGCGCAGGTCATCGTTTTTCATGTGGGTTCTCGTCAGAATTCCGAAATGTACATAGAACCTGTGGGAGCGGGCTTGCCCGCGACAGGGCTCTCACATTCAACCCTGTTGTTGGTTGATCGACCGCCATCGCGGGCAAGCCCGGCTCCCACAGTAATATGACGTGCAGTCTAGAGCGCTCGACCATGAGGTTGAGAATTATCTGCGCCAAATAAAAACGGGAAGCCCAAGGGCTTCCCGTTTGTTTAGCGCTTGATGACTCAGATCACCGCAACAATGGCCTTGGTCACGACATCGATGTTGCTCTGGTTCAACGCGGCGACGCAGATGCGGCCGGTGTCCAGGGCGTAGATGCCGAACTCGTTGCGCAGGCGGGTGACTTGCTCAACCGTCAGGCCAGAGTAGGAGAACATGCCACGCTGACGGCCCACGAAGCTGAAGTCGCGCTGCGGAGCCTGTTTCGCCAGCAGATCAACCATCTGGGTGCGCATGCCGCGAATCCGCAAGCGCATTTCGGCCAGTTCTTCTTCCCACTGAGCGCGCAGTTCCGGGCTGTTCAACACAGCGGCGACGATGCTTGCACCGTGGGTCGGCGGGTTGGAGTAGTTGGTGCGGATCACACGTTTGACTTGCGACAGCACGCGCGCGCTTTCTTCTTTCGATTCACTGACGATCGACAGGGCGCCAACGCGCTCGCCGTAAAGCGAGAAGGATTTGGAGAACGAGCTGGAGACGAAGAAAGTCAGGCTCGATTCAGCGAACAGACGCACGGCGGCGGCGTCTTCGTCGATGCCGTCGCCAAAGCCCTGATAGGCCATGTCGAGGAACGGTACGTGACCCTTGGCCTTCACGACTTCCAGAACGTTTTTCCAGTCCGCCGGGCTCAGGTCCACGCCGGTCGGGTTGTGGCAGCAGGCGTGCAGCACAACGATCGAGCCGTTCGGCAGGGCGTTCAGGTCTTCCAGCAGGCCGGCACGGTTCACATCGTGGGTCGCGGCGTCGTAGTAACGATAGTTCTGCACCGGGAAACCGGCGGTTTCGAACAGCGCGCGGTGGTTTTCCCAGCTCGGGTCGCTGATCGCCACGACGGCGTTCGGCAGCAGTTGCTTGAGGAAGTCGGCACCGATTTTCAGCGCACCAGTACCGCCAACGGCCTGGGTGGTAATGACGCGGCCAGCGGCGATCAGTGGCGAGTCATTGCCAAACAGCAGTTTTTGCACGGCCTGGTCGTAAGCCGCGATGCCATCGATTGGCAAGTAGCCACGGGAAGCGTGTTGAGCGACGCGAATCGTCTCGGCTTCGACAACGGCGCGCAGGAGTGGAATTCGCCCCTCCTCGTTGCAGTAAACACCGACCCCCAGGTTGACCTTGTTGGTACGGGTATCGGCGTTGAATGCTTCGTTGAGGCCCAGGATTGGATCGCGTGGTGCCATTTCGACAGCGGAGAACAGGCTCATTTTTGCGGCGGCTCTGAATGGAGTGTGGAGGGACGTGTCGCGCTCCAGCCGAATGCACTAGAGCGGTGCACAAACGGGGAGCTAGTATAGAGGCCATCGGCGAAGGATGGCGACAGTCGATTCGGCTTTTACCGTAAGTTTTTCCGATTATTTTCCGACCGTTAGTCGATTGATCCCGTCAAAGACGTCGAGGAATGTAGGACGTTTGCCTTGAAAGCGAAGGCAATCGACTCCACATTGAGCACAATCCAGTTTTTTCCTCGGGCGACGTCGGTCGTTTGCGGTCTTTCTCGTTCCTGTCCGGTTTGACCGCGCACGGGTGAACCCAGAGGTATTTCATGTCTGAATTCCAGCTAGTCACCCGCTTCGAGCCCGCCGGCGACCAGCCGGAAGCCATTCGCCTGATGGTCGAGGGCATCGAAGCCGGTTTGGCTCACCAGACGTTGCTCGGTGTGACCGGTTCGGGCAAGACATTCAGCATCGCCAACGTCATCGCCCAGGTGCAGCGCCCGACGCTGGTGCTGGCGCCGAACAAGACCCTGGCTGCGCAGTTGTACGGCGAGTTCAAGGCGTTCTTCCCGAACAATGCTGTTGAATACTTCGTTTCCTACTACGACTACTACCAGCCTGAAGCCTACGTGCCGTCCTCGGACACCTTCATCGAGAAAGACGCTTCGATCAACGATCACATCGAACAGATGCGACTCTCGGCGACCAAAGCCTTGCTGGAGCGCAAGGACGCGATCATCGTCACCACGGTGTCGTGCATCTACGGTCTGGGCAGCCCGGAAACCTATTTGAAAATGGTGTTGCACGTGGATCGTGGCGACAAGCTCGATCAGCGTGCCTTGCTGCGTCGCCTGGCAGACCTGCAATACACCCGCAACGACATGGATTTCGCCCGGGCGACGTTCCGCGTGCGTGGTGATGTGATCGACATTCACCCGGCAGAATCCGATTTCGAAGCGATCCGCATCGAGCTGTTCGATGACGAAGTCGAGAGCCTGTCGGCCTTCGATCCGCTGACCGGCGAGGTGATCCGCAAGCTTCCGCGTTTCACGTTCTACCCGAAAAGCCACTACGTGACGCCGCGAGAAACCCTGCTCGGCGCCATCGAAGGGATCAAGGTCGAGTTGCAGGAACGGCTGGAGTATCTGCGCTCCAACAACAAACTGGTGGAAGCGCAACGCCTTGAACAACGCACGCGCTTTGACCTGGAGATGATCCTCGAACTGGGCTACTGCAACGGCATCGAAAACTACTCGCGCTACCTCTCGGGCCGTGCATCCGGTGAGGCGCCGCCGACCTTGTTCGATTACTTGCCGGCCGATGCCTTGCTGGTGATCGACGAATCCCACGTCAGCGTGCCGCAGGTCGGTGCCATGTATAAGGGCGACCGCTCACGTAAGGAAACGCTGGTGGAATACGGCTTCCGGCTGCCCTCGGCGCTGGACAACCGGCCAATGCGCTTCGACGAGTTCGAAGGCATCAGCCCGCAGACGATTTTTGTCTCGGCCACGCCGGGCAACTACGAGGCGGAACATGCGGGCCGGGTCGTCGAGCAACTGGTACGCCCGACCGGTCTGGTGGACCCGCAAATCGAAATCCGTCCGGCGCTGACCCAGGTCGACGACCTGCTCTCGGAAATCACCAAGCGTGTCGCCCTCGAAGAGCGGGTATTGGTCACGACGCTGACCAAGCGCATGTCCGAAGACTTGACCGATTACCTGGCCGACCACGGCGTGCGCGTGCGTTATCTGCACTCGGACATCGACACCGTGGAACGCGTGGAAATCATCCGCGATTTGCGCCTCGGCACGTTTGATGTGTTGGTGGGCATCAACCTGCTGCGGGAAGGCCTGGACATGCCCGAAGTATCGCTGGTGGCGATTCTTGACGCGGACAAGGAAGGCTTCCTGCGTTCCGAGCGCTCGCTGATCCAGACCATCGGGCGTGCGGCGCGTAACCTCAACGGTCGGGCGATTCTGTACGCGGATCGCATCACCGGTTCCATGGAGCGGGCCATCGGTGAAACCGAGCGTCGGCGCGACAAGCAGATCGCCTTCAACCTGGCCAACGGCATTACGCCGAAGGGTGTGTTCAAGGACGTTGCCGACATCATGGAAGGCGCCACCGTGCCGGGCTCGCGCAGCAAGAAGCGCAAAGGCATGGCCAAGGCTGCCGAGGAAAGCGCCAAGTACGAAGCGGAATTGCGTTCGCCGGGAGAGGTCGCCAAGCGCATCAAAGCCTTGGAAGAGAAGATGTACGCCTTGGCTCGCGACCTGGAATTCGAAGCGGCGGCGCAGATGCGTGATGAGATTACCAAGCTGCGGGATCGGTTGATTGCTGTTTGATTTGCGCTGCTTGTACTGGCCTCATCGCGGGCAAGCCCGCTCCCACAAGGTTTTGTGTCAATCGCAATATCGTGATCGACACATAACCTGTGGGAGCGGGCTTGCCCGCGATGAGGCCGGTCAGGTCGATACAAATATCAACTAGTGCGCCTCGCCAGCCTTCAACCCCGCCGGTAATTGCTTGGTCAGCAACACCGCAATCATGCTGATCCCCAGCGCAATCCCGACAAAATGAAACGCATCGTTGTAAGCCATGATCGACGCCTGCTGATGCGCAATCTCGCTGAGCTTGCCCAGCGCTGCCGTTTCACTGCCAAACCGCTCCGTCAACGACGCCATTCGCTCGGCCACCTGCGGGTTGCTCGGCACGATGGATTCACGCAAATAATCAAAGTAAGTCTTGGTCCGCGCATCCAGCAATGTGGCGAGAAGGGCGATGCCAATGGCGCCGCCAAGGTTGCGCAGAATGTTGAACAGGCTCGACGCCGAGCCCGCGTCCTGCGGCAGGATATACGCGGTGGCGATCAGCGAGATGGTCACCATGATCAACGGCTGGCCGAGTGCGCGGATGATCTGGATCTGATTGAACTGCGGTCCGGCAAAGTCCGGGTTCAGCACCCCCGAAGAAAAACTCGCCAGGCCAAACAACCCGAAGCCCAGGGTGCACAGCCATTTCGGCGAGACGTATTTCATCAGCTTCGGCACCAGCGGAATCAGGAACAGCTGCGGCACGCCCATCCACATGATCACTTCGCCGATCTGCAGCGCGTTGTAGTTCTGGATCTGCGCCAGGTACAGCGGCAACAGAAAGATCGAACCGTACAACCCGACGCCCATTCCCAGGCTGGAAATACTTGATAAACCGAAGTTGCGATTGCCCAGAATCCCGAGGTTGATCAGCGGATTGGGTTTGGAAAACTGCACGATCACAAAGGTGATCAGGCTGATCAGCGCGATGCTGCCCAGGGTCACGATCAGGTTTGATTCCAGCCAGTCTTTGCGATGGCCTTCCTCCAGGAAAACCTGCAAACAGCCAAGGCCGATGCCGAGGGTGAGAATCCCGGTGTAGTCGGTGCTTTTGAGCAGTTCCCAGTGCGCTTCTTTTTTCTCCAGGCCATACATCAGACCGGCGATCATGATCAGGCCCGGCGGGATGTTGATGTAGAAAATGTATTCCCAGCCCCAGTTTTCCGTCAGCCAGCCACCGAGCGTCGGGCCGATGGAGGGCGCGAACGTTGCGGTCATGGCGAACATGGCCATGCCTTTGGCGCGGTGGTGTTCGGGAAGTTTGATCAGCGTCAGGGTAAACGCCAGCGGGATCAGCGCGCCGCCGGTGAAGCCTTGCAGTGCGCGGAAAATGATCATGCTTTCCAGGCTCCACGCCATCGAGCAGAGCAGGGACGCGGCAAGAAATCCAAGGGACACCCACACCGCCAGTCGACGCGCCGAGAGTAGCTGCACCAGCCACGCGGTCAGTGGAATCATGATGATTTCCGCGACCAGATACGATGTGGATATCCACGAGCCTTCTTCCAGCGTCGCCGACAGCGCGCCCTGAATATCCTTGAGTGACGAGTTGGTGATCTGGATGTCGAGCACCGCCATGAAGGCGCCGAGCATCACGCTCATGACCGCGATCCAGTCCCGCCGGGTCGGTTCGCCGACCGGGCGGATCAGTTGATCACCGGCCATCGTCAGGGGTGTCTTTGATGTTCACTTTGGCGGTGACCGACATGCCCGGACGAATCTTGCCGTGCAGCGGGTTGTCCGCAGCGAAGGTCAGTTTTACCGGAATCCGTTGTACGACTTTGGTGAAATTGCCCGTGGCATTGTCCGGGGGCAGAAGGCTGAATTGCGCGCCCGAGGCGGCGAACAGGCTGTCGACCCGTGCGTCGATCGGCGTATCGCTGTAGGCGTCGAACGTCAGTTCCGCTTTCTGTCCGGGCTGCATGTGGCCGATCTGGGTTTCCTTGAAGTTGGCCTGAATCCAGATGTCCTGATCCGGGACAATCGACAGCAAATAAGCGCCGGCCTGCACGTATTGGCCTTCGCGGGCGGCGCGCTGGCCGATCAGGCCGCTGATGGGGGCGTGGATTTCGCTGCGGGTCAGGTTCAACTCGGCCTGGGCCAGATCGGTTTTTGCGTTGGCGATCATCGCGTCGAGGCGCTTGATCTCTGCGCTGAGGGAGTTGATTTGCTGGCGCTGACTCTGTGCGTCGGCCTGGGCCTTGGTCACCTGCGAGCGGGCAATGTGGTTGTCGGCGGAAAGGGTGGTCACTCGTTCTTCCGACACATAGCCGGGTTTACGCAGGGTTTGCGCGCGGGACAGGTCAATCTGCGAGCGACCGAGGCTGGCCTGGCTGGACGCGACTTGCGCTTCGCTTGCGGCAATCAGGCTGGCTTGCTGCGTCAGTTTGCTCTGGGCTTGCAGGCGTTCGGCCTGACGGGTGGCGAGCGTGGCGTTGGCGCGGTCGACGGCGAGGTGGAAATCGTCGCCTTCGAGCCTGATCAGCAACTGGCCTTTCTCGACGTGCTGGTTGTCCTGCACCAGCACCTGATCGATGCGCGCGCCCAACTGGCTCGACACACGGGTGATCTCGCCCTGGACATAGGCGTTGTCGGTGCTTTCATAAAACCGTCCCTTGAAGAACCACTGGGCAAAAAAGCCCCCGGCAATCAGCAGGACGATCAGCAGGAAAATAAACAGGCGACGCTTGAGTTGGGCAGGCATGGGGCAAACTGTAGTCGAGAAATTGTAAGGAAAGGTATCAGCAGGCGAATTTGGCATACAGTCGATAGTGGGTAAATGCCATCGGTTGATAATCGATCATTCATTGCGGCCAAGGCCCGTTGTAGACGCAAACTTGGCTTAAATGCCCTGCTCACTGGAGCCGGGCGGGCAACGCCTGTTACCATTCGCCCTTTGTTTTATCTTCATTTCGAGACTTGCCATGACCACCGTCCGCACTCGCATCGCGCCATCGCCTACCGGGGATCCCCACGTAGGTACCGCTTACATCGCTTTGTTCAACTACTGCTTTGCCAAGCAGCACGGCGGTGAGTTCATCCTGCGGATTGAAGACACCGACCAGTTGCGTTCGACTCGCGAGTCCGAACAGCAGATTTTCGACGCCCTGCGCTGGTTGGGTATCGACTGGAGCGAAGGCCCGGACGTCGGCGGCCCGCACGGTCCATACCGTCAAAGCGAGCGCGGCGAGATCTATCAGAAGTACTGCCAGCAACTGGTCGAGATGGGCCATGCCTTCCCGTGTTTCTGCACCGCTGAAGAGCTGGATCAGATGCGCGCCGAGCAAATGGCCCGCGGCGAAACTCCGCGTTACGACGGCCGTGCGCTGCTGCTGTCGAAAGAAGAAGTCGCGCGCCGCCTGGCCGCCGGCGAGCCGCACGTGATCCGCATGAAGGTGCCGAGCGAAGGCGTGTGCGTGGTGCCGGACATGCTGCGTGGCGATGTCGAGATTCCGTGGGATCGCATGGACATGCAGGTCCTGATGAAGACCGACGGTCTGCCGACATACTTCCTCGCCAACGTGGTCGATGACCACCTGATGGGCATCACCCACGTGCTGCGTGGCGAAGAATGGCTGCCTTCGGCACCGAAACTGATTCTTCTGTACGAATACTTCGGCTGGGAACAACCGGAGCTGTGCTACATGCCGCTGCTGCGTAACCCGGACAAGAGCAAGCTGTCCAAGCGCAAGAACCCGACCTCGGTGACGTTCTACGAGCGCATGGGCTTCATGCCGGAAGCGATGCTCAACTACCTGGGGCGCATGGGCTGGTCGATGCCGGACGAGCGCGAGAAGTTCTCGCTGCAGGAAATGGTCGACAACTTCGACCTGAGCCGCGTCTCCCTCGGCGGGCCGATTTTCGACATCGAGAAGCTGTCGTGGCTCAACGGCCAGTGGCTGCGCGATTTGCCGGTGGAAGAATTCGCCTCGCGCCTGCAAACCTGGGCGCTCAACCCTGAATACATGATGAAGATCGCGCCGCACGTGCAGGGCCGCGTTGAAACCTTCAGCCAGGTCGCACCGCTGGCCGGTTTCTTCTTCGCCGGGGGCGTGAACCCGGATGCCAAGCTGTTTGAGTCGAAGAAGCTGTCGGGCGATCAGGTCCGTCAGTTGATGCAGTTGATTCTGTGGAAACTGGAAAGCCTGCGTCAGTGGGAGAAGGACAGCATCACCGCGACCATTCAAGCGGTGGTCGAATCCCTGGAATTGAAACTGCGTGATGCCATGCCGCTGATGTTCGCCGCGATCACTGGCCAGGCGAGTTCGGTGTCGGTACTCGACGCGATGGAAATCCTCGGCCCGGACCTCACGCGTTTCCGTCTGCGCCAGGCCATCGACTTGCTCGGTGGTGTGTCGAAGAAGGAAAACAAGGAGTGGGAAAAACTCTTGGGCAACATCGCCTGAGGTCGTTTGACCCCGCAGGAGCTGCCGGAGGTTGCGGTCTTTTGATCCTGATCTTCGGCTCTTCCCCCGAATTTACGGGGGGAGGGCGGTAAGTGATTGTTATGTCGGCAAAAAACTTTGGAAATTGTTAAAAATAAATTTGACACGTTTCCGATGCGCCATTAAGATTCGCCCCGTCCTCAGCGATGAGGGGCTATAGCTCAGCTGGGAGAGCGCTTGCATGGCATGCAAGAGGTCGACGGTTCGATCCCGTCTAGCTCCACCAATTTACACTTCAAGGTCTGGCCACACCGGCCTTGAAGCGATCAGCACTCAGCGTTGATCTGATGTATAGAAGGGTTTGCGTCCCCTTCGTCTAGTGGCCTAGGACACCGCCCTTTCACGGCGGTAACAGGGGTTCGAGTCCCCTAGGGGACGCCAGTTTTACAGAAGCGATGTTGCAAGATGTCGCTCCGCCGCGAGGCGAAAAATCCGGGGCTATAGCTCAGCTGGGAGAGCGCTTGCATGGCATGCAAGAGGTCAACGGTTCGATCCCGTTTAGCTCCACCAATTTTACAGTTCAAGGTCTGGCCACACCGGCCTTGAATCGATCAGCTCTCAGCACTGATCAGTTGTATAGAAGGTTTTGCGTCCCCTTCGTCTAGTGGCCTAGGACACCGCCCTTTCACGGCGGTAACAGGGGTTCGAGTCCCCTAGGGGACGCCACGATTACCCGCTCTGCGGGATTTTATAAGGGTCATTCAATTATTGAATGGCCCTTTTGTTTGTCTGGCGTTTGGCCAAATCCCCCATTTCTTTCAAACTGTTCTTCAGACCAGCGGTCACATCCACGACTTGCGGAAAATTATTATGAGAATAATATTCTAGTCGTAATATTCGGAGGCAACGATGAACGATAAAAAAGCTCAAACCCGCGAACGCATCCTCAAGGCCGCCAGCGCAGCGCTGATTCAGCGTGGCCCGGCCGAACCGAGCGTGGGCGAAGTGATGGGTGCAGCCGGCCTGACGGTTGGCGGCTTCTATGCGCACTTCGAAAGCAAGGACGCGATGATGCTGGAAGCGTTCAAGCAACTGCTCGGTCACCGCCGTGGCCTGATTGCCGACATGGACGCCGAATTGACCGGTGAAGAGCGTCGCGCGTTGGTGGCTGCGTTCTACCTGTCACGCAAACACCGGGACTCTTCTGAGTCGGCGTGCCCTATCCCGGCGTCCGTCGGCGAGCTGGGACGTCTGCCGGACGCGTTTCGGGTGGCGTTGAATGAACACGTGGAAATGATGGTCGCGCAGTTGGCGGCCAGCCCGGAAGACACCGACAAAGCCCTGGCCGACATGGCCTTGATGGTCGGTGGACTGGCTCTGGCGCGGGCGTTGGGGCCGGGAGAGTTGTCCGATCGATTGCTGCGTGCCGCCAAGTCGGCGGTGCTATGACCTGAAGGCAAATGGCCTGAGGAGTGAGAGCGATGAGCACGTTAAAGTGGGTTCGTGGCGTTAATGGCACCTTGGGCTGGTTTGCACCGAAACTGGTCGCGAGCAAAATGCGACTGGCGTTCATGACGCCGCGGGATCTGCCGCCGCGTGACTGGGAATTGCCGCTGCTGGCGAAATCCGAACGCATCACGTTACGCTTCGGCTTGTCGGCGTTGCGCTGGGGGCAAGGTCCTGCAGTGTTGCTGATGCACGGTTGGGAAGGCCGACCAACGCAGTTTGCCAGCCTGATCACCGCGCTGGTTGAGGCCGGGTACACCGTCGTTGCTCTGGACGGTCCGGCTCACGGTCGCTCACCGGGTAACGAAGCCAACGTCGTGCTGTTCGCCCGGGCCATGCTTGAGGCCGCCGCCGAGTTGCCGCCGCTGCAGGCTGTCATCGGTCACTCGATGGGCGGTGCCAGCGCGATGCTCGCTGTTCAGTTGGGCCTGCGCACCGAAACCCTGGTGACCATTGGTGCTCCGGCGCGGATTCTCGGGGTTCTGCGCGGTTTCGCCCGCTATGTGCGGCTTCCGCCAAAAGCCCGTTCGGCGTTCATTCGGCAAGTCGAAAAAGACGTCGGCATGCGCGCGGCTGCGTTGGATGTCTCGCGCTATCAGCTCGACATGCCTGGCCTGATCGTTCACGCCGAAGACGACAACTTTGTTTCGGTCAAAGAATCCCAGCTGATCCACGAGTCCTGGTTTGACAGCCGTTTGCTGCGGCTGGAAGAGGGTGGTCATCAACGGGTGCTTGCCGACCCGCGGGTGATTGATGGCGTGTTATCACTGCTGGCCGGTCGCAGCCTGCAATCGCGCCAATCGGCCTGAGCATCCGTTACACTGCCCCGGTCGACATCATCTGACCGGGAGTGGGGCATGGGCTGGGATAGGGCAACGCCATTTATCATTGATCTGGAAGTAGGCGCCGAGGACATCGACGGGTTGGGTCACGCGAATAACGCGGTGTACGTGAGCTGGCTCGAACGCTGCGCCTGGCGCCACTCGCAGCGGCTTGGCCTCGACCTGGTCGAGTATCGGCGACTGGATCGGGCGATGGCGGTGGTCCGGCACGAGATCGATTACCTGGCGGCGGCTTATGAGGGCGACGAGTTGCAATTGGCGACCTGGATCGTTGATTGGGACCAGCGCCTGAAAATGACTCGACACTTCCAGCTCAAACGCCCGAGCGACAACACCACATTGCTGCGGGCGCAAACCACGTTTGTCTGTATTGAGCTTTCCTCGGGCAAGCCCAAGCGCATGCCAGCAGAGTTCATCGAGGGTTATGGTCCGGCGTTGCAAGTCGCGATCTAATTGATCCCTTCGCGGCTTGCCCGCGAAAGCATCCACACAATCAATACCGTCCGGTCTGACGAAATACCTTCTAACCGCCGAAACCAGTAAACTGCCGCACGTTTTTCGTCGAGTGTGTTTTTCATGCAAATTGCTTTGGCGCCCATGGAGGGGTTGGTCGACAACATCCTGCGGGACGTGCTGACCCGTGTGGGCGGTATCGATTGGTGCGTGACCGAGTTCATCCGGATCAACGACCAACTGCTCACGCCTGCCTACTTCCACAAATTCGGCCCTGAATTGCTGACGGGTGCGCGCACCGCGTCCGGCGTGCCGTTGCGCGTGCAGCTGTTGGGTTCCGACCCGGTGTGCCTGGCGGAAAACGCAGCGCTGGCCTGCGAGTTGGGCTCCGAAGTCATCGACCTGAACTTCGGTTGCCCGGCCAAAACCGTCAACAAGTCACGCGGTGGCGCGGTGTTGCTCAAAGAGCCCGAGCTGCTGAACCAGATCGTCGAGCATGTCCGTCGCGCCGTCCCGGCGCACATTCCGGTCACCGCGAAAATGCGTCTGGGCTTCGACAGCCCTGACGGCTCGCTGGTTTGCGCCACGGCCCTGGCCGAAGGTGGCGCGGAGCACATCGTGGTGCATGCGCGGACCAAGATGGACGGCTACAAACCGCCGGCGCATTGGGAGTGGATCCCTCGCGTGCAGGAAGCGGTCAAGGTGCCGGTATTCGCCAATGGCGATATCTGGAGCGTCGAAGACTGGCGCCGCTGCCGCGAAATCAGCGGCGTGGAAGACATCATGCTTGGTCGCGGGCTGGTGTCTCGTCCGGACCTGGCCCGGCAGATCGCCGCTGCTCGTGCCGGTGAAGAGGTGATCGAGATGACCTGGGCCGAGCTGCTGCCGCTGATCCAGGACTTCTGGCTGCAAGCCAAGGCGCAGATGACACCCCGTCAATCGCCCGGTCGCCTGAAGCAGTGGCTGGCCATGCTGACGCGTAATTATCCCGAAGCGGTTGAGCTCTTTACTGTCCTGCGTCGTGAAACCGAACTGGATCAGGTCTCGCGTTTGCTGGGTTTGCAGGTGCTGGAGGCCGCTTAAAAAAATCTGAAAAAAACTCTTGAAATGCAATCAGCGGTCCCTATCTAAGGATTACGCGATGCCGAATTCGGGTCGCGGAGACAAAAAAACTTGCTGATATGTTTTCAGGAGATTTGAATCATGAGCACTGCATTTTCCATGGCACCACTGTTCCGTTCCTCGGTCGGTTTCGATCGTTTCAACGACCTTTTCGAAACCGCACTGCGCAATGAGCCGGGCAGCACCTATCCACCTTACAACGTTGAAAAACACGGCGACGACCAATACCGCATTGTCGTAGCGGCCGCCGGTTTCCAGGAAGAAGACCTGGATCTGCAAGTGGAAAAAGGTGTACTGACCATCAGTGGCGGCAAGCGTGACGCGAACGAAGACGTCACCTATCTGTACCAAGGCATCGCACAGCGGGCTTTCAAACTGTCCTTCCGACTGGCGGACCATATTGAAATCAAGGCTGCCGGCCTGAGCAACGGTCTGTTGAGCATCGACTTGTTGCGGGTGATTCCGGAAGAGGCGAAAGCCAAACGCATCCCGATCAACGGGACGCAAAAACCTGCTCTGCAGCACTAAGGCAGGGCAATGAAAAGGGCGCCATTGGCGCCCTTTTTTTGTGCTCGCTCCTACCGGCGCCGTGTTATTGCAGGAGTTTTTGGAACGATTCCACCGGCAGCGGTTGGCTGTGCAGATATCCCTGATAAAAATGGCAGCCCAGCCCCTGCAAAAACTCCAGCTGCTCCGGCGTTTCCACCCCTTCGGCAATCACTTTCAACTCCAGGCTGCGGGCCATGGCGACGATGGCACGGATGATCTCGGCGTCATTGGGGTCGGTGGTGGCATCACGGATGAACGACTGGTCGATTTTCAGGGTGTCGACCGGCAGTCGCTTGAGGTAGGTCAGCGAAGAATAACCGGTGCCAAAGTCGTCCATGGCGAAGCTCACGCCGAGTTTTTTCAGGCGGCGCATTTTGCTGATGGTGTCTTCCAGGTTCTGGATGACGATGCCTTCGGTGATCTCCAGCTTCAACAGCGAGCAGGGCAGGCCGTGGCTGGCGAGGCTGTGCTCAATGCGCTCGACGAAGTCTTTCTGGCGGAATTGCCGTGGGCTGATGTTCACGCACAGGCTGAAGTCGAGCGGGTCGATCAGGCCCTTGGCGATCAACTGTTTGAAGGCATCGCAGGCTTCATCGAGGATCCAGGTGCCAACTTCCAGAATCAGCCCGCTGTCTTCCAGGATCTTGATGAATTCGGTGGGCGATTGCGCGCCGAGCTCCGGATGGTTCCAGCGCACCAGCGCCTCGGCGCCAACGATGCGATTGTCGCGGGCGTCCACCTGCGGCTGGTAATGCACGTTGAACTCGCCCCGGGAAAGCGCCAGGCGCAGGTCGGTTTCCATGCGCAGGCGTTCACTGGCGGCCTTCTGCATGGTGTTGTGATACATCTGCGTGGTGTTACGCCCCGAATCCTTGGCCCGATACAGCGCGATGTCGGCGCGTTTGAGCAGGTCGGTCGGGGTCGAACCATGATCGGGAATCAGTGCGATACCGATACTCGGTGTCACTTGCAGTCGCTGGCCGTCAAGGAACATCGGTTCCGACAGCAGTTCGCGCAAGGTGTCCGCCAGCTCGCGGACCTGCGCGCTGACTTCATTGCGCGAACCTTCCAGGCCACTGAGCAGCACCACGAATTCGTCGCCGCCCAGGCGCGCCACGGTGTCTTCCATGCGCACGCTGGCTTCAAGGCGCGCCGTGATGATTTTCAGCACCGTATCGCCCACTGGGTGGCCGAGCGAATCGTTGATGTGCTTGAAGTGGTCGAGATCAAGAAACATCAACGCGCCGCGCAGGTTGTGGCGTTTTAGCAGGGCGATCTGCTGGCTCAGGCGATCCATCAGCAGTGCGCGGTTAGGCAGATTGGTCAGCGGGTCGTGGTAGGCCAGGTGGCGGATCTGCGCTTCGGCGTTTTTCAACAGGCTGACGTCCCGCGCGGTCAGCAGCAGGCACGCGGTTTCGTTGAGGGTGATCGGTTCCACCGAGACTTCGACGGTCAACAGTTCGCCGCGCTTGTTGCGGCCGAGCATTTCCTGGTGGTGCACCCGGCCCTTGATCTGCAGCTCGGCGAGCAGTGCCGAGCGTTGTTTTTCTTCGGCCCAGATGCCGACCTGATACACCGTGCGGCCGACCACCTCATCGGCGCGATAGCCCGTCAGGCGGCAGAAGCCGTCGTTGACCTCCAGATAGCGCCCGGTGTCGCGTTCGGTGATGGTGATGGCGTCGGGACTGGAGTGGAAGGCTTTGGCGAACTTCTCTTCACTGGCCTTGAGCGCCGCTTCCGAGCGTTGTTGTTGGGTGATGTCGCGCAAAGTTGTGACGATGCACGGCTGATTGCCGACGCTGATCTGGCGGCTGGAAATCACGCAGGTCAGCGATTGGCCGTCCTTGTGCTGAACGAGGATGGCGACGTTGTTGAGGCCCTGTTCGCGGATGACTTGTTCGATCCGGCGCAGGCTTTTCGCCGAGGCGTCCCACAGGCCGATTTCATCGGCGCTGCGACCAAGCACCTCGGTGGTGCTCCAGCCAAAGGTCTGGGTGAAACTGGAATTGATCTCGATGAACTGGCCGGTGTCCTGGCGGGTGACGCAGATCGGGTCCGGGCTGACCTGGAACAGGGTGGCAAATTTCTCTTCGGAGGCCACCAGCTTCTGTTCGCGCTCGACCTGATCGGTGATGTCCAGCAAGGTGCCCGCCATGCGAAACGGGACGCCGTTTTCATCGCGGTAGAGCCGAGCGCGGCTTTCCAGGTAGCGTGAACTGCCGTCTGTCAGCTGCACGCGGTAGGTCAATTGATAGTTGCCGGCCGGGCCTTCGCGCAGGCTGCGATAGGCATCGCGCATGCTGTCGCGCTCTTCGCCGGGCACGCCTTCGAAAAACTCTTCGAAGGATTCATGGAACGGTTTTGCTTCCAGCCCGTGCAGTTGGGCGGCGCGGGCCGAGCCATAGAGCATGCCGCTGGGAATGTGCCAGTCCCAGGTGCCGAGTTGCGCCGAGTCCAGCGCCAGATCGAGGCGCTCCTGGCTGTCCTTCAGGGCGAGTTCGGCAGCCTTGCGTTCAGTGGTGTCGAGGAAAGTGCTGAGCAGATAGGGCTGGCCCTCGAGTTCGACTTTTTGCGCGCTGAGAATGCCGTCGTGGACCTGACCATTGCTGGCGCGAAACTGCACCTCCATGCTGACCAGCTCGCCTTTGGCCTTGGTTGCCTTGACCAGTTTTTCCCGTTGTTCGGGGTACACCCAAAGGCCCAGTTCGATCGTGGTGCGGCCAATCGCGTTTTGCACCGGCCAGCCGAACAGGCTTTCGAAGTATTGGTTGGCTTCGGAGATCAGGCCGTCTTCCTGGCGAGTCAGCAGCACCATGTTCGGGCACAGGTGAAAGAGCGTCGCAAAGCGTTTTTCCGAGCTGCTCAGCGCCTGTTCGCGTTGACGCTGGTGGGTGATCTCGCGGATCACCCCGATCATGCGCGGCCGGCCGTGTTTGTCCGGCAGCAGGCTTCCATTGATCTCCAGCCAGTGCAGGCTGCCGTCGGGCCAGCGGATGCGGTGGTGCATCGCCTGTTCCAGCGGCGCGCCGGCGATCACTGCGTGGAATGCACGAATGGTTTTAGCCCGGTCTTCGGGCGGCAGCAGGTCGAGGTATTCCAGATCCGCCGGCAACGGTTGCCGGGGATCGAAACCGAACAGTGCCTGCGTACCTCGCGACCAGCTGATCTGGCCGCGCTCGATGTCCCAATACCAGGCACCCAAGCGCGCGCCATTGAGGGCGGCCAGCAGCTGCGGCGCGCTTTCCCAGCTCTGCTCGGACCGTTTCGGGTCAAGCGCCTGAATACGTGGCATCGGCGGAACACGGTCAACAGATTTCGGCATTGGCAGGCCTTGGGCTGAATTGGGCGTTAGGCACAGGAGTTCGCGGCTCTATAGGAGTAGCACAAGTTAGCCTTGAGTCCCTGGCAGATCGAGTTGTGCATCCAGCAAGGCCATAAAAGCCCGTGCTGCGTTCGACAGCGTCCGTTCGGTGTGCAAGATATAGCCTAGCTGGCGAGTCAGTTGTATGCCCGGCAAGGGTATTCGCGCAACCTGATCGTCAAGCATTGTGCGTGGCAACACGCTCCATGCCAGGCCGATCGACACCATCATCTTTATGGTTTCCAGATAATTCGTGCTCATCGCGATGTTCGGCGTCAAACCTTGCGCTTCGAACAGACGCTGGACGATATGGTGAGTAAAGGTGTTGCCGCCGGGGAACACCGCCGGGTGCAGGGCGATGTCCGCGAGGCTGACCGCGCCATTGCTGATCAGTGAATGCTCCGGGGCGACCACGAAATCGAGCGGGTCGTCCCACACCGGCGTGGCCTTGACCAGCGCGTGGGGTTCCGGCGCCAGGGTGATGACGGCCAGTTCGGCGCGGCCATGGAGGATTTCTTCGTAGGCCACTTCCGAATCGAGGAACTGAATATCCAGCGCGACTTGTGGGTAGCGGCGGGTGAACTCTCTTAACAAGGGCGGCAAACGGTGCAGGCCGATGTGGTGACTGGTGGCCAGGGTCAGGCGACCGGTCACTTCGCCGGTCAGGTTGGTCAGGGCGCGGCGGGTGTCGTCCAGCACGTTCAGAATCTGATAGGCCCGTGGCAGCAGGGCGCGTCCGGCTTCGGTCAGGCCGACTTCACGGCCAAGTCGATCAAACAACCGCACCTTCAATTGCTGCTCCAGCCCGGCAATCCGTTTGCTGATCGCCGGTTGCGTCAGGTGCAGCCGTTCGCCGGCGCCGGAGAAGCTTCCGGTCTCGGCAATGGCAATAAAGGCGTTCAGGTTGGCCAGATCCATCTTCGTATTCCAGTTAGTTATCCAAAGCATAAAAAATATGAATTTGAGTTATTTAATGTAACGCCCTAGGATCGACCTCACAAGCCAAAGGGCTATTGAATTGTTCAAAGCCCGGGGCATAGAAACAAGCTGATGAGGACCGTCTGATGGCCGGCAAAACGCTTTACGACAAGCTTTGGGATTCCCATGAAGTGAAACGGCGCGACGATGGGTCGTCGCTGATCTATATCGACCGCCACATCATCCATGAAGTGACTTCGCCCCAAGCTTTCGAAGGCCTGCGTCTGGCCGGGCGCAAGCCTTGGCGCGTCGACTCGATCATTGCCACGCCGGACCACAACGTACCGACCACTCCGGATCGCAAGGGCGGCATCGAAGCGATTACCGATCAGGTTTCGCGTTTGCAGGTTCAGACCCTCGATGACTACTGCGACGAATATGGCATCACCGAATTCAAAATGAATGACGTGCGTCAGGGTATCGTTCACGTGATCGGTCCGGAGCAGGGTGCCACCTTGCCGGGCATGACCGTGGTCTGCGGCGACTCGCATACCTCGACCCACGGCGCGTTCGGCGCCCTGGCCCACGGCATCGGCACTTCCGAGGTCGAACACGTGTTCGCCACGCAGTGCCTGGTCGCCAAGAAAATGAAGAATATGTTGGTGTCGGTCGAAGGCAAATTGCCGTTCGGCGTAACGGCCAAGGACATCGTGCTTGCGGTCATCGGCAAGATTGGCACCGCCGGCGGTAATGGTCACGCCATCGAGTTTGCAGGCAGCGCCATTCGCGATTTGTCTATCGAAGGCCGCATGACCATCTGCAACATGTCCATCGAGGCCGGCGCTCGCGTAGGTCTGGTAGCGGCGGATGAAAAAACCGTGGCGTACGTGAAAGGCCGTCCATTTGCCCCGAAAGGCGCGGAATGGGATCTGGCGGTCGAAGCGTGGAAAGATCTGGTGTCTGACAAGGATGCGAAGTTCGACACCATCGTTGAACTCGACGCGACCCAGATCAAACCGCAAGTCAGCTGGGGCACTTCGCCCGAGATGGTTTTGGCAGTCGATCAGAACGTGCCGGACCCGGCGAAGGAAATGGATCTGGTCAAACGCGGTTCCATCGAACGCGCCTTGAAGTACATGGGTTTGACCGCCAATCAGGCGATCACCGACATTCAGCTGGACCGCGTATTCATTGGCTCCTGCACCAACTCGCGGATCGAAGATCTGCGCGCTGCGGCAGTGATCGCCAAGGGTCGCAAAGTGGCTTCGACCATCAAACAAGCCATCGTGGTGCCGGGCTCGGGCCTGGTGAAGGCGCAAGCCGAGGCCGAAGGACTGGACAAGATTTTCCTCGAAGCCGGTTTCGAGTGGCGTGAGCCGGGTTGCTCGATGTGCCTGGCGATGAACCCGGACCGTTTGGAGTCGGGTGAACACTGCGCATCGACCTCCAACCGCAACTTCGAAGGGCGTCAGGGCGCCGGTGGCCGTACGCACCTGGTCAGCCCGGCCATGGCCGCGGCGGCTGCCGTCAACGGTCGTTTCATCGACGTTCGCGAACTGATCTGAGGAACCGCACATGAGAGCTTTTACCCAACACACCGGCCTGGTCGCGCCATTGGATCGTGCCAACGTCGACACCGACCAGATCATTCCGAAGCAGTTCTTGAAGTCGATCAAGCGCACCGGTTTTGGCCCGAACCTGTTTGACGAATGGCGCTACCTGGACGTGGGCTATGCCTACCAGGACAACTCCAAGCGTCCGCTGAACAAGGATTTCGTCCTCAACGCCGAGCGCTATCAGGGCGCCAGCGTATTGTTGGCCCGCGAGAACTTCGGTTGCGGCTCCAGCCGCGAGCACGCGCCCTGGGCGCTGGAAGAGTACGGTTTCCGCAGCATCATTGCGCCGAGCTATGCCGACATCTTCTACAACAACAGCTTCAAGAACGGCTTGCTGCCGATCATCTTGAGCGACGCTGAAGTGGATGAGCTGTTCCAGCAGGTTGAAGCCAATCCGGGTTACCAGTTGACGGTCGACCTGCAAGCCCAGACCGTGACCCGGCCGGACGGCAAGACTTATAGCTTTGAATTGGACGAGTTCCGCAAGCATTGCCTGGTCAATGGCCTCGACGATATTGGTCTGACATTGATGGATCACGAGGCGATCGCATCGTTTGAAAGCAAGCACCGGGCGAGCCAGCCGTGGTTGTTTCGCGACGTTTGATTCTCGGTAGGTAGTGCCGGCCTCATCGCGAGCAGGCTCGCTCCCACAGTGGATTTGCGGCGTACACAAAACCCCTGTGGGAGCGAGCCTGCTCGCGATAACGGCAGCCCAGACAACACAAATATCAGGACATCACGATGACCAGCACCGCCCACAGCCAAGTCGTACAAAAGCAATTCGGCGAACAAGCCTCGGCCTACCTGAGCAGCGCTGTCCATGCTCAAGGCACCGAATTTGCGCTGCTACAGGCTGAGCTGGCCGGGCAGGGCGATGCCCGGGTGCTGGACCTCGGTTGCGGCGCCGGTCACGTGAGTTTTCATGTGGCGTCGCTGGTCAAGGAAGTGGTGGCGTACGACTTGTCGCAGCAGATGCTCGACGTGGTCGCCGCCGCAGCCGTTGATCGGGGTTTGAGTAATGTGACCACGGTCCTCGGTGCCGCCGAACGCCTGCCGTTCGCCGATGGCGAATTCGACTTCGTGTTCAGCCGTTATTCGGCGCACCATTGGAGCGATCTCGGCTTGGCCCTGCGCGAAGTGCGTCGGGTGCTGAAGCCGGGCGGCGTGGCGGCGTTCGTCGACGTGTTGTCACCGGGCAGCCCGTTGTTCGACACTTACCTGCAAAGCGTCGAAGTGCTGCGCGACACCAGCCATGTGCGCGATTATTCCGCCGGCGAGTGGTTGCGTCAGGTCAGTGAGGCGGGGCTGCACACGCGCAGCACCACGCGTCAACGCCTGCGTCTGGAGTACAACAGCTGGGTCGAGCGCATGCGCACACCGCAGGTGATGCGCGCCGCGATCCTCGAATTGCAGCAATCGATGGGCAACGAAGTACGCGAATATTTTGAGATTGAAGCCGATGGTTCGTTCAGTACCGATGTGCTGGTGCTGATGGCTGAACGATAAGCTCGGAACCATAAGCGCCGAGCAATAGAATTTTTCCGGGGGTGCCCAAGGGCGCACCGACTGATGACATGAGGAACGCATGAGCAAGCAGATTCTGATTCTCCCAGGTGATGGTATTGGTCCGGAAATCATGGCCGAAGCGGTCAAGGTGCTGGAACTGGCCAACGACAAGTACAACCTGGACTTCGAACTGAGCCACGACGTGATCGGCGGCGCGGCCATCGACAAGCATGGCGTGCCGCTGGCCGACGAAACCCTGGAGCGTGCCCGCGTGGCCGACGCCGTTCTGTTGGGCGCCGTGGGCGGCCCGAAATGGGACACCATCGAGCGTGACATCCGTCCTGAACGCGGCCTGCTGAAGATTCGTGCGCAACTGGGCCTGTTCGGCAACCTGCGTCCGGCGATCCTGTACCCGCAACTGGCCGAGGCTTCCAGCCTGAAAGCCGACATCGTTTCCGGTCTGGACATCCTGATCGTTCGCGAACTGACCGGCGGTATCTACTTCGGCGCGCCACGCGGCACCCGCATCCTGGAAAACGGCGAGCGCCAGTCCTATGACACGCTGCCGTACAGCGAAAGCGAAATCCGTCGCATCGCCCGTGTCGGTTTCGACATGGCCATGGTGCGCGGCAAGAAGCTGTGCTCGGTGGACAAGGCCAATGTCCTGGCTTCCAGCCAGTTGTGGCGTGAAATCGTCGAAGAAGTGGCCAAGGATTACCCGGAAGTCGAACTGAGCCACATGTACGTCGACAACGCCGCCATGCAACTGGTGCGTGCACCGAAGCAGTTCGACGTGATCGTCACCGACAACCTGTTTGGTGACATCCTGTCCGACCAGGCGTCGATGCTCACCGGTTCCATCGGCATGCTGCCGTCGGCGTCCCTGGACACCAATAACAAGGGCATGTACGAGCCATGCCACGGTTCGGCGCCGGACATTGCGGGTAAAGGCATTGCCAACCCGCTGGCGACCATTTTGTCGGTGTCGATGATGTTGCGCTACAGCTTCAACCAGCAAGGCGCGGCAGATGCGATCGAGAAAGCCGTCAGTCTGGTTCTGGACCAAGGCCTGCGTACGGGCGACATCTGGTCGACCGGTTGCACTAAAGTCGGTACGCAGGAAATGGGTGACGCAGTAGTCGCCGCGCTGCGGAATCTGTAATCTCTCGGGCCCGCTGCCACTTTCCACTTCGAAAGCAGCGGCCCACTTTTCAAGAAGGTGTAGTTGCGATGAAACGTGTAGGTCTGATCGGTTGGCGCGGTATGGTCGGTTCCGTGCTCATGCAGCGGATGCTGGAAGAGCAGGATTTCGATCTTATCGAGCCGGTGTTTTTCACCACTTCGAATGTCGGTGGCCAAGGCCCGTCCGTGGGCAAGGACATTGCTCCGCTCAAGGACGCTTACAGCATTGAAGAGCTGAAAACCCTCGACGTGATTCTGACCTGCCAGGGTGGCGACTACACCAGCGAAGTCTTCCCGAAGCTGCGCGAAGCCGGCTGGCAGGGTTACTGGATCGACGCTGCTTCCAGCCTGCGCATGCAGGATGATGCGGTGATCGTGCTTGACCCGGTCAACCGCAAGGTCATCGACCAGCAGCTCGACGCGGGCACCAAGAACTACATCGGCGGCAACTGCACCGTCAGCCTGATGCTGATGGGCCTGGGTGGTCTGTTCGAGGCCGGTCTGGTCGAGTGGATGAGCGCCATGACTTATCAGGCGGCCTCCGGTGGCGGCGCGCAGCACATGCGTGAACTGATCAAACAAATGGGCGTAACCCACGCCGCTGTTGCTGATCAACTGGCCGACCCGGCCAGTGCGATCCTCGACATCGATCGTCGTGTGGCCGAAGCCATGCGCAGCGACGCGTACCCGACCGAACACTTCGGCGTACCGCTGGCCGGCAGCCTGATCCCGTGGATCGACAAGGAACTGCCGAACGGTCAGAGCCGCGAAGAGTGGAAAGCCCAGGCCGAGACCAACAAGATCCTCGGTCGCTTCAAGAGCCCGATCCCGGTCGATGGCATCTGTGTGCGCATCGGCGCCATGCGCTGCCACAGCCAGGCGCTGACCATCAAGCTGAACAAAGATGTGCCGATCGCCGACATCGAAGGGCTGATCAGCCAGCACAACCCTTGGGTCAAACTGGTGCCGAACAACCGCGAAATCAGCATGCAGGAGCTGAGCCCGACCAAGGTTACCGGCACCCTGAATGTTCCGGTTGGCCGTCTGCGCAAGCTGAACATGGGGTCGCAGTTCGTCGGCGCGTTCACCGTCGGCGACCAGCTGTTGTGGGGCGCGGCCGAACCGCTGCGTCGCATGCTGCGGATTCTGCTTGAGCGTTGATCGATTGAAGCAATGAAAGAACCCGTGCCTTGAAAGGGGCGCGGGTTTTTTATGCGCAACAGTCTGAGGATTGTTGGGTGTCTGGGCTGCCGCCATCCCGGGCAAGCCCGCTCCCACAGGTTTTGTGTTGCTCCCGAATTTTGGCACGACACAAACCATGTGGGGGCGGGCTTGCCCGCGATGAGGCCGGTATAGGCGCCACATAATTGCCTGCATGCCCACCACCCGGTAAAGTGCCGCTCCCCCCGTTTCGCCAGAGGTAGAACCATGAGCCAGTCCTTTGATATTGCCGTGATCGGCGCCACCGGTACTGTCGGCGAAACGCTCGTGCAGATTCTCGAAGAGCGCGACTTTCCGGTTGGCAATCTGCATTTGCTGGCCAGCAGTGAGTCCGCCGGTCATTCGGTGCCGTTTCGCGGCAAGAACGTGCGGGTGCGGGAAGTCGATGAGTTCGACTTCAGCAAAGTACAGCTGGTGTTCTTTGCCGCAGGTCCGGCGGTGACCTTGAGTTTCGCCTCGCGCGCCACCGCCGCCGGTTGCTCGCTGATCGATCTGTCCGGCGCCTTGCCGGCCAATCAGGCGCCGCAAGTGGTGCCGGAAGCCAATGCTCAGGTTCTGGCCGGCCTGAAAAAGCCTTTCCAGGTCAGCAGCCCAAGTCCGTCAGCCACCACGTTGGCCGTGGTGCTCGCACCGTTGCTCGGCTTGCTCGATCTGCAGCGTGTCAATGTGACCGCCAGTCTGGCCGTTTCTGCCCAGGGCCGCGAAGCCGTTACGGAACTGGCCCGGCAAACCGCCGAACTGCTCAACGTGCGTCCGCTGGAGCCGACTTTTTTCGATCGGCAGATGGCCTTCAACCTGCTGGCGCAAGTCGGCAAGCCGGATGAGAACGGCCATACGCTGCTGGAAAAACGTCTAGTGCGGGAACTTCGTCAGGTCATGGCGTTGCCTTTATTAAAGATTTCCGTCACTTGTATTCAAGCCCCGGTGTTTTTTGGCGATAGCTTTAACTTGACCCTGCAGTCTGCAAGCGCTGTGGACCTGGTAAAAATCAACGCGGCGCTCGAAGATGCTCCGGGTGTCGAACTGGTGGAAGCCGGCGATTACCCGACTGCGGTCGGTGATGCGGTAGGGCAGGACGTGGTCTACGTCGGTCGGGTTCGCGCAGGAATCGACGACCCGTCTGAACTTAATTTGTGGCTGACGTCAGATAACGTACGCAAAGGCGCGGCGCTCAATGCTGTGCAGGTGGCTGAATTGTTGATAAAAGACCTGCTGTAAAAGATACTTGGCAACAATTTGCAGAATGATTCTGGCCGGGCGTCATGCTCGGCCGGATTGCTGAAGGCAAGCCACCCTGCGAGGCTTTCCGGGGCATGAAAGAAATGATCGCGCGCGACGACTCTTCGCCGCCGCGCGCAATGCCTTACGGCAGCGACTATCAACACCTTCTCGCTGGCCGAGGAATGTTCAAACAAAGGATGAGGCTATGGTTCAAGTTCGCAAACTGGTGTTAGCAATAGCGGCCGCCTCGGCGCTGTCCTCCGGTATGGCGCATGCGCTCGGGCTCGGGGAATTGACCCTGAAGTCGTCGCTGAACCAGCCGCTGGTGGCGGAAATCGAATTGCTCGACGTCAAGGAGCTCACCGCTGCCGAAGTGGTGCCGAGCCTGGCGTCGCCCGAAGATTTCGCCAAGGCCGGTGTCGACCGCCAGGCATTCCTGAATGACCTGAGCTTCACCCCGGTGCTCAACGCCAGTGGCAAAAGCGTCCTGCGTGTGACCTCCAGCAAGCCGCTGTCCGAACCGATGGTGAAATTCCTGGTTCAGGTGATGTGGCCCAACGGTCGCCTGCTGCGCGATTACAGCGTGCTGCTCGATCCGTCCAAATTCTCGCCGCAAACCGCTGAAGCGGCTGCGCAACCGGCACCGACTCCGACCGTCACTGCACCGGTGACCGGCGCCTCCAAACCGACCCAATACACCACCACGCCGCGCGATACCCTGTGGGAAATCGCCGCGAAGGCGCGTAATGGCGGCTCGGTTCAGCAAACCATGCTGGCCATCCAGGCGTTGAACCCGGATGCCTTCATCAACGGCAACATCAACCTGCTGAAAACCGGTCAGGTGCTGCGCCTGCCGGATCAGGCGCAAGCCACCAGCGTGCCGCAACCCAAAGCCATTGCTGAAGTCGCCGCGCAGAACACTGCGTGGCGTCAGGGTCGTCGCTATGTAGCGAAACCTGGAACGGGGCAGCAGCAACTCGACGCGACACGCGCTCGTGGCGAAGGCGCCCCTGTGCGCCCCGCCAAGGACAATCTGAGCCTGGTGTCTGCCGAGTCTGGCAAGGCCGGTGGCAAAGGTGCTGCCGGTGATGCGAAGGCCTTGAGCAACAAGCTGGCGGTGACCCAGGAAAGCCTCGACACGAGCCGTCGTGACAACGCTGAACTGAAAAGCCGCATGAACGATCTGCAAAGTCAGCTGGACAAGCTGCAGCGCCTGATCGAGCTGAAGAACAATCAACTGGCCAAGTTGCAGGCTGAAGGCGCCGCAGGTGCCCCGGCGGCGACTGTCGCGACGGCCCCGGCGCCAGTCATCTCGGCCGAATTGACGCCCCCTGCGCCCGAAATGCCAGCCCCGGTGGCGGCGGCCCCCGAGGCAGCGCCTGCCCCGGTCGAAGCACCTGTCGAGCCGACGCCTGCCGCGTCCGACGATCAGAAATTCAACGACCTGCTGACCAATCCGGTACTGCTGGGGCTGGTCGGCGGCGGGGCGGTGGTTCTGCTGCTGTTGCTGCTGTTGCTGGCCCGTCGCCGCAAAGCTCAGCAAGAAGCCGAGAAACACCTGCGCATGGCCCGTGCCTTGTCCGAGGAGCAGGAGTTCTCTGCTGAACTGGACTTGCCTGAAAGCAGCTTCGAAGGCCTGGAAGTGCCGCCGCCGAGTGTCAAACTCGCGACTGCACCGACCCCTGCTCCAGCGCCGACCCCGGCACCCGCTCCGGCTCCGGTCATTGCGCCAGTGGTGGTCACGCCACCGATCGCCGCGCCACTGGTCGCACCTGCTGCTGATCGTGATGACGACGTGCTGACCAAGGCGCAGTCGCACATGGCCGCCGGTCGCCTGAATCAGGCTGCTGCGTTGCTGGAAGACGGCATCAAGCAAGAACCTCAGCGCAGTGACCTGCGTCTGAAACTCATGGAAGTCTACGGTCAGCAGGGCGACCGCGATGCATTCGTGGCCCAGGAGCGTCAGCTCGTGGCCAACGGCGAAAACTTCGCCCGTGTCGAAGAACTGAAAAGCCGCTTCCCGGCCATGGCGGTCGTCGTGGCGGGTGGTCTGGCTGCTGCGGCCGTCGCTGCCGAACTGGACGCCCAATACGTCAAGGACCTGTTGATGGACGAGCCCGAAGCACCGGCACCGGCACCGGCACTGGCCGATGACGACTTCGACAGCGCGTTTGATCTGAGCCTGGATGATCTGGAAAACGCCTCCCCCGCGGTGGTTGCACCTGAGCCGACGCCTTCGCCAGAGGCCTTGGCCGAGCTGGATGAATTCCCGCTGGATGACGACTTGAGCTTTGAGTCGGTGTTGCAGCAACAGACTGAAATCAAGGAAAACCTCGACGACCTGTCGGACTTCGATCTGGACATGGACCTCGGTGGCGATGCGTCGCCGGCGACCCTCGCTGAAGACGATTTCCTGTTGAGCCTGGATGACGACGTCAAGGATCTGCCTGCCGCTGAAGCGCCGGTCGTTCCTGAGGTGGCGCTGGATGATCTGGAGTTGCCGGCGGATTTCGATCTGTCACTGGCCGATGAAATGGATGCTCCGGACGCCTTCGCGGCTGAACTGGATGACGTCAACGCCGAGCTGGATCGTCTGTCCCAGAGCATCAGCGAGCCGACCTTCACTGCGGAAGACGCATTGGCCTCCGCCGCTGATGAGCCGGAATTCGATTTTCTCTCCGGCACCGACGAAGTCGCCACCAAACTCGACCTGGCCCAGGCCTACATCGACATGGGCGACGCCGACGGCGCACGCGACATTCTCAACGAGGTTGTGACCGAGGGTGATGCGGGTCAGAAGAGCGAAGCCAAGGAAATGCTTTCGCGTCTGGCTTGATTGATCGGTAAGCAGTAAACAAAACGGCAGCCCCTCTCGGCTGCCGTTTTTGTTTCTGCGAGATGGGAGGGTGCCTGTTTGGACACCTTCGCGGTCTCGGAGGGGGGCAAAGATTATGTGACCTGCGCAAAACCCTGTGGGAGCGGGCAGGCCCGCGAAGAGGCCCTGACATTCAGCATTGCACCTTCTGTTGTACTGGCTTCCCCGTCCGGCGGCCTTATAATGCCCGCCTTTGCGCAGATCAGCAGGCTGTCACTCCTTGGCAAATATAGATAACCCGGCCGCCGAAATGGTGGCCGACGGCTTTTTCCGCATCGCGTTGGGCGTTGAATACAAAGGCTCGCGCTATCGCGGCTGGCAGCGTCAGGCCTCCGGCGTGCTCACGGTGCAGGAAACCCTGGAAAACGCCTTGTCCAAAGTCGCCGATTCACCCGTGTCGCTGCTCTGCGCCGGGCGCACCGACGCTGGCGTGCATGCTTGCGGACAGGTGGTGCATTTTGACACGCAGGTCGAGCGGTCGATGAAAGCCTGGGTCATGGGCGCCAACATCAACTTGCCACACGACGTCAGCGTCAGTTGGGCCAAGGTCATGCCGGGGCATTTCCATGCGCGCTTCAAGGCTATCGCCCGGCGTTATCGCTACGTGATCTACAACGATCAGATTCGCCCGGCGCACCTGAACGAAGAAATCACCTGGAATCACCGCCCCCTCGACGTCGAACGCATGGCCGAGGCCGCGCAATACCTGGTTGGCACCCACGACTTCAGCGCTTTTCGCGCGGGTCAGTGCCAGGCCAAGTCGCCGATCAAGGAATTGCATCACCTGCGCGTCACGCGCCACGGCAAGATGATCGTGCTGGATATTCGCGCGAGCGCGTTCCTGCACCACATGGTGCGCAACATTGCCGGCGTGCTGATGACTATTGGTGCCGGCGAGCGTCCGGTGGAGTGGATGAAAGAGGTGCTGGAGAGCCGTATTCGTCGTTCCGGCGGGGTGACGGCCCATCCCTTTGGTTTGTACCTGGTGCAGGTCGAGTATCGCGATGAGTTCGAATTGCCCGAGCGTTACATTGGCCCACACTTCCTGACCGGTTTCGCCGAACTTGACGGCTGACGCCCTCGAACGCATTTGTTACCATCCGGGACTTTCCCGGATTTGCCCTGAGGTTTTTATCGACATGTCAGCCGTTCGCAGCAAGATTTGCGGGATTACCCGCATAGAAGATGCGTTGGCGGCAGTCGAGGCCGGGGCCGATGCGATCGGTTTTGTGTTTTACGCCAAGAGCCCGCGGGCCGTAACGTTTCAGCAGGCGCGCGACATCATCAAGGCGCTGCCGCCGTTCGTGACTACCGTGGGTTTGTTCGTCAATGCCAGCCGTTGCGAGTTGGGCGAGCTGCTCGACGCCGTACCGCTGGACTTGCTGCAGTTCCATGGCGACGAAACCGCTGCCGACTGTGAAGGCTGGCATCGACCGTACATCAAGGCGCTGCGGGTCAAGGCCGGTGACGATATCGCGGCGGCATGCGATGCGTTTCCAAGTGCCAGCGGTATCCTGCTCGACGCCTACGTTGAAGGCGTGCCCGGCGGAACCGGCGAAGCGTTCGACTGGTCTCTGATACCGCAGGGTTTGAGCAAACCGATCATCCTCGCGGGTGGCCTGACTCCAGAGAATGTCGCCGAGGCGGTTGCCCGGGTCCGTCCTTACGCCGTGGACGTCAGTGGTGGGGTTGAGGCGAGCAAGGGCATCAAGGATCACGCAAAGATTCAGGCATTTATCAAGGCTGTACGCAGTAGCACGTAGTTGATGTGACGGCTGGCAGACTGCCGCCGTCCCAAAATGCACTGCGCTGCACAAAGCAGGCACGGCTGAGGATTGATGGGTTGTACGCAGGTCACGCTTCACTGACCCGGCCACCCTCCGATCATCGCCACACACATGAATTTAGCTCAAGGGCATACGCGGGGCTGCGAACCAGAGCGTTCGGGCCGCCGGTACTGGAGAAAGAAAGCATGAGCAACTGGTTAGTAGACAAACTGATCCCTTCGATCATGCGTTCCGAGGTCAAGAAGAGCTCGGTGCCTGAAGGTCTGTGGCACAAATGCCCGTCTTGCGAGGCTGTGCTGTATCGTCCGGAGCTGGAAAAGACCCTGGACGTTTGCCCCAAGTGCAACCATCACATGCGTATCGGCGCCCGCGCCCGTATCGACATCTTCCTCGACGCCGAAGGCCGCAGTGAACTGGGTGCGGACCTGGAGCCGGTCGACCGTCTGAAATTCCGTGACGGCAAGAAGTACAAGGATCGCCTGACCGCTGCACAAAAGCAGACCGGCGAGAAAGACGCGCTGATCTCCATGAGTGGCACCTTGCTGGGCATGCCGGTGGTGGTTTCGGCCTTCGAATTCTCCTTCATGGGCGGTTCCATGGGTGCGATCGTCGGTGAGCGCTTCGTACGCGCCGCCAACTACGCCCTGGAAAACAAATGCCCGATGATCTGCTTCGCCGCTTCCGGTGGTGCGCGGATGCAGGAAGCCCTGATTTCCCTGATGCAAATGGCCAAAACCTCTGCGGTGCTGGCGCGTCTGCGTGAAGAAGGTATTCCGTTCATCTCCGTGCTGACCGATCCGGTCTATGGCGGCGTTTCCGCCAGCCTGGCGATGCTCGGCGACGTGATCGTCGGCGAGCCGAAAGCCCTGATCGGCTTCGCTGGTCCGCGCGTGATCGAGCAAACCGTTCGCGAAAAACTGCCGGAAGGCTTCCAGCGCAGCGAATTCCTGCTGGAGCACGGTGCGATCGACATGATCATTCACCGTCAGGAATTGCGTCCGCGTCTGGGTAACCTGCTGGCACAATTGACCGGCAAGCCGACGCCGAAATTCGTTGCCGCGCCGATCGAGCCGATCGTCGTGCCGCCGGTGCCTGCAAACATATGACCCAACGCACCCTTGGCGAGTGGCTCGCCTACCTTGAGCAGTTGCACCCTTCGGCCATCGATATGGGCCTTGAACGCTCGCAACAGGTAGCGTCCCGCATGGGACTGGGCAAGCCGGCGCCTCGGGTGATTACGGTCACCGGCACCAACGGCAAAGGTTCAACCTGCGCATTCGTGGCGTCGTTGCTGCGGGCGCAGGGCCTGAAGGTTGGTGTCTACAATTCTCCGCACCTGCTGCGTTACAACGAGCGGGTGCAGGTCAACGGCGTCGAAGCGACAGATGCCGAGCTGTGCGAAGCCTTTGCTGCGGTAGAGGCGGGTCGTGGCGATACGTCCCTGACTTATTTCGAAATGGGCACCCTGGCGGCGTTCTGGCTGTTTCAACGGTCGGCGCTGGATGCCGTGGTGTTGGAAGTCGGTCTGGGCGGGCGTCTGGATACGGTCAACGTGGTGGATGCCGACATGGCGCTGGTGACCAGCATCGGCGTGGATCACGCGGATTATCTGGGCGACACCCGTGAATCCGTGGCCTATGAAAAGGCCGGCATCTTCCGCCAGGGCGCGCCTGCGCTCTGTGGCGATCTGAATCCTCCTCAACCGCTGCTGGACAAGGCGCGCGAGCTGGCTTGCCCGTTTTTTCTGCGGGGGCGCGATTTTGATCTCGGTGTGACCGATCACAACTGGCAGTGGCGCGGTCTTGACGCTCAAGGGCGAGTGGTCGAGTTGCATGATCTGCCGTTGCTCGACCTGCCGATGGAAAACGCCGCGCTGGCGTTGCAGGCTTATCTGTTGCTCGGTTTGCCTTGGGTGGATGCGCAGATAATTGCTGCGCTGAAAGCCACGCGGGTGGTCGGTCGTCTCGATCGTCGCCAGTTTGACTGGCAAGGCAAGCGCCTGAACCTGTTGCTGGATGTGGGGCATAACCCCCACGCCGCCGAGTATCTGGCCCGTCGTTTGGCGAGTCGACCACCAGCCGGCAAGCGCCTGGCGGTGTTTGGATTGCTGGCGGACAAGGATCTGGATGGTGTTGTCGGCGAATTGAATGCTAGTGTCCAGCACTGGGCTGTTGCGCCGCTGGATTCTCCGCGAGCGCGACCGGTCGCCGATTTGCACGGTGTGTTGCAGAACCTTGGTGCTTCAGTAACGTCCTATGACAGCGTGGCCGCTGCCCTGGAAGGGCAGTGCGCGCTGGCGACGAGCGACGACGAGATTCTGTTGTTCGGATCATTTTATTGTGTTGCCGAGGCGCTTGAATGGCTGTCCCGGCGCTCCACGGAGGAAGCGGCAAATGGCATTGCTGGATAAGGCTTACAAACAGCGCATGGTCGGCGCCCTGGTGCTGGTGGCACTGGCAGTGATTTTCCTGCCGATGCTGTTTTCCCGCCAGGATGAGCAGCGTCAGGTCACTGTCGACGCCCCGGCCGCACCCCAGGCACCTTCGGTGCCGCAGGTGCAGGTTGAGCCGGTGGCAGTGCCTGAACCGCAAGCCTTGCCGCAGGAACCTGTGCCGAGTGATGACGACATCGCGCAGCAGGAAGAGCCAGCAATGCCAATCGCGCCGACGGCACCCGTCGCGCCTGCGCCAGCCGCCAAACCGGTAACGCCGCCTCCGGCACCGGCTCCGGTCAATAAGCCGACGACTGCGCCGAGCCAGCCAATTACTGCCGCACCGGGTAAACCGGATACTACTCAAAGCCGCGTCGACGCCAATGGTCTGTCGGTGAGCTGGTCGGTGCAACTGGCCAGCCTGTCGAACCGAGCCAGTGCGGAAAACCTGCAAAAAACCCTGCGCAGCCAGGGTTACAACGCCTACATTCGCACGGCTGACGGCAAGAATCGGGTATTCGTCGGGCCGCTGATCGAGCGTGCTGAAGCCGATCGTCTGCGTGATTTGTTGAACCGTCAGCAGAACCTCAAGGGTTTTGTGGTGCGTTTCCAGCCTGAGCGCGGTTGAAAACTATCGACCCGATTTGAAATGCACTGACAATCGCAGCTTACCGATAAGCATGGGCTCTGCTAAAATGCGCCGCCTTATCCGTCTGTAGGCTGCACTGTGCCATTTACCTGGGTTGACTGGGCGATCGTTGCAATCGTCGCCATCTCCGCATTGATCAGTCTGAGCCGCGGCTTCGTCAAAGAAGCATTATCGCTGGTGACCTGGATCATCGCAGGAGTCGTCGCCTGGATGTTCGGTGGTGCATTGTCCGAGTACCTCGCCGGATACATCGAAACGCCATCGGCTCGCGTGATCGCGGGCTGCGCAATTATGTTTGTCGCCACGCTGATCGTAGGCGCAATGATCAATTATCTTATCGGCGAATTGGTTCGCGTTACCGGGTTGTCCGGGACCGATCGATTCCTCGGCATGGCCTTTGGCGCCGCGCGTGGCGTGTTGCTGGTGGTCGTGGCGGTCGGGCTGTTGAGCCTGGGGCCGGTACAGCAGGACGGGTGGTGGCAACAGTCGCAGCTCGTGCCAAAATTTCTATTGGTCGCAGACTGGTCCAAAAACCTGATTCTCGGGTGGAGCAGTCAGTGGCTTGCCAGCGGTATCAGCGTACCCGCTGAAATACCGTTCAAGGAGCACCTCTTGCCGACGGCCAAAACGCCTCAGTGAGTTGTGTTCAGTTCAGATCCATTAAGTAGGGGTTGCGTCGCATGTGTGGCATCGTCGGTATCGTCGGTAAGTCGAACGTCAATCAGGCGCTGTATGACGCGCTAACCGTCCTCCAGCACCGCGGCCAGGACGCTGCCGGTATCGTGACCAGCCATGACGGCCGGTTATTCCTGCGCAAGGACAATGGCCTGGTGCGTGACGTGTTCCATCAGCGTCACATGCAGCGCCTGGTCGGTCACATGGGCATTGGCCATGTGCGCTATCCGACCGCAGGCAGCTCGACCTCGGCCGAAGCTCAACCGTTCTACGTCAACTCGCCTTACGGCATCACCCTGGCGCACAACGGTAACCTGACCAACGTTGAACAGCTGGCCAAGGAGATTTACGAATCTGACCTGCGCCACGTCAACACCAATTCCGATTCGGAAGTGCTGCTCAACGTGTTCGCGCACGAACTGGCCCAGCGCGGCAAGTTGCAGCCGACCGAAGAAGACGTGTTCGCTGCCGTGACTGACGTGCACAACCGTTGCGTCGGTGGTTACGCCGTCGTGGCGATGGTGACCGGCTACGGTATCGTCGGTTTCCGCGATCCGCACGGCATCCGTCCGATCGTCTTCGGCCAGCGTCACACCGACGAAGGCGTCGAGTACATGATCGCCTCCGAAAGCGTGTCCCTGGACGTGCTCGGTTTCACCCTGATTCGCGACCTGGCGCCAGGCGAAGCGGTCTACATCACTGAAGACGGCAAGCTGCACACCCGTCAGTGCGCGACCAACCCGTCCCTGACCCCGTGCATTTTCGAACACGTCTACCTGGCGCGTCCGGACTCGATTATTGACGGCGTCTCGGTTTATAAAGCCCGTCTGCGCATGGGTGAGAAGCTCGCCGAGAAGATTCTGCGCGAGCGTCCGCAGCACGATATCGACGTGGTCATCCCGATTCCGGACACCAGCCGTACTGCGGCCCTGGAGCTGGCGAACCACCTGGGCGTGAAGTTCCGCGAAGGCTTCGTGAAGAACCGCTACATTGGCCGGACCTTCATCATGCCAGGCCAGGCTGCGCGGAAAAAATCCGTACGCCAGAAGCTCAACGCCATCGAGCTGGAGTTCCGCGGCAAGAACGTGATGCTGGTGGACGACTCGATCGTTCGCGGCACCACTTGCAAGCAGATCATCCAGATGGCCCGCGAAGCCGGCGCCAAAAACGTCTATTTCTGCTCCGCGGCACCGGCCGTTCGCTACCCGAACGTCTACGGCATCGACATGCCGAGCGCTCACGAGCTGATCGCGCACAACCGTTCGACTCAGGACGTAGCGGATCTGATCGGCGCAGACTGGCTGATCTATCAGGACTTGCCTGACTTGATCGAAGCGGTGGGTGGCGGCAAGATCAAGATCGACAAGTTCGATTGCGCGGTGTTCGACGGCCAGTACGTCACTGGCGATGTCGACGAGGCTTACCTGAACAAGATCGAGCAGGCGCGTAACGATGCCTCCAAGGTCAAGACGCAGGCAGTCAGCGCGATCATTGATCTGTACAACAACTGAGTAACTACCGGCCCTGAGGGGCCGGTTTTGTATCTACCAATAAAGAGCAAGGCAAGGAGTGACAGCATGAGTCAGGATTGGGATGCCGGTCGGCTGGACAGCGACCTCGAAGGCGTAGCGTTCGATACCCTGGCCGTACGCGCCGGTCAGCACCGTACGCCGGAAGGCGAACACGGTGATCCGATGTTCTTCACTTCCAGCTATGTATTCCGTACCGCCGCCGATGCGGCCGCACGTTTTGCCGGGGAAGTGCCGGGCAACGTTTACTCGCGTTACACCAACCCGACCGTACGCGCGTTCGAAGAGCGCATTGCCGCGCTGGAAAGCGCTGAGCAAGCGGTGGCCACGGCCACCGGCATGGCTGCGATCATGGCGGTGGTGATGAGCCTGTGCAGCGCCGGCGACCATGTACTGGTATCGCGCAGCGTGTTCGGTTCGACCATCAGCCTGTTCGAGAAGTACTTCAAGCGCTTCGGCATCGAAGTCGATTACGTGCCTCTGGCGGACCTGTCCGGCTGGGATGCGGCAATCAAGGCCAATACCAAATTGCTGTTCGTCGAGTCACCGTCCAACCCGTTGGCCGAGCTGGTGGATATCGCCGAGTTGTCGAAAATCGCTCACGCTAAAGGCGCGCTGCTGGTAGTGGACAACTGCTTCTGCACGCCTGCATTGCAGCAGCCGCTGAAGATGGGTGCGGACATTGTCGTGCACTCGGCGACCAAGTTCATCGACGGCCAGGGCCGTTGCATGGGCGGCGTGGTGGCCGGTCGTAGCGAGCAGATGAAAGAAGTGGTCGGTTTTCTGCGCACCGCCGGGCCAACCTTGAGCCCGTTCAATGCCTGGATTTTCCTCAAGGGCCTGGAAACGCTGAGCCTGCGCATGAAGGCTCATTGCGCCAATGCCCAGCAACTGGCCGAGTGGCTGGAGCAGCAGGACGGTATCGAGAAAGTCCATTACGCCGGCCTGAAAAGCCACCCGCAGCACGCGTTGGCTCAGCGTCAGCAGAAAGGTTTCGGCGCCGTGGTGAGTTTCGAGGTCAAGGGTGGCAAAGATGGCGCCTGGCGCTTTATCGATGCGACCCGGCTGATTTCGATCACCGCCAACCTCGGCGACAGCAAGACCACCATCACTCATCCGAGCACCACCTCCCACGGCCGTCTGGCGCCGCAGGAACGTGAAGCGGCAGGCATTCGTGACAGTCTGATCCGCATTGCGGTCGGTCTGGAAGACGTGGCCGATCTGCAGGCTGATCTGGCGCGCGGGTTGGCTGCCTTGTGATCGAGTTGTCCATCCCGACTACCGGTTCCAATGGTCGCGTTGCACTGGTGACTGGTGCAGCGCGGGGCATTGGTCTGGGGATTGCGGCCTGGTTGATCAGCGAAGGCTGGCAGGTGGTGTTGACGGACCTGGATCGAGTGCGTGGTTCGAAAGTGGCGAAGGTGCTGGGTGAGAACGCCTGGTTCATCGCCATGGACGTCTCGAACGAAGGGCAGGTGGCGCTGGGCGTCGCCGAAGTGCTGGGGCAATTCGGACGGCTGGATGCGCTGGTGTGCAATGCGGCAGTAGCCGATCCGCACAACATCACCCTGGAAAGCCTCGATCTGGCGTACTGGAATCGAGTGCTGGCGGTGAATCTCAGCGGGCCGATGCTGTTGGCCAAGCACTGTGCGCCGTACCTGCGTGCTCACAGCGGGGCGATCGTCAACCTGGCGTCGACCCGCGCCGGGCAGTCAGAGCCCGACACCGAGGCTTACGCGGCGAGCAAGGGCGGGTTGCTGGCCCTGACTCACGCGTTGGCGATCAGCCTCGGGCCGGAAATTCGTGTCAACGCGGTCAGCCCTGGCTGGATCGATGCGCGAGACCCTGCGGTGCGACGTGCCGAACCCCTCACCGAAGCCGACCATGCGCAGCATCCGGCGGGCAGGGTAGGGACGGTCGAGGATGTGGCGGCGATGGTTGCCTGGCTGTTGTCGAAGAATGCGGGATTCGTCACGGGCCAGGAGTTTGTGGTCGATGGCGGCATGACCAAGAAGATGATTTACAGCGAGTAACAGGGCAGGGGCGTTGCCCCGAATGACACGATTCTGTCTTTTTCAGAAAAACTTCAATCCTGCTATTGACTTAGCTTCGTTAGGTGCGTAAATTTCGCGGCCTCAGAGAAGCAAAGGGTGATTAGCTCAGCTGGGAGAGCGTCTGCCTTACAAGCAGAATGTCGGCGGTTCGATCCCGTCATCACCCACCACTTCTTGAGAGTCTTGCGAAAGCAAGATGGAAGCTGAAAAGCCTCCACCGACGCGCAGCGGTAGTTCAGTCGGTTAGAATACCGGCCTGTCACGCCGGGGGTCGCGGGTTCGAGTCCCGTCCGCTGCGCCATATTTTCCGAGTCGGGTTTATCCCTGATTTGAGATTGAAAGAGAGATTGAAAAGTCTCTGAGCTTCAATCAGACGAGTTAGGACGCAAGTCCAAAGCGATACGCAGCGGTAGTTCAGTCGGTTAGAATACCGGCCTGTCACGCCGGGGGTCGCGGGTTCGAGTCCCGTCCGCTGCGCCATATCTGCCTCAAGGCCCACTGAACGCCTTGGAGCTACGAAGAAAGCCACTGGTTTATCTTCGAGTCGATAGCAAAGACCCTGGTCGAAAGACCGGGGTTTTTTGTGTCTGAAATTTGGCTTTTATCCCTCTTCAGCCTTCCAAGACCAACTTTTTGCCCGCGCGGTGCATAAAGGACTTGGTTCACAGCGCTGACATTAATTAGAATCACTCTCATTTACGATAACTCCTTGGCACAGGGCTTCTTGAGATGAGTGATGCAGCGATGCCGAAGGAGCAAACCCTTCACGACCTGTACCGCGATCACCGTGGCTGGCTTGAAAGCTGGTTGAGAAGACGCATGGGCAACGGCTGTGATGCGGCAGACCTGAGCCAGGATACTTTTCTGCGTTTGCTGGCCAGCTCCCAGCGGATCGCCGACCTGAAAGAACCCCGTGCCTATCTGCTGACGGTGGGCAAACGCCTGCTGAGCAACTTCTACCAGCGTCGCAGTCTGGAGCAGGCCTATCTGGCCGCGTTGGCGTCGATGCCCGAAGCGTGCGCGCCATCACCGGAACAGCGCTGGCTGCTGCTGGAAACCCTGCAAGCGCTGGACGAGTTGCTCGACGGACTGCCGAGGGCGGTGCGCCGGGCGTTTCTCTGGAGCCAGCTTGAAGGTTTGAATTACCAGCAAATCGCCGAGCGCCTGGAGGTGTCCGAGCGCACGATCAAACGCTACATGGCGCAAGCCTACGAGCATTGCCTGTTGGTGGACCTGTGAACAGTCAAGCGACCGATGCCCGTCAGGCTGTCCGTGCTGCGGCGCAGTGGCTTGCTTTGTTGGAGTCTGGCGGCGCCAATGAGCAGGACCGCGCGAATTTACAGCGTTGGCGTGATACCTGCGCCACTCACGAACGCGCCTGGCAGAAGGCACAAGCCTTGCGTCAGCGTTTCTCCGATCTGCCTTCAGGGCTGGCGCTGAGCAGTCTGGATCGTCCTGATCCGGGGCGGCGCGTGGTACTCAAGCGCGCATTGGGCGCCGTGGCGTTGGTGCCGACGGCCTGGCTGATCAGCCGACAATTGCCTCTGGATGTCTGGCGTGCCGACCTGCACACCGCCACTGGCGAGCGTAAAAAAGTGCAGCTCGCCGATGGCAGTTCCTTGCAACTCAACACCGCCAGCGCCGTCGATGTGGATGTGCAAAGCCACCGCGTGAAATTGATCGAGGGCGAACTGTCGCTGAAGGTGCCAGGTACTGCGCCGCTGACGATCCAGACGAAGTTCGGAAATGTCATCGTCAGTCAAAGCGAAGTCTGCGTTCGCCAACACGCGCAAGGCTGTCGAGTATCGGTGTTCAACGGTTCCGTGCAGTTGCAGCCCTCGCAAGGGCCTGCTCTGGCAGTGCGCGGCGGTCAGCAGGTCAGCCTGCAAGCGGTGGGTGCCGGAGCGATCACGCCATTCGATGCGCTGGCTCCCGGTTGGCGCGAAGGTGTACTGATGGCGAAAAACCAGCCGTTGGGGGATTTCCTCCGCGAACTCGGCACTTACCGACCGGGCGTTCTGCGTTGGGAGCCGGAGCTGGAAACATTGCGCGTCACCGGCAGTTTCCTGCTGGACGACACTGACCGCGTCCTCGCGCTGCTCGCGGCCAGCCTGCCGCTGCAGGTGCATTCCCGAACCCGTTACTGGGTCACGTTGCTGCCGCGCAAAAATAGTGTGTAACGCCTGTCCCCTTTTTTCGACTCGCTTGTCATTCAAGGCATGTGAACGAATCAAGAGAGCAAATTGAATGCCCACCGCCTTCCCACGCCCGGCTACTTTCCGTCTGCGTCCGTTGTTGCACCTGAGCCTGTTGTTGGGCCTGAGTGCCAGTCCATTGTTCGTCACCGCAAGCTGGGCCGAAGACGGTGCCCGACGCAATTATCAGGTGCCTGCCGGCAGCCTGAGCGATGCGCTGACCCGTTTCGCCGGGCTATCCGGGGTCAATCTATCGGTTGACCCGGCGCTGGTCAGCGGTCGCAACAGCACCGGTCTGTCCGGCGAATACGCGGTCGAGGAGGGCTTTGCGCGGCTGTTGCAGGGTTCCGGTCTGCAACTGCAACCGGTGGGCGAACAGGCTTACATCCTCACCCCCGCGCCAGAAGGCAGCAGCCTGCAACTGGCCCCCACCTCGATTCTTGGCGCCACAGGCGGGACGGACGGCGAGGTGTATGCCGGCGGCCAGGTCGCACGTCGCGGATCGCAGGGCTTGCTGGGCTCGAAAGACTTTATGGAAACGCCATTCAGCATGACCACTTACACCAGTGAGGCGGTCAAGAACTTGCAGGCGCGTACCCTGGGCGAGCTGATCGCCAGCGATCCTTCCGTTCGCGCCACCAACCCGGCGGGCGGGCGTTATGAGCAGTTCACCATTCGCGGGTTCAGCCTGTTCAACAGCGATGTTGCCTACAACGGTCTCTACGGCATCCTTCCGACCTATACGATCGACATGGAGATGGCCGACCGCGTCGACATTCTCAAAGGCCCGAGCCAGCTCATCAATGGCATCTCGCCGCGAGGCGCCGTGGGTGGCGGAATCAACGTGGTGCCCAAGCGCGCGACCGACAAGCCGATCACTTCGTTTACCGGCAACTACGCGTCCGACAGCCAGACCGGCGGTGCCGTGGATATCGGCAGGCGCTTCGGTGAAGATAACAAGTTCGGGATTCGTTTCAACGGCGTGAAGCAGTCCGGCGACACCGAATGGGATGACCAGAATGTCGACCGCGAGATGGCCGTGCTGGGCCTGGATTTTCGCGGTGAACGCCTGCGACTCTCGACCGATCTCGGGCGCACCGAGCGTGATACCGATGCGCCGCAAGAGCGCGTGCAGGTGGGCGCCAACGCGCAGGTTCCGCATGCCAGCGACGTACGTCACAACTATGCGCAGCCCTGGAGCAAGGCAAGTACCAACGACACGTTTGGCACGGTGAACGGCGAATTCGATGTCAGCGACAACGTCATGCTGTACGGCGGAGTAGGGGCGCGCGAAAGCAGTCATGACTTCCTTCGTCATGCCGTTTCGGTCACGAACAACAGGGGCGACTTCAGCGTTCAACCCCGTGACTTCACCCGTGACGAGAGTGTGCGGACGGCGACCGCCGGGGTGCGCAACTGGTTCCACACCGGCCCCGTGAGCCATGAGGTCAACCTGGCCGCCAGCTATTTCTACATGGACTTCGAAAACGGCGGCGCCCGTTATGCCAATGGCAACAGCAACCTCTACAACCCCGTGGAAACACGCACGCCTGTTACGCCGACCCGACAGGATTCCAAGGTCTACACGGAGCAACGCTTCAGCGGCGTGGCGCTGTCCGACACCCTGGGGTTCTTCGATGACCGGCTGCTGCTGACCCTCGGCGCCCGCTGGCAGCGCGTGAAGGTTGACGACTGGACCGATAACGTCAAAGGCGACACCGGCTACGATGAGGAAAAGGTCTCGCCGTCGGGCGGTATCCTGTTCAAGGCGACCGACAAGTTGTCGCTGTATGCCAACTACATGGAAGGCCTGAGCCAGGGCAAGGTCGCACCGTCGACCTCGATCAACGAGGACGAAATCTTCCCACCGTTTGTCAGCCGGCAGGTCGAGGTCGGCGCCAAGTATGACGCGGGTAAGTTTGCCGTCACCGCCGCCGTGTTCCGGATCAAGCAGCCGGCCTACGAGACCAACGCCACGACGCGCGTCTTCGGCCCGAATGGCAAACGTCAGAACGACGGTGTGGAGCTGAGTGTTTTCGGTGAGCCGCTCCAGGGTTTCCGCTTGCTCGGCGGTGTCATGTACATCGACAGCGAGTTGACCAAGACCACCAATGGCACTTTCGACGGCAACCGTGCGCCGGCCACGCCCAAGTACAACGTCAACCTGGGCGCCGAGTGGGACGTGCCGACCGTACAGGGCTTGACCCTGACCAGCCGCGGCATCTATTCCAGCTCGCAGTTCCTGGACCAGTCCAACAACAAGGAAATCGATTCGTGGGAGCGTTTCGACGTGGGCGCACGCTATGCGTTCAAAGTCGAGGACAAGAACATCACCCTGCGTGCCAATGTCGAGAACGTGGCGGACAAGCGCTACTGGAGTTCGGCCGGGGCTTCGGATGACAGTGAGCCTGGGTTGACGCTGTCGACACCGCGGACCTACTTGCTTTCGGCTACCGTCGACTTTTAATTCGATGTGCCTGACCTGACGCCATCGCGGGCAAGCCCGCGATGGCGGCATCAGCAACACCGCAAAACTCAGCCCTGCAAATACACCGCATGCGTATGGGTGTACTCATACAACCCATGCTTGCCATCCGCACCGCCAATCCCGGATTTGCGCACCCCGGCGTGGAAGCCCTGCATGGCTTCGAAATTCTCCCGATTCACGTAGGTTTCGCCAAAATCCAGCTCCCGCATCGCGTGCATGGTTTTGCTCAGGTCGCGGGTGTAGATCGATGACGTCAGGCCGTATTCGCAGTCGTTGGCCAGGGCGATGGCTTCGTCGAGGTCATCGATGATCTGAATCGGCAGCACCGGGCCGAAAATCTCTTCGCGCATGATCTCCATGTCCGCCCGGCAACCGGCCAGCACGGTGGGCTGGAAGTGGAATCCATTGGGCAGATCGGCAATTTGCCCGCCGCTGATCAAATTCGCACCCTGGCTCAACGCCGTACGGACTTTACGGTTGACGCTGTCCAGGCCCTGGCGGTTGATCAGTGGTCCCATTTCGATATCGGGTTGGGCGATCGGGTCGCCATAGCGCGTAGCACTCATCGCCGCCGCGATACGCTCGATGAATTGATCGGCAACCTTGCGTTCCACATACACCCGCTCGGCGCAATTGCACACCTGACCGCTGTTGATAATCCGTGAATCGCGGATGGCCTTCACCGCCAGATCGAGATCGGCATCCGCCAACACAATCGCCGGCGCCTTGCCGCCCAGTTCCAGATTGAGCTTGGTGATGTTCGGCGCAGCGGCGGCCATGATCCGCGAGCCGGTGTCCACGCTGCCGGTGAAGCTGATCATGTCCACGCCCTTGTGCGCGCTGAGTGCCGCGCCCACTCGGCCGTCGCCGCAGACCACGTTGAACACACCGGGCGGCAGGTCGGTTTCCGCTACCAGTCGGGCGAACTCAAAGCAGTTGTTAGGTGTTTCTTCGCTGGGCTTGATCACGATGGTGTTGCCGGTCAGCAGCGCCGGCGCCATCTTGCGGGCGATCAGGAAAAACGGAAAATTCCACGGCAGAATCCCGGCGACGACGCCCAGCGGCTTACGGAACAGAAAGATGTTTTCGTTCTGCCGGTCGCTGGTGATGATTTCGCCTTCGATGCGTCTTGCCCATTCGGCCATGTAGTCGAGGTAATCGGCGGTGAAGTTGACTTCGACTTCCGCCAGGCCGCTGATCTTGCCCTGCTCCAGGGTGATGGTGCGTGCCAGGTGCGCGACGTTTTCCCGCAGCTTGGCGGCGATGCGACGCAGATGCCCGGCGCGTTCAATCGCCGGTTTGCGCGACCAGTCTTTTTGCGCGGCGCGAGCGGCGGCGAGGGCGCGATCAACGTCTTCGGCAGTCGAGGCCGGGACTTTCGACAGCACGGCGCCGGTGGCCGGGTTGATCACATCGAGATGAGCCGCGCTGGCCACAAACTGGCCATTGATGAAGTTTTCGTAAACAGGCATGGAGACGACTCCTTGATCAGTAGGTGCGCGATGGCGCTTGAGTGGTGGCCGGTGTGCGATAACGCGCGAGGGTGGCCATGGCGCTCTGACGCAGCAGGCTGATATCGATGGCCACGGCAATGAACTGACAACCCCAACCCTGATAGCGGCGCGCGTCCTCTTCGTTCGGCGCAAGAATGCCGCAGGCCTTGCCGGCCGCCAGCGTGGCGTTCACCGCGTGTTGAATCCGTTCCTGGACTTCCGGGTGACCGGGATTGCCGGCATGACCCAGCCCGATGGACAAATCCGCCGGGCCGATAAACACCGCATCGACGCCTTCGACGGCGGCGATCGCTTCGACGTTTTCAACACCCGTGCGCGATTCCACCTGAACGATCAGGCACAGCTGCTCATGGGCGGTGGTCAGGTAATCCGGTACGCCGTCCCAGCGGGTGGCGCGAGTCAGGCCGCCGCCGACGCCACGAATACCGTGCGGCGGATAACGCATGGCGCGCACCAGTGCCACCGCCTGCTCCGCGGTTTCGACCATCGGGATCATCAGCGTCTGCGCGCCGACGTCCAGCAGTTGCTTGATCAGATTGGCGTCGCCCGTCACCGCACGCACCACGGGCGCGGTGGCGTAGGGCGCCACCGCCTGTAGCTGCGCCAGCACGCCGGGCACGGTGTTCGGCGCGTGTTCACCGTCGATCAGCATCCAGTCGTAACCGGTGGTGGCGACGATCTCGGCGGCGTAGCCCGTGGCGAAACCGGCCCAGATGCCATATTGGGTCGCCGGGTTTTTCAGGGCGGCCTTGAAAGCGTTGTGAGGCATGTTCATGACAGGGTCCTTTCTCAGCGGTTGTACGGCCGATGCAGTTGGCATTCCGGGTTGAGTGTCACGCCAAATCCCGGCTGGTCGAGTGCCGACAGACGCATGCGGCCGTTCACCGGAACCGGTTCGCCGAGCAATTGCGGGTGGAACATCGGCACCACTTCGTCAGCCTTCGGCGCCATCATCAGGAACTCGGCGAACGGACTGTTATGCCGCGTGGCGACGAAGTGATAGCTGTAAACCGACGAGCCGTGAGGGATGACCAGCGCGTTGTGGGCGTCGGCCAGGGCGGAAATTTTCACCAATTCAGTGATCCCGCCGCACCAGCCGACATCCGGCTGGATGATGTCGCAGCAGCCCATCTCCAGCAGCATGCGAAAGCCCCAGCGAGTGGCTTCGTGTTCGCCGGTGGTCACCAGCATGCCTTTGGGCACGTTGTTGCGCAGTGCGGCGTAACCCCAGTAATCGTCCGGCGGCAGGGCTTCTTCGATCCACTTCAAACCGTATTCGTGGGCGCCGACCGCCAGTTTGGTGGCGTAGTTGAGGTCCAGGCTCATCCAGCAATCGAGCATCAGCCAGAAGTCCGGGCCGACCCGTTCGCGCATGGTCGCCAGTTCTTCAAGGTTCTTGCGCAGGCCTTCCTCGCCTTCGGCCGGGCCGTGGTGCAACGGCATCTTGCCGCCGATGAAACCCATTTTCTGCGCCAGGTCGGGGCGAGCGCCGGTGGCGTAGAACTGCAATTCGTCGCGCACCGCGCCGCCGAGCAATTGATGCACCGGCTCCTGGCGGATCTTGCCGAGCAGGTCCCACAGCGCCAGATCGACCCCGGAAATCGTATTGATCACGATGCCTTTACGCCCGTAATACAGGGTCGACTGGTACATCTGGTCCCAGATTTTCTCGATGTCGGTAACCCGTGCGCCTTCGAGGAAACGCGCCAGGTGTTTCTCGACGATGTAGGCAGCGGGCTCGCCGCCGGTAGTTACAGCGAAGCCGACGGTGCCGTCGCTGGCTTCGATTTCCACCACCAGCGTGCCGAGCACATTGATGCCGAAGGTGCGGCGGCTCTGGCGGTATTCGGGGTATTTGCTCATCGGCGTGGCAATGTGATCGTCGATCCAGTGGCCGTCCGCCTGATCGTGATAGTCCGCGCCGCCGCCTCTCAATGTAAAAGCGCGGACGTGTTTGATGGTTGGAATGCCCATGGTGTGACTCCTCAGGTTTAAACGGTGGCCGGTTTGTTCGACGCTTTATGGCCGGGCGAACGCACGCCCAGCACCAGCAACGCGGCGATGACGGTGGTGCCGGCCAGCACGTACAAACCGGCGGCCGGTGAATGGAAGGCGCCTTCGGCCCAGTTTTTCAGCACCGGGGCGATGAAGCCGCCGAGGGCGCCGAACGAGTTGATCAGCGCGATACCGGCCGCCGCGGCACTGCCGGCGAGGTAACTGGAAGGGAAGGTCCAGAACACCGGTTGCACGGCGATGAAGCCGGAAGCGGCGAAGCACAGGGCTACGATGCCGAGGAACGGGCTGGCGAAGGTCACCGAGCAGGCGATCCCGGCTGCCGACATCAGCAAAGTCAGGCAAGCGGTGCGTCGACGTTCGCCGGTGCGGTCGCTGTAGCCGGGGATCAGGTACGCCGCGACTATCGCGCAGATCCATGGAATCGCCGTGACCAGTCCGACCATCAGCCCGACCTTGGTGCCCAGCAGTCCGCCGACCTGGGTGGGCAGATAGAACACCACGCCGTAGACGCTGGCCTGAATCAGCAGATAAATCAGGCACAGGTACAGCACCGACGGGTGGCACAGGACGTTGAGCAGGCTGCGGCCGTGGTTCTGTTTGTGGCTGTCTTCTTGATCGAGGATGCCTTGCACTTGCTGGCGTTCTTCAACCGTCAGCCACTTTGCATCGGCCGGGCGATTGTCCAGGTACCAATAGGCCCAGACACCGACCGCCGTGGCCATCAGGCCTTCAACTGCGAACAGCCATTGCCAGCCGTGGACACCGGCAAATCCGTCCAGCTCCAGTAACAGGCCGGACAACGGGCTGCCGAAGATGAACGCCAGGGGAGCACCGAAGTAGAAGAAGCCCATGGCTTTGCCGCGCGCGGCGCTGGGGAACCAATAGGTGAGGTAAAGGATGACGCCGGGGAAAAAACCGGCTTCGGCCACGCCCAGCAAGAAGCGCAGAACGTAGAAGCTGGTTTCGGTGTGGGCGAAGACCATCGCGGCGGAGACCAGGCCCCAGGTGACCATGATCCGGCACATCCACAGACGGGCGCCGACGCGGTGCAGGATCAGGTTGCTCGGCACTTCTAGCAGCGCGTAACCGACGAAGAACACCCCGGCGCCGAAGGCGAACGCGGCGTCACTGATGTTGGTGTCGGCTTGAAAGGCTTGCTTGGCGAACCCGACGTTGGCGCGGTCGAGGAAGGCCATGATGTACATCAGCAGGAGAAACGGGAGCAGCCGCCAGGAAATTTTGGCGAGCAGAGGCGCGGGTAGAGTCTTCATCGCAGTTTTCCTTTGGTAGGGCATTTGTTCTTATGGGAAAGACTGTACGGCTGCGGATCGATGCGTTACAAATCGAATCTAGCTCACAACTGATACCTTCCGGGTATCGATAAAAAGGCTTGTCATGACGACACCCACCGTTTCCCGCAGCCTGCTCAACCGTCTGCGCTACAAGCATCTGCACATGCTGGTGGCGCTGAGTAGCAGCTTGAACCTGCACCGCGCCTCGCAAACCCTGAACATGTCGCAACCCGCTGCGACCCGCATGCTGCATGAGATTGAAGACATGTTTGGCTGCGACCTGTTCGAGCGCCTGCCGCGCGGGATGCGGCCGACGGTGTTGGGCGCCGAGTTGATCCGCTTCGCCGAGTCGGCCATCAGTGGTCTCGACCGCTGCGCCGAAGACCTGATCGCACGGCAGCAGGGCGGCTACGGTTATCTCTCCATCGGCACCATCATGGGCGCGGCGCCGGACCTGGTGATGGATTCGATTGCCGAGATCAAGTCGCTCAATCCGCAACTGCGAATTCGCATCATGGGCGACACCAGCGACCAGGTGATTCAACTGCTGGAGCAAGGCCGCATCGACCTCGCCATCGCTCGACGCAATGCCGCCACTGACAGCGAACATTACGCGTTCGAGCAATTGGGCAACGAACGATTGCTGGTGGTGGTACACGCCGGTCATCCACTGGCCAAACGCAAAAAACTCGAGCTGTCGGAACTGGTCAGCGGCTGGCCGTGGATCCTGCAGCCGGAATCCAGTCCGGCGCGCATTGGTCTGGATCAGGCCTTGCAACGACTGGCCTTGCCACTGCCGGCGGACATCATCGAATGCAGCTCGGTGTATTCCATGCAGCAGCTGATTCAACTGACCGACGCCATCATGGTGCTGTCGGAAACCGCGTTGCGCGACTACCTGAAAATGGGTCTGGTGGTGGCGTTGCCGGTAGAGCTGGACGTGCAACTGGCGCCGTTCGGGTTGTTGTTGCGCAAGGGCGAACACATCAGTCGGGAGCTGGGTTTGTTCATTGATTTGCTCCGTCGGAAAGCAGCGGTTTTTTGATTGTTCGGTCAGATTTTTGTAACCAGTTGTTTTCTATAAGCGCATAAATCTATAAAGTTAACCTTTCGGTCAGCTTTGCACTGTCAACACAGCCCTTTGCAACGTCAAAAAGGGCTTCTGCAAGACTCGAGATTTCCAGAACATAACCAGAAGGGCGGACCCATAACCGCCCAGAGGATGATCCATGTCCAACCGTGAAATATCCCGGCGCTCGTTCCTTCAGGGCGGGCTGGTGGCGGGTGTGAGCGTGACGCTTACACCGCTCGGCAGTCCGGCGCTGGCAGCCTTGATGGAACACAGCGTGACCGTGCCGTCCGAGCAATGGCTCGGCAACAACGGCAAGGCGCGCTCGCGAAACGATGCCCTGTCCAAGGTCTGCGGCAGCAAAGTCTTTGCCCGCGACATCCGCGCCAAGGACATGCCGGGCTGGCCGCAGCAGCAGGGCCACGCCATGTTGCTGAAAACCATCAAGGCCGATCGCATCTACGCAGGCTACGACCTCGCCTGGCTCGGTGCCGACTTGCAGCCCGACCGCATCGTCACCGCCGCTGACCTGGTCAACGACGGTATCGCTTTCCCGGAAGAGCACGCGCCTGATCCGCTGCTGCCGGAAGGCAAAGTGCCGATGTTCATCGGTCACCCGGTGGCGATCCTGATCTGGAAGGACTTCGAGCGTTTTCGCCGGGCCAAGGCCCAACTCAAATTCAATGACAAAGCGATTCGTTACGGTGCCCAGGTGCCATTCTACGAAGGCGATCCCTACGGCAGTTTCCGCTACGTACGCGTCGGCGGCGCCACCTCGGCGGACGAAGACGAATTCGCCAGCCTCAAGGATTCGATCCTGTTCCCGATGCTGCGCAACCGCCGTCCGGTGTGGAATTCCCAACCGAACCTGCACGGCAACCTGACCGAGCGCGGGCTGTTTTACGCCGAGCGCATGAAGCAGCAGATCGACACCCCGCCAGACAACTGGCTGGTGTTCGACGAGCGCTACAAAACCCCGTCGATCGAACCCGCTGCGATGGAGCCGGACAACGGCAACGGCTGGTACGACCCGGCGACCAAGACCCTGCATTTTGTCGTCGCCACCCAGTGTCCGCTGGAAACCGCGACCGAGACCGCGAAGATGATCGCGCCGTCGCGTTTCGGCCTGGCCAACCTGAACATGCACCCGGGCTACACCGTCGGCTACGGCTCCAAAGACCACAACATTTTCGTCTACTACGCGGCGCTGGCGGCGTTGTACGGCGCCGGTGTGCCGGTGCGTCTGGCCAACGACCGCTACGAGCAATTCCAGAGCGGCATCAAGCGTCACCCGTTCGACATCCGCTACCAACTGGCGGTGGAAAAGACCGATCACAGCTTCAAGATTTTCCGCGCCGAGATGAGCGTCGATGGTGGCGGACGGATCAACTACAGCCCATCGGTGGCGGCGGTTGGCGCCACGGCGGCGCAGTCGATCTACTACATGCCGCAGAACGATTTGCAGGTCACGGCTTATCACTCGCGTGCTGTTGAAGCGGGCTCGATGCGTGGCTACGGCACGCTGCAAAGCATGGCCTCCACCGAAATGATGGTGGATGAAATTGCCGGTCGCCTTGGCATCGATGCCATCGACCTGCGAAAGAAAAACGCCATGGTCTCGGGGATGAAAAACACCCAGGGCGCGGTGCCGGCGGGTGCTTTGCGCCTGCATGAAATTCTCGACAAGGCCGCTGTTCACGACGTCTGGAAAAACCGCGACGCAATCAAGAAACAACGCGAAGCCGCAGACCCGGATAACTGGTATGGCGTTGGTTTTGCCATCTGCCAGAAAGACTTCGGCACCGGTTCCGAAGCGCCGATGGCGAGTGTCGAATTCAGCGCTGAAGGCCGCATTCACTTGCGCCACATCGGCATTGAAATCGGCACCGGGATGTCCACCTCGCAAGCACTGGTCGTGGCCGATTTCCTCGGCAGCCCGGCGCACGAGGTGAAGACCGGCGAGACCGAATGGAAAGAGTTGCAACTGATCACCGGCGGCAACCCATACATCATGAGTCAGGCCGAGCAGGACAACTTCCTGCGTAACCCGCGTTGGGTCGGCAAGCTCGCGTCGGCCTCGTCGGCGACCAACTCCGCGTACTACTTCAGCCACGCCACCCGTGAAGCGGCACGCGTGCTGTTCAACCACGGCTTGTGGCCGGCGGCGTTGCAGATCTGGGGCCAAGGCCCTTACGGCGGCCAAGCCAACCCGTACGTGGTGCGCCGTGAAGACGCGCATTGGGTCGACGGCAAGCTCACCGCCAACGGCATGCAGCCGCTGAGCTTTGAGCAATTGGCGAAACACGCCCACGAAAAAGGTTTGGTGACCGGCGCGACCGTACACGGTTTCAACCGCTGGAGCTGGGCTGAGGCCGAGTTCAGCATCGACGGCGTGCGTGAACGTCTGCCGCTCGACAGCCTGGCGGTGAAGTACGGCGATGGCGCTCCAAACGTGAAAAAGGCGCAGATGAACAGCGCCGGTTTCCATCTGCTGGACCGGCAGAACGTGCATTACCCGGACACTCAGTTGAACAACGCGGCGGTGACTTACTACAGCCCGGTGGCGACGCTGGTGGAACTGAAAGTGAACAAGGGCTCTGCTCAGGTTCAGGTGCTCAACCATCACTCGTGGGTCGAGTGCGGTCGGGTGCTGGTGGAAGAGCTGGTGAAAGGTCAGCTCGAAGGCGGGATCGCCATGGGCATCGGCCATGCACTGATGGAAGAGATGCCGCTGTACGAAGGCGGGCCGGGGGAGGGGGACTGGAACTTCAACCGTTACCGCTTGCCGATGGCGCGCCACGTTGCGGTGTGGAAGCAGACGGCCGAGATCCTGCCGCCGCTGTCGCCGAGCGATCCATCGAAGGGCATCGCCGAAGTGGTGATGATCCCGGTAGTCGGTGCCATCGGTAACGCCGTGGCCCACGCCATCGGCAAACGGGTCCGCGACCTGCCTATCACTTCTGCTCGCATCAAGGAGGCCCTCAATGGCTGACCGTCCGCTTCAACTGACCCTCAACGGTCAATCCGTCGGCCCGGTGGACATCCCTGATGACCTGCCGATGATCGACTACCTGCACGAATACAAAAACCTCACCGGCTCGCGTCTCGGCTGCGGCCAGGGCATCTGTCACGCCTGCGTGGTGATCGTCGACAACCCCGACGGCACCAGCGAAGAAGTGCGCACCTGCATCACCGGTGCGCATTACTTCGAAGGCAAAAAAGTGCGGACCATCGAAGGCCACGCGACCCGCGACGAGCAGGGCAAGGTCACCGAACTGAACCCGATCCAGCAGCGCTTCGTCGATGAATTCGCCTTCCAGTGCAGCTACTGCGCGCCGGGTTTCGTGAATGCCGCGACGGTGCTGGTGGAGAGGCTGCAACGTCAGCCGATCGTCAAAAGCCAGTTGGAACAAGTGATCGAGGACAGCCTGGGTCACCACATCTGCCGCTGCACCGGCTACGTGCGCTACTACAGCGCGACGCGCAACGTGCTGACCGATCTCGGCCTGGTCAAGGAGGGTTAAGCATGAAGCATCTACTTTCCCGTCTGGCGTTGGTGGTTGGCCTGGTTGCACCGGTATTGCTGGCGCAGGCAGATGATCAGGTTGTCCGCGGTGCCTATCTCGCTCGCGCCGCTGACTGCATGGCGTGTCACACCGCGCCGGGTGGCGCGCCGTATGCGGGTGGTCTGCCGATCGTCTCGCCGTTCGGCACGATCTACGGCACCAACATTACGCCAAGCAAAGAGCACGGCATCGGCCTCTACAGCGATGATGAATTCTTCGCCGCGCTCACCGACGGCAAACGCCGTGATGGCGCGAACCTGTACCCGGCGATGCCCTACACCTCGTATCACTTGATGCCCCGTGAAGATTCCGATGCGATTCACGCCTACCTGAAAACGGTCGAGCCGATCGAGCGCGCGGCACCGGTCACTAGCCTGAGCTTTCCGTTCAATGTGCGCCTGGGTTTGATGGGCTGGAACATGCTCTACGGCAAGGACGTGAAACTGTCGTCCACCGAAGGCAAAAGCGAAGCCTTCAAGCGTGGTCAGTACATGGTCGATGTGCTCGGCCACTGCGGCGAATGCCACACGCCGCGCGGTTTGCCCGGCGCGATGCAGCAAGACAAACGCATGACCGGCGGCCTGCTCAACGGCTATCTGGCGCCAAGCCTGCTGGCCGATGACCTCGCCGCTCGCGGCTGGAATCATCAGGACCTGAGCTCGTTCCTCAAACACGGCATGAGCGCCCAGGGCACGATGTTCAACGAGATGTTCCCGGTGTTCCACAACAGCACCCAAGGCCTCAATGATCCGGACCTGGCGGCGATGGCGACCTTCCTGCTCGGCGACCAGCCACCAGCGGCGAAAGTGCTGACTGACGTGCCGTTGGACACACTCAGTGCCAGCGCGCAACGCGGTCGTCAGGACTACCTGAACGTCTGCGCCGGTTGCCACGCGGTCAGTGGCGAAGGCAAGCCGCACATCGCCGTGGCCATGCGCGGCAACACCACGCTGCGCCTGGAAGATCCGCGCAATTTGGTGCGGGTGATCGACGACGGTATCGGCGAGCAGAAGTTTGCCGGGTTCGAACACATGCAACCGATGCCCGGTTTCGCCGAGAAGCTCAGCCACGAGCAACTCACGGATCTGCTGAACTACCTGCGTCAGGGCTGGGGTGGTCAGTCGAGCGATCTGGCCGTGAGCGACGTGCAGGCGTTGCGGGCGGATGCACCGCCGCTCGAGCACAAGGCGCACTGACATGCAGCATCTCGATCTGCAAGTGGTGCGCCGGGCGCTGGACTGGTCGACGGCCGGCCAGCGCCTCTGGTTGTGCTCGGTGCTCGCCACCTACGGCTCGGCACCGCGTGCGCCGGGCTCGCTGCTGGCGGTGAATGCCGAGGGGCAATGGATCGGCTCGCTGTCCGGCGGCTGTGTCGAGGAGGATTTCCTTGAGCGGGTCGCCGAGGGTGCATTTGATCAGGTTGTCAGCGTCGTTCGATATGGCGAAGGCGATGATCCGCGTTCCCGGGTGAGTCTGCCCTGTGGCGGTGTACTCGATGTGCTGGTGGAGAAGCTGGATCCTGATTGTGAGGTTCAGGCGCATTTGCGGGAATTGGAGTCGGCGTTGTTGGGTCAGCGTCGGTTGATCCGCGAAGTCGATCTTGCCAGCGGGGCGCGCAGCGTGTTCGCAGATCGTGAGCAGGGCGTACGCGTCGAGCGCGAGATCGACCGGATTCGACTGCGGATCGGCGCGGCTCAACGCTTGCTGCTGGCGGGGTATTCCAGCGTCGCTCAGGCGTGTGCGGAGTTTGCGGTGGGCCTGGGTTTCGAGGTGATCCTGTGCGATCCCCGCGACGAAGTGCTGGAAGGCGTGGTGCTGGAAAACGTCGAGATCCGCCGTCAGTTGCCATCGGTGTTCATCGCCGATGGCGGCTGTCATCGCGACACGGCAGTGGTGGCGCTGACCCACGATCCGCGCATCGACGATCTGGCAATGATGGAAGCGGTGCGCACCGAGGCGTTTTACATCGGTGTGATGGGGTCCGTGCAGACTTCGCAAAAGCGCTTCGAGCGGTTGCGCAGGATTGGTGGTTTGGGAGACGCGGAGTTGGCGCGGATTCATGCGCCGATCGGTCTGAACCTGGGCAGTAAAACCCCCGCAGAAATTGCCCTCGCCGTACTCGCCGACATCCTGCGAATCCGTAGCGGCATCAGCCGCGATCGGCTTTAACACCCTTCCACACCGGATTCTTGGTGGTCTGAAAAAAAGGGCCACCGCAAGCGGCCCTTTGCATATCGGTCGTCAGAATCCTAACTTGTCCCGCAACCCGTAATACCACGCACCCAGCGCCGCAAAGGGTGTCCGCAGCAATTGGCCGCCAGGAAACGGGTAATGCGGCAAGTCAGCAAAGGCGTCAAACCGCTCGGCTTGCCCGCGCAACGCTTCGGCCAGGACCTTGCCCGCCAGGTGCGTGTACGTCACGCCGTGGCCACTGCAACCCTGGGAATAGTAGATGTTGTCGCCCAGGCGCCCAACCTGCGGAAGACGCGACAGGGTCAGCAGGAAATTGCCGGTCCAGGCGTAATCGATCTTCACGTCCTTGAGCTGCGGGAAGGCTTTGAGCATCTTCGGCCGGATGATCGCTTCGATGTTCGCCGGGTCCCGTGCGCCGTACACCACGCCGCCACCGAAAACCAGGCGCTTGTCGCCCGTCAGACGGTAATAGTCGAGCAGGTAATTGCAGTCTTCGACGCAGTAATCCTGAGGTAGCAGGCTCTTGGCCAACGCCTCGCCCAATGGCTCGGTGGTAATCACCTGGGTTCCGCACGGCATCGACTTGGCCGCCAGTTCCGGCACCAGATTGCCGAGGTACGCGTTGCCCGCCACGATGATGAACTTGGCCCTGACCCTGCCCTGAGGCGTGTGCACTATCGGGTTTGCGCCGCGCTCGATGCGCACCGCCGGCGACTGCTCGTAAATCATACCGCCCAACGACTCCACGGCCGCCGCTTCACCCAGTGCCAGGTTCAGCGGATGAATGTGCCCGCCGCTCATATCGAGCATGCCGCCAACGTAGTGCTCGCAGTTCACCACTTCACGGATGCGCTGTTGATCCATCAGCTCAAGCTGCGTGTGTCCGAAACGCTCCCACAGACGCTTTTGCGATTCCAGATGGCCCATCTGCTTTGCAGTGTTCGCGGCAAACACGCCGCCGTCCTTCAGGTCGCACTGGATGTTGTATCTGGCAACCCGCTCACGAATGATCCGCCCGCCTTCAAACGCCATCTGCCCCAGCAACTGAGCCTGTTTGGGGCCGACGCTGCGCTCGATGACGTCGATGTCGCGGCTGTAACTGTTAACGATCTGGCCACCGTTTCGGCCCGATGCACCGAAACCCACCTTGGCGGCTTCCAGTACCGTGACCTTGAAACCGTTCTCCAGCAGAAACAGGGCAGAGGACAGGCCGGTGTAACCGGCGCCGATCACACAGACGTCAGTCTCTACGTCACCCTGCAAGGCCGGACGCGGTGGAACCGCATTGGCTGATGCGGCGTAGTAGGACTCTGGGTAGTGGGTGTTCGCCATCCTGCTGCCTCTGTTTAATATATTTTACGAGTGCATCGATCCTACCCGACTTAAAAATCGACCGCCAGCCACTGCAAAATCTTCTTTGCAGCGGTGAAATTAAATATTTTGCATATTCATAGGGTTAGCTCGAAAAAAGGTGTTGACACCCCTCCGGAATTCCGTAGAATGCCGCCTCACAGCAGGCACGTAGCTCAGTTGGTTAGAGCACCACCTTGACATGGTGGGGGTCGTTGGTTCGAGTCCAATCGCGCCTACCAAACAAAATCCGCTCTGCTGGGCGGTCTAGAGGGGTCACCGGAAACGGTGACCCCTTTTTGCTTTCTGCGATTTGCAAAACTTTTGCAAAACTCCCACCTCAGAACGCCAATTCGGCACCCACCTCCAGGTACTCGATCTTCTTTTCGTCGTGCCCCTCCTGATAGTGCTTCGTCATCTTCTCATCCGCATGTCCCATCAGCGCCTGAATGTATTCCAGGGGGAAATTCTGCTGCTCGTACAGCCATGCCCCTAAAGCGCGGATCTCGTGAAAAGTGGGGTGCTCGCCGGCCGGTACGTGGTCGTAGCGGTGTCGCCAAACTGAGTTGATAACGAATTTGCTTCAGGAGAAAAAATGCCAATAACTCAGCAACAGTTGCTGCAGATCCTCCCGAACGCCCGCACCCAAGCGGGCGTTTTCGTTCCTGTCCTCAATACGGCTATGCAGCGGTGCCGGATTGTGGGCGCCAAGCGTGTTGCCGCGTTTATCGCCCAGATCGGTCATGAGTCCGGCCAGCTGCAGTCCGTACGCGAGATCTGGGGACCAACCCCGGCCCAGCGCAAATATGAGGGACAGGAAGACCTCGGCAACACGGAGAAGGGCGATGGCTCTAAGTACCGCGGGCGTGGCCTGATTCAGATCACCGGCCGGGCGAATTACGCGGCCTGTGTCGAAGCGTTGGGCGTGGACCTGATCAGCCAGCCAGAGCTACTGGAGCTGCCGCAATATGCAGCGATGTCGGCTGCATGGTTCTGGAAACAGAAGGGGCTAAACGATTTGGCCGACAAGGATCAGTTCAACGCCATCACTCGGCATATCAACGGTGGCCTGAACGGCTTGGAGGATCGTCTGGATATCTGGGCGCGGGCGGTGCTGCAATGAGCATGCCGCTACGAACCCTTCCTTATATAGCAGCGATTGCCGTGGCCGCCGCAGCGTTGTTCGGCGCCTATCACCATGGACTGTCCGTGAAGGATGCTGAGTGGCAGAGCCAATGGAGCGATCGCAACACCTTGGACGCCAAGGCTCTGGCTGCTAACGACACCAGAGAGCGCGCGAAGGAGCAGGCCTACCAGCAATCAATCAACAAGGCGGTTCAAGATGGGCAACGGAACATTGATCAACTCACGGCTGATGCTGCCACTGCTCGCGCTACTGCCGACAGCGTGCGCGGTGCAGCCGATAGCCTTGTCAGTCGACTCGCAGCCAGTGAAGCCAGCGGCAATTCCTGCACTGCCGCCGCAAGCAAGGCAGCTACCCGCGCCGCAATGGTGCTTGCCGACGTGCTCAAGCGCGCTGACGAAAGAGCGGGAGGCCTGGCTGAAGTTGCTGACCAAGCCAGAGCCCGGGGAGTGACCTGCGAACAGGCTTTCGATGGGTTGACCCATAACTGAAAAGGCTGGCCGGCTGAACGTGGCTAGGCCAAAATCGCGACCTAATTTTTCACTAAAGGACCACAATCAATGATCAAGCGTCTCTGGATGAAGATCGCTCTTTTCTTCTCGGCCATGTTTTCCTTTCACGCGATGGCAGCGAACGTGCTGATCGTTGGCGACTCGATTTCGATGGGTTACACCCCGTTTGTGCAGCAGATCATGGGTGACAAGGCCAATGTTTCGCACTACGACGACAATTCCCGTGACACGAATTATGGCCTGGCCAACATCGACACCTGGATCGGTTCGACGAAGTGGGACGTGATCAGCTTCAACTTCGGTATCTGGGACATGGGCAAGGTTCACCCGTTGTACCCGAACCAAGGCCATAATGGTCCGGTAGCAGTACCGCTGGCGCAATATGAGTCGAACCTCGATGCGATCATCACCAAGCTGAAACTCACCAACGCCAAGCTGGTGTGGCAGACGATCACCATCATTCCTGAAGGCGAGCCGAATCGGTACGCCGGCGACGAAGATCCTTACAACGCTGTAGCGGTCCGTGTCATGAAGAAGCATGGCATTCCCGTGAACGACCTGCACACGCTCACCAAGGCTTTCCCGGCCGAGTTGTTCCGTGAACCGCACGACGTGCATTACAACGACGCCGGTTACAAGAAAATTGCTGAGAGCGTCGCCGCGAGTATTAAAAAGCAATTGTGATAGGGATTGTGTTTGTCCGGCAGGACGCCGTAGGTGGGATTATCTGCTGACAATTCTTCCCCAAAACGCAACAGTTTGGACCAATGTTTATTGGGTTCAAAAGAGTCGCAAAAGCAGGTGGTTTTAGAGGGAGATTTCGAAATCAAGGCCTTGATTTGAAAGGCCTTGATCTATTTTTATGCGGCATCCCAGGCTTTGACACCGCCAATTCACTCCGGCGCCATAAGCACCGCAAGCGTCAGCTTGATGAACTCTTCGTTCTTGTCGATGGTGTCCAGGGCGCCGCGCACGTTGTCCGCGACTTCGGCGGCGCCTTGCTGCTCGACCCAGTTGGACAGTTCAAGGATGGCGGCCTCAAGGGGTCAATTGGTTTTCGTTGATCTTGAAGAGCAGGGAAGGGAGCAGGTCTGAATTTGGCATGGTATTCCTCCGTGGAAGAGGAAGGGGTAGCAGGCAAAAAAGGATTGGGATTCGTTTGGCAGAACGCCGGAGAAGGGGATGCTACTGTAGGAATATGCAACGGTAAGTTATTGATTCTTATAGGGTGATGGGTCGGTTTTTAGAGTGTCGAAAACCACAACCTTCACCTTTCATATCAATAGGTTACAACTGGCTCCCGGTCACCTTGACATGGTGGGGGTCGTTGGTTCGAGTCCAATCGCGCCTACCAAACAAAATCCGCTCTGCTGGGCGGTCTAGAAGGGCCCACCGAAAGGTGGGCCCTTTTTTGTTGGCTGTGGATTTACACAACGTTTGCAACACCCCCCCGCTCAAAACGCCAATTCAGCGCCCATCTGCAATTCATCACCTCAAGGCAATCGCCGAGGGATAACCAAGGCTCCGTGGTCATCCAAGCCAGGTATCACCTTCCATTACCCGATGCGACGCTGAAGTGATGGCAATTTGGTATTGCTGAGATTTACGGATATCGTAGCGCCCAATCTTTTACAGGCAATGGACGGCAGTAATGACAACAGGGACTTCAATCGTTACGAAGCAAGAGACTTACTCGGGTTACGAGATCCTTGTCGCTACAGTCGGCCCGATCAAAACAAATCCAGACGAACCGGAAAATCTGCAAACGCATCACACGACAAAAATTTCGATTTGGTTCAACGGCAAAGAAGTCAGAGAGGTCAGTGAAGCGCCTTCGATGCTTTTTGTGTCGCGTGAAGATGCGGCTGAATTTGGCTTCGAAATTGGCCGAATGATTGTCACCCAGCGTCGCAAGTTAACTGCTTTCAAGCGGGTAGTTCGCATCTGCGAGCTCTTTAAGCTACCGCGATTGCTTTTCCGTTATTAAGAATTCAGGCCGTGAAGCGGGTGGGCTCATCCGTAATCATTCAACTGCCGGGCAGGCACTCTCCATAAAGTTCCGGATAGCGCAGGCAGCCTCTATTGCAGATACCTGAAGCAGGCAATACGGTGCTTTTTGAGCTACTACTTCAGGCCAATCCGAACGTTGGCTTGAGGGAGTATATCGATGCTTGTGCACTGGTTTCTTGCTGCGATCCATCTCTTGGCGTTTGCCTTGGGTTTCTGGGCAGTCCTGTCCCGCGGTACGGCTTTTCGGCGCCTGGCCAAGGGCGTAGGGGATGCTCGCAGCGTATTGATTGCGGATAACCTGTGGGGGATTTCTGCAGTCATCCTGCTGGTCACGGGTGGGATGCGAGCCTTCGCCGGGTACGAAAAGGGCGCTGACTATTATCTTCACCAGCCGCTGTTCCATCTAAAGATGACGCTTTTCGTTCTCATCCTGCTGCTTGAAATTGCGCCGATGATCACGCTGATCAAGTGGCGGATGGCGCAGGCGCGCGGCGTAGCCATTGATGCCGGTCGATCAAAGTTGTTCGCGCGGATCAGCCATATCGAAGCGCTGCTGGTGATGCTGATGGTTGTGGCGGCCACGGGCATGGCGCGGGGAGTGATATTCGATTAGTTGGGTAGGAATGCATTCTTCCCCAGGCTTAATCCGAAACGTCCGACAGCCATGGCTTGAGATATGCCGCTAGTATCGGCTTCACGTTCGGGGATGGGATCGACGATGCGTGAATCTTTAGCCAGCCGTGGTCCGGAGCGAACAGGCTGGCTACTGACTGCAGCAGGATTCAGGATTGCGGCTTGTCCGGGGCGGTCAGGCCAGCCTGAATGCGCTGATAAATTTCTTCGCGGTGCACCGCAACGTCTTTCGGGGCGTTTATGCCAATTCTGACTTGCTGGCCGCTTACGCCCAGAATGGTGATCGTAATGTCATCACCAATATTTATGCTTTCACCGACTTTGCGGGTGAGTATCAGCATGGTCTTCTCCTTGATTGCTTTGTAGGGCACCTGATTCGGACAGTGCAGAGGTCGGTGGTATGTATAGATTAGTGCGAAGTCTCACGGTTTGGGTGCCTCTTTCTGACGCGCAGATGCTGCATTAATTCCCAAGGCGTAACTATACAGAGGCCGCCTCCATGATTCTCGTTGTTTTGAGCCCATTTTGCGGCACTCGAGAAGTATTTATGGATGTTAAAATCCCCGCTTTCAGCATTCAGAGGGAAGCGTTGTGCGCAAAATGGCTTTGGTAATCGCAGTACTGGCATTGGCGGGATGCGGTGAGGGTAAGCGCGTTGATGCGCCAAAGCCGCAGCCAGCTGTGGCGGCAGCAACGACGGCGGTATCTGCGCCGCAGTGGGATCTGGAGGTTCGAGGGGAAATAACCCAGGCTGTCAGCGACCTGAGTGGCTGGCTGATCGAGCACAGTTTCATTTCCAGCGTGGTCAAGGAAAATGGCAAGACCCGCATCCTGATGGGCCCATTCAATTCGAAAGCCGAAGCTGAAGCCAAACAGGAAGAGGTGCGCGCGGCACTGACCCGGGCGAAAAAACAGAACATCGAACTGCTGGTCATCGAGCATCCGGTGACTCAGTAAGGCGCCTTGGCGCCAGCACTTGTTGAAAACGAAAAAGGCCTGGGGCATTCAACCCCAGGCCTTTTTGTTTTCAACAAGTGCTTAACCGCACGCTTTCATGTCTACCGGCCCGACAAACTCGTTGCCGCGCCCCATCACGCACGCCACGCTCTGATTGCGCTGGCGTTCCCAGGCTTGTACCGGATAGGTCTTGTTCCATGCATCGTACAGTTGTCGATCCTGTTTCGACAGGCGCAAACCGTACTGCTTGCTCATGTAGAAGTAAGTCCGGGCGATCATGCCGCGAATGGAAGGGCGGGGCATGACCTTTTTGGCCTTGAAGTCGACTTGGGTCAGGCATGAACCGTATTGCCCCGATTGCTCCGGCAGCCAGCCAAAACTGAAATTACTGCGATCACCATTCACTTCGCCGATGCTTGGCACCAGGTTATGCAAGTCAGCCTCGGCCTTTTGGTAGGTTGGGTCGTAGCGAGTGCAGTTCTTGCGTCCGCCTTCCTGCCAGCACTGGCGCTGATGGCCGATCTGCCAGGCCGGAACGATGTGCTCCCACTCGATGCGCGAAGCGCGCTTGGCATTTTTGCGTGGTACATAACCGCAGGCCGACAGGTTCACCTTGTTGCCGGTGTATTTACAGCCGCAATAGAACTCGGTGGATTGCGGGGCGTACAGCTTCCAGGCGACTTTCTTGGCTTCGCTGAAGGTGCGCGGGGCGTCAGCTTGCGCGCCCATTGCGAAGAGCAAAAACAGTAAAGCAAAACAACGGACACTCATTGACTCAATCTTCCTTCGGCACAACCCAGAAAATCTGCACACCGCCATCGTCGCGGTAGGCGAGGGTAACGTTGTCGTTTTCGTCAATTTCTTCGAGTAGTTGCTCCCACTCATCCACCGGTTCGTCCGGAAGGCGGAAGATCAGGGCCGCCTTGGCTTTCTGGGCGGTGGGGGAATTGATGATTTTCTGAACGCGCATGCCCATGCGTTCATAGGCGTCAGGAGAGGCAGAGGTCGTAGCCACGGGATTATCCTTATTAAGCTGTACGTGCATACAGTATTTAACTGTAGGCATTTTCGCAACTGCTTAAAATTCAAGAAAATCCTCTGACAGCAGTTTTTTCCGTTTGGTGTAGGAAGAAGGAAATTTTTATCAGATAAGAAACCACTCGCCATGGATGGCGAGTGGTCAAAGCGGTGCCCGACCGGGACCGGTCGGGCGAGGGCGAATCAGTATTCCCAGAACATCCGTTGCAGCTCTTTGCTGTCATTGGTCTTGGTCAGCGCGACCATGGCCAGGATGCGCGCCTTCTGTGGGTTCAGGTCATGGGCCACAACCCAGTCGTACTTGTCGTCAGGCTGTTCGGCGTTACGCAATACGAAGCCACCGGCGTTGACGTGGGAGGAACGAATGATTTGCACGCCATCCTTGCGCAGGGCTTGCAGGGTTGGAACCACGCGCGAAGAAACCGAACCGTTGCCGGTGCCCGCGTGGATGATGGCTTTGGCGCCCGACTGAGCCAGCGCTTTGTAGGCGGTATCACTCACGTTGCCGTAGGAATAGGCGATTTCCACGTCAGGCAGGCTCTTGATGTTCTTGATGTCGAACTCCGAGTCCATGGTGTGGCGCTTGGCCGGCAGGCGGAACCAGTAGGATTTGCCTTCGACTACCATGCCGAGCGGACCCCAGGCGCTTTTAAACGCTTCGGTCTTGATGTTGATCATTTTGCTGACGTCGCGACCCGACTGGATTTCGTCGTTCATGGTCACCAGTACGCCTTTGCCGCGTGCGTCTTGGCTGCTGGCCACGGCCACGGCGTTGTACAGGTTCAGCATGCCGTCGGCGGACATCGCGGTGCCTGGGCGCATGGATCCTACGACGATGATCGGTTTGTCGGTTTTTTCCACCAGGTTCAGAAAATAGGCGGTTTCTTCCAGGGTGTCGGTACCGTGGGTGATGACGATGCCATCGACGTCTTTGCTGTCGGCCAGTTCAGCCACGCGACGGCCCAGTTGCAGCAAGTTGTCGTTGGTAATGCTTTCGGATGCGATCTGCATGACCTGTTCGCCGCGAACATTAGCCAATTGGCTCAGTTCCGGAACGCCGGCGATCAGTTGCTCGATGCCGACTTTCGCCGCTTGATAAGTCGCGCTGTTGGCGGCGCTGGCGCCCGCGCCGGCAATGGTGCCGCCGGTGGCCAGGATTACTACGTTCGCCAATTTCTGTTTGTTTTCGACTTCTTTCGCCTGAAGGGCGGTCGGAAGGAGCAGCAGGAGGGCTAAGGCGCCCGGAACAAAAGTCTTGAAAGCAGATGTCATTATTTTTCTCTCTAGTAGTGAGACGGTGCGGATGCAGGTTCATCTAGATGCGCCCCGACAGATCTGAACGTCTGGGGTGAATGAGAGGGAGCAGGATCTGTACCAGTCATACCTGGAAATGAAAAATAGCTTTAACCTAATGATTTATATCAATTATTCACATTTCGTTGGTCGTGATTTAAACGTCCTGTTGTCCGGTTTTCCGAATATGTTTGTTATTTGCGTTCGGCTCTCCGAAAAGGGCTACGTCTGCTGTAGATCAAGTCGCCTTGCAAGATGGCAAATCATTGCTAAAGAAACCTGCGCACAGGTCGATGTTTCTCTGAAGGATTATTTTTCAGGAGTTCATATGTCGTTTTCGATCGGTTTTCCCAATGCAGGCGCAATCACCATCGGTGGCAAGTCCACCGCTGTGATCAACACCCTGAGCGAATCAACTTCCGAGGCTTCGACACTGGCGTTGGGTACCGAGGAAGAGGGTGGCGCTACCAAGGTGCGGACCGGTGGTGGCGCGGAGAACGAAACGAAAACCGACAGTGAAAGCGGCAGCGACCAAAGCGTCGCGGTGAAAATGTTGCTCAAGCGTATGCAGGAATTGCAGCAGCAACTGCGCGAACAGCAACAGCAATTGGCGGCAGCTCAAGTGGCGCCTTATACGACGCCGGAAGCCAAAACGGCTGTCGTCATGTCGATTCAGGGGCAAATTGCCAACACCAGCGGGGCGCTGTCGGAAGTCACAGGTAATCTGGTCAAGGAACTGGCCAAGGGCTCCAGCGCGGGCGGTGTGATCAGCACAACGGCATAACCGGTTTTGTTGCCCGAAGCACAAACCGTACTTTTCGGTCGTTGACAAATATCGGCAGGGTTCGCATAGTTCAGTCTACGCAAACGTTTGCGAGGCACTGCCGATGGCTTGTGCCATCGGTTCACGCGGTGAACCTTACGCCAGCGCAAGCGTTGCTCAGAATAATCATAAGATCGGAGTGAACCCATGAAGCTGCCATTCGCTGGACGTCTTCTCGCTGTCGCTATGCTGGCTGCCGCATCCGCCGTGTTGCCTCTCTCCTCGGCCTTCGCCGACACTGAAAAACCCAAAGTCGCACTGGTCATGAAATCCCTGGCCAACGAATTCTTCCTGACCATGGAAGACGGCGCCAAGGCGTACCAGAAAGACCATTCCGCCGATTTCGACCTGATCTCCAACGGCATCAAGGACGAAACAGACACGGCGGGCCAGACACGTATTGTCGAGCAAATGATTCTGGCCAAGGTCAATGCGCTGGTCATCGCTCCCGCTGACTCGAAGGCCATGGTTCCGGTGATCAAGAAAGCCATCGACGCCGGCATCACCGTGATCAACATCGATAACCAGCTGGATCCAGCGGTCGTCAAAAGCAAAAATATCAATGTTCCGTTCGTAGGTCCCGACAATCGCAAAGGCGCGCGCCTGGTGGGTGAATACCTGGCCAAACAGCTGAAGGCCGGTGACGAAGTCGGTATCATCGAAGGCGTGTCCACCACCACCAATGCCCAGGCCCGCACTGCCGGCTTCAAGGATGCGATGGAAGCGGCGCAGATCAAGGTCGTGTCCCTGCAATCCGGCGATTGGGAAATCGATAAAGGCAACAAGGTCGCCGCGTCGATCCTCAGCGAATACCCGCAAGTCAAAGCCCTGCTGGCCGGCAACGACAGCATGGCCGTCGGCGCAGTGTCTGCCGTGCGTGCGGCGGGCAAGGCCGGCAAGGTGCAAGTGGTTGGCTACGACAACATCAACGCCATCAAGCCGATGCTCAAGGACGGGCGCGTCCTGGCCACCGCTGACCAGTTCGCTGCCAGGCAAGCCGTGTTCGGCATCGAGACGGCGCTGAAGATCATCAAAGGCGAGAAAGTCGACAGCGGCACCAACGGCGTGATCGAAACTCCGGTAGAGCTGGTGACCAAGTAGACCTTTAGGCGACACAACGGTGCTCGCCCGTCCGGGCGAGCGCATGGAGAGTTTTTATGTCTGTTTCCGCTCCGAACGCTGTCCTCTCGGTCAGCGGTATCGGCAAGACCTACGCGCAGCCTGTCCTCACCGGTATCGACCTGACGCTGATGCGTGGCGAGGTGTTGGCGCTGACCGGCGAGAACGGCGCCGGCAAAAGCACACTGTCGAAGATCATCGGTGGATTGGTCACGCCGACCACCGGCCAGATGCAATTCCAGGGGCAGGATTACCGCCCTGGCAGCCGTGCCCAGGCTGAAGACCTGGGCATCCGCATGGTCATGCAGGAACTCAATCTGTTGCCGACCCTGTCGGTGGCGGAAAATCTGTTTCTCGATAACCTGCCCAGCAACGGCGGCTGGATCAGCCGCAAGCAATTGCGCAAGGCTGCGATCGAAGCCATGGCTCAGGTCGGGCTCGACGCGATCGACCCGGACACCCTCGTCGGCGAACTGGGCATCGGTCACCAGCAAATGGTCGAGATCGCTCGTAACCTGATCGGCGATTGTCATGTTCTGATCCTCGACGAACCCACCGCGATGCTGACGGCCCGTGAAGTCGAGATGCTGTTTGAGCAGATCACGCGCCTGCAGGCTCGTGGCGTGTCGATCATCTATATCTCCCATCGCCTGGAAGAGCTGGCGCGGGTGGCTCAGCGCATTGCGGTGTTGCGCGACGGCAACCTGGTCTGCGTCGAGCCGATGGCCAATTACAATAGTGAGCAATTGGTCACCTTGATGGTTGGCCGTGAGCTCGGCGAGCACATCGACATGGGGCCGCGCAAGATTGGCGCTCCGGCGTTGACGGTCAAAGGGCTGACCCGCTCCGACAAAGTGCGCGACGTGTCCTTCGAAGTGCGCGCCGGCGAGATCTACGGGATTTCCGGTTTGATCGGGGCAGGGCGCACTGAGTTGCTGCGCCTGATCTTCGGCGCCGACGCAGCGGACAGCGGCACGGTTGCGCTGGGTTCACCGGCAAAGGTCGTGAGTATTCGTTCGCCGGCGGACGCAGTCGGTCATGGTATTGCCCTGATCACCGAAGACCGCAAGGGAGAGGGCTTGCTGCTGACCCAGTCGATCAGCGCAAACATCGCCCTGGGCAACATGCCGGAGATTTCCAGCGGTGGCTTCGTCAACAACGGTGAAGAGATGTCGCTGGCCCGGCGTCAGATCGACGCCATGCGCATCCGCAGTTCCAGCCCGACGCAATTGGTGTCGGAACTGTCCGGCGGCAATCAGCAGAAAGTCGTGATCGGCCGTTGGCTGGAGCGCGATTGCTCGGTGTTGCTGTTCGACGAGCCGACTCGCGGCATCGACGTCGGCGCCAAATTCGACATCTATACGCTGCTCGGTCAGTTGACCCGTCAGGGCAAGGCGTTGGTGGTGGTGTCCAGCGACCTGCGTGAACTGATGCTGATCTGCGACCGCATCGGCGTACTGTCGGCGGGGCGCCTGATCGAGACTTTCGAGCGCGACAGCTGGACCCAGGATGACTTGCTTGCCGCTGCTTTTGCCGGCTATCAAAAACGTGATGCGCTGCTCAACGAAGCAGTGCCTAGGGATCTTCCATGAAAACTGCAACATCTGCCGGTAAACGTAGTGGCAATTTTTACGGCCTCGGCACCTATCTGGGCCTGGCCGGTGCCTTGCTGGCGATGGTCGCGCTGTTCTCGGTCCTGAGCAGCCATTTTCTGTCTTACGACACTTTCAGTACTCTGGCCAACCAGATTCCGGACTTGATGGTGCTGGCGGTCGGCATGACGTTCGTACTGATCATCGGCGGTATCGACCTGTCGGTGGGCTCGGTGCTGGCACTCGCCGCGTCGACGGTCAGCGTGGCGATTCTCGGTTGGGGCTGGAGCGTATTGCCGGCAGCGTTGCTCGGCATGGCGGCAGCCGCATTGGCGGGGACGATCACCGGTTCGATCACGGTGGCGTGGCGGATTCCGTCGTTCATCGTCTCCCTCGGCGTGCTGGAAATGGCACGCGGCTTGGCCTATCAGATGACCGGTTCGCGCACCGCCTATATCGGCGATGCCTTCGCCTGGCTGTCCAATCCGATTGCCTTCGGCATTTCGCCGTCGTTCATCATTGCCTTGCTGATCATCTTTATCGCCCAGGCCGTGTTGACCCGTACGGTGTTTGGTCGCTACCTGATCGGCATCGGCACCAACGAAGAAGCCGTGCGTCTGGCGGGGATCAATCCAAAACCCTACAAGATTCTGGTGTTCAGTCTGATGGGGCTGCTGGCCGGTATTGCCGCGCTGTTCCAGATTTCCCGCCTGGAAGCGGCGGACCCGAATGCCGGATCCGGCCTGGAACTGCAAGTGATCGCTGCGGTAGTGATCGGCGGCACCAGCCTGATGGGCGGGCGCGGCTCGGTCATCAGCACGTTCTTCGGGGTGTTGATCATCTCGGTACTGGCCGCTGGTCTGGCGCAGATCGGCGCGACCGAACCGACCAAGCGCATCATTACCGGCGCGGTCATCGTGGTGGCGGTGGTGCTGGATACCTATCGCAGTCAGCGCGCAAGCCGGCGGACCTGAGTCATGGCAACAATCAAGGATGTGGCAGCGCTCGCGGGGATTTCCTACACCACGGTTTCCCATGTGGTGAACAAGACCCGGCCGGTCAGCGAAGAAGTGCGGATCAAGGTCGAAGCCGCGATCAAAACTCTAGACTATGTGCCCAGCGCAGTGGCCCGCTCGTTGAAGGCCAAGACCACCGCGACCATCGGTCTGCTGGTGCCCAACAGCCTCAACCCATACTTCGCCGAACTGGCGCGCGGTATCGAGGATTACTGCGAGCGCAATGGCTATTGCGTGATCCTCTGCAACTCCGACGACAACCCGGACAAGCAACGCAGCTACCTGCGCGTGTTGCTGGAAAAGCGGATTGACGGGCTGATCGTGGCGTCAGCCGGTGGGGATGCGGGGTTGGCGGAAGGTCTGGCGGGTGTGCGCACGCCGATGGTGATTGTCGACCGTGGGCTGGAAGGGGTTGATGCGGACCTGGTGCGCATCGATCACGAGTACGGCGCCTATCTGGCGACTCGTCACCTTCTGGAGTTGGGGCATCGGGACATCGCCACTATTGGCGGGCCGGCCAGTACCAGCGTCGCGCAGATGCGTCTGGCAGGTTATTGCCGCGCCTTGAAAGAGGCGGGCGTCGAAGTGCCTCGCGAGCGCATGCTGGAAAGTGACTTCACCAGCACCGGCGGTTACAGCGCCGCCGCGATCCTCCTGGAACATAACCCGCCCAGCGCCATCTTCGCCGGCAACGACATGATCGGAATCGGCGTGCTGCGCGCCGCCGCCGAGCGCAATATTCGTGTGCCGAGCGAGCTGTCGGTGATCGGCTTCGACGATATCCAGATGAGCCGTTATGTCTATCCGGCGCTCACCACGGTCGGGCAGTCGATCTTGCAGCTCGGCGAGATGGCGGCCGAAGTGCTGTTGCGCAGGATCGCCACGCCGGCCATGGCCACCGATCAACGGATCGTGACGCCCAGTATTGTGCTGCGGGAATCGACCGCGCCGCTGGCCGGTGTGTTCGCCCAGTTTCGTTGAAGTAGAAAGCGCTAAATCAAAAGCACCGCCGAAACAGAATTGATGAGTAGCAATGTATGTCAGCAAAAGTAGTAGTGATAGGCAGCCTGAACATGGACCTGGTGACCCGGGCTTCCCGGCTGCCCCGTGGCGGTGAAACGTTGATCGGCGAGTCGTTTGCCACAGTCTCCGGCGGCAAGGGCGCCAATCAGGCAGTAGCTGCGGCGCGACTGGGCGCGCAGGTGTCGATGGTCGGTTGCGTGGGCAGCGACGCCTATGGAGAGCAGCTGCGCGGAGCGCTGTTGGCCGACCGTATCGATTGTCAGGCGGTCAGCACCGTCGACGGTGCCAGCGGTGTGGCGTTGATCGTGGTCGATGACAACAGCCAAAACGCGATCGTGATTGTCGCCGGTGCCAACGGTGCGCTGACGCCAGCAGTCATTGACCGTTTCGATGCGGTGTTGCAGGCGGCGGATGTGATCATCTGTCAGCTCGAAGTGCCGGATGCCACGGTCGGCCATGCGCTCAAGCGCGGCCGTGCACTGGGGAAAACCGTGATTCTCAATCCTGCGCCCGCCAGCCGACCGCTGCCAGCAGACTGGTATGCGGCCATCGACTACCTGATCCCCAACGAGAGCGAAGCCTCGGCCCTCAGCGGTTTGCCGGTGGATTCACTGGCAACCGCCGAAGTCGCGGCGACCCGATTGATCGCCATGGGAGCTGGCAAGGTGATCATCACCCTCGGAGCTCAAGGCTCGTTGTTTGCCAATGGCAACAGCTTCGAACACTTCCCTGCGCTGAAGGTGAAAGCGGTCGATACCACCGCGGCGGGCGATACCTTTGTCGGTGGTTTCGCTGCCGCACTGGCCGCCGGCAAAAGCGAGGCGCAAGCGATCCGTTTCGGCCAGGTCGCTGCGGCACTTTCAGTGACTCGTGCTGGCGCGCAACCCTCGATCCCTACTTTGTCCGACGTACAGGCCTTTAAAGCACCATGAAAAAAACACCGTTGCTCAACGTCGCGCTGTCGCGGCTGATCGCTTCCCTTGGGCATGGCGATATGGTTGTGATTGGCGATGCCGGTCTGCCGGTTCCGCCGGGGGTCGAATTGATCGACCTGGCCCTGACCCACGGCATTCCGGATTTCATCAGTACGTTGAAAGTCGTGCTCAGCGAAATGCAGGTCGAAAGTCACGTGTTGGCCCAGGAGATTCTGGACAAACGGCCGTCGGCGCTGGTGACGCTGGATGAGCTGAATGCCGCAGGTGCGCTGGGTCAGCGGGAGCTGCTCAGTCATGACCAATTCAAAGTCCTGAGCCGACAGGCGCGGGCGATTGTTCGTACAGGCGAATGTCAGCCTTACTGCAACGTCGTGCTGGTGGCCGGGGTCACGTTCTGATTCGTTGTCGTCTCTCTGTTTTCCCACGCACAAGGAGTGCGCTATGTATCGCTATGCTCAGAAACTGCACCATCTGCTCCGGAGTCTGCTGCTCTTGTCCCTGATTACAGCAACAAGCGCCCAGGCGGCGGAAAAAATCGACTTGATCATCGACACGGACCCGGGTGCCGATGACGTGGTCGCCTTGCTGTTTGCCCTGGCATCACCGGAAGAATTGAACATCCGCGCGCTGACCACCGTCGCCGGTAATGTGCGTCTGGACAAGACGTCACGCAATGCGCGACTGGCCCGCGAGTGGGCAGGGCGCGAGGATGTGCCGGTTTATGCCGGTGCGCCGAAACCGCTGATGCGGACGCCGATCTATGCCGAGAACATTCATGGTAAAGAAGGCCTGTCGGGCGTCACCGTGCATGAGCCGAAGAAAGGTCTGGCGAATGGCAATGCAGTCAACTACCTGATCGATACCTTGAAAACCGCCAAGCCCCATAGCATCACCATCGCCATGCTCGGTCCACAGACCAACCTCGCGCTGGCATTGATCCAGGAGCCTGAAATCGTTCAGGGCATCAAGGAAGTGGTGATCATGGGTGGTGCGCACTTCAACGGCGGCAACATCACGCCGGTGGCCGAGTTCAACCTGTTTGCCGATCCGCAGGCTGCCGAAGTCGTGCTGAAAAGTGGCGTCAAACTGACGTACCTGCCGCTGGACGTGACCCACAAAGTCCTCACCAGTGAAGCGCGCCTGAAGCAGATCGCCGCGCTGAACAACAACGCCAGCAAGTTGGTGGGCGACATTCTCAATGAGTACGTCAAAGGCGATATGGAGCATTACGGTCTTCCGGGTGGCCCGGTGCATGACGCTACGGTCATAGCCTACCTGCTCAAGCCGGAGTTGTTCACAGGTCGTTCGGTCAATGTGGTGGTTGATAGTCGCGAAGGCCCGACCTTCGGTCAAACCATCGTCGACTGGTATGACGGCCTGAAAGCGCCGAAGAACGCTTTCTGGGTTGAAAGCGGCGACGCTCAAGGCTTCTTTGACCTGCTGACGCAGCGTCTGGCGCGCTTGAAGTAGGCTTCGCGCCCGCAGGTGCCAGCCTGCGGGTTTCACTCCCTTTCGTTGTATTCAGCACCCTTGTAGTCGGCCGGGTACTTCTCGAACACCTGGGCGATGAAGGACTGTGCCGCTTCAGTCCCCAGTTCCTTGACCAATAGATCGATGCCAATGATTGCCAACTCTTCCGGACTACCCGGGCTATAGGAGCTATGACCTTGTGGCCACTTGGCTTTGATGTCGGCGTCGATGCTTACGGTGGTCATGATGGCGCTCGTGAAGTCGGGAAAGTCTGGGTGTGAGTTAACCATTTTGCATGGCGTTTGGCACTCCGACTTAGGCATGACGGGAGGGCTATGCGACACTTGGTCTTTGATGATTTATCAAGGACCGTGCTGTGCAGATCGATTTGAACTCTCCTGACGGCTTGACCCTTGAGGCTGTGCGCCAGCTGCTAGCCTCTGCCAGTGATGATGAGCACACCCAATTGCGGGTGACCAAGGGCGGCATCGCTTACATTTCATCGGGCGTCGTGGGCGGCACCGACATCGACGGGCTGCTGTTTCGGCTGGAGACGTGGGCCAAAGGCTCTGGGTATGTGGGATTGGTCGCGGCCAGTGACGAAGTCTGGGTCATGCAGATCTTTAATGCGCTGAAAGAGAATTGGCCTACACCACCGTTCGACTACATCGACATTTATTGAGTGCTGTTCATATCCAGTCACGATTGAGGGATGAACGGCCGGGAATGCTCAGGCAAACTCGCCGATTGTCCGGATCGAGGGCAGGGTGAAAGCGCTGCCTGTGAAACAAAACGCCAGATTGGCGGTCGCACGATCTCAGCTTAACTATTGAAAAAAGGAGGCTTCATGCCTTGGAAGCTCGCGTCATTGGGTACTCTGTTGGCCGCTAGTCTGCTGGCAGGTTGCAGCAGCACGTCCACCGATTCGGTAGCAGACCCTGTCACGACGACGGATACCGGCCACAGCCGTTGCGAAGCAAAGGCTGCCGAATTCACCATTGGCAAAAAGGCTTCGCCTGAACTGCTGGAACAGGCGCGCATTCGCGCTGGCGCGCAAAATGCCCGTATCCTCAAGCCTGACGATATGGTGACCCTGGAGTACCGCTCCGATCGCCTGAACCTGAACACCGATAACAACCTGGTGATCACGCGCATCAACTGCGGCTGACACCGTCAGGCTTTTGCTTCACCCATAAAAAACCCCGTCACATGGACGGGGTTTTTTTAGTGCGCCTGGAAATTACTCTGGGCGAACTTGAGCAGCTTGCATACCCTTTTGGCCTTTCTCAGCCACGAAGGAAACGGTCTGGCCTTCTTTCAGGCTTTTGAAACCGTCGCTTTCGATAGCTTTGAAGTGTACGAACAGGTCGTCACCGCCACCTTGAGGAGTGATGAAGCCGAAGCCTTTTTCATCGTTGAACCATTTAACGGTGCCGGTTTGGCGATTAGACATGGTGTATCTCCAAGAAACATATATTTTCAGTAGTACTGTGCTGCTCAGGCCAACTGGGCACACCGGGGTATCATAGTCGAAATGTTCGCTTTGGGAGCCCCCCGGACGTGCTGTTTGCCCTACAGTCACGCTTTCTTTGTTGCTTGATGTGGCTGAAAGCCCCGTTTTAAAAGGCTTTCAGCCGAAAGTAAAGACGATAAAAAAAGCTGTAAAACCTGCATAAATTGTACGAAAAAGTGCTTTTCGGGAGCTTTTCATCGGCTGTTTGGGCCTTCAAAGCGTCCTTTCAGGCTTATTTTTTCGCCTTGTTATCAGCCTTGCACGACGAAATCTGGGTCAGTGCTTTTTGTTTCAGTGCGTCGCTGGCCTTGTTGTCCATCAATGCCTGGATGTCGCTGGCCGGGTACGACTTGATCGCATCGGCGCCGCAAGCGCAGTGGGCTTTTGCCGCTGCTGCACCAATCTGCGGAGTCGCTGCCTGGGTGCATTGAGCCATGTATTTCTCGCGCTCGCCCTTCGGCCAATCGGCATGGGCAGCCAGCGGCAGCAACAGGACGATGGGGGCGACTACTGCGAACAAACGATTCAGACGCATGCTGGGATGCTCCTTGTGGGTCAATGTCTTGTTATCTGAGGGGTAAAGCGGGGTTCAAGTTCAGCACTCTGGCATAAAAAGGACTGATTTGCCCCAGCATAAAACCTCGGCACCGCGACGACCGTTCATCTGTGCTAGCATGCCTCGCTCGGGTATTTGCAAGCTCCGCGGACCTTCAGTCACGGTGGCGGCAGATGTTCGAATAACCCTGATTTGAATCCCAGTCACTCTGGTTCGGTTTTCCGGTTGGCCGCAAGGCTCCTGCCGCTGTAAGGCAGGCGTTCGTCATTGAATGGCCTGGACCGGATCTTGTACTGGCTCATCCCAACCCACGTGACCTTTGGTAGGGGTCACCACTAGGAGAGGAGGCGCCATGCCAACTATTACTCTTCCCGACGGCAGTCAACGTTCATTCGATCACCCGGTTTCCGTAGCCGAGGTCGCCGCATCCATTGGTGCTGGCCTGGCCAAAGCCACCGTGGCCGGCAAGGTCAATGGCCAGCTGGTCGACGCCAGCGACATCATCAGCAGCGATTCCACGCTGCAAATCATTACGCCAAAGGATGAAGAGGGGCTGGAGATCATTCGCCACTCTTGCGCCCACCTGGTTGGCCATGCGGTCAAGCAGCTGTACCCGACGGCCAAAATGGTCATCGGTCCGGTCATCGACGAAGGCTTCTATTACGACATCGCCTTCGAACGTCCTTTCACTCCGGACGACCTGGCCGCCATCGAGCAGCGCATGCAGCAGCTGATCGAAAAAGATTACGACGTGATCAAGAAAGTCACTCCGCGCGCCGAAGTGATCGAAGTGTTCAAGGCCCGCGGCGAAGACTACAAGCTGCGCCTGGTCGAGGACATGCCGAACGAGCAGGCCATGGGCCTGTACTATCACGAAGAATACGTCGACATGTGCCGCGGTCCGCACGTGCCGAACACGCGTTTTCTGAAATCCTTCAAACTGACCAAGTTGTCCGGCGCCTACTGGCGTGGCGATGCGAAAAACGAGCAATTGCAGCGCGTTTACGGCACCGCATGGGCTGACAAGAAGCAGTTGGCAGCTTACATCCAGCGCATCGAAGAAGCTGAAAAACGCGATCACCGCAAGATCGGCAAGCGCCTGGGCCTGTTTCACACCCAGGAAGAGTCGCCGGGCATGGTATTTTGGCACCCGAACGGCTGGACTCTGTACCAGGTGCTCGAGCAGTACATGCGCAAGGTTCAGCGCGACAACGGCTACCTGGAGATCAAGACTCCACAAGTCGTTGACCGCAGCCTGTGGGAGAAATCCGGGCACTGGGCCAACTACGCCGACAACATGTTCACCACTCAGTCGGAAAACCGCGACTACGCCATCAAGCCAATGAACTGCCCTTGCCACGTGCAAGTGTTCAACCAGGGCCTGAAAAGCTACCGCGAGTTGCCGATGCGTCTGGCTGAATTCGGTGCCTGCCACCGTAACGAGCCATCGGGTGCGTTGCACGGCATCATGCGTGTACGTGCGTTCACTCAGGACGACGCCCACATCTTCTGCACCGAAGAGCAGATGCAGGCTGAATCCGCCGCTTTCATCAAGCTGACCATGGATGTCTACGCCGACTTCGGCTTCAAAGATGTCGAGATGAAGCTGTCCACTCGTCCGGAAAAACGTGTCGGTTCCGACGAGCTGTGGGATCGCGCTGAAGCAGCATTGGCTGCAGCCCTTGATAGCGCTGGCCTGCCGTACGATCTGCAGCCGGGTGAGGGTGCGTTCTACGGTCCGAAGATCGAGTTCTCGCTGAAAGATTGCCTCGGTCGCGTCTGGCAGTGTGGTACCCTGCAGCTCGATTTTAACCTGCCTGTCCGTCTGGGAGCCGAATACGTCTCCGAAGACAACAGTCGCAAGCACCCGGTGATGTTGCACCGGGCGATCCTCGGATCCTTCGAACGTTTCGTCGGAATCCTGATCGAGCACTACGAGGGTGCATTCCCTGCGTGGCTGGCTCCGACCCAGGCAGTGATCATGAACATCACTGACAAACAGGCCGATTTTGCCGCCGAGGTTGAAAAAACTATCAACGAAAGCGGATTTCGTGCCAAGTCTGACTTGAGAAATGAAAAGATCGGCTTTAAAATCCGCGAGCATACTTTGCTCAAGGTTCCCTATCTCTTGGTTATCGGAGATCGGGAAGTCGAGATGCAGACTGTCGCTGTGCGTACTCGTGAAGGTGCTGACCTGGGCTCGATGCCCGTCGCCCAGTTCGCTGAGTTTCTCGCGCAAGCGGTTTCCCGGCGTGGTCGCCCAGATTCGGAGTAATTATTATTAAGCGTGAAATGAGACAAGATAAACGAGCTGCACCGAAAGCCCCGATCAACGAGAATATCTCGGCACGCGAGGTTCGGTTAATTGGGGCTGAAGGTGAACAGCTTGGGATTGTGTCAATTGAAGACGCGCTTCTTAAGGCTGAAGAGGCCAAACTGGATTTGGTGGAAATTTCCGCCGATGCAGTACCCCCTGTTTGCAAACTGATGGACTACGGCAAATCGATCTTCGAGAAGAAGAAGCAGGTTGCCGCGGCCAAGAAAAACCAGAAGCAGATTCAGGTTAAAGAAATCAAGTTTCGTCCAGGGACGGAGGAAGGGGATTACCAGGTAAAACTGCGCAACCTGGTACGTTTCCTGAGTGATGGGGACAGGGCCAAGGTATCCTTGCGATTCCGCGGCCGTGAGATGGCCCACCAGGAGCTGGGGATGGAACTCCTCAAGCGAGTTGAAGGTGACTTGCTCGAGTACGGTTCGGTCGAACAGCATCCTAAGATGGAAGGACGCCAGCTGATCATGGTCATCGCCCCGAAAAAGAAGAAGTAATCAACAGGGCACGGCAGGCCTTCTGATTATGTTTATCAACTGAATGCGGAGTATCCGAACATGCCAAAAATGAAAACGAAAAGTGGTGCTGCTAAGCGGTTTCTGAAAACTGCTAACGGTATCAAGCACAAGCACGCTTTCAAGAGCCACATCCTGACTAAAATGTCGACCAAGCGTAAGCGTCAACTGCGCGGTAGCAGCTTGCTGCATCCGTCTGACGTGGCAAAAGTCGAGCGCATGCTGCGCCTTCGTTAATTTTAGTCAAGAATAGAGGAAGTAACTCATGGCTCGTGTAAAGCGTGGCGTCATTGCCCGTAAACGTCACAAAAAAATTCTGAAACTTGCTAAAGGCTACTACGGCGCTCGCTCGCGCGTATTCCGTGTTGCCAAGCAAGCGGTAATCAAGGCAGGCCAATACGCCTACCGTGACCGTCGTCAGAAAAAACGTCAGTTCCGCGCTCTGTGGATCGCTCGTATCAACGCTGGTGCACGTATCAACGGTCTGTCCTACAGCCGTTTCATCGCCGGCCTGAAAAAAGCGTCCATCGAGATCGACCGTAAGGTTCTGGCTGATCTGGCAGTGAACGAAAAAGCGGCGTTTGCTGCGATTGTCGAGAAAGCTAAAGCCACCTTGGCTTAAGTACCCCCGACAGTCACCCGGCCTCACCTCTGTGGGGCCAGGTGTTAAACGTCATAAATAGGGGAAGAGCCTTCAAGCTCTTCCCCTATTTTGTATCTGGAGTCTGTACATGGAAAACCTGGATGCGCTCGTCTCTCAAGCACTAGAGGCTGTGCAAAGCGCTGAAGATATCAATGCCCTGGAGCAAATCCGGGTTCACTACCTTGGTAAAAAGGGTGAATTGACTCAGGTGATGAAGACCCTGGGGAATTTGCCGGCAGAAGAGCGTCCGCAAGTCGGCGCCCTGATCAACGTTGCCAAGGAGCGTGTCACAGAGGTTCTCAATGCCCGCAAGGCACTGTTTGAAGAGGCCGACCTGGCCGCCAAACTGGCTGCCGAGTCCATTGACGTGACCCTGCCTGGCCGTGGCCAGACCTCGGGTGGTCTGCATCCGGTTACTCGCACTCTGGAACGTATCGAACAGTTCTTCACCCACATCGGCTACGGCATCGCCGAAGGCCCTGAGGTCGAAGACGATTACCACAACTTCGAAGCGCTCAACATCCCAGGCCATCACCCGGCCCGGTCGATGCATGACACTTTCTATTTCAACGCCAACATGTTGCTGCGCACCCATACCTCGCCGGTACAGGTCCGCACCATGGAATCGAAGCAGCCGCCGATCCGCATCGTCTGCCCTGGCCGTGTGTACCGTAGCGACTCGGATATCACCCACTCGCCGATGTTCCACCAGGTCGAAGGCCTGCTGGTCGATCGCGATATCAACTTCGCCGACCTGAAAGGGACCATCGAAGAATTCTTGCGTGTGTTCTTCGAAAAAGAACTGGCCGTGCGTTTCCGCCCTTCGTACTTTCCGTTCACCGAGCCATCCGCTGAAGTCGACATGGAATGCGTGATGTGCAGCGGTAAAGGCTGCCGCGTCTGCAAACAGACTGGCTGGCTGGAAGTGATGGGTTGCGGCATGGTTCACCCGAACGTGCTGCGCATGTCCGGGATCGACCCGGAAGAGTTTTCGGGCTTTGCCTTCGGCATGGGCGTTGAGCGTCTGGCCATGCTGCGTTACGGCGTGAACGACTTGCGTCTGTTCTTCGACAACGACTTGCGGTTCCTCGCGCAATTTCGCTAGTCGTAACGAATTCTTAGGAGAGCAGGATGAAATTCAGTGAACAATGGCTGCGTGGCTGGGTTAGCCCGCAGGTAAGTCGCGACGAGCTGGTTGCTCGTCTGTCGATGGCCGGTCTTGAGGTCGATAGTGTTACGCCGGCCGCCGGTGAATTCAGTGGCGTGGTGGTGGGCGAGGTGCTGAGCACCGAACAGCATCCCGACGCTGACAAGTTGCGTGTTTGTCAGGTCAGCAATGGCTCGGAGACCTTTCAAGTAGTCTGCGGCGCGCCAAACGTGCGCCCGGGCCTGAAGATCCCGTTCGCCATGATCGGTGCCGAACTGCCGGGCGACTTTAAAATCAAGAAAGCCAAGCTGCGTGGCGTTGAGTCCAACGGCATGCTGTGCTCGCAAGCCGAGCTGCAAGTGGGCGAAGGCAACGACGGCCTGATGGAATTGCCGGCTGATGCGCCGGTTGGCCAGGACATTCGTGAATATCTGAGCCTGGACGACGCCAGCATCGAGGTCGACCTGACCCCGAACCGCGGCGACTGCCTGTCTCTGGCCGGTTTGGCCCGTGAAGTCGGCGCGCTGTACGACGCCAAAGTCACTCGCCCGGTCATCGCCTCCGTTCCAGCCGTGCACGACGAAGTGCGCTCGGTTGAAGTGCTGGCGCCAGTTGCTTGCCCGCGTTACCTGGGTCGTGTGATCCGTAACGTCGACCTGTCCAAGCCTACGCCTCTTTGGATGGTCGAGCGTCTGCGTCGCGCCGATGTGCGCAGCATTGACGCGGCCGTCGACATCACTAACTACGTGATGCTGGAGCTGGGTCAACCGCTGCACGCGTTCGATCTCGCCGAAATCAATGGCGGCATCCGCGTGCGTATGGCCGAAGAAGGCGAGAAGCTGGTGCTGCTCGATGGTCAGGAAGTCAGCCTGCGTAGCGATACGCTGGTGATTGCCGACCACACCCGCGCCCTGGCAATCGCCGGCGTCATGGGGGGCGAGCACAGCGGCGTCAACACCGCGACTACTCGCGACATTTTCCTTGAAAGCGCGTTCTTCGATCAGATTGCCGTTGCTGGCAAGGCTCGTTCCTATGGCCTGCACACCGACGCCTCGCACCGCTACGAGCGTGGCGTGGACTGGCAACTGGCCCGTGAAGCCATGGAGCGCGCCACTGGCCTGCTGCTGGAAATCACGGGTGGCGAAGCCGGCCCGATCATCGAAACCGTCAGCGAACCGCACCTGCCTTCGATTGCGCCGGTTACTCTGCGTGCGCAACGCATCACTCAGATGCTGGGTATGGAAATGGATTCGGCCGAAGTCGAGCGATTGCTCAGCGGCTTGGGTCTGAAGATTTCTGCAGATGGGGCAGGGCAGTGGCGCGTTGAAGTGCCAAGCCATCGCTTCGACATCAGCCTCGAAGTTGACCTGATCGAAGAGCTGGCGCGTCTGTACGGCTACAACCGTCTACCGGTTCGTTACCCGCAAGCCCGTCTGGCGCCTCAAGCCAAGGCTGAAGCGCGTAGCGATCTGCCTGAACTGCGTCGTTTGCTGGTAGCTCGCGGTTATCAGGAAGCGATTACTTACAGCTTCATCGATCCGAAACAATTCGAGTTGTTTAATCCAGGTGTCGAGCCGCTGCTGCTGGCTAACCCGATTTCCAACGACATGGCGGCCATGCGCTCGTCCCTGTGGCCAGGTCTGGTCAAGGCGCTTCAGCACAACCTGAATCGTCAACAGGATCGCGTCCGTCTGTTCGAAAGCGGTCTGCGTTTTGTCGGTCAACTGGAAGGTTTGAAGCAAGAGCCGATGTTGGCGGGTGTCGTTTGCGGTAGCCGTTTGCCGGAAGGCTGGGCGCAAGGTCGCGATGTCGTGGATTTCTTCGACGTCAAGGCTGACGTGGAAGCGGTACTGGGCTTCGCCGGTGCACTGGATTCGTTCACGTTCGTGCCGGGTAAACACCCAGCATTGCACCCGGGTCAGACCGCGCGCATCGAACGCGAAGGCCGTTTGGTAGGTTTCGTTGGCGCAATCCACCCTGAATTGTCGAAATCCCTCGGTCTCGACCGTCCGGTCTTCGTTTTCGAGCTGGTTCTGGCCGAAGTGGCGTTGGGTAAAATGCCTAAATTCCAGGAGTTGTCGCGTTTTCCTGAAGTGCGCCGTGACCTTGCGCTGATTGCCGAAAAAGACGTTGCAGCCAGTGCCGTACTGGACGTAATCCGTGAAAATGCAGGGGAATGGCTGACGGACCTCAGGCTATTTGACGTATATCAGGGTAAAGGCATTGATCCTGATAGAAAAAGCCTTGCAGTCGGCTTGACCTGGCAGCATCCATCGCGCACTCTTAATGACGATGAGGTGAATACCACGACGCAAAATATCCTCACCTCGCTCGAACAAAGGTTGAACGCCACGTTAAGGAAGTGACGTATGGGGGCTCTGACGAAAGCTGAAATGGCGGAACGTCTGTATGAAGAGCTGGGCCTGAATAAACGGGAGGCCAAGGAATTGGTCGAACTGTTTTTTGAAGAAATCAGGCACGCTCTTGAAGACAACGAACAAGTCAAATTGTCCGGTTTCGGCAATTTCGACCTTCGGGACAAACGCCAGCGGCCTGGCCGCAATCCGAAAACGGGTGAAGAAATCCCGATCACGGCTCGCCGTGTGGTCACCTTTCGTCCAGGGCAGAAGTTGAAGGCCCGAGTTGAGGCTTATGCTGGAACCAAGTCATAACGACGAGCTACCCGTCATCCCAGGCAAACGCTACTTCACCATTGGTGAAGTTAGCGAGCTGTGCGCGGTAAAACCGCACGTGCTGCGCTATTGGGAGCAGGAGTTTCCTCAACTCAACCCCGTCAAACGCCGCGGAAACCGCCGGTATTATCAGCGACAGGACGTGCTGATGATTCGGCAGATCCGCGCGCTTCTTTACGATCAAGGGTTCACCATCGGCGGCGCGCGCTTGCGCTTGTCCGGCGATGAAGCCAAAGACGACACCACTCAATACAAACAAATGATTCGGCAGATGATTGCCGAACTGGAGGATGTGCTGGTGGTCCTCAAGAAATAAATTCATGCGTTTGAATACTTCCAGTTTTCAAAAGCTTGCGATATATTCTTGAGCGTTCTTCGAGAAGAGGAACGAGTTTCACGCCTAGTCGGGGCGTAGCGCAGTCCGGTAGCGCACTAGCATGGGGTGCTAGGGGTCGAGTGTTCGAATCACTCCGTCCCGACCATATAATTCAAAGGGGTCGCGAGATTTTATCTCGCGACCCCTTTTTATTTAGGTCGCTTTTACCCCCACAAATTGGCTGGCTCTCGGTGGAATCTTGCAGGTGCCATGGGTTGATTCCTTGCTGCTGTCCTCCCGTGATAATCCACGTCGTGCGCGTTCAGTGGTTTGTTTCAGTGCGGGTAACTTCATGGCTTGGCTATTGCGGTGCAAACCAAACAAAGGTTTCCCTCAGTCAGGCAGGTTATTGACGTGTGCATAAGCGTGCACATATAGTTGGTGGCATGACCAATCGAACCTCAACCCGAACCCGAGCAATTGATGCCGTAATCGATTCTTTCGATGGAGCTTTCTTCAAAGCTCTTTGCGAGCCGTCGCGGGTAGCGGTACTCAAGCGAGTCATGCAACTGGGGCGTGCGGATATCGGCGAGATCGCTGAAGGATTACCTCAAGAGCGTTCAGTGGTGTCCCGTCATCTGCAAGTGCTACTAGAGGCGGGCATTGTCCGCGCTACCAAGGTCAGTAGGCAGATGTTCTACGAGGTGGATGGGCCGGCGGTGTTGGCACGGCTCGAAGCCATGCTTCAGCACATGAAGAGTCTGGCTCCGTTTTGCTGCCCTGGTGTATCTGAGTAGTTTTTTTATCATTTCAATATATGTATGAGTGCGCATGCATGAACATAATTAATGAGCCCACGGATGTCATCGTTATTGGTGCGGGCCAAGCTGGGCTCGCGTGCGGTTGGCATCTGCGGCAGCAGAATCTCAGTTTTCTCATATTGGATGCGGAGAGCCAGCCAGGTGGAAACTGGCGCAATTACTACGACAACCTGAGATTATTTTCTCCTGCTGCTTACTCGTCTTTACCTGGGATGCCCTTTCCAGCGGAAGCTAAGCACTATCCGCTACGCGATGAAGTCGTACGTTATTTGGAGCAGTACGCGGACGCTTTCCAGCTACCCATTCGGCAGAACATACGAGTCCAGAGAGTGAGTAGGGAGGATGGACTCTTTTTGCTTCAGGCATCTGATGGTCAGCGTTTCTGCTCAAGAGCGTTGATCGTTTGCACTGGCGGATTCAACCAGCCGTTCATCCCTGACATTCAGGGGCTGGGGAGTTTTCGCGGGCAACGTTTACACAGTGCTGATTACCGAAATGTCGACGGCTTCAGTGATCAACGAGTAGTGGTCATAGGTGCGGCCAACTCAGCAGTACAAATTGCCCATGAGTTGGCTCAAGTCAGCAGCGTCGTATTGGCGACAAGGGAATCGATTCGATTTTTTCCGCAAAAGATCCTCGGTGTGGATTTTCATGCTTGGCTCAAGTGGACAGGGATGGAGAAAACTCGTTGGCTGAATGACCAAAGTACCCCTGTACTGGATGATGGCACCTATCGTCGAGCCATGAAGCAGGGACTTTTTGAGCGCAAGCCGATGTTCACGGAGGTAACGTCAACGGGCGTGATCTGGGCTGATGGGCAGCACACTGACGTGGATAGTTTGGTTTTCGCGACCGGGTTTCGTCCGAACCTTGGTTTTTTGGCAGGTCTGCACGTGGCGGGCAATGAAAGCCTCACCCAACGCAACGGGAAAGCGGAGCACGTACCGGGTTTGTATTTTGTGGGATTACCGAAGCAGCGCAACTTTGCTTCGGCCACCCTCAGAGGCGTTGGGCCGGATGCTTCTCACATCATTCCTAGCTTGATGCGCCTCATTCACAATACATCGGCCCCAGTGTTCGCTTGATGCCGGGTATCGACTTTTTTCTGCTCAACACGGCGTCTACCGGAACATCATAATTACTGTCCTTTTGGCGTAATTGGCAGGCGCCAAGTGGCGATGAAGCACAGCAACAGAAACCCGCACATCACGCTAAGAAGTACCGATGCTCCGAAGCTGTCCAGAACGTAAGCGGCGGCGATGGGTCCGCAGGCTTGGGCGACAAGGACGGGCCTTGCGAGCAGTCCCATTCGTGCGCCATATCCTTGAGGCCCGAACAGCGCCAATGGAAGAGTACCGCGAGCGATGGTGAGGATGCCGTTACCGGCTCCGTAAAGTGCTATCGCTACGAAGGCTAGCCAAGGCAGGCCTGAGATCAGCAGTCCAAGCCCGATCAAACTAAGCAACACGCCGGCTCGTGCGGACCAGGTTGGATGGAGGTTCCTGCCGATGGAAAACTCAGCCACCCGTGCCAGGACTTGCGAAGGACCAATCACCATGCCGATGGCCAAGGCCACAGCAGTCGCGATCCCCAGTTGCTTGAGGACATTGAGTAGGTGCACTGAGATACCTGATACCACCAGCGCCAGAATCGTCAGCATGGCGCCAATCAGTAAGAACAGATGATTGGTGGTGTCGGGGCGAAGTACTGATGCATTGGGTGTTTCTGTAATGAAGGGGTGAGGCGGTTGTTTTGTACTTCCAGGAATCAACAGGGCATGGATAGGGAATCCGATTAGCAAGTGAGCTGCGGCGATGGCAAAGCAGGCGCTCCTCCAACCGATCCAACTCTCCAGCCCCGCAATCACCGGCCAACCTATGGTGCTGGCGAAGCCACCTAGCAAGGTCAGCCCGGTAATTGATGTTCGAGCCCCTTCGCCGAAAAGACGTCCCAGGGTTGAGAAAGCTGCGTCATATAAACCCGCCGCCATGGCAACGCCGATCAGCGTCCAGGCGACATAGTAGATGGCAACGTTGCCCGCCAGCCCCATCACTAGTATGCCGAGAGCCAGCAGCAGTGAACTGGCGGCAAGGACAGAGCGTCCGCCATGGCGATCAATCTGGCGGCCAACAGATGGCGAGGAGGCTCCGGCTACCAGCAACCCCCAGGACAGGCCGCCCACCACACTGGTGATGGACCACCCTGTTTCTTTGGCTATCGGAGCCGCAAGCACTGCCGGCAAATAGTAGGTCGAACCCCAAGCAAGAATCTGGGTGAACCCCATGGCCCATACGAGCCTGGAGCGATTGATCGGGAGATGGATCTGCTCTGGAAGTGTCATGACCGACGCGCTCATTTTTTGTTGTCAGTAACAACAAGCTAGCGCCTTCCTTTGGTCATCGTCAACCGAGAGATCGGTGTTGACGATTTTGGGAAATCAGGATTAATGTTGCAACTAACAACTAATTTGTGGCGCCTATGACAAAGCATAAAAGCGATCAGCTGACTCAGGATTCCGAGGACTTGTACGAGGCGTTGAACCAGCTGGTTCGCGTCCATCAGTTCCGTGACCGAGATCGGATCTGCTGTTACGACGTATCTGTAACCCAGTGCTATGCCGTCGAAACGCTGGTCAAAAGGGGCGCATTGCGCCTTCAGGTCTTGGCGGAAGAAATGTTCTTGGACAAGAGCACGGCGAGTCGAGTGATCGATACCTTGGAACGCAAAGGGTATGTGTCCCGCGTTGAAGATGATGAAGATCGGCGTGCGGTGCGAATTCAGGCAACGGTTGCTGGACGGGAGCTATACGAGAAAATCAGAGCTGACCTGATTGCCGATGAGCGAGCAATGATCGAAAACCTCTCGGCTGAAGCGCGGCAGGGAGCGCTGAGTTTACTCAGGCAGATTACGCGGGCCACGGAGATTCGCTGCGGGCTCGTGAGTGAGTGCTGCCCAGCCGTGAAGAACAAGGATTGAAGAGGGAAGAATTTCCCTTTTTTTGCCAATAATGTTGTTACTACCAACGTAATGGGGCTCCAACAATGCGAGTTCGTTTAGCTGAGCCCAAGGACACCGTTTCAATAGCAGCCATCTACAACCAGGGGATCGAGGAACGTAGCTCTACGTTTGAAACTGCCCCTCGAAGCCTGGCGGACATGCTTGATCGCATCAACGCAATGGAGCGTTATCCAGTGTTGGTCATGGTCGATGAGGCGAATCAGGTTTTTGGCTGGGCTGGACTCAGTAGTTATCGCGGCCGTGCCTGTTACGACGGTATTGCGGATTTTTCCATCTACCTGGATCGCAGTGTTCGTGGCGAGGGGCTCGGCAAGCAGTTACTTCAGTCACTGCTGGCGGAAGCAGAAGCTCGCGGATTCTGGAAAGTCCTTTCACGCATTTTTACCTTCAATCACGCCAGTCTCGCCTTGTGCGAAGCCTGCGGTTTCCGCCAAGTGGGGGTATATGAAAAACACGCCTGCCTGGAAGGACGCTGGCTCGACTGCGTGATTGTCGAGCGCCTGTTTCCGATCAATCAGCCAGCCTGAAGAAGGAATCGATCATGGAAAACACTTACCTTCCCGTCGCCATAATCGGAGCAGGTCCAGTGGGGCTCGCCGCAGCTGCCCATCTGCTGGCACGAGGTATCACGCCGCTGATTCTGGAAGCAGGGCCGAAGGCTGGGTCCAGCATTGAAGAATGGGCGCATGTAAAGATGTTCTCTCCGTGGCAGTTCAATGTGGACAAGGAGGCGGCCAAACTTTTGCTGGCCGATGGTTGGACTCCACCACTGAAGAACGAGTATCCAACGGGTCGTGAACTGCTGGATCGGTTTGTTCGACCTCTCGCGGACCTCGAACAGATCAAGCATCACTTGCAGCTCAATACCCGTGTTCTGGCAGTCACTCGCGTTGGTCAGGATGTGATGAAGACCCAGGGCAGATCGGCAGCTCCTTTTTTGCTGCGTGTCAGAGGGCCGTCAGGTGAACAAGATCTGCTGGCCAGCGCTGTCATTGATGCCTCAGGCACCTACCTGACACCGAACTTGATGGGTGCCCATGGCATCCCGGCCTTGGGTGAGATCGAGCATGCAGCACACATCGCATACGGCATCCCAGAAGTATTGGGTCGTGTCCGGAATCGCTATGCCAACAAAAGAGTGCTGGTAGTGGGTGGTGGTCACTCCGCGTTTAACGTCCTCCAGGATCTGGTGCGGCTGACTCAGGAGGGCCCCGCAAACCAAAGTGCTATGGGCGATCCGGGGTAACTCTCTTGAGCGCATTTTGGGTGGTGGTGCGAATGATCAATTGGAAGAGCGCGGAAAGCTCGGCCTGAAGATTCGCCAATTGCTGAATGACGGCGTGATCGAGTTGTTCAAAAACGTCGCTATCGATCAAGTCACAGGCAATGGCCAAGGGCTGGTCGTGAAGGCGGGAGAGCGGATACTTCCACCAGTGGACGAACTCATCGTGGCGACTGGATTCCGCCCAGACCTGAGCTTGCTCAGCGAACTACGCATCGCACTTGATCCCGCGACCCAAAGCGCAGTGTTGCTCGCACCAATGATTGATCCCAACGAGCACAGCTGCGGTACCGTCAGGCCTCATGGCGCGATAGAACTTGCCCATCCTGAGGAAGGTTTGTTCATTGTGGGGATGAAAAGCTATGGCCGAGCACCTACGTTTTTGTTGATGACGGGGTATGAACAGGTACGGTCTGTTGTCGCGGCATTGGCGGGCGATTGGGATGCGGCCAAAAGGGTGGAGTTGGTTCTCCCGCAGACCGGCATATGCAACTCTGATTTCGATGAGGCTGATGTTCGTTTGGAGGCTTCTGCAAGTCAGACGTCTTGTTGCGGCGCTGGAGGGACAGTTCGTGAGGTGGCGGTTCAGACCTCGCCGGGTTGTTGCAAAGGCTAATATCCATTCACCGTATCCGCCCCTGCGAAAGGGGCGGATCAGGTTTAAATGTCTTATTTCTTAAGCGTGCTCAGATAGTCCTTGAGCGCCTTCTCGTCACCCGACTTAACGGTCATCCCGTCTGGGCCGGTGCCGATCTCTGTGTATTGCTTGGCCGGTTCGCCGTGCGCTTTGAATTCTTTCAATTGTTCAGAGCCTTCACGAAAGACCCAAAGGCGGCCGTCTTCTATTTTGGTAAAAAATCCGGGCTTGTCGTACTGGCTTGCGAAGCTGACGCTTGTAAACAGGCTGGTCAGCAAGGCTGCGGTGATCGTAAGTTTTTTCATCTTCCTGGCTCCTGGTGGTTGGATCGGAACAGAGGCTATCCCCGATGGGATGACAAACTTATTACAATATTCGCATATGCATTTTTCCAAATGTTTATAAAGGGTTTTACTGAGAAAGTACCCTATAAACCCCTCAGATAGAGAATTTAAGGTGTTTAAGCTCAGCAGGGGCTGGTCAATTCTGAATTTTCTGCCGCTATGGCTTTACCTTGAATACATAAAATCATATATTCGTTAAACCGCATATGAGCTGAGATTGCACAATGACCAGCAAAGCCCGTGTCCTGTTCGTTTGTACCGCCAATGCTGCCCGCTCACAGTTAGCCCAAGCGCTGCTCAGGCATACCGATTCGGAGCATTTCGAGGCGTTTAGCGCCGGAACCATCCCCACTCAGGTCGATCCGCGCACCTTTGATGCACTCTCCCACCTCGGGGTGAGTACTGAGGGATTGCGTAGTAAGTCAATAGACGAATTCCGAGGTGAGCGTTTCGATTACGTCATCACCTTGTGTGATAAAGCCGCAGCTGAATGCCAGTCGTTACCTGGAGCTGGCGAGGTATTGGCCTGGAGTTTTGAAGATCCGGTCACCAGCACCAAACCCGACGCTTTCCGTCACACCCTTCACGAGATTCATGAGCGCATCAAGATGTTCGTCTTGGTCAAAAACAAACACTGAGAAACGATATGGCTGACCATCTGACACCGACCACTGTTTTCAAATGCCTGGCTGACGACACTCGGGTGCGCACGATGATGCTCATCACTCGTGAAGGAGAGCTATGTGTTTGCGAGCTGACCTGTGCGTTGAATGAGAGTCAGCCAAAAGTTTCCAGACACCTTGCGCAACTGCGCGGTTGCGGTTTGCTGTCGGACCGTCGGCAAGGCCAATGGGTGTATTACCGACTGCACCCGAATCTCCCGGATTGGGTTCATCAAGTACTGACCACCGTGCTGGAAAGCAACAAGCACTGGTTGAGCCCTGACGCCAAACGCCTTGATGAAATGGGCGACCGTCCTGAACGGGCACTGGCCTGTTGTGAAAGCAAAATCGCCTGATTGCGCCTTCGACTACGAGATCGCTCGATGAAAATCCTGTTCCTCTGCACGGCCAATAGCTGCCGCAGCATCCTTTGTGAAGCGGTCTTCAATCACTTGGCACCGCAAGGCATGAAAGCTTACAGCGCGGGCAGTCAGCCCAAAGGTGAAGTGCATCCGCTGAGTCTCCAAACGTTGGAAAAAGCTGGTATTTCGACAGCCGGGCTGTTGAGTAAGTCCCGCGATGTCCATGTGAACCTGGCACCGGATTTCGTCATCACGGTGTGCGACAAGGCGGCCGGTGAGGCCTGCCCGGTATTTTTCGGGCCGGCCACCAAGGCGCACTGGGGCCTGGCTGACCCTTCGGAATACCAAGGAACTGAAGAAGAGATCGAGGCAGCTTTTGAAGCCACTTTGGAGCAGATCAAAACCCGTATTGAAGCCTTCCTGGCTTTACCGCTATCCCGTCTGAGTGCCGAACAGCTCAAGGCAGAGCTGGCCCTGATTGGCACGCTGTAACCACAGGAGCAATGATCATGAGTAACAGCCGCCTTTCCTTCCTGGACCGTTACCTGACCCTGTGGATTTTTCTCGCCATGGCCTTGGGCGTCGGTTTGGGGAGCCTGTTCGAAGGCTGGCCGCAGTGGCTGAACAGTCTTTCCGTGGGCACAACCAACATACCCATCGCGATTGGTTTGATCGTGATGATGTATCCGCCTCTGGCCAAGGTTCGTTATGAGGAACTGCCTGAAGTCTTCAAGGACAAGCGCATCCTCGTTTTGTCCTTGGTCCAGAACTGGGTCATCGGCCCGGTGTTGATGTTCGCACTGGCGATCATCTTCTTGCGGGACCAGCCGGAATACATGACCGGTCTGATCCTGATCGGCTTGGCTCGTTGCATCGCGATGGTGCTGGTCTGGAATCAGATCGCGGGTGGCAACAATCAGTACGTCGCTGGGCTGGTGGCGTTCAACAGCATCTTCCAGATCCTGTTTTTCAGCGTGTATGCCTGGGTCTTCCTGGGGCTGTTGCCGCCGCTGTTTGGGTTGGAAGGCAGTGTGATTGAGACCAGCTTTGTCAGCATTGCCGAGTCGGTGCTGATCTACCTGGGTGTGCCGTTCCTGGCGGGCTTCCTGACCCACAAGATCCTCATCGCCCGTAAAGGTGAGGTTTGGTTTCAGGAGCGCTTCATTCCGAAGATCAGCCCGCTGACGCTGGTGGCGCTGCTGTTGACCATCGTGGCCATGTTCAGCCTCAACGGCGACGTGGTGCTGCAATTGCCACTGGATGTGCTGCGCATCGCGATCCCGCTGACGATCTATTTCGTGGTGATGTTCTTTATTAGCTTCTGGATGGGCAAGCTGCTCAGGGCTGACTACCCGCGCACCACCGCACTGGCTTTTACCGCAGCAAGTAACAATTTTGAACTCGCGATTGCCGTGGCCATTGCCACCTTCGGCTTGGCTTCTCCGGTCGCCTTTGCCACGGTGATTGGTCCGCTGGTGGAAGTGCCGGTGCTGATTTCCCTGGTCGGGGTTGCCCTCTGGTTGAAACGCCGCTGGTTCGATGAATCCAAGAGCGCCATTGCGCAGGACAAAGACTATGTTTGATGACCACATCCCCCAACTCGATACCGAACTGGTCGATCTCCCATCGACTGACAAGCTGGGCATCGAGAAGACCTCTATCCATAAGCCACGCATTTTGCTGCTGTACGGATCGACCCGTGAGAGGTCCTTCAGTCGCCTGCTGGTCGAGGAGGCCGCTCGATTGCTGGAGCACTTCGGCGCCGAGGCGCGGGTTTTCAATCCGTCAGGTTTGCCACTGCCAGATGACGCCCCCGACGATCATCCTCGTGTGAAGGAATTGCGCGAGCTGATGCTGTGGTCCGAGGGGCAGGTCTGGTGCTCTCCAGAACGTCACGGTTCCATGAGCGCGGTCTTCAAGGCGCAGATCGACTGGGTGCCACTGGCCATGGGCGCGGTACGCCCGACCCAGGGCAAAACCCTCGCTGTCATGCAGGTGTGCGGCGGCTCGCAGTCGTTCAACGTGGTTAATCAGCTGCGCGTGCTGGGACGTTGGATGCGCATGTTCACCATCCCCAACCAATCCTCCGTGCCGAAAGCCTACATGGAGTTCGACGATAACAACCGGATGAAGCCTTCTGCGTTCTACGACCGCATCGTGGATGTGATGGAAGAGCTGGTGAAATTCACGCTGCTGCTTCGCGACCGTCAGGACTATCTGGTCGATCGTTACTCCGAGCGCAAGGAGTCGGCGGAAGAACTCATGAAACGTGTCAATCAGCGCTCCATTTGAGGATTTTTCACCGTGCAACAACACCCTTATTCCGTACTGCCGCTGGCTCAGTTCAATGGCCAATTGATCTTCACCCCGTGCCCAGGCACGAAGGGCACCCGACCTTTCGAGGCGTTGCAAACCCTCAAGGATGCAGGGGCATCGGCGTTGCTGACGCTGATGCCAATAGAAGAGTTGCTTCAGAACGAGATCGACCTGCTGCCCGAAGAGTGCCAAATGCTCGGCATCGAGTGGTTTCACCTGCCCGTAGAAGACGATCAAGCGCCTGGCGAAGCATTTAAAGCCGCATGGGAACACCACCATCCACGACTTAAGCAGCTGCTGGCCGAAGGAAAAACCATTGCCATCCATTGCAAGGGCGGCTCGGGCCGTACCGGTTTGATCGCGGCTCAACTGTTGATCGAGAGCGGTGTGCCATTCAGCGATGCCATCCGCGATGTTCAGTCGTTGCGTCCGCGGGCTATCCAGCATCCTGCCCATATCGAATACATCGGCCAGTTCGACACTCAGTCGAACTCCCACTGACAGCAGATACAGAGCACAACAACATGACTATCAAAGTTGGCATCAATGGTTTTGGTCGGATCGGTCGTCTCGCTTTGCGAGCCGCCTGGAGTTGGCCAGAGTTTGAATTCGTGCAGATCAACGATCCGGCAGGTGATGCGGCGACCCATGCGCACCTGCTGAACTTCGACTCGGTGCATGGCCGCTGGAATTACCTAGCCGACTCCGAGGGCGAGAGCATTGTCATTGATGGCAAACGCATCAAGGTAACGGCCAACAAAGCGATTGCCGACACCGATTGGTCGGGCTGCGATCTGGTGATTGAAGCCAGCGGCAAGATGAAGACCGTCGCTGTGCTTCAGGCTTACCTCGACCAAGGCGTGAAGCGCGTGGTGGTCAGCGCTCCGGTGAAGGAAAAAGGGGCGTTGAACGTCGTCATGGGCGTCAACCATCAGCTGTTCAAACCGGCTGAACATCGCATCGTTACCGCCGCTTCGTGCACCACTAACTGTCTAGCGCCCGTGGTGAAAGTCATCCACGAGAAACTGGGCATTCGTCATGGCTCGATCACCACCATCCACGACCTGACCAACACCCAAAGCATTCTCGATCAACCGCACAAGGATCTGCGTCGTGCGCGTGCTTCGGGTATGAGCCTGATCCCGACCAGCACTGGCTCGGCCACCGCTATCGCCGAAATCTTCCCGGAGCTGCGTGGGCGCTTGAATGGTCACGCCGTGCGCGTACCGCTGGCCAACGCTTCACTGACTGACTGCGTCTTTGAAGTCGAGCGTGCCACCACTGTCGAGGAGGTGAATCAACTCCTCAAGAGCGCCTCCGAGAACGAGCTGAAAGACATCCTCGGTTTTGAGGAGCGGCCGTTGGTGTCCATCGACTACCGCACCGACCCGCGCTCATCGATCATCGATGCACTGTCGACGATGGTGATCAATGGCACTCAAGTGAAGATCTATGCCTGGTACGACAACGAATGGGGCTATGCCAACCGCACTGTCGAACTGGCCAAAATGGTTGGTCTGGCAATCTAAGGAGCGGTCATGAAAGCGTTGTCAGCCCTCGCTCCGGAAGTGCGGCAGTACTTGCTCGTCACGGGCAACTATTGGGCCTTCACCCTCACCGACGGCGCCTTGCGTATGTTGGTGGTGCTGCATTTTCACGCGCTGGGCTACAGCCCTCTTCAAATCGCGGCGTTGTTCCTGTTCTACGAACTTTTTGGCGTGATCACCAATCTTGTGGGTGGCTACCTCGGCGCTCGGCTGGGGCTGAACCGAACCATGAACATCGGGCTGGGCATCCAGGTCGCGGCGCTTCTGATGCTGACGGTTCCTGTCGCCTGGCTAACCATCCCATGGGTGATGGGTGCTCAGGCGCTGTCGGGGATTGCCAAAGACCTGAACAAGATGAGCGCCAAAAGCTCCATCAAGCTTCTGGTTCCGGATGGGCAACAGGGCAAGCTCTACCAGTGGGTGGCGATCCTCACTGGCTCGAAGAACGCACTCAAGGGAGTCGGCTTCTTTCTTGGCGGAGCCTTGCTGGCACTCATCGGCTTCAAAGGCGCCTTACTGGCCATGGCGGGTGTCTTGGCGCTGATCTGGATCAGCAGCCTGATCCTGTTGAAGAAGGACCTGGGCAAGGCCAAAGCCAAGCCAAAATTTCGCGACATCCTGTCCAAGAGCCGGGCGATCAATATCCTCTCAGCGGCCCGAATGTTCCTGTTCGGCGCCCGTGATGTCTGGTTTGTGGTGGCCTTGCCGGTGTACCTGAGCAGCGTGTTCGGCTGGGACTTCTGGAAGGTGGGTGGCTTCCTTGCAGCGTGGGTGATCGGCTACGGCATCGTGCAGTCGTTTGCGCCCAACATCACTGGCAAGAAACGCGGCCACGTACCGGATGGTCGGGCGGCGTTTCTGTGGGCCATTGCACTGGCGGGGCTGCCTGCGGCAATCGCTCTCGGGCTGAACACCGGGCTGTCGCAACAGGCGGTGCTGTTGGGTGGATTAATGGTCTTTGGCGCGTTGTTCGCGGTGAATTCGTCGCTGCACAGCTACCTGATCGTGTCCTACGCCAAGGAAGATGGCGTGTCACTGGATGTGGGTTTTTATTACATGTCCAACGCCATGGGACGCCTGATAGGCACGGTGCTGTCCGGGTGGGTTTATCAGGTGTATGGGCTGGAAGCTTGCTTGTGGATATCGAGCGCATTCGTTCTGCTCGCAGCACTGATTTCTATCGGGCTGCCAAGGCATGCCGAGGCGATATGAACCCATCAGGCAGGATGCGGTGAGCGTCATCGCGCCACTCGAGTGTGGGAAGGGCTGGCAATGCCTGAACCAGCAAAAATCGAAGGCGCGTCATGAGCAAGTATAGCGACCTGCCTACACTGTCTTTCGGGGTGATTGCCGGCAGAGTTTGGCAGCCTGATTCGCCGCGATGAGAAGCGAGCATCCTTGGTGGTGAAAGAGGGCAGCGACTTTCCAGCCAACAGCCAAGGACTGCTGAAGGACATCCTCCTTCAGCGCATAAACGACTGCATGGCCAGTGTTCAGCTTTACGCTTCTGCGGAAGATGTCAGGCAAGGCTCCCCTCAACAGTCAGCGGTATACACAAAGGTTGACTGCCGTCTGCGCGGCAGATGCCGAGCCAGTCAAGACTACTTAGTGGAAGCGTTGAGATCGTTCAGCTGTTTCGGTTTTGACAATATCATTGCGCAGTCGAAATCCAGGCCTGGATATCCGCAACAGTCGGAATCTTCCCGCTGCTTACAACCTTCTCGTTAATCACCAGAGCCGGCGTGGCGAGGATGTCATAAGTCATCATCTTGCCCATATCGGTGATCTTTTCGAATTCGGCTTCGATATTTAGATTCTGCGTGGCTTGACGGGCTACGGCCTCCAGCTTCTTGCAGTTGGCGCACCCTGAACCCAGGATTTTGATGTTCAGCATTGGAAGCTCCTTGGTGTGTAAGTCAGCTTGCTGTTTGTTTACGTTGATAACGGATCAGTTGGTAAATTGCGCCAGTTATGGCGAGCGAAGCGGCCATTCCTGCACCAAGGATCAGCCAGTTGGTGCCATCGACCCAGGCACCATAGAGCAGGCCTGCCACGATGCTGAACGAAGCGACAAACCCAACGTAGGCTGCGGTCTTCTTGCGACCAATCACCGCCGCCACCATGAGCATGCTCTGCAAGCTAAGTTCAGGATCCGCCATCAGGTAGGCCAGGAGCGGACCAGGATGCATACCGAGATCAAGGAACATGCGGGCGACGGGCACTTCTACCAAGGTTGGGAAGTACATGAACACGCCGAACCCTACCGCTATGGCATTGGCGAGCACTGTGTTGCTGCCTGCAAGACTTTCAATCCACTCGGGTTGAATAACCTGGCGAACCATGCCGACAATGAATACACCCACCACCAGCACAACAAATATCTGCTTGACGAAGCGCCAGGCTTCCCACAGCCAGCCTTGCCAGTCTTCGGTTGGCAGTTTTCGGGCAAAGTACCAAACAGACAATAGGGTCAATGCGACACCGAACACACGACCCGTGAAGGTAAAGGTTAATGTGCCAGGTTCTGGTGTCAGTCGCATCGAAGCGATCAGCAAGGTACTAGCGGTCAGACCCAGCGCAACCCATGTCCAGTGGTTGGCTCCTTCGGTGATGTTATCCAGACCACGCTTGGCCGTGGCGGCAATCATCAGGAGTAGGGCGATGAGAACAGATCCTTGGAAGCTCACGCCTTCTTCTCCTTTACTGGCGTCGTATGGAACCCAGTCAAACAAGGTGTCCTGCCACGCCTGGGGCCAGAAAAGCGGGACTTTGAAACTGATCAAATCTGCGGTCAGGGGCCACAGTTTCAAGGTGCCCGCAATCAGCAATGCCACCAAAGATAGCAGTACGCCCAGTGCAGGCCGGGAAACGTGGGCCTTCTCTGCGAACAGGGCATCCGCCTGTGCGTCGTGGGTCAGGTCGTCTTTCCAGAATAGGGTAGCCATCAGCAAGCCAATACCGATGCCAAAGATCAGGCAGAGGATCAGACTATTGGCGCTGATACGGTTTTGATCCAGGCTGCCGGAAATCGTTGACCTACCTGAGTACTCGGTAATCGATGGTCTTATGCGTGTCTTCACAGACCGCCTAGGGGTCAGCTGAAGTCAGCAGCTTGGGTCAAAACCACGCCAGCACCAACAGCCGGCTGCGATAGTGGCGTTTTTTTCGTTCATTGATCCGCTTTTCCCTTGATGGCCAAAACGCTGCAAGGCACCTGATACAGAACATGCTCCGTGGTACTGCCAACCAGCTTGTCCACCCCTTTGTGATGGGTATTTCCCATTACGAAGACATCCGCTCGAGTATGAGTGGCAAAGTCGGCCATTGCTTTGGTTGGCGGTCCTGCAATGAAGTGTTGTCGCTCAGGTGGCACGCCGTGGCGTCCAGCCAAGGCAATGAAGCACTTTTCAAGTGACCGGCGCACGTCGTTGCTGAAGCCTGGCATCGTCACGGCGCCAGCACCTGCATCAGAGAAATGTGTGTGTGTCAGTTCATAGGCATACAGCATGTGCAATTCAGCATCACATTGCGTCGCCAATTCGTTCGCCGCCTGAATGACGCTGTCGTTGATTCCGCTGATCTGACCCTCTGGATGCGATGGATCAACCGCCGCCACAATCACCCGAGGAAGCGGACACCTGACTTCGCTGACCAGATGTATAGGGGTCGGACATTCGCGTAACAACTGCCAATCCAAAGGCGTGACGAATACGCGTTTGAGCGCTGATTCATGATGTACGTCCTTGATAATCAGGTCCGGCTGCATTGCAGCCACATGCCCAAGGATCTCTTGCAGTGGGTCACGGGTCAATGCAACTTCGGTGGTCACATTGATGCCCTTCCTGCGCATGAGTTCGGCCTCATCTGTCAACCACTGCAGGTTCTCCTGCCGGCAACTCTCACGAAGTTGTTCACTGTTGCTCATTAACCGCATAAGGTCGAAGTCTTCGATGAACACCGCGATATGCAGCGCTGCGCCTGTAGCGTCGGCCAGTGCGATTGCCCGCTCCATCGCTGGCGAGTGACGCATGGTTGGACCTGCGATCAGAAAGAGTCGTTGATACTGCCTCATGTGACACCTCCAAACGTTCTGGGTTATCCGCTAGCGCCCCCAGCTCTCTCGCTTGTCCCACCATTGGCGATCTTAAATCGCCTCAACTACCTGGATCGACACTATCAATATACGCCTGCATCACCGGCTTACCAGTTGCCAAGCCTGTCGAAGGAGGTAACAGACCTTTTCATCACGATCTAGCGGGGACGGGACTGCTGGAACGGCGCGCCATGCCACCCGCCTTAACCACGAAGCAGAACCATGCGACTACCGGTAGTTGAGCACCTGAATCAATACTTCGTAAAAAACGAACTATTCGCAACGAATAAACGATTTTTGTTGATGTAACAGGCTCGTTAGCATGACTCCTCCAGCCTATTGCTGCTTCATGCGGAGACAGTAAATGACCGCCTTCAGCGTCGGCCAACCCTGGATGTGGGCCGCCTTCATCGTGTTCGTCCTTGCTATGCTGGCGCTCGATCTGTTCGTCTTCGGTGGGCGCAAGGCGCATCGTGTTTCGGTGCGCGAGGCGCTGGCCTGGGTCACCGCCTGGACGAGTTTGGCGTTAATCTTCGCCCTCCTGCTTTGGTGGTATCTGCGCAGCATGTTCGGCGCCGAAGTCGCCCTGCGCACAACGCTCGAATTCCTGACGGGCTACCTGATCGAGCAGTCGCTGTCGATCGACAACATGTTCGTTTTCGTGATGATCTTCGGCTACTTCGCCGTGCCACCAGAGTTGCAGCGCCGCGTCCTGCTCTACGGCGTGCTCGGCGCCATCATCATGCGCGCCGGCATGATTTTCGCCGGTGTCTGGCTGGTGCAGGAGTTCGCCTGGCTGCTCTATATCTTTGGCGCTTTCCTCGTCATCACCGGCATCAAGATGCTGATCTTCGCCAACCAGCAGCCAGACCTCGAAAAGAACCCTTTGTTGCGCTGGCTGCGTAGCCATCTTCGCATCACCGACGGCTTTCACGGCGAGCGCTTCTTCGTGCGCCAGAACGGCCTGCGCTGGGCGACACCGATGTTCCTGGTGCTGGTACTGATCGAGGCCAGCGACCTGGTGTTCGCGGTCGATAGCATCCCGGCTATCTTCGCCGTCACCACCGACCCCTTCATCGTGTTCACCTCCAACATCTTCGCCATCATGGGCCTGCGCGCACTGTATTTTCTGCTTGCCGACATGGCCGACCGCTTTCACTTGCTCAAATATGGCCTGGCCATCGTACTGGTGTTCATCGGCGGCAAGATGCTGGTCGCGCCGTGGTGGCACGTGCCGATCCAATGGTCGCTGTCCACAGTCGGCGGCATCATCTTGATTTCGGTCCTGTTGAGCCTGGCTTTGACGAAGAGCAAAACACGGGTTACGGGAGAACAATGATGAGTCAGAGATGTTGGCGCTGATGCAGTTTTGACCCAGGCTACCGGAAATCAGTGACCTACCCGAATACTTGGTAATCGATGGTCTTATGCGTGTCTTCACAGACTGCCTAAGGGTTAGCTGAAGTCAGCAGCTTGGGTCAAAACCGCACCAGCACTGTAGTGGTCAACTAATCCCGGACACGACGTTAAGTTTTTTCTCGGCCTGAGCCGGGGCCAGCCCATTATTGAACTGATGCGGTCTAATCCAGTTGTACCGATGCATCAGGTAATAACTGATGTCGCGGTGCGCTTCTTGAGCTGTCATGTAGCCCACAGTCGGTATCCCTTCAGTTTTCAAGCTGCGGAACACACGCTCCATCGCCGCATTGTCCCAACAGTTCCCACGACGGCTCATGCTTTGGCGCATGCGGTAACGCCAGAGCCGTTGGCGAAACAGGCGGCTGCCATATTGCGAGCCCTGATCCGAGTGAAACAGAAGTCCTTGAGGCCTGCCACGCTGTTCGTAAGCCATGTCCAACGCCTTGATGACCAAGATCCGCATCCGGCTTGTTCGACAGCGCCCAGCCCACCACTCGGCTCGCGTAAAGATCCATAACGACAGCCAGGTAATGCCATTTCCCTTGAGCCCAGATGTAGGTGATGTCGCCACACCAGACCTGATTCGGCGCCGGCACATCAAACTCTCGATTCAAGATGTTCGGAATGTCAGGCCACTCAACCGTCGCTTGTTTGTAGGCATGTGATCCAGGTTGTTTGCTGACCAACTCCAGTTCCCGCATCAGGCATCGCACCTTGAACCGCCCAATTTGCTCGCCGTCTTCCTGCATCATCGACACGATGCTGCGGCTAGCAACCGCTGCTGTGGGTGCATTGGCATACGCTTTTTACAAGGGCAGTGAGGAGCAAGGCGCGTACAGCAAGGGCCTGATTCTGACTGGCAATTATGCGGGAGTGAGCGCGGAACAGTTGGGTGTAATGGCCCGGCAAGTCGGCGCAACTGTGGGCACAACCGGGCAAGCCGCCGATGTTCTCGCACTGCTGGCCGGCAATGGCAAGATTGCAGGAGAAAGCTTTTCTGGCATCGCTCATCCATCCATTCAAACCAGTTGTTGATCGCGATGATTGCCCGGTGCGGCCAGATAGCACGGAAGAATGGGTCATGGACGACCTGCTCGACAGCCTTGGATTGCCCTCGCGGGCACCTTCAACATTTCCCAGCGGGTTTTCGATTGAAATGTCCATGCGGTTCGTGATGGCTTTATGTTATCATCACTGTCGCCTTCTGCGCGCTGCCGAGCCTGATGAGCATAATGCAAGCTACGGAGTTGCTGATCGCTAGATGGATCCTTCGCGCATTTTTTTATCCTTTTAGCGGCGTCTGCGTCCACTTCGGAGGGCTTAGTTATGCCGCAGAATCTGCCAGCCGTGACGCTGCGCAACCTCATTTTCATGCTCACAATCACGGCCGCTTTGAGTACGCTCGTGGCGAGCCTGACTGTTGCTTATCATACGTATCGAGAGGCGGTTATTCGGAGTTCGCTCGAAGGTAATGAAGCATACGCGCGAAAAATTTCGGAAGCGTTAAACGGAGTTTTGCAAGATAGCTTCGCAAGACTTAGATACAGCGCTCAAATGATTGGAAAAGGTGGCGATCTTAACCATGAAATGGACCGTTTACTCCATCAAGACTCGACGTTCAATAGCATTGTCGTTGCCGACGTGCACGGACGTATCTCAAACTCTTTGCCATATAGTGAACGCTTAACCGGCAAAGTACTACTTACCTGGCAACCAGTATTGAACGAGACTGAACATACAAGTTCGGCGTTTTTATCGTTGATGGGGAATCTTATTGTTTATATTTCGGTGCCGGTGAGGAGCAGCGATGAAGATAAGGCGGGTGTCTTGGTAGCCACCATTCACCTTAAAGCAGATAATTTTTTTTATAGATTGCTTAGTGAACATAGCTTCATTAATGGAGCCTCTCTCTATTTAATTGACGGGAAGGGTAATTACCTCTATCAACCCAACGATATCAGCTTGAGTAGGAGGGTCGAGAAAGACACTGTTCTGCAGGCTCTTCTCCATCGTGAAGGCGGGTCGGTGGTTGTGAAGAACTCGGCGGGGGATGAGGCACTTCTAAGTTATGCATCTGTGCCAAACACAGCGTGGGGCGTCATTTTAGAGCAACCGCTGCAGGTCGCGGACGATATGATGAAAAACCTTTTCCAATCCATCGCTTGGGGAATTTTACCTCTTGGATTAGCTGGGGTTTTTTTCACAGCTTGGGGGGCGTCGAGGATCAGTCGCCCTTTGCGCCAGCTGGCTGACGGAGCCAAACAGCTTGGAGAAGAAAAGAGCATACTTCTCATCAAAGAAACGAATGGTTGGTATTTGGAGGCTTCGCGTCTCAGGAGGGCGCTTCTTACAGGAATCAGCCTTGTCGATCAAAAGCTGTCCATACTCAACGATCAGGCCTATAGGGATCCGTTGACCAATCTCGCAAATCGTAGAGGCCTTGTTGAGATTCTCTCTCGCTTGGAGCAAGAGAGTGAAGGATTCTCCGTTATAGCTGTGGACATAGACCGCTTCAAAATGGTCAACGATACGTTCGGCCATGATGTCGGTGACATGGTCTTGCGACGACTTGCTCAAGTCCTTGAAAATCAAACGAGAAAAGGAGATGTCGTTTTTAGGGTTGGGGGTGAGGAATTCGTTGTAGTGCTGCCGCACAGACCCATTTATGCCGCGGCAGCGCTTGCTGAAAGGATTCGTTCTGCAGTTGAAAAGACATCTATGAGCCCCTGTACGCCTGTGACAATTTCTTTAGGGGTTGCGTCTTGGTGCAAGGACTATGATCGTAATTTTTCCGATACCTTAAAGAAGGCTGATGAACTCCTTTATATGGCCAAAAAAAGCGGTCGTAATCGCGTACAAACCCAATCTAAAGATCTTGAGAACCTATATTAGAGTTTTTTTGTGATATCGCGAATTCAGGAGAGGACGTGCGCAAAACCTCCTCTGAGCGACTTCATTCTTCTGAGAGTGGCGAGACGCAAAACAGCGGAACCTTTGCGGCTCCACGTTCAATTGCCTGCCTCCTGGTCGGCCTTGAGGATCGAGGTTGCGAGGGGCTTGCGTACATTGGAAAACCACCATAGGGCCGCTGCGCCCAGTAGCGTGGTCAGCACGGCCAGAATCAGGATCACTCGTTGTGTGCCCAAAGGCGCGGCCAGTAGCGCCACCAGCAAGCCGGCCAGGGGCTGCGAAAGGTTATTGAGCAAGGTGATCACGCCCACGGTTTTGCCGAAGTCCTGGGGGGGAATCACCCGCTGGCGGATACTGCGAATGTAGACGTTGAACATCTTGTCGAAGCCGACGATCAGGAGGAACCCCAGCACATAACTGGCCATGGCAGGGCTCAGGGCGCTGATGAAGGCGCCCGCGGCAATCATCGTGTAAGCCACACCACCCAGCACCCGAAGGGGCAGCACCACCCGGGCGAGGAAGAACAGGATCACGATGGTAGTCACCGCGCTGGCCGCCTGCAGCCCGGCGTAGGTGTCCTTGCCCGCACTGAACTGGCCGATCACCATGGCCGCCGAGGTGGCCAGGGTGACCCCGACGATCAGGTTGACCCCAACGGCCAGGATGATGATTTTTTTCAGCTCCGCCAGCTCGCGGATATGCCCGAAGGCGATACGCAGAGGTTGTAGCCAGATGTCCTCATGCTGTTCGAACACCTCAAGGGTGATGCGGCTGAAGCGTTGCCACACCAGCATGCTCAGGTCGGCCAGCACGAACAGCCCGGCGACGCACAGCACCACCCAGTGCCAGGCCCATACTTCCAGCAGCAGCGCCGCCACCAACGGCCCGAGGACCAGTCCGGTCTGGTCGGCGATCTGCGAGTAGGAGAGGGTCTTGGTGTAGCTGTAGTGCTGGAAAACATATGGCATCAGCACCTCGCGGGCCATGATGCCCTGGGTAGTCAGCACTCCGCAAAGCGCCGACAACACCACCAGCCAGGCGATGCCGCCGAAAATTCCGTAAAGCGCCACCGCCAGCAAACAGAGTAGTGCGCGGTAGACCTGGCTGATGTGCAGGATTCTGATGGGCGAAAACTTGTCGCACAGGGCTCCGCACAACGGAAACGCAAGAAAGCGTGGCAGTGATTCTACGAAAAACGCCAGCCCGGCCCAGGACGCACTGTTGGTGCTCTGGAACACCACCAGCGGCACGATGAACAGCAGAAGTTGATCTGCCAGCCGCGATAGAAACAACGAGATAAAAAAAGCCAGGTAATCCTTACGCATAGTGACTTCCTGTGGGCGGGCGGATGCGGTGGCTGACTGCTAGATCCGAAACTGGCCAACCAAACGACCTAAACGATTACCCAGTTCAGTGAGACTTCTGGAGGTTTGCGCACCATTTCTGGCGCCTCCGGCGACCATATCAGCCGCCTGGGAGATGTGAGTCATGCTGCGGTTTACCTCCTCGGCCACGGCGGTCTGCTCTTCGGAAGCGCTGGCGATCTGAGCGTTCATGTCGTTAATTGTATAAATCAGTTGGCTGATGGCATCCAGCGACAATCCCGCCTGGTTTGCCAGCTCTCCTGTTGTTCGGCCTGTTTCGCTGGAGCGGCCCATCGTGATCATGGCGTCTTGAGTGCCTTTTTGAAGCAGACTGATCATCCCATGGATTTCCTGTGTGCTCTTTTGCGTACGGCTGGCCAATGCTCGAACTTCGTCAGCGACCACCGCAAATCCACGACCTGCATCGCCGGCCCGTGCTGCTTCAATGGCGGCGTTCAAAGCCAATAGATTGGTTTGCTCCGCGATAGAACGAATGACGTCAACCACACCGGCAATCAGCTGCACATCCTTGTTCAGGCTGTCCAGAGACGAACTACTTTGTCCAATTTCCTCAATCAAAGAATGAATGCTTTCGATGCTCTTGTTAACGACATCTCTTGCCTGCCCACCGACATCGCTGGTTTCTCGTGCTGCTTGCGAAGCACCTTGGGCACTGACTGAAACCTGTTGCGCGGCCGTGGACATTTCATGAATAGCTGTCGCCACTTGATCCGTCTCGTGGCGCTGACGATCCATGGCCAGCTCTGACCGTTGTGCCTGCGCCGACATCTCTTCGACCAGTGATGTCAATTGTCCAGTCATCTCGGCGATCTGCCGCACAAGGCTATGAATTTTTTCCACAAACAAGTTGAACGAGTGAGCCAGATCGCCCAGCTCATCGTTGCTCGAAACGGGCAAGCGGTGTGTGAGGTCGCCATCTCCAGCGGCGATGTCGTCCAGATTTTTCCTGATGGCCAGCACAGGTTTCACAATGCTGTTGCCTAGCCAAATGCCAACCAGCGCCACGAGTAGCAGCCCGCAAACGGCGAGGAAAAGGATGTAAGCGGTGTACTGGCCGATTCGCTCATAGCGCTCACTGGCAATGGCCTGCACCTGAACTTCAAGATCGTCCAGGTTCACTTGGGTGCCCACGATCAGGTCCCACTTATCCAGGTAAACGGTGTAACCAAGCTTGGGAGTAGGTTGTGGGCTGTTGGGTGTTTGCCAGTGATAGCGGAAAAAATGAGTGCCCGTCCTGGCCGCGTCAACCAGCCCGCGAATGACGTATACGCCGTTGGCATCTTTGCTATCGACAAAGCTCTTGCCGATATCGGTGTTCAGATTGGCGGAGAACACTCGAACAGACGAAGAGTCATAGCCGTAAAAGTAGTTTTGTTTATCGAAACTCAGCGTACGCAGAATCTTCACGGCCTGATCCCGAGCGTTGGAATCCCCATTTTTGGAAGCGTCGTAGATCGGCTGAATCGAGGCCTGGGCAATTTCCATATAGTGCTCGAGCGAAGTTTTTCGCTCATTGATCAAGAGGTCGCGCGTCTGCTCGACCTCCTCGGATGCCAGCTTTTGCAAAACCCCAAAGGTGATACCGCTGATCACTGCAGCCAGCAAAAGGCCAGGGATGATCGTCAGAAGAATGACTTTGCTGCGAAGACTTAACATCACGATGAGTTTCACCTCACTCAAGAGATTTTATTTTGATCCACCCGTTTTTATCTCGGCCAAGGCTGGCTCGACATCGCATAAAAGGAAGGGGGTTTTTTGGTTGAAACGGTTGAGTCTGGAGAGACTGAAGGTCTCTTGCCGTCAAAAAAACTATTAATGATCGATCGATCAATAGTAGTCTACGCTCATCCCGAACGGCTTGTCGATGGTCGGTAAAAGGCGGTGGAAGTACCTGTCGCGTCATTGACTCAAGAAGGGGACGTTGACCAGGCCCGATGTCTTTTGCGCAAGACGCAACATGACGTTGCGTCCTGCCCATATTCTCTGGAGGGGGAGTGCCGCCTATTTTGTTGACCTGAAAACATCAATGCGAGTGACCTCTCTTGGAGAGCCACCGCCGTCGAATCTCAGGAGTTTATGGAATGGGCGCTTCTACAAGTAGTACAGCAACGACGATACAAAAAGCCTCAATGACCAGAGGGCTGGTGCTTCTGTTTGCGTTTTGTTGCGGTGCCATCGTGGCCAACATCTATTACGCACAACCGATCATCAGCTTGATCGCCCCGGATATCGGCATGTCGAATGGCAGCGCGAGCTTTATTGTTTCGCTGACCCAGATTGGTTATGCCCTCGGGTTGTTTTTCCTGGTGCCCTTGGCGGACCTGGTCGAAAACCGCCGACTGATGATCGCGACGATCGTGATCACAATCTTCAGTCTGGTCGCCGCTGGTTTAGCCAAGCAGCCGAGCGTATTTCTTGTCGTATCGGCACTCATCGGTTTCAGCTCGGTCTCCGTGCAAATGCTTATTCCATTGGCCGCACATCTGGCACCGGAAGAGTCTCGCGGCCGGGTGGTTGGCGGGATTATGGGAGGCTTGCTGCTGGGGATTCTGCTTGCGCGGCCGCTGTCGAGCCTGGTGGCGGATCATTTGGGCTGGCGTGCTGTGTTCATCGGGGCTGCGGCCTTGATGCTCATCATCTCCATCGTGATCGGCATGACCATGCCCAAATGGCAACCGGCTCATCGTGCGTCGTATGGTCAACTGCTGATGTCCCTTGGACAACTGTTTTGCCGCGAGCCCGTGTTGCGTCAGCGGGCGCTTTATCAAGGGCTGATGTTTGCGGCGTTCAGTTTGTTCTGGACCGCCGTGCCACTGGTGTTGAGTCGTGAGTTTGGCCTTACGCAAAGTCAGATTGCGATGTTCTCTCTGGTCGGCGCCATCGGTGCAGTCGCCGCGCCTATAAGCGGTCGACTCGCTGATGCAGGGCACACTCGACGGGCCTCACAGTTGGCCATGGTGCTGGGCGTGGTGAGTTTCCTTCCAGCCTTCATCAACCCCTTTTACGGCGTGATTGGTTTGGCGGTCACCGGTGTTGCGCTGGATTTTGCGGTGCAGATGAACATGGTGCTTGGCCAACGTGCCGTCTACGCCCTGGGCACCGCCAACAGAGGCCGCCTGAATGCGTTGTACATGATCAGTATCTTCATTGGCGGTGCGATCGGCTCCTCGGTGGCCAGTTCGCTTTATGAACATGCCAGCTGGTTGGCTGTTGCAGCGGTGGGTAGCGCTTTGTCACTGGTCGCTCTGGTCGCCTTCTCGATGGTTTCTCGTCGAGCCGGGCAGGCCCAATGAGACCCCAGGTCAGTCAAGGAGTGTCATGGACAAGCTGCTTGCATTGAAGATGTTCGTCCAGGCTGTGGACTCGAAGGGCTTTTCTTCTGCCGCTCGACAGTTAGGCCTGGCGACGTCTTCCGTGACCCGGATGATCGATGGGCTTGAAGCGGAACTGGGCGCCGTCCTGCTGAACCGCTCCACGCGTCAAATCTCATTGTCAGATGCCGGGGCCGCCTACTACTTGAAAGCGCGGGAAGTCTTGAACGCTGTAGCCGAAGCGGATGCTTCGGTGACTGACCGTGGGGAAGTTCCCGCAGGGCATCTTCGTATTTCCATACCGGTGGCATTTGGACGTCGTCTGATTGCGCCTCATATCGCCTCGCTTTTGAAGCGTTACCCGCAACTCGTGTTGGACATGACACTGTCTGACGACATTGTCGAGTTGCTGGGCGAGCGCGTCGATCTGTCGATCCGATTGGGTTCGGCAGCCGCCATGGATGGAGTAGTCAGCCGTCCCGTCGGTCACTTTAGACGTCGAGTGGTTGCCAGTGCCGAGTACCTGAAAACCCGTGGCTTCCCTGAACATCCTACGGACCTCTTACAGCATGAATGCATCCGCTTCAGTTACGGCCCAAAGCAACAGGTCTGGACTTTCCTGAAAGACGGTGAAGAGACTCGAGTACCCGTAGAGGGGCGCTTTAAAAGCAACAACGCGGAGGTTTTGCGTGAACTCGCGCTGGCGGGCGGTGGGGTGGCTCTATTACCTGACTGGCTCGTCAATGACGATGTTGGTAGCGGTCACTTGACGACATTGTTCGAGTCTTTTGTCATCAATCCGAACGATGCGAACTCGGCCATCTCTGCGCTGTATCTCCCCAATCATCGCGGCTCCAGACGCGTCAATGCGTTTATCGATTTCATCAGCGAATTGCTGGGGCCTGAGGGCATGCCCCAGCGCTGATTCCGCCAAGTAAGTGGGGTTCATAGCCAGCGCATTCTTTTGTTTTGTATGATGCCTCGATGAAGCTCTAGTGAGGCGTTATGCAAGACTCAAAAAATGTAGACGAGAAAGAGCCTGGAAAATCAGCCGACTCCGAAGGCCTCGTCAAGTCGACGACTCGACGCCTTTCGCCAGAGGTCAGGGAAAAGCAGATTGTGCAGAAAGCCATTGAGCATTTTGCGACGTGCGGATTCTCGGGGAGTACCCGCGAGCTGGCGCGACAACTTGATATTACCCAACCCTTGCTCTATCGATATTTTCCTAGCAAAGAGGCATTGATAGACCGTGTCTACGACGAGGTTTATCAGTGGGATACCGCGTGGGAGGCGATCATCAAGGATCGTTCGGAACCCCTGCAGCCTCGTCTGGTTCGTTTCTATACCTCATACGCAAGCGTGATTCTGCGGCGAGAATGGATTCGTATCTTCGTATTCGCCGGGCTGACACGTGAAGGTATCAACGATCGGTATCTGGCTAAATTGCGTGAGCGGGTCTTCATACCTGTCATTGCAGAAATCCGCCACACTCATGGATTGGCACCGTCCTCAGGTGAAACGATCAATGAAAAAGAGCTGGAACTGATCTGGAGTCTGCATGCCAGCATTTTCTATGTTGGCGTACGCAAATGGATTTACGATCTTCCCGTGACTGAGGACATTGATGCGCTGATCGAGCAGATGGTCGATGCGTTCCTTAACGGCAGCCCCCACGTACTGCAGCAAGTCGATAATGACCTCGGCGAGAAGTCTCGCTTGAATTGATCGGCTTCGATCCGAAGGGTTTTTTCCCCTTTTCCCGCTCCCTGATCTCCTGCTTCGACCCTCTTTTTTGTCGACCACTCATCACCTGTTTCAGCCTTCAGCTGAGCGGGTGGCAAGGTGCGTACGCGCGCCTGTCTGCGCCGCAAAGGCCCTTTCCCAACGCCTGAAGCGTGTTCTCTTTCAGCGACGCCACAACGTCGTTCCGGCCAGTCCTGCGAAAATTTGATCCTCCAGCTATTGCCTTCAATTTCATCAGGTCGTATTGTTTATCAAGTGATAAATAAATACAAAAAACAGTTGGAGGCACCATGCAAGTCCTGAAGCTCGCTCATTACTCGATTCGGTCGTTCGACCTGGAAAAGTCCAGTCGATTTTATGAAAGGGTGCTCGGTTTTACCCCAGGCTACCGTCCACCTTTCGATTTCCCCGGCGTTTGGTTGTACATGGGAGGGGATGAGGAGGACTTCGGCACGGTCCACATTATCGGGATTGATCCCTCCAACCCCGAAGGTCTGAAGAAATACCTCGGCGATAAAGAAATCCCGCTGTCAGGCACTGGCACCGTTGACCACATCGCCTTTCTGGTCACAGGCCTGGTTGAGTTCTGGAGCGTTTTCAAAGCCGAAGGCATTGCCTGGCGTGATCGCACCGTTCCGAGCCTCGGCCTGCATCAGGTGTTTATCGAAGATCCGTCGGGTGTCACCATCGAACTCAATTTCCCGGCCTCCGAGATTGAAGCAGTAGGTTCTTACGCCTCCCATGTAGCTGCCAGTGGGGGAGAGCGGTCATGATCAATGCATTGAGCAAACGCCACGCTATTGTTGTAGGCGGTTCGCTGGGTGGCCTGTTTGCAGCCAATATGCTGTTACGCAAAGGTTGGGGCGTTGAGGTTTTCGAGCGCGTTCCGGACGAACTTGCTGGACGAGGCGCTGGGATCGTTACTCACCCTGAGTTGTTCGAGGCGATGGCCGCCGCGGGAATTCCCCTCGATGCGTCTGTAGGTATCGATGTACTTTCGCGTGTCACGCTGGCTCAGGACGGCGATGTCGTACTCGAAAACGCGCTCCCGCAAACGCTGACTGCGTGGGGGAAAATGTACCAGGTCCTTCGCGCCGTATTTCCGGACTCACTGTACCGCTGCGGTGGTAGCGTCATCTCGGTTGAAAGCACCGAAACGCATGCCAGCGTGACTTTGGCCGATGGCACCACTCATCAAGCGGACGTCGTTATCGCCGCTGATGGATTTCGCTCGACTATCCGCCAGCATTTTTTACCTGACGTCCACCTGCAATACGCCGGCTATATCGCATGGCGTGGGTTAGTCGATGAAAGTGCGTTGTCTGACTCTGCCCACGCAGCGCTATTCGACAAGTTCGCTTTTTGTTTGCCTGCGCACGAGCAGATCCTGGGCTATCCAGTTGCCGGGAACTCCAATAGCACCCTTGTGGGCGAACGTCGTTATAACTTTGTCTGGTACCGCACCAGCGGCGACGACGATTTGCGCGATTTGTTGAGGGATGAAAGCGGTAAACAATTTGAAGGTGGAATTCCTCCGGCGCTGATACGCCGTGACGTGCTCGACAACATGTACAACTGCGCAGAGACATTACTTGCCCCGCAGTTCGCCGAAGTCGTGAAGAAAGCCACGCAGCCGTTATTCCAGCCGATTTACGATCTGGAAGTACCGAAAATGAACTTCGGACGTGTCGCTTTGTTGGGCGACGCAGCATTCGTAGCGCGTCCCCATTGTGGGATGGGTGTTACCAAGGCCGCCGGTGATGCGTTGGCAATCGTCGAAGCACTTGAGCGACATGCATCCGTTGAAGAGGCATTGGCGGACTACAGCGAACAACGCTGTCGTTTCGGGGCGTCGATTGTTCAGCATGCCAGGCATCTGGGTGCCTACATGCAGGCGCAACTGAAGAGTGAAGAAGAACGCGAAATGGCTGAGCTATATCGAACGCCAGAAGCCGTGATGCGTGAGACCGCAGTGCCGGTGAAGTTTTAATTCAGCCACACGCCCTTTGCAGGAGATAACCATGGAACATGCATATCCGCGAGACGGTGGCCCGGCCATGTCCGCTAATCAGGTGGATGACACAGTTCAAAACCCGATTCTCGACAATCCGCAGTTTCGTGCTTTGGTAAAGCAGCGACGAATATTTTCGTGGAGCATGACGGCTCTTATGTTGGCGGTCTATTTCGGTTTTATTCTTTCTTTGGCCTTTATACCGGCCCGCTTGGGTACACCGATCATCGAAGGGCAACCGATGACGTGGGGCGTGCCCATTGGCTTTGGAATGCTCGCCTTCACGATTCTTCTCGTGGCTGTCTACGTATGGCGCACTAACACCTGCTACGACCCCAAAATAAAAACAATCATCAGGAGCTTCAACAAATGAAGCGTCTACTTATTGCAATTTCCGCCGTCTTTGCTTCGGTAGCGGTCTATGCGGCCGATGTCCCTGCCGTCGCACAAAAACATAACCCGATGGCTATCGGTATGTTTTTAGCGTTCGTTATTTTTACTCTGTTTGTCACGCGATGGGCGGCACGTAAAAACAATAGCGTTGCCGATCACTATGCAGCAGGAGGAAAAATCACCGGTTTCCAAAATGGTTGGGCCATCGCTGGAGACTACATGTCCGCGGCGTCTTTGCTGGGCATCTCCGCGTTGGTTTTTACCAGTGGTTTTGATGGTTTGATCTACTCGATCGGCTTCCTTGCAAGCTGGCCGATCATTCTGTTTTTGATCGCAGAGCCATTGCGAAATCTGGGGCGCTACACCCTGGCGGATGTACTGTCCTATCGACTGAAACAACGCCCCATTCGTGCCTTTGCGGCGTCCAGTTCGATCGTTATCGTTCTGCTTTACCTGGTTTCTCAGCTGGTAGGCGCTGGGAAACTGGTGGAGTTGCTGTTCGGCTTCGATTACACCGCGGCAGTACTTCTCGTGGGTACGCTGATGGTTATCTATGTTTTCTTTGGGGGGATGCTGGCAACCACCTGGATTCAGATTATCAAGGCCGTCTTGCTGCTGACCGGCTGCGTCTTCATGGCGTTCATGGTGTTATCCGAATTCGGATTCAGCCTGAACCAGTTGTTCACTCAAGCTACCCAGGTTCATCCGTCCCATGTAGCAATCATGAGCCCCGGCGGTCTGATTACCGACCCGGTGTCTGCCATTTCCCTGGGATTGGCATTGGTCTTCGGCACGGCAGGTCTTCCACACATTCTCATGCGGTTCTTCACCGTCGGTAACGTCAAGGCCGCACGCCAAAGTATTCTTTATGCCACGGGTCTTGTCGGCATAGGGTACGCACTGATCGTCATTATCGGCTTCGGCACCATCGCCCTGGTTGCCAGTAATCCTGCCTATCACGATGCCTCAGGCGCAATAGTGGGTGGCGTAAATATGGTTGCGATTCACCTCGCACACAACGTCGGCGGTAATGTCTTCCTGGGGTTCATGTGCGCGGTATCGTTCTCGACGATATTGGCGGTGGTGGCGGGGTTGACCCTTGCCGGCTCTTCTGCGGTTTCTCATGATCTTTATGCGCATGCCTTACGCCGTGGCACCGCCAATGACCGTGAAGAAATGCGTGTCTCTCGTGTGACAACCATCGTTTTGGGGGTGTTGTCGATTCTCCTGGCGATTGCTTTTGAAAAACAGAACATCGCCTTTATTGTGAGCCTGACGTTCTCCATCGCCGCCAGTTCCAATTTCCCCGTGCTGTTGTTGTCGATTTACTGGAAGGGCCTGACGACGCGTGGCGCCGTGATTGGCGGATCGCTGGGGCTGGTCTCGGCAATCACCCTGTGCATCCTCAGCCCCACGGTATGGGTGAAGATCCTGCATCATCAGCAAGCCTGGTTCCCGTATGAATATCCCGCCCTGTTCTCGATGGCCGTCGCATTTATCGGTATTTTCTGGTTCTCCATCACCGATCGTTCCGCCAGTGCTGTAAGTGAGCGCAATCGATTTGAAAATCAGTTGGTGGATTCTGAATTGGGTACGCCGGCAACCTGGAAGGCGCAGCTGAAAGCTGATTAATTCGGGTTATTACTGTTCACATTAAATAATGGCTGCATGAACGTGCAGCTCTTGTGAATGACTACGCCTGAAAATCGCTGAAAAGTTTGTACAAAAACAATAAATCTCAACTTAGGTACGAATCGATGAAGTGTACTTTGACTGTTGCAGCAGCCCTGTGTGTATTGGCGCAGCACGCCCATGCGGCGGGTTTTATCGAAGACAGTAAAGCGGCGCTGAAACTGCGTAACTTCTATATCAACAGCGATTACCGGGACTCAGCAACCCCCGCTCAGAAAGCAGCCAGCCAGAGTTATCAAGCGGAGTGGGGCCAGGCCTTTCAGCTCGAATTCATCTCGGGTTATACCCCGGGGCCCGTAGGTTTCGGGGTGGATGCGTTGGGCATGTTGGGCGTCAAGCTGGATTCAAGCGCCGGCAAGCATGGTAATCCGACGGGCACGAACTACGGCGGCATAGTGTTTCCCAGCGACGGCGACCATGCGGTTGACGAGGTCTCCAACCTGGGCCTGACCGGGAAAATGAAAATATCCAAGACCGAGCTGAAACTCGGAACGCTGGTCCCGAAACTGCCGGTGATCTTCAGCAATGACGGACGTTTGTTGCCGCAAACCTGGCAAGGAACCCAAGTGACTTCGGCCGATATCAAAGATCTGACCTTGGTGGGCGGGCAAATTGATGAGGTGAAGGGGCGTAACTCCAGCAACAATGAAAACATGTCCATCGCCGGTGCGAATAATGCGGTCACCGGCCGCTTCAGTAATAAATTCATCTACGCCGGTGGTGATTACAAACTGACTAAAGATCTGACCGTGCAGTACTATTACGGCAATCTGGAAGATTTTTACAAACAGAACTTTCTCGGGCTCATTCACAACTGGGCGATGGGGCCTGGCGTACTAACCAGTGATCTTCGCTACTTCAATAGTAAAAGTGACGGCGCAAACGGCCATGATCCTGCGTATTTCACGACAGGCTACTACGGCGGTAATACCTTAAAGGGTGAAGTCGACAATAATCTGTACAGCGGATTATTTACCTACGCGGTTGCTGGTCACACCTTTGGCGCAGGTTATGAAGTCAGCAATGGTAAAAGTGACTTTCCGTATTTAAACCAAGGGGACGGCCCGACCACCTATACCATCACGGAGATGCAGGTTCAGAAATTCGTTCGTGCCGGCGAGAGGTCATGGCAAGCCCGTTACGCTTATGACTTTGCAACGCTGGGCTTGCCAGGTGCGACGGCGGGTGTTGTGTATGTTAAAGGCGATGGTATCGATACTGTTGCCTCCAGCAATTCCAGTGAATGGGAGCGTGATATTACGCTGGCCTACGTCGTGCAATCAGGCCCCCTGAAAGGTTTGGGTGTCATGTGGAAAAATGCAATGGTGCGAAACAATATCCCGAACGCCCGCCAGCAAGATGAGAACCGCGTAATCATAAATTACCAGTTGGCGTTGTTTTGATTTTTAAACAGTGGGGTTCGCTTCGCGGAAGCGATAGTTCGTATAAAAAATTCGGTGGGTCAGTGCTGTTCCTGGCTGGCCGCTGTGACGGACAGGCAGCACTTTAACGAGTGTTGCGTGTACATGTCGTTCTCTTCCAACGGCGTGTTTTATTGAAGAGCAACATTTCCCTTGATTGGGGTAGGGCGGTGAAGTGATCCTTCACCGCCCTTTTTTTATTCTGAATCTGGATCGATCATGACCCCAGCGCATCCTGCCAGCCCCGTCGCGCCAGCGGCAGATCCAGCAAACGCTTGCCGGTGGCATCACTGATGGCATTGCCCAGCGCCGCAGCCATGGGGCCCTGGACGATTTCCGCGGCACCGAGAAAAGGCTGGTCCGGCTGATCAATCATGTGGACCTCGACCCGTTGCGGCAACTCGGGAAAACGCATGATCGGGTAGCCACTCCAATCGAAACTGTGCATGCCACTGGCGTCATAGAGGATGCGTTCGTAGAGCGTCCAGCTGGCGGACTGCACGATGCCGCCCTGGATTTGATTGAGCAGCCCATCGGGGCTGACGATTTGCCCCACATCGACGGCGGCAACCACCCGATCGATCGTCACTTGCCCGGTCTGGCGTTGCACATGCAGCTGCACGGCAATCGCGCAGTAACCCATGATGTTTTTATAGCGAGCGAAGGCGAAGCCTATCCCGCTGCCGGGGCCGGTTGCCTTTTGCGGCCAACCAAAGGCGCTGGCCACACGTTCCACCACCGCCCGAGCTCGCGGATCACTCAAGTGATTGAGGCGAAATTGCACCGGATCCACGGCGGCCTGCGCTGCCAGTTCATCGACTGTGCTCTCGATGGCGAACACGTTGATATGGGCGCCGAGTGAACGCATGGCCGAAGTCCTGAAGGGCATGCTCATAACGAAGTTCAGATCGACCTTCAGGTTGGGTATCTCGTACAACGGCACCGCGTTACGGTCGCCGTCGCCCTCGGGTTGGGCGATCGGGATCGAAGGGGCGGGCGTGAAGGGCTTGGCCAGCAACCACGCCGGTAACAGGCGCCCGGCATTGACGATGCGCTCGTTGTGCGGAGTACTCCAGAGTTCGTATTTCCAGTCACGAAGGCGCCCGCTGTCGTCCAGTCCTGCTTCCACGTCGGCAAGCATCGCCGAACTGTAGGGTTCCCAGAGATTTTCCTGTTCACGCATCCATTGCACCCGTATCGGTTTGCCGGGTATGGCCATGGCGATCAGCGCGGCATCGGCGGCGGCGTCATCCGCGCCGTTGTGGCCATAGCAGCCGGAGCCTTCGGTGTGGATGCAACGCACCTGGGCCACTGGCAGGCCGACCATCTCGGCGATGCCCATGCGCAGGGGATAGACGCCTTGAGTGTGAGTCCAGACGGTCAGTGTTCCGTCCTTGAACCAGGCCACAGCGCAGGACGGCCCGATGGAACCGTGCATCAGGTACTGCTTGGTCACCCGTGCTTTGTAGGCACCTGGTGCAGGTTGCGCGAGGTTGCCTTTGGCGCTCACCGGGTAGCGCCGCGCCGGCAATTCGGTGAGGAGTTGATGGATGTGTGTCGAGTCGGGTAGCGGATTACCTTCAGTCCAGCGGGCAGTGACGTAGCCCTCGCGCATCGCTTTGACTGCCAGCCATTCATCGGTGGCGACCACGGCGAGGTAACTGCCGTTGCGGACCAGTTTCACCACGCCGGGGAGTTTTTTGAGGGCAGTCTCGTCGATGTCCAGCAACTGGCTGCCGCGCCGGGGTGGGCGTATCACACGGGCATGCAGCATGTCGGGCAGGCGCATGTCTTGCACATAAGCCGCACCGCCGCTGACCTTTGCTGGAATGTCCAGTCGAGGCAATGATTTGCCGATCAGGGTGAAGCTGCTGGCTGGCTTGAAGGGGGAGCTGACCGATGCGAAGCGATGCAGTTGAACCCCGACAACCGCTTGCACGTAGGTCATGCTGCGACCTTGCGCATCGTAGATCACGGCGTCCCGCGTGCTCAGGCTGTCGACTTTCTGTTGCCATTGCCGTGCCGCAGATTCGAGCAATAGCTGACGCACCTGAGCCGCAGCATTGAACAACGCAGTGCCGCTGTCGACGATTGTATGGCTGCCGGCGGTATAGCCTTCGTTGGGCGTCAGCGCGGTGTCCGCGGTGAGAAAACGGATGAGCCCGGGCGACACTTCCAGGCGTTCGGCGGCGATTTGCAGGAGCGCAGTTTTAACGCCAGTGCCCAGCTCCACTTTGCCGGTGTAGACGGTAATGCCATCTTTCGCATCGATGCGGATCCAGGCGTCCAGATAGGGCGTGGCCCGCAGGCTGCCCGGCAGGTCAGGCGCCAGGATTTGCGTGCCCAAGGTGTCCACTTCGGTGTCAGCGAAGGCGCGGGGAATACCCGGAAGCATCGCGAACCCCATCACCAATGCGCCGTTTATCACGAAGGCGCGGCGGCTCAGATTGACGTTTTGCTTTGAGGTTTTCATACCTTGGCTCCCTGCGCGATGACCAACTTGATCGCGGCGAGGATCCGCACATGGGTGCCGCAACGGCACAAGTTGGGCGCCATGTGGCGACGGATCGTTTCATCGTCCGGCTGAGGGTTGGCCTCTAACAACGCCTGTGCCCGTACGATCATCCCCGCGATGCAATAGCCGCACTGGGCGGCCTGTTCGTCGATAAAGGCTTTCTGCAACGGCCCCGGTTGGTCGGCGCTGCCCAGGCTCTCCACGGTGCGCACCGCTTTGCCCGCCAATGCACCGCAGGGTGTCAGGCAGGAAAACACCGGTTTGTCGTTCACTAACACTGTGCAGGCGCCGCACTGACCCAGACCGCAGCCGTATTTGGCGCCATTGAGCCCCACCTGGTTGCGCAAGGCATATAGCAGGGGCATGTCCGCCGCGATGTCCAGTTCGTGAGTCTTGCCATTGATGTCGAGTGTGATCACGGTTGCTGCTCCTGAGCCCGAATGCTTTTGATTGTCTGGTCGAGATCCGTCCAGGGTCTGGTCGCACAGCTCTCGTTGCGCAAGTACTCGGCAATGGCGGCCAGATGGGTATCGTCCAGGCTATGGGCGAAGGCCGGCATGTAATGGCTGGGTGCGGCAGTGGACATCGGAATGCCCTGCAGGATGGTCTGGATCAAATTGCGTGGCGAGTCCGCCATCACCGCCGAAGTGTTTGCCAGCGCTGGCCTCGATTCAATGACGCGCATCGGTGCCGCGCTGCCGTGGCAACTCGCGCAGGCACCGTCGAACAGCGAAGCGCCCAGAAGCGCCTTGGCACCGGGTTTGGCTTCAGACGCGCAGGGCGGCAATGTCGTATCCGGCGAGGTTTTTTTGAGGTCAAGAATGTACTGCGCGATGGCATGGGCGTCTTCCACCGGCAACTGCGCGATGCTCAGGCTGACCGGCAACATCGGGCCCGCTGCTGCGCCGTGTCCTTCGGCGACCTCGCCGGTCAGATAGGCGACCAGTTGGGCTTCATTCCAGGGATGTTGCGCAGTCGCCATTCCGCGCAGGGCAGGAGCCGACCAGCCGTCGACGATAGCGCCGTTGAACAGCTCGCTGCTTTTCTCCCCGCCAATCAGGTTCAGGGGTGAATGGCAGGATGAACAGTGTCCCGCGCCCTCGACCAGATAGCGTCCGCGGTTCCATTGTGCTGATCGGTCGGGAAGTGGCTCCAGCGGATCCCCATGCAGGAACAGCAGGTTCCAGAAAGACACCAGCGGCCGGAAGTTCATGGGGAAGACCATGTGGTTTTCCGGGGCGGTGTAGTTGACCGGGTCCACGCTCATCAGGAAGGCATAGGCGTCGGCAATATCGGTATCGCTCATCTTTCGGTAATGCACGTAGGGGAAGGCCGGATAGAGAAAGTGGCCGTCGCGCGCGATGCCTTCACGCATGGCTCGTTCAAAGGCGTCCAGCGACCACTGACCGATACCGGTTTCCCGGTCCGGGGTGATGTTGGTGGTGAAGAGTGTTCCGAAGGGCGTTATCAGCGGCAAACCGCCTGCCATGTAAGCGCCGCCTGGCCGCGTGTGGCAGACCGCACAGTCTCCCGCTTCGACGACGCGCCGGCCTCTGTCCAGGGTCTCGCGACCTGCGTCTCGGGGTTGGCTGACAGTGGCAATTTCCGGCCTCCACATCATCCAGAATGCAAACCCTATCCCCACGACGCCGATCGCCAGAACGGCACCGATGATCGTCTTGAGCTTCATCGCCTTACCTCTCGAGCTGAATGAACGACAGATTTTTCAATCCGCCGCGTCCGATTGGCGTACGGCGACTTTCTGTTGAGTGAGCTTAGAGAAGGCGGTGGTGGTGGAGTACCCCATCAAGGCGCAACGCTACATTGCGTCCAGCGCAACGACGTCAGAATTAACAACCGTTAACTCGCGCCGCTTTCGCCTTTGGCCAAAGATAGCTTCTCAAGGAATGTACCGATGGCATTGAAGGCGTTTCATGGACAAGCTGCTCGCACTGAAAATGTTCATCCAGTCGGCAGATTCCAAGGGCTTTTCCTCAGCCGCCAGGCATCTCAATCTGGCGACCTCTTCAGTGACCAGAATGATCGACAGGCTTGAGCATGACCTCGGCATCGTGCTGCTTAATCGTTCTACCCGGCGAGTCACGTTGACGGATGCCGGGAAGGCTTATTACGTGAAAGGCCGGGATATTCTGAAAGCCATGGCGCAGGCTGACGAGTCAGTCTCGGATCGCGGTGAAGTGCCCGCAGGACAGCTGCGTATTTCGGTGCCCGTGGCCTTTGGACATCGCCTTATCGCCCCTCATATCTCCACGCTTCTAGAGCGTTACCCTATGCTCATGCTGGATATGACGCTGTCTGACGACATCGTTGATCTGCTCGGCGAGCGCATCGATCTATCGATCCGGATGGGGTCGCCAGCGGCGATGGAAGCGGTGGTCAGTCGCCGCATCGGTAGCTTTCGATGCCGGGTAGTCGCCAGTGCCGAGTATCTGAATGCTCGTGGATGTCCTGACCACCCCATGGACCTCATGCAATACGAGTGCATGTGCTTCAACTACGGAGCACCGCAGCAAGCCTGGACATTTACAGGCAAGGACCAGGCGATTCGTGTGCCCGTCGATGGGCCATTCAAGAGCAACAATGCCGAGGTCTTGCGCGAAGTGGTACTGGCCGGGTGCGGGATGGCGCTGTTACCCGATTGGCTGGTCAATGATGACATCGACGGTGGTCGCCTCACGTCCTTGTTCGACGCTTTTGTCGTCAATCCGAACAGCGCAAGTTCGGCGATCTCGGCCTTGTACCTGCCCAATCACCGCGGCTCGAAACGGATCAACGCGTTCATTGATTTCCTCACCGAATTACTCGGATCGGAACATCAGGCCGTGGGGTGATCGGCTCATCGTTGCGTTTTGCGAAACGCAACGTTGTGCAGACGGTGGATTCTCTGACGAGGTCCGGGCGCCTACCTTGGGGGTGTGAAAACATTCAACCACGGAGACTGCCATGAGTTTGCACTCATCCACTATTCAGGTGACTTACGACTTCATCTGCCCATGGTGCTGGATCGGTGAGGAAAATCTCGAACGCGCGCTCGTCGCGTCGGGTTCTTCAACGGACAGCCACATTACTTTCCTGCCTTATCAGTTGAATCCCGACATGCCTGTTCAGGGCATGGATCGTAAAGCCTACCGCTCTGGCAAGTTCGGCAGCTGGGCGCGTAGCCAGGCCATGGATGCGCAGGTCACTCACGCCGGCAAGGCTGTCGGGCTGGGGTTCGATTACGACCGAATCGAAAAAACCCCCAACACCATGGCCGGGCATCGGCTGGTATGGCGAGAACAGCAGGCGGGTAGAGATGCCCGCGTCCTGATCAAAGCCATTTTCAAGGCGTACTTCAGCGAGGGGCGGGATATCGGCGACCTCAATGTGCTGGCCGACATCGCTGCCGAAACGGGGCTGGACCGCGGGGCAATTGTCGACTTTCTCAACACCGAGGAAGGCACCGCTGAAGTCCTGAAGCTCGAGGCCATAACCAAGGCCTCCGGTGTGCGCTCGGTACCGAGTATTCAAATTGCAGAAGACGTGATCAGCGGCGCTCAGCCCATCGAAGTAATGATCCAGATACTCAGACGAAGCCAGGCCGCTTGAGCCCCTTTTTCAATCCATACCCATTCAGGAAGTCATCATGACTCATCACTTGTTCAGCCCAATCAAACTCGGCCAACTCACCCTCGATCACCGCGTCGCCATGGCCCCTCTGACTCGCTCGCGGGCGGGCCAACCCGGCAACGTACCCACCTCGATGAACGTCGAGTACTACCGTCAGCGTGCCAGTGCGGCGTTGATCATTACCGAGGCTACGCAGATTTCGCAGCAGGGCCAGGGTTACGCCTGGACGCCCGGCATCCATAGCGACGAGCAGGTTCAGGGCTGGAAAGCTGTCAGCGAGGCCGTACACGCAGAAGGCGGGCGCATCTTCCTGCAACTTTGGCATGTGGGGCGGGTGTCGCATCCGGTGTTTCAACCTGGCGGCGGCCTGCCGGTGGCGCCGACCGCGCAGCCGGTGCCCGGCAAGACGTTCATCCTGAATGAAAAGGGCGAGGGGGTCTGGGGTGATGTACCGGTTCCTCAGGAACTGGACATTCCAGGCATTGAAGCGATCGTTGCCGACTTCCGCAGAGCCGCCCGCAATGCGCTGCTTGCCGGTATGGACGGTGTGGAGATTCACGCGGGCAATGGGTATCTGCTTGACCAATTTATCAACAGCGCCAGCAACCAACGTAATGATCGCTACGGTGGAAGTATCGAAAATCGTGCGCGGCTACTGCTCGAAGTCGTGCAAGCCGTGACCGAAGAAATAGGTGCCGAACGCGTTGCTGTGCGCCTGACACCGATGGGGCGTTTCATGGGCATGGGCGATGACACCCCGGAACAAACCTTTGGCTACATTGCGTCCCGGCTCAATCACTGGAACCTCGCTTACCTGCACCTGGTAGAACCAATGATGGTCGGCACGGTGCTCGATGAAAGTAACGATCCACGCTGGGACGCCATCATCAAGCAGTTGCGTACTGACTTCCATGGCGTTCTGATGCTGGCGGGTGGTTACACCGGCGAAACGGCCGAACAGGCCATCGCGCAGGGGCGTGCCGACCTCATCGCTTTCGGACGCCCGTTCATTGCCAACCCCGACTTGCCGGCTCGCTTGCGTGGCCGAACCGAACTCAACCTGGCGGACGGCAACAGCTTTTTTGGCGGCGACGCCAAGGGGTACATCGACTACCCGGTGTTGGCATAACGCAACGTCGAATCCAGAGGCTGTGGGAATCACCCCGTTACGAGGAGAAAGATAATGAAGCATCCGGACGTTCCGAAGGCCTTGGTCATTGGTGGTTCCCTGGGCGGGTTGTTCGCCGCCACGGCGTTGCGTGCGATTGGCTGGCACGTGGAGGTGTTCGAGCGATCCCCCGCAGCGATGGATAGCCGTGGTGGAGGCATTGTTCTGCAAGCGGATGTGTTACAGCATTTTCGCTATGCGGGGATCAAACCTGCCAATGCGCTTGGGGTCCGGTCCCATGATCGCCTGTATCTGAATCGAGCGGGCACTGTCGTGCATAAAGAGCCGATGCCGCAAACCCAGACATCCTGGAACACGCTCTACAACGCCTTGTTCTCTGCCTTCCCGGCCGAGCACTATCACCGTGGAAAGACGCTGGTTGATCTGACTCAAAATGAGCAACGAGTCACTGCGAATTTTGCAGACGGCAGCCGTGCCGAGGGTGACCTGCTGATTGGTGCCGACGGTGCGGGCTCGACCGTGCGGAGTCTGGTGTTGCCTGGGGCGCAATATAGCTATTCGGGGTATGTGGTCTGGCGGGGTCTGGTTGATGAACACGGACTTCCAGACTTCGCCAAAGCGCAGCTGTACGAGGACTTTGTTTTTCAACAGGACCCAGAATCGCTGATGTTGGAATACATGGTGCCGGGTTTGAACGGCTCGGTTAATCCTGGCGAGCGACGGTTTAACTGGCTCTGGTATTTGAAAGCGGCCCAAGGCGCGCAATTGGATGCTGTGCTTACTGACAGCAATGGTCATCGGCGTAGCCACTCCATTCCACCGGGAGCCTTGGCCACTGAGCAGGAGGCTTACTTGCGGGACATGGGTGAGCAGCATGCCAACCCGGCTTTTCGTGAACTGATTCGCCAGACCAAGGATATTTTTGTTCAAGCGATCCTTGATCTGAAAGTCCCTCAAATGGTGTTTGGTCGTGTGTTGCTGACGGGCGATGCTGCTTTTGTGCCGCGCCCTCATACCGCCGGGAGCACGGCCAAGGCGGCTCGCAATGCCTTGTCCCTGGCTCAAGTGATCGACGACACCGGTGACCTCGATAAAGGCTTGCTGGTCTGGCAGCAACAGCAACTGGCAGAAGGCAAGCGAATGGGCGATTGGGGTGTGAGCATGGGGAACCGGATCATGGGCATCACCTGATTTCGTTTAACCCGCTCATACGCGTTATCGTTTCCATCTGAATCGGAATCATGGGCGCGCGCTGGCGGAGATGAGTGTTCTGCTATAGTCACACGCTTACTGATCGATCGATAAAAAGTAGTGGCAATGGCCGACACCAAGCCTGATTCGATTGACGCGATTGACCGAAGGATGTTGTCGTTCAAGAGCGCACGCAGGTCGTCGAGAAGGCCTGCAACCGCAAACCCGCTACCGATTGAGCACAGCCATGCAAGACGCCCAAGGCGTGGTCATGCACAGTCGTTTACCTCCACTTTTCGATCTCGGAATCCGCTTATGGATAAGTTGCTGGCGCTCAAGATGTTTGTCGAAACGGTACGCTGTGGTGGTTATTCGGCAGCGGCGCGCAAGCTCGGCATCTCCACTTCGTCGGTGACGCGACAAGTCGCCGGGCTGGAAAGTGAGTTGGGCGCCAGCCTGCTTAACCGCACCACGCGCAACACCAGCGTCACGGTGGCGGGGCAGCACTATTTCGACAAAGCAGTAGCGATCCTCGAGGCCATCGACGAGGCGGATGCCGTCGTTACCGACCGTGGCAGTGAAGCCCAGGGGCGTTTGCGGGCCAGCGTCCCGGTGGAATTCGGCCGACGTATCATTGCTCCTCATCTGGGACGCTTGCTTGAGCGCCATCCTGGCCTGGAGATCAGTCTTTCGCTGAGCGACGAGGTCAGTGACCTGCTCAGCGAGCAAATCGATGTGTCAGTGCGTCTCGGTTCATCAGTTGTCAGTGATGACATCGTCAGCAAGCGGGTAGGTGACTTCCAGCGTTGGGTGGTGGCGAGTCCCGAATACCTGACGCGTACCGGGCTACCCCGGCATCCGCGTGACCTGTTGGAGCATCAGTGCTTGCGTTTCGATTACCGCACGGGCCACCACAATTGGACCTTCCAGGGCGACGAGGAAGTCATTCGCTTGAATGTGCAGGGGCGGTTGCAAAGCAACAACGCCGACATTCTGCGCGAGGCAGCGCTGGCCGGTGGCGGGGTGACGCTGTTGGCCGATTGGCTGGTGCGTGACGACGTCAGCGCAGGTCGGCTGACACGCGTGTTGTCGCAGTATGAGGTCAACCCTGGCAGTGCAAGCACCTGCATCAATGCGCTGTATCTGCCTAATCATCGTGGCTCCAGCCGCATCAATGTGTTCATCGAGTTTCTCAAGGAAATACTCGCCCCCTAAGCACGTCCTGTGCCTCTGACAAGACCGCGTTATTTCATCGAGTAACGTGTGCGTCGTTTATTGATATGAATTCGTATTTTGATAAAGGCCTTTCGAAGAGCTCCATGGCTCGCGGTCATTGATGTGTATAAGACAGGGATGGTTGATGTAACGATAGCGGGGCCCCACTTGGCAGCCCACGGGTGCCGGTCAAGCATTTGGCCGCTACAATGCGTGCCTCGACCGTGACCAACCAGATAAGAATATGTCTCTGCCCAAACATCACCTGGAACTGCTCAGCCCCGCTCGTGACGTGAGCATCGCCCGCGAGGCCATCCTGCATGGTGCCGACGCCGTTTACATCGGTGGCCCCAGCTTCGGCGCCCGCCACAACGCCTGCAACGAGGTGAGCGAAATCGCCCGACTCGTGGAGTTCGCCCGGCGCTACCACGCCCGGGTGTTCACCACGATCAACACGATCCTGCATGACAACGAGCTGGAGCCGGCCCGCAAGCTGATCCACCAGCTGTACGATGCCGGGGTCGATGCGTTGATCGTCCAGGACCTGGGTGTGATGGAGCTGGATATCCCGCCGATCGAGCTGCACGCCAGCACCCAGACCGACATCCGTACCCTGGCACGGGCGAAGTTCCTTGATCAGGCGGGCTTCTCCCAACTGGTACTGGCCCGCGAGCTGAACCTGCAAGAGATTCGCGCCATCGCCGACGAGACCGATGCGGCGATCGAATTTTTCATCCATGGTGCGTTGTGTGTCGCATTCTCCGGCCAGTGCAACATCTCCCACGCACAGAACGGTCGCAGCGCCAACCGTGGCGACTGTTCACAGGCCTGTCGTTTGCCGTACACCCTCAAGGACGACCAGGGCCGCGTCGTCGCCTACGAAAAACACCTGCTGTCGATGAAGGACAACAATCAGAGCGCCAACATCCGTGCGTTGGTGGAAGCTGGCGTTCGCTCGTTCAAGATCGAAGGACGTTACAAGGACATGGGCTATGTGAAGAACATCACGGCCTACTACCGCCAGCGGCTGGACGATGTTCTGGAAGATCGTCCGGACCTGGCCCGTGCGTCCAGTGGTCACACCGCGCATTTCTTTGTGCCCGACCCGGACAAGACCTTTCACCGTGGCAGCACCGACTACTTTGTCAGCGAGCGCAAGGTCGACATCGGAGCCTTCGATTCACCGACGTTCACGGGTTTGCCGGTGGGCGTGGTGGAGAAGGTCGGCAAGCGTGATTTGCAGGTGGTGACCTGCGAACCGCTGTCCAACGGCGACGGTCTCAATGTGCAGATCAAACGCGAGGTAGTGGGTTTTCGCGCCAACATCGCCGAACCCAAGGGCGAGTTCGACGAAGATGGCCAGAAGCGCTATCGCTACCGCGTCGAGCCCAACGAGATGCCGGAAGGGATGTACAAGCTGCGGCCCAACCATCCACTGAGCCGCAACCTGGACCATAACTGGCAGCAAGCCTTGCAGAAGACTTCCGCCGAACGTCGCATCGGCCTGGCCTGGGTCGCGCAGCTCGATGAGCAGCGCCTGCAACTCACCGCCACCAGCGAGGAGGGCGTCAGCGCCAGCGTGTCCCTGGACGGCCCGTTCGGTCTGGCCAACAAGCCAGAGCAGGCCCTTGAGCAACTGCGTGATCTGCTCGGTCAACTGGGCACCACCGACTACCACGCGACAGCCATCAAGCTCGATGCACCCCAGGCGTTCTTCATCCCCAACTCGCAGCTCAAAGCCTTGCGTCGGGAAGTGATCGAAGCGTTGACCGCGGCCCGTCTGCTGGCCCATCCACGGGGTGGCCGCAAGGCGGAAACCAATCCGCCGCCGGTGTACCCGGAATCGCACCTGTCGTTCCTGGCCAACGTCTACAACCAAAAGGCCCGCGACTTCTATCACCGTCATGGCGTGAAGCTGATCGATGCAGCCTTCGAGGCCCACGAGGAAACCGGCGAAGTGCCGGTGATGATTACCAAGCACTGTCTGCGCTTCTCTTTCAACCTCTGCCCCAAACAGGCCAAAGGCGTCACCGGCGTTCGCACCAAGGTCGCGCCGATGCAATTGGTGCACGGTGACGAGGTGCTGACGTTGAAGTTCGACTGCAAACCTTGCGAAATGCACGTGATCGGCAAGATCAAGGGCCACATCCTTGACCTGCCACTACCGGGCAGCGTTGCGGAGCCGGTCGTCGGTTACATCAGCCCTGAAGATCTGCTCAAGACGATTCCGCGCGCGCCCCACTGAAAAGTGGGCTAGCCCGTGTCAGGGACGGGAGCGTTCTTGATCGGCGTCAAGCGCATGGTACGGGCTGCTCTGTATTCTTCGAAGGAACACTCGCGCGCCATTGCGGATGCACGCGCGAGTTCCCATTGGGCCGAAGCCCCCGACACGGGCGACACAATGGGATTGAAGTTCCTCTCGCTGAGTCATCAGAGCCATCCCTCTCATGGTCTACCCCCTTTTTTTGACCTTGCACCTGTTTGCCGCGCTGATCTTCATCGGCACGGTGTTCTTCGAAGTCCTGTTTCTGGAAAACATCCGCAAGCAGTTGCCCGCCAGAGTGATGTTGCTGGTCGAACAGGGCATTGGTCGTCGAGCCCGGACGCTGATGCCGTGGGTCTTGCTGGTGTTGTTCGGCGCGGGGCTCGGCATGGTCTGGCAGCGTTACTTGCCCGTTCTGGCCGCACCGCTGACGTCATCGTTCGGCACGTTACTGATGTTGAAAATCGTCGTCGCCGTGAGTGTGCTCCTGCATTTTCTGGTCGCCATGTTTTTATTCAAAAGCGGCCGCATGAACGCTCGATACCTGCAGTTCATCCACGGCAGTCTGTTCTGCCATATGGTCGTCATCGTGTTGCTCGCCAAGAGCATGTTTTACCTGGCGTGGTGACCGATGGTCGGTCCCTGCAAGCGCGTGACTGACGGCTTGATACAAATCAAGGAGCGATGATTGCCGATCCCGGACACTGAAGAACCGCAGCCAGTCTGGGAGACTTGTCATGCTCGATTTCTTTCACCACCCCGGCGAGCTTGTCGCTCGGTGCGATCAGGGCGTACTCGACCCCAACTGTCATGCCGACACGCAAAAGTTTCACAACGGCATCGGCTCTCTGGACCTGCTTCGTGCCTTGCGCGTCAGTCGCCAGAAGCGCCGGCCGCTTTCCCTGAATGTGCGCCTGCCTTCTGGCCTCAAACCATCCTTTTGCACCCTTGCCGATGCCTCCGGCGAGCACGGCGCTATCGAGCAGTACCTGCAACGTCTGGAACATGAAATTGACCTGGTCGGTTGTCACCTCGACCCAGAGCAACGCGTCGAGCAGTTTCACCTGGGCGGTGGAACGCTCACCATCGCCCACCTCCAGCGGCTGATGAGTCATTTGCGTAGACGATTCAACTTTCTGGCGCATGAGGGCGGCGACTACAGCGTTGAAGTGGACCTGCATCACACTGATTGGTCGACCATGGGCGTGCTGCGCGACCACGGATTCAATCACGTCAGCATCGGCGTTCCGGACATTGACACCGAGTGCGAGATGTCCGTGGTGTGTTACCAGAACCCGGCGCCGATCCATTCACTCATCGATGCCGCGCGCACCTTTGGTTATCGCTCCATCAATGTCGACCTGGGGTTTGGTCATGCCTGGCAAACACCGGACAGTTTTGCCCTGAAGCTGACGACGATTATCGAGCTGGAGCCGGACAGGCTGATGGTATTCGACTACGCCCGCCCGCCACGCCGATATCGGCCTGTGCTCGGTGACACGGCCAGGGCGTTGTGTAGCCAGGACGACAAAGGCGCGATGCGTCAGATCTGCTTCGAACAATTGCTTGCCGCGGGGTATCACTACATCGGCATGGGGCAGTTTGTCCGGCCCGACGATGATCTGGCGATTGCTCAGGAGCGAGGCCGTTTGCGCCGCACCTGCGAGGGGTTCACCCGTCACGGTTATTGCGACCACATCGGGCTCGGTGTGGGTGCCATCAGCCAGATCGACGATTTGTATACGCAAAATACTGACTCGATCGAGCGTTATCAGTATCAACTGGACAGCGACCAACTGCCGACATCGCGTGGCTGGCGTTTCGAGGCGGGGGAACAGATCAGGCAAATGGTCATGGAGCGACTGGCATGTGATCAGGAGCTGGATATCCGTGCCATCGAGCGGCGCTTTGGGCTGGTGTTCTCCAGGTACTTCTCATCCGTATGGCCGTTGCTGGAGCAATTGAGTCGTGACGGTTTGATCGAGTTGTCAGACCGTTTCATCAGTATCCTTCCCGCCGGCCGGCAGGAAGTGGATGCCATCTGCAGCCTTTTTGAAAGGAAGGTGGACAGTGCAAGGCATTAACCCACCTGCGAGTTGACTGATCATGAAGCCTACATTCGATTTCAATCGTGCCCTGGTCGAAAAATATGACCGCCCCGGGCCGCGCTACACCTCTTACCCGACAGCGCCGCAGTTTCATCAGGCGTTTGCCGTCGACGACTACCAGCGTGCCGCCCGTGACAGCAATCAGGCCGCTGTCCCTAAACCGTTGTCGGTGTACATCCACATTCCGTTCTGCAAAAGCCTTTGTTACTACTGCGCCTGCAACAAAATCATTACCCAGAAAACCCATCGCGCCGTCGAATACCTGACGTACCTCAAGCGCGAAATCGCCATGCAAGCCGCCCTGTTCGACAGCACGCGCAAGCTGACGCAACTGCATCTGGGCGGGGGCACGCCGACCTATCTGACCCGTGAGCAACTAGCGGACCTGATGGAATGTCTGCACCAGGCATTTGACATGGACGACAGCGACGATCATGAGTTTTCCATCGAAGTCGACCCGCGCACCATCGATACCGAACAGATCCAGGCGCTGCGTCAATTGGGCTTCAATCGCCTGAGCTTTGGCGTACAGGACTTCGATCCCGACGTGCAGGCGGCGGTCAATCGCCAGCAAAGTGAAGCGCAGATTTATGCGCTGGTCGCGGCGGCGCGTGAGGCGCAATTCAAGTCGATCAGCGTCGATCTGATCTACGGCCTGCCCCTGCAAACGGTACACAGTTTCGACGTCACCCTCGGCAAGATCATTGCCCTGCGTCCGGACCGGATCGCCGCCTACAGCTACGCGCATCTGCCGGAGCTGGTGCGCGCGCAACGGTTGATTCGCCCTGCAGACATGCCACCGCCGGAACGCAAGCTGGAGTTGCTCGAGCTGACCATTCGCCGTTTGACCGAGGCCGGCTATGTCTACATCGGCATGGATCATTTCGCCTTGCCGGACGATGAACTGGCGCTGGCCCGCGCCGATGGCACGCTGCAACGCAACTTTCAGGGGTACTCCACCCATGCCGACTGCGACTTGATCGGCCTCGGGGTGTCTTCGATCGGCAAGGTCGGCGACAGCTACAGCCAGAGCGTCAAGGAGCTTTCGCAGTACTACGCGCGCATCGATCAAGGCCTGTTGCCGGTGCATCGGGGTTACCGCCTGAGCGCAGACGACCTGTTGCGCCGCGATGTGATCAGCGACCTGATGTGCCATGGCCGGATCGATTTCGCCAAGTTCGACGCGCGTCACGCTATCTGCTTCACCGAGTATTTCGCCGAGGCATTGGCCCAGCTGGACGAGCACGTTCGCGACGGACTTTTACGTATTCACCGTGACGAACTGGTGCTGTTGCCGCAAGGGCATTTGATGATGCGCAGCGCCGCGATGGCGTTCGACGCCTACTTGGGCGATCAGCAAAAAGGCCAGTTTTCGCGCACCGTTTGAAGTGTCCGGAGGGCTCTGGTCCGCGGTTTTTCAGCAAGTTGATTTCAATCAAGGGCAGGGCGCTTATCGCTCCCTAACATGGCCGCAGACCCTTTGAAATCAGCCCATTCATGACAATCCATCCTCCTTCGATACCTGGCAACCTGCGCGTCTGGAGCGTCGGTCTGGTGGTCATGGTCCTGCTGATGCTCGCGATGTTCGCGGTGGTACAGGCCAAGTCGTACGGCAACATTGAGCAGCAGCGCATCGAGAAGGTCTTCCCGCAAACCGACTCCGTTTCCGCGCCCGACGGCCCGTTCAACGTGCGGACGGTGTCGGCAGCCGGCAAGGTCATCGGTTTTGTCTTCCAGAGCCTGGACGTGGTGGACATTCCGGCCTACTCGGGCAAACCGATCAACACTCAGGTGATCCTCGACACCGCCGGTGTGATTCAGGATGCCTATGTCCTGGAACACCATGAGCCGATTCTGCTGATCGGCATTCCCGAAGAAAAACTCCACGGTTTCAGCGCCCGCTACAAAGGGATCAAGGTCAGCCAGCGGGTGGTTGTCGGCCACTCCAGTGACCCGAGTGCGGTCACCGTGGATGCCATCGCCGGCGCAACCGTCACCGCCATGGTGGTCAATGAAGTCATCATGCGCGCTGCCCATGAGGTGGCCGTATCACTCAAGCTGATTGAGGACACAGGCGCGGTGAAGAGCAGGCCCGCCACCGTTCGCCAGGACTTTTTCGAGCCCGCCACCTGGGAGCAACTGAGCGGAAACGGCGCTATCCGCCGTTTGAACCTGACCCGTGGGCAAGTCGATGCGGCCTTCAAGGGCACCGAAGCCGAAGGCGTCGACACGGCCGGCCCGGATCAAGTCGATGACACCTTTATCGAGCTGTACACCGCCGACTTGAACCCGCCGACCATCGGCCGTGCGCTGCTGGGCGACAATCAATACCGTTTCCTCATGCAAGACCTCAAGCCCGGCGAGCAGGCTATCGCCGTATTGGGGCGCGGGTTGTATTCGTATAAAGGCTCGGGCTATGTGCGCGGCGGGATTTTCGACCGGGTGCAATTGCGCCAGTTCGGCAATGTCATCAGCTTTCGCGACATGGACCATCAGCGCCTCTCCGACGTGTTCGCCAAAGGTATGCCCGAGTTCAGCGAGATGTCGGTGTTCATTGTGCGCAAACCGGCGGGGTTCGATCCGGGATCGCCTTGGTCCCTGGAGTTGCTGGTACGCCGTCAGACCGGTCCGGTCAGCGGCATGTTCAGCAGCTTCGAACTGGCTTATCAATTGCCCGAGCAATACCTTGAACGCCCCGCCCCCAGTGCCGAAGAACTGGCCGCCCTCGAGGAAGCCAACCGGCCGATGTGGTTGACCATCTGGTACCAGAAGCACTTTCAGATCGGCGTACTCGCCACCGCGTTGCTGCTGCTGGCGGCGATTCTGTTCCTGCAGGACACGTTCACCCGCCGGCCGCATTTTCTGCATTGGCTGCGTCGCGGTTATCTGATGTTCACCGTGGTATTCCTCGGCTGGTATGCGCTGGCGCAGCTGTCGGTGGTCAATGTCCTGACCTTTGTACACGCGTTGTTCGAGCATTTTCGCTGGGAGCTGTTTCTCACCGATCCGTTGATCTTCATGCTTTGGGTGTTCACCGCCGCGAGCATTCTGCTCTGGGGGCGCGGGGTGTTCTGCGGTTGGCTGTGCCCGTTCGGCGCCTTGCAAGAACTGATCAACGAAGCCGCGCGCAAGCTGAAAATTCCCCAGTACGAATTGCCCTTCGCGGTGCATGAGCGGTTGTGGGCGATCAAGTACATCATTTTGCTGCTGCTGTTTGGCATCTCCCTGGAATCAATGTCCACCGCCGAACTGTTCGCCGAAGTGGAACCGTTCAAGACCGCCATCACCCTCAGGTTCGACCGTCAGTGGTGGTTTGTCCTCTACGCCGTGGCACTGCTGGTCATCAACCTCTTCACGCGCAAAGTCTATTGCCGCTACATCTGCCCGTTGGGTGCCGCGTTGGCGATCCCGACCAGGTTGCGCCTGTTTGACTGGCTTAAACGCCGCAAAGAGTGCGGCGACCCCTGCCAGTTGTGCGCCAGGGAATGCGAGATCCAGGCGATTCACCCCGATGGCCGGATCAATGCCAACGAGTGCCACTACTGCCTCGATTGCCAGATGACTTACCACAACGAAAACAAATGCCCGCCGCTGATCAACAAGCGCAAGAAGCGCAACAAACCGGCACCGGTGGCGGCACAACTGATACCTGTCGTGGAAGTGACGGCTCCTGAATAAAGCTTGCGAGCGCACGTCCGCAGTGATCGTTTTATCCCTTCAAGGAGTACCCAACATGACTGACACAGAATCCACAAAACCGGTGCTGGAAGAAGAACACACCGGGCTCAGCCGTCGCGGTTTTCTCGGCAGCAGCGCCGTCACCGGGGCGGTGCTGGCGGGTGCTACGACATTGGGCGGGGCGGTGTTCAGCCGCGAATCATGGGCGGCGGCGGTCAAGGATGCGCAGGCCAAAACCCATGTCGGCCCCGGCGAGCTGGACGAATACTACGGCTTCTGGAGCGGTGGTCATCAGGGCGAAGTGCGGGTGCTGGGCGTACCGTCGATGCGCGAGTTGATGCGTATTCCGGTGTTCAACGTCGACTCGGCCACCGGTTGGGGCCTGACCAACGAAAGCAAGCGCATCCTCGGCGACAGCGCAAAGTTCCAGAACGGCGATTGTCATCACCCGCACATCTCCATGACGGACGGCAAGTACGACGGCAAGTACCTGTTCATCAACGACAAGGCCAATTCCCGTATCGCGCGCATCCGCCTGGACATCATGAAGTGCGACAAGATGCTCACGGTGCCGAACGTGCAAGCCATTCACGGCCTGCGCCTGCAAAAAGTGCCGTACACCAAGTATGTGTTTGCCAACGCCGAGTTCGTCATCCCACACCCTAATGACGGTCACACCTTCGACCTGCAAGACAAGAACAGCTTCACCATGTTCAACGCTGTCGATGCCGAGAAAATGGAAATGGCGTTTCAGGTGATCGTCGACGGCAACCTGGACAACGCCGACATGGACTACACCGGCAAATACGCCGCGTCCACCTGCTACAACTCGGAGAAGGCCTACGACCTTGGCGGCATGATGCGCAACGAGCGTGACTGGGTTGTGGTGTTCAACATCCCGCGTATCGAAGCCGCGATCAAGGCCGGCAAGTTCATCACCCTGGAAGACTCGAAAGTGCCGGTGGTCGACGGTCGGAAAACCGATGGCAAAGACTCCGAATTCACCCGTTACATCCCGGTGCCGAAGAACCCCCACGGCCTCAACACCTCATCCGATGGCAAGTACTTCATTGCCAACGGCAAGCTGTCGCCAACGGTGTCGATGATCGCCATCGACCGTCTGGACGACCTGTTCGCCGATAAATTCAAGGACCCGCGCGAGGTCATCGTGGCCGAGCCGGAACTGGGTCTGGGCCCGTTGCACACCACCTTCGATGGTCGCGGCAACGCTTACACCACGCTGTTCATCGACAGCCAGGTGGTGAAGTGGAACATGGAAGACGCGATTCGTGCCTACAAGGGCGAGAAGGTCAATTACATCAAGCAGAAACTCGACGTGCATTACCAGCCCGGCCACAACCACGCCTCGCTGACCGAAACCAGTGAGGCGGACGGCAAGTGGCTGGTGGTGTTGTGCAAATTCTCCAAGGACCGCTTCCTGCCGACCGGGCCGCTGCACCCGGAGAACGACCAGTTGATCGATATTTCCGGCGATGAAATGAAACTGGTGCACGACGGCCCGGCGTTTGCCGAACCGCACGATTGCATCCTCGCGCGTCGGGATCAGATCAAGACACAGAAAATCTGGAGCCGTAACGACCCGTTCTTCGCCGCCACCGTGGAGTTGGCCAAGAAGGACGGTATCAACCTGGAGACCGACAACAAAGTCATCCGCGACGGCAATCAGGTGCGGGTCTACATGACCTCCATGGCGCCGGCGTATGGCCTGACCGAGTTCACCGTCAAGCAGGGCAACGAAGTGACCGTGACCATCACCAACATCGACCAGATCGAGGACGTGTCCCACGGTTTCGTCATGACCAACCACGGCGCCAGCATGGAGATCAGCCCGCAGCAAACCTCGTCCATTACCTTTACCGCCGACAAGGCCGGCCTGCATTGGTACTACTGCAGCTGGTTCTGCCATGCGCTGCACATGGAAATGGTCGGCCGCATGAAGGTCGAGCGGGCCTGACGGTTGAGCGTTGACAGGAGCGGACCGATGACCGACATCAAGGGAAACCCGATCAAGGTGATTGCGCTTGCGCTCCTGCTGATGCCCGGCAGCGTGCTGGCGGTGCAACCCATTACCACCTTGCCGATGCGCCTTGATGCGGAACAACGCTGGCACCTGCCGGCGGGCGAATACCGTGGCTCGTTCAGCGTCGATCAACCGATGCAGATTGTGTGCGAGCCCGGCGCGGTGTTTCAGGCGCAAGGGCAGGGCAACGGGGTGATTGTCAGCGCGCCGGATGTCGGCATCGAGGGCTGCACGTTTCTGGACTGGGGGCGCGACCTCACCGCGATGAATGCGGCGGTGTTCCTCCAGCCCAAGGCCCGTGGCGCGGTGATCAAGGGCAATCGCCTGCAAGGTCAGGGTTTCGGGATCTGGGTCGATGGGACCCAGGATGCGAGCCTGATCGACAACCGCATCCAGGGCGATCCGACGCTGCGTTCCCAGGATCGCGGCAACGGCATTCACCTGTACGCGGTGCATGGCGCCAGGGTCATCGGCAACCAGGTGCGCGACACCCGCGATGGCATCTACATCGACACCTCCAACGGCAACCTGCTGCAAGGCAATATCCTGGAAGACCTGCGCTACGGCGTGCATTACATGTTCGCCAACGACAATCAGCTGATCGGCAACACCACCCGCCGCACCCGCACCGGCTACGCCTTGATGCAAAGCCGCAAGCTCACGGTGATCGGCAACCGCTCCGAGCAGGATCAGAACTACGGCATCCTGATGAACTACATCACCTATTCAACCTTGCGCGACAACTTCGTCACCGACGTGCGCGACGGCTCGACCGGCGACAGCATGATCAGCGGCGCCGAGGGCAAGGCGTTGTTCATCTACAACTCGCTGTTCAACCGCATCGAGCACAACCACTTCGAGCACAGCGCCGTGGGCATTCACCTCACCGCCGGCTCCGAAGACAACCGCATCGCCGACAACGCGTTTGTCGGCAATCAGCGTCAGGTCAAATACGTCGCCACCCGCTTGCAGGAATGGTCGGCGGATGGCCGGGGCAATTACTGGAGCGATTACCTGGGCTGGGACCGCAACAACGATGGTCTGGGCGATATCGCCTACGAACCCAACGACAACGTCGACCGCCTGCTGTGGCTGTATCCGCAGGTGCGCCTGTTGATGAACAGCCCCGGCATCGAACTGCTGCGCTGGGTGCAACGGGCGTTTCCGGTAATGAAGTCGCCGGGCGTACTCGATAGCCATCCGTTGATGAAGTCCACCACGCAAACCCTGACCAAGGAGCCCGTCACATGAATGTCGTCGACCTGGAAGGCGTCAGCCAGCGTTATGGGCACACTACCGTGTTGCATCAATTGAACCTGAGCCTGGCCGAAGGCGAAGTGTTGGGTTTGTTCGGACACAACGGCGCGGGCAAGACCACCAGCATGAAACTGGTGCTCGGTTTGCTGCAGGCCAGCGAAGGGCAGGTTAGGGTGTTCGGCCGCTTGCCCAGTGATCCGGATGTCCGGCGTCTGCTGGGCTATTTGCCGGAGAACGTCACGTTTTATCCGCAGATGAGCGGCCTGGAAACCTTGCGTCATTTCGCTCGACTCAAAGGTGCCGCGTTCGCTCAAGTGGACGGGCTGCTGGAGGAGGTAGGCCTGGGGGGGGCCGCGCATCGACGGGTCAAGACCTACTCCAAAGGCATGCGCCAGCGCCTCGGGCTGGCGCAGGCCTTGCTCGGTGAGCCGCGCTTGTTGTTGCTCGACGAACCCACCGTCGGCCTCGATCCCATCGCTACGCAAGACCTGTATCGGCTGCTCGATCGTCTGCGCAGCCAGGGCACCAGCGTCATTCTCTGCTCCCACGTGTTGCCGGGGGTCGAGGCGCATATCAATCGTGCGGCGATTCTGACCCAGGGACGGCTGCTGGCCCTCGGCAGTCTGCGCAGCCTGCGCGAGGAAGCCGGGTTACCGACACTGATTCGCGCCAACGGGCTCAAGCACGCCGGGCCCTTGCAGGCATCGTGGAACATTGCCGGGCATGTCACTCGGCGTTGGGGGGTGGAAGGGCTCGAAGTGGCCGCGCTCAATGGCAGCAAGCTTGGCCTGCTGCGCCAGTTGCTCACGGAGGACGAGCCGGCTGATGTAGAAATCGACCCTCCGTCGCTTGAAGACATCTACCGCTATTACATGGGACGGGCCGCTGCGACCCACAGTGGAGAGATTCTATGAACCCGATCTGGAACATGGCCCGCAAGGAGTTCAATGACGGTTTACGCAACCGCTGGTTGTTGGCAATCAGTCTGTTGTTCGCGGTGCTCGCCACTGGCATTGCCTGGTTGGGCGCGGCGGCGTCCGGCCAGTTGGGCTTTACCTCGGTGCCCGCGACCATCGCCAGCCTGGCCAGCCTGGCGACGTTCCTGATGCCGCTGATTGCCTTGCTGCTGGCGTATGACGCCATTGTCGGCGAGGACGAAAGCGGCACCTTGCTGCTGTTGTTGACCTATCCGCTGGGGCGCGGGCACATCCTGCTCGGCAAGTTCATTGGCCACGGATTGATCCTGGCGCTGGCGACGCTGATCGGGTTCGGCTGCGCGATGCTGGCCATCGCCGTGCTGGTCGAGGACGTCGAATTGAACCTGCTGCTCTGGGCGTTTGCCCGTTTCATGCTGTCGTCGACGTTACTGGGCTGGGGTTTTCTGGGGCTGGCCTATGTGCTGAGCAGTGTGGCCGCCGAGAAATCCACGGCCGCCGGGCTGGCGCTGGGAGTGTGGTTCTTTTTCGTGATGGTGTTCGACCTCGCGCTGCTGGCACTGCTGGTGCTCAGCGAAGGGCACTTCAACCCGAAGGTGTTGCCCTGGTTGCTGCTGCTCAATCCCGCCGACCTCTATCGCTTGATCAATCTTTCCGGTTTCGACGCCGTTGCCAGTACCGCTGGCGTGCTGACCCTGGGCAGCGATTTACCGGTGCCGGGCTCGATGCTCTGGCTCTGCCTGTTGCTGTGGGTGGCGGTGCCTTTGGGGGCGGCCTGGCTGCTGTTCCGTCGACGGGCGACATGAATTCTTACTTTGGTTTTTGGAGCACCTGATGATGAGAACGCTTGATTGGAAGACGTTACGCACCCTGGCAGCCCTGATGGTCTGTGTGCTGCTGACGGCATGTGACAAACCTGTGCAAGCCAGCTACAGCGAGGCGCCCAGCGCTTTCCATCCCAGTGACGAATGCCATGTCTGCGGCATGATCATTGATGGCTTCCCCGGACCCAAGGGCGAAGTGGTCGAGCGCAGCGGCATCAAGAAATTCTGCTCCACGGCGGAAATGATCGGTTGGTGGTTGCAGCCGGAAAACCATCATGGCGACGCCAGGCTGTACGTCCACGACATGGGGCACAGCCCTTGGAATGCGCCGGATGACACCCGGCTGATCGATGCCAAAGACGCGTATTACGTGGTTGGCACCCGGCTCAAAGGGGCGATGGGCGTGGTGTTGGCGTCGTTCTCCAGCCAGCAGGCCGCTGAAAAACTGGCGGGGGAGCAGGGCGGTCGTGTACTGCGCTTCAGCGAAATCGATCAGGCGCTGCTGCAGCAGCCAGCCATGTCGCACTCAACTCATTGAGCCGTCGCGTCATCGAGAAAATCTGATCGCCGTCAAGTCGGTATTTTTGCATCTGTTCAAAGATGGGGACTCGCGACGTCCCCAAAGCTTGGCATTGAAGATGCCCAGGAGAACATGATGCAAACCGAGTTTCAGGATCGATTGGCGGTGATCACCGGTGCCAGCTCCGGGATTGGCCTGGCTTTGTGCGCCGCGCTGTTGCCGCGCGGGGTCAAGGTGCTGGCGATGTCGCGCACCGTCGGTGAATTGCCGGCCTTGCAGCAGATCTACGGCGAGCGGCTGCACTGGTGCGCCGGGGACGTGACTTGCGAAGACGACCTGCAAGGCTTGGCCCGGCGGGCGGCGAAGCTGGGGCGGGTGGATTATCTGGTGCCCAACGCCGGCATTGCCGAAATGGCCGACAGCCTGGACATGCCGGCCTTCCAGCGCCAATGGGCGGTCAACGGTGCCGGCGCGTTGAACACCCTGGCGGCATTGCGCGGTGAGCTGGCGAGCCCTGCTTCGGTGGTGTTTGTCGGCAGCTTCCTGACGGGTTCGAGCTTCCCTGGCCTGGCCGCCTGCATTGCCGGCAAGGCCGCACTGGCGGCACAGGCGCGCACGCTGGCGGTGGAATTTGCCCGTTACGATGTGCGCATCAACCTGGTTTCCCCGGGGCCGACCGCGACCTCGATGTGGGACAACCTGGGGTTGAGCGATGGGGAGCTCGATGACGTCGCTGATACCCTTGGCAAGCGTCTGTTACCGGGGCATTTTCTCGATGCATCGGCGGTGGCCAATGTGATTATTTTTCAACTGTCCCAAGGCGCCCGGGGTGTCTATGGGCAGGATTGGAAGGTTGATAACGGTTATACCTTGGGGTGATGTGGTCCGTGTTTTGTTGACCGAGTACATATCCATTTCTGGGGTCACGGCGGCTTAGGGTTCCGCCCTTACGGCGGGTTACTTTTCGCCGGGCCGCGCAGGCTTTTCCAAAGTGACCCGCTGTAAGAGCGGAACCCTAAGCCGCCGTGACCGCAGAAACGGATATACACCAAGATCTAATGCGAAGTCCCCTCCACAAACTCAATCTTGTTACCGACGTTATATTTACCCGACGGCTTGTTCATCGGCAGGCGCTTGATCTCTTTGAGGGTATTACTGTCGTACACAATCAGCGCGCCATCGGTAGCCCAGATGCTCAGCAGCAGGTAGCGCCCATCGCGAGTGAACTCGACGTGCGCCGCCGTTTTGCCAGGCATCGGACGCAAAGTGTGGGCGATTTCCAGGGTCTGTTTGTCGATCAAATGAATCGCATCGTTGTCTGGCCCGAAGAACACGTCGGTCCAGGCATACCGCGAATTGACGTGACTGCGCATGAAGAACCCCGGCCCCAAGGTCGGGATTTCCTTGATCAATTTCCAGGTCTTGAAATCGATGACCGAGATCAGCCCCTTGCTGATGTTCGGCGTGGCAAACACCCACTGGCCATTACGTTTCCAATAAGTCCCGGACCCCAGGTGCGGCATGCCCGGCAACGGTATGTCGGTGACCACCTTGCCACTGTCGAGGTCGATCACCTGGCCACCCTTGGCCTTGCGCGACGTGGCCAACAACTGCTTGTAGTCCGGAGAAAAGGAAAAGTCGTCGAGCCGGTCTTCAGCCTCGATCCGTCGCGGTTCGAAGTTCGGTGTACCGGCGCTCGACAGCTCCCAGACCTCTTTCACATCTTTGAGCGCGACGATGAAACTGTCCCGTGGCGGAGCGGTGTAGACCGCACTGACCCGTGACGCGGTGCCGTCCTGGCCGATCGCCGCAATGGTCTTGACCAGCGACAGGTCGCGGGCATCCAGGACGACAAGATTGCCCGGTAAATAATTGCCCACCAGCACCCAGCGACCATCCTTGCTCACCGCCAGGTTACGGGTGTTGAGCCCGGCGCGGACTTCGGCGATCAGCTTCAGGTTGTGCAGGTCATACAGGCTGACCCAGCCATCGCGCGAGGCGATGTAGACGAAGCGTCCGTCCGGCGAGAACTTCGGCCCGCCGTGCACCGCAAAGTGCGAGGTGAACCGCGCCAGCACCTCGAAACGATCGCCGTCGAGGATGTTGATGTGGTGATCGCCGGCTTCCACCACCACAAACAGGTTCAGCGGATCGGCGCCATGCTGGGGCGTGGTGGGCAGTTTGCTGATGTCGGCAAGTATTGTGTGACTGCCGCGAATCTCGTCGTTGCTCCAGGTGGGCTGGGTGGCGGGCGGTTGCTGCAGGTAACTCACCAGCGCGTCGATCTGCGCCGGGTTGAACACGTTGGCAAACCCGGTCATCTGGCTTGCGGGGCGACCGTTTTGGATCACGCTGCGGATTTCGTCGGGTTTGATCCGGCTCAGACTCTCGGGCAGCAACGCCGGCCCGGTGCCGCCGAAACGGTTGGCGCCATGGCAGCCTTGGCAATGCTGCCGGTAGTCGCTCGCGGCGTGTTCAAGTGCCGGAACAGCAGCGCCAGCATGGGCGGCACACACCCATAACAACGGCACCAGCAGCCCGCGCTTCATGGCGCCACCTTGCCGCGACGTTGCAGCGCCTGAACGGGATAAAAGCGCGCCGGGTATTCCATCGGTTGTGCAGCGAACAGATCGACCACCTTGCCGATCACCGTCAGCGTCGGGATACCGGGCGGGCAGTCCAGCGCCAACGTCGGCAGCTGATGCAGCAAACCACGGGCAACGTGCTGGTCGGGCCGCGAACCGTTGCTGATCAGCGCTGCCGGTGTGTTGGCCGACAACCCCGCTTCGATCAGACGCTGAGCGATAACCCCGAGGTTGGATAAGCCCATGTAAAACACCAGGGTCTGGCTGCTGTCGGCGAGGTCGCGCCAGGGCAGTTTCAACTCGCCGTCATGTTGCAAGTGGCCGGTGATGAATCGACAGGAATTGACCAGGTCCCGGTGCGTCAGCGGGATACCGGCGTAAGCGCTGCACCCGGACGCCGCGGTAATGCCCGGAACTACCTGGCAGTCGATGTTGCGCTGGAGCAGATACTGCAACTCCTCGGCGCCGCGCCCGAAGATGAACGGGTCGCCGCCCTTGAGCCGGACCACGCGCTGTCCTTGATCGGCCAGGTCGGCCAGCAGCTCGTTGATCTGTTCCTGGGGCAGGCTGTGGCAGCCGCTGGCCTTGCCGACGTAATGCCGGGCGCAAGTGAGGGGGATCAGCGTCAGCAGGTCAGGGCTGATCAGGCGGTCGTAAACCACGGCGTCAGCCTGCATCAACAAGCTCCAGGCGCGCAGGGTCAGCAGGCGGGGATCGCCGGGGCCCGCGCCGACCAGAGCGACTTCGCCCGGTCTGAACAGGGACGCAAGTGCGGCCGGTAAAACAATCGATGGGTGCATGGGACGTCCTTGGTTCTTCATCAGGTTGGCCGGGGCTCGCCAGGCGGATGCTTCAGTGCATGACGCAAGGGATTGTCGTGACGGGCGGCACACCGATTTCTTCATCGCTGAGGTGGCAACCGGGGTCCTGCCCCCACAGATCGCCTTCGGCCCAGGCGCGGGTTCGGGTGTTGCCATTGCAGATGTCCAGCCAGCGGCATTGGCCACAGCGCCCACCGACGGCGCGCGGATGCATACGCAGTTGCTGCAACAAGGCGTCCGGCCGATCCAGCCACAGGGTGCGGAACGGCGTGTGCCGCACGTTGCCCACCGAGTGCTGCCACCAATAGGTGTCCGGGTGCACTTCGCCGGTGTTGTCGATGTTGGCGATGCCGCTGCCCGAGGCGTTACCACCCCAGGCGCGAAGCATGTGCTCCAGATGCGGGTAATGTTCGGGCAGATGCAGCCCCACCCATTGCAGCAGCAGAACCGCATCGGCATCGTTGTTGCCGCTAACGAAATCGCTGTCGCGTCCCTGCGCGATGTCTTCCCAGGCACGTTCGAAAATCAGCGTCATCGCCTCTCGGCTCATCTGTTGTCGGGCGTCGAGCATGCGACTGCGTTTGCCGCGACCGCTGTAGTTGAGGTGCGACAGATAAAACTTTTGCACGTCGTACTCGCGCATCAGCGCCAGCAATTGGGGAAGCTGTGCGTGGTTCTCCTGGGTCAGGGTGGTGCGCAGGCCGACCCGAATACCCTGTTCGCGACAGAGATGGATCGCTCGCATGGAACTGGCAAAACTGCCCTTGAGTTGGCGGAAGGCGTCATGGGTGGCTTCCAGGCCATCGATGCTGATCCCGACATAATCGAAATGGGCGGCACGGATCTGCGAGATGTTGTGCTCATCGATCAGCGTGCCGTTGGTGGACAAGGCAACAAAGAAACCCTTGGCACGGGCGTAGGCGCTGAGCACAAACAGATCATCACGCAACAGCGGTTCACCGCCGGACAGGATCAGCACCTTCACCCCGGCAGCGTGCAGATCATCGATCACGGACAAGGCGGCGGGCGTATCCAGTTCATCGCGAAAGACACTGTCGGCCGAGGTCGCGTAACAGTGTTTGCAGGTCAGGTTGCAGCGTCGCAGCAGGTTCCAGATCACTACGGGCGGCCGGTTGCTGCCCGGCGGGCTGGTTCTGGGCGCGGGGGCCTGGCCGGCCAGCGCGCGCAGGTATTGGCTGATCCTCAACATGCAACTCTCCTTGAGTCGGCGCGTGTTCAGCGCGACGCGGGTGGCAGACGCAAACCGGTTTTTTTCAGGATGCGGCTGCTCACCAGCATTTCGTCGGCCACACAGGCATCGCCCAGTAAGTAGCGCAGGTGTTCGCGGTAGCTGTCGATTTCCTCGCTGCTGCGACCGTGGACCATGGCAAACAGGTTGTAGCGCCAACCCGCTCGGCGCGGGCGTCGATAGCAATGGCTGACGAAAGGCTGTGCGCCGATCAGCGCGCCGAGGCGCGGCATGTCGGCGTCGTGCACATCCCAGACCGTCATGCCGTTGTAGCGGTAGCCCAAACGGTAGTGATTGGGGACGGCAGCGATGCGCCTGATGGCACCCTCGGCCTGCAAACGCTTGAGCAAGTCCAGGGTGGATTCGATGCTCAAGTCCAGTTGTTCGGCGAGCCAGGCCCAAGGATCGTCGAGCAATGGCAGGCCGCTCTGGGTCAGTTCGATCAGACGATGGGCCAGGGGCTCTTCAGACCGGGAAATACAAACCGACATGGTAGGTCTCCTCTTTGGGCAGATTCAGCGGCGGCAGGCCGGTCAGGGTTTCAATGCGCTGCAGGGTCTCGGCAATGCCTTGTTCGGTCGGGCAGCCGAGGACAAACCACATGTTCCAGGGATGTTCGCGACGATAGTTGTGGGCCACTTCCGGCAGGGCAAGCAGTTGCTCGGCGACGTCTTCGAAGCGTTCTTCCGGCACCGACAGCGCTGCGAGGGTGAAGGCACCGCCCAGCCTTTCAATGTCGAACATCGGGCCGAAGCGCGTGAGCACGCCGTCTTCCAGCAGTGCGTGGAGACGATCAAGCAGTTCGCTGCTGCTGCTGTGCAGTTCGGCGGCCAGCACGTTCCAGGGATGGCGCACCAGCGGCAGGCCCAGTTGCAAACGGTTGATCAGTTGACGGTCGAGGTCATCCACGGTCGGGTGCTCCTGTTGATGAAGGCGCAAAGCGCCCGCCGCACTGTTTGAAGGCGTGGGTGCTGAACAGCAGTTGGTGGGGCAGGTCGCTCAGCAAGTGTTCTTCGAGCAGCGCCTGAATGTGCGCGGCGACCTGATCGCGTTGGCGACCGTGAACCATGCAAAACAGGTTGTATCGCCAGTACGGCAGGCGCCGCGGCCGTTGATAGCAAAGAGTGATGCCGGCCGCTCGCCCCAGGCGCTGACCGACTTCGTCGATCAACGCGTCCGGAATATCCAGCACCAGCATCGCGTTGGCGGTGTAGCCCAGCGCGCGATGCTTGAGCACCAGGCCAACCCGGCGGAACAAACCTTGCTCATGCCACTGGTGCATTTGCGCGAGCACCTGGTTTTCTTCGGCGTCGATCCGTTCGGCGAGTGCCTGATAGGGACGCGAGAGCCGCGGCAACCCACCTTCCAGGTGTCGACGCAGGGCCAGTGCCTGTGCGGGACTCAACGGCGCGTTCATGGGCTTTCTCCCAGGGCGAAGCCGAGGTCGATGCGGTAAGCGGTCAACATCGGCAGGTCCAGCGGGGTGAGGCCGGTGTCGTGCTCCAATTCTTCGAGAATGCGCTCGATGTGTTGGCGATCAGGACCGGTCAACACAAACCACAGGTTGTAGTGATGTTCGCGCGCATAGTTGTGATTGACCTCGGGGTATTGGCTGACGCGCTCGGCGACCTGATGCAGGCGCTCGGCGGGCACGGCGAGGGCGGCGAGGGTGCTGGCGCCGGCACGGCTGTGTTCGAACACCGGGCCGACCCGCGACAAGGCCCCGGCCAGTTCCAGACGTTGCAGGCAGGCCATGACGTGCGACTCGCTGCACCCCAGCACCTGGGCCATTTCACGATAAGGTTCCGGGCACAGCGGCATGCCATGCTGGAAACGATCGATCAATTGGCGGGCAAGCAGGTCGAGGTTCATTTCAATACCCCATTTTTTGTGCGCGACTGCTGAAGAAGATGCCGCTCGGCGCAGCGGCCGGCAGGGTGCTCAGCTGTTTCAGACTGTACGGGTCCCAGACCTGAACCTGATTGCCGTCGCGTAGCGACAGCCACAGCTGATCGCCGCGCGCGGTGAATTCCATGTGCAGCACCGCCGGGCCCGGTCGCAGGTCGGCGACCACGGCGTGGGTTTCGGTGTCGATCACCTGGACCCGATCGTTGTCCGGGTAGGCGAAATTGACCCACAGTTGCCGGCCGTCCGGGCGCGATGTGACGAACACCGGTTGGCCGGCCACGGGGATGACTGCGCTCTGCTGCCAGGTGCGCGAATCCATTACCAACACTTGATGGCGACCGACCGCGGGGACGAAGGCCTGGTGGTCGGCGACGGCCCAGCCCTCCAGGTGCGGCATTTTGTAGACCGGCAGTTTTTCCTGGCCGCGACCGTAATCGCCGAGCACCCGCTTTACCCCACGTTCGGGATGCCAGAGGTCGAGTTGCGCCATGCCGTCCTCACCGAACAGCCCGGCCATGTAATAGCGCCCGTCGGGGGTGATCAGCGCGTCGTAGGGTTGCTGGCCGATGTCGGTGAAGCGGCTGATCAGCGGGGCAGTGCCCTGGCTGAAATCGGCGGTCCAGATTTCGCCGGTGTCGAACAGGCTGAACACAAAACGCTGGCCGGGCGCGTCGACCAGACCGACCACGCGGGAACGCTTGCTGCCATCGGCCAGCGGGGTGGCGGGAATGTCGGCTACCAACTGCAAGGTGTCGGCATCGAACACCTTGACCCCACCGGGCACGTAGTTGGACACGGCGATCAATTTGCCGTCCTGACTGATGGCGCCGCCGATGCTGTTGCCGCCCTGGATCACTCGATGGTTGATGCGTCGGGTCAGCAGATCGACCTTGCTCAGCCCGCCGTCACGGCCGAACACATAGGCATAGCGCTGGTCGCGGGAGAACACCACCGAGGCATGGGACAGGTCGCCCAAGCCTTCGAGTCGGGCCAGCGAAGTGCGGGTGTCGCTTTCGATGATTTGCACGCTGCCGGTGGCGCGCTCCACCATCACGCCCAAGTCGCCGGTGCCACGCAAGGGTGGCTGAGCACAGGCGGACAACAACAGCCCGGTCGCCGCTGACAGCAGGATTGAACGGATCATGGTGCGGGATATCCCTGAAGAAGTAGATCGATCAGCCAACGGATGTCGTCGGTGCTGAGCAGGGGGGCCCAACCGGGCATCGCGGTACCGGGCCGGCCATGGGTGACAGTGGCGATCAGGCTGTCCCTGGGCTTGCCCGCCAGCGCTGTGCGGGTCAGCTCGGGGCCGAGCCCGCCGGTCATGTGCAACCCATGGCAGGCGCCGCAGTCCTGGGCCAGCAAGTGTTCGAGTTGCGCCTGACGCCGGGCGTCGGGCGCGGCAACCGTGGTTGCGCAAATGAGGAGGAGGGCCGCCAGAATCAGAGCCTTTCGATAAACCATCATGGCGCCCTCCTGGCGGTTATTTGAGCGTCAGAACCCAGGTCGCGAGAATCTTCGCTTCCTCATCCGTGACCGGGTTTGCCGGCATTGGCATCGGTCCCCAGTTGCCTTGTGTTCCGTTTTTGATATGACTTGCCAGGGTGTCCGCGGCCCCGGCCACGCCCGCATTCTTGGCCGCTACGTCCTTGAGTGCCGGGCCGACCAGTTTGGTGTCGATGGCATGGCAGGCGGCGCAGGGTTTGCTCTTGAACAGCGCCAGCGGGTCCTGGGCCATGGCCGGTTGCGCACTCAGCGCAGCGGTCAGGGCGAACAGTGAAAACAGAGTATTTTTCATGGTGTTTCCTTGCATTGATGAAGCTCAATAGATGTCGTGTTGGGTGTTGTAGACGTTGAATTTTCCGGTGGGTGTGATCAGTCGTTTGTCCTTGATGACCGATTTGAGCTTCAGGGTTTTATCGTCGATCACCACCAGCGCCGACTCGTCGGCCTGGCCACTCCACACGGAGAACCAGACTTCATCGCCGGCCTTGTTGTATTCCGGTTGCACGACGCGCATCGCCCCTTGCTTGATGCCCGCGTATTCGGCGATGGGCAGCACGGTGTAGCCGGCGTCGAGCTTGTCGATGTTGAACACTGCCACCGACTGACTGAGTTTTGCGTCCGGGTTGAGGGTGGTGTCGACGTACAGGTGGCGGGAGTTGGGGTGGGTCTTGATGAACAGCGATCCGCCGCCCTGGCCCTTGATCGAGGCGACCTGTTTCCAGGCGTATTGCGCGTGTTTGACCGGGTCGGTGCCGATCAGCGAGATGCCTTCGTCGCCGAGGTGGCTGGTGGCCCAGACCGGTCCGTAGGTCGGATGGTTGAAGTTGGCGCCGCGCCCAGGGTGCGGGGTTTTGCCGACGTCCACGAGCGCGGTCAACTTGCGCTCCTTTGAGTCGATTACGGCGACTTTGTTGGAGTTGTTGGCGGCGGTCATGAAGTAGCGGTGGGTGCTGTCCCAACCGCCGTCATGCAGGAACGGCGCAGCGTCGATGTAGGTGACGGTGAGGTTCTTGATGTCCTGGTAATTGACCAGCATGACCTTGCCGGTTTCCTTGACGTTGACGATGAACTCTGGCCATTCGTGCGACGCGATGATCGCCGCAACCCGCGGCTCAGGGTGATATTCCTGCTTGTCGACGGTCATGCCGCGTGTCGAGACGATCTGTTTCGGTTCCAGGGTTTCGCCATCCATGATGGTGAATTGCGGCGGCCAGTAGGAACCGGCGATGGTGTACTTGTCCTCGTAGCCCTTGAACTTGGAGGTCTCGACCGAGCGCGCTTCGATGCCCACTTTGACTTCGGCGACCTTGGTCGGCTCCACCGGCCACAGGTCGATCATGTCGATCCGGGCGTCGCGGCCAATCACCAGCAAGTAGCGACCCGAGGCGGAAATCCGCGAGATGTGCACCGCATAACCGGTCTCGATCAGCTTGACGATTTTCTTGCTGTCGCCGTCGATCAGGGCAATCTTGCCGTCGTCACGCAACGTCACCGAAAACAGGTTGGGCAGGTCGAGTTTGCTCAATTGCTTTTTCGGACGATCCTCGGGTTTGACCAGCACTTTCCAGGTTTTCAGCGTCTCGGCCATGCCCCATTCCGGCGGCGTCGGCGGCGTGTGCTGAACGAACTTGGCCATGGCCGTGATTTGCTCCTTGGTCAGTGCATTGGACGTCCCCCAGTTCGGCATGCCTGCCGGTGAACCGTAGGTAATCAACGCCTCCAGGAACGGTTGCCCGCGAGACTGGGTGATGTCCGGGGTCAGCGGCTTGCCGGTCGCCCCTTTGCGCAGCACGCCGTGGCAGCCGGCGCAGCGTTGGAAGTAGATTTCCTTGGATGAGTCGAACTCGGCCTGGCTCATGTCGGGAGCGCCAGCGGTTTTTACCAAGGGGGGGGAGGCGGCGGGCTCGTCGGCTCTGGCCGCGTGAGACACCGCAAAGGCCAGCGTCGAACACAGGGTGGCGACGGTCAGAGCAAACGTTTTTCTATTGCTGATCAGCATTCCATTTCTCCTCAGGCAAGACCTTTGCGATGTACTGAAACGGCAGCACAGGACGCAGGTTCTTAGTGCGCTGCAAGGCTATGCCCGAGCAGGCCAATGCTTGCTTGACGGCGATCAAGTTTGCCGGCCATGTCACTTGCCAGGTTGTCGCAGGGGTCCGTAGCGTGTCCCTCAATTCCGTTGTTGAATCAGGTGCCCCATGGACCATCTCCCGACTGGCGAAAACAAGGCCGAACCCTTCTACCAACCACTCAATAATGAGGAGGTGCTGTTCGAACAAGCCTGGCGACACGGCATGCCGGTGCTGATCAAGGGGCCGACGGGATGCGGCAAGACCCGTTTCGTCCAGCACATGGCTCATCGGTTGAACCTGCCGCTGTACACCGTGGCGTGCCACGACGACTTGAGCGCGGCTGACCTGATCGGCCGTCATCTGATCGGTGCCCAGGGCACGTGGTGGCAGGACGGACCGTTGACCCGTGCCGTGCGTGAAGGCGGCATCTGTTATCTCGACGAAGTGGTCGAGGCACGCCAGGACACCGTGGTGGTGTTGCATCCGCTGGCCGACGATCGCCGAGAGTTGTTCCTGGAACGCACGGGTGAAGTGTTGCAGGCACCGCCGTCATTCATGCTGGTGGTGTCATACAACCCCGGTTACCAGAACCTGCTCAAAGGCATGAAACCCAGTACCCGGCAACGCTTCGTGGCGATGCGTTTTGGTTACCCGCCGGTGGCCGATGAGGAGCGCATTGTTGCCCGCGAGGCTCAGGTGGACAGCGCGCTGGCGGCGCAAGTGGTCAGGCTGGGGCAGGCGCTGCGCCGGCTCGATCAGCATGATCTGGAGGAAGTTGCTTCGACGCGGTTGCTGATTTTCACCGCACGAATGATCCGCGCCGGCATGAGCCCGCGTGAGGCGTGCATGGCTTGCCTGGCCGAGCCGCTGAGCGATGATCCGCTGACCGTTGCGGCGCTGATGGACGTGGTTGATGTCCACTTCGGTTGAGCCCAGCGATGTGGCGCCCAGGCATTTGCCGGGCGATCTGGCGATGTGGTTTTTCATTCTGGCCGAGCTGTCGGTGTTTGCCATTCTGATTCTGGCGTTCGCCGTGACCCAGACGCTCAAGCCGCAACTGTTCAGCGAAAGCCGACTTTTGCTCAACACCTCGACGGGCCTGGCGATGACCCTGAGCCTGCTCACCGCCGGGCTCTTCGCGGCGCTGGCGCAGGAGCAAGTCAGGCGCTCAAGGCCGCGCCCCGGTGCTTTCTGGCTGCTGGCCGCGTTGCTCGCCGCCAGTGTGTACGTGGTGTTGAAAGTCAGCGAGTACCGACACTTGTTGGCCTCTGGGCTGGACATGGAGCACAACACGTTTTTCACGCTGTACTGGATCCTCACCGGGTTTCATTTCCTTCATGTAGTGCTCGGCATGTTCATCCTCGGATGGCTGGCCGAGCGTTGCCGTCGTGGGCTGCACGACGCCCATAACCGCAGTGGTTTTGAATCCGGCGTGTTGTATTGGCACATGGTCGATTTGATCTGGGTCGTGCTGTTTCCGCTGGTCTACGTGCTGAGTTGACGAGGTTTTCATGTCTGTTTCCAGGGTACTGCTCGTCTGTTGGGCGGCGCTTGCGACGTTAAGTGTGTGCACGGTGGTGTTGGCCCACATTGGCGCGACATCGCTGCTGTCGATTGCCATCTTGCTGGTGGCGGTGGGCAAGGCGTGGCTGATCACCGAGGGCTTCATGGAGATGCGCCACGCTCCGCGACTGTGGCGCCGGTTGATGTTGAGCTGGGCGTTGGTGTTGGCGGTGGTTTTGGGGTTGATGCTGTTAGTGGTTGATTGAGTACATATCCGTTATCGCAGGAACGGATATGTACACCCTCAAATAAACCGACCATCTGACACAAAGCGCTCCCACATTCGATCTGCGTTTCCAGTAATACCCGACCAAAACCATCTGCCTTTCTTGATCGCCATCAAGCAGGTTTCAACCCTTCGCTTCCTATCATGGACGGGCCAAGCAAAGAGGAAGCGACCATGTCAGAGACCTTCACCAAAGGCATGGCCAGGAATATCTACTTCGGGGGAAGCATCTTCTTCTTCCTGGTATTCCTGGCCTTGACCTATCACACGGAACAGACCTTCCCGGTGCGCAGCAATGAAGCGCAGTTAACCGAGTCAGTGATTCGCGGCAAGACAGTCTGGGAGCAAAACAACTGCATCGGCTGCCACACGCTGCTGGGCGAGGGCGCCTACTTTGCGCCTGAACTGGGCAACGTCTTTCAGCGGCGCGGCGGGGAAGAGGGCTTCAAGCCTTTCCTGCATGCCTGGATGAAAATGCAGCCGCTGGGCGTACCGGGCCGGCGCGCGATGCCACAGTTCAAATTGAGCGAGCAGGAGGTGGATGACATCGCCGAGTTCCTCAAATGGAGCTCGAAAATCAACACCAATGGCTGGCCGCCAAACAAGGAGGGCTGAGCGATGAGTATTGCCAATCCACATCTGAAATTCGCCTCGCAAGCCGTGGCCAAACCGTACTTCGTGTTTGCCCTGATCCTGTTCCTCGGTCAGGTGCTGTTCGGTTTGATCATGGGCCTGCAATACGTGATCGGAGACTTCCTGTTCCCGATCATTCCGTTCAACGTGGCGCGGATGGTGCACACCAACCTGCTGATCGTCTGGCTGCTGTTCGGCTTCATGGGGGCGGCCTACTACCTGATTCCGGAAGAAGCCGATCGTGAGCTGCACAGCCCGAAACTGGCGATCATCCTGTTCTGGGTGTTCGCGGCTGCCGGTGTGCTGACGATCCTCGGTTATCTGCTGGTGCCTTATGCGGGCCTCGCCAGACTGACCCACAACGAGCTGCTGCCGACCATGGGCCGGGAGTTCCTCGAGCAACCGACCATCACCAAAATGGGTATCGTGGTGGTGTGCCTGGGCTTCCTCTACAACATCGGCATGACCCTGCTCAAAGGTCGCAAGACCACCGTCAGCATGGTGATGATGACCGGGTTGATCGGGCTCGCGGTGTTCTTCCTGTTCTCCTTCTACAACCCCGGCAACCTGGCCCGCGACAAGTTCTACTGGTGGTGGGTGGTGCATCTTTGGGTGGAAGGCGTGTGGGAACTGATCATGGGTTCGATGCTCGCCTTCGTGCTGATCAAGATCACCGGGGTAGACCGGGAAGTCGTGGAAAAATGGCTCTACGTGATCATCGCCATGGCGCTGATTACCGGGATTATCGGCACCGGTCACCACTTCTTCTGGATTGGTGCGCCCGAGGTCTGGTTGTGGGTCGGCTCGATCTTCTCCGCACTCGAACCGCTGCCGTTCCTGGCCATGGTGATCTTCGCGTTCAGCATGGTGAAGAACCGTCGTCGGCAACACCCGAACCGCGCGGCCACGTTGTGGGCCAAGGGCACCGTGGTAACTGCCTTCTTCGGCGCTGGCGTGTGGGGCTTCTTGCATACCCTGGCACCTGTCAACTTCTACACCCATGGTTCACAACTGACGGCGGCTCACGGTCACCTGGCCTTCTACGGCGCTTACGCCATGATCGTGATGACCTTGATCAGCTACGCCATGCCACGGCTGCGCGGATTGGGTGAGGCCGGCGACGAGCGCTCGCAGACCTTCGAAATCTGGGGCTTCTGGTTAATGACCTTGTCGATGGTGATGATTACGCTGTTCCTCACCGCTGCCGGTGTCGTACAGGTCTACCTGCAACGCTGGCAGGTCGATGGGGTGGCCTTGCCCTTCATGTCCACGGTCGAACATCTGCAGGTGTTGTTCTGGGCTCGTTTTGGCGCCGGTCTCGGTTTCCTCGCAGGGCTGCTCTGTTACCTGTTCAGCTTCAAGCAACGCGGCCGCGCAGCCTTGCGCGCCCCGGCTGCTGTTGTCCCTTCATGAGCCGGTGTAACGGCTAGAAAAGGTCGGCCCGGCTGATACAGCGGGCCGTTTTTTTGGTTTACAGAAAAGGGCAAATACCATGGCCTTTACCGTCGAACTGGAAGAGTGGGTAGGCAGTGTCTGGCATCGTTTCATTACCCGACGCGCCAGCCCGGACTTCCCCGAAGCACGGGTCGAACTGGCCAGCCTGCAACGCCCGCTGGCGCTGCTGTTCCGCGCCATGGGCGGCGCCAGTGGCGTCGGTGTCGAAGCCGCCAGCGACCGCGATCTGCTGCTGCGGCGCAACCTGTTGCAGCAAATCGCCGGCACCTGCAAACAAGTGCCATTGGCGTGGTGCGACGAGGCCAATCTTCGGCTGCCGGCGAGCCTGGCGGTGTTTCCTGAAGTCGCTTTGAACGAGGAACTCTATCGTTGGCTCGCGCTACTGGCGGCTCAGGCCGGGCAGATGCGGCATTGGGGGCGGGACAATCAGCGCTGGACCCAACAGCTGTTGCAGCGCTTTCCCGCGTTGCGCGCTCGGTATAAACGTTTGGTCGATGCTCATCTGCAATTGCGCCCGGATCCGTCCTCCTTGACCGCCAGCGAAGCAGCCTTGGAACGCACGTTGTGCCAGGCATTGCGCGAGCCCGGTAGTGTCGAGCATTTTCCTCGCAGCGAACGCGCCGCCTGGCCGCTGCCTCTGTGGTTGTACCCGCCGCAAAACCTCGCCAGCCCGCAGGCAGCCGATCTGGGGGATGAGTCCGAAGAATCGTTGACCACGTCACCCGGCGAACAGAAAGGCGGACGCAAACGCGCCACGCGGATCGATGAAAGCACCCGTGATGGTGGCCTGTTGATCGTGCGCCTGGAGAACCTGTTCAGCTGGACCGAACACGTCGACCTGGATCGCTGGTCAGACGACAGCGAGGACCCGGACGCTGCCAAAGTCGCGCAGGACCTGGACGAACTGACGCTGTCGCGTACCCGTCTGCGCAAGGGCGGCGGCCTCAAGCTGCACCTGGATCTGCCGCCGGCCGATGTCGACGATATTCCCCTGGGCGAAGGCATCAAGTTGCCGGAGTGGGATTATCGCAAACAGCAGATGCAGGACGGTTTCGTCAATCTGCAAATGATGGTGCCGCGCGACTGTGAAGCGCAGCCGCTGCCGTCACGGCTCAAGGCCTCGGCGCGCCGCTTGCGCCGCCAGTTCGAGCACGTGCGCAATGACCGTCAGTGGTTACGCCAGCAGCCTCAGGGCTCTGAACTCGACCTGCAAGCCTGGCTGGATTTTCACGTTGAGCGCGAACATGGCCAGTGCGCCGAACGGGGTTTGTTCATGGAACAACGACAGACCCGCCGCGACCTCGCGTGCCTGTTGCTGGCCGATGTGTCGATGTCCACCGACGCCCATCTCAACGATGAGCATCGTGTCATCGACGTTATTCGCGACAGCCTGCTGCTGTTCGGCGAAACCCTGTCGGTGCTGGGGGATGATTTCGCCTTGTACGGGTTTTCCTCGTTGCGTCGCCAGCAAGTGCGCATGCAGGAACTCAAGTCGTTCACCCAGCGCTATGACGACAGCACCCGAGGTCGCATTCAGGGGCTCAAACCGGGTTATTACACACGCATGGGCGCCGCCATTCGCCAGGCTACCCAACTGCTGGGCAAGAGCAAGCGGCGGAGCAAATTGTTGCTGCTGCTGACCGATGGCAAACCGAATGATCTGGATGTGTATGAGGGCCGTTACGGCGTGGAGGACACCCGCGAGGCGGTGCGGGAGGCTCGGCGCCAGGGATTGACGCCGTTCTGTATCACGATTGATCGCGAGGCCGGGGACTACCTGCCGTACATGTTCGGCGCCAATGGCTACACCTTGATCCGCCAGCCCGAACAACTACCGCTGCGCTTGCCGCAGTTGTATCGCCAGTTGACCCAGCCGTGACCCTGGCTTCAGCGCGGCAGCCAGAAAAACATCGCCACGCAAAAAATCGTCAGGCCGATGCAGAACCCCATGAACCGACGCTGCCGGCGCTCCCCGGCGCGTTCGGCCAATGCCGGCAGCGGCATGCCGCATTGGCGGCATTCGGTGTCTTTTGATGGATTGGCGTGTTGGCAATACAGGCAGACGGGCATGCTGCTCACTCGAACTGTTCCAGGCGCGGACGATCAAGAATGGCGATCTGGCGGCCGTCCTGGGTAATGATTTTTTCATCGATCAGACGGCGGATGATCCGCGAAAACGTTTCCGGCTGGATCGACAGGTGGCCGGCAATCAGTTGCTTGGCCATCGGCAGTTCGAATTGACTGTCGATGGTTTGCTGGCGCACCAGTTGCGTCAGCAGATAACGCACGACCCGGTGGGTGGCGTTTTTTAGTGACAGGGTTTCGATTTCGTTGACCCGTTGATGCAGGCGAACGCAGAGCTTGCCCAGCAGCGCGAAGGTGAGACGGCTGTTGCTCTGCAGCAAGCGCATGTAGGTGCTGTTGGATAACCGGTAGAGCTGGGTTGGGCAGACCGCTTCGGCCGAGGCCACGTAGTTCGGAGTGTCCATCAGCATCATCGCTTCGGCGAAGGTTTGCCGATCGCCGATGACCTCAAATACTTTTTCCTGCCCGTCGGGTGTCAGGCGGTAGATTTTCACCGCCCCGGCAATCACGAAGTAGAACGAATCGGCCGGTTCGCCCTGACGGAACAACGGCTCGCCTTTGTCGATGCTCAGCAAATGGCTGGTACTCATCAATTCATCCAACTGTTCTTCGTTCAACGGCTCGAACAAATGATGGCTGCGCAGAATCTGGTGATGGACGCGATGGAGCACCATGGGAATTCATCCTGAAAGTTGAGGAGGGGCTTGCGATCAAGAATCAGACAAGGCCCAGGGAAATGCCGCTGGCCAGCGCCAGCACGGAGGTCAACACCACAAACCAGGCCAGAGGCTGGACGACTTTTTTCATGAGGGCTCCCGGGATCGAGGTTGCTTTGAGTTCCCAAGGCTTGAGCAAGACGCGGGCCATGCCTGGAGGCCTTTGTTTATTGGGATAGAAGAGGGGCAGGGTAAAAAAGACCAACGCAATCAGGGTTAAAACAACCCTTTAATGGTCATTTGTACCCTGTGCCAGTCGTCTTGGCAGTAAAGATGCGCCGCCGGCCGTTGATCTGTAGCGGGGGCACGGCCCTTGCACACTTGATCTGCGACAAAGGCAATTGCTCGGCAATACCCGATGATTGCACTTGGATTTACCTGGCGCGCACGTTGGCGCCGGTTCAGCAACAAGGTAAAGGAGTGGCTTTATGCAAGTGCTTGACCGCCGTAAAGCGATGACCATCGCGCCACTGTTACGACTGGCCTTTCGGCCGTTCTTCCTCGCGGGCGGCCTGTTGGCCGTGCTGGCCATCCCGCTTTGGCTGGCGGCCTTCAGCGGTTCGTTGTCCGCCTGGCAGCCGGCCGGCGGTTGGCTGGGCTGGCATCGGCATGAATTGCTGTTCGGGTTCGGGTTGGCAATTATTGCAGGCTTCCTGCTGACGGCCGTTCAGACCTGGACCGGTCGACCTGGCCTTAGCGGCAAACCGTTGGCCGCCCTGGCGCTGCTGTGGTTGGCGGCGCGCGTGGCGTGGCTGGTCAATGCGCCATGGCCGCTGCTGGTGGTGCTGGAAATGGCGTTCCCGCTGGCGGTGGCGGTGTTGATGGGCTTCACGCTGTGGAAGGTGCGGCAAAAGCGCAACTACCCGATTGTGGCGGTTCTGCTGTTGCTGGCCGGGGCCGACGGATTGTCTCTGTTGGGGTTGGTCGAAGGTCATGAAGGCTGGCAGCGTCAGGGCGTGCTGACCGGCATCTGGCTGGTGGCGGCCATGATGGGGTTGATCGGTGGGCGCGTCATTCCGTTTTTCACCCAGCGCGGCCTCGGTCGGGTTGACGCTGTTGCACCTTGGCCGTGGCTGGATTGGCTGCTGCTGATTGGCTCGCCCCTGGTGGCGTTGTTGTATGCCGCCGGCCCTGCGCTCAACCCCAATATTTGGGTGGGCTTACTGTTCGCGGTGCTGGGCGCGGGGCATCTGGTACGGCTGGTGCGCTGGCACGATCGCGCACTGTGGCGCGTGCCGTTGTTGTGGTCGCTGCACCTGGCTTACGGCTGGTTGGCGGTGGCTTGTCTCGGCATGGCGCTGTGGCATTTCGGCGTGCCGCTGAACCCGAGCCTGGCGGTGCATTGCCTGACCATCGGGGCCATGGGCGGTCTGGTGCTGGCGATGATCGCCCGGGTAACGCTCGGGCATACCGGCCGTGCGCTGGAGCCTCCGTCGGGCATGACCTTGGCGTTCATTTTGCTCAACCTGGCGTGTCTGAGTCGGGTCGTGTTGATTGTGTTTTTCCCCCTGCCGGCGTTGTGGCTGGCCGGCCTGTGCTGGGCGCTGGCGTTTGCGCTGTACGCCTGGCGCTATGGGCCGATGCTGCTGCGGGCTCGGGTCGACGGTCATCCGGGTTGAACAGGCCAACGAACAGAGGTGGGTGCTGATGTATCCCTTTTTGCTGATTGCGCATTTGCTGGCAGCCATCGCCTTCATCGGCACGCTGTTTTTCGAAGTGGTGATCTGGCACCGCGCACGCCAGCCGCTGGCAGAGACGACGCGAGTGACGGCGGATCAGGCAATTGCCGTGCGCTCGCGCAAGGTGCTGCACGGTGTGGTGTTGCTGTTGTATGGCGCCGGCATCGCGCTCGCGTGGCAACACCGCGGAGTCTTGAGCCAGCCGCTGGCCAGCAGTTTTGGTACGTTGCTGAGCCTGAAAATCATCCTGGCCCTGAGCATCATCGGCCATTACTTGTTGCTGGCGTATTGGTTGAAAAGCGCGCGGTTGTCCACGACCCGCGCTACCTGGATTCGCCGCAGCATTCTCGCGCACATGGTGTTGATCGTGATCCTGGCCAAGGCCATGTTCTATTGGCAGGGTTGATCGCGACGGTGAATGTAATGGCGTTGAACATCGCGCTGTAAACCCGTCAATCCGAGGTGGCGCCATTCGCGAGCAGGCTCAACGCCCACAGGGGACGGTCATCCAATGTGGGAGAGAGCCTGGCTCGCGAAAGCGGCGTCACGGGTTTAGTGCGATCAATGGCGCGGTTTGAGGGCATTGATGAACAGCACGTTGTTTTCCAGATGAATGTGTTGCATCAGGTCGTCCTTGAATTCCAGCAGCCCGCGATAGAGTGCGCGCCAGGTATTGCAGGCATCGGCCGGTGGCGTGATGTGGTGGGTCAGGGCGAGCATTTTTTCCAGCGCTTCACCATGTTGATCGTGTTCAAAGCGCAACACCTGGATCGGCGGTGCGGCCTGAGGGCCGATGCCCTGTTGCAGCATCGGGAAGAGCACTTGTTCTTCCTTGAGCATGTGACCTTCGAGTTCCTGCTGCATGTCGCTCAGCAGATCGGCCAGGCCATTGGGGCAGCTGCTGCGTGCGCCATGCACTTGCTCGACGCGCCGGGCCAGCCGGATCAGTTCCGGCAGTTGCTCGCGATGGCGGGCGTGGTAGCGCGTCAGGAGGTGGGCAATCAACGCCTCGGACGTTTCGGTGCGCCAGTCGTGCTGGGTTTCGCCAGCGTCCTGCAGGGTGTGCAGGGCATCGGCAATCAGCAGCGGATCGAGGTCTTTGCCGAGGGCCGCGTCCCGCAGGCTTTTATGCCCGCCGCAACAGAAGTCCAGTTTGAAGCTATGGAAGATCCGGGTAGCGCCGGGAATGTCGCAGGCCAGTTGGCCGAGGCTTTGTTCCAGTAGGGTCTGGCTCATCAGGGGTTCCTTGTTTGGGTTTCAACGGTTCCTCTGGCTCGTTGCATCGGGCATGCCATATTTAACTTATTGATAAATATGAATTTATTTTTAGTTGTGGTGATGCGCACCCTGACGCATTAGGGTGAATCCCACCATAGAGGGTAATTAAAACCATGTTGCGTGAAAGCCTGGCGGCCGACCTGATTGTCGAGTTGCCCAATGCTGTGCGGTTGCAACGATTGGTCCAGACCCTGCGCGAATACTTCAACAGTGGCGCGGTGGGATTGTTGCGTCTGGATGACGACAGCCTCAGGCCCGTGGCGACGGTGGGGCTGGTGCATGAAGCGTTGGGGCGCCGGTTCGTCATCGCCCAGCATCCTCGACTGGCGGCGATCATGGCATCGCGCGAACCCGTCTGGTTCGAGCCCGACAGCCGCCTGCCGGATCCTTACGACGGTTTGCTCGACAACCACATCGGCGAACCGCTGCCGGTGCATGACTGCATGGGCGTGAGCCTGTATGTCGAGGGCCGGATCTGGGGCGCGATCACCCTCGATGCCCTGCACGCCGGGACCTTCGACAGCCGTGCCCGGGAGGAACTCAAGCGCTGCACCTTGCAGATCGAAGCGGCCGTGCGGGTCACTCGCCTGGAACAGGAAAACCGCAGCTTGCGTCTGTCCCGCAGCGATCCCCAGGGTTTGCGCATGCCGGTCGAGGAGGGCGAGATCCTGGGTCAGAGTGAGGTGTTGCATCAGCTACTCAATGAGCTGGACGTGCTGGCCGACTCCGATTTGCCAGTGTTGCTGCTGGGCGAGACCGGCGTTGGCAAAGAGCTGTTCGCGCGGCGCTTGCATCGTCTGTCACGGCGCAGCCACAAGCCGCTGATTCAGGTCAACTGCGCGGCCTTGCCGGAGTCGTTGGCGGAAAGTGAATTGTTCGGTCATGTCAAAGGCGCCTTCTCCGGCGCCACCAGTGACCGCGCCGGGCGGTTCGATGCGGCCAACGGTGGCACGCTGTTTCTCGATGAAGTCGGTGAGTTGCCGTTAAGTGTGCAAGCGAAACTGCTGCGCACTCTGCAGAACGGCGAGATCCAGCGCCTGGGCGCCGACAAGCCGCTGCATGTCGATGTGCGCATCATCGCCGCCACCAACCGGCACCTGCCGGACAGCATCCGCGATGGCTTGTTTCGGGCCGATTTGTATCACCGTCTCTCGGTGTATCCGGTGCCGATCCCGTCGTTGCGGGAACGTGGTAATGATGTGTTGATGCTGGCCGGGCATTTCCTTGAGCTCAATCGGGCAAGGCTCGGCCTGCGTGGCCTGCGTCTGTCGCCGGCGGCCGAACGTGCGCTGCTGGCGTATACCTGGCCGGGCAACGTGCGCGAGCTGGAGCATGTCATCAGCCGTGCCGCATTGAAGCAGCTCAGTCGCGGTACCAGTCGTGCTTTGATCATGACGCTGGAACCCGAGATTCTTGACCTCGACAGTGCGACGAACGCACCGCAGGTGACGACAGAATCTTGCGACGCTGTGCCGGCTGATCTGCCGTTCCAGCCGCTGGGTGAAGCGGTCGACGACTATCAACGCAAGAAAATTCTCCAGGCGCTGAGCCTGTCCGGTGAAAACTGGGCCAGCGCGGCGCGGATTCTGGAAGTCGACCCGAGCAATTTGCACAAACTGGCGCGGCGTCTGCGACTCAAGTAATCAACACTGTTGATGGCGGTCAAGGTCGGTTTGCGCAGTGCCTCGCACACTGCGCAAAACCTACCGGAGATCACCGTCATGCCACTTTCCCTGGCCCAGATGCGCCGCAACTACACCCTGTATGGCTTGCAGGACGAGCATGCGCTGGATGACCCTTTGGCGATGTTTCGGCAATGGCTGCAACAGGCCCGTGACACCGAGAGTGCGCCTGTGGAAGCCAATAGCATGATGTTGGCGACGGTCGACAGCGAGGGGCGGCCGCACTGCCGCGTCCTGTTGCTCAAGGGCTTGAGCGAGGAAGGTTTCACGTTCTTCGGCCATTACCAGAGTGACAAGGGCCAGCAACTGGCCGCCAATCCCTATGCCGCCATGACGTTCTTCTGGCCGGGGCTGGAGCGACAGGTGCGGATTGAAGGCCGGGTGTCCAGACTCGACCCGGCGCTGTCGGACGCGTACTTCGATTCCCGTTCCATGGCCAGTCGTCTCGGCGCCTGGGCTTCACCGCAAAGCCGTCCGCTGGCCGGTCGTGCAGCGCTTGAATCGCTGCTGGCCGACACCATCAAGCGCTTCGTCGGCCAGACCGTGCCGCGACCCGAGCACTGGGGCGGCTACTGCCTGCATCCCGAGCGCCTGGAGTTCTGGCAGGGCCGCGCCGACCGTTTGCATGACCGTATCGACTACCGTCTGCATGAAGGTGCCTGGAAACGAAGTCGCCTCGCACCTTGAGCTCGACGAGGTACCTCCTTGGAGGAATAGGCTCATCACGGATTCCGGTTCAGGCTTGCGGCCATATCCTCATCTACGGGAAAACCTGGACATGGCCCATCTGGCGCAACGCACGTTTGAACCCCTGAACATCGCCGTGCTGACCATCAGCGATACGCGCACCTTTGACACCGACACCTCGGGCCAGACCCTGACCGATTTGCTGCAAACCGCCGGGCATGTATTGATCGATCGTGATCTGGTCAAGGACGATATCTATCAGATCCGCGCCACCGTTTCCCGGTGGATCGCCGACCCCGCAGTGCAAGTTGTCCTGATGACCGGCGGTACCGGGTTCACCGCCCGCGACAACACGCCGCAAGCCGTCCTGCCATTGCTGGACAAACACGTGGAAGGTTTCGGCGAATTGTTCCGTCAGGTGTCGCTGGAGGAAATCGGCATGTCCAGCCTGCAGTCCCGGGCACTGGCCGGCATGAGTAACGGCGTGCTGGTGTGCTGCGTACCCGGTTCGCCGGGCGCTTGCCGGACGGCCTGGAACAAGATCCTGCTCGAACAGCTGGACAGTCGCACCGGCCCGTGCAATTTCGCCCCGCATTTGAAACCTCAGGCCCAGCGCATCATGGATGCCTGCGAGACACGCTCATGACCGGTCGGGTGTGCGACCTCGGCAGCCTGATGCCGGTGGACGAAGCCATCATCCGTCTGCTCGATCAGGCACCGCCGCCGCCCCTGGTGCAAAGGATCAGCCTGGATCAAGCGATGGGACGCGTGCTGGCAGCGGATATCCATTCGCCGGTGAATCTGCCCGCCTGGGACAACAGTGCCATGGACGGTTACGCCCTCAGGGCCGCCGACCTGCCGGCGGAGGGTGGTGGGTTGGCGATGGCTGGGCGAATTGCGGCGGGAGATCAGGCGTCCTCACCGTTGCTCGCGCAGCAAACGGTGCAGATCTTTACCGGCGCGCCATTGCCACCGGGCGCTGATACCGTCGTCCCGCAAGAGCGTTGCCGGATCGACGGCGAGCGTGTCTGGTTTCCGCCGGTTTGCGTTGGCGATCATGTACGTCAGGAGGGTGAGGAGGTTCGTCGCGGGCAGCTGTTGCTCAAGGCCGGCAAGCGCCTGCGCGCTCAGGAAATCGGCTTGCTGGCCGGCGCCGGAATTGCACGGGTGGAGGTCTATCGGCCGTTGCAGGTGTGCTTGCTCAGCAGCGGCAATGAGCTGCGCGAGCCGGGCGACGTCTTGGCGCCGGGGCAGATTTACAACAGCAATCGCTATTGCCTCGCCGCGTTGTTGCGTGGCTGGGGCGTCGAGGTGCATGACTACGGCGTGATGGCCGATGAGCTGGCGGCCAGTCGACACGCATTGAGCCTGGCGTCGTCTGAATGCGATCTGTTGCTGAGCAGCGGCGGCGTATCGGTCGGCGAAGAGGACCATCTCAAGCAAGCCATCGAGGAACTGGGCAGCGTCGATTTCTGGCGGCTGGCCATGCAGCCGGGCAAACCGCTGGCCTTTGGCGCAGTGGCCGGCAAACCGTGGATCGGCATGCCCGGCAATCCATCGGCAGCACTGATTACCGCGTTGGTGGTGGTGCGTCCGTTTTTGCTCAGGGCCCAGGGGATGACGGACGTGATGCCGCGACCATTGGCCGTGCCAGCCGGGTTCGACTGGCTGCAACGTAACAAGCGTCGGCAGTACTTACGGGCGAAGTTGGCGCCCGGCGCTGACGGCCAGATGACCGTGGCACTGCACCCTCAGCAAAGCTCTGCGATGTTGACGGCCGCGTGCTGGGCTGACGGGCTGGCAGTGATCGAGTGCGAGCAGCAAGTGCGCAAGCACGACAACGTGATGTTCCTGTCTTTTGCCGACCTGATGCAGTGAGGGCAATTGATTGCCGTCAAGGCCGTTCCTGCCGGTCTGGCTAGACTGGCAGCGCCGCTTTTTCATGAGGATTACCCATGCAACTGGTCTGCCCGGCAGGGAACCTGCCTGCGCTCAAAGCGGCGGTGCGCCAAGGCGCCGATGCCGTCTATGTCGGCTTTCGCGATGACACCAACGCCCGGCATTTCGCAGGGCTGAACATGGACGACAAACAGTTCGACGCCGCCGTCGCCCACATCCGCCAGCATCAACGCAAACTCTATGTCGCCGTCAACACCTACCCGCAACCCAAGGGCTGGGAGCGCTGGCAGCGGGCGGTGGATCGTGCCGCCGATTTCGGTGTGGACGCGCTGATCGCCGCTGATCCGGGGGTGCTCAACTATGCCAGCCAGCGCCATCCGCAACTGGCGTTGCACCTGTCGGTCCAGGGCTCTGCGACCCACGCCGCCGCGCTGGCGTTTTATGCGCAGCGCTACGGTATCCGTCGCGCGGTGCTGCCACGGGTGTTGTCATTGGCGCAGGTGCGCCAGGTCGCCGCCAGCAGCCCCGTGCCCATCGAAGTGTTTGGTTTCGGCAGCCTGTGCATCATGGCCGAAGGGCGTTGCCACCTGTCTTCCTACATCACCGGCGAGTCGCCGAACCTGTGCGGCGTCTGTTCGCCGGCCAAGGCGGTGCGCTGGAGCGAGGACGCCGAAGGTTTGAGCGCACGGCTCAGTGAAGTCCTGATAGATCGCTACACCCCCGACGAACCGGCGGGTTATCCGACCTTGTGCAAAGGCCGCTTTCTGGTCGACGGCAAACGCTTTCATGCCCTGGAAGAACCCACCAGCCTCGACACCCTGGACTTGCTGCCGGAGCTGACGGCCATCGGCGTCGAAGCCGTGAAAATCGAAGGTCGCCAGCGCAGCCCGGCGTATGTCGAGCAAGTCACGCGGGTCTGGCGCGCTGCGCTGGATGCCCATCGCGGCGCGCCGGGCAGTTTCCGGGTCAAGGAAGAATGGCGTCAGGTGCTGGCCGGTTTGTCCGAAGGCAGCCAGACCACCCTGGGTGCTTATCATCGATCATGGCAATGAGAGGACGCGACATGAAGCTCAGCCTGGGACCGGTCCTGTTTTATTGGGACAAGGAGCAACTCAGCAACTTTTACGCCGAGATGTCGGCCATGCCCCTGGACGTGATTTACCTGGGGGAAACCGTGTGCTCGAAACGCCGGGCCTTTTCACTGGATCAGTGGCTGGGACTGGGGCGCGAGTTACAGGAGTGCAGCCAGGCGCAGTTGGTGATCTCCAGCCTGACGCTGATCGAAGCGGCGTCGGAGCTTTCCAGCCTGCGCCGCCTGTGCGACAACGGCCAGCTATTGGTGGAGGCCAATGACATGGGCGCGGTGCAGTTTCTCGCCGAGCGCCAGTTGCCGTTCGTGGCCGGCCCGGCCCTCAATCTGTACAACGGCCACTCGCTGGCGCAATTGCTCGATTGCGGAATGACCCGCTGGGTGCCGCCTGTGGAGTGTTCGTCCGCGCTGATCAGCGATGTGATCGGGCAGGTGCGTGAACTGGGCCGGGCGGTGCCGGAAGTTGAAATTTTTGCCTATGGGCATTTGCCCCTGGCCTATTCCGCACGCTGTTTCACCGCCCGCGCGGAAAACCGGCCAAAAGACGACTGCCAGTTTTGCTGCATCAATTACCCCGACGGCATGGCGCTGACCAGCCAGGAAGGGCAACCGTTGTTCACTCTCAACGGTATTCAAACCATGTCGGCCGAGGTCACCAATTTGCTCGCCGATTATTCCGGGCTGGTGGCCTGTGGTGCCGATCTGTTGCGCCTGAGCCCGCGTGCGCAGGGCATGGCTGAGGTGATCGCGAGTTATCAGCGCGTTCGCTCGGGCGAGACACCGCCGTTGTTTGTCGACGGGTGCAATGGCTACTGGCATGGCCAGGCCGGCATGTTGCGCGTCGAGGAGGTCGGCCTGTGCTGAACCGAAAGAAGTGGCTGCTCAAAGGTGCAGACCGGTTGTTGCCGCTGGTGCGTCGGGTGCCGTTTGCCGTACAGCGCCTGGCGTTGCAACAGGCGCTCAATCGATGCCTCGCCGAGCCGCTGCGCGATGGCGAGTTCGAGGTGTTGCGTGGGCGTTGGTTATGTTTGCGGGTTCCGGATCTGGGGTTGTCCTGGTACCTGACGCTCAGTCGTCAGGGGTTGCGGATTGCCGAGCATGCAACGGCGGCGGTTACCATCAGCGGGAACTGGCGTGAGTTTTTACTGTTGGCCAGTCGTCAGGAAGATCCGGACACACTGTTTTTTCGTCGGCGCCTGGTGATAGAGGGCGATACCGAATTGGGGCTGGCGCTGAAGAACCTGATCGACAGCCTTGATCCTGATGTGTTGCCGGTGTGGTTATGGCGAAACCTTGAGCGGGCGGGGAAGGGCCTGGCAGCGGGCTGACCGCCCGGCACAACGGTGGGAGCGATCAGGCTCGTTCCCACATTGGATTTTCGTCGCCCTCAACCCCGGCTTTCATGCTGCCGGGTATCACTGGCAATCAACTGCCTGATCCCCTCAAACAACTCATCGCTCTGTGCCTCGGTGCAATCCTCGCCATAACGTTTACGCACCCCGTAATGGCTAAGAATCAAATGCACATCCGCATGCAATCCGTGTTGCTTCAGACAGTTCTCGACACATTGCAGCGGACAACCGTCCAGCGCAAAGATCCGCCGCCCCGACCGCGCCTTGTTGACCAGCGCGGCCACATGCCCACCCACGCCGGCGATGCAGGACATTTCCGCGACACCGCTGCGATCCAGGCGCACCGCCAGGGTGTTGGCCAGTTGGGCCACATTGGAGCAGCCGGAGCAGGCGTAGACCAGAGGCAAAGTCGAAGGGGGCATGACGCTCTCCATTATTGATGAAGTATCACAGTGTGCAAGGCGCAGGGCATTGCGCATTGATGGCGGTCAATTGCGGCTATTGGAACGCCGCCAGGTCCTCTTCCGCGAGGATGCTGATGTGGCGTCGCTCCATCGCGATCAGGCCGCTGTCCACCAGGCGATGCAATATCCGCGAGAAGGTTTCCGGCTGAATCCCAAGCTTCGACGCCACCAGGCGTTTGGACATCTGCAAGACAATCTGGCCGGTGACCGGGTGGCGTTCCTGGAACAGGAAATTGATCACCCGACGACTCGCGCTCGCCATGGTCAAGGTGTCGATGTCGCGCAGCCGCAGGTGCAGGTGAACGCTCATGCTCGCCAGGATGGCCAGGCAGACTTTCGGCTGGTCCTCCAGCGCATGGCGATAATGGTTGCCCTCGATGCTGACCAGCACACTGTCCTTCAGGGCGGTGGCGCTCACAGGGTAGAGCCGGGCCTGGCTGAACAGCAGCGCTTCGGCAAAGGTTTGCCCGGGCTGAATGATTTCCACCAGATTTTCCTGGCCTTCGCCCGTCAGCCGATACAACTTGATCTGGCCGCTGACCAGCAGAAAAAAGCGTTTGGCCGGATCGCCCTGATGCATGAGCGTGCTGTGACAAGGCAAGCGTTTGAGCATGGCCAGGGCACAGACTTCCTCGAAGACTTTTTCCGGCAATTGGCTGAACAGATGATGACGACGCAACGTTAAAACGATGGAAGGGTGGGTCAGCATGGCGTACCTCCGCTGACGGTCATAGTAGAGAGCGCAGGCCGGTTGACCTATGCCTCTGCAGGCCTACCTCCAAGGAGGCATGGCCGTCAGCCCGCACTGCGCAGATGCTCCATGGCCCACACGGCCGCCTCCACCCGCGAGCGCAAACCGAGCTTGTGCAGCAGGTTCTTGACGTGAACCTTGACCGTCCCTTCGGTGATGCCCAGCTTGTGCCCGATGACTTTGTTGCTGAAGCCGCTGGCGATGGTTTTCAGCACCTGGCGTTCGCGCTCGGTCAGTTCCACCACCGATTGGCGCGGCGGCGAGCGCAGCGCCTGGGCCATGACTTGGGTCAGACCGGGGCTGATGACCAATGCGCCGTTCAGGGCATCGCGGATGTACTGGATCAACAGTTCCGGTTCCATGTCCTTGAGCAGATAACCGTCGGCATCCAGTCGAAGGGCATCGCGAATATCGTCTTCGGCGTCCGATACGGTGAACAGCAATACTTTGCCGGTGTAGTGCATCGCCCGTAACCGGCGCAGGGTTTCAATGCCGTTCATTTGCGGCATGTTGTTGTCGAGCAACACCAGGTCCGGTTGCAGTGGCTCAATCAGACTGAGGGCCTCTTCGCCATGGTTGGCTTCACCGACGATCAGGAAGTCGTCCTCGAGTTCGAGCATCTGGCGGATGCCGCGACGCATCATGGGATGGTCGTCTACCAGCAGGATTCTATGGTGTGCGGGCGGGTTCATGTGACGCTACCTTCTGTGTGCTGTCCGAGAAACTCCGGGTGGAATTCCAGTTGGACGAGGGTGCCTTGCGGTTCCCTGGAGAATATCTGCAACCGGCCACGCAGGCTTCGCGCCCGCTCATCCATGATGTTCAGGCCGTGATGTTCGCGCTGGTCAACGTTGCCGCTGAACCCGCGTCCGTCGTCTTCGACCGTGAGCCTTACGGTTTCGCCCTCCTGGCGCAGTTCCAGCCAGGCGTTTTGTGCATGGGCATGACGCAGGCAATTGGAGAGTGCTTCGCGGGTGATCTGCAACATGTGGATCTGCTCGCTGGCCGAGAGCTGAAAGGCCAGCGCATCGACGTGCAGGTGCACCTGGAATTCGCCGCGACGGGAGAATTCTTCGGCCGTGTCCTTGAGTTCCTGCACCAGCCCGGCATCGTGAATCTGTAAGCGAAAGGTGGTCAGCAATTCGCGCAGTTGGCGGTAGGCATTGTTCAGCCCCTCGCGCAATTCGGCGGTGACATTCTCCAGGGTCTGCACCGGTTCGCCACGGCGCATCAGGGTCTGCATGCGGCTGACTTGCAGCTTCATGTAAGACAGGGCCTGCGCCAGTGAGTCGTGCAGTTCGCGGGCGATAATCGTGCGCTCTTCGAGCAATAGCAGGCGATGATCCTGCTCCCGTTGGCGCTTGAGCGAGAGCGAAGTGCCGATCAGGTTGGCCAGGGCCTGGATCAGCTGGGTTTCCCAGGCTTGCGGGGGATGACCGTCGACGAAGTGCGCCTTGAGCTCACCCAGTTCGCTGCCCTGGTTGCTGATGCTGAAGGTTTGCGGTTTCGCGTCATGGTGTTTCTGGCACGTGGCGCAGTCGCTGCTGGCGCAGACTTCGCGGATGTTGGCGCCATGCAGGGCGATCAGCTGCTGTGCGGGCGCCTGCGTCTGGCCTTGCAAGCACAGCGACAGGCGCAAACCCGGCAGGCGTTTCTGGAAGCGCCTGATCAACTCGTCCAGCCCTTCGGCATTGGCCAGGCGTGTGGCCAGGCTGCGGCTGCTTTGATACAGCAACTCCAACGCGGCATTGGCCTGTTGCAGGTTCAGGGTTTTTTGCTGGACCTGACTCTCCAGCGTGTGGTGCGACGCTTCAATCGTCTCGGCCATGGCGTTGAAGCTCGTGGCCAGCTGACCCAGTTCGTCCTGGGACTGATGGTTGACCCGCACCTTGAAATCACCGCGCCGAAAGCGCTGGGTGGCGTCCACCAATTCCTTGAGGGGCGTGACCACCCCGTACTGCAACTCATACAACCCGATCAGCAGGACAATCATTGTGGTGAACAGCGCCATGCCCTGGATCACTTGTTGCCAGCCTTGCTTTTGCTCGCTCTGGCGCTGTAACAGGCTGACGAACTGGTTCAGTTGATCAACGAACGGCCGGGCCTGGGCTTGAAACGCTACGGCATCGCTGCGTTCCAGCGCCGGGCGCAACGCCTCGTTCCATTGTTGCTGGAGTTGCCCATAGCTGGTTTGCAACGCGGTGGTCGGGCCATCTTCCAGCACGGCCTTAAGTGACTGGCTGTTGAGGCGACGTTGCAGGCTGTCAGTGATGTGGCTGATCTCTTCAGGTGTGGCACCGGCGGCGAGTTTCCAGCTCAGGTGGTACGTCTCCATCCGCACCGAACCGGCCGTGTTGATTGCGGCGGCATCACCCTGGCTGAACCAGGCGATCAGCCCGGCGCTCAACGAGCTGGCGAGGGCAAGCACGGCGATCAGGATTACCGCCAGCCCGGCGCGCGCGGGCAGGGAGCTGCGCAACCAGCGAATCATCAGCGCAGGTCCGTAGAAAAGTCAGGAAAGCAGAGCATGCACAGCTCCAGAGTGAGATTGGCCACCGATCCGGGAGGCGCTACCTCTAAAGAGTTGTCGACGGTTCCTTGTCGACAGAACACTGGGTGTAAAAAATTAAAACACTGATAAACAAGGGGTTTTAAGCATTTTCTGTACTACCTCCTTAGAGGTAGGCGGCACAAGCATAGGCCTGAGTCCCCTTGGGCTTCGTTGATGTGGATCAAGTTTTTGCGGGGTTTGCCTCTCTAGTCTGCGGCCATGGCTAACTGACTGGAGAGCATTTGTGACCCAACCCCGTGTACGACAAGGCTTGGTGCTGGGTATGAGCACGCTGGCCTTCACTGTGTGTTTCATGGTCTGGATGATGTTTGCCGTGCTCGGGGTGCCGATCAAGGAACTGCTCCAGCTCAACGAAACCCAGTTCGGCCTGCTGGCTGCGACCCCGGTATTGACCGGTTCGCTGGTGCGCCTGCCACTGGGCCTGCTGACTGACCGCTTTGGCGGGCGCAGCGTGTTCTTTCTGCTGATGCTGTCCTGCGTCGCGCCGCTGTACCTGATCAGCCACGCCACCGCCTATTGGCAGTTCCTGGTCCTGGGCTTGTTCGTCGGCCTGGCCGGCGGTTCTTTCTCGGTGGGGATTGCCTACGTCGCCAAATGGTTCGACAAAGAGAACCAGGGTTTCGCGATGGGTATCTTCGGTGCCGGTAACGCCGGGGCCGCGGTCACCAAGTTTCTCGCCCCCGCACTGATCGCGGCCGGTAGCTGGCAGCTGGTGCCGAAAGTCTTCAGCGCCATCCTCTTCATCACCGCGTTGCTGTTCTGGTTCCTCAGTGCCGAAAACAAGGACCACCACAGTGCCTCGGGCGCGACGTTGCGTGAGCAACTGAGTTCGCTGAAAGATCCTGCGGTGTGGCGCTACTGTCAGTACTACTCGATCGTCTTCGGCGGCTACGTGGCCCTCGCGCTGTGGATGACCAAGTACTACGTGCAGGAATACGGTTTCAGCCTGCAAAGCGCGGCGCTGCTGGCGGCCTGTTTTTCCCTGCCCGGTGGCGTGCTGCGTGCCGTCGGCGGTTGGATGTCGGATCGCTGGGGCGCGCAAAGCGTGACCTGGTGGGTGTTGTGGGTCAGCTGGATCTGCCTGTTCCTGCTCTCGTACCCACAAACCCAACTGCAAGTGCAGACCCTCAACGGCGCAGTGGATTTTCACATCGGTCTCAATCCCGCGCTGTTCACCGTGCTGCTGTTCGTCATGGGCATTGCCTTCGCGTTCGGCAAGGCCTCGGTCTTCAAATACATCGCCAATGACTACCCGACAAACATGGGCGCGGTGTCCGGCATCGTCGGTCTGGCCGGCGGTTTGGGCGGCTTCGTGTTGCCGATCATGTTTGGCGCCCTGGTGGACCTCACCGGCGTGCGCTCGTCCTGCTTCATGTTGATGTACGGCGTGGTGTGGGTCTCCCTCACCTGGATGTACTTCAGCGAAATACGCAAAAGCCCGGTGCTTGGTACAGAGCCGCCGCGGACCTCGTCCACGATTTCGAGCATTGCCCAAGGAGAACAACATGTCCGTTCTGCAAAAGCCTGACAAAGGCCCGGTCATTCATGACTGGCGTCCCGAGGACCCGGCGTTCTGGGGAAGCAGCGGCAAACAGACCGCCACGCGCAACCTGTGGATTTCCATTCCCGCGCTGCTGCTGGCCTTCGCGGTGTGGATGGTCTGGAGCACGGTGATCGTGCGCCTGAACGCCATTGGCTTCACCTTCACCACCGACCAGTTGTTCTGGCTGGCGGCGTTGCCGGGGTTGTCCGGCGCGACCTTGCGCGTCTTCTATTCCTTTATGGTGCCGATCTTCGGTGGCCGGCGCTGGACCGCCCTGAGCACCGCGTCTTTACTGTTGCCATCGATCTGGATGGGCTTCGCGGTGCAGGATCCGGGCACCCCGTACAGCGTGTTCGTATTGATAGCCTTGCTCTGCGGTTTTGGCGGTGGCAACTTCGCCTCGAGCATGTCCAACATCAGCTTCTTCTACCCCAAGTCCCAGCAGGGCACAGCCCTTGGCCTCAACGCCGGGCTGGGTAACCTGGGTGTCTCGGTGATGCAGTTCTGTGTACCACTGGTGATTACCTTCGGCGTGTTCGGTTTCATGGGTGGTTCGCCGCAAGCCCTGCCGGACGGCGGTCAGTTGTGGTTGCAGAACGCCGGCTTCATCTGGGTACCGTTTATTGTCCTGGTGACGGTGCTTGCCTGGTTCGGCATGAATGACCTGTCCAGTGCCCGCGCTTCTTTCAGCGAGCAGGCAGTGATCTTCAAACGCAAGCACAACTGGCTGATGTGCTGGTTGTACCTGGCGACTTTCGGCTCGTTCATCGGTTTTTCTGCCGCGTTCCCATTGCTGATCAAAACCTCGTTCCCTGACGTGATTGCGCTGAAATTCGCCTTCCTCGGACCGTTGGTGGGTGCGCTCGTGCGCCCATTGGGCGGTTGGCTGGCGGACAAACTCGGCGGCGCGAAAGTGACCTTGTGGAACTTCGTGGCGATGATCGTGATGGTCTTCGGCGTCATGCACTTCCTGCCGCAGAACGGTTCGGGCGGCAACTTCTACGGCTTCCTCGGCATGTTCATGCTGCTGTTCATCACCACCGGTGTCGGCAACGGCTCCACCTTCCGCATGATCCCGGTGATCTTCCGCACCCAGCATGAAAAAGCCGCTGCCGGAAAATCCCCGGCCGTACGCGAACAAGCACTCAAGAGCGCCGGCAAAGAGTCGGCGGCGGTCCTGGGCTTCAGTTCGGCCATGGGCGCCTTCGGTGCGTTCTTCATTCCCAAATCCTTCGGCACTTCGATGGCCCAGACCGGCGGCCCGGAGATGGCCTTCTACATGTTCGTCGGCTTTTACCTGAGCTGCATCGTCGTGACCTGGTGGTGGTACGCCCGCAAAGGCGCCGCGACACCCTGCTGAGACGACCCGAATCCAACCATTGCGTGGGCGGGGCACAGAACCCCGCAGCAAGCCTGAGAGGACTACACCGTGAGTCATTTACTGGATCAATTGCGGTTTTTCAATCGCAAGCAAAACGAATTTTCCGACGGTCATGGCGAGACCCGCAAAGAGTCGCGTGACTGGGAGAACGTCTACCGTTCACGCTGGCAGTACGACAAGATCGTGCGCTCCACCCACGGGGTGAACTGCACCGGGTCTTGCTCGTGGAAAATCTACGTGAAGAACGGCCTGATCACCTGGGAAACCCAGCAGACCGACTACCCGCGCACCCGCAACGACCTGCCCAACCATGAACCGCGAGGCTGCCCGCGTGGCGCCAGTTACAGCTGGTATATCTACAGCGCCAACCGGCTCAAATACCCGAAAATCCGCAAGCCGTTGCTCAAGCTCTGGCGCGATGCGCGGCAGACCATGGCGCCGGTCGAAGCCTGGGCCAGCATCGTCGAGGACAAGGTCAAGGCCGACTCCTATAAAAGCAAGCGCGGCATGGGTGGCTTCATTCGCTCCAACTGGGAGGAAGTCAACGAGATCATCGCGGCGGCCAACGTCTACACCATCAAGCAATACGGCCCCGACCGGATCGTCGGCTTTTCGCCGATCCCGGCGATGTCGATGGTCAGCTACGCCGCAGGCTCACGTTACCTGTCGCTGATCGGTGGCGCCTGCCTGAGCTTCTACGACTGGTACTGCGACTTGCCACCGGCCTCGCCGATGGTCTGGGGCGAGCAGACCGACGTGCCGGAATCGGCGGACTGGTACAACTCCAACTACATCATTGCCTGGGGCTCCAACGTTCCGCAGACCCGTACCCCCGACGCGCACTTCTTCACCGAAGTCCGCTACAAGGGCACCAAGACTGTGGCGATCACCCCCGACTACTCGGAAGTCGCCAAGCTCACCGACCTGTGGCTGAACCCGAAGCAAGGCACCGACGCTGCGCTGGCCCAAGCGTTCAACCATGTGATCTTCAAAGAGTTCCACCTGGACAAACCGAGCGCCTATTTCACTGACTACGCCAAGCGCTTTACCGATCTGCCGGTGCTGGTGTTGCTCAAGCAAATGGTCGACAAGGCGCCGGGCGCCGGTTACCAGCCGGATCGCTTCCTGCGCGCCAGCGACCTGACCGACAACCTCGGCCAGGAAAACAACCCGGAATGGAAAACCATCGCCCTCGATGTGAGCGGTGAACTGGTGTCCCCTCAGGGTTCCATCGGTTACCGCTGGGGCGAGAAGGGCAAGTGGAACATCCTCCCGCGTGAAGGCGGCGAAGGTCGCGAGATCGACCTGAAACTGAGCCTGATCGGCGATGACGTCGCCGAAGTGGCGTTCCCGTATTTTGCCGGCGAGTCCCACGAGCACTTCCAGCACGTGGCCGGCGATGCTGTGCAATACCGTCGTGTGCCGGTGCACAGCATCGTTCTGGCGGACGGCAGCGTGGCCAAAGTCGCCACCGTGTTCGACCTGTCGGCCGCCAATCTGGCGATCGACCGTGGCTTGGGTGGTGAAAACGTCGCCAAGGATTACAACGACGCCTCAGTGCCCGGCACCCCGGCCTGGCAGGAGCAGATCACCGGCGTCAGCCGCGAGAAAGCGATCCAGATTGCCCGTGAGTTCGCCGATAACGCCGACAAGACCAAGGGCCGCTCGATGATCATCGTCGGCGCGGCGATGAATCACTGGTACCACATGGACATGAACTACCGCGGGCTGATCAACATGCTCATGCTCTGCGGGTGTGTCGGTCAGACCGGTGGCGGTTGGGCGCACTACGTCGGCCAGGAAAAACTCCGTCCGCAATGCGGCTGGCTGCCCCTGGCGTTCGGCCTCGACTGGAACCGTCCGCCACGGCAAATGAACGGCACCAGCTTCTTCTACGCCCACAGCTCGCAGTGGCGCCACGAGAAAATGAGCATGCACGACGTGCTCTCGCCATTGGCCGACAAATCGCAATTCCCCGAGCATGCACTGGACTACAATATCCGCGCCGAACGCGCCGGCTGGTTGCCCAGCGCCCCGCAACTGAACACCAACCCGCTGCACATTTGCCGCGATGCGGCGGCGGCCGGTATGGAGCCGAAAGACTACGTGGTCAAGTCGTTGCAGGACGGTTCGCTGCGTTTCTCCTGCGAACAGCCGGATAGCCCGGTCAACTTCCCGCGCAACATGTTCATCTGGCGCTCCAACCTGCTGGGCTCCTCGGGCAAGGGCCACGAGTACATGCTCAAGTACCTGCTCGGCACCAAGAACGGGGTGATGAACGAAGACATCGGCCAGGTTGGCGACTGCAAACCTGAAGAAGCCGAATGGGTGGACGAGGGCGCCATCGGCAAGCTCGATCTGGTCACCACGCTGGACTTCCGCATGTCCTCGACCTGCGTCTATTCCGACATCGTCTTGCCGACCGCCACCTGGTACGAAAAAGACGACATGAACACCTCGGACATGCACCCGTTCATTCACCCGTTGTCGGCGGCGATCGACCCGGCGTGGGAATCGCGTTCCGACTGGGAAATCTACAAAGGCATCGCCAAAGCGTTTTCCAGCATGGCCGAAGGGCACCTGGGCGTCGAAAAGGACCTGGTGACCATCCCGTTGATGCACGACAGCGTCGGCGAACTGGCCCAGCCGTTTGGCGGCACCGACTGGAAGAGCGCCGGCGTGGCCCCGGAACCGGGCAAGAACGCGCCGAACCTGCATGTGGTCGAGCGTGACTACCCAAACATCTACAAGCAGTTCTCGTCCCTCGGGCCATTGCTGGAAAAACACGGCAACGGCGGCAAGGGCATCAACTGGAACACCGAGGCCGAAGTGAAATTCCTCGGTGAGCTCAATCACCACGAACGGGACGCGGGCATCAGCCATGGTCGGCCGAAAATCGACACGGCAATCGATGCCGCTGAAGTGATTCTGTCCCTGGCACCGGAAACCAACGGTCATGTAGCGGTCAAGGCCTGGGCCGCGCTGTCGGAATTCACCGGCATCGACCACAGCCACCTGGCCGTGGGCAAGGAGCATGAAGCGATTCGTTTCCGCGACATCCAGGCGCAGCCGCGCAAGATCATTTCCAGCCCGACCTGGTCGGGGCTCGAGGACGATCACGTCAGCTACAACGCCGGTTACACCAACGTTCACGAAGGCATCCCGTGGCGCACCATCACCGGTCGCCAGCAGTTCTACCAGGATCACCCGTGGATGCAGGCGTTCGGCGAGCAACTGATGAGTTATCGGCCACCGGTCAACACCCGCACCATCGAAGGGGTGAAAGGCAAACGCAGCAACGGCCACAAGGAAATCGTCCTGAACTGGATCACCCCGCACCAGAAATGGGGCATCCACAGCACCTACAGCGACAACCTGCTGATGCTGACCCTCAGCCGTGGCGGGCCGATTGTCTGGCTCTCGGAGAACGACGCGAAAAGCGCCGGCATCGAGGATAACGACTGGATCGAATGCTTCAACGTCAACGGTGCGCTGACCGCTCGTGCAGTGGTCAGTCAGCGGGTCAAGGACGGCATGGTGATGATGTACCACGCCCAGGAACGGATCGTGAACGTGCCCGGTTCGGAAACCACCAAGACCCGTGGCGGCCACCACAACTCGGTGACCCGCGTGGTGCTCAAGCCCACCCACATGATCGGTGGCTATGCCCAGCAGGCCTACGGTTTCAACTATTACGGCACGGTCGGTTGCAACCGCGATGAATTCGTCGTGGTGCGCAAAATGTCCAAAGTCGACTGGCTCGATGGTTCGTCCGGTGATGACCTGCCGCGTCCTTTGCCGACCGATATCGAGGAGAACTGAGATGAAGATTCGCTCACAAATCGGCATGGTTCTGAACCTGGACAAATGCATCGGTTGCCACACGTGCTCGATCACCTGCAAAAACGTCTGGACCAGCCGCGAAGGCATGGAATACGCGTGGTTCAACAACGTCGAAAGCAAACCCGGGATCGGCTACCCGAAAGAATGGGAAAACCAGGACAAGTGGAAGGGTGGCTGGATCCGCAATGCCAACGGCACGATCAACCCGCGCATCGGCGGCAAGTTCCGCGTGCTGGCCAACATCTTTGCCAACCCGGACCTGCCGAGCCTCGACGACTACTACGAGCCGTTTGACTTCGATTACCAGCACCTGCACACCGCACCGTTGGGCGAGCATCAGCCCACCGCGCGCCCACGCTCGCTGATCTCCGGCAAGCGCATGGAAAAAATCGAGTGGGGCCCGAACTGGGAAGAAATCCTCGGCACCGAATTCGCCAAGCGTCGCAAGGACAAGAACTTCGACAAGATCCAGGCGGACATCTACGGCGAATACGAAAACACCTTCATGATGTATTTGCCGCGTCTGTGCGAGCACTGCCTCAACCCGACCTGCGCGGCGTCGTGCCCGAGCGGGGCGATCTACAAGCGTGAAGAAGACGGCATCGTCCTGATCGACCAGGAAAAATGCCGTGGCTGGCGCATGTGCATCAGCGGCTGCCCGTACAAGAAAATCTACTTCAACTGGAAAAGCGGCAAGTCCGAGAAGTGCATTTTCTGCTACCCGCGTATCGAAGCCGGGATGCCCACCGTGTGCGCGGAAACCTGTGTCGGACGGATCCGGTACCTCGGGGTGTTGCTGTATGACGCCGACCGCATCAGCGAAGTGGCGAGCACCGCCAATGAGCAGGATCTGTACGAGAAGCAACTGGAAATCTTCCTCGACCCGAATGACCCGGCGGTGATCCGTCAGGCCCTTGCTGACGGTGTGCCGCAATCGGTGATCGATTCTGCCCAGCGTTCGCCAGTCTACAAAATGGCCGTGGACTGGAAACTCGCGCTGCCGCTGCACCCGGAATACCGCACCTTGCCAATGGTCTGGTACGTACCGCCGTTGTCGCCGATTCAAAACGCCGCCACTGCCGGCACCGTTGGCATGAACGGGGTGATCCCGGACGTCGACAGCCTGCGTATTCCACTGAAGTACCTGGCGAACCTGCTGACCGCTGGCGATGAAAAACCGGTCAAGCGTGCACTCAAGCGCTTGCTGGCGATGCGCGCGTACAAGCGTTCCCAGCAAGTCGATGGCGTGCAGGACCTGCAAGTGCTGGCGGACGTCGGCCTGAGCGTGGACCAGGTCGAGGAAATGTACCGCTACCTGGCCATCGCCAATTATGAAGACCGCTTCGTGGTACCGAGCGCCCACCGCGAAGACGCCATGAGCGACGCTTTTGCCGAACGCTCCGGTTGCGGGTTCAGCTTCGGCAGCGGTTGCAGCGGCAGTTCCGACACCAACATGTTCGGCGCGAAGAAAGCCAACCGTCGCGACATTCTGAAAACCGTGCAGTTGTGGGAGGAATGAGCATGCAAATTCTCAAAGTGATTTCGCTGTTGCTCGATTACCCGACCGAAACGCTGATCAGCGGCCGCGCCGAACTGGAACAGGCGATCATTGAGTCGCGGGAAATCAGCCCGAAGCAGCGTGGTGCGTTGTTCGAGTTGCTGGAACTGATCTGCGCCAATGACCTGATGGACGGGCAGGAGCATTACGGTGCGCTGTTCGGTCGGGGGCGCTCGTTGTCGTTGCTGTTGTTCGAGCATGTGCACGGCGAATCCCGCGACCGCGGTCAGGCCATGGTCGACATGATGGCGCAGTACGAAGACGCCGGTTTTGCCATCGGCGTCAAAGAGCTTCCGGATTACATCCCGTTGTACCTGGAGTTTCTTTCCACTCGTGAAGACATTGAGGCTCGCGAGGGCCTGGCGGATGTCTCGCACCTGCTGGCCCTGCTCGCGGCACGTCTGGAAGAGCGTGAAAGCGCCTACGCCAGTTGCTTCCGCGCGCTGCTGCAAATTGCCGGGGCCGAGCCTCATCAGGCCGTTGCCGACCTGCGTGCGCAGGTCGCGGCGGAACCGCGCGACGACTCGCTCGAAGCCCTCGACAAGATCTGGGAGGAGGAGGCCGTGGACTTTCTCCAGGCCGAACAGCAGGACCGTTGCAGTTCGCTGCCAAGCGCGCCGGGCAAGGCCCGGGAAGAAAGCGCGGTGCCATTGCACTGGGTGGATTTTCAGCACGAAGGGCTGGCCGCTGCGCCAGCCAAGGAGGTGGGCAATGTCTAAATGGAATCTTTTGTTGTTCGGGATCTATCCCTATGTCGCTTTGGCCATTTGCCTGATTGGCAGTTGGGCCCGCTTCGACCTGTCGCAGTACACCTGGAAGGCGGGTTCGAGCCAAATGCTCAACCAGCGCGGCATGCGTGTGGCGAGCAACTTCTTCCACATCGGTGTGTTGTTCGTGCTGGCCGGGCATTTCGTCGGTCTGCTGACACCCGCGTCGGTTTATCACCATGTCATCAGTACTGAGAACAAGCAGTTGCTGGCGATGGTGTCCGGTGGGTTCTTCGGCCTGCTGTGCCTGATCGGCCTGCTGATGCTGGTCAACCGGCGCCTGACCGATCCTCGGGTCCGCGCCACATCCAGTCCTTCGGACATCTTGATTCTGCTGGTGCTGTTGGCGCAGTTGCTGCTCGGTCTGCTGACCATCATCGCGTCTACCGCGCACATGGACGGTTCAGTGATGGTGATGCTCGCCGACTGGGCGCAGAACACCGTGCTGCTGCGGCCAATGGAAGCGGCGGCGTCCATCGCTCCGGTCGGGCTGACCTACAAGCTGCACGTGTTTCTCGGCCTGACCCTGTTTGTGCTGTTCCCCTTCACCCGTCTCGTACACATGATCAGTGCACCGATCTGGTACCTGGGACGCCGTTATCAAATCGTTCGGCAGAAATTCTGAGGAGACAATCATGTCAGGTGGATGTGGATGTGGTGGCGGTAACGGTGGCAGCGGTGGCTGCGGATCTTCCAAAAAAGCAGAGACTGCGATGCCGGCCGATATCGCGCAGTTTGAAGCCCTCGCGGTCGAGCCTGCGGCGGTCGATGACGCGCCGGCGCAGTTGATCGCCAGCAGTGAACAGGAATGGCCGATCGTCAGCGTCAACGAGGTGTTGATCACCCCGGAGGCGATGGCCCAGGAACTGCAATACCACCCGGCCGAAAGCCGCGAGGAGGCGGTCTTCCTGGCCGCCCGCGCGCTGGTGATCCGCGAGTTGTTGCAGCAGCGCATCACCGAACTCGGCGTGTCGCTGGAGATCGGCGCCGGTGAGAACGAAGAGGAAGCGGCCACGCGCTTGCTGCTTGAACGTGAGGTGAAGGTGCCGCAGTGCGACGAGGAGTCGAGTCTGCGTTACTACGAAAACAATCGCGGACGCTTCCACAGCGCGCCGTTGCTGGCGGTGCGGCACATCCTGCTCGAATGTGCACCGGACGATCTCGAGGCCCGAGAGCTTGCGCAGGGTCAGGCCGAAGTCCTGCTGCAACAGCTGGATGAATTCCCCGGCAGTTTCGCCGAACTGGCGGTGAAATATTCGGCCTGCCCGTCGAAAGCTCAAGGCGGTTCTTTGGGACAGATCAGCAAGGGCCAGACCGTGCCCGAGCTGGAGCGTCAGCTGTTCACCCTGGCACCGGGGATAGCGAGCAAACCGTTGGAAAGTCGTTACGGCTGGCATGTGGTCAGTGTCGATCAGCGAATCGAAGGCATGCCGTTGCCCTATGAAGTGGTGTCGACGGCGATCCGCACACAGTTGCAGCAAGGCGTCTGGCAAAAGGCCCTGGTGCAATATCTGCAAACCCTGATTGGCGGGGCGGATATTCGCGGTATCCATTTGCAGGGCGCTGACTCACCGCTGGTGCAGTGAGCACCAAGGCCAACCGGGAGATGTGATGAACGCTGTGATGCAGGATGGTTTTGGGCGGCAAATCGATTATCTGCGGATGTCGGTGACGGACCGGTGTGATTTTCGTTGTGTGTATTGCATGGCGAAAAACATGACCTTCCTGCCGCGTCAGCAGGTGCTCACACTGGAAGAGTTGCAGCGCCTGGCAACGCTGTTCGTCGGCCTGGGCGTACGCAAGATCCGTCTCACTGGCGGTGAGCCGCTGATCCGTCCCGGCATTGTCGATCTGTGCCGCAACATCGCAGCGTTGCCCGGTTTGCGCGAACTGGTAATGACCAGCAATGGTTCGCAGTTGGGCCGCCTGGCGCGACCGTTGGTGGAGGCGGGTGTCAAACGGATGAATATCAGTCTCGACAGCCTGGACGCGCAGAAATTTCGTGCGATCACCCGTAACGGCGATCTCGATCAGGTGCTGGGCGGCATCGAAGCAGCGCGGGATGCGGGGTTTGAGCGCATCAAGCTCAACTGCGTGGTGATGAAGGGACGCAACTTCGATGAAGTCCCGGCGCTGGTGCAATACGCCATCGACCAGCGCATCGATATCAGCTTTATCGAAGAAATGCCGTTGGGCGATGTCGGGCGATCCCGGGGCGAATCGTTTTGTTCCAGTGATGAAGTACGCACGTTGATTGCTCAGCATCATCGCTTGCTCGACAGCACGGAAAACAGTGGCGGACCGGCGCGCTACGTGCGCCTGGAACGCCATCCCGAGACCCGGATCGGCTTCATTTCACCCAACAGTCACAACTTCTGTGGTAGCTGCAACCGGGTGCGGATGACGGTGGAAGGGAAGTTGTTGCTGTGTCTGGGCCAGGACGATGCCCTTGATTTGCGCGGACTACTGCGACGGTATCCGCTGGACGACCAGCCCGTGATCAACGCGGTGCAGAAAGCATTGCGTGGCAAACCGCTACGCCATGATTTCACCCCCGACGGTGAGGTGCAGATTGTCCGCTTCATGAACATGAGCGGCGGTTGAACCGATCTGTAATGCACGGCAAATCCAATGTGGGAGCGAGCTTACTCGTGATGACTGCAGCCCAATCAACATTGAAGTCGACGGGTCTGACGCTATCGCGAGCAGGCTCGCTCCCACACTGGATCCTCGCTGGCCGACGTATTTTTTTCACCGGCAGATCTTGATGTTGATCAATTGCAGATTCCCGCTTTGTCCGTAACCTACACTGCATATTGTGTTTTTAGATTAATAAAAATCTATATGTAGTGTCTGGAGGCCGAATGCAGAGCACGCTGATCTCAGTAGGAAGTAACCGTTTGCACAAACGCAATGGTGATCTGGTTGCCTTCGACGCCGACAAGATCCGTCAGGCGTTGATCGCTGCCGGCAGGGCAACCGGGGAGTACACCGATGTCGAAGTCGAAGGCTTGCTCGAGACGGTGCTCGCCCGTCTGGAAGGGCTGCCAAGACTGCATGTCGAGCAGATCCAGGACCGTGTCGAACGGGTGTTGATGGACGCCGGTTTTTTCTTCGCCATGCGCGCCTACATCGTCTACCGCGAACAGCACGGGCGCTTGCGCCGCGACCGCCGGACGATGGTCGAGGTCGCCACTTCCATGAACGAATACCTCGACCGTGAAGACTGGCGAGTCCAGGCCAACGCCAATCAGGGCTACTCCCTGGGCGGGCTGGTGTTGAATGTGTCGGGCAAGGTCACCGCCAACTACTGGCTGGACGAGGTCTACAGCGAAGCCATCGGCCAGGCCCACCGCGAGGCGGATTTGCATGTGCATGACCTGGACATGCTCGCCGGTTATTGCGCTGGCTGGTCACTGCGCACGCTCTTGCACGAAGGGCTCAACGGTGTGCCGGGACGGGTCGAAGCCGGTCCGCCGAAGCACTTGAGCAGTGCCCTGGGGCAGATGGTGAATTTCCTTGGCACCCTGCAAAACGAATGGGCCGGTGCCCAGGCGTTCAGTTCGTTCGACACCTACCTGGCGCCCTATGTGCGCAAGGACCAGCTTGGTTTTGAGCAGGTACGCCAGGCGATCCAGGAGTTCATCTACAACCTCAACGTACCGTCACGCTGGGGCACGCAAACGCCCTTTACCAACCTGACCTTCGACTGGGTTTGCCCGCAGGACCTGTGCGAGCAGATCCCCATCATCGGCGGTGAGGAAATGCCGTTTGCCTATGGCGACCTGCAGGTCGAAATGGACCTGCTCAACCGCGCCTACATCGAGGTGATGCAGGCCGGCGATGCGAAAGGGCGGGTGTTCACCTTTCCGATCCCGACCTACAACATCACCCATGATTTTCCGTGGGACAGTGAAAACGCTGACCGCCTGTTCGAGATGACGGCGCGTTACGGCCTGCCGTATTTCCAGAACTTCCTCAATTCGGACATGCAGCCCAATCAGGTGCGCTCGATGTGTTGCCGCTTGCAACTGGACGTACGCGAGTTGCTCAAACGCGGCGGCGGCTTGTTCGGCTCGGCGGAACAGACCGGATCGCTCGGCGTGGTGACCATTAACTGCGCGCGCCTGGGCTACGTATTCAAGGGCGATACCAGCGGTTTGCTCAAGCGTCTGGACACGCTGATGGAGCTGGCGATGGAGAGCCTGGAGGTCAAACGCAAGGTGATTCAGCATCACATGGACGCCGGTTTGTACCCTTACACCAAGCGTTACCTGGGGACCTTGCGCAATCATTTCTCGACCATCGGCCTCAATGGCCTGCACGAAATGCTGCGCAATTTCAGCGGCGACGAGGAGGGCATGCACACCGAACATGGCCGGCAGTTTGCCCTGAAGATGCTTGATCATGTGCGCGCCACGCTCGTGCGTTTCCAGGAACAAACCGGCCATCTTTACAACCTGGAAGCGACGCCGGCCGAGGGCACCACCTACCGCTTCGCCAAGGAAGACCTCAAGCGCTATCCCGACATTCTTCAGGCCGGCACCGCGCAGGCGCCGTACTACACCAACTCCTCGCAATTGCCCGTGGGCTACACCGAAGACCCCTTCGAGGCTCTGGAGCTTCAAGACGAATTGCAATGCAAATACACCGGCGGCACGGTCTTGCACCTGTACATGGCCGAGCGAATTTCTTCGACCCAGGCCTGCAAGCAACTGGTGCGTAAAGCCCTCGGGCGTTTCCGCCTGCCGTACCTGACGGTGACCCCGACGTTCTCCATCTGCCCGGTGCACGGCTACCTCGATGGCGAACATGAGTTCTGTCCCAAATGCGACGAGGTCCTGATGCTCAAAGAACAGCATGCCGGCACCGTTCACTGATTTCGATCCACTCAACCGCAAGGAGCTTCACCATGAATGCATCGCAAACACTGCCCCAGGCTCAACGTCAACGCTGCGAAGTCTGGACCCGGGTGATGGGTTATCACCGTCCGGTGTCGGCGTTCAATCCGGGCAAACAGTCAGAGCACCGCGAGCGGGTCCACTTCACCGAAGGCGCGGCAGTGGCCGGGCGCCAATGAGTCGAATGCTGCGGGTCGGGGGCATGGTGCCCCTGACCACTATCGACTATCCGGGACAGCTCGCCTGCGTACTGTTTTGCCAGGGTTGCGCCTGGCGTTGTCGCTACTGCCATAACCCGCAGCTGATCCCGCCTCGTGGCACCGAGGAAGTGGATTGGCGGCGGGTTATGGCGTTTCTGCAACGTCGGCAGGACCTGCTCGATGCCGTGGTGTTCAGCGGCGGTGAGCCGACCTTGCAGGACGCGTTACCCGGTGCCATGGAGGAAGTGCGGGCCATGGGATTTCGCATCGGTTTGCACAGCGCCGGCATCAAACCTGCCGCGTTCGCCAAGGCACTGGCCGGAGCTGACTGGGTGGGCTTCGACGTCAAGGCGTTGCCCGAGGATTGCCAGGCCATCACCCGCGTCGAGGGCAGCGGAACGGCCAACTGGCGCAGCCTCGAGTATCTGCTGGCCAGCGATGTCGACTACGAATGCCGCACCACCGTGCATTGGCATCTTTTCGAACCGGCACGTCTGTTGAGCCTGGCGCAGCGATTGAGCGCGCTGGGCGTCAAGCGCTTCGCCGTGCAACTGGTGCGCACCGAGCGGATGTTCGATCCGCTGCTGCCGAGTGTTTCGGCACACGCCTTGCTACCCGATCTTTGGGCGGCGATGCGCGAGTTGTTTCCAGCGTTCGTGTTACGGGGCTAACCGAACCTGCGAATCAACGTTCAACAGTGACATCCACCATGAATTTCAAATGCGCTGCCAATCAGGCAGGTATCAAACGGGGAGCATTTGATATGGCTAAATTAACCACGGCACAACGGATCGTCATCGGCTTTGCAATCGCGCCACTGGCGCTGATGGGCATGGCGTTTTATGCGTTGCACGATCTGGCAACGCTCAAGGAACAGGCGGTGGTTATCGTCAAACAGGACTGGCCGAAGATCGAACCGATCATGGTCATTGCCACTGGCGTGCGCGATAACGCCCGAAACACCCGGGATTTGTTGATCGAGAAAGACAACCAGCAAGCGCAACAGTCGATCGACACCACCAAAAAACGCATCACCCAGGCGCTCGAAACCCTTGAGCCGTTGTTCTATTTGCCAGAGGGCAAAGCCGCTTACCAGGCCCTGAAAAAGAATCGCGAAGCCTACGTCGCCGCGTTCACCCAGGTGCAGGTCTTGATCCGCCAAGGGGCTTCCGGCGACGCCATGGCCCAGTTGAAACAGAAAGTCATACCGGCCGAAGCCGAGGTGTATCGCAGCCTGGATGAGTTGATGGCGCTGCAAGGAAAAATTTTCGTCGACCGTGAGCAGTCCGCGCAGGCACTGTACAGCGACGCTCGGCGCAACATGCTCGGGTTGTTCCTGTTCTGCCTGGTGCTGGTGACTGGCGCTGCGATCGTCGTCACGCGCAGCGTGACACGGCCGTTGGGTGGCGAGCCGGATGATGCCGCACGGTACTTGAGTCAAATCGCCGAGGGCGACCTGACGATTCAGGTGCCGGTGAGTGCAAGTGTCGATGGCAGTGTGATGATGAACATGCATCAGATGCAGCAAAGCCTGAATGCCATGGTCAAGCACATCGCCTCTTCGGTTGACCGGGTCGCCAGTTCCTCCGAAGAACTGAGTGCCGTCAGCAGCCAGACCGCCAGCAACCTGCAATTGCAAGGGTTGGAGATCGAGCAGGCGGCGGCCGCGGTGAATCAGATGACGGCTGCGGTGGATGAAGTGGCGCGCAACGCCGTCAGCACTTCAGAGGCCTCCAAACAGTCCGAGCAAACCGCGCAGCGCGGCCGTGAACAGGTTCAGGAAACGGTGGTTGCGATCGGCGAACTGGCCGATGGCGTCACCGACACTTCGCAACGCATCGAACAACTGGCAGGCCGCGTGCAGGACATCAGCAAAGTCCTGGACGTGATTCGCAGCATTGCCGAGCAGACCAACCTGCTGGCCCTCAACGCGGCCATTGAAGCCGCGAGGGCCGGGGATGCCGGGCGCGGCTTTGCCGTAGTCGCCGATGAAGTGCGTGCGTTGGCGCATCGCACGCAAGTGTCCACCCAGGAAATCGAGCAGATGATCGGCAACATTCGCCTGGATACCGGCCATGCCGTGACGGCCATGCAAAGCAGCAGTCATCTGGTGCGGGCCACACTGGAAGTGGCGCAGCGCTCGGGTGAGGCCCTGGATCAGATCACCCGGTCCATCTCGCAGATCAATGAACGCAACCTGATGATTGCCAGTGCCACGGAGGAACAGGCGTTGGTGGCGCGCGAGGTGGATCGTAATCTGGTGGGTATTCGCAATTTGTCCGAGCAAGTCTTGCTGGGCGCCCGCCATACCGACACCGCCGGCCATGAGTTGGCACAGATGGCGGGCGCGCTGCACCAGACAGTGGCGCGGTTCAAGGTCTAGGCCATCGAGGCGGGTGGTTGTGGATGTGGGCGCTCAGGACCAGCCCCAGAACTGCAACCACCAGCCAAACCCGATTAAACCGTTGGCCAGCAGCAGACAGGCGCTGCCGGACACGCGCCGCGCCAGAGAGCGGTTTTCGCGGCTCAGTCGCTTCCATCCCAACAGCAAACTCCAGCCCATCGCGGCCACCAGCAGACAGGCCCTGACCGGTTGCACCCATTCCAGCAGCAAACCTTCATAGCGCAGTAATTTCACGGTGGTGGCCGACAATCCGAGAAACAGTCCGGCACCACCCAGGGGCGTGAGTGTGAGCGCCATGGGCCAGTACAGTGCACGGTCACCCGCCAGTCGAGCCGTCAGGCGCAAGAGAACCATTAACACGGTGCCGAGCAGCACCGAACTCAAACTCAGGTAAGTGACGATGCTGAACCCGTCGAGCCAACTGAAGCTGTCGTTGAGCTGCGGGTAATGGGTGAGCAGCCACCAGGGGGCGTTGTCTTGCAGGGCCCAGAGTTGGTCGTGTTCGACCAGCCATTGGGCGAGCGTTTGTTTGAGGGCGACGAACCAAGGGCTGACCGTCCACTGAAACGCGCCCATTGCCAGGCCGATCACACCGAACAGCAGCAAGCGAGCGTCCCAGGGGGACAGTGTCTGCGCAGTCGCGTGAAGAATCTCTTGATTGCCCGAACGGGCGATCAGTTGGACGGCACCGCGTTGCCCGCTACAGCGCCCACAGGCATGGCAATCACTGGCGCCTTGCAGGCGGCGGATATCGAGCAACGGTGCGCAGTTAGGTGGCGGCAGGCGTGGCGCAGCGTTTTCTATCCAGCGCTGTTCATCGACCTGGAAATGCACCGGCGCCAGGCGGGCGAGCAGCGCAAACACGCCGCTGACCGGGCACAGGTAACGGCACCAGACCCGCTTGCCTCGGGCGAACAACAACCCGACCACCACCGCTGCGACGGTCGACCCACCCAGAATCAGCAACGCCGCCTGAGCGTAGTCATAGACGCTGATCAACTGGCCATAAAGGGTCGTCAGGCAGAACGCCAGGGTTGGCCAGCCACCCCAGCGCAACCAGCGCGGCACGCCCATGCCTTTACCGTATTGGCTGGCCCATTCGCTGAGCGAGCCTTCCGGACACAGCACGCCACACCAGAGTCGGCCGAACATCACGATCGACAGCAGCACGAACGGCCACCAGATCCCCCAGAACAGAAACTGCGCGAGCAAAGTCAGGTTGTCGAGCATCCGTGCCTGGCTGTCCGGCAGCGGCAGCAGTGGCGGGATCACCAGCAGCAACGCGTAAAACAACACCACCAGCCATTGCACGGCGCGAATGATCGGCGCGTGGCGGCGCATTCCGTCGCCCAGGCGCTGGAGCCATCGATTGCGCCCACTCAGTTCAGGCATGGGACTTTTTCCACGGTCCGTTGCCGTAGCCATCCGCCGACGACCAGCCAGTAACCGATCCACACCAGCAAAGTCAGGCCACTGGGGGTTGCCCGATAACCGGCAAAACCGGCCAGAACACCACCCCATCCATGGCTGTCGCTCAGTAAGGCGCTGCTGTCCCAGAACGCGTCGCCAATGATGCTGTAAACCTGCTCCGGCACATCGAGGGCGAGCAGTTGGCCGCCGATTCGCTCGGTGCCACTGACCAGCAATGCAGCGCCGAGCATGAGCAAGATCACTTCACTGATGGCAAAGAACCGTTGCCAGGAAATGAACCGGCGACTGCTGTACAACAGGGTTATGGTCAACGCCGACAGCATCAGCCCCATAGCGCCGCCGATGGCAAACAAACCGAGCTGCGGGCCTCGCAATCGAGCGCCGGCGCCGTAGAGAAACACCACGGTTTCGCTGCCTTCGCGACTGACCGCGAGCATTGTCAGCAGCAACAACCCCATGCCGCCCTGCCGGGCCAGGTGGCTGTCGGCGTGGCGCTGCATATCCTGTTTGAGGGTGCGCCCGTGACGGTGCATCCAGCCCACCATCTGCACGATCAACAGGCTGGCAATCAACGCGAGCGCGGCCTGGAACCATTCACTGGCTGACCCGCTCATGGCCTCGCCGGCGAACAGAATCAGTACCGCCAGCAAACCCGAGAGCAGCAACCCCAGTACCACGCCGACCCACAGGAATTTGACCAGCCGATGGCCCTGGCCCTGCTGACTGGCCCAGGCCTGGAGTATGCCGATCACCAGCAACGCCTCGACGCTTTCGCGCCAGACGATGAACATTGATTGATTCATGAAATCTCCGTGCGCTGACAGGTTATTTCGCGAGGATGCCGCCCTCGGGCAGTTGCGGATTGAACTCGTCGAAAAACGGGTAGTGGCCGGGCCTGAGCGGATGAATGACGACAAAGGTGGTCACACCCGGCGACATGACTTTTTCGACCCGCAACGGTGTGCTCTCGAATTCGGCCGGCCCCTGACCGCTGTTTTTCAGGACGATCTTGAATCGCTGTCCGGCCGGGACTTCCAGCAAGGCCGGCGTGAAGTGGCCATCGCGCAGGATCAGTTCATAGCTCGGTAGCTCGGCATGAACGGTCAACGGCGCAACTGCTGCGGCCGTCATCAGCCAGGCAACAGGCAGGCGCTTCATTCAATAGCCACCTTTTTTGCCGATGCCGGCGTAGATGAATTCGTAATGAAGTTCGCAGCGTTCGAACCAGGGCGCCACGCCGGTTTCCTTGTCGGTGTGGCGACCGAGGGAGCCATGACCACCGGGTGGCAGGATGGTGAAGGTAAGTTGATATTTGCCCGGCCCCATCAGCTTCACATTGTCGCCGTAGTGCGGACCGTCGTTGGCGACCATGGCGTGGAAATCGCCTTTGAGTTGCGGGTCGCTGCCATGCTTTTTCAGGTTGAAAGAGACGTTGAGATAGGGCACGAAACTGCCTTCCTGAAAGCCCTGGCGATTATCCGCCGTGGCGCGGATGTCGGCCTCCAGATGCACATCCGAATCCGCCGTGGCGCGCATCATGCCCGCCGGTTCCATCTCGATCGGTTGCAGATAGACCGCCCCGACTTCCAGCCCCGGGCACAGCTGTGGTTCGCCGATCGGGTATTCCTTTGCTTGGGCCAGTGGTACCAACAAGAGCAAGGCGAGTGTGAGAGGGGTACGCATGATTTCTTCCTGAGCACTGACGAGTAGGAACCCGAGTCTAGGAAGGTTTTCTGCGAACAATAATGATTACTATCAAGTTTTGAACAATTTAAACCGGGGTTTTGTTGGGGGCAGGCTTTCGATATCGGTAATTGATATCCATCAAGGATGGCGCTACGCAAAGGCTGTAGCTTGAGAAGCACATCTCTCAATGACCGGAGATCGGCATGGCCAAGCACTTCCCCGTCAACCCCAGCCACCCCGAGCGAATCTGCTGGGGATGCGACCGTTATTGTCCGGCCAAGTCAATGGCTTGCGGCAATGGCTCCGACCGTACAATGCACCCGGCCGAATTGTTTGGAGAGGATTGGAGCGTACCGGGTGACTGGGGTCTGGAGAAAGTCATCGTGACGGACAAGGCGCAGGATGAAGGTCTGTAGTGGTGGCGTCCCCTTGGAGAAACGCCACGTAACCTGCGCCCGGCATCACGTCGGTTGCCTTGCGTTGGCTTTTGAGTCAGAGCAAATAACCCGCAGCCTGCCCAGGCGGGTTGTCCTGCGCGGCGGCGATGAGATGCAGCGCAATGTGCGGCGGCTCGTCAACGGACGAAACCTCGAAACCACCCACTACCAGCGGAAGTCGCTCACACATTTCGGTCGACTCTCCCGCCAGTTTTTTCGCCATTTTCGCGTGGTTCGCTGCGATTTCATTGAGAGTTGACACGTTACATCTCCGGGTAAAAGACCCAGCTCAGGGCTGGCGTCCGTAACATTGATTTGATAGTTGCCGCGTCAGAATTACGTCGTTCCCGGGCGGCTATGACCGGCGTTTGCAATCCCTGCGCCAGAGGCTGCGGCGATTCTTTGTCGCGGTTACCTAAGCGACGAATGGTGACACTTGGATGTCCTTGAATCGGGCGTAAACTGGCAGTGCTACTTCATCAGGAGGAGCCGCATATGATTGCCGACCGAATGACCAGCCGGACGTCCGAGGACAAAGCTGTCTGGGATCAATACTTCTGCGCTGCGCTGATTGCGGAAAGCAATCTGACGGCACCGGTGGTGGGAGGCGCCACTCATGAGGACAGGCAGAATCTGTTGATTGAAAGAGCCAAGGCGCTCGCCGACAAAATGATGGACAGCCGACAATAGTGATCAGGCCCAACCTTTTCAGGTTGGGCTTTTTCATGCCTGACATGCCGTCTCTCAACTGAAGAGCTGCCGAATCAGGTTGGGTGTACTGCCTGTCCAGCGTTTGAACGAGCGCCGAAAATTTGCCGCATCGTTGAAGCTAAGGTACTCCGCGACCTCTTCGTTGCTGAACCCCTTGATCTGATACAGGTACAGCGCCACGTGCTTGCGCACCAGGTCTACCTGTTGCTGAAAACCGGTGTCGTGTTTTTGCAGTTTGCGCTTGAGCGTGGCCGGGCTCATGGCGAAGGCCATGGCGGCCTGTTCGAGGCTTGGGGTCTGTCGTACATGGGTTTGCAGGTAGCGATAAAGGCAATCGACAAAGCTTGAGGTAAAGCCCAGTTGATCGATTTGCCCTTGAGCTTCCTGGCGGGCGACCTGGCCGGCGGTGGCTGCTGCGCCAGGCCAGGCAAGCGCGAGATATTCCCGTGGGATGCGCATCAGGTCGAGTGGGCGTTTGAACTGCGTGTGCTCGCCCAAATGCACCCAGTATTGCTCGACATAGCGCGGCTCGGCATGGCTGAAACTGCACTCCCACGGCAAACGCTGGCCGCTCATTGCCCGACTCATGGCCACCAGCGACGTCATGCTCGCCTCCAGCAGAAAGCGCCATTGTTCGCCTGCGCCGCAGCTGTCCAGCCAATACAACCAGGCATGTTTGTCATCCAGCACCCACCGTGGCGTCGCTAACGGGCTGAGCAGTGCCTGTTGCTGAACCAGCGTGTCGAGGGCCTGGTGCAGGTTTTGCGCATGGCGCAAGGCGTGGCTCGCCGGGCCGTAATGCCCCGGCAGCAAGCGCTGGCCGAAAAGGAAGCTGCTGTCGTCGGCGTCCAGCAAGCGTCGGCCGTTGCTGATCAGGCCGAAAAACTGCTGCGGGCTGAGGCGGGTCTGGCCGGCGAGGATGTCGTCATGGAACAGGCCGGTCCCGCGCAGCAGGCGATGGCTGTCGATGTCCCGGGACAGCGCAAGGTCGATCAGGGTCGCGGGCTGGTAATGCCCGGGAATGAAGCGGCTGTCGGTTTCGTACCATGTGGTTTTCAGGGTCATGAGCGCGCCTCAGGCCGATTTCGCCAGTGGCTGCTTGGCTCGGGCCAGTGCGAGGTTGAGACGTTTGAGCAGGGCATTCGGCGCCTCGTTGACCGCCATGACCACGGCGGTGCTGGCCGACAGGTGTACGCGCTCGCCATGCTGTCGGGTTTTGTGCGCCAAGCCTTGCACCGCTTGTTGCAGCTCCAGCGCCAGCAACCGTGCCTGGCTTTCGCCGGTGTTGGGCAGCAGCACCACGAAACGGTCGCCGGCCAGCCGGCAGAGCAAATCCTGGCGCCGCAGATTGAGCAGCAGCAAATGACTCAGCGCCTGCAACACCGCGTCGCCCTCAGCATGCCCGAACGTCTGATTGATGGCGGTGAAATTGTCGACGTCCAGCGCCAGCAATGACAACGGCTGCTGTTGTCGCCGACTTTCTTCAAGGCTGACGGTCAACTGACGCTTGAGGTAGTCGGCACCGCCCAATGGCGTGAGCTTGTCGAACAGCCGGTGTTCGCGAAAGAGCTTTTCGCGTTTCTCCATTTGTGCGCTGATCGCCAGTTGCTCGCGGTGCCAGTGATAGATGCCGATAGTCAGCAGAATCAAGCCCACCGGCATCGGACCGGACTCCAGCCAGTGGTCCCAGGTGATGCTGTCGGGCAGGCGGATGAACTCGTCGAGGCTGTCGATCCACCAGGAGAAAAAGATCCCGCTCAAACCGAGCGCGAGGTAATTGGTGACGCGCCCGGCCGGGCGGCTCTTGAGCACCAGTCCCAGCCAGACCAATGCCAACAGCGCGGAACCGCCTTCGCCGATGATGTCCAGCCAGACCCATTCGCTGACGCTTTTCAACTCGCCACAAGCCAAGTGCAGCAGCAATCCCGCGTTCGCCGCCAACAGCAGCAGGGCGAGTTTCCAACGATGGGGTTTGAGCACTGAGAACATGGCCGGAATCCTTTGGCGAAGAGGCAATGCGCGTCAGCACACCAGATGTTTGTGACAGCGGGGTGACTGTGCTGAAACGCAGGTGAGGGGTCGAATCAGCTCACCCGGTCACGCCATTTTTGTAGGCGCCGGCTTGCTGGCGATCAATCTCAAACGTTTCGGCAATGTCGGGAACGCCATCGCTGGCAAACCAGCTCGAACAAGTGTTCAGCGTTGACGGGTCAAATCAGCTCAGTTTTACCCTCAAACTCCGGCAAAACCCCGGTTTACAGCACTTGCCGCCAACCCCTGTCACAGAACGGTCATCCCCCGACCCTAGCGTGCCCTCCCAGTTGCCGGGCGACTTGCCTGGCGTTATCGGACTCTTGGGGGAGGACCATCATGTACCAGCGCAGCAGCACCGCCGGGCTCGTCAGCTTCACGCTCACCGCATTGGCCATGGCGATGGCCAGCGAGCGCCTGAGCGCCGCCGAAACCGCAGCGAACACCGAGCACGTCGAAGTGGTGGGGCAGGCGGCGAGCATCGACCAGGCACTCAAGGAACAACGCAATTCCGACAGCATCAAGAGCGTGGTACATGCCGACGGCGTGGCGCAACTGCCGGACGAAAACGTGGCCGAAGCGGTGCAGCGATTGCCGGGGATCAGCGTCGAGCGAGATCAGGGTGAAGGGCGGTTCGTCAGCGTGCGCGGTCTGGGGCCGGACCTCAACAGCGTGACCATCAACGGTACGCTGGTGCCGTCGCCGGAAAGCGAACGCCGCGCCGTCGCCCTCGACGTGTTGCCTTCGGAGCTGGTGCAGTCACTGTCGGTGATCAAGACCCTGACCCCGGACATGGACGCCAACTCCCTGGGCGGCACCGTCGATGTGAAAAGCCTCTCGGCATTCGATCACCATGGCCTGTTCTACACCGGCAGCAGCGAAGCCAGTTACGACAAGAACTCCCACCAGACCAGCCCGAAGTTTTCCGGCGCCATCAGTGACCGTTTCAGCCTCGGCGACGGCATCGACAACTTCGGTGTCGCCGCCGCACTGAGCTGGCAGAAGCGCGACTTCGGTTCCGACAACGTCGAAACCGGCGGTGCCTGGGATTTCGCGCAGGGCGCCAAACTTGAGGAGTTCGAACAGCGTGATTACGACATCAGCCGCGAACGCGCCGGCGGCGGCCTGAACTTCGATTACAAACCCGATGACCTCAGCAGCTATTACCTGCGCACGCTCTACAGCCGCTACAAGGACAGCGAAACGCGCAACTCTACCAGCCTCGAATTCGCCGATCCGCAGGCCGCGGGTGAGTTGGGTGATGCCGAAGGTTCGCGCAAGCTCAAGCAACGTGAAGAGACCCAGGAAATCCAGTCCTATGTGTTCGGCGGCGAGCGCATGTTCGGTCTCTGGACGCTCAGCGGCCAGGCCGGTTACAGCCGCTCCAGCGAAGACAGCCCCGGCCACATCGCCAACGCGGCGTTCACCGGCATTGACGATTTCGCCAACACCGGCTTCTACGACAATGACAAACCCCGGCCGATCATCGGCCAGGCCTTCTATGACCCGAACAACTTCAGCCTCGACAAAGTCGACTGGGAAAAACAGAAAACCACCGACACCGAGAAAAACCTGCGCCTGGACCTCGCCCGCGACTACGACTTCAAAGGCTATGCGTCTCAGGTCAAATTCGGCGGCAAGGTCAGCCGGCGCAACAAGGACAACGATCTCGACGCCTGGGTCTATGAAGACTTCGACGATCTGGGGTTCAGTGACGAGCAGCTCAACCTGACGAAATTCAAGAAGGGTAACGTCGACTACCGTCTGGGCCAGTTCGGTCCGGGCATCAGTGGCAGCGCGATCAAGCAGTTGATCGGCGGCCTGAATCAGGCGGACTTCTACGACGAGGCCGAATCGCGGGTCAACGACTTCAAGATCAGCGAAGACATCAACGCCGGCTACCTGATGAACACGATCGATATCGACGACTGGCGCTTCATCGCCGGCCTGCGCTACGAGGGCACCGAGTTCGAAGCCAGGGGCACCGGCGTGACGGATGGCGCGTTCGAGTCCACCGAGACCAAACGCCGTTATCACCATTGGCTGCCGGGGCTGCATGCACGCTATCAACTGGGCAAGAACACCCAGGTGCGCGCGGCCTGGACCAAATCCGTGGTGCGCCCGACCTTCGGCCAATTGGCGCCGGGGTTTGTCATCGACGATGACGAGGCCACCTTCGGCAACCCGGACCTCAAACCGCTGGAATCGAGCAACCTCGACCTCGGCATCGAGCACTACATGGGGCGCGCCGGTACCGTCTCGGCGTTCGTGTTCTACAAGGACATCCAGAACTTCGTCTACAACACCGACCTGGCCGGCACCGGTGCGTGGGTCGATTTCACCGAGGCTCACACCTTCGCCAACGGCGACAGCGCCAAACTCTATGGCCTGGAACTGGCGTACTCACAGAAATTCGACTGGCTGCCGGCGCCCTGGAACGGCCTGCTGATTGGCGCCAATACCACCTTCAGTCGTTCCGATGCCGAGATCAAAGGCTTCGACTCCGCCAGTGGCGTCAACCGCAAACGCAGCATCGATTTGCCCAACCAGTCCGACACGGTCGGCAACCTGATGCTCGGCTGGGAAGACGACAAGCTGAGCCTGCGTCTGTCGGCCAACTACAAATCGGATTACCTCTATGAGCTGGCCTCGATCAACGACAAGGCCCACGACCTCCACGTCGATGCCCAGACCTTTATCGACTTCAGCGCCCGTTACTCGCTGACCAAGAACCTGCAGGTCAGCTTCGAGGCGCAGAACCTCACCGACGAGCCGTATTTCGTCTACACCGGCCACCGATCCTATAACGGCCAGTACGAAGAATACGGCCCGACCTACAAGCTCGGCCTGACCTTCACCCATTTCTAAACCCATGCCCATCGCTTCTGTAGGAGCCGGCTCGCCGGTGATGGCCGTCGCACGATTTCACGACAAGGACTTTCATGAGTATTTCGTTTCCATCCAAGCACCACTGGCTGGCCGTACTGATCAGCCTGGCCGCCGGCCCGGTACTGGCGGCTGCGCCAAGCCTGACCCTGACACCCTGGGCAGCCAATCTGTCGGTCGATGCCGTGGCGTTTCTGCCGGGTACCCAAGGCACCGAACGCCTGGCTGCCAGCGAGCGTGACGGCTTGCTGCAACTCGATGCACAAGGCCAGGAGCTGGCGCGTTTGAAGGGATCGTTCAGTGGCGTCGACAGTCGCGTCGCCGGCCAACAGATACTGGTCGCCAGCCTCGATAACAGTCGTCAGCAAGCGCTGCTGGTCAGCCTTGATCCGGGCAAGCGCATGTGGGGTCAGCCGGTGTATCTGCCGACGCGGGATTACCCGGTCAACGGTCTGTGCCTGTATCGCGACGAAGCCAGCAACCTGTTCCTGTTTCTGGTGGGCGAGGAGGGCAAGGGCGAGCAATGGCTGGTGGGCAACGGCGCAGCGCTGAACCCGCAACCACAACGGGTACGCGGTGTGCCGCTGCCACCTTCGGCCACGGATTGTCAGGTCGATGACGGCGCCAATCAGTTGGTGGTCAACGAGGAAAACGTCGGTTGGTGGGCGTATCCGGCGCATCCCGAAGGGGATGTCACGCGCAGCCCGGTGGCGATGCGCGAACCGTTCGGCGCGATCAAGAAAACCGCAGGCGCCATGGCATTGCTGCCGGGTGGCATCGTTGCGCTGGATCCGAAAGCGGCGCAGCTGCATGTCTATCAACAACAAGGCGAACGCTGGACGGCTGAGGGCAGTGTGGCGCTGTCAGGTTTGAAGGAGCCGGAAAACCTTGCCCTGCGCCAGACCGATAAAGGCCTGCAAATCCTGCTGCGCGACGATGACGACGGTCGTCTGTATCAGGGCGAACTGAACTGGCAGCCGACGGCGGTGCCCTTGGCGCCAGTGCTGGCGAACGTAAAAGCGCTCAGCCAGAGCGACCCGGTGGGGCGTCAGGGCGATGCGGCAGACGATCCGGCGATCTGGATTCATCCGCAGCAACCCTCTTTGAGTCGCGTACTCGGCACCAACAAAAAGCAGGGATTGCTGGCGTATGACCTGCAAGGCAAGTTGTTGCAGGAGTTGCCGGTCGGGCGCCTGAACAACGTCGACCTGCGGCCGAATTTCAAACTTGGCGCACACACCGTCGACCTCGCTGTCGCCAGCAACCGCGATCGCAACAGCCTCAGCCTGTTCAGCATCGACCGCCAGAGCGGCGAGCTGCGTGAAGCCGGCGAGATCCCCACGCCGCTCAAGGAAATCTACGGCATCTGCCTGTTTCAGCCAGCGAGTGGCGAGCTCTACGCAATCGCCAATGGCAAGGACGGAACGTTCCTGCAATACCGCCTGAGCGCGCCGAACGGCAGTGTGCAAGGTGAGCTGGTGCGCCAGTTCAAGGTCGACAGCCAGCCAGAAGGTTGCGTGGCCGATGACCAGCGCCAGCGACTGTTTCTCGGTGAAGAAGATGTCGGCGTGTGGGCGGTGGATGCCCGCGCCGATCAACCGGCGACATTGACCAGCGTGATCAAGGTCGGGTCGCAACTGCATGCCGATGTTGAAGGTCTGGCGCTGTACCAAAGCGCGGCGCGTGACTATCTGGTGATCTCAAGTCAAGGCAACGACAGTTACCTGGTGCTGGACGCCGAGCCACCGTTCGCCTCGCGTGGCGCCTTTCGCGTCGGTCTGAACGCGGCACTGGGCATCGATGGCGCGTCGGAAACCGATGGCCTGGAAGTCACCTCGGTGAACCTCGGCGGACCCTGGAGCCAAGGCTTGCTGGTGGTGCAGGACGGCCGCAAACGCATGCCCGAGCAGACGCAAAACTTCAAGTTCGTGCCCTGGGCGCAGGTCACTCAAGCCCTGAATCTGCCCTGAACCGGCCTGTCATCAACGTGTCATCCCACTTTCATCCAATAGCTCGGCAGCCGTCGCGCATCGACGGCCCGAGTGCTTCAGATAAGGAGTTTCACCATGCAGGCCACGCTCGAACACATGACAATCTGGGGGCTGATCAGCGACGCCAGTTTGTTGGTCAAGGCGGTCATGCTCACCCTGTTGCTGGCCTCGTTGCTCAGTTGGTACCTGATCATCCAGCGCGGTCGCTTGTTACAGCAGCGCGAACGGCAGATGAATGCCTTTGTGCAGCGCTTTCGCGGCGCTTCGGACCTGCTGCCGCTGTATCGGGAAACGGCTCATAACGAGAGCGGCGTGGAGCCGATTTTTCATGCAGGGCTTCACGAGTTCAATCATCTCAACCAGCATCCGGGCAACGCCGCCGACGTGGTGCTCGAAGGGGTGGAGCGTGCGCTCTATGTGGCGATCAGCGAGCAGGAAGTGCAGCTGGAGAAAGGCTTGCAGTTCCTCGCGACGGTCGGCTCGGTCAGCCCTTACATCGGCCTGTTCGGCACGGTGTGGGGGATCATGAATTCCTTCCTCGGCCTGTCCCAGGTGCAGCAAGCCACGCTGTCGACCGTGGCGCCAGGCATCGCCGAGGCGCTGATCGCCACGGCCATCGGCCTGTTTGCGGCGATTCCGGCGGTGATTGCCTATAACCGCTTTTCCTCCCGCAGCCAGACGTTGCTCACTCGCTATTACGCCTTCGGCAATGAGCTGCAAGTGCGCCTGCATCGCACGCTGCACGGCACACCGATGAACCTGGCCGTCGCCGCCTGAGAGGAGCGTGAACATGCTGATCAAACCGCAACGCAAGCACGGACCCAAAGCCGAAATGAACGTGGTGCCGTACATCGACGTGATGTTGGTGCTGCTGGTGATTTTCATGGTCACCGCGCCGATGCTCACCCAAGGCGTGAAGATCGAGCTGCCCAAGGTCGCCAGTGAAGCCCTGGCCTCTGACAGCCGTCAGCAGATTCTCACGCTGTCGGTGAAGGCCGAGGGCGGTTACTACTGGAACCTTGGTGGTGAACTCGACACTCAACACCAGACTGACAGCGCTGTGACCCTCGACGACATGCGCGTGAAGGTGGCGAACATCGTCGCCGAGCGCCACGACACCCAGGTTTACATCCGAGCCGACAAGGATGCCGGTTACGGCAGCGTCGTCGCGGCCATGGCGGCGTTGCAGCAGGGCGGCGTCAGTCATCTCGGGCTGGTGACCGAGGCCCCGCAATGACGGCGATGATCATGCATAGCCCAGCGATGACGTTGCCGCGCAGTGTCCGCAGTGGGTTCTGGCAAAACAGTCTGGCGGCGAGCCTCGCGGTGGCGTTGCATGTCATCGTTCTGGCGCTGCTGGTGCATGGCTGGTCACCGGAACAACCACGCGTCGAATCGCCGGCCGTATTGAAGACCCAACTGGTGATGTTGCCTGCGGCATTGCCGCCCGTGGCACCGGAACCGGCGTTGGTCGAGCCGGCACCGGCCGAACCGGTTGTCGCAGCCCCGGCCAAACCTGCCGTCGACCCACACATCCAGGCACAAAAACTCGAGCAGGCGGCGTTGGCGCGTAAACGGGTCGAAGACAAAAAGCGTGACCTTCAGGCCGAGCAACAACGCCAGCGTCTTGAATCGGAAAAGCGCGCCCGCGGAGCGGAACAACTACGCGTCGCCGAGCAACAGGCACAACAAGCCGAACAAGCACGCCTGAACGCAGACCGCGCCCGTCAGCAAGCGGCACAGGCCGCTGCCAACAGCCGCCAGTATTTGCCGTTGAGCAAGGAAGCGCCGGATTACCCGCAACGGGCGCTGGACAAGAACATCGAAGGCGATTGCACCGTGGAATATACGGTCAACCCACAGGGCAAAGTCGAAAACCCAAGAGTGCTCGACGGTTGCCATCCACTGTTCATGCGTCCGTCTCTGATCGCTGCCAACACCTTTCGTTACCAGCCGAAAGTCGTTGAGGGTCAGGCGGTATCGGTGCCGGCGGTGCGCAATACCTTTCATTATCGGATCAAGTGATTCGATCAGTGGCCGTGACGAGGGCGCACGCCCTCGCCGCAGGGCAGCGATTACTCGACCGGATCGAGTTGATCCAGCGCCCGGTTCACGTTCAGTTCGCCCAGCATGATCACTTGGGCAATGCCCAGCAGGGTATTGCGACTCGGCCCGTGCGTTCGGTCCGCCAGATCCATGGTCATGACATGGGCTGAGGCCAGTGACTCGCAAGCGTGTCCTAACAGGTCTTCGGTGTTGATGTGTGGATCGAGGGTGTACATCGTGCTCGGTGTGCGTGGGGTGGCACGGATGTCGGCATGGGAGGGGATGCGTTCCGAGGTTTCGTCGGGTTTTTCCGGGCTGAGATTTTCGGAGGGGGATGTCGGATCGGTTTCCGGCGGGTTGGGTGTTGGCTTAGGCATAGATGGATCTCCAGTACTTTCTGAATGGAGCCATCACTCTCGCTACCAAACGAGGGGTGGTGGCCATGCACAGGTTGGTAGACCGGAGTACTGGAACCGGCGCCTTCGAAAAGGCCCTGCGCACGACCACCATAAAAGCCACGACCTTGAAAGGGCGTCAGCATAATGGAGCGTTGTACGCAGTACTCCGGGCTACCAAACCCGATCACTGTTTTTCAGCGACCGACCAACGATAGAACCCGGGCCCAAGGCGCACAAGCCGGCGGATTCTGGCGTACCCGTAGGCAATGACGCAAGGCGCTGTAGCTTTCGCGAAGTTACCGGCGAGGCTTTTAAACACGGGCGTGTTTAACAGATCGAATCGATATCCAGCGTGTACGGCGCGCCGATAGTGCGCCCATAGATTGAACTCATCAGCGCGTCCCCCTCAGGGTCCTCCGGCGCCATGGCGAACGGGTCTTTAACCTTGTTCTCAGGATGAGCCAGCCAGCGCGCCACGTTAGCCTTCAGTTGCTCAGGCTGTTCCAGCAGCGACCCGTAAAGCGCGTGTGCGGTCACCCTCTCTTCACGCACGCGTTTCAAGCGATCGACTGTGATTGCAATCCTGTTTTTTTCCAGGCCGAGTGCTCGGATGTTGTCCTCCTGGGTGCGCACGTAAGCCTCCGAACGCGCCGTTAAACTACGTTCTATTTCACGCAACTGTGTGGTGATTCGTGCCAGCGAATTCGCGACCCGATCAAACTCAAGATCCGTCACCCGCGAACGCTTTTTCTCGTGCGCTTGCTGCCACCGCAACAGAACCGCCCAACACGCCGGAACATATCCGCCGGCCATTAAATGATTTCCGGCCTGGAAGATCTGTGCCAGTAATGGCGGCCGATGGGGCAAGCCGTTTTTCTGCTGAATCGCCAAGCTGCAAGCCGCATGTTGGGTGATGGTGTCGCAGCCGGGTTCCCACAGGATCGCGGACTTTATCCCACGCTCAAATTCCACAGGCATGAAATGCCGTAACGAACCATGGTGATCGTACGGCTCGCCCGTCCAGTTCGTGATGCCCGCAAAAAACACCGACAACCCGAGCGGCACGTTGACAAACGTCAACGCCAACCCCGTTCCAAAAACATCGGCCTTGGTGTCCATCCAAGTCCCCGGCACGCTCGGCACCGGGTCGTTGTGGTTGACGATGCGGTGATGCACCAGGCCCTTCGCGCCGGCGACGAAATTGGCATCGCCTGCGCGGGGTGCGCCGTAGGTGTAGAGCTGGATGGAGTAACCCTCAGTTCTGCGACGCAGCATTTCCGAGAGGATCAATGCGACCGCGCCACCGAGGCTGTGGCCGCAGATCAGGAGTTTTTGACCGGAGTAGAATTTATCCAGGTATTTCACGACGAAGTCGTAAGCTTTTTGCGCAGATTCGTAAAAGCCGCGATGGACTTTGCTGTCAGTGTCTTCAAACGGAACTTGGGAGGCATCAACATCGCGCAGGCCATCCGCCCAAAGTTCGGATGTGCCGCGTACGGCAATCAGGATCAGTTCGTCGTTGTGGGTGATGAACGCTTGAGTATCAGTCGTTTTCGCTCCTTGCTTTCTGTCATCGAGAAAGTGAACTTTCGCAGGGTTTTCCTGATTGTCTTTCCGATCAGGTTTGTTGACAACGTAAAGGTTTGGATCGAATGGCACGATTTCCAGACGCTTGGAGTACGGCACATCCTCATACAGCGGGTAGAAGGCATTGGTCTGCGCTGCATCGACACGCCATAGCTCATCAGACTTTGCCAATGCATCGCCGAACCAGTTTCCAACGCTGGGTTGGAGAGGGAATGACACTGGACCTGTTTCGATGGGGCGTTTTTCCGGTTTCATGCCAAACGGGCAGTAGCTCAGTGTAGCCATCAGGGCGAGTTGATAGAGATTCAGGGCACAGAACTCGGGACTCGTAGACAGCATAGGGCGTAAAGCCCGAAGAGGGCGCACTTCCAGGATTGTGTGTTTCTTTGGCATCAGGGCAACGCCTAGCTTGCGATGCTCGCCCATGATTTTCGACGTTCCCGTACTGTGGGGGTAATGGCGATAAACCTCGGGGGGTAAGTGTGTGGCATGCTTAACCAGATGACGCACTTCTACTTGGAGGAATGTGTCAGCACAGGCTTGTGCGGGATTATTTTTGGTGCGGGTTGAATTCTTGTTCAGATAGCGGGTTTGCTCCGCACGTACTTGAAGTTCGGTAATTTCGAGAGGGTAATGCGGGCGCTCTTTAGCTCGCACGTATACCGTTTCCTGTCCTTTGTATTTCTGGTCAAGAATTAACGTAACAGGCCCTGCAAAATGGTTGGTGATTTTTCCTGTACCCGCGATATCGAGATGGCCACTATATGTCTGGCCTTCCGAGTCAAAAGCGGTATAGGCCAATCCGGCATACGGTTCGCCAGAGCCAAACTCGTCGACCAACTGAAAACTGGTCCATTTAACTTGTACCGGGCAGGCGAGTACGCGACTGCTCAAGCTTGATGCCAAGTCCTTTTCCAATGACGTCATATCAATATCTCCTTAATCCGTGCAGCCGGGGTAAATGGTGCAGATGCGCCCATCCACCATTTGGAAGGTGCTGAAATCGGTGTAGTTACCGAAGCAATAGGCGTCTTGATCCTCGAAACCTTTGCCCATGCAACGCTTCCAGCCGCCGGGAACCTTGACCCATGTGTCTCCCCAACCTGGTTTTTCCTCATCCGCCAGCTTGATTTTCATCTTCACGGTCTTACCCGGCAGTTGGTCGAGGGTGTACGCCGAAAACGGATGGCCCCGGTCAAGCTCGCCATTTGCATCTGCTGACTTGCAGTCAAGAATTTTTCTGAGGATGCGAGGCTTGCCTGAGGTGCGAAACAGCCACTGACATTGACCGTGAAAGGCACTTTTCCCCGTTTCGTCGAAAGTGCTCCTGTATTCGTCTTCCACCTCATTGCGAATGACTACAGTTGCAAAATCCCCACCGAAATCGCCTCGTGCTTTTCCGTAGGAGGAATTGATTTCCAGATCAATTTTCCAGATCACCAGCGGGCAGCCACTGACTGTCCTGTACATAGCGATTTCGGAGTCCGGCGTGTAACTTTCACGCCACTTCATGTTGTACCCAACTTCCGTATTTCTTTCCCCCGGCACGGTGCAGGTTTCGCCCTTGGCGGGCACGTATACGGCGACGGCTTGGTAGGCAAAATCAGGCGGTAAGTCGGCGGTGAAGGTGAACGTATTCGGCGGGCTCTTTGCACAGCCGGTGATTAATGTGATGCAGCAACTCAATGTAGAAAATTTCAACAGCAACTTCTTCTGCGAAGAACAGAGTGGCATGTGATTAATGTCCTTATTCCGTGCAGCCGGGGTAAATGGTGCAGACGCGTCCATCCACCATTTTGAAGGTGCTGAAATCGGTGTAGTTGCCATCGCAATAAGCACGTTCGTCTTCGAAGCCTTTGCCCAGGCAACGCTTCCAGCCACCGGGCACCTTGACCCATGTGTCTCCCCAGCCAGGTTTTTCCTCATCCGCCAACTTGATCTTCATTTTCACGGTCTTGCCCGGAAGTTGATCGAGGGTGTAAGCCGAAAATGGACGGCCACGTTTAAGCTCTCCCTGTTCATCAGTTGCTTTACAGTCGAGGATTTTAACGATGCGTCGCTGAGCTCCCGCTGTGCGAAACAGCCACTGGCACTGACCGTAAAAGACACTTTCACCCGCTTCACTAAAAGTGCCTTTCGATTGCTCCTTCAATTCCTGGCGAATGACGACCATGGCGCTTTCCCTGCCGAAGTCGCCTCGATCTTTTCCATACGCCGAGTTGATCTCCAGTTCGATACGCCTAACGACCAACGGGCAGCCCTTGCGCGTTATATGAATCTCTATTTCGGAATCTGGTTTGTATTCTTTCCGCCATTGGTCATTGAAAACCGGCGCCAAGTTGTCCTTTGTTTTAACAGTGCAGGTTTCACCTTCGGCGGGTGTGTAGTAAACCGCTGCGACGTAAGCAAAATCGGGTGGTAAGTCGGCGGTGAAGGTGAATGTGTTCTGCTGCCCGGTAGAGCAACCCGCGACCAACGCCATACAACAAACCACCCCTGCAATACTCGATATCCGCTTCATATCGGCACATCCCCTCGCCAAAACCCCACCCAGTGCTGCACCCGTTCAAAGTGCTCCGTCGGGCTCTCATTCCCCCGCACCTCCCACTCCGGCGGCAACGTAAACCCCGGCGCCTGCAGGCTCTGAATCAGCAGAAATTGCAACTGCTCCGGCGCTACCCACCCCCACGCATCCGCAAGGGCCAAACGCTCACGCAACCACGTATCAGGTTCATGCTCTTCGGCGACATTGGCGTAAGCCTCAACATGCTCGGCCAACAAGTAGCGATGGGCGTTGAGCCGGCGAATTTCCGAGGCCTGCGGTTGGGGCTGGGGGATGCGCAACCAGTGTGGGTTGTTGGGTACGGGATACGTGCCGGGGGCGGGGTTGTGAGTTGTGTTCCACGTTGCGCCGTCCCAGTAGCAGAGGCTGATCGCCGGCCCAAGAAAGGCCGGATATTCTTCGGCTGGCAGATGTTTTAGCGCTCGGCTCAGCACTCGATTGTCGTGAAAGCGGTACAGCGCCTGATAGGGACGTGTCCCGACAATCAATCGTTCTTGCCAGTGATTGGCCAACCCACGCAGGGCACCTTTTTCCACGCTCGCGAGCCAGCCCCAGTTGCGCTCGGGATGATCCAGCAGGGCGTCGAGGCGTCTGTCGCCGGGCTGTTCCAGGGTGAACATAAACGGACCGGCATCGGCCAGGTTCGCGAGGGTTGTTGCGTTGTAGACGCTCAGGTATTGGTCATGTCCGCTGGACTTAAACAATAGCTGACGGGTTTCGCGCTCGTTCTGCGAGTCCAGCACCAGACACACTTCGTGGCCCGAGCGGTGCTGTTCGTTCATCCATTGACGGGGGAATGTGTTGATCATGCGGCGGCTCCTTCCGTTGGGCAGACGCCATCCCGGCAGGCTTCGCAGATCGGACAGAAGTCCGCCGCCAACGCGTTGCTTGCCGCCATCAGTGCGGGCTGGGACGAGGCGAGCATGGGCGGCAGTTCTGGTGGCACGGAAAAACCATCAATTGACCGAGGCATTGCGATCGAGGCGGCCGGTATGCGCAGGGGAGCACCACCCACCTGGAGTTCGCTGCTGCCGAAAATTCCGCCGCCGCCGACCTGTAAATGTTCACCACCGGCTTCGATCGTGATCTTCGTCCCGGCCTTCAGAATGATCAGATCGGCTTCAATGACAACCGCCCGGCCAGCGCCAAATGCCAGGGTTTGATCAACATGGGTATGGCTGTTGCCGGCAACCTGCAGGTAATCGTTGGCCTTGAGCTGTGTCTGCCGATCACCGCGGGTGGTGCGGTGTTCCGTGGCTTGCAGCACGGTAACGCTGTCGCCCTTGACGGTGGTGTGCTGCTCGTTGCCGACCTCCAGACGGCTGTCGTTTTCTATTCGTTGTTCCATGTCCCGCTGGGCGCGCAGGTAAATCAGTTCCCGGCCGGCACGGTCTTCAACGTGCAGTTCGCTGAATCCCGTGCTGTCGGGCGAGCTGCGGGAGCGGAAGACGCTGCGGGTTTTGTTGGCGGGTAATTCGTAGGGCAGCGGATTGGCGCTGTTGGTGAGGCACCCGATGATTTCGGGATGATCAGGGTCGCCGTCCTGAAAGCTGACCTGGACCTCCATGCCGACTCTCGGCAAGGCGACGCCGCCAAAGGCGTTGCCGGCCAAGAGGGAGGAGACTCGCAGCCAGCAGCTGCTTTTATCGTCGTTGCGACCTTCGCGGTCCCAGAAGAACTGCACCTTGACCCGACCGTACTCGTCACAATGGATGTCCTCGCCTGTCGGGCCGGTGACCACGGCGCTTTGAACGCCGGCAATGCGCGGTTTGTGGTGGGTTAGCGGCGAGCGGTAGATTGCGTCCCAGGGCGTGGCGAGGAACTGGTTGCGATAACCCTGAAAGCCGTTTTCAACGCCGGTGCCCGTGTAGCCCGCGTACTGTTGCAGGACTTGCGGCTGCGCCCCTTCATGCTCGATTTCAGTCAGTAGCCACAGGTCGTTCCATTCGTCATCCGGGTGTTCAGTCAGTGGCAGGAAGTGCCCGGAGAGCAGCACCGGTTGATCGCTTTTACCCCGCGCCACACGGCCCTCGGCGCCGTGACGCTCCTGCGCGCGTTGACTCAACAACTTGCCGCGATCGCGCTGGATGAAACGACCGGGGTAGTGGTAATCCTCAAGATCCGGCTGAGCTCGGGAAGTATCAGGCCTGCTCTCGGCCTCCAGTAAAATCCGTGCTTTTTTGAAATCGTAATCGCGGCGTGTGGTGCGGCTGGTGCCTGCTTGCACCTGCACGTCAAAGTGATTGATCACCGGCGTTTCGGCGACCATGCCGTTGTCGTGTTTATAGCGGGTCGGACGGTCGAGCCGGGGAAACACGGTCTGGTCGTCGCCGAACACCATGACGTGTTTTTCGCGGCTGTGCCGGAAGTGGTAGTGCAGACCTTCCTCCTGGCAGAGGCGTTCTATGAACGCTTTGTCTGACTCCTGATACTGAACGCAGTACTCGCGATCCGGATACACGCCGCCCAGGTGAAACTGGTGGAAATCACGGTGGATGCCATGGGGTTCCAGCACCTGCGCAATGATTTGCGGGACGGTCATTTGCTGGAAAATGCGGCAATTGATGCGGTGGTCCAGGTACGCCAGGCGAGGCACCAGCGTCACGCTGTAGCGGGTCAGTCCATTACCGAGACTGCCTTTGCTCACACCATGTATTTGCCCGTGAATGCCATCGCCAGCGTTATTGAAGGCGAGGAAGGCCAGTGTGTTCAGCAGGTCGTTCTGATTCAGGTCGCGCCTGTCGCTGACCAGTTCGATCTCAAAGGTGTATGGCTGGCTGATGAGTTCCTTGCCGGTGAACCCGAGCACCTGAAGGTCATGTTGAACGTCATCGATCGTGAGGCTGAAGCGGGCGTGAGGGTTTGCATTAACCATCCAGGTTTCCTTTTCCTGTGACGAGGCACAGGCTCCGGGACGTTGATGCAGCACGCGTAAATGACCTTCCTTGGCCAGATCACAACAGAACGCCCCGTAGCCGGGTTTTGTATGAGGCTACCACTTTCCCTTATACACATCCGACGCTGCCGACGAATAGAAAGGTGTCGAGTTGGTGGGTCGCTGACTAGCCCACCAAACACACAAAACTACCACACAACCAACTAAGTACCGAGAACGCACGTGAACGCTA
>NZ_CABVIR010000004.1 GCF_902498065.1 Pseudomonas fluorescens | reverse complement strand
CCAATTCGATGGGCAGTCATGGCGGGCAATCCGAAACGAAAACAGTGATGAAGGCATGGGCCAATGCTAGCCCGGAAATGAACGCAAATCTCAAAACCAACACAGATCAAACTGTGGGAGCTGGCCTTCAGGTTGCGAAGCATGCACTATCCCGGTGCGCAACGGGAGTTCGGTTTACTTCAGGCTGCCCGAGAGGAATTGCTGCAGACGCTCGGACTGTGGATTGACCAGCACCTCGCGCGGGTTGCCGCTTTCTTCGACGACACCTTTGTGCAGGAACACCAGTTGGTTCGACACTTCACGGGCGAAGCCCATTTCGTGCGTGACCACCACCATGGTCCGGCCTTCCAGCGCCAGGGCCTGCATGACCTTCAGCACGTCGCCGACCAGTTCCGGGTCGAGGGCCGAGGTCGGTTCGTCGAACAGCATCACCTCGGGCTCCATCGCCAGGGCACGGGCAATCGCCACGCGCTGTTGCTCGCCGCCGGACATGTGGCCTGGGTAGGCATCCTTACGATGCGCCACGCCCACCTTGTTCAGGTAGTGCTCGGCTTTCTCGCGGGCTTCGGCCTTGGACATGCCGAGCACATGGACCGGCGCTTCCATGATGTTTTCCAGCGCGGTCATGTGCGACCACAGGTTGAAATGCTGGAACACCATCGACAGGCGCGAACGCATGCGTTGCAGCTGTTTCGGGTCGGCGGCCTTCAGCGCACCGTCCTTGTTGGCCACCAGTTTCAGCTCTTCGTTGTTGAGCAGAATCTTGCCCGCGTGCGGCTGCTCCAGCAGGTTAATGCAGCGCAGGAAAGTACTTTTGCCGGAGCCACTGGAGCCGATGATGCTGATCACATCGCCAGCCGCCGCTTTCAGGGACACGCCCTTGAGCACTTCGTGACTGCCATAGCGTTTATGCAGGTCTTGGACTTCAAGTTTGTACATGCGGTCGGTTCTCACAAAAACAGTCAGTCAGTCGTTGAGCAAGCGCCCGTGACGCAGCGCTTCGCGCCCCGCCACCTTGGCCAGCCAGAAACCGGGTTGGGCATAACGCAGCCGTTCAATGGCAAACAGCACCCCGGACGTACCAGCACACACCGTGCTGACCCGATCCGATAACGGATCGATCACTTCGAAAATCTCATCGCCGGCTTCGATCCACTCACCGGGTTTACGCAGAAAACTGATCACGCCCGGATGCGGCGCGAACAGCAATTCGGTGCCTTCGAACGGCAGGCCTTCGCAAGCTTCGTGCGCCGGTTTCGGCCATTCGCCGCTGATCAAGCCTTGCTCGGCGAGGAACGCGAGAATGCCTTCGGCGTAAGCCTCGGCATCAGCGCGACCGGTGTCGGCCTGACCACCCAGTTCAATGGTGGTCGCCAGGCAGGCCAGCGGAATCTGCGCGTCCGGGAACTGACGCGACAGACGCAGCCACGGCAGCGAGCAGGCTTCGTCGAAGGAGCTGCCGCCGGAATCTTCCGCCAGCAAACCGACCTTCACATTCAGGTGCGCGGCGAGCGAACGCCATTGCGGCCAGTGTTGCGGCAAGGCATACATGTGCAGCGCTGCTTCGGCGTCGCAGTGCAGATCCAGCACCACGTCGGCGGTGCAGGCATGGCTGAGCAGTACGCGCTGCATGCCTTGCAACTGGCTGCTTGCCTCTGGCAATGCCGCCAGGTGATCGCTCATGGCCTGGCGAATCAAGCGAATATTGGCGTGCGGATCATCACCCAGATGTCCTTCGAGTTGGGCCGCCACTGGCGCGCTCAGCTCGACGAAATCGCGGTTGAAATTCTTGCCGCTGCCCGCTTCGAAACGACCTTGATGATTGCCCTGAAGCAGTTGACCGAGGCCCAGTGGGTTGGCCACCGGCACCAGTTCGATTACGCCGTTGAGCAAGCCTTGGGCTTCGAGTCCGGCCAGGCGCTTTTTCAGCTCCCAGGCCGTGCGCATCCCCGGCAATTCATCGGCGTGCAGGCTGGCCTGGATGTAGGCCTTGCGCTCGCCACTACCGAAGCGGAACACCGAAATCTGGCGTTCGCTGCCCAGGTGGCTCCACGGCAATGGATGATCGATGCGTTCCATATCAGTGCTTCCGCGGGGCCAGATAGCCCAGCCAGCGGCGCTCGGCCAGTTTGAACAGCTTCACCAGAATGAACGTCAGGCACAGGTAGAACACGCCAGCGGTGATGTAAGCCTCGAACGGCAGGTAGAACTGAGCGTTGACCGTGCGCGCGGCACCGGTGATGTCGATCAGGGTCACGATCGACGCCAGACTGGTGGTCTGCAGCATCATGATCACTTCGTTGCTGTACTGCGGCAACGCACGGCGCAGGGCCGATGGCAGCAGGATGCGTTTGTACATCTTGAAGCGCGACATGCCCATGGCCTTGGCCGCTTCGATTTCACCGTTCGGCGTAGCGCGCAGGCTGCCGGCGATGATTTCTGCGGTGTAGGCACTGGTGTTGATCGCGAAGGCCAGGCACGCACAGAACGTCGCGCTGGACAGCCATGGCCACAGGAAGCTTTCACGTACTGCTTCGAATTGCGCCAGCCCGTAGTAGATCAAAAACAGCTGCACCAGCATCGGCGTGCCGCGGATCACGTAGGTGAAGAGCCAGGCCGTCATGTTGACGACGGTGTTCTTCGAGACGCGCATCAGCCCCAGCGGCAAGGCCGCCAGCAGACCGAAAAACAGCGACAGTGCGAGCAATTTGAGGGTGGTCACCAGGCCGCCAAAGTACAGCGGCAAGGCCTCCCAAATGACGTTGTAGTCGAAGATCATAGATCAGCCGCCCTTACGCCTACCGAGTAGCGCTTCTCAAGGTGACGCAATGCCAGCAACGAGACACTGGTGATCACCAGGTACATCGCCGCCACTGCGAGGAAGAAGGTGAAAGGCTCGCGGGTGGCATCTGCCGCCTGCTTGGCCTTGAACATCATGTCTTGCAGACCCACCACCGAAATCAGCGCGGTGGCCTTGGTCAACACCAGCCAGTTGTTGGTGAAGCCCGGAATCGCCAGACGAATCATCTGCGGCACCAATACCCGGAAGAACACCTGAAAACTGCTCATGCCGTACGCCATGCCCGCTTCTGCCTGCCCCTTCGGGATCGCCATGAACGCGCCACGGAAGGTTTCCGACAGGTACGCACCGAAGATGAAGCCCAGAGTGCCGATACCGGCGACCAACGGGTTCAGGTCGATGTAATCGTCATAGCCGAGCATCGGCGCGACGCGGTTGAGCAGGTCCTGACCGCCGTAGAAAATCAACAGGATCAGCACCAGATCGGGAATCCCGCGGATCACCGTGGAATACAGATCGCCCAGCCAGGCCAGCCAACGCACCGGCGACAGACGCAGCGCAACGCCGATCAGCCCCAGAACGATGGCCAGAGCCATGGACGACAAGGCGAGCTGAAGCGTCAGCCATGCGCCATCGAGGATGACAGCCCCGTAGCCTTTCAACATGATTCAGGTCCTCGAAAGTTGGGATGAAAAAATGGCGCAAACCTCAGAGATCCTGCTGCTTGCGCCATTTCGGACTTGTCGCCGGAACGTGTTACTTGCCGTAGATATCGAAGGCGAAGTATTTGTCCTGGATTTGCTTGTACTTGCCGTTCTCGCGAATGGCGGTGATCGCGGTGTTGATCTTGTCTTTCAGCGCGTCACCCTTGCGAACAGCAATGCCTACGCCGTCGCCGAAGTATTTGACGTCGGTGAAGGCCGGGCCAACGAAGGCGAAACCTTTGCCGGCGTCGGTTTTCAGGAAACCGTCATCCAGCAGCGTAGCGTCTGCCACGGTGCCGTCGAGGCGACCGGCCGCCACGTCGAGGTAAATTTCGTTCTGCGAACCGTACGGCTTGATCTCGGCACCCAGCGGGGCCAGGACTTCGCGGGCGAAACGCTCGTGGATCGAACCACGTTGCACGCCGATGTTCTTGCCCTTGAGCTCAGTCAGGCCTTCGCTGACTTGAGTGCCGGCCTTCATGACCAGGCGAGCCGGGGTGTTGTAGTACTTGTTGGTGAAGTCCACGGACTTCTTGCGGTCTTCAGTGATCGACATGGACGACAGGATCGCGTCGATCTTGCGCACTTTGAGTGCCGGGATCAGACCGTCAAACTCTTGCTCGACCCACGTGCACTTGACCTTCATCTCTTCGCACAGGGCGTTGCCGATGTCGTAGTCAAAACCAACGATGCTGCCGTCCGGTGCCTTGGAAGCAAACGGAGGGTAAGCCGCTTCGATACCGATTTTCAGAGGCTTTTCATCGGCGAAGGTTGGCAGGGACAGCACGGACAGTGCCAGGGCGCCAAGCAGCACGAGTTTCTTCATCTTGGGACTCCATCGGTAAAGGGCTAAAACGGCAGAGTGAGCGACAGCCCAATATGCGAATGAGTGGAACCGGAAAGCGTTGCTGCGTCCTACAGTGCCTGTGCGAATTTTCAACACAGACAACGACGAGCGAGTGATCGGCATTCTAACGACAGGCCCGAAGCCGATATTTCTTCAATGCGACAACAAATTACAGAAGCACCGAGAAAGCCGCTTGGGCGCGTTGACAGCCTTGCAATTTCATGCAAGAGCAAAAGACAGTGAACCGATCTACATTGCAAATTGCGGGCCTATTATTGGCAAAGCCTTCTAATCCGGCAAGCGTAGCGTGGGTTCTTATTTTTTTGCCGAGCAAAAATGCACCGTTGCGGGCTGATGGCGTTTCTCAATGCCCCGTATCGGCGCGAGCGGTTACACATTCAGTTACTTGAAGGGTGGCGGGTAACAGTGGGAAATGCCCTACGGGTGAAGCCGATAATTATTGGTCGTTGTTGATTTGGCCACTGACAGATCGCTATCGCTAGCAGGCTAGCTCCCACAGAGGGAACTGCGCTCGATGCAAATTGTGAATCCACCGGAGATCCCTGTGGGAGCTAGCCTGCTAGCGAAGAGGCCCGGACTACCAACACAAAACCATCAGCCAATCCCCATCAGGCTCAACATCTCCCACAAGGGAACTGCGCTCGGCTCACATTGTGAATCCACCGGAGCCCCCCCTGTGGGAGCTAGCCTGCTAGCGAAGAGGCCCGAACGGCCAATCCAAAACCATCAGCCATTAAAAAACCCCATCAGGCTAAACACCTGACGGGGCTTCGATGACTCCAAACGCTACTTACGCAACGTTCATCGTCTTGTGCGTATCAATCAAATGCTGCACCACACCCGGGTCTGCCAGGGTGGAGATATCGCCCAACCCATCGTACTCAGCCGTCGCAATCTTGCGCAGAATCCGGCGCATGATCTTGCCCGAACGGGTTTTCGGCAGCCCTGGTGCCCACTGAATCACATCCGGCGAAGCAATCGGGCCGATTTCTTTGCGTACCCAGTTCTTCAGCTCCAGACGCAACTGCTCGCTCGTCTCTTCGCCAGCGTTCAGCGTCACGTAGACATAGATGCCCTGCCCCTTGATGTCGTGCGGCACACCGACCACGGCGGCCTCGGCGACTTTCGGGTGAGCGACCATCGCGCTTTCGATTTCGGCGGTGCCCATGCGGTGGCCGGACACGTTGAGTACGTCGTCCACACGCCCGGTGATCCAGTAGTAACCGTCTTCGTCACGACGCGCACCGTCACCGGTGAAATACATGCCGCTGAAGGTCTTGAAGTAGGTGTCGACGAAGCGGTCATGGTCGCCATACAGCGTGCGCGCCTGGCCTGGCCACGAATCGAGAATCACCAGATTGCCCTCGGCAACGCCTTCGAGGATGTTGCCGAGGTTGTCCACCAGCGCCGGCACCACGCCGAAGAACGGACGTGCCGCCGAACCCGGCTTCAGGCCATGCGCACCCGGCAACGGGCTCATCATGTTGCCGCCGGTTTCGGTCTGCCACCAGGTATCGACGATCGGGCAACGGGACTTGCCGACGTTCTTGTAGTACCAGTCCCACGCTTCCGGGTTGATCGGCTCACCGACCGAACCCAACAGACGCAAGCTGCTGCCATCAGCACCTTCGACAGCGGCTTGACCCGACGCCATCATCGCCCGAATGGCGGTCGGCGCGGTGTAGAGGATGTTGACCTTGTGCTTGTCGACGATCTTCGCCACCCGGGTGATGTCCGGATAGTTCGGCACGCCTTCGAACAGCACGGTGGTCGCGCCGTTGGCCAGCGGGCCGTAGACAATGTAAGTGTGGCCGGTGACCCAGCCGACGTCGGCGGTGCACCAGAAGATTTCGCCCGGACGGTAGTCGAACACGCGCTCATGGGTCATGGCAGCGTAAAGCAGGTAACCGCCGGTGGTGTGCTGCACGCCTTTAGGCTTGCCGGTGGAGCCGGAGGTGTAAAGGATGAACAGCGCCTCTTCAGCGCCCATCTCTTTCGGCGCGCAGACACTGCCCGCCACTTTCATCAGGTCTTCGTACCAGATGTCGCGATGCTGGTTCCACTTGATGTTGCCACCGGTGCGCTTGCACACGATGACTTTCTGGATGCTGCTGGTTTCCGGGTTGGTCAGCGCGTCGTCGACGTTGGTCTTGAGCGGGATTTTCTTGCCGGCACGAACGCCTTCGTCAGCGGTGATCACCACTTTGGATTTGCAGTCGATGATGCGACCGGCCAGGGCTTCCGGCGAGAAACCACCGAATACCACCGAGTGAATCGCGCCGATCCGGGTGCAGGCCAGCATGGCGACCACGGCTTCTGGGATCATCGGCATATAGATAGTCACCACGTCGCCGCGGTGCACGTCCTGGCCGCGCAAGGCGTTGGCGAACTTGCAGACTTGTTCGTGCAGCTCGCGGTAGGTGATGTTGCGGCTTTCGGCAGGGTCATCCCCTTCCCAAATGATCGCGACTTGATCGCCGCGCTCGGCCAGATGACGGTCGAGGCAGTTGTAGGAAACGTTCAGGGTGCCGTCGGCGAACCACTTGATGTCGACATGGTGGTCGTCGAAGGAAGTCTGCTTCACCGTGGTGAAAGGCTTGATCCAGTCGAGGCGCTTGGCTTGTTCGCGCCAGAAGCCGTCCGGGTTGACGACGGACTGCTGGTACATGGCCTTGTAGGTCGCCTCGTCAGTCAGCGTATTGGCCAGAACCTCGGGACGAACGGGATACAGGGAAGCCGCACTCATCTTTCTTACCTCGGTGGAATAGTTGTTTTTGTATGACCCAGTTGTAGCCGGGCCGGGCCTATAGAACCATTCGACGATGGTAGTAACAAGCCCCTACAAATTATCGTGATAAGCCTGGAACCACCGTCCCAAACACCACGCAAACTCCTGTGGGAGCGAGCCTGCTCGCGATGTTCGTGAACGATAACGCGTCAAATCTGACACCCATGGAACCCTCCGGTTTATCGTCGGAACGACGTCCTGAGCTAACTCGCCCTACAACGCCATCCACCGATTGTTACGAAATCTGTCAAAGGTGTTTATCAAAACCCCACCTATATGAACGCACCCCTCACGCCTAAAATCAGCCTCGCCAACACGGCAAACCCTGATTAACCAAGTTGCAGCCCCCACGAAGGCAGTTAATCAAAAACCCGGTAACCCAGTTCCACACGCAACCCCAAAAAGGTTGCGTGACCCCACTCGACCTCTAAAAGGTAAAACCGAAATGAAAGCTTTATTAGTTCTGGCCCTCTCCAGCCTGTGCGCAACCGCCATGGCAGACGAGGTCCCGACTGATGTCGCACAGCAACAACCGGCCATCGAGGAATACACCTACTCCACTCACCTGGACATCGCCAAAGTTGTCTCCATGAGTGAAATCCCCAATGTGTGCGAAGTGGTCCCCATGAAAATGGAATACGACGACTCCAAAGGTCAACGCCACATTCTGCGTTACAGCGTCATGGGTAACGGCTGCTCCAACGGCTAATCGCCCGCACTCCCTCTTATCGGTTCGACCCACCCGCCCCGCTGTTCAAGGCAGATGAAGCGCCGAACCGAATAGATCGATTTACTTGATTGCTTTAAGCACTTATTTGCGCTTTTTAATCGAATTAGTCGGCGTAGTATGAACTCCACACCAAGGCACACAACGCCAACACACCTGGAGCAACGACCATGAAAACCAAACTGATCCTCGCCCTGACCCTGTCTGTACTGGCCGCCAACACCTTCGCCGCCGATGGCTACGACCGCACAGGCTCGGGGGCTTTCACCACCGAAGCGGCTGTCGCTTCTGACGGTTACGACCACACCGGTTCGGCCTCTTTCGCCGCCGACGGTGCCGATCACGTCGGTGCAGGCAAACTCGCCTCCGACGGTTTTGATCACACTGGCGCCGCCAAGGTCGCTGCTGACGGTTCCGATCACACCGGTGCAGCCAAAGTCGCCGCTGATGGTGCAGATCACGTCGGTGCCGTTCGCCTCAGCTGATCATAGGGCGTGACTTACAGCCCGACTTCGGTCGGGCTTAGTTGTGTCTGGAACCACCGAAAACCGATTCAAAACACAACATGTAGTAAAAAACCCGGATTTTTGCCTATTTTTTGAACAAAAAAGTAGCACGTCAAAATTTAAGAAAAAAAATCTGCCCCCGCGATCTCCAGCCAAAGCCCTGTAAACCCTCGCTCCGACCGAAAAACCCTCCTTCTCGACCGCTCCATGCGCGGATTCGCCCCACCACGGCCGCAAAAATTTCCCTATAATGCCGGCTTAACGGGCCTGCAATATTCCCTTACAGGGATGACAGCCAGTCCGAAGCCCAGGCCGACGTCTTCACCGACTGCAGCGCCGTCAGCGGCTCTCGGAACTCCGTACAAAATTATGTTTATTTGCCTGCGTGTACCGCTGCAAAAAACGCTATCCAACGCGGCCAGACCGGTCGTGTGAAAAACCAACCAATCAGTTTTCACACGGGCATCTGGCCCTCACGCAGGAGACGACACGTCATGCTGAGCTGGGACGAATTCGACAAAGAAGACAGCGGCGAGACCGTGGTAAAAGGCGCCAACGCCGGCCACGCGACTGAAGCCAACATGGACCGCCTCGACACCGCCGGTGGTGTTGCCGCTCAAGAAGCTCGCGCTGTAACCGCGTCCGACTCCGCCGCCATCGCTCGCGCCAAGGCTGCCCTGGACAACCTCGACATCGCCGAAGGCCTCGCCGAACTCGAAGGCGCCTCCGCCCGTGTCGCCGTCGACGAAAAGCGCATGATCAACTGCCGCGCCGACCTCAACCAACTCGTACCCTTCAAGTACGACTGGGCCTGGCAGAAGTATCTGGACGGTTGCGCAAACCACTGGATGCCGCAAGAAGTCAACATGACCGCCGACATCGCCCTCTGGAAAGACCCGGAAGGCCTGACCGACGACGAGCGCCGCATCGTCATGCGCAACCTCGGCTTCTTCTCCACCGCCGACTCCCTGGTTGCCAACAACCTGGTCCTGGCCGTGTACCGCCTGATCACCAACCCGGAATGCCGCCAGTACATCCTGCGCCAGGCCTTCGAAGAGGCGATCCACACCCACGCCTACCAGTACTGCATCGAATCGCTGGCCATGGATGAAGGCGAGATCTTCAACATGTACCACGAGATCCCATCGGTCGCGAAAAAAGCCACCTGGGGCCTCAAATACACCCGTTCGATCTCCGATCCGAAGTTCGAAACCGGCACCGTCGAAACCGACAAAGAACTGCTGCGCAACCTGATCGCCTACTACTGCGTTCTGGAAGGCATCTTCTTCTACTGCGGCTTCACCCAGATCCTCTCCATGGGCCGCCGCAACAAAATGACCGGCGTCGCCGAGCAGTTCCAATACATCCTGCGCGACGAATCCATGCACCTGAACTTCGGCATCGACGTGATCAACCAGATCAAAATCGAAAACCCGCACTTGTGGGATGCCGAGATGAAGGAAGAGGCTTCGCAGATGATTCTGCAGGGTACTCAGCTCGAGATCGAATATGCGCGTGACACCATGCCTCGCGGGGTACTGGGCATGAATGCGGCGATGATGGAGGATTATCTGAAGTTCATCGCTAACCGTCGTCTGTCGCAGATCGGTCTTAAAGAAGAGTATCCAGGGACGACTAACCCGTTCCCTTGGATGAGCGAGATTATGGACTTGAAGAAAGAGAAGAATTTCTTTGAGACGAGAGTTATTGAGTATCAGACTGGTGGGGCGTTGAGCTGGGATTGATTCCGCTGAACTGAGACTGCCGAAACAGACTGTGTAAAAAATCTAACAATCTGCGCGCGACGCTCAAAGAAAATGCTCCGTATCAAAAGATACGGAGCATTTTTCGTTATGGCTATATCCAAGAAGGACCCCACAGCCAAAGTCCTCCAATCAAACTCGAGAACAACAATTTCATTGCAAGCCAACAACCATTAATTACATTCAAACCAACTAAAACACTGATAAGTCTGTAAGAAGCTTGCCATCATCATTACTCCAACCGGACCAGTTAAATTTCTATATTACTTAGATCCAACTCCCTTGCAAGTATACCAAATCGCTCTTTAATATTAGAAGAATCGTTAGTACCTTGCTGTGTAAGCCGGTCATATTCTAGTAACTCAAAAGATGATTCCGCATACTCCTCTGCTGCCCGCAAACGATTTTCTTTTAGTCGCTCACGAAAATCGAAAAGCTTTCTTCGGGTAATTTTCCCAACTTCCCCCGTTCTTAAGGCAGCCCGAAAAACAAGATAATAAACTATCATATTACCTTGAGACTGAAGTAACTCATCCTTCTCCATGAAGACATCAGCCATCGCACTAACAACCTCAATAGTTGCTCCCTTCAACTCCAAAACACGATCACTACCATTACTATGATAATTTCGCGCCAGCGCATCTAAATAAACCTTTTTTGTATCTATCAGACGCCCATTCCCACGCAAACTTTCTTCCACAAGAAGCATGCGCACAGCAACTTCTCGATGCTGATATCTATTATTATTAAACTTTACCCGACTCAAAAACAAAGGTGTCGCCGCCACTTCGCGAATTGCGTTAACCATTTCACCACCGATGGCATTTCTTTTTTCAGCAGCATTCAGTGGTACAGCCTCATTTAGTCTAGAAAACATATCCTCAATCAAATCTTCATCATCTGTCCTGATACCAACAACAGGAAGAACGAAAGAATCAAATGCAATTCGGATCTTCGGAAAAGCTTTAGCTATGTCTTCGTATGTCAAATTAGCTAGATTTATTAAATTATCTCGCTGATATTCGAAATCCTCAGACAGTGCAAAGTCACCATCAATAAAACTCCAAATAGTTTGCAACCGCTGACGACCATCAACTACCGCATATGAAAAACCGGTCTCGGTTTTCTGTTCGCGGGTAAACTCATGAAAATACAACTTCGGAACATCATAATCATTAAGTATGGAATCAATAAGCAACTGCTTCTTTTCCCTCGTCCACACCCCCCCCATTCGTTGGTAGTGCGGATCCAGTTGAATCTCTTCCTTATCGGAATAGAGAAGCATGATAGTACTGTTTTTTAAAGCAAACGTTTCTATATAGCTCATTGAACACCATCCTTGATAATCGACCCAACACTAGCCAACTCAGGGAACATTTGAAAGCGCCCAAACCCAAGCAACTGTAACTGCTTAAGAATCACAGGCTTCGCTTGATGTGGGATTTTATACTTTATGATATGAGAAGTGTCTCCAACCTGCTCAATAGGAATACTCTCATGATGATGAATAGTAAAAACACCTAATTGCGCTTGTATTCTGGCATTATTTCTAGTGGCAATTGTAGCAACAGGCAAAAGCTGTATTCTTTTATTTTGCGCCAAACTATCTACAGAGTAAGTTTGTAATTCATCGTCATCAAATGAAGGAATATAGCCATCTTCATCTTTATTATTTATGTGAGCATTCTTATTTAGCTCAGAAGGCCTAAGCAACCATAAAGCCGCATCTCTTTCTGGCTCTGTCGAAAAACCTTCAACAGCGAAATACAATCCAACTAGCGGACTTTCGCTCCAATCAAGTAGCCTAGTAGGCACTCCGTAATGCTGCATTAAGAACAGCCAATCAAAGGATGCTCCAGGATGCCTTTCGATCAACATAGCAGCACTTTGCTTGAAACGTTTCAGCAGCGTTGCTTCAGAGGGAGGGTTTTTTAATCTGACGTATCCTGGCAAGAGGGACCAATCAATGTTTGATTGCCCTCGATACCACACCGCACCTGGATAACCTGCATTATCTTGATCCAAAGCCTCAAGCAGCGACTGTACGGATGTGATTTCACGCATGGTAGAACCAAACTCCCTGTAGCAGAAAAAGGATGGCCAAACCGCCACCGGCATGGCCATACGCTACTAATTTGCCACTGCTATGTCTACATCTATTCTACCGTCTCTACAAAAAAAAGAAAAAGATAGGATATAACGCTAAAAAACCAGGAAGCCTTTTCAATTAAATATCTATTTTTAACTAAACCAGCAAATAACTTAAATCAACCATAAAATGTTTTTAAGACGCAAAACCAATGCAGGCATATCTTTAAGCTCGCACTCCCATACAACCTCAACGCTCCATCCAAGTGACTGTAAATCCTTCGTCGCCCTTATATCCCGCTCAACATTTTTAGAGAACTTCTCAGTCCAAAACTCACATCTACTTTTAGGGGCATATGCGTATTTGCATCCTTCATGACGATGCCAGAAACATCCATGTACAAAAATACATAACTTTTGGCGAGAAAATACGATATCAGGAGAGCCGGGCAAGTCCTTTCTAAGGACTCGAAACCTGTAGCCCAAACGATGACAGATCGAACGGACGGCTAGTTCGGGTTTCGTATTCTTACTCCCGATACGCTGCATACATTTACGACGCTGTTCGGGAGTAAGAGTATCCATTAATGCTTTACCTAACCAAGGGCAAAAATTTCAATTTCGATTTCATCTTCAAACTCCAACACTTCTGGCGAAACCGATATATTATCGACGCGCACTCCAGGAGATACCGGATCCAACCGTTCCAACACAGAGACTGCAAACTCCTGCATCGGCTTAGAAATCTTTAGTTTAGCCCGTTTTTTATAAACATCAAAAATCCGGTAAATTCTATAATTCGACAACTCTCTCATATGGAGAAGCTCATTAATCGAAATATGTATCTTATGTCCAAACCCCCCAACTGTGGATTTAACATCGATATAATTATCATCGCCAACAACAAAGTCGAATGCTTCAATAGCATTCTCAGTGGAGGACCACTTATAAGAAGAGATAGAACCACTACTCAGCAACTCGCTTAAATAGTAGTTAACAAACTCCTCTCCTAAAGCTCCAATAGCGTCCGTAGCATCACGGGCCTTCCGAAGATCATCCTTAGATATTTTTCTTTTGGAACTCCATTTTTGGAGTTGCTCTACACCAACGATTCCACCCTGTGATGCATCCTCTAACGCACCGTCTATATCCATGACTCTTGCAGCATGTGAGTCATCAATATCAGGATGATCAACTACAGTTTCGAGCTCAGCAGAACTGAGGGCCCGCATGGAAGCGCCGTGGAGCAATGAAAAAATTCTAGCATGCAACTTTTCATCTTCAACAACATTTTCGGCCACTAAAATTAACTTTAGTTCATCAGGTATAGATTCACCACCAAATATCATTATTGCGAAATCACCCTCTCGCAGTTCATTGTAGCGCTCTGGCGACTCGATCGGATTATTTATAAATTCGCCATTCAGACGCCAGTTCTTATAAGCAGCACCTTTGACTATTTTTCTAGCTAACGAATGCTTTGGGGCGACACCCGGCCCGTATATACTTACATCAACCAGAAAGGACGTTTTCCCTTTCTGCGTTGAAATAGCAGGCAAATCAGGATAAAGTCTCTCGATAAATACATCAGCATTCAAGTTTATCGACTTCTGATTCCCCGCATTCATCTCCTTGAAATGCCAAGTAAATAGTGTGAGATCTGACTTGGTAAGTCGCTTGATCGCAATTTTACTCATATATCATCCTTGAGATTCATCATTATTTCTTTAGCCAAAGCATATGATAGAAGTGGCGGAACTGCATTACCCACTTGCTTAAAAGCCGGATTCATACTTCCAGAAAATTTAAATCCGTCGGGAAAAGATTGAAGCCTAGCGGCCTCTCTTACAGAAATTGTCCGCGCTTGTGAACTATCGTAGTGAATATGTGAATAGCCATCTTTCCCTAAGTGCGCCATCAATGTTCTAGCAGGTTGTACGGCTTCCATTTTTCGCCATTTATTTGGAAATTTTCCAGGGTCATATGGTGGAACGATGCTTTTGAAAAGCGCATCGTACTCTGCTGAGCCTTCGACTACCTCGCTCCCCAGAATCCTTTTCTTTGCAAGCGCCTCATTAAACAAACTCACTGCGTGACCATACGCCTCAGGATATTGATCTCCTGGATTCATTCTTGCAAAAATTTGATAATCTCGAGGTAACGAACGGGTTACATGACCATATACAACCCCATGACTCTCAAAACGAGGCCAGTTGCGCATCAACTTAGCGTATTCGGACAACCTAACTCCTGCCGGATACTCGGAAACCTCATTCGGACTCCGGGCTCCTTTCTTCACTTCCTGTTCTAGATGCTTAGTTATCCTAGGTAGATCATAAAGTGCTTCTTCTGCCGTCACAGCAGGCTTACATTCAGACTTTATTGCAACGGGGGGTGCGATAAAGTACTTATCTCCTCCTAGCAAGTCGGAGTTGATAGTCTTTAATGCCACTTTCCTACTATTATCATAACCCTTAGGCAAACTAATCCAATTCGTTGGCGAAGGGAATTTAACCTTCCTTTTTAACTCTTTAGAATACGCAATTAAAAACATACGCTCACGCATTTCGGGCACACCAAAATACACAGCATTAAGAAGCGTGTAACCGCAATCATATCCAAGATCGTCTAACGTTTCACAAACCTCCTCTGCGATATTATGCCCCCCGTAGTTTAGAACGTCGGGAACGTTCTCCATCAAAATAGCAACGGGCTTCAATTCGCGAACGAAATGTAAATAACGCAGATATAAATTTCCACGTGGATCTTGTTTAAATGCCTGCGGGTGTTCCGCTACTTCTCTTAATTTTGCGCGTCCCACGCGTGCGAAAGCTTGGCAAGGCGGACCGCCGACAATGACATCGATTGCCCTGTCTGCGTCCCCCTTGAAACCCATATCATTAATAAAAGACACAGGTTCAATAAGCGTAATGTCGTGAGCTCGAGCATGCTTTTCAAAGAGTTCAGGGGGAAGCTCTCTATGGAAATTCATTGCGTGTGAACGAGCGGCATGAGCGTCGAACTCAATGGCGGCAGCATTCTTGAAGCCAGCTCGGTCAAAACCGAGAGAAATCCCGCCGCAACCTGCAAAAAGGTCCAGAACCTTAGGTGTGCCACCATTTTGTATACGTGCGATTTTTTCTCGATGGATCTCTCTCATAACGATCTTGAACGGCCTGACTCAAAACGCTGGAGTATATAGAAGGTAGAAGCCGGTAGCAGCACCATTGGCTTAGCAATTGGCTGGTTGGAGCTCAGTCTGTTTGACACGGAGATCCGAGCAGTACTCAGTTAGCCATTGCTTGAGAAATTAACGGAGTGGAGAGGCCTCAAGATAAGGCTGCTATCCCTTTTCGCAGTAATACCGAGGCAAAATGCCATCGCTTGACCACCTTTTCCTAACCCAATACTCTCGTCGTTCGGCGCCTAAGAAACGCCTCAACCAGAGCGGTCCTCCGCACCCGACAGTCATGCGGCTTTTTTTCGTCTGCGGTTTCTCTACGCCTGCGAGAAAATCCCCGTTATGTCGGGAGTGGGCGAATACAAGACCCGAAAGGGGAATATGTCCGGCCCGTCTCTGGTGGGTTTCTTAGCTCCCGACACCCATAACGAATGCCCTAAGAAAGCAGCCAGAGGTAAAGGAAATGCCTGACATTCCGACCTTCACGATGAAGGTGACTTGCCGTATCCGTATGTCCAATCGCGCGCTTCCGTTTCTGGAGGTTCGCCATGTCTGAACCGCTCGTTTCAACCCTCTTCCTTCGTCACGGCACCTGTCTTCGTGCCCTACTCGTGGAGAACCAGGTGTGGTTCTGTGCTCACGACCTGGGACGATTGATGGGCAAACATCTCGACGAACGCATGTCACGCAAGCTGGATGCAGATCAGCGGCGGATGATGCTCGTGGAGGCTCAAGGTATTGCCGAAGAACGACTGATGATCAGCGAGTCCGGAGTTTATGCGTTGCTGGTTTATCACTATTGCCCGGAGTACCGACTTCTAAGGGAATGGCTGACTCACCAGGTCGTTCCGGCGCTACGTGATGCGCGCCCATCGCGTTCAGTTGAACGGCCAACGTTGAGTGTTCTGGACTGGCCTAAGATGTCGCTCTGCATGTTGCACTGGCAGGATGAACCGTGGATTCGGTTGCGGGACATGCCTTGCGTGTTGGCAGATGATCCATTCAATCAGAGCGGATCGTGGTGGCGTAAGGCGTCACGAGTGCTGCGAGGGTTCTGATTGTTCATTGCCGTATAAAAATCCGCTGCTTGAGTTTCAGGCAGCGGATTTTTTGGGTGGTGTATTTAATGACGCCTTCGCGAGCAAGCTCGCTCCAACAAAGGAATTTGCTGCAGGGTCTGCTCCCGGTGCGAGCAATTCCGTAGCGCTGTGTCCGAATTATCATCGACGTTGTCACCATTCGAATGATCGGGATGAGTCACTGCTTCGCTGTTTCAGAAGGTGAAGCGGTTGAAGATTGAGTGATTGGGCCTGGAAAACCTACGCCCACGAAGGCCCCGGGCCCTAAGTATTGCGCTGCAATCACGATAAAAAGAGAAAACGCTTAGAGTCATCCAAGACTCGTCCTACAGCCACGATTAGCCGCGTTCGTTAACGTCGCGCAGCCCCTTTTCCGGGGCTGCCTATGGATGAACGAAAGGATGATCAGTGGCTGGCAACAAGGACATTCCGCGGATTAAGAATCCGCCCTCCGGTGATGGGCATCACGTCACTCACCGTTTCATGACGGCCACCGAATTGGCCGAGCGGGACGCCAGACAAAAAGCCTACGAGGCCATGCTGGCCAGGCAGGACGCCTTCGAACGCAGCCGTCAGGTCATGGCGCAAAAGCAAAGGCCCACTCAAGCCGGGTGTGTCTTCGCCAAGTCCTGCAAGCTGCCGGACGCCATCATCGATTACTCGAATCCCTCAGGGGTGGTGCCGACCGATAGCCTGAAAGACTACGGCGACCTGATTCTGCTGGGTGCTCGCGAAGCGGATGTATCGGGCGCTGTGCCACTAAAGAAGATCAGTGGCACAGCGATTCCCGTCGGTCTGGGCTCCCTCGCCTTGGCCGGCGCGGCATTCGCCGCTGCTCCCGTGGTCGCGGCGAGCGCCGTAACAGCAACGTTGGTTGGCCTTGTTGCGCTGGTCACACAATCGAGTCTGGGCGACAGCTCGCTTTACACCGAAGACCAACTCCGTGCGCTCAAACAGGCCCGTACCCGCGTTCGCCTGCAGGTCGAGCAACAGGCTGACGGCAGTCTCAAGGGATACGGTTTCTACACCGGCAAAAATCGCGATTGGGAAATGGTTGATGTCGTGCAGTTCACATTGCGCGGCAGCCAGCAGGTGGCTGACCTGGGTGACGGTGTTGAGCTGATCTGGACCCCAGCGGTGGATGGTTCCGACATCTTGGGCATTCCGGCGCTGGAAGCCGCCCCGCAAGCGCCGCATATCTGGGTTTACCCGCCGACGAAAGCGGCTGACAGCATCATCGTGAACCCGGTGTATCCGCCGGAGTACAAGGATTTCATTCTGGTGTTTCCGGCGGACTCGGGGGTAAGGCCGGTTTATATTGTGGTGAGTGCTAGGGGCAAAGGCACAGCCGAAGCGGGTCACACCTATCACCCTGCCCCCGAAACCGAAGACATCACTGCATTTCCTGGATTGAGAAGAACAAAAAAGAAAACCCCATACGCGGGAGGACTTCGGGATCGCTGGACTGATGAGAAGGGTAGAACAATTTACGAGTGGGATTTTTTACATGGTGAACTTGAAGCCTATCGCTCAAGTGATGGCAGCCACCTAGGTTCCTTCGACTTTGAGACTGGCGAACAGCTGGACCCACCGAAGAAAAAACGAAGCATCAAAAAATATTTATGAGGACGTTATGGGTCTGAAAATCAGGCTGGAATGGTATGACAAACAAACAGAGATGGGCGAAGGGGAGGAATTGTCGAAAGACTTTGGCGATGATGGCTCAGTTATCGAAGCGCTGGGCATGCCCATTGAAAACAATGTGAACAATGGTGGTTTCAACGTATCTCCCGATTGGGTCAGCACTCTTCAGCCCCATTTCCACCATGCCATTCAGTTGCTCTCCTATGACTACCAAGTTGCGTTTGTCTATCGAGACAAGTGGCAATCAAAGTGATAGAGGACTGAACATTCAACACAAAAAACCGACCCGTCTCCTGATCGGTTTTTTGTTTGCTCGCTTTCTTCGCTTAGTGCGAAAAGCGACTCGTTAGCTCCTGCTTGTCGGATCCAGGACTGCGACCTGTCCAGCGGTGTTCTTGAGTTTTTCGCGAGTAGGCTCCCCACAGGTTTGGTGTGTTGCCGCAGATTTTGCGCTGTGTTGAAAACATTCAGTGCAACCCGCCCCGCCTCCCGCTATTAATACCCTTCCCCACTCAAGGACCCGAGCCCGCCATGAAATTCGATCTCGCCTACTGCCTCAGCCTCGACGACAAGCTGTCGATCTATGACGTGCGCGATTTGAATTTTGACGAGACGATGGAGTTCGATTCCGCCAAGGAACACTTCCAATGTCCCAATGACGCCTGCCGCTTGGCCTTCGATGCAGCAAATGTGCTGACGACGTTCAACGCCAAAAACGTCAATTACGTTCGCACCCCGCACTTCAAGAACACGCCCGGTACGCGGCATGTGGCGGATTGTCCTTATGTCAGTCTCAAGGCGCCGGCATCAGGTGTAGACGCGGATGGTGCGGAAACGGATGACAGTCGCGAGGAGCATTTTCCGTCGGAGTTGTTGCTGACTCGGCGTCAGTATGTGCGTAAGCCGTCGAATCCTTCGGTGGCGGCAGATGTGATGCGAGCGGACCCGCAACCGCCGACAAAGGCCAGTGACGTCGAGCACCCAAGCCACGAGTCAGCACCGGACAAAACCAGTGTTTTCGCTCACCCGGTGGAGTGCTTCGTGTCGAACTTCGAGGACAAGGACCTGCTCAAGCGTATGCCGCTGAAGATTGGCGAGCACACGGCGCCTTATGGGTCGTTCTTCAAGAAGATCGAGTACCTGACGGACAACAAGGGGCTGATTTACTGGGGCAAGATCAAAGAGATCAAGGATTACACGCAGAGCTTTCGCATCGATTTCGAGCAGAAGGTCTGGTTCAAGCAGGCGGATGAGGCGAAGAAGAAGCCGTATTCGGTCAACGTTTACCTGAGCAAGAAGTTGATCGAGAACTACCGCAAGCGCAAAGCGTTTCTCGAAGAGATCAAGCACGCCATCGACAGTGAAGCGGAGTTGTATTGCTTCTTTTTTGGCGTGACGCCGGAGTTGAAGCAGGTGCCGAGCAAGAAAAACCCCGAGCAGACGTTCGGGGTGTTCAGTGCGAATATCGAGAACCTGGATCACTTCATTATTCGGGAAGCGCCGGGGTTAGAGGCGAAGTGACGGTGTTCAATTCAGGCACATGCTGATCATCACCAACACCAGCAAACCGATGTAAACCCGCGCATGGATTCGATCCGGCATCCGCCCGATCCACGGCGTGGCCAGTCGAATCCCCAGCAACGATCCCATCGTCAAAACCGCAAACGCCAGCAGATCCACATAACCGACAAACCACGCGCCCAGATCAAACTCGGTGAACCCCGCCATCGCCATGTAGGTCAGCGTCCCAGCCAACGCCACGGGCAGGCTTAGCGGATTGGCCATGGACGTTGCCTGACTCATGCTCAACCCGCATCGACGTAACAACGGCACGGTCATGACGCTGCCACCCACGCCGAGGAATGTGGCGATAGCGCCGATTCCTACGCCGCCGCCCGACACTTCCGCCCTCCCCAATCGACGTGGGATTCCGTTATCGGTGTGCGTAAGAAATCCGCGTCTGAACAGACAATCCACAATGGTCACGCCCAGGTAAGCAATAAAGGCATAGCGAATCACCTCGCCACTGACCCACATTGCGGCCACTGCGCCGATCACCGCACCCAACCCTATAAACCCACCCAACGGCCACAGGTAATGGCGAATCAGATTACCGGCTCGGTGGTGTTTTCCGGTGGCGACCAGGGCGTTGACGATCATCACGCAGGTCGAGGTGGCGACGGCGATGTGCATTACCGATTGGCCGATGGGGTCGTCGGCACCGTGGCTGGCCATGAGCATGCGGTACAGCAACGGCACCACGACAAACCCGCCGCCGAAGCCGAACAGCACGGCGGTGATGCCGGTCATGCAGCCGAAGAGTGTCAGCAAGAGATAGAACATTGCGCGTCGTCCATGGGTTGAGAGCGGTCGACGATAGAGCGATGCGGCTTGGCCTGCTTCAGCAAGTCAGCCAATATTGTTTGCGTTTACGCCAACTGCTGGAAGCCGCTTGATGCGCAATGTTTCGATTAATGGGCTGGATGACACGCCACGCTCGGTGGTGGCGATCGGTACGGATTATTCCTACGGTCAGGTGTTGCCGCTTCATACACACAGACGGGCGCAGTTGTTGTACGGCGCGACCGGGGTGATGCAGGTCAGCACGCATGACGGCAATTGGGTGGTGCCGCCGCAGCGGGCGGTGTGGATTCCGCCGGGGGTGGCGCATGAGGTGTTGATGCTGGGGGTGAGTACGCGGAGTTTGTACATCGAACCAGGGGCGGTTGATCTGGGGAGTCGTTGTCAGGTGATCAGCGTTTCGCCGTTGATGCGGCACTTGCTGATGGAGGCGGTGGAGATTCCGTTGGCGTATGCCGAGGCCGGGCGCGATGGGGCGTTGATCGATTTGCTGCTGCATGAACTGGCGCGCAGTGCTCACTTGCCGTTGCACATTCCGCTGCCTGTCGATGCGCGGTTGCTCGCGTTGTGCCAGGGCTTTTTGCAGCGCCCCGATGCCCATCAGTCGCCGCAGCAATGGGCGGATCAGTTGCACATCAGTTTGCGCACGTTCAATCGCCTGTTTCGCCAGCAGACCGACCTGAGTTTCAGCCAGTGGCGGCAGCGCGCCTGCGTGGTGCTGGCGCTCGCAAGATTGGCGGTGGGTGAGCCGGTGACGCGGATTGCGCTGGATTTTGGCTATGACAGCCCGGCGGCGTTCTCGACGATGTTTCGCCGCGTGTTGGGTCAGGCGCCGTCCGTCTGGTTGGAGGGGTCGAAATAAAAATGAGTTTGATCCGGAGGCAAAACAACTGTACAAAAACACAGTATATTTTGGATCAGCACTCTTGAGCCCGGAGAACACCATGGCCTCTTATGCGATGAAAATCACCCTGGAACGTATCGCCCTCTTCCAATTCACCCCCGCTCACTGCGCCCAAGCCCGGGCGATGTTGGGTTGGAGTGTTGATGAGTTGTCGCGGGAGTCTGGCGTTTCGGTCGACGCGATCGAGCGATTTGAGGCCAGGCGTGATGTGGCGGATGCTGATCGACTGGCGTTGGCTTATCGGTTTGAGTCGGAGGGGTTGGTGTTCTTCCCGGGGTTTGCGCCGGGGCGGGGGATGAATATGAAAGGGTCGGCAGCGGAACCGATGGGGCGGGCTGATTTTGCGATGGTTGAGTGAAAGAAATCATCGATTGGCGATTATTCCCATATAGGTATATTTCACGTAAGTCTGAAGGCGGCATTCCGACCTATGGCCGCGCAGGCGTGTGTCGCTTTTCGTAGGAGCCAAGCTTGCTGGCGAAGACGATCTTAAGGACGCCTTCGCCGGCAAGCCTGGCTCCTACAGATCCGGACGCAAGACCACGCAAAAGGATCAGATCATGATTGAAATCGAAGAAAGCAGCGGCAACGTCTACGAAGACCTCTCGACGCCCAACGCCAATGAAATGCGCGTCAAATCCCAGCTGGCCGCAAAAATTGGCGAGATCATAAAGGCTCGCCATTTGACTCAGGTTCAAGCGTCTGAAATTTTGGGTCTGTCCCAACCCAAGCTCTCTGAAATGTTGCGCGGGAAGTTTCGCGGCATTAGTGAAGCAAAGATGATGGAATGCTTATCCCTGCTTGGGCGAGACGTGCAGATCGTGGTCAAGTCAGCCCCTCGATCGAGAAAAGAGGGGCGAATTGAGGTGGTTTTCACCTGAAGTAAAAATCCCAGTGTTTGCGTTAGAAGCCTTTACGGCTTGAACGCAGGGATCGGCCTTGCGTTGGAAGCTTGCTCATACCCATAAGCAATAGCCAGCAGATGCGCCTCGCTCCAGCGAGCCCCAAAGAAGAACACCGAGGTCGGCACTCCGAAATCGTCCGCCCCGGAAGGCACCATGATGCCGGGATAACCAGCCAACGCAGTGACGTTCAACCCTGGGGAGCCCACGTCCCACACTACGGCATCCAGCTGATGCTCAAGCATCACGTTGTCGATGACAGCCGCATTTTCGCTTTGAATTTTTTGCCACAACTCGTTGTACGCGTTCTCGTCAAAATCAACGTTGTTGGCCGCGTTCAACGTGGCTTGCCCAAAACCCTCGGCGCCGGGAGCGTGCTCGTTGTGTTGCAGGAGATCCTTCAGGTTTTGGATTGCAAGACCGCTTCGTTTAGCGAGGTATCGGGGAAGATCACGCTTGATACCCATCCGGAATCCGTTTTCCACCTCATCCGGCGTCAGGGATTGAGGATCATCGAACACTACCGGAATCAATGTCGCCCCTGCGGCCTGCATGACTTCCAGAGCACGGGAAAACTGAGGGTCGCTTTGTGCGGCCTCGGCGCTGGTATCAAACTTGACGGGATACCCGATGCGCCGTCCGACCAGTGAGTTCGGAATCAGCAAAGCCGTATAGTCCACGCCGTTGATGGCGTGAGGTGTTTTGATCGGTTCGGCGTCGTCGCTGCCGGTCATGGCGTTCAAGAGCAGTGCCGCCTCACGAACGGTGCGCGCCATGGGCCCGGGCGTATCGACTTTTTGACTCACCGGGACGATGCCGCTGCGACTGAGCAAGCCCACGGTCGGTTTGAGGCCGACCACACCGTTGACGGACGCCGGGGCGATAATCGAGCCGACGGTTTCCGTTCCGACCGCCAGCGGCGCAAAACCTGCGGCAACCGCCGCGCCGGAGCCTGAGCTTGAGCCATAGGGCGATTCACTCAACACGTGTGGATTTTTGGTTTTCCCACCTCGGCTGCTCCACCCATCGGGGATGGCAGGATCGCGGAAGTTGGCCCACTCACTGAGGTTGGTTTTTCCGAGAATCACCGCCCCTGCTGTTCTGAGCCGTTGCACGATGAAAGCATCCTGGGCGGCCGGTTGCCCGACCATGGCCAACGACCCGGCGCTGGTCTGCATCTGATCGGACGTATCGATATTGTCTTTGAGCAAGACGGGAATGCCATGCAGAGGACCTCGTACGTGCCCTCGTTGCCGCTCTTGATCGAGCACTTTGGCAATGGCCAATGCATCAGGGTTGAGTTCGATGATCGCGTTGATTGCCGGTCCCTGTTTATCCAGCGCCTCGATCCGCTGCAGCAGATACTGCACGAGCGCGACAGCACTCAGCTGTTTGCGTTTCATTCTTTGGCTGAGTACATCGACACTTGAATATTCCAGCCCCCACTGGGGTTTCAGCCGTTGCGTAGCGTCGTTTCGCGTTACATCCATGTGATAAAGATCCTCGTGATGACTGATAGCGAGTGAATAAGCTCACTCGCTTTTCAAGCCTACAGACGCCGCTGGAATTGTCCGTCATCTCCTGGCGCTGGATCACGTATGAATATTCGCTCCAATCTGTAGCTCAGCCCAGACTCTCCTGATACACCTGCTGCTCGACCTCGGTCCACCAAACACTCCCCCGCTGCGGATACATCACGTTAAACGCCTCACCCATCTGCGGCGTGGTAATCGAAACACTGCGCTCCCAGGCCAACGCCAGAATCCGGTCAAACGGTTCATACCAGGCATGCATCGACAGGTCGAAGGTGCCGTTGTGAATCGGCAGTAACCAGCGGCCTTTCAGGTCGATGTGCGCTTGCAGGGTTTGCTCGGGCTGCATGTGCACATGCGGCCATTCGACGTTGTAGGCGCCGGTTTCCATCAAGGTCAGGTCGAACGGGCCGTGCTGTTCGCCGATGCGTTTGAAGCCGTCGAAGTAGCCGCTGTCGCCGCTGAAGAAGATCCGTGTGTGGGCGTCGATCATCACCCACGAGGCCCACAGCGTGCTGTTGCCATCGAACAGACCGCGGCCGGAAAAGTGTTGCGACGGGGTGGCGATGAATTGGATGCCGTCGACTTCGGTGCCCTGCCACCAGTCGAGTTGACGCACTTTGCTGGCGTCGATGCCCCACTTGATCAGGGTGTCGCCGACGCCCAGCGGGGTGAGGAAGTAGTTGGCTTTGTCCGCCAGTTTGAGCACGGCCTGATAATCGAGGTGGTCGTAGTGATCGTGGGACAGGATCACCGCTTCAATCGGTGGTAATTCTTCGAGGCTGATGGGCGGCTGGTGGAAACGCTTCGGGCCGGCCCATTGCACCGGCGAAGCGCGCTCGGCGAAGACCGGGTCGGTGATCCAGAACTTGTCTCGCAGTTTGAGCAATACGGTGGAATGGCCAAGGCGATAGACGCTGTGATTGGGCGCGGCAATCAACGCATCGTGGGTCAGGCGTTGCACCGGAACGGCCGCAGTCGGGCGGGTGTTGCGCGGTTTGTGGAAGATCATGTTCCACATGATGCGCACCATTTTGCGAAAGCCTTCTCGCTGCACGGGCGCATGGTTTTTGAAGGCCCGGTCTACCTGACGGGAAGCTTCAGGTTCGCAGGTGTCAGTTGAATTGGCCATGTGAATGACTCCAGGAAACCGTACGGTTCGCGGTTTCTGTTTTGGGACGATTAATGGCCAAGGCACGCACGCATCAGCCGGACTCTCGAATTTTGACTGCGCAGGATTAACGAAACATTACACTGCACAGTGTAGTTTCTAGGTTGCATCAAACCCGATCGCAAGTAAACTGCTGAGTGTAAATTCTTAACTTCTTCTGCCGAAGCGAACTTATGACAGCTCCACAGCGCCTGACCGACCGAAAACGCGAAGCGATCATCCAAGCGGCGATTGCCGAATTCCGTGCCCACGGTTTCGACATCACCAGCATGGACAAGATTGCCGCCACCGCTGGCGTGTCCAAGCGCACGGTGTACAACCACTTCCCCAGCAAGGAAGAGTTGTTCGCCGAAATCCTCAATCAGTTATGGGCGCGGGTGACTGCCGAACAGGAAACAACCTATCGCCCTGATCTACCGCTTCGGGACCAGATGCGCTTGATGCTGATGGCGAAATTGCAGATGTTGGCCGACAACAACTTTCTCGACCTGGCACGTGTTGCGATTGCCGCCACCATCCATTCCCCGGAGCGCGCGCAGAACATGGTCGCGCGAATGAGCGAGCGTGAAGAAGGTTTGACCGTGTGGATTCGCGCCGCTCGGGCCGATGGACGATTGAAGCCGGTCGACCCGGAGTTTGCCGCGCAACAGGTTCAGGGGATGCTCAAATCCTTTGCCTTCTGGCCGCAGATTTCCATGGGGCTGCCGGGCCTGTCGCCTGAGATGCAGAACACCGTCGTGGACTCTGCGCTGGACATGTTCCTCGCGTGCTACCAGCTCTAAATCAAGCGTTCCCTGCGCTCTGCAACCGTTAAATGGCTTCGAAGGACACTGATTATTCCTGCTGGAATAAATGACAATGTCCGCCGTTTTACCGATGAACGGTAGCTTTGAATAAAACACGGCAATGTGTTTCAGAATGAATCTGGTGCAGGACATTATGGAAAACCAACGCGGCAAGGGCTTGTCATTTGCCAGACGCATTTACTTACCCCGAATCATTGGCTTGGGCATCGGCTGCATCAGCGTGGCCGCCGCACTCTATCCGTTGAGCCTGCCGATCTGGGTCTGGGTACTGCTGCTATTCAATGGTTATGTCTGGCCGCACCTGGCCTATCAACTGTCGACCCGCTCGACTTTTCCCTACAAGGCAGAACGCCACAACCTACTCTTCGATTCGCTGTGTGGCGGTTTCTGGGTGGCGACCTTTCAGTTCAACCCACTCACCACCGTGACCATCCTTGCGATGATGGCCATGAATAATGTCGCGGCCGGCGGTCAGCGCCTGTTCATTCAGGGCTCCCTTGCTCAAGTGGCAGGAGGGACGATTTCGGTGCTGCTGTTTGGCGCCGCCTTTACCCCTTATTCCACGCAGATGCAGGTGTGGGCGTGTCTGCCGATGCTCACGCTCTACCCATTGGCCGTGGGCATGGTCTGTTACCGGCTTGCGATCAAACTGTCCAAACACAAACGCGCCTTGAGCGCCCTGAGCCGCACTGACAGTCTGACCGGCCTGCTCAACCACGGTGCCTGGAAAGACTTGCTGCAACTGCAATTCCAGCGCTGTCGCGCACATCAACAACCCGCCGCGATTGCCTTGATTGACATCGATCACTTCAAATCCATCAACGACACCTACGGGCACATCGTTGGTGACTCGGTGCTGCGCAAGTTGAGCGCCGAACTCAAACGCAACCTTCGCGAGTGCGATCTGGCCGGGCGCTATGGTGGTGATGAATTCTGCGTGATCCTGCCCGGCATGCCGTTGCATCAGGCGCGGGATGTCATGGAACGCTTGCGTGAAGTCCTGCACAACTACCGGCATCAGGAAATACCCGAGCTGCGGATCAGCCTGAGCATCGGCCTGGCGGCTTATCATCAGTCCTTCATCGATGCCATCGCCTGGCTCGATGACGCGGACAAAGCCCTCTACACGGCCAAAAATACCGGCCGCAATAAAATCTGTTTAGCCGCCCGCGATACCGAGCGCAGGACCGCTGTCGCGCAGGCGATTTAGTCAAAGCTGCGCGGCTTGCCGGACGGTGGCGCTATAGTGGACCTCAGTCCCCGCGCCCTGCAGAGAGCATCATGACCACCGAAAGAAAAGCCACCGCGCCCGTCGATCACTTGCGTTTCCACCGCCCTCACGCTCACCTGGCGCCGACCTTCGGCACTGACAAGTTTGCCCTGCGCGCCGAAGCCTTTGCGCGATTCTTCGGCACGCCAGTGTTTCTCGGCGCGCAGACGCTGATCGTCGCGCTGTGGATTTTTCTCAACGTGTCCGGCATGACCCACTTCGATGCCTACCCCTTCATCCTGCTCAACCTGGCGTTCAGCCTGCAAGCGGCGTACGCCGCACCCTTGATTTTGCTGGCCCAGACCCGGCAGGCAGCACGGGACAAAGCCCAGTCCGATGCGGACGCGCAGCACCGCGAAGCGCTGGCCGTGGCCAACAGTGAACGTCAGGCGCAGGCGGCGCAGAACACCGCGCAATTGCTCGAATTGCTCGAGCAAAACACCCGCCTCACCGAGATGACCAAAACCCTGACTGAACGCATCGAAAACCTGACCTCGGAAATGCACCTGCACATTGTGCGCAAAGATCCGCCGAGCCACTGATCAGCGAACAGTTACCTTGTCTGTGGGTACTTGAAGCAGTGCGACTGCACGCTGCTGCCAGCGTTTTTTATAGCTGGGTGTCGCCGTCTCGTTATTGCCGTCCAGCACGACATGGATGACACCCTTTTGACAAATCGTGAACACTCGTTGAACGCCGACCGCTCTTCCACCGTCTTCGATAATGGCCTGCGCCAGTTCTGCTTGCGTGTCGCTGCCCAGAAATTTCCCGCCACAGGTGAAAGGCTGTGCCATGACCGGCCACGCGCCTGCGCAAAAGCACAATACCAGTAGCTTCCCTGCTGTTTTTTTCATGGTTATCCCTCTCCATCGCTTAAAGATTCAGTCGAATGACTGAAGTCAAACTAGAGGTTGGCGGGGATATTAACAATCAGAAAAGTCGACACCTGCCCTAGGTTAAAAGCACTCAACGCTGAAGGCTTTTTCCGGGGAGGATGGGCCTCTATAGTGGGCTCCAGGAATCAACAAGCGTCGAGAGCACTCATGGAAAACACCGTCATCCGCATCGCCCTGATCGGCGACTACGACCCGCAAGTCACCGCCCACCAGGCGATTCCCGTCGCCCTCGGCATGGCAGCCGAACACGCAGGCCTGGACGTACAGTTCCAGTGGTTGGCCACCGATCGCATCGACAACGACACACCGCTGGCAGACTTCGATGGCTTCTGGTGTGTACCGGCCAGTCCCTACCGTAATGAGACCGGTGCGTTGCGAGCGATCCGCTTTGCCCGCGAACAACAGCGACCTTTCCTCGGCACGTGTGGCGGTTTTCAGCACGCCGTACTCGAATACGCCCGCAACGTTCTGGGGTGGAAAGATGCCAAGCACGGCGAGACAGCACCCGATGCGACGCGAGCGCTGCTCACGCCACTGACCTGTTCGTTGGTGGAAGCCGTCGACAGCATTCATCTGGTTGAAGGTTCGTTGATCGCCAAGGCGTACGAAAACTCGGAAATCCGTGAAGGCTATCGCTGCCGTTATGGTGTGAATCCCGAGTTTGAACGGGCGTTGCTGAGCCAACAGCTGTGCGCCGTAGGACATGATTCATCGGGGGATTTGCGAGCAGTGGAATTACGCGGGCATCCGTTCTTCGTTGCCACGCTGTTTCAACCTGAACGTGCTGCGCTCAAAGGTCTGTTGCCGCCGCTGGTCAGTGCGTTGATCGAAGCGTGCGTGAGGCAGAAATCATGATGGCCCAGACGCCGGAACCGCCTTACTACGCGGTGATTTTTACTTCGCTGCGCACCGACGGCGATCAAGGTTACGCCGAGGCCGCCGAACGCATGGTTGAACTGGCGCGTGAGCAGCCGGGGTTTCTGGGCGTGGAATCGGCGCGAGGTGAGGACGGGCTCGGGATTACCGTTTCCTACTGGGCCAGTGAGGCGGCGATTCTGGCGTGGAAACATCATCCCGAGCACAGCGCGATTCGTGAGCGTGGGCGCTCGACCTGGTATGCGGCGTGCAATACGCGGGTGTGTAAGGTTGAGCGGGCTTATGAGTTCAAACAGTAAGTGGTGTGGTGTTTTGAGGCCGTCATCGCGGGCAAGCCCGCTCCCACATGGGTTTATGTGTGCGACGCGAAACCCTGTGGGAGCTGGCTTGCCAGCGATGAGGCCAGCACAAACACCGAAAAATTCAACTCTGCACAAGACTGCGCACCGCCGAAATCTCCGGCACTTCCCGCCGATTCATATACACCCGCAACGGCTCGGTGATGTTGATCCGGTCATCGATGTTCTGATCCAGCAACAACTGAATCAGCTCGCGCTTCAGCGTCATGGCCTGCTCCGGCCCCGGCGCCCAGACGAATTCACTGGCAGGAATAATGCCGTCATCCGCCACGTCCATGCCGAAGGAATCTTCGCTGAAACGCACGATGTACTGACCGGTCTTGCGATTGAGGCCGACGAAGCCTTTGAGCTGTTCGGCGGCCTGGCAGATGAGCTGAGAAGTGATGCGCATATAAACCTCACAAATGTGATCGATGGTTTACACGCAGGGCATGAACGGCTTTTCCCTCTGCCGGGGAAACTGCCGGGGCCAAGAGTACTGCAAAGAACCGCACAAATGTGCTGAAAAAATACTCTTTAAACACGTTTATGTCGGTCTCGCGATAGCGCTAGCGGCGCTCAGTTGTTAAAAGAGACGTCTTTAAAAACTCTCTGCGAAAGGATCTCGACCATGCCCGTTACTTTCACCAAGAGCGCCCTGCTGCTGAGCGTGCTGCTCGGCCTCGGTCAGGCGCAGGCCGCCAGCGAGCCAAGCCCGACCTCATTGGCAACCCGTTCGGGCATCCCGCATCCGGCGGTAATCGCTCACCGTGGTGCGTCTTTCGATGCACCGGAATCCACCGCCGCCGCTTACAAACTGGCGCGCGATCTGGGCGCCGACTACCTCGAACTGGACCTTCAACGCAGCAAGGACGGCGTGCTGTTTGCGCTGCACGACAACAACCTGCAACGCACCACCGACGTCGCCAGCAAATTCCCCGAGCGCAAGGACAGTCCGGCCAACGCGTTCACCATCGCCGAGCTGAAAACCCTCGATGCCGGCAGCTGGTTCAACACGGCTTACCCGGATCGCGCGCGCCCTTCCTACGTGGGCCTGAAAATCCTGACCCTCGACGAAATCATCGACATCGCCCAAGGCAATCCACTGCACAAACCCGGCCTGTACATCGAAACCAAAGAACCCAAGCAATTCCCGGGCATCGAAAGCGACCTCAAGGAAAAACTTCAGGACCGCGGCTGGTTGAGCCCGGCCGGTTCGAAACTGGCGAAAAGCGAGCTCGCCGTCGGCCAGGGCAAAGGTAAAGTGGTGCTGCAAACCTTCGAGAAGAGCAGCCTCGAACTGCTGGAAAAAGAAATGCCGAAGGTGCCGAAGATCCTGCTGCTGTGGGTCGGCGAAGGCAGCATCGAGCCTAAGTCCAAGGTGACGTTCGCCGAGTCTGGCGACAAGGACAAAGCCACGTATTACGCCAAGCAGGAACCGAAGGACAAAGCCGAGTTCCAGCAATGGGTCGAGTACGCCAAGGCTCAGGGCGCGATCGGCACCGGGCCTTCTGCGGCACTGACCAAGGGGGGTGATCAGAGCTATTCGGATCTGGTGAAACCGTGGATGAACCAGTACACCCACGACCAGGGTTTGTTGGTGCACGTCTACACCGTAGATGATGCGGTGGATTACCAGAAAGTCATGGACGCCGGGGTCGACGGCATCTTCACCAACCGCGCCAGCGAATTGTTGAAGTTCTACAAACGTCCGGCGGCGGGTACCGTTGCGCAGTTGCTGACGAACAACGGGTATTGATCCAGGACCGAGGCGCCCGTATCGCTAGCAGGCTAGCTCCCACAAGGGATCGTTGGCATACACAAAATGTGTGGCCAACCGAGATCAACTGTGGGAGCAGCTAGCGAATGCTTCTAACCGTGACCAGGGAATTAAGCCTGAATTAAGTTGCCACAGTTAATCTGGACTCACTTAAACGGCTCACCCAAGGAAAGAACCTCATGAAGACTTTGACTGCCCTGTTCACCGCTGCCGCCCTGACCCTCACCGCTGGCCTGGCCCAGGCAGCTGATGTCCCCGTCGATCAGATCCCACAGTTGGTCAAAGATAAAAAGATCAAGCCGCTGGAAGAACTGAACCAGATCGTCCTGAAGTTGCACCCGGGTGCCACGATCACCGACAGCGACCTGGACCAACACCCTTCTCTCTATGAGTATGAAGTTGAACTCAAAGACGCCAAAGGCGTTGAATGGGACGTGGACTTGAACGCCGCTACCGGCGAAGTCCTGAAGAACAAACAAGACGACTGATACACACAAAACAAAGCCGCACGATTTTCGGATCGTGCGGCTTTTTTGCGTTCCGGTGACGCCTTACGCGCTCAGGCGCGCCGTCACTTCATTCAACTGTCCTGACAACCCATGCAGGTTGTGGCTGGCCGCTTCGGTGCGCTGCACGTTGTCCAGGTTGGTGCTGGCGATGCTGGTGATCTCAGTGAGGTTGCGCGAGATGTCCTCGGCCACAGAGGTCTGTTCTTCGGCGGCGGTGGCGATCTGGCGGTTCATGTCGCGAATGGATTCCACGGCATGGGTGATGCGCTCCAGCATGGCACCGGCCTCGGTCACTTGCTGCACGCTTTCTTCGCTGCGCGACTGACCGCTTTCAATGGCCTGGGCCGCGTCCACCGCACCGGTTTGCACGGTCTGGATGATCTGGTTGATCTCGATGATCGACGCCGCCGTGCGCTGGGCCAGGCTACGGACTTCATCGGCCACCACCGCGAAACCACGCCCCGCTTCACCGGCGCGGGCTGCTTCAATGGCGGCGTTGAGTGCCAGCAGATTGGTCTGTTCGGCGATGCCGCGAATCACTTCCAGCACTTTGCCTATTCGGCCGCTGTCAGTCTCCAACTGTCGGATGACGGTCGCGGTGTTGGCGATTTCGCCGCGCATCTGGGTGATCGTGTAAATGGTGCCCTGCATGACCTTTTCGCCTTGCTGGGCGGACTGGTCGGCATCGTCGGCGGCACGCGCGGCATCGGCGGCGTGGCGCGCGACTTCTTGCGCGGTGGCGGACATTTCGTTCATCGCCGTGGCCACCTGGTCGGTGCGGTTGAATTGCTCGTTGGTGCCGCTGGCCATGAGGCCGGCGATCGCTTTCAACTCACTGCTGGCGCCGTCCAGATCCTTGGCACTGACCTGCAAACGATTGAAGGTTTCAGCGAGAAAATCGCGTAGCGTATTGGCCGCTACCGCCAATTTACCCAGCTCATCCTGGCGGGTACTGGCCACACGTTCGGCAAACCTGCCCCGGCTAAGTTGCGCCACGTAGTCGATCAGTTTGCGAATCGGCTCGACCAGGTTGCGGTTGACCAGCCACAGGCTCAACAGCCCGATCAACAAGCCCGAAGCGAGCATCACGATGATGCCCAGCCACACGGTGCGATCGGCGCTGGCACTGATCAGCTTCGATTGCTCGACGCCCTGCTTGCGCAATTCGCTGACCAGTTCACTCATCTGATCGCTGGTCGCCCGGTCCACGCCCTTCACGGCAGTGTCGCCGGCCGTTGGATCGGCACCGGCTGCCACGTAGGCATCGCGGCCCTTCTGGTACGCAGCGCCTAACAAGCGGTGTTCGTCACGCAGGCGTTCGATGCGGGTTTTCAGTTGCGGCTCGATGCCCTTCTGCCCGGCCAGGTCGCCGAGGATGCCCTGCACGTCGCGCTGACGGTCTTCGAATTGCTTCCAGTATTTGTCCAGGTCCGCCGGTTGCTTGCCACGCAGCAGAACGTTTTTCCATTCCTGAACCTGCACCTTGAATTGCAGGTTGGCTTCATCGATCAATTGTGAGGTATGCAGCGGGCCGTCGATCAGGTTTGCGTAGCTCTGAACGCCGCTGGACAGAAAGTGAAAGCAGGCCAACGCGATCAACAACATCGCAAACAGGCTGCCGCTCAACAGGGCGAGAATTTGCGCTCTCAGGGACTTTTGCAAAGACATCAGAAGTTACTCGTGACAGGAATAAGGTACGCCATGGTGTGTGGCGTGAAAATCGTCCGGACATCCCTGTCTTCAGCGTCGAACGTGCGCTTGCTGGCTCCCAAGGGAGATCGGCGTGTCAGTGCCGTTCTTGAGCGCTTCCGACCACCGGTAAAAAGCACTTGGCCAGCTCCGCGAAGCTGTCACAAAACTGTCAAGACGCCTTGCGATGATGCGGCTCAAGTGAACCTGTGAAACCCGCGACAGGCGCCTCTCACTGCGAGACCTCATGAACCACAGCATTGACCAAAGCCATCGCGACCCGGACCTGTTCGGTCTGCTGTACGGTTTCAGTTTTCGTCCCGGCGAACGCGGCCGGGAAATCGACTCGGCCATGGCGTTGCGGTGTCTGCAGCAACCGGGCGACAGCGATGAATTTCTCTGGCTGCACCTGAACCTCGCCCACGCCGCGTGCGAGCGCTGGATGAAAAGTCATCTGGAATTGCCCGACGAGTTTTTCGAAGCCTTGCATGAAGGCTCGCGTTCGACGCGCATCGAGCATGTCGATTCGGCGTTGCTGGCGGTGGTCAACGACGTGGTGTTCAACCTCAGCAGCATGGTCTCCTCGGACGTGTCGACGCTATGGGTGTGCGCCCGCAGCCGGCTGATCATCAGCGCGCGCCTGCAACCGCTGCACTCGGTGGACAAGTTGCGTTCGTCGGTGAAGGCCGGTGAATGCTTTCGCTCGCCGCTGGAATTACTGGTGCATTTGCTGCGCGACCAGGGCGAGGTGCTGACGCAGATCGTGCGCAAGACCAGCCAGAGTGTCGATCAGATCGAAGATGAATTGCTGTCCTCGCGGCTGTCGACCAACCGCGCGGAGCTGGGCGCCAATCGCCGGGTGCTGGTGCGCTTGCAACGGTTGCTGGCGCTGGAGCCGGGCTCGTTGCTGCGCCTGCTCAATCGCCCGCCGCAATGGCTGCAGAAGGAAGACGTGAAGGAGCTGCGCAAGTCCACGGAGGAGTTTGCGCTGATCATCAACGACCTGACGGCGCTGGGTGAACGGATCAAGCTGTTGCAGGAAGAGATTGCCGCCAACCTCAACGAGCAAAGCAACCGCACGCTGTTCACCTTGACCGTGGTCACGGTGCTGGCGTTGCCGATCAACATCATTGCCGGTTTCTTCGGCATGAACGTGGGTGGCGTACCGCTGTCCCAGGACCCGGAGGGGTTCTGGATTCTGGTGGCGCTGGTGGCAACGTTTACGGTGATTGCGGGGCGTTGGGCGTTTCGTAAGCGTCAGGATTATTGAGCACTGCTTCCGAAGTAAATTAGATCAACGGAACGACAAAAAACCCAAACACTGACTTAACGCAGCCTTCCCGTAACATTTGGCAACGATCATGACGGACACACTTCCCTCCTCAGGATTGTCCGGCATGGCTACTCCTTCCTTCACCGCTGCCCAGGCGCCCGTCAGCAGCGCCAGACCGCAGCTCGACAAGAAACCCAGCCTGTTCACCCTGGTGATTTTCTTCGGCGGGTTGGCCAGCGGGTTGTTGTTCACCGCGTACAGCCTGATGCACGACATGAACGAACTCGGCACGGTAGTCACCACCTGGACGCCGTTTCTGTTGCTGGGCGTGGCGCTGCTGATCGCGCTGGGCTTTGAGTTCGTAAACGGTTTCCACGACACCGCCAACGCGGTGGCCACGGTGATTTACACCAACTCGATGCCACCGAATTTCGCGGTGGCCTGGTCCGGATTCTTCAACTTCCTCGGGGTGTTGCTCTCCAGCGGTGCGGTGGCGTTCGGCATCATCGCCCTGCTGCCGGTGGAGCTGATCCTGCAAGTCGGGTCGTCCGCCGGGTTCGCGATGATTTTCGCCCTGCTGATCGCCGCGATTCTGTGGAACCTCGGCACCTGGTGGCTGGGCTTGCCGGCGTCGTCGTCGCACACCCTGATCGGTTCGATCATCGGTGTCGGCGTGGCCAATGCACTGATGCACGGTCGCGATGGCACCAGCGGCGTGGACTGGGCGCAGGCCACCAAGATCGGTTATGCCTTGCTGCTCTCACCACTGGTCGGCTTTGGTTTTGCCGCGTTGTTGCTGCTGGCGTTGCGCGCCTTCGTCAAGAATCGCGCGTTGTACAAGGCGCCGAAAGGCAACACGCCGCCACCGTGGTGGATTCGCGGCATGCTGATCGTGACCTGCACCGGCGTATCGTTTGCCCACGGTTCCAACGATGGCCAGAAAGGCATGGGCCTGATCATGCTGATTCTGGTCGGCACGCTGCCAATGGCTTACGCGCTGAACCGCACCATGCCGGCCGATCAGGCCTTGCAGTTCGCCGCCGTCGCCGAAGTCACCCAACAAGCGCTGGTGAAAAGTTCGCCGCTGCCGGCACCGGCCGACCCGCGTTTGGTGCTGTCCGAATATGTGGGCAGCAAGGAAGCCACGCCGCAACTGATCCCGGCACTCGCTGCGCTCACCGGCAGGATTGGCGCCGAGGTCAAGGGTTATGGCTCGTTGTCCAAAGTGCCCGCCGAAGCCGTGGGTAACGTGCGTAACGACATGTACCTGACCAGCGAAACCATTCGCCTGATGGAGAAGAACAAGGTCGGTAACTTCGACGCTGACACCAGCGGCAAGCTGCAACTGTTCAAGCAACAGATCGACAACTCGACGCGGTTCATTCCGCTGTGGGTAAAAATCGCAGTGGCGATTGCGCTGGGCCTGGGCACCATGGTCGGCTGGAAGCGCATCGTGGTCACGGTCGGCGAGAAAATCGGCAAGACCCACCTGACCTACGCCCAAGGTGCCTCGGCGGAAACCGTGGCCATGCTGACCATCGGCGCGGCTGACATGTTCGGGCTGCCGGTCTCCACCACCCACGTACTGTCTTCGGGGGTGGCCGGGACCATGGTTGCCAACGGCGGAGGGTTGCAGATGAAGACCATCCGCAACCTGCTGATGGCCTGGGTGCTGACCTTGCCGGCGGCGATTCTGTTGTCGGGCAGCTTGTATTGGTTGTTCACCCAAATTTTCTAGCTTCAACACACAACCCTGTAGCAGCGGGCTTCACCAGCTGCTACAGGGTTTTTTATCGCCCTATGGAAAGCATTTCGTCGCAAATTCAGGGGATTGCGATTTTATTGATCCGCCACCCGCCGGATTGCACTTCAGTTTGCTAACGTGTGGCCGACTCTTAAGAGACTCGATGCATTCAGGAGTGGAATCGTGAATCTGTACATCAATCAGCTTCAACAGAAAGCTGACTTCAAAGAAGCCATCTACGCCGGCGACATCTTCCTGAACACTCAGCTGCGCGCGGCCAAAGAGCTATGTGCGTTCGCCCAGGAAAGCATCACCGCTGCCTTCGACGGCGAGACCAATCACCAGGCGCTGCACACGCTGATGCCGGTGGAAGAATTCGTGGTACTGGTGACGCGCCTCAAGGGCCAGTTCACCAACAGCCTGCGCGTCAAGGAATTGATCCTGTCGTTCATCGACGAGATTGGCGTCGACCCGCGTGAGTACATTTTCGACGTGCCGCGCATTCGCGTGGTGCCGAACTATGACTACCTGCACGCCGGTGTCAGCTATGCCTACAAACCGCATCGCGATACCTGGTACGGCAGCGTCGATTGCCAGATCAACACCTGGATGCCGGTGCACACCATCCGCCCCGACCAGACCATGATGATCAACGCCGGCTACTTCGACGTGCCGGTGAAGAACACCTCCAGCGAATGGAGCCTCAACGACTGGATCAACAACCAGCGGCACAAGGCCAAGGACAACCTCAAGGAGGAAGTCCGCGTGCACCCGGTGCCACTGGAGGCGATCAACACCGCGTCCGAAGTGCGCATCGCCGGCAACACCGGCGAGATGCTGATTTTCTCCGGCTCGCACCTGCACGGCACGGTCGCCAACCACACCGAACAAACCCGCTTCAGCGTGGATTTCCGCCTGATGCACCTCGACGACCTCAAACACAAGCGTGGCGCGATCAATGTCGACAGCGCCTGCCCTGATGTTGGCGCAGGCTTCAAAGACTATTTCCACGCCCACGACTTTTCTAATTTCCAAGGAATCGAAGCATGACCAAGCGTCGCATCACGCCCGCCGAGGCCCAGTACAACGAAACCCGTGCCAACGTTCTGAAACGGGTCGATGCCGAGTACGTGGCCGACGCACCGTTCGTCTTCGCCAACCGCATCGGCGTGACCGCTGCCCTGTCGCGTATGGAACTGTTCAAAAAAGTCGCTGAAGTACCGGGCGCGATCATCGAGTGCGGTGTGTACAAAGGCAACTCGCTGATGCTGTACATGCACTTGTCGATGATTCTCGAACCGTACGCGATCAACCGTTCGATCATTGGCTTCGACACCTTCGAAGGCTTCCAGAGCATCGACAAGAAAGAAGACCCGGCCGACGTCAACGAGACCATGTTCTCCGACACCGACCAATCGCTGATCCAGGACATGATCGACGCCAACGACCTGCTGCGCCCGGTCAACCGCATCCCGCGTTGCGAGTTGGTCAAGGGCGACATCGTCAAGACCGTGCCGGAGTGGGTCAAGACCCGTCCGGACCTGGTCGTGGCCATGCTGATCCTCGACACCGACCTGTACGAATCGACCAAAGTTGCGCTGGAAACCTTCCTGCCGTACATGCCAAAAGGCGCCATCGTGGTGCTGGACGAAGTCGCTTACCGCAACTTCCCGGGCGAAACCAAGGCCCTTCGTGAAGTGCTCGACCTGAACAAGATCGAACTCAAGCGTCTGCCGTTTGATAGCTGCGTAGGTTATTTCCACGTCTGACGCAGCCCTGAACTGAAATGCAACCACTGTGGGAGCGAGCCTGCTCGCGATGGGGCCTTCACATTCAACATCACTGTTGACTGAGCTACCGCTTTCGCGAGCAGGCTCGCTCCCACAGGGGCACGGGTTGTTCTTCAGGTTGTGGACTGGATGACGTTTGCCAGCCAGTCCATGAACACTCTGACCCGCAACGGCAAATGCCGTTGCCGGGCATAGAGCAGCGACACCTCCATCGACGGCGCATTCAACTGAGGCAGCACTGCCACCAGCTCACCGCTGAGCAAGTGCGATTGCATGCCCTTGAGCGGCGCCTGAATCAAACCGAATCCCCCCAGGCACGCTGCTTCATAAGCGTCGGTGCTATTCACCGTGACGCTGCCCGCCATCGGCAAGCGATGCAGCTTGCCGTCGACCTCATACAGAAAACCCTCCGAACGCGAACCCAGGACGCCGACGTAATGCACCAGTCGATGCCGGGTCAGGTCCGCAAGGCTTTCCGGCACGCCGTAGCGCTGCAAGTAAGCGGGACTGGCGCAATTGACCATCGAAAAATCACACACGCGACGCGCGACCACCGACTGATCCGGTTGCACGCCGACCCGCACCACGCAATCAAAACCTTCCCGTTGCAGGTCGACCCGGCGATCGGTGGTGCTGATTTCCAGCTCCAGGTTGGGGTGCAGCGCCATGAACTCCGGCAAGCGCGGCAACACCATCTGGCGGCCAAGAAAGTTCGGCATATCGAAGCGAATCCGCCCGGTGAGCGAAGCCGCGTCCTGGCGAAACAGCCCTTCGATTTCATCCATGTGCGACAGCAAGTCCTTACTGCGCTCGTACAACACCAAGCCGTCCTGAGTCGCCTGAACCCGGCGCGTGGTGCGTTGCAGCAAGCGGGTGCCTAACAGCGTTTCCAGCGCCTGAACGTGCTCGGAGACGGTGGAGCGTGGCAACCCCAGGCTCTCGCCGGCAAGGGTAAAGCTCGACATCTCGCTGACGCGAACGAAGGTGCGCAGCAATTCCAGTTTGTTCATGGTGACGACCTTCTATTGTTCGGCTGAACCGACCAGTGATTCCAATTTCACTCTGTTTATCACCGCAGGGCGGATAAATAAACTTCCTTCACACCGTTACTCCCCCCCTGAGGAAGTCCCATGAACCGCAAAATCGCACTGATCACCGGCGCCAGCCGCGGCCTCGGCAAAAACGCCGCCCTGCACTTGGCCGCCCAAGGCGTCGACGTCATCGGCACCTACAACAGCAAGGCTGATGAAGCCCAAGCCCTGGTCGCAGAAATCGAAAGCCTCGGCGGTCGCGCCGCCATGCTGCAACTGGACGTCAGCCAGAGCGAGCGCTTCGCTGATTTTGCCACGCAGGTGGCCGAGGTCTTGCGCAGCCATTTTGATCGCCAGCACGTCGACTTCTTGCTCAACAACGCCGGCATCGGTGTGTATGCGAACTTCGCCGACACCACCGTCGAGCAGTTCGACCTGCTGATGAACATCCATTTGAAAGGGCCGTTTTTCCTGACCCAGAAGTTGCTGCCGTTGCTGGCTGATGGCGGTCGCATCGTCAACGTGTCCAGCGGACTGACCCGCTTCAGCCTGCCGGGTTACGGCACTTACGCGGCGATGAAAGGCGCGATGGAAGTGCTGACGCGTTATCAGGCCAAGGAGCTCGGTGCGCGGGGCATCTCGGTGAATACGTTGGCGCCGGGCGCGATCGAAACCGATTTCGGCGGCGGCACCGTGCGCGACAACGCGCAGGTGAACCAAATGGTCGCCGCCAATACCGCACTGGGTCGCGTCGGTCTGCCGGACGACATCGGCGCCGTGATTGCGCTGCTGTTGGCACCGGGCAGCCAGTGGATCAACGGGCAGCGCGTCGAGGCGTCGGGCGGGATGTTTTTGTAAACAGCACTCATGCGAGCGGGCTGACGATCAGCCCGCTCAACGATCATCCTTCACATGAAGTGCGCATCACCCATCGCTCGCGCACCACGTCATATACCCAGTGGTAAACGTAGGTGTACGGCAGGAAAAACAGCAACACGCCGATATCCAGCAGGAATGCCTGCCACAAGCTGACGTTGAGCCACCAGGCGATCAGCGGCACGCCGACCGCAACCAACCCCCCTTCAAACAGCAGCGCATGGACGATTCGCGACCCAGCGTTGTGCGCAATCTCGAATCGCGCCAGCACGCGGTCGAAAATCCCGTTGAAGATCACGTTCCAGGCCAAGGCCAGTGCCGCAATGACCACGGTGACGACGCCCATGTCGAGCATCGGCTTGTCCATGATCCACGCCAGTAACGGGGTGCAGATCACGATGGCCAGCAGTTCAAAGCCGATGGCCTGGAAAATACGTTCAGTGATGGATTTGTTGGCGTTCATGAGCAGAACTCCCTGAGTGACTGTGGTTGCCATGATCCATCCTCACGCCGATACTTCATAACCAATAACCATCGATCAAGGCGATAGTTCATGGCGTCTCAGGAAGTGTTGCAAGCGTTTGTTCAAGCGGCGACCCAAGGCTCGTTTTCTGCGGCGGCACGCAAACTGGGGCGCAGTCAGTCGACCATCAGCGCGGCGGTGGCGAGCCTGGAGATCGATCTGAATCTGGTGCTGTTCGACCGCAGCAGCCGCAAGCCCACATTGACCCCGGCCGGGCACGTGATGTTGCAACGGGCCGAGGACATCCTCGCGGCCACCAGTCGCCTGGAAATGACCGCCAGCCAGTTGTCCCAAGGAGTTGAGCCGAAGCTGACCGTGGCGATTTCCGACACCTATCAGTCCGACCGCTTCGAAGCGGCGCTCAGTGCGTTCGAGCAGCGTTACCCGGACCTTGAGCTTGAATGCCTGATCGCCGAATGCGATGACCTGGTGGCGTTGGTGCAAAGCGGTCGGGCGCATGTGGCGTTCGCCGAGCAACAAGACAGTTACCCGCCGGATCTGGTCAGTTCGACGGTGCAGGAGCGCACGGAAATCGCTTTGTTCGTGTCTCGTGAGCATCCGTTGGCGACTCTGACCGGAATCGATCAGGAGCAGTTGCAGCAGCATCGGGAGCTGCGTCTGGCGACGATCGTCAATCCGTATGAAAGCCGTGCAAAGGGGCGCGTCTGGTCGGCACCGAGTTATTTGATGCTGCTGGAAATGGCTCAAGGTGGATTCGGCTGGGCGCCGTTGCCGCGATGGCTGGTGGGGCGTTTTGGTGCCGGGACGTTGCAGGAATTGAAGGTGCGCGGCTGGCCGAAGCCGCTGTTCGTCGATGCGCTGTGGTCGAGGCTGCATCCGCCGGGGCCGGCGGGGAGTTGGTTGTTGGGCAAGATGCTGGAATGAAGGTCCTGCGGACCTCATCTCGGGCAAGCCCGCTCCCACAGGTTTTGCGCTGAACCTGTGGGAGCGGGCTTGCCCGCGATGGGGCCCGCCAGATCGCCTCACTTTAAAGCCTTGATCCGCGCCTCGATAAACCGTCGCTCCGGCACTTGCTGCGTCAATTCCAGCGCCCGCTCATACGCCGCCCGCGCTTCCTCCACCCGTCCCAACTGCCGACAAAACTCCGCCCGCGCCGAATGCGCCAGGTGGTAATCCAGCAATTCGCCGCGATTCAGAATCCCTTCAACCAACATCAACCCCGCCAACGGTCCATCGCGCTTGGAGATCGCCGCCGCGCGATTCAGTTCAATCACCGGCGAAGGCACCGCCGCCAACAGCACCTCATACAAACCCGCAATCTGCGCCCAGTCCGTCTCCTGCGCCGTCATCGCTTCGGCATGCACCGCCGCAATCGCCGCTTGCAGACAGTACGGCCCGAATCGCCGCGTACTCAGCGCCCGCTCGATCAACGCGCAACCTTCGGCAATCAACCCGGCATCCCACAGCGAACGGTCCTGCTCATCCAGCACAATCAACTCGCCACTGGCCGATGTTCGCGCCGGGCGCCGTGACTCATGCAACAGCATCAGCGCCAGCAGGCCCATCACTTCGGGTTCGGGCAGCAACTCCATGACCAATCGGCCGAGCCGGATGGCCTCGCGGGTCAGGTCTTCCCGAGTCAGCTCGGTGCCGACGGACGCCGAGTAACCTTCGTTGAACACCAGGTAAATCACCCGTAGCACGCTGTCGAGACGCTCGGGCAACTCCGCCAGGGTCGGCACCTGATAAGGGATTTTCGCGTCGCGGATTTTCGCTTTGGCGCGCACGATGCGCTGGGCAATGGTGGCCGGCGCCGAGAGAAACGCCCGGGCGATTTCTTCGGTGGTCAGGTCGCAGACTTCGCGCAATGTCAGCGGCACTTGAGCATCCGCCGCGAGTGCCGGGTGACAGCAGGTGAAGATCAAACGCAGGCGATCGTCTTCCACGTCTTCGTCACTCCAGTCGGCCTGCTCCAGGGCTTCCAGTTGCGCGATCAGCATCGGTCGGGACGCGGCAAACCGCGCGCGCCGACGCAAGCCGTCGATCGCCTTGAAGCGCCCGGTGGACACCAGCCAGGCGCGTGGATTGTCCGGCACACCGTCACGCTGCCAACGCTCGACCGCGACGAAAAAGGCCTCGTGCAAAGCCTCCTCGGCCAGATCGAAATCACCGAGCAAACGGATCAGGGTCGCGAGGATCCGCCGCGACTCTTCGCGGTAAACCTGCTCGACCCGAGCCTTGACCGACACGTCAGCCATCAGTCCCGAATGCCTTCAGTCAACGGCGTCACCACAGGGACCTCCTTTTTTGTTGTGACTCAGGGATTCAATTGACGAACCGGTCGCACTTCGACGCAGCCGACCCGGGCCGCCGGAATGTCGCCGGCGACCTGGAGGGCTTCATTGAGGTCTTTGGCGTCGATCAGGTAGAAGCCGGCCAGTTGCTCCTTGGTTTCGGCGAACGGGCCGTCGGTGATCGACACTTTGCCGTTGCGCATACGCACGGTGGTGGCGGTCTGCACCGACTCCAGCGCTTCGGCGGCGAGCATGCGGCCGCTGCCCTGGATCGATTCGGCGTAGGCCATGCACTCGGCGTCCTTGGGGCTGTCGGGCAGTGAGTGCAACTCCTGTTCATTGCTGTAGACCAGGCATAAATACTTCATGGGGCTCTCCGGATCGAACTGATCAACTATGGCTGCAGTTTGGCGCGTGGGTGGCACTTCCCGACGATCAGGGCTCCAGGTTGAACAGCGCAGTGCCGCTCATCATGTCGAACGGGGCCGACCAGTGTTCGTGGACGATGCGCCATTGGCCGGCCTCGCGCCGATAGCAAGCGGTCACGCGCATCCAGCAGGCCTGGGTTTCACCCTGGTCGTTGGTGCCGCCGCAATGGGCCAGCCAATGGGCGAAGGCGATGTGCTCATCGGCCACGATGTTCATGTGGTCGAAGTCGAATTTATGCGCGCCCTGGCACATTTCCATGCATTCCAGCCAATGCGCGCGGTAAGCGGGCTTGCCGCGAAATTGCAGGGCCTTGACCGCGTCGTAGGAGACAAGGTCGTCGGCATACAGGGCCATGATTTTCTCGACATCCTTGGCGATCACCGCCTGGCGATAGGTGTCGATCAGGGTCTGGATTTCGTGTGTAGCCGTCATGATGGTTCTCCGTGGTTTTTGTTGTGAAGACACCCTTAGTCGCCTGGCAAGACGCCAAATCGACAGTCGAAATAAAAATAAACCATGGGCGCAAACTCGCTAGAATCCGAGGCTCATTTCTGTTGGAAAAAGGACACTCCAGTGACAGCCCGACTCGTGCCTTACGAAACCCTGAACGCGCACCAGTGCCAGCAGGTCGAGGCCATCGAAGTTCATCAGGAACAGATCAGGTTCTCCGGCGACATCCACGGTGCGTTGCACACCCTGCTGTCCAAACCCGGCCCCGGCGTTAAGGGATTTGCCCTGCTGGTCGAGGATGTTCCGGTGGCTTTCCTGCTGCTCAAACGCCCGCCGGTGCTGCCCGCCTGGGCCGACGAACACAGCGCCACCCTGCATGCCCTGCAAGTTGACCAACGTCATCAAGGCAAAGGTTATGGCAGGGCCTGCCTGCAAGCCCTGCCCGACGTGGCGCGCGAGGCCTTTCCCGAAATCAGGGCGCTGGAGTTGTCGGTGGATGCGGACAACGAGGCTGCCATTGCGCTGTATGCCAAATTCGGCTGGGTCGACAGCGGCGAAGCCTACAAGGGCCGGATCGGTTACGAACGGCGCATGGGCCTGATTTTCTGAGGTGGTTATGCTCGACAGCATCGAAGCACTGGAAGCAATCTACGGCCTGCCCCACGAACGCGCCGTGCGCAAGCAAATCGCCTTTCTGAACGAGGACTATCAAGCGATGGTTCGCGCCTCGCCGCTGGTGATCATCAGCTCCGTCGGCCCCGACGGCCTGGACGGCTCACCGCGCGGCGACACACCGGGTTTTGTGCGAATCATCGATGAGCGCACCCTGGCGATCCCGGATCGCCCGGGCAACAACCGCATCGACACGCTACGCAATGTGGTGCTCGACTCGCGGGTGTCGCTGCTGTTCATCATCCCGGGGATCGGCGAGACGTTACGGGTCAACGGCACGGCGCAGATCAGCGATGAACCGGGGTTACTGGAAAGCTTCGCGGTCAACGGCAAACCGGCGCGCACGGTGATGCTGGTGACAGTGGAGGCGGCGTTTTTCCACTGTTCGAAAGCGATGGTGCGTTCGGATGTGTGGAACCCCGAGAAGCACCTGGATCGCTCGGCGCTGCCGACGGCGGGGGCATTTCACAAACGCTTGAATGACGGGCAGTTTGATGCCGAGACGTATGACCGCGAAGCACCGGCCCGAGTGCGGGACAGTCTCTACTGACACGACGCCTGACACTGTGGGAGCGAGCAGGCTCGCTCCCACAAGGATCTTCAGTGGTCGCTGGATCCGTTACAACGCCAACACCATCTCATGCCACGCCATCCCGCCGTGGTCTGACGCGGAAGGTTTGACGTAGGCAAACCCGAATCCGGCATACAGCGGAATATGCCGTTCCTTGCACATCAGGTTGATGCTGGTCTTGCCTAACGCACGCATGCGCTCGATGAACTCGCCCATCAAGCGTTTCGCCAAACCCTGCCCCTGATAATCCGGATGCACCACCACCGACATGATCACCACATGCGGGCCGGCCGCGTCGTGGCCGATCAGCTCCTTGAACGCTTCGTCGGACATCTCCACCTGATACGCCGCCCCGGAATTGATGAAACCGGCGACCACGCCGTCCACCTCGGCGACGATAAACCCCTCGGGCCAGGTGGCGATGCGGGTGGCTATTTTTTCTCGGGTGGCGGCTTCGTCGCCTTCGTAGGCAACGGTTTCGATGGCGTAGCAGCGGTCCAGATCAGCGGGCAGGACGTTTCGGATGACAGGGTTCGACGAGTTCATGGCAGAACAGCAACCTTGGGGCAAGTGAGATGACAGAGTATCGCTCGCCAATTCTAACAACACTTGCCGGCCCTCGAATGCCCGACACCCGGCACTCGTACGACAAGGCCTGGCGCTGCAACCAGCACCTGCCCTTCTCTACAGCCCCACCAAACGATAACCCACCTGCAATTCGGTGATGAAATGCTGCGGCTGGGCCGCATCGGCCTCGAGTTTTTGCCGCAGGTGCGCCATGTGCACCCGCAGATAGTGAGCACGATCAACGTAGTCCAGGCCCCACACTTCCAGCAGTAACTGGCGATGGGTCATGACCCGGCCTTGTCCGCGAATCAGCGCACACAGCAGGCGATACTCGATGGGCGTCAGATGGACCGATTGGCCCTCGCGCCGGACCTCGTGCGTGGCCAGGTCCACTTCGATCATGCCGAACGTCACCTTGCTGGTGACGGCGGCGGTCCCGTTCTGCACATGTCGACGCAACTGGGCGCGGATTCGCGCCAGCAACTCGGGCACGCCGAAGGGTTTAACCAGGTAATCGTCGGCACCCGCATCCAGCGCCGCCACTTTTTCCTCTTCACGATCACGCGCCGACAGCACCAGAATCGGCACCGTCATCCAGCCCCGCAGCTCGCTGATCAATTGTTTGCCGTCACCGTCGGGCAAGCCCAGATCGACAATCACCAGATCCGGTTGACGGCTGGCGGCGTGGATCAGGGCGCGCTTGACGTTGTCGGCTTCGAACACCTGAAAACCTTCATCCTGCAGCGCGATACCGATGAAACGGCGGATGTTGGCCTCGTCCTCGACAATGAGGATGCGTGCACTGGTCATAGCGATTCCATGGAAGGCGGGTGACCCGCCGGTAGAGTGATGACAAAGCGGATGCCCGAGGTGGCCTGGGGTTGCGCCTCGATGGTTGCGCCATGGGCCTGGATAATGCGTTTTGCCAGCGCCAGCCCAAGGCCGATGCCGGCCACGGCCGACTCCTGCTGACCCCGCGTGAACGGTTCGAACAAGCTTTGCGGCGTGCTGCCTTGAGGACAACCGGGGCCGGCGTCGATCACCTCCAGCACAATGCTGTCCTGCTCTTGCCGCGCGGCAACCTGCACCAGCGTTCCGGCCGGGGTGTACTTGGCGGCGTTGTCCAGCAGGTTGACCAGCACGCGCTCGATCAACAGCGCATCGACTTCCACCAAGGGCAACTGCGGCGACAGCGCTGTGCGCACGACATGCCGTGCCAACGGCTCGCGCAGTTGCCGCAACGCGCTGCCGACGATTTCCTCCAGCGAGTGCCATTGCCGGTTCAGGCGCACCCCGCGCTCCTGCATCCGGGCCATGTCCAGCAGGTTTTCGATCAACCGCTGCATGGAGCTGGCCTGATCGCGGATACCGCCCAGCAACTGTGTCAGCGGTCCGGGCGGCGCATGGGGCGTCGCCGCATCGGCCGCGCCGATAATGGTCGTCAGCGGCGTGCGCAGGTCATGAGAGATCGCGGCCAGCAGCGTATTGCGCATGCGCTCGCCCTCCATCTGCACCAGAGTGCTCTGCGCCACTTCGACGAAATGCACCCGCTCCAGCGCGATCGCCAGTTGGCTCATGCACGCTTCGAGCAAACGCTGTTCTTCAGGCTCGCTCAATCGCTCGGGTTCCGCCAGTTCGAGCACCAACACGCCACGTACGCGCATCGGCGCCTTCAACGGCAAATAGCGTCCTTGAGAGGCTGCCAGCGTATCGGTGCCCTGACCCGCGGGTTGGCCGTGGTCGTACACCCATTGGGCAATGCTTTCATCGATCGGGAATGCCCCGGCGCCACTGCAATGGACATTGTCTATAGCGTCCGGCAGCGCCAACCCGACACGCGCTTCAAACACGCCGCTGAAGGTGCGCAGCGCCACCTCGGTGATCTGCTCCACCGTCAGCGCCGCCGACAGGTCGCGCGCCAACCTTGCCAATGACGTCGCGCGCCGCTCACGGCCGGCAGCGGTGCGCGCCTCGTGACGCAGGCGGGCCGTCAGTTGACCGGTGATCAAGGCAATCCCCAGCATCAGGGCGAAGGTAAAGAAATATTGGGTGTCGTTGACCGTGAACGACCAGCGTGGCTGGACGAAGAAGAAATCAAAACACAGCACCGCCAGCATCGCCGCCCAGACACCCGGCCCGCGCCCGTAACGCAGGGCGACCAACACCACGGTGAGCAGAAACAGCATGACCACGTTGGCCAGATCAAACACCTGCAGCAACAAGGCGGCCACCGCCGTGGCGGAAAAACAGGCAAGGCTGGCCCACAGATACGCCGGAGCCCTGCTCGGCGGCAACGCTGCATCGGTGTTCAGCGCAACCGCTACCACGACGGGCAACGGGCCATGAGCGATGACAATCTGATCGATCTCGGGGTGACGACGGCTGATACGGTCACTGATCGACTGATGCCAGAATTGCCAAACCTTGCGCGGGTAATGCCCGAGCACCAGGCGGTTGGCGTTATGTTCACGGGCAAACGCCACCAGGGTCTCGGCCACGTCCATGCCTGACGGCGTGGCCGTGTCGGCGCCGAATTCAGCGGCCAGCGCGAGGGTTTTCATGGCGGCGGCATAGCGGTTCGCCCCCGCTTCACGGCGCTGAACCGAAGGCACATGGACGACAATCCAGTCCGCTTCAAGCTTTTGCGCCAGACGCGCCGCTTCCCGCACCAGACGCTCATCCGAAGGGTAACCCGCTACGCCCACCAGTAAACGCTCGCGCGCGGGCCAAACCGTGTTGATGGACCGCTCGCGGCGATAGTCGCGCATCTGTGCATCGACGCGATCGGCAGTACGCCGCAGCGCCAGTTCGCGCAAGGCCAGCAAGTTGCCTTTGCGAAAGAAATGCCGGGACGCACGCTCGGCCTGAGGCGGCAAGTAGACCTTGCCCTCCTTGAGACGGCGCAGCAGGTCATCGGGCGGCAGGTCGATCACCACCACTTCATGGGCATCGTCGAACAGATGATCGGGCACGGTCTCGCGCACCCGGATGCCGATGATCCCGCTGACGATATCGTTGAGACTTTCCAGGTGCTGGACATTGAGGGTGGTCCAGACGTCGATGCCGGCACGCAGCAGTTCTTCAACATCCTGCCAGCGTTTGGGGTGACGCGAACCGGGAACATTGCTGTGAGCCAGTTCATCCACCAGCAGCACCGCCGGACGTCGCGCCAGCGCGGCATCCAGATCGAACTCGCTGAGGGCACACTCGCGGTGCATCACGTTGTAGCGCGGCAGCAGTTCCAGACCGCTAAGCAGTTCCGCGGTTTCCCGACGGCCATGGGTTTCGACCACGCCCGCCACCAGGTCACGGCCCTGGGCCACTTCGCGCTGGGCCGCGGTGAGCATGGCGCAGGTTTTCCCCACCCCTGCATTGGAGCCGAAATAGATGCGCAATTTGCCGCGCAAGGCGGCCTGTTCGTCTTGTTGCAGCTTCTCCAGCAGCGCGTCGGGATCAGGGCGGCCGTCACGCGAAGCGGTGAACGTATCAGTTACGAGCATGGCAATCCTTTTCAACGGCACGGCGCCACAGAGGGCGCCGTGCAGTCAGTCCTTTCAAACCAGGCCAAGCCCGGCCAACAGCATGTCGATCACCTTGATCCCCGCGAACGGCACCAGCACACCACCGAGGCCATAGATCAGCAGGTTGCGATTGAGCAACGCCGCCGCGCCGATGGCTCGGTAGGTCACACCCTTGAGCGCCAGCGGGATCAGAAACACGATGATCAGGGCATTGAAGATCACCGCGCTGAGAATCGCCGAGTTCGGGCTGCTCAAGTGCATCACGTTCAGGGCACCCAGTTGCGGATAGGTCGCGACGAATGCGGCCGGTACGATAGCAAAATACTTGGCCACATCGTTGGCCACGCTGAAGGTGGTCAACGCACCGCGCGTCATGAGCATCTGCTTGCCGACTTCAACCACCTCGATCAACTTGGTCGGGTTGCTGTCCAGATCGACCATGTTGCCCGCTTCCTTGGCGGCCTGAGTCCCACTGTTCATGGCCACTGCCACGTCCGCCTGGGCCAGTGCCGGCGCATCGTTGGTGCCGTCGCCGGTCATCGCCACCAGCTTGCCCTGCGCCTGGTAGTCGCGGATCAGTTGCAGCTTGTCTTCCGGCCGGGCCTCGGCGAGAAAGTCGTCAACCCCGGCTTCCACGGCAATCGCTGCCGCCGTCAGGCGGTTGTCGCCGGTGATCATGACCGTCTTGATCCCCATGCGCCGCAGTTCGGCAAAGCGCTCCTTGATGCCCCCCTTGACCACGTCCTTGAGCTCGACCACGCCCAATGCCTGTTCACCCTCGCACACGACCAGCGGCGTACTGCCACGGCGCGAGACTTCATCGACCTTAATCTGCAATCCCGGCGGAAAGCTGCCGCCCAGCGCCTCGATGTGCTGGCGAATGGCATCTGCCGCGCCCTTGCGGATGCGCCGGCCACCGGCCAGATCGACGCCGCTCATGCGGGTTTGCGCGGTGAAGTGCACGAAGCTCGCCCCCAAGGCATTGAGGTCCCGCGCCCGCAGGTCGAACTTCTGCTTGGCGAGCACCACGATACTGCGGCCTTCCGGTGTTTCGTCGGCCAGCGAGGCCAGTTGCGCAGCGTCCGCCAGTTCCGATTCCTTGACGCCCGGCGCGGGCAGAAAAACGCTGGCCTGGCGATTACCCAAAGTAATGGTGCCGGTCTTGTCCAGCAGCAGGACGTCAACGTCACCCGCCGCTTCCACGGCTCGCCCGGAAGTGGCAATGACATTGGCCGACATCATCCGGCTCATGCCCGCCACACCAATCGCCGACAGCAGACCACCAATGGTCGTAGGGATCAGACAGACCAGCAGCGCCACCAGCACCGTTGCGCTGACCACGTCGCCGCCGCTCATGCCCACCGCGAACAACGAGTACGGGCCCAGGGTCACGATCACCAGCAAAAACAGAAAGGTCAGGCCGACCAACAGAATGGTCAGAGCCACTTCGTTGGGCGTCTTCTGGCGTTTCGCGGATTCGACCATGGAAATCATGCGATCCAGAAACGACTCGCCGGGATTGACGCTGATGCGCACCACCAGCCAGTCCGACAGCACTTTTGTGCCCCCGGTGACCGATGAAAAGTCGCCGCCCGCCTCGCGAATCACCGGTGCCGATTCCCCGGTAATCGCGCTTTCATCCACCGACGCCACGCCTTCGATCACCACGCCGTCGAGGGGCACCAGATCGCCCGCCTCGATCAACACCACGGCGTCCTTGAGCAGTTCACTGGAAGGCACTGGCCGCCAGGCGGAACCGTGGCGGGGTTGCTGCAACAGCTTGGCCAGGGTCTGGCGCTTCATCCCGCGCAGGCTGGCCGCCTGGGCCCGACTGCGGCCCTCGGCCAGGGCTTCGGCGAAGTTGGCAAACAGCACGGTGAACCACAGCCACAGCGTGATGCTGAGAATGAAACCACTGGGGGCTTCTCCCTTGCCGACCAGTGATTGCACCCACAACAGCGTGGTGAGGATGCTGCCCAGGTACACCACAAACATCACCGGGTTCTTCCACTGCGCCTGGGGTAGCAGTTTTTTGAAAGCATCCAGGCACGCCGTGAGCAACAACCCACGGTCAAACAAAGGCAAACGAGCTTGCTTACTCATGGTTGTTTCTCTTGTTCACTGGCCGCAAGGGATGGCTGATGCACAGGCGTCAAGGCATCCAGCGCGAGGTTGAGTTGCAGCACATTGACCCGGGGCTCGCCGAGCAAGCCAAAGGTGCGTTGCTCGGTGTGGGCGTTCACCAGTTTCAACAGATCGGCTTGCGGCAAGTGACGCAGGCGTGCGACGCGCGACGCCTGAATCTGTGCGTTGGCCACCGAGATGTGCGGGTCCAGGCCGGATGCCGACGCGGTGACCGCGTCCACCGGCACCTGTGCATCGGCTGCCAGGCCGTTCTGCTGGCGGTAGGTTTCGACACGCAGGGCCACGGCGTCGATCAACTTCTGGCTGGTCGGGCCAAGGTTGCTGGCGCCACTGGAACCGGCGTTGTATGGCTGTGCCACGCTCTTGCTCGGGTCCAGTGGGTCGGCGCCGAGGGTCATGCTCGGACGCCCCTGAAAATACTCGGGGCGAGTGAAATGCTGGCCGATCACCGCCGAACCGATCACCAACCCGTCCCGTTCAACCAGACTGCCCCTGGCCTGAAACGGGAACAGCACGTTGGCCACCAGCGTGGTGAACAACGGATACGCCAACCCGGTCAACAACATGAAGAACGCCGCCGAAATCAGCACCGGGCGCAACAGGCCGACAAACAGAAATCGCATCTTGGTTTGGGTTTGTACTTGAGTCATCACAGCCCCCTCACTTATAGGTCTGGCCGGTCAGCAACTGCAGTTGCTCAACCAGCGGGCCGAGCGCGAGCGCCGGCAGGAAAGTCAGGCCGCCCACCACCAACACCACGAACACCACCAGAAACATGAACAGCGGTGTGGCCGTCGGGATAGTGCCGGCACCGGCCGGGATGTTCTTTTTCATCGCCAGGGAACCCGCGACCGCGAGCATCGGCAGCATCGTGAAGAATCGTCCGAGCAACATGGCAAGACCGATGGTGGTGTTGAAGAACGGCGTATTGGCGTTCAATCCGGCGAATGCCGAACCGTTGTTGGCCGTGCCCGAGGTGTAGGCATACAGCACCTCGCTGAAGCCATGGGGCCCCTGGTTGTTGAGACTGTTGAGGGTGTCGGGCCAGAGCGCCGCCAGGGCAGTGAAGCCGAGAATGCAGACCGGGTGTGCCAACACCGAGAGCATGACCAGCTTGATCTCCCGGGCCTCGATCTTCTTGCCGAGAAACTCCGGGCTGCGACCGATCATCATGCCCACCAGAAACACTGTCAGCAGGGCGTACTGGATCAGGTTGATAAAGCCCACGCCGTCGCCACCGAACACGCAGTTGAGCATCATCTGCGCCAGCGGTACGAAGCCGCCCATGGGCGTCAGCGAGTCATGCATGGCATTCACCGAGCCGGTGGTGGCGCCGGTGGTGGTGGTCACGAACAGGCTGGTGTCGGCAATCCCGAAGCGCAGTTCCTTGCCTTCCATGTTGCCGCCACTCTGGGTGGCCGACAGCACCTGATCCGCGCCCACTCGGGTCAGCAGCGGGTTGCCACTTTGTTCGGCGGTGTAAACGATGCTCAGAAAGCCGACGAACATCACCAGGAATGTGCCAAAGAACACCCAGCCCTGACGCCGACGCATCAGCATGCTGCCGAAGGTGTACGTCAGCGCTGACGGGATCAGCAGCATGCTGAGGATGTGCAGCATGTTCGTCAGCGGCGTCGGGTTTTCGAACGGGTGCGCGGCGTTCATGCTGAAGAAGCCACCGCCGTTGGTGCCGATGTGCTTGATGGATTCAAAGCTCGCCACCGCGCCGACAATCAATTGCTGCTGCGCGCCTTCCAGCGTGGAGGCAAGGGCCTGGGAGTTGAGGGTTTGGGGCATGCCTTGCCAGACATACACCAGCGCCAAGCCGAAACACAGCGGCAGCATCACTCGGTACAGCGTACGGGTGAAGTCCACCCAGTAGTTTCCGATGTCAGCGGAATTCGACCGACTGAGGCCGCGAATAAACCCCGCCGCCGCCACAACGCCCGCTGTTGCGCCGACGAACATCAGGAAGGTAATGACCGCCATCTGGCTGAAGTTGGACAGGCTGGTTTCACCTGAATACGCCTGCCAGTTGGTGTTGGTGATAAACGACGCCGCGGTATTGAACGCCAGATCCGGTGTTTGCGCGCCCAGCCCCAAGGGGTTGAGCGGCATGAAACCTTGCAGGCGCAACACGATGTAACCCAGCAACATCATCGCCGCGTTCGACAACAACAGGGCCGAGCCGTAACGCGCCCAGCCCATGGTTTCGGTCGAATCGATCCCCAGCAAACGATAAGTGGCGCGCTCCGCCAAGGCATGCTTTCGCCCGGTGAATACCCGCGTCAGCCACTTCCCCATCAAAACGGCGAGCCCGGTCATCAACCCGAGAATCACCGCAAATTCCAGCATAGTGCTCAACATGTCGATGCTCCGTTCAAATCTTGCCCATGGCGACGATGACCATGGCTGTCGCAGCAAAAAACACCACGCTAACCCCCATGAAAATCAGGTCGTACATTGCCGGTTTCCTTTCTCAAGACCGCCCTGGCGGGCGAATAAAAACGCCTGTGCCGCAATGACTGCGGCCATCAGAATTTCTCTGCACGGATAAGGGCGTAACCCAGGTAGGCGAACAACAGGGCGGCACACAGGCCGCTGGCGATGTAAATGAACTCGAGTGTTAACAAGACAGCTCCCCCTGACTAAACGAAGGCACCCGCAATCGGGTCCCGGTAGAGCGCGCCAGAGCAAAAAACGCACTGAATACGCGCTCTTATCTGCGCCGTGCAGGTTAAGAGAGGGGGTATCAAGGACGGACACTGATTGGGGGCCGCGGTATTAAGACGGCGTATAGAACGAACGGAACGGACGGTGTGCGGGGGGGATGCGAGGGCTCAACGACAGCTTTGGACGGACACCGTTAAGTGCCCGTCGCGGGCTCGTCTCATTACGACTTGAGTGGAAGCCAGATTTCCAGCTTGCCGGTGTTGAGCTTCGGGTTGAAGTCTTCGCTGTAGCGTTCGAATTCCGGGGCGTCTGCGGCCTCTTTACCGGACTGCGGCAACCAGGTTTTCCAGATGTACTGAAACGTCTCGGGTAACTGGTCCAGCGAGCCTTTGTGCTCGAACACCGCATAATGTTGGGGTTGAACCTCGACCCAGCGGTACTTCTCGGGGAGGTCGTCGAGTTTGTCGATCTCGACACCGGCAATGTATTCGAAGCCGCCCTTGCCATCAGGATTACAGCAGATGCCGTAGGTCACTTCGCTTTTTTGACCGGGAATCTTGCCAATCTCGGGAATGAATTTCTCCCAAAGGTCGGGAATCGCTTTGGTTGTAGCTGCGGTAAATCGACCACCAAGCCCCGCAATGAGCAGAAAGTGCCCGTGTTCAAAACGTGGCTCGTCCGGTTTTACGCCTGATTGCTCATCCATGACTCGACTCCTGGATCAAAAAAGTGGGTTCGGCTGGGAGTATAGAAGCCAAACCCGATTAGCCCAGTCAGAGGCTGTGCAGCGCATCGACAGCACCCGCGCCTACAAACTCGTTGTAGCCCGATAGAATCACGTACACCGCGAAATAGCAGAAGATCGCCGCCGATGCCATGTAGGAATAACGCAGCAGTTTGTCGCCGAGCAACTTGCCGCCATGGCTCGCGGCGAAGCACAGGCCGGCGGACCACAGCAACCCGGCGCAGAGGAAGCCGCCAAGGAAGAGTGCCGAGCTGAGCGCCCCGCCACCGCCGGAACGCGCGATCAACGTACCGCCCACCGCCGCGAACCAGAGAATGGCGCTGGGTGACGACATAGCGAGAAAGATCCCGCGGAAAAACTCTTTACGGTGCGAGTTGTGACCCACTTCAGCGGTCTGCGCCAATACGGCTTCGTGGTGAATCGCCGAATAGATCATCTTCGCCGCGAAGTACACCAGCAACACCGAACCGCCGATCCACAACACCCAGCGCACGGTTTCGTATTGCAGCAAAACAGTCATGCCGGCCAGTGCCAGCACCGCATAAATCAAGTCGCCGACACACGTCCCCAACCCCAGGGCAAAGCCTTGAAAATAGCCGCGTTGCATCGCCAAGGTGATCATCGCGATGTTGGCCACGCCGATGTCCAGGCACAGAGAAAGGCTCAGCAAGAAGCCGCTGCTAAATTCCATCAACCGTTATCCTTCGGAAAAATTTGTTTACACACTGGCTGGACAGTGTGCCATGCCACCCCTTATCTTCCGCAACAGGTCACCGCAGTGACCAGCGTCGCTCGGACGGTTCCGGGCGCTCACGTTATCCGAGGCAACAATGGCTAACCCAGGTTCGCCGCGCCGCTTTGCGCGCATAGATCGACTCCCCCCTTACGTATTCAACATCACTGCCGAGCTGAAGATGGCCGCCCGTCGTCGTGGCGAAGACATCATCGACTTCAGCATGGGCAACCCCGACGGCCCGACTCCGCCGCACATTGTCGAAAAACTCGTCACCGTCGCCCAGCGCGAAGACACCCACGGCTACTCCACGTCCAAGGGTATTCCGCGCCTGCGCCGGGCGATTTCCAACTGGTACAAGGATCGCTACGAGGTCGACATCGACCCGGAAACCGAAGCCATCGTGACCATCGGTTCCAAGGAAGGCCTGGCGCACTTGATGCTGGCCACCCTCGACCAGGGCGACACCGTACTGGTGCCGAACCCGAGCTACCCGATTCACATCTACGGCGCGGTGATTGCCGGCGCCCAGGTGCGTTCGGTGCCGTTGATTCCGGGCGTGGATTTCTTCGCGGAACTGGAACGGGCGATTCGCGGTTCGATTCCAAAACCGAAAATGATGATCCTCGGCTTCCCGTCCAACCCGACCGCGCAGTGCGTGGAGCTGGATTTCTTTGAGCGGGTGATTGCCCTCGCCAAACAGTACGACGTGCTGGTGGTGCACGACCTGGCCTACGCCGACATCGTCTACGACGGCTGGAAAGCCCCGTCGATCATGCAAGTACCGGGCGCCAAGGACATCGCGGTGGAGTTTTTCACCCTGTCCAAGAGCTACAACATGGCGGGCTGGCGCATTGGTTTCATGGTCGGCAACCCGGAACTGGTCAACGCCCTGGCGCGGATCAAGAGTTACCACGACTACGGCACCTTTACTCCGCTGCAAGTCGCGGCGATTGCGGCGCTGGAAGGCGATCAGCAGTGCGTGAAAGACATCGCCGAGCAGTATCGGCAGCGTCGCAACGTGTTGGTCAAAGGCCTGCATGAACTGGGCTGGATGGTCGAGAATCCGAAGGCGTCGATGTATGTCTGGGCGAAAATCCCCGAGGCGTATGCACACCTGGGTTCACTGGAGTTCGCCAAGAAAATGCTCGCCGAGGCCAAGGTCTGCGTCTCGCCGGGTGTCGGGTTCGGGGAATATGGGGATGATCATGTGCGCTTCGCGCTGATCGAAAACCAGGACCGGATTCGCCAGGCCGTGCGCGGGATTCGCGCAATGTTCCGCGCCGATGGGTTGATCACAAAAACCAGCGCCTGACACAAAACCTGTGGGAGCGAGCCTGCTCGCGAATGCGGTGTATCAATCAACATCACCATTGACTGATACGCCCCCTTCGCAAGCAGGCTCGCTCCCACATTTGTTTGGCGGTGCACTCGACGAAACCTGGTAGTTCTACCAGTTACCGGTGCTGGAACAACGTGAAATGCTGGAGACCTTTATTGACCTGCGGTCTAACAAAGAGGCCCCACCATGCCCACATCCAAGCCTGCCCATCACACATCCCGCACCTTATTGTTGGCCAGCGACTGCAAAAACACTGTGATCGCCGAGATGGCCGGCAGCATTCATCACCTCGCCTACTCCCCCTATGGTCAGCAGTCCTCCCGACAGGAGGTCATGACGCAATTGGGGTTTAACGGCGAACGGCGAGAGGCGAAGATTGATGGGTATGCTTTGGGGAACGGTTATCGCGTCTATAACCCGCGATTGATGCGCTTTCACAGTCCGGACAAATCCAGTCCTTTCGAAAAGGGTGGAATGAATACGTACATGTATTGTGGTGGTGAGCCAGTGATGAATGTGGACCCGACGGGACGTTCCTTTTGGAGCAAGTTACTCAACATCTGGGATTTTTTAAGTTTGTCCAATACGTCAAGTGGCCCGCGAAGAAACGCACTACTACCCCAAAAGGGATCTGGAGAAAGTGGACTTTTGAACGTTGCTGGCGGCATTGTCGAGAATGCCCAAATGAATAGACGCCCCCCAATCGTACCAGCCGGGGGGAAAGGTCGAAGACACGCCGCGCCCACCTGGAAGGGCGAACAAGCTCACTCGAATCCGGTCACAACATCCCCAGCGACCTCTACAGAAGCCACGACACCGAATACAGCGCAAAACGGGGGCCTGTCTCGCCAACCATCCAGACGCAGCGTCTCCAGTCACTCCAGTTCTGCTTCCACTCCCAGCACTGTCAGTACTGTTTCAAGCATCAGCAATCACAGTGCTGACTCGGGTTATGCGAGCTCAACCCCGGGCTCCAACAGAAGCAATGCTTCTGCCGATGACCGGCTCCAAGTGCGTCTTAATAATCTGCGACAACGCTAACTGCGCCCAGCATAAAAAACTGTGGGAGCGAGCCTGCTCGCGAAGAGGGCTTAACATTCAATGAAGATGTTGAATGTCAGTCCGCATTCGCGAGCAGGCTCGCTCCCACATTTGGTGTTTTGAGCTGTATTTAAACGAACATCGACAACAGCAGGATAAAGCCCAACCCGACCACCGACAGGATGGTTTCCATGGCCGTCCAGGTCTTGAAGGTTTCCGCTACGGTCATGTTGAAGTACTGCTTCACCAGCCAGAAACCGGCGTCGTTGACGTGCGACAGAATCAACGAACCGGCGCCAGTCGCCAGCACCAGCAGCTCACGGTTCACACCCGGAATCATCCCCACCACCGGCACCACGATGCCTGCGCCAGTAATGGTCGCCACGGTCGCCGAGCCGGTCGCAATACGGATCACCGCCGCCACCAGCCACGCCAGAAGGATTGGCGAGATTTCCGCGGCCACCGCCATGTTACCGATGACATTACCCACGCCGCTGGTCACCAGCATTTGCTTGAAGCCACCACCGGCACCGATGATCAGGATGATCGCGGCGGTTGGCGCAAGGCTCGCGTCCAGCCATTTGAGCATCTGATTGGAACCAATGCCCTGCTTGTAGCCAAAGGTGTACAGCGACAGCAGCAACGCCAGCAGCAGCGCCGAGATCGGGTGACCGATCAGGTCCATGAAAGTGCGGAAGAAGTTGCCGTCCGGCAGCACCACATCGGCAAAGGTCTTGAGCAGCATCAGGAACACCGGCGACAGCACGGTAATCAAGGTGATGGAGAAGCTCGGGAGATCGGCAGAATCGTTCTCGCGCGCCAGTTGATCCACCAGTTCCTGGTTAGGGTGGCCGGGGATGTATTTGGCAATGAATGTGCCGTAGATCGGGCCGGCGATGATGGCCGTCGGCAGCGCAACGATCAGGCCGTAGAGAATGGTTTTACCGATGTCGGCACCGAACACGCCGATCGCCAGCAGCGGGCCCGGGTGTGGTGGCACCAGACCGTGCACCGCAGACAGACCGGCCAGCAGCGGGATACCGATCTTGATGATCGACACGCCGGTACGTCGGGCGACAATGAACACCAGCGGGATCAACAGCACGAAACCGATTTCGAAGAACAGCGGAATGCCGACCAGGAACGCAGCGAACATCATTGCCCACTGCACCTTGTCCTTGCCGAACGCGCGAATCAGCGTCTGGGCAATCTGATCCGCCCCGCCCGACTCGGCCATCATCTTGCCGAGCATCGTGCCCAGCGCCAGGATGATCCCGACGAAACCGAGCACACCACCGAAGCCGTCCTGGAACGCCTTGATGATGGTGCCGATCGGCATGCCGGAGGTCAGCCCGAGAAAGGCTGCGGCAATAATCAGGGCAATGAACGGGTGGAACTTGAACTTGGTGATCAGGACGATAAGCCCGATCACCGTGACCACTGCATCGAGCAGCAGGAACGTCTCGTGGGACATGCCAAACATTAGGGGTGTCTCCTGGTTGTTGTTGTTATTAAAGCGGGTAATTCGAAAGCCATAAGGACAGCGCTATCTCTTCAAGCAAAATTTAACCGGCGCGTTTCAAGCCGTGTTCCAGCCACCAGGCATGCGCCTGTATCGCCAATTGGTCGACGCTGTGGTTCGAGGCATCGAGGGCCAGTGTCAATGGTTCACCAACGGGGGATTCAAGGGTGGCGAACTGGCTGTCGATCAGGGTCGACGGCATGAAGTGGCCCGGCCGATGGGAGACGCGATCGGCGGCGACTTCAGGCGTGAGTTCAAGGAACACGAAGCCCAGGCCTGGCAAGGCACTGCGCAATACTTCGCGGTAACTGTGTTTGAGCGCCGAGCAGGTCAGCACCGGGCGCTGGCCCGTGGCGTCGACGCGACGAAGTTCATCGCACAGGCTGTCGAGCCAGCCGGCACGGTCGTCGTCGTTCAGGGGAATGCCCGCGCTCATCTTTTCGATATTGGCGGCGGGGTGAAAAGTGTCGCCTTCAATGGCCGTGGCGCCGCTGAGCTCGCACAAGGCTTCGCTGACGCAGGTCTTGCCGCAACCGGCAACGCCCATGATGACCAGGGCGGTGATGGGATGATTCATGTAACACCTCAGCGCGCAGACAGCGCTACCTTTGCCAGTTATGACACTAGATCAAAAGCAGAAGTTGCCGACGCCTTCTTGTCATTTTTGTGGGTTGCAGCATGTTCGTTGCCGACGCTGAAAAGCGAGGTTCAGGCAAAACTCGCTTACGCATTTGCAGCTGCATCGGGACAGCGCTACCTTAGTGCCTTGAATTTTGTTTGGCAAGCCGCCCGATGACCTCCTCTAAAAACGATAAAAATACGCGAACCACTGGCCGTCCTACCCTCAATGAAGTCGCCAGACTGGCCGGCGTCAGCCCGATTACCGCCTCCCGCGCCTTGCGTGGCGTGAGCACGGTGGCCGCCGAACTGGTGGAAAAAGTGCAGAGGGCCGCGCTTGAACTCAACTACGTGGTCAACCCCGCCGCTCGCGCGTTAGCCTCGGCCCAGAGCCATTCCGTGGTGGTTTTGGTGCCGTCGCTGTCGAACTTGCTGTTCATCGACACGCTGGAGGCCATTCATCAGGTTTTGCGACCGAAGGGCTTCGAAGTGCTGATCGGCAACTTCCATTACTCACGCGATGAAGAAGAAAACCTGCTGCGCAATTACATGGCCTATCAGCCACGCGGCTTGCTGCTGACCGGGTTTGACCGCACCGAAAGTTCGCGGCGGATGATCGAGGCGAGCAATATTCCCTGTGTGTACATGATGGAACTCGACAGCGCCGCCGGACTTAATTGCGTAGGTTTCTCGCAACTGGCGGCCGGAGAAACAGCGGCGGAGCATTTGCTGTCCCGCGGCCGCAAGCGCCTGGCGTACATCGGTGCGCAACTGGATCAACGAACGCTGCTGCGTGGCGAAGGTTTTCGCAAGGCCCTGCAAAAGGCCGGTCGATATGATCCCGACCTGGAAGTGCTGACACCACGCGCGTCCTCCGTCGGTCTGGGCGGCGAGCTGTTCCTGCAACTGATCGCCAGCCATCCCGATGTCGACGCCATCTTCTTCGGCAACGATGACCTGGCGCAGGGCGCGCTGCTGGAAGCGATGCGTTGCGGGATCAAAATCCCTGAACAAGTGGCAATCCTCGGTTTCAACGACCTGCCAGCCTCGGCGCACATGGTCCCGCGCCTGAGCAGCATCAGCACTCCGCGCGAGGCGATTGGCCGGCGCGCGGCGGAACAGATGCTGACGTTGATGGCGGGCAATACGGTGGCAAAACCGGTGCAGGACATGGGGTTTGAGTTGAAAGTGCGCGAAAGTACGTAGCACTGTAGGAGCCGGCTTGCTGGCTCCTAGAGGGGTATTCTGACCTTCCAGAAGCGTCTGATCGCTAAAGGAGCAGCTCCATGGAACATGTACTGAAAATCCTCGGTAAAGCGTCGTCCATCAACGTCAGAAAAGTCCTGTGGACCTGCGACGAGCTGGACCTTTCCTACGAGCGAGAAGACTGGGGCAGCGGTTATGCGTCGACCCACAGCCCCGAGTTTGTCCGGCTCAACCCCAATGCGCAGGTACCGGTGATCATCGACGACGCTGGCGTGCTGTGGGAGTCCAACACCATCTGCCGTTACCTGGCCGGCAAACATTCACACGCTGAATTGCTGCCGCACGAACCCGCGGCGCGTGCCCGGGTGGAGCAATGGATGGATTGGCAGGCCACTGATCTCAACTCGTCCTGGAGCTACGCATTCACAGCGCTGGTACGCAAAGACCCGGAGTTCCAGGACGCGCACCGGATTGCCACTGGCTTACGCGGCTGGAACCAGAAGATGGGCATTCTCGAACATCAGCTCTCGGCCACTAAAGCTTATGTTGCAGGGCCACGGTTTACGCTGGCCGATATCGTCATCGGGCTGTCAGTCAACCGTTGGCTGATGACGCCGATGGATCGACCGGATTTCCCGGCCATCGACGAGTATTTCCAACGTTTGGCGCAACGACCAGGGTTCCTCAAACATGGCTGCAACGGTCTGCCTTGATGGGTCGACCTCTGCCGGCAGGCGGCAAAGGTTGACCGCAATTCTTCCGCCAATGGCTCAAGCAAAAACATAACTCATTGAAAATATTTGAGTTTATTGCTTAGGCACGCTATTTGCTGAAATCACTGCAACGCAAACACCTACAAGGTCTATTCATCATGTTGGTCAGTGCAAAACAGAACGTAATGACGCCGCTCCCCAAAAAGCCGGGCGACGAACCGACCGCGGACGCCGCTGCAGGTCTTCAGGGTGGCCTGCAAGCCGTGTTGATGCAGAGCGTGCAAAACAATATCCAGCTGCAAAACCTGAAGAACGAGGGGAAGGTCCAGGCATCTACTGCCAGACTCGCCACGGAACAGGTCAACGCCGCCAACAAAATCAGCGACAACATCGATGAAGCGTTCGCCAAAACCCGTGTTGCGTTGCAAGCCACCGATGCCTCGCCAGTGCCGAAGGCCGGTGAAAGCAGCGCCATGGCAGACTTCAAGGACTACATGAGCAAAACCCCGGAACAGCGGTTGCGCGACAGTATTCTGGAGGAGATGGGGATTACCGAAGAAGACCTGAAAGCCATGCCGCCAGAGAAACAACTGGCGATCGGTAAAGAGATTGCCGAGCGCCTGCAAGACAAGATGAAACTGGCGCAGGCCGATAAAGACAACGGCAGCAGCAGTGAGAAAGGCAGCACCCAAGTGGTCGACAAGTTCCTCGCATCGCTCTGAATTTGCTGATGCATCTGTTGAAGCCCGGCTTGCCGGCGATGGCGATCTTCAGGACGCCATCGTCAGCAAGCTGGCTCCAGCGTTTCAATTCAACTGTAGCGTTGAATTGAACTGGCTGATCGCGTCCACCACATGCCGCGAGCCCTGCTGGATTTCCAGAATCACCTCCCCCGCTTCGTTCGCCAGTTCCACCCCAAGACCGGTGCGGCTCAGACTCGACTGCATGCTCGACACCGCGCTCAACGACAAATCATGGTTTTTACGCACCACGTCGACAATCTCCAGCGTCGCCTGACTCGTGCGTGCCGCGAGGTTGCGAACCTCATCCGCCACCACGGCAAACCCTCGGCCGTGTTCCCCGGCCCGAGCCGCCTCGATGGCCGCGTTGAGCGCCAGCAGGTTGGTCTGGTCGGCAATGCCGCGAATGGTCTGAACGATGGTGCCGATGATGTCGGACTGTTTGCTCACCGCATCGATGCTCATCGCGGCTTCGTTCAAGTTTTTGGAAATGTCCTGGATGATCTGCACCGTCTGCTGCACCACCTGCGATCCCTTCTGCGCACAGGCGTCGTTCTGTACAGAAGTGCTGTGGGCCGACTCCGCCGCCGTTTGCAGTGTGGTCACTTGTTGCGTGATGTCGCTGGCGAACTTCACCACTTTGTACAATCGGCCGTTGGCGTCGAACAGCGGGTTGTAGGACGCTTCGAGATAAATGGTATGACCGTGCTTGTCTCTGCGTTCGAAACGGTGTGAGTGATATTCGCCGCGATTCAGTGAGGCCCAGAACGCTTTGTAAGACGGCGATTCAGCTTCGGCGCGGTGGCAAAATAGACTGTGATGCTGGCCGACGATTTCGTTGAGCGCGTAATGCGTGGTCTTCAGGAAGTTTTCATTGGCAGTGATCACATTGCCTTCGGGGGTGAATTCGATCATCGCCATCGACCGACCGATTGCAGCGAGCATGCTTTCGTTTTCGTGTTCCTTGTTAATCCTGTCCGAGATGTCGGTCGCGACTTTGATCACACTGCTGACTTGCCGGTCGGCACCGATAACCGGCATGTAACTGGCTTCGAGCCAGATCTCCTTGCCGCTCTTGTTCAAGCGTAAAAAAGTCCCGCTGACCGGTTCGCCACGGGCCAGGTCACGCCACAACTTCGCGTAGGCTTCGCTGCGATAAAACGCTTCTTCGCAAAAGATCCGGTGATGTTTGCCGCGCACTTCTTCGGCGCTGTAACCCATGACGTTGCAAAAGTTGTCGTTGGCATCAAGCACGATGCCGTCAGGGGTGAATTCAATCATCGCCATCGAACGACTGACGGCAGCCAACTTGGCGTTGGCCTCGGTCAGCGCACAACTGTAGCGCTCGATTTCCAGCAGGTCAGACTTGTGATGTAGGTTAAACATGGTCGTATCACCCTAAGCGCGGTCGTTTGATTGATGAAAGTTCTGCGGTCTTTCAACGTATCCACCACAACGTTCCATGGAACAGGCACACGCATTCCTCCAAGGGAGGATTTGTCAGGTGATCAATGATGTTGAATCGGAGAGTCCATGTGGCAACGCTCTTATCAAGACATCCGTCTCTTGATAGCCCGGGACCGGGCCAGCCCTAACGTTTTTTCCATAAGTAATTCCCTTTACCGTAACGCTCCTTGTGCTCGCATCGGCGCCTTGGGTTGCGCACTCTTGGAGCGGGCATGACGGCCTTCACATGGCGACCGACATGGTTACTCAGAACTGAGCATAGCCAGCCGCAATAGGCTTGCAAGGCCACTAGTCGGCCAGTATCGAGGACAAAATCGGTTCAGCTAACGCCAGACTTATCGTTCCGCCAGCATTCCCAACAACGCCTGCACCGCCGCCGAGGGTTGTTTGTTTGCCGCGACCACCAAGGCAAACTCGCGATCGATACGCGGTTTGACCGGCACCACACGCAGCCCCTGGAGATGGCTGGGCAAAGTCATTTCCGGCACCAGGGTTACCCCGATGTTTTCCCGCACCAAGGTGAACGCACTGCTCCACTCACGAACCTCGACCCGAACGTCGCGCAATTGCAGACCGGCATCGAGGGCCAGGCTGCGGGCGTTGGTCGAACAGCCGCCGGTGGCCAGCACAAACGGCTGGTCTGCCAACTCCGCGAGGGTGACGCCTTGTTCAATCGAGCGGCGCGCCAAGGGATGGCCGCCCGGCAACACCGCGACCCAGGCATCGCGCCCCAAACGACCGGCATTGCGCTCCGGCGCCGGGTTCAGCACCACGCCGACATCCACCAGACCGGCGCCGAGCAATGTTTCCACTTCATCGTCGCTGACTTCCAGCGCGACTACCTGAATGCCAGGGTAAAGCCGACTGAAAGTGCGCAGCAACGGCGGCAGAAAGGTCGCCAGCACCATGGGGAAACTCGCCAGCCGAATCGTCCCGCGCTGGATGTCTTTTGCGGCATCGACGGTGCTGCGGATGTTTTCCAGGGCGCCGAGCATGGTCCGTGCCTGCTCGATGACCGGCAGGCCGATGGCGGTCGGCAGCGTTTGCCGATTCTCCCGAGTGAACAGCTGCACGCCGAGGGTTTCTTCGATCAGCGCCAACGCCTGGCTCGCGCCTGATTGAGTCATGCCGACCCGCTCGGCCGCGCGGGTGATGTTGCCCGTATCGGCCACGGCCACCACCATTCGCCAGTGCATCAGGTTCATCATGGCAGTAGCTTTCCTTATGGCAATTTTCTGAAAAATTAATTTTACCGATGCTCCCGCGCACTATGACACTGGCACAAATCCCCAACCAGAGCCCCGCCGATGAAGTTGTACTACGCCCCCCACGCCTGCTCGCTGGCACCGCACATTGTGCTGCGGGAACTTGATCTGCCGTTCGAGTTGATCCGCGTCGACAACCGCACCAAACAGACCGCGAGCGGTGCCGACTTCCTCGCCATCAACCCGAAGGGTTACGTCGCGGCGCTGCAACTCGACAACGGTGAGGTGCTGACTGAAGGCCCGGCGATCCTGCAATACCTGGCGGACCTGCGACCCGAGGCGGGTCTGGCGCCCGCCAATGGAACGTTCGAGCGGGTAAGGTTGCAGGAGTGGCTGAATTTCGTTTCGACGGAGATTCATGGCGGGCTGGGCTGGCTGTTCAACACACAGTTCCCTGAAGAAGTGAAAACGCTGCTCAAGGAGAAACTGTTCAAGCGCTTTGCGGTGTTGTGCCAGACACTGGAGCGGCAGGATTATCTGCTCGCGGGTGGCTTCAGCATTGCCGACGCGTATTTGTTAACGGTGTTGCGGTGGGCGCCGTTGTTTGCGATTGATTTGAATGACTGGCCGGCGTTGGTGCGGTTTCAGGCACGGGTAGATTTGCGCCCGACAGTGCAAGCGGCGTTGGCCGCAGAATCTGCGTAAGCCTTGAGATCATCGCGGGCAAGCCCGCTCCCACAAGGATCGGCTGTGTGCCACTCGATGAGTGAACACCGACGAACCCTGTGGGAGCGGGCTTGCCCGCGATGGCGATCTTCCAATCACAGCAGAACTACAAACTCGCACTCACCTTGGTCGCCACCTCACCCGGCACCCAACCCTTCCAGATCTGCGGCTGATCACGCAAAAACGCCTGCGCCACCTGACGCGGGTGCTGGCGTTTTTCGCTCATCTGCGCCAGCGTCTGGTTCAGCAGATCGATCGGCAAATCGACTTTCTCGAAGAACGCTACCAAATCCGGATACTGCGTCTTGAACGGCGCAGACACGCCGATCGCTAGGCTCGCCGGCATCGAGCGCGTGCCTTTAGGGTTTGGATTGTTGGCATCGGCCAGGGTCTTCCAGGCTTCGGCGTCGAACGGCGGCTCTTCGAGTTTCACCAGTTTGAAGCGACCCAACAGCGGCGTTGGCGACCAGTAGTAGAACAACACCGGTTTGCCGCGACGGATCGACGATGCGACCTCGGCATCCAGCGCCGCACCAGAGCCGGTGCGGAAGTTGACGAAGCTGGTGGTCAGGTCGTAAGCCTTGAGTTTCTGACTGTTGACGATCTCCGAGGTCCAGCCGGTCGGGCTGTTGAGGAAGCGTCCGCGGCTTGGGTCTTCGGGGTCGCGGAACACGTCTTTGTAGCGCGCCAGATCGGCAACGGATTTCAGCTCCGGCGCCAGCGGTTTGATCCCGCGTTCCGGGTCGCCCTTGATCACGTATTCCGGCACCCACCAGCCTTCGGTGGCGCCTTTGACCGTGTCGCCCAGCCCAAACACTTTGCCTTCCGACGCAGCCTTGACCCACGCGGGACTGCGACCGGCCCATTCTTCGCCGATCACTTGGATGTCGTTCTTGGCCAATGCCGCTTCGAGGCTGACAGTGCTGCCCGGCAACGTGTCGGTCGGGTAGCCGTAACCTTTTTCAACGATCAACCGCAGGATCTCGGTGATCAGGCTGCCGCTTTCCCAGGTGATGTCGCCGAAGTGGATCGGCGCGGTTTTTTCTGCGGCAGGAACGTGGGTCGCCACAAGGCTCAGGGCCAGCAGCGAACTGCCGAGCAGGGTTTTGATCGATTTCATGCGGACCTCTGGTGCAAGGGTTCATTGGCGCTGTGCTGGGTGCACAACGCTTGGGAGCGGGTCATGTAGACGCTGACCGAGCGCTGGGAAATGCCCAGTTCGGCGGCGATTTGCGGGTACGTCAAGCCATCGATGCGCGACAACAGGAACGTCGCCCGGACTTTGCCCGGCAAACGCTCCAGCGTCCGGTCGAGGCGGTGCAACGCCTGGGTCAGCTGCAGCAATTCCTCGGGCGAGGAGGCGCGTGGCTGATCGAGGTGTTGCAGTTGATCGAGGTGCTGACGTTCCAGATCGCGACGACGCCAGAGCTGATAAATCAATCGGCGGGCGATGGTGGTGAGCAAGGCGCGAGGCTCGCGGATCGGCGTCAGCCCCGGCGATTCCAGCAGTTGCGCGAAGGTCTCGGCGGCAACGTCTTCGACGCTGGAACTGGCCCCCAGAAACTGGCGCAACCGAGCGCACAGCCAGGGGTAATGGGCGCGGAACAATCCGCCGACATCGTTTCGATGGGACACGTCGGTGCCGGACATAGAGGCTCCAAGAGTTAGGGTCGCTGAACGTCCGGTGGTCCGGTGACGCGAATCCTAGCAAGGAGCCTTATTCGTTAATAATACTTAAAAAGCATTTTTATATTCTTTTATGGAATTACCTAACGATCGATGGCTTGCCCGCGAAAAAATCTTAAGTCAACGCAGACGCCCGAACCCCAACGCCTCGGCTTCCTGCTGATAGTCGAGAACAATTTGATAGTCCCCCTCCCTCGCCGGTAAAACCTCCTGCAAACCAAGGACTTCAACCACATCAGGCAGCTCCCGCAATGCCTCGTTCATCACCTGCCGTAGCGCCTCAACCTGTTCATCGCTAACCGTCGCCACGGTGATATACGGCAAGGTCGGGCTGAACGCGCTACGTACCACCACTCTCAATCCCGCGACTTCCTCTTCGGCGTGCTGCGCAAGGTAGGCGAAGGTCACGCTGTCGATGGCGGCGAGGTCGGCACGGTCTTCACGCAGCCAGCGCAGGCTTTCACGATGGCTGCCGCTGATACCGACATTGGCGAAGAATTGTCCGTCACGGTGCAACGGCGCCAGTCGTTGGCGCAACAGGTTCATGCCGCTGTTGGAGTCTTCGCCGTTGATCACGCCACGGCTGCCGAAAAACGCGGGCAAGGTCCGGCGTGAATCATCGGCACGGCTCAGCAGCAGGCTGCAATGGTTGCCGCCGCTGCTGTCCGGCAGTTCGTAGCGAGGCCGGCCGATGATCCGAACCTGGCCGCGCAATGCGGTCATCAGCGGGTAGCCGCAGGTTTGGGTCACCAGCAAATGCGGGGACAGCCACAACTCCATCAGCGACGCCGCTTCGGCGTTTCGACGGGTTGCACCCAGACGCTCGAGGATCCCTGTCAGCCAGCGCTCGTTGGCCTCGCGGATCGGTTCGGGGGCGACGTACATCAGTAATTCGGCGATGTCTTGTGTCATCAAAAGTCTTCCCGGCAACGGAGTTCAACTGTGGGAGCGAGCCTGCTCGCTCCCACAGGGGAATGGGTTCGTAATCAGTGAAATGGATGTTTCGGGCTATCGATCGCCTTTATCCCATTCTCACGCCACAACTGGCCATAACCCTGCACCAGAAACCCGCCGCTGCGCGCCACCCATTGCTCGCGACGCGCGTGATAGGCGCGGGGCAAGTCGTACCAGGGCAAGCCAGGCAGGTCGTGATGCACCAGATGAAAATTGAGGTTCAGGAACAGCCAGCGCCACGGCCAGCCGGCTTCGTTGAGCACGGTGCGTTGCTCGGGTTGCGCATGGGGACGGTGTTCGTAGTAAGAGCGGATCATCGAGATCGACAGCGCTGGCACACTGATCAACAACAGGTAATGCCACACCGGCAGCACGCTGTAGCGGGCGATGAACAGCAACATCAACACCGTCAGTGTGCCGTGGGTCAGCCACATCAACCAGGCCTGCCGCTCACCCGCTTTCAGGCGCTGCAGTTCTTCGCGGGCCAGCGCCAGCAAGGCCAGCGGCGCACCGAGGATGAAGCGCCCCAGCACGGTTTTGTTCAGCCAGTGCAGGCTCTGCTCGAACACTGAGCTGCCCTGCCACCGCCCGGCACTCAGGTAACGGCTTTCCGGATCGATGCCCGGCAGGGTCAGGTCTTCGTCGCGGTGATGCAGCAAGTGGCTGTCGCGATACAAGGTGTAGGGATACCAGACGGCGAACGGTGCATAGCCGAGGATTTTGTTCAGCGTGGTCCATCGGGTGGGGTGACCGTGGAGCAATTCGTGCTGCACCGACAACCACAGCACCACCAGCGGAATCAGCAGCAATGTGCTCCACCAGATGCCCAATCGATCGCTGACCAGCACGATGCTGAACCAGCCGACGTACACGCCGATCAGCAGCAACCAGGTCGGCCACTCGGTGCGAGCGGTCAGGCGTTGGCGCAGGGTTTCGATTTCTTCTTGGTGGGCGCTATCGAAATAATGGGGCATGGCGTTGCTCAGATCGGGGACCAGTCCCCTTCTGTGCAATGGCATCGGGAAATCTTGCAGATTATTTTGCGCCCCCTGTAGGCGCTGGCTTGTCGGTTCGCCGCACCGCAGCGATGGGCGTTAACGACGACGCGTTTACAAAGATAAACGCGGGGTCTGAAAGTCCATCGCCGGCAAGCCAGCGTCTACAGGGGAACGTGGGTTTGATACTTACAGCTTAATGGCCGAACACATCCACCTTCTTGGCCTTCTTGTCCGCGCGCTTTTCATCGGCGGTTTTCGCCGGTTTTTTCTTCGCTGCTTTTTTTGAATCCATGCCTTTGGCCATGATACGTACTCCACTCATACGGGATGTGAGATCAGGTATACACCTATCCCCCGCCGCGCGTTCTTTTATAATCGCCCGCTTTGCGCACTCACAGACCCAACCCATGCCCGACACCCAGTACACCTTGCTCGCCGAGCCGTTATGGCCGCTGATGAACAAGTTTTATCGTGCCCACCAATCGTCGATGAAAGCAGTCCGCGACGCTCGGCTGTGGGTGGCCAGGCGCGACGAGATCATTGCGGCACTGTGCTTGCGGCCAGTCTCGGGCGGGCATTGGTTGACCGGTTTGTTCGTCGATCCCGCCTGTCGTGAACAAGGGATCGCAGCGACGCTGATTGCCGAAGCGGTGAAAGGTCTCGAACTACCGGTGTGGCTGTTCTGCCACCCGGATTTGCGCGGATTTTATGAACGACGCGGTTTTACCTTCGATCCGGCCATGCCTTACGCCATGGTCGAACGCTTGAGCCGCTATGCGCGCAGCAAACCGATGATTGCGATGGGGCTGGAACCGGTAGGGTCGACATGAAGATCAACTGTGGGAGCGAGCCTGCTCGCGATAGCGGTTTTACATTCAACACATCGGTTGACTGACACACCGCTATCGCGAGCAGGCTCGCTCCCACATTTGTTTTGTTGTGAATTCGGGTTAATCGTCGGCGTTGGGATCAAGATCCGGGAACATGACTTCGGTGAAGCCGAACTTGCTGAAATCGGTAATCCGCGACGGATATAACCGGCCGATCAGATGATCGCATTCGTGCTGCACCACACGGGCATGAAAGCCCTCGGCAATGCGCACGACCGGCTCGCCCTTAGGGTCGAACCCTTCGTAACGAATCTGCTGATAACGGTCTACCGCGCCACGCAGGCCGGGCACCGACAGGCAACCTTCGAAACCCTCTTCCATCACCGGGCTCAACGGCGTGATCAGCGGATTGATCAGAATGGTCTGCGGCACCGCTTCGGCATCCGGGTAGCGCTCGCTGTGCTCGAAGCCGAAGATCACCAGTTGCAGATCGACGCCGATCTGCGGCGCGGCCAGACCGACCCCACCGACGCTTTCCATGGTCTGGAACATGTCGTCGATCAGTTGCCACAACTCGGGGCTGTCGAACATCTCGGCGGGGACCGGCGGTGCAATGCGCAGCAGGCGCTCGTCGCCCATTTTCAGAATTTCACGGATCATTTGATGACTTCGTCAGTGCTCGGTTTGATCGAGTGGTCCCGACCCAGTCCCGAAACGTGGTGTTTGTGTTCATGGTCGAGCTCGCCGGGGACCTTTTCGCCAGGGTCCTTGCCTTCGGTCGACATGTGTTCGATCACCGCATTCATCTCCGCGCCGAGCAACAGCACCGCGGCGGAGATGTAGAAGTACAGCAACAGCACGATGATCGCGCCGATACTGCCATACATGGCGTTGTAGTCGGCGAAAGTCTTGACGTAGAACGCGAACCCCAGGGAAGCGACAATCCACACCGTCACCGCCAGCACCGAGCCAGGGGTGATGAAACGAAACTCTTGCTTGACGTCGGGCATGACGTAATAGATCAAAGCCACCGCAATCATCATCAGGACAACGATGACTGGCCAGCGGGCGATCGTCCAGACCGTGACAATGAAGTCTTCCAGCCCGACCTGCGCAGCAATCCAGCCCATCACCTGCGGCCCGAGCACCATCAACGCGGCGGCGATCAACAACATGCCGGCAATGCCGATGGTGTAGAAAATCGACAGCGGAAAACGTTTCCACGCAGGACGACCCTCCACCACATCGTACGCGGCGTTCATCGCGCTCATCATCAGGCGCACGCCGGCCGAAGCCGTATACAGCGCGATGACAATACCGACCGAGAGCAAGCCACCCTTGGATTGCTGGAGCTGGTCGATCACCGGGTTCACCTGCTCCAGCGCCTGGGGCGGCAGGACCAGTTCCGATTGCAGGCGCAGCCAGGAGAAGAAGTCCGGCAGGTGCAGGAAACCGATCAAGGCGATCAGGAACAAGATGAAGGGAAATAGCGAAAACAGCATTTGATAGGCGAGCGCCGAGGCATAGGTCGACATCTCGTCGGCGACGAACTCGGTCACCGTGCGCACCATGACACGGTGCAGGCGCAGGCCTTTCATGTGTGGGAAAAACATTAGCGTCTCCTTTCGCCGCAAATCGGGTTGAAGTCGTGGCGACTCAGGGGCCGTTTTCTACATCAAAGTAGCCTACTTGGCGACTTTGAAACAATTTCAGTGTGCAAGTTCAGGCTGACACAAAAACGGCCATCCGTGGATGGCCGTTTCTGATACTCACCCAAGGCCGAATTAAGCCTTGTCGACGCCTTTCTTGATGGCGTCCTTGGCTTTGCCCACTGCTTGCTGAGCTTCGCCTTTCCTTTCCTGCACGACGCCTTCGGCGCGCATTTTGTCGTTACCGGTGGCCTTGCCGACGCCTTGCTTGACGTTGCCGGCGGCTTCGTTGGCCATGCCTTTTACTTTATCGCCAGTGCTGCTCATGGTGATTCTCCTGTGAACAATTGAACGAGAAAAGTCGTTACACAAGGATTGACCGGAGCCGTTTGTGCGGAGTTTCATTTATTTTCCCGGCGTCATTTCATCGTTCTGTGCAGGTTGGGCTTTATGTTTGCCAACCAACCCCCGAGAATGCGCAACGTATTCAGGCCATGGCGCTGAAGATCCAATCCCGTAGGAATGTTATGAAACTCGATAAAAAGCAGGCCATTGCCCGCAGAAACCTGGAACTCGGCGGTGCTGTGCTTGGCGTCAACAACTGCCATTTCGCCGAATTGAACCGTAACCGCAACATCTGGTGGTTCGATCTCCCGGTGGCGCGCCTGGCCATTGGTCAGTACGAATGGATTCACCTGCTGATGCACACGCCGGACACCGACGAACTGCTGCACCTGAAAGTGCCGACGGTGTTCCTGCGCGAGAAGCTCGAAGGCCTGGTGGTGCGCAACGAAGGTAAACGCAAAGCGGCCTTGAGCCTGGAACTGAGCGCCGACAAGGACTCGTACCTCCAGGACATGCGCCCGGCGGGTACCAACGTCAATTTCGCGCAGTTCCGCCTCTGAGCTAAAAGCTTCGCGAGCAGGCTCGCTCCCACAGTTGACCGAGTTCCTCCAGGAAGAATGCGGTCACATGTGGGAGCGAGCCTGCTCGCGAAAGCGGTCTGACAGACAATGAACCTTTCCGGTCAGGCAACAAAAAGCCCCGCATCTTCGGCATCTGCGGGGCTTTTTGTTTGTTACGCGCCTACTTTCTTCGCGTTGATCTTCTTCAGCTCTTCGTCGCGCAACTCACGACGCAAGATCTTGCCGACGTTGGTGGTCGGCAGCGCATCGCGGAATTCCACCGCTTTCGGCACTTTGTAACCGGTGACGTTCGCACGCATGTGCTCCATCACCTGCTCTTTGGTCAGGGTCACGCCCGGTTTGGCGACGATGAAAATCTTGATCGCCTCGCCCGACTTCTCGTCCGGCACGCCGATCGCTGCGCATTGCAGCACGCCCGGCAGGGTCGCCAACACGTCTTCCAGTTCATTGGGGTAGACGTTGAAACCGGACACCAGAATCATGTCTTTCTTGCGATCGACAATGCGCATGTAGCCGTCAGGCTGGATCAGCGCGATGTCACCGGTCTTCAACCAGCCTTCGCTGTCGAGCATTTCGTCGGTGGCTTCCTGACGCTGCCAGTAGCCCTTCATGACCTGTGGGCCTTTCACACACAGTTCGCCGATTTCGCCCAACGGCTGTTCAACACCGGCATCGTCGATGACTTTGCACAGGGTCGACGGCACCGGAATGCCGATGGTGCCGATCTGGATGTGCTGGATCGGGTTCACCGTCGCGACCGGGCTGGTTTCGGTCATGCCGTAACCTTCACAGATGGCGCAACCGGTGACCGCTTTCCAGCGCTCGGCCGCGGCCAGTTGCAGGGCCATGCCGCCGGACAGGGTGACTTTCAGCGCCGAGAAATCCAGCTTGCGGAAGCCTTCGTTGTTGCACAGGGCCACGAACAAGGTGTTGAGGCCGACGAAGCCGCTGAACTTCCACTTCGACAGTTCCTTGACCATCGCCGTCAGGTCGCGCGGGTTGCTGATCAAAATGTTGTGGTTGCCGATCAGCATCATCGCCATGCAATGAAAGGTGAAGGCATAGATGTGGTAAAGCGGCAGCGGCGTGATCAGGATCTCGCAACCTTCATTCAGGTTGGAACCCATCAGCGCCTTGCACTGCAACATGTTGGCGACGAGGTTGCGATGGGTCAGCATTGCGCCCTTCGCCACGCCGGTGGTGCCGCCGGTGTATTGCAGCACCGCCACGTCGCCGCTGGCCGGGTTGGCTTCCGCCACTGGCTGGCCATGGCCCTTGCTCAACACGTCGTTGAACTTGATAGCTTTGGGCAAGTGATACGCCGGGACCATCTTCTTCACGTACTTGATGACGCTGTTGATCAGCAGGCGCTTGAGCGGCGGCAGCAGATCGGCGACTTCAGTGACGATGACGTGCTTGACGCCGGTTTTCGGCACGACGGTCTCGGCCAGATGCGCCATGTTGGCCAGGCACACCAGGGCTTTGGCGCCGGAGTCGTTGAATTGATGTTCCATTTCCCGCGCGGTGTACAGCGGGTTGGTGTTGACCACGATCAGCCCGGCACGAATGGCACCGAACACGGCGACCGGGTACTGCAATACGTTGGGCAGTTGCACGGCGATTCGATCGCCCGGCTGCAAGTCGGTATGCTGTTGCAGGTAAGCGGCAAAGGCACCGGACAATTCGTACAGTTCACCGTAGGTGATTGTCTTGCCCAGGTTGCTGAATGCCGGCTTGTCGGCGAAGCGCTGGCAGGACTGTTTCAGCACTGCCTGAATATTCGGATACTCGTCCGGATTGATGTCGGCAGCAATCCCGGCAGGGTACTTATCCTTCCAGAAGTCTTCGATCATGGAAGCCCACTCCTCAGCAACGCGAATTCAAATACCGCATTTGATGCGATTATTATTGGTGTTTGATTATTGGTGAGTCTGGGCTTTTACAGAGGCCGAGAGGTCACAAAGCGCGCCGAGAGTAGCAGCTTTGCCAAGGGCCGACTAGAGCCAAAAGCGGCCTCTACAGTCACATTCGTGACTCAAGAATAACAAGCAGTCATTTTAGAGCAAAAATTCTATAAACCCCTGAAAGCCTTTAAAATCGGGGGCTTGTCCAAAAAAATCGCGAGCAGGCTCGCTCCCACAGGATCACCGGTGACCTTGTGGGAGCGAGCCTGCTCGCGATCCGCGCAAAACGCGGCCATTCACCGATCAGGCAATATCGCGCAACTCCCGCCGCAGAATCTTGCCCACCGGCGTCATTGGCAACGACTCACGCAACACGATGTGCTTGGGCACTTTGTACGCCGTGAAGTTTTCCTTGCAGTAAGCCTTCAACTCTTCAAGGCTGACCCCCGACTCACGCGCCACCACAAACAACTTCACCGCCTCGCCCGAACGCTCGTCCGGCACACCAATGACTGCGCAGTTGGCGACTTTCGGGTGAGCCATCACCACGTCTTCGATCTCGTTCGGGTACACGTTGAAACCCGAGACAATGATCATGTCTTTCTTGCGATCAACGATGCGCACAAAACCGTCCGGGTCGATCACGGCAATGTCGCCGGATTTGAACCAGCCTTCGGCATCCAGCACTTCGGCAGTGGCTTCGGGTTTCTGCCAGTAGCCCTTCATGATCTGCGGGCCTTTGATGCACAGTTCGCCGCGCTCGCCCATCGGCTGCTCGACACCTTCATCGTTGATGACTTTCAGCGTGGTACCCGGCACTGGCAGGCCGACCGTGCCGATCCGCGATTTGTCGCCGTACGGGTTGGTGCACGCCACCGGCGAGGTTTCGGTCAGGCCGTAGCCTTCGGTGATACGGCACCCGGTCAGTTGCTCCCAACGCTCGGCGGTGGCCTTGACCAGCGCGGTGCCGCCGGAGTTGGTGAGCTTGAGGCTGGAGAAGTCCAGGGTTTTGAAGTCCGGATGGTCCATCAGCGCGACGAACAGCGTGTTGAGCCCCAGCAACGCCGAGAACCGCCAGTTTTTCAGCTCCTTGATGAAGCCCTTGATGTCTCGTGGATTGGTGATCAGCACGTTGTGGTTGCCGGTCACCATCATGCACATGCAATTCGCGGTGAAGGCATAGATGTGGTACAGCGGCAGCGGTGCGATCATCACCTCCTGGCCTTCGCGCAGCAACGGCTGGCCGTCATCGCCGAACTGGCCGAGGCAGGCGCGGGCCTGCTGCATGTTCGCCACCAGATTGCCGTGGGTCAGCATCGCCCCCTTGGCCAGACCGGTGGTGCCACCCGTGTATTGCAGCACGGCGATGTCGTTGAGACCGGCGTTCAACGGTTTGATGCCCAGGCCTCGGCCCAGACGCAGCGCGCTCTTGAAGGAAACGGCCTGCGGCAAGGAATAGTCCGGGACCATTTTCTTCACTTTGCTGACCAGGGTGTTGACCAGCCAGCCTTTGGCGACGGGCATCAGGTCGCCCATCTTCGCTTCGATCAGGTACTGGATGTCGGTGTCGGCCAGCACTTCCTGGACCTTCTGCCCGAACATGTTCAGGTACACCAGCGCGCGGGCACCGGAATCCTTGAATTGGTGACGCATTTCCCGTGCGGTGTACAGCGGATTGGTGTTGACCACGATCAGCCCGGCGCGCAACGCACCGAACACGGCAATCGGATAATGCAGGACGTTGGGCATCTGCACCGCAATGCGATCCCCCGGCACCAGGTCGGTGTGGGCTTGCAGGTAACCGGCGAACGCGGCGCTGTAGCGTTCCAGTTCGGCGTAGGTCAAGGTGATGCCCATGTTGCTGAAGGCCGGGCGGTCAGCAAATTTTTTGCAGGAACGCTCGAACACCTCGATCACCGACTTGTAAGCCCCTTGATCGATGTCCAGGGGTACGCCGGCCGGGCGTTTGTCATTCCAGAAATCAGGTTGCATTGTTCTTGTCCTCTTTACCTGAACCTATCCGGGGCCGCTTTTGTGTCGCCTTGAAAAAGCGGAGCTTCACGGACACTAGCAGCTATGGCGAATCAGGCAAATATGCCAACAACCGTCATTGACCGTGTGAATCTTGGTGCCGTGGTGCGGCCTGATCAGACGGCAAGCGCAGGATGCGCTATACAATGGACCGAGCCCATGCAAAGGAATCGCCATGATCCACGACACCTTCTGGCTGACCGCGAGTGACCGCAGCCGCCTCTTCGTCAACCAGTGGCTGCCCGCAGCGCCGTTGAAAGCGGTGATCCTGCTGGCCCACGGCATGGCCGAACACAGCGGTCGCTACGCGCGCCTGGCAGAACAGCTCTGCGAACAGGGCTACGGTATGTATGCGCCGGACCTGCGTGGACATGGCAAAACCGCCGAAAACGGGACACTCGGTCATTTCGCCGACGACGATGGCTGGTGCAAGGTGGTCGGCGACCTCGCCAGCCTCAATCAGCACATTGGGCAGCAACATCCCGGCGTGCCGATCGTGCTGCTCGGCCACAGCATGGGCAGCTACATCGCCCAGGCTTATCTGCTGCATCACAGTGCCAGCCTGTATGGCGCGGTGCTCAGTGGTTCGAACTTTCAACCCGTAGCGCTTTATCGCGCAGCCCGGCAGATCGCACGCCTCGAACGCTTGCGCCAGGGGCCGAAGGGCCGAAGCGCGCTGATCGAATGGCTGTCGTTCGGCTCGTTCAACAAGAAGTTCAAACCGGCGCGCACCTCGTTCGACTGGCTCAGCCGCGACCCGGCCGAAGTCGACAAGTACGCCAACGATCCGCTCTGCGGCTTTCGCTGCACCAATCAGTTCTGGATCGATTTGCTCGGCGGCTTGCAGCAAATCAGCAAAGCGTCCAATCTCGCCCAGATCGATCCGGGCCTGCCGCTGCTGGTGATTGGCGGCGAATGTGATCCGGTGAGTGAAGGCAAGCGTCTGAAAGATCTGGCCGAGGCGTTACGTGCCGCTGGCAGCCAGAGCCTGCAACTGAAAATTTACCCGCAGGCACGGCACGAACTGTTCAACGAGAGCAATCGCGATGAAGTGACGGCCGATGTGCTGAGCTGGATCGCGCAAGCCCTGAGCCACCGCCGCCCGCCCCGATCCGAATAGTTTTTTTTGTGGTTTTTTTATTTGTCACAGGAATTGAAACAGATGACCCAGGTTACCAACACCCCGTACGAAGCCCTCGAAGTCGGCCAGACCGCCAGCTACAGCAAGACGGTCGAAGAGCGTGACATTCAGTTGTTCGCCGCCATGTCGGGTGACCACAACCCAGTGCACCTGGACGCCGAATTCGCCGCAGGCACCATGTTCAAGGAGCGTATCGCGCACGGCATGTTCAGTGGCGCATTGATCAGTGCTGCGGTTGCCTGCGAGTTGCCAGGGCCGGGCACTATTTATATCGGTCAGCAGATGAGTTTTCAGAAGCCGGTGAAGATTGGCGACACGCTGACGGTGCGCCTGGAGATTCTTGAGAAGCTGCCAAAGTTTCGTGTGCGCATTGCCACACGCGTGTTCAACCAGCGCGATGAGTTGGTGGTGGATGGTGAGGCGGAGATTCTGGCACCGCGCAAGCAGCAGACCGTGACGTTGCCGACCCTGCCGGCGATCAGCATCGGCTGAACCCTGCGCACTTCTGTAGGAGCGAGCAGGCTCGCTCCTACAGTTATTTTGGCCCTTCCTGCACCTGCACACTCGCCGTCATCCCCGAACTCAAATTGATCCCCTCGGGCACCTGGTCCAGTTTGATTCGCACCGGAATCCGCTGCGCCAGCCTGACCCAGTTAAATGTCGGCTCCACCTCCGCCAGTAACTGCCCATCCGGTGTGGTATTGCGATCGGTAATGCCGCGACTGATGCTTTCCACATGCCCTTCCAGCGCCTCTCCGGCACTCATCAACCAGACCTTTACCGGATCGCCGACGCGAATCCGCGGCAGTTTGGTTTCTTCGAAATACGCCTGCACATAAAACGTTGAATCATCGATCAACGCCATCACCGGTTGCCCGGCATTCACGTAGTTGCCTTGGGCCAGACGCAGATTGGTGATGTGACCGCTGCGTGGCGCATGGACCTGACTGCGGGCGAGGTTGAGTTCGGCAACCTTGGCTTCGGCCTGAGCTTCACGCAGTTCGCCACGAGCGATGCCAGCGTTGATTTGCGCGTTCTCGCGCAGCTCGGCACTGATCGCTTGCGGCCCGAGGCTGGCGCGACGGCTGGCTTCGCGCTCGCGCAGATTGAGTTGCTGCTGACGGGTCTGCACCACCGCTTGCGCCTTCTCCAACGCAGCTTCGAAACGGTCGCGATCAATGCTCAGCAACAGATCGCCGGCCTTCACCGCCTGGTTGTCGAAGACTTTGAGCTCACGCACCCAGCCCGACACATCCGGGGCGATCACCACCACGTCGGCGCGAATCCGCGCATCCCGGGTCCACGGTGTAAGCATGTAGTACTGCCACAAATGGAAACCGGCAAAAATCGCCAGCGCCACCAGGCACAGGGTAACCGCGACACGTACGGGTGTACGCATGTTCAACTCCTTATAAAGGTCCGAGGACGACGGTGATCAAGGTCAATACACAGACGTACAAGGCGCAATCGAATAACGCTTCGTGCCAGATCCAGCGACCGGCCGGGGTCAGGCGCAACAGCAGGCGCAAGGCGCCGGTGACCAGCAACGCCAGCAGCACATAAATCAGAAAAGGACTGAGCAGCACGCCGCCCACCGACCATTCATGCAAGCCCATGGCTTTGCTCCTGTTGGTGGCACCACGTGCGCCAACTGTTCTGCAATTGCAGCACCGCGCCTTGGGCCAGTTTCACGGCGTCACTGGGCGGCAATGCGTACAAGGTCTTCAAGAATTCTTCGCTGGGGTGTTCCAGCGCATCCGCGCAGTGGCCGGCCGGGCCTTGCTCTAGGACATTTTCCAGTTGCTCGAGATACCGCCGCTGCGCGGCACTGACCGGAGCCTGCGCCACCGCCAGACTCAAGCGCAGGTGCAGCAGCTCGTCGCCAATGTCGAGACCGAGCAAGCCGTCGTCCCAGCGACTGCGCGCCGGTTCCGGCAGTTCCGGGTAGTGCCGCGCCAGTTGCAGCAAGCGGTCGGCCATGCGTCCGCCGAACCAGCTTTCGGCACCGCGCAGATTACGCCGGGTCAGGCGCACCAGGTCGCCGAGGGTCGCCGCCAGCAAGCGCCGACCGTGCCACGTCGGGTTGCGCAGGATCAGCAAGTGAAACGCCAGCACCGCCGCACCGACACCCACCACCATGGCTTGAGCGCTGTTGAAGAACGTCGCGACGTCGAATTTCATCGCGTTGAGCGGTGACACCAGTACGATGAAATGCAGACAGAACGACGTCGCCGTGGCGCCGATCTGCGGCCTGGCCATGCCCAGCGCGCCGAAAAACAACGGCACGCCCATGCCCATGCAGAGCAGCGCAAAACCACTCCATTGCGGCAGCAAAATCTGCCCGACGAAAAACGCCGCCGGGATCGCCAGAAAAATCCCGCGCATGAAACTCATGCCGATTTGCGCGCCGTTTTCGCGACTGGCGAACAGGCTGCACACCACGCAGGTCAACAGCAACGCCCCCGAGGCGGCGGGCCACGCGGTGGCCAGCCAGAAACACGACACCACCAGAAACGCCAGGGCACTACGCGCGCCGAACACCAGCGCCAATGACAGATCGCGGTGCGGTGTCAGCGTGCGCGGCGGGTCGACGGTTTCCTTGCCCTCCTCCACCGCAGTCAATGCTGCGTTCGCCGCCATCGCGGTATCCATCAACAAGGCGAAACGGACCAGACAGTAACTCTGCGCGGAACTGATCTGCGGGTCATGGCTGGCATCGAGCAAACGCGGGCGCAAGGCTTGCAACGTTGCGGTGTCCGGGCTGGCGAGCGCTTCTTGAACCTCGGTCATCCACGGCAGCAACTGCGCGGTTTCCTGCGCTTCAAGTTGCTTCCACTGCCGCCGCACCGATCGCGCAATGCGTAGCAGCATCAACAGCTTCTGGCTCAGCCCACTGATGGCCCGCGCTCGTTGCCGGCCCAGCCCGCCCTCGAACCAGGCATGTTCGCGCTGGGCATCCACCGCGACGATGCGCCCAAGGATTTCCAGCAAGCCCTTGCGCGCCTGACCATCGCCGGCCAGGGTGGCGCGTGCGGCATTCATGCCACTGTGCCACGCGGCGCGTGCCTGGTCCGCCAATTGCCGCTCGACCCGCATCGGCCACAGCAGCGCGCTGGCGGCGGTGGCGCAGAGAATGCCCAGACAGATTTCCGTACAGCGCGCCACGGCTTGGTCGAACACCGTCAGCGGATGGGTGATGGCCGGTAACGCGATGATTGCCACCGTATAACCGGCCAGCACAAATGAATAAGACCAGGCACTGCGCAACAGCGTCGAACTCGCCGTACACAACCCCAGCCACAACGCCAATGCCAGCAAAAACAGCCACGGCGTCTGGGCGAACAGGCCCATGAACACCACCGACATGAACGTCCCGATCAGCGTGCCCAGCAGCCGCGCCAAGCCCTTCTGCACCACCATCCCGGACAACGGCTGAGCAACGATGAACGCTGTCATCAGCGCCCACGCCGGTTGCTCCAGCCCCCAGCGCAATGCCAGCCACAATGCCAGGCCGCCACCGATCAGCGTCTTGATCGCGAACTGCAAGGCGCGGCGGTCAGGCGCGAATAAAGCCTGCAAAGTGATAGGCACGAAAAACACTCTTGAAAGGACGATTTAACGATAGTCGGGTTCATCCAAGTCATTGAATGATCCGTTTGAATCAAATTATTAGCTGGCTATCTATCAGGCGTCCAGCGCTAAAACCCGGGCACAAAAAAACGCCAGGCTAGCTGGCGTTTTTGACAGACTTTATGCGCTTACGAGCGTGCGCGAGCCTGGTTACGCAGGGCTTTCACCTGATCGTGATTGCGTTGCACGCCGTGGTACTGACGTTCAACCAGGTCACGAATGCCCACCAGGTTGTGCTTGTTGATTTTCTCGATGGCTTCTTTGTAAGCCTTCAGCGCATGGTCTTCACCGCGCTCGGCTTCGTTCAGCACGGCTTCTTCATCCTTGCCGGTGAACATCGCCTTCACGTCGACCCAGCGACGGTGCAAATCACCACTGACGCTGGTGGAAGTTTCCGGATCGCCGCCCATCGAACGAACCGCTGCTTGCAGTTCAGAGGCCGCAGTGGCGCAGTCGGCGGAGCGAGTGATGAACAATGTTTTCAGTTCTGGGTGCTTGATGTCTTCAGCGCATGTCTTGAACCCTTCCTGACCATCTTTGCTGGTTTCAATCAGGTCGTTGAGTACCGAGATCGCTTCTTTATTCATGTCGGTCATTTTCAATTCCTCACGGGTTGATGAAAGATGCAATAGCTATTGCACCCTGCATGCCAGCTTTGAATTGATAATTTATTCGTTATATTTCAATCACTTAACTTTATAGCTGAAATCTGTATCCGCGTTATTTGCATGATCTGTCAATTGGCCTGCATGCAGAATGCCTGTATTTTCCAGACTGACCGATTCAAGACGACTGACTGATGAACCCTGAAAAGCTCGAACTGCTGATTACCCGCGAAATGCCCTTCGGCAAATACAAGGGCCGCATCATTGCCGACCTGCCCGGCCCCTACCTGAACTGGTTCGCCCGAGAAGGCTTCCCCCATGGCGAACTGGGCGGACTGCTGGCCCTGATGCAGGAAATCGATCACAACGGCTTGTCGGAGCTGCTTGAACCGCTGCGCGCCAAGCACGGTAAACCCGCCCCCCGCCACTGAGCCGTCCCTATGCCCGATAACACCCGCCGCGCCCGTGATGAATTGTTTTGGCAAACCTTTGCCGACCGCTATGCCGTCGAACCCGGCCCGATCAACCTTGAGAACGGTTACTTCGGTCGCATGTCGCGCACGGTGGTCGAGGAATACCAGCACAACATCGAACTCATCAACCGCGGCAACTCGGTGCATGTGCGCCAGCGTTTCGAACAGGGTGAAAACGAACAGGTTCGCGCGCAGCTCGCCGACCTGATGGGCGTAACGGCCGAATCCGTCGCCTTCACCCGCAACGCCTCGGACGGTTTGCAATCGCTGATCCGCAATTACAATCGCCTGCAACCCGGTGACCAGGTACTGATCTGCGATCTGGAATACGACACGGTCAAAGGCGCGATGCGTTGGCTGGCCAGGCATCGCGGCGTGGAAGTGATCGAGATCGAACATGCACACCCCGCCAGTTTCGACAGTTTGCTGGCGACTTACCGCGACGCCTTCGTGCGATACCCAAAGCTCAAACTGATGGCCCTGACTCACGTCACTCACCGCACCGGTCTGGTGATGCCGGTGCGGGCGATTGCTGCCGCCGGCAGGGAACACGGGATCGACGTGATTCTCGACGGCGCCCATGCGCTCGGCCAGATCGAGTTCAACCTCGATGACCTCGGCATCGCATTCGCCGGTTTCAACCTGCACAAATGGATCGGTGCGCCGCTGACCCTGGGCTTCATCTACATCGCCCCGGAGCGCCTCGCCGACATCGACCCGGACATGGGCGAAATGCATTTCCCGGTCACCGACATTCGCGCCCGCACGCCATACAGCACGCCCAACATTCCGGCGCTGCTGACCCTGCCGCTGGTGTTCGAAGAGCATCGGGCGATGGGCGGTTCCGCCGCCAAGGGCGCCCGGCTCAATTACCTGCGCAACCGCTGGGTCAGCGCCGTGCGTGACTTGCCGGGCATCGACGTGATGACCCCGGACGACCCGCAACTGTATTGCGGCATCACGTCGATGCGCTTTACCCGGCATGCCGACCAACAAGCGATGGCCGAGCGGCTGCTCAAGGACTACAACCTGTTTACCGTGGTGCGTAGCGGTGCAGCGAGTGGCCCGTGCATCCGCATCACGCCGGGGCTGACCACTACCGCAGCAGACATGGACACGCTGAGCACGGCACTGAACGAACTGCGCTGACGTCACACGGTGTACTTGTCGAAGTCCTCCGGTTTGATCTGTGATGAGGCCGCGAACGTGTCGATGCCAATGGTCATGTGCCCAAAAAAGCCGTCTTCCTTCGAATCTCGACCGAGGGTGTGAACGTTCAGGGTCGAGGCTTCGCCGCCCATGGTGGCGTAGTAGTAATCCTCGTCGTTGGTCAGCGCGGTGACGGTTCGACCACGGTACTCCCTGGCATTGAGCACCGAGCGCGAGGCCACTTCGGGAAAGTACAGTTGGCCGACCCAGGCGACGTGGCGCTCTTCGAGATAGTTGTTGCCGGCGGTGACTCGGACCGCGACGTGAATGTGCAGCGCGCGGCCGGCATAGAACCCTGGATAAATCGTGGTAAAGCGCACGATGCCATTTGGGTCCGTGAACTGCCCGCCGCGCAGATAAGTGTCGTCGTCGGTACGCGCAATCGCGCCGATATCGCCGACGTCGACTTCATTGTCCGGGTTGATTTTGCTCCACCCCGAATAGGCGCCGCGAGCATTGCAATGCCAGATATCAACGATGGCCCCGTTGACGGGTTCATGGGTCATCGCATCGATGATCGTCAGCCGCAGCACCAACGGAATCCCGTCCAGGCCTTCGCTGATGTTTCGCCTGATCAGTTTCGGGTTGCGAAAATACGGGCCGGCGATCTGTTCGGGTGACAGCAGGTAAGCCGGCGGTGGGGATGCAACTGGGGGGGTGGCGACCATGACGCTCTCTCTTCCATAAGATGAACGCAGGTTAACGCTGGATCAGCGGCGAGAGGCGGTAACTATGTATCGCGTGATGTCCTGCAGGAGAATGGTTTTTCGTTGGGCAAAAAAAAACGGTGCACCGACCAAGCGCACCGTAAAGCCGTAGAACACACAACGAAGTGTTGGGTAAAAGCAAATCAGTCCAGCAGCGCCAAGGCCTCGGCGGTGCATTCCTGAATGCGGGCCCAGTCGCCGTTCTTGATCCACTCCGGATCAAGCATCCAGCTACCGCCCACGCACATCACGTTTTTCAACGCCATGTAGCTCTTGATGTTAGCCGGGCTGACACCGCCGGTCGGGCAGAATTTCACTTCGCCGAACGGACCGCCCAAGGCTTTGATTGCCGCGACGCCGCCGCTGACTTCCGCTGGGAACAGCTTGAAGCGGCGATAGCCCAGACCGTAGCCTTCCATGATGCCCGAGGCGTTGCTGATGCCTGGCAACAGCGGAATCGGGCTGCTGACGCTGGCCTCGAGCAAGTCACGGGTGATGCCCGGCGTGACAATGAACTGCGAACCGGCGGCTTCTGCGGCGGCCAGCATGTGGCGATCGAGCACGGTGCCGGCACCGGTCACCAATTCCGGACGCTGCTCGCGCAGGATCTGGATGGCCTTGAGGCCGAACTGCGAACGCAGGGTCACTTCCAGGGCTGTCAGGCCACCGGCCGCGAGGGCGTCGGCCAGCGGCAGCACGTCCTGTTCACGAGCGATGGTGATCACCGGCAGAATCCGCGCCTTGGCGCAGAGGCTGTCGATCAGGGCAACTTTGTCCGCCATGGAAACGGTCGGGGATGGGGTTGTCATAGCGGCTGTTCCTTGGCTCATGGGCACCAGTAAATCTCTAACGTGGGTTGCAGAAACGCGCGAATCGGCATGGCGGCGACATCGTCACCGGCCAATGCGGCACTCAGGGTGGTCAGCTTGGACTGACCGGAAATCGATAGAACAGTGTGTTTGGCCGAAGCCAGCAGCGCGCGACTCATGGTCAGGCGCTGATGCGGTACGGTCGGCGCCAGCATCGGGTAGCAACGACGTTTGCCGTCGGATTTCAAGGCATCGGCCAGGTTCGGGCTGTTCGGGAACAGCGACGCGGTGTGACCGTCATCGCCCATGCCCAGTACCAACACGTCAATCGCCGGTAGCTCGGCGAGCAAGCGATCAGCCTGTTCGGCCGCTTGTTCCAGGTTCGCGCTGGCGCTGTACAGACTCAGGAACTGAGCCTTGGCCGCCGGGCCTTGCAACAGGTAACGCTTGAGCAGACCGGCATTGCTGTCGGCATGTTCAACCGGCACCCAGCGCTCGTCCGCCAGGCTGACCACCACGTTCGACCAGTCCAGCGTCTGCTTGGCCAGGTGCTGGAAAAACGCCACCGGACTGCGTCCGCCGGACACCACCAGCGTGGCCGTGCCTTGAGCATCAATCGCGTCGCTCAATTGCCTGGCCACCTTCAGTGCCAGGCCTTCGGCCAGCAGCACCGGGCTTTTGAACGCATGGGCGCTGACGCCCTGCGGCAGTTGCAAATCAGATATCGCCATACCACGACCTCCCGTCCCGCGTGATCAGAGCAATGGAGCTCATCGGTCCCCAGGACCCGGCCGCGTACGGCTTGGGCGCATCACCGGATTTTTTCCACCCGGCAATCAACTGGTCACACCACTTCCACGCGGCTTCGATTTCATCTTTACGGACAAACAGGTTCTGATTGCCGCGCATCACTTCCAGCAACAACCGCTCGTAGGCATCGGGAATCCGTGCGCTGCGCCAGGTGTCGGAAAAATTCAGCTGCAACGGACCGCTGCGCAGCTGCATGCCCTTGTCCAGGCCTTGTTCTTTGGTCATCACGCGCAAGGAAATGCCTTCGTCCGGTTGCAGGCGGATAATCAGCTTGTTGCTGATTTGCAGGCGCTGCTCGGGGGCGAAGATGTAGTGCGACGGTTCCTTGAAGTGGATGACGATCTGCGACAGTTTCTGCGGCATGCGCTTGCCGGTACGCAAGTAAAACGGCACGCCGGCCCAACGCCAGTTGCGGATGTCGGCCCGCAGGGCAACGAAAGTTTCGGTGTCGCTCTGGGTATTGGAATTCGGTTCTTCCAGGTAGCCGGGAACCGGTTTGCCTTCGCTGTAACCGGCGATGTACTGGCCGCGCACCACTTGGGTAGTCAGGCCTTCCGGACTGATCGGCGCCAGCGCCTTGAGCACTTTGACTTTCTCGTCACGAATACTGTCGGCGGACAGGTCGGCCGGCGGGTCCATGGCGATCAGGCAAAGCAGTTGCAGCAGGTGATTCTGGATCATGTCCCGCAGCTGACCGGCCTTGTCGAAGTAGCCCCAGCGGCCTTCGATCCCGACCTTTTCGGCCACGGTGATTTCCACGTGGGAAATATAATTCTGGTTCCACTGGGTTTCGAACAGGCTGTTGGCGAAACGCAGGGCGATGAGGTTTTGAACGGTCTCTTTGCCCAGGTAGTGGTCGATGCGGTAGGTGCGGTTCTCCGGGAAGAACTGCGCCACGGCGTCGTTGACCTTGCGCGAGGATTCGAGGTCCGAGCCGATGGGTTTTTCCAGCACCACACGGGTGTTCTCGGCCAGGCCGACCTTCGCCAGGTTCTCGCAGATCGCGCCATAAACGGCGGCTGGCGTGGCGAAATAGGCAATCACTCGTTGAGCGCTGCCGGCCATTTCGGCCAGGGCCACATAGTCTTCGGACTTGAGGAAATCGACGTGCAGATAGGTCAGGCGAGCCAGAAAGCGTTCGACCACCGCTTCATCCAGCTCTTTGGCACCGACGTAGCGGCGCAGCTCGGCAGCGATGAACGCCAGATGCTCCTGCTCACTGCCGGGCTCACGGGCCAGCCCGATGATGCGCGTGTCTTCGTGCAGCAGGCCCGCACCATCGAGTTGATAGAGGGCAGGAAACAGCTTGCGCAGGGCCAGATCGCCAAGCGCGCCGAACAAGGCAAAGGTGCACGGTTCAACCGTAATCGAAGGCATGATGTTTGTTCTTTTATCAAGTTAAGCTACAAATACCTTTTTTCAAGGCATCGCTCAAGCAAAAATGTAGTAATAACCACAACATTTTCGCAAAATACAGATTCCGAGTGGTGGTCGGTCGGAGCCATCAGTAGGATAGGCCACCGTTTGGGGCAGTATCAAAGTCCCAATTTGCATAGCAGCACGCTTGCTTGCATCGCAGAGCACTCTTGTAGGCGAACCTAGGAAACCATATGGACCGCGTGCGAAATTTACTGGAACAGATCCAGAATCGCCTTGAAGACCTGAACAAGGCAGAACGCAAAGTTGCCGAAGTGATCCTGCTCAACCCAGAGCAGGCCACCCGGTTCAGCATCGCCGCCCTCGCCCAGGCCTCCAAGGTCAGCGAGCCGACGGTCAACCGTTTCTGCCGTTCGTTCGGCGTCAGCGGCTACCCGGAGCTCAAGCTGCAACTGGCCCAGAGCCTGGCCAGTGGTGCGGCGTATGTCAGCCGTGCGGTCGAGGCCGACGACAACCCGGAAGCCTATACCAAGAAGATTTTCGGCAGCGCCATCGCCTCACTGGACAGTGCCTTGCAGGCGCTCGACCCGAACCTGATCAGCCGCGCCGTCGACCTGTTGATCCAGGCCCGGCAGATCCACTTCTTCGGCCTCGGCGCCTCGGCCCCGGTGGCGCTCGACGCGCAGCACAAATTCTTCCGTTTCAACCTGGCCGTCACCGCCCATGCGGATGTGTTGATGCAGCGCATGATCGCGTCGGTGGCCCACACCGGTGAGTTGTTCGTGATCATTTCCTACACCGGTCGTACCCGCGAACTGGTGGAAGTGGCGCGTATCGCCCGGGAAAACGGTGCTTCGGTGCTCGGTCTGACCGCCGAAGGTTCACCGCTGGCCAAGGCCAGTACGCTGAGTCTGAACATTCCATTGCCGGAAGACACCGACATCTACATGCCGATGACGTCGCGGATCATTCAGTTGACTGTGCTCGACGTGCTGGCGACCGGCATGACGTTGCGCCGCGGTGTGGATTTCCAACCGCATTTGCGCAAGATCAAAGAGAGTTTGAATGCGAGCAGGTATCCGGTGGGGGATGAGTTCAACTAGGCCAATATCTTCATAGCCTGATCTGGCCTCATCGCGGGCAAGCCCGCTCCCACAGTGTCCGTGTCGAGCACAAAACCTGCGACTGCCACCGAACCTGTGGGAGCGGGCTTGCCCGCGATGAGGCCCGGTGCAACACCGCAGAATTTGAGCTAAGCCCCGACCCTTGCCTGCAAACTCAAATGCGCCTTCTGCCCCGGCGCCAGGCTCAAGCTATCGGTCCCGCCGCTCGCCGCCTCCACACAGACAAACTCGGAAATCTCGTTCCAACTGACGCCCAATAGCGGCCGCGTCCCGGGATGCCAGACCACCGTGTCGGCGGTGTCCCCGGTATCGATACACAATTCCCGCTGCCAGGCATGGTCCTTGAGCTGCAATTCGCCGTCATGCTGGAACACTCGCTGACAGCCGCCCTCCACCCGCAACTCGCCTTCCTGCTGGCAAACCTGGCGGTTCAACTGGTCATAACCTTGCGCCCCATCGAGCCCAGACAGCGCTATCTCACCGACATCACCAATACGCCAATAGGCGTGCAAAGCCTGACTCAATTGGCACGGCAGGCTGTCTTGATGCTCGGTGCTCAGGCGCAACTCCATGCGTTCGCCAAGGTGGGCATGCAGGTCTACTTGCCAGTCGCACAACTGCAGTTGCCAGTGCAGGCGCACGCCATCGTCGTCATGACTGCTGTCGAGGAGTTTCCAGTCCAGCAACCGTGCCCAGCCATGGGACGGCCAGGCGTTTTCGCTCGGATGCCGTCCGTACCACGGCCAGCACACCGGCACACCGCCGCGAATCGCACCGACGTGCGGCCACTTCGCCGCGCACCAGAGCCAGGGCTTCTGGCCCTTGGGCTGGAAGTGCAGCAACTGCGCCCCCTGACGACTGAACACCGCCTGACACAGCCGATGATCGATCACCAACACGTCGCGCATCTGATAGCGCTCCCACGCAAACACCGGACGTTCGCGCAAGGATTTGAAGAAGCGTTGTAGCGGATGCTCATGCATGTGCCACGGTCCTGAAAATCATCTTTACCGGGGGGCGCCGCCCCAAAAAAAAGCGGACAGCCTGGGCTGTCCGCAAAAATGCGCACATAGAGAGGAGCTTATCGCAACAGCGTTAGAACACCGACTGAATTTTCACCCCGGCGACCAGCGCGTTATCGACTTCATCCACACCGCCCGGGTGAGTGATGTACTGCAGGTTGGGACGCACGGTCAGCCAGTTGGTAACGTGGAAGCCGTAGTTGATCTCGTAGTTGTACTCGGTGTTACGCAGTGGCGAGAACGCTGGATCCTGATAGTCAGTGACATTGTTGGAGGCGTTGACCAGCTCGGCGTTTTTCTTCACGTCATCGTTGACATGGATACGGGCGGCACCGATACCAACGTCATCTTTCGGACGGGCATCGAACGGGCCTTTGTACACCAGCATCAGCGACTGGTAGTTGTCGACGATGTTGGTGTCCTTGTCGTGGAACGTGGCGTTGGCCGAAACGGTCAGGCCGCGGCTCTTGTCACCGTTGTGGTCGGTCAGCTGCTGCTGCGCCACGAACCAGTACCCGGACTTGCTGCTGTGGCTGCGGTAAGCGTTGCCGCTGGTGGCCGCATCAGCACCGTTTTCGTCTTCACGAACGTCATCGGCCTTGGCCGTGCTTTTGTAGTAACCGACACGGTATTCGCCCGGCAGGTTGTTAGGGTTCGGCAACCACACCAGTTCGACCGGCAACACGGTGCCCTTGGTACCACTGCCGCTGAGCTTGAAGCCGTTACCGTGCTCCAGTTGCGACGGGTTCTGGTTGTACGCGCCGATCTGCGCATAGAACTCAGGCGAGATGTTGTACTTCACGCGGACCGCCGCCTGGCTAACCGGCCAGTTGTACCAGATGTTGGTCGCCCAGTTACCCACCTGGGAACCGCAGAACGCCAGGTTCTGGAACTCGCACGGGAAGGTGTTGAAGTCTTCGCCTTCACCGAAGTAACCGGCCTTTACGTCCAGTTTGCCGTCGAGGAACTGGTGCTTGATCCACAACTGGGTCAGACGGACCATATGGCCACGACCGTAGACTTCCTGGGAGGAACTCAAGGTGCCGGCACGCGGGTCGCCGACACGGTCATTGGAGATGTTTTCGCCGTTACGGTTGGTCAGCTGGATCTTCGCCTGGGTGTTATCCCAGCCCCACAACTTTTGCAGGTCCAGAGCCACGCCCAGGCCAAACTGGTCGGCGTAACGCGCCGTCTTGTCGTTGTTGTAGCCGCCGTGAAGGTTGCCGCCCACTTCACCGACGTAGTCCATCTTGATGTCGATACCCTGCTCGATCAGCTTGGTCCGCTCACCACCCCAATCGCCGGTCATCCATTCGGAATCGGCGCTGAACGCGTCAGCCGCGTGCACGCTACCGGCCAGCATCATTGCCGCAATCGCCGACAACTGGCAGATAAGCTGAGCGTTTTTGTTCTTCTTCATCCCTACATCCTCGTTTTATTGTTATTAACTGTTTTTATCTAACGCGGTTACATCAGTTGCGAAGAGCGACAGGCCGCTCAGCGCATATCCCCCTGTGGGACCAGGCTTTTGTGGGAGCTGGCCTGCCGGCGATGCAAACGACTCGGTTTAACGTCGAACCGATTTGATGCTATCGCTGGCAGGCCAGCTCCCACACAACCCCATTCCCACCTTTGATCTTCAGCGGCCCTTGAACTGGGTCACGTTGGCGCTGTGCACTTCGGTTTTAGGCAGACCGGCCACCCCCAGGCGCTCCCCGGTCTTGGCATCGAACAGCAACACTTTCGATGGATCGAATTGCAGCGTCAGGGTCTCGCCCACGGCCGGTGCGACGTCCGGCGCCAGGCGGCAGCAGACTTTGGTGTCGTTGAGATTGACGAACACCAGCGTGTCGGGACCGGTCGGCTCGGTGACCTGGACTTCGGCGCGAATGGTCGGCAAACCGTTCGGCTCACTGCCCGCCAGCACGATCTGCTCCGGGCGCATGCCGAGGATCACTTCGCGGTCTTCCAGGCCGGCGTCCTGCATGCCCAACGGCAATTCGCAACGCGCCTGACCGCTGTCGAGCAGAGCCACCAGGCGTCCGTCCTTGCGCTGCAAACGCAGAGGGATAAAGTTCATCGGCGGCGAACCGATGAAGCTCGCGACGAACAGGTTGGCCGGGTTGTTGTAGATGTCTTTCGGCGTGCCGAACTGCTGGATGATCCCGTCCTTCATCACCGCCACCTTGTCGCCCAGCGTCATGGCTTCGATCTGGTCGTGGGTCACGTAAACCGTGGTGGTTTTCAGGCGCTGGTGCATCAGTTTCATTTCGGTACGCATCTCGACGCGCAGCTTGGCGTCGAGGTTGGACAGCGGTTCGTCGAACAGGTAAATCTTCGGCCGCCGCGCCAGGGCACGGCCCATCGCCACGCGCTGTTGCTGACCACCGGAGAGCTGACCGGGTTTGCGGCTCAGCAGGTGCTCGATCTGCAACAGCTTGGCGACGCGGGCGACTTCTTCGTCGATTTCGGCAGTGGGCATTTTGCGAATCTTCAGGCCGAAGGCGATGTTGTCGCGCACGCTCATGGTCGGGTACAGCGCGTAGGACTGGAACACCATGGCGATGTCGCGATCTTTCGGGCTCATGCCGCTGATGTCAGCGTCATCCACCAGAATCGCGCCGCCGCTGATGGTTTCAAGTCCCGCGATGCAGTTCATCAGCGTGGATTTACCACAGCCCGACGGGCCGACCAGAATCAGGAACTCACCGTCATCGATCTTCAGTTCGATGTTTTTCAGGGTGTCCGGCAAACCGGCGCCGTAGGTTTTGTTGACGTTGCGTAATTCGAGAGTTGCCATGTTTCTACCCCTTGACCGCGCCGGACGTCAGCCCACGCAGGAAATACTTGCCAGCGAATATGTAGACCAGCAGTGTCGGCAGCCCGGCGATCATCGCGGCGGCCATATCAACGTTGTATTCCTTGGCCCCGGTGCTGGTGTTGACCAGGTTGTTCAGGGCCACGGTGATTGGCTGCGCATCGCCACTGGCGAAGACCACGCCGAACAGGAAGTCATTCCAGATCTGGGTGAACTGCCAGATCAGGCAGACCATCACGATCGGGATCGACATCGGCAGCAGGATCTTCCAGAAAATCGTGAAGAAGCCCGCACCATCCAGGCGAGCCGCCTTGACCAGCGCATCCGGAATGCTCACGTAGTAGTTGCGGAAGAACAGCGTGGTGAACGCCAGGCCATAGACCACGTGCACCAGCACCAGACCGGTCGTAGTGTTGGCCAGGCCGATCTTGCCGAGGGTGAACGAGGCTGGCAGCAGCACCGTCTGGAACGGCAGGAAGCAGCCGAACAGCAACAGGCCGAAGAACAGTTGCGAACCGCGGAAGCGCCACATCGACAGCACGTAGCCGTTCATTGCACCGATGAAGGTGGAGATAAGGACAGCGGGCACCGTGATTTTCACCGAGTTCCAGAAATAGCTGCCGACACTGTCCCAGGCCTTGATCCAGCCGATACCGTCAATCACTTGCGGCCAGCTGAGCAAGTTGCCGGTGCGGATGTCTTCCGGGGTCTTGAAACTGGTCAGCAGCATCACCACCAGCGGGATCAGATAGACCGCAGCGGCCAGCAGCAGCGTGGCGTAGATGGCGACGCGGCTGAAACTCAAGGCGGGTTTGCCAAGTTGATTACTCATGGCGTTTGCCTCGCAATTCGGAGTACAGGTACGGCACGAGGATGGTCAGCACGGCACCGAGCATCAGCATGGCGCTCGCCGAACCAATGCCCATCTGGCCACGGCTGAAGGTGAAGGAATACATGAACATCGCCGGCAGGTCGGACGAGTAGCCAGGACCGCCCGCGGTCATCGCCGCCACCAGGTCGAAGCTCTTGATCGCGATGTGCGCGAGGATCATGAAGGCGCTGAAAAACACCGGGCGCAGGCTCGGCAGGACGATCTTCAAATAGATGGTCGGCAGGCTCGCACCGTCGACTTGCGCGGCACGGATGATCGATTGATCGACACCGCGCAGACCGGCCAGGAACATCGCCATCACAAACCCGGAGGCTTGCCACACGGCGGCGATTACCAGGCAGTAAACCACGCGATCCTGATCCACCAGCCAGTCGAGACGGAAGCCTTCCCAGCCCCAGTCACGCAGCATTTTGTCCAGGCCCAGGCCTGGGTTGAGCAGCCATTTCCACGCGGTACCGGTGACGATCATCGACAGCGCCATCGGGTACAGGTAAACGGTGCGGATGAAGCCTTCCTTGCGAATGCGCTGGTCCAGCAGCACCGCGAGAAACACGCCCAACACCAGGCTGATGCCGATGAACATGCCGCCGAAGAGCGCGAGGTTCTTGCTCGCGACCCACCAGCGATCGTTGTCCATCAGGCGGATGTATTGCTGCAGGCCGACCCACTTGTAGCTCGGCATGAAGCTGGAATTGGTAAAGGACAGTACGAATGTCCAGATGATGTAACCGTAGAAACCAACCAACACGATGAGCATGCTTGGCGCGAGTACCAACTTGGGTAACCAGCGTTGCAGCGCATCGAACGGTGAGGCTTTGCTGAAAACCGCCACAGAGCTCATCGGGATAATCCAGGTGAAGAGAAATGAATCGACACGGTGATCCCTGGTGGTAGCTGGACCCTGTGGAAGCTGGCTTGCCTGCGATGGCATCGACACGGATCGAAGTTAAAACCGAGTCGCTTGCATCGCGGGCAAGCCCGCTCCCACACAATCCCATTCCACCCGGGAACAGGTTGTGTCAGGGATTACTGGGCAGCTTTGACAGCCGACGCCAGTTGGGCAGCGGCCTTGGCCGGGTCAGCATCCTTGTCGTTCATGAAGTTGGTGACCACGTCGAAGATCGCGCCTTGCACAGCCAGGGAAGTGGCCATGTTGTGCGCCATGCTCGGTTGCAGGCCGCCGGTCTTCTCGTCCGCCAGGAAGTCCTTGGCGGCGGTTTGAGCGCAGGCGTCGAAACCGAGCTTGTCCATCTCGTTCAGCATGTCGGTGCGAACCGGAATCGAACCCTTGTTGATGCTGAAGACTTTCTGGAAGTCCGTGCCCAATGCAACTTTTGCCAGGTCTTGCTGGGCGGCGATGTCGCCCTTGCGATCAGCTTTCAACTTGAATACAGCCATCGAGTCGATGTTGTAGGTGAAAGCTTTTTCGGTGCCAGGGAACGGCACGCACTGGTAGTCCTTGCCGGCGACTTTCTTCGCCGCAGTCCATTCGCTTTTCGCCCAGTCGCCCATCATCTGCATACCGGCCTTGCCGTTGATGACGTCGGCGGCAGCGATGTTCCAGTCACGACCGGCGCGGTTCGGGTCCATGTAGCCGGTGAGTTTTTTCAGCTCGGTGAACGACTTGGTCATCTCGGCACCCGAGAGGGTTTTCTGATCCAGGTCTACCAGTGCTTTTTTGTAACCATCGGCGCCCATGACCGAGAGCACCACGTCTTCAAACACGGTGCTGTCCTGCCAAGGCTGGCCACCGTGGGCGAGCGCGATGAAGCCGGCGGCTTTGAGCTTGTCGCCGGCGGCGTAGAATTCTTCGAGGGTGGTCGGGGCTTTGTCGATGCCGGCTTTCTTGAACACTTGCGGGTTGATCCACAGCCAGTTCACACGGTGAATGTTCACCGGAACGGCGACGTAGTCACCTTCGTACTTGACGGTGTCGGAGACTTTCTTCGACAGCAGCTCATCCCACTTTTCCGACTTGGCGACGTCTTTCAGGGTGTCGGTGCTGAGCAGGCCTGTGCTGCCCCACTCCTGGATGTCCGGCCCCTTGATCTGGGCAACGCCCGGTGGGTTACCGGCGACTGCACGGCTTTTCAGTACGGTCATGGCCGTGGAACCGCCACCACCGGCGACTGCGCCGTCCTTCCAGGTAAAGCCGTCTTTTTCGACCTGAGCCTTGAGGACATCGACCGCTGCTTTCTCACCACCCGACGTCCACCAGTGAACAACTTCCACTGAACCTTTGGAATCGGCGGCAAGGGCACTGAGGGGAAATGCACTGAGGGGAAGCAGCGACGCGAGAGAAACGACAGTAGCGAGGCGAGAAATCGCATTCATCTAGAAGTACCTTTCTTGTTGTTATGCATGCAAGTCTGGTGCTTGCGCTGCATTGGATTTTAAACAGGAGTCATCCCCTCGCAGGTAACGAAGGGACGCGTGAATGTCACCGCATGGTTACATAGAACCGCTCTGGGACGAGCTCGCCAAGGCACTGGCCATGCTTGGCGCCAGCGGCAGGCGCGGAATCAGAATGGCTTGCCAGGCATGATAGAGGTCGGGTTTACCGGCCCAGATATCAGCGCTCGGGCGGTTCTGCGGATCGAGTTCGTGGTACCAACTGCCATCCCAGCGATCGATAAAATGACTGTCACAAAATTCCCAGAACAGTCGGTACCAGCGTTCGTATTGCGCCTCTCCGGTGCGTTTAAGCAGCGCGCTGGCGGCGGCGCTGGCCTCGCAATGGGTCCAGTGCAAACGATGGCGAACCACCGCCCGATTGTCCCAATCGAGGGTGTAGACAATCCCGGGCAGCCCGTCGACATCCCAGCCGTGACGGCAGTTATGCTCGAAGAGTTTTTGCGCGTCGGTGGCGAGCCAGCCCGGCGTCAGCATTCCGGCCTGTACCCGCGCGGCTTCGAGGTGCAGCAGCAGTCGCGCCCATTCGAAGCCGTGACCCGGCGTGGTGCCGTAAGGGCGAAAACCGTCCGCCGGGTTGTCGTGGTTGTACTCGCGCAACGGCTGCCAGTCGCGGTCGAAATGCTCGACCACCAGGTAGTCGTTGGCGGCGGCGTGACCATGAATTACACGCTCGACAATCCGTTGCGCGCGACACAACCAACGGTTGTCTTCAGTGACATCGGCCAGCGCGAGGAAGGTTTCGGTGGCGTGCATGTTGCTGTTGGCGCCGCGATAACGTTCCTCTTCACGCCAGTCGCGGTTGAAGGATTCGCGCATCGCGCCCTCCTCCTCGCTCCAGAAATGCGTGTCGATGATGTTGATTGCGTCATCGAGCAAGGCTTGCGCGCCGGGACGTTGCGCGACCACGGCGGAACTGGCGGCCAGGGCGACGAACGCGTGCAGGTACGCCGCTTTGCCGGTGTTGTCGTCAAGAGCATGCGCGGCGGCGAACCAGCCGCCATGTTCGGCGTCACGCAAAGGGCCACGGAGGGCGTTGATGCCGTGATCCACCAGCTCGGCGAAACCCGGCAGACCCTGGATGTGCGCCATGGCGAAGCTGTGGGTCATGCGCGCGGTATTCATGGTTTCGGCATGGGCGTTGGCCGGGAGCCGGCCTTTTTCATCGAGATTGCCAAAGCCTTCAGGGAGCTTCGACGCCTTGGCAAACGCCAGCAGGCGCAGACCTTCGGCGGCGAGCCATTGCTGATGGGCCGGTGCGTTCAGCCAACTGCTGAAGGCGGGTTGGAAGGTGTCCATGGGGTGCCTTTTTTGTTGTTATGACTGCGGGCAGTCTAAACAACGGGCGGTGGCGGGCTTGTAACGAAGGGGGCGAGTTATGTCACCGAGTTGTGACATTCATTTCGAAAAATTTGTTGATAGATCTGACGCCATCGCGGGCAAGCCCGCGCCCACAGGTCCTGCGGTATTCTCGCGGCCGATGCGATACCTGTGGGAGCGTGGTTTGCCCGCGATGGCCTCGACGCGGTCTGACTATTCAACACTACGCGGCAACTGCAACGTCACCCGCAATCCACCTTCACGCAGGTTTTGCAGGCTGACTTCCCCGCCATGGCTATGGGCAATGTTGCGCGCAATTCCCAACCCCAACCCATACCCCTGCTGCTGCCCGGCCAGACGGAAGTGCGGCTCGAACACCTGCTCCAGCCGCTGCTCCGGCACGCCCGGCCCTTCGTCATCGACATGCAGGACGAACGCATTCTCGTCGTCATCGATGTGCAGGTGCGCGTTCTGCCCGTACTTCAAGGCGTTGTCGATCAGGTTGCCGATGCAGCGCTTGAGCGCCAGCGGCTTGCCGGGATACGCCGCCAGCGCCCGGCCCTGCTGGGTCACGCGACCATTGCCATTGGGCGCCAGATACGGCTCCACCAGGCAATCGAGCACATGATTGAGGTCCACCTGTTCGATGTTCTCGTGAATATCGGTGTCTTTCACGCATTGCAACGCGCCTTTGACCAACAGCTCCAGCTCATCCAGATCACGACCGAACTTGGCTTGCAGCTTTTCGTCTTCGAGCAATTCGACACGCAGTCGCAAGCGGGTAATCGGCGTGCGCAAATCATGGGAGATCGCGCTGAACAACTGGCTGCGTTCAGTCAGGTAACGGCTGATACGTTCGCGCATCGCATTGAAGGCGCGCCCTACTTCAACCACTTCACTGCCGCCGCCCTCCGCCACCGGCTCGACCTCAGCACCGAGGGACATGTCCCGCGCCGCCCGCGCCAAGCGCTTGAGAGGACGACTTTGCCAATGCACCAGCAGGCCGATGAACAACAACAAAAAGCCGCTGGTGAGGACGATGAACCAGACTTGCTGCGCCGGCAGGCCTTGCTCTTCAAGGCTGGTGTAGGGCTCGGGCAACAGCGAGGCGATGTACAACCACTCGCCCGGCGCCATCTGGATTTGCGTGACCAGCACCGGCGGATTTACCGGTTCCAGCGTCAACGCGTAATGCGCCCAGGAACGCGGCAGCTCGTCGAGTTTCAGGCCACCATTGAAGATCCGCAGGTCTTCGGGACTGACGAAGGTCACCGAGATATCGGTGTCCTGCCCCAGCGACTGGCGCAGCACTTCGTCCACGGCTTTGAGCACCGCCTCTTTACGCGGGGTGACCGGCAGCACTTGCATGCCCAGGGGTTTGTCGTTGAGGGTGACCACGAAACGGGTGCCACCCATGCTGCGCAACTGGTCAAGCACCAGTGGCCGGAACGCCACCGGCAACGAGCGAAAATAACTGACGCTGGCGGTCATCGAATGCGCGAGGCTGCGGGCGCTGGTGACCAGGCCTTCCAGCTGAGTGGCGCGCAGTTGCGAGACCCAGATCACGCTCGACAACGCCTGGGCGAACAACACCGCCAGCAGCGTCAGCAGCAACATCCGCCCGAGCAGCGAACGCGGAACCGGAACCTTTGCCGCGAGCTTGCGCAAAACCTCAGTGACCATTGCTGGCAACCACATTGGCTGCCAACTGATAACCGCTGCCGCGCACGGTGCGAATCAGTCGCGGCGGTTTTTCCGTGTCGCGCAGGCGTTGGCGCAAACGGCTGACCGCCATGTCGACGATCCGGTCCAGCGGCATCAGATCGCGGCCACGGGTGGCATTGCCGATGGTGTCGCGGTCGAGGATTTCCTGCGGGTGATCGAGGAACAGTTTCAGCAGGGCGAAATCGGCGCCGGAGAGAATCACTTCTTCGCCGTCGATGTGGAACAGCCGATGACTGACCACGTCCAGGCGCCAGTCGTCGAAGGCCAGCACTTCACTGCCGGATCGTTCCTGACCGAATTGCGCACGACGCAACAAGGCTTTGATTCGCGCCTGCAATTCGCGGGGGCTGAAGGGTTTGCCGAGGTAGTCGTCGGCGCCCAGCTCCAGGCCGATGACGCGGTCGGCTTCGTCGGAGCTGGCGGTGAGCATGATGATCGGCACTTGCGCCTGACGCGGGTGCTGGCGAATCCAGCGGCAGAGGCTGAAGCCGTCTTCGTCGGGCAGCATCACGTCGAGGATCACCAGATCGCTCGGCGCCTCGTTCAACGCCTGGCGGAAACCGGCGCCGTCGGGCGTGGTACGCACCTGGAAACCCGCGCGGGTCAGGTAGGTGTCCAGCAACTCGCGTATCTCTTGATCGTCATCGACCAACAAAATCGACTTGTTGACTGAGCTCACGGGGCGGCGTCCTTGTTGTTTGAATTGGGCGGATTATGCCTGATCGATCGTGAATCCATGTGTCTGTGAGGGTTCCATCGCTGGCAAGCCAGCTCCCACAGGTCTTGTTCACATTCTGAAAATGTTACCAATCCTGTGGGAGCGGGCTTGCCCGAGATGCAGTCGGCTCGGTTTCAAGCCTGGTCGAGCGCCACACCCGCGCCGACAAGGCCGGAGTACGGCGCCGTCACCAGCCAAACCGGTATCCCCTTGAAGTAATTGCTCATGCAGCCCTTGTCGGCAAAGCACCGGGCAAATCCGCTTTCGACAAAGAAATCGGCAAACCGTGGAATCACCCCGCCAACAATGTACACACCACCGCGTGCACCGGTGGTCAGCACGTTGTTGCCGGCCACGCGACCGAGCCAGCAGCAGAACTGCTCCAGCACTTCGAGGGCAATCGGATCACCCGCCAGACCGGCCGCCGTAATGGCTTCCGGCGTTTCGAGCACAGGCGTGTGACCGTCCACCGCGCAGATCGCCCGATAGACTCGCGGCAAGCCGCCGCCGCTCAACGCTGTTTCAGCGCTGACATGCCCAATCTCGTTGAAAATGTGTTGCCACAGTTGAGTTTCCCGCGGGCTGCTCAACGGCAAATCGACGTGACCGCCCTCGCCCGGCAACGCGGCGAAGCGGCCCTCGCCCAAGTCAAGCAAAGTGCCAACGCCCAGGCCAGTGCCAGGGCCGATCACCACCGCCGGTCGCAATGGCTCCGGCGTACCTTCACAAACCACGCGGAATTCGCCCGGTTGCAAACGGGTCATGCCCAGCGCCATCGCCGAGAAGTCGTTGACCAGCAGCAGTTGATCGACCTGCAAGGTCTGGCAAAACGCTTTGCGGCTTAGGCGCCAATGATTGTTGGTGAACTTGAATTCATCGCCGCTCACCGGGCCGGCCACCGACAGGCACACCGAACCGATCGAACCCAACGCCAGACCGAGCCCGCTCAGGTAGAGCGCAATCGCCTCTTCCGGGCTGGCATGGTCCGCCGTCGCCAGCACCTGGACCGATTCCAGCTGCTGGTTTCTCCACAACGCGAAACGTGCGTTGGTCCCACCGATGTCACCGACCAAAGCCAGTTTCAATTAAGCGTCTCCAGGGCAGAAGTAAAGGCGCTGGCGCCCTGCTCTGCGGAGCTGAAGGCCATGCGCATGAAACCAAACAGCTCGCGACCGCTGCCAATGTTGTTGCCCAACAAGCCCTTGGCAGGTTCGCGCGCGGCGAATTCGGCGGCGTCCACCTTAAGCTCCAGGGTGCCTTTGACGCCATCGACGCGGATGATATCGCCCTCTTGCACGCGCGCCAAAGCGCCGCCCACATACGCTTCAGGGCTGACGTGAATCGCCGCCGGGATTTTCCCCGAGGCGCCGGACATGCGCCCGTCAGTCACCAGCGCGACTTTGAAGCCGCGATCCTGCAGCACGCCGAGGAACGGTGTCATCTTGTGCAGTTCCGGCATGCCGTTGGAGCGCGGGCCCTGGAAGCGCATCACCGCGACAAAATCCTTCTCCAGCAAACCGGCCTTGAACGCATCGGCCAGATCCTGCTGATCCTGGAACACCATCGCCGGTGCTTCGACGATCTGGTTTTCCAGTGCCACTGCCGAGACTTTCATCACCCCGCGACCGAGGTTGCCTTCCATCACCCGCAAGCCGCCCTCAGGCGAGAACGCACGCGCGACCGGGCGCAGGATGGTTTCATCGAGGCTGTCGGTCACGCCTTCGCGCCAGACCAGTTCGCCGTTATCGAGGAATGGTTCCTGGGTATAGCGGCTCAGGCCGTGGCCCAGCACGGTGTTGACGTTTTCGTGGAGCAGCCCGGCTTCCAGCAGTTCGCGGATCAGGAACGACATGCCGCCCGCGGCCTGGAAGTGGTTGATGTCGGCTTTGCCGTTCGGGTAGACGTGGCTCAGGGTCGGCACGACTTCGGAGAGGTCGGCCATGTCCTGCCAGGTCAATTGAATACCCGCGGCCATGGCGATGGCCGGCATGTGCAAGGTGTGGTTGGTCGAACCGCCGGTGGCGTTCAGTGCCACGATGGAGTTGACCAGAGAACGCTCATCGACGATTTCGCCGATTGGCATGAAGTTGCCATTCTGTTTGGTCAGGCGCGTCACTTGATGCGCCGCTTCGCGGGTCAGGGCATCGCGCAGTGGCGTGTTCGGGTTGACGAAAGACGAGCCCGGCAAGTGCAGACCCATGACTTCCATCAGCAGCTGGTTGGTATTCGCGGTGCCGTAAAAAGTGCAGGTGCCGGGGCTGTGATAGGAATTCATTTCCGATTCCAGCAGCTCTTCGCGGCTGGCCTTGCCTTCGGCATAGCGCTGGCGCACATCGGCTTTCTGCTTGTTGGAGATGCCCGAGACCATCGGCCCGCCCGGCACGAAGATCATCGGCAGATGACCGAAACGCAGCGCGCCCATCATCAGGCCCGGGACGATCTTGTCGCAGATGCCGAGCATCAGCGCGCCGTCGAACATGTTGTGGGAAAGGGCAACCGCGGTGGACAGCGCGATCACTTCACGGCTCGGCAGGCTCAGTTCCATGCCCGGCTCGCCTTGGGTCACGCCATCGCACATGGCCGGGGTGCCACCGGCGAACTGGCCGACGGAGCCGATTTCGCGCAGGGCTTTTTTGATCTGTTCGGGAAAGACTTCGTACGGCTGATGCGCCGAGAGCATGTCGTTATATGACGAAACAATCGCGATGTTGGCGGAGTTCATCATGCGCAGGCTGTGCTTGTCCTCGGTGCCGCAACCGGCCACGCCGTGGGCGAAGTTGGCGCATTGCAGCTTGCCGCGCATCGGACCGTCGCTGGCCGCACCGCGAATGAGCGCAAGGTAAGCCTCGCGGGTTGCGCGGCTGCGGGCGATAAGCCGTTCGGTGACCTCAAGGACGCGGGGATGCATGTGTTGAACTCCAGGCTAACGGATGTGGCGACCTGATTGTCTATGCTGAACAAGCGCCGTTGTTGATGGGATGACAGACGGCTTTCTTGATCATTCGGACCAGTTGATTCAGGTCGCTCGTTGTAGATTGAACAAAATATTGCCATTAAAAAGGCTTGTTTTCTATTTTTATGCGAATAATCTTGTAATTCCAACAACAAAACGACGGCGGCCCTGTTAAATGACTCTTCGAATCGCAATCAATGGTTTTGGCCGTATCGGCCGCAACGTCCTGCGCGCACTGTATACCCAGGGCTACCGTCAGGACCTGCAGATCGTTGCCATCAACGACCTCGGTGACAGCTCGATCAACGCTCATCTGCTCAAGTACGACACTGTTCACGGCACGTTCGATGCCGATGTGCAGCACGATCAGGAAAGCCTGACCGTCAACGGCGACCGTATTTCCGTCAGCGCCATTCGTAATCCGGCCGAACTGCCTTGGGCCGCTGAAAAAATCGATGTCGTCTTCGAATGCACCGGTTTGTTCACCGACCGGGCCAAAGCCGCTGCGCATATTACGGCCGGCGCACGGAAAGTGATCATCTCGGCCCCGGCCAAAGGCGCCGACGCCACCGTGGTTTATGGGGTTAACCACGACATACTGCGCCAATCCCACCAGATTATTTCCAACGCCTCGTGCACCACCAACTGCCTGGCGCCGGTGGCTCAGGTGCTGCACCGCGAACTGGGCATCGAAAGCGGCCTGATGACCACGATTCATGCCTACACCAACGATCAGAACCTGACCGACGTCTACCACACCGACCCGTACCGCGCCCGTTCGGCCACTCAGAACATGATCCCGAGCAAGACCGGTGCAGCGGAAGCGGTCGGCCTGGTGCTGCCGGAACTGGCGGGCAAGCTGACCGGGATGGCCGTGCGCGTTCCGGTGATCAACGTGTCGCTGGTAGACCTGACCGTACAGCTCAAGCGCGAAGCGTCGGCCGATGAGGTGAATGCGCTGCTGAAAGAAGCCAGCCAGCATTCGAAGATTCTGGGCTACAACACCCTGCCGCTGGTCTCCAGCGACTTCAACCACAACCCGCTGTCGTCGATCTTCGACGCCAACCACACCAAATCCAGCGGCAAACTGCTGAAGGTGTTGGCCTGGTACGACAACGAATGGGGCTTCTCCAACCGCATGCTCGATAACTGCCTGGCGCTGTGCAACGCCGAGTAAGTAAAGCTTACGAGTAGGAGCTGCCGCAGGCTGCGATCTCTTGATCTTGATCTTTTCGGGATTGCTGAAAATCAAGATCAGAAGATCGCAGCCTGCGGCAGCTCCTACAGGTATTGCGTCGTTCATTACGTCCTGGAGCAGCACCCATGATCGGTATCAGCTTCACGCAAAAGACCGTGGCGGCGCGCAAGCGTATCGCCCTGGTCGCCCATGACCACTGCAAGGTGTTTTTGCTGGAATGGGCCGAGCGGCACAAAGACAAGCTCGCGCAACATGAACTGGTCGCCACCGGCACCACGGGGTTGTTGTTGCAACAACGCCTCGACCTGCCGGTGGAAAGCATGATCAGCGGCCCATTGGGCGGCGATCAGCAGCTCGGCGCGCGAATCGCCGAACAGCGGGTCGACATGCTGGTGTTCTTCTGGGACCCGTTCGAACCACAGCCACACGACCCGGACATCAAGGCGTTGCTGCGGGTCGCGGCGGTCTGGAACATTCCGGTGGCCTGCAACGAATGCAGCGCCGACTACCTGCTCAGCAGTCCGCTGATGGAGCAGGCTCACTCACAGCGCATCCCTGATTACGCGACTTATTTGCTGGGCCGAGCATAAACCTTCACAAATCAATACTTGACCACTCAAGAGGATGATAAGCATTATCATTCGCTCGAAATGGATCAGGTTATCCCGTGAGTCAATCGCGCTTCAATCACGTCTTCATTGCCCAGCGGGTTTCGTTGCTGCGCACGTTGGAGCGGATGGTCAACAATCACAGCACCGCCGAAGACCTCCTGCAGGAGACCTACCTGCGCGTGACCCGAGCCCTCGGCGAGCGCGCCATCGATCACCTTGAACCCTTCGTTTTCCAGACCGCCCGCAACCTGGCGCTGGACCATTTGCGTGCGCGGCGCATTCAGTCCCGGACGATGCTCGACGACGTCCCGCCGGACGTGGTGGAAAGTATCGCCGCTCCCGCCAGCAGTGCCGAGGACGCCGCCCATGCCGAACAATTGCTGGAGCGTTTGAACGTGAGCCTTGGTGAGCTCAGTGCCCGCCAGCAGCAGATCTTCATCCTCAGTCGCCTGCACGGGCACAGCTATCTGGAGATTTCCGAGAAACTCGGTGTGTCGTTGAGCACCGTGCAAAAGGAGTTGAAGCTGATCATGGCCATCTGCATCGGTGTCGCCGAGCGGTTAAACGGCGACTGAGCACGCCACGCTTTGCTACCCTTGCCCACTTTCAAGCTTCACTAAAAAAACAGCCGTGCAAAGACACTGCCGAGGAAACACCGTGACGGACACCCACCGCTCTCCTCCGCCCTCCCCGGCGCGGGACGCCGCAAGCGCGATGGACCAGGCTTTGGACTGGCTGATCGTGTTGGGCAGTCCGAGCGAAGAACAGACTCGCCAGTTCCAGGCATGGCTGGACGCCGACCCTTTGCATGCGCAAGCGTTCGCCAAGGCCCAGGCCATCTGGGACGGCCCGCAAGTTGTGCAATGCGCGCAACACCTGGCCGCGCTGCCACCCAAGGTCACCGTGCTGTCCCGCCTGCGCCCGCACTGGAAACCGTTGGCCACCGCTGCCGTGTTGATCCTCGGCCTGTTCAGTTTCAGCAACCTGCCGCTGCGTCTCCAGGCCGATCACCTGACGGTGGTCGGTGAACGTCAGCGCCTGCAACTGGAGGACGGCTCGAAGGTCCTGCTCAATACCAATTCAGCATTCTCCAGCACCATCAATGATCAACGGCGTGTCGCCCGCTTGTATCAGGGCGAAGCGTTTTTCGACGTGCCGGCCCATCTCGGCCAGCCATTGGAAATCGATGCCGGCCCGGTGCAGGCCAGCGTGCACGACACGGCGTTCACCGTGCGTTACCTCGATGGCGTCACCCAGGTTCGCGTGCAGCGCGGGGATGTCGATTTACGCGCGACTCGCGACGACGCGCGGATCCGCTTGTCCGCCGGCGAGAGCATCCGCATCGGGCCCAACGGTTTCGACCGGCCCGCCAAGCTCGATGCCGCGACCGACCTGGCCTGGGTCCAGGGCCGACTGGTGTTCGAGAACTGCCCGTTGAGCCAGGTGCTGGCAGAGCTGCGACGCTACTACCCGGGCTGGATCATCAACACCAACGAACAGTTGGCGGACGTAGCCGTAACCGGCAATTACCGTCTCGACCAGCCGCTGGACGTAGTCCGCTCGCTGGCGCACATCACCTCGGCACGGCTCCAGGAATTCCCCGCGCTGGTGATCCTGAACTAAATGAGAATTATTTTTACTCGATAGCGGAAGCCCGTACGTCTCGTTATAGCCAATGCAATTGATTCGCATCTCCGGATGCCAATCAGCACCTATAAAGATTCGTGCGACACGGAGCGCTATCGATGTCCTCTCGCCTTACCCGCCACTCCTCTTCACCTTCCCGCGTGCTCTCGCTGCTGACCGCCGCCATTCTCATGGCCGGCAGCGCGCCGCTCTTGGCCGCCACCGCTGCCGAGCAGCCGGCGCGCAACATGGGCGATTATGCGTTCGCCATCCCGCAACAGTCGCTAGTCTCGGCACTCAATGCCTTTACCGCCGTGACGGGCTGGCAGGTCGGTTTGCCGGCAGAACTGGGGCAAGGCGTGGCCTCGCCGGGCGTGCGCGGGTCCCTGTTGCCGGAGAAAGCCCTGGATCGCCTGTTGGTGGGGACCAACCTGAGCTATCGCAAACTGGGCAACAACAACATCGTCCTGGAGAAGCGCCTGAGCAGCGGCGCCCTCAACCTGCAGCAGGTGACCATCAGCGCCACCCGCCAGGAACAAAGCGTCGAAAGCGTGCCGGGCACCGTCACCGTTCACACCCGCGAAGAGCTGGACCGCAACAACGTCAATACCATCAAGAATCTGGTGCGTTACGAACCGGGTGTTTCGGTGGGCGGCGCCGGCCAGCGCGGCGGGATTAGCGGCTACAACATCCGCGGCATCGACGGTGACCGGATTCTGACCCAGGTCGATGGCGTCGAAGTTCCGAACGACTTTTTCAACGGTCCTTACGCCAAGACCCAGCGCAACTACGTCGACCCGGAAATCATCAAGCGCGTCGAAATCCTGCGCGGTCCGGCCTCGGTGCTCTACGGCAGCAACGCCATCGGCGGCGCAGTCAGCTATTTCACCCTCGACCCGGACGACATTATCAAGCCCGGCAAAGACGTCGGCGCCCGCCTGAAAACCGGCTACAGCTCCGCCGACGACAGCTGGCTGAAGTCCGCCACCGTGGCCGGCCGCGCCGACCAGTTCGATGGCTTGCTGCATTACAGCCAGCGCGACGGACACGAAACCGAATCCTACGGCAGCAACAACGGCACAGGCCTTGCGCGTACCGCCGCCAACCCGGAAGACGTGCGTACTTCCAACGTGCTGGCCAAGATCGGCTGGAACTACAACGAAGATTCACGCCTGGGCCTGACGTATGAAAAGTACAAGGACGATCGCGACACCGATCAGAAAAGTGCCTACGGCGGTCCTTACTTCCAGGGCGCACCAACCGTTTCAAACAGTGCGCTGCCCGGCGGCATGTACCAGTGGCGCACCGGCAACGACACCATCACTCGCGAGCGCTTCGGCCTGGAACACCGCTTTGCCCTCGACAGCCTGCTGGTGGACAACGTCAAGTGGAGCCTGAACCATCAGGTGGCGAAGACTGACCAGAGCACCGAAGAGTTCTACTTCCCGTTCTCGCGCAAAGTGCTGCGTACCCGGGAAACCCTTTACGAAGAAAAGCAGTGGGTATTCGACGCACAACTGGACAAGGCTTTCAGCATTGCCGACACCGAACACCTGCTGACCTACGGCACCACGATCAAGCAACAGAAAGTCACCGGTTCGCGCAGCGGCAACGGCACCTGCTACCAGCCATTTGGCACCTGCCGCGTCGTCGGCGCCGTCAGTCCACTGGATGTCCTGAAAAAATCCAGCGACTTCCCGGATCCAACCGTCAACACCTACAGCCTGTTTGCCCAGGATCAGATCAGCTGGGACAAATGGACCTTCCTGCCGGGCGTGCGCTACGACTACACCCAGCTCAAGCCGCACATCACCCAGGAATTCATGAATACGGTGGCGGCTACCCCTGGCGGCACCGTCAGTGACGACACCAAGACCTGGCACCGCGTGTCGCCGAAATTCGGCCTGACCTACGCCCTGACCGACCACTACACCTGGTACGGCCAGTACGCCGAAGGTTTCCGCACGCCGACCGCCAAGGCGTTGTTCGGGCGCTTCGAGAACACCACCACCGGATATCACGTGGAACCGAATCCGAACCTTGAGCCGGAAACCAGCAAAGGCTTTGAGACCGGGCTGCGCGGTCAATTCGAATCCGGCTCCTTTGATGTGGCCGTGTTCTACAACAAGTACCGCGACTTCATCGAAGAGGACGCCATCACCCCGGGTTACGACGAACTGACCTTCCAGAGCGCCAACATCAAGCACGCCACGATCAAGGGCGCAGAGGTCAAGGGACGTCTGAACCTCGACGTGTTCGGCGCGCCACAAGGGCTGTATACCCAAGGCTCGGTGGCCTACGCCTACGGTCGCAACAACGACAACGGTGAACCGATCAACAGTGTCAACCCGCTGACCGGCGTGTTCGGCCTCGGTTACGACCAGGACAACTACGGTGGTTTGCTCAGCTGGACGCTGGTGAAGAAGAAGGATCGCGTCGACGACACCAAATTCAAATCGCCGGACGGTGTCAGCAACCAGTTCAAATCGCCGGGTTTCGGCGTTCTGGACCTGACCGGTTTCTACAAAGTGACCGACGACGTGACTGTCAGCGCCGGGGTCTACAACCTGACCGACAAGAAGTACTGGCTGTGGGATGACGTGCGCGGCTACGACGGCGTCGGCGAGGCTTCGGTCATCAGCCCGGCCAACCTGGATCGCCTGACTCAGCCGGGTCGCAACTTTGCGGTCAACCTGGTCTGGGACATCTGATCCTGCCCCTCTCGCTGCGCGGCTTTTTATAGAGCCGCACAGTGAGGTTTTTTACGCTCAGGCGCCTTCTTGTTCGTCTCGTTACCAAGCGCCTCTTTTCTTCAAGGATTTCTCATGACTACCCAGGACACTGCTCAACGCCGGGCTTTGCGTTCGCAACGTTTGAACCAGATCACGAACGAGCCACACACCAAACTCGACGCCTTGGTCAAAGCCCACGCACCGTTCGAAACCCAGGCCAGTTTCGCCCGTTTCGTGGTTGCGCAGTATTTGTTCCAGTCGGAACTGGCGGGGCTGTACAACGATGCCGAACTGATCGCCATCGTTCCGGATCTGGCGGCACGCTGCCGTGCCGAAGCGGCCAAGGCTGACCTGGCCGATCTGGAAGCCGAAGTGCCGGCGCCCGTCGCGGGTGCCGTGAAGAATCCGACCAAGGCCGAAGCGCTGGGTTGGTTGTTTGTTTCCGAAGGCTCGAAGCTTGGAGCAGCGTTCCTGATCAAGCGCGCAGTGGGCTTGGGCTTGAGCGAAACCTTCGGCGCCCGTCACCTCGGTGAACCGGCCGGTGGCCGCGCTGAAGGCTGGAAAAGCTTCGTCAAAACCCTGGATGGCCTGGAACTCACGGCCCAGGAAGAAGCGGAACTGGATAAAGGCGCAATTAATGCGTTCAACCGCTTCACCGTGTTGCTTGAACAGGCCTACGCCACCGAACCAGCCTGACCGAACACATCCCCCTGTGGGAGCGGGCTTGCCCGCGATTACGGAGCATCAGTCGACATAGATGTTGTCTGACCCACCGCAATCGCGGGCAAGCCCGCTCCCACACGGGACAGCGCCCATCTGCAAGAATTTAATCCTTTCCTCGACGCACACTCTTGAGCCTATGCCTCAATTCCGCTCCTCGAAACTCGCCCGTATCCTGTTCGGCCTTCTGGCCTACATCAGCCTCGCCATCGGCCTGATCGCCATCGTCGTGCCGGGGCTGCCGACCACCGAGTTCATTCTGCTCGCCGCCTGGGCCGCGACCAGGAGTTCGCCGCGCCTGAGTGCCTGGCTGGAAAACCATCGGCTGTTCGGTCCGATCCTCTGCAACTGGCGCAATGGCAAGATCGTCGCCCGTCGGGCCAAGGTCAGTGCCACCGTGAGCATGCTGCTGTGCGCCGGGTTGATGCTGATGATGCTCGATCACGGCTGGCCGGTTTACCTGGCCATCGCCGGCATGAGCCTGGGCAATCTGTGGATCTGGTCACGCCCGGAATCAATGCCGACCGCCTCCTGACCAACACCGCGATTTTCCCCCGTTTTACACCGCTTTTCGGCACATTTTTCCGCGCAAACGTTCAACCATGACCGTTCGTCGGAGCCACCATCATGCATCCCCGCCCCACGCCGATGTGCAGTGAATGGCGCTGAATGGATTTGGCGAACCGGGTCGACCTCGACTCACAGCCAACACCTCATTCATTCGCGAGTTCGTCCTATGTTCGACTCTCTGTCCATCCGCCTGAAAATCGTTCTGCTCTCCGGTCTCTGCCTGCTGGGTGTGGTTGTCCTGATCGTCAGCATGAATTTCTACCAGACCAACCAGAACGATGAACTGGTCAGCGCCTCCAGCCGCAAAATGCTCACCGACAGCGTGCAGGACCTGCTTCAGGCCAAGGCCGCCGAGCAGGCGGTGCGGGTGCAGAAGACGTTCGGCGAAAGTCTGCTGGTGGCGACTGCCCTGGCGGACCAGATCAAGGACATGCGCAACATGGCCGCCAAGCGTTCGCTTGAGGCCGGTGCCCTGCGTGAAGAGTTGAACCAGAGCCTGAAAACCGCCTTCGATCGCAACAGCAAGGTGCTGGGAATCTGGGCGGCGTTCGAACCCAACGGGCTGGACGGCAAGGACAGCGAGTTCGCCAATGATGCGGCTCGCCAGTCCAACGAAGCCGGTCGTTTCGCCAGTTACTGGAGCCGCGCCGGTGGTGCCGGGATCAACACAATCATGGTCGAAGCCGACATGACCAAAACCACCTTGAGCCTCAGCGGCACCCCTTACAACAGTTGGTACACCTGCCCTCGCGACAGCAAGCGCACCTGCCTGCTGGACCCGTATGCCGATACCGTCGGCGGCAAGGAAATGCTGATGACCACCATTTCCGTTCCGCTGCTGGTGGACGGCAAAGCCATCGGTGTGGTCGGTGTGGACATCGCCCTCGACGCCCTGCAGGCAGCGGCGGTCGATTCCCAGCGAGACCTGTTCAACAGCGCCGGGCACATGCTGATTGTCTCCGGCAGCGGCGTGCTCGCCGGTTACAGCGTCGACGCGAGCAAGGTCGGCAAAAGTATCGGCGACACCCTGGGCGCCGAAGGCAAGGATGTCCTGCAATTGCTCAGCGGTGGCGCACCGAAAATCCTTGAACAAGGTGATTTGATTCGTGCGGTGTACCCGGTCAGCCCGATCAGCGATTCCAAAGCCTGGGGCGTAGTGATCGACCTGCCGAAACAAGTACTGCTGGCCGACTCGGTGAAGCTGCAAGCGGTGCTCGATGACGCCCAGCAAAGCGGCACGATCAAAGCGGTACTTGTGGCGGTCGCTGCCGGTCTCCTCGGGCTGCTGCTGATCTGGCTCACCGCCTCGGGCGTGACCCGGCCGATCAACAGCGTGGCCGAGATGCTCAAGGCGATTGCCAGTGGCGACGGCGACCTGACGCAGCGTCTGCACTACAGCAAGAAAGATGAACTGGGCGAACTGGTCAGCTGGTTCAACCGCTTCCTCGACAAGCTGCAACCGACCATCGCGCAGATCAAACAGAGCATCACCGACACCCGTGGCACTGCCGATCAGTCTTCGGAAATCGCCCGTCAGACCAGCGAAGGCATGCAGGTGCAGTTCCGCGAAATCGACCAGGTGGCCACCGCGTCCAACGAAATGAGCGCCACGGCTCATGAAGTCGCCAACAGCGCCTCGAACGCGGCCAACGCAGCCAAAGGTGCAGATCAATCGGCCCGCGACGGCATGTCGATCATCGAACGCAGCACCCGCGACATCAATCATCTGGCTGACGAAGTCAGTAAAGCCGTGACCGAAGTCGAAGCGCTGGCGGTCAACAGCGAGCAGATCGGTTCGGTGCTGGAAGTGATCCGCAGCATCGCCGAGCAGACCAACTTGCTGGCGCTGAACGCCGCGATCGAAGCCGCCCGTGCCGGGGAAAGCGGTCGCGGCTTTGCGGTGGTGGCCGATGAAGTACGCAACCTGGCCAAACGCACGCAAGACTCGGTGGAAGAGATCCGCATCGTCATCGAGCGCATCCAGACCGGCACCCGCGGCGTGGTCGCCACCATGCATTCGAGCCAGTCCCAGGCCCACAGCAACGCCGGACAGATCCAGCAAGCGGTGCAAGCCTTGAGCAAAATCAGCGACGCGGTCACCGTGATCAGCGACATGAACCTGCAAATCGCCAGCGCCGCCGAACAGCAAAGCGCCGTGGCCGAAGAGGTCAACCGCAACGTCTCGGCGATCCGCACCGTCACCGAGACCCTGACCGGCCAGGCCACCGAATCAGCGCACATCAGCAGCCAGCTCAATTCGTTGACCACCCACCAGATGAAACTGATGGATCAGTTCCGGGTGTAGCAAACCAGCACAACCCCCTGTGGGAGCTGGCTTGCCTGCGATAGCGGAATGCCAACCAACTTGGAAGTCGACTGACACACCGCCATCGCAGGCAAGCCAGCTCCCACAGGATCAGGTGTTCGGTTGGCAATTGGGGATTTCATCCGGCCGGGCATTTTTTTGATCTATGATCGAGCTCTCGTTTCGGAGGGCCTTCGATGACTGATTTACTCACGTCCATTCAAGCCGCACTCGGCTTGCCCCACACCCCGATTCCGTTTACCTCGAGCGGCGCCCTGCCCTCGGCGTTCGCCGTCACCGACCTGGCCTGCGCCAGCATTGCCGCTGCCGGCCAGGCTGCCAGCGAATTACTGCAGCAGCAGACCGGTCGCTTACCCAACCTTGAAGTCGACCGTCGCCTCGCGTCTTTCTGGTTCGCCACGTCGATCCGCCCCGTCGGTTGGAGCATTCCACCGCTGTGGGACCCGGTTGCCGGTGACTATGCGACCAAGGATGGCTGGATCCGCCTGCACACCAACGCACCTCATCATCGTGCCGCCGCCGAAAGCGTGCTCGGCGCGTGTGCCGACCGCGCAGACGTGGCGAGCAAGGTGGCGCAATGGGCGAAAACCGATCTGGAACAGGCCGTGGTCGACGCCGGTGGCTGCGCCGCTGAGATGCGTACCTGGGCGCAATGGCAAGCGCACCCACAAGGTTTGGCGGTGAACGCCGAGCCGTTGATTCAGTTCAGCGCCGGTAACCCGCAACAGCCCAAGCCCTGGAAAGGTTCGGTGGCGCAACCGCTGGCCGGGATCAAGGTGCTGGACCTCACACGCGTGCTCGCAGGGCCCGTCGCCAGTCGTTTTCTCGCGGGCCTGGGCGCCGATGTCTTGCGCATCGACCCACCGACCTGGAACGAACCGGGCGTGGTACCGGAAGTCACGCTGGGCAAACGCTGCGCACGCCTGGACCTGCACAACAAGGAGGATCGAACGCTATTCGAAAGCCTGCTCAAGGACGCCGATATCTTGCTCCACGGCTACCGCGCCGACGCATTGCAAAGGTTGGGTTACGGTGTCGCCGAGCGGCAGAAACTGGCGCCAGGCCTGATTGATGTGTGCCTCAACGCCTACGGCTGGAGCGGTCCATGGCAGAACCGGCGCGGCTTCGACAGCCTGGTGCAGATGAGCAGCGGGATTGCCGAGGCGGGGATGCAGTGGAAGACCGCGGACAAGCCGACGCCGCTGCCGGTGCAGGCACTCGATCATGCCACCGGATATTTGATGGCGGCTGCGGCGATCACCCTATTGGGACGTGGTGGGTCAGCCAGATTGTCGTTGGCGCGGACGGCGAAGTTGTTGATTGAAAATGGCGCTGGGACAACCGAGGCCTTGCGGGCGGAGGATGAAAACGATCAGGGCCTGTTGGTTGAGCAAACGCCATGGGGCCCGGCGCATCGGTTGCAAGTGCCGCTGAAAATCACCGGCACGCCATTGCAGTGGGCACTGCCGGCAACTGAATTGGGTTCTCATCGCGCGCAGTGGGGGTGACCGTTCTGGCCCCATCGCCAGCAGGCTGGCTCCCACAGTGAATCTGCATCGTTCACAAAACCTGTGGGAGCCAGCCAAACCAAATCATCAAAATCAAGACAGTTGCCCCACAGCGGACTTATGTCGATCACAAAACCTGTGGGAGCCAGCCTGCTGGCGATGAGGCCGTAACAAACAGCTCAATCCATCCGGCTCAACGAAGTCCAAAGAAGCTGCGCCGCATACCCTCGGCAAGGTCGCCACGCCTCGGCGCGCAGCAGCAATTCCCGCGCCGTCACCGGCCTTTCTTGAAGCGCCGCCAGTGCATTGATCAACCCCACATCCCCACTCGGAAACGCATCCATCTCCCGCAACTGCCGCAACGCAATGTACTGCGCCGTCCAGTCGCCAATCCCGTGCAACGCCAGCAACCGCGCCACACCGCCCTCACGCCCCGGTTCAAACAGCAACGGATCATCGAGCAACGCCTGAGCCACACCCGACAACGTCCGGCCCCGACTTTTCGGCATGCCCAGCGTTGCCAGATCTGCGTCCGCCAAAACGGCCGACTCAGGAAACACAGATGTGACACCGGGCAGAACAGAGTCCAAAGGCTGCCCATACTGCGCCACCAGTTTCCCCGCCAACCGGATCGCCGCGCTCACCGTAATCTGCTGACCCAACACCGCACGAATCGCCAGTTCGAGACCGTCCCACGCCCCCGGAACCCGCAATCCCGGGCGCTCGGCAATCAACCGCGCCATCAACGGATCAGCCTTCAGCGACTGATGAATCGCCGATAAATCCGCATCCAGATCAAACATCCGCCGCAACCGCGCAACGATCTCCGGCAGCGCCGCCGGATCAGCAAAGTCCAGCGTCACTTGCAGCGCATCGCCCGCCACCGGCCTTATCGAGAACGTACCGTGAACACCGTTCAAGCCGATGCTGCGCGAATACACGCCATCCACCACCGTTTCCATTCCCGCCACAGCCCGCGCCGACAAGAAGCCCAGCATCGCCGGCCAGTCATAGGGCGGTTGATACGCCAGCAGCAACCTCACAACGACAGCAATCCGCTGTACAAGCCATACGCCGCCAACCCGGCGCCGCTGATGACCGCGGTAAAAATCCCTTTCTCGATGGTCGTAAACAGCGGTTCACCCTGCTCGTGTTTGGCCTTGGCGAACAGAATCACCCCCGGTGCATACAACAACGCCGACAGCAGCAAATACTTCACCCCGCCGGCGTACAACAGCCACACCGCGTAACTCAGCGAGATGCCGCCGATCAGCAGGTCTTTGGTGCGTTCCGCCGAGGCATGTTCGTAGGTTTCGCCGCGCCCGCTCAACAGCACCGCATACGCCGCCGACCACAGATATGGCACCAGAATCATCGACGACGCGAGGTAGATCAGGCCGGTGTAGGTGCCAGCGGAAAACAGCGTGATCAGCAGGAAAATCTGGATCATCACGTTGGTCAGCCACAGCGCATTGACCGGCACATGATTGGCGTTTTCCTTTTTCAGGAAGGCCGGCATGGTGTTGTCTTTCGCCGTGGCAAACAGGATCTCGGCGCACAGCAGCGCCCAGGACAACAGTGCACCCAGCAGCGAAATCGCCAGGCCAATGCTGATCAACAAAGCGCCCCAGGGCCCGACGATACGTTCCAGCACTGCCGCCAGCGATGGGTTCTGCAGGTTGGCCAGTTCCGGCTGACTCATGATCCCCAGCGACAACACATTCACCAGCACCAACAACGCCAGCACGCCGAGAAAACCGATGACCGTGGCGCGTCCCACATCCGAACGTTTCTCCGCCCGCGCCGAATACACACTGGCGCCCTCGATACCGATGAACACAAACACGGTGACCAGCATCATGTTGCGCACTTGATCCATCACCCCGCCGAAATTCGGGTTGCTGTGGCCCCAGATGTCGCGAGTGAAGATGTCAGCCTTGAACGCCACGGCGGCGATGACGATGAACATGATCAGCGGCACGATCTTGGCCACGGTGGTCAACTGATTGATGAACGTCGCTTCCTTGATCCCGCGCATCACCAGAAAATGCACGGCCCAGAGCAGGACCGAGGCGCAGCCGATGGCGATGGGCGTGTTGCCCTGGCCAAACACCGGAAAGAAGTACCCCAGGGTGCTGAACAGCAAGACGAAGTAGCCGACGTTGCCGAGCCAGGCGCTGATCCAGTAACCCCACGCGGACGAGAAACCCATGTAGTCGCCGAACCCGGCCTTGGCGTAGGCGTACACCCCGGAGTCCAGTTCGGGCTTGCGATTGGCCAGCGTCTGGAACACGAAGGCCAGCGTCAGCATGCCGACCGCCGTGATGGCCCAACCGATCAATATCGCGCCAGCATCGGCACGCGCCGCCATGTTCTGTGGCAAAGAGAAGATCCCGCCGCCAATCATCGATCCCACCACCAGCGCAATCAGTGCGCTCAGGCGAAGTTTTTGCGTCGGTTGCGACATTCCAGCGTCTCCTTTTTTCCTCGCCCCAGGAATAACTTTAACTAAATAGGCAAACGGTAATAACGTTTATTAATTAATGGCGATTCGCGTCTTCTATTTATAGCCGGTGCTTCTATAGCCGCAGTCGGCAACAGCAGTTTTGTGTGTTGATCCTAATAAATCAATTCGGTACTGAAACAAACTTCAAAAATTTGCGCAAACCGGAAAACGAACTAGCCTAAAGGTCCGAGTAATATCCTCCCTTGCTGAGCGTTCTGGCCGATGGCTCTGGACTGGGCTTTTCCGGCAATACCGTTATGCCTGGGAAAGATTCATAAGTCTTTCATTAACAATGGAATGTGACCATGCACTGATCTATGTCAGATGATTGAATAGCGAACAGAATTAATCTGTTGTCTCTTTTCTCCTGCATTGGAGTCATGCAATGTCTGAATCCCCCGGAAAACTGAAACTCGGTGCACTGGTTGCGCTGGTTGTCGGCTCAATGATTGGTGGCGGGATCTTCTCTTTGCCGCAGAACATGGCAGCCAGTGCCGACGTCGGCGCCGTGCTGATCGGTTGGGCCATTACCGCCGTCGGCATGCTGACGCTGGCCTTCGTCTTTCAAACCCTTGCCAATCGAAAACCTGACCTGGACGGCGGTGTCTACGCCTACGCCAAGGCCGGGTTCGGCGACTACATGGGTTTCTCGTCCGCCTGGGGTTACTGGATCAGTGCCTGGCTCGGCAACGTCGGCTACTTCGTTTTGCTGTTCAGCACCCTCGGTTACTTCTTCCCGATCTTTGGCGAAGGCAACACCGTTGCCGCAGTAATCGGCGCGTCGGTGCTGCTCTGGGGTGTGCATTTCCTCGTGCTGCGGGGGATCAAGGAAGCCGCGTTCATCAACCTGGTGACCACCGTTGCCAAGGTCGTGCCGCTGCTGCTGTTTGTGCTGATCGCTGTTTTCGCCTTCAAACTGGACATCTTCACCGCTGACATCTGGGGCCTGAAAAACCCGGACCTGGGCAGCGTGATGAACCAGGTGCGCAACATGATGCTGGTCACCGTGTGGGTGTTCATCGGCATCGAAGGCGCGAGCATCTTTTCGGCCCGCGCAGAAAAACGCAGCGACGTCGGTAAAGCCACCGTGATCGGTTTCATCACCGTGCTGCTGTTCCTGGTGCTGGTGAACGTGCTGTCGCTGGGCATCATGACCCAACCGGAATTGGCCAAGTTGCAGAACCCGTCAATGGCGGCCGTACTGGAACATGTGGTCGGTCCGTGGGGCGCGGTGCTGATCAGCATCGGTCTGATCATCTCGCTGCTGGGGGCGCTGCTGTCGTGGGTGCTGCTGTGCGCGGAGATCATGTTCGCCGCCGCCAAGGACCACACCATGCCGGCCTTCCTGCGCAAGGAAAACGCCAACCACGTACCGGTCAACGCCTTGTGGCTGACCAACGCGATGGTGCAATTGTTCTTGGTCATTACGCTGTTCTCGGCCAGCACGTACCTGTCGCTGATCTACCTCGCCACCTCGATGATTCTGGTGCCGTACCTGTGGTCGGCGGCCTATGCGCTGCTGCTGGCGGTGCGAGGCGAGAGTTATGAAAACGCCATGGCCGAGCGCAGGAAAGACCTGTTCATCGGTGCCGTCGCATTGATCTACGCGATCTGGCTGATCTATGCCGGCGGCGTCAAATACCTGCTGCTCTCCGCCCTGCTCTATGCCCCCGGCGCGATCCTGTTCGCCAAGGCCAAGCTTGAAGTCAACAAACCGGTTTTCACCAACGTCGAGAAGCTGATTTTCGCCGCAGTCGTCGTGGGCGCCCTCGTGGCGGCTTACGGGCTGTATGACGGCTTCCTGACCCTGTAACACCTGATTGATTTGTCATTTGGAGGATCACTGAAATGACCACCGAAAAAGTTAAGTACGGCGTACATTCCGAAGCCGGCAAACTGCGCAAAGTCATGGTTTGCTCCCCCGGCCTGGCCCACCAGCGGCTGACCCCGAACAACTGCGATGAGCTGCTTTTCGATGATGTGCTGTGGGTCGCCCAGGCCAAGCGTGACCATTTCGACTTCGTCACCAAAATGCGTGAACGCAACATCGACGTGCTGGAAATGCACAACCTGCTGACCGACATCGTCGCCATCCCTGAAGCGCTGGACTGGATTCTGGAACGCAAGGTCACCGCCAATTCGGTCGGCCTCGGCCTGATCCATGAAGTCGGTTCGTGGCTGCGCAGCCTGGAGCCGCGCAAGATCGCCGAGTTCCTGATTGGCGGCGTGTCCGCCGATGACCTGCCGGACAGCTTCGGCGGCAAGACCATTCAGATGTTCCGCGACTTCCTCGGCCACTCCAGCTTCATTCTGCCGCCGCTGCCCAACACCCAGTTCACCCGCGACACCACCTGCTGGATCTATGGTGGCGTGACCCTGAACCCGATGTACTGGCCGGCCCGCCGTCAGGAAACCCTGCTGGCCAGCGCCATCTACAAATTCCACCCGCAATTCACCAACGCCGACTTTGAAATCTGGTACGGCGACCCGGATCAGGAACACGGCAGCGCCACCCTTGAAGGCGGCGACGTGATGCCAATCGGCAACGGCGTGGTGTTGATCGGCATGGGTGAACGCTCGTCCCGTCAGGCGATCGGCCAACTGGCGGTGAACCTGTTCAAGAACAAAGCCGTCGAGAAAGTCATCGTTGCCGGCCTGCCGAAGTCCCGTGCCGCGATGCACCTGGACACCGTGTTCAGTTTCTGCGACCGCGACCTGGTCACGATCTTCCCGGAAGTGGTGAACCAGATCGTCGCCTTCACCTTGCGTCCTGACGAAAGCAAACCGGGCGGCATCGACATTCGCCGCGAAGAAACCAACTTTCTCGACACCGTGGCCAAGGCCCTCAACCTCAAAGCATTGCGCGTGGTGGAAACCGGCGGCAACAGCTTCGCCGCCGAACGCGAACAGTGGGATGACGGCAACAACGTGGTGGCCGTGGAGCCGGGCGTGGTGATCGGTTATGACCGCAACACCTACACCAACACCCTGCTGCGCAAGGCCGGTGTGGAAGTCATCACCATCAGCGCCGGCGAACTGGGGCGCGGACGTGGCGGCGGCCACTGCATGACCTGCCCGATCATTCGCGACCCTATCGACTATTAAATCCTGAGCCCTGCTTCACGCTTATAACGCGTGAAGCAGGCGGATAACCGAAACCCAAGGAGATCCAATCATGGCTTTCAACATGCGTAACCGCAGCCTGCTCTCGTTGATGCACCATACGACTCGCGAGCTGAACTATTTGCTGGACCTGTCCCGCGACCTCAAGCGCGCCAAGTACACCGGCACCGAGCGTCCGCACCTGCAAGGCAAGAACATCGCACTGATCTTCGAAAAAACCTCGACCCGCACCCGTTGCGCCTTCGAAGTCGCGGCCCATGACCAGGGCGCCCACGTCACCTACATTGACCCGGTGTCGTCGCAGATCGGCCACAAGGAAAGCATGAAAGACACCGCCCGCGTGCTCGGGCGGATGTTCGATGCCATCGAATACCGTGGCTTCGAACAGGAAATTGTCGAAGAGCTCGCCAAGTTCGCCGGTGTGCCGGTGTTCAACGGTCTGACCGCTGAGTTCCACCCGACGCAGATGATCGCCGACACCCTGACCATGCGCGAACACAGCGACAAACCGCTGCATGACATCAGCTACGCCTACCTCGGCGACGCCCGCTACAACATGGGCAACTCGCTGCTGATGATCGGCGCCAAACTCGGCATGGACGTGCGCATCGCCGCGCCGAAAGCGCTGTGGCCGCACGCTGATTTCATCGCCCAGTGCAAAGCCTTCGCCGAAGAAAGCGGCGCACGCATCACCATCACCGAAGACCCGAAAGAAGCGGTCAAGGGCGTGGACTTCATCCACACCGACATCTGGGTTTCGATGGGTGAGCCGGTGGAAGCGTGGGACGAGCGTATCGAGCAACTGCTGCCGTACCAGGTCAACGCGGCGATGATGAAAGCCTCGGGCAACCCGCGCGTGAAATTCATGCACTGCCTGCCGGCGTTCCACAACAGCGAAACCAAGGTCGGCAAGGACATCGCCGCGCGCTACCCGAACCTGGCCAATGGCGTGGAGGTGACTGAAGAAGTCTTCGAATCCCCGGCCAACATCGCCTTCGAGCAAGCGGAAAACCGCATGCACACCATCAAGGCGATTCTGGTGTCAGCGCTGGCGGATATCTAACGGCTGACCTGGCCGTTCCTGCAGGAACACGGAACCTGTGGGAGCTGGCTCGCCAGCGATGGCATCACCTCGGTGTATCTGACAGACCGAGGCGACGCCATCGCTGGCGAGCCAGCTCCCACATTGACCGAGTCCCTACAGGGACACCGAGTCGCTCGCAACTTCTCTGCTTTAGAAGGACTGCATTATGCGTATCGTCGTTGCTCTGGGCGGTAACGCCCTGCTCCGCCGTGGTGAACCCATGACCGCGGACAATCAACGCGCCAACATCCGGATCGCCACCGAGCAAATCGCCAAGATTTACGCCGGCAATGAACTGGTCATCGCCCACGGCAATGGTCCGCAGGTCGGCCTGCTGTCGCTGCAAGCGGCGGCTTACACCTCGGTTTCGCCGTATCCGCTGGACGTGCTCGGCGCCGAAACCGAAGGCATGATCGGCTACATCATCGAACAGGAACTGGGCAACCTGCTGGACTTCGAAGTGCCCTTCGCCACGCTCCTGACCCAGGTTGAAGTCGACCCCAACGATCCGGCGTTCCAGAACCCGAGCAAACCCATCGGCCCGGTCTACGCCAAGGCCGAAGCGGAAAAACTCGCCGCCGAAAAAGGCTGGGCGATTGCCCCGGACGGCGACAAATACCGTCGCGTGGTCGCCAGCCCGAGACCGAAACGCATCTTCGAAATCCGCCCGATCAAATGGCTGCTGGAAAAAGGCAGCATCGTGATCTGCGCCGGTGGTGGCGGCATTCCAACCATGTATGGCGCCCACGGCAAGCTGCAAGGCGTGGAAGCGGTGATCGACAAGGACCTGTGCTCGGCGCTGCTGGCCGAACAGCTGGACAGTGATTTGCTGGTGATCGCCACCGACGTCAACGCCGCCTTCATCGACTTCGGCAAACCGACCCAGAAAGCCATCGCTCAGGCGCACCCGGACGACATGGAGAAACTCGGTTTTGCCGCAGGTTCCATGGGGCCGAAGGTTCAGGCGGCCTGTGAGTTTGCCCGCCATACTGGAAAAACCGCGGTGATCGGTTCACTCTCGGACATCGAAGCGATCGTCCAGGGCAAGGCCGGAACGCGCATCAGCACGGCGAAACCTGGCATAACTTATTTATAAGGAGAAACGTCAATGGCAACGTTCGAGCCCGGCAAGCTGCACATCGAGCGCCACGCGCTGACCCCGGATGATGTCAGCTACAACCTGCACCTCGACTATGAGGTCAGCAAGGACGACAAAGGCGAAAAAGGCATCCAGTTCACCATGCATGGCAGCATTCAGAACAAGGATATGAGCGAAACCTTCTTTCTACCCAAGGTTGAGGCCTACAACTTCGCCAACAACATAACGAATATCGCCGAGAAGTACGGCATTCCAAGGACACACAGCCAGATCGGCTCGGTTCACAAACATTACGACTTGGTGTTTGAAGACATTCGGACGAAGCTGGATATGAAATCCGGCGACCCGGTAGACCTCAAGAACTTCGAGTAACCCTGTTCCCCTGGATGAACGCTGTACCCGTGGGAGCGAGCCTGCTCGCGATAGCGGACTGACAGTCACCATGATGTCGACTGACACACCGCTATCGCGAGCAGGCTCGCTCCCAAAGGGTTCATCGTTGCCCTGAAGTCCTGCTCAGGATTTCACCATTCGCCCGCCCCAAGGCATACTTGCCACCCTCCGCTCGCAAGATTGAAAACCGCCCCATGCGTATCCACGTCAGCTTCATCGACCGCGTCGGCATCACCCAGGAAGTCCTGGCCCTGCTCGGTGGGCGCAATCTCAATCTGGATGCGGTGGAAATGGTTCCGCCCAACGTCTACATCGACGCCCCGACCCTCAGCCCCGAAGTGCTCGAGGAACTGCGCGATGCGTTGCTCAGCGTGCGTGGCGTGCAAGCGATGACGGTGGTCGACATTCTTCCGGGCCAACGTCGGCACTTGCAGCTCGATGCATTGCTCGCCGCCATGACCGACCCGGTGCTGGCATTGGACAGCGACGGCAAAGTGCTGCTGGCCAACCCGGCGCTGATCGCCCTGTACGGTCGCGAACCGGCCGGTGAAAGCATCGCGGATCTGTTTGCCGATCCCGCCCTGCTCGACACCTTGCTGGAACAAGGCTTTCGCTTGCCGCTGCGCGAGATCACCGTCAACGGCCAGACCCTGTTGCTGGACGCCACGCCGATCACCGACGCCGGCGCGCTGCTGACGCTGTATCAACCGAACCGCATCGGCGAACGCCTCTCGGCGCTGCACCACGACCATGCCGAAGGGTTCGATGCGTTGCTTGGCGAATCCCCGGCCATTCGCACGCTCAAGGCCCGTGCCCAACGTGTAGCCGCCCTCGATGCGCCGTTGTTGATCCAGGGCGAAACCGGCACCGGCAAAGAACTGGTGGCCCGCGCCTGTCACGCCATCAGTGCCCGGCACACGTCACCTTTCCTGGCGCTGAACTGCGCGGCATTGCCGGAGAACCTCGCCGAAAGCGAACTGTTCGGCTACGCCCCCGGCGCCTTCACCGGCGCCCAACGGGGCGGCAAACCGGGGCTGATGGAACTGGCAAACCAGGGCACGGTATTTCTCGATGAAATCGGTGAAATGTCGCCGTACTTGCAGGCGAAACTGCTGCGGTTTTTGAACGATGGCAGCTTCCGCCGCGTGGGTGGCGATCGTGAGGTGAAGGTCAACGTGCGGATCCTCAGCGCCACGCATCGCGATCTGGAAAAAATGGTCAGCGAAGGCACGTTCCGCGAAGACCTGTTTTATCGCCTCAACGTGCTCAACGTCGAAGTCCCGCCGCTGCGCGAACGCGGCCAGGACATTCTGTTGCTGGCGCGCTATTTCATGCAGCAGGCCTGCGCGCAGATTCAGCGCCCGGTGTGTCGTCTGGCACCGGGCACTTACCCCGCGTTGTTGGGCAACCGCTGGCCGGGCAACGTGCGGCAATTGCAAAACGTGATCTTCCGCGCGGCGGCGATTTGCGAAAGCAGCCTGGTGGACATCGGCGACCTCGACATCGCCGGCACCTCCGTGGCGCGCCAGAGCGACACCGAGGTCGACAGCCTGGAACAGGCGATGGAAGAGTTCGAGAAAACCCTGCTGGAAAAACTCTACGTCAGCTACCCCTCGACCCGGCAACTGGCCAGCCGTCTGCAAACTTCGCACACGGCAATTGCCCATCGGTTGCGCAAGTACGGTATTCCCAAAACACCATAGCCCGCCTGTGGGAGCCAGCCTGCTGGCGATTGCGGTGTGGCAGGCAAAAAAGATGTCGACTGACAGGGCCTCATCGCCAGCAGGCTGGCTCCCACAGGTTTCGCGTTCAACTGAAAGCCTGTTTAAAAACGACCTCCATCTGTACTGAAAGCGCTACAGCGGAATGATATCGATACACTCCCTCCTAACCACCGCAGTGCAAGGCTTTGATCCACTTAGGCTTTTTTCTTCGGCTCGCGCTGTATCGATTTCGCTACAGTCGCTGCAACACAATGGCCACATGAAACTCATAAGCCATTGTTTTTAAACACAAAAATAACATTGGCCGCGATTTTGCTTAGTAACCACCCATAAAGAAGGGCTTTTGCCCAAGCATTCAATCGCGTCCACCAGACGAGTCTGGCCCCTTAGGAGTTTCCATGAGCGAGTTGCGTTTTACTGAAGATCACGAATGGCTGCGCACCGAAGCTGACGGCACCGTTACCGTCGGCATCACCGCTTTCGCACAGAACGCCTTGGGCGACGTGGTTTTCGTACAACTGCCTGAGCTGCAGTCCTACGACAAAGGCGCAGAAGCCGCCACCGTGGAATCGGTAAAAGCCGCCAGCGGCGTATACATGCCACTCGACGGCGAAGTGCTGGAAGTGAACCCGGCGCTGGACAGCAACCCGGAACTGGTCAACGAAGATCCGCTGGGCGAAGGCTGGTTCTTCCGCTTCCAGCCTGCCGACGCCTCGGCAGTTGCCAAACTGCTGGATCAGGACGCTTACGACCGTCTGATCAAAGCCAACGCCGAAGCCTGAGGAGCGCTGACATGACTCAAGTAAACCTTACGACCGCCAACGAATTCATCGCGCGCCACATCGGCCCGCGTTCCGGCGATGAGCAAGCCATGCTCAACAGCCTCGGTTTCGATTCGCTGGAAGCCCTGAGCGCCAGCGTCATTCCGGAAAGCATCAAAGGCACCAGCGTCCTCGGCATGGACGACGGCCTGAGCGAAGCCGACGCCCTGGCGTTGATCAAAGGCATCGCCGCCAAGAACCAACTGTTCAAGACTTACATCGGCCAGGGCTACTACGGCACGCACACGCCGTCGCCGATCCTGCGCAACCTGCTGGAAAACCCGGCCTGGTACACCGCGTACACCCCGTACCAGCCAGAAATTTCCCAGGGTCGTCTCGAGGCGCTGCTGAACTTCCAGACCCTGATCAGCGACCTGACCGGCCTGCCGATCGCCAACGCCTCGCTGCTGGATGAAGCCACCGCCGCTGCCGAAGCCATGACCTTCTGCAAACGCCTGAGCAAGAACAAAGGCAGCCACGCGTTCTTCGCGTCGGTTCATTGCCACCCGCAAACCCTCGACGTGCTGCGCACCCGTGCCGAGCCGTTGGGCATCGACGTCGTGGTCGGCGACGAGCTTGAACTGACTGACGTGACGCCGTTCTTCGGCGCCCTGCTGCAATACCCGGCGAGCAACGGTGACCTGTTCGACTACCGCGCACTGACCGAACGCTTCCACGCCGCCAACGCTCTGGTTGCGGTGGCTGCTGACCTGCTGGCCCTGACCGTGCTGACCCCGCCAGGCGAATTCGGCGCCGACGTGGCCATCGGCAGCGCCCAACGCTTTGGCGTGCCGCTGGGCTTCGGTGGCCCGCACGCGGCGTACTTCTCGACCAAAGATGCATTCAAGCGCGACATGCCGGGCCGTCTGGTCGGTGTCTCTGTGGACCGTTTCGGCAAGCCGGCCCTGCGCCTGGCGATGCAGACCCGCGAGCAACATATCCGCCGTGAGAAAGCCACGTCGAACATCTGTACTGCCCAAGTCCTGCTGGCCAACATCGCCAGCATGTACGCCGTCTACCACGGCCCGAAAGGCCTGACGCAGATTGCCAACCGCATTCATCACCTGACCGCGATCCTCGCCAAAGGCTTGAGCGCACTGGGCCTGACCGTCGAGCAAGCCAGCTTCTTCGACACCCTGACCCTGAACACCGGCGCCAACACCGCCAAACTGCACGACAAGGCACATGCGCAGCAGATCAACCTGCGTGTAGTCGATGGCGAACGTCTGGGCCTGTCCCTCGACGAAACCACGTCGCAAGCGGACGTCGAATCGCTGTGGGCCTTGTTCGCCGACGGCAAAGCGCTGCCGGACTTCGCCGCCCTCGCCGCCTCTGTGGTCAGCACCATCCCGGCCGCTCTGGTTCGCCAATCGCCAATCCTCAGCCACCCGGTGTTCAACCGTTATCACTCGGAAACCGAGCTGATGCGCTACCTGCGCAAGCTCGCCGACAAGGACCTGGCCCTGGATCGCACCATGATCCCGCTGGGTTCATGCACCATGAAACTCAACGCCGCCAGCGAAATGATCCCGGTGACCTGGGCTGAATTCGGTGCCCTGCACCCGTTCGCCCCGGCCGAACAAAGCGCCGGTTACCAGCAACTGACCGATGAACTGGAAGCGATGCTCTGCGCCGCCACCGGTTACGACTCGATCTCCCTGCAACCAAACGCCGGTTCGCAAGGTGAGTACGCCGGTCTGTTGGCGATTCGTGCCTATCACCAGAGCCGTGGCGAAGACCGTCGCGACATCTGCCTGATCCCGTCGTCCGCCCACGGCACCAACCCGGCCACCGCCAACATGGCTGGCATGCGCGTGGTTGTGACAGCTTGCGATGCCCGCGGCAACGTCGACATCGAAGACCTGCGCGCCAAGGCCATTGAGCACCGCGAACACCTCGCTGCGCTGATGATCACTTACCCGTCGACCCACGGCGTGTTCGAAGAAGGCATCCGCGAAATCTGCGGCATCATTCATGACAACGGCGGCCAGGTGTACATCGACGGCGCCAACATGAACGCGATGGTCGGCCTCTGCGCACCGGGCAAGTTCGGCGGCGACGTGTCGCACCTGAACCTGCACAAAACCTTCTGCATCCCCCACGGCGGTGGCGGCCCGGGCGTCGGCCCGATTGGCGTCAAGTCGCACCTGACGCCGTTCCTGCCGGGCCACGCCCAGATGGAGCGCAAGGAAGGCGCGGTCTGCGCGGCACCGTTCGGCAGCGCGAGCATTCTGCCGATCACCTGGATGTACATCCGGATGATGGGCGGCGCGGGTCTCAAGCGCGCTTCGCAATTGGCGATCCTCAATGCCAACTACATTTCCCGTCGCCTCGAAGAGCACTATCCCGTGCTGTACACCGGTAGCAACGGTTTGGTCGCGCACGAATGCATCCTCGATCTGCGTCCGTTGAAAGACAGCAGCGGCATCAGCGTCGATGACGTCGCCAAGCGCCTGATCGACTTCGGTTTCCACGCCCCGACCATGTCGTTCCCGGTCGCTGGCACACTGATGATCGAGCCGACCGAAAGCGAATCCAAGGAAGAACTGGACCGCTTCTGCGACGCCATGATCCGCATCCGCGAAGAAATCCGCGCAGTGGAAAACGGCACGCTGGACAAGGACGACAACCCGCTGAAAAACGCCCCGCACACCGCTGCGGAACTGGTCGGCGAGTGGTCCCATCCGTACAGCCGTGAGCAAGCGGTGTACCCGGTTGCCTCGTTGATCGAAGGCAAATACTGGCCGCCGGTCGGTCGCGTCGACAACGTCTTCGGCGATCGCAACCTGGTATGCGCCTGCCCGTCGATCGAAAGCTACGCTTAAACGAATTAGGGGGCGGGTTCGCTCGCCCCCACCTTCGAGAACACTGCAAGACTCTGTGGGAGCTGGCCTGCCAGCGATAGCGGTGGGTCAGTCGACATTTCCGCTGTCTGACACTCCGTCATCGCTGGCAGGCCAGCTCCCACAGAATCGTGCCTAGCCTGAAATTCCGTGAATTCCTATAACAAGAAACCGGAGAACAACCATGTCGTTAAGCGTGTTCGACCTGTTCAAGATTGGCATCGGCCCCTCCAGCTCCCACACCGTCGGCCCGATGCGCGCCGCTGCGCGTTTCGCCGAAGGTTTGCGCCGTGAAGGGCTGCTGGCCGCCACCACCTGTGTCAAAGTCGAGCTCTACGGCTCACTCGGCGCCACCGGCAAGGGCCACGGCAGCGACAAGGCTGTGTTGCTGGGCCTGGAAGGTGAACACCCGGACACCGTGAACACCGAAACCGTCGCCGCCCGTCTGCAAGACATTCGTGGCAACGGTCGCTTGAACCTGCTCGGCGAACACAGCATTGCGTTCAACGAGAAAGAACACCTGGCAATGATCCGCAAACCATTGCCCTATCACCCCAATGGCATGATCTTTCGCGCGTTCGACGCGGCGGGTCTGCAAATCCGAAGTCGCGAGTACTACTCGGTCGGCGGCGGTTTTGTGGTCGATGAAGACGCCGCCGGCGCCGACCGCATCGTCGAAGACGCCACACCGCTAACGTTCCCGTTCAAAAGCGCCAAGGACCTGCTCAGCCATTGCGCCACGTACGGTTTGTCGATCAGCCAGATAATGCTGACCAACGAAAGCGCCTGGCGCCCGGAAGCGGAAACCCGCGCCGGCCTGCTGAAGATCTGGCAAGTGATGCAGGACTGCGTCGACGCCGGCTGCCGTAACGAAGGCATTCTGCCCGGCGGTTTGAAGGTCAAACGGCGAGCGGCAGCGCTGCATCGGCAACTGTGCAAAAACCCGGAGTCATCACTGCGCGATCCGCTGTCGGTGCTGGACTGGGTCAATCTGTACGCCCTGGCGGTCAACGAGGAAAACGCCAACGGCGGACGTGTGGTTACCGCGCCCACCAACGGTGCAGCGGGCATTGTCCCGGCGGTTTTGCATTACTACATGCGCTTCATTCCCGGCGCCAACGAGGACGGCGTCGTACGTTTTCTGCTGACCGCCGCAGCCATCGGCATTCTCTACAAGGAAAACGCCTCGATCTCCGGCGCCGAAGTCGGTTGTCAGGGTGAAGTCGGCGTGGCCTGTTCGATGGCGGCCGGCGCCTTGTGCGAAGTGCTTGGCGGCACCGTGCAGCAAGTGGAAAACGCCGCCGAAATCGGCATGGAACACAACCTCGGCCTGACCTGCGACCCGATTGGCGGGCTGGTGCAAGTGCCTTGCATCGAGCGCAACGCCATGGGTTCAGTGAAAGCCATCAATGCGGTGCGCATGGCCCTGCGCGGCGACGGTCAACACTTCGTTTCCCTCGACAAGGTTATCCGCACCATGCGCCAGACCGGCGCCGACATGAAAAGCAAATACAAGGAAACCGCCCGTGGCGGTTTGGCAGTCAACATTATCGAGTGCTGATGCGCGCTCACTGCATCTGCACACTTTTTCAGGAGCTGGATATGTCCACCGAACAACTGTTGAAAACCCCGTTGCACGCACTGCACATCGAACTCGGCGCCCGCATGGTGCCGTTCGCCGGCTATGACATGCCGGTGCAGTACCCGCTGGGCGTCATGAAGGAACACCAGCACACCCGTGATCAGGCCGGGTTGTTCGATGTTTCGCACATGGGCCAGATCCGCCTGACCGGCGCCAATGCCGCCAAGGCCCTGGAAACCCTGGTGCCGGTGGACATCATCGACCTGCCAGTGGGCATGCAGCGCTATGCGATGTTCACCAATGAGTCCGGCGGCATTCTTGACGATCTGATGGTTGCCAACCTGGGTAACGACGAACTGTTCCTGGTGGTCAACGCCGCTTGCAAGGATCAGGACCTGGCGCACCTGCGTCAGCACATCGGCGATCAGTGCACTATCGAGCCGCTGTTCGAAGAACGTGCGCTGTTGGCATTGCAGGGCCCGGCCGCCGTCACCGTGCTCGCACGCCTGGCACCGGAAGTGGCGAAGATGACCTTCATGCAGTTCGCCCGCGTGAAACTGCTGGGTGTGGACTGCTTTGTCAGCCGCTCCGGCTACACCGGTGAAGACGGTTTCGAAATCTCCGTGCCGGCCGCCAACGCCGAAGCCCTGGCTCGTGCCCTGCTGGCCGAACCGGAAGTGGCAGCCATCGGCCTGGGCGCACGCGACTCCCTGCGTCTGGAAGCCGGCTTGTGCCTCTACGGCCACGACATGAACACCGAGACCAGCCCAATCGAAGCCAGCTTGTTGTGGGCCATCTCCAAGCCACGTCGCGCCGATGGCGCGCGGGCTGGCGGCTTCCCTGGCGCTGAAACCGTGTTCGCCCAGCAACAAGCCGGTGTCAGCCGCAAGCGCGTGGGCCTGTTGCCGCAGGAACGTACGCCGGTACGCGAAGGTGCAGAAATCGTCAATGAAGCGGGCGACATCATCGGCACCGTGTGCAGCGGCGGTTTCGGTCCGACCCTGGGCGGTCCTTTGGCCATGGGTTACCTCGACAGCGCATATATCGCCATTGACACACCTGTGTTCGCAATCGTTCGTGGGAAAAAGGTGCCATTGCTTGTAAGCAAAATGCCATTCGTTCCACAACGCTACTATCGTGGTTGATTGACTGTTTCTATAAGTAACGCGGTTGCGTTAACAGTGCACTAATGTGTAACGCAACCGCCATAAAACAGTGCAGCGTTTCGATTATGAACTTGCCTTATAACGTTCGAAAACAATTGAACACCCCTATCGAATAAGCCAACGCTAGTACACGTACTACTGCGGCCAACCTGAGCAAAACCAGCCCTTTCGCGGGGCTTGTTTTTCCTCCCGTAGTTGGCGTAGAGTTTGTTCACTGTGTTTGCATGGGTCGCTTGGAATCGTGACCTGGGCAGTAGCCTACAAGTTAGCTACATCCCGTTCGACGTCTTCTTACTCTCCTGCAACCAGCCCCAGTACTCTTTCATGAGAAAGAGACTGTCATTAATTTTTGCGTCAAAGGAAATAAGAAATGTCCCAACGTCAGAGCGGTACCGTCAAGTGGTTTAACGACGAGAAAGGTTTTGGTTTTATCACTCCAGAAAGCGGTCCGGATCTGTTCGTGCATTTCCGCGCTATTCAGGGCAACGGCTTCAAGAGCCTGAAAGAAGGCCAGAAAGTGACCTTCATCGCCGTGCAAGGCCAGAAAGGCATGCAGGCTGACGAAGTACAAGCAGAAGCCTAACCTTCTGTTACGAAAAAGCCCCTGATGCTGACATCAGGGGCTTTTTTGTGCGCGTAAATCCGTAAAATGGCTTCTTTTTTCGTCGAGAGCCCTGCCATGTCGAAACACTTGCTCAACCCTCAGGGCGACTTTCCCGCCGCGACCCTGGGCCGTCGCCTGGCAGCGATGTTCTATGACTTCCTGTTATGCACTGCGCTGCTGATCGTCACCAGCGGCCTCTACAAGATGATTCAGATGGCAATCATCGGCGAAGACAAAATGCGCACCCTGACCGAAGCAGGCGCGCTGGACGGTGACCCGTTGCTGTCGACTGTGTTGTTGTTCGTGCTGTTCGGCTTCTTCGCCAAATTCTGGACCTGGTCCGGCCAGACTCTGGGCATGCAGGTGTGGGGCATTCGTGTGCAGAATGCCGATGGATCATCCATCAGCCTGTGGCAGGCGCTGCTGCGCTTTGTCGTGTCGATTGCGTCGCTGTTGTGCGTTGGCCTTGGGTTCTTTTGGTCACTGTTCGATAAACAGAAACGCAGCTGGCATGACATGTACTCGAACACGCAATTGGTTCGAATTCCGAAGAAGACCAAGTAATCCAGCCATACGAAAACCACTGTGGGAGCGAGCTTGCTCGCGATAGCGGCGCATCGGTCAACATTGATATGACTGACAGACCGCTATCGAGAGCAAGCTCGCTCCCACAGTTTTTGCAAATTGACTGAACAATCTCAGGCGTTACCGGCCAGCCTCATCCGCGCTGCTTGCGTAAAGTCGAGCATGCGCTTCAACGGGCGGATCGCCTGAGGAATCAACGCCGGATCAACAAAGATCTCGTTCGTCCCCTCCTTCAAGGCCTTCAGCGTCCGCTCAAGCGTGTTCATCGCCATCCACGGGCAGTGTGCGCAACTGCGGCACGCCGCGCCGTTACCCGCCGTTGGCGCCTCGATGAAGACCTTGTCCGGGCACAACTGCTGCATCTTGTAGAAGATGCCACGGTCAGTGGCCACGATCAGCGTCTTGTTCGGCAGGCTCTGCGCCGCTGCGATCAATTGACTGGTGGAGCCGACGGCGTCCGCCAGTTCGATCACCGAGGTCGGCGATTCAGGGTGCACCAGAATGGCCGCGTCCGGGTACAACGCTTTCATATCTTCGAGCTGCTTGGACTTGAACTCTTCGTGAACGATGCAGGCACCGTCCCATAGCAGCATGTCGGCACCGGTCTGGCGCTGGATGTAGGTGCCCAAGTGCTTGTCCGGGCCCCAGATGATCGTTTCGCCGTTATCCATCAGGCTTTCAACGATTTCCAGCGCACAGCTTGAAGTCACGACCCAGTCCGCCCGGGCCTTGACCGCTGCCGAGGTATTGGCATACACCACCACGGTACGTTCCGGGTGCTGATCGCAAAACGCCGAAAACTCGTCTACCGGGCACCCCAGGTCCAGCGAGCACGTCGCTTCCAGAGTCGGCATCAACACGCGTTTTTCAGGATTGAGGATTTTGGCGGTTTCGCCCATGAATTTCACACCGGCGACCACCACGGTCTTGGCCGGGTGAGCATTGCCGAAGCGGGCCATCTCCAGCGAGTCGGAGACGCAGCCACCGGTCTCTTCGGCAAGCGCCTGAATGACCGGATCACAATAAAAGTGAGCGACCAGCACCGCGTCCTGAGCCTTGAGCTCGGCAGCGATGGCAGCACGGTAATAGGCCTCTTCCTCGACTGTCAGCGGTTTGGGCTGCTTGGCGTCGAGGTGGGCTTGAACCAGAAGGCGTTCGGAAATCTGCGTCATGTTCGCAAGACCTGCAAGCGCTTACGCGCGAAAGTCGAGTATACACCTGGCTCTGGACCCTTCAGGGGTACCGCCGGGAGAGTGAGTGTTCATCAGGCATGGACAGCGTTGAAGCTGCGCAAGGCTACAGAATATCCCGATGATGCAAAAGATGATTCTGACCTGTGTCACGCAGTGCAGCCCCGAACGGGGTCGACCTTAAATCGCGGGCAAAAAAAAATCCGGAAATCCTCACTTGCGTGGGCCTTCCAGACTTTTAAAACTGCTACAAAAATGGTGGGTCGTGTGGGATTCGAACCTACGACCAATTGGTTAAAAGCCAACTGCTCTACCAACTGAGCTAACGACCCGCTGTGTGGTGGCGCGTATAATACTGATTTTTATAGGTTATTCAACACCTTATTTGAAATAAATCAGAAATAAGGTGTTGGGTCGCTGATTCCGGCCGCTGCGAAGCCTTCCGCACGCAGTCGGCAGCTGTCGCATTTACCGCACGCATAGCCTTTATCGTCCGCCTGATAACAGGAAACGGTCAGGCCGTAATCGACGCCCAGCTTCACGCCCGCCTGGACGATCTGCGCCTTGCTCAGGTTTTGCAGGGGCGCCTGAATACGGAAGCCGTTGCCTTCGACACCGGCCTTGGTCGCCAGATTGGCCATACGCTCGAAGGACTCGATGAACTCGGGACGGCAATCCGGATAGCCGGAATAGTCGACAGCGTTCACCCCGATGAAGATGTCACGAGCGCCGAGCACCTCAGCCCAGCCTAGCGCGAGGGACAGAAACACCGTGTTGCGAGCCGGCACGTACGTCACCGGAATGCCTTCGCCGGCCTCTTCCGGCACATCGATGCTGCTGTCGGTCAGTGCAGAACCACCGATACCATTCAGGTTCAGACCGATGACCTTGTGCTCGACCACACCCAAATCCCGGGCAACACGTTCGGCGGCGTGCAATTCGGCGTGAGACCGCTGACCGTAATCGAAGCTCATCGTGTAGCAGCGGTAGCCTTCAGCGCGAGCCATGGCCACGACCGTCGCCGAGTCGAGGCCGCCGGAAAGCAAGATGACCGCACGTTTTTCAGCAGTATTCAGTTGTTCAGTCATATCAGCGCCCCGGCTCATCATTCCAAAGATATTTATGCAGTTGCAGCTGCAGACGCACGGGCAGGTTGTCCGCCACCACCCAGTCAGCCAGATCCCGAGCATTCAGGTCATGGTGACTGGGTGAGAACAACACTTCACCGGCACGGCGATCCAGACCGTACTGAATCAGCTTCGACACGGCCCAGTCGTAGTCTTCCCGCGAACAGATGACAAATTTCACCTGGTCATTGGGTGTGAGCAGCTCGATGTTCTCGTAGAGGTTGCGATGCACTTCCTTCGAACCCGGGGTTTTCAGGTCGACCACGCGGCTGACTCGCGGATCCACCGCCGAGATATCAAGCGCACCACTGGTTTCCAGTGACACTTCGTAACCGGTGTCGCACAACTGCTTGAGCAATGGGATGGCATTAGGTTGCGCCAGCGGCTCGCCGCCGGTGACACACACATAACGCGGGCGGAAACCGGCGACTTGCTCGAGGATATCGTCGAGCGTACGGACAGTGCCGCCAGAGAACGCATAGGCGCTGTCGCAGTATTGGCAACGCAATGGGCAACCGGTCAGGCGCACAAAAACAGTGGGCAGCCCGGCAGTCCGCGTTTCACCCTGCAACGAGTAGAAAACTTCGGTGATTCTCAATGTGTCTTGCATAGTCGCCACGGGCGTAACAGCTAAACAGGCTGTCCGCCTCCGTCAGGCACTTCAAGGAACCCCGCCAACGCGCAGGCCCCAAAAAGCGTATTTCATAAAAAGGGCGTGAATTCTAACGAAAAAACCCGCGACAAGCGCGGGTTTCTTCGAAATGGGTCAAGCAGGCTTACATGCGCTGCAGATCGCGCTGGGCCAACTGAGCGGCGGAAGTGCCCGGATATTGGGACACAACCTGTTGCAGAATGCCTTTTACCTTGTCGGGATGACCGAGGCGACGCTCTACATCAGCCAGCTTGTACAGCGAGTCAGGCACTTTGTTGTGCTTTGGGTACAGCTGCGAAACCTTGGCAAATGCCTGACCTGCACCTTGCAGATCGCCTTTGGCCAGGTTTACTTCGCCCAACCAGTACTGGGCATTGCCCGCGTATTGGCTGTTCGGGTACTTACGCAGGAAAGCGGAAAAAGCCTGACTGGCTTTGTCGAAATCCTTGGCTTTGATCAAATCGAAGGCTGCATCGTAATACAGTTTTTCCTTCGCCGGATCCGCCGGTTCGCTACCTGCGGCAGGAGCTTGAGCGGCTGCCGCCCCTGCACCTGCACCCGCTGCTGCGCCGGGGGCATTCAGATTGCCACCGGAGGAAGAATTCTCAGGAGTCGCGGCTGGTGCAACGCCGGTTCCTATGCGCCGATCAAGATCCTGGTATCGCTCCAGGCTTTCCTGCTTCATGCGCGCTACATCATTTTGCAGAACTTCAATCACACCTTGTTGGCGCGAGATCTGTTCCTGCATCGATTGCAGTTGGTTGAACAGCTCGCCCTGTGCCGAGACAGGGGCCGAAACCCCTCCCCCGGCATAGGCGCCGTTCGTACCGTAACCCGCAGGCGGATAACTACTCCCGCTATTGTTATAGCCGGAGTTGTCCTCGACCACAGGAACCGCAGCCCACACCGCAAGCGGTGCGAGGCTGAGAGCCAAAACAGTTACAGCACGACGGCACGTTCGCATGACGAATTACTTACGCAGTTCGACGCGACGGTTTTGAGCCCAGGACTGCTCGTCGTTGCCGGTAGCAACTGGACGCTCTTCGCCGTAGGAAACCAGTTCCAGCTGAGCTGGGGAAACACCTTGCAGTACCAGGTAGCGTTGAACGGCTTTCGCACGACGCTCGCCCAGTGCCATGTTGTACTCACGAGTACCACGTTCGTCGGTGTTGCCTTCCAGAACAACGCGAGCGCCGTTTGCTTTCAGGTCTTTGGCGTGAACGTCCAGAGCGCGCATGGCTTCTGGCTTCAGGTCCGAGCTATCGTATTCGAAGTAGAAGGTGGTGATTGCGCGCAGAGCAGCTTCTTCGCTCAGGGAGCCATCAACAGCACCAGTGTTAGCGCCGTAACCAGCGTTTGGATCAACAGCGCCTTCACCGGCGTTGTCGCCGCCTTTGGACGAGCAACCTACAGCTACAGCCATGGCCAGAGCCAGCGCAGCAAATTTACCAAACTTCAGCATTTCCATCGTGAAACTCCTAATGAACCCCAGTGTGTTAAGTGAAACGTGTAGCGCCGCGTCAGTTCAGGTAAGGGGACCAGGAAGGTTCTCTGACTTCGCCTTGTGCGGTAGGAAGCGGGAGCCTTACGCGTCCATTAATGGACACGAGCATCAAGACTCCCCGGCCCTGCTGGCGGGTGGCGTAGATTACCATGGTGCCGTTGGGCGCAACAGTAGGCGACTCGTCCAGAGTGCTATCAGTGAGGATTTTTACGCTTCCGCGCTGCAAATCCTGGGCCGCCACCTTGAAATTAGTGAAGCCATCCTGGCGATGGATCATCACCAGAGTCTTTTCATCAGCCGAAAGCTTCGGGTTGGCGTTGTAGTTACCGATAAAGGTCACACGCTCCGCACCGCCGCCGCTAACGCTGGATTTGTAGATCTGAGGCTTGCCGCCACGATCTGAAGTGAAGTACAGGGTCGAACCATCCTTGCCCCAGAACGGTTCGGTGTTGATGCCGGGACCGTTGGTGACGCGAGTGATCTGACGCGAACCCAGGTTCATCACATAGATGTCCGGGTTTCCGTCCTTCGACAGCACGAATGCCAGGCGATTGCCATCCGGCGACCAGGCTGGCGCGCCATTCAGGCCTTCGAAGTTGGTGATCTGCTCACGGCGACCGGTGTCGATGTTCTGCATGAAAATGCGCGGACGCTTCTGCTCGAACGATACATAAGCGATGCGCTTGCCATCCGGTGCGAAACGCGGCGACAGGATCGGCTCGCGCGATTGCAGCAGGGTCACGGCGCGGGCACCGTCATAGTCCGAACGTTGCAGCGTGTAGCGCGTGTTCTTCTCGGAGAAACGCTCTGCAGTCACGTACAGCAGACGTGTCGAGAACGCACCTTTGATACCGGTGAGTTTTTCGAACGACTGGTCCGCGATGTAGTGCGACATGTCGCGCAGCTGATCAACGCTGCCCGACACGCTACCGGTCAGCACTTGCTGCTCGGTGGCGACGTTGAACAGAGCGTATTGAACCTGCAGGCGGCCGCCCGCTGGAGCAATGCTGCCGACCATGACGTACTGGGCGCCGAGCGCCTTGAAGTCACGGTAGATGATTTCGCTGGCCTGGCTCGGCTGGCTGATCATGTTCTGCTTTGGAATCGGCGAGTAGTAACCCGAGTTGCGCAGGTCGTTACCGATGATCTCGGCCATATCGTCCGGCAGCACGCTACCGCCCTGGTTGCCGAACGGAACAACGGCGATCGGAGTTGCCCGATCGCTGCCGCTGGTGACCAGAATGTTTTTTTCATCTGCCGCCGCTATCCCTGCCATGCAGCAGATCACGACAAGCATTCCTCGAAGAAGGTTTCTCACAAGGCTAGATCCTCAGGTGTGAATGTCATCTTGAATGAACGATACGGGGCGAAATCGCCCGGCTTCATTCCCTGCATTTCTGTCAAACGTCCAATATTCTTGACCGCCGCTACAGCCGAAGCGTCAAACGGACCGTCACCGCTGGACTTGGACACGCTGACCGAAGTCACCGTACCGTCCGGCAACATGCCGATTTGCAGCACAACCGTCATGCCTTTGCGTGCCGAAGGTGGACGAGCCCAGCCTTCCGCTGCACGAGCACGAATCAAATCATCGAAACTGCCGGCGACTTCGTCACCCTGCTCATCCGCCAAGGCCTGCTGACGCTGCGGCGTGTCGGAAAGCAAATCTGCCAGGGCCTGAGCCTTTTTCTCTTCGGCGGATTTACGTGCCGCTTCCTGCGATTTCTTTTTCGCAGCATCGGCAGCAGCTTTCTTCTTCGCATCTTCGGCGACTTTCTTTTTCGCCTCTTCAGCTTCAGATTTCTTCTTGGCGTCTTCCGCGGCTTTCTTCTTCGCGTCTTCGACGATCTTCTTCTTGGCTTCTTCCGCGGCCGCTTTCTTGGCCTCTTCTTCAGCCGCTTTCTTGGCTTCTTCTTCAGACTTCTTCTTGGCTATATCAGCCAATTGTTTCTCTTCGGCCTTTTTGGCTTCGGCGGTCTTCTTCGCTTCATCGGCTTTCTTGGCTTCATCAGCCTTTTTAGCCTCTTCCGCTTTCTTGGTCTCGTCGGCTTTCTTGGATTCTTCGGCTTTTTGAGCCGCGTCTTCCTTCTTTTGTTCCGCGGCTTTGATCGCTTCCTGCTCGATCAACTTCTGTTCCATCTGTTCGACTTCGGTCTGGCGCGCAGCGGATTTCTTCGCTTCACCCGCAATCTTCTGATTGGTCTGGGTGGTCGCCTGACTTTTCGATTTCAGCTGATACAGGGTCGCCTGGACAATCGGCTTGGCCGGCGGGAGCTCCGGTGTGAAGGCGAAACTGACGAACAGCATGCCAAAAACCAGCACGTGCAAGACAATCGCCCAGACACTAGGCCAGAAGTAGCTTTCCGAGGCTGTTGGCTCTCGCTGTTGCTGCATCAGGGCGCCTCGGTAATCAGGCCAACGTTACCGACTCCGGCTTTCTGCAACCCACCCATCGCACCCATGACGGAGCCGTAATCAACGGTCTTGTCGCCGCGGATGAACACCTGGGTACGCTTGCCGCCTTCGGTGCCGGCGCGAATGATCTTGGTCACGGCGTCAGTCATTTGCGGCAAGGTCATTGCCTTGTCCTGCTGTTTTTGCGTGTCGACTTCGCTGCCAAGGTTCCAGTAGTAGGTCTTGTCAGCCTTGATCGAAATGGTCAGGACCTGGGTGTTGTTGTCCTGCGGCAAGGCTTCGCTGGAAACCTTGGGCAGATCAACTTTCACGCCCTGATTGAGCATCGGCGCGGTCACCATGAAGATGACCAGCAGTACCAGCATCACGTCGATGTAAGGCACCACGTTCATCTCGGCGACCGGCTTGCGCTTTTTGCGAGCTCGAGCGATTAAAGCCATTGGAAATTACCTGCTTATTCTTCGCTGGTGTGCACTTTGCGGTGCAGGATCGCCTGGAATTCATCGGCGAAGGTGTAGTAGCGGCTGATCAGCGTTTCGCTGCGAGCGGCAAAACGGTTGTAAGCGATAACGGCCGGGATGGCTGCGAACAGACCGATCGCGGTGGCAATCAGTGCCTCGGCAATACCTGGAGCTACGGTGGCCAGGGTCGCTTGCTGGGCAGTCGCCAGACCACGGAAGGAGTTCATGATGCCCCAGACGGTACCGAACAGACCGATGTACGGGCTGACGGAACCGACGGTCGCGAGGAACGGCAGGCTCTGCTCGAGCTTTTCTTCTTCGCGGGAAATGGCTACGCGCATGGCACGAGCCACGCCTTCCATGACCGCTTCCGGGTCAACGCCTGGCTGCTGGCGCAGACGGGAGAATTCCTTGAAGCCAGCACGGAAGATCTGCTCGACGCCCGAATCCGGATCAGGGTTGCTGCCAGCCTGACGGTACAGCTTGGACAGGTCGATGCCCGACCAGAAGCGCTCTTCAAAGCTCTCCAGGGCACGTCGACCGGCGCGCAGCAAGTTGCTGCGCTGAAAGATCATGATCCATGAGGTCACCGATGCGGCTACCAGGATCAGCATTACCAGTTGCACCACGATACTGGCATTGCTGACCAGGCTCCACATGGAGGAATGGTCGACGACGTTAGCTTCCACGCTTTATCTCCTGCTTTGAGTGTGTACCCGCGCCGCTCACGTCGGCAAAGGCCGCACGTAGAGCTTCGGGAATGGCCCGGGGTTTTAAACTTTCAGTGCGCACACAGGCCACCAAAAACTGCCCTTCGCAGAGCAGCGCATTATCCGTGGCTCGCCTGACCTGCTGTTTGAAGCGCAGGCTGACACGGTTCAATTCGATTACTTCAGCGCTTACCAGGAGTTCGTCGTCCAGTCGCGCCGGCGCGTGATAACGCGCTTCGCTGGAATGCACGACAAACAACAGGTCCTCTCCTGCCAGCTGGGATTGGGCAAAGCCCAGCTCCCGGAGCCGCTCGGTTCGAGCCCGTTCCATAAACTTGAGGTAATTAACGTAATACACGATGCCGCCCGCATCGGTGTCCTCGTAATAAACGCGACAACGATGTGCGAACGGCTCAAGCCCGTTTTGCGCGCGCATACTCTAGTGCTTACTCCTCAGGTTGCCAATCCGGCCAGGCAACTGTTTTTCATTGATTCACGGCTTTCAGGCAAAACCACGGTCCTAGGACAGCACAATGCCCGAAAATTCTGCCCGTAAAAGTTAATTAATCGTCCACGGCATCAAGGAACTCGTCTACCACGGGCATTTCGCCCAATCGTGACGGAATATTTAAACCGAAATGCAGATAGGCATGCCGGGTGACCACCCGCCCACGCGGCGTGCGCATGATATAGCCTTGCTGGATCAGGTACGGTTCCAGCACGTCTTCAATCGTGTGACGTTCCTCGCTGATCGCGGCAGCCAGACTGTCAACGCCCACCGGTCCACCGTCAAACTTCTCGATCATGGTCAGCAGCAGACGTCGATCCTGGTGGTCGAAACCACGCTCATCGACATCCAGCAGATTCAAGGCGAGATCGGCAATCGGTTTGGTGATGTGGCCCTTGGCGCGAACTTCAGCGAAATCGCGCACCCGGCGTAACAGTCGGTTGGCGATCCGCGGGGTACCTCGGGCACGACGGGCGATTTCAAAGGCGCCTTCCGGGTCTAGCGGCAAGCCGAGGATGTTTGCCGAACGACTGACAATCGTCGCCAGATCAGCCGTGCTGTAAAACTCGAGGCGCTGGACGATCCCGAAACGGTCGCGCAGCGGATTGGTCAGCATGCCGGCGCGCGTCGTCGCCCCCACCAGCGTGAACGGTGGCAGATCCAGCTTGATCGAACGGGCAGCGGGGCCTTCGCCGATCATGATGTCGAGCTGGAAATCTTCCATGGCCGGGTACAGCACTTCTTCGACAATCGGCGACAACCGATGGATTTCGTCGATGAACAGCACGTCGTGCGGCTCAAGGTTGGTCAGTAGCGCGGCCAGGTCACCGGGTCGCTCGAGGACCGGGCCCGAAGTGCTTTTGATCGACACCCCCATTTCCTGGGCGATGATGTTGGCCAGGGTGGTTTTACCCAGGCCCGGCGGGCCGAAGATCAGCGTGTGGTCCAGTGATTCGTTCCGCCCACGGGCAGCCTGGATGAACAACTCCATTTGCTCGCGAACGGTCGGTTGGCCAATGTATTCGGCCAGACTGACAGGACGAATCGCCCGATCCTGGACTTCCTCGCGGTCGCGCGGGCCCGGCGTGGCGGCTATCAGACGATCAGCTTCAATCACTTAGATCATTCCCTTCAGGGCACGACGAATCATGTCTTCACTGCTCAAACCTTTCTCCTTGATCGCGGAAATCGCCTTGCTGGCTTCCTGCGGCTTGTAGCCCAGGGAGATCAGCGCGCTGACCGCGTCATTTTCGGCGGTAGCGACCGGATGTGGCGCGTCTGGCCCACCCGGCTGGTTTGGCACCAGAGCAAACATCGCCGGCACGGTTTCCCAGGCCTTGAAGCGATCCTTGAGTTCCACCAGCAAACGCTCGGCGGTCTTCTTGCCCACGCCCGGCACCTTGGTCAGGGCCGAGGTGTCCTGAGATTGCACGCAACGTACCAGTTCATCCACTTCCAGGCTCGACATCAATGCCAGGGCCAATTTCGGCCCTACACCATTGAGACGGATCAACTCGCGAAAAAAGTCTCGCTCACGCTTGCTGGCGAAACCATAGAGTAACTGCGCGTCTTCGCGTACGACCAAATGGGTGTGCAACGTCAGCGGTTCACCGACCGACGGCAAGCGATACAGCGTGGTCATGGGCACTTCCAGCTCATACCCCAGACCGTTTACATCCAGAATCAGGTGCGGCGGCTGTTTCTCAGCCAGTGTGCCGCGCAAGCGTCCAATCACGTTTCAGATCCTTGAGCGTTGGCCAGTTCGGTGGCTGGCGACTGACAGAACAAGGGTTTTGCGCCGACAACACAGGCACAAAACCCTGATTCCGTAAAAAAGACTGCTGATGCTATCAGAGACGCAGGCGCCCGCCACGACTGCGTGCAGTGCCCAGGCCATGCGGCAACAGGCTGGAACGGGTGTGAGCATGGCAAATGGCAATGGCCAGGGCGTCCGAGGCATCGATTTGCGGTTTACTGGTGAGTTTCAACATGTGCATGACCATCATTTGCACCTGCTCTTTGTTCGCCGCACCGGTCCCGGTCACTGCCTGCTTGACCTGGGTGGCCGTGTATTCAGCGATTTCCAGATTTTCTTCGGCACCGGCAACGATTGCCGCACCGCGCGCCTGGCCGAGCTTCAGCGCGGAGTCGGCGTTGCGGGCCATAAAGACCTTTTCGATGCCCATGGTCACCGGGCCGTAGGTCTGGATAACTTCACGCACGCCGCGATAGACGATTTGCAAACGCTCATGCAGCTCGCCGGACCCTGTGCGAATACAGCCCGACGCCACGTACACGCAGCCACGCCCGGTATCGCGTACCACGCCATAACCGGTGATGCGCGAACCGGGGTCGATACCAAGAATTAAAGTCATAACGCCTGCGGGTTAGGAAAAAGCACGATATCCAATACACGAATAACAAATGTGGGAGCGAGCCTGCTCGCGAAAGCGGTTTTATATTCAGCAACGATACTGCCTGAATATCCGCATTCGCGAGCAGGCTCGCTCCCACATTGGATCTTAGTCGCCCTTAACCGAGCTGTGCGGCCACCGACTCGGGGATATCCGCGTTGGAGTAGACGTTCTGCACGTCGTCCAGGTCTTCGAGCATGTCGATCAGCTTGAGGACTTTCTCAGCGCCTTCCAGGTCCAGTTCGGCACTGGTGGTCGGCAGCATGACGATTTCCGCGTCGTCACCTTTGAAACCGGCCGCTTCCAGAGCGTTACGCACGGAGTAGAAACCGGCAAACGAGGTGAACACGTCGATGGAACCGTCTTCGTGGGTGACCACGTCATCGGCGTCCGCTTCCATGGCCGCTTCCATCAACGTGTCTTCATCAACACCCGGCGCGAAGGAAATCTGCCCCTTGCGCTCGAACAGGTAGGCTACGGACCCGTCGGTACCAAGGTTACCGCCGCACTTGCTGAACGCATGGCGAACAGCCGCTGCGGTGCGGTTGCGGTTGTCGGTCATGCATTCGACCATTACCGCCACGCCCCCCGGGCCGTAGCCTTCATAGGTCAGCTCGACCATGTCGTCGGTATCGGCAGCACCGGCCCCGCGAGCCACCGCGCGATCAATGATGTCGCGACTCATGTTCGCACCCAGCGCCTTGTCCAGCGCCAGACGCAAGCGAGGGTTGGAGCCCGGATCACCGCCGCCCTGACGGGCCGCAACGGTCAGTTCACGAATCCACTTGGTGAAAATCTTGCCCTTCTTGGCATCCTGACGTTCTTTGCGGTGCTTGATGTTCGCCCACTTGGAATGACCCGCCATAACTCGCTCCGAATTCTCTTTGAAACATTGCCCGCTGCGCACGACGCTACAGCCAGCAATACAAAAATCTCGACCTGAAGAAAAGGCGCATCCCGAAGGATGCGCCTTTACGGTCAGCCTTACTCAGCCTTTGGCGTTTCGCGCAGGCGAATGTGCAGCTCGCGCAATGCCTTGGCATCCACCTGACCCGGTGCCTGAGTCATGACATCCGCCGCGCTCTGGGTTTTCGGGAAGGCAATCACTTCACGAATCGACTGGGCGCCGGTCATCAGCATCACCAGACGGTCCAGACCGAAGGCCAGACCACCGTGCGGCGGCGCGCCGTATTTCAGGGCGTCGAGCAGGAAACCGAATTTCTCTTCCTGTTCGGCTTCATTGATACCCAGCAGACGGAATACGGTCTGCTGCATTTCCTTGCGGTGGATACGGATCGAACCGCCACCCAGCTCAGTTCCGTTCAGCACCATGTCGTAGGCACGGGACAGCGCGGTCGCCGGGTTGGCTTCCAGTTCTTCGGGGGTGCACTTCGGCGCAGTGAACGGGTGGTGCAAGGCGCTGAAGCTGCCGTCGTCGTTTTCTTCGAACATCGGGAAGTCGACGACCCACATTGGCGCCCACTTGCAGGTCAGCAGGTCCAGGTCGTTGCCGACCTTGATGCGCAACGCGCCCAGGGCTTCGCTGACGATCTTGGCCTTGTCGGCACCGAAGAACACGATGTCGCCATCGACCGCACCCACGCGATCGAGGATCACGTTGAGGTTGGCTTCAGGGATGTTCTTGACGATTGGCGACTGCAGGCCTTCAACGCCTTTGGCGCGCTCGTTGACCTTGATGTACGCCAGGCCCTTGGCACCGTAGATGCTGACGAACTTGGTGTAGTCGTCGATCTGCTTGCGCGGCATGCTCGCCGCGCCAGGAACGCGCAGGGCGGCGATACGGCATTTCGGATCGTTGGCCGGGCCGCTGAAGACCTTGAAGTCGACTTCTTTGAGCTGGTCGGCAACGTCCACCAGTTCCAGCGGGTTACGCAGGTCTGGCTTGTCGGAACCGTAACGACGCACGGCCTCTTCGAAGGTCATGTGCGGGAACTCACCGAATTCCAGATCCAGCACTTCCTTGAACAGGTTGCGGATCATGCCTTCGGTGAGGCCCATGATGTCTTTTTCATCGAGGAAGCTGGTTTCGATGTCGATCTGGGTGAATTCAGGCTGACGGTCGGCACGCAGGTCTTCGTCGCGGAAGCACTTGGCGATCTGGTAGTAACGGTCGAAGCCGGCCACCATCAGCAACTGCTTGAACAGCTGAGGCGATTGCGGCAAGGCGAAGAACGAACCGGCGTGAGTACGGCTCGGCACCAGATAGTCGCGTGCGCCTTCAGGGGTGGCACGGGTCAGGATCGGCGTCTCGACGTCGAGGAAGCCGTTCTCGTCGAGGTAACGACGGATGCTGGTGGTCATGCGCGAACGCAGACGCAGCTTCTCGGCCATTTCCGGACGACGCAGATCAAGGAAACGATAACGCAGGCGGGTTTCTTCACCGACGTCGGAGAACTCGTTCAGTGGGAACGGCGGGGTTTCCGATTCGTTCAGCACTTCCAGCTCGTAGCCCAGGACTTCGATCATGCCCGAGGCCATGTTGGCGTTCGTGGCACCGGCCGGACGCAAGCGCACTTTGCCGGTGATCTTCACGACGTATTCGCTGCGCACGCGATCGGCGGCGGCGAAGCTCTCGGCGCGGTCCGGGTCGAACACCACCTGGGCCAGACCATCACGATCACGGATATCGAGGAAAATCACCCCACCGTGGTCACGGCGACGGTGAACCCATCCGCAAAGGGTAATTTCCTGGCCTTCCAGGCTTTCGTTCAGTTGGCCGCAATAATGGCTGCGCATCATGGTAGTGGTTTCACTTCTCGTAATTCGAAATTCGGTTAGAGACCTTGCACACGGGGTGATGCAAGAGCTCGCACGTGTCGTTCAACTCAGGTTCCAGACCCTAGTCGGCTTTATCGCCGCCGGCCAGATTCTTCTTGGAACCGGTCTTGAAATCGGTTTCGTACCAGCCGGTGCCGCTGAGGCGAAAGCCCGGCATGGACAGCATCTTCTTGAGCTCTGGCGCCTGGCAGGCAGGGCAGTCGACCAGCGGTGCTGCGCTGATCTTTTGAATGGCTTCCAACTGATGACCACAGGAAGCACATTGATAGTCGTACATCGGCATGGGGGTTGTCTCGGCGATCAGATTGCTACCGCGCACGCTGGGTTTTGCGGCAAAGAGCGGGATTATATCCATTAAATGCAGCCTGTGCAGCCGTAAGACTGCACAGACTGACACTCGATGCATTTCGCCATCATGGCTAGGCCATGACGACGCAACTCCCCTCCTTGAGGCTGTGCACAACGCAGACAACCCGCACCAACCCGCTGAAATTCTTCACCCCGCCGTGGCGCAAATGCACCTCTCGATCCACGTGGGACAACAGCGCACTGACCGAGCAGCAATTGATCCTGGCCATTTCCCCCAAAATATTCCAATACACCTGCTCAAGTCGCAAGCAGGTGGCAAATCCATTCAAACGTACGGATCGGGATAATGGCTGGGCCAGGCCCATATCGAACTCACTGACAAACGGATCGATCCTTACATCCTTGAATGAACCGTCCCTCCCCTCGCTTCGCCTGTCTTCATAAACCATACCGTTGACACTCCTTTGCCATCCCTGGCTCTTATAAGAGTCATGCTTTGATTCTTATAAAAGCGCAGGCGCAAAGTTATATCCAGATGACTTTTTGACCATCCACGTAGGATAAGCCAACAACTGAAGGCGGATCATGGAGACCGTCCTAGTCCGGACTATTTCCTCCATACACTGACGCAAAATCATTCAAGGAAAAGGGACAGAAACGACAGAGCGCGAACAACGCCCGCAAGGCGCCATCCGCGTACTGAACGCGTTACTCATCCAGCAATGAGCGCAACATCCATGCGGTTTTCTCGTGAACCTGCATACGCTGGGTCAGCAAATCAGCCGTGGGCTCGTCGCTGACTTTGTCGAGCAGGGGAAAGAGCCCGCGCGCCGTACGCGTGACGGCTTCCTGCCCTTCGACCAGTTGCTTGATCATGTCTTGCGCACTGGGCACGCCCGGTTCCTCCTTGATAGAAGAAAGGCGCGCATAAATGGAATAGGCGCCCGGAGCAGGAAAGCCCAGCGCGCGAATGCGCTCAGCAATCGAATCGACCGCCAAAGCCAACTCGTTGTATTGCTCCTCGAACATCAGGTGCAGGGTCCGAAACATGGGACCGGTGACATTCCAGTGGAAGTTATGGGTTTTCAAATAGAGTACATAAGTGTCCGACAGCAGACGCGAAAGTCCGTCGACGATGGACTTGCGATCCTCTTCACTGATACCGATATCGATTGCCATGTTTTTCCCCTAAAGGTGATCGAATTCATCCAACAGGTGCATGACCACTCTAGCAAGCCTGTCGCCACACCGCAGCCGGGAATGCCCCAAACCCTGCGGCAAATCGCCCTCGGTGCACCGCTGGACTCCCTGATTTGAGTAGCCGCAAGCTTTGCTGTTAAATAGACAGTGTGTCGCCAAGCCCTATTTTTCCGGGCGTTGCGCATAGGCTGATAGCGGGTACGTGCCCAACGCCTCTTATTGTTCTGAAGCGAACCGTGCTCCATCAGCTCTTCCTTGTGATCCGTCTTAACGTGAGTTAATCAAAATGTTGAAAATCGTCCACCTGCTAATGGGCGCAGCGGCACTGCTGCTGTCCTTCATCCCTAGCCTGCGATCCGAAGCTGTTCCTTACCTGCAACAACCCGATGCGCTTTACCTGGCCTTTTTCGGCCTGCTCAACCTCACCCTCGCTCCTGTTATCCCTTACTGGAACAAAGGCCCGCGTCATCAATTGCAAAACCTGGTCAGCGCCCTGCTGGTTCTGACTGTCGTATTGCAAACCCTGACGCTGCTCGCGCCAATGCCTGTCATCGCCGGTCAACCTGCCGTTCTGTTCAGCCTGGTGGCGGCCCTGATCGCCGTGCTTCTGCACCTGGCCATCAGCTTCTACAAATCTTCACCGGCCACTGCTTCGCCAAGCTATGACATGACCAACCGCGATACCGGCACCGTGAAGTGGTTCAATACATCCAAAGGCTTCGGGTTCATTTCCCGTGATTCCGGCGATGATATTTTCGTGCATTTCCGGGCCATTCGCGGCGAAGGTCATCGCGTTCTGGTCGAAGGCCAGCGCGTGGAGTTCTCCGTCATGAACCGTGACAAGGGCCTGCAGGCCGAGGACGTGATCGCCGCACTGCCGCGACGCTGATTCAAGGCTGAAAAAAAAACCGCGAACAGCAGGGCTGTTAGCGGTTTTTTTTGGCCTGCATGTTCAGTAATGCGGCGGTGGCGCTTCTTCTTCGAACGTTTCGAACTGGCCAGCCATTTCCTCTTGCCGCTTGAGCAGTGCGGCCATTTGCAGTTGCAGACGCTCAACGGCACGCTGCTGCGTCGCCAGCACATCGCTCAATGCCTGGATGGTGTCATCCTGAAAGGCCAACTGGCTCTCAAGGTCGGTAACGCGTTCTTCCAGGCTCATGATTCAACCCTCCAGAAACGTAAAGTCATCGGTCAACACCAGACGCAGCCGTTCGCGAATCACCGCGATCTGCTCTGCACTGTAAGGCTTCGCCGGGTGCTTGCCCCAAACCGGAGCCGGCCAGGCGGCATCCTCGCGTTTGCGCACAATCACATGCATATGCAGCTGGCTGACGACGTTACCCAGGGCCGCGACGTTCAATTTGTCGGCGTCAAACGAGTCCTTGAGCATTTCCGCCAGCGCGGTCGTTTCCTTCCACAGTTGCTGCTGATCGGCGACATCCAACTGAAATATCTCACTGATATCCTCGCGGCGTGGCACCAGGATGAACCAGGGGTAATTCGAATCGTTGGACAACAGCAACCGGCTGAGCGGGAAATCCCCGATCGGTAGCGTGTCTTGTTGAAGCCGTGGATCTAAAGCGAACACTGCGCGCACTCCCGTCTGGTCATCATTTTCAGCTTAGCGCCCCTCCCGCAGGACGACGCACCAAGCGACAGGACGGCAGCATACCTGCGAACACCGCCAGCTTCACGACGAACCATGGTCGCAGGCTCAACGAAACTCGAGCGAGTCGCAGAATGCACGCCCTGACATGAGACATTTTTCGCATGGACGCACCATTACCGAACCGATGTTCATGCAAAAAACGCTGAAATGACTGACAGACAACGACCTGTTCGCCTTCACCCTGCAGTCATGCTGTATGAATTCAGCACAGCGATTAAGAATTTTTGCACCAAAACCGCACAGTGCGTCTACGCTGAGTGCGTCGGGCATCCGCCAATTACTCACTGAAGGGGTGAACCGGTAACGTTTTTGGTTGTCGCGCAGTCGACCAGGAAGGCGCAACACGATGCAAACCATGGCGTCAAGCCCCATAAGAAGGTGCTTGTAACCCCCGGTTTTATGAGGTTTTTACAGTAACAGGCAGGCGTTCAGAAAAAAAAACAGCAGTTTTCTGATTTGTGCACGCTTGTTGCATTCACACTCACATCGCCTTCAAAGCGTCCGCTGGAAGCGGAAGCCTTCAAGGCAATAAAAACAGTGGCAGGGTTGCCCGATGGAGATTCACACGTTTCGCCAAGGATTCTTTTTACCGATGCTCAAGCCCTCGGAAAACAGCGCTGAAGTTGTCATTCCTATTGCATTGGGGCTGTAAATTTGCGACATCTACCAAGCCATTTGCGACAGGGTCGTAAAGAAGCTGAAAGGTTAGATGCGCAAGTATCGCCAACATGGTCGGCGTGATATAAGTTTGCGCCGACACAAAAAGAAAGAGCCGCCCAGATAATAAAACAGGTGGGACGGCAGTACTCTTCTAAAAACCAAAGGAGCAAATCACGATGCGCGTGATGAAGTGGAGCATGATCGCACTGGCTGTTTCGGCCAGTACTTCGCAGTTCGCAATGGCGTCCTCTCAAGAGGAATCCAAGGGCTTTTTTGAAGATCAGAGCCTGAATGTACATAGCCGTATTCTGTACATGAACCGTGACTTCAAGAACGAAAACGCGGTTGCCAAAGATCAAAGCTATCGCGAAGAGACTGGCCTCGGCGTACGTACCACGTACGAGTCCGGCTTCACTCAGGGCACCGTAGGTTTCGGTGTGGATGCCTTGGTCAACAGCATGGTCAAACTGGACAGTGGCCGTGGCCGCACCGGTAATGGTCTGTTTGGTCAGGATAGCGAAGGCCGCCCGGAAGACACCCAATCCAAGGCTGGCGGCGCAGTTAAGTTCCGTCTGTCCGACACTGTCCTGAAATACGGTAACCAATACGTTGCCAGCCCGGTCTTCTCCACAGACGACAGCCGTCTGCTGCCAGAAGTTGCTACCGGCACCATCATCACCAGTAAAGAAATCAAAGGGCTGGAGCTGACCGCAGGTCGTTTCAGCGCCCTGAGTTCGCAGACTGGCATGGGCCGTGACACCATCAACGGACCGCACAACCCAGGCCTGACCAGTGCCAACATTGCCGGCGCTACCTACCAGTTCACCGACAATTTTGTAGCCGGCTTGGCTGCTTCCGATGTAGATGACTACTTCAAGAAGCAATACATCAACGCCAACTACACCCTGCCGATCAACGAAGATCAGTCCCTGAACTTCGACTTCAACGGCTATCGCTCCAAGAGCCAGGGTCAAGAGCTGAACGGTGATGTTGACAACCGCATCTGGTCCCTCTCCGCTGCCTATAGCATCGGCGCCCACAAGTTCACCGTGGCGCACCAACGTTCCAGTGGTGATACCGGTTACGTTTATGGCGTTGACGGCGGCGGCACTATCTTCCTCGCCAACTCCATCCAATACTCCGACTTCAACGGTGCAGACGAGCGCTCGTGGCAGGCCCGTTATGACCTGAACATGAAAACTTACGGTGTTCCAGGTCTGAGCTTCATGACTCGTTACGTCAAAGGTGACAACATCTCCACAGCCACCGAAGAAGGCAAAGAACACGAGTTTGACTTCGAAACCAAATACGTATTGCAAAGTGGTCCAGCCAAAGACCTGTCTTTCCGCCTGCGTAGCGCGATCTATCGTTCGAACACTGCCTACTCTGGCGGCGACAACAACGACTTCCGCGTGATCGTTGAATACCCACTGAGCATCTTGTAATCGCTCAGCGGTAGTTCGATAGCTTCAAATCTGCACTAACAAAAAACCGCTCACCTGATCCAGGTGAGCGGTTTTTTTTGTATCCGGCTTCCCACAGTCTTGTTCGCCGTTTAGTTGCATACCAACTTAACAATATAAAAGTTGACAAAGCCTACAGGAAACGTTATTGCGAAACCCCTTCATGGAGCATACGGATAACTCGCTGCGGAAACGGAATATCAATACCGGCAGTCTTCAAACGATCACGCGATTGTTCGTTAAACATGAACATCACATCCCAGTAATCAGCCGTCTTCACCCACACTCGCAGGGAAACCGTAATCGAGCTGTCCCCCAAGGTCGAAATGACCGCCTGAGGAGCCGGTTCGGCGAGGATGCGCTCATCCTTGGCCAGATCCAGTAACACTTCGCGAGCCTTCTGCAAATCCGCCTCGTAATCAACGCCCACATCAAACACAACCTTGCGCGTCGGCTGACGGTTAGTGTTAGTGATGATGCCGTTCGATAGATTGCCGTTAGGCATGATGATGGTTTTGTTATCGCCGGTACGCAGCACGGTGTGGAAGATCTGAATGCTGTCGACCGTACCGGCCACCCCTTGAGCTTCGATCCAGTCACCGATACGGAACGGACGGAACAACAGAATCAGCACGCCACCGGCAAAATTCGCCAGGCTGCCCTGCAACGCCAGACCAATGGCCAGCCCCGCCGCACCGATCGCCGCGACGAAGGAAGTCGTTTCCACGCCGATCATCGACGCCACGCTGACGATCAGCAACACCTTGAGAATAATGTTCGCCAGGCTGCTGATGAAACCTTGCAGGGCCAGGTCGGCGTTACGCAACGCGAGCAAACCGCCCAGTTTCTGCGTCACTTTGTTGATCAACCACCAACCAATGGCCAGCGTGAGTATCGCCAGCAGCACGCGGCTGCCGTATTCCATGATCATCGGAATCCAGGCTTGGGACGCCTTGACCAGGTTGTCCACTTCAGCATTCAAGTCCATCTACGTTCTCCTGATTTCCGGCCACGCGGCACGCGAAAAAAAAATAAGCGGCAGAAAAGACTGCCCCCTCTCTCGGGGCCAATCTTTCTGCCGCTGCTTGGGCCTCGGACGCCGAAAGCGCCGAGAGGTTCCCGCCTGAAACGTCAGTCGCGGAAGTTGTTGAACTGCAACGGCATGTCGAATGTCTTGGCACGCAGAGCCGCAATGGCTTCCTGCAAATCGTCACGCTTCTTGCCGGTGATGCGCACCTGCTCGCCCTGAATGGCGGCCTGCACCTTGAGTTTGGCGTCTTTCACGTGAGCGACGATTTTCTTCGCCAGCTCTTTGTCGATGCCTTCCTTGAGGACGGCTTCCTGCTTCATCAGCTTGCCCGACGCGTAGGCATCCTTGACTTCAAGGCACTGCACGTCGATCTTGCGCTTGACCAGCGCCAGCTTGAGGATCTCAATCATTGCTTCGAGCTGGAAATCGGCTTCAGCGGTCAGGTTGACGGTCAGGTCCTTTTCCTTGAACTCGAAGGTGCCCTTGCCTTTCAGGTCATAACGACGATCGAGTTCCTTGACGGCGTTCTCGACCGCGTTGGTGACTTCGTGTTTGTCCAGTTCGGATACCACGTCGAACGACGGCATGTAATCTCTCCAATAAAGGGCGCGCTCGATCACGAAGGAGCACGCCTGGCTTGCGGTTAAAATCCGCGCTGATTATAACGGGTCTTTCCCATCATTCACTGCGAGCGTCCGATGCGCGCCTTAAACAGAGCAAAAAGCTGATGTCCACCACCTGGCATGTTCTGGGCGCCGGCAGCCTCGGCACCTTGTGGGCCACCCGTCTGGCGCGCGCCGGGGTACCGGTCAGACTGATCCTGCGGGATACGCCGCGCTTACAGGCTTATCAGGCCGCGGGGGGCTTGACGCTGGTGGAGCACGGTGAAGCAACAACGTATGCCATCCCCGGCGAGACGACCGACAACAATGAGCCGATCAATCGCCTTCTGGTGGCCTGCAAAGCCTACGATGCCGAGCAGGCCGTGGCCCGACTGGCACCACGCCTGGCGCCCGGCGCCGAGCTGATTTTGTTGCAGAACGGGCTCGGCAGTCAGGACGCGGTCGCCGCCCAAGTTCCGCAGGCACGCTGCATTTATGCTTCGAGCACCGAAGGCGCGTTTCGCGACGGTGACTGGCGCGTAGTGTTCGCGGGTCACGGTTACACCTGGTTGGGGGATGCCGGTCATCCCGTGGCGCCGATCTGGCTGGATGACGTGAGCGCCGCCGGAATTCCTCACGAATGGAGCACCGACATTCTTACAAGGCTATGGCGAAAACTCGCACTCAACTGTGCGATCAATCCGCTGACGGTGCTGCACGATTGCCGCAACGGCGGATTACAGGACCATCATTGTGAAGTCGCCACCCTCTGCGGCGAACTGACTGAGGTGCTTGAACGCTGCGGTCAGCCCGCAGCGGCCGAGGACCTCCAGCAGGAAGTCGAGCGGGTGATTCACGCCACCGCGGCCAATTTCTCCTCGATGTATCAGGACGTCGCGAATCGGCGCCGAACCGAAATCAGCTATCTGTTGGGCTATGTCTGCAAAGTGGCTTCGCGACACCAGCTGAACCTGCCGCACCTCAATCAGCTTGAAGCACGGTTGATCGCCCATCTGCACAGCCTTGGATTGCCCAGCGACTGAGCAGCGGCTACGCTGGCCACTTGTTCCTTTTCAGCGATAAACCTGATGCCATTGCGCCAGCGCCTTGAAAACCTTCCCGTCGGCCAGAAATTGCTGGCCGCCCTGCTGGTGCTGTTGACCACCGTTCTGCTGGTCGCCAACCTGACCTTTATCAGCGCCGCGTACTACATTTCCCAGGAAAGCATGGCCCCCCAGGCCTTGCAGACCATCGGCCGACTGGTGTCCAACCCGAGTCTGGTGGCTGAAGCGCTGCAGTCGCCACAAAATGCCGAACGGCTGCTCAATGAGCTCAACAGTTATTCACCGCTGCGCGCGGCAGCCCTGTATGACGGCAAGGGCGAAAGACTGGCGCAGTTGCAGCGCGGCGATCATTTGGGCCTGCCGGAGCGTTACCGCCACATCGAGTCCTGGCAAGCCACCGAATTTCGCAGCAATCAAGTGATCACCCTGCCCCGCCCCGGCACCGCGCCGGGCCACCTGTTGTTGGTCGCCAGCAGCGAACTGCCGATGGCCTTCTACACCGGGACCCTGACCGCCAGCCTCGGCATTCTGATCTTCAGCGTGCTGTTGTGGCTGGTGATCGCCCGGCAGATCAAACGCCTGATTACCCGGCCGATCCATCAACTCGAAGAACTGTCCCGGCAAGTTACCCGGGAAGAGAACTACGCCCTGCGCGCCTCACGCGGCAATCATGACGAAATCGGCAGTCTGGCCGAGGCGTTCAACACCATGCTCTCGCGCATCGAAGCACGGGAGCAGCAACTCAAACGGGCACGGGACGATTCCCAGGCCGCTTACGATCAGGCCCAGGGCCTGGCCGAAGAGACCCGCCACACCAACCGCAAACTGGAACTCGAAGTCCAGGTGCGCAGCAAGATCGAGAAGAAACTCACCGGGTTCCAGAATTACCTCAACAGCATCATCGATTCCATGCCCTCGGCGTTGATTGCCCTCGACGAGCAGCTCTACGTGACGCAGTGGAATCAGGAGGCCAGCGCCCTCTCCGGTACGCGCCTCGACGAAGCGCTGAATCAGCCGATCTTTCTCGCCTTCGAACCGCTCAAGCCGTTTCTGCCGCAGCTCAAACAGACCGTCGAGCAGCACACGGTGGCGAAGATCGAACGCGTGACCTGGTTCAAGGACGAAGAGCCCAAGCATTACGCCCTGACCTTCTACCCTCTGATGGGCGGTGCCGGTCGTGGCGTGGTGATCCGGATCGATGACATCACCCAGCGCCTGTCCCTGGAAGAAATGATGGTGCAATCGGAAAAAATGCTCTCGGTCGGTGGCCTCGCCGCCGGCATGGCCCACGAAATCAACAACCCGCTCGGCGCGATCCTGCACAACGTACAGAACATTCGCCGACGCCTGTCCCCCGAACTGCCGAAAAACCTCGAACAGGCGGAGCATGTCGGCATCGAACTGGACACGGTCAACGAGTACCTGAAGGCACGTGAGGTGCCGCAGTTGCTCGATGGCATTCAACAGGCAGGCGCCCGGGCGGCGAAAATCGTCACCCACATGCTCAGCTTCAGCCGCCGCAGCACCCGGCAAATGGCGCCCTGCGATTTGCCGGCGCTGATTGATCAAGCCGTGGAAATCGCCGGCAACGACTTTGACCTGGCAATTGGCTTCGACTTCAAGGGCCAAGCGATCATTCGTCAGTTCGATCCCGCTCTGGGCCCGGTGCCGGGCACCGCCAACGAACTTGAACAGGTGCTGCTCAACCTGCTGAAAAACGCCGCGCAAGCCATTCACCAGCGCGAGGACGGCTGCGAGCCGGGACGGATCATCCTGCGCACGAAGCTGAATCCGCCGTGGGCGGAAATCCAGGTCGAGGACAACGGCATCGGCATGAGCGAAAACGTGCGCAAACGCACCTTCGAACCGTTCTTCACCACCAAGGAAATCGGCCAGGGCACCGGGCTTGGCCTGTCGGTTTCGTATTTCATCATCACCAACAACCACAAGGGTCAGATGGAAGTGCAATCGACCCTGGGCCAGGGCACGTGTTTCACCTTGCGCCTGCCGTTGACGAGCACCCCGCTCGTTTCTCAAGAACTCAATCAGCTTTCGAGGTAACCATGGGCTTTCGCTTGTCGAAGATTTACACCCGCACCGGCGACAAAGGCGAAACCGGGCTGGGCGACGGCCGTCGCGTGCCCAAGGATCACCCGCGAATCGAGGCCATTGGCGAAGTCGATACACTGAACAGCCAGGTCGGCGTGCTGTTGGCCGGGCTGGAAGTGGAATGTGTCCGGTTTCCAGGATTGAACGAAGTGATCGAGGTGTTGGCGCCTTGCCAGCATCGGCTGTTCGATCTGGGCGGAGAGCTGGCGATGCCGGTGTATCAGGCGTTGAATGCGACGGAAATTGAACGCCTGGAAGCGGCGATCGATGTGTGGAATGAAGAGTTGGGGCCACTGGAGAATTTCATTCTGCCGGGTGGTTCGGCGCTGATTGCCCAGGCGCATGTGTGCCGAAGCCTGGCGCGCAGTGCCGAGCGACGGTGTCAGCATTTGAATGCCGTCGAGCCGTTGACCGGGGTTGGGTTGGCCTATATCAATCGGCTGTCGGACTTGCTGTTTGTGGCGGCGCGGTTGATCGCCAAACGGCAGGGGATTGCGGAGATTTTGTGGCAGCCGGCGGTGAAGCCTGAGATTTAGTCGGCGCCTCCAAGGACGCCTTCGCGGGCAAGCCCGCTCCCACAGTGATCGGTGTCGTACACAAAATCTGTGAACGCCACTGAACCTGTGGGAGCGGGCTTGCCCGCGATGAGGCCCGTAATTACACCAAAGAATCAGGCCAGAACGCGCGAATCCCCGCCACACCTTGAGCACCTGCCGCCCAAGCTTTATCAACCTGTGCAGGCCCAACACCACCCAGCAAGAACACCGGTTTGCTGAAGCCTTCAATCAGAGTCGAAGCCTGCTCCCAACCCAACGGCTGAGCCCCCGGGTGCGTCAAGGTCGGCTGCACCGGCGACAAGGTCACAAAGTCCACGCCCATCTGCTCGGCCAGCGCCAGTTCTTCAGCGTTATGACAGGACGCCGCCAACCAGCGCGACGCCGGTAGCGGACGACCGGCCGCCGCGTATTTGCGCAGCTGTGCCGAGGTAATGTGCCAACCGGCCGACGGGAAATCGCCCAGCCATTCGAATGGCCCCTTGATCATCAACTGCGCCTTGCCGGCGCACAGCCCCGCCGCGTCCACCGCCAGATCGCGGTATTTCGGGTCGTAGCCATTGGGCGCCCGCAGCTGGATCAACTTGATGCCGTTGGCGACGGCCTTCTGGATACCACGCAGCAGGGCCGGGGTTTCCAGATCGTCGGGGGTAATCAAATACTGTGCAGGCAACCGCGCGGCTGCAACGATCGGCTGGTTGGCCGCCGGGAAATCGTAATTCAACAGATCACGGGGCGCGACCCACTCTAAAGGCTGGCCTTCGGCGCCATGCGGTTCGCCGGTGAAGGCCGAAACCTCCCAAACATCCAGCAACACCTGCTTATCCGGGTAGTCGTGTTGAACCTTGATAAGCGGTCGCGCGACATCGACGACGATGCCCAACTCTTCGTGAAGCTCACGGCCAAGCGCCGTGGTCACGGACTCGTCGGCCTCGACCTTGCCACCGGGGAACTCCCACAAACCGCCCTGATGCTGAGTGTCGGCACGCCGGGCAATAAGGATCTTGCCGCTGTTATCGCGTATGACGGCGGCCGCTACGTGTACTCGTTTCACTGTCCGACCTCCTCCAGACCTGCCTTTTGCCACGCCTTGAAAGCCGGCCATTGGTAGATCGTTTCGACGTAGGCCTCATCCGTCGCCGGCAACTTCACCTGGTAGGTGCGCAGGCGCACGGCAATGGGTGCGAAGAAGGCATCGGCAAGGGTCGCACGGCCAAACAGGAATGGACCGGTTTCGGTCGCGGCTGCCCGACACTCGGCCCACAACGCCAACATGCGCTCGATATCCGCCTGCACGTCGGTCGGGACCGGCGACAGCGGTGCATCGCGGCTCAGGTCAAACGGCATGTTGCCGCGCATGGCGAAGAAACCGGCATGCATCTGTGCGCACGCCGAACGTGCCTGGGCGCGGGCGGCGACGTCTTTGGGCCAGAGCCCGGCCTCAGGAAATTGTTCGGCCAGGTACTCGGCAATCGCCAGGGAATCGGCAACGGTGCCGTGCTCGGTTTTCAGCAGCGGGACCTTGCCGGTCGGCGAATGCTTGAGCAGACGTTCACGGGTGTCCGGCTGGTTCAGCTTGATGAGTTCTTCGGTGTACGGAGCGCCGGCCAGATCGAGGGCCAGTGCGCCGCGCAGGGACCAGGAGGAAAGCAGTTTGTCGCCGATGATCAGGTGGAGGCTCATGTTCGGGACCTTTTGATGAGGGGTACAGACCAGCAACTTGAGTGTCTGGTCTGCCGTCATCGCGGGCAAGCCCGCTCCCACAGGATTTGCGCTAACCCTGTGGGAGCGGGCTCGCCCGCGAAGGGGGCGAATCGGTCTTAAGTACGGTATTCGGCGTTGATCTTCACGTATTCGTGGGACAGATCGGTGGTCCAGATGGTTTCGCTGCAGTCGCCGCGACCCAGTTCGATACGGATGGTGATCTCTTCCTGCTGCATCACTGCTGCGCCCTGAGCTTCGGTGTAAGTCGCAGCGCGCGCGCCACGGCTGGCGATGCAGACTTCGCCGAGGAACACGTCGATCTTGCTCACGTCCAGGTTTGGTACGCCGGCACGGCCAACGGCAGCCAGAATGCGGCCCCAGTTCGGGTCGGAGGCGAACAGCGCGGTCTTGATCAGCGGCGAGTGCGCCACGGTGTAGCCGACGTCCAGGCATTCCTGGTGATTGCCGCCGCCGTTGACTTCAACGGTGACGAACTTTGTCGCGCCTTCGCCGTCGCGAACGATGGCCTGGGCCACGTCCATGCACACTTCGAACACAGCCTGCTTCAGCTTGGCGAACAACTCACCGCTCGCTGAGGTGATTTCCGGCAGCGCAGCCTGACCGGTGGCGATCAGCATGCAGCAATCGTTGGTCGAGGTGTCGCCGTCGATGGTGATGCGGTTGAACGACTTGTTGGCGCCGTCCAGCAACAGGTTTTGCAACACGTCGCGGGAGACTTTGGCGTCAGTGGCGATGTAGCCGAGCATGGTGGCCATGTTCGGCCGGATCATCCCCGCGCCTTTGCTGATCCCGGTAACGGTGATGGTCACGCCGTCATGCTGAAACTGGCGGCTGGCGCCCTTCGGCAATGTGTCGGTAGTCATGATGCCGGTGGCGGCCGCTTCCCAGTTGTTCACCGACAGGTCGTCGAGAGCCGCTTGCAGCGCGCCTTCGATCTTTTCGACCGGCAGCGGTTCGCCGATCACGCCCGTGGAGTACGGCAGCACCAGGCTGGCATCGACGCCGGTCAGTTCCGCCAGTTTCGCGCAGGTGCGCTCGGCGGCGGCCAGGCCAGGTTCGCCAGTGCCGGCGTTGGCGTTGCCAGTGTTGGTCAGCAGGTAACGCACCGGGCCTTGCACGCGCTGCTTGGCCAGGATCACCGGAGCGGCGCAAAAGGCGTTGAGGGTAAACACGCCCGCCACGGTGGAACCTTCAGCGCAGCGCATGACCACGACATCCTTGCGCCCCGGGCGCTTGATGCCGGCCGAGGCGATACCGAGTTCAAAACCGGCAACCGGGTGCAACGTTGGCAAAGGACCAAGACCAACAGCCATGAATGCGCTCCTTAATAAATGATGTCAGCACCGCTTTCAGGAAGAACGGTGGTGTAAATGGCAAAACGCCGCGACGGCTGATGCCGGTCGCGGCGCGGGTATTTCAGCGTATGAAACGGGTTTTACTGGATCTGCCCGTGGCAATGCTTGAATTTCTTGCCCGAACCGCAATAGCACAGCTCGTTACGGCCCAGCTTCTGCTCGTTGCGAACCGGTGCGGTGGCGAGGGCCACATCGACTTCTTCACCGAGCAGTTCGGGTTGCTCGAGACCCGGTGCTTCGTCGTGCTGGAACTGCATGCGCGCTGCCAGTGCTTCGGCTTCCTGGCGCAGGCGCTGCTCTTCTTCGATCGGATCTTCGCGGCGAACCTGGACGTGCGACAGCACACGGATAGAGTCGCGCTTGATCGAATCCAGCAGCTCGGAGAACAGCGTGAACGACTCGCGCTTGTACTCTTGCTTCGGGTTCTTCTGCGCATAGCCACGCAAGTGGATGCCGTGACGCAGGTGGTCCATGGTCGACAGGTGGTCTTTCCACAGGTCATCCAGCACACGCAGCACGATTTGCTTCTCGAAGGTGCGCAGCGCATCGGCGCCCGCCTGGTCTTCTTTTTCGTTGTACGCCGCAATCAACTCCTGCATCAGTTTCTCGCGCAGGGTCTCTTCGTACAGGTGATCGTCTTCGTCGAGCCATTGCTGGATCGGCAGCGCCACACCGAAGTCGCTCTGCAACGCCGCTTCCAGACCGGCCACGTCCCACTGCTCAGGCAGCGATTGCGGTGGAATGTGTGCGCTGACTGTCGCGTTGAGTACGTCCTGACGGAAGTCGGCGATGGTTTCACCGATGTTGTCGGCGGCCAGCAACGTGTTGCGCATGTGATAGATCACTTTACGCTGTTCGTTGTTGACGTCGTCGAACTCCAGCAGTTGCTTGCGGATGTCGAAGTTGCGGCCTTCAACCTTGCGCTGGGCCTTCTCGATGGCGTTGGTCACCATGCGGTGCTCGATCGCTTCACCGGACTGCATGCCCAATGCTTTCATGAAGTTCTTCACCCGGTCAGAGGCGAAGATGCGCATCAGGCTGTCTTCCAGCGACAGGTAGAAACGGCTGGAACCGGCGTCACCCTGACGACCGGCACGACCACGCAACTGGTTGTCGATACGGCGCGATTCATGACGTTCGGACGCAATCACCTGCAAACCGCCCGACTCGAGCACTTGCTGGTGACGTTTCTGCCAGTCGGCCTTGATCTGGGCAATCTGCTCCGGCGTCGGGTCTTCCAGAGACGCGACTTCCACTTCCCAGTTACCGCCCAACAGGATGTCGGTACCACGACCGGCCATGTTGGTGGCGATGGTCAGCGCACCCGGACGACCGGCCTGGGCAATGATCTCGGCTTCTTTTTCGTGGAACTTGGCGTTCAGGACCTTGTGCTCGATACCTTCCTTCTGCAGCAGCGCAGACATGTGTTCGGAAGTTTCGATGGTCGCAGTACCCACCAGTACCGGACGGCCCTGAGTCATGCATTCCTTGATGTCGTTGATGATCGCCGCGTATTTCTCGTCGGCAGTCAGGAACACCAGGTCGTTGTAGTCTTTACGCGCCAAAGGCTTGTTCGGCGGGATGACCATGACCTGCAGGCCGTAGATCTGATGGAATTCGAACGCTTCGGTGTCTGCGGTACCGGTCATGCCGGACAGCTTGTTGTACAGACGGAAGTAGTTCTGGAACGTGGTCGACGCCAATGTCTGGCTTTCGGCCTGAATGTTCAGGTTTTCCTTGGCTTCGATAGCCTGGTGCAGACCTTCGGACAAACGGCGACCCGGCATGGTACGACCGGTGTGTTCGTCGACCAGGACAACCTGACCGTCCTGCACGATGTATTCAACGTTGCGGTTGAACAGCTTGTGCGCACGCAGGCCGGCATAAACGTGGGTCAGCAAGCCCAGGTTGTGCGCCGAATACAGGCTCTCGCCTTCAGCCAGCAGGCCGACGCGGGTCAACATGTCTTCGATGAACTGGTGACCGGCTTCGTTGAGCTCGACCTGACGGGTCTTCTCGTCGACGGTGTAATGGCCAGCCTTGGTGACTTCGCCTTCGACTTCTTCGACATGCAATTCAAGCTGCGGGATCAGTTTGTTGATCTCGATGTACAGCTTCGAGCTGTCCTCGGCCTGACCGGAAATGATCAGCGGGGTACGGGCTTCGTCGATGAGGATGGAGTCGACTTCGTCGATCACGGCAAAGTTGAGTTCGCGCTGGAATTTTTCTTCCATGCTGAACGCCATGTTGTCGCGCAGGTAGTCGAAACCGAATTCGTTGTTGGTGCCGTAGGTAATGTCGGCGGCGTAGGCCAGACGTTTCTCTTCCGGCGGCTGGAATGGCGTAACCACACCGACCGTCATGCCGAGGAATTCGTAGAGCGGACGCATCCAGTTGGCGTCACGGCGGGCCAGGTAATCGTTCACAGTAACCACGTGCACGCCTTTGCCGGACAGCGCGTTGAGGTAAACACCCAGTGTGGCCACCAGGGTCTTGCCTTCACCGGTACGCATTTCCGCGATCATGCCTTCATGCAAGGTCATGCCGCCGATCAGCTGGACATCGAAGTGGCGCATACCCATGACGCGCTTGCCGGCTTCCCGGGCGACCGCAAAGGCTTCCGGCAGCAGCTTGTCGAGGGTTTCCCCTTTGGCGATGCGGGCCTTGAACTCATCTGTCTTGGCACGCAATTGATCGTCCGAAAGGGCCACCATTTGCTCTTCGAAGGCATTGACGAGTTGCACCGTCTTGAGCATGCGTTTGACTTCACGCTCGTTCTTGCTTCCAAAAAGTTTCTTTAACAAAGGCGCAAACATATCGGCAGGATCTTCCACACTAAAGGGATGGAGGGCGGCCCCGTGAGTCGCCCGTGCAGCCCTCATGGCCGCATGCGAACGAGCATTCTACCCGGAAACGATGGTGAGGAAAGTGGCGTTATTCCACGATGCATGCACTGCGCTGTAACGGGGCTCACTTAAAATAAGGGCTTTTTGCTGAACTTCAAGCCAGTTACAGCAGAAGTTACTTGTTGATTTAATGGGTAAAGCGCGCGCAAAGCAATGGGTCGGGTGCATCCGGTGCTTTCTGCTACCATGGCGGCTCTGTTACTTCAGGTGTCTGATCATGGCATTTCGCCCTCTTACGGCCAGAGCACCCGCCGTTCTGCTTCGCGAAGCCAAACCGCTGAAAGCCATTTTTGGCCACGCTCAACGCCTGGGTCATTTACAACGTCTGCTCGAAAGCCAATTGCAGCCCGCCGCCCGCGAGCATTGCCATGTGGCGTCGTGGCGCGAAGGCAGTCTGTTGTTGATTGTCACTGACGGTCATTGGGCAACTCGCCTGCGCTATCAACAGAAGCGTCTGCAACGGCAGTTGCAGATGTTTGATGAGTTCGCCAGCCTGACCCGGATTCTGTTCAAGGTACAACCACCGACCGTTCAGCAAGGGGCGGCGGGGCATACCATCAGTTTGTCCAGCGATGCCGGCGCGACCATTCAGGCAACGGCTGAGGGGATCAGTGATCCGAATCTGCGGGCGGCGCTGGAGCGACTGGCGGCTCACGCCAAACCAAAAGACTGACATCTAACCCATGTGGGAGCGAGCAGGCTCGCTCCCACATTTGACCGTGCCCGCTTGCTAGCGGCGCTTGCTGCCGCCGAGCAGCGAGCCCATCAACCCCCGCACCAACTGCCGCCCCAACTGATTGGCCGCCTGTCGCATCGCCGATTTCAACGCCTGCCCCGCCGCCGTGCCGAGGAATTCCCCCGCCTTGTCGGTGAAGCTCGGTTCCTCTGGTGCAGGTTTGCCCGGCGCCGGTTCGGCTTCTGGCGCCAAGCCTTTGCGCCCCATCAGCACTTCATAGGCCGATTCGCGGTCCACCGGTTTGTCATACCGCCCTTTGAACGGCGAGCCGGCGATCAGCACGGTGCGCTCGGTTTCACTCAGCGGTCCGATCCGCGATTGCGGCGGCGCGACCAATACGCGCTGGACCATTTCCGGCGTGCCCTTGTCCTGCAACGTGCCGACCAGCGCCTCGCCAATCCCCAGTTCGGTCAACACCGACAAGGTGTCGAACGCCGGGTTTGGCCGGAAACCATCGGCCACCGCACGCAGGGATTTCTGCTCCTTGGCGGTGAACGCACGCAAGCCATGCTGGATGCGCAGGCCGAGCTGCGCCAGCACGTCATCCGGCAAATCGCCCGGCGATTGGGTGACGAAATACACGCCCACGCCTTTCGAGCGAATCAACCGCACGACTTGCTCCAGTCGCTCCTGCAACGCCTTCGGCGTATCGGCGAACAACAAATGCGCTTCGTCGAAAAACAGCGCCAGCAGCGGTTTGTCGGCATCGCCGCGCTCCGGCAGTTGCTCGAACAGTTCAGCCAGCAGCCACAGCAGGAACGTCGCATAGACTTTCGGCGCCTCATGCACCAGACGACTGGCATCGAGCAAGTGAATGCGCCCACGCCCCTCGGCGGTGGGTTGCAGAATGTCTTCGAGTTGCAGCGCGGGCTCGCCGAACAAGGCTTCAGCGCCTTGTTGCTCCAGGGTCGCCAATCGACGCAACAGGGCCTGGCTGGAACCCGTGGTCATCAACGCGGCGTCATCGCCCAGCGATTCGGGGTGGTCACGCAGGTGATTGAGCAGCGCCTTCAGATCCTTCAAGTCCAGCAGCAACAGGCCTTCGCGGTCCGCGACTTTGAACGCCGCATACAGCGCCGATTGCTGGCTGTCGGTCAACTCCAGCAGGGCGCCAATCAACAGCGGCCCCATTTCGCTCAAGGTTGTACGCAATGGATGACCGGACTGACCTTGTATGTCCCACAAGGTGACCGGGTACGCCTGCGGCGTGTGATTCAGCCAGGGCATCCCGGTGATACGCTCGGCAATTTTGCCTTGAGGGTTGCCGGCCGCGCCAAGACCACACAGGTCACCTTTGATATCCGCCGCAAACACGGCCACGCCAGCATCACTGAACGCTTCGGCCAGTTTTTGCAGGGTGACGGTCTTGCCGGTCCCCGTTGCGCCCGCGACCAGTCCATGACGATTCGCCAGACGCATGGCCTGGGCGATCGGTTGCCCCGCGAGATCGGCACCGATAACAAGTTGAGAGGAATCAGGCATTTGGTCACCTTTGGTTAATCTTTGATCCTGCGCGGCCGATATAAAAGACTGAAAAGCCTCGGTAATCCCCCTAAGGAGAGGACGGAAATATCAGCTTGTTTTCATGACCGCCCACAGTGCGCTTCCTTATAAAAGCACGCCTTGGGCATTAAGACCTTAGCGGAACCCCAAGCCATGAACAAAAACCTGCGCTTCAGCCATAAAATCCTGCTTGCCGCCGCCCTCATCGTCATTGCCGCGTTCGCCTCGTTCACGCTGTACAACGACTATCTGCAGCGCAACGCCATTCGCAAGGACCTGGACAACTATCTGCAAGAAATGGGCAGTGTGACTGCCAACAATATCCAGACCTGGCTGACCGGCCGCAGTCTGCTGGTCGAAAACCTCTCACAGAACGTCGCGCTGAACGCTGAAATCGGCAACGTCTCCAAGTTGCTGGAGCAGAAGGCGATGGCGTCGACGTTCATGGGCGTTTATCTGGGCAACAAGGATGGCACCTTCATCATTCGCCCGGACAGCAAAATGCCGGACGGTTATGACCCGCGCGCCCGCCCTTGGTACAAAAGTGCCCAAAGCACCAGCGGCTCGGCACTGACCGAACCCTACATCGATCTGGCGTCTGGCCAACTGGTCATTTCCATCGTCAACAGCGTGCTCAAGGACGGTCAAAATATCGGTGTGGTCGGTGGTGACCTGAGTCTTCAAGTGATCGCCGACAGCCTGAATGCGCTGGACTTCGATGGCATGGGCTATGCCTTTCTGGTCAGCGCCGACGGCAAGATCCTGGCGCACCCGGACAAAGCGCTGGTGATGAAGTCCCTGACCGAGGCGTATCCGAAAAACACGCCACGCATCAGCAGCGACTTCAGTGAAGTCGAAGCCGATGGCAAAACCCGCATCGTCACCTTCACCCCGATCAAAGGCCTGTCTTCCGTCAACTGGTACATCGGTCTGTCGGTGGATAAAGACAAAGCCTTCGCGAAGCTCAGCGAATTCCGCGCCTCGGCGGTCGTTGCGACCGTCATTGCGGTCGCGATCATCATCGCCTTGCTGGGCATGTTGATCCGCATCCTGATCCAGCCGCTGCATGTCATGACCCGCGCCATGGCCGATATCGCCGATGGTGAGGGCGACCTGACCAAACGCCTGACTATCCAGAACAACGATGAATTCGGTTTGCTCGGCACCGCGTTCAACCGTTTCGTGGAGCGCATCCACACCTCGATCCGCGAAGTGTCTTCGGCTACCGGCCAGGTCAACGAAGTGGCGCTGCGCGTAGTCGCCGCGTCCAACTCGTCGATGTACAACTCCGACCAGCAAGCTTCGCGCACCAGCAGCGTCGCCGCCGCCATCAATCAGCTCGGTGCCGCTGCGCAGGAAATCGCGCGCAACGCCGCCCAGGCGTCGAGTCAGGCCAGCGATGCCCGCAGTCTCGCCGAAGACGGCCAACAAGTGGTGGATCGCAGCATTGTCGCGATGAACCAACTGTCGAGCATGCTCAGCGCTTCGAGTACCAACATCGAATCGCTGAACAGCAAAACCGTGAACATCGGGCAGATTCTCGAAGTGATCACCAGCATTTCCCAGCAAACCAACCTGCTGGCGCTCAACGCCGCGATCGAAGCGGCCCGTGCCGGTGAAGCCGGGCGTGGTTTTGCCGTGGTGGCGGATGAGGTGCGCAATCTGGCGCACCGCACGCAGGAATCGGCGCAGCAGGTGCAGACCATGATCGAGGAGCTGCAAGTCGGCGCCCGCGAATCCGTCAGCACCATGAGCGACAGCCAGCGCCACAGTCAGGACAGCGTGGAAATCGCCAACCTGGCGGGCGAACGCCTGAACAGCGTGACGTTGCGTATTGGCGAGATTGACGGGATGAACCAGTCCGTGGCGACGGCGACCGAGGAACAGACGGCGGTGGTCGAGTCGATCAATGTCGACATCACCGAGATCAATACGCTGAACCAGGAAGGCGTGGAAAACCTGCAATCGACGTTGCGGGCGTGCTCGGACCTGGAACAGCAGGCGGCACGTCTCAAGCAGTTGGTAGGTAGTTTCAGGATTTAAGTCGCTCTTGCGGGCCCCTTCGCGGGCAAGCCCGCTCCCACAGTGATCTCAGTCGTACACATAATTAGTGTCCACCAAAAATCATTGTGGGAGCGGGCTTGCCCGCGATGGCGGCCTGTAACACACCGCAAAAACCTCGCCGACATCCCCGCCACAAAACCCCAACCGAACATCTATCCTTCATAAAGGTCAACCGAGGGAGCGCCACGGGACCGGAGGGATGTTCATCGTGCATATCGCTGACATAACCATGTTCTACGCCCCTGCCAGCGGTGGCGTGCGCACGTATCTGGATGCAAAACACCGTCGCCTGGGCGTCAAGCCCGGCATTCGCCACAGCCTGTTGATTCCCGGTTCCAACCTGACTGAACAGGATGGCGTTTACACGGTTCCGGCCCCCGCCCTGCCCTTCGGCAGGGGTTATCGCTTCCCTCTCCGTCTCGCTCCTTGGCGAAATGTCCTGCAGGATTTGCAGCCCGATCTGATCGAAGTCGGCGACCCGTACCTCACAGCCTGGGCGGCACTGGATGCCCGGCGCCAACTCGATGTACCCGTGATCGGCTTCTATCACTCGGACTTGCCGCTGCTGGTGAGCAATCGCATGGGCAATTGGGTCACAGCCAACGTCGAAGCGTATGTCAAAAAGCTCTACGGCAACTTCGACCGGGTCTTGGCGCCGAGCCGGATCATGGCCGACAAACTGATCAGCCTCGGGGTGAAGAACGTTTTCGTACAACCCCTGGGGGTCGACCTGCACACCTTCCATCCCGACGCCCGAGACCCGGGCCTGCGCGCAGAATTGGGTATCGATGAAAATACCCATCTGATGATTTTTGCCGGGCGCGGCTCCAAGGAAAAAAACCTGCCGGTGTTGCTCGACTGCATGAAGCGCCTGGGCCGCCGCTATCACTTGCTGCTGGTGGGTTCTTCGATGCCGGCGGTGGTGCCGGAAAACGTGACGGTGGTCGATGAGTTCTGTCCGGCGACACAAGTCGCAAGACTGATGGCCAGTGCCGATGCGCTGCTGCATGCCGGCGATCAGGAAACATTTGGCCTGGTGATCCTCGAAGCCATGGCGTGCGGCATTCCGGTGGTGGCCGTGGCGGCCGGGGCCTTTGAGGAACTCATCAACAAGGAATGCGGACTGCTTTGCACGCCGAACGACCCGGGGGCGATGGCCAATGCGGTACGGGAACTGTTCAGTTCGGGCAGTGCCGCGTTAGGCCAACAGGCGCGCCTCCATGTCGAACGGCATTACTCGTGGGACACGGTAGTCAACAGCCTGTTGGGCCATTATCACGCCGTCCTCGGCAGCCAATGGCCGCTGGCCTCCAATGGTTGAGCCCATGACCGCGCCCAGCCTGTTACTCGTGCTGCATGACGTCGCGCCGCACACCTGGGCTGATTACCAACCTTTTGTCGAAGCCGTCGACGCCTTGGGCGAGGTGCCGATGACCTGGCTGGTGGTGCCGGACTTCCACAGACACAACGATCTGGAGGCACACCCGGGGTTCCGCCGCGTGCTGACCAACCGTGTCGCCCGAGGTGACGAACTGGCGCTGCACGGCTATTTTCATTGTGATGATGAGTCGCCGCCCATCACGCCACGAGACTGGTTCATGCGCCGCATTTATACCCACGAAGGCGAGTTCTACGCACTGTCCCAGGACGCTGCGCTCGCGCGCCTGCGAGCAGGTATCGAGCTGTTCCGTCGCTACAACTGGCCGCTCGAAGGTTTCGTCGCCCCGGCATGGCTGATGAGTCAAGGTACGCGCCAGGCCTTGCGCCAGTTACCCCTGAGTTACACCAGCGATCCACAACATCTGTTTCATCTACCGGATTTCACCCCGGTCGATACGCCGGGACTGGTCTGGAGTGCGCGCAGTGCATGGCGACGAGGGTTGTCCAAGCTCGTCAGCGATCAGCGCGAACAACGTTGGCGCCAGGCACCGGTGATTCGTCTAGGCGTGCACCCCGTGGACATGCAACATCGGTTCGCGCGCGATTACTGGCTGCAAACCCTCAAGCGATTGCTCGACGAAGGCCGCGTGCCGATGACCAAGGCTCGTTGGCTGGCGCTGCACGGCGACCGTGTCGGTCGCGCCGCATGAGCCGGGGGATTCTGCTGTTTGTTGCGCTGCTCGCGGCGGTGCTGATTCCGCTGCTGCTTGGCGGCAACCAGACCTGGTCGAGGTTGCAAAGCTTTCCATTGAGCTGGTTGCTGATCATGTTCGGCATGATCCTGCTGTGCTGGGTGGTGAACACGATGCGCTTGCGCCTGTTGCTGGGTGATCAGCGCGACAAGGTCAGCCCGGTCAAAAGCCTCGGCGTGGTGATGGCCGCCGAGTTCGCCTACTGCGCCACACCGGGTGGCAGTGGCGGACCGCTCACCATCATGGCGCTGCTGGCACGCAACGGGGTGCGGCCGGCACGGGGCAGCGCGGTTTTCGCCATGGATCAACTCAGCGACCTGCTGTTCTTTCTCTGCGCGTTAAGCGGGATTCTGATTTATGCGTTGTTCCAGCACCTCAGCGAACGCATGGAGTGGTTGCTGACGGTCAGCGCCATTTCGATGTTTGGCGGGCTGCTCAGTTGCGTGGTGATCGCACGCTACCATAGGTCGTTGATTCGCCTGAGCGGGCGCCTGCTCGTGCGCCTGAATGTCAAAGGCAGCACGCGAATGCGCTGGGCGCGAAAACTCCTGCATTTTCTGGCGGCGTTCACTGACACGCTGAAGTTGCCCGTTCAGACGTTGATCAAGGTGTTTGCCCTGACCTGCGTGCATTGGCTCCTGCGCTACAGCGTGTTGTATCTGGCGTTACGCGGGCTCGGTGCGGATTTGCAGTGGGCGTGGAGCTTTCTGATCCAGATGCTTTCGCTGAGCGCGGGTCAATTCAGCCTGTTGCCGGGCGGCGCAGGGGCTGCGGAATTGACCTCGGCCGCGCTGCTGGCCCCCATGGTGGGGAAATCCACGGCGGCCGCGGCGATTCTGATTTGGCGGGCGGTGACGTATTACTTTTATCTGGTGGTTGGGGGGCCGGTGTTTTTGTTGATGCTTGGGCGGCCGTTGTTGAAGAAGTTGATGAGGTTTGGGCAGGCTTAGGGCTTACTTAGGGCGTCTGCCAACAATCCACTGTGGGAGCTGGCTTGCCAGCGATGGGGGGCCAGACAGCGCGTTCATTCAGACAGCACGCGTTATCGTTAACGTCCATCGCTGGCAAGCCAGCTCCCACAGGGAATGCGTACGCTTGAAGAAACGGGCCGCCTCGCGGCGCCGTTACGGTAGCCGCTACCGCAAAAACGGATATGTACACAATCAAAGCAGCCAGGCGCCAGACCTCAAGACCGCTTCGCCGGCAAGCTGGCTCCTGCAAGGTCAATATCAGGTTTGGGATTCAATGCCTCCCACAACTCCACCGCCCCCGGAAACTCCGTGCCATCTTCAGGGCTCAAGTCATCCGGGTCATAGCGGCTCAAACACCCCTCCCCCAATGTGGCGGGGGCTTTGGAAGTGGCTTTGTCCAGTGGATCGGCCATGGTCATGTCCTCAGTGCAGAAACGGCGAAGGGCCTGAGCGATTGAACGCCCAGGCCCTTCGAATTTCAACCGTGTCGTATGGGTATCAGAACACCACGGTCTTGTTGCCATGCACCAGCACCCGGTCTTCCAGGTGATAACGCAGACCACGGGCCAGCACCATTTTCTCGACGTCACGGCCGAAACGCACCATGTCTTCGATGCTGTCGCTATGGCTGACACGCACCACGTCTTGCTCGATGATCGGGCCGGCATCCAGTTCTTCGGTGACATAGTGGCACGTCGCACCGATCAACTTCACCCCACGCATGGAAGCCTGGTGATACGGCTTGGCCCCGACGAACGACGGCAGGAAGCTGTGGTGGATGTTGATGACCTTGTGCGCATATTCGCTGCACAACTCGGGCGGCAGGATTTGCATGTAACGGGCAAGTACCACCACTTCGGCATCGTGCTGTTTGACCAGGCGCGAGACTTCGGCGAACGCCGGCTCTTTGTCCTGCGGATTGACCGGCACGTGGTAGTACGGAATACCGTGCCACTCGACCATGCTGCGCAAATCATCATGGTTGGAAATCACACAGGAAATTTCGCAATCCAGTTCATCGCTGTGCCAGCGGTGCAGCAAGTCAGCCAGGCAATGTGACTCGCGACTGGCCATCAACACCACGCGCTTTTTCTGCGCGGTATCGGTAATGCGCCAGTTCATCGAGAACTCTTCGGCAATCGGCGCGAACGCTTCGCGGAAAGCCTCGATACCGAAAGGCAGAGAATCGGCCCGAATTTCGTGACGCATGAAGAACCAGCCACTGAGATTATCCGAGTGATGGCTCGCTTCAGTGATCCAGCCGTTATGTGACGCCAGAAAGTTACTGACTTTAGCAACGATGCCGACGCGGTCCGGGCAAGCAATCACCAGCCGAAAAGTGCGCATGAGGGGGAAACTCCAGAACTTCGCAAAGGCCGCCATTCTAGCGATTGCGCGAAAAAACTGCAGTATAGATGACACCTTGCGTTGTGCGAGGACGTCAGGCACAAGCGTTGAAAGCCCCGTTCACCCGCGCAATGGTGTTCTTGTTGCCAATCTTCAAGTGCTCAATTGTGAATATCTGTGATACCTGGGTCACACTATTTAACTGCACATCCAGCCTGTGCCCTATTCACGACAACTAATTTAAATAAACTCCGGTTTAAATGTTTACTTGATGAAACACCCTGACTATTATTGCCGCACTGTCCCCTGCCATCCAGCGCCTAACATAAGGTAGTCCCCATGTCCTTGATCAACGAATATCGCGCCACCGAAGAAGCTATCAAAGAGCTGCAAGCCCGTTTGAAGAACCTGTCCCAAGACGACAAACTGCAAACCGAGCTGGAATTCGAAGGCAAACTGCGCACCCTGATGGGCGAATACTCCAAGTCCCTGCGTGACATCATTGCGCTGTTGGATCCAGAATCCAAAACCAAAGCACCACGCGGCGGCGCAGTAAAAACTACTGGCACCAAGCGTGCTCGCAAAGTTAAACAATACAAAAACCCGCACAACGGCGAAGTCATCGAAACCAAAGGTGGCAACCACAAAACTCTGAAAGAGTGGAAAGCCAAGTGGGGCGGTGACGTGGTTGAAGGCTGGGCTACCCTGCTGGGCTAAGCCGCAAGCTTGTCGCAGAGCAATCCGCGACAGAAAAGGACGCCAGCAAACGCTGGCGTTTTTTTATGCCCGAGATTCAGGCCTGAGCATTTTCAAAAATTCAAACGTTTGCGCAATGTCTGGACATAATTGTTCCACTCATTGAGCACCTCTTGCTGCAAAGGAGTCGCAGTAATGTTCAATTGGGCTGCCGCTTCTTCAAATGCTTCAAGGGTATTGGGCGCCCCCCACTCGGGCGCTGACAAACGTTGCTGACAGAATATTCGCCAGCGTTCTTGCTCTTCGAAACTCAACGTATCGGGAAAGTTACGGGCGCGATATCGAAACAATAATTCAGGTAAACGTTCGTCATCGAACGGCCATTGCTCTTGCGCCAATTGCGCCGGGTCAGCCGCTCGGACTTGCTCACAAAGACGCCGGTCCCGATCACCGATAAAACCATCGTATAACTGTTGTTCAGGGTCTTGGCTCTGGGCAAAATCCTCGCGGGCGTAAATGGCCTGAACTTTATCTCGCCACATTGTTTGTGCGGCACTTAGCCGCAGCGTGCGCTCCTGATAAAGCGCCATATCCAGCCCCAGGCGTTGCTGATCATCGGGACGAAGCACCGACAACGGCGCCACCACCGGGCATTTGTTGATGTGAATGAGTTTGAGCGGCACCGGCAGTTCGCCATCGGCCAGTTCATCGCGACGGGTATACAGACGCTGGCGCAAGGTCTCGGCATCCAGATCGAGCAAACCCTGAGGGTCCAGGTGCAGGTCACAGACAATCAACGCGTTCTTGTTGCGCGGATGCCAGGCCAGCGGCAACACCACGCCGACATAACTGCGTTCCGCCGAAAAACGCCCGGAAATGTGCACCATCGGCTGCAACAGCCGTACCTGATCCATCACCTTTTGTTTGCTGCGCAACTGGAACAGCCAGTCATAGAGCTTCGGCTGCTTTTCCCGAATCAGCCGCGCCAGCGCGATGGTCGCGCGAACGTCCGACAGCGCTTCGTGAGCATTGCCGTGATCGATGCCGTTGGCGGCGGTCAGGCGTTCGAGCTTGAGCGTCACCCGCCCCTCGTCGTCCGTCGGCCAAACCAAGCCATCGGGCCGCAAGGCATACGCCGCTCGCACCACATCGATCAGATCCCAACGACTGTTACCGCCCTGCCACTCGCGGGCATAGGGGTCGAAGAAATTTCGGTACAGGCTGTAACGAGTCATCTCGTCATCGAAACGCAAGGTGTTGTAACCCGCGCCACAGGTGCCCGGCGCCGCCAGCTGCGCGTGGACCCGCGTCATGAAATCGGCTTCGCTCAAACCGTGCTCGGCCAGTTGACCTGGCGTGATACCCGTGATCGCGCAGGCCATCGGATGCGGCAGGATGTCTTCACTGGGTTGGCAATAAAGATTGACCGGCTCGTCTATGACATTGAGATCAAAGTCAGTGCGAAGCCCCGCCACTTGCAGCGGACGGTCACAACGCGGGTTGATGCCGGTGGTTTCATAGTCGTACCAGAAGATCGAGGTCACGGGCTATTCCTGAACTGAAGATCGGCGAAGTCTAGGCGTTCACATCCCGCCCCGGCCAGTAATCTTGCATTCAATCACCTCTGACCACGCACCGTGCAATACATAGTTATGTCGTTTTCACCCGTGAGGCTGCTAGCATCGGCCCCACAGAGAATCCCGATCAGGCCACATCATCAGGTTGCCCATGCTCGAGACCACAGCACTGCCAAGGAAAGCGACGCTGTCCCCGCCACTGGATACGCGGTATCAGGTTGAAACGCCGGAAGGTATCGACTTGCCACTGCGCCCGGCCGGGTTGATGGTGCGTGCGCTGGCGTTCTGCATCGACCTCGGGCTGCGCGGGTTGATTCTGGGCCTGCTGTTTATTGTCCTCGCGTTTCTGGGGAAACTCGGCGCCGGGCTGGGCTCGATCCTGCTGTTCGCCGTGAGCTGGTGGTACATGGTGTTGTTCGAAGTGCTCAATCAGGGGCGTTCGCCGGGCAAGCAATGGATGGGCCTGCGGGTGGTGCAGGATGACGGCACACCGATCGGCTGGTCCGCTTCGCTGTTACGCAACCTGCTGCGATTCGTCGACCTGTTGCCGTTCGGCTATTTCCTCGGCGTCATCAGTTGCCTGCAACACCCCAGCTTCAAACGCCTTGGCGACCTGGCCGCGGGCACGCTGGTGATCTACCGCGAACAGCCACTCACCCGACCGCAAGTGCCCGAGGCAGAACCACGACGTCCGGCCTTCGCCATGACGCTGGCCGAACAACGCGCCATCCTCGGGTTTGCCGAACGCCAGGGTGAACTGTCCGAAGCACGGGTCACCGAGCTCGCCACCCTCCTCGCGCAACCGTTGAAGGTTCCAGCGCCACGAGCGGTGACGGAACTCAACGGCATCGCCCGCGGTTTGTTGGGCCCCGCATGAAGCAGAGTCTTTTCGAGAACCGCCACAAGGCTGAATGGGCGCAGTTTTCCCTCATGCTCGACAGGCTGGAGCGCAACAAAGACACCTCACGAGTCGCCAGTTTCGCGAAAGACTATCGCAGGCTCTGCCAACACCTGGCGCTGGCTCAGGAACGTGGCTACAGCAGCTTCCTGATCGACTCTTTGCAGCAACAGGTCTTGCGCGGGCATCAACAGCTGTATCGGCATCGCAGCCGTTTGGGCGCCAACGTGCTCGGCTTCATCCTCGCGGATTTTCCGCGGCTGGTACGCGAACAATGGCGCTTCGTGCTTGCCGCCAGCCTGATGTTTTTCGGCAGCCTGATCGGCTTCGCGCTGCTGGTGTATCTGTTTCCGGACCTGGTCTACAACCTGATCCCGGCGCAACAGGTCAGCGACATGCAAAGCATGTACGACCCCAATGCCGGACACCTGGGTCGCTCGGCGGAACGGGCGGCCAGTGAAGACTGGGTGATGTTCGGCTACTACATCATGCACAACATAGGCATCGCGTTTCAGACCTTCGCCAGCGGTTTGCTGTTTGGCCTGGGCAGCGTGTTTTTCCTGTTCTTCAATGGCTTGATGATCGGCGCGGTAGCCGGGCACCTGACGCAGATCGGCTATGGGCAAACCTTCTGGTCATTCGTGATCGGCCATGGTGCTTTCGAACTCAGCGCCATTGCCCTCGCGGGCGCCGCCGGCCTGCAACTGGGCTGGGCATTGATCGCGCCGGGGCGCCTGCCACGCGCTGAAGCCTTGCGAGTCGCGGCGCGCAAAAGCGTGTTGCTGATTTGCGGGGTCATGCTGTTTCTGCTGATTGCCGCGTTTATCGAAGCCTACTGGTCATCCATGACCGGGCCGACGCCGATGACCAAATATCTGGTCGGCGCGGCGCTTTGGTGTCTGGTGGCTATGTATCTGCTGTTTGCCGGACGGACTCGTCATGCGCCTGAGTGACGCCACCGTGGTGATCCGCCCTCGCACAACCTGGGAGGCCATGGACCTCGGCGTTCTGTTGAGCCAGCGGCACCGACGCCTGCTGATGACCAGTTGGGCCATCGTGACCTTGCCGGTTTTCGCCCTGCTCACCTTGTTGCTGTGGGATTCACCGTCCCTCGCCGCGTTCATTTTCTGGTGGCTGAAACCGGCCTTCGAACGCCTGCCGCTGTACATCCTGTCCAAAGCAATGTTCGGTGAAACGCCGACCTTGAAACAGGCGCTGCGCCAATGGCCCCAACTGCTCAAGCCGCAATTGCTTGCCAGTCTGACCTGGCGACGCTTGAGTCTGAGTCGCAGTTTCCTGATGCCGGTGGTGCAACTCGAAGGCCTGAGTGGGCAAGCGCGGCAACAGCGCTTGCAGGTGCTGTTGCAACGCGACGGCGGCGCGGCGCGGTGGCTGACGATCATCGGCGTGCATGTGGAAAGTGCACTGTGGATCGGCTTGATGATGCTGTTCTATCTGTTCCTGCCGCAACAGATCGAACTCGACTGGAGCTGGCAGACGTTGCTGTCCGCCGCCACGCAAGACTGGCATTGGCTGGAACACCTGACCAACGTGTTTTACGTGTTGGTGCTGGTGGTGTGGGAACCGGTCTACGTGGCCTGCGGCTTCAGCCTTTATCTGAACCGGCGCACGGTGCTGGAGGCCTGGGATATCGAGTTGGTGTTCCGCCGTCTGCGCCAACGCTTGAGCAGTACCGCCGGCGCCCTGCTACTGGCGGCATTTTTACTGATGCCCGCGGCGCAAAACCTGTGGGCCGCCGAGTCAGTCGTTTCGCCGGACAGCCCGCGGCTGCTGGACCAGCCACTGACCAGTCAGGCGTCCCGGGACAGCATCAGGACGATCCTCGATCAGCCGCCGTTCAAGAACAAGGAAACGGTCACCCGCTATCGTTTTGGCGGCGAAGACAAACCTGACGCCGAAACCCAGGACGAAGGCAAAGCTCCCGAGTGGTTGAAGGCGCTGCTCAAGTTGCTGGATAACCAGCGTTTCGGTGCCTTGGCGACCCTGATTGAAGCGCTGCTGTGGGGTATGGTGATCGGCGCTATCAGTTTGTTGATCTGGCGTTACCGTGACTGGTTGCAGGCGTTCGTCAGTCGCCGACCGGCGTTGCCGCGCAAAGTCACACGGACGCCACCACGGCAGGCATTCGGCCTGGACCTGAGCCGCGAAACCCTGCCTGCCGACATCGCCGCCAGTGCCGAAAGTCTCTGGCAATCCAATCCGCGTGAGGCGCTCGGGTTGCTCTATCGCGCCCTGCTCAGCCACTTGTTGCACGACTACAACATGGCGTTGAAACCGGCCGACACCGAAGGTGAAGTGCTGGAGCGCGTCAAACACCTGCAGCAACCAGCATTGCTGACTTTCAGCAAAAACCTGACGGGACACTGGCAAAACATGGCCTACGGGCATCGCCTGCCCGCCGCGCACGTGCAACAGGAACTCTGTGATGGCTGGCGAGCGCTGTTCGGCCCGGGAGCGGCGCATTGAACCGGCGGCTCTGGCTGGCGGGCGGCGTGCTCATCGCAGTGCTGTTGGCTGCGCTGAGTGTCTATCTGTATTTCAAGGCAACGCCCTATCAGACGGACATCGATCACGGCCCCTCGCCCGAAGCCCAGGCCAACCCTTATCTGGCCGCCGAGCATTTCCTGCGCAAACAAGGCCTGACCGTCGGCCATGCCAACAGTCTCGACATGCTGCCGACACTGGACCCGCGCCAGCACAGCCTTTTGCTGCTCGGCGACCGGTACAACATGACCCCGCGGCAGATTGACCAAGTGATGAACTGGACCCGCGCCGGCGGGCGTCTGTTATTCATCGCCGAATCGCTGTGGGATGAAAAAACCGGCCAAAGCAATGACCTGCTGCTCGACAGGGTCCAGGTGCACCAATCACTGAGCAAAGACCTCAAGGACCCGCCGCCGGAGACCGGCAAGGATCCTTACCCCAACCTGACAAAACTGTATCTTGAGGACGAAGACGGCCCGGCCTACGCCACCTTCGATACCGCATTCCATCTCGAAGACCCGAAAAATCTCGCGCAAGCCTGGGCCAACAGCGGCAAGGCCACGCACATGATGCAGCTCAACCACGGGCTCGGCTCGATCATCGTGGTCACCGATGCCGACCTGTGGAAAACCCCGGCCATCGACCAATACGACAACGCCTGGCTGCTCTGGTACTTGACCGCGGACACCCAGGTGACGCTGCTGTTTAACACCGATCACGACAACCTGCTGACCTTGTTGCTGCGCTACTTCCCTCAGGCACTGGTCGCGCTCATCGCCCTGATCGGCCTTGGCCTCTGGCATGTCGGTGTGCGCCACGGCCCATTGATTGAACCGGTGCCGAGAGCCCGCCGGCAACTTCAGGAACACCTGCGTGCCAGCGCCGATTTCATCTTGCGCCGCAGCGGTCAAGGCAGTCTGTTGCAAGCGTTGCAGCAAGACATCCTGCGCCGAGTGCGGCGCCGTCATCCCGGTTTTGAACAACTCGGCGTCGCCGAGCAATGGCTGGTACTCGCACGCCTGACCGGCCAACCCACACGCGCTATCAGCCAGGCCATGAGCCCACGACCGAAGCAACGGCTGTCCAGCGTTGAGTTCAGCCGTCAGGTCGCTCACCTGCAAACCTTGAGGAATGCCTTATGAGTGAACAGATCGAGCCCGGCGCACCGAGCCACGCCGAGCAGCAGCGCCAACGCGCCAGTCACCTGGCCCAAGCGGTAAGAGTAGAACTGCAAAAAGCCGTGATCGGTCAGAACACGGTGATCGACGACGTGCTCACCGCGTTGATTGCCGGCGGCCATGTGTTGCTCGAAGGCGTGCCGGGACTGGGCAAGACATTGCTGGTGCGCGCCCTCGCCCGCTGTTTTGGTGGCGAGTTCGCGCGCATCCAGTTCACCCCGGACCTGATGCCCAGCGACGTCACCGGACACGCGGTGTACGACTTGCAGACCGAGCAATTCAAACTGCGCAAAGGGCCGTTGTTCACTAACCTGTTGCTCGCCGACGAAATCAACCGCGCCCCGGCGAAGACCCAGGCCGCGCTGCTCGAAGCCATGCAGGAACGGCAAGTCACCCTCGAAGGCCGCGCTCTGCCCATCGCGCAACCGTTCATGGTGCTCGCCACGCAAAACCCCATCGAACAGGAAGGCACTTACCCGCTGCCGGAAGCCGAACTCGACCGCTTCATGCTCAAGGTGCGCATGGACTACCCCGACGCCGAACAAGAGCTGAGCATGGTGCGTCAGGTCAGCCGTTCGACCCGGGCCGACATGCTCGATGTGCAACCGCTGCGCACCGTTCTGCAAGCCAAGGACGTGTTGGCCTTGCAACGCATCGCCAGTGATCTGCCGCTGGACGATCAGGTCCTCGATTACGCCGTACGCCTGGCCCGCACCACCCGCAGCTGGCCCGGACTGACCCTCGGCGCCGGGCCTCGGGCGTCCATTGCACTGGTGCGCTGCGCACGGGCGCGCGCCTTGTTGCGCGGCGGTGAATTCGTGATTCCGGATGACATCAAGGGCTGCGCACTGGCGGTGCTGCGCCACCGTGTACGCATTGCACCGGAGCTGGATATCGAAGGACTGGAGGTCGATCACGTGCTGCGGCAACTGCTCGATCAAGTGCCGGCGCCGCGTCTGTGAAACCCTCGCGCCTGCTGCTGATCTGGCTCGCAATCCTGCTGGCCATCGGCATCGTGCTGGGTACCTTGCGCGCACTGGACATTGCGGTGCCCTCTAGTCTGTTGTCGATCAACTGGGGATTGCTGTTGGCGCTGCTGGCCCTGGCAATACTCGATGCTGTGCGCCTCACACGCCTGCCCTCACCCCGGATAACACGACAAATGCCAGGCAGCCTGGCACTCGGCCGTTGGAGCGAAGTGCTCCTTGAGGTTGAGCACAACATTCCCCAACCACTGACGATCCAGATTTTCGACCACGTCCCCGACGGCCTGAGCTTCGAAAATCTCCCTCTGTCAGTCGAACTTCAGCCCGGCCAACACACGCAGATCGGCTATCGGCTGCGCCCGCTCAAGCGCGGCCACTTCAACTTCGAACACTGCGAAATCAACCTGCCAAGCCCCTTGCACCTGTGGTCCGGCAAACGGCTTCTGAGTGTCACTGACCACACCCGCGTCTACCCCGACTTCGCCCGTCTCTACGGCGGCCAACTACTGGCGGTGGACAATTGGCTCAGCCAGCTTGGCGTGCGCCAGCGGCAACGACGGGGCCTGGGTCTGGAGTTTCATCAGTTACGGGAATTTCGCGAAGGCGACAGCCTGCGCCAGATCGACTGGAAAGCCACCGCCCGCCAGCGCACCCCGATTGCTCGGGAGTATCAGGACGAGCGCGATCAGCAGATCATTTTCATGCTCGACTGCGGCCGCCGCATGCGCAGCCAGGACGGCGAACTGGCACATTTCGATCATGCGCTGAATGCGTGCCTGCTGTTGAGTTACGTGGCGTTGCGCCAGGGCGATGCGGTGGGACTGAGCACCTTTGCCAGCGATCAACCGCGCTATCTTGCACCGGTGAAAGGTGCAGGTCAGCTCAACGTATTGCTCAACACGGTCTACGACCTGAACAGCACCCAACGCAGTGCTGACTATCAGGCCGCGGCAACTCATCTGCTGGCTCGACAAAAACGCCGCTCGTTAGTGGTATTGATGACCAACCTGCGGGACGAAGACGATGAGGAGCTGCTCACGGCGGTCAAACGCCTGAGCAAGCAACATCGCGTGCTGGTCGCCAGCCTGCGCGAAGACGTACTCGACAGCCTGCGTCAGACAACCGTGCAAACCTTGTCCGAGGCGCTGGTTTATTGCGGGACGGTGGACTTCTTGAATACACGGGCCGAACTTCATGAACGGCTGAATGCCCATGGCGTACCGGTACTGGATGCAAGCACTCATGAACTGGGCGCCGCGCTGGTGACGCGCTATCTGGAATGGAAGAAGGCCGGGGTGTTTTAGTGGTGGTACGCAGAGTGCGCCACTGCTTAAGGATCAAGCAGAGCCCGCCAGCTCGTGCGCCTGATGCCTGCCATCCGTCGATACTTATTGTCTGTACCGACGCCATCGCGGGCAAGCACGCTCCCACAGTGTTCCGGGGTGTTCACACATTATGTGATCGCCATAAAACCTTGTGGGAGCGGGCTTGCCCGCGATGGCGATTGTAAATACACCGCTGTCGTCAGGCAGAAGCGGGCAACGGCTGAAAACTGAAGTACCGCTTCAACGCCTCCACCAATTGCCCATACTCCGGCGGTGCCCGTTGCAGACTGAACCCGGCGTCATAGTGGTGAGGCGTCGCATCCTCATGGCACCACAGGCAGCAGGCTTTGAGGTCAATGACCTGTTGGCAACCATCGGCCATGGGAATTTTCAGGCGCAGATCAAAATCGGCGCCGATCATCATCGGCAACTGACTGATAAGCATCAGCCCGTCTGCGGAGACGTTGCCGAGGAAGCCAATCGGTTTGTCGGTGACGCTGTTGAACACTCTCAGAAAATACGGCAGTTGATGCCGCTCGATCCGGCGGTCAGTGAACATGCTGAATTCGCTACGCAAGGCCCTTAAGCAGAGCCGCACTAATGCTTCGGAACGGGCCTGCCTGTCTAAAACGTGAGCCAGGCAATAGGCGCGCTCTCCCCAATCCCGGTGCGACAGTCCGTACTGCGCTGCCGCTTACTCCTGCCGATCACAGGTGTTACCTCGGTCGAGAGTCAAGGCGCTAAACCGGTTACTCGACTATAGCTCACCGTCGCGCGTGAGCCAGCCTTGGAATGACAACTGCAATCAGAAGCGCGTCGGACGCACCACCGCGGTGCTGCGCAGCGGGTAGTGCCCCAGCGACTGCAAGGTTTCCAGCCGGGCGCGGGCGCGGTAGGCATACTCGCTTTGCGGGTACGAAGCCTGGATGAACTGGTAGGTTTGCGCCGCATCCACGAACATCTTCTGTCGTTCCAGGCACAAACCGCGCAGCATCGACACTTCTGGCCACACATAAGGCCGCGCGCGGCTGGCACGTTCAACTTTGGACAGTTCGAGCGTCACCTGCTCGCAATTGCCACGGTCATAAGCGCTGTAGGCATTATTCAAATGATGGTTCATCGAAAAACGGGTGCAGCCCACAACACTGAGGGCAAGGGCGGCTATGAGCACGAATCGCATGGGGGTTCTCCTGTCTTGAGTTCTGTATCGACCCGTAGGCGAAAATCTTCAGGAATGTTCATTTAAAGATAAAGACGAATAACAAAGCGCTTCACAAAAAGTAGTGCAAACGAACAATGACTACACCCCAAGACCATAGTAGCCTCACTCAGCGCTTGAACTCAGGAGTCTTTGCATGTCCGTCCGTCGTACCAAAATCGTCGCTACCCTTGGCCCGGCCAGTAACTCGCCGGAAGTTCTAGAACAGCTGATTCTGGCTGGCCTGGACGTCGCCCGCCTGAACTTCTCCCACGGCACCCCCGACGAGCACAAGGCTCGCGCGAAGCTGGTGCGTGACCTCGCTGCCAAGCACGGCCGCTTCGTTGCCCTGCTGGGTGACCTGCAAGGCCCGAAAATCCGTATCGCCAAATTCGCCAACAAGAAGATCGAACTGAAGATTGGTGATCAATTCACCTTCTCTACCAGCCATCCTCTGACCGAAGGCAACCAGCAAGTGGTCGGCATCGACTACCCGGATCTGGTCAAGGACTGCGGCGTGGGCGACGAGCTGCTGCTCGACGACGGTCGCGTGGTGATGCGCGTCGATACCGCCACCGCCACCGAACTGAACTGCACCGTGATCATCGGCGGTCCGCTGTCCGACCATAAAGGCATCAACCGTCGCGGTGGTGGCCTGACGGCGCCGGCCCTGACTGAAAAAGACAAGGCCGACATCAAGCTCGCCGCGGAAATGCAGGTGGACTATCTCGCCGTGTCTTTCCCGCGTGATGCCGCCGACATGGAATACGCCCGTCAACTGCGCGACGAAGCCGGCGGCACTGCCTGGCTGGTGGCGAAAATTGAACGCGCCGAAGCCGTGGCCGATGACGCCACCCTCGACGCCCTGATCAATGCCTCCGACGCCGTCATGGTCGCGCGTGGTGACCTCGGTGTGGAAATCGGCGACGCCGAGCTGGTGGGCATCCAGAAGAAGATCATTCTGCACGCACGCCGCCACAACAAGGCTGTGATCGTCGCGACCCAGATGATGGAGTCGATGATCCAGAACCCGATGCCGACCCGCGCCGAAGTGTCCGACGTGGCCAACGCCGTGCTCGACTACACCGACGCCGTCATGCTGTCGGCAGAAAGTGCTGCCGGTCTGTACCCGCTGGAAGCGGTGCAAGCGATGGCGCGCATTTGCGTCGGCGCTGAAAAGCATCCGACCAGCAAGACCTCCAGCCACCGCATCGGCAAGGTCTTCGAAAGCTGCGACCAGAGCATCGCGCTGGCGGCCATGTACACCGCCAACCACTTCCCGGGCGTGAAAGCGATCATCGCCTTGACCGAAAGTGGCTACACGCCGTTGATCATGTCGCGCATCCGTTCTTCGGTACCGATCTACGCGTTCTCCCCGCACCGCGAAACCCAGGCCCGCGCGGCCATGTTCCGTGGCGTCTACACCGTTCCGTTCGACCCGGCCTCGCTGCCGCCTGAGCAAGTCAGCCAGGCTGCGATCGACGAACTGTTGAAACGCGGCGTTGTGGAAAAAGGCGACTGGGTCATCCTGACCAAGGGCGACAGCTACCACACCATCGGCGGCACCAACGGGATGAAAATCCTGCACGTTGGCGATCCGATGGTCTGAGTGACCGGTTGCTGAAAACAAAAGCCCCGCCATGTGAATGGCGGGGCTTTTTGGTTTTCGATCTTGAAGGTGTGTTGCCTGGGCTGACGCCATCGCGAGCAGGCTCGCTCCCACATTTGATTTGCGTACACCACAAATCCCCTGCTCGCGATGGCGGCAGCCCGGCCAACGCCAATTCAACGCCGATTGATAAACCCCGACAACGCCGCCATCGCCTCCGGCGAACGCAGCCGCTGGGTGAACAACGCGCCCTCTTCTTCTATCACCTTGCGCAGCTGTTCGCGGTCCGGGGCTTTCATCAATTGCTTGCTGATGCGCACCGCTTCCGGTGGCAGCGACTCAAAGCGCAACGCCATCTCCCGCGCCTTGGCCAACACCGCTTCGCCACTGCCCAGCGCTTCGGTCGCAATCCCCCACTCGGCCGCTTGCTCCCCGCTGAAACCTTCGCCCAGCAGTAACAATTCAGACGCTTTGGCATGCCCAAGCAAGCGAGGCAATAAAAGACTGGAGCCGAATTCCGGACACAAGCCGAGGTTGACGAAGGGCATGCGCAATCGCGCATCGCGGCTGACATACACCAGATCGCAATGCAGCAGCAGCGTCGTGCCAATTCCGACTGCCGCACCGGCCACAGCAGCGATCACCGGTTTGCGGCATTCGAGCAGATTAAGCATGAAGTGGAACACCGGGCTGTCGAGGTTGCTCGGCGGTTGTTGAATGAAGTCGGCGATGTCGTTGCCGGCGGTGAAACACTCGGCACTGCCAGTGATCAGCACGGCGTTGATGTCGGGGTCGGTGTCAGCCTGTTTCAACGCTTCGACCAAGTGGCTGTACATGGCGCGGGTCAGGGCGTTTTTCTTGTCGGGGCGATTCAGGCGCAGGGTCAACAGGCCGCGTTCGCGTTCAATCTGGATGGCATCGGTCATGGTCGGTCTCGCGTCTGAGAAATCAGCGCTCAACCGCGGGGCAGGAAGACGTCGGCCAGCAGTTGATTGCGCGGCAGTCCCGCCAGGTACAGGCGCCGGGCGAAGGCATCGACGCTGTCGGGGGACCCGCAGAGTAAGGCCTGGGTTTGCCGGGAAACAAGCCGCAGTTGCGCCAAAGCCGCGGCCAACTCGGTCGGTGTCCACAGTTCGATGTTGAGGTTCGCACGACTGGCGGCCATGGCTTGCAGGGGTTTGGCCAGATAATGCTCATCGGCATCATGGGCCAGGTGAATAACGCGGATGACGCCCTGGTGATCCTGTCGCAGGGCTTCACGCAAGACGCCAAACAACGGGCCCAACCCGGTGCCGGCGGCCATCAGCCACAGTGGCCGGTTATGCCAGTCGGCGTCGTAATGCAGTGCGCCGCCGCGCAGTTCACCAAGACGCAACGAGTCGCCAATCTGCAACTGACGCGCGGCATCACTGAATGCGCCGGGCTGGCGACAATCCAGGTGAAACTCCAGAAAGCGGTCTTCTCCCGGCAGGCTGGCGAGTGAGTACGGCCGCGCCACGCTACCGGCCCACAGCACCAGATGCTGCCCGGCGCTGTAGCGCAACGGACGCTGAGGTGTCAGGCGCAAACGCAGCACATTGCTGCTCAACCAATCGACGGCGGCGACCTCGGCCGGTTGGCCGTCCTGTTGTGGGTCGAAGGCATGCACCTGCAAATCCTCGACCACCTGACACTGGCACGCCAGACGCCAGCCTTGCTGACGCTGCTCTGCACTCAAGGCATCGGGGCGGCTGTCATTCGGCAATCCTTGCGTGCATTGCACCAGGCACGCATGACAACTGCCGGCGCGGCAACTGTAGGGAACGGACACGCCGTTTTGATTCAACGCATCAAGCAGGTTGCTGCCCGCTGCTACCGACCATTGCCGATCGCCGACCCGCAATTCAGGCATCGGCGTTCTCCCACGCCGCCGCGCAACGATTGCGGCCGTCGCGTTTGGCGCGATAGAGCGCCTGATCGGCACGCTGCAAGGCATCGTCGAGATCGTCACCCAGTTCCAACAGTGTCATGCCCGCCGACAGGCTGATATTGCCGACCTTCAGGCCGATCAACTCGACATCAGTGAAGGCAATCCGTAGCCGCTCGCAACAGGACGTCAGGCGTTCGGCGCTGCAATCGGGTAGCAGCACCACGAACTCTTCGCCACCATAACGGGCCAGCACGTCACCCTCACGCAGACAGGCATTGGCCACACCGGCGAAAGCTTGCAGCACCTGATCGCCGGCAGCGTGGCCGTGCACATCGTTGATGCGTTTGAAATGGTCGAGGTCGATCAGCGCCAGGCCATGCACCACGCCGAGCTCCATGGTGTTGAGCTCGCGGGAGGCCAGGCGCAGGAAATGCCGGCGGTTGAACAATCCTGTCAATTCGTCGGTAGCCACCAGGTCTTCGAGCTGACGCATCATTCCGCGCAGGGTGTCTTGATGCGCCTGCAAGGCGAACCGGCGCTGACGCATCCGCTGGCGCGAGGCCTGGACATGTCGGGCATAAAGCTCCAGCCACACCAGTACGATAAACAGTACGCACACCTGCAACGCGGCCAGCGCCGGGTCGGCCAACTGGAAGTGGTAGCCCTCCCACAGCGTGATCGCACTGAAGCTGAAAAACACCATCAACGCGCATCGAGCAAAGGCCCGGCGCGACAGGTGAAACAGCCCGAACAACAGAATCAGCACGTAGAACACCAGGAACGCGCCACGGGCTTCGTCCAGATGGGCGATCAGCCACGTCTGCCAAGTCAGCCCCAGCAACACTTGCGCTTCGGTCAGGCTCGGGTCGGAAAACCGCAGGTTGCAGCCGCTGTAAAACACCGCGAACAGCGCCGCCTGGCTGATGACCACCAGCGCGCTGCCAACGGCGACGCTGGCCAGGGGTTGATCGTAATGACCGGTGAAAAACGCCAGCCACAGCAGCATTAGAGCCAAGGCGTAGGTGCCGGCCGCAAGGGCAAAACGTTTGAGCAAAAGGCGCTGGATAGCGTTATGGGTCAATCGTTGACTCACCGTGCGAAAGGAGGCTGACCGAGTGTCTTACTCTACAGACCGAATGCCACTGTAGTGACGTGTTTGATAAATGACCATTCAATTTTCAGAGCGAAAAACTGGCGTCAATGCGATGACCGACTGAACGCTAATTTGCGCACGATCCTTTGTGTCTGGGCTTGCTCGCGAATACGGCTCCTACAGGGGAACGCGCTCGCCGACTCAATCCGTATCAACGACCTATGCGACCAACGATTGACTGCCGGCGCGTGTACCCGGGACCGAGGCGCGTTATACTGCCGCGCCTTTTTAGCGTCGCGCCAGCATGCCCGGCGTGCCTTGTAAAGGTGCTTGCAACCGACCGATGCACCCAAGCTGCAAGCACCTTATTGAATGTTCCCGTCTTTTAGAGGAGCGCGACTCATGACCGTGATCAAGCAAGACGACCTGATTCAGAGCGTTGCCGACGCCCTGCAGTTCATTTCCTATTACCACCCCGTGGATTTCATCCAGGCGATGCACGAAGCCTACCTGCGCGAAGAATCGCCAGCGGCCCGTGATTCGATGGCGCAAATTCTGATCAACTCGCGCATGTGTGCCACCGGCCACCGCCCGATCTGCCAGGACACCGGCATCGTCACCGTGTTCGTCCGCGTGGGCATGGACGTGCGTTGGGATGGCGCCACCATGGGCCTGGACGACATGATCAACGAAGGCGTGCGCCGGGCTTACAACCTGCCGGAAAACGTCCTGCGTGCCTCGATCCTCGCCGACCCGGCGGGCGCTCGTAAAAACACCAAGGACAACACCCCGGCCGTTATCCACTACTCCATCGTTCCGGGTAACACCGTGGAAGTGGACGTGGCGGCCAAGGGCGGCGGCTCCGAGAACAAGTCGAAGATGGCCATGCTCAACCCGTCCGACTCGATCGTCGACTGGGTACTGAAGACCGTTCCGGAAATGGGCGCCGGCTGGTGCCCACCGGGCATGCTCGGCATCGGCATCGGCGGCACCGCCGAGAAAGCCGCGGTCATGGCCAAGGAAGTGTTGATGGAATCCATCGACATTCACGAGCTGAAGAAGCGCGGCCCGTCCAACCGTATCGAAGAGATGCGCCTGGAGCTGTTCGAGAAGGTCAACCAACTGGGCATCGGCGCCCAGGGTCTGGGTGGCCTGACCACCGTGCTCGACGTGAAGATCATGGATTACCCGACCCACGCCGCTTCGTTGCCGGTGTGCATGATCCCGAACTGCGCCGCCACCCGTCACGCGCACTTCGTGCTCGACGGCTCCGGCCCGGCCTCGCTGGAAGCGCCACCGCTGGATGCCTACCCGGAAATCGTCTGGGAAGCCGGCCCGTCGGCCCGTCGCGTCAACCTCGACACCCTGACCCCGGAAGACGTGCAAAGCTGGAAGCCGGGCGAAACCGTCCTGCTCAACGGCAAGATGCTCACCGGTCGCGACGCTGCGCACAAGCGCATGGTCGAGATGCTGAACAAGGGCGAAACCCTGCCGGTGGACCTCAAAGGTCGCTTCATCTACTACGTCGGCCCGGTTGATCCGGTGCGCGAAGAAGTCGTTGGGCCAGCCGGTCCGACCACTGCAACGCGGATGGACAAGTTCACCCGTCAGATCCTCGAACAAACCGGCCTGCTGGGCATGATCGGCAAATCCGAGCGCGGCCCGACCGCAATCGATGCGATCAAGGACCACAAGGCCGTTTACCTGATGGCAGTCGGCGGCGCGGCTTACCTGGTGGCGCAAGCGATCAAGAAATCCCGCGTAGTGGCTTTCGCCGAACTGGGCATGGAAGCGATCTACGAGTTCGACGTGAAAGACATGCCGGTGACCGTTGCCGTTGATAGCAAGGGTGAATCGGTACACATCACCGGTCCTGCCATCTGGCAGAAAAAGATCAGTGAAAGTCTGGCGGTAGAAGTGCAGTAAGCGCTTCGACTGACAAAGAAAAAGGCGACAGGAGCAGGCTCCTGTCGCCTTTTTTGTGGCTCATGTTATGGTGCGCCCCCTCCGTACACATTGTGTAACGCCCAGCATGTTTGAGACCTCTCGCACCCTGCGTCTGACGCTGTACACCTTTCTTATCCTTGCCGGTGCAGCCCTCGCCGCCACCCTGGCCATGCGTCACGCCGAGCGCCAGGCGCTGGTCGAAGACGCGGCGCGCGCCAATCAGCAATTGGGTTTGTACGCCGCCTCTCTGCACACCCTGATCGATCGCTACCGCGCCCTGCCCGCCGTTCTCGCCCTTGACCCGCAATTGCGTTCGGCGCTCACCGGGCCGGTCACCGCCGAACAGCAGGACGCGTTGAACCGCAAACTGGAAAAGATCAACGGCGCGGCCGAGTCCTCGACGCTGGAACTGCTCGACCACACCGGCCTCGCCGTGGCGGCGAGCAACTGGCGTTTGCCCAGCAGTTACGTCGGCCACAACTACGGTTTTCGCCCCTACTTCAGCCAGACCCGCACCCAGGGCACCGGGCGCTTTTATGCGGTGGGCGTGACCAGCGGGATTCCCGGTTACTTCCTGTCCAGCGCCGTCACCGATGACGATGGCCGGTTTCTCGGTGCGATGGTGGTGAAACTCGAGTTTCCCGAACTGGAGCGCGAATGGCGTCAGGGCAGCGACACGCTGCTGGTCAGTGACGCCCGCGGGATCATCTTCATCGCCAATCAGCCGGGCTGGCGCTATCGCCAGTTGAAACCGCTGAGTGACAGCGACCTCGCTGAACTCAAGGCCACCCGCCAATATGACAAGCAGCCGCTGACGCTGCTCGGCTATCAATCGCTGCGGCGCTTTGACGACAACAGTGAACTGACGCGGGTCGATGGCCCGGACGGTAAAGCGGATTACTTGTGGGAGTCCTTGCCGCTGGCCGCCGAGGGCTGGACGCTGCACCTGCTGCGGCGTCCGCAAGTGGCGCTTGAAGACCGTCGAAACGCCGCGCTCGCCGCTGCCGGGTTGTGGCTGACGCTGGTGTTTCTGCTGCTGTTCCTCAACCAGCGCTGGCGTCTGGCGAAGATGCGCCAGCGCAGTCGCGAAGAACTCGAACAACTGGTGGAAGAACGCACCCGCGACCTGCGCACGGCGCAGGACGGTCTGGTGCAATCGGCCAAACTGGCCGCCCTCGGCCAGATGTCGGCGGCACTGGCCCATGAAATCAATCAACCGTTGACCGCCCAGCGCATGCAACTGGCCACGCTGCGGCTGTTGCTCGATCACGGCCGGGTCGACGACGCCTACAAGGCACTGAAACCGGTGGATGACATGCTGACGCGCATGGCCGCCCTCACCGGCCACCTGAAAACCTTCGCCCGCAAAAGCCCCAGCGGCTTGCGCGAACGCCTGGACCTGGCTTCGGTGGTGGACCAATCGTTACAACTGCTCGACACGCGCCTGCGCGATGAACAGGTCAGCACCGTGCTGCACCTGACGCGCCCGGCCTGGGTGCGGGGGGATGCGATTCGTCTGGAACAGGTGCTGATCAACCTGCTGCGCAATGCCCTGGATGCGATGCAGGACAAACCCTGCAAACGTCTGGAAATCCGCCTCGAAGCCGACGAACAACTGTGGCGCCTGAGCGTCATCGACAACGGCGGCGGCATCGCCGAAGAGAATCTGCCGAAGGTCTTTGATCCGTTTTTCACCACCAAACCGGTGGGCGATGGCCTGGGCATCGGTCTGGCCGTATCCTTTGCCATCGTTCACGAATCGGGCGGCCGCCTGAGTGCCGACAACCACGACAACGGCGCGGTGTTCACCCTCACCCTGCCCATCGATCCGGAGGCGCCCGGCGCATGCTGAATTCAGTGATGGTGGTCGACGACGAAAGCAGCATCCGCAGCGCCGTCGAGCAATGGCTGAGCCTGTCGGGTTTCGAGGTGCAGCTGTTCAGCCGCGCCGATGAATGCCTGGCGCAGCTACCGAAGCATTTTCCCGGGGTGATCCTCAGCGACGTGCGCATGCCTGGCATGACCGGGCTGGAACTGCTCGCCGAAGTGCAGCGCCGCGATGCCGACTTGCCGGTGATTCTGCTGACCGGGCACGGCGACGTGCCGATGGCGGTCGATGCGATGCGCGATGGCGCCTACGATTTCCTCGAAAAACCCTTCAGCCCGGAAACCCTGCTCGGCAGCCTGCGCCGTGCGCTGGACAAGCGCCGGCTGGTGTTGGAAAACCGCGCGTTGCACGAACAGGCCGATAACCGCGCCAAACTCGACGCGACGTTGCTCGGCGTGTCCCGTGGCCTGCAGACCCTGCGCCGGCAGGTGCTGGATCTGGCGGCATTGCCGGTGAACGTGTTGATTCGCGGTGAAACCGGCAGCGGCAAGGAGCTGGTCGCCCGTTGCCTGCACGACTTCGGCCCGCGTGCCGACAAGCCGTTTGTCGCGCTCAACTGCGCGGCGATCCCCGAGCAGTTGTTCGAGGCTGAGCTATTCGGGCACGAGAGCGGCGCGTTCACCGGCGCGCAGGGCAAGCGCATCGGCAAGCTCGAATACGCCGATGGCGGCACGCTGTTTCTCGATGAAATCGAAAGCATGCCGCTGGCCCAGCAAGTGAAATTGTTGCGGGTGCTGCAGGAGCAGAAGCTGGAGCGGTTGGGTTCCAATCAGAGCATTCGCGTGGATTTGCGGATCATCGCTGCGACCAAACCCGATCTGCTGGATGAGGCCCGGGCCGGACGGTTTCGTGAGGATCTGGCCTATCGGTTGAACGTCGCCGAATTGCGTTTGCCGCCGTTGCGTGAGCGTCGCGAAGACATTCCGCTGTTGTTCGAGTCGTTTGCGCAAAGCGCTGCCGAACGATTGGGGCGCACATTCCCGCCGCTGACCGGCCCGCAGTTGAGCCATTTGCTGAGCCATGACTGGCCGGGCAATGTGCGCGAACTGGCGAACGTGGCCGAGCGGCAGGTGTTGGGACTGGGTGAGCCGGAACCGGTCGGGATCGATCCAGGCCAGTCGCTGGCGGCGCAAGCGGAAGCGTTCGAAGCACATTGCCTGCGCGCGGCGCTGACCCGGCACAAGGGCGATGTAAAGGCAGTGCTTGAAGAGCTGCAACTGCCCCGTCGGACGTTCAATGAAAAGATGCAGCGGCATGGGCTCACGCGGGAGATGTTCCTGCAAGACAGCTGATTTTGCAGTGCCTGCACTGGCCTCATCGCGAGCAGGCTCGCTCCCACATTTTGAACGGTGTACGCGGGCCATTGTGGGAGCGAGCCTGCTCGCGATGAGGCCGGCACACACAACACAAACTCCAAGTTCATAAGCGATTTTTCGCTCACACTCAATTTCCGATAAGCGGATTTCCGCTCACTCAAGCGTCAACCCCCCTCTAAACCGGCCCTCTCTCGATTGGCACACCTCCTGCTATAGCCCCCTCAGGCTGCGTTTAAACGCGCTCCACAAAAACAATTAAACGAAGGATCCTTCAATGGATAACTCCAACGCCCTGCCCCTTGGGTCGGCTGCCGTGCCGGCCAAAGAAAGAACCACCGCCAGTCGCATCAAATCGATCTTCAGCGGTTCGGTCGGCAACATGGTCGAGTGGTACGACTGGTACGTCTACGCCGCCTTCTCGCTGTACTTCGCCAAAGCCTTTTTCCCGAAAGGCGACACCACTGCACAACTGCTCAACACCGCTGCGATCTTCGCCGTGGGCTTCCTCATGCGTCCGATCGGTGGCTGGCTGATGGGCCTCTACGCCGACAAGGCCGGTCGCAAGAAAGCGCTCATGGCTTCGGTGTACCTGATGTGTTTCGGCTCGCTGGTGATCGCCCTGAGCCCGGGGTATGAAACCATTGGCATCGGCGCGCCGATCCTGCTGATTTTCGCGCGTCTGCTGCAAGGCCTGTCGGTCGGTGGCGAGTACGGCACCTCGGCCACCTACCTCAGCGAGATGGCGACCAAGGACCGTCGCGGTTTCTTCTCCAGCTTCCAGTACGTGACCCTGATCTCCGGCCAGCTCATCGCGCTGGGCGTGCTGATCGTGCTGCAAAACTTCCTGACCACCGAAGAGCTGTATGCCTGGGGCTGGCGCATCCCGTTCGCCATCGGCGCACTGTGTGCCGTGGTCGCGCTGTACTTGCGTCGCGGCATGGAAGAGACCGAGTCGTTCACCAAGGTCAAGAAAGAGAAAAAAGAAAGCGCCATGCGCACGCTGATGCGCCATCCCAAGGAACTGATGACCGTGGTCGGCCTGACCATGGGCGGCACCCTGGCGTTCTACACCTACACCACGTACATGCAGAAATACCTGGTGAACACCGTCGGCATGAGCATCTCCGACTCCACCACCATTTCCGCTGCCACGCTGTTCCTGTTCATGTGCCTGCAACCGATCATCGGCGGGCTGTCGGATAAAGTCGGTCGTCGGCCGATCCTGATTGCCTTCGGTGTCCTCGGCACCCTGTTCACCGTGCCGATCCTCACCACCCTGCACACCATCCAGAGCTGGTGGGGCGCGTTCTTCCTGATCATGGCGGCGCTGATCATCGTCAGCGGTTACACCTCGATCAACGCGGTGGTGAAAGCCGAGCTGTTCCCGACCGAGATCCGTGCGCTGGGCGTTGGCTTGCCCTATGCCCTGACCGTGTCGATCTTCGGCGGTACCGCTGAATACATCGCGCTGTGGTTCAAGAGCATCGGCATGGAAACCGGTTACTACTGGTATGTCACCGCGTGTATTGCCGTGTCGTTGCTGGTGTACATCACCATGAAAGACACCCGCAAACATTCGCGGATCGAGACGGACTGAGTTCGTTAGCGCCACAAAAATAGGGGCAGACCTTAACGGGTCTGCCCCTTTTGTTTACTACCGACACAAAACCCTGTGGGAGCGAGCCTGCTCGCGATAGCGGTGTATCAGATACAAATTGGCTGACTGACACACCGCTATCGCGAGCAGGCTCGCTCCCACATTTGAATCTCATCGCTGGAAATTATCCGTTCGTCCTTGCACCATGACTGCCTCCCGATCCTCCCGGAATATATGCCATGCCCGACGACATCCACTTCTACGAACCCGCCAACGGCCACGGCCTGCCCCATGACCCGTTCAACGCGATCGTCGGCCCGCGCCCCATCGGCTGGATTTCCTCCCAGGATGCCAACGGTCGCCTGAATCTGGCGCCGTACAGTTTCTTCAACGCCTTCAATTACATTCCGCCGATCATCGGGTTCTCCAGCGTCGGACGCAAAGACAGCCTGAACAACATCGAGCAGACCGGCGAGTTCGCCTGGAACCTGGCGACCCGGCCGCTGGCCGAGCAGATGAACCAGAGCTGTGCGATGGTCGCGCCGGAAATCAACGAGTTCGAGTTGTCAGGGCTGACGCCCGTTGCGTCGAAAATCATTCAGGTGCCACGGGTTGCAGAAAGCCCGGTGTCCTTCGAGTGCAAGGTCACGCAGATCATTCAGTTGCAACGCGCCGACGGCAACGTGGTGCCGAGCTGGCTGATTCTCGGCGAAGTGGTCGCCGTGCACATCGCCAAATGGCTGTTGAAGGACGGGGTGTACGACACCGCCGCGGCAGAACCGATTCTGCGCGGTGGCGGGCCAGCGGATTACTTTCAGCTGGGCCCGGAAGCCTTGTTCAAGATGTTCCGCCCGGGGGCGGTCAAGTAATTACCAGATCAGCTCGCCGTCTTCGCCGACGCCCTTGAGGTGCGTCAGTTTCAGGGCGGCAGCCTCGTCCGCTTCTTTGGCGGTCTTGAAGGTCTGGTCTTCCAGCAATTTGTTGAAGCGCGGTGCGCCCGAGCCACCGATGGCTTTGGTGGCAATCGCCGCGTAGTAACCGCCTTCGCGGGGCACTACAGCGGATACGGCTTCGAAGGTGTCAAAGGCTTTGCGTGCCATGTCGCGGATCCTGGCTGATTGAGAGTTGCGCCATTAAACCCTCAACCCGCGAGTTTGTGTACCCACGACCGGGACTGCCCCAACGCCTGGGTCGCCGACACCTCCTTGAACGTATGAAAATCCAGACTGTTGACCACCAGTTCCTGCACCAGCTCGGCGAAAATCTCCATTGCCGGCGTGCTGAAATAAGCAATCATCGCTTGCTGATGGGTCCAGAAACCGGAGACCAGCCACAACTCCGGATCGCACTGTGAATGCTGCAAGGAAAAACTCAGGCAGCCAGGCGCGGCGCGCGACGGCTCGATCAAGGCGCTGAGGCGCGCACCGAGTTCCGCCGAACGCCCGGCGCGGGCCCGGACGAAGGCCATATGACTGACGGGGATCTGCGTAGACATGTTCAACCCTCCCAGGTACTCGAGTGGCAGCCGTGGGACGGGCTGCGACAGGATCCAAGGTTAAGCGCCCGCACGCTGCCCCGTTAGTCGATTCCTGCCGGCTTGTTGCACAATCCTGCGAAGCTGCCTTCAGCGCCTGTAACAATGTGTAAAACCTGTAAGCGGGCTGAAACACGAGGTTCAAGCAAGTTTTCCTTGCGCGCAACTGCCATACCGGCCGACCTCTGCAACCCCGTGCAGAATCAGGCAAGCTTTTCGCAGGATGTGTCTACCGCCCTGCCTTGCACAAATTTAAGCTCTGCTCATTCCCACTGTTTCGCCGAGGATGCCCTGCATGTCGTCGCTCGATCACTTTCAAGCCCCGCCGGACGCCGACATGGAGAAGCAGCGCGCGGAACTGGCAGCCATCATCCGTCGCAACACCACAGAGGATGGCAATTATGCGACCGCCGTCGGCTCGCTGTTTTTGGGCAAACACAGCAAGTCCCATGACTTCGCCCCGGTGCTGGCACAACCGGCGTTGTGCATCATGGCGCAGGGGCGCAAAGAGGTCAGGTTGGCCGACGAATTCTTCAATTACGATCCACTGAATTACCTGGTGGTGTCGGTCTCCATGCCCCTGAGCGGGCGGATCGTGAACGTCACGTCTGAAGAACCGATCCTCTCGGTACGGCTGGACATTGACCCGGCGGAAATCACCGCGCTGATTGCCGACGCCGGCCCGCTCGGCGTACCAACCCGTCCGACCGGTCGTGGCTTATATGTCGAACGAATCGACACCGCGATGCTCGACGCGGTGCTGCGCCTGGCGCGTTTGCTGGACACGCCGAAAGACATTGCCATGCTCGCGCCGTTGATTCGTCGGGAGATTCTCTATCGGTTGTTGCGCAGTCAGCAGGGCTATCGGCTGTATGAAATTGCCATCGCCAACAGCCAGAGCCACCGCATCAGCCAGGCGATCAAATGGCTCAACGGCAATTACGAGCAGCCGCTACGCATCGATGATTTGGCCAAGGAAGTGAATTTGAGCGTGTCGACCTTGCATCACCGGTTCAAGGCGATGACGGCGATGAGCCCGTTGCAGTATCAGAAGCAACTGCGCTTGCAGGAAGCGCGGCGGTTGATGCTGGCGGAAGGATTGGAAGCATCGGCGGCGGGGTATCGTGTGGGGTATGAAAGCCCGTCGCAGTTCAGCCGTGAGTACAGCCGATTGTTCGGCGCGCCGCCGTTGCGGGATTTGGCGCGGTTGCGGTTGAGTGTCTGATTCAGCCTTGAGGGTGTAACTGATGGCCCCATCGCTGGCAGGCCAGCTCCCACAAGGATTGCGGGTGATCACACAATAAGTGACCACCGATAAACCTGTGGGAGCTGGCCTGCCAGCGATGAGGCCAGTAAGGCTATAAAAATTCAGGATCCGGCGCCGAGCACCCGACAAGCCTCCCACAAGGATTGCGGGTGATCACAAAATCGTGTGAACACCGATGAACCTGTGGGAGCTGGCCTGCCAGCGATGAGGCCAGGTCAGGCTGTAAAAATTCAGGATCAGGCGCCGAGCACCCGACAAGCCTCCCACAAGGATTGCGGGTGATCACAAAATCGTGTGACTACCGATGAACCTGTGGGAGCTGGCTTGCCAGCGATGGGGCCATTAAGGCCCACATCAATCCGGATCAGGCACCGAGTACGCGGCAAGCCTCGGCCGGCAATGTCACCGACACCGGGTTGCCAATGCTCAACCCAAAACCCTGACACGGCGTGCTCAGCGCCGTAAACGACACGCCCGAACACTCCACGGTCGTCTCGATCGTCGCGCCGATATCACGCACGAACGTCACGGTGCCCAGCAAGCGATTCCCCGCCGACGCCTGCGGCTGCGACAGTTGCAAGTCCTCAGGGCGGATCAGCATCTTGACCTTCTCCCCCGCCGCAATGCTCGTGCAGATCGGCACGTGCAGGGCATCCCCCCCCGGCAGGCTGACCTGGCCGTTACCGAGCGCGGTCGCCGGGAAGATGTTGCCCGAGCCAATAAAGTCCGCGACAAACTCGTTGGCCGGGTGGCGGTAAATCTCGATCGGCGTGCCCACCTGCTGCACACGATGCTCACCCAACACCACGACGATATCGGCCATGGTCATCGCTTCACGCTGGTCGTGGGTGACCATGATGGTGGTGATGTTCAGGCGTTGTTGCAGTTGACGAATCTCCACCTGCATCGACTCGCGCAGCTTGGCGTCCAGCGCCGACAGCGGCTCATCCAGCAGGAGGATTTTCGGGTGGTTGGCAATCGCCCGGGCAATCGCCACGCGCTGGCGTTGACCGCCAGACAGTTTCGCCACCGGGCGATCAATCATTTCCTGCAACTGAATCAGCTCCAGCAGCTCCACCACTCGCGCCTGTTGATCAGCCTTGCTGACCCCGCGCAGTTTCAGCGGGTAGGCGATGTTTTCCCCAACCGTCATGTGCGGAAACAGCGCCAACGATTGAAACACCATGCCGAAATTACGCTGATGCGCCGGGGTGTGGCCGATGTCTTCGCCGTCGAGGCGGATCTCGCCGCCGGTCAGGGTTTCAAGACCGGCGATCATCCGCAGCAAGGTGGTTTTACCGCAACCCGACGGGCCGAGGAAACACACCAGTTTGCCTTCCGGCAAATGCAGGTTCACATCCTTTACCGCGCAGGCCGAGCCGTAATGTTTCTCGACGTTTTCCAGAATCAGACCAGACATATGAATCACCTCAAGAATCAGAACGAAACGCCACCTTCACCGACCAGCTTCTCCAGCGCCCAGATCAGGACGAAGTCGATCAGCACGATCAGCACGGCAAACGAAAATACGGTGGGGTCGAGCGACGACACGGTGCGGCTGTACATCCAGATCGGCACGGTCATGACATCGATGGTGTAAAGGAAATAGGTCACGGTGAATTCGTTGAACGAGACGATGAACGCCAGCAGCATCCCCGCGAGAATCCCCGACTTCATCAGCGGCACCACCACATCGATGATCGCCCGCGTTGGCGAAGCACCGAGCATTTGCGCGGCCTCTTCGACTTCGCTGCCGATGGAGAGCATCGCCGCCGTGCAGTTTTTCACCACGAATGGCAGCGCCAGGATCACGTGGGCAATCACCAGCCGCGAAGTGGTCATCTGGAACGGCAGGCTGTCGAACACCAGCAGCAACGCCAGGCCCAACACCACCATCGGAAACACCAAGGGCAAAGACATAAGCTGCAGCGCCACCGCTTTGCCGCGGAACTCGCACCGGGTCAGCGCGTAAGCCGCCGGCACCGCGATGATGGTGGCGAAGACCATGGTCAGGCACGCGACCATCAGGCTGGTGGTCATGGCTTTGCCGAGGCTCAGCACATCGCTGGAATCCGGCGACACGAAGGTGTGCCAGGCGGCCTTGTACCATTGCAGGCTGTAGCTGCTCGGCGGGAAGTCGAGGTTCGACGCACCGCTGAACGACATGACGATCATGGTCAGGATCGGCAACACCGCCAGCAGCAAAATGAAGCCTGAGAGGATGCCGGCAAACTTGCCGGTTTCGCCGGGCAGCAGCCCATAACGTTTCTTGATCACAGAGCTCATTGCGAAGCCTCCAGCATGCGCCGACGACGGCCAGTGATGTATTCGGACAGGGTCATGATCGCGAGCGTGGTGACAATCAGCACCACACCGGCGGCGGACGCGGCGGGCCAGTTCATCAGCGGGGCGATCTGGTCATGGACCATCACCGCCAGCATCGGCACGCGCCGGCCACCGAGCAGCAACGGCACCACGAAGCTGCTGGCGTTGTAGGCGAAAACAAGGGTCGCGCCGGTGATGATCCCCGGAAAACTCATCGGCAGAACCACCTGGCGGAACACTTGAAAGCGACTGGCGCCGAGGGTGGCGGCGGCCTCTTCGTAAGTGCGGGCGACGCCGCGCATGGCGCTGGCAATCGGCAACACGGCCAACGGGAACGCGGTTTGCACCAGGCCCATCAACACGCCGTTCTGGTTGTACAGGAGCATGATCGGTCGCTTGATCAGGCCCAGGCCCATCAGGGCCTGATTGAGCATCCCGCCCGGGCCGAGAATCACCAGCCAGCCGTAGCTTTGCAGCAGCAGGTTGACCAGCAACGGCAGCAGCACCGCGGCGAGGAAGATCCTGCGCACAAACGGCGAAGTCAGGCGCGACATGGTGTAGGCCACCGGGATCGCCAGTACCACGGCGATCACTGCGCTGATCAGCGCCAGGCGCAAGGTCAGCAGCAAGGATTTGAGGTAATACGGTTCCAGCAACTGGGCGTAACTGGCCAGGCTGAACCCGGTCCATTCCGCGCCTTTGGTGCCGACGCTCATGCGCAGCACCAGCAGGCTGGCGGCAATCAGCACGCCGAGAAACAGCATCGACGGCGTGAGGAAAAACCAGGCGCGGGTCGTCGGCGAAACACCCCGATTGGCGCGCGATGCAGCGGCGGCGACCGGATGAGTCAGAGGTTGGTGTTCCATAGCAAGGGTCTCGTCAATGGAAAGCAGCTGGCAAACACAGGCTTTGAATCCACATCAGCCCCCTGTGGGAGCGAGCCTGCTCGCGATAGCAATCTGTCAGTCACATCAATGTGACAGGTAGGCCGTCATCGCGAGCAGGCTCGCTCCCACAGGGGATCTTCTGTGAGTTGAAGATCCTGTGTTCGCCACTCGATCAGGAAGAAAAGATTTCCGTGTAGCGACGAATCCATTGGTCATGCACGGAGGCCAGGAAGGCGTTGTCGTGCATGATCGCCTTCTCGGCAATCTGCTCAGGCGTGAGGATGTACGGGCTCTTGCGCGCTTCGGCAGAGATGATCGCCTTAGCGTTGACCGGGCCGTTGTAGATGTCTTCAGCCATCTTGCCCTGTACCAGCGGGTCCAGAGAGTGGTTGATGAAGGCGTAGGTCAGGTCGGTATCGCCCGGACGATTCTTCGGCATTACCGAGAGCATCAGGTCGGTGTAGAAACCTTCCTTCATGCCGAACGTGGCACCCAGGCCGTAGGCCGGATCGCGGATCTGCTTCGGGAAGAAGGCCGGAGCGTACAGGCCGCCCATGTCCAGGGAACCGGTGCGGAACAGCTCGGCGATCTGGTTCGGGTTTTCACCCAGGGTCACCACACGATCTTTCAGCTCGGCGAGTTTCTTGAAGCCTGGCTCGATGTTGTGCTCGTCACCACCGGCCAGTTTGGCGGCGATGATGATCAGGTCCATGGCCTCGGTCCAGTTCGGCGGCGGCAGGAAGATGTTCGGCGACAGCTCCGCGTCCCACAGGGCGGCGTAACTGTCCGGCGCTTCCTTGATGGTGCGAGTGCTGTAGACCAGGCTGTTGCACCAGAGCAGGTAACCGATCCCGTGGCCATTGGCCCCGGTGCGGTATTTCTCCGGGACATCGACCAGGTTGGGAATGCGGTTGAGGTCGGGTTTTTCCAGCAGGTTGGCGGCGGCCAGACCTTCGGCGCCGACGCCGGCCAGGGTGATGATGTCGTACTGCGGACGATCACCCGCGGCCTTGAGTTTAGCGACCATTTCCGAGGTGCTGCCGGTGCGGTCAGCGATGACCTTGCAGCCGTACTTGTCTTCGAAAGTCGCCGCAATGTTGCGCAGCGCAGCCAGGCCGGTGTCATCCGACCAGGTCAGCAAGCGCAGAGTCTTGCCCTGGAAACGGGTATCGCTGGCATTGGCCTTGACGAAGGGCAAGCTCATGGCCGCCGCTGCAACCGAAGCCACGCCCACGGTTTTGATAAATTGACGTCTGTTCAGATCATGCTCGCCCATTACGGACTCCCTTTGTTTTTGTAGGTATAAGGCAGGTCGAAACTGTTGCATCCGCGCGGCCGGACCAGCGTTATCCCTCGTATTTTCGGGGGTTTGGCTGAACCAGTGAGTTCATCCTGAGGTCGTGCAAAAAAGCTGACTATCGATAAAAACTCATCGAAGCCATGACATCAGTGCATGCCTCGATACGAGGCATGCACTCACCTTTTTCGTGCCGTCAGACGGCGCGAATCACGTGTTTGATTTCCTGGAAAGCCTGCAAGCCCCACGGCCCCAGTTCGCGGCCGATGCTGCTCTGCTTGTAGCCACCCCAGGCGGTCTGCGGGAAGATCACTTGCGGCGCGTTGATCCACACAAGCCCCGCCTGCAAAGCGTTGGCGACCCGATCCGCCGCCTCGACATCACGCGTCACCACGCTGGCCACCAGGCCGAACTGGCTGTCGTTGGCCAGGGCAATCGCCTCGGCTTCGGAGGTGAAACTGCGCACGCAGATCACCGGGCCGAAAATCTCTTCACACCACAACGCACTGTCGAGGGGCACTTCGGTGAAAATTGTCGGCTGCAAAAAATAACCGCGTGGCAGATCTGCCGGACGATTGCCGCCGCAAATCAGCTTGGCGCCGATACTCAAGCCACGGTCGATGTGGCCGAGCACGCGCTGGTATTGCGCCTGGTTGACCAATGCGCCCATTTCCACGTTCGGGTCGAACGGGTCGGCCACGCGGATGGCTTCGGCGCGGGCCTTCAGGCGCAGGAGGAATTCGTCGGCCAGTTCATCGGCGACCAGCACACGGCTGGTGGCCGAGCACATTTGCCCGGCGTTGAAGAAACCACCGCCACAGGCCACTTCCACGGCCAGTTCGATGTCGGCATCGGCCAGCACCAGCAGCGAGGATTTACCGCCCAGTTCGAGGCTCACGCCCTTCACGGTTTCGGCGGCGCGTTGCATCACCTGCACACCGACCGCATTGCTGCCGGTGAAGGAAATCTTGGCGATGCGCGGGTCTGCCGACATTGGCGCGCCGACCGCCAGACCAGTGCCGCAGACCACGTTGAACACGCCCTTTGGCAAACCAGAGTCAGCGATGATCGCCGCCAGCTCCAGCTCCGGCAGCGGCGTCACTTCAGAGGGCTTGAGCACCACACAGCAACCGGCGGCCAGGGCCGGCGCAAGTTTCCAGGCAGTGGTGACCATCGGGAAATTCCACGGCACGATCAGGCCGACTACACCCGCAGGTTCACGTCGCACACGGGCACTGAAGTCGTCGGTCGGCAGCTCGACGTTGCTGTCTTGCTTGGCATCGAGGCCTTCGGCCAGGCCGGCGTAGTACTCGAATGTGGCGATCACGTCATCGACGTCGATGGCCGCTTCGAACAGCGGCTTGCCATTGTTGCTCGACTGCAAATGCATCAATTGCTCGCGACCGGCCTGTACGCCGGCGGCGATGTTGCGCAGGATCGCGCCACGCTCTGCGCCGGTGGTTTGCGACCAGGCCTTGAAGGCTTCGGTCGCTGCGTTTGCCGCTTGGTCAACCGCGCTTGCATCGCCGCCATTCACGGTGGTCAGCAGCGCTTCAGTGGCCGGGTTGATCACACGCAGGTGTTCGCTGCCGGCCAACCATTTTCCGTCAATGAACAGACCGTCGAGGGTGGTGGGAAAAGTCATTTCGACACCGCCTTCATCCACTGGGTCTGATCGATTTCAATCAGGGTCGGGCCCTGACGATCGGCGGCGATGCGCAAGGCGCTGCGCAGTTGATCGACGCCGTTGACCGCTTCGGCCGCACAGCCCAATGCCTTGGCGACCCCGATGAAGTCCGGGGTATAGATGTCCACGCCGACCGGTTCGATGGCGCGGTTGACCATGTATTTCTTGATCTCTTCGTAGCCTTGGTTGTTCCACAGCAGGACGATCACCGGGGTACGCGCTTCAACGGCGCTGGCCAGTTCCGGCAGGGTGAATTGCAGGCCACCGTCGCCGATCAGGCACACCACCGGAGGACGCGCGCCGTTTTCAGCGCTGCCGCCAAGCCAGGCGCCAATCGCCGCAGGCAAGGCGTAACCGAGGGTGCCGTAGCCGGTGGACGAGTTGAACCAGCGACGCGGGCGTTCCGGGTTGAAGGTCAGGTTGCCGGTGTACACCGGTTGGGTCGAATCGCCGACGAACACGGCGTCCGGCAATTCGTGCAGGACGGTTTCGAGGAAACGGGTCTGGGCCAGGGTCGGCGCGTCCCAAGTGGCGGCGAGGTCTTCGCGCAAGCGCGCGGCGCGGACCTGGCCCCAATCGTTTTGGCGCTCGGCCAGCGATTTGTGAGACAGCGCGCCCAGCAAGGCTTGTGCTGCGTTACGCGAGTCGGCCACCAAGGCGACCTTCGGCGGGTAGTTGCGCACGGTCTGGTCAGGGTCGATGTCCACGCGCAGCAGCACGCCTGGGATTTCGAAACCGCCGGCGAAGGTGACGTCGTAGTCGGTCTCGGCCAGTTCGGTGCCAATGGCCAAAACAACGTCGGCCTCGGCCACCAGTGCGCGGGTTGCGACCAGGCTTTGGGTCGAACCGATCAACAGCGGATGGCCGGATTCGAGCATGCCTTTGGCATTGATGGTCAGCGCCACCGGCGCGTCGAGCAGTTCGGCCAGTTCAGTCAATTCGGCAGCGGCATCGATGGCACCGCCACCGGCCAGAATCAGCGGACGCCTGGCGCCGGCGAGCAGCTCGGTCATGCGGCTGATCGCGCTGGGCGAAGCGCCGGCGCGGTCGATGTTGACCGGCAGGCTGCTGAGCAGGTCATCGGCCTCTTCGACCAGCACGTCCAGGGGAATTTCGATGTGCACCGGACGCGGGCGACCGGCCTGGAACAGCGCGAAAGCGCGGGCCAGGACGCCCGGCAACTCGGACGCCGACATCAGCGTGTGGGAGAACGCTGCCACGCCGCCGACCAAGGCGCTCTGGTTCGGCAGTTCATGGAGCTTGCCGCGACCGCCACCCAACTGGTTGCGAGTCTGCACACTGGAGATCACCAGCATCGGGATCGAATCGGCGTAGGCCTGACCCATGGCGGTGGTGATGTTGGTCATGCCCGGACCGGTGATGATGAAGCACACACCCGGTTTTCCGCTGGTGCGTGCATAACCGTCAGCCATGAAACCGGCGCCCTGTTCGTGACGCGGAGTGACGTGGTTGATGCTCGAACGGGCCAGCCCGCGATACAGCTCCACGGTGTGAACCCCGGGGATGCCGAACACCTGCTCGACCCCGTAATCTTCGAGTAACTTGACCAATACTTCGCCGCACGTCGCCATGTCTTTTGCCCTTTTTGTTCGTTTGAGACGCCGGGCCTGCGCAGTGTTTATGATGAGCGGGCAGGTCCAGGGATGGCCTCATTGGAACGGGCGACACGTAGCCGCAACAATGGATAAAAAGTCATACTAGCCATGTCCTCACGTCATACCTTGGATCCCAATGAAACGATTGCCTCCCCTGCCGGCGCTGTACACTTTTCTGATCACCGCGCAGTGCTGCAACTTCACCCGTGCGGCCGAACAGCTGTTCATCACCCAGGGCGCGGTGAGTCGGCAGATCGCCGGGCTGGAAGAGCATCTGGGTTATGAGCTGTTCATTCGCCAGGCCCGCGGCTTGGATTTGACCGCTGAAGGACGGGAGTGGCTGCCACGGGTGCAGCAGATTTTCGGCCTGATCGACGAGGCGGTGGAGCAGATCGGTGAGAAGCGCGAAACCCTGCAACTCAAGGCGCCGACCTGTGTGATGCGCTGGTTGTTGCCGCGCCTTTTACAGTGGCAACGGGAGCGTCCGGATGTGCCGGTGGAGTTGACCACCACGGTCAAGCACGGCGTGGATTTTCATCGCGAGCAATTCGATGCGGCGGTGATGTATGGCGCGCCGCCGGACAGTGCGTTGACGTCTTATCTGCTGTTCGATGAGCAACTGACCCCGGTGTGTTCACGACCGATGCTGGAAGGCCCGACGGCCTTGCAGGCACCCGCGGATCTGCAACAGCATTTGCTGCTGCACCCGACGCGGGATGAGCGCGACTGGAATGCCTGGTTGAAAGCGGCGGACCTTCATTTGAGCAATGTCAGCAAAGGCCAGCACTTCGAAACCCTGGACTTGGCGATGTCGATGGCATCCCAAGGGACGGGTGTGGCGATTGGCGATTGGTCGTTGATTGGCGACGACCTGAGCGCCGGGCGACTGGTCATGCCGTTTGAATTGAAGGTAAAAACCGGGTTGGCGTATTACCTGGTTTTCCCGGAGAAACCCGCGCCTTCACCGAAGTTGCGCGAGTTGATGGGGTGGTTGGTCGAGCAGGCCCAGAGTCGGTGACGGCCCAAAAGCATCGCCGGCAAGCCGGCTCCTACCAGGTTTATGTTGTCCCCCTGTAGGAACTGGCTTGCCGGCGAAGGTATAAGCCGCGCCATCAATACCCGACAGTAAACCGCTGACGGGAGTGCTTCGGCGTCTCAACTTCGTCCAGCATCGCAATCGCATAATCAGCAAACGTAATCCAGCTGCGCCCCGCCCCGCTCACCAGCAAATCATCCTTGCCGATTCGAAACGACCCCGTGCGATCACCTTCGATGAACTCCGCAGAGGGCGACACAAAGGTCCAGTCCAGATCTTTTTCCTTACGCAGGTTCTCCAGGAATTGAGCACCGGCACTGGCCTCGGTTTTGTACTCTTCAGGAAAACCTTTGCTGTCGATAACGCGAGTACCGTCCGGCAGCAACAGCGAACCCGCCCCGCCGACCACCAACAGACGTTTCACCCCGGCCTGTTTCAACGGCCCGATGACGGCGCTGGCAGGCAGGGTCGCGAAGTGCGCGGCGCTGATCACCACGTCATGACCCGCGATTGCCGCTTGCAGCGCTTGGGCATCGAGGGCGTCAACGTTCTTGTTGACCACCCCGGCACGCTGGCCGATTTTCGACGTATCGCGAGCGATGGCCGTAACGCTATGACCACGACGCAGGGCTTCTTCCAACAATTGGCTGCCGGCACGGCCGGTGGCACCGATGATTGCGATGTTGCTCATGACGTTCTCCAGTGTGGATCAGTGTGAGTGGGTCAATCGGGTTACCACTTCATCTCGCCCTTGGCGACTTTGGCGCTCAGCTCCAGCGAGCTTTCTTCGCCCAGCTTCGGGTAGCGTTTTTTCATCGCGGCGATCAGCGCGGCAGCGTCTTTGGCCTTGGCGGTTTCTTCGTCGAAGGCCTTGATGTAATCGGCAGTGAACTGCACGGCAGCCAGGGAACGGGCGCTCTCACCAAGGTAGTGACCCGGCACGATGGTGTGCGGTTTCAGGGTTTCGATGGAATGCAGCGTAGCCAGCCAATCAGCGTGGGACTGAGCGGTTTGGGTATCGGCCATCCACACGTGAATGTTTTCTGCGACGACTACGCCACCGACCACTGCCTTGATCGACGGGATCCACACAAAGGTGCGATCCGGTTGCCGGCCATCAAGACCGACTACCTGCAGCTTCTGCCCTTCGAGCATCAGGCTGTCGCCCTTGAGCACGCCCGGCACGATGGTTTTGGCCGGCACGTCGGCGCCCATTTTCGGTCCCCAGAACGCCAGTTTGCCGTCGACGGTTTGCTTGATGTGGTCCACGGTCGGCTGCGAGGCGAGCACTTTGGCATCGGGGAACGCGGCGGTCAGGGTGTCGAGGCCGAAGTAGTAATCCGGGTCACCGTGGCTGATGTAAATGGTGGTCAGTTGCTTGCCACTGGCGCGAATTTTTTCCACCACTTGCTCGGCCTGGGACTTGCCGAATTGCGCGTCCACCAGAATCGCGTCCTTGTCGCCGCTGACCAGCACCGACGTCACCGGGAAGATCGCTTTCTCGCCGGGGTTATAAACATCCAGCGTCAGCGTCGATGCCGCCGCGTGGGCCGCGAAACCAAGGGTAGCCGTGGCCAGCAAAATACGCTTGAGGGAAGTGAAACCGATCATCTGTTGCTCCGTTGTCCGAGTGCCATGCTTGGCGATGGAACAGAGCTTAGTTGCCTGACTCAGTACAAAAAATGCGATGCTGGAACATAGTTTGTTTCTGAAAGCGGGCAAATCATGGATCGTCTACAAGCAATGCGCGTATTCGTCACAGTGGTCGACCTCGGCAGCCAGTCGGCCGCCGCCGATCATCTGGACCTGTCGCGGCCGGTGGTTTCGCGGTATCTGGCGGAACTGGAAGACTGGGTCGGCGCACGCCTGATGCATCGCACTACACGTAAATTGAGCCTGACCGCTGCCGGCAGTGAAATACTGCCGCGCTGTCGGCAGATGCTCGACCTGTCCACGGACATGCAAGCAGCCGTCAGCGAACCGGACGATGCACCGCGTGGCCTGCTGCGAATCAGCGTCAGCACCTCGTTCGGCCAGGCGCAATTGGCCGATGCGATGGCCGCCTACGTCAAGCGTTACCCCGGCGTCAGCATCGACCTGCAGATGCTCGACCGCACGGTGAACCTGGTGGATGAGCGCATCGATCTGGCGATTCGCACCAGCAATGACCTGGACCCGAACCTCATTGCGCGGCGGCTGACGGTCTGCCGCTCGGTGATCTGCGCTTCTCCCGCCTACCTGCAAGAACACCCGACGCCAATACAGGTGGAAGACCTGAGCCAGCACAACTGCCTGACTCATTCCTACTTCGGCAAAAGTCTGTGGCATTTCGAACAGGACGGCGAACCGGTCTCGGTGCCGGTGCAGGGCAACATCAGCGCCAATGAAGCCAGTACGCTGCTACGCGCAACGATCGCCGGCGCCGGGGTGGCGATGCTGCCGAGTTATCAGGCGGGTGTGCATATCCACAGCGGCGAACTGATCCGCCTGCTGCCCCAGGTCGAACCGCGCCAGATGAACATCTACGCGGTGTATGCCTCACGCAAACACATGCCGGCGGCGCTGCGCAGCGTGCTGGATTTTCTGGTGCTCAGATTCCCCGAAGAACCCGCGTGGGATATCGGACTTTAAGAGGCCCCTGTGGGAGCGGGCTTGCCCGCGATAGCGATCTATCAGTCACATCATTGCTGACAGGAAGGCCGTCATCGCGGGCAAGCCAGCTGCCACAGGGAACATCAGTGTTCTGAATGTCGGGATACATGCGCAGAACGCGTGACTGGCAACTCACTGCCGCTGACCTATGCTGAAAGGAGTACCGAAGGGTATTCGTTCAGAGGTCAACGCCATGAACACGAAAACAAGAAGATACCTCGCCATTTTCATCACCTGCGCGGCGACGCTGGCGCTGTACGGCACCGCGGCCTGGCGCGTCGAGCAGTTGCGAAACCTGCCCCGTGAGTACGCGAGTTGTAATTTCGAGCGTTGCATTCCCCACAACGCCACCCTCAACGCCCTCCGATAACGACGAAGATCAGGCCTCGTTGTCCTGATCGGCCTTCAAGCGGTCGCGGAACGCCTTGGGCGAGATTCCCACACGACGCCGGAACAGGCGCGTGAAGTTGGTCGGATCGGAAAACCCCAACACATCGGACATTTCGTAAATGGTCATGCTGGTGTAAGTCAGCAAACGCTTGGCCTCCAGCAATTGCCGCTCGTGCATGATCTGCAACGCCGGTTGCCCCGCCAGTTCACGGCACGTGCCGTTGAGGTGCGACACCGAAATGCCCAAGCGATGCGCCAGATCTTCGACCTTGACGTGCTGACGATAGGTCTCTTCCACCAGTTGAATAAATCCGTTGAGATATTCCCGCGCGCGCTGCGGTCGCTGAGTGGCCGAGCGACGCTGCAGCACCTGCCGGCTGACCCACACCATGATCACGCTGACCAGCGAATGCATGAGCATTTCCCGGGCCGGTTGATGGCCGGTGTATTCGTTTTGCAACGCAGAAAACAAACTGTTGAGGTACTCACCGTCATTGCCGGCCGGATAACTTTCGGCCTGCGCCAGGGCGTTCACCGAGTTGCCCAGTTGCGCCTGAAGATGGGCGACCAGCGGCGCTGCCAGCGTCAGGACGAATCCTTCGACATCCTCGGAAAAACGATAACCGTGCACCGATAACGGCGGCAGGACCAGGATCGCCGGTTCGTTCAGCTGCGTGCGTTTGCCTTCGATTTCAAGCTCTGCCTGACCTTTGAACACGAAGAGCAACTGGCACAAATCGGCGTGGCGGTGGGGTTTGATTTCCCACTGATGTTCGCGGCTGCGTTTGGAGATGGTTTCGCAGTGCAACAAGTCCGGGGTCGGCCAGTCCAGGCTTTCACCATAGAGCTTGAACACCGGTATCGAAGGCAGGGCAGGCTTGTTCATAACTTCAATCCAGGCCTCGGAAGGTGGCGGGCGATAATCGCACCGATTGGCAGAATGTACAGCTATCGGCTCAGTTTTCACCTTCAATTGACAGACCCGCAAGTGAAAAATGCAAGCACTCGATCCATAAAAATAATTCACCGACTCTGGTCGTGTGGAGCTTGCGAGTCCTAAAAACAATGAAAACGCTGAAAACCCAAATCGCTATCATCGGTGCCGGTCCGTCTGGTTTGCTGCTCGGTCAATTACTGCACAACGCCGGTATCGACACCCTCATCCTCGAACGCCAGACCCCGGACTATGTGCTCGGGCGAATCCGCGCCGGTGTCCTCGAACAAGGCATGGTAGAGCTGCTGCGTCAGGCCGGTGTCGGCCAGCGCATGGACGCCGAAGGGCTGGTTCACGGCGGCTTCGAACTGGCCCTCGACGGGCGTCAGGTACACATCGATCTGCAAGCCTTGACCGGGGGCAAAACCGTGATGATCTACGGGCAGACCGAGGTCACCCGTGACTTGATGGCCGCTCGTCGGGAGGCCGGTGCGCAGACGATTTACGAAGCCGTCAACGTCGTACCCCACGGCATGAAATCCGATGAAGCCTACGTGACGTTCGAAAAGGACGGCGAAACCTTTCGGCTCGATTGCGACTACATCGCCGGTTGCGACGGTTTTCATGGTGTGGCGCGGCAATCGATTCCCGCCGAGCAACTGAAGGTCTTCGAACGGGTTTATCCATTCGGCTGGCTGGGGATTCTCGCGGACACGCCACCGGTTCACGATGAGTTGGTCTACGCCCGTCACGAACGCGGTTTTGCCCTGTGCAGCATGCGCTCGGCGACCCGAACCCGGTATTACCTTCAGGTGCCTGCTGACGAACACGTTGAGAATTGGTCCGATCAGCGTTTCTGGGATGAGCTCAAATCCCGGCTGCCTGCTGCGTTGGCCGAGTCTTTGGTGACCGGGCCGTCCATCGAAAAAAGCATCGCGCCGTTGCGCAGTTTCGTGGTCGAACCGATGCAATACGGCCGGATGTTTCTGGTCGGCGACGCTGCTCACATCGTCCCGCCGACCGGCGCCAAAGGCCTGAACCTGGCGGCCAGTGACGTCAGTACATTATTCAATATCCTGCTGAAGGTTTACCGCGAGGGCCGCGTCGACTTGCTGGAAAAATACTCCGAGGTCTGTCTGCGCCGGGTCTGGAAAGCCGAACGGTTTTCCTGGTGGATGACCTCGATGTTGCATCGCTTTGACGATCACGACGAGTTCAGCCAACGCATCAGTGAGTCGGAGCTGGACTACTTCGTCAGCTCTGAGGCGGGTCGAAAAACCATTGCAGAAAATTATGTCGGGCTTCCTTATGAGGCTATCGAATAGCCTGCTACCGACTTACACTGGCGAGCATCCCCGCTCGCCATTACCTCTTGCGGGACTTTCACTGCCCGCAGGTTCCAACGTGACCAATCTCAACCAGCCTGACACGCCTAAACCGGCCATTCGCAGCGTGCTGATCGCCCTGATGCTGGCGATTTTTCTCGGCGCGCTGGACCAGACCATTGTCGCCGTATCGATGCCGGCCATTTCCGCACAGTTCAAGGATGTCAGCCTGTTGGCCTGGGTGATTTCCGGCTACATGGTGGCAATGACCGTGGCGGTGCCGATCTACGGCAAACTCGGCGACCTGTACGGTCGGCGCACGTTGATGCTGTTCGGCATGGGGCTGTTCACGATAGCTTCGTTGTTCTGCGGCATGGCCCAGAGCATGGAGCAACTGGTATTGGCGCGCATTCTTCAGGGCATTGGCGCCGGCGGGATGATTTCAGTCAGCCAGGCGATCATCGGCGACATCGTGCCACCCCGCGAACGGGGTCGCTATCAAGGTTATTTCAGCAGCATGTACGCGGTGGCCAGCGTGGCCGGTCCGGTGCTCGGCGGTTACATGACCGAATACCTGTCGTGGCGCTGGGTGTTCCTGATTAACCTGCCGCTGGGTCTGGGCGCGTGGCTGGTGGCCAATCGCACGTTGGTGGGGCTGCCCGTACCGCAGCGCAAGCCGATCATCGATTACCTTGGCACGCTGCTGATGATAATCGGTCTGACGGCCTTGTTGCTCGGTATCACCCAGGTCGGCCAGGGCCACTCGTGGCGCAGCGCCGAGGTGTTGGGTTTGCTCGGCTGTGCGGTGGTGGTCCTGGCCTTGTTCGTCCGACATGAGCGCCGTGCGCGGGAGCCGTTGCTGCCCATGCACCTGTTCGCCAACCGCAATGCGATCCTGTGCTGGTGCACGATTTTCTTCACCAGTTTCCAGGCGATTTCGTTGATTGTGCTGATGCCGCTGCGCTTCCAGAGCGTGACGGGCGCCGGAGCGGATAGCGCCGCGCTGCACCTGTTGCCACTGGCCATGGGTTTGCCGATCGGTGCGTATTTCGCCGGGCGCCGGACCTCGGTGACAGGGCGCTATAAACCGATGATCCTCGCGGGCGCCCTCCTCATGCCGATCGCCATTCTCGGGATGGCATTCAGCCCGCCACAGGCCGTGGTGCTCAGCAGTCTGTTCATGGTGCTCAGCGGGATCGCCTCCGGCATGCAGTTCCCGACGTCATTGGTCGGGACGCAGAACTCCGTGGAACAACGGGACATCGGCGTGGCGACCAGCACCACCAACCTGTTCCGCTCCCTGGGCGGCGCGGTGGGCGTGGCGTTGATGTCGGCGCTGTTGCTGGCGTTACTGCAAGACTCGAGTTTCGCCCATCTGGCCGGCTCGACGCTGATTGCCGAGGGCAGCTCGGGGAACGTCTTGCTGGACGGCCTGAACGCCGCGCCGGGGGATGCACAGAACGCCTTGCGCGCCGAGCTGCTGCTGACCTTCCGGCATTTGTTGATGGTCAGTGCCGCGGTGTCGTTGCTGGGGTTGGCGGCGGCGATTGCCATGCCGAACCGGGTGTTGCGGGGGCGGGAGGACAAGGCTCGATAGATACACCGAGTCGCCTGCTCGCGATGGCGGTCTGTCAGTCACCACCATCAAGGGCTGTAATACCCGACCGCCACCAGAAAATGCCCGACCTTCTTCAGGTACGCATGCTTGTCCTCGACCTTGCCGGTCACCGGGTTTTTCCACCGATATTCATATTCGCCAGAATCCTGCTTGGCGATCAACGCCAGGATCGGCTCGCCCACCGGCTTGCCTTCAGGGTCCTTGATCTTGCCGAAATCGGTATTGATCAGCCGCAGGTTGGTACCGTGGGCGACATAGCGCTGGGTGTCCAGATCGACGACAAACACATACAGGTCATCCTGCAAGTAACCGCCCTTCAGCGAGTTGATCGCCGTGAGCGTACCCTTCTCGTCCTTGGCCAGATCGGTCGCCGCTTTGTTCAGTAACGCCATCGCCTGCTCCGCCGACGCCCGTGGCAAGTAGTAACCCACCGCCAGAATCCGCTGGCCGACCCGTTGATAGAACACATGCTTGCGTTCGACCTTTCCGTCGGACCAGTTCTGCCAGCGATATTCCGCCTGCTGAATGCCATTGCCCTCCGGCACCTTCAACGCGTCCTTGAAGGCCTTTTGCAAATCCGGCCCGAGCACATCCGACACATCACGCCCGATCAACGCCGACGAAGGCCCACCGCTGGCGAGCATCACGCCGTTGGTATCGAGCACGAATACGTAGCGGTCCTTGTCGACAAACTCGCCCTGTCGGCTGAAGGCCGCGAACGCCTTGTCACCGTTGTCGTGGTAATAGGCCAGGGCTTTTTCCAGCAAGGCGATGGCAGCCTTGCTGTCGTCCTTTTCGGTGCCGGCAGCCTGAACCTGCCCCATACACAGCAACAGCATCGCGCCCAGCAGGGCCAACCTGTGCAAAAACCCCATTGCGCATCCCTCGTTCTTGTCAGTGTTTCAAGAGCGTAGACGGCAATGGGGCATGTATGGATATTCAGCGAACCGCAGTCTGCAAAATGGTATTGCAGCGAATTACCGCGTCCTCACCCTCAAGGCCTGGCACGCAACTGCTGCTGCAAGTTCTGAATCTGCGCCTGCAGGGTGTTGATGTTGCGGGTGACCGAAGCACGGAAAGCGTCGAACTCGGCGGTGTTGGACGAGGCAGGCCCGGCGGCCGGGCGGTTGTCCTGCTCGCTTTTGAGCACGATCATGTCCTGTTCCAGACGCTCGATCGCGGCGCTCGGGTTGCCTTGTTTTTTCAGCGCAACGATGTCGGCGCCGAGGCTTTTCAGCTGTGCGTCGAATTTTTCAGTGTCCGCCGGCGCGCTTTTCAGGGCGGCCAGTTCGCTGCTCAGGGCTTTGACCTGGGCCTGCAATTGCGTGTTGGCGGTCTGGTGCTCGGTGTTCTGGGCGGTGGCTTGCGCCAGGCGCTTGTCCAGATCGGCGGTTTGCGCGGTCATTTGCGCCAGACGCTTGTCCAGGTCCGAAGTCTGGCCGACAACGCCTTGCTGCTGCTTGCTCTGGTCCTGGAGTTTGCTTTCCAGCTGCTTGATTTGCAGTTTCAGCGCTTCGCTGTCGCTGGTGACGTTGGTCTGGCTGGCGACGACCTTGCCAGAAATGTCCTGCAAGCGCCCCGCAGCGTCCTCACTGATCCGCGCGAAACTTTCCTGGGTGGCCACCAGTTGCTGTTCCATCAGCGAGATCTGCTGAAAGCTCCACCAGGCAAGGCCAGCGAACGCAAAGAACAAGGCGCCGACCAGTGCCCACAACGGGCCGGAGCTGGCAGCTTTGACCTTGACCACCGGCGGCGTGCGCGAATGCACGGCGGTGCGGGCGGTGGGCACAAAGTCATCGTCATCGAGGCTGTCGGCACGCAGGCTCGGTACATCGTCGAAGTCGTCGTTGGCATCGTTACGCATGGACATTGAGTCAACCTTTGTGGAACGCGGTGATGGCTTGATGCGGCGAAGTATAAACCCGTCGGCCGCATCGATTGACCCTGAACCTCACTCTCCGTTCAGTAACGGGATTTGTCAGTGAATGCCCTGAGCCTTCCACCAGCCGCAGAATTCGTCGAGGGCGGTCCACAGACTGACCTTCGGGTCGTAATCCAGATAATGCCGCGCGCGACTGATGTCCAGGGTGAAATTTTTGTTCATGACCTGCATGCCCAGGCGCGACAAGGTCGGTTCGGGGCGACCCGGCCACAGCTTGCAAGCGCCCTCGTTGAGCGCCGCCACGGCGTAAGCCAAGCCGTAGGAGCGGTAGCGGGTCACCTGTGGGACGTCCATTTTGCGCATGACGTAATTGACCACATCCCACAACGGAATCGGCGCGCCGTTGCTGATGTTGTAGGCCTTGCCCAAGGCTGAATCACTGGCCAGCAAGCTGCTGAGCAAGGCTTCGTTGAGGTTTTGCACGCTGGTGAAATCGACCTTGTTCAAGCCGTTACCGATGATTGCCAGGCGACCTTTGTGTTGCATTTTCAGCAATCGCGGGAAGATGCTCATGTCGCCGGCACCGGTCACGAAACGCGGGCGCAAGGCCAGGGTTTCAAGGCCGAACTCCTGGGCGCCGAAGACCTTTTGCTCGGCCAGGAATTTGGTCGCGGCGTAGGGATGCTTGAAGCGCTTGGGCACCTGTTCTTCGGTCAATCCGAGGTGATCGCGGCCGTCAAAGTAGATCGACGGCGAGGACAAATGCACCAGTCGTCGCACCCGTTGTTTCAGGCAGGCTTCGACCACGTTTTCGGTGACCTGCACGTTGCCCTGATGAAAGTCCTGATAGCGCCCCCACACGCCGACAGCCCCGGCGCAATGCACCACGGCTTCGACATCGGAACACAGGTCGCGTGCCAGTTGCGGGTCACTCAAGTCGCCCGCAATGAACTCGGCGCCACGGCGCACCAGGTGTTCGACGCTTTCGGCCCGGCGACCGTTGACCCGTACATCCAGGCCCTGCTCCAGGGCGAAACGCGCAAAGCGCCCGCCAATGAAGCCGCTTGCGCCGGTGACCAGAATCTTCATGTAGTGCTCCGAATATTTCGTTTTGCGTAGTGCGTGAGGTCTTGACGCTGCCGGTCAGGTCAACGGCACCAGCCATTGCCTCGACGAGCGCACCAATTGATCGGTCAGCAACCCCAGCAACTGACCGCCATTGCGCCAATGATGCCAGTACAGCGGCACATCGATGGGCTTATCTGGCAAAAGCTCCACCAGAACACCGCGTTCAAGTTGCTCGCGCACCTGCAATTCCGGCACCAGTCCCCAGCCGAGACCGGCCTCCGTCAGGCGAATGAAGCCTTCGGATGATGGGCATAAATGGTGTTCGAAACCGCCGTCGACGCCGAGGGAAGCGAGGTAGCGATGCTGTAGGAAATCGTCCGGGCCAAACACCAATGCCGGCGTTTTCGACAACTGTTCGGCGCGAACGCCGTGCGGAAAATGCCGGGCGATGAACGCCGGGCTGGCCAGTGCGCGATATCGCATGGCGCCCAACAGGACGCTGCGCGCCCCGGCCACCGGACGTTCGCTGGCACAGACACACGCGGCCACTTCGCCTGCACGCATGCGTTTGAGGCCGACGGTCTGGTCTTCGACCACCAGATCCAGCAACAGATGTTGTTCGGCGCAAAAGTCACCGACCGCTTCGGCCCACCAGGTGGCGAGGCTGTCGGCATTCAGGGCGATGCGCAGACGTTCCGGCAGACCTTCTTCATCCAGCGCAGGGACCAGCGTCTGCAGATCGCGCTCCAGCAAGCGAACTTGCTGCACGTGGTTGAGCAAGCGCCGACCGATTTCCGTCGGCGCGGGCGGCGTAACCCGCACCAGCACCGGCTGGCCGACCCGCGCTTCCAGCAATTTGATGCGCTGCGAGATCGCCGATTGCGACAACCCGAGCACCTGCGCGGCACGTTCGAAACCGGCCTGCTCAACCACCGCAGCCAAGGCAGACAGCAATTTATAGTCGAACATCAGTTTTCCTAATGAGCGATCAGCATGATTGGTTTTTCTTATACAGGTTAGCAGCAGAGAATGCCCGGCAAGAACTCTTGAACAAGGATTACCGACATGGCTGGCGAAACTTCATTGGCCACATTGCTACGCAGCATGAGCCCGCAACTCAACGCAGGCGAATACGTGTTCTGCACCCTGCGTGACGGTCAGTTGCCATCGGGCCTCGAAATTGTCGGCAGCTTTCGCGAGCAGGAAGGTCTGACGGTGATTCTGCAACGTTCCCACGCTGAACAGGCCGGTTTCAGCTTCGACTACGTCGCAGCCTGGATCACCCTCAACGTGCATTCGGCCCTGGACGCCGTAGGCCTGACCGCCGCGTTCGCCACCGCGTTGGGTCAGGCCGGAATCAGCTGCAACGTGATCGCCGGTTACTTCCACGATCATTTATTTGTCGGCCTGGCCGATGCCGAACGCGCCCTGCAAGTGCTTCGGGATCTGGCAGCCAACGCGGAGTAAAAACTTATGTGGCAAAGCTATGTGAACGGCCTGTTGGTGGCCGCGGGGCTGATCATGGCGATCGGTACTCAGAATGCGTTTGTACTGGCCCAGAGCCTGCGACGTGAACATCACCTGCCGGTGGCGGCGCTCTGCGTGACGTGCGACGCGTTGCTGGTGGCGGCCGGTGTATTCGGTCTGGCGACCGTGCTGGCGCAAAACCCGACTTTATTGGCCATCGCTCGTTGGGGTGGTGCGGCGTTTCTGCTGTGGTACGGCAGCCTCGCACTGCGTCGGGCCTGCTCGAAGCAAAGTCTGCAACAAGGTGAAAACCAGACAGTACGTTCGCTGCGCGCGGTGATGCTCAGCGCCCTGGCGGTGACCTTGCTCAACCCGCACGTTTATCTGGATACCGTGTTGCTGATTGGCTCTCTCGGTGCGCAACAAACCGAGCCCGGGGCTTATGTCGTGGGCGCGGCCAGTGCGTCGTTGCTGTGGTTCTTCACGTTGGCGCTGGGCGCTGCATGGCTGGCGCCGTGGCTGGCTCGTCCGAGCACTTGGCGGATTCTGGATCTGTTGGTCGCCGTGATGATGTTCACCGTGGCTGGCCAACTGATCATCGCTTCCTGATATTCCAAAAGGCTCTGGAACCTCTATTCCACACAGTTGTTGCGTGGTTATGCCGCACCCCCGGTGCTATGATCCGGTTCGATGCGCCGCAAAGAGTACAAACTCCCCGGCGCTTGTATGGCCGCCCGTGATCGGCCTTGCGCTCACCGCAACTGACCTGATTAGGAGAATCATCATGGCTTTCGAATTGCCGCCGCTGCCTTATGCACACGATGCCCTGCAGCCGCACATTTCCAAGGAAACTCTGGAATACCACCACGACAAGCACCACAACACCTACGTCGTGAACCTGAACAACCTGGTGCCAGGCACCGAGTTCGAAGGCAAGACTCTGGAAGAAATCGTCAAGTCTTCCTCGGGCGGTATCTTCAACAACGCCGCTCAAGTCTGGAACCACACTTTCTACTGGAACTGCCTGGCGCCAAACGCCGGCGGTCAACCAACCGGCGCACTGGCTGAAGCCATCAATGCTTCCTTCGGTTCGTTCGACAAGTTCAAGGAAGAGTTCAGCAAGACTTCCATCGGCACTTTCGGTTCCGGTTGGGGCTGGCTGGTGAAAAAGGCTGACGGTTCCCTGGCCCTGGCCAGCACCATCGGCGCCGGCAACCCGCTGACCAACGGCGACACCCCGCTGCTGACCTGCGATGTCTGGGAACACGCTTACTACATCGACTACCGCAACGTTCGTCCGAAATACGTCGAAGCGTTCTGGAACCTGGTCAACTGGAAATTCGTGGCTGAGCAGTTCGAAGGTAAAACCTTTACTGCTTAAGATCGACGCCAGTCAAAAAACCCGGCTTTTGCCGGGTTTTTTTTGGGTTCCAGAACCCCTACAGAATTCGAGTACAACCGAAAAATATCTCTCGGGTATTGGGCCGCCATCGCTGGCAAGCCAGCTCCCACAGGGACTGAGGTGAGCCTGTGAAATCAGGTCGGCTGTCAGGCCGTCATCGCCGGCAAGCTGGTCTCGCTCCCACAATTGAAAGGTGCACATCAGCAGAAAGCAGGCCGATTTCCCACAATGAAACCAGCCATCAGCCCCTTGCCCCAACGCCACAGACGTCTAACATCAACCAAAAGGAAAATATGTCCAAATCCCCCTCAAGTTGAAGGACTCGACTACCGACACAGTACTAATAGGGCAATGACTCCAGGCAACAGCATTTCGGCCAACCCCACAGGCAAATTCCCCTGTGTTCGATTGTCCCTTTGACTGCCATCACCGGATTGCCAATACTCATGGCAACTTGATGCTACCTGCACGGAACAAGGAATGACTCTTTGAAGCTGGAACTCAAGAACAGCTTGTCGGTAAAGTTGCTCCGGGTCGTGCTCCTGTCGGCATTGATCGTCGGCGTGGTCTTGAGCTGCGCGCAGATCGTTTTCGATGCCTATAAAACACGCCAGGCCGTGGCCGGCGATGCCCAGCGCATCCTCGACATGTTCCGCGACCCCTCGACCCAGGCCGTCTACAGCCTGGACCGGGAGATGGGCATGCAGGTGATTGAAGGCCTGTTTCAGGACGACGCCGTACGCCAGGCCTCCATCGGTCACCCCAATGAAGCCATGCTGGCGCAAAAGTCCCGCGAGTTGCAGCAATCCAACAGCCGCTGGCTGACCGACCTGATCCTCGGCAAGGAACGCACCTTCACCACTCAACTGGTGGGTCGCGGCCCCTACAGCGAGTACTACGGCGACCTGAGCATCACCCTCGACACCGCCACCTACGGGCAAGGGTTCATCGTCAGCTCGGTGATCATCTTCATTTCCGGGGTATTGCGCGCCCTCGCCATGGGACTGGTGTTGTATCTGGTCTACCACTGGCTGCTGACCAAACCGCTGTCGCGGATCATCGAGCACCTGACCGAAATCAACCCGGACCGCCCCAGCGCGCACAAGATTCCACAGATCAGGGGCCACGAGAAAAACGAACTGGGCATCTGGATCAACACTGCCAACCAGTTGCTCGAATCCATCGAGCGCAACACTCACCTGCGCCACGAAGCGGAAAACAGTCTGCTGCGCATGGCCCAGTACGACTTCCTCACCGGCCTGCCGAACCGCCAGCAATTGCAACAGCAACTGGACAAGATCCTCGTCGACGCCGGCAAACTGCAACGTCGGGTCGCGGTGTTGTGCGTCGGACTCGATGACTTCAAGGGCATCAACGAACAGTTCAGCTATCAGACCGGCGACCAGCTGCTGCTGGCGCTGGCCGATCGCCTGCGAGCCCACAGTGGTCGACTCGGCGCTCTCGCCCGCCTCGGCGGCGATCAGTTCGCACTGGTTCAGGCCGATATCGAACAACCCTACGAAGCTGCCGAACTGGCACAAAGCATTCTCGATGACCTGGAAGCGGCATTTGCCCTCGATCATCAAGAGATTCGCCTGCGCGCCACCATCGGCATCACGCTGTTCCCCGAGGATGGCGACAGCACCGAGAAGCTGCTGCAAAAAGCCGAGCAGACCATGACCCTGGCCAAGACTCGCTCGCGCAACCGTTATCAGTTCTATATCGCCAGTGTCGACACCGAGATGCGTCGCCGTCGTGAACTGGAAAAGGACCTGCGCGACGCCTTGGTTCGCGACCAGTTCTACCTCGTCTACCAACCGCAGATCAGCTACCGCGATCATCGGGTGGTGGGCGTCGAGGCATTGATTCGCTGGCAACATCCCGAACATGGGCTGGTACCGCCGGACCTGTTCATCCCGCTGGCCGAGCAGAACGGCACCATCATTGCCATTGGCGAATGGGTGCTGGATCAGGCCTGTAAACAGTTGCGCGACTGGCATGACCAGGGCTTCACCGACCTGCGCATGGCGGTGAACCTGTCCACGGTGCAGTTACACCACGCCGAACTGCCACGGGTGGTCAACAACCTGTTGCAAATGTACCGCCTGCCACCGCGCAGCCTGGAGCTGGAAGTCACCGAAACCGGCCTGATGGAAGACATCAGCACCGCCGCCCAGCATCTGCTGAGCCTGCGTAGATCCGGCGCGTTGATTGCCATCGACGACTTCGGCACCGGTTACTCATCGCTGAGTTACCTGAAAAGCCTGCCGCTGGACAAGATCAAAATCGACAAGAGCTTCGTACAGGATCTGCTCGATGACGACGACGATGCGACCATCGTTCGGGCGATCATTCAGCTGGGCAAGAGCCTTGGCATGCAGGTCATTGCCGAAGGCGTGGAAACCGTCGAGCAAGAGGCCTACATCATTTCCGAAGGCTGCCACGAAGGTCAGGGCTACTTTTACAGCAAACCCCTGCCGGCACGAGAACTGGGCGCCTATCTGAAACAGGCTCAGCGCAGCAATGCCGCAATCTTGTAGGAGCGAGCCTGCTCGTTCCTACAGAGTGAAACGAGGCGGCGATCTTTTGATCCACGGCATAACCGTTGGCTGAATAAGAAATATTTCCAAGCACAACCCTTTACAGATAATGCGAAAGATTTGCATTATGTCGCAGCTTTGCGCCCTCGTTGCGCTATTCCACCCCCTTCTCGAAGCAGGATGTTCGCCATGATTCGTATGCCTCTGGCTACCGCCAGTCTGTTGGCCATCGCTATTTCCCTCGCCGGTTGTGGCGAAGGCAAAGACAAAGCTGCCGCTCCAGCGCCTACGCCAGCCGCTACTACCACGGCCCCGGCTGCTGCGCCTGCTGCTGCCGGCAAAGTCGACGAAGCCTCTGCCAAAGCCGTTGTCGCGCATTACGCCGACATCGTCTTCGCCGTTTACAGCGATGCCGAATCCACCGCGAAAACCCTACAAACCGCTGTCGATACCTTCCTCGCGAAGCCAAACGCCGACACCCTGAAAGCCGCCAAGGCTGCCTGGGTCGCTGCTCGCGTTCCGTACCTGCAGAGCGAAGTGTTCCGCTTCGGCAACACCATCATCGACGACTGGGAAGGTCAGGTGAACGCCTGGCCACTGGATGAAGGCCTGATCGACTACGTCGACAAATCCTACGAGCACGCACTGGGTAACCCGGGCGCAACCGCCAACATCATCGCCAACACTGAAGTTCAGGTCGGCGAAGACAAGATCGACGTGAAAGACATCACCCCGGAAAAACTCGCCAGCCTGAACGAGCTGGGTGGTTCCGAGGCCAACGTCGCGACCGGCTACCACGCCATCGAATTCCTGCTCTGGGGCCAGGACCTGAACGGCACCGGCCCTGGCGCCGGCAACCGTCCTGCTTCCGATTACCTGGAAGGCAAAGGCGCCACCGGCGGTCACAACGATCGTCGTCGCGCTTACCTGAAATCCGTGACTCAGCTGCTGGTCAGCGACCTGGAAGAAATGGTCGGCAACTGGAAGCCGAACGTGGCCGACAACTACCGCGCCACCCTGGAAGCAGAACCGGTGGATTCCGGCCTGCGCAAAATGCTGTTCGGCATGGGCAGCTTGTCCCTGGGCGAACTGGCGGGCGAGCGTATGAAGGTTTCCCTGGAAGCCAACTCCCCTGAAGACGAACACGACTGCTTCAGCGACAACACCCACAACTCGCAGTTCTACGATGCCAAGGGCATTCGTAACGTGTACCTGGGCGAATACACTCGTGTCGACGGCACCAAAATGACCGGTGCCAGCCTGTCCTCCCTGGTGGCCAAGGCTGACCCGGCGGCCGACACCGCGCTGAAAGCCGACCTGGCTGCAACCGAAGCCAAGATGCAGGTCATCGTCGATCACGCCAACAAGGGTGAGCACTACGACCAACTGATCGCCGCCGGCAACACCGCTGGCAACCAGATCGTTCGTGACGCCATCGCTTCGCTGGTCAAGCAGACCGGTTCGATCGAAGCCGCCGCTGGCAAACTGGGCATCAGCGACCTGAACCCGGACAACGCTGATCACGAGTTCTGATCAACGCTGGCTGAGTGATTCAAGAGGCGACCTCCGGGTCGCCTTTTTCATGCGCGATATTTGGGGTGATGCCAATGGCCTCATCGCGGGCAAGCCAAGCGCCCACAGGTTCGATGCAAAACCCTGTGGGAGCGGGCTTGCCCGCGATAGCCGCGCCCCGACCTCATGTGAAACCCTGCCCCACATCAACCAAACGATAATTCCTCTTATTCAATCTCCCCTGCCCTGTTAGACTTTGCGCCCTTGTTTTGCTCGTCATGCAGGATGTCTGATGCCCTCGCTGCCTCTTCGCTTGTCCGCACTGTTTCTGGCCCTGGGCCTGAGTGCCTGCGATGACGCCCCGCGTTTTACCCAGGCCGAACCCGGTGAAGCCCGGTCCGGTGGCGCAGCGACCGTGCGCAAGACCGATCAGAACGCCTTCTCCCTGCCCTCCGCCAATCTGCCGCCGTCACGGCGTGTGGACTTCAGCGTCGGCAACAGCTTCTTCCGCAACCCCTGGGTGATCGCCCCGTCGACCACCACCGCCCGGGATGGCCTCGGCCCGTTGTTCAACACCAATGCTTGCCAGAACTGCCACATCAAGGACGGTCGCGGTCATCCGCCCACGCCTGATGCGGCCAACGCGGTGTCGATGCTGGTGCGCCTGTCGATTCCCGACGCGCCGCAATACGCCAGCGTCATCGAGCAGCTCGGTGTCGTGCCGGAGCCGGTCTACGGCGGCCAGTTCCAGGACATGTCGGTGCCCGGCGTGGCCCCCGAAGGCAAAGTTCGGGTCGACTACACGCCGGTACCGGTGCGCTTCAAGGACGGCACCGAGGTCGAGTTGCGCAAACCGACCTTGCAGATGACTCAGCTCAACTACGGCCCGATGCACCCGGACACGCGTTTCTCGGCGCGCATCGCCCCGCCGATGATTGGCCTCGGCCTGCTCGAGGCGATCCCGGAAGAAGCGCTCCTCGCCAATGCCGCCGCGCAGGCCAGAGAAAAAAACGGCATCAATGGCCGGCCGAATCAGGTCTGGGACGACGCGCAACAGAAAACGGTCGTTGGGCGATTCGGCTGGAAAGCCGGGCAACCCAACCTTAATCAACAGAACGTCCACGCGTTTTCCGGTGATATGGGCCTGACCACGAGCCTGAGACCGATCGATGACTGCACCGACGCGCAAACCGCCTGCAAACAGGCGCCGAATGGCAACGGCCCGGACGGCGAACCGGAAGTCAGCGACAACATCCTGCGCCTGGTGCTGTTCTATAGCCGCAACCTCGCCGTCCCGGCACGCCGCGATGTCGGCACGCCTGAAGTGCTGGCCGGCAAGAATCTGTTTTACCAGGCCGGATGCCAGTCCTGTCACACACCGAAATACACCACCGCCGCCAACGCCGCGGAACCCGAGTTGGCCAATCAAGTGATTCGCCCGTACAGCGATCTGCTGCTGCACGACATGGGCGAAGGTCTGGCCGACAACCGCAGCGAATTCCGGGCCAGCGGCCGCGACTGGCGTACGCCGCCGTTGTGGGGCATCGGCCTGACGCAGGCCGTCAGTGGCCACACCCAATTCTTGCATGACGGCCGCGCCCGAAATCTGCTCGAAGCCGTGCTTTGGCATGGCGGCGAAGCAAAAGCGGCCCAGCAACAGGTTTTGTCTTTCAATGCCGAGCAGCGCGCTGCGTTGCTGGCATTTTTGAATTCCCTTTAAACGTATTCCTTAGCGGGAGCCCAACATGTTCCGTCCCAAGCTGTTGTTCACCAGCCTTGCCGCACTCGCCCTCGGCGCTTGCTCACCGCAGGATCCGCAGGCCGTTACCTCGGCCGCCATCGCCAAGTCGGTGATCCTGCCGACCTACACGCGCTGGGTTGAAGCCGACCGCCAGTTGGCCGTCAGTGCGCTGGCCTATTGCGAAGGCAAGGAAAACCTCGACACCGCCCGCGCCGATTTCCTGCATGCGCAGAAAGCCTGGGCCGAGTTGCAGCCGTTGCTGATCGGGCCGCTGGCCGAGGGCAACCGTGCCTGGCAAGTGCAGTTCTGGCCGGACAAGAAGAACCTCGTCGGCCGTCAGGTCGAGCAACTGGTCAGCGCCCAACCCCAGATCGATGCCGCTGCCCTGGCCAACTCCAGCGTTGTGGTCCAGGGTCTCTCGGCCTACGAATACATCTTGTTCGACAGCAAGCCTGACGTGGCCAACGACGCGCAGAAAGCCAAATACTGTCCACTGCTCAAAGCCATTGGCGAACGGCAGAAACAGCTGGCCGAAGACATTCTGAAAAGCTGGAACAACACCGACGGCATGCTCGCGCAGATGAGCAAATTCCCGAACCAGCGCTACGCCGATTCCCACGAAGCGATCGCCGATTTGCTGCGTGTACAGGTCACCGCGCTCGACACCCTGAAGAAGAAACTCGGCACGCCGATGGGCCGCCAGAGCAAGGGTGTGCCGCAACCGTTCCAGGCCGATGCATGGCGTAGCCAGTCGTCCCTGGCCGGCCTTGAAGCCAGCCTCGCCGCCGCCAAAACGGTCTGGGAAGGCGTCGACAACAAAGGCCTGCGCGGCTTGTTGCCAAGCGAGCAGAAACCCTTGGCCGACAAGATCGACGCCGCTTACGCCGCGTCCTTGAAACTGTTCGCCAGCAACCAGCGCTCGCTGACCGAGATGCTCAACGACGACGCCGGTCGCCAGCAGCTCAACGATATCTACGACAGCCTCAACGTCGTCCACCGCCTGCACGAAGGCGAGCTGGCCAAGGCGCTGGGCATCCAACTGGGCTTCAACGCCAACGACGGCGACTGATGAGGGTGACTGCCATGCTGCGACGACAGGCTCTGACGTTAGGTAGTTTGCTGCTGGGAGCAGTGACACTGGGCGGCTGGACGCTGTTCAAGCAAAAGGACAAGAGCCCGCTGCTGCTGTCGGCGCGGGACGATGGCGATGGCAAGCACTACGCCGTCGGTTATCGGCTGGACGGCACGCAGGTGTTCGCCACCCAGGTCGGCCAGCGTTGCCACGACATCATCAACCACCCGACGCGGCCGATCGCGCTGTTCGTTGCCCGGCGTCCAGGCACCGAAAGCTACCTGATCGACCTGCGCGACGGCACGTTGCTGCAAACCGTGGTCTCGCAGCCGAACCGGCATTTCTACGGTCATGCGGTGATTCACCAGAGCGGCGACTGGCTGTACGCCACCGAGAACGACACGTCCGATCCCGGTCGTGGCTTGCTGGGTGTGTATAAGTTCGAAGGCGAGCGTCTGGTGCACAGCGGCGAGATGTCGACCCACGGCATCGGCCCGCATCAGGTGTCGTGGATGCCCGATGGCGAAACCCTGGTGGTGGCCAACGGCGGCATCCGCACCGAGGCTGAAAGTCGGGTCGAGATGAACCTCGACGCCATGGAGCCGAGCCTGGTGCTGATGCAACGCGACGGTACGCTGCTGAGCAAGGAAACCCTCGCCCAGCCAATGAACAGCGTGCGGCATCTGGGGATCGCCAGCGACGGCACCATCGTCGCCGGTCAGCAATTCATGGGCCCTTCCCACGAATCTTCGGAACTGTTGGCCATCAAGCGGCCCGGTCAACCGTTCGTGGCATTTCCGGTGCCGGAGCATCAGTTGCAGGCCATGGGGCATTACACCGCCAGCGTCGCGGTGCACAGTGATTTGCGGCTGGTCGCGTTGACCGCGCCCCGGGGCAATCGCTTTTTCATCTGGGACCTGGACAGCGGTGAAGTGCGCCTGGATGCGCCGCTTCCCGATTGCGCAGGGGTCGGTGCGGTGGCCGACGGGTTCGTCGTGACGTCGGGACAAGGCCGATGCCGGTACTACGATTGCCGCCAGACAAACCTTGTTGCAAACCCCCTCGAACTGCCTGCGGGGCTCTGGGATAACCACCTGCATTTGATGGCGTAATGGAGCAGTTGCTTCAGCAAACGCATTCCCCCTGTAGGAGCTGGCTTGCCAGCGATGGCGATCTGAAAATCACCGCAATAGCTTAAGGCCCCATCGCCGGCAAGCCGGCTCCTACAGGATGGGGAAACCCCGAAAACATCGATTGGAATACCCTGTGCACTCGGAGTAATGTGCCCGACTGTCTCGCCTGATTTTCTCCAAGGAAGTGGAAATATGCTGCGTCGCCGCATGCTGATCATGTTGGGTGTTGTTCTGCTGATCGTGCTGGTCCTGGCCGGTTATAAAGCCTTCTCCATCTACACGATGATTCAAGGCTTCTCCGCGCCTAAACCGCCCATAAGCGTTGCCGTGGCCACGGCCATCGAACGGCCCTGGCAAGCCCGCCTGCCTACCGTCGGCACGCTCACGGCGCTGCAAGGCGTGGACCTGAGCCTGGAGACCGACGGCACCGTCATCGATTTGCAGTTCGAGTCAGGGCAGAAGGTCAAGGCCGGCCAACCCCTCCTGCGTCTCGACAGCGCCGTGGAAACTGCCTTGCTGGAAACCGCCCAGGCCGACCTCGGGCTGGCCCAGCTCGATTACGGTCGCGGTAGCCAACTGGTGGGCAGCCAGGCCATTTCCAAAGGCGAATTCGACCGACTTTCGGCGGTGCTGAAAAAGAGCAAAGCGACGGTCAATCAACTCAAGGCTGCGCTCGGCAAAAAAAGCATCGTCGCGCCCTTCAGCGGGACCATCGGCATTCGCCAGGTGGACGTTGGCGACTATCTTGCCAGCGGCACCATGATTGCCACTCTGCAAGACCTCAGCAGTCTCTACGTCGACTTTTTCGTGCCCGAGCAGTCGGTGCCGAAGGTCGCCATCGGCCAGCCGGTTGAAATCATCGTCGCGGCCTACCCGGCGCAGACTTTCCCCGGCACCATCAGCGCGATCAATCCGAAACTCGAGAACAGCACGCGCAACATGCAGGTCCGCGCGACCCTGGCCAACCCCGACGGCAAACTGTTGCCGGGCATGTTCGCCAGCCTGCAGGTGATGTTGCCCGACCCGCAGCCGCGCATCGTTGTGCCGGAAAGTGCGATCACGTACACGCTGTACGGCAATTCGCTGTACGTCGTCGCGCAGAAAAAAACCGAAGACGGCCAGGTGGAAAAAGATGCCAAGGGTGAACCCATCCTGATCGCCGAACGTCGCTTCATCGAAACCGGCGAACGCCGCGACGGTGTGGTGGTGATCACCAAAGGTGTGCAGAACGGCGAAAAAGTGGTCACGGCTGGCCAGATCAAACTGGACAACGGTGCACACATTGCCATCAGCGACGACAAGACCCTAGCCGAGAAGAACAGCCCGCCGCGCGCGGACTGATCAAGGAATCCCCATGGCTTTTACCGACCCGTTCATCCGCCGCCCGGTGCTCGCCACCGTGGTCAGCCTGCTGATTGTGCTGCTGGGCTTCCAGGCCTGGAGCAAGCTGCCGCTGCGCCAATACCCGCAAATGGAAAACGCCCTGATCACGGTGACCACCGCGTACCCCGGGGCCAACGCCGAAACTATCCAGGGCTACATCACGCAACCGATGCAGCAGAGCCTGGCGAGTGCCGAAGGCATCGACTACATGACCTCGGTCAGTCGCCAGAACTTCTCGGTGATCTCGATCTACGCGCGCATCGGCTCCAACAGCGACCGCTTGTTCACCGAGTTGCTGGCCAAGGCCAACGAAGTGAAAAACCAGTTGCCTCAGGACGCCGAAGACCCGGTGCTGAGCAAAGAGGCCGCCGATGCGTCGGCGCTGATGTACATCAGTTTCTTCAGCAAGGAGCTGAGCAACCCGCAGATTACCGATTACCTGTCACGGGTCATCCAGCCAAAACTGGCGACCCTGCCGGGCATGGCCGAGGCCGAGATTCTCGGCAACCAGGTGTTCGCCATGCGCCTGTGGCTGGACCCGGTGAAACTGGCCGGTTTCGGCCTGAGCGCCAGCGATGTGACCGATGCCGTGCGCAAGTACAACTTCCTCTCCGCCGCCGGCGAAGTGAAAGGCGAGTACGTGGTCACCAGCATCAACGCCAACACCGAGCTCAAATCCGCCGAAGCCTTCGCCGCGATTCCACTCAAGGTCGAGGGCGACAGTCGGGTGCTGCTCAGCGATGTCGCGCGGGTCGAGATGGGCGCGGAAAACTACGACACGATCAGCTCCTTCGGTGGCACGCCCTCGGTGTACATCGGCATCAAGGCCACGCCCGGCGCCAACCCGCTGGACGTGATCAAGGAAGTGCGCAAGATCATGCCGGACCTGGAGGCCCAGCTGCCGCCAAACCTCAAGGGTGAAATTGCCTACGACGCCACGCTGTTCATCCAGGCCTCGATCGACGAAGTGGTGAAAACCCTGTTTGAGGCGGTGTTGATCGTTATCGTCGTGGTGTTTCTGTTCCTCGGGGCGCTGCGTTCCGTGGTGATCCCGGTGGTGACGATTCCGTTGTCGATGATCGGCGTGATGTTCTTCATGCAGATGATGGGCTACTCGATCAACCTGCTGACTCTGCTCGCAATGGTATTGGCCATCGGCCTGGTGGTGGACGACGCCATCGTGGTGGTGGAAAACATCCACCGGCACATCGAGGAAGGTAAAACCCCGCTGGATGCAGCCATCGAAGGTGCCCGGGAAATCGCCATGCCGGTGGTTTCGATGACCATCACCCTGGCGGCCGTCTACGCACCGATCGGCTTCCTGACAGGCCTCACCGGGGCGCTGTTCAAGGAGTTCGCCCTGACCCTGGCCGGGGCGGTGGTGATCTCCGGCATTGTCGCCCTGACGCTGTCGCCAATGATGTGCGCCTTCCTGTTGCGCCACGACGAAAACCCCAGCGGCCTCGCTCACCGGTTGGACCTGATTTTCGAAGGCCTCAAGCGCCGCTACCAGCGCCTGTTGCACGGCACGCTCAACACGCGGCCGGTGGTGCTGGTGTTCGCGGTGATCGTGCTGTGCCTGATTCCGGTGCTGCTCACCTTCACCAAGTCGGAACTGGCACCGGACGAGGATCAGGGCATCATTTTCATGCTGGCCAACGCCCCGCAGCCGACCAACCTTGATTACCTGAACACCTACACCGACGAATTCATCGGCATCTTCAAGGCATTTCCCGAGTACTACTCCTCGTTCCAGATCAACGGCTTCAACGGCGTGCAATCGGGGATTGGCGGTTTCCTGCTCAAACCGTGGAACGAGCGCGACCGCACGCAAATGGAAATCCTGCCCGCGGTCCAGAGCAAACTCGAAAGCATTCCAGGGTTGCAGGTGTTCGGCTTCAACCTGCCCTCCCTGCCGGGCACCGGTGAGGGGCTGCCGTTTCAGTTCGTCGTCAATACCGCCAACGATTACGAGTCGTTGCTGCAAGTGATGGACCGGGTGAAAAAGCGTGCGATGGAGTCCGGAAAGTTTGCGTTCGTCGACGTTGATCTGGCCTTCGACAAACCTGAAGTGGTGGTCGATATCGATCGGGCAAAGGCCGCGCAAATGGGCGTGTCGATGCAGGATCTGGGCGGCACGCTGGCGACGCTGCTGGGCGAGGCGGAGATCAACCGCTTCACCATTGAAGGTCGTAGTTACAAAGTCATCGCGCAGGTCGAACGGCCCTTCCGGGACAACCCCGACTGGCTGAACAACTATTACGTGAAGAACTCCAAGGGTGAACTGCTGGCCCTGTCGACCCTGATTACCGTGACCGACCGGGCACGACCACGACAACTGAATCAGTTCCAACAGCTCAATTCGGCCATCCTGTCCGGGGTTCCGCTGGTGAGTATGGGTGAAGCACTCGATGCCGTGCGTCAGATTGCCGGGGAAGAAGCGCCTGCGGGTTTTGCCGTCGACTACGCAGGGGCATCACGGCAGTACGTTCAGGAAGGCAGCGCGCTATGGGTCACTTTCGCCTTGGCGCTGGCGATCATTTTCCTGGTGCTGGCCGCCCAGTTCGAAAGCTTCCGCGACCCGCTGGTGATTCTGGTGACGGTGCCGCTGTCGATCTGCGGCGCGTTGATTCCGCTGTTCCTCGGCTGGTCGAGCATGAACATCTATACCCAGGTCGGGTTGGTGACGTTGATCGGATTGATCAGCAAGCACGGGATCCTGATCGTCGAGTTCGCCAACCAGTTGCGCAAGGACAAGGGCCTGACGCCGCGCGAAGCGGTGGAAGAAGCGGCGGCCATTCGCCTGCGACCAGTGCTGATGACCACCGCCGCAATGGTGTTCGGCATGGTGCCGTTGATCATCGCCACGGGGGCGGGCGCTGTCAGCCGGTTCGACATCGGTACGGTGATTGCCACGGGCATGTCGATCGGGACGTTGTTTACGTTGTTTGTGTTGCCGTGCGTGTACACGCTGCTGGCTAAACCCGATAAGCCTGTAAACGCTTAACTCCTGTAGGAGCCGCCCGCAGTAAGCCGGCTCCTATAGGGATTGGTGCAAGCCGTGAGGCATCGGGCACAAAAAAGGCCTCGCATTTGCGAGGCCTTTTATTTGGGCTTCAATCTGGTCAACTCTGCGGCCTCAGTCCTTGAGAAAGTCCGAACATGAACAGCAATAAATCATGATCCGGTTGGGTTGCAACGGTCGCCTTCGCGACCCGCGGCATCGGACAACGCGCATCCCCGTTCACCGAACCGAGGACTTGCGTGCGGGGCTGCTCCCAAGCCGCCACCGCCAGTGAAGCAACTGCCAAGGCTCCTATCAAAAACAAACCTCGTGCAATTTCGAGTTTCATTGCTATAAACCTTTGATAGCGCTGCCAAACGCCGTCTCATAAAGGTAGACGAGGTTCTTCCAGTCCGTATCGCTGAACGACGAGTGGCGACGCAATTGCCTCATGTCATGGGCAGCGGCGCGACGGGCGGTCAATCGCTGCCGACACTTCTCCAGATCGATCAACGCAACCTCGACGTTGGCGGCCTCGCCTTCGCCTGTGATTCGCACGAATATGTGCTTGGGATAAAGACAGCCGTGCTGCCACCGGCCCTTGTGCATGCGGGCCAGATTCTCGGCCAGATCCTTCAGCACCCGATCATGCACTGCCTCGCCATGACGCTCGCGACCACCGCCTGCATACCAGTGTTCGATTTCTTCGAAACCGTCCAGTGCCTTGGTCACCAGCAATGCACGCCACGTGTGAACAGGGTCGTGCTGCGCACCGCAGAAAACGATTTCCGGAACGCGTACGTCGATCAGGCGCATTCCCATGAGCGCATCTCGCTCACGCAACACCGTCGGCCGACCGAAAGGATGCAACCAACTACGATAGATATGTCCGGTCTGACGTTTGGCGTAGAGCAGTTGTCCATTGCTGCTCTTGATACGCTGCACACCACTTTCGCCACCGCGACGAACGTTGGGTTCTTCAACCCATTCACCGTGTTGATTCCAGAAATAGTCAAAACGGTCTTGGGAAGCAACGTCATTTTCTGCTGCACATTGCACGGCCATTAAGTTACCTCTTGCGTAAAACGTAAACCCGCCACATGGCATAGAGCGGTAGAAAATCCAGTTGTTCCTGAATACGAAACCCGACCTGTTCGAACTCCTTTTCGATCGTAGCAGCCGGTAACACATATCGGTTTTGGTAACCGACATGCACACGTGTTGTTTCAAGCCGCCTGCGTTTCCAGGCTTTGAAGTTGCCGTCCACCCACAACGAAAGGATCACGCTGTCACGCGTGACGCGCTCGAATTCACGCAGAATGGCCTGTCGATGCTCGGCTTCACCAATGTGGTGCATCAGGCGCATACAAAAAATACTGTCGACGGCGTTATCAGGCAAGGCGATGTCGAACACAGAAGTGTGCAAGGGTTGTACCCGTTTCACCACATCGGCCGGTTGCGCTTTCAAAGCGATCCTCAACATCGACTCGGAGTTGTCCGCTCCGACAATCACCCGGTTGGTTTTTTCCGCCAGTACTGGCCAGAAGCGCCCGGCACCGCAGGGTAAATCGAGAACCAGGCCAGGCTCGCCGGCCAGCGTCAACGCCTTGCGCGCCAGTTGCTCGTCACGCCAGTGGGACAGTCGGCGGCCGATTCCGTCCTGATGTTTGCGCAGGTATTTCTGTGCGTGTTGATCGTCGTATTTTTCGGAGAAATCAAGTTTGATCGGGCCAGCCATCATGAAGGACTCCTGAGCATCTGCTGACCACTACCCTAGGGAGTGGCGTGTCAGCGTCAGGTCATGCCTTCGTGAAAAAATCGTGGTGTAAAACCCCGATGTATTTCGAGGTTTTACAGGGGGACAACAGTGGCCGAGGGCCACCAACGAAATCAACTGTCGCGCTGACTCAACTCCACCTGAAAACGGCAGCCATTGGGCTCCATGTTCGTCAGGCTGACACTCCACCCCTGGTTTTCGCAAATCCGCTGCACCAACGACAGACCCAACCCCAGGCCTTCACCGCGTTTCTCGTTGCCACGCACGAACGGCTCGAACATCGCCTCGCGTTTTTCCTCGGGAATGCCCACACCGCTGTCCTCGACCGTGAAACCGGTGGACGTCAGCGTCAAACGGATGAAGCCCCGTTCGGTGTAATGCAGCGCATTGCGCAGCAAGTTGCCCATGACCGCGTGCAGCAGGGTGGCGTTGTAGCAGGTGCTGGCCGGATTGCCCGGTTCAAACATCAGCGACAAGCCTTTCGCCTCGATCGGTTCTCGCCATAAATTGAGCAGCCCATCGGCGACCTGGCTCAAGGACTGCTGCGGCGCCATGCTGGCGTCTTCACGTTGGGCGCGGGCCAACATCAGGAAGGTCTGCACCAGCTCGCGCATCTCTTCGCAGGCACGGGCGATTCGCTCGACTTGAGCCCGACCGCGCTGGTCGATACCGGGGTTTTCCAGCAGCAGCTCACAGGAACTGGCCAGCACCATCAACGGGGTGCGCAATTCGTGACTGACGTCGCTGGTGAACAAGCGCTCCCGGGTCAACGCCTGGCGCAGGCGGCCGAGGGTGGCGTCGAACGCCACCGCCAGCTCGCCCACTTCATCAGCCGCGTAGTCCGGTGCCAACGGGGGCGCCAGCCCCAAGAGCTGATCGCGGTGACGTACCTGCCGGGCGAGACGCACCACGGGTGCCATCACTTTGCGCGCGAGGATCCAGCCGAGGAACACCGCCAACGCCAGACTCAGGACGAAGCCCACCAGCACCACGGCGAACAACACCCGCTCACGCTCTTCGAAATCACTCTGATCCTGCAGCAGCACATAACGCCGGCCGTCGACGACTTCGACCATCGCGTGATACGACAGCTGCTCGCGGAACACCTCGTGAAAACCCGGCTCAAGATGACGCAAATCCTTGGGTAACTCGAAATCGCCCGGCCCGCCGCTGAAATAAAACAGCTGATCTGGCTCAGGGCGATGGCTCCAGTCCGAGACACTGTCCATCAACAACAGACGTTGCAGATCGCCGCCCAGACCTGCCGATATCAGTTTTTCCTCCACCAGGTGCACGGTCGCCACAATGCCCATGGCGAAGGCGCCTGCCACCAATGCGCTCATCAGTGCAAAGGCAATGATGATCCGTTGAGCAAGGCTCTGCTTAAACTCCATCACGGCCCTCGGCCAAGCGATAACCCACACCGTGCACGGTTTGCAGCAATGGCTTGGCGAACGGTTTGTCGATCACCTGGCGCAATTGGTGGACGTGGCTGCGCAGGCTGTCGCTGTCCGGGCAGTCATCGCCCCACAGGGCCTCTTCGAGAATTTCCCGGCGCAAGACGTGCGGGCTTTTCTGCATCAGCACCGCCAACAGTTTCAGGCCGACCGGGTTGAGTTTCAGCAAGCGCCCTTCGCGAGTGACTTCCAGGGTATCGAGGTCGTAGCTCAGGTCGCCGACCTGCAAGGTGCGACGACCGCCACCCTGGGCCCGGCGCATCACCGCTTCGATCCGCGCGGCCAGTTCAGAGAGGGCAAAGGGTTTGACCAGGTAATCATCAGCCCCTGACTTGAAGCCTTGCAGGCGATCGTCCAGTTGATCGCGGGCAGTGAGCATGATCACCGGGGTGTCGCGACGAGCGTCTTCGCGCAGGCGTTTGCACAGGGTATAGCCATCGATGCCGGGCAACATGATGTCGAGCACGATCAAGTCGTAATGCTCGGTGGCCGCCAGGTGCAGGCCTGACAAACCGTCCTGCGCGCAATCCACGGTGTAGCCTTTGAGCCCCAGATAATCGGCCAGATTGGCCAGGATATCGCGGTTGTCTTCAACCAATAGAATTCGCATGGGCACCTCCTCCGTACACAGTAACGGCCGTCTTGGCCCGCGCAGCTTAAGGCCTGGCGGGGCGCAGAGCCAGAACTGTGTGCAGTGGCCAAACCCATTGATAAACCGGTGTGAAGTTGACGATTTTTTCACTATCGGTTCACACGACGGTGACAGAAACAGGCCCAAACTCCGCGCGGCTGCGCTCTCAAGAACATTTAACCGACCAAGGAACTGCCATGGTTTCGACCACTGCCCGCCCCGCCTCTCGCCCTCTCAACCTTTGGGTGTGCCTGGGTGTTCCCGCCGTTGCCGCGATCATTTTGTTGCTGCTGGAACTGACATCCGTGGACATGGACCTGGCCCGGCTGTTCTATGACCCGGTGGCCGGAGACTTCATCGGACGCCACAGTTTTTTCCTCGAAGACATCCTGCATGACCGTGCCAAGCAATTAGTTATCGCCTTTTCGGTGTTCTCCATCTTCGGTTTCATCGGTGCCTTTTTCATCGACCGGCTCAAACCGTTCAAACGGGAACTGGGCTGTCTGGTGCTGTCCCTGGGCCTGGCGACATCCTTCGTCACGCCGGTCAAAGCAGTGACGGCAGTTCAATGCCCATGGAGTCTTGAACAATTCGGCGGGCACGAGACGTATAGCGAACTGCTCAGCCCACGCCCCCCTACCGATAAACCCGGTCGTTGCTGGCCCGGCGGGCATGCCGCGACCGGGTTCACGTTGTTTGCGTTGTTCTTTGTCCTGCGGGATCGGCGTCCGCGTCTGGCGCGTAAAGCCTTTATCTTTGCCTTCGCGCTGGGCACGGTGTTTTCCGTGGGCCGGATGCTGCAGGGCGCGCACTTTTTCTCGCACAACGTGTGGACAGCGATTTTCTGCTGGCTGATTTGTCTGGGGTCGTATTACTACATCCTGTATCGACCGGCCTCCAAGGCTGAGAGAGAGTCCGCAGCACAGCCGGTCAGCGCCTGAAATACAAAACCAATGTGGGAGCGAGCTTGCTCGCGATGAGGCCATGACATTCACTGTTGATGGTGATTGATAGACCGCTATCGCCGGCAAGCCGGTTTCGCTCCCACAGTGGTCCGATGCAATTTCAAGATCCAGCAAATCGACGGCAATAAAAAACCCCGCCTGCTTTCGCAGGCGGGGTTTTTATGTGCAGGGTAAGGCTGGCTTACATCATGCCGCCCATGCCGCCCATACCGCCCATGTCTGGCATGCCGCCGCCAGCTGGTGCGTCGTCCTTGATCTCGGCGATCATGGCTTCGGTGGTGATCATCAGGCTGGCAATCGACGAAGCCGCTTGCAGAGCCGAACGAGTCACTTTGGCCGGGTCCAGGATACCCATTTCGATCATGTCGCCGTATTCGCCGGTGGCAGCGTTGTAACCGTAGTTACCCGAACCCTGCTTGACCTTGTCGACAACTACGCTTGGCTCGTCGCCGGAGTTGGCAACGATCTGGCGCAGTGGCGCTTCAACAGCGCGACGCAGCAACTGGATGCCAACGTTCTGGTCATCGTTGTCGCCTTTCAGCTCGGAGATAGCCTGCAGAGCGCGAACCAGTGCCACGCCACCGCCAGGTACCACGCCTTCTTCAACGGCTGCACGGGTAGCGTGCAGGGCGTCTTCAACGCGGGCTTTCTTCTCTTTCATTTCAACTTCGGAACCAGCGCCAACCTTGATCACTGCAACGCCGCCGGACAGCTTGGCCAGACGCTCTTGCAGTTTTTCACGGTCGTAGTCGGACGAAGTGTCAGCCACTTGCTGACGGATCTGCAGAACGCGAGCCTGGATGTCAGCCTCAACGCCGGCACCGTCGATCACGGTGGTGTTTTCTTTGGACAGGATCACGCGCTTGGCATTACCCAGGTGTTCCAGGGTAGTGCTTTCCAGGCTCAGACCGATCTCTTCGGAGATAACGGTACCGCCAGTAAGAACAGCGATGTCCTGCAGCATGGCCTTGCGACGGTCGCCGAAGCCTGGAGCCTTGACGGCTGCGACTTTGACGATGCCACGCATGTTGTTCACAACCAGAGTCGCCAGGGCTTCGCCTTCAACGTCTTCGGCCACGATCAGCAGTGGACGGCCGGCTTTGGCAACGGCTTCCAGTACTGGCAACATTTCGCGGATGTTGGAGATTTTTTTGTCGACCAGCAGGATCAGCGGACCGTCGAGCTCGGCAGTCATGGTCTCTGGCTTGTTGACGAAGTACGGGGACAGGTAGCCGCGGTCGAACTGCATGCCTTCAACAACCGACAGTTCGTTTTCCAGGCCCGAGCCTTCTTCAACGGTGATCACGCCTTCTTTACCGACTTTTTCCATGGCTTCGGCAATGATGTCGCCGATGGAGTTGTCGGAGTTGGCGGAGATGGTGCCGACCTGAGCGATGGCCTTGGTGTCAGCGCAAGGCTTGGACAGGGCTTTGAGCTCTTTGACGATCGCGATGGTCGCTTTGTCGATACCGCGCTTCAGGTCCATCGGGTTCATGCCGGCAGCGACGGCTTTCAGGCCTTCGTTGACGATCGATTGAGCCAGAACGGTAGCGGTGGTGGTGCCGTCGCCTGCGTCATCGTTGGCACGGGAGGCAACGTCTTTGACCAGCTGCGCGCCCATGTTTTCGAAGCGATCTTTCAGCTCGATTTCTTTGGCTACGGAAACGCCGTCCTTGGTGATGGTCGGAGCGCCGAAGCTCTTCTCGATGATCACGTTACGGCCTTTAGGGCCCAGGGTCGCTTTTACTGCGTCAGCCAGGACGTTTACACCGGCGAGCATTTTTTTGCGGGCGGAGTCGCCGAATTTTACTTCTTTAGCAGCCATGATCGATATTCCTTAAATACTTTGTAGTAGCGGGAAAATGAGCGGGGAATCAGCCTTCGACTACAGCGAGGATTTCGCTCTCGCCGATAACCAGCAGGTCTTCGCCGTCAACTTTCACAGTGTTGCTGCCGGAGTAAGGGCCGAAAACAACCTTGTCACCCACTTTCACGGACAGCGCACGCACTTCACCGTTTTCCAGAACTTTGCCTGGGCCTACAGCGAGGACTTCGCCCTGGTTTGGCTTTTCAGCAGCCGAACCTGGCAGGACGATACCGCCAGCGGTTTTCTTTTCTTCTTCGCTGCGACGGACGACGACGCGGTCATGCAGAGGACGAAGCTTCATTGTCGATCTCTCCTAATTGTGGTTTTCATCGGCCGGTGTATTCCCGGCGGGTTTAACAAATCCGGCGGTGCCGGGTGCGACTCGACAAGCGAGACGCGGAAGTCTGTCTGGCGTGATTGCCAGAAACCTTGCGGTGACCGTTACATAAGGGCGCATAAGCTTATTACAAGGGCGGGGATCGAAATTTTTTGCGTTGATACCCCGAAAACAAACACGGCACCCGAAGGTGCCGCGCAGGTGAAACGATTTATTTGGAATCGCGGTGTTCGAACTCACCTTCGATCACGTTCGGCTCACGGCCCAGCGGCTCGCGCGGAGCAGGGCCGCCACGTGGCTGAAGATCATCGGCGAACGCACGCTGACGGATCGCCGCCTCTTCGGCACGCTGGCGCATTTTATTGGCCAGCAGTCGACGGGAGATCGGCAGCAACATGATCAGGCCCAGCACGTCGGTGACAAAGCCCGGCAGAATCAACAGACCACCGGCCAGGGCCAGCATCAGGCCTTCGAGCATGGTCTGAGCCGGCAGCTCGCCGCGGTTCAGACTTTCACGCGCACGCAGCGCGGTTGCCAGGCCGGCGATGCGCAGCACAAACACGCCGAGCATCGAGCCGAGAATGACCAGCAGCAGCGCCGGGAAAAACCCGATCGCTCCGCTCACCTTGACGAATACGAACAGCTCCAACACCGGAAACAGTACAAAGAGCAATAAAAAAGGGCGCATCAAATGGTTCCTCAACGCAAGAATGCCTTGCCAGTCTTCCCTAGATGACGTCGCCCTTTCGTGAATTCAAGCGTCGGCCACTTCATTTTTCGGCCAATGTTCGGCGTGAGCCAGAAAAACCAAGGCTTCGCGGACTTGTGTCGGCGTATTACATGGCGCTTGAAACGGCAGCCAGTACAGCGCCTGACCAATGCGCAGGTGCATGCCTTCGGTGTCGATCCCGACCAGTTGTGCCGGCTCGGTGTTCGGCAGGCCCGCCAGTTCGACGTAGTGGGCGATGGCTTTGGCGTGATCGGCGTTCATGTGCTCGACCATGCTCACCTCAGCCTTGCCGGCGAACGGATTGGCCAACGTCAGTTGATCAACCCAATGAATCGCGCCGAAGCCACCGATGTAACGGTGCCGCACGGGTTTGAGCACCCAGAAATCGAAATCGTGGGCCTTGTGATAATTCTGCGAATCAGGGAAGTAACGGTAGTAGCGCTCGGCGGCCGCTTCAATCGCAGCCGCGTCCTCGAGTTGCTCTGCTTCGGCGAGGTACGTCAGGCGGCCGACCGCTTGCACGTCTTCAGCCCCGCGCTCACCGACGAACAGCGAACATTTCGGATCTTTCTGCAGATTGTGGGTGTGCTGGGCGATGCGACTGATCAGGATCAGCGGCCGGCCCTGCTCGTCCAGGCAGTACGGAACCACGGAGCCAAACGGGAAACCGGGCATCGCCTTGGAGTGCGTCGACAGCACTGCGCGGTATTCCTTGAGAAGCAATTCTCGGGCATTCTTGGCCGCTTCAACGCTCAATTTATGACTCCTTATATAGAATCCGTCGAAAAAACGGACAGGCGACTGGTGAAAGTTCCAGTCCGCCATCGGGCAGTTCTCATGTGCACATCCGGTGCAGATCGAGAGGCTCTCTTGAAGGAAGACCACTCCAACCTGTTACCGGGGCATGCGAATGCAACTCACTGACAAAGTAATCATTATCACTGGCGGTTGCCAGGGTTTAGGCCGTTCCATGGCCGAGTATTTCGCCGGCAAAGGCGCGAAGCTTGCGCTGGTTGACCTGAACCAGGAAAAACTCGACGACGCCGTTGCCGCGTGCAAAGCCAAGGGTGTCGAGGCCCGCGCCTATCTGTGCAACGTCGCCAATGAAGAGCAAGTGACGCACATGGTCGCTCAGGTGGCCGACGATTTTGGCGCGATCCATGGCTTGATCAACAACGCCGGCATCCTGCGCGACGGGCTGCTGTTGAAGGTCAAGGACGGCGAGATGACCAAGATGAGCCTGGCCCAATGGCAGGCGGTAATCGACGTCAACCTGACCGGCGTGTTCCTGTGCACCCGGGAAGTGGCGGCGAAAATGGTCGAGCTGAACAACAGCGGCGCGATCATCAATATCTCCTCGATTTCCCGTGCCGGCAACGTCGGCCAGACCAACTACTCCGCTGCCAAGGCCGGTGTCGCTGCGGCGACCGTGACCTGGGCCAAGGAACTGGCGCGCTATGGCATTCGTGTGGCGGGTATTGCGCCGGGCTTTATCGAAACCGAGATGACGCTGGGCATGAAGCCGGAAGCGCTGGAGAAAATGACCTCCGGAATTCCGCTCAAACGCATGGGCAAACCGGAAGAGATCGCGCATTCGGCGGCGTACATTTTCGAGAACGACTACTACACCGGCCGGATACTGGAAATGGATGGCGGGTTGCGGATCTGAAGCCCCCATAGATCAATGTGGGAGCTAGCCTGCTAGCGATTGCGGTGGTTCAGCCAACATATTTGTTGCATGTAAATCCGCTATCGCTAGCAGGCTAGCTCCCACAGTTGATTGTGTTTCAGATCATCAATCGTCGCTGATGGTGATGTTCGGCATCGCCGGCGACACCGCTTCCTGCAACACGATCCGCGCGCCGACATGACGGGCCAGTTCCTGATACACCATCGCAATCGGGCTGTCCGGCTCGGCGATCACCGTTGGCTTGCCACCGTCGGCCTGTTCGCGAATGGCCATTGCCAGCGGCAACGAGGCCAGCAGTTCGACGCCGTACTGGCTGGCCAGCTTCACACCCCCGCCCTCACCGAACAGATGCTCGGCATGCCCGCAGTTCGAGCAGATGTGCACGGCCATGTTTTCCACCACGCCCAGCACCGGGATGTTGACTTTGCGGAACATCTCCACGCCTTTGCGCGCGTCCAGCAACGCCAGGTCTTGCGGGGTGGTGACAATGACCGCGCCGGCCACCGGGACTTTCTGCGCCAGGGTGAGCTGGATGTCGCCAGTGCCGGGCGGCATATCGATGACCAGGTAATCCAGATCGCCCCAGGCGGTTTGTGTCACCAGTTGCAACAGCGCGCCGGAGACCATCGGCCCGCGCCAGACCATCGGCGTGTTGTCGTCGGTCAGGAACGCCATGGACATCACTTCGACGCCATGGGATTCAATCGGCACAAACCACTTCTGATCCTTGACCTTTGGTCGGGTGCCTTCGGGAATGCCGAACATGATGCCCTGGCTCGGACCGTAAATGTCCGCGTCCAGAATCCCGACCTTGGCGCCTTCGCGGGCCAGGGCCAGCGCGAGGTTGGCGGCGGTGGTGGATTTGCCCACACCCCCTTTGCCGGACGCTACGGCGACGACGTTCTTGACGTTGGCCAGGCCCGGAATCTGTGCCTGAGCCTTGTGCGCGGCAATCACGCTGGTGATGTCAACGCGGGCGCTGCTGACGCCGTCGAGGCCTTCGATGGCCATTTGCAGCATCTGCGCCCAGCCACTCTTGAACAGGCCGGCGGCGTAACCCAGTTCCAGCTGGACGCTGACGCGATCGCCCTGGATCTCGATATTGCGCACACACCCGGAGCTGACCGGGTCCTGGTTCAGGTAAGGGTCGGTGTATTGGCGAAGGACGGCTTCCACCGCTGCGCGATTGACGGCGCTCATGGGCAACTCCGATAGCAAGACTGGAAAATCAGGCGGGTATCGTACCTGTTCTGATGGTTTGGCGGGATGCCGAAAAGATTTGCAGGAGTCCGGTTTGCCGGCGATGGTGTCCTCACGTCAGCCATCGCCGGCAAGCCGGGCTCCTGCAGGGACATGTGCCGTTGCGCGAATCCCTGTTACTCATCCAATGAAACAGGCGCACGGGGTGAAAAATATGCGCCGGCGCTTTATAGTGGCCGACCTCCGTTTCATCAAGTAGCCGAGCCCCATGTCCGAGCCACGCAAGATCCTCGTCACCAGCGCCCTGCCCTATGCCAATGGTTCGATCCATCTTGGCCACATGCTGGAATACATCCAGACCGATATGTGGGTGCGCTTCCAGAAGCACCGCGGCAACCAATGCATCTATGTCTGCGCCGACGACGCCCACGGTTCGGCCATCATGCTGCGCGCGGAAAAGGAAGGCATCACCCCGGAACAACTGATCGCCAACGTCCAGGCTGAACACAGCGCCGACTTTGCCGAGTTCCTGGTGGACTTCGACAACTTCCATTCCACTCACGCCGAAGAAAACCGTGAGCTGTCGAGCCAGATCTACCTGAAGCTGCGCGACGCCGGGCACATCGCCACGCGCTCGATCACGCAGTATTTCGACCCGGAAAAGAAAATGTTCCTGGCCGACCGCTTCATCAAGGGCACCTGCCCGAAATGCGGCACTGAAGACCAGTACGGCGACAACTGCGAAAAATGCGGTGCAACCTACGCACCGACCGACCTTAAAGATCCGAAGTCGGCGATCTCTGGCGCCACCCCGGTGCTCAAGGATTCCCAGCACTTCTTCTTCAAGCTGCCGGACTTCCAGGAGATGCTGCAAACCTGGACCCGCAGCGGCACATTGCAAGACGCCGTCGCCAACAAGATCGCCGAATGGCTGGATGCCGGCCTGCAACAGTGGGACATCTCCCGCGATGCGCCGTACTTCGGTTTCGAGATTCCAGGCGAGCCAGGCAAATACTTCTACGTCTGGCTGGACGCGCCGATCGGCTACATGGCCAGCTTCAAGAACCTTTGCGACCGCACGCCGGAGCTGGATTTCGACGCGTTCTGGAACAAGGATTCCACCGCCGAGCTGTACCACTTCATCGGCAAGGACATCGTCAACTTCCACGCGCTGTTCTGGCCCGCGATGCTCGAAGGCGCCGGTTTCCGGAAACCGACCGGCATCAACGTGCACGGCTACCTGACCGTCAACGGTCAGAAAATGTCCAAGTCCCGTGGCACGTTCATCAAGGCCCGGACTTACCTCGATCACCTGTCGCCGGAATACTTGCGCTACTACTACGCGGCCAAACTGGGCCGTGGCGTCGACGATCTGGACCTGAACCTCGAAGACTTCGTGCAGAAGGTCAACTCCGACCTGGTCGGCAAAGTCGTCAACATCGCCAGCCGTTGCGCCGGCTTCATCCAGAAAGGCAACGCCGGTGTGCTGGTGGCCGGTAACGCCGCACCGGAACTGACCGAAGCCTTCCTCGCCGCAGCGCCAAGCATCGCCGAAGCCTACGAGGCTCGCGACTTTGCCCGCGCCATGCGCGAAATCATGGGCCTGGCCGACCGCGCCAACGCCTGGATCGCCGACAAGGCCCCGTGGTCGCTGAACAAACAGGAAGGCAAGCACGACGAAGTCCAGGCGATCTGCGCGCTGGGCATCAACCTGTTCCGCCAGCTGGTGATCTTCCTCAAACCGGTGCTGCCACTGCTGGCCGCCGACGCAGAGGCATTCCTCAACGTCGCGCCGCTGACCTGGAACGATCATGCGACCTTGCTCAGCAACCATCAGCTGAACGAGTTCAAACCGCTGATGACCCGTATCGACCCGGTGAAAGTGCAAGCCATGACCGATGCTTCGAAAGAAGACCTGACCGCGAGCCAGACCGACACCGGCGAAGCTGCACCTGCCGGCAACGGCGAACTGGCGAAGGATCCGCTGTCGCCGGAAATCGAGTTCGATGCGTTTGCCGCCGTCGACCTGCGCGTCGCCCTGATCGTCAAGGCCGAACACGTGGAAGGTGCCGACAAGCTGCTGCGCCTGACCCTCGACATCGGTGATGAGCAACGCAACGTGTTTTCCGGCATCAAGAGCGCTTATCCGGATCCGTCCAAGCTCGATGGTCGCCTGACCATGATGATCGCCAACCTCAAGCCACGGAAAATGAAGTTCGGTATATCCGAAGGCATGGTGATGGCGGCCGGCCCTGGCGGCGAAGAAATCTACCTGCTCAGCCCTGATAGCGGTGCCAAACCGGGTCAGCGCATCAAGTAAGCGCCAGCGGTAAACCGATCCCACAGTCGTGCCCGGCGCGACTGTGGGATTTTCATGTCTGGCCCCCCCTCCTTCCTTGCCGGATAATGCCTAAGCTTTTTAGACCACCCCGTTAAAGAGCCTTCTTTCTTCCGGCACGATCATGACCGAGATGCTTCTTACGCTTATCAGTGCTGCCCTGATCAACAACGTCGTGTTGCACTGGCCGCTGGGCGTCGATCCGCTGCTGGGCACCGAACGCCGTCAGGTGCATGCGCTGGGCATTGCGACGACATGCCTGATGCTGATCGTCGCAATACTCGGCTATGCGCTCTATCACTGGCTACTGGCGCCGCTGGAGCTGACTTCGCTGCGGTTGTTCGTGTTCCTGCCACTGAGCGTGTTGTTGATCACGCCACTGCTGAAGCTGCTGCCGAAAGTGTTTTCGACGCTTTCGTTCGAAGGGCTCTGGCCGCTGCTGCTCGGTAATGCTGGAGTGCTCGGTCTGGCGCTGATCAACACCCAGGAAAACCAGGGGTTTTTCCACGCCACAGCCCTGAGTCTCGGCGCCGGGCTGGGGTTCTGGCTGGTGCTGAGTCTGTTCAGCGACTTGCGCCAGCGCACCCTCGATAACGATGTTCCCCTGCCCTTTCGCGGCCTGCCGATCGACCTGATCGGCGCCGGACTGATCGCAGTGGCTTTTCTCGGATTCAGCGGACTGATCAAAACATGAGTCTGATTCAACGCATCGACGCCCTCTTGCCGCAGACCCAGTGCGGCAAATGCGGTCATCCCGGGTGCAAGCCGTACGCCGAAGGCATCGCCAGCGGCGAGCCAATCAACAAGTGCCCGCCTGGGGGCAGCGAAACTATCGCGGCCTTGGCTGAATTGCTGAAAATACCGGTGCTGGAGCTGGACGTCAGTCGTGGTTCGGCCCCGGCGCAAATCGCCTACATCCGCGAAGCCGAGTGCATCGGTTGCACCAAGTGCATTCAGGCCTGCCCGGTAGACGCCATTGTCGGCGCAGCGAAATTGATGCACACGGTCATCATCGACGAATGCACCGGTTGCGACCTCTGCGTTGCCCCCTGCCCGGTGGACTGCATTGAAATGCGGCCATTGCCGCTGGCCTCGGTGCTGCCGATTGTCGGTGGCCTGGCGGCCAGCCCTGAAGAACAACAGGCGCGCGCCGCCAAACGCAATCACGCGCGACGTCGCTTTGAACAACGCAACGCGCGCTTGCACCGCGAAGAAGAACAGAAACTCGTCGAACGTCAGGCCCGGGCACATCGCACTGCACAGCAGCAAAGTGAAGTGACAACGCTTGACCCGGTTCAAGCCGCGCTGGAGAGAGTTCGTGCGCAGAAAGCGGCCAATGCCGACGCAGCGTTGAAAAAAGCCAAAATCGATCTGGCGATGAGCCGCGCGCAACTGAACAAATCGCTCAAGGCGTTCGGCCATCCGCCAACCTTCGAACAGCAGTCGCAACTGATCGTCCTGCAACAGCAATTCGACGCCGCCGAACACGCCTTGGCGCAGTTGGAAAGCAGCGCACCACCTGCCGCTGCGCCTGCGGCGCCCATGAAGGATGCCGAGCTGAAACGGGCGAAAATCCAGTTAGCCATGCGCCGCGCCGAACTCAAGAAAGCGCAAACCAGTGACGCGCCAGCCGAGCAGATCGAAGCCCTGGAGCAGGCCTTGGGCGACGCTGAAAAAGCCCTGCACGCGGCAGAAACTGCAAGCGAGCAGCCGTTACCTGCCCTGACGCGTGTCGAAAAACGCCCCATCGACAGCCAGCTTCGACAGCTGAAAACCGAATTGGCCTACGCTCGCGCCGATGTCAGCAAACTCGAACGTCGCACCGACACCCCCGCCGAGTTAATGGACAAGGCGCGCGCCCGCTTGCAAGAAGCCGAGCGTCAGGTGGAGGCCTATGTCACCCCTTGAATCGGTCGACGAGCGCCTTCAACAGGCCATGAAGCTGGTATTGCTGGCCACCGTGCCGGGGATGCTGGTGTTGTTCTGGTTGTATGGCTGGGGCGTGTTGATCAATCTGATGCTGGCCGGCATTACCGCGCTGGCCGTTGAAGCGGCGGTGTTGTGGCTGCGCAAACGCCCGCTCAAACCGACCTTGAGCGACGGCAGCGCGCTGGTCAGTGCAACGCTGCTGGCCCTGGCCTTGCCACCGTATTGCCCGTGGTGGTTGACCGTCTGCGCCGTGGCATTCGCGATGTTCGGTAAACAGCTGTATGGCGGCGTGGGGAAAAACCCGTTCAACCCGGCGATGCTTGGTTTCGCTCTGGTGCTGGTGACCTTTCCCCAACCAATGACTCACTGGCCTTCGTCGCACGGCATGGACCTGCTCGGGGGTCTGCAGCAAGTGTTCGGTTTCAGCCTCAGCCAGACGCCGGATGCGTGGGTCCAGGCCACGGCGCTGGATAGCCTGCGAATCAACAAAAGCCTGACCATGGACGAACTCTTCGCCGGCAATCCGGCGTTCGGTCACTACGGCGCGCGTGGTGTGGAATGGGTCAACCTGGCGTTTCTGGCGGGCGGTTTGTTTCTGCTGCAACGGAAAGTATTCAGCTGGCATGCGCCGGTGGGCATGCTTACCAGCCTGTTCGTCATCAGCCTGCTGTGCTGGAACGGCTCGGGCTCCGATTCCCATGGCTCGCCGTTGTTTCATCTGCTCAGTGGCGCGAGCATGCTCGGAGCATTCTTTATCGTTACGGAACCGGTGTCCGGCGCAAAGAGCCCCGGCGCCCGACTGCTGTTCGGCGCGGGCGTGGGACTGCTGACCTATCTGATTCGCACGTGGGGCGGCTATCCCGACGGCGTGGCGTTCGCGGTGCTGTTGATGAACCTCTGCGTGCCGGCGCTGGAGCGGTTTGTCGCGGCCAGGCAGGAGCAGATTTCGTCATGAGCCGGACATCGAGCGCTTTGATTCTGCTGTTACTGGCAGGCCTGGGGATTGGCGCGACCTGGCTTGTGCAGTACAGCAGCGCGCCACGTATCGCAGCCGAACAGCGACGGATCGACAGCCGCAACCTGCTGGATCTGCTGCCCTCAGACAGTTACGACAATCAACCGCTGGAGCAGCCGCTGCACGTCGACAACACGGCATTGACCAACAGCACCTTGCTGGGCGGCTACCTCGCTACCAGGGCCGGCCAACCCGCTGCTGTCCTGCTGCGCAGCCAGACCATCGGGTATGCGGGCGCCATCGATTTACTGATTGCCATCGACACGAACGGCAAACTGCTGGGGGTCAAAACCCTGAAACAATCGGAAACTCCGGGCTTGGGTGCGCGAATCGCCGAATGGCCCAATGCCTGGCTTCAGGGTTTCACCGGCAGCTCCTTGAACGAGCCCGCCGACAGCGGCTGGGCCTTGAAAAAGGATCAGGGTCAATTCGATCAAATCGCTGGCGCGACGATAACCTCCAGAGCCGTGATCAACGCGATCCACGAGGCATTGCGCTACTTCGATGAACACTCGCGCCAGTTGATCGGGAGCAGTCTCCATGAGTAAGTCTGCAAATTTACAGAACTCGCTGATGCTCGCACCATTGATCGGCGCCACTGACTCGTTAGTGACCGCGCTGGGCGTGTGGTTGATGTTCATCGTGGTGATCAGTGCATTTGGTGCGAGCATGGCGGCCTTGCGATCCCGACTGATCCCGGCATCCCGCTTGCTCGCCGGCGTCCTGCTGGCGGCCACGCTGACCAGTTGTGTGGAACTCGCCGCCCAGGTCTGGTCACTTCAATGGCACCAACATTCGGGGCTTTATGCAGGACTGATCGCTTTGCAATGCGTCGTGCTGGAACACACCGGTTTTTTCCAGAGTGCATGGCGTGAGCGCCTGCGCCTGTGTGTCCTGTTCGGCGTGTTGATGGTCGGCCTGGGCCTGCTGCGCGAGCTCCTCGGCGACGCAGGCGTGCGCCTGGCCACGTTGGCACCTGGCGGATTCATTTTGCTGGGACTGCTGATCGCCGCCTGGCAGGCCTGGCCCCGCCCGACGCCCTCACATTGATCACTTTCGAGGAAACGCACTGCCCATGAATGCCGCAAAACGTCTGGAAATATTCCGCAGGCTGCATGAAGACAACCCCGAGCCGAAGACCGAACTGGCCTACTCCTCGCCATTCGAATTGCTGATCTCGGTGATCCTCTCGGCACAATCGACCGATGTCGGCGTCAATAAAGCCACCGCCAAACTCTACCCGGTGGCCAATACGCCGCAGGCGATTTACGCGCTGGGCGTGGAAGGTCTGTCCGAGTACATCAAGACCATCGGCCTGTTCAACAGCAAGGCAAAAAACGTGATCGAGACCTGCCGCTTGCTGGTGGAACGCCATGGCGGGGAAGTGCCGCAAACCCGTGAAGAACTGGAAGCGTTACCCGGTGTCGGCCGCAAGACTGCCAACGTGGTGCTCAATACTGCTTTTCGCCAACTGACCATGGCCGTGGACACCCATATTTTCCGGGTCAGTAACCGTACCGGTATCGCTCCCGGCAAGAATGTGGTCGAGGTCGAGAAAAAACTGATGAAGTTCGTGCCGAAGGAATATCTGCTCGACTCCCATCACTGGCTGATTCTTCATGGACGTTACGTTTGCCTGGCCCGCAAGCCTCGCTGCGGCAGTTGCAGGATAGAAGACCTGTGTGAATACAAGCAAAAGACTTCGGACGATTGAGGCACTATTAGGTTTTTTGATATATCGATTGAAAAAATCTTTTTTACCCGCGAGGCGATTGTCGATATAAGGGGCGCCAAAGGCAGTCTTAGCCTGGAGTTAACCTTATGAGCACTGGCAAAGAGCAATTGGACGTAGAAGACGACTTCACACCCGTTGAGGCCGATGACGTGGAACCGGTGGTTGAAGTGGCAAAGACCAACCTGAGCAAACGCCGCACCATCGACAATCTGCTCGAGGAGCGCCGATTGCAAAAGCAGTTGGCTGATTACGATTTTGACCTGTGACCCCTGAAAGCCTCCCTAAACGGAGGCTTTTTACTAGGTGCGAAACCTTGAAAACGCCCACTCTTTACGCCCCGTCAATCCCTGGCCCCGTCATACCAGCCCATTGCGTTGAGCCAGTTCGATCAGGTCTACCAGGGACCGCGCATTAAGTTTCAACAACAACCGAGTCTTGTAAGTACTCACGGTTTTATTGCTGAGGAACATTCCATCGGCAATTTCCTTGTTGGTCTTGCCACGGGCCAACTGCTGCAAAACCATCATCTCCCGCCCCGAAAGGCGATCCACCATATCGGCTTCACTGGCATTCCCCAGACTGGAGCGCACGGTATGCAAGGCTTGATTGGGAAAGTAACTGTAGCCTGACAATACAGCCTTTATTGCACTGAGCAACTCAGTGAGGTCCTGTTGTTTGCAAACATATCCGGCAGCACCGGATTGCATGCAACGCATCGAAAAATGGCCGGGCGCCTGTGAGGTCAATATCAGTACTTTCATTGGCATCGCTGCCGATGCCAAACGTGCAATGACTTCCAGCCCATCCAGTTTTGGTATTCCAATATCCAGTATGACAATATCCGGCATATGTTCACGCGCCAGTTGCAAGGCATCCACGCCATTATCTGTTTCTGCAATGACCTCGTAGCCATGACGCTCCATCAGCATACGTACCGCAAGACGAATGACGGGGTGATCATCCACGATCAGCACTTTATTCATGGGCAAGTCCAATTTTCGCTGTTCGAATTTTTAGAGCCCGCACAATAGCCTAGTCGTTTCACCCATGGCATGCCGCCCCCCCCGGCCACCCGCACCGAGAGACATTCCCTACAAACAACGCGGAATATTCTTACAAAAAATCTTGAAAAACAGCGAACCAGAAACTTTATCTGTCTCATGATATTTCAACTTTCAACAGTTTTTTGTTTCGACTTACAACCGGAGCGCCCCACAATAACAGTTGACCAAGATGATCCGACACACCTCAACGATTGAGCTACCCTTGTGAAGATAACCGATATTTTCGGCTTGGCCCTTGCACCATAAATATCAAACATAAAGCCTTGCAGCAAAAGTCAATTAACAACAAATGAATAGCAAAACAGACACATCCGAATTATAAATCCACCGCCACCCTATTAACTTCACACCCCAAAAAACAACTCGCTAATCCAATGAGAAAAGACAAATCAATATGAGCAATAATTATGATAAAACCAAAACAAAGAATCACCACCCCCATGACAGTCATCGCGATATTCGCAACACTGTCTGAAACGTCGGCTGCCATCTCACTGCCCTTCCTCGACGACAAAGATAAAGAGATCTATATATGGTTCTTGATCAGCTTTCCCTTTTATTTGCTTCTTCTTTTCTTCGCCACACTTAATTTCAACTATCGATCGCTTTATGCGCCATCCGATTTTGAAAAGGGGAAGCACTTCATAAAGGTCATGGACAAGGCAGAGCGTTCAGGTCACGCACAAGATCAGCCCGACAAGATCGGCCTGCAGCCAAATCTCTCGACTCAAAACCCTATTCGGCTGCCAGAGTTGATCAAGGACCTGCACATCGTTGATGCGCGATGGATGAACAAAAAAAATGAGTTCCGCGCCCTTCTGGAAAAGCTTCGCCAGCCCAAGGGGAATCAGGCACACGTTGTCGTGTTTCTCGTTGTTGGCGAATCGGAGACATTACTGAAAGAAAGCGCACTCAAGGTTTGCAGAAACGCGAAAAAACGCAGCAGCGCAACGTTCTGTATTGCTTACAATTTGAGTTCACATGACGTGACGGTCATTGATCAACGTTGCCGGGCTGACACACAGCAGGCAGTCGCTCTTTAAGATCAATGGGAGAGAAGCAGACAGGAAGATCTTCAAAACAACAAGAATGTTGAATCGCAATGTCAGACAGAAAATCCCTGTTTTCAAATGTGTGGCCTTGTCCAGGACAAGGCCACACATTCCATCAGCGTGTCAAAGGGCTCAGAACAGCTTGCGGCCTTTGTTTGCTGCGATACGCATGCGCAACGCGTTGAGCTTGATGAAGCCCGCCGCATCGGCCTGGTTGTAGGCGCCGCCATCTTCCTCGAAGGTCGCGATGTTGGCATCGAACAACGATTCGTCGGACTTGCGACCGGTGACGATCACGTTGCCCTTGTACAGCTTCAGGCGCACAACGCCATTCACGTGAGCCTGGGACGCATCGATCATCTGTTGCAGCATCAGACGCTCAGGGCTCCACCAGTAACCGGTGTAGATCAGACTGGCGTATTTAGGCATCAGCTCGTCTTTGAGGTGAGCCACTTCACGGTCCAGCGTGATCGATTCGATTGCACGGTGGGCGCGCAGCATGATGGTGCCGCCAGGGGTTTCGTAGCAGCCACGGGACTTCATGCCCACGTAACGGTTCTCGACGATGTCGAGACGGCCGATACCGTGCTCGCCACCGATACGGTTCAGGGTCGCCAGCACAGTGGCCGGAGTCATTTCGACGCCATCCAGTGCAACGATGTCGCCGTTACGGTAGGTCAGTTCCAGGTACTGGGCCTTGTCTGGAGCCTTCTCCGGGGAGACGGTCCACTTCCACATGTCTTCTTCGTGCTCGGTCCAGGTGTCTTCCAGCACGCCGCCTTCATAGGAGATGTGCAGCAGGTTGGCATCCATCGAGTACGGGGATTTTTTCTTGCCGTGACGCTCGATCGGGATGTTGTGCTTTTCAGCGTAATCCATCAGCTTTTCACGGGAGAGCAGGTCCCATTCGCGCCACGGAGCGATCACTTTCACACCTGGCTTCAAGGCGTACGCACCCAGTTCGAAACGAACCTGGTCGTTGCCCTTGCCGGTGGCGCCGTGGGAAATGGCGTCAGCGCCGGTTTCGTTGGCGATTTCGATCAGGCGTTTGGCGATCAACGGACGAGCGATGGAAGTACCCAACAGGTACTCGCCTTCGTAAACGGTGTTGGCGCGGAACATCGGGAACACGAAGTCACGCACGAATTCTTCGCGCAGATCGTCGATGTAGATTTCTTTTACGCCCATGGCCTGAGCCTTGGCGCGGGCCGGCTCGACCTCTTCGCCCTGCCCCAGGTCAGCGGTGAAGGTCACCACTTCACAGTTATAAGTATCCTGCAGCCACTTGAGGATCACCGAAGTGTCCAGGCCGCCGGAATACGCCAGAACGACCTTGTTTACGTCCGCCATGCCATCACTCCACGGGGTTCTACGGAAAGCCGTCAAGTCTACCGGTCATGCAGAATAATTTACAGAGGCGCGACAGCTTATGACGACGAAGCGACAGATTATGTCGAGCGCGCGACGATGACCGACGGGTCAGGAAGTCTTCGCCGCGCTCGCCGATGCTGTTGATTGGGGCGCCGGTTGCTCGGTGGGCGCGACCCGTGCGAGGTGCACATTGACCCGACGGTTCTTCGCCCGATTGGCCGCATTGGTGTTGGGTGCCACCGGATAACGCTCGCCGTGAAAGCGCACGGTAATCTGCGACTCCTGCACACCGTTGGCCTTGAAGAACTCCATGACCGCCAGGGCTCGACGTCGTGACAGGTCACGATTGGTCAGGCGATTGCCGCTGTTGTCGGAGTGGCCGTCGAGCTCGATGTGATTGACCGTCGGATCGGCCTTCATGAACTCCAGCATCACCTGCAACTGAGACTTGGCCTGCGCGTCGAGATCCAGGCCGTCACCGGGAAAGCCGATCTGCGTCTGTTTAACCTGCTCGAAATTCTTCGGCAGCAGTTTCGCCACGCAGCCCTGATAATCGTTGAACGCCTTGCTGAACTTGACCGGCAACAGCCGCACTTCCGAGACCCGGCCATCGCCCGAAAAATGTCGGACAACCGGGCTGCGCCCATCCATCAGACCACTGATCAGGCGTCCGGCCTGAACTTGTGAGCTGTTGAACAGCACGTTGCCGCTGCCGATCCGCACGGAACCCAGGTTGATGTCGCCACGCCCCGGCTGCCAGGGTGCAGCGGCCGCCAATAAGGTCGCCGAGCCGCCGCCAACCATCGAGTTGTAGGCTTTCAGACGAAACGTCGCCTGCTCGCCGGCGCGGCGCACGAACTCACCCGAACCGAAATCGGTGATCGGTTGAATCAGGCGGCACTCGAACTTGTCCCCTTCGACCGTCCACTCGATGCTCTCCAGACGGGTCTGGAAAGTGAGCGCCATCGCGGGAAGGCTGGCAAACACGCTGAGCAAGGCTAAATAACGCTGGCGCACGGGAGGCTCCACTGGCTTCTACAACAAAAAGACCGACACACACATGTTTACGGCATACCTGTTGGATATCGGAAGCTTCCTGCAAAACTTGATAGCGAGTGCCTGAGAGAGTCTTTTCCGGTAGCATTCCCCTCAGTTTGACCCGCCTGGAATCCCCTCATGTCCGACCGCCTGACCCTGCTGCGTCCCGACGACTGGCATATTCATCTTCGCGATGGTGCCGTGTTGACCAATACCGTTGCGGATGTCGCGCGCACCTTTGGTCGCGCCATCATCATGCCCAACCTGGTACCTCCGGTGCGCAACGCCGCTGAAGCCGACGGCTATCGCCAGCGGATTCTCGCTGCACGTCCGGCCGGCAGCCGTTTCGAACCGTTGATGGTGCTTTACCTCACCGACCGCACCCAGCCCGAAGAAATTCGTGAAGCCAAGGCCAGCGGTTTTGTGCACGCCGCCAAGTTGTACCCGGCTGGTGCAACCACCAACTCGGATTCTGGCGTCACCAGCATCGACAAGATTTTCCCGGCGATCGAGGCCATGGCCGAAGTCGGAATGCCTTTGTTGATTCACGGTGAAGTCACCCGTGGCGATGTCGATGTGTTCGACCGCGAAAAAATCTTCATCGATGAGCACATGCGTCGCGTAGTCGAGCGTTTCCCGACGCTCAAAGTGGTGTTCGAACACATCACCACCGCAGACGCCGTGCAGTTCGTCAACGCGGCTCCGGCCAACGTCGGCGCAACCATCACCGCACATCACTTGCTGTACAACCGCAACCACATGCTGGTGGGCGGGATTCGGCCGCACTTCTACTGCCTGCCGATCCTCAAGCGCAATACCCACCAGGAAGCCCTGCTCGACGCCGCCACCAGCGGCAGCGAAAAGTTCTTCCTCGGCACCGACTCGGCGCCGCACGCCCAGCATGCCAAGGAAGCCGCATGCGGCTGTGCCGGTTGCTACACCGCTTATGCGGCGATCGAGATGTACGCCGAAGCGTTCGAACAACGTAACGCGCTGGACAAGCTCGAAGCCTTCGCCAGCCTCAACGGTCCGCGCTTCTATGGCCTGCCGGTGAACACCGATCGCATTACCCTGGTCCGCGACGAGTGGACCGCCCCAACCAGCCTGCCATTTGGCGAGCTGACCGTTATCCCGCTGCGCGCCGGTGAAAAACTGCGCTGGCGCCTGCTGGAGGAACACGCGTGAGTGAAGACCATTTCGACGACGAACAGGACGGTCAAGGCGGCGGAGGTGGTCCACGCCACCCGATGGCAGCTCGATTCCGTGGTTACCTGCCAGTCGTTGTCGACGTTGAAACCGGTGGTTTCAACTCTGCCACTGACGCCTTGCTGGAAATAGCCGCTACCACCATCGCCATGGACGAGAAGGGTTTTGTATACCCTGATCACACCTACTTCTTCCGCGTCGAGCCTTTTGAAGGCGCCAACATCGAAGCAGCCGCGCTGGAGTTCACCGGGATCAAACTCGATCACCCGCTGCGCATGGCGGTGAGTGAAGAAGCGGCGCTGACCGATATCTTCCGTGGCATCCGCAAGGCATTGAAAGCCAACGGCTGCAAGCGGGCGATCCTGGTCGGGCACAACAGCAGTTTCGATCTGGGCTTCCTGAACGCAGCGGTTGCGCGCCTGGACATGAAGCGCAACCCGTTTCATCCGTTCTCCAGCTTCGACACGGCAACCCTGGCCGGTCTGGCCTACGGTCAGACGGTCCTGGCGAAAGCCTGCCAGGCAGCCGACATCGACTTCGACGGTCGCGAGGCTCACTCGGCTCGCTATGACACCGAGAAGACGGCCGAGCTGTTCTGCGGCATCGTCAATCGCTGGAAACAAATGGGCGGCTGGGAAGACTACAACGACTGAATGATTCCTGTAGGAGCGAGCCTGCTCGCGATGAGCCTGAGCGCACCCCGGTGTGTCAGGCCGCCAGCGTTATCGTTGACGACCCTCGCGAGCAAGCTCGCTCCTACAAATCCCGCCCATAAAAAAACCGGCCTCAACGGCCGGTTTTTTTATGCCTCGAATGCGCCTTACAGGGCAGCAGCATTCTCGGTCAGGTAAGCTGCGACGCCTTCGGTCGAAGCGGTCATGCCTTTGTCGCCTTTCTTCCAGTTGGCAGGGCAAACTTCGCCGTGCTCTTCGTGGAATTGCAGAGCGTCGACCAGACGGATCAGCTCTTCGATGTTACGGCCCAGCGGCAGGTCGTTGATGATCTGCGAACGGACAACGCCTTTGTCGTCGATCAGGAACGCGCCACGGAAAGCCACGCCGCCTTCGGATTCAACGTCGTAAGCCTTGGCGATTTCGTGCTTCAGGTCGGCCGCCATGGTGTAGCGAACTTCGCCGATGCCACCATTGTTGACCGGGGTGTTGCGCCACGCGTTGTGGGTGAAGTGCGAGTCGATCGAAACAGCGATCACTTCAACATTGCGGGCCTTGAAGTCGGACATGCGGTTGTCCAGAGCGATCAGCTCGGATGGGCAAACGAAAGTGAAGTCCAGTGGGTAGAAGAACACCAGGCCGTATTTGCCTTTGATGGCCGACGACAGGGTGAAGCTGTCGACGATTTCGCCATTGCCGAGTACGGCCGGTACGGTGAAGTCAGGGGCTTGCTTGCCTACGAGTACGCTCATTGAATATCTCCTGGTGTAAAAACGTGAAGTTCCGGGTTTGCGCCAGCCTGCCACCCTCAGGCGACAGCCCTGTGACACCCACCCGCTTCATAAGGACCGGTCATCATACACTGCGTTTTTGAGCTGTCTTCAACGGTTTTTCACCGACAGGTTAAATTGCCGACGTTGCGCTTACTGGCAGATTGCCCAAAGAAAACCGTTCGTCAGTCCCGCACGCTTATAACGCAAAGCTGTCAGAAACCACTTTGACAATCATTCTCGTTAACATTAAGATCCATCGCAACTGAGTCACCACCAGCGACGGTTCTTAGCTTATGTATGTCTGCCTCTGCACTGGCGTCACCGACGGACAAATCCGCGAAGCGATCTATGAAGGATGCTGCAGTTACAAGGAAGTCCGCCAAGCTACCGGCGTAGCCAGCCAATGCGGCAAATGCGCCTGCCTTGCCAAGGAAGTGGTGCGCGAAACCCTGACCAAATTGCAAACAGCCCAGGCTGCGATTCCTTTCCCGGTAGAATTTACTGCCGCGTGAAATCCCCTATTTCAAAGAACCGGACTCATGTCCGGTTTTTTTATGCCTGAAAATCAATTGGTTACGCACCAGACGCGGAACACAAACATTCTTATTCCGATTAATTTTCACTTAAGTTTCAATAACTTAGGTTTGACACTCTTAATTGTGCGGATCAAACTCTGCTTTATAGACAGCTAATATAGGGCAGGACCCCATCATGAAAGGCGACGTTACAGTCATCCAGCATCTCAACAAGATCCTTGCCAATGAGCTGGTCGCGATCAATCAATATTTTCTGCATGCGCGCATGTATGAAGATTGGGGTCTGAACAAGCTCGGCAAGCACGAGTACCACGAATCCATCGATGAGATGAAACACGCGGACAAGCTGATCAAGCGCATCCTGTTCCTGGAAGGCCTGCCGAACGTGCAGGACCTGGGTAAGCTGCAGATCGGCGAGCACACCCAGGAAATGCTTGAGTGCGACCTGCGCATCGAACGAACCGGCCATGCTGACCTGAAAGTCGCGATCGCTCATTGCGAGACCGTTGGCGACTTCGGTAGCCGCGAACTGCTCGAAGATATTCTTGAATCCGAAGAAGAACACATCGACTGGCTGGAAACCCAACTGGGCCTGATCGATAAAATCGGTCTTGAGAACTATCTGCAATCGCAGATGGGCGAAGAGTAAGTTAGCGCTCGTTAAACTCGAGACAATAAAAAGCCCCGCGCTCTTTTGAAGAGGCGGGGCTTTTTCATGCCCGAGATTCGCAGGGCAAACCTGTAGGATCAGGCTTCGGTCTTGGTCGCAGCAGCCGCTTCAACAGCCGCTTTGATGGTGCTTTGCAGCGAACCGTCTGCAGCCATCTCGGTCATGATGTCGCTACCGCCGACCAGTTCACCACCCACCCACAGTTGCGGGAAAGTTGGCCAGTTGGCGTATTTTGGCAGGTTGGCGCGGATTTCCGGGTTCTGCAGGATGTCCACGTACGCAAACTTTTCACCACACGCCATCACGGCCTGCGCGGCTTTCGCGGAGAAGCCACACTGCGGGGCATTCGGCGAACCTTTCATGTAAAGCAGAATGGTGTTGTTGGCAATCTGCTCTTTAATCGTTTCGATGATATCCATGGAGCACCTCGGCTGAACTTTCCGACTCAGGGGTCGGCACGGTGGCGCATTGTAACGGAAACCCGAGCGCCATGCTCGGTCTCCCCGACAGACTCAATCAAGCCGCTACCACGGTCACTGGCACACCGTTCAATGCCGCATTCCCCGACAACTCATCGAGTTGACACTCGTCGGTCAGGTCATTGGCGCTGGAACCCGGCTGGCCGCTGGCAATCGTCATCTGCACACCGGGTCGCGCATGGCCCCAACCGTGCGGCAGGCTGACCACGCCTTTCATCATATCCAGACTGCCCAGCACTTCCACTTCGATCATGCCGACCCGGGAACTGACCCGTACCCGCTGCCCATCGCTGAGCCCGCGACTGGCGAGGTCGTCCGGATGCATCAGCAATTGATGACGCGGCTTGCCTTTCACCAGACGGTGGTAGTTGTGCATCCACGAGTTATTGCTGCGCACGTGACGACGGCCAATCATCAGCAGTTCATCAGCAGCCGGGGCTTGCAGCGCCGCAAAACGCGCGAGATCGGCGAGGATCGCCGCCGGCGCTGCCTGAATGCGCTGATGGGCGGTTTTCAGGCGTGGCGCCAGGTTGGATTTCAGTGCGCCAAGATCAACGCCATGGGGCTGATCAAACAGCGTCGCCAAGGACAACTTGTGCGGCGAAGCGTCGCCGTACAACCCCATTCGCAAGCCACGGTCGATCATCTGCGCAGGGGGAATCGTCGGTTTCAGCTCCTTGCCGGTCTTCGCGGCAAACGCCTTGGCCAACCCGACGAAAATCTCCCAGTCGTGCAACGCGCCTTCCGGTTTGGCCAGGATCGCGCGGTTGAACCGGCTGACGTTACGCACTGCAAACATGTTGAACGTGGTGTCGTAGTGATCGTTTTCCAGGGCTGAAGTGGACGGCAGGATCAGGTCGGCATAGCGCGTGGTTTCGTTGATGTACAAGTCAATACTGACCATGAACTCCAACCCGTCCAGGGCCTGCTCCAGTTGCCGGCCATTGGGCGTGGACAGCACCGGATTGCCGGCTACGGTAATCAGCGCGCGGACCTGCCCCTCCCCCTCGGTGAGCATTTCTTCGGCCAGCGCCGACACCGGCAGCTCGCCGCCGTATTCCGGACGCCCGGACACGCGGCTCTGCCACAGATTGAAATGTCCGCCCGAAGTAGACGCCACCAGGTCCACCGCTGGTTCGGTGCACAACGCCCCCCCGACGCGATCGAGATTGCCGGTGACCAGGTTGATCAACTGCACCAGCCAATGGCACAACGTGCCAAATGCCTGAGTGGAAACGCCCATGCGCCCGTAACAGACCGCGGTCGGCGCTGCTGCGAAGTCCCGCGCCAATTGACGGATCTGCTCGGCGGGCACGGCACACAGCGGGCTCATGGCTTCGGCGGTGAAACCCGCGACGGCCTCGCGCACGTCATCCAGGCCGTCGACCGGCAAATGGCTGTCGCGGGTCAGACCTTCCGCAAACAACGTGTTGAGCAGCCCGAACAGCAATGCCGCGTCCCCCCCCGGACGCACGAACAGATGCTGATCGGCAATCGCGGCCGTTTCGCTGCGGCGCGGATCGACCACCACCACTTTGCCGCCCCGAGACTGAATCGCTTTCAGACGCTTTTCCACATCCGGCACGGTCATGATGCTGCCGTTGGAGGCCAGCGGATTGCCGCCAAGGATCAGCATGAAGTCGGTGTGATCGATGTCGGGAATCGGCAACAACAAACCGTGGCCGTACATCAAATGGCTGGTCAGGTGATGAGGCAATTGATCGACCGACGTCGCGGAAAACCGGTTGCGGGTTTTCAGCAGACCCAGAAAGTAATTGCTGTGGGTCATCAGCCCGTAGTTGTGCACACTGGGATTGCCTTGATAAACCGCCACCGAGTTCTGCCCGTGGCGCTCCTGTATCGCCGCCAGGCGTTCGCCTACAAGGTTGAAGGCGTCTTCCCACTCGATGGGTTGCCATTCGCTGCCGACGCGCAGCATCGGCTGACGCAGACGATCAGGATCGTTCTGAATGTCTTGCAGGGCAACGGCCTTGGGGCAGATGTGCCCGCGACTGAACGTATCCTGGGCATCGCCCTTGATCGAGGTGATCTGCACAGCACCATCGAGCTCGGTGGTCTCGATGGTCAGGCCGCAGATGGCTTCACACAGGTGGCAGGCACGGTGATGGAGAGTCTTGGTCATGGCCAGTCTCTGTCTTGTTCTGGGCGGGCAATAGCGGCCGCGGGAACAAAACTATGGCGCGTGACCCGTCACTGCGCCAGCGACGTTCGTCTTGTGAATCGGCGGCCATCAGGCCAGCCGATGACCGCTCGGGATCAGTTCGACGGCAGCCTCGGCGGCGCCTGCAACTGAATCTCCTGGATGGTTTCTATCTGTTCGTGAGCGACATGCACGCCAGTGAGTTCGCCGATCAGTCGCCAGTGCTCGTCGAGCCCGGCGCTGATGGTGGCCATGCGGTCGATCATCCGCCGGCCTGCGGCCTTGGTCACCTCGTCATTACTTCGCAAAAGCTCAAAGGACATTGAGGTCATCGAAGCGGTGAGATGCGTCAGTGAGCGGGCCGTGAGACCAAGTAATTCCATCAATTGCTGTTCTTTCGATTCCATTCCGAAGGCTTCCTGCGTCGCTCGTAACTTAGTTATAACCCAGCACATTGCATTAGCAAGTGTTTCAGACGAGGCACATTGCCACTAGAAGACTCGAATACCGGGTCAGAAACCGACCATCAGCGCACCATGGCCGCCCTGTTTGATTGCAAAGCCCCACAGCCCCAGTGTACAAATGAACGGCTGCTGTCAGGAAACAGGCTTCAAAAGCGCTACTGTGGTCCACCCCCATAGCCCCTCTGAAATCCCCTAAAAACCGTAGCCCTATTGGTAAGACGCGACATTTAATTATAAGATCGCGCCTTCCCCTATTTCGTCGCCCCGTGCGGCTTACGCCGCAGGTCTCGCCCGTTGTTCCGTTAAACAAGGCTTTGAGCATCTGCGGTTTGTAGCAAAAAGGTAGTCAATGATGAGCGCAAGGCACTTTCTCTCCCTGATGGATTGCACGCCCGAAGAGCTGGTCAGCGTGATCCGTCGAGGCGTTGAGCTCAAAGACCTGCGTAACCGCGGCGTACTGTTCGAGCCTCTGAAAAACCGCGTGCTCGGGATGATTTTCGAGAAGTCCTCCACGCGCACCCGTATCTCGTTCGAGGCCGGCATGATCCAGCTCGGCGGCCAGGCGATCTTCCTGTCGCCGCGCGACACGCAACTGGGCCGTGGCGAACCGATCGGCGACGCCGCCATTGTCATGTCGAGCATGCTCGATGCGGTGATGATTCGTACGTTTTCCCACAGCACATTGACCGAATTCGCCGCCAATTCGCGCGTCCCGCTGATCAACGGTCTGTCCGACGATTTGCACCCGTGCCAGTTGCTGGCCGACATGCAAACCTTCCTCGAACATCGCGGCTCGATCCAGGGCAAAACCGTGGCCTGGATCGGCGACGGCAACAACATGTGCAACAGCTATATAGAAGCGGCGATCCAGTTCGACTTCCAGTTGCGCATCGCTTGCCCTGAAGGCTATGAACCCAACCCTGAATTCGTGGCCAAGGCCGGTGATCGGGTGACCATCGTCCGGGATCCGAAGGATGCCGTACGGGGCGCTCATCTGGTGAGCACCGATGTCTGGACCTCCATGGGCCAGGAAGAGGAAACCGCCAAGCGCCTGAAGCTGTTCGCACCCTTCCAGGTCAACCGCGCCCTGCTCGATCTGGCCGCTTCGGACGTGCTGTTCATGCATTGCCTGCCGGCGCACCGTGGCGAGGAAATCAGCGTCGACCTGCTGGACGACAGCCGCTCCGTCGCCTGGGATCAAGCGGAAAACCGCCTCCACGCACAAAAGGCCCTGCTCGAGTTTCTCGTCGAACCGGCGTATCACCACGCATGAGCCAGCCATTACTGCTTAATCTGCGCAACCTCGCTTGCGGCTATCAAGACCAGCGCGTCGTGCAGAACCTCAACCTGCATTTGAATGCCGGCGACATCGGTTGCCTGCTTGGCTCCTCGGGCTGCGGCAAAACCACCACCCTGCGGGCGATTGCCGGTTTTGAACCGGTGCACGAAGGTGAAATCACCCTGGCGGGCGAGACAATCTCAAGCGCCGGGTTTACCCTCGCCCCGGAGAAACGCCGGATCGGTATGGTGTTTCAGGATTACGCCCTGTTTCCACATTTGAGCGTGGCCGAGAACATCGGGTTCGGGATCCGCAAGCACCCGCAAAAGGATCGCGTGACCGAAGAGCTGCTGGAACTGGTCAACCTGAAAAACCTCGGCAAACGCTTTCCGCACGAGCTCTCGGGGGGTCAGCAGCAGCGTGTCGCCCTGGCCCGCGCCCTGGCGCCGGAGCCGCAACTGCTCCTCCTCGACGAACCGTTCTCCAACCTCGACGGCGAGTTGCGGCGCAAGCTCAGCCACGAAGTGCGAGACATCCTCAAGGCCCGTGGCACCAGCGCGATTCTGGTGACCCACGACCAGGAAGAAGCCTTCGCGGTGAGCGATCATGTCGGGGTTTTCAAGGAAGGTCGCCTGGAACAGTGGGACACGCCCTACAACCTGTATCACGAACCGCTGACGCCCTATGTGGCCAGTTTCATTGGTCAGGGCTACTTCATTCGCGGCCAGTTGAGCAGCCCGGAATCGGTGCAGACCGAGCTGGGTGAGTTACGCGGCAATCGGGCTTACACCTGGCCGATTGGTGGCGCGGTGGATGTGCTGCTCCGTCCGGACGATATCGTTTATGCACCGGACAGCGCCTTGAAGGCACGGATTGTCGGCAAGTCGTTCCAGGGTGCGTCGACGTTGTATCGGTTGCAGTTGCCAACAGGTGCGCAGCTGGAATCGATTTTCCCGAGCCATGCTGATCATCTGGTCGGTGCAGAAGTGGGCATTCGCGTGGCGGCCGAACATCTGGTGTTGTTCCAGGCGTCCGGCAGCACAGCGGCGCAGATTCCTGCGATGGACTCCGGTGTCCGGCGGCACAGCACCGCCAACTGACCAACACAATCTCTGTGGGAGCGAGCTTGCTCGCTCCCACAGAGGGTAGCGTCAACCCAACATCAATGTTCCACTGGCCACCAGCGTTGCATTTCCGCCGATCTTGACCCGATCGCCTTCCAACCGACAGAACAACTCCCCGCCGCGTTTCGAACACTGATATGCCGTCAGACTCGACTTGCCCAAACGTTTCGACCAGTACGGAATCAGGCTGCAATGGGTGGAACCGGTCACCGGGTCTTCATTGATACCGATCGCCGGCGCGAAGTACCGCGACACAAAATCATGCTTGCTGCCCTTGGCGGTGACGATGGCGCCCGGCCACGGCAGTTTGGCCAAAGCCACCATGTCCGGCTGACAATCGAGCACCGCCTGCTCCGACTCCAGCACCACGAACAATTCATTCGAACCCAACACATCGACCACTTCGACGCCCAAGGCGCGTTCGACATCCAGTGTCACGCCGACTTCAGACGGCACGATTGCCGGAAAATCCAGCCATAAGCGACCGCCCTCACGACTCACGCTCAGCGGGCCGGATTTACAAATGAAGTCCAGGCGTTCGACCGGTTCTTTATAGATCTCGAACAACACGTACGCGCTGGCCAGGGTGGCATGCCCACACAAAGGCACCTCGGTGGTGGGAGTGAACCAGCGGATGTGCCAGCCCTGCCCTTCACGCACCACAAAAGCGGTTTCGGCGAGGTTATGTTCAGCGGCAATTTTCTGCATCAACTCATCGGCGAGCCAGGCATCGAGCCGATAGACCATCGCCGGGTTACCACTGAACGGCCTGTCACTGAACGCATCGACCTGATGAAACTCAAGCTGCATAACTTTCTCCCTGATTCAGGCGCGGCCGATATCGGCGAACTTGGCTTGTGTGTGTTCGGCCAATACTGCGGGGGCGAGTTCCACTTCCAGGCCACGTCGACCGGCACTGACAAAAATGCTGGCGAAGGGCTGAGCCGAATTATCGATAAAGGTGCGCAGGCGCTTTTTCTGTCCCAGCGGGCTGATGCCGCCCAACAGATAACCGGTGGAACGTTGCGCAGCGGCCGGGTCGGCCATTTCGACTTTTTTCACACCGGCTGCATGCGCCAGGCCCTTCAAGTCCAGACTTCCGACGACCGGCACCACCGCCACCAGTAATTCCCCTTTCTCGCTGGCCGCCAACAAAGTCTTGAATACCTGCGCCGGGTCCAGCCCCAGTTTCTCCGCGGCCTCCAGCCCATAAGACGCGGCCTTCGGATCATGTTCGTAACTGTGCACGCGATGTTCGGCACGAACTTTTTTCAACAAATCCAATGCGGGGGTCATGACAGCTCCAGACTGGGCGGCAGAGAAAAAATACTGCGCTGGATTCTAGGACATTGCTCCATAAAAGGCTCTATCACGGCAGCGTTTCCAGTGCTTGGCGCGGTTTTTTACCGTTCGTCAGAGTTCGTCCTGTTCACAAAACAAAACGATCATTCATGTGACTAATAGTTGCATTGTGACCGATAGTTCACTTTCGACCTTTGACAGCAGTGTTTCTTGTCTATATTTTTTCGAAACTGAATACCGTACAACGTGACAACGCAACACTCAGCAGTAAGCCAGGAACAGGATGGGGATCCTGTCCCGGTGAAAATCGCGCTTTGACCATGACGAAAAAAGCGCCAGACAACAAAAACAAAGAGGTTTTCGATGACAACTGCTTTACAACAACCGTCACTTTCAAGCCAATGCATGGCCGAATTTCTGGGCACTGCACTGTTGATCTTTTTTGGTACCGGTTGCGTTGCCGCGCTCAAGGTCGCGGGTGCCAGCTTTGGCTTGTGGGAAATCAGCATTATCTGGGGCGTCGGCGTCAGTATGGCGATCTACCTGACCGCCGGAGTTTCCGGCGCTCACCTCAACCCTGCCGTCAGCATCGCGCTGAGCATTTTCGCCGACTTCGAAAAACGCAAACTTCCGTTTTACATTCTTGCCCAGGTGGCTGGTGCGTTCTGCGGCGCGTTGTTGGTTTACACGCTGTACAGCAATCTTTTCTTCGATTACGAACAAACTCACCATATGGTGCGTGGCACTCAAGCCAGCCTCGAACTGGCGTCGGTGTTTTCCACCTTCCCCAACCCGGCTTTGTCCACTGCCCAGGCTTTCCTGGTTGAAGTGATCATCACCGCGATCCTGATGGGCGTGATCATGTCCCTGACCGACGACAACAACGGCCTGCCCAACGGGCCAATGGCGCCACTGCTGATCGGCCTGCTGATTGCCGTGATTGGCAGCTCGATGGGGCCGCTGACCGGTTTTGCGATGAACCCGGCGCGTGACTTCGGACCGAAGCTGATGACTTTCTTTGCCGGCTGGGGTGAAATTTCCTTCACCGGTGGGCGCGATATCCCCTATTTCCTGATTCCGATTTTTGCACCGATTGTCGGTGCCTGCCTCGGTGCTGCAGCGTATCGCGGGCTGATTGCCCGTCATCTGCCCAGCGCCATACCTGCTACAAAGGACGCAACACCGGCCATTGACGGCAAACCAAGAACTTCTTGATACCGTTGGCGCACGATCCTGCCCATTTGATCGCGCGCCTGACCTCACTCCCTTATTTCGTCCAAGGCAATCGACATGACCGACATTCAGAATAAGAACTACATCATTGCCCTCGATCAGGGTACGACCAGCTCCCGCGCGATCATTTTCGACCGCGACGCGAACGTGGTTTGCACCGCCCAACGCGAATTCGCCCAGCATTACCCTCAAGCCGGCTGGGTCGAACACGACCCGATGGAAATCTTCGCCACCCAAAGCGCCGTGATGGTCGAGGCCCTGGCGCAAGCCGGCCTGCATCACGACCAGGTGGCGGCGATCGGCATTACCAACCAGCGCGAAACCACCGTGGTCTGGGACAAGACCACCGGCCGCCCGATCTACAACGCGATCGTCTGGCAGTGCCGCCGCAGCACCGAGATCTGCCAGCAGCTCAAGCGCGACGGCCACGAGCAATACATCAGCGAAACCACCGGCCTGGTCACCGACCCGTACTTCTCCGGCACCAAGCTCAAGTGGATCCTCGACAACGTCGAAGGCAGCCGTGAGCGAGCGCGCAAAGGCGAACTGTTGTTCGGCACCGTCGACAGCTGGCTGATCTGGAAATTTACCGGCGGCAAGGTTCACGTCACCGATTACACCAACGCCTCGCGCACCATGCTCTTCAACATCCACACCCTGGAGTGGGACGCGAAGATGCTGGAGGTGCTGGATATTCCGCGCGAGATGCTGCCGGAAGTTAAATCCTCGTCGGAAATCTACGGCCACACCAAAAGCGGCATCGCCATTGGCGGTATCGCCGGAGATCAGCAGGCTGCCCTGTTCGGCCAGATGTGCGTCGAGCCAGGCCAGGCGAAAAACACCTACGGCACCGGCTGCTTCCTGCTGATGAACACCGGCGACAAAGCGGTGAAGTCCAAGCACGGCATGCTGACCACCATCGCCTGCGGCCCGCGCGGCGAAGTGGCCTACGCGCTGGAAGGTGCGGTATTCAACGGCGGCTCCACCGTTCAGTGGCTGCGTGACGAGCTGAAAATCATTAATGACGCCCACGACACCGAATACTTCGCCAACAAGGTCAAGGACAGCAACGGCGTGTACCTGGTGCCAGCGTTCACCGGCCTGGGTGCTCCGTACTGGGACCCCTATGCCCGTGGCGCATTGTTCGGCCTGACTCGCGGCGTACGCGTGGATCACATTATCCGTGCAGCGCTGGAGTCGATTGCCTACCAGACGCGCGACGTGCTCGACGCCATGCAACAGGATTCCGGCGAACGCCTCAAAGCACTGCGCGTGGATGGCGGTGCAGTGGCGAACAATTTCCTGATGCAGTTCCAGGCCGACATCCTCGGCACGCAGGTCGAGCGCCCGCAAATGCGCGAAACCACCGCACTCGGTGCGGCGTACCTGGCCGGTCTGGCGTGTGGCTTCTGGGGCAGCCTGGAAGAACTGCGCGGCAAGGCGGTGATCGAGCGCGAATTCGAGCCGACACTGGACGAAACCGCCAAGGAAAAACTCTACGCCGGCTGGAAAAAAGCGGTCAGCCGCACGCGTGACTGGGAACCTCATGAAGGCGCTGAATAAGCCCACGTAAGCACTCGTATCTGTATGTAACTGGTAGGGAGCAGATTCCTGCGGCATCATGGGCAAATTTTGCACGGCAGCCCAAAGGAAGCCCCATGAATCTGCCTCCCCGTCAGCAGCAAATCCTCGAACTGGTTCGCGAACGCGGCTATGTCAGCATCGAGGAAATGGCCACGCTGTTCGTTGTTACACCGCAGACTATTCGCCGCGACATCAATCAGCTCGCGGAGTCCAATTTACTGCGTCGCTACCATGGCGGCGCTGCTTACGATTCCAGCGTTGAAAACACTGCCTACGCGATGCGCGCCGATCAGATGCGCGATGAAAAGCAGCGTATCGGCGAAGCCATTGCCGCACAGATCCCTGATCACGCCTCGCTGTTCATCAACATTGGCACGACCACCGAATCGATCGCCCGGGCGCTGCTCAACCACAACCACCTGAAGATCATCACCAACAACCTGCATGTGGCTTCGATGCTCAGCGCCAAGGACGACTTCGACGTTCTGCTGACGGGCGGCAATGTGCGGCGCGACGGTGGCGTAGTCGGTCAGGCCAGTGTCGACTTCATTAACCAGTTCAAGGTCGACTTCGCCCTCGTCGGCATCAGCGGTATTGATGAAGACGGCAGCCTGCTGGACTTCGATTATCAGGAAGTGCGGGTGTCGCAGGCGATCATCGCCAATGCGCGGAAGGTGATTCTGGCGGCGGACTCCAGCAAATTCGGGCGCAACGCCATGATTCGCCTGGGGCCGATCAGCTTGATCGACTGCCTGGTGACCGATCAGCAGCCTGTGCCGGCGCTGGCGCAATTGTTGAGTCAGCACAAGATTCGGTTGGAAGTGGTCTAACCCCTAGGCTGTACCGACGCCATCGCGGGCAAGCCCGCCCCCACAGGATTTGTACATGACCTGTGGGGGCGGGCTTGCCCGCGATGACGATTGCCCATGCAACACACCTCTAGCGACTTAATCGCGCGCTTAAATGTTCGTAAATTTTCCTTTACCCGCCCTTCGATCAGTATTTTCAATCGAAGTTGACTGGCTGTGCGCGGCTTTATGGGCTACCATTTTCGCAAATGAACATTAATGTTCGAAATCCAATACCGAAAATCAAAAAAACCGAGGCCATCCGATGCCCACTTCTACCTTGCCTACGCCCCCACTCGCCGAGGTCTACGATATCGCCGTCATCGGTGGCGGGATCAATGGCGTGGGAATCGCAGCGGACGCCGCCGGTCGCGGTCTTTCGGTGTTCCTTTGCGAAAAGGATGATCTGGCCAGCCACACCTCGTCGGCCAGCAGCAAACTGATCCACGGTGGCCTGCGCTACCTCGAACATTACGAATTCCGCCTGGTCCGCGAAGCCCTCGCCGAGCGCGAAGTGTTGCTGGCCAAGGCGCCGCACATCGTCAAACAAATGCGCTTCGTCTTGCCGCACCGTCCGCACCTGCGTCCGGCATGGATGATTCGCGCCGGGTTGTTCCTTTATGACAACCTTGGCAAACGGGAAAAACTCGAAGGCTCGAAAAGCCTGAAGTTCGGCCCGGACAGCCCGTTGAAAAGCGAAATCACCAAAGGCTTCGAATACTCCGATTGCTGGGTCGACGATGCGCGCCTGGTGGTCCTGAACGCCATGGCCGCCCGCGAAAACGGCGCCCATGTCCACACTCAGACCCGCTGCGTCAGCGCTCGTCGCACCAAGGGCTTGTGGCATCTGCACCTGGAACGCGCCGACGGCAGCCTGTTTTCGATCCGCGCCAAGGCGCTGGTGAATGCGGCCGGCCCCTGGGTGGCCAAGTTCATTCGTGATGATTTGAAGATGGAGTCGCCGTACGGCATCCGTCTGATCCAGGGCAGTCATTTGATCGTGCCGAAGCTGTACGAGGGCGAACACGCGCACATTCTGCAAAACGAAGATCAGCGCATCGTCTTCACCATTCCGTACCTGAACCATTTCACCCTGATCGGCACCACCGACCGCGAGTACACCGGCGACCCTGCCAAAGTGGCGATCACTGAAGGCGAAACCGATTACCTGTTGAAAGTGGTCAACGCCCACTTCAAGAAACAGATCAGCCGCGACGACATCCTGCACAGCTATTCCGGTGTTCGTCCGCTGTGCAACGACGAATCCGACAATCCGTCGGCCGTCACCCGCGACTACACCCTCGCGCTGTCGGGCTCGGGCGAAGAAGCGCCGTTGCTGTCGGTGTTCGGCGGCAAGCTGACCACCTACCGTAAACTGGCCGAGTCGGCGCTGGCGCAACTGGCTCCTTACTTCACGCACATCAAACCGAGCTGGACCGCCACGGCGACCCTGCCGGGCGGCGAAGACATGACCACCCCGCAGGCGTTGAGCTCGCGGATTCGCGACCAATTCGACTGGGTGCCGACCGAAATCGCGCGCCGCTGGGCCACCACTTACGGCAGCCGCACCTGGCGCATGCTCGAAGGCGTGCAAAGCCTCAGTGACCTCGGCGAGCACATCGGCGGCGGTCTCTACACCCGCGAAGTCGATTACCTGTGCAGTGAAGAGTGGGCAACCACGGCGCACGACATTCTATGGCGTCGCAGCAAGCTGGGCTTGTTCACCACCCCGGACGAGCAGCAGAGGCTCGCGGATTACCTGAGCAAGGTCGAGCAAAACCGCAGCAAGATCGAAGCGGCCTGATCTCACCTCCGTTCAAACGAAAGCCCCTGAATCTCACGACTCAGGGGCTTTTTTGTATTCGGGAAACATCAATCCGCTGTAGCGGCGACCCTTGCATTCGGTTTTCCGAACATGACCTGTCGGTCTATTCGGTTAACCGGATTCTCTAACACCAAAAAACACGCCATAAATATTTAATATCCTTATAAATCAATGATTTGATCTAATTCGCCTGGTCTGGCACGAGTCATGCTCTACACTCTTGGACGAATGCTTGTTGCGCGGACCTTAAGTAGCCGACGGACATTCGAAGCACAAAAGGGCCGATGAACTGGCTCCATAAAAAAAACAATGTCGAGGAAAATTTGATGCGCATCGTTCCCCATATCCTGGGCGCAGCCATTGCTGCCGCTCTGATTACCACTCCAGTTTTCGCTGCCGAACTCACCGGCACACTGAAGAAGATCAAAGAGTCCGGCACCATCACCCTCGGGCATCGTGACGCTTCCATTCCGTTTTCCTATATCGCGGACGCTTCCGGCAAACCGGTTGGCTACTCCCACGATATCCAGCTGAAAATTGTTGAAGCGATCAAGAAAGACCTGGACCTGCCTAACCTTCAGGTCAAATACAACCTGGTGACCTCGCAAACCCGTATCCCTCTGGTGCAGAACGGCACCGTGGATCTGGAATGCGGTTCCACCACCAACAACGTCGAGCGTCAGCAGCAAGTTGACTTCTCCGTCGGCATCTTCGAAATCGGCACCAAGCTGCTGGCCAAGAAGGATTCGCCGTACAAAGATTTCGCCGACCTGAAAGGCAAGAACGTAGTGACCACAGCGGGCACCACGTCCGAGCGTATTCTCAAGTCGATGAACGCCGACAAGCAGATGGGCATGAACGTCATCTCCGCCAAGGACCACGGCGAATCCTTCCAGATGCTGGAATCGGGTCGTGCCGTTGCGTTCATGATGGACGACGCACTGCTGGCCGGTGAAATGGCCAAGGCCAAGAAGCCGACTGACTGGGCTGTGACGGGCACTGCACAATCCTACGAAATCTACGGCTGCATGGTCCGCAAGGGCGACGAGCCGTTCAAGAAGGCTGTAGACGACGCCATTGTGGCGACCTACAAATCCGGCGAGATCAACAAGATCTACGAAAAATGGTTCATGCAACCTATCCCGCCTAAAGGCCTGAACCTGATGTTCCCGATGAGCGACGAGCTCAAGGCGCTGATCGCCAATCCGACTGATAAAGCGGCTGACGACAAGAAATCCTGATTTCTGACTAACCTTACCTCCTGAGAGGGCTACTACTCTCTCAGGAGGTTGTCACTCCCTGCTGGCATTTCTGGAAACACTCGAACCGGTGGCTGTCGAGCCGATCGCGTGTGCCTGACTCTCAAGTCGGGCGGGAACGGAGCTTCCCCAGGCGGGCACTAGTACATCGATCGAATCCGAGGGGAGACCCTAATGAATTACAACTGGGACTGGGGCGTGTTCTTCAAGTCCACCGGCGTGGGCAGTGAGATCTATCTCGACTGGTACCTCACCGGTTTGGGCTGGACCATTGCCATCGCCATCGTGGCCTGGATCATTGCCCTGACGCTGGGCTCGATCCTGGGCGTCATGCGCACCGTACCGAATCGCATCGTGTCGGGCATCGCGACCTGCTACGTCGAACTGTTTCGTAACGTGCCATTGCTGGTGCAGCTGTTCATCTGGTACTTCCTGGTGCCCGATCTGCTGCCGCAAAACCTGCAGGACTGGTACAAACAGGACCTGAACCCGACCACCTCGGCGTTCCTCAGCGTTGTTGTCTGCCTGGGCCTGTTCACCACCGCTCGCGTTTGCGAACAAGTACGCACCGGCATTCAGGCGTTGCCGAAAGGCCAGGAAGCCGCTGCTCGCGCCATGGGCTTCAAGCTGCCACAGATCTACTGGAACGTGCTGCTGCCCCAGGCTTACCGGATCATCATTCCGCCGCTCACCTCGGAATTCTTGAACGTGTTCAAGAACACCTCCGTCGCCTCGCTGATCGGCCTGATGGAGTTGCTCGCGCAGACCAAACAGACTGCCGAGTTTTCCGCGAACCTGTTCGAAGCTTTCACCCTGGCAACGCTGATCTACTTCACCCTGAACATGAGCCTGATGCTGCTCATGCGCCTGGTCGAGAAGAAAGTCGCCGTACCGGGCCTGATCTCCGTAGGGGGTAAATGATGGAATTCGACTTCTCGGGCATCATCCCGTCCCTGCCGGGTCTGTGGAACGGCATGGTCATGACCCTGCAACTGATGGCGCTGGGCGTCGTCGGCGGGATCATCCTCGGCACAATCCTCGCGCTGATGCGCCTGTCCCACAGCAAACTGCTGTCGAACATCGCCGGCGCCTACGTTAACTACTTCCGTTCGATTCCACTGCTGCTGGTCATCACCTGGTTCTACCTGGCGGTGCCGTTCGTGCTGCGCTGGATCACCGGCGAAGACACACCGATCGGCGCATTCGCCTCATGCATCGTGGCCTTCATGATGTTCGAAGCGGCGTACTTCTGCGAAATCGTCCGCGCCGGTGTGCAGTCGATTCCCAAAGGCCAGATGGGCGCTGCCCAAGCCCTGGGCATGACGTACGGCCAGATGATGCGTCTGATCATCCTGCCGCAAGCGTTCCGCAAGATGACCCCTCTGCTGCTGCAACAGAGCATCATCCTGTTTCAGGACACCTCGCTGGTGTATGCGGTCGGTCTGGTGGACTTCCTCAATGCCTCGCGTGCCAGTGGCGACATCATCGGCCGCTCGAATGAGTTCCTGATCTTCGCAGGTCTCGTGTACTTCACAATCAGCTTTGCCGCCTCGCTGCTGGTCAAGCGTCTGCAAAAAAGGTTTGCCGTATGATCTCTATCAAGAATGTCAACAAGTGGTATGGCGACTTCCAGGTACTGACTGACTGCAGCACCGAGGTCAAAAAAGGCGAAGTGATCGTGGTTTGCGGCCCGTCCGGCTCCGGCAAATCCACCTTGATCAAATGCGTCAACGCGCTGGAACCGTTCCAGAAAGGCGACATCGTGGTCGACGGCACGTCCATCGCCGACCCGAAGACCAACCTGCCAAAACTGCGCTCTCGCGTGGGCATGGTGTTCCAGCATTTCGAGCTGTTCCCGCACCTGACCATCACCGAAAACCTGACCATCGCGCAGATCAAGGTGTTGGGTCGCAGCAAGGAAGAGGCCACCAAGAAAGGCCTGCAATTGCTGGAGCGCGTCGGTCTCTCGGCGCACGCTCACAAGCATCCGGGTCAGCTCTCCGGTGGTCAGCAACAGCGTGTGGCGATTGCCCGTGCGCTGGCGATGGACCCGATCGTCATGCTGTTCGACGAACCGACCTCGGCACTCGACCCTGAAATGGTCAACGAAGTGCTCGACGTGATGGTGCAACTGGCCCACGAAGGCATGACCATGATGTGCGTGACCCACGAAATGGGCTTCGCCCGTAAAGTGGCGGACCGGGTGATCTTCATGGACGCCGGCAAAATCATCGAAGACTGCAAGAAAGAAGAGTTCTTCGGCGACATCAGCCACCGCGCCGAGCGTACGCAGCACTTCCTCAACAAGATTCTGCAGCACTAAGCACCGGGCGCTTGCTCGAAGCCACACCAATCCCTTGTGGGAGCGAGCTTGCTCGCGATAGCGGACTGACATTCAACATCCATGTTGACTGGTATGGCCTCATCGCGAGCAAGCTCGCTCCCACAGGGGACGGCATCGGCTCACGATCAAGTGTTGTGGTTGACCCAAGGCATCTGTGATGAAATGCGACACCACTCTTTATCGCGCAGCGCCGCCATCACTCGTCGTGAAACCCCGTCTGATCCGCCATTTGTTCCTGCCGCCGCTGGTCATCGCCCTGATGATCGGATTGGGTTTCCTCGGCTTCTGGGTCAGCGAGCATTACGGGATCCGCAGCCTCAGCGAGAACGGCCAGCGTCAGCTCGAACTGCACGCCCGCGCCGTCGAGAGCGAGATCAGCAAGTACACCTACCTGCCCAGCCTGCTGGAACTCGAAACCAGTGTTTCGAAGCTACTGGCCGCCCCATCGCCGGAACACCGGCAAACGGTCAATGAATACCTCGAAGGCCTGAACCGGCGCAGCCGCAGTCGGGCCATCTACGTGATGGACACCACCGGTCGCGTCATGGCCACCAGCAACTGGCGCGACGTCGACAGTTACCTGGGTGAAGACCTGTCCTTTCGCGCCTACTTCCAGAACGCCGTGCGCGGTCAGCCGGGCCGCTTCTATGGCATCGGCAGCACCAATGGCGAACCCGGTTATTACCTGGCCCATGGCCTGGAAGAACACGGCAAGATCATCGGTGTCGCGGTGGTCAAAGTCCGCCTCGAAGCCATGGAAGAACGCTGGCAGCGCGCGCGCCTCGAAGCCTTTGTCAGCGACGAAAACGGCATCATCATTCTCTCCAGCGATCCGGCGCGCCGGCTGAAATCAGTTGTGCCACTGAGCGACGAGACCAAGGAAAAACTCGCCCGCAGCCTTCAGTACTACTGGTTCCCACTGAACGAACTGCAACCGCTGGCCCGGGAAAAACTGGCCGAAGGCGAGGAAAAACTGACCTTCCCGGCCAACAGCGAAGTGGAGTCCGACGAAGAGGACATCAGTTACCTCTCGCAAACCCGCCCCTTGAGCGACACCCCGTGGAATTTCACCCTGCTCACGCCGCTGCAGGATTTGCGTCGCGAAGCGATCAATCAGGGGATTCTGGTGGCCGTGGCGTTTGCCCTGGTGGCGTTCCTGCTGATTGCCTGGAACGAGCGCCGCAAGGTGATCGCCACCCGCCTCGCCGCCCGGGAAGCCTTGCAGGAAGCCAACAATCAACTGGAGCGTCGGATTACCGAACGCACCACCGACCTGCGCGCCAGCAACGAGCGACTCAAGGGTCAGATCCGCGAACGCCGTCAGGCCGAAGAGACCTTGCGCCGCGCCCAGGATGAACTGGTGCAGGCCGGAAAACTCGCAGCCATAGGCCAGATGTCCACCAGCATCGCCCACGAATTGAATCAACCGCTGGCGGCGCTGCGCACCTTGTCCGGCAACACCGTACGCTTTCTCGAGCGCGGGCAACTGGATGTGGCCAGCACCAACCTCAAAACCATCAACGAACTGATCGATCGCATGGGCCGGATCACCGCGAGCCTGCGCTCCTTTGCCCGGCGCGGCGACGACAAAGGCCAGGCCTGCCTCGGCAAAGCGGTGGACGCCGCGCTGCAACTGCTCGGCGGACGCGTGGAAAGTGTCCCGCTGCAATTGCATCGCGAATTCGCCGACGTACAGGTGCAGATTGACCAGACCCGCCTGGAGCAGATTCTGGTCAACCTGATCGGCAACGCCCTCGACGCCATGCAGTTGCAGCCCCAACCGGAATTGTGGCTCGAAGGCGAAGCGTTCGACGGCAAGTATCGCCTGCGGGTACGCGACAACGGTCATGGCATCGATGCCGAAGCGCGCAAGCATCTGTTCGAACCATTCTTCACCACCAAACCCGGTGAGCAAGGCCTGGGCCTCGGCCTGACCCTTTCCGCCAGCCTGGCCGCCGCGACGGGCGGACATCTGGGTGTCGAACACCCGGCCAGCGGTGGTACCACCTTCGTCCTCAGTTTACCGTTGGTAAGCCCTACTCCTGCCGAGCCAATATGAACAACGACCTTAGTGTGCTGATCGTCGAAGACGACCCCCATGTGCTGCTCGGCTGCCAACAGGCGCTGACCCTGGAAGACATTCCCTGCGTCGGCGTGGGCAGCGCCGAAGAAGCGCTGGAGCGGGTCGGTGACAACTTTGCCGGGATCGTCATCAGCGACATCCGCCTGCCGGGCATCGATGGCCTGGAATTGCTGACCCGCCTCAAGGCGCGCGATCGCAGCCTGCCGGTGGTGCTGATTACCGGCCACGGCGACATCTCCATGGCCGTCGGCGCGATGCAGAAAGGCGCCTATGACTTCATGGAGAAACCCTTCTCTCCCGAACGGCTGGTGGATGTCGCACGCCGTGCGCTGGAGCAACGCAGCCTGGCGCGAGAAGTGTCGTCGTTACGTCGACAGCTGTTCGAGCGCGACTCCCTCGAAGGCCGGATCATCGGGCGCTCGCCGGCCATGCAGAACCTGCGAGAACTGATCGCCAACGTCGCCGATACCTCGGCCAACGTGCTGATCGAAGGCGAGACCGGTACCGGTAAAGAATTGGTTGCGCGCTGCCTGCACGACTTCAGCCGTCGGCACACCAAACAGTTCGTCGCCCTGAACTGTGGTGGCCTGCCGGAGAACCTGTTCGAAAGTGAAATCTTCGGCCACGAAGCCAACGCCTTCACCGGCGCTGGCAAGCGGCGGATCGGCAAGATCGAACACGCCGACGGCGGCACGCTGTTCCTCGACGAAGTGGAAAGCATGCCGTTGCCGTTGCAGATCAAACTGCTGCGGGTGTTGCAGGAACGCACCTTGGAACGCCTCGGCTCGAACCAGAGTGTGGCGGTGGATTGCCGGGTGATCGCGGCGACCAAGTCCGATCTCGACGAGTCGAGCAAGGCCGGCGAATTCCGTAGCGACTTGTATTACCGGCTGAACGTGGTGACCCTGGAACTGCCGCCGCTGCGCGAACGCCGCGAAGACATCCTGCAACTGTTCGAACACTTCCTGCAGCAATCGTCCTTGCGCTTCGACCGCGCCGTGCCGGAGCTGGACAACCAGACCCTGTCGAACCTGATGAGTCACGACTGGCCGGGTAACGTGCGCGAACTGCGCAACGTCGCCGAACGCTTTGCCCTCGGCCTGCCGGCCTTCAAGAAGTCCGGCGCCATCGGCAGCAACCAGGGCCTGGCCTTCGCCGAAGCGGTGGAAGCCTTCGAACGCAACCTGCTCAGCGACGCCTTGCAACGCAGCGGCGGCAACCTGACCCAGGCCAGCCTGGAACTGGGCATGGCAAAAACCACGCTGTTCGACAAAGTGAAAAAGTACGGGCTGAGCCACTGATGGACCTGATGCTCAAGGCAACCCTGGGCGCGGCGGTGGTGCTGATCCTCGCTGCGCTGGCCAAGACCAAAAACTATTACATCGCCGGCCTGGTGCCGCTGTTTCCGACCTTCGCGCTGATTGCGCACTACATCGTCGGCAAAGGGCGCTCGCTGGACGATTTGAAGACCACCATCGTGTTCGGCATGTGGTCGATCATTCCGTACTTCATCTACCTGGCGACGTTGTACCTGATGGTGGACCGGATGCGACTGGAGGCTTCGCTCGCGGTGGCTGCGGTGGCGTGGTTGATGGCAGCGACCGTACTCGTCAGCGTTTGGCTCCGCTTCCAGGCCTGAACACATTCCCCTTGCTCCCACAGTTATTCCGCTCGCCATACGATCAGCTAACGATCCCGCCCTTTGATTCGCTCATGATCTGCCGGATCGCTCCGACAAAGGTCTCAACCGGCTGCCCGCCACTGACCGCGTATTGCCCATTGAACACCACGGTCGGCACCGAACTCACCCCACGCGACAGCCACAACTGCTCTTCCTCGCGGACTTCTTTGGCGAACGCGTCCGACGCCAGGATCGCCTCGGCCCGCTGGCGGTCCAGGCCAACGCTTTGCGCGATCTGCGCCAACTGAGCGGGGTCGGAAGGATTGCCGCCCTCCGTGAAATACGCCTTGAACAACGCTTCTTTCAGATTGAACTGCAACCCCTCCAGCCCCGCCCAGTACAGCAAGCGATGAGCATCGAAAGTGTTGTAGATGCGGCTGTTGCCGTCGGTGCGAAAGGCGAAACCGACTTCGGCGCCACGCGCACGGATCATTTCGCGGTTCTTCTGCGACTGCTCGGGGGTCGAGCCGTATTTCTCGGTGATGTGTTCGGTGATGTTCTGACCTTCCGGGCCCATCTTCGGGTTCAGCTCGAACGGCTGGAAGCGGATCTCGGCCTGGACTTCATCGCCCAGAAGATCCAGCGCCCGGGTCAGGCCGTACAGACCGACGACGCACCAGGGGCAGGACACGTCGCTGACGAAATCGATTTTCAGGGGGGTACTCATCACTCACCTCGAAGGCTGGATACGGGCCGCAAAGGTTGAACGATACACCTGAAGAACCGGGTACATCTGCTAGAAGTCGGGCGTCTGTCAGTTACAGAAGGTTGTGTTCAACCACCGGATCGATCTGCGCCCAGTGCGAGGTGTCTTCCCGGTGAGCCTGCAAATAAGGCAACACCGCCGCGAGCAATGGCGCTTTGAAGGCCTCCTGAAAACGATGCGCCAGCCCCGGAATCAGCTTCAACTGACTGCCCCGAATATGCGCCGCCAGGTGCACGCCATGCATCACCGGCAACAGCGGATCGGCAGTGCCGTGGACCACCAGCGTCGGCACGCGCAGTTGATTGAGCAGTGCCACCCGGCTCGGCTCGGCGAGGATCGCCATGATCTGGCGCTTCACGCCCTCGGGGTTGAACGCCCGGTCATAGGACAGCGCCGCCTGATGCAGCAACACCTGCCGGTCATCGCTCACCGTCGGACTGCCCAACGCCGCCAGCAAGTCGGCTTGCTGCTCCAGCGCCACTTCACGATTCGGCGCGCCACGGCGCGAAAGCAGTTGCACCAGCGCCGCGTTTGGCGCCGGCAAGCCTTCGGCGCCGGAACTGGTCATGATCAGCGTCAGGCTCTCGACCCGCTGCGGCGCCATCGCAGCCATGTGCTGGGCGATCATCCCGCCCATGCTCGCGCCCAGCACGTGGAACTGCTCGACGTGCAAGGCATCCATCAAGCCCAGCGCATCGTCGGCCATGTCCGTCAGGGAGTACGGCGCCGATACCGGCAAGCCGAGTTTGTAGCGCAGCACTTCGAAGGTCAGGTTGGCGTCGACCGGCGATTGCCGCCAGGTGGACAGGCCGACATCGCGATTGTCATACCGAATCACCCGAAAGCCCTGCTGGCACAGCGCGACCACCACCTCGTCCGGCCAGTGAATCAACTGCCCGCCCAGGCCCATCACCAGCAGCAATGCCGGGTCGGCGGCACGGCCGATGCTCTGGTACGCCAGGCTCACCTGTGCCAGATCCACCCGTTCGGTCGGAACATTGACATCGCATCGAGACGCCGCAAAGGACGGCAGGCCAAACAACAACGCGGCCAGGAAGGCCGCCGTTGAGAAAAATCGTGCACGCATGAAAAACACCGAAACGCAGAACCCCAGTAGAGCGCGAGTCTGATGAAGTTTGTTCAAGCGCGCTGCCACAGTTGCGTGACAGTTTGATGAAGATCGCCGAGCGGTCGTATTCAAGACCGCGTTATCGTTCATCGCGAGCAAGCTCGCTCCCACAGGTTCGATGTCGTACACAAAACCTGTGATCGACATCGAACCTGTGGGGCTTGCTCCGGGCGGCGTTCCGACGATGGCGTCCGGGGAGACGCCGCAGCGCTTAAGCCAACTGACTCCGCAACTGCCGTGCAGCCGCCACCATGTTCACCAGCGCCGCCTCCGTCTCCGGCCACGCCCGGGTCTTCAACCCGCAATCCGGATTCACCCACAACCGCTGCGCCGGAATGCGCTTCACCGCTTTGCTCATCAACTTGACCATCTCGGCCGTGTCCGGCACCCGTGGCGAGTGAATGTCATACACACCCGGACCGATGTCATTCGGGTAATCGAACGCTTCGAAGGCTTCCAGCAACTCCATGTCCGAACGCGAGGTTTCGATGGTGATCACGTCAGCGTCCATGGCCGCGATGGATTCGATCACGTCGTTGAATTCGCTGTAGCACATGTGCGTGTGGATCTGGGTTTCATCGCGCACGCCGGAGGCGCTCAAGCGGAACGCTTCCACCGCCCAATCGAGGTATTCCTGCCATTGCGCCCGGCGCAACGGTAAGCCTTCGCGGAACGCGGCTTCGTCGATCTGCACGATCTTGATGCCGGCGTTTTCCAGGTCGACCACCTCGTCACGCAGGGCCAATGCCAACTGCTGCGCCTGGACTTTGCGTGAAACGTCTTCACGCGGGAACGACCACATCAACATGGTCACGGGACCGGTAAGCATGCCTTTCATGACCTTGTCGGTCAGGCTCTGTGCATAGGTGATCCAGTCGACGGTCATGGCCTTCGGACGGCTCAGGTCACCGTAGATGACCGCCGGTTTGACGCAGCGCGAACCGTAGCTCTGGACCCAGCCAAAGCGGGTGAACAGGTAGCCGTCCAGCTGCTCGGCGAAATACTCGACCATGTCGTTGCGTTCGGCTTCACCGTGCACCAGTACGTCCAGGCCCAGGCGTTCCTGGACTTGCACCGCGTGGCGGATCTCGCTGTGCATGGCGTCGGTGTAGTCGTTGGCCGACAGTTTGCCTTGCTTGAACGCCTGACGCGCCAGGCGGATCGAACCGGTCTGCGGGAACGAACCGATGGTGGTGGTCGGGAACACAGGCAGTTGCAACCGTGCGCGCTGTTGCTCGATGCGCTTGGCAAACGGCGAATGGCGTTGGCTGTCGGCGGCACCGATGGCGTTGAGGCGGGCTTGCACTTCAGCTTTGTGGATACGCGGGGATTCGGCACGGCTGGCCTGAGTCGCCCGGCTGTCGGCCAGCGCGGTTTGCACCTTGGGCGATTGCGGATCGTTGAGGGCATCGCGCAACACGGCGATTTCGCCACACTTCTGCACCGCAAACGCCAGCCAGCTTTTCAATTCAGGGTCGAGTTTGTCTTCGCGCTCCAGGTCCACCGGGCTGTGCAGCAGCGAGCAGGAACTGCTGACCCACAGGTTGTCGCCGAAGCGTTCCTGGGCGAATTGCAGTTGTGCGAGCACCGGTTCCAGCTCGCAACGCCAGACGTTGCGACCGTTGACCAGGCCCACCGAGAGAATCTTGTAGGTCGGCAGACGATCGAGCACGTGGAGCAGTTGGTCGGGCGCGCGCACCGCATCGATGTGCAAGCCTTGTACGGGCAAACCGACGGCCAGACCGAGGTTGTCCTGCAGGCCGCTGAAGTAGGTCGCCAACAGTTTTTTCAGCGGCGAATACTGGAGGATGTGGTAGGCGCGCTCGAAGGCGTTTTTCCATTCTTGCGGCAGGTCGAGGGTCAGGATCGGTTCATCGATCTGCACCCACTCCACGCCTTGTGCCGCGAGGCGACCGAGGATTTCACCGTAGATCGGCAGCAGGCGTTCCAGCAGGTCGAGTTTGTCGAAGTCGTTGCCTTTGGCCTTGCCCAGCCACAGGTAAGTCAGCGGGCCGATGATCACCGGTTTGACGTTGTGGCCCAGCGCCCTGGCTTCGTCGACTTCGTCGAACAGCTGTTCCCAGCTCAGCTTGAACTGCTGGTCAGCGCTGAATTCCGGGACCAGGTAGTGGTAGTTGGTGTCGAACCACTTGGTCAGCTCCTGGGCGTATTGCGCCTTGGCATGTTCGCCGCCGCAGCAGGCTGCGGTAGCGCCGCGAGCCATGGCGAACAGGGTGTCGAGGGTCGGCAGGCCTCGGGCATCCTTGGCACTGTCGAAACGCTCCGGGATCACACCGAAGGTCAGGGAGTGCGTCAGGACCTGGTCATACCAGGCGAAGTCGCCGACCGGCAGCAGGTCGATCCCGGCGTCTTTCTGCAATTGCCAGTGGGTGGCGCGCAACTGGCGGCCGACGCTGTTCAGCGCGTCCTGATCGAGATCGCCCTTCCAGTAGGATTCGAGGGCTTTTTTCAGTTCGCGGTCAGCGCCGATGCGCGGAAAACCAAGTGTGTGGGCCAGAGCCATGGTGTGTTTCTCCCTGTAAAAGATGGCGCCATTGTCGACAGCCAACCCAACATGAGACAAACTCAACCTTTTCGTGTTGATCACAAGTTTTACTCATGGAGCCGCCCGGTGCTTGAAATCCGCCACCTGAAGACCCTGCACGCCTTGCGCGAAGCCGATAGCCTGGTCGATGCCGCCGACCGCCTGCACCTGACGCAGTCGGCGCTGTCCCACCAGTTCAAGGAGCTGGAAGAGCGCATGGGCATGCCGCTGTTCGTGCGCAAGACCAAACCGGTGCGTTTCACCAGTGCCGGTTTGCGCCTGCTGCAACTGGCCGACGCCACGTTGCCGCTGCTGCGCGGCGCCGAGCGTGATATCGCGCGACTGGCCGGTGGCACCGCCGGGCGCTTGCACATGGCGATCGAGTGCCACAGTTGCTTTCAGTGGCTGATGCCGACCATCGACCAATTCCGCGATGCCTGGCCGGAAGTCGAGCTGGACCTGGCCTCGGGCTTCTCTTTCGCGCCGCTGCCGGCGTTGGCCCGTGGTGATCTGGATCTGGTGGTGACCTCCGATCCACTGGAACTGGCCGGGATCACCTATGTGCCGTTGTTCACCTATGAAGCCATGCTCGCGGTCGCCAACCAGCACCGTCTGGCGAACAAGGCCTACATCGTTCCGGAGGATTTGCTCACGGAAACCCTGATCACTTATCCGGTGGAGCGTGATCGGCTGGACATCTTCACCCGCTTCCTGGAGCCGGCCGACATCGAACCGGCCCAGGTCCGCACCTCGGAACTGACGGTGATGATGATGCAGTTGGTGGCCAGCGGTCGCGGCGTGTGTGGCATGCCGCATTGGGCGCTGCATGAATACAGTTCACGGGGTTACGTGAAAGCCAAGCGGCTGGGCGAGAAGGGATTGTTTGCGACGTTGTACGCGGGGATTCGCGCAGACATGCTGGATGCGCCATATATGCGCGACTTCCTGCTGACGGCCAAGGACACGTCGTTTTCAACACTCGATGGCGTCAGCGCTGTCCGATAACAACACCTGTCTCCTGTGGGAGCGAGCCTGCTCGCGATAGCGAACTAACATTCGCCATCTATGTTGGCTGACACGCCGCTATCGCGAGCAGGCTCGCTCCCACAGGGGAATCGTGGTGGATTCAGATTTCTCGCCACATATGGATCTTGTCGAAGTAGTCCTCGCCCACCCGCACCGCCAGCGGTTCGAGGCCGAACTGGATGAAGCCGCATCGCCGGTACAGGTTGAACGCGGCCTCATTGCCGGCGGTGACGGTCAGCTGGATCAGCCTCAGGCCCGGTCGGGTTTGCGCTTCGGTCAAGGCCGCTTGCACCAGTTGATAACCGAGCCCGCGCTGACGGACCTTGCCGGACACGTACATGCCAAACAACGTCGCCTTGTGCCGAGCCTTTTCCCGAGGTTCGAAGGCAAGGCCGACGATGCCCGCCAACGTCCCTTCCTCAAACGCCCCGAACACCACATCGAGCTTGCCGGTCAGGCGCGATTCCCACCAGCTCAGCGGCATCGTGGCACGTTCGCGCACGCTGGAGGTAAACGCCTGGGGATGCAGGTCGTAGGCTTCGAGCATCAACGCCCGATAGTCCAGGGCATGGCTGGCATCAAGCCGTTCAATCCACATATTCATGCCGTCCGTCGTTGCTCAAGCATCAGCCGCACGGCCAGCGCCGCCAACACAAACCCCATGAAGTAACGCTGCACCGCCAGCCAGGTCGGGTTGTTGACGAACCACGACGCGATACCGGCGGCGAACAGCGCAATCAGCAGGTTGACGCAGAAACTGACGCTGATCTGCGTCAAGCCGAGGATGATGCTCTGGGTGAACACCGAGCCGTGCTCAGGCGTGATGAACTGCGGAAACACCGACAGGTAAAACACGGCGATCTTCGGGTTCAGGGCGCTGGTCAAAAAGCCCATGGTGATCAGTTTGCGCGAGGAGTCCGGTGGCAATTGCTGCGCCTCGAACGGTGAACGCGCGCCCGGTCTGACCGCTTGCCACGCCAACCACACCAGGTACAGCGCGCCGGCCCACTTCAACACTTCATAGGCCATCGGCACCGCGAGGAACACCGCGGTCAATCCCGCCGCTGCGGCGAACAGGTGCACAAAGAAGCCCGCCACCACACCGAGCAATGAAGTGACCCCGGCCTTGCGCCCCTGGCAGATCGAACGGGAGATCAGGTAGATCATGTTCGGCCCCGGCGTCAGTACCATCAGCAACGCGGCAGCAGCGAAGATCAGCAAGTCTTGAAGCGGGATCATGGCGGTTCCTTGGCGTGAATGATCAGGCGATTGCGTTGAGCGAGGCTCGATAAAACGGCAGGATCAGGTCGCGTGTCAATGGCGCCAGCGTGACATCGCCATCGGTGCCGGGGTCGATCCAGCGCACCTCTTCGATCTCCGCTGCAGGCGATACATCTGAATCGATGGTCAGCTGAAAGAGTTCGGCCTGTACGACAAATCCCGGCTCGTTGGCGGCCGGAGCCGAGAACTGCCCCAGATAGGTGGCGTGCGCCGGATTGATGGCCAATCCCAACTCTTCTTCCAGCTCGCGCGCCAGGGCGTGGACCGGTTGTTCATGGGCCTCGATCTTGCCGCCCGGTTGCATGAAAGCCTCGGTGCCGCGCTTGCGAACCAGGAGGGTACGACCGTCGGGACCGATCAACAGGGCGGCGGCAATGCGGATGATGCTCGGTGATGTGGCGGATGAAGGAGTCATGAACAAGGATTGGCCTTGGCTAAAAGGCGCAAGGATCACATGAGCGCGGGGAGTCGTCACGCCGAAAAATTTCTGCGATACACAGCCCCTGTGGGAGCGAGCCTGCTCGCGATAGCGGTTTAACATTCAACATCTACATTGACTGAGACGCCGCCATCGCGAGCAAGCTCGCTCCCACAGAAATCAGTGCAAGGCCTGGGAAGTCTCACCCTCCTCGAGAATCGCGCCATTCACTTCTTCGGGCACCCTGACGAAAATGCTGTATTTCGCACCCTCCATGGCTTCGAAGGCGATCAGCTTTTCTACCAGCGGCCCGTTCAGCACCTTGCCGGCGTTGAGCAGCAACATGCCGTTATCGGCGTTGAGGTTGCGCGCCAGGATCATCCCCGCGGTCAATTCCCGGGTGGTCATGACCTTGACCGTCGGATCGGCCAGAGAAACATCGCTCAGGTACGCGGCGCACACCTGAATGAAATCCTCCACCATCTCGGGGTCGTAGAGTTTTCCGGCATAGTTGCGGATATACACCAGCGCCTCATCACTGTTCATCTGCCGCTCCAGGATCAACCCGCGCTGCAACTCGATGAAATCCACGGCCAGTTTCAACAGCCGGGAACCGACCGGTATCGCCTCGCCCTTGAGCCGATCAGGAAAGCCACTGCCGTCCCAATGCTCCTGATGGTGAAGAATCAGACGGGCGGCGTCCTTCATCGGATCGAGCGTCATCAACAGTGATTCGCTCTGCTTCGGGTAATTGCGATAACGCTCGCGATCATTGTGGTGCAACAGGTCCACGGGAGCGGTCATCATGCTGTCGGTCCAGCTCAGCTTGCCGATGTTGTAGAGCGCCGCCGCCATGGTCAGGTCGCGACTGGTGCCCTCATCCAGGCCATGAAGCTTGCAGTACACCCGCACCAGCTCGATGATCTGGCGGTTGGTCTGTTTGGCCGGCGGCATGCGCAGGTTGGCCAGCAGCGAGAACATTTCGGTGCCGGTGACGTAGCTGTGCTTGAGCTCTTCGTAGGCCAGGTCGAGCATGTCGGCGGTCTGCTGCAGTTCAGCGGTGCGGGAGGCGACGCGTTTGTCCAGGGTGATGTTGAGCAGCTTCAATTTCTCGTTCTGTTCCCGCGTTTCCTGGACCAGACGCAACCGTTCACGCTCGGAGTGCTGATAGGCGAGTGATTGGCGCAATGTCAGCAGCATTTCCTCATCGTGCCAGGGCTTGCTGATGAAACGGTGGATCTGCCCCTCATTGATGGCTTTGATAATGGCTGACGGATCGGCATAACCGGTCAGCATGATCCGCACGGTTTCGGGGTAATGCTGGTGGACCTGGGCCAACAGCGTGGCGCCGTCCATGTTGGGCATGCGCGCGTCACTCATCACCAGATGGATGGGTTGTTGCGCCATGATTTCCAACGCCTGGGCGCCGCTGGTGGCCAGCAGCACCTCGTAAGGCTGGCTGCGCAACAGTCGACGCAGGCTGTTGAGGATGGACTCCTCATCATCAACCAGAAGCACCTTGGGTTTATCGGCATACGTCGTGGGGAGTTGCGCTTCCATGGCATTACCTCAAGCGAGAACGGCTACGGCGATATGTCGGCAATCGGGCAAACATCCCCAATTGCCGGATCCTGACCTACAGGTTAGATGATTTTCAACCCGCCACCGCAATGATTCGTTTCAGTCAGCTGCGCAAAGTCTGATCCCGGCGACTATGCTCACTTCACTCGGATCCATAATCTGTACGTTCGGCCAGGTGGTCAGGGAAAGGATGCCCCTTATGAACACTGTGAACCCAAACACTGCCTGTCCCGGCAAATGGCGATGAATCCGCTTCTGCCGCGGACCAATCGTCGGATTCTTATCGTCGACGACACGGCTTCGATCCACGAGGACTTCATCAAGATCCTCAGCCCGCCTTCGTTTGACAACGACAGCCTGACCAGCGCTGAAAACGCCCTGTTCGGCACGACGGCGGCCGTCACGCTGCAGAGTTTCGTCCTCGACTCGGCGTTCCAGGGCCTCGAAGCACTGGACAAGGTCGAGACGGCCCTGGCCAACGACATGCCTTATGCGATGGCCTTCATCGACATGCGCATGCCACCGGGCTGGGACGGCCTGGAAACCATCGAACGCCTGTGGCAGGTCGATCCGAAGCTGCAAGTGGCGCTTTGCACGGCCTACTCCGATTATTCCTGGGAGGACATCGACGAGCGCCTGGTACTGGGTGATCGCCTGCTGATTCTGAAGAAGCCCTTCGACGCCATCGAAATCCGTCAAATGGCCAGCGCCCTGACCGCCAAGTGGCAAATGACCGAAGATGCGGCGCTGAAGATGTCGCTGCTCGAACAAGCGGTCGAGGAGCGCACCAGGGAGCTGTCCGATGCCAACATCATCGTGCAGAACAGCCCGACCATTCTGTATCGGCTGCGGGGCGAGCCGTCGTTTCCGCTGATGTACATCTCGCACAACATCACCAAGTACGGGCATGTCGCGGCGAAACTGGTCGCTTCGGCCAATTGGGCCCAGGAGCTGATTCATCCCGACGATCAAGCGAAGGTCGACACGGCGATGGCGCGAGTGCTGGACCGCCATGCCGCCGGGGCTTCCATCGAGTTTCGGATGCGCACTGGCGAAGGTGCCTGGCGCTGGGTGGAAAACCGTTACATCCCGGTGCGCGACGGTGAGGGCCGTCTGCTGGAAGTCGAAGGCATCATCATCGACATCACCGAGCGCAAACTGGCCGAGGAGAAAATTTTCCTGCTGGCGCGCACTGACGGACTGACCGGGCTGGCCAACCGCGCGACGCTGATCGAGCGCCTGCATCAGGCCTTCGCCGCTGCGCGTCGGGGCGCGACCCCGTTTGCCATCTTTTATCTGGACCTGGATCACTTCAAACGCATCAACGATACCCTCGGGCATCCGGTCGGCGATCTGTTGCTGCAAGAAGTCGCCCGCCGGATCAAGGCTTGCGTGCGTGAGAACGATATCGTTGCGCGGCTGGGAGGCGACGAGTTCTCGATCCTGCAACTGGACGTCAGCGACCCGACCCACTCCGCGGCCCTGGCCACCAAGGTCCGCGACGCGCTGGTGCTCCCCTACTCCCTGGCCGGCAACGAGGTCCGAGTGTCGGTCAGCATTGGCATCAGCAGTTACAGCCCGGCCAGCACCAGCGCCGACGGCTTGCTGACCCAGGCCGACATGGCGCTCTATCGCTCCAAGGAAAAGGGCCGCAACCAGTACCACTTCCATTCCGAGGAGATCAATCAGGAAGTGGTCGAACGCATGACCATCGCCAGCGAATTGAGGGAGGCCATCGAACATGAAGAACTGGAGCTGCATTACTGGCCGGAAGTGGACCTGAGCACGGGCAAGATCCTCGGCATGGAAGCGGTGGTCACCTGGAATCACCCCGAACGCGGTTTACTGGAAAGCTCCGCGTTCCTGCCGGCCGCGGAAAAAACCGGCACCATCATTGCCCTCGGTCACTGGGTGCTGGATCGTGCCTGCCAGCAAATGCGCCAGTGGCGGGATGACGGCGTCGCACCGCCGGTGATCGCGATCAAGCTGTCCCTGGCCCAGCTCAAGAGTGGCCCGGAGCTGATTTATGACGTGCTGCGCACCACCGCGCGCTGGGAGCTCTGCGCCTGGGACCTGCGTTTCGACGTCACCGAGGCGACGCTGGCCCAGACCAAATGGACCCACAACGATGTACTGCCGCGCCTGCGTGAGCTGGGGGTGAAGATTGCCATCGACGACTTCGGCACCGAGTATTCGTCGTTCGATTACCTCAAGACCTACCAGGTCAATCACCTGAAGCTCGCGCAGGCCTTCATCGATACCGCCGCCCGCGACCCGGCCAGTGCCAACACCCTGCGCGCGATTATCAATTTCGCTCGGGACGTAGGGATCGGCATCATCGCCGAAGGTGTCGAAACCCAGGAACAGCGCAGTTCATTGATGGCCACCGGGTCGCCGATGAATGCCCAGGGTTACTTCTTCAGCAAAGCGGTCAGCAGCCAGCAAGCCGCCGAGTTGCTGAAAGCAGGAAGCATCGTGCCGACAAGGCACGACATCGGACCGATCCGGGACAATCCGCAACGGTCCACGGAGGACAAAGGATGAAAGTGCCTTTCGTGCGGACCAACCGGCGCATCCTGATCGTCGACGACACGCCTTCGATTCATGATGATTTCCGCAAGATCCTCGGCCCCGAAACCGACGATGAGCAGACCCTGGCCGGTACGGAAGCGGCACTGTTCGGTACGCCGCAGACGGATCGCCTGACGTTTCACCTCGACTCGGCGTATCAGGGGCAGGAAGCCCTCGAACTGGTCAAACACGCATTGGCCGAAGGACGCCCCTATGCCCTGGTGTTCACCGACATGCGCATGCCGCCCGGCTGGGATGGTCTGGAAACCATCGAGCAACTGTGGCAGGCCGACCCGCACCTGCAAATCGCGTTGTGCACGGCGTATTCGGATTACACCTGGGAAGCCATGGCCGAACGGCTGGAGTTTGGCGACCAGATGCTGGTGCTGAAAAAACCCTTCGACAGCCTGGAAATCCGCCAGATGGCCAGTGCCCTGACCTGGAAATGGCAGATGGCGCAGGACGCGGCGATGAAAGTGCTGAGCCTGGAGCAAACCATCGAGGCGCGGGTTCACGAGTTGCTCAAGGTATCGCATCTGCTGCAGTACGACGTGTTGACCGAGTTACCCAACAGTACGTTGCTGGGTGACCGGCTGAATCAGTCGCTGGCGTTGTCCCGCCGCCATGACAAGCAATTGGCAGTGATGTTTCTGGGGCTCGATCGCTTCAAGCGCATCAACAATGCCCTCGGCCATCCGGCTGGTGACGAGATGTTGAAACAGGTCAGCCGCAATCTGGTGGCCACCGTGCGCGAGTCAGATTCGGTGTTTCGCTATGGCTCCGACGAATTCGTGGTGATCCTTGCCGATATCCACCACCCCCAGCAGACAAAGGGCATCGCCGACAAACTCTTGAACGCTATCCGTACCCCCCTGCACATCGCCGGTCACGACCTGAGCGTGACGGCGAGCCTGGGCATCAGCATTTATCCCGACGACGGCTTCGACGCCATCGAGCTGATCAAGAAAGCCGAAACCGCGATGCGCAACATCAAGGAAAGCGGCCCGAACGAATTCAGCTTTTTCATCGATGAAATGAACCAGCGTGCACGGGATCAGCAAAGCATCGAGACCGGCATTCGCCTGGGGCTGGAGCGCAATGAGTTTGTCCTGCATTACCAGCCCAAACTGGATCTGGGCAGCGGCCAGGTGGTCGGCGCCGAAGCGTTGATCCGCTGGCAGAAACCGGGGCACGGCCTGGTCTATCCGTCGGATTTCATCGCGGTGGCTGAAGACAGTGGTCTGATCGTCCCGCTAAGCAGATGGGTGCTGGCCGAGGCCTGCCGACAATCCTGTGCCTGGCAGGCCCTTGGGCTGCCAAAAATCTGCATGTCGGTGAACATGTCAGCCATCGATTTCCGTCAGCCCGACTTTGTCGATGGTATCAAACGGATCCTCGAACAGACGGGCCTGGAGCCGTCCTTGCTGGAGCTGGAGATCACCGAAGGCGTGTTGATGCAAAACATCGAGACCACCGTCAATTCCCTGAACCGGCTCAAGGCGCTGGGTGTGCGTCTGGCCATCGATGACTTCGGCACCGGCTACTCCAGCCTGAGTTACTTGCAGCGCTTTCCGATCGATGTGCTGAAAATCGACCAGTCGTTCATTCGCGGTTTGAGCAATGACAGCAACGACGCCGCCCTGGTCAGCGCGATCATCAGCCTGGGGCGCAGCCTCAAGCTGACCATCATCGCCGAAGGCGTGGAAACCCTCGAACAACTGAATTTCCTCAGGGCCCATCAATGCGAGGAGGGCCAGGGTTACTACTTCAGCGAAGCCGTGGAGCCGGACAGTTTCGTCCGTTATCTGTGGTCCGCGAAGCCTGCTCCATTTACCGCCACGTGAACGATGCGCAACGACACATGGGCTATCAGCCGAGGAATTATCAGATGTCGCCATCCATTCACCACCTGCTGCTGTCGCTGTTCGGATTCTGCCTGAGCGCGGGCGCCGCGCCGCTGGACGAACCGCTAAAACCGCTGCCCCCGGCGCCACAGCAAAATCCGCTGCGGGTCGAACTCGGTCGACAGTTGTTCAATGAACCGCGCCTGTCGGTCAACAACACGCTGTCCTGCGCCAGTTGCCATCGACTGGAAAGCGGTGGTGCCGATACCCGGGCGTTTTCCATCGGCTTCGCCGGTCAGCCTGTGACGATCAATACCCCCAGCGTGTTCAACGCCACCCTGAACTTCCGACAGTTCTGGAACGGGCGCGCCGACACCCTGGAATCCCAGATCCATGAAGTGGTGAAGAGCCCCAGTGAAATGGGCAGCAACTGGGAGCACGTGGTGCAAGTGCTGGCCGCCGACCCGGGCTACCGCAGCGCATTTGGCAACGCCTACCCGGACGGGGTGACCATGAACAATGTGCAAAACGCCCTGGCCACTTACGAACGTACGCTGCTCAGCAGCAACTCGCGGTTTGATCAATACCTGCTGGGTGACACCGACATTCTCACGACCGAGGAAAAGTACGGTTATCAACGCTTCAAGGAATATGGCTGCATCGCGTGCCATCAAGGCGTGAACATCGGCGGCAACATGTTCCAGAAGTTCGGTGTCATGGGCGATTATTTCAAGGTTCGCGGCAACCCGACCGACGCCGACCTGGGTCGCTATCTGGTCACCCAGGATGAAGAGGACCGCAATGTGTTCAAGGTCCCGAGCCTGCGCAATGTCGCGGTGACCGCACCGTATTTTCACGACGGTTCGGCCAACACGCTGGAAGAGGCAGTGGACGTGATGTTCACGTTCCAGCTCGGGCGCATTCCGTCCGCCGAAGACAAAACCCTGATCATCAAATTCCTCAAGACCCTGACCGGTGAATGGGGAGGCAAACCCTTATGAAAATGTCCCGCCGCCGCAGCCTCACATTGCTGGGCGCCGTCGCTTTGTTGCTGGCCTCGACGCTGTTGTTCCTGTACCTCAAATCGAATTCGAACCAGACCTCGACCTACGCCGAATCCCGGGACCTGATCGGCCGGATCAAACAGCTGAATGCGCAATGGGAAACCGAGATTCTCAAGGCTAGGATCGCCACCAACCACAACTACGATCCGCTGGTCACGCCGCTGATCGAGATGGCCCAACTGTGGGAGCGGTTCGACACCATGGAGTCGAACCACGGCCGCAACGACTCGCCGATCTGGCGCGCCAGCCATGATGCGTACCTGGCCGCCATCCAGGAAAAGACCCGGCTGGTGGAGCAGTTCAAGTCCCACAACGCGTTGCTGCGCAACTCACTGGCGTTCCTGCCCGCCGCCGAGGACGACATTCAGGAGCAACTGGCCCGGTTGGTCGATGGCGACAAACTGCAACTGCAGAACATCGCTACCGACACTTACGATTTGCTGCTCAGCAGCATGGAATACGCCCAGGTCACTTCCGACGACAAGGCTGCTGACATTCTGGTCGGGCTGAACAAACTGGGGGTGAACAAACTGCGACTGCCCGAGCAGTTTCACAGCCCGATCGAGATTTTGAGCAACCACATCTCACTGATCCTGCGCGAACAACCAGTGGTCAACCGCTTGCTGGAAAATATCGAAGCAGTTCCCGTCGCCGAGCGTCTGGACGACATCACCAGCCTGTTGAACAAGGACCAGCAACAGGCCGACGCTGTCGAGCAGCGCTATCACTTTTACATGCTGGTGTTCTCTGTGCTGCTGGTCCTGCTGCTGGTGTACCTGGCCATTCACCTGATGCGCAGTTTCACCATCATCAATCGCGTCAACAGAGCGTTGAAAACCGCCAACGACGACCTGGAACTGCGGGTAGAAGAACGCACCCGTGAACTCAAGGATACCCAGAGCGAGCTGCTCGACACCGCGCGCCAGGCCGGCATGGCCGAGATCGCCACCAACGTGTTGCACAACGTAGGCAACGTGCTCAACAGCGTCAATATCTCGGCCGACCTGGTTTCGCGCAAACTGCGCGCCAGCAAGGCCCAGGGGCTGGGCAAAGCCATGCAACTGATCAACGAACACCCCGGCGACCTTGGCGCCTTCCTGACCCAGGACGAGAAAGGCAAGTTGCTGCCCGGCTACCTCAACCAACTGGTCGAGGCCATCGCCCTCGAACAGCAAGGCATGACCGATGAACTTGCCCAGCTGAGCAAAAGTGTCGACCACATCAAGGACATCGTTGCCACCCAGCAATCCTACGCGGGCGCCAACAGCCTAATGGAGCCGCTGCACATCAGCGAATTGCTGGAAGATGCCTTGCGCATGAACTCCGGTGCGCTGACCCGGCATCACGTCACGGTGGTCAAGGAGTACGGCGAGGTGCCGCAGGTCATGGGCGACAAACACCGGTTGCTGCTGATCCTGATCAACCTGATCAGCAATGCCAAGTACGCAATGTCCGACCTCAGCAACCGCCCGCGGCAAATGACCCTTGGGGTAAAAATCGTCGACGACGCCATGCTGCAAGTCAGCGTCAAGGATGACGGCGAAGGCATCGCCCCGGAAAACATGACGCGCATCTTTGCCCACGGTTTTACCACCCGCAAGGAAGGTCACGGTTTCGGCCTGCACAGTTGCGCACTGGCGGCCATCGAGATGAACGGCCACCTCACTGCCCAAAGCGACGGGCCGGGCAAGGGCGCACAGTTCACCCTGCAGATCCCGCTGAAAACCGTTACGGAGGAGGCATGAACGAGCTGCCGAACCGACGCATTTTGCTGATCGATGACACGCCGTCCATCCATGTGGATTTCCGCAAGATCCTCACGCCGACGCCCGTGCAGACTCTCGAACTGGACGAGATGGAGGCTGCGTTGTTCGGCAGCGAAGTGAAATCCAGCCGCGCGCTGTTCGAGCTCGATTCGGCGTATGGCGGGCAAGAGGGACTGGGCAAACTCAAGCAGGCCTTGCAGCAAAACCAGCCCTACGCGCTGGCCTTCGTCGACATGCGCATGCCCGAAGGCTGGGACGGCGCACAAACCATCGAGCATCTGTGGCAGGAAGACCCACGCCTGCAAGTGGTGGTGTGTACCGCCTATTCCGACTATTCCTGGGATGAACTGCTGGACCGTTTGCAGGCGCATGACCACCTGCTGATTCTGAAAAAACCGTTCGACAACATTGAAGTCCAGCAGATGGCCAACACCCTGCTGACCAAATGGGACATGACCGCACGGGCCTCTGTGCAGATGAGCCATCTGGAGCATCTGGTGGACCGGAGAACCACGCAGTTCAAACAGGCCAGTGAGGCATTGCAACGGGAAATCGACGAGCGCAAACAGCTTGAATCGCAATTGGTGCAGTCGGAAAAACTCGCGTCACTGGGACAACTGGCGGCCGGCGTCGCCCATGAAATCAACAACCCCATCGGTTTCATTTCTTCCAACCTTGGCACCCTCGATGGCTATTTCAAACAGCTGCAGGAAATGCTCGACGCTTATCGGGAGGCGGAAGAGGCCATCGGTTCCTGCGAGCTGGTCGAGCGCTTGCAGCAGTTGCGTGACCGGGTCGAACTGGAATTCCTGCGCGACGACATACCGTTGTTGATCAAGGAATCCAAGGAGGGCATCAGCCGCGTCGGGCAGATCGTCAAAGACCTGAAGGACTTCTCGCGGGTGGACTCCAACCAGGAGTGGCAGCGGGCGAATCTGCAGCAAGGCATCGAATCGACGCTGAACATCGTGGCCAATGAACTGAAGTACAAGGCCGATGTGGTGAAGGACTATCAAGAGCTGCCCGACATCGAATGCCTGCCATCGCAGATCAACCAGGTGATCATGAACCTCATCGTCAATGCCTCGCAGGCCATCGGCCCGGAGCGCGGCACCCTCACCCTGCGCACGGGGATTGACGGTGAAACGGTGTGGATCGAAGTCGCCGACACCGGCACCGGCATCCCGCCGGCCAGCCTGCAGAAAATCTTCGACCCGTTCTTCACGACCAAACCGGTGGGCCAGGGGACGGGGCTGGGATTGTCCCTGTCCTATGGCATCGTGAAAAAACACCGGGGGAATATCCTGGTGCGCAGTGAAGTCGGCGTTGGCAGCACTTTCCGCGTCGAATTGCCGATCCACCAAACAATCTCAGCGGCCTGAACACCTGTCAACTGTGGGAGCGGGCTTGCCCGCGATGACGGAGTCACATCCAACAGACATGTTGGCTGATCCACCGCTATCGCGGGCAAGCCCGCTCCCACAGGTTGCTCATCAGCTCAGAGGTCAGGTGGCTTCCTGGAAATCCATCTCCGGTGGCTGGCGACGGAATCCGCCGGTCAGCACCGCCAGGTACACCACGCCAATCGCCAACCAGCTCAGCCCCAGGTAAATCGCCAGATGATCAAGGCTGACCATCAGCCACAAATCCGCCGCCAGGCCTATAAACGGGAAGATCAGGAACAGCACCCATTCACGCGGGCCTTTTTTCTCGCCGCCGATCCAGTAGTGAAAGATCACCGACAGGTTCACCAGACTGAACGCCAGGAACGCGCCAAAGTTGATGAACGAAGTCGAGGTGGTGACGTCCAGTTTCAGCGCCAGCAAAGCCACCACTGCGCACAGCAGGATGCTGTTGATCGGCGTCCCGAAACGTTCATGCAACGTACCGAAGAAGGATTTCGGCAGCACGCCGTCCCGGCCCATGGCATAGAGCAGGCGCGAACCGCTGGCCTGAGCCGACAGCCCCGAGGCGAATTGGCCGACGATCAAGCCGATCAGGAAGATCGACACGAACAGGTCTCCACCGATGTTGCGGGCAATTTCATAGGCCGCCGAATCGACGCTGTCGAACTGGAACGACGGGTGCGCGATCTGCACGAAGTACGACACGCCAACGAAGATCAGCCCGCCGATCAGGGTGATCAACATGATCGCCCGCGGGATGGTGCGGCGCGGGTCGCGGGTTTCTTCGGTCAGGGTGCTGACCGCGTCAAAACCGAGGAACGAGTAACAGGCGATGGCGGCACCGCTCATGATCAATGGCATCTGCATATCACCATTGAAGAACGGTTTCACCGACCACAACGGCGTGCTCGCATCGCCGCCGACGTAATGCACGCACAGCGCCACAAAGGCGATCAGCACCAGAAACTGCACCAGCATCAGCAAGGCGTTGATGCCATTGGCCAGTTTCAGGCCGACGATGTTAATCGCGCTGGTGATGCCGATGAACGCCAGCACCCAGACCCATTGCGGCACCGCCGGAAACGCGGAGTTGAGGTACGCCGCGCCGATCAGCCAGATCGCCATCGGCAGGAACAGGTAATCGAGCAGCACCGCCCAACCGGCGATGAAGCCGAGTTTCGGGCTGATGGCCTTGCGCACATAACTGTAAGCCGAGCCGGCCACGGGAAATGCCGAGGCCATCCGACCATAGCTCATGGCGGTGAAAAACATCGCCACCAGTGCCACGAGGTACGCGGCCGGCACCATGCCGGCGGTGGATTGAGCGAGGATGCCAAACGTGCCGAGCACAATGATCGGCGTCATGTAGGCGATGCCAAACAGCACCACCGACCCTAATGAGAGGGTGCGTTGCAAACGAGCCATGAGCGACTACTCCGAATTTTATTGGATTTATGGCAGAGCCGAGTTCGGCGCAAGTTACGGGTGTTGCGTTTGTTGTTTTTTGTTCAAATCAAATAGATGTGTTGAGCGTCAGGGCCTCATCGCTGGCAAGCCAGCTCCCACAGGATTTGCGTTGTACATAAAATCGATATCCACAGAAGATTCCTGTGGGAGCGGGCTTGCCCGCGATGGGGCCAACCCGAGCGACACAGAATCCGGATTAGCCCTTGGGAATCAGCAGCTCCCGCAACCCCGAAGCATGCTCAACTCGCTCCCCCGGCAACTTCAGCCGCTGATCATCCAGATACCGATAGTCCTGCCGCGCCGCCGTCAGTTGATTCAGATCCAGCTCCACCGAAAACTGCCCCTGCTCCCGCCCGGCCTCGAACAACAGCGTGCCCAGCGGATTCACCAACGCACTGCCGCCGGCGAACAACAACCCGCCATCGCCCGCTTCTACGCGGTTGACCATCAGCGCAAACGCCTGGTTTTCCTGGGCACGGGCCATGATCGCGGTGCGATGCGTCGGGCCGTACGGGTCCATGTTGCCGTTGGTGACGATCAGCAGTTCGGCGCCCAGTTGTGCGAGGGCGCGGGCGGTTTCCGGAAATTCGATGTCGTAGCAAATCAGCAGGCCCACCCGCACGCCGTTCCACAGGCACGTGGCGTAGCGGTCGCCCGGTTCGTACACGCCGCGGTCCGACGCCCACAGGTGCGTTTTGCGATATTTCAGCGCGATGCCTTCAGGGGTGATCAGCAGCGTGGTGTTGAAAAAACGACCGTGGTCGTTCTCGGCCGTACCAATCACCACGGCGATGTTGCGTTCGCGGGCAGCGGCGACAATCGCACTGACGGTCGGGCCGTTCAGCGGTTCGGCCACCGCAGCGACGGTCTCGGCCGACGGGAAGCCCATCAAGTGGCTTTCCGGAAACATGATCAACTGCGTGTCGGCCGCACAGGCAGCAATCGCCGCCAGCGCGCGTTCGAGGTTGTAAGCCGTGTCGTTGTCACGGCCCGCCAGTTGGGCGAGTTCGACCTTCATGGGTAGTCCTTGTTCTGGTGGCCGGGCGGCAGAAAGATTGCCCGGTCGTTGTCTGTGCGCCAGTATGCGCAGCAAGCAACCGGCCAGGGAATCACGCGGCCGGGGTAACCCGATAGGGGTAGACCCATGACACTCTCGTTAGACGACATCGCCTGGCACCGTTCGGTCGGGCAACTGATCGACGCCCTAGACAAGCCCAATTTCTGGACGCAGCTAGTCCGGTTACTGGATCAATACGTGACCTTCGACAGCTGGGTGGCGCTGCTTTTCAGCGCCGATCAGCACCCGCAAGTGTTCGCCGAATGTCCCGGTGAAGACGGCAGCCCCGATCAGTTGTTCCAGGATTACCTGCGAGGTTTGTACTTGCTCGACCCGTTCTACATTGCCTGCCGCGAGCAATCGCGCACCGGGCTGTATCGCCTGTCGGAAGTGGCGCCGGAGCATTTCGAGCTGACCGAGTATTACCAGCGCTACTTTCGTCTGAATGTGGTGGCCGATGAAATCCAGTTCAATTGTCAGCTCGAAGGCGACCGCACGTTGTGCCTGTCACTGGGCAGCAAACAGCGCTTCAGCGGTCAGCAGATTGCCTTGCTGTCGTTGATCCAGCCGTGGGTGCTTGGCCTTTTGCGCCAGCGCCTGCCGTACGAAATAAATGAAGTCGTGGCCCTCGCGCCGGCGCCTGTCCAGGGTGACTGGCGTGTTCAACTGGAAGCTTCGGTGCAGCAACTCAAAGGCGCGCAACTGACCGCTCGCGAGCTGGATGTCGGGCGTTTGATGCTCAGCGGTTGCTCCAGTAAAGAAATCGCCCGTAAGCTGGAAATCTCTGTCGAAACCGTGAAAGTCCATAAGAAACACATGTACAGCAAGCTGGGGATCAAGTCCCAGTCCGAGCTGTTTTCGATTTTTCTCCAGGCGCAAAATGCCTGACTGTCCGGTGGTGGGCTTGACGCTTTCACTGTGGGAGCGGGCTTGCCCGCGATAGCGACCTTTCAGAAAAATATCAGTTAGCTGACATGACGCAATCGCGGGCAGGCCCGCTCCCACAGGGTTTAGTGTTAATCCCAGGCCTGACAACAACCGAGTCCGAACCCAAGGAAACCGTATGAGCCTGTCACTCCTGAGCCGCTACGCCTTCTTTGCCGCTTGCGTGATTTTCACCCTCGCCAGTCTGCCGTTCCTGGAACACGACTGGCTCTGGCCGATCACCGCAGTCACCGGCGTCCTGAGCCTCGTGGGCCTGTTCGATTTGCTGCAAAGCCCCCACGCCGTGCGCCGCAACTACCCGATCCTCGGCAACATCCGCTATCTGGTGGAGGGCATTCGTCCGGAAATCCGCCAATACCTGCTCGAGTCCGACAGCGACGCCCTGCCCTTCTCCCGGGCCCAGCGTTCGCTGGTCTACTCGCGCGCCAAAAATGAAAGCGCCGACAAACCCTTCGGTACGTTGATCGACGTGTACCAATCGGGTTTCGAATTCATCGGCCACTCCATGCGCCCGGCGCCGTTGAGTGACCCGGCCAGTTTTCGAGTGATCGTCGGCGGCCCGCAGTGCACGCAGCCGTATTCGGCGTCAGTGTTCAACATCTCGGCCATGAGTTTCGGCTCGCTCAGCGCCAACGCCATCCGCGCCTTGAACCAGGGCGCCAAGCTCGGCAACTTCGCTCACGACACCGGCGAAGGCAGCATCAGCGCCTATCACCGGGAAAACGGTGGTGACCTGACCTGGGAGCTGGGCAGCGGTTATTTCGGTTGCCGCACCGCAGACGGTCGCTTCGACCCGGAACGCTTCGCCGCCCAAGCGCAAAACCCGCAAGTGCGGATGATCGAAATCAAGATGTCCCAGGGCGCCAAACCTGGCCACGGCGGGATTCTGCCCAAGCACAAAGTCACCCAGGAAATCGCCGAAACCCGCGGCATCCTGATGGGCGAAGACTGCATCTCGCCGTCGCGGCACAGTGCGTTTTCCACGCCGATCGAACTGATGCACTTCATCCAGCAACTGCGTGAACTGTCCGGCGGCAAACCGGTGGGCTTCAAGTTCTGCCTCGGCCATCCGTGGGAATTCATGGGCATCGCCAAGGCCATGCTGGAAACCGGCATCCTCCCGGACTTCATCGTCGTCGATGGCAAGGAAGGCGGTACCGGTGCGGCGCCTGTGGAATTCACCGACCACATCGGCGTACCGATGCGCGAAGGTTTGCTGTTCGTGCACAACACGCTGGTGGGCCTGAACCTGCGGGACAAGATCAAGCTCGGTGCCAGCGGCAAGATCGTCAGCGCCTTCGACATCGCCAGCGTACTGGCCATCGGCGCCGACTGGGCCAACTCGGCGCGCGGCTTCATGTTCGCCATCGGCTGCATCCAGTCGCAGTCGTGCCACACCAACAAATGCCCGACCGGCGTCGCCACGCAGGACACCCTGCGCCAGCGTGCCCTCGTCGTCCCGGACAAGGCCCAGCGGGTGTTCAACTTCCACCGCAACACCCTCAAGGCCCTGGCGGAAATGCTCGCCGCCGCCGGCCTCGATCATCCGTCGCAGTTGTCGGCCAAGCACCTGGTGCGGCGCATGTCGGCGACCGAGATCAAATTGTTCTCGCAATTGCATGTGTTCTTGAAACCGGGGGAATTGCTCACCGGCGAGGTCAACGGCGAGTTTTATTCGCGGATGTGGCAGATGGCGCGGGCGGACAGTTTTGAGCCCAATGAGTTGGCGGCTGCATAAACACTGTTTGAACGCCAGTCTCATAGGGAGGCTGGCTTTACACCAAGGAAGAACTTCGTGCTGAAAGTCATCGCTCGGGATTTCATCAAACCCGAACACATTGAAACCGTTCGCCCGTGGTACGCCGAACTGGTCGAGAAGACTCGACTGGAGCCCGATTGCATCGCTTACGACCTGTTCATCGATCAAAAAGACCCCGGCCACTTTATCTTCATCGAACAATGGCCGAACCAGGCGGCGCTGGATGCTCATTGCCAGTCTGAACATTTTCGGCGGTTGGTGCCGCAGATCAACCGTTTCCAGGCCCGGGATTGCATTGTCGTGCTGATGGATGCGTTCTGACGCCCGTCGTCACCCGCGAAGCGCCTTGATCGGGGCCGGCTCTTTGATGACCCAGCGGGCGTATTCATTCAGCCAGGACATTTGAGACATTCAGTAATAGCGAGTGTTTTGCAATTGCCGTCGAATCGCGCCACCCTGCGCGCCGCCGATGTGCGGCGCGCAACCTTTTGCAGCGCTGGCCACTCCTTATTCAACACCCGTTCACGAGCCTGCTGTCATGACGTTTGAACGCGATCACCGGATCGACTTTTTTCGAGGCCTGGCGCTGATCTTCATCTTCTGGGATCACGTGCCTCACAACCCCCTCGGTCAAATCACCCCGCGTAACTTCGGTTTCAGTGACGCCGCGGAAATTTTCGTGTTTCTTGCCGGTTATGCGGCCGTTCTGGCTTACGGGAAAATCTTCCGACGCGATGGTTATCTGATTGCCTGCGTGAAGATCCTGCGCCGCGCCTGGGTGCTCTACGTGGTGCATATTTTCCTGCTGGCGATGCTGATGGGCATTGTCTTCTTCGCCAACAGTCATGTGGAAACGAGGGATCTGGTGGAAGAAATGGGCATGCACCATTTCATCACCAACCCGCAGCAAGCGTTGGTGGATGAGCTGCTGCTGCGCTTCAAACCGAACCTCATGGACCCGCTGCCGCTGTACATCGTGCTGCTGGCCGGCTTGCCGCTGGTGCTGCCGATGCTGGTGCACAAGCCATGGGCGGTGGTGGCCGTGTCGTTGACCGTGTACTTGTTGGCGCCGTGGTTCGGCTGGAACCTGGCGGCCATCAAGGATGGCGTGTGGTACTTCAACCCCGTGGTCTGGCAACTGCTGTTCGTCCTGGGCGGCGCGGCAGCAACTCACGGACAAAGACCCCGATTACCCGACACGCGCCCGTTGCTGCGCCGGCCGTTGTTTGTCAGTGCCGCGGTGTATGTGGTGGTTACCGGTGTGCTGACCGTCTCGTGGCGATGGCCCGAAATTCATGACGCGCTGATGCCCGCGTGGCTGAGCAACCTGTTGTACCCGATCAGCAAGACCGACCTGTCGCCGGTGCGGTTGCTGCACTTCCTGGCGCTGGCGTATGTCACGGCGAAACTGTTGCCGGATACCGGCTGGACGCAAAACTGGCTGGCGCAGCAAAGCTGTCGCATGGGCCGTTATTCGCTGGAGATCTTCTGCCTCGGCGTTCTGTTGGCGCCGCTGGCGGACATGGTCAATGCCATGACCGACGATGCGTTTGCCATGCAGATATTCACAGCCCTGGTGGGTGCGGGGTTGATGGCGTTGCTGGGGGCTTGGCTGGATTTCAATAAGCGATTGACCCGGCCGGCACAGGTCGCCGCCGCCTGATATTGACTGTGTAAAACCTTGTGGCGACGACTCGCTAAATCCCCTCACCCCAGCAGATCTCATCAGCCATTAAAAAGCCCCGGCCAATTGACCGGGGCTTTTTCATTTCAAGCGTTACGACTTACGAAGCCGATTGCACCGCACCTTGCGACACATTGGTCGGTTGCAGCTTGAACACGTAGAACAACACGGTCAGCAGCACCAGGAACGCCGGGCCGACATAAAGTGCCACGCGAGTGTCCGGAAAGTACGCCATCAAGCCGACCACCAACACCAGAAACGCCAGTGCCAGGTACGAGCTGACCGGGTACAACCACATCTTGTATTTCAGCCCGGCACGTTCGCTGGCGCTCAGGCCTTGGCGGAACTTGAGCTGGGCCAGCAGGATCATCACCCAGGTCCAGATCGCGCCGAACGTAGCGATGGCCGTCACCCAGACGAAGACTTTTTCAGGCACCAGGTAGTTGAGCAGCACGCCCAGCAACAAGGCGAAAATCGACAGCAGCAGCGCCCGACGCGGCACCCCGTTGTTCGACGTTTTGGCAAAACCAGCCGGTGCCTGACCGTTCTGCGCCAGGCTGTAGAGCATGCGCCCGGTGCTGAAGATGCCGCCGTTGCAGGACGACAGTGCGGCGGTGATCACCACGAAGTTGATGATGCCGGCGGCGGTCTTGATGCCCAGACGCTCGAAGGTCATCACGAATGGACTGCCCTGGGTGCCGATTTCATTCCACGGGTAGATCGACAAAATCACGAACAACGCGCCGACGTAAAACAGCAGAATCCGCCAGAACACCGAGCCGATCGCATTGGGAATGGTCTTCTGCGGGTTCTTCGCTTCACCGGCGGTCAGGCCGATCATCTCGACACCGAGGTAGGCGAACATCACCATTTGCAGGGACATCAACACGCCTTGCACGCCGTTGGGCATGAAGCCGCCGTGAGCCCAGAGATTGGAAACCCCCAACGCCACGCCGTCGTTGCCGAAACCGAACGCGATCACGCCGACGCCGCCGATCACCATCGCAATGATGGTGACGATCTTGATCAGGGCGAACCAGAATTCGAATTCACCGAAGGCTTTTACGGCGATCAGGTTGATCGAGCCCATGCTGATCAACGCGGCGAGTGCCCAGATCCAGCGCGGCACCTCAGGAAACCAGACGCCCATGTACACCGCCACGGCGGTGATTTCCGCGACGCAGGTCACCAGCCACAAGAACCAGTAATTCCAGCCTGTCAGGAACCCCGCCAACGGGCCAAGGTAGTCTTGGGCGTAGCGGCTGAAGGAGCCGGCGACCGGGTTGTGCACCGCCATTTCGCCGAGGGCGCGCATGATCACCAGGATCGCCAGACCGCCGATGATGTAGGACAGCATGATAGCCGGGCCGGCCATTTCAATGGCCTTGGCCGAACCGAGAAACAGACCGACGCCGATACAGGCACCGAGCGCCATCAAGCGAATATGCCGTTCGCCGAGTTCGCGTTTAAGCGGGCCGCCCTGAGCGGTCTCGCCGTGGGGCAGGTGATTGCCGACTGGCATAGGGGTACAACCTCGTCTTGTTATTGGATATGACCACCGAGTGTCGAAGCGCTGACCGATAAGCCATTGCTTGCCTGACACCGGGCCTGCTTCGTGGACAGAACCGTCTTGTAGGACAAAACCTGCAAGATCAGCGGGGCGTGCAGTATAAAAAGCTTCCAACAGGTGTTTTCACTCTATAAACCACAAAATTAAGCGAGAAATCTCGGTTATAGCGCGGTTTACGGAGGTGCATTACCTGACTTTTTCAGGAATTTCCACCGTTAAAACGGCGCGAAGTATTGCACAGCATTGGTGCATCGTCATGCCCCCACCTAGGTAGCATTTACGTAGCGAAGGCTCTAGTACGGCCATCCTGCAGGCGTTGGCTTGCCAGCAATGGCGTCCATGAAATCGCCATCGCCGACAAGCCGGCTCCTACGGGTCGGGGGGGGGGGGCAAAAACATCGGGGTCACCTCAACCCTGTGGGAGCTGGCTTGCCAGCGATGGCGTCCATGAAATCCCCATCGCCGACAAACCAGCTCCTACGGATCGTGGGGGTCAAAAACATCGGGGTCACCTCAACCCTGTGGGAGCTGGCTTGCCAGCGATGGCGTCCATGAAATCGCCATCGCCGACAAGCCAGCTCCCACAACGAGAACATCCGCTCGTCATTGGTCACGGTGAATATTCGATATCCGGGTGTTCACAATTTTTTCACCAGCACCATCCACCGTCTAAGCTTCAAACAAGTCAGATCAATCTGCGTGAATGGATCAGTCGACTATGGGCGCGTTATGGCAAACCGATACGAGTAAAACTGTGGTCCCGACTGAACGTGTGGATGAAGCGCCTATCTCTGAAAAACCCCGTCGTAGCCGCACCAAACACGGGTGGAAGGCGTTTTGGTTACTGGTGTTGATTATCCTGATCGCTCTGGGGTTGGCCGCTGTCAGGGAAATGCGTACCTCGAAGTTTCAATCACGGGAAGCCAGCAAATATGCCGCTACCCTGAGTTACGAACTGAAGCCTGGCCCGAGCGATGCCATTCGCTATCCAGGGGCCGGCCCTTTTGATTTACGTCTGGGCTACAGCGCTCTGGGTGAATTCCTGCCGCGCCTGATCAAACGCGACTATGTCGTTGCGGCACAAACCCGCTTTTCCCAACCGTTGATGGACTACACCGACAAGGGCTTTTTCGTGCCCTATGCAGAAAAAATTCAGGCCGGACTGTCGATCACCGATTGCCGCGCGGCACCGCTTTATCAGTACAAATACCCACAGCAACTCTATTCAAGCTTTGACGCGATCCCGCCGGTGGTGGTCAGCAGTTTGCTGTTCATCGAAAACCGCTTCCTGCTCGACCCTCGTCAACCCCGGGCCAACCCCGCCGTGGATTGGCCACGATTCGGCATGGCGGCGTGGTCGCAGGTCGCCAAATTGCTGCACATGCCTGGCCAATCGGCGGGCGGCAGCACCCTCGCGACACAGCTCGAGAAGTACCGGCATTCGCCCGACGGCTTGACGGTGTCCGGCGGGGAAAAAATCCGCCAGATGATTTCCGCCAGCGTGCGCGCCTATCAGGCCGGGCCGGAAACCCTGGTGGCTCGCCAGAACGTGGTGCGTGATTACCTCAACAGCGTGCCGCTGTCCGCCGTGCCCGGCCACGGCGAAGTGCACGGGATGGCCGAAGGTTTGCGTGTCTGGTACGGCGCCGATTTCAACAAGGCCAACGAACGGTTGCTCAGTACTGACACGGATCCAAAGGCCATGGCGGAAAAAGGCCTGGCCCTGCGTGAGATGCTGTCGTTGATGATTGCCCAGCGCCGCCCTTCCCACTACCTGACCAAGGGCCGTGACGAACTGGCCGAACTCACCGACAGCCACATTCGCCTGCTGGCGCAAAACTTTGTGATCGACGCGCCGTTCGCCGCCGCCGCATTGGCCAGCAAAGTGGTCTATCGCGACTGGCAGACCCAGCCGACCATTCAACCGATCGAAACCAACAAAGGCATCAGCGTGGCGCGCAGTCGCCTGAGCGGGTTGCTCAATCGTCCGCTGTACGACCTCGACCGCCTCGATCTCTCGGCCACCAGCACCCTGCAAGGCGATTTGCAAACCCAGGTCACCGAGTACCTCAAGCATTTGGCCGACCCGGCGTTCGCCACGCAGATTGGTTTGATGGGCGAACGCCTGCTCACGCCCACCAGCACCACGCAAGTGCGCTACAGCTTCACCCTGTTCGAACTGACCCCGGATGGTTCGCGGGTACGCGTGCAGACCGACAGCACCGATCAGCCATTCGACATCAACGAAGGCAGCAAACTGGAATTGGGCTCCACCGCGAAAATGCGGGTGCTGACCACCTACCTGCAAATCATCGCCGAGCTGCACGACAAGTACGCCGAAATGACCGTCCCGGAACTGAAGAAAGTCGACATCCCGGATCAGGATCGCCTGAGCCAATGGGCCGTCGAGTACCTGATCCAGAACAAGGACCGCAACCTGGCGGCCATGCTCGGCGCCGCGCTGGACCGCAAATATTCGGCCAGCCCCGGCGAAGCCTTTTTCACCGGCGGCGGGCTGCATACCTTCGTCAACTTCCGCAAGGAAGACAACGGTCGCATACCAACCTTGCGCGATGCCTTGCGCGAATCGATCAACCTGCCGTTCATTCGGCTGATGCGTGACCTGGTGCGCTACACCACCTACTCCGGCCCGAACAACAGCGCGGCCCTGCTTGGGGACGACCGCGATCCGCGGCGTCAGGAATACCTGGCCGAGTTCGCCGACCGCGAAGGCACTTCGTTCCTGCTGAAGTTCTGGAAGAGATACAAAAACAAGGACACCCAGGCACGCCTCGAAACCTTCCTCGACAGCATGCGCCCGACGCCGATTCGCATGGCTGCAGTGCATCGCTATCTGTTGCCGCAAGCCAGTCAGGAGAGCTTCAACACCTTCGTGCGCTCGCACCTCGCAGGCGCCAAGCTCACCGAAAAACTCACCGACGATCGTCTGCAACGGCTTTATGAAAACTACAGCCCCGGCCTCTACGACTTGCCGGACCAGGGCTTCATCGCCAAGGTCCACCCGCTGGATCTGTGGCTGATCGGTTATTTGTTGAATCATCCCGACGCCAAGTGGAGCGATATCGTCAAGGCCAGCCAGTTTGAACGTCAGGAAGTCTATAGCTGGCTATTCAAAAGCAAACACAAGGGTGCCCGCGATGGCCGCATCCGCACCATGCTGGAGATCGAAGCGTTCCTCGACATTCATGCGCGCTGGCAGAAAGTCGGCTATCCGTTCGATCACCTGGTGCCTTCGCTGGCCACCGCCATCGGCAGTTCCGGCGACCGCCCGGCAGCCTTGGCGGAACTGATCGGCACCATCCTCAATGACGGCGTGCGCATGCCGACATTGCGCATCGACAGCCTGCACTTCGCGGCGAATACGCCGTACGAAACCAAGCTGATCAACGACCCGGATGTCGGCAAACGGGTGATGCCGTCCGAAGTCGCCGCGGCCATGCGCGAAGCCTTGTCGCACGTGGTGGACGCCGGTACGGCCAAACGTGTTTCCGGCACTTTCATCACCCCCGATGGCAAGCCGCTGGCCATGGGCGGCAAAACCGGGACCGGCGACAACCGCATCGAAGCCATTGGTGCCGGCGGGCGGATTCTGAGTTCGAAGTCGATCAACCGCACGGCCACTTTTGTGTTCTATATCGGCGACAGCCACTTCGGTACGTTGACCGCATTCGTCCCAGGGAGCACCGCTGAAGCCTTCAAGTTCACCTCGGCCTTACCGGTGCAAGTACTCAAGGGCATGGCACCGATTCTCACGCCGTACCTGCAACCGGGCACGCATACCCAATGCCTGCCGGTGGAGGTAGCGCGACGCTGATAAACGATGGCGGTAATTAATTATTTTCGGCATTGATAATTCCAATGCCTTTACACAGAGGAACGCGGATCAAGCAGCGGTAATTCAAACTTTTACTTTGAGCCTTGGGCGTTAGGCTGGTCACTCCACTTAATGCTCAAGGTTTATCAAAAGCATGACTGACTTACACGGACGTATATCAGCGCTACCGACATCCGGGAACGACGACAACAAAGGCCGCCACTACGCGTTCATCCAGAACCGCATCCACCCCACCTTCAAAGGCGCTTCACTGCGACGGCTTCATGAACTGAGCCTCACACAAACGGCTTCAGGGCAATGGATACAGAGCGCCAGGGATTTCGATCACGCGCCATTACAAGAAGCCAATCTTGAACTCTGGTCAGCGCAAAACACCGTCGACCAGGTCATGGAAAAGGTGCAGGGCGTTTACGAGTTCGCCGAACCGTTACTGACCGACGCGTTAATGAAACAGTTCGGTGTCGACGTCGATGTAAAGACAACCTGCCTGTACCTTTATCTACCGAAAAAGCTGCCCTGGTATGCCAGCGACATCGGCGGTGCTGTTACCCGCACTGTTTCCCTGCTGGACGCGGCCCTGCATAACTTCGCGAGCACAGAAACCTGCGAACCGGACTCGGACTTCATCAGCCAGCCCGATGCGCGCGGGCACTTCGACATCCTGCCGATCAAACGCAAAATGTCCATTGCCCGGTTCCAGAACCTCTGCCGCGAACTGGACATTGGCGCGCGCTACACCAAATACCTCGAAGAGCAGTTGCTGCCCAGTGACAGCCTCGCCCAGGGTTACCTGAAGCTGAAAATCGTCGAGAGCGAAAAAGCCGCATTCAAGGCGGCCGCTCAACTGGCCGTTCTGACGGGCGACATCGATGCCGATGCCCGTGACCTGATCCTGATGATGCTCGATGGCCAGCGCAACCTCACCCGCAAAGGCCGGGTGATGCAATTCGCCGAGTTGTCGATTCTCGACAGCCTGCTGAACGGAATCGTGTTGATCACACCGATTCCGGAACAACACATCCGCGAAGCTACTCCGGTGATGGTCTACGTCCCGCAGGACCCTGAGCACCCGCTCAAAGAGTACCCCTCGACCGTCGCGTTCATGAAAGAACTGACGCGCCAGCTGCGCGACAACAACGTCGTGTCGTCCACCGGCATGACCTACCAGCAATACTTCAGCCGGTTCGTCGATCAATCAGACCGAGGGCATTTTTTCAGCGGGCTGCAACAACGCCTGTTCGAAGTAAAGTGGCATCAAAAAGAGCCATTGGACCAGGGGCCGAGCTGGCGGGAAGTTGCCGTCACCACCCCCAATCTGCAGTTCAAAGCCGCACCGATTGCAGGCGAACTCTGGGAGTACCTCTTCCAGCAAAAACTCAACAAGGTCCTCAATGACGCCCGACACATTGCTGTGTCCACCGCCGATGCCGACTCCAATGCCCGATGGGCCTGGTGGGAGAACTTCAAGAAAATAGTCTCGGACATCTTCAACATCGCCCTGATGGTCGTCACGCCGTTCGTGCCGGGGCTGGGTGAAATGATGATGATCTACTCCGTGTATCAGATGACCAGCGATGTCCTCGAAGGCGTTGTCGACATGACCCTGGGGATGTGGACCGAAGCCGGCGAGCATATTGCCGGTGTGGTCTCGGACTTTCTTTCGCTGGTGGCGTTTGCCGCCGGCGCGAAGATCGGAAGCCTTGCACGCCTGAAACTGTCACCGCTGATCGAGGGCATGAAACCGGTCACCCTGCCCAACGGCGAACCACGGCTGTGGCATCCCGACCTCAAACCGTATGCGCGGCCCGATGTGAAGTTACCGGCAGACGCCAGCCCTGACGCGCTGGGGCTGCATGCCCACGAAGGCCAGGACATTCTGCCACTGGATGACCAGCACTACGCCGTGCAAAAAGACCCGCAAACCGGCGACTATCGCGTCAAACACCCGCACCGCGAGAATGCCTATCTACCCGAGTTGAAACACAATGGCCTCGGCGCCTGGACCCACGAAGCCGAGGCCCCGCGAGCATGGGATCGCCCGACATTGATGCGTCGCCTCGGCCACTCGGTGGATGGCTTCAGCGACGCGCAACTGGACAACGTGCGTATCGCCAGCGGCACCGACGACGCTGCGCTGCGCCGGATGTACGTCGACAATACCGCCCCGCCACCGCTACTGGACGACAGCCTCACACGCCTGAGAATCCAGCAGCAGACCCGGCACGCCATTGAACGGATTCGCACGGGCCAGCCTCTGGATCCGCACTCCTATTGGTTCGAGTCGCTGGCCACTTACCTGGAAGGCTGGCCATCGGATAAAGCCCTGAGGGTTTACGAAAACGCCGACATGACGAGCCGGTTCCGCCAGTACGGCAATGCCGAGGCGAGCGAGGCGCAGACGCTGTCCACCAGCCAGTCGCAGCTCATGAGCGAGAAGTTTGCGCCGAGGCTGGTCGAGTTCCTCAGCGAAGAAGAGTTGCAAGCGGTGCTCGGTCGCCCCACCGCCAAAGGCGAACAGGTGCAAGCGCTGCGCAATCGACTGGCGGACGAAGCCAGTCGACAGAATGCCAGCATCGTCCATCAGCTTTACCAAGGTACCCAACCGTCCGACGATCCGCAGATCCGCCTCGTTCGCCAGACATTTCCCGAGCTGCCGACCCGCGCGGCACAGACGTTGCTGAACAGTGCCGACGCTGCCGACCTCACGCGCATGACCCAGGAGCAACGTCTGCCATTGAGCCTGAAAAGCCGAGCCCGTGAAGCGGCCTTCGAAGCCCGCACCAACCATGCCTATGAGGGCTTTCATGATGGCGCGCAGTGGGTAGCGGAAACCGAATGCCTTGTGCTGAACGCATTGAGGATTCATACCGACACGTTCGCGCAATTGCGCATCGAGGTTCGCGAAGGCAACGATGCCGGACCACTGCGCGGCAGCGTGGGGACACACGATGCGGCGACGGTCCGGGTGCTGGTCAAGGATGATGTGAACCAGTTCGAAGTCTGGGACGCCGATAACCACAAGCTGCATGAAGCCGCTGGTTTTTACGAAGCGGTCCTCAACGCTTTGCCGAAAGACAAACTGGCGCAGTTGGGTTATCGGCCGGGCCAGGGTGCCTTTTTCAAGCAATGGGTGATGGCCAAGACCGAGACTCCGGCGCAGCGCCGTACTGCGCTCGCCGCGCCGCCAATCCGCCCGAAGGCCATCCACGAAGACATGGTGCTGTTACGCGGTCCCGGTTTCTCCACGACCGCTGCCACGCTCACCGAACGGGTACAGGATATCTACCCCCACTTCAACGAACGCGAGGTCAACACCTTCGTCCGCTCCCTGGGCTCGCAGGAGCAAGGGCACCAGACACTGACCCGACTGGACCGCGAACTGGATGACTTGCGCGTGCTGCTCAATCGCTGGCGATACCGGCAGCCGGATAGCTGGGGGCCGGACCAACGCGGGTTCGTCAGCGGTGGCGGGTTGCACATCCTTGAACGGCTTATCGATTGTTTCAAACGAAAACCCACTGTATTCGGTGAACGCAGTCTCACGGCCGACGGCGGTTATGCGCTGGACCTGTCCGTCGAGTTCGATGTGCCCGATCTCGAACGCTGGTGGAAGGAACTGCCGGACATCAAGCACTACCTCGATCAGATCAGCACCTTGAATCTGGACCGCACGACCTTCTCCGAAACCTCCTCCGGCCTGTTGAACGACTTCCCTCATCTGCGGCAACTGAGCGCCCGCAGTTGCGGGTTGACGCGACTGCCCGAAACCATTGGCAAGATGCACCACCTGCAAACCTTGCGGCTGATGAACAACGACATCACCTTGACCCCGTCCGCCGTCGAGCAACTGCGCAACCTGACCCGCCTTGAAACCCTCAGGCTCGATGACAACAGGCAATTGGGCAGGCTCCCGGACGTCGGGCGCATGCCAAAACTGAGAATCCTGAGCTTGAGCAACACTGGGGCCACCACCTGGCCCGATGGCCTGTTCGGGCCGCTCAACAAGCGTCGACCGCGTGGCTTTTTTCTGGATTTGCAGGAGAACCCGATCAGCGTCATTCCGACGGTCGTACCCGGCTCCGAGGATGCTTTCCTCGTGGCACGGACTCGCTTGTACGAAAAACAACTCTCGGACAAAAACCTGGTGATTTTCAAAGCGTATCGACGGTCAGTCGGCATCGCGCCCAAACAGGTCTACGCCGACGCTGCACGAGACGCTATGAACCTGTGGCCGATGGAAGACGACTCGGTCTGGTGGAGTGCCGAGGTCTCGGGGCTGGGGACTTTCCGGGAGGAAGCCTGGCACGATCTGATGACCGAGCCTGGCTCCGAAGACTTTTTTGCCTTGATCCAGAAGCAGACCCGCTCGGCCGATTATCGGGCCGGCGGCGAATTGCGCCAACAGCTCAGCAACCGGGTATGGCGCATGATCGAAGCCATCGACCTGGACACCGGGTTGCGCAAGGACCTGTTCGAAATGGCCAGGGCGCCCACCACCTGTGCCGATGCCGGGGCCCAGGTGTTCAACCACATGGGCATCAAGGTGCTCGCCTCCGAAGCCCATGCCTTGTCGACGTCCAACGCCGTCCTTGAAAGCAAACTGGTGAACCTGGCCAAAGGTGCCGCTCGCCTCGCGCGGGTGGATGACATTGCCCGGGCCGATTTCGCCAGCCGACCGGGCAATCCCGATGAAGTGGAGGTGTACCTCGCCTACGAAACCGGCCTGGCCCAGCGCCTCGATTTACCCTGGCAATCGGAGTCGATGCTGTATCGCCGCGTGGCCGGCGTGAGCGCCGAAACCCTCGACACCGCCTTCGATACGGTGATGTCGATGGAAGCCGGCGATGGCCTGGTCAACGACATGCTGGAGCAGCCGTTCTGGCAGAAGTACCTGCGTGACACCTACCCGAACGAGTTCCGGCGCAATACCCGGCTGTACGAAACCAGGAGCGACTTGCTGGATGAGTTGCGCGAAGTACAACATGCCTGGGCCAACTCCAAAGACCAGCAAATTGCGCAACGACGCGCACTCAAACAACGCCTGCTAGACCTCGCTCGCCGACTGGATATTGATGAGAGCGTGGTACTGACGGATCAAGACATGACCGATGAGGTCTACGGCGGATTGCTTCACGACATGGGCTACGAAGAAAAAGAGCTGAGCAGAAAGCTGACCCGTGCAGCGCTGCAAAAAGACTCACAGCCGTAATCGGCAAACCCCTGATGCATCGGGTGATGCATCAGGGCTCAACCCTTAACCCACTTCCGAATCCCAGATGACCGTGACCAGGCCGGAGTAGGATCGGGCGATACCAGGCTTGAGCATTTCGCCGACCTCGTCCCGGGCAATCTCGAAGTGCAACGTTCCCGGTTTGCGATCGACATAAAAGCGTGGCTGAAACAGCTCGGTGCCAATGCCGTCGCGCCGCAACGGTCGGCGGTTGACCGGTTGCGCGGCAGCATCCACCAGACCATTGGGCAGCGTCACGCTGACGTCGAGCGGTACGACATGACCGGAAACCGGGTCGCGCACCGAACAGCGGTTGCCATCCAGGGTGTACTGGCAGTCGAGGTTCATCTTGAAGCGACTCGACGAAGACATATTGAACGTCTGATCGCGGAACAGGCGTGTCGGCTTGCGCCCCTGCGTCAGCCACGCTTGCCAGCCGCCCTGCGGGACCAGCTCGACGCGATTGCCGCCCGGTGGTATCTCGACCTTGAGGGTGTGTTGCACTTCCAGCGTGAAATTCAGCACGAGTGTCGAATCGGTTGGCTGCATGACGTCACCCATATCGAAATCGCCGTTCGGTCCGACGCTGTAGGTCAGGCGTCCCGAATAACGGCCCGAAGACATGCCCAACGGGTTCGGTGTGATCAGTTCATAGGCGAAATCCAGATAGCTGTAACGCAACCAGGGCACGTTGAACCTGGCCTGCTTATCGCAGCTGGCCTCGGCGGGTGTTTTCCAGAAAAAGGCATAGTTATTCGACCCCACAAGTCCTACGCCACTATAAAGACAGGGAGCGGGCGCATACACCCAACTGGCGCCCCAGAGTTGGGCGTGGGCAAATACATAGCTGCTCCCTCCACCGACCAGACTGAGAACGTCCTCCGTCACATACTGGGAGCCCAGACCTGCAATTCGAACCTTGACCGTCTCGGGTTCGCCCGTCGTTTCATGCACCACGGACAACTCGCGCCACTGTGCAGGGACTTTGAACGTGGCCCCCTGGCGGGACGACGAGTGATTCGCCTGGATCGGCGCATTGGAGTTGAACTGAATCGGCACACGGAGGCTGAACATGTCGTTGTCACGGCACTCGCTGGGATAACCTGCGCAATAACCGCTGGAAGGTGTGTCATTCCTGAATTTATTCTGCTGAGGGTTTGCCGAGTCCGGTCGGAACGACGCCAGAATCGAGACTTCTTCCGACCAGGCTGAAGAACAGGTGAGCAACGATAAAACCCCGATCCCGACACAGCAACGTACCTGCCGCCCCATGCCTTGTGAATGATTCATGTTTTTTCCTCTGAAACGAGTCAGGTCGACAGCCAGTCGACCATGGCATCACGCACCCGGCAGCACTGCGTTGAAAATCAAATTGACGCTGCCGAAATAGCTGCCCGGTTTATAAACCCCATCGACAGGCGGCATTGGCACGATCTCCAGCAACACACGTTTACCCGGCGCGGCATCGCTCATCGACACCACCTCGCTATTGGTCATTTCATTCAGCACATGGCCGTTGAACAGCACGCGCAAACCAATGTCATGGGCATCCGTGCCGTTGGACAGATAAGGCCTGCCCTCAAGCCGGGCCTCGATAGAACCGGACTCATTCTTCACATCGAAATACTTGCGCAAGCTGCCCAGGGTCGAGGTCACCAGATTCCACGGCAATTGCTGCTCGCGGTGAATCCAGCCGGGGTCGGAGGGAATGACGTAGAACGCCTGGCTCGGGATCGTCACGAACACGTCGAAGTGATGCACTTCGCGGGCGGCAAACGCTGAATGGCAGGCCACTGCCGATACCATCAGAACCATCAGTTTTCTGAACATGGTCATCAGCCCTTCACATCGAGCTTCTTGCTGCTCTCGCCTTCAACCAGGGTGAAGCGATACTCGCGGCCGGCCTGTTTCTCGAACTCGAAGGTGCGGCCCGCCAGAATGTGATGCTTGGTGGTGGGCTGGCAGTCCTGGTCGTTCTTGACCGCGCAGTCCTTGAACTCGTCGATCACCACCACGGTGTTGCCGTTGTTGCGGATGCGGTAATCCGTCGCGCCGTTCTCGATTACGCTGGCGTAACGCGTGTCCTTGGGACGAACGAAAAACACCGCGCCATACCCGGCGAGCACCGTGACCCCGGCGGACAGGGTTTTCTTGTATTCCTCGCGATCTTCAACGGACACCGCGAACTCGTCTTCCTTCTCGGGCACCACCGGCACGAAACGCACGCGGAAATAGCGCTCGCGGTCCCGTTCGCCCATGTACAACAGTCGCGTGCCCTGCATGCCGTTGGCAGGCACGATCAGCCGCGCCGGGCTGGCCATCAAGCCGTCCCGGGTGCTGCCGTCGGCACTGGATTTGAGCGGCACTTCCTGCGACTTGCCGTCGGCGTCGTAGAGGATTTCCAGGATGTTGACCTTGACGAAAGCGGTGCTGTCGCCGCCATTGAACACGCGTTTCAAAAACGTACTTTTATCACCGTCCAGATAGTCGTAAACCGTGCCGATATTGATGCTCGGCCCAGCGTGTGCCATTTGTGCAACCAGTAAAAAACCAAACAGTGCCAACAGGGATTTCATTGTTCTGAACCTCGTCAAATGAACTACAGCAAAGTGCGACCCGCTAAACATCCGAATCCCAGACAACCGTCACATTCCCGGAATACTGTCGCTGATGACCCGGTTGCAGCATCTGCTCCACTTCGCGGGAAGGAATCTCGAAGTGCAGCGTTCCGGGTCTGCGCTCCACGTAAAACGCCGGCTGGAACAGTTCGGTACCGCTGCCATCCATCAGCAAGGGCCGCCGTTCGACGGCTCTGCCGCTTTCATCGCTCAAGCCACGGGGCAGGCTGACGCTGACGTTCAGCGGCACGAAATTGCCGGATACCGGCTCGCGCAACGAGCAGGTCCTGCTGTCTTGGGTGTGCTCACATTCCAGTTTCATCTTGAAGCGCGAACTGGCCGAGATGTTGAAGGTCTGGTCGCGGAACAGCCGCGTAGGCTTGCGGCCCTGTTGCAGCCAGGCCTGCCAGCCGCCTTGTGGCACCAGTTCGACGCGATTGCCACCCGGCGGGACTTCGACTTTGAGGGTGTGCTCGACGGTGAGGGTGAAGTCGAGCTGGATGATGTTGTCCGAGGGCACAACGATGTCACCCAGATCGAAGTCGCCGCCCGGCCCGACGGTGTACACCTGGGTTCCCTCGTACACCCCGGTGGACATTTTCAGTGGGTTTGGAGTACGCAGCTCGTAGGTGAAATCCATGTAGTGGAGCTTAAACTCAGGAATGAGAAACATGGCCTGTTTCGCACACACCGTTTCTTGGGGCGTCAGCCAGAAGAACTGGAAACCGCTATTTCCATAATAGGACAACGGGCCAATTGCCACGCATGGACTGGGGGCATTTTGCCAATCGCCCCCCGCCCACAGCATTCTATGACCCCAGACAATATCTGTTTGGCCGGTAAGCGTTCTTACATCATCACTGAGGTAGTAAACACCGCCCACCCCAGCGATGCGGATTTCCACCTCGGCCGGCTCGCCAGTCTCACGATTGCGCACCGTCAACGAACGCCACGTGGCGGGCGTCTTGATCATCGCGCCCTGTCGCACATCCGGGTGGTTAGGCAGAATGGGGCCACCAAATGGAATATTCCCCACGTGTGAGCGCAGGCTGAAAATATTGTGAGTCTTGCAGATGGCGGGATAGGTACCGCAGAACCCACCGTTGGGCGTCGTATTCCTGAACTCATTCTTCTGCGGATTGTTCGGGTCGGGGTTGAAGGTGGCCGTAATCGGCATGACCCTCGCCTCGATCTGCGGGGCCGAAACAATCAGGCAGGCGCCGAGAAGCAAGGTTCGGGTGGTCAGTCGCCCGAGAGCAATCGATGGTTTCAGCACATTAAAAACTCCAGAACATTGAGCAGCGTCCATCAACCCGCCCTCTGCACGGCATCGGCGACATCCGCCAGGGTGTCCGGCGTGCAACGCAGATCGCCGATCATCAGCACGTTGTTTTCCGTGCGGCCATTGCTCGGGTCCAGGCGGAACTGGCACAGCAACTGGTTGCCGTGGCGCACTTCCAGGGTCGGCGAACCGGCGTTCATTTCCATGGAGAAGAAACCGTCCACTTCACTCACGCCACGGCTGGCGTGGTTGATGATGTGATGGCCCTTGAGCGGGCTGCCCTGGTAGTCCACCAGCCGACCGAGCACGGTGAGGGTTTTCATCACGCGAATCTGCCGATATTCGACGCCGCCCTTGTTCAGGTGATAGCTGGAGCGGGCCGGCTGGATGGTCGCAGCCGGAACATGATTGCCCTCGAAATCGAAACTGACCGAGCTGCTTTTGTAGGCGGTGATCGGCACGAAATTGCGCCCCGGCTTGAGGATTGCGCTGCCGCCGCTCAAGTCGTCGGCACGCAGGGCGATGTCGTCGATGTCCGATTCGACATCAATGATCATGCCCGCACCGTTGCGGTGGTACTGGCTGGTCATGACCATTTTCTGCCCGCCGACGGCGACGGTGCTGTCGAGGTTCAGGCCACCGGTGAAGTCGTTGTTGTAAGAGGAACGCTGGATGAAACCGTCAGCGTTGACCTGCTCCGATTGCATCGTCGCCATCGCGTTCATGCCGATGCCATAGGTGTCGGTGATCGCCGTGGCGGAAACGCTTTGCAGCAGGTGATCCTGCAAGTCTTTGCGGTAGGTGACCGAAGCATTGTTATCGCGCCCGCCGTCGCGATCGGTGCGGGTGCCGATGCTGCCGGAAATCTGTTCGCCCGGACCGCCCAGGGCGATGTTGACACTCAGGTCGACGCCTCGATTGCGGTCATTGCCGGAGCTGAAGCTGCCGGGTCTGTCGAATAGCGACAAGCGCCAGTTGGCGTCGCTGCCGAACAATCGGCTGCGCTGGCTCCAACCCAGATCCACGCCGACGCCTTCGGTATTGCCTTCGCTATGAGACACCCGGGCATTGACCGAACTTTTGCTGGTAAGCCGATGGTTAACCGACAACGACGAGTTGCTGGTCTGGCCGATAAATACGTTGCGCTGCCGCACTCGCGTGCCGTCCGGCAGCGTGTCGTAGAGCCGGGTGGTGTCGAGCCAGCTGCGGTTGTGGCTGGCGACGATGCTGCCGCTGCCGTAGGAATAAAGCCCCTGCACGTCGAGGCCGGTGCCGTAGTCCTCGGTCTTGTAGACGTTGGCATACACGCTGGTATTGTTGACGATCGCCCAGTCGACCGAGGTGCCGTATTGCAGGGTGTCTTTCACCTGTCGGCCCGACAGGCCGAGGATCACCCGCGGGTGCAGCAGAAAGTTGAACGCGGCGCCGGCCGTCATCTCGCCGTCGGCCTGATCGTCCCAGTTGCTGAGCAATTTGGATTCACGCCCGGCGAACAGGTTGTAGCGCCATTGCTCGTCGTGGTTGCGCCAGTTGTTCGGTTTGTAGACCAGTTCCTGCGTGCTGGAGGTGATCTGACCGTCTTCGATCAGGCGCACTTCCACTTCATAGATGCCACCGGGCAACGGCCGCGTGTCGAGGGTCTGCAAACCGGCCGGCATCGCCTGCGTGTTGATCAGCAAACCGTCGCGATAGATTTCCACCGAACCCTGGCGATTGGCCGTGACGTAGATCGGGTAGACCGCCGGTTTCGGGTTGTTGATGGCCAGGCTGTCGGAGCTGCCGTACATGACACCCACTGCGGTGTCGGGGCTGGCGCCGAAGGAGCGTGGCTGACGGGTCAGGCCTTCCGAGTTGGGCGTGAATAAGCCAAGGCGCAGAAAATTGCCTTCCAGTTCGCGCTGGGTATAGAGCTCATGGACAGCGTGATAGGTCTGGTTATCCACACCGCCCAGTCGCGACAGTTGCAGGTTCACCGCTTGAGTCCAGTTACCGAGGCTGCTGCTGGCTTCAAGACCATATCGCCCGCCCAGGTCCTGGTTTTGCCCGCCATTGAGGTTCAACTGGTTGCGCACGATCAACCCGGTGCTGCCGCCTTCGGGCTGGTTGTAATAACGCTGCACCTGATCGTCGCGTTCGGCGTTTTCCGTGAGGATCGACAGCAGCGAGTTTTCCAGGCTGTAGTGCACGGCCAATAGCTGCTCGGGGCATTTCACCTGGCAGTTGCCCAGCGCCACGCCTTGCTTCAAATAGTTCGACCAAGTGTCGCGTTCACTGGCTTTGATCGTGCTGTCGCTGACATCGGCGAAGTCAACCAGGGTGATTCGATCGTCGCGGGTTAACACGACCATTGCCTCACCGAGAAACTGTTGGTCAAGTTCCACTCGCACCGCCAGCGGCACATCAAAGAAGTGTTCTTCAAACTCGCTCGGCAGCCCCTTGGCCTGCGCCAGCAAACTTCTCGGTGTAGTGCCGTTTTCCGTGGGTGCGGCCAAGGCCGTTGCACAAAAAAAAAGGGCAAGCGCCGTCGCGATGGGAGTCATCGGGAACATGAACGAAATACTCTGTGGATAAAGATGTTAAAGCCGATCGACAGACAAAAATCGCCTGCCGATCGGTCAGGCTATCAAGTAAGGACAAGCCTTGGCTGAAGACTTAAATGCGGGGGACCGCATCGAAAATCACGACCGGAGTAGCGGTGTACAGACCGGTCTGATCGGCAGTGGGTTTAGCTGCGGTTACACGCAGTTCCGCGCGCATGCCGCCATTGGATTCGGTGTCACCTACCACTTCCTGACTGGTACCAGTCAATACCTTTCCATTGAAAGCGTAAGTCAGGGCAATGTTTTTCGCGGCATTACCGTTGAACAAGGGTTGCGGGCCGCCTTCGACGTAAGCGTTAACCGAACCTTCAGTGTGCTTCACATCGTACATGCCGACCACGTCTGTCAGGGTTCCGGCAGGGATGAGGTATTGCATTTTCTCGTCTTTACCGAAGTCCGGATTTACAGGCTGGGCATAAAAGATCGAACTCGGAATTTCAGCGGTAATGTTAATGGAGGTGCGCGACTCATCCGCAGCGAACGCCATCGAAGTGCTCAGGGCCATGAGGGTCATCGGAACGGCGATTGCAAACTTCTTGAACATGGTTGAATACCTGTATTTTTCAAAGTGATTGGTCAGTGGAAAGCATGAGTCGTCCAGATCGCCGCCTTAAATAGTGGCAATTTGACTCAACTTTCGACGGAGAGAATGATCGGCCAATTTCCTGAGAAAGTAAGTACGTAACTTCCGAAGAACGTGTAGTAACAACCACCCACAAGCAAGTAGAAAAAACCCTAAAAATCAATAATTAAACCGTTCACCCGACAGAAACATACTACAAACAGTTTTAATGAAAAAAGCACACAGATAAATAAAACAGACAATCTGTAAGAGAAGGACTACTTAGGCTTAACTATTAAAAATCATTCTCTGTTAGTTACTCACAATTAGATTGATCACTCTAAAATAGCAAGCGATAAAACGGTGCTTTCTGCCCCCTGCACTGAAAACCGCCACGACGTCCTTGCGCCGGCGACCGTTGGTCCTGTTCACTTGCCTTCTCGATAAGATATATCTTAAGTTGTATCTAAACACGACAGAGAGAAGGAAAAATGAGAGACCATCATTCCCCCCACCGCGAACACGGTGACGGCCGCGACGGCTTCGAGAAACGCCCCGGTCGCGAACGCGGCGGTCGCGGCCCCCGGGTGTTTGCCCCCGGCGATCTGAAATTGCTGCTGCTGGCGCTCATCGCCGAACAGCCCTGCCACGGCTACGACTTGATCCGCCAGATCGAAGGCATGTTCGACGGCGCCTACAGCCCCAGCCCCGGCGTGATCTACCCGACCCTGACCTTTCTGGAAGAAAGCGAAATGATCCAGGGCGATGCCGAAGGCGGAAAAAAACGCTACAGCGTGACTGACGCCGGTCGTCTGTCTTTAAGTGAGCAAGCGGTTGCACTGGACGGCGTGCGCATGCGCATCGATGTCAGCAAGCGTTCGTTGCGCGGCCATGACCGTCCGGCTGAAATTCACGAAGCGGTGCATAACCTGCGTCATGCGTTGCAACTGCATCACGGTCGCTGGAGCGCGGAAGAAATCGTTCGGGTCGCCGCCCTGCTCAACGACACCGCCAAAGCCATCGTCGATGGCCCCTTCGTTCAACCCACTGCGGAGAAAGCTGAATGACTGAAGTGATCGAGCACACCATTCACCGTGTCATGCATGAAATCAAACGCCGTCGCCTGCAAGTGTTGCGGGTGGTTGACCTGACCCCGCGCATGCGCCGGATTACCCTGGGCGGCCCTGAACTGGCCGGCTTCATCAGCTTGGGCACAGACGACCACGTCAAACTGCTATTCCCGCAGAACGCGGCAGAACAAGCGGCGCTGGAGACCCTGGTGCTCGGTGCCGGCAAGGACAACGGCCCGATGCCGGCGATGCGCGATTACACGCCACGTCGCTACGACCTCGACACCCTGGAGCTGGACATCGACTTCGTGTTGCACGGCGACGGCCCTGCTTCGACCTGGGCCGAACAGGCCACACCGGGGCAGTTCCTGCACATCGGCGGGCCGCGCGGCTCGATGATCGTACCGGACATGTTCGACAGCTATTTGCTGATCGGCGATGAGACGGCAATTCCCGCGATTGCGCGGCGTCTGGAGGGTTTGGCGGCCAATCGGCGAGCGCTGGTGATCATTGAGGTGGAGAACGGCGCGGAACAGCAGAAGCTCGAAAGCCCGGCGCAGGTCGATGTGATCTGGGTGTTGCGCGACGGTGGCAAGAACAATCTGCTGACCACAGTGAAGGAATTGCAGGTGCCCGCCGGCCATCTGTACACGTGGGTGGCGACCGAGAGCAAAGTGTCACGGCAGATTCGTCGGGTGTTGCTGGACGAGCACGGGCTGAACGATCAATTCCTCAAAGCCGTCGGCTATTGGCGGCTGGACGACAGCGACGAGGAATAACAACGCAGGACTGTAGGAGCGGCGTTGATCAGACGTTGGGGTGATCAGCCCCGACGGCGATCCAACGCGATCACCAGCAAGGCAATCAGCACAAACCCCGCCAACAATCCGCCGGCATTCACAAACACCTGTGGATAACCCAGCGTGTCCACATCAATGAACGGGTATGGATAAGTCGCCAGCAGATGCCCGCGCAGCAGGGCATACGCGAAGTACACCAACGGGTAAATCACCCACAGCGCGATGTGCCGCAGACGCAAGGTGCCCTTGGGCACGCACAACCACCACCAGGCCAGAAACAGCAGCGGCATGACGTCGTGCATCAGTTCATCGGCCAGCCATTGCCAGCCTTCGGGATGCCACAGATGGCGCAACAGGACGTTGTAGGCGAGGCCGACCACGGCGATGCTCACGGCAATCCCGCTGCTCACCCACGGCTGCAAAAACCAGCGGCGTGCCGCCGACTCGCGGGACGTCAATGCGCAGGTCAACACAGTTGCCACCAACGTATTGCTGAGCACGGTGAAATAGCTGAAAAAGCTCAGCAGCCCACCCAGCAAACTGGCGCCCAGCGCCCAGCGTGAATAGAAAATCAGGTACAGCTGAATGCTCAATCCTGCCCAGCCGAGCAGCGCCGCCACCGCCACAAAACGACGCCTCGCGGCAGACTGGCTGACCATGTTCAGAGCGGGCGCTTGGTGCGCATCAACTTGACGTACAAGCGTTCAACCTTCTCCCGCGCCCACGGGGTTTTGCGCAGGAAGGTCAGGCTCGACTTGATGCTCGGGTCACTCTTGAAGCAGCGAATATCGATGCGCTCGGCCAGCCCCGACCATTCGTAATGTTCAACCAGCGCGTTGAGGATTTGTTCCAGCGTCACGCCGTGCAGCGGGTTGTTGTTCTGTTCGGTCATGCAGGGCCTTCACGCGAGAGATGAATTGGAAGCCGCGCACCTTAGCCGAGGGGGTGTTCGGGTGGAAGGGTTCTGTGCGCTATCTGATAAATGTAGGCGAAACGGGACAAAAAATTTGAACGCGATTAAGGATCTACGGCATCACACGCCCCCTGTGGGGGCTGGCTTGCCAGCGATGGCGATCTGCAGAGCGATGCAAGATTCAATGGCCCCGTCGCTGGCAAGTCGGATCGCCGCACCGCAGCTCAGTTGCCACGGTGTTCTGACTGTTACCAAATCCGAAAGAATTCATGTCGGGAAAAGGTCTTTCTCTATTTGTAACAGAACATTATCCTTGCGCCCGACAAGCTGAAACGCTTCCGCTCATCGCTCCATCCTTGCTGCTTTCAGTTCACTCCCCAGAAAAGACCAAGAATTCCTTCTCTATGCCTTATCTTCAATCATCGCGAGACAGCGCTGTCTTACCGGCTGTTGCCAGCCGAAATGCCCGGAACCTGATCGGCGGATTCACCGTATTGGGCCTCGCCACCTGCGTTCAGGCCGCCCCGGCCTTCGATAGCGAATCGCCGTGGATGCTCGGTGACTGGAACGGCACGCGCACCGAGCTTTCGGAAAAAGGCTACGACTTCAAAGTCGATTACACCGGTGAAATGGGCAGCAATCTGCACGGCGGCTACGACCATGACCGCACCGCACGCTACAGCGATCAGTTTGGCCTCGGCACGCATCTCGATCTGCAGAAGATCCTCGGTTGGGACGACGCTGAATTCCAGCTGACCATCACCGAGCGCAACGGCAACAACATCAGCAACGACCGGATCAATGATCCACGGGTCGGTGGTTTCACTTCAGCGCAAGAAGTCTGGGGTCGCGGGCAAACCTGGCGCCTGACGCAGATGTGGTATCAGCAGAAATTCTTCGACCGGAAACTCGACATCAAGGTCGGCCGTTTCGGTGAAGGCGAAGACTTCAACAGCTTCCCCTGCGACTTCCAGAACCTTGCGTTCTGCGGCTCTCAGGTCGGCAACTGGGTCGGCGGCATCTGGTACAACTGGCCGGTCAGCCAATGGGCGATGCGGGTCAAATATCACCTGACACCGGAGCTGTACGCGCAAGTCGGCGCGTATGAACAGAACCCGTCGAACCTCGATCGCGGCAACGGTTTCAAGCTCAGCGGCAGTGGCACCCAAGGTGCGATTTTGCCGGTGGAACTGGTGTGGACGCCGAAGTTCAACGGCCTGCCGGGCGAATACCGCGCCGGTTATTACTACAGCAACGCCAACGCTACCGATGCCTACAAGGACCGCAATGGTCAGCCCGCCGCCTTGAGTGGCGAGGCCTACCGCAGCGCATCGAGCAAGCACGGCGTGTGGCTCGGCGTGCAACAGCAACTCACCAGTCGTGCCAGCGACCACTCCCGTGGCCTGAGCGTGTTCGCCAACGGCACGATGCACGACAAGAAGACCAACGCCATCGACAACTATGTCCAGGCCGGCGTCGTCTACAAAGGTCTGTTCGATGCGCGCGCCAAGGACGACATCGGTTTCGCGATGGCCCGGGTTCATGTCAATCCGGCATACCGCAAAAACGCCGAGGCGAGCAATCAGGCCCATGCGGTCTACGACTTCGACGATCCAAGCTACCTGCCGCCGCAGGACACCGAATACAGCGCCGAACTCTATTACGGCGTGCACGTCACGAACTGGCTGACCGTGCGCCCGAACCTGCAATACATCCGCCACCCCGGTGGCGTGGACAAGGTCGATGACGCGCTGATTGGCGGGATCAAGGTCCAGTCCTCGTTCTAACCAACGCCACAAAATCTGTGGGAGCGAGCCTGCTCGCGAAGAGGCCATCAGCTTCAACATCAATGCTGACTGACACACCGCTTTCGCGAGCAGGCTCGCTCCCACAGGGGACCGCATCAACCGAACCTTTTTTATCTGAACCATGCCCGCGCCGGATCGTCATCTACAGTGAACTTGCGCGGGACTACTTGAAACGTCACGGAGAACCACACTATGAGCACTGATGGTGCTTTGAGTCGAAGCCGTCTATTGCCGACCCTGCTCGGCATTCTGCTTCTGCTAATGGGCCTGGCCATGCTGGCCGGCGGGATCAAACTGAGCATGCTCGGCGGCTCGCTGTATTACCTGCTGGCCGGTATCGGCCTGGCACTGACCGGCGTGCTGCTGATTCTTGCCCGCCGCGCAGCCTTGGGGCTTTACGCCTTGGTGCTGTTCGCCAGCACCGTCTGGGCCCTGTGGGAAGTCGGCCTGGACTGGTGGCAACTGGTGCCGCGCCTGGCGATGTTGTTCGCGCTGGGTATTGTCATGCTGCTGCCATGGTTCCGTCGCCCGCTGCTGATCACCGGCCCCGCGCCGATGGGCACCGGCGCGCTGAGCGTAGCCGTGGTGCTGGCGGGCGTTGCTGCTCTGGCCAGCCAATTCACCAACCCCGGTGAAATCAAAGGCCAACTGGACCGCGACAGCGTGCCGGGAATGACCAACACTGCCCCGGCCATGCCCGACGGTGACTGGAACTCCTACGGCCGCAGCGCCCACGGTGATCGTTACTCGCCACTGGCACAGATCACCCCGCAGAACGTGAACAAGCTCGTTCCGGCCTGGACCTACCGCACCGGCGACCTGCCGGGGCCGAACGATCCGGGTGAAACCACCGCTGAAAACACCCCGCTGAAAGTCAACGGCATGCTCTACGTGTGCACGCCGCACAGCCAGGTGATCGCGCTGGACCCGGACACCGGCAAGGAAATCTGGCGTTTCGATCCGAAGCTCTCCACGCAGAATGCGGCGAACTTCAAGGGTTGGGCGCACATGACCTGCCGTGGCGTGTCGTATCACGATGACGCGGCTTACGCCTCCGAGCAGAGCCCGACCGGCACCGCCAGCCCTGCGCCGGTCAGCACTGTCTGCCCACGCCGTATCTTCCTGCCGACCGCCGACACCCGCCTGATCGCCCTCGACGCCGACACCGGCAAGATGTGCGAAGACTTCGGCAACAAAGGCCAGGTCGACCTGAGCGCCAACATCGGCGGCTTCAACGCCGGCGGTTACTACTCCACCTCGCCTCCAGCCGTGACCAAAGACCTGGTGGTGATTGGTGGCCACGTCACCGACAACGTCTCCACCGACGAGCCGAGCGGCGTGATCCGCGCGTTCGACGTGCACACCGGTAAACTGGTGTGGAACTGGGACAGCGGCAACCCGGACGACACCACGCCGATTGCCGAAGGCAAGGTCTACACCCGCAACTCGCCGAACATGTGGTCGATGTTCGCCGTCGACGAAAAACTCGGCATGCTGTACCTGCCGATGGGCAACCAGACACCGGACCAGTTCGGTGGCGCACGCACGCCGGAATCGGAACTGCACGCCGCCGGCCTGACGGCCCTCGACATCGCCACCGGGCACGTGCGCTGGCACATGCAGTTCACCCACCACGACCTGTGGGACATGGACGTCGGTGGCCAGCCAACCCTGATGGACCTGAAAACCGCTGACGGCGTGAAGCCGGCGGTCCTGGCGTCCACCAAGCAAGGCAGCATCTACGTGCTGGATCGCAGCACTGGCCAACCGATCGTGCCGATCAACGAAGTGCCGGTGCCACAAGGCGCTGTCGAAGGTGATCACACCTCGCCGACCCAACCGAAATCCGACCTCAACCTGATGCCGCCGCCGCTGCAAGAGCGCGACATGTGGGGCGTCACCCCGTTCGATCAACTGATCTGCCGGATCGACTTCAAATCCATGCGCTACGACGGCCCGTTCACCCCGCCGTCGCTGCAGGGTTCGATCGTTTACCCCGGCAACTTCGGTGTGTTCGACTGGGGCGGTTTCTCGGTTGACCCGGTGCGTCAGATCGCTTTCGTGAACCCGAGCTACATGGCGTTCAAATCGAAAATGATCCCGGCCGCCGAAATCGCGGCCCAAGGCCCGCGCAAAAGCGAAACCGAAGGCGTGCAGCCGAACAAAGGCGCGCCGTACGGCGTGGTCCTCGAAGCGCTGCTGTCGCCAATGGGCCTGCCGTGCCAGGCGCCGGCGTGGGGCTATGTGGCGGCGATCGATCTGACCACCGCCAAAGTCCTGTGGAAGCACAAGAACGGCACCGTGCGCGACAGCTCGCCGGTTCCGATCCCGCTGAGCATGGGCGTGCCTAGCCTGGGTGGCACCATCACCACTGGCAGTGGTGTTGGTTTCCTGAGCGGCACCCTCGACCAGTACCTGCGTGCCTACGACGTGAAAAACGGCAAACAGTTGTGGGAAGGTCGCCTGCCTGCAGGCGCGCAAACCACACCGATGACCTACACCGGCAAGGACGGCAAGCAATACGTGCTGGTCGTGGCGGGCGGTCATGGGTCTCTGGGCACCAAACAGGGTGACTATGTGATTGCGTACAAACTGTCCGAGTAAGGTTTAGCGGCGGTTAAAACGAAGGCGACTCCCGCGAGGGGGTCGCCTTTTTTTGTGGGTGACACGCACCCCCTGCAGGAGCTGGCTTGCCGGCGATTGCGGTTCAGCATTCAACGTTGATGCTGGCTGACAGGACGCCATCGCTGGCAAGCCAGCTCCCACAGGGGGGTTGCGTGCAGGTTCGACAAATTGCGGGCAACAAAAAACCCGCCTTGGCGGGTTTTTCATTACAGCGGCCAGCGGATCAGAAATCCTCCAGCCGCCACACTTCATACGCCGGTGTCTCGTAGGGATGGCTCTGCTTCAAAGCCGCCACCACCGACCGGATCAACTCATCCGCCACCACCAGCTCAACCTTCCATTCCTCAACCTGTTCGACCTGCCCTGCTTCGCCAATGAACGGCTGACTGCCATCCAATGGACGAAACTGACCCAGGCCCAACACCTGCCATGCGCAGTGATCGTAAGCACCGATCCGCCCGCCACCGGCAGCGAACACAGCGCTTTTGACCGCCTCGACGTGGCTGGCCGGAACAAAAAAGCTGAGCTTGTACACGGCGCTTAGTTCACCCACACGCGAGCGTTACGGAACATGCGCATCCATGGCGCGTCTTCGTTCCAGTCTTCCGAACGCCACGAGTTCTGCACGGCGCGGAACACACGTTCCGGGTGCGGCATCATGATCGTCACGCGACCGTCACGGCTGGTCAAACCGGTGATCCCGCGCGGCGAACCGTTCGGGTTGGCCGGGTAGTTTTCGGTAACCTTGCCATGGTTGTCGACGAAACGCATCGCCACGCAACCCGACAGATCGGCTTCCAGCAACGCTTCTTCGCTTTCGAACTCGGCATGACCTTCGCCGTGTGCGATGGCGATCGGCATGCGCGAACCGGCCATGCCTTGCAGGAAGATCGAGTTCGACTCCTGGACCTGAACCATCGCCACGCGCGCTTCGAACTGCTCGGAACGGTTACGCACGAAGTGCGGCCAGAACTCGCTGCCCGGGATCAGCTCGTGCAGGTTGGACATCATCTGGCAACCGTTGCATACGCCGAGGGTGAAGCTGTCGTTACGTTCGAAGAAACCCTGGAACGCATCGCGAGCACGGCTGTTGAACAGCGCGGACTTGGCCCAGCCTTCACCGGCACCCAGTACGTCGCCGTAGGAGAAACCGCCGCAAGCGACCATGCCCTTGAAGTCGTTCAGGTCGACACGGCCGGCCAGAATGTCGCTCATGTGCACGTCGATCGCGTTGAAACCGGCGCGGTCGAACGCGGCGGCCATTTCCACCTGGCCGTTGACGCCCTGCTCACGCAGTACGGCAACCTGTGGGCGGATGTTTTTCTTGATGTAAGGCGCGGCGACGTCCTGGTTGACGTCGTAGCTCAGCTTGACGCTCAGGCCCGGGTTGTCTTCTTCCAGCAGCACGTCGAACTCTTGCTCGGCGCAATCGGCGTTATCACGCAGACGCTGGATCTGGTAGCTGGTTTCAGCCCAGGTACGCTGCAGCAGACGACGCTGGCCTTCGAAGACGGTGTCGCCGTTGAAGGTGATGTTGATCTGGCCGTTGTTTATCGGCTGACCGATCACCGACACGCACTCGCCCAGGCCAGCAGCGCTGAACTGCGCGAGGATGTCCGGGGTGGCGTCCTGACGAACCTGGATCACCGCGCCCAATTCTTCGTTGAACAGGATCGCGGCGATGTCGGCGGAAGTTTCCGCCAGACCGTCGAGGTTCAGGCTCAGGCCGCAGTGACCGGCGAAGGCCATTTCCACGGCGCTGGTCAGCAGACCACCGTCGGAACGGTCGTGGTACGCCAGCAGGTGACCGTCGGCGTTGAGGCCCTGGATCACCGCGAAGAAGGCTTTCAGGTCTTCGGCGTCATCGACGTCCGGCGCTTGCGAGCCGAGCTTGCCGTGAACCTGGGCCAGGATCGAGGCGCCCATGCGGTTCTGGCCACGGCCCAGATCGATCAGGATCAGGTCGGTGGTGCCCTTGTCCATGCGCAGTTCCGGGGTCAGGGTCTGACGGATGTCAGCCACTGGCGCGAAACCGGTCACGATCAGGGACATCGGCGAGGTGACGGTCTTGTCGACGCCTTCGTCGTTCCAGCGCGTGGCCATGGACATGGAGTCCTTGCCCACCGGAATGGTGATGCCCAGCTCAGGGCACAATTCCATGCCGACCGCTTTCACGGTGTCATACAGGCGCGCGTCTTCACCGGGGTGGCCGGCGGCGGACATCCAGTTCGCCGACAGTTTGATGTCGGAGATCTTGTTGATGCGCGACGCGGCGATGTTGGTCAGGGTTTCGCCGATGGCCATACGGCCCGACGCCGGAGCGTCCAGCAGAGCCAGCGGAGTACGCTCGCCCATGGCCATGGCTTCACCGGTGTAGACGTCGAAGCTGGTGGCGGTGACGGCAACGTCGGCCACCGGAACCTGCCACGGGCCAACCATCTGGTCACGGGCCACGAGGCCGGTGATGGTGCGGTCGCCGATGGTGATCAGGAAGCTTTTGCTCGCCACGGCCGGGTGATGCAGAACGCGTTCGACGCAGTCGGCAATTTCCAGTGTCGACGGATCGAAGTCGTCGCCCAGTTCGTTTTCACGAACGGCCGAACGGTGCATGCGCGGGGCTTTGCCCAGCAGCACTTCCAGCGGCATGTCTACCGGGCTGTTGCCGAAGTGGCTGTCGGTGACCGTCAGTTGCGGCTCGGCAGTGGCTTCGCCGACCACGGCAAACGGGCAACGCTCACGTTCGCAGATCGCCTGGAAGCGTTCGAAGTCCGCCGGGCCAACCGCCAGAACGTAACGTTCCTGGGATTCGTTACTCCAGATTTCGTGCGGGGCCATGCCCGGTTCGTCGTTTGGAATGTTGCGCAGTTCGAAGCGACCGCCACGGTTGCCGTCGTTCACCAGTTCCGGGAACGCGTTGGACAGACCGCCCGCACCCACGTCGTGGATGAAGCTGATCGGGTTCTTGTCGCCCAGCTGCCAGCAACGGTCGATGACTTCCTGGCAACGGCGCTCCATCTCAGGGTTTTCGCGCTGTACGGAAGCGAAGTCCAGGTCAGCCGAGCTGGTGCCGGTGGCCATGGAGGAAGCGGCGCCGCCGCCCAGACCGATCAACATCGCCGGGCCGCCGAGCACGATCAGCTTGGAGCCGACGGTGATCTCGCCTTTCTGCACGTGTTCGGCACGGATGTTACCCATACCGCCAGCCAGCATGATCGGCTTGTGGTAGCCACGAACTTCGTCGCCACGCGGGGTGGTGATCGACTGTTCGAAGGTACGGAAATAACCGGTCAGGGCCGGACGACCGAATTCGTTGTTGAACGCGGCGCCACCCAGTGGGCCTTCGATCATGATGTCCAGCGCGGTGACGATGCGTTCAGGCTTGCCGTACGGCACTTCCCACGGCTGTTCGAAGCCAGGGATCTGCAGGTTGGACACGGTGAAACCGGTCAGGCCAGCCTTTGGCTTGGCGCCACGACCGGTAGCGCCTTCGTCGCGAATCTCGCCACCGGAACCGGTGGACGCACCCGGGAACGGGGCAATCGCGGTCGGGTGGTTGTGCGTTTCGACTTTCATCAGAATGTGCACCGGTTCCTGCACCGCGCCGTACTGGCGGGTTTCAGGGTCCGGGAAGAAACGGCCGGCAACGTTACCGACGATCACCGAAGCGTTGTCCTTGTAAGCGGACAGAACGCCTTCGCTGTGCATCTGGTAAGTGTTCTTGATCATGCCGAACAGGCTTTTTTCCTGGCTCTGACCGTCGATGTCCCAACTGGCGTTGAAGATCTTGTGACGGCAGTGCTCGGAGTTCGCCTGGGCGAACATCATCAGTTCGATGTCGTGCGGGTTGCGCTTCAAGCCGACGAAGGCGTTGACCAGGTAGTCGATCTCGTCTTCGGCCAGGGCCAGGCCCAGCTCGGTGTTGGCTTTTTCCAGCGCGGCGCGGCCGCCACCCAACACGTCGATCGCGGTCAGCGGCTTCGGTTCGGCGTGGCTGAACAGGCCGGCGGCCTGTTCAAGGTTGGCGAGGACGATCTGGGTCATGCGGTCGTGCAGCGCGTCAGAGATCAACAGCGCTTCGGCGTCGCTGAACTGGCCGGCGACATAAAACGCGATGCCGCGCTCCAGACGCTGAATCTTGCCCAGGCCGCAGTTGCGAGCGATGTCGCTGGCCTTGCTGGACCACGGCGAGATGGTGCCGAAACGCGGCAACACCAGGAACAGGCGACCGGTCGGTTCTTGAACCGGAACGCTTGGACCGTACTTCAGAAGGCGCGCGAGCACCTGCTGTTCGTCGCCGGTCAGGACGCCGGTAACTTCGGCGAAGTGAGCGAATTCAGCATACAAGCCACTGACAGCCGGAACCTTCTGGCTCAGTTGCTCAAGGAGTTTGCTGTGGCGAAAGGCAGAAAGGGCAGGAGCGCCGCGCAGGATCAACATCTTCGGGACAGCCTCGGGAAGGGGTGTGCTTTGAGGCCGTGCATTCTAGCCTAAACCGCCCGCAACAGCACCCGAAACGGTACGGGCGGCGTCACCCGGACGTCGGGCCGGTTCTTCGGCGCCGAAACAGCGATCAGTCAGGTGTTATTTTTTGTGTCACAAAATGCAGTTCGGGCCCATTCCTGCGGGCTCCAGAGCGGTTTTTCGCTCTCTAGCAGACACGGCCTTCGCTGTCGAGATATGGCGGTCGTGGTCCTTTGCGTATACTGCGCAGATGTTTTCCCCAACGGCTTTGCGTCCGCGGTACGCCAAATGGCTGATCGCAACCGGACTCTTCCTGATGCTCAGTGGCTGTGTTGATAAACCCAACACGCTGGAGCGCGTAAAGGAGGATGGCGTGCTGCGGGTGGTTACCCGAAACAGCCCCGCCACCTACTTTCAGGATCGCAACGGTGAAACCGGCTTCGAATACGAGCTGGTGAAGCGCTTCGCCGACGATCTGGGGGTCGAACTCAAAATCGAAACCGCCGACAACCTCGACGACCTGTTCAACCAGGTGGGCAAGCCCAACGGCCCCGTCATCGCGGCGGCCGGTCTGGTCAGCAGCGAAGCGCGCAAGCAACAGGTACGGTTTTCCCACTCTTATCTGGAAGTCACTCCGCAGATCATCTATCGCAACGGCCAGTCGCGGCCGACCGATGCGAAGGATCTGGTCGGCAAGAAGATCATGGTGCTCAAGGGCAGCACCCACGCCGGGCAACTGGCGGAGCTGAAGCAGAAATTTCCCGGGATTGAATACGAAGAGTCGGACGCGGTTGAAGTCGTGGACCTGCTGCGCATGGTCGATGAAGGCCAGATTGATCTGACCCTGGTCGACTCCAACGAAGTGGCGATGAACCAGGTCTACTTCACCAATATTCGGGTCGCCTTCGACCTCGGTGACGCCAGCAATCAGAGCTGGGCCGTGGCCGCCGGCGATGACAACAGCCTGCTCAACGAGATCAACGCCTACCTCGACAAGGTAAAGAAGAACGGCACCCTGCAACGCCTGAAGGACCGTTATTACGGCCACGTCGATGTGCTCGGCTACATGGGCGCCACCACCTTCGCCCAGCACTTGCAGCAACGGCTGCCCAAGTACGAGCAGCACTTCAAAACCTACGCCAAGAAAGAAAAAGTCGACTGGCGCCTGCTGGCGGCGGTCGGTTATCAGGAATCCCTGTGGCAAGCGGCCGTCACTTCGAAGACCGGCGTACGCGGCCTGATGATGTTGACCCAGAACACCGCGCAGGCCATGGGCGTGTCCAATCGCCTCGATCCGAAACAGAGCATCATGGGCGGCGCCAAGTACCTGGCCTACATGAAGGAACAGCTGGATGAATCGATCCAGGAACCGGATCGCACCTGGTTTGCACTGGCGGCCTACAACGTCGGCAGCGGTCACCTGGATGACGCGCGCAAACTGGCGGCCAAGGAAGGGTTGAACCCGGACAAGTGGCTGGACGTGAAGAAAATCCTGCCGCGCCTATCGGAAAAGAAGTGGTACAGCAAAACCCGTTACGGCTACGCCCGGGGTGGCGAGCCGGTGCACTTCGTGGCGAACATCCGTCGCTACTACGACATCCTGACCTGGGTGACGCAGCCGCAGCTGGAAGGCAATCAGGTCGCCGAGGGCAATCTGCATGTGCCGGGGGTCGACAAGACCAAACCGAGCCAGGAAACCCCGCAGCTCTGACAGGCACCACCAATCAAATGTGGGAGCGAGCCTGCTCGCGATAGCGGTCTTACAATCAACACCTTCGTTGAATGTTAAGACGCCATCGCGAGCAGGCTCGCTCCCACAGTTTTTTTGTGTTCGGCCTAGGCTTTTGCGGCGGCCAGAATCAACGCCTTCATTTCAGACACCGCCGACTTGAACCCGACAAACAACGCATGCGCCACCAGCGCATGGCCGATGTTCAATTCGTTGATGCCCTTGATCGCCGCGACCGCCTCTACGTTGTGATAGTGCAAACCGTGGCCGGCATTGACGATCAGCCCTTGCGCCAGGCCAAACGCCACGCCATCGGCCACGCGCTTGAGCTCTTCAGCCACGTCCGTCGGCGTCTCGGCATCGGCATAACGGCCGGTGTGCAATTCAATCGCCGGGGCACCGACACGACGGGACGCTTCGATCTGCCGCTCGTCTGCATCGATGAACAGCGACACTTCGCAACCGATCTTCGCCAGACGTTCCACCGCTGCCTTGATTCGCGCTTCCTGCCCCGCCACGTCCAGACCGCCTTCGGTGGTCAGTTCCTGACGGGTTTCCGGGACCAGGCAAATGTGCGCCGGACGGATGCGCTCGGCGAACGCCATCATTTCTTCGGTGACGCCCATTTCGAAGTTCATGCGGGTTTGCAACACATCCTTGAGCAACAGAACATCGCGCTCCTGGATGTGCCGGCGGTCTTCACGCAGGTGCACGGTGATGCCGTCAGCACCCGCCTCTTCCGCGTCCAGTGCCGCCTTGACCGGATCGGGATAGCGAGTGCCCCGGGCCTGACGCAGGGTGGCAACGTGGTCGATGTTCACGCCAAGAAGAATGCGATTGCTGGTGGTCACGGAAGCGCTCCAGAAGAAGAGAAAGTTCGGTGCACAGCATACGGGGTGATCAGGGCTTGCGAAACAACTCGCGACTGACGAGGGGACGACCGCCCAGATGAACGGCCAGCGCCTGGCGCATCAGACGCTTGGCCGCGGACAGCGCGCCGGGGGCAGACCAGTCAGCGTCCGCCATGGCCAGCAGTTCAGTGCCGTTGAACAGACCGGGTTGCAACAGATAGACCTGCTCCAGCCCCGCATCGACTTGCAATCGGTAGAGGCCGTCCGGCGCGATGGGTTCGCCATGGATGTCGGTGGACAGCGCGAAGCCGTACCCGAGATCATCGAGCAGGCGCCATTCAAAGGAGCGCAGCAACGGTTCCAGCGGACGGCCTTCGGCCAACGCGAGCAAGGTTGCGGCGTAGTGATCGAAGACCGCCGGATGGGGATCTTCTGACGGCAGCAGCCGAATCAGCAACTCATTGAGGTAAAGACCGCTGAACAGCGCCTCACCGTTGAGCCAGGTGGAAATGCCGGCGCTTTCCATGCGCCCGACATTCTTCAACTCACCTCGCCCCCGGAACTCGACCTCCAACGGCACGAACGGCCGCGCCAGCGTCCCGGCCTTGCCCCGCGCACTGCGCAACACCGCCCGCAGCCGACCTTGCGGCGTGAGGAAGTCCACCAATGCGCTGGTTTCACGGTAGGCGCGGGAGTGGAGGACGTAGGCGGGTTGGCCGATGGGTTGGGACATGGAAATCGCAGATCTCAATGAAGGAATGCAGTTTTACAAATAGCCCAAAACCAATGTGGGAGCGAGCCTGCTCGCGATAGCGGTCTGTCAGTCAACATTGATGTTGAATACCAGGCCCTCATCGCGAGCAGGCTCGCTCCCACAGTAGATCTTTATGCAGTATTACAGGTCGCCGTAACCCAGCGAACGCAGCGCGCGTTCGTCGTCGGACCAGCCGCCTTTCACTTTCACCCAGAGGTTGAGCATGATCTTGGAGTCGAACAGCAGCTCCATGTCCTTGCGTGCCTCGGTGCCGATGCGCTTGATGCGCTCGCCCTTGTCACCAATGATGATTTTCTTCTGGCCGTCACGTTCGACGAGGATCAACGCATGAATGTGCAGGGTTTTCCCCTGCTGCTTGAACTCTTCGATTTCCACGGTGATCTGGTACGGCAGCTCGGCGCCCATCTGGCGCATGATTTTCTCGCGCACCAGTTCAGCAGCGAGGAAGCGGCTGCTGCGGTCGGTGATCTGGTCTTCCGGGAAGAAGTGATCGTTTTCCGGCAGGTAACCGGCAATCACCCGCTCCAGCGCTTCAAGGTTGTGCCCGTGCTGGGCCGAGATCGGCATGATCTGCGCGTTCGGCAGCTGCTCCTGCAACCAGCTCAGGTGCGGCATCAGCTCGGCTTTGTCTTCGATGCGGTCGGTCTTGTTCAGCGCCACGATCAGCGGGCCGGTCACGTACTGGACGCGCTCGAGGACCATCTGGTCTTCGTCGGTCCACTTGGTGCGGTCAACCACGAAGATCACCACGTCGACGTCTTTCAACGCCGCCGAAGCGGTTTTGTTCATGTAACGGTTCAAGGCCTTTTCGCCGCCCTTGTGCATACCCGGGGTGTCGACGTAGATCGCCTGGACGGCGCCCTCGGTCTTGATGCCCAGCATGTTGTGGCGGGTAGTTTGCGGCTTGCGCGAAGTGATCGCGAGCTTCTGGCCGAGGATGTGGTTCAGCAGCGTGGACTTGCCCACGTTGGGACGGCCGACGATGGCAACATAGCCACAGCGTGTTGCGATTGAATCAGTCATTGCCATTCTCCACACCCAGGGCAATCAGTGCTGCGGCGGCCGCTACCTGTTCGGCAATACGACGACTCACACCCTGACCTCGGCTTTTTTCATTCAGTAAGGTGATTTCACATTCGACGAAGAACGTCCGGCAATGCGGCTCACCCTGGATATCCACCACTTCGTAACGCGGCAGCTCGCAACCCCGCGATTGCAGGAATTCCTGCAGACGGGTTTTTGGATCTTTGTTGGTGTCGACCAGTGTCAGGCCTTCGAACTCGCCGGCCAGCCAGGCCAGCACGCGCTCACGCGCCATGTCCATGCCGGCGTCCAGGTAGATCGCACCGATCAGCGCTTCCAGGGCATCGGCCAGAATCGACTCGCGACGGAAACCGCCGCTTTTCAACTCGCCGGAACCCAGACGCAAGTACTCGCCCAGATCGAAACCGCGGGCCAGTACCGCCAGAGTCTCACCTTTCACCAGGCGTGCGCGCAAACGCGACAACTGGCCTTCGCGGGCCAGCGGGAAGCGATCGAACAGCGCCTCGCCAGCGACGAAGTTGAGGATGGCATCACCGAGGAATTCCAGGCGTTCGTTGTTGCGCCCGGCAAAACTGCGGTGAGTCAGGGCCAGGACCATCAGTTCCTGATCTTTGAAGGTGTAGCCGAGCTGACGCTCTAGACGGCTTAAGGAGACGCTCACGGTTTACCCACGCTGAGTTCGTGGCTGGATTCCACCGCCATCGCCGTGGTGCGGCGCAGGCTTGGGACAATTAACGCTGTGTTCAAAAATTACATCCTGAATATCATTGTTTTCATGCCGCTGGCGCCGATTGTGGCGACTCCAGAAATGCATTCGGCGCTGTGTTCAACAGCGCCGTGTGTGATTACTTGATCAGGCCAACCCGCGAGAAATTCGGCAGGTGACTGAGTTTGGGTTCCGGCCAGCTCATCCAGACTGCGAAGGCCTTGCCGACGATATTCTTGTCGGGAACCATGCCCAGCAGATCCTTGGGAATGCTCGGATCATCCCAGTAACGACTGTCGTTCGAGTTGTCGCGGTTGTCGCCCATCATGAAGTAGTGCCCGGCAGGCACGGTCCAGGTACGGTCCGGCGATGCGCGATAACGGCTCATTTCCTTGCGGATCAAGTGCTCGGCAGCGCCGAGTTTTTCCTTGTAGAGCTCGGCGCTGCCCAGCGTGCCCGGCTCGGAGCCGACCAGTTGCTCGGCAATCGACTCACCGTTGACGAACAGGCGCTTGTCGGCGGTGTAGCGAACCTGGTCACCCGGCAGGCCGACCACACGCTTGATGTAGTTGACGTTCGGATCACTTGGGTAACGGAACACCATCACATCGCCGCGCTGCGGATCACCGACGTCGATGACTTTCTTGTCGATCACCGGCAGGCGGATCCCGTAAGAAAACTTGCTCACCAGAATGAAGTCGCCAACATCCAGCGTCGGTTTCATCGAGCCGGAAGGAATCTGGAACGGCTCCACCAGGAACGAACGCAGGACCAGTACGATGAACAACACCGGGAAGAACGACTTGCCGTACTCAACCAGCAGCGGCTCTTTGTTCAGCTTCTCGACCACCAACCCGTCAGGCTGGCTGACGCTGCCCTGATAGGAAGCGATAGCCGCACGCCGACGCGGCGCCAGGAAAACCAGATCGAGCAACGCCAACAGGCCGCAGACGAACACGGCGATGACCAGCAACAGCGGGAAATTTAGTGACATAGGACCTAACTATCCAACCTGAGCACTGCAAGGAAGGCTTCTTGTGGAATTTCCACGTTGCCGACTTGCTTCATGCGTTTCTTACCGGCCTTTTGCTTTTCCAGCAGTTTTTTCTTACGGCTGACGTCACCGCCGTAGCATTTGGCCAATACGTTCTTTCTGAGTGCCTTGACGGAGGTTCGCGCAATGATCTGTCCGCCAATGGCGGCCTGGATCGCAACGTCGAACATCTGGCGCGGAATCAGTTCTTTCATCTTCTCGGTCAACTGGCGACCTTTGTAGTTCGCATTGTCACGGTGCACGATCAGCGCCAGGGCGTCGACCTTGTCACCGTTGATCAGCACATCCAGCTTCACCAGACTAGCCGATTGGTAACGATCGAAATGGTAATCCAGCGAAGCATAGCCACGGCTGGTGGATTTCAGACGGTCAAAGAAGTCCAGGACCACTTCGTTCATCGGAATATCGTAGGTCACCTGGACCTGGGACCCGAGGAACAGCATGTCGTGTTGCACGCCACGCTTCTCGATGCACAGGGTAATGACGTTGCCCAGGTGCTCTTGCGGCACAAGAATATTGGCCCGCACGATCGGCTCACGCATGTCTTCGATCGTAGACACGTCCGGAAGCTTGGACGGGTTATCGACGTAAATCGTTTCACCGGTTTTCAGCAACAGCTCGAAAATTACCGTCGGTGCCGTGGTGATCAGGTCCAGGTCGTACTCGCGCTCCAGGCGCTCCTGGATGATTTCCATGTGCAGCATGCCGAGGAACCCGCAACGGAAGCCGAAGCCCAGGGCGTCGGAGCTTTCCGGTGTGTACTGCAGCGACGAATCGTTGAGCGTGAGCTTTTGCAGGGCTTCACGGAAATCTTCGAAGTCGTCGGAGCTGACCGGGAACAGGCCGGCGTAGACCTGCGGCTGGATGCGTTTGAAACCTGGCAGCACGTCGACGTCTGGCGTCGAGCTCAAGGTCAGGGTGTCACCGACCGGCGCCCCGTGAATGTCCTTGATGCTGGCAATGATGAAGCCCACTTCGCCAGCCTTGAGGTCAGCCGTAGGGGTGTGTTTCGGGTTGAATACACCGACGCTGTCCACCAGGTGGATCTTGCCGGTGGATTTGACGAGAATCTTGTCGCCCTTCTTCACGCGACCGTGGCGCACGCGCACCAGGGACACAACGCCCAGGTAGTTGTCGAACCAGGAGTCGATGATCAACGCTTGCAGCGGATCTTCGTAGTTGCCGGTTGGCGCAGGAATGGTGTGAACCAGACGCTCGAGCACTTCATCGACGCCCAGGCCGGTCTTGGCGCTGCACTCGACCGCATCGGTGGCATCGATGCCGATGATTTTCTCGATTTCTTCTTTCACACGATCCGGATCGGCCTGAGGCAGGTCGATCTTGTTCAGGACCGGCATGACTTCCAGGCCCTGCTCGATGGCGGTGTAGCAGTTGGCAACCGATTGCGCTTCCACGCCCTGGCCGGCATCGACCACCAGCAACGCACCTTCACAGGCCGCCAGCGACCGGCTGACTTCATAGGTGAAGTCAACGTGGCCCGGGGTGTCAATGAAGTTCAACTGGTACTTGATGCCATCGCGCGCAGTGTAATAAAGGGTGACGCTGTGGGCCTTGATGGTGATCCCGCGTTCACGTTCCAGGTCCATGGAGTCCAGCACCTGGGCTTCCATTTCGCGCTCGGCAAGGCCGCCGCACATCTGGATGAATCGATCGGCCAGCGTCGACTTGCCATGGTCAATGTGGGCGATGATGGAGAAATTGCGGATATGACTCAAATCACTCACGGATCAACACTCAAAAAGGCTGCAGGCATAGCCCGCCGAAAAATAGCCGGGAATTGTACCTGATCCACGGCGCAAGCGTCACGTTCGCAGGTCAGACGGCACCTACAAAAACGCCCCGGTCTTGCGACAGGGGCGTTTTTTTGTCACCCGCGAGGACGGGAAATACCCGTGATCAGCCGGCGCGGCGCAGCAACCAGACCCCGGCCATGGCGCACACACCCGCCGGCACCAGCACCGCAAACAGTGGCGAGAAGCCGAACACCAGGCTCGAAGGCCCCAGCAGATCCTGGACGATGCGGAAGGTAAAGCCCACCAGTACGCCGGTGAACACCCGCTGACCGAGGGTCACCGAACGCAACGGACCGAAGATGAAAGAAATCGCCATCAGTACCAGCGCGGCAGTGACCAGCGGTTGCAACACTTTGACCCAAAACGCCAGCCAGTAGCGGCCATTGTTCAGCCCCTGATCCGCCAGATAGTGGATGTAACCCCACAGGCCGGTGATCGACAGCGAATCCGGCGACATCACCACGGTGCTCAGCAGTTGCGGGCTCAGTGCGACGTTCCAGCGCTCGACCGGGGCCGTGACCACTTCGGTGCTCTTGTCATGGAACAGCGTGGTCGTGACTTCGCTCAACTGCCAGTGATCCGTGTCGAACTGCGCGCGCTTGGCGAAGCTCGAGGACAACATGTGCCGTTGATCGTCGAAGCGATAACGGGTCACGCCGTACAGCACGCCGTTGGGTTGTACCGAGTTGACGTGGATGAACTCCTCGCCCTGACGGTGCCACAGGCCATGCTTGGCGCTTTGCGCATCGCCACTGCCTTGAGCCAGCGAGCGGTTGGCCTGCGCGGTGCTTTCGGTCGCCGGCGCGATGTACTCGCCGATCAACACACCCACGACCATCAGGATCAGCATCGGCTTCATCACGGCCCAGACAATCCGACCGACCGACACGCCGGCTGCGCGCATGATCGTCAGCTCACTGTGGCTGGCCAGACTGCCGAGGCCGATCAGGCAGCCGATCAGTGCCGCCATCGGCAACATGTCGTAGAGCCGGCGCGGCGCGGTCAGCAGGACGTAGCTCAGGACATCGAGCAGGGTGTAGGTATCGCTGACGTCACTCATTTCGTCGATGAAAGCGAACAGCGTCGCCAGGCCGAGAATAATCCCCAATACCGCCAGGATCGCGATGAAGACGCTGCTACCGATGTAGCGATCGAGCTTAACCACGGGCCACCTCCAGCGCGCTGCGGCGACTCGCCCGCTTCAACTGCAAGGGTTCCCAATAGAGCAAGCCAAGGCCGATGGACAGGAAGATCGCGTGAACCCACCACAAGCCCAGCGCGGGCGGGATCTTGCCCTTTTCGAGGGCGCCGCGGGCGGCAATCAGGATGCTCAGGTAAGCCATATAAAGAAGAATCGCCGGCAGCAGCTTGAGGAAACGGCCCTGACGCGGATTGACCCGCGACAGCGGCACCGCCATCAAGGTCACGATGAAAACCAGCAAGGGCAACGACAGGCGCCATTGCAGCTCGGTGCGCGAACGCAGGTCATCACTGCCGAGCAACGAACTGGTGGGCATGGCATCACGGTCGGTGACTTCGTCGCTGACGTCCGGCTTAGGCAGCAACACGCCGTACTCTTCGTACTTGATTGCACGGTAGTCGGCCTGCCCCGGATTACCGTCGTAGCGATAGCCGTTGTCGAGAATCAGGTAGCGGTTGCCGTCAGGGCGAATTTCCTGACGGCCCTTCTCGGCCACCAACACGGAAATCCCGCGATCCTTCTTGTCCGACGAAATGTTCTTTTGCGAAATGAACACCCCGCCAAGGTTGATGCGGTCATCCGACAGTGTTTCGGTGTAGGTCACCCGGGTGCCGTCACGCAGGGCCTGGAAGCGACCCGGCTCGAGGGTATCGAACTCGGTCAGCGCGTCTTGCTTGTTCAGCAGCAACTGGAACTGATTGGCTCCTTGCGGCGCCAGGCTCAGGCTCAACCACGCTACCACCAGTGCCACCAGGGTGGCCGGAAACAGGGTCATGGTGAACAGGCGCTGCTGGCTCATGCCCGTGGCAGAGAGCACGGTCATTTCGCTTTCAAGGTACAGGCGACCGTAGGCCAGCAGGATCCCGAGAAACAGGCCCAGCGGCAGGATCAGCTGCAGAAAGCCTGGCAGACGAAAACCCATGATCAGGAACAGCGAGCCCGGGTCCAGAAGACCAGCCGCCGCCTGGGCGAGGTATTTGATGAAGCGTCCGCTCATGATGATGACCAGCAGCACGGCACTGACGGCGCTCAAGGTCAACAGGACTTCGCGGGATAGGTAACGGAAGACGATCAAACCAGACACTCCAGGGTTGTCAGGCTAAGGCGGCCAAACAAGCAAACGTATCAGGCAGCCCGCAAGACAGAGCCGCCGAAAAAAGTTGGCGCATTATCCTGTGATTGGGTGCGCCTGTCACTGCGCATGGTTGCGCAGGCGGTCAAAGCGTTGAAGATCGTACAACCGAGGGTTGTCAGGCGCCGGTAGCGAGGTTCAAACTGCGGCCTTTGTCGCAAGCCGTGACTTGCGTCTTTCGCACTATAAATAAGCAGGCTCGAACGTCTGTCGTCGAGCACTCGCGCGTTGACCCATCATTCAGGGACCCGGACATGGAACTGGTTGTAAAAAGCGTTAACCCGGAAACGTTGAAAACCGCCACGGTGGTGGTCGCTGTCGGCGAAGGCCGCAAGCTCGGTGCCGTGGCCAAACAACTCGACGAACTGAGCGGCGGCGCCATCAGCGCTGTACTCAAGCGCGGCGACCTGGCCGGCAAGGTTGGCCAGAGCCTGTTGCTGCACAGCCTGCCGAACCTCAAGGCCGAGCGCGTGTTGCTGGTCGGCGTGGGCAAGGACGAAGAGCTGGGTGACCGCCCGTTCCGCAAAATCATCGCCGGCGTCCTCAACACCCTTAAAGGCCTGGGCGGCAGCGATGCCGTGCTGGCGCTGGACGAAGTGATCGTCAAGGGTCGCGACAGCTACGGCAAAACCCGTCTGCTGGCCGAAACCCTCGTGGACGGCGAATACACCTTCGATCAGTTCAAGAGCCAGAAAACCGAACCTCGCGCCCTGAAAAAAGTCACCCTCGTGACCATCAAGGCAGCCCAGGCTGAAGTCGAACGCGCCGTGGCCCACGCCACTGCGATCGCCAACGGCATGGCGTTTACCCGCAACCTGGGCAACCTGCCGCCGAACATCTGCCACCCGACGTTCCTCGGCGAACAAGCGAAAAACCTCGGTAAAGAATTCAAAAGCCTGAAAGTCGAAGTCCTTGATGAGAAGAAGATCAAGGAACTGGGCATGGGCTCGTTCTACGCCGTCGGCCAGGGCAGCGCCCAACCGCCGCGCTTGATCGTCATGCAATACAACGGCGGCAAGAAATCCGAGAAGCCGTACGCCCTGGTCGGCAAAGGCATCACCTTCGACACCGGCGGCATCAGCCTGAAGCCGGGCGCCGGCATGGATGAAATGAAGTACGACATGGGCGGCGCCGCCAGCGTCTTCGGCACCCTGCGTGCCGTGCTCGAGCTGAAGCTGCCGATCAACCTGGTCTGCATCCTCGCCTGCGCCGAGAACATGCCGAGCGGCAACGCTTCGCGTCCGGGCGACATCGTCACGACCATGAGCGGCCAGACCGTGGAAATCCTCAACACCGACGCCGAAGGCCGTCTGGTGCTGTGCGACGCCCTGACCTACTCCGAGCGTTTCAAGCCACAAGCCGTGATCGACATCGCGACCCTGACCGGCGCTTGCGTCGTTGCATTGGGCGCACACACCTCCGGCCTGCTGGGCAACAACGACGAACTGATCGGCCAACTGCTGAGCGCCGGCAAGGCTGCCGACGACCGTGCATGGCAACTGCCGCTGTTCGATGAGTATCAAGAGCAGCTGGACAGCCCGTTCGCCGACATCGCCAACATTGGTGGCCCGAAAGCCGGCACCATCACCGCTGCCTGCTTCCTGTCGCGCTTCACCAAGAACCTGAACTGGGCGCACCTGGACATCGCCGGCACGGCCTGGACCAGCGGCGGCAAGGACAAGGGCGCCACTGGCCGTCCGGTTCCATTGCTGACCCAATACCTGTTGGACCGCGCCAAAGCCTGAAACCGATGACCTCGGGCGGCGTCATTTCCGTATGACGCCGCTCAAGGCTCAGGAACCGCAATGACCAAAGTCGACTTCTATATCCTGCCCAGCGCCGATCCTTCGGCACGGCTGGATTTTGCCTGCAAGCTCACCGAAAAAGCCTGGCGCATGGGTCATCGCATCTACCTGCATTGCAGCGATGCCGCCCAGCGTGACGATCTCGATGCGCGCCTGTGGGCCTTCAAGGGCGAAAGCTTCGTGCCCCACGGCCCTGCCGAAAACGAACCGGACGGTTTGATCGTGCTGGGTCTTGGCGATGACTGCGGTCAACATCAGGATTTGCTGGTCAACCTCGACCTGAAAGTCCCGGCCTTCGCCAACAAATTCGCCCGCGTGGCGGAAGTGGTGGTGGAAGATCCGGCGATACGCACGGCTGCGCGGGAGAGTTTCCGTTTCTACCGCGAACAGGGCTATCCTCTGCAAGATCACCGTTTACAGCGACTCTGAGCATTCCGATGGACACTCCAAAACCGCTGCAAAAGTCCGCGCACCTGCTGGACGACCTCGAGTCGATCCGCCAACTGCTCGGCGATGACAACCTGCAACCACCGCTGCTGACCGACACGGTCGAAGACGGTGACCAGGAACAGATTCCGATGTTGTTTGACACGGTCAGCGCCAGCCAGCCAATCGTCGAACCGACACCCGTCGTCGCTGCCGCGCAACCGGCCGCCGCCCCCAAAGGTCCCGACGACCTGCTGCACCTGGACAGCGAACTGCGCGCCGCCGCACAACTGATCATGCAAGACGTGATCGACGACTTCGCCCCGCACATCGAAACCGAAATCAAACGCCGCCTCAGTGCGCGTCTGGAGCGGTTGTTGAGCCAGTACAACGACTGAACCCAAACCAGTTTCTCTGTGGGAGCGAGCCTGCTCGCGATGGCGGTGAGCCAGTCGACTTAAAGGGTGACTGATACCCCGCCATCGCGAGCAGGCTCGCTCCCACAGGGGACTTGCACCATTTTTGAGGGCGCGCCCTGTCCGCCCCCGCTCGCCCTGCGCCCCATGCCCCGCTATACTCGTCGGCTTTTCCTGAATTAATGCCAATAGGGTCCCGCCGCGCATGGATAAGACCTACCAGCCGCACGCCATTGAAACTTCCTGGTACAACACCTGGGAGTCAGAGAATTACTTCGCCCCGCAAGGCGCGGGCGAGTCCTACACCATCATGATCCCCCCGCCGAACGTCACCGGCAGCCTGCACATGGGGCACGGCTTCAACAACGCGATCATGGACGCCCTGATCCGTTTCCGCCGCATGCAGGGTCGCAACACCCTGTGGCAGCCGGGCACCGACCACGCCGGTATCGCCACGCAAATGCTGGTGGAACGCCAACTCGAAGCCCAGGGCCAGAATCGTCATGACCTGGGCCGTGAGAAATTCCTTGAGAAAGTCTGGGAATGGAAGGATCAGTCCGGCGGCAACATAAGCCGTCAGATCCGCCGTCTCGGCTCGTCCGTGGACTGGGGCCGTGAGCGCTTCACCATGGACGACGGCCTCTCGGAAGCGGTTAAAGAAGCGTTCGTGCGCCTGCACGAAGACGGCCTGATCTATCGCGGCAAGCGTCTGGTCAACTGGGACACCAAGTTGCACACGGCGATTTCCGACCTCGAAGTGGAAAACCACGACGAGAAAGGTTTCCTGTGGAACCTGAAGTACCCGCTGGCCGACGGCGTCAAGACCGCTGAAGGCCACGATTTCCTCATCGTCGCGACCACTCGCCCGGAAACCATGCTCGGCGACGCCGCCGTGGCCGTTAACCCGAACGACGAACGCTACAAAGCCTTGATCGGCAAATTTGTCGAGCTGCCGCTGGTCGGCCGCCGCATCCCGATCATCGCCGACGATTACTGCGATCCGGAATTCGGCACCGGTTGCGTGAAAATCACCCCGGCGCACGATTTCAACGACTACGAAGTCGGCAAGCGCCACAACCTGCCGCTGCTGAACATCTTCGACAAGAACGCCGCCGTGTTGCCGGCCTGTCAGGTGTTCAACCTCGACGGCACGCTGAACGAAAGTATCGACGGCAAGATCCCGGCCGAATACGTCGGCCTCGACCGCTTCGAAGCGCGCAAGCAAATCGTTGCCGCGTTCGATGCGGCCGGTCTGCTGGTCAGCGTCAATGATCACGCGCTGAAAGTGCCGAAAGGCGACCGTTCCGGCACCATCATCGAGCCGTGGCTGACCGACCAATGGTACGTGTCCACCAAGCCGTTGGCCGAGCCAGCGATTGCCGCCGTTGAAGACGGCCGTATCCAGTTCGTGCCAAAACAGTACGAAAACATGTACTTCTCGTGGATGCGCGACATCCAGGATTGGTGCATCAGCCGTCAGTTGTGGTGGGGCCACCGGATTCCGGCCTGGTACGACGAGTCGGGCAAGGTCTATGTCGGTCGCGACGAAGCCGAAGTGCGTGCCAAGAACAACCTCGGCCCGGACGTTGCGCTGCAACAGGACAACGACGTTCTCGACACCTGGTTCAGTTCGGGCCTGTGGACGTTCTCCACCCTGGGCTGGCCTGAGCAGACTGAATTCCTGAAGAAATTTCACTCCACCGACGTGCTGGTCACCGGCTTCGATATCATTTTCTTCTGGGTTGCCCGGATGATCATGCTCACCATGCATTTGGTGAAAAACGAAGACGGCACGCCGCAGGTTCCGTTCAAGACCGTTTATGTGCACGGTCTGGTGCGAGATGGCCAGGGCCAGAAGATGTCCAAGTCCAAGGGCAACGTCCTTGACCCGCTGGACATCATCGACGGTATCGAGCTGGAAGCGCTGGTGCAGAAACGCACCTCCGGCATGATGCAGCCGAAACTGGCGAAGAAGATCGAGAAGCAGACTCGCGACGAGTTCGCCGACGGCATCGCCAGCTACGGCACCGATGCCCTTCGTTTCACCTTCTGCTCGCTGGCGTCCACCGGTCGCGACATCAAGTTCGACATGGGCCGCGTCGAAGGCTATCGCAACTTCTGCAACAAGATCTGGAACGCGGCGCGCTATGTGCTGGACAAGGGCGAAGACTGTGGCCAGAACGGCGAAGCCTACGAGCTGTCGCTGGCGGATCGCTGGATCATCTCGCAGCTGCAACGCACCGAAGCTGAAGTGACTCGCCAACTCGACCAGTTCCGCTTCGACCTGGCGGCACAAGCCTTGTACGAGTTCATCTGGAACCAGTACTGCGACTGGTACCTGGAACTGTCCAAGCCTGTGCTGTGGGACGAGAACGCACCGGTCGAGCGTCAGCGCGGTACGCGTCGCACGCTGGTTCGGGTACTGGAGGTCGCGCTGCGCCTGGCGCATCCGTTCATGCCGTTCATCACCGAAGAAATCTGGCAGCGCATCGCGCCGCTGGCCGGTATCGAAGGCAAGACAATCATGCTGCAGCCTTGGCCAGTGGCGAACGAAGCGCGTATCGATCAGGGCGCCGAAGATGACATCGAATGGCTGAAAACCTTGATGCTCGGCACGCGCAATATCCGCGCCGAGATGAACATCGGGCCGGGCAAACCGCTGAACCTGTTCCTGAAGAACGTCAGCGCTGAAGATCAGCGTCGTCTCACCGAGAACGAAGCCCTGTTGAAGAAACTGGCTCGCCTCGAATCGATCACCGTCCTGGCTGCCGGCGAAGAAGCACCGCTGTCCGCCACCGCGCTGGTGGGCGAGATGGAAGTGCTGGTGCCGATGGCCGGCCTGATCGACAAGGACGCCGAACTGGCACGTCTGGACAAGGAAATCCTGCGTCTGCAGGGCGAAGTCCAGCGTGTGGGCGGCAAGCTATCGAACGCCGGTTTCGTCGACAAGGCCCCGGCCGAAGTCATCGAGAAAGAACGCGCCAAACTGGCTGAAGCCGAACAGGCTTTGGGCAAACTGGCCGAGCAGCATGCGCGGATTGCCAGCCTGTAACGGCAACGCGCAATGAAAGAGGGAGGCCAACAATGGCCTCCCTTTTTTGTGCCCGACGCTTTCTCCCCATCAGCGCAAATCCCCTGTGGGAGCGAGCTTGCTCGCGATAGCGGACTTTCAGCCACCATCAATGTTGAATGTCATGGCCCCATCGCGAGCAGGCTCACTCCTACAGAGGGATGACGCGGTGTTTGTCACAATTGCGTTCACAAGGCCCGGATGTGGGACAATGCCCACCACTTTTAGCCATACCCGAATCGACAACGCCCATGAACGCCCCCCGCACTCCCCGCCCCGCGCGCAAGAAGCCTGACTCCGCCACCCCGGCCAAAGCCGTGGAACCACGTCCGAAGGCCAGCCTGCACCCGCGCAATCGCCATCAGGGTCGCTACGACTTCCCGGAGCTGATCAAGAGCACGCCGGAACTGGCGAAGTTCGTGATCACCAACCCGTACGGCAAGGAAAGCATCGACTTCGCCAGCCCCGACGCGGTGCGCGTGTTCAACCGGGCGCTGCTCAAGTCGTTTTATGGCGTGGCGCATTGGGACATTCCGGCCGATTACCTGTGCCCGCCGGTGCCGGGGCGTGCTGACTATGTGCACTTCCTGGCCGACCTGCTGGCCAGCGTCAATGACGGAGAGATCCCGCGCGGCGCGCCGGTCAAGGTGCTCGATATCGGCATGGGCGCCAACTGCGTCTATCCGTTGATCGGTTACAGCGACTACCGCTGGCACTTCCTCGGCTCGGAAATCGACCCGACCGCTGTGGCCGCCGCCAAAGCCATCGTCCAGTCCAACGGTCTGAACAAGGCCATTCAGTTGCGCCAGCAGACTAATCCCAAGCACATTCTGCTGGGCTTGCTCGAACCCGGCGAACGCTTTGACCTGACCATGTGCAATCCACCGTTCCACGCTTCGATGGACGAAGCGACCAAGGGCAGCGAGCGTAAATGGCGCGCACTCGGTCGCGCCGACCCGAAACGCAAATTGCCGGTGCTGAACTTTGGTGGTCAGTCGGCCGAACTGTGGTGCGAGGGCGGCGAAGCGCGTTTTGTGACGCAACTGATCGCCGAGAGCGCGCATTTTCAACACAAAGTGCTGTGGTTCAGCACCCTGGTCTCGAAAGCCTCGAACCTGCCGGCGATTCAGACGGCGCTGAAAAAGGCCGGCGTGCTGGAAAGCCAGGTCGTGGAAATGTCCCAGGGCCAGAAGCAAAGCCGCTTCGTCGCCTGGACCTTCCAGACCAAATCCGAGCAACAGGTGTGGCGCGAGCGTTGGGCGCGTAAAAGCTGAGTAAAGGTTGGCCTCGCCTCTCCGAGCGCTACAAATATCCTGTGGGAGCGGGCTTGCCCGCGATTAGGCCCTCTGATCCAGCATTGATGTGACTGATACACCGCCATCGCGGGCAAGCCCGCTCCCACAGGATTCGCAGTGTCCGAAAATATCCAGGACACAAAAAAGCCGTGCCCGGATCGCTCCGGAGCACGGCTTTTTTTTTACTGCGTCTTACTTGTTAACAGCGTCGGTCAGGCCTTTGGCCACAACCAGCTTGATAACTTTCTTGGCAGCGATTTCGATGGCAGCGCCAGTCGAAGGGTTACGGCCGGTACGGGCAGGACGCTCAGTCACTTTCAGTTTGCCGATACCTGGCAGAGTGATTTCGCCGCCGTTTTCCAGCTGATCGGCAACGATTTGGCCCAGTTGGTCCAGAGCATTACGCGCGGTGGTTTTTGGCGCGTCGATAGCTTCAGCGATGTCGGCGATCAGTTGGTCTTTAGTAAGAGCCATGTAGTGTTCCTTCCCTATCAAATTCATATGGATTGCAGAGTGCAGTGTCAGCCATCGAGCCCGATCTTCTGGATCTGGCACCCTCGGCCAATAACCACGGGATCGGGGTTATAGATACCGAAATCAGGGTTTGGTTCGACCTGACAAATGCTGAATGCACGCTTAACGCAGTGACTTCGCGCAAGACCGGGCAAAACTAGCACAGAGACGGGGAAATATCCGCCTCTAGCTAGCCATTTGGTCAGCTTTATTGCTCTAAAACCGGAAAAAATTGCATAAGCGCCATCGCACGGCTACGAATTGCCCTTCGCACCGCGCCAAAACCAGTGGTTGCGGTACACTTGGCACTTTTTCGGGAGCCTGTGCCCTGCTCTCTCCAACCAGCCGCTTCAAACAGCCGAGAAGCCCATGCCGATCCGTCATTGCATCGTCCACCTGATCGACAAAAAACCCGATGGCACACCCGCAGTTCTCCACGCTCGTGACTCGGAACTGGCCGAGTCCGGCGCCATCGAGAACATGCTTGCCGACCTCAACGAGAGCTACAACGCCAAACAAGGCAAGGCCTGGGGTTTCTTCCATGCCGAGTCCGGGGCGCATCCGTTCAGCGGCTGGCTGAAGGAATACCTCGACGGCGGCAAGGATTTCACGGCGTTCAGTCGTGTGGCGGTGGAGCACCTGCAAAAGCTGATGGAAGAGTCGAACCTCTCGGTGGGCGGCCACGTGCTGTTTGCGCATTACCAGCAGGGCATGACCGATTACCTGGCGATCGCCCTGTTGCACCACAGTGAAGGCGTTGCAGTGACCGATGAGCTGGACGTGACCCCGTCCCGCCACCTCGACCTTGGCCAGTTGCACCTCGCGGCGCGGATCAACGTCTCGGAGTGGCAGAACAACAAACAGTCCAAGCAGTACATTTCGTTCATCAAAGGCAAGAACGGCAAAAAGGTTTCGGAGTATTTCCGCGACTTCATCGGCTGCCAGGAAGGGGTCGACGGTCCCGGCGAAACCCGCACGCTGCTCAAGGCGTTCAGCGATTTCGTGGAAAGCGAAGACCTGCCGGAAGAGTCCGCCCGCGAAAAAACCAAGACCCTGGTGGATTACGCCAGCAGCCAGGCAAAAATGGGCGAGCCCATGGGCCTGGAAGAACTCTCCGGGCTGATTGACGAAGAACGCCCGAAAGCCTTCTACGATCACATCCGCAACAAGGACTACGGCCTGTCGCCGGAGATTCCGGCGGACAAACGCACCCTGAACCAGTTCCGTCGCTTCACCGGTCGCGCCGAAGGTCTGTCGATCAGCTTCGAAGCGCATCTGCTGGGCTCGAAGATCGAGTACGACGAAGAAGCCGGCACGCTGATCATCAAAGGCCTGCCGACTCAGCTGACTGACCAGCTCAAGCGACGCAACTGATGCTTGGCGGCGTGCTGAAGAAATGCCTGCTGATCCTGCTGGTGGTCGTGGTTTATCAGAACTGGGGCAAGATCGAGCGGGTGTTCAATCCTTCGCAGGTGGTGTCCGAACAGACCCAGGCCAAGGCCAACGTCGTGCTCTACGCCACTGAATGGTGTGGTTACTGCAAACTGACCCGGCGCTTTCTCGATCAGAAAGGCATTCCGTACAAAGCATTCGATATCGAGAAGGACGCCGAGGCGCGCAAGGCCTACGAGGCGTTGGGTGGCGGCGGGATTCCGATCATCGATGTCAACGGGACGCTGATTCGTGGGTATGACCCGGATGCCATTCTTGCGGCCCTGAAGTAACTCTCCAGCACGACACAATCCTTTGCAGGCGCTGGCTTGCCAGCGCCTGCAGGTCGGTGCATGACCAGTAATCCGCGCTTACTGTTTTTCGATGCGAAAACCAAACCGCGGAAAGTGCACATGCACCACACCGCCACGTTCGTCTTCGCGGCGCAGAATCAATTCCTCCCGCCCGGCAAACAGCAACTCCCCGGCCACCGGATCAACACCGTAATCGGTCGCCGCGATGACCACCTGCTGACCCAACTCAAACCCGTTAGGCTCGTCGGACTGCTCATCCGGCAACGCGGCCGGTGTCGCCTTGCGCGCCACTTCCAACGCCTCTTCGGACGTCATCTCGCTGGACGCGCCATGACCGAAGCCCATCACCCGCCCGAACCACGCAGAAACCGCCGGATAGGCATCGACCAACGGTGCAGTCACCGGCGTAGCCTTGAGGAACCACAGGCAGTGCGCCAGGGCAAAGTCGGCAATCGACGGTTCGCCGAACAGGAAGTCGCCCTGCTCGCGCTGAAGCTGCTGCTCCAGGCGCCCCATGATCGTCGGCCATTGATGCCGGGCTTGCTCGGCGGACAACCGGGTAGCGCTGCCGCCACTGAACAACCCGGCGCGATCGGCCAGGAACGCCTTGATCGCTTCTGGCGGCATAGCGCCGAAGCGCACAGCGATCGATTCCGGCTGAAACACCAGGCTGACCGCATGCTGGAACACCACCGAGTCCGCCCACGCGGCGAAGGTTGCAGTGATCATTTCCTGACCTTCCGGGAAGAACGCCGGCAAGGCTTTTTCCTGCTCCAGTCGACGGGCGATCAGCGAAGTGTCGCAATAAATATCAGCGCCTATCTGCAACACCGGGGTCTTGCGATAGCCGCCAGTCAGGGCCGTCAGATCAGGCTTTGGCATCACCGGCGAAATTTTTACCGAGCGCCAGGACAGCCCCTTGAAGCCCAGCAGCAGGCGGGCCTTTTCGGCGAAAGGGGACGTCGGGTAATGATGAAGAATCAACTCGGACATGCTCGGCTCCGCCGCACGGATAGGGAATCCGCAGCTTAGCGCGCATTGCGCGAGCCTCCCACCCATCCGCCTGATGGGAACTTATCAGTCAGATTGATAAGGCGGCCGCAAACGTCGCCACCAGGCACTCCTTGGCGCTTTTCTTGAGTTTTTTGATCAGCCGTTCCTGGCGCAGCGCTTCGCTTTTATCGCGACAGACTTCGGTATAGACCAACGCAACAGCCGGACTGGAGAGAAAGAAGCGCGCGCCTTTACCGCTCTGATGAGTGGCGAAGCGGCGGACGGGATCGTCGCTGATCCCGCAGTAGAGCGAACCGTTGGCCGCGCGAACGAGGTAGACGAACCAGGGCTTGCTGACCGGCAGCGTCGGTTCGGCGGCATTGGCGGCGGGTTCGCTCGGCGTGTTCACGTGACGATCAAGGCTTGAAAGGAAACAAGCCGCGATCTTATCAGCGACTGGCCTGAAATGCCTTCAGCCCCTTCAAGGCCTGAGCGCGAACGGCGTTTCTCACCAAAGGCGTCCAGCCCAGCAGCAGGCCCTTGAACCCCAGTGCCTGACGCGACCAGGTCCACAGATCAAAACTGTCGTGATGCTCGCAGATCTTGCCATCGCGAAAGACAAAACGGGCCTGAATGTCGTTGATCACGGTATTGCCGGTCTGGCTGAACAGGTACGTCGCCACCCAATGCGCGCCGCCGCTGCGTTCATCGCTGCGCACGTTATCGAAGGTCAGGGAAAAGTCCTTGGCCCGGGTGGTGAGCATGCGCCACATGTCGCCCGCGTCGCGCCCGCGCAATTCGCCAAATGCCGGATCACTGAACACCACGTCGTCGGTGTAGCAGGCGCTCATGGCCTCGGCATCCAGACGCTGGAAGGCTTCGTAGAACCGGGTAATCAAGGCGTTGTGGGCATCACTCATGGATAGGCTCCCTGGTTTGAAAACGGGCTTCGTAGAATTGCCTGCACGATAGTCAACTAATGGCCGGAACACTACCGGCATTCGTGGCGCAAATACCCTCTGGTGTGCCCAAGCCTAATGCACCATGCCACTCTCGCGGGCATAGGCAAACAGGTCCACATCCGTGGAAATGCCCAGCCGCTGCATGGCCATGCTTTTCTGTTTGCTGATGGTGGAAACGCTGCGTTTGAAGTAGCCGGCGATTTCACTGACGGTCATGCCACTGGCGAGCATTCTGACCACTTCGTGCTCTTTAGCGGAAAGCACAGCGGAACTCGACTGACCGCGCGCGTCTGCCTGAAGCATCGCAGTGCGCAACGACTCGCTGATATAACCGCGACCTTCACCCACTGATTTGATCGCCAGGGGCAGTTCCTTGGCCGACGCGCTTTTGTCGATGATCGCCACCACGCCGAGTGCGAACGCCGCCCGCAGTGTGGTGACGTTGGCAAACATCGTGACCAGAATGATCGGCATCGTCGGGTAGCTGCGTCGCACCCGGCTCAGCATTTTCAGCCCGTCGGCCTGCAGGTTGCCCGGCATGCAGAAGTCGGTGATCAACAGATCACAAGGCGTCGTGTACAGCAGACTCAACAGACTGTCGGGGCCCTCCGCCTCCCCTACCACCACACATGTCCGGTTCAGATCGACGAGCATTCGCATGCCGATACGAACGACCGGATGGTCGTCAGCAATGATTACGCGCATTGTCGGATTTATCCTGTTTGGTGACTGGAATGCGCGAAAAATAGCGCCGTCCGGGTCCTACCACAACGCCCTTTCCCGAGCGTAAAACCACCTCACCCAATGTAATCGGGGGCCTGTTCTTTCTCCTATAAAACAAAAAGAACCGCCCTACATTTACAAGCTACATCGGCCACACAGAAGGACTACAAACATCGCGACGCAGAAAGACGATCGCAGCCCGCAACACGCTTACATACACCAGGCTCGCCGTTTTCGTATTAGTTGCATTCCGCCTGCACCCCTCGGCCGATAGATTGCGCCCTGCCCGCACAGGGCAATTCCAGCAGTCCTTCATCAAGGAAGACCCGACACATGAACAAACGTCTATCGCTGCTGACGGCAGCTTTACTTCTGGCAGGCGCATCGTCGGCATTCGCGGCGTCGAGCACTGACCTGACGGTAACGGGCATCATCACACCGGCCGCTTGCACCCCGAGCCTGACCAATGGCGGTATCTTCGATTACGGGAAAAGATCCGCGAAAGATCTGAATCAGATCGTCTACACGCCACTCGGCGAACAGACCATTCAACTGACGGTTAACTGCGATGCAGCCGAGCAGTTTGCGATCAGCCTCGCAGACAACCGAAAGAACACAGCAAGCCTGATTGGTGGCGTGCAGAACTTCGGTCTGGGACTGATCAACGGAAATGAAAGGCTGGGCGACTACTACCTGAGTTTCAAAAAGCCGGTCGCTGATCTCGCAGTGCAACTACTGTCGTCGCATGACGAGGGAAAAAGCTGGCGGGTTTATCCAGAAGAAGATTTTATTCCACGGACCTATTGGGTTGCGTTTGGCAACGCTACCGGTAGTGGTTATGCACCTGACTTCCTTCGCGCCGTGACGGTGGATATTGTGGCCACTGCCTTGATCGCCCCTGCCAACACTCTGACTCTGACCGACGAAGTAAAACTGGACGGTTCCGCAACACTGCAGATCGAGTACCTGTAACCCGCCATCCTCTGACCGGCAACGCCTGACATCTCGCGTTGCCCGCTCTCCCGGTACGCCTGTCAATAACGACCTCCCTCCTCGCGCAACGCGCAACGGATCTGCAACTTACGCCTACAAAACCAAAAGAAATGCCCTACGCCTGCAGGGCCATTCACCCCACATCAAAATCCCACAAAAACCACCCGGGACAACCCGCAACATACGTTCATACACCGCGGTGCCGTTTTTCGTATTAGTTGCATTCCGCCTGGCGACCTCGACCGATAGATTGCGCCCTGTCCGTATAGGGCAACTCCCAACAGTCTTTCATCAACGAAGAGCCATACATGAACAAGCGTTTATCCCTTTTGACCGCTGCCTTGCTGCTGACCGGTGCATCGTCGGCGTTCGCGGCGTCCAGTACTGACCTGACGGTGACGGGCATCATTACTCCGGTGGCCTGTGAACCGACTCTCGCCAACGGTGGTGTCATTGATTACGGAAAAATCTCCGCGAAAGACCTGCGTGAAACTGCTCACACCCCACTCGACATCAAAACCATTCAGCTCACAGTGAACTGCGATGCATCAGCGCAGTTTGCGATCAGTACTCTCGACAACCAGGCAGGCACAGCAAGTCTGGGTAGCGAGATGGGGTTGGGCCTGATCAATGGAACTGAAAAACTGGGCTACTACCAGTTGGGTTTCAAAAACCCGGTCGCAAACGTTCCGGTGAGCGTTGGGTATTCAAGGAACGAGGGCGCCACCTGGACAGGGCTTGCCGATGACGAAGCGAAGCTACCGAACGACTGGATCGCGTTTGGCAACCGGATCAGTGGCACCTGGACACCTGAGTTCGTTGAAAACGTCACAGTGGACATGTGGCTAAACACCTCCATCGCCCCCGCCAACAGCCTGACCCTGACCGACGAAATCGCACTCGACGGCTCTGCAACCCTACAGATCGAGTACCTGTAACCCTCCGCCATCAACGGGTAACGCCCGGAACACAGCGTTACCCGCTCACTCAAAGGACGACCCATCATGGACAGATGCTCCCTCGCTCTATTGACCCCACTGCTGATCGCCTGCGTCCCCGTGGCCCTCGCCGCCAGCAGCACCCACCTGAGCGTCACCGGCCTGATCACCCCCAGCGCCTGCACACCCAGCCTGTCCGGCGGCGGCATCGTCGACCACGGTAAAGTCACGGTGAAAAACCTGAGACCGGACCAGCCCACAGCCCTGGAAAACAGCACGCTGTATCTGCAGGTGAATTGCGGTGGCGCCACGCCGTTTACCCTGACGACGATCGACAACCGCGAAGGCACTTCCGCCATCCACCCCAATAGTCACGGGCTGGGCACCATCAACGACGACCAGAACCTGGGCAGCGTTGCACTGGGCCTGTTCGATACGGTGGCCGATGGGGCTGCGGTGAGATCCATCATTTCCCTCAACGACGGTGCCACCTGGCGAGTGTCCTCCTACCTGGGACACGCTGGCCAGACCGCGTTCGCGGCATTGAACGACCTGAGCACACCGATTGCCATCAAGGATTTGCGTGCGCGGCTCACGGCGTTTACCACCATCGTTGGCGCCAACGACCTGCCGCTGACCGATGAAATCCCCATCGACGGGCACGTCACCGTGCAACTGAACTACTGATCGGCCGGTGTTGCCGGTTCCATTTTTTTTGAACATTCAATGAGACTCGTCATGACGATGTTTTCCAAAGTCACCCGTCATCTGTTCCATTCCGGCCTCGGCGCATTTGCGCTGCTGCTGACCGCACACGCCCAGGCCGACGGCATGGTGCCGAACACTTCGGTGGTCATCGTCAACGAGGCTGACGGCGAAGCGTCCGTGTCCGTAACCAACACCGATGCCAACCTGGCGTTGATGCACGTCACCCTCGAAGACATTGCAGAAGACAGCGAATCGCTGGTGTTCGTGACGCCACCGCTGGCACGCGTCGAAGCGGGCAAGACCCAATTGGTGCGGTTCATTCTGCAATCGGAAAAACCCTTGCTGACCCAGCGTTTGAAGCGGGTGATCTTCGAAGGCATACCCCAGGGCAAAACCCCCGCCGAAGCCGGACAGGCACGAGTCGGCGTAACCGTGCGGCAGAATTTGCCGGTGATCCTGCACCCCAAAGGCCTGGCGCCCAATCGCACGCCGTGGACCGACCTGAAATGGTCGCTGAAGGACGGTCAACTGACCGTGCGCAACGACACGCCTTACGTGGTCCGTCTGGGCCAGGAAGTGCAATTGTTGCCGGCGGCGGGCAACGCGATGTTGCCGAAAACCTACGTGCTGCCCGGTGAGCACATCAGCATCAAGGTGCCCGAAGGCGCCGCCACGCAGGTGCGTTTTCAACCGGCGACGGTCTACGGCTTTGCAGTGCCGCATTACGAGGCGCCCATCCAGTCCTGAATCCCTATGACGGCGTCATCAAGGAACGATGAGCGCCCATGTTTCAAGGCGACGGTCGCTTGGCCGTTGCCACAGGCGTGCCGGTAGACGCACGCCGCAATAACCCAAGTGAACCCGATGACCACAGTATCAATTTACCGTGATGGCGAAGCCGTGCCCGTTATTCGGGCCGGCGCTCGCCCTCATCCATGGCAGCGACGAACCACGGTGGCGTTGCTGCTGAGCAACGCGCTGATGATGCTCGACGCCCACGGTGAGGCGTCGTTGCCGGCGTCGTTCGACAAAGACACGTTGCTGCAGCGCGGCATCGATCCGGCGCTGGCGACGTTGCTGATGCAGGCGCCGCAGTTCACGGCCGGCCGCCATCCGGTCACGCTCACCGTCAACGGCCAGCGCCATGGCCGGGTCGACGTCACGTTCAATCGCGAAGGGGCGTTGTGCTTCGATCGCGCGCTGCTCGATGCGGCGAACCTTACGGTGCCTGCGCTGACGCTGGACGCTGGCCCGTGCCACGATTTTCTGGGCAGCGCACCGCAGACCGTCATCGAACCGGACCCGGCGAACCTGGCCCTGTCGTTGATCGTGCCCACCGACGCGATACGCCCCACGGCCCGGGATTTCTCCGGCTATCAAACCGGCGGCATTGCCGGTTTGATCAACTACGACGTCACCGGTTTGCACAGCCGTTCCGGCGACAGCACCAGCCGCTACGCCTCGGCCAACACCGAACTGGGCTTCAATGCCGGTGACTGGATCGTGCGCAGCCGTCAGGTGCAGACCTGGCAGGACGACATTTCCCGCACCACGCACATTGCGGCCTACGCCCAGCGCACTTTCGCCAGCCACGAAGCGGTGCTGCAAGCGGGTCAGATCAACCTCTACAACCCGGTGCTCGCCGGTGCGCAGATCACCGGCGTGCAAGTGCTGAACGAGCAGGCGCTGCAAGTCGAAGAGCAAGGCGCGGTCATAGAAGGGATCGCCAACAGTCAGGCCCAGGTCGAGGTCCGCCAGAATGGTTCGCTGATCCATTCCACGGTGGTGCCGGCCGGGCCGTTCGCACTCACCAACGTGCGCCGACTCAACACGCGCTCCGACGTGGAAGTCACGATCAAAGAGGACGACGGCAGCGAGCGCAGTTTTACCGTGCCGGCCGCAATGTTGGGGATCAGCCTGCCCGCGCCCGGTTATTCGCTGGGCGTCGGTCAGGTGCGCAGTGTCGGTGACGCGCAGGGAGGCGATCCCTGGGTCATCAGCGGCGGCTGGAGCGGTGCGCTCACCCCGCAAGTGTTGCTCAGTGCCGGCCTGACCGGCGCCGCCGACTATCGCGCGGCGGGTGGCAGCGTCGGCCTGTTGCCCTCGCCCGTGACCCAGGTGCAAGCCACGCTGACCGGCGCGGACGCCAGCGGCAAGCAAGCCAGTCAGGGGCTTCAGGCAGACCTGAGCGTCTCACATCGGTTGAACGAGCAGTGGGCGCTCAATGCCGGCAGTTCTTACCGAACCCAGGGCTACCGGGAGCTGGAAGATGCGGTATTCGCCAACACCTCCGACAACAGCCAATCCCGTTACCGCGATCAGCAAAACGCGGCCCTGTCGTGGTCGCATCCATGGCTCGGCGCTTTCAGCAGCGGCGTCAGCCGGTCCAGCTCGTTCGACGGCCAAAGCAGCAGCCGCGCCCTCGCGTCCTGGGGCACCAGCATCGCGGGCGTATCCGTCTCGGCGACCGCCGAATGGCAGGTCAGCGGTTCGAACCGCAACGATGACAGCGTCTACCTGAACCTCAGCATTCCGCTGGGCGAGAACCGCCGGGCGCGCACCTGGGTGCGCAGTTCCGCCGGCGAATACCGCAGCGGCGTGGGCTTGAGTGAACGGGTCAACGATCAACTGGGTTACCGGGTCGGCGTCGAACACGACACCCGCAACAAACAGGTGCAGTCCACGGCCGGCGTTTCGCTGCTGCCGCGCTACACCCAGCTCGATCTCAATTACACCCGCGCCGATGCCGAGCGCTCCAGCTATCAGGCCAGCGCTCGTGGCGGCGCAGTGTTGCACGGTGGCGGCGTGACGCTGTCGCCGTACCCGGTGAGCGACACCTTTGCGCTGCTGTCGGTGGGCGACATGGGTTCGATCAAAGTGTCGACGCCCAGCGGTCCGGTGTGGACCGACTGGCAAGGTCAGGCGGTGATCCCGCAAGTGACGGCTTACGGCAACAGCCCGGTGGAAGTCGACACCAAAACCCTGCCGCGCAACGCCGACATTCATAACGGGCTGGCGGTGATTTCGGCCGGTCGCGGTGCTGTGGACACCGTTGAATTCGGCCTGACGATGACCCGTCGTGCCTTGCTCAAGGCCACCACCGCCAACGGCGCGCCCCTGCCACGCGGTGCCTCCGTGAACACCGAAGATGGCGAGTTCGTGACCCTGGTGCAGGACGGCGGCCTGGTGTTTTTGCCCAACGTCCTCGACCGCCGCGCGTTATGGATCAGCGCGCCGGGGCTGGAGCGCTGCGAACTGCGCTTCGAACTGCCCGCCGACGCCGACACCAACGCGTACTACGAAACCGCCCCCGCCAAGTGCCGAGCCCTTTGAGGATGACTTCATGAACCTGTCGCGCTATCTGCTGTTGACCCTCGCGCCGCTGGCACTGAGCGGATTCACGCCACTGGCCTCGGCGTCCACCGACGACTGCCAGTTCAACCTGAGCCAGCCGGTGCTCGATTACGGGCTGATGAACCGGGCGATACGGCCCGATGCCGCACCGGAGCGCAACCTCGGTGAGCGCCAGCTCAGCCTGACCTTGAACTGTTCGCAGCCCATCGACATGAGCCTGTTCTACCGGGCGATGGCCGCGACCGCTGAACGCTTTCACTTTGCCGAACGCGGCAGCTATCAGATGCGTATTCGCGATGCCGTGCTCGATGGCCAAGCGGTCGATATCGGGTTGATTGCCGGGGTCGGGCAGCCGCCCGCCGAAACGGCCCCGAACCTGATCTGGCGACCGAAGCACGGGGTCGTCCCGGTGCAGGCCGGCGTGCCGGTGCAGGGGCGCAGTTTCTCGGCGCAGCTTGAGCTGACGGCCTGGGTTCAAGAGCAAGGCATGCAAGTGCGTGACGCGGTGACCTGGGAAGCCTTCGGGGTGTTCGATGCAGTTGGCGCCGGACGCACCCGCGAGGCGACCCTGCGCGCCCGCTTCGCTCCGGCGGCCTGCGAGCCGGTGCTGTCCAACGGCGGCGTGGTCGACTTCGGCACCCTGTCGAGAAAAGACCTGCATGCAGACAAGGACACACGTCTGCCGCCCAGGTCGTTGTCGCTGATGGTCGGCTGCGACGCGCCGGCGTCCTTCGCCTTGGTCATGCATGACAACCGCTCGGGTTCGGCGACGCTCGACAGCGAGATTGACTACGGCCTGGGCAAGGACAGCCGCGGCAACAGGATTGGCCGTTTTTCACTGCGCGTGGACCCGGCCACCGCCAATGCCGACGGCTTCGCCCGCCTCTACCGAACCGACTCCAGCACCGCCGGCACGGCCTGGAGCAACGGCAGCGCCAACCCGATCGCCATCGGCAAAAGCCGTTACCTGGCGTTCACCGACAACGCCGGCAGCGGCGCCGGCCCGGTGCTGATCCAGAACCTCAGCACCACGGTGACCGTCGACGCCGTCATCGCCCCCACCCACAGCCTGGACCTGAGCAGCGCCATCAATCTCGATGGCGCGGGAACGATCGAGATTATTTACCTGTAACACCCAACCCGATCCTGCTGGATCCGGGGCGCACTTGAGCGTCTCGGGGCAGACAGGGCACAACCTGAGAAGTGAGTAAACAATGATTAAAAAGTACTTTGCAGCACTCTCCGCCACTGCGCTGATTGGCGTTGCACCTTATGCACTGGCGGCTTCGAGCACTGATTTGACGGTGACAGGCGCTATTACCCCGAACGCGTGTACGCCGACGCTTTCCGGTGGAGGGATCGTCGATCATGGCAAGCTTTCAGCCAAAGACTTGAATCAGGACAAACCCACGAACCTGCCTTTCGAAACATTGCAGCTAGCCGTGAACTGTGACGCACCCGTCGCGTTCAGGCTGCTTCCGACCGATAACAAATCCGGAACGCGTACTGGTAACAATCAATTCGGCCTGGGCTATATCAATGTCGATCAGAAGCTCGGCAGTTTCGACGTACGGTTTATGGCACCGATAGGAGATGGCGTTGCCGTGTCTCCATTGAGATCCCCAGACAATGGCAACACGTGGAAGAATGAAGTTTATTTCTCCAATGAAAAACTCTCCGCGTTTGGTGCGCTCGGTGGCCCGACAACGCCAATTGCAATCAAGGACCTGCAGACAGACCTTAGGATCTGGACCGAAATCGCCCGCGCCGACTCACTGGACCTGACCAACGACGTCCTGCTCGACGGCTCGGTCACCCTCACCATCGACTACCCATAACACCGTAGCCCGACCTTGCCCGAGGTCCTGCTTCGGGCAAGGACTGATTCCGCTCACCACACAGCGAAACCTGTCCCATGAAAAAGATTCCACACGCGCTGACGATGGCGATCATCGTCCTGACTTCACCACTCACCTTCGCCTCGTCGACAGACCTGACAGTCACAGGCGTTATCACGCCGTCGTCGTGTACGCCGTCGCTTTCCGGTGGCGGGATTGTCGATTATGGCAAGATTTCTGCCAAAGACTTGAATCAGGACAAAGCCACGACACTGCCTACGCAGACATTGCAGCTCACCGTGAACTGTGACGCAGCGATCCCGTTCAGGCTGTTACCGACCGATAACAGGTCCGGCACGATTGGTGGTGACACCGATTTCGGCCTGGGCTTTATCAATGTCGATCAAAAGCTTGGTGGGTATTTACTGCGACTGATTACACCAGTGGCAGATGGTGTTGCCGTACAGCCATTGATGTCCGCTAACAATGGCAATACTTGGTTCGCATATTCTTCTCTGAACGCATCACAACTCTCGGCATTCGGCGCTGTAGGGGGCCCGACCACGCCGATTGCCATCAAGGATCTGCAGACAGACCTTAGGATCTGGACCGAAATCGCCCGCGCCGACTCACTGGACCTGACCAACGAAGTCGCTCTGGACGGCTCGGCCACCATTTCCATCGTCTACCCATAACCCCGTAGCCCGACCTTGCCCGAGGTCCTGCTTCGGGCAAGGACGGATTCCGCTCCCCCCACACAGCGAAACCTGTCCCATGAAAAAGATTCCACACGCGCTGACGATGGCGTTCATCGTCCTGACTTCACCACTCACCTTCGCCTCGTCGACAGACCTGACAGTCACAGGCCACATCACCCCGAACGCGTGCACGCCGACACTGGCCGACGGCGGCAACATCGACATCGGCAAAGTCCCTGTAAAGAACCTCAATCCAATCGCAAACACGGAAGTAGGCAACCACTACATGGCGTTCAACGTGAACTGCGATGCACCGGTCCTGTTCGCCGTGAAGTCCATCGACAATAGACCCGATACGAACATAGCTTCCCCTCTTTTTTTTGGCGTGGGACTGACCCCCGCGAATGAAAAGCTTGGCTACTTCTGGCCATATATCGCCAACCTGCAAGCTGACGGTCTGAATGCGGCCGCCATTCGATCGACGGATGGCGGAGAAAGCTGGACCCGCGCCACCACCATCAATTCGAATGAGCTTCTGGCAACAAGCATTATCGGCAACACCACACCCATTGCAGTAAAGGATCTCGCAATGCTTCTGTGGATCAATACCTACATTGCTCGCGCCGACAGCCTGACCCTGAACGACGAAGTGCCCATCGATGGCTCCATGACGCTTGAAATCAAGTACCTCCCCTGAGTCAACGCACTGAGCCGGTCGAATGCCGGTTTCGGTAAAAAAGACCGGTTCAACGCCAACCGGGGCCTGACACAGGCTGAACAAATTCCACGAAATGGACATTCACAAATGAAGCACTACTTTGCCGTACTTGCGACAACCCTGGTCATCAGCGCCACCCAACACACCTGGGCGGCGTCCACCGTTGACCTGAGCGTCAAAGGCACCATCACCCCCCTCGCCTGCACCCCGATACTGTCCAACAACGGCCTCGTCGACTACGGAAAAATCTCCCGGCAGGACCTCAGCGTCGACAAACGCACGCGACTGCGCGACCAGACGCTCGACCTCAACATTCAGTGCAATGCGCCCGCGCGTTTTGCCCTGTTGATGCGCGACAACCGCGACGGCTCGGCCATCGTCAACAGCGAGATTTACTACGGTCTTAACCACGATCACAGCCAAAATAAAATCGGCTTGTATTCGCTGAACTTCGATCCGGCCAGCACCGTGGTGGACGACCTGACGCAGGTTTATCGAACCGACTCCACCACCGGCGGCGTGGCCTGGAGTTCATCGAACAGTCGTCCCATTCCGATCGGTGCCAAAAGCTACCTGGGGTTTACCGACGTGGCCGGCAGCAGTGTCGGCCCGATTGCCATTCAAAACCTCACAAGTCGAGTGATCGTCGAAACCATCATCGCGCCCACCTCCGAACTGGACCTGAGCACCGAGGTGCAGCTCGACGGCTCGGCGACCCTGGACGTTGTTTACCTGTAGTCAGACCTTTTCGCTGACCACCTGCACGTACAACGAACGCCCGGCACCGAGGCCGGCAAGGATGGCGCCGAGGCCAATCACGCCGAAGATCCAGCCTATGGCGTTCCAGCCGCCGGTCCAGTCGTGCACGATGCCCACCGCGAACGGCCCCATGGACGCCAGGGTGTAACCGAAACCCTGGGCCATGCTCGACAGGTTGGCCGCCACGTGCGAGTCCCGCGAGCGCAACACGATCAGGGTCAACGCCAGGCTGAACGTACCGCCCTGCCCCAGACCGAGCAGAATCGCCCAGCCCCACAGGCCTTCGATCGGCGCGTAGAGGCAACCGAACAGACCGCCGAGGGTCAGCGCCATGACGATCACGATTGCCAGGCGCTGATCCTTGCCGCGCGTGGCCAGCCATGGAGCGGCCAATGAACTGGCGAGTTGAATGAGCACCGAACCCGACAGCACCAGGCCGGCCTGGGTCGGCGTCAGGCCGCGACCGATCAGGATCGATGGCAACCAGCCGAACACAATGTAGGCCAGGGAGGATTGCAGGCCCATGTACAAGGTCACTTGCCACGCCAACGGGTCACGCAACAAACCGCGCACCCGGTAGGCCACGTTGTGCGCGCCGTGTTTCTGCCCGACTTGCGGCAACCAGAAAATCGCCGCTGCCAGCGCAGGAATCACCCAGAAGCCGAGGCCCAGCGCCCAGCTTTTGTCGAAGTGCTCGCTCAATGGCACGGTCGCGCCTGCTGCCATGGCCGCGCCCAGACACAACGCCATGGTGTAGACGCCGGTCATGGTCCCGGCGTGCTTGGCGAAGTCGCGTTTGACGATGCCAGGCAACAGAACGCCGATCACGCCGATACTCGCGCCGGCCAACACGCTGCCGGCAAACAGGCCGATTTCACCGAACGAACTGCGCAGAATGATCCCCCCGGCCAACGTCAGCAGAATGCCCAACACCACGCGTTCCGCGCCGAAACGTCGCGCCAGAATTGGCGCCAACGGCGCAAACAGGCCGAGGCACAGCACCGGCAAGGTCGTCAGCAAACCGGCCTGCGCCGCCGACAGGCCGAGGCTTTTCGAGACCTCGCTGAGCATCGGCGCCATGCTCGACAGCGCCGGACGCAGGTTCAGCGCCACCAGAATCAGGCCCAGTAACAATAACCACGGGCGGCGCAGGATCGGGTGACTTTGCTGGACCGCTTCGTCATCGGCCTCGGCGTCGATCAGCAGCTCTTCAAGCTCCGCCGTGCGTTTGGCTTCGTTGATGTGGCTGTTGCGGCTGGACATGGCGTTCTCGGTTTCAAGGTTCATTGATCAACTGCCTCGACAAGGCTTTGGCGCGTTCCGGGTCGCGTTGTTCGACGGCATCGAGCAGGTCGACATGCAGGTCGAACACTGCCTGGCGACGAGGCGTGATGCTCAAGGTCTGGCGCAGTTGTGCGCCGACGACGCTGGAGAAGTAGCGATACAGCTCGCTGAGGGTAGGGTTGTGCGCGGCATCTACCAGGCGACGGTGGAACACCAGATCGCAGGCGATGTAGCTGTCGAGATCGCCGTGGTAGTGATCGCCGCTGATGTTGAGTGCCTGGCGTAATTCGATGAGGTCTTCGTCGGTCCTGCGGATCGCGGCAAGGCCGATGGCCTCGACTTCAAGGATGTGCCGTGTTTCCCGCGCCTGTTCGAGGGAGCAGCGCGACAGCGCTTTCAGGGTGTCCAGCGGATCGATCACCGCCCGCAGGTAACTGCCGTCACCCTGGCGGATTTCGATCAAACCGGAAAACGCCAACACGCGCATGGCTTCACGCACGGTGTTGCGGCTGATGCCCAGTTCTGCCGACAGCTCCGGCTCGGTGGGCAGGCGTTGGCCGACGGTCCAGACGCCTTCGGTGATGCGCAAACGCAACTGGTCCAAGGCTTGATCGACCAGGGATCGCTTAACTAATGGAGACATTTCTGACATAGGATTCGCCCTTTCATCCAATCATAGGATGAATTTTCTGACATGTTAGTCAGCTTAGTCCGGCAGGGCAAACGGTGGTGGGTTTCGGCGGGCGAAAAAAAAACCCGGAACAGCGTCCGGGTTTTTTTCATTGCCTGGCTTCGATCAATGCAGGATCTGGCTCAGGAACAGTTTGGTGCGGTCGTTCTGCGGGTTATCGAAGAAGTCGTTCGGCGCAGCCTGTTCGACGATCTCGCCCTTGTCCATGAAGATCACGCGGTTGGCCACGGTGCGGGCGAAGCCCATTTCGTGGGTCACGCAGAGCATGGTCATGCCGTCTTCGGCCAGGCCGATCATGGTGTCGAGAACTTCCTTCACCATCTCCGGGTCGAGCGCTGAAGTCGGTTCGTCGAACAGCATGATTTTCGGTTTCATGCACAGGGCACGGGCAATCGCCACACGCTGCTGCTGACCGCCGGACAATTGCCCCGGGAATTTATGCGCCTGCTCCGGAATGCGGACGCGTTCCAGGTAATGCATGGCAATTTCTTCGGCCTTGCGCTTGGGCATCTTGCGTACCCACATCGGTGCCAGGGTGCAGTTCTGCAGGATGGTCAGGTGCGGGAACAGGTTGAAGTGCTGGAACACCATGCCGACTTCGCGGCGGACCGTTTCGATCTGCTTGAGGTCGTTGGTCAGTTCCACGCCATCGACCACGATCCGGCCCTGCTGGTGTTCTTCCAGACGGTTGAGGCAACGGATCGTGGTGGATTTGCCGGAACCCGACGGGCCGCACAGGACGATACGCTCGCCCTGTTTAACGTTCAGGTTGATGTCTTTCAACACGTGGAACTGGCCGTACCACTTGTTCACGCCCTGCATCTGAATAATGCCTTCAGGGCTCACAGGCTTTTTGATTGCTTCGCTCATTACAGAACTCCTAACGCTTGTGGCCAGTGTCGAGCTTGCGTTCCAGATGCATGGAATAGCGCGACATACCAAAACAGAAAATCCAGAACACCAGGGCCGCAAACACATAGCCTTCAGTGGCCATGCCCAACCATTTCGGGTCGGCGGCGGCTTGTTTGACGCTGTTGAGCAAGTCGAACAGGCCGATGATGATCACCAGGCTCGTGTCCTTGAACAGCGCAATGAAGGTGTTGACGATGCCCGGGATCACCATCTTCAGGGCTTGCGGCAGAATCACCAGGCCCATGCTGCGCCAGTAACCGAGGCCCATCGCCGCAGCCGCTTCGTACTGACCTTTGGGAATCGCTTGCAGACCGCCGCGCACCACTTCGGCGACGTAGGCCGACTGGAACAGGATCACGCCGATCAGCGCCCGCAGCAACTTGTCGAAGTTCATGCCTTCAGGCAGGAACAACGGCAGCATCACCGAGGACATGAACAGCACCGTGATCAATGGCACGCCGCGCCAGAATTCGATGAAGGTCACGCAGACCACACGAATCGCCGGCATGTTCGAACGACGGCCCAGCGCCAGGACGATACCCAGCGGCAGGGCGCCGGCAATGCCGACGGTGGCGATCACCAGCGTCAGCATCAGGCCGCCCCACTGGCTGGTCGCCACGGTGGTCAGGCCGAACAATCCGCCATGCAGCAGGAAGTAGGCAATGATTGGGTACAGCACCAGGAAGCTCAGCCCGTACACCGCTTTACGCGGGAAGCGCGAGATGAACAACGGTGCCACGCCGATCACCGCCAGCCACACGGTCAGGTCTACGCGCCAGCGCAGGTCCACCGGGTAGTAGCCGTACATGAACTGGCCGAATCGCTGCTGGATGAACACCCAGCAGGCGCCTTCCTTGGTGCAGTCGGCGCGGGTAGTGCCGACCCAGTTGGCGTCGATGATCGCCCATTCCAGAATCGGTGGAACCACCAGGTAAATCAGGTAGAACGCGAACAGGGTCAGCAGGGTGTTGAGCCAGCTGGAGAACATGTTCGCGCGCATCCACGCCATCGGCCCGAAGACTTTGCTTGGTGGCGGCATGTCAGGTTTGAAAGTATGAGTACTCATGCGCTTTTCCTTACCGCTCGATCAGCGCAATGCGCTTGTTGTACCAGTTCATCAGCAGGGAAATGCTGATACTGATCGCCAGGTACACGCTCATGGTGATGGCAATGACTTCGATCGCCTGCCCGGTCTGGTTCAGCACCGTACCGGCAAACAACGAGACCATTTCCGGATAACCGATACCGGCCGCCAGCGAGGAGTTTTTCGCCAGGTTCAGGTATTGGCTGGTCAGCGGTGGAATGATCACGCGCAGGGCTTGCGGGATGATCACCTTGCGCAGGGTCGGACCGTTGCGCAGGCCCAGCGAGTGTGCCGCTTCGGTCTGGCCGTGGCTGACCGACTTGATGCCCGAACGCACGATCTCGGCGATGAACGCCGCGGTGTACACGGTCAGGGCCAGGGTCAGCGCCAGCAGTTCCGGGATCAGCACCCAGCCACCGACGAAGTTGAAACCTTGCAGCTTGGGCATTTCCCAGTGCACGGGCGCGCCGAAGATCAGTGCGCACAGCGCCGGGATCACCAGGAACAACGCCAGGCCGGTCCAGAACTTGTGGAACGGAACACCGGTGGCTTCGAAACGCTTGTTGGCCCAGCGGCACATCAGCACGATGGCGACGATGGCCACGACGACGCTGACCACAAACGGCCAGAAACCATCCGCCGTCAACGCGGCCGGCATGTTCAGGCCGCGGCTGCTGACGAAGAAGGTGTCGCCGAAATTATGACTGTTGCGTGGCCCCGGCATGGTCAGGAACACCGCGAAGTACCAGAACAGGATTTGCAGCAGCGGCGGAATGTTGCGGAAGACTTCCACATAAACAGTCGCCAGCTTGGCGATGATCCAGTTCTTCGACAGCCGTGACACGCCGACGATGAACCCGAGGATCGTCGCCAGGATCACGCCGATGAAAGTCACCAGCAGCGTGTTGAGCAGGCCGATGACAAACACCCGGGCATAGCTGTCCGATTCGGTGTAGTCGATCAGGGTTTGAGCGATGCCGAAACCGGCACTGCGCTCCAGAAAGCTGAAACCGGAGGTGATGCCCCGGTGTTCAAGGTTGGTCTGCGTGTTGTCGAACAGATACCAGCCCATCGAGACCACCGCCACAATGGTGATGATCTGAAATAGCCACGCACGCACTTTGGGATCGCTGAGGCTGAGCCTCTGCTTTGGTGCGCCGATTGAATTTTGCATGAAGTGCCCCGGATGTAATGGAACAGAACATCACCCGGCGGTTGGCCCACCGGGTGATAGAACCATCAGCGCACTGGTGGTGCGTATTGAATGCCGCCGTTGTTCCACAGAGCGTTCAGCCCGCGGTCAATTTCCAGAGGAGTGCTCTTGCCGAGGTTCTTCTCGAACACTTCGCCATAGTTACCCACTTGCTTGACGATCTGGACGACCCAGTCTTTCTTCACTTTCAGGTCTTTGCCGTATTCACCGTCGGTACCCAGCAGACGTGCAACGTCCGGGTTCTTGGTGCCCTTGGCTTCGGCTTCAACGTTTTTCGAGGTCACGCCTGCTTCTTCAGCGTTGAGCATGGCGTAGCCAACCCAGCGCACGATAGCCAGCCACTCGTCATCGCCGTTACGCACGACCGGGCCCAGCGGTTCCTTGGAAATGGTTTCCGGCAGAACCACGTAGTCCTTCGGCGAAGCCAGCTTGCTGCGCTGGGCAAACAGTTGGGACTTGTCGGAAGTCAGTACGTCGCAACGACCCGATTCCAGCGACTTGGCGCTTTCATCGGAGGTGTCGAAAGTGATCGGGGTGTATTTCAGACCGTTGCCACGGAAGTAGTCGGAAACGTTCAGCTCGGTGGTGGTGCCGGCCTGGATGCAGATGGTCGCGCCGTCCAGTTCCTTGGCGCTCTTGACGCCGAGTTTGTTGTTAACCAGGAAGCCGATGCCGTCGTAGTAAGTGATGAAGCCTGGGAATTTCAGACCCATGCCCGAGTCACGGGAGCTGGTCATGGTGGTGTTGCGCGACAGGATGTCGATTTCGCCGGACTGCAGCGCGGTGAAGCGCTCCTTGGCGTTCAACTGACTGAACTTGACCTTGGTCGCGTCGCCAAAGACGGCAGCGGCGACAGCACGGCAGTAGTCAGCATCGATACCAACGATCTTGCCAGTGGAATCCGGAACCGAAAAACCAGGCAGGCCATCACTGACGCCGCACTGTACGAAACCTTTCTTCTGCACTGCATCCAGGGTTGCACCCGCCTGAGCGAACCCGCTGACACCGAGTACTGCGGCTGCAGTCACGATGGCCAGGGTGGATTTCAACATCTTCATTCAAACCTCCAGTTTTGCTCTTGTTGTGTCGGAGCTTGAGTCCAGTCGCACCCTTATGAGGCGTAGTCGACCCGTGTTGGCTTTTTTTAGGGTCAACCGACGTAGGACCTGCGCTATGAGTCTAGTAGGAGAAAATCCACATAATGGACCACTCACTTCTCACCAATCGGCCGAACGGGCTGTAGCCCTTTCACGTTCGCGAAGCCCGTAGCGGCCGCTGGCGAACATCCATCACCGGATTTTTTGCTATCCCACCAGGAACGATGGCCTGCATAGTGTTACCGACAGGCGTGGGATTTTCGTACAGGCTTTCCCATAGCAAAGCCCGTACCAGACCGCACGCTAAAGCGATTCAGCGACAGGTCAATAGCAAAACTTGTAGCCTTGCGACATCTTCTTAACGGATCAACCAGACGCGCACTGACATCTCGCACTTAATGAGAGCGCACGCACACAATTGGAGCAGCCATGACCGAGCCCTTGATTCTTCAACCCGTCAAGCCCGCAGATGCCTGCGTTATCTGGCTGCACGGCCTGGGCGCCGACCGTTACGACTTCCTGCCCGTGGCCGAAGCGCTGCAGGAAAGCCTGCTGACCACCCGCTTCGTCCTGCCTCAGGCTCCGACCCGTGCGGTGACCATTAATGGTGGTTACGAGATGCCGAGCTGGTACGACATTCTGGCCATGAGCCCGGCGCGGGCGATCAGCCGCGAGCAGCTGGAAGAGTCGGCGCAAAGGGTGATTGATTTGATCGAAGAGCAGCGCGCGGGCGGAATAGACGCCTCGCGGATTTTCCTGGCAGGTTTTTCCCAGGGCGGCGCCGTGGTATTCCACACCGCGTTTGTGAAATGGCAAGGAGCATTGGGCGGCGTACTTGCCCTCTCGACTTATGCACCGACCTTCAACGATCAACTGCAACTCTCCGCGAGCCAACAGCGTATTCCGGTGCTGTCCCTGCACGGCCAGTACGATGACGTGGTGCAGAACTCGATGGGTCGCACCGCTTATGAGTATTTAAAGCAGCATGGTGTCACCGTGACATGGCAGGAATACCCAATGGGTCACGAAGTGTTACCCGAGGAAATTCGCGACATCGACGTCTGGCTCGCTGAACGCTTGCGTTAACGGCCCGGCGAAAAACAGCCCATTGATCCATCCCCCTACGCCGCGCCCGATTCTTGCATTACACTGGCCGCCGTATATTCCTTAATCAATTGATGAGATGACCGTGCTCAAAGCACTCAAGAAAATGTTCGGTAAAAGCGAGACTGAGCAGCTCGCGCCAGTCTCCAGCGCTCCGTCTCACGCCCCCAGCCACCGCACCGACGGTAATCAGTCTGGCCGGACCGCCCCCGTAGCGGCACCGAAACAAGAGCCTGTCGCGGCACCGGCCCTCCCGCCTGTTGAAGAGGCGGCCCCCGAACAACCGCGCAGCGAAGCGCCGAAACCGGCAAAACCGCGTCGCGAACCCAAGCCAAAGGCGCCGGTCATTCCCTGGAAACTCGAAGACTTCGTCGTCGAACCCCAGGAAGGCAAAACCCGATTCCACGATTTCAAACTCGCCCCGGAACTGATGCACGCCATCCAGGACCTCGGCTTCCCGTATTGCACGCCGATCCAGGCTCAGGTGCTGGGCTTCACCCTCGCCGGCAAAGACGCCATCGGGCGCGCCCAGACCGGTACCGGCAAAACCGCCGCGTTCCTGATTTCGATCATCACCCAATTGCTGCAAACCCCGCCGCCGAAAGAGCGCTACATGGGCGAGCCACGGGCGCTGATCATCGCGCCGACCCGTGAGTTGGTGGTGCAGATCGCTAAAGACGCCGCCGACCTGACCAAGTACACCGGCCTCAACGTCATGACGTTTGTCGGCGGCATGGACTTCGACAAGCAGCTCAAGCACCTCGAAGCGCGTCATTGCGACATCCTCGTCGCAACCCCGGGCCGCTTGCTCGACTTCAACCAGCGCGGCGACGTGCACCTGGACATGGTCGAAGTCATGGTCCTGGACGAAGCCGACCGCATGCTCGACATGGGCTTCATCCCGCAAGTGCGTCAGATCATTCGCCAGACGCCGCCGAAGAACGAGCGTCAGACGCTGCTGTTCTCCGCGACCTTCACCGAAGACGTGATGAACCTCGCCAAGCAATGGACCACCGACCCGTCGATCGTCGAGATCGAGTCGCAGAACGTGGCCAGCGAAAACGTCGAGCAGCACATCTACGCGGTGGCCGGCGCCGACAAGTACAAACTGCTCTACAACCTGGTCAACGACAACGGTTGGGAGCGGGTGATGGTCTTCGCCAACCGCAAGGATGAAGTGCGGCGCATCGAAGAACGCCTGGTACGCGATGGCGTCAACGCCGCGCAACTGTCCGGCGATGTGCCGCAACACAAGCGCATCAAGACACTTGAAGGCTTTCGCGAAGGCAAGATCCGCGTGCTGGTGGCCACCGATGTCGCCGGTCGCGGCATTCACATCGACGGCATCAGCCACGTGATCAACTTCACCCTGCCGGAAGTGCCGGATGACTACGTGCACCGTATCGGTCGTACCGGTCGTGCCGGCGCCGACGGTGTGTCGATCAGTTTTGCCGGGGAAGACGACTCCTACCAGCTACCGTCCATCGAGGCGCTGCTGGGTCGCAAGATCAGCTGTGAAACACCACCGACGCATCTGTTGCGGGCGGTTGAGCGCAAGCGTCCGTAACAGCGGTTCGCAATAAAAGAGGCGCAGCCGGCAACGGACTGCGCTTTTTTTTCGCCCCGGATATTGCTCGCGACAACTAAAAGTCCATAATAGACAAATTAGTTTACTTCCAGCTCCCGGAGCCGACCATGTCCAGCACGCCTTATGTAATCACCCAACCCCAGGCCCGCGAACTGCTGGCACAGGTCGACGTTCCGCAGATACTGCGCAAGCTGTTCCGCGACCTGGCCGCCGGGCAGGCTGTGCAGCCGGCGCAGCAACTGGTGGAATTTCCCAAGGGGGCAGGCGACTTCATCAACTACCTGGGTGTGCTGGCCGAAGACGGAGTTTACGGGGTGAAGACGTCGCCCTACATCGTGCGCGAACAAGGCCCGCTAGTGACTGCGTGGACCTTGCTGATGTCGATGCAGACCGGCCAGCCGCTGCTGCTGTGCGATGCCGGTGAACTGACCGTTGCGCGCACCGCAGCAGCGACCGCCGTTGCGGTGGACGCCCTCGCGCCGCTTGAAGCCCGACGCCTGGCGATCATCGGCAGCGGCAAAGTGGCCCAGGCGCACCTGCATTACGTGAAGAACCTGCGGGACTGGCAAAGCATCAGCCTCTACTCACAAGGCCTGAACGATCTGAGTCCAGACGCACTGGCTCAGCTCAAAGGTCTCGACCCACGCCTGACCCTGGTCGACAGTTGTGAAGCAGCCCTTCAGGAAGCCGATGTGATCATGCTGTGCACGTCGTCAGCAGGGCCAGTGATGAATCCGGCAACCCTGAGCAAACCAGCGTTGATAACCTCCATCAGTACCAACGCACCGCGCGCCCACGAAGTGCCGCCGCAGAGCCTCAACGACATGCACGTCTTCTGCGATTATCGTCTGACCACGCCAGGCTCGGCGGGCGAAATGCTGATTGCCGGCGAACAGCATGGTTGGGACAGGAACGCGATCGTCGGCGACTTGCCGGATTTGATCAGCGAAAAGGTCCAGCGCCCCGATTACGACCGCCACGTATTCTTCCGCTCGATCGGCCTGGGCCTGGAAGACATCGCGGTGGCTAACGCCATCTACCGCCTGCAGCACTGACACCACAAACCCTGTGGGAGCGGGCTTGCCCGCGATGCAGACGCCAGGCTCAATCAGGCACACCGCGGTGATGCAATCGCGGGCAAGCCCGGCTCCCACAGGTTTCTCTTTAGCAATGGCATTTACGCTCGACAGGAGACGTTCATGAGCCAGGCAGACTTCATCATCATCGGCGGCGGGATCGCCGGCGCTTCCACCGGTTTCTGGCTGTCGCAGCACGCCCGAGTGATCGTACTCGAACGCGAATCCCATCCGGCCTATCACTCCACCGGACGCTCGGCTGCGCTGTTCACCGCTGCGTATGGAACACCGCAAGTCCGGGCACTGACCCAGGCCAGCCGCGATTTCTTCGACGCCCCGCCCGCCGGTTTCTGCGAACACCCGCTGCTGACCCCGCGCGGCGAAATGACCGTGGACTTCACCGGCGACCCGGACGAACTCAACAATCAATACCTGAGCGCCAAAGCCACGGTGCCGGAAATGCAACTGCTCAGCGCCGATGAAGCCTGCCTGCGCCTGCCGATCCTGCGCCGGGAAAAAGTTCATGGCGCGATCTACGATCCGACCGCCAGCGACATCGACACCGACGCCTTGCATCAGGGTTACCTGCGCGGTATCCGACGCAATAAAAGTGAAGTGCATACCGACACGGAAGTCCTGAGCCTGACCCGCGACGGCGAAGGCATGTGGCAGGTCCAGACCAACAGCCAGACCTTCAGCGCCCCGGTCATCATCAACGCCGCCGGCGCCTGGGCAGACAAGATCGGCGAACTGGCCGGCGCCAGGCCGCTGGGTCTGCAACCCAAGCGCCGTGCGGCGTTCATCTTCGCCGGACCGGAAGGCGTGGACATCCACCATTGGCCGATGCTGGTCAGCCTCGATGAATCGTTCTACATGAAGCCCGACGCCGGCATGTTCCTCGGCTCACCGGCCAACGCCGACCCGGTTGAACCGCACGACGTGCAACCCGAAGAACTCGACATCGCCATGGGCATCTATCAGATCGAAGAAGCCACCACCCTGACCATCCGCCGTCCGACCCGCACCTGGGCCGGCCTGCGCAGCTTCGTGGCTGACGGCGATTTGCTGTCCGGCTTCGATCTGCAGGTGCCGGGGCTGTTCTGGGTTGCGGCGCAAGGCGGCTACGGCATCCAGACCTCGCCCGCCATGGGCCAGGCCAGCGCCGCGCTGGTACGCGGTGAAGCACTGCCCGAGCAACTCACGCGCTTCGGCCTGGATGCCGGGATGCTCTCCCCCGCTCGCCTGGGCTGATCCACGTGCTCAGGTGACGTGTCGACACGATTACGGCAAACTTCCAGCGCCCTTTTTGCAGGGCGCTGACGCTGCCTGGAGCTCCATTGTATGAACGCACCTGTTAAAGACCCGGCCCTGGACAACTTCCGCGCGATTGCCGATGCCATCGCCACGTTGTTCTTTCCCCACGCCGAGGTGGTGCTGCACGATCTGCGCACGCAAAAGATCGATTACATCGCCAATAACCTGTCGAAGCGGGAAGTCGGTGACGATGCCGCGCTGGAAGACATGCTCAGCGATGACATCAGCGAACGGAACATCGGCCCGTACGAAAAGTTGAATTGGGATGGTCAGAAGATTCGCAGCCTGAGCAGCGTGCTGCGCGACAGCGACGGTCATCCGCTGGCGGTGCTGTGCATCAACCTGAACATTTCACTGTTCGAAAATGCCAAGGCCGCGCTGGACTTGTTCCTGTCGCCGAACAAATTGATCCCGCAACCGGACTCACTGTTCCGCGATGACTGGCAGGAGCGGATCAACACCTTCCTCCACGGCTGGCTGCGCGAACGCCAGCTGAGCCTGAACCTGCTGACCCGCGACCACAAACGCGAACTGGTGCTGGCCTTGCACGCCGAAGGCGCCTTCAAGGGCAAAAGCGCCTCCAACTATGTGGCCAACGTGCTGAACATGGGACGGGCGACGGTATACAAGCATTTGAAGGAATTGAAGGGCTGAAAGCCCCGTGTTTTGCCGGCGATGGCGAATTTGAGTACGCCATCGCCGGCAAGCCGGGCGTCTGCGATCAGCGATTATTCAAGCGCTGAAGCCGGGCCGAAGAACTCGTAGCGGCTTTGCTTCTCCGGTACACCCAAGGCTTTGAGGTGACGCTTCACCGCCGCCATGAAACCTTTAGGCCCGAGGAAGTACGCATCCAGATCGCGCTGTTGCGGCAACCACTCGCCCAGTTGTTCCTGACTCAACAACCCGACCTTGTGCGCTGCCGGGCTGACGCCGTCATCTTCGTCGTAGCAATAGAAGCGCTTGAGTTGCGGGTGACGTTCGGCCAATCCATCGATCCAGTCGCGGAAAGCGTGAACACTGCCATTGCGTGCGCAGTGGATAAAATGCACCGGCCGCTGGGTTTCCAGCGCCGCCTCGAGCATGGCCAGGGTCGGGGTGATGCCTACGCCGCCGCTGATCAGCACCAACGGTTTGTCGCTGTCGGTCAGGGTGAATTCGCCCGACGGCGGGAACAGCTGAATGCTGGAACCGACGTGCAATTGATCGTGCAGATGGTTCGAGGCGCGGCCACCGTCTTCACGCTTGACGCTGATGCGGTACTGGCCTTTGTTCGCCAGGGCTGACAGCGAATAGTTACGACGAATTTCTTCGCCATCGAGGATCAGTTTCATGCCGATGTACTGGCCAGGCTCTGCGGCGAGGATCGGACCTTTGTCCGCCGGCTCGAAGTAGAACGAGGTGATTTCCGCGCTTTCCTCGATTTTAGCCGCGACGATGAATTCCCGCGCGCCGCGCCAGCCGCCCGGCGCCTGTTCTTTTTGGTCGTAGATGCTGGTTTCGGCGCCGATCAGGATCTCGGCCAGTTGACCGTAAGCGGCGCCCCAGGCGCTCATCACTTCCGGCGTGGCGATCTCGTCACCCAGCACTTCGGAAATCGCCCGCAACAGGCAGGTGCCGACAATCGGATAGTGTTCCGGAAGAATTTGCAGGGCCACGTGCTTGTTGATGATCTTGGCCACCAGGTCGCCCAACTGGTCGAGCTGATCGATATGGCGCGCGTACATCAACACGCCGTTTGCCAGGGCGCGGGGTTGATCACCGCTGGCCTGGTGAGCCTGGTTGAACAGCGGGCGGACTTCCGGGTATTCGGAGAGCATCATGCGGTAGAAATGCGTGATCAATGCTTCGCCGCCGCTTTCCAGCAACGGTACAGTGGATTTGACGATTGCACGGTCTTGAACGCTGAGCATAAGGTGACTCCTGAGCTACTTGGTTTTCTAATTGATTGCTCTCTCCTTATCAGTTTCCGTGCCAGCTATTTAATCGTTATAAATCAACATGTTAAAAACATCATAGTCATAACGACACGGCCTGACTTATAGTCATCTCGACTACATGGAGTCACTATGACTGCAAAATCCTTGCTCACCACATTGCTTCCCCTGGTCTCGGACCTGTCCCGCGAACTCCCCGAGGGCGAGCGCTATCGGCGCCTGCTCGAAGCCATGCGCGCCCTGCTCCCCTGCGATGCCGCCGCACTGTTGCGCCTCGATGGCGACTGGCTGGTGCCGCTGGCCGTCGACGGGTTGAGCACCGACACCCTCGGCCGACGCTTCAAGGTCAGCGAACACCCGCGTTTCGAAGCGCTGCTGAGCAGCCCCGGGCCGACCCGTTTTGCCGCCGACAGCGACCTGCCCGACCCTTACGACGGCTTGGTCGATGGCCTCCATGAACACCTGGAAGTCCACGATTGCATGGGCTGCCCGCTGTTTATCGACGAGCGCCCGTGGGGTTTGCTGACCCTGGACGCCCTCGACCCGGAACGTTTCGAACCGATCGAACTGGACGCCCTGCAGGCCTTCGCCAGCCTCGCCGCCGCCACGGTCAATGCCGCCGAGCGCATCGAGCGGCTGGCCAATCGTGTCGAAGACGAACATCAGCGCGCCGAGGTGTACCGACAGGCCAGCGGCCAGCAGAACCGCGAGATGATCGGCCAGAGCAAGGCGCACAAACGTTTGGTGGAGGAAGTCAGCCTGGTCGGCGGCAGCGACCTGACCGTGCTGATTACCGGTGAAACCGGGGTCGGCAAAGAACTGGTGGCCCAGGCGATTCACGCCGCCTCGCCCCGGGCCGACAAGCCGATCATCAGCCTCAACTGCGCCGCGCTGCCGGACACGCTGGTGGAAAGCGAATTGTTCGGCCATGTGCGCGGCGCCTTTACCGGGGCGACCAGCGATCGTCGCGGCAAATTCGAACTGGCCAATGGCGGCACACTGTTTCTCGATGAAGTCGGCGAACTGTCGCTGACGGTGCAGGCCAAATTGCTACGGGTTTTGCAAAGCGGTCAATTGCAGCGGCTGGGCTCGGACAAGGAGCATCAGGTCGACGTGCGACTCATCGCCGCGACCAACCGTGATCTGGCCGAGGAAGTGCGCAGCGGCCGCTATCGCGCCGATTTCTACCATCGCTTGAGCGTTTACCCGCTATTGGTGCCGGCCCTGCGGGATCGCGGGCGGGATGTGCTGCTGCTCAGCGGTTTCTTCCTTGAGCAGAACCGTTCGCGCATGGGCCTCAACAGCCTGCGCCTCAACAGTGACGCTCAAACGGCGTTGCTGGCGTATGACTGGCCGGGCAATGTTCGGGAACTGGAGCACTTGATTGGCCGGAGCGCGCTGAAAGCGCTGGGTAACTGCAAGGAACGGCCGAAGATTCTCAGCCTGAGTGCGGCGGACCTGGATTTGCCCAATGGCCGTGTTGAAGCGGCGGCCGAACAACCGGTCGCGGCTCCGCTGGCGTTGGTGTCGGGGGATTTGCGTGAGGCGACTGAACATTACCAACGGCAATTGATCAGCGCTTGCCTGGAACGGCACCACGATAATTGGGCGAGCGCGGCGCGTGAGCTAGGCTTGGATCGGGCGAATCTCGGGCGGATGGCCAAGCGATTGGGTTTGAAGTGATGACCCATCGCGAGCAGCCTCGTTCCCGCAGTGGATTTGTGAACGGCACAGATCAAATGTGGGAGCGAGCCTGTTCGCGATATCGTCTTACCATTCAACCGATTTTCTAAAGCCTGCCCCCATCAAGTCGATAACCCGGCATCGATAGCTTTTGGCGACTTTTCATTCGCCCATCACCTTTTTCCACAGAAGGTTTTTATGTCCTCCACCAAAGCCCGCGCAGACTCACTTTCGCTTCTGCTGTTTACCTTGCGCAGCGGCAAGCTGATGGCGATCAACCTGCTCAAAGTCAGTGAAATCATCCCCTGCCCGCCGCTGACCAAGCTGCCGGAGTCGCACCCTCACGTCAAAGGCATCGCCACCCTGCGCGGCGCGTCGTTGTCGGTGATCGACCTCAGCCGAGCGATCGGCGAGCGGCCGCTGGAAGACCCGAACGGTGGCTGCCTGATCGTCACCGACGTCAGCCGCTCCAAACAGGGCCTGCACGTTCAGGCCGTGAGCAAGATCGTCCATTGCCTGACCACCGACATCCGCCCGCCGCCCTTCGGCTCCGGCGGTGTGCGTTCCTACATCACCGGCGTGACCTCGGTGGACGGCACGCTGGTGCAGGTGCTGGACATCGAAAAGGTCATCCACGGGATCGCCCCGGCGCAGATCGAAACGGCCCCGACCGAACTGAGCATGGAAGACGCCGAAGTACTCGGTAACGCGCGCATCCTGGTGGTCGACGACAGCCAGGTGGCCTTGCAGCAATCGGTGCACACCCTGCGCAACCTCGGCCTGCAATGCCATACCGCGCGCAGCGCCAAGGAAGCCATTGATTGCCTGCTGGACCTGCAAGGCACCGCCCAGCAGATCAACCTGATTGTTTCGGACATCGAAATGTCGGAGATGGACGGCTACGCCTTCACCCGCACCCTGCGCGAAACCCCGGATTTTTCGCACCTGTACGTGCTGTTGCACACCTCGCTGGACAGCGCGATGAACAGCGAAAAAGCGCGTCTGGCCGGCGCCAACGCGGTACTGACCAAGTTCTCTTCACCGGAGCTGACCAAGTGCCTGATCGAAGCGGCCAAAGCGGTCGCCGAACAAGGTCACTGAGTGTGGACGAAGCATTCTGCTTGCTGATGCGGCGCAACCTGGCGGAGGTTGTGCCCGCTATCACTTGGCCTCCGGGAATTGTCCTGCACGAATACCGGCAAGAATGGGCAGAAGCCGTTCATCGTTTGATGGAACTGGGGTATCTGGAGGGGGGCGGTCGCGTGCCGACGCTGGATGTCTGGCAACAGCGGTTCGAGACCGACCCTGAATACAATCCGTCCCTGTGCTTCATCGCGCAGGATGCCGACGGTATCGTTGGCGTGTGCCAGTGCTGGACCAGCGCCTACATCAAGAATCTGGTGGTGCACCCGCGAGCTCAGGGTCGGGGTTTGGGCCGGGCGTTGCTGTTGAATGCATTCAAAGTGTTTCAGCAGCGTCGCGAAGGTTTTGTGGATTTGAAGGTATTGGAAGACAACCTTCGGGCACAGCGGTTGTATGAAAGTTGCGGGATGACGGTGGTCCGCCGCGAGCCGGTTCCAGCCTGATACACCGCCATCGCGGGCAAGCCACGCTCCCACAGGATGTGTGTCGTTCGCAAAAGACGAATACGACACACAACCGGTGGGAGCGGGCTTGCCCGCGATGAGGTCGACACATTCCACCTCCTACCATCAGGCATACTCGGCCCACATACGCCCAAGGATGCCTGATCAATGAAAGCCACCACCCTCACCTTCCTCTGCCTCACCGCCCTCGCTTCTCAAGCCCAAGCCTCCAGCCCTGACGCCTGGGCCGCCTTCGACAAAGCCGTGCTCGCCAGTTGCACCAAGGCCAGCGGCCTGACGGACGCCTTCCCCGTAGGCAAAGCCGCGCAGTTCGATGACCGGGTCGAATACACAGCCATTCTGCTGCAAGGCCGCTACCCGCAAAAACACATGAAAGGCCAGCAAGGCACCGAGCTGTGCCTCTACAACAAAAAAAGCAAAACCGCCTACGTGACCGAATGGGACTCCATCCGCACACCGGCCAAATCCAAATGAATGGCGCATAACTTGCTTCAGAGCAGACCTTCGCGGTGGCATTCTGTCGCCATATCCGGCCCTGATAGGCGACTGATCCTTCGATGAATACACCGTTTTCCTGCGTAGGTTGTGGCAAATGCTGCAATGACCATCACGTCCCCCTGACCCTGGCGGAAGCGCGGATGTGGGCGGCCGACGGCGGTCAGGTGATCGTGCTGGTGGAAGGTTTCCTCGGCAATGGCCTCGGCCTGCCGGTGCAGCAACGCGAACATGCCGAACGGCGTTCGGTAGCGGTTCAAAGCGGCACCTGCGAGGCGCACGTGGCCATCACGTTTGCGGCTTACAACGTCGGCCCCTGCCGTAATCTTGACGAAGACAACCTCTGCCGCATCTACGAACGCCGGCCGCTGGTTTGTCGCATCTATCCGATGGAAATCAATCCGCACATTCCCCTCAATCCGGCGATCAAGGAATGCCCGCCCGAATCCTGGGAAAAAGGCCCCGACCTGATCATTGGCGGTGAACTGGTCGATCAGCAGCTCGCAGGACTTATCCAGCGCTCCCGTCAGGCGGATCGCGATGATATCCGCAGCAAAGATGCGATTTGTGCGTCACTGGGGATTCGCGTCACAGCCCTGAAGGGCGATGGATTCACCGCCTACCTGCCGGACATGAGCGCGTTCGCCACGGCCATCGATCAGGTGACGCAACAACAGCTGCCTGGACCGGGCAGTGCCTGGCAGTTCCACGTTTCGGGTGACGATATCGCCGGACAAGTGCTGGCGGCCGGTGCGCAAGTGGCCACCGCGGCGCCGCTCAACTATGCGTTCATTTCGCTGCGGGCGGCTTAGCGACGTGTTCGCCAGAACTCTTGCGCCAACAACCGCAAGTCCCCCGCCAGCCCCGCCACATCGGTGGAATTCGCCTGGCTTTGCTGCCCTTCACTGACCGTGACCTCGCAGGCTGAGCGGATGCCGATGATATTGCGGTTGATGTCTTCGCTGACCGTGCTCTGCTCTTCCACCGCCGAAGCGATTTGCAGGCTCATTTGCGTGATCTGATTGACCCGCCGACTGATCGCTTCCAGCGCGTCGGCGGCACGTCGGGCCTGCTCGACGCTGTTGTCCACCTGTTCACTGCTTTGTTGCATCACCACCACCGCGTCGCGCGTGCTGTTTTGCAGGGTGCTGATCATGCGCTGAATCTCGTTGGTCGACTGCTGAGTGCGCTGGGCCAGGCCACGGACTTCATCGGCCACCACCGCAAAACCGCGCCCGGCATCCCCGGCACGCGCCGCTTCAATGGCCGCGTTAAGGGCCAGCAGATTGGTTTGTTCGGCGATGCTGCGAATCACGTCCAGCACGCCAGTAATCTCGCTGCTGTGCCCCTCCAGTTGATGAATCACCTCAGTGGCGCTGGCCAGTTCCTCGGCCAGACGCAGCACCGCATGGCGACTCTCACTCACCAACCGATGACCTTCACGGGTTTCGCTGCCGGCCAGGTCGGCCGCCTGAGACGCCTGCTGCGCATGGCCGGCAACCTCGGCCACGCTGGCAGACATCTGATTAATCGCCGCCGCCACCTGATCGGTTTCAGCCTGTTGGGCCAGCGTACTGTTGTGGCTGCCTTGCAGGTGCTCGACCAGTTCCGCCGCATGCCCGGCCAGGCGCTGCGATGCATCGCCGATGCGTCCCACCACCGCGCCGACCTGCGCTTCGAGCATCTGCAAGGCAAACTCGATCTGGCCGAACTGGTCTCGACGACCGGTGTAGACAACCTGACTCAACGGATTATCGGCAATCTGCCGGGCGCGCTCGGTCAATGCCTTCAGCGGGCGCAACATCAATGCTGTTCCGAGCGCCGCCAAACCACTGCCCACGACAAACGCCAGTGCGCCGAAAACCGCTGACGAAGGGTTCAACCACGCTTCGATGCCCACCACACAGGCCAATGTTGCGCTGAACAGTGCCATCATCTTGAAACCCGGACCGAGCACGGGCCACCGCTGCCACAGCGATGTGCGATCACTGCGAAGCTGTGTGTAGGCTTTATCCGCGGCTTCGATCTGCCGTGCCGAGGGCTTGGTCCGGACCGACTGATACTCCACGGTTTTACCGTTCTGCGTCACCGGCGTGGCATACGCGCTGACCCAATAATGATCGCCATTCTTGCAGCGATTTTTGACCAGTCCCATCCACGAACGGCCGCTTTTGAGGGTCTGCCACATGTGCGCGAAAGCCGCCGCCGGCATGTCCGGATGACGCAGCAAGTTGTGCGGCGAGCCCAGTAACTCCTCACGGCTGTAACCGCAGATGTTGATGAAATCGTCGTTGGCGTAGGTAATCGCGCTGGTCAGATCAGTGGTCGAGAGGATGTTCGCATCAGCCGCAACGTCGACATTACGGCCGGTCACCGGGAGGTTGATCTTCATGGAAAGCGCGCTCGTTGGATGGAAAGAGTCGGCAGGGCTGCTGACTCTAAGCGCACTGATTCCACAAACGTTGATCTGGCTCAGGATATGAGCACTTAGCCATCACCGCGATTGAAAACCGCAGCCGATGGCCGAGGGTGGCAGGATGGGACTCAGCGTTTGCCCATCGAACGACGGGTGCCGGGCGGCGCTGCGCCGGGAGTTTTGGTGTGGCCGTTCTTGGCGCCATTCTTGTACCAGGGCTGGCTGGCAGACTTTGCCGCGGCCAGTTCACCCGGTTTGAACGGGAACTTGAACGCCGGGATCGCGGCTTTGGTTTCGCTGTCTGCGCTGGAGTCGACGCTGTCTGGCAGGTCTGCCTGGTCGTCGCTCAAAGCGTCGGCAACCGGCGGTTGTGTCGGGGAAGTCATGAAAGCTCCGGGTGATGCAAAAGAGTCGGGCCCGGTCAGCGAGCCGCGAAAGACGGCAGTATACCTGTGTCGGCGATTGCAGCACGCGAGTCCGTCGGGTTTTGTCGTGACAGGCCTGACGCCAAACTGACAGCGCCGTCAGTTAGCAGTCACCTTCCTGACCGGCGAACAGGTTTATAAAGGGAGGTATAACCCTGACCAAACTCCGTCCACCCAGCCCCGGCGTCCCACTCGCATGCGAATTCAGAAAAAAACCGCCCTGCTCGCCGCCTTTCTGATTGTCCTGGCAGCGCTGGGCGTGTGGTACGCCACCGAACCCGCCACGGCCAAACTCGCCGCGCCCACGGCGATCCCGGTTCGAGTGGTCAACGTCAGCGAAAAAGACGTTCCGCGTTATGTCAGCGGCATCGGCTCGGTGCTGTCCCTGCACAGCGTGGTGGTCCGTCCGCAGATCGACGGCATCCTCACCAGGATTCTGGTCAAGGAAGGTCAGTTGGTGAACAAGGGTGACCTGCTGGCCACCATCGACGACCGTTCGATCCGCGCCAACCTCGACCAGACCCGCGCGCAACTGGGCGAAAGCCAGGCGCAGTTGCAAGTGGCGTTGGTCAACCTCAAGCGTTACAAACTGCTGAGCGTCGACGACGGCGTGTCCAAGCAGACTTACGACCAGCAACAAGCGCTGGTCAACCAACTGAAAGCCACGGCTCAAGGCAATCAGGCTTCGATTGACGCCGCTCAGGTGCAGCTTTCCTACACACAGATTCGCTCCCCGGTCACCGGTCGCGTCGGGATTCGCACGGTGGACGAAGGCAACTTCCTGCGCATGACCGACACCCAAGGCTTGTTCACGGTGACCCAGATCGACCCGATCGCCGTGGAGTTTTCCCTGCCGCAGCAAATGCTGCCGACCTTGCAAGGCCTGATCAACGACCCGGAGCACGCTCAAGTGAAGGCCTACATCGGTGCCGACACCGACGGCGAAACCGGCAACCTGCTGGGCGAGGGTCACCTGACCCTGATCGACAACCAAATCAACGCCAACACCGGGACCATCCGCGCCAAGGCTGAATTCAATAATGCCGGGCAGAAACTTTGGCCGGGCCTTCTGGTAACGGTAAAAATTCAGACAGCTTTGGATAAAGATGCGCTGGTTGTCCCGCCCACCGTCGTACAGCGCGGTCTCGATCAACATTTCGTGTACCGGGTCAAGGGCGACAAGGTCGAAACCGTCACCGTACAAATGGTTTACCAAGGCAGCGGCCAAGACATCATCAAAGGCGTGAACCCCGGCGACGTGCTGGTCAGCGACGGCCAATCGCGGCTCAAGCCCGGCTCGACCGTGCAGGTACTGACCGAACCACCGCAAGTGGTGCAAACGGAGGCGAAACCATGAAGGGCCACGGCTCGGTTTCCGCGTGGTGCATCGATCATCCGGTGGCGACAATCCTGCTGACGTTCGCCCTGGTACTGCTCGGCGTCATTGCGTTCCCACGGCTGCCCATCGCGCCGCTGCCGGCCGCTGAATTTCCGACCATTCAGGTGGCCGCGCAACTGCCCGGCGCCAGCCCGGAAACCATGGCCTCCTCGGTGGCCACGCCGCTTGAAGTGCAGTTCAGCGCCATCCCCGGCGTGACTCAGATGACCTCGAGCAGCGCCCTCGGCTCGACCAACCTGACCCTGCAATTCACCCTCGACAAAAGCATCGACACCGCCGCTCAGGAAGTGCAGGCCGCGATCAACACCGCTGCCGGCAAACTGCCCAAGGACATGCCGAACCTGCCGACCTGGCGCAAGGTCAACCCGGCCGATAGCCCGGTGCTGATTCTCAGCATCAATTCGACCCTGATGTCCGGCCCCGAACTCAGCGATCTGGTGGAAACGTTGCTGTCCCGTCAGATCAGCCAGATCGACGGCGTAGGCCAAATCAACATCACCGGTCAGCAACGACCGGCGATTCGCGTTCAAGCCTCGGCCGACAAACTCGCGGCCATCGGCCTGACGCTGGCGGATATTCGTCTGGCGATCCAGCAAACCAGCCTCAACCTGGCCAAAGGCGCGCTGTACGGCGAATCAAGTATCTCGACGCTATCGACCAACGATCAGTTGTTTCATCCCGAGGAATACAGCCAGCTCATCGTTTCCTACAAGGACGGTGCGCCCGTTCACCTGAAGGATGTCGCCAAGGTCGTCTACGGTTCGGAAGATGCCTATGTGCAAGCCTGGGCCGGAGACAAGCCCGGGGTGAACCTAGTGATTTCCCGGCAACCGGGCGCCAACATTGTCGAGACCGTGGATCGCATTCAAGCGGCGCTGCCCGGCCTCGAAGCGATGCTGCCGGCATCGGTGGAGGTCAAAGTGCTGGTGGACCGGACCCAGACCATCCGCGCCTCGTTGCATGAAGTGGAAATCACCCTGCTGATCGCGATCATGCTGGTGGTGGCGGTGATGGCGCTGTTTCTTCGTCAGTGGTCGGCGACGCTGATTGTGTCGGCGGTGCTGGGTGTTTCGCTGGTCGCCAGTTTTGCCCTGATGTACATCATGGGTTTCAGCCTGAACAACCTGACACTGGTGGCGATCGTGGTGGCCGTGGGGTTTGTGGTCGACGATGCGATTGTCGTGGTGGAGAACATTCACAGGCACCTGGAGGCCGGTGACGGCATGCGCGAGGCGGCGATCAAAGGCGCGGGCGAGATTGGTTTTACCGTGGTCTCGATCAGTTTTTCGCTGGTGGCGGCGTTCATTCCGCTGCTGTTCATGGGTGGCGTGGTCGGGCGGCTGTTCAAGGAGTTCGCCCTGACGGCCACGTCTACCATCATGATTTCCGTGGTGGTGTCGCTGACCTTGGCGCCGACGCTTGCGGCGCTGTTCATGCGAGCACCGGTGCATCACGCCCACAGCAAACCCACGTTCGGCGAACGCTTGCTGGCATGGTACGAAAAAGGCCTGCGCCGCGCCCTCGCCCATCAGAAATTGATGATCGGGGTATTCGGCTTGTCTCTGGCGCTGGCCATCGCCGGTTACATCTTCATTCCCAAAGGCTTCTTCCCGGTGCAGGACACCGGTTTTGTCCTCGGCACCACCGAAGCCGCCGCCGATATTTCCTACGGCGACATGGTGAAAAAGCACCTGGCGATGGCGGAAATCGTCGCGGCAGATCCGGCCGTCGCGGCGTTTTCCCACTCCGTCGGTGTCTCCGGCAGTAACCAGACCATCGCCAACGGCCGCTTCTGGATCTCCCTGAAAAAACGCAGCGAGCGCGACGTCTCGGCCAGCCAGTTCATCGACCGGATCCGTCCACAACTGATGAAGGTCCCGGGCATCGTGCTGTATCTGCGCGCAGGCCAGGACATCAATCTCAGTTCCGGCCCGAGTCGCGCGCAGTATCAATACGTGCTCAAGAGCAACGACGGCGCGACCCTCAGCACCTGGACCCAGCGCCTGACGGAAAAACTGCGCGCCAACCCGGCGTTCCGCGACATTTCCAATGACCTGCAACTGGGTGGCAGCATCACCCACATCAGCATCGACCGCAGCGCTGCCGCACGTTTCGGCCTGACCGCCAGCGATGTCGATGAAGCGCTGTACGACGCGTTCGGTCAGCGGCAGATCAACGAATTCCAGACCCAGGTCAACCAGTACAACGTGATCCTGGAGCTGGACACCAAGCAACGCGGCAAGGCCGAAAGCCTCAACTACTTCTACCTGCGCTCGCCGCTCAGTGGGGAAATGGTGCCGTTATCGGCGCTGGCGAAATTCGATGCGCCGACGGTGGGCCCGTTGTCGATCGCCCACGACGGCATGTTCCCGGCCGCCAACCTGTCGTTCAACCTGGCGCCCGGCGTCGCGTTGGGCGATGCGGTGATCATGCTCAACCAGGCCAAGGCCGAGATCGGCATGCCGGCTGCCATGAGCGGCAATTTCCAGGGCGCGGCCCAGGCGTTCCAGAGTTCGCTGGCCAGCCAGCCGTGGCTGATTCTGGCGGCACTGGTGGCGGTGTACATCATCCTTGGCGTGCTCTACGAGAGCTTTGTGCACCCGTTGACCATCATCTCCACCCTGCCTTCGGCGGGGCTCGGGGCGGTGATCATGCTGTGGATCTTCGGCCAGGATTTTTCGATCATGGCGCTGATCGGGCTGGTACTGCTGATCGGCATCGTGAAGAAGAACGGCATCCTGATGATCGACTTCGCGCTCGACGCCCAACGCAACCGTGGCTTGCCACCGGAAGAAGCGATTTTCCAGGCCTGCGTCACGCGGTTCCGCCCGATCATCATGACCACCCTCGCCGCCCTGCTCGGCGCGCTGCCGCTGATGCTCGGCTATGGCACCGGCGCCGAACTGCGCCAGCCATTGGGCATTGCGGTGGTCGGCGGCTTGCTGGTGAGCCAGGCGCTGACGCTGTTTACCACTCCGGTCATATACTTGTGGCTGGAGCGGCTTTTCCATCGGCCAGAACCAGCACCCTTGACGGCGCTGGCGACCACAGACTGAGGCGGGGCCATGCGCGTTCTGATTATCGAAGACGAAGAAAAAACCGCGGACTATCTGCACCGCGGCCTGACGGAACAGGGTTACACCGTGGACCTGGCGCGGGACGGCGTCGAAGGCCTGCACCTGGCGCTGGAAAGCGATTACGCGGTGATCGTCCTCGACGTGATGTTGCCGGGCCTCGATGGCTTCGGCGTACTGCGCGCCTTGCGTGCGCGCAAGCAAACCCCGGTGATCATGCTCACCGCCCGCGAACGTGTCGAAGACCGGATCAAAGGCCTGCGCGACGGCGCCGACGATTACCTCGGCAAACCGTTTTCCTTTCTCGAACTGGTGGCGCGTCTGCAAGCCCTGACTCGGCGCAGCGGCGGCCACGAACCGGTGCAAGTGAGCATCGCCGACTTGTGGATCGATTTGATCAGCCGCAAGGCGACCCGTGCCGGCACCCGTCTGGACCTGACCGCCAAGGAGTTCTCGCTGCTCAGCGTACTGGCCCGCCGGCAAGGTGAAATCCTCTCGAAAACGGCGATTGCGGAAATGGTCTGGGACATCAATTTCGACAGCGACGCCAACGTCGTCGAAGTCGCGATCAAACGCCTGCGCGCCAAACTCGACGGGCCGTTCGACGAGAAACTGCTGCACACGATCCGTGGCATGGGTTATGTGCTGGAGAGCCGTGGTGTCCAGTAATTCGATTGCCCTGCGCCTCAGTGGAATGTTCACGCTGGTGGCGCTACTGGTGTTCCTGTTGATTGGCTGGGCGCTGTATCAGCAGGTCGACAAAGGCCTGGGTCTGCTGCCCGAAGCCGAGCTGGACGCGCGTTACAGCGTGCTCGAATCCACCGTCGGTCGTTACGGCACGCCCGAGCATTGGGTGAAGATCAACAACAAGCTCAAGCTGCTCGGCGAAGAAGACAAACGCATCAGTTTCTGGATCATCAGCACCGATCCGCACTACGAATATGGCAACCCGACGCCGCAGATCCGCGCCTTCGCCGAAGGCCCCCTGGGCATGCGTGACTTGCAGCTGCCGGACCAGCCTTATCCAATGAAAGTGCTGGTCAGCCAGTTCCCGGCCAAGGATCAACGCCCGCCGCTGCGCTTCATGATCGGCATCGACACCGAGACGTTTTTTCAAACACAACACCATCTGCTGATTGCCCTGATCAGCCTGGCGATTGTCGGCGTGCTGCTGGCCTCGGCCCTCGGTTATTGGGTGGCGCGGATCGGCCTCAAGCCGTTGATCAAGTTGTCCCAGGAGGCCCAACGACTGGCGCCGCCGTTGCGTTCCGGGCGTTTACGTTTATCGTCGTTGCCGCCGGAGCTCAATCAGTTCGTCAACTCGTTCAACTCCACGCTGGAACGGGTCGAACAGGCTTACTCGCGGCTTGAGTCGTTCAATGCCGACGTTGCTCACGAACTGCGCTCACCGTTGACCAATCTGATTGGTCAGACCCAGGTTGCGCTGACGCGTGGACGCTCGGCGGAACACTATTTCGAGGTGCTGCAATCGAACCTTGAGGAGCTTGAGCGACTCCGTTCGATCATCAATGACATGCTGTTCCTCGCCAGCGCGGATCAGGGCAGCAAGGCCACCAAACTGACGTCCACCTCGTTGGCGGATGAAGTGGCGACGACGCTGGAATATCTGGATTTCATCCTGGAAGACGCGCAAGTCCAGGTGCAGGTCAGTGGCGACGCGCAGGTGCGGATCGAGATCGCGCATCTGCGTCGGGCGCTGATCAACCTGCTGAGCAACGCGGTGCAGCACACCGAGCCCGGGCAGGTGATTCAGGTGCGGATCGACGTCGAAGAGCATCAGGTGAGTATCGGTGTCGCAAACCCCGGCGCGCCGATTGCCAACGAACATCTGCCTCGATTGTTCGAGCGCTTTTATCGAGTCGATGCGTCGCGCAGCAACAGTGGCAACAACCATGGTTTGGGGTTGGCGATCGTCAAGGCGATTGCGCTGATGCACGGCGGGGATGTATTTGTGCGCAGTGACCATGGCATGAATACCTTCGGTATCCATTTGCCTGTTTAACCCGCTCGCGACCTTTGGCAGGTCTGTGATCTTTGCTTTTCCCGCAACAGTCCTTTCTTGAATTGGCTCTGTTTCCCATCGGCCAAGATCCTTATCTTTGCGCCACCAAACAGCACTTGCCAAGCAAGAAGGTTTTAAAGATGTCCAACACTATGGGTATTGCCAGCGCTTTCGTTTTGTCCTCTTTGTTCCTCTCCCCGTTCGCCATGGCTGAAGAGTCGCAGGCCTTCGTCGCCCACAATGCCGTGCGCGCCGCAGCGTTTGAAGACCATCAGAGCGAAATGACGGCCAAGGCTCAAGACGCCGCGCAAACCCCAAAAGCCTCGACCACTCAGGCCCAGCCACGGGTCGAGAAAGATAGTTGATCGCTCGCATCGCTCTATTTCCCTCGACACTTTTCATCGGCTCTTCCTGTTGAAAAGTTGTCTTCAAAGCCGCTGCTATCAGCGGCTTTTTTTTGTTGTGGTTCACACGCTGTCCGGTTCGTTTTCGCTAACAAGAAACATCCCGCACTTCAAAACAATGAAGTGTTCAGTTGACCCAAGGAGCTGTACCGCTAGTGCGTTTCCCTCAAAGATTCAATCCGCTGTTCATTGCAATTGCCGTAACGATGCCGATCAACGTCGAAGCAGCCGATCATGAAGGTTTCGTCGAAGGGTCGAGCCTCAACCTTAATGCCCGCAACTACTACATGAACCGCAACCGCCTGCAGCAGGCGGACGACAACATCGAATGGGGCCAGGGTTTCCTCGGCATTTTCGAATCAGGCTTCAGCGACGGCACCGTCGGTTTCGGCGTCGATGCCCACGCCATGCTCGGGCTCAAGCTCGACGGCGGTGGCGGCACTGACAATTCGAGCATCCTGCCGATCGGCGAGGGCAACGGCAAAGCGCCGGGGTCGTTTTCAACGGCGGGGGGCACGCTGAAAATGCGCGCCTTCAATACCGAGCTGAAGGCGGGCGACCTGTTTCTCACCAACCCGGTGATCGCCGGCGGCGAGACGCGCATGCTGCCGCAGACCTTTCGCGGCGTCAGCCTGAGCAACCACAGCTTCGACGGTTTTCTGATCGAAGGTGGCCAGGCGAGTTTCACCAAGCCCTACAACCAAAGCGGTCATACGCGCATCGGCACCTCTTATGGCAGCCTCGCCGAGGGCGACGAAAGCCAGCACCTGAATTGGGCCGGCGTGGCCTGGAGCGGCCTGCCGGGGTTGACCAGCAGTCTTTACGCCGCCGAGCTCAAGGACATCTGGAACCAGTACTACTACGACCTTGATTACACCTACGCGCTGAACGAACGAGTCAGCCTCAACCCGGGCCTGCACGTTTATCACACGCAAGACACCGGTGATGCGCTGCTGGGCAACATCGACAACAACACTTACAGCCTGCATTTCACCGTCGGCGTGGGCAATCACAGCGTCACCGCCGCCTACCAGCGGGTCAACGGCAATACACCGTTCGATTACATCAGCCAAGGCGACAGCATTTTTCTCGACAACTCCCAGCAGTATTCCGACTTCAACGGTCCGAATGAACGCTCGTGGAAACTCAAGTATGCCTACGACTTTGTCGGACTCGGCCTACCCGGCCTGACCTCGGCAGTGTCTTACTCCCGGGGCGAGCTGGACCTGACCAAGGTCGACCTGCAGAGTCGCGGTTATGCGTCGTGGTACAGCGCCGACGGCAAAAATGCCCAGCACTGGGAACGCGATGTCGACCTCAAATACGTGGTCCAGGACGGCAAGGCCAAGGACTTGGCAGTGCGCCTGCAATGGGCCACCAACCGTGGCGGCAATGGCTATGGCGCGCTGGATCAGGACACCGACGAATACCGGGTGATCGTCGACTACCCGCTCAATGTCTTCTAAGCTCTAGGCAGTAAAGGCCAGCGCGTTTTGCTGGCCTTTTTTTTGCTCCTCAAGCAGACCTATTTCCCATGCTCGCGAGCCGCCCCCCACTCGTTTCAGCCAAGACCGGCCGCCCGGAGCTCATGGTGATCCTCGGCAGCTCCCTGACGGTCATTGCGATTCTCAGCATCGTCACCTTCCTGCTGATCCGCGAACACGCCAACGCCCAGCAGGCGGCCACACGCGGCGCTACCACGATTGCGCAACTGATCAATGCCGACGTGCTGCGTACCGTCGAACTCTACGACCTGACCCTGCAAGGCCTGATTGCCGCCTCGCAACGGGACGACCTGAAACAGGTGTCCGCACAAATCCGCCACCTCGTACTGTTCGACCGATCCACCACGGCGCGCTTCAAGGGTGACATTCTGTTGCTGGACAAGCACGGCGAGGTGCTGGCCGACTCATCGCAGATCGAACCCAAGCCCGGCAACTTTGCCGATCGCGATTACTTCCTCGCGCATGCCTTCAACCGCGACACCGGCATGTTCATCAGTCGGCCGTTCAAGCCCCGTTGTGACTGCGACGACAGCGACGAATGGCGCATCAGCTTCAGCCGCCGCATCTCCTCGGCCACCGGTGAGTTTCAGGGTGTTGCCGTGGCGTCGATGCGCTTGAGCTACTTCGATCAGTTATTCAACAGCCTGAGCATCGGCACCGACAGTGCGCTGTCGATCATCAACGATGAAGGTATTCTGCTGGCGCAGAAGCCCTATCTGGAAAACGACTCGATCGGCAAAGCCTTCGCCAACCGCCCGAACGTCGTGCGTATCCTGCGCGAGGGCAGTGGCAGCTTCGAAAGCGTGTCGAGCGTTGACCAGCAACGACGCCTGTATACCTTTTCCAGGGTCGGCAACCTGCCCTTGACGGTGATCGTCGCCCTCTCCGGCAACGAAGTGTTCGCCACCTGGAAACGCACGGCGATCGCGATCAGCGTTGCCACCGGCGTTCTGTGCATCGGCCTGCTCTGGCTGACGTGGCTGCTGTGTCGGGAGTTGCGTCTGCGGCACAACGCCGAGCAGGAACTCGCACAACTGGCCGCCACCGATGCCTTGACCGGCGTGGCCAACCGCCGAATGCTCGATCAAACCCTGCGCCATGAGTGGTTTCGCGCGCAACGCTCCGGCAAACCGCTGTCGGTGTTGATGATCGATGCCGACCACTTCAAGGCGTTCAACGATCAACATGGCCATCAGGCGGGTGACGATGCGCTGCGCGCGCTGGCCAAGGTGATCGACGAGCACGTACGGCGACCGACGGATCTGGTCGCTCGCTACGGAGGGGAGGAATTTTCGGTCATCCTGGCGGAAACGGACAGCGCGGGGGCACAGCAGATTGCTGAACACATTCGGTCTGCGGTGGAGCAACTGCCGTTTGTGGCAGGGGTGGAATCACCGATCACTGTCAGTATTGGCATCAGCACCTGGACCCCGACCACCGATACCAGCCTTGAACAGTTGCTGTTTGCGGCGGACAAGGCGCTGTATCAGGCGAAGGAAAGCGGGAGGAATCGGGTGGTGGCTTCTGTCTGATGTTCTTGTGCTGTTGCGACTGGCCCCATCGCGAGCAGGCTCGCTCCCGCACTTGAAATGCGTTCCCCTGTGGGAGCGAGCTTGCCCGCGAGGGGGCCAGAACGAACACCGCATCACTTTCCGGCAGGCATAAAAAAAGGCCACCCGAAGGCAGCCTTTAAAAACTAGAGAGGTTTTTTGCTTACACCGCCGCAACCGGACGCATGTAAGAGATCGGTGCAGCGCTGGCGTCTTCGAAAGTCACGACTTCCCAAGCATCTGTCTGCTCAATCAACTTGCGCAGCAGCTGGTTGTTCAATGCATGTCCGGACTTGAAGCCCTTGAACTCACCAATCAGGCTATTGCCCAGCAGGTAGAGGTCACCAATTGCATCGAGGATTTTGTGCTTCACGAATTCGTCTTCATAGCGAAGGCCGTCTTCGTTCAGTACACCATCCGCGTCGACCACAATAGCGTTTTCAACGCTGCCGCCGAGTGCGAGGTTGTGCTTGCGCAGGTACTCGATGTCACTCATGAAACCAAAGGTACGGGCGCGGCTGACTTCTTTTACGAACGAAGTACTGGAAAAATCCACGCTTGCACTTTGTGTGCGGTTACGGAAAACCGGGTGATCGAAATCGATCTCGAAACTCACCTTGAAGCCTTCGAAAGGGACGAAAGTGGCGCGTTTGTCGCCATCTTCCACTGTCACTTCCCGCAGGATCCGGATGAACTTCTTCGGTGCGTCCTGTTCTTCCAGGCCGGCCGATTGAATCAGGAATACGAAAGGTCCAGCGCTACCATCCATGATCGGGACTTCAGACGCGGAGAGCTCGACGTAGGCGTTATCGATGCCCAGGCCAGCCATGGCCGAGAGCAAGTGCTCCACCGTGTCCACTTTGACGTCACCGTTGACCAGCGTGGTCGACATCGTGGTTTCGCCAACGTTTTCCGCGCGTGCAGGGATCTGCACCACAGGGTCCAGATCGGCACGAACAAACACGATGCCGGTGTCGACAGGTGCAGGCTTGAGGGTCAGGTATACCTTCTCCCCGGAGTGCAGGCCGACACCTGTGGCACGGATAATATTTTTCAGTGTGCGTTGTTTAATCATGGCTTGGGCCGCTTCAGCGCAAATTGCGAACTGGTATCAACAAAGGCTGGCGATGATAGCAGACCGCGCCTTTGCTGAACACCAATCACCTTCATAGCCCTGATACATTCCATTAATCGGCCTGACGACGCAGGAAAGCCGGGATGTCCAGGTAATCCAGATCATCTTGCGGATTCATCTTCGCGGCAGTCGCAGCACCGGCCTGAGCCTGGTTGCGCATGACGGTCGGACGGTCCAGGTCACGGTAGTTCACCGCTGGAGCTTCCTGACGAGCGGGAGCCGATTGTTGCGGCTGCGACGCCATGGAGGTGTGAACGGTGTTGTCGATGACCTTCACAGGCTTCTCGATTTTCGCGCCCAGACCGGTGGCAACCACAGTCACGTGCAACTCGTCGCGCATGTCCGGATCGATAACGGTACCGACCTTGACCATCGCGTGCTCGGAAGCGAAAGCTTCGATGATGCTACCCACGTCGGAGTACTCACCCAGGGACAGGTCAGGACCGGCGGTGATGTTCACCAGGATGCCTCGTGCACCTTGCAGGTTCACGTCTTCCAGCAACGGGTTGCGAATGGCCGCTTCAGTGGCCTCGCGTGCACGGTTCGGACCGCTGGCGCAGCCAGTGCCCATCATCGCCATGCCCATTTCGCTCATCACGGTACGCACGTCGGCAAAGTCGACGTTGATCATGCCCGGACGCTTGATGATGTCGGAGATACCGCGAACGGCACCGGCCAGTACATCGTCAGCCTTGGCGAAAGCCGACAGCAGGCTGGCGTCCTTACCGAGGATGGTCAGCAGCTTCTCGTTGGGAATGGTGATCAACGAGTCGACGCTTTCCGACAGCAGGCGGATGCCTTCGTCGGCGAGCTGCATGCGCTTGCGACCTTCGAACGGGAACGGACGGGTCACCACCGCAACGGTGAGGATCCCCATTTCCTTGGCCACTTCGGCAATGATCGGCGCAGCACCGGTACCGGTACCGCCGCCCATGCCAGTGGTGATGAACACCATGTTGGTGCCCTGCAGGACTTCGGCAATGCGCTCACGATCTTCGAGAGCGGCCTGACGACCTACTTCAGGGTTGGCACCGGCGCCGAGACCTTTGGTCACGCTGGTGCCCAGTTGCAGGATGGTCCGCGCGCTGATGCTTTTCAGCGCCTGGGCATCAGTGTTGGCGCAGATGAACTCAACGCCTTCAATGTTGCTCTTGACCATGTGGTTGACAGCGTTGCCGCCGCCTCCGCCAACACCGATAACTTTAATTACCGGGCTTGCGGGGATGTTGTCTACGAGTTCGAACATTTTCCCTCTCCTTTGATTCTCTAGTTTTTTCGCCTACTACCTGTATCTACAACGGTGCTGCGGTAATTCTTCAGAAGTTGCCTTGTACCCAGCTCTTGATGCGATCGAGCAAGGCGGCTTTCGGTTCGTCATTGCTGTAGCTGTCACGGCTGCTGATGCCCGAGAACGAAATCCCGTCGGACTGCTTCTGCAGGCCGTACATCAACAGGCCGACGCCGGTGGAATAAATCGGGTTGCGCACCACGTCGTCCAGGCCCTTGACGCCATGCGGCACCCCCAGGCGGACCGGCATGTGGAAAATCTCTTCGGCCAGTTCGACCGCGCCTTCCATCTTCGACGTACCACCGGTCAGCACGATGCCGGCCGGGATCAGGTCTTCGTAGCCGCTGCGACGCAGTTCGGCCTGGATCAGCGTGAACAGCTCGTCGTAACGCGGCTCGACCACTTCGGCCAGGGCCTGGCGGGACAGCTCGCGCGGTGGACGGTCGCCCACGCTCGGGACCTTGATGGTTTCACCGGCACCGGCCAGTTTGGCCAGGGCGCAGGCGTAGCGAATCTTGATTTCTTCGGCGTACTGGGTCGGGGTGCGCAACGCCATGGCGATGTCGTTGGTCACCTGATCGCCCGCAATCGGGATCACGGCGGTGTGCCGGATCGCGCCTTCGGTGAAGATCGCGATGTCGGTGGTGCCGCCGCCGATGTCCACCAGGCACACGCCCAGCTCTTTCTCGTCGTCGGTCAATACCGAGTAGGCGGACGCCAGTTGCTCGAGAATGATGTCGTCGATTTCCAGACCGCAGCGGCGCACGCATTTTTCAATGTTCTGTGCGGCGTTGACGGCGCAGGTGACCACGTGGACCTTGGCTTCCAGACGTACGCCGGACATGCCCAGAGGTTCACGAACGCCTTCCTGGTTATCGATCACGTAATCCTGCGGCAGGGTGTGCAACACACGCTGGTCAGCCGGGATCGCCACGGCCTGGGCCGCGTCGAGGACGCGCTCAAGGTCGGCGGAGCTGACTTCGCGATCACGAATCGCGACGATGCCGTGGGAGTTCAGGCTGCGGATGTGATTGCCGGCCACGCCAACGAACGCCGAGTGGATCCGGCAACCGGCCATCAGCTGCGCTTCTTCGATTGCGCGCTGGATCGACTGCACGGTGGACTCGATGTTCACCACCACGCCTTTCTTCAGGCCGCGGGACGGATGAGTGCCGATCCCGACGATTTCCAGCGTGCCGTCGTCCGAGACCTCGCCTACCAGCGCCACCACCTTGGAGGTGCCGATATCGAGACCGACGATCATTTTGCCGCTTTGCACGTTTGCCATGGGTCCTGCCTCTTCTTAATTCTTCGCGACAGCGGGTTGGGCTGTCGTGGGCGCTACAGGTTCCCGCCAGCCAACAGCGAGGCCGTTGGCGTAGCGCAGATCGATGCGCGCAATGTTCGTAATCTGTTCTTTAAGCGTCTTGTCGTAGATGGCAATGAAGCGGCGCATCTTTTCCACCAGGTTGCCGCGGCCCAGCAGCAGTTCGATCCCCGGGCCCGCACTGCCGGCACCGGTGGTCAGGAACCAGCTGCCCCGTTCACGCAACTCCAGGCGTGCAATCGAGAAGCCCAACGGCCTGAGCATCTGGCTCAGCACCTGGTATTGCTGCATCACTTGCTGCTGAGCCCGTTGTGGGCCGAACAGCTGTGGCAAGTGTTCGTAGTTCGCCAGCTCACGCGGGGTGAACGCCTGGCCCTGGTTGTTCAACAGCGACTCATCGCCCCAACGGGCCACCGGCAGTTGTTCTTCCAGGCGGATCACCACTTGATCCGGCCACACCCGACGCACTTCGGCGTGGGCAATCCATGGCATCTGTTCCAGCTCGGTGCGCATGCTCGCCAGGTCGATGGTGAAGAAGCTCGACGCCACATACGGGGCGATCCGCTGCTGCACCGCTTGCTGGCTGATGTAGCTCAGGTCGCCCTGCACTGCGACCTTGGTGATCGGCCGGTCGGCGTACGGCAACAAACGCTGCGCGCCTTCGTAAGTACCGAACCCCACTGCCACCAACATCACCGGCCAGAACAACGCTTTGAGAAAACCAAAATTGGCTTTCGGCAGGCGCGCAGACATCGGCTCTTTCGCCACCATTCGGCTGGCACCCCGCGGCACCGGCTTGCGGCCGGGTGCTGGAGGGGGCTGATGTCTTAGCTGTGCGCCTTGCATGGTCTTACCCTCGAACCTCAACACTGGCGGCCAGGATCGCCAGGACCAATTGCTGGAAATCCAGACCGGCGGCACGGGCCGCCATCGGGACCAAACTGTGATCGGTCATGCCCGGTGCGGTGTTGACTTCGAGGAACCAGAACTGCCCGTCGGCGTCCTGCATCACGTCAGCCCTGCCCCAACCGGCGATACCCAGCGCCTCACAGGCTTTCGCCGTGAGGTCCATCAGTTCTTTTTCCTTGGTGCTGTCCAGGCCACACGGAATCCGGTACTGGGTATCGGAAGCCACGTACTTGGCGTCGTAGTCGTAGAAACTGTGCGTCGTGCCCAGGGCAATCGGTGGCAACACCTGGTCACGCAGGGTGGCGATGGTGAACTCCGGACCTTGAATCCATTGCTCGACCAACACTTGCGAATCGTAGGTACTGGCCGCTTTCCACGCTTCAATCAACTCGGGCGCGGACGTCACTTTGGCCATCCCGATACTTGAACCTTCATGGGCCGGTTTGACGATCAAAGGGAAGCCCAGTTCCGTCGCCGCCGAAATACAATCAGCCTCGGAACTCAGTACCGCGTGGCGTGGCGTAGGAATGCCGAGGCTGTGCCAGACCTGTTTGGTGCGCAGCTTGTCCATGGCCAGTGCCGAGGCCAGAATGCCGCTGCCGGTGTAAGGAATGCCCAGGCATTCCAGCAGGCCTTGCATGCTGCCGTCTTCACCGCCACGGCCGTGGAGAATGATAAAGGCGCGGTCGATTTTTTCGTTGAGCAAACGCTGCAACAGGTCATCGCCCACGTCGAGGCCGAACGCATCCACACCAGCGCTTAGCAGCGCGTCGAGAACGGCGTTGCCCGACTTCAGGGACACCTCACGCTCGGCACTCTTGCCGCCGAACATCACGGCGACGCGGCCGAAATCTTTCGGCGCGATCGTGGAGACGAGGTTGGCGTAAGCAGCAATCATTTCAACTTCCCCACGCTTGGCGCGGCAACAGCGCCAGCGAACAACGGACTGTTCAACAGTTTCGGTGCAAGACCGCCGATATCACCGGCGCCCTGGCACAGCAGAATGTCGCCGGCACGCAGCAGCGGCTTGACCACCGGCGCAAGGTCGACACCGCGCTCGATGTAGATCGGGTCGAGCTGGCCACGCTGACGGATGCTGTTGCACAGCTTGCGGCTGTCCGCACCCGGAATCGGCTCTTCGCCCGCCGGGTACACCTCCATCAGCAACAGCACGTTGGCGTCGGCCAGTACATTGACGAAATCGTCGTACAGGTCGCGGGTGCGGCTGTAACGGTGCGGCTGGTAAACCATCACCAGACGGCGCTCCGGCCAGCCACCGCGCACGGCCTTGATCACCGCGGCCACTTCGGTCGGGTGGTGACCGTAATCGTCGACCAGCATCACGCTGCCGTCTTCGACCGGCAGTTCGCCATAGACCTGGAAGCGTCGGCCGACACCCTGGAACCCGGACAGGCCCTGGACGATGGCTTCGTCGCTGACGCCTTCGTCAGTGGCGATGCAGATGGTGGCCAGCGCATTCAGCACGTTGTGGTTGCCCGGCATGTTCACCGAGACATCCAGCGGTTCGCGATCAGGACGCAGCACGGTGAAGAAGGTCTGCATGCCCTGCTGGCGCACATTGATCGCGCGCACGTCGCAGTCATCACCGAAGCCGTAGGTGACGGCCGGACGTTTGACCTGTGGAAGGATTTCACGCACGACCGGGTCGTCCAGGCACACCACCGCCAGACCGTAGAACGGCAGGTTGTGCAGGAACTCGACGAAGGTTTTCTTCAGTTTATTGAAGTCACCGTCGTAGGTCGCCATGTGATCGGCGTCGATGTTGGTGACCACGGCCACCAGCGGTTGCAAGTGCAGGAAACTGGCGTCGCTTTCATCGGCTTCGGCGATCAGGTAGCGGCTGGTGCCGAGCTGGGCATTGGTGCCCGCGGCATTCAGGCGGCCACCGATGACGAACGTCGGATCAAGGCCACCGGCGGCGAACACCGAAGCGATCAGGCTGGTGGTGGTGGTTTTGCCGTGCGTACCGGCAACGGCGATGCCGTGGCGATAGCGCATCAGTTCAGCCAGCATCTCGGCACGCGGCACCACCGGAATACGGCGCTCAAGCGCGGTGGCGACTTCCGGGTTGGAGGTGTTCACGGCGCTCGACACCACCAACACGTCGGCGGCGGCAGCGTTCTCGGCACGGTGGCCGATAAAGATCTGGGCGCCAAATGATTCGAGACGCTCGGTGACCGGCGAAGCTTTCAGGTCGGAACCGGACACTTCATAGCCCAGGTTCAGCAACACTTCGGCGATCCCGCACATGCCCACGCCGCCGATACCGACGAAGTGGATGCGACGGATGCGGCGCATTTCCGGTTGTGGCATGGCTTTCTGATTCTCAACCATGGGCCACCTCCAGGCAGGTATCGACCACGTTACGGGTCGCATCGGGTTTGGCCAGGCGACGTGCCGCGGTGGCCATGTCGGTGAGTCGTTGTGGTTGCATCAGGACCTCTGTCAGGCGTGCGGCTAGATCCGCTGCGCCAGTCGTTCTTTGCGGCATCAGGAAGGCAGCGCCTTCACGGGCCAAATAATCGGCGTTGCGGGTCTGGTGATCGTCGATCGCGTGGGGCAAAGGCACCAGCATCGAGGGCAGACCGGCGGCGGCCAGTTCACTGATGGTCAGCGCGCCTGCGCGGCACACCACCAGGTCGGCCCAGCCATAGGCGTGGGCCATGTCTTTGATGAAAGGCTGCACTTGCGCCTCGACGCCAGCCGCGCGATAGCGCTCTGCAGTCACTTCATCGTGGTTTTTGCCGGCCTGATGGAACACGTCCGGGCGCAGGTCGGGGGCGACGTGCGACAGGGCTTCAGGCAGCAACTTGTTCAACGGTTCTGCGCCCAGGCTTCCGCCCAGGATCAGCAAACGCGCCTTGCGACCGGCCAGGGCTGGTCGCGGGGTGTCGAGGAACAGCTCGGTGCGCACCGGGTTACCGGTGGTCCGTCGGCTGTCCGACAGGGTAAAGGTGTCGGGGAACGCTTCACAGACTCGGGCGGCCAACGGCACCAGCAACCGATTGGCGGTACCGGCCACGGCGTTCTGTTCGTGAACGATCACCGGCACGCCGGCCAGTTTGGCTGCAACGCCGCCAGGACCGGTCACATAACCACCGAAGCCGACCACGCAAACCGGCTGAAGCTGGCGAATGATCGCCCGCGCCTGCCAGACGGATTTGAGCAACATCAACGGCGCCTTGAGCAGGGACAATTTGCCCTTGCCGCGCAAACCGCTGGCGTTGATCCGGTGCAGCTCGATGCCGGCCATCGGCACCAGGTCATTCTCGATACCACGCGGAGTGCCAAGCCAATGCACGGTGTAACCGCGGGCCTGGAACTCGCGAGCGCAAGCCAGCGCCGGAAACACGTGGCCGCCGGTGCCGCCCGCCATAATCAATACGTTAGCGCCCATGGGTCGGCTCCTCGGCGAAGTCGCTCTCATGGAACTCCATCTCCTCACTGCCCAGATGGGTTCGACTCTCCCACTCAATGCGCAGCAACAATCCGAGACAGGCACAGCAGATCACCAACGAGCTACCGCCATAACTGAGGAACGGCAGGGTCAGGCCTTTGGTTGGCAGCAGGCCGACGTTCACCCCGATGTTGATCAGGAACTGACCAATCCACAGGAATGACAAGCCGTACGCGATATAAGCGGCGAAGAATTGCTTGGCCTTCTCGGCCCAATAACCGATGTACATGCCGCGAATACAGACAAACACGAACAGCGCCACGGTGCACAAGGAACCCACGGCACCCAGTTCTTCGGCCAGAACCGAGAACACGAAGTCGGTGTGGGCTTCCGGCAGGTAGAACTGTTTCTGCACGCTGTTGCCCAGGCCTACGCCGAGCCACTCACCGCGACCAAACGCGATCAATGCCTGCGACAACTGATAACCGGCACCGAACTGGTCAGCCCAAGGGTCGGCAAAGTTCGTCAGACGCGCCATCCGGTATGGCTGCACCTGAATCAACAACACCACCGCCGCGACCGCCAGAACCACCATCAAGGAGAACCGGAACAGCCCGACCCCGCCGAGAAACAGCATCGCCGCAGCCGCCCCCATCATCACGACGGTGGCACCGAAGTCCGGCTCCATCAGCAACAGCCCCGCCATCGGCAGCAGCACGATGAACGGCTTGAAGAAACCCATCCAGCTTTCACGCACTTCTTTCTGGCGACGCACCAGATAACCGGCGAGGTAGATCACCACGAACACTTTGGCGATCTCGGAAGGCTGAACGTTGAAGAAACTGAAACCGATCCAGCGCATCGAACCGTTCACTTCACGGCCGATCCCCGGAATGATCACCATCACCAGCAAACCGAACGCACCAATCAGCATCAGCCAGCCCAGGCGTTGCCAGGTGGCGATCGGAATCATCATGGTGACAATGCAGGCAGCCAGGCCCAGCACCACGTAGATCAGGTGGCGAATCATGTAATACAGCGCGCTGCCCGACTGCAAGGCCGCCACTTCAGTTGAAGCAGAGGCAATCATGACCAGTCCGAGGCCGATCAAGGCCAGGCATCCGACGAGCATCGGAAAGTCGAGGTCGATGCCGCGCCCGGTGATGAGCGGCGAAGGATACGGCTTGATGATGTTGAGCAGGCTCATGCCAGATCCTCCACGGCTTGGACGAACTGGTGACCACGGTCTTCGTAATTCTTGAACATGTCGAAACTGGCGCAGGCCGGCGACAACAGCACCACGTCGCCCGGTTGCGCAGCAGCGCGGCATTGCTCCACCGCTTCGACCAGCGAAGCGGCGCGGATCAGCGGCACCGCGTCGCCAATGGCTTCACCGATCTTGTCGGAATCACGGCCCATCAGGATCACGGCGCGGCAGTTGGCCGCCACCGGATCACGCAGATCATTGAACTCGGCGCCCTTGCCGTCGCCACCGGCGATCAGCACGACCTTGCCGTCGATGTCCGCGCCTAGCCCTTCGATGGCGGCGAGTGCGGCGCCAACGTTGGTGGCTTTGGAATCGTTGTAGTAGCTCACACCGTCCAGGTCACGGACCCACTGGCAGCGATGTTCGAGACCGGCGAACGTGCGCAGGCTCGACAGCATGGCGTCGAACGGCAGGCCGACCGCGTGCCCCAGGGCCAGTGCCGCCAAGGCGTTGGACTGATTGTGGGCGCCGCGAATTTTCAACTCGCGCACCGGCATCAGGTTCTGGAATTCGAAGGCCAGGTATTTCTCACCGTCCTCTTCCCGGATACCAAAGGCCTTGAAATCGGGTTTGTCCAAACCGAAGGTCCAGCAAGGCTGGCCTTCGCCAATCAATGGACGGGTCAGGGCGTCCTGACGATTGACCACAAACTGTTTGGCGCCACGGAAGATCCGGTGCTTGGCCAGGTGATAGGCCGGCAGACCGCTGTAGCGGTCCATGTGGTCTTCGCTGACGTTGAGCACGGTCGCCACTTCGGCGCCGAGGTGATCGGTGGTTTCGAGCTGGAAGCTCGACAGTTCCATCACGTACAACTCGACGTCATCGCGAAGCAGGTCCAGCGCCGGCGTACCGAGGTTGCCGCCGACAGCGACGCGTTTGCCGGCCGCAGCCGCCATCTCGCCCACCAGCGTGGTCACGGTGCTTTTCGCGTTGGAACCGCTGATGGCAACAATCGGCGCCTTCGCGTTGCGCGCGAACAACTCGATGTCGCCGGACAATTTCACGCCACGGGCGGCGGCGGCCTGCAGGGCCGGGGTCGCCAGCGCCAGACCGGGGCTCACGTAGAGCTCGTCGGCACGGCACAGGAATTCGACGTCCAGCTCGCCACAACGCACTTCCACGTGCGGATAGTCACGCTTGAGCGTGGCCAGTTCCGGTGGATTTTCCCGCGTATCGGCCACGGCAAACGACGTGCCCCGGTTCGCCAGGAAGCGAACCAGGGACATGCCGCTCTTGCCGAGGCCGACAACGATGCGGAAGTGGTCAGAAGCGATCAGAGACACTCGTTCTACCTCAGCTTCAGGGTGGCAAGGCCGACCAACACGAGAATCACGGTGATGATCCAGAAACGGACGATCACGCGCGGCTCGGGCCAGCCCTTGAGTTCAAAGTGGTGGTGAATCGGCGCCATGCGGAACACACGGCGACCGGTCAGTTTGAAGGAGGCAACCTGAATGACGACTGACAGGGTCTCCATTACGAATACGCCGCCCATGATGAACAGGACGATTTCCTGACGGACGATCACCGCGATGGTGCCCAGGGCCGCGCCCAGCGCCAGCGCGCCGACGTCGCCCATGAAGACTTGTGCCGGGTAGGTGTTGAACCAGAGGAACCCGAGGCCCGCACCGATCAATGCACCGCAGAACACGATCAGCTCACCGGCGCCGGGTACGTACGGGATCAGCAGGTATTCGGCGAATTTCACGTTACCCGACAGGTAGCAGAAAATCCCCAGGCCACCGCCGACCATCACGGTCGGCATGATCGCCAGGCCGTCGAGGCCGTCGGTCAGGTTGACCGCATTGCTCGAGCCGACGATCACGAAATAGGTCAGGACGATGAAGCCGGCACCCAGCGGAATGCTGTAGTCCTTGAGCATCGGCAGGATCAGGGTGGTTTCGACCGGGGTCGCAGCGGTCTTATAAAGGAAGATCGCCGCAGCGAGGCCAAACACCGACTGCCAGAAATACTTCCAGCGGCTTGGCAAGCCTTTCGAGTTTTTCTCGATCACCTTGCGATAGTCATCGACCCAGCCGATGGCACCGAACAGCAGCGTGACCAGCAACACGGTCCACACATAGCGGTTGCTCAGGTCAGCCCAGAGCAAGGTGCTGACGCCGATGGACGACAGGATCAGCGCACCGCCCATGGTCGGGGTGCCGGATTTGGACAGGTGCGATTGCGGACCGTCGTTACGAACGGACTGGCCGATCTGACGATTCTGCAACGTGCGGATCATCCACGGGCCGAAGCACAGCGACAAAACCAGCGCGGTCAGCACACCGAGAATCCCGCGCAGGGTCAGGTACTGAAAGACCGCGAAGCCTTTGTAGAACTGTTGCAGATACTCCGCTAGCAGCAGCAGCATTAATGTTTCTCCAGACTGGACCCGCACAAAGCGGCGACGATGTTTTCCATCGCAGCGCTGCGCGAACCCTTGATCAAAATGGTGGTGTTTGTGTCTTGCTCGGCGCCGAGGGCCTTGATCAATTCAGCCTGAGTGGTGAAGTGATAAGCCTGCTCGCCAAAAGCATTTACGGCGTGAGCCATCAATGGCCCGACCGCGTAAAGCGCGGAAACCTTGCCCCGGGCGTATTCGCCCACATCGCGGTGCCCCTGCTCCGCCCACTCGCCCAACTCGCCGATATCCCCGAGCACCAGAACGGTGCGACCGGAAAAGCCGGCGAGTATATCAACGGCGGCGCACATGGAGGTGGGGTTCGCGTTGTAAGTGTCATCGATCACGCGCATGCCATTGCTGGCCAGTTGCGCGACGGTGCGGCCCTTGACCGGCTGCACCGCGCCGAGGCCGGTGGCGATGCCGAACAGCGACACGCCCAAGGCATGCGCGGCAGCAGCGGCGGCCATGGCATTGGCGACGTTATGGGTGCCGAGCAGGTTCAGTTGAACGCGCTCCACACCTTCAGGACTGTGCAGATTGAACGCCGGGCAGCCACGCGCGTCGCGATCCAGATCGCTGGCGTAGAAATCGGCGCTGACGTTGCTCAGGGCGAAGGTCAGCACTTTGCGACCAGCGGCGCGGGTCTTCCAGATATCGAACGCCTTGTCGTCAAGATTGAGCACGGCAATGCCATCGGCCGCCAGCCCTTCAATGATCTCGCCTTTGGCTTCAACGATTTTTTCCGGCCCGCCGAATTCGCCAACGTGGGCGGTCCCGGCGTTGTTGAGCACAGCCACGTGGGGCTTGGTCATCCCGACGGTGTAGGCAATTTCGCCAAGGCGCGAAGCCCCCAGTTCGATCACTGCCGCAGTGTGTTCGGGCGCGAGTTCAAGCAAGGTCAGCGGCACGCCGAGGTCATTGTTCAGGTTGCCACGGGTCGCCAACACCGGGCCGCGCGTGCGCAGGATGCTCGCGAGCATTTCCTTGACCGTGGTCTTGCCGCTGGAACCGGTGATGGCGGCGACAGGATGAGTGAACGCCGCACGGTTCATCGCACCCAGTTGCCCAAGGGCCTGACGTGTGTCCTTGACCAGCAATTGCGGCAGCGCACTGTCGGGCACTTCGCGTTCGACCAGGGCAGCCACGGCGCCTTTGTTCGCCACGTCGTTCAAATAGTCATGACCGTCGAATCGAGGGCCGGTCAACGCAATAAACAGTTGGCCCGATTTGATCGCACGGCTGTCGATGCTGACGCCATCGAACATGGCATCGGCGGCGATCAAACGGCCATTCAGTGCGCTGGTCAGTTCGCTCAGTTTCAGGTTCTTAAGCATGAGCCACCTCCCACGCGGTCAAGGCATGATCAGCCTCGACCAGATCCGAGAAGTCATGGCGCTGGCCGTTGATTTCCTGATAGTCCTCGTGGCCTTTACCGGCCAGGACAATCACGTCATCCACCGAAGCACTGGCGATCAACTGCGCAATAGCCTGACCACGCCCGGCGACGAACGTGACGTTATCCGCGTTGGTGAACCCGGCGCGGATGTCATCAAAAATCACTGCCGGGTCTTCGGTGCGCGGATTGTCATCGGTTACCAGCACGCCGTCAGCGAGACGCTCGACCACTTCAGCCATCAGCGGACGTTTGCCGCGATCGCGATCGCCGCCGCAACCGAACAGACACAGCAAGCGACCTTTCGCGTGTGGCCGCAGGGCCATCAATACTTTCTCCAGCGCATCCGGGGTGTGGGCGTAATCGACCACCACCAATGGCTGGGTTCCGCCGCCGAGACGCTGCATGCGTCCGGCCGGGCCTTCGAGTTTTGGCAGGACCTTGAGGATTTCGTCCAGCGCATAGTCCAGACCGAGCAGGGCGCCGACCGCTGCCAGGACGTTGCTCAGGTTGAAGCGACCGAGCAAGGTGCTGCGCAGATGATGTTCGCCCTGTGGCGTGACCAACGTGGCGCGCACGCCTTCGTCGTCGAACTGCGCTTCGCGGCAAAACAGGTAGGCGTTGCTGTCGAGCAGGCTGTAGGTGATCAGCCGCGACTCACGTTTTTCAGCAGCCAGTTGCCGGCCGAAATCGTCGTCGAGGTTCACCACCCGGCATTTCAAATCGTTCCAGGCAAACAGCTTGGCCTTGGCTTCGCCGTAGGCCTGCATGGTCCCGTGGTAATCCAGATGATCGCGGGAAAGGTTGGTCATCACCGCCACATCAAACGCCAATGCAGTCACGCGGCCTTGATCCAGACCGTGGGAAGAAACTTCCATGGCCACGGCTTTGGCGCCGGCCTTTTTCAGGTCGGCGAGGGTCGCTTGCACGGCGATCGGGTTCGGCGTGGTGTGCAGGCCACTTTCCAGCGCGCCGTAGAATCCGGTGCCCAGGGTGCCGACAATGCCGCAATGCTGGCCGAGCAAATCCAGTGCTTGAGCAACCAATTGGGTCACGCTGGTTTTGCCGTTGGTGCCGGTCACGCCGACCAGGTTCAGGTGGCGGCTCGGTTCACCGTAGAAACGCCCGGCGATATCGGACAGCTGCGCCGCCAGGCCTTTGACCGGAATCAGTGGTACGTCGGTGATTGGCAGTACAGTTGCGCCTTCGACTTCATACGCCACGGCCGCAGCACCGCGCTGCAAGGCGTCGGCAATGTGCGCGCGACCGTCGAACTTGCCGCCAGGGACAGCAAGAAACAGATCGCCAGCCCGTACGTTACGGCTGTCCAGCGTCAGTTCGCGGATCAACAGATCGCGGCCGGCGTGGGCGAAAATCTTGTTCAGACTCAGAGACATCAGCCGCGCCCTCCATTGGCTTTCAGCGGAACGACCGGTGTTGCGTTGGCTTGTTGCACGGGTGGCAGGTTGTCCGGCGTGATGTTCATCAGGCGCAAGGTCCCGGACATCACTTTGCTGAACACCGGCGCCGAGACCAGTCCACCGAAGTAGCCGGCTTTGGTCGGCTCATCGATCACCACTACGATGGCGTATCGCGGATCGCTCATCGGGCCAAAGCCTGCGAACAGCGAGCGGTAGGAGTTCTCGGCATAGCCTTTGGTGCCGACCGACGTTTTACGCGCGGTACCCGACTTGCCGCCCACGTGATAGGCCGGCACTTGCGCACGGAATACACCGCGCGGCGCTTCGATCACCTGTTGCAGCATGGTTTGCATGGTCTTGGCGACAGCTTCCGGGAGCACTTGCGTGGTTTGCGGCGCCTTGTCGGTCTTGATCAGGGTCAGCGGCGCGAGGCGACCGTTGTTGGCCAGGGCCGAGAAGGCGTGGACCAGCTGGATCGCAGTCACGGAAATGCCGTAGCCGTAAGAAAGCGTGGCGGTTTCAGCCTTGCGCCACTCGCGGTAGTTCGGCAGGTTGCCCACGCGTTCGCCCGGGAAGCCGAGGCCGGTGTCCTGGCCGAGGCCGACTTTCTGTGCCAGACGGAAAATGGTTTCGCCGCCGATATCGAACGCAACCTTGCTCATGCCGACGTTACTGGAGTTGATCAGGATGCCGGTCAGGTCGAGTACCGGACCTTCACTCTTGGATACGTCCTTGATGGTGTACTTGCCAATCTGCAAGGTGCCTGGATACACCTCGACGGTATCGGTCGGTTTCCAGCGGCCGGTTTCGATCGCGGCGCTCATGGAGATCGCTTTCATGGTCGAACCCGGTTCGAACACGTCGATCATCGCGCGGTTACGCATCATCGCCGGTTGCAGGTTGCGACGATTGTTCGGGTTATAGGTCGGCTGGTTGACCATGGCGAGGATCTCGCCGGTCTTCACGTCCATGATCACCAGGCTGCCGGCCTTGGCGCCGTTCTCGATGATCGCGTTGCGCAGTTCGCGGTTGGCCAGGTATTGCAGACGCAGGTCAATGGACAACGCCAAGGGCTTGCCGGCCTTGGCGTTTTTTGTCACCTGAACATCTTTGATAAGTCGACCGCGCCGGTCCTTGATAACTTGCCGCTTGCCGGCGACACCCGCGAGCCATTCGTCATAGGCCAGTTCGACACCTTCACGACCGTGGTCATCGATGTCGGTAAAACCGACCATATGCGCTGTCACTTCACCGGCCGGGTAGAAACGGCGGAATTCTTCGATGCCGTAAACACCTGGCACTTTCAGGTCGAGCACGGACTGGCCTTGCTCAGGCGTCAGCCCGCGCACCAGATAGATAAATTCTTTGTTGGCCTGGGCTTCGAGACGTTCGGCCAGGGCTTTCGGATCCTGACCCAATGCGGCCGCCAATGCTGGCCACTTCTCTTTGGCCAGTTGCATTTCCTTGGCGTTGGCCCACAGCGTGGTGACCGGGGTACTGACAGCCAAAGGCTCGCCGTTACGGTCGGTGATCAGACCACGGTGAGCCGGAATCGGAATGTGACGAACGCTGCGCGCGTCGCCCTGGCCTTTCAGGAAGGCACGGTCGACCACTTGCAGGTCAATGATGCGCCAGCAAATTGCTGCGACCATGACGCCGAGCAAGCCGACCACCAGGCGAAACCGCCATGGAAAGAGTGCGCCTTCGAGTTTCATCATGGCGCCACCATCTGCACTTCAGCGGCGCCAGGAATACGCATCTTCAGTTGTTCGGTGGCCAGCACTTCGATACGGCTGTGCGCGGTCCAGGTGCTCTGTTCGAGAATCAACCGCCCCCATTCCGCCTGCGCCTTGTCGCGCACGCTCAACTCGCTGTACAACGAGTTCAACAGTTGACGGTTCCAGTGGGCGCTGTACGACACGCCGATGGCCGACACGAGCACGGCAACAAACAGCAGCAGCATGAAAAAGCTTCCGCCGGGCAGTGGCTTGGCGAAAAGCTTGCTCACCGCAGCTTCTCCGCGACGCGCATGACGGCGCTACGGGAACGTGGGTTGGCTTTGAGTTCGGCCTCGGAGGCGGACTGCGCTTTGCCATGGATTTTGATTTTCGGTTCGAAAGCGACGTGACGGACCGGCAGGTTGCGCGGCAGGTTGTCGGCTTCGCCTTTCACCAGTTTGCGCATGAACAGTTTGACGATGCGGTCTTCCAGCGAATGGAAACTGATGACCACCAGACGGCCACCGATTTCCAGGGATTCCAGCGCGGCTTCGAGACCGGCTTCCAGATCGCCCAATTCGTTGTTGACGTGAATACGCAGACCCTGGAAAGCACGGGTCGCCGGGTTCTTGCCCTTTTCCCACGCCGGGTTGGCGACTTTCAGGACTTCAGCCAGATCGCCGGTGCGCTCGAACGGCTTGATGTCGCGACGCTCGGCCACGGCACGAGCCATGCGGCCGGAGAAACGTTCTTCGCCGTATTCCTTGAACACCCGGGCGATTTCTTCCACTGGCGCGGTGTTGACGAATTCGGCAGCGCTGATCCCGCGGGACGGGTCCATGCGCATATCCAGCGGACCATCGTTGAGGAAACTGAAGCCGCGCTCAGGGTCGTCGAGCTGCGGCGAGGATACGCCCAGGTCGAGCAAAACGCCGCTGACCTTGCCGGCCAGACCGCGTTCGGCGACTTCCGATCCGAGCTCGGCAAAGCTTCGCTGCACAACGACAAAGCGGCCGTCTTCGGCCGCTAGCGTCTGCCCGGTGGCAATCGCTTGAGGATCCTTGTCGAATCCCAGCAACCGACCCTCGGGACCGAGCTGACTGAGGATCAGCCGGCTATGCCCGCCGCGTCCGAACGTGCCGTCCAGATAGCAGCCATCAGGACGTACGGCGAGAGCCTCGACGGCTTCGTCAAGCAGTACGGTGATGTGGTTAAAGCCGCTATCAATAGTCACAGGATCAAATCACGCAGTTCATCAGGCATGGCGCCCGGTTGTTGAATAGCAGCCAGGTCAGCGGCAGAAACCGCATCCCAGGCATCCTCGTCCCACAATTGGAACTTGTTCAGTTGGCCTACCAACATCGCGCGCTTATCCAACTTGGCATATTCGCGAAGACGCGGCGGAACCAGAAAACGACCACTGCCATCGAGTTCGAGGTCGACGGCATTACCAATCAATAAACGTTGCAGACGGCGGTTCTCTTCGCGAAGCGAAGGCAGTGCACGCAGTTTGGTTTCAATAATTTCCCACTCATCGAGGGGGTAAACACACAAACACGGATCAACGGCATCAATTGTGACGATTAACTGACCGGAACTACGCGAAACGAGCTCGTCACGGTACCGGCTCGGCATGGCGAGACGGCCCTTTGCGTCGAGACTGATAGCGTTAGCTCCGCGAAACACGTCAGCGTTTCTCCAAATATTAGCGTTTTGCGTTCAAAAAACCCACTTCGTGCCACTTTTCGCCACTTGCGCACACTATAGGAATGCGGCCACCGCACCGTCAAGGCGCGGATTAAAGGAAAACCCTTACAGAACTGAGATTTAGGAGCGTATCGGGAGGGGTAACGGCAATCTGGCGGATGAATCTGCTCAATAACTTGAATCAGCACAGAAGGCTGCATTCAGAAGTTAAAGTAGTTTGTTAAGAGTAAGATTTTTTCGGTATTACAAAAGAGGTTATGCGATTGATTGTGCAGGAGGGAAATTGCCACTACGAGCGCCCTGCTCAACGATTCGAACAGGGAGGGAAAAAAGGTGGAGAGTCGATCTGTAAGCCGGGTTCTGTCTTGAACAGTCATTCGTCTACGATGGCCATCACTGGACATCTTTAGCAACCTACCCGGTCCCAGCGCGGGCCACGCCTTGGGACCCTATTTGGTCTTGCTCCAAGTGGGGTTTACCTAGCCACGAACTGTTGCCAGACGTGCGGTGCGCTCTTACCGCACCTTTTCACCCTTACCGGCGCCGAAGCGCTTAGGCGGTTATTTTCTGTGGCACTTTCCGTAGGCTCACGCCTCCCAGGCATTACCTGGCACTTCGCCCTATGGAGCCCGGACTTTCCTCCCCCCCCTAATTTTCATAGAGGGCAGCGACTGTCCGATCGACTCTCCGCCGCGAAGGTTAACGGCAGAGCGGCCGAAGAACAAGCGTTAAACGCCTTCAGCCACTCCTGCACGTCGGGTTTTACTCACCCTTCTGCTTATCCAACGCGACCTGATACAGGACATTCTTGCGCTCACCGGTAATTTGCGCCGCCAATGCTGCAGCACGCTTGAGCGGCATTTCTTCGAGCAACAGATTAAGGATGCGCATCGCTTCACTGCTGACGGCATCTTCAGTCTCAGGGGCGGACCAGCCCGCCACCAACACCACGCACTCGCCGCGCTGCTGATTGCTGTCCGACTCGACGAACTCGCGCAGCTCGGCCAATGGCAGGCCTTTCAATGTTTCAAAAGTTTTGGTCAGTTCCCGCGCCAGCAACGCCGGGCGCTCCCCGCCGAAGACCAATTCCATGTCTTGCAGGCATTCCAGGATGCGGTGCGGAGCTTCGTAGAAAATAAGCGTGCGCGGTTCTTCCTTGACCAATTCCAGGCGAGCCCGACGACCGACAGCCTTGGCCGGCAGGAAGCCTTCGAAGATAAAACGATCCGACGGCAAACCCGCCGCCGACAGCGCCGCGATCAATGCACAGGCGCCCGGGACCGGCACTACATTGATCCCCGCCGCGCGAGCCTGGCGCACCAGGTGATAACCCGGATCGGAGATCAGCGGCGTCCCGGCGTCGGAGATCAGCGCGACATCGTCGCCGGCGAGCAGGCGGGTAATAAAGCGACTACCTTCATCCCGTTCGTTATGCTCATGACAGGCCGCCAGCGGCGTGGGGATGCCGAAGTGCTGCATCAACCGTTGGGAGTGACGGGTGTCCTCGGCGGCAATCAATGCCACCTCGCGCAGGATTTTCAGCGCGCGCGCACTGATGTCGTCCAGGTTGCCGATGGGCGTCGCCACCACATATAGCGAGCCAGCAGCGGAATTCAAAGCACCTGGAGCAGTCAAAGCGCACACCTCATGATCGGTAAAAGCCGCCATTGTAGCGCGTAGCGACGCTTGCGATACGTGCAAGCAATCCCGGGTTTTTCAGGTTCCGATGTCTCGCTGCAACATTTATACGAGCTAAATTGATCGATTCACGCCAGTAACATCGCGCCCCGGCCAGTGCTTGGGTACAATTCCACGCTAATTTGATCGAGTATCAGGAACACTACATGATCGCTTGCCTGCGGCTGTTCACTGCCCTCTGCCTCGCTGCCTTGCTGGCGGCTTGCGCCAGCTCGCCCTCTTCCAGCCTTGGCGAACTTCCACGGACCCCGGATGCCAGTATCGAGCAATTGCTCGATCAGGCCGCCAAAAGCAAAACGCCGGAACAAGCCGCGCTGTTTCGCCTGAGTGCGGCCGACCTCGCTTATCGCCAGGGCAATGCCGGCCAGTCCGCGCAAATCCTGCAACAAGTGCCGGTCGAGCAACTCAAGCCCGGCCAACAGGTATTCGCCAGCACGCTGGCAGCCGAACTGGCCATGGTGCGCAATCAGCCGAAAGCAGCACTGACCGCACTGAGCCATCCGAGCCTGCAACGCCTGGGTGAATTGCCTGTCGAGCAACAGGTTCGCACCGGCACCGTGCATGCCCGCGCCCTTGAGGCCGATGGCCAGACCCTCGCCGCAGCACGGGAGCGTATTTTCATCGCGCCGATGCTAAGCGATGAAGCGGCAGGCAAAAACCACGAAGCGATCTGGACCCTGATCGCTTCGCTGCCAACCGACCAATTGCAACCGACCACCAACGATGACCTCGGCGGCTGGATAGGCCTGGCGCTGGCAGTTAAAACCGCCGGTACGCTTGAGCAGCAACAAGCCGCGATCGACAACTGGCGCGCCCAGAATCCTAAACACCCGGCGGCCATTCAACTGCCGCTGCCACTGACCAAACTCAAGGAACTGGCCAGCCAGCCTCTGAGCAAGATCGCCCTGCTGCTGCCGCAAGACGGCCCGCTGGCATCGGTCGGCAAAGCGCTTCGTGAAGGTTTCATGGCGGCGCACTACCAGGCTCAACAGGCCGGTCAGAAGCCGCCCGCCATCGAATTCTATGACAGCTCGCGCCTGACATCGATGGACGAGTTCTATCGCAAGGCCCAGGCCGATGGCGTGCAATTGGTTGTCGGTCCGCTGGAAAAACCGCTGGTCAAACAGCTCAGCACTCGTCCGCAGTTACCGATCACGACCCTGGCGCTGAACTACAGCGAAGGCGAACAAGGACCGGCCCAGCTGTTCCAGTTCGGTCTTGCTGCTGAAGACGAAGCCCGTGAAGTGTCCCGTCGCGCTCGCGCCGATGGCCTGCATCGCGCCGCGATCATGGTGCCGAAAGGCGAATGGGGCGACCGCGTACTCAGGGCGTTCAGCCAGGATTGGCAAGCCAACGGCGGCAGCATCGTTGCCACCGAACGCGTTGATCAGCCAGTGCAACTGGCCCAGCAGATCGCCGACATGTTCCAGCTGCGCCAGAGCGAAGGCCGCGCCAAGAGCCTGCAAAGCACTGTCGGCTCGCAGGTCGCTGCCCAGCCTTCGCGCCGCCAGGACATCGAGTTCATTTTCCTGGCCGCAACACCTCAGCAGGCCCAGCAGATCAAACCGACCCTGAACTTCCAGTACGCGGGCGATGTGCCGGTTTACGCCACGTCCCACGTATTCAGTGCCAGCGGCGACGTGAATCAGTACAACGACATGAACGGCATTCGCTTCTGCGAAACCCCATGGTTGCTGGATGCCAACGACCCACTGCGCAAGCAAGTGACTGCACAATGGCCACAAGCCGCCGGCAGCCTGGGTCGTTTGTATGCGATGGGCGTCGATGCCTACCGCCTGGCTCCGCGCCTGGGACAACTCAAGGCACTGCCGGACAGCCGCATCGAGGGTCAATCGGGTAGCTTGGGCATGACTCAGAACCAGCGCGTCGTGCGTCAGTTGCCCTGGGCGCAGTTCGTCAGCGGTCAGGTTCAACGCCTGCCGGACACCCCGCGCTGATGCCTGACAGGTCACGCCAGCAAAGCGGTAAAGATGCCGAGCGCCACGCGCTCGAGCATCTGCAACAACAAGGTCTGCGCCTGCTGGCGCAGAACTGGTTGTGTAAACGCGGCGAGCTTGATCTGGTCATGCTTGATGGCGATACAGTAGTATTCGTTGAAGTTCGCTACAGAAAAAACACTCAATGGGGTGGCGCGCTCGATAGCATCGATGAGCGCAAACGGCAGAAACTGATTTTTGCCGCGCAGTATTTTCTTCAGCGCGAGTCGCGTTGGGCCAATTCCCCTTGCCGTTTCGACGTGGTTGCCATCGACAGCAACCTCGATCAGTTGAACTGGCTGCAGAATGCCTTCGACAGCTGATCGCGTGCGTCCCGAACCGGGCACTTTCACCCAACAATTTTGCTCTTTGCTTTGCGGGCTGCACATTCATGTGCCAAGTAGCCGCGCTAATTAAGGTCACACAGATGGACATGCAATCCCGAATTCGCCAGCTTTTTCAGGCCAGTATCGACACCAAGCAAATGGCGATGGACGTACTTGCACCGCACATCGAGCAAGCCAGCCAAGTGATGGTCAACGCCCTGCTCAACGAAGGCAAAATGCTTTCCTGCGGCAACGGCGGTTCCGCTGGCGATGCCCAGCACTTCTCGTCCGAGCTGCTGAATCGCTTCGAACGCGAGCGTCCGAGCCTGCCGGCCATCGCGCTGACCACCGACAGCTCGACAATCACCTCGATCGCCAACGACTACAGCTACAACGAAATCTTCTCCAAGCAGATCCGCGCGCTCGGCCAGCCAGGCGACGTACTGCTGGCGATTTCCACCAGCGGTAACTCGGCGAACATTATTCAAGCGATCCAGGCCGCACATGATCGCGAAATGATTGTCGTAGCATTGACGGGTCGCGATGGCGGCGGCATGGCCTCGCTGCTATTGCCCGAGGACGTCGAGATTCGCGTACCGGCCAACGTCACCGCACGTATTCAGGAAGTCCACCTGCTGGCGATCCACTGCCTTTGCGACTTGATCGACAGCCAACTGTTCGGGAGTGAAGAATGACCCCTAATCGCCTAGGCCTTCTGGCCTTGACCCTGTGCCTCGGCATCAGCGGCTGCACCTCGGTGGTTAACGCCAGCCGTGAAGCACCAATCGATGATGACCGCGGCACGCGCACCTTAGGCAGCAAGATCGACGACTCTCTGATCGACACCAAGGTCGGCGTGAACATCGCCAAGGCCGATCCAGCCCTGGACAACGATTCGCACATCGTCGTCACCAGCTTCAACGGTGTCGTGCTGCTCGCCGGCCAAACCCCTCGCGCAGACCTGAAAGCCAAGGCCGAACAGGCCGCCGCCGCCGTCCAGCGCGTGAAGACGGTGCACAACGAACTGCAGGTGCTGCCGCCCTCCGGATTTCTTGCCCGCCAGAACGACACTTGGCTGACTTCCAAGATCAAGACCCAGATGCTCACCGATCCGAACATTCCGGGCTCGCGCATCAAGGTCGTCACCGAAAACGGCATCGTCTATTTGCTGGGTCTGTTAACCAAGCAGGAAGCCGCTCAGGCGACCAATCTGGTGCAGGGCGTTTCCGGCGTACAGAAGATTGTGAAGCTGTTTGAGTACATCGACTGACACTTGCTGACCGGCAATGGCATCTCTGAGGTCGCCATCGCCGGAACGCCGCCCGCAGCAAGCTGGCTACTACAGCAATAAAAAAGGCGATCCTTTCGGATCGCCTTTTTTATTACTTCACCACTTTCAAACTAGGCCGACCACTTGGACGCGGCGGCTCACTGTCGGGTGGAGGAAGATCATCATCCGGCTCGATCTCGTCCTCGTCTTCCATAGGCGATTCCAGATCGAACACCATGCCCTGGCCGTTCTCTCGGGCGTAAATACCCAGGATCGAAGCGATAGGCACGTACAGGGTGTGCGGCACGCCACCGAAGCGCCCTTCGAAGCTGACCGCTTCGTTATCCATGTGCAAATGACGCACGGCGGCCGGCGAAACATTCAGGACAATCTGTCCGTCACTGGCAAAACCTTGAGGCACCTGCACCGACGGATACTCGGAATTGACCAACATGTGCGGGGTGCAATCGTTGTCCACAATCCACTCGTAGAGCGCGCGGACCAGATAAGGTCGACTGGAGTTCATAGCGGCTCCTTAAGCCTTAGCGCATATCGCGTTCGACACCAGACAGACTCGCCTGGAAAGCCTCACGCGCAAACGAGCGCTCCATATAATCAAGCAGCGGCTTGGCAGGCCGCGGCAGTTCAATACCTAGAATCGGCAAGCGCCAGAGTATTGGCAATAGGCAGCAATCCACCAGACTTTGATCCTCGCTGAGGAAAAACGGCTTGTCAGCGAACAACGGCGACACGCCAGTCAGGCTTTCGCGCAGCTCTTTACGAGCGACGACACGGGCGGCTTCCTTGGTCCGCGAATCCAGGATCAGATCCACCAGACCACACCAGTCACGCTGAATACGATGAATCAGCAGACGACTGTTGGCACGCGCCACTGGATAAACCGGCAGCAAAGGCGGGTGCGGGTAACGCTCATCCAGATATTCCATCACCACGGTCGACTCCCACAACGCCAGGTCACGATCGACCAGGGTGGGCAGGCTTCCGTAAGGGTTCACCTCAATCAGTTTAGGCGGCTGGCGACCAGCTTCCACGTAAATGATCTCGGCGCTGACACCCTTCTCTGCAAGTACGATGCGCACTCGGTGGGAATAGTGGTCGGCGGGGTCGGAGTAACAGGCCAACCGATTGGTCACGCCCATGGCGGTCCTCCTCGCTTGTTGAAATTATCGGAAGCGGAAAAACGCACGCGCCCAGAGGACGTCTCCCGTAACGCCTGGCTTGCCAGACTCGTTACACCTTCAGAGACGCCCCTGGGCGCGTGCGATTAACAGCAATTGCTTACAGCTTTATCAATGGACGTCTTTCCAGTATTCACGCTTGAGCAAGTAAGCGAATACGAAGAAGAACGCCAGGTACAGCAACACATAGGTACCGATGCGCTGATGCTCCAGCTTAACCGGGTTAGCCGAGTAAGCGAGGAAGGTTACCAGATTCTTGACCTTCTCATCGAACTGCTCTTCGGTCAGAGCACCGCTCTTCGGCACAATGGTCAGCTGATCGCACGCTTCATGAGTCAGCGCGGTACCGGTCAGCGGATCATATTGCTTCTTGCCATCTTCGACGATCTGGACCTGTTTGCAACCGACGACCTGACGACCTTGCAGGCCCACCAGGACGTTCGGCATGCCCACGTTCGGGAAGACCTTGTTGTTCACGCCCCAAGGACGCGACGGGTCTTCGTAGAACGACTTCAGGTAACCGTAGAGCCAGTCCGTACCGCGAACACGAGCCACCAGGGTCAGGTCGGGCGGTGCAGCACCGAACCAGGTCTTGGCGTCAGCCGGCTGCATGCCGATGCTCATGTGGTCGCCAATCTTGGCGCCGGTGAACACCAGCTTCGACAACATCAGATCGTGAGGAATACCCAGATCGTCGGCAACACGCTCGTAGCGTTGGAACTTGGCGCTGTGGCAGCCCATGCAGTAGTTGGCGAATGTACGCGCGCCGTCTTGCATGGCGGCCTTGTCGGAAACGTCGATGTCGACCTTTTCCAGCTCGGGACCACCGTGTTCAGCCGCGAAGGACAGGACAGGCATGGCAGCAAGAATCAGTACAGCAAATAGCTTTTTCATCAGCCAGTCACCCTTTCCGGAACCGGTTTGGTCTTCTCGAGCCTGGTGTAGAACGGCATCAGAATGAAGTAGGCGAAGTACAGGAAGGTGCATACCTGCGACAGCAGCGTACGACCCGGCGTCGGAGCCAGAACACCCAGAATGCCGAGGATCACGAACGAGACGCAGAACACCACCAGCCAGATTTTGCTCAGCCAGCCTTTGTAGCGCATCGACTTGACGGGGCTGCGATCCAGCCACGGCAGGACGAACAGCACAGCGATGGCTGCGCCCATGGCGATAACGCCCAGGAGCTTGTCCGGAACCGCCCGCAGAATCGCGTAGAACGGTGTGAAGTACCAGACCGGAGCGATGTGCTCAGGGGTCTTGAAGGCGTTCGCCACTTCAAAGTTCGGCTTCTCGAGGAAGTAGCCGCCCATTTCCGGGAAGAAGAACACGATCGAGCAGAAGATAAACAGGAACACCACCACGCCGACGATATCTTTCACGGTGTAGTACGGGTGGAAGGCAATGCCGTCCAGCGGTACGCCGTTTTCGTCTTTGTGTTTCTTGATGTCGACGCCGTCAGGGTTGTTCGAACCGACTTCGTGCAACGCCAGAACGTGCAGCACCACCAGACCGAGAATCACGATCGGCAGGGCAACAACGTGCAGGGCAAAGAAGCGGTTCAGGGTGATACCGGAAATCAGGTAGTCACCACGGATCCACTGGGTCAGGTCGTTACCGATGACCGGGATCGCACCGAACAGCGAGATAATCACCTGGGCGCCCCAGTAGGACATCTGGCCCCACGGCAGCAGATAACCCATGAAGGCCTCAGCCATCAGCGCCAGGTAAATCAGCATGCCGAAGACCCACACCAGCTCACGCGGCTTCTGGTACGAACCGTAGAGCAAGCCACGGAACATGTGCAGATACACCACGATAAAGAACATCGAAGCGCCGACGGCGTGCAACATACGCAGGATCGAGCCGTACTCGACGTCGCGCATGATGTATTCGACGGAGGCAAAGGCTTCTTCCGCCGACGGGGTGTAGCTCATGGTCAGCCAGACACCGGTAACGATCTGGTTGACCAGAACGAGCAGTGCCAGGGAGCCAAAGAAATAGAAGAAGTTGAAGTTCTTCGGGGCGTAGTACTTGCTGAGATGGTCTTCCCACATTTTGGTTGCGGGAAAGCGCGCATCAACCCAATCCATGAACTTGCTCATCACGCTTTCTCCGTATCGACGCCGATGACAATGATCTCATCGGTCTCATAGGAATGCGGGGGAACTGGCAGGTTCAAAGGCGCAGGTTGCGACTTGTAGACACGGCCAGCCAGATCGTAATGGGAACCGTGGCATGGGCAGAAATAACCGCCTACCCAGTCCTTGCCCAGATCAGCAGGTGCCACTTCGGGACGGAAGGTTGGCGAGCAACCCAGGTGCGTACAGATACCGATCAGCAGCAGAACCTCTGGCTTGATCGAACGCGTTTCCGGATCGACATAGGTCGGTTGTGTCGAGTTCTTGGAGGTCGGGTCAGACAGCTGGCCCTCGATCTTTTTCAGATTCCCCAGGATTTCCTCGGTACGGCGGACAATGAACACCGGCTGACCGCGCCACTCAGCAATCATCTGCTGACCTGGCTCGATTTTGCTGACATTCACTTTCACCGGTGCACCTGCGGCTTTCGCCTTGGCACTGGGAAACCATGACCCCACGAACGGGACCGCAGCCCCCACCGCTCCTGCAGCACCCACCACGGATGTGGCTGCTACCAAGAAGCGACGCCGGCCTGCATTCACGCCGTCATTGCTCATTCAGTCCTCTCCCATCAGCTTTGTGGCCTGTTAAATCAGGCATCTACTAAGTAAAACTATGTACTTATAAAAATTTTGCCGAATGGTAATGAAAAGCCCCAATTCTGACAAGGTAATTACCGAAGGGCTCCACTGCCAAGCCTTGCAGTATAGGGGCTCTGCGGATGTGGCAAGTTGTCACAGAGCAATTCTTTGATAAATCGCGCCCATAAAAAAACGCCCAGCTCCGTGAGGAAACTGGGCGTTTTTTTTGAACGAGAAAGCGAATTAACGCTTCGAGTACTGCGGACGCTTACGCGCTTTACGCAGACCGACTTTCTTACGTTCAACTTCACGAGCATCGCGAGTAACGAAGCCAGCTTTGCGCAGAGCGCCACGCAGGGTTTCGTCGTACTGCATCAGAGCGCGAGTGATACCGTGGCGGATTGCGCCAGCTTGACCACTTACACCGCCACCGATAACGGTGACGTAGATGTCGAACTTCTCAACTGTCTCGGTCAATTCCAGCGGCTGACGAACTACCATGCGGGCAGTTTCGCGGCCGAAGAAATTATCCAGGGAGCGGTTGTTGATCGAGATGTTACCAGTACCCGGACGCAGGAAAACGCGTGCGGTTGCGGTCTTGCGACGGCCAGTGCCGTAATTTTGAGTCGCCGACATAATGAACTATTCCGTTAAAACTTCAGTTCTTGGGGCTGCTGAGCAGTATGAGGGTGTACAGCGCCCGCATAGACTTTCAGCTTACGATACATGTCGCGACCCAGCGGGTTCTTAGGCAGCATGCCTTTGACCGCGGTCTCGATCACGCGCTCAGGGGCTTTAGCGATCAGCTTTTCGAAGTTGATCGACTTGATGCCGCCCGGGAAACCGGAGTGGGAGTAGTAGATCTTGTCGGTGGTTTTAGCACCGGTTACACGAATCTGCTCGGCATTGATAACGACGATGTAATCGCCGGTGTCAACGTGAGGAGTGTACTCAGCTTTATGCTTGCCACGCAGACGGCTCGCGATTTCGGTGGCCAGACGACCCAGGGTCTGACCTGCAGCGTCGACGACAAACCAGTCGCGCTGTACTGTTTCCGGTTTAGCAGTAAAAGTTTTCATTCTTTATAGCCTCAGGGGCCGCCCTGTAAATTAGACGGCGGATCTTACTGAATAGTGCGTACTTTGACAAGTCAAAGGCAGCCGGATACAGACGCTTTCGGGGGCTCGGGTCGGCGCGTCCGTTCAACGGCAAGATTCTTCGGCGGCGGCGCATCACTTCCACTGCAGAAAGAGGTGCGCAATTATGCAGATTGCGAAAAATATTTCAACCTGCTTTTATGATTGTTTTGCCCAAGGAGCACACGATGGACTATCGCCAGCTAGGCCGAACCAATCTGAACGTAAGCGCCATCTGCCTCGGAACCATGACTTGGGGCGAGCAAAACAGTGAAGCTGAAGCCTTCGCACAGATTGAGCGGGCCAAAAGCGCCGGGATCAATTTCATCGATACCGCCGAGATGTACCCGGTACCACCGAAAGCCGAAACCTATGCCACCACCGAGCGCTACATCGGCAATTACTTCAAAAGCCACGGTGATCGCGCCGACTGGATCCTGGCCAGCAAGATCGCCGGCCCCGGCAACACCATCGACTACATCCGCGACAAAAACCTGCGCCACAACCGCCAGCACATCACCGAAGCCGTGGACGCCAGCCTCAAGCGCCTGCAGACCGACTACATCGACCTCTATCAGTTGCACTGGCCAGAGCGCAGCACCAACTTCTTCGGCCAGTTAGGCTACAAACACAAGAGCGAAGCGAACCTGACCCCACTGGAGGACACCCTCGAAGCGCTGGACGAACAGGTCCGGGCCGGCAAGATCCGCCACATCGGCCTGTCCAATGAAACGCCGTGGGGCACCATGCGCTTCCTGGCACTGGCCGAAGCCCGTGGCTGGCCGCGTGCGGTATCCATCCAGAACCCGTACAACCTGCTCAACCGCAGCTTCGAAGTCGGCCTGGCGGAAATCGCCATCCGCGAGCAATGCGGCCTGCTGGCCTATTCGCCGCTGGCGTTCGGTTTCCTGTCGGGCAAGTACGAAGGTGGCGCGCGCCCGCCGAAAGGCCGCCTGAGCCTCTACAGCCGCTTCAGCCGCTATTTCAATCCACAGTCGGAAGCAGCGTGCAGCCGTTATGTGGCATTGGCCCGTGCACACGGCCTCGACCCGGCGCAAATGGCCTTGGCGTTTGTGACGCAACAGCCGTTTGTGACCAGCAACATCATCGGCGCGACGACGTTGGAACAGCTGGACAGCAACATTGCCAGCTTCGAGCTGAAACTTTCCGATGAAGTGCTGGCGGGGATTGAGGCGATTCACAAGGATCACCCGAACCCGGCGCCTTGATTGACCTTTAGACCCAATCGCGGGCAAGCCCGCTCCCACAAGGCTGTGTGTCGATCACAACATGGCGATCGGTCACAGACCCCGTGTGGGAGCGGGCTTGCCCGCGATGGTGTCCGCCCAATCACGGCAAATTAAAGCGATCTGGCGATAATCTCCTTCATGATTTCGTTAGTCCCGGCATAAATCCGCTGCACCCGCGCATCCGCCCACGCCCGAGCGATCGGGTATTCCCACATGAACCCATAGCCGCCATGCAACTGCACGCACTCGTCGAGCACCTTGCATTGCAGGTCCGTCCCCCAATACTTGGCCATCGCCGCCGTCGGCACATCGAGTTTGCCTTGCAGGTGCAACTCCAGGCAGCGATCGACGAAGACCCGGCCAATCTGGATTTCAGTCGCCATTTCCGCCAGTTTGAAGCGAGTGTTCTGGAAATCCGCAATCGCTTTGCCAAACGCCTTGCGCTCGCGGGTGTACTCCAACGTCCATTGCAGCGCAGCCTCAGCCGACGCCAGCCCGCCTACCGCAACCGTCAGACGTTCCTGCGGCAATTCCTGCATCAGATACGCAAACCCCATCCCGGCCTGGCCCAGCAGGTTTTCCTTGGGCACCCGAACGTCCTGAAAGAACAGCTCCGATGTGTCCTGCGCCTTCATCCCGACCTTTTCCAGGCGCTTGCCCTTGGCGAAGCCCGGCGTATTGGCCTCGACCAGAAACAGACTGGTGCCCTTCGCGCCGGCCTTCGGATCGGTCTTGGCCACGACAATCACCAGGTCCGCGAGATAGCCATTGGTGATGAACGTCTTCGAACCGTTGATCACGTATTCGTCTCCGTCAAGCACTGCCGTGGTTTTCACCCCTTGCAGGTCGGAACCGGCACCCGGCTCGGTCATGGCGATCGCGGTGACCATCTCGCCAGACACCAGTTTTGGCAGGTATTTGTGTTTCAGCGCTTCGCTGCCGTAATGCAGGATGTACGGCGCGACGATGTCGGAATGCAGGGAAAAACCAATCCCGGTCAGCCCCAGTCGACCCACCTCTTCGATCACCACCGCACTGTAGAGAAAATCCGCTCCCAGCCCGCCGTACTCTTCTGGCAGATGCGAACACAACATCCCGGCCTCCCCCGCCTTGTTCCAGAGTTGGCGGTCGATATAACCCTGTTTCTCCCATTGCCCATGAAACGGCACAGCCTCTTTTTCGAGGAACGTTCGCACGCTGTCGCGAAAAAGTTCGTGCTCGGAACTGAACAAGGTTCTGGGGATCATGCGGCACCTGTCGTTATTGTTAGAAGAAGTAGACCTGCAGAGACTAAGCCTCGCTTCCGATACAGGACACTGGACACATCAGACAAAAAATAAGACGATCCAGCCGTCTGGTGACCACTTTCCCCTATAAGAATAAAGTTGAATTATGTCTAACCAAGTCTCCACGCCCTTGCGGCGCGTCAGCATCCTGGCTATCGACCGGGTTTTCGCTTCCACCCTCATGCAAGCCAAGGATTTCTTCCATCTGGCCAGCCTGCGCTACGGCAAACAACTGGGCCAGGGCCTGACACCGGCGTTCGAAACGCGGCTGGTCAGCCCGGATGGCAAACCGGTCAACAGCTTCAGCGATGTGATCATGCCGGTGGACGGCGGCCTGGAAAACGCTGACGTCATCATTCTCCCGGCGTTCTGGGACGATTTCGAAACCCTTTGCCAACGTTACCCACAGGTCCTGCCGTGGCTGCGCCAGCAACATGCTCGCGGCGCGGTACTTTGTGGCGAGGCTACCGGGGTGTTCTGGCTCGCCGAAGCCGGGCTGCTCGATGGCAAGGAAGCGACCACTTACTGGCGTTTCTTCAATGCGTTTGCCGAGCGCTTCCCGAAGGTTTATCTCAATCAGGACAAGCACCTGACCGACGCCGACAACCTGTATTGCGCCGGCGGCACGACCTCGGCGTGCGATCTCTACATCTACCTGATCGAACGCTTCTGCGGTGCCAACGTGGCCCAGGCCGTGGCCCGCGACATTCTCTATGAAGTGCAGCGCAGCTATTCGCCGGGACGCATCGGTTTCGGCGGGCAGAAGCTGCACCAGGACGTGATCATCCTGCAGATCCAGCACTGGCTCGAAGAACACTTCGCCGACAAGTTTCGCTTCGAAGACGTCGCGCGCGAGCACGGCATGAGCATCCGCAACTTCATGCGCCGCTTCCAGACCGCCACCGGCGACAAGCCCCTGCATTACCTGCAACGCCTGCGCATCGAAACGGCCAAGGGCTTGCTGTCCGGCAGCCGCAAGAGCATCAAGACCATCAGTTATGAAGTCGGGTATGACGATGCGAGCTTCTTCGCTCGACTGTTCCGCCAGCACACTGAATTGTCGCCGAACCAGTATCGACAGCAGTTTCAGCAAGCGGCATAAACGCTCAAAAAGAACACAAATCCCTGTGGGAGCGGGCTTGCCCGCGATGGCGGTGCGACAAACACATCAATGCTGGATGTGCCGCCCCTATCGCGGACAAGCCCGCTCCCCTAGGACCTGTCGTGAGTTCGAGATTGTGTCGACACATAAAAAAGGCCTGCATCTGCAGGCCTTTTTTATTTTCCGAAAACGTCCTACGGCTTATGCGCCCGAGACAGGAATTCGTGGGACTGCATTTCCAGCAAACGGCTGAGGGTACGCTGGAACTCGAAGTTCAGGCGACCGCCGGTGTAGAGGTCTTTGAGCTCGACCTCAGCGGAAATGATCAACTTCACGTTACGGTCGTAGAACTCATCGACCATGTTGATAAAGCGTCGGGCGATGTCGTCGGTGGTGACGCTCATTTGCTCGACACCGCTGAGCAACACGGCGTGGAAGATCTTGCCCAGCTCGATGTAATCGTTCTGGCTGCGCGGACCGTCACACAGTTCGCGGAAGTCGAACCAGGCCACGTCATCGCAGGTGCGCAAGGCACGTATCTCGCGGTTCTCGATCATCAGCACATCGTTCTCGATGGCTGCCGTGCATTCCGGCGTCAGGGCGCGGAAGCTCTTGCGCAGGCTTTCGTGGGACGCTTCGTCGAGCGGGAAGTGGAACAGCTCCGCTTGCTCGAGGTGACGCAGACGGTAATCGACGCCGCTGTCGACGTTGACGATTTCGGTGTTCTGCTTGATCAGCGCGATGGCCGGCAGGAAGCGTGCGCGTTGCAGGCCGTCCTTGTACAGGCCGTCCGGCACGATGTTGGACGTCGCGACCAGGGTCACGCCGTTCTTGAACAGCTCTTCCATCAACGTACCGAGGATCATCGCGTCGGTAATGTCGGAGACGAAGAACTCATCGAAACAGATCACTCGCGACTCGTCGGAGAAGCGCTTGGCGATGATGGTCAGCGGGTTTTTCTCGCCGCCGAGGGTCTTCATCTCTTCGTGCACGCGCTTCATGAAGCGGTGGAAGTGAGTGCGGGTCTTTTCCTTGAACGGCAACGCTTCGAAGAAGGTGTCGACCAGGTAGGTCTTGCCGCGGCCTACGCCACCCCAGAAATACAGGCCCTTGACCGGCGCCTGCTCTTTCTTTCCGAACAGCTTGCCGAGCAGGCCCGGTTTGCTCTGCGAGGCGGCGACCAGATCGTCGTACAGGCGCTGCAAATGGCGCACGGCAGTTTCCTGCGCGGCGTCATGGAAGAATTCCGGGCGTTTCAGATCAGCTTGATATCGTTCTAGGGGCGTCATAATTCGTTAGCAAGGCAACAAAAACGGGCCGTCACTGTAGCGACGGCCCGCAGGAATGGCAATCAGCCCTTGGTCGGGCCGAGCCGTTGATTATTCCTGAACCGGTGTCAGCGCAATCCGCAGGGCGTCGATGGCGACGTCGCGAGCGGCACTGTCGGCGAAGGCCGGGCTATCGGCAACGCACTCGCCTTCCAGCCAGACACTGAAGCTCAAGTCTTCGCTGCGCACGTCCAATGGCTGGCCCGCTTGCAGTTGCTTGGTCACCTGACCGGCGGTTTTACCATCGGCGAAGTTGCGCGACAGCAGCAATTGCTCTCCATCGGCCGCCAGCAGACGGAAGCGGAAGCTGCCGTCGTCTTCGCGGAAGCTGACAAAACGCGCGGCTTTCGCGGCTTTCTTCTTGGTGGTCGCCGCGACCTGAGTCTGAGCAACGAAAGAACGCAGGCCCACCGCTTCACGCAGTTCGTGGAGGAACGGTGTCGCCACCGAGCGAGCCTTTTTCGCACCGACTTGCAGGATGTCTTCCAGATCCGCCGGGCGCTCGATCAGCTGGTGATAACGCTCGCGGGACTCGCCCAATTCGCTGTCGAGCAGCTGGAACAGGCGATTCTTCGCCTCGCCCCAACCCAGGCCCTGCAACAGTTCGCTGCGGAATTCGTCGGACTGCGCCGGGGTGGCGAAGGCCTGGAACAGCGTGAACAGGTGCGAATTGTCCGGATCTTTGGCTTCGCCCGGCGCGCGGGAGTCGGTGACGATCCGCGAGATGGCGTCCTTCATTTCCTTGGCGCTGCTGAACAACGGGATGGTGTTGTCGTAGCTTTTCGACATCTTGCGACCGTCGAGGCCGGGCAGCGTCGCGACGCTTTCTTCGATCAGCGCCTCGGGCATGGTGAAGAATTCTTTGCCCTGGCCAAACAGGTGGTTGAAGCGTTGACCAATGTCGCGGGCCATTTCCACGTGCTGGATCTGGTCACGACCGACCGGCACCTTGTGCGCGTTGAACATCAGGATGTCCGCGGCCATCAGCACCGGATAGCTGTACAAGCCCATGGTGATGCCGGCATCCGGGTCTTCACCGGTTTCAACGTTCTTGTCCACCGAAGCCTTGTAGGCGTGGGCGCGATTGAGCAAACCTTTGGCGGCGACGCAGGTCAGCAGCCAGGTCAGCTCGGGGATTTCAGGGATGTCGGACTGACGATAGAACGTCACACGGTCCACATCCAGGCCACCGGCCAGCCAGGTCGCGGCGATTTCCAGACGCGAGCGCTGGATGCGCAGCGGGTCATCGCATTTGATCAGGGCGTGGTAGTCGGCCAGGAAGTAGAACGAATCGGCATTGCTGTCGCGGCTGGCGAGGATCGCCGGGCGGATGGCGCCGGCGTAGTTGCCCAGGTGCGGCGTGCCGGTGGTGGTGATGCCGGTGAGGATACGGGTACGAGTCGTCATGGGTAATCGCTTGTCAGACTGCAATCAATTCGAAAGACGCGGCAGGATCAGATCCTTGAGATCGGTCAGCTTGCCATGAAAAAAGTGTCCGCATTCTGCCACTTTCAGCAGCTCATGGGGGCGATCGAGTTTCTCGGACCAGTCGTAGACCGCTTGCGGGTCGATGACTTCGTCGGTTTCCGGTTGGATCAAGGTCAACTCGCCTTGCCGCGGCAATTGATCTTGATCGCCCAGGCGCATCACCGCTGGCGCGACCATGAACACATGCTTGAGCTGCTCGCCCTTCTCTTCCAGGCGTCCGCCGAGACTGGCGGCAACAAATCCGCCGAAGGAAAAACCGAACAGCGTCAGTGGCAAATCAGGATGTTTCGCCCGCAACCATGCGGCGGCCGCCTGAGCATCGTCGACTTCGCCGGTGCCCATGTCGTGCGCACCTTCGCTGGCACCGACGCCACGGTAGTTGAAACGCAAGGTAATCAAACCGGCATCGCGCGCGGTGCGCTGCAGGGTCGAGACCACTTTGTTGAGCATGGTGCCGCCCTGCACCGGGTTCGGGTGGCAGATCAGCGCGATGCCGCGCGGCTGCTCGATATCCAGGTAAAGAGCTTCCAGTTGACCGACCGGGCCATCAATCACTACAGGGGTTTCGCGCATAAGCAAGGAAGGAACTCCGTGACCTCGAATCGGGTCGACTCGTCTAGCAAATTGTCTGTGCCGATGTGTTGCGAGTGAATCGCGGTATACAGCGCAGGTTCGAGCCGTTAACGTAAAGCAAAGCCGTTTATAGAGGAAGGACTCGTGGAACACTCGCTCTTAGTTTGGTTGTTGCCGACTCTTGCCCTGGTTGTGGGTGTCGCCATTGGATTCCTGATTGCTCGCCTGGTGCCGAACGCCGCGCCCAGCAGCACGCAACGTCAGCTGGATGACATTCAGGAACGTTTCGACAGTTATCAGAACGAGGTGGTTACCCACTTCAACAGCACTGCAAACCTGGTCAAGAAACTGACTCAGAGCTATCAGGAAGTGCAGGATCATCTTGCCGAGGGTGCCAACCGCCTGGCCCTGGACGAGCAGACCCGCCAACGCTTGCTGGCTTCGCTGCACGCCGATGCGGCAGCGGCCCCACGGGAACGCCTGACACCACCGCGTAATCAGGAGCCGCCTCGCGACTACGCCCCCAAAGCCCCGAACGCGCCGGGCATGCTTGATGAGCATTACGGCCTGAAGAAGTAATCAGGTTTCGCGCGATGCAAAAAAGCCCTCGGACGAGTGATTGTCCGGGGGCTTTTTCGGTACTGAAGTGTTCATCGCTTGTTCTGGCGACAAAAAAAACCGCCCGATCTGTTGAGGATCGGGCGGTTTTTTTACGCCTGGAGTTCAGTCAGACAATTATGGGTACTGCTGAACCGTACCTGGCTGTTGCTGACCGCCATACTGCTGGCCCGGGATCGCCTTGAGGTTGACCTCGACGCGGCGGTTCTGTGCCCGGCCATTGACGTCGCCGTTGCTGGCAATCGGGTTATCCGGCCCGGCGCCGCGCGCCGACAGGTTGGCACCACTGACACCTTGGGACGTCAGGTAAGTCGCCACGCTCTGCGCACGACGCTGGGACAGGTCCATGTTGTGTTGACGACTGCCGGTACTGTCGGTGTAGCCAACGATTTCGATCTGGTTCTGGCTGAACTCTTTGAGCGAACCCGCCAGGTTGTTCAGTGGCTGATAGAAACTGGAGGCGATGTTCGCCGAATCGGTGGCGAACGTGATGTTGCCCGGCATGATCAGCTTGATCTGATCGCCCTGGCGCTGCACCTCGACACCGGTGTTGGCCATGCTGGCGCGCAGCTTTTTCTCTTGCTGGTCGGCGTAGTAGCCATAACCGGCAGCCGAAGCCCCCACCACGGCGGCGCCAATCAGCGCACCTTTGCCACGGTTGTTGTGGTCAATGGCTGCGCCGGCCAATGCACCGGCCAGGGCACCGAGGCCACCGTACTTGGCGGTTTTGCTCATGCCCGTGGAACCACCCTCGGCCTGCCCCTGGTTGTCGTATGGGTTAGGCGAGGCGCAGCCCGACAGCAAGGCCACAGCCGTAGCGACAATAATCAAACGCTGCTTGGTGAACATGAAGAACTCCTGGTTTTTGCATTCTGGGGTGCAACGGACTTAGGCATTGGATCTTTGCGGGCGTTGGATCATTTCAGGCGAGAAAAATTCCGTTGATCATTCTTAAGCCCGCACAAATGGGTTGTCGCGCATTTCATCGCCCAGACGCGTATCCGGACCATGCCCGGTTACCACCGTTGCGTCTTCATCAAGGGTGTACAGGCGCTGTTTGATCGAACGCACGATGGTCGCCTGATCGCCGCCCCACAAATCCGTACGCCCTACCCCGCGACGAAACAGGGTGTCACCGGCAATCAGCAGCTTAGCCTCTGAAAACCAAAAGCTCATTGAACCCGGCGTGTGACCTGGCGTATGCAGCGCCACGCCGCAGCCGCAGGCGAGTTCTTCATCGTCGGCCAACCAGCGATCCGGCGAGGGAACTGGCGTATAGGGCACACCGAACATCTGGCACTGCATCTCGAGGTTGTCCCAGAGGAACTGATCTTCTTTGTGCAAGTGCAGGGTGGCGCCGGTTTTTTCCTTCAACTGACCGGAGGCCAGGAAATGATCCAGGTGCGCGTGGGTGTGAATGATGCTGACGACCTTCAGGCCCAGAGCATCGAGCCGCGCCAGAATCAATTCATGATTGCCACCCGGATCGACCACGATGGCTTTTTTGGAAATTGGATCGCCGATGATCGTGCAGTTGCACTGCAACGGGCCGACGGGGAAGGTTTCGCGGATTAGCGCGGGGCTTGGGAGGTTCATGGAAAGTCCTGACGATTCGATTTTCAACAGAATATCAGTCTGCTTTTCCTCAGGCTTCAACATGAGGTGCCGATACAGCGAATACCCGCCACTTATTTGACGCCAATTAAGAAAAAACAATGGCTATGTGATATCAATTGGCGTTGTTTCTGGTACAAAATTGCTTTCTTGTAGCGGCCACATTGTAGGAGGGTCGCAGCCCACTCAGGATTTTCAGATGTCGACGCCTCTTGGTTACGTTTTTACATTCCCCACTTTTTTGACTGGTAACCAACAGATCGACAGCCTGATCTACGGCTCCCAATGGCTGAGTCCCACATGGAAAGGTAATGTCTCCACGACTAATCTGACCTATAGCTTCATCACGCCTGGCGGGTCATTCTTCGCCACCAACTACAGCGCCGAACAAGAGTACCGGAACAGTTTCGCTCTGACATTTGCCCAGCAAGACGCTGTCAAAACCGCACTGGGCGCGTGGAGCGCCGTAGCCAATCTCAAGTTCACTCAGGTCACTGACAATGCCGTCAGCGCTGGAGACTTGCGGTTCGGCGGCTACGCCGGGATGGATGACAAAACCGCTGCCTGGGGCTACTACCCCGACAGATCTCCTGTGGGCGGGGATGTCTGGATCGGACCGACGACCAACAACCCGGACCCCGTCAAAGGCACCTATGACTTCATGACATTTGTGCATGAAATCGGTCACGCCCTGGGTTTGAAGCATCCCTTCGAAGCGAGCCAATCCAACAGCACGGTGCTCAATCCCCTGCTCGACGATTCACATTTCACGATCATGAGTTACAGCAACACGTACTCCTATCAGCCGACTACGCCGATGCTGCTGGATATTCTTGTCATCCAGAAAATGTATGGCGCCAACATGCTTTGGCAAACCGGTGACAACGTCTATCGCTGGGCACCGGACCAATCGGTGTTTCAGACTATCTGGGATGCGGGCGGCAACGACACGATCGACGCCAGCAACCAATTGGCCGCCGTTAACCTGAACCTCAACGAGGGCGCATTCAGCCAGATCGGCAAGGCATTCATCGATGGGGTGAATCAGACGCTCATAAATGACGGCCTGGCAATTGCCTACGGCGCGAAAATCGAAAACGCCACAGGCTCGGCCTTTGACGATGTGCTGACCGGCAATGCGCTGAACAACGTGCTCAACGGCATGGGCGGTGCGGACACCTTGATCGGCGGTGCCGGCAACGACACCTATGTGGTGGATAACATCGGCGACAACGTGATCGAAACCGGCACTTCGCTGACCGAAATCGACATTGTCCTGGCATCGAGCGACTACACCCTCAGTGCCAACGTCGAAAACCTGACCCTGACCGGCAGCGCCCACGTCAACGGCACCGGCAACGCCCTGAACAACATCCTGCTCGGCAACAGCGGCAACAACGTGCTCGACGGCGGCCTCGGCGCCGACAGGATGGTCGGCGGCACCGGCAACGACACTTACGTCGTCGACAACCTCAAGGACATCGTCAGCGAAACCAGCACCCTGGCGGGCGAAATCGACACCGTGATGGCTTCGATCAGCTACACCCTCGGTGCCAACCTGGAAAACCTGACCCTCACCGGCAGCGATAACCTCAACGGCACCGGCAACGCCCTGAACAACGTGCTGATCGGCAACGACGGCAACAACCTCCTCAATGGCGGGCTCGGCATCGACACGCTGATCGGCGGCGGTGGCAACGACACCTATTACCTTGATCAGGCTGCGGAACTGGCGCGGGTACAGGAAGACGCCGATAACGGCACCGACCAACTCTATGTCGCCTACGCCGCCAAGGCGTCGACCAGCGTGATCGACCTGAGCCAGAACAACCTGCTCAACGTCGAGAACGTGACCGTCACCGGCATCGGGGCCTTCAGCGTGATCGGCAACGACTGGAACAACACCCTGATCGGCAACGCGTCCATCAATGTCCTGCAAGGCGGCGCCGGCAATGACTGGCTGGACGGCGGTCTCGGGGCGGACAGCCTCAGCGGTGGCACGGGCGACGATGTCTACATCGTCGACAACGTCGGTGACAAAGTCATCGAACTGGCCGACGAAGGCCGCGATCTGGTCAAGGCCTCGGTCAGCTACAGCCTGTCGGCCAATGTCGAAGACGCCCTGTTGCTCGGCGCTGCCGCCGTGAACCTCACCGGCAACGAACTGGCCAACACCCTGACCGGCAATGCCGCCGCCAACATCCTCAATGGCGGCGCGGGTGCGGACACCTTGATCGGCGGGGCCGGCAACGACACCTATGTGGTGGATCACATCGGCGATAACGTGATCGAAACCGGCACTTCGCTGACCGAAGTCGACACCGTCCAGGCTTCGATCAACTACACCCTTGGTGCCAACGTCGAAAACCTGACCCTGACCGGCAGCGCCCACGTCAACGGCACCGGCAACGCCCTGAACAACATCCTGCTCGGCAACAGCGGCAACAACGTGCTCGACGGCGGCCTCGGCGCCGACAGGATGGTCGGCGGCACCGGCAACGACACTTACGTCGTCGACAACCTCAAGGACGTCGTCAGCGAAACCAGCACCCTGGCGGGCGAAATCGACACCGTGATGGCTTCGATCAGCTACACCCTCGGTGCCAACCTGGAAAACCTGACCCTCACCGGCAGCGATAACCTCAACGGCATCGGCAACGCCCTGAACAATGTGCTGATCGGCAACGACGGCAACAACCTCCTCAATGGCGGGCTCGGGAACGATGTGCTGGACGGCGGTGCTGCCAATGACACACTGATCGGCGGACTGGGTACCGACACGTTGACCGGTGGTACGGGCGCTGATCGGTTTGTCTTCAACGCTCTGAACGAAATGGGCAAAGGCGGCTTGCGTGACGTCATCACAGACTTCAGCAGCCTGGACGGCGACAAACTCGATTTCTCGAAATTCGATGCCAACCTCTTGAGTGCCGGGGTCAACAAGTTCACGTTCATCGACTCGAACGACTTTACGGGGGCCGGCCAATTACGTTTCGTCGACCATGTGCTTTATGGCAACGTCAATGGCGATTTGGTGGCGGACTTCGAAATCCAGTTGGTGGGCGTCAACAGCTTCAGCAGCCATGATTTGGTAGCGTGACAATAGCGATCGAGTAAAAGGCAACCACAGCCAAACGGGTTGCGCGTACGCGCAACGCGTCATGCCTGGCGCACCAAATGAACAACGCCCCGACTGGTTCGGGGCGTTGTTCATTGGTAAGTGCACGCTAAACCCGGTTACCCCAACACGCCCAAGGCTTTCGCCCGCGCCACGGCCTGCGTACGCCGCTCAACGCCAAGCTTGCTGTTGATGTGGCTGGCGTGGGTTTTAACGGTGTGCAGGGAGATGAACAACTGATCGCTGATTTCCTGGTTCGAGCAGCCTTGGGCAATGAGTTTCAGAACCGACAGCTCTCGGGAACTGAGCTGTTCGCAGGCTTGTGAGGGCTCCGGGACAATGCGCGCGGCGACAAGGGGGAGCCGTTCTGAAAGGCTCTGCGAAACCGCCGCTTTTGCGCAGTTCTGCAGTTGCTCGCGAAGCCAGTCGGGGTATTTGCTCAACAAACCATCAAAAGGCTGCAACGCGCCGCCGCTGGCCGCTTCCTGGGATTGAGCGAAAGCTTGACGAGCTTCAGGCTCACGGTTGTGCGCAAGGAGCAGTTCGGTTTTCTGCGTCAGCGCCATCACGCAGAGCAGTTGCCGACCGGTTTGCTGACCATGCTCGAGCAAGGCATTCAACCGGCCCTCGGCCAGCATTGGCTGTCCTTGTATGACATCGAGCAACGCCTGTTGCAACTCGATATGCAGCGGCAGTTGCGGATGGAATTCCGGGGGCGCCGCCGGCCGTTCGCCATTGTAGGTCTGGCCCAATCGCGCTAGCCAGGCTTCCGCCAGATCGGTACGGCCCTGAGCCAGCCAGAGTTCGCATTTGACCAGGGTGATCATCGCCAGATAGTAGATCGGTGGTACGTCCCAGATGTGCATCAGCCGTTCGGCTTCGGCGAGTTCGGCAAACGCCTTGGCAAACTCACCGCTGCTGCCTTCGAGCCGGGCGATCACGCAATGGCCGATCAGGACACTGATGTCGCGACAGGCGCGGGCCTCAGCCAAACCGGCCTGCAGACGCAGCCGCGCGGTCTGTGGTTGCAGGCGCAGGGCCAGCAGAAAACCCTCGTACAAGGTCAATCGGGCGCGTACGGCATAGAGCCGTTGCGGCGACAATCCTTGCAGGCGTTGCAGCCCTTGGCGGACTTCATCCAGCGAACGCAGGATCTCCCCTCGCGCCTGCAACACCCGGGCGCGATCGTAATGGGCCAACGCTTCGAACAATGGATTGCCCACCCGTTGCGCCAGCTCCAGGGAATCACGGTTCAGGCCGCGTGCCCGCCACAAGTCGCCGTCGGCAATGGCCAGGTTGGACAGGGTTGAAAGGCACATCAGGCGCTGACCGTAACGCTTGGACGGAAGACTCTCCAGCGCTTCAGTGCAATACAGCAGGGTCAATTCGCGGTTGCCGCGCCCGCGGGCGATGATCCCGCTCAAGGCCAACCATTGCGCCAGCATGGATTTCTGCGCGGTGGCGGACGGGGCCGGCAGGAAGCGGCTCAGGTGATTGGCCAATTCTTCGGCAGCATCGAGCTGACAGGCCAGCCCCAATGCCCAGCTGTAAAGCACGATCAACCGTGGCGTGCTGATCAGCAGGCTGTCGGGCAAGTCCATTTTCCAGCGCAGCAACATGCCGACGTTCTGTTCAGCCAGCAGTTGCTCTTCCGAAAGGTTCTGCACCAGGTTGGCCGCGACGTCCAGATGACCGGCGCGCAACGCCTGCTCCACGGCTTCATCGAGCAGCCCCTGAGCATTGAACCAGCGACAGGCACGCAGGTGCAGGCTGGCCGCCGGCACCATTGCCTGTGAGGTTGGCCGGGTGCGCAGCAGGTCGGAAAACAGATGGTGATAGCGGTACCAGTGGCCATTTTCATCCAGCGGTACCAGGAACACTTGGTGCGCCAGCAGAAAACGCAGGATCTCGGCACTGTCATGGGCTTCGCGAACGGCATCGCACAGTTCGCTGCAAAAACGCTCTTGAGGGGCCGTGTCATACAGGAACGACTGCACCTCGGCAGGCAGACAATCGATGACTTCTTCGAGCAGGTAATCGCGAATCAGCCCTTCCCCACCGTGCAGGGACTGGGGCAACGCACCATCGGAGCCCGCTTCGGAGGCCGCCAGCAACCAGAAACGCAAGCCGGCAACCCAGCCTTCGCTGCGCTGGATCAGGTTTTCCAGTGCTTCGCCGCGCAACAAACTGCTGTGCCGATCGAGCAGGGTCAACGCTTCATCGTGGGTCAGGCGCAAATCCTGCTCGTGCAACTCGAGCAGCTGCCGTGACAGTCGCAGCCGTGCCAGATGCCAGTCCGGACGCTGGCGACTGGTGACCATCACCAACAAGCCGTCGGGAAGGTGATTGAGGAAAAACTGCAGGCAACGATCGAGTACCGGGCCCTGGGCCAGATGGTAGTCATCGAGGACCAACAACAGTGGCGCCGTCGGCAACAGGTGCACGGCCAACTCATCGAGCAAACCGTCCAGCCATTCCTCAAAAGCAAACGGCTGATGCCGCTGGCGCATTTTCAGCAGGCCCAAAGACTGCCTGCCCAACTGCGGAAAATAGTCCTGAAGACCTTCGAGCAGTCGCTCGAGAAAACGGCCGGGATCGTTGTCCCGCGGACTCAAACCCAGCCACAGACTTTGCCAGTGAGCCGGCAGCCCCTGACAGAACTCCACCGCCAATGAACTCTTGCCGAACCCCGCCGGTGCGCTGACCAGCAACAGCCTGCCGCCGAGTCCGGCACTGAGGCGCTCGCATAAACGAGGACGCAGCACATGGCCGTCGGGCAGCGGAGGCCGAAAAAAACGCCCGTCCAATGTCGCCGCGGCAACGCTTGCAGGGCCCGGGAGTGGGGACAGATCAGTCATGGCCGGCTCTTGTTTGAATTGCTGTTGGCGGCGTTGCAGATCTCCGCAGACTAGCGGTAAACGAAGAGGTATTGAAGGTTATTGCTACAAATGGCTACAAAAAGTCTACGAACAAAAAAAGCCCCGAACCAGTCGGGGCTTTTTTTCGAGGATGCGGCCTCTGTTCAGTTCAGGTCATCGGACCCCGGACTGACGCAATGCCGCCGGTGTGAAGTCGCTGGTCGTGGCGGTGAAGCCGAAGTTATACGCCGATTTCTCTTCGTTCTTCATACCGAGCGCCAGGTAACGGCCCGATTGCAGGTCGTACAGGGTTTCCAGGGTGTACCACGGCACTTGAACGTTGTAGTAGTTCTGGGAGTGAGCTTCCGCCACACGCCAAAGTTGGTTACGACCGTCGTAGTGATCGATGACCGCTGCTTGCCAGGTGTCTTCGTCGATATAGAAGTCACGCTTGGCGTAGATGTGACGCTGACCTTCCTTCAGGGTTGCAACCACATGCCAGACCCGGCGCAGCTCGTAACGAGCCAGGTCCTGGTTGATGTGACCGGCCTTGATGATGTCGGCGTACTTCAGCTTTGGATCGTCGAGCTTGTAACTGTCGGAGGCGATGTACATCTCCTTCTTGCCTTCGAGTTTCCAGTCGTAACGATCCGGTGCACCGTTGTACATGTCCAGGTTGTCAGAGGTACGCAAGCCGTCCGCCGCAGTACCCGGCCCGTCATAGGACACTTGTGGCGCACGACGCACACGACGTTGACCGGCGTTGTAGACCCACGCCGAACGCGGTTCCGCCACCTGGTCGAGGGTTTCATGCACCAGCAGCACACCACCGGCCAGACGTGCCGGCGCGGTCACTTCCTGCTTGAAGTAAAACAGGATATTGCCCGGGTTCGCCGGATCGTAATCCTTCATCTTGTCGCGGAATACGAACTGATCCTGGAAGTACACCAGGCTGTACGAGCCGTTCGGCTGCGGCGTGGCCTGAGTCACCAGACGGGTCACGCTGCCACCGCGATAGCGGGTGATGTGGTTCCAGATAACCTCAATGCCGGTCTTTGGAATCGGGAACGGTACGGCTGTCTCGAAGTTTTTCAACCCGTTGCCGCCGGATACCAGCTCCGTGGCCGTGGCGTTTTTCTTGATGGCAGCGAACACGTCATCCGGCACGGTCGCGCCGCGATGGGACGGGTAAACCGGCATCTTGAAGGTTTCCGGGTAGCGCTTGAACATCGCGTACTGGCCCGGGGCAAGTTTGTCCTTGTACTGGTCGACGTTCTGCGCAGTGATGGTGAACAGCGGCTTTTCACTGGCGTACGGGTCGGCCAGGAAACCTTTGCTGTCGACAGCGCCGGCGTTTTTCGGCAACGGCTTCCAGGCCGGAATCGAACCGTCGGCATTACCCGCCATCTCGGCGCCCATCGGCGTCAGGCTCTTGCCCAGTTTGTCCGCTTCGGCCGCAGGGACCGCTGCCATCACGCTGGTCGCCAGCAGCGTTAGCCCCAGAAATCCAGCGTGGAACAGACTCTTTGTTGTTTTCATAGGTGTGTTCGTCCTGAAAATACAGTGCTTAGAAGTTCACGCCGAAGCTGAGCGCAACGAAGTCGCGGTCATCCACAGTGGTGTACTTGCCGTCAAAGAAGTTGGTGTAGGCCAGGGACGCGGTGTAGGTGTTCTGATACTCGGCATCGAGACCCAGGCTGACCGCCTTGCGACCTTCCTCGAAGTTGCCGCCAGGGCCTGGCGAGTAACCGCTCACGTCATGGGACCAGGCAATGTTCGGCTTGAGGTTTACACCGGCGAATACGCTGTTGTAGTCCCAGATGGCACGAGCGCGATAACCCCAGGAGTCTGTGGTGGTGAAGCCATCGTTCTCACAGTAGCGGCTGACGTTGTTTTGCGCTCCACCCGCCAGGGTCGAAGCGTTCAATGCCTGGCACTGACCGCCTGGCAATGGGCCTGGGCCGTAGCTCGGGTCACGACCGTAACGCGCTTTCGACGTGCTTTCCAGACCGCCGACGTGGGTCCAGCCAACCTCGCCCACCAGGGTCAGTCGCTCAGCACCCATCACCTGATCAAAGAAGTGGGTGAAGGTCGTCTGCAGCTGGCTCACTTCCTTGCGACGATAGCCATGTTGATCCGCGCCTGGCCGTCCTTGCAGTACAGAGACGCGAGGGTCCAGTGGGGTCAGGCCGGAATAAAGGATATCGGTGGTATTGAGCTGTACGGGTGCATTCGGACGATAGCTGAATTCGCCGCTCCACGCGGTACCGGTAGGCAGCGTGGTGGAGAAGCTGACGCCATACAGGCGAATGTCTTCCGGGTACTCGACGAAGTAACTGGAGTTTGCCGCCACTTGCAATGGCAACAACTGTGCAGCGAGACCTCTCTGGCCACCCACGATGGCACCCGCGTTGGCCGGCGGAATACCTGCGCCAACCAGTGCGCCGCCCAGTGCGGTGCCCAGTGCCCGTCCGTCATAGGCACTCGCAGGAGCGCCTTTGCCACTAAAAATCGGCGCACGGCTGTGGTAGTTCATGAAATAGCCACCGAACTCGGTGTCCAGCGGCTCGAACATGTACTTGAAGGACACGCCGAACTGACCGCTGTCACGCGCATCGCGATCCGGACCGCGACGAACGATCGCGCCTTCATCCGGACTACCCCAGTTCACGCCCCTTGCCGCCAGCGTGTTGAGAACAGCGCTACGCGCCCCGGCTGGCAAACGAGCGGCCGCCAAAGAGTTGTTGAGCCCATTACGGGTCCGCAGTACGGCCAGGTTGTTGTCGCAGCCGTCCGAAATCACGTCCGGTTGCGAGAAGAACGTACCGCAGTTGTCGGTAACGGTCTGGTCCCATTCCAGTTGATAGAACGCTTCGGTCGACAGGTTCTCGGTCAGGCTCTGAGACACGTAGAACATGTTGACCGGGATCAGGCCTTCCTTGACCTCGGCACCTGGACGGCGGAACGCGGAAACGTCGATCGGGTTGATCGAGTTGATACCGCCGCCGATGAACGTACTCTCACCCCAGCTCACGACCTGCTTGCCCAGACGCACGGAACCCGGCTCATCGGCAATCGAATAGTTGTGGTAGATGAAGGCGTCGAGAATCTGCCCGCCGGAGGACTTGGCGCCTTCCTTGCGGTTGTTGTCGCTGATGTCCTTGAACGGACGGTCTTCGTCCTTCAGTTCGAAGTCATACCAGTATTTGCCCCGGACGAAGATACCGGTGTCGCCGTATTTCAATTCAAGGTCATGGATGCCCTTGAAGATCTTCGAGAAGGTTTCCCCGCTCTTGAAGTTCAAGTGACCGTCATCAGAGGTCTGGGACAGACCGTGGCCGCCGTTGTTCGCGCCGATGAGGTTCTTGTTGGCACTCTCGGTAGACCAACTGGCACCGACCGACAGGGATGAGTCGAACTGACCTTCGATTTCACCAACGTTGAAACTGACGCCGAATGCGGGCCCGGCGAGCGAAGAGGCAAGACTGACAGCCAGAGGCAGTTTTGCCCGGCGCCAGAACTGGTTTACTGATGTCATCGACGCTACTCCATGTGCATTATTGTTATGGCAGTGAGTATTTTTAAAAACGCTGTGGTTGACCGGAAGCCAAGGCTTTCCGAATTCACTCCAAAGTTGCATCGCCCCGTTTTGTGCGTGTGCCCCGTTCTTAAAAATCCTTGAGCGGACTATAGCCAGCAGGTAGTAGTGCTTGATCCCTCTAAAGTGTGATTTGCAGCTGCCGACCACTCTGGAACAGTCCTTCGCCAGGCCGACACCTGTCGGCACGGGAAGGATGGCTGAAATTCAGGATTTCACAAGCCAAGCGCTTGCTTGGTGGGGCTGGCGTGCCATTTCGGGCACGCCGGGAGGCGCTTAAAGCGTCGAGAGGAAGGTACTGTTGTTGGCTTGCCATTCAGTGATGTCGAGGCGAATCCGCTTCTTGTCGAGCTTGCCGACACTGGTCTTGGGAATTTCAGTAACAAGGGCGATCTGGCTCGGGATGGCCCACTTGCTCAGGTGCCCCAGTTCCACAAAAGGTTTGAGGTGTTCCTTGAGTTCCCTGGCCCCGATTACATGGCCCTCACGGATCACCAGCAAGGCAAACGGGCGCTCGCCCCACTGCGGATCGGCAATGCCCACCACTGCTACTTCGCGTACCGCTACATGGCGACTGATCAGGTCTTCCAGGTCCAGGGAGGAAATCCACTCGCCACCGGTCTTGATCACATCCTTGATCCGGTCGCGAATGTCGATCACGCCCATGCTGTCCAGCGTCGCCACGTCACCGGTATGCAGCCAGCCCCCGGCCCAGAGCTCGGCGCCCTTCTGCGGCTCATTGAAATAGCCTTCGGTGAGCCACGGTGCACGCAGGACCAGTTCGCCCTGGGTCTCGCCATCGGCGGGCAGGAAGTTGCCATCGGTGTCGACGATTGCCGCCTCCACCAAGGGCCCCGGCACGCCGGCCTTGATCCGGTACGTGGTGCGCTCGTCTTCGGTGCCGGCCATCAACTCGTCGTTGAGGTGCGCGCAGGAAACCAGCGGGCCGGTTTCCGACATGCCATACGCGGCGGTCAACTGAATGCCTTTGGCTTTGGCGGCTTCGTACAACGCACGATTCAATGCACTGCCGCCGATCACGATTTTCCAGCCACCGAAGTCGGTGTCTTGCGCAGCCTTGGCGTTGAGGACCATCTGCAGGATGGTCGGTACGCAATGCGAGAAAGTGACCTTTTCCTTGCGCCACAGCTCCACCAGGTATTCAGGGTCGTAGCGGCCCGGATAGACCTGCTTGAGCCCGAGCATGGTCGCCACATATGGCAAGCCCCAGGCGTGCACATGAAACATCGGGGTGATCGGCATGTACACGTCGCTGGTGCCCAGCAGTCGCACGCTGTCGATGGCGCCCATGATGGTCGACACGCCCATGGTGTGCAGCACGAGTTGCCGGTGGGTGAAATACACGCCTTTGGGATTGCCGGTGGTGCCGGTGGTGTAAAACGTGGTCGCGACCGAGTTCTCGTCGAAGTCCTGGAAGTCGTATTGCGTGCTCGCGGCCGCCAGCAATTGCTCGTACTCACCGACGAGGTTTGGCAAGTCGGCGGTTTTTTCCGGCAGGTCGGTCAGCAGCAGGGTTTTCTCGACCGTGGTCAGGTGCCCGGCAATCGCGTTGTACAGCCCGACGAACTCGCTGTTGACCAGCACGAAGCGGTCCTCGGCGTGATTCATGGTGTAGAGGATCTGTTCCGGCGACAGGCGCACGTTGATGGTGTGGATCACCGCGCCGATCATCGGGATGGCAAACATGCATTCCAGATAGCGATGGCTGTCCCAGTCCATCACCGCCACGGTATCGCCAGCCTTGACGCCGGCCGCCGTCAGCACGTTGGCCAGGCGTGCGACCCGTTCGATCAGGGTCGGATAGCTGTAGCGCAACTGATCGCGGTAAATGATCTCGCGGGTTTTCTCATAGCGCGCACCGGACATCAGCAGCCGTTTGATCAGCAGCGGATACTGGTAAGCGCCTTCGGCTGGGGGGATAACGCGAGTCTGCAACATAAGAATCCCTTTTCTGACTGCACGGTCGTGACTGAAAGTAGGCACTCTAGTGCCCTTCCATGACAACCAAATCAGCCGAAGGAATGATTTGCAACATTCAGCAAATGCTAGCGTTGCGCCAGCATTCAACTGCCATCCAGACCTGTAGGAGCCGGCTTGCCGGCTCCTACAAGATCAATGCATCTCGGTGAACGCGAGTTTTACGCCGATGGCGATCAACACCGCGCCCATGGTCCGGTCGAACCAGTGGCCCATGCGGGCGAAACCGGCGCGTACGCGCTGCTGGCTGAACAGCATCGCCACCAGGCAAAACCACACTGCCGTCGCGGCTGCGAGGTAAACCCCGTAACCCGCCTGCACCGCCAACGGCGTATGCGGATTGATCACCACGGTGAACAACGACAGGAAGAACAGCGTGGCTTTCGGGTTCAGACCGTTGGTCACGAAACCCGAGGTGAAGGCGCCGCGAGCGGTGCGTTCACCCGCTTCTTTATGCAGATCATCGGCCAGCGGTTTGGCCGGTTGCGCGCGCAGGGCCTTGAAGCCGATGTACAACAGATAAGCAGCGGCGGCCCATTTCAAGGCGTTAAACAGCACAATCGACTGGGACACGATCAGACCGATGCCCAGCAGCGAATAGCCGACGTGCAGGAAAATTGCCGTACCTACGCCCAGCGCGGTCCAGGTGCCGGCGCGACGGCCATGGGTCACGCTCTCACGCACCACCACGGCAAAGTCCGGGCCGGGGCTGGCGACGGCCAGCAGGTGAATCAGGGCGACGGTCAAAAACTCTGTCCAGTACATGGGGGGTCCTCTTGGCCAAGCGTAACTGTTTGTTTCATCTGGTAGGCTCGGCACATTACGCCTTCAGTTCAATACACAAAAGGTACAGTTGATGACGAACCCTCGCCGCGCCGTTTTCCTCGACCATCCCTCCCTGGACCTCGGCGACCTCGACCTCAGTCCATTGCGCGCCTGCTTCGATGATTTACAACTGTTTGCGCAGACCACGCCGGATCAGGTGATCGAACGTCTCAAGGGCGCGACCGTTGCCATCAGCAACAAAATCCTGATCGACGCCGCGGCCATTGCCGCCAGCCCCGAGCTGAAGCTGATCCTGATCACCGCCACCGGCACCAATAACGTCGATCTCGCCGCCGCCCGCGCCCATGGCGTGACGGTCTGCAACTGCCAGGGTTACGGCACGCCATCGGTGGCGCAGCACACGATCATGCTGCTGCTCAACCTGGCAACGCGCCTCGCCGATTATCAGAAAGCCGTCGGTGAAGGTCGCTGGCAACAAGCGAAACAGTTCTGCCTGCTGGACTACCCGATCGTCGAACTGGAAGGCAAAACCCTCGGCTTGCTCGGTCATGGCGAACTGGGCGGCGCGGTCGCCCGACTGGCCGAAGCCTTCGGCATGCGCGTGCTGCTCGGGCAGATTCCGGGGCGCCCGGCCCGACCGGACCGTTTGCCACTGGATGAACTGCTGCCGCAAATCGATGCGCTGACCTTGCACTGCCCGCTCAACGAACACACTCGCCACTTCATCGGTGCTCGCGAACTGGCTTCGATGAAACCTGATGCTTTCGTGGTCAACACCGCCCGTGGCGGCTTGATTGACGAACAGGCGCTGGCCGATGCCTTGCGCAACGGCCACCTCGGCGGTGCAGCCACGGACGTGTTGAGCGTCGAACCGCCGAGCGCCGGCAACCCGTTACTCGCCGCCGACATTCCACGCCTGATCGTGACGCCGCACAACGCTTGGGGCAGTCGTGAAGCGCGGCAGCGGATCGTGGGGCAATTGACCGAAAACGCGCAGGGATACTTCAGCGGTAAGGCGCTGCGGGTCGTCAGTTGATAAACTGCGGCACTTTTTTTACAGGAGCAGAGTATGGATCCGCGCAGTGAAGTACTGCTTCGTCAGGCCGAGTTGTTCCAGGGTTCGGTGCTGCTGGCCGGTTTGCCCGCCGATGATCTGCTCGGGCGCCTGCCCGACGCCCATGGCTGGTGCTGGCACGCCGGCGACCAGGCCACGCTTGACGCACGCTTCACCGAGCGCAGCCATTTCGGCGTGACGGCGCCCGAGCGCGAGTTCGGCACGGCGGTAGTGTTTCTGCCCAAATCCAAGGACCTCACCGATTACATCCTCAACGCCCTCGCCTCGCGCCTGGCCGGGCGTGAGCTGTATCTGGTCGGCGAGAAACGCAGCGGTATCGAAGGCGCGGCCAAACAACTGAACCCGTTCGGCAAACCGCGCAAGCTCGACAGTGCGCGTCACTGCCAGCTCTGGCAGGTCACCGTGGCCAATGCGCCAGAAGCCAAGTCCCTGGAAAGCCTGGCCCAGACCTATGAATTGCCATTGGCCGAAGGCCCGCTGAAAGTCATCAGCCTGCCGGGCGTGTTCAGCCACGGTCGGCTGGATCGCGGCAGCGCGTTGTTGCTGGAGCATCTGGACAAGTTGCCAAGTGGTCATTTGCTGGACTTCGGTTGCGGCGCCGGCGTTTTGGGGGCGGCGGTCAAGCGTCGTTATCCTCACAATCAGGTCACATTGCTCGACGTGGATGCTTTTGCCGCGGCCAGCAGTCGCCTGACACTGGCGGCCAACGGTCTGGAAGCCGAGGTGATTACCGGTGACGGTATCGATGCGGCGCCGATGGGTTTGAGTGCGATCCTGAGCAACCCGCCGTTCCATGTCGGTGTGCACACGGATTACTTCGCCACTGAAAACTTGCTGAGAAAAGCAGCGAAACATCTGAAAAACGGCGGCGAACTTCGCTTGGTTGCGAACAGTTTCCTGAAGTATCAACCGCTGATCGAAGAGCACCTCGGCGTGTGCGCGATCAAGGCCGAAGGTCAGGGGTTTCGAATCTACCGGGCCAAACGCGGTTAGAAATTTGTACTTGCCCAATCGGATTTGCCTAGGCAGAATCCGCTCCGTCCTAGGGGAGTAGTCTCCCACGAGCGCCATGCTCGTCCGGCATACGTCAACATACTTGGTCCTCAGACCATGGCGTATGCGACCCAAGCGTCCGCATCAGACGGATCGCAGGGTTTGACAAGACCTATGACACGAACACCTTACCCGGGGCGGGAAGGCTGTACGTGTCATAGCCGTGTCGACCCGCCCCTTAGGAAAACCCTGATGCTGGATTCACTTCTCGTTCCCACCGCAATCGTTGCCTTGGCCGAAATCGGCGACAAGACGCAACTGCTCGCGCTCATCCTTGCTGCCCGCTTTCGCAAACCGTGGCCGATCATTGCCGGCATCGTCGCCGCCACCCTGGCCAACCACGCGGCAGCCGGTGCGGTAGGTGCCTGGGTCGGCAGCTTCTTCTCGGATGCAGTGTTGCACTGGATCCTCGCCGCCAGTTTCACTGCGACGGCATTGTGGACGCTGGTGCCGGACAAGATGGATGACGACGAAGCCAGCACCGCCCGCAAGTTCGGGCCGTTCCTGACGACGCTGATCGCCTTCTTCCTCGCGGAAATCGGCGACAAGACGCAGATCGCGACCGTCATGCTGGCCGCGCAATACCCGGAACTGTGGCTGGTCATTATCGGCACCACCGTGGGTATGTTGATTGCCAACGTGCCGGTGGTGTTGGCGGGTAACTTTGCGGCGGACAAATTGCCATTGACCCTGATTCGTCGACTGGCGGCGTCAGCGTTCTTCGTCCTGGCGATTGTCGCGGTGTACAAGGCGATGCAGAGCAGTGGATGGGTTTGACGCGGTAAGTCGGTAACTCCGCGTAATCGTTCATCGCGGGCAAGCCCGCTCCCACAGGTCAAGCGGCGTACACAAAATGTGTGTCACTACGAAAACTGTGGGAGCGGGCTTGCTCGCGATGGCGTCTTCAAAGACACCGCACGACGATCAGGATTTCGGCGCTTTCTCGTACAACGGCATCACCTTCGGAATCGCCGCCTGCAACGAAGCAATCCGACTGGACGACGCCGGGTGAGTACTCATGAACTCCGGCGGCGAACCTTCCGAAGCCTTGCTCATCTTGTTCCACAGGGTGATCGCGGCGTTCGGGTTGTAACCGGCGCGGGCCGCCAGCTCCAGGCCGATCAGGTCGGCCTCGTTTTCGTTGGCGCGGCTGTTGGGCAGCGTCATGCCGTAGTTGGCCACGGTGTCTGCCAGGGCCAGGCTGTCCTGGCCCAGACCGAACAAGGCACCAGCGCCCTGCTTGGCCATTTCGATGCCGTACGCCTTGGACATCGCTTCACGACCGTGCTCGCGCAGGGCGTGGGCGATTTCATGGCCCATGATCGCGGCGATTTCATCGTCGGTGAGTTTCAGGCTGTCGATCAGCCCGGTGTAGAAAAAGATCTTGCCGCCAGGCCCGCAGTTGGCGTTGAGCTCGTCACTCTTGATCAGGTTGACTTCCCATTTCCACTGGGCCGAATCCGGACGGAAAATCGGCGCCTGGGCAATCAGTCGATCGGCGATCGCCTGGATGCGCTTGGCATCGTTACTGGTCTTGTCCAGCACACCTTTGCTGGTCGCCTCGCCAACCGTCTTTTGATAAGACTGGGCGTACATCTGGTTGACTTCATCCGTGGACAACATGCTGAACATGTACTGCTTGCGCTCGACGCCCACGGCACCGCCGCTGGTGGTGTTGACCGACTGACAACCGGCGAGCAGAAGACCCGCGCTCAGTGCACACAAAACCAATCGCTTGTTCATCAAAAAACTCCCTGAAAACATGCCGCGTATCCTAGGCGTGGAATTGTATCTACGCCAGATACAACAGACATACAGACGCAAATTTCGGATAAAGGTCCTATCACCGTAGGAAAAAATTCACATAACCCTTCCCGCCACGGCCAATAACGCCCCGCAATGATTTATTTGCGACCTCTAACACTCCAAAACAGCCATTTCGCCATGCCTCGCTCATGGCCCTCGCCCCCTCTGCCGATACAGCACCGCAGACGTCCTCTTGCGTGCGGAGCACCCATGAAATTCAAGTCAATCCAGTTTTCCGTGGCGGCCCTCGCTGGCGCCATCGTATTAAGTGTCGTGGCAGCCCTGGTGCTGTACGCGCTGTTTTCAGGCGCACGGACGCAAGACATGGTGCAAGAGCGGACCCAGGCGCAATTCGAGCAAGTCATCGAGCAGCGCCTGACATCCCTGGCGCAAACCCAGGTCAGCCAGATCCAGCGTGAACTCGAAGCGCCGCTGCTGATTGCCGGCGGACTGGTGCGGGTCAACGCCTTGATCGGCACGCCGGGGGCCGATGGTCAGCCGCAACTGAACCTGAGCCGCGAGCAATTGATCAGCCTGATCAAGGAAAACGTCGCCAAAAACCCGAAAATTCTCGGCACCTACATCGGCTGGGAAAAAAACGCTCTCGACCACAACGATGCGGCCTACGTCGACACCAAAGTGGTTGGCATCGACGCCAGCAACGGGCGTTTCCTGCCGTGGTGGTTCCGCAACGAAGACGGCAGCCTGGGCCTGGACAAACTGGTGGACGTCGACGACCAGAAAACCCTGTCCACCGGCGTGCGCGCCAGCGAGTACTACCTGTGCTCGAAAGAAACCAAAAAATCCTGCGTGATCGATCCGGCGCCTTACAAGGTCGGCGACAAAATCGTCATGCTCGCCTCCTTCATTGAACCGATCATGCTCAACGGTGCGTTCCAGGGCATCGTCGGCGCCGACCTGTCGGTGAACTTCATCCAGGAAATGCTCCTGGGCGCGAATCAGAAGTTGTACAGCGGTGCCGGTGAAATGGCCCTGATCGGCGGCAATGGCCGGATCGTCGCCTACACCAAGGACCCGAGCAAATTCGGCGAGAAAGTCAGCGATATCCTCGACAGCCAGCAGATCGCCAACATGGCCCATCTCAAGCGCGGCGAAGCGACTTACACCGTCGACAAGGCCCAGGGCCGGATCGAGTTGTACTTGCCGTTCGGCATCGGCCAGACCGATGCGCGCTGGACGCTGATGCTGCAACTGCCGTTGAACGCGGTGATGGCCGACTTGCAAAAACTTCAGGGTGATCTGAACACCCAGCGCAAATCCGACACCTTCGGCATGGCCATGGTTGGCCTGCTGATTGCCGGCATCGGCTTGCTGGTGATCTGGCTGGTGGGCCACGGCATTGCCCGGCCGCTTAAGCAGATGGTGGCCATGCTCGATGACATCGCCAAAGGTGAAGGCGACCTGACGCGTCGCCTGACCAGCGACCGGGCCGACGAACTGGGCTCGATCGCCAAAGGTTTCAACACCTTCCTCGCCAAGTTGCAGGCGATGATTACCCAAGTGGTGACATCGGTGCAGAGCGTCAGCGACTCGTCGGAACACACCGCCGACATCGCCATTCGCACCAACATTGGCGTGCAGAAGCAAATGGTCGAGATCGATCAGGTCGCCACGGCGGTGCATGAAATGACCGCCACCGCCCAGGACGTGGCGCGTAACGCGACCCAGGCGGCGCAAGCGGCCAGCCATGCGGATCAGGCTGCGGCTCAGGGCAAACAAATCGTGCGGGACACATCGCAATCGATCGGCGTACTGGCCTTGGAAATCGGCAAGGCTGTCGGTGTGGTGCAAACCCTGGCCAAGGACAGCGAGAACATCAACGCGATCCTCACCGCCATTCGCGGCATCGCCGAGCAGACCAACCTGCTGGCGCTGAACGCCGCCATTGAAGCGGCCCGCGCCGGCGAGCAGGGCCGTGGCTTTGCGGTGGTGGCCGATGAGGTACGCAATCTGGCGCAGAAAACCCAGAAGGCGACCGAAGAAATCCAGACCATGATCCAGCAGTTGCAACAAGGCACGCGCGATGTGGTGCGGGTGATGGAAGACAGTCAGAGCCGCACCGACGAAAGCGTGCAACATGCAGCGAAAGCCGCCGAAGCGCTGGATGCGATCACTCAGGCGGTGTCGGTGATCAATGACATGAACACGCAGATTGCCAGCGCGGCCGAGGAACAGAGTGCGGTGGCGGATGACATCAACCGTAACGTGATCAACATCGGGCAAGTGGCCAATGAAGTGGCCGGCGGGGCGGATGAGTCGAGCGCGGCGAGTGCGGATCTGACCAAGCTGGCGGAACAGCAGCGGCGGTTGATCAACCAGTTCAAGGTTTAAGGATAGCCGGAAGGTCCTGCGGACCTTATCGTCGGAACGCCGCCCGGAGCCGGCTCGCTCCCACAGGGATTTGCGGTGTTCACAATACCTGTGGGAGCGAGCCTGCTCGCGATGGGGCCAGCCCGACAACTCATCAGCCGGGTGTAAGACACTCCGGCCCGTTCAACTTCGGATCATTCACCAGATTCGCCAACACCCGCTCGCGCAACGCTGCGGGTTCACTGGCCAACAACCCCTGCAACACATGCAACGGCGTCTCCGGATCGAGCCACGCTTCCTGCCCCGCCGCATCCAGAATCAACGGCCGCCGCTGACTCGCCGCCGGTTGCGTAATCACGGCCGTGCTCAACCACACCTGCTCCTGCACCGGATACGCCTCCCAGATCGCCGCGAAAAACAGCGTCGAGCCCTCACCCGGCGTCAGCCAGTAAGGCCGCTTGCGCGTCGTGCCGCGCCATTCGTAAAAACCGTTGGCCGGCAGCAGGCAGCGGCGTTCGCGCAGGGCCTGGCGAAACATCGGTTGCTCGGCCACGGTTTCGGCCCGGGCATGGGCCGGCGTACGGGACAGATCGGTCAGCCACGGCGGCGTCAAACCCCAACGGGCGCGGGCCAACTCGCGCTGGCCGTCGGCGCCGGCACGCTGCATCAACACCGAATCATTGGGAGAAATATTCCACTGTGCCTGCTGATCGGCGGGGAAGCCAGGCAGGGCCGCGAAGGCGGGGTTCCAGCGAAACAGGGCATAACGTCCACACATGGGGCAACACGACTCTTGATAAAACGAACGTCAGCCTAACAGACCAGCGTGCCGGGAAAGCTTTCCGGTTCATCGCCAGGTAGCGGCAGCGCGGCATTGTACGCAGTGATCAGTTCACGGGCGTATTCGGCCTGGTCGTTATCCACCGACAAGCCCAGCAGGCCGAAGATCGGCAATTCGCCGGTGCCGCCGAGCAAATCGCGGCCGACCAGATGCGCCTCGACGCCCTCGCTGGCCAGCATGCTTTGCAGCAACTCGCCTTCCATCAGGTTTTCCGGTTCGTAGATTCGCTGCATGGATGCCCCCCTCACTCGTTCTCGCTGAACACTTCGAGATGCCATTCCTCACCGTGAACCTGCAACACAAACTTAATCGGCCGACAACACACCTGACAATCTTCAATATAGGTTTGATCTCCACCAGAAAGATCCACCGATGTCTCGACCTCTTCACCGCAATACGGGCATTCATACTCTACAGATTCCAGCATCGCGGTCTCCCAGGTGACTTGTGCGTATAATCGCCGGTCTATTTGCAGGGCTATTTTTGTCTGGCTGACTTTTCAGACCGTGCCCCGTTGGTTTTCGATCAAAACCTTTACTTACCCTAGCCGTTTCTAACAAGAGAGCATGATGGGCGAATTCGATGCCATCCGACCTTACGACGACAGCGAAGTCCCAGCGGTGCTGGCACGCTTGCTCGGCGACAAGGCGTTTCTAGATATCCTCACCCACTTCCGCTTCCCGCGTTTTGCCGGTGCCTTCGGCTGGATGCTCAAACCTCTTATAGCTCATCGGCTGCGCCGTGAGTTCGCCGGCATCGATTCGGTGGCCACGCTGCAGGACAAAGTCGAGTATTACGTCGACCACACCATCGAGCGTGCCACGGACGGTGTCACGTACACCGGCGTCGAGCAATTCAAGTCCGGCAGCGCCTACCTGTTCATCGCCAACCACCGCGACATCGTGATGGACCCGGCCTTCGTCAACTATGCCGTGTACCACGCTGGCCTGCCGACGCCGCGCATCGCGATTGGCGACAACCTGCTGCAAAAGCCCTTCGTCAGCGACCTGATGCGCCTGAACAAGAGCTTCATCGTGCACCGTTCGATCACCGGTCGCCGCGAAAAAATGGCGGCCTATCAGCTGTTGTCGGCGTACATCAACCACTCGATCCGCAACGATTGCGCTTCGATCTGGATCGCTCAGGCCGAAGGCCGGGCCAAGGACGGCGACGACCGTACCGAGTCGGCGATCCTCAAGATGTTCCACATGAGCCGCAAGGACGAGCCATTCGGCGAAGTCATCCGCTCGCTGAACGTCACCCCGGTGTCGATCAGCTACGAGTACGACCCGTGCGACCAGGCCAAGGCCCGCGAGCTTTATATCCGCGCCACCACCGGCACCTACACCAAAGTGCCGGGCGAGGACGACGTCAGCATCGCCAAGGGGATCACCGGCTACAAGGGCCGCGTCCATGTGAACTTCGCCGCGCCGATTACCGAGCTGTTCGAAGACACCAAGCAACTGGCGATCGAAATGGACAAGCAGATCCTCGGCGGCTACCGCTTGTTCCCGGTGCACTACCTGGCTTATGCGCAGTGGAAGGACGCCGACCCGCAGTTGCAGGTGCCAAGCGCCACCGAAGTGTTTGCTGCCGACGAACTGGCGAAGGCTCAGGAACAGTGGCAGCAGCGTCTTGATGCCTGCCCGGAAGAACATCGTCCGTTTCTGGTACTGCAATACGCCACGCCGGTACGCAATCAGTACCGCGTGAAAGCGGGATTGCCGCTGTAGGATTTTTTGCCAGCTACGACAACGGCGCCTTCGGGCGCCGTTTTTGTTTCCACGCTGAAGGTGTCAGACCCGCGTACTGATCCACGACACCAGCAGCGCCAACCCCAGGCAGGCAAAACCGAAGCGATAGAAAAACCGATTCATGCGCAAGGTCGCCCCATCCAGCAGCATCATCGGCTCATCGATGCGACGGCTCTGGCTCTGCGCTTCAAGGTTGGCCAACGCGCGCTGTTCACGACGACGCGTCGCGTGCAGCAGCCAACTGCCCGGGAAGGCCAGCAGCAGGGCGAGCAGGTTGATCAATTTGGCGGGATGGGCGGTAAACAGCGTCATCAAATGCAGCGACATCACGAACCTCGGACAAAACAGGTGTGGCGGACGCCAGATCGACGACCGCGGCGCGGATTCTACCGAAAGCACTCTGCCCCACGCTTGGCTTTACGACAAGTAACGAACCATTTGGCAGATTCCTGTCCTGTGTCACGGCTTCGTCATCTGAATGCGCCAATCTCTCGCCCCACCGAAACCGACATGGAAACCGTCATGCTGCACGCTGAAAACCAGGATCGCCTCTATCTCATTGCCCAAAGCGACGAACAACAAGCCTTGGTCGGCAGCCTTGCCTTCAACGTTCAGGATCGCCACTGGCTGGTGTATTGCGCGCTCGGCGGGCATCAACATGCGGATCTGCCGGAGGCGGACCTGCTGACAGGCGTGAGTGTGCTGGAGTTTTATTCGCAGGCTGCCTGACACCGCAGCCCCCTTGTAGGAGCCAGCTTGCTCGCGATTGCGGATTGTCATTCGAAACAGGTGTTGAATGTGATTACGTCATCGCGAGCAAGCTGGCTCCTACAGGGGGGCGAGTTGAATTTGATAAATCAGCACGCACAAAAAAGCCCGAGGCCATCACTGGCGCCGGGCTTTTTGATTTCAGCGAAAATTTATTCGCCGAGAATCTGACCCACGGTCGGGTCCTTGAACAGACGCGTCAACGCATCGCTCAACACATCACTGACCAGCTTGGTGTTGGTTTCCTGATTCGGTGCCATGCCGAAACGCTGATCCAGGGAGGCCCCATAACGGCCGCTGTAACGACGGTTGGCGTTCTGCACATCAGAGCGGAAGGTCGCGCCAATGGTCGCTTCAGTCACGTACATGCCTTCTTTGGGCGACTGATACTTCAACTCGGCCAGGGTCACGGTCAGTTGCGGTGCATTCATGCCATTGGACACCGGGGTGAAGCCCAGCAAACGCACGGCGGCTTCGGCCTGGGCCTGCAGCTTCGGCAGAATCTGCGCGCCCTGCACGGTGATTGCGCTCGTCTCAGGGTACAAGCCACCACGGGTGCCCAGGGTTGGCGACGGACGACCGTCGACCACTCGAACCACGACTTGTTGGCCATGGCCGACCGGGGCCAGCTGAGTCGTCAGCTTCGGTTCCGGGTTCAGTTGTTGCGGGCTGTGGGCGCAGCCAACCAGCGTCAAACTGGTCACAGTGATCAAACCGAACAACAGGCGTTGCAACATGCTCTTCTCTCCAGAATCAGGCACAAACAGGCCGGCAGTATAGCGGTGCGCCATCGTCGCTAACTAGCACCTCGCAATGAATACTGAAATGTCTGACACCCCCCTGATAAGCCGGTTCCTGTCACGCATCTGTCATCCCCCATACACTTTCGCGTCACGGCACTGCGGGACACTTCACCGAAGCCACCCCACAAGGTACTTCGCCATGCGTTATCTCATTTCGCTGTTTGCGCCACGCCCGCTGCACCGCAGCTTCGCCCTGCTCGACCGCAACGGCCATTGCCAGGCGTTCAAGCAGTGCAGCCTCCAGCCGATGGGCGATGGCTGGGTCGAAATCGAAGAAATCCGCCTCAACTGGCTACACCATCCCCTGCCCGCCAGTGCCCGTGTCAACCAGCGCCAACCCCGTGCTCGCACTCAACAACTGCTGGCGACCTGACCAGACGCCTAATAAAAGTCATTAAACACGTCCATTTCCCTGCGTTTCTTAGATACAATCTCCCCCCGATTATAAGGACGTCTCCTGATCGGGCCTCGCAGCAATCGTCAATGCTTCGGTATTGGCACCCCGCACCGCCCACAGAGAGCCGCCCACACAGATCGAGTGAAGCTGGCGCGCTTGCTGTTCCTTGAGCAAAACCCCCACTTTTCGCGAATCTGCAGAGCTGTCATTACGCTCGGTCACTGAGCTGTTTGCCCGTTTTGTCTGTCATGTATTCCATGACGGCCATCCATCCGGGCACGGTGCCAGGCTGGGACAGCCCTTTTTTGAGGTTCACGTCTTCAAAAGAGCGTGAAAAAAACGGGTTTTCACAACTTCACAAGAGTGTGGCGAGCAAATGAATAGTTTTGCGTCTGAACATGCACCATTAGCGTCTGAAACAGCCCAACGACACAGGACCGAGTATTCCTCGAACACCGGAGCCTGAAGCCTGTCCGCTACGGATTTGGTTGCACAAACGGATGTCTCGACCATAAGTCGAATTGCCAGTCGCGTGTTGAAATGAGTTCATAGACCTCATTGACCCGGCCGGTAGCGTCCGTCGAAGTTGCGATAAATTGCGAAGATTCGGACATGGCGACACTGCCATGGGTACCTGGGGCATCACTGACACGCCCCGAACGCCTGGCAGCCATGCCGACAATTTGGTGCTGCAGATTTTGGAGACGCGTTAAATGGCGCATAACGAAGCAGTCGACGTAGTACTGGTTGGGGCCGGCATCATGAGTGCCACCCTCGCTGTACTGCTCAAAGAGCTCGACCCCGCGATCAAGCTGGAAGTCGTCGAGCTGATGGATTCCGGTGCCGCGGAGAGTTCGAACCCGTGGAACAACGCCGGTACCGGTCACGCCGGGCTGTGTGAGCTCAATTACACGCCGCAGGCCGCCGACGGCACCGTCGACATCAAGAAAGCCGTGCACATCAACACTCAGTTTGAAGTGTCGAAGCAGTTCTGGTCCTACCTGACCAAAAAAGGCACCTTCGGCTCGTGCAAGACCTTCATCAGCCCGGTGCCACACCTGAGCTTCGTACAGGGCGATGGCGGCGTGTCCTTCCTCAAGGAACGCTTCAACGTGCTGAGCAGGCACCACGCCTTCTCCGACATGGAATACACCGAAGACAAGGCGAAAATGGCGGACTGGATGCCATTGATGATGCCTGGTCGTCCGGCTGACGAAGTCGTCGCCGCGACCCGTGTGATGAACGGCACCGACGTCAATTTCGGCGCGCTGACCAACCAATTGCTCAAGCACCTGACCAGCGCACCCGATGCCCAGGTCAAATACTGCAAGCGCGTCACCGGCCTGAAGCGTAACGGCAGCGGCTGGACCGTCAGCATCAAGGACGTCAACAGCGGCAACTCCCGTGAAGTCGACGCCAAGTTCGTGTTCCTCGGCGCGGGCGGCGCGGCATTGCCGTTGCTGCAGGCCTCGGGCATCGAAGAAAGCAAAGGCTTCGGCGGCTTCCCGATCAGCGGCCAGTGGCTGCGTTGCGACAACCCGGAGGTGGTCAAACACCACCAGGCCAAGGTGTATAGCCAGGCTGCGGTGGGTTCGCCCCCGATGTCGGTGCCGCACCTGGACACCCGCGTGGTCGATGGCAAGAAGTCCCTGCTGTTCGGACCTTACGCCGGTTTCACCACCAAGTTCCTCAAGCACGGCTCCTTCATGGACCTGCCGATGTCGGTTCGCGCCGGCAACATCGGCCCGATGCTGGCCGTGGCAAAAAACAACATGGACCTGACCAAGTACCTGGTCAGCGAAGTGATGCAGTCGATGGAGCAACGTCTGGATTCCCTGCGCCGCTTCTACCCTGAAGCGAAAGCCGAAGACTGGCGCCTGGAAGTGGCCGGCCAACGGGTGCAGATCATCAAGAAAGACCCGAAAAAAGGCGGCGTTCTGCAGTTCGGTACCGAACTGGTCGCGGCCAAGGACGGTTCCCTTGCTGCCCTGCTCGGTGCTTCGCCAGGCGCTTCGGTGACCGTTTCGATCATGCTGGAGCTGATCGAAAAATGCTTCCCGGCCAAAGCGTCCGGCGAGTGGGCGGCCAAACTGGCGGAAATCTTCCCGGCCCGTGAAAAGGTCCTGGAAACCGATGCTGCGCTGTATCGCAAGATCAACACGCAGAACAACATCGCGCTGGAACTGGTTGAAGAAAGCAGCGAGACCCCAAGCTTCGCTTGATCGTCGCGCATAAAAAACGCCCCGTTCTCTCTGAGAGCGGGGCGTTTTTTTATGGGCGTTGAAACGGATGATCCGGGATATTGAGGGCTAGTACCGGCCTCATCGCGAGCAAGCTCGCGCCAACATTTGATGGGTGTACACCGCTCCACTGTGGGAGCGAGCTTGCTCGCGATAGGGCCAGCACAAACACCACCGATTCAGGACAGCAGTTTAACCGCGGGCCTTGGCAATCAGCTCGATGTACTCGGCTGCGTTGCGCTGATCCTTGATCACCGCGACAAAGTCATTACCGTGCTCGTCCTTGCCGTCCAGATCAAAACCGGCTTCAACAAAGAACGTCAGAAAACGCTCGAAGTCGTCAATGCGCAGGCCGCGGTAAGCCTTGATCAGTTTGTGCAGGGACGGCGAAGTGGCGTCGACCGGTTCGAAATCGAGAAACAACTTGATCTGCTCGTCGCCGATCTCGTCACCAATCACTTGTTTCTTATCTTTACGCATTGCCGACTCCAGCTCGCAGACATTTCACGGGGCGGGCAGTTTACCCCTCACTGGCCGCCGGGCTCAACGCGGACGAACCGCCCCGGTGTGCAGATCGGCCCAAACATGACCGTTGGCGTAGCTGAGGAACTGGCAATACACCGTGTCGTTGCGCAGCAAATCGATCACTACGCGGTACTGCGCCATCGGATAAAACAGCGTCAGGGTTTTGCTTTTTTCGTCGTAGATCGGCTTTTTCAGGCTTTTGCTTTCGCCATCGAAGTTGACCAGCACCTGATTGATGGTCGCGCCCTTGTTCAAGGATTTGCCCTTGAGGCGGATCAGCAATGGAGACGTCACCGGGATCGGTTGTTGGGTGGACTGGCGCTGACTGCCGACTACCACCGAATATTCGGTGACCTGCAGCAGTTGTTGCTGCTCGGGTACGGCATCACGCAGGGTCAGGTCGTCCGGTGGCAGGAACTGCGCATGCATTGGCGCCGGTGCGGCGGCTAGCGGCAGGCTGAGCGTCAGCAACAGGGCGGCGCAGCTGCGGATCAAAAGGCTCATGACGGGCTCCCAGGGTGAAGCCGAGCACTCTAGCACGAGGATCAACCGCGCGAATTCGCGATATGGGTCAATACTTCGCAGTACCCAGCTGGCCATACTGGAAGAGCTTTCAGCCGTCTAAAACGGCGCACCGTCTACCGTGGAGTGCTCATGTCGTTCTCCGTTCCCCCGTTGTTCGCTGCCTGGCGTCAGACCTGGCACGCCGGCTACACCCTCAGACGCTTGCGCGGTGACATCAGTGCCGGGGTGACGGTAGGGATCATCGCCATCCCATTGGCCATGGCCCTGGCGATTGCCGTAGGTGTACCGCCCCAGCAAGGGTTGTATACGGTACTGATCGCCGCCCCCCTGATCGCCCTGACTGGCGGTTCGCGTTTCAATGTCAGTGGGCCGACTGCCGCGTTCGTGGTCATCCTGCTGCCCATCACCCAACAATATGGCCTGGGCGGCCTGCTGCTCTGCACCATGCTTGCCGGGGTCATCCTCATTGCCCTGGGGCTGATTCGGGCCGGGCGGCTGATTCAGTACATTCCGTATCCGGTCACCCTGGGCTTTACTGCCGGGATCGGCATTGTCATTGCCACCCTGCAATTGAAGGATTTGCTGGGCCTGGACACCGCCGGTCAGGCACAACACTACATCGAGCAGCTGGGCGTACTGATTCTCGCGTTGCCCAGCGCTCGGCTGGGGGACGGGATCATCGGCATCGCCTGCCTGGCCGTGCTGATTGTCTGGCCACGGTGGGTGCCGAGGATTCCGGGGCATTTGGTGGCGCTGACCATCGGCGCGCTCCTGGGGTTGGTGCTGGAACACGGCGGGTTGGAGGTGGCGACCTTGGGTGAGCGTTTCAGCTACATGGTCGAGGGCGTCAGCCATCCCGGCATTCCGCCGTTCCTGCCAAGCTTCGATTGGCCGTGGAATCTACCCGGTCCCGACGGCCAGCCGCTGCACCTGTCCTACGACTTGATCCGTCAATTAATGGCGCCGGCGTTCGCCATTGCCATGCTCGGCGCCATCGAATCCTTGTTGTGTGCCGTGGTGGCGGATGGCATGACCGGCAGCAAACACGACCCCAACGCAGAACTGCTGGGCCAAGGCCTGGGCAACCTGATCGCACCGTTGTTTGGCGGCATTACCGCCACGGCGGCCATTGCCCGTAGTGCCACCAATGTGCGCAGCGGAGCCTTTTCGCCATTGGCCGCCATCATTCACAGCGCGGTGGTGCTGATGGCAATACTCGTTCTCGCGCCGCTTTTCAGCTACCTGCCGATGGCTGCGCTGGCCGCATTGCTGGTCATGGTGGCGTGGAACATGAGCGAAGCCCGGCACGTGCTGCATACCTTGCGCATCGCGCCCCGCAGCGATGTGCTGGTCTTGCTGACCTGCCTGAGCCTGACGGTGTTGTTCGACATGGTGATGGCCGTCGGCGTCGGCCTGTTGCTGGCCGCCGGGTTATTTATCAAGCGCATGAGCGATCTGACGGACACCGCCGAACTGCCACGCGCCTACCATCAAGCCTTGCAGGACATGCCGGCGCATGTTCGTTGCTATGCGATACGCGGGCCGCTGTTCTTCGGCGCGGCCGAAAAAGCCCTGGGGGTGCTGCGCAAATTCAGTCCGGAGGTCAAAGTGGTGATCGTCGAGATGAGCGCCGTGCCCATGCTGGACATGACGGCGCTGGCCGCCTTCGACAATATCCTCAGGGATTACCGCACGGACGGCATTGGCCTGATTCTGGTGGCGACCACCCCACGGGTGCGCCTGAAGCTCAGACGCGCGGGTATCCATCGGGAGCAGCGTAAGTTGGCCTACGTGAACAACCTGGAACAGGCTCGTCGCAAAAGCGAACGCTGGCTGGCCGGGGGAAATTGAGCGCGCTTCAGGCGAACTGCGCGCGCATCCACGTCTGATATTCAGCCACACCAGGCTCGCCTTCGCGCGGCGCCCAGTGAGCAAGCTCTCCTTCACCGACGGGGCGATAAGGGCCGGCCTTGCACTCGAACATCAGGCTGTCGGCTTCCAGCACCACCAAACCATGAAACACACCGGCTGGCAGGTCCACGCCCACACAGTCGCCACCGGCCTGCAGGACGTGCTTGCTCACCACCACGCCGGACTCGTCGAAGATCAACACACCAAGCCGCCCTTTGAGGACCAGCAAGGTTTCAGCCTTGTTGTCCCCCAGATGCCGATGAGGCGGGATATACGTGGACGGCTGCAACCCCACCGCCATGCGATGGCAAGCGTCTTCCATCTGATGGAAGTTGTGGTGCTGGCGTCCACGCGGGTTGGCCGCAGACTTCTCGGCCAACTCAGCGAACAGGGCTTGATCAAGAAAGCTCGGCGCGGCCATGTGCTTACATTCCTTTAACGGCAAAAATCCCGTTGGCGTTACGCCAGTAGCCTTTGTAGTCCATGCCGTAACCGAAGATGTAACGGTCGATGCAAGGCAGGCCGACGAAATCGGCTTTCAGGTCCGGGCGAGCCTTGCGGTCGTGGTCCTTGTCGATCAGCACTGCGGTGTGCACTTTGCGCGCGCCGGCGTGTTTGCAGAAGTCGATGATCGCGCCCAGGGTGTGACCTTCGTCGAGGATGTCGTCGATGATCAGCACGTCACGGTCGATGAACGATACTTCCGGCTTGGCTTTCCAGAACAGGTCGCCGCCGCTGGTTTCGTTGCGATAACGGGTGGCATGCAGGTAGGACGCTTCCAGCGGGAATTGCAGATGGGTGAGCAGCTTGCCGGCGAAAATCAGGCCGCCGTTCATCACACAGAACACCACCGGGTTAGTGTCAGCCAGCTGTTCGTTGATGTGTGCACCGACGCGGGCGATGGCCGCCTCGACTTCAGCTTCGGTGTACAGGCAGTCAGCCTCTCGCATGATTTGACGGATATGCTCGAGATCAGCGGACATGGCGCTCTCCAAGGGGGTTTGAGGGGGAGGGACGGTTCAGGAAAAGCGGGCAAAGGTACGCATCCCGCACGGCCAGATCAAGCGTTTGTGGACTAACGTACTCTATGTCTATAGGACAACACCCTCGGATAGATTAATCTAGGCCGGTTTTTTTGCCCGCCGCCGGAGCCTTTCCCATGCCCATCCTCGAGATCCGCCATCCGCTGATCCGCCACAAACTCGGCCTGATGCGCCGCGCAGACATCAGCACCAAGAATTTCCGTGAGCTCGCTCAGGAAGTCGGCGCCCTTTTGACCTATGAAGCCACCAAAGACCTGCCGCTGGAGTCTTACGACATTGAAGGCTGGTGCGGCACCGTGTCGGTCGAGAAAATCGCCGGCAAGAAGATTACCGTGGTGCCGATCCTGCGCGCCGGTATCGGCATGCTCGAAGGCGTGCTGAGCCTGATCCCGGGCGCCAAAGTCAGCGCCGTGGGCGTGGCCCGCAACGAACAGACGCTGCAAGCCCACACTTATCTGGAAAAACTGGTTCCGGAAATCAACGAACGCCTGGCAATGATCATCGACCCGATGCTCGCCACCGGCAGCTCCATGGTCGCCACCATCGACCTGCTGAAAAAGGCCGGTTGCCGCGACATCCGCGCGATGGTGCTGGTCGCCGCGCCGGAAGGCATCGCCGCTGTGGAGAAGGCTCACCCGGACGTGACCATCTACACCGCGTCCATTGACGAGAAACTCAACGAACACGGTTACATCATCCCAGGCCTGGGCGATGCCGGTGACAAGATCTTCGGCACCAAGCAGAAGGACGCTTGAGCATGCAGCAAGAGTTCAACGATCCGCTCTGGCGCACGGTGCTGTCGGGTGCGCAGATGCTGTTCGTGGCGTTCGGCGCGCTGGTGTTGATGCCACTGATTACCGGCCTCGACCCGAACGTGGCGCTGTTCACGGCGGGCCTGGGGACGATTCTGTTTCAGATCGTCACCGGGCGTCAGGTGCCGGTGTTCCTGGCGTCGAGCTTCGCCTTTATCACCCCGATCATTCTCGCCAAGGGCCAGTTCGGTCTTGCGGCGACCATGGGCGGCGTGATGGCGGCGGGCTTCGTCTACACCTTCCTCGGCCTCGCCGTGAAGATCAAAGGCACCGGTTTCATCGACCGTTTGCTGCCACCGGTGGTGATTGGCCCGGTGATCATCTCCATCGGCCTGGCCATGGCGCCGATCGCCGCCAACATGGCGATGGGCAAGGCTGGCGACGGTAGCGAGCTGATTCACTACCAGACGGCCATGCTGATCTCGATGCCAGCCCTGCTGACCACCCTGATCGTCGCGGTGTTCGGCAAAGGCATTTTCCGCCTGGTACCGATCATCTCCGGCGTGCTGGTCGGTTTTGCGATGGCGTTCTATTTCGGCGTGGTGGATACCGCGAAAATTGCCGCGGCACCGTGGTTCGCGATCCCGAACTTCACCGCGCCGGAATTCAACTGGCAGGCGATTCTGTTCATCGTTCCGGTGGCATTGGCCCCGGCCATCGAGCACATCGGCGGCGTGATCGCCGTGGGCAGCGTGACCGGTCGCGACTACCTGAAGAAGCCTGGCCTGCACCGCACGCTGCTGGGCGACGGCATTGCCACCACCGCCGCCGGCCTGTTCGGCGGCCCGCCCAACACCACGTACGCCGAAGTGACGGGCGCGGTGATGCTGACCAAGAACTACAACCCGAAAATCATGACGTGGGCGGCGATCTTTGCCATCAGCCTGGCGTTCGTCGGCAAGTTCGGCGCGCTGCTGCAAAGCATTCCGGTGCCGGTGATGGGCGGGATTCTGTGCCTGTTGTTCGGTTCGATTGCGGCGGTGGGGATGAACACGCTGATTCGCCACAAGATCGACCTGGGCGAAGCGCGCAACCTGGTGATCGTTTCGGTGACGCTGGTGTTCGGGATTGGCGGCGTGCTGGTCGGCACCGGCACCGGTCCGGACGACTTCGGCCTCAAAGGCATCGCGCTGTGCGCGGTGGTGGCGATTGCGCTGAACCTGTTGCTGCCGGGCAATGACAGCTGGAAGCACAAGAAGGCGGATGAGCCGCTGATCTAGGCTGTTCTCAAGTACGCCATCGCGGGCAAGCCCGCTCCCACAGGATTTGCGCAAAACCTGTGGGAGCGGGCTTGCCCCGGGCGGCGTTCCGACGATGCTTTTAAAGTGCCAACGGCGCTCTTTCGCACAATGTGCTCAACGCCTTCGCCCACTGCGGATCATCGTTGAGACACGGCACCAGCACCAACTCCTCCCCTCCCGCTTCGCGGAACTGCTCTGCGCCGCGATCACCGATCTCTTCCAGCGTCTCGATGCAATCGGCAACGAACGCCGGGCACATCACCAACACCTTCCTCACGCCCATTCCCGCCAACTCATCGAGGCGCGCTTCGGTGTAGGGTTCGATCCATTTCGCCCGGCCCAGCCGCGACTGAAACGCCACCGACCATTTGCCGTCCGCCAACCCCAGCCGCTTGGCGAACTCGGCGGCAGTGCGCAGGCATTGGGCGCGGTAGCAGGTCGCCAATACTTCTGGCGAAGCGTTCAGGCAGCAATTATCGCTTTGGAAACAATGGTGACCGGTAGGGTCGATCTTCTTCAGGTGCCGCTCCGGCAAACCGTGGAAGCTCAGCAGCAGATGATCGTGATCCTGCTCCAGATAAGGTTTGGCACTGGCCACCAATGCGTCGAGGTATTCCGGCTGGTCGTAGAACGGCTGAAGGATCGACAACTGCACGTCGAGGTTCTTCTCCCGCACCACCCGCTTGGCTTCCTCGATCACCGTCGTCACGGTGCTGTCGGCGAACTGCGGGTACAGCGGTGCGAGGGTGATTCGCTTGTGCCCTTGGGCGACCAATTGCAGCAGTTTCGATTCAATCGACGGCTCGCCATAACGCATTGCCAGCTCCACCGGTCCGTGTTTCCACTGTGCGGTCATGGCCTGCTGCAAGCGACGACTGAGCACCACCAGTGGCGAGCCCTCCTCCCACCAGATCGAGGCATAGGCGTGGGCCGACTGCTCCGGGCGCTTGATCAGAATCAGCGAGACCAGCAAACGGCGCACCGGCCATGGCAGGTCGATCACGTACGGGTCCATCAGAAATTGATTGAGGTAGCTGCGCACATCCGCCACCGACGTGGAGGCAGGTGAACCCAGGTTGACCAGAAGCAACGCGTGATCGGTCATGCAACGTCCTATTTCAAAGGCGGCTGGACAAGTCGTCCAAAGCCGCGCGCAAGTCAGTGAACTGGAAAGTGAAACCCGCTTCCAGCAAGCGAGCCGGTACGGCCTTCTGGCCGCCCAGCAACAGCAATGACAACTCGCCCAGGCCCACCTTCAAGGCCAGGGTCGGCATGGGCATGAACGCCGGGCGATGCAGCACGCTGCCCAGCGTTTTGGCAAATTCGCGATTGCGCACCGGTTTGGGCGCGCAGGCATTATAAGGACCGCTAGCGTCTTTCCGATGCAGAAGAAAATCAATCAGGGCGATTTGATCCTTGATATGGATCCACGGCATCCACTGCCGACCACTGCCCAGAGGCCCGCCCAGCCCCAGTTTGAACGGCAACAACAGCCGCGACAAAAAGCCGCCCTCGGCTGACAACACCAGCCCCGTGCGAATCAGGATCACACGAATGCCCAAGGCCTCGGCACGCTGCGCGGTTTCTTCCCAGGCAATGCACAACTGACTGGCAAAATCATCGATCACCGGTGGTGATTGTTCAGTCAACTCGCGCTCGCCGCCGTCGCCGTACCAGCCAACGGCAGAGCCCGAAATCAACACCTGCGGTTTCTGTTCGCGGGTATCGAGCCACGCCAGCAAGGTTTCCGTCAGGGTGATGCGGCTGCTCCACAGCAAGGCTTTACGCCGGTGAGTCCAGAGCCGGTCGGCAATCGGCGCACCCGCGAGGTTGATAATCGCATCCACCGGTTCCTGACCGAGGTCCTCGAGTCGGGCGACCGCGCGCACTTGGGCGCCGCAGATTTTCGCGACGTTGGCCGGGGTCCGGCTCCAGACAGTCAGTTGATGGCCCTGACTCAACCAGTGGCGGCAGAGCTGACGTCCTATCAAACCAGTACCGCCGGTCAGCAATATGTGCATGACTTCTTCCTCGCGTGGCGTTTTACCCTGATCACTAGTCTATTTTTATAAGCAGGGATCTTTGATATCGGGCAGTGTCTGTGTTTAACAATAGGCCAAGCTGTCAGAACGAGAACGCTAAAAGTTATACCAAAAAACAATATTGTACAGGTTTAATCCACGGCGTAGTCTGTACAGAAAGGTAAACGAGGCCCCTATGACTGTACCTATCGCAATCATCGGCACCGGCATCGCCGGGCTCTCAGCCGCCCAGGCCCTTACGGACACGGGGCATGTCGTTCAACTTTTCGATAAGAGCCGCGGCAGTGGCGGACGCATGTCGAGCAAGCGCAGCGATGCGGGTGTGCTGGACATGGGCGCGCAATATTTCACTGCGCGTGATCGCCGCTTTGTCACGGAAGTCCAGCGCTGGCAAGCCAAAGGCTGGGTCGCCGAGTGGACGCCGCAGCTCTACACCTACCACGGTGGCCAGCTCAACCTGTCGCCGGACGAACAGACGCGCTGGGTCGGCACGCCACGCATGAGCGCCATCACCCGTGGCCTGCTCGGCGATCTGGAAGTGCATTTTGCCTGCCGCATCACCGAGGTCTATCGCGGCGAAGAGCACTGGCATCTGCAAGATGCCGAAGGCTTTACCCATGGCCCGTTCAGTCATGTGGTGGTCGCCACGCCGGCCCCGCAAGCGACCGCCCTGCTGGCCTCCGCGCCGAAACTCGCGGGTGCCGCCGCCGGGGTCAAAATGGACCCGACCTGGGCCGTTGCACTGGCCTTCGATACACCGCTGGACACGCCCATCGAAGGCTGTTTCGTGCAGGACAGCCCACTCGACTGGCTGGCGCGCAACCGCAGCAAACCAGGGCGCGACAACACCAAGGACACTTGGGTTCTGCACGCGACCAGCACCTGGAGCCGACAACATATCGACCTGTCCAAGGAAGCGGTGATCGAGCAATTGCACGGTGCGTTCGCCGAGCTGCTCCACAGCGCCATGCCGGCGCCGAGCTTCAGTCTGGCACACCGCTGGCTCTACGCCCGCCCCGCCAGCAGCCATGAATGGGGCACGCTGGCCGATGCCGATCTGGGCCTTTACGCCTGTGGCGACTGGTGCCTTTCCGGTCGTGTCGAGGGGGCATGGCTCAGTGGTCAGGAAGCCGCTCGCCGCCTGCACGAGCACCTGCAATGAACCGCATCAACCCGAGCAAATTGCTGCTGTCGAAATGGACAGCAGCCCAGCCGCAAAACCGCGAAAAACATTTTCTGGTCACCGAGCTGTTCCGCGACGAGGAAGGCACAGTGCTGGACATCGAATTACAGGCGGTGCTTACCAAGCGCAGTGAACGGCTCGACTGGCAAACGCTGAAAAACAGCGACACCTGGATCCTAGGCTGGAAATAAGCTCGCGATGTCCGTCAACGCTGAAGCTTTAAACCTGACACGCCTCAGCGGTCTCAGGTTCATCGTGAGCAGCCTCGCTCCTAAAGGCCCCCGCAAAAACCTATACAAATAATTTGACTTGTACACCTTTGAATCTATGATGAAGTCATGTTGTACAGAAATTGAGTTCTGTACAGGTTTAGATTCGAGGTGCTCCGATGTCCCAAGCCAGCGCGAAACCGAAAATCGCCATCAGCGCCTGCCTGATGGGCGCCGAGGTGCGTTTCAATGGCGGGCACAAGGAATCGCGGCTGTGCAGCCGCACCCTCACCGAATATTTCGATTTCGTTCCGGTGTGCCCGGAAGTCGCCATCGGCCTGGGCATTCCTCGCCAGCCTATCCGGCTGGTCGGCGATGCTGAAAACCCTGAAGCCATCGGCACTGTTAACCCCCAACTGAATGTCACCCGGCCGCTGGCCGACTACGGCCAGAGAATGGCCACCGAGCTGGACGATATCTGCGGCTACATCTTCATGCAGAAATCGCCGTCGTGCGGGCTGGATCGAGTCAAGGTCTACCACGCCAACGGTGCACCGGTAGACGGCGGTGGCCGAGGCATCTATGCCCAGGCTTTCTGCGCGCTGCACCCGGACCTGCCGGTGGAAGAAGACGGTCGGCTCAACGACCCGGTGCTGCGCGAAAACTTTCTCACCCGGGTGTTCGCCTACAGCGCCTGGCAACAGTTGCTGCAAGCCGGCCTGACTCGCCGCGCCCTGACGGAATTTCACTCGCGCTACAAATACCTGCTGATGGCCCACAACCCGGTGCAGTACAAAACCCTGGGCAATCTGCTGGGCAACATGGGCCAGATTGACCCGAAAGAACTCGGCCCACGCTATTTCAGCGAACTGATGACGGCCTTGAGCAAATGCGCAACGCGCCGCACCCACACCAATGTCCTGCAACACATCAGCGGTTACCTCAAGCAGGTCATCAGCGCTGAAGACAAACAGGAAGTGCAACACGTCATCGGCCAATACCTTCACGGCATCGTGCCGCTGGTGGTGCCGCTGACACTGCTCAAACATCACTTTCGCCAACACCCGGATCCCTACATTGCGCAACAGGTTTACCTGCAACCGCACCCGGAAAACCTCAGCCTGCGAAACGCGATCTGATGAAAACCCCAATCGATACCAGTGCCCGCGAAGACCTCGGCGCCGACTTCAAAAAAGCCCTCGATGAAGGCTGGCTGCCGATTCGTGAAGTGGCCCGGCAGACCGGCGTCAACGCCGTCACCTTGCGCGCCTGGGAACGACGTTACGGGCTGATCGTGCCGCAACGCACGCCCAAAGGGCATCGGCTGTTCAGCGACGAACACGTGCAACGCATCCTGACGATCCTCACCTGGCTCAATCGCGGCGTGGCGGTCAGCCAGGTCAAGCAACTGCTCGACTCCCCGCAAGCCTTAAGCGAATCGGTCGAAAACGATTGGCAGGTGCTGTGCAACACGCTGTTGCAATCGGTCACTTCGCTCAACGAACGCACCCTCGATGACAGCGTCAACCAGGCGATCGCGTTGTACCCGCCGCGGACCTTGTGTGAACAACTGCTGATGCCGTTGCTGGCCGAGCTTGAACAACGCTGGCAGGGCCAGTTTGGCGCGCAGATGGAGCGCGTGTTTTTTTACTCCTGGTTACGCAGCAAATTTGGCGCGCGCATCTACCATAACAATCGTCAATTGCGCACCGCACCGCTGCTGTTGATCAATCACTCCGACCTGCCGCTGGAACCCCATCTGTGGCTCACCGCGTGGTTGATCAGCAGCGCCGATTGCCCGGTGGAAGTGTTCGACTGGCCGCTGCCGGCGGGTGAACTCGCACTGGCGGTCGATCACCTGCAAGCTCGCGGCGTACTGCTGTATTCCAGCAAAGCCATGAACCTTGGGCAGTTGCCGAAACTTTTCAACGGCGTCAGTTGCCCAAAAATGATTGCCGGACCAACGGTGTGCATCCACCACGCCGAGTTGTCCGTAAAAACCACAGAGATTGCTGAATTGTTCCTGGCCGAAGATCCGTTATCGGCGCATCAGGACCTGGTTCAGCGCGGGCTTATTTAAATGAATCGTGCGGACACCACCATGCAATTGATCTGGCTGCGCAGCGACTTGCGCCTACACGACAACACCGCCCTCTCGGCCGCCGCTTCCCGGGGTCCGAGCGTGGCGGTGTACTTGTTGAGCCCGGTACAATGGCGCGAGCATGACGACGCGCCGTGCAAAGTGGATTTCTGGCTGCGCAACCTCCGCGAACTGAGCCGCGCACTCGGCGAGTTGAACATCCCGTTGCTGATCCGCACGGCCTCTCGCTGGGATGAAGCGCCGAAGGTTTTGCTCGATCTGTGCCAGCAGTTGAAGATCGACGCGGTGCACGTCAACGAGGAGTACGGCATTCACGAAAGCCGTCGTGATGCGGCGGTAGCCGACGCATTGAAAACCAAGGGTATCGACTTCCATAGCTACCTCGATCAGCTGCTGTTCAAGCCTGGCACCGTGCTGACCAAAACCGGCACGTACTTCCAGGTCTTCAGTCAGTTCCGCAAGGTTTGCTACGACCGTCTGCACAGGTCGTTGCCGAGCCTGGTGAGCGCGCCAATCGCTCAATCGCGCCTGACTGTCGACAGCGATGAAATCCCCTCAAGCGTTGCAGGCTTCGCCACGCCCGGCGATACCTTGCGCGCGCTGTGGCCCGCCGGTGAAGCCGAAGCCCGGCGCCGCCTCGACACCTTCGCCGATGCGCAGATCGACTACTACAAAAGTGAACGCGACTTCCCGGCCAAACCCGGCACCAGTCAACTGTCGGCTTACCTCGCGGCCGGCGTGATTTCCCCACGCCAGTGCTTGCACGCCGCCCTGCAAAGCAATCAGGGCGAGTTCGAAAGCGGCAAAGTCGGCGCCGTCACCTGGATCAACGAATTGCTCTGGCGCGAGTTCTACAAACACATTCTGGTGGGCTACCCGCGCGTCTCCCGTCACCGCGCTTTCCGCCCGGAAACCGAAGCCCTGGCCTGGCGCGACGTCCCCGAAGAACTGGCGGCCTGGCAAGAAGCGCGCACCGGTCTGCCGATCATCGACGCGGCCATGCGCCAACTGCTCGAAACCGGCTGGATGCACAACCGTTTGCGCATGGTCGTGGCAATGTTCCTCACCAAGAATCTGTTGATCGACTGGCGTGAAGGCGAACGTTTTTTCATGCAGCACCTGATCGATGGCGACCTCGCGGCGAACAACGGCGGCTGGCAGTGGAGCTCATCCACCGGCACCGACTCCGCGCCCTACTTCCGGATTTTCAACCCGCTCAGCCAATCGGAAAAATTCGACAGCGAAGGCTTGTTCATCAAGCACTGGCTGCCGGAACTCGCCGGGCTGAACAAGAAAGACGTGCACAACCCGGCGAACCTTGGCGGTTTGTTTGGGGTGGCAGGTTATCCCTCGCCAATCGTCAATCTAAATACGAGTCGCGCGCGCGCATTGGCCGCGTTCAAAAACCTGCCATCACGACAAAATGCCGGAGGTGGTTATGAGTGATTTTCTGCGCCGCTTTGCCCGCCAGTTTGCCGAGCTGAACAAAGACAACCTGCAGCGCCTGAATGAGTTGTATGCCAACGACGTGCACTTCACCGATCCGTTGCACGACGTAAAGGGCATCGAGCATTTGCGCAGCTATTTCAGTGAGCTCTACGCCAACGTACGTGAGCTGCGTTTTGATTTTTACGGCTTCGACCAGATCGGCGAAGGCGAAGGTTATCTGCGCTGGGTCATGAGTTACCGCCATCCGCGCCTCGCTGGCGGACGCTTGATTCGGGTGGATGGCTGCTCGCACGTGCTCTGGCGTGACAAGGTTTATCGCCACCGGGATTACTTTGATGCCGGGGCACTGCTTTACGAACATGTACCCGTGTTGGGCCGGGCAATCGCCTGGCTGAAAAGGAGAATGGGATGAGTCTTACACCTCCACGACGATATTGGCTGACCGGGGCCAGCAGCGGCATTGGCGCCGCGCTGGCCGAGGAAATTCTGAAAACCGGCGCCCATCTGGCGGTGAGTGCACGCTCACTGCCGCCGCTGAAAGTCTTGTCGCAACGCTATCCCGGGCAAGTGCTGGTGGTGGCGGGTGATCTGACCAACAGCCAGACCGTACGCGAAATCGGCGAGCAAATCGCGCATGACTGGGGCTCGCTGGATACGGTGATTCTCAATGCCGGCACCTGCGAATACGTCGACGTTAAGCAGTTCGATTCGTCGCTCGTCGAGCACGTGGTGCGCACCAATCTGCTGGCCAGCAGTTACTGCATCGAAGCCGCACTGCCGCTGTTGCGCAAAGGCACCGCGCCGCATCTGGTGGGCGTCGCCAGTTCGGTGACGTACCTGCCGCTGCCACGGGCGGAGGCGTATGGCGCGTCGAAGGCCGGGCTGCGTTATCTGTTCGAATCGTTGCGCATTGACCTCGCGCCCGAAGGCATCGAAGTCACTGTGGTCAGCCCGGGGTTCGTCGACACACCGCTGACGGCGAAGAACGACTTTCCGATGCCGCTCAGTTGGCCGGTGGGCAAAGCTGCACAACACATCTTCGCCAAACTGAAAAACCGGCCACTGGAGATCGCTTTCCCGGCGTTGTTCATGGCGGCGCTCTGGCCGCTGTCGAAAATGCCCAACCGGGTGAAGCTCGCCATCGGCAAACGCATGGTGCGCAGCAGTCCGCCGATCAAGGACGTGCCGTGAACATCGCTATCATAGGCAGCGGCATCTCGGGGCTGACCAGCGCTTATCTGCTGAATCGCAGTCACGAGATCACCCTGTTCGAGGCCGGCGACCGGGTCGGCGGCCATACCCACACCGTGGACGTGCAGGTCGATGGCCAGCGATATGCCGTGGACACCGGTTTCATCGTGTTCAACGACTGGACGTACCCGAATTTCATTCGCCTGTTGGGCCAGATCGGCGTGGGTTTCAAAGCGACAGAAATGAGTTTCTCGGTCACCGATCCGGACAGCGGCCTGGAGTACAACGGCAACAACCTCAACAGCCTGTTCGCTCAGCGTCGCAATCTGCTGTCGCCGGGGTTCTGGGGCATGCTGCGGGACATTCTGCGCTTCAACAAGCGCGCTCAACTCGACCTGTCCGAGGGGCGGATCGCGGCGGACACCACCCTCGATGAATACCTCAAGGCCGGCGGTTACGGTGAGCGGTTCATCCTGCATTACATCGTGCCGATGGGCGCAGCGATCTGGTCGATGCCGATGGCGCAGATGCTGAATTTTCCGCTGCAATTCTTTGTGCGGTTTTTCAAGAATCACGGTTTGCTGTCGGTCAGCAATCGCCCGCAATGGCGGGTGATCGAGGGCGGTTCGAGTGCTTACATCGCACCGTTGACCGCGACCTTTCACCAGAAGATCCGCCTCAACTGTCCCGTGACGCGCGTCGAGCGCGATGCCGATGGCGTCGTGATCCACAGCAGCGCCGGCAGCGAGCGCTTCGACAAAGTGGTGTTCGCCTGTCACAGCGATCAGGCGCTGAAACTGCTGGCCGAACCGAGCGCTGCCGAACGGTCGATCCTCGGCGCCCTGCCCTACGCCGACAACGAAGTGGTGCTGCACACCGACACGCGCCTGCTACCGTCGCGCAAACTCGCCTGGGCCAGTTGGAATTACCGCCTCGGCGGCGCCGGCCATACACTGGCCGCGGTCACCTATGACATGAACATCCTGCAAGGGATCCAGAGCGACACCACGTTCTGCGTCAGCCTTAACCAGAGCGCCGGCATCAGTCCGTCCATGGTGCTAGGCCGATTCACCTACGCCCATCCGCAATACAGCCTGGCGGCCGTGGCCGCGCAGGCGCGCTGGGAAGAATTGAACGGCGCGCAACACAGCTTTTATTGCGGCGCCTACTGGGCCAACGGTTTCCATGAAGACGGCGTGGTCAGCGCGTTGCGCGTGGCCCGCTCGTTCGGGGAGGTGCTGTGAACAGCGCACTCTACAGCGGCTGGATCGCCCATCGACGGTTTGCCCCAAGACGCCATGAATTCCGTTACCGGATCGGCCTGCTGTACCTCGATCTCGATGAACAGGACGCCGTGCTCGGGTTGTCACCGCTGTCGGGCAACCACCGTTTCTCGCCGTTTTCGTTTCGCGAAAGCGACTACCTCAAAACCTTCACCGGCAACGGCATGCGCCTGATCGATGCGGTGCGCGAACAGGTCCGCCTGGCCATTGGTCATGCGCCACAAGGGCCGGTGTGCCTGCTGACGCAGCCTCGCAGTTGGGGCCTGGCGTTCAATCCGGTGAGTTTTTTCTATTGTTATGAAGCCGACGGCCAACTGGCGGCGATTCTTGCCGAAGTCACCAATACCCCATGGCGCGAGCGTTATCACTACGTGTTGCCGGCCAGGGCGCCGGAGGACCTGGGCGATTTCCATCAGCATTTCGCCGTGGCCAAGGCCTTTCATGTGTCGCCGTTCCTGCCACGCGATCTCGAACATCGCATGAGCTTCAGCCCCGTCGCGAAAAAGCTCGGCGTGCACATGGCCGACTGGCAGGGCGAACTGAAGCTGTTCGACGCCACGCTCAACCTGAAACGCGAAGCCCTGAGTCGCGCCAGCCTGCACCGTTACTTGCGGCGTTTTCCGTGGATGACCGCGAAAACCTGTCTGGCGATTTATTGGCAGGCCCTGCGCCTGCTGCTCAAACGCGCGCCGATATTTGCTCATCAAGCTGCCGATGGCAGCTTTCAAACCGCCACCGTTCCGCCCAAGGATCGCCGCAATGAAATCCTCTAGTGTCTCGGCCAAAGCCACAACGCGACGCACCAACGGCCTGACCGGGACGTTGCTGCGTCGCGGTGTGTTGCGGCAACTGGCGCACCTCAAGCACGGGCAACTGGTGGTCGTCGAAGACGGCGAGCGGCATGTCTTCGGCACCGCGGGCAGTCATTTGCTGGGGGAAATTCACATCCTCGACGCCGCAGCGTGGGGATTGGTGGCCAGTAACGGTTCGATTGGCGCGGGCGAGGCGTTCATCCACGGTTACTGGAGTTCGCCGGACCTGACGGCGGTGGTTCGCGTGTTCGTCAGCAACCTTGATGTGCTGGATGCGCTGGAAGGCGGCCTGGCAAAACTCGGCCGTCCGTTCGTTCAAGGCCTGCATTGGCTCAATCGCAATACGCGCAAGGGTTCGCAGAAAAACATCGCTGCGCACTACGACCTGGGCAATGACCTGTTCGAACAGTTTCTCGACCCGACCATGATGTATTCGGCGGCGCAATTTCTGAGCCCCGAGGACAGCCTGGAACAGGCGCAGTTGAACAAACTGGAGCGGATCTGCCAGAAGCTCGACCTCAAACCCAGCGATCACCTGCTGGAAATCGGCACCGGCTGGGGCAGCATGGCGCTGTACGCGGCGCAGCATTATGGTTGCAAAGTCACCACCACCACGCTGTCGAAAGAGCAGTACGCCTTTACCGCGCAACGGATCGATACCCTCGGGTTGCAAGATCAGGTCACGTTATTGCTCAAGGACTACCGCGACCTTACCGGGCAGTACGACAAACTGGTGTCGATCGAGATGATCGAAGCGGTGGGCCATCGCTTTTTGCCGACCTATTTCAAGCAGTGTGCGCACTTGCTCAAGAGCAATGGTTTGATGCTGTTGCAGGCGATCACCATCCGCGAGCAGCGCTACGAGCAGGCCAAGGGCAGCGTCGACTTCATTCAGCGTTACATCTTCCCCGGCGGTGCGCTGCCCTGCGTGCAGAAAATGCTCGAGATCGTCAGCCGCGACACCGACATGAACTTGCTGCACATGGAGGATTTCGGCTTGCACTATGCGCGAACCTTGCGCCTGTGGCATGAGAACTTTCGCCGCGCCCAAGGCCGCTTGAGCGAATTGGGCTACGACGATTATTTCCTGCGGTTGTGGGAGTTTTACCTGTGCTACTGCGAAGGTGGCTTTCTGGAACGCACCATCGGCACTGCGCAGTTGCTGCTGGCCAAACCTTCGGCGATCACCGCGCCACTGCTCGGCCGTTTCGATGCTTGAACGTCTGGTCAACGCTGCGCTGTTCCAGCTCGGCTGGCTTGCCTGCGTGATCGGCGGCAACAGTCTTTGGTTATTGGTGGCGCTGGGCGCTTTGTTGATTCATCTGCTGTGGATAAGTCGCTGGGCGGACGAAGGCCGGCTGATTCTCAGCGTTGTGCTGCTGGGCACGACCGTCGACAGTTCATTGCGCTGGCTGGGGGTGTTCGAGTTCAACGATGTCGCGCCGCTGATTCCTCTATGGCTGATGCTGTTGTGGGCGCTGCTGGCAACGACGTTGCGGCATTGCCTGCAATGGACCGCGACGCCCTGGTGGCTGGGCAGCTTGCTGGGCGCCGTGGGTGGACCGTTGTCGTATTACGCGGGAGGACAACTGGCGGGAGTGCAATTCCCTTACGGCCAATTACCGACGCTGATCGGTATCGGATTACTCTGGGCGCTGCTGTTTCCCACGCTGCATTTCATGGCCCAACGGCTGGCGTCGTCCAACACCCACGGCTGAGCGCCCGTCAGGCCTTTCACACAGCGCTGACCGACTGACTTACACTGCGTGCCATGAAAACCATTCCCCACACGCAAATCGCCGAGCCGGCGGTCACCTGCTCGACCTGCGCAGCCTGCTGCTGCCAGCTCGAAGTGATGTTGATCACCGACACCGGCGTGCCCGAACGTTTTATCGATACCGATGATTGGGGTGGGGAAGTCATGCTGCGCCTGGATGACGGCTGGTGCGCCGCGCTGGATCGCAACAGCATGATGTGCACGATCTACGAAAAACGCCCGCTGATCTGCCGGGAGTTCGAGATGGGCGCACCGGAGTGCATCGAAGAGCGCCAGGGGATTACCACGGCGTATCGCTGAAAGTCAGACCACCGAAGAACTAATGGGGGAGCGAGCCTGCTCGCGGTGACGGACTAACATTCAACATCAGCGTTGACCGTTAGAGCGCTATCGCGAACAGGCTCGCTCCCACATTTGACCGAGCCTTACAACGGCATCGTGTAGTGCAACGCGTAACTTTCTACACCATTGTTCGGGCTGCTGAGCCCCGCATTGGAATAATGCGTCGCACGAACCCCGACTTCATGCCCGCCCGCAAAACGCAGACCGAAGCCGAAACGGTCTTCGAACTGAAAGGCACTGCCCAGTTTGTTGTCTTCAAGTTCGGTATTCGAGAACAACGCCACGCCAACTCCGAGTTCTACATAGGGCTTGACGTTCTGACCGGCAAACTCATAAACAAGGACCGGCGAAAACGAGAGGCTGTTGTTGCTGGAAGTCTTGTCGCCTTCCCAATAGGTATAGGCGCCACTCCAGTAACCAGTCAGGCGACCGACATCACTTTGCAACCAGCTCTTGTCCCAGTCGAACTGCATACCCAGTCGATAGGTCATGGTCGAATCGCTGGTCTGGCCGACCCCGAACTCCACGCCCGCCGCCTGCGCGGTAAAACTTTGCCCCATCAGAGCAGCCGCAATCGCGGCCAAGCAGAATAGTCGCTTCATTAGAAACATCCTTTCCCGAACGATTTCGTATGGTTTTTTTGTTGCTCAGCGAAACTAAAACTATAGAAGTCGACGCTTAATCAGAAGTTCACCCCAATTACCCGTGTCCCCCAAAAATTCATTTACCTGTTGAAGCTTCGCACAACACCCGGGTTATTCCACAGGATCGGCAAGATATTTCTGAAATGCTCCGGATCGGCACTCGTCCAGAATTGTGCTGCGCGAACAGGCCCGTCAGCGAGCAATTCACGCTCGGCCAACAGCCGCTGAAGTTGCCGCGCTACGGCGGCGCCGGTGTCGATCAGGCTGATGTCCTCAGGGATCATCTGCTTAAGCAACGGCTTTAGAAAGGGGTAATGCGTGCAGCCGAGAATTATCGTGTCGCAGCCCGCCGCGAGCAGCGGCCCGACATAGCGGGCCAGCAACTCACGCAGGGCAGGACTGTGCAGATCGCCGTTTTCAATCAACTCCACCAGCCCCGGGCACGGCTGAGTGATCACCCGCACATCAGTGGCGAAGCGGTCGAGTAACGCGGCGAATTTGGCACTCTGCAAGGTGCCGGTGGTGGCGAGCACCCCGACCACTCCGCTGCGGGTCGCGGCGGCGGCCGGCTTGACCGCAGGCTCCATGCCGACGATGGGCCACTCGGGAAAGTCGCGCCGCAAATCGGCAACACCGGCAACCGTCGCCGTGTTGCAGGCCAGCACCAGGGCCTTGGCGCCCTGCTCCTGAAAAAACTCGGCCATCACGCTGCAACGATGGCGAATGAATTCCGGGGTTTTCTCGCCGTAGGGAATATTGCCGCAATCGGCGACGTACAACAGAGACTCGTTGGGCAGCAAACGCTGGACCTCGGCCAGCACCGACAGCCCACCGACCCCGGAGTCGAACACGCCAATGGGCGCTTCACGCATGTTTCGGCCCGCAGACGCTGCAGCCAGGATCACGCTTGACGCGCAATTCGCGGAAGCGCGAGCCCAAGGCATCGATCAACAGCAGCCGTCCTACCAGTGGCTCGCCGAACCCCACCAGCAGCTTCAGCGCTTCCAGCGCCTGAAGGCTGCCGACCAGTCCCACCAATGGCCCGACGACCCCCGCTTCACTGCACGTCAGTTCAGCTTCGCTGCCGTGCCCGTACAAACAGTGGTAGCACGGACTGTCCGGGCGACACGGGTCGAACACCGACAACTGACCTTCGAGACGAATCGCCGCACCGCTGACCAACGGCTTGCCCGCGGCCACGCAGGCGGCGTTGACCGCTTCGCGGGTGGAAAAATTGTCGGAACAGTCCAGCACCAGATCCACGGCGGCAACCGCTGCCGCCAAAGAATCTTCGTCCAGCGCAGTGCGATGGGCGACCAAGGTGATCTCGGGGTTGATTGCGCTCAGTCGGCGAATGGCCGAATCGACCTTGGTCTGGCCGACGCTGTCGGTGTCGTGAACGATCTGGCGTTGCAGGTTGGTCAGGTCGACGGTGTCGAAATCCGCCAGATGCAACTCACCGACGCCAGCGGCGGCGAGATACAGCGCAACCGGCGAACCGAGTCCGCCGAGACCGACGATCAACACGCGGCTTTCTTTCAGTCGCAACTGGCCGTCGATGTCGACGTGTTGCAACAGAATCTGCCGACTGTAGCGCAACAATTCCTGATCATTCAGCACGGCAGGCGCCCCAGGCTGATCCGTTGGTGACCGCCCAGATCGGTGCGGCTGTGGACTTCATCAAAACCGCGCGTCTGCAGCAAATCGCGCACGGCTTCGGCTTGATCGTAACCGTGCTCGAGCATCAACCAGCCGCCCGCCTCAAGATAATCCGGGGCCTGGGCGACAATCAAACGCAGATCGTCGAGCCCGTCGACTCCAGCCACCAAGGCACTGGCCGGTTCGAAACGCACATCGCCTTCCACCAGATGCGGATCGGTGGATGAAATGTACGGCGGATTGCTGATGATCAGTTGAAAGCGCTGACCTTCCAGAGCGCTGAACCAGTGACTGCTCAGCACGGTGGCGTTGTTCAGGTGCAAACGCTGACGATTGCGCTCGGCCAGGGCCACGGCTTCGAGCACGCGATCCACAGCGGTCACGTTCCACGCTGGACGCTCGCTGGCCAACGCCAACGCAATGGCACCGCTGCCGGTGCCAAGGTCGAGGACCTTCGCGGAGGTGGCGGGCAACAATTCCAGCGCGGCTTCAACCAGCAACTCGGTGTCCGGGCGCGGGATCAAGGTGTGCGGCGCGACCTCCAGATCAAGTTTCCAGAAACCTTGCTGCCCCAGAATGTAGGCCACCGGCTCACCGCCACGACGGCGTTGCAGGTACTCGGCAAATTTAAGCGCGGCGTCGCTCGGAACGATGCGCTCCGGCCAGGTGTGCAAAAAACTGCGGGACTTGCCCAACGCCGCCGCCAGCAACAATTCGGCATCCAGGCGCGCCGTCGGCGAGTCGGGTAAATCAGCAGCGCGCAACAAACTGGCAATGATCGTCATTTAGTCACCTATCGCTGCCAATTGATCGGCTTGGTATTCGGCCAGCAACGGTTCGATCACGGCATCGACACCGCCCGCGAGAATTTCGTCGAGCGAATACAGGGTCAGGTTGACCCGGTGGTCGGTGACCCGACCCTGGGCAAAATTGTAGGTGCGGATGCGCTCGGAGCGATCCCCCGAACCGACCAGCAGTTTACGCTCGCTGGCGATGGCATTCGCGGCGGCGCTGGTCTGCTGATCATTGAGTTTGGCCGACAGCCAGGACATCGCCCGGGCGCGGTTCTTGTGCTGGGAACGTTCTTCCTGGCACTCGACGACGATACCGGACGGCAAGTGCGTGATGCGGATCGCCGAGTCCGTCTTGTTGACGTGCTGGCCACCGGCACCCGAAGAACGGTAGGTATCGACCCGCAAATCCGCCGGGTTGATCTCGATCGCTTCCTGCTCGTCCGGCTCGGGCAATACTGCCACGGTGCACGCCGAGGTATGGATACGCCCCTGGGATTCAGTGGCCGGAACCCGCTGCACGCGGTGCACGCCGGATTCGAATTTCAGCTTGCCGTAAACGTTGTCGCCTTCGACGCGGGCGATGACTTCTTTATAGCCGCCGTGTTCGCCGATGTTCTCAGAGAGAATCTCCACCCGCCAACCACGCCGCTCGGCGTAACGCGAATACATGCGGAACAGGTCGCCGGAGAAAATCGCCGCCTCGTCACCGCCGGTGCCGGCGCGGATTTCAAGGAACACGTTGCGCCCGTCGTTCGGGTCCTTGGGCAGCAGCATGCGTTGCAGGCTGGCTTCGATGTCGATCAGTTGCTCTTTGGCTTCGCGGACTTCTTCCACGGCCATTTCACGCATGTCCGGGTCGCTGTCCTTAAGCAGTGCCTGGGCACCTTCAAGGTCGCTCTGTACTTTGAGCAACTGTTTATAGGCGTCGACAATCGGCTCGACTTCCGCGTATTCCTTGGAATAGGCGCGGAATTTGGTCTGATCGGAAATAACCTCGCCGTCGCCAAGCAACGCGGTCAATTCCTCGAAACGGTCCTGGAGGATGTCCAGCTTATTGAGCAGTGACGCTTTCATTGCGGTTTTTTATCCGAAAAGCTATCCGATGAGCCCTCACCGAGGGCAAAGAGTTCCTGGGCCATGGCCAGTGCGTCGAGGCGACCTTCGGCTGAGAGCTTTTTCAACTGCACGCTCGGGGCGTGCAGGAGTTTGTTGGTCAAGCCGCGCGCCAGTTGCACCAGGACGTCTTCGGCGCTGCTGCCGTTGGCGAGCATCCGCTGGGCCTTCTGCAATTCTTCATCTCGCAGGCGCTCGCTCTGTTGGCGATAGGCCTTGAGCACGTCCACAGCTGCCAGTTCGCGCAGGCGGACCATGAAATCTTCGGCGCCGACCGTGACCATCTCTTCCGCCGCTTGCGCAGCGCCTTGACGGCTCTTGAGGTTTTCGGCGACCACTTCGTGGAGATCGTCGACGCTATAAAGGTAAACGTCGTCCAACTCGCCGACTTCAGGCTCGATATCACGCGGTACGGCGATGTCCACCATGAAGATCGGTTTGTGCTTGCGCAGTTTCAAGGCACTTTCCACCGCGCCTTTACCGAGGATCGGCAACTGGCTGGCAGTGGAACTGATGACGATGTCGCTGCGCACCAGCTCTGCCGGAATGTCCGAGAGCAACACGGCATGCGCGCCAAACTGTTCGGCCAGAATGCTTGCACGTTCCAGGGTGCGGTTGGCCACGACGATGCGCTTGACCCCCAGCTCATGCAGATGGCGGGCGACCAGGGTGATGGTTTCGCCGGCACCGATCAGCAAGGCCTGGCTGCGTTGCAGGTCGCTGAAAATCTGTTTCGCCAGGCTGACCGCGGCAAACGCCACGGACACCGGGTTCTCGCCGATGGCGGTGTCGGTGCGCACTTGCTTGGCCGCGTTGAACGTCGCCTGAAACAAACGCCCGAGCAGTGGACCGATGGTGCCGGCCTCGCGGGCCACGGCGTAGCAGGATTTCATCTGGCCGAGGATCTGCGGTTCGCCCAGCACCAGCGAATCGAGCCCGGAGGCGACCCGCATCATGTGACGAACTGCCGCATCATCCTCGTGCACATAAGCGCTCGCGCGCAGCTCTTCGAGGCTCAAATGGTGATAATCGGCCAGCCACCGCAACACAACGTCAGCCGAAAGGTGATCCTGTTCTATATAGAGTTCACTGCGATTGCAGGTGGAGAGGATCGCAGCTTCGCGGCTGTCGGTGAGTCGGCAGAGCTGCTGCAAGGCCTCCACCAGTTGCTCAGGGGTAAAGGCCACGCGCTCGCGGACGTCTACTGAAGCAGTCTTGTGGTTAATACCGAGTGCAAGGAAGGCCATTCAAGGTCGCTGATGGTGACGTGAAGCCGGCAATTGTCCTACTTCGACAGATTCAGAACAACCACTCGATCTCTATTGCCTTGGCAGGCGATGCGCGGACTTGCGAGCGCTTCTCGTTTACACAAACTTTGCCCCGCATACCGCCCCGCTGCAGGAGCCGGCTTGCCGGCGCTGGACTCACGGACGCCGCGCCTTTCCTGTGGAAACACGTCATCGTTGACGACCATCGCTGGCAAGCCAGCTCCTGCAGGGTGCGGCGTATTCGGGAAAATGGCCGGCCGGTTATGTTTGGCCGAAGGCTTGTGTCATGATGATCCGACCGCAGGTTAGTCGTCCTCTTCCTATATGAATAGATCCTCCGCGTTGCTCCTCGCTTTTGTCTTCCTCAGCGGCTGCCAGGTCATGGCACCCGTTTCACCGGACGGTACGCCGCCGGTCGAAGACAGTACTCCGGCCCCTGAAAAGCCCAAGGTCTATAGCTCATTCAGTGAAGAAACCATCTTCAGCCTGTTGAGCGCTGAGCTGGCTGGCCAACGCAATCGTTTCGACATTGCGCTGGACAACTACGTGACCCAGGCCATCAACACCCAGGATCCGGGCATCTCCGAGCGGGCCTTCCGCATCGCCGAGTACCTGGGCGCCGATCAGGCGGCCCTGGACACTGCGCTGATCTGGGCGAAAAACGCTCCGAACGACCTCGAGGCGCAACGAGCCGCGGCCGTGCAATTGGCGCGCGCCGGGCGTTATGACGACTCCATGGTCTATATGGAGAAAGTCCTGCAAGGCAAGGGCGACACGCATTTCGATTTCCTCGCCCTGTCTGCGGCCGATACCGATCAGGAAACCCGCAACGGCCTGATGAAAAGTTTTGACCGTTTGTTGCAGCGTCATCCCAACAACAGCCAGCTGATTTTCGGCAAGGCCTTGTTGATGCAACAGGACGGCGACAGCAAAGGCTCGCTGGTCTTGCTGGAAGACAATCCGCCGGACGACGGTGAAATCGCCCCGATTCTGCTGCGCGCACGCCTGCTGCAAACGCTCAATCGTGGCGATGAAGCCCTGCCGCTGCTGCAAAAAAGCATCAAGAAGTACCCGGACGACAAACGCCTGCGCCTGACCTACGCCCGCATGCTGGTCGAACAGGACCGCATGGAAGACGCCAAAGCGGAGTTCTCCAGCCTGGTTCAGCAGTACCCGGAAGATGACGAATTGCGTTACTCCCTGGCGCTGGTGTGCCTGGAAGCCAAGGCCTGGGACGAAGCCAAGGGTTACCTCGAAGACTTGATCGCCCGGGAAAGCCATGTCGACTCGGCACACCTTAACCTTGGCCGTATCGCTGAAGAGCGTAACGATCCCCAAGGCGCATTGATCGAATACGCCCAGGTCGGCCCCGGTAACGACTACCTGCCCGCGCAGTTGCGCCAGGCCGATATCCTGATGAACAACGGCAAAACCGCCGAGGCGCAAAGCCGTCTGGCGACCGAGCGCGAAGAACAACCCGATTACGCGATTCAGCTGTATCTGATCGAGGCCGAAACGTTGTCCGCCAATAAACAGGGGGACAAGGCCTGGAATGTTCTGCACAAAGCCTTGCAGCAATACCCGGACGATCTGAATCTGCTGTACACCCGCGCCATGCAGGCGGAAAAACGCAATGACTTGGCGCAGATGGAGAAAGACCTGCGGCTGATCATCAAGCGCGACCCGGACAACGCCATGGCGCTGAACGCCCTCGGCTACACCCTGTCCGACCGCACGACGCGTTATGCCGAAGCCAAAGCCCTGATCGAACAGGCGCACCAGATCAATCCGGAAGACCCGGCGGTACTCGACAGCCTCGGCTGGGTGAATTTCCGCATGGGCAATCTCGACGAAGCGGAAAAACTGCTGCGCAAGGCACTCGATCGCTTTCCCGACCAGGAAGTGGCCGCTCACCTCGGCGAAGTCCTGTGGGCCAATGGCAAGCAGCGAGAAGCCAAGCAAATCTGGGGCAAATTCCTCAAGGAACAACCCGATAGCCCAATCCTGCGCGGCACCATCAAGCGCCTGACCGGATCAGAGACTCTTTAAGAATATGTTTTTGCGCCACTTCATCGTTTTCAGTTTCATCGCCCTGCTCGCCGGTTGCGCGGGCTTCGGCGCCCGCGAATCGGTACAGGGCCAGGGTGACGCCGGTCTGTGGCGCATTCACAAAGAGCAACTGACCGGTCTCGACGGCTGGCAGATCAACGGCAAGATAGGCATTCGCGCGCCAAAAGATTCGGGCAGCGGCACGCTGTTCTGGTTGCAGCGCCAGTCGTATTACGACATTCGCCTTTCGGGCCCTCTGGGTCGTGGCGCCGCACGCTTGACCGGACATCCCGGAAAGGTCTCGCTGGAAGTCGCCAATCAGGGGCGCTATGAAGCGCCGACGCCGGAAGTGCTGCTCGAAGAACAGCTTGGCTGGAAGTTGCCGGTGTCCCATCTGGCGTGGTGGGTCCGTGGACTCCCGGCGCCCGACAGCAAGAGCCGCCTGACACTGGATACCGATAGCCGCCTGGCCAATCTGGAACAGGATGGCTGGCAAGTCGAATACCTGAGTTATGCCGAGCAAAACGGCTATTGGCTGCCCGAGCGGATCAAACTGCATGGCACCGACCTTGACGTCACGCTGGTGATCAAGGAATGGCAACCGCGCAAACTGGGGCAATGAACATGACTGCCCCACGCCTGACTTTGCCCTCTCCGGCCAAACTCAATCTGATGCTGCACATCCTCGGTCGCCGTGAAGACGGTTACCACGAGTTGCAGACGATTTTTCAGTTTCTTGATTACGGCGATGAAATCACCTTCGCCGTGCGCGACGACGGCGTAATTCAACTGCACACCGAATTTGACGGTGTGCCTCACGACAGCAATCTGATTGTTCGAGCCGCGAAAAAACTTCAGGAGCAATCCGGTTGTTCGCTCGGCATCGACATCTGGATCGAAAAAATCCTGCCCATGGGCGGCGGCATCGGTGGCGGCAGCTCAAACGCCGCGACGACTTTGCTCGGTCTGAATCATCTCTGGCAACTGGGCTGGGATGAGGATCGGCTGGCCGCACTGGGCCTGACGCTGGGCGCCGACGTCCCGGTTTTCGTGCGTGGACACGCGGCTTTCGCCGAGGGCGTGGGAGAAAAACTCACCCCTGTAGACCCCGAAGAACCGTGGTATGTCGTGCTTGTTCCGCAAGTCTCTGTAAGTACAGCAGAAATTTTTTCAGATCCGTTGTTGACACGTAACTCTTCTCCCATTAAAGTGCGCCCCGTTCCCAAGGGAAACAGTCGAAATGACTGCTTACCGGTGGTAGCAAGGCGTTATCCAGATGTACGTAACGCATTGAATTTGTTAGGTAAATTTACCGAAGCAAAACTCACCGGAACTGGAAGTTGTGTGTTTGGGGGCTTCCCAAGCAAAGCTGAAGCTGATAAAGTCTCGGCCCTTCTTACAGAGACCCTTACAGGGTTTGTAGCAAAGGGAAGCAACATTTCGATGTTGCATCGCAAGCTGCAAAGTCTGCTCTAAAGGAACCGATTACTGGGTAATCGTTGCAACAGATACAGGGGCGTCGCCAAGCGGTAAGGCAGCAGGTTTTGATCCTGCCATGCGTTGGTTCGAATCCAGCCGCCCCTGCCATTTTCTATACTCATCCAGGTTACCCTCAGCCTCTAGGTACTGCGCGTGTCCAAGATGATGGTCTTTACGGGGAATGCTAACCCCGATCTGGCTCGGCGTGTTGTACGTCAGCTGCATATCCCTCTCGGTGACATCTCTGTCGGTAAGTTCTCCGACGGCGAAATTACAGCCGAGATCAATGAAAACGTCCGCGGTAAAGATGTCTTCATTATTCAGCCGACTTGCGCTCCGACCAACGATAACCTGATGGAACTGGTAGTGATGGCTGATGCCTTCCGCCGCTCCTCGGCTACTCGTATTACTGCTGTTATTCCTTACTTTGGTTATGCCCGTCAGGATCGCCGTCCGCGTTCCGCACGTGTGGCTATCAGCGCGAAAGTCGTTGCTGACATGCTTACCGTAGTCGGCATCGACCGTGTTCTCACGGTTGATCTGCATGCTGACCAGATTCAGGGTTTCTTCGATATTCCGGTAGATAACATCTACGGCTCCCCGGTTCTGGTGGATGACATTGAAGATCAGCGCTTCGAAAACCTGATGATCGTGTCCCCGGACATTGGCGGCGTCGTGCGTGCACGGGCTGTTGCCAAATCCCTGGGCGTGGACCTCGGGATCATCGACAAACGCCGTGAAAAAGCCAATCACTCTGAAGTGATGCATATCATCGGTGATGTCGAAGGGCGTACCTGTATTCTGGTCGATGACATGGTCGATACCGCCGGCACTCTGTGCCACGCGGCAAAGGCTTTGAAAGAGCATGGCGCTGCCAAGGTTTTCGCCTACTGCACACACCCTGTGCTGTCCGGTCGGGCGATCGAAAACATTGAAAATTCCATGCTGGACGAACTGGTGGTGACTAACACCATCCCGTTGTCCGCTGCTGCTCAAGCCTGCTCGCGTATCCGTCAACTGGATATCGCGCCGGTTGTTGCCGAAGCGGTCCGCCGCATCAGCAATGAAGAATCGATCAGCGCGATGTTCCGTTAAGGGCCCTGCCCTTCTCGAACAGCTCGTTGACGAAAAGCGCCCCGCCCCGGCATTCCTGTCGGGGCGGGGCTTTTTTGCCCATATCGCCTTTAGCGCTGGTCGCAAACGCTGGGGCGAATGTGGTTATTTTGGAGATACAACATGAACGAATTTACTCTGAATGCTGAAGTGCGTTCCGACCTGGGGAAAGGTGCGAGCCGCCGCCTGCGTCGTCTCGCAAGCCTGGTACCAGCTGTAGTTTACGGTGGCGAAAAAGCCCCTGAATCCATCAGCATGCTGGCTAAAGAAGTTGCCAAACTGCTCGAAAACGAAGCGGCTTACAGCCACATCATCGAGCTGAACGTTGGCGGCACCAAGCAAAACGTAATCATCAAAGCTCTGCAACGTCACCCGGCCAAAGGCCACGTGATGCACGCTGACTTTGTACGCGTAGTTGCCGGCCAAAAGCTGACCGCTATCGTTCCAGTGCACTTCGTCAACGAAGAAGCACCGGTCAAGAAAGGCGGCGAAATTTCGCACGTTGTTGCTGAAATCGAAGTTTCCTGCCTGCCGAAAGACCTGCCTGAATTCATCGAAGTCGACCTGGCTAACGCCGAAATCGGTTCGATCATTCACCTGTCCGACCTCAAAGCCCCTAAAGGCGTTGAGTTTGTTGCTCTGGCACACGGCGATGACAAGGCTGTTGCCAACGTCCACGCTCCACGTGTTGCTCCAGAAGCTACTGAAGGCGCTGCAGAGTAATTCACTCTGTGATGCCGGAGTGACCAGGTAACATCGCGGACTGGAACGTAGCGAGAAAGCGGGCGAGAACGCGGAGTTTACATAATGGTAAATGAGCACTTGTCGTCCACTTTCGCCGCACACTCTGGTCGCGGCGATGTTATCCACCACTCCAAGGAAGGGCCCCTATCGTGACTGCCATCAAACTGATCGTTGGCCTGGGAAATCCAGGCGCTGAATACGAACAGACCCGGCATAACGCAGGGGCCCTTTTTGTTGAGCGCATCGCGAACGCACAAGGCGTCAACCTTGTGGCAGATCGCAAATATTTCGGCCTGACCGGGCGCTATTCGCACCAGGGTCAGGATGTTCGTCTGCTGATTCCTACCACGTACATGAACCGTAGCGGCCAGGCCGTCGCGGCACTCGCAGGATTCTTCCGCATCAAGCCTGAAGAAATACTCGTGGCGCATGACGAACTCGACCTGCCTCCGGGCGTTGCCAAACTCAAACAGGGCGGCGGCCATGGCGGTCACAACGGGTTGCGCGACATCATCGCGCAACTGGGCAATCAGAATACCTTCTACCGCTTGCGGCTTGGCATTGGCCACCCAGGCGTAGCCAGTATGGTTTCAAATTTCGTCCTGGGTCGTGCGCCACGCGCCGAACAGGAAAAACTCGATGCCAGCATCGACTTTGCCCTCGGCGTGCTGCCGGATATCCTCGCCGGGGAATGGAACCGCGCGATGAAAAACCTGCACAGCCAGAAGGCCTGACTTTTACCCGAGGGGAAACACCATGGGATTCAATTGCGGCATCGTCGGCCTGCCTAACGTCGGCAAGTCCACCCTGTTCAACGCCCTGACCAAATCCGGGATCGCGGCCGAGAACTTCCCCTTCTGCACCATCGAGCCGAACACCGGTATCGTGCCGATGCCGGATCCACGTCTGGAAGCCTTGGCGGCCATCGTCAATCCGAAGCGCATCCTGCCGACCACCATGGAATTCGTCGACATCGCTGGCCTGGTTGCCGGCGCCTCGAAAGGTGAAGGCCTGGGCAACAAATTCCTCGCCAACATCCGTGAAACCGATGCCATCGCCCACGTGGTCCGCTGCTTCGAAGACGAGAACGTGATTCACGTCTCCAACAGCGTCGACCCGAAACGCGACATCGAAATCATCGATCTGGAACTGATCTTCGCCGACCTCGACAGCTGCGAAAAGCAACTGCAGAAAGTCGCCCGTAACGCCAAGGGTGGTGACAAGGACGCCGTTGTCCAGAAGGGCCTGCTGGAGCAGTTGATCGCTCACTTCACCCTCGGCAAGCCTGCGCGCACCCTGATGAAGAACATGGCGGCCGACGACAAGGCGGTGATCCGTGGCTTCCACCTTCTGACCACCAAGCCGGTCATGTACATCGCCAACGTCGCTGAAGACGGTTTCGAGAACAACCCGCTGCTGGACATCGTCAAAGCCATCGCCGAAGAAGAAGGCGCCATGGTGGTTCCGGTCTGCAACAAGATCGAAGCCGAAATCGCCGAACTGGAAGACGGCGAAGAGAAAGACATGTTCCTCGAAGCCCTGGGCCTCGAAGAACCAGGCCTGAACCGCGTAATCCGCGCCGGCTACGAAATGCTGCACCTGCAGACCTACTTCACCGCCGGTGTCGAAGAAGTCCGCGCCTGGACCGTCCGCGTCGGTGCCACCGCACCGCAAGCCGCTGGCGTGATCCACACCGACTTCGAAAAAGGCTTCATCCGCGCCGAAGTCATCGCCTACGACGACTTCATCCAGTACAAGGGCGAAGCCGGCGCCAAAGAAGCCGGTAAATGGCGTCTGGAAGGCAAGGACTACATCGTGAAAGACGGCGACGTGATGCACTTCCGTTTTAACGTCTGACGTTATTCAGAACGAAGCACTGACCCAAGAAAAAGCCGCGTTTAAACGCGGCTTTTTTGTGCCTGTTTTTTAATGGATCAAACCAGCACACCAAATGCGACGGCGGCTCCGCTATCTCACACCTGGTACTTCCTCCGATTGAAGAACATCGAAGCGCCCGCCCCCACTACCGCGATTGCAAAGATCCCGACATCAATACTGCCTATATAGGGCGGCAGCACAAGCATCAAGCAAAAGCCCAAACCGACCAGAGCAATACCCAGCCATTTCCTGAGTACGTAGCTCCTTACGCAAGTGTATAGCAGCAGCATCCCCACGCCTGCCAACGCATACTGACTATAGAGACTCATGGGTCTATGCCCCTTGTGACTTGATGATCATGGAAGACACCGAGCGCTGTGGTCCGATGCCGCCACTGACTTGAGCATCCAGACTGACGATGACATCGCCAGCGTGATAGGTCGGTAACTTGCTCTTTACCAACTCTCGGCCAAAATAGCCTGCCGCCGGTCCGACAGCGAGACCAATAACCGGCACTTTAGAGCCAGCCGCCGTAAAGACCCCGGCAGTAATGTTGGCAATACTCATGCGCTGGTTGTTGAGCAGGTCACCCTGCTTGCGGGTCAGCGGGTTGGAGATACCTACCATCATCACGCAGGGCAGGTCTTGGGCGAGCATCTTGTCATACAGCTCGACTAGCAAACTGCTGACCTCAAAATGGGCCGATTTCGCTTCCCCGAAATGGAGCGTCCTGAGGCCACCTCGATCACTGGGGGTGACGCTGAAACGGGTGACGTTGAAGACAATGCCGTGATTGGCGATAAATTGATTCCTGTCAAACTCCACTGCTCGCATCCTTATCGAGTCCAGAAAGGCGCGAAGTTTCCATCAGGACAGTGATTTGCGCAAACGGCAATCACAGCTGCAAGCGCGCTTTAATACTAAAAATCTCTATACCGGTCGGTACGGGTCAGACTTTTTTGGTTCGTGGCAGAAAGATTGCCAACACCCCAAGCAGCGGCAAGAACGAACACAGGAAGTACACGTATTCGATGCCGTGGACATCTGCCAGATGCCCGAGCAATGCCGCGCCAATCCCGCCGAAACCGAACATCAGCCCAAAGAACACCCCTGCGATCATCCCGACATTGCCCGGTACCAATTCCTGCGCATAAACCACGATGGCCGAGAATGCAGAGGCGAGGATGAAGCCGATCACCACGCTCAGAATGCTGGTCCAGAACAAATCAACATGCGGCAGGATCAGCGTGAACGGTGCCACGCCGAGGATCGAGAACCAGATCACCGCCTTACGCCCGATCTTGTCGCCAATCGGTCCGCCGAAGAAGGTCCCCGCCGCCACCGCCCCCAGAAACAGGAACAAATGCAGTTGCGAACTGGCCACCGACAGGTCAAATTTCTCGATCAGGTAGAAGGTGAAGTAGCTGGTGAAACTTGCCATGTAGAAATACTTGGAGAACACCAGCAACCCGAGCACCACCAGCGCACTGATCACTCGGCCCTTCGACAAACCATGCGTCGCCGCCTGACCTTGCTTGAGCTTGAACAGGCTCAAGTGATTGGCGTACCAGCGGCTGATCCGGTAAAGCACAAACAGCGCAAACACCGCGAACAGGCCGAACCATGCGACATGGCCCTGACCGAACGGAATGATGATCGCCGCCGCCAGCAATGGACCGAAGGCCGAACCCGCGTTACCGCCGACCTGAAACGTCGACTGTGCGAAGCCGAAACGCCCACCTGAGGCTAATCGCGCCACACGAGAAGCTTCCGGGTGAAACGTCGAAGAACCGATACCGATCAACCCCGCCGCCAACAGGATCATCGGAAAGTTACCGACCACCGACATCATCAAAATACCAATCAACGTGCACACCGTCCCGGCCGGAAGTAGCCAGGGCTTGGGATGACGATCAGTGTGGTAACCGACCCACGGTTGCAACAGCGAGGCCGTCAACTGAAAGGTCAGGGTGATCAGTCCGACCTGGGTGAAGGTCAGACCGTAGTTGGCCTTGAGCATCGGGTAGATCGACGGCAGCACCGACTGAATCAGGTCGTTGATCAAATGCGCCAGCGCCACCGCGCCGATGATGCGCATGACCAAGGGGCTGCTTTGTGAAGTCGCGGACGCCGGCGGTGTGCCGGTCTGGGCATTGCTGATAGCCATGGGAATTTCCGTACAGCAGATGGGTGCACACGGGCAGGTGCCTCAATGTGCCATTTTTCAGTGCAGCAGCGCCATCCCCTTAGCCAGCTAACGAACTAAATTGCGCAAGTAATAGCGCAACGCCATGGTCTGAATCTTGCCTTGTTTATCCGCTTCAACGCGGCGCCCTTACAAAGGGCACCGAGAATGGGAAGTTTCGCTACAGAGTCGGCCTACAGAGCTGACGAGGGTGAACTTTCGAGGCCTTTAAAAAGGGCACGAGTCGCGGTCGCAATGACCTCGACGCACGCCATTGGTGCGTGGTGTCCAGAGGAGTCATGGGGCATGCAGGCTTTTTTATCTCCGGGGATCGGGTTGCTGGGGCGTTTCGGCTTCGCCCGTAAATTTCAGTTGTTGTTTCTGCTGTTTATCCTGCCGCTGGCGGGTAGCCTGCTGATGATCGGTCAGGACTATCGCGCCAAACTGAACCTGATTTCCGGCGAGCGTGCCGGGGTTCGGCAACTGCTCGCACTGGATGCACTGGATAACCTGCTCGCCGCCCAGCGTGACCGCGCCGCGCGATGGCGTGCCACCGAGACCAATCGCCAGCCGACACCGGCAACGCTTGCCGCGATGGCGGCGTTCGATGCGGTTCAACCCGCTGTCGCCCAAGCCACCACGGACCTCGGCAACGCCTTGCAAGCCGAAGGCGCCGAGGGCGAAACCCAGGCCCGCTATCAAGCCTTGCAAACCGCCCTCAATGGCCTCGACTCGAAAAGCCTGAGCAGCGTCGGCTGGTGGCCGGACGGTTACGATCGCTTCACCAATGCCTTGAGCGCGCTGCAAGCCTTGCGTGAACAGATCGCCATGGACAATCGCCTGACGCTCGCGCCATGGCTGGAAACTTATCTGCTGACGCAGATCTCCACGCAACACGCGCCGGACCTGATCGAGCGCGTAGGCCGTCTGGCCAGCGTCGGCCAGGCGTCGGTGGTGTCCGGTCAGTTCACCCTGCAAAGCCGTCTGCAGTTGCGCGACCTGCGCAGCCGCATTGGCGACGCCCGTGAGCAGCTGGCTAAAACCGCTGGCCTGCTCGAAGCGCGCCTGCCCAGTGCCTTGCAGACTTGGGCCGGGCAATACCATGACAGCCTCAAACACCTCGACGCCGAGCTGAAAGTCCTCGATGACGGCGTGTTTGGCGGCAGCATCAAACTCAAGCCTGAAGAATTCGAACGTAGTCTCGACAGCCTGCTCACCGACCTCGCTTCATTACGGCAGCAATCGTTGGTCTCGCTGGATCAGCGTCTGGATTACTACCATGGCTCGGCGATCCGCCAGTTCATTGTGGTGGCAGCGATCTTTGGTTGCCTGTTGCTGGCCGCGTTATACCTGTTCATCTGCTTGCAGGCCTCGATCCGCCGCAGCGCCAGTGGCATCACGCTGCTGGCCGAAGCCTTGCGTGACGGCAATCTGAGCCTGCAAGTGCCGGTTGAAGGCCGCGACGAACTGGCGGCGATCAGCACTGCGCTCAACGTCGCCGTGGTGCAACTGCGCAACAGCTTGCTGGGGGTCGACCACGAAACCCTGCAACTGAGTAACGCGGTGCGCACGCTCAACCATCACTCCAGTGGTGCGTTGGGTGAGGTCGAAGCGCAGCAATTGCAGATCAGTCAGATCGCCGCAGCGGCAACGCAATTGGCCGCGACCTCTCAAGGCGTCGCCCAGAGTTGCGAACAGGCCTCCGGCAGCGCTCAGCACACTCAGCGCATCGCCGCCGACAGCAGCCGTGACAGCCAACGCACCACCGCGAGCATTCAACAGCTCAACCAGCGTTTGAACGACACGGCGGCGGCGCTCGGACGGGTCAGCGAACAAGGCCAGCAGATTCAATTGGTGGTCGACACTATTCGCGGCGTCGCCGAGCAGACCAACCTGTTGGCGCTCAACGCCGCCATCGAAGCCGCCCGTGCGGGTGAACAGGGTCGAGGCTTTGCGGTGGTCGCCGATGAAGTGCGCAGCCTGTCGCAACGCACCCAATCGTCCACCGCGCAGATCGCCGGCACCGTCGACAGCTTGCGTAACACGGTGAATGAAGCCGTGAGCCTGATGGAAGCCGCCTGCGGCCAGGCGCAATCCGATGCGCAAGCGGTCACCGGCCTCGGCGAGCGACTGGGGGAAATCGCCAGCGCCGTCCAAAGCGTCACCGACACCCTGGCGCAGATCGCCACAGCGGTCGATGAGCAGGCAACCACTGCCGACGAAGTCAGCGGCAACATCCAGCAAGTCGATCAGGCGGCAGTGCGCTTGCTCGAAGGCGCGCGGGCGGTGAACCTGGCAGCTGACACCTTGAGTCAGGGCAGCAAGGCCCTGAGCGCCAATACCGGGAGATTCCAGCTCGGTTGACGCCCTCCCCGGTCCGGCTTTTCGGCTCAGATGGATAAGCGGTTGAAAGCGTAGAGAAATATTTTAGATTTACGCTTGACGCATCTTCATTACCGGTGAATAATGCGCGCCACTTGGCTACATAGCTCAGTTGGTTAGAGCATAGCATTCATAATGCTGGGGTCCGGGGTTCAAGTCCCTGTGTAGCCACCAAGTACTAAAAACGGCTTACCGAAAGGTAGGCCGTTTTTTTATGCCTCGAGAAAAGTTGCCCGAACCATGAGCCGGGTTCGGGCAACAAAAGCACGCCTCAGGAACGCATCACCGCCAACGCTGACAACCCCCGCTCCCATATCTGCCACGTACGCAGCCAGACCATCGCCTGCCAGTCGCTGTCGGCGGGATAGAACTGCTCCAGCAGATTCAGTTTGATTTCACGCCCTACCGCATCACTCGGATTGCCGTGCAGATGCAACCAATGGTCATCGCGCAAATGACGGTGAACCTCGGCCCCCGGATAAGTCCCGCACTCGATCACGAAAGGCATCAATCGCACCTGCGGCAGCGCGTCGATCAACGCCTGCGAGGTGTAGCCGGTGGCTGTCGCAGCCACGCCGGTTTCGCTCAGCGTGTCGGCGCCGGTCAGCAGCGTATAGAGCCACGGCCCGTAAATCGCCTGCGCATCCGGCAACGCTGGATAAGCGGACTCGGTAATGGTCAGCAACATCGGATGGCCGTATTCCCCGGCGCCGGTGTGCAAGTCAAAGCACATCGCGACATCGGCGTGGGCGACATGTTTTTGAAGGATCCGGTGCAACGTGCGGTTCGACCAGCTCGGTGCCCGCCCGCCGTAAAACAGACCGTCGGGATGACTGTGCTGGCCGCCCTCGACAATCGACATCACCGCCGGCCAGCCGTGTTCGTGGATCTGCTGATCAAGCAGCGCATCGGCGCGATCACGCTCGGGGCCTGTCAGCTCAGTGCAGGCATAGATTTCATGCAGCGCGGCGTAGGCCTGATTGTCCGGCAGCGGATGTTCGAAGTTCAGGTGATTGCGATTGAGGTCGATGTTGTCTTCGTTGACCCGGCGCAGCCACGCCGTGCCCCAGGGATTGATCAGATGGACAAACACCACCGCGACATCGGCCGGTAATGAACGCTTGCCCAACTCCTGCATCCACTTGATCTGGCAACCCGAGCCATAGAAGCCCTCGACCCCGTGAGTGCCACTCAGCGCGACCAGCAAGCGCTGGGCGGCCGGATCACCGAGCACCGCCACATCGGTGCTCAGAGGTTCACCGAACGGGCCTTTGAGCGGGTGCGGATACTCGGTCAGTATCGCGCCGGCCGCATTCGCTGCTGCCAGAAACTGTTCACGCTGAGCGCCATAGCTCGGCTGTGCGGGGAAGTCGGTCTGCATGCCTGCCTCTTGTTGATCTTCTGACTCGTCTGCTGCCCTTGACCCTACAGAAAATCTACCAATGGAAGAAGGACAAAAACGTCCCGTGGTTTGCGTCACTGGCTGTCGGCCGATAAAGTCCCCTGACCTTTCCCACGGACGGAGTGCCCCGCGTGTTCTCAGCCCTTCGCTTGAATCGCTATCGCCTGTCAGCCCTTTCGCTGATTGTCGGCGCATTAACCCTCGCGGCGTGCAACGTTCCGCCCGCTTCGACGTTACCCCTCGCACCGGAAACCGCCTCGGGCTATCGCTCCGATCTGCAGACCCGGCATGCCTCAAAACATATGGCCGCAGCGGCGAATCCGCTCGCCGCCGAAGCCGGACGAGCGATGTTGCGTCAGGGCGGTTCGGCGATTGACGCCGCTATTGCGATGCAAGCGGTGCTGACGCTGGTCGAGCCGCAATCCTCGGGGATTGGCGGTGGTGCATTGATCATGCTCTGGGACGGCAAAACCGTGCGCACCTACGACGGTCGTGAAACTGCGCCGGCCGGCGCCACCGAGAAGCTGTTCCTGCAAGCCGACGGCAAACCGATGCCGTTCACTCAGGCGCAGATTGGCGGTCGTTCCGTGGGCACCCCCGGCGTGTTGCGGGCCCTGGAACTGGCCCATCAGAAACACGGGCGCCTGCCATGGGCGCAGCTGTTCGAGCCGGCGATCAGACTCGCGGAGCAAGGTTTCCCCATCTCGCCACGCCTGCATCAGTTGATCGCGTCGGATTCGTCCATGCAGCGCTCGCCAGACATGATGGCGTACTTCCTGAACGCCGATGGCAGCCCGAAAGCCGTCGGTACCTCACTGAAAAACCCGGCGCTGGCCGCTGCGTTCAAACGCATCGCAGAGGAAGGTCCCGATGCGTTGTACAAAGGTCCCATCGCGCAGGAAATCGTCGCCAAGGTTCAGGGCCACGCCAACCCCGGCAGCCTGTCGCTGAGCGATCTCAACGGCTACACCGCCAAGGAACGCGCGCCGTTGTGCACTGATTACAAACGCTGGCAAGTCTGCGGCATGCCGCCGCCGTCGTCGGGCGGAATCGCCGTGGCGCAGATCCTCGGCACCTTGCAGGCCCTGGAAGCCCGTGACCCGCGTTATGCCCTGGCGCCATTGAAGCCAGTCAAAAGCACCCTCCCCGCAGGCCTTGAACCGGCCCCTGAAGCCGTGCACCTGATCTCCGAAGCCGAGCGCCTCGCTTACGCCGATCGCGCACAGTACGTCGCCGACATCGACTTCGTGCCCGTCCCCGTCAAGGGCCTGGTGGACCCGACCTATCTCGCCAGCCGCGCCGCCCTGATCGGCGATCGCAGCATGGGCACGGCCCAGCCTGGCACGCCGCCGGGCATTCAGGTCGCCTACGCGCCGGACCGTTCGCCGCTGCGCATTTCCACCTCGCAAGTGGTGGCCGTCGATGACCTGGGCGGAGCGGTGTCGATGACCACCACGGTCGAATCCGCATTTGGCTCACACCTGATGGTTCAGGGCTTCCTGCTCAACAACCAGATGACCGACTTCTCATTCATTCCCGAAGAAAACGGACAGAAAGTCGCCAACCGCGTCGAACCCGGCAAACGCCCGCGCTCGTCCATGGCGCCCACCCTGATCTTCGACCGCCAGAGCGGCGAATTCCTCGCCACCCTCGGCTCTCCCGGCGGCTCGCAGATCATTGAATACGTCGCCAAATCCACGGTCGGCCTGCTCGACTGGAACCTCGACCCGCAAACCGCCATCAACCTCCCCAACTTCGGCAGCCGCAACGGCCCGACCGAACTGGAACAGGGGCAGTTCAGTGCGGGTTTGATTCAGGCGTTGAAGGACAAGGGGCACAGCGTGACCGAGATCGACATGACCAGCGGCACTCAGGCGATTGTCCGGGTCAAGGATGCGCAGGGGAAAGCCTCGCTGGCAGGCGGAGCGGATCCGCGGCGGGAGGGAGAAGCGTTGGGGGATTGAGTCCTGCGCGGCATGGAAAGGGCTTACCGGGTGGTAGGCCTTTTCCATGGAGAACCCATCCTGATCCTCATGCTTGCGCAGCCTTTTCCTCTTTGAATACGTTACGTGCGCAGGCCTTCATGATGTCAGTTAACTTTTCTCAGCGAGAAATCTTCAGCGCCTGCCGCGCCTTGTGCTTCTCCAGCGCCAGCTCGATCAGACGACTGACCAGCTCGCTGTACGTCATGCCCGTGGCCTGCCACAGCTTGGGGTACATGCTGATGCGGGTGAAACCGGGGAGCGAGTTGATCTCGTTGATCAGCACTTCGCCGCTGTCGGTCAGGAACACATCGACTCGCGCCAACCCGGAACAGCCCAACACCTGAAACGCCTCGACAGCCAGTGCTCGAATGCGCTCGCTGGTTTCGCTGCTGATGTCGGCCGGGACCACCACTTCAGCGGCCTGTGCGTCGATGTACTTGCTGTCGTAGGAATAGAACCCGCTGCGGATGACGATTTCGCCGCAACCGCTGGCGATGGCGTCTTCGTTGCCGAGCACCGCGCACTCGATCTCGCGGCCACTGACGGCTGATTCGACCAGCACTTTCTCATCGAAGCCGAGAGCCAGTTCGACTGCTGCCGTGTATTCGGCTTCATCGTTGACCTTGCTCACGCCCACCGAAGAACCCTGATTCGCCGGTTTGACGAACAGCGGCAGGCCGAGTTTGGCCTGGACCTCGGCGAACCCGGTGCGCTTGGCCGTTGCGCGAGTCAGGGTGACGAACGGTGTCACCGCCAACCCCGCGTCGCGCAGCAGACGTTTGCTGATGTCTTTGTCCATGCACACGGCCGAGCCCAGCACATCGGAGCCGACAAACGGCAGATCGGCCATGCGCAGCAAGCCTTGAAGGCAACCGTCTTCGCCCAGCGTGCCGTGAACGATCGGGAAGATCACATCAACATGCCCCAACAGTTCCTGACTGGAGGTTTCCACTAATTGCTGACTGGCCTTGCCCGGCACCACGGCGAGTTCGCGGTTGGACTGGTTGAGGGCGATCAGCGCCGGGTTTTCCTGGTTGAGCAGGAAGTTCGACGGATCGTTGAGATGCCAGTGGCCCTGCTTGTCGATGCCGATCAATACCGGTTCGAAACGCGACCGGTCCAGCGCGTCGACGATGTTTTTCGCCGATTGCAGCGACACTTCATGTTCAGCCGAACGGCCACCAAAAATAATGCCAATCCGCAGTTTACTCATTCAGAACTCCTCAACGACTGGCCACCAGATGCGCACCGAACAACAGGTAGCAACTGCCGGCAAAGCGATCCAGCCATGTGCGCGAACGGTCGTACACCCGCGTCATCCGACGGCTGGAGAACAGTAGCGCCACGCTGCAATACCAACTGAACGACAACGTCGCCATGGTCAGTACGGCCAGCGCCAGCAACATCGGCGGCACCGTCGCAGGCATGGCGGTCGCGAAGATCGTCGCGACGAACAGTGCGGATTTGGGGTTGGTCATGTTGCCCAGAAAACCCTGGCCATACACCGACCACAACGTGCGCCCCGCATCGGCAATCAAGCGGTTGTCGCCCGCAGTCACCGGCGCTTTGCGCTTGAACTGCTTCAAACCCAGATAGATCAGGTAACAGCCACCGGCAATCTTGAAACCCAGGTAAAGCGTCGGCGCCGCGCTGAACAGCGACTTGATGCCCAGCCCGCCCGCCAGCCCCCAGAGCACCGTGCCCGTCGCCACGCCCAGCGCGGCTACCACGCCATGACGCTTGGATTGACTGGCCGCCAGTTGCGCGATGTTGAAAAAATTCGGTCCCGGCGTCACCACCGCAACGGTCCACAGCAGCGCCAGCGACAACAAGGGTGCGGCGTAGCTCAGGTGGGACATTTCCATGATGGGGGTCGCCTTCGTGGCTGCAGAAGATGTGCAACACAGTGCAACATTTCCCTTCGGTTTTCTACTTGCACGAGGCCTTCCATCGGCCAGAAGACAGACGACCGATCACTGGGTTAACGTGATCCGTATCGAGTTCCAGGCAACGATCAGCATGACCAGACACCCACCGCACAATGACTGGTTCCAACGCGCGCCCGATGTGGCGGGTCTGCAGCGGTTCGAGGCATTTTTTGCCGGACATGGCTACGACCTGCATCGCCACGACACCTACGCCATCGGCCACACCCTCGCCGGCGTGCAGCGCTTCCAGTACCGCGGCGGTTGGCGCCACAGCCTGCCCGGCGGGACGATGGTGCTGCACCCGGACGAAGTCCACGATGGCGAGGCCGGGACCGAGACCGGGTTTCAGTACCGAATGATGTACATCGAACCGGCGCTGATCCAGCAGATGCTCGGCGGTCAGCCGCTACCGTTCATCAAGAACGGCTTGTCGCCCGACCCGCGCCTGTTCGCCGCCACCGAAGTCCTGCTGCGCAGCCTCGATATACCCCTCGAACCGCTGGAAGCGCAGGACGCGCTGTTCGATCTGGCGCAAGCCTTGAACAGCGCTGGCGGAGTCACTGCCAGGCATGCAAGCTTCGACTACAGGGCCGCGGAGCGCGCGCGGGAATACATGCACAGCGCACTGGATCGCACCGTGACGCTGGAAGAACTGGCGCACCACAGCGGCCGGGATCGCTGGAGTCTGTCGCGAGATTTTCGCCTGTTGTTCGGCACCAGCCCTTACCGTTACTTGACCATGCGCCGACTCGATCTGGTTCGTTCGCTGCTGATTCAAGGGCAGTCGCTGGTCAGCGCCGCACTGATCGCCGGCTTCACCGATCAGAGCCACATGACCCGCCAGTTCAGCAAAACCTACGGTTTGTCGCCCGCGCGCTGGATGAAGATGCACCGGCGCTGAGCCACGCACAATCGTACAAGAAGCACGCTGCTGCGCTGGCTATCGTGGTTTGACGATCAACCATGAGAGCTGCGCCATGAAAGCCTACGAAAGCCTGAATTTCGCCGAAAAAATCTCCCGGATCGACTCGCACTGGACACCGCGGGTCATCGCCGAAATGAACGACTATCAGTGCAAGGTGGTGAAGTTGCTGGGGGATTTCATCTGGCACGACCACCACGATACCGACGAAGCCTTCATCGTTCTGGAAGGCCAGTTGCGCATCGATTTTCGCGATGGTCACGTGCTGGTGAATGCCGGCGAAATGTATGTGGTGGCCAAGGGTGTCGAGCACAAGCCGTTCGCCGGGCAGGAGGTGAAACTCCTGCTGATCGAACCCCGAGGCGTGTTGAACACCGGTGACAAGGGTGGCGAACGCACGGCGCAGAACGACCTCTGGGTGTGACGTCTTACGGCTGTAAGGTCTTGCCGTCCACCGGATCACCGATTGTCAGGAAATGCCCTCCCGCCACGTGGTGCAAGGTGCGCAATGCATCGTGCCCCTCGAAGTGCCAGCGACCGTCGCTGAACACGCGCTCGTCCGCCTGGGCGGCAATCACTTCGGCCAGGAACAGATCGTACTGTTGGTGATTGCCGGGCTCCGGCAGCAGTCGGCATTCCAGCCAGGCCACGCAACCTTCGAGCATCGGCGCATCGATCAGCTCGCCGCTGAAAGTCTGCAAATCATAGGTCTGGAATTTGTCCCGGCCCTGGCCCTGAGTCAGCTCCAGCCCGGATGTCGAGCCAACGGTTTGCACGATATCGGCCTGGGCGGCGCAGGGTACGTTCAGCACGAACGTGCCCGACGCTTCCAGCAGTTGCCGGGTCCAGGTGGACTTGTCCAGCACCACGGCAATTTTCGGCGGTTCGAAATCCAGCGGCATGGCCCAGGCCGCCGCCATGATGTTGCGCTGCCCGTCATGGGCGGCGCTGACCAGCACGGTCGGCCCATGATTGAGCAGACGATAAGCCTTGGACAAGGGAACCGGGCGGCGATGGGAAGCGCTCATGGGCATCTGCTCCTGGGGAAAGATGCCGATTGTAGCGATTTCCACCCGGTTGGCAGGCATCAACTCGATAGCTGATTGGCGAACTGTCCGACCGCATTCACCACTTTCTGCGCGCCGTCCTGAATTTCGACAATCACCGTGCCCGCCTCTGCCGCCAGCGCCAGGCCTTGTTCGGCCTGAAGTTTACCGTCGGTCATCAGGGCTACGGCGTTACGCGCCATGTCCTGGTTCTGACGCACCACCAACACGATTTCATCGGTGGCCTGACTTGTGCGCGAAGCCAGTTGCCGGACCTCGTCCGCCACCACGGCAAAACCACGCCCCTGCTCTCCGGCCCGGGCGGCTTCGATGGCCGCGTTGAGCGCCAGCAGGTTGGTCTGTTCGGCGATGCCACTGATGGTTTTGACGATGGTGCCGATCACCAGCGATTGCTCATTCAGCGCTTCGATTCCCTCGCCGGCGGTTTGCATGTGCTCGGCCAGGTCGCGCATCACGTTCACCGCTTGTGTCACCACGGCCGTGCCGCGCTGGGCGCTTTGATCGGTTTGTTGCGAGGTGCCGTAGGCAATGTTGGCCGCTTCTGCGACGGCGTGTTCCTGATTGACCTGATCGGTAATCACGGTGGCGAACTTCACCACTTTATAGAGCTTGTTGTTGGCGTCGACCACCGGGTTGTAGGACGCCTCCAGCCAGACCGTACGCCCGTGGCTATCCACGCGCTTGAAGCGGCCGGCGACGAACTCTCCGGCATTCAGGCGACGCCAGAAGTCCTGATACTCGGCACTGCTGTACTCCTGCGCATCGCAGAAGGTGCGGTGATGTTTGCCCTTGATTTGCGCCAGGCTGTAACCCATGCCGTTGAGGAACCGTTCATTGGCTGCGAGCACGTTGCCAGCGAGGTCAAACTCGATCACCGCCGTCGAGCGCACCAGCGCGCCGATCAGGTTCTCATGCTCACGGGACGCCTCGATGGTGCGGGTCAGGTCACTGGAAAAAATCGAGAAATGCTTGATCCGCCCGTCCGAGGAACGCACCGGCTGCACGATCGAGCGCAACCAGGCTTCCTGGCCATCACCTCGCAGCAGGCGCACTGCACCGGAGAAGTGCTCGCCACGGGTCAGCGCGGCCTTGAAACGGTGGTGGAATTCATCGGACTTCACGTGGGGCGGCACGATGTCTTCGATCGGACGATCGATCAGGTCGTGGCTCTTGTAGAGCATCTCGCTGAGAAAATTCTGATTGACCGATTGAATACGCCCATCGGGATCAAGGGTCAGGACCAGCATTTCGCTTTCCAGACTTTCCTTCACTTGCTGAAGGCTGGAGAGTTCTTCGCGAAGAGCCGACAACTCTTGCTTCAAGCGTTTGTTGAACATGGGAAAGCACCGATGGGCAGGGATAGAAAGCGGCATGCAGCCTAACCATCGGCCTTGGGAGTATTTTCTGAAGAGTGTTTCAGGGTTGTCCTACAAAAATATTCGTCATGTGCGCCACGCCGCCTTCAATCAGATGGCACCAGCCGCCGGGCAGTTGCCCGTCCTCGGCATGCGCGCACCGAAATACAACGCGCTGCTCACACCCACCGCGCCCATCACCGCGCAGAAGATCACGCAAATCCAGGGACTCCACGGCATCAGGCCGATCAGCAACAGCGGTGTGATACTCGCCCACGCGGCGTAGGCAATGTTGTACGTGAAGGAAATCCCCGACACGCGAATCCGCGCCGGGAACAGGCTGACCATCACCGACGGCACCGCGCCGACCACGCCACAACTCAGGCCGGCAATCGCGTACGCCAGACCGATCCAGTGGCTGCCAATGATCAGGCTGGTATAGAGCACGCCAATGCCCAGCGGCAGCAGCAGGCTATACAGCATCACCGTGCGCCAGGCGCCGATGCGGTCGACCAGCAAACCGGCCAGCACGCAGCCGATGTTCAGGAACACGATGCCCAACGCGCTCAGGGCAAAGGTGTGGCTGGCGGTCATGCCGAAGGTTTTCTGCATCATGGTGGGAGTGATGACCACAAAGACCACCACGGCCGAAGTCAGCACGCAGGTGAGAATCATCGCCGGCAAAATCGCCAGGCGATGTTCGCGCAAAACCGTGCGTAGCGGCAGTTCGACCGCGTCATCGCGTTTCGCCTGCATCGCCATGAACACCGGGGTTTCGCTGAGCCAGCGGCGTAGCCAGACGCCTATCACGCCAAACACGCCGCCCAGCAGGAACGGGTAACGCCACGCGTAATCGAGGATTTCCGCCGGGGTGAACGCCTGCGCCAGAAAGGTCGCCGTCAGCGCGCCGATCAAGTAACCAAAGGTCAGCCCCGCTTGCAGGAAACCGAGCGCGTAACCACGGTGCGCGACCGGTGCGTGCTCGGCGACAAACACCCAGGCACTCGGCACTTCTCCGCCCACCGCCGCGCCTTGCAGAATCCGCAGGGCCAACAGCAGCAGCGGCGCGAAATAGCCGATCTGGGCGTAGGTCGGCATGATGCCGATCAGCAGGCACGGCAGCGCCATCATCAAAATGCTCAAGCTGAAGACTTTCTTGCGCCCCAGCCGGTCGGCGAAATGCGCCATCAGGATCCCGCCCAACGGCCGCGCCAGGTAACCGGTGACGAAAATCCCGAAACTTTGCAGCAAGCGCAGCCATTCGGGCATTTCCGGCGGAAAGAACAGCTGGCTGAGGGTCAGGGCGAAAAACACGAAAATGATGAAATCGTAGATTTCCAGCGCACCGCCAAGGGCCGCAAGGCCGAGGGTCTTGTAGTCCGAGCGGCTGAACGGTGCCGGGCGCGAATCGTTGAGAGCAGTCATCAAAAAGAACTCTGGCATGGACAAGAAACCAAGGCGCCCATGGTCTACGCAAATGCGCCAGCGGACAACCCGTTAGACCATCGTCCCGTATGGCTAAAAACTTCGTCACAAATCGTGACCGATTGATTTACTGTTGGCACCTGTCCAGATGGGCCTCTGCGACCCTGAAGACCACAACAAACATAAAAATTCGAGGTACTCCCGTGGCTGCTGATATCGAAGATACCCGCTCCGCCCGTTTTGCCCTGCGCTGTTCAAGTTTTGCCGAACGCTGGTTTCCCGACTCCTGGGTATTCGCCGCGCTGGCGGTGATCATCGTCGCCGTGGCCACCCTGTTCATGGGCGCCAAACCCACCGACGCGGCGATGGCATTCGGTGACGGGTTCTGGAGCCTGATCCCGTTCACCATGCAGATGGCCTTCGTGGTGATCGGCGGCTATGTGGTTGCCAGCTCGCCTCCCGCCGTGAAACTGATCGACCGCCTGGCGCGCATCCCCAAGAACGGCCGTTCCGCCGTAGCATGGGTGGCGTTGATTTCCATGGTCGCGTCGCTACTGAACTGGGGTCTGTCGCTGGTATTCGGCGGCTTGCTGGTGCGTGCCCTCGCCCGTCGCGTCGATCTGAAAATGGATTACCGCGCGGCCGGCGCAGCAGCGTATCTGGGCCTTGGCGCCGTGTGGGCCTTGGGCCTGTCGTCGTCCGCCGCGCAATTGCAGGCCAACCCGGCCAGCCTGCCGCCGTCGATTCTGTCGATCACCGGGGTGATTCCTTTCACACAAACGATCTTTCTCTGGCAGTCCGGCGTCATGCTGCTCGCGCTGATCGTGGTCTCGCTGATCATTGCCTACGCCACCGCACCCGGCCCGAACTCGGCCCGTGATGCCGAAGCCTGCGGCATCGACCCGAGCTTCAACCTGCCGCCATTGCAACCGCGCACCCGCCCCGGCGAATGGCTGGAACACAGCCCGTTGCTGACGATTCTGCTGGTGTTGCTGGCGGCCGGGTGGCTGTTTCACGAGTTCTCGACCAAACCGGCGATCAGTGCGATTTCCGGCCTGAACACCTACAACTTCCTGTTCATCATGCTCGGTGCCTTGCTGCACTGGCGCCCGCGAAGCTTCCTCGATGCGGTGTCACGCGCGGTGCCGACCACCACCGGCGTGCTGATCCAGTTCCCGTTGTACGGTTCGATCGCTGCGTTGATGACCACGGTCAAAGGCACTGACGCGCAGACCCTGGCGCACCACATCTCGACCTTTTTCGTACAAATCGCGTCCCACGACACCTACGCCCTGCTGATGGGCGTGTACTCGGCGATCCTCGGGTTCTTCATTCCGTCGGGCGGCGGCAAGTGGATCATCGAAGCGCCGTATGTGATGCAAGTGGCCACCGACCTGAACTACCACCTGGGCTGGGCCGTGCAGATCTACAACGCCGCCGAAGCCCTGCCGAACCTGATCAACCCGTTCTACATGTTGCCGCTGCTGGGCGTACTGGGGTTGAAGGCACGGGACTTGATCGGGTTTTCGTTCGTGCAACTGCTGGTGCACACGCCACTGGTGCTGTTTCTACTGTGGGCGTTGGGGACGACGCTGACGTATACGGCGCCGGTGATGCCTTAAACGGTGTTGATTGCACCTGCTGTGAGGCAGGTGCGATCAGTCTTTATCGGTGGGTAACACCTTCAGAAGTTCAGGCAAAGCAGCCTGAACCGTATCCCACACCACTTCCAGATTGATAACGAAGTAGCCGTGAGCAATGCGGTTGCGCATACCTCGCATGCTGCGCCATGGCACCTGAGGGTTCTGCGTGGCGTACTCGACGTAACGATCCATGATTTTGGTCGCGGCCTCGCCAATAATGATGAGGCTCATGATGACGGCTTGCTGGGGTTCGTTTGTCGTCGAAGAACTCTTCTTTACTCAAACCTTCGACAAAGATCAGCGCATCCCCAGCGGCCTGACGCATATGGTCAAGGTAATCGCCGAGACGGTTATCGGTCATACGGGACGAGCCTGCTCAAGCACCTGCTGGCGAAACTTCACAGGAAGATCGCCGGGCGTCAGCAGATCGACACTCACCCCCAACAAATCCTCAAGTTCAACCTGAAGGCCGCCAAGATCAAAAAGTGTGGCACCTGGCAGTGCATCTACCAGCAGATCAAGGTCACTCCCCTCTTTATCCGTCCCGAGCAGTGCCGAACCGAACACACGAGGATTGGCTGTACGAAAGCGGCCGACAACCTCACGAACGGCAACTCGTTGTAGATCAAGTGCAATCGAGGGCTTCATATTTCACCTTTACCCAGTGCAGTATTGCGCCAGTCTAGCAGTGCTTGAGAGAGGTAAACACTGCGCCACTTGTAACCCGACCTGTCACATCCCACTGTACTCGCCTCCGTTTTCAGGGGCCCACACGCTGAAAAGGATCTGAGCATGTTCAAACTCGCAGGACTCACCCTCGCCGCCCTCACCCTGAGTACCGTCGCCCATGCCGATGCCGATCTGAAACTGGGCAGCACCGAGCGCGTCACCCGGCTGTTTGCCTACCCCAACAACTGCAACGTGATCTGCTTTCGCAACTGGACGCTGGAGCAAACCGTCGAGCATTACCTGACCCAAAGCGTGCAGCGCGATGGTTACAGCGACGCGAAGGTGCAAGTCAAAACCGATAACGATCAGCTCTATGCCGCCATCACCGGGGTGCCCAGAGGCTATGAAAAGCCGTTGGCGGCGCTGCTCGATGCCGGCGACCTGGCCTACACCGGCGCCAGCAAGCTGAATGCCGACGGCAAGTGGGCTTATAGCTGGTACTTGTTCCTGCCGCTGGGCATGGCACTGGAGAACCGCAGAAGTGTCGAGTTGCTGCACTTCCCGCCGGATTATTCGCTGACCCAGGCACAGGATTACTTGAAGTCGGCCACCACTGATCGTTGGGCCACGCTGCTGACGGTCAACGGGATCGCTGCCGATCAGACGCCGGCTTTCCAGACCATCATCGACATCGCGCCGATTGCCGCGCCCTCCAACGCAGGCAAGGATCTGGAAGGCGTCTACGACTACTTCAAGGACTACCAGACCACCATGGTCAAGGAAGTCAGCCAGAACGCCAGCGGTACCACGCTGCCGATGGTCGCCTTCGGCGCGCCGGTGCGCAACTGGATCAAACAGCAATACGGGCCAACCGTGAACGTGCTAGGCCTGGTAACCATCAGTCCGAAGGACGGGGTAAAAGTGCCGGTGCTGGGTTCCAACCATCCAAGCTACATCTGGTACGCCGCCGACCCGGACAGCTATACCGGTAAGGATGCCCAGGCCCAGGCTGACGCGGCGGGCCTGAAAGTCATGGGCCAGGACTTGAGTGCCGCGTGCTGGCAAGCCGCCATGGGCCGAGACCCGGACAGCAATCCAGACATTGAACTGAGAAGTTGCACCCAGACCTGGCAGGTGGCCCAGGCAGATAAAACCTGCGAACTGTTCTACACCTCGATCCGCAACCTGACGCCCGGGCAAGCCACGGCCAAATGCGCGACGACACCGATCAAGTCTCAGCTTAAACAGCTCAAAGCCCCGGCGCCTGCGGCCGCGATGCCTGCTCCGCATCTGTAAAAGGCTGAACAGCGTTCCTGCGTAAGCCTTGGCTGACGCAGGAACACGCACTTTTCTTCTGTCAGTTATGACAGTAGACCGTTTGTTTTTTTTGCGAGAGGCTTGAGACATACCCATGTGTTGCAGGGCTGACAGGATGTCAGCCGACGGAGGTCGCAGCACCCAGCCGACAAGGATTGTTATGAAAGCCTACGCCGAACAAGCATTACCCCCACCGCCGTCCAAAGGCATTTACCCGTTTGTCGAGTTGCCGCTGAGCCTTGGATTCCCGTCCTTGGAAGACTTTCAGATCGTCAATAGCCCTCAGGCAAAGGCAAAAGCCGTCTGCGCTCTGCGGGAGTTTCCACGTCTGAGTCGAATCTGCCGGGTTTCCGGGCATCTATTGCCGTATCGCTGTCGACACACCCGGCAAATGGCGCCGGGCATTCATGTATACGACCCACGGTTCTGCGGACTGCTCAGCCACGCCTGCGACCCCAACACCTTTCTCGACATGAGTGAGCTGTGGTTATGGGCGTTGAAGGACATCAGGAAAGGCGATCGGCTGACGATTGATATAGCCATGACCGAAGACAAGCTGCAGCGGCAATTCGCCTGCCGCTGCGCCTGTCCCTGCTGCCGAGGCTGGATCACCGGCTACGACGAAGCACCGAATGTCGATGGCCAGTTGTTTTTCCAGAATTGGCGTCGATGAAGCCTGTGCTGATGTTACTTACAGCGGCTCGAACGGACGCAGGCGGTACTGCGGCGGCAACTGCTCGAAACCACTGATGGTGGCGTTCAGGCTCTTCCACCGACCGTCCTTGATGCCATAGATGCAGCCGTGAATCGACAGCTTCTGCCCGCGGTGCCAAGCGTTTTGAACAATGCTGGTGTGCCCGACGTTGGCCACTTGCTGGATCACGTTGAGTTCGCAGAGGCGATCAACTTGCTCCTCCTCGGTAGGCAGTTTGGAGAGCTCTTCACGCTTTTCGTAATAAAGATCGCGAATAGAACGCAACCAGCCGTCGATCAAGCCGAATTGGCGGTCCTGCATCGAGGCTCGCACACCACCGCAGCCATAGTGGCCGGTGACAAGGATGTGTTTGACCTTGAGCACGTCCACCGCGTACTGAATCACCGACAGGCAATTGAGGTCCGTGTGCAATACCACGTTGGCCACGTTGCGGTGGACGAACAGGTCGCCGGGCAGCATGCCGACAATCTCGTTCGCCGGCACGCGGGCGTCGGAGCAGCCAATCCAGAGGAATTCCGGCGTTTGCTGACGGGCCAGTTTGGCGAAGAAATCAGGATCTTCTTTGGTGATCGCGTCAGCCCAGCGCTCGTTGTTATCAATCAGATCTTGTAATTCGTTCATGCAATGAAGCCTCGAGAATGATGCGCTGCTTTGACTGACAACCGTCCGTCGGGGTCACGCGCGAGATGCAGATTGCCGCTGGTGCATATTACCTGCACACCATGCCGGTGGAATTCTGAGGAGCCCAGTGGGTCCACCGTAGTAAGGCCCACAGTATGAGGAATTGCCATGACTGATTCACGACGTCCTTACGATGCGACGCAACCGGAGCCCATCGACGACAACGAAGACCGCATGGGCTCGATGCATGAGCTGGATTTCGACGAGGAAGAACCCAGCGCAAAAATCGGCGATGAACTGACGGAAAACGAGCGCCAGCGACTGATGCCGCGGGGGCGCGTGCTTGAAGCCGGCATGACCGGCGCCGCGACCGCTGACCATGAGTCCACCGATGATGACATGAGCCCGGAAACCCTGATCCGTGAAGACGGTGCTCGGGATGCGCATGAGGCCGGTGAAGGCGGCCAGGCCGATTGGGATTTGAGCGTTGTCGATGAAGACGACATCGGCGGGGGCAATGGTCTGGATGAAGAGGAATTGGCGCGGCGGGATCCGATGGATGGTAATCGGTGATCTTCGGTTCCCGAGAAACGCCATCGCGAGCAGGCTCGCCCCCACAGGTTTGATGTACGACACCAATCCACTGTGGGAGCGAGCCTGCTCGCGATGCTTTTAAGGAAGCTCAGTCAACCAGGGTGCAGGCCATGACCACTGCGTCTTCGCGCCCACCCACCGCCGGATAATAATCCCGACGCCGGCCAATCTCGTTAAACCCATACCGCTCATACAACCGGAACGCCGACCGATTACTGTCGCGTACTTCCAGAAAACACTCCCGCGCCTCAGCCTTATAGGCAATCGACATCAAGTGCTCCAGCAGCGTTAAACCCAACCCGCGCCCCTGATTTTCCGGTTTGACGGTGATGTTCAGCAAATGCGCTTCATCCAGAATAATCTGCACCACGCCGTGCCCGACCTGTTGCGAACCTTCAAACATCAGCCAGATCTGGTACTTGCCCAGCCCATCGAGAAAAATCCCGCGGGTCCAGGGATGACTGTACGCCGCGAATTCAATTTTCAGCACAGCGTCCAGGTCTGCCTCGGTCATCGGGCGAAACGATACAGCGTCACTCATTCGATTCTTTCCAGCGCGCCATCAGCCGACGCATGGCTTGCCAGACATCAGCCTTACGCTGTGGCTCTTCCATTAATAATTCCAGACCCGGAAGGGCCCAGACCGCGCCCAGGCCTTCGACCTGAAGTTCACGGTTGAAGGATTCGGCGTTGGCCTCGCCAGCAAAACGCACCGCCGGCAGGCCGATCAGCCACACGCAGACGCACGGTGCGTCTTCCAGCCGGGCCGAAAGGAAACCTTGTACGAAATCACGAGCCGCTTCCGGGCCTTGATCCATGGTGCCGCGGGCCAACAACGGCCAGCGCACCGGTTCGCCGACAATTTGCGGGCTGTCCGGCAGACCGGCGGCGCGCAGCATGTCTTTGAGTAGCAGGTAAGCAGGATCGCGGGTCTGGAAGGTTTCGCCTGTGGGTAACTCCACCAGCAGCAGGCAACGACCGGCGCGCAACAATTGCAGGGCGAATCGCGGAGGAGGCACGACCGGCGCCTTGACCACGACCGGAGCCTCCTCTTCTTCGACCTTGGCATTGGTACGCGTACTGGCCAACGATGGGCGCGGCACCTCGATTTTTACCCGTTCGGCCGGTTTGACCACAGGTTCTGCGGGTGCATCGGCCACGGGCGCCGACACCATCGGGGCGACGACCAACGGTTCGGGCACCTCCAGCAGCTCGGGCCGCGAGGGCGCGGCAAAGGGCAATTCGGTACGCGGCAGCCAGTTGACCACCTGCATGGCGGTCAAATAAGCGCGGCGACGGGACTCGATTAGCAAAGGTCGGCCACTTGTGGATAACTAAAGTGCGCTGATTCTACCGCCCTTCGCTCAAGATCGCCCGCTGTTGATCGATACTCTTACCCATAGAATCAGCGACAGCCCGTCCCGAGAGTGAATCGCAACGGGCGTGATGCAGTACAATCGCTGCTTTTATTCGACAACCAGCCGGCCATTCCGATGATCGAACCCAAGCGCGTCTTGCGCGCCCTCGCTGAACACTGGGCACTTCTGGAGCCACTGTGCGAGCACTTCGACCAAGGCACACTGAGCCTCAACGAACTGCGCACGCAACTGGCCACCCAGCAACTCGACAGTACGCCGCAGGACATCACCAGCCTGCTGGACGTGTGGATCCGCCTCGACATTCTGGTTCCCGTGGCGAAAAGCCCGAACCGTTTCGAGCTCAACGCGCAAATCCACGACTTCCTCGCTTACCTGCGCCGCGAGCACCGGCTGGGCCTGTGCCTGGAAATCGAAGCCTATCTGCGCCACCTCGAACGCCTGGCCGGTTACATCCAGGACGCTTTCGACATCCGTGACGGCCACGACCTGGCGCGCCAGTTGCGCCTTCTCGACATGCGCGTACGCGATGTATTGAAAAAACTCGCCAACGACGAACAGGCCCTGGTGGCCGTCGCCGAACGCGCCAAGACCAGCGACCGGCAGATTCCGCTGCGTCAGCGTTACGCCGAAGTGCTGGCGACCTGGGACGAATACGTCGAACCGATGATTCAGTTAGTGAACGCCGACGGCGCCTTCGAGCAAGGCGTGCGCAAGGTCGAAAACGTCCTGTTGAAGATGCTCACCGAACAGCAGCGCCTCGGCCACCTGGTCGATGACGACATGCTGCTGCGCACCCACGCGCGCATCCTCGAAATGCAGACCAGCGCCCAGCTGACCTTGCGTCATGCCCGCGAATTGCTGCTGCCGCTGCGTGAAGAAGCGCGTCGCCATAACGCCGTGACGCGTGGCGCAGCGCTGGCCTTGTCGGCCATCCGTCGCAAAGGCATCGATGCGGTGCCGCAAGCGGCGATGCCGATGTTCACCCGGCCGCAAAGCACCTTCCTCGGCAGCGCCAGTCAGGTCGAAGCCTACGTTTACGCCCTGGCCCGTTTCGAGCCAAAACCGGCACGCTTCCCCAAGGCCCACAAGACCCAGAAAGGCGAAGCCCCGCGCGCGCCACGCACGGTTCGGGAAATGCTCGAACGCTGTGAAGACGCCCTGCCGATGCCGGATCTGATGACCTGGCTGCTGGAGCAGGAACCGGACGGCGCCACCGACGAATTGCTGTACTGGTTCTCACGCCTGTCGCGGGAGAAACGCTTCAAACGCGAGCGTCTGGAACGCCGCGATTACCACACTCATGAGCATCAGGTCAGCCTGCGCTCCTTCGCCCTGCTCTCGGCCCGCGATACCGCCGCCGAGGATTCTGCGAGCATTCCCAATGCATCTTGATCTATCCGAACTGTCCCAGCTGGCGCCGATCTTTCGCGAGCTGTTCAAGGGCTACCACGTCAGCCGCCGCGACCCGGAGCTGTACGCGCAACTGTCGAACTTCCAGGACCAGTACCGCACGCTGTTCAAGGCGCTGGGCTTCGAACTGGTCTGCGACACCCGTGGTTTCTATTACTTTGTGCCGGACCTCGCCGCTGCTGCGGTGAACAAGACCGCGCAGCGGCTGGCGCTGTTCACCTTCATCCTCGTCGAGCATCTGGCCGATCAGGGCCGTGACCCGATTGCCGTGCTCGACGGCGGCAGCCTCGGTCGCGATGAATTGCCGTCGTTGCTGGAGAAGTACCGCGACCTGTTCATCCAGGCCGAAGTGCAGACCGTCGAAGAACTCGAAGAAAAAATCATGCGCCGCATGACGCAGCTCGGTTTTGCCGGCGAAGAAAACGGCGTCTACCGTTTCCTGCCACCGATGCACCGTTTCCTCGACGTGTGCCTGTCGGTTCAACAAGACCGCGATCTGGCCGCCAGCCTGCACAGCGTGCTACCGCTGCCGGTTCCGGTGCTGATCGATGACGACAGCGACGAAAAACTTTTGGAAACCGATGATCCGCTGGACCTCAGTGACTTCGAAGAAGAAAGCGAAGAAGACGCCATGGCCCGCGCCATTGCCGAAGAACAGGAGACCGACGCATGAGCAAGGAACGCTACGGCATTCGCCGCTTTGCCCTTTTGAACACCGCCGGTTACAGCCTCGGCCTGTTTCCGCTGGAAGAACCGTTGTCAGTCTACGGCGCGAACAACCTCGGTAAATCCGCCTCGATCAACGCCTTGCAGTTCCCGATTCTGGCGCGCATGTCGGACATGAGTTTCGGCAAGTACAGCCTGGAACAATCCCGGCGTTTCTACTTCGCCTCGGACACCAGTTACATCCTGGTGGAAGTCTCGCTGCCCCACGGTCCACACGTGATCGGCGTGGTCGGTCGCGGCCCGGGCGGTGGTTTCGGTCACCAGTTCTTTGCCTACGCCGGCAAGCTGGACCTGGCGCATTACCAGAAGAACGACACCTGCCTGCGTCAGAAAGAGCTGTTCACCAACCTTGAACGCGAGGGTCTGAAAGCCTACGAACTCAAACCGGATGAACTGCGTCGCTTGCTGGTCGGCGGCCACACCTCGATTCCGCTGGACCTGACGCTGATTCCGCTGCGTTCCACCAGCGAGCAGAGCCTCAAGACCTTCCGCGCATTGTTCATCAACCTGCTGCACATGCGCGAAATCACTGCGGCCAAGCTCAAGCAGCTGTTCCTCGATGCCTTCGAACACAGCCTGCGTTCCGGCAGCGTCGATTACATTGCCGCGTGCGAAGAAGCGTTCCGTGATGTACGTCGCATGGAGCAGGACTACAACTCGCTGGTCACCGCCGGCCCATTGGTCGAAGCGCTTGCAGCCGGCGTAACCCAGCGCAATATCCTGCGCGGTAAACTGCACCGGATCTCGCCGCTGCTCGACTCATTGCTCGGCACCTGGTCGGACTACGCCAGTGCGCGCAAGGAAGAGCTGACGATTCAGGCCGAGCATTACCGCAACGAGCAAGACGCGCTGCAAAACGATCAGCGCGGCGGCACCCAGGAGCTGATGCGCCTGGAGCGGGAAATCACCGGTATCCAGCGCTGGCTCGGCGAGTTGTCAGTGCTCAAGCATCGCTTCGCGTTGGTCACCGACGTCAAAGTGCTGGAGCAGCAACTGCTCGCGGCCAAGGATGCTCACGATGAACTGGCCGGCGCGCTGGCACAGTCGCGACAGTTTTCAGCCGAAGACCTGGAAGAGCGTCTGCGGGATCTGGAAAAACGCCTGAAGTCGGTCAAGCAACAACTCGATCACGCCGACAACAACAGCTACGCCCGCCTGCGCGAAGAGTTCTCGCAACAGGACGTCGAGCGCCTGATGCGCCTGTTCAACAGCGCGCTGTTCAGCCTGCCGCTGGGCGAACACGGGATTACGCTGGACGAGGACGGTCAGTGGGTCAAATCCATGGAGCTGATTCTCGACGGGTTCAAAGGTGAGCGTTTTGAAGTGCCGGGGCTGTCGATCGACATCTCGCACATCGAACCGCCAGCGCTGCAAGCCCTGGCCGACCGCGCCGCATTGCGCGATCAGAAAGAGCGTCTGGAGAAAGAACTCAAGCAACTGAAAACCCAGCAAGCTGTTGCAGCGGATCGCGCAGCGAGCAAGACTCAGACCGAAGCGCTGTACCAACAAGTGCTGGACGCGCAGAAAGCCCTGGAAGATTTCCGCCGCGCGCAAACCTTGGCCGCCGAGGAAGACGACAAGCTTGAGCAACTGGCGCAGATGGAAGCGGCGCAGGAAGAATTGAAACGCTCCAGCGACGCCTTCACCGAACGCGTCCAGCAACTGTCGGCCAAGCTGCAACTGGTCGGCCGGCAGATCGGCGACATGGAAGCCAAGCAACGCACCCTCGACGACGCCCTGCGCCGCCGTCAGCTGCTGCCGGCAGACCTACCGTTCGGCACACCATTCATGGACCCGATCGACGACTCCATGGACAACCTGCTGCCGCTGCTCAATGACTACCAGGACAGCTGGCAGGGTTTGCTGCGCAGCGACGGCCAGATCGACGCGCTGTACGCTCAGGTGCGCCTCAAGGGCGTGGCCAAGTTCGACAGCGAAGACGATATGGAACGGCGTCTGCAACTGCTGATCAACGCGTACGCGCACCGCACCGATGAAGCGCTGACCCTCGGCAAGGCACGTCGCGCGGCGGTCACCGACATCGCCCGGACCCTGCGCAATATCCGCAGCGACTACGACAGCCTCGAGCACCAACTGGCGCTGTTCAACCGCGAGATCAACAAGCGTCAGGTCTCCAACCTGCAGAGCTTCCGTATCGTCCTCGCGCCAAACAAGGAAGCGTTGAAACACATCGACCAGATCATCCACAGCGCCGGCCAGTACGAAGAAGGCGAAACCCTCTCCGTGTTCGACCTGAGCCAAAGCGCCGATCAGGACAACAAAAACGAAGAAGCCAAGGAATACCTGGCGCGTCTGGTGGCAGCGAACCACAACCAGCTCGGCCTCAAGGACTTGTTCGAACTGGCGTTCGAAATCACCAAGGTCAACGGTCAGCCGGTCATTCATACCGACATCGATGGCGCCGCGTCCAACGGCACGACAATGACCATCAAGGCGCTGACCAACATGTACTTGTTGCTGCACTTGATGGACCGCGACCAGGCCGGCCGCGTACGTCTGCCGTACTACCTCGACGAGGCGGCTGACATCGACGAGAAAAACCAGGCCGCGTTGCTGGAAACCAGCCTGCAACTGGGCTTTGTGCCGATTCTGGCCAGTGTGAAGCCGCAGGTCTGCGCCAGTGTGGCGATCGACCTGGAAGGGGGTAGCGGGCCGAACGGGATCTACATTGATGAGGCGGACTGGAAGTACATTCGTCGTCACGATGAAGTGAAGGCTGTGGTTAACGTTGAAGCGGATGAGCCGGAGCTGGATGCGGTTTGATCGGCGTTAATCGAAGGCAATAAAAAGGCCGCGATCCAGATGGATCGCGGCCTTTTTTATGGCGTGGGATTTTTAGTGAACTTTAGGGCCATTTTGCGGGCTTGCCCGCGAAGGCGTCCTCACAGACGCCCAATCAAGTACCTGCTATTTGCCGAGGGAAATCTTCGGCGCCCAGGTCAGCCATTCATCTTCAAACTTGTCGAACAACGGGAACGTCTGCTCAGGCCGTGCCGGACTGCCCATACGGTCCCCGTCCGGCGTGGCGAAAGCGATACCCCCCTGAATGAGCGTCTCCAGCGACTCGGTGCGCACCGTCGCCCCCTTGAACAAACCGTAGTCGAAACCAAAACCGCTGGTGTTCCAGAAACGTGTGCCGCTACGCACCAATGGCGCGTATTTCGGCTCGATCAGAATGTGCACCAAAACACGGTCAGCGGTCTGGCCCAGCTCATAACCTGTCACCTTGCCCACAGTGACTTCGCGATATGTCACCGGCACACCGGTTTTCAACGAGCCACGGCGAGCGGCGCTCAGAACCAGGCTTAAACCGGCTTCCTGCTTGACGGCCTCTGGCGGATTGGCCAAGGCCACGAAGTTTTTCTGTGGGCCAAGGTTCTTCGCGGCCGGTTGCACTTCGATGTACTGGCCAGTCACCAGGGTTTCCAGGTTTGAGGTCTTCATCAGACCCAGTTCGGGTTTGACCACCCAGAACTGACTGCCTACCCGCGCAATGCGCTCCGGCACTTCGGTGATCCGCGCGGTGAGCAGCACCGACTGCAGGTCATCGCTGAGGTCGACGTCTTCAATTTTGCCGACATCCAGGCCTTTGAATTTCACAGGAGTGCCGCTGCGCAAGCCATCGGCGCGATCGACCCTGATCGTGACCACGGTGCCTTTCTGGTTGGCCTCGTCATGGCTGGCAAACAGGCGGAAACGAGGAATGCGTTTTTGCAATGGCGCTTTGGCTTGCGGGGTTTCGAAGGCAATACCGCCGGCCATCAGGCTTTGCAGCGACTCGCTTTTGACCTGGATTCCACCGGTCAGACCACCCGTGAGCGTAATACCGCTGGCGTTCCAGAAACGGGTCGAGGCGTTAACCAACCCTTCGTATTCCTTCTCGATGTGCACGCCGATCACCAACTGCTTCTTGGTGCGCGAGAACTGATAGCTCTGGACCGAACCTACTTTGACCTGCTTGTAGAGAATCGGGCTGCCGACTTCCAGTGAACCCAGGTTCTCGGTGAACAGCACCAGGTGTAGGCCCGGTGCCCGCAAGTCGAGCGGCGGTGCTTTCGGCCTCGCCACAAATTCGCGCTGCGGTGCGGCCCCCTTGTCCCCTGGGCGCACGGCAATGTAGTTACCTTTGACCAGCGCTTCGAGACCGGTGATGCCCGCGAGGGAGATCGAGGGTTTGACCACCCAGAACTGGGTGCCATCAACGAGGTAATCCTCAGCCAGCGGATCAAGGGTCAATTCCGCGGTGGCACTGGACAGATCAGGATCGATCTTGAGCGCTTTCAGCGTGCCGACCTGAATGCCTTTGTACATCACCGGCGTCCGGCCAGCCTGCATACCTTCGAAGTCACTGAGTTTGACCTTGACCCGGATACCGGCAGCAGCGGCATCGAAATCTTCGTAGAGACGAAATGGCAGGCTCGGATCGGTGGGCGGGCTGTCCTTGCGGTTCTCCGGCGTAGCGAAGGCGATACCGCCGGCGACGATGCTCGCCAGGGATTCGCTGCGCACTTTCACGCCGGACAGGTTAGCGTCGATGCTGATGCCGCTGGCATTCCAGAAACGTGTGTGTTTGCGCACCAGCTTGGCGTAAGTGGGCTCGATGAACACCTTGAGCTCAACGGTACTTTGGTCTTCGGACAACAGGTAGCTTTTGATCTGGCCTACCCTGATCTGCTTGTAAAACACCGGGCTGCCACGGTTCAGCGAGCCGAGGCGATCAGCCTTGATGGTCAGGTGCAGACCGGGCTGGGCGTCAGACAGCGGCGGCTCTTCGGCCAGCGCCTTGAACTTGCGCGTGGGCTCCCCTTCGCCCGGACTGATCGCCACATAGTTACCGGAGACCAGGGTTTCCAGCCCCGTGATGCCGGCCAGGGTCACGCTCGGCTTGACGAGCCAAAAGCGTGTGCTGGTGCGCAGGTATGGCTCCACGTCCTTGTTCATCTCGACGGTGGCAATCACCCCTTTGGAGGCGCCTTCGTCGTCGAGCGTGAGGGTTTTCACCTTGCCGACCGACATGCCTTTGTAAACGACTTCAGTCTTGTTGGCCTGAATGCCTTCACCACTTTCGAAACGCACCTGAATCTCGATGCCGGTTTCGCTGTAGGCACGCCAGCCGAGCCAGCCGCCAATGATCAGGGCGATCAGGGGCAACACCCAAATGGCGGACCAGTTCGAGGCCGGTCGGGTTTTCGCTGTAGGCAAATCAGTCATGGTCGTCGTCCGACTCCGTGTTATCCCAAATCAGTCGGGGATCGAAAGTTACTGCGGCAAGCATCGTCAGAATCACCACACTGGCGAAAGCGATGGCGCCAAGATTGGCTTCGACGCTGGCAAGCCGTCCAAAATTCACGACCGCCACGAGGATGGCGATCACAAAAATATCGAGCATCGACCAGCGGCCGATGAACTCGATAAATCGGTACATCCAGATCCGTTGACGAGCCGAAAGCGGCTGGCGGCGCTGCACCGAAAACAGCAGCAAGGCGATGCCTACCAATTTGAACGTGGGCACCAGGATACTGGCGATAAAAACGACGGCGGCGATGGGAATCATGCCGTGTTGAACCAGTTGAATCACACCGGACATGATGGTGCTTGGATCACCCTGACCGAGAGAGCTGACAGTCATGATCGGCAGCACGTTGGCCGGAATGTAGAGAATGGCGGCCGTGACCAGCAACGCCCAGGTACGAACGAGGCTGTTCGGGCGGCGGGCGTGAACCACCGCACCGCAGCGGGTACAAACCTGCTCGTCGGTGTCAGCTTCCTGCTTGTTCAATTCATGGCATTCGGTACAAATCAGAATGCCTGCATCAATCGCCCGCATGGGCATCCTCTCCTGACAAAGCCTGCCAGATCTGATGAGGCGACATCACCACCTCCAACCAAACCTGGACCAACAACAAACTGATAAAACACGCCAAGCCGAGACCGACGGTAATTGCTGCCATATCTGCCAGTTTGACGATGGCCACCAGTACGCCCATGAGGTAGACCTCGAGCATCCCCCAATCGCGTAGATGGTGATAAATCCGATAGAGCAACAAACCGTAACTACGGCCGATATCAAAACGAATACTCAGCAGCACAGCCAATTGGCAAAGCAGTTTGAGCAACGGGATCCCCATGCTGCATAGAAACACAATCACCGAGACGCCCTGCATGCCGGTATCGAACAGACCGACAACGCCGCTCCAAACAGTATCTTGCGACGACTGTCCGAGTAGATTGAGCTGCATGATCGGTAAAAAGTTCGCCGGGATGTACAACAACAGCGCGGCGATGACCAAGGCGAGACTGCGTTGCACGACATTGTGCCGATGGGCATAGAGCTCGTAGCCGCAACGCGGACACAGGGCTTTCTCGCCATGGGCGAGTTCGGGCTTGCGCATCAGCAAGTCGCACTCATGGCACGCCACCAAGTCGTCCAGCGGTAATTCTGACAGCCCGGGGGCGTCAACCGGATCTGGCATAAAGGCACTGACTCCGAAAAAGTTGGACCTATTCTAGTGTCATGAGTCGAAAATAACTGTGCAAATTTGTGCTGGTCCGAATCGTGCTTTTATTCCGGACAAAACAAAACCCCTACCTGCATACGCAGATAGGGGTTTCGGAATTTAATCTTGACGATGACCTACTCTCACATGGGGAAACCCCACACTACCATCGGCGATGCATCGTTTCACTGCTGAGTT
>NZ_CABVIR010000003.1 GCF_902498065.1 Pseudomonas fluorescens | reverse complement strand
CTCTTCAGTTCAAACATCTTTGGGTTTTTAAGAAACCCTAAACTTGGCTCAGCAATCGTTGGTTACATCTTTGATTTCTCGCGGAGTAACTTGTGATGCTGATAATCTTGTTGACTATCAGTCTGACTCCACAAGCACCCACACGAATTGCTTGATTCAGTTGTTAAAGAGCGGTTGGTTAAGATCTTTCGTCTCAACCGAGGCGCGCATTCTACAGCGTCCTCTGTATCTGTCAAGCGGTTATTTTCAGAAGCTTTCAAAGTTTCCTCTGTAACTTCAACCACTTGCGCTTCCGATCTCTCGTTAGCGGGAGGCGAATTCTACAGCGTTACTCGCTGCTGTCAACACCTCTTTTTCTCCGCTTTCGACCGAGAAGATCGAACCGTCAATTGAGCGACAACACACTGCTCAACCAACTCCTTCTGGGCCTCGATGATCTGAAGCAACTCGCTGTCGAAAACTGCGTAACTCTTTGTTTACCAAGGAGTTTTCCGTTTCGACTGCGCCGGAAGTGCGGCGAATTATAGACTTCCAGAATCTGCCGTCAACACCTAATTCCAGCTTTATTCGGATTTAAGCGAAATACGTGCAAATGCCTTCTTTCCAGCTTGGCAAACGTGAGTCGCACCCAGTACGTATATAAAGGTGCGATCCACAACCTCGCCATCTATACGCACACCGCCAGAATTCAACAAATCACGCGCCACCGCCGAGTTCTTCACCAGACCCGCCTTATTAAGGACGGCAGCGATCGGCATATCTTCGGTAGCGGTCAATTCGATTTCCGGCAGATCGTCCGGCAGTTCGCCATCCTTCATACGATTGCCCGCAGCACGATGAGCACTGGCCGCAGCCTCTTCACCATGGAAGCGTGCAACGATCTCTTCGGCCAGCTTGATCTTGATGTCGCGCGGATTGGCACCTGCCTCAACATCGGCGCGGAATGCATTGATCTCTTCCATCGAACGGAAGCTGAGCAATTCGAAGTAACGCCACATCAGCGCATCCGGAATGGAAACCAGTTTGCCGTACATCACACCCGGCGCTTCCTGGATGCCGACGTAGTTGCCCAGGGACTTGGACATCTTCTTCACGCCATCCAGACCCTCGAGCAACGGCATAGTCAGAATGCACTGTGCTTCCTGACCATAACCACGTTGCAGCTCACGCCCCATCAACAGGTTGAACTTCTGATCGGTACCGCCTAGTTCGACATCCGCGCGCAAGGCAACCGAGTCGTAACCCTGAACCAGCGGATAGAGGAACTCATGAATGGCGATTGGCTGATTCGTCGTATAGCGCTTGTCGAAATCGTCGCGCTCGAGCATGCGAGCAACGGTGTACTGCGAAGTCAGGCGAATGAAGTCGGCCGGCCCCATCTGATCCATCCAGGTGGAGTTGAACGCCACCTCGGTTTTGGCCGGATCAAGAATCTTGAAGACCTGGGTCTTGTAGGTCTCGGCGTTTTCGAGAACCTGTTCGCGAGTCAACGGAGGGCGTGTTGCACTCTTACCGCTCGGATCACCGATCATCCCGGTGAAGTCACCGATGAGAAAGATCACCTGATGCCCCAGCTCCTGGAACTGGCGCAGCTTATTAATAAGCACGGTGTGACCCAGGTGCAAATCCGGCGCGGTCGGATCGAAGCCTGCCTTAATACGTAGCGGCTGGCCACGCTTGAGTTTCTCGATCAGCTCGGACTCGACCAACAGTTCTTCCGCACCACGTTTGATCAGCGCTAGCTGCTCTTCAACCGACTTCATAACAGACCCGCAAGGCTCGAATTCAAAGGGAACCAACCATACAAGATCACGCGTCAAATACAAAGTTTGGCCGGCGCAATGACGCCAATCCGCTGGCAGAGTGTCTGCGGACTTGCTTCAGGGATGATTTGGTTATATTTTATACAGTTATTTCATCTTCATCATGTCATTCATCTTTTCCAATTCATCTTTTTCAAAGTCAAAATTACCTATGACCAAAGAATCGTCTAAAGCGCCACCGCTTTACCCGAAGACCCACCTGCTCGCAGCAAGTGGCATCGCCGCCCTTCTGAGCCTGGCGCTTCTGGTATTTCCTTCCAGTGATGTAGAAGCCAAAAAGACGACCCTGAGTCTTGAACTGGAAAGCCCTGCTGAACAACTGACACAAGATCAAGACGCCGCCGACGCCGCCCAAGCCACAAATGAGCCGGCAACCTCCCCTTTTGCGCAGATCGAAAACAGCGCCGAAGAGCCCCAGCAAACCGCTCAGGCTGCACCCGCGCCGATTGTCGAAGAAAAGAAGGCACCCAACCACAGGGAAGTGATCGTCGCCAAAGGCGACACGCTTTCTACCCTGTTCGAGAAAGTCGGCCTTCCGGCGACTTCGGTGCATGAAGTGCTGGCCAGCGACAAGCAGGCCAAGCAATTCAGCCAACTCAAACATGGCCAGAAACTCGAATTCGAACTGAACCCCGAAGGCCAGCTGACCAACCTGCACAGCAAGGTCAGCGACCTCGAAAGCATCACCCTGACCAAGAATGACAAGGGTTATGTGTTCAACCGCATTACCGCCAAGCCTACCGTGCGCTCTGCCTACGTTCACGGCGTGATCAACAGCTCGCTGTCGCAGTCCGCCGCGCGTGCCGGCCTGTCCCACAGTCTGACCATGGACATGGCCAGCGTGTTTGGCTATGACGTCGACTTCGCCCAGGATATTCGCCAGGGTGACGAGTTCGACGTGATCTACGAACAGAAAGTCGTCAACGGCAAGGCCGTCGGCAATGGCCCGATCCTCTCCGCACGCTTCACCAACCGCGGCAAGACCTACACCGCCGTGCGCTACACCAACAAACAAGGCAACAGCAGCTATTACACTGCTGACGGCAACAGCATGCGCAAGGCGTTTATCCGTACGCCGGTGGACTTCGCCCGCATCAGTTCGAAATTCTCCATGGGTCGCAAGCACCCGATCCTGAACAAGATCCGCGCTCACAAAGGCGTCGATTACGCAGCTCCGCGCGGCACGCCAATCAAGGCGGCCGGCGATGGCAAAGTATTGTTGGCCGGTCGTCGCGGGGGCTACGGCAATACCGTGATCATCCAGCACGGCAACACCTACCGTACGCTGTATGGCCACATGCAAGGTTTCGCCAAAGGCGTGCGGACCGGCGGCACCGTCAAGCAGGGCCAAGTGATCGGTTACATCGGCACAACCGGCCTGTCCACGGGACCGCATCTGCACTACGAGTTCCAGGTCAATGGTGTGCACGTCGATCCACTGGGTCAGAAGGTGGCAATGGCCGATCCAATTTCCAAAGCAGAACGGGCACGGTTCCTCGCGCAGAGTCAGCCTCTGATGGCGCGCATGGACCAAGAGAAATCCACCCAACTGGCTTCGAGCAAGCGCTAAACCATGACGCTCTATATAGGTGTGATGTCCGGAACCAGTCTCGATGGCCTGGATATCGCGCTGGTCGAGCTGAACCCGGCGATCAAACTGATCGCCACGCATTACATCCCCATGCCCGATTCCCTGCGCACCGAGTTGCTTGGCTTGTGCGCCAGCGGCCCGGACGAGATTGCCCGCTCAGCCATCGCCCAGCAAAACTGGGTGAAACTGGCGGCGCGGGGTATTCACACCCTTCTTGATCAACAAAACCTGAAACCCGAAGACATTCGCGCAATTGGCAGCCATGGCCAGACCATTCGCCACGAACCGGCGCGTGGTTTCACGGTGCAGATCGGTAACCCTGCCCTGCTGACCGAATTAGCCGGCATCACCGTGGTCAGCGATTTCCGCAGTCGCGACGTTGCGGCAGGCGGACAAGGCGCACCATTGGTTCCAGCGTTTCACGAAGCGCTGTTTGAAGAACAGGCGGGCAACCGTGCGGTATTGAACGTCGGCGGTTTCAGCAACCTCAGCCTGATCGAAGCCGGCAAACCAGTAGCCGGTTTCGACTGCGGCCCCGGGAACGTGCTGCTGGACGCGTGGATACATCAGCAACGCGGCGAAAACTTTGATCGTGACGGCCAATGGGCTGCCAGCGGAAAAGTCGAACCTGTTCTGCTGAAAGCGCTACTCAGTGATCCGTTCTTCGTGACCAAGGGCCCGAAGAGCACCGGTCGCGAAGTGTTCAATCTGCCATGGCTGACACAGCATCTTTCGAATTTGCCGACCTTCGCCGCCGAAGACGTGCAAGCAACACTGCTCGAGCTGACCGCACTGACCATCGTCGAGTCACTGCAAAGCGCTCAAGCAGATACCCAAGAGTTGCTGGTCTGCGGTGGCGGTGCACACAACGCCACGCTGATGAAGCGCTTGGCCAGCCTGCTGCCAAACGCCAACGTCAGCAGCACCGCCACTCACGGCGTAGACCCGGACTGGGTCGAAGCCATGGCCTTCGCCTGGCTGGCCCATTGCTGCCTGGAAGGCATTGCGGCCAATCGCCCAAGCGTCACTGGCGCCCGCGGCTTGCGCGTACTCGGCGCCATCTACCCGGCCTGAAACCGAACCCCGGACAGCAAAACGCCGCATGACCCCAAGGTCATGCGGCGTTTGCTCATACGGTGAAACGCGATCAGATCGAGAACGAAGAGCCACAGCCACACGTGGTGCTGGCGTTCGGGTTCTTGATGACAAAACGCGAACCTTCCAGACCCTCCTGATAATCCACCTCGGCGCCTGCCAGGTACTGGAAGCTCATCGGATCGACGACCAGACTCACACCTTCGCGCTCGACGATGGTGTCGTCATCGGCCACTTCTTCATCGAAGGTGAAGCCGTACTGAAAACCTGAACAACCGCCGCCCGTAACGAATACGCGCAGCTTCAAGCGATCATTCCCCTCTTCATCGACCAGACTCTTCACCTTGTGCGCGGCACCGTGAGTGAATTGCAAAGCCGTGGGGGTGAAGGATTCGACGCTCATGCTGACTATCTCCCGGCGTTACGCCGCCATAATGCGTGATGACGCGCATTATCCGCTTCTCCTAGAAAATCGGTCAACTATTGTTACGGTATATCAATAAACCCGATTGCCGGTGCGAAACGCAAAAAGGCCCGTTCAACGGGCCTTTTTGCTGAGCGGGCTAAAGCCTTACGGCAGCATGCCGGCGTGCGACAAGCCCAGACGCTCATCCAGACCGAACAGGATGTTCAGATTCTGCACCGCCTGACCCGACGCACCTTTGACCAGGTTATCGATGACTGACAACACAACCACCAGATCACCGTCCTGCGGACGATGCACGGCGAGACGGCAGACGTTGGCGCCGCGCACGCTGCGGGTTTCCGGATGGCTGCCTGCCGGCATCACATCAACGAACGGTTCATTGGCATAACGCTTTTCAAACAGCGCCTGCAGATCCACCGAACGATCCACGACCGTCGCATAGAGCGTCGAGTGAATGCCGCGAATCATCGGCGTCAGGTGTGGAACGAAGGTCAGGCCGACCTCCTTTCCTGCTGCACGACGCAGCCCCTGGCGAATTTCCGGCAAGTGACGATGACCTTTGACGGCGTAGGCCTTCATGCTTTCCGACGTCTCGGAGTACAGCGAACCTACGGCAGCGCCACGACCGGCACCGCTGACACCGGATTTGCAGTCAGCGATCAAGCGCGAGGTATCGGCCAGGCCGGCTTCGAGCAATGGCAGAAAACCCAATTGCGTTGCGGTAGGGTAGCAACCCGGCACGGCGATCAGGCGAGCCTTTTTGATCTGCTCGCGATTGACTTCCGGCAAGCCGTAGACTGCTTCATCCAGCAGTTCCGGCGCGCCGTGAGGCTGGCCGTACCACTTGGCCCACTCATCGGCATCTTGCAGACGGAAGTCCGCCGACAGGTCGATGACCTTGGTCCCGGCCGCCAGCAGTTCACCGGCCAGCGCGTGGGCGACACCGTGAGGCGTGGCGAAGAACACCACGTCGCAAGCACCCAGCGTCTTGATGTCCGGAACGCTGAACGCCAGGCCGTCGTAATGGCCGCGCAGGTTCGGGTACATATCAGCCACGGCCAGACCGGCCTCGGATCGGGAAGTGATCACTACCACTTCTGCTTGCGGATGCTGTGCCAACAGACGCAGCAGTTCGACACCGGTGTAACCCGTGCCGCCGACGATACCGACCTTGACCATAAACCTGCCCTCAACGAACCCACTGGAAAGCCGTCGATAATAGGGCCCGTATCGCCCTGCGACAACCGTCAAGGTGACGTGCGGACGCTCTACCCTCTACTATCTTCGCTACCGTGAACCTGGGAATAACTAAAAATGCTTTATCTGTGGCTCAAAGCGCTTCATATCATCAGCATGGTCTGCTGGTTTGCCGGCCTGTTTTACCTGCCGCGCCTGTTCGTCTATCACGCCCAAAGCGAAGACACTGTCAGCAAGGAACGCTTCAGCCTCATGGAACGCAAGCTGTATCGCGGCATCATGGGCCCGGCGATGATCGCCACGCTGATTTTTGGTATTGCACTGATTGCGCTGAACCCAAGCATATTCAGTCAAGGCGCCTGGATTCACGCCAAATTGACGCTGGTGGTCATCCTGATCGGCTACCACCACATGTGCGGCGCACAGGTGAAACGTTTTGCCCGTGGCGAGAACACCCGCAGCCATGTCTTTTTTCGCTGGTTCAATGAAGTGCCGGTTCTGATATTGCTGGCTATCGTAATTCTGGTCGTCGTTCGGCCGTTTTAACTTCAATCAGCACCACTCACCGGGGTACTTCCAATGTCGCTGCCCGCTTTGCTCGAACAACGTTTGCGTCTGCCCGTGGTGGCAGCGCCGATGTTCCTGATTTCCAACCCGCAACTGGTGCTCGCCTGCTGCCGTAACGGCGTGGTGGGCAGCTTCCCCGCGCTGAACCAGCGTGAGAGCAGCGGCTTCAAGGCCTGGCTGGAAGAGATCGAAGCAGGGCTGGCGACACTGGAGAACCCGGCGCCTTATGCCGTGAATCTGATCGTCCACAACAGTAACCCGCGCCTGCAAGCGGACCTGGACATCTGTATCGAGCACAAGGTGCCGATTGTGATTACCAGCCTTGGCGCCGTGAAAGAACTGGTCGATGCGGTGCACAGCTATGGCGGCCTGGTGTTCCATGACGTAACCACTCGACGTCACGCAGAGAAAGCAGCGGAGGCTGGCGTGGATGGTTTGATCGCCGTGGCCGCGGGCGCCGGTGGACACGCGGGCACCTGGAGCCCGTTTTCGCTGATTGCCGAAATCCGCCAGTTCTTCGACAAAACGCTGCTGCTCGCCGGCTGCCTGAACCACGGTCACGAGATACTCGCGGCACAATTGCTCGGTGCGGATCTGGCCTACTTCGGTACGCGATTTATCGGCACCGCTGAAAGTCATGCGCCAGACGCCTACAAAGAGATGCTGCTGAACGCCAGAGCGGCCGACATCATCCATACGCCGGCGGTGTCGGGCGTACCGGCGAGCTTTATGCGCCAGAGCCTGGAAGCGGCCGGTTTCGACATGGCAGCGTTGCAAAACAAGGGCGAAGTCAATTTCGGCTCCAAGCTCAAGCCGTTGAGCGATGAAGCGAAGGCCTGGAAAACCGTGTGGTCCGCCGGCCAGGGTGTCGGAGAGATCGACGATTTGCCGAGCGTGGATCAATTGGTTGCACGTCTGGACGCTGAATACCGCAAGGCGCTGGAGCAGGCAGCGCAACTGCCGACACGCTGGCCGCGCTAGCAGGAAATTTGGCCAGTCATCATCGACTGGCCTTACACTCCGGACTTGCAACTCTCTAACTATTCAAACACTCGCGACAAGGATGCCTCGCAATGAGCGACAACCGTTTCAAGATCGTATTCGACGGCGCTCTGCTGCCAGGTGTCGAGATCGCCACTGCCAAACTCAATCTGGCGGAGTTGTACAAAAGCGAAGTGGCCGCCATCGAACGGCTGTTCAACGGCCAGACGGTCACGCTCAAGCAAGGCCTGTCGCAGACCGACGCGCAAACCTACCTCCAGGCACTGACGAAAACCGGCATTGATGCCCGCATCGAAGCCGAACCCTCGATTGAACTGAACCTGGCGGACGCCCAGCACCACGCCCCTGCCAACAGCCAACCCGTGTTCGCAGACCCTGAGTCGCCTTATGCTCCACCTCAAGCCAGAGTCGGCGAAAGCCTGCCGCCGTTCGGCACGCTCAAGCCTTTCGGCGTCGAGGGACGCATCGGTCGTTTGCGCTATCTGGCCTGGACCATGGTGCTGACGCTGGTCATGCTCGGCGTCGGGTCGGTCTTGGCCATTTTCGCCATCGCCCTGATCAGCAGCGATTCGACCGCTGGCCTGATTGTCGGAGGCCTGGTGGTATTTTTCCTGTGCATCGCCATCGCAGTCGTCAGCATTCAGATCAGCGTTCAACGGCTGCACGATATTGGCTGGTCCGGCTGGCTCTGGTTGCTGAATCTCGTGCCATTCGTGGGCAGTTTCTTTCCGTTCGTGATCATGTGCGTGCCAGGCACCAACATCGCCAATCGCTATGGCCCTCCACCACCGCCGAACACCACGGCGGTCAAAGTGCTGTCTTCGCTGTGGATCGTGGTGATTGCCCTCGGCCTTGTTGGTCTGTTGGCGGGTGGCTTCAGTGCGATCCAGCAAGAGTACGAAACCGCTGCCGAAACCAGCTATGACAGCGGCTCGGTAACCACCGACGAAGTGGAAGTCGAGCCCGCCGAAGAGGCGGAACAAGTACCGGATTCCACAGACGATGAAGCCGAAGAAGCCCCGGCCCCTGTAGACTCTGCGAAAGAATGAACAGCGCTCCCCGCCCGTGACACCTGCGTCGCCGGCGCGGAGCTGTTGCGATGGAGAACTGCATGACCCGTTACGCTCTGATCACTGGCGCCTCCAGTGGCATCGGCCTGGCGATGGCCGAAGCGCTGGCCCGCCGTGGCCGCAGCCTGATTCTGGTGGCACGACAGCGTGATCAGCTGGAAAGTATTGCAATTGAACTGACCCAACGCTTTGGTGTGGAAGTGTTGTTCCGCGCCTGCGACCTCGGCGAGCCTCTGCGCCTGTCCGGGTTTCTGCTGGAACTGGAAGAAGGTGACCGGCAGATCGACCTGCTGGTGAACTGCGCTGGCATCGGCACCTGCGGCCCATTCCTCGCGCAGGACTGGATGACCGAGCAAGACCTGATCGAAGTGAACATTCTGGCCCTGACTCGCCTGTGCCACGCCATCGGCAACAGCATGGCCTTGCAGGGTGGCGGGCAGATTCTGAACGTCGCGTCTGTCGCAGCGTTCCATCCCGGCCCGTGGATGAGCACTTACTACGCCAGCAAAGCCTATGTGCTGCACTTTTCCGAAGGGTTGCGCGTCGAACTGAAGAAATGCGCAGTCAAGGTTTCCGTACTCTGCCCCGGCCCGACCCGCACCGCGTTTTTCCGCACTGCCCAGCTGAACAGCGACAAACTGGTCCAGAGCAAACTGTTGATGAGCCCCGAGGAAGTCGCGCTGTATACAGTGAGGGCACTGGAAAAGAACCGCGCCATTATTATTCCGGGCCGGCTGAACCGATGGTTCGCTTTCCTGCCACGGCTCGGCTCACGCTGGTTGATCAGGACCCTCACCGGCATGGTCAACAAGGCCTATTGCCCGCGTTGATCAAGCTTCAAGGCAAAAGGCTGGGCTCGGGGATCCCCCATGAGTACACTCAGGCCAGACCAAATAACGGAGAAAACAGCTGTGGATACTCTGTTCACCAAAATCATCAACCGGGAAATCCCGGCGAAGATCATTTACGAGGACGACCAGGTACTGGCCTTCCACGACATCGCCCCACAGGCACCGGTGCATTTTCTGGTGATCCCGAAGAAACCGGTGCGCACCCTCAACGACCTCACCGAGGACGACAAGGCATTGGCCGGGCATATCCTGTTCACTGCCCAGCGCCTGGCACTGGAACTGGGTTGCGAAAAAGGCTTTCGCGTTGTCATGAACTGCAATGAAGAAGGTGGGCAAACTGTTTACCACATTCATATGCACGTACTGGGTCAGCGCCAGATGCATTGGCCGCCGGGTTGATTCATACCCCGCCCCTGCAGGAACCCGGCTTGCCGGCGATGGCGTCATCGAGACCGCCACCGCCGGCAAGCCGGCTCCTGCACATGCAACCTGCGTCGCAATGACCCAGCGCAAACCTTCCCCGGCCGATTGGGTTAAACTGGCCGCCGAGATTCCTCCCGGAGATCAGCATGACTACCCAACGTCACTACTCGCCGATTGACCGCCTTCTGCTGCAAGCCGATGCCGCGATGCGTACCCTGCTGCCGTTCAGTGGCCAGCCGTACCGTCCGTCTCCCGCGATTGTGCAGCCGGAAGCGCAAATGAGCGACGAAGACACCCGGCACGTCGCCGGTCTGATGCGCATCAACCACACCGGCGAAGTCTGCGCCCAGGCGCTGTATCAGGGGCAGGCCTTGACCGCCAAGTTGCCGCACGTGCGCGCCGCCATGGAACATGCCGCCGAAGAAGAAATCGACCACCTTGTCTGGTGCGAGCAACGCATCAAGCAGTTGGGCAGCCATACCAGCATTCTCAACCCGCTGTTCTATGGCATGTCGTTCGGGATTGGCGCGGTGGCCGGGTTGATCAGCGACAAGGTCAGCCTGGGGTTCGTGGCTGCTACCGAGCATCAGGTGTGCAAGCACTTGAACGAGCACCTTGAACAGTTGCCGGCCGAGGACGAAAAGTCCCGGGCGATTCTTGAACAGATGCGGACTGATGAAGAACACCATGCCGAAAGCGCGCTGGAGGCCGGGGGCTTTCGTTTTCCGGCACCGGTGAAGTTCGGAATGAGCTTGATGGCCAAGGTCATGACCAAGAGTACTTATCGGATCTGATTTCAGTTTTTTTGCCGGAGCGAGCTTGCTTCTACAAGGGCAAGACATAAAAAAGGCGACTACCGTGAGGTAGTCGCCTTTTTTGTGTTCGAAAATCTTAGGTCGGCATGTTGCGCGCGTAGAAGATTTCGAGCATTTCGTGTTTCACACGGTCGGTCACTTGAGCACGTTGCTCAGAGGACAGGTTGTTGGTCGCGTCGCCGAACAGGTAGTTATCCAGTTCGAAGTTCTTCAACAGCATTTTGGTGTGGAACAGGTTTTCCTGGTACACGTTCACGTCGGTCATCTGGTACGCGTCGCGGGTGTCGTCGGAGAGGTAGTTCTGAATCGAGTTGATCTCGTGATCGATGAAGTGCTTGTTGCCTTCGACGTCACGGGTGAAACCGCGCACGCGATAATCCACGGTCACGATGTCCGAATCGAACTGGTGAATCAGGAAATTGAGCGCTTTAAGCGGTGAAATGACGCCACAGGTCGACACGTCAATGTCCACACGGAAAGTTGCAATACCGGCGTCCGGATGGATTTCCGGGTAGGTGTGCACCGTGATGTGGCTTTTGTCGAGGTGGGCCAGGATGATTTCGGGCAACGGGCCTGGCGACTCTTCGATCTGGCTGTCGGTCGGGGTCACCGGCTCTTCAGAGATCAGAATCGTGACGCTGGCGCCCTGTGGGTCGTAGTCCTGACTGGCAATGTTCAGGATGTTGGCACCAATGATATCGACAACTTCTGTGAGGATCTGCGTCAGGCGTTTCGCGTTGTACTCTTCATTGATGTACTCGACGTAAGCCTGCTGGTCTTGCGGGGTTTCCGCGTAGCAGATGTCATAGATGTTGAAGCTCAAGGTCTTTGTCAGGTTATTGAACCCGTGGAGCTTGAGTTTGCTTTTCACCGTTAAAAACTCTCTATGTATTGCGGCCCGGGCCGCGTGATCAAGCATGCCCGTCAGATGCGAACGACGCACCTGCGTAGGACGGTTAACACCTCTTCGCGATGGCGATTTTGGTTGTCTGTTCGGGCGAGCGGCCGGTCGGCTGACGGACCACTACCCTGAAAAAAGTGGCGCATTATGCAGACGTCAGCTTGGGATCGCCAGAGTCTGCACTGCTTTTATGATAGTTGAATGTCGATTCAACCGAGTTCGATGATTTCGTAGTCGTGGGTAATCGCAACACCGGCCGCGCCGAGCATGATCGACGCCGAGCAATACTTCTCGGCAGACAGCTCGATGGCGCGTTTGACCTGGGCTTCTTTCAGCCCGCGGCCCTTGACCACAAAGTGCATGTGAATCTTGGTGAAGACCTTCGGGTCCTCGGTCGCACGTTCGGCTTCAAGGAAAGCTTCGCAGCTCTCGACGGCCTGACGGGACTTCTTGAGGATGCTGACCACGTCGAAATTGCTGCAACCGCCGACGCCCAGCAGGAGCATTTCCATCGGCCGGACACCCAGGTTACGACCACCGGCATCGGGTGGACCGTCCATGACCACGACATGACCGCTACCGGATTCGCCGAGGAACATGGCTTCGCCAGCCCATTGGATGCGTGCCTTCATCGCCAAGACTCCACTGTCTAAAAAAGGGTCGCCAGCTTAGCACAGGGCTCTGGATTGACAGCGCTCGCCGTCCTAGGACGATAGCCTTCTGCGTTGTAGGTAAAATCTCGAATATTGCAGGAAGTGTCTGTTAAGCTGGCGCCAATTCGCTGGCGCATAGCCAGCTTTGTAGCAACCTCAGCGTCTCATAAAAAAACCAAACACACCGTGCAGTCTTTTCGGGATACAACCATGGTTGCTATTGCCCCTACCCCCAAAATCAAGAACCTCGACAAGCTGTTGATGCATTGCCAACGCCGTCGTTATGCGGCCAAGAGCAATATCATTTGCGCCGGCGACCGCTCGGAGACGCTGTTCTTCATTATCAAAGGCTCGGTCACCATCCTGATCGAGGATGACGACGGCCGTGAAATGATCATCGCCTATCTGAACTCCGGAGACTTTTTCGGCGAGCTGGGTCTGTTTGAACAGGCTGGCCTCGAACAAGAGCGCAGCGCCTGGGTGCGGGCCAAGATCGAGTGCGAAGTAGCGGAAATCAGCTACGCGAAGTTCCGCGAATTGTCCCAACAAGACCCGGACATTCTTTACGTACTCAGCGGACAAATCGCACAGCGCCTGCGCAACACCACGCGCAAAGTCGGCGACCTCGCCTTCTTCGACGTGACTGGCCGCGTTGCCCGTTGCCTGCTGGAATTGTGCAAACAGCCCGATGCGATGACCCACCCTGATGGCATGCAGATCAAGGTGACACGTCAGGAAATCGGGCGAATTGTCGGGTGTTCCCGCGAGATGGTTGGCCGCGTACTCAAGGATCTCGAGGAACGCAACCTGGTCGACGTCAAAGGCAAGACCATGGTGGTCTTCGGTACGCGCTAAACCTTGAACATGTCTGCCAGCAACTGGCGATAGAGCGCGTCGAGCCGCCCCAGTGCGTCCGGCGCAGCAAACTTCTCATGGAGCGCGATGTGGCTCTCGGCGCGGACACGCGGCTCCAGGCCGCAGGCCTCATTGAAGCGATTGACCGCCGCGACCATCGATTCGCGCTCGTTATCCAGCAACAACGCACCGTGCACCAGGCCGACCGGACGCGTGCCGCCCTTGCTCTGGCGCCAGCGCTGAGCGGTGCCGACCATCTTGCGTCCATCGAGGTTGACGTTGAAACGTCCGTCGCAGAACGCGCCGTCCACTTCACCCAGGGACGAAACGCCACCCAGTTCATCCAGTAACTGGCAGATCGGATCGCAGAGTCGACGGTAAGCGCTTTCGATGCGGTTCTGGTCACCCTCGCTGCGCGGCGGGGCGTAGACCAAAGCGATGTTGATGGTTGAAGCCGATTGCGGCACCGGCTCGCCACCGGTTTCGCGCAACAGTACTGGCCAGCCTGCGGCGGCAGATACTTCGCACGCGGCTTCGAAACCAGGCAGGCGATTCAAGCGGCGCGGCATGACCAGTGCCCGATCACTGGGTTGCCAGAACAACAGACCGAATTCTGAGTCGCCGGTGCAGACTGAGGCCAGCAAATCCTGTTCGGCTTGCAGGCCTGCTTCTACAGTCAGAGAGATTGGTTGGGGCATGGACGACTCCGTAAGACCTGACGTCTTTGGGGTACTTGATGGCCTCTTCGCGGGCAAGCCCGCTCCCACAGGGGATCGGGCGCCTGCAAAAATGTCTCAGTCGAGGGTCGAGCCGCTGACCGCAACACCACGCTCAGGGAAGAACAGACGCTGAAGCTCGGTGCCCGGGCTTTCGGCGCGCATGAACGCTTCGCCCACCAGGAACGCATACACGTCGCTGATTTCCATCAGTTCGACATCGGCCCGATTGAGGATGCCGCTCTCAGTGATCACCAAACGATCGCGCGGAATCCGTGGCAACAGGTCCAGGGTGGTTTCGAGGCTGACGTCGAAGGTGTGCAGGTTGCGGTTGTTCACGCCGACCAGCGGCGTGTCGAGGGTTTTCAAGGCCCGGTCCAGTTCGTCGCCGTCATGGACTTCCACCAACACGTCGAGGCCGACGCTTTTTGCCACCGCTGCCAGCTCGGCCATCTTCACGTCGTCCAGTGCGGAGACGATCAACAGCACGCAGTCGGCGCCCAACGCACGGGCCTCGACGATCTGATACGGATCAATCATGAAATCCTTGCGGATCACCGGCAGTTTGCACGCCGCCCTGGCCTGTTGCAGATACGCATCAGCGCCCTGGAAGTAATCGATATCGGTCAACACTGACAGACAGGTCGCGCCGCCCTTCTCGTAGCTGCGGGCGATATCGGCAGGAACGAAGTTCTCGCGAATCACACCTTTGCTAGGCGAAGCTTTCTTGATTTCAGCAATGACCGCAGGCTGCTTGAGCTTGGCCTGCGTCAACAATGCCTTGGCAAAACCACGGGGTGCATCGGCCGCCTTGGCCAGACTTTCCAGCTCCGCCAGACTCACACGAGCGCTACGCTCGGCGACTTCCTGGACTTTGCGCGCCAGAATGTTTTCCAGAACCGTCGGTACACTCATCCCTCATTCTCCACTTTGAATACCGCGGTAAATGCACCCAACTCCTCAAGTTTTTCCCGGGCGAGGCCTGTGTGCAGCGCATCGTGCGCCAGGGCAACACCTTCTTTCAAACTGGTCGCCAGGTCGGCGGCGTATAGCGCAGCACCGGCATTGAGCACGATCATCTCGGCAGCTTTCTGACCGCTCTCGGTCTTGCGTTTGCCCAAGGCATCGCGAATCAGCTCGAGCGAAGCGGCCGGGCTTTCCACCGCCAGGCCGTGCAGGCTCTGGCTCTTCATGCCCAAATCTTCCGGCTCGACCCAATACTCGGTGATCTGGTCATTCTTCAATTCCGCCACGAAGGTCGGCGCCGCCAGACTGAACTCGTCCAGGCCATCCTTCGAGTGCACCACCAGCACGTGCTTGCTGCCCAAACGCTGCAAGACCTCGGCCAACGGCCGGCACAGCGCCTGGCTGAATACGCCCACCACCTGATGTTTCACGCCGGCCGGATTCGTAAGCGGGCCGAGCATGTTGAACAGGGTGCGCAAACCAAGATCCTTGCGCGGACCGGCGGCGTGCTTCATGGCACTGTGATGGGTCTGGGCAAACATGAAGCCGATGCCGACGTTGTCGATGCAACGCGCCACCTGAACCGGGGTCAGGTTCAGGTAGATGCCCGCCGCTTCCAGCAGATCGGCACTACCGCTTTTACCCGACACCGCACGGTTACCGTGCTTGGCCACGGTGCAACCGGCCGCGGCCACCACGAACGAAGAAGCCGTCGAAACGTTGAAAATGTTGGCCCCGTCACCGCCGGTGCCGACCACATCGACGACGCCGTCGAGGGTCTTGAGTTCGACCTTGTCCGCCAGCTCGCGCATGACCGACACGGCGCCGACGATCTCGTCGATGCTTTCGCTCTTCATGCGCATGGCCATCATGAACGCGCCAATTTGTGCGTCCGTGCACTGCCCGGTCATGATTTCGCGCATCACATCGCGCATTTCATCAGTGCTGAGGTCGAGGTGGTCGACGATACGGCCCAAGGCTGTCTTGATATTCATGGAAAGTCCTTAGCGCGTGCCGCCGGTTTGTTTGAGGAAGTTGGCGAACAGCTCGTGGCCCTGTTCAGTCAGGATAGACTCAGGGTGGAACTGCACACCTTCAATGTTCAACGTCTTGTGGCGCAGGCCCATGATCTCGTCGACAGAGCCGTCTTCAAGCTGGGTCCAGGCGGTCAGCTCCAGGCAGTCCGGCAAGGTTTCGCGCTTGACGATCAGCGAGTGATAACGGGTGACGGTCAGCGGATGGTTCAGGCCTTCGAAGACACCTTTGTCCTCGTGAAACACCGGGCTGGTCTTGCCGTGCATCACCTGGCGGGCGCGAACCACGTCGCCGCCAAAGGCCTGGCCAATGGACTGATGGCCCAGGCACACACCCAGGATCGGCAATTTGCCGCCAAAATGTTTGATCACATCAATCGATACGCCCGCTTCCGTTGGCGTGCAAGGGCCTGGAGAAACGACGATCCGCTCAGGGTTGAGGGCTTCGATTTCGGCGATGGTGAGCTCGTCGTTGCGCACGACTTTGACCTCGGCCCCGAGCTCACCGAGGTATTGCACAACGTTGTAAGTAAAAGAGTCGTAGTTATCGATCATCAGCAACATGGCTTGAGAACCTCTTGAATTCACTGACTATAAAGACTGCCTTCGAATGAATGACCCGCAGCGTCCAGCGCTTTGTCAGGCAAAGCGACATGGCATACGGGGCACGTTCTTCAGTCAGCTTTCCGGGGTTTGTTCAGCCAGGGCGACTGCGCGGAACATGGCACGACGCTTGTTCAGGGTTTCTTCCCATTCCAGCGCCGGCACCGAGTCGGCAACGATGCCGCCACCGGCCTGCACGTGCAGTTCGCCGTTCTTGATCACGGCGGTGCGGATCGCAATCGCCGTGTCCATGTTGCCGTTCCAGGCGAAGTAACCGACCGCGCCGCCGTAGACGCCGCGCTTGACCGGCTCCAGTTCGTCGATGATTTCCATCGCACGAATCTTCGGCGCGCCGGACAAGGTGCCCGCCGGCAGGATTGCCCGTAATGCGTCCATCGCCGTCAGCCCGGCCTTTAATTGCCCGGTGACGTTGGAAACAATGTGCATCACGTTGGAATAACGCTCGATGACCATCTTCTCGGTGAGTTTCACCGAACCGATTTCCGAGACGCGACCGGTGTCGTTACGACCCAGGTCGATCAGCATCAAGTGCTCGGCGATTTCCTTGTCATCGGAGAGCAGGTCTTTTTCCAGTGCCAGATCGGCTTCTTCGTTGGCCCCGCGCGGGCGCGTGCCGGCAATCGGGCGCACGGTGATCAGGTTGTCTTCGACCCGCACCAGCACTTCCGGCGAACTGCCGACCACATGGAAGTCGCCGAAGTTGAAGAAGTACATGTAAGGCGTCGGGTTAAAGCAACGCAGCGCCCGGTACAGATCAATCGGCGCAGCCTTGAAGTCGATCGACATGCGCTGGGACGGCACGACCTGCATGCAGTCACCGGCGAGGATGTATTCCTTGATGGTGTCGACGGCTTTTTCGTAATCGTCCTGGGTGAAACTGGAGCGGAACACCGGGTCAGCCGATTGTTGCTTGCTGAAGTCCAGGCCACGGCGCGGAGTGATCGGCTGACGGAGTTTCTCCAGCAGCTCTTCCAGGCGCGCCTGACCTTGCTCGAAGGCGTCTTCCTGCGACGGGTCGGCCAAAACGATGGCGTGCATCTTGCCGGCGAGGTTGTCGAACACCACCACCGCATCGGATACCATCAGCAGAATGTCCGGCACGCCCAGTGGGTCCGGGTTCGGGCACTTGCCCAGACGCTTTTCCACATAGCGCACGCAGTCGTAACCGAAGTAACCCACCAGGCCACCGTTGAAGCGCGGCAGGCCGGGGATGGTCGGAACGTTGTAGCGAGCCTTGAACTCTTCAACGAAAGTCAGCGGATCTTCCGCCTCGTGGCTTTCGATCTCGACGCCGTCGTGGGTCACGCTGACGTGATGGTCATGAACCCGCAGCACGGTGCGGCACGGCAAGCCGATGATCGAGTAACGGCCCCACTTCTCCCCGCCCTGCACCGATTCGAGCAGGTAGGAATTGGGTTCGTCAGCCAGTTTCAGGTAGATCGACAGTGGCGTGTCGAAGTCGGCCAGGGTTTCGCAGGCAAGCGGGATGCGGTTATAGCCGGCAGCGGCCAAACGCAGGAATTCTTCGCGGATCATGGAGTAGCCTCGTGGCTTGAGGTGCTAACAGTCAGGTATGCAAACGCGCCGGTAGACCGGCCAGGAACAAGTCAGGCGCGCCAACGCCAGCGGGCCAGGGCCTTGATGACTTTCATCCAGAGTTTGCGAGTGACCACCACGATGGCGTTTCCAGAAGGGGGTTGAACAGCGTCGGCCAACGTTATCTCAGCGGCCGGATCCAGGCAACCGGGAATTAGCTTGCGCAGGTCGTCGATAACCAGCGCCGGCGACTCTTCGGCAATCGGCCGGCCATGGTTGTAGCCGTAACTGAGCGCCACACATTTGACCCCCGCCGCTTTCGCCGCCAGCACATCGCTGCGCGAGTCACCGACGAACAACGTTTGCGACGCCGGAATGTTGGCCATTTTCATCACGAAAAACAGCGCGGCCGGGTCGGGTTTCTTCTGCGGCAGGGTGTCGCCGCCGATGATCCATTTGAAATAGCGGCCGATCTTCATCTGATCCAGCAACGGCGCGACAAAGCGCTCCGGCTTGTTGGTGATCAGCGCCATCTCCACGCCTTGCTTGTTCAGCCACTTGAGGGTGTCACGTACGCCCGGATAAACCACCGTCAGGTCGTGACCGTCCTCGTAAAAGCCGTTGAACAATTCCAGCGCATGCTCGGCTTCGACCTCATCGACACCCTCGCCATCGATGTGATTGGCCAGGGCCCGACGCACCAGCATCTGCACGCCGTTACCGACCCAGTCACGCACCGATTCGATGCCGACAGGCTGACGCCCGAGTTTGAGCAGCATGTTATCCACCGCCGCGGCGAGGTCAGGGACCGAATCGACCAGCGTACCGTCCAGATCGAACATCACCAGCCGTGGCAAACGCCCCGGGAACAGCTGCTCAAAGCCACTCATGGGCGGGCCAGCGCCAGCTCGGCGCGCATCTTCTCGATCACTTCCTGGTAGTTCGGCGCATTGAAGATCGCCGAGCCGGCCACGAAGGTGTCGGCGCCAGCCGCTGCGATTTCACGGATGTTGTTCACGTTCACGCCGCCGTCGATTTCCAGGCGGATGTCACGACCCGAGGCATCGATCAATGCGCGAGCTTCACGCAGCTTGTCGAGGGTGCCAGGGATGAACTTCTGCCCGCCGAAGCCCGGGTTGACGCTCATGAGCAGGATCATGTCCACCTTGTCCATCACGTACTTGAGCACGTCCAGCGGAGTCGCCGGGTTGAACACCAGGCCCGATTTGCAGCCGCCCTCGCGGATCAGTTGCAGGGAGCGGTCGACGTGCTGCGTGGCTTCCGGGTGGAAGGTAATGTAGGTCGCACCGGCTTCGATGAAGTCGCCAACGATGCGATCCACCGGGCTGACCATCAAGTGCGCGTCGATCGGCGCGGTCACGCCGTACTTGCGCAGTGCGGCGCAGACCATCGGGCCGATGGTCAGGTTCGGCACGTAGTGGTTGTCCATGACATCGAAGTGCACGAAGTCGGCGCCGGCGGCCAGAACGTTGTCCACTTCTTCACCCAGGCGGGCGAAGTCGGCGGAGAGAATCGACGGAGCAATTACGAAGGGCTGCATGACGCACCTTTTCTGAGCAGAATCACGATGGCGCGCATTGTATACCTCATGCTTTGACGCGCGCACCGTAAGGACGATGATCAGTAGGCTGCGCGGTAGATCTTCTCGATATCAATCGCACTCAGTTTGCGTGGATTGTTGCGCATCAAGCGCTCAATTCCTGCGGCCTCCACGGCCATGGCCGGGATCGCCTCCTCGGGAACGCCGAAACTGCGCAGGCCTGGCGGAATTTCTACCGCCGCGCACAATTCGGTCATTGCCTCCACGGCTTTGTCGGCCGCTTCATTGGCGCTCAGATGAGCGGTCTTCACCCCCATGGCTTCGGCAATATCCTGCATACGCTCGACGCAGGCCATCTTGTTCCAGCTCATGACATACGGCAGCAACAAGGCGTTGCTGACGCCGTGGGCAATATTGAAACGACCGCCCAGCGGATACGCCAGCGCATGCACCGCGCCGACCCCGGCATTGCCGAACGCCATGCCGGCCATCAGGCTGGCAGTGGCCATGTCTTCGCGCGCCTGCAGGTTGGAGGGGTTGGCGTAGGCCTTGGGTAACGCTTGAGTGATCAACTTGATCGCGCCGATGGCCAGCGCGTCGGTAATCGCTGAAGCATTGAGGGACAAATAAGACTCGATGGCATGCACCAGCGCATCGACGCCACTGGCGGCGGTAACGCTGCGCGGGCACGTCAGGGTCATTTGCGGGCTGACCAGTGCCACGTCCGGCAACAGATAGTCGCTGACGATGCCCTTTTTCAGCTGCGCAACCTTGTCGGAAAGGATCGCGACGTTGGTCACTTCCGAGCCGGTGCCGGCGGTGGTCGGGATGGCGATCAGCGGCGGGCCTTTGCGCGGCACCTGGTTGATGCCGAACAGATCCTCCAGCGCGCCGTGGTAACCGGCATAAGCGGCAACACTTTTGGCGATGTCGATCGCACTGCCGCCACCCAGGCCGATCAGCCCGTCGTGCCCGCCTTCGCGATAAACCCGCATGCAGTCTTCGACGATGGCGATTTCCGGATCGGGCAGCACACGGTCGAAAATCTCGTAGCTTCGGTCCCCCAGCTGCGCGAGCGCCAGTTCTACCGTACCGGACTTGACCAGCGCGGCGTCGGTGACGATCAGCGGGTTGTCGATGTCCAGGCGCGTGAGTTCGGCGGACAGTTGCTCGATGGCAGCCGCGCCGGTGATCAGTTTGTGGGCGATTTTGAAAGAGGAAAGACTCATCGTGCGCAGCCTCTTATAGATAGGGGAGCTGGGCACAATAGTAGCTGGGGATTCGGGTTTGTCTGCTATTCAGGGTGTGAATGACCAACGATCCCGAAACCACCACAAAACAACTGTGGGAGCGAGCCTGCTCGCGATGGCGGTGTGTCAGTCAACATCAATGTTGAACGTCAGGTCGCAATCGCCAGCAGGCTCGCTCCCACAGGGGATGGTGTGAGCCGTCAGACTTGGGCGGTGCGCAATTTCTCGCTGCGGCCACGCAGCCATTCGAGGGTCAGCAGCAGAATCACCGAGAAGGCGATCAGCAGTGTCGCCGCAGCGGCAATCGTCGGGCTGAGGTTTTCGCGGATGCCGCTGAACATTTGCCGAGGCAAGGTCGCTTGCTCGGGACCGGCGAGGAACAACGTCACCACCACTTCATCGAACGAGGTCGCGAAGGCAAACAGCGCGCCGGAGATCACGCCGGGAGCAATCAGCGGCAGGGTCACGCGACGGAACGCCGTCAGCGGCGAAGCCCCGAGACTGGCAGCCGCACGCACCAGATTGTGGTTAAACCCCTGCAACGTCGCCGACACGGTAATGATCACAAACGGCACGCCCAACACCGCGTGCACCACGATCAGCGAGAAGAAGCTGTTGCCCAGACCCAACGGGGCGAAGAACAGGTAACTCGCCACCCCGATGATCACCACCGGCACCACCATCGGCGAAATCACCAGTGCCATCACCAGCGCCTTGCCCGGGAAGTCGCCGCGGGTCAGGCCAATCGCCGCCAGCGTGCCGAAAATCATCGCCAGCACGGTCGCCGCCGGGGCGACGATGATGCTGTTCTTCAGTGCGCGCATCCATTCAGCCGAGGCGAAGAAGTCCTGATACCAGTGCAGCGAAAAGCCTTGCAGCGGGTACACCAGGAAACTGCCCGAGTTGAACGACAGCGGAATGATCACCAGCACCGGCAGAATCAGGAACAACAAAATCAAGCCGCAGAGAATCCGCAAGCTGTAGAACCACACCCGTTCGATGGGCGACATATAAGGACTCAGCATTTCGATTCTCCCCTTAGCTCAGGCGCAGGCGGCTGGCGCCCACCAGCCAGCTGTAAATCAGATAAAGCACCACGGTCGCCAACAGCAGCAGCCCACCGAGTGCGGTCGCCATGCCCCAGTTGATGCTGGTGTTGGTGTAGAAGGCGACGAAGTAACTGACCATCTGATCGTTCGGGCTGCCCAGCAAGGCCGGGGTGATGTAGTAGCCGATGGCGAGGATGAACACCAACAGGCAACCGGCGCCGACACCGGCATAAGTCTGCGGGAAGTACACCCGCCAGAAACTGGCGAACGGGTGGCAGCCGAGGGAAATCGCGGCGCGCATGTAGGTCGGCGAGATGCCTTTCATCACGCTGTAGATCGGCAGGATCATGAACGGCAGCAGGATATGCACCATCGAGATGTAGACCCCGGTGCGGTTGAACACCAGTTCCAGCGGTTTATCGATGATGCCCATGGCCATCAGGCCGCTGTTGATCAGCCCGCCCGATTGCAGCAACACGATCCACGCGGCGACGCGCACCAGAATCGAGGTCCAGAACGGCAACAGCACCAGGATCATCAGCAGGTTGCTTTGACGCGATGGCAGGTTCGCCAACAGGTAGGCCAATGGATAGGCGAGTACCAGGCAAATGGCGGTGATGACCAGGCCCATCCAGAAGGTCCGGGCGAAGATGTCGAGGTAGATCGCCTGGTCGGGCGTCGCCGGGGCGATTTCGCCGAGGTCGTCGATGCGGTGATCGACCGCTGCCAGCAGGTAGTACGGCGTGATGTTGCTGGTGTTGCGGCGCACCGCTTGCCAGTAGGCCGGGTCGCCCCAGCGCTCGTCGAGACCTTCCAGCGCTTCTTTATAAGAGGCCGGTTCAGCGGCGAACGGCAAGGCGCGGGCGGTTTTGGTCAGCAGGCTGCGGTAGCCGGCCAACTCCATGTTCAAGCGCTTGGACAGATCGCCCAGGGTCTGATTCTTGCGCGCTTCAGCGAGGTCTTCGCTGGCCGCTTTGTAAACCGGTTCAGCGGGCAGGCCACGGCCGTCCCAACTGGCGATGGCCGCCACGGTGCGCGGCATGCCGCCGACCACTTCCGGGTTACCAACGCTTTTGTAGAGCAGCGCCACGATGGGCACCAGGAACACCAGCAACAGAAACAGCACCAATGGCGCGATCAAGGCCTGGGCCTTCCAGCGGTTGATCCGCTCGGCGTGCTTGAGCCGCTGCTTCAAGGTGGGGTCAGTGCCCGCGTTCAGGGGAATGGCGGTGGCCATGGCGTACTCCGGAAATCTTTGATCGTTACAGAGGCATACAAACAACCTGTGGAAGCGAGCTTGCTCGCGATGGGGGCATTCGATTCAACATCGATGTTGACTGCCCCGCCGCTATCGCGAGCAAGCTCGCTCCCACAAGGATTGCGGTGTTCAAACCACAGCGTTTCGGTTACTTCGCAGCCCAGGAATTGAAGCGCTGTTCCAGTTGCTCGCCGTTGTCAGCCCAGAAGCTGACGTCGATCTGCACCTGGTTGGCGATGTTTTCCGGGGTGGTCGGCATGTCTTTCAGGACATCCTTGGCCAGCAACGGAACGGCCTGAATGTTGGCTGGGCCGTAAGCGATGTTTTCCGAGTAGGTCTTCTGCTGCTGCGGAGCCACCGAGAACGCGATGAATTTCTTCGCCGCTTCAGCACGTGCCTTGTCGAGACCTTTTGGAATCGCCCATGCGTCGAAGTCGTAGATACCGCCGTTCCACACGACTTTCAGGTTGCTTTCTTTCTGCACGGCAGCGATCCGGCCGTTGTAGGCCGAGCTCATGACCACGTCACCGGAAGCGAGGTACTGCGGCGGTTGTGCGCCGGCTTCCCACCACTGAATGCTTGGTTTGAGCTCATCGAGTTTCTTGAATGCGCGGTCCTGACCGTCTTTGCCGGCCAGCACTTTGTAGACGTCTTTCGGCGCAACGCCGTCGGCCATCAGAGCGAATTCCAGGGTGTACTTGGCGCCTTTACGCAGGCCACGCTTGCCCGGGAATTTCTTGGTGTCCCAGAAATCCACCCAGCTGGTCGGTGCGCTTTTCAGCTTGTCGGCGTTGTAGGCCAACACGGTCGACCACACGAAGAAACCCACGCCGCAAGGCTGGATAGCGCCTTTGACGTAGTCTTCGCTCTTGCCGAACAGCGCCGGGTCGAGTTGCTCGAACATGTCTTCGTCGCAACCACGGGACAATTCCGGCGATTCAACTTCCACCAGGTCCCAGGACACGCTCTTGGTGTCGACCATGGCTTTGACCTTGGCCATTTCACCGTTGTATTCGCCGGCGACGATCTTGCCGTTACCCGCCGCTTCCCACGGTGCGTAGAAGGCTTTGACCTGCGCAGCCTTATTCGCCCCGCCAAAGGACACCACGGTCAGGTCCGGGCCCGCCGCCATCGCGTGTGCCGCACCAATCATGCCCATGACCAGGGCGGTGAATTTCAGGGATCTCAACATTTATTGTTCTCTCCACGTGCAGGGTTGGTTGAAGCAGGGGGGCGATCAATTCGCCTCTAAAAGTGGGTCGAGCGCGCGAACGTGTTCGACCTGCCAGCCAAGCGGTACCACGTCGCCGACAGCCAGCGCGGGATCGAGCTCGGCAATCGGTTGTTTCACGAAGAAGTCGGTCTTGCCGCAGACTTCCAGGCGAACCCGGACGTGGTCGCCCAGATAGATGAATTCCGCCACCCTCCCTGAGAAGCGGTTGACGCAGGACTCGCTCGAACCATTGAGGCTCACGCGCTCCGGACGAATCGACAGCGTGACGGGCTCGCCGGTCTTGCCGACGTTGACGGCCAGCGCTTCAACCTTTTCACCGCGACCGAGTTCGACGATGCAGCGGTCGCCGGTCTGACTGTGAAGGCGGCCGTTGAGGCGATTGTTCTCGCCGATGAAGTTGGCGACGAAGGTGTTTTTCGGTTCTTCGTAGAGGCTGCGCGGCGGGGCGATCTGCTGGATTTCGCCCTGATGGAACACGGCCACGCGGTCGGACATGGTCAAGGCTTCGCCCTGGTCGTGGGTCACGTAGACCACGGTCACGCCGAGGCGCTGGTGCAGGTGCTTGATCTCCATCTGCATGTGTTCGCGCAGTTGCTTGTCGAGTGCGCCGAGGGGTTCGTCCATCAACACCAGTTGCGGTTCGAACACCAATGCACGGGCCAGCGCCACACGCTGTTGCTGACCGCCGGACAGTTGCGCCGGATAGCGCTGGGCGAAGGCGTCGAGCTGAACCATGCTCAGGACACGTTTGACCCGGTCGCTGACATCGCTCTTGTTCAAGCCGCGCACGGTCAGCGGGAACGCCAGGTTCTCGGCGACGGTCATGTGCGGGAACAGTGCGTAGTTCTGGAACACCATGCCGATGTCGCGCTTGTGTGGCGGCACGTTGTTGATGGCACGCCCGGCCAGGAGGATTTCGCCGGCGGTCGGGGTTTCGAAACCGGCGAGCATCATCAGGCTGGTGGTCTTGCCCGAACCGGACGGCCCGAGCAAGGTGAGGAATTCGCCTTTGCGAATGTCCAGGTTGAGGTCTTTGACGATCAGGTTCTCGCCGTCGTAGCTCTTCTGCACTCCACGAAAGCTGACCAGAATGTCGCTGGCCCCTGCGTTTGAATCGACCTGGCTCATACCCACACCTTTGTTATTGATGACTGCTGTGGACTAAGCCTAGTGGACGCTGGGGGGCGCGCAAATCGGGGGGCAGGAGAGAATCGCCTCAGCCGGATGGAAGGTTGGGGGTAGGGATTGCCCTACAAGGATGGCGGGAATGGATAGGTCGACGGCGAGTGTTCAGCTGCAAGCCACAGGAACGGGTAAAAGCCGCTTTTAAGGATGTCGCAAATGGACATGTCACCGCGGTCCTGTGGGAGCGAGCTTGCTCGCGATTGCGGTGTGTCAGTCGACCTGCGCTTTGAATGATCCATCGTCATCGCAGGCAAGTCGAATCGTCGCACCGCCGCTCCCACAGGGATTTGCAGTGAGGTGATGGAATCGGGTGCGTTAGAGCAGTTTGTGTTCCATCGCGTATTTCACCAGTTCGGCCAGAGAGGTGATGTTGAGCTTCTGCATCAGCCGCGCCTTGTGGGTGCTGATGGTTTTGCTGCTCAGGGCCAGTTGCTGGGCGATGTCGTTGACGTTGGCGCCCTGGGCCAGGCGTTCGAACACCGAGAATTCACGCTCCGAAAGCAACGAATGCAGCGGACGCGAATCGGTCAGGCCGACCTCGAAAACCATGCGGTCGGCCAGGTCCGGGTCGATGTAGCGACCGCCCGCCGCGACCTTGCGGATTGCCGTCAGCAACAGCGCCGGGTCGCTGTCCTTGGTCGCGTAACCTGCCGCGCCGACCTTCAACGCCCGGGCGGCCATTTGCGCTTCGTCGTGCATCGACAACACCAGGATCGCTGGCGGATTGTTAAGGGCGCGAATCCGCGGAATCGCTTCCAGTCCGTTAACCCCGGGCATGGAAATGTCCAGCAAGACCACTTCGCAGGGAACATGGCGCAGGGTTTCGAGCAACTGCTCGCCATTGCTCGCCTCCCCTACCACCAGCAAATCCTTGGCGAGCCCGATCAATTGCTTGATGCCTTCGCGGACGATGGTGTGGTCTTCGGCTACCAGTACACGGATCACTTACTTCTCCTCATCCAGCGGCACTCGCACGCTCAGGGTCGTGCCTTCACCCGGTTCACTCTCAAGCGACAATTGCCCGCCCATGATCAACACCCGTTCGCGCATGCCGACTACCCCAAAGGATGTCGACCTACCCGTCGCGGGGACAAATCCTACGCCATCATCGCTGACGGTCAGGCACAACTCGTCGCCTTCCAGCGTCAACGTCAGTTCGACAGTATGCGCCTGGGCATGGCGCATGACATTGGTCAGCGCTTCCTGAAGGATCCGGAACAGGCCAATCGCCTTGGCATCACTGAGTACCGGCAGGTTCTCCGGCACCTGCACCAGACACGGGATCTGCGTGCGCGCCTCGAATCGGCGAGCCTGCCACTCGATGGCCGAGGCGATCCCGGCATCGAGAATCGGCGGCCGCAGCGCCGTGGCCACGTCGCGTACCAATTGGAACAACTGCGCGATCAATCGCTTCATGCTGTTCAAGCGTTCGTTCAGACCGGGGTCGAGCTGGGCGTAGGCCAGTTCGCACATGGAGGTTTCCAGTTTGAGCACGGTCAACATCTGACCCAGTTCGTCGTGAACTTCCCGGGCGATGCGGGCCTTTTCCTCTTCCCGCACGCTCTCAAGGTGCGCAGACAACTCACGCAACTGCTCGCGAGAGCTAGCCAGTTCCAATTCGATGCGTTTGCTCTCGCTGATGTCCCAGACGATCCCGTCCCAGACATAGGCGCCGTCTTCAAGTCGACGGGTGATGGCCTTGATTTCGGCCCAGCGTTGTTCGCCGGCCCGGGTGAGAATCCGCCCCTGCCACGACCAGTCACTGTCGGTGTCCAGCGCATGGTCCTGGGTTTGGTGATAACTGGCCTTGTCGTCCGGGTGCACCAGGCTGCGCAGGCCTTTGTCGCGATGGGCCAGGGTGGCCGGTGAGTAACCGACCAGGCTCTCGCTGCCTTCACTGATGTAGGCAAAGTCGATCTGCCCCGTCACCGGTGCCCGCTCCAGACGAAAGACCAGTCCTGGAACGTTGGCGGCGATCCCTTGCAGACGCGCTTCGCTTTCCTGCAGCGCGGCCAATGCACGCCGGCGGTCGGTGACGTCATTGAGGTAGACCACCAGGTATTCGCTGTCGCGAAATCGCAAAAAGCTCAGCGAAACATCCACCGGCAAATTGCTGCCATCCGCCCGTACGCAGTTGGTTTCGAAACTTTGCGGGCCATCCTCGCTGGCCCGGGCGCGTTTCCACAGGTTCAACCAGCGATCCATGTGCAAGCCGGGCTCGAAGTCGATCAGCGGCCGATCAATGATCCCGCCCGCCGGATAACCCAGCATGGTTTCGGCGGCGCGATTGGCGTAGCGCACATGGCTGTCCCAGTTGACCCAAAGGATGCCGACAGTGCTCTGATCGATGGAAAACTGGGTGAGGCGCAAGGCTTCTTCGCTGGCGGCACGCAGGGCAATGTCTTCGCGCGCGGCCCGCAAACGATGCTCAAGACTGTGCTGCTGCCGACGCTGCCAGAACACGATGGCCATGCTGCTCAGCATCAGCACCGCCAACAACAGACAGAGGTTTTGCCAGAAACCCGGGGATTCGGTGAGGCGCGGGTACTTGGGTTGCAGCCATTGGTTGTGCAGCTGCTCCAGGTCCTTGGCCGGGATCGCCCTCAGCGCGCTTTCGACGATGCCGGCCAGTTCCGGCCAATCCCGGCGCGTGGCCACCCGCAACAGTTGCGGCAAGCCGATATCACCGACCACCACCAACCCGGCAAACTCCGGTTCGACGGACAAACGTCCCAATTGCGCTTCGTCGACCACGGCGTAACTGGCTTGCTGACTCAGCAACAGTTGCAAGGCCTGGCGCTCGACCGGCACGCCCTGGAGGTTCAGGTGCGGGTAATTGCTGCGCAGGTAATCGGCGGTGGCGCTGGGCATGCGCACGGCGACGCGGGTCTGGCTGTCGAGTTTTTCCAGCTCGACCACGCCGGCGCCCTTCTGGTCGCTGACCACCAGTTGCGGCACCCGCATGTACGGATCGGAAAACTGCCACAGGCGCAGGCCACCGGGGGTTTGCGCCAGTCCCGGGGCGATGTCGATTTCACCTTCGCGCGCAGCGATTTCCAGTTGCGCAAGGTCTGGATAGTTACGCCAGCTCAGCTCGACCTTGAGCGCTTTGGCCAGCCATTTCATCAGCTCGACGTTAACCCCGGACAGCCGCTGCAATCGGCGATCATATTGCGCATAGGGCACTTGCAACACCAATCCGACGCGCAGTTCAGCATGTTGCGCCAGCCATTGCTGCTGGCTCGCAGACAACTGCGCGACATGCACCGATGGCGCAGGCGCCGCCCAGCCCATCAAGGGAAACCACAAACAGCCGATAACCCACAGGCAGCAAAAACGCATCATTGAAGTCTCACACTGACAAATACTGACCAACCCATTAGGCTGCCGGAACCACTTCTGGCCTGGAATATCCGATGCCCCCTGTCTACCGCCTGGCACTGCCAGCATTGTGCCTGTCGCTGATCCTGCCTTGCGCCTTTTCCGTCAAGGCCGCTGACCCGGCACCGGCTGCCGCGGAAAAATCCGCAGGCGAAAAACCGGTCGAACGTCAGCCATTGCTTGAGCGTAGTCAGGAAGAAGCGACGGCACTTGAGCGAAAAATTCCCGCTCAGGAACAGCAACAACTTCAGGCCGGCAGCGACACTTTTCTGGCCTTGTGGAAACCGGCCAATACCGCTGACCCCAAAGGTGCGGTGATTATCATCCCCGGCGCTGGCGAAACTGTTGACTGGCCGCAGGCAATCGGCCCTTTGCGGCGCCAATTGCCAGACGCCGAGTGGAGCAGCCTGAGTATCACCTTGCCAGACGTGCAAAGCGATGCCATTGCGCCACGTATCGTCGCAGTGACGCCGTCGCCCAAAGCGCCTGATGCTGGCAGCAAGGATTCGACCACGGCGGCCCCCATCGAACAGGCGGCGGGCGGTGAAGCGGAGGTGGTCGACAAGGCCATTGCCGAAACCAGTGATGAACAGGCCAAAGCCGACGCTGAACGAATTTTCGCACGCATAGATGCGGCTGTTGCCTACGCCGAACAGCAAAGCGCTCGCAGCATCGTGGTGCTGGGTCATGGCACCGGCGCTTATTGGGCCGCGCGGTATCTGAGCGAGAGGCAGCCATCGCAAGTCGAGAAGTTTGCGATGGTCGCCGCGCAGACGCCCGTGGCAGCAAAGCCTGGCCTGGCTGAATTGACGCCGACACTGAAGCTGCCCACCGCCGACATTTTCTATAAGGACAAGCCGCTGGACCGCAACGCGGCACTGGAGCGCTTGCAGGCCAGCAAGCGCTTGAAGGCTTCGGCGTTCAGTCAGGTATCGCTCAAGGCGTTGCCGGGTAACTCGCAAGCGGAGCAAGAGCAGCTGGTGCGTCGGGTGCGGGGTTGGTTGAATCCCAAGCCAGAGGCGAACTGATAGATCGAGTTGCCCGCGAAGGCGTCAGCGCTGTGGATACATCACTCACCGGCTAGCGAAAATCCCGCCGCTGACGAATCAACGTATAGGCGTTATGCAATTCGCGCGTCTTGTCCGTGGCCTCGCGCACCTGCAACGCCGTCGCACCGCTGCCGGCAATTTTGTCCGGATGATGACGACTCAGCAGGCGTCGATAGGCGCGCTTGATCTGCGCCGGTTCCGTGGTGGCGGACACCCCCAGCAGCGACAACGCTTCCTGATAAGAGATGGCAGTGCCAACCGACGGTCGCTTGTGCGGCTCATAGTCAGCCGCCAGCGCCTGCACCTGATACGACGTCCAACCCAACCATTTACCCCATTGGCCAATCAGTTCGCGCTCGGCGTGACCCGCTCGACCATCGGCCCAAACCATTCGCCAACAGGCGCGCAACACGCCTTCCGCCGCATGGGGTTGCGCGCTCAAGCGTCGCAGATAACCGCGCAACCGGTCGTGGCCCGATTTGCCGCGGTTGAATGCGGCAATCGCCCGGCGCTTGGCCGGCTCGGTCATTTCCAGTGCCTGCATTTCCTGGCGCGCCTGCAGGATATGCCCCTCAGCCACTCGTCCATCGCATTTGGCCAACCGCCCCAGCAACACAAACAACAGCTCATCGTTGCGCAGCATCGGTTTACCACCGAGCTTTTCCCGCAGATGCCCCCACGTCTGCAATTGCAGACGCCGATCCAGCGCCTGCCCTAGCAAGGCGCCGAGCATGGCCCCCGGAATGCTGGCAATGGCAAAGCCCGCTCCGGCTCCAATCAGAGTCCCTGGCCACAGCATCTCAGCGACTCGCTTCAATCAGAGTTTCAACTTCCGCCAGACGCTCGTGAGTTCCGACATCCACCCACCGACCGTTCAGCCGTTCACCCGAGACCTGTCCATCGGCCATGGCCCTACGCAGCAGCGGTGCCAGCTTGAACGCTCCGGCCGTGCAACCGTCGAACAACTGCGGATGCAACACCGCGATGCCGCTGTAAGTCAGAGTCGGCGTATCAGGCTGGCCATCGTGCACTTGCCCGCCAACCAGCGTGAAATCGCCCGCTGGATGGTGGTTCGGGTTATCCGCCAACACCAGGTGCGCAAGACCGTTGATGGGCTGATGCAACACGCTGAAGTCGTAGTCGGTCCAGATATCACCGTTGACCACCACAAACGCCTCATCGCCCAACAACGGCAATGCGCGGAAAATCCCCCCACCGGTCTCCAGCGGCTCACCTTCGGGCGAGTATTGGATACTCACGCCAAAACGCGAACCATCGCCCAGATAGTCTTCGATCTGCTGCCCCAACCAGGCATGGTTGATCACGATGTCGGTAAACCCGGCCGCGGCCAGCGCGCGCAGGTGATACTCGATCAGCGGCACACCTCCAGCGCGGACCAGCGGTTTTGGCGTGGTCAGGGTCAGCGGACGCATGCGCTCGCCTTTGCCTGCAGCCAGAATCATCGCCTTCATGCATTCGCTCCGGCACGCAGACTCAGCAGCAACACATCCAGCTCAGCCAGTTCAGGACGGCGGGCGATCACGGCATCTATATAAGCAAAGAAGCGCGGCACGTCGGCGAGGTAACGCGGTTTGCCATCGCGATGGCAGATGCGGGCGAAGATGCCGATGACTTTCAGGTGACGCTGCACGCCCATCAGGTCGCTGGCGCGCAGGAAGTCGTCGAAGTCCGGTTGAACCGGAATGCCCAGGGCGCCCGCTTGTTGCCAGTAATCTTCCAGCCAACCGTGCACACGCTCCTCGGGCCAGCTCAAGAAAGCGTCCTTGAACAGGCAGGTCACGTCGTAGGTCACCGGGCCGTAGACCGCGTCCTGGAAATCCAGAACGCCGGGATTCGGCTCGCTGAGCATCAGGTTGCGCGGCATGTAGTCGCGATGCACCAGGACTTTGGGCTGCGCCAACGCGCTGTCGATCAACAGCTCCGTCACGTTCTGCCAGAGCATTTGCTGTGCCGAGTCGAACTCGACGCCCAACTCACGCTTCACAAACCACTCGGGGAACAATTCCAGCTCGCGACGCAACAGCGCCACGTCATAACTCGGCAGCGGTGCAACCATCGGCAACTGCTGAAAAGCCAACAGTGCCTGTAGGGCATCCTTGAACAAATCGTCGGCATTTTCGCTGTCGATGACGTCCAGATAAGTCTGGTTGCCCAGGTCATTGAGTAAAAGAAAACCGCGATCGAGGTCTTCGGCATAAATTTTCGGCACATTTATTCCGGATTTCGCCAGCAAAAAAGCGATATCCACGAAGGGTTTGCAGTTTTCCTGGGGCGGTGGCGCGTCCATTACGATGAAACTTTTGCCGCCGCCTTCCCAACGGAAATAACGCCGAAAACTCGCGTCACTGCTGGCCGCGGTCAACGTGGCCGGGGGTACAACGCCCCAACTCTGCTCTGCAAAGAGGATCGCCAACTGCTCATCGAGCCAAACTTTCAGGTGTTGCAAACGTACATCTTGGTCAGGCATTGCAAGGGTCTCCGACGGCGCTAGCCGTCAAGCGGGTCATGCTTTATTATCCAGCATCTTTTTCAGACCATCGAGAGGCGTGCGGCCCACACCGCGGGCAGATGGCACGCAGGAAGCCCGGACTAATAAGATGGCATTGAAATCCCCCGCGTTTCGTAAAAAATTTCCGTTGTTGGTAACCGGCAGTCTGCTGGCCCTGCAACCTCTAGCCACTTCGTTCGTGGTCGCCGCGGAACAGTATGACTGCTCAGTCTCTGCTTCGGGTGCCTGGAACTGTGCGCCCAAGACGCCGGCGGCTGCATTGCCACCGCGTCCCGTCCATGACGGCAGCGCAGTCTCCGCGACCGGTGAAGCCCCGACCGAGAGTGGCGCCAGCGAAGATACCGGCGCCAAGCCTGTGCTGGTCACCGAATCCAAAGGCCGCGGTCTCAAGTCCCGTAGCGAAGACTACAGTCACCTCGACTGGGTTCCGCGCGAGAAGCTCACTGCAGCGCAATTGGCCGAAACCGGTCCTTACTGCTCTGGTTCCTATATCGAACCGATTCGTCCTGGCATGAATGACAAGACGAATAAAAGTGACGCCCCGACGTTTGTCGGCGCCAAGGCCTCCCGCTACAAGCAGGATGAACAGGTCGCGACCCTCGCGGGCGACGTGGTCTTGCGTCAGGGCAGCATGCAGGCTGAAGCCGACGAAGCGAACCTCTACCAGGCCGAGAGCCGTGGCGAGCTGGATGGCAACGTACGCATTCGCGACAACGGCGCACTGATCGTCGGCGACCACGCCGAAGTGCAGCTCGACACCGGGGAAGCCAAGGTCGACAACGCCGAATACGTGATGCACAAATCCCGTATCCGCGGTAACGCGCTATACGCCAAGCGTGCCGAGAACGCGATCATCCGCCTCAAGGATGGTACGTACACCACGTGCGAACCGAACAGCAACGCCTGGCAGCTCAAGGGCAACAACATCACGTTGAACCCGGCGACCGGTTTCGGTACCGCGACCAACGTGACGCTGCGGGTCAAGGACATTCCGGTTCTGTACACGCCGTACATCTATTTCCCGATCGACGACCGTCGTCAATCCGGTTTCCTGCCGCCGACCATCGGCACCGGCAGCGATACAGGCTTCCTGCTCGTCACGCCGTACTACTTCAACCTGGCACCGAACTACGATGCCACGTTGTACCCGCGCTACATGAGCAAGCGCGGCCTGTTGATGGAAGGCGAATTCCGTTATCTGACCAAGTCCAGCGAAGGTCAGCTCGGCGCCGCTTACCTCAATGATGACAACACCGATCGCAGTCAGCAGACCGACTACGAAAAAACCCGCTACATGTACAACTGGCAGCACAAAGGTGGTCTTGATTCGCGCGTACTGACTCAAGTTGATTACACCAAGATCAGCGATCCGTATTACTTCCAGGATCTGCAGACCGATCAGATTGGTGTGAAGAGCGCGGATTACGTGAACCAGCAGGGCTCCGTCACCTACCGTGGCCACAGCTACACCGCTCGTTTGAACGCCCAGGCCTATCAGCTTGCAACCGTTTCAAACATCACGCCGTATGATCGTTTGCCGCAGCTCACCTTCAACGGTCAACTGCCGGTGCATCCGCAAGGCTTGAATTTCGACTACGAAACAGAAGTCGTGCGGTTTGAGCGGGATCTGGAAACAGGTCAGTTTTCCGATGAAAACGGCGTCCTGTCGCCTCGCTTGGACACCAACGTGACGGGCCTGGCGCGCGCCAACGGTAATCGCCTGAACCTCAAGCCAGGCGTGAACCTGCCGCTGGACTGGACGTATGGATTCATCAAGCCATCGCTCAAGTATCAATACACCCAGTACGATCTTGATCTCGATGGCACCGGTAAAAACGATCTACTGACGAACCGCAATAACGCTTCGGCGCTTGGCGAGTCGTTCAGCAGCTCGCAAAACCGCGGCGTCCCGATCGCCAGCGTCGACAGTGGCCTGTATTTCGATCGCAACACCACCTGGTTCGGCAAGAACTACCGCCAGACCCTGGAACCACGCCTGTTCTACCTGTATGTCCCTGAAGAAGACCAGAAGGACATCCCGGTTTTCGACACCGGCGAGTACACCTTCAACTATGCGTCGCTGTTCCGCGACAACCGTTTCTCGGGCTCCGACCGCGTCGGCGACGAGAACAAACTGTCGCTGGGCGTGACCAACCGCTGGATCGAGGAAGACGGCTTCGAGCGCCAACGCATCAGCGTCGGCCAGGCCTTGTATTTCAAGGATCGCGAAGTCCAGTTGCCGGGTATCGATGCAAAAACCCGCGACGATGCGAATGCCAATGTTTCACCGTATGCGCTGGAATACGAATACCGCTGGAACCGCGATTGGCGCACAACCGCCGATTACAACTGGGATCCGGACAGCCGCAGCCCTCGCTCGGGCAGCGCGATGTTCCACTACCAGCCTGAAGACAACCCGAACAAGGTCATCAACGCCGGCTATCGCTATCGTAATGACCAGGTCCGTTACGACCAGAACACCGGCAAGTGGTCGGTGGGCGGTGGTGACTACGGCACTCCGGGCACCCCGGGCTACGTGAAGGACTACTACAAGATCCAACAGCACGATTTCTCGGTGATCTGGCCGATCGTGCCGCAGTGGAACGCCATCAGTCGCTGGCAGTATGACTACAACCGCAACCGTACCCTGGAAGCCTTCGGTGGTTTCGAGTACGACAACTGCTGCTGGAAACTGCGCCTGATCAATCGGTACTGGGTGTCGTATGACGAGTTCAGTCAGAACGCCCCGGAAAACGAAAAAGGCGACCATGGCATCTTCCTACAAATCGTTCTGAAAGGTCTCGGCGGCCTCACCGGCGCCAAAGTAGAGAGCTTCCTCGACAAAGGCATCCAAGGTTATCGTGAACGTGAAGACCAAGCTTTCTGATTGTCTGCGCCCGCTCGTGCTGGGCGCGCTGTTCCTGGGTACTGCGGCGAATGCCGCGGTACAGTCCATCGATAAAGTGGTGGCCATTGTCGACAACGACGTGGTCATGCAGAGCCAACTGGACCAACGTGTTCATGAAGTTCAGCAAACCATCGCCAAACGCGGTTCTGCCGTACCGCCGGCCGGCGTGCTGGATCAGCAGGTGCTCGAGCGCCTGATCGTCGAAAACCTGCAACTGCAGATCGGCGAACGTTCCGGCATCCGCATTACCGATGAAGAGCTGAACCAGGCGGTCGGCACCATTGCCCAGCGCAACAACATGTCGATTGAACAATTCCGCGCCGCCCTGACTCGCGACGGTCTGTCTTATGACGACGCCCGTGACCAGATTCGCCGGGAAATGATCATCAGCCGTGTACGTCAGCGCCGTGTGGCCGAACGTATCCAGGTGTCCGAGCAGGAAGTGAAGAACTTCCTCGCTTCCGACCTCGGCAAAATGCAGCTGTCCGAAGAATTCCGCTTGGCCAACATTCTGATTCCTACACCGGAAAGCGCCAACTCCGACGCGATTCAGAATGCAGCCAAACAGGCAGACGCGGTTTACCAGCAGCTCAAGCAAGGCGCTGACTTCGGTCAGTTGGCAATCGCCAAATCCGCCAGCGAAACCGCGCTGGAAGGCGGCGACATGGGCTGGCGTAAGGCCGGTCAATTGCCACCTCCGTTCGATCGCATGCTGAGCACCATGTCGGTCGGCGAGGTGACCCAGCCAATGCGCACGCCGGGCGGCTTCATCATCCTGAAGATTCTCGACAAGCGTGGCGGCGAGACCCAGACACGTGACGAAGTGCACGTGCGTCATATCCTGGTCAAACCTAGTCCGATCCGCGACGAAGCGAAAACCAAGGCCCTGGCTCAGTCGCTCTACACCCGTATCGAAGCGGGCGAAGATTTCGGCGATCTGGCGAAAAGCTTCTCGGAAGATCCGGGTTCCGCCCTCAACGGCGGTGATCTGAACTGGATCGACCCAAATGCATTGGTGCCTGAATTCCGCGAAGTGATGGCCAAGACCCCACAAGGTCAGCTGTCCAAGCCGTTCCAGACTCAATATGGCTGGCACGTTCTGGAAGTCCTTGGCCGTCGTGCTACCGACAGCACCACCCAGGCCCGTGAGCAGCAAGCCATGATCGTACTGCGTAACCGCAAATACGACGAAGAGCTGCAAACCTGGCTGCGTCAGATCCGCGACGAAGCTTACGTTGAGATCAAACTCCCTGGTGCAGACCAGGCAGCGCAGTGAAACCCAAACGTTTCGCTCTGACACCCGGTGAACCGGCCGGCATAGGTCCCGACCTGTGCCTGCTGCTCGCCTCGCAAGCCCAGCCACACCCCCTGATTGCCATTACCAGCCGTGACCTGCTCCTTGAGCGGGCCGCGCAGCTGGGCGTGGTCGTCGACTTGCTGCCGGTGACCCCGGGCAACTGGCCGGATGTACCTGCGCCAGCCAACAGCCTGTATGTCTGGGATACACCGCTCAGTGCGCCGGTAATTGCCGGTCAACTCGACAAAGCCAATGCGGCTTTCGTTCTGGAAACCCTGACCCGCGCGGGTCAGGGCTGCCTGGACGGACACTTCGCCGGAATGATCACCGCCCCTGTGCACAAGGGTGTGATCAACGAGTCGGGCATCGCCTTTTCCGGGCATACAGAATTTCTCGCCGACCTGACGCATACCGCACAAGTGGTGATGATGCTCGCGACTCGCGGATTGCGCGTGGCGCTGGTCACCACTCACCTGCCTCTGCGCGAAATTGCCGATGCAATCACGCCGGAGCGTCTGGAGCGGGTTACGCGGATTCTGCATGCCGACCTGCAAGAAAAATTCGGCATCGCCCGGCCACGCATCCTGGTGTGCGGGCTCAACCCGCACGCTGGCGAAGGCGGCCACCTGGGCCATGAAGAAATCGACATCATCGAACCTACATTAGAGCGCCTGCGTGGCGAGGGCATGGACCTTCGCGGTCCCCTGCCCGCCGACACTCTGTTTACCCCCAAATATCTGGAGCACTGCGACGCGGTGCTGGCGATGTACCACGACCAGGGCTTGCCCGTGCTGAAATACAAAGGCTTTGGCGCAGCAGTCAATGTGACCCTCGGCTTGCCGATCATCCGCACGTCGGTCGACCACGGCACCGCCCTGGATCTGGCCGGCAGCGGCAACATCGACACCGGCAGCCTGCAAGTCGCCCTGGAAACCGCCTACCAGATGGCCGAGACCCGTTTATGACCGAGCATTACCAACACAAGGCGCGCAAACGCTTTGGCCAGAACTTCCTGCACGATGCTGGCGTTATCGATCGCATCCTGCGCTCCATCCATGCCAAACCCGAAGACCGCCTGCTGGAAATCGGTCCTGGCCAGGGCGCGCTGACCCAAGGCCTGCTGAACAGCGGCGCGCAGTTGGACGTGGTGGAGCTGGACAAGGACCTGATCCCGATCCTCAACCAACAGTTCGCCGGCAAGAGCAACTTCAACCTGCATCAGGGCGATGCGCTGAAGTTCGACTTCAACAGCCTGAACGCCGCGCCGAACAGCCTGCGCGTGGTGGGCAACCTGCCGTACAACATCTCCACGCCGCTGATTTTCCACCTGCTGAATAACGCAGGCATCATTCGCGACATGCACTTCATGCTGCAGAAGGAAGTGGTCGAACGCCTGGCGGCTGGCCCTGGCGGCGGTGACTGGGGTCGTCTGTCGATCATGGTTCAGTACCACTGTCGCGTAGAGCATCTGTTCAACGTTGGCCCCGGCGCGTTCAACCCGCCGCCGAAAGTCGACTCTGCCATCGTGCGCCTGGTGCCTCACGCCGTACTGCCGCACCCGGCCAAGGATCACAAGCTGCTGGAGCGCGTCGTGCGCGAAGCTTTCAACCAGCGCCGCAAAACTCTGCGCAACACCCTCAAGCTGTTGCTGAGCAACGATGAGATCACCGCCGCCGGTGTCGACGGCAGCCTGCGCCCGGAGCAGCTCGATCTGGCCGCCTTTGTGCGCCTGGCCGACAAGCTCAGCGAACAAGTCCTACAGACTCCCGCCGCCGACTGACAGGCAACAAGCGTTATCGGGTAGGACACCAGCCCCCATGTCTGGTTTACTACCCGATACTTGGCCTAGACTGAGTTCAATCAGCTACGCCCCGCGTCCCGCTTCGTTTTTAAGGCCTCTTGCATGTCCGAACCTCGCTATCAGGTCGACGTCAGCGTCGTCACCCGCTATCTGGCAGAACAATCGCAACCCGAGCAAAACCGCTTTGCCTTCGCTTACACCATCACCGTGCACAACAACGGCGAATTACCGGCCAAACTGTTGTCGCGGCATTGGGTGATCACCGATGGTGACGGGCATGTCGAGGAGGTTCGCGGTGCCGGCGTCGTTGGCCAGCAGCCGTTGATCGAAGCAGGCGAGAGCCACACCTACAGCAGCGGCACGGTGATGACCTCCAAGGTCGGCACCATGCAAGGGACTTATCAGATGCTCGCTAACGACGGCAAACACTTCGAAGCCATCATCGCGCCCTTCCGCCTGGCGGTGCCCGGAGCCCTGCACTGATGGCGACGTATGCCGTCGGTGACCTGCAAGGTTGCCTCGAACCCCTGAAATGCCTGCTTGAACAAGTCGCCTTCGACCCTGCCCGGGACAAACTGTGGCTGGTGGGCGATCTGGTCAACCGTGGCCCGCAGTCGCTGGACACCTTGCGCTTCCTTTATAGCCTGCGCGAGTCGCTGGTGTGTGTTCTCGGCAACCACGATCTTCATCTGCTGGCCGCCGGGCATAACATCGAACGCCTGAAGAAAGCCGACACCCTGCGCGAGATTCTCGAAGCACCTGATCGCGCAGAACTGCTGGAATGGTTGCGCCAGCAAAAGGTCATGCACTACGACGAACAGCGCAACATCGCCCTGGTCCACGCCGGCATACCGCCCCAATGGTCACTTCGTAAAGCCCTGAAGTGCGCCGCCGAGGTCGAAGAAGCCCTGCGCGACGACAACCGTTTCGCACCCTACCTTGATGGCATGTACGGCAACGAACCGCTGAAATGGGACAGTGACCTCAAAGGCGTGACCCGCCTGCGCGTGATCACCAACTATTTCACCCGCATGCGTTTCTGCACCAGCGAAGGCAAACTCGACCTCAAGGGCAAGGAAGGCGCCGATACCGCACCGGCGGGTTATGCGCCGTGGTTTAGCTACAAAGAGCGCAAGACCAAAGACGTGAAGATTATCTTCGGCCACTGGGCGGCACTTGAAGGCCAATGCACCGAGCCGGGTATCTTCGCCCTCGACACCGGTTGTGTCTGGGGTGGCTCAATGACCCTGATGAACGTTGACACCCTTGAGCGCCTGCAGTGCAAATGCGACGAACAGGGCCATACCCAGCCGCCAGTCGCCTCCCCTATTCCCGAGCAAACGTCAGCCAGCGCCCAGCGCTAGACTGCACTTTCAGCCGAGCCACAGGAGCCCGCCATGAGCGAATTCAAACGTATCCCCCCAGAACAGGCCCAAACCCTGCGCGAACAAGGCGCAGTGGTGGTCGATGTTCGAGACCCTGCAACATTTGCCGCGCTGCATATTGCCGGTTCGAAGCATCTGGACAACGTGTCCATCTCGGATTTCATCCGAGCCGCCGATCTTGACGCACCGACGGTCGTGGTCTGCTATCACGGCAATTCCAGCCAAAGCGCGGCGGCCTACCTGATCAGTCAGGGCTTCTCCGACGTCTACAGCATGGATGGCGGCTTTGAGCTGTGGCGTACGACTTATCCTTCGGAAACCGCGCAAGGCACCTCCGAATAATTTTTTTGTAACGTGCAAGCCCCGGCCCCCGCGGGCTCGCGCAGTGGCAGACGAACGGTCTGCCACAACTAATTACGTATCTCGCCTTTACCTCCCGAATAAGCAACTATCCTTAAGCGCAGGCCATCCAAAACAGGGGAGAGCCGGTACACCGGCGCGCGGATCATCGGGAGTAGCTTTCGGGGGAGTCAGCTCCGAAAGAGTTCTGGGGGGTAAACAGCAACTGCATATCCGGTTGCTGCCAGCATCGACTGAATGATCCGGCGTCGGCTCCACGTATCGAGCGAGGTGACGTCATGAGTATCTTTAGCCACTTCCAACAACGATTCGAGTCCACACGCCAGGAAGAACTCACGCTGCAAGAGTATCTTGAACTGTGCAAACAGGACCGCAGCGCCTACGCGTCCGCCGCCGAGCGTCTATTGCTGGCCATCGGAGAGCCGGAGCTGCTCGACACCTCGACCAACTCGAGACTGTCGCGAATCTTCTCCAACAAGGTGATCCGCCGCTATCCGGCCTTTGAAGACTTCCACGGGATGGAAGAATGCATCGACCAGATCGTGTCGTATTTCCGCCATGCCGCTCAGGGCCTGGAAGAGAAGAAACAAATCCTTTATCTGCTCGGTCCCGTCGGTGGCGGTAAATCGTCCCTGGCCGAGAAGCTCAAACAACTGATTGAGAAAGTGCCTTTCTACGCGATCAAGGGCTCGCCGGTCTTCGAGTCGCCGCTGGGTCTGTTCAACGCCACTGAAGATGGCGCGATCCTCGAAGAAGACTTCGGCATTCCACGGCGCTACCTCAACACCATCATGTCGCCATGGGCCACCAAACGCCTGGCCGAGTTCGGCGGCGACATCAGCCAGTTCCGCGTGGTGAAACTCTATCCGTCGATCCTCAACCAGATCGCCGTGGCCAAAACTGAACCGGGCGATGAAAACAACCAGGATATTTCGGCGCTGGTGGGCAAGGTCGATATCCGCAAACTGGAGGAATACCCTCAAAACGACGCCGACGCCTACAGCTACTCGGGCGCTCTGTGCCGGGCCAACCAGGGCCTGATGGAATTCGTCGAAATGTTCAAGGCGCCGATCAAGGTGCTGCACCCATTGCTGACCGCCACTCAGGAAGGCAACTACAACAGTACCGAAGGCCTGGGGGCTATTCCGTTTACCGGGATCCTGCTGGCCCACTCCAACGAATCGGAATGGCACACCTTCCGCAACAACAAGAACAACGAAGCCTTCATCGACCGGATCTACATCGTCAAAGTGCCGTACTGCCTGCGGGTCAGTGACGAAGTGAAGATCTACGACAAACTTCTGTTCAACAGCTCCTTGGCCAAGGCCCATTGCGCGCCCGACACCCTGAAAATGCTCGCCCAGTTCACCGTACTCTCGCGCCTCAAGGAGCCGGAAAACTCGAACATCTACTCCAAGATGCGGGTGTACGACGGCGAAAACCTCAAGGACACCGATCCGAAGGCCAAGTCCATTCAGGAATACCGCGACAACGCCGGTGTCGACGAAGGCATGAACGGTCTGTCGACCCGTTTTGCGTTCAAGATTCTGTCGAAGGTTTTCAACTTCGATCCGCACGAAATCGCCGCCAACCCGGTGCACTTGCTCTATGTGCTGGAACAACAGATCGAACAGGAACAGTTCCAGGCTGAGACCCGCGAACGCTATCTGCGCTTCCTCAAGGAGTACCTGGCGCCGCGTTATATCGAATTCATCGGCAAGGAGATCCAGACCGCCTACCTCGAGTCTTACAGCGAGTACGGCCAGAACATCTTCGATCGCTACGTGCTGTACGCCGACTTCTGGATCCAGGACCAGGAATACCGCGACCCGGAAACCGGCGAGATCCTCAATCGCGTGGCACTGAACGAAGAACTGGAGAAAATCGAAAAACCGGCCGGCATCAGCAATCCGAAGGATTTCCGCAACGAAATTGTCAACTTCGTACTGCGCGCCCGCGCCAACAACAACGGCAAAAACCCGACCTGGCTCAGCTACGAAAAACTGCGGGTGGTCATCGAGAAGAAAATGTTCTCCAACACCGAGGACCTTCTGCCCGTCATCAGCTTCAACGCCAAGGCGAGCAAAGAGGACCAGCAGAAGCACAACGACTTCGTCACACGGATGGTCGAGCGGGGCTACACCGACAAACAGGTACGACTGCTCTCCGAGTGGTACCTGCGAGTCAGAAAATCACAATAACCCGCTGCCGGTCAGACCGGTTGTCGTCAGCCAGAGACCTGTGTACGCATTTTCTGATACACAGGCCTCTGGAAGGTGTTCGAAAGTCGGTAGCGAGTTCAGGCAGCATCAAAGCGCTTGGGGGAGCGTTGAATGTCCCTTGGCCCTCGGTTCGATGCTGCATCACCGCTCGCCCCTTTCAGGACAGCTTCTAAGGAGCAGTCATGAGCTATGTGATCGACCGACGTCTCAATGGCAAGAACAAGAGCACGGTGAACCGCCAGCGGTTTCTGCGGCGTTACCGTGATCACATCAAAAAGGCAGTCGAAGAGGCGGTCAGCCGGCGCTCCATCACCGACATGGAACACGGCGAACAGATCAGCATTCCCGGGCGCGACATCGACGAGCCGGTGCTTCACCACGGTCGCGGGGGCAAACAGACTGTCGTGCACCCGGGCAACAAAGAGTTCACCAGCGGCGAGCACATCGCTCGTCCTCCCGGAGGTGGTGGCGGCAGAGGTCCCGGCAAGGCGGGTAACTCGGGTGAGGGAATGGACGAGTTCGTCTTCCAGATCACCCAGGAGGAGTTCCTCGAGTTCATGTTCGAGGACCTGGAGCTGCCAAATCTGGTCAAGCGCAACCTGACCGGCACCGACACCTTCAAAACCGTTCGTGCAGGCATCAGTAACGAAGGCAACCCGTCGCGGATCAACATCATCCGCACCTTGCGCTCGGCGCATGCGCGACGAATTGCCCTGTCCGGCAGCAGCCGGGCGAAACTGCGCGAAGCCAAAGAGGAATTGCTGCGACTAAAACAGGAAGAACCGGACAACTTCGGCGATATTCAGGAAATCGAGGCAGAAATCGAAAAACTCAGCGCGCGCATTCATCGCGTACCGTTCCTCGACACCTTCGACCTCAAGTACAACCTGCTGATCAAGCAACCCAACCCCAGTTCGAAGGCGGTGATGTTCTGCCTGATGGACGTGTCCGGCTCCATGACCCAGGCGACCAAGGACATCGCCAAGCGTTTCTTTATCCTGTTGTACCTGTTCCTCAAGCGTAACTACGACAAGATTGATGTGGTGTTCATCCGTCACCACACCAGCGCCCGGGAAGTCGACGAGGAGGAGTTTTTCTACTCTCGCGAAACCGGCGGCACCATTGTTTCCAGCGCCTTGAAGCTGATGCAGGAAATCATGGCCGAGCGCTACCCGAGCAACGAGTGGAACATCTACGCCGCCCAGGCTTCCGACGGCGATAACTGGAATGACGATTCGCCGATCTGCCGCGACATTCTGATCAACCAGATCATGCCGTTCGTGCAGTACTACACTTACGTCGAGATCACCCCGCGCGAACACCAGGCCCTGTGGTTCGAGTACGAGCGAATTGCCGAAGCCTTTTCTGACACTTTTGCCCAGCAACAACTGGTCTCGGCCGGGGATATCTACCCGGTCTTCCGTGAACTCTTCCAGCGCAGGTTAGTGACATGACCGCCAAAGAGCAGAAACGCCAACCCATTTCCACCGGCTCCGAATGGACGTTCGAGCTGATCCAGGCCTACGACCGCGAAATCAGTCGTATTGCGGCTCGCTATGCGCTCGACACCTACCCCAACCAGATCGAAGTGATCACGGCCGAACAGATGATGGACGCCTACGCTTCCGTCGGCATGCCGCTGGGTTATCACCATTGGTCGTACGGCAAACATTTCCTTAGCACCGAAAAATCCTACTCCCGTGGGCAGATGGGGCTGGCCTACGAAATCGTGATCAACTCCGACCCCTGCATCGCCTACCTGATGGAAGAAAACACCATCTGCATGCAGGCGTTGGTGGTGGCCCACGCTTGTTACGGGCACAACAGCTTCTTCAAAGGCAACTACCTGTTCCGCACCTGGACCGACGCCAGTTCGATCATTGATTACCTGGTGTTCGCCAAGCAGTACATCATGCAGTGCGAAGAGCGCCATGGCATCGATGCGGTCGAGGACCTGCTGGACTCCTGTCATGCGCTGATGAACTACGGTGTTGACCGCTACAAACGCCCCTACCCGATTTCCGCCGAGGAAGAACGTCGTCGGCAAAAGGACCGGGAGGAGCATTTGCAGAAACAGATCAACGATCTGTGGCGCACCATTCCGAAAGGCGCAGACAAGTACAGCGACCGGGACAATGCACGCTTCCCCGCCGAACCACAGGAAAACATCCTGTACTTCATCGAAAAACATGCGCCGCTGCTGGAGCCCTGGCAGCGGGAGATCGTGCGCATCGTGCGCAAGATCGCCCAGTACTTCTACCCGCAACGCCAGACCCAGGTGATGAACGAAGGCTGGGCCACGTTCTGGCATTACACCCTGATGAACGATCTGTATGACGAGGGCCTGGTCACCGACGGTTTCATGATGGAGTTCCTGACGTCCCACACCAGCGTGGTCTTTCAGCCGGGTTTCGACAGCCCGTACTACAACGGCATCAACCCCTACACCCTGGGCTTTGCGATGTACCGGGACATCCGGCGCATGTGTGAACACCCGACCGAAGAGGATTACCGCTGGTTCCCGGAAATTGCCGGCACCGACTGGTTGTCGTCCATCAAATTCGCGATGAGCAGCTTCAAGGATGAAAGCTTTATCCTGCAGTACTTGTCGCCGAAAGTGATCCGTGACCTGAAATTGTTCAGCATTCTCGATGATGACCAGAAGGACGACCTGCTGGTACCGGCCATCCACGACGAAGATGGCTACCGCACCATACGAGAAACCCTGGCCGCGCAGTACAACCTGGGCAATCGCGAACCCAACATCCAGATCTACAGCATCGACCGCCGCGGCGACCGCTCCCTGACCCTTCGTCACCAACAGCACGACCGCAAACCGCTGGGCGAGTCCACCGAAGAAGTGCTTAAACACTTGCACCGCCTCTGGGGCTTCGACATACACCTGGAAACCCTGCAAGGGGACCAAGTGATGAAAACCCACCACGTACCGCCCAGGAGCGAGCACAGCGAAGGCGATTACGGCCGACTGGACCTGGCCGTCATTCATCTTTGATCCTGTTTGTGCCTCCGGAAGTTCGACGCAACGGTTATTCTGTCGGGCTAACGGAGGTTTTTTATGCAGATTTATAAAGTCGGCGGCGCGGTACGCGATCGGCTGCTGGGCAAACCTGTCACCGATGTCGACTGGGTTGTAGTCGGCGCCACCACCGAAGAAATGCTCGCCAAGGGCTTTCGCCCGGTAGGTGCGGACTTCCCGGTGTTTCTTCACCCGAAAAGCGGTGAGGAATACGCCCTCGCCCGCACTGAACGCAAAAGCGGGCGCGGCTACGGCGGCTTCACCTTTCATGCCAGCCCAGAAGTGACCCTCGAAGAAGACTTGATTCGTCGCGACCTGACGATCAACGCCATGGCTGAAGACGATCAGCAGAATTTGACCGATCCCTACCATGGGCAGCGCGATCTCGAAGCTCGCATTCTGCGCCACGTTTCCCCCGCTTTCGCCGAAGATCCGCTGCGTGTTCTGCGTGTTGCGCGCTTTGCCGCTCGTTATGCGGAGTTGGGCTTTACCGTCGCACCGGAAACGCTGGAGCTGATGCGCCAACTCAGCGAGTCGGGCGAGCTGGAGGCTTTGACCGCCGAACGTAGCTGGAAAGAGATTTCCCGGGCACTGCTGGAAGATCAGCCACAGGTATTTATCGAAGTGCTGCGCGAGTGCGGCGCTCTCCAGGTACTGATGCCGGAGGTCGATGCACTGTTCGGCGTACCACAACCGGAAGCTCATCACCCCGAAATCGACACGGGCGTGCACACTTTGAGCGTGCTTGAACAATCAGCGCTGCACAAACAACCGCTGACTGTGCGTTGGGCTTGCCTGTTGCATGACCTGGGCAAAGGACTGACGCCGAAAGAAGACTGGCCCCGACACATCGCCCACGAACACACAGGCCTGAAGCTGATCAAAGCGGTCAATGAACGCTTCAAGGCACCGAAAGACTGCCAGGAACTGGCCTTGCTGGTGGGCCAGTATCACACCCATGGCCATCGCGCCCTGGAGCTGAAGCCATCGACGCTGCTGGAGCTGCTGCAGAGTTTCGACGTTTACCGTCGCCCGCAGCGGTTTGAAGAGTTTATTGCAGCGTGCGAAATGGACGCGCGCGGGCGCAAAGGGCTGGAACAGAGGAGTTATCCACAGGCGGATTATTTGCGTGGAGCGGCGACTTCGGCGCGAAGCGTGGCGGTACAGCCGTTGCTGGAGAAGGGATTCAAGGGGCCGGAGCTGGGTGAGGCAATCAAGCGTGAGCGGCTCAAGGCCTTGAAGGCTTACAAAGAGGCGGCGTCTGCCTAAAAGCATCGTCGGATCGCCGCCCGGAACAAGCCCGCTCCCACAGGGTTTTCACCGTACCTGTGGGAGCGGGCTTGCCCGCGATGACGTCATCCGCCTTACAACAAATCTGAAGGGGTCAACTGCTGGCCGCGCCACTCAAACGCCACCGGCGCCAACACCTGATCAATCTGCGCTTCGCCCCACAACGTCGCAAAACTTTTGCCTACCCCCGGGTGCACGCGATCCGGCGCAATCAGCGACAACGGCCACAACACGAAGGCATTTTTCAGTATCTCTGCGCGCGGCAGAATCAGACCATCGAAGTTGCCCACCAGATCGCCAAACAACAGAACGTCGATATCCAGCGGCAAACCCTTGCGGTCCGGCGCATAGCGGCCGTTATCTGCCTCGATGAATTTCAGTCGACGGTCCAGTTCTATCAGCGGTAAATCGGTGAAAGCCGAGACAACGAAATTGAAGAACGGCCCACTCTTGATCCCCACAGGCTGGCTTTCAAACACCGCCGAGCACTTGATATCCACCAGAAAACCCGCCAGGGCTTCCAGGCCAGCCTGCAAATGGGTTTCGCGCTCGATATTGCTCCCGAGCCCGAGATACACCTGAGTCAGCGACATCCGCGCTCGATCTCCACACCCACACCACCGGTGGCCGCCGGGACTGCACCTGGCTTGGTCAGTTTGAGACGCATCCAGGTGATGTTGAATTCGCTCATCAGCACTTCAACCAGGCGCTCGGCAAAGGTCTCGACCAGCTGGAACTGCGCCTGCTCGGCAAAGGCCTGGATGCGCGACGAAACACTCGCGTAATCGAGCGCCAGGGTCAGATCATCGCCGGCCGCGGCCGGACGGTTGTCCCAGGCGAAGCTGAGATCAAGACGCAAGCACTGTCGGATGCCTCGCTCCCAGTCGTAGGCACCAATCACGGTGTCGACTTCCAGGCCCTCGATAAACACTCTGTCCAAGCACTTTTCTCCGCTGCACGACAAGGGCGCAATGCGCCGTTAGAATCAGGGCGTCCTCGCCCGGAATAGTTAGCATGTTTTGGTTACTGGCGACTCTCGCCTACCTGCTCGGCTCTCTGTCCTTCGCCATTTTGCTCAGCCGCCTGACCGGTAACCCCGATCCGCGAATGAGTGGCTCGGGCAATGCCGGTGCCACCAACATGTTGCGCCTGGCCGGCAAGAAACTCGCCATCCTGACCTTGATCGGCGACCTCTGCAAAGGGCTGCTGCCGGTGCTGATCGCCGGTGTTGCGGGCCTTTCGCTGCAAGAACAGGCCTGGATCGGCGTATGTGCCGTCATCGGTCACCTGTTCCCGCTGTATTTTCGCTTTCGCGGTGGCAAAGGTGTCGCCACTGCTGCCGGCATGTTACTGGGGCTTTACCCGCCAGCCGCCCTGCTGGCGGTCTGTGCCTGGCTGTTGACGTTCTACCTGACCCGTACCAGCTCACTCGCCGCGCTGATCGCCACACCGCTGACCCTGCCGTTGCTGGCCTGGCAGGAACCGGCGGCCTTGTTGCCCATGAGCGCGCTCACGGGCCTGATCGTCTGGCGTCATCGGGGCAATCTACGCGACCTGTTTGCCGGGCGCGAACGGCATTTTTAAATACCGGACGTGAGCGCCATTCATCACAGCCCCGACAATTGCTCCATCGGCCAGCGCGCCTGCACGCTGATCGCCAGGCTTTCGTGCTGGCCGGCCTGCAAGCGTTGGCAGCCGGCAAACGCAATCATTGCGCCGTTGTCGGTGCAGAACTCCGGACGGGCGTAAAACACGTCGCCCTTCATGTCGCCGAGCATTTTCTCCAGTGACGTGCGCAACGCCTTGTTGGCGCTGACGCCGCCTGCGATCACCAGACGCTTCATGCCCGCCTGTTTCAGGGCACGCTTGCACTTGATGGTCAAAGTCTCCACCACGGCCTGCTGGAACGCCAGCGCGATGTCGCAACGGGCTTGCTCGCTGTCGTCCCCGGCGCTGACGCTCTGCTGCCAGGTGTTCAGGGCGAAGGTTTTCAGGCCGCTGAAGCTGAAAGCCAGGCCCGGGCGGTCGCACATCGGACGCGGAAAAGTGAAACGTCCTGCAACGCCTTGCTCCGCCAGACGAGCAATTTCCGGTCCGCCCGGATAATTCAGGCCCATCATCTTCGCGGTCTTGTCGAAGGCTTCACCGGCGGCATCGTCGAGGGTCTCGCCCAAGAGCGTGTATTGACCGATCCCGTCGACCTGAACCAGCTGCGTATGACCACCCGACACCAACAAAGCGACGAACGGAAATTCCGGTGGCTGCGACTCCAGCATCGGCGCCAGCAAATGACCTTCCATGTGGTGCACGCCGAGCGCCGGAATGCCCCAGGCAAAGGCCAGCGCCTGAGCGCAGGAAGCACCGACCAGCAGCGCACCGACCAGCCCCGGACCCGCGGTATAGGCGATCGCATCGATTTCGGTGGGCACGCAGTCCGCCTCGGCCAACACCTGACGAATCAAGGGCAGCATGCGTTTGACGTGGTCACGCGAGGCCAGCTCCGGCACCACGCCGCCATAGGCGCGGTGCAGGTCGATCTGACTGAACAGCGCGTCGGCCAGCAGGCCGCGTTCACTGTCATATAATGCGACACCGGTTTCGTCGCAGGAGGTTTCTAATCCCAGTACTAGCATGGGTTTGCGCCTTGTTTAGGCTGAATTCGAAGGCGCGCATAATAGTCGCCATGTGATGCCCCGACTAGCGGTTTTCGATCAGAGGCTTTGCATTCCGAGCGATGAGGGGTTAACATCCGCAACCCTTAAAAACCGACGTCTTCAAGTGCTCTTTTGCCGCGAGGATGTTGACCCCGGTAATGAATGAAGGTAGCTCTGGATGCCAGCCGTCAAAGTAAAAGAGAACGAACCCTTCGACGTAGCTCTGCGTCGTTTCAAGCGCTCCTGCGAAAAAGCCGGTGTACTGGCTGAAGTTCGTAGCCGCGAATTTTACGAGAAGCCAACTTCTGAGCGTAAGCGCAAAGCAGCAGCCGCTGTTAAGCGTCACGCCAAGAAAGTTCAGCGCGAACAGCGCCGCGCCGTTCGTCTGTACTAATACACAGACGTTCGTAGCAAGCTTCTGCCAAGCCCGGCCCTCAGCCGGGCTAATGGCATTTGCGGACAACGCTTGATGCTTCACCGTCAAAGCCGCAGACGCGACCGAGACAAACCTGCTTCACAGCGTCAGACCTGGCTCTTTTGCCAGCGGTGCACGTCTTTTCTGACGAGCCTTCCAAGGCTACTGACGAGCACACCCACTGATTCCTCTCACGACGATCAGCCCAAGGCACCTTCTTGCGTGCCCGCTTATGAGCTATCCGAGGCCATCGACAGGCCGCAGCGGATTCAGCGAAACACTTTCAAATAGTCGAATACTGATTGGCATTAACGTCAGTGGATTTTCGGCAGATACACTTCCCGACAGCGATTATGCAGACGACACTGGTCGAGCCGCACATTTTGCGCGCCTCAAACTACGACCTGTATTCGGCCGCCCTTCGTTTCGGGTCCATTTCAGCGCAGATGACGAGACCGCCATGGCCGGGCTAATTCCCCAGAGCTTCATTGACGACCTTCTGAACCGCACCGACATCGTCGATGTGGTCAGCTCGCGCCTGCAACTGAAAAAGGCCGGCAAGAACTACACCGCCTGCTGCCCGTTCCACAAAGAGAAAACCCCCTCCTTCAGCGTCAGCCCCGACAAGCAGTTCTATTACTGCTTCGGCTGCGGCGCTGGCGGTAACGCCCTCGGCTTCATGATGGACCACGACAACCTGGACTTCATCCAGGCTGTCGAAGAACTGGCCAAAGCCGCCGGCATGGAAATCCCCCGCGAAGAAAGCGGCCGGCCGCACAAACCGCGGCAGCCGACCGATTCGCCGCTGTACCCGTTGCTCACCGCCGCCGCCGATTTCTACCGGCAGGCACTGAAAAGCCATCCATCGCGCAAAGCCGCGGTGGATTACTTGAAGGGACGCGGACTGACCGGCGAGATCGCCCGGGACTTCGGCCTCGGTTTCGCTCCGCCCGGCTGGGACAATCTGTTCAAGCACCTGAGCAGCGATACCCTGCAACAGAAAGCCATGGTCGACGCCGGCCTGCTGATCGAAAACGCCGAAACCGGCAAACGCTATGACCGCTTCCGCGATCGCGTGATGTTTCCGATCCGCGACAGCCGCGGGCGCATCATTGCCTTTGGTGGCCGGGTATTGGGCGATGACAAACCGAAATACCTGAACTCACCGGAAACCCCGGTATTCCATAAGGGCCAGGAACTCTACGGCCTTTATGAAGCACGCAAAAACAACCGTAATCTCGACGAAATCATTGTCGTCGAAGGCTACATGGACGTCATCGCCCTCGCCCAGCAAGGCCTGCGCAATGCCGTCGCCACACTCGGCACCGCCACCAGCGAAGAGCACTTGAAGCGACTGTTTCGCGTCGTGCCCAACGTTTTGTTCTGCTTCGACGGCGACCAGGCTGGCCGTAACGCCGCATGGCGAGCATTGGAAGCCACCCTGCCCTGCCTGCAAGACGGGCGGCGGGCGCGCTTTCTGTTCCTGCCCGAGGGCGAAGACCCGGACACCCTGGTCCGCTCCGAAGGCACTGATGCTTTCCGCGCGCGAATCAACCAGCACGCGCAGCCGCTGGCAGACTACTTTTTTCAGCAACTGACCGAGGAATCGGACCCGCGCTCGCTCGAAGGCAAGGCCCACATGGCCACCCTCGCGGCGCCGCTGATCGACAAGGTCCCAGGCGCGAACCTGCGCATCCTCATGCGCAAGCGCCTGAGCGAAATCACCGGGCTCAGTGGCGAGGCCGTGAGCCAACTGGTGCAAAGCGCACCCCAGGACGCGCCACCGGCCTATGACCCAGGCATCGATTACGACGCGATGCCGGATTACAGCGACTACCATCAGCCGCAAGCACAAGACATGTACGCGCCGCAGCAGGAATGGACGCCGAAGAAACCCGGCGCCGGCGGCAAGAAATGGGACAAGAAACCGTGGGACAAGAATGGCAAGCGCGGCGGTGATCGCGATCAACAGAGCGCCCCGCGCACGCCGATTGCCGTGGAAGCCCCGACACTGATTGCGCTTCGTACGCTCATTCATCACCCGGAGCTGGCTGGCAAGGTCGAAACCGCCGATCACTTCGCCAATGAGAGCAACACCTACGCGCAATTGCTGGTGGCCCTGATCGAGGCCGTGCAAAAAAATCCTAAGCTAAACTCAATTCAGTTAATGGCCCGTTGGCACGGGACTGAACAGGGGCGCCTTCTCAAAGCCTTGGCCGAAAAGGAATGGCTGATTGAAGGCGATAACCTTGAACAACAGTTTTTAGACACCATTACTAGGCTATCAACCGGTCAACACACCGATAGCCTGGAAGCACTTATCAGAAAAGCAAGGCAGCCAGGATTGACCGCAGAGGAAGCAAATCAGATCGCAAATCAGATGCGCGACCTATTAAAACGCAATATGGCTACACCAAACCCGACCTCAACTGGCGCGTGAGGTCATAGCTCAGGTATAATCCTCGGCTTGTTTTTTGCCCGCCAAGACCTTCAGTGGATAGGGTGTTATGTCCGGAAAAGCGCAACAGCAGTCTCGTATCAAAGAGTTGATCACACTTGGTCGTGAGCAGGGTTACCTGACTTACGCGGAGGTCAACGACCACCTGCCGGAGGATATTTCAGATCCGGAACAGGTGGAAGACATCATCCGCATGATCAATGACATGGGGATCAACGTATTCGAGGTTGCGCCAGATAAGGATTCCCTTATGCTGGCCGACGCCGATACCGACGAAGCCGCGGCCGAAGAGGCAGCAGCAGCGTTGGCAGCGGTCGAAACCGACATCGGTCGCACCACCGACCCGGTGCGCATGTACATGCGCGAAATGGGTACGGTAGAGCTCCTGACACGTGAAGGCGAAATCGAAATCGCCAAACGTATTGAAGAGGGCATCCGCGAAGTGATGGGCGCAATCGCGCACTTCCCTGGCACGGTTGACCATATTCTCTCCGAATACACTCGCGTCACCACCGAAGGTGGCCGCCTGTCCGACGTCCTGAGCGGTTATATCGACCCGGACGACGGCATTGCGCCTCCTGCTGCAGAAGTGCCGCCGCCAGTCGATCCGAAAGCCGTGAAAGCGGACGACGACACCGACGACGATGACGCCGAAGCAACGGATGACGAAGAAGAAGCCGAAAGCGGTCCGGATCCGGTCATCGCGGCACAGCGTTTTGGCGCTGTCTCCGATCAGATGGAAATCACCCGCAAGGCGCTGAAAAAGCACGGTCGTGGCAACAAGCTGGCCATCGCCGAGCTGTTGGCCCTGGCTGAGCTGTTCATGCCGATCAAACTGGTGCCGAAGCAATTCGAAGGCCTGGTCGAGCGTGTTCGCAGTGCCCTGGATCGTCTGCGTCAGCAAGAGCGCGCGATCATGCAATTGTGCGTGCGTGATGCCCGCATGCCGCGTGCCGACTTCCTGCGCCAGTTCCCGGGCAACGAAGTTGACGAAAGCTGGACCGACGCACTGGCCAAAGGCAAAAGCAAATACGCTGAAGCCATTGGTCGCCTGCAGCCGGACATCATTCGTTGCCAGCAGAAGCTGACCGCGCTGCAAACCGAAACCGGTTTGACGATCGCCGAGATCAAGGACATCAACCGTCGCATGTCGATCGGTGAGGCCAAGGCCCGCCGCGCGAAGAAAGAGATGGTTGAAGCGAACTTGCGTCTGGTTATCTCCATCGCCAAGAAGTACACCAACCGTGGCCTGCAATTCCTCGATCTGATCCAGGAAGGCAACATCGGTCTGATGAAAGCGGTAGACAAGTTCGAATACCGCCGTGGCTACAAATTCTCGACTTATGCCACCTGGTGGATCCGTCAGGCGATCACTCGCTCGATCGCCGACCAGGCCCGCACCATCCGTATTCCGGTGCACATGATCGAGACGATCAACAAGCTCAACCGTATTTCCCGGCAGATGTTGCAGGAAATGGGTCGTGAACCGACCCCGGAAGAGCTGGGCGAACGCATGGAAATGCCTGAGGACAAGATCCGCAAGGTATTGAAGATCGCTAAAGAGCCGATCTCCATGGAAACCCCGATCGGTGATGACGAAGACTCCCACCTGGGTGACTTCATCGAAGACTCGACCATGCAGTCGCCAATCGATGTTGCTACCGTTGAGAGCCTTAAAGAAGCGACTCGCGAAGTCCTGTCCGGCCTCACTGCACGTGAAGCCAAGGTTCTGCGCATGCGCTTCGGTATCGACATGAATACCGACCACACCCTTGAGGAGGTTGGTAAGCAGTTCGACGTGACCCGTGAACGGATTCGTCAGATCGAAGCCAAGGCGCTGCGCAAGCTGCGCCACCCGACGAGAAGCGAGCATCTGCGCTCCTTCCTCGACGAGTGATCACAAAACCCCCGGCCCAGGCCGGGGGTTTTGCTTTATGCAGATTAAATCCCCCGCACTTCCCTCCCGCTGAATTGCCCGTCTACACTCGAACCATTCCCCGAGCCATAACGAGACCGTTATGCCCAGACTGCCGACCGTGCTTTTTTTGCTGTCGCTGATGACCTGGACCGCAACGGCTGGCGCGCTGACTCTGACCGACGAAGAACGTAGCTGGTTGACGGCCCACCCGGATTTGCGCCTGGGTGTCGATGCGTCATGGCCACCCTTTGAGTTTCGCGATGATCAGGGCCGCTATCAGGGCCTTGCGGCGGACTACATCGACCTGATTCGCCAACGCCTGGCCATCAAGCTTACGCCCATTGAACCTGTGAGCTGGACGGCCGTGCTTGAGCAGGCCAAACAAGCGAAACTGGACCTGTTGCCGGGCATCATGTCGACCCCGGAGCGTCAGAATTACCTATCGTTTACGCGCCCCTATCTGGACTTTCCGATCGTCATACTTGCCCACGTTGGAGGCGCTCAACCGCGCAAACTCGAAGACCTGTACGGCTTGAAAATCGCCGTGGTGGAAGACTACGCACCCCATGAACTGCTGCGTACCCACCACCCCGACCTGAACCTGGTGGGAATGCCCAACGTCAGTTCGGCCTTGCAGGCTCTGGCGACCGATGAAGTGGACGCGGTGGTCGGCGATCTCGCTTCCAGCGTCTGGAGCTTGCGTCAGCTCAAGCTCGACGGGCTCTATGTCAGCGGCGAGACGCCCTATCGCTATCAACTGGCAATGGGTGTGCCTCGTGACAACAAGATTCTGGTCGGCATCCTGGACAAAGTCCTGGCAGACATGACGCCGGCAGAAATCAGCGCCATCCAGGAACATTGGGTCGGTAACGTCCTCGATCACCGAACCTTCTGGTCCGACCTGATCGTTTACGGCCTGCCGGGTTTGCTGTTGCTGATCACCGTGCTCGCGGTGGTCATCCGGATCAATCGCCGATTGAGCTCGGAAATTGCCCGCCGCGTCGACCTGGAACAGGAACTGCGCAGCAGCGAATACCATTATCGCGGGTTGGTGGAGAGCCTTTCGGCCATCGCCTGGGAAGCGCGAATCACCGATTTCACCTACAGCTACGTGTCGCCCCACGCCGAAGAATTGCTCGGTTATCCCCTGTCCCATTGGCTGATTCCGGGGTTCTGGCGCAACATCATCCACCCCGCAGACCTGACCCGCGCCCAGACCTTCTGCGATCACGAAGTCCTGGCCGGGCGCGATCACAGCCTCGATTACCGGGTCATCACCGCCGACGGCCGCTGCCTGTGGGTGCGTGACATCGTCAGCCTTATCGAGCACGGTCATGAACCGGTGATGCGCGGGTTGATGATCGACATCAGCGAAGCCAAGCGCACCGAAGAGGCATTGCGCCTGTCGGAGCAGAAGTTTGCCTCGGTGTTCCAGCAATGTCCGGACATTCTGGTCATCGCGCGGCTTTCGGATGGCTGCCTGCTGGAGGTCAACGAAGCGTTCGAGGAACAGATTGGTCTCAAGGCCGAAGAGGTCATCGGTCAGACCGCCACCGACCTGAACATCTGGGGCATCCCCGGCGTAGGGCCGGGCTTGTTGCAGCGCTTGCAGGCCGGCAGCATTCGCAACCTGGAGATGCCCTTTCGCCGTAACAATGGCCAGGTGTTTACCGGCCTGATCTCCGCCGAACCCTTCGACCTCGACACCACCCCGGCGCTGGTGGTAGTTGTGCGCGACATCAGTCAACTCAAGGAAACCCAGCAACAACTGCAAACCTCCGAAGAAAAATTCGCCAAAGCCTTCCACGCGTCCCCCGACGGTTTGCTGCTGTCCCGGCAGAGCGATGGCTTGCTGCTTGAGGTCAACGAAGGCTTCAGCCGCATTACAGGCTTCAATAGCGCGATGTCCGTGGACCGCTCGGCGTTGGAGTTGGGGATCTGGGTCAATCTCAACGAACGCAAACAGATGCTCGACCTGCTGCACCGCGATGGTTTTGTCCGCGACTTCAGTTGCCACATCCGCCGCAGCGACGGGCAGATCCGCCTTTGTGAAGTGTCGAGCCGTCCACTGCCGATCGGCGACGAAGATTGCATGCTGACCATCGCTAGAGACATCACCGAGCGCCACCTGATGCAGGAAAAACTGCAACAGGCCGCGACCGTGTTCGAGAGTACCGCCGAAGGTGTATTGATCACCGACACCCAGCAGCACATCAGCGCGGTCAACCGTGCGTTTACCGAAATCACCGGCTACAGCGAAAGCGAGGCCCTGGGCCACACCCCTCGCCTGCTCGCCTCAGGCTTGCATGACAGCGCTTTCTACGCGGCCATGTGGCACCAACTGACCGCCGAAGGGCATTGGCAGGGCGAGATTTCCAATCGGCGCAAAAACGGCGAGTTGTACCCGAGCTGGCTGACCATCAGCGCAGTGCGTAACCGCGACAAGTTCATCACCCACTTTGTCGCCGTATTCGCGGACATTTCCAGCCTCAAGCACGCGCAGGCCAAACTCGATTACCAGGCGCATCACGACCCGCTGACGGGCTTGCCGAACCGCACGCTGTTCGAGAGCCGACTGCTGACTGCACTCAACAACCAGCAGGAAAACGGCGGCCAGGGCGCCGTGCTGTTTCTCGATCTTGACCGCTTCAAACACATCAACGACAGCCTCGGCCACCCGGTCGGTGACCTTCTGCTCAAGGGCATCGCCGTGCGCCTCAAAGACCAGTTGCGCGACATCGATACCGTGGCGCGCCTCGGTGGAGACGAATTCATCATCCTGCTGCCCGGCTTGCAACAGTCGAGCGACGCCGACAACATCGCCACCAAACTGCTCAACTGCTTTTCTGCGCCATTCCAGGCTGGCGAGCACGAGTTCTTCATCAGTGCCAGCATTGGCACCAGCCTCTACCCCAAGGACGGCTGCGACGTCGCCACACTGGTCAAAAACGCCGACGCGGCGATGTACCGCTCCAAGGCTAAAGGCCGCAACCGGGTCGAAAGCTATACCCGCGACCTGACCGCTCAGGCCAGCGAGCGCGTCGCACTGGAGCACGAACTGCGCCGCGCCATCGAGCGTAATGAACTGTTGCTGCACTACCAGCCGAAAATCAGCCTGGTCGACAATCGTCTAGTGGGTGCAGAAGCCCTCATTCGCTGGCATCACCCGACCTTCGGCGCCGTGCCGCCAGAGCACTTCATACCCTTGGCCGAAGAGAACGGGATGATTCTGCAAATCGGCGACTGGGTGCTCGAGACCGCGTGCCGGCAGATGTACGAATGGAATCTGACTTATGAATGCCTCGGCCCTTTGTCGGTCAACCTCGCCGGCGCACAACTACGCCAGCCCAACCTGCTCGGCCGGATCGAGCAACTGCTCAAGGACAACGGTCTTCAGCCCGGATTATTGCAACTGGAGATTACCGAAAACTTCATCATGAGCCAGGCCGAGGAAGCGCTGGCGGTGCTGCATCAACTCAAGCACCTGGGTGTGCAACTGGCCATCGATGACTTCGGCACCGGCTATTCATCCTTGAGTTACCTCAAGCGCCTGCCGCTGGACATCCTCAAGATCGACCAGTCGTTCGTCCGCGGCCTGCCGGATGATCCCCACGATGCGGCGATCGTTCGTGCCATCATCGCGCTGGGCCGCAGCATGCAATTTACCGTGATTGCCGAAGGTGTCGAGACCCTGGCGCAGCAGCAATTTCTCGCCGAAGAAGGTTGCGAACAGATTCAGGGCTACATCGTCAGCCTGCCCTTACCACCGGACGAATTCGCCGCGACGTTTCTTCGTATAGCCGTATCGGATTTTTCGGATAGCACAGCCGAGAAACCGTCGTTATAATCCGCGGCCTACTGAGGGCCTATAGCTCAGTTGGTTAGAGCAGAGGACTCATAATCCTTTGGTCCACGGTTCAAGTCCGTGTGGGCCCACCAAACAAAAAAGCCGCGCTGAATGCGCGGCTTTTTCGTGTCTGATGGAACAACTCGATCGCGACACCAACGTGACTAATTCCACTCAGTTGGCGAAATTCTCGATCCTGACCTGGCCCTCGGGAAAGGTCGCGATTATTTCCAGCTCACCACCCATGGCGCGGATGTAGTTTCGCAAGGTACTGATGTACATGTCTGTGCGCCGTTCCATTCTGGAAATGGCGGCCTGGTTGACATGTAGAGTCTTGGCCAACGTTTCCTGGCTAAGCTCTTGAGCCTTACGAAGCTCGTGCAGGGGCATTTCCTTGAGATGCTGCCGGAACAGCAGCTCTGCGTCAGCTCGCGACTCCGGCGTCATGCGCGCTTGGAGTTCAGCAAATTTTTTAGCCATCGTTACGGCCCTCTTTACTCAATATTTCCAGATGCTCGTCATACAATCTTTCCGCCAGCGGGACATGCACTTCATACCAACGATTCTGACCGGTTTTGTTACCTCCGATTAAAAGCAACGCGCACCGGCGTGGATCAAACGCATAGAGCACGCGATAGGGTCGCCCCGCTTGCTGGACCCGAAGCTCTCGCAAATGTCCAAATCGAGAGCCCTTGATGTCGGTGCTATGGGGATAACCCAAATCCGGCCCGAAGACCCCAAGTAAATCAACGCTGGCGGACACCGAAGCTTGCTCCTTCGCATCCAAACCTTCCCACCAGCCTTCAAATTCGTCGGTGTATTCAACTTCCCAACCCATACCAATATGCCACCCAAGGAATATGATCTCAAGGGAATAACTCTAGGCATTGGCAGTCACGCGACCACCTTGGTTGCCAATGAAATTGTTAAGGGCGGTTTCTAGCGGGGTGTAGGTTTTCGGCTTGTGGCGTTTGGTTTTGTTTACTTCAGGTGGCGCAATATCGGATGACGTCCGCAGACCTTGTAGGCAAACTCCGAATCGTCCGTTTTGGGCACTTTGATGCCTTGTTGCGCTTTTCTTCGACGGGATAGTCTCCGGACGTCGCTGATCATTCAGCGATCGGGATTGGAAACCCGTCGAAATTACTCGCAACAGCGCCACTTCTCGATTGCAAAGGCTTTCCTGGCTTGAGCTCTTGAGTTATGACGGCTGTGCGCGGGACGTCTTCGGGCGTGCCGGTTTCCTAATTTCCCGGTTTTCCAACCTGCGCACAGCTGTCACCCATTCGCTTGGAATCCCAGCGCATAGCGGCGGACTGATCGTGAAATGAGCCTCGATAATTCGGGGCTATCTCATCAGAGATCGACCGGTGCGCTAAGCCCAAACACCCAACGCTGGAATGGCCCGCACTGGCCGCAACCGCTCAAGCATTTCACGCGTGAAAACCACCTCATACGTATCCGCCGCCCTACCCCACTGCTCCACGATGACCATGCCGTCGACCAGCACGCGTCCCAATTCAGTGATCGTATCGGCCAGATCTTCGACGATTTCTTGGGTCCGGCCCCACGCGCGATCAGTCATCACTTGGAGTTCAGCCGCAATACGCTCAGAGGACGCAGGATCCGTATCGGGACAGGTGATATTGCGCAGCAAATGCTGAAGCTCTTTTACTTTTGCGTAATCCTGTTCCGCCCCCAGCGCGCCTTTCAGGATGGCTACTGCTTTAGACTTGTCGACGTGTTTCCCGGACAACTTTGTCGAAGTTAATGTCTGCCCCATGGCACCGGCCATCAGGACCATCATCCGGGCCTCCAAATGCGCTTTCATGGCTTCCATCGACGAAATCGGGCGCGCCAGGGTTATCGAGGCGCCCCCTTGATGCCGCAAGTCCATGGTCACCGACAGGGTCACGCCGCCCGTTGCAAACCCCAATGCGCGGGCCACGACGTAGTGGCCCATTTCGTGATGGGCGATCTGTAATGCGTGATCCCGTACAACGGAAGGCATCCTGTTCGTCATGTCCATCGCCTCACATCCCTCGATAGCCCATTCGACTATGCCTGACGGTTTGCGTCCACCCTTCCAGCGTTGCGCGCCGGTGTCGGTGTCCAGTGCGAAGACTTTGCCGTAGACGGTGCAGGTGTAGGCCGTCTCGCAGGTGAAAATGCCTGAACGGTACTGAGGCTAGACCAAACATCCTGCATGCGATTGGTGCTGTAACATGCGGACCCATTGATGTGTGTTGCTGGAGACAACCTTTGCCTGACACTCGCCCGCCTGTGCTTGACGAAATCGACCGCCAATTGATCGCGGCCCTGCAGATCAACGCCCGCGAAAGCGTGGCCATGCTCGCCCGACAATTGGGCATCGCCCGCACCACCGTGACATCGCGGCTGGCACGACTGGAAAAGGCCAGGGTCATCACCGGTTACGGCGTTCGGTTGGGTCAACGGGTGGTGGACGGCGGCTTGCAGGCGTACGTCGGGATCACGGTGCAACCGCGCTCAGGCAAGGAAGTGTTGCGGCGGCTGAGTGCGATGGCACAGGTGCAGCAGTTGTGTGCGGTCAGTGGCGAATTTGATTATGTGGCGTGGTTAAGGACTGATTCGCCGGAGCAACTGGATCAGTTGCTGGATCAGATCGGGAGTGTGGATGGTGTGGAGAAGACGACCACGTCGATCATTCTCAGCAGCAAGATTGATCGCGGTCAGCCGGTTTGATTTAACCCGGAACGCTTCGGTGTCTGGCCGGGCCTCTTCGCGGGCAAGCCCGCTCCCACATGGACACTGTGCATCGACAGTTCGTCGTTTTGATCCATTAATTAGCAAAACGACGACACATTGCGTCTTATTAACGTGTTCTACGCTCTCTAGAATGGCTGCCATCTTTTCCTATACTCAGACGCGCACCCCGCGTCCGGTCGCCAGCAAGGTCAGCCATGAACAAGAACAATCGCCATCCTGCAGACGGTAAAAAACCAGTCACCATTTTCGGCCCGGACTTTCCATTCGGTTTTGACGACTGGATCGAACACCCAGCCGGCCTCGGCAGCATTCCTGCGCACAACCACGGCGCCGAAGTGGCGATTGTCGGCGCAGGCATCGCGGGATTGGTGGCTGCCTATGAACTGATGAAACTGGGCCTCAAGCCCGTCGTCTACGAAGCCTCGAAATTGGGTGGCCGCCTGCGTTCCCAGGCGTTCAACGGGACCGATGGCATCGTCGCCGAACTGGGCGGCATGCGCTTCCCGGTGTCGTCCACGGCGTTTTACCACTATGTCGACAAGCTCGGTCTCGAGACCAAACCCTTTCCCAATCCGCTGACGCCTGCCTCTGGCAGCACCGTGATCGACCTGGAAGGCAAAACCCACTACGCACAGAAACTGGCGGATCTTCCTGCACTGTTCCAGGAAGTGGCTGACGCTTGGGCGGATGCCCTGGAGGCCGGCTCGCAGTTCGCCGATATCCAGCAAGCTATCCGCGACCGCGACGTGCCGCGCCTCAAGGAGTTGTGGAACACCCTGGTTCCGCTGTGGGACGACCGCACCTTCTACGACTTCGTCGCCACCTCCGAAGCCTTCGCCAAGCTCTCGTTCCATCACCGCGAAGTGTTCGGCCAGGTCGGTTTCGGCACCGGCGGCTGGGACTCGGACTTCCCGAACTCGATGCTGGAAATCTTCCGCGTCGTAATGACCAACTGCGACGATCACCAACATCTGGTCGTCGGCGGCGTCGAACAAGTGCCGCAAGGCATCTGGCGTCATGTGCCGGAACGTTGCGTGCACTGGCCCGAAGGCACCAGCCTCAAGTCGCTGCACAGAGGCGCGCCACGCTCCGGGGTTAAAAAAATCGCTCACGCCCCGGACGGCCGTTTTGCGGTCACCGATAACAACGGCGACACCCGCGAGTACGCGGCAGTGCTGACCACCTGCCAGAGCTGGTTGCTGACCACGCAGATCGAGTGCGACGAAACGCTGTTTTCGCAAAAGATGTGGATGGCCCTCGACCGCACCCGCTACATGCAATCGTCGAAAACCTTCGTGATGGTCGACCGCCCGTTCTGGAAGGACAAGGACCCGGAAACCGGTCGCGACCTGATGAGCATGACCCTCACCGATCGCCTGACCCGTGGCACCTACCTGTTCGACAATGGCGACGACAAACCGGGCGTGATTTGCCTGTCGTACTCGTGGATGAGCGACGCGTTGAAAATGCTGCCGCACCCGGTGGAAAAACGCGTCGAACTGGCCTTGAACGCGCTGAAAAAAATCTACCCGAAAGTCGATATTGCGGCGCGAATCATCGGCGATCCGATCACCGTGTCGTGGGAAGCCGACCCGCATTTCCTCGGGGCTTTCAAAGGCGCACTGCCCGGCCACTATCGCTACAACCAGCGCATGTACGCACACTTCATGCAGGCGGAGATGCCGGCCGAACAACGCGGGATTTTCATCGCGGGCGACGACGTTTCGTGGACGCCGGCGTGGGTCGAAGGCGCGGTGCAGACCTCTCTCAATGCGGTGTGGGGCATCATGAAACACTTCGGCGGTGAAACTCACGCCGAGAACCCGGGTCCAGGAGATGTGTTCAACGAGATCGGTCCGATCGCCCTGCCCGAGTAAAAGGAGTTCCAAATGCGCGTAGCCCTTTACCAATGTCCACCGCTGCCCCTGGACGTCGCCGGCAATCTGCAACGCCTGCATCAACTGGCGCTGGAAGCGAAAGGCGCCGATTTGCTGGTGCTGCCGGAGATGTTCCTGACGGGCTACAACATCGGTGTCGATGCCGTCAGCGTGCTGGCGGAGGTGCACAACGGTGAGTCGGCGCAACAAATAGCGCGCATTGCCAAGACCGCGGGGATCGCCATTTTGTATGGCTACCCCGAGCGCACCGAGGACGGGCAGATCTACAACGCCGTGCAACTGATCGACGCCAATGGCGAGCGCCTGTGCAACTACCGCAAGACTCATCTGTACGGCGACCTCGATCACTCGATGTTCAGCGCCGGGCAGGGTGATTTTCCGCTGGTGGAGCTCAACGGCTGGAAGCTGGGTTTCCTGATTTGCTATGACGTTGAGTTTCCGGAAAATGCGCGGCGCCTGGCCCTGGCCGGCGCCGAGCTGATTCTGGTGCCGACAGCGAACATGATTCCTTACGACTTCGTCGCCGACGTCACCGTGCGCGCCCGGGCCTTCGAAAACCAGTGTTACGTGGCTTATGCCAACTATTGCGGCAATGAAGGCGAGATCCACTACTGCGGCCAAAGCAGCATCGCCGCACCGGATGGCAGCCGCATCGCCCAGGCCGGTCTTGATGAGGCACTGATTGTCGGTGAGCTGGATCGCCAGTTAATGGTCGATTCCCGCGCGGCCAATCGCTACTTCCTCGATCGCCGCCCGGAGCTTTACGGCGAGTTGAACAAGCGCTGATCGACCGTTATCCGCTAGCATTAGCGCTTCCCTGTTCTGGAAGTGCTCATGCCTGCGCTGAATCCCCCTCGCCCTCACACTGAAATCCTGGCCAACGGCTTGCGGGTGACGCTGCGTCACGCCCCGAATCTGAAGCGTTGTGCGGCCGCGTTGCGGGTCGCTGCCGGCAGTCATGATGTGCCGCTGGCATGGCCCGGCCTGGCGCATTTTCTTGAACACCTGTTGTTTCTCGGTACCGAGCGTTTTCCTGCGGAACAAGGGCTGATGGCCTACGTGCAAGGTCATGGCGGGCAGGTGAATGCGCGGACCAGCGAGCGCACCACCGACTTCTTTTTTGAACTGCCGCCTCAGGCATTCAGCGGTGGGCTGGAGCGTCTGTCGGACATGCTCGCTCACCCGCGTATGAATCCGGACGATCAGCAGCGGGAACGGGAAGTGTTGCAGGCAGAGTTTGTTGCCTGGTCGCAGGACGCGACGGCACAACAGCAACTGGCGCTGTTCGATGGACTTTCGCCAACTCATCCGTTGCGCGGCTTTCATGCTGGCAACCGCGACAGCCTGCCGGTTCCGAAGCCAGAGTTTCAGAATGCGTTGAAAGATTTCCATCAACGGTTTTATCAGACCGGGCAGATGACGCTGAGCCTGGCCGGCCCGCAAAGTATCGAAGAGCTGAAGCAAATGGCACTGAGTTTCGGCGCGGCGATCCCCGTGGGAGTAATCGTCCCGCAACAGGCGCCTGTGCCGCTGATGGAATCTTCGGGCGCGAGTTATCAACAGCTGAACGAACGCAGGCTTGATCTGCTGTTTACCTTCGAATCGCTGCCCACTTCTTCGACCGAAGCCATGGCGTTTCTGTGCCATTGTTTGAACGCCTCGAAACCCGGCGGGCTGCTGGCTGAATTGCGCGCACGCGGCTTGGCTGAGCACTTGAACGCTGAGCTGCTCTACCAATTTGCCGGACAAGCCGTGCTGCACGTTGAATTCACAACGACCGCATCGGCGAGCGTGCTGCACGAGAAGCTGCTGGATTGGCTGGGCTTTTTTGCTTCGCAGCAAGACTGGGCCGCTCTGCGTGAAGAGTACGCGGTCGTGCTTCAGCGCCAGCAACAAATCAGCGGTGCGCTGCAACTGGCCCGACTCGACAGCGAACAGCTGGAAACAGGCTTGTCCGAGCAAGGCGTTGCAGCGCTCAAGGGCATCCTGAAGAAAATCGGCGCTGTGGATAACTTCAGCGGTGACTGGCAACTGCCGGCACCGAATCCTTTCTTGCGCACCGAAGCGCCGCCGCAAAACGCCGGGCTGATTCGCGGGCAAACCAGCAAGCACCGTGGCTTGCGCACATTTGCCCAGGACCGTTCGCGCAGCCGTCGTGAAAGTTCTCCAATGCAATTCAGCCAGGCTTTGCCGGATAACACCGCTGAAGGCGCGATTTATTTGCGTTGGCGGCTCGAGGCCGAACCTCATCGGCACCTTCAACAGCGTCTGGAAAACAGCCTGCAGCCACTGCGCGAGGAAGCGCGTCAGGCAGGCGTCGACTTTTCCTTCAGCGCATCGGGCAATGAATGGCTGCTGAAGATGACGGGGCTGCAGGAACCGATGCCGAGCGTTCTCGCACATGCACAGAAAGAGCTGACACAACCTGCCAGCGATTTCTCACAGGAAGAACCGAAAAGCCCTGCGTTGATCCCGATTAAACACCTGCTCAAGGCACTGCCCAATCTTCTCCTTGAGCGCAGCGGTGTCTCTGAAGACCTGCAGCAGCTATGGTCAAGTGCGCGCTGGGACGGTCTGGCAACAGGCCTTTCAGCACACACTCAAGCAGCCATGGGTTTGGCCCTGAGCCGGGTGCCAGGCGTTGCCGACACCCAACCGTCCACGCCGGTCTCGATCAACTCGCAGCGACTGTGGACAACGCTCGACACCGACTCCCGCGAACATGCGTTGTTGCTGTTCTGTCCGACAGCTACCCAGGACATCTGCGACGAAGCCGCCTGGCGTTTGTTGGCGCTTGTCTGTCAGACGCCGATCTATCAGCGCCTGCGCGTGGAGCTGCAATTGGGTTACGCGGTGTTCAGCGCACTGCGTCAGATCCACGGGCAGACCGGAATCCTGCTTGGCGTGCAGTCTCCGGGCACCTCGCCATTGAAGTTGCTGGAACACATGGAGTGCTTCCTGAGCGACCTGCCCGGATTGGTCGAAGGGATCGACGAGGCGGCGTTCATCGCCCAGCGCCAGGCGTTGGCCGATCAATTCGACATAGCCGCCTTACCCTTGGCCCAGGCTGCCGAACTGCTCTGGCAAGGCACGCTGGCCGGCCGCTCGTCGGATTACCTGTCGCAGCTGACCTTATCGATTCTGGCCACCGACCGCTCCGCCCTGCTGGCCGCCGCCTATCGACTGAAGAACGCCGAAGGCGGCTGGCGCGGTCTGGCCAGCAGTTCGGAACCGCAAGCACCTTGGCAAGTGACAAAATGATCATTACCGCTGCTGCAATTAGCTTTTTCCGAGATTGCAGGCCAATCGCTCTGTAATTTTGAGTAACATAGCCACCTAACTATCTGAACATCTCCGGCTGGAGGTGGACTATATGTATAGATCTCAACCGTCCCATCACCTGAAGGAGCGCTCCCATGTCCTGGTCCAAACCTGCTTACACCGACCTGCGTATCGGCTTTGAAGTCACCATGTACTTCGCAAGCCGCTAAGTTTGTCCTGCCGTTCAGCGCCTCGGTTTGCCGAGGCGTTTTTATTTTCAGCGTTGAAATGATGGAGCACCCATGTTTGTCCAGATTCTAGGTTCCGCCGCTGGCGGCGGTTTCCCCCAGTGGAACTGCAACTGCGTGAACTGCGCGGGTTTTCGCGACGGGAGCCTGAACGCCAAGGCGCGGACCCAATCGTCCATCGCGATTTCCGATGACGGCGTGAACTGGGTGCTGTGCAACGCCTCGCCGGACATCCGTGCCCAGCTCCAGAGTTTCACCCCGATGCAACCGGGCCGCGCCCTGCGCGATACCGGCATCAGCGCGATCATCCTGATGGACAGCCAGATCGATCACACCACCGGCCTGCTCAGCCTGCGCGAGGGTTGCCCGCACAACGTCTGGTGCACCGACATGGTCCATGAAGACCTGAGCACCGGTTTCCCATTGTTCACCATGCTGACCCACTGGAACGGCGGGCTGAACTGGAACCGCATCGAGCTCGACCAAAGCTTCACCATCCCGGCGTGCCCGAGCCTGCGTTTCACCCCTCTGCCGCTGCGCAGCGCTGCGCCGCCGTATTCGCCGCACCGCTTCGACCCGCATCCGGGCGACAACATCGGGTTGATCGTTGAAGACCTGAGTACCGGCGGCAAGCTGTTCTACGCGCCGGGCCTGGGCAAGGTCGACGCGCCGCTGCTGGAGATCATGGCCGGCAGCGACTGCCTGCTGGTGGACGGCACGATGTGGGACGACGACGAAATGCAGCGCCGTGGCGTCGGCACCCGCACCGGCCGGGAGATGGGTCACCTGGCGCAGAACGGCCCCGGCGGTATGCTGGAAGTGCTGGAACAGTTGCCCAAGCAGCGCAAGGTGCTTATTCACATCAACAACACCAACCCGATCCTTGATGAGGATTCGCCGGAGCGTGCCGAGCTGGTTCGGCGTGATGTTGAAGTGGCGTATGACGGCATGAGTATTGTGTTGTAGGGCATCGAGACCGCTGCACGGTCTATCGCCAGCAGGCTGGCTCCCACAGGGGAATGCGATCAACTGTGGGAGCCAGCCTGCTGGCGATGAGGCCGATCCAGACGCCACAAAATCCACCGGCTGCACCCGGAGACCGAAATGACTGACACCGCAATGTCCCCCGCCGAATTCGAAGTGGCCCTGCGCGCCAAGGGCGCCTACTACCACATCCATCACCCGTACCACGTGGCGATGTATGAAGGCCGGGCGACCCGCGAGCAGATCCAGGGCTGGGTCGCAAACCGCTTCTACTATCAGGTGAACATTCCCCTGAAGGACGCCGCCATCCTTGCCAATTGCCCGGACCGCGAGATCCGCCGCGAGTGGATTCAACGCCTGCTCGACCATGACGGCGCCCCCGGTGAAGACGGCGGTATCGAAGCCTGGTTGCGTCTGGGCCAAGCCGTCGGCCTCGACCCGGATCAACTGCGCTCCCAGGAACTGGTGCTGCCCGGCGTACGTTTCGCCGTGGACGCCTACGTCAATTTCGCCCGCCGGGCTAATTGGCAGGAAGCCGCCAGCAGCTCACTGACCGAGCTGTTCGCGCCGCAGATCCACCAATCGCGCCTAGACAGCTGGCCGCAGCATTACCCGTGGATCGACCCGACCGGTTACGAATATTTCCGCACCCGCCTGGGCCAGGCGCGCCGCGACGTGGAACACGGTCTGGCGATCACGTTGCAGCACTACACGACGCGGGACAGCCAGGAGCGCATGCTGGAAATTCTCCAGTTCAAACTGGACATTCTTTGGAGCATGCTCGATGCCATGAGCATGGCCTACGAACTGAAACGCCCGCCGTATCACAGCGTGACCGAGCAACGGGTCTGGCATAAAGGAATCACCTTATGAGTTTCGATCGCAGCAAGACCCCGACCTGGCGCCCCGGCTACCGTTTTCAGTACGAACCGGCGCAGAAAGGCCATGTGCTGCTCTACCCGGAAGGCATGATCAAGCTCAATGAAAGCGCCGCGCTGATCGGTGGTTTGATCGACGGTGAACGTAATGTCGCGGCGATCATCGCCGAACTGGACGCGCAGTTCCCCGGCGTGCCGGAGCTCGGTGACGACATCGAGCAATTCATGGAGGTCGCCCGTGCTCAGCACTGGATCGAACTTGCCTGATTCCGTGTCAGACACGTTACCGCCCAAACCGGAAATCGGTCTGCCGCTGTGGCTGCTGGCCGAACTGACCTACCGCTGCCCGTTGCAATGCCCGTACTGCTCCAATCCGCTGGATTTTGCCGAGCAAGGCAAAGAGCTGAGCACCGAGCAGTGGATCAAAGTGTTCCGCGAAGCGCGGGAAATGGGCGCCGCGCAGCTGGGCTTTTCCGGCGGAGAACCGCTGGTGCGCCAGGACCTCGCCGAGCTGATTGCCGAAGCGCGCAAGTTGGGTTTCTACACCAACCTGATCACCTCCGGCATAGGCCTCACCGAGCAGAAAATCAGCGACTTCAAGAAGGCCGGCCTGGACCATATACAGATCAGCTTCCAGGCCAGCGACGAGCAAGTGAACAACTTGCTGGCCGGCTCGAAAAAGGCTTTCGCGCAGAAGCTGGAAATGGCTCGCGCGGTAAAGGCTCATGGCTATCCGATGGTGCTGAATTTCGTCACCCATCGGCACAACATCGACAAGATCGACCGGATCATCGAGCTGTGCATCGCCCTTGAGGCGGACTTCGTCGAACTCGCCACCTGCCAGTTTTACGGTTGGGCGCAGCTCAATCGGGTCGGACTGTTGCCAACCAAGGAACAACTGGTCCGCGCCGAACGCATCACCAACGAATACCGCGCCAAACTCGAAGCCGAAGGGCATCCGTGCAAGCTGATTTTCGTCACGCCGGACTACTACGAAGAACGCCCGAAAGCCTGCATGAATGGCTGGGGCAGTATTTTTCTGACAGTCACGCCAGACGGAACTGCGCTGCCGTGTCATGGCGCCCGACAGATGCCTGTACAGTTTCCCAACGTGCGCGATCACAGCATGCAGCACATCTGGTACGACTCGTTTGGCTTCAACCGCTTTCGCGGTTACGACTGGATGCCCGAGCCATGCCGCTCGTGCGACGAAAAAGAGAAGGACTTCGGCGGCTGCCGTTGCCAGGCATTCATGCTCACGGGTGACGCCAGCAACGCCGACCCGGTGTGCAGCAAGTCGGAACATCACGGCGTGATTCTCAAGGCCCGCGAAGAAGCCGAGCACGCGACCCAGACCATCGAACAACTGGCCTTTCGCAATGAACGAAACTCCCGCCTCATCGCAAAAAGCTGACCCCTTCAGCGCCGCCAAAGCGGTCGCTGCCGGTGTCGACTTTGCCGAACTACAGGTTGGCCAGCATGGCCTGTTCTGGAACGAGTACCGCCCCGAGGACGCCGCTTGCCGCATCTGGCATTGGCGCGATGGCCAGGCGCACTGCCTGACGCCGGTGGGTTTCAGCGTGCGCAGCCGGGTGTACGAATATGGCGGCGGAGCGTTCTGTCTGACAGATGACGGGGTGGTTTTCGTCAACGAGACGGATCAGCAGTTGTATCGCCAATCGCTGGCAGGCGAAACGCCCGAAGTGCTGACATCCGGTGAATGCCGCTACGGCGATCTGCAGTTTGCCAACGGGCAAGTGTTGGCCGTTGAAGAACATCGGGATCGGCATCGTCTGGTGGCCATCGATCTGGTGGACGGCGCACGTCATCTGTTGACCGAAGGTGCGGACTTTTATGCCGCACCGACGTTGAGCCCTGACGCTCAACGGTTGGCCTGGATCGAGTGGAGTCGCCCGGACCAACCATGGACCGCGACTCGCCTGATGGTTGCCGACCGCCAGAGCGATGGCCGTTTCGCTCAAGCCCGCTGTGTGGCGGGCGATGGTGTTCAGGAGTCGCTGCAACAACCGCGATTCGATGACAGTGGTCGTCTGTATTGTCTGACGGATCATGGCGGCTACTGGCAGCCGTGGGTCGAGTCGTCCAATGCGTTGCGTCCGCTGCCCGGCGCTGCGGCTGATCATGGGCCCGCGCCCTGGCAGTTGGGGGGTTGTACTTGGCTGCCCTTGAGTGAAAACAGCTACCTGGCCAGTTGGACCGAAGACGGATTCGGCCGACTGGGCATTGGGGGTGACACCACAGAAGACTTCACCGGGGACTACAGCCGATTCCGACATCTCGCACTGGATGATCAATTCATCTACTGCATCGCCGCTTCGCCGGTCAGCTCGTCAGCCGTGATCGCCATTGACCGCAAAACCCGACAGGTCAAGGTCTTGGCCGGGGGAGTCGCACCATTACCCGCCGAGAAAATCAGCGTCCCGCAAACCTTGCGCTACCCGAGCGGTGCAGGCGAGGCTCACGGTTTTTTCTACCCGGCGATGACTGGCGAAGCAAAGCCGCCGCTGGTGGTGTTCATCCACGGCGGCCCGACATCGGCGTGCTACCCGATGCTCGATCCGCGCATCCAGTACTGGACACAACGCGGCTTCGCCGTGGCCGACCTCAACTACCGAGGCAGCAGCGGCTACGGCCGCGCTTACCGCCAGGCGTTGCATTTGAGTTGGGGTGATGTGGATGTGGAAGATGCCTGCGCGGTGGTCGCCCATCTCGCCGAACGCGGATTGATCGACGGTGACCAGGCATTTATTCGCGGTGGCAGTGCCGGCGGCTATACCACGCTGTGTGCGTTGGCGTTTCAGCAGGTCTTCCGTGCGGGCGCCAGCCTCTACGGCGTCAGCGATCCCGTCGCACTGGGCCGTGCGACCCACAAGTTTGAAGGCGATTATCTGGATTGGCTGATTGGTGATCCTGACAAGGATGTCGAGCGCTACGCCGCACGCACGCCATTGCTGCATGCGAGCAACATCAGCGTGCCAGTGATTTTCTTTCAGGGCGAACTGGACGCCGTGGTCGTGCCGCAACAGACCCGCGACATGGTCGAGGCGCTGCAGAAAAACGGCATTCTGGTTGAAGCACATTATTACGCAGACGAACGTCACGGCTTCCGCAAGGCCGGCAATCAGGCACACGCGCTGGAGCAGGAATGGTTGTTTTATCGGCGGGTGATGGCGCTCGAAAGCTGAAACCGCGTCGCTTCAATCGCCGGCAAGCCAGCGCCTACAGGACCTGTGAGATCCCTGCAGGAGCTGGCTTGCCGACGAAAGCGATCTATCTGACACCGTGACACTCAACGTTTGGCGATGATGTAGACCGCATGCACGATCCCAGGAATGTAACCGCACAACGTCAGCAGAATATTCAGCCAGAACGCGCCAGCGAAACCGACTTGCAGAAACACACCCAGTGGCGGCAATAGAATGGCGATGATGATGCGAATGAAGTCCATGGGGCAGCTCCTGAGTTGAAGTGGGCTCGTGTGAGCCTTACTGCTAATCGACCAACACCGTTCGTCAGGGTTCAGTGCGAATGCTCACTGAATACCGATATCCAAATGAATCTGTGGACAAAAAAACGCCCCACGTCAAAAGAATCAAACGTGGGGCGATGCGTTATACCGCGAGACGGTTCGGGAATTCGTGTAGGGCGGTTCTGATCAGACGGCAATCCCTTTGCGGCATTGCAGTTGTGCGGTACGCACTCGGGAAAAGGCGCGGGCCAGGCGCAGGAGCATTTCGTCGATGTTCGCCTTGCTGACGCTGAGCGCCGGGGTGAAACGCAGGCAATCGGCTTGCGGGGCGTCGAGTAGCAGGCCTTCGTACAATGCGGCCTTGACCACGGCTTCAGCCGAATCGTCGGACAGGGTCAGCCCCCAGAGCAAGCCCTGACCACGCAGTTCGCCGTGGCCATAGCGATGAGCCAGACGTGCCAGGCCTTCACGCAAGTGCTGGCCGGTTTCCCTGACATGCTCGAGAAAACCCTTGTCCTGCACGCTATCGAGCACAGCCAGACCCGCAGCGGTCATCAGCGCATTGCCATGATGGGTGCCCGTCAGCTCGCCGACGTCGAAACAACAAGCCTTGCCTCGCGCCAGCAGCGCCGCCAAGGGCACGCCACCGCCAAGGCCTTTGCCGAGGACGACGATATCGGCGCGCACGTCGTAGGACTGTTCCGCGAGTAAGGTGCCGAGGCGACCGAGACCGGTTTGCACTTCGTCGAAGATCAACAGGATACCGAGCTCACGGCACAGGCGTTCGACACCCTTGAGGTAATGTTCGGTGGCGGGGATTACCCCGGCTTCGTTCTGGATCGGTTCAAGCATGATCGCCACGGTCCGGGCGTCTACGGCGGCGTGTAGCGCGGCCAGATCATTGAACGGCACATGGCTGAAGCCCGGAAGTTGCGGCTCGAAGCGGTTGGTCAGCCTGGAACTGTCCGACGCCGGAATCGTCCCGAGACTACGACCATGGCAACCGTTGTTGGCCACGACGATTCGCGATGCACCACCGCGATGTTGCTGGCCCCACTTGCGCGCCAGTTTGATCGCCGCTTCACAGGCTTCGCTGCCACTGTTGAGCAGGTACGCCTGGTCACTGCCGGTGGTGACGCAGAGCCGCTCGGCGAGGTTGAGCATGCCGCGGTTATACAGGCCGAAGCCGGGGTTAATCAGCGATTGAGCCTGCGCCGTAATCGCATTGACCAGTACCGAAGGGCTATGTCCGAGGCTATTGGCCCCGCCACCCTGTGAAAAATCCAGATAGGCGCGGTCGTCGCTGTCCCACAACCAGGAGCCCTGACCGCGCACAAAGATCTGTTTCGGCCGCTCGACACTGGGCATCAGGCATTCGCTGGAAAGATTGTCACTTCGGGACGGCAGGAAAGTGTCCTCGCCCAAGTCATCAAGGCTGGGAGCGTTGCGCCGTAAGTTGAACAAATTCATCCGAAAAAACCTCGTTCGAGGTGTTTTGCCTTACCTATGTAAACACTCTCGGCGTAAACGGTAGTCATCGCGCTCTATGGCCCTGCAAGCCTTGTGAATGCGGTTAGACTAGGCTCATGCAAGGCCTTGAGCCATTTCGATTTCCCAGTATTTTCAATAAGCAAAACTTATGGATTTCAAACAACTGCGTTATTTCGTCGCGGTCTACGAAGAGGGCCATGTGGGCAGGGCCGCCGAGCGGCTTTCAATCTCCCAACCGGCACTCTCCCAACAGATTCGCCAGCTCGAAAAAGATCTCGATGTGAGCCTGTTCGAGCGCAGTAGCAAACGCTTGCTGCCGACCTTGGCCGCTCACACGCTGTACAACCACGCCCTGCCCTTGCTCGATGGCCTGCAACGGGCGCGTGAAGCATTGGGCACCTTCAAGGGCCAAGCGCTGCGCACCCTGGCCATTGGCGTGCTGCAAACCGTCCACACCAGCCTGGTGCCGCAGATGCTTGAGCGCGTGCGCAAGGCGCAGCCGCACTTGGTGGTGCAGATCTATGAACTGACGGGACTGGAGATCGAACGGCGGCTGCTCAATGGGTCGCTGGACATCGGCATCAGCTACCTGCCACCCCGTCAGCCGGGGCTGCACGGCGTGATGCTGTATGAAGATGAACTGACACTGGTCATCCCGGCGGATCACCCGCTGCGCGAATTCAAGAAAGTCTCCATGAGTCAGGCCGCCGAGTTGCCGATGTTGCTGCTGGGTGAAGAGTTTCAGGTGCGGCAGATCTGGCAGACGCAACTGGCCAGCCTGGGTCGACGCCCGCAAGTGCAGGCTGAACTGAACAACATGGCGGGGATTCTCGACAGCCTGCCGCACACCCGGTTGGCAACCGTCCTGCCCGGGCGCTCGCAGAAGCTGCTGGACAACAACGAACTGCTCTGGAAACCGCTGACCGAGCCACGGGTGCCATTGAAAGTCGGGTTGGTGTGTCGCGATGTGCAACGGCAACAAGCATCACTGGCCCTGTTGCGGACCTTGCTGGAAGAAGTGATGAATGGACCGAACGAAGGCTCGACACCCCTGAATGGGCTGAGCTGACTACTTTTCTGCGGGCAAAAGAAAACCCCGCCGAAGCGGGGCTTTGCAGACTGTTTCCCTGACATCCATTTCGCTCCGCCGTCCTGGCAGAATCCTACGTGTCCGTGTTGTTGCTTTGCGCTTCCTGCGCGACGTCCATGAGAAGTAGATTAGCTGTGGATCCAATCTTCATCTATGGGAGAAGAGCAGCACGTCATGTAAGCGAATGCTTACATGACGTTACATTGTCAGAACTGCGCCGCATCCAGCAGGAACAGCGACTCGCTACCGGCTTTCACCGACGCGCTCAACGAGTGGATACGCGGCAGCAGGCGTGCAAAATAGAACCGCGCCGTGCCCAGTTTGCTCGCGTAGAAATCGTCTTGCGCTTCTTTGCCGAAGGCTGCCTTGGCCATCAGTGCCCACATGTACGCATAGGACACATAACCGAAGGCTTGCAGATACTCGACCGAGGCCGCGCCGATTTCGTTCGGGTTGTTTTTCGCCCGATCCAGCAACCACGCCGTCAGTTCGTCAAGGGTGGTCACGGCATCGTTCAGCGGCTTGGTGAACTCAGCCAGGTCAGCGCTGGCCGTCGCGGTGAAGTGACGAATCTCGTCGGCGAACAGGTTGTAGAACGCCCCGCCGCTACCAACAATCTTGCGCCCGACAAGGTCCAGCGCCTGAATGCCGTTGGTGCCTTCGTAAATCTGGGTGATGCGCACATCACGAACCAGTTGCTCCTGGCCCCACTCACGAATGTAACCGTGGCCGCCGAACACCTGCTGGCCGTGAATGGTAGTTTCCAGACCGAGGTCCGTCAGGAACGCCTTGGCCACCGGGGTCAGCAGCGCCACCAGGTCTTCCGCGCGTTTGCGGGTGGTCGGGTCTTCGCTGAACTTGGCGGTGTCCAGTTGCATGGCCACGTACGTCGAGAACGCACGGCCGCCTTCGTTCGAGGCTTTCATGGTCAACAGCATGCGACGCACGTCGGGGTGGACGATGATCGGGTCCGCCGCTTTGTCCTTGTTCTGCGCGCCAGTCGGCGAACGGCTTTGCAGACGGTCGCGGGCGTATTCGATGGCATTCTGGTAAGAGCGCTCGCCAGAGGCCAGGCCCTGGATGCCGACGCCCAGACGTTCGTAGTTCATCATGGTGAACATCGCCGCCAGGCCTTTGTTCGGCTCGCCAACCAGATAGCCCACGGCTTCGTCGAAGTTCATCACGCAGGTCGCAGATGCCTGAATGCCCATCTTGTGCTCAATCGAACCGCAGGTCGCCGGGTTGCGCGCGCCCAGGCTGCCATCGGCATTGACCATGAACTTCGGCACCAGGAACAGCGAAATGCCTTTCGGACCCGCCGGTGCATCCGGCAACTTGGCCAGTACCAGGTGAATGATGTTCTCGGTCAGATCGTGTTCACCGCCGGTGATGAAGATCTTGGTGCCGCTGACTTTGTAGGAACCGTCGGCCTGAGGCTCGGCTTTGGTGCGGATGATCCCCAGGTCTGTACCGGCGTGCGGCTCGGTCAGGCACATCGAGCCGGCCCAGACGCCGGCGTACATGTTCGGCAGGTAAGCGGCTTTCAGCTCTTCGCTGGCGTGCGCGTTGATCGACAGGCAGGCACCGGCGGTCAGCATCGGGTACAGACCAAACGACAGGCTCGCGGAGTTGACCATTTCTTCGACCTGAGCCGAAACCGCCTTGGGCATGCCCATGCCGCCGTAGGTCGGATCGCCACCGACACCGACCCAACCGCCTTCAGCGTAAGTCTGATAAGCCTGTGGGAAACCTGCCGGCGTAGTGACGGCACCGTCCGCCCAATGGCAACCTTCTTCGTCAGCCGCACGGCTCAGGGGCGCGATGCTTTTGCTGGTGACCTTGCCGGCTTCTTCAAGAATGGCTTCAACGGTTTCCGCATCGACGGTCTCGGCCAGCGCAGGCAACTCGGCCCAGAGTTTGGCGACCTCGAATACTTCATTGAGGACGAAGCGCATATCGCGCAGGGGCGCTTTGTAGTCAGCCATGGCAAACCTCGCAAGATCTTTACAGGTGATTCGTAGGAAGAGTGTTTTCGTTAGGTCCGAGTGTAACCCAACAACTTTTGCGACACATAGGGTCAGCTAGTGACCCTTTTGTAATTTTTAGTCATCAGCAAAAAGCCCGCACTAGGCGGGCTTCCGTTAAACGTAACGGGACGACTACAGCGCAAACAACTCCGCCGGCAGCTTCATCAGGCAATCGCTACCCGCTTCAATGGCTGCGCGATGGGCGGCAGTGCGCGGCAGCAATCGCCTGAAGTAAAACTCGCTGGTCGCCAGTTTGCCCCGGCAATAATCGGCATCGCCGCTGCCTGCATCCAGTTGTGACTGAGCCACCAGCGCCATGCGCAGCCACAAGTAGCCGAGGATGATGTAACCGCTATACATCAAGTAATCCACGGACGCAGCGCCCACTTCATCCGGGTTTTTCATCGCCGCCATGCCGACCTGCGTGGTCACTTCGCCCCACTGCTGATTCAGCCCATTGAGTTGCGCCACGTAGCTGGCGAGTTGCGGATGATCGGCGTTCGCCGCGCAGAACTTGTGAACGATTTTGGTAAAGCCGCGCAGCAGTTTGCCTTGGCTGCCGAGCACTTTACGCCCGAGCAAATCCAGTGCCTGAATGCCGTTGGTGCCTTCATAGATCGGTGCGATCCGGCAATCGCGAACCAACTGCTCCATGCCCCACTCACGAATGAAACCGTGTCCGCCGAACACCTGCATGCCGTGGTTGGTCACTTCCAGACCGGTGTCGGTCATGAAGGCCTTGCAGATCGGCGTCAGGAACGCCAACAGGTCTTCGGCGTCCTGCCGCGCGGTTTCATCCGGGCTCAAATGGGCGACATCGAGTAACTGCGCGGTGAAATAGGTGAGCGCGCGATTGCCTTCGTTGAAGGCCTTCATGGTCAGCAACATCCGGCGCACGTCGGGATGAACGATGATCGGGTCGGCGACTTTTTCCGGTGCTTTCGGGCCGGTCAGCGAACGCATTTGCAAGCGGTCGTTGGCGTACTTGATCGCGCCCTGAAAACTCGCCTCCCCCAGGCACAACCCCTGCATTCCGGTGCCGAGACGCGCATGGTTCATCATGGTGAACATGCAGTTCAGGCCCTTGTTCGGTTCGCCAATCAGGAAGCCCTTGGCCTCGTCGAAGTTGAGCACGCAGGTGGCCGAGGCCTTGATGCCCATTTTGTGCTCGATCGAGCCGCAGGAAACGCCGTTGCGCTCGCCCGCTTCACCGTCGGCATCGGGCAGGAATTTTGGAACGATGAACAGCGAAATGCCCTTGGTGCCCGCAGGCGCATCCGGCAGTTTCGCCAGCACGAGGTGAATGATGTTGTCGCTCATGTCGTGTTCGCCGGCCGAGATGAAAATCTTGCTGCCGGAGATCGCGTAACTGCCATCGGCGGCAGGCACGGCGCGGGTCTTGATGATGCCCAGGTCTGTGCCGCAATGGGCTTCGGTCAGGCACATGGTGCCGGTCCATTGACCAGCGGTGAGTTTGCTCAGGTAGGTGTCTTTCTGTTCTTCGGTGCCATGGGCGTGGATCGCCGACATCGCGCCGTGGGTCAGGCCCGGGTACATGCCCCAAGAGGTGTTGCTGGACCCGACCATCTCGCTGATGACCAACCCCAGCGAACTTGGCAAACCTTGGCCGCCGTAAGCGGGATCAGCCGCCAGGCCATGCCAGCCACCTTCCACGTATTGTGCGAAGGCTTGCTTGAAGCCTGTAGGCGTTGTCACCACGCCATTGTCGAAATGGCAGCCTTCTTCGTCGCCACTGCGATTGAGCGGTGCGAGAACGTTCTCGCAGAATTTCGCACCCTCTTCGAGGATCGCATTGACCATGTCCGGGCTGGCATCCGTAGCACCCAGTGCGGCGTAATTGCTGTGAAAATCGAAGACGTGGTCGATCAGAAAGCGCATGTCGCGCAGGGGAGCTTTGTATTCGGGCATGGTCATTTCTCCGGCAGCAGATTGATCAAACCTACTGCCGCCGACCACGCCTCACAATCACTGTCCAGACGCTGAATGCGCCATCATCACTCAACCCGCTGCCGCCTCGCGCACCGCACCACGACGGTTCTGTCCGTAAGCCACCACGCAGTTTCGCCCGGCGCCTTTGGCCGCGTAGAGCGCCTCATCGGCGGACTTGAGCACTTTTTCCGGGTTGCGTTGTTCCACGCGTTCGGCGACGCCGATGCTGACGGTCACCGACACACTCGAAGCCCCTGATCCGGCACGACGCTGACGACCTTGCTGGTCATCCTGAGGGCGGTTGTCCTGGTTACGCAGTTGAATGTTGTAAGTGGCGATGGATTCACGGATGACTTCCAGATGCGGCATGCACTCTTCAAGCGTCTTGCCCGCGAACACCAGCGCGAATTCCTCACCGCCGTAGCGATACGCCCTACCGCCGCCGCCGATTTTCGACAGTTTGCTGGCAACCAGTCGCAACACCTGATCGCCGACGTCATGGCCATGGGTGTCGTTGAATTTCTTGAAGTGGTCGACGTCGCTCATGGCCAACACGTAATTGCGCCCCAGGCGCTGCATGCGCTCGTTCAACGCGCGGCGGCCGGGCAAACCGGTGAGCTCATCGCGGAAGGCCATTTGATAGGCTTCATGGGCAACGGCCGCCGCAATCATCAACATCACCTGACTGCACATGATGTTCAGGGTAAACGGCAGGATGAACGTCTTCGGCAACGCCCAGAACAACCCGAGCAAACCCACCAGTTGGGCGGCATGCAAGGGTCTCGGGTTACGCCAGTATTGCCAGCTCAGCAGCAGGAACGAAGCGATAAACACCGGGTAAGACAACTGAATCAGGCTCATCCACGCGCCATGCAGGGCCGGCCAGCGGATTTCCGACAGCCACATCAACAGCGCCTGTGGGTAACTTTGCTCCAGGCCCAATGCCACGCTGCCGACGGCCAGCAACACCGCGAAACGCGCGACCATGTCCTGGAACAGATGGGTACGCTCCTGCCACGCCGCGAATACGCCAAACATCAGCGGCAACAACAGGCAGCACAGGTGAAAGACCACGGCGGCGTCTTCACGCACTCTGCCGTTGTCGCGGTAATAGTCGGTCTGGGTGTCGAGCAGGTAGTAGGCGATGTACACCGTGACCATCAGAAACAGTTCACGCTGACGTCGGTAAACCGCGCAATAAGCGCCGCCGAGCAACAGCACCAACGTCGGCAGCACGTTGAACAGCGAAGTGAAGAAGACGTTCAGGTCCTTGACGTAAGCAGCCGCCAGCCCCGCAAGCAAAAGCAGAAGTGACGGTAGAAAATGACTGAAACGTACAGCGGAAGAACGCGGCAAGGGTAAAGCTCCGACCCGTCATGTCTATAGATGGCATTGTGCCCACTACTTTAACGGCAGTACCTCCGATTTTCTGAGTGATTTGATAAGGTTTTTTTGACGCCGCATTAATGACTTCTATCCGGGCATCCAGTCATGCACGGTTCGCCCACCAAAGGTCGTTATAAGAGACGGGGAAACGGCCCCAACCACGGTTTTTTTTCACCAAAGCCGAGTGCAAAAAAAACCGCCACTCCCGAAGGAGCAGCGGCTTTTTAAAAGACCGCGTTAAGGCTTAGTAGCCCAGCGCGAAGTCTTCTTCTTTCATGTCCATCAGGTTGTTGGCGCCCGACAGCATGGTTACAACGTGCGTGCGGGTACGCGGCAGGATGCGCTGGAAGTAGAAGCGCGCAGTCTGCAGCTTGGCGGTGTAGAACGCCGTTTCGGTAGTGCCGGCAGCCAGTTTTTCAGTAGCCAGACGCGCCATGTCAGCCCAGAAGTAGGCCAGGCAGGCGTAACCGGAGTACATCAGGTAGTCCACGGAGGCCGCGCCGACTTCTTCGCGGTCTTTCATGGCCGCCATACCAACCTTCATGGTCAACTCGCCCCATTCTTTGTTCAGTGCAGCCAGCGGCGTAACGAATTCCTGAACGGCTTCGTTGCCTTCGTTGGTCTGGCAGAACTTGTGGACGATCTTGGTGAAGCCTTTCAGGGCCTCGCCTTGAGTCATCAGCACTTTACGGCCCAGCAGGTCGAGTGCCTGGATGCCGGTGGTGCCTTCGTACAGCATCGAAATACGGCTGTCGCGAACGTTCTGCTCCATGCCCCACTCGGCGATGAAGCCGTGGCCGCCGTAGATTTGCACGCCGTGGTTAGCGGATTCGAAACCGACTTCAGTCATGAAGGCTTTGGCGATTGGCGTCATGAACGCCAGCAGCGCGTCGGCTTTCTTCTTCTCTTCTTCGTCCACGCCGTACTTGACGATGTCGACTTGCTTGGCGGTGAAGTAAACCATTGCGCGGTTGCCTTCGGCGAACGCTTTCATGGTCAACAGCATGCGGCGCACGTCAGGGTGCACGATGATCGGGTCAGCGGCTTTTTCCGGCGCTTTCGGGCCAGTCAGCGAGCGCATTTGCAGACGATCGCGAGCGTATTTCAGGCCGCCCTGGAAGCCGATTTCGGCGTGGGCCAGACCTTGCAGCGCGGTGCCCAGGCGTGCGGTGTTCATGAAGGTGAACATGCAGTTCAGGCCTTTGTTCGCCGGGCCGATCAGGAAACCGGTGGCCGCGTCGAAGTTCATCACGCAGGTGGCGTTGCCGTGGATGCCCATTTTGTGTTCCAGGGAACCACAGGTCACGGCGTTACGGGCACCGATCGAACCGTCTTCGTTCGGCATGAATTTCGGAACGATGAACAGCGAGATGCCTTTGGTGCCAGCCGGAGCATCCGGCAGGCGGGCCAGCACGATGTGGACGATGTTGTCGGCCATGTCGTGTTCGCCGGCCGAGATGAAGATCTTGGTGCCGGAGACTTTGTAGGAACCGTCAGCCTGAGGTTCGGCCTTGGTGCGCAGCATGCCCAGGTCGGTGCCGCAGTGTGGCTCGGTCAGGCACATGGTGCCGGTCCATTCGCCAGACACCAGTTTGGTCAGGTAGGCGTGTTGTTGCTCAGGCGTGCCGTGCTCGGAGATGGTGTTCATCGCACCGTGCGACAGGCCTGGGTACATGCCCCACGACCAGTTGGCTTCGCCGACCATTTCGCTGACGGCCAGACCCAGAGACTCCGGCAGGCCTTGGCCGCCGTGCTCTACGTCGTGGGCCAGGCTTGGCCAGCCGCCTTCGACGAATTGTTTGTAGGCTTCTTTGAAACCGGTCGGGGTTTTAACGCCGGACTCGCTCCAGGTGCAGCCTTCGGTGTCACCCACGCGGTTCAGCGGAGCCAGTACCTGCTCACAAAACTTGGCGCCTTCTTCGAGAATGGCGTCAACCATGTCCGGAGTTGCGTCCGAGCAAGCCGGAAGGCTCTGATAGTGCGCTTCGTAGCCGAGCAGTTCGTCACGAACGAAGCGAATATCACGCAAGGGGGCCTTGTAGTCAGGCATAGCGATAAACCTCTGCTGATGTAACCGGGAATGAACGACCGCGTTGATTTGTTGTGACGGTCAAACAGTTGTTTGAAACATACGTTTACGCCCAAATCTTGTCAAGCGCCGATCTTTTGCCGTTCGTCATCACTCCCCGCACAATGCCGCACACGCGACAACACAACGCCGTTGACTGAGCAACACGCCCTGCAGAAAAGTTTGGTTGGGGGAGAAGGACTTACGCACAAAAACGCCGCGAAGGGTCGCGGCGTTGGCAGAGCGGTTTCAGCGAATGATCAAGCGAAGGTGTCGATCAGCGTACCGAGCATTTCATCGGAAGCTTTGGCAACTTTGACACCGGCCTCAACCTGAAACTTGCCCTGAGCCATCTCGACCATGTTGCTGGCGAGGTCCGACTGCTGGCTGCGATCAACAGAACGCAGGCGATTGACCTGAGCATCGGAGGACTGGCTGGTCACCGAACGCTCGACCATAGTGTTGGCGATCTGGCCCGAGGCTTGATCAACACGGTTCTGCCCTGTCTGAATAGTGCTCAGACCGGCATAAAAAGCGCTACTTCCTGAGATTTCCATGGGAGAACTCGTCCTGCATAGGATCAATAGTGGCCATTGAACCAGAGCCGCCCGCAAAAGGCCCGACAAAAACACTAATGGCACAGTGCCTTGTCATAGTTAAAACCCGCGCGTGCAACTTCAGTCCAGCAAATCCAGTTGAAGGTGTTCCGCCACCGCCTCAGCCGTCACCACCTTGAGTTTTGGTACGCGCCCCAGGCACGGCGCAGGAATCCGCTCGGCCAGCGTGGCCAGGTTTTCTTCCAGGCGTGAAGTCTTGGCATCGATGATGTTGGCCACCCAACCCGCCAGTTGCAAACCGTCCTGCGCAATCGCCTCGGCCGTCAGCAGTGCATGATTGATGCAGCCCAACCGCACCCCGACCACCAGAATCACCGGCAGACCCAGCGCCATGGCCAGGTCCGACAGGTTGTCCTGATCCGCCAGCGGCACGCGCCAGCCGCCGGCGCCTTCGATCAGGGTGAAATCTGCCTGCATCTGCAGAATCTGCTGCATGGGCACCAGCAACGATTGCACCGTCAACGCCACCCCGGCCTCGCGCGCCGCCAGATGCGGAGCGATGGCCGGTTCGAAGGCCACTGGATTGACTTGTGCATAGGTCAGCGGCACCGAACATTCCGCCAGCAGCGCCAACGCATCGGCGTTGCGCAAACCCTTGGGCGTCACGTCGCAACCGGAAGCCACCGGTTTGCCCGCCGCCGTACTCAAGCCTGCCAACCGCGCAGCATGCAGCAAACCCGCAGCCACGGTGGTCTTGCCGACATCGGTGTCAGTCCCGGTGATGAAATACGCTGCGCTCATAAGGGTTTCTCCAAAACGGCATACACCACTTGATAAGTCGCCGGCAGGCCTTGGGCCTGACGAAACTGCTCATACGCCTCGACCAGGCCGAGAATCCGCGCCCTGCCGGTCAAACCACCCGGCCGACCGGGGTTGAGGTTGTGCGCGCCCAACGCCTTGAGTTCGTGAGTCAGGCTGCGCACATCCGGGTAATGCAGCACGTGAGGACGGGTTTGCAGACTCGCGACCTGCAAGCCACTCGCCGCGCACAGTTGTTGATAAACCCCGAACTCGCGGAAGCGGTTGACGTGCACCATGCCATCGACCTGACGCCAACTGTCTCGCAGCTCAAACAACGTACCCACGCACAGACTAGCAAACGCAAATTTTCCGCCAGGTTTCAGCACGCGATGGGCTTCACTGAGCACCGCCGCGAAGTCCGCGCACCACTGCACCGCCAGGCTGGAGAAGATCAAATCACAGGTCGAATCCTGCAATGGCAGCCGCTCCGCATCACCAGCGATAAAATGCGTGGCGCCACCCAACGGACGCGCGTGATCGAGCATGCCTTCGGCAATGTCCAGCGCCACCCCGTGACCGGCCGGAAAACGCTCACCCAGCACACGACTGAAATGCCCGGTGCCACACCCAAGATCCAACCATCGACCCGGTACAAAATCGCTCGGCAAACGGCTCAACAACTGACTGCCGACGTCACGTTGCAATTCGGCCACGCTGTCGTAGCTGGCCGCCGCACGGGAAAAGGACGCCGCCACCTGGCGTTTGTCGGGCAAACCACCCGGCAGGTTGGGAAGAGATAAATCAGTCATCACCGAACTCATGCAAAAAGGCCTGGATCGCCCCCGCCACACCGTGAGGGTCTTCCAGAAGAAACGCGTGGCTGGCCTGTTCGATCAGGCCAATTTCGACGTCCGGCAGCAGCATCAGCAAGTCCCCCGCCGCTTCGGCCGGCACCAGCCCGTCGAGGCCGGCGAACAGGTGCAGTTGCGGACCTCGAAAGGCCTGCAACGCCTGACGGGTATCCAGTTGTGCAAGCAGCTCCAGGCCGCTCATCAACACCGCAGCAGAGGCGTTTGGCGCACCACCGAGCAGTAGCCGCGACAGCCCGCGCGGGTCTTCGGCGCCTTGCGCGCAAAGCAGCGAAAAGCGTTTCAACGTCAGACGGGGATCGGCATTGCAGCCTGCCAGAAACGCATCAAAGGTTTCACCGGGCATCGCGCTCGGCCACTGCTCATGGGCAACAAACGATGGATTGCTCGCCAGGGTCAGCAAGCCGCAGCAACGATCACCACGACGTGCCGCCAACTCGGCGGCAAGCATGCCGCCGAGGGACCAGCCGCCAAGCCACGCATCCTGAGGCACGGTCGAATCCAGCTCTTCGAGCCATTCTTCCAGGTCGCTGGATTCCAGCTCCGGCAACGGTTCGATCTCGACACGCAGGTGTTCATCCAGCCCCTGCAACGCAGCCGCCAAGGGCTCCAGCGGAGAAATCCCGAGGCCCCAGCCGGGCAGCAGAATCAGACGATCACGCATGGCTTGGCTCCGGTCCCAGTTGTTGAAAACAATCGGCCAGTCCATTTAACAATAGCTGCACCTGCGCCTCGCTGTGGGCAGCGGTCAGGGTCACACGCAGACGGGCGCTGCCGGCAGGCACGGTCGGCGGACGAATCGCAGTGACCATCAACCCGCGTTCACGCAGCATCTGCGAGAGTCGCATCGCACGCCCGGCATCGCCGATCATGATCGGCTGAATCGGCGTGAAGCTGTCCATCAACTCCAGGCCGATCTGCTCGGCGCCTTGGCGGAACTGCCGGATCAACGTTTTCAGATGTTCACGTCGCCAATGTTCAGTGCGCAGCAACTCGAGGCTTTTCAGCGTCGCGCAGGCCAGGGCCGGCGGCTGGCTGGTGGTGTAAATGTACGGACGGGCGAACTGGATCAGGCTCTCGATCAGCTCGTCGCTGCCGGCGACAAACGCGCCCGCCGTACCGAATGCTTTGCCGAGGGTACCGACCAGCACCGGCACGTCTTCCTGACTCAAGCCGAAATGCTCGACGATCCCGCCGCCGTTGGCACCCAACGGACCGAAACCGTGCGCGTCGTCGACCATCAACCACGCGCCTTTGGCCTTGGCTTCCCGAGCCAATGCCGGCAGGTCAGCAATGTCGCCGTCCATGCTGAACACGCCGTCGGTCACCACCAGCGTATTGCCGGTGGCTTTCTCGAGACGATTGGCCAGGCTCGCCGCATCGTTGTGCAGATAACGATTGAATCGCGCGCCGGACAACAACCCGGCGTCGAGCAACGAAGCGTGATTGAGTCGGTCTTCCAGCACCGTATCGCCCGGCCCGACCAGCGCGGTGACCGCGCCCAGGTTGGCCATGTAACCGGTGGTGAACAGCAAGGCGCGCGGGCGGCCAGTCAGGTCCGCCAACGCTTCTTCCAGCTCATGATGTGGCGTGCTGTGGCCGATGACCAAGTGCGAAGCGCCGCCGCCGACACCCCAACGGGACGCCCCGGCGCGCCAGGCTTCGATCACTTGCGGGTGATTGGCCAGGCCCAGGTAATCGTTGTTACAAAACGCCAGCAACGGCTGGCCATCGACCACCACTTCCGGGCCCTGAGGGCTTTCGAGCAATGGGCGTTGGCGGTAGAGATTTTCGGCACGACGGGCAGCAAGGCGTGCGGCGAGATCGAAAGACATGCAGGCCTCGACTATCAAATGACACAGTTCCCTTGTGGGAGTGAGCCTGCTCGCGATGGCATTGTGTCAGTCGACATCGTTATTGGATGTCATACCGCTATCGCCGACAAGCCGGTCTCGCTCCTACAGGGGTTTTGCACTTCAATCAGCGGGAGCGGTGAAACGGTCAAACAGCCGCGTTATAGAACTGCTCGCTGCTCTTCTGCTCCACCAGCGCCTGTTCGATGGCGGCTTGATGCACCTCGTCGGCGTGCTCTTCGCGCGCTTCCGGCAGGATGCCCAGGCGCGAGAACAGTTGCATGTCCTTGTCGGCCTGCGGGTTGGCGGTGGTCAGCAGTTTGTCGCCGTAGAAAATCGAGTTCGCACCGGCGAAGAATGCCAGGGCCTGCATCTGCTCGTTCATGGCCTCGCGGCCGGCGGACAGGCGCACGTGGGATTGCGGCATCAGGATGCGCGCAACCGCGAGCATGCGGATGAAATCGAACGGGTCGATGTCTTCGGCATTTTCCAGCGGCGTACCAGCAACCTTCACCAGCATGTTGATCGGCACCGATTCCGGGTGCTCCGGCAGGTTGGCCAGCTGGATCAGCAGGTTGGCGCGGTCATCGAGGGTTTCGCCCATGCCGAGGATGCCACCGGAGCAGATCTTCATCCCGGAGTCACGAACGTAGGCCAGGGTTTGCAGGCGCTCGCTGTAAGTGCGGGTGGTGATGATGCTGGTGTAGAAATCCGGCGAGGTATCGAGGTTGTGGTTGTAGTAGTCGAGGCCGGCCTTGGCCAGCGCTTCGGTCTGGTCCTGATCCAGACGCCCGAGGGTCATGCAGGTTTCCAGGCCCATGGCTTTTACGCCCTTGACCATCTCCAGCACGTACGGCATGTCTTTGGCCGACGGGTGTTTCCACGCCGCGCCCATGCAGAAACGGGTCGAACCGATGGCCTTGGCGCGAGCGGCCTCTTCGAGGACCTTCTGCACTTCCATCAGTTTTTCTTTTTCCAGGCCGGTGTTGTAGTGACCGGACTGCGGACAATATTTGCAATCTTCCGGGCAGGCGCCGGTTTTGATCGACAGCAGCGTGGAAACCTGGACGCGGTTGGCGTCGAAATGCGCGCGGTGCACGGTCTGCGCCTGAAACAGCAGGTCATTGAATGGCTGAACGAAGAGTGCTTTGACTTCGGCCAAAGACCAGTCATGACGCAGGGTTGCAGAGGTGCTGGCGCTCATGGGCGTTTCCTTTGTTTTATGCTGGGCAAGCGGTCGGGGGACGGAATACCCACAGACGCGACACGGATGTTCGGCATATTTAAGGAAGAGTGATGCGCTGTCAACCACGATACGAAGGACCGGTTTACATCTGGTTAAAAAACAAACAATTCTGTCTGCTCTGCGGCGAGGCGGCCGAAGATGCCACGCCGATCTGTATGGCCTGCGAAACGGAACTGCCCTGGCTCGGCGATCATTGCCAGACCTGCGCCCTGCCGCTCCCCGCGGCAGGCCTGACGTGCGGCCAGTGCTTGCAGCAACCGCCGCCCTTCGAACAGGTGATCGCACCGTGGACCTACGGCTTTCCGGTCGACAGCCTGATCACCCGGTTCAAGCACGGCGCGAAGTGGCCGTTTGGTCGCCTGCTCGCCGAACTTCTAGCGCAATCCCTGCAATATCGCTTCGATGAAGCGCTGCAACGGCCGGATGCGTTGGTCCCCGTTCCGCTCGCTGCTAAGCGTCTGCGTCAACGGGGGTTTAACCAGGCGTCAATGCTGGCTCGCTGGCTCAGCGCCAGTCTGAATATTCCTTGCGATGAAACGCTGCTAAAGAGGGTTCAAGACACCAGCGCGCAACAAGAGCTCAAGGCCGACGACCGTAAAAAAAACCTGCTCAACGCATTCGCACTGACACCGGGCGCGCCGATCAAAGGTCGCCACCTGGCGCTGGTGGACGACGTGTTGACCACCGGCGCCACGGCCCAGGCACTGGCCCGTCTGCTAATGAGCGCCGGCGCCTCGCGGGTCGATGTCTATTGCCTGGCACGCACGCCAAAACCCGGCGACGCGGTTTGATAGGGAGACACAAAACCCTGAGCAGCCGTGGCTGACTTGACTCCCAGACATCAAGCCGCCAACGTCCTCACCATCGTCACTAGCCAAAGCGCCTTGCCATGTCCTTGCCTACGCTGTTGTCCCAGCACATTGTCCGTCGCCCGCAGCGCATTGCATTGCTGCAACACATTGCCGAGCAGGGCTCGATCACCCGCGCCGCGAAAAGTGCGGGCCTGAGCTACAAAGCGGCATGGGACGCCATCGACGAGCTGAACAACCTCGCGCAGAAACCGCTGGTGGAGCGCAGTGTCGGCGGCAAGGGCGGCGGTGGCGCCAAGCTGTCCAGCGAAGGCGAGCGTGTGTTGCGCCTGTATCAAAAGCTGCAAACGTTGCAGGCGCAGGTGCTGGAAGCTGCCGAAGACGCCAGTGATCTTAATTTGCTCGGCCGCCTGATGCTCAGAACCAGCGCACGCAATCAATTGCACGGCAAGGTTGTGGAAATCGAAGTTCAGGGACGCAACGACCTGATCCGCCTGGAACTGGCTGAAGGCTTGATCCTCGTTGCGCAGATCACTCACGACAGCACACTGCGCCTGGAGCTGGAAACCGGCACCGAAGTCGTCGCTCTGATCAAGGCCGGTTGGCTCGACCTGCTTGCCATCGAAGACCCTGCAGCACCTTGCCACAACGACTTTACTGGCATCATCGAAGAAATCCTCGACGCCGAAGACGGCCCCAGTGAAGTGCGGATCGGCCTGCCCAATGGCCAGACGCTGTGCGCACTGGCCGAGCCGCTGCACCTGAAAAACCTCGGCCTCGCCACCAATAAACCGGTGCGGGTGCAGTTTGCGCCATCCAACGTTTTGCTCGGTACACCGCTCTGAAACATAAGCGTCATTAACGCGCTTTAAGGTGACTGCAAAAACCCGCAGGGAGCCTGATGTGAGCCTATTAGAAGACAACCAAAACACCGACCTCGAGAACATGGTCGGCCTGAGCCGTCGCGGCTTCATCAGCGCGGGCGCCCTGTGCGGTGCCGCGATGTTCCTCGGCGGTAACCTGCTGAGCCGCAGTGTGCTCGCCGCGAGTGTCAGCGCCGGCACCAGCAAACTGCTGGGTTTTGACAGCATCGCTGCGGCCACCAACGACGCCATCACCCTGCCACCGGGGTACAAATCTTCGGTGCTGATCAGCTGGGGCCAGCCGCTGCAAAAGAACGGCCCGGCATTTGACCCGAGCGGTAACGGCAGCGCAGAGCAGCAGGAAGTCCAGTTTGGCGACAACAACGACGGCATGAGCCTGTTCGAGTTTCCCGGTGAAAAAGACCGGGCGCTGATGGCGATCAACAACGAATACACCAACTACCGCTACCTCTACCCGCATGGCGGCATGCCGCAATCGAAGGAAGAAGTGCGCAAGGCGCTGGCCTGCGAAGGCGTGTCGGTGATCGAAGTGCAGCGCAAGAACGGCCAATGGCAATTCGTCCAGGGCTCGCGCTACAACCGGCGCATTCACGGCAATGCACCGATCAGCCTGAGCGGCCCGGCCGCCGGCCACGCGCTGGTAAAAACCAGCGCCGACCCGCACGGCAAGAACGTGCTCGGCACCTTCCAGAACTGCGCCAACGGCAAGACGCCGTGGGGCACCTACCTGACCTGTGAAGAGAACTTCACCGACTGTTTCGGCAGCAGCAATGCCGAGCAGAAATTCGATGCAGCGCAAAAACGCTATGGCGCGGTGGCGGCCAGTAAAGAAATCAACTGGCATCAACACGACGAACGCTTCGACCTGGCGAAAAACCCCAACGAACTCAACCGTCACGGTTGGGTGGTGGAAATCGACCCGTTCGATCCGCAATCGACACCGGTCAAGCGCACCGCGCTGGGCCGTTTCAAACATGAAAACGCGGCCCTGGCCGAAACCCGTGACGGCCACGCCGTGGTGTACATGGGCGACGACGAGCGCGGTGAATTCATCTACAAATTCGTCAGCCGCGACAAGATCAACCACAAGAACCCGAAAGCCAATCGCGACTTGCTGGACCACGGCACCTTGTACGTGGCGCGTTTCGACGCGGGCGACGGCAATGCCGATCACCCAAAAGGCCAGGGCGAGTGGATCGAGCTGACCCACGGCAAAAACGGCATCGACGCCAGCAGCGGTTTTGCCGATCAGGCCGAAGTGCTGATTCATGCGCGCCTCGCGGCCACGGTGGTGAAAGCAACGCGCATGGACCGTCCGGAATGGATCGTCGTCAGCCCCATGGATGGCCAGGTCTATTGCACACTGACCAACAACGCCAAGCGCGGTGAAGACGGTCAACCGGTAGGCGGGCCCAACCCGCGCGAGAAGAACGTGTACGGGCAGATTCTGCGCTGGCGCACCGACCGTGATGATCACGGGTCGAAAAGCTTTGCCTGGGATCTGTTTGTGGTCGCCGGCAACCCGGGTGTCCACGCCGGAACGCCAAAGGGCGGTTCGTCGAACATCACGCCGCAAAACATGTTCAACAGCCCGGACGGCCTGGGTTTCGACAAGGCAGGACGGTTGTGGATCCTGACCGATGGCGATTCGAGCAATGCCGGTGATTTCGCCGGTATGGGCAACAACCAGATGCTCTGCGCCGACCCGGTGACCGGGGAGATTCGTCGGTTCATGGTCGGGCCGATTGGTTGCGAGGTGACAGGGATCAGCTTCTCGCCGGATCAGAAGACCTTGTTTGTCGGGATTCAGCATCCAGGGGAAAACGGTGGCTCGACGTTCCCTGAGCATTTGCCGAATGGCAAGCCGCGGTCTTCGGTGATGGCGATTTCCCGTGAGGATGGCGGGATCGTCGGCGCCTGACCGGGCCCTATCGCTAGCAGGCTAGCTCCCACAGGGGACTTGCGGAGTGTCGCAGATCCAGTGTGGGAGCTAGCCTGCCAGCGATGGCAACACCACTCATCTCAAGCCTTAACACTAAAGTAAGCCCGTCTGCGCTACCATGCTTGGCCGGACGCGGCAGCCTGCTGCGCGCAGGAGTCAGCATGGCCCACCCGTTTGCAACCCTCACCCCAGACCTCGTGCTCGATGCCGTCGAAAGCATCGGCTTTCTCAGCGACGCGCGCATTCTGGCGCTCAACAGCTACGAGAACCGCGTCTATCAGGTCGGCATCGAAGACTCCGAACCGCTGATCGCCAAGTTCTACCGGCCGCAGCGCTGGACCAACGAAGCGATTCTCGAAGAACACCAGTTCACCTTCGAACTCGCCGAGTGCGACGTGCCGGTGGTGGCGCCGATGATTCACAACGGTGCCAGCCTGCACGAACACAACGGTTTCCGTTTCACCCTGTTCCCCCGCCGTGGCGGCCGTGCGCCGGAGCCGGGCAATCTCGATCAGTTGTATCGGCTGGGCCAACTGCTTGGACGCCTGCATGCCGTCGGCGCCACCAAACCGTTCGAACACCGTGAAGCCTTGGGCGTGAAGAACTTCGGTCACGATTCACTGACGACACTGCTCGAAGGCAATTTCATCCCCAAAAGCCTGTTGCCGGCCTACGAGTCCGTGGCCCGCGACCTGCTCAAGCGTGTGGAAGACGTTTACAACGTCACGCCGCACCAGAACATCCGCATGCACGGCGATTGCCACCCCGGCAACATGATGTGCCGCGACGAGATGTTCCACATCGTCGACCTCGACGACTGCCGCATGGGCCCGGCAGTGCAGGACATCTGGATGATGCTCGCCGGTGACCGTCAGGAATGTCTGGGCCAGTTGTCAGAATTGATGGACGGCTACAACGAGTTTCACGATTTCGACCCGCGGGAACTGGCGCTGATCGAACCACTGCGCGCATTGCGCCTGATGCATTACAGCGCATGGCTCGCGCGCCGCTGGGACGACCCGGCGTTCCCGCATAGTTTTCCGTGGTTTGGCACCGAACGGTATTGGGGCGATCAGGTGTTGGCGTTGCGTGAGCAACTCGCCGCCCTCAACGAAGAACCCCTCAAACTCTTCTGACACACCGAAAATCCCTGTGGGAGCTAGCCTGCTAGCGATGACGGCAGCACATGCAACACCGATGCAAGCTGATACACCGCCATCGCGAGCAAGCTCGCTCCCACAGGTCATGTGTTCACAATTGCCCGACGTATTCGGGCGGGACATTCGTAGACAAATCTCCTTACAATCCCCTTCTTTAGTTAGCTGCCTAAGCAAGGATTCTGCATGCAAGCCGCCAACCCGCGTCGCGGGTACATCCTGGGCCTGAGTGCCTACATCATCTGGGGCCTGTTCCCGATCTACTTCAAAGCCATCGCCAACGTGCCCGCCGTGGAGATCATCATCCATCGCGTGCTCTGGTCTGCGCTGTTCGGCGCGTTGCTGCTGATGGTGTGGAAGCATCCGGGCTGGTGGCGCGAGTTGCGTGACAACCCGAAACGCCTGGCGATCCTGGCCCTGAGTGGCACGCTGATCGCGGCCAACTGGCTGACCTACGTCTGGTCGGTGAACAACGGGCGCATGCTCGAAGCGAGCCTCGGTTACTACATCAACCCGCTGGTGAACGTGTTGTTGGGGATGTTGATCCTCGGCGAACGGTTGCGGCGCATGCAGTGGATCGCCGTAGGTTTTGCGGCGGTTGGCGTTGCGCAACAGGTGTGGCAAGTCGGCAGTCTGCCGTGGGTGTCGCTGGTGCTGGCGCTGACGTTCGGCTTCTACGGTTTGATCCGCAAGCAAGCGCCGGTCAAAGCGCTACCGGGTCTGGTGGTGGAAACCTGGATGCTGGTGCCGATTGCCATTGCCTGGCTGCTGTTCAATCAGACGGCCACAAGCGCCCAGCCCGAGTTCTGGACCACGTCCCAAGCCTGGTGGCTGGTCGCCGCCGGACCGGTAACGCTGGTGCCGTTGGTGTGTTTTAACGCTGCCGCACGGCATTTGCCCTACACGACATTAGGATTTCTCCAGTACCTGGCACCGACATTGGTGCTGTTGCAAGCCGTCCTGCTGTTTGGCGAGCACCTATCGTCCAGCACGCTGGTCGCCTTCATCTTTATCTGGGCGGGTCTGGCGATTTACAGCGTCGACGCGTGGATAAGTCTGCGTCGCCGAAGCTGATCAAAAAACGTACAAACCTCTACAGGCCACGCCTCTCGTGGCCTGCATCGATCCGTCCCAAGGTTATCCACAGTGTGATCCCCGGTGTTTGTGCGCAACCTGTTGAAACTGATGGTTTTTTGATCAGATCTTGAAGAAGCCCGGCCGGCGTGGGCTGGCGGGCTGTCTCTACAGGTTATCCACAGGCAGGTGCACGTATAACTTGGATAACCCTGTCAGGGGTCGCTGCGCAACACCAATTCCACCATCAAATCGTCAGCCAGGGTTTCCAGGCGCGACTGCAGAACGTCCAGCGACAAGGTCAGCGGCACGGCGAGAATCGCTTCGGCGTGGAACAACGGCTCGCTGCTCATTGGCGCCGGACGCACTTCGGTGACCAGTCGTTCCAGATTGACCCCCTGCTCACTCAACAGACGCGTGATGTCGCGAACGATGCCCGGACGATCATTGCCAACCAATTCCATGGCTATCGGCTTCCAGGTGCAGGCCTGTTCGATGCCGCTTTCGGCAATCAGCACGCGAATGCCGTGGGCGGACAACGCCTGTAAGGCATCGACCAATTCGTCGTAGGCCTCGGCCGGCACGCCCACCCGAAGAATCCCGGCAAACTGCCCAGCCATGCGTGACATGCGGCTCTCCAGCCAATTGCCGCCGTGCTCGGCAATGCACTGGGCGATGCGCTCGACCTGCCCAGGCTTGTCCGGTGCGAAAACTGTGAGTACGAGGTGGTCCATGGCGCAGCCCTCTGGTCATGACTTTTGTTATAGAGAGGCAAGTATAGGCAACGGTTGAGCGATGCTTTGGGCAGACCCGGATTCAATGTCGTCCGGACTGGCCTCATCGGGGGCAGGCCCGCTCCCACAGGCTATGCACAATCCTGTGGGAGTGGGCTTGCCCGCGATGAATTCACCACCGGAGCCAACACCCGCACACAAATCGTGTACAACTTTATATATTTAACTGGAACAATCTCATACTTTTTTGAGAACATCCCCATCCCCGACGTGACTGCAATGCGTCACGGGGTCGCAGAACGACGTAATTAGTCTGATTTTCACAACCGCAATTCATCATGTAGTATGCCGCAGCGCGCACTACATAACGTTGGATCGATGTCTGCCACAGGCGCGGTCGCAGCCCTGAAAGCCCTATCAGCAAGGCCTCAACGCCGTTGATCGGTTCCATCCCAGCCGCCCGAAATGGCATGTACTGGTGGAAGGGGTTTGTGGTTTAAATAGCCAGAGGCTTCATTGTTAATTTGAAGAGCTGAAAAGCGAAATAGCTGAGCAGAGTGAGGCAAGCAATGACTGAACACGTTCAAGTCGGTGGCCTGCAGGTCGCCAAAGTCCTGTTCGACTTCGTGAACAACGAAGCCATTCCCGGAACCGGCCTCACCGCCGATCAATTCTGGGCCGGTGCCGACAAGGTCATTCACGACCTGGCGCCGAAGAACAAAGCCCTACTCGCCAAACGCGATGATTTCCAGGCTCGTATCGATGGCTGGCACCAATCCCGTGCCGGTCAGGCGCACGACGCCGTGGCTTATAAAGCCTTCTTGCAAGACATCGGTTATCTGCTGCCAGAAGCGGCCGATTTCCAGGCAACGACGCAAAACGTCGATGACGAAATCGCCCGCATGGCCGGCCCGCAGCTCGTGGTGCCGGTGATGAATGCGCGTTTCGCGCTCAATGCTTCGAACGCCCGCTGGGGTTCGCTGTACGACGCGCTCTACGGCACCGACGCGATCAGCGAAGCTGACGGCGCGGAAAAAGGCAAAGGCTACAACAAGGTTCGCGGCGACAAGGTGATTGCCTTCGCCCGCGCCTTCCTCGACGAAGCCGCGCCATTGGCTGCCGGCTCCCACGTCGACTCCACCAGCTACAAAATCGTTGACGGCAAACTGGTGGTCGCCCTCAAAGGTGGCAGCAACAGCGGCCTGCGTAACGGCGCTCAGTTGATCGGTTTCCACGGCGATGCCGCTGCACCGACCGCGATCCTGCTGAAGAACAACGGCCTGCACTTCGAAATCCAGGTCGACGCCAGCACCCCGGTCGGCCAGACCGACGCTGCCGGTGTCAAAGACATCCTGATGGAAGCCGCACTCACCACCATCATGGACTGCGAAGACTCCGTCGCCGCCGTCGATGCCGATGACAAAGTGGTGATCTACCGCAACTGGCTCGGCCTGATGAAGGGCGACCTGTCGGAAGAAGTTTCCAAGGGCGGCAAGACCTTTACCCGCACCATGAACGCTGATCGCACTTACACCGGCGTCGATGGCAAGGAACTGAGCCTGCACGGTCGTTCGCTGTTGTTCGTGCGCAACGTCGGTCACCTGATGACCATCGACGCGATCCTCGACAAAGACGGCAACGAAGTACCGGAAGGCATTCTTGACGGTTTGCTGACCAGCCTCGCGGCGATCCACAGCCTCAACGGCACCAGCTCGCGCAAGAACAGCCGTACCGGCTCGGTCTACATCGTGAAGCCGAAGATGCACGGTCCGGAAGAAGCCGCGTTCACCAACGAGTTGTTCGGTCGCATCGAAGAGGTGCTGAACCTGCCGCGCAACACCCTGAAAGTCGGGATCATGGACGAGGAGCGCCGCACCACGGTCAACCTCAAGGCCTGCATCAAGGCCGCCAGCGAGCGCGTGGTGTTTATCAACACCGGTTTCCTCGACCGCACGGGCGATGAAATCCATACCTCCATGGAAGCCGGCCCGATGGTGCGCAAGGCCGACATGAAGGCTGAAAAGTGGATTGGCGCCTACGAGAACTGGAACGTCGATATCGGTTTGAGCACCGGCCTGCAAGGTCGTGCGCAAATCGGTAAAGGCATGTGGGCCATGCCTGACCTGATGGCAGCGATGCTGGAACAGAAAATCGCTCACCCGCTGGCCGGTGCCAATACCGCTTGGGTTCCTTCGCCGACCGCCGCTGCGCTGCACGCGCTGCACTACCACAAGGTCGACGTGTTCGCCCGTCAGGCTGAACTGGCCAAACGTGCGCGCGCCTCGGTGGACGACATCCTGACCATCCCGCTGGCGGTAAACCCGCAGTGGACCGCAGAACAGATCAAGAACGAACTGGACAACAACGCCCAGGGCATTCTCGGTTACGTGGTGCGCTGGATCGATCAGGGCGTGGGCTGCTCGAAGGTGCCGGACATCAACGACATCGGCCTGATGGAAGACCGTGCCACGCTGCGGATTTCCAGCCAGCACATCGCCAACTGGCTGCGCCACGGTATCGTCACCGAAGCGCAAGTGATGGAAAGCCTCAAGCGCATGGCGCCGGTGGTTGACCGTCAGAACGCCAATGACGCGCTGTACCGTCCGCTGGCACCGAACTTCGACAGCAACATCGCCTTCCAGGCGGCGGTCGAACTGGTGGTTGAAGGCACCCAACAGCCGAACGGCTACACCGAGCCGGTTCTGCACCGTCGTCGTCGCGAGTTCAAGGCTGCCAATGGCCTGTAACTGAGCGTTGATACCGGAAATGAAAAAGCCCTGATCGAAAGATCAGGGCTTTTTGTTTGCGAATGCAGTCCCCTGTGGGAGCGAGCCTGCTCGCGATAGCGGTGGGTCAGTCAACATTGATGCTGAGTCTTGCCGCCATCGCGAGCAGGCTCGCTCCCACAGGGAATGTGTAGAGCCGACAGGTTGTTAGTTAAGGCTCCATCCCCAACTCATGCTTAACCAGCCCCAGCAGTTTCACGGTATCAACCGGCTTGAGCAGAAAGTCCACCACGCTCAAATGTATGGCCGCAATCGCGTCCTTCACGTCGGCATCGCCGGAAACGATGATGATCGGCATCGCTGCCCGAACCGACTCACGCACTTGGCGGATCAACTCCAGGCCATCGACATGCCCCATCCGCAGATCAGTAATCACCAGGCCGATCGAGGGTTTCTCTTCCAGCATCTTTAGCGCGGTTTCGCCGCTGGCGGCGGTCAGGCAGCGGATGCCATCCAGCCCCAGAATTTCCGAGAGCAGCTCCCGGGCGTCCTTGTCATCATCGACAATCAGCACGCGCTGCGGCGGCAAGTCGGGTTCCAGCATGACTGCACTCAGCGCCTCGCGCTCGGCGTCACTCAAAATATCGTGGTCGGACATGGCTTACTCTACGTTTTCATTTCTATTTCCTAGCACATCCGTCAGACATCGCTAAGTGGCGCAACAATGTGCACTTCGTCGGATTTATTTCCTATAGGGGAAAGGATAGGTTCTTCCCAAAATTGCGTAGGGTATTTCCGAAATTTCATCTCCGGCAGGGCTGACCTAGACTTACGTCCAATGGGCACCCTGCGCGCAGGGGCCGACCATGACTGAGTCATCCGACCACAACAATTCATAAAAAGACTGCGGTAATGGTTATGAGTAAAGCGGACGCCTTCACACAGGCAGGGAAAACCGCGGTGTTGCAGAACATCCAGGGCACTTTGCAATTCCTTCAGCGCTTCCCGCCCTTCAATCAAATGGAACACGCTCACCTGGCGTACCTGGTTGAACAATGTCAGCTGCGTTTTTATGGCCCCGGCGAGAGCATCATCAAACCCGCCGATGGCCCGGTTGAGCATTTCTACATCGTCAAACAGGGCCGCGTCGTGGGTGAACGTCCCCACACGGCCAAGGGCGGCACGGAAACCACCTTCGAAATCACCACCGGCGAGTGTTTCCCCCTCGCCGCGCTGCTGGGTGAGCGTGCGACACGCACCGAACACCTGGCCGCCGAAGACACCTTTTGCCTACAGCTGAACAAGCTGGCGTTCATCAAACTGTTCGCACTTTCCAACGCGTTTCGCGACTTCGCCCTACGCGGCGTGAGCAGTTTGCTCGACCAGGTTAACCAGCAAGTCCAGCAAAAAGCCGTGGAAACCCTCGGCACCCAGTACTCGCTGAATACCCGTTTGGGCGAATTGGCCATGCGTCACCCGGTGACCTGCAGCCCGACCACGCCGCTGCGTGAAGCCGTCTCCCTGATGCACGAGCAACAGGTCGGCAGCATTGTGGTGGTCGATGAGCACAAGGCGCCGCTGGGTATTTTCACCCTGCGCGACCTGCGCCACGTGGTGGCCGAAGGCACCAATGACTTCAACGAAGCCATCGAACGGCACATGACCCAGGCACCGTTTTTCCTGACGCCGGACCACAGCGCCTTCGATGCCGCCATTGCCATGACCGAGCGGCATATCGCCCACGTTTGCCTGGTCAAGGACCAGCGCCTGTGTGGCGTGGTCTCGGAACGCGACCTGTTTTCCCTGCAACGGGTCGATCTGGTGCACCTGGCGCGGACCATCCGCAGCGCCCAGAAGGTCGAAAACCTGGTGGCGATGCGCGGCGAGATCGGTCAATTGGTGGAACGCATGTTGGCCCATGGCGCGTCGTCGACCCAGATCACCCACATCATCACCCTGCTCAACGACCACACCGTGTGCCGGGTGATCGAACTGACCCTCGCCGAGAAAGGCGACCCCGGCGTGCCGTTCAGTTGGCTGTGTTTCGGCAGCGAAGGTCGCCGCGAGCAGACGCTGCACACCGATCAGGACAACGGCATTCTGTTCGAAGCGCGGGACGCGGCGCACGCCGCCGAGATTCGCGGCAAGTTGCTGCCCATCGCTCAACAGATCAATCAGAGCCTGGCGCTCTGCGGCTTCACCCTGTGCAAGGGCAACATCATGGCCGGCAACCCCGAGCTGTGTCTGTCCCGGGCCGAGTGGGCGCGGCGTTTTGCGGCGTTTATTAGGGAGGCGACGCCGGAGAACCTGCTGGGTTCGAGCATCTATTTCGACCTGCGCGTGGTCTGGGGCGACGAGCAAGGCTGCGAGCAACTGCGTCGGGGGATTCTCGATCAGGTCGCCGACAACCGGCTGTTCCAGCGAATGATGGCCGAAAACGCCCTGCGCAACCGTCCGCCCGTAGGGCGTTTCCGCGAGTTTGTGCTGGCGCGCAAGAACGGTGAGAAAGCTACGCTGGACCTGAAAGTCCAAGGCTTGACGCCCTTTGTCGACGGCGCCCGATTGCTGGCGTTGGCCCACGGCATCGAGGCGAACAATACGCTGGAGCGCTTCCGCCAATTGGTCGACAAAGAAGTCATCGAACGACTGGACGGTGCGGCGTACGAAGAGGCGTATCACTTCATCCAGCAAACCCGCATGCAGCAACATCAGCTACAGACCCGGGAGAATTTGCCCTACTCCAACCGGGTCGATCCCGACAGCCTCAATCATCTGGACCGACGCATCCTGCGTGAATCCCTGCGTCAGGCCCAACGCCTGCAAAGCAGCCTGACCCTGCGGTATCAGCTATGAGCCTGTTTTCATGGCTGCGCCCGGCGGGACCGATGCTGTCCGTAGAATTGCAACAACGCCTGCAACGCTTGCAGGCGGGTGCCGAGCTCAGAGAATGCAGCCTGCGCGAACAGCGCTGGGTGGTGCTGGACCTGGAAACCACCGGGTTGAATATGAACAAGGATCGGGTGCTGTCCATCGGCGCGGTGGTGATTGAAGACGGGGCAATCGACTTCAGCCAGCAGTTCGAACGCACCCTTCAATGCACGGATATGAAATTGGCGCCCAGTGTGTTGATCCATGGCTTGGGCCCCAGCGCGATCGCTGCCGGCAGTGATCCGGCGCAAGCACTGCTCGAGTTCATGGAGTTTGTAGGCGACAGTCCGGTGCTGGCGTTTCATGCGCCGTTTGATCAGCACATGCTCGGCCGCGCACTGAAAGATCATCTGGGCTACAAGTTGCAGCATCCGTTTCTGGATGTGGCGGATATCGCGCCCATGCTCTGCCCTCAGGCGCACATTCGCGAGGCGGGGCTGGATGAGTGGATCGACTGGTTCAAGCTCGAGGTGTTCGAGCGTCACAACGCCAGTGCCGATGCGCTGGCGACTGCCGAACTCGCGTTGATCCTGTTCAGCCGCGCACGCCAACAACAGATTGATAGCCCATTGAATCTGCAGCAGCGGTTGAGCCAGTGGAAACGCAGGCAGCGAACGCCTTCCTTCTAAATTTGATGCGCCTGTCCCGGCGCCATCGCTGGCAAGCCAGCTCCCACAAGGTTTGTGTTGCCTGCCCATTCCGTGAACGACACAAGGTCCTGTGGGAGCTGGCTTGCCAGCGATGAACGATGACTCGGTTTAACAGCCCCCCCGTCATAAACCACCTGACCAGTGGCCAATTGCTTACCTTCCCCGCCTCTGCCACAATCGCGAACAATTCTCGTTAGTTAATACTTCCCAATCGGTGATGCTGCGTGTCGTCAGTCCAAAGCCCCCACAGTGAGCTCGTCGGTGCGTTATATCGCGACCACCGCAGTTGGCTATTGGCCTGGCTTCGACGCAATATCGCCTGCCCGCAACGGGCCGAAGACCTGAGCCAGGACACCTTCGTGCGCTTGCTGGGCCGTGATCAACTGAACGAACCTCGCGAACCTCGGGCGTTTCTGGTGGCGATCGCCAAGGGCCTGCTGTTCGACTACTTCCGCCGCGCTGCGCTGGAACAGGCCTACCTCACCGAATTGATGCTGATCCCCGAAGGCGAGCAGCCGTCGGTGGAAGAACAGCAGATGATCCTCGAAGACCTGAAAAACATCGACCGCCTGCTCGGCAAACTCTCGAGCAAGGCGCGGGCGGCGTTTCTCTACAACCGTCTGGACGGCCTCAGCCACGCGGAAATCGCCCTGCGCCTGGGCGTGTCGGTGCCACGGGTGCGTCAGTATCTGGCGCAAGGCATTCGTCAGTGCTACATCGCGCTGTACGGTGAACCGGTGTGAGCCCGGTCAGTTCCAAACCGGTCTCGGCGCAGGTGCTGGACGCGGCGATTGCCTGGCAATTGTCGCTGGATTCCGGCAACCCGGTGGAGCGCGAAGAGTTCGCCAAATGGCACGCCGCCCACGAAGAACACGCCCGCGCCTGGCGCCAGTTGGGCATGCTCGATCAGCGTTTCAGCGTGGCCAGCGGCCCCGCCCGCACCGCATTGCTGCAATCGCGTGAAAGCATTCGCCGGCGGGTGCGCAAACTCGGCAGTGGCGTGGCCAGCATCGTTGCGGTGATTGGTCTGGCGCTGTTTGCCGGTGATCGTTATTTGCCGGTCGACTATTGGCTGGCGGATCAGCGCACCGCCACTGGCGAGCAACGCACCCTGCGCCTGAGCGACGGCACGCTGATCAACCTCAACACCCACAGCGCCGTGGATGTGCGGTTTGATGAGAAGCAGCGCCGGGTGATTCTTCAGGACGGGGAAATTCTCGTCGAAACCGGTCATGGCGATGCGCGGCCGTTTATCGTCGAAACCCGCGAAGGCAGCATGCGCGCACTCGGCACGCGTTTCCTGGTCAAGCGCGAGGAAGAAGGCACGCGCCTGAGCGTGTTGCAGTCCGCCGTGGCCGCCCACCCGGAGTCGAGCGCTGAAGAACAGATCCTTCGCGAAGGCCAGCAAGTGCTGATGCGCAACAACGGCCTGGGCCCGATCATCGCGCTTAACCTCGGCGCCGATGCCTGGACACGCGGCATGCTGGTGGTGGACAACGCGCGGCTGGAAGACCTGGTTCACGAGCTCGGTCGTTATCGGCGTGGGCATCTGGGCATTGCGCCAGAGGTTGCCGACCTGCGGATCACCGGCAGTTTCCCGTTGCACGATACCGATCTGGCGTTGAGCGCCCTGCTGCCGACCTTGCCGGTGCAGATCGAACAGCACACGCAATGGTGGGTGACGGTGGCGAAGGCAGAAGCCAAGCCCTGAGCTGTCGTTGTCTGAGCGGACGCCTTCGACTTGTCCGCGAAGAGGCCTTCGGCCTCACCATAATTGCTGAATCGAAATTATTTTCATCCAGCCCTATCACTTTTGGATTCTCGTCCGGCACCTAGGCAATTGAGAAGTATTCCCTTTCAGGAGCCGCCGTATGTCCCGTTCGCTAGACACCTTGTTGCGCCCCAGTTTGCTGGCGGTCGCCATTGCCCTTTGCACCCCTCTGGCCAGCAGCCCACTGATCGCCGCCGAACAGGCGTCCAGCGTTCGCGCCTACAACCTGCCGGCCGCGCCATTGGCCAGCACGTTGAACCAGATCGCCAGCCAGTCGGGCCTCGCGCTGTCGCTGAATCCGTCGCTGGCGGCGGGCAAGACCTCGGCACCGGTCAATGGCCAGTTCGACGCGGCTGGCGCCTTGCGTGCCGCGTTGCGCGGCACCGGTCTGCAACTGGAACAGAGCAGCACCGGCACCTACAGCCTGGTGGCCATGCCTGAAGGTGTGATGGCGCTGCCGGAAACGGCGATCATCGGCGTTGAAAACACTGAAAGCGCCTGGGGCCCGGTGGAAGGTTACCTGGCCAAGCGCACTGCCGCCGGCACCAAGACCGACACCGCGCTGGTTGAAGCGCCGCGTTCGATTTCGATCGCCACCCGCGAACAAATGGACGACCGCAGCGTGCACAGCCTTGATGACGCCGTGCGCTACATGCCTGGCATCACCGCCAGCAGCTTCGGCAGCGACACCCGTACCGACTGGCTGCGAGTACGTGGTTTTGAACCGACCCAGTTCCTCGACGGCTTGCCGCTGCCGAAAGGCGTGTACGCCAACCCGAAACCGGAAACCTGGAACCTCGACCGCCTCGCCCTGCTGCGCGGCCCGGCTTCATCGGTGTACGGCCAGACACCGCCGGGCGGTTTGCTGGACATGGTCAGCCGTCGTCCCAGCGCCGAGTCGAGCAATGAAATCCAGGTGCAGTACGGCAGCGACAATCACCGCCAGATCAACTTCGCCAGCACCGGCAAGATCGACGACGAAGGCCAGTTCCTCTACGGCGTCAGCGGCGTAGTTCGCGACAGCGGTACGCAGATCGACCACATCGACAACAAGCGCTACAACATTGCGCCGAGCCTGACCTGGAACATCGACGACGACACCAAATTCACCCTGCTCACGCAGTTCACCCGTGACGATACCGGCATCACCAGCCAGTTCCACTCGATCCAGGGCACCAAAATCGACATGCCGTTCGGCGATATTTCCCACCACAAGAACCTGGGAGATCCGAACTACGAGTACTACGACCGCACCTACTACGCACTGGGCTACGCCTTCGAACATCGTCTGAACGATGTCTGGCAGTTCCGTCAGAACCTGCGCTACACCAAGTCCGACCTGTCGTTCCAGGCCATTACCGTCAACAGCTATATTCCCTCGCTCGCCGCTTTCGGTTATGTCGTCGACGATCAGGGCAATACCGGGCGGGGCACGACCAATGTCGAGGAAGACATCAGCCAGTTCGCGGTGGATAACAACTTTCAGGGCGATTTTTCCACGGGTGACGTCCGTCATACCCTGCTGATCGGGTTGGATCACCAGCGCAACAACACCAACTACCTCTCGATCTTCGGGACCGCGCCGGGCATCAACGTCAACACCCCGCAATACGGCCTGCCGATCACTCGCCCACCGCGCTCCGATGCGTTCTATGACCAGGACCAGAAGACCTATCAGACCGGTTTGTACGTCCAGGACCAGATGGCCCTCGACCAATGGCGCCTGACATTGGGCGGCCGTGAAGACTGGGTCCATACCGGCACCAAGTTCTTCAATGATGAGAACGCAACCAACACCGAACGGGACAAGAAATTCAGCGGTAACGCGGCGATCAGCTACGTGTTCGATTCGGGCTTTGTGCCTTATCTTTCCTACGCCGAGTCATTCCAGCCAACCAGCAACGCCGCCGCATCGGCTACCGAATCGTTCAAACCGACCGAAGGCCAGCAATGGGAACTGGGCATCAAGTACCAGCCGCCAGGCAGCAATACATTGCTCAGCGCGGCGGTGTACGACCTGACCCAGAAAAACGTGTCCGTCACCACCACCGTCGGCAACGTGCCGATCACCAGCCAGACCGGGGAAGTGAAAGTCAAAGGCCTGGAGCTGGAAGCGGTCTCCGACGTCACCGACAACCTGAAAATCATCGCCGCCTACACCCTGGCCAAATCCGAAGTGCAGAAAGGCGACTTCAAAGGCAACCGTCTGCAACTGATGCCTAACCAGCAGGCTTCGCTGTGGGCCGATTACACCTGGCACAACGGCGTGCTGGATGGCTTCGGCATTGGCGCCGGCGCCCGTTACACCGGCAATACTTACGGCGACCAAGGCAACACCACGCTGGGCAAGGCTGACGCCTACACCGTGTTCGACGCGGCGGTTCATTACGACCTGGGCCGCCTGGACAACAGCTTGAAAGGTGCCTCGCTGGCCGTGAACGCGACCAACCTGCTCAACAAGGATTACATCTCCACCTGCGACGGCTTCTACTGCTATTACGGCGACCTGCGCAGTGTCGTCGCCAGTGCAACGTACAAGTGGTAAACGCTTGATCTGATACGCCCTGTAACCAGGCCGTCCTTCGTGGACGGCTTTGGTATTTCTGAAGGCTGAAAAATGAAAAGCAAAACAATACGCCGCTGGTCATTCGTCCACACCTGGACCAGCCTGATCTGCACAGTCTTCCTGCTGATGCTGGCACTGACCGGCCTGCCGTTGATCTTCCACCACGAAATCGACCACTTGCTGGGGGATGCCGCCGAGTTGAAGCAACTGCCAGCCGACACCCCGCAGCTGAATTTGCAGCAGCTGGTGCAGGCCGCAGAAAAACATCGTCCCGGCGAAGTCATGCAGTATTTCGGCTTCGACGAAGACGAACCGAACGCCGCCATCGCGATCATGGCGGCCACCGCCGGCACCGAACCGAATTCATCGCACACCTTCATGCTCGACGCCCGCACCGGCGAGGCACTGGAAATGCCGTCGGCCAACGGCGGTTTCATGATGGTCATGCTGCGTCTGCACGTGGACATGTTTGCCGGCCTGCCGGGCAAGCTGCTGCTGGCGTTCATGGGGATTCTGTTTGTGCTGGCGATCGTGTCCGGGACGGTGCTGTACCTGCCGTTCATGCGCAGGCTGAAATTCGCCACCGTACGCCAGGACAAATCCACGCGCCTGCGCTGGCTCGATCTGCACAATCTGATTGGCGTAGTGACCCTGACCTGGGCGCTGGTGGTCGGCGTCACCGGCGTCATCAGTGCCTGCGCCGACTTGCTGATCGCCGCATGGCGCAATGACAGCCTGAGCGCGATGGTCGCGCCGTATCGCGACGCACCAGCGCTGACGCAACTCGCGCCCGCGACCCGATTGCTCGAGATCGCCAAAGAAGTCGCGCCCGGCATGCAGCCAGACTTCATTGCCTTCCCCGGCACGCGGTTTTCCAGTGAGCATCACTACGCGGTGTTCATGAAAGGCAGCACGCACCTGACGTCGCACTTGCTCACGCCGGTACTGATCGATGCCAGCACCTTGCAAGTCACCGCCGTGGCCGAACGGCCGTGGTACATGGACGCCATGGGCATGTCGCAGCCGCTGCACTTCGGTGATTACGGCGGCATGCCGATGAAAATCCTCTGGGCGACGCTGGATGTGCTGACCATCATCGTGCTCGGCAGCGGTGTTTATTTGTGGGTGGTGCGGCGCAAAGCGGCAAAACCCGTACTGGAGAAAGCGGAGAGCGTGGCATGAAACCCCGACAGTCAAACTTCTGGAAGGTCTTCGCCACGCCCACCGTCATCGCCCTGCTCAGTGCCGCCGGGCTGTTCTCGGCCTTGCTGGGGGATGGCGTTTGGGATGCCCTGAGCTGGCTTGGATTAGGCATTCCAGCAGTCCTCGCCTTACGCGGCCTCCTGCAACACCACTAAACCCTGTGGGAGCGAGCTTGCTCGCGATGAGGCCGTGACAGTCAACATTAATGTTGCTTGACCCTCCGCTATCGCGAGCAAGCTCGCCCCCACAGGGGATTTGTTGCTTTTTATGGATCTTGAGCTGTCGGCCCAACACGCTATGCTGCCGACACTGTCCACCGACCGAGACGCTGCCATGTCCGCCCCGAGCATGACCCTCTATCACAACCCGTTGTCGCCCTTCGTTCGCAAAGTCATGGTGCTGCTGCACGAAACCGGTCAGCAAGACCGCGTCGCCCTGCAAAACTGTGTGCTCACGCCAGTCGACCCGGATGTGACCCTGATCGACGACAACCCGCTGAGCAAGATCCCGGCCTTGCGCCTGGCCGACGGCAACGTCATCCACGACAGCCGGGTGATTCTCGATTACCTCGACCACCAACACGTCGGCAACCCGCTGATCCCCCGTGAAGGCTCGGCCCGCTGGCGTCGCCTGACCCTGGCCTCCCTGGCCGACGGGATCATGGACGCTGCGGTGCTGGTTCGCTATGAAGTCGCCCTGCGCGCCCCGGAAAAACACTGGGACGCATGGCTCGACGGCCAGCGCGACAAGATCCGCCGCGCCTTGGCGTTGCTGGAAGCGGAGGCGATTGCCGAGCTGACCAGCCATTTCGATGTGGCGGCGATCAGCGTGGCATGTGCGTTGGGCTACGTGGATTTGCGTCATCCGGACCTGGCATGGCGCGAGGCAAATCCGCTGCTGGCGGCGTGGTATTTCGAGGTCAGTCAGCGACCTTCGATGCTGGCGACAATGCCCAAGGTTTGACGCTAACGGCGCCAGCACCCTATCAGTTCTGATAGTGGGCAAACGCTGAAAAAACTCCGATGCTAAGGGTTCAGCTCCATCGACCTCGCTCGGAGTTACAGCCAATGCCTGTGCATTCACGCAAGACAATCCTGCTGGCAACCGATCAACAGCGCTCGGTGTTGAGCGCCCTCGACGAGCACCCGCCTCGTTCCATCGCTTACACACCGTACGGTCATCCCACACGGGAAAATGGCTTGCTCAGCCTGCTGGGGTTTAACGGCGAACTGCCGGACCCGCTGACCGGGTGTTATCACTTGGGCAAGGGGTATCGGCAGTTCAATCCGGTGTTGATGCGGTTTAACAGTCCGGACAGTTGGAGTCCGTTTGGGGAGGGTGGGTTGAATGCGTATGGGTATTGTGGGGGGGATCCGAGAAACTGGAAAGATCCGACCGGTCACGTTAAGAATCCTTTTAAAGGATTATTAAATATGATGGGCAGGCAGCGAAGCCTGCTCAGCGACGAAATAAAGCGCGTACCCAAAACCATAAAAAAAATCGACGACGCACTCGCCCTGGAACAAGATAGACTATCAAAACTTCAAAATGCGGATAGGAACTTGGTCGCGGACTATATAAATGAATTGCCTTCATATGGACGCAGTGAATACTTGCCATCATATGGCGCTACCGTAGAAATAAATACTACTCCCAACCCAAACTACTTAGACTGGATAAAAGCAGAGACGCAATCAAACATTAAAAATCTTACGCATCACAGAACCGAAAAATTAGTTTATCTGGAAGATCTGAAATATCATAAAAAACATCCAGAAGTAGGGCGTTTGATCGAAAGAAGAGACTCATTAACTCAACGCGACGCAATCAGAAATAGCATGTGATAAGGGGACCGGGATAATGGGACAGATGCATTTAAGCTTAACAACTTAAAAAATCCGTCCTCTTATCCAAATAAATCTGCCTCCCTTACCCCCTTACCCCCTTACCCGATACTTTCTCGTCAATTGCGGACAGATGGGAATATTCAAATAGTGAGTTGATGTATTTAGTCAACTCATTAACCCAGCGCTGATCCTCCCGCAACCCCAACGACCGGCTCATTCCACCACCCCGATATCAAATTCCAGCGGCTGGGCCGTCTTCTGCCCAACCCCATACCAATCCAGCTTGCGCGTCAGCACCATAAACACACCCAGCAGCCCGAACAGTAACAACGACCCCATCAACAACGCGTAATCCTCGGCACTCAACAAGCCATAAAGCAGCCCATACAACGCCGCCAATCCTGCCGAAAAACTCAACCCGTGGCGTACGCTGCGCAGCACATGGCAGACATAAAAACCGATCAACAACACACAACCACTGGCCGACAACAGATACGCCAGGGCGAAGCCGATGTGTTCAGAAAACGACAGCAACAGCAGGTAGAAAAACGCGAGTGCCACGCCCACCAACGCATATTGCACCGGGTGCACTGCCAGACTTTTGAGCACTTCGAAGAGGAAGAAACCTGCGAACGTCAGGACGATGAACAGCAGTGCGTATTTGATCGCACGGTCGCTCTTCAGGTATTGGTCGACGGGGTCGATGAAGCTCACGCCGAAGCTGCGGGAATTGAACGCATCGCAAACACCGCTGGATACGCAACTGCTCAGCGCTTCTTGCAGGTTGGTGGAGAAAAATGAAGTCTGCCAGTTTGCGCTGAAGCCTTGATCGGTGACTTCGCGCTGGGCCGGCAGGAAGTTGCCGATGAAGCTCGGATGCGGCCAATTGGCGCTCAGCGATACCTTGCTGGTCTTGCCCACCGGGAGGATCTGCAGCTGGCCAGTGCCTTGCAACCGCAGGTCGAAACCGAAGGCCAGTTCCGTGGCTCGTTGTGCATCGAGCGCCGGCAGCGTCACATGCACCCCCTCCCCCAACCAGCCCACCTGGCTACCGGGAACGAAGTCCAGGCGATCTCCGCTGAGTTCAAGTTTCAGCGCATTCTCGATACCCCGAATGTCGCTGATGCCGACGGCCAGAAACGGTTGATCAAACTGGTAGTCAGCGAAATTTTCCTTGATGCCCAGTTGCGCCGGAACCGAAAAATGCCCGGTGATGCGGTTATCGGCATGGAACAGCCGCGCTTGATAGATGCCTCGGGAACGCAGCTCGGTCTGGACCTGACCGTCGAGTTCGAAGTGCTCCGGCAGGAAATACAGACGACCGCGCTCTTCACCAATGTCTTGGTACCGTTCGTTGGTTTTTTCGTTGAGCTTCCAGGTGCGCACCACTTTGCGGTACGGCACTACCATCAGCGGGCCGCTGAGTTGCTGGCTGTAACTGGAACTGCGGGCGATGTCTTCCAGTACGCCGTCGCGCAGTTGCTGGCGGTCCTGGATGACGCCGTTGATCATCAACAGCGGGATCAGCAGCAACAGGATCAGCAGGGCAATAGCCCCGAGTTTCAGGGTCAGATTTCGGTTCATGGGACTCTCCTTGTTTGGATGGGGAGAGTCTGGGTGCGGTGTGTGTGGGTTTTATGGGGGGAGTGTGGAGAGTGTGTGGAGACTGGGCCGGCCCCTCGCGAGGAAGCTCGCGCCTACAGGTTCAACGCAAGTCCATGTGGGAGCGAGCCTGCTCGCGATTGGCCGCGACCCGGTTTAAGGCAAGCGCAAAGTCACTGCAACCCCGCCCTCGACATTGCCGATGCTCAATGTCCCACCGTGCAACTTCACCACTTCCTCAACAAAGTTAAGCCCCAACCCGGTGCTCTTGCGCCCGCTGTCCGGACGCGGCAAGGAATAGAAGCGCTCACTCAATCGCGGCAACGCGTAGTCGGGAATCGCTTCGGCCTGGTTGAACAGTCGACATTCAATCTGCTCGCCTACCTTCTCGGCGCTGAATCGCAGCACGCCCGTTGCAGGCGTGAAATCCAGCGCATTCTCCAGCAGGTTGGCCAGCGCCTGACGCAGCAGGAACGGCTCGCCGGTAATCGCCAACTCCACTGGAATCATTTGCTCCATTCGCAATTTCTTGCCTTCGATTCGCGCAGCCTGCGCGCTCAGCAACTCATCCACCAAACCCGCCAGCGGCACGCTGATCCGCTCTTCCAGGCCTTGACGCTGTTCAACCTGCGCCAGGTTCAGCAACCGTTCGATCAATTGCTGCATCCGCACGCTTTCACTGTCGATATTGCTGACGAATCGCTGCCGCTGGGCCAATGGCATCTCGCCTTGCAGCAATTCCGCCGCACCGCGAATCGCCGCCAACGGGCTTTTCAATTCATGGGTCAGGGTGTGCACGTAACGCTCGACGTAGGCTTTGCCCTCCAGTTGCGTGCGCATGTGCTCGACCGCCGAGGCCAGTTGCTCCAGCTCCCCGCCTCGATAATGCGGCACCTCGACCCGACGGCCTTCGCTCACTGCCTGGGCATAAGCGGTCAACCGTCGCAGGGCGGCGCTCAACCACCAGGACAATAGCGCGCCGAACAGCAGGCCAAGACCTATCAAACCGGCGCCGTAGGCAAGCAATCGGCGCTCGGTGCGATCCACGTAAGGCTGCAACGAGCTGTTGGGTTTGGCCACGGTGACCACGCCAATGATCTGGCCGTTATCGCGGATCGGCGCGCCGACGTGCATCACCGAAGAGTTCGCATCGTTCGCATCGCTGCGACTGGACCGAGCGCCGTACTCTCCGCGCAGGGTCAGCAAAACATCGTTCCACCGCGAGTAGTCCTGCCCCACCGCAACACCACTGGAATCCAGCACGACAATGCCTTTCGCGTCGGTAACGTAGATACGGTGGTTGACCTGGTTTTTCGGCAGCCCCCAGATATTCGCCTTGGGCTGCCGCTCACCGTAGGCCTTGAGCAGTTCGGGCCAGCGGTTCTGATTGAGCGTTCCGGCCTTGAAGTCATCACGCAAGATCTCGGCCATCAGGTTCGCGGTGTCGACCAGGGTTTCTTCAGTGGACTGGCGCACCCCAGGGCGGATTTCCTCCATCACGGTGTTCAGCACGAAGTAGCCGGTCAGGCCGATGAACAGCACGTAGACCAGGAAAATCCGGATTCCCAGCGGCATCAGCTGTGCCCCGGGCTGTAGCTGTAACCAAGGCCGCGATGGGTCTGGATCGGTTCTGCATCGGCCTTCACCAGACGCAATTTGGCGCGCACGCTCTTGATGTGACTGTCGATGCTGCGTTCATAACCGGCATCCGCCGCAACCCCCAACGCGTCGAGCAATTGCTCGCGGCTGAAGACGCGCTCGGGTTGCTCGATCAGGCATTGCAGCAGGCGGAATTCGTGGCGGGTGAGATTCAAAGCCTGATTGCGATAGCTGATTTGCACGCGTTCGTTGTCGATGCGAAATAACAACGAAGCCTCTTCGGACGATGCTCGCGGGACCATACGCTTGAGAATCGCCCGGACGCGCGCCGCCACTTCCCGTGGGCTGAAGGGCTTGACGACGTAATCATCGGCGCCAATTTCCAGCCCCACCACGCGGTCGATTTCGGCATCGCGGGCACTGAGGAAAATCACCGGTACTTCACTGAAACGCCGCAACTGCTTGCAGGTTTCGAAGCCACTGATGTCCGGCAGGCCGATGTCCAGAATGATCAGATCGGCCGGTGTCAGGCGCTGATGCTCGAGCGCGGCAGCGCCCAGGCTCAACCAGGTGGTGGTGAACCCTTCGCCCTGCAAGGCAAAAATCAGGGTATCGGCAATCGCCGCTTCGTCTTCGACAATCAGGATATGAGGCATGGCGTCCGAGCCCGTAGTTAAGTGGGCGAACGGTGAACCAAGGTTGATTCGACGTCAATCGGCAGTCGGGTTTGTCGATCCGGGCCTAGCAGTTCTGATAGTAGGCAAACACTGAAAAAGCTCCGATGCTGGAGACCGGTTTTATGGACCTTGCACGGAGCTCCGCCCATGCCTACGCATTCACGCAAAACCACTCTGCTGGCAACCGATCAACAACACTCGGTGCTGAGCGCCCTCGATGCGGGTCAATCTCACGCCATCGCCTATTCACCCTACGGTTATCGCCCACCGGAAAACGGCTTGCTCAGTTTGCTCGGGTTTAACGGCGAACTGCCGGACTCGCTGACCGGGCATTATCATTTGGGCAAAGGGTACCGGCAGTTCAATCCGGTGTTGATGCGGTTTAACAGCCCGGACAGTTGGAGTCCGTTTGGGGAGGGTGGGTTTAATGCTTATGCTTACTGTGTAGGGAATCCTGTAAATACGGCTGATTCGACAGGGCACACTCTGGAGTTTCTGAAGCCTATTCTGAGAAAGGTGGGACTCATGGATCCTGCCATCATCAAGCAGACGCAACAAAAACATCTAGCGACAGCTCAGACGAACTCGCTAAAAAACATACACGAAATATTTACATCAGGAGAAACACCAAGAAACATATATACGACGCAATTGGAAGCAGACAAATATCGCCGAATTCATAGCGCGGCTGTGTCAAACAATCCAGAGTTTTCAAAAAACATGTCGATGACGTTAACCCCGCCTGAATTTAAAAAAACCATTAACGCTCGTCAGAAATATTCTTATGAAGTGATGGAGCATGTCTCAAACACACCACCCTCCACTCTACTTGAGCGATCCCAAAAAGTTACTTTCTCGGATCAACCACCGGCAGTCCACGAAATAGAAAGGCTTGTGCCAACCCCGCCTAACGGATGGCGAAGAGTAAAAGATATTGTACTGCCAAAGCGGTCGACTTTGTGGAGTCGACGCATTCGACAGCCAGATATGTCGGACCAGACCTAGTAGTTCTGATAGTAGGCAAACACTGAAAAAGCTCCGATGCTGGAGACCGGTTTTATGGACCTTGCACGGAACTCAGCCCATGCCTACGCATTCACGCAAAACCACTCTGCTGGCAACCGATCAACACCACTCGGTGCTGAACGCCCTCGATGCGGATCGATCTCACGCCATCGCCTATTCACCCTACGGTTATCGCCCACGGGAAAACGGCTTGCTGAGTTTGCTCGGGTTTAACGGCGAACTGCCGGACCCGCTGACCGGGCATTATCATTTAGGCAAGGGGTATCGGCAGTTCAACCCGGCGTTGATGCGGTTTAACAGCCCGGACAGTTGGAGTCCGTTTGGGGCGGGTGGGGTGAATTCGTATGGGTATTGCGGCGGTGATCCAATCGACTGTGTGGATCCATCAGGCCATGCTTCACAGTTTTTTCTCGCTATCAGAAATTTTCTTAGATCGCTCAGACGACCATCAACTGTCGAACCTATTCTCAGCTCCCCAAGGGCTGAAACTACCCTCCAGATATCTGCGGGTAACCCTTCACTGCCGTCCCCCGCCCAAGGTATGCGACCTGGTAATCGCAATCCTTTGGCGAATCCAGAGGTAAATACACCCATAGCCGCCACGCATACTTCCACATCGCGCGTGTCAGTCAAAACAGATGAGGGGGTTGATCGCGCCAGCTTTCCGCCGTCCTACTTTCCGCGTCCTGACTCACCACCACCGATCTATCGTTCAAATTCACTCACTCGAACGCCTAACACGCCAAGAGAAATGCCGCCCTCTTACGAACATGCGGCACGAGATCCCCACTTTGATGTAAGGGTCATCACCGTCAGAGGTAGCGGGTTTCTGAAGAGTGCTTATCTCTCGGCAGTTATCCGCAAAGGCGCCAGGTGACACCATTCAGTCCGCTCGGCATGCGACATTTCACGCTCTGCTCAGGCAGTAACAACACCCAATCAGCAATCAGGTTTATCTGCCGTAAACCGCCGAGCCGGATTCACCGCAGCGCCGAATTCACGCAAGGCTTTGGCGCCGATCAACAAAGGGTAGTTAAAGCTGCTGCGGTCGGTCAGGTTGACCTCGACCGTGCGCTTGACGTTGCCCAGGCACAACTCCAGATCGACCACCGGACGCTTGGTGGGCGCCGCGGCATCTTCATCCTCGTCTTCTTCGGAGCGGGTCTTGATCTTGCTGATCCGCGCGACCTTGTGCTCGTAGACCTTGTTGCTCGCATCTTTGGTAGCGAGGCGGAAACGCACCCATTCATCGCCGTCGCGGGTGAACGTTTCGATGTCCTTGGCCGACAGCGATGCGGTCAGGGCGCCGGTGTCCATTTTGGCCTTGAGGACTTCGCCGCCAATTTCCGGTAGCGCGATGTATTCGTAGCGCCCGTACAGGGTCGGCTCGGCGGCCAGGACCGGCAGGGCCACGAGGGAAAGCAATGCGAGGAGGGATTTCACGTGATGGATGTCCTTGGGAGAGGGGCAGCGGAATTTTAGACCGTCAGTGAGCCATTCGTTCGTTCTTGAGATTGCATCGCGGGCAAGCCCGCTCCCACAGGGTTTTGTGTCGCATCGCAATTCTGTGAGCGATACAAAACCCTGTGGGAGCGTGGCTTGCCCGCGAAGAGGCCAGAACAGTCACTGGAGCAATTTGATCTGAATGGCCTCGAAATATACCGAGACAAAGGTGAAACATTCGTCACCACCGATTTGGCCTGTCGCCCGAAGCTGCTTATCATGGCGCGCCCAAACGCTTTCAAGAGTTACTTATGCGCCGCCTGCTCACCGGCTGTTTCGTTACCCTGCTGCTGTTGCTCAATACCCTGGTTCTGTTCGGGCCGCTAATGGTGTTTGCCCTGCTCAAACTGGTCCTGCCCGGTCGCTTGCGCGATTACGCATCAAATGCGGTGATGTGGATCGCCGAGACCTGGGCCGAAATCGACAAGCTGATCTTCCGCCTGTGCATCCCCACGCAATGGGACATTCGCGGCGGCGCTGACCTGCGGGTTGACACCTCCTATCTGGTGATCAGCAACCATCAGTCGTGGGTGGATATCCCGGCGTTGATCCATACCCTCAACCGGCGCACGCCGTTCTTCAAATTCTTTCTCAAGAAAGAACTGATCTGGGTGCCTTTCCTCGGTTTGGCATGGTGGGCGCTGGATTACCCGTTCATGAAGCGCTACACCAAAGCGTTTCTGGCGAAGAACCCGACGCTTGCCGGCAAGGATCTGGAAATCACCAAAGCCGCGTGCGAACTGTTCAAGCGCCAGCCAGTGACGGTGGTCAATTACCTGGAAGGCACCCGGTTCACGGCGGCGAAAAGCACTCAGCAGCAATCACCGTTCACCCATTTGCTCAAGCCCAAGGCCGGCGGCGTGGCGTTTGTGCTGGCGGCGTTGGGTGAACAGCTGGACGCCATTCTCGATGTGACGGTGGTGTATCCGCAGCAGAAGATTCCGGGTTTTTGGGATTTGATCAGCGGCAACGTGCCGAGGGTCATCATCGACATCAACACCCGCGAACTCGACCCCGCGTTGTGGCAGGGCGATTACGAGAACGATCCGGTGTTTCGCGAAACGGTCCAGAACTGGGTCAATCAGCTCTGGATCGAGAAGGACCGACGCATCGACGCCTTGCGCGCCGAGCGCCGCTGAATCAGCTGCCGGCGCCCCAGATTCCGCCCAGGTTCTGCAGCAGCGAACCGCCGACGCCCTGCTGACCGAGGTATTGCAGAATCAGCGGGGCAAACTGACCGATCATGCCGCTGTCCATGCCCAACGCGCTGAACGCATTGTTCAGGTCGTTGGTGTCCTTGACGTTACCCAAGGCGTTGTCCAGACCAGCCGCCTTGCCGGATGAACCGAGCAAACCGGCGAGGGCACCCAGCTCTCCCCCGCCAGACAGCGCGTCGATGCCCGGTACGTTTTTGGCCAGTTCCGAATAGTCGGTCGAACTCAATTGATTCTTCGCCAGACCGAGCATCGCGCCGGTGCCGCCAACGGCTTGTTGTGGTGTCACGTTCAACTGGCTGAGCACACCCAGCAAACCGGCAGTCTGCGACGTCGGCGCAGCCGCTGTGGCGGCGTTATCGCCCTTCATGCCCGAGATGGCATTGGCCGCATCGCTCAGGTTGAACTGGGCAAAGACCGGGCTGGCCGCCAGGGTCATGAGCGATGCCAGTGCAAAACCGCGTGAAATCCTCATCCAGACATCCTCTTGTGCCATGAAAACCGCCCAGCAATGGGCGGAAAAATCTGCCGTTTTGACTCGGCTTCTGCCGGCATGTTCCTCAGGCGTGCAGCCATTTTTATCTCGCTCACGTAGATAAAACGTGAAAGACCGGATGCCGCGCGATGAATGGCACGGCGGCTTGCCGACTGGGCCGGTGCTGTATCAATGGGCGTTGGCGGTGCTCTGAAACAAATTCGACACCGCGACTGTCCGGCGGCCCTATCAGTTCTGATAGTAGCCAACCTTGCCCGATTCCCCCACAGTGCAATCCTGAAACCAAGGACTTTTCAGGGAGCCCGGCCCATGCAGTCCAATCGTCAAATGCTGCTCTGCCATTACCGATACGATCCACTCGATCGGCTGGCTGCTATTGCTCCGTCGGAGCAAGCGAGCGCCCAGCGTTACTATCTCAACGATCGGTTGGCCACCGAGATTCAAGGTTCGGTGCAGCGTTCGATCATGCAACACGATGATCAACTGCTCGCGCAGCAACAGCGCCAGAGCGGCACCGTGGAAACCCGTTTGCTCGCGACCGATCGACAGCGTTCGGTGCTGAGCCTGCTTAATGCGAATCCGCCTTGTCCACTGGCCTATGCACCCTATGGCCATCGACCGCTGGGTAACGGTTTGGTCAGCCTGCTTGGCTTTAACGGCGAGCGGCCTGATCCGGTAACGGGGTGGTATTTGTTGGGGAATGGTTATCGAGCGTTCAACCCGGTATTGATGCGGTTTAACAGTCCGGACAGTTGGAGTCCGTTTGGGGAAGGTGGCCTGAATGCGTATGCGTATTGCAAGGGGGATTCAGTGAATCTTTCAGACCCCTACGGGCATGCGAGTGGCTGGGCATTGATCAGGCAGAATTTATCTAAAATAATTACAACCAACAACAGTTCTAAAGTTAAAAATCAACTTGCAACCCATCTCCCATCAACCACAACTAAAAATCTATCAAAATCGTCTATAGACATTTATCCAAGAAATTCACCCCCCCTCCCTCTTGATACATCCTTCATTGGATACCACGGTTCGACAGATAATAGTGCCGCCAGCTTACTCGCTGGAATAAACTCAAGGCACATGAACACTGCTAGCGGATTGAGTAGCGGAAGAGGGTTCTACGCATCTCCCACACTACAAACAGCAATTGACTTCTCAGAAGCTGCGGCCAGTTATATTCCCGGCAGCAGACCTCAACTATTTGATGTCCATGTTACAAACTTTGAATCAATGCGCCCAGGAGTAGATTACCGCTTTGCAACTATGGGAGAAGGAGGATTGAATTATAGAACGCTAGGAGAAATGGAAATTTTACTTCGCGAACCAATCTTTAAAGCAATTTCAATAAGGGCGCACGGAGAGCGAAAAAATATTGTGCTTCCCAAGGCATCCGAGGCTCCTTTTTGAATACCCATAAAAATGACGATTTTTACCAGCGACCCTATCCGTTCTGCCAGTAGGCAGCCATGTCCGATTGCGCCACAGTGAAACCGGAATCAGCAGACCTTATAGGGAGCCCTGCCCATGCGGCCCAACCGGGAAACACTTCTCTGCCACTACCACTACGACCCACTGGATCGGCTGATCGATTGTGCGCCCTTCGCACAAGCCACCACTCGGCGCTTTTACCTTAACGGTCGCCTGGCCACCGAGATTCAAGGCACAGAGCAGCGTTCGATCATGCAACACGATGATCAACTGCTCGCGCAGCAACAGCGCCAGAGCGGCACCGTGGAAACCCGTTTGCTCGCGACCGATCGACAGCGTTCGGTGCTGAGCCTGCTTAATGCGAATCCGCCTTGTCCACTGGCCTATGCACCCTATGGCCATCGACCGCTGGGTAACGGTTTGCTCAGCCTGCTTGGCTTTAACGGCGAGCGAGCTGATCCGATGACCGGACACTATTTGTTGGGTAATGGTTATCGAGCGTTCAACCCGGTGTTGATGCGGTTTAACAGTCCGGACAGATGGAGTCCGTTTGGAAGTGGCGGGTTAAATGCGTATGCATATTGTTCTGGAGATGCCGTTAATTTTCAGGACCCCAGCGGTCATAGCTTACTCTCTGCTCTGACTACACTCGCATCATCGGCCAAGCCTTATTTCAAAACCAGCAGGCAGCCAAATACCTGGAACTTACCAAACTACCTGACACCCAAAAACATGAGTCAAGAATTGATTGAAAGCGTAAACCGCAACCAACCCAGCACAAAAAGGATATTAACCAGTGCAGACAACGCGCTAAATCACGCAAAACTACTGAAATATAACGGCAAAGAAGTTCAACTCCTGACCACTTCAAAAAACAAACTGGACATTTATCAATCAAACCCAAAAGAAACCATCGAAAAATTTCAAGCTGAAATCAGCTACGACTCAAACAGCAGCGGCCCAACATTAAAAGAAGTCAGTCGAACACGGTACAACGAAGCATTAGATCGTCAATCTCAAATCACACTTCAAAACACTTACATCCTTAATAAAAAACTCCTCACAATTTTAGTCGAGCCAGGCAAAAGTATTCGAAGTTGACGTCCCACTGAAATTGATTTTTAAAGTGCGCTGGTCGGCAAGCCGATTTCGCTGGCGTCGCTACAGATCTTGAAAGGCCGAGCATCGCGCCCCTATCAGCTCTGATAGTAGCTGGCGTTCTCCGACTGGCGCACAGTGATATCCGCAACCTAACCACTCTTCGGAGAGTTCGGCCCATGCAAGCCAGCCCCTCAGTGGTAACGCTCCACACGTCCCCCTCAGGTATCAGAAATAAAAAGGGCGGCATTAAGCCACCCTTTTTTTGCTCCAAACTACTTACGCCGCACTAAACAACTTATGCGGATCAATCACAAACTTCTTCGGTACGCCCGCATCGAACTCGCCATACCCACGTGGCGCATCATCAAGGCTAATAACCTCCACGCCCACGATGTCAGCAATGTGAATGCGATCCCACATGATCGCCTGCATCAGCTGACGGTTGTACTTCATCACCGGGGTCTGGCCGGTGTGGAAGCTGTGGGATTTGGCCCAGCCCAGACCGAAGCGGATGCTCAGGCTGCCCATTTTCGCGGCTGCATCGACTGCACCCGGATCTTCAGTCACGTAGAGGCCTGGGATACCGATTTTGCCGGCAACACGAACTACGCCCATCAGCGAGTTGAGCACGGTGGCCGGAGCCTCGTGTTTCACGCCGTCATGGCCGTGACCGCGTGCTTCGAAGCCTACGGCGTCGACGGCGCAATCCACTTCTGGTTCACCCAGCAGTGCGGCGATCTGTTCGTGCAGCGGGGTGTCCAGCGAAAGGTCGGCGATTTCGAAGCCCTGCGCCTTGGCGTGTGCCAGTCGAACGGTGTTGACATCACCGATGATCACCACGGCTGCGCCCAACAGGCGAGCGGAAGCGGCAGCGGCCAGACCGACCGGGCCGGCGCCGGCGATGTACACGGTGCTGCCAGGGCCAACGCCGGCCGTCACTGCGCCGTGGTAACCGGTTGGCAGGATGTCGGAGAGGCAAGTCAGGTCGCGGATTTTTTCCATCGCGCGATCGCGATCAGGCAGTTTCAGCAGGTTGAAGTCAGCGTACGGCACCATCGCGTACTCGGCCTGGCCGCCAGTCCAGTCGCCCATGTCGACATAACCGTAAGCACCGCCCGGACGCGCCGGGTTCACGCTGAGGCAGACGCCGGTGTGCATTTCCTTGCAGGAACGGCAGCGCCCGCACGCCACGTTGAACGGCACGGACACCAGGTCGCCGATTTGCAGGTTCTCGACGTCGCTGCCCTTCTCGATCACTTCACCGGTGATCTCGTGACCCAATACCAGACCGGTTTGAGCGGTGGTACGACCGCGCACCATGTGCTGGTCAGAACCACAGATGTTGGTGGAAACCACGCGCAGAATGACAGCGTGATTGATCTTCCTGCCACGCGGGTCCTGCATTTTCGGATAGTCGATTTTCTGTATTTCGACTTTGCCATTGCCGAGATACACCACACCACGATTGCCAGACATGCTTTCACCTCGCTGTTGTTTTTATGTAGCGGTCGCGTCGCCATGGATCGGCGGCGCGTTGATTGCTCGGGTACAGATGCTGTTTATGTGTTGCTTGTAATGGCCTGATCGCTAGCAGGCTAGCTCCCACAATGATTCGGGTGAGCACAGGATTTTTGGACAACCCAAAACCCTGTGGGAGCTAGCCTGCTAGCGATGGCAATTTAAAGAACGACGGTGCGATTGGCGTTCAAAAACACGCGTCGTTCAATGTGATACCCAACCGCCCGGGCCAACGTCAGCCCCTCGATATCCCGCCCCTTGGCGATCAGGTCTTCCGGGTAGTGACTGTGGTCCACGACCTCTACGCCCTGAGCGATGATCGGTCCTTCGTCCAGGTCGTTGTTGATGTAGTGCGCCGTGGCGCCGACCAGCTTCACGCCTTTGTTATAGGCCTGGTGATACGGCTTGGCGCCTTTGAAACCGGGCAACAGGGAGTGATGGATGTTGATCGCCTTGCCATCGAGTTTGCGGCACAGCTCCGGCGACAAAACCTGCATGTAGCGCGCAAGGATCACCAGTTCGGCACCGGACTCTTCGATCACCTGCAACACCTGACGCTCTTGCGATGGCTTGTCGTTCGGGTCGAGCGGGAAGTGGTAATACGGAATCTGATGCCAGTCGGCCAACGGCTTGAGGTCCGGGTGGTTGGAGACCACGGCAGCGACGTCCATCGACAACTGGCCGATGCGTTGGCGGTAAAGCAAATCGTTGAGGCAGTGATCGGCCTTGGAGACCATGATCACCACTTTCGGCCGGTAGTTCGGCGGGGTCAGTTCGAAGATCATGCCAAAGGCCTGGCCACGCTCTTCCAGCCCTGCGCGGAAGGCTTGTTCGTCGAAGCCGTCAGGCTGACGGAATTCCACGCGAATGAAGAAACGACCCGAGAGACGGTCATCGAACGAATGGTGCTCGGTAACGTAGCAGCCCTGCTCGAACAGAAAGCGGGTCACCGCGTCCACGGTGCCGAGAACGCTGGGGCAGTCGGCGGTCAGAATCCATGTGTCTGGGGCGCGGCTCATAGTGCGGTGACTCCTGTTGTTATGGGCAACCGCTGCGCGGTTGATCGCCGGCAAGCTGGCTCCTAAAGGGTTTTGGTGCCCCTGTAGGAGCCGGCTTGCCGGCGAAAAATCTCAAGCCTGAACGCTAAGCCCGTACTCGGCCGCCGCATCCTGCAACCACAACCACCAGTAATCCGAGAAGCTGCGGCGAATCACCAGTTCCCAGGTGTCTTCGGCGGTGTGGCGGATCACCAGTTGCGACTTGGCAAACACGGTGCCGACAGCCTTGCCCACTGGAAAACTGTTCGGGTGCACGTCGTAGCTGGTGGATTTCATCAGCACCTGACGCACGTTCGGGCCGCTCAGTTCGAGGACTTGCTGGCCACCGCTGACATTGACGATCTGAATGTGCAGGTCGCCCAGCGCTTCACGGAGTTTTTGCTCGGCGGCGAACTCTTCGCCGGTCGGCACGATCAGCAGCCACTCATCAGGCCCGACCCATTGCAGGCTGGTTTCACCTTTGACGATGACGCTCAGGGCGCCCGGCAATTCGATGCCCAGGGCCTTGTGCACGCCAGCGGAAAACGCCGAATCATGGCCATCGCCACGGATCGTCAGGTGGCCGAGGAGTTTTTTCTCACGCACGATCACGCCGGCGTTTTTGCGGCCCTTGCCGACCAGGCTGGCGAGGTCGGCATGATGCAGCGACGACTCGGCCTTGGCCCCGGTGGTTGGGCGTTGTTGGTAAACATTGGCTACGGTCATAAAGCACCTGTTCCTGAATTCTGTTGGTTCCTGTGGTGGCTGCACTGCCGTCATCGCCAGCAGGCTAGCTCCCACATTCAACCGCGTTCCCCTGTGGGAGCTAGCCTGCTAGCGATTGGTAGCCCACCCACAGGTATCGAGGCCATTAAACGTTCTGGCGATCACCTTTCGGATCGAAGAACACCGAAGAAACGATTTCCGCCTCGATCACGCTGCCATCGGCCAGCGGTGCGAACACGCGCTCACCGATCCGCTTCAAGCCGCCCTTGACCACGCCCATGGCAAACGAATAGCCCAGGGAGTTGTGCAGGTAGCTGGAGGTGACGTGACCGACCATGGTCATCGGAATCGTCTGCTTGGTGTTGAACACCAGTTGCGCACCTTCCGGCAGCCATTTGGTCGGATCGATCGGCTTGAGGCCCACCAGTTGTTTGCGCTGATCACGCACGCAGTCTTCGCGGTTCATGCCACGCCAGCCGATCCACGAGAACGGTTTGGTGCGACCGACACACCAGCCCATGTTCAGGTCATCCGGAGTCATCGAGCTGTCAGTGTCCTGACCAACGATGATGAAGCCCTTCTCCGCCCGCAGGATGTGCATGGTTTCGGTGCCGTACGGCGTCAGGTTGTACTGCTTGCCGGCCTCGACGATTTTCTCGAGCACGCCCATGGCGTAGTCGGCTTGCACGTTGACTTCGTACGACAACTCACCGGTAAACGAAATCCGGAACACCCGCGCCGGCACACCGCCGACCAGGCCTTCTTTCCAGGTCATGAACGGGAAGGCTTCGTTGCTCAGGTCGATGTCGGTGACTTCGCTGAGCAGCTTGCGGCTGTTCGGCCCGGACAGGGTCATGGTTGCCCAGTGATCCGTCACGGAAGTGAAGTACACCTTCAGCTCTGGCCATTCGGTCTGGGAGTAGATTTCCAGCCATTGCAGCACGCGTGCCGCGCCGCCAGTGGTGGTGGTCATGACGAAGTGGTTGTCGGCGAGGCAAGCGGTAACGCCGTCGTCGAACACCATGCCGTCTTCTTTGCACATCAGACCGTAACGCGCCTTGCCCACGTCGAGCTTGGTCCAGGCGTTGGTGTAGATGCGGTTGAGGAACTCGCGCGCATCCGGGCCTTGAATGTCGATCTTGCCGAGGGTAGATGCGTCCAGCAGGCCGACGCTGTCGCGCACGGCTTTGCATTCGCGTTTCACGGCGGTGTGAATGTCTTCCCCGTTTTTCGGGAAGTACCATGGACGCTTCCACTGACCGACGTCTTCGAACTCGGCGCCATTCTTCACGTGCCAGTGATGCAGCGCGGTGTAACGGACAGGTTCGAAGATGTGCCCGCAGTGACGGCCGGCCACGGCACCGAATGTCACCGGCGTGTAGTTCGGACGGAACATGGTGGTGCCCATCTGCGGGATGGTCACGTTCAACGAACGGGCGGCGATGGCCAGACCGTTGACGTTGCCGAGCTTGCCCTGGTCAGTGCCGAAACCGAGCGCGGTGTAGCGTTTGACGTGCTCGACCGACTCGAAGCCTTCGCGGGTCGCCAGTTCGATGGCGGCGGCGGTGACGTCGTTTTGCAGGTCGACGAATTGCTTCGGTGCCCGTGCGGTGTTCTTTTCGTGCGGCACCTGGAACAGCGCCAACGTAGGTTCTTCCAGACGGCTCAGGGCTTTCGGCAGGGTGCCTTCAACCACGCTGAAACCGGCTTCGCTGGCGGCGCGAGCGCCACCTTCAAAACCATCGGCCAGCGAATCACCGAGGCCGTAGACGCCGTTGATGCCACCGACGCACACGCGTTTCTGCGGTGCTTCGCCCGGTACGAAACCGAGGATGTCTTCGCGCCAGATCGGCTTGCCACCCAGGTGTGAAGCCAGGTGAACCACCGGGCTGTACCCGCCAGAACTGGCGATCAGATCGCAATCGAGCCATTCGCCAGGACTGGTCACGGCGTGTGCTTTGACATCGATCGCGGCGACGCGAGCGGCGGTCACGTGCTTGCTGCCACGGGCCTCGATCACGGCGCTGCCGGTCAGGATGCGAATGCCTTTGGCACGCGCTTCTTCCACCAGCGCACCGCGAGGATTGCTGCGGGCGTCAGCGATGGCCACCACTTGCAGGCTGGCATCGAGCCAATCCAGGGCAACGCGGTAGGCGTGATCATTGTTGGTCGACAGCACCAGCTTTTTGCCCGGTGCCACGCCGTAACGACGAACGTAAGTCGAGACTGCACCGGCAAGCATGTTGCCCGGCACGTCGTTGTTGCCATAAACCAGCGGACGCTCGTGAGCGCCGGTCGCCAGGACCACGCGTTTGGCGCGAACCCGGTGGATGCGCTGGCGCACCTGGCCAATCGGGGCGCGGTCGCCGAGGTGATCGGTCAGGCGCTCGTGAATGGTCAGGAAGTTGTGGTCGTGGTAACCGTTGACCGTGGCGCGCGGCAACAGCAGCACGTCCGGGGTGTCTTTCAGTTCGGCAATGACGCTGGCGACCCACTCGGTGGCAGGCTTGCCGTCAAGGCTTTCGCGGGAATCCAGCAGGCTGCCGCCGAACTCTTCCTGCTCATCGGCCAGAATGACGCGAGCGCCGCTGCGAGCTGCTGCCAATGCGGCAGCCAGGCCCGCCGGGCCACCGCCGACGATCAGCACGTCGCAGTGCTGGTTCATGTAGTCGTAGGTGTCCGGATCGTTCTCGGTCGGCGAGCGGCCAAGGCCGGCAGCCTTACGGATGTACTTCTCGTAAGTCATCCAGAACGATTGCGGGTACATGAAGGTTTTGTAGTAGAAGCCCGGCGGCATCAGCTTGCCGCCGACCTTGCCGAGAATCCCCATCATGTCGTTGTTCACGCTTGGCCAGCCGTTGGTGCTGGTGGCGACCAGGCCTTGGTACAGCGCTTGTTGCGTGGCGCGTACGTTCGGAATTTGCGTAGCTTCGGTCGCGCCGATCTGCAGCACGGCGTTCGGCTCTTCGGCACCGGCGGCAAAGATGCCGCGCGGACGGGAATACTTGAAGCTGCGACCGATGATGTCGACGCCGTTGGCCAGCAGTGCAGCGGCCAGGGAATCGCCTTCAAAGCCTTTGTAGACCTGGCCGTTGAAGGTGAAGCTCAGCACTTTGTTGCGGTCGATCCGTCCGCCGTTGGACAGGCGATTGATCTGGCTCATACCTTCTCTCCCAGAGCCGTCGTAGCCGCTTTCGAGCTATCGGTCTTGTCGGTGAATTGTGGCTTGGTGCCGATCTTGTAGGTCTCGAGAATCTCGTAGGTCACGGTGTCGCGGGTGACGTTGAAGTACTGACGGCAACCGGCAACGTGATCCCAGAGTTCGTGGTGCAGACCGCGAGGGTTATCGCGGAAGAACATGTAGTCGCCCCACTCCTCGTCGGTGCAGCTGTTCGGATCCAGTGGGCGCGGGATGTGCGCCTGGCCGGATGCGTGGAATTCCTCTTCGGAGCGCAGTTCGCCGCAGTGAGGACAGAAGATATGCAACATGGGGATTTCTCCTGTTAGTGGGCAACCGCAGCAGCGCCGTGTTCATCGATCAACGCACCGTTGTGGAAACGGTCGATGGAGAAAGGTGCGGCCAATGGGTGCATTTCGCCCTTGGCCAGGCTTGCGGCAAACACGTTGCCCGAGCCAGGTGTTGCCTTGAAGCCACCGGTGCCCCAACCGCAGTTGAAGAACATGTTCGGGACCGGGGTTTTGGAGATGATCGGGCAGGCATCCGGCGTGGTGTCGACGATGCCGCCCCACTGCCGGTTCATGCGCACGCGGGACAACACCGGGAACATCTCGACGATGGCCTGGATGGTGTGCTCGATCACCGGGTACGAACCACGCTGGCCGTAGCCGTTGTAGCCGTCGATACCGGCGCCGATCACCAGGTCGCCCTTGTCGGACTGGCTGATGTAGCCGTGCACGGCGTTGGACATGATCACGCTGTCGATAATCGGTTTGATCGGCTCGGACACCAGCGCTTGCAGCGGGTGCGATTCGATCGGCAGACGGAAACCGGCGAGCTTGGCCATGTGCCCGGAGTTACCGGCAGTGACCACGCCGACGCGCTTGGCGCCGATGAAGCCCTTGTTGGTTTCAACGCCGATGCACACGCCGTTTTCCTTGCGGAAACCGATCACTTCGGTCTGCTGGATCAGGTCCACGCCCAGTGCGTCGGCGGCACGGGCAAAGCCCCACGCCACGGCATCGTGACGGGCCACGCCGCCGCGACGCTGAACGGTTGCGCCCATCACCGGGTAGCGAGTGTTCTTCGAGCAGTCGAGGTACGGGATCTCGTCGGCTACTTGCTTGGCATCGAGCAGTTCACCGTCCACGCCGTTGAGGCGGTTGGCGCTGACCCGACGCTCGGAATCACGAATGTCCTGCAGGGTGTGGCACAGGTTGTAAACGCCGCGCTGGGAGAACATCACGTTGTAGTTCAGGTCCTGGGACAGGCCTTCCCACAATTTCATCGCGTGTTCGTACAGGTGCGCCGATTCGTCCCACAGGTAGTTGGAGCGAACGATGGTGGTGTTGCGCGCGGTGTTACCGCCGCCCAGCCAGCCTTTCTCGACCACGGCCACGTTGGTGATGCCGTGTTCCTTGGCCAGGTAGTAAGCCGTGGCGAGACCATGCCCGCCACCGCCGACGATGACCACGTCATAGACCTTTTTAGGGGTCGGCGTGCGCCACATTTTCTGCCAGTTTTCGTGATGGCTGAGGGAGTGTTTGAAGAGGCCGAAGCCCGAGTAGCGTTGCATAGTCATTTACTCCAAAACCGCGCTCAGCGATAAACCGGGAAGTCCGCGCACAGGGCCGACACTTGCTGCGCGACATTGGCCTCGACATCAGCGTCGCCGAGGTTGTCGAGGATGTCGCAGATCCAACCGGCCAGCGTGACGCACTGGGTCACCTTGAAGCCGCGCGTGGTCACCGCCGGGGTGCCGATGCGCAGGCCGGAGGTCACGAACGGCGACTGTGGATCGTTCGGGACAGCGTTCTTGTTCACGGTGATGTGGGCGCGACCGAGTGCTGCGTCCGCCTCTTTGCCGGTGAGGCCCTGACGGATCAGGCTGACCAGGAACAGGTGGTTATCGGTGCCGCCGGACACTACATCGTAGCCGCGTTTGATAAATACGCCGGCCATGGCCTGGGCGTTGTCGATCACTTGTTGTTGGTAAGCCTTGAAACCTGGCTCCAGCGCTTCCTTGAAGCACACCGCCTTACCGGCGATCACATGCATCAGCGGACCGCCCTGGGCACCCGGGAACACGGCGGCGTTGAGTTTTTTCTCGATTTCTTCGTTGGCCTTGCACAGGATCAGGCCGCCACGCGGACCGCGCAGGGTCTTGTGGGTGGTGGTGGTGACCACATCGGCGTACGGCAGCGGGTTCGGGTACAGGCCGGCAGCGACCAGACCGGCGACGTGAGCCATGTCGACGAACAGCAGCGCGCCAACCTTGTCAGCGATCTGACGGAAACGCGGGAAATCGAGGGTCTTGGAGTAAGCCGAGAAGCCCGCAACGATCATCTTCGGCTTGCATTCCACGGCCAGACGCTCGACTTCGTCGTAGTCGATCAAGCCGGTCTTGGTGTCGATGCCGTACTGCACGGCGTTGTACAGCTTGCCCGAGGACGACACCTTGGCACCGTGGGTCAGGTGACCGCCGTGGGCCAGGCTCATGCCCAGAATGGTGTCGCCCGCCTGGATCAAGGCCAGGTAAACGGCGCTGTTCGCGGAAGAACCGGAGTGCGGCTGCACGTTCGCGTAATCGGCGCCGAACAGTTGCTTGGCGCGTTCGATGGCCAGCGCTTCAACTTTGTCGACGTGCTCGCAGCCACCGTAGTAGCGCTTGCCCGGATAGCCTTCGGCGTATTTGTTGGTCAGGCCGCTGCCCTGCGCTTCCATGACGCGTTTGCTGGTGTAGTTTTCGGACGCGATCAGCTCGATGTGATCTTCCTGGCGTTGCTCCTCGGCATTCATCGCCGCCAGCAGTGCATCGTCGTAACCCTTGATCTGGTCTTGCTTGCTGAACATCGCGTCTCTCCCAGCGGCATCTGTGCGCCATTCGTCTCGGTAAGGCACGGCGTTTCGGCAGTGCCCTTTGATAGCGATGGTATGACCGGCGCAGACAGGTCAAATGCCTACGGACGCCACGCAAAGGTGCGTTTACGACATGGCGGGAAATGACAGGCCAAGCCCCGTTCTCAAATCAGCGAGAAACCCTGTGGGAGCTGGCTTGCCAGCGATGGTGGCGGCACATTCAGCAGTGAAGGCGGCTGACCCACCGCTATCGCAGGCAAGCCAGCTCCCACAGGGTTATGCGGCAATGTGGCGGATGATTAGCAGCAGGAGGAAATGCAACGGATAGAAGGCATACGCCCAACGCTGCATCGGCGGCGGCTGGAAATGCCGGGCATGTCGCAACAGGAACAGCCCGAGCAATGGCGCGATCAGACAAGTGGCGATGCCGAGAACGGCTGCAACGCTACCGAACCGCGCGGCGTGATACAGCACCTCCCATTGATTGGCGGCCAGGCACACCAGCCCCGGAAACAGGCTGAAATACCAAGGCCGCCTCAACACCAGCAACATCGCCAGCGGCAACAGAACGCCGAAGAAACCAAACATCAGCCATTGCGGGAACAGCGCCGCCAGCGTTAGAGCGCCGACAGCCAACAGGCGCGATTGCAGCGTTGGCTGCTGCCAGCCACGCGCAACCAACAGCCCCAGCGCCAGCGTCGGCAACACGTTCAAAGTGTCGGGATCAGGAATGAACATCCTGTAAGGGATTTCGCTGATGACACTGAACAGCACCAACCAGCCCAGATAGCGCCATTGATGCGTTACTTGCCGTGAGCGCGCGAGGTTCGCCGCCATCGCCAGACAGAACCACGGGAATGCCAGTCGCCCGGGCACATACAGAAAATCGAGGGAATAACCGACATATCGCAGGTGATCGAGCACCATACTCAGCAGCGCCAGCCACTTCAGCAGATCCAGTGCCCCATCCCGTTGCGTCATGTGCATAATTGCCCGTCGTCTTTGTATTGTTCTGTCAGACGCATCCCGTGTGCTCGCCGGATGATCTTCGGTAAAGTGCGCACCATCATTGACCACGAGACGCTTCACCATAAGCGTCTCGACCACGGAAAGCAGGGCCATGACCGATAAGAGCCAACAATTCGCCAGCGACAACTATTCCGGTATCTGCCCTGAAGCCTGGGCTGCCATGGAAAAGGCCAACCACGGCCACCAGCGCGCATACGGCGACGATGAATGGACCGCTCGCGCGTCCGATGATTTCCGCAAACTGTTCGAAACCGACTGCGAAGTGTTCTTCGCCTTCAACGGCACCGCCGCCAACTCGTTGGCCCTGTCGTCACTGTGCCAGAGTTACCACAGCGTGATCTGCTCGGAAACCGCCCACGTCGAAACCGACGAATGCGGCGCCCCGGAATTCTTTTCCAACGGCTCCAAACTGCTGGTCGCCCGCACCGAGAACGGCAAGCTGACCCCGGAATCGATCCGCGAAGTGGCCCTCAAGCGCCAGGACATCCACTACCCGAAACCGCGCGTCGTGACCCTGACCCAGGCCACCGAAGTCGGCAGCGTCTACACCCCGGAAGAAATCCGCGCCATCAGCGCCACCTGTAAAGAACTCGGCCTGAACCTGCACATGGACGGCGCGCGCTTTTCCAACGCTTGCGCGTTCCTCGGCTGCACGCCGGCCGACCTGACCTGGAAGGCCGGTGTCGACGTGCTGTGCTTCGGCGGCACGAAAAACGGCATGGCCGTCGGCGAGGCGATTCTGTTCTTCAACCACAAACTGGCCGAAGACTTCGACTACCGCTGCAAACAGGCCGGGCAACTGGCCTCGAAAATGCGCTTCCTTTCGGCACCGTGGGTCGGGATTCTGGAAAACGACGCCTGGCTCAAATACGCCCGCCACGCCAACCATTGCGCGCAATTGCTCGCCCAGCTGGTCAGCGACATCCAGGGCGTGGAACTGATGTTCCCGGTGCAGGCCAACGGCGTGTTCCTGCAACTCTCGGAACCGGCCATCGCCGCACTGACCGCCAAGGGCTGGCGCTTCTACACCTTCATCGGCAACGGCGGCGCGCGCTTCATGTGCTCGTGGGACACCGAAGAAGAACGTGTTCGTGAGTTGGCGGCGGATATCCGCGAAGTGATGTCCCGCTAACGACACAAAACCTGCAGGAGCTGGCTTGCCAGCGATCGCCTCGACGCGGGATGCCCGACACACCGCCATCGCCGGCAAGCCGACTCCTACAATTTCGCATCAAAACACCCCTCTTCTGGACGACACAAAACCTGTAGGTGCTGGCTTGCCAGCGACCCAGGCGACTCTGCGTCTGTTCTGGCGCCATCGATGACTGCATGATCACGCCACACGCCTTGGTCTACATTGAATCGCTCAGATAACAATAATCAGGAGCGCACGCATGTCATTACAAGGCAAAACCCTGTTCATCACCGGCGCCAGTCGCGGGATTGGTCGCGAGATCGCGCTGCGAGCCGCACGGGATGGGGCCAACATTGTGATTGCGGCCAAAAGTGCCGAGCCGCATCCGAAGTTGCCGGGTACGATTTTCAGCGTCGCGAAGGAAGTTGAAGCCGTTGGCGGCAAGGCGCTGGCCTTGCAGGTGGATGTGCGCGATGAAGTCGCGGTGCGTGAAGCACTGGCCAAGGCCAATGAGCATTTCGGCGGCATCGATGCGCTGGTCAACAACGCCGGCGCCATCAAGCTGACCGGCGTTCAACACGTCGAGCTCAAACGCTTTGACCTGATGCACCAGATCAACACCCGCGCCGTGTTGCTGTGCAGTCAGGCCGCCCTGCCCTACCTGAAGAAGAGCAGCGGCCATATCCTCAACCTGTCACCGCCACTGAACCTGGCGACCCAGTGGTTCGCCCAATACGCCCCGTACACCGTGACCAAATACGGCATGAGCATGCTCACGCTGGGCATGAGCGAGGAATTCAAGCATTACGGCATCAGCGTCAACTCACTGTGGCCGCAGACCATGATCGCCACCGCCGCCATCGAGTTTCAGCTGGGCTCGCGGGAGTCGTTCAAGCATGCGCGTACGCCCGCAATCATGGCGGATGCTGCTCATGTGATTCTGGACAGCAGCGGTCGCCGCATTACCGGACGGTTGCTGATTGATGAAGAGATTCTGCGGGAGCATGGCGTGACCGAATTCGATCACTACCGCTTTGAACCCGGTACCAACGACAAGCTGATGACCGACTTGTTTGTGGACTGAAGCACCAATCCTTGTGGGAGCGAGCCTGCTCGCGATGAGGCCGTCATATCCAACAGAGATGTTGACTGACAGACCGCTATCGCGAGCAGGCTCGCTCCCACAGGTTTAAAACTCGATGCGCACATCACCCTTCGGCACGCTGCAGCACGAAAGAATGTATCCCTCGGCTTCGTCTTCCTCGGTGATCCCGCCGTTGTGGTCCATTTCGACCTCGCCTCCCAGCTTCATCACCTTGCACGTGCCGCAGATTCCCATCCCGCAGGCCTTTGGAATAAGCAGGCCCAGCTTGGCCGCCGCCGCATGCACGGTTTCACCTGGGGCCACGCGAATACTCTTGCCGGACGAGATAAATTCGACTTGATGCAGGTCCGCCAAATCGACTTCCGGCGCGTCGGCTGCAATTTCGGCCTGTTCCACCGCATCGGCACGGGCTTCCGGTGGCGTCGCGCCGAAGGATTCCTCGTGATACCGCTTCATGTCAAAACCGGCGGCTTCGAGCATGCGCTTGACCGCGTTCATGTACGGCGTCGGGCCGCAGCAGAACACTTCGCGCTCAAGGAAGTCCGGCGCCATCAGTTCCAGCATCTTGTGGTTCAGGTAACCGCGATAACCGGCCCACGGCTCGCCCAGGCCATGCTTCTCGCAAATCAGGTGCAGGCTGAAGTTGTCGATCCGCGACGCCATGTGTTCCAGCTCGCGGTGGTAAATGATGTCTTTCGGCGAACGGGCGCTGTGGATAAACACCATGTCGACGTTGCCGTTGGTGTCGTAGAACCAGCGTGTCATCGACATCACCGGTGTAATACCGACACCGCCGCTGAGGTAGAGCACTTTCGGCGCGGTGAAATCCATGGCGTTGAACAGCCCGACCGGACCGTGCACCGCCAGCTCCTGACCTTCATGCAGGGTGTCATGCAGCCAGTTCGACACCTTGCCGCCCGGTACGCGTTTGATGGTCACCGAGAAGCTGTACGGCACCGACGGCGAGCTGGAAATGGTGTAGGAGCGCATGATCGGCACGCCTTCGATTTCCAGCTCCAGGGTGACGAACTGACCCGGTTTGAAGAAGAACAGGATCGGCTGGTCGGCCATAAAACAGAAGGTGCGCACATCCCAGGTTTCCTGGATGACTTTGACGCAACGGACGATGTGTCGGCCATTGGCCCAGGTCTGGGTGGTTACCGGATTCAGGAAGCTGTTGGACATGCTGTTCTCCACCGCCGATGGTCGGCCTTATGTTGGCGATTCTGCGTATAGCGCGACCCACCCATTTACCTATCTGCGACATTCACATACTTATCGCGACCAGCCCGCAACTACCGGGGGTTGCGCGTCGGGAACAGATTGGGCCATGTCGCCCATGGATAAGGTTCCGCGCAACGCCGGCCCCACACTCGCCCCATACCAAGACACAACCTTTACACCTTGCGTAGCAAACCTGAGCAGCAACCTGATTAGCCACTTTCGCCGGCCACACAGAATGGCCTTGAGGATCACATCGATGGACGTCACCGCAAAAATCAGCCTGGGCGATCCGCTGGAACCCGCACGCAAGGCCACCGCACAGATGCTGCAAGAGCGCGAGCGCACTTTCTCGCTGCCGCAGCCGTTTTACTCTGACGAGCGGCTGTTTGATATCGACATGCAGGAGATCTTCCAGAAAGAGTGGTTGATCGCCGGCATGACCTGTGAGATTCCGACCAAGGGCAACTACCTGACCCTGCAAGTCGGCAAGAACCCGATCATCGTGATTCGTGGCGCCGAGGGCGTGGTTCACGCCTTCCACAACGTCTGCCGTCACCGCGGTTCGCGGCTGTGCACCAGCGAAAAAGGCAAAGTCGCCAAGCTGGTTTGCCACTACCACCAGTGGACCTACGAACTGGACGGTCGCCTGCTGTTCGCCGGCACCGAGATGGGCGCCGACTTCGACATGAAACAGTACGGCCTCAAACCGGTGAACGTGAAGACCGCCGGCGGCTACATCTTCATCAGCCTGTCGGAGAACCCGCCGGCCATCGATGACTTCCTGTCGACGCTCAACCATTACATGGAACCGTACGACATGGAGAACACCAAGGTGGCGGTGCAAACCACCTTGATGGAAAAGGCCAACTGGAAACTGGTACTGGAAAACAACCGCGAGTGCTATCACTGCAACGCGTCGCACCCGGAATTGCTGAAAACCCTGCTGGAATGGGACGACGTCACCGACCCACGTGCCGACCAGGCCTTCAAGGATCACGTCGCCGCCTCCGCCGCTGCCTGGGAAGCCGAGAAGATTCCTTACGCCCACGCCAGCTTCGGCCTGCGTAACCGCATCGTGCGCATGCCGCTGCTCAAGGGCACCGTGTCGATGACCCTGGACGGCAAACAGGGCTGCGCCAAACTCATGGGCCGCATCAAGAACCCGGACCTGGGCTCGATGCGCATCCTGCACCTGCCGCACTCGTGGAACCACTGCATGGGCGACCACATCATCGTCTTCACCGTGTGGCCGATCAGTGCTCAGGAAACCATGGTCACCACCAAGTGGATCGTGCACAAGGACGCGGTTGAAGGCGTGGACTACGACGTGGAGCGCATGCGCCAGGTCTGGGATGCGACCAACGACCAGGACCGTCGCCTGGCAGAAGAGAACCAGCGCGGGATCAACTCCACGGCGTACCAGCCGGGCCCTTACTCCAAGACTTACGAGTTTGGCGTGGTGAACTTTGTGGATTGGTACAGCGAGCGGTTGCTGAACAATCTGGGCGCGGAACCTGCGCCTTATCTCAAAGGGGTACCGGTTCAGGGTTAAAGATCAAAAGCATCGCGAGCAAGCTTGCTCCTACAGGCCCGGGTCGTTCACGAAATTGGCTTACGCCCCGATTCCCCTGTAGGAGCAAGCTTGCTCCGGGCGGCGTTCCGACGATAGCGTCATTCCTCGCCATACATCCCTTTCTGATTCTCCACCGCCTTAGAACTGTACGAAATATAATCTATTGCGTTCAGCACTATGCCGTTCGTGGCTTCCAGCCTTTCGCAAACAAGTTATCCACACATCCACCCACAGCTAATGGGGACAAGTGTCAGATGACGCGTAACTTTCTCCACAGAAACCAAAGAAAATCCGTGACTTATACAGAAGCAGGGTTTTAAACAGCGATTGGTTGTTTTTTGACCTGACAGCTGAAAGCCACGCAATACGTGGCCTGTAGCGGATGGCGAACACCTTATCCACAGAAGCGCCAACAGACTTTGGGGGCAACTTTTGCCCTGCTGTGGAAAAACGGTAGAGGTCACGAAAAATCAGGGGGTTACGTAGGTATTTATCCTCTAATCCAGCAAATTGAACGTTTTTTAATCACATCACTGAAAGGCCCTACCTATAAGGGTTACAGCGGTCAGCGAACATCTTATCCACAGAAGCGCCAACAGAGATTGGGGGCAAGTTTTGCATCGCTGACAAAGTTATCCCAAAAAAACGCGAGAAGGCTGCTAAGACTGAGCTGAAAATCTGCGTATGGATTGCATCCAACCCCCTACTTTGGCTGTTTCTTGGCGAGACACGCCTTTATCCACAAATTACCCACAGTACCTGTGGATAAAAACACTTCCCTCATCAACGGAGTGCTTATCTACGGAAGTCTTAACGCTTTCTACACAACAAATTATTGAACGCATTAACACCAAACATCGCCCACGGACTTTTTCCATCCCGTTCGAAACGTTTGAAATCCTCGCGAGAAAAAAGGCCGTCAAAACATTCAGTATTGATATTCGACGCCAGTATCTCACTGTAATTTTTTGCTGGCGCATCCGGAAACGCTAGTTTACGTCGCTGCAATATTTCATGAGGCAGCCTACCGGCAAATGCTCTCCGTAAAGGCATCTTCTCGACCCCATCGACGACCTTGTCTTTTGCGGCCAAACTCAAGGCCAGGCTTGTCACGTGCCTATCCAGAAAGGGTATTCCACACATGAATGCGTTCCTGTCTTAGGCTTCTTGATTTCTTGCAAATCAACTAATCAGATAATTATTCAGTATCGAATACCGCATTCATGACGTGTTGCGTTGAATATTATGATTACGCCTGAATACATTGGATGGGTCATATTTTCGCTTTGTCTGGAACAACCTGTCTCGTTCGATCGCACGTACAGCCTGGTCATTGTTTTCCCCCTCAAACGTGTAGTTCGAGTAGGAGGAATACCGTTGCCTGCTGGTTATGGATTCGACAGCGCCTTTTACCCAGCTCACGTATTTCAAGTCATCACTTGAGGCTAACCAACGAGCAGAAAACAGAATTCCATAATTTTTATCAACGATCGGGAGGGCAGATTCGACAGGCTTCTCAGGCCGGCGAGAGGGATTGAGATGCTCGATGGTGATGCTGCAATTGGAACCAGGAACTCCCTCAATCCACTTTAACAACAACGGCCATGTTTCCTCACCGAGCACGTCTGGGCAAACTGACTTCCAGTACCCTCTCATCGGCTGGGCGAAACGCTCGTCAGACCACGACTGCCATGACACGAAATCATTCGTCAGAAAAATGTGCTTGTGCGGCAATCCCAAATACTCTTCGAGCCTCACGATTTCCATGTGGTCTGCTGAGCCACTGAGACAAAAGTCGATAGAAAGACAGCAGCCTCGATCATGGCCCAGATTCTGGAGCACAGGCGCAACAACCAGATTTGACGGGCAATGTTTATCCAGATAGACGACAAGGCTGTTCAGCGCACCTTCAATGTCCTTATCAAATACCTCTATTGTTCCGCAATAGACACTGGGTAGTTTCGATAATCCATACCTGAATTCAAGCACAACACCGAAGTTTCCTCCCCCGCCTCGTAACGCCCACAGCAGGTCTTCATGGCCCGGATCTTCAGCCCTGACAACTTCACCCGAAGCCAGTAGAACATCCGCCCCCACTAAATTCTCACAAGTAAACCCATAAGTTCCCAGAAGCCAACCAATCCCACCACCCAAGGTTAAGCCGGCAATACCTGTATCACTGACTGTTCCGGTAGGGATGACGTAACCCTTCTGGCAGAGCGCTCGATCTACATCACCTAAACGAGCACCCGGAGAAACGCTCGCAACCCCCTTCGCTTCATCAATGACAACATCCCTGCAAATGGAAAAATCAAGAAGTATTCCTCCTTGAGTAGAACCAAATCCCGCGATATGGTGCCCGCCACCTCGAATGGCCAGTTCAATTTCATTGAGCGCCACATATTGAATAAGCTCTTTCAACGCTGATTGATTCTGTGTTCTTATAATCATTGCCGGATAGAGATTGTGCATTCGATTATAAAGCTGCCTGGCCGCCTCATAAGAACTGTCTTCAGGAAATATAATGCTGATGTCCGAATACTTGCTCAGCAGCGAATTTCCGAAATCTCCAAAGCCCATGACTATAAGCACCCGCACCAAATAATAAACTTCAGACTCGCATGAGAATTAATAATCTCCGCGCCGGCCTGCAACATTAAACCGGCACGAAGCTTAATAAGTCACTCTCTCCTCTGTAAAGCATTTTGACTTGTACATTTTCCATCTAAATATTTCCTGCAACCCCTACAAAAATTCTAACTCGCCAGCCACACTTTATGTGTATCAACACCTTTCGGAAATTAATATAGTGCTTAAATCCAATCACCAACATTGAATGCAGAAATATCAACACAATAAAAGAGAGTGGACATTTAGGAGATTGAGGATTGGCTACGAAGGCTGTTTTTTGCGCAAAGACACCCAGCGCTTAATTTCTAAGGCCTGCAGCAAAGGGCAAACAGGTTATCCACAGAGGCGCACACAGGCTTTGTGGGTAACCGCGATCAGATCCTGTTGAACGACTCTGCTGTGACCTCGAACCGCTTACAGAGAAACGTAGCTCACTAGGGCCACTGCATGAGGTAGGCATCGCCGGTCACCCGAATCATCGGGTGGGGCGTGATCTGGCAGGTATCGACGATACGAAAGCCCTGGCGCTCGTAGAACCGGCGGGCGCCGGTGTTGACGGCGTAGTCGATCAGGCTCAAACCCTTGAGGCCCAGCTGGCTGGCACGCTCGTGAGCGTGGGCGAGGAACTGCTTGCCGAGGCCCTGATTGCGCCAGCCCTCGTGCAGCGCGAGGCTGGAGATGTAGAGCGTGTCGGGGACTTCCATGTCGGCATACGGCGCCAGCACCGGGTCGGTCGTGGGCTCGGCCAATGGATCGTGGCGCATCACGTAGCTGTGCATCATGCCAATGACGTGGCCGTCTGCCTCGGCGATGAGGCAGTTCTGCCAGGAAAAATCCACGTCGTCACGGGCGTAACGGGCAGCGCCTACGTCCAGCAGATCCTGGCCGGGCTCGGCCAGTTGACTCCAGATGTAATCCGAAGCGCCTTCCGAGGAAATCTGGAACAAACGGGCAATCTCCCGCGCATCACTGCGCTGGGCCGAACGAAATTCAACGGTCATTACTTTTCCTTGCTCGCGATAGCGGTTTGTCAGACGACATCACTGTTGAATGCAAGTCCGACATCGCGAGCAAGCTCGCTCCCACAGTGGATAGCGGTTAGATCAAGTCAGCGAACCACGCCTTCCTCGATCAGCAACTTGAGAATCGCCTCGGCACCCGCTTGCGCAGTCACGCCTTTAAGCACTTGTCCGCCGCCGCCACTGGCCTTGGCCGTCGCGGCTTTCATCCGGTCTGCGCCGCTTTTGGCCTTGATCACCTTCAAGCGTTTAGGCCGCGGTTTGGCGGGTTGCAGCGTCGCAACCGCCAGCAGTTCATCGTCAATCACTTCGACTTCATCCGCCTGCAACACCCCGCGCCTGGCCGGGCCGTATGCGCTCTGCCGAGGCTTCGGCGCGGCGTTATCCACTGTCGCGAGAAACGGCAGCCGTACTTTCAAACGACGACGCTGACCACGGGGCAAGGCTTGCAGCACCAGCGCTGTACTGCCGTCGATGGATTCCACCTGAGCCAGCCCGACCACCAGCGGCCAGCCAAGGCTTTCCGCCAGCAGAAACGGCAGCATGCCCGAGCCTTCGCCGGTTTCTGCCTGGCTGCCGGTCAGCACGACTTGCGCGCCGGCATCGCGCAAATACGCGGTCAACGCCGGCAATGCATCGGCGCCCTGCGGTTGTTCCAGCACATGCAACTGTTCCAGGCCCATGCCCAGATAGGCGCGCAGCGCAGGCTCCGCGACGTCGCCGGCGTGCAGCACTTGCAGGTTATCCCCAGCCAGTTGCAAGCCCAGCTCCACCGCCCGCGCATCTTGCTCCGCGCGACGTGGTCGGCCGGAAGTCGGGTGGGCGCCTATGGACACCAGGCTGATGATTTTCGTGCTCATAACCCTTTCCTTCCCTTAAGCCGCATCGCGCTTGGCGTCGTTGCGGTAAGCCGCTACCGCATCGATCAAGGCTTGAAGAATCTCGGCGCTGTCGCCAATCACCGACAGGTCGGCCCGTTTGATCATGTCGCAGCCGGGGTCGAGGTTGATTGCCACCACCTTGTCGCAGGCACCGATGCCTTGCAGGTGCTGGATCGCCCCGGAAATCCCCACGGCCACGTAGACCCGCGCGGTGACCCAGGTGCCGGACGCGCCGACCTGACGGTCACGGGCCATGAAGCCATCGTCCACCGCCACCCGAGACGCGCCTTCGGTGGCGCCGAGCGCTTCGGCGGTCCTGTGGAAAAGTCCCCAGTCTTTCACCCCGTTGCCACCGGAGAAGATGAACTCGGCTTCGGCCATCGGAATTGCCGCCGGGTCCACCGCCACCGCGCCCAGGTCTTCGATACGCGACAAGCTGCGCGCTACGGTTGTGGATAACTCCACGGGCAACGCTTCGTGACGGGTTTCGCTGACCGGTTCGGCGCATTCGGCTGCGGCCAGAATCAGGCGTGCGACCGGACGGGCAAGGTCTTGTAACCCCGCACCGGCGCGGCCGATGCATTCCTGATCCTTGACCTGCCAGATCCGCGTGGCCGGGCGTTCGCCCAGGGCCGCGGCAAAGCGTCGACCGAGTTCACCGCCACCGCTGCGGCTGTCCGGCAGCAGCCAGTGACGCGGGCTGAACTGGTTATCCACAGCCCGCAGGCCCTGGACCCGTTGTTCCGGTGCATAACCACTGAATTCATCGCCATCCAGCACCAGCAAGCGATCGACGCCAGCGGTGGCGAAGGCGTTTTCCTTGTGCTCACCGAAGACCACGGCCAACACCGCGCCATCCTGGCCGGCCAATTGATGCGCCAGGCCGAGCAAGTCACGGTCGTGGCTGCTCAAGCGACCGCCGACCATGTCTGGCACCACGTTGATGTAGAACGCAGGTGCAGGCACTTGATGCAGCGGCAATTGAACTTCAACAACGGCCGAACGTTTGGTCGCACCGCCCTGTTGCGCGCCACTGCGGTCAATGCGCTTGATGCCGTTCGGGCCAATGAAACCGATGCCATGGAGATTTTTGCGGATGACGCCATTCGGCCCCATCCAGCTGTGTTGCGCCGGTTGCATGGCCGCGTGCAGCGGGTGCAGGCGGTTGCGGGCAATCCATTCGGCGCGGGGGTCGCGGCGGATAATGTCGCTCATCAGTGGGCCTCCGCAGGTTCACGTTGAGCCGGGGTGCCCGGTTTGCTTGGCGCTGCGTCTTCAAGCAATGCGTCGGCCACCAACTCGGCGATGTCCTTGATCAACGGACGTGGTTCGACCACGCCTTCGAGCATCGCGGTGCACTGTGGGCAACCCACGGCCACCAGTTCGGCGCCGGTTTCGCGGATGTCTTCCATGCGCATGTCGGGTATCCGTTGCTTGCCCGGAATGTCAGTGATCGGCGCACCGCCGCCACCGCCACAGCAGCGCGAGCGGAAACCGGAACGTTGCATCTCTTTCACTTCAATCCCGAGGGCGCGCAGCACTTCACGCGGCGCCTCGTACTCGCCGTTGTAGCGACCGAGGTAGCAGGGGTCGTGATAGGTCACGCTGCTGCCTTTGTGCTGGCCGAGATTGAGCGCACCCGCGTCGATGATTTCCGCCATGTAGGTGCTGTGGTGCTGCACCAGGTAGTTGCCGTCGAAGGCGCCGTATTCGTTTTTCAGCACGTGGAAGCTGTGCGGGTCACAGGTGACGATGCGGTTGAAGCTGTACTTGGCCAGGGTCTGGATGTTGCGTTTGGCCAACAGCTGGAAGGTTGCTTCGTCGCCCAGACGCCGGGCCACGTCGCCGCTGTCACGCTCTTCGAGACCAAGCACGGCGAAGTCGACTTTGGCCGCTTTCAGCACTTTGACGAAGGCGCGCAGGGTGCGCTGGTTGCGCATGTCGAAAGCGCCATCGCCGACCCAGAACAGCACGTCTGTGGATTTCTTTTCGCTGAGCAGATTGAGGTTCAAGTCCGCCGCCCAGTTCATCCGCCCGCCCGGCGCAAAACCGCCCGGGTTGTCGGTGGCGATCAGGTTTTCCAGGACTTCGGCGCCCTTGTTTGGGGTCGCGCCTTTTTCCAGGGTCAGATGGCGGCGCATGTCGACGATGGCATCGACGTGCTCGATCATCATTGGGCATTCCTCGACGCAGGCACGGCAGGTGGTGCAGGACCACAAGGTTTCGGCGTCTACCAGACCGTTGACGATCGGTTGATGCGGGTTGCCGGCGTGCTCGCCAATCGCTTTGCCCGGATACGGGCTGCCGGCGAACTTGGCGTCGGTGCCACCGGCGAGGCCGACCACCATGTCCTGAATCAGTTTTTTCGGGTTCAACGGCTGGCCGGCGGCGAACGCCGGGCAGGCTGCTTCACATTTACCGCACTGCACGCAGGCGTCGAAACCGAGCAGTTGGTTCCAGGTGAAATCCTTGGGTTTTTCCACACCCAGCGGTGCACTTGGATCGTTGAGGTCCAGCGGTTTCAAACCGGTGGAACGACCACCGCCAAAACGCTCGGCGCGACGGTGCCAGGCCAGGTGCAAAGCACCGGCGAAGGCGTGCTTCATCGGGCCGCCCCAGGTCATGCCGAAGAACAGTTCGCTAACGCCCCACAGCACGCCGATCCCGAGGATCACGGCCAGGATCCAGCCACCGAAGTTTTCCGGCAGGATACCCGCGACCGGCAGGGACACCAGGAAGAACGACGCCGAGAACGCCAACAGGCTTTTCGGCAAACGCATCCACGGGCCTTTGGACAAACGGGCCGGTGGGTTGCGTCGACGCAGGTACACGAATATCGCGCCGACGAACATCACGGCCGTCATCAGCAACAGTGCATAACCGAGGAAGCGGTTATGCAGGCCGAAACCGTGCACCAGAATCGCGAGCACAGCGGACGCCACCGCACCGCCGGCCGTAGCGACGTGGGTGTTGGCGATGTATTTGTCCCGCGCGACGACGTGGTGCAAGTCGACCATGTAACGCTTGGGCATGGCGAACAGGCCGCCGATCAGGTCGACTTTCGAAGCCCGGCCCCGGCGCCACATAGCCACCCGCCGCAACGCGCCCAGAACCGCAAGGCCCAGGGCAGCGAACAACAGGATTGGAAGAAGGGTGTTCAACATGGTGGAGCTCCCAAAGACCTCGGGGTCTTGCAGGTCGAGATGCCTTACTCGGTTCCTGTGGGAGCGGGCTTGCCCGCGATTGCATTTTGTCAGTCACATTTGCATTGACTGACCCACCGCTATCGCGGGCAAGCCCGCTCCCACAGGGTCATGTGCAAGCCGTTAGAAATCCTTGCACAACCGCAGTGCGTCATAGATCGCCGCATGGGTGTTGCGCTGGGCCACGCAGTCGCCGATGCGGAACAGCAAGTAGCCGTCGCCTGCTTGACTCAGCGAAGGTTGCGGCTTGATCGCGAACAAAGCTTCGACGTCCACCTGGCCTTTGTTGCGCGAGCCTTCCTTCATGGCGTAGTAGATTTCTTCGTCCGGACGCACGCCGTTTTCAACAACGACCTGGTCCACCACCCGCTCCTCTTTGGCACCGGTGTATTCGTTTTCCAGCACCGCCACCAGCTTGTCGCCTTCGCGGTAGACCTTCTCCAGCATCATGTCGCCGGTCATGATCACTTCTTTCGGGTACATGCTGCGGTAGTACGTCGGGAACGAGGTACCGCCAATCGCTACACCCGGCTTGATGTCGTCGGTGACGATCTCGACCTGGCTGCCCTTGTCGGCGAGGAAGTCGGCAGTCGACATCCCGGTGAACTCGCAAATGGTGTCGTAGACCAGCACGTTCTTGCCCGGTGCGACCTTGCCGTCGAGGATGTCCCAACTGCTGACGACCAGGCCTTCAGCCGCGCCCCAGTGCTCGTTCTGCTCCAGGAATGGATGACCGCCGACAGCGAGCACCACCACGTCCGGACGCAGGTCGAGAATGGTTGCCGCATCGGCGGCAACGCCCAGGCGCAGGTCGACTTTCAGACGCGCCAGCTCAAGCTGGAACCAGCGCGTGATACCGGCGATCTGGTCCCGTTGCGGGGCTTTCGACGCCGTCGTGATTTGCCCACCGATGAATTCTTTCTTCTCGAACAGGGTGACGTCGTGGCCACGTTCGGCGGACACGCGAGCCGCTTCCATCCCGGCCGGGCCGGCACCGACCACCACGACTTTGCGCTTCACACCGGTCGATTTCTCGATGATGTGTGGCACGCCCATGTATTCACGGGAGGTCGCGGCGTTCTGGATGCACAACACGTCCAGGCCCTGGTACTGACGGTCGATGCAGTAGTTGGCACCGACGCATTGCTTGATCTGGTCGATCTGACCCATTTTGATCTTGGCGATCAAGTGCGGGTCGGCAATGTGGGCACGGGTCATGCCGACCATGTCGACGTAACCGCCTTCCAGGATGCGGGTTGCCTGGTTTGGGTCTTTGATGTTCTGCGCGTGCAGCACAGGTACCTTGACCACTTCCTTGATACCGGCGGCCAAATGCAGGAACGGCTCCGGTGGATAACTCATGTTGGGGATAACGTTGGCCAGGGTGTTATGGGTGTCGCAACCCGAACCGACCACACCGATGAAGTCGAGCATGCCGGTGTCGTCGTAATACTTGGCGATTTGCTTCATGTCCTCATGGGACAGGCCGTCCGGATGGAATTCGTCACCGCACAGGCGGATACCGACACAGAAGTCCGGGCCCACTTCGGCACGCACGGCCTTGAGCACTTCCAGACCGAACTTCATCCGGCCCTCAAAGGTGCCGCCCCATTCGTCGGTACGCTTGTTGACCCGCGGGCTCCAGAACTGGTCGATCATGTGCTGGTGTACGGCGGACAATTCAATACCGTCCAGGCCACCGGCCTTGGCGCGACGCGCGGCCTGAGCGTAGTTGCCGATCACCCGCCAGATTTCTTCCGGCTCGATGGTTTTGCAAGTGGCACGGTGCACCGGCTCACGCACGCCCGACGGCGACATCAGCGTCGGCCAGTTGAAGCCGTCCCAACGCGAGCGACGGCCCATGTGGGTAATCTGAATCATGATCTTGGCGCCGTGCTTGTGCATGGCGTCGGCAAGATTCTGGAAGTGCGGAATGATGCGATCGGTGGACAGGTTCACCGAACTCCACCATTCCTGCGGGCTGTCGATGGCCACCACGGACGAACCGCCGCAGATCGCCAGGCCGATCCCGCCCTTGGCCTTCTCTTCGTAATACTTGACGTACCGATCGGTGGTCATGCCGCCGTCGGTCGCATAGACCTCGGCGTGCGCGGTGCTGAGCACGCGGTTACGGATGGTCAGTTTGCCGATCTGGATCGGCTGGAACATTGCTTCGAAAGCCATGGCGGGTTCCTCGACTTACAACGGCTTGACGGTGAACAAACCGTCGTCGTGGCCTTCTTCGGAGCCACCGTAGACTTGTTCGGCAACGGTGCGAATCTTGCTGCCGCGGGCCTGCAGAATCTGGTCCATGGCACCGGCAAACCAGCCAGTGAACATGTAGTCGACCTTGCGCCCGACCTTGCCGTAGACGTAGACGAACGCCGAGTGCTCGAGCTTGACGCTGGCGGTGCCTTTGTCGAGGTCGATGTCCTGGATCTTGAACAGGCCCCAGCCGCGCTGCGACAGGCGCTTCATGTAGTGCTCGAACACCGCGACGCCTTCCAGGCCATGGCATTCAGCTTCTTTTTCACACCAGTGCCAGGCGGATTTGTAGCCGGCCTTGTAGAGAATTTCGGCGTAGGCGTCGGCGCCCAACACTTCCTCGATGCCCATGTGGTTGTTGACGAAGAAATGACGCGGCACGTACAGCATCGGCAGGGCGTCGGAGGTCCAGACACCGGTTTCGCTGTCGACTTCGATAGGCAATTGCGGGGCGATCTTGGCCATGGAAACTTAACTCCAGAAAAATTTTGGTGTTGCCCCCGGCACGGACGGCCGGGGGAAAGGATTCTTCAGATGCGGCGGCTTATTCGCCCCAGACATCCTTCAAGACGTTGACCCAGTTCTCGCCCATGATCTTGCGGACCACGCGCTCGGAGTGGCCGCGCTTGAGCAGGGTTTCGGTCAGGTTCGGGAACTCGCCGACGGTGCGGATGCCCAGCGGGTTGATGATCTTGCCGAAGCTGGTCAGACGGCGGGCGTAGCCCTTGTCATGGGTCAGGTATTCGAAGAAGTCCTGGCCATGGCCCTGGGTGAAGTCGGTGCCGATGCCGATGGCGTCTTCGCCGACGATGTTCATGGTGTATTCGATCGCTTCGGCGTAGTCGTCGATGGTCGAATCGATGCCCTTGGCGAGGAACGGCGCGAACATGGTCACGCCGACGAAACCGCCGTGATCGGCGATGAATTTCAGCTCTTCATCGGACTTGTTGCGCGGGTGAATTTTCAGACCCGACGGCAGGCAATGGGAGTAGCAGACCGGTTTCTTCGATTCGAGGATGACTTCTTCGGACGTTTTCGAGCCGACGTGGGACAGGTCGCACATGACGCCAACGCGGTTCATCTCGGCAACGATTTCACGACCGAAGCCCGACAGGCCGCCATCGCGTTCGTAGCAACCGGTACCGACCAGATTCTGGGTGTTGTAGCACATCTGTACGATGCCGACGCCCAGCTGCTTGAACACCTCGACATAGCCGATCTGGTCTTCAAACGCGTGAGCATTCTGGAAGCCGAAGAGGATGCCGGTCTTGCCCTGCTCCTTGGCTTTACGGATGTCGGCGGTGGTGCGCACCGGAATCACCAGGTCACTGTTCTCGCGGATCAGCTTCTGGCTGGCGGCGATGTTGTTGACGGTGGCCTGAAAGCCCTCCCACACCGACACGGTGCAGTTGGCCGCGGTCAGACCGCCCTTGCGCATGTCTTCAAACAGCTCGCGGTTCCACTTGGCAATAATCAGCCCGTCGATAACGATGCTGTCGGCGTGCAATTCGGCTGGGCTCATCAGGCTGTCCCCTATTAGCGATTCGTGCGCCGAATCGTGTGCCGGCGCTTTGGGGCCAGCATATGCCTGAGGACCGGTGCAGCCGGGTGCAAAAACGACAGGGGGTTTGCCGAAAGCGTCAATCTGCGACAAAGGGTCGATATCGGGCCTGATCACCCGGCTGTTCAATGCCGGCCGCTTGGGCCAGAATTCGGCGCATTACTGGATGCTTACTGGATTTAGGGCGACGCAATGAAATCGATCTTCCTGGCTTTGGCACTGATAGCGACCGGCGTACAGGCAGCTGAAGAGTCCGACACCAACCCCTGCGATGCGGTCGAAAACGACGTCCAGACCCTGGAATGCTCGGTCTACAGCCGAACCACCGCCGAAGACCTGCTCAAGGACAACTACCAAAGCCTGACCGAGCGCATGCAAACGCTCTACGGCAAGAGCCCTTCGCAACTGGCCGACATCACCGCCAAAATCAAGGCCGCCCAGCAGCAATGGCTTAAAACCCGGGATGCCGATTGCGCGGTTGAAGCGTTTCCGGCGACCAGTGGCAGCAAGGCGTTCACCATTGCGCAGAATGACTGCGTGGCGCGGATGAGTGATGAGCGGTCGGAGTTTTTGGAGTCGATTGGGCAGGAGTGATGCAAACTCCGGCCAACCAGAGCGGTAAAGCTGCTTACTTCAGCCAGTAAAGGGATCGAAATGAAAATCTGCGGCATCGAAATCAAAGGCAGCGAAGCGATCATCGCCGTGGCCTCTCTCGACGATCAGGTGCTAAGCCACGTCGCGCTCAACACCAAGAAAATCGCCCTCGACGATGACGACGAGGCCGCCAACGTCAAGGTCTTTGCCGCTCAAGTGGCGTCGTTTGTTCGCGAGAATTCCATCGACCGGATCGCGATCAAGAAGCGCAGCAAGAAAGGCGAGTTCGCCGGTGGGCCGACGACGTTCAAGATCGAGGGTGTTTTTCAGTTGCTGGAGAGCTGCGAGGTGACGCTGTTGTCGCCGCAGACGATCAATGCGCAGAACAAGAAGTTTGATTTTGCGCTGCCGGCGACGCTGAACAAGTATCAGCATGAGGCTTACAAGGCGGCGTGTTCGGCGCTGGTGAAGAAGTAAGCGTTCTTTCTGGCGACACAAATCACCTGTGGGAGCCAGCCTGCTGGCGATGAGGGAGTAGCAGTCAACAACATTGTCGCCTGACACACCGCCATCGCCAGCAGGCTGGCTCCCACATTGGTTCTGTGTACCTGCATCAGGCGTTGGCAGTACGCCGGTCTTCCCGGGGGCAACGGGCAAAACGTGCCCGATAGCTGCGGGTGAAATACGACGGCGACTCAAACCCGCACGCGATGCTCACCTCCAGCACACTCATGTCTGTCTGCCGCAACAACTGCCGCGCTTTTTCCAGCCTTAGCCGCAGGTAGAAATTGCTCGGCGTGTCGTTCAGGTGCAGCCGAAACAACCGCTCCAACTGCCTGCGCGTCACCTTGATCGACTCGGCCAACTCCAGCGTGGTCAGCGGCGGTTCGCTGTGCTGTTCCATCTCCCCTATCACGTGAACGAGTTTCTTGTTGCTGATGCCATACCGCGTGGCGACTTCCATGCGCTGGTGGTCTTTGCGCGGGCGGATGCGGCCGAGCACGAATTGTTCACTGACCTGGATCGCCAGTTCCGGGCCGTGGGCCTGGGAAATGAGGTCGAGCATCAGGTCGATGGAAGCGGTGCCGCCGGCAGAGGTGATGCGTCGACGGTCTATCTCGAACAGCTCCTGGGTGACGCTGAGCTGTGGATAAGACTCCTTGAAGGCGTCGATGGCTTCCCAGTGCAGGGTCAGGCGATGGCCGTCGAGCAGGCCGGCTTCGGCGAGGACGAAGCTGCCGGTGTCGATGGCGCCAAGGGTCACGCCTTCGTTGTCCAGTCGACGCAGCCAGTGTTCCAGCGCCGGGGTGGCGAATTTCAACGGTTCGAAGCCGGCGACCACCAACAGCGTCGCACCTTTCTTCAGCGGTTCCAGCGCCGCATCGGCGTTCACCGACATGCCGTTGCTGGCCAACACCGCCCCGCCGTCTGCGCTCAGCACATGCCAGCGATACAGCTCGCCGCGAAAACGATTCGCAACCCGTAGCGGCTCGATGGCCGAGATGAAACCGATGGCCGAGAAACCCGGCATCAACATGAAGTAGAAATCCTGGGACATGGAGCGCACTCGGTTGGCGGGTAGTTGTTGATACGCCACTTGCGAGCGCCATTCAAGAGGTCAGGTCGCTGCAGTGCAAGAGCTGGTCGCCGCAGTGCGCTTTCACGGGGCCTTAGCTGCGTAACTTGGCATCACCGGCGCACAAAGACGACCGGACCCACAATAACGAACTGCCGAGGAAACCTGAGATGAAACGACTGATCAGCAGCTGTGTTCTTGCACTCAGCGGTACCGCTTTTCTGAGCGCCAGTGTCATGGCCGCCGAACCTGCATCGTGCCAGAACGTACGCATGGGCGTCGTGAACTGGACCGACGTGATCGCCACCAGCGCCATGACCCAGGTCTTGCTCGATGGCCTCGGCTACAACACCAAACAAACCAGCGCCTCCCAGCAAATCATCTTTGCCGGGATCCGCGACCAGCGCTTGGACTTGTTCCTGGGCTACTGGAACCCGTTGATGACCCAGACCATCACCCCGTTCGTCGATGGCAATCAGGTCAAAGTGCTTGAAGCGCCCAGCCTGAAAGACGCCCGCGCCACCCTCGCCGTGCCGACTTACCTCGCCGACAAGGGCCTGAAAACCTTCGCCGACATCGCCAAATTCGAGAAAGAGCTGGGCGGCAAGATTTACGGCATCGAGCCAGGCTCGGGTGCCAACACCCAGATCAAGGCGATGATCGCCAAGAACCAGTTTGGCCTCGGCAAATTCCAGCTAGTCGAGTCCAGTGAGGCCGGCATGCTTGCGGCGGTGGATCGCGCCGTACGCCGCAAAGAAGCCGTGGTGTTCTTCGGCTGGGCGCCGCACCCGATGAACGTCAACGTGAAGATGACTTACCTCACCGGCAGCGATGACGCGCTGGGCCCGAACGAAGGCATGGCCACCGTCTGGACCGTCACCGCGCCGAACTACACCGAGCAATGCCCGAACATCGGCCGCCTGCTGAGCAACCTGACCTACACCGCCGAAGACGAGAGCCGGATGATGCAGCCGCTGCTGGATCACAAGGACGCCTTCGAATCAGCCAAGCAATGGCTGAAAGATCACCCGCAAGACAAACAACGCTGGCTGGAAGGTGTGACCACCTTCGATGGCAAACCGGCGGCTGACAACCTGAAACTGACCAGCAAATAAACCCCGATTGAACCACCGACTCGCAGCCCTACGGGGCTGCGAACGGAATCATCACGCCTGCAAGGAACCCGCCTCATGAACCACGACGTCATCATCACCTGCGCACTTACCGGTGCTGGCGACACGACCAGCAAAAGCCCACACGTGCCGGTCACCCCGAAACAAATCGCCGCTGCCGCCGTGGAAGCCGCCAAGGCCGGCGCCACTGTGGTCCACTGCCACGTGCGCAACCCCGAAACCGGCAAGTTCAGCCGTGACGTGGCGCTGTACCGCGAAGTCATGGAGCGCATCCGCGAGGCCGACGTCGACATCATCGTCAACCTCACCGCCGGCATGGGCGGCGACCTGGAAATCGGCGCGGGCGAGAACCCGATGGAGTTCGGCCCGAACACCGATCTGGTCGGCCCGCTGACCCGTCTGGCCCACGTCGAAGAGCTGCTGCCGGAAATCTGCACCCTGGATTGCGGCACCCTGAACTTCGGCGACGGCGACACCATTTACGTCTCCACCCCGGCGCAGTTGCGTGCAGGCGCCAAACGCATTCAAGAGCTGGGCGTGAAAGCCGAGCTGGAAATTTTCGACACCGGTCACCTGTGGTTCGCCAAACAGTTGATCAAGGAAGGCCTGCTCGATGACCCGCTGTTCCAGCTCTGCCTGGGCATCCCGTGGGGCGCGCCGGCTGATACCACCACCATGAAAGCCATGGTCGATAACCTGCCGGCCAACGCCGTGTGGGCCGGTTTTGGTATCGGTCGCATGCAGATGCCGATGGCGGCGCAAGCGGTGCTGCTGGGCGGCAACGTGCGGGTCGGCCTGGAAGACAACATCTGGCTGGACAAAGGCGTGTTGGCGACCAACGGCCAATTGGTCGAACGCGCCTCGGAAATCCTCAGCCGTCTCGGCGCCCGGGTTCTGACGCCGGCGGAAGGCCGGGCAAAAATGGGCCTGACCAAGCGCGGTTAACCCCAACACCTTTCCCCCTGTGGGAGCGAGACCGGCTTGCCGGTGATGACGTCGGTGCAACCGAAGCATCATCTGCGACAGGAATACCGCCATCGCGAGCAGGCTCGCTCCCACAGTTTTTTCCGAGCCAAATTCAGGTAATCGCCATGAGCTTTATCACCGAAATCAAAACCTTCGCTGCCCTGGGCAGCGGTGTCATCGGCAGCGGTTGGGTGTCCCGCGCCCTCGCCCACGGCCTCGATGTGGTGGCCTGGGACCCGGCGCCCGGCGCCGAAGCGGCCCTGCGCAAACGCGTGGCCAATGCCTGGGGCGCACTGGAGAAACAAGGCCTGGCACCGGGCGCATCACAGGATCGGCTGCGCTTTGTCGCGACGATTGAAGAGTGTGTTCGCGACGCTGATTTCATTCAGGAAAGTGCCCCTGAGCGTCTGGAACTGAAACTGGAATTGCACAGCAAAATCAGCGCGGCGGCCAAGCCCAATGCACTGATCGGTTCCAGCACCTCAGGCCTGTTGCCAAGCGAGTTCTACGAGAGCTCGACCCATCCGGAACGCTGCGTCGTCGGTCACCCGTTCAACCCGGTGTATCTGCTGCCATTGGTGGAAGTGGTCGGCGGCAAGAACACGGCACCGCAAGCCGTTCAAGCGGCCATGAAAGTCTACGAATCCCTCGGCATGCGCCCGCTGCATGTGCGTAAAGAAGTGCCAGGGTTCATTGCCGACCGACTGCTCGAAGCGCTGTGGCGTGAGGCGCTGCACCTGGTCAACGACGGGGTGGCGACGACCGGGGAGATCGACGATGCGATTCGCTTTGGCGCGGGTCTGCGCTGGTCGTTCATGGGCACCTTCTTGACCTACACCCTGGCCGGTGGCGATGCCGGCATGCGGCACTTCATGGCGCAGTTCGGCCCGGCGTTGCAATTGCCGTGGACGTACCTGCCAGCGCCGGAACTGACCGACAAGCTGATTGATGATGTGGTGGACGGGACCAGTGATCAGCTGGGCAAACACAGCATTTCTGCGCTGGAACGCTATCGTGATGATTGCTTGCTGGCGGTGCTGGAGGCAGTGAAAACCACGAAAGAGAAGCATGGGATGAGCTTTAGCGAATAACAGGTCTGGCCCCATCGCGGGTAAGCCCGCTCCCACAGGATTTGTGAACAGCGCAAGAACTGTGGCAGCGGGCTTGCCCGCGATGAGGGCGGCGCAGTCACTACACCTATTGGATAAGTCCTCATGCCTACCCTCACCACTTACAGCACCACAATCATCCCCGATTGGGTCGACTACAACGGCCACCTGCGCGACGCGTTTTACCTGCTGATTTTCAGCTACGCCACCGATGCGCTGATGGACCGGCTAGGCATGGACAGCAACAACCGCGAAGCCAGCGGCCATTCACTGTTCACCCTCGAGCTGCACCTCAATTACCTGCATGAAGTGAAGCTCGACGCCGACGTTGAAGTGCGCACTCAGATCATCGCTCACGACAGCAAACGCCTGCACCTCTATCACAGCCTGCATCTGGTCGGTGACGACAAAGAGCTGGCGGGCAACGAACAAATGCTGCTGCACGTCGACCTTGCCGGTCCCCGCTCCGCGCCGTTCAGCGAAGAAACGCTAGGCAAGCTGCAAGCCATCGTTGCGCAACAAACCGACCTGCCCACCCCGGACTACATTGGCCGAGTGATCGCGCTGCCCCCCAAAAAATAACAAGGAGATCGCCATGAACACCGCCGCCGCTTTTGCCGACTTCCGTACCTATCCGTTGATCAGCGCGCTGAGTGGCGTGCAGGCCTTGGCGGATCGCGTTCTGGTGACATGGGCTGATACCCGTGTCAGCCCTTTTCATCATCAATGGCTGCGGGACAACTGCCCGTGCCCGCAATGCGTCTACACAGTGACCCGTGAGCAGGTGCTGGAAATCGTCGACGTTGCGCAAGACCTGATGCCGGCAGAGACGAGCATCGACCCTGAGGGCTGTCTCCGCATCCAGTGGCAGGACGGTCATCTCAGCCGCTTCGATCCGGGCTGGTTACGGGCCCACGCCTATGACGACCAATCCCGCGCCGAACGCCGGGCCGGCAAGCCAAAATCCCGGCTGTGGAAAAGCGACTTGTCGCTGCCGGTGTTCGATTATCAAGCGCTGATGAATGATAACGATGCCTTGTTGCAATGGCTGCTGGCGGTACGCGATATCGGCCTGACACAAGTGCGCGGCGTGCCCACCGAACCCGGTTCGCTGAAGCTGATCGCACAACGTATTTCCTTCATCCGCGAGAGCAATTTCGGTGTGTTGTTCAACGTGCAGTCCAAGGCCGATGCCGACAGCAACGCCTACACCGCGTTCAACCTGCCATTGCACAGCGACCTGCCCACCCGGGAGTTGCAACCGGGACTGCAATTTCTACATTGCCTGGTCAATGATGCCGACGGTGGTGAAAGCATCTTCGTCGACGGTTTTGCCATCGCCGAAGCACTGCGCGAGGAAGATCCCGAGTCGTTCAAAGCGCTGTGTGAAGTCCCCGTGGAGTTTCGCAACAAGGACCGTCACAGCGACTATCGCTGTCTCGCGCCGATCATTGCTTTGGATGCCTTGGGGCAGATTTCCGAAATCCGCATGGCGAACTTTTTGCGCGGACCTTTTGATGCTTCGGTGGAGGAAATGCCCAGACTGTATCGCGCCTACCGGCGCTTCATTGCGATGACTCGCGAGGCGCGCTTTCGGGTGATGACGCGGCTCAATCCGGGGGAGATGTGGTGTTTTGATAACCGCCGCACGCTTCACGCGCGCAATGCCTTCGACCCCGCCAGCGGCGCCCGGCATTTCCAGGGATGCTATGTGGATCGGGATGAGTTGTTGTCGCGGATCCTCGTGCTCCAACGCTAGACCGCATCATCGTTCATCGCGGGCAAGCCACGCTCCCACAGGTTTGGCGTCGTTCGCCAGATCTGCGGCCACCCCAGTCCTGTGGGAGCTGGCTTGCCAGCGATGGCGGTCGCACAGGCAACACCCAATTCCCGCACCCACAGACAAAAAAAGCCCCGATCAAGCCGTGACAGGATCGGGGCAGAGGTGGGTACTGTTGAGGAGCCGTTGCGCGAGGGTGACCAAACCTTCGTGAAGCCAGCTGAATCCAGTGTGCCCACTCTGCCCTCTCGAAAGTTAGCCGAAAACGACCTGTTCATAGGTATTGCGGCCATTGCGACAAATCGTCCTTGCCGACGCCAACAGCCCCTACGAGAATCGAACCACGACACCGTTCCCTGAAGAAGGATTGCGTCATGATGCACGCCGATTTGATTGACCAGGAAGACCTGTTGGGCCAGCTGAAATCGTTGGGCTTTCAAGTTCCGAACGGCTCCACCGCCGAGCAGGCTTGCGAGTGCGCGGTGCGAGGATTGAACGATGAACGGGCGATAGTACTGCGCACCATGGTCAAGCAGATGTACACCAGCAGCGCGACCATTTTGCCGGCGGTGCGTCAGGCTATCGACAAGCAACTGCTGCCGGCGTTGGCGCAATACCAACAAAGCCATCGCGCCTGATAAGACGCCATCGCGGGCAAGCACGCTCCTACAGTTTTTTGGGGCGGATTGCAGATTTGTGATCCGCCCAAACCCTTGTGGGAGCGGGCTTGCCCGCGATGAAATCGCCTCGATTTAAAGCCTTACGCTGGCGAATGTCGACTCGTTGCGCGCCTGACTCAACGCCGACAACGGCCCGGACAACGGCGACAGCACCAATGCTTGCGGCAGCGGCATCATCGCCACTTGTTGCGTGGTGTTGGACCCTACGCGCTCGTCACGCGGTGGAATGCCGAAGTATTCGCGGTAGCACTTGGAGAAGTGCGGCGTGGACACGAAGCCACATACCGACGCCACTTCGATGATCGACATCGGCGTTTGCTTGAGCAACTGCCGGGCACGGATCAGGCGCAGCTTGAGGTAGTAACGCGACGGCGAGCAGTGCAGGTACTTCTGGAACAATCGCTCGAGTTGCCGACGGGACACGGCGACGTACACCGCCAGTTCGTCGAGGTCGATCGGCTCTTCCAGGTTGGCCTCCATCAGCGCGACGATTTCCTGCAACTTCGGCTGGTTGGTGCCGAGCATGTGCTTGAGCGGCACGCGCTGGTGATCCTGTTCGTTACGGATGCGCTCGTAGACAAACATCTCCGAAATCGCCGCCGACAGTTCACGCCCATGATCACGGCTGATCAAGTGCAGCATCATGTCTAGCGGCGCGGTGCCGCCGGAGCTGGTGAAACGGTTACGGTCGAGGGTGAACAGGCGCGTGCTCATGACAACGCGCGGGAAAGCTTCCTGCATCGAGGCCAGACATTCCCAGTGCACGCTGCAATCGAAACCGTCCAGCAGGCCGGCGCAGGCCAGGGCCCAGCTGCCGGTGCAGACCGCACCGAGACGCTTGGATTGACGCGCCTGGCTTTGCAGCCATGAGACGTGTTCGCGAGTCACGGTGCGCTGAATGCCGATACCGCCGCAGACAATGATGGTGTCCATGGGGGGTGCTTTGTGCATGGAGGCGTCGGGGGTGATCTGCAGACCGTCACTGGCCCAGACCTGACCGCCGTCGACGGTGAGCGTGGTCCAGCGATACAGCTCGCGACCGGACAATTGGTTGGCCATACGCAGAGGTTCTACGGCGGAGGCCAGAGAAATCAGCGTGAAATTGTCCAGCAGCAGAAAGCCGATGGATTGAGGCGCACGGTTCTGGGGTTGGGCCCCGGAGTTGAACGTCGTCATCGCGGTATCTCCTCACACAAAGCGGGTGATGGCCTCAGGCGGAGGCTCTTGTTATTGCCATCGTTCTCGCGTGGGAGACGGGCTTTGTAATGACAGAGCAAATGCCATGCCTAAAATTGAATGCACGTTCAATAACTCCTGAAAACGACGTCGCGGCGTGTCTATATAAGCCGTGCGCAGAGTGGGGGTTATAAGTGCCATTAACGGTAGAAAGCGCTCTGCCCCGTTGGGCTTGAGCAAATCGGTAGCACTTGTGGGAACAGGGCTACGGCGACCTGAGGGAGAGTGTCACCGCAAGCACAGGTGACAGGCGGTAATGGCCAGACTGGGTTCCTGATCAGGGGAAGTCGCTTATCTGTAAGCGACGCGCCAAAACGTGGCGCGTTTCAATTCCTGTGTTCACTTAGCGCGCAGTTTTGACTGGTCTGACGCTATCGCTGGCAAGCTCCCACAAGGTTCTGCTGTGTGGCATAGATAGCCTTCACACCAGAGATCCCTGTGGGAGCTGGCTTGCCAGCGATTGGGGCGACGCGGAATCAGCACTCCACCGCACTCACCGCCAACCCACCCCGCGATGTCTCTTTATATTTGTCATGCATATCCGCCCCGGTATCACGCATGGTGCGGATCACCCGGTCCAGCGAAATAAAGTGCTGACCATCGCCGCGCAACGCCATCTGCGCCGCGTTGATCGCTTTCACCGCAGCAATCGCATTGCGCTCGATGCACGGCACCTGCACCAGCCCGCCGACCGGGTCGCAGGTCAGTCCGAGGTTGTGCTCAAGGCCGATTTCCGCTGCGTTGCACAACTGCTCCGGGGTGGCGCCGAGAATCTCCGCCAACCCCGCCGCCGCCATCGCGCACGCCGAACCGACTTCGCCCTGGCAACCGACTTCCGCACCGGAAATAGAGGCGTTCTTCTTGCACAGAATCCCCACCGCTGCGGCACTGAGGAAGTAGTCGACCACGTTGGCCTCCGTCACCACCTCGCTGAACTTCATGAAATAGTGCAACACCGCCGGAATGATCCCCGCAGCACCATTGGTCGGCGCCGTAACCATGCGCCCACCGGCCGCGTTTTCTTCGTTGACCGCCAGGGCGAACAGGTTGACCCACTCCATCGCGCTCAGGGTCGAGCCGATGACGTTGGGCTTGTTCAGCTCTTGCAGGCTACGGTGCAATTTGGCCGCACGGCGGCGCACGTTCAGACCTCCGGGCAGGATGCCTTCGTGCTTGAGGCCTTGCTCGACGCAATCCTGCATGGCCCGCCAGAGCTTCATCAGCCCGGCGCGGATTTCGTCTTCGCTGCGCCAGACCTTCTCGTTGGCCATCATCAATTCAGCCACGCGCAGGTTGTGCTGCTTGCAGAGGCTGAGCAGTTCGACAGCGCTGGAGAATTCGTACGGCAACTCGGTGCGATCCAGATCCACCACGCCGCTGGAGGCTTGCGCTTCATCGACGACAAAACCGCCGCCGATGGAATAGTAAGTGTCGCGATGCAGCTCGCCCTCATCGCCTTCGGCAATCAGGGTCATGGCGTTGGGGTGGAATGGCAGGTTTTCGTCGATCAGGCGCATGTCCCGGGCCCAGATGAACGGCACTGATAAACGACCGTCGAGCAGCAGCGTGTGGGTTTCGCGCAGGGTTTCGATGCGAATGCCGATTTGCGACGGATCGATCGCATCCGGCCACTCACCCATCAGGCCCATGATCACCGCGTTGTCGCTGCCGTGACCGATGCCGGTGGCCGACAACGAACCATAAAGCTGAACTTCGATGCGCCGCACTTGTTCCAAAAGACCCTGCTCACGCAAACCTTGCACGAACAGCGCCGCGGCGCGCATCGGCCCTACGGTGTGCGAACTGGAAGGGCCGATGCCGATTTTGAACAGGTCGAAAACGCTGATAGCCATTACTGCCGAACTCCTGGATATGCCAACTCCAGGCGCAGAAGCGCCCGGTGACGGAGCTGCTACGCTCAAGCTGCAATCCGTCGGGATGGCCGCATCATCAGGCTTTTATCGTGTGGTTCGACGTCTCACACCGACGCACTCATGCCCAGCAACGCCGCAGGTCTTTTACGTAGCATTTCCGCCGTTTTTTTGCGGTTCAGAACGGCAAAAGGGCCTGAAAAAATCTGTAAACGACGTCACCGACACTGGATGCGACCATCCCTGTACTGGATACGACGCACCCTGTAGGCGTCAGATTTTCACTGGTACATGATCGTATCGACTCGATTGCAAGGCGCCGTGGTAGAGATGTCTCCAAAACGCCATCCAACCGCAACCTATAAGTGCGGTGGTCCACAGTCGGAACACTGCCAAAAAAAACACCAAGGAGTCCATCCATGAAAGGTTCCCCGTCGTTGTTGTTGGCCGCCATGCTGAGTCTGCCGTTACTGGCTCAAGCCGCAGAACCCGCTCAGTGCAGTACCGTAAACTTCTCCGATGTCGGCTGGACTGACATTACTGTCACCACCGCCACCACCAGCGTCGTCCTAGATGCCCTGGGCTACAAAACCAAAACCACCATGATTTCCGTGCCGGTGACCTACAAGTCGCTGGCCGATGGCAAGAACATGGACGTATTCCTGGGTAACTGGATGCCGACCATGGAAAACGACATCAAGGCCTACCGCGATACTGGCACCGTGGATACCCTGCGCGCCAACCTGGAAAACGCAAAATACACACTCGCCGTCCCCGAAGAGTTGTATAACAAAGGCCTGAAGGATTTCGCCGACATTGCCAAGTTCAAGAAAGAACTCGACGGCAAGATCTACGGCATCGAACCGGGTAACGACGGCAACCGTCTGATCCAGAGCATGATCGACAAGGACGCCTTCGGCCTGAAAGCAGCCGGCTTCAAGGTAGTCGAGTCCAGCGAGGCAGGCATGCTCTCGCAAGTCGATCGCGCCCAGCGCCGCAACACCGCCGTGGTGTTCCTGGGCTGGGAACCGCACCCGATGAACACGCGTTTCAAGATGAAGTACCTGACCGGCGGCGACGATTATTTCGGCCCCAACTTCGGTCAGGCGACCATCTTCACCAACACCCGCAAGGGTTACGCCCAGGAATGCAGCAACGTTGGACAGTTGCTGAAAAACCTGGTGTTCACCCTCGACATGGAAAGCACGCTGATGGGCAACGTCCTGGACGACAAAATGAAGCCTGACGCGGCCGCCAAGGCCTGGCTGAAAAAGAATCCACAGGTGCTCGATACCTGGCTCGCTGGCGTGACCACCATTGACGGTAAACCAGGCCTGGAGGCCGTTAAAGCCAAGCTCGCGCAGCCTTGAATTAAGAAGCATCGCTTACGCCGGACGGCTTCGGTCGTCCGGGCTGTTTATTTCCTTGCATGCGGACGTTCACTACCATGCTGATTGATCAGAAAATCCCTTTAGGCCAGTACATCGCGGGCTTCGTTGAATGGTTGACGCAACACGGCGCCAACACCTTCGACGCCATTGCCGTGTCCCTGGAAACGATGATCCACGGCGTGACTTTCGCGCTGACCTGGTTCAACCCGCTGGCATTGATCGGCCTCATCGCGCTACTGGCACACTTCATTCAACGAAAATGGGGACTGACGGTCTTCGTCATCGCCTCCTTCCTGCTGATCCTCAATCTGGGGTACTGGCAGGAAACCATGGAAACCCTCGCCCAGGTGTTGTTCGCCACCCTGGTCTGCGTGGTCATCGGCGTGCCACTGGGCATCGTCGCCGCGCACAAACCGATGTTCTACACCGTGATGCGTCCGGTGCTCGATCTGATGCAGACCGTACCGACCTTCGTTTACCTCATTCCTACCCTGACCCTCTTCGGTCTGGGTGTGGTCCCTGGTCTGATCTCCACGGTGGTGTTCGCGATTGCCGCGCCCATCCGCCTGACTTACCTGGGCATTCGCGATGTTCCACAGGAACTGATGGACGCCGGCAAAGCCTTCGGCTGCTCGCGCCGTCAACTGCTCTCACGGATTGAACTGCCCCACGCCATGCCAAGCATCGCGGCCGGTATCACCCAGTGCATCATGCTGTCGTTGTCGATGGTGGTGATCGCGGCACTGGTGGGCGCCGACGGCCTGGGCAAACCCGTGGTCAACGCACTGAACACTGCTGATATCGCCCTCGGCTTCGAAGCCGGCCTGGCGATCGTATTGCTGGCGATCATGCTCGACCGTATCTGCAAACAACCCGACGCTAAAGTAGGGGGTGACGCATGAGCATTATTCGCTTCGAAGACGTCGACGTAATCTTCTCCAAGGACCCGCGTGAGGCGCTCAAGCTCCTCGACCAGGGCATGACCCGCGACCAGATCCTGAAAAAGACCGGGCAGATTGTCGGTGTCGAAAAGGCCAGCCTGGATATCGAGAAAGGCGAAATCTGCGTGCTGATGGGCCTGTCCGGCTCTGGCAAATCCAGTCTGCTGCGTTGCATCAACGGCCTCAACACCGTGAGCCGCGGCAAGCTGTTCGTCGAGCACGAAGGCAAGCAGATCGACATTGCTTCCTGTACCCCGGCGGAACTGAAAATGATGCGCACCAAACGCATCGCCATGGTGTTCCAGAAATTCGCCCTGATGCCGTGGCTGACGGTGCGCGAGAACATCAGTTTCGGTCTGGAAATGCAGGGCCGCCCCGAGAAAGAACGCCGCAAACTGGTGGACGAAAAGCTTGAGCTGGTGGGACTGACTCAGTGGCGCAACAAGAAGCCCGACGAACTCTCCGGCGGTATGCAACAACGTGTAGGCCTGGCCCGCGCGCTGGCGATGGACGCCGACATTCTGCTGATGGACGAACCGTTCTCGGCCCTCGACCCGCTTATCCGCCAAGGCCTGCAGGACGAGCTGCTGGAGCTGCAAAGCAAGCTGAACAAAACCATCGTCTTCGTGAGTCACGACCTCGATGAAGCCCTGAAGCTGGGCAGCCGTATCGCGATCATGAAAGACGGTCGGATCGTGCAATACAGCAAACCCGAAGAAATCGTCCTCAACCCGGCGGACGACTATGTGCGGACCTTCGTTGCCCACACCAATCCGCTGAACGTTTTGTGCGGTCGCAGCCTGATGCGCACCCTGGACAACTGCAAGCGCATCAACGGTTCGGTCTGCCTGGATCCGGGCGGCGATTCGTGGCTGGACCTGGCGGAAGGCAACACCATCAAAGGCGCACGCCAGAACGGTGCGAGCCTGGACCTGCAGAACTGGATCCCGGGGCAGGCGGTTGAAGGCCTGGAACGTCGGCCGACGCTGGTGGACTCGAACATCGGCATGCGCGATGCGCTGCTGATTCGTTATCAGACCGGCAACAAACTGGTGCTACACGACAACAATCATGTGGTCGGGATTCTCGGTGACAGCGAGCTGTATCACGCGCTGCTCGGCAAGAACCTGGGGTAAGGCAGCACACACAAAAACGCCGCGAGAGGATCGCGGCGTTTTTGTTTATGGGATATCGGGTCAATCAGGTTGCGGCTGATGGCCCCATCGCGGGCAAGCCCGCTCCCACAGGTACCGAGTCAGAGATGCATTTTTGTGCTCGACACAAAACCCTGTGGGAGCGGGCTTGCCCGCGATGAAGGCGACGCGGTGTCACTGAAACACCGCGCCCCTCTCAACTTAGCTATACACCCGGCCAAGGAGCTGCCGATGGCTTTCAAACTGATCGAGCACGTCACGAGTGATCTGATCCTGAGTGAAGCCCATCAAGTCGTAGTCCTGGCTGCCGTTGTGCAGATACACCTCGGCGCGGTAGTAACGGGCGCGCGGCTCATCGGCACTTTCAGCCGACACCGTGTCACTCGCCGCAGCCAGATAGCCATCCAGGCTCACTTCGTAGACAAAAGGGTTGCCCTCTTCCATCTCGATGCGCACGCCCATGCAACGCTTGGACTTACCGAGCAACGTTTGCACGTCCAGGCCTTGAGCGCGCAATTGCACCGCCGCGTCTTCCAGCGCCGGGCTGACTTGCTTGTCCATGAAACGCTGAACGATAGACTGGTTCGGTTGCAGGTCCAACTGGGTCAAACGCTCGCTGAAGCCACGACGACCGCGTGCCGCCAGTTCCGCTTGCTCCTGTTCGATCTGCACGTCCTGGCGCATGGCCTTGTGCAAGCCGAACATGAAGAACACCAGCACCACCGAGAACGGCAGACCGGCCAGCACCACCATGGTTTGCATGGCTTCGAAGTTACCGGCGAACAGCAGGCCGATGGTCACCAGGGTAATCACCACCGACCAGAAGATCCGCAGCCAGTGCGGCGCATCTTCGTCAACGTTGCCACCCTTGCAGGACAGGTTGGCCATCATCACCGCGCCGGAATCCGCCGGGGTCAGGAACAACACGAAACCGACAAAGATCGACACGCCGATCACAATCTTCGACGCCGGGTAATGCTCCAGCAACTGGTAGATCGCCATCGACGGCTGTTCCAGCGCCGTCTTCCCAAGCTCCACCGCCCCATGGTTCATCACCAGGTCCAGGGCCGAGTTACCGAAGATCGACAGCCACGCCAGGGTGAACCCCAACGGAATCAGCAGCACGCCGGCCACCAATTCACGCACCGTGCGACCACGGGAAATACGCGCGATGAACATGCCCACGAATGGCGCCCAGGAAATCCACCAGGCCCAGTAGAACAGGGTCCACAGGCCCAACCAGCGGTCGGACTTCTCACTGTCGCCTTCGTAGACGTAAAGGTCGAACGTCTTCAGCACCACGCCGTTGAGGTAGTCACCCACGTTCTGCACGAAACCGTTGAGCAAGTGCAGGGTCGGGCCAAACAGCAGCACGAAAATCAGCAGACCGCTGAACAGCACGATGTTCAGGTTGGACAGGCGACGGATGCCGTTTTCCACGCCGGACACGGCCGCGATGGTCGCGACGGTGCTCATCACGATGATCACGATCAGCAGGTTGGTGTTGCTGTGCTCCATGCCGAACAGGTTTTCCAGGCCCGACGACACTTGCAGCGAACCAATCCCCAGGTTCGTCACCAGACCCAGCAGGGTCACGAACATGCCGAAGCCGTCCACCGCGTGACCGGCCGCGCCTTTGACCCAACGCTCACCGACCAGCGGATACAGCGCCGAACGCAACGCCAGCGGCTGGTTGTGCCGATAAGCAAAGTACGCCACGGCCAGGCCGACCAGCGCGTAGATCGCCCAACCGTGCAGACCCCAGTGCAGGAAAGTCAGCTGCACCGCCTGACGCGCGGCCATGTTGCTGGCCGAAACGCCTTCCGGCGGATTGAAGTAGTGGTCCAGCGGCTCGGAAGCACCGAAATACAACAGCGAGATGCCGATACCCGACGAGAACAGCATCCCCGCCCAGGCACCATAGCTGAAGTCCGGGGTGTCATCCTTGCTGCCCAGTTTGAGCTTGCCGTAGGACGAAAACGCCAGGCCGACCACAAATACCAGGTAAGCGGCGATCACCACCATGTAGTACCAGCCGAAACTGCGGGACAGCCACGCCTGGGCGATGCCGAGCAATCTGCCAGCCTCTTGCGGGGCAATGATCAGAATGGCGGTCAACAGCAAAATCAGCGCGGTAGAGGTGTAGAACACCCAACCGTTGACCGTCACCTTCTCGGGCGGGGTCTTTATTAGAGAGGCAGAACTCATGGCACAGATGCTCCAGGCAGTGCGAGAGAAGAACACAAGGCAACGCGGTACCCGACCAATCGGTTAGTTGGCAGCCGACCGACGGGTGATATAAAGACACCCCGAAAAAAGCCCGAAGCCCGGAACGCCGGGGCGTAGGGGTTTCGAGCCGCTTTGGATGTCGGTTTATCGCCATTTACACGTAGGAAAAATCTGTAAGCAGCGACGATTTGTCGCAGATCTTATTCTTTGTTGATTGAACGTTCAATCAAAACAAAATAGACTGGCCCTCAATCCGATAGACGTTTTACGTCCGCCGGAAGGCCTAAGGAGATGTGCAAGATGCCCAAGGTCGGTATGCAACCCATCCGCCGCCAGCAATTGATCGAAGCCACATTGCAGGCGGTTGATCAGGTCGGAATGGGGGACGCCAGCATTGCGCTGATCGCCCGTTTGGCCGGTGTCTCGAATGGCATCATCAGTCACTATTTTCAGGACAAGAACGGCCTGATCGCTGCCACGGCGCAGTATCTGATGAGTGTCCTCAGCGAGAACGTCACCGTGCGCCGTCAGGCGCTGACAGATGACAGCCCGCGGGCGCATCTGCAGGTGATCATCGAAGGCAACTTCGACGCCAGCCAGGTCAATGGCCCGGCAATGAAAACCTGGCTGGCCTTCTGGGCCACCAGCATGCACCACCCGTCTTTGCACAGGTTGCAGCGGATCAACGATCACCGTCTGTATTCCAACCTGTGCTGCCAGTTCCGCCGCGTATTGCCGCTCGATGATGCGCGCAGTGCAGCCCGGGGCCTGGCGGCGTTGATTGACGGTTTGTGGTTGCGGGGGGCGCTGTCGGGAGATGCTTTCGACACGGAGCAGGCGCACCGGATCGCTTACGAATACATGGATTTCCAATTGGCCAAGCAGGTGAGTTAGAGCACACATAAACGCTCAACCCCTGAACTGCTGCCGATCGGTGTTGCCACACTTGTATGGCTTCACCGCGGTGGCCTACGCCAACCACTTATGCACTTGCGAGGACACTATGGCCCGTTTCGAACTGCAAAAACTCTACATCGATGGCGGTTACTCCGACGCCAGCAGCGACGCCACTTTCGAAGCCATCAACCCGGCTAACGGTGAAGTCCTCGCAAAAGTACAACGTGCGACCAAGGAAGACGTCGAGCGCGCCGTTGTCAGCGCCGAAAAGGGCCAGAAAATCTGGGCTGCGATGACCGCCATGGAGCGTTCGCGCATCCTGCGTCGCGCCGTGGACATCCTGCGCGAGCGCAACGATGAACTGGCCGCCCTGGAAACCCTGGACACCGGCAAGTCGTTCTCCGAAACCAAGTACGTCGACATCGTTACCGGCGCTGACGTGCTGGAATACTACGCAGGCCTGGTGCCCGCCATCGAAGGCGAGCAGATCCCGCTGCGCACTACGTCTTTCGTCTACACCCGTCGCGAGCCGCTGGGCGTTGTCGCCGGCATCGGCGCGTGGAACTACCCGATCCAGATCGCCCTGTGGAAATCCGCACCCGCCCTGGCGGCCGGTAACGCGATGATCTTCAAGCCAAGCGAAGTCACGTCCCTGACCACGCTGAAACTGGCCGAGATCTACACCGAGGCAGGCCTGCCAGCCGGCGTGTTCAACGTGTTGACCGGCAGCGGCCGTGAAGTCGGCACCTGGTTGACCGAGCACCCGCGCATCGAAAAAATCTCCTTCACCGGCGGCACCGACACCGGCAAGAAGGTCATGGCCAGCGCTTCCGCTTCGTCCTTGAAAGACGTGACCATGGAACTGGGCGGCAAATCCCCGCTGATCATTTTCGACGATGCCGATCTCGATCGCGCCGCCGACACCGCGATGATGGCCAACTTCTACAGCTCCGGCCAGGTTTGCACCAACGGCACTCGGGTGTTCGTACCGACTCATCTGAAAGCCGCTTTCGAAGCCAAGATCGCCGAGCGCGTTGCCCGTATCCGCATCGGCAACCCGGAAGACGAAAACACCAACTTCGGCCCGCTGGTCAGCTTCGCCCACATGGAAAGCGTATTGGGTTACATCGCCAAAGGTAAGGAAGAAGGCGCTCGCGTTCTGTGCGGCGGCAGCCGTCTGACCGAAGGCGAATTCGCCAAAGGCGCGTTCGTGGCACCGACGGTGTTCACCGATTGCACCGACGAGATGACCATCGTTCGCGAAGAAATCTTCGGCCCGGTGATGGCGATCCTGACTTACGAAACCGAAGAAGAAGTGATCCGTCGTGCCAACGACACCGACTTCGGCCTGGCCGCAGGCGTCGTCACCAAGGACCTGAACCGCGCTCACCGCGTGATTCATCAACTGGAAGCCGGTATCTGCTGGATCAACGCCTGGGGCGAGTCCGACGCGAAGATGCCGGTCGGCGGCTACAAGCAGTCGGGTGTTGGTCGTGAGAATGGCATCAGCTCGCTGAACAACTTCACACGCATCAAATCGGTACAGGTTGAGCTGGGCGATTACGCCTCGGTGTTCTAAGACCCGGGTCTTGTATTGCCAGCGGGTCCGCCTTCGCTGGCAAGCCAGCTCCCACAGGTTTGGTGTTGCCCACCAAATCTGTGGCAACCCCGATCCCTGTGGGAGCGGGCTTGCCCGCGATCGAGTGCGCAGCACTCGCCAGACCTGACCAACTTCAAAGAGGGTGCATTCAATGTCCCAAGAATTCGACTACATCATCATCGGTGCCGGCTCCGCCGGTAACACCCTGGCGACCCGTCTGACTGAAGACGAAGGCGTCACCGTCCTGCTGCTCGAAGCGGGCGGCCCGGATTATCGTCTCGATTTCCGCACACAAATGCCGGCCGCCCTGGCGTTCCCGCTGCAAGGCCGTCGCTACAACTGGGCCTACGAAACCGATCCTGAGCCACACATGGACGGTCGTCGGATGGAATGCGGTCGCGGCAAGGGCCTCGGCGGTTCTTCGCTGATCAACGGCATGTGCTACATCCGCGGCAACGCGATGGACTACGACAACTGGGCCAAGCTTCCAGGTCTGGAAGACTGGGACTACCTGAACTGCCTGCCCTATTTCCGCAAGGCCGAAACCCGCGACATCGGCCCGAACGACTACCACGGTGGCGAAGGTCCGGTCAGCGTGACCACGCCGAAGGCTGGTAACAACCCGCTGTTCCACGCCATGGTTGAAGCCGGCGTACAAGCCGGTTACCCGCGCACCGAAGACTTGAACGGTTACCAGCAGGAAGGCTTCGGCCCGATGGACCGTACCGTGACGCCGAACGGCCGTCGCGCCAGCACCGCTCGCGGTTACCTGGATACTGCCAAAAAGCGCTCGACCCTGACCATCGTTACCCACGCCCTGACCGACAAGATCCTGTTCGAAGGCAAGCGTGCGGTCGGCGTGCGTTACCTGATCGGCGCCGCTGAAGAGCGCGTTGAAGCCCGCGCCCGTAAAGAAGTGCTGCTGTGCTCCGGCGCCATCGCGTCGCCGCAGATCCTGCAACGCTCCGGCGTCGGCCCGGCCGAACTGCTGAACAAGCTCGACATCCCGGTGGTCCATGACCTGCCAGGCGTCGGCGAAAACCTGCAGGATCACCTCGAGCTGTACCTGCAATACGCCTGCACCCAACCCGTCTCGCTGTACCCGTCGCTGCTCTGGTACAACCAGCCGGCCATCGGTGCCGAGTGGCTGTTCAACGGCACCGGTATCGGCGCCAGCAATCAGTTCGAAGCCGGCGGTTTCATCCGTTCCCGTCCGGAATTCGATTGGCCGAACATCCAGTACCACTTCCTGCCGGTCGCGATTAACTACAACGGCAGCAACGGCGTGAAAGAGCACGGTTTCCAGGCGCACATGGGGTCCATGCGTTCGCCGAGCCGTGGTCGCATCCAGGCCAAGTCGAAGGACCCGCGCGAGTACCCGAGCATCCTGTTCAACTACATGGCTACCGAGCAGGACTGGCAGGAATTTCGCGACGGCATCCGCCTGACCCGTGAAATCATGCAACAGCCTGCGCTGGACGCTTTCCGTGGCCGCGAAATCAGCCCGGGCATCGACGTGCAAACCGATGAGCAGCTCGACAAGTTCATCCGCGAACACGCCGAAACCGCGTTCCATCCGTCATGCTCCTGCAAAATGGGCACCGACGACATGGCCGTGGTCGATGGCGAAGGTCGAGTGCACGGAATGCAAGGTCTGCGCGTGGTCGATGCCTCGATCATGCCGATCATCACCACCGGCAACCTGAACGCGCCAACGATCATGATCGCCGAGAAAATCGCCGACAAGATCCGTGGTCGCAAGCCATTGCCGCGCAGCACGGCCGATTACTACGTGGCCGGTGATGCACCGGTGCGTGGTAAGCCGATGCGGGATGTGACACTGGCTGCTCAGTAATATCAGGCGCTTGTTCAAACAACCGTCAACCTCCCGGGGTCGGCGGTTTTTTTTGCCTAACACAAGTTAACCGCTCAGCCAGCTACATACACACCAAGCAACTAAATAATTACACTCCCTGTTAACAACAGCTAGTAACACTTCCAATTACACACATTTAAAAATTTCCACTAGTATTCGCGCCCGGCTCAACCTAGCCTCAATGAATATTTGAAGGAAATCAAGACCTTGCAGTGCATCGACAAAACTACGGACGTCAGTTTTTTCAGAGAAGAAATATCTAAAGAAAAAACAGTTTTTTTGGATTTTGGCTATTTGGCTGGTGTCATTGAGTCTTGGTGGAAAAAAAATAACAATCAAGGCACGCACGCTTTAAAATCCCAATTAATCAACCTCTTTTTGACCTACTTGCGCACAGAAGACACTGCCCACTTTGGCACGGTAGGTCTTAGGAATGGCCACGCAGCTATTTGTATAACAAATATTTTCAACCTAGACTCGCCAAAACTGGCTCTGACAGTGCACGAGGCTTTGGCCGACCTGTTCCACCTTACTGATATAAAGTACGAATACGAAGAACACAAAGCATTGTTTCTAAAGCCGTCGGCAGAAAAACATCGTGAATGGGGCAACGGACACGGTGATATCACTCCACACTCCGACGATCTATATGAAAACCTGGATGTAGACTATTTAGCCCTAACCGTTTGCCGCGACATCACAAAAACCCCCACCGCTTACTACTTTCCTAGCTCGTTGCTGTGCGAGCTGAACGATCAAGAGATTCACGAACTACTAACAATGGAAGCTGCGTTTATATCCGGCAAAAACGTTAGCGGCTTAAAAAAACGGGTTCGCCAAGTAGTCAAATTTTCCGAAATCTACGGCTTTCAATTTTCGCTGGATTTCCGAATTGATCCGCAGAACGGTGCACGGATGCGCGCGGTAAACGGCGGCCAACATGTCCTAGACAAAATACGTTCTGGCCTTAGCAGCGCAAAAAATCATGTCTCAATTGCTGAAACCGGCACGTTCCTTATCGTGGCCAACCACAAGGTACTGCACGCACGGCCGATGCTGAATCTCGATGCCGACCAGGTTCGTGCCCATGCGAACAACTCCACGTTCAATAATACGCCCCGGCTCTTGTTCCGAAGCAAAGGTCCTAGAAAGCAATACTACGCACTGAATGAAACAGCTTGTACTCGGGAGGCCTGTTAATGGTTGCCGCGCACGTACGCGCCCCATCTTCATCCGGCAACGTATTTAAAGAAGGGGCTCGCGATGCAATCACGTTCGGCGTCGCATTCATCTTTCTTTACCTCTCGATTGGCGCTCTAAGCGCCTCGCAATCACTAACTTTAAGCCAATCCCTTGCAACGACTCTGTTTATATTTTCTACCCCATTACAATTTTTGATAGTACAGAACCATAACGACGGATGGATTTTACTCCCTATCATCGTGGCTCTCAACGCTCGCTTTGTACTACTTTCCGCAACACTTGCGCCGCATATAAGAAATACTTCCACCGCGGCCATCATGGCCTCGTTAGTTCTTATTACGCCTTCGATATTCACCGGATGCGTCACTCGATTTAAACGAAGAGTAGACCACCCATTTAGCTACATGATCGGGTTGGGGCTCCCGATATTTGGCGTGTCGGTTATTTGCACCTATATCGGGTTCGTTGCTGGTGCAAAATTGACGTCGCCAATTATCTATGCAGCCATGACACTCCTGTTACCGTTACAGTTCACCGCGTTGGCTGGTAAACACTGGCCTCACTATGCGGAAGTTTCGGGTTACTGGCTGGGCTTTGTCGCTGCGCCACTGCTGGTCTACTTGTTCAGAGATTACAGCCTGCTCTGCACACCTTTCATAATTGGCGGTTTGATCGTGCTTATTGAAAACAGTTACAAAAAACGAGTCAGGATGGGCTCATGACAATCTGGCTTCTTATCGCATTTTCTGCCTGTACAGCCTTTGCATTTAGGGCCCTGCCCTTCGCCTTCAAAAACAGCAGCGCGCTCACACAAACCCAAGGTTCGTTTTATCGCTTTATCAGCTACAGCGCGCAAGCTATGTTGGGGGTAATCATATACGACACTGCTTTCAACAAGATGGATGCATTAACACTGATACAGCAGTTTCAAATTCTGGACGCGCTGAAACTGTTTCTGCTCGTGGGCACCTTCATCGCAGTCGCCAAAACGAAGAAGATCCTGCCTTCTTTCTTTGCAAGCCTACTCATCTATGTGACAGCGTTCGCTTATCTGAACGGTTAAAAGCAGCCTCCGTCTGGAGAGGTCTAGATCGCGAGCAGTCTTCAACGGGCTGTTCGTGAACTTAAGATCATCAGGCCACCTCGGTACGCGCGTTCTAAACTCCGTGAGCCTTTCCCACACAGCCTCACCCTTGATCTACCCCTCCCCCAAGCCTAATCTAGCGCCACGCAAACGTTTCACCTCTCGCCCTTCGCAACACCGCTGCACCGCCACTCCAGACCAAGGAGGTTCCCGAATGTTCGATTTCCACCCTCAGCTCAAGCAGCGCTTCGCTGCCTTACGCACGGGCGCTGAATTTTTTTCGCTGCGTTATGTGCGCGAGTCCGGCCAGTTCCTGTCGGTGCGCAAGAACGTCGCCGAACCTCCGAGCCTGAGCCGTGACGAAGGTGCGATGTTGACCGTGCGCGTCAACGGCGTCGAAGCCTACGCCGCGACCAACGACCTGTCGCAATCCGGCCTGCAAGCTGCGCTGGAAAAAGCCGAGCAACAAGCCCGCCGACTCAAGCCCCACGCCCTGCTCGACCTGCGCGATCACGCCGTCTCCAGCGACCGCGCCGATTACTTCTCACCGAATTTCGATCAGCCTTTCCCGTCCCTGAGCGACTGCTATCAACTGCTCGGCGCCGAATCCGCGTCCGTGCCCACGGACGAGCGACTGGTGAACTGGCAGGTGAGCATCGGCATCACCAACGTCGAACAGATCTACCTCAGCAGCGCCGGCGCTGAGCTGCGCCAGGCCCAGCGTTTTGTCTACCCGAGCCTGGAAGTCACCGCCTACGACGGCAGTGACAGCCAGACCCGAACCCTGGGCCGTGAAAACTTCGGCCAACAAGGCGGCTTTGATGTGATCAGCCGCTGCGGCCTCGTGGGTGCAGGTCCGAAAGTCGCCGATCAGGCGCTGCAATTGCTGCTGGCACCGAACACCCCGCAAGGCCCGCGCGACCTGTTGTTGATGCCCGACCAGATGATGCTGCAGATCCACGAATCCATCGGTCACCCGCTGGAGCTGGACCGCATCCTCGGTGACGAGCGCAATTACGCCGGCACCAGTTTCGTCAAGGCAGAAGACTTCGGTCATCTGCAATACGGGTCGACACTGCTCAACGTGACCTTCGACCCGGACATCCCCGAGCAGCTCGCCAGCTATGGCCATGACGACGACGGCACTGCCGCCAGCAAGCAACTTCTGATCAAGGAAGGCTTGCTGCTGCGTCCACTGGGCGGTGCGCTGTCGCAATTCCGTGCCGGCATGGACGGCGTCGCCAACAGCCGCGCCTGCGGCTGGAATCGCCCGCCGATCGATCGCATGGCCAACCTGAACATCGAGCCTGGCGACCAGCCGCTTGAGCAACTGATCGGCAACATCGAGCACGGTATTTTGATGAGCACCAACCGTTCCTGGTCGATCGACGATGCACGCAACAAATTCCAGTTCGGTTGCGAATGGGCTCAGTTGATTGAAAACGGCGAACTCAAAGGCGTGGTGAAAAACCCGAACTACCGGGCGATTTCCGCACAGTTCTGGAAAAGCCTCAGCGCCGTTGGCGACGCCAGCACCTTCAAGGTTCTGGGCACGCCGAACTGCGGCAAGGGCGAGCCGAATCAGGTGATCCGTGTCGGCCATGCGTCCCCGGCCTGTGTGTTCAGCAATGTGGATGTGTTTGGGGGAGACGCCTGATGACTACGTCAAACAATCAGGCCGATGGGTTCAAGGCCTTGGTCAACTGGCTGCGCGACGCGATTCGCGAACCGGAACAATTCACCCTCAGCTACGCCGCCGAGTCGTCGGCCTTTGTACGTTTCAACCACGCCAAGGTGCGTCAGGCCGGACAGGTTCAGCAGGCGAGTGTCGGTTTCAAACTGATCAACGAGGGGCGGCATGCCGACCTCGACATCACGCTGTCGGGCGACGCTGAAGTCGACCTCCAGCGTTTGGCCGAAGGGCTGCAACAGTTGCGCGACACCCTGCCGCTGCTGCCGCAGGATCCATACCTGCTGCTCAATCACAACGGCTGGCAGAGCAAGAACGTACAGGCGCATCCGCTGCCGGACACCGAGCAAGTGGTCGCCGAAATCGCCCAGGCTGCCGAAGGCCTGGACCTGGTCGGCTTCTACGCTGCAGGTCCGATCAGTCGTGGTTTCGCCAGCTCTTCAGGCGCGTTCGGCTGGCACCAGGCCAACAGCTTCAACTTCGACTTCAGCCTGTTCCATGCAAACGGCCAGGCGGTAAAAGCCAGCTATGCCGGGCATGACTGGAGCAGCGAAGGGTTTGCCCGGCGCTTCCAGCAGGCACGTGAGCAGCTTGAATTCCTGGGTCGTCCATTGCGTACGTTGGCACCGGGTCAGTATCGCGCTTACCTGGCGCCGGCCGCGCTGGAAGAGATCATGGGCATGTTGTCCTGGGGTGGCTTCTCTGCGCAGTCGATTGCCAGCAAGAGCAGCCCGCTGCAGAAACTTTACGCGGGCGACCATTCGTTCAGTCCGCTGGTGTCCCTCGACGAGCACGTCAGCGGCTCGTTGAGCCCGGCCTTTTCGGGTGAGGGGTATCCACGCAGTGACCTGAAGCTGATCGTCGAAGGCAAGGCTGGCGCGCAATTGGTCGGTTCACGCAGCGCCGCCGAATACGGCCTGACGGCCAACGGCGCCAGCGGCGGCGAATCGCCGACCGCGCTGAATATGGCGCCAGGCGCACTGCCGGACTCGGAGATCCTCAAGCAGTTGGGCACGGGTTTGTACATCAGCAACCTCTGGCACCTGAACTACTCGGACCAGCCGGGAGCACGCATGACCGGGATGACACGGTTTGCGACGTTCTGGGTCGAGAACGGCGAGATACAGGCGCCGGTCAGCACCATGCGTTTTGATGACAGTGCTTACAGCCTGCTGGGTTCGCAGCTGGAAGCGTTGACCGAAGAGCGCGAGCTGTTGCTGTCGGCGAGCACCTACAGTCAGCGGGCCACGGCATCGGCGTTGTTGCCGGGTGCACTGATCAGAAAACTCACGTTGACCCTGTAAACGCACGCCCTGCAGGAGCGTCGACCGGCCGCTCCTGCAGGATCGGTGTGTTATTCAAATTGACAAGAGGTCCCATGCCCAACCGCCTGCCTCTCGACGCCGTCACCGCCCGCTGGTTGCCGTGGGTCGTCGCCATTGCCTTCTTCATGCAGTCCCTCGACGGGACCATCCTCAACACGGCCCTGCCGGCCATGGCCCGCGACCTGGCGGAAGACCCATTGCGCATGCAAGGCGTAATCATTGCCTACATGCTCACCGTCGCCCTTCTGATCCCCGCCTCAGGCTGGATTGCCGATCGCTTCGGCACCAAGAAAATCTTCTTCGGCGCGATCCTGTTGTTCAGTTTCGGCTCATTGCTCTGCGCCCTGTCGAGCAGCCTGAGCATGCTGATCGGCGCCCGAGTAATTCAGGGCCTGGGCGGTGCGCTGATGCTCCCGGTCGGACGACTGGTGGTGCTGCGTGCCTACCCGCGCTCGGAACTGGTGCGGATCATGGGCTTCATCACCATTCCCGGCCTGCTCGGCCCGTTGATCGGCCCGACCATGGGTGGCTGGATGGTCGAATACCTGACGTGGCACTGGATCTTCCTGATCAACCTGCCGGTCGGCGCCGTCGGTTGCTACGCGGTGTGGAAATTCATCCCCGACCTTCGCGGCACTGAACGCACGCGGTTCGATAGCCTCGGTTTCTTGCTGTTTGGCGCGGCGATGGTGCTGATCACCGTCGCCATGGAAGGCCTCGGCGAACTGCACCTGCCGCACCTGCGCGTGATGTTGCTGTTGTTCGGCGGCATGGCGTGCCTCGCGGCGTACTGGCTGCGCGCCGGGCACATCGATAATCCGCTGTTTGCACCGTCGCTGTTCAAGACCCGAACGTTTGCCGTGGGCATTCTCGGCAACCTGTTCGCCCGCCTGGGCAGCGGCGCCTTGCCGTTCCTGGTGCCGTTGCTGCTGCAAGTGGCGTTGGGCTACTCACCCTCTCAGGCGGGGATGAGCATGTTGCCGCTGGCCGCTGCGGCGATGGTTGCCAAGTCCGTGGCGCGGCCGCTGATCGAGCGCCTCGGTTATCGCATCGTGCTGACCGGCAACACATTGGCGCTGGGGTTGATGCTGGCAAGCATGGGGCTGGTCAGCGAGCAGACGCCCTATTGGCTGCTGCTGGGCATGCTGGCGGTTCTCGGCGCAATCAACTCCTTGCAGTTCACCGCGATGAACACCGTGACCCTGATCGACCTCGACGACGCCAGCGCCAGCAGCGGCAACAGCCTGCTGTCGGTGGTCGCGCAATTGTCCTTGAGCCTGGGCGTTGCGTGCGCCGGTGCGCTGCTTGGCGGGTTCACGGCAGAGGTCGGAAACGATGGCGTGGACACGGTGCTGGGCGCGTTCCAACTGACCTTCGTGACGGTCGGAATCATGGCGATGCTGGCTGCAACGATCTTCTCGCAGCTGTCAAAGGAAGACGGACGGCGTGTCAAACGTCCGGAAGAACACATCGAACCTTAGGGCCAATGGCCACGGGACTGATACACTGCGCGACATTTTGTTTTGCAGGCCCGTCCCGTGACCACCATCGCCACCGCTTTTAATACTTTGCCGCTGTCCGCTGCCATGCTGGCTAACCTCGACTCTTTGGGTTATGCCGAGATGACGCCGATCCAGGCGCAAAGCTTGCCGGTGATCCTGAAAGGGATGGACCTGATCGCCCAGGCCAAGACCGGCAGCGGCAAGACCGCGGCCTTCGGTATCGGCCTGCTGAACCCGATCAATCCGCGCTTCTTCGGTTGCCAGGCACTGGTCATCTGCCCGACTCGCGAGCTGGCGGACCAGGTCGCCAAGGAACTCCGTCGTCTGGCCCGCGCCGAAGACAACATCAAGATCCTGACCCTGTGCGGCGGCGTAGCGTTCGGCCCGCAGATCGGCTCGCTGGAGCACGGCGCGCATATCATCGTCGGCACGCCGGGTCGCATCCAACAGCACCTGCGCAAGGGCTCGCTGATCCTTCACGGCTTGAACACCCTGATTCTCGACGAAGCCGACCGTATGCTCGACATGGGTTTCTACGATTCCATCGAAGAAATCATTGCGCAGTGCCCGGAACGCCGCCAGACCCTGCTGTTCTCCGCCACGTACCCGGTGGGCATCAAGCAGTTGGCCTCCAAGTTCATGCGCAACCCGCAGCAAGTGAAAGCCGAGGCGTTCCACGACGACACGCAGATCGAGCAGCGCTTCTACGAGATTTCCCCGGAAGAGCGCATGGACGCCGTGGTCAAGGTCCTCGCACATCATCGTCCGGCATCCTGCGTGGCCTTCTGCTTCACCAAGCAGCAGGTTCAGGAAACCGTTGATCACCTGACCGCCAAAGGCATCTCCGCCGTCGGCCTGCACGGCGATCTGGAACAGCGTGATCGTGACCAGGTGCTGGCGATGTTCGCCAACCGCAGCACTTCGGTACTGGTCGCCACCGACGTCGCCGCTCGCGGTCTGGACATCGATGCGCTGGACATGGTGATCAACGTCGAACTGGCCCGTGATTCGGAAATCCACATTCACCGCGTTGGCCGTACCGGTCGTGCGGGTGAGAAAGGCATTGCAATCAGCCTGGTCGCCCCGTCCGAAGCGCACCGCGCCCAAGCCATCGAGCAACTGCAGAAGTCGCCGTTGAGCTGGGATCAGCTGGACAACCTCAAGTCCCAGGGCGGCGGTCCGTTGCTGCCGCAGATGAGCACGCTGGTTATCGGCGCCGGCCGTAAAGACAAGGTGCGTCCGGGTGACATCCTCGGTGCATTGACCGGCGATGCCGGCATTCCGGGTGCGCAGGTTGGCAAGATTGCGATTTTCGATTTCCAGGCGTACGTGGCCGTGGAACGCGGGATCGCCAAGCAAGCCTTGCAGCGCCTGAATGACGGCAAGATCAAAGGCCGTTCGCTGCGCGTTCGCATCCTCTAAGAACGCCGCGCCCCGTGTGGGAGCTGGCCTGCCAGCGATGGCATCGACTCGGTCTGACGGGTAAACCGAGTGGATGCCATCGCTGGCAGGCCAGCTCCCACATTTGATTGCATTCCAGATCAGCTCTTGTGTGAGGACACCGTTTTGCGCTCTACCGAAGTCGTGATCATTGGCGCTGGCGCCGCAGGGTTGATGTGTGCACTGACCGCCGCCGGGCGCGGGCGCAAGGTGATGTTGCTCGACCACGCGAACAAGGCCGGCAAGAAAATCCTGATGTCGGGCGGTGGCCGCTGCAATTTCACCAACATGTACACCGAACCGGGCAATTTCCTCTCGCAGAACGAACATTTCTGCAAATCCGCACTGGCGCGCTACACGCAGTGGGACTTCATTGGCATGGTCGCCAAGCACGGCGTGCCGTACCACGAGAAGAAACTCGGCCAACTGTTCTGCGATAACAAATCCAGCGACATCCTCGAGATGCTGCTCAGCGAATGCGCTCAGGTCGGTGTCAGCCTGCACCTGGACACCTCGATCCAGACCATCGAGAAGCTGGAGAGCGGTTACCTGCTGGATACCACGCTGGACCAGATCACCTGTGAATCCTTGGTGATCGCCACCGGCGGTCTGTCGATCCCGACCTTGGGCGCCACCGGTTTCGGTTATCAGGTCGCCAAGCAGTTTGGCCACGAACTGTTGCCAACCCGCGCCGGCCTGGTGCCGTTCACCATCACCGATCAGCTCAAGGAGCTTTGCACCGAGCTGTCCGGTACGTCGGTCGATTGCCTGGTGAGCTGCAACGACCAGAGTTTTCGCGAGAACATCCTGTTTACCCATCGCGGCCTCAGCGGCCCGGCGATTTTGCAGATTTCCTCGTTCTGGGAATCCGGCGACGCGGTAGAGATCAACCTGATGCCGGATCACGACGTGCCGAGCTGGCTGCAAGAGCAGCAAGCCGAACGTCCGAACAGCGAACTGAAAACCCTGCTTGGCGAGATCTTCACCAAGAAGATGGCCAACCTTTTGGCGGACAACTGGTTCGTCTCCAAACCGATGAAGCAATACACCCACGCGGAAATTGCCGACATCGCGGAGAAACTGGCGAGCTGGAAAGTGGTGCCGGCCGGAACCGAAGGCTATCGCACGGCGGAAGTGACCTTGGGCGGCGTCGATACCAACGAGGTGTCGTCCAAGACCATGGAGTCGCTGAAAAGCCCTGGTTTGTACTTCATCGGCGAAGTGCTGGATGTCACCGGGCATCTGGGTGGTTTCAACTTCCAGTGGGCCTGGGCATCGGGTTACGCCGCCGCGCAGTACGTCTGATACACACACATCAAAATGTGGGAGCCTGCTCGCGATAGCGGTGTGTCAGTCAACATAAATGCCATCTAATCCACCGCTATCGCGAGCAGGCTCGCGCCCACATTTTGATTTGTGTAGGTTTTGAAGGAACAGATTTTGCTGTCAGATGTGATCGGCGCCATTGCGTCGGCGTCATTACTGGCTCAATTTAGCGTCATTGCCTCGGAAGGCCTTCGCACTTCATGCCATCGACCCCTTTTCATCAGTCTCTGCGCCGTCTCTGGGCGCTGGATAAATTCAGTTACAGCGTGCGGGTGTTCATCGCCCTGACCGGCAGCATGGCGTTGTGTTGGTATCAGGATGAAATGGGGCTGCTGATCCCGTTGTTCCTGGGGATCATCGCCAGCGCCCTGGCCGAAACCGACGACAGTTGGCAGGGCCGCCTCAATTCACTGGCCGTGACGCTGGTGTGCTTCATCGTCGCGGCCCTGTCCGTCGAACTGCTCTTCCCCTACCCCATCCTCTTCATCATCGCTTTCGCGTTGGCAAGTTTCTGCCTGACCATGCTCGGTGCGCTCGGCGAACGTTATGGCGCGATTGCCTCGGCGACGTTGATTCTGTCGGTCTACACCATGATCGGCGTGGACCAGCGCGGCGGCGCGGTGACCGATTTCTGGCACGAACCGGTGCTGCTGGTGGCCGGCGCGGCGTGGTACGGCTTGCTCTCGGTGTTGTGGCAGGCGATGTTTTCCAATCAGCCGGTGCAGCAGAGCCTGGCGCGGCTATTCCGTGAATTGGGCTTTTACCTGAAGCTGAAGTCGTCGCTGTTCGAGCCGATCCGGCAGATGGACGTGGAAGCGCGGCGGCTGGAACTGGCCCAGCAGAACGGTCGGGTCGTCGCGGCCCTGAACGCCGCCAAGGAAATCATTCTGCACCGGGTCGGCAACGGTCGACCGGGCTCGAAAGTCAGCCGCTACCTGAAGCTCTACTTTCTCGCTCAGGACATCCACGAACGCGCCAGTTCCTCGCACTACCCGTACAACGCGCTGGCCGACGCCTTTTTCCACAGCGACGTGCTGTTCCGCTGTCAGCGCCTGCTACGCCAGCAGGGCAAGGCTTGCCGGGCGCTGGCGGAATCGATCCAGATGCGCCAGCCGTTCATCTATGACGCCAGTTTCGCCGAAGCCCTCAGCGACCTGCACGCGTCCCTTGAACATCTGCGCATCCAGAGCAATCCAGCCTGGCGCGGACTGCTGCGATCCTTGCGCGCACTGGCCGCCAACCTTGGCACGCTTGACCGCTTGCTCAGCGACGCGAGCAACCCCGACGCCCTCGCCGACGCCACCGACAGCAGCCTGCTCGACCGTTCGCCACGCAGCCTCAAGGATGTCTGGATTCGCTTGCGCACGCAGCTGACGCCGACCTCGCTGCTGTTCCGCCACGCCCTGCGCTTGCCCCTGGCGTTGAGCATCGGCTACGGCATGGTGCATTTGATTCACCCCTCGCAAGGTTACTGGATCATCCTCACCACGCTGTTCGTCTGCCAACCGAACTACGGCGCGACCCGCCGCAAGCTCGGTCAGCGGATCATCGGCACCGCCATCGGCCTGACCGTGGCGTGGGCGCTGTTCGATCTGTTCCCGAATCCGCTGATCCAGTCGTGTTTCGCCATCGCCGCCGGCGTGGTGTTCTTTATCAACCGCACCACCCGCTACACCCTGGCCACGGCCGCGATCACGCTGATGGTGCTGTTCTGCTTCAATCAGGTCGGCGATGGTTATGGGCTGTTCCTGCCGCGACTGTTCGATACCTTGCTCGGCAGCCTGATCGCCGGCCTGGCGGTGTTCCTGTTTCTGCCGGACTGGCAGGGCCGACGCCTGAACAAGGTGCTGGCCAACACCCTGACCTGCAACAGCATTTACCTGCGCCAGATCATGCAGCAATACGCTGCCGGCAAGAGCGACGACCTGGCTTATCGCCTGGCCCGACGCAACGCGCACAACGCCGATGCGGCGCTGTCGACGACGCTCGCCAACATGCTGATGGAGCCGGGGCATTTCCGTAAGGAAGCGGATGTCGGGTTCCGTTTCCTGGTGCTGTCGCACACCTTGCTCAGCTATTTGTCAGGACTGGGTGCACACCGTGAAACCCAGTTGCCGGCGGAGGTGCGCGAACACTTGATCGAAGGGGCCGGCGTGAAACTGGCGACCAGCATCGATGAGATCGCTCAAGGGTTGGCGAGCAAACTGCCGATTGCGATTCAGAGCGATGAAGAAGAGGCACTGGCCAATGAGCTGGAACAAATGCCGGACGAGATCGACGAGGGGCAGCGATTGGTGCAGACGCAGTTGGCGTTGATCTGCCGGCAGTTGGGGCCATTACGGACGTTGGCGGCGCATCTCATCAAGGACACCAGCGAGGATTGAAATCTGTGGTGGCTGGCGGGCCTCATCGCTGGCAAGCCGCCAGCTGCCACAGGGGCACATGTGCTGTGTCCGGAATTGCATGCACGCCATGAATCCATTGTGGGAGCCGGCCTGCCCGCGATGAGGCCATCAGCAACAGCGCAAAATCCGGATCAGCCCACTCACATCCCATGCTCCTTCATCAACCGCTCATAACTGCCATCCGCCTTCATCTCGGCAATCTCCCGATCAAAACCCGCCACGATCTGTTCGTGATGCGGATGTTTCAGGCTGACCAGAATGTGCAGGCTGTTCTCGCTCAACGGCTTGGGCAGGAATTCCACGGCATTGCGCACCTTGGCTGGCTCCCGAGCCAGGTAGTAACGCGCGACGTATTCGTCCTCCAGCGTCAGCTTGACCCGATCGGCAGCGAGCATGCGCACGGCCATGGCGAAACTGTGCACCGGGACTTTCTGTAGCGAGACGTCCTCATCGAACGCCGGTGAATAGGCGTAACCGCGCACCACTGCAATCGGGTAAGTGTGCAGTTGTTGCAGGTTGTTGTATTCGATTGGTGCGTCTTTGCGCTTGAGGAAACGCACGCGGTTGAGCAAGTACTCGCCGGAAAACTGGCCGAGCTTGGTGCGTTCTTCGGTATACCAGGCATTCACCAGCACATCGTAACGACCCTCGCCCACACCCAGCAGGGCGCGCGCCCAGGGCACCTGTTCAAAGTCACTGGCATAGCCGGCCCGCGCCAGCGCGGTACTGACGATGTCTGTGGCCAGCCCGCCGTTGACCAGTGTGGCGTCGGAAAAGGGTGGCCATGAATCGGCGACCAATCGCAGCTTTTCCGCTGCGGCACTCTGAGTCAGCAACAGCAATCCGATCAAGGCCAAAGCTCGATGCACTCGCGGCATGCTCGAAAATCCTTAGCGGGCGGCTGCCCGACGTTTCAGCCAAAACTCCCAGGCCCCGTACCGGCGAAACCCAAGTACTGACATTAGCTCATCAAAGCCACTGCGCAGCGCTTCATCCCAGATTACACAAAGAAGACAACGCCGCGCGAAATGAATGATGGCATTTTGGCCTTTCTCACAGACTCCCCAGCCTTACAGACATCTTCCGTCCAGGCGATTAGTATCGAATCGACTTGGTCAACGGAATGTGAAGATGACAATCGATTGGATCTGCAAGCACCACAGCGATCTGGGCAAAGAGCAGCTGTACGCCATTCTGCAGCTACGCGCAGAGGTCTTCGTTGTGGAGCAGAAATGCGTCTATCAGGACGTGGACGGCCAGGATCTGGAGGGTGACACCTGCCACTTGATGGCCTGGAACGGTGATCGGCTGGTGGCGTACCTGCGCTTGCTCGACCCGGAACTACAGGGCGGCGATGTAGTGATCGGCCGGGTACTTACTGCCCCGGAGGCGCGCGGCAAAGGGTTGGGTCATGAACTGATCGCCCAGGCGTTGAAGCAGGCGGAAAAACGCTGGCCTGAGGTGCCGGTTTATTTGTCGGCCCAGGCGCATTTGCAGGGGTATTACGGGCGGTACGGATTTGTCGTCGCGGGTGAGGAATACCTCGAGGATGGTATTCCGCATATCGGGATGCGTCGTCCTTGAGGGCCCTATCGCGGGCAAGCCAGCTCCTGCAGGATTTGCGTGGCCGCCGGATTTGCACACGGCGCATCCCTTGCAGGAGCGGGCTTGCCCGCGATGGCGTCATAACTGGCACCGCAAATTTCAGGGATACTCCAACACCGCTTTGATCTGCCGCAGATTGCGCTCGATCCACCCCCGATCAATCGCTCCCCACTCGCGAATCCGATAACGCCCGGCATGATTGCGCGCGCCCTCTTCCTGCTCGAACTCGCAAATAATGTCCAGATCCGCCAACGCCGCAATGGTGTCCTGCGCCGTGCGCCGGGGCATGCCGGTCGCTTCGGTCAATGCCGGAACGCTGCTGGCCAGCCCGCTGTCGATCAGGTACGCCACGTATAACCGGCGATAGAAGCTGCTTTTGGTCTTGCTCACGTCCATCCATACACTCCTTCGGCTACTGCATATCCCGCCACGTCAGGTACACCCGCAAATCGAATTCGACCTGGTGATACCCCGGCAACATGTGTTCGCACAATTTGTAGAACGCCTTGTTGTGATCCGATTCCTTGAAGTGCGCCAGCTCATGCACCACGATCATTTTCAGAAACTCGCAAGGCGCTTCCTTGAACAGCGAAGCCACGCGAATTTCCTTCTTGGCCTTGAGTTTGCCGCCCTGCACTCGCGAGATGGTGGTGTGCAGACCGAGGGCACGGTGGGTCAGGTCCAGACGGTTGTCGAACAACACTTTGTCGATGGCCGGGGCGTTACGCAGGTATTCCTGCTTGAGGTCGAGGGCAAAGGCATAGAGCGCCTTGTCACTCTGAACGTCGTGCTTTTGCGGGTATCGCTTATCCAGGTAATCGCCCAGCCGACCTTCGGTGATCAGCCCGCGCACCTGGTCCTGCAATTCAACGGGATAGGCCTGGAGGTATTTCAACGCAGTCATCGGAGCGGGCAACATCAATTATTGAAAGGCCGCCAGTGTAGCGAATTCAGTCGATCAACGCGCTCCAGTCGAACGGCTGCAAAAAGTCTGCGACGTCCTCAGCCATCATCGGCCGAGCGACCAGGAAACCTTGCACATACTCGCAACCATTGGCTTGCAGCCATTCATATTGCTCGACCGTCTCAACCCCTTCAGCGATCACCAGCATTCCGTATTGTTTGCACAGGTCGATCACACTGCGCACCAGTGCCGCATCCCGTGAAGACGCTGGCAAGCGAGCGATGAGATGGCGATCAAGCTTGAGCGTGTCCAGCTCCAGGTCCCGCAGATGTGACAACGAGCACGGCCCGGAACCGAAATCGTCCAGCGCCACCCGCACCCCCAGATTACGCAGCAGGCGTAGTTGTTTGCGGGTTTCCTCGGGGTTATGCATCAAGGCCTCTTCCGTGACCTCGACTTCCAGATGCCGCGCCTGCAAGCCATGGCGCTCCAGCACCTGACGCAACTCGGTGACCAGGTTGGGCATGCCGAACTGTGTACTGCTCAAACTGACGCCCAGCACCAAGTCCTCGGCAAACAAGGTTTCCCAGGCTTTGCGTTGCCCGGCGCCGCGATGATAAATCCAGCTGCCCAGACGACTGATCAACCGCGCCTCTTCCAGCAACGGCAAAAACAGCCCGGGCGGCACGTCGCCGACACTTGGATGCTGCCAGCGCAGCAGTGCCTCGAACCCGCGAATCTGCCCTCCGGCAATGGCTACCTGCGGCTGATACACCAGATTGAAATCGCGGTTTTCGATGGCGGTGCGCACACTTTCTTCGAGCATCAACCGTGAACGCGCCCGGCCGTTCATTTCATGGTCATAGAAGCGATATTGCTGACGCCCGGCACGCTTGGCTTCGTACATCGCGATGTCGGACGCTCGCAGCAAACCATCGAGATTAGCCCCGCAATCCGGAAACGTGGCAATTCCGATACTGGCGCCAAGGGCGATGTCCAGACCCTCAATCTGCTGACAGATCGACACCCGTTCAATCAGCTTCTCGGCAATCTTCGCCGCTTGCTCGGGAAACTCCAGATCGAGCAGCGCCGTGAACTCATCGCCGCCCATGCGCGCCAGAATGTCGAACGGCCGCAAACACGCCTTCAACTGCTCGGAGACCCAGCGCAACACGCGGTCGCCGGCATCGTGGCCGAGGGAATCGTTGACCCGCTTGAACCCGTCGAGATCGAGGTACAACAACACCCACGCGCTGTCGGAACGTTCGCCGCGCAGCAGCAGGTTCTCCACGGTCTGATAAAACCCCCGGCGGTTGAGCAACCCGGTCAAAGGGTCGGTCACCGCCTGGAATTCCAGTTGCTGATGCAGGTGGCGCACCACCGACATGTCCAGCACCGTCACCACCATCGCACATTGTTCGGTGGGCAGCGGTGCGCAAGACAGCGCCACGGGCACCTGCTGGCCGGGAGCCGTACGCAACAGCGCATCATGCAGGCGCAAGGTTTCGCCGCGCTTGTAGCCGGCGAGTAGCTCGGAATCGGCCCAGATCGGTATATGTGGCTTTTGCAGGTAATCCAGAAACTCTTTGCCTTGCAGGTCTTGCAGTTTGGCATTGAGCAGCCGCGACATCGCCGGGTTGGCAAAGCGGATCAGCCCGTCCTCGCCGACGACCAGGATGCCTTCGGCGGCGTTATCCAGCACCGACGCATTAAAGGCGCGCGCGACCTCCAGATCGTGGCTCAGACGCTGCAACGCCCGACGATTGCGCTGATGCTCGAGCAGTGCCTGGACTTTGGGCTTGAGAATTTGCGGATCGAACGGTTTGAACAGGTAATCCACCGCACCGCTGGCATAGCCCTTGATCACGGCGTCCTGGGACTGTTCATTGGCGGTAAGGAAAATGATCGGCGTCAGGCAGGTGCGCTGGCTGCCGCGCATCAGGCGCGCGACTTCAAAGCCGTCCATGCCCGGCATCTGCACATCCAGCAGCACCAGGTCGATATCGTGCTCGAGTAAAAGGCTGAGGGCTTCGAAACCGGACGCAGCAGTGATGACCTGCCAGTCCTGGCGCTGCAGCAACGCGCGCATGCTGATCAGGTTTTCAGGGTAATCATCGACGATTAAAAGGGTTGAGCTGCCTTCGGCTGGCGGGGGTTGCGCGCATTCCATGCTGCTTCTCTATGTCGGGGCGTCAGGCCGGTTTCTCGTGAAAACCGGACAAGTAACAAGCCTTCACTCTAGACCGGGATCTGCAAAAGCAGAAGGTGTCAGTACGCCATCATTTAACCAAAGGGTTCATTTGCCGACTAACGGTCGCCTCTACAGCCCGCTAAAACCGGGAAAGATGGCCTTTTAACAGGATTTTGACGTCATCCATCTGTCAGACAGACGTTAACAAAATGGCCTTCTACGCTTATAAAGACCGCCCTCCAAGGCGCGTGCTAGAGCTTCTGGTACGTCCGTGCTGCAAAAATCCGTGGAAGCTTTGCCTATGATCGATCTCGCATCCTGGAACCTCAGTGTTCCCGTCGGCAACCCGCCGTACACCGTTGAAACAGCCAAACTGGTGAATGGTTTCAAGGATCAATACTTCAATTCCGACACCGGCACCCTGTTTTTCTGGTCCCCAGTGACCGGTACGAAAACCGAAAACGCGAAATATCCGCGCACCGAACTGCGGGAAACCTACAGTAACGGCACCCTGAAAAACTGGTATTACCCGGACGCCGACAATTCCTTGCGTGCCACCCTGGCGGTGAACCAGGTGCCGAGCTCGGGCAAAATCGTCATTGGCCAGATCCACGCCTATGAAAGCCAGAAGCCCATGGTCAAGGTCGAGTACCAGTACAAGACCAGCAGCAAGACCGGCAACATCGTCGCCAAAGTGCGCATGCACCCTGATGATGATGAAGGCCGGGTGATCACCATCGCCACCGGCGTGAAGCTGGACCACGAATTTTCCTACCTCATCCACCTGAGCCCCGGCGGGGCGCTGGGCATCAGTGCCGCCGGTTACCAATGGGACACCAACATCAGCGCGACGTGGCGGGTCAAACCGCTGTACTTCAAGGCCGGGGTGTATGTGCAGGACAACACCGGGTACACCAGTGAAGGCGGGAAAGTGACGTTCAGCAAGCTGGATATTGATCACGATAAATAGCATCACCCACAAAAAACCCGCCTGTCTCGGCGGGTTTTTTGTGCAACTCAAACGCTGAAGGCTTAGTTGACCTTGGCGTTCAACTCACCTTTCAGATAACGCTGATACATCGCTTCCAGCGAGATCGGCTTGATCTTCGAAGCGTTGCCGGCGGTACCGAAGGCTTCGTAGCGAGCGATACACACATCACGCATCGCCGTTACAGTCGCGCCGAAGAACTTACGCGGGTCGAACTCGCTCGGGTTAGTGGCCATCAGGCGACGCATCGCACCGGTGGATGCCAAGCGCAGGTCGGTGTCGATATTGACCTTGCGCACGCCGTGCTTGATGCCTTCGACGATTTCTTCAACCGGCACACCGTAGGTTTCTTTGATGTCGCCGCCGTACTGGTTGATGATCGCCAGCCAGTCTTGCGGAACCGAAGACGAACCGTGCATCACCAGATGGGTATTCGGGATGCGCTTGTGGATCTCTTTGATGCGGTCGATGGCCAGCACGTCGCCGGTAGGCGGCTTGGTGAACTTGTACGCGCCGTGGCTGGTGCCGATGGCGATGGCCAGGGCGTCGACCTGGGTGCGCTTGACGAAGTCAGCGGCTTCTTCCGGGTCGGTCAGCATCTGGCTGTGATCCAGAACGCCTTCGGCGCCGATGCCGTCTTCTTCACCGGCCATGCCGGTTTCCAGCGAACCCAGGCAGCCCAGCTCGCCTTCTACCGAGACGCCGCAAGCGTGCGCCAAGGCCACGGTTTGTTGGGTAACGCGGATGTTGTAGTCGTAGTCGGTCGGGGTCTTGCCGTCTTCGCCCAGGGAACCGTCCATCATGACCGAGCTGAAGCCCAGTTGGATGGAGCGCTGGCAGACGTCAGGGCTGGTGCCGTGGTCCTGGTGCATGCACACCGGGATGTGCGGGAATTCTTCGATTGCCGCGAGGATCAGGTGACGCAGGAACGGCGCGCCGGCGTATTTGCGAGCACCGGCCGAAGCCTGGACGATCACCGGGGAGTCAGTCTTGTCAGCGGCTTCCATGATGGCGCGCATCTGCTCAAGGTTGTTGACGTTGAAGGCTGGAACGCCGTAACCGAATTCGGCTGCGTGGTCCAACATCTGGCGCATGCTGATAAGTGCCATTGTGTGTGTCTCTCCCGGTTTGGGTCGTTAATCGTGCCAGCCTGCCGGAGCGGCGGCGGCTATTCAAGTTATTGCAGATCGGGGGTTAGGCCCGGGCTGCGAATTCGGTGTTGCCTGAATCTGAGAACTGCCCGGAACCCTTGTGGGAGCGAGCCTGCTCGCGATAGCGATCTTGCAGTCACCAGTGCAGCGGCTGTGAGACTGCTATCGCGAGCAGGCTCGCTCCCACATTAGGACCGTGGCGTGTCAATTACTGCGCTTTACAACCGCGGCCGATCAAATCGTTGGTGGCTACCCAGTAAACCAGGCCTTCCTCACCTTTTATGTGAAGCGCCAGCATGTCGTTGCTGTACAGCGAACCTTCGGCGCCCGGCTCGAGCTTCAAGCGATAGACCTGATCGGCCCCGCCGAGGCGCACGTCGACGGCCTTGCGGGTGTCGTCGGTGTAGCGCCAAACCACTTTGGCCTGACTGTCGCAGGTCCAGGTGATCCAGCTGTCCGTCGATTCGGCCGGCTTGAACAGGTTGAAATTCGAGCAACCTGCCAGCAGAGCCAGCGCCGTAATGGCGATAAAACCTTTCATCCGTGTTCCTCGACCGACGGCGCACGCTGTCAGCCCTGAGTAAGGAGTCAGACCCGTCAAGGGCAACCACGTTCCTTGGCGGGGGTCTGTGTTTCGTATTTGTCCAGTCCATCAGGCCCGGAACGCTTGTTGAGCACCGGATTGGTTTCCGCTTGCCAGTCAGCCTGGTAGCAGCCTTTCTCCACCGACTGCGGCGCAGGGTCCGGCTTGGCTTTCGGGTTACTCCCGCAAGCGGCCAGGGACCCCGCAACGATCAACAGCGCTAGCGTCTTGACCATGTGAACACTCCCTTGCCTGGCCAAATCAGCGACCTCAGGCCTTGGCCCGACTTTCCAGGACTTCAACCGCCGGCAACACCTTACCTTCGACGAATTCTAGGAATGCGCCGCCACCGGTAGAAATGTAGGAGATCTGATCCGCAACGCCATATTTGTCGATGGCCGCCAGGGTGTCGCCGCCGCCCGCGATGGAGAACGCCGAGCTTTCGGCAATGGCCTGGGCCAGCACTTTGGTGCCGTTACCGAACTGGTCGAATTCGAACACGCCGACCGGGCCGTTCCACAGGATGGTCTTGGACGACTTCAGCAGCTCGGCGAAATTCGCCGCAGTCTGCGGGCCGATGTCCAGGATCATGTCGTCTGCCGCGACGTCGGCGATCAGCTTGACGGTCGCAGTGGCGCTTTCAGCGAATTCCTTGGCAACGACAACGTCCACCGGCAGAGGCACGCTGACTTTCGCAGCGATTTCGCGGGCGGTGTCCAGCAGGTCCGGCTCGTACAGGGATTTACCGACTGGATGACCGGCAGCGGCCAGGAAGGTGTTGGCAATGCCGCCGCCGACGATCAGCTGATTGCAGATCTGGCTCAGGCTGTTCAGCACGTCGAGTTTGGTCGAGACCTTGGAACCGGCAACGATGGCCGCCATTGGCTGGGCCGGGGCGCCGAGGGCTTTGCCCAGTGCGTCCAGTTCAGCGGCCAGCAGCGGGCCAGCGGCGGCGACTTTGGCGAACTTGGCGACGCCATGGGTCGAACCCTCGGCGCGGTGCGCGGTGCCGAAGGCGTCCATCACGAACACGTCGCACAGGGCGGCGTATTGCTGGGCCAGTTCGTCAGCGTTCTTTTTCTCGCCTTTGTTGAAGCGCACGTTTTCGAACAGGACGATGTCGCCGGCCTTCACGTCAACGCCGCCCAGGTAATCGGCCACCAGCGGCACTTCACGGCCCAGAGCCTTGCTCAGGTAGTCGGCGACTGGCTTGAGGCTGTTCTCGGCCGAGAACTCGCCTTCGGTCGGGCGGCCAAGGTGCGAGCAGACCATCACGGCCGCGCCTTTTTCCAGGGCCAGCTTGATGGTCGGCAGCGAGGCCAGGATTCGCGCATCGCTGGTGACAACACCGTCCTTGACTGGGACGTTGAGGTCTTCGCGGATCAGTACGCGCTTACCTTGCAGATCGAGGTCGGTCATCTTCAACACGGTCATGGGTCGCATTTCCTACTGTTTTGGAGAGGCAGCTGTTTGCAGATAGTGTTCTGCAACGTCCAGCATTCGGTTGGCAAAACCCCATTCGTTGTCGAACCAGGCCAGGATGTTCACCAGCCGCGGGCCGGAAACTCGAGTCTGACTGGCATCGACGATCGCCGAATGTGGATCATGGTTGAAATCGCAACTGGCGTGAGGCAACTCGGTGTAGGCCAGCAGGCCTTTGAGCGGGCCGCTGGTGGCAGCCTCGCGCAGAATCCGGTTGACCTCGGTGGCGTCGGTGTCGCTCACGGTCTGCATCGTAATGTCGAGGCAAGACACGTTAACCGTCGGCACCCGCACGGCTTTGGCCTGAATTCTCCCGGCAAGTTCCGGCAACAGGCGCTCGATGCCACGCGCCAGACCAGTGGACACCGGAATCACCGATTGAAACGCCGAACGCGTGCGGCGCAGGTCTTCGTGATGATAGGCGTCAATGACAGGCTGATCGTTCATCGCCGAGTGGATGGTGGTGATCGACACGTATTCCAGACCAATGGCCTGATCCAGCAGGCGCAACAGCGGCACGCCGCAGTTGGTGGTGCAGGACGCATTCGACACCAGCAACTCGTCGCCGGTCAGGCAATCCTGGTTAACGCCGTAGACGATGGTGGCGTCGACATCCGCCTCGCTGGCCATCGGCTGGGAAAACAACACGCGCGGCGCACCGGCGTCGAGGAAGCGCTGGCCATCTTCGCGGGTGTGGTAAGCGCCGGAGCACTCCAGCACCAGATCGACGCCAAGCGACGCCCAATCGATGCCTTCGGGGGTGGCACTGCGCAGGACCTTCACGCAGTCGCCATTAATATGCAGACAATCGCCGTCGACCTTCACTTCGCCGGGAAAGCGCCCGTGCGTGGAGTCGAAGCGTGTCAGGTATTCGATGCTGGCCATGTCGGCGAGATCGTTGATCGCGACAATTTCAAACCCGGCCGCCGAGCCTCGCTCAAACAACGCACGCAAGACGCAACGACCAATCCGGCCGTAGCCGTTGAGTGCAACTTTGTAGGGACGCGGTTGAGGCATGGGGTTCTCGATTACCGTGGTGAATCCATTATTGCAGCGCTGCCTGAACTACCGCTATCGCGGGCAAGCCCGCTCCCACAGGGATCTACATCATCCGTGTGGGAGCGGGCTTGCCCGCGATGGCGTCAGTTCAGACGACACATTTTCCGGATCAGTCTTCCAGCAGCTCTTCAGCCTGACCCAGGATGTTCTCCAGGGTGAAGCCGAATTCTTCGAACAAGGCTGGCGCAGGCGCCGACTCGCCGTAGGTGGTCATGCCGATCACGCGGCCTTCCAGGCCCACGTACTTGTACCAGTAGTCCGCGTGAGCGGCTTCGATGGCGATACGGGCGCTGACTTGCAACGGCAGAACCGCTTGCTTGTAACCGGCGTCCTGAGCATCGAACACGCTGGTGCAAGGCATCGAAACAACGCGCACCTTGCGACCTTGCTCGGTCAGCTTGTCATAAGCCTGAACCGCCAGACCGACTTCCGAACCGGTGGAGATCAGGATCAGCTCAGGCTCGCCTTCACAGTCCTTCAACACATAACCGCCACGGGCGATGTCAGCGATCTGCAGCGCGCTGCGCTCCTGATGCTGCAGGTTCTGACGCGAGAAGATCAGCGCCGAAGGGCCGTCCTTGCGCTCGATGGCTTCTTTCCAGCAAACCGCCGATTCAACGGCATCGGCTGGACGCCAGGTGTCGAGGTTCGGCGTGCTGCGCAGGCTGGTCAGTTGTTCGATCGGCTGGTGAGTCGGGCCGTCTTCGCCCAGGCCGATGGAATCGTGGGTGTAGACGAACACCACGCGTTTCTTCATCAACGAGGCCATGCGCACAGCGTTGCGTGCATATTCCATGAACATCAGGAAGGTCGCGCCGTAAGGCACCAGGCCGCCGTGCAGGGACACGCCGTTCATGATCGCGCTCATGCCGAACTCGCGAACGCCGTAGTACACGTAGTTGCCGCTGGCGTCTTCGGCGGTGACACCTTTGCAACCTTTCCACAGGGTCAGGTTGGAGCCGGCCAGGTCAGCGGAGCCGCCGAGGAATTCCGGCAACAGTGGGCCGAACGCATTCAGGGCGTTCTGGCTGGCTTTACGGCTGGCGATGGTTTCGCCCTTGGCCGCGACTTCAGCAATATAAGCCGAGGCTTTTTCAGCGAAGTCAGCCGGCAGTTCGCCGCTCAGACGACGGACCAGTTCGTTGGCCAGCTCAGGGAAAGCCGCGGAGTAGTCAGCGAAACGCTGATCCCACTCGGCTTCGGCCGCACGGCCGGCTTCCTTGGCGTCCCATTCGGCGTAGATGTCGGCCGGGATTTCGAACGGGCCGTGGTTCCACTTCAGCGCAGCACGGGTCAGTGCGATTTCCGCGTCACCCAATGGAGCGCCGTGGCAATCCTCTTTACCTTGCTTGTTCGGCGAACCGAAACCGATGGTGGTCTTGCAGCAGATCAGGGTCGGCTGTTCGCTTTTGCGAGCCGTCTCGATGGCAATCTTGATCTCTTCAGGATCATGACCGTCGACGTTGCGGATCACCTGCCAGTTGTAGGCTTCGAAACGCTTAGGGGTGTCATCGGTGAACCAGCCTTCGACTTCGCCGTCGATGGAGATGCCGTTGTCATCGTAGAAGGCGATCAGTTTGCCCAGACCCAAAGTACCGGCCAGAGAGCCGACTTCGTGGGAAATGCCTTCCATCATGCAGCCATCACCCAGGAACACGTAGGTGTGGTGATCGACAACGTTGTGGCCCGGACGGTTGAACTGCGCCGCCAGGACTTTTTCTGCCAGGGCAAAACCAACCGCGTTGGCCAGACCCTGGCCCAGTGGACCGGTGGTGGTCTCGACGCCAGGGGTGTAGCCGAATTCCGGGTGACCCGGGGTGCGGCTGTGCAGCTGGCGGAAGTTTTTCAGGTCATCGATCGACAGGTCGTAGCCGGTCAGGTGCAGCAGCGAGTAGATCAGCATCGAGCCATGGCCGTTGGACAGCACGAAGCGGTCACGGTCGGCGAACGATGGATTGCTCGGGTTGTGCTTCAGGTAGTCACGCCAAAGTACTTCGGCGATATCCGCCATACCCATCGGGGCACCGGGATGGCCGCTGTTGGCTTTTTGCACGGCATCCATGCTGAGGGCACGAATGGCGTTGGCACGCTCACGACGGCTGGGCATCGCTGATCTCCTAGGGTTTGAATAAAACGAAACGGAAAAAAGGCGAGCATTTTCCCTCACCGACCCGCCTCGGGGCAATGACAGATAGTCATTCGAAGGCGTTTTTCCGGTGGATAAAGGCGCATTCGCCTGGTGAAACCTTTCCGCTGACGATTTGTAGAGTGACCCTTTCCCCGAGAAGTGCCATCTATCGAGCAATATCAAAACTTTTTGATATTGCTCTTGCAGTCATTTCTGACCGTCACTAGACTGCTGGCCTTATGAATTTACGCGTGCCTTCCATTCAACATGACGATTGCGATGAGCTGGCAGCCTTGTGCAAGGCTGGCGGCGATCCTCTGCGTCTGAATGTATTGCGCGCGCTGGCCAACGACTCGTTTGGCGTACTGGAGCTGGCGCAGATTTTCGGCATCGGTCAGTCCGGGATGAGTCACCACCTCAAGGTGCTGGCCCAGGCGGAGCTGGTAGCGACCCGCCGCGAAGGCAATGCGATTTTCTACCGTCGCGCCCTGCCCCACACCGAGCTGCTGGGTGGCCAGCTGCATGCCGCGCTGCTCGATGAAGTGGACAACCTGACCCTGCCTGCCGATGTGCAGTCGCGGATCGGTCAGGTCCACGGGCAACGAGCAGCGGCCAGCCAGGACTTTTTCTCACGGGTCGCGGAGAAGTTTCGCGCCCAGCAAGACCTGATTGCCGGCCTGCCGCAGTACCGTGAAAGCGTGGTGACGCTGCTCGACAAGCTGGGCTTCAGTGAAGGTGCCACAGCCATCGAAGTCGGCCCCGGCGACGGCGCTTTTCTGCCGGAACTGGCGCGCCGCTTCACGCACGTCACGGCGCTGGACAATAGCCAGGCGATGCTCGAACTGGCGCGTCAGGTCTGTGATCGTGAATCCCTGACTAACGTCAGCCTGCAACTGGCCGATGCATTGAACGGTGTAAGCCTTCAGGCCGATTGCGTTGTACTGAACATGGTGCTGCACCATTTTGCCGCGCCGGCCGATGCCCTCAAGCACATGGCCGGTTTGCTGCAACCAGGCGGTAGCCTGCTTGTGACAGAGTTATGTAGCCACAACCAGAGTTGGGCCAGGGAGGCCTGCGGTGATCTCTGGTTGGGGTTTGAACAGGACGATCTGGCCCGTTGGGCCACCGCTGCGGGACTCGTTCCCGGGGAAAGCCTCTATGTAGGCTTACGTAATGGTTTCCAGATTCAGGTCCGCCATTTTCAGCGACCGGCTGGCGACACTCACCATCGGTAAATTCAGGAAAAAATCGAGATGAGCGAATACTCCCTCTTCACCTCCGAGTCCGTGTCCGAAGGGCACCCGGACAAAATCGCCGACCAGATTTCCGATGCGGTGCTGGACGCCATCATTGCTGAAGACAAGTTCGCCCGTGTGGCGTGCGAGACGCTGGTAAAAACCGGCGTGGCAATCATCGCAGGTGAAGTCACCACGTCGGCCTGGGTCGACCTGGAAGAAATCGTCCGTAACGTCATTCTGGACATCGGCTACAACAGCTCCGATGTCGGCTTCGACGGCGCAACATGCGGTGTGATGAACATCATCGGCAAGCAATCCCCTGACATCAACCAGGGTGTTGACCGTGCCAAGCCTGAAGATCAGGGCGCCGGCGACCAGGGCCTGATGTTCGGCTACGCCAGCAACGAAACCGACGTGCTGATGCCAGCACCGATCACCTTCTCGCACCAACTGGTGCAGCGTCAGGCCGAAGCCCGTAAATCCGGCCTGCTGCCTTGGCTGCGCCCGGACGCCAAGTCGCAAGTGACTTGCCGTTACGAAGGCGGCAAGGTTGTGGGTATCGACGCTGTTGTACTGTCGACCCAGCACAACCCTGAAGTGTCGTACAAAGACCTGCGCGAAGGCGTGATGGAGCTGATCGTCAAGCACGTGCTGCCTGCCGAACTGCTGACCAAAGACACCCAGTTCCACATCAACCCGACCGGCCAGTTCATCATCGGTGGCCCGGTAGGTGACTGCGGTCTGACTGGTCGCAAGATCATCGTCGACAGCTACGGCGGCATGGCCCGTCACGGCGGCGGCGCGTTCTCCGGCAAGGATCCATCGAAGGTTGACCGTTCGGCTGCCTACGCCGGTCGTTACGTGGCGAAGAACATCGTCGCTGCCGGCCTGGCCGAGCGTTGCGAGATTCAGGTTTCCTACGCGATCGGTGTTGCTCAACCGACTTCGATCTCGTTGAACACCTTCGGCACCGGCAAAATCAGCGACGACAAAATCGTCAAACTGGTTCGCGAAGTGTTCGACCTGCGTCCATACGCAATCACCACCATGCTCGACCTGCTGCACCCGATGTACCAGGAAACCGCAGCGTACGGCCACTTCGGCCGCACCCCGGCGACCAAAACCGTGGGCGAAGACACCTTCACCACGTTCACCTGGGAAAAAACCGACCGCGCCGACGACCTGCGTCTGGCTGCCGGCCTGTAAGACTTCCCCGGCGGTACCAAAAGCCCCGCACGGTTCGCCGTGCGGGGCTTTTTATTGTCTTTCGCTTGGGACTCTGTCGGCGATGAGGCCAACCCAGTCACCCGGAAACACAAGGCAAAACACCCACCCTTCCCGCCTGACAATAAGTGACTAGCCTTCAAGTATTCCAATTGAGCAAGGACGCTCAGCATGCTTCTGCGCCTGTTTACTATTTTCGCCCTGACCTTGCTCTGCTCGATCTCAAACGCAGCCGATTGCCCCGACTGGTCACCCGTACGGGCGCTGGACGAAATCACCGCCCTGCAAAAACAAATCGACATTTGGGACGACAGCTATCACCGCCGCGGCCACTCATTAATCACCGACGAACTCTACGATCAGTCCCGTGCACGGCTGACCGAATGGCGAAAGTGTTTTGACCTGGATCTGGCCCCCGAACCCTTGCGTACCGCTGGCGGCAAGGTCACTCACCCTGTCGCCCACACCGGCCTGGAAAAAGTTCGGGATAGGCATGCGGTCGAAAACTGGCTGCGCAGCCGCGAGGACATCTGGATACAACCCAAGGTCGACGGCGTAGCCGTGACGCTGATCTATCGCAATGGCGTGCTGCATCAGGCGATCAGTCGCGGTGACGGCGTGAATGGGCAAGACTGGACGACCTCGGCGCGACTGATCCCCGCCATCCCCCTACAACTGGCGCAACCCGTGGATTTGCTCGTGCAAGGCGAACTCTACTGGCGCCTGATCGACCATGTACAAGCCAAGGCCGGAAGCCTCAATGCGCGCGCCACCGTGGCCGGTTTGATGGCGCGCAAGGAAGTCAGCCCTGAGCAGGCCGCCGGTATCGGCTTGTTTATCTGGGAATGGCCACAAGGCCCGGCCGGTTTGCCCGCTCGCATCGCCGCGCTGGATGCGCTGGGTTTGCCGAGCATCGCGCCTTACAGTCAGCCGGTGCAGACGTTTGCCGATGCCGAACACTGGCGCGATCACTGGTATCGCTCGCCCCTGCCCTTTGCCAGTGACGGTGTCGTCCTGCGCCAGAGCCAACGCCCTTCGGCCGAACGCTGGCAAGTGAAAACACCCTACTGGGCGGTCGCCTGGAAATACCCCTTCGCCCAGGCATTGGCTGAAGTGCGCAAAGTCGACTTCAAGGTCGGTCGCACCGGACGAATCACCCCCGTGCTGGACCTGAAACCGGTGACGCTCGATGACCGGCAGATCAAGCGTGTCAGCGTCAGCTCCCTGCGCCGCTGGGTGGACCTGGACATCCGGCCCGGGGACCAGGTGTCCATCAGCCTTGCGGGGCTGACCATTCCCCGGCTCGATGGCGTCGTTTTGCGAGCCACCGAACGCCCGGCGTTGAACGCGCCGCTGCCAGCCGACTTCCATCATTTGAGTTGTTGGCAACCGACGCCCGGCTGCGAAAGCCAATTTCTCGCGCGACTGACCTGGCTCAGCGGCAAGCAAGGGTTGGCCTTGCCTCATGTTGGCCCAGGAACATGGGAGAAACTTTTCGAAACAGGCCACCTGAATGGCCTGCTGGATTGGTTGACCCTCGACGCTCAAGAGCTTGCTAACATTAACGGCTTCGGCGAGAACAGCAGTACGCGCCTTCTAAACAGTTTCAACAGCGCCCGCCAACGCCCTTTTTCTCGCTGGCTCAAAGCCCTGGGTTTACCACCGACCGGTCAGGCCCGCCTCGCCGGCTCCTGGCAGGAACTGGCACAACGAAACACCGAACAATGGCAGGCCGAAGCTGGCATCGGTCCGGGACGCGCGGCGCAATTGAGCGCATTTTTCCGCGACCCGCAGGTCCTGGCCTTGAGCGACACATTACGTGCGGCGGGGATCGACGGTTTTTAGCGACCGCAGATGCTCGCCCACCTGGGAACCCAAAGTTGCCGATGGGCTCAAACGCCCATCGCCCTATCGACCCGATTGCACCTGACCTTGCACATGGAGCTTTTATGAAATTTCTTTCACCGCTCGCCCTGCTGGCCCTTTGCGGTGTGATGGCCGCTCCACTGATGGCCGCCGAAGAGGCCCCGGGGCTGACCGGTTGTGCCGCCAAGAAGCAAGGCATCATCAACCAGATCGAGCTGGCCAAATCCCACGGCAATGCCGATCAGCAGGCGGGCCTGGAAACAGCACTGAGCGAAGTCACCGCGCATTGCACCGATGCTTCGTTGAAGAAGGAGCGGGAAAACAAGGCCCTCGACGCCAAGCATGAAGTGAGCAAACGCCAGGCCGATCTCGACAAAGCCATGAAGAAAGGCGATCCCGAGAAGATCAACAAGCGCAAAGACAAACTGGCCGAGTCGCGCAAGGAACTGCAGGACGCGCTGGATGAGCTGGATAAGTAAAAGCGAAAATGATCAAAGATTTTCTGCTGCTCTTGCTCGCGAAGATGTCAGAGGGAACACCGCCAATCAATGATCCCGAAACTCTTTATGGCACGCACTGCAGGCATCCTCGACCTTCTGCACCGCCGGCCCAAGATTGCTGGCCTTGTAAGGCTGAACCTTGCTGGCAATCACCAATTCACCGGTGGCGGCTTCAAGAGTGCGGGCCATTTCCTGAAAGCGTGCCTGTTTCTGCCAGACATCGCCCTTGGCGCTGGTGTGATCTTCTTCGCGCACCTGCGGAAAATGCTTCCACGGCTCATGGGACAGAGCATCGAGCTTCACCGCGCCGTCAGCGAATTTCGGGCCGTCGAATGGAATGCGACCACGCAACATGCCGCCCAGGTCTTCGCCGGTCTTGAGCATTTGTTTGAAGATGGCCTTGCGCTGACCCAGTGGCGAATTCGGATCGACACCGCCGCAGGCGGACAAGGTCAGGCAGGCCAGCAATACAATAGAAAGTCTTTTGAGGGTCATGGTGGCTTCAGATCACGGAAAACGGCGGCCAGTATCCTCGCGTGATCGGCAAAGACCAATAGCCCTATTATCAATACGGGTTGTTTGAGCGCATGGAGCACTCACGCAACCGACAAAGGAATTACTCCATGAACAGCCGTTTCAAGGCATGGCGTCATCGCCTCGCCTGGACCCTCCCGATAGTGGCCGTGCTCGCAGGCTGCACTGGCGGTGACAACAACACACCGAAAACCCACGCGCTGGCGACTTATTCCAGCGCCACCTGGGAGGCCCTGCCGACAGTCTCCGATAACGACCTGGTCGCCGGTTTCGGCTCATGGCGCAGCGCCTGCACCCGACTCAAGGCAGACCCGGTCTGGGGCTCGACCTGCGCCGCTGCCGCCAACGTGCCGCAAACCGCCAATGACATTCGCGGCTTCCTCAAACAGAACCTCGACGTCTACGGCCTGCGCGCCGCCAACGATAACCCCAACGGCTTGATCACCGGCTACTACGAACCGGTCTACCCCGGCAGCCTGACCCAGACTGCCGTGGCGAACATCCCGGTGTACGGGGTTCCAGAAGACATGATCATCGTCTCCCTGGACAGCATCTACCCGGAGCTCAAAGGCAAACGCCTGCGCGGACGGCTTGAAGGCCGCGTGCTCAAACCTTACGACGATGCAGCAACGATCGAGACCAAAGGCGTCAAGGCACCGGTTGTGGCATGGCTGACCGACCCGATGAACCTGCAATTCCTGCAAATCCAGGGCTCGGGTCGCATTCAACTCGACGACGGTCGTCAGTTGCGAATCGCGTACGCCGACCAGAACGGCCATCCGTATCGCCCCATCGGCCGCTGGCTGGTGGAGCAAGGCGAACTGAAGAAAGAAGACGTGACCATGGGCGCAATCAGCAACTGGGCCAAGGCCAATCCGGCACGCATTCCGCAATTGCTTGGCAGCAACCCGAGCTATGTGTTCTTCACCCGCAACCCGGACAGCAATGAAGGCCCTCGTGGCTCGCTGAACGTGCCGCTGACTGCAGGTTACAGCGCGGCAGTGGATCGCAAAGTGATTCCGCTGGGCAGTCTGTTGTGGTTATCCACGACGCGGCCGGACGGCACCGCACTGGTACGCCCGGTGGCAGCTCAAGACACTGGCGGCGCGATTGCTGGCGAAGTCCGTGCGGACTTGTTCTGGGGCACCGGCGAAGCAGCCGGGCAATTGGCAGGTGACATGAAACAGCAGGGGCAGATCTGGATGCTCTGGCCCAAAGGCGCGGCGTTGCCGCAAGTGCCTCAGGTGGCTGATGCGGTTAAAGCCAATCCTTGAGTTCTGCTTCGGCTGATAGATAGTAATCGCGGGCAAGCCCGCTCCCACAGATTAGTTGTCTAACCACTCTATCGTGATCGACATAAATCCCTGTTGGAGCGGGCTTGCCCGCGATGAGGCCAGCAAAAACGCCCGGTTGTTATCAGACAGAAACCACAAAGAAACTGACGATCAACCCAATCCCCACAAACCACACCAGCGACCGCAGAATCGCCCAGTCCGCCAGGTAGCAAATGATGTACAGCAGACGGCTGGTGATGAACAACACCGACAGCACATTGATCGTCACCAGCTCGGCGTTGCCGGCCAGGTGGGCCACGATCACCGCCGCCGCGAACGCCGGGGTCACTTCGAAACTGTTCAATTGCGCCGCATATGCGCGCCGGCCAAAACCATTCAGTGACTCGAGAAAATCTCGGGGGTCATGATTGTCTTTCAGTCCAAAACGGCCACTGGCCTTGGCAATACCCACGCAGAGATAGGGCAGAAAAAACGCGATCAAAATGCACCACAGAGCAACCGTCATAAAGCAGTCCTTTCTTCAGTTTTAAAATGTTGAGCACCCGTCAAAACTTCATCACCAACATGCCGATCAACACCAGCCCACAGGCTAAGAGCCGTGGCCGACCGAAAGGTTCTTTCAGGTAGCGCATACCGAACAGCACCACCAGAATCACGCTGATCTCGCGCAAGGCCGCCGCCTCGGCAATCGACCCCAGTTGCATCGCCCACAGCACCAGAGCGTAGCTGAACAGCACGCAAAACCCGACCGCCAACCCCAAGCGCCACTGTTCACGCCAGAACAGCATGAACGCCGGTCGCTTGCGCACCAACGCGAGCAAGGGAAACGGCCAGGCGCTGAACAACGTCACCCAGACCAGGTAATCCAGCGGATGCGACCAGCGCCGCAACGCCTGGCCATCGATAAAGGTGTAGCAGCCAATACACAGGCCAATCAGCGCCACCACCGGCAGCATCGACCATGGCAAGCGCGCACCGCCACCGCCCTGCCACAGCAGGCACAACATACCGAAGGGGATGAGTAGAATTCCAAAGATCTGCTGATTCGTCAGCACCTCCCCGGCAAAGATCAGCGTCAGGGCCAGCACCACTAACGGCGACAAGCCACGCATCAGCGGGTACACCAGACCGAGATCACCGACCCGATAGGCCTGAATCAGCAGATAACGATAGAGCAATTCGAACGCTGCCGATGCGAGAATCCATGGCCAGATTTCAATGGGTGGCAACGCCACGAACGGCAGCATCAGCGCGACAAAAAGCATCGCCACGCTGTCCATGCAGGCCACGACCAACAACCGTTCCGCACTGAATTTGATCAGGGTGTTCCACGCCGCGTGCAACAGCGCCGCCACCAACACCAACGCCGTCGCAAGCACGGCACACTCCTTTTTTATTGATTCCCCTCCCGCGTAGGAGCGAAGGGGAGAATTGATTCGCCATATGTCAGCAGCTGTTTATACTGCAAGCGACCACGCCGCACTCAGTTGCGCACAGACTAATTCCAATAATTCCTGCCATGGCCCGCTCTCCTTCGAGAACGGTCGTCGGCCCGCGTATGCCTGATCACAGCGTCAAGACTACCGACAGAGACCTTGCGCATGCCACTCGCTTTGCTTGCCCTCGCTGTTGCCGCGTTCGGCATCGGCACCACTGAATTCGTCATCATGGGCTTGCTGCCCGACGTCGCTCGCGACCTTGCCGTGAGCATTCCCCACGCCGGTCTGTTGATTACCGGTTACGCCCTGGGCGTGGTGTTCGGCGCGCCGATCCTCGCCATCGGCACCGCCAATATGCCGCGCAAAGCCACACTGCTGGGCATGACGCTGATGTTCATCCTCGGCAACGTGCTGTGCGCGTTGGCGCCAAACTACGCCACGCTGATGGCCGCGCGAGTCGTCACCGCGTTGTGCCACGGAGCGTTCTTCGGCATTGGTTCGGTGGTCGCGGCCGGCCTGGTCGCGCCGAACAAGCGGGCGCAGGCGATTGCCATGATGTTCACCGGCCTGACCCTGGCCAACGTGCTCGGCGTGCCATTGGGCACTGCGCTCGGCCAGTACGCGGGTTGGCGCTCGACGTTCTGGGCGGTGTCGGTGATCGGTGTGATCGCCGCGATTGCGCAGTGGGCCTGGTTGCCGAAAGACATCGCCATGGACAAGGCCAATCTCGCCAGCGAGTTCAAGGTGCTGGGCAAGGTCAACGTGCTGTTGGCTTTGGGCATGAGCGTGCTGGCGTCGACCAGCCTGTTCAGCGTGTTCACCTACATCGCGCCCATTCTTCAAGACATCACTGGGGTCAGCCCGCACGGTGTGACGATTATGCTGCTGTTGTTCGGCGCGGGCTTGACGGCGGGCAGCATGCTCGGCGGCCGTCTGGCCGACAGTCGTCTGCTGCCTTCGCTGGTGGGCATGGCGCTGGCGGTGGTGGTCGTGCTGGCCGCCTTCACGCAGACCAGTCACTCGGTGATTCCGGCGGCGATCACGCTGGTGTTGTGGGGGATCTTTGCCTTCGCCCTGTGCCCGATCCTGCAATTGCTGATCATCGATCAGGCGCATGAAGCACCCAATCTGGGTTCAACGTTGAACCAGAGCGCATTCAATCTCGGTAACGCTGCAGGCGCCTGGATGGGTGGCCTGGTCGTTGCCAGCGGCGCGGACCTGGCAGACTTGCCGTGGACCGGCGCACTGGTCAGTGGCTTGACGGTGCTGACTGCAGTTTTCTTCATTTACCTGCAACGTCGCGGTGCGACTGCGGTCAATGTGTCCGGCTGAATAATTGCGTCACCGCTATCGCGAGCAAGCTCGCTCCTGCAGGGATCTCCAGTACGACCGGGATCAAATGTGGGCGCGGGCTTACTCGCGAAAAAACTGACTCGCTGCACCTGCCCAAACCTGTTTTCCAACCAAGGACCCCGGATGCTTGAACTTGTCGCTGCCTTTATCTGCCTCACCACCCTCCTCACCTACGTGAATTTCCGCTTCATCGGCCTGCCCCCGACCATCGGCGTCATGGTCACCGCGCTGATGTTTTCCTTGTTGCTGCAAGGGTTGAGTTTCCTCGGTTACCCCGGCCTCGAAGAGCATGTGCAACAGCTGATCGGCCAGATCGATTTCGGTGATCTGCTGATGAACTGGATGCTGTCCTTTCTGCTGTTTGCCGGCGCGCTGCACGTCAATCTCAATGACCTGCGCAGCTATCGCTGGCCCATCGGCCTGCTGGCAACGTTTGGCGTATTAATCGCCACCGCCGTGATCGGCAGCCTCGCGTATTACATCTTTGCTCTGTTCGGCTGGCACGTGAGTTTTCTGTATTGCCTGCTGTTCGGCGCGTTGATTTCCCCAACTGACCCGATCGCGGTGCTCGGCGTGCTGCGGACTGCCAACGCGTCCAAGCCGCTGAAAACCACCATCGTTGGCGAATCGCTGTTCAACGATGGCACCGCAGTGGTGGTGTTCACCGTGCTGCTGGGTATCGCGCAACTCGGCGAAACCCCGACCGTAGGCGCCACCGCCATGCTGTTCGCGCATGAAGCGATTGGCGGCGTGTTGTTTGGTGGGCTGATCGGTTATCTGGTGTACCTGATGATCAAGAGCATCGAGCAGCATCAGATCGAAGTAATGCTGACCCTGGCGCTGGTGATCGGCGGCTCGGCCATGGCGTCAGAACTGCATGTTTCCGCACCGATCGCGATGGTGGTCGCCGGCCTGATCATCGGCAATCTGGGGCGCAATCTCGCAATGAACGACATGACCCGAAAGTACCTGGATGGTTTCTGGGAGCTGCTCGACGACATGCTCAACGCCCTGTTGTTTGCCCTGATCGGCATGGAGCTGTTGCTGCTGCCGTTCAACTGGCTGCACGTGCTGGCAGCCAGTTTGCTGGCCCTGGCGATTCTGCTCTCGCGCCTGTTGACCGTGGCACCGGCTATCCTGCTGCTGCGGCGCTGGCGCACAGTGCCGCGCGGGACAATCCGGATTCTGACCTGGGGAGGCTTGCGCGGTGGTGTTTCGGTGGCGCTCGCCCTGGCGCTGCCGTTAGGCCCGGAGCGTGATTTACTGCTGAGCATCACCTACATCGTGGTGTTGTCGTCGATCCTGTTGCAGGGCTTGAGCATCGGCAAACTGGTCAAGCACGTGACTCGCGATGAGCCTGCGCCAGCGGCACAGGCCGGGCATCACTGATTACTTTTTGACCTGCTGCGGGTCGGGCTTCCCCCGATCCGCAGACTGCTTCGGCGGCCCGCTTTCGCTGCGAATTTGCGCATGACTCAACAGCGCAAAGATAAAACTGCCACCGATGATGTTCCCCGCCAGCGTCGGCCCGGCGAACACCAGCCAGAAATCCTTCCACGGCAACTCGCCGGCAAACACCAGATACGACACCTCGGCCGAACCGACGACGATGTGGGTGAAATCCCCCAGCGCCATGAGGTAGGTGATGAGGATGATGATCCACATCTTGGCGCTCTCCATGGACGGAATCATCCAGACCATGGTTGCGATCATCCAGCCCGACACGATGCCCTTGGCGAACATCTTGCTCGCGTCGTTCTCCATGACCTTGCGCCCGATGTCGAGGAAGGCCAGGTCGGTCTTGGTGTCGAAAATCGGCAGATGCAACATCACATACGCAACCAGCAAGGTGCCACAGAGGTTACCCACCAGCACCACCGACCACAGCCGCAACAAGCGGCCGAAATTGTTCAGGGTGGGTTTGGTCATGACCGGCAGCACCGCCGTCAGGGTGTTCTCGGTGAACAATTGCTGACGGGCGAGGATGACCGCAAGGAACCCGGCGCAATAACCGAAACTGGCGATCACCTTGAAGTGTTCACCGTCCGGCAGGCGCGAGTTGAGCAACCCCATGGCCATCAGCGACAGGCCCATGGTCAGGCCGGCGGCGAGTGCCGACCACCACAACGCGGCGACACTGCGCTCAAGCTCCTGATCGCCCTGGGTGCGGATGATTTCGTGCAGTACAGCCGCACGCGGTGGCTGGTTTTTTTCGACGTCGTGCTGTTCTTCAACCGAAAGGTTCGGGGTCTTGCCGTCTTTTTGCGTGTCCATAGAGCTCCGGAACCGGTGGCGTGTCATGTAAGTACGACACGCGGGGTTCGGCGCTGTTCAGTGGTCCCACAAATGAAACCGCTCCTACGGGGCAGGTGTCATTGTTGAATGCCGTCGTCCTGGAACTGGTCTTTGACGTATTTGATCTCGGTTCGGCCGTGCGGCGCGGGCAAGCCGTCTTCACCGAGGTTGACGAAGACCATCTTTTCAACCGTCAGGATACTTTTGCGGGTGATCTTGTTGCGCACCTCGCAAGTCAGGGTGATCGAGGTGCGGCCGAACTCGGTGGCGGTGATGCCCAGTTCGATGATGTCGCCCTGGCGCGAGGCACTGACGAAGTTGATTTCGGAAATGTACTTGGTAACCACGCGCTGATTGCCCAACTGGACGATGGCGTAGATCGCCGCTTCTTCGTCGATCCAGCGCAACAGACTGCCGCCGAACAGTGTGCCGTTGGGGTTGAGGTCTTCGGGTTTTACCCATTTGCGGGTGTGGAAATTCATGTTCACTCCTGAGCGTCTTGCCGAATGATGGGCGCCATCATGGCAGAGCCCGGACTAGAGCTCTATTAAGCATCGACTATGGTCCCGATTACCGTTCGGACATTGACTGACAGAAAGGCTTTGGAAGATCAGCATAGCCCGCTATAATCGCCCCCGTTTCAAAACGGTAACGTTCCATTGATACCGTTTTCCCGCCACCTGTCCGAGGGGCGCTGCAGCAGGTTCGACCTGTCAGGCTCGGATGGGGCGTTGCCTGGTCTCATTGACCAGACACTAAACGCACAACGGCGCCCATTCGCATACATTACGAATGGAGGCTCTTCATGAGCGCTGTTATCACGCCTGCAGATTTTAACGATTACAAAGTCGCCGACATGTCCCTGGCTGCCTGGGGCCGTCGCGAAACCATCATCGCCGAATCCGAAATGCCAGCCCTGATGGGTCTGCGCCGCAAGTACGCCGGTGAGCAGCCGCTCAAAGGCGCGAAAATTCTCGGCTGCATTCACATGACCATTCAGACTGCCGTGCTGATCGAAACCCTGGTTGCCCTGGGTGCCGAAGTGCGTTGGTCGTCGTGCAACATTTTCTCGACTCAAGACCAGGCCGCTGCTGCTATCGCCGCTGCCGGTATCGCGGTCTACGCCTGGAAAGGCGAAACCGAAGAAGAGTACGAGTGGTGCCTGGAGCAAACCATCCTGAAAGATGGCGCGCCTTGGGATGCCAACATGATCCTCGACGACGGCGGCGACCTGACCGAGCTGCTGCACAAGAAGTACCCGGCGATCCTCGACCGCGTCCACGGCGTGACCGAAGAAACCACCACTGGCGTTCACCGCCTGCTGGACATGCTGGCCAAGGGCGAGCTGAAAATCCCGGCCATCAACGTCAACGACTCGGTGACCAAGAGCAAGAACGACAACAAGTACGGCTGCCGTCACAGCCTGAACGACGCGATCAAGCGCGGTACCGACCACCTGCTGTCCGGCAAGCAAGCGCTGGTCATCGGTTACGGTGACGTGGGCAAGGGTTCGGCCCAGTCCCTGCGTCAGGAAGGCATGATCGTTAAAGTCTCCGAAGTCGACCCGATCTGCGCCATGCAAGCCTGCATGGACGGCTACGAGCTGGTTTCGCCGTTCATCGACGGCATCAACAACGGTACCGAAGCATCTATCGACAAAGCGCTGCTGGGCAAGATCGACCTGATCGTGACCACCACCGGCAACGTCAATGTTTGCGACGCGAACATGCTCAAAGCCCTGAAGAAGCGCGCTGTTGTCTGCAACATCGGCCACTTCGACAACGAAATCGACACCGCTTTCATGCGCAAAAACTGGGCATGGGAAGAAGTGAAGCCACAGGTTCACAAAATCCACCGTACTGGTCCTGGCGCATTCGATGCCCAGAACGACGACTACCTGATCCTGCTGGCCGAAGGCCGTCTGGTTAACCTGGGTAACGCCACCGGTCACCCGAGCCGCATCATGGACGGTTCGTTCGCCAACCAGGTTCTGGCCCAGATCTTCCTGTTCGGCCAGAAGTACGCCGACCTGTCGCCAGCCCAGAAAGCCGAGCGCCTGACCGTTGAAGTACTGCCGAAGAAACTCGACGAAGAAGTGGCCCTGGAAATGGTTCGCGGTTTCGGCGGCGTTGTGACTCAACTGACCAAGACTCAGGCCGACTACATCGGCGTGACCGTCGAAGGTCCGTTCAAGCCACACGCTTACCGCTACTGATCGGTCCTGCTGCCTGCTCTCCCTGTGGGAGCGGGCTTGCCCGCGATAGCGATCCGTCAGTCAACACTGATACTCGATGTGCTGGCCCCATCGCGAGCAAGCTCGCTCCCCATGGGAAGTGCAAGCCTCACAGGCTTACGCGTTTTAAAGGATATGACCATGTCCCAAGACCGTCGCTACAGCTTCGAGTTCTTCCCTACGAAGACCGACGCTGGGCATGAAAAGCTGCTCGCCACTGCTCGTCAGCTGGCAACGTACAACCCCGATTTCTTCTCCTGCACCTATGGCGCTGGCGGCTCGACCCGTGATCGAACCCTCAACACCGTGTTGCAACTTGAAAACGAAGTCAAAGTCCCAGCCGCACCGCATCTGTCCTGCGTGGGCGACAGCAAGGACGACTTGCGCGGCCTGCTGGCGCAATACAAGGCTGCCGGCATCAAGCGCATTGTTGCACTGCGCGGTGACCTGCCTTCGGGCATGGGCATGGCCAGCGGCGAAATGCGCCACGCCAACGATCTGGTCGAATTCATTCGTGAAGAGACCGGTGATCATTTCCACATCGAAGTCGCCGCTTACCCGGAGATGCATCCGCAAGCACGCAACTTCGAAGACGATCTGACCAACTTCGTGCGCAAAGCCAACGCTGGCGCCAACAGTGCGATCACCCAGTACTTCTTCAACGCCGACAGCTATTTCTACTTCGTCGAGCGTGTACGGGCGATGGGCGTGAACATCCCGATCGTGCCGGGCATCATGCCGATCACCAACTACAGCAAGCTCGCGCGCTTCTCCGATGCCTGCGGTGCGGAAATCCCGCGCTGGATCCGCAAGCAACTGGAAGCCTACGGCGACGACACCCAGAGCATTCAAGGCTTTGGTGAGCAAGTCATTACCGAGATGTGCGAACGCCTGCTGCAAGGTGGCGCGCCAGGTCTGCACTTCTACACACTGAACCAGGCTGAAGCGAGTCTGGCGGTGTGGAACAACCTGAAGTTACCGCGTTAACAGACGTTTAAAGCAAGATCAAAAGATCGCAGCTTCGGCAGCGCCTGCATCGGGATGTGTAATCCTTGTAGGCCCTGCCAAAGCTGCGATTTTTTGCTTTTAACGCACTTTTATTGTGAAGCAATACACGGAGATAGAGCTTCTGGAGCGGGTTTCTGGCTCTTTACGGTTTCTCGTCGTAATCTCAAGCCATGCCTTTGATCGCCCAGCTACTCACCGTGTTTCTTTTCACTTGCCTGAGCTTCGCCGCTCGGGGCGAGAAGCTGCGCATTGTCACTGAACCGTGGGCGCCTTATGTCTATGAGGAAAACGGCCAATCACTGGGCCTGGACTACGAAACCACGGCCATCGTCTTCAAGCGGCTGGGGATCGAAGTCGAGTGGCAGTTCCTGCCGTGGAAACGCTGCCTGTCGATGCTAGAAACCGGCCAGGCCGATGGTGCGCTGGACATTTTCCATAGCGATGAGCGCGATGCGACCCTGCTCTACCCCAGCGAACCGCTGTCGGAAGTCCAGTTCGTGATGTTCTATGCCAACGAACGCCCGCATCCGTTTCGCACCCTCGACGACCTGAAAGGCCTGACAATCGGCACCTCGCCGGGCTATCTGTACAGCCCGGACTTCAGCGAATCGACCCTGTTCACACGCGAACCCGCGCCTACCCATGAAGCCAACTTCGGCAAACTGGTGCGCGGCAGGATCGACCTGCTGATCACCGACCGCCGGGTGGGCCAGCATTTGCTCGACGAGTTGGACATCCGCGACAAGATCAGCGAAAACCCGATTGTCATCAGCCAGCAGAGCCAGTTCCTGGCGGTGCGCCGCAACGCGGGCATGGACTTGCTGGTGCAGCGCTTCGGCGCCGAGCTCAAACGTTTCAAGCGCGAACCCGCGTACGCCGAACTGAGCGCCCGTTATGGTGCCGACCCGGCTGCCAGCACAAAAACTGCCGCGGCCACCGCCGCCCACGAAAAAACCGTTGAGCAGCAGGAAAGCGGCGCGCAGTGATTGCTCTGTTATACTCCGGCCTTCCCGCCAGGCTCACGCCCGGACGCTCGGACTTGTTCAAGGCATCTCGACCCCGCTACAGCGCAGCTTTTCAGCCCGCGCGAGCGCTCCAGACGAGCTTTCAAGGCCCAGCAGGACCGGACGGGATTGCGTTCTTCTTAAACGCCATTCGCGCCAGGCAAGACTCCCATTGGGCCAAGCCCTAACTAAAACAGGATTACTCATGTCCTTTGCTTCCCTCGGTCTCTCCGAGGCTTTAGTCCGCGCCATCGAGGCAGCGGGCTATACCGAGCCTACTCCGGTGCAACAGCGGGCCATTCCCGCCGTGTTGCAAGGTCGCGACCTCATGGTTGCGGCTCAGACAGGTACTGGTAAAACCGGCGGCTTCGCCCTTCCGATTCTGGAGCGGTTGTTCCCCAACGGTCACCCGGACAAATCCCAGCGTCACGGCCCGCGCCAACCGCGCGTATTGGTCCTGACCCCTACCCGCGAACTCGCGGCCCAGGTCCACGAGAGCTTCAAGGTCTATGCCCGTGACCTGAAGTTCGTCAGTGCCTGCATCTTCGGCGGCGTCGGCATGAACCCACAGGTTCAGGCCATGTCCCGTGGCGTTGACGTGCTGGTGGCCTGCCCTGGCCGCCTGCTCGACCTCGCCGGCCAAGGCAGCGTCGATTTGTCCCACGTGGAAATCCTCGTGCTGGACGAAGCTGACCGCATGCTCGACATGGGCTTCGTCCATGACGTGAAAAAGGTTCTGGCGCGTCTGCCGAGCAAACGTCAAAACCTGCTGTTTTCGGCGACGTTCTCCAAGGACATCACCGACCTCGCCGGCAAACTGCTGCACAACCCGGAACGCATCGAAGTCACGCCGCCGAACACCACGGTCGAGCGCATCGAGCAACGCGTCTTCCGCCTGCCGGCCAACCACAAGCGTTCGCTGTTGGCACACTTGATCACCGCAGGCGCCTGGGAACAGGTGCTGGTGTTCACCCGTACCAAGCACGGCGCCAACCGTCTGGCCGAATACCTGGATAAACACGGTCTCAGCGCCGTCGCCATCCACGGCAACAAGAGCCAGAACGCACGCACCAAAGCCCTGGCCGACTTCAAGGCCGGCGAAGTGCGCATCCTGGTTGCTACCGACATCGCCGCTCGCGGCCTCGATATCGACCAGTTGCCACACGTGGTCAACTTCGAACTGCCGAACGTCGACGAAGATTACGTGCACCGTATCGGCCGTACTGGCCGTGCCGGTCGTTCGGGCGAGGCGATCTCGCTGGTGGCCCCGGACGAAGAAAAACTGCTGAAAAGCATCGAACGCATGACCAAGCAGAAAATCGCCGACGGCGACCTGATGGGCTTCGATTCCAGCGCCGTAGAAGCCGAGAAGCCAGAAGTCCGCGAGCGTCCGGATGTGCGTAACCCGCGCAACCCACGTGGCCCGCGCGGCGACGGTCCAAACGGCAGCGGCGGTGGCGGCGGTCGTAAAGACAAGGGCAAGGACAAGGGCGGCAAGGAAAAACCGGCGGCCAGCGGCCGTGGCGAGCGCCCGGCACGTGAGCAGAAGCCACGCGAAGGCACCCCGGCGCGCGAGCAACAGCGCCCGGCGCCACGCGCTGCCGCTGATCGCGCTCCGGACGAGTTCCTGGACGACGATATCGATAACTTCGGTAACCGCGTCGACTACGTGCCTCAAGCCAAACCGGCCCAGGGTCGTGGCCGCCGTCCGGGCGCTCCGGCACAAGGCGCAGCGGCTGGCGCAGGCGCACCACGCACCGGCGGCAAGCCTCAGGGTCGCCAAAGCGGTCCGCGCAGCAGCGACGGTGCCACCACCGGCACACCGCCGGCCAAGCGCAGCGGTCCACGCAACGGCGCGCCACGTGACGGTCAGGCCCGTCGCGAAGAAGGTCGCAACCGCCGCCCGGCCCGTACCGACGACCAGCCTCGTTCGGAACCGGCTGTGCAGAACCCGCGCGGCCCGGCGCCGAAGATCATTCACAAGGAGTCGAAAACCGATCGTTTCCCGACTCCCGAGCAACTTGATCAATTGCCAGGCCGTCCGCGCGGCGAAAAACCAGCGTTGCTGACTCGCAACCGCTGATTTAACGCTGCCATGAAAAATGCCCCTGATCTCGCGATCCGGGGCATTTTTTTTGCCAGAGGCAAAACCCTGTGGGAGCGGGCTTGCCCGCGATGGCGTCAGTCCCGCAAAAATATGTTGCCTGACCCACCGCTATCGCGGGCAAGCCCGCTCCCACAGTGGATTTCATCGCCTGTGCAGATTGCACCAGGCCATAAAAAACGCCCCCGATCGCGAGATCGGGGGCGTTTTTGTGTCAGGCGCGAAAGTTACTTCGCTTTGACACCTTCAAACGAAACGTACAGCTCGACCGCGTCGGACGCTGGGCCCAGGTCTTTCTGCTTGCCGAAGTCGGAACGCTTGATGCTGGTGGTGCCTTCGAAGCCGGCACGGTAGCCGCCCCATGGATCCTTGCCTTCACCCAGGAAGGTGGCCTTGACCACGACTGGCTTGGTTACGCCTGCGATGGTCAGATCACCCGCCACGTCGGCAGTGTTTTTGCCGGTGGATTTGACACTGGTGGAAACGAAGGTGGCCTTGGCGAATTTGGCCGCATTCAGGAAGTCACCACTGGCGATGTGCTTGTCGCGCTCGGCATGGTTGGTGAATACGCTGGCGGTATTCACATTGAACTCGATCTTGCTGGCTTCAGGCTTGGCAGCGTCGAAGCTGAACTTGCCGTCGATGTCCTTGAAAGTACCGGTGATGAAGCTGTAGCCCAGGTGGCTGATCTTGAAGTCAACGAAGGCGTGCTGGCCTTCCTTGTCGACAACGTAGTCAGCTGCCATCACGTTGGCGGACAGCAGAGCGGAGCCGATTGCCAGAGCGGCGAGGGTCTTTTTCAACATGCTTTCTATTCCTTTGGAGTCGAGGTTGAACATCAGGCTTTGCGCCCCAGCATTCGCGTCAGGGTCGCATCACGATCGATAAAGTGGTGTTTCAATGCTGCCAACGCATGGAGGCCGGAAAAAATTACCAGCGCCCACGCCAGGTAGAAATGAATCACACCGGCGGTGTCTGCCTGGTCCGGTAGTCCGGATACCAGTGCAGGAACTTCAAACAGGCCAAACACCGGAATCCCGACACCGTCTGCGGTGGAAATCAGGTAACCGGCAATCATCACAGCAAACAGTCCGAGGTACAGAAACGAATGGCCAAACTTCGCGCCCATGCGCGTCAGCCGGCTATAGCTTTCCAGTGTTGGCGGCGGTGGGCTGATAAAACGCCACAACACCCGAAGAACCATCACGGCCAACAACACCAGGCCAATGCTTTTATGCAGGTCAGGCGCGTCTTTGCGCCAAGTGCTGTAGTAGTCGAGATCGACCATCCACAAGCCCAACGCAAACAGACCGAAGACCGCCAGCGCCACGCCCCAATGCATGAAGATACTGACCCAACCGTAGCGGGAAGAAGAGTTACGTAGCGGCATGCCCAAATCCTGTGAGAATTGCGACCAAGACTATCGAGTTATCTATCGATTTAAAGCGGAAAATTTCGCTTTGAAATATCGAGAAATACGATCAAGAGTCTGAAATCGGTGAGTTAAGGAAAGATTAAAGAACAATGTGTGAAAAAAAATGACCTCCAAATCAAGAACACCTACGCCATGAGATTTATTCAGTTCTTTTCCTCAGGCATAAAAAAACGCGGCATTTGCGCCGCGTTTCTTTAATCCAGACGTTTACTGCGCTTTGGTATCCGCCGCCGGAGCCGCAGCAGGTTTGGCTGCTGGTTTCTTCGCCGGTTCAGCTTTCTTCGCAGGCGCCTTGGCTGGCGCTTTTTTGGCTTCGGTTTTGGCAGCAGGCTTTTTCACCGGTGCTTTGGCCGCAGCCTTCTTGGCGGGCTCGGCTTTCACCGGTGCCGCCGGCTTCGGCGCTTCCACTGGCGCAGGGGCCGGGGTTGGCACTGGAGCGGGTGCCTGTGCTGGCGGTGTGACTGGCTCTGGTGCCTTCACGGGCTCCGGCTTCTTGTCGTCGTCCGAGGAACCACCGAACAGGTTGGTAAAGAAGTTGCCCTTCTTCGCCGCGACTGCACCGGCGGCAACAGCTGTCGCTGCCGGAACAACTTTCGCCGGTTCAAACGACTTGCCTGCCGCCAGGTCTTCAACCTGACTGGCCGCACGCTGACCGGTGCGCAGTGCGCCTTCCAGAGTGCCTGGGTACAACGTGTCGGTATGTTCGCCAGCGAACGCTACGCGTTGCAGCGGACGCTCCCACAAGCGCCAGTACTTGCTGATCTGGCCCGGACCGAAGGCCAGGTAAGCGCCGCCCATCGAAGGGTCGGTGCTGTAGCGACGGATTTCATAACCGGTGAACGCACCGCGCGCCTGTGGATAAAACGCGTGCAGACGAATCAGCACCTGATCGACCATCTGCTTGTCGCCGAAAACCTGCATCACCCGCGCGTTGTCGCCGGACAGGTTGATCACCACGTTGGCGCCGCCCTTAAGCGCCGGCTCGACCCACAACATACCCAGGCCAGTGTTGCTGTAGATCTCGCCGGACATGCGCGCCTTGCTTTCCCACACCGGCGTCTTGAACTTCAGCATGATCTGGTCGCGCCAACCGTAGTTGGTGCCTTTGATCGCGCCCAGGTGCTGGGCATCCAGCGCCGGGGTCATCGCGATTTTGTTCAGTGCGCGCAACGGCACCGCTACCACGACGTAGTCAGCCTGATAGCCGACGCTGCCGACTTTGACGGTCACGCCGTCCTTGTCCTGGGTGATGGCCGAGACCGGGGAACTGGTCTTGATGGTTTTCAGCTGTTTGACAAAGGCTTGTGCCAACACCGGGCTGCCGCCGAGCAGGCGCGAAGCGCGCAGGTCACGGTCGGACACGCCACGGTAAACCCGGCTCTGTTGTGCGTAGTACAGCAACGACAGGCGTGAAGGTTCGTCGTAACGGGTACGAATTTGCTGATTGATCAATTGGCGGGCCGTGGCGGGCAACGTCAAACGGTCGAGCCAGTTGGAGACGTTGATCTGATCCAGGGCATGCAGCGTGCTGTTCGCCGCCGGGTTCTGCGGGTCTTCGATCGAGCGCGCCAGATCGTCCAGAGTTTTTTCGTAACGCTTGAGCGCGTCAGCGGTGGCCGGCTCCTTGGTCGCCAGATCAGCAGCGGTGTAATACACGCCGTCGATCAGGTAACTCGGCGTGCGCACGAATTCAGGGGCCGGCGTGGTGCTCAGCTTGAACGTCGAGACGTACTTGTTCAGCACCGGCTGGGTCTTGTCGTTGCCGATCCACTCACTGGTGGCCATACCGGAACGACCGCCCAGGCTCGGCTTGGCTTCCAGCAGGGTCACCTGCCAGCCTTTGTTCTGCAGTTCGTACGCCGCCGTCAGGCCCGAGAGCCCGCCGCCGATCACGATCGCCGTTTTATCCTTGGCCAGCGCAGACACGCTGAACAGCCCTAACATCACCAGCGCACAGGCGCGCAGCCAACCAGCAGACATTCAGCGAACTCCGGAAATACACGAGGAAAAAGCAGTTTTACGAGTCAGTCGACTCAAAGAACCGCGAAGAATACGTCAGCCATCAAAGGCCCGCCAGCAACGTCTATCGCCCTATACAAAGTAGCTCATTCGACACAATGGGTTGTCCCGATGCCACGCATTGCATAGGCTTGCGCGATTGTAGGTTCGCGCCTGTCGCGGACCGCCTCGAGGAGACTGAACATGGGCCTGAATAATCAGTGGATGCAACGCGATCTCGCGGTGTTGTGGCATCCCTGCACCCAGATGAAAGACCACGAACAGTTGCCGCTGATCCCGATCAAGCGCGGCGAAGGCGTGTGGCTGGAAGACTTCGAAGGCAAACGCTACCTCGACGCGGTCAGCTCCTGGTGGGTCAACGTGTTCGGCCACGCCAACCCGCGTATCAATCAGCGCATCAAGGATCAGGTCGATCAGCTGGAGCACGTGATCCTCGCCGGTTTCAGCCATCAGCCGGTGATCGAGTTGTCCGAGCGCCTGGTGAAGATGACGCCGGAAGGGCTGACCCGATGCTTCTACGCCGATAACGGTTCGTCCTGCATCGAAGTCGCACTGAAAATGAGCTTTCACTACTGGCTCAACCGCGGCCAGCCGAACAAGAAGCGCTTTGTCACCCTGACCAACAGCTATCACGGCGAAACCATGGCGGCGATGTCGGTGGGCGACGTGCCGCTGTTCACCGAGACCTACAAGGCGTTGCTGCTGGACACCATCAAGGTGCCAAGCCCCGATTGCTACCTGCGCCCTGAGGGCATGAGCTGGGAAGCGCATTCGCGCAACATGTTTGCCGCGATGGAGCAGACGCTGGCGGAGAATCACGACACTGTCGCGGCGGTGATCGTCGAGCCGTTGATCCAGGGCGCCGGCGGCATGCGCATGTATCACCCGGTTTATTTGAAGCTGCTGCGTGAAGCTTGCGACCGTTACGGCGTGCACCTGATCCACGACGAAATCGCCGTCGGCTTCGGCCGCACCGGAACCATGTTCGCCTGCGAACAGGCCGGCATCCGCCCGGACTTCCTCTGCCTGTCCAAGGCCCTGACTGGCGGTTACCTGCCGCTGGCGGCCTGCGTGACCACGGAAGATGTCTACAGCGCGTTCTACGACGACTACCCGACCTTGCGTGCCTTCCTGCACTCGCACAGCTACACCGGCAACCCGCTGGCGTGCGCGGCCGCCTTGGCGACGCTGGATATCTTCGAAGAAGACAACGTCATCGAGAACAACAAAGCGTTGGCCCAGCGCATGGCCTCCTCCACCGCGCACCTGGTCGATCATCCAAACGTCTCGGAAGTGCGTCAGACCGGTATGGTATTGGCCATCGAGATGGTCAAGGACAAGGCCACCAAAGAGGCCTACCCGTGGCAGGAACGTCGAGGCTTGAAGGTGTTCCAGCATGCGCTGGAGCGTGGTGCTTTGCTTCGCCCGTTGGGCAGCGTGGTGTATTTCCTGCCGCCCTACGTGATCACCCCGGAGCAGATCGACTTTCTGGCGGAAGTGGCCACTGAAGGAATCGACATTGCAACCCGCAATAGCGTGAGCGTCTCGGTGCCGAAAGACTTCCATCCCGGGTTCCGCGATCCGGGCTGATTGATTTCACTCAAGCGTCTGTGGTGCCTGCGCTGCCGCCATCGCGGGCAAGCCCGGCTCCCACAGTGACGGCGTACACCCTGGGGGAGCGGGCTTGCCCGCGATAGGGGCGCCAAGACCTACACATGAATTACAGAGACCCAGCATGAGACTGTCCCGCTTCTTTATCGACGCCCCCCTGAGCACCGGCGAGCACGAGTTGCCCGAGGCCCAGGCCCATTACATCAGCCGCGTGCTGCGCATGGCCGAGGGTGATGCATTGCAACTGTTCGACGGCTCGGGCCATGAGTTTCGCGCCACGCTGATGGAAGTCGGCAAGAAGCGCGTCGTGGTGCAGATCGATGAAAGCTTCGCTGGTCAGATCGAATCACCGCTTGCGATCCATCTCGGCCAGGGTCTGTCCCGTGGCGAGCGGATGGACTGGGCGATCCAGAAAGCCACCGAGCTGGGCGTCACCGAAATCACCCCGATCTTCAGCGACCGCTGCGAAGTCCGGCTGAAGGACGAGCGTGCCGACAAACGCCTGATGCACTGGCGCCAGGTGGCGATCAGCGCGTGCGAGCAATGCGGGCGTTCACGGGTGCCGGTGATTCATCCGCCGGTGTTGCTGGCGGACTGGTTGAAGCAGACTCAAGCAGAATTGAAGTTGGTGCTGCATCCAGTGGCCGAACCATTGGTGAGCCATGCGAAACCGGCGACGCTGGCGTTTTTGATCGGCCCGGAGGGTGGGTTGTCCGATGCGGAAGTGGATCAGGCCAAAGGGGCTGGTTTTCACGCCGCACGGCTTGGGCCACGGGTATTGCGCACAGAGACCGCGCCGGTGGTAGCGCTGGCCGTAGCCCAGCAACTATGGGGCGATTTCTAGGGCCTCTTCGCGGGCAAGTCGAATCGTCGCACCGCCGCTCCAACAGGAGACCGCTACTGATCGTCCCCACGTTCTGCGTGGGAACGATCAGTCAGGCGTTATTGCACCGGATCACTCACTGGCTTGGCGATGATTGCCTTCAGTTCGCTGGTCATCGGGAATTCCAGGTTCAGGCCTTTAGGCGGAATCGGTTGCTGGAACCATCGCTGATAGATGGCATTGATCTCGCCCGAACTGTACAAATCGGCAAGGGTCGAGTTCACCAATTCCAGAAACTGCGGGTCGCCCTTGCGCACCATGCAGCTGTAGATTTCCCGCGATTGCTCCTCGCCCACCACCACCCAGTTATGCGGGTCGCGAGCCTTGGCGCGTTCGCCGTAGAGCAGCGCGTCATCCATATAGAACGCCGCCGCCCGACCCGACTGCAGCATCTGGAACGCTTCGCCGTGGTCCTTGGCGCTGATCACGAACATATCGATCTTGTTATCGACGTTATAGCTCTTCAGAAACCGTTCATTAGTGGTGCCGGCGGTGGTCACGACGTTCTTGCCGCGCAGGTCGGCGAAGCTTTTGATGCCGCTGTCCTTCGCCGTGAGCAATTGCCCTTTCACGTAGATAAACCCGTAGGAAAACGCCACTTGCTGCATACGCTCGGCCGTCACGCCGGTGGAGCCGCACTCAAGGTCGACCGTGCCGTTCTGCACCAGCGGAATGCGCGTTTGCGAGGTCACCAGGTTGTACTTCACCTGCAGATCCGGCAGTTCAAGCTTTTGCTTGATGCGCTCGACAATCTTGCTCGCCAGGTCCACCGAATAACCCATCGGCTGCCCCGTGTGATCACCCACGTAGGAGAACGGCACCGACGCGTCGCGATAGCCCAGCGTGATGCTCTTGGCATTGGCGACCTTGTTCAGCGTGCCGGTCAGTGGCGCTTCGTTGGCCTGGACCTGGCTGGCGAGCAGCAGGCCGAGGGTGCAGCCGATCAACGTGATTTTTTGCATTGTTATTCTCCGTTGTGGGTCAGTTTATGAGCGGCGGGCGGCGATCACGGTGATCTCCACCAGAACCTCTGGACGGGCCAGTTGCGCCTGCAACGTGGTGCGGGTCGGCGCCTTGCCCGGCGACAACCATTGCGACCAGACCTCGTTCATGGCGGCGAAATCACGGCCAATGTCGTTCAGGTAAATGGTCGCGTTGAGCAGATGTTCCTTGTCGCTGCCAGCCTCGGCCAACAACGCGTCGATCTTCGCCAGCACCTCGGCGGTTTGGCCGGTGACGTCGGGGCTGTCACCCGGAACCTGTCCCGAGAGAAACACCAGATCGCCAAAGGTCACCGCGCCAGAAAGCCGGCTGTTGCTGTTGATACGGTTAATGCTCATCAGTTTTTCCTTTTCAAGTCAGGCGACGCGGGGGGCGAGGCCCTGCATTTCAATCGACGGTGCGCGCCGGGCGATCAACTCGCTGAGCAACCGGGCGCTGCCACAGGCCAGGGTAAAACCCAGCGCACCATGGCCGAGGTTGAGCCACACGTTGCGATACGCCGTGGCCCCGATCAACGGCACGCCGCTGGGGGTGGCCGGGCGCATGCCGGCCCATTCGATGGCGGCGTCGTAATCGCCGGCATTGGGCAAGGTTTCCTGCGCCTGACGCTTGATCAGCGCCAGACGTTTGGGGTCGAGGGCCGGGTCGAAACCGACAATGTCGACCATCGCCGCCACGCGCAATTGGTCACCGAGACGGGCGTAAACGATCTTGCGGTTGTAATCGGTGATGCTCAGCTCCGGCGCGCGATGTTCGGCGCGGATGGGCAAGGTCAGGCTGTAGCCCTTGAGCGGATACAGCGGCAGGTTCATGCCGGGCAGCGCCAGCGCCGGACTGCGATGGCCGGCGGCAATCACCAGTTGCTCGACCGGCAGCACTTGCGTACCCATTTCGACGGCCTGCACCGCGCCGTCCGCGTGGCGAATGCCGGTGACCTTTCGCCCGAGCAGAAACTCGCAACGACCCGAGGCCTTGAGGCGAGCCAGCAGTTGCTGGCAGAAAGCATGGCAATCAGCGACTTCTTCGTCGGGGGTATAAATCGCGCCCACAAACGGCGCCTCGGCCAGTGCTGGCTCAAGCTGTGCGCATTCGGCCCGCGACAGAACGTGCTGCTGTTGCGGATCGGCGAGGCCGTGACGAGCGTGTTCGAAACTCGCGGCTTCACGAAACGTCACCAGTTTGCCGTTGCGCCGCCAGTCGAAACCGTCGAGACGGTCTTCGTCGCGCCAGCCTTGCAGCGTGGACTGGCTCAGCAGCGCCAGACGCAGCAGGTGCGCGCCATTGCGTTGATTCACCGAACGACGGCAAGCTGCCAGGAAGGACGCCATCCAGCGCCATTGCGCCGGGTCCAGGCGCGGGCGCAGCTTCAACGGCGAGTCACCGCGCAGCATCCAGCCAAGCGCCTGCAACGGTACGCCGGCATCGGCCAGCGGCGCGACGTAACGGTAGGACAACTGGCCGCCGTTGGCGAAACTGGTCTCGCTGCCCAGCGAGTCCCGGGCCTCGATCAGCGTCACGTCGATGCCGTCACGAACCAGCGCGTAAGCCGTCGTCAGCCCGATGACGCCACCACCGATGATGCAAACCCGCTGAGCCATGTCTGTCCTTAACCGTTGTTGAAACAGGCTTCAGGTTAGGACCAGGTGACAGTCGTTGAACAATGCATAAAGATGCCTGACCCATAAACAAAGGTTATGGACTTGCCATGCGACTGCGACACATCGAGATTTTCCAGGCCATTCGCCAAACCGGTTCGGTCAGTGGCGCCGCGCAGCTGCTGCACGTGTCGCAGCCGGCGGTGAGCAAAGTGCTGCAACACGCCGAGCAGCAACTGGGCTTTCCGTTATTCCTGCGGGTGCGCGGCAAATTGCAGGCGACGCCCGAAGCGCTGGAACTTGAGCGCGAAGTCGACAAGGTCACCGAAAGCCTGCAAGGCGTGCGACGTCTGGCCCAGAGCCTGCGGCGCGAGCCGGGTCACAGCGTACGGATCGGCGCAATCCCGGCGCTGGCCCTGTCGCTGCTGCCGCCGGCCATCAACGAGTGGACGCAACGCTATCCGGACATCGTCTGCGAGCTGTCCAGCGCCCACAGCCGTGAGCTGATGCAGAATTTGTTGATGCGCGAAGTGGATGTCGCGCTGACCTTGCAGCCGCCGGATCATCCGGGCCTGAAGGCGCAGACCTTGGCCTGCGGGGTTTTGGTGGCGCTGGCGCCGTTGGGCTATTGGACCGACGACGCCTTGAGCCAACCGTTACCGTTGAGCGAACTGGCCGGTGCGCCGCTGATCGGTCTGTCCAGCGCCGACCCGCTGGCCGCCAGGCTCGACAGCTACCTTGAGGCGGTCGAACCGCCGCCACGGGTGCGCATCGCCGTGCAGACCTATTCGCTGGCGCGGGCGATGGTTGAATCCGGTGCCGGGCTGGCGGTGATCGATCCGTTTACCGCGCTCGGCGCGTCCCCCGCCGCCACGGCGATCCGGCCTCTGGCGCCAGCCTTACCGATCACGTTATATGCGGTCACCCGCGCCGACGAACCGCCACCCCATACCTTGAGCGACTTGTTGCAGGTATTCAGCCGACGGGCGCAGGCGCAACTGGATCGCTTGATCCCTTAAAAGCCTTAAAGGACATAAAACATAATTGCCACAAAGTGCAGCAAACTCCCGGCAATCACGAACAGATGCCAGATCCCGTGGGCATGGCGTAAACGACTATCCAGCGCAAAAAAGACAATACCCACGGTGTACAGCACGCCGCCCGACGCCAGCCAGGCGAAACCTGTACTGCCCAGCGCCGCCAGCAGCGGCTTGACCGCCACCAGCACGATCCAGCCCATCACCGCGTAAATCACGAGCGACAGGATCCGCGCTTCCGAACGCGGCTTGATCTCTTGCAGGATACCGATCAGCGCCAGCCCCCAGACAATCCCGAACAACGTCCAGCCCCAAGGCCCGCGCAGGGTCACCAGACAGAACGGCGTGTAGCTGCCGGCGATCAACAGGTAGATCGAAAAGTGATCGACCTTCTGCATGATCGCTTTCTTGCGCCCGCGCACGCTGTGGTAAACGGTCGACGCGCTGTAGAGCACCATCAACGTGAAACCGTAAATCGCCACGCTGACGATCTTCCACGGGCTGCCGTCCATGCCGGCGATCACCAGCATCCACACCACCCCGACCGTTGCCGCCACCGCCCCGACCAAATGCGTCCAGGCGTTCAATCTTTCCCCGTGATACATGTATTGCTCACCTCGAAATCCAATACAACATCGCGCAAGGCTCAGGCTTCAAGCGTAAAAGCGCAATGCTTACAAAACCACTCTCCGCGCAGAAAGGGTTCCGGTTAAAGCCGCTCCTGGCGCTCAAACAACCACGTCGCAGGAAACGGGTGAGCCCGGTACAACTCGATCAACCTCCGTCGGTCGCGGTGAAACCATTCATTTACCCAATACTGGTATTGCTGCTGGACGCTCATCTCATGCCAAGGCGAACTGCGCGTTTGAATCACCGCATGCGCGGCCATCATTCCTGACATCAGTGCCTTCAACACGCCCTGTGACGCCGCCGGATCCAGCACAAATGCCGCATCTCCCGCGATAAAAAATCCGCTTCCTGCCACCTGCTGGCCAACACGCCAGGTCACGTCAGCCCCGCGGACCGGTCCGGATTGTGTCAGGTGTTTGAACATGGCAGGTGGAATGCCTTGCGACGTGTTTCCAGGGAGAAAACACAGGCGGGTCCAGTGGTAAGCGTGTTCGCCGATCTTCGCCGTCCAGTACCATCCAAAGGGGTCTGCATCTATCCCGCAAAAAATGTTGTCGTCAGGGCACACACCGACGGCATATCCATAGCGGGCGATCAGATGTGGCGAAAATCTGCGCCATCGAAGTTTCAACTGACGTGACAACCAACTGCTGGCGCCACTGGCGTCGATCAAATGGGGAGCAATGAAATCACCTTGTGCGGTTTGCACCCCGCATACCCTCTGCGAGTCCTTGATTACCGTGAGCACACGGCAAGGCTGCACCACCCTGACACCTGACTCGACGGCCCGACAAAGCAGCAGACTATCCAGCGCATCTCGGGGAATTTGAAAGCCCCGGCTCGGGCCCGTCACGCCTTGACCAAAGGCACTGAACTGGCGTGCTCCCCCCCATTGCACCCAATGGCCTGTATGACGTAAAAACCCGGCCGCCTGCACCGCAGCGGCCACACCCAACTGCTGCAGCAAAGGTTCAACACCCGGTTGCAGCGTCTCACCCGGACGCTTGCGAGGGAGAACCGCCTGCTCCAACAGCACCACTCGCAATCCCTGTTGCGCACACAAGATGGCTGCCGCCGTGCCCGCTGGCCCGGCGCCAATGACGATCACGTCCTGGTCAGTCAAAAGAACGACTCAGCCAACCCTTGTTGTCTCTATTGATCAAAAGGCTGTCAGCCCCGATAAACAGCTCAACCATTTCCAAAATTTCAACGTGGCGCAACCGAAAACTGGAGGGTGTCGAAACGGTGCCGTGTCGATAAACAACGAAAAAGTCCACCTCGCCTTCCAACTGCGCCCCTGCCTCAGACTCTGCCAGAGACAGGACCGAATCAGGTCTCACCACACGAATGAAGGACAGCACCGCCCACCGTCCCTGTAGCTCACGAGTGGGGGCGCCGATGGCGATGTAAGCCAAATGCATGGCCAGAATCCGATGTTGATAATCCTCTCGGGAAATCTGCCCGGTGACCGACAGCGACAAGCGCCCGGCCAGCGCATTACTCGTGTAATCGCTGTATTCATAGGCGGTGTATTCGACCGTCAGGCGCCCGTTTACCGTCACCAGACGTGGGCCGGTTTCGCCATCCCACGACGTTTCGCCGGTCTGACCATTTTCAGAGTCTCGCAAGGGTATGACTGTCGGTTTTGAAAGCGCGGGTTCAAAGGTACGAGCACTGTCGGGGGTCACGGCGGGCCAATAGGCGCCCGCCGCCGAACAGATTCTCACGTCTTCTGAAAATGGGCTGCCAAGGTTGAAAGAGCAGATAAACGTTGGCCGAAACCCGCCGTTGCTGGCAATTTCCCAACCTGGGCTGAAGGTGCCCGCAGCACTGTCGGGCAGCCAGGACGTACGCTCTGCCCGTATAGAAGACCCCTTTACTGTGGCGCCTACAGCCGGCAAAAGCTGAGAGACCAGCGCAGTAATGCCTTTATCTTCCTCGACAAAGTGCCCCTCTGGCAGCAGCGGATTGCCTGCCAGCCTCCGTTCAGACAAAGCCTGCAACGTGACGTACCAGATTGGCTCGGGAAACTCCTGCTGTTGTGCCCATTCAATCAGCGCCGCTTGCCCACAGCTCGGGTAAAAATCAGGTGCGGATAATATTGAGCAGGCGGCTACGGTGATCGGGATGTGAGTGCTCAGCGCCGGGCAAACGGGCTTGACCCAGCCGTCAGCGGTGAAGTCTATGAAGTGCAGTGCCCGGTAGTTACCGGCCCTGACAATTGCCTCTACATCCGGCTCATTGTTCAAGTCACGGATTGAGCCATCGTCCTGTAACTGATGGCGCTTATTGATGATGTAACCCTCAAAATTTGCGTTGGGCGGGACACGAAAAGAAACGGATCGCCCCTGAAACAGGGCAGGTTCGACCAGCCGGGCCTTTGGTACCGGCACATTCAAGCCGCTGCCATGCACCGCGCTGTCAGCCCACTCGGCGAGGCCTTCAGTCAGCACAAAGGGGGCTTGCGAAATGTCGGGCTCAAACCAGTCCGCTTCGTTTCCTAGCCTGAGGTGGAACTGCCGCAATTTGTCATTGACGTGCAATGCCTCGAGCTTCAAATCCAGATCGAGACCAGCGATGCACTCCGAGCCATCGAAAAGCTTGTGCAGCGGAAACCAGAAGTCCCGATTTTCATCACCCTCGACCCACCCGTGACCTACCCCGCCCTTTTGCTGCACGGCCACATAGGCGCTGAAGCGAGCCGGCATGACCCGCATGGCATGCAGGTCATTCTGAACAATGGGGCTGAAGCCTCGCAGTCGAGCGTCGTACAGCACAGGCGCGGTGCCGACACGTGCAATGCCGGTGCGGGAAAAACACAGGTCTGCATGCTTGCGATGCGTCGTGTCCGGTTGCGGTCGGTACTCAAGGGCAAACACCACCACTCCCAAACTCGCCTCCGCGCCAGCCAGCGCCTGAAGTTGCGCCAGGGTCGGGGGGCAGACGCCGTACACATAGTTGAGCACGGCCTCCAATTCTGCCCCCGTCGCGAAATCATGGAGCGGGTTTGCCCCGGCGTCCTCAGTCACAGTGGGCGACGCCAACGCGTGATACAGCAGGCTGCGTGAAGGATGGCCCGCCTCAACCCCACGACTGCCTTGCAACGAAAAGTCCTCAAAACCCTTGATTGTGCGGTTAATCGACAGGGCTTTATTTAATTCATCGGCCAACGGCCTTGCTTCGATATCCAGCCCATGGAGTTTCAGCAGATCACGCCAGCCGGCAGGCGCCAAACGCTCGCAGGCTCGTTGAACTTCATCGATAAGGGCCATACGCACTCCTCGAGCGGGATCCATTCCTGACCCAGCATGCCTCTTTTACTGGGCCTGCACACCTGTAAGAAATACCAGTTCTGTTGTCTGGATAGACTCTTCTTATCAGGCGTGATCGTTGAGAATTGGGCACAATCGAGCCATTCGACCAAGAGTCACGCCCATGCTGATCGACGAAGAATTGACCCTGAAAAAACTCGAGGTGTTCCTCGCCTTCATGCGCACCGGCAATCTGGCCCGCGCCGCTGCCGAGTTGCAAACCAGTAACGTCAGCGTGCACCGCGCCATTCATTCCCTGGAAAGCGCCCTGCGCTGCCCGTTGTTCAAACACGAAGGCCGCAACCTGACGCCGCTGGAAAGCGCTTATGTGCTGGAAGAACGAGCGCAGAAACTGATTCAGGACGTGGTCGAAACCGTGCGCCTGACCCGCGAAGCCGCCGGGTTCTCGGCTGAGCGCTTCAAGCTCGGGTCGTTGTATTCGCTGACGGTGAAGACCGTGCCGCAACTGATCATGGGCTTGAAAATCCGCCGCAGCGAACTCAACATCGACTTGATCCTCGGTTCGAATTTCGACCTGTTGTACAAGCTCAAGAACATGGAAGTCGACGCGATCCTGGTGTCTTTGGACGACAGCGTGAACGACCCGGATTGCGAGCAGATTGCGTTGTTCTCCGATGACATCTTCCTGGCGACACCGGCGGATTCCAGGTTTGCCCAGCGCACTGAAGTCGATCTGGCTGAGGTCCGCGACGAGACATTCATCACCCTGACCCAAGGCTTCGCCACGCATCAGGATGGCAATCGGGTGTTCAAACAGGCGGGTTTCGAGCCGAAGGTGGCGATGCAGGTCAACGACATCTTCACCCTGTTGAGCATGGTCAGCTCGGGGGTGGGTTATGCGTTGCTGCCGGGGCGGATTGCAGCGGTGTATGAGAACCGGGTGAAGCTGATTCCGTTGCAGGAAAAGTATCGGTTGCAGCAGCACATCGGCGTGGTGTTCTTGAAGGCGAAGGAGCGCGATCCGAACTTGCTGGCGTTGCTGGCGGAGTGTCGGATGTATGCCAATCGCCAGGTTTGAGAGCTCGTTGGCCCCAATCGCCAGCAGGCTGGCTCCCACAGTGAGAATGCAAACACTATTCCCCTGTGGGAGCCGGCCTGCTGGCGATGGCGTCAACCGAGACAACTCAGAATCTGAAGTCAGCCCACAATCCCGCGAACAATGAAGTACAACAACGAAGGCCCAAGCAGGCACCCAAGCCCGGTGTGGAACGTCGCCGTCAACGCGCCGTAAGGCACCAACCGCCGATCCGTCGCCGCCAACCCGGCGGTCACACCGCTGACGGTGCCGGCCAACCCGCCAAACACCATCGCCGAGCGCGGGTTATCCAGCGCGCTGTGTCTCTTTATTGGGTGTTACACGGCAACAAAAAAAATTTTAACCTCTCCTTCAAAAAGATAGAAATAATTAACGCGCTGTTTTCTAAAAATAAAATTCAAACGTTAACTCACGCTTCGCACCGAAGCGACAGACCTAAATACCAATATCAACAAATCACTTGTAGGAAGATTCCCTCTAAGTAGGATGCGGCCTACAAAATCACAAATATCGTAGGAAATTTCAGAATTTTTTGTTTTTTACTTGACTGCAATCTAATTCGATACTTTTATAATCCCGTCACAGTTAGCTATCAATCAGTGGCAGGAGATTAGACACTCAGCTGTACACAGTTGTATATCTGCCGAGCTCTAACTTCAACGGTGACAGGAGCTATTCTGTGACTTAGCTGTCACATTCCAGAAGGAGAAAGGTATGAATGACGAAATAATTTCTGATGAAAACCAGTTAGATGAATTAGCTTCCGATGTTGAGGTTATGACTCCTGTTCCAGATGGAACGTATGACATGGTTGCTGGAAAAACAGCGCCAGAGTTCTGAGAAAACAAACAGGGCATCGTTATCGATGCCCACTCTAAAATTAAAGGCTGCCAATATATGAGAGCTACAACTAATAAAGGTGTTTTATGCTTAACAGAACTCGGACATTGTTTTTTTCACAACGGCACACACCTCCTGAAAATTCCGAAAAAAAAGTTTATTGAAGCACTGGCTTCTTATGAAAAATCTTTAGCGCTAACAGAGCGGCATCCAGCTTTTTTCAATATGTCTGAAGCCAAAGAGGCAAGGAGTGCGTATGAACGAAGCGTGCTGGAATTCACTAAACAATGACGGTGACATTTATGATCCTACTCGGTTAGCGTTAGTTTCGCTACCATACGGCGAAGGTCCGCAAAAAGTAATGCCTCTGGGGCTGCAGAACATATCAGCCTACGTAAAAAAACATGTAGCACATGTAAAATGCAAAATATTTGATTATTCAGATTTATACACCTCAGACACTCACGAACTAAAAGACTTGATAGACTGGCAACCTGCACTGGTAGGAATATCTATTTACAGCAGCCATGTTCAAGCAGCGATTGCTTGGGGGCAGTTAATTAAAAGCGCGCTACCTGAGACAGTTTTATTCTGCGGCGGCCCACATATAAGCCTTGCAGCGAAAGACTTTTTACGTGTATCAAACGGTATTTTTGAACTCGCACTTTATGGTGAGGGAGAACACTCAACAACCAGACTACTAAACTTATTCAATAAATCGCGCAAGGAAGCTCCACCCTCCTCACCCACAAAAAACACTAATAAAAACCCCACACCAAAACAGGTATTTATAGACAACCACTTACAAGACATACCAAATGCAGTTTGGATCTCCGCAACCGGGGAAACGCACGAAACCTATAAACAGAAGATACAACTACCCGCAACCGAGTGGGAAAATCCATTATTGGATTATTGTTCGGAACGCTTACAAAATCTCTACTTCACGGACAGAAGAGATGGTAAAAAAAGAAGATCAATAGCACTCACCAGTAGTCGTGGTTGCCCTTTAGCATGCTCATTCTGCGCTATCGTTGCGGCAGATAAAGATGGTCCTAAGTGGCGTGCCGTCGATGCGAGCACTCTTGTTAATTGGATTGCAGAGGCTCACAAACAATACTCTTTTGAACATGTTTACATGATGGATGCTAATTTTTTTGTACGAAAAGACAGAGTACTGGAATTCTCTGAAAAACTCTACAAGCTGTTCGGTGGCGAGGTTACATGGAGCAGTTCTTCTACAGTAGGATACCTGCTTAAGTTACGCGCTGAATTGCCAAAATTGGTTGCGCAAGGGTTGAGATTGGTCGAAATGGGTATTGAGTCTGGCTCGCAAACTCAGCTCGACTATATGAACAAGAGAGTCACAGTAAAGGATAATATAGACGCAATTAGGGCCTTACAGATCAATGGTATTGACGTCGGCCTCGATTTTATCATGTTCTATCATGACCAACAAAAAAGAGAAATCATAGAAAATTTAAGCTTTCTGCTCAAATCCGGAATGACTGAGCATGAATCTTTTGATCATTACTTCAACATCATGATGATATATCCAGGCACGCCTGTTAGATACAATCTTGAAAGAAAAATTGGCTTTAAGTTTGACTTGATCGACTTACCTAACAGCAGACAGCTAATAGAAAATCAAGAGGTGAAAGAAATCTACGACGCCTATATCGATTATTTTGCAAAGCCTCTCCTAAATTCTCTAGAGGAGGCAATTTCTATAAATATAGAAAAAATCTCACAAAGCACCTCGCTAGGAGAAATTGCACACCTATCCTTGCTCAATATTTACCTTAGACATATGCCATTCAAAATTTTGTGGGGACTCTGTCAGCGGACGGGAGAGCGGACGGTGATATTTACAGGAAAAGAGTTCCTAACTTATACCTCCATCATAAAAAAAACCTTGCACGGCAAAGAACCAAATAAGTCGCCAAAACCAGTCGCTTTAGAAACGTTTACGCTTGGTGTTGGCGGTAGAAAGGGTGAATTAATCGGAAAGTCCTCATAATTATCGTTCGAGCGGGTGAATTTTATGGACGTCAATTCGATAAGCCTAGGCGTGAGTGGCGATATAAATAAGCTAAAACAATTCATTTGTTTACGTACAAGCACCACTAGCGTTTACCGTGGCGCACCGATAAAGCACTTCAGCTTGGGCGTGCGCCCCTGGGATAGGTTGGAGAACTCAATTATTGATTTTTGCGCAACTGCTGATTTCACTATTTCTGTACACCCAGTAGATATAAACTTCTCTGGAGTGATCGACATCGCAGAATTAGCAAATCTAAAAAAAATAATTGATACTCTCCCGGTAAGTTACATCGAAGAAGACATAGGCATATGGAGAAATGGCAATCTTTTTCTAGGCGCCCATCAAACCAATCCACCCTTAAACAATGAAACATTACAAACAACAATAATCAATGCCAATATGGTAAAGAACTTTCTTGAACTACCCATATTTTTAGAGAACCCTCCCGTATACAGCGAGTTCGGAAGCATACCGTTTTGGGACTTCTATTTAGAGCTATGCAATCAGTCTGGTTGCTCCATGGCCTTTGATATTGGACACTACTTGGGCTATAGCAAAAGCAAAGATCTTGCTTTTGCTATACCTGACGCCAAACATGAAATATGGAGCTTCATAAAGACGTTACATATTTCGGGAATAAAATCCTGGATGTGGAATGGTATTCCCGTGTGGCTCGACCAACACTCAGACCCCTTCAATAATGAACTGATGGAAGCTTTTAGAGCAACCGTCACCCAGGCTTATAATACAGAAAATATTTTGCTGGAAATGGAGGGCTCATCCATTGAAGTTGAGCATCGCAACATTGACCTCGTAAAAAAATCGCTCGCAGAGATATCAGAAGATGATAATAAAAAAAACTGATGCCATCGGCTTAATTTTCGCTGAAATATATAAATTTAAAAATATTTTCACTTCCCCAACCTCTGCATGCGATAAGCATTTCACATTTGAATGCGTCAGACGATATCTAGACATATCCAGGCATTTAAATAGAAGATGGCCTTATACGATTAGATACCTACAATCAATTTACGGAGATAATATTTTAACTAACGTATTTGAGCAATTTGATACGACCGGGAGCAACTACAAAAACCTCAATGACGCAGCCTGTGGTATTTTTTTTAACAATACCGCTAAGAACTCACATATTGATTTCGAACTATTACTTTACGAAGACTTTAGAAATGGAAGAGACATAAGTGCGTCATACACCACAACGCAACCTTTAGAGAAATCAACACTAATCCCCTACGACCTTGAATCAATATATACGACACTTATGTTTTACGGTCGGGCTTACGCCCCGTCAGCCCTATATGTAAACCTTACTTTAGAGCCCGGAAAAACCTATAGAGTCAACTCATGAAAAGTGCGCAGACACTCATCGCGAGATCAGATGCCTTGTATGGTGGCGTTGCAATGGGAGCAACAATTATCGAACTCGCCCTAATTGCAAGCAATCCAAATTTAGGTCAGTTCTCTTTGGAATTCTCGCTTGTAACGCAGTTAATCATCTCCTTGGTTGTAGAGTTTTACCTTGGGCACTACTTTGTTTGTAGACTAGGCATCGCCAATACCACCATCTATGGTTTTATATTCAAGTTGGCATGCGCTATTTTCCTGACATTGGGATTCTGTGCCGCATTGCTTGAGTATTGGTACACCGGCTGGAGTTTAATCCTTATCGCTTTCGTATGCGACTCAGCAGGAACAGGCTGTCTAAAAACATCATTCCGGCCTGCTTACAATGCCTTGCATATAAAAATGACTGGCAAGACTGCTGATTACGTAAAAGCATTCAGTCATCTACTATACATTCGAATTGGCACTCCTTTTACTTTATTACTGACAGCCTCACTTATCATAAATTACACCTCTTATTTATATGCCACAATATCAATAATGTCGACACTACTACTACTCAGATCAGCTCAAATATACATATCAAACACTCATCTTCGCCCCACCATTATCAGAAAAATTACTTTAATTCATTCAAGCCGGCATGCATATCTTAAGCACTTCGCTATTGCCGCCAAATTTCCGGTGCAAATAACTGGCTATGTCGCAGGAAACGTATTTGAATCTCTGATACTTATGTATGCAATAGGTTTGCTCTATCGGCACAGCGACCTTTTGGGCTTAGCACAGCAATTCTCTTGGTTAGGAAGCTCAGCGATCGCTTACATGGTCTTTTTGGCATCTACTGTACTAGGGAGACTTGTGATATCCAACTTTACCATCAGCAAATCCAGCGCCACACTCGCAACCTCCTGTTTGATTGCGACAATCATCACATCTCTAATGCTGGCACTGACCAACCAGGACATTACGTTTTTTTTATCGCTAGCTTTTTTCTGTCTATTAGGCGTGGTGATAGGAACAATATTTACCCGACTAACATCAAATGAAGTTCTCCATAACGCAAACGATAGCGATGCAGTATCTTTTTTTCTTGTCAGCGAACTTGCCACAACATCAACCATCATCCTTATCATCACGGCGAGCAGCTTAATTTTTAAGCCTGAAAGGATAATTGAAGGTCTAAGTTATGGCCTGGTCGCACTCATGATTGCATATTGCCTAGCCACAATTATTATTCGAGCCACAACAAAGACTTCCAAATGACATCAAGTAAACATCCCAACGTCCCCATAAAGTTTCTGTCACGCCAATCTGAACCGTCTCCACATTTCACCGGGCTGCTCATGAAACCCGGTAAATGTGGAGGCATCCATTAACAAATTCGGAACTACCCAACAATCCCGCGAACAATGAAGTACAGCAACGAAGGCCCAAGCAGGCACCCAAGCCCGGTATGAAACGTCGCGGTCAACGCGCCATAAGGCACCAACCGCCGATCCGTCGCCGCCAACCCGGCCGTCACACCGCTGACGGTGCCGGCCAACCCACCAAACACCATCGCCGAACGCGGGTTATCCAGCCCCATCCAGCGTGCGGCCATCGGTGTGCCGACCATCACCAGAATGGCCTTGATCAACCCGGTGGCAATCGACAACGCCATCACATCGGAACTGGCGCCAATCGCCGCACCAGTGACCGGCCCGACGATGTACGTCACCGCGCCCGCACCGATGGTGGTCATGCTCACCGCATCGCGATAACCGAACGCCCAGGCAATGCTCGCCCCGACAATGAACGGCAGAATCGTGCCCAGCAGCAGCGCGATCACGCCGATCATCCCGGCCTTCTTCGCTTCGGTGGCCTGCACTTCGAAGGCCGTGGCGACGATGGCAAAGTCGCGCAACATCGCGCCGCCCATCAAACCGATCCCCGAGAACAGTGTCAGGTCCGCCAGGCCTTTTTGCCCGCCGGTCAGGGTGCCGCCGACCCAGGCCAGTACCAGGCCAATGACGATGGCAATCGCCGAGCCATGAATCCGCCCGAACGTCAGGCGTTTAGACAACACCACCGACACCCACATGATCACGCCGACAAACGCGAACGCCGTGACCAGACCGTTATGTTCCAGACCTTTCTCGATGAGAGCCCACATATCAGCGACCTCCTACGGGTGTGCCAACGGGGATTGTTTCCTCGGGTTCATCGGGCAACGGTTCGCCTTTGTGGGTCCGGCTGATCAAGGCAATGGTGCAGCCGCAAAGCACCACCGAACCGATCGCGGCGAGTACCGCCACCGGGCCGCCGTGCAACGCGGTCACGACGTTCTGCTGTGCCGCCATCGCCACCACCACCGGAATGTACATCGCGCCCCAGAAGCCGACACCCATTTCGCAATCCTTGGTCATGCCGCCGCGCTTTTGCATCCACAACCGCGCGCAGATCAACAGGATCATCGCGATCCCGACACCGCCGACGTTTGATTTCACACCCAGCAACACGCCAAGCATGTCACCCATGATCACCCCTGCCAGCGTACAGATCGCCAACAGCGCCACACCGTAAATAATCATTGTTGTAGTCCTCAAAGTGCATCGTCGAATGTTGTTTTTGTTTTCGAAGGCTTGAGTCGGTGGTCTAGGGTTGGCGGCTTCCCTCCTCACGCAACAGCGCCTGCAAGGTGTCGAGCCGCGCCCCGTCGAACGCAATCACGGTGCCTTGCTCGAACACCCGGCGCGCCAGCCCGGTCAGCACCGCACCGGGCGGCAGTTCGATCTGTAGCCGTACGCCGCGCTCGTAGGCGCTTTGTACCGTGCCGCGCCAATCGACGATGCGGCACATGTTGTAAGCCAGGTCTTCGCGCAAGGCTTCGATGTTGATGATGGGCCGGGCGCGACTGCCGCTGAGATAGCCTAACGTCGGCGATTTCAGCAGCACCCTGGCGAAGGCTTCGGCCAGGGTTTTCGCTGGTGCATCCAGCAGCGGACAGTGCGACGGCACACTGACGGCCAAGCGTTTTGCCAAACCGGCACCGCGACGCTTCGCCAACACCGCCACTGCGTTCATTGCTTCATCGCTGCCGGCAATCACCACCTGGTTATCGGCGTTGATATTGGCCAGATAAACCGGTGAGTCGACGCTGTGAACCTGCGCCAGCAACGCTTCCACTGTCGCCAGATCGAGGCCGATGATCGCCGTCATGCCATAACCGTCTGGGTAAGCCTGCTGCATCAGCTCACCGCGCAGGCTGACCAGATGCAGCGCATCGCTGAAACTCAAGGCACCGGCCACCACCGCCGCGGGATAGGCGCCGATGGACAAGCCCGCCACGTAATCCGGTGCCATGGATAACTGACGCGACGCTGCGACACCGGCAATCAACAGGCATAGCTGAACCGCCCGTGTCGATTTCAGCGCTTCGGCAGAATCGAGCAACAACGCGTCTTCGCCGAGCACTTCACTGGCCTCGATCACCGTCTCGCGCGGCAAACGATGGAGCATGCCCGGCTGCTGCGCGCCTTGCCCTGGGAACACCAGCAAACTGCTCACGCTGCTTGCTCCTGCGGGTTCCACGGATCAATCACCAGACAGGCTTGACTGGCATCTTTCAGCAGCACCCGGCGTGCGGAACCGGCCCATTCACGCAGGGCGACGGCGCCGAAAGGCGTCTGCAATTGCATGTCCACCTGGCACACAGCCGTGTCCAGAATCTTCAGCAGTGCCTGCGCCTTCAAGCGATCCAACGGTTGCGGTGTGCGCAGGATCAAGTCGAGATCGCTGCCCTCGTGCAATGCCTGGAAACCGCTGGCCAATTCAAACCCGACGCTACCGCTGACACCCCACACCCAACCGCAGCCATCGAGCCGCGGCCGCAGTTGGCACAGGGCTCGCACTGCCGGCAGATCCCGATCAATCGAGACATGGCAAAGTTCTTCCGGCCTGACGCAACGGGAAATCGCATCGACCGACATCACCGTCGCAAAGCGCTGCTCACGCAACCGACCACGTACCCCGACCGCGATGACATCCGGCGCACTTGGCGCACGCCGAACCACCACTGGCTGTCCCGCATGGAGCGACTCGACCACCCACGCGGGCGCGTCCACGGGCAACTGCTCCGGGGTCATCCCCCACAGCAGGTCGTGAGCCAGAAACATGTTCACCACTGTTCTCTCAGCAGTTGGCGAACCTTGCTCGATGCGGCGCGGTTGCTCGCGCCCAAGCGGCCGCTCAAATCGCGACCGCTTGTGGCAACATCGCCAATCGCCAGACTCAGGCATTCCGTCACCCGCGCCAGATCCGCTGAGGTCGGCTGCTCAATCTGCTCCACCGACAGGGTTTCCCAAAGCAGACCGAGACTGGCGTAGCTGTCGATGTCATACGCCATCGGCGGCACACTGGCGGCCAGTGCCTCCAATTCTTCAACACTGCGCAAGGTCACCCGCGCCGCTGACGCCTTGCCCATCGCATGCACCATCACGCCCGGATCACGCAGCGCGATCAACCGATTGGCCTGATACCCATGGGCCAGAAACGCCCCGGACATCGCCTTGCCCACCAGCAAACCAATCACCGCATGGCCGGCCAACCGGGCGCGGGCATAACTGTCTGCCGCAGCGGCCAATGCCTGATGAATGCCGAGTGCTTCTTCGCGCCGACCGTAGGCCTGACTCGGCACATCGACGATCGCGATCACGGCGCGCTTGTGCGATTTGTCAGCGTCAGCCGCGATGATTTCATCCACAGCCTTGGCCAACCCCCAACCTTCCAGCAAACCCACTTCACCGTTGCGAGCGCGGACAAAACGGTTGTCGGGATCAGCCACCACCGCGATAAACCGCACGGGTTGTTCGCCCACCACACCATCAGCGACCTTCAACGAAGCCGGCAGGCCGTCCACCGGTTTCGCGCCCGCACTCAAGGCGTTGAACCAGTGCAAACCTCTCAGGGAATACGAACTCATGAGCGCTCTCCTTGATACAGATCGCGAACCGTCGCCGCATCGATTTGCGGCTCGGCGTCCAGGCGGGCCAACCGTTGCAGGAACAGATCGGCCTGACGGCTGCGTTGTTGTTCCGGCAAGCCTTGTTGCAGCAATTCACTGACCTGCTGCCGGATCTGCGCCACGTCATCGGCAACAAAGCGATCCGCCAACCCGCTGGCAAAACGTTGCTCGCCACCGGTCAGGCTCCAGATGAAAGGACGGTCGCGCGAGTCGTATTCCTCAAGCCCGGCTTCCTGTTCGATCACCTGCGGACCGTTCAGACCAAGCCGTGCTTCCTGAGTCACCAACAAATAGCTGCACAACCCGGCGGCAATCGACATCCCGCCAAAGCAACCGACGCTGCCCGCCACCACGCCGACAACGGGTTGGTATTGGCGCAGATCGACAATCGCCGCATGAATGTCGGCAATCGCTGCCAGCCCAAGGTTGGCTTCCTGCAACCGTACACCGCCGGTTTCCAGCAGCAACACGGCGCGGGTCGGAATGCCGTTTCGGTTGTCGTCAGCGGCCAGTTCCAGTGCTCCGGCAATCTTCGCCCCGCCGACTTCACCGAGGCTGCCGCCCTGAAACGCACCTTCGATGGCGGCGATGACCACCGGCAACCCACCGATGCTGCCCTTGGCGATCACTACGCCGTCGTCGGCTTGCGGCACCACGCCCTGGCGCGCCAGCCACGGCGACATGACGCGTTGAAACGGGTCGAGCAATTCGCGCAAGGTGCCGGTGTCGAGCAAGGCTTTCGCCCGTTGCCGCGCGCCCAGTTCGACGAAGCTGTGTTTGTTCAGGAGATCAGTCATGGCCAATCTCCTCAAAGCCTTGTTCCAGACGCAAGCGCACCACGCCGGGTGTCGCGCCGAAGTCGTGGATATCGATGGCCATCGCCGACGGTGTCTGGCCGTCGAACATCCGCGCAAACAGATGCTGCCAGCGTTGTTCGGCGCCATTGACCGAGGTCTGCACCTTGATGGTCAGCTTGCCGGCCTGACCCGGTTCAATCATCACTTCCAGATCGCCCGAGCCGACACAACCCACCAGCGTGCGTCCGCGTGGCGGCTGCCCGGCGGGGAATTCAAAGGATAAGGTTTCCATCAAAACGCTCCCTGGTTGATGCCGTCAGCCGACTCGATACGGTCGATGAACAGGCAGGCGGCGAGCAAGTCCGCAGCACCGCCGGGCGAGGCATTCAACGCGATTAATTGTTGGTCCAGCTCATGCAAACGACGTCGGCCGGCGAGGCTGGCACTGCCGCCCGCGTCAAGCACCGCTTGGGCGCCGAGCTGCATGGTTTGCAGGCCGTGTTCGCCGGCGCGGTAGAGCACGCAGGTGTCGGCCAGTCGGGTCATGATCGCCAGCAAGGCATCGAGTCGGGCGTTCTGTTCGCCATGGCCGGCGGCGCGGCTGCGTTTGAGTTGCGGCAGTGCGCGTTGAATCACCGAAGGGAAACCGAGTTGGGCTTCTTCTCGGGCACCGCGAGCGCCGTAGCGTTGGGCGACCTGGGCGCCGTGACTGAGCGGACGCGGGGCGTAGCGGTCATCGAGCAACGCCAGGCGCGCGGCGCGCAACGTGATTGAACCGCCAACGTTGGCGTGTGGCTCCAGTGCAGCAGCAGCCACCAATAGACCCAAGGCCCAGATCGCCCCGCGATGGGTGTTCACGCCGCCAGTCGTGGTGAGCATCGCTTGCTCCCCTTCCCGACCAATACGCCCGACAGCTTCGCGCAGCGGCAAACCAACGTCGCCAAACTCAATGGCCGCTTCCGCCATTTCCTTGAACGCCGGCCACAGCGACAACGCCGACGCGTGCATCAGCCCGAGGTGCAAATCGGTATGCGCGCCATTGCCGCGACGATCGACCAGCGCCGGTTTCGGCGACAAATCCGCTTCGTCGATCAGCGCGTCCACCGCCAAGTCCGCCAGCCGTTCGGCCAGGGTTAACGTTTTTGGTTGCAGGTTGAAGGCGTGCATTACCAGCTCCTGAATTTGGCGGGCGGGTTGTAGAGGCCACCGGACCACTCGACCAGATCCGCCACGCTTTTGGCGGCGAGCAATTCGCGGGTGGCGTCGGTGCGGCGGATGCCGAGGTCTTCAGGCAAGGCAATCAAGCCTTCGCGGCGCATGCGGGCGGTGTCTTTCGGGTTGTGGCGCAGGCCGATGACGGTCACGCCGGCGACGGCGGCGATCATCGCCTGGCGTTCTTCCAGCGAACGCGCCTTGTACAGATAGGCGATGCCTTCTTCGGTCAGCAGGTGGGTGACGTCGTCGCCGTAGATCATGATCGGCGCCAGCGGCATGCCGCTTTTCTTCGCCACTTCAATCGCGTCGAGGGTTTCGACGAAGGTCGGTTTGCCGCCCTCCTGGAAGGTCTCGACCATTTGCACCACAAGTTTTTTGCCGCGCTCGAGCAAGGGTTCCGGCGCATCGCCGTGGCGCATGTCGAGCCAGGCCGGCGTGCCGTGACGACGCCCACGCGGGTCGTGGCCCATGTTCGGCGCCCCGCCAAAACCGGCGAGGCGACCACGGGTCACGGTGGAAGAATGGCCGTCACCATCGACTTGCAGGGTCGCACCGATGAACAGGTCCACCGCGTATTGCCCGGCCAGTTGGCTGAACATCCGGTTGGAGCGCAGGGAGCCGTCACGCCCGGTGAAGAACACGTCGGGCCGCGCGGCGATGTAGTTTTCCATGCCCAGTTCGGTGCCGAAGCAATGCACGCTTTCGACCCAGCCGCTTTCGATGGCTGGAATCAGGGTCGGGTGCGGATTGAGCGTCCAGTTGCGGCAGATCTTGCCTTTGAGGCCGAGGGATTCGCCGTAGGTCGGCAGGATCAATTCGATGGCGGCGGTGTTGAAGCCGATGCCGTGGTTCAGCGACTGGACGTTGTGTTTTTCGTAGATCCCGCGGATCGCCATCATCGCCATCAGCACATGCACAGGCTTGATGTGCCGTGGGTCGCGGGTGAACAGCGGCTCGATATAGAACGGCTTGTCCGCCACCACCACGAAATCGACCCACGAGGCGGGGATGTCGACGCGTGGCAAGTCAGTGACGTCGTCCACCAACTGATTGACCTGCACGATGACGATGCCGTCGCTGAAAGCCGCCGGCTCGATCAATGCCGGCGTGTCTTCAGTGCTGGGGCCGGTGTAGATATTGCCGGCGCGGTCGGCCATGAAACCGGCCGAGAGCACGACGTTGGGAATCAGGTCGACCACCAATCGTGCGTAGAGCTCGATGTAGGTGTGGATCGCGCCGATTTCCAGCAAGCCATCTTCAAGCAATTGGCTGATGCGCAGGCTTTGAGTGCCGGCAAAGGAGAAGTCGAGCTTGCGCGCAATGCCACGCTCGAACAGGTCCAGGTGCTCGGAACGGCCGACGCTGGGCATGATCATGTGCAGGTCGTGGAGCTTGCCGGGATCAGCCTTGGCCAGTGAGCGGGAAAGAAAATCCGCCTGCTTCTGGTTGTTGCCCTCCAGTACCACGCGGTCGCCGGGCAGGATCAGGGCTTCGAGCGCCGCCACGATATTGTCGGTGGGCAGGACCACACCGTCGGCCAAGCCCTTGACCAACGCCAGACGCCGCTGCTTCTCACTGCGCCGCCGCGTCCATCGCGAGTCGGGGGATATTGTTGTTGTCATGACCACTCCACGGGTTCGCTGTCGTGGGGGTCACCTTAGGAGGGTTGGGTGGGGGGTATCAATCAAGCAGAGTGGTGGATTGTTACGGCTAGGGTAATGAATCATCAAAATCCCGGTTTTTAGCATTTGATCAATTGTTTCCCAAATTTTCATTTCTGATTAATCTTGATGCTGCTTTGATGTTAGAGGGCGAGGGAACAAGCCCTATACCTTCAACGACTTCAAAGCTTTCTTCCAAGTCAAACATCACACTACGGAGCTTATTACTATGTTGTTCTATATGACCGGCCCTTGGTGTTTTTATAAAATGCAGGAGTGCATCTTTCCGATACTTATGGACGCGAGTCTCATAAAAACGCTCCATAAGAGTATTGTTAAAATTACCGTCATCGGGCTGCGCTATGATCACCGGCATTTCCTCTGGAAACAGTCTAGGCCGTTTAACAGCTGGGGCCGGCGAAAAGCGTTTCGATGAAGTTTGAATACCAAACAGTTCTTTTGGTTGCAATTTACTCATACCAAATGGACTCTGTCTCGTACTATGTTTTACTAACTCAATATCCCTGCCGCTCCATGAATACCAAGGTGTTCTGGCAATTAATGCATGACGAGATTTAATATACGTCGTCGACGCGTTCGCGATCCATGGAGCAGAAAAACGGCCGCTTTCATCACTCCGATTAATCGGATCACCCAAACAATAAGCGTAAGTATTCACCCCACCCTTGCCAAACGGACTCAACTTGTCCGGACTATTAAACCGCATCAAAACCGGATTAAACGCCCGATATCCATTGCCCAACAAATAATCTCCGGTACTTGCTTCCGGAAATTCGCCGTTGAAACCAAGCCGACACATTGATGTGCTTTTTTTGCAATGATAGCCATAAGGCGTATAAGCGATTGAACCTGATGAACGCCTGTCAATCGCTTGTATTACCGACCGCTGCTGATCTGTGGCGAGTAACGTGATGTTCAAAGTCCGCACTCCTGCTAAACCTTTGCATAGCGCACATATTCGGCGTTATTGCGAAACTTTTCTACTATCAGAACTGATAGTTCGGGCGCAGACGGAAATTTTTTGGTGTGAATAAGTGTGCTCACACATTGGAACAAACATCCTCGTCGACTTGCCTGATCCTCATCCATATAGCCTTCGTACTCCGCCAGGTTCCGTCGCTCATGACACAAGGCGAATAGCCGAACCTGCACTTTGCCGATATCAGCGGTGTGAATCCACAGCCGAACGCAGCAACCCCTCACATTCCTTGCGATCCGGTGGCTCGGCTTTCAGTCCACCACTACGTAACAGGTTCTCCAGATTCTCGTTGCTGCCCATCCTTGGACTCCAAAGGGTTTCCCCCCATCAGGTTGATCTTGTCTTGCTGCGCTACCCGCACGACAAAACTGTTTTCAGCCGCCAGTTTTGCCGCCCAGTCGTCGGGGGTGTAGAGCGTCGGGTTGAGGACGCGGCCCAGTTGCTCCTCCAGAGGCATCAGCCGCTCCATGACTTCACTGTAGTGCAGGCCTTCGCCGATCAGCATGAGACCAATGTCACTGGATGCGTTTGCCTGATCCTTGGCGATAGAACCGTACACAAATGCCCAGGTGATCTGTTCGGCAAAGGGTTGAAGCGCCTGACGCAGAGGCTCGGCAATGCCAAAAGTTTTGCGGGCGATGCCCAACAGCTCAGCATAAATCGGGCATTGCGGATTGGCCTGATAGTGGGTCTGGTTGCCCTGGCGGCTCAGGGTCAGCACGCCTGCCTGTTGCAACCGATCCAGCTCTCGCATGAGGCTGCCTTTACCCACTTGAGCCCAGCGGGCGATTTCGTTGGCGTAAAAACTTCGATCGGGTTTGCCGAACAACAAGCCCAGCACTTTTTGCTGAGTGGTGGTGAACAAGGCTTCGCTGAGGGAAAGGTTTTTCACAGTGGCAACCGATGAGTCCCAAAAAGGGAACGATAGGTCCCTTTTTGGGAATCTTCAACCTTCGCCAGCCTAGCGGTGGGTTTGTGTTTAAAAGTTTGTCCGCAGGAACGGTGAGAGGCTACGCAGTCTGGCGTCGCAGCCTACAGCAATGCCGGAAGCCGCTGACTGGTGAGCTTTTGCGCGGATCTTTATCGTTTGGGGGTCGCTGCCAATTCAGCGACCGGGGTCTGGAACCTCCGAAAAAACGGGAGCAAATGCGCCATTCATAACGAATGGGACAACTCCAATCTGTAAGCGGAAACTCAATATGTCCAAGGAAACGCCAAACCCAGCAGACAACACTGACACCGATTCCCTAGAAGCTCTCGAAGCCGAGAAACTCAAAGAAGCCGCCGACCGCGTCTTCGCGCACTACTTCCCCCCGGCTGACGAAAAACCGGGCAAGCACCAAAAATTCCAGCTCTTCACCGTCTCCCCCGATATCAACACCGAAGCCCTTCTGGCCAATGCCTCTGAAGACCTGTTGTCCATCAGCGCCATTGCGGCCGATCTTGCGGACGGGGTGGAAGGCTCGCGCCGCTCGGTAGCCTTGGCGATCAGCCGAATGGCGGACGGCGTGCAGTTGTTGGTGGAGCGTGCGCTGGATCATCATGAGGCGTTGGCTCAGGCCAAGGTTTAGCCGTCAGGCTTGCGGTGAATTGAAGGCCGCCATCGCCGGCAAGCCGGTCTCGCTCCCACATTGGATCTGCGGTGTACACAAATCCCCTGTGGGAGCGAGACCGGCTTGCTCGCGATGGGGTCCGTGAAATCACAGCAAAATCAGGATCAGTCGATCAGCCCGGCACTCACCAACAATTCCTCCAGCGCCAACAAATCCGGCACCTTGGCCACCTGATCACCCACCTGCACCGCCGCCTGTTCCAGCGAAGACAACGGCACATCGACATAGCTCAATTGACTGTCGAGCTTGTACGACCGTGGAATCCCCTGCACCAGCAATGCGATGAATTTCAGCTCCGGTCGCCCACCGAGCGCATTGAGAATCACGATCCGCGCCCGCTCGCCAATCACGGTTTTTTCGCCGCACGCCGACTCAAAACTCAGCAACGGAATCTGCCGCTCCCGCCAGCTCACCCGACCGAGATACCACGGTGGCGTATCGAGATCGAACGCCCCCGGCTGATAGTCGATCAGCTCTGCCACCGCCACGTTGGGCAAAATCAGGTTGCGGTCTGCCAGGGGCAATAGCAGCCCGGTGAGGTTGCTGGTGCGATGCTCAAGCATGGGTTTTGCTCCACAGGGCGATGCTTTCGAGCAGCACCGATTCCTGGTACGGCTTGCCGAGGTAGTCGTTGACGCCGATGGCCATGGCGCGGTCTCGGTGTTTCTGGCCGGTGCGCGAGGTGATCATGATGATCGGCAGGTGCTTCAGTCGCTCGTCGGCGCGCACCTGGGTGGCGACTTCGAAGCCGTCCATGCGCGGCATTTCGATGTCCAGCAGCATCAGGTCCGGCATGTGCTCTTCGAGCAGCAGCATGGCATCGACGCCGTCCTTGGCCGTCAGCACACTCATGCCGTGGCGTTCGAGCAAACGGCTGGTGACCTTGCGCACGGTGACCGAGTCGTCGACCACCATGACCAGCAAGGGTTTGTGCGGCTCGGATTCTGCGTCCTGCCTCAGCGGTTGTTGCGGCACCCGCGCCTGCATCGCACGGATCGGCGCCAGCAAATCGATAATCAGCACCACGCGGCCATCGCCGAGAATCGTCGCCCCGGACAAGCCCTGCACCGCCGCGAATTGCGGGCCGAGGCTTTTCACCACGATCTCGCGGGTGCCGGCCATGGCATCGACCTGAACCGCGATGTGGCGCTCGTTGCATTGCACCAGCAACACCGGCAACGGCAGGCTCTGGCCCAGCAGTTTCGGGCGCGTGCTGGTTTTCAGCAGTTCACCGAGGTAGCACAGTTCATAGTGCTGCCCGGCGTATTTGTAGGTCGGCGGATCGAGCCGATAATGCCCTTCGAGCTCGTTGGGCAGCACGCGCACGATACCGTCGATGGTGTTCAGCGGGATCGCGTATTGGTCCTCGCCGCACTGCACCATCAGCGCCCGATTGACCGACACGGTGAACGGCAGACGAATGCGGAAATGCACGCCCTGCCCCGGCACAGAGTCGATGCTCATGCTGCCGCCCAGTTGCCGTACCTCTTCGTGGACCACGTCCATGCCGACGCCGCGCCCCGAAATCTGAGTGATTTTTTCGGCCGTGGAGAACCCCGGTTGCAGGATGAATTGCAGCACGTCGCGGTCGCTGATGTCGCTGTCGGCGGCCAGCAAGCCGCGCTTGATCGCCTTGCGCCGTACCGCGTCCAATGGCACACCGGCGCCGTCGTCGCGGATGTCGAAAATGATGTCGCCGCCCTCGCGCGACAGGTCGAGGGTGATCCGCCCTTGCGCCGGTTTTCCGGCCGCGATGCGCACTTCTGCGGATTCCAGGCCATGGTCCACCGCGTTGCGCAGCATGTGCTCCAGCGGCGCGGCCATGCGTTCAAGAACGTTGCGGTCCATCTCGCCTTCAGCGTTGCCGACCACGAATTCCACGTCCTTGCCCAGTTCGCTGGCGACCTGGCGGACGATGCGTTTCAAACGCGGCAGCATCCGCTCGAACGGCACCATGCGCGTACGCATCAAGCCTTCCTGCAATTCGGTGTTGATGCGGCCCTGCTGTTGCAGCAAGTTTTCCGCGTCCTGATTGCGCCGGTCGAGGGTTTCCTTGAGGTCGAGCAGGTCGGAAGCGGATTCGAACAGTGCCCGCGACAGTTGCTGCAACTGCGAGTGACGGTCCATTTCCAGCGGGTCGAATTCTTCGTAGCCCGAACGCTCGGCATCGACTTGCTGGCGGCTGAGAATCCTGCCCTGGGTTTCGGTATCGAGCCGGCGCAATTGATCACGCATGCGCTCGATGGTGGTTTCCATTTCATTCAGCGCCACGTGGGCGTCGTTGACCTGCTGTTCGATGCGGCCACGGAAGATCGAGGTTTCCCCGGCCAGGTTGACCAAGTCGTCGAGCAGTTCCGCCGAGACCTTGACCATGTCGGCACCGGCATCAACTTGTGGCACAGGCGCCTCGACCTTTGGCGCAGCGGGCACGGCAACCGGTGCTTCGAGCACCTCCGGATGGCTGAAATTCCTGATCGCGTCGATCAGCCGATCCGCTGGCGGCAACGGTTGACCGGCGCGGGTCGCATCGAGCATTTGCGCCAGTAGGTCATGACTGCTTTGCAACAGCCCGAACAGCGCGGCAGTCGGTTTCAGCATGCCCGCGGACAAGCCTTCGTAGAGAAATTCCAGCTCATGGGCGAGGTCGCCGATCGGGCCGATTTCCACCATCCGCGCACCGCCCTTGAGGGTGTGCAGATCACGCAGCAGGGTTTCCATTTCCTGACGACTGGAAGGTTCGGCCTGCCAGCGAACCAACGCAGCGCCGGAGTTTTCGATGATGTCGAAACCTTCCTCGAGGAAGATTTCCAGCAGCTCCGGATCATGCCCCGGTGAGTCCTCGGCCCGCGCAGGCTCGGCGACTTCTGGCGCACTGGCGTTGCCTTGGCGGAACTCGCGAATGGCTTCGATCAGCTCACCCGGATCACCCAGCGGCTTGAGGTTCTGTAATTGCTCAAGCAGTTGCGCCAGTCGGTCATGGCTCTGTTGCAACAGCTGCGCCAGCGTTTCGCCGTGGCTGTAGCGGCGATCGACAAGCCCTTCGTAAAGGCTTTCCAGCTCATGGGCGAGGTCTGCGACCGGCTCGACTTCGGCCATCCGCGCACCGCCCTTGAGCGTGTGCAAATCCCGCTGCAACGACAGCAACGGCGCGGCGTTGTCCGGGTCATTCAGCCAGCGTTGCAGGGCCTGACCGGCGCTTTCGAGGATGTCCACCGCTTCTTCGAGGAAGATCGAAACGATCTCATCGTCTAGCTCATGATCCTTTGTGGGAGCGAGCCTGCTCGCGATGGATTCATAGGCGCCGCGTTTATCCTGCAATAATGCGTCATCGTTGACGTCCATCGCGAGCAGGCTCGCTCCCACAGGGGGTAGCGTGTTTTCAAGTTCGGCGGTGACGCTACCCAGTTCGCGAATGCTCAGGGTACGGCTGCCGTCACTGCGAATCAGGCCCATGGCCGATGGGTCGAGGCTCTCATCGAGCAAACCGCGCAAGGCCCGGATACGCTCCGGTTGCGGGCTGACTTCCTGACCGGCAGCGAGTTCGTCGAGCATGTTGATCAGCGCTTCGTGGGCACTTTGTGCCTCATGGAAAAACGCCTCGCTGACCGCCAGGCTGCTTTCCTCGACGGCACCGTAGAGATCGAGCAAGGCTTCACAGAGCTCATCCACCGGATGCAAGTCGGCCAGGTGCGCGCCTTCGCCGAGGGTGGTCAACTCATCCAGCAGCGCACTGAGTTCCTGACGTTCACCGGGGTGCTGCTGCCAACGCTGCAACAGGCTTTCGGCGTCCAGCAGGATGTCCATGCCCTGGGCGAGAAAGTTGTTGATCAACTGCGGATCGCGCTTGGTTCGCAGCGCCATGCTCGGCGTGTTTAACAGCGCTTGCAGACGCTCGGCCAGCAACGCCTGGGTTCTTTCGATCAACGAACGGGCGCCAGGAATCTCGGCCAGCGGATCGACCTTGAGCTGTCGCAGCCCGACGCGGAACACGCCTTCGGCTTCGAGCAGCAGTTCGACCTCGTCGAGGTCCAGGGCGATCAGGTGCGCCTTGTACTCGCGGGCCAGGTGATCCAGCGGCGCGGCCAACTCGGCAATCGGCAACACACCGGCCATGGACGCGCTGCCTTTGAGCGTGTGCAAGGCGCGTTGCAATTCGTCGCTGGCCTGCAACGGCACATGTTCGGCGGCCTGATCGAGGAAACGGTTGAGGCTGGCCAGATGGGTTTCGGCCTCGTTGCGGAAGATTTCCAGCAACAACGGATCGAGGGCCGCGACATCCTGCTCGTCCTCATCGGCCAACGGCTTGTCACCCTTGGCGAGCGCATGGGCGCGGGCGGCCAACTGGTCCACGTCGTTGCGCTGACGCTGGGCATTGCCGGCAAACTCAGCCACCAGTTCCGGCAGCAGGTTCAATACATCACCGAGCAGTTGCTGCACCGCCGGCCCGGGTTCAACGCTGCGCTCCAACACGCGATTGAGCAGGTTTTCCACAGCCCACGCCAGCTCACCCAGCACCAGCGCGCGCACCATCCGGCCACTGCCTTTGAGCGTGTGGAAGGCTCGGCGCAGTTCGCTCAGGGTCGATTCGCTTTCGGGTTTGGCCGCCCAGCGCGGCAAGTATTCCCGGAGGATTTCCAGGACCTCGTCGGTTTCTTCGAGGAAGACTTCCCGCAGTTCATCGTCTATCGGCTCTTCACCTGGCGGCGGTGGCAACAGGCTGCCCGGCGTACTCAGGGCCGGCGGATTGACCGCCAACACCGGGTTGGCGAGGACATCGGCCAAGGTCTGGACGACGTCGGGATCGTCCAGTTCCTGCAAGTCTTGCATGACCTGCGCCTCACTCGGGCTGAGCACTTCGTCCAGCACCGGCACAGTCTGTTCGCTGGGGAAAAGGCCGAGCGCTGCCAGACCCTTTTCCGCCACATCGAGCAATTGCTCAGCGGACGCTTCGGGGTCGTCGCTCAGACGCTCAAGGTAATACTCGATGCTGGTGATGACGTCGGCCAGGCTGTCCAGCGCCTGCCAGCCGGGCTGGTCCGGGTCCAGCAGCAGATGCTCGCGGATAAAGTGGTTGCAGGCTTCGATCAGGCTCGCCACACGGTTCAGCGGGATCATCGCCAGTGCGCCGCGCACCTGAGTGAGCAAGGCCGGCAACGGTTGCAAATGCTGGCGGTCCCAGTCGGCGTCGATGTAGTCGACGATCATGTCCTTGGCTTGTTGCAGGCAGATACGCGCCTCCTTGATCACGATCTGGTGAATCTGCGTCAGGTCAGTGGTTGGCAGGCGGCTGTCTTCCTGGCTCTCCGGCTCGACAGTGCCAACCATGCCGGCCAGCGTCGCCTCGACGTAAAGCAAGGCGCCGGCAACGTCCATCAGGATCGCGTCGTTGGGTTCGCGCTGGCCTTGGGCAAGGCTGAGCACCACCGCGAGTTGATCGATGATGACCTTGCGCGGCTGGCCGAAACCGAGCACCGCCAAGGTGTCGGCGATTTGCCGCAGCGGTGCCAGCAGGCTTTCGAGGTCCGAGGCGTGCTGGCGGTCGCTGCGCACGAACAGGTCCAGGCGTTCTTTGACCCGTACCAGTTCTTCGCACAGCGCGGCCAGCACCGAGCGCATGGCATCGCGGTCAGGGCCGGCCAGCCGAGCCCGTTCTTCATCGACCATCGCGCTGTCAGGTAGCGCATAGTCCAGTCCGTAGCGATCTTTCATGGTCAGCATCTGCCCGGTGGGGTGTTCGGCTTTGGCGATGTAGAACAGCAAACTCTTGAGCAACTCCGGCGGCGCCGGCTGATTGATCGCGCACATGCCCTGTTCGAGCAGGCGCTTGAGTTCTTTGTCAGCGTCTTTTAACAGGCTGCGCAGGGCCGGGCTGTTGGCGATTGAGCCGCCGCGCATGCCTTCGACCAGCGCCGAGCAAACTTGCCACAACGGGCTCAGCGGCGCATTCCCGCACAGCCCTTCGAGGCGTGAAAACACGGTGTTCAGGTAACCGAGGTGGGTGTCGTCATCTTGCTCGCGCAGCAAGCCGGCCAGGGCCATCTGCAACATCTGGCGCAACTTGCGCAATACGTTCGGCAGGTCCGCCGGTTCCAGCAGCGCCAGCGCCTCTTCATCCAGTGGCGGCAGGTCCGGCAATTGCGGGGTGAACAGGCTCGTTTCCGATAACAGGCTTTCTCCACGGGCGCTGCGCAGGTCGTTGATCAGCGGCAACACCACCAACGGCAAATCGCGGCGCGCGCCTTGTATGCGGTCGAGATAGACCGGCAGCTGACCGATCGCTTGCAGCAACAAGCGGATCGCTTCGTCGCGATGAATGACGCGGTCCTGTTGCAAGGCTGCGGTCAGTTGTTCCATTTCTTCGGCGAGCAGGGCCGCGCCGTAGAACTCGACCATCTGCAAACTGCCGTGAACCTGATGGATGCACGCCAGGCATTCACTGAGGGCGTGCGTCGCCTGAGGGTCATCAAGCAACGTTTCAATCGCCTGGTGAGCCACTTTCAGCGTTTCGGCAATCTCGCCTTTGACCCATTCGAGGGCCACATAGTCGTGCCGATCACCCATAACCACTCCGTTCATCGTTCGAGCGCCCGCGGGCGCTTCACACTTTATCCACAGTCTGCGCCTTGGCGGCCGGCAAGGTGAAACCGGACACCGAGCGTCGCAACTGGCTGGCCATTTTCGCCAGGTTACCAATGCTCTCGGCCGTGGCGGTGGAGCCGGACGAGGTCTGCGTGGTGATCTGCTGGATCACGTTCATCGTCAGGGAAATCTGCCCGGCCGAAGACGTCTGCTGTTGGGCCGCGTTGGAAATACTCTGGATCAATGCCGCGAGGGTTTTCGACACGCCTTCGATTTCCTCCAGGGCCACACCGGCATCCTGCGCCAGACGCGCACCGCGCACCACTTCGGTGGTGGTCTGCTCCATGGAAATCACCGCTTCGTTGGTATCGGCCTGGATCGCCCGCACCAGCGTTTCGATCTGCCGCGTCGCGGCGGACGAACGCTCGGCCAGCCGTTGCACCTCGTCGGCCACCACCGCAAAACCGCGTCCGGCATCACCGGCCATGGACGCCTGGATTGCCGCGTTGAGCGCAAGTATGTTGGTCTGGTCGGCAATGTCATCGATCAGGCTGACAATGTCGCCGATCTCTTGGGAGGACTCGCCCAGACGCTTGATGCGCTTGGCGGTGTCCTGAATCTGTTCGCGAATGTTGTCCATGCCGTGGATGGTGTTGTGCACCACTTCGTTGCCCTTGTTGGCAATTTCCACGGAACGCTCGGCCACCGCCGAAGATTCGGCGGCGTTGGCCGAGACCTGATCGATGGACTGTGCCATGTCGTTGATCGCGGTGGAGGCTTCGCTGATCTGTTGCGCCTGATGCTCCGAGGCCTGCGCCAGGTGCATGGCGGTGGCCTGGGTTTCCTGCACGGCGGCGGCGACTTGGCCGGCGGTGAGGTTGATGGTTGCCACGAGATCGCGCAGCTGGTCCACGGAATAGTTGATCGAATCGGCGATGGTCCCGGTGAAGTCTTCGGTCACCGAAGCGGTCACGGTCAGGTCGCCGTCGGCGAGGTCTTCGATCTCGTCGAGCAGGCGCATGATCGCATTCTGGTTGCGTTCGTTCTTCTCGGCCGTCTCGCGCAGCTGACGGTTGGTTTCGCGTACCATCACCATACCGATGAGGATGATCGACATCAGCGCCGCCAGACCCAGTACGTAGCCGCCAATGGTGTCTGTATTGCGCCCGCCGGCAAGGTTTTCGAACCCGGTGGCCAGGTGCGAGGCTTCGTCGAGCAGGGTTTGCGACAAGCTGAAAATATTGGTCGCCGATTCGCGGACCTTGAACAGCTCCGGCGAGGTTTCGAGGATTTCATCGACCGAACCGGAAACGAATTCGAACAGCTCGGAAATCTCGACCAGTCGGGCACGGGCATCCTGGTCTTCGACCTGGCTGACTTTAAGCGCCGGATTGCCCTGGAGCATGCCCGTGAGCACTTGGCCAAAACGCGCGGCGTCGCGGCCGAACGCATCGGCGGCCTGTTGCGAACTTTCGTCGCCGGACAGCACGGTGTTCACCGCGCCAAGGATACGTTCGGCCAACAACGACTGCCGCTGGGCCATCGCGACCTGAGCGGCAGGTGCGCCGCGTTGCAGGAGGATTTCGACGACTTTTTCGTATTCGACCTGCAACTGTGGCACGGTTTCGGCCAGCGTGGCGGCGACTTGATGCAGCGACAAAACCGTCTGTTCGCTGGAAAGGATGGCGTCGGTGTTTTTCAGCAGACGCTCCCAATCCAACTGCACGGCGCGCATTTCCGGGCGCACGGTGGCCGGTGCCGGCGGCAGCCCGGTGGAAGGGTCGCCTTTCTTCAGATAGCCCCAGCGCTGGGCAAAATCGTTGCGTGCATCGCTCAGCAACTTGAACGCCGCAGCCTTGCCGGCGGCGGCTTCAGTGGCGTTTTTGGCGATACGCTGGGACAGCACGCGTAGCTCACCGGCGTGGCCGATGTACTGTTTGTCGTACGAAGACTGGGTGTTGAGATAAGCGAAGTTGGCGAACAGCAGCATGATGAAGACAATCAGCGCGATGAACAGCGCGATGATCTGCGACCGGCTGCGCGACCCTTCCGGCTTGCCTGTTTTTGCTTTTATCATCGGTCCTCGCCTGTTAACCAACACCCTAATGCCCATCGAAGTTCTCCTGTGGGAGCGAGCCTGCTCGCGATTCAGGCGCCGCGGTGTCTCAGGAACACCGCGTTATCGTTCAATCGCGAGCAGGCTCGCTCCCACAAGGGATCGGGGGTTACAGCGCTACGTGCATAAAGCTTTGCGACTGCGCCAGCGCGAACGGGCTGAACACCTGCCAATTCTGCTCACGCTGAAACCGGCCTTTGATGAACGGTGCAATCGGGCCGCTCACGTTATTCACCGGCTGCAAACTGTCCTGGGCAAAGTGCTGAAGGCCGAAAACCTCATCGACCATCAACCCGGCAAACACCTCGTTATGCTCCACCACCAATACCCGCCGCTGCTTACGCACAGTCGATAGCTCATGGCCAAAGAAGCCGCACAAATCCATCATCGGCAGCAAGCGCCCGCGCAGGTTGGCCACGCCTTTCACCCACGGTTTGACCCCCGGCAGTTGCGTGAACCGCGGCTCGTGCAGGACTTCGCTGACTTCACCCATCGGCGCGACATACCAAGCCTCACCCAAACGAAAACCGATGCCGCTCCAACTGTCCTGTCGGGTCGGCTGCGACGGCAGGTCCGCCGCCAGCAGACGGCAACGCTGGTCGATCTGCAGCAGCAGTTCGAAGGCGGTCAGCGACTCGGTCATGGTCGGGAGATCAACCGGCCAGCACGTTGTTCAGGGTCTTGATCAGGGTGTCTTCGTCGACCGGTTTGGTCAGGTAATCCTTGGCGCCCTGGCGTGTGCCCCAGACCTTGTCGGTTTCCTGATCCTTGGTGGTGATGATGATCACCGGGATGTGCCCGGTTTCCGGGTCTTTGGTCAACTGGCGGGTCGCCTGGAAACCGTTGAGGCCGGGCATGACGATGTCCATCAGCACCGCGTCGGGTTTTTCCAGACGGGCCAGGGCCACGCCGTCGGCGCCGTTTTCGGCTTTCAACACTTCATGACCGTGCTTTTCCAGCATGCCGGTCAATTTGTACATTTCGGTCGGCGAATCATCGACGATCAGAATACGTGCCATGGTTTTCCCCATTCTTCTTGTCGACGCCGGGCCCGCTGGCCGAGCGTCACTGTGCGTGTCCTACTGCGGCAAAACGGCGGCGAAGCCCGGTACATGGGCCTGGATCGCGTTCAGCAGTTCTTCCTTGCTGAAAGGCTTGGTCAAAAACTGGTCGGAACCGACGATGCGCCCCTTGGCCTTGTCGAACAGCCCGTCCTTGGACGACAGCATGATCACTGGCGTGGACTTGAACGCACTGTTGTTCTTGATTAAAGCGCAGGTCTGATAGCCATCCAGACGCGGCATCATGATGTCGACGAAAATGATGCCTGGATGATTGTCGGCAATCTTGGCCAGGGCATCGAAACCGTCGATGGCCGTGATGACCTCACACCCCACGTTCTTCAGCAGCGTTTCGGCGGTGCGGCGAATCGTCTTCGAATCGTCGATCACCATGACCTTCAAGGCGCTGGAATGCTGGTCCATAGATGCTCTGCCGTCGCCTTTGCGAATCAATTTGTCCGTTTCCGATAACCGGAGGCTCGAAACCCTTGATGTTTAAGGGCCAGAACGATATGGCAGCCTTTTTAGCACAGTCTCCAAATGCAATCTATCGGGGGACTGGCGCGGTGGTTTTTCCTTGACCGGGAACACACTCGGCGCCACTCTGACGCCACTTTTTCGTGTCCTTTCGGACCACCCCATTTCGAGGAAAAACCCATGAGCGTTCGCGTCGGGATTGTCATGGACCCTATCGCCAGCATCTCCTATAAAAAGGATAGCTCGCTGGCCATGCTGCTGGCCGCACAGAAGCGCGGTTGGGAACTGTTCTATATGGAACAGGGCGATTTGTATCAGGCCGAAGGTCAAGCGCGGGCGCGGATGCGGCCGCTGAAAGTCTTCGCCAACCCGGAAAAATGGTTCGAACTGGAAGCCGAGACGGACGCGCTGTTGAGCGATCTGGACGTGATCCTGATGCGCAAGGATCCGCCGTTCGACATGGAGTTCGTCTACTCCACTTACCTGCTGGAGCAGGCCGAGCGCGCCGGCGTGCTGGTGGTCAACAAGCCGCAGAGCCTGCGTGACTGCAATGAAAAACTGTTCGCCACGCTGTTTCCGCAGTGCACGCCGCCGACCATCGTCAGCCGTCGCCCGGACGTACTGCGCGAGTTCGCCGATCATCACGGCGACGTGATCCTCAAGCCACTGGACGGCATGGGCGGTTCTTCGATCTTCCGTCACACCGCCGGCCACCCGAACCTGTCGGTGATTCTCGAAACCCTGACCTTGCACGGCAAGCAGCAGATCATGATCCAGGGTTACCTGCCGGCGATTGTCGACGGCGACAAACGCATCCTGATGATCGACGGCGAGCCGGTGGATTATTGCCTGGCGCGGATTCCGGCCGCCGGCGAAACCCGTGGCAACCTCGCGGCCGGTGGTCGTGGCGAAGCCCGTCCGCTGACCGAGAAAGACCGCTGGATCGCCGCGCAAGTCGGCCCGACCCTGCGCGAGAAAGGCCTGCTGTTCGTAGGCCTGGACGTGATTGGCGAGCACCTGACGGAAATCAACGTCACCAGCCCGACCTGCATTCGCGAGATTGATAATGCGTTCGGCACCGACATAGGCGGGATGCTGATGGATGCCATCGATCAGAAGCTCAAGGCTCGTTGATATAGAACAGCCAGGATCGAACCAACATTGCGTTATCATGCGCGGCCTGTGAAAAACGCGATGTTGGTTTTCTTGTCATGACACTTCCGTCCGATCTGCCCGCCGAACTCGCCCACCGTGGTGTGCGCCCGGCCGATCGCCTCGGATTTACCCTGTTTCTCGCGGCGCTGATTCACCTGGCCTTGCTGTTGGGCGTCGGATTCACGATGGTCGAACCCAAGCAAATCAGCAAAACCCTGGAAATCACCCTCGCCACCTTCAAGAGCGAAAAGAAGCCGGCAAAGGCTGACTTTCTCGCCCAGGAAAATCAGGAAGGCAGCGGTACCCTGGATAAAAAGGCGATTCCCAAGACCACCGAGGTCGCGCCGTTCCAGGACAACAAGGTGCAAAAAGTCACGCCACCGCCGGCCGCCAAGCCTGAAGTGCAGGAAGCGCCGCCCAAGGCTGCCGTGACCACTGTCGCACCGAAACCGAAAAAAGCCGCAGCCAAGACCGAAGAACCCAAACCCGTGACCAAACCTGCGGTCGCCGCGCCGACGTTCGACAGTGAACAGTTGTCCAGCGACATCGCCAGCCTCGAAGCGGAACTGGCCAACGAACAACAGCTATACGCCAAGCGCCCGCGCATTCACCGTCTGAGCGCCGCTTCGACCATGAAAGACAAGGGCGCCTGGTACAAGGACGAATGGCGCAAGAAGGTCGAGCGCATCGGCAACCTCAATTACCCCGACGAAGCGCGGCGCCAACAGATTTACGGCAATCTGCGCTTGATGGTCTCGATCAACCGCGACGGCTCGCTGTATGAAGTGCTGGTGCTCGAGTCCTCCGGGCAACCGCTGCTGGATCAGGCGGCACAGCGGATCGTAAGGCTGGCAGCGCCGTTTTCGCCGTTTACCGGGGATTTGTCGGACATCGACCGACTGGAAATCATCCGGACGTGGAAGTTCGCGCGCGGGGATCGCCTCTTCAGTAATTAGTCACGATGCATAACCCTGTGGGAGCGGGCTTGCCCGCGAAAGCGGTCTTTCTGACACATTGATTTTGAATGTAGCGCCCTCATCGCGGGCAAGCCCGCTCCCACAGGGAATCAATTGTTGTCGGGATTTGCGGCATTTCCTACGCATCCCCAGCTTGTCAGTTCGCCCCTCCAACGCCACACTAGCGCTCATGAAAAACGTCAGCCCCAGCTACCTCAAGCATCACTTCCTGATCGCCATGCCGCACATGGCCGACCCGAACTTTGCGCACACCTTGACCTACATCGTCGAGCACACGGCCAATGGTGCCATGGGGCTGGTGGTCAACCGTCCGCAAGACCTGAACCTGGCCGATATCCTCGAGCAATTGCGCCCCGATATCGAACCGCCGATGCTCTGCCAGCATGTGCCGATCTTCATCGGCGGCCCGGTGCAGACTGATCGCGGTTTTGTCCTGCACCCGTCGGGCAAGCAGTTTCAGGCGACCGTTGATCTGGAAGGCGACCTGTCGTTGTCCACCTCCCAGGACGTATTGTTCGCCATCGCCGACGGTGTCGGTCCGGCCAAAAGCCTGATCGCTCTCGGTTATGCGGGTTGGGAAGCCGGGCAGCTTGAGGCCGAACTGGCCGACAACGCCTGGCTGACCTGCCCGTTCGATGCCGACATCCTGTTCAACACCAGCAGCGAACTGCGCCTCGAAGCGGCGGCCAAGCACCTGGGCGTCAATCTCAGCCTGCTCACCAGTCAGGCGGGACACGCCTGATGGCCCTGCGTCTGATTCTGGGTTTCGACTACGGCACCAAACAGATCGGCGTGGCAGTCGGCCAGGTGATTACCGGCCAGGCCCGCGAGTTGTGCACGTTGAAGGCGCAAAACGGGGTGCCCGACTGGAATCAGGTCGAAGCGCTCATTAAAGAGTGGAAACCCGATGCCGTGGTGGTCGGCCTGCCATTGAATATGGACGGCACGCCGAGCGACATGTGCCTGCGCGCCGAGAAGTTCGCCCGCCGCCTCAACGGCCGCTACAACCTGCCCTTCTATACCCACGATGAACGCCTCACCACGTTTGAAGCCAAGGGCGAACGACGTGATCGTGGCGGGCAAAAAGGCAGTTACCGCGACAACCCGGTCGACGCCATCGCCGCCGCCCTGCTGCTGCAAGGCTGGCTCGACGAAAACAGCGCACTGTTCGAATCCTGAAGAGCCGTAACAAGCGACTCTCTATAGCGACAACCCGGGCCACCTCCAGCACCACCCGGCCCGGGCCCAAGAAGGAGCAACCATGAGCCTGCCCAATCCCGCCGAACTGATCAGCCAGATGGCGATCCGTCTCAAGGCACATCTGGAACACCGTGGCATCAGCGAACCGCGCTACATCGGTATTCGTACCGGTGGCGTCTGGGTCGCCCAGGCGTTGCTCGAAGAACTGGGCAGCGATGCGCCGCTCGGCACGCTGGACGTGTCCTTCTACCGCGACGACTTCAGCCAGAACGGCCTGCACCCGCAAGTACGCCCATCCGCGCTGCCGTTCGAGATCGAAGGCCAGGACCTGGTGCTGATCGACGACGTGCTGATGAGCGGCCGCACCATCCGCGCCGCCATGAACGAACTTTTCGACTACGGCCGCCCGGCCAGCGTGACGCTGGTATGCCTGCTGGACCTGGACGCCGGCGAACTGCCGATCCGCCCGAACGTCGTGGGCGCGACCTTGTCGCTGGCGGCCCACGAGCGCGTGAAACTGTCCGGCCCGGAGCTCAAGCTCGAACTGCAAGACCTCGCCCTTTAATTCGCCCTATTGAGAGTCCCCCTCGCGATGACGCCTCTAGAAACCAAGCGCCCGCTGCAGCTCAATGATCAGGGCCAGCTGCGCCACTTCCTCTCGCTCGACGGTCTGCGCCGCGAGCTGCTGACGGAAATCCTCGACACCGCCGACTCGTTCCTCGAAGTTGGCGCCCGGGCCGTGAAGAAGGTCCCGTTGCTGCGCGGCAAGACCGTGTGCAACGTGTTCTTCGAGAACTCGACCCGCACCCGCACCACCTTCGAACTGGCCGCCCAACGGCTGTCGGCCGACGTGATCACGTTGAACGTGTCGACATCGTCGGCGAGCAAGGGCGAAACCCTGCTCGACACCCTGCGCAACCTGGAAGCGATGGCCGCCGACATGTTCGTCGTGCGTCACGGTGATTCCGGCGCTGCGCACTTCATCGCCGAACACGTGTGCCCGCAAGTGGCGATCATCAACGGCGGCGACGGCCGTCACGCCCACCCGACCCAAGGCATGCTCGACATGTTGACGATTCGTCGGCACAAGGGCGGTTTCGAAAACCTTTCGGTAGCCATCGTCGGCGACATCCTGCACTCGCGGGTCGCGCGCTCGAACATGCTGGCGCTGAAAACCCTCGGTTGCCCGGACATCCGCGTGATCGCGCCGAAAACCCTGCTGCCGATCGGCATCGAGCAATACGGCGTGAAGGTTTACACCAACATGACCGAAGGCCTGAAAGACGTCGACGTGGTGATCATGCTGCGCCTGCAACGTGAACGCATGACCGGTGGCCTGCTGCCGAGCGAAGGTGAGTTCTACCGCCTGTTCGGCCTGACCACCGCACGCCTCGCCGGCGCCAAACCGGATTGCATCGTCATGCACCCGGGCCCGATCAACCGGGGCGTGGAGATCGAGTCGGCGGTGGCCGACGGTCCGCATTCGGTGATTCTCAACCAGGTGACCTACGGCATCGCGATTCGTATGGCCGTGCTGTCCATGGCCATGAGCGGGCAGACTGCCCAGCGCCAATTCGAGCAGGAGAACGCCCAGTGAAGCTCAGCATTCTCGGCGCCCGCGTGATCGATCCAGTCAGCGGGCTGGATCAAGTGACTGATATCCACATCGAAGCCTGCAAGATCGTCGCCCTTGGCGCCGCACCGGCCGGTTTCGTTGCCGTCGACACCCTCGACGCCCAAGGCCTGGTGGCCGCACCGGGGCTGGTCGACCTGAACGTCGCCCTGCGCGAGCCGGGCTACAGCCGCAAAGGTTCAATCGTCAGCGAAACCCGCGCGGCCGCCGCCGGTGGCGTGACCAGTCTGTGCTGCCCGCCAAAAACCAAACCGGTGCTGGACACCTCGGCCGTGGCCGAACTGATCCTCGACCGCGCCCGCGAGGCCGGCAACACCAAGGTGTTCCCGATCGGTGCCTTGAGCAAAGGCCTTGAGGGTGAGCAACTGGCAGAGCTCGTGGCTTTGCGCGACGCCGGTTGCGTGGCGTTCGGCAACGGTCTGGAAAGCTTCCGCAACACCCGCACGCTGTGCCGGGCGCTGGAGTACGCGGCGACCTTCGACCTGACGGTGATTTTCAACTCGCAGGACCATGATCTGGCCGAAGGTGGCTTGGCGCACGAAGGCCCGACCGCCAGTTTCCTCGGTTTGCCGGGGATTCCGGAAACCGCCGAAACCGTGGCATTGGCCCGGGATCTGCTGCTGGTCGAGCAAAGCGGCGTGCGCGCGCACTTCAGCCAACTCACCAGCGCTCGCGGCGTGGCCCTGATCGCTCAGGCTCAGGCCCGTGGACTGCCGGTGACCGCCGATGTGGCGTTGTATCAGCTGATCCTGACCGATGAAGCACTGATCGACTTCAGCAGCCTCTATCACGTCCAGCCGCCGCTGCGCACCCGCGCCGACCGCGATGGCTTGCGTGAGGCGGTGAAGTCGGGAGTGGTTTCGGCGATTTCCAGCCATCACCAACCCCATGAGCGGGACGCCAAACTGGCGCCGTTCGGTGCCACCGAGCCGGGTATCAGCAGCGTTGAACTGTTGCTGCCATTGGCGTTGACGCTGGTGGAGGATGGCTTGCTGGATCTGCCGACGCTGCTGGCACGCCTGAGTGCCGGGCCTGCTGAAGCATTGCGCTTGCCGGCGGGGAAACTGGTGGTGGGTGGGGCGGCGGACATCGTGCTGTTCGACCCGACGGCTTCGACCGTGGCCGGTGAAACCTGGTTGTCCAAGGGTGAGAACTGCCCGTTCATTGGGCATAGCCTGCCAGGCGTGGTGCGTTACACGCTAGTGGATGGGCGGATCAGCCACCAGGCTTGATACTGAGCAGTCCCAATCGCTAGCAGTGCTAGCTCCCACACAGGATCTGTGAACAACACAAATCCTCTGTGGGAGCCAGCCTGGTGGCGATGACTTACTGGAAAGTGCCGCGATTCTGCGCGTTGCGCACTGACACCTGATCATTCAGCGTCCAGAAGTCATACAAAACCCCCAGAAAGAACAAACCGCCCGTCACCAGGTACAGCAACCCGCTGATCCACTTCCCCTGATACATCCGGTGCACGCCGAGCACCCCGAGAAACGTCAGCAGAATCCACGCGACGTTGTATTCGATCGGCCCGGGGGTAAAACGCAGGTCCGCTTCGCGGTCCATGGCCGGGATCAGAAAGACGTCGATCAGCCAGCCTATACCCAACAAACCGAAGGTGAAGAACCAGATCGTCCCGGTCACCGGTTTGCCGTAATAAAAGCGGTGAGCGCCGGTAAAACCGAAAATCCACAGCAGGTATCCGATCACTTTGCTGTGGGTATCTTGATGTGGAACGGGGTGTTGATAGGTGTTCATGAATGGCCTCGAATCACACGATAGATAAATATTCTTGAATTCTTTGTGACTTTTTTACAGGTGGCCGACGTATGGCAAGTGTTACCTTGTCTGCCGTCAAACCCTTATAGCACCTGACTTCTGTCCGACAATGGCGTCCATTTGCAGCGTATTTGGTTCCGTTGACCGCCAGGTTGAATCGACCAACGGCCTCGGAATGACAAAAAAAGCTGTTATAAAGTTTCGCGCTAACCCATATGAGCCTTGCCTAATGCGTCCATTTTTCAAGACATGGCTAACCATTTGCCTTTTGATGCCACTGGCCGCCCACGCCACCAATCGTGAGCAACGTCTTCCTAACGTTAATGGTTACACCCCAAAATCCCATGTTTCTGCTCCTTCGAGCAAAAACAAACAAACGGCCAAGCCATCGACTTCGCTGAGCAAAGCCAACAGCAAGCTTGTCCCGCCGATGGCGAACAAAGAAAGCAGCAATGTGCTGAGCCGTGCCGTCAACGTCCTCGGTACACCTTACCGTTGGGGCGGCAGCAGCCCAAGTAAAGGGTTCGATTGCAGCGGCCTGGTGAAATACGCGTTCAACGATGCCACGTTTGACCTGCCGCGCACCTCGAACGCCATGGCCAGCGGTCATGGCGAGAAAGTCGATCGCAAGGATCTGAAGCCGGGCGACCTGATTTTCTTCAACATCAAGAGCCGCCGGGTCAATCACGTTGCCATCTACCTGGGCAATGACCGCTTTATCCACGCACCACGCCGTGGCAAGTCGGTGACCATCGACACTTTGAAGAAACCGTACTGGGAAAGCCACTACGTGGTAGCCAAGCGGGTTCTGCCGAAAGAGAAGAACACGCTGCAGGTTGTTCAGCGTTGATTTGAAAATCCCGGATCTGATCCGGGATTTTTTTTGGCCATGATGCCCCCATCGCGAGCAGGCTCGCTCCCACAGGTTTCAGAGGTGTTCACACAATTTGTGTACGCCATAAATCCTTGTGGAAGCGGGCTTGCCCGCGAAGGGGCCATTGAAAGCACTACACATCTCCCGGTCAAAAATTATCCGGCGACCGCGCCTTCTCCCGCGCATGCTCGCGACTGATCAAACCCTTGGTCACCAATTCCTTCAAGCACATATCCAGCGTCTGCATCCCCAGATTCCCACCGGTCTGAATCGACGAGTACATCTGCGCCACTTTATCCTCGCGGATCAGGTTACGGATCGCCGATGTCCCCAGCATGATTTCATGCGCCGCAATGCGCCCGCCGCCGATCTTCTTCACCAGCGTCTGCGACACCACCGCCAGCAATGACTCGGACAGCATGGAACGCACCATCGACTTCTCATCCCCCGGAAACACGTCTACCACCCGGTCGATGGTTTTCGCCGCCGACGTGGTGTGCAACGTGCCAAACACCAGATGACCGGTCTCGGCAGCCGTCAGCGCCAGACGAATAGTCTCCAGATCACGCATCTCGCCCACCAGAATCACATCCGGGTCCTCCCGCAACGCCGAGCGCAACGCCGTGGCGAAGCTGCGGGTATCGCGATGGACTTCGCGCTGATTGATCAGGCATTTGCGTGATTCGTGGACGAACTCGATCGGGTCTTCAATGGTCAGGATGTGGTGATGACGATTGTTATTCAGGTAATCGATCATCGCCGCCAGGGTGGTGGACTTGCCGGAACCGGTCGGGCCGGTGACCAGCACCAGGCCACGGGGGGAGTCGGTAATCTTGCGAAACACTTCCCCCATCCCCAGGTCGTCCATGCTCAGGACCTTCGACGGAATGGTCCGGAACACCGCGCCGGCGCCCCGGTTCTGGTTGAACGCATTGACCCGAAAACGCGCAACACCCGGCACTTCAAAGGAAAAATCGGTTTCCAGGTGCTTCTCGAAGTCCACCCGCTGGGTGTCGTTCATGATGTCGTAGACCAGCTCCTGAACTTCCTTGTGGTCCAGGGCTGGCAGATTGATGCGTCGTACATCGCCGTCGACGCGAATCATCGGTGGCAGGCCGGCCGACAGGTGCAAGTCGGACGCGCCCTGCTTGGCGCTGAAAGCCAGCAGCTCAGTGATATCCATAGCACTCCTCAATTCCAGTAGAATGCCGCCAACCTCAGACCCGCTGGCGCCTCTTGAATGTCCACGATAGCAGACAACATTGCCCTGGTTAGTTCACGCATCCGGGCTGCCGCCCTTGCCGCCCACCGCGACGAGCACAGCGTCCAGCTCCTGGCCGTGAGCAAGACCAAGCCCGCCGAGGCCCTGCGCGAAGCGCATGCCGCCGGACTGCGCGACTTTGGCGAAAACTACTTGCAGGAAGCCCTGAGCAAACAGCTCGAATTGGCCGACCTGCCCTTGATCTGGCACTTCATCGGCCCCATTCAATCGAACAAGACTCGGGCTATCGCCGAGCACTTCGCCTGGGTGCATTCCGTGGATCGCTTGAAAATCGCACAACGGCTGTCCGAACAACGTCCTGTCGATCTGCCGCCACTGAACATCTGCATCCAGGTCAACGTCAGCGGTGAAGCCAGCAAATCCGGCTGCACCCCGGCCGACCTGCCGGCTTTGGCCAAGGCCATCAGTGAACTGCCACGCATCAAACTGCGCGGGCTGATGGCGATTCCCGAGCCGACGGAAGATCGCGCCGCCCAGGACGCCGCATTTGCGGCCGTGCAGAGCCTGCAAGCCAGCCTGAACCTGCCGCTCGACACACTTTCCATGGGCATGAGCCACGACCTCGAGTCGGCCATCGCTCAAGGCGCCACATGGGTCCGTATCGGTACGGCTCTCTTTGGCGCCCGTGATTACAGCCAACCTTGATGGCTTTCTTTTATAAGGACCTGACATGAGCAACACTCGTATTGCCTTTATCGGTGCCGGCAACATGGCCGCCAGCCTGATCGGCGGCCTGCGCGCCAAAGGTCTGGACGCCGCGCAGCTACGCGCCAGCGATCCGGGCGCTGAAACCCGCGCCAAAGTGAACGCCGAACACGGCATCGACGTATTCGCCGACAACGCCGACGCCATTCAAGGCGCCGACGTCGTTGTTCTGGCAGTCAAACCGCAAGCGATGAAAGCCGTCTGCGAAGCACTTCGCCCGAGCTTGAAACCGAATCAACTGGTGGTGTCGATCGCCGCCGGGATCACCTGCGCCAGCATGAACAACTGGCTCGGCGCGCAACCGATCGTGCGCTGCATGCCCAACACCCCGGCGCTGCTGCGTCAGGGCGTGAGCGGCTTGTTCGCCACCGCCGAAGTCACCGCAGAACAACGCCAACAGGCGCAAGAGCTGCTGTCGGCCGTTGGCATCGCCGTGTGGTTGAACGAAGAACAGCAACTGGACGCGGTCACCGCCGTCTCCGGCTCGGGCCCTGCGTACTTCTTCCTGCTGATCGAAGCCATGACCGCCGCCGGCGTGAAGCTCGGTCTGCCGGCCGATATCGCCGCGCAACTGACCCTGCAAACCGCCCTGGGCGCCGCGCACATGGCGGTTGCCAGCGATGTCGACGCGGCAGAACTGCGTCGCCGTGTAACTTCGCCGGCGGGCACTACAGAAGCTGCAATCAAATCGTTCCAGGCTGGCGGCTTCGAAGCGCTGGTGGAAAAAGCACTCGGCGCCGCTGCGCACCGCTCGGCCGAGATGGCTGAGCAACTTGGCCGCTAATCAGCTCTTACAAAGGAATCAATGATGCTCGGACTCAATGACGCTGCCATTTTCATCATCAAAACCCTGGGCAGCCTGTACCTGCTGATCGTGCTGTTGCGTTTCATCCTGCAACTGGTCCGGGCGAACTTTTACAACCCGCTCTGCCAGTTCATCGTCAAGGCCACCCAGCCGCTGCTCAAACCGCTGCGCCGGGTCATCCCGAGCATGTTCGGGCTGGATATGTCGTCGCTGGTGCTGGCGCTGATCGTGCAGATGCTGTTGATCGCGGTCATCCTGGCGCTCAAAGGCTTCATGGTCGACTGGTTGCTGTTGGTGCCTTGGTCTCTGATTGCGCTGTTCTCGCTGTTTTTGAACATTCTGTTTTACGCAATGATCATCAGCGTGATTCTGTCCTGGGTCGCCCCGGGGAGCCACAACCCGGGCGCCGAGCTGGTCGCGCAGATTACCGAACCGGTACTCGCCCCGTTCCGTCGGATCATTCCGAACCTGGGTGGTCTCGACATCTCGCCGATCTTTGCGTTTATCGTGATCCAGTTGCTGCAAAGCTGGCTGATCCCGCGCCTGGCCTACTTTGCGCTGATGCCGCAAGGGCTGCTCGGGCTGATCTGAAGCGGGCGATAACCTGTTAAACCGAGTCATCGTTCATCGCGGGGCAAGCCCGCTCCCACAGGAGTTGCACAATACCTGTGGGAGCGGGCTTGCCCGCGATGGGCGCGCCTCGGTCTAACTGAATGAATTGAGGCCCGGCCTTCGCTTGCCGCTAACCCCACCGGTCTTTAGACTTACGCCTCATTTCAACGAGAGCAGGGTCGATGCCAACTGCCTTTCCCGCCGATTCTGTTGGTCTGGTGACGCCGCAAGTGGCGCACTTCAGCGAACCTCTGGCCCTGGCCTGCGGCCGTTCGCTCCCAGCGTATGACCTTATTTACGAAACCTACGGCACGCTGAATGCCACGGCGAGCAACGCCGTGCTGATTTGCCACGCCTTGTCCGGTCACCATCACGCCGCCGGTTTCCACAGCCCCGACGACCGCAAGCCCGGCTGGTGGGACAGCTGCATCGGCCCCGGCAAGCCGATCGACACCAACAAGTTCTTCGTGGTCAGCCTGAACAACCTCGGCGGTTGCAACGGTTCCACCGGCCCGAGCAGCATCAACCCGGAAACCGGCAAGCCGTTCGGCGCCGATTTCCCGGTACTGACCGTGGAAGACTGGGTGCACAGCCAGGCACGTCTGGCCGACCGGATCGGCATCAGCCAATGGGCCGCCGTGATTGGTGGCAGCCTCGGCGGCATGCAGGCGATGCAGTGGAGCATCACCTACCCCGATCGAATTCGTCACTGCCTGGCCATCGCCTCGGCACCGAAACTGTCGGCGCAGAACATCGCTTTCAACGAAGTCGCACGCCAGGCGATCCTCACCGACCCCGAATTCCACGGCGGTTCGTTCCAGGAAGCGGGCGTGATCCCCAAGCGCGGCTTGATGCTGGCGCGGATGGTCGGGCACATCACCTACCTGTCCGATGACTCGATGGGCGAAAAATTCGGCCGCGGCCTGAAGAGCGAAAAGCTCAACTACGACTTCCACAGTGTCGAGTTCCAGGTCGAAAGCTACCTGCGTTATCAGGGTGAAGAGTTCTCCGGGCGTTTCGACGCCAACACCTACTTACTGATGACCAAGGCGCTGGACTACTTCGACCCGGCAGCCAACTTTGACGATGACCTGGCGAAAACCTTCGCCAATGCCAAGGCCAAGTTCTGCGTGATGTCCTTCACCACCGACTGGCGCTTCTCCCCTGCCCGCTCCCGGGAACTGGTGGACGCGCTGATGGCGGCCAAGAAGGACGTCTGCTACCTCGAGATCGACGCTCCGCAAGGCCACGACGCCTTCCTGATTCCGATCCCGCGTTACTTGCAGGCGTTCAGCAACTACATGAACCGTATTTCGTTGTGAGAAAGCCATGAGAGCTGATCTGGAAATCATCCAGGAATGGATCCCCGCCGGCAGCCGCGTGCTCGACCTCGGTTGCGGTGACGGCGAGCTGCTGACCTGGCTGCGGGACCACAAGCAAGTCACCGGCTACGGCCTGGAAAACGACCCGGACAACATCGCCGAGTGCGTGGCCAAGGGCATCAACGTCATCGAGCAGGACCTGGACAAGGGCCTGGGCAACTTTGCCAGCAACAGCTTCGACATCGTGGTCATGACCCAGGCGCTGCAAGCCGTGCACTATCCGGACAAGATCCTCGACGAAATGCTGCGGGTCGGTCGCCAGTGCATCATCACCTTCCCCAACTTCGGTCACTGGCGCTGCCGCTGGTACCTGGCAAGCAAGGGCCGGATGCCGGTGTCGGAGTTTCTGCCGTACACCTGGTACAACACGCCGAACATCCACTTCTGCACCTTCGAAGACTTTGAAGCACTTTGCCGCGAACGTGAAGCCAAGGTCATTGATCGGCTTGCCGTGGATCAACAGCATCGGCACGGGTGGGCCAGTAAGCTATGGCCTAATCTGTTAGGTGAGATCGGTATTTACCGCGTCAGCAGTCCAGGGCTGCAGGATCACAAGGTCGCGGTCTGAACCACGACATTCCAAGGAGAACGATCATGGGTCGTCTAGCACTGTTTTTAGTTACTGCCTGCCTGAGCGTCACCGCGATGGCTGCCGACATCATCAAGGGCGAGCGCCAGGAAACCTTTGGCGACGTGACGGTGCACTACAACACCTTCAACTCCACGTTCCTGACACCGGACATCGCCAAATCGGCCGAGCTGATCCGCAGCAAGAACCAGGGCGTGATCAACGTCTCGGTGATCAAGGACGGCAAACCGCTGATCTCTAACGTCAGCGGTACGGTCAAAGACCTCACCAGCCAGACTGTGCCATTGAAGTTCAAGCAGATCACCGAACAGGGCGCGGTCTACTACATCGCTCAATACCCGGTCGAGCAGCAGGAAGTCCGCACCTTCGAGATCAAGGTGCAGAACGGTGACAAAATCAACACCATCAATTTCAACCAAGAGCTTTTCCCCGGCGAATGATCAACTTCACGCAACTCGTACTGGCCAGCCACAACGCCGGCAAACTCAAGGAACTCCAGGCCATGCTCGGCGACTCGGTGCAACTGCGCTCGATCGGCGAGTTCAGCAATGTCGAGCCTGAAGAAACCGGTCTGTCGTTCGTCGAGAACGCCATCCTCAAGGCCCGTAACGCTGCGCGCATTTCCGGCCTGCCGGCGCTGGCCGACGACTCGGGGCTGGCGGTGGATTTCCTTGGCGGTGCGCCGGGGATCTACTCGGCCCGTTATGCCGATGGCCAGGGCGACGCGGCGAACAACGCCAAACTGCTCGATGCCTTGAAGGATGTGCCGCAAGCCGAGCGCGGCGCACAGTTCGTTTGCGTGCTGGCGCTGGTGCGTCATGCTGATGACCCGCTGCCGATCCTTTGCGAAGGGCTGTGGCATGGGCGCATCCTGACCCAGGCCAGTGGTGAGCACGGTTTTGGTTACGATCCGCTGTTCTGGGTGCCGGAACGCGATTGCTCCAGCGCCGAGCTGAGCCCGAGCGACAAGAACCAAATCAGTCACCGCGCCCGTGCAATGGATCTGCTGCGCCAGCGTCTGGGTTTGAAATGACCCACGACTCATCCGCATCGCCGCTGATCTTCGGCGGCGCCGCACAATCGCCTAGGGCCGCGCTTCCCGTGCTGCCGCCCCTTGCGTTGTACATCCACATCCCGTGGTGTGTGCGCAAATGCCCTTATTGCGACTTCAATTCCCACACCGCCAGCCCGGTGCTGCCGGAGCAGGAATACGTCGACGCCTTGTTGGCCGACCTCGATCAGGACCTGCACGCGGTTTACGGCCGTGAGTTGAGTTCGATCTTTTTTGGTGGCGGCACGCCGAGCCTGTTCAGCGCCGAGGCACTGGGCCGTTTGCTCAAAGGCGTCGAGCAGCGCATTGCGTTTGCCAGTGATATCGAAATCACCCTGGAAGCCAATCCGGGCACCTTCGAACAAGAGAAGTTTGTTGCTTACCGCGCATTGGGCATCAATCGCCTGTCGATCGGCATCCAGAGCTTTCAGGAAGAAAAACTCAAGGCACTGGGGCGGATTCACAACGGCGATGAAGCGGTGCGTGCCGCCGGCATGGCGCGTCAGGCCGGGTTCGACAACTTCAACCTGGACTTGATGCACGGCTTGCCCGATCAGTCGCTGGACGACGCCCTGAACGACCTGCGTCAGGCCATCGCTTTGAATCCGACCCACTTGTCCTGGTACCAGCTGACGCTGGAACCTAACACGGTGTTCTGGAACCAGCCTCCGACGCTGCCGGAAGACGACACACTGTGGGACATTCAGGAAGCCGGCCAGGCGTTGCTCGCCGAGCACGGTTACGCGCAATACGAAGTCTCGGCGTATGCCCAGCCCGGGCGTCCGGCGCGGCACAATCTCAATTATTGGAGCTTCGGTGACTTCATCGGCATCGGCGCCGGCGCCCACGGCAAGCTCAGTCATCCGGACGGGCGCATCGTGCGCACCTGGAAGACGCGCCTGCCGAAGGACTACCTGAACCCGGCGAAAAGCTTCAAGGCGGGCGAGAAAGCGCTGACCAATGAAGAAATGCCGTTCGAGTTCCTGATGAACGCCTTGCGCCTGACCGAGGGCGTCGAATCGCGGCTGTACCCGGAGCGGACCGGCCTGAGTCTGGAAAGCTTCGCCGAAGGCCGCCTCGAGGCCGAACAAAGCGGCTTGTTGCAGGTCGAACCGTCACGTCTGGCGGCCACCGAGCGCGGGCAACTGTTCCTCAATGACTTGCTGCAGAAATTTCTGAGCTGATTTCAGCCTTAAGGGAAAACGAATGGATTTGATACTCGACCTGCTCGCCACCGTCTCCCGCTGGAGCCGCAGCAACCTGTCGGAGATCTCTCTGGCACTGGTGGGCTGTTTGCTGGTGCTGTTTGGCGCGGACATAAAGGGCTGGGTCGACCAACGCCTGGGCAGCATCGCCGGCGCCTTGCGCGTCCCGCTGATGGCCTTGGTGTGCATGGTCGGCAGCGGCCTCGCGCTGATCTACGCCACGCCGTGGATCATCAAAGGCCTGAGCCAGTTCAACAACTACAGCCTGGCGCCGGTGTTGTTGGTGGTGCTGGTGCTGATCGGCGTAGTGGCCGACCGCCGCTGAATTTGAGCACATACAAAACATTGTGGGAGCGGGCTTGCCCGCGATGAGGCCGTAACATTCAACATCCACGTTGACTGTCAGACCGCTATCGCGGGCAAGCCCGCTCCCACAGGTTTTTGTATTACCGTTCAGGACTGCTTTTCGAACTTCAAATCCCACACGCCATGCCCAAGACGTTCGCCACGGCGTTCGAACTTGGTGATCGGCCGTTCAGCCGGGCGCGGCACGCACTTGCCGTCTTCGGCCAGGTTGCGATAACCCGGCGCCACGTTCATCACTTCCAGCATGTACTCGGCGTACGGTTCCCAGTCGGTGGCCATGTGCAGAATACCGCCGACCTTCAACTTGCTGCGCACCAGTTCAGCGAACGACGCCTGAACGATACGGCGCTTGTGGTGACGGCTCTTGTGCCACGGGTCCGGGAAAAACAGCATCAGGCGATCGAGGCTGTTGTCGGCGATGCAACGGTTGAGCACTTCGATTGCGTCGCAATCGTAGACCCGCAGGTTGGTCAGGCCCTGAGTCAGCACGCCATTGAGCAGCGCACCGACACCCGGCCGGTGCACTTCCACGCCAATGAAATCCTGTTCCGGCGAGGCAGCGGCCATTTCCAGCAACGAATGGCCCATGCCGAAACCGATTTCCAGCGAGCGCGGTGCCGAGCGACCGAACACCTGGTCGAAGTCCACCGGTGCATCAGCCAATGGCAGCACAAACAGCGGCGTGCCCTGGTCCAGGCCGCGTTGCTGGCCTTCGGTCATGCGCCCGGCGCGCATCACGAAACTCTTGATGCGGCGGTGTTGGCGCTCGTCGCCTTCTTCCGTCTGGATTGGCGTGTCGTTTGATTCAGTCATCAATGGCTCTTACTTGATCAGACCATCCAGCGGCGAAGAGGCGCTGGCATAGAGTTTTTTCGGCATGCGGCCGGCGAGGTAGGCCAGGCGGCCTGCAACGATGGCGTGTTTCATGGCTTCAGCCATCATGATCGGCTGCTGGGCATGGGCGATGGCCGAGTTCATCAGCACCGCTTCGCAACCCAGTTCCATGGCAATGGTGGCGTCGGAAGCGGTGCCGACACCGGCATCAACCAGTACCGGGATCTTGGCTTCTTCGAGGATGATCTGCAGGTTGTACGGGTTGCAGATCCCCAGGCCCGTGCCGATCAGACCGGCCAGCGGCATGACCGCGATAACGCCGATTTCCGCCAGTTGACGGGCGATGATCGGGTCATCGCTGGTGTACACCATCACGTCGAAACCTTCCTTGACCAGCACTTCGGCGGCCTTGAGGGTTTCGATGACGTTGGGGAACAGGGTTTTCTGGTCCGCCAGCACTTCCAGCTTCACCAGGTTGTGGCCGCCGAGCAGTTCACGGGCCAGGCGACAAGTGCGCACAGCTTCGGTAGCGTCGAAGCAACCGGCGGTGTTAGGCAGGAAGGTGTAGCGATCCGGCGACAGGACTTCGAGCAGGTTCGGTTCGCCCGGGTTCTGGCCGAGGTTGGTGCGGCGCACGGCGAAGGTGACGATCTCGGCACCCGAGGCCTCGATGGCCAGGCGGGTTTCTTCCATGTCGCGGTACTTGCCGGTGCCTACCAGCAAACGCGACTGGTAAGTACGACCGGCCAGGACGAAAGGCTTGTCGCTACGAACGATGCTCATGGGAAATCCTCTGTAGGGGTGAGGTTCTTGCAGAATTCTGTGCCCTTGCGGGCCGGGCGACTAGCCGCCGCCGATGGCGTGAACCACTTCGACGCTATCGCCGTTGTTCAACGTGGTGTCCGCATGCTGGCTGCGCGGGACGATATCCAGATTGAGTTCAACCGCCACCCGGCGTCCGGTCAGTTCCAGACGGGTCAGCAGGGCCGCAACGGTTTCACCGTCGGGCAGTTCAAGGGATTCGCCGTTCAACTGAATGCGCATGCCGAATGCCGCCATCATTTTTAGGGGCTGGCATTCTAGCCCGATCAGTCTTGGCGACCCAAGCCATTCGTCATGAAATGGACCGCCCGGTCAGCTCAACCGCCAGGCGGCAAGGCCCAGGCAGAGCCAGCCGACCAGGAATGCCAGGCCGCCGAAGGGTGTGATGATCCCAAGCTTGCTGACGCCAGTCAGGGTCAACAGGTACAGGCTGCCGGAAAACAGCACAATACCGATGGCAAACGAAGCGCCGGCCCAGGTGATCAAGCGCCCCTGAACCTGCGTGGCCACCAGCGCAATACCCAACAGGGCCAGGGTGTGCACCAGTTGGTAAGTGACACCGGTGTGGAAGATTGCCAAGTATTCAGGCGTCAGACGGTTTTTCAGGCCATGGGCGGCGAATGCACCAAGGGCAACGCCGGTGAAGCCGAAGAAAGCGGCCAGCATCAGAAAGCCACGCAGCATGAAGAACTCCAGTCAGACTCGATCAACAGGGTCTGTATAATGGCCCGCTCAACGGGTTCGGCCAAGCCATCTCTATGCTGCGTTTATTTTTACGACGATTTACAAAAGCCGTGCTCTGGTTCGCGGGTGGCAGCGTATTGCTGGTGCTGATTTTTCGCGTGGTACCACCACCGGGCACGGCGCTGATGGTCGAGCGCAAGATCGAATCCTGGTTCGATGGCGAACCCATTGATCTGCAACGCACCTGGAAACCCTGGGATGAAATATCCGACGACCTGAAGGTGGCGGTAATTGCCGGTGAGGATCAGAAATTCCCGGAGCATTGGGGTTTTGACATTGGTGCGATCCGCGCCGCATTGGCGCACAACGACCTGGGTGGTTCGGTTCGCGGTGCCAGTACTTTGAGCCAGCAAGTGTCGAAAAACCTGTTTTTGTGGTCTGGCCGTAGCTGGCTGCGCAAAGGCCTGGAAGCCTGGTTTACCGGGCTGATCGAAGTGTTCTGGCCCAAGCAGCGGATTCTTGAGGTGTACCTGAACAGCGTCGAGTGGGATGACGGAGTGTTTGGCGCGGAAGCGGCGGCTCGGCATCACTTTAGTGTTGGCGCCAAGTCGCTGTCCCGGCAACAGGCGAGTTTGCTGGCTGCGGTGCTGCCTAATCCAAGGTTTTGGAGTGCGAGTCATCCGACTAACTATGTTGCACGACGGGCTGGCTGGATCCGGCAGCAGATGAGTCAGTTGGGGGGCGACAGCTATCTGCTGGGCCTCAACGATTCGCGCCGGGCGCCTTGGTCTCAATAACACTGCAAATCTCCTGTGGGAGCGAGCCTGCTCGCGATAGCGGTAGATTATTCAACATCTGTACCGACTGACCTGACGCCATCGCGAGCAGGCTCGCTCCCACAGGGGCCGGCGCCAGCCGGATAAATGGGCACAAACAAAAACGCCCCGATCAATGATCGGGGCGTTTTTTATTGCCTTCTCGCAGCTTAGGCGGCGATCGACAACTTGAGCTTGTTCATCGCACTCTTCTCGAGCTGACGAATACGCTCGGCCGACACGTTGTACTTTTGCGCCAGGTCGTGCAGCGTGGCTTTCTCTTCAGCCAACCAGCGCTGATAAAGGATGTCACGGCTGCGGTCGTCCAGCACTTCCAGCGCTTCGTGCAGGTTGTGGTTGGAGTTGTCGCTCCAGTCAGCATCTTCCAGTTGACGGGCCGGATCGTACCGGTGGTCTTCCAGATAGTTGGCCGGCGATTGGAAAGCGCTGTCATCGTCCGCTTCTGCGGCCGGGTCGAAGGCCATGTCATGGCCGGTCAGGCGACTTTCCATCTCGCGCACTTCCCGCGGCTCCACGCCGAGGCTTTCCGCCACACGGTGGACTTCCTCGTTGTTCAGCCACGCCAGGCGTTTCTTCTGGCTGCGCAGGTTGAAGAACAGTTTGCGCTGGGCCTTGGTGGTCGCGACTTTCACAATGCGCCAGTTGCGCAGGATGAACTCGTGAATTTCCGCCTTGATCCAGTGCACAGCGAACGACACCAGGCGCACACCCATTTCCGGGTTGAAGCGCTTCACGGCCTTCATCAGGCCGACGTTACCTTCCTGGATCAGGTCAGCCTGAGCCAGACCGTAGCCGGAATAGCTACGGGCGATATGTACGACAAAACGCAGGTGGGCGAGCACCATCTGCCGAGCCGCCCCCAAATCCTGCTCATAGTAGAGACTCTCGGCCAGTTCACGCTCCTGCTCCGGCGTCAGCAATGGAATGCTGTTCACGGTGTGCACATAGGCCTCCAGGTTCGCACCCGGGACCAGAGCATATGCAGGTTGCAAAGAATTGGTCATACGAAAAAACCTCCGTCTTACAAACTCGTGCAGTTCAGCACTGCGAAAATTGACCGGAAACCGAAAGACAAGTTCCCAAAAACGCTGAAAGGTCAATACGAGCAAAGTGATACTACTTAGGCGCAAGCTCCCTCAGGTGGCGTGCGACTGCAATCCATGCACCGATATACCCCAACAGCACCGCGCCAAGCAAGAGAGACAGACCGTCGGCTACTGGCACTCCGGCCAGCGCAAAATTACTGCCGTACAAACCGGCCAGTCCAACCACTGCCTCGTTCAGCCAGTTCAGGCCGAACGCCAATACGCCCCAGGAAAGTATCCCCGCACCGAAGCCATACAACGCGCCCATGTACAGAAAGGGCCTGCGCACATAACTGTCAGTGCCGCCGACGAGTTTAATCACTTCTATCTCTGTGCGGCGGTTTTCAATATGAAGACGAATGGTATTGCCTATCACCAAAAGTAATGCAGAAACCAGAAGCACGGTCAGACCGAAGACAAAACGGTCACCCAGCTTGAGGATGGCTGCCAGACGCTCGACCCAGACTAGATCAAGTTGCGCCTGTTGTACCTTCGGCAGCTCGGAAAGTTTTTGTCGTAATGCTTCAAGCGCAGGCTTGTCGACCTCGTTCGGGGTCACCAGCACCACGCCTGGCAACGGGTTTTCCGGCAATTCCTTCAACGCCTCACCCAGACCGGACTGTTGCTGGAACTCTTCCAGCGCCTGATCGCGGCCGACATATTCAGCATCGGCGACGCCCGGAATGCCTTTGATCTGGTCGCGCAACGACTCGCCTTCAGCCGGGCTGACCTCAAGTTGCAGGTACAGGGAAATCTGCGCCGCTCGCTGCCAGGAACCGCCGAGACGTTCCACATTACTTAGCAAAAGTGACAGACCCATTGGCAAACTCAGGGCCACCGCCATCACCATGCAGGTGAAGAAACTGCCGATGGGCTGCTTGCCCAGGCGACGCAGGCTGTCCAGCAGACTGGCGCGATGGCTTTCAATCCAGGCACGGAACAGCGTGGCAAAGTCCGGGCCGTCGTCATCGTCGCGTTTTTTCTTCTGCGGTTGCGGATCGGCGGCTTTCGGCGCCACGCGCTCGGAAACCTTGGGGCTGCGTGTCGCACTCATACGCCGGCCTCCCCGTCGCCGATCAGTCGGCCGCGTTGCAGGGTCAGCATGCGGTGACGCATGCGAGCGATCAGGGCCAGGTCGTGGCTGGCGATCAGCACGCTGGTGCCCAGACGGTTGATGTCTTCGAACACGCCCATGATTTCGGCCGCCAGACGCGGGTCGAGGTTACCGGTCGGCTCATCCGCCAGCAGCAAGGCCGGGCGGTGAACGATGGCGCGGGCGATGCCGACGCGCTGCTGCTGGCCGGTGGACAGGTCGCCGGGGTACAGATCGGTCTTGTCCGACAGCGCCACGCGCTCCAGGGCCGAATCCACACGCTTGGCGATTTCGGCTTTGGACAGACCCAGAATCTGCAACGGCAGTGCGACGTTGTTGAACACAGTGCGATCGAACAGCAACTGGTGGTTCTGGAACACCACACCGATCTGCCGACGCAGGTAAGGAATCTGCGCGTTGCTGATGGTGCCGAGGTCTTGGCCCGCGAGCAATAATTTGCCGGTGGTCGGCCGCTCCATGGCCAGCAGCAGACGCAACAAGGTGCTTTTACCGGCGCCAGAGTGGCCGGTCACAAACAAGAATTCGCCCCGACGGACTCGAAAGCTCAGCTCATGCAAGCCGACGTGACCGTTCGGGTAGCGTTTACCGACCTGCTCGAAACGAATCATGAACGCTCCCGCTCGGCAAACAGTGCCTGGACAAAGGGTTCTGCTTCAAAAGTACGCAAGTCATCGATGCCTTCACCGACGCCGATGTAGCGGATCGGCAGGCCAAACTGCTTGGCCAGGGCGAAAATCACCCCGCCCTTGGCGGTGCCGTCGAGCTTGGTCAGCGCCAGGCCAGTCAGTTCGACCGTCTGGTTGAATTGCTTGGCCTGGCTGATGGCGTTCTGCCCGGTGCCGGCGTCGAGCACCAACAGCACTTCGTGGGGCGCGTCGGCGTCGAGCTTGCCGATGACCCGGCGCACTTTCTTCAGCTCTTCCATCAGATTGTCTTTGGTGTGCAGACGACCGGCGGTGTCGGCGATCAACACGTCGATACCACGGGCCTTGGCAGCCTGAACGGCGTCGAAGATCACCGAAGCCGAGTCGGCGCCAGTGTGCTGGGCGATGACTGGAATCTTGTTGCGCTCGCCCCAGACCTGCAATTGCTCCACCGCTGCTGCGCGGAAGGTATCGCCCGCCGCCAGCATGACTTTCTTGCCTTCGAGCTGCAGCTTCTTCGCCAGTTTGCCGATGGTGGTGGTCTTGCCGGCGCCGTTGACGCCGACCACGAGGATCACGAACGGCTTGTTCTGCGAGGTTATTTTCAGCGGTTGCTCGACGGGTTTGAGCATCGCCGCCAGTTCAGCCTGCAGGGACTTGTAGAGAGCGTCGGCATCCGCCAGCTCTTTACGCGCAACCTTTTGGGTAAGGCGCTGGATGATCACCGAAGTGGCTTCAACGCCAACGTCGGCGGTCAGCAGACGGGTTTCGATGTCTTCGAGCAGCTCGTCATCGATGATTTTTTTGCCGAGGAACAGACTGGCCATGCCTTCGCCGATGCTGGCGCTGGTCTTGGACAGGCCTTGCTTGAGGCGGGCGAAGAAACCGGCTTTGGTTTCTTCGGTGCGCGCAGGCTCTGCGGGTGTTTCGACCGGCACGACGGGCGCGGCGACCGGTGCAGGCTCTGGCGCTTGAACAACCGGCGCAACAAAGGCTGGAATCACAGGCTCTGGAACAACCGGCGCAGGCTCGGCCACAACAACCGGCTCAATCACTGGCACCTGAACCGGCGCAGGAGAAAACGCGCTCGGCGCTGGAATCGGCGGCGTAAAGTGCGGCGCCAACTCGTCCTCAACCAATGCCACCGGCTCTTCCGCCACCGGCAATGTCAGCCACGGCTCGGCGGCTGGGGTCTGCGGCTGTTCAGCCACAACTTCAGGTTGTGCCTCAACCACCGGTTGCAGCACCGGCTCGGCGATCGGCAAGACGACCGGCGCCGGCGCTTCATCTATTACCGGTGCAGGTTCTGGCTCAGGAATGGGTTGTGGCTGTTCGACGACGGTTTCCTGCGGCTTTTTGCGCAGCCATCCGAACAGGCTTTTCTTCTCGCCAGCCGCAGCTGGGGCTTTCTTGTCGTCGTTGGAACCAAACATGGAGGACGGCTATCTCACAGTAGCGACGCGCCAAAGGGCGCCTCGGCAAATAAATATTCGATGCAGAACAGACTGCGATTGACCCAGCTTGTTCACGCGCAACATTTTGTAGAGGTGCAAACAGCGCCTCAAAGGTCGACTAATACGAAGGACTGGAACGGCATCGTCGGCGAAAACGCAGAGTTTAGCTGACAAACTCAAAGCTTCCGACGCAAACCCAAACAACCTGCTGACCGATCAAAGGCCTGATAGGCGTGGCCGCCAGTAAAACGGATCAGTATCCTAGCACCCTCTCGCCCGCCGACGCTAAGAACAAGCGGGCAGCTCAACAGGTTTAAAAACGAATGAATGCTCTAGCCCGCCGCGCTGCAGGCCTGCTGCTCAGCACAGTTTGTCTGCCACTTTCAGCCCTCGCTGCCGATCCGCAACCCACCCACGAATTCACCCTCGACAACGGTCTGAAGGTCGTCGTGCGTGAAGACCATCGTGCACCGGTGGTGGTTTCCCAGGTCTGGTACAAGGTCGGTTCCAGCTACGAGACGCCAGGGCAGACCGGTTTGTCCCACGCCCTGGAGCACATGATGTTCAAGGGCAGCGAGAAAGTCGGCCCCGGCGAGGCCTCGCTGATCCTGCGCGACCTTGGCGCCGAAGAGAACGCGTTCACCAGCGACGACTTCACCGCCTACTATCAAGTGCTGGCCCGCGACCGTCTGGGCGTGGCCTTCGAACTCGAAGCCGACCGCATGGCCAGCCTGCGCCTGCCGGCCGACGAGTTCGCCCGCGAGATCGAAGTCATTAAAGAAGAACGTCGTCTGCGCACCGACGACAAGCCGATGTCCAAGGCCTACGAACGCTTCAAGGCCATGGCCTACCCGGCCAGCGGCTACCACACGCCGACCATCGGCTGGATGGCGGACCTGGACCGCATGAAAGTCGAAGAGCTGCGCCACTGGTACCAATCCTGGTACGTACCGAACAACGCCACGCTGGTGGTGGTGGGTGACGTGACGCCGGACGAAGTGAAAACCCTGGCCCAACGCTACTTCGGCCCGATCGCCAAACGCGACGTGCCACCGGCGAAAAAACCGGTCGAACTGGCCGAGCCCGGCGAACGGCAGATTACCCTGCACGTGCAGACCCAACTGCCGAGCCTGATGCTGGGCTTTAACGTGCCGAGCATCGCCACCGCCGAAGACAAACGCTCGGTCAACGCCTTGCGCCTGATCTCGGCCCTGCTCGATGGCGGCTACAGCGGGCGTATCCCGACGCAACTGGAGCGCGGCGAAGAGCTGGTGTCCGGTGGCTCGTCGAGCTACGACGCCTACACCCGCGGCGACAGCCTGTTCACGCTTTCGGCAACCCCGAACACTCAGAAAAACAAAACCATGGCCCAGGCCGAAGCGGGTTTGTGGAAGCTGCTCGAACAGCTGAAAACCACCGCGCCGTCCACCGAAGAGCTGGAGCGCGTGCGGGCTCAGGTGATTGCCGGCCTGGTTTACGAGCGTGACTCGATCACCAGCCAGGCCACCGCCATCGGTCAACTGGAAACGGTCGGCCTGTCGTGGAAACTGATGGACACCGAACTGGCCGAACTGGAAAGCGTCACGCCAGAGGACATCCAGAAAGCCGCCAAGCTGTATTTCACCCGCGAACGTCTCAGCGTCGCCCATGTCCTGCCACTGGAGACGACTCATGAGTGAGCGTAAAAAACCACGTCTGGCCTTGATCGGCCTGATCGCTGTCGCACTGATCGGCTCGGCGATCTTCTATTTCTCCAAGACCGATGATTCCAACGCCAGCGAGGCCCTCGACAAGGCCAAGTCCAGCCAGAAACTGCAATCGCTGGCCGAGCTCGACGGCAAGGCGCCGAGTCGCCGCTCGCTCAACGTGCAAACCTGGAACACCGCCGAAGGCGCCAAGGTGCTGTTCGTCGAAGCCCGCGAGTTGCCGATGTTCGACATGCGCCTGATCTTCGCCGCCGGCAGCAGCCAGGACGGCGATGCGCCGGGCCTCGCCGTGCTGACCAACGCAATGCTTAACGAAGGTGTGGCGGGCAAGGATGTCGGCGCCATCGCTCAGGGCTTCGAAGGCCTGGGTGCCGACTTCGGCAACGGCGCGTTCAAGGACATGGCGCTGGCCTCGTTGCGCAGCCTTAGCGCCGCCGACAAGCGCGAACCGGCACTGAAACTGTTCTCTGAAGTCGTCGGCAAACCGACCTTCCCCGCTGATTCGTTTGTGCGCATCAAGAACCAGATGCTCGCCGGCTTCGAATACCAGAAACAGAACCCCGGCAAACTCGCCAGTATCGAGCTGATGAACCGCTTGTACGGCGATCACCCGTACGCGCATTCCAGCGATGGCACGGCGAAAACCGTTCCAGCCATCACTCTGGCTCAGTTGAAGGCGTTCCATGAGAAAGCCTACGCCGCCGGCAACGTGGTGATTGCGCTGGTGGGCGACCTGTCCCGCGCCGAAGCCGAGGCGATTGCTGCGCAAGTCTCCGGCGCGCTGCCAAAAGGCCCGGCGCTGGCGAAACTGCCGCAACCTGCCGAACCGAAAGCCAGCATCGGCCACATCGAGTTTCCATCCAAGCAGACCAACCTGATGCTCGCGCAACTGGGCATCGACCGTGACGACCCGGATTACGCTGCCCTGTCCATGGGCAACCAAATCCTCGGCGGCGGTGGCTTCGGCACCCGTTTGATGAGCGAAGTGCGCGAGAAGCGCGGCCTGACCTACGGCGTTTATTCGGGCTTCACTCCGATGCAGGCGCGCGGCCCGTTCATGATTAACCTGCAAACCCGCGCCGAGATGAGCGAAGGCACGCTGAAACTGGTGCAAGACGTACTCGCCGACTACCTTAAAACCGGACCGACCGAGAAAGAACTCGACGACGCCAAGCGTGAACTGGCCGGCAGCTTCCCGCTGTCCACCGCCAGCAACGCCGACATCGTCGGTCAGCTCGGCGCGATGGGTTTCTACAATTTGCCGCTGAGTTATCTGGAGGACTTCATGCAGCAGTCCCAGAACCTGACCGTCGAGCAAGTCAAAAACGCACTGAACAAACACCTGAGCACGGACAAAATGGTCATCGTCAGCGCTGGCCCGACCGTGCCGCAAAAGCCGTTACCGGCCCCTACTGATAAACCTGCCGAGCAGCCGCTCGGGGTTCCGGAGCATTAATGGCCACTCGTCCTAAAAAACCTGTTCACAACGTGCACAACGGCGTGAACCAACTGCGCATCATCGGCGGTGAATGGGGCAGCCGAAAGCTGAGCTTCCCCGATGCACCGGGCTTGCGTCCGACGCCGGACCGGGTGCGTGAAACCCTGTTCAACTGGCTCGCGCCTTACATCGCCGGCGCCAAGGTACTTGATCCATTCGCCGGCAGCGGCGCGCTGTTCCTTGAAGCGCTGTCCCGTGGCGCTGCGATGGGCCAGGCGCTGGACGCCAGCAACATCGCGGTCTCAAGCATCAAGGAACATCTGGGCACCCTGCGCTGCACCACCGGCCAGATTCAGACGGCCGATGCCTTGCGCTATCTGGAGACCCAGGCCGCGAGCGCTTATGACGTGGTGTTCCTCGACCCACCGTTCAACCAGAACCTGTTGCCGGCCGTTTGCACGCTACTGGAAGAGCGCCAATGGCTGGCGGACGACGCGTGGGTGTACACCGAAAGCGAAACAGCACCCTCTACGCTCGGCCTGCCGGCCAACTGGCGCCTGCACCGTGAGCAGAAATCCGGGCGCGTCTACTATTCGTTGTGGCAGCGAAGCACTGAAACACCTTCTTAAAGGAATCGCCTGGACGGAATACCGTCCGTCCAGGACACCCTCCCGTTTTCTCAAACGGCAACATACCCGGTTTGCCTGGTTCTTTTCCTTTAGTTCATTGTGAACTTGCGAAACAACTCGCATGGACGCAAAGGACTATTAACGGAATGAAAGTATTAACTAACGAGACAACTTCCAGTTCAACTACCGAGTTCACACTCGATAACGGCCTCAAGGTCATTGTGCGCGAGGATCATCGGGCTCCGGTGGTAGCCTCCCAGGTCTGGTACAAGGTCGGCGCCAGCTACGAGCCCCCAGGTCAGACCGGCTTGTCCCACGCTCTGGAACACCTGATGTTCAAGGGCAGCAAAAAAGTCGGCCCAGGCAAAATCCTGCCACTCCTGCGCGAGCTCGGCATCCAATTCAACGCCGTCACCGGTAACGACTTCACCGCGTACTACCAAACGCTGGCTCGTGATCGTCTGGGCGTGGCCTTCGAGCTGGAAGCGGACCGCATGACCAATCTGCTTCTGCCGGTCGACGAGTTCGCCCGGGAGATCGACGTCATCAAGGAAGAACGTCGCCAGACCACCGATGACAAACCAATGGCCAAGGCCTACGAACGCTTCAAGGCCATGGCCTATCCGGCCAGCGGCTATCACACGCCCACCATCGGCTGGATGGCGGACCTCGACCGGATGAAGGTCGAAGAACTGCGTCACTGGTATGAGTCTTGGTATGCGCCGAACAACGCCACGCTGGTGGTGGTCGGCGACGTGACCCCGGACGAAGTCAAAGCCCTGGCCCAACGCTACTTCGGCCCGATCGCCAAACGCGATGTGCCGGCCGCGAAAAGACCGCTGGAACTGGCCAGGCCCGGTGAACGCAAGATTACTCTGCACGTGAAGACGCAATTGCCCAGCCTGATGCTGGCCTTCAACGTGCCGAGTATCGCCACCGCCAAAGACAAACGCTCAGTGCATGCCTTGCGCCTGATTTCGGCCTTGCTCGGCGACGGCCACAGCGCGCGCATCCCGACGCAACTGCAACGCGATGAAGAGCTGGTGTCCGACGGTTCGTCGAGCTATAGCACTTACACCCGGGGCGACAGCCTGTTTCTCCTGTCGGCAACACCCAACAACCAAAAAAACAAAACCATCGCCCAGGCCGAAGCCGGTTTGTGGAGGCTGCTGGACCAGCTGAAAACCACTCCGCCGACCACTGAAGAACTGGGACGCGTACGCGCGCAAGTCATCGCCGGGCTGGTTTACGAGCGCGACTCGGTCACCCGCCAGGCCAGCGCTATCGGCCGACTGGAAACTTTCGGCCTGTCGTGGAAACTGATGGACACCGAACTGGCCGAGCTGGAAAGCGTCACGCCAGAAGACATCCAGAAAGCCGCCACGCTGTATTTCACCCGCGAGCGGCTCAGCGCCGCCCATATACTGCCAATGGAGGCCAATAAAGAGGAGGGGGATGAGTCCGGCGAGGGCGAAGTGCCCGACAAGGAGAACTCCGGCCAAATGCTGCAATCGCTGACTGAACTCGACGGCAAGGCGCCAAGTCACCGCATGGTCGACATTCAGACCTGGAATACCGCCGAAGGCGCCAAAGTGTTGTTCGCCGAAGCCAGAGGGTTACCGATGTTCGACGTGCGTCTGACCTTCGCTGCCGGCAGCAGCCGGGATGGAGACACTCCGGGATTGGCCATGCTGACAAACGTGATGCTCAACGAAGGTGTTGCCGGCAGTGATGCCAACGCTATTGCCCAAGGTTTCGAAAGCCTGGGCGCAAAGTATGCCCCCGGCACTGATCTGGATACGGCGCAAGTCTCCCTGCGCAGCCTCAGCGCCAAGGACAAACGCGAACCGGCATTGACCCTCTTCGCCGAAGTCGTCGGCAAGCCGACCTTCCCTGAAGACGCGTATGCGCGCCTGCGCAATCAGACCCTCGCCACTTTCGAAGATCAGAAGCATGACCCGGGCAAACTGGCGAGCCTTGAGTTGATGAACCGCTTGTATGGCAATCATCCGTACGCGCACGCCAGCGGTGGCACGGCGCAAGCCATTCCGTCCATCACCCCGGCCCAGCTGCGCACGTTCCACGAAAGAACCTACGCGGCCGGCAACGTGGTGATCGCGTTGGTGGGCGACTTGTCCCGTATCGAAGCCGAAGCCATTGCCGCGAAGATATCCGCAACCCTGCCCGAAGGCCCGGCCCTGGCGAAAGTCCCGCAACCGATAGAACCCAATGCCAGCAAAAGCCACATCGAATTCCCATCGCAACAGACCATTCTGATGCTCGCCCAACTGGGCATCGACCATGACAATCCAGACTACGCGGCACTGTTCATGGGCAACCAGATCCTTGGCGGCGGTTTCGGCACTCGTCTGATGAGCGAAGTCCGCGAAAAACGTGGCCTGACATACGGGGTAGTTTCAGCCTTCACCCCGATGCAGGCGCGCGGTCCATTCATGATCAAACTGCAGACCCGCGCCGAAACAAGCGAAGGCACTCTGAAACTGGTACAGGACGTGCTCGCCGACTACCTTAAAACCGGCCCGACCGAAAAAGAACTGGATGATGCCAAACGCGCGTTGGCCGGCAGCTTCCCGCAGTCCACTGCCAGCAACGCACAAATCGTCGCGAAACTGGCGTCTATCGGCTTTTATAACCTGCCGTTGAATCATCTGGACGACTTCATGCAGCAGTCCCAGCGCCTCACCGTAGAGCAAGTCAAAACCGCCTTGAACAAACACCTGAGCATGGACAAATTGGTCATCATCAGCGCAGGACCGATCGTCCCGCAAAAGCCATTGCCGGAGCCTACTGTCGAACCTGCCAGGTAATTGCTCAATCTGTCAGGCGACTTTCGCAGCATCGGAAAGCAGAAAACCGAGCGACTCTACTGTTCGTTGTGGCAACGTATGGCAGAGATCGCCGGTTAACCGACCGGCCTGAAAAGGTGCGCACAGGTTGCGCACCGCTGCATCGAGAGCAATCGTGTCCCCTCCGCCAGAACGCTTCACCCCTGCCTTCGGCCTGGGCAATCCGCACTTGCAGACCTTGTGGGGACCGCTTTGGCGCAAAACCACGCATATCGAGCGCGAGCGCGAACGCTTGTGGCTGGAAGATGGCGACTTTCTTGACCTGGACTGGCATGGCCCACACAGCGCCGATGCGCCGCTGGTGTTGGTGTTGCATGGCCTGACAGGGTCTTCCAATTCGCCTTACGTGGCCGGCGTGCAAAAAGCCCTGGACGCCCAAGGCTGGGCCAGCGTCGCGCTGAACTGGCGCGGCTGCTCGGGCGAACCAAACCTGTTGCCGCGCAGCTACCATTCCGGCGCCAGCGAAGATTTGGCCGAAACCATCAAGCACCTGCGGGCCAAACGACCGCTCGCGCCGCTGTACGCGGTCGGTTATTCCCTCGGCGGCAACGTTTTGCTCAAACACTTGGGCGAGACCGGCAGCGACAGTGGCGTGCTCGGCGCCGTCGCGGTGTCGGTTCCGTTTCGGCTCGATCAGTGCGCCGACCGTATCGGCCAGGGTTTTTCCAAGGTGTACCAGGCGCACTTCATGCGCGAGATGGTCGCCTACATCAAGAACAAGCAGCGGCAGTTCCAGCATGACGGGCGCGAGGATGGCCTGGCGAAGCTGGCCGCGCTGGGCTCGCTGGAAAACATGCGCACCTTCTGGGATTTCGATGGCCGGGTCACCGCGCCGTTGCACGGCTTCACTGATGCGCAGGATTACTATCGCCGCGCCTCGAGCCGTTATTTCCTGGGCGAGATTCGCACGCCGACGCTGATCATTCAGGCAGCCGACGACCCGTTTGTATTTCCTCACAGCCTGCCGCAAGCCGAGGAATTGTCCGCCTGCACTCAATTCGAACTGCAAGCCAAGGGCGGGCATGTCGGCTTTGTCGATGGCTCGTTCCGGCAGCCAGGTTACTACCTTGAACGGCGCATCCCACAGTGGCTGGCCGCCGTGGGTCGCGGGTAAATCGATGCAGACCGATCAGGGTGAGTCGATCCGTTTCTGGCAAACAGCGCCGCTGGCCGGGGTCGAGTTGTTGTCCGCACGCTACATCGAACACCGTTTCGCCCCGCATGTGCATGACGGTTACGTGATCGGCATGATCCTGGCCGGCGCCCAGCGATATCGCTATCGGGGCGCCGAACACCTGGCGGGCAGCGGCACGCTCGTTTTGATCAACCCCGATGAATTGCACACCGGCCACAAAGGGACGGAAGACGGTTGGTTGTACCGGGCGTTTTATCCCGATAGCGGGCAGATTCTGTCGCTGCTCGATGAGCTGGAACTGCCGGCCCATCATTTACCGGCATTTGGCGCCACCCTGTATCGCGATCCGGATCTGGTGAAAGGCTTCTGCCAACTGCATCGTCTGCTCGAAACGCCGTCCACCGCCCTGCAACAGCAGACAGCCTGGCGAGAAATGATGTTGTCGTTGCTGCAACGTCACGCCGCCGTTCCTGACGCCGGCACACCCGGCAAGGAACACCGGGCAGTGACGCAGGCCAAGGAACTGCTGCAAGCGCAATTGGCGGCACCGCCGTCGCTGGAAGAACTTGCGGCAGCGGTCAACCTGTCACCCTTTCACTTCGCCCGGGTGTTTCGCAGCGCCACTGGCATGCCACCGCACACCTGGTTGATGCAGCAGCGCATCGCTCGGGCGCGAGCGTTGTTGCAGGGCGGCTGTTTGCCGTTGGAGGTCGCGACGCAATTGGGGTTTGCCGACCAGAGTCATCTGAGTCGACAGTTCAAGCAGGTGTACGGGGTGGGGCCGGGGGCTTATCGCAGAGCACTCCTGTAGGAGCCGGCTTGCTGGCTCCTACAGGGGATCGGTGTTACTCGCCAGTGGCGACGCCCCGCGCAGGTTCGTTGATCCACTCGCTCCACGACCCGGCATACAACGACCCCAACGGATAGCCAGCCAGGCACAAGGCGAACAGGTTATGGCACGCCGTCACGCCGGAACCGCAATACGCCACCAGATCGGTCGGTGAACGGTTGCCGAGTTTCGCGGCAAACCGCTGCTGGAGCTGATCGGCCGGCAGAAAACGCCCGTCGCTCCCCAGGTTGTCGGTGAACGCCGCACATTGCGCGCCGGGAATGTGCCCGGCAATCGGGTCGATCGGTTCCACTTCGCCCTTGAAACGTGGCAAGGCGCGCGCATCGAGCAAGGTCAAATCGGGCTGACCGAGACGCTGATGAAGCTGTTCGGCGCTCAACAGCAACGCATTGTCCGGCGTTCCCGTGAAGGTGCCACGTTCAACACCGGGAGCATCGAGGCTCAAGGGCAAACCCGCCGCGTGCCACGCCTTGAGTCCGCCATCGAGGATAAACACGCCGTCACGCTTGCCCAGCCAGGCCAGCAACCACCACGCCCGCGCCGCATAGGCACCCGGGCCGTCGTCGTACAAAACCACATCACTGTCGGCATTGATGCCCCAGGCTTGCAGGCGTTCGATCAAGTCCGCAGGTTGCGGCAACGGATGACGCCCGGTCACACCCTTGACCACCGCCCCGCTCAAATCACGTTCAAGATCGGCGAAGCTCGACCCGGCGATATGCCCTTCGGCATAGCTGCGCTGGCCATAGTCCGGGTCATCGAGGGCAAAACGACAATCAAGAATCACCAACCCCGGCTGGTCCTTTTTCAGGTCCAGTGCTTGCGGGCTGATCAGTTGCGCAATGGGCATAACGGGCTCCTGTGAGGTTGTCGATTTTGAATCCTACTGCACTTCTTCCAGCGCCTGGGCCAGCGGCACGTAATACTCCTCGCACAGCGCGTTCACCGCATCGCGAGACTGATCGGTGACGAAGCCGGCCTCCAGCACCAGCACCTGATACACGCCACGCTTGATCGCCTGCTCGCTCAGGTGATTGGAGTTTTCCCGCGTGGTGCACAAAAAACGCACCCAGGACGTGAGGATGATCCACGCATTGAGCGTCAGGGATTCAATCTGCACCTTGTCCATTTGCAGGATGCCCGCATCGACGAAGGCGGCGTAGATGTGCGTGCCATGGATCAGGCAGCGCTGGGAAAAGCGCCGATAACGGGCGGCCAGTTCCGGATCGCTGTCGAGCAAGTGCTCCAGATCACGGTGCAAAAACCGGTAGCGCCACATCGCCGCCAGCAACTCCTGAAGGTAGAAGCGCTTGTCCTCAACCGTCGAGGCGCGCCCCTGGGGCGGGCGCAGGAAGCTGTCCACCAGGCTTTCGTACTCACTGAACAACACGGCGATGATCGCCTGCTTGTTGGGGAAGTGGTAGTACAGGTTGCCCGGAGAAATCTCCATGTGGGCAGCAATGTGATTGGTGCTGATGCTGCGCTCGCCCTGCTGGTTGAACAGCTCCAGGCTGTTCTGCACGATGCGCTCGCTGGTTTTGATCCGAGGGGCCATGGCTTGAGCTTTAATTCAGAGTGCGTTGAGGGGCATCTTACGGCCTAACTGCGAGTGGATAAAACAACACGATGCCAGGATGGCATTTGACTTTATAGAGCACAAACTCTAAAAAGCTCTTCATTACAATAAAATCCGGAGCCGACCATGACTGCTGACATCGCCTATCTGCAGAACCTGCAGCAGCCCCTGGAGGAACTTCAAACCCGGTTCGACGCCCAGCGCGCAGCCTATGCCGCCAACCCGATGCCGCCCGCTGCCCAGCGACTTCAATGGCTCAAAGCCCTGCGCGATTTGTTGAGCAATGAACGTCAGGCCCTGATCGATGCGATCAGCCAGGATTTCAGCCACCGCAGCGCCGATGAAACCCTGCTCGCGGAACTGATGCCCAGCCTGCACGGCATTCATTACGCCAGTCAGCACCTCAATGGCTGGATGAAACCTTCGCGGCGCAAAGTCGGCGTGGCCTTTCAGCCGGCCTCGGCCAAAGTGGTTTATCAACCGCTGGGCGTGGTCGGGGTGATCGTGCCGTGGAACTACCCGCTGTACCTGGCCATCGGGCCGTTGGTTGGCGCGTTGTCGGCGGGCAATCGGGTGATGCTCAAACTCAGCGAGTCGACCCCCGCCACGGGCCTGCTGCTCAAGGAGCTGCTGGGCCGGATCTTTCCCGAAGACCTGGTTTGCGTGGTGCTCGGTGAGGCTGATATCGGCGTAGCGTTCTCCCGCTTGCGTTTCGATCACCTGCTGTTCACCGGCGCCACCAGCATTGGCAAACACGTGATGCGCGCGGCGGCCGAGAACCTGACGCCGGTGACGCTGGAGCTGGGCGGCAAATCCCCGGCCATCGTCTCTCGCGATGTGCCGTTGAAGGACGCCGCCGAACGCATTGCGTTCGGCAAGACGCTGAACGCCGGGCAAACCTGCGTCGCCCCGGACTACGTGCTGGTGCCGGAGGATCGCGTGGGCTCTTTCGTCGAAGCCTACCGTCAGGCGGTTCGTGGGTTTTATCCGACACTGGCTGACAACCCGGACTACACCGCGATCATCAATGACCGGCAACTGGCCCGGCTCAACGGCTACATCAGCGATGCCACCAGCAAAGGCGCGCTGCTGATTCCGCTGTTCGATCAGGGCCAAGGCCGGCGCATGAGCCATAGCCTGCTGCTCAACGTCACCGACGAGATGATGGTGATGCAGGACGAAATCTTCGGCCCGCTGCTGCCAATCGTTCCGTACAAGGATCTGGATGAAGCATTTGCCTACATCAACCAGCGACCTCGTCCGCTGGCCCTCTATTACTTCGGCTACGACAAGCGCGAACAAAACCGCGTCCTGCATGAAACCCATTCCGGCGGTGTGTGCCTGAACGACACGTTGCTGCACGTCGCGCAGGACGACATGCCCTTCGGCGGCATCGGCGCCTCAGGCATGGGCCATTACCACGGCCATGAAGGTTTCCTGACCTTCAGCAAGGCCAAGGGTGTGCTGATCAAACAGCGTTTCAACGCGGCGAAATTGATCTACCCGCCGTACGGCAAATCCATTCAGAAACTGATCCAGAAGCTGTTTATCCGCTAATGACCGTCACCGTCGGGTAATAACAATAATGAGCCCAAGCCTGTCCGATACACCCGCGCTGTCTCGGCGCGGCTTGCTTAAATTCAGCCTCGGCGCGTCTGCTTTCCTGGCGACGGCCGGTTTGGGCGCGAGCCTCAGCGGCTGTTCGTCGAGCCTCCCGGCCGACGGTTTCGCGATGCTGCGCAGCGGCGATCTGCTGTTTTTGCGGGCGCTGATTCCGGTGATGCTCGAGGGCGCCGTGGTCGCCGGAACAATGCCGATGGCGCTCGACCAGACCTTGCACTGCCTGGATAACAGCCTCAATCACCTGTCGCCGGAAATGCTCAAGCTGACTCGGCAATTGTTCGATGTGCTGGGAATGGCCGTGACGCGTGGGCCGTTGACCGGGATTTGGGGCAGTTGGGAAAACGCCAGTGCTGATGAGATTCGGCACTTTCTTGATCGCTGGGAAAACAGTTCATTAAGCCTGTTGCGCATGGGCCACAGCTCGTTGCTGCAACTGGTGATGATGGCGTGGTACAGCCGGGCGGAGTCGTGGGCGCATTGCGGGTATCCCGGGCCGCCTACGGTTTGAGACCCGGTCGACCCAATCGCTGGCAAGCCCGCGCCCACAGAGTTCGAGTCGTTCACAAAAGGGTGGCCCACCTTAAATCCTGTGGGAACGGGCTTGCCCGCGAAGGCGTCAGCCGCTTCACCACAGAATCGAAAAACAATAAGAGAACCCGAATATGCCCGTACCCGATCCGTTCCGCGAAGGCATGGCCCGCGGCTGGAAAACCCGCGACGGCTCGCAACTGACCGAAGACCTGACCCTCGAAGCGGACGTGGCGATCATCGGCAGCGGCGCGGGCGGCGGCACCACCGCTGAAATCCTCAGCGCCGCCGGCTACAAAGTGTTGCTGATCGAAGAAGGTCCGCTCAAAACCAGCAGCGACTTCAAAATGCTTGAAGACCAGGCCTACACCAGCCTCTATCAAGAAGGCATCGGCCGCATGAGCAAGGACGGCGCGATCACCATCCTTCAGGGCCGCGCGGTGGGCGGCACCACGCTGATCAACTGGACCTCGAGTTTCCGCACACCGGAGCCGACGCTCGAACACTGGGCCAGAGAGCACGACGTCAAAGGCCACAGCCCGGCCGAGATGGCGCCATGGTTCGAGAAAATGGAGCAGCGTCTCGGCGTCGCGCCCTGGAGGGTCCCGCCCAACGCCAACAATGACGTGATCCGCAAGGGCTGCGAGAAGCTCGGTTACGCTTGGCACGTCATCCCGCGCAACGTGCGCGGTTGCTGGAACCTCGGCTATTGCGGCATGGGCTGCCCGACCAACGCCAAGCAATCGATGATGGTGACGACGATTCCGGCGACCCTGGAAAAGGGTGGCGAACTGATTTACCTGGCCCGCGCGGAAAAACTGGAGATCAAGGACGGTAAGGTCACCGGCCTGCAATGCGTGGCGATGGACGACCGTTGCGTCGCCCCCACGGGTAAGACGATCACGGTCAAGGCGCGGCATTACGTGCTGGCTGGCGGCGGGATCAACAGCCCTGCGCTGCTGTTGCGATCGAAGGCGCCGGACCCGCACAAGCGGCTGGGCAAACGGACCTTTCTGCATCTGGTCAACATGTCCGCGGGGCTGTTCGACGAGGTGATCAACCCGTTCTACGGCGCGCCACAGTCGATCTACTCCGACCACTTCCAATGGCAGGACGGCACGACCGGCAAGATGGCTTACAAACTCGAAGTGCCACCGCTGCACCCGGCGCTGGCGGCCACCTTGCTCGGCGGTTTTGGCCAGGAAAGCGCCCGACACATGGAGAACCTGCCGCATACCCACGCCATGCTGGCGTTGCTGCGCGATGGTTTTCACCCCGACAGCCCTGGCGGCAGTGTCGAGTTGCGCGGTGACAACACGCCCGTGCTCGACTATCAGGTTTCACCCTACGCCTGGGACGGACTGCGTCGCGCCTTCCACAGCATGGCCGAAATCCAGTTCGCCGGCGGTGCCAACGCTGTGATGCCGATGCACGCTGATGCGCGCTATGTGAAAACCCTGGCTGAAGCACGCACGCTGATCGACGGTCTGAGCCTTGAGTTGTATCGCACACGGCTGGGCAGTGCCCATGTGATGGGTGGTTGTGCCATGGGCGAGGACCCGAAAAACGCTGTAACCGACAGCCTCGGCCGGCATCATCAGCTCAGCAATCTATCGATCCACGATGGCTCGCTGTTTCCCACCAGCATTGGTGCAAACCCGCAATTGTCGGTCTACGGGCTGACGGCGCAACTGGCAACTTCGCTGGCCGAACGTTTGAAAAAACCTTGAAAAGAGCGAATATTCCCATCGTCTATAGTGCTTTCTTACCCAACAGGCGACTTGGCCGACCGGGAAGGCTGCGATACCATCCGACTCCCCAACGGACTCCCGCCAGGACGACGCGATGAACCGAGTGTTGTACCCAGGTACCTTCGACCCTATTACCAAGGGCCATGGCGACTTGGTCGAACGCGCCGCGCGCCTGTTCGATCATGTGATCATCGCCGTTGCTGCCAGCCCGAAGAAAAACCCGTTGTTTCCCCTGGAACAACGTGTGGAGCTGGCCCGCGAGGTCACTAAACATCTGCCGAACGTTGAAGTCGTCGGCTTCTCGACGCTGTTGGCGCATTTCGCCAAAGAGAAGAATGCCAACGTGTTCCTGCGTGGTTTGCGCGCCGTGTCGGACTTCGAATACGAATTTCAGCTGGCCAACATGAACCGTCAGCTGGCGCCGGATGTGGAAAGCCTGTTTCTTACGCCGTCCGAGCGTTATTCGTTCATCTCCTCGACGCTGGTCCGTGAAATCGCGGCCTTGGGCGGCGATATCACCAAGTTCGTGCACCCTGCGGTGGCGGACGCCCTGACCGAACGCTTCAAGAAGTAACGACCGCTCAAGCGGCGCCCGCGTGCACTGCGGGCGCCAATGCGGCACAATTGCGCGCATTGGTTTTTAGCGCCCGGGCCTGCCGCCCCGGCTGGAGTTAGCATGTCCCTGATCATCACCGACGATTGCATCAACTGCGACGTCTGCGAACCCGAGTGCCCGAACGCCGCCATTTCCCAAGGCGAAGAGATCTACGTGATCGACCCGAACCTGTGCACCCAGTGTGTCGGCCACTATGACGAACCTCAGTGCCAGCAGGTCTGCCCGGTGGATTGCATTCCACTGGACGAGGCGCATCCGGAGACTGAAGAGCAGTTGATGGAGAAGTACCGGAAGATTACCGGCAAGGCTTGAATGTGCGGAGTCTGTCCTGACGCCATCGCGGGCAAGCCCGCTCCCACAGGTATTGCGCGGTCACTTGTGGGAGCGGGCTTGCCCGCGATGAGGCCATCAAACACACCAAACATGTGACTGGTTTCACTCCCGCTGCTCAAACCCCTCCCCGATACACCCCAGACACCGCACGAACGCCGCTTTCGCCGGGTCAACCACCAACGCCTGTCCTGCATCGCCGACATTGCCGCCCAACGCGGTAAACGGCAACGACACCACAAACGCCCCCACGCCGATCACCGTTGCCACGACCAGCAAGGGTCGGGCAATCAGCAAGTCGCCAAGCATGGCGTACGCCGGGGGATTCTGGATGGTGTAGCGCGGATCACCGCTGCCCGTGTTTGCCGCCTGCGCTGGTGCACCGACACTCAGCAGCAAAACGACGACAGCGGTTCGAAGCAGGTTCATGGCTCAGTCCTATAGCAGTGAGAACACTGACTATAGACCGTAGGACATATCAGCTCTGACAGCGCGGGCAAAAGACGCTGGCGCGCTGCCCGAGTTTGACTTCCCGCAGCTCTGTACCGCAGACCTTACACGGCTGACTGCCACGGCCGTACACGAACAACTCCTGCTGGAAATAACCGGGCTGACCGTCGCCACCGATAAAGTCGCGCAACGTCGTACCGCCGCGCTCGATGGCGGCGGCCAGGATGCGTTTGATCTCGATCGCCAATTTCAGATAGCGCGCCCGGGAAATACTCTTGGCCTCACGACGCGGATCGATCCCGGCCGCAAACAGCGCTTCGGTCGCGTAGATATTGCCGACGCCGACCACCACCGCGTTGTCCATGATGAACGGTTTGACCGCCATCGAGCGCCCGCGGGATTGCTGGAACAAGCGCTCACCGTCGAACAGGTCGGTCAACGGCTCCGGGCCCAGGCGAATCAGCAATTCGTGGTTGAGCGGATCGAGGCTCCAGAGCATCGCGCCGAACCGTCGCGGGTCGGTATAACGCAGGGCCAGGCCCGATTCCAGTTCGATGTCCACATGCTCATGCTTGGCCGCCGGCATGCCGACTTCCACCAGACGCAGATTGCCCGACATGCCCAGATGGCTGATCAACGTGCCGACTTCGGCGTTGATCAGCAAGTACTTGGCACGCCGTTCCACCAGCACGATACGCTGGCCGGAAAGGCGCACATCCAGGTCTTCAGGGATCGGCCAGCGCAGGCGACGATCACGCACGACCACCCGGCTGACGCGCTGGCCTTCCAGGTGAGGCGCAATCCCGCGGCGGGTGGTTTCGACTTCTGGCAGTTCAGGCATGGCGCTCTCGAATCAGGCTCTGACGACACTCAGCGGTGAGTGCCGAGGTCGCGAATCGTTTGTTTGAGGGTTTCGAAGTCGTAGTCCGAGAGGCCGACGTAATCGAGCACCAGCGGCGCGATGGTGTTCCATTCATGGTCATCGTTCTGGTTGCCCAGAACCCGGTAGGACGCACAAATGTGCTCGGCCATTTTCAGGATCGCCAACAGGTTTTTCAGCTGGCTGTTGCGCGATGACTCATCGCTGAAAATCGCCAGCGCGTTGTGGTGGTTGGCGATCGCGGTGCTCACGTGCTCCGGCAGGCGCCAGGATTTGGCCGTGTAATAACCCACCACCGCATGGTTGGTATTGAACACCCGATTTTCTGTGTCCACTACCCGGCATTCGGCACTGGCGCTGGCGTAGGCTTCTTCCAGCGTGGTCATGTAGTCCGGGAATCGCTGAAGCATCAGCGGCACGCCGCAGTCGTGGAACAGGCCCAAGGCGTACGCTTCATCCCCCGCCTGGACGCCGATGCGCTTGGCCAGGGTCAGGCAAGTCATCGCCACATCCTGCGCGGTGTCCCAGAAACGGTTCAGGGTGACGATGGTGTCATCGTTCATTTCACCCTTGATCGACTGCGCGTTGATCAGGTTGATGATCGAACGGCTACCCAGCAGATTCACCGCACGCTGTATCGAGGCGATCTTGTTGCTCAGGCCGTAATACGGCGAGTTGACGATTTTCAGCAGGGAACCAGAGAGTCCCGGGTCCTGGGAGATCAGCTTGGCGATGACCTCCAGATCCGGGTCGGGCATGTACTGCTCCATCTGCAAATCCACCATGATCTGCGGCTGGGCCGGCACGCTGATGCCTTGCAGGGACTGTTGGATCTGTTCGGTGGTCAGCTCTTGGGACATAAGTACACACTCTGGGACAGGCGCCGATTCTAACCTTTATAAAGTTGGATCCGACACACTGGCGGGCAACATCGGCCAAAGTTTCGTGTCGGCGTTGCATTTGAAATCGCTTACGCGAGCAGGTCATCAGTGTTTCATCGCCTTCAAACCCGTCGTCACCCTCAACACGCTATACTCCCGCTCTTTTTTCCGGAGCGACGTCATGTCCCTGCCTAGCCTGCGCCTCAAAGCCAACGCCGACCGTCGCCTGCGAAACGGTCACTTGTGGGTCTACAGCAACGAAATCGATGTAGCGGCGACCCCTTTGCACGGTTTCAAGGCCGGCGACCAGGCGATCCTCGAAGCTGCCGGCGGCAAGCCGCTGGGCATCGTCGCCATGAGCCCGAACAACCTGATCTGCGCCCGCCTGCTGTCGCGCGACATCAAGTTGCCGCTGGACAAATCGCTGCTGGTGCATCGTCTGAACGTCGCCCTGTCCCTGCGTGATCGCCTGTTCGACAAGCCGTTCTATCGCCTGGTCTACGGCGACTCCGACCTGCTGCCAGGCCTGGTGGTCGACCGTTTCGGCGACATCCTGGTGGTGCAGATCGCGTCGGCGACTATGGAAGCCCATAAAGACGACGTGATCGCGGCGCTGACCCAAGTGCTCAAGCCAAGCGGCATTCTGTTCAAGAACGACTCCGCGGCTCGCGATGCCGAAGGCCTCAACCGCTACGTCGAAACCGTGTTCGGCCTGGTGCCAGAGTGGGTGGCGCTGGAAGAGAACGGCGTGAAATTCGAAGCGCCGGTCATCCAGGGCCAGAAAACCGGCTGGTTCTACGACCACCGCATGAACCGCGCACGCCTGGCCCCTTACGCCAAAGGCAAACGCGTGCTCGACCTCTACAGCTACATCGGTGGCTGGGGCGTGCAAGCGGCCGCGTTCGGTGCCAGTGAAGTGTTCTGCGTCGATGCTTCGGCCTTCGCCCTCGATGGCGTAGAGCGCAACGCCGCGCTGAACGGTGTCGCCGAAAAAATGACCTGCATCGAAGGCGACGTCTTCGAAGCCCTGAAAGAGCTGAAAGCCAGCGAAGAACGTTTCGACGTGATCGTGGCCGACCCGCCGGCGTTCATCAAACGCAAGAAAGACATGAAAAACGGTGAAGGCGCCTACCGTCGCCTGAACGAGCAAGCCATGCGCCTGCTCAGCAAGGACGGCATCCTGGTCAGCGCTTCGTGCTCGATGCACCTGCCGGAAGACGATCTGCAAAACATCCTGCTGACCAGCGCCCGTCACCTGGATCGCAACATCCAGATGCTGGAACGCGGCGGCCAGGGTCCGGATCATCCGGTGCACCCGGCGATTGCTGAAACGCGTTACATCAAGAGCATTACTTGCCGGTTGCTGCCAAACAGCTAAACCGCTCACTGCTTGCAGGAGCGAGTCAGCTCGCCCCTGCAACAGTTTCAGAACAGTCCTACACACCCCGCATTGACTTCCATGTCCATCAGGTCAACTCTCGGCCACCCCTCACGGATCGAGAGCGTTGTTGATGAACCCTTCCACGCATACCGCGAAAAAATCGGCGCTCATCCTGCTATTGATGACGATGACGCTGCTGGGTGTTTTCCCGCTGGACGTCGTGCTCCCCTCCTTTCCCGCGCTCTCTGACTACTTCCGTACCTCCGCGTCCGACATTGCCCTTTCAGTCAGCCTGTTCGCCATTGGCCTTGGGCTATCGGTGGTGCTGGTCGGGCCGCTGTCGGATAGGTGGGGGCGCAAGACCCTGTTGCTGACCGGCATCGCCATCTCGATGGTGGGTGCAACCGGTTGCCTGCTTTCCAGCGATTACAGTTGGTTCCTGGTGTTTCGCGTCATTCAGGCCGTGGGTTGCGGTTCCTTTGTGCTGTCGCAGGCCTTGATTCAGGATTTGTTCGTCGGCAAGCAACAGGAGCGAATCAGGATCTGGATGACGACCGGCGGCGGGGTGTTCATTTCCATATCGCCGCTGCTCGGAACCTGGCTGCAAATGCACCTGGGCTGGGAGGGCAGCTTCTATGTCTTTATCGCGTTAGCCGCCATTGTCTGGACAAAGGCTGGCGTCTTGCTCAAGGAAACGCCGCGCAGTCATACGGCGCCGCCCGCTCGCTTTTTCAGTGCCTATTGGCGGCTGTGTGCCGACGTACGCTTCATGGGTTACTGGCTTATTTCCGGCCTGGCCTTCGCCTGCCATTTTTCATTCATCGTCATGTCGCCGATCATTTTCATGGAGCGCCTGGCACTCACGCCCTACGAATTCGCCTGGACATTGTTGCTGTATGGCGTGGCTTATGTGTTCGGCGGGATAGTCGCCAGCGCGCTGCATCGGCGCCTGCCGGCCAACTCGCAGATCGTGATCGGCCTGGGGCTGATCGCCCTGTCGGGGCTGGTCATGCTGTGGCTGGCCAATCAGTTCGGGCTCACTGCGGCGGCGGCGCTGATCCCCATGCTCATTTGCACGGCCGGCACCACCATTGCCCGGCCTATCGCCAATTCCAAAGCCATGACCCTTTATCCACAGGATGCCGGTACGTCCTCATCGGTCGGCGGCGTGATGATCTTCCTCTGCGGCGGGGTGATCAGTGTGGTGATCAATCTCGCCTCCGAGGATCTCACCACCGCACTCGCCTTGTGCTTCCTGGTCCTGAGCGCCACAGGTCTGGGTCTGAACGCGCTGATCATGCAGCGCAATCTGGCGCTGAACGCGAGTTGATACACGCCGGTCGTCATCCCGCGCGCGCCACTGAGGCAGGATCAGCGTTTCCCGGCATTCCCTCCTGACGCCAGCCGTGTAGAATCGCGACATTCATCGCCAGTCATCCCCCGGCGGGTTTATGAGCTCAAGCTGAAGCGCGCGGCGATCCCGCAAAGTTATCGGCAACTTCCGGACACACGGCCATTTCTGAGTGTTCCAGACGTCAATAGAAGCTCACTTCCCTTTTGATACCTGAATTAGCCGCCCGGAGTGCTTCATGCCTGATTACCGCTCGAAAACATCCACCCACGGCCGCAACATGGCCGGTGCCCGCGCATTGTGGCGCGCCACGGGGATGAAAGATGACGACTTCAAAAAGCCGATCATCGCCATTGCCAACTCCTTCACCCAGTTCGTACCGGGCCACGTCCACCTCAAGGACCTGGGCCAACTGGTCGCCCGCGAAATCGAACGCGCCGGCGGTGTAGCGAAAGAATTCAACACCATCGCTGTCGATGACGGCATCGCCATGGGCCACGACGGCATGCTGTATTCGCTGCCGAGCCGCGAGATCATCGCCGACTCCGTCGAATACATGGTCAACGCCCACTGCGCCGACGCCATCGTCTGCATCTCCAACTGCGACAAGATCACCCCTGGCATGCTGATGGCCGCCCTGCGCCTGAACATCCCGGTGATCTTCGTGTCCGGCGGCCCGATGGAAGCCGGCAAGACCAAACTGGCCAGCCACGGTCTCGACCTCGTCGACGCCATGGTGATCGCCGCCGACTCCAGCGCTTCTGACGAGAAAGTCGCCGAGTACGAGCGCAGCGCCTGCCCGACCTGCGGTTCGTGCTCCGGCATGTTCACCGCCAACTCGATGAACTGCCTGGTTGAAGCCCTGGGCCTGGCCTTGCCGGGCAACGGTTCGACCCTCGCCACCCACAGCGACCGCGAGCAGCTGTTCCTGCAGGCCGGCCGCACCATCGTCGAGCTGTGCAAGCGTTACTACGGCGAGAACGATGAGTCGGTATTGCCGCGCAACATCGCCAACTTCAAGGCGTTCGAAAACGCCATGACCCTGGACATCGCCATGGGCGGTTCCACCAACACCATCCTGCACTTGCTGGCCGCCGCCCAGGAAGCCGAGATCGATTTCGACCTGCGCGACATCGACCGCCTCTCCCGTCACGTGCCGCAACTGTGCAAAGTCGCGCCGAACATCCAGAAGTACCACATGGAAGACGTGCACCGCGCTGGCGGGATCTTCAGCATCCTCGGCTCGCTGTCCCGTGGCGGCCTGCTGCACACCGACCTGCCGACCGTGCACAGCAAGACCCTGGCCGAAGGCATCGCCAAATGGGACATCACCCAGACCGACGATGAAGCCGTACATCACTTCTTCAAGGCTGGCCCGGCAGGCATCCCGACGCAAACCGCGTTCAGCCAGTCGACCCGCTGGGAAACCCTGGACGACGACCGTGAAAACGGCTGCATCCGCAGTGTCGAACACGCTTACTCGAAAGAAGGCGGCCTGGCCGTTCTCTACGGCAACATCGCGCTGGACGGCTGCGTGGTGAAAACCGCCGGCGTCGACGAGTCGATCCACGTGTTCGAAGGCAACGCGAAGATCTTCGAAAGCCAGGACAGCGCCGTGCGCGGCATCCTCGCGGACGAAGTGAAAGCGGGCGACATCGTGATCATCCGTTACGAAGGCCCGAAAGGCGGCCCGGGCATGCAGGAAATGCTGTACCCGACGTCGTATCTGAAATCCAAAGGTCTGGGCAAAGCCTGCGCCCTGCTCACCGACGGTCGCTTCTCCGGCGGCACTTCGGGCCTGTCCATCGGCCACGCTTCGCCCGAGGCCGCTGCCGGCGGCGCGATTGGTCTGGTGCAGGACGGCGACAAAGTGCTGATCGACATTCCGAACCGCTCGATCAATCTGTTGGTCAGCGATGAAGAATTGGCCGGGCGCCGTGCCGAGCAGGACCAGAAAGGCTGGAAGCCTGTGGAAAAACGTCCACGCAAGGTGACCACCGCACTGAAGGCCTACGCCCTGCTGGCGACCAGCGCCGACAAGGGTGCTGTGCGTAACAAGGCGATGCTTGACGGGCTGTAAGCCTTAGTCGCCGCCATAAAAATGCCCCGCCAAGTGCGGGGCATTTTTTTGCTAACAAAGCCGGGTCGGCAGTAGCACCTCTGTGAATGTCACGCCGCCATCGCGGGCAAGCCCGCTCCCACAAGGTCTCGGGTGAAACACAGATTGTGTGAACACCCAAGATCCCTGTGGGAGCGGGCTTGCCCGCGATTGAAGCGACTCGGTCTTACTGGATTTCCGCCGGTGTGACGACCACCCAGTTCTTGTCCGCCGTCACCGGCAACCCTTCCTTGGCTTGAGCCGCAGCGTGTTTGGCCATCATGCCGTTAATCTGGGTCATGTATTTGTCCTTGCGGTTGATCCACAAGTGAATGCCGCCCTTGGCCACGTCAACGCTGTGGAAGAGCATGTAACCGTCGCTAGTCGGGGTATCGCCGCCCACCAGTACCGGTTTTTTCCACTCATCGATGTAGGTCAGGATCGCCGCGTGCTTGCCGGCCATCCAGGTCGCCGGAGTCCACAGGTACGGAGTCAGTTCGAGGCCGAGGTTGGCCTTCTCGTCATACTTGCCAGCGGTGATCTGTTTGCGCGCGGTGGTCAGCTCGCCGGACTTTTGATCCTTGAGCAGCAGGCTCACACCGATCACATTCTGCGGTTTGACGTTGTAGCCGTACTTCGGATCGGCCGCGACCATACGCACCAGTTCTTCGGAAGCGGCGGTCATCACGTAGACCTCGATGCCGTTCTCCATCAGCTTGTTGTAGAGCTCTTGCTGGCCGGTGAAGATTTTCGGTGGGTTGACGTCGAGCTTCTTGACCACGTCGCCTTCGTAATAAGTCGCCGGCACCGGTTTGCCGGAGGCCATCAACTCGTCGACATAGCCCTTGAGCTCTTGGAGCGTGAAACCGGAGAACACCTGGGCGACCCATGGATAGCAAACCATGTCGTCGACTTCGCAGAGGCGGTAGTAGTAACTGAACAGGCTTTCCTTGTGGTCGGCGGTGTCCTTGAACGGCATCAGTTTCAGGGAGGGGTCGAGTTTCTCGCGGGTGATCAGGCCCTTGTTCTCCATGAACGGCAGCAACGACTCTTCAAGGTCGTAGCGGTAACTGGTGTTGTCCATGTCGAACACCGCGTAGTTACCCTTGTTGGCGTTGGCCGCGATCATCGCGTCCAGCGCCTTGGCCTGATCGGCTGGCCAATGCTTCAGATCCGTGGCGAGTGCTTGGCCGGCAAGCCCTAGGCAAAGTGCTGCAACTAAAAATTTCGGTGCGAATCTCATCGTCAAACCTCCCTGATTCAAAGATATCGACGCTAACAAATAACTGTGACAGTCCTCATCTGTCAGCGACCGCACACGTCCCCTTCGCGTCAGCTGCATCCCTGACAGCGACACCCGCTTATTCCAAAAACGACAGTTATCAGATTTTTTTGATATTAATTCATTGGAAATCAAGCTGTTAGGCTTGCCGGTTCGCAGCTGCCCCGGAAGGCAGTTGGCACATGTCTAATGGGAGTTCCAATGAATCTGCCGCTGATTCTCAACCTGCTGGTGTTCCTCGCCCTGCTCGTCGCACTCGCACAAACCCGTCACACGACGTGGAGCCTGGCGAAAAAAGTCCTGCTCGCTTTGGTGCTGGGCGTTGTGTTCGGTGTCGCATTGCACACGATTTACGGTGCCGGCAACCCGGTGCTGAAAGCCTCGATCGGCTGGTTCGATCTGGTGGGCAACGGTTACGTGCAGTTGCTGCAAATGATCGTGATCCCGCTGGTGTTCGCCTCGATCCTCAGCGCCGTGGCGCGTCTGCACAACGCTTCGTCGCTGGGCAAGATCAGCTTCCTGACCATTGGCACGCTGCTGTTCACCACCGCCATCGCGGCGCTGATCGGTATCGGTTTGACCAACCTGTTCGGTCTCACCGCTGAAGGACTGGTGGCCGGCACGCAGGAAATGGCCCGTCTGCAAACCATTCAGACCGACTATGCCGGCAAGGTTGCCGACCTGAATGTGCCGCAGTTGCTGCTGTCGTTCATCCCGCAAAACCCGTTTGCCGACCTGGCACGCGCCAAGCCGACGTCGATCATCAGCGTGGTGATTTTCGCCGCGTTCCTCGGGGTCGCCGCGCTGCAACTGCTGAAAGATGATGTCGAGAAAGGTCAGAAAGTGATCAACGCCATCGACACCTTGCAAGCCTGGGTGATGCGCCTGGTGCGTCTGGTGATGAAGCTGACCCCGTACGGCGTGTTGGCGCTGATGACCAAAGTGGTCGCCGGTTCCAACCTGCAAGACATCATCAAGCTCGGCAGTTTTGTCGTGGTGTCCTACATCGGCCTGGGCTTGATGTTTGTGGTCCACGGCGTGCTGGTCTCGGCGGCCGGGATCAACCCGCTGCGCTTCTTCCGCAAGATCTGGCCGGTGCTGACGTTTGCCTTCACCAGCCGTTCGAGTGCGGCGACGATTCCGCTGAGCATCGAAGCGCAAACCAGTCGCCTGGGTATTCCGCAGTCCATCGCCAGTTTCGCCGCTTCGTTCGGCGCGACCATTGGCCAGAACGGCTGTGCCGGCCTGTACCCGGCGATGTTGGCGGTGATGGTCGCGCCGACCGTGGGCATCAATCCGCTGGACCCGCTGTGGATCGCAACGCTGGTGGCGATTGTGACGCTGAGTTCGGCGGGTGTGGCCGGTGTCGGTGGTGGCGCGACGTTTGCGGCGCTGATCGTGTTGCCGGCGATGGGCTTGCCGGTGTCACTGGTGGCGTTGCTGATTTCGGTGGAGCCGCTGATTGATATGGGGCGGACGGCGTTGAACGTGAGTGGTTCGATCACGGCCGGGGCGATGACCAGCCAGATCATGCAGCAGACGGATAAAGAATTGCTGGATGCGGATGAGCATTCGGAGTTGGCGCACGCTTAAATCCTTTAGCGTCTGATCTGGCCTCATCGCCAGCAGGCTGGCTCCCACAGGGATTTTGGGTGTTCACACGATCTGTGTTTCACCTCAAACCCACTGTGGGAGCCAGCCTGCTGGCGATGCTTTTAGACTTTTTCCCAGACTTCGAAGTTGTACCCCGGTTTGTCGCCTTCGGCCGGATTCGGCACATTCGACACCAACTTCCACTGGTCCAAATCAAACGCTGGAAACCACGCATCCCCTTCCGGACTCAACGCCACGCGCGTCAGGTACAACCGATCCGCTTGCGCCAACCCCTGCGCATACAACTGCGCGCCGCCAATCAGCATCAACTCATCGACGCCCTGCTCTTTCGCCCATTCTTCAGCGCGAACCACCGCAGCCTCCAGCGACGGATAAACCTCCGCGCCTTCCAGCACCAGATCCGCCTGACGGCTGACCACGATGTTCAACCGGCCCGGCAGCGGACGACCGAGGGAATCCCAGGTCTTGCGACCCATGATGATCGGCTTGCCCAAGGTGGTGGCCTTGAAGTATTTGAAGTCCCCCGGCAAGTGCCAGGGCATGCTGTTGTCGACGCCGATCACACGGTTTTCACCGAGGGCTGCGATCAGGCTGAGGGGGAGTGATTTAGTCATGTCGGCGAGGATACCAGAGCCTCCCGTACCCCGATAAGCGCCACAGCGGTTATGCTCACAGCTCAATTGAGCGACGGGATGCCGCGTGACTGAACTGAATAACCTCTGGCTGACGGAAACCATTCGCCTGCGCGAAGAACACGCCGGCCCTCTGGATGATCTGGAAGCCAACCGACTGGCTCGTGCCGCAGGTGGCGACCTGCCGACACGGATTTCGCGCCGGGCCTTGTGGCTGGCCGAGCGCGATGGACTGACCGAAGCCCTCATACATTGGCTGCAAGGCGCGCGACTGGCGCTGCTGGTGTTGGCCGTGCTGGCCGTGGTCAGCGGCGCCGGGCTGGCGATTGCCGCGCTGGGTGACGGACAACCCCCGGTCAATGTGTTCTGGGCCTTGGGCAGTTTGCTCGGGCTGAACCTGATTCTATTACTGAGTTGGGCGCTGGGCCTGGTGTTTGCCGGCGAACATGGCGCAACGCTGGGACGCTTGTGGTTGTGGCTCAGCGAAAAACTCGCCCGCGACGCCAAAGCCGCGCAACTGGCGCCCGCCCTGCTGTTGTTGCTGCAACGACGCAAACTCAATCGCTGGGCGCTTGGCGTGCTGGTCAATGGCTTGTGGTTGCTGGCAATGCTCAGCGCCTTGGTGATTCTGCTGATGCTCATGGCGACCCGGCGCTACGGCTTCGTCTGGGAAACCACCCTCCTCGGTGGCGACACGTTTGTCGCCATGACCCAGGCGCTCGGCGCCCTGCCGGCGCTGCTGGGCTTCAACGTGCCAACGGTTGAAATGATCCGCGCCAGTGGCGACGCCGCGCTGAACATCGAAAGTGCCCGTCAGGCCTGGGCGACGTGGTTGGTCGGCGTGCTGGTGGTTTACGGCATTGTGCCGCGCCTGCTTCTGGCGCTGTTGTGCCTGTGGCGCTGGAAAAGTGGTCGCGCCATGTTGCGTCTGGATCTGAACCTGCCCGGTTACGCGCAACTGCGCGAACGCCTGATGCCCACCAGCGAACGCCTGGGCATCAGTGACGAGGCGCCCGAGCATCTGCATCGCGTCGAAAGCGGCGTCAGCGAACTGCAAAGTGACGGCGCGTTGCTGGTGGCCATCGAGCTGGACGATCAACGCCCATGGCCGCCACAACTGCCTGAAAACGTGAGCAACGCGGGCATCCTCGACAGTCGCGAATCACGCAACAAACTCCTCGAACAGCTGAGCCGTTTCCCTCCAGCCCGCCTGGCCATCGCCTGTGATCCACGGCGCTCGCCGGATCGCGGCAGCCTCGCACTGATCGCCGAACTGGCCCGCAACGCCAGCGCCACCCGCGTATGGCTGCTGCAAGCGCCGCCCGGCGAAGCATTGGATGCCGAGCGCCTCGGCGACTGGCACATGGCGTTGCAGCAACTGAATCTGCCCTTCGCCGATTGTGCGCCGTTGAACTGGCTGGAGAACGGTCATGACTGATTCGTGGAAAGCGCCGTTGAAGCTCGCGGTGGTCGGCCACACCAACGTCGGCAAAACCTCGTTGCTGCGCACGTTGACCCGTGATGTCGGTTTCGGCGAAGTCTCTCATCGCCCGAGCACCACGCGACACGTCGAAGGCGCGCGGTTGTCAGTGGACGGCGAGCCCTTGCTCGACCTGTTCGACACGCCGGGGCTGGAAGATGCCATCGCCCTGCTCGACTACCTCGAACGCCTGGAGCGTCCCGGTGAACGCCTCGACGGCCCGGCGCGCCTGGCGCGTTTTCTTGAAGGCAGCGAAGCCCGGCAGCGGTTCGAACAGGAAGCCAAGGTGCTGCGGCAACTGCTCACCTGCGATGCCGGCCTCTATGTGATCGACGCCCGCGAACCGGTGCTGTCCAAGTACCGCGACGAACTGGAAGTGCTGGCCAGCTGCGGCAAACCGTTGCTGCCGGTGCTGAATTTTGTCAGCAGTGCCAACCACCGAGAGCCGGCTTGGCGTGAAGCGCTGGCGCGTCTGGGCTTGCATGCGTTGGTGCGTTTCGACAGCGTCGCGCCGCCGGAAGATGGCGAGCGTCGGCTCTATGAAAGCCTCGCGCTGTTGCTGGAAAACTCTCGCGAGCAACTGGAGCGATTGATCGCCGATCAACAGGCCCAGCGCCTGGCCCGACAGCAAAGTGCGGCGCGGTTGATTGCCGAATTATTGATCGATTGCGCGGCGTGCCGGCGCAGCGTGGTCAGCGATGCTGAACAGGAACAGCACGCCATCAGTGAGCTGCGCAAAGCCGTTCGCCAACGGGAACAGCGCTGCGTCGAAGCCCTGCTCAAACTCTATGCCTTCCGCCCGCAGGATGCAGCGGCCAGTGATCTACCGCTGCTCGATGGCCGTTGGGGCGATGATCTGTTCAACCCGGAAACCCTCAAGCAACTGGGCGTGCGGGTCGGCGGAGGTATCGCGGCGGGTGCAGCGGCCGGGGCCGGGGTGGATCTGCTGGTCGGAGGCTTGACTCTCGGAGCGGCGGCACTGGCCGGCGCGATTGCCGGCGGCGCGCTGCAAACCGCACGCAGTTATGGCAGCCGGTTGCTGGGCAAGATCAAGGGTCAACGCGAATTGACGGTCGATGACAGTGTGTTGCGGTTGTTGGCGTTGCGTCAGCGCCAGTTGCTGCAGGCGCTGAATGCGCGCGGGCACGCGGCGATGGACAGCATCCAGGTCGCCACACCACAGGACAAGACCTGGCGCGAAGGCAAACTGCCCGAGGCCCTGAACAAGGCTCGGGCGCATCCGCAGTGGTCGTCGCTGAACCCACACGCGAAGTTGAGTCAGGCGGAGCGGCAGGAGCAAATCGAGGTGTTGGCGCAGCAGCTTTAGTTCTGTGGTGTAAACGCGGACCTACTCCAGACTCCGACGCTCACTTCCATTTGAACTTCAGGTAGGTATCACTCAGCAACGACACCAGCTCACGATCCGTCGCATCCGTATCGCCATCGTTATCCATATCAAAGTGGATCGACCAGTCCAGAGTTCCGTTGTTATCGGTGTCGTAGGCCGCCGCCGTGTAAGCCAGCGTCTTGTCTGTCGGCTTTCCCGTACCTTCGTGAAAGTGAAAACGCACCGTATCCGGGCTGCCATCCCCGGCGAAATCCTCTGTGAACATTTTCAAATAACGCTTTGTAGAAGCGCCGGGGTTGAACCAGTTGAGTCTGAGACAAGCATTAGCGAAGGTCTTCAACAGACGTTGGTCAACGCTGTTTTCCTTACCGTCGTGAGTGACGTCGCCCATTTTGTAATCGACTTTGCCATCGGCATCGAAATCCAGTGCGAAGGCTTTGTTGACCAGGACATCGTCACCGGGGGTACAGGCTGATTCATAGAACTGCAACAGGACAGAATCGGCCCGACCATTGCCGATCCGATCCTGAACGGTGACTTTCAAATAGCGCATGAGTGTTCCTCAACAATAAAAGAAACTCAAACACTAGCCGCCCGAAAACACGGTAGCCATGGCTCAACTTCGCCGCTGCAAGTAAGGGGTTTCGCTAAATACACGTCGCAAGAGGACTCTCTGTTGAAGGAACACTGGACTTGGCCAACAGCGCCGATGCCTTTGTCTTTAACACTTCAAGGTCGATCACCGGCACCCACATTTCCTTGGCCAACTCATCCCAGTGCCGCATGCGCAAACTGACCTCGCACAATGGGTCCTGTTCGAACGCTTCAGCCTCCGCCTCGGTCATTACCCCACCCTGATACACCAGGGTCCGGCGGCTGGCTTCGCTCAATCGCTCGTAGTACCCAGGCGTTTTGAGTGTCAGATAACGCTTGGCCTGAACGTGGTATTCCACCAGCCGCGCCATGCGTTCGCTGAAGCCTGCGCGACGCAAATAATCAGCGCCCAACCGCTCGTGGCTAACCACGCCGAAACCGCCCATGTTCTGCGCGCTGTCGGCGCAGATATGGCCGATGTCATGGAAGAACGCGGCCAGCACTACTTCGTCATCGAAACCTTCGGCCATGGCCAGTTGTGCGGCCTGGGACATGTGCTCGATCTGCGACACCGGCTCACCGATGTAATCGCTGTCGCCAAAACGTTCATACAAACCGAACACCTCGGCGATCACTTGCGTAATGCGGTCCATCAACGTTCTCCCAATACCGTTGCGACATTGCGTTCGGCCATCGCCGGGCCGACGCTCATGCCGACGCCGGTGTGCATCAGCGCCACGCTCACGCCCGGCATCGGCCGCAGGAATGAAAACGGTCCCGGCCCGCGTGAACCATAAACACCCTGCCACCGCTCGACCACTTGCACCTTGCAGCGCAACGTCTGCTCGGCCAGTTCGATCATCCAGTTATCCACCTGCTCGGCGTTGAATGGCGAGGGGTCGCGGCCATAGTGATGGGAGTCGCCGATGATCAGTTCGCCGTAAGGCGTCGGGCTGATCAGCAAGTGAATGCCGTTTTCGTGCAGGTGCGGTTCTTCGCGCAGGATCTGCGCCTGCACTGCCGCCGCTTCCGGCAGATCGGCAAAGGCGCCGTAGTGCACGCAACTCAAGCCGGTAAGCAGTGCATGTTGCAGATTGAGGTTGATCTGCGGGCGGGCGCGGAGCATTTGCAGGCGGCAGATTTGCGGGTTGAGCGCGGCAATCGGCTCGGCGAGCAAGGTCTGATAATCGTGACCGGAGCACACAATGATCTGCTCGGCGCTGAAGGTGCCGGCGGTGCTGTGCAAGCGGCCGGGCTCGATGTCGCGCACGAGGGTGGAGAAGTGAAAGTCGACGTTCATTTCGCGGCGCAGGTAATCGATCAATGCCGGTATCGCTTCGCGGGAATACAGTTGTTGATCGTCCATGCCGTGCAACGCGGCGCGGTGATGGCTGAACTGGCCGCCGTACAGGTCACGCAATGCGGCGCCGCGCAGCAGGTCGACGCGGTAACCGTGCTCCACGGCTCGTCCGGCGCAAAAAGCTTCCAGCAGGTGCTCTTCGGCTTCGGTGCGGGCGAACAGGTATGAGCCGTTGCGTTTCAGTTGCAGGCCGGCCAGTTGCGCCCATTGCCCCCAGATCTCGCGGCTGGCCATGGCCAGTTCGAGCATCGGGCCTGGTGGCTGGCCGGTGACGAGGGCCTGGCCGAAGTTGCGCACCGAGGCGCCCAAGGGCGTTTCGCTGCGTTCGAAAACCGTGACCTTGAGGCCGCGTCGGGCGGCAGCGTAGGCGTGGGACAGGCCGAGAATGCCGGCGCCTACGATCAGCAGGTTGTTGTGTTGTGTCATTGAGCTTTACCTTGAAGTCGAGACCGCCATCGCGAGCAGGCTCGCTCCCACAGGTTGTGTGGTGGACACAGGTTTGGCGAACGCCACGGACACTGTGGGAGCGAGCCTGCTCGCGATGAGGCCCTGTCAGCCGATAGAGATCTTACTTGGCAGCCACTTTCTCGGACTTGCCGTCATAGCGCTTGCGCCACTCGGTCAGGATCTCGTCGCGATTCTTCGACGCCCAGGCAAAGTCGTTCTTGATCAGACGCTGCTCGTAATCCGCCGGCAATTCGGTCTGCGGCTTGGCAATCCCCGGCTGTGCAAGCACCGCGAAGTTCTCTTTATAAAGCTCCATCGCCGCCGGGCTGGCCGAGAAGTCAGCCAGTTTCTTCGCCGCGTCTTCATGCGGTGTGCCCTTGATCACAGCCGTCGCTTCGATCTCCCAGCCCAGGCCTTCTTTCGGCAGGATGATGTCCAGCGGCGCGCCCTGACGCTTCAACTGAACGGCCGGGTATTCAAAGGAAATACCAATCGGGAACTCGCCCGCCGCCGCCAGTTTGCAAGGCTTGGAGCCGGAGTGGACGTACTGGCCGATGTTCTGGTGCAGGTCGTCCATGTACTGCCAGCCCTGCTTCTCGCCGAAGGTTTGCAGCCAGGCGCTGACGTCGAGGAAACCGGTGCCGGACGAGGCCGGGTTTGGCATGACAATCTTGCCTTTGTACTCAGGCTTGGTCAGGTCCTGCCAGCTCACCGGTTTGCTCAGGCCCTGCTTCTCGGCTTCAACGGTGTTGAAGCAAATGGTCGCGGCCCAGACGTCCATGCCGACCCATGCCGGAGGATTGGCGGCGTCGCGGTAGTTGCCGCCGATCTTGCCCAGGTCCTTCGGCGCGTAGCTTTGCAGCATGCCTTGCTGATCGAGAATCGCCAGGCTCGATGCCGCCAGGCCCCACACCGCGTCAGCCTGCGGGCGGGCTTTTTCGGCCAGCAGCTTGGCGGTGATGATCCCGGTGGAATCACGCACCCACTTGATCTCGACGTCCGGGTTGGCTTTTTCGAAGGCTTCTTTGTAGGTCTTCAGTTGTTCGGCTTCGAGGGCGGTGTACACCGTCAACTCGGTTTTCGCCGCGAAGGCGTTCAGGCTGAAAGCGGTGAGGACAGCAGCGGCCAGGGCCAGGGGCTTGAACATGATCTTTTCCTGTTTTGAGTTGAGGTTTGCGGGATGGGAAATCAATGACCGGGCGCGGTCTGCCGCCAGGCCTGGGAGCGGCGCAGCAAACCGCGCGAGGCCCACGCCAGTAGCAGGGACACGCCCGCCGAGGTGAACAGAATCAGGGTCGACATTGCCGCCGCGCCGCCAACGTTGCCGGCATCATCCATGTTCAGCACCGCCACCGCCGCGAGGATGGTGTCGGGGCTGTAGAGGAAGATCGCCGCCGAGACGGTGGTCATGGCCGAGACGAACAGGTAGCGCACGATGTCCAGCAGCGCCGGCAGGCAGATCGGCACGGTGACCCGCAGGTAGTGCCGATACAGCGGCGCCTTGAGCGACAGCGCGGCGGCTTCGAACTCGGCATCGAGTTGGCGCAGCGCGGTGGTCGCGGTCATTTGCGCGGTGGTCAGATAGTGAGCAATGGTGCAGACCACCAACAGGGTCATGGTGCCGTAGAGCACATGCAGCGGATTGTCGGTGAGGTTGAAGAAGAAGACGTAACCCAGGCCCAGCACCAGACCCGGCACCGCCATCGGTACGAAACTGAGCATGCGCAGGGCCAGGTTCAGTCCGCGCTGGCCCTTGGTTTTTTCCATCAGGTAGGCGCCGGTGAAGATCAGCACGCTGCCGATCAACGCCGTGCACAGGGCCATCTTCACGCTGTTGCCGTAGGCCAGCCAGCCGCCGCCCGCCGTGTCGTTGAACTGGTAATGGTTGAGCGAGAGCGACAGGTTGTACGGCCAGAATTTCACCAGCGACGAGAACACCGCCATACCGAACACCAGCAGCAACACCGCGCAGATCAGCAGCACGATGGCGAGATAGACGCCGTCGCGCAGTTTCGACGGTGCCGGTTGAAAGACCTGCGCCCGCCCGCTCATGGAGTCGCCGTGACGCCGACGCAACCACGCATCGACCGCGAAGCTGAACAGCGCCGGCAGCAACAGGATCATGCCGATCAACGCACCGCGACCGAATTGTTGCTGGCCGACCACGGCTTTGTAGGCTTCCAGCGCCAGCACCTGATAGTCGCCGCCGACCACCACCGGCACGCCGAAGTCGGTGATGGTCAGGGTGAATACAAGGCAGAACGCCGCGAACACAGCCTGACGCGTCGCCGGCCAGGTGATGCTACGGAAGGCCTTGGCCGGACTGGCGCCCATACTTGAAGCGGCATCGAAGAGGCGCGCATCCGCCAGGGACAGGGCTGACAGCAAAATCATCAAGGCGTGTGGGAAGGTGTAGATCACCTCACCCAGAACAATGCCCCAGAAGCCGTAGATATTGTCCGAGAGCAAACCACGCAACAGGCCCTGGTTGCCGAACAGGTAAACCAGTGCAATGCCGGGCAGCATCGACGGCGCCATCAGCGGCAACAACGACATCCCGCGCCAAATGCCTTTGCCCGGAATCAAGGTGCGTTGCAGCGCGTAGGCAAACAGGTAGGCCAGCGGTACGACAATCGCCGCGACGCTGAGGGACACTTTCAGGCTATTGCCGAGCAGCCAGTGGAAGTTCGCACTCGTCACCAGTTCACGCGCCGCGACCAGACCACCGCCCTGCCCGGCTTCCGAGCTGAAGCCACGCCAGAAGATCGCCAGCAATGGCATCAACACCGCAACGCCGAGCAACACCAGCAGAAGAACTTTGCCACCGACCACGAACACCCGGTCGCCGATCTCGGCACGGGAGGTCTGCCGAACCAGCTTGTGCGGTATCGGCAGCGCGATACGCGCGCTCATCAGGCAAACACCTGCAGGCTGCGCGGCGGCAAGGCGACCATGATCTGCTGAGCACCGAGGCGCGGCATGGCTTCCGGTGCCAGTTCCGCGAGCAACGCGTGGCCCGGCAGTTGATCGAGTTCGAAACTCATGCGGCAGCGGTTGCCAAGGAAGGTGATTTCGCGAACCTTGGCCGGGAACAGGTTTTCTTCATGCACCAGCGGGTTGACGTTGATCGCCTCAGGCCGGCAGAACAACCGGCCCGACGCGGCTTTGGCGCTGCCATCCGCCAGGCGCATGTTCATCCCGCCGACCTGCGCATGGCTGTCGCTGCTGCGCTGGAACGGCAGCCAGTTGCCCTGGCCGACAAACTCCGCCACGAACGGTGTGGCCGGGCGGTCGTAGATTTCCTGCGGCGTGGCGTACTGCTCGACCTTGCCGTTGTTCATCACGGCGATGCGGTCGGCCATCAGCATGGCCTCGTCCTGATTGTGCGTGACCATCAGCGTGGTGATGCCGAGGTTGCGTTGCAGTTGGCGCAGTTCGGTGCACAAGTGCTCGCGGACTCGGGCGTCGAGGGCCGACATCGGTTCGTCCAGCAACAACAACGACGGCGCCGGCGCCAAGGCGCGGGCCAGTGCGACCCGTTGCTGCTGGCCGCCGGACAATTGGCCGGGGTACTTTTTCTCGCTGCCGATCAGGCCGACCAGTTCCAGCATCTGACCGACGCGCTTGCGCACTTCATCGCGACCGCTGCCGGCGAGACCGTAGGCAATGTTCGCTTCGACGGTGAGATTGGGGAACAGCGCGTAGGACTGGAACAGAATGCCGTAGTCCCGGGCCTGAGGTGCCAGGTGCGAGACGTCGCGATCCCCCAGATACAACTCGCCGCTGTCCTGCTTCTCGAGACCGGCGATGCAGCGCAGCAAAGTGGTTTTACCGCAGCCCGACGGCCCCAGCAGACACACCAGTTCACCGGCCGCCACGTCGAGGGAAACATTATCCAGCGCAGTGAAGGCGCCGAAGCGCTTCTGCACGCCACGCACCCTCATTGGGGCGCCGGGGTTGGTCAGGGCAGTTGCGATCGATTGGTTCATGGACAGGCCTCATCAAGCAGATGAAGCTCATCCTAGGGATGTAATGCGTCCGTCATGTGGCAGTGAGGCCAAAACGGCTGATAGTGGTATTCAGGGATTTGGGTTGGGCCTTCATGGCAGGTGGTGTCCGGACTGACGCCTTCGCGGGCAAGCCCGCTCCCACAGGGTTCTCCAGTGAACACAGATCTATGAACACCAAAGACACCTGTGGGAGCTGGCTTGCCAGCGAAGAGGCCAGCACAGGCAACACAACTCTCAGGCGGGAGCCATTTCCTGCGCCAACCCCAGAAACGCCGCCGGCAACCGCGCACCTTTGCGCTCCTTGAGGCAGTACAAATACTCGGGAATCTGCGGTGCATTCTCGATGGTCAGCACGCGCAGTTGCGGATCATGCGGCACTTCTTGCCGGGCGATGATGCTAATCCCGATGTTGCGCAGCACCGCTTCACGGATCGACTCACGACTACCGATCTCCAGCAACGGCCCAAAACTCACCCCGGCAGTGGCCAGCAATTCTTCAGTCAGCCGCCGAGTGGTCGAGCCCGACTCGCGCATCAACAGCGTATGCCCGGCCAACGCACTCAGCGGCACATGATCATGCACCGCCAGCGGATGATTGCGATGCACCGCCAACACCAGCGGATCGCTGCCGAGCACCCGGCGAATCAGTCGCGCATCATCAAGCAATTGCGAGGAAGCGGCGACATCGACCCGGTAATCCTCCAAGGCTTCGAGCACTTGTTGCGAGTTGCCGATTTCCACCGACACTTCCACTTGCGGCAAACGCTCACGGAAAGTCTTCACCAGATCGAGGATGTAATACGGCGCCGTGGCGGCGATGCGCAGCGTACCCTGGACCTGGCCGCTGTTACGCAGGAAGAACTCGATGTCGGCTTCCTGTTGCAGCAGCGCCTTGACCATCGGCAGCAACCGCGCGCCTTCGTCGCTGACGCTGAGGCGGCGGCCGCCCCGGTAGAACAGCTCAACCGAGTACTGGCTTTCCAGATTGCGGATCTGCGTGGTGACCGTGGGCTGGCTCAGGCCAAGTTTTTTCGCCGCCAGGGTAATGCTGCCCAGGCGGGCCACCATGTAAAACGCCTTCAGCTCGGCACTCAGCACACCCGCTCCTCATCGATTATTTGCGCAACAGGCGCAAACCGTTGAACACCACCAACAGGCTCACGCCCATGTCGGCGAACACCGCCATCCACATGGTGGCGATCCCGGCGAAGGTTACCCCAAGAAAGATCGCCTTGATGACCAATGCGAGGGCGATGTTCTGTTTGAGGATGCTCGACGTCTGCCGCGACAAACGGATGAACGCGGGGATCTTGCGCAGATCATCGTCCATCAGGGCGACATCCGCGGTTTCGATGGCGGTATCGGTACCGGCGGCGGCCATCGCAAAACCGATTTCTGCCCGGGCCAGCGCCGGGGCATCGTTAATGCCGTCACCGACCATGCCGACGTTATGGCCCTGGGCATAAAGCGCTTCGATAGCTTGCAGTTTGTCGGTCGGCAGCAAATCGCCCTTGGCTTCGTCGATACCGACTTGTGCAGCAATCGCCTGAGCGGTGTGGACGTTGTCGCCGGTGAGCATCAGGGTTTTGATGCCCAGATCGTGCAGCTGCTGGATCGCCTCGCGGCTGGACTCCTTGACCGTATCGGCCACGGCGAACAGCGCCAATGGGCCGGATTTGTCGAGCAACAGCACCACGGACTTGCCCTGTTTCTCCAGCGCAAACAGCTTTTCTTCCAGCGCAGGCGAACACAGGCTCAACTCTTCCACCAAACGGTGGTTGCCCAAGTGGTAGACCTGACCGTTGATCTCACCGCGTACCCCACGACCGGCGAGCGCTTCGAAGTTATCCACAACGAGCGAGGCGAACGATTTATCCACAGCGGCGTTGGCAATGGCCAGCGACACCGGGTGGTCCGAGCGTCCGGCCAATGCAGCCGCAATTGCCGGCGCCGAGGCATCGGCCGTCGGATCAAGCGACAGGTAATCCGTCTGCACCGGCTTGCCGTGGGTGATCGTGCCGGTCTTGTCCAGCGCCAGGTAGTCGAGTTTGTAACCGCCTTCCAGATAGACGCCGCCCTTGACCAGAATCCCTTTGCGCGCCGCTGCCGCGAGGCCGCTGACGATGGTCACCGGGGTGGAAATCACCAATGCGCAGGGGCATGCGACCACCAGCAACACCAGCGCGCGATAAATCCAGTCGAACCAGACTGCGCCCATGAACAGCGGCGGAATCACCGCCACCGCGAGGGCGAAGATGAACACGGCGGGGGTGTAGATTTTTGAAAACTGGTCAACGAAGCGCTGGGTCGGTGCCCGTGCGCCTTGCGCCTGTTCGACGGCGTGGATGATCCGCGCCAGGGTCGAATTGTTGGCGGCTGCCGTTACGGAATACTCCAGAGAGCCGGCCTGATTGATGGTGCCCGCGAAGACCTTGTCACCAACGGTTTTCTCAACTGGCAGGCTTTCCCCGGTGATCGGCGCCTGATCGATGGTCGAACTGCCCGACACGACTTCGCCGTCCAGGCCTATCCGCTCGCCGGGGCGGACGCGCACTCGCGCGCCCAGCTCAATGGCTTTCACGTCTTGCAAGATCCAGCTGCCATCGGCCTGCTGTACCGTGGCCTGCTCCGGGGCCATCTGCATCAGGCCGCTGATGGCGTTGCGCGCGCGGTCCAGGGACTTGGCCTCGATCAACTCGGCCACGGTGAACAGGAACATCACCATCGCCGCTTCCGGCCACTGCCCGATCAGGATCGCGCCGGTCACCGCGATGCTCATCAAGGCGTTGATGTTCAGGTTGAGGTTCTTGAGCGCGATCCAGCCTTTCTTGTAGGTGGTGAGGCCACCACTGAGGATCGAAATCAGCGCGATGATCGCCACCACCCAGTCCGGCGCGGCGCTGGTGAAGTGGATCACTTCCGCTGCCAGCGCACCCACGCCGGACAGTGCCAGGGGCCACCAGTGCTTTTTCTCGGGGATCGGTGCTGGCGTTTCGGCGCCCTGCTCCATCGGTTCCGCCACCATGCCCAGCGACTTGATCGCCTCAATGATCGGCGCAGTGCTCGGCAGGTCATGGGTCACGCCCAACACGCGGTTGATCAGGTTGAATTCCAGCTGCTGCACACCGGCGAGCTTGCCCAGTTTGTTCTGGATCAGCGTCTGCTCGGTCGGGCAGTCCATCGCGTCGATGCGGAAACTGCTCAGCCGTGCATTGGCGGTTGGCGCTTCGCTGAGTTTGATCAGCGACGGCGCCGCCGCTTTGGAAGAACAGCAGGAATCCCCGTGGCCACCATGGTCATGCTTCTGCACAGGCTGCAGCTTGTGGCTGTGATCGTGATCGTGATCGTGATCGTGATCGTGATCAGCCTCGGGTTTGTGGGTGTGAAGGGAATCGCTCATTGGTTGCGTCCATGAAGGTGCCTGTTGCCAAGTAAAGACCCTGTAGCCACTATAGGGTCAAGCACCTATTTGGAGATGGCCGTCATGAAGATCGGAGAACTGGCGAAACTCACCGACTGCGCCGTGGAAACCATCCGCTATTACGAGCGCGAAAACCTCCTGCCGGAGCCGGCCCGCAGCGACGGCAACTACCGCGTCTACACCCAGGCCCACGCCGAGCGCCTGACCTTCATCCGCAATTGCCGCACCCTCGACATGACGCTCGAGGAAATCCGCAGCCTGCTGGCCTTGCGCGACAGCCCGCAGGATCAATGTGAAAGCGTGAATGCGTTGATCGATGAACACATTCACCACGTGAAAGCGCGGATCGATGGGTTGCAGGCGTTACAGGCACAACTGCTCGACCTGCGCCAACGCTGTGGCGAAGGGCCGGATATTGATCAATGCGGGATTTTGCAGCGGCTGGAAGTGAGTGGCGGGGTTGTGGCGACAGAGGTTGAGCATTCACATGTTGGCCGCAGTCACGGCCATTAAACCCACCACCAGACCAATGTGGGAGCGAGCCTGCTCGCGATGAGGCCATCACATTCAACATCTATGTTGTCTGTCAGGCCGCTATCGCGAGCAGGCTCGCTCCCACAGGGGTTATGCGTTGAGTTTTAGACCGCCATCGGTGCCGTCATCGGCGCGTGGTGTTGATACCCCTCAAGCGAAAAATCACTCGGCTCGATCAACTCCAGCCATTCCGGTTGGTACTCGCCAGTCTTGGCAAACTCCGGCACGCGGTCACTGATCACCAGCTTCGGCATCGGGAACGGCTCGCGCTTGAGCTGTTCGTTCAGCATGTCCAGATGGTTTTCGTAGACGTGGGCATCACCGATGAAATAGGTGAACCAGCGCGGCGTGTAGCCGGTCAGGCGACCGATCAGGCTCAGCAACGCGGCGCCTTCGGTGAGGTTGAACGGTGTGCCCAGGCCCAGGTCATTGGAGCGGATGTAGAGCGTCAGAGAAATCTCTTTGGTCTCGACATTCGGGTGGAACTGGTACAGCAAGTGGCACGGCGGCAAAGCCATTTCATCAAGCTGCGCAACGTTCCAGCCATGGAACAGGATACGGCGGCTACCCGGGTCCTTGATGATGGTGTCGACGCACTGGCGGATCTGGTCGATCGCTTTGTACAGGACGACGTAAGCCTGGCCGTTTTCTTCGCCTTCGGCGATCTGACGGTAGCCCTGGCTCAGGGTCTGCTCGATAGCAGCCTTGTTGCTGACCGGGATCTGCTTGTACGCCGGCCATTTGCGCCATTGCACGCCGTAGATTTCGCCAAGGTCGTCTTCACCCTGACGGAACGGATTGGCCAGCCATTGCGCGTTTTCGTTGGCGTTCTGATCCCAGACCTTGCAGCCCAGCGCGCGGAATTCGGCGGCGTTGTTCACGCCCCGCAGGAAACCACACATCTCGCCTATGGCCGATTTGAAGGCCATCTTGCGCGTGGTGATCGCCGGAAAACCTTCTTTCAGGTCATAACGCAGCATCGCGCCGGGAAAACTGATGGTGTTCACGCCAGTGCGGTTGGCTTGTTTGGTGCCGTTCTTGATGACGTGGGCGACCAGTTCGAGATATTGCTTCATGAGTTACCTGTGTCCTTGAACCCGGAGGCCGTCGCCCCCGGGGTTCGAATTTATACGGCAGCCGCTGGAGTCGCCGGGGCGCGGTGATACGCCAGCCAGATCAGGAACAGACCGCCGACGATCATCGGCACGCAGAGCACCTGGCCCATGGTCAGCCAGTTCCAGGCCAGATAGCCCAGTTGCGCGTCCGGCACGCGGACGAATTCGACGATGAAACGGAAGATGCCATAGAACAGCGCGAACATGCCCGACACCGCCATGGTCGGCCGCGGTTTACGCGAGAACAGCCAGAGGATGGCGAACAGCGCCACGCCTTCCAGGGCGAACTGATACAGCTGCGACGGGTGACGCGCCAGTTGCGCCGGATCGGTCGGAAAGACCATTGCCCATGGCACGTCGGTCGCCTTACCCCACAATTCGGCGTTGATGAAGTTGCCGATACGCCCGGCGCCCAGGCCAATCGGCACCATCGGCGCGACGAAGTCCATCAGTTGGAAGAACGACTTGTTGTTCTTTTTACCGAACCACAACGCCGCCAGCATCACGCCGATAAAGCCGCCGTGGAACGACATGCCGCCCTTCCACACTTCGAAAATCAGCGTCGGGTTAGCCAGGTAAGCACTCAGATCGTAGAACAGCACATAACCCAGGCGACCGCCGACGATAACGCCCATCGACATCCAGAAGACCATGTCGGAGAGTTTCTCCTTGGTCCAGGTCGGGTCGAAACGGTTGAGCCGGCGCGACGCCAGCAGCCACGCACCGCCGATGCCGATCAGGTACATCAAACCGTACCAGTGGATTTTCAGCGGACCGATGGCCAGGGCCACCGGGTCGATCTGCGGGTAAGGCAGCATTGCGACTCCTCGTTAGAGTTGAAAGCTTCAAAATTCCCGGGCGACGCTGCCACCTCAGGATTAAGCCAGGATTGTGCGATGGGTCAGATCAGAAAACTCAAACCCACGCAGAACAGCAAAGCGGCGAACAGTCTTTTCAGCAACTTCGGCGACAGCCGGTGGGCCAGTCGCGCACCGAGGCGGGCGAAGACCATGCTGGTCAGGGCGATCCCCAGCAGCGCCGGCAAATAAATAAAACCGAGACTATGGGCCGGCAGCAACGGATCGTGCCAGCCCAGAATCATGAAACTTAATGCACTGGCCAGCGCAATGGGCAGGCCGCAGGCCGACGATGTCGCCACCGCTTGCTGCATCGGCACGCTGCGCCAAGTCAGGAACGGCACAGTCAGCGAACCGCCGCCAATCCCGAAAATCGCCGAAGCCCAGCCAATCACCGTGCCGGCCACGGTCAGACCGACTTTCCCCGGCACCGTTCGGCTGGCCTTGGGTTTGACGTCCAGCGCCAGTTGCGCGGCGATGACCAGGGCGAACACGCCGATGATTTTCTGCAGGTTTGGCCCGGAGATCGCTTCGGCCGTCAGCGCGCCGAACCCGGCGCCGAGCAGGATGCCGACGGTCATCCAGGCAAAAATCGGCCAGCGCACGGCGCCGCGGCGATGATGCTCGCGCACCGCGTTGACCGAGGTGAAGATGATCGTCGCCAGGGACGTACCGACCGCCAGGTGCGTCAGGATCGAGGCGTCGAAACCCTGCAAGGTGAAACTGAACACCAGCACCGGTACGATGATAATTCCGCCACCGACGCCGAACAGTCCGGCCAGCACGCCTGCGCAGGCGCCGAGCGCCAGATAGAGCAGAAATTCCATGTACGACCCCCAAAGAAGAGCGGCATGGTAACGGATGCATGGCCTTCGGCTCCACTGGATGGCGATGGATACCCGCACAATGACTGCGTAGAGTGGGCAAAAAACACACAAGGACCACCTTATGTGCCTGATTGTCTTTGCCTGGCGCCCGGGTCACGCCCAGCCGCTGATCGTCGCCGCCAACCGCGACGAATTCTATGCCCGGCCCAGCCTGCCACTGGCGCCATGGCCCGAAGCGCCGCACGTCCATGCCGGACGCGACCTTGAGGCCGGCGGCACCTGGCTCGGTGTCGGGGCCAATGGGCGCTTCGCGGCGCTGACCAATATTCGCGATCCTCACCAACCGGCCGGTCGAAAATCCCGAGGCGAACTGGTCGCGCGATTTCTCGACGGCGATATGCCAATTGATGATTACTTGGACGACGTTGTCGGACGTTCGCTGGAATATGCCGGTTTTAACCTGCTGATCGGCAACACCAATGAACTGTGGCACTTCAATGCGCGGGAGTCTGAAGCGGTGCTGCTGCCGGCTGGGGTGTATGGGTTGTCGAACGCGGGACTGGATACGCCGTGGCCAAAGTTGCTCAAGGCGCGGGCGGCGCTGGAGACTGTCCTGGAGGATCCTCAGCCGGAGGCGTTATTGGCGTTGCTCAGTGATTCGCAGACAGCAGCATTTGCAGAGCTGCCGGACACGGGTGTCGGGTTGGCGACCGAGGCGTTGCTGTCGAGTGTGTTCATTGCCAGCCAGAGCTATGGGACTAGGGCGAGTACGGCGTTGATTGTTCATGCCGACGGGACGCGGCATCTGGTTGAACGGAGTTTCGGGCCGTATGGCGGGCATCTTGGGGAAGTGGAGATCAGAATTTAGCATTGTCTGATCCGGCCTCATCGCCAGCAGGCTGGCTCCCACAGGGGATTTGCGTCAAACACAAATCCAATGTGGGAGCCAGCCTGCTGGCGAAGAGGTCATCAGCCTTTTAGAGGGCCTTGACCGCAGACGGGCTGACCATCTTCGCCAACCCAAGGTTCTTCAGCGCCAATTGCAGCGAGCTGTGGATAACTTGCGGGTTGTCGATGGTCATCAGCTCCGCGAGCAATTCCTTGGCCTTGCTCAGGTTGATCTGGCGCAGCATCCACTTCACCTTCGGCAGGTTGGTGGCGTTCATCGACAGGCTGTCGAAACCCATCGCCATCAGCAGCACCGCCGCTGCCGGATCACCGGCCATCTCGCCGCAGATGCTCACTGGCTTGCCTTCGGCATGGGCATCACGCACCACGTTCTGCAACGCCTGGAGCACCGCCGGGTGCAGGTAGTCGTAGAGGTCGGCCACCCGTGGGTTGTTGCGGTCCACGGCCAGCAGGTACTGGGTCAGGTCGTTGGAGCCGACCGACAGGAAGTCCACTTGCCGTGCCAGTTCCTTGGTCTGATAAACCGCCGCCGGAATCTCGATCATCACGCCAATCGGCGGCATCGGCACGTCGGTGCCTTCGTCGCGAACCTCGCCCCACGCTCGGTGAATCAAATGCAGGGCTTCTTCGAGTTCATGGGTGCCGGAGATCATCGGCAACAGAATCCGCAGGTTGTTCAGACCTTCGCTGGCCTTGAGCATGGCGCGGGTCTGCACCAGGAAAATTTCCGGGTGGTCGAGGGTGACGCGAATGCCGCGCCAGCCGAGGAACGGGTTGTCTTCCTTGATCGGGAAGTACGACAGCGACTTGTCGCCGCCGATGTCCAGGCTGCGCATGGTCACCGGTTGCGGGTGGAACGCGGCGAGTTGCTCGCGGTAGATCGCCAGTTGTTCCTTTTCGCTCGGGAAGCGCTGGTTGATCATGAACGGCACTTCGGTGCGGTACAGACCGACACCCTCGGCGCCGCGCTTTTGCGCCCGCGCCACGTCCGCCAGCAGGCCGGTGTTGACCCACAGCGGCATGCGGTGACCGTCGAGGGTCACGCACGGCAGGTCGCGCAGGGAATCGAGACCGAGCGCCAGCTGCTTCTCTTCTTCCACCACCTCGGCGAACTGCTTGCGCAGCACGTCGCTGGGGTTGGTGTAGACCTCGCCGCGATTGCCATCGACGATCAATTCGATGCCGTCGACCTTGGCATAGGGCAGGTCCACCAGACCCATTACCGTCGGGATGCCCATCGCCCGAGCGAGGATCGCGACGTGGGAGTTACCGGAGCCGAGAACCGAGACCAGACCGACCAGCGTGCCTTCCGGCACCTCGCCGAGCATCGCCGGCGTCAGTTCTTCGCTGACCAGAATGGTTTTTTCCGGGTAGACCAGATTCTGCTGGCGCTCTTCCTGCAAGTAGGCGAGCAAACGGCGGCCAAGGTCCTTGACGTCCGAGGCGCGCTCACGCAGGTAAGCGTCGTCCATCAATTCGAAACGGTTGACGTGCTCAGTGACCACCTGGCGCAACGCGCCTTGGGCCCACTGACCGGTCTTGATCACCGTGGTCACTTCGTTGCCCAGCGCCTCGTCGGCGAGCATCATCAGGTAGACGTCGAACAAGGCCCGCTCTTCGGGGCGCAACTGCGAGGCCAGTTTGGCCGACAACGCACGCATGTCGGCGCGCACGCCTTCGATGGCGGTCTTGAACAGCGCCAGTTCGGCGTCGATGTCGGTGATGGTCTTGTCCGGCACCACGTCCAGATCGGCCGGTGGCAACATGACCACCGCCGTACCGACCGCCGCACCTGGCGAACCCGGCACGCCGACGAACTTGGCTTCCTGGATGCCTTTGCCCTGACGACCCAGGCCACGGATCGAACCGGTGGCCTCGGCGTGGGCGATAACCCCGGCGAGCTGCGCGCTCATGGTCACGAGGAAGGCTTCTTCACCTTCATCGAACTGGCGGCGTTCTTTTTGCTGAATGACCAACACGCCGACAACGCGGCGGTGGTGAATGATCGGGGCCCCGAGGAATGAGGCATAGCGCTCTTCACCGGTCTCGGCGAAGTAGCGGTAGCGCGGGTGATCCGCGGCGTTTTCGAGGTTCAGGGGTTCTTCACGCGTGCCGACCAGGCCGACCAGACCTTCGTTGGGTGCCATGCTGACTTTGCCGATCGAGCGCTTGTTCAAGCCCTCGGTCGCCATCAGCACGAAGCGGTTGGTCTCGGGGTCAAGCAGGTAGACCGAGCAGACCTGGCTGCCCATGGCCTCTTTGACGCGCAACACAATAATCCCCAACGCCGCCTTGAGATCCTTGGCGGAGTTAACTTCCTGGACGATCTTGCGCAGCGTATTGAGCATGGCTCGGGGTCGAACTCCGTCGTCAGTCGCGCGCTAAAAGGCGCGGGGCAAGCTCTTTGAGAGCGCGTCGATACACCTCGCGCTTGAATGTCACCACCTGGCCCAACGGATACCAATAACTGACCCAGCGCCAGCCATCGAATTCCGGTTTACCGGTCAAATCCATCCGCACCCGCTGCTCGTTGGAGATCAGGCGCAGGAGAAACCATTTCTGTTTCTGGCCGATGCACAGCGGTTGGCTGTGGGTACGGACCAGACGTTGCGGCAAACGATAGCGCAACCAGCCCCGGGTGCAGGCGAGAATTTCAACATCTTCGCGCTCAAGACCCACTTCTTCGTTCAACTCGCGGTACAAGGCGTCTTCCGGCGTCTCCTGAGGGTTGATACCACCCTGTGGAAACTGCCAGGCATCTTGATTGATACGGCGAGCCCATAGCACCTGTCCGGCATCATTCGTGAGAATGATCCCGACATTGGGGCGGAAACCATCGGGGTCGATCACGGCAACAACCTCGCAAACGCATGTCGCCGCATTGTTCCACAAAGGTTGTGAAGGCGGCAACGAGCCGGCCTACCTTATGTGCACTCTTGTGAAAAGTCCGTATTCTGGACACCTTTCTACAGACTTTTCAGCGAGTAACTGCAATGCGGCTGGCTTTATTCGACTTGGACAACACACTTCTGGGCGGCGACAGTGACCATGCCTGGGGCGATTACCTGTGCGAACGCGGCTTCCTCGACGCCGTCGCCTACAAGACACGCAACGACGAGTTCTATCAGGACTACCTGGCCGGCAAGCTGGACAACGCCGCCTACCTGAACTTTTGCCTGGAAGTCCTCGGCCGCACCGAGATGGCTACGCTGGACCAATGGCACAGCGATTACATGCGCGATTGCATCGAGCCGATCGTGCTGCCCAAGGCTATTGAATTGTTGGCCAAGCATCGTGAAGCCGGCGACAAACTGGTGATCATCACCGCCACCAACCGCTTCGTCACCGGACCGATTGCCCAGCGTCTGGGCGTCGAGACCCTGATCGCCACTGAGTGCGAAATGGTCGATGGCCGTTATACCGGCCGCAGCACCGACATCCCCTGCTTCCGTGAGGGCAAGGTGACGCGGCTGGTTCGCTGGCTGGAAGAAACCGGGCATTCGCTGGAAGACAGTTACTTCTACAGCGACTCGATGAATGATTTGGCGTTGCTGGAGCAGGTGGTGAATCCGGTGGCGGTTGATCCGGATCCTAACCTGCGCGCCGAAGCCGAGAAGCGTGGCTGGCCGGTGATCAGTCTGCGCGACTGATTACGCCATCGCGGGCAAGCCCGCTCCCACAGGTTTATCTGGTGTTCACCAAATTTGCGTTCGACAGAGATCCCTGTGGGAGCGGGCTTGCCCGCGATTGTGGCGACGCGGTTTAAAGCATCAAACCGGTTTGGCGCCCATCAACCCCGCAATCGCAACAAGACAGACAAAGCTGAACAACGCCAAGGCAAAGGTGAATTTCCCATTGCTCCCCGGTGCCTTGCGTAACTTGTTCAACCGCACCAACAGCCAGAACCAGCCCAACGCCGCCACGGTGTAGAGCACGCTGGACGCCAGCAACCAGGTCTGCCCCAGCGGCCAACCCACCAGATGCACCATCCACCAGCCCGTAAACGGCATGCTCAGCAACGCCACGCCCATCAGTAGCCAGACGAACACCCGTGGCCGCTGCAGCGTACGTGCCGCAGCAGTCGCATCGCCATTACGTCGCGTTTGCCAAACCCATATCCCCAGGCCCAGCGCACAGCCCAACAACATTGCCGTCGCCGCGGTGTGCGCCATTTTCAGGGCGGTTAACGTTTCCATTGTTCGATTTCCTTATGGCCTGCCCATCAGCGTAGCCGTTCAGCCGAGAAACAACTTATAGGCCGGGTTGTCGCTTTCGTCCCAGTACGGGTAGCCGATTTCTTCCAGCGCCGCTGGCACCAGATGACGCTCCTCGTGAGGCACTTGCAGCCCTGCGACCACCCGACCGTCCGCCGCGCCGTGGTTGCGGTAGTGGAACATCGAGATGTTCCAGCGCCCGCCGAGCTTGCTGAGGAAGTTGAACAGCGCGCCCGGACGCTCCGGGAATTCGAAGCGCAGCACCACTTCATCAACGACCTGCGCCGCGCGCCCACCGACCATGTGTCGGATGTGCAACTTGGCCAGTTCGTTGTCGGTCAGGTCCAGCACTGGAAAACCCTGCTCGGTCAGACTGGCAAGCAGCGCACTGCGCGGATCGTTTTCCGGATGCGTCTGCACGCCCACGAAGATGTGCGCTTCGCTGCCGGTGTTGTAGCGGTAGTTGAATTCGGTGATCTGGCGCTTGCCGATGGCTTCGCAGAACGCTTTGAAGCTGCCCGGCTTCTCGGGGATGGTCACCGCGATGATGGCTTCGCGGCCTTCGCCCAGTTCGGCGCGCTCGGCAACGTGACGCAGGCGGTCGAAGTTGACGTTGGCGCCGGAATCGATGGCCACGAAAGTATGGCCGGTGACGCCGTGCTGCTCGACGTACTTTTTGATCCCGGCAACGCCCAAGGCGCCGGCAGGTTCTGTGATCGAGCGGGTATTGTCGTAGATATCCTTGATCGCCGCGCAGATCTCGTCGGTGCTGACGGTGATCACTTCATCGACATAGTCTTTGCAGATGTCGAAGGTGTGCTGACCGATCTGAGCCACCGCGACGCCGTCGGCGAAGATGCCGACAGTCGGCAGCACCACGCGCTCACCCGCAGCCATGGCCGCTTGCAGGCAGTTGGAATCGTCCGGCTCGACGCCGATGATTTTGATTTCCGGGCGCAGGTACTTCACGTACGCCGCAATACCGGCGATCAACCCGCCGCCGCCCACCGGAACGAAGATCGCGTCCAGACGGCCGGGGTGCTGGCGCAGAATCTCCATGGCCACCGTGCCCTGCCCGGCGATGGTGTGGGGATCGTCGTACGGGTGAATGTAGACGTAGCCCTTTTCGTCGACCAGTTTCAGCGAGTAGGCCAGGGCTTCGGGGAACGAGTCCCCGTGCAGCACCACTTTGCCGCCGCGGGAACGCACGCCTTCGACTTTGATCTCGGGAGTGGTCTTGGGCATGACGATGGTGGCTTTCACGCCGAGCACTTTCGCCGCCAGGGCCAGGCCTTGCGCATGGTTGCCCGCCGAAGCCGTGACCACGCCGCGCGCGCGTTCTTCGTCGCTCAGTTGCGTGAGCTTGTTGTAGGCCCCGCGAATCTTGAACGAGAACACCGGCTGCAAGTCTTCACGCTTGAGCAAAATACTGTTGCCCAGCCGCTCGGAGAGCTGGCGGGCAGGCTGCAATGGGGTTTCTACGGCAACGTCATAAACGCGCGAGGTGAGGATCTTTTTGACGTACTGTTCGAGCATCGGAAAGCATCACTGAGCGGGTTGGGCAGGGCCAAGGAGTCTAACCCGGCTTTCGGCCGGGCGACCACACGAATCAAGAGGTTTTAGCCCGACATGGGGCTATAATGCCGGCCTTTCCGTTCTCCCCTTGCCCGCTTTCGGAGCCCGCATGACCCAGGATCAACTCAAACAGGCAGTGGCCCAGGCCGCCGTCGACTTCATCCTCCCGAAACTCGACGACAAGAGCATCGTCGGGGTCGGCACCGGCTCCACCGCCAACTGCTTCATCGACGCCCTGGCCAAACACAAAGGCGCATTCGACGGCGCCGTTGCCAGCTCCGAAGCCACCGCTGCGCGCCTCAAGGGCCACGGTATTCCGGTGTATGAGTTGAACACCGTCAGCGACCTGGAGTTCTACGTCGACGGCGCGGACGAAAGCGACGAGCACCTGAACCTGATCAAGGGCGGCGGCGCAGCCCTGACCCGCGAGAAGATCGTCGCGGCCGTGGCCAAGACCTTCATCTGCATCGCCGATGGCAGCAAACTGGTGCCGGTGCTCGGCGCGTTCCCGCTGCCGGTCGAAGTGATCCCGATGGCCCGCAGCCATGTGGCCCGCGAACTGGTGAAGCTCGGCGGCGACCCGGTTTACCGTGAAGGCGTGTTGACTGACAACGGCAACATCATTCTGGATGTGTTCAACATGCAGATCACCAACCCGGTGGAGCTGGAGACGCAGATCAACGCGATCGTCGGCGTGGTGACCAACGGTTTGTTTGCGGCGCGTCCGGCGGACTTGCTGTTGCTGGGTACCAGCGAAGGCGTGAAAACCCTGCGCGCCCAATAATCAGACACGCAGATAAACCCTGTGGGAGCGAGCCTGCTCGCGATAGCGGTCTTTCAGTCAACATCTCTATCGACTGACACGACCTCATCGCGAGCAGGCTCGCTCCCACATTGGTTTTGGGGTGTTGCTTAGGGTTGTGCCGGTTTCTTGAAGACGTAGAACAGGTTCGGCTCGCTCACCAGGTACAGCGTGCCGTCGTCATCCATGGCGATCCCTTCCGCTTGCGGTACCGTCTTCTGCAACCCCTGACGCCCTTTGTTCAGTGACAGGGTGCTCAGCGGACGCCCGTCCACATCCAATTCCAGAATCAGTCGCGACTCGTCGGACAGCGCCAGCAAATGTCCGCTGCGCTCGTCGTATTGCAGGCTCGACAGGTCTCGCACAAACATCCCGGCATCGCGCTTGGGGTTGTTGACCACGTGCACCGCGTAGGATTTTTCCGGGTTGAAATGCGGAAAACCCTGCACTTCGTAGATCAGCATCGGGTCACGTTCCTTGGCGACAAACAGTCGCTTGCCCACTGAATCGTAAGCCAGGCCTTCGAAACCCTTGTTGCTGCTCATGTGCACGCCGAGGGTTATCTGTTCGGCATCCGCCGCATCAAGGAACGTGGTGTCCTTTTCCAGATGAATCTTGATCAGCCGTTGCTGGCGCTCGTCAGTGATCACATACGTGTCGGCGCTGATGAACTCCACTGCCTCCGGATCACCGAAGCCGACCAGCGCGATCCGCCGAATGATCCGGCCCTCCAGCGACAACTCGATCAGCTCGGAGTTTTTGTTGGTGACGGTGAACAGGCTTTTACGCACCGGATCGAAGGTCAGCGCTGACACATCGTCGTCCAGACCGTCGATGACGCTGGCCTCCACCGTGACTTGATAGCGATCCAGTCCGATCGACTGGGCGCTCTCGGCCTGCCAAAGCGTATGCAGATTGAACCAGGTGCGCTCGAACAGCCGCAGGTACTGCCCAAACGCAACCAGCACGATCAGCGCAATCACCAAGAAGATCAGGATCAGGGGTTTGGGGCGGGCAAGTCGGCGCATTCAGGCAAGCTCGGAATCAGGACGGACGGATGAAATACCACGGCAGTCTGAATTGAAGCTTAATGGCCATTAGTCTGAGACTACAACCGAGTAAGGCGTTTCCTACAAAATCGCGAATCAGCGTTGCTTTTCGAAACGATAGAACAGATTCGGCTCGCTCACCATGTACAGCGTGCCAGTGTCGTCCATGGTCACGCCTTCGGCACGGGGAATGGTCTTCTTCAGGCCATTGAAGCCACCCAGCAAGGTCATGAAACTGACCTGCTCGCCCTTCTCGTCCAGCTCCAGCAGCAAGTGGGAGTCGGCGGACAGCACCAGCGTATGACCCGTGCGCGGATCGATGGCCAGGGCCGAGAGGTTGCGGATGTCCAGCTCATCACTGGCAAGCTTCTGCTTGTCGCCGGCGAGTGTCAGACCGTCGGCGCTTTTCCAGGTGAACAGCGCCGGTGGCCGCTCCTCACCCAGCAGCATTTGTTGATTGCGTGCATCCCAGACGACCGCTTCGAAGGCTTTGTTCTGGTCTTTCGACGGGCCGAGGTCGTACTTCGGGAAGTTGGCGATGTTCAGCTCACGGGTATCGGCGTCGACCTTGACGATGGTCAGCAAGTGCTCACGCTCATCGACGATGGCCAGCAGACCATTGCCCATGACCGTCACGGCTTCCGGATTGCTCCAGCCCACCAGTGGCATTTTGCGCAGCACGTCGCCCTGCAGGGTCAGCTCCACCAGGAACGGGTTCTTGCCCATGACCGAGAACAGGGTTTTGGTTTGAGGGTTATAGGCCAGGTCGGACGCTTCGTCCTTTTCCATCCCTGGCAATAGCTTGGCATCGATCACGGCCCGATAGTCCGGCAGCCAGATACTTTCCTGGCGTTCGGCCGGGCTTTCGAAGCGCTCCAGCACCCAGAGCACACCGCGGTCATCCCAATGCATCGCAAAAGCGAGGCCATACGCAGCGGCCGCGACCAGCAAAAGCCAGCCATACCAGCGCATGAAAAAGCGCGGGCGACGGGCAGTTTTAAGCGTGGGCAACGGTTGGGTGGCCATCAAGGGATGCGTTCCAGAAATTCAGGCTAAGGGTAATAGCACAATTGGGACCGGCTCAGACGCCGGATTCCGCGGAATTATCCAGACAAGATGTGAAAAAAACGGCAAATGGCGGGATTGCCCTTCTTCGGTCGACCACAAAAACCAGTGTGGGAGCGAGCCTGCTCGCGATGAGGCCGTGTCAGTCGACAAAGATGTTGAATGACAGACCGCCATCGCGAGCAAGCTCGCTCCCACAGGGTTCAGCGGTGTTTCGGTTAGCGGACGCTGCTGGTGAAGCTGCTGGCGCCTGGCAATTCGATGACCAGTTCATCACCGACATTCAGCGGACCGACGCCCACCGGGGTGCCAGTCAGAATCACATCACCGGCCTGCAGCGAGAAGCAGCCGGCCATGTGCTGGATCATCGGCACTATCGGGTTGAGCATCGCGCTGCTGTTGCCATCCTGGCGCACTTCGCCGTTGATGGTCAGGCGAATGCCGATATCGGTCAGGTCAGCAAAGGTGCTGCCGGACACGAACGGGGCAATCACTGCCGCACCGTCGAAGGACTTGGCGATTTCCCAAGGCAGGCCTTTGGACTTCAGCTCGGCCTGCTTGTCGCGCAAGGTCAGGTCCAGCGCCGGGGCGAAACCGGAGATCGCATCGAGTACTTCTTCACGGCTTGGCTTGGTCGACAAAGGCTTGCCGAGCAACACCGCGATTTCAGCCTCGTAATGTACTGAACCGCGCTCGGTCGGAATGCTGAAGCCGCCTTCCAGCGGCACGACGCAGCTGCCTGGCTTGATGAACAGCAGGGGCTCCGTTGGCACAGGGTTGTCCAGTTCCTTGGCGTGTTCGGCGTAGTTGCGGCCGATGCAGACCACTTTACCCAATGGAAAGTGGATACGCGTACCGTCGACATACTGGTGCTGATAGCTCATTGACCGACTCCTGGTTCGTAGCTCTTAAGTTCGAAAGTCAAACAGCGAAAATCTTGCCCGGGTTCATGATGCCGTTCGGGTCGAACACCGCTTTAACCGCTTTCATGTACTCGATCTCAACCGGCGAGCGGCTGTAGGTCAAGTAGTCACGCTTGGTCATGCCCACGCCGTGTTCGGCGGAAATCGAGCCGTTGTATTTCTCGACGGTCTCGAACACCCACTTGTTCACGGTCGCGCACTTGGCGAAGAACTCATCCTTGCTCAGGTTATCCGGCTTGAGGATGTTCAAGTGCAAGTTGCCGTCGCCAATGTGGCCGAACCAGACGATTTCGAAGTCCGGGTAGTGTTCGCCGACGATCGCGTCGATTTCCTTCAGGAACGCCGGGACTTTTGACACGGTGACCGAAATGTCGTTTTTGTACGGCGTCCAGTGGGAGATCGTTTCAGAGATGTATTCGCGCAGTTTCCAGAGGTTCTGCAACTGGGTTTCGCTCTGGCTCATCACGCCGTCCAGCACCCAACCCTGCTCGACGCAGTGTTCGAAGGTTTCCAGCGCGTGGTTGGCCACTTCTTCGGTGGTCGCTTCGAATTCCAGCAGCGCGTAGAACGGGCAGTCGGTTTCAAACGGCGCAGGTACGTCTCCGCGCCCCATGACCTTGGCCAGGGCTTTGTCGGAGAAGAATTCGAACGCGGTCAGGTCGAGTTTGCTCTGGAATGCGTGCAATACCGGCATGATCGAGTCGAAGTCGGTGGTACCCAGCACCATCGCGGTGAGGTTTTTCGGCGCACGGTCCAGGCGCATGGTCGCTTCGACCACAAAACCCAAGGTGCCTTCGGCGCCGATGAACAGCTGACGCAGGTCATAGCCGGTGGCGTTCTTGATCAGGTCGCGGTTCAATTCCAGCAGATCACCCTTGCCGGTGACCACCTTCATGCCGGCCACCCAGTTGCGGGTCATGCCGTAGCGAATAACCTTGATCCCGCCGGCATTGGTGCCGATATTGCCGCCAATCTGGCTCGAACCTGCAGAAGCGAAGTCCACCGGATAGTACAGGCCCTTTTCTTCGGCGACGTTCTGCAGGTGCTCGGTGACTACGCCCGGTTGGCATACCGCCGTGCGATCGGTGAGGTTTACGTCGAGAATCTGGTTCATGTAGTCGAAGGAGACGACGACTTCGCCATTGGCGGCCACCGCTGCGGCGGACAGCCCGGTACGCCCGCCGGACGGCACCAGCGCGACCTTGCGTTCATTGGCCCAGCGGACAATGGCCTGAACCTGTTCAGTGGTCTTGGGAAACACGATGGCGGTCGGGGCCGGGGCGAAGTGCTTGGTCCAATCCTTGCCATAAGCGTTCAGGGAGTCGGCATCGGTCAGCACCTTGCCAGGCTCAACCAGGGTCTTCAGCTCTTCAATCAAGGCAGGATTGGTCATCGACAGAACTCTCGAACAATTCATGGTCATCCTGAGAACGCTTCACGTCGCAGGAATGAGTGTTTAGCGGGGTGCGTATGCTAGCATACCGACCCCGCAGCATAGTGCCGAAAGGCAATTCTGCGGCGACGGCTTTCCTGCCGTCCGGGTCAGCGTCTGCTGGCTATTTCCTGCCATTTTTCTCCGGGATACAGGTTTACGCAGATGAGCAAGACTTCTCTCGATAAGAGCAAGATCAAGTTCCTTCTTCTCGAAGGCGTCCACCAATCGGCTGTCGACGTTCTCAAGTCGGCTGGCTACACCAGCATCGAGTACCTCACCGGTTCTCTGCCGGAAGCCCAGCTGAAGGAAAAGATCGCTGATGCTCACTTCATCGGCATTCGCTCCCGCACTCAACTGACCGAAGAGATCTTCGATCACGCGAAGAAGCTCGTGGCGGTAGGGTGTTTCTGCATCGGCACCAACCAGGTTGACCTGAACGCTGCCCGCGAACGCGGTATCGCGGTGTTCAACGCGCCGTACTCCAACACTCGCTCCGTTGCCGAGCTGGTGCTGGCCGAAGCGATTCTGTTGCTGCGCGGCATCCCTGAGAAGAACGCTTCCTGCCACCGTGGCGGCTGGATCAAGAGCGCAGCCAACTCCTTCGAAATCCGTGGCAAGAAGCTCGGCATCGTCGGTTACGGCTCGATCGGTACTCAATTGTCGGTCCTGGCTGAAGGCCTGGGCATGCAGGTGTACTTCTACGACACCGTGACCAAGCTGCCACTGGGCAACGCAACCCAGGTCGGCAACCTGCACGAGCTGCTGGGCATGTCCGACATTGTCACCCTGCACGTTCCGGAAACCGCTGCGACCCAGTGGATGATCGGCGAGAAAGAAATCCGCTCCATCAAGAAGGGCGGCATCCTGATCAACGCGGCTCGCGGCACCGTGGTCGAACTGGACGCCCTGGCGGACGCGATCAAGGACAAGCACCTGATCGGCGCGGCCATCGACGTATTCCCGGTGGAGCCACGCTCCAACGACGAAGAGTTCGAAAGCCCGCTGCGTGGCCTGGACAATGTGATCCTGACCCCGCACATCGGCGGCTCCACCGCGGAAGCGCAAGCCAACATCGGTCTGGAAGTGGCAGAGAAACTGGTCAAGTACAGCGACAACGGTACTTCGGTGTCGTCGGTGAACTTCCCGGAAGTGGCTTTGCCGGCTCACCCTGGCAAGCACCGTCTGCTGCACATCCACGAGAACATTCCGGGTGTGATGAGCGAGATCAACAAGGTCTTCGCCGAAAACGGCATCAACATTTCCGGTCAGTTCCTGCAGACCAACGAGAAAGTCGGTTACGTGGTGATCGACGTCGACGCCGATTACTCGGAAATCGCCCAAGAGAAGCTGCAGCACATCAACGGCACCATTCGTTGCCGTGTGTTGTTCTGATCGCGACTCGATCGACAAAAAAGGAGACCTTCGGGTCTCCTTTTTCATGGGCGCTACTAACGTTACTTGACGTTGACCGTGATCTTCTCAGAGACGATCGGCGGATCGAAGGCCATATGGTTCATGTCGCCCAACTCCAACTGCAAGGTGTGCTTGCCCGGTGTCAGCGTCAGCTCGGTTTCTGTCTGCGCCTTGCCAAAATGAACGTGATTGGCATCTGCCGGGATGACTGCACCTGCTGCGACTACATCCTTGGCATCGACCAACAAATGGTGGTGGCCAGTATTCTTGGTGGTATCGCCCGCTGGCGCCAACGCAACGTTCTCAACAGCGAATTTGATTTTGAACGTTTGCGGGACCGTCCCACCATCCTTAGGAGAAACGATGGACACTTCAGCACCCTTGGGTGCCGGCGTAGCCGCACTGGCCAGCACCGAAACGCCCATCAACAGGCCAGCCAATGCCGCTCGTGACATAAAGGTTTTCATTCTCTTCTCCAGTTTTTTCGTAAAATCCGCGTAGCCATGACAACTTCACGGCCTTTCGTTGTCGAAGGCACCGACAACCATAGCAAAGCGAGCCTGAACCAGCGCATCGCGATAAATGTATTCAAAGGAGTGACCATGCGCTTTTTGCCTGGCCTGATCTGTCTGCTACCCCTTTTGAGCCCTTTGGCTCATGCCGAACTGATTGACGATGTAAACGACCGCGGCGAATTGCGCATTGCCCTTGAGGCTAATACACCGCCCTTCAATTTCAAGGACGACGGCCAACTCAGTGGCTTCGAAGTCGAGTTGGGTCAACTGCTGGCCAATGAACTGGATGTGCGGGCCGACTTTGTCGTGACCGACTCCAGCGATCTGTTGACCGGCGTTGAAAGCGGCAAGTACGACATCGCCATCAATCACATAACAGAGACCCCGGCGCTCAAGGATCGTTTCGACTTCAGCGAACCTTACCTTCACACCGATGCGCATTTGATCGCGCAGAAAGACGAGCCGCCACGCTCCATCCTGTTGGTGCAGTCGCTGACGGAAGAAAAGCCCAAAGCAGCCCCGGCCGAGAACCTGGCAATTCCGTTTCAGAAGGGCAACCCGGCGTTTCATGCCAGCCTGGAGAATGCATTGCAGCGGATCAAGGCCGATGGGCGGCTGGAGGCATTGGAGAAAAAATGGTTCGAGGCGGAAACGAGCGTAGCGCCGAACCCCTGACTCACTCATAACCTGAAGTGACAAAAAACCTGTGGGAGCGGGCTTGCCCGCGATGGCGGTCTTACATTCAACATTGATGTTGGATGTTATGGCCTCATCGCGGGCAAGCCCGCTCCCACATTGGTTTTGTGACGGGCGTTAGTCCAGGGTTGTCAGCGCTGCCGCCGCTTGAGGCAACTCCAGTTCGCTGAAAACTTGCACACCATGGCGCTTGAGCAACGCCGCTGTCACGCCTTCACCGCTGACCTTCACACCACTGAACGTGCCGTCATAGGTCAACAGGTTGCCGCAGGATGGGCTGTTGGCCTTGAGCACGGCGATGCGGATGTCGTGTTTCTGCACCAGCTCCAGCGCCTGAAAAGCCCCCGAAAGAAACTGCGCGCTGACATCCTCGCCGTCGGTGGTGATCACCGCGGCCTGCCCCTCCAGCACTTCACCACCCTGCCCGCCCGGGATTTCCGCCGCCGCGCGTGGCGTCGGCAAGCCACCGGCAACTTCCGGACACAACGGCACGACCCGACCTTCGTCGAGCCACTGTTGAAGCTGATCGAACGGCCCGCTGGCCCCGCCGTCGTAACGCACGCGATGGCCGAGCAGGCAGCGGCTTACCAGAATTTTCTGCATGATCAGAACGGCTCGTTGCCACGGCGCCGGAACCAGCCGGTCAACGACAGGCGATCCCGCGTCGCGGGCAGGACTTCGTGGGGCACTTCGCCCGACAGGAACACCACCAGGCATCCGCCGGTGGGCACCACATCGTATTCGACGCCTTCCTTGAGGTACATGCGCAACTGACCGCCGTGTTCCGGCAGCCAGGCGTCGTTGAGGTAAACCACCGCCGAGACCATGCGTCGATCATCGTCGCGGAAGCGGTCGACATGCTTGAGGTAGAAAGCGCCGGGCGGGTACAGCGCGAAATGGCTTTCGAAGTCTTCAAGGCCCAAATACAACCCGCGATTCATCGCCTCGCGCAGGCTGTCCATCAGCTGCAGATAGCTGTCGCACGCCAGAGCCTGACCCGGTTCGATCCACTGGATTCGGTCACCGCGAATCCCCTCGCGAATCTCCGATGTCGGCCCGCGCCCCACGGCGGCCGGGGCCAATTCACCCTCGGCAGCACGTTTACGGCACTCAGCCGCCAGTTCTTGGGTCAGACCCAAAGGCAGGAAAATATTCTGCTGCGACCAGCCGTGTTCAGCCAGGTCGTCGACGATACGTAACAGCAGCGGGTGATCAGAGGGTATTGGCATGGCGCGCATAGTATTCCTGTGCCGGAAAATCCGACAGAGCCACGCGGCGGCTTGATACGAATTCTCGACAAGTCCGTATGCCGCACGGAGAATAGTCGCCTGCTGACAGGAGTCCCTATGCGCCGTTTGCTTTTCTCACTGCTGATGTTCTGCGTTTTGCCCGCTTGGGCAGACGGCCACGACCAGTTGTACAAGGTCGCCGGCTGGCCAGAACAACGCGCGCATTTCAGCGATGCCCTTTCAGCCGCTCAACAGCGTTACCAGAACAGTCTGCCACCCGCCGTGTTCCAGGCGCTGGTGAACAACAGCAATCAGCGCTTTGCCCCGCAAGCGGTGGACCAGCGCGCCGAAGCGCAACTGCGTAAAACCCTCGCCGATCCGAAGCCTGCACTAACCTTCTTCCAGTCGCCGCTGGGCAAGAAAATCGTGGCTGCCGAGTTGCTGGCAACCCGTCGTGATCAGTTGGCGAAGAACGCCAAAGGCCTGCCGAAGATTGAGGCCAGCGACAGCCGTACGCTGATCATCGGCCACCTCGCCCAGGCCTTGCCCGCGCGCGAGGCCGGCGCGGAAGTCAGCCTGGCGATTGCCGGTGTCGCGGCCGACAGCCTGAGCTCGATGATCCCCGGCCTGCTCGGTGGCGGTCAGGCGCAGGGGTTGTTGAACGGTCAGCGTCAGCGCTTGATGGACCAGATCGGCAGCGACCTCAACAACACCTTGTTGTATGTCTATCGCGACCTGTCGGATAACGAGCTTGAGGAGTTTGCTACCTTTGCCGAGTCGGCGGAAGGCAAGGCGTATTACCAGGCGGCGCTGGCAGCGATTCGGGCGGGGTTGGCGGTGGGGCAGAATCCTTCGAATCCTAGCCAGTAATCTTCGGCGTCAGATAGGCCTTCATCGCGAGCAGGCTCGCTCCCACAGGTTTTGTATCGATCACAAAATGGTGGCATAACACCAATCACTGTGGGAGCGAGCCTGCTCGCGATGAGGCCCGAAAACTCGCTAAAGATTCCGGCCTTTGATCCGCTTGCTCAAAAACCCGAAATACTCCCCGCGTAACGCCACGGTCTCATTCGCCAAATGATGCCGCGCCTCAGGCAACATCAACACTTGCGGCCGATCGAACTTGGCTTTCAACACCTCAAGGTTGTGCTGCCAATCCACTGTCATGTCTGCCTGCCCTTGCACGATCAGTGGCCGCCGAGTGCTGTCCGGCGCGGCTTCGATGCGTTTGATCCAGCGCGCCAGCGCGCCGACCCAAGCCGTGGGCAAGCGCAACGGTTGCAGCGGGTCGGCTTGCAGGAACGGCAGGAAATCCGGGTCGTTGGAGTTTTCGCTGAAGCGTCGGGCGATGGCTTTGACGAACGGCCTGAGCAGGTAATAACTGAGCTGTGACCAGCCCCAGGCCCGCGGCCTCACCAGCGGCGACAACAGGATCACCTGACCCTGTGCCGGACTGCTCGTCCCGGCGTAGAGCACATGGTCGATCACGATGGCGCCACCGGTGCTCTGCCCGCACAGGTGCCACGGCTGCGGCAGATCGAGGGATTTCGCCTCGGCGAACAACCCTTGCAGCGTGTCCTGATACTCCGCGAAATCCTTGATGCTCGCCCGTTCGCCGCTGGACAGACCATGCCCCGGCAAGTCGCAGGCGATCACCGCAAAATCCTGATCCAGCGCCCACTCGATCACATGCCGGTAAAGCCCGGTGTGATCGTAGAAACCGTGAAACACGAACAACGTCGCCTTTGCCCGCTCCGGCCACCACACCTGGCTGACCACGTCATAAGCATCCACCTCAAAACGTCCAAGGCCTCTGCGTAGCTGACGCGCCGGAAAATCCAGACCGTAGAACCGCTGATACGCCTGCGCCTCCACGGACAGCGGCTGCCACTCGGCCAAAGGCCGCAGGCTGGCACGCAAATGATCAGGGGCGAAAGTGGCAGACATGGGCAATTCCAGAGCACGAAGCGGACTTTGTAAGCCTGCGATATTCATCTGTCGCGGCAAGCATGGCAAGCTGGGCGACCTTCGAGGATCGACACCCATGCGTTCGCCCTACCGCACCCCACTGCTTGCCTGCCTGCTCACCCTCGTGTGCGCCGGTGTTTTGTGGGCCGCTTACGACTGGTTTCAAGGACGCTACCTGCGGGCGTTCAGCGAGCACACGGCGGTGTTTTCCGGCGACCCATTGCACCTGCCCGACAACCTCGCCAGCCCCGGCGCCATTCGCCTGGTGCATTTCTGGGACCCGGCCTGCCCGTGCAACGTCGGCAATCAGCAACACCTGAGCGAACTGGTCGAGCAGTACGGGCCGCAGGGCGTCGAGTTTTATGCGGTACAAAAACCCGGCAGCCACGGCCAGTTGCCGAGCACCCTGAGCAGCCTGAAAACCATCAGCGTCCTCCCAGGCTCGGAACAAATCCCCGCCAGCCCGGCCGTGGCGATCTGGGACCGCAGCGGCAAACTCGCCTACTTCGGCCCTTACAGCGAAGGCCTGACCTGCAATTCGAACAACAGCTTTATCGAGCCTATCCTGCAAGCGTTAAACGCGGGGCGCGCGGTGAATGCCACGCACACATTGGCGGTCGGGTGTTACTGCCCGTGGCCGGTCGATACGACGAAGTAGGGACAAACACGGCAACAAGAATCCCTCCTACGGGTGATGGGCCGATGTGGCGGCTCGTGTTAAACAGTGACGCCAGGGAATTGCTGCCACTCATAACAAGAACAAGGAATCTCCATGAAACGTCTCCTGACTGCGCTTGCTCTGCTGATTGTCGTGCTCGCCGCCGGCGCCGGCTGGTACGTCTACAGCAAGCAGCCGACACGCCAGGGCATGGTTGAACTGCAACACCTGCAAGGCTCCGTCACCGTCCGTTACGACGAGCGCGGCATCCCGCACATCCGCGCCGAAAACGAAACCGACCTGTACCGCGCCCTCGGCTATGTGCACGCCCAGGATCGGCTGTTCCAGATGGAAGTCCTGCGCCGCCTCGCCCGCGGGGAACTGGCCGAAGTACTGGGCCCGAAACTGCTCGACACCGACAAACTGATGCGCAGCCTGCGCATTCGCGAGCGCGCCGAAACCTACCTGGCGAATATGGACAAACAGTCGCCGGCCTTCATTGCCATGCAAGCCTATCTGGACGGCATCAACCAGTATCAGGACAGCCATGCAAAACCTGCGGAATTCGATGTCCTGGGCATTCCAAAGCGCCCGTTCACCGCGCAGGACACCATCAGCATCGCCGGTTACATGGCCTACAGTTTTGCCGCGGCGTTTCGCACTGAACCGTTGCTGACGTACGTGCGCGACCAGTTGGGCGCCGAGTACCTGAACGTCTTCGATCTCGACTGGCAGCCCAAAGGCGTTCTGGCGAACAACCGCAGCAGCACCCCACCGCCCCTCGCCAGCGCCGACTGGAAAGACCTCAATGCCCTCGCCCGCCTGAGCGAACAGGCCCTGGCGGACAACGGTTTGCCGCAATTCGAGGGCAGCAACGCCTGGGTCGTCGCGGGCAATCGGACCAAAAGCGGCAAGCCGCTGCTGGCCGGTGATCCGCATATCCGCTTTTCCGCGCCGGCGGTGTGGTACGAAGCGCAACTTTCGGCGCCGGGCTTCGAGCTCTACGGCCACTATCAGGCGTTGATGCCCTTTGCCTCGCTGGGGATGAACCGCGACTTCGGCTGGAGCATCACCATGTTCCAGAACGACGACCTCGACCTGATCGCCGAGAAGGTCAACCCGGACAACGCCAACCAGGTCTGGTATCGCGGCAAGTGGGTGGACATGGTCACCAGCGAACAGCAGATCGCGGTCAAGGGTCAGCCGCCGGTGAAGTTGCTGCTGCGCCAGTCGCCGCACGGGCCGATCGTCAACGATGCGCTGGGCAACAGCGTCGGCAAAACACCCATCGCCATGTGGTGGGGGTTTCTCGAAAGCCAGAACCCGATCCTTGAAGGCTTCTACCAGCTCAACCGTGCCGACACCCTGGCCAAGGCGCGCAGTGCCGCCGCCAAGGTCCAGGCGCCGGGCCTGAACATCGTCTGGGCCAACGCCAAGGGCGACATCGGCTGGTGGGCGGCGGCGCAACTGCCGAAACGTCCGTCGGGTGTGCGGCCGTGGTTCATCCTCGACGGCAGCAGTGCCGAAGCGGACAAGGACGGCTTCTACCCGTTCAGCGCCAACCCGCAGGAAGAGAACCCGGCGCGGGGCTACATTGTCTCGGCCAACTTCCAGCCCGTGTCGCCGACCGGCATCGAGATTCCCGGTTACTACAACCTCGCCGATCGTGGTCAGCAGCTCAATCGCCAGCTCGGCGACAAGTCCGTGAAGTGGGATCTGGAGGCCAGCCAGAATCTGCAACTGGGCACTACCACCGCCTACGGCCCGCGTTTGCTCGCGCCGTTGTTACCGGTGCTGCGTGAGGTGGTGAGCGATCCGGCCGAACTGAAACTGGTGGAACAACTGGCCCAGTGGACCGGCGATTACCCGCTGGATTCCACCAGCGCCACGCTGTTCAACCAGTTCCTGTTCAACCTGGCTGACGCGACGATGCACGATGAACTGGGCAACGATTTTTTCGAGACGTTGCTGTCGACTCGGGTGATCGACGCTGCGCTGCCGCGTCTGGCGGCGAACGCTGACTCGCCATGGTGGGACAACCGCAACACCCTCGGCAAGGAAACCCGTGCCGACACGGTCAAGGTGGCGTGGCAAGCGAGCCTCACCCACCTCAAGAGCACGCTGGGTGCGGATTTCACGCAATGGCAGTGGGGAAAGGCGCACACGCTGACCCATGGTCATCCGCTGGGGCAGCAGAAGCCGTTGGACCGGATTTTCAATGTCGGGCCGTTCGCGGCGCCGGGCACGCACGAGGTGCCGAACAACCTCTCGGCCAAGATCGGCCCCGCGCCATGGCCGGTGACTTATGGGCCGTCGACCCGACGCCTGATCGACTTCGCCGACCCGGCGCACAGCCTGACCGTCAACCCGGTGGGCCAGAGTGGTGTGCCGTTTGACCGGCACTTTGAGGATCAGGCGGAAGCGTATATCGAAGGGGTGTACTTCCAGGCGCATCTCAATGATGAGGAAGTGTCGGCGAATACGCGCAGTACGTTGAAGCTGTTGCCGGCGCGCAGTGCTCAGTAGATTTGTACTGACTGAACTGACCTCATCGCTAGCTGGCTAGCTCCCACAGTGGTCCTGTGCACGCAGCTCCATTGTGGGAGCTAGCCTGCTAGCGATGAGGCCCGAGAGAACAACACAACTGCATGACTCAAACCATCGCCGCAAAATTCAACCTGAACTGCTGCGGCGTCACCCCCAACCGGCGATTGAACACGCTGCGCATATGCTGGGCATCGCGAAACCCGCACTGATACGCCACCGTCTTCAACGGCGCGACGGTGCTTTCGAGCATCACCCGCGCCGCATCCACCCTCGCCCGCTCGACGAATTCCGCCGGGGTGATTTTCGCCTCTTTGGCAAACACCCGGGAAAAGTTGCGGGCGCTCATGTTCGCAGCGTTAGCCAGGTCGGCGATGGTCAGGTCGCCCGTCAGGTTGGCCAGCACGTAATGCTGAACCATCGCCACCGCCGACGTCGGCTCGGCGTGGGGCGTGAGGAACGGACTGAACTGCGATTGCCCGCCCGAGCGCTGCGTGAACACCACCAGACGCTTGGCCACGCTGAGCGCCACTTCCGGCCCATGATCACGGGCCAACAAGTACAACGACAGATCGATCCCCGCCGTGACCCCGGCCGAGGTGTAGAGCTCGCCATCCTGCACGTACAACCGATCCGCTTCGACCCGCGTCGAAGGGCACAACGCCGCGAGCGCAGCGGCATCGCCCCAATGAGTCGTCACCGTCCGTCCCTCGAGCAATCCTGCTCGGGCGAGCATGAACGCACCGTTGCAGATCGAGCCGAATCGTTGCGCCAACGCGCTGGCATCACGCAGCCAGGCATCGAAGGCAGGGCCGAAATTCATGAACGGCAGCTGCGGACCGCCGGCCACCAGCAACAAGTCGTACACCCCCAGCGCCTCGCTGAAATGCCGATGGGCGTTGAGCGACAAACCGTTGGAACAGGGCATCACTCCACGTTCGACGCCAATCACCTCCAGCCGATAGTGATCTTCCGGTGCCAGGAAACGATTGGCCTCGGAAAACACATCCATGGGGCCGGTGACATCCAGGGACTGAACGCCGGCGAAGACCACGATGGCAACGGTTTTACTCATGGCAAGAACGCCCTCAATGACACCGAATGCACGCAACCTTTGTAGGAGCCAGCTTGCTGGCTCCTACAGGTGTGCGCAGGACTCCAACCGTAGCCAATCCACGCCCAACAAGCGAGGTTGGCGCGATATGCATGCTCATTGGCAAGGATTGCAGCCATGGATCGATTGTCCGGTTTTGCGGTGGGGAACAGACTTGTTTCATCAGCGCCGCCACGGCGTTCCCCATGAGGACAGCACCATGAGCAGCACCATCGCCGGTATCAAAATCCCTGACAGCGCACTGGCCCGGGCCACCACGGAATACATTCGCGACGTCGAATCCGACCTGCTTTACCACCACTCGCGCCGGGTGTTTCTATTCGGCGCGTTGAGCGGCGAACGCAAGCAACTGGCCTACAACCCGGAGCTGTTGTACGTCGGCGCGATGTTCCATGACCTGGGTCTGGTGGAAGGTCATCGCACGGATGAAGAGCGCTTCGAAGTCGATAGCGCCAATGCCGCCAAAGCGTTTCTCAAACCTTATGGACTCAGCGACGACGATGTCGAGCAGGTGTGGTTGTCGATTGCCCTGCACACCACTCCGGGCGTGCCGCAACACCTGCGCCCTAACGTCGCGCTGGTCACCGCCGGGGTTGAAATGGACGTGCTGGGTATCGACTACGCCGCGTTCCCCACCGTGCAGCGTGAGGCGGTGGTGCATGCGCATCCACGGGGTGAAGGGTTCAAGGAATGCATTTTGTGTGCGTTCGCCAACGGCTTCAAACACAAGCCGGACACCACGTTCGGTACGGTGAATGCGGATGTGCTGGTGGACAGTGAGCCAGGGTTCAAGCCGATGAACTTCGTCGAGATCATCCGCAAGTCGCCTTGGGTTTCCTGAACATCAAAAAACCTGTGGGAGCGAGCTTGCTCGCGATGAGGCCATCACGATCAACATCAATGTTGAATGACAGTCCGCTATCGCGAGCAAGCTCGCTCCCACATGGGATCTGGAGTGGCCACTTATTCGTGGCCAACCCTCAAGCCGCTTCCGGCGCCTGCTGTGCGCGACGCACGTCCGGTTGCTTCCACGAATCCGCAGCGCTTTCTTCGATGGCCTGCTGAATCGCACGCTTGCGGCTTTCTTCGGCGCGACGGCTGAAGAACCAGACCAGGAAGGTCATCAGCGACACCGCCAGCAGAATCAGACTGGCCACAGCGTTGATCTCGGGCTTCACGCCCAGACGCACCGCCGAGAACACTTCCATCGGCAAGGTCGTCGACCCCGGACCCGACACGAAGCTGGCCAACACCAGGTCATCCAGCGACAGGGCGAACGACATCATGCCGCCCGCGCCCAGCGACGGGGCGATCATCGGGATGGTGATCAGGAAGAACACCTTCCACGGCCGCGCGCCAAGGTCCATGGCCGCTTCTTCGATGGACAGGTCCAGCTCACGCAAGCGCGCCGACACCACCACCGCCACATACGCCGCACAGAACGTGGTATGGGCGATCCAGATGGTGACGATGCCGCGTTCCTGTGGCCAACCGATCATCTGCGCCATGGCCACGAACAGCAGCAACAGCGACAGACCGGTGATCACTTCGGGCATGACCAGCGGCGCGGTGACCAGGCCGCCGAACAGCGTGCGGCCCTTGAAGTGGGTGATACGGGTCAGGACGAACGCCGCCAATGTCCCCAGCGCCACCGCCGCAATCGCGGTGTAGCAGGCGATTTCCAGCGAACGCACCACCGAGCCCATCAGTTGGGTGTTGTCCATCAGGCCGACGTACCACTTGATCGACCAGCCGCCCCACACCGTCACCAGTTTCGAGGCGTTGAACGAGTAGATCACCAGGATCAGCATCGGCGCGTAGATAAACAGCAAGCCCGCGATCAGCATGAAACTCGAGAAACGGAAGCGCTTCATTCTTTACCCTCCATTTCCTTGGCCTGACTGCGGTTGAACAGGATGATCGGCACAATCAGGATCGCCAGCATCACCACCGCCAGGGCAGACGCCACCGGCCAGTCGCGGTTGTTGAAGAATTCTTGCCAGAGCACTTTACCGATCATCAGAGTTTCCGGACCGCCGAGCAGTTCCGGGATCACGAACTCGCCCACCACCGGAATGAACACCAGCATGCAACCGGCGACGATACCGTTCTTGGACAGCGGAATGGTGATCTTCCAGAAGCTGTTGAACGTGCTTGAACCGAGGTCGGACGCCGCTTCCAGCAGACTGCTGTCGTGCTTCACCAGGTTGGCGTAGAGCGGCAGGATCATGAACGGCAGGTACGAATAAACCACGCCGATATACACGGCCAGGTTGGTGTTGAGGATCTGCAGCGGCTCGTCGATCCAGCCCATGGTCATCAGGAAACCGTTGAGCAGACCGTTGTTGCTGAGGATGCCCATCCACGCATAAACGCGGATCAGGATCGCGGTCCAGGTCGGCATCATGATCAGCAGCACCAGCACCGTTTGCATCTCTTTACGGGCACTGGCAATGGCGTAGGCCATCGGATAACCGATCAGCAGGCAGAGGGTGGTACTGATCAGCGCCATCTTCAACGAACCGAGGTAGGCAGCGATGTACAACTCGTCGCCGGCCAGCATCGCGTAGTTGCCGAGGTTGAGTAGCACCTGCAGCTTCTGGTCAACGAAGTTGTAGATCTCGGTGTACGGCGGAATGGCCACGTCGGCTTCGGCGAAGCTGATCTTCAGGACGATGAAGAACGGCAGCATGAAGAACAGGAACAGCCAGATGAACGGAACCCCGATGACCAGCTGACGGCCACCGGGAATTATTCGGTTGAGGCGGCGTTTGAATTTGCGCATGTTCATGAGCGAAGTACCACGCCGCTGTCGTCTTCCCAATACACGTAAACCTGGTCACCCCAGGTTGGGCGCTGACCGCGGCGCTCGGCGTTGGCGACAAACGACTGGACGATCTTGCCGCTCGGCAATTCGACGTAGAACACCGAGTGACCGCCAAGGTAGGCGATGTCATGCACCTTGCCGCTGGACCAGTTGTATTCGCAGGTCGGCATGGTCGGGGTCACCAGCAGTTTTTCCGGACGGATCGCGTAGGTCACGGATTTGTCCTGCACCGAGGTGCTGATGCCGTGGCCCACGTAGATCTGCCGGTCCAGGTCCTTGCAGGTGATGATGGCGTGGCCTTCGGCGTCGTCGATCACTTCACCGTCGAAGATGTTGACGTTGCCGATGAATTCGCAGACCAGGCGGCTGGTCGGGGTTTCGTAGATGTCGATCGGGCTGCCGATCTGGGCGATCCAGCCCAGGTGCATGATCGCGATGCGCTCGGCCATGGTCATGGCCTCTTCCTGATCGTGGGTCACCATGACGCAGGTTACGCCGACGCGCTCGATGATCTCGACCAGCTCCAGCTGCATCTGCGAACGCAGCTTCTTGTCCAGCGCACCCATCGGTTCGTCGAGCAGCAACAGCTTCGGCCGCTTGGCCAGCGAACGCGCCAGGGCAACACGCTGACGCTGGCCACCGGACAACTGATGCGGCTTGCGCTTGGCGTACTGCGTCATCTGCACCAGCTTGAGCATGTCCGCGACACGGGCATCGACTTCAGCGGCGGGGATTTTGTCCTGCTTGAGACCGAAGGCGATGTTCTGCGCCACGGTCATATGCGGGAACAAGGCATAGGACTGGAACATCATGTTGATCGGCCGCTCGTACGGCGGCATGTCGGTGATGTCTACGCCATCGAGGAAAATGCGCCCCTCCGTGGGCCGTTCGAAGCCTGCGAGCATGCGCAGCAACGTGGACTTGCCCGATCCCGAACCGCCGAGCAGGGCGAAAATCTCGCCTTTCTTGATTTCCAGGGACACATCGTCCACGGCAATCGTCTCGTCGAACTTCTTCGTGACCCGGTCGATTTTGACCAGCACCTGTTTAGGTGACTGGTCGCCCTCGAGGGCTTTCTTATAGGCGCCGGAGGCAACTGCCATTTACGAAACTCCCAGAAAAAAAGAGTGCAGTTCGCTCAAGGTGAGCCAACCTTGGATAGTTTGAGCCTTGAAGCTATTTACCCGACTTGACCTTGGTCCAGCTGCGGGTCATCAAACGTTGAATGTTTGGTGGTAACTCGACCGACACATACGTCTTGTCGAGGACGGTTTGCGGTGGATAAACCGACTCGTCGGTGCGGATGGACTGCTCCATCAGCTTGTCCGAGCCTGGGTTGGGGTTCGCATAGCCAACAGAATCGCTGACCTGTGCGATCACCTCGGGTTTCAACAAATAGTTGATGAACGCATGGGCCTCTTTGACGTTGCTCGAATCCTTCGGAATCGCGAGCATGTCGAACCACAGCGCACCGCCCTCTTTGGGAATGGTGTAGGCGATGTTCACGCCTTTCTTCGCTTCAGCCGCACGGTTGCGGGCCTGGAACATGTCGCCGGAGAAACCGATGGCGATACAGATGTCGCCGTTGGCCAGGTCCGCGATGTATTTGGAGGAGTGGAAGTAGGTCACGTAAGGCCGAACTGCCAGCAACTTGGCTTCGGCCTTTTTGTAATCTTCGGGGTTGGTGCTGTTGGCGTTCAGGCCCATGTAGTTGAGGACCGTCGGCATCATTTCATCGGCGGAGTCGAGGAACGCCACGCCGCAACTTTGCAGCTTCTTGATGTTCTCCGGCTCGAATACCGCCGCCCAGGAATCGATCTTGTCGACACCCAGCACAGCCTTGATCTTGTCGACGTTGTAACCGATGCCGTTGGTGCCCCACAGGTACGGCACGGCGTACAGGTTGCCCGGATCGTTTTGCTCCAGACGCTTGAGCAGCACCGGGTCGAGGTTCGAGTAGTTCGGCAACTTCGACTTGTCGAGTTTCTGGAAAGCGCCGGCCTTGATCTGCTTGCCGAGGAAGTGGTTGGACGGCACGACCACATCGTAGCCGGTACGCCCGGCCAACAACTTGCCTTCCAGGGTTTCGTTGGAATCGAACACGTCATAGACCGGTTTGATGCCGGTCTCTTTCTGGAAGTCGGCCAGGGTGGTCTCGCCGATGTAATCCGACCAGTTATAAATATGCACCGTGCCGGCGGCCTGGACACTGACAGCCAGTGTCAGTCCGGCACCGACCAGCAATGCATTGCGTAGCAAAGAAAAAATAGGCAAGTGGAGGTCCTCTAAAATTAGTTGGGCCCAAGTTGCCCCGCGTTACATGACAGTCGTAGCTGCCCAGCAACAAAACCGGCGCGCAACTTACCCTCGAAAAACCGTTCCAGCAAAACTTTCTGTCATTTAATTACACCTGCTGCCATCACCGAGCAGGCGACGACAACAGGTTGTTACCTCAAACCGGCTTATTTACCCGACTTGATCTTGGTCCAGCTGCGAGTCAGGATCCGCTGGGTCGCGGCCGGCAAGTCGGCGATCGCGTACAGCTTGGCCAGCACGTCCGCTGGCGGGTAGATGCCTGGGTCATCGGTGATTTCTTTTTCGACCAATGGGGTGGCGGCCGCGTTACCGTTCGGGAAACGCACGGCGTTGGTGATTTCAGCCATGATTTCCGGCTTCTGCAGGAAGGTCATGAACTTGTAGGCGCCCTCGACGTTTTCGGCATCTTTAGGGATGGCGACCATGTCGTAGAAGCTGCCCGCACCTTCTTTCGGAATGTTGTAGCTGACTTTCACTTTGTCACCGGCTTCAGCCGCACGGGACTTGGCCTGGTAGATGTCACCCGAGTAACCCACGGCTACGCAGATGTTGCCGTTGGCCAGGTCAGAGATGTACTTGGACGAGTGGAAGTAGCCCACCGAAGGACGAATCTTCAGGAACAGCGCTTCGGCTTCGGCCAGTTGTTTTTTGTCCTGGCTGTCGGTTGGATAGCCCAGGTAGTGCAACGCCACCGGAATCATCTCGGTTGGCGAATCGAGGAAACTGATACCGCACGATTTCAACTTCGCGGCGTTTTCAGGTTTGAACAGCAGGTCCCAGGAATTGGTCGGTGCATCGGCACCCAGTGCAGCCTTGACCTTCTCGGCGTTGAAGCCGATACCGATCGAACCCCACATGTACGGGAAGGCGTGTTCGTTGCCCGGGTCGCTCACCGATACCGCTTTGAGCAGGTCAGTGTTCAGGTTCTTCCAGTTAGGCAGCTTGGACTTGTCCAGCTTCTGGTAAACGCCAGCCTTGATCTGCTTGGCCAGGAAGTTGTTCGACGGCACGACGATGTCGTAGCCGGACTTGCCTGCCAGCAACTTGGCTTCCAGGGTTTCGTTACTGTCGAAAACGTCGTACACGACTTTGATGCCGGACTCGGTTTCGAACTTCTTGATGGTGTCCGGAGCGATATAGTCGGACCAGTTATAGACGTGCAACACCTTGTCGTCCGCCTGAACCGCACTCGCCATTATGCCCATCAGGGACATGGCGAGGAGTGTCTTGCCAGCAAGCTTTTTTCCTAATGCCTTCATGCGTAATGCTCCAAATTTTTCTTTTTAGAACCACTATGTTCAGCGGCCGAACCCGGACAACGGGAACCGCGGCTAGTCTGGCAAGATCCGAGGCGGTCTTTCAAGGAAAGGCCACCCTTTAGAACTGCTCTGAGCGAAAGTTTCATGTCTCCCGCTCAGAGCCTAGCACTTAGCCCTGCAACGCACTCAGGGTCAGGTCCAGGCACTTGCGTGCCTTGGTCACCAGCTCATCGATTTCAGCCTTGGTGATCACCAGTGGCGGAGCAATGATCATGGTGTCCCCCACAGCGCGCATGATCAGGCCGTTGTCGAAGCAGAACGTACGGCAGATCATGCCGACGCCCTTGCCTTCATAACGCTTGCGCGTGGCCTTGTCCTGAACCAGCTCGATGGCCCCCAGCAGACCGACCCCACGCACTTCCCCCACCAACGGGTGATCGTTCAGTTCCCGTAGACGCTTTTGCAAATAGGGTGCCGTTTCGGCATGAACGTGCTCGATAATTTTTTCTTCGCGCAGGATGCGGATGTTTTCCAGCGCTACCGCAGCCGCTACCGGGTGACCGGAGTAGGTGAAGCCGTGGTTGAAATCGCCACCTTCGTTGAGCACTGCCACCACTTCGTCACGCACGATCAGGCCACCCATCGGGATGTAGCCGGACGTCAGGCCTTTGGCGATGGTCATCATGTCGGGTTTGAGGTCGTAGAAATCGCTACCGAACCACTCACCGGTGCGGCCGAAACCACAGATCACTTCGTCCGCCACGAACAGGATGTCGTACTTGGCGAGGATTTCCTTGATGCGCGGCCAGTAGGTGTCTGGCGGAATGATCACGCCGCCGGCACCCTGGATCGGTTCGGCAATAAAGGCACCGACGTTGTCCACGCCGATTTCCAGAATCTTCTCTTCCAGCTGATTGGCCGCCCACACACCGAACTCTTCCGGTGTCATGTCGCCGCCTTCACCGAACCAGTACGGCTGGGCGATGTGAACGATACCCGGGATCGGCAAGTCGCCCTGTTCGTGCATGTAGGTCATGCCACCCAGGCTCGCGCCGGCCACGGTGGAACCGTGATAACCGTTCTTGCGGCTGATGATGACTTTCTTTTTCGGCTGGCCCTTGATCGCCCAATAGTGGCGGACCATACGCAGCATGGTGTCGTTGCCTTCGGAACCGGAACCGGTGAAGAACACGTGGTTCATGCCTTCTGGCGCGATGTCGGCAATGGCCTTGGCCAGCTCGAGCACCGGCGGGTGAGCGGTCTGGAAGAACAGGTTGTAGTAAGGCAGCTCGCGCATTTGCTTGCTGGCGGCATCGGCCAGTTCATCGCGACCGTAGCCGATCGCTACGCACCACAGGCCGGCCATGCCGTCGAGGATCTTGTTGCCTTCGCTGTCCCAGAGGTAAACGCCCTTGGCGTTGGTGATGATCCGCGGGCCTTTCTCTTTCAGTTGCTTGAAGTCGCTGAACGGGGCCAAGTGGTGATCGTTGCTCAGGGTTTGCCATTCACGGGTTTGCGGGTTGTTGCTGGTCATGCGAATTCTCCTTGGAATCGGTTAGAGCGCCGCCAAAAGCAGCAGCACCCGGCGCATCAGACGGCGAAGAGCAGGAATTCTCGCTCCCAGGAGCTAATGACGCGCTTGAAGTTTTCATGCTCGGCCCGCTTGACCGCGACGTAGCCAGTGATGAATTTCTTGCCCAGGTATTTCTCGATGGTCGCGCTGTTTTCCATGCGTTCCAGCGCGTCTTCGATGGTCAGTGGCAGGCGCAGGTTGCGGCGTTCATAGCCACGCCCCACTACCGGCGCACTTGGGTTCAAGCCTTCGACCATGCCGATGTAACCGCAGAGCAGGCTCGCGGCAATCGCCAGGTACGGGTTGGCATCGGCCCCCGGCAGGCGGTTTTCCACCCGACGGTTTTGCGGCCCGGCATCCGGAACCCGCAGGCCCACGGTGCGGTTCTCTTCGCCCCATTCCACGTTCACCGGCGCCGAGGTATCCGGCAGGAAGCGGCGGAACGAGTTGACGTTCGGGGCGAACAGCGGCAACAGCTCGGGGATCAGTTTCTGCAAGCCGCCGATGTGGTGCAGGAACAACTGGCTCATGGTCCCGTCTTCATTGGAGAAGACGTTCTTGCCGGTCTCGATGTCGATGATGCTTTGGTGCAAGTGCATCGCGCTGCCAGGCTCGCCGGTCATGGGCTTGGCCATGAAGGTGGCCGCCACGTCGTGCTTGAGCGCGGCCTCGCGCATGGTGCGCTTGAAAATCAGGATCTGGTCGGCCAGGGACAGAGCATCGCCGTGACGGAAGTTGATTTCCATCTGCGCCGTGCCGTCTTCGTGGATCAGCGTATCGAGGTCCAGCTCCTGCAGTTCGCACCAGTCGTAGACGTCTTCGAACAGCGGATCGAACTCGTTCGCCGCTTCAATGGAGAACGACTGCCGACCGATTTCCGGGCGACCGGAACGGCCAATCGGCGGTTGCAACGGGTAGTCCGGGTCGTCGCTGCGTTTGGTCAGGTAAAACTCCATTTCTGGCGCCACGATCGGCTGCCAGCCCTTGTCGGCATAGAGTTTCAACACTTTCTTGAGCACGTTGCGCGGCGACAGCTCGATCGGGTTGCCTTGCTTGTCGTAGGTGTCGTGGATCACCTGAGCGGTCGGCTCGATGGACCACGGCACCAGGTAAACCGCGTTCTGGTCGGGGCGGCAGATCATGTCGATGTCCGCCGGGTCGAGCAGTTCGTAATAGATGTCGTCTTCGACATAGTCGCCGGTCACGGTCTGCAACAGAACGCTCTCGGGCAGGCGCATGCCTTTTTCAGCAATGAACTTGTTGGTCGGCGAAATCTTGCCCCGGGTGATCCCGGTCAAGTCGGCGATCATGCATTCGACTTCTGTGATCTTGTGGTCTTTCAACCAATCGGTGAGCTGGTCGAGGTTGTTACTCATAAATGCCTCTTAGGCTGAGTTTCCTGACTCTTATAAGTCAGGCGTTGTTTGACGCACGGGCGTCGCTTGGTACAGATTGCCACTGCAATTGCCGCGCACAAATACCTGCCTCGACGATGGCAAGGGTGAACGGGCGCGTTGCAGGGCGTGCAGAATCATGAGCAGCGGCCGACACGTTGGTCGGGCCAGCTCTGTAAAACGGTTCTATATTGGAAGGACAACCCGTAAAGAGAATGTCGCAAGGACCGTCCAGAATATCGGACGGAGCCAGCCAGTCTGCCGGGGAAGGAAGAGTCGACGGCACGCCTTTGGCAACACGGGCCCTGGCGTGGACGTAACGATCGCCACTGATGTGATGAGCATGCAGACCGATCTGCCTGGGGCAGATGGCGACGCCGATTAACGGCAGGCGAGACATGAAGCACCCCGGTATTATTGCTGTTATGGGTTTGAATCGAGCTTAGCCTTGTTCATTTTTTTACACAACACCCCCGTAAAAAATACAACACGGCCCGCTCAAGCCCGCGGCAGGTAAAGCGCTCAAAGGCATAAAAACGCCCCAAAGTGCCTCAAAAAAGCCTCAAGGGCGCTTTTTTAGGGCAAAAAAGGCCTCGCTTGACTTCGGCATGCCGTTCGGGTTGACTGAAACCCGAAGAGATCAATGATTGATATTTTTAACAACAAAGGTGTTGCATCATGTCGGTACCCCCGCGTGCCGTTCAGCTTAACGAAGCGAACGCGTTCCTTAAGGAACATCCTGAGGTTCTGTACGTTGACCTTCTGATTGCGGATATGAATGGTGTGGTGCGCGGCAAGCGCATTGAACGCACCAGCCTCCACAAGGTTTACGAGAAAGGCATCAACCTGCCGGCCTCTCTATTTGCTCTGGATATCAATGGCTCGACGGTGGAAAGCACCGGCCTGGGCCTGGACATCGGCGATGCTGACCGAATCTGCTATCCAATCCCTGACACCCTGTGCAATGAGCCCTGGCAGAAGCGTCCTACCGCGCAACTGTTGATGACCATGCACGAACTCGAAGGGCAGCCGTTCTTTGCCGACCCGCGAGAAGTGCTGGCCAATGTGGTTCGCAAGTTCGACGAGATGGGCCTGACCATCTGCGCCGCGTTCGAACTGGAGTTCTACCTGATCGACCAGGAGAACGTGAACGGTCGTCCGCAACCACCACGCTCGCCGGTGTCCGGCAAACGCCCGCACTCGACTCAGGTGTACCTGATCGACGACCTCGACGAATACGTCGACTGCCTCCAGGACATTCTGGAAGGTGCGAAAGAGCAAGGCATCCCGGCCGACGCCATCGTCAAGGAAAGTGCCCCGGCGCAGTTCGAAGTGAACCTGCACCACGTGGCCGACCCGATCAAGGCTTGCGACTACGCCGTACTGCTCAAGCGTCTGATCAAAAACATCGCCTACGACCATGAGATGGACACCACCTTCATGGCCAAGCCTTACCCGGGCCAGGCGGGCAACGGTCTGCACGTACACATTTCGATTCTTGATAAAGACGGCAAAAACATTTTTGCCAGCGAGGATCCCGAGCAGAACGCCGCACTGCGTCACGCGATCGGCGGTGTGCTCGAGACCCTGCCGGCGCAGATGGCTTTCCTCTGCCCGAACGTAAACTCCTACCGTCGTTTCGGCGCACAGTTCTACGTGCCGAACTCGCCGTGCTGGGGCCTGGACAACCGTACCGTAGCGATCCGCGTTCCAACCGGTGCCGCCGATGCCGTGCGTATCGAACACCGTGTGGCCGGCGCCGACGCCAACCCGTACCTGCTGATGGCTTCGGTCCTGGCAGGCGTGCACCACGGTCTGACCAACAAGATCGAACCCGGCGCCCCCGTGGAAGGCAACTCCTACGAGCAGAACGAGCAAAGCCTGCCGAACAACCTGCGCGATGCATTGCGCGAGCTGGACGACAGCGAAGTCATGGCCAAGTACATCGATCCGAAATACATCGATATCTTCGTGGCCTGCAAGGAAAGTGAGCTGGAGGAGTTTGAACACTCCATCTCCGACCTTGAGTACAACTGGTATCTGCATACCGTGTAAGCGGTTGCAGTAAAAAAGAACGCCGCCGGCTGATAAAGCCTGCGGCGTTTTTTTTGTACTCAAATTTGTTGCGACCATTCCCCTCGACAAACAGGAATGCCCCTACGGAAACGTCGGACGCAACCTGCATAGCGGATCATTGCGCGCTCACACACTCAAGAACGCCGGGACTTGGCCGGTATTCCTTCCAGAGTGTTGAAAAACAATCATGAAAAAACAGCTATTGGCTTCAGCCATCACCCTGATCATCACCGGCGTGTGCAACAGCGCTTGGGCAACCACCGGAAAAGCCGCTGACTGGAGCTACACCACGCCGACCGGCCCGGAAAACTGGGGCGAATTGAGCAGCGAATATAAACGCTGTACCTCCGGCCTTGCGCAATCGCCTATCGATATTCGTGATGCGATCGAGACTGAACTTGCCCCCTTGGTCTTCACCTATCAACCGGGCACCGCCACCGTTCTGAACAACGGGCATACCCTCCAGGTGTCGTCATCGGGAACTGGCAGCATCACCGTCCCCTCTGGCGACTACGCGTTCGTACAAATGCACTTCCATACGCCCAGCGAAGAAAAAATCATGGGGCGCACCTTCCCGTTAAACGCGCACCTGGTTCACCGCAACACGGCAGGCGAACTCGCGGTGGTTGCATTGCTGTTTGAAGAGGGCACACACAACCCGACGCTGGAGCCGATCCTGACAGCCATGCCCACTCAAACGGGCGGTTTGGCGACCCTGGATTCGCTGAACATTGCCGATCTTTTGCCCACAAGTCGTCACCACTATTCCTACGCGGGATCGCTGACGACTCCACCGTGTTCTGAAGGCGTGCGCTGGCATGTATTTTCCACAGTGGCGCAGCTATCCACAGCACAGCTGCAGGCTTTCCAGGCGCTTTACCCGATGAACGCACGCCCGGTTCAACCCTTGAACGGTCGTCGTGTACAAGTCGGCGGCTAAACCACTCCGACAGGAAACCCAGGCATCAGGCAGCGTACAGACAAGGTGCAATGCGCCTCGTACAATGCCCGCTGCCTTTGCAGGAGACTCCAATGACGCGCCCCGCCACCATTCGCAAACCCCGCGCCCGAAGCCAGGCCCGGATCGATTCGATACTCGATGCCGCCCGCACGCTGCTGGCCGCCGAGGGCGTGGCCAGTCTGTCGATCTACAGCGTTGCCGAACGCGCGGAAATCCCGCCCTCCTCGGTCTACCATTTTTTCGCCAGTGTCCCGGCCCTGCTCGAAGCGCTGACCGCCGACGTTCACGCTGCTTTCCGCGCCTGCCTGCAAGCGCCCATCGACCACGCCGCGCTCAACGGCTGGCGCGACCTGTCGCGGCTGGTGGAACAACGCATGCTCGACATCTACGACGAAGACGCCGCCGCCCGCCAGTTGATCCTCGCGCAGCACGGGTTGACTGAAGTCACCCAGGCCGACCGTCAGCACGACATCGAACTGGGCGACCTGATGCACAAGCTGTTCGATCATCATTTCGAACTGCCGAAGCTGCCGACAGACGTTGATGTGTTTGCCCTGGCGATGGAGCTGGGTGATCGGGTGTATGCGCGCTCGGTGCAACAGCATGGGCAGATCACGCCGCGCATGGCTGAAGAAGGGATGCGGGTATTCGACGCTTATCTGGGGCTGTATTTGCCGCCGTACCTGCCGAAGCGGGACATTCCAGCCTGAGTTCTGCGCCGACTTCACTGCCCCATCGCGAGCAGGCTCGCTCCCACATTTGATCGTCAGTGAACAGTGCATTTGTGTACGGCACAATTCCCTGTGGGAGCGAGCCTGCTCGCGATGGCCGCACCGCCGAACTCCACTGAATCACGCGCATAAAAAACCCCGAAGGGCTAAAACCCTCCGGGGTTGTGTGCACTGCACGCGATCACAACTTGGCGATCGACACCTCGGTGGATTTCACAAACGCGATCACTTCGCTGCCGACCACCAGTTCCAGCTCTTTCACCGAGCGAGTCGTGATCACTGAAGTGACGATACCGGAAGCGGTCTGCACGTCGATTTCCGACAGCACGTCACCCAGGACGATTTCCTTGATCGAGCCTTTGAACTGGTTACGAACGTTGATGGCCTTGATAGTCATGATGTTGATTCCTGTCGTTGGATGAGGCTTGAGTTATTGAGCCCAGCGCAATTGCGTAGGCAAGGGTGAAACAGGTTCCGGTTCCGGCGGCTGGCCGGGCAGCGCGAGGACGCGATTGAGGACTTCGGTTTCCAGCGCCGCCAGCCGATGCGAACCCCGAACCCGAGGTCGCGGCAGTTCTACGTGCAGGTCGAGGCCGACTTCGCCCTCTTCGATCAGGATCACCCGATCGGCAATCGCCACCGCTTCACTGACGTCGTGGGTTACCAGCAACACGGTGAAACCGTGCTTCTGCCAAAGCCGTTCAATCAGTTGCTGCATTTCGATGCGAGTCAGGGCATCCAGGGCGCCCAGCGGCTCGTCCAGTAACAGCAAACGCGGTTGGTGGATCAGCGCGCGGGCCAGGGCCACACGTTGCTTCTGTCCACCGGATAGCGCCGCCGGCCATTCATTGGCGCGATCCGCCAGGCCGACCGACTCCAACGCTGCCAGCGCGTGTGGCCGCCAGTTGCCTGAGAGCCCGAGGCCGACGTTGTCGATGACCTTTTTCCACGGCAGCAGACGCGCTTCCTGGAACATCAGCCGGGTGTCTTCCCGTGCATCGCTCAGCGGCGCGGAGCCGGCGAGCAACTCACCGCCCGTGGGTTTGTCGAGACCGGCGAGCAAGCGCAGCAAGGTACTTTTGCCGCAACCACTGCGCCCCACTACGGCGACGAACTGGCCGGCCGGAATGTGCAGATCAATCTCGCGCAGCACCTGCCGCGAACCAAAGGTTTTTTGCAGCGTGCGCACCACCAGCGGAATGCCGCGCAGCAGGCGTGGAGGTTGTTGAGCCGTCATGCGGCACCTCCTTTGACGACCTGATACGCCGGATGCCAGCGCAGCCACACACGTTCAAGTCCACGGGCCGCGAGATCGGCCAGTTTGCCGAGCACCGCGTACATCAGGATCGCCAGCACCACCACATCGGTCTGCAAAAACTCCCGCGCATTCATTGCCAGGTAACCGATGCCCGCACTCGCGGAAATGGTTTCGGCGACGATCAAGGTCAGCCACATGAAGCCCAGCGCAAAACGCACGCCGACCAGAATCGAAGGCAATGCACCCGGCAGGATCACCTGACGGAACAGGCTGAAACCGGACAAGCCGTAGCTGCGCGCCATCTCCACCAGCGCCGGATCGACGTTGCGAATGCCGTGATAGGTGTTGAGGTAAATCGGAAACAAGGTGCCCAACGCCACCAGAAAAATCTTCGCCGACTCATCGATGCCGAACCACAGGATCACCAGCGGAATCAGCGCCAGATGCGGCACGTTGCGGATCATCTGCACCGAACTGTCGAGCAGGCGTTCGCCCCATTTCGACAGGCCAGTGATGAAGCCCAGCGCCAGACCGATGCCGCCGCCAATGGTGAAGCCCAGCGCTGCTCGCCAGCCGCTGATTGCCAGGTGCGTCCAGATTTCACCGCTGCGCACCAGGCTCACGCCGGCTTCGATCACCGCGATGGGTGCGGGCAGAATCCGTGTCGACAACCAGCCTGCCGACACCGACAACTGCCACACCGCCAACAGCAAAATCGGCAACGCCCAGGGCGCAACGTTATGAATGGCTCTCTTCATGGCGCGCCTCAGCTCTGGGACGCAGCTTTGGGAAGAATGTCGTTGGCGACCATCTCGCCGAACGGGCTGACGTAACCGGCGCTTTTCGGCAGTTCCGGACGCTCGATGTCCAGGTGCGGGAACAGTCGATCCGCCGCTTGCGCGACTTGTTGCAGGTAACCGTGGTCAACGGCGCGAGCGCCTTCGGCGGTGCCAAGGTAATGGCCGTCGCCGTGGGTAGGCAGGAACCAGAAGATATTGAGGCTCATGGAGTGGTCTCCTTGGGGAATCGAATTACTGCGCTTTGGCAACGGCTGCCGGCGGCGTCCAGATCACGTCTTTGATGCTCAGCGGCTTCGGAATCAGCTTGAGCTGGTAGAAGCTGTCGGCGATTTTCTGTTGTGCGGCGACCACTTCCGGGGTCAGGAACAACGCCCCGTAGCCCTGGCGTTTCACCGAGGTCAGGGTGATGTCCGCCGGCAGGCCGAGCAGCGGCGAGACCTGTTTGGTCACGTCTTCAGGATTGGCCTTGGACCACTCGCCGACGGCGCGCACTTCTTCCACGAGGGTCTTGATCACCTCCGGATTTTTCTGTGCGTATGGCTTGGTCGCCAGGTAGAACTGATGGTTGTCGACGATGCCCTGGCCATCGCGCAGGGTGTGCGCTTGCAGCTGCAGTTCGGCGGCGGCCTGATACGGGTCCCAGATGACCCAGGCATCGACACTGCCACGCTCGAACGCGGCGCGGGCATCGGCCGGCGGCAGGAACACGGTCTGGATGTCGGTGTATTTGAGGCCGGCGTCTTCCAGCGCGCGGACCAGCAGGTAGTGAACGTTGGAGCCTTTGTTGAGCACGACTTTCTTGCCCTTGAGGTCCTTCACCGATTTGATCGGCGAGTCCTTGGGCACCAGGATCGCTTCGCTGTGCGGCGCCGGCGGTTCGTAGGCGACGTAGAGCAGATCGGCACCGGCGGCCTGGGCGAATACCGGCGGGGTTTCGCCGGTGACGCCGAAGTCGATGGAGCCCACGTTCAGGCCTTCAAGCAGCTGTGGGCCGCCAGGGAATTCAGTCCATTGCACGTCCACGCCTTGGGCGGCGAGGCGTTTTTCCAGCGTGCCTTTGGCTTTGAGCAGCACCAGCGTGCCGTACTTTTGATAGCCGATCCGTAGAGTTTCAGCGTGTGCTTGAGTAATGGCGCCGAAGGTTACAGCCGCAGCAAACAGAGCGACCAGACCACGACGCAAAATGACAGTGCGCATAGCGCTCTCCTTTTTGCAGTTGGGTTTTGGCTGCACCTGCTTGGCCGTTGGCGGCTGAGTAAGGTGAGTACATCAAGTTCAGTTGAGGCTTGAGTGCAGGCTTAAATGCTCCAGCGAGCACTCAACAGACGATCATTCAGCAGGTTCGGATCGATCGGCTTCGGCCGTCGGGCCATGGCGCTGAAGAACAGCTCCAGCGATTCATTCAGTCTTTGTTCCAGCTCCGGCGCCAATTGCGCCTGGGCGCTGCCTTCGCCGTAAGCGATCTGGCTGTCGACGGCGAAAATCCCGTGGAGCATTTCCTGGGCCTTCAATGCCGACAGCACTGGCTTGAGTGCGTAATCCACCGCCAGCATGTGAGCGATGCTGCCACCGGTTGCCATCGGCAACACCACTTTGTGGGCCAGGGCGCGTTCGGGCAGCAGGTCCAGCACGGTTTTCAGAGCACCGGAGAACGACGCTTTGTAAACCGGGGTAGCGATCAGCAGGCCATCGGCGTTTTCAATCTGTTGCAGCAGGTCGATCACCTTGGGGCTGTCGAACCGGGCGTGCAGCAAGTCTTCGGCCGGGAAGTCCCGTACCTGGTAACTCACCACTTCCACCCCTTGTTCTTGCAACCAGCGTTTGGAGCGCTCCAGCAGCACCCCGGAACGGGAGCGTTGGCTGGGACTGCCACCGAGTGAGACGACCAACATTCAGATGATTCCTTGAACGGTGTAGGCGATTCGCAGTGCGCGATGTCGCTTCAATGGAAGTGACCTTAACAGGTGATTTATATATCCATAAATCATATTTATTCATTTGGTTATTCGTTTAAGAGATATATAAAAACCGTTCTTCCGGGCAAAAAAACAGGCCTTGAAACGGCCTGAAATTCCCCTGCTCTGTGGATGCTGCTGAATCTGAATATTGGGTTGCCTGATAGGCCGCTATCGCGGGCAAGCCCGCTCCCACAGGGTTAGGGCTTGCCATAAATCTTCGGTCCTCCTTGATCCACTGTGGGAGCGGGCTTGCCCGCGATAGCGGCATCAGCCGCAGCGCATTCGCTGAAGGCTCACTTGTTCGGTTGTGGCGTCAGGCGCAGGTACGGCTTCACAGCACGATAACCCTTGGGAAAACGCTTCTTGATTTCCTCTGGGTCCTGAAGCGACGGCACGATCACCACTTCTTCACCGTCCTTCCAGTTGGCCGGGGTGGCCACTTTGTAGTTGTCGGTGAGTTGCAGCGAGTCGATTACCCGCAGGATTTCATGGAAGTTGCGGCCGGTGCTTGCCGGATAAGTGATGGTCAGCCGAACCTTTTTGTTCGGGTCGATCACGAACAGCGAACGCACGGTCAAAGTGTCGTTGGCGTTCGGGTGAATCAGGTCGTACAGGTCCGATACCTTGCGATCAGCGTCGGCCAGGATAGGGAAGTTGACGATCGTGTTCTGGGTTTCGTTGATGTCCTCGATCCACTTGTGGTGCGAGTCCACCGGGTCCACGGACAGCGCGATGGCCTTGACCCCGCGCTGGGCGAATTCATCCTTGAGCTTGGCGGTGAAGCCGAGTTCGGTAGTGCACACCGGGGTGAAGTCCGCCGGGTGGGAAAACAGCACGCCCCAGCTATCACCCAGCCATTCATGGAAACGGATAGTGCCGGCGCTGGAATCCTGTTCGAAGTCGGGTGCGATGTCGCCGAGTCTGATGCTCATGGTGGGCTCCTGATGAGTATGTGTAGAACTCAACTGTAGCTTGTGTTTTGGATTTATTAAAAAGAATAAATATCGATCCTCTTAGATCACAAATGAATATTAAAAAACTGTTCACTGGACCTTCAAAGGCATCGCGACGACTATCGCTTCCAAGGTTCGAGAAGGCCTTGAGTCGCTGCAAAAGAGGGAAGTTTCAGGGTGGGATTACGGGGGTGACCCCGCCCTGAAAACGCAAAAGCCCCGCCCGGCGTGATGCCGGGCGGGGCTTTTTTCAGCGGTTACGCGAGCGCTATTACAACAGCGGGATCGAGTAGCTGACGATCAGGCGGTTTTCGTCCTGGTCGCGCTGACCTGGAACGTCGTTGCGCCAGGTAGCGTTTTTCCACATCAGGCCCAGGTTTTTCAACGGGCCTTCCGGTACGACGTAACCAATGGTCAGGTCGCGTTCCCACTCGGAACTGTCGGAACCGTTCTCGCGACCGTTGGCGCCCACGGTATCAATGTTGTCGCCACGCAGATAAACCACACCGGCCGTCAGGCCAGGTACGCCGACTTTGGCGAAGTCATACGAGTAGCGAGCTTGCCAGGTGCGTTCACCAGCACGGGCGAACTTGGCGATCTGCATGTCGGTAGTGAGGTAAGCCGACGAGCCGTCGCCCTGGTTCAACCAAGGGAAGTCGCTGTTACCATTGCTGGCCTGATAGCCGCCACCGAAGGTGTGGCCGGCAACGGTGTACAGGAACAGGCCGCTGTACAGATTGTTGTCGACTTTGCCTCTACCGTTGGTGAAACCAGTGTCATTACCAGTGGTGTAGTAAGCAGGGGTGTTGCCGTTAGCGCCATCGTCACGGCTGTTGAAGTAACGGAAGTCCGACTTCAACACGCCCGGACCGATGGCCCAGTTGTGAACCAGACCCAGAAAGTGCTGCTTGTAGAAATCTTCCAGATTGCCGTAGTAATACTGGGCCGTCAGGTCTTTGGTGATTTTGTAGTCACCGCCACCGTAGATGAACTTGTTGCTGTCACGACCTGTTGCGGTGTGAGCGTTGGCACCCGCAATCGACAACTCTTCGTTGTTGCTGGAGTTACGGCCCTTGGCGTGCTCGATCTGACCACCGACCAGTGTCAGGTCCTTGATGTCGTTCGAAGTGACCTGGCCACCCTGGAAGGTTTGTGGCAGCAGACGACCGTCGTTGGTCACGATAACCGGCAGTTTTGGCTGCAGGGTGCCCAGCTTCAGTTCGGTCTGGGAGATCTTGGCTTTGGCAGTCAGACCCAGGCTGGAGAAGTTATCAACCGCTTCGCCGTTGGACTTGCTTGGGAAAACAGTGCCGCCGTACGAAGTTGCCGTGGCGCCGTTGGTACCGCCGCCGGAATCCAGACGCACGCCCAGCAGGCCGATAGCGTCGATACCAAAGCCAACGGTGCCTTGGGTGTAGCCGGAGGTGAAGCGCAGATCGAAGCCTTGGCCCCATTCTTCTTGCTTATTCTGCGCCTTGGCAGCTTTGGTATCGCCGTCACGGTTATCCGTGTTGATGTAGAAGTTACGCAGCCCCAATGTAGCCTTGCTGTCTTCGATGAAACCGGCGGCGCCTGCCTGCTGCGCCAAAACCCCTACGGCCACAGCCAGGGCCAAGGTGGACTTGTTCATTGTTTCGCTCCTCTCGTTTCTAATTTTTCGGTCCTGAGTCGAATGCTCTGGATCCTGAAATGTGCGCGTACCGCTGACCGCAATCCGCGCGCCACTCAACCGATGCGTCTAAATCAAAGGTCTGACGGCGGCGAATGGGCCGGCATGGTAAACGTAAAAAAAATCAATTCATTCTTTTTCATTCCGTACGGGAATAAAAAACGGCGTTTTGATCGCCAAGGGACACTAGGTATCGGCCCCGACGGGATGCACTTTAGGGATTTATCTTAAAAGCTAAAAAGAATATTAAATTACTAAGCAATACCTAATTCGAATATGAAAAAATCGCAAAAAAAAAGCCCCGCCAATCGGCGAGGCTCTCTTGCGAAGCTTGTTACATGAAGCTGTAGGTGTAATTGAAGATCAGACGGGTCTGGTCTTGAGCAGCAATGCGTGACGAGTTCGTGGTCGCGTTCGGGGTGTCACCACGGTATGTGCCATGACGCAGCGTGGTGCCGAATCCTTTCAATGCGCCCGATTGAATCACGTAATCCACACGCAGGTCGCGCTCCCACTCGGTCAGGTCTTTACCCACGCCATTGGAAGCTTTGATGTTCTCGCCACGCAGATAGGAGGCGGAGGCCTTCAGGCCTGGAACGCCCAGAGAGGCGAAGTCATAAGTGTACTGACCGAAGGTGGTGTTTTCGCCTGCACGGACGAAACCGTTGATCATCGAGTCAGTGAACAGATAGAAGCTGGCGCCCGCCGCCCCTTCGTTGCGACCATTGCCATCGACCACGTTGCCCTGGTTCAGATAAACGAAACCGCCGTCGTCGCTGACACGCTGATGACCGACCAGGAAAGCGCTGCCACCCAAGGTGTAAGTGAACATGGCGCTCCAGGTCGTGTTATCAACCTCGCCCGGGGTCTTGGCGTAACCACCGTTGTTGTTGAAGCGATAACCCGCATCACCATTCTTGCCGTCGGAGCTGCTGTCGAAGTAGCGCAGGTCGGTCTTGAAAGACTGGTTGTTGCTGATCGGGAAGACGTGCACGAGGCCGAAGAAGTTTTGCTTGTAATAATCTTCCAGATTCGCGTGGTAGTACTGCAGCGTCAGGTCCTTGGTAACCTTCCAGTCAGCACCGGCGTAACGGAACTGGTTGCTTTCTTCGGTACCGCCAGCCACTGCCAGGCCGGTGGTGTTCGAGGATGCGCGACCCGCTGCATGCTCAAGTTGACCGACGTTGAACGTGAAGTTGTCGATCTCCTTCGAGGTGATGGTGCCACCCTCGAAAGTCTGTGGAAGCAGACGGCTGTCGTTCGCGACCAGGATCGGCATGTTGGGTTGCAGCGCCCCACCCAGGTGAGCCTCGGTTTTCGAGAAGCGCGCTTTGACGTTACCCGCTACGCGGCTCCATGGATCGGATGCCGAGCCGTCGCTGTCGCTTGGGAAGAACGAGTTGTTATCCGGGTGATGACCTCGACCACCGTCCAGATGGATGCCCACTAGCGCTTGAGCGTCAAAACCAAAGCCCACCACGCCTTGGGTGAAACCGGACAGGTAATCGAACTTGAAGCCCTGAGCGGTTTCCCGCTGATTGTTAGCGGCATTAGAAGCGCCCTCGCGGGCATCAGCGTTGTAATACATCGTGCGAGAACTGACGGAAGCCTTGCTGTCTTCGATGAAACCGGCGGCGCCTGCCTGCTGCGCCAAAACCCCTACGGCCACGGCCAAGGCCAAGGTGGACTTGTTCATTGTTTAGCTCCTCTCGTTTCTAATTCTTGTAGTCCTGGCCCCGAGTCAAACGCCCGGAATCCTAGGATTGGCGATTAGCGCCAGACCGTGACCCACAAGTCAATCGTAACCATGTGTGTCTACGACCATGGTCTAACCCCCGCCAATTCGGTCCATGCAGGTTTATGACCGCGTCAACAAACCTAAAAAGAAAGCTGCGATTCTTTTTCATACCCTTTGGGAATTGGCTCAATGAAAAACCGTTTCATAAGCTAATTCCCAAAGGGTATTTATTTGTATTTTGTTAGATCGATTAGATTTAAAGCATCCGCATTCAATCTCATCGAAGGCCATGCCATGACGACCAAGCGCGCACTATCCAATCCAATTGTTACAGTTTGTGTATCGGTATTCTTTTCTTTTTCGGCCCATGCAGCGAACCTCACCGTGGGTTATCAAACCGGCATTGACCCCAGCAAAGTCCCCCAAGCGGATGGACTGTACGAGAAAACCATCGGCCAAAAAATTGACTGGCGTCGTTTCAACAGTGGGCCGGAAGTAGTAACCGCCATCGCTTCGGGTGACGTACAGATCGGCAACCTCGGCTCAAGCCCACTGGCTGCGGCCGCCTCGCGCAATCTGCCGATAGTCGCGTTTATCGTTTCTGCCCAGATCAACGCCGCCGAAGCGTTGGTGGTGCGCAACGGCAGTGGCATCGACAAACCGGAAGATCTGATCGGCAAGACCATCGCCACACCGTTCGTTTCAACCTCTCACTACAGCTTGCTCGGAGCCTTGAAGCACTGGGGCCTGGACGCCTCGAAAGTCAAAGTGGTGAACCTGCAACCGGCGGAAATCGCTGCAGCCTGGAAGCGCGGCGACATCGATGGCGCGTTCGTCTGGTCGCCGGCTCTGGGGGAAATTCGCAAGACCGGCAAGACCTTGACTGACGCCGCACAGGTGGGTCAGTGGGGCGCGCCGACCTTTGAAGTGTGGGTGGCGCGTAAGGATTACGCCGAGAAGCATCCGGAGGTTGTCGCCAAGTTCGCCAAGGTGACGCTGGATTCGTTCGCCGACTATGCGGCGCATAAGGACAGCTGGACCGCAGATTCGGTGCCGGTCCAGAAAATCGCCAAACTGACCGGCGCCAATGCCGCTGATGTGCCGGAATTGTTGGCTGGTTCGGCCTTCCCGGACGCCAAGGCGCAACAAACCACCGCGCTGCTGGACGGCGGCACGGCGAAGGCGATTGGTGAGACGGCGAAGTTCTTGAAGGAACAAGGCAAGGTTGAGACGGTGCTGCCGGATTACTCGCCGTATGTCAGTGCGAAGTTCGTCACCGAGTAATTTTTTGCGCTTGCTTTGCCGCCGATCGCCAGCAAGCCGGCTCCTGCATGGGATCACCCAAAGGCTGCAGGAGCCGGCTTGCCGGCGATGGCAACGACACGGTCACAAGGTTTTTTCGAAGATCTTCGAATTACGCTGATAGTTGTACAGAGACGCCCGCGCCGACGGCAGGCGTTCAACGCTGCTTGGCACAAATCCGCGCTCGCGGAACCAGTGAGCGGTCCGGGTGGTAAGAACAAACAGAGTCTTCAGCCCCTGAGCCCGGGCCCGGGTTTCGATCCGTTCCAGCAGCTCATCCCCGCGACCGCCATGACGGTACTCCGGGTTCACCGCCAGACACGCCAACTCCCCGGCATCCGAATCGGCAATCTGATACAACGCCGCGCACGCGATGATCATGCCCTCGCGCTCGACCACACTGAACTGCTCGATCTCTCGCTCCAGCACTTCGCGAGAGCGACGCACCAGAATCCCCTGCTCTTCCAGCGGGCTGATCAAGTCCAGCAAACCGCCAACGTCTTCAATCGCGGCTTCACGCACGACCTCGAATTGTTCCTGCGCCACCAGCGTACCGCCACCGTCACGGGTGAACAGTTCGGTCAGCAGTGCGCCGTTTTCGACGTAACTGACGATATGACTGCGCGCCACGCCGCCACGGCAGGCTTCAGCTGCCGCATCCAGCAGCTCGGCCTGATAGTTGCTGCCAAGACGCTGCAAATGCGCCGGCACTTGTTGCGGGCGCAGTTCGCGCACCAGACGACCGTTTTCATCGATCAAGCCCATGTCCGCACCGAACAGCAACAACTTGTCTGCACCCAGATCGATGGCTGCGCGGGTGGCGACGTCTTCGCAAGCGAGGTTGAAAATCTCACCGGTCGGCGAGTAGCCCAACGGCGACAACAGCACGATGGAGCGCTCGTCCAGCAGGCGATTGATGCCTTTGCGGTCAACCCGGCGCACTTCGCCGGTGTGGTGATAGTCGACACCTTCGAGCACACCGATCGGCCGTGCGGTCACCAGGTTGCCGCTGGCCACCCGCAGGCGCGAGCCCTGCATCGGCGACGAGGCCATGTCCATGGACAGGCGCGCTTCGATGGCGATACGCAGCTGTCCCACCGCGTCGATCACACACTCCAGCGTTGCCGCATCGGTGATGCGCATGCCGTGGTGGTAATGCGGGGTCAGGCCGCGTGCAGCGAGACGGGTTTCAATTTGTGGCCGTGAGCCGTGAACCAGCACCAGTCGCACGCCGAGGCTGTGCAGCAGCACGAGGTCGTGGACGATGTTGCCGAAATTCGGGTGTTCCACGCCGTCGCCGGGCAGCATGACGACGAAGGTGCAATCACGGTGGGCATTGATATAAGGCGAAGCGTGACGAAGCCAATTAACGTATTCGGGCATGAACCTGGGCCTGTAATAAATAGCAGCCAAAAAATGGGCGAAACAGAAAACGCACAGCGGGCTGATGGTTATCGTCGGAACAGGCTTGGCAACACGCGAGCTCTCCTCATGAATACGGGTTTAAACATCGGCAATTTATACACTTTGTCGGTCATGACACAGACCCTGTGGGAGCGAGCCTGCTCGCGATGAGGCCAGACCAGTCAACATGGATGTTGAATGAAAGACCGCCATTGCGAGCAGGCTCGCTCCCACATGGATGGTGCTCAACCGACTGACTCTGGCGTTTGAGCCGGCGTCAGGCAGTAATGTTCGATCAGTTGACGTAATAGATGCACGGTAGGCTGCAAACGTGACATTTCGAGGTATTCCCCCGGTTGGTGAGCACATGCGATGTCACCCGGGCCAAGCACCAGCGTTTCGCAGCCAAGGCGTTGAAGATAAGGCGCTTCCGTCCCGAACGCCACTGCTTCGGCGCGATGACCGGTGAGCTGTTCCGCGATGCGGACCAATTCGGCGTCCTCGGCCTGCTCGAAGGGCGGCACTTCAGGGAACAGCGGCGCGTAATCGATCTTCACCTGATGACGCTCGGCAACCGGCTTGAGTCTCTGCAGAATCTCCGCGCGCAGCACCTTGGGGTCCATGCCCGGCAACGGACGCAGGTCGAATTCCAGTGAGCACTGGCCGCAAATCCGGTTGGGGTTATCCCCGCCATGGATGCAGCCGAAGTTCAGGGTCGGTGTCGGCACGCCGAACTGCGGATTGCGAAATTCACGCTGCCACAGCAGGCGCAGGCCGCGCAGTTCGCCAATCGCATCGTGCATGGCTTCGAGGGCGCTATGGCCCAGGCGCGGATCGGAGGAATGGCCGCTCTGACCGAGAATGTCGATACGCTCCATCATGATGCCTTTGTGCATGCGGATCGGTTTGAGCCCGGTCGGTTCGCCAATCACCGCTGCACGGCCTAATGGCCGCCCGGCTGCGGCCAACGCACGGGCACCGGACATCGAGCTTTCTTCATCGCAGGTGGCAAGGATCAGCAACGGTTGCTTGAACGGTTGGTCGAGCAAGGGAATGACGGCTTCGATGGCGAGGGCAAAAAAGCCTTTCATGTCGCAACTGCCCAGACCAACCCAACGGCCATCGACTTCGGTCAGCTTCAGCGGATCGGTCTGCCACAACGCGCCATCGAACGGCACCGTGTCGCTATGCCCGGCGAGCACCAGACCGCCGGGGCCGGAGCCAAAACTGGCCAGCAGGTTGAATTTGCCGGGGCTGACCTGCTGGATATCACAGGCAAAACCCAAATCACCGAGCCACGTCGCCAGCAAGTCGATCACCGGACGGTTGGTCTGATCGAGGCTGGCCTGGGTACAGCTGACCGATGGTGCGGCAATCAGCGCAGCGAACTGATCTTTCATCGATGGCAACGGCATCGCTGACTCCAACTCCCGAATTGAAGTCCATCATAGAGCCATCCAGCGACAGGAATAAACCGTCGCGGCGCGTAGGACGAACGAGTCCTGTACACTGCACGACCTTGGCAGCCACATATTCCCCCGGCTGCGCTCCCGATCCTGGATTTTCCGGCCATGCAGAAAGAAACCGAAATCAAACTCCGCGTCAGCCGCGAAACCCTCGCCGCCCTGCGCGAGCACCCGCTCCTGAAAAAACGCAACAAAAGTGGCTGGGAACGCCGTGAACTGATGAACCAGTACTTCGACACGCCTGAGCGCGACCTGGCCCGTGCCAAGGTGGCCCTGCGCCTGCGCCGTGATGGCGAAGAAGTCATCCAGACTCTCAAGACCCGTGGCCAGAGCGTCGCCGGTTTGTCCGAGCGTAACGAATACGACTGGAACCTGCCCAAAGCCAAGCTCGACGTGAAAAAACTCGACGGCGAATGCTGGCCTGAAGAGCTGGCCGAGCTGGACAAGAAAACCCTGAAGCCGATTTTCACCACCGATTTCGTCCGCGAACGCGCCGAAATCGCCTGGGGCCGTGGCAAGACCAAAGTGGTCATCGAAGCGGCGCTGGACCTGGGCCACGTGGTGGTCGGCAAGCAGAAAGAAGAAATCTGCGAGCTGGAACTGGAACTGCGCGAAGGCGAACCGGCCGCGCTGCTGGAGCTGGCCGCCGAACTGGCCGCGACCCTGGCCCTGATGCCGTGTGACATCAGCAAGGCCGAACGCGGTTATCGCTTGTACGATGCCAACAGCTATTCGTTGAGCCTGCCGGCGCCGCAGATCAGCACCGAAATGCCGCTGGACGACGCGTTCGCCGCGTTGAGCTGGCATTTGCTGAGCAGCAGCCAGCGTCTGGCCGAGCAATATCGCTTCAACGGCCACTGGCGTCTGTTGCAAGACTGGGTGGAAAACCTCGCTGAATTGCGCGCCCTGCTGAGCAGCCTTGGCCAGGCCGCGCCGCGTCAGTCGACGCACGACCTGCGTCTCGCGCTGGATGCCTTGCTTGAAGACTGGCGCCCGCTGGTTCAAGCCGGTCTGGACGACGAAGACGTGCGCAAAGCGGCGCCGGAGCAGTTCCTCGAAGAACTCGAAGACCCGCGCTGGGGCCTGTTCTCGCTGAACACCTCGCGCTGGTTGCTGGCCCGCACCTGGGCCGCCGATCGCAATGTTCGCGGCAATCGCCAGGGCGCTGCACAACTGGGTAGCTGGTTGCCGCGCTTGCTCGGTGAAGAAGCGACCTCCCTGCAATTGCAGCGTTACCAGCAGCAGCCGGAAGATCTGGCCGAGCAACTGCCGCGCATCGAGCGCATCCAGGCCTGGCTGCACCACGCCCGCAACGTGCTGGAAATCCCGGAAATGGATCGACTGTACGGCGAGCTGAAGCAGCTTGCGCAACTGGCCAACGAGCCGATCACCGAAGAATCGCTGGACGCGCGCAAGCAGCAGGCGATTGCCGTGTATCAGAATCGTGCCTGGAAAATGCTGCTGCGCATGTAAGACCGCCATCGCCAGCAGGCTGGCTCCCACATTGAATTTGTGCAAGCCACAAAACCAGTGTGGGAGCTAGCCTGCTAGCGATGAGGCCCGCACATTCACCACAACATCTTCAGACCGGCAAGCTGGTGGTCGACTTGATTTCCGACAACGCCACAATCGAGTTCACCTCCTGAATCCCCGGCACCATCGACAGCTTCTCAAAGAAAAACCGCTCATACGCCTCGATGTCCGCCGTGACAATCCGCAACAAGAAATCCACCGACCCCATCAGCACATAACACTCCAGCACTTCGGGAAAACCGCGAATCGCTTCGGTGAACTCCGTGAAGTTCGAACGCCCATGTGCGTTGAGTTTGACCTCGGCAAAAATCTGCGTGTTGAGCCCGATCTTCTTCCGGTCCAGCAGCGTCACCTGACCGCGAATGATCCCCTCCTCCTTCATCCGCTGAATCCGCCGCCAGCACGGCGACTGCGAGAGCCCCACCTGCTCGGCGATCTGCGCGCTGGAGAGCGAAGCGTCCTCTTGCAGCAACGCCAGAATCTTGCGGTCGTAGCCATCCAGCTCGCTTTGCATAGAAAAACCTGTAATCGATGTATTGTTGAATAGTACGATTCGATAAATCGCCAATAAGCCCCATCATAGATAAGAAATACCCGGCATCGAATGTAAAAATTCCTCCAGTGATTTTGGAGACCAACCATGCCGCATCTTGAAGCCGTCAACACCCCGCCCACCCGCGCTGATGTCTGGAACGCCAGCAACGCCCACTGTCGCGTGCACTATCAGTTGCTGGCCGAAGCCGAACCGGACCTGCTGTGTCGGGCGCTCAATCTGTTCGCGTTGCAGTGCCTGACCCCGCAACAGGTCAATGTGCAGCGTACGGGCGATCTGCTGGCAATCGACATCGTCATGGACGAGCTGAGCTGGCACCGTGCTCAAGTGATCGCGGAAAAATTGCGTAACCTGATCAGCGTCTGCTCGGTGGACCTGCAAGCGTCTGATTCCGCGTGGGTTGAAGCCGCTCAGGCGGCTGGCTGAAAAAACTCGATACGGCTTCGTCGGGTAGTGGCCCAACGGTCGGCAGGTCCGCGACTATCCTTTGCGAACTGTTGTTCACGAGGAGCCCGCATGTCCGTTCAACTTGCCCTTCAGGACCGCTGGCTGGATCTCAATGATTTGCTGCGCGAACTGGTCGCCCAGGGCTTTATCAGCCAGGACTCGGCCGAGCACGCGCTGAATGCCCGCCGCCGTCACGCCGCCAATGGCCAGATGCATCCGCTGGAGTTCATCGCCAGCCAACAGCTGGACGACCTCAGCCGTCCCGGCAAACACCTTGACCTGGAAAGCCTGACCCTGTGGTTGTCGCAGCAGGCGGGTCAGCCTTACCTGCGCATCGATCCGCTGAAAATCAACGTTGCGGCCGTTACGCCACTGATGTCCTACGCCTTCGCCCAGCGCCACAAGATTCTCGCGGTGTCCATCGATCGCGACGCGGTGACCGTGGCCAGCGCCCAGCCCTACGTCAAAGGCTGGGAAGCCGACCTGACCCACGTGTTGAAGCTGCCGATCAAGCGTGTAGTGGCCAACCCGGTGGATATCCAGCGCTTCAGCGTGGAGTTTTTTCGCTTGGCCAAATCGGTCAGCGGTGCGACCAACGCCGATCAACAGACCAGCACCCTGGGCAACTTCGAACAGCTGCTCAATCTTGGCGCCAGCGATCAGGAGCCGGACGCCAACGACGCGCACATCGTCAATATTGTCGATTGGCTGTTCCAGTACGCCTTCCAGCAGCGTGCCAGCGATATCCACATCGAGCCCCGGCGCGAGCAGGGCACTGTGCGTTTTCGCATCGACGGTGTGTTGCACAACGTCTATCAATTCCCGCCGCAGGTGACCATGGCAATTGTCAGTCGCCTGAAGAGCCTCGGGCGGATGAACGTCGCGGAAAAACGCAAACCCCAGGACGGCCGGGTCAAGACCAAAACCCCGGACGGGGGTGAAGTCGAACTGCGGCTGTCGACGCTGCCGACGGCGTTCGGCGAAAAAATGGTCATGCGAATCTTCGACCCGGAGGTGCTGCTCAAGGATTTCGATCAACTGGGTTTCTCCGCCGAAGACCTGCGCCGCTGGCAGGACATGACGACCCAGCCCAACGGCATCATCCTCGTGACCGGGCCTACCGGTTCGGGCAAGACCACCACGCTCTACACCACGTTGAAGAAACTGGCGACACCGGAGGTCAACCTCTGCACCATCGAAGACCCGATCGAAATGGTGGAACCGGCGTTCAACCAGATGCAGGTCCAGCACAACATCGACCTGACCTTCGCCGCCGGGGTGCGCGCACTGATGCGACAGGACCCGGACATCATCATGATCGGCGAGATCCGTGACCTGGAGACGGCTGAAATGGCGATTCAGGCCGCGCTCACGGGCCACCTGGTGCTATCGACGCTGCACACCAATGACGCACCCAGCGCCATCAGCCGCCTGCTGGAACTCGGCGTACCGCATTACCTGATCAAGGCCACGGTGCTCGGCGTCATGGCGCAGCGACTGGTCAGAACGTTGTGCCCGCACTGCAAGGCACCGCAGACACTGAGCGAAGAAGACTGGCAAACCCTGACCAAACCCTGGCAGGCACCGCTGCCGGGCAATGCCCAGCGCGCCATCGGCTGTCTGGAATGCCGCGACACCGGCTATCGCGGCCGCGCCGGGGTGTACGAAATCATGCAACTGACCGATGGCCTCAAAGCGCTGATCAACCCCGACACCGATCTGCTGGCGATCCGGCGCCAGGCGTTCAAGGAGGGCATGCGCAGTTTGCGACTGTCGGGCGCACAGAAAGTCGCCGCGGGTTTGACAACGATCGAGGAGGTGCTGCGGGTGACGCCGCAGAGTGAGCAGAAGTAGCGGCTGCCGTGATGGAACTCGACAGGGCCATTGGCAATCCAACCCCGTAGTTAACCCAGTGGAGTCACCCATCATGCGTCTCAAACTTGCTGTCGCTACCATCGCCCTGTTGTCCCTTCCAGTCGGTTCGGCAATGGCCGACAGCTTTTGGCGTAACGTCATTTCATCCGGTGCAACCACCGGCTCGACTTACCTAACGTTCAAGGATCACAAACTGATCATTGCCGCCCAGGACGATGCCGGCAGTTTCGTCGCCAGCGACGGCGGCATCCGCGGCCCTTACCTGGAAGCCGCAATGCAGAAAGTCCGCGCAGACAACCCGGGCCTGCAAGCCACGGACATGGAACTGGCGAACGCGATCCTGGCGAAGAATGCCGTCGCTTCCGAGTAAGCTTTTCAGCCGAACAAAATGCCGCTCAACCGAGCGGCATTTTTATGCCCAACACAAATCCCCCTGTGGGAGCTAGCCTGCTAGCGATAGCGGTGGATCAGTCGACATCATCTGCGACTGTTACACCGCTATCGCTAGCAGGCTAGCTCCCACATTTGATCGGCGTCGCCCTCAGCGGTAATCATCCACGGGCACGCACGCGCAAAACAGGTTGCGGTCGCCGTAGACGTTATCGACCCGATTCACCACTGGCCAATACTTGTGCGCCTTGGTGTGCGCATCCGGCGTAACGGCCTGCTCGATGCTGTACGGCCGCTCCCACACCCCGGTGATGTCGGCCAACGTATGCGGGGCCCGTTTCAACGGATTGTCTTCCGCCGGCCAGTTGCCGTTTTGCACCTCAGTGATCTCCGCTCGGATACTCAGCATCGCCCCGATAAATCGGTCCAGTTCCGCCTTCGATTCACTTTCGGTCGGCTCGACCATCAAGGTCCCCGGCACCGGGAATGACATGGTCGGCGCGTGGAAACCGTAATCCATCAGGCGTTTGGCGACGTCCTCTTCGCTGATGCCGGTCAGTGCCTTGAGTGGCCGCAGGTCGAGAATGCACTCGTGGGCCACCCGCTCGTTGCGCCCCGTGTAGAGCACCGGGAACGCACCGGACAAATGCTGCGCCAGATAATTCGCGGCGAGGATCGCCACTTCGCTGGCGTCCGCCAGTTGCGGCCCCATCATCGCGATGTACATCCAGCTGATCGGCAGAATGCTCGCACTGCCCCAAGGCGCGGCGCTGACTGCGCCGTTCTGCGGCAACGGGCCTTCAATTGCCACCACCGGGTGGTTGGCCACGAACGGAGCCAAGTGTGCCCGCACGCCAATCGGCCCCATGCCCGGACCGCCACCGCCGTGGGGAATGCAAAAGGTCTTGTGCAAGTTCATATGGGAAACGTCGGCGCCAATGTCCGCCGGCCGCGCCAGCCCGACTTGCGCATTGAGGTTGGCGCCATCCATGTACACCTGACCGCCATGGTGGTGGATAACTTCACAGATCTCGTTGATGCCTTCCTCGTACACACCATGGGTCGAAGGATACGTCGCCATCAGGCAGGCCAGTTTGTCACCGGCAGCCGCGGCTTTTTCCTTAAGGTCATCGAGGTCGACGTTGCCCGCTTCATCGCACTCGACGATCACCACGCGCATCCCGGCCATTTGCGCCGAGGCAGGATTGGTCCCGTGGGCCGAGGACGGAATCAGGCAGACCTCCCGCGCTCCTTGATGCCGACTCTCGTGGTATTTGCGAATCGCCAGCAACCCGGCGTACTCGCCTTGCGCGCCAGAGTTGGGCTGCATGCAGATCGCATCGAAACCGGTGATCGCGCAGAGCCAGCGCTCCAGCTCTTCGATCATCAGCGAGTAACCGACCGCCTGCTCTTTCGGCACAAAGGGGTGCAAATGGGCGAACTGCGGCCAGGTGATCGGGATCATTTCGCTGGTTGCGTTGAGCTTCATGGTGCAAGAGCCGAGTGGAATCATCGATTGATTGAGCGCCAGGTCCTTGTTCTCCAGTTGCTTGAGGTAACGCAGCATCTCGGTTTCGCTGTGATGGGCGCTGAACACCGGATGACGCAAATAAGGTGAGGTACGCAGCAGCCCGTCAGGAATGCCGGAAGGCAGGGTTTCGGCGTCCAGTTCGTCGACGTTGAGCCCATGATCGGCACCCAGGAAAACATCGAACAACTTCGCCACGGTGTTTTCGTCAGAAGTTTCGTCAAGGCTCAGGCCCAACTGCCCGCGCCCCAGGATTCGCAGGTTGATCTGTGCCGCCTGAGCACTCTCGATGATCGCGGTTTGAGTACCACCGACCTCCAGCGTCAACGTGTCGAAGAAGTGTTTGTTCAAGCGGACAATGCCGCGCCGCTCCAGACCCGCCGCGAGGATGCAGGTCAGCCGCTGAACACGCTGGGCAATCTGCTTCAACCCTTCCGGACCGTGGTAGACCGCGTAGAAACTGGCGATGTTGGCCAGCAGCACTTGGGCGGTGCAGATGTTCGAGTTGGCCTTCTCCCGGCGGATGTGTTGCTCACGGGTTTGCAGGGCCATGCGCAACGCGGTATTGCCGCGCGCGTCTTTCGAAACGCCGATGATGCGTCCTGGAATCGCTCGTTTGTATTCATCACGACTGGCAAAAAACGCCGCGTGGGGGCCGCCGTAACCCATGGGCACGCCAAACCGCTGGGATGAGCCAAACACCACGTCGGCGCCCAACTCGCCGGGCGGCGTCAGCAACAACAGGCTCAGCAGATCGGTGGCGACGCAGGCCAGGGCTTGCTGGGCGTGCAGGTGATCGATCAACGAACGCAGATCACGAATCTCGCCATGGGTGTCGGGATACTGCAGCAGCGCGCCGAACACCTGGTGCTGTTTCAAGTTATCCACAGAGTCGATGATCAGCTCGAAACCGAAACCTTCGGCACGGGTCTGCACCACGGAAATGGTCTGCGGATGACAGTTTTCATCGACGAAGAACAGATTGCTTCTGGACTTGGCGACACGCTTGGCCAGGGCCATCGCTTCCGCTGCCGCCGTGGCTTCGTCCAGCAGCGAGGCGTTGGCCAGCTCCAGGCCGGTGAGGTCGATGGTCAATTGCTGGAAATTCAGCAGCGCTTCGAGTCGACCTTGGGCGATCTCGGGTTGATACGGCGTGTAAGCGGTGTACCAACCGGGATTTTCCAGGACGTTACGCAAGATGACAGTCGGCGTCAGCGTGCCGTGGTAGCCCATGCCGATCAGGCTGGTCCAGACCTGGTTCTGCTCGGCGTAGCCACGCAGTTTGGCCAACGCGGCTTCTTCGTCGAGGGCGGGTGGCAGGTCAAGCGCCCGGTTCAGGCGAATTCCCGGCGGCACTGTCTGCTCGATCAGTTCGACTCGGCTGCCGACACCGAGGCTGTCGAGCATCGCCTGCTGCTCGGCGGCATCGGGGCCGAGGTGGCGGCGAAGGAAGGCATTGGGGTCGCGTAACTGGCTCAAGGACGGCAACTGGGACATGACGGGCTCTCTCTTGACTGGCGCTCAACGTCGATGCAACACGGTCAAACCAGCATAGCAGCCACTGCCAACAGCGAATCTCTGTGGGAAGTTGACACCTACCCTGTGGGAGCGAGCCTGCTCGCGACGACGGTAGATCAGTCAACATCAATGTTGAATGTAAACCCCTCATCGTGAGCAAGCTCGCGCCTGCCAGGGGAAAACCGTCCCAATAAAAAGCCCCGACTAGTCGGGGCTTTGGGTGACGCTGAAGGCTTACTCGCCGATGGCGGCCTTGTAGCCAGCCGCATCCAGCAGCTTCTCCAGATCAGCCGTGTTGCTTGGCTTCAATTTGAAGATCCAGGCACCGTACGGGTCGGAGTTGAGCAGTTCCGGGGTTGCGCTCAGTTCTTCGTTGATCGCGATCACTTCACCGGCAACCGGGGAATAGATGTCGGACGCGGCTTTAACCGATTCAACGACACCGGATTGATCGCCAGCAGCGAAGGTGGTTCCGACTTCGGTCAGTTCAACGAACACCACATCGCCCAAGGCTTCCTGAGCGTGATCGCTGATGCCCACAGTGACGGTGCCATCAGCTTCCAGACGGGCCCATTCATGACTTTCGGCAAAACGCAGGTCGGCAGGGATATCGCTCATGTTCTGTGTCCTCAAGAAAATTGTCAGCGGTCGTTGCCCGCCAGAAAAGGTTAGATCAAGGTTTTACCATGGCGTACGAAGGTCGGTTTGACCACTCGGACCGGGTACCACTTGCCACGGATTTCCACTTCTGCGCGGTCGGCAGTCGCCATTGGCACGCGCGCCAGTGCAATCGACTTGCTAAGCGTAGGAGAGAAACTACCACTGGTGATCTCTCCTTCGCCAACTTCGGCGATTCGGACCACCTGATGAGCGCGCAAAACCCCACGCTCCTCAAGGACCAGCCCCACCAGTTTGTGCTGCACGCCACCCGCCCGTTCGGCTTCGAGAGCGTCGCGTCCGATGAACTGGCGAGTGGCCGGCTCCCAGGCGATGCTCCAGGCCATGTTCGAGGCCAGCGGTGAAACGTCTTGATGAATATCCTGACCGTACAGGTTCATGCCGGCTTCGACACGCAGCGTATCTCGCGCCCCGAGGCCAATCGGCGAGATGCCCGCGCCGACCAGATCGTTGAAGAAGCCCGGAGCCTGATCGGCCGGCAAAATGATTTCCAGACCGTCTTCGCCGGTGTAACCGGTGCGTGCGATGAACCAGTCACCGTCAGGCTGGCCTTCGAACGGCTTGAGCAACTGGATCAGGTTGCCGCGAGACTGGGTCACCAGTTCGGAGATTTTGTGTCGGGCATGAGGGCCTTGAATGGCCAGCATCGCCAGTTCGGAACGCTCGTTAAGCTGCACATCGAAGCCGTCGAGGTGCGCCTGCATCCACGCCAGGTCCTGATCGCGGGTGGAGGCGTTGACCACCAGGCGATAACCGTCGTCGAGGCGATAGACGATCATGTCGTCGACGATGCCGCCACGCTCATTGAGCATGGTGCTGTACAAGGCACGGCCGGGGCTGTGCAGACGTTCGACGTCGTTGGTCAGCAAATGCTGGAGCCAGGCCTTGGCCTGCCCGCCGCTGACATCGATCACGGTCATGTGGGATACATCGAAAACCCCGCAATCGCGGCGCACCTGATGGTGTTCCTCGACCTGCGAGCCGTAATGCAAAGGCATATCCCAACCGCCAAAATCGACCATCTTCGCGCCGAGGGCGAGATGAAGGTCATACAGAGGCGTACGCTGTCCCATGGGTTTCTCCTTCCGGGCGTGGCGAAGGTGCGGGCCGGTGCTGTACGGAGTGAAAGCCTTGATATAGAAGGCTTTAAGCCGATTTCAGCGACCGGGTCTGTAGGACGGACCGCACCGAATGCCGCGCATTGTAGCCTCAAGGTGTAGGACTGGCACCTAGGTGTTTCGATGCGCCGAACGTCGAATCAATCCGATGACCGGTAACAGCCCGACCAAAACCAGGGTCAGCGCCGGCAATGATGCCCTCGCCCACTCGCCCTCACTGGTCATTTCGAAGATGCGCACGGCCAGCGTGTCCCAGCCAAACGGCCGCATCAGCAGGGTCGCAGGCATTTCCTTGAGGACGTCGACGAACACCAGCAACGCAGCGCTCAATGTGCCGGGCAGCAATAACGGCAGATACACTTTGAAAAACAGTCGTGGCCCACTGACCCCAAGGCTACGTGCTGCTTCGGGCAAAGATGGCCGTATTCGCGCCAGACTGCTTTCCAGCGGCCCATAAGCTACCGCGATGAAACGCACCAGATAGGCCAACAGCAAGGCCGACAGACTGCCCAACAGCAACGGTTTTCCGGCTCCGCCCAACCATCCCGACAGCGGAATCACCAGCTCGCGATCCAGGTAACTGAACGCCAGCATGATCGACACCGCCAGCACCGAACCCGGTAGCGCGTAGCCGAGGTTGGCCAGGCTCACAGCGGAACGAATCGCCCGGGTTGGCGCCAGGCGCCGGGCAAAGGCCAGTATCAGCGCGACGCTGACGGTGATCAGCGCCGCCATGCCGCCCAGGTACAACGTATGAACAATAAGCCCGGTGTACCGCTCATCCAGATCGAAACGCCCGCGCTGCCAGAACCACACCATCAGTTGCAGCACCGGAATGACAAAAGCGCAGGCAAACACCAGACCGCACCAGCTCATCGCCGCCAACGCCTTGAGGCCGCGCAGGTGATACAACGCTTTGACTCGTGGTCGTTCGTTGCTTGTGCGGTTGGCCCCGCGTGCGTGGCGCTCGCCGTACAACACCACCATCACCACCAACAGCAACAGGCTGGCCAGTTGTGTGGCAGTCGAAAGGCTGAAGAAGCCGTACCAGGTTTTGTAGATCGCCGTCGTGAACGTGTCGAAGTTGAACACCGACACCGCACCGAAATCCGCCAGGGTTTCCATCAGCGCCAATGCCACACCCGCGCCGATGGCCGGGCGCGCCATTGGCAAGGCCACTCGCCAGAATGCTTGCCACGGCGACTGCCCCAGGACTCGCGCCGCTTCCATCAGGCCTTTGCCCTGTGCCAGAAACGCGGTGCGCGCCAGCAAATAAACGTAGGGATAAAAAACCAGCACCAGAACGAGGATGACGCCGCCGGTCGAGCGGACTCGCGGTAATCGCAGACCCGTGCCGAACCATTCGCGCATCAACGTTTGAACGGGACCGGCAAAATCCAGCAGCCCGACGAAGACGAAAGCCAACACATAGGCGGGAATCGCGAACGGCAGCATCAACGCCCAATCCAGCCAGCGCCGACCGGGAAACTCGCAGAGGCTGGTCAGCCAGGCGAGACTGACGCCCAACAGCGTTACACCGACACCGACGCCGAGCACCAGGGTCAGCGTGTTGCCCAGCAGCCGCGGCATCTGCGTGTCCCAGAGGTGGGACCAGATTTGATGATCGATGATTTGCCAGGAGAGCAACAGAACGCTGAGGGGCAGCAAGACCAACGCAGCAATGGCGAAGACCAAGGGATACCAGCGACGTTGGGCGGGGTGGGCCAAGGAAAAGCTCTCGTTTAAATGATTATGCCCACGCTCTGCGTGGGCACACATCTTGTGACGCTCTGCGTCACGCTTCGACGCCGAGCGTCGGTGGATGCATTCCCACGCGGAGCATGGGAACGATCAGCACGCCCCGCGTAAGCGGGGCGCAGTATATCGACAGACTCAGTTCCAGCCAGCCCGATCCATCATGCGAATCGCTTCGGCCTGACGCTTGCCAGCAACTTCTACCGGCAAGGTATCGGCCACGAACTTGCCCCAGGCGGCGACTTCCGCGGACGGCGCCACTGTAGGGTTGGCCGGGAATTCCTGATTCACATCAGCGAAGATCTTCTGTGCTTCCGGCGTCGTCATCCATTCCACCAACGCCTTGGCCGCTTCCGGGTGCGGCGCGTGTTTGGTCAGGCCGATGCCCGACAGGTTCACGTGCACGCCACGATCGCCCTGATTCGGCCAGAACAGCTTCACCGCCAGGTCAGGCTTCTGTTTGTGCAAACGTCCGTAGTAATAAGTGTTGACGATGCCGACGTCGCATTGGCCGGCGTTGATCGCTTCCAATACCGCGACATCATCGGAGAACACGTCGGTGGACAGGTTGTTGACCCAGCCCTTGAGGATCTTCTCGGTTTTCTCGGCGCCATGCACTTCGATCATGGTGGCAGTCAGGGACTGGTTGTAGACCTTCTTCGCCGTACGCAGGCACAGGCGGCCTTCCCAGTTCTTGTCGGCCAGACCTTCGTAAGTGCTCAACTCGCCCGGCTTCACCCGGTCCGTGGAGTACGCGATGGTTCGCGCCCGCAGGCTCAGGCCGGTCCAGGCATGAGAAGCCGCGCGGTATTGCAACGGGATGTTGGCGTCGATGGTTTTCGAGGTGAAAGGTTGCAGGATGCCCATCTGCTCGGCCTGCCAGAGGTTGCCGGCATCGACGGTCAGCAGCAGGTCGGCAGTGGCGTTTTCTCCCTCAGCCTTGATGCGCTGCATCAGCGGCGCTTCCTTGTCAGTGATGAACTTCACCTGCACACCGGTTTTCGCAGTGTAGGCATCGAAGACCGGTTTGATCAGCTCGTCGATACGCGAGGAGTAAACCACCACCTCGTCGGCGGCCTGGGCGGCGGTGCTGCCAATCAGGGTCAGGGCGAGTGCGGTCAATAGACGCTTCGGTGCCAACATGGGAGCGATCTCTCGATTTGGAAAAGGGAGGGCAAATGATAAGGACTCACATTTAGCTTCTCAATCGATCAGTTAGCGGAGGAGTTACCAGATGTTGCACGGTTTGAAATGCGCGGTGGTTGTGCCGACGCCATCGCGAGCAGGCTCGCTCCCACAATGGAATGCATTTCAACTGTGGGAGCGGGCTTGCCCGCGATGAGGCCATCGGCCGCAGTGAAAATCTCAGGCCTTGGCAAGTGCCGGCAGATCCCCGATCAACCCCAGCGCCTCACGCACAAACAACGCCTTGGCCTCCGGCATCTGATCAACCATTTTCAACCCGGCATTACGCAACCAGCGCACCGGCAGCGGATCGGCCTGGAACAACCGCTCGAAGCCTTCCATCGCCGCCATCAATGCCAGGTTGTGCGGCATGCGCCGACGCTCGTAGCGGCTCAGCACTTTCACGTCCGCCAGCCGCTCGCCCCGTCCTGCCGCTTGCAACAGCACTTCGGCGAGCACCGCAGCATCAAGGAAACCGAGGTTCACCCCCTGCCCGGCCAACGGGTGAATGGTGTGCGCTGCGTCGCCGATCAGCGCCAGACCTTCGGCCACATAACGCTTGGCATGACGCTGACGCAGCGGCACGCACAGACGCGGATCAGCGCTCAGCACCGTGCCGAGCCGGCCTTCAAAGGCGCGTTCCAGCTCCAGGCAGAACGCTGCGTCGTCCAGCGCCATCAGCCGTTCGGCTTCGCTCGGCGTGGTCGACCAGACGATCGAACACCAATCCTGCTGACCGTCGCGTTCCAGCGGGAGAAACGCCAAGGGGCCGTTGTCGGTGAAGCGTTGCCAGGCCGTCATTTGATGAGGCTTGGCGCTGCGCACACTGGTAACGATCGCGTGGTGCAGATAATCCCACTCGCGCGTGGCCACTCCGGCCAGGCGTCGAACGGCCGAGTTGGCGCCATCCGCCGCAATCACCAGCGGCGCACGCAAGGTGCGGCCATCGGCGAGCGTCAGCAGCCAGTCATCACCGGAGCGGCGCAGCTGCTCCAGGCGCGCATTGGCCAGCATCCCGAGGTCGCAGTCGTGCAAGCGGTCGAGCAAGGCGTCCTGAACCACGCGGTTCTCGACGATATGTCCAAGCACGTCGGCATGTACGCTGCTGGCGGAAAAGTGGATCTGCCCGGTCCCGCTGCCATCCCAGACGTGCATGTCGGTGTACGGGCTGCTGCGTCGACTGGCGATGCCATCCCACACGCCGAGGCGTTCAAGAATCCGCTGGCTCGCTGCCGATAACGCGCTCACGCGCGGTTCGAACGGCGCTTGCCCGTCGAAGGGTTTGACGCTCATCGGGCTGCCATCCAGCAGCAGGACTTCCAGCCCGCTGTCCTGTAACGCCAGCGCCAGGGCGCTGCCGACCATTCCGGCCCCGACAATCAGCAGATCTGCGCGCATGTCCATGCTTTAAGCCTGTCTCGCTTGCGGCTTGAGCCGCACGTAAAGGGTTTTCTGGACCCGCGCCACCAAGGTGCCGGCGCCGTCGTGGATATCGACCTGCAACTGCGGCAGGTATTTTTCGCCGTTCGCCGTTTGCCGGCGGACCTCGTCGAGCAAGGTCTCGTCGATCCTGAAGTTGGCGAACACCGGGCCTTTGCCCGGCGAGATGAAATCGATGTCTGCCGCTTTGTCCCAGACAATGTAATGGCGTCCGAGGTTCTCCATCAGCATCAGCATGTAGAACGGGTCGACCATCGAATACAGGCTGCCACCGAACTGTGTGCCGACGTAATTGCGGTTGTACCAGCCCAATCCCATGGACACCTTGATGTCGCGAAAATCATCGCTGATGTGACGCACGCGAACCCCGGCGCCAAGGTACGGCGGGTAGAAGGTCATGAACCAACGCATCAACCGCGCTTTGCCGAACCTGCTCGTCAACCACTTAAGCATCGGGACGCGTACCCAGGCCCATGGCCTGTCGGGCGAACCAGCGCTTGGCCGGCGGCAGCAGATCGAGGCCAAGCAGGCCGAGGTTGCGACCCAGCGACACCAGCGGTTGAGTGCTGCCGAACAGGCGCGTGACTTGATCGGAAAAACCCACGGTCAGGTTCTGGTCCATCCGCTGGCGTTCGCGATAAGCCTGCAAGGTCGCGAAGTCGCCGGGCGAAGTCTCGCTCCCCAGCAGCGCATCCGCCAACGCTTGCGCATCACGCAGCGACAGGTTGAACCCCTGGCCGGCGATGGGATGCAGGCTGTGGGCGGCGTTGCCGAGAATCGCCAGATGCGGACGCACCTGCTCTTCGGCTTCGATCAGCGTCAACGGATACAGATGCCGTGCGCCCACTTGTTTCAACGTGCCTAGGCGGTAACCGAACACGCCCTGCAATTCGCTGAGGAAACTGCGTTCATCAAGGGCCGCCAACCGTTGCGCGTCCATGCCCAGACGGGTCCAGACCAGGGCGCAGCGGTTTTCCGGCAACGGCAACAACGCCATCGGGCCATCGTCGGTGAAACGTTCGAACGCCATGCCGTTGTGCGCTTCGCTCGGGGTGACGTTGGCGATCAGCGCGCTCTGGTTGTACGGGCGCGTTTTGATGCCGATTCCCAGTTGCTCGCGCAGGCCGGAACGGCCGCCATCAGCGAGCACCGCGAGGTCGCATTCCAAGGTGGTTTCGTCGTTGAGGGTCAGGCGATAGCCGTCGGTCAGCGGCTCCATGCGCGTGACTTCCGCCGGGCAGCGCCAGGTGACCACGTCCTTGTCCAGACCTTGCCAGAGGCATTGGCCGAGCCAGGCATTTTCCACCACATAGCCCAGCGCCGGTACGCCTTCTTCCATCGCCGACAAACGCGCGGTGGAGAAACGGCCACGGTCGGAAACGTGAATCTGCTTGATCGGTTCGGCCCGGCGGGAAATGTCCTGCCACACGCCCAACCGTTGATAAATCTGCTTGGCACCATAGGACAACGCCGAAGAACGGGCGTCGTAACTCGGTTGATAGCTGTCGCCGGGGGCAAACGGTTCGATCAGCACAATCTTCCAGCCGCGCGCCTTGGCCCCGGCTTGCAGGGCCAACGCCAGGCTGGCGCCGACCAGACCGCCACCGATAATTGCCAGATTGACTCGACTCATGCCGCTTTTGTCCGCGCTTCGGCCATCAAGGCCTCGATCTCGGCGACCGTTTTCGGTACGCCACTGGTCAGGATTTCACAGCCGGTTTTGGTCACCACGACGTCGTCCTCGATGCGCACGCCAATGCCGCGCCATTTCTTCGCTACGTTCTGGTTGTCCGGGGCAATGTAGATCCCCGGTTCCACGGTCAGCGCCATGCCGACTTCCAGCACGCGCCATTCGCCGCCGACCTTGTACTCGCCGACATCATGCACATCCATGCCCAGCCAGTGGCCGGCGCGGTGCATGTAAAACGCTTTATAGGCTTCGCTGGCGATCAGCTCGTCGACGTCGCCCTGCAACAGGCCCAACTTCACAAGGCCGGTGGTAATCACCCGGACCGTGGCTTCGTGCGCCTGGTTCCAGTGTTTGTTCGGGGCGATTTCGGCAAAGGCTGCTTCTTGTGAAGCCAGCACCAATTCGTAGATCGCCTTCTGTTCCGCGGAATACTTGCCGTTGACCGGCCAGGTGCGCGTGATGTCGCTGGCGTAGCAGTCGATCTCGCAACCGGCGTCGATCAACACCAGGTCACCATCCTTGAGCACCGCGTCATTCTGCTGGTAGTGCAGGATGCAGCTGTTGCGCCCCGCCGCCACAATCGAACCATACGCCGGCATCTTCGCCCCGCCCTTGCGGAACTCATAATCGAGCTCGGCTTCAAGGCTGAACTCGTGCAAACCGGCCCGGCTGGCCTGCATCGCACGTATATGCGCCTGAGCGGAAATCCGCGCGGCTTCGCGCATCACCTTCACTTCTGCCGCCGATTTATACAGGCGCATGTCGTGCAGCAGATGATCCAGCGCAACGAATTCGTTCGGCGGCTGGGCGCCCAGGTGCGCCTTGGAGCGGATCACGTTGATCCAGTCCATCAGGTGGCGATCGAATTCCGGATTGCTGCCCATGGCCGAATACACCCGGTCGCGGCCTTCTATCAGGCCCGGCAGGATGTCGTCGATGTCCGTGATGGGAAAAGCGTCGTCGGCACCGAAGTCGCGGATCGCGCCTTCCTGGCCGGCACGCAGGCCGTCCCAGAGTTCCCGTTCGGCGTTGCGCTCACGGCAGAACAACAGGTATTCGCCGTGCTCACGGCCAGGCATCAATACGATGACGGCCTGAGGCTCGGGGAAACCGCTGAGGTACTGGAAGTCGCTGTCCTGGCGGTAAACATGCTCGACGTCGCGGTTGCGGATGGCTACCGCGGCGGCGGGCAGGATGGCGATGCTGTTGGGTTCCATCTGCGCCATCAAGGCCTTGCGGCGACGGCTGTATTCCGATTTCGGGATATGAATCATGGGCAGATGGCTTTTCCTGGCTCGCGATTAATGCAACGACGGTTTGGCGGCGGCCTGTGCGTCCGGCTTCCGGGTCTCGGAGAACAGCAGCAGCGGCGCGACACGCAGGTATTCCATGACTTCCATGTAGTCGCTTTCGCCGTCGTCGGACTCTTCCAGCGCGTCTTGCACCTGGGAGATGGCCGCCAGATCCTGCAACACTTCGGTGGCCTCGGTGCTGAGCATGCTGCTGTCGCGGCAGTTCAGGCCAAAACCGCTGAGGAAGCCCTGGCACCATTGGCCGAGTGCGGCAGCACGGTCGGCCAGCGGCTCGTCATCGGTCGGCAGCAGCAAAACGACGGTCACGTCGTCGCCGGTGAGCTCGCCCTTGACCATCTCTTGCAGGCCGATCAAGGCATTGCGAACGTTGTCTTGCGGCTCGCCTTCGAGCAGCTCGGCAGCATCGATAAGCCACTCTTCGGCAGTGAAACCGGCACCGGCGCAACTGCGACCGAGCAGCAGGCCATGCAGTTCGGCAGGCGAGACGTTATGACCGCTGGAAGTCAGCAGCGTGGCGAAGGCTTGGTACGGAGAATTCTGAATGGGCATGGGCAGCTAGGCGCCAGACGGCGCTATGTCTAGAATGAAGGCCTTGTATCCTACATCGACTCCTCTGTAGGAGCGAGCTTGCTCGCGATGAACCCCAGAACACCGCGGGGTGTCAGGGACCCAGCGTTATCGTTGGCGACCATCGCGAGCAAGCTCGCTCCTACAGTCCGACATCCATCAGACAGTGAAGACAATGGAAGACACCGACCTGCAAGCGCTGATGGCCAGACTCGAATTGTTAATTAGCCGAGTCGAGCAACTTAAGAGTCAAAATGGACTCCTACTAGCTCAGGAAAAGACCTGGCGCGAGGAACGCGCTCACCTCATTGAAAAGAACGAAATCGCCCGGCGTAAGGTCGAATCGATGATTTCGCGCCTCAAGGCCCTGGAGCAAGACTCATGAGTTCAAGCAATAGCGTAACCGTGCAGATCCTCGACAAAGAGTATTCGATCATCTGCCCCCAGGAAGAGCGCAGCAACCTGGTGAGCGCTGCCCGTTACCTGGACGGCAAGATGCGTGAAATCCGCAGCAGCGGCAAAGTCATCGGCGCCGATCGCATCGCCGTAATGGCCGCGCTGAACATCACGCACGACCTTCTGCACAAGCAGGAAAGTCCGGATGTGCAGGTCAGCGGCTCGACCCGTGAGCAGGTTCGCGACCTGCTGGATCGCGTCGATCTGGTGCTCGCCACCGATCCGGACGTCACCAAGGGCTGATTCGCCGAACCGCTTGGGTTATACTCGCAACACTCCCTGGGGTGCTTGCCAGTTGACCACGTCCCTGAGCCGATTCGCACTACCCTGGAGGCTGCACGTTGGGCTGGTGTGCATGTCCGCTAGACGGAAAGCCTTAAAGCCTACTGCATCTTCCACCTTGAACTTTCGGGTTCAAGGGCTAAGTCAGCAGCGGTTCATCCGGGGAGCCTGATTCCAGTCCGATGCCGGTTCAATACCGGCATCGGCTTTTTTACGGGTACGCTTTGTGTACCCGCACTGCCGAAGCCCGAATCCATGACCGAACCTGCGCTGCTGCCCCGCCCGCAACTTCGACGCATGCTGCGCAAGGCCCGCCGCGCACTGACAGCCAGCCAGCAGCGCCAGGCCGCTCGCGGGCTGTACAAGCAACTGGCCCAGCAGCCGTTGTTTCGCCGCGCAAAACATATCGCCCTGTACCTGCCCACCGACGGTGAAATCGATCCGCGCCTGTTGCTGCGCGCCGCGCAACGCCGGGGCAAGGCGACTTACCTACCAGTGCTCAGCGCCTGGCCGCGAACCAAAATGGTGTTCCAGCGGATTCGCCCCGGCGAAAAACTCCAACTCAATCGCTTCCGTATTCTCGAACCCAGGCACAACCTCGCCCGACAACGCAAAGTCTGGGCGCTCGATCTGGTGCTGTTGCCGCTTGTGGGGTTCGACGATGTCGGTGGCCGACTCGGCATGGGCGGTGGTTTCTACGACCGGAGCCTGGCGTACCTGGCGCGGCGCAAAAACTGGCGCAAGCCGACGCTGTTGGGGCTGGCCCATGAATGTCAGAAGGTCGAACGACTGGCTCAAGCGAGCTGGGATGTGCCGTTGCAAGGAACGGTGACAGACAAGGCGTGGTATTTCGCAGACTAGACGCCACTGGAATCAGCGGCGTCGAAAAGACAGGTCAGCGCTTGAAGGCCGACGGCTGTTGTTGCTGCGCGATTTCAACCGGCGCATCGGTCTTGTTGCTCCACAGGCTTTGGGCATAGCCAGTGGTCACGACGCCGAGGCCGAACAAAATAACCAATATCCATAGTAAATCCGGTTTGCGTTTCATCGATTGCCCCCCAAAGGCACATCAACACGATGACAGCAGCGGTTTCCGTTGTAGGTGTAGGCCGTGCAGCAGCGTCAAGCTTAGAAGGCCGGCATTTTGCGACAACGTGAACCGACACGCAAACGCTGGCGTCAACCGACTGTCGGTTTGTCATAAAATTGCCCGACAACTTGCCCACCTGACTCGCAAGGAGCAAAAACCATGGCCTATTGGCTGATGAAATCCGAGCCCGACGAACTCTCGATCAAGGGTCTGGAGAAGCTTGGCAAAGCGCGCTGGGACGGGGTTCGCAACTACCAGGCGCGTAACTTTTTGCGGGCCATGGCGGTGGGGGATGAGTTTTTCTTCTATCACTCCAGCTGCCCCGAACCAGGAATCGCCGGAATCGGGAAAATAGTCGAAGCCGCGTATCCCGACCCGACGGCGCTGGAGCCGGAGAGTCATTACTACGATCCCAAGGCCACCCTGGAGAAAAACGCCTGGAGCGCGATTGATGTCGCGCATGTCGAGACGTTTGCCAAAGTGCTCAAACTGGATTATTTGAAACAGCAGACGGCGCTGGCGGAAATGCCCTTGGTGCAGAAAGGTTCGCGGTTGTCGGTGATGCCGGTGACTGCCGAGCAATGGGCCGCAGTGCTCGATTTGCGCTAATTGAACGAGAACTACCCAGTCATCCTCTTTTTAGTCACCCGATCGCGTAGGCTTGCCTCTTGACTTGAATTGACTGGTATCAAATCGTCTTGGTGTCAAATACGCCAGACTAGGACGCAACAGCCGCAGGATGCCCGCATGTCTACCCATAGCCGCTCTTCGATCGTTTTCGCCAGTGCCTTGATGGCCCTGTTATTGGCTGCCGGTGGTTTCGGATATTGGAAGTCCATGCATGACCGTTTACCCGAAGGTTTGTATGTCGGTAACGGTCGCCTCGAAGCCACCGAAGTACAGATCGCCAGCAAGACACCGGGGCGCTTGGCCGAGGTGCTTGTCGATGAAGGCGACAAGGTGACCAAGGGCCAGCTGCTGGCACGCATGGACACCCGCACCCTCGAAGCCCAGCGCAGCCAGGCCGAAGCCGAGGTGCTGCGCGCCCGGGAAAATCTTTCCGCCGCTCAGGCCAATGTCCAACTGCGCCAGAGCGAACATCTGCTGGCCCAACAGGAACTCAACCGCTCACAGGAGCTGTTCAAGCACGGTTTCGTGAGTGGCCAGATCATTGATCAACAAAAGGCCCGCCTGGACACTGGCAGTGCCGCGGTTGCAGCGTCCCGGGCGCAGGTGTCGGCCGTCGGCGCGGCGATTGGTGCAGCACAGGCACAGGTCGCGATGTTGACCAGCGAAATAGAGGACAGCAGCCTGCGGGCGCCTATCGACGGGGTCATCCAGCTGCGCATGGCCGAACCCGGCGAAGTGCTCGGCGCGGGCGGACGGGTTCTGCTGCTGATCGACCCCAACGACCAGTACATGAACCTCTATCTCCCCACCTCGGTGACAGGTCGCCTGGCGGTCGGCGACGATGCGCGAATCCTGCTCGACGCCCTGCCCGACCACCCACTGCCGGCAAAAATCAGCTTCGTCGCAGGCAAGTCGCAGTTCACCCCCAAAGAAGTCGAGACCCGCGATGAGCGGCAAAAACTGGTGTTCCGCGTCAAGCTGCGCCTGACCGATCCGAGCGCCCTGCCTCAGGTCAAACCGGGTATGCCAGGTGCCGGTTATGTGCGCACCGCGCCGACTGACTGGCCGGCCAATCTGCAATGACCAGCCTGGCGCTGCAAGCGACCGGCATCAATCACCGCTACGGCCAACAGCAGGCGCTGAGCGATATCCATTTCAGTCTGCCCGCAGGAACCCGCTGCGGGCTCATCGGGCCCGATGGCGCCGGCAAGTCCAGTCTGCTGGGGTTGATCGCGGGGGTGAAAATCCTGCAGGAGGGTCAGCTGGAAGTGCTTGGTGGCTCAATCCAGGATCGCCGCCATCGCAGCAGTCTTTATGCCCGAATTGCGTTTATGCCCCAAGGTCTGGGCGGCAACCTGTATCCCGAATTGTCTATCAGCGAGAATATTCAGTTTTTTGCCACCCTGTTCGGCCTGTCGAAAGCTGAATGCAATCAACGTATGCACAACCTGTTGCTGGCCACCGATCTTTTGCGATTCTCCGATCGTCCGGCGGGCAAACTCTCCGGCGGCATGAAACAAAAACTCGGACTCTGTTGCGCGCTGATCCATGAGCCAGACCTGCTGATCCTCGACGAGCCGACCACCGGGGTCGATCCCTTGTCTCGCCGGCACTTCTGGGAACTGGTGGACGACGTCCGTCGACAACGCCCGCAACTGACATTGCTGGTGGCCACGGCTTATATGGAAGAGGCCGAGCAGTTCGAGCACTGCCTGATGCTCGACGGCGGCAAGCTGATTGCCACAGGGCTGACCGGCGAACTGGCGGCAGCAACGCCGAGCGGCAAACTTGACGCTGCCTTCACCCACTTTCAGGGCGACGGCAGCCAAGACAAACCGGCATTGGTGATTCCATCCAGAACCGGCGACAACGCGGACATCGCCATCGAAGCCCACGAACTGACCTTGCGCTTCGGCGATTTCACCGCCGTCAACAAGGTCAGTTTTGCCATTGGCCGAGGCGAAATTTTCGGTTTTCTCGGCTCCAACGGCTGCGGCAAAACCACCACCATGAAAGTTTTAACCGGGCTTATTCCGGCCAGTGAAGGCAGCGCCACATTGCTGGGCAACCCGGTGAATGCCAAGGACCTGGCGACTCGCAAACGCGTCGGTTTCATGTCCCAGAGCTTTTCCCTGTACGGAGAACTCAGTGTCCGGCAGAACCTTGACTTGCATGCCCGGCTGTTCGATTTGCCCAAAACGGACAGCATTCAACGCATCAACGAACTGATCCAGCGTTTCAATCTGGGCAGCGTCGCCGATCAACAGTCCGGCGCCCTGCCCTTGGGTCTGCGCCAAAGACTGTCACTGGCCGTGGCCGTGCTGCATCGTCCGGAAGTGCTGATACTCGACGAACCGACCTCCGGCGTAGACCCGGCGGCGCGCGATGATTTTTGGCGATTGCTGGTCGAGCTTTCGCGCGAGCAAGGCGTAACAATCTTTCTTTCCACGCATTTCATGAACGAAGCCCAGCGGTGTGACCGTATCTCGCTGATGCACGCCGGCCAGGTGCTTGCCTGCGACACCCCTGCGGCACTGCAACAGCAGTTCAAGGGCGAGACCCTGGAAGCGGCGTTTGTCACGTGCCTGGAACAGGTCCAAGCCCCCATGGAAACCCCGACGCCGGTAGCGTCCGACGACTCACCGGTCAAGCGCACCACGCCTCTTAAGGAACGTCGCTTCAGTGTCGGGCGCCTGATAGCGGTGGCCCGTCGCGAAGGCAAGGAGTTGCTGCGCGATAAAGTGCGGATGGCATTTGCCTTTCTCGGCGCCATTTTCATGATGGTGATCTTCGGCTACGGCATCTCCCTGGACGTGGAAAAGCTCGCCTTCGCGGTCTTCGATCAAGACCAGACACCCCAGAGTCGCGCGTATCTGGAAGCATTTCGCGGTTCTCGTTACTTCGACGAACAACCGCCCATTCGCGACGCGAAAGAATTGCACCGCCGCCTTCAACGCTCGGAAATCAAATTGGCGCTGGAAATTCCACCGGGATTCGGCCGGGATTTGTACGCCGCTCGACAGCCCGTCGTGGCGGCCTGGCTCGATGGCGGCATGCCTTTTCGAGCCGAGACCAGCCGCAATTACGTGGAAGCGGTGCACCAGGCCAACATTGAACAACTGGCCGAACAGAGCAGCCCGGCGTTGAAAGGGCAGGCGGCAGCCAAACTGGAAACCCGTTTCCGTTACAACCAGGATGTCGTGAGCGTCAATGCCATCGGCCCGGGAGTCATGGCACTGATCCTGGCGTTCATCCCCGCCATGCTGACGGCGTTGGGTATTGTCCGGGAGAAAGAACTGGGGTCGATCACCAATTTTTACGCCACGCCGCTGACCCGGCTGGAGTTCCTGCTGGGCAAGCAGGCCCCTTATCTGGCCATCAGCCTGATCAACCTCGCGGTACTGGTCGCCATGAACCGCTGGCTGTTCGGCGTGCCGTTCAAGGGCAGCGGCCTGACCCTGGCATTGGGCGGGCTGCTCTATGTGTTGGCAACCACCAGCATGGGCCTGCTGATTTCATCGTTTACCCGAACCCAGATTGCCGCAATCCTCGGCACGATGATCATCACCAGCCTGCCGACTATCCAGTTTTCCGGGTTGATCGTGCCACGCTCATCGCTCGACGGTGCTGCAGCGATCATGGGGATGTTGTTTCCAGCCGGCTACTTCCTTGATCTTGCCGTCGGTACCTTCACCAAAGCCCTGGACCTGCGCCAGTTATGGCCACAATGCCTGGCATTGTTCGGGTTCTTTCTGGGGTTCACCGGGCTCAGTCTGATCATGCTGAAAAAGCAGGAGGCCTGATGCATAAGTGTGCGCATATCCTGCGACTGGGTCTCAAGGAACTGACCAGCCTGCGACACGACAGCGTGTTGCTGCTGTTCCTGTTCTACGCCTTCACCGTAGCGATCTACATGCCCGCCGCCGGCTCGGTGATCGGTGTACACAATGCCAGCGTGGCCATCGTGGACGAAGACCACAGTCACCTGTCGCGACAACTGGCCCAGGCCCTGCTACCACCGGAGTTCCAGCCGCCGGTGTTGCTGCCTTACGGGCAACTCGATCAAGTCATGGACAGTGGTCGGTATACGTTCGTGATCAACGTACCGGCCGGTTTCCAGACGGACTTGTTGGCCGGCCGCCAGCCGGCGCTGCAAGTCAACGTCGATGCCACAGCCATGAGCCAGGCGTTCATGGGCGCAGGTTACATCGGGCGGATTTTTCAGCGCGAACTGCTGAACTATAGCGGCCAGAGCAATGCCGCCAGCCAGTCCCCGGTGCTGCTTACAACCCGCTCGCTGTTCAATACCAATCTGGAAGGCGGCTGGTTCCTGGCGGTGATTCAAATCGTCAACAACATCACCATCCTCGCCATCATCCTGACCGGCACGGCGTTGCTGCGTGAACGCGAGCACGGCACCCTCGACCATTTATTGGTGCTGCCGCTGACGGCACTGGAAATCATGCTGGCGAAAATCTGGAGCAACATGCTAGTGGTGGTGCTGTGCACGTGGCTATCGCTGGAAGTGATTGTCAAAGGTGCGCTGGGCGTGCCGCTGGCCGGCTCGATGAGTCTGTTTTTGCTGGTCACCGCGGTTTATCTGTTCGCCAGTACAGCACTGGGAATTTTCCTCGCGACCCTTGCCCGGTCCACCCCACAGTTCGGCCTGCTGGCCATTCCGGTGATCATTCCGATGCTGCTGTTGTCCGGTGGCAGCACACCGCTCGACAGCATGCCGCAATGGCTGCAATGGGTGATGCAAGGCTCGCCGTCAACGCACTTTGTCAGCCTGAGCGCCGCGATATTGTTTCGTGATGCCGGGCTGAGCGTGGTGTGGCCGGACCTGTTGGCGCTCACAGTGATCGGCCTGCTGTTCTTCGCGATTGCATTGCTGCGGTTTCGCCGCAGCCTGACGTCCTGAAGCATTGATCATTGGCGCCGCATGGCTTCCAGCGATGGCGCTCTGAAGGCACCATCGCTGGCAGGCCAGCACCCTTGAGATCCGGACTTACTGAATAATCAGGTTGTTGAACAACAGATCCTCAACCACCGGCTTGCCGGTTTCATCGCTCATGATTTGCTGGGTCTGCTTCAAGGCTTCCTGACGCAGCTTTTCCTTTCCCTCGATGCTGTTCATCGCCTCGGTGGTTTGCTGGGTGAACAACGCCACCAGTTGATTGCGAATCAACGGTTCATTGGCCTTCACCAGTTTGGCCGCCTCATCACCGGTGACCCGCAACGCCACATCAGCCTTGAAGACCTTCAACTTCGGCGTGCCATCCAACCCGTAGTTACCCACGAATGGCGGGCTCAGGGTCAGGTAGCTGACTTTCGGGGCTTCACCTTCTTTGGCGGCTTCTTCAGCCACTGCTGCCACAGGCAGAGACAGGGCCAGCAACAACATGATCCACGCTTTCACAATTCGCTCCTTATCCGGTTTGCGGCCTAGCATAACGACCCGCCGCGCAAGCACAAGCTTATGGCTGACTATCAGGGCGGGGCATGCTCGTTGACCCGTCGACTCACACACCTACACTTATCGGCCATCACTCCCAAAGGAATAGCCCTGATGAAAGCCGTGCTGTGCAAAGCCTTCGGCCCTGCCGAATCGCTGGTGCTGGAAGACGTCGCCAGCCCTGTCGAGAAGAAGAACGAAATCCTGCTGGACGTGCACGCCGCCGGGGTGAATTTCCCGGACACGCTGATCATCGAGGGCAAATACCAGTTCAAGCCACCCTTCCCGTTTTCTCCGGGCGGCGAAGCGGCTGGCGTGGTCAGCGCCGTGGGTGAGAAAGTCAGTCACCTGAAAGTCGGCGATCGGGTCATGGCCCTCACTGGCTGGGGCAGTTTCGCCGAGCAGGTCGCCGTTCCGGGTTACAACGTGCTACCGATCCCGCCGTCCATGGACTTCAACACCGCCGCTGCTTTCAGCATGACTTACGGCACCTCGATGCACGCGCTCAAGCAACGCGGCAACCTGCAACCGGGTGAAACCCTGCTGGTGCTCGGTGCGTCCGGCGGTGTCGGCCTGGCCGCCGTGGAAATCGGCAAAGCCATGGGCGCCCGCGTGATCGCCGCCGCCAGCAGCGCCGAAAAACTCGCCGTGGCCAAGGCTGCCGGCGCCGATGAACTGATCAACTACAGCGAAACCAGCCTCAAAGACGAAATCAAACGCCTGACCGATGGCCAGGGCGCGGACGTGATCTACGATCCGGTCGGCGGCGACCTGTTCGACCAAGCCATCCGCGCCATCGCCTGGAACGGCCGCCTGCTGGTGGTCGGCTTCGCCAGCGGACGCATTCCGGAACTGCCAGTCAACCTCGCCCTGCTTAAAGGCGCCGCAGTGGTTGGCGTGTTTTGGGGTTCGTTCGCCCAGCGCCAACCGCAAGACAACGCGGCGAACTTCCAGCAATTGTTTGGCTGGTTCGCCGAAGGCAAGCTGAAGCCGCTGGTGTCGCAGGTGTATCCGCTGAGCAATGCGGCGCAGGCGATCAATGATCTTGGCCAGCGCAAGGCGGTTGGGAAAGTGGTGGTGCAGGTTCGCTGAATCGCAGCAGGATGCAAAAAGGCCAGGACAACTGATGAGGTTGTTCTGGCCTTTTCGATACATGACTGGAAAACAGACATCGCTGCATGTTTTCAATCAAAGTAACTCACGAATTTCCTTCGGAAGAAAACGCACATACCGTGACGCCTGATGCGTATTACAACGCCGAATAATCGAAGGCACGCTCTTGTTGAGTTTAGCGATGAGTTCCAGACGTCTCGCCTCCGGCAATTGCGTGGGGGCAAGGGAGTGGGTGAGGTAACTGCGCGTCCAGCTGAACACCGGCATGTCCACCCACGAGTAGTTTGCAAGCCGCAGTGCTGCCTTGGCGACCTCACCACAACTCAACTTTTTCAACTCCTCGTTGGCATGAATCGGCATCTTGTCGTCCAGCCTGAACACCATTGGCGCGACCACCTGGATTTGCGCGGGTCGCTCGATGGAAATCTCCCAGGGCTTGTATCGCCATTGGCTCACCGCCGTTCGGGAGGCTTCGACAAAGTCGGGATGAGCGTCCTTTGAAGCCTCTACCTGATTCACCGATCCGTCGGCATGGACGGTAAAACTGACATTCAGCGCGCCGGTTATACCGCTTCGGGAAAGTGCTACAGGGTAAACCGGCTTGGGATTGTTCTCCGGAATCAGGAACACCTCGCCAGCCCTGACTTCGATGGACAAAACCAGCAAAAGCACACACAACAACCACCGCATAACTCCCACTCCTTCGCGACTGAAAAGCCAAATCTGGCAACAGCACAAAGGTTAAGGCTCGATGATTTTTTGCATAACGCCATGGCTTCCCCTTTAGACGCAGGACATTTCCCAAAGCCCCGCCCTACTCTGGACAAAACCGCGTCATAAAGGATCGTCAGGTAACAATTCCCACAGCGCCCTTCACTTATACCTGAGCGACATGTTCGTAAAAGAACATGCGATCTCCAACATTTCCGCTGTTTTGAGGATGCGAACCAGTGCTATTTTCGGTAACGAAACTGTAACATTCGCATCCGCAGTCAAAACAAGAAAACTGGAGCTCTTGAATGTTTGCTTTCTTTCGTCCTGCCGCACATCAGGCTCCATTGCCTGAAGAAAAAATAGACAGCGCCTACCGACGCCATCGCTGGCAGATCTTCGCCGGCATCTTCATCGGCTATGCGGGTTATTACCTGCTGCGCAAAAACTTCTCCCTCGCCATGCCCTACCTGATCGAAGAGGGCTATACCCGCGGCGAGCTGGGCCTGGCGTTGTCGGCGATTGCTATCGCCTACGGCCTGTCCAAGTTCCTGATGGGCATTGTTTCCGACCGTTCCAACCCGCGCTTCTTCCTGCCGTTCGGCCTGCTGGTTTCTGCCGGCGTGATGTTCATTTTCGGTTTCGCGCCCTGGGCGACGTCCAGCGTGACCATCATGTTCATCCTGCTGTTTATCAATGGCTGGGCGCAGGGCATGGGTTGGCCGCCGAGTGGCCGGACCATGGTCCACTGGTGGTCGCAGAAGGAACGCGGGGGCGTGGTGTCCTTGTGGAACGTGGCGCACAACGTCGGCGGCGGCTTGATCGGCCCGCTGTTCCTGCTCGGCATGGGCCTGTTCAATGACTGGCACGCGGCGTTTTACGTGCCTGCTGCAGTGGCCATGGCCGTGGCGGTGTTTGCCTTCGCCACGATGCGCGATACGCCCCAATCGGTCGGCCTGCCGCCGATCGAGAAGTACAAGAACGACTACCCGGAAGGCTACGACGCCAGTCACGAAGAGGAATTCAGCGCCAAGGAAATCTTCGTCAAATACGTGCTTCGCAACAAAATGCTCTGGTACATCGCCATGGCTAACGTCTTTGTCTACCTGCTGCGCTACGGCGTGCTGGACTGGGCACCGACCTACCTCAAGGAAGCCAAAGGCTTCAGCGTGGATAAAACCTCGTGGGCGTATTTCCTCTACGAGTGGGCAGGTATTCCCGGGACGCTGTTGTGCGGCTGGATGTCGGACAAGATCTTCCGTGGCAACCGTGGCCTGACCGGCATGGTGTTCATGGCGTTGGTGACCGTAGCGACGTTGGTGTATTGGCTCAACCCGGCCGGTAACCCGACGGTCGACATGATCGCGCTGATCTCGATTGGTTTCCTGATCTACGGTCCGGTGATGCTGATCGGCTTGCAGGCGCTGGAACTGGCACCGAAGAAAGCCGCCGGTACCGCAGCGGGCTTCACGGGTCTGTTCGGTTACCTGGGTGGTTCAGTCGCGGCCAGTGCAGCCATGGGCTACACCGTGGACCATTTCGGCTGGGACGGCGGTTTCGTCCTGCTGATCGGCGCGTGCCTGCTGGCGATGGCGTTCCTTGCACCAACCTTGTGGCACAAACAGGTCGCCAGTCAGTCCCGCGAAGCCATCGCTTGATCGACCTTTGATTTGCAGCGCTTGAGCCGCGCCTCCAGATTCCGGTCTGGCATGGCGTGGCTACGCAGGGCGTTGGCGGTCTGCTCGACATAATCGCGAGTGGTACCGTAACGCCCGCGAGCGTTTTCAAACACATGGCTCAGCACGTGATCCGGCAAGTTACCGGCATAGCTGGGCAAGTGTCGCTCCAACACAAACCCCAACGCCTGAACCTGGCTTCCGTCTTCGAGACGGCAGTTGAGCCAGTGTGGGCGATATGAAGGGAATGGCATTTCGCGCTGCCACAACGCGTAAAGAGAGGCTTCGAGTTGTTCTTCCGGCAAGCGATATGCGAAGCCGCTGCAAGAACCGCCGCGATCCAGGCCAAACACCAGCCCTGGCACTTCCGGCGTGCCGCGATGTTCGTGAGACCACAAGTACAAACCGCGATGGTAGCCATGCACCCGGCCGCGAACGCGTTCGACCGCCGCACATTCTGGACGCCAGATCAGCGAGCCATACGCAAACAGCCAGACCGGCCCACCCTTGTGGCGCGCCATGGTCGACTGCATCGAGCTGAGCAATTGTTCGTGTGTAAGCTGCGGCCCCAGATCGAGCTGCGGAGGATAAGCCAGATTCATGAAAGCAGATTCAATGGCGCTCATGGCGAATAGCGTTCAGCTCCCCGCGGGTGATGATTACTTAATAGAACGCACCGCTGTAACAATAAGGCACATATGTTTTAAGGCAATTTAAGTGCCATGGCACAGTTTTAGATAAATGCCGGAGCGATATATAACCTACCGGTATTTATATAATTCTATAAATACCGATCGGCTATATATGGAGTTATAACGATCAAGAGCGCGGCTCAAGAGCGCGGCGCGTACGCAAACACATCCGCACGCATCTGATGAGCATCCATCCCGGCGTCAACCAGAGCATCCAGCGTGCCATAGACCATGGCAGGAGAACCGCTGGCATAGACATGCAGCGCTTTGAGGTCCGAAAAATCCTCGCACACCGCCTCATGCAACATCCCGCAACGCCCCGGCCAGCCACATTGATCGCTGACGACTTTATGCAAGAACAGATTGGGCAGTTTCAGCCACTCGTCCCAATGCTCGATTTCATAAAAGTCTTCGGGACGACGTACGCCCCAATACAGATGCACCGGATGCTTGAAACCGGAGGCTCGGCAATGTTCGATCAGGCTGTGGATCTGACCCATGCCCGTACCCGCAGCGATCAGCACCAACGGCCCGTCCGGCAATTCCGCCAGGTGGGTATCACCGAAGGGCATTTCGATCCGCACCAGCGGATTGCGTTGCAGTTGCTCGATCAGGCTCAGTGCACTGCTTTCGCGCGCCAGTACGTGAATTTGCAGGTCACGCCCCGCATGCGGCGCCGAAGCCAGGGAAAATGCGGATTTTTCGCCGTTCTCCCGCTCGATCATCAAATACTGACCGGCGTGATAACGCGGGGGTTTGCCGGCCGGCGTGCGCAGGCTCACACGCCAGGTATCGCCGCCGACATCCTTGCATTCAATGACCTGACACGAAACGCTGCGCACCGGCAATTCTCCCAGCGCGAGCACGCCATCCCACAGCACGATGCAGTCTTCCAGCGGCTCTGCTATGCAAGTGTAGAACTCGCCATGGTCGCGCACACCACCTGCCTGCTCGACTCGCCCTTCCACCAGCAGCGCGGCGCACACATGGCAGTTGCCATTACGACAGCTTTGCGGGCATTCATAGCCCAGACGGCGTGCGCCATCGAGAATCCGCTCGCCGGGCAGAATCTCAAGCACTGCTCCGGAGGGCTGCAAGGTTACACGCATCAATCTATTCCTAACTGATTCCAGATGGCATCGATCCGTTGGGTCACGGCATCATCCTTGACGATTACCCGGCCCCACTCGCGCGTGGTTTCGCCGGGCCATTTATGCGTGGCATCGAGTCCCATTTTCGACCCCAGGCCGGATACCGGCGAGGCGAAATCGAGGTAGTCGATCGGCGTGTTGTCGATCATCACCGTGTCGCGCTTGGGGTCCATGCGCGTAGTGATGGCCCAGATCACGTCGTTCCAGTCCCGTGCGTTGATATCGTCGTCAGTGACGATAACGAACTTGGTATACATGAACTGTCGCAAAAACGACCAGACACCGAGCATTACCCGCTTGGCATGGCCGGGATACGACTTCTTCATGGTCACGATGGCCATGCGGTACGAGCAACCTTCCGGCGGCAGGTAGAAGTCGGTGATCTCCGGGAACTGCTTCTGCAGGATCGGCACGAACACTTCGTTCAGCGCGACGCCGAGAATCGCCGGCTCATCCGGCGGACGACCGGTGTAGGTGCTGTGGTAGATCGGCTTGATCCGGTGGGTAATGCGCTCGACGGTGAACACCGGGAAGCTGTCGACTTCGTTGTAATAACCGGTGTGGTCGCCGTACGGGCCTTCGTCGGCCATTTCGCCCGGATGGATCACGCCTTCAAGGATGATCTCGGCGGTGGCCGGGACTTGCAGGTCATTGCCGCGGCACTTCACCAGTTCGGTGCGGTTACCGCGTAGAAGACCGGCAAAGGCGTATTCGGAGAGGCTGTCCGGCACTGGCGTCACGGCACCGAGGATGGTCGCCGGGTCAGCACCGAGCGCCACGGAGACCGGGAACGGCTGGCCCGGATGCTTCTCGCACCACTCGCGGTAATCCAGCGCGCCGCCACGGTGGCTCAGCCAGCGCATGATGACCTTGTTGCGGCCGATCACTTGCTGACGGTAGATGCCGAGGTTCTGGCGGTCCTTGTTCGGACCCTTGGTGACGGTCAGGCCCCAAGTGATCAGCGGGGCCACGTCGCCGGGCCAGCAGGTCTGCACCGGCAGCATCGCGAGGTCGACGTCATCGCCTTCGATGACCACTTCCTGGCACACCGCGTCTTTGACCACTTTAGGTGCCATGGCAATGATCTTGCGGAAGATCGGCAGCTTCGACCAGGCGTCCTTCAAGCCTTTCGGCGGCTCGGGCTCCTTGAGGAACGCCAGCAGCTTGCCGATCTCGCGCAGTTCGCTCACCGCTTCGGCGCCCATGCCCATGGCCACCCGCTCGGGGGTCCCGAACAGGTTGCCCAGAACCGGGATGTCGTAGCCGGTGGGGTTCTCGAACAACAGTGCCGGGCCTTTGGCCCGTAGCGTGCGGTCGCAGACTTCCGTCATCTCCAGCACTGGAGAGACGGGAATCTGGATGCGTTTCAACTCTCCGCGCTGCTCAAGTTGCTGCACGAAATCCCGAAGGTCCTTGAATTTCATTGAAGATGCCACCCCGAAAATAGGCGTACATCCTACCTGCTCTGGCGTTAAAACAGCACGGTCAATTGTGATTTGCGCCCAGCAGCATCGGCGTAAACAGCGGGCTCAGCCAGGCGCTGCCAGTGTCCGAGAGATGATCCTCATCCTTGTACTTCGAATGGCCGTTGACTTCGATGCTGCAGACCTCGTCCGCACACATCAGCGGCGTTGGATCAATGACATGCACGCCCGGGTCGGCGGCGCTCATCGAATCGAACAAGCCGCTGAGAAAATGCTGGCGAGCCAGGTGCTCATCGAGCGGCCGCCCCAGCCCCTCGGCCGAACGCCCGATCCGGGCGAGACTCGTCAGCCGGCTGATTGCACCCTTGCGCTGCAGCGGCACTTCCTTGAACAGCCAGACTTGCGCCCCCGTAGCCCTGATCGCCGCCACCCGTGCTTCGATCGCCGAGGCCATGCGCGCCTCAGACTGAGCCGTATTGTCGCGGGCGTTGAGCAAGACTTTTTTGTCGCCGTCTTCACGACCGTAAACGTAAAGACTCCAGTTGGAGGCCAGCACCACGTCCTTGATCTGCAACCGACGAACCTGCTCCATGGTCTGTTCGTTGAAGTCCTTGCAGCGTTGGCGCGGGTCATCGCTGAGGATCGACGGACAGGCGCTCATGCTGTAAAGCCACACCGGGCGGCCCTCGCGCCTGGCGCCACTTTCAATGGCCGGCATCAAAGCCGCGGCATGGCTATCGCCCCAGACCAATCGGGTCGCAGGGACCTCTTGGTTGCCACCAAGCAGACAGGCCTTGTCGAGCTTCTTGTCCTTGGTCACCAGCATGCATTTCATCTGCCCGGCGCGCCATTCCCTGGCCTGCGCATACTCCAGCGCTTTGCCGGTCAGACGCTGAGGAAAGCCCTCCTGAGAACGCACGACGGAGCCCGTCACCGCGAGGACAGCCATCGCCATCAAGCCGCCGACCAGCACGTGCTTGCGTCCGGCCAGCAGGCGTTTTTCACGGAACGGCAATTCGACGAAGCGCCAGCTCAACCAGGCCAGGCCCAGCGCCAGCAGAATCCAGCCGACCGCCTCCCAACGCTGAACGCCGTCGATCGAAATGGCATTGGCATAGACAAAGACCGGCCAGTGCCACAGATAAAAAGAATAGGAGAGTAAGCCGATCCAGACAAAAACACGCGCACTCAACAGCTGGCCGGCCCAGGTAGAACCCTGTCCGCCCGACCAGATCAGCGCCGTGGCACCGAGTACCGGCAACAACGCTGCCCAGCCTGGAAACACCGTCCCCCGGTCAAACGTGAACACCGCCAGTAGAACAGCCGCCAACCCGGCAGCACCGACAGACTGAGCGAGCCAGGGTCGAACAGCGTGTTTGCGCGCAGGCAGCACCGCGAGCATTGCGCCGCATAACAGCTCCCAGGCACGCGTCGGCAGCGAAAAGAAAGTGAAGTCGGGTTTACGATCGATATAAGCGATGTTCAGTCCGAAAGAGATCAACAGCACCGCAAACAGCATCCAGCGCCAATGGCGAACATGGCGCATCAACACCACCATCAACAGTGGAAAGAAGATGTAGTACTGCTCTTCAACGGCCAGCGACCAGGTATGAAGCAACGGTTTCAAATCCGACGCCGGCTGGAAGTAACCGTCTTCGCGCATGAACAGAATGTTTGAAATGAACAGCGACTGATAACGAACCGTCCTTCCCAGCTCGGAGAAGTCCTTGGCCGTCAGCAATAACCAGCCCAGTGCCAACGTGACCAATAGCACCACGCTCAGTGCCGGAAGGATGCGTCGTGCACGGCGCGCCCAGAAATCGACGAAGCTGAAACGCTGCGCGCTGATCTCGCGGAACAGGATGCTGGTAATCAGGAACCCGGAAATGACAAAGAAAACATCAACACCGACGAAGCCACCGCTAAACGTACTGAAACCAAAGTGAAAGAGCACGACCGGAATGACGGCCAAAGCCCGCAAGCCGTCAATGTCACGGCGACTGCCAAATGTATGCATAACGTCCCTTGTCGTATCCGATACAAAAACGATCAGAAAGGGACATCGTGGCGGCATGAAAGTTATCAATCAAGACACAAATCTCACGCACAAAAAAAAGCGCCCTGTTCGGGGCGCTTTTTTTGCAGCGGACTGCGTGTTACTTGCGTTTCATCGACAGGAAGAACTCATCGTTGGTCTTGGTCGTTTTCAGCTTGTCGACCAGGAACTCGATGGCAGCGATCTCGTCCATCGGGTGCAGCAGCTTGCGCAGGATCCACATGCGCTGCAACTCGTCGTCGGCGGTCAGCAACTCTTCGCGGCGGGTGCCGGAACGGTTGATGTTGATGGCCGGGAAGACGCGTTTTTCAGCGATACGGCGATCCAGCGGCAGTTCCATGTTGCCCGTGCCTTTGAATTCTTCGTAGATCACTTCGTCCATCTTCGAGCCGGTTTCAACCAGCGCGGTGGCGATGATGGTCAGCGAACCGCCTTCTTCGATGTTCCGCGCGGCGCCGAAGAAACGTTTCGGTTTCTCCAGGGCGTGGGCATCGACACCACCGGTGAGCACTTTGCCGGAGCTCGGGATCACGGTGTTGTAGGCGCGAGCCAGACGGGTGATGGAGTCCAGCAGGATCACCACGTCTTTCTTGTGCTCGACCAGGCGCTTGGCCTTCTCGATCACCATCTCGGCAACCTGCACGTGGCGGGTTGGCGGCTCGTCGAACGTCGAGGCAACCACTTCGCCGCGCACGGTGCGCTGCATTTCGGTCACTTCTTCCGGACGTTCGTCGATCAGCAACACGATCAGGTGAACTTCAGGGTTGTTACGTGCGATGTTCGCCGCGATGTTCTGCAACATGATCGTTTTACCGGCTTTCGGCGGTGCAACGATCAGACCGCGCTGGCCTTTGCCGATCGGGGCGCACAGGTCGATGACACGACCGGTCAAGTCTTCGGTGGAACCGTTGCCGGCTTCCATCTTCATGCGCACGGTCGGGAACAGCGGGGTCAGGTTCTCGAAGAGAATCTTGTTTTTCGCGTTCTCGGGACGATCGTAGTTGATCGTGTCGACCTTGAGCAGCGCGAAATAACGCTCGCCTTCCTTCGGAGGGCGGATCTTGCCAACGATAGTGTCACCGGTGCGCAAGTTGAAACGGCGGATCTGGCTCGGCGAGACGTAGATATCGTCCGGGCCGGCGAGATAGGAAGCGTCAGCGGAGCGCAGGAAGCCGAAGCCGTCCTGGAGAATCTCCAGCACGCCATCACCGGAGATTTCCTCGCCGCTTTTAGCGTGCTTTTTGAGCAGGGAGAAAATCACGTCCTGCTTGCGCGAACGGGCCATATTTTCTATGCCCATTTGTTCGGCCAATTCGAGCAGTTCGGTAATCGGCTTTTGCTTGAGTTCAGTCAGATTCATATAGGAATGACGTAATCATTTATGGAGGGGGGGAAATTAAGCTTTTGGCTTAATGAGGCCGCGCCGCAGAGAAGGCGACAGGATCGCGTACTTATTCGAAAAGGAGTGCGTCGGCGACGGCTAGCAGGGGGCAGTGGAGAAACCAGTGCGGGGCCGAATGTAACACCTGAATTTCGGAGCGTCTAGCCCTCAATAACGAAAAAGCCCCGCAATATGCGGGGCCTTTTTTCGGACACTTTACTGCGACGCTTAGATGTTGGCGTCGAGGAAAGCAGCCAGTTGCGACTTCGACAGTGCGCCGACCTTGGTCGCTTCAACGTTGCCGTTCTTGAACAGCATCAGGGTCGGGATACCACGCACGCCATGCTTGGCCGGGGTTTCCTGGTTTTCGTCGATGTTCAGTTTGGCAACGGTCAGCTTGCCTTTGTAGGTTTCAGCAATTTCGTCCAGAACAGGAGCGATCATTTTGCAAGGGCCGCACCATTCAGCCCAGTAGTCGACCAGTACAGCGCCTTCGGCCTTGAGTACGTCGGCCTCGAAGCTAGCGTCGCTAACGTGTTTGATAAGATCGCTGCTCATGGAAGTCTCCAGGTTGTAAGCAAAAAAACGTGGCCCATCATAGCCGCCCTTCCCTCGTTCAGGAAGGTGCAGATGATTGAGTCTCGCTATGGTGGTACATGAGTTTGGGTATAGCTCAAGTCAGGATGTGGCGGGAGCGACGAAGGCAATTCCGGTACGCAGGGCGGCGTTGCGCACATGTTCGTGCATCGCCTTCTGCGCCGCGCCGGACGAGCGCCGGGCCAGTGCACGGAGGATTTTGCGGTGTTCGTGCCAGGTTTCCATGGCCCGTTCGGCCCGGATGAACGGTAGCTTCTGGCTCTCCAGAAAAATGTCGGCACTGGCCGTCAGGATGCTCAGCATCGCCTGATTACCGCTGGCCAGCAGGATGCGCCGGTGAAACTCGAAGTCCAGGCGCGCCGCCGCCTCGAAGTCGCCAACCTTCAACTCATTACGCATGGCGGCGACATTATCCTCCAGCGTATCGAGGTCATCGGTGCTCAACGTCACGGCGGCCAGCCCGGCGGCAAAACCTTCCAGGGCATAGCGCAACTGGAAAATATCCAGCGGCGACGCCTGTGCCGCGAATGGCCAGCTCAATGACGCATCGGCGCGCGGCAGGTCTACCGGCGCCTGCACGAAAACGCCTTTGCCTGGTTGAATGCTGATCACGCCCAATGCACTCAGCGACGACAACGCCTCCCGCAACGACGCCCGACTGACCCCCAATTGCACCGCCAGATCCCGTTGCGAAGGCAAGGCATCCCCCGGCCCGAAACCGTGTTCGGCGATCAATTTGCGGATGGCTTGCAGTGCCACTTCAGGTACAGCTCGGGAGATCGAATTCATGGTTTTCGGACGAACCAGGCAAATGAGCGGTTAGTTTTAAAGCTATTCGCGGCGCCCGGCAAGTCGTGCCCCACCGGGGTTCGGTGATTGGCGAGGATGCGCTATGGGAGTGCAAAACGCCGCTCGACTGTTCAGACCAGTAAGACCGAGAAACACCAGCAAATCCGCGGCTTCGCGCCCATAAAACCGATGTTGGCATGGCCCGTGCTCTGTCGATCCGCAGAAATCATTCCTCGCCGATCCGGAGATTTGCCATGACCCAGCGTTACAGCGCCCTCCTCGCCGCCCTGTTTGCCAGCCTGTTGCTGAGCCAGGCGCCCGCCCACGCCGACGGTCTGGAGGATGTGGTCAAACGCGGCGTCCTCAAGGTTGCCGTGCCTCAAGACTTTCCGCCGTTCGGCTCGGTCGGCCCGGACATGAAACCCCGCGGCCTCGATATCGACACCGCCAAACTGCTGGCCGACCAGCTCAAGGTCAAACTCGAGCTGACGCCCGTCAACAGCACCAACCGTATCCCGTTCCTGACCACCGGCAAGGTGGATCTGGTGATTTCCAGCCTCGGCAAGAACCCCGAGCGCGAGAAGGTCATCGATTTCTCCAGCGCCTACGCGCCTTTCTACCTCGCGGTGTTCGGCCCGCCGGATGCCGCCATCAAAGGCCTGGACGACCTCAAGGGCAAAACCATTAGCGTCACTCGCGGTGCCATCGAAGACATCGAACTGACCAAAGTCGCCCCCGAAGGCGTAACCATCAAGCGCTTCGAAGACAACAACTCGACCATCGCCGCCTACCTCGCCGGCCAGGTCGACCTGATCGCCAGCGGCAACGTGGTAATGATCGCGATCAGCGAGAAAAACCCGAAACGCGTGCCGGCACTGAAAGTGAAGCTCAAGGACTCGCCGGTCTACGTCGGCGTGAACAAGAACGAGCCGGCGTTGCTGGGCAAGGTCAACCAGATTCTCGCCACCGCCAAGACTGAGGGTGCACTGGAAAAAAACTCACAGACCTGGCTGAAAGAGCCGCTGCCGGCCGATCTCTGATCGTCGCTCGGGAGATTTGATATGGCCTATCAGTTCGACTTTCTGCCGGTGGTGCAAAACACCGACCTGCTGCTGCGCGGTGCGCTGTTCACCCTTGAACTGACGGCCATCGGCGCAGTGCTCGGCGTCGGTCTGGGCATCATCGGTGCGCTGGTGCGGGCGTGGAACATCCGCCCGTTCTCGGCGATCTTCGGGGTTTACGTCGAGTTGATCCGCAACACGCCGTTTCTGGTGCAGCTGTTTTTCATCTTCTTCGGTTTGCCGTCGCTGGGCCTGCAGATCTCTGAATGGCAGGCGGCGGTGCTGGCGATGGTGATCAACCTCGGCGCTTATTCCACCGAGATCATCCGCGCCGGCATTCAAGCGATTCCGCGAGGACAGCTGGAAGCCGCAGCGGCGCTGGCGATGACCCGGTTCGAAGCCTTCCGCCACGTGGTGCTGCTGCCAGCGCTGGGCAAGGTGTGGCCGGCGCTGAGCAGCCAGATCATCATCGTCATGCTCGGCTCGGCAGTCTGTTCGCAAATCGCCACCGAAGAGCTGAGCTTTGCTGCCAACTTCATTCAGTCGCGCAACTTCCGCGCCTTCGAAACCTACGCCCTGACCACGTTGCTCTATCTGTGCATGGCTTTATTGATCCGTCAGTTGCTGAACTGGATCGGCCGTCGATACATAGCGAGGAGCGGCCAATGAGCGATTTCACCTTTTGGGACATCGTGCGCAACTTGCTCACGGGGCTGCAATGGACGCTGGCGCTGTCGCTGGTGGCGTTTATCGGCGGCGGGTTGATCGGTTTGTTGATCATGGTCATGCGCATTTCGAAAAAAGCCCTGCCGCGCAACGTTGCACGCACCTACATCGAGCTGTTCCAGGGCACGCCGCTGCTGATGCAGCTGTTCCTGGTGTTCTTCGGGGTGGCGCTGGCCGGGGTGGAAATATCCGCGTGGATGGCTGCGGCGATTGCCCTGACCCTGTTTACCAGCGCTTACCTGGCAGAGATCTGGCGCGGTTGCGTCGATTCGATCCCCAACGGCCAGTGGGAAGCCTCATCGAGTCTGGCGCTCAATCCACTCGAGCAACTGCGCTACGTGATCCTGCCGCAAGCGCTGCGCATCGCCGTGGCGCCGACCGTGGGGTTCTCGGTGCAAGTGGTCAAAGGCACCGCTGTGACCTCGATCATCGGCTTCACCGAATTGACCAAGACCGGCGGGATGCTCGCCAACGCGACCTTCGAACCGTTCATGGTCTACGGCCTCGTCGCCCTCGGTTACTTCCTGCTCTGCTACCCCTTGTCCCTCAGTGCGCGCTACCTGGAAAGGAGACTGCATGCCTCTGCTTAGAATTTCCGCCCTGCATAAATATTACGGCGATCACCATGTGCTCAAAGGCATCGACCTGAGCGTCGAGGAAGGCCAGGTGGTGGCGATCATCGGCCGCAGCGGCTCGGGCAAATCGACCTTGCTGCGCACGTTGAATGGCCTGGAGTCGATCAACGACGGCGTGATCGAAGTCGACGGCGAATACCTCGATGCCGCCCGCGCCGATCTGCGCAGCCTGCGACAGAAGGTCGGGATGGTGTTTCAGCAGTTCAACCTGTTCCCGCACCTGACGGTGGGCGAGAACGTCATGCTCGCGCCCCAGGTGGTGCAGAAAGTGCCCAAGGCCAGAGCCAAGGAGCTGGCGCGGGAGATGCTGGAACGGGTCGGGCTCGGGGAGAAGTTTGATGCCTTCCCGGACCGGCTGTCCGGCGGGCAACAACAGCGCGTGGCGATTGCCCGTGCGCTGGCGATGTCGCCCAAGGTCTTGCTATGCGATGAGATCACTTCGGCGCTGGACCCGGAACTGGTCAATGAGGTGCTGAGCGTGGTTCGGCAACTGGCCAAGGAGGGCATGACGCTGATTATGGTCACCCATGAAATGCGTTTCGCCCGGGAGGTTGGGGATAAGTTGGTGTTCATGCATCTGGGGAAGGTGCATGAGGTGGGGGATCCGAAGATTTTGTTCGCGAATCCTCGGACGGCGGAGCTGGCAAACTTTATCGGGACGGTGGAAGCGACAGCCTGAAAGAACCTCAGTGTCTTTAATGCCCTCATCGCTAGCAGGCTAGCTCCCACAGGGATATGCATTCCAATGTGGGAGCTAGCCTGCTAGCGATTGACCGCGCAGCGGTCACTGGCATTACTGCGCAGGATCAAGGGTTTGAACACTGCGCGTTGGCGTCAGCGTTTGATCGTGGCACGATGTCTGGGTTATCGACCGAGACCCCCTGACCATGCCGCAATCCCAAGCCAAGAATCTGTCCCTGATCGCCGCAATCGACCTGGGCTCCAACAGCTTTCACATGGTCGTGGCCAAGGCCCAGAACGGCGAAATCCGTATTCTCGAGCGTCTCGGGGAGAAGGTTCAGCTGGCCGCGGGCATCGACGAAGAGCGCAAGCTCAGCGAAGAATCCATGCAGCGCGGGCTCGATTGCCTCAAGCGCTTCGCCCAACTGATCAACGGTATGCCCACGGGCGCCGTGCGGATCGTCGGCACCAACGCCCTGCGTGAAGCCCGTAACCGCAACGAATTCATCCACCGCGCCGAAGAAATCCTCGGCCACCCGGTGGAAGTCATCTCCGGCCGTGAAGAAGCGCGCCTGATCTACCTCGGCGTGTCCCACACCCTCGCCGATACGCCGGGCAAGCGCCTGGTGGCCGACATCGGCGGCGGCAGTACCGAATTCATTATCGGCCAGCGCTTTGAGCCGCTGCTGCGTGAAAGTCTGCAAATGGGCTGCGTCAGCTACACCCAGCGCTATTTCAAGGACGGCAAGATCACCCCGGCCCGCTACGCCCAGGCTTACACGGCGGCGCGGCTGGAGATCATGAGCATCGAACACGCCCTGCATCGCCTGACCTGGGATGAAGCCATCGGCTCTTCGGGCACCATTCGCGCCATCGGCCTGGCGCTGAAGGCCGGCGGGCACGGCACGGGGGAGGTCAACGCCGAGGGCGTGGCCTGGCTCAAGCGCAAGCTGATCAAACTTGGTGACGTCGAGAAAATCGATTTCGAAGGCATCAAGCCTGACCGCCGGGCAATCTTCCCGGCGGGCCTGGCGATTCTCGAAGCAATCTTCGATGCCCTCGAACTGCAACGCATGGATCACTGTGAAGGCGCTCTGCGCGAAGGCGTGCTCTATGACCTGTTGGGCCGTCATCATCATGAAGACGTCCGGGAGCGCACGCTCAGCTCGCTGATGGAGCGTTACCACGTCGACCTGGAACAAGCGGCACGGGTCGAGCGCAAAGCGCTGCATGCCTTCGATCAGGTGGCGGCGGACTGGGATCTGGATGACGGCGTCTGGCGCGAGTTGCTGGGCTGGGCCGCCAAGGTCCATGAAGTGGGCCTGGACATCGCTCACTATCAGTACCACAAACACGGTTCCTACCTGATCGAGCATTCGGACCTGGCCGGGTTCTCTCGCGAAGACCAATTGATGCTCGCGCTGCTGGTGCGTGGCCACCGTCGCAATATTCCCAAGGACCGGTTTGCCGATTTTGGCGACGACGGCATCAAGCTGATTCGCCTGTGCGTGCTGCTGCGCTTTGCGATCCTGTTCCATCACATCCGCGGCACCCAGGAAATGCCTCAGGTGGTGTTGCACGCCAATGGCCACAGCCTGGATGTGCAGTTCCCGGAAAACTGGCTGGACGAAAACCAGCTGACCCAAGCTGACTTCGCGCTCGAAGCGGAATGGCTGACGCGGGTTGGTTTCGTGCTCAGCGTTCGATAAACCACCGATAACCGCTCGGAAAACACGGTCCTGTTGGAGCCGGTTTGCCGGCGACAGGATCTGAGCCTTGCGGTGATTGCACGATCGTCATCGCTGGCAGGCCAGCTCCCACAGTGACCTGCAAGGGATAGTGGAAACAAAAATGGCGATCCGCAGGGATCGCCATTTTTTATGCCGCGTGTGGGCTAACGCACAGCCAGAATCGGGCTGCCCAACCGCTCCAGCAACGTCGCCTGCGCACTGCGCGGGTTCTGGTTGCCGGTCGGTGTGTTGCGGATGTAACGACCGTCTGCCTGCAAGCTCCAGCTGTGAGTGTTATCGGTGAGATACAGCTCCAGCTCTTTCTTGACCCGCATGATCAGCTTCTTGCCTTCCACCGGGAAGCAAGTCTCGACGCGTTTGTCGAGGTTGCGCTCCATCCAGTCGGCACTGGAGAGGTACATCTGCTCTTCGCCGCCATTGAGGAAGTAGAAGACTCGGGTATGTTCCAGGAAGCGACCGATGATCGAACGCACGTGGATGTTGTGCGAAACCCCGGCGATGCCCGGACGCAGGCAGCACATGCCGCGCACCACCAGATCAATACGCACGCCGGACTGGCTGGCCTTGTACAGCGCGCGGATGATCTTCGGATCGGTCAGCGAGTTGAACTTGGCAATGATGTGCGCCGGTTTGCCGTCGAGCGCGAACTGCGTTTCGCGGGCAATCATGTCGAGCATGCCCTTCTTCAACGTGAACGGCGCGTGCAGCAGCTTCTTCATGCGCAGGGTCTTGCCCATGCCGATCAGCTGGCTGAACAGTTTGCCGACGTCTTCGCACAAGGCGTCGTCCGAGGTCAGCAAGCTGTAGTCGGTGTACAAACGGGCGTTGGCGGCGTGGTAGTTGCCGGTCCCCAAGTGGGCGTAACGCACAATCTCACCGGCCTCGCGGCGCAGAATCAGCATCATCTTGGCGTGGGTCTTGAAGCCGACCACGCCGTAAATCACTACCGCACCGGCCGCTTGCAGACGACTGGCCAGTTGCAGGTTGGACTCTTCGTCGAACCGCGCACGCAATTCGATCACCGCCGTGACTTCCTTGCCGTTACGCGCCGCATCCACCAGCGCATCAACGATTTCCGAGTTGGCGCCGGAACGGTACAGCGTCTGACGGACCGCCAATACATGCGGGTCCTTGGCAGCCTGGCGCAGCAGATCGACCACCGGCGTAAACGATTCGAATGGGTGCAGCAGCAGAATGTCCTGCTTGCTGATCACGCTGAAAATGTTTTCGCTGTTCTGCAGCAGTTTCGGGATCTGCGGGGTGAACGGCAGGTATTGCAGCTCGCGCTGACTGTCGAGGCCGGTGATGCTGAACAGACGGGTCAGGTTGACCGGACCGTTGACCTGATACAACTCGGTCTCGTGCAGGTTGAACTGCTTGAGCAAGTAGTCGGACAGGTGTTTAGGACAGGTGTCGGCCACTTCCAGACGCACCGCGTCACCGTAGCGACGGGAGAACAACTCGCCGCGCAGAGCGCGGGCCAGGTCTTCCACGTCTTCGGTGTCGACCGCGAGGTCGGCGTTACGGGTCAGGCGGAACTGGTAGCAGCCCTTGACCTTCATGCCCTGGAACAAGTCATCGGCGTGCGCGTGGATCATCGACGACAGGAAGACATAGTTGTCGCCAGGGCCACCGACTTCTTCCGGAACCTTGATGACGCGCGGCAACAGACGCGGCGCCGGGATGATCGCCAGACCGGAATCGCGACCGAAGGCGTCGATGCCTTCGAGCTCGACGATGAAGTTCAGGCTCTTGTTTACCAGCAACGGGAACGGGTGCGTCGGGTCGAGGCCGATCGGGGTGATGATCGGCGCGATCTCGTCGCGGAAATAACGGCGAACCCAAGTCTTGAGCTTGGTGGTCCAGTAACGGCGACGGATGAAGCGGACCTGATGCTTCTCCAGTTCCGGCAACAGAATGTCGTTGAGGATCGCGTACTGGCGGTCTACGTAACCGTGCACCAGCTCGCTGATCCGGGCCAGGGCCTGGTGCGGTTGCAGACCATCGGCGCCGGCCTGTTCACGGGCGAAGGTGATCTGCTTCTTGAGGCCGGCCACACGAATTTCGAAGAACTCATCCAGGTTGCTGGAAAAAATCAGCAGGAACTTCAGCCGCTCCAGCAACGGGTAGGACTCGTCCAGCGCCTGTTCCAGCACCCGGATATTGAACTGCAGTTGCGAGAGCTCGCGATGAATGTACAGGCTGCTGTCATCCAGGCCCGGAACCACAATCGCTGGCGCCGCCGGCGCAGTTTCGACCACCGCCGCGGGTGGAGCAGGCTCCAGCACCGGCGGGGTTTCAGCGATCTGCTCCACCACAGGTTGAGCCTCTTGTACTGCAACTTCAGTGAGTCCTTCGGTATTCATCGAATGTTCCTGGGAGGGCTATTTTTGCTCTCGTAACAGTTGAGCAGCACGAACGGCAAAGTAAGTCAGGATGCCATCAGCGCCTGCACGTTTAAAAGCGGTCAGGGATTCGAGGATAACCCCTTCGCTCAACCAGCCATTCTGGATCGCCGCCATGTGCATGGCGTATTCACCGCTGACCTGATAAACAAAGGTCGGCACTTTGAATTCTTCCTTGACCCGGTAAAGGATGTCCAGGTACGGCATGCCTGGCTTGACCATGACCATGTCCGCGCCTTCTGACAAGTCCGCCGCCACTTCGTGCAGGGCTTCATTGCCGTTGGCCGGGTCCATCTGATAGGAGGCCTTGTTGGCCTTGCCCAGGTTCAGCGCCGAACCGACCGCATCGCGGAACGGGCCGTAATAGGCGCTGGCGTACTTCGCCGAATAGGCCATGATCCGCACGTTGACGTGATCGGCCAGTTCAAGGGCTTCGCGGATCGCCTGGATGCGACCGTCCATCATGTCCGACGGGGCCACCACCTGAGCGCCGGCTTCGGCGTGGGACAGAGCCTGTTTGACCAGCGCATCGACAGTGATGTCATTCTGCACATAGCCTTCTTCGTCGAGGATACCGTCCTGACCGTGGGTGGTGAACGGGTCCAGCGCAACGTCGGTGATCACACCCAGCTCAGGGAACTGCGCTCGCAGGGCGCGGGTGGCGCGCTGGGCAATGCCGTTCGGGTTCCACGCTTCGGCGGCGTCCAGCGACTTGAGCTCGGATGGCGTGACCGGGAACAGCGCCACGGCCGGAATCCCCAGCTCGACCCACTTGGCCGCTTCTTCCAGCAACAGGTCGATGGTCAAGCGTTCGACACCCGGCATCGACGCCACCGCTTCACGACGGTTTTCACCGTCCAGCACGAACACCGGCAGGATCAGGTCATCGACAGTCAGGACGTTTTCACGAACCAGTCGACGCGAGAAATCATCACGGCGGTTGCGACGCAGGCGGGTGGCTGGAAACAAACGATTGGCGGGGGTAAAGCTCACGGCAGACTCCTGAGCCCGCGCTGACGGGCGAGCGTGACAGTTATAAGCGGCCATTATGACGGACAGATGACAGTCGTGCTTAGCCCTGTGACACGTAGCCGCATTCCATTGTCCGTGTAGGAAATGTTCACGTCGAGACACATTTGGACACTTTCATGAATGTGCACGAAGGCGTAGGCTGCGCGTTCATTTCGCCAGCACCCAGACAATGCTCCAACAATTTCTGCATGACTTCGGCTACTTTGCCCTTTTTCTCGGCACGTTCTTCGAAGGCGAAACCATCTTGGTACTCGCAGGCTTCCTCGCGTTCCGTGGATACATGGACATCAACGTGGTGGTGGTCGTGGCGTTTTTCGGCAGCTATGCCGGCGACCAGCTGTGGTATTTCCTGGGGCGCAAGCACGGCCGCAAGTTGCTGGCGCGCAAACCCCGCTGGCAGATGATGGGCGACCGGGCACTGGAACACATTCGCAGGCACCCGGACATCTGGGTGCTGAGCTTCCGCTTTGTCTACGGTTTGCGCACGGTGATGCCAGTGGCGATCGGCCTGTCAGGCTACCCGCCGGGACGTTACTTGCTGCTGAACGGGATTGGTGCCGCGATCTGGGCAAGCGCCTTGGCCGCAGCGGCCTATCACTTCGGCGCGGTGCTCGAAGGCATGCTGGGCAGCGTCAAGAAGTACGAGCTATGGGTGCTGGGCGCCCTGCTGGTGCTGGGCGTCGTACTGTGGCTGCGCCGGCGCTTCAAGAATGCGCGCCTGGCGAAGCAGGTCTACGCCGACGAGCAGGCCTTGAAGGCGGAGCAGGCCAAGGCCGCCGAAGTCAAGACGCCAAACGAGTGAAACGGTTTCTGCAACAGTAGAGACCGATTCCGCTGAGCAGGCTGTAACTCAGCAGGCCGACCCAGCCCACCGCGCTGGCCGGCCACAGCCCGACCATCGGCGCGAGCCACACCAGCGGCACATTCGATGCCAGCCGCAGCAACTCCAGCTTCAACGCCCACGGGCGATTCTCCAGGGCCACGCCCAACGTAAACAACCCCAACGCCACCGCACTCCAGCCGAGCACCAACGCAGGGGTCGGCAGATGCGGCTCGAAGTTCATCAAGTAACTGCCCAGCGCGATATAGGCGCAGAACTGCAACAGGACGTAAATCTGCTGGCGCCCGTCCAGCGGCACCTCGAATTTGCGGAACTGGCTCAGGTCCGGCTTGTTCATCGGGTACTTGGCCGCCACATCCGCCGGCCGCCAACCGGTGCGCATAAACCAGATCCGCAGTTTGTCCCAGTTGCTTTCAGCCCGCCGCGCGTCATCCCAGAGCTGCGCGTAAAACTGCACGTTTGCCCACAACGGATTCCAGCTCGCCAGTGGCGTGGTCACGCCGAAAATCACCGGCTCGTTGTCGTCCTCTTCCTGGAACGAGCCAAATAGACGGTCCCAAATAATGAACACCCCGCCGTAGTTGCGATCCATGTAGAGAGCGTTCTGTGCATGGTGGGCCCGATGATTGGATGGCGTAACGAAGAACCACTCGAACCAGCCGAGCTTGGGAATGTGCCGGGTATGCACCCAGAATTGATACAGCAAGTTAAGCGCGGCGACACTGACAAACACCAGCAGCGGCACGCCAAGCACGGCCATCGGCAGGTAGAAAATCCAGCTCAGCAGGAACCCGGTGCTGGTCTGGCGCAACGCCGTGGAGAGGTTGTAGTCCTCGCTCTGGTGATGCACCGAATGCGCCGCCCAGAGGATGTTGCGTTCGTGGCCCATGCGATGCAGCCAGTAGTAGCAGAAGTCGTAGAGAACGAAGGCGAACACCCAGACCCAGACGCTGTTGGCCGCGAGTTCGAAAAGTGCCAGATGCTTGAGGGCAAAGGCATAGGTCACCAGCCCCACGCCTTTGGTCAGCAGGCCGGTGGTGGTGGACAACACCCCGGTGCTGATGCTGTTGATCGCGTCGGCCACCCGATAATTGCTCACCCCGCGCCAACGGTCGGCCAGCAGTTCGACGGCAATCAGCACAAAGAAAAACGGCACCGCATACAGAATGAAGTCCATGACGCGCCCCGGTCGGAATCTTGAGGACAGATGCTAGGTGTAGCCGCGAATTAACCCTATGGCAACGAGTGACAAATTAGTGGACATTTAACGCCATGAATCTGGAGAAAAGCCCATGAGCAAAAAAATTGCAGTGATCCTTTCCGGCTGTGGCGTCTACGACGGCGCCGAGATCCACGAAAGCGTGATTACCTTGCTGCGACTCGATCAGCGTGGCGCGCAGGTGCAGTGTTTTGCGCCAAACATCGCGCAGTTGCACGTGATCAACCACCTGACCGGCGAAGAAATGCCCGAGTCACGCAATGTACTGGTGGAATCGGCGCGGATTGCCCGGGGCAACATCAAGGATCTGCGTGAGGCTGACGTCGAGGATTTCGACGCGCTGATCGTGCCCGGTGGTTTTGGCGCGGCCAAGAACCTGTCGAACTTCGCCATCGAAGGCGCTGGCTGCACCGTGCAGCCCGATGTGCTCGCCCTGACCGAGGCGTTTGCCGAAGCGGGAAAACCGGTCGGGCTGATCTGCATCTCGCCGGCATTGGCTGCAAAGATTTATGGTCCGGGCGTGACCTGCACCATCGGCAACGACGCAGACACCGCCGCTGCGATGAACAAGATGGGCGCCACTCACACGGATTGCGCAGTCACTGACATCGTTGAAGACAGAGCCCGCAAACTGGTGAGCACTCCGGCTTACATGCTGGCACAGAGCATCAGCGAAGCCGCGTCCGGCATCAACAAACTGGTCGATCGCGTGCTCGAACTGACCCACGAAAACGACGCCTGACACAGTCAAAATGTGGGAGCGAGCTTGCTCGCGATTGCGGTCTATCCATCGACATAAATGTTGAATGTGCCGGCCCCATCGCGAGCAAGCTCGCTCCCACAGGGTTCAGCGTCGTGCTCAGGCTTTACGTGTGAGCCGCGTAAGAATCCGGTCCAGCGCATTGGCAAACGCCTGCTTCTCACGCTCGCCAAACGGGGCCGGGCCGCCGCTCATCTGCCCCTGTTCACGCAAATCGGTGAACAGGTTGCGCACCGCCAGCCGATCGCCCATGTTCTGCGCGTCGAACTCCTTGCCCCTCGGGTCCAGCGCTGCAACGCCTTTCTTCACCAGCCGGTCAGCCAGTGGCACGTCGCTGCAGATCACCAGTTCACCGGGCACCGCGTGCTCGACCAGATAATCGTCCGCCGCGTCCGGGCCACTCGGCACCACGATCAACTTCACCAGCGCCAGCCCAGGCTTGATCTGCGGCTGCCCCGCCACCAACACCACTTCGAACTGGCGCTTGAGGGCAAACTTCACCACCAGATCCTTGGCTGCCCGAGGGCAGGCGTCGGCATCGATCCAAACACGCATTAGGTTTTACCTCTCAAAAAAAATCGCGAGCAGGCTCGCTTCCACAGGTTATACGCCATCCTGTGGGAGCGAGCCTGCTCGCGATTGTGAGCGCAGCGAATGCCTTTAAGAAACCTGCACCCGCCGCTTCTCCGCCATCCAGCTACGCCCATACAACACAATGATCGCAATGATCGCCACCGCCTGAGCACTCAGCGAATACGCATCGGCGTGAATGCCCAGCCAGTCGAAGTCAAAGAACGGCACCGGCCGCGTGCCGAAGATCCCGGCTTCCTGCAACGCCTTCACGCCATGACCGGCAAACACCACCGACAGAGCGCACAACAACCCGGCATTGATGCTGAAAAACAGTGACAGCGGCAGTTTCGCCGAGCCCCGCAGGATCACCCACGCCAGACCAACCAACAGCACCAGCGCCGTCGCCCCGCCGGCCAACACCGCGTTATGCCCCGCTGGCCCGGCCTGCAACCACAAAGTCTCGTAGAACAGGATCACTTCAAACAGTTCGCGATACACCGAGAAGAATGCCAGCGTCGCAAAGCCGAAACGCCCGCCGCCGCCCACCAGGCTGCTCTTGATGTAATCCTGCCAGGCCGCTGCATGGCGACGGTCGTGCATCCACACGCCGAGCCAGAGCACCATGACCGCCGCGAACAACGCCGTCGCGCCTTCCAGCAATTCACGCTGCGAGCCACTGACATCGATCACAAACGCCGCCAGCGCCCATGTCGCCAGACCGGCCACCAGCGCCAGGCCCCAACCGACGTTGACACCGCGCACCGCCGATTGCTGGCCGGTGTTGCGCAGGAACGCGAGGATCGCCGCCAGCACCAGGATCGCTTCCAGACCTTCGCGCAGCAGTATCAGCAACCCGGAGATGTAGCTCAGGGACCAGCTCAAACCATCACTGCCGAGCAGGCCGGCAGACGCCTTCAACCTGGCTTTGGCTGCATCCAGACGTTTCTGGACCTCGGCCACCGGCAAGCCGTCCTGCAACGACTGACGGTAAGCCATCAGGGATTTTTCTGTATCTTTGCGCACGTTGGCGTCGACGTTGTCCAGGGAGCTTTCAACCAGTTCAAAGCCTTCCAGGTAAGCCGCTACCGACAAGTCATAAGCCTGATCGTGATCGCCGGCGCGATAGGCCGCGACGCTTTTGTCCAGGGTTGCAGCGGTGTAGTCGAGCAATTGCGCCGGGCCACGCTTGACCTGCGGCGGTTGCGCACGCTGGGCGCGGAAGGTCGCTGCCGCTTGCGGGCCTTCGGCGGCCAGCACTTCGGCCGGGGTCTGTCGAGCCAGGTCGGCGATGTTGTAGGTTTTTTCGGATGTTGCCGCGGCCGGATCGGCACTGAAACTGGCGATGTAGGTCGCCAAGTCCCAACGCTGACGGTCATCCAGCTGATCGGCGAAGGCCGGCATGTCAGTGCCTTCTACGCCCATCCCCAAGGTGTTGTAGATCGCGTAAAGGCTCAATCGATCCTGGCGCGCAACATCGCGCAGATTGGCCGGCGGCGGCGTCAGACCGACACCGGCCGGGCCATCGCCGGCACCCGCATCGCCATGGCAGACCGAACAATGCTGGGCGTACAGCGGCGCGCCCCGGGTCGGGTCCGGCGTAATGATCGGTGCCTGACTGACTTCATAAGCCACGGCCAGCTTCGCTCCAAGCTGCCGAGCCTGACGGGCGACGTCCGCACCGTCCTGACGAGCAGCGATGGCGCTGTGCAGTGTGCTGACGCCCTGCTCCAACCCTGCCTTTTCCGGCTTGTCCGGCATGGCCGCGATCAAGCCTTGCAGCACCTTGGTAAATTCCAGCTGCTCGCGGTACTCGGACTCACTGATGACCTTGCCCGCTTGCACAGATTGCGGGTAGTCCGCGCCAATGTAATCGAGCAAATGCAGCGCTTGCGGCGCACCTTCCACGGTGTCGGCCAGCAGATTGGAACTGCACAAGGCAAACAGCGGCAATACCAGCCAGGCCAGGAAACGGGACGGGGCAGTCATGAATGAATCTCAATTGGAAATACGAAGTAACACATTGTTCACTTCGAATGAGTTTCACTCAAGCTTTGTTGTGTGAAATGCGGCATCACGCCTCGATTTACGCGCTGACTTCATGATGGCACTTTCTATAAAAATGGAATTAAAAAGCCATTACTTAGCTATCGCCCCTGCTTATAATGTCGCGCCTGCAATTGATCGACATGGCACTCAAGCTCCTCTGCTCATGAGGAATTGGCAGGACGCCCGTCTGCGCCGATAGGTCTCAACAGCCCGACCAGCAAGCACGGCTGCATACATTCAGGGAAGAAGTACTATGGCCTCCCGCGCCTTAACCTTGATCGCGCTCAGCGCTGTCACTTTGCTCTCCGGCTGTTCGGCATTCCGCAACTACGACTCGGAACTCGCACAAACCAACCAGCAGCTGGCTTCCGGCAATGTCGACGCCGCTCTGACCCTGCTGGAAAAGAACAACACCGGCGAAGACAAAGACCTGCTGTATTACTTCGAGAAAGGTGAACTGCTGCGCGCCAAGGGCGACCTGTCCGGCAGCCAGAACGCCTGGACCAGCGCCGATGCAGTGGTCGGCAAGTGGGAAGACGCCGTCAAGCTGGATACCGGCAAGTACCTCGCCCAGTTCGGCAGCTTCCTGGTGAACGACAAGGTCCGTCGCTACGAAGGCTACGACTACGAAAAAGTCATGCTGACCACCCAAATGGCCCTGAACCTGCTGGCCGTGAATGACTTCGACGGCGCGCGCACCGCGATCAAGAAAACCCACGAACGTGAAGCGGTGATCGCGGACCTGCGCGACAAGGAATACCTCAAGAGCGAAGAGGAAGCCGAGAAAGAAGGCGTCAAGACCGAATACAAAGACCTGCAGGGTTACCCGGTCGCCAGCCTCGATGCGCCGGAAGTAGTCGGCCTGAAAAACAGCTACCAGAGTGCGTTCAGCCATTACCTGGCCGGCTTCGTTTACGAAGCCCTGGGTGAAAAAGACCTGGCCGCGCCGGGTTATCGCAAAGCCGCCGAACTGCGCCCGAACACCCCGCTGCTGGAACAGGCACTGAAAGACCTCGACAAGAAAAGTGCCAAGGACGAGGACAGCGATATCCTGATCGTCGTGCAAAGCGGCCTGGCGCCGGCCCGGGATTCGATCCGCGTGCCCCTGCCGTTGCCGATCAGCGGCAATGTGGTGATCACCCCGCTGTCGTTCCCGATCATCAAGCCTGATACCTCCACCGCCACGCTTGCCCAGATCGGCGTGGACGGCCAGCAGCTCAATCTGACGCAACTCAACAGCATCACCGCCATGTCCCGCCGCGCGCTGCGTGACGACATGCCGGGCATCATCGTGCGCACCACCGTACGGGCCGTCACCAAAGGCATCGCGCAGAAGAAAATCAACGAAACCAACCCGCTCGCGGGCCTGGCGGTCGGTATCACTTCAGCCGTGCTCGAAGGTGCCGATACCCGTACGTGGCGCACCCTGCCGGACAACACCCAGGTGGTACGCCTGCGCCTGAAGAAAGGTGAGCACCAGGTCACGTTGCCAAGTGCGGTCGGTGGTTCGGTGGTCAAGGTCACCGTCGATCAACGCTATCAGGTCATCAGCCTGCGTGCCGTGGGCAACCAGGTGTTTGCCAGCGGCCTCGCGGCTCACGTCGTCTCGAGCAGCAGCCCGACGGCTGTGGCCAGCCTCAAACAACCTTAAGAACGGAGTCTTTACATGCGTTTCAAACTCATCGCTGTCGTCGCCCTGGCCTTGCTGGCCGGTTGCGCCACACCGCCGCCACCTGAGCCAGGCAGCGCCGCCAGCAAAGTCGTGGCCATGGGCAAGCTGAAGAACATTGTGGTGGGCGCCATGCGCGTCGCCCGGGAAAACGGCTTCATGACGGTCAATGTGCAGCTGAGCAACACCAGCTTCAACAACAAGACCTTCTACTACCGCTTTGCCTGGCTCGGCCCTGAAGGCTTTCCGATTGCCGAAGAAGAAACCTGGAAAAGCCAGATGATGTACGGCGAGCAGACCAGTTTCATCCAGGCCATCGCGCCCACCGCCAAAGCCGTGGATTTCCGCCTCGAAATCAAAACGCCTTAACACCCAATTCGATCAGTTTTAGAGAGCATTCCCATGTTTGCACGTTTTTCGTTCATCGCCGTTATCGCCCTGCTGGCCAGCGGTTGCGCCAATACTTCGCCTACTCTGGGCAGCAAAAACATCAGCTACGGCGACACCAAGGCCGTGGAAACCGTGACCAACGAGTTCGGTTCCACCGACCTGCAGATGATTGCCGAGTCCATGACCCGCTCCCTGGCACAGTCCGGCATTCTGCAGGGCCGTCCGGTGGTTCAGGTCTACGACGTGAAGAACAAGACCAGCGAGTACATCGACACCCGCGAAATCACCACCAGCATCAAGACCCAGCTGATGAAATCCGGCACCGCCCGCTTCGCCAGCGACAACACTGCCATGCAGAGCCAGGTCGACCAGCTGAAGCTGCAAAACCAGAGCGGCCTGTACAAGAAAGCCACCGTGGCCAAGACCGGCAACATGATCGCCGCCAAATACCGTCTTGAAGGTTCGATCAGCTCGATCGTCAAGCGCAGCAGCGACTACAAGGACGTCTTCTACAAATTCAGCCTGCAATTGATCGACGTTGAAAGCGGTCTGGCCGAGTGGATGGACGAGAAAGAGATCCGCAAGACCACGGAGCGTTAATCAATGCGCGCATGGATTGGCATGATGGCCCTGGCTTGCGCGTTCAGCGCGCAGGCAGCCCCGAAAGTCGCGGTGACGGACCTGGCGTATCAGGAGCGGGTGGAGCAATACATCCACATCGTTTCCGCCAAGAACAATTATCGCGAGGGTTACTACAGCGCCAGTGGTTCTTCGAGCTACAACGAAATCGAGGCCACCTACAGCTACATCGAACAAGGTGAATTGCGTAAATTCACCGGCGACATCAAGGGCGAAATATTGCGCACCGGCATGTTTCAGCTGGTGCAAGGCACGCCGTATACCGCCTCGTCCAAGGGTGACGTCTACGACGTGATCAAGCGGATCAAGGCCGGCAACTTCAAGGGTGCCGACTATGTGCTGTTCGGCACCGTGTCGGACATTGATTTCACCCGCGACGTGACCGAGCTGGCCAACACCGACAGCCATTCGGCCGTGTTGGGACTGACCCTGGTGGCTGACTTCAGCCTGATCAACACCCGGACTTTTGAAATCACCTCGGCCTTCACGGCGATGGGCGAAGGTCAGGACACCAAACTGGTGAATGGCCGGGACATCAAGGTTTCACTGAACCGGCCACGGGTGGTTCGTGACGTGTCCAAGGCGCTGGGTGAAGACGTGGCCACGCAGTTGAGTCAACAACTCGGTGGAGGTGGTTACGAGCAGCCGGGGCAAGCCCCGTTGCGCAATAACCTGCCACGGGATACCGCGCCGGTGATTTTGCGCTGATCCCTTGAACGAAAAAGGCGCCCCCCTGCAGGAGCGAGCTTGCTCGCTACTACAGGGGGGCGCCTTTTTTGTGGCTGGGCGGTTTACACCGCGGCTTTACGCAGCGTCGCCATGAACGCCGCCGCACCGATGAACAGCCCGGCAAACGTGCGGTTCATGCGTTTTTGCTGTTTGGGCGTGCGCAACAAGCGCAGCACCTTGGACGCCAACCCGGTGTAACCGGCCATGACGATCAGGTCAACGCAGACCATGGTCACGCCGATGATCAGGTACTGAGCCAACAGCGGCGCATGGGGGTCAATGAACTGCGGCAACACCGCCAGCATGAACACCAGGGCCTTGGGGTTGCTGATGTTGACCAGGAAACCGCGGAACACCAGGGCCATCGGCTTGCCGATCTGACGCACCGCCGCGTCGTCGCTCATGTCGCTGGGCAGCGCGCGCCATTGCTTGATCGCGAGGTAAACCAGGTACGCCACGCCGAACCATTTGATTGCGTAGAACGCGGTGGCCGATGCCGTGAGAATCGCGCCAACACCCGCACCGACAATCGCGATCTGCACCGCCAGCCCCAATTGCAGGCCCAGCGCGTTCCAGTAACCGCGCCAGAAACCGTATTGCAGACCGCTGGACATCGACGCAATGGCGCCGGCACCGGGAGACAGGCTGATCACCCAGCAGGCGGCAAAAAACGCCAGCCATGTTTGAAGCTCCATCGCACACCTCGACTCAGACTCGTGACAGACGTCTAAACTAATGCGACTTGGGGCCGATGACTACCGATTTTTTACCGGATGTTGCGACTGCCGACCAGCGATTAGGGCTTGAAGAGTTCGTCATCAGACAGACCGCTATCGCGGGCGGTGCGACGATTCGACTTGCCCGCGATAGCGGCGTGTCAGGCAGTAGAAGACTTATTTCTCGAAGCCGCTCACAGGGAATACATCGCTGCCACGCCAGCGTCGAACCGAGCGCTGGAAGAACAGGCTATTCGGCACCTGCACCATCGCGCTGCCGGTGCCGAGTTCTTCCGCTTCGATCAGCGTGGTGTAGAGCAGATTGATCGCCACTACCCGACCTTTGACGCCAGGCTTGTCAGTGGTGTCCACCAACTCGACCACGTCACCGATACGGAAAGGGCCGACGGTAAAGATCAGGATCGCGCAGAGCAGATTGGAAAGCACGCTCCACATGGCGAAAAACGCCACCGCCGCCACCGCGACGAAACCGGACAACGCGGTCCAGAGCACCGTCGCCGACACCCCGAGGCGTTCCAGCACAAAAATCAGCGCACTGCCCATGATCAGCCAGCGCAGACCGCCGCGCAGCGGCATCAAGAACTGTGGCGGAAACGGGTAACGCTCGCCCAATCGAGTCAGGCATTTAGCGACGACGCGCTGAGCGATATAACCGGCCAGCAGGATCAGCAGAATTTGCACGACCAGCCAGATCGGCTCGACCCACATCGCCGGCAACGGTAGCTTGAAGGCTTCCATCAGGACAGCGCCTCCAGCTCCGCCTGCATGCTTTCCAGCAATTCCAGGGCTTCCATCCAGGCTTCTTCCAATTCGGCTTCACGCACCTTCAGCTTGGCCTGGTCGGCCAGCAGATCACGCAAGTCGTTCTTGCGTGCCGGTTCGTAAATGTCGCTGTCACCCAGGCTGGCGTCGATCTTCGCCAGCTTCTCGTGGAGCTTGCCGAGCTCGGCTTCGAGCTTGTCAGCCTCACGCTTGTGCGGCGCCAGTTGCTGACGCAAGGCTGCCGCCGCCTGACGCTGGGCCTTCTTGTCAGTCTTGTCCGGGTTGACCGGCGTGTTGCTGACCGGGGCATTGCGCTGACGGTAGTCGACCAGCCAACGGGCGTAGTCTTCCAGGTCACCGTCAAACTCTTCGACCTTACCGTCCGCCACCAGATAGAAATTGTCAGTGGTGCTTTTAAGCAAATGACGATCGTGAGAGACCACCAGTACTGCACCACTGAATTCCTGCAGGGCCATGGTCAGCGCCAGGCGCATTTCCAGGTCCAGGTGGTTGGTCGGTTCATCGAGCAGCAACAGGTTCGGCCGCTCCCAGGCGATCAACGCCAGGGCCAGGCGAGCTTTCTCGCCACCGGAGAAATTCAGCACAGGCTCATCGATGCGCGCGCCGCGGAAGTCGAAGCCGCCAAGGAAGTCGCGCAGAGTCTGTTCGCGCTCGGTCGGCGCCAGACGCTGCAAGTGCAGCAACGGGCTGGCCTTCGAGTCGAGGGAATCGAGCTGATGCTGGGCGAAGTAACCGACGACGGTGTTCTCGCCACGGGTCAAGCGACCGGCCAGCGGCGAGAGTTCACCGGCGAGGTTTTTGATCAGGGTCGATTTACCGGCGCCATTAGGGCCGAGCAAACCGATGCGCGCGCCGGGCGTCAGTTGCAGCTTGACCTTCTCCAGCACGGCTTTGTCGCCGTAGCCCAAACGGGCGTCGGACAGGTCGATCAACGGGCTGGAAATCTTCGTCGACTCGCGGAAGACAAAGTCGAACGGCGAATCGACGTGAGCGGCGGACAACTCTTCCATCCGCTCCAGCGCCTTGATCCGGCTCTGGGCCTGGCGGGCCTTGGTGGCCTGGGCCTTGAAACGAGCGATGTAGCTTTCCATGTGCGCACGTTGCGCCTGCTGCTTCTCGTAGGCCTGTTGCTGCTGGGCCAGACGTTCGGCGCGGGCACGCTCGAAGGCGCTGTAGCCACCGCGATACAAGGTGATCTTGCGTTGATCGACGTGGGCCACGTGATCGACCACGGCGTCGAGGAAGTCCCGGTCGTGGGAAATCAGCAGCAAGGTACCAGGATAGCTTTTCAGCCACTCTTCGAGCCAGATGATGGCGTCGAGGTCCAAGTGGTTGGTCGGTTCGTCGAGCAGCAACAGGTCCGAGGGGCACATCAATGCCTGCGCCAGGTTCAGACGCATCCGCCAGCCACCAGAGAAATCTCCTACCTGCCGATCCATCTGCTCGTTGGTGAACCCAAGGCCGGCCAGCAGCTTGCGAGCGCGAGCGTCGGCGGTGTAACCGTCGGCGCTGTCGAGTTCCGAGTGCAGGCGGGCCTGGGCAGCACCGTCATGGGCCGCTTCGGCTGCGGCGAGGTCACGTTGCACCTCGCGCAGGCGCAGGTCGCCGTCGAGCACGTAGTCGACCGCCAGGCGTTCGAGCGTCTCGATTTCCTGGCGCATGTGGGCGATGCGCCAGTCGGCCGGCAGGAAGCAGTCACCCGAGTCCGGGTGCAGCTCGCCCCGAATCAAGGCGAACAGGCTCGATTTGCCGGCGCCGTTGGCACCGATGAGGCCGGCTTTGTGGCCGGCGTGCAGGGTCAGCTCGGCGTCTTCTAGCAGACGTTGCGGGCCACGCTGTAAAGTCAGGTTCTGAAGTCGAATCATAATGGCGGCGGAGTCTACCAGCTTCGCTCGCAACTGGCGCGAGTAGCACTATGTCCTCTGACCTGTGGAGCTTTTCCCTTGGCACTTACGCCCGTCCCGGCGTTGAAGCCGCGTGCCTGACCTTGCAGTCGGCGGGGGTGAATGTGTGCCTGTTGCTGTGTGGGCTATGGCTGGGAGAGCGTGGCGTTACCTGCAACGAACAACGCTTACAGCTGCTGCGTGATCTAGCCGGGCCCTGGGACGCGGATGTCGTGCAACCGTTACGCACCTTGCGACTGCAATGGAAAGCCGCCGCGAGCGTGGATACCGAGCTGAATAGTTTGCGCCAGGAAGTCAAGGCGCTGGAGATGGAAGCCGAACGGCATCTGTTGTTGCGACTGGAGCGTCTGGCGCAAAGTTGGCCGCAGTATGAAGCGACCGATTCATCGGCCTGGCTGGAGGGTGTGGCGGCGGGCGCCGCCCACCTGGACCGCGACGCGCTGCATCAGCTGCGCGTCGCGGCAACCGGCACTTAGGAAGCGCTGGTTGGGGTGGAGCTGGAGCTCGACGGCACTACCGGCGTTGGCGCAGTGGTAGCTGTCGAAGTGGAGACTGCTGGCGCTGGAGCGGCCGAAGCGGATGGCGCTGGCGTCGCTGGTTTGGCAGCAGGAGCCGGGGTCGGCTTGGCAACGGCAACCGGCTTTTTCACGGCGGGTTTGGCCGCCGGCTTGGCGGCTGGTTTTGCGGCCGGTTTAGCAGCGGCAGGTTTGGCTGCTGTTGCTGGTTTGGCAACGGCTGGCTTGGCAGCAGGTTTGGCAGCAGCAGTTTTTGCGGCTGGTTTTGCAGCTGGTTTTGCGGCCGTTTTAGCAGCTGGTTTTGCGGCTGACTTGGCAGCGGTTTTTGCCGCGACTGGTTTTGCAGCAGGCTTGGCGGCAGGTTTCGCAGCGGCGGTTTTAGCGGCTGGTTTTGCCGCAGGTTTGGCAGCTGCAGTTTTCGTCGCAGCAGGTTTGGCGGCAGCCGTTCTGGCGGCCGGTTTAGCAGCTGCAGTTTTCGCAACAGTAGGCTTGGCAGCAGCGGTTTTGGCAGCAGATTTCGCAGCGGCTGGCTTGGCGGCAGGTTTGGCAGCTGCAGTTTTCGCAGCCGGTTTTGCAGCACTGGCCGCAACCGGTTTTTTCGCAGCAGGTTTAGCTGCAGGTTTCGCCGCTGCTTTCACAGGTGCCTTGGCGGCAGGCTTGGCCGGTGCTTTTGCAGCAGCCGGTTTGGCAGCGACTTTCTTGGCAGGGGCTGCAGCAGACTTGGCCGAACGCAGGGACAACGCCTTGCCGACAGCCTCTTGTACGCGACCGACGCCCTGGGCCAGTTTCAGGCTTTCTTGAGCATCGCGCTTGAGTTGCAGAATGTAGGCCCGAGTGTCGGACTGACGATCCTTGAGGGCATCGAGTACGTCTTCGAGTTGCTGCACGCCGTCCTTCGCCTTGGCTTGTGCCTTGGCTTTGCCGGCTGCCGCAGCGTCCTGCAATTTGGTGCGGGATTTGTGCAATTTTTCCTGCGCTTTTCCGCGCTGTTTTTCCAGTTTGGCGAGCAGTTTTTCAGCATCAGCCAAGGCTTGGGAACAAGCGGTTTCCAAATGCTCAAGCAGGCTGCCCGAGAGTTGTTGGAGTAAGTGCAACGGGGTATTTACAGGCTTCTTGGTGGCCGACATGGTTTACCTCCTGGCTGACGTGGGTGCGGCTCATACTAGACCTCTGCAGGGACCGCCGCTAGGGCATGTTGACAGTATCGAAAGCGCTGCGTTGCAATGGATTGAAAATCTCCTGCGCTTGCGCAAAACAAGTTCACTGTCGAACGCATTCACACTGGCATAATCTGCCGCATCTCAGGTCGGAGAGTGCCCATGTCGCGCTACTTTTTTTTATCGCTGTGCGTGTTTTTTTCCATCGCCCAAGCCGCCGAAAAAACCAAGGAAAACGAAGCTCACGATCTCGCTTACAGCCTCGGCGCGAGTCTCGGCGAACGCTTGCGTCTGGAGGTTCCCGACCTGCAACTGCAGGCGCTTGTCGAAGGCTTGCAGCAAGCCTATCAAGGCAAACCCCTGGCCCTGAAAGATGAGCAGATCGAACAGATTCTTACCGAGCACGAAGCGCAGGCAGCCTTGCAGCCCACTCCGCCGCAGAGCGAAGCCGCCCTCGAAAAAGAGCACCGGTTTCTCGCCGAAGAAAAAACCCGACCTGGCGTTCGCGAATTGGCCGATGGAATACTGCTGACGGAGCTGACACCCGGCACCGGCGCGAAAGCCGGCCCGAATGGCAAAGTCCAGGTGCTGTACATCGGACGCCTTCCCGACGGCACGGTATTCGATCAGAACACTCAGCCGCAGTGGTTCAGTCTCGACAGCGTGATCAGCGGATGGCGCAGCGCGCTGCAAAACATGCCGGTCGGTGCGAAATGGCGACTGGTGATTCCTTCGGCCCAGGCCTATGGCGCCGACGGGGCCGGCGACTTGATCGAGCCGTTCACGCCGCTGGTATTCGAAGTCGAATTGCGCGGCGCCACAAGCTGAATGACACAAACGAAAAACGGCGCGCATAGCGCACCGTTTTGAGGTGTGACTGGAAAGGGATCAGGCCTGAACCGAATCCTCTTCCTTATGAGCGGTGTGCAGCACTTCGATCAGGCAATCTTCCAGTTCGAAGCGCTCGTGCAACAGGCCACCCAGCTCCTTGAATTTCTCTGCAACGCACTTGCCTGCATCACACAGGTCGTTGAACGCGAGCAGCTTTTCGGTGATGACGTCGATGCGCGGGTAGATCGTCTCGGCGAGCTCCAAACCACGCTTGTCGTTGAAAGCCTTGGCTTCCCCCGTCAGCTGTTCGTAGATCTCGAAGTGCCCGGCAGATACATAATCGACCAGCACGCCGCAGAATTCCTGCAATGGTTTGCGGTTTTCACCCAGAGCCTCAGGCTTGGCGCCGAGATCATCATAGGCCCGAACCAGTTCGTGACGCTCCTGCAACCAGCGATCGATCAGCAGATGCACTCCACCCCAGCGTTCCTGAGCATTCTGACAACTTTCGAGCATGGTGATCTCTCTTCCCTTGTGGGTCATGCTGCCCTACACCTGTCGCACACTTGAAGATCAAGAATCGGCCAGGCAGAGCGTCATTCGAGCAACATAATTCCAATGACACGTGCGGGCCAGATTATGCCCGCGCGACTGTGGCTTCAAGGTACGCAGGAGATAAAGTTCATACAAGTGTTTAATCGCCCGCCAGCACCCGGTGCGACGACGTGCCGCTGAGCGGTCGCTGACAGGCTATCCAGACAACGCGCAGCACCTGATAAACACTCAGGGTCGTCATGGCGATGAAGAAGAGCAGACTCCACTCGGGGATGCTCAGGTCGAACAGCGTCCAGGAAATCTGTGCGCATTCGGCCGCACCTTTGAACATCTGCTGTACCACATAAACCAAGGGAGTGCTTGCGGACGGATCCGCCAGATTGAGCGAACACGCTGACAGCTGTTGCACCGGATCGCCTTGCAACAACACCTGACGCCACGCTGTCACCGTACCTGCCAGACTGCACAGCAGACCGAGCAGCCAATACAGGAGCGAACCGAAGCGGCCGGGACCATGAACCGAAGCCATCAGGCAGACGCCCGTGAGCATCGCCAGGCAAATCCGCTGTAAACGGCACAGCCCGCAGGGCTTGAGACCGACTGCATATTCCAGATAGTAGGAAACGCCCAAAGCCAGGGTGCCGGCAATGAAAACCATGAAGAACAAGGAGCGTGAGCGGGCCAACGACATGGCTTTTCCGTACCAGTAGAGACAAGTGGTTACGGTAGAGGAAAGCGCGCCAGCCTTTCAAGGTAAGCCAGCACGGACACTTCAACAGAGGTGTAGGGAATTCCCGACAGAAGCGAGAGGATCAGGTGTAGTCCTCTGTAGGACTATGCCGTCGAGGCATTACGAGAGTAAGAAAACGTCGTTGCAACACCTACTTTGTGGCGAGGGCGTTTGCTCCCTCGCCACACAATCAAGCGTGAACCGGCACCGGCAACGGCGCTGCCAGCAAGCGTTCGTCCAGCAGGCCAAGGCCTTCCTGAAACAGTTGATTGCTGCGCTCGGTGTCGCCCAATTGCGCCAACAGTCGAGCCAGCTCGGCACAGGCTTCCGGGTTGCGCTGCACACGCAGGCTGCTTTCCAGATAGTCCCGAGCCTTGCCCCACAAACTGCTTTGCAGGCACAGGCGACCGAGGGTCAGCAGCAGGCTCGGGTCAGCCGGATGATCCTTGAGCCAGCCCTCGGCGGTCTGCAATTGACGAGCAGAATCACTGCCGCGAACCAGCCCGTAAAGGCGTGCCAGATGGCTGTCGTAGTTGCGCTTGAGCGCCGTTCGCAGGACCTCTTCGGCCTCAACCTGCGCACCCAGTTGACGAAGTTGCTCGGCATAGGCCAATACCAACTGCGGTTCCTGGCGCTGAGCCGACGTCAGTTGTTGCCAGGCGCGGTTGAGCGATTGCAAACCCACCGTTCCATCTTCTTCCTGACGCGCTGCCAGGGACAGGTTTTCACCCCACGCCCGGCGCTCGAGTTCGGCCAGCTCGGCCGCTGGCAAGACCTTGTCCTTGCGCAGCTCCGGCAACAGGCGAATCACCGCTGACCAGTCACCGCGCTGTTGATGCAAGCGCTGCAACTGGCGCAAGGTCTGTACGTTATGAGGATGACGCTCATGCATCGCCTGCAACGTCGCCAGGGCGCCGTCGGTGTCGCCACGGTCGGTCTGCAATTGGGCGTGACTCAGGGCAATCGCCAACTCGGCCTGAGGCTGTCGCTCCAGCGCGCGCTCCAGCAGGTTGTCACTTTCCTCGTAATGACCTTGTTCGTTCGCCGCGCGGGCAGCGCCGAGGTAGTAAAGCAGCGGCTGGCGCTCGGCTTCGGCGGCGCGATGCAGATGACGCTGAGCGCTGGCCCAGCGACCTTCAGCCAAGTCCAACTGACCGTGTTCGATTGCCACTTGCACCCGACGACTGCGATTGCGCCGTGACCAGGGATTGACCACGCCGCTGGAGGTCATCACCAATTCGATCAACGCCTTGATACCCCAGAACACCAGCCATAGCACCGCCACCAGCGCCAGGGTGGCCCACAGGCTCGATTCGAAACGGAAGCTCTTGTAGGCGATCAGCACGTAGCCGGAATGCTCGGCAATCGCCAGCCCCAGCGCGGCAGCAACGGCGATGGCCAGAAACACGATCACATAGAGGCGTTTCATGGCGTGGCCTCCTGCGCGGTGCTTGCGGCAGGTTTGGCCATGGGTTTGATCGAGTCCTCGGCGTTGACATTACGTCGCTCGAGATAGCCCTGAACTGCGCTCAGCGTGCCGGTCAGATCCGGCGTGACCACGGTGACTGGCTGCTTGCTCAACTCACCCACCTGCTCGAGCATCACTTTGCTCTGCGGGTTGTCCGGGTTGAAATTACCCTTGAGCACGTCCCGCGCCTCGGCCAACGCCTGGGTGTAAACCGCAGCCTGACCATTGAGCGCAGCCCACTGCGCCTGCTCCAGCGCCAGGCTCAGGGCCAGGCGCACTTGGCTCAGGCTCTGCCCTGCCAGCAGCGGACGGACATTTTTATCGGCATTGAAATCGATGCGGATGTAACGCGAGATCTGATCCCACCACTGCGCCCAACGACTGGCGCCGTCTCCATCGGCGGTCAGGCCCAACAGCGAATCGCCCCGGTCCTTGTACTCGGGAGCCAACTCGGTGAGATTGACCACCTGATCGCGCAATGCACCCAGTCGCAGGAACAGACCGGTGCGATCCGGCTGTTCGGTACTGCGCAAGGCGACCAGGGTTTTCGCCACTTGCTCGCGAGCGGCAAAGGAACCCGGATCGTTCTGTTCACGAAGAATTTCGTCGGCGCCCTGCACCAGCGCCTGGGCGCTGCTGATGTCCTGCAACGCCGAAAGACGCAGGCTAGCCAGGCGCAGCAGGTGCTCGGCCTCGGCCAGACGCCAATCCTTGCGGCTGGCACCGAGGACAGTTTCCAGGCGTTGGTTCAAGCGCTGCTGATCGCCTTGCAGTTGAATCACCAGACGGCTGCGAGCGTCCAGCTCTTCGGCGGCAGGCATTTGCTCAAGCCGCGCACTCAGGCGCTGTTCGTTGAGCTTCAGGCTTTGCGCCTGATCGTTCAACGCCTGCACCTGACTCAACTGCTGCTGCGTATTGGCTTGCAGGTGACGCACCTGCCAGACGCCCCAACCGCCCACCGCCACACCGGCGGCGCCCAGCAGCAACGCGACGATCGCCAGCCCATTGCCTCGGCGCTGCACTGCAGCGGGTGGTGCACTTTCAACCGGTGCTTCAGCCGGCGCATCAAGCACTGGCTTCACGTCATCTTTAGGCAAGGCTGTTTCGTTCACGTATCCATCCTTTGCATCAGAGAACGGGTTCGGGATGCTCCCGTAACGCCGTCAGCAAAGCCGCGGCACTGGCGCCACGACAATCCACAACTGTTTGGGCCCCGGCGGCTCGTGCCAGCTCAGCGACCCTGGGGCTTGGTACAAACAACGGCAACCGCGCCAATTGCGGCCAGGCATCGCCGGCCAATTGATACAAGTGCTCAAAACCCTGTCCACTGCTGACCACCAGCCCGTTCAAGCGTTCCACTTTGATCCGCTCTGGCAATGCTGCCGGCGGATACTGTGGGAGCTCGCGGCGATACAACTCCAGATACTCGACACTAGCACCAAGCTCGCGCAAACGCTCAGCGAGCAACTCGCGCCCGCCCTCTCCCCGCATGATCAATACCCGTGGATCGGGCCGTGCGACCGCCTCGCGCAACGACGCAAGCCCCAGCAAGGCTTCGCTGTCATCACCCTCGCCGGGGAAACTCACGTCCAACCCGTGTTCATCAAGGATCTGTGCCGTCGCTGCGCCCACGCTGAACCACTTCAGGCGCGGTGGTTGCGACCAGTACTGGTCGACCAGTTCCACCGCGATTCTGGCGGCAGGCTTGCTGACCACGATCACCGCGCAATAACGCTCCAGATCCTGAATCACCTGGCGCATTGTGGCAAAGACAGGAATCGGTTCAATTTCCAAAAGCGGCAAACGGCTGCTGAAAATCCCCGCTTCGGCCAACACAGCGCTCAGCGCCGCCGACTCATCCGCCGGACGCGTCAGCAGCAGGCGCCAGCTCGTCACTCGTGACCTGCCTCACCGTAGACCGCTTTCAGAATGTCGTTGGCACCCTGGCTCAGAAGGTCTTCGGCCACTTGCACACCCAGCGCCTCGGCATCGCCGCGCGGCGCACGGGCTTCGGCGCTGAGCAGCAGGCCGCCGCTCGGATCACCCACCAGACCACGCAACCAGATCTGCTCGCCTTCCAGCACGGCGTAGCAGGCGATCGGCACCTGGCAACCGCCATTCAGATGTTTGTTGAGAGCACGTTCGGCAGTGACACGGGTGGCGGTGTCCTGATGGTGCAGCGGCGCGAGCAAGGCGTGAATTTCGCGGTCGGCGGAGCGGCATTCGATGCCCACGGCGCCTTGGCCACCGGCCGGCAGGCTGTCATCGACGCTGATGGCAGAGGTGATGCGATCTTCGAAGCCAAGGCGAATCAGGCCGGCCGCCGCGAGGATGATGGCGTCGTACTCGCCGGCATCAAGCTTGGCCAGGCGCGTGTTGACATTACCGCGCAGGAAGCGGATTTCCAGGTCCGGACGACGGGTCAGCAACTGCGCCTGACGGCGCAGGCTGGAGGTGCCGACGATGCTGCCTGACGGCAATTCGTCCAGGCTGGCATAGGTATTGGAGACGAAGGCATCGCGCGGGTCTTCTCGCTCGCAGATGCAGAACAGACCGAGGCCTTGCGGAAAGTCCATCGGTACGTCTTTCATGGAGTGCACGGCGATGTCGGCTTCATTTTCCAGCAGCGCGGTTTCCAGCTCCTTGACGAACAGCCCCTTGCCGCCGATTTTCGACAGCGGCGAGTCGAGCAGCTTGTCACCGCGACTGACCATGGGCACCAACGTCACGAGCAGACCCGGATGGGCCTCTTCCAGACGGGCTTTGACGTATTCGGCCTGCCACAGGGCGAGAGCACTTTTGCGGGTGGCGATGCGGATTTCGCGAGAGGACATGGATCAATCCGTACTGAATAGATACGGCAGATAATAACAGCTCAGCCAAATCCGCTTTGACTTGAATCAGGAATTGCCTGGCCTCCCTGGCCCCGGACGTCCGGCAATCGGGTGAGAAACTCGCCTGCGGGTGGCGAGTTAAAGCTGTTGCATCATCTTGCGCACACCCGCCACATGGCGTCGGCTGACGATCAGGGCGTCACCGTTCAGGCCTTTGAGGAACAACTGAAAATGCCCCAGTGGCGTGCGTTGCAGGCGTTCGATGCGTTCGCGGGCAACCAGAGCGTTGCGGTGAATGCGCACGAATCGGTCACCGAATTCATCTTCAAGGGCCTTGAGCGGCTCATCCAGCAGCACTTCGCCGCCTTCGTGGCGCAAGGTCACGTATTTGTGATCCGCAATGAAGTAGACCACCTGCCCCAACGGGATCAGTTCAATACCTTTACGGGTGCGGGCGCTGATATGGCTGCGCGGGCCGCTGCCGGTTTCGGCGGCGGGACGGGTCAACGCCGCGAGCTGGACGCGATTGGGGCGCTCGGCTTTCTTCAACGCTTCATGCAATTGTTCTGTACGCACAGGTTTCACCAGATAGCCTACGGCGCTAGCCTGCAAGGCTTCCACGGCAAATTCATCGGGCCCTGTGCAAAACACCACGGCTGGCGGCGTTTCGCGTTCGCACAATCGCGCGGCCACTTGCAGGCCATCGAGGCCCGGCATGCGGATATCGAGCAGCACGATATCCGGTTTGTGGCTGTCGATCAGTGCCAACGCTTCTTCGCCGTTCGTGGCGCTCGGCTCCAGGACACTGTATCCCTCGAGTTCACCGACCATTCGGCTCAGGCGCTCGCGGGCAAGGGGTTCGTCATCAACGATCAGGACATTCATATTGCGCTGGATTCCTGCGTGAGTCTCGCACAAGGATAGCGTAGACAGGTGAAGTGACGTCCGTCACCGCGATCCACGCTAAGACTAGCGCGAGGGCCAAAAAGTGCCGCCCGTCCGACCGCTAAATTTTTATTTGCCGGGCAATTGGCGGTTGGCGAGGCGTCGCCGTAGGGTTTGCTGATACACAATATGAACACCCCCTCTTCTTACTAGTCCGCTGCAGCGCCGAGAAGTGCGCTGATCCTACTGTCCAACTGTAGACGGTTGCCGGGACGTTATTGCTCAATTGAAAAATATCGTTGCGCAATTTCCACAATGCCTGCTTCGAGTATGGGCCGACGTATGAGAAAAAAACGTGTCGACCAGTGTCAGCGACAGGATTGGCAACCCTGTTATTATCCGCGCCAGCTTTCAACGCCATCTTTCTTCAGCCGATACGAGCGAATTCATGAGCACTGACAAGACCAATCAGTCCTGGGGCGGCCGCTTCAGTGAACCCGTCGACGCCTTCGTCGCCCGCTTCACCGCCTCCGTCACTTTCGACCAGCGCCTGTATCGCCACGACATCATGGGCTCGATTGCCCACGCTACCATGCTGGCCAAGGTCGGCGTGCTGACCGATGCCGAGCGCGACAGCATCACCGATGGCCTGAAGACCATCCAGGGTGAAATCGAGGCCGGCCAGTTCGACTGGCGCATCGACCTCGAAGACGTGCACATGAACATCGAGGCGCGCCTGACCGACCGCATCGGCGTGACCGGTAAAAAGCTGCACACGGGTCGCAGCCGTAACGACCAGGTGGCCACCGACATTCGCCTGTGGCTGCGTGACGAAATCGACCTGATCCTGGCGGAAATCACTCGCCTGCAACAAGGCCTGCTGGAACAGGCCGAGCGCGAAGCCGGCAGCATCATGCCCGGCTTCACTCACCTGCAAACCGCGCAGCCAGTGACCTTCGGGCACCACATGCTGGCCTGGTTCGAAATGCTCAGTCGCGATTACGAGCGCCTGGTCGACTGCCGCAAGCGCACCAACCGCATGCCATTGGGCAGTGCCGCGCTGGCGGGCACCACGTACCCGATCGACCGCGAATACACCGCGCAACTGCTGGGCTTCGACGCCGTGGGCGGCAACTCGCTGGACAATGTGTCCGATCGTGACTTCGCCATCGAGTTCTGCTCGGCCGCGAGCATCGCGATGATGCACCTGTCGCGTTTCTCCGAAGAGCTGGTGCTGTGGACCAGCGCCCAGTTCCAGTTCATCGATCTGCCGGACCGCTTCTGCACCGGCAGCTCGATCATGCCGCAAAAGAAAAACCCGGACGTGCCGGAGCTGGTTCGCGGCAAGACCGGCCGCGTCTTCGGCGCGCTGATGGGCCTGCTGACCCTGATGAAAGGCCAGCCTTTGGCCTACAACAAGGACAACCAGGAAGACAAGGAACCGCTGTTCGACGCTGCCGACACCCTGCGCGACTCGCTGCGGGCCTTTGCCGACATGATCCCGGCGATCAAACCCAAGCACGCGATGATGCGCGAAGCGGCCCTGCGCGGTTTCTCCACAGCCACCGACCTGGCGGACTACCTGGTGCGTCGTGGCCTGCCGTTCCGTGACTGCCACGAAATCGTTGGCCATGCGGTGAAGTACGGCGTGGAAAGCGGTAAAGACCTGGCGGAAATGAGCCTGGAAGAACTGCGCAAGTTCAGCGACCAGATCGATCAGGACGTGTTCGCCGTGCTGACCCTCGAAGGTTCGGTGAACGCCCGCGACCACATCGGCGGGACAGCTCCGGCGCAGGTCAAGCAAGCGGTGGCTCGCGGTCAGGCGCTGCTCGCCAGCCGTTAAAAGCTTCGCGGACAAACCTCGCTCCTACAAGGATCTCTGACAGGCCAAAATCTGTGGCATACAGAGAAACCCGTGGGAGCGAGCCTGCTCGCGAAGGCTAACTTCAGAGCACTGCAAAACCTACTTCTTGGACGCGACCATCGCCAGGAACGCTGGCATCGCCGCGTCCTTGTCCGCCGCAATCCGCTGCACGTTGGGGTTCTGCTCCAGACGCTCGAGCAGCGCCTTGGCCGCCGGCATGTCGGCCAACAGATCAATACCAAACAGCTTGTGCGCCACCGCACAGGCCAGCGGCACGCTGTACAGGAAATACAAATCCGCAATGCTCAGGCTGTCGCCTGCGACATAAGGGGCAAACTTGCCGTGCCGTTCAAGCGAGGCAAAACCCAGCAGCAACTCGGTTTTAGTCTTGTCCTTGATCGCGTCCGGCACCGGCGCGCCGAAAAATGCCTCGCCGTAACAGGCGCGACCCGGCAGCTCGATGTACAGCTCGATTTCCTTGGCCAGCGCCAGGACCTGTGCGCGCTCGAAGGGATCGCTCGGCAACAGCGGCGTGCCCTTCTGGCTCTGTTCGATGTACTCGAGAATCACCGCGGTTTCGTTGACAAACCCTTGCTCGACGCGCAGCACCGGCACTTTGCCGCGCGGGCTGATCGCCAATGCCTCGGGGCTTTTGCCCGCGTAAAACGGGACTTCCTCGAATGGCAGTCCTTTCTCCAGCAGCGCCAGTTTCACCATGTTGTAGTAGTTGCTGACGGGAAATCCATAAAGCTTGAGCATCACAAAGCCTCCAGGCCGTGCGGGGTTGGCAGTGCCTGCTTTATAGAACGCCAAGGCGTTTCTCGCCAGCAGCATCATGGCGCTGAATGCAGGTAAACTGCCCGCCTTAACTTGAGGAGCCTGCCATGAGCGAGCCAACCGACATCGACAGCGACGAAGAAGAATTCACTGAAAACACCCTGATCGAAGCGATCGAAAACCAGATCGAAAGCGACAACCCGCCAGCGGCCAAGGCGACCTTCAACAAGCTGACCCTGGTGGGTTATGAGCGTGAGGAAATCCTCAACCTGATGGCTCACGTATTAGCGGTGGAAATCGACGCGATCCTCGAAGAAGACCGCGCGTTCAACACCGAATGGTACGAAGCGGCGCTGCGCGCACTGCCGGAATTGCCGCCGGAAAAGAAGTAAGCGAAGACCTTCCGGGAGCGGCTTGCCCGCTCCCACACAAATTGTCACCCATCATTCCTGCCTTCCCCCAGACCCTGACTACACTGGTACGCACCCCGCTGCCGCACCACCCGCCGGGGAATGCTTCCCGAGGTGAAAAAACCCTGTCGCGAGCACTGGACATGCCGCCCGAGTGGGATCACCTTAGGGGCGCTGTCGTCCAATTCCTAGAAAGTCTGGAGTCCTTATGTCGCTTACCCCTGAGTTGGTTGCCGAACTGGAAATCCTCGCACTCTTCAACCTGGACAGTTCCCAGGAAGGTTTGAAAATTCATCAGACCGCTGCCCCGAAAGCCATTGCTGCCGCTCAACGCCTGTACGAAAAAGAACTGATCGACCAGCCCGATGGCGGTTATCTGACCAGCCTGGGTCGTGATGCCGCGCAAAGTGTGCAAACCGTTCTCACCATTCTGAGCGTCCAGGAAACAGCCTGAGCCACCGTATCGCCCACGGAAACCCCTGCTATGGGATTTCCGCGGGCACTCTCTGATACAAACTGTCGCCCAACGATAGAAATCTGACGCCAAAAAAACAAAATCAGCCTGATAGTCCCGGAGCCGAGGCGCTAAACTGCCCCTCATCCTGAGACCCTCCACGTCCGAGCCCTGCGAGCCGGTTTGAGCTGACATGACCCGCACCCATGAAATCCGCCCCGATCTGGACGAGGGAATTGACCGCAAGGTTCTCGGCCAGTTGCGCGCACGCTTTCTAAAGCTCAACGAGGGCCGCATGGCGCGGGCCATGGAAGGGCTGTCGACCCGCCAGCAAGGGGTGCTGACCCTGCTGCCGCTGTTTTTCCACGTCAATCATCCGCTGTTGCCGGGTTACGTTTCCGGAAGCACGCCCGCCGGGCTGTCTAACTTCGAGCCTGACGCCAACGCCCTGGCCGAAGCCCAACGCCTGACCCGTTCGTTTTCCTACAAGCCGCGCCACGGCAGCAATCCACCCCGACCGATTCACGGCCTGTTCCTGATGGGCAGCCTCGGCACCCTCGCCCAGGCCGATCAAAGCGACATGGACGTGTGGGTCTGTCACGCGCCGGACTTGAGCGAAAGCGAACTCAACGAGCTGCGCAAAAAATGCCAGTTGCTCGAAACCTGGGCCGCGAGCCAAGGCGCCGAGGCGCATTTTTTCCTGATCGACCCCGCCCGCTTCGTGCTCGGCGAACGCGACACGCAATTGAGTTCGGAAGACTGCGGCACCACCCAGCATTACCTGCTGCTGGACGAGTTCTACCGCACCGCGATCTGGCTGGCCGGCCGCACGCCGATCTGGTGGCTGGTGCCCGTATATGAAGAGGCCGCCTACGACCGCTACACCCACACGCTGCTGTCCAAGCGCTTCATCCGTGCCGACGAAACCCTGGACCTGGGGCATCTGGCGTACATCCCGCCCGGCGAATTCATCGGCGCCGGGCTCTGGCAGTTGTTCAAAGGGATCGAGTCACCCTACAAGTCGGTGCTCAAGCTGTTGCTGACCGAGGTCTACGCCAGCGAACACCCCAGGGTTCAATGCCTGAGCCTGCGTTTCAAGCAAGCGGTGTTCGCCAACCGGCTCGACCTCGATGAGCTCGACCCGTACATCGTGGTCTACCGGCGCATCGAGGAATACCTCACCGCCCGAGGCGAACCGGAGCGCCTGGAGCTGGTGCGGCGCGCGCTGTACCTGAAGGTCAATCGCAAACTCACCGGCAGCAGCAGTCGCACCCAGAGTTGGCAGCGCTCGCTGCTGGAACGCCTGGCCCGGGAATGGCATTGGGATCAACGTCAACTGGCGCTGCTGGATAGCCGCAGTCAGTGGAAAGTCCGCCAGGTCAGTTCTGAACGCAGGGCGTTGGTCAACGAACTGAATTACAGCTACCGCTTCCTCACCGAGTTCGCCCGCAGCGAACAGACCGTCAGCCTGATCAACAAGCGCGACCTCAACGTGCTGGGGCGACGTCTGTACGCAGCGTTCGAGCGCAAGGCCGACAAAGTCGAGTTCATCAACCCGGGCATCGCCCCGGATCTGGCCGAAGACACCCTGACCCTGGTGCATGCGCCTGACAAGAAAGAATCGGGGCAAACCCAGTGGGGCTTATACAACGGCAGCCTCACCGCTCTCGAGTGGGAGCATTTCGCACCGATCAAACGCAGCCGCCAACTACTGCAACTGTTGACCTGGTGCCACCGCAACGGCGTGATCGACAGCAGCACGCGCCTGGCGCTGCACCCGGGCGACAGTGACCTGAGCGAGTTCGAACTGTTCAACCTGCTCGGCAGCCTGCAACAGAGCATCGCCCTGCCCTTGCCCACGGTCGCCGAAGAACCGCTGCTGCGCGCCAGCGTACCGAGCGAGGTGCTGATTCTGGTGAATGTCGGCGTCGATCCGCTCAAGCATCACCGTGACCTGAATATTCTGATGACCACCGAGCGCACGGACTCCCTGAGTTACGCCGGGGTCCGAGAGAACCTGGTGCTGACCCTCGATCAGGTCACGCTCAACAGCTGGAACGAGGTGTCGGTCAATCGCTTCGACGGCCCTCACGCCCTGCTCAATTGTCTGCGCGATTACCTCAACAACCTGCCAAGCGGCCCACAGCAACCCAAATTACGCGTGCGTTGCTTCTGCCATAACCGCGCGCAGTTCATCGCGCAACGGGTCGAGGAAGTGATCGACACCGCGCAGAACCTGCTGCTGAGCAAGCTCAATCACCGCTACCTGATTCAGGTCCAGCAGCATTACCACGTGCTGGAATTGGTGCCGGGGCAGGTCAATCACGTCGCCCTCGCCACCCTGCCGGCGCTGTTCGACTACCTCGGCGAAGAGCTGGCGAGCTACAGCCCGCTGCACCTGGACCCGATGGCGCTGGAGGATCAGGACCTGGCGCTGATTCTGCCCATGGGTCAGCCAGAGTGCGTTCAGGTGTTCTACCGAATTCACGAAGACCAGGCCGATCTGTACGTGTTGGATGAGTTCAATGCCTTGTGGCAGCAGCGCTTGCCATACCACGACGAACAAAGCCTGCTGGTGCCGTTGCAACGCTTCCTGTTATCGATCCAGTACCGGCGCGATGCCTTGCTGCCGATGGACGCCGCCCAACCTCTGAGCCTGGACACGCTGTATTACCAATTGCTGCCGTCGGGCCCCGGACGAGCGCGCCGGGTCGAAGCCCGAATCGCGCCGCAAACCCCGGTCAACAAGCCGTTCTATGATGTGCAGGCGATCGTCGGCAAAGCCGCGCCGGGCGAAGTGCAAGTCACGTTGTATTGCAATCAGCGGGAATTTTCAGAGCTGGAGCATGGCGACCAACTGTTCAGTGTGGTCGCCCGGGAAATCGTCGAGCAGCGCCGTGAAACCGAACGCTATCGCTGCTACATCACCGACCTCGACCTGTCGGGGCTGCTCGGTGATGGTCAGAGCTCAAGCAATTTGTATTTGCGCTACAAGGCCGATCTGGAGCGCGCATTGAATGACGCGCTCGAGGTGGTCTGAGGAAAGTTATTCCGGGAAGGAGCCGCCATTGGCTGGCTGCGATTCGACTTCAAGCAGGGTCAGTTTCAGGGTCTTGCCACCGGGTGCGGGCCAGTCGATGTGCTGGCCAACCTTCAGGCCCAGCAGTGCGCTGCCGACAGGCGCCAGAATGGAGATCTTGCCTTCGTCAGCGTTGGCATCCTTTGGATAGACCAACGTCAGGTGATAGTCCTTGCCGCTGCTTTCTTCACGGCAATGCACACGGGAATTCATGGTCACGACATCGGCGGGCACTTCATCGTGACCGACCAGCGTATCGGCGCGATCCAGTTCGGTTTGCAGCGCGATAACGCCCGGCAGCGAGTCATCCAGGCTGTCGATCAGGCGTTCCAGACGTTGAACGTCCAGACGAGTAAGGGTGATGGAAGGTGCGGTCATGATAGAGGCAGACTCCTTTCTTCTGCACAGAAAAAGCAAAACCCCGCCAGAAAAAGGCGGGGTTTTCACGAACCTCGATGGGTTGAGGCGTTTCTGGACACTATCACAGCTCAAAAAATATACAAGCCGCAAGCGGACGGCGTGCAATCCCTGTAGCACCTGGCGACAGGATCTTGAACGTTGCAGCGACCTTAAGGCCGCCATCGCTGGCAAGCCAGCCCCTACAGAGGATCGGCGCAGGCTTTGCGATTGGAGGCTTGGGCGCAAATCGTGCGCCGTCGATCATCATCGGCCGAGCGCCATTCGCGGATGTCTTCGACATGGCGAAAACACCCCAGGCAGACCTTCTGCTCGTCCAGCCTACACACACCGCTGCACGGCGAAGGCACCGCCGGGCTGACATTGCTGTAGAGCGGTTTTGGCGGTCGAACGGGTGCAGGCTGGGTCACGATCTCACAGGCCTTCGAAGTCTAATTCAACGCCAGCCTGTTGCTGGACGATGCGCTCAAGCATCTCGCCGAGCTGCTCTTCGCTCTTGTCGCACATCCAGCGTTCGCTCTCTTCGTCGTAGTCGAAGTGGAAGCCACCCGACACCGCCGCCAGCCACAGCTGACGCAGTGGCTCCTGACGGCTGAAGATCAACTGGCTGCCGTTTTCGAACTTGACGGTGAGCACACCGGCCGAGCTCTCCAGATCGATATCCAGGTCACTCTCGTCGAAAATATCTTCCAGCGATTGCTGGGTGGCATCGACCAGATCGTGGAAACGGGCTTCGGTCAAACTCATTGCGGCAACCTCAAAAAGTGTCTGTTCACGCTCAAGCGCCGCAAGATACGGGCGAGCCCCGGTGATTGCAAAGGATAACGACCAAGCACCGATATAGGTACATCAAACACCGCCCCTGTGCGAGCGGGCTTGCTCGCGAAGGGGCCAGCACATTCAACATCTTTATTGACTGAACCGCCGCTTTCGCGGGCAAGCCCGCTCCCACAGGGATTGCATCCGGCTGGCCGGCATCGAGCCAAGCCCCGCCGGACGGGAGCCCGGTCGCATAGGCAAGCTGCCGGGTGGCCGGTATACTCCGGCGCAATTAACGCATTCTCAAGGATTTCGCCATGAAGCGCCTGATCTCTTCCCTTGCTGCGCTCGCCGCGGTTGCCTGCCTTGTGTCGGCCTGTGGTCAAAAAGGCCCGCTGTACCTGCCTGACGATTCCCAGGACCCTGCCGAGCAGGCCCAGTCCTCGCAAAAGCAGCCGTCGAAAGCTCACAAGCACGACGTCTACCAATAAGGGAACGCCATGGACGCTTTTAACTACCGTGACGGCGAGCTGTTCGCGGAAGGGGTTGCCCTGTCCGCCATCGCCGAACGCTTTGGCACACCGACTTACGTCTACTCCCGCGCCCACATCGAAGCCCAGTACCTGGCGTTTGCCGATGCACTGGCTGGCATGCCGCACCTGGTCTGCTACGCGGTCAAGGCCAACTCCAACCTCGGTGTATTGAATGTCCTGGCGCGATTGGGCGCTGGTTTTGACATCGTTTCCCGTGGCGAGCTGGAACGCGTACTGGCCGCTGGCGGCAGCGCCGACAAGATCGTGTTCTCCGGCGTCGGCAAGACCCGTGACGACATGCGTCGCGCCCTGGAAGTCGGCGTGCATTGCTTCAACGTCGAATCCACCGACGAGCTGGAGCGCCTGCAAGTGGTCGCCGCCGAACTGGGCGTTCGCGCACCGATCTCGTTGCGCGTGAACCCGGACGTCGATGCCGGCACCCACCCGTACATTTCCACCGGTCTCAAAGAGAACAAGTTCGGCATCGCCATTGCCGACGCCGAAGACGTGTACATCCGCGCCGCGCAGCTGCCGAACCTGGAAGTGGTCGGCGTCGATTGCCATATCGGTTCGCAACTGACCACCCTGCCGCCGTTCATCGACGCCCTCGACCGCCTGCTGGGTCTGGTCGACCGCCTCGGCGATTGCGGCATCTACCTGCGCCACATCGATCTCGGTGGTGGTTTGGGCGTACGTTATCGCGATGAAGAGCCGCCGCTGGCCGCCGACTACATCAGAGCCGTGCGCGAGCGTCTCGACGGTCGCGACCTGGCGCTGGTGTTCGAGCCGGGCCGGTTCATCGTCGCCAACGCCGGCGTGCTGCTGACTCAGGTCGAGTACCTCAAGCACACCGAACACAAAGACTTCGCCATCGTCGACGCAGCCATGAACGACCTGATCCGCCCGGCGCTGTATCAAGCCTGGATGGACGTCACCGCCGTGCGCCCTCGCGCAACCGCCGCTCGTGCCTACGACATTGTCGGACCGATCTGCGAGACCGGCGACTTCCTGGCCAAGGATCGTCAGTTGGCACTGGAAGAAGGCGACCTGCTGGCCGTGCATTCGGCCGGCGCCTACGGGTTTGTCATGAGTTCCAACTACAACACCCGCGGCCGTACCGCCGAAGTGTTGGTGGACGGTGATCAGGCATTTGAAGTGCGTCGCCGTGAGACGGTAGCCGAGTTGTTTGCTGGCGAAAGCCTGCTGCCGGAGTAAAACCATGCTGCTGCGTTTTACCAAAATGCACGGCTTGGGCAATGACTTCATGGTCCTCGACCTGGTCAGCCAGCACGCGCACATCCTGCCCAAGCATGCCAAGCAATGGGGCGATCGGCACACCGGCATCGGTTTCGACCAGTTGCTGATCGTCGAAGCGCCGAGCAACCCGGACGTGGATTTCCGTTATCGGATCTTCAATTCCGACGGCTCCGAAGTGGAACAGTGCGGCAACGGTGCCCGCTGTTTCGCCCGTTTTGTGCTCGACAAGCGCCTGACCGCAAAACGGCAGATTCGCGTCGAAACCAAAAGTGGCATTATCGAGCTGGATATCCGCAGCGACGGCCAGATCAGCGTCGACATGGGCGCGCCGCGCCTGGTGCCGGCCGACATACCGTTCGTTGCCGACAGTCAGGCGCTGAGCTACTCGCTCGACGTCGACGGCGCAGCAGTTGAACTGGCCGCCGTGTCGATGGGCAACCCGCATGCGGTGTTGCGCGTCACGGATATCAACAACGCACCGGTGCATGAACTGGGGCCGAAAATCGAACATCACCCGCGCTTCCCGGCACGGGTCAATGTCGGTTTTCTCCAGGTCATCGACCGGAACCGCGCGCAGCTGCGCGTCTGGGAACGTGGCGCCGGGGAAACCCAGGCCTGCGGCACCGGCGCTTGTGCGGCTGCAGTGGCCGCGATCAGCCAGGGGTGGATGGATTCGCCGCTATTGATCGACCTGCCCGGCGGGCGTCTGTCCATTGAATGGGCAGGCCCAGGCCAACCGGTGTTGATGACCGGCCCGGCAGTCCGTGTTTACGAAGGACAAGTACGTCTTTGAGTGAGTCAAACCCATGACCGACAAGCCCCAGGTTCCCGCCCGACAGCCCGACGAATCCCCTTCCGAAAGCCTTGAGGCGGCGGCGATTGCCGCGTACCTGGAGGCTCATCCGGACTTCTTCGTCGAGCACGAAGACCTTCTTCCGGCGATGCGCATCCCGCACCAGCGTGGCGACACCATCTCGCTGGTCGAGCGCCAGATGACCATCCTGCGCGACCGCAACATCGAATTGCGTCATCGCCTCTCGCACTTGATGGACGTAGCCCGCGACAACGACCGCCTCTTCGACAAGACCCGCCGCCTGATTCTCGCGCTGATGGACGCCACCAGCCTGGAAGACGTGGTCATCAGCGTCGAAGACAGCTTGCGCCAGGACTTCCAGGTGCCTTTTGTCAGCCTGATCCTGCTGGGCGACAACCCGATGCCGGTCGGCCGCTGGGTGACCCACGCCGATGCGCAAACGGCCATTGGCGGTTTGCTCTCGGAAGACAAAAGCGTCAGCGGCAGCCTGCGCGAGCATGAACTGGACTTCCTGTTCGGCGAAGAGCAGCGCAAGCAGATCGGTTCGACCGCCGTCGTCGCCATCAGCCATCAAGGCATTCACGGCGTCCTGGCCATCGCCAGCCGAGATCCGCAGCACTACAAGAGCTCGGTCGGCACGCTGTTCCTCAGCTACATCGCCGAAGTCATGGGCCGCGTGCTGCCACGGGTCAACAACTCCCTTCGCTCGGTACGCTGATCGTGGAACGGCAACTGGACGCTTACTGCGAACACCTGCGCAGTGAGCGGCAGGTGTCGCCCCACACGCTGGAGGCCTACCGCCGCGACCTCGACAAAGTGCTGGGCTTCTGTGTCAAACAGAACATCGGCAGCTGGGCCGCGCTGGATATCCAGCGCCTGCGCAGCCTGATCGCTCGCCTGCATTCCCAGGGTCAATCGTCGCGCAGCCTGGCGCGCCTGCTCTCGGCGGTGCGTGGGCTCTATCACTACCTGAATCGCGAAGGTCTTTGCGACCACGACCCGGCCAATGGTCTGGCGCCGCCGAAAGGTGAGCGCCGCCTGCCGAAAACCCTCGACACCGACCGTGCGCTGCAACTGCTTGAAGGTGCGGTGGAGGATGATTTTCTGGCACGGCGGGATCAAGCGATTCTGGAGCTGTTCTATTCATCGGGTTTGCGGCTGTCGGAGCTGACCGGGCTCAATCTCGATCAGCTCGATTTGGCCGACGGCATGGTTCAGGTGCTCGGCAAGGGCAGCAAGACCCGCCTGTTACCGGTGGGCAAAAAGGCTCGCGAAGCACTGGAGTTATGGCTGCCACTGCGGGCCATGACCCATCCGGCGGATGACGCAGTGTTCGTCAGCCAGCAAGGCCGGCGCCTTGGCCCTCGGGCGATTCAGGTGCGAGTCAAGGCCGCTGGCGCGCGCGAACTGGGGCAAAACCTGCATCCGCACATGTTGCGGCACTCCTTCGCCAGCCACTTGCTGGAATCCTCGCAGGACTTGCGCGCGGTGCAGGAGCTGCTCGGCCACTCGGACATCAAGACCACCCAGATCTACACCCACCTGGACTTCCAGCATCTGGCGACGGTTTACGACAGCGCCCATCCACGGGCCAAACGCATTAAGGGCGATGATTCATGACAATCCAATTGATCACCTTCGACCTCGACGACACCCTGTGGGACACCGCCCCGGTAATCGTCAGCGCCGAAGCCGTATTGCGTGAATGGCTGACTGAACACGCACCGAACCTGGGCGCGGTGCCGGTGGAGCATTTGTGGGGGATTCGCGAGCGCATTCTGGGCAGCGAACCGAGCCTCAAGCATCGAATCAGCGCGCTGCGTCGCCGCGTGCTTTTTCATGCACTGGAAGAGGCCGGTTACGGCCATGATCAGGCGTCCGACCTGGCCGATCAGAGTTTTGAAGTGTTTCTGCATGCCCGGCATCAGCTGGAAATATTCCCGGAAGTCGAGCCAACGCTGGAGAGGCTGGCCAAACACTACGCACTCGGCGTCGTCACCAACGGCAATGCCGATGTGCGCCGTTTGGGGCTGGCCGACTACTTCAAGTTTGCGTTGTGCGCCGAAGACATCGGCATCGCCAAACCGGACGCACGCCTGTTTCATGAAGCCTTGAAGCGTGGCGACGCAACGGCCGCGACGGCGGTGCATATCGGCGACCACCCGGGCGATGACATTGCCGGGGCGCAACAGGCGGGGTTGCGGGCGATCTGGTTTAACCCGCAAGGCAAGTTGTGGGAGGCGCAGAAGGCGCCGGATGCCGAGGTTCGCAGCCTGACCGAGTTGCCGGCGTTGCTGGCGCGGTGGAACGCCCAACACTGATACTGAAAACACCACAAAACCCTGTGGGAGCGAGCCTGCTCGCGATGAGCGACTTAACATTCAAAATTGATATTGACTGATACACCGCCATCGCGAGCAGGCTCGCTCCCACAAGGGATTGCATCGCCCCGAAAATTTTATCCCTCCCATGAAAAAGCCCGCAGCGACGGCGGGCTTTTTCTGCAAGCAAGGGCAGACGCTTAGATAGGCCGGCTGCCGTACTTGTTGTCAGGCTTCTTGGGAGGATCGGCGACCACATTGGCCTCGAAGTTCAGCTATCACTTCTGCTAGCTAGGAAAGCCACCTGTTTGGACCTACGCTGACCGCACAGTTAAGCTCATCTGAGGTCCCCATGCCGACTTCCCCATCCGCTTTACTTCGACAGTATGCGTACGACGCACTGGATAGGCTGATCGAGTCATCCCAGCCAGGACAGCCAGGCATTCAGCACTTTTACAATCGAAGCCGGTTAGCCACTCAAGTGCAAGGGGCTGCACAGTACTGCCTGTTTCAAAGTGAACATCAACTATTTGCTCAGCATCGACTCGAGAGCGGAACCAGTGAGAGAACCCTACTTTCACATGACCCCTCGCGCTCCGTCATGCAGGCGATAATTTCGGACAGAAGTAAAACTATCACCTACACCGCGTATGGCCACACCCAAAAGAAATGCAGCCCATTAACTCTATTACAATTTAATGGCGAGCTTATTGACAACCTAACCGGGCACTACCCTCTAGGGAATGGATACAGATCCTTCAACCCAGTATTGATGCGTTTCAATAGTCCAGACAGTATCAGTCCATTCGGGGCGGGAGGGCTCAACTGCTACGCCTATTGTGAAGGTGACCCTATTAACTTTGTTGACTCGACAGGTCATTTTGCTAATTCGCTTAGACAGTCGCTAGTTTCATTATTTAGCAGCCCGCTTAAAAAATCCCAATTATCAACTTCTCTAGACCTCACAGGAGGCGTCACAGAGGGACTGGGGAAGTACCAAAACATTAAGAGGATCACAAAAGGAATATATGCAGCTGATGAACCCATGCATGGAGGAAGAAAACGGTTGGTCATTAGTGGGCATGGCAGGGAAGGGGGGCATCTGACGAGTAACAATAAAATTCAGGACCCGCGAGAATTCGTAAGAAAAATGGAAAAAAAAGGAATATTTGCAACGGAGTACAGTGATGTTCACCTGTTGGTTTGTCACTCAGCCGAAGGAGGTGGCAATCGGTCTCTCGCACATTATTTAAACACTAATTTCAAAGTTCCAGTAACAGCCTATAAAGGTGAAATGGGTACATTTCACTCGCCTTCTCAGGTAGTAAAAAACGCGACGAAGAAAATTCCATGGATCTATCGCAGCTCGTTTCAGGTTCTTGAAGCAACCTTCGTTAAATCTAAGGAAGTGGACATCAGAACAAACGGAACGTACATTGCGTCCAATGGGAGAAAACAAAAATTGAATTATCAACCCGTGAAATTTGGCTGAGCCAAAATCTAAACTGATGGCAGTTGAAACTTACTCACTTCTAATCGTCATTGATTAGCTGCAATGCATCCATAAAAAGCCCGCAGCGACGGCGGGCTTTTTCAGCAAGCAAGGGCAGACGCTTAGATAGGCCGGCTGCCGTACTTGTTGTCAGGCTTCTTGGGAGGATCGGCGACCACATTGGCCTCCACTTCCTGCACCTTGCCGCCCTTGGCCAGGAACTCTTCCATGGCCCGCGCCAGAGCATCACGCTCCTTGTTTTTTGCTTCGACGCTCGGCAGCTCATCGACCGACACCGCTGCCTTGGCTTTGCCTTTGGCGGTCGGAACGGGCGCTTCACCGCCATCGTCGTCAGCAACGTCTTCCGCTGCTGTTTCCAGACCTTCTTCGGTTTCGTCGTCGTCGCCTACTTCGAGGTCGTCGTTTTCCAGATCATCGTCGCTCATGTTCTACCTCATGACTTGCGAAAAGCAGATTAGTTATAGCCCAGCTTCACCGTCTGTCGACAGCCGCCGGAAAAATTCAATAACCACTGATGACCAGCGGCTCATGCCCCTTCACCGTGCACGGTGGCGAGGACTTTACGGGCACCGCCAAAATCACGGTGCTCGCCCAGATAAACGCCTTGCCAGGTTCCCAGCGCCAGTCGGCCCGCCGAAATCGGCAAACTGAGCTGACAGCCAAGCACGCTGGCCTTGAAGTGCGCCGGGAGGTCGTCCAGGCCTTCGTCGTTATGCTCATAGCCGTCTGCTCCTTGTGGGATCAGACGATTGAAAAATCGTTCGAAGTCGCGACGTACCGCCGGATCGGCGTTCTCGTTGATGGTCAACGACGCCGAGGTATGCTGCAGCCACAAATGCAACAGACCGACCCGACACGCCTTGAGTTCAGGCAGGCCGGCGAGTAACTCGTCCGTTACCAGATGAAAGCCCCGGGGCCTTGCCCGCAGGGTAATCAGAGTCTGTTGCCACATACAGTTCTCCGCACGTTCGGGGCGCATTCTAGCGCGCTCTGGGAAAAAACAAAGGCCCTAATATTCCTTCAATCATGTAAGCCATTGGCCGCAGAAAAACGCCTGCCGTAAACACCCCTAAACGTGTACGAAAAAACCTTTCAGCAGCGCCTGCACGGACAAACTCCAGACAAAAAAATGCCCGGCAAGCCGGGCAAGTTTTTTATGCGCGTCTTACAAGTTGTAGCCGCGTTCGTTGTGAAGTGCCAGATCGATACCGACAGCCTCTTCTTCTTCGGTGATACGCAGCCCCATGACAGCGTCCAGCACCTTGAGAATGATGTAGGTAACGATTGCGGTGTAGATCACCGTGAAGCCCACGCCTTTGCACTGAATCCAGACTTGTGCGGCGATGTCGGTGACGGTGCCGAAGCCACCCAGCGACGGAGCGGCGAATACGCCGGTCAGAATCGCGCCGAGGATACCGCCGATACCGTGCACGCCGAAGGCGTCCAGGGAATCGTCATAGCCGAGTTTGCGTTTCAGGGTGGTGGCGCAGAAGAAGCACACCACGCCCGCAGCCAGACCGATCACCAGAGCGCCCATCGGGCCCACGGTGCCAGCGGCCGGAGTGATGGCAACCAGACCGGCGACCACACCCGAAGCGATACCCAGTGCACTTGGCTTGCCGTGGGTGATCCACTCGGCAAACATCCAGCCCAGGGCGGCGGCAGCGGTTGCGATCTGCGTCACCAGCATCGCCATACCGGCAGTGCCGTTGGCGGCTGCGGCAGAGCCGGCGTTGAAGCCGAACCAACCGACCCACAGCATGGCCGCACCCATCAGGGTGTAACCGAGGTTATGCGGGGCCATCGGGGTGGTCGGGAAGCCTTTACGCTTGCCGAGCACGATGCACGCCACCAGACCGGCCACACCGGCGTTGATGTGCACCACGGTGCCGCCAGCGAAGTCGAGTACGCCCCAGTCCCACATCAGGCCGCCGTTGCCGGACCAGACCATGTGCGCGATCGGCGCATAAACCAGAGTGAACCAGATGCCCATGAAAATCAGCATCGCGGAGAATTTCATCCGCTCGGCGAAAGCACCGACGATCAGCGCCGGGGTGATGATGGCGAAAGTCATCTGGAAGGTGATGAACACCGCCTCAGGGAACAGCGCCGCCGGACCGGTCAGGCTGGCTGGCGTGACACCGGCGAGGAAAGCCTTGCCCATGCCGCCGAAGAACGAGTTGAAGTTGACGACGCCCTGCTCCATGCCGGTGGTGTCGAACGCAATGCTGTAGCCATAAATGACCCACAGAATGCTGATCAGACCGGTAATGGCGAAGCACTGCATCATCACGGAAAGAATGTTTTTGGAGCGAACCATGCCGCCGTAGAACAGCGCGAGGCCGGGAATGGTCATGAACAGCACGAGGGCTGTCGAGGTCATCATCCAGGCGGTATCGCCGGAGTTGAGGACTGGGGCCGCCACTTCGTCTGCCGCCATAGCCAGGCTGGGCATTACGAGGGACAACAGGGCTCCTAGCCCTGCGAATTTACGCAGAGTCATATTGTTTTCTCCTGGGGCGTTGGGTTTGTGGCGGCTTAGATTGCGTCGGTATCGGTTTCGCCGGTACGGATGCGAATCGCCTGTTCCAGATTGACCACGAAGATCTTGCCGTCACCGATCTTGCCGGTGTTGGCAGCCTTGGTTATCGCCTCGATAACCCGGTCAAGATCCTTGTCGTCAATGGCGACATCGATCTTCACCTTGGGCAGGAAATCGACCACGTATTCCGCGCCGCGATACAGCTCGGTGTGACCCTTCTGCCGACCGAAGCCTTTGACTTCAGTAACGGTAATGCCCTGCACGCCGATCTCGGACAGCGATTCGCGCACGTCGTCCAACTTGAACGGCTTGATGATGGCAGTGACTAGCTTCATGAAAACTCTCTCCCGAATTGGTGGACTTGCCCCAGGAAAACAAACCCGGCTCAAGTCTAAGCGCAGTGCCTGGCTTTGTAACGCATCGTCGGCCTTACCTGCCCGTCCGACGCCAGCTAACCGCTCCGTACGAAACACTTCCCCGTTCCGCTTGGCGCACTGCATTCGTCACAGCGACTGCATCAGTGCATGGGTCACTACCGTCTAAGCAGAAAGCTTGCCATCTCCACAAAACCCTCAGTTTTCAAGCGGTTGCCCGTATTTGCCCACCACATCGCGGCAACACCTGACGCGTTACGCACAACAACGGTGCGGCGCCGTCCGTCCGCATGCGCGAAAAGCGTGCATCCCGGGCGTCGGGATTGACTATAGACACTGCGTGATACACTGCCCGCCATTGTTTCCAGGACCTTTTCCCATGCTCGCGCCCAAAGACTTCCTCGACGCCCTGACCGGCACCGCCTCCCGCCTCTTCAGCGGCGAAACCCCGCTGCCGAAAAGCGAAATCGAAAGCCAGTTCAAGGCGTTGTTGCAGAGCGGCTTCAGCAAACTGGACCTGGTGAGCCGGGAAGAATTTGATAGTCAGATGGTTGTGCTGGCGCGCACTCGTGCGCGGCTGGAGAGTCTTGAGACGAAGGTCGCGGAGCTGGAAGCGAAGCTCAATCCGCCGACCGAGTAACGCCGCATATCCCACTTTGAAACCCAATCTACTGTGGGAGCGAGCCTGCTCGCGATTGAAGGTCGGAACGACCTTCAGATTTACCTGTAGGAACGGCCGCAGGCCGCGATCTTTCGATCTTCAGCCCCGCAAAAAACCGGGCATCTTCCTACAACAAAACCACCGCCGTCCGATTGCGCCGCAAAGCCCCGGTTCCTAAGCTCACCCAATGCTGAATGTTCAGCACTGGGTTTGGCGACCCGGAACCAAGCAATGCAGCAAACATCGTTCGATTTCAGGTATTTTTTTCCCGATTCGAAATATGGCGGCTGTGTGTGGGAGACCTTAGGGTCTGCCGGAATTCGCTTGGCCGGTTCGCCAACCCGCACGCAGCTGCCACCCTTATTGTTTGGCGACGATAAGTGGCAGTCATCTACCAAGCGAAATTGGGGTACTGCTCGATGGACGAAAATTATCTAATCCCTCACATCTTCACCCGCCACAAACTCCACCTCCACGCCCTCCTCCTCGAAAACCAACCCTGGTTCTGCGCCCGCGACCTCGGCCGCCTCCTGCGCCTCTACATCGAAGAACGCACCGTCCGCAAACTCGACCCCGACCAACACCAAACCGCACGAATGCTCATCCACGGCACCCTCGAAAACACCCTGCTGATCAGCGAATCCGGCGTCTACGCCCTGCTCGTCTACCACTACTGCCCCGAATACCGAGGACTGCGCGAATGGCTGACCCACGACGTAGTGCCAGCCCTCAGAGATGCCCAACAACCGGCAACAAGCGAACGCCCGGTCCTGAGCCTGTTGAACTGGCCGGAGATGTCACTGAGTTTGCTGCACTGGAATAACCAGCCGTGGATTCGGTTGCAGGATGTTCCGCAGATGCTGGCAGATGGTGAACGGACGCAGCGCTCGATCAATACACCATGGTGGAAGCGTGCTTCCCGAATACTCCAGGCATTCTGAACGACAAAAAAAACCCCACGTTATAGCGTGGGGTTCGTTCAGGAATTGAGGATCAGGCGCAGTGCGGAAGCCGCTCAACCTGATCCCGGATCGCTGCTCCTCGCTCAATCTCGGCTTTGCGCAAATCGTAAGTCGATTGCAGGTTCAGCCAAAATTCCGGGGTCGTGTCCAGACAGATAGATAGCCTTAGAGCCATATCAGCGCTGACACCCCGACGCTGGAGCACGATGTCGTTCACCGTAGGTGTCGAAACGCTCAATGCTCTAGCCAAGGCTGCCGCCGTAAGGCTCAGAGGCTCCAGGTATTCCTCTTTGAGGATCTCGCCGGGGTGAACCGGGCGCATACCATTCTTAGTCATTACTCACCTCAGTGATAATCGACGATTTCGACATTCTCTGGCCCGTTAAGACCCCAAACAAAGCAAATTCGCCATTGAGCGTTGATACGGATGCTGTGCTGACCTTTTCGGTTTCCCCCCAATGCCTCCAAGCGATTTCCCGGCGGGGATCGAAGGTCAATCAGTACGGCAGCAGCATCAAGCATCGTCAGCTTTCGTTCCACGACACTCAGAATGGCTGACCACATACGGGTCTTACCGTTGCGAAACAGGTACTCGGTCTCAGAACACTTAAAGCTAACGATCATAAATTAAAGCTTAACGTTATGCATTAATCTTAAGTGTATAACCTGAATTCACTTATGCAAATGCGCCAATGCGACTCTTGGCCATCCCTTCAAAGCTTTAGGAAAAGGACTACCAAGGGCCTTCAGAACTCCTTCCAAACCAAGACGCTTCCTACAAAAAGGAGCACCAATTCTCATTGCATCACTACCGCGCTCACCTCTTAAGCTGATCAACCTGTAAAACCATCTGCAAATCCAGAAGAGATCGCTATGAAACCCGGAAAACGAAAAGACAAACTGCGACTCATCGCTGGATATCATGCGGAGGCACTCCGGCTGGCCGGGAACGTATCTGCCACTCAACGCCGCTTTTTTGAGGTTGCTGCGGCTCGCGGTAAAGAGTTGGAACCAAGCGGCTGGCTCGCCGGTTACAGAGCACCCGCTACGGCTAATTCGACAACAAAAGGTGAACAACCTCAGCACCGTGAGTGTATTCACTAAGGACGCAGGCCCTAGCCTCCCCGAAACCACACAAAAAACCGCTTCCTCAAGGCGGTTTTTTATCGCCTTCGATTCAGCTTTCGCCGCAGTCCTTCATAGATCCAGGCAACGTGCTACAACAACCTCATCCCGCGACTGATTACGTCGTAGATCCCCACTCCCTTACGCTTCACCCATCAGAAAGACACTCGCAACATCCTGCGAATATTTGGCACCTGCGCCATCACGCGCCCCCGACTACCCTTCAAAAACCGCAGGAAGCGGTTCCCGTAAAAGTTCAAGGAACGACCATGTCCCTCTCCATCGTCCACAGCCGCGCCCAGATTGGCGTGGATGCGCCCGCCGTTACCGTAGAAGTCCATCTGGCCAACGGTCTGCCGTCATTGACGATGGTCGGCTTGCCCGAAGCCGCTGTGAAGGAAAGCAAGGATCGGGTACGCAGTGCGATCATCAACTCAGGCCTGCAATTCCCGGCGCGGCGTATCACGCTCAATCTCGCCCCCGCTGATTTGCCGAAGGACGGCGGACGATTCGATCTGGCGATTGCTTTGGGGATTCTCTCTGCCAGCGTGCAGGTGCCGACGTTGACACTGGATGACATTGAATGCCTTGGAGAGTTGGCGTTGTCCGGCGCGGTACGTGCCGTGAGAGGCGTGTTGCCGGCAGCGCTGGCTGCCCGCAAGGCCGGGCGCTCGTTGATGGTGCCGCGAGCGAACGCCGAGGAAGCGTGCCTGGCGTCAGGGTTGAAGGTGTTTGCCGTGGATCACCTGCTGGAAGCCGTTGCGCATTTCAATGGGCATACACCGGTCGAGCCCTACGTTTCCAATGGCCTGCTCTACGCCAGCAAACCCTATCCAGACTTGAATGAAGTACAGGGCCAACTGTCGGCCAAGCGCGCTCTGCTGATCGCGGCGGCGGGCGCTCATAACCTGCTGTTCAGCGGACCACCGGGTACGGGAAAAACGCTTTTGGCGAGTCGTTTGCCAGGACTGCTTCCGCCATTGGCAGAAAATGAAGCACTGGAAGTCGCCGCCATTCAGTCCGTCACCAGTTGCGTGCCCTTGAGTCACTGGCCGCAACGACCCTTCCGCCAACCCCACCATTCAGCCTCGGGCCCGGCGTTGGTGGGCGGTGGCTCAAAACCACAACCCGGCGAAATCACCCTCGCCCATCATGGTGTGCTGTTCCTCGACGAACTTCCGGAATTCGATCGCAAGGTGTTGGAGGTTTTAAGAGAACCACTGGAATCCGGCCACATCGTGATTTCCCGCGCCAAGGATCGCGTGAGGTTTCCCGCGCGCTTTCAATTGGTCGCCGCGATGAACCCGTGTCCCTGTGGATATCTTGGCGAACCCAGTGGCAAATGCAGCTGTACCCCGGACATGGTCCAGCGTTACCGCAACAAACTGTCGGGGCCACTGCTGGATCGCATCGACCTGCACCTGACCGTCGCCCGGGAACCCACGGCGTTGAATCCTGCGCTAAAACCCGGCGATGACACCGCCACTGCTGCAGCGCTGGTCGCCGAAGCCCGGGAGCGGCAACACAAACGCCAAGGTTGTGCCAATGCATTCCTTGATTTGCCGGGACTGCGCCGTCACTGCAAGTTATCCACAACCGACGAAGCCTGGCTGGAAACCGCCTGCGAGCGTTTGACCTTGTCACTCAGGTCGGCCCACCGACTGCTCAAGGTCGCGCGCACATTGGCGGACCTCGAACAGGTCAATGGCATCACTCGTGAGCATCTGGCGGAAGCGTTGCAGTACCGGCCAACCGCCAGCTGATGAAGTCACTCCTTGGTGAGATCCACCAACGGCGTCTGCCGCACCTCGGTTTCACGCCCGCCCTGAATATCACTCACCCGTTTCAGCGCCTTGTCCACAGCACCCTTGTCCGCCAACAGGCTGTAGCTGATCTGAAACTGCTTGTGCTCCTTCGGTGCAATCGTCGGCACCAGCCCCAGCGGCCGCTGATAGCGCCGGTTATAGGAGAAGCTGGTCCCCGGCTCGAGACCGGTGACGTAGCCCTGGCCTTGGGTATCGGTGTTTTTCCACAGCGAAAACACGGGCAGCGTTTGAGTGTTGAAGCCGACCGAAATGCCCAGGTTAGCGGCCTTGTTGTGCAGGACCGTCAGCGTATCGCCCTTGGCGTCGGCATATGGCACGACGTTGTAAACCGTTTCGTCGTAGTCCTTGGTCGGTGCGCGGTAGGTCTGCCAGTCCGGCAGGTCGTCTTTGGCCTTGTCATTGAACGGCGAGACCTGCTTCACCGGTGCGGCGAAGCGGGCGCCCTGCTCAAGGAACGGGGTGCTGAAGTTACTGTGGTACAGCGCCTGGTATTCCTTCGGATAGTCGCCGTTATTGGTCAGAGTGTCGTTGAGGCTGAAGCTCACACTGCCCGGTTCAGTGACCAGTTCGGTTGTGACAGAAAAGTCGACTTTCTTGAACGCCTGCTCTTTCAGCTCGCCGCGCAGGCTGATGGCATACGGCGGTTTTTCGTCGATGTGCAGGGTGACGGTGCTGGCCGGGATGTTGGCAGCGCGGCCGTGCAGAGTCAGCAACTCGCCGTTGTCCATACCGGGGTGGCCGACCCACTCGTAGCCGCAGCGGGTGACCAACTCGTTGAAACCTTCCAGCCAGCCCAGTCCACCACGACCGTTGAGTTCGATGAAGGATGGATTGACCACTTCCTTGACCGGCGAATCCCAGCCCATACGCACATTGCCGACCGAGGCTTGCAGGACGTTCATCCCGCGAGTAGGCACCACCGAGAGTTTCATCGTGCCGTTATCGATGTCGACGATGCTGACACCCTCCTGCCGACCGCCGTGCAGAGTTCGCAGGGTTACGGAAAAGGGTTTGTCGGTTTTCACCCCGAGTTGCTGGCTGGTGATTTGCCAGTTCTGGGCAGCCTTTTCGGTGTCGAGAAGAACGTAGTCCCAGGCCATGGCGTGGGAGGCAGCAGAGAATGCGCTGAGCGCGATGATGAGTTTGAGCGGAGTCATGGCAGGAGCCTTTCTTGGAGTTGTGCCATTTTTATAGACTTGCTGAAACGATTCATCAAGTTAAAAGATGGGAGACAAACGCCAAGAAGACAACCGAGGGGTATTGATCCGCGAATGTGCGGCAAATCGAAAATGGGGTCGATCCCTTGGCGAGCAGGCTCGCTCCCACATTGGATCTGAGGCGAACACAATATTTGTGAACACCGCAGTTCTAATGTGGGAGCGAGCCTACTCGCGATGACTACTTCAGAGACGCCTCACCGAAACCGGTCAACCTCAGAACGCAAGTCCGCCGCCAGGCTTTCAAGCTCCTTGGCAGTAACCGCCAGGTTCGACACCACTTCCCGTTGCTCGCTGTTCGCCAGCGCAATGCTTTGCAGGTTGCTGCTGAGCAGGGTCGCGGTGCTGCTCTGCTCCTGGGTCGCCGTGGTGATCGCCGCGAATTGTTCACCGGCGGAACGGCTTTGCTCATCGATCCGCGCCAGTGCTGAAGCGACATTGGCGTTGCGCGACAAGCCTTCCTGCATCAGAACGTTGCCCTGCTCCATGGTGCTGATGGCGTTGCCGGTTTCCTGCTGAATGCTTTGGATCATCCCGGAAATTTCGTCAGTGGCCTGGCGGGTGCGTGAAGCCAGGTTGCGCACTTCATCGGCCACCACCGCAAAACCGCGACCTTGTTCACCGGCACGCGCCGCTTCGATGGCGGCGTTGAGCGCCAGCAGGTTGGTTTGCTCGGCAATCGAGGTGATCACGCCGACAATGCCCCCGATTTCCTGCGAACGCTGACCCAAGGTGTTGATCACCGTGGCGGTGCTGTTCAGCGCGCCAGCGATTTGCTCCAAGGACGAGGACGCTTCATCCATCGATGTACGACCGATCTGGGTTTGCTGTGCGTTTTCCTGCGCCAGACGCTGAGTGCTGCCCATGTTGTCGGCAATGTTCAACGAGGTGGCGCTGAATTCTTCCACGGCGCCGGCCATGCTGGTGATCTCGCCGGACTGCTGCTCCATGCCTTCATAGGCACCACCCGACAAACCGGACAACGCCTGGGCACGGCTGTTGACCTCTTGCGAGGCCTTGCGGATGTGCTCGACCATGGTCGACAGCGCTTGGCTCATCTGGTTGAAGGCGCGGGCCAACTGACCGATTTCGTCGTTGCTCGACACATTCAGACGCACGCTCAGATCACCCGCACCCAAAGCTTCGGCCTGACGTACCAGATCACCCAGCGGCGCCAGCTTGCTGCGCAGCAGCCAGACAGCCGAGCCCACGGCGATCAACATCGCCAGCAGGCTGCCAATTGCCAATTGAATGCCGACAGCCCAGGTGACAGCACGGATTTCGCTTTTCGGCATGCTCGCCACGACTGACCACGGCCCGCCTTCAAATGGCACGGCAATGCTGTAGAAGTCTTCGGATTTGTCGCTCCAGAACTCACCTTTACCCGGCGTCTTGGCCAGACTGTTTATCGTCTTGACCGCTTGATCCGGTGCTTGCACGCCTGCAATCGGCACCAGCCATTTGTTCTGCTCATCGAGCAATGCCAGAGAACCGGTCTGCCCGATGCGGAAGCGTGTGAGGTTGGCAAATTGCGCGTTCTGCGCGTCGGTGTAATCGAACCCTACGTACAGCACGGCAATAACCTTACCGCTGCTGTCGCGTACGGGGGTGTATTGCGACATGTAGAAGCGTTCGAACAGCAAGGCTCGACCCACGTAATTCTGCCCCGCCAACAGGCGCGTGTAAGCCGGGTTCGCATGATCGAGCAACGTGCCGATGGCGCGGCTGCCGTCCTGTTTAGTGACGTTCGTACTGACCCGAATGAACTCATCGCCGCTGCGCACGAACACCGTCGCAACGCCCGCGGTCATTTGCTTGAACTCGTCCACTTCCTTGAAGTTGTTGTTCAGCACCTCGCTGCCCAAGTGCAGGCCGGGGGTCTGCGTGCCCGCCACGGTCACCGGTTCGTCCGGATGTACGCTCAACCCTGCGCTGAAGCGCTTCTCGAACAGCCCCGCCAGGCGTTGGGTACTTTCACGCAATGTGCCGTGAAACGTACTCAACTGGTCGGCCAGCAACCTCGCCTCGCTGGCCAGGTGTTCTTCGCGGGTAGCGAGGTTGGCCGTGTCCAGCGAACGCAAGGCGAACAGGGTGCTGCCGCTGATGACAATCGCCAGAATAACGGCGAGCGCAAGACCAAGCTGTGAGGCAATCCGGGCACGAGGTTGAGACATGACAGCTCCTGGCCGAGCGATCTGATCCTCCTTGATCGGCTACTCAGCAAAATTTCTAATAATGGGAATTGCGTCGAACCTGCACGAAGGTTCCATCTGCAGATTTTCGGCGGCAAACCTGAATACTTGAGTAAAAAGCCGGGATATGGCTCAAGGCCGCTATTTCGAGGGCTCTATCGATTCAGCTCAAGTGCTCGACGTCCGGCAATTTCATGGCCTGCGCTTCGCTTTGCAGAAAATCGCTGAGGCGGCGCAAACGTTCACCTCCGGGGCGGGTTTTCGGCCAGACGAGGTAATAATGCTCACCGCTGGCGACGGCAGTCGGCCACGGCAAACTCAGACGGCCCTGCGCCACATCCTCGGCCACCATCAAAAGATCGCCCATGGACACGCCATAACCCCGGGCGGCGGCAATCATCCCCAGCTCCAGCGTATCGAACACCTGTCCGCCCTTGAGCGACACCTGATCGGTCAATCCCATGCGCTCAAGCCAGTTGCGCCAGTCACGTCGGTCCGGCGTCGGGTGCAGCAATTCGGCATTGGCCAGGCGCGCGACGTCCCACGGTTGATCCTTCAGAAGATTCGGCGCGCCGACCGGAATCAGTTCCTCCGGGAACAGCAGACTCGCCTCCCAGTCCGGCGGAAAATGCCCGTTGCTGAGGATCACGGCGCAGTCGAACGGTTCATGGTTGAAGTCCACCGAGTCGATGTCCATCCAGGCGCTGGTCAGTTGCACCTCGTTACCCGGTTGCAGGTGGCGGAAGCGGCTGAGCCGCGCCAGCAGCCAGCGCATGGTCAGGGTCGACGGCGCCTTCATGCGCAGGATGTCATCTTCGGCGCGCAAGGTATTGCAGGCGCGCTCAAGGGCGGTGAATCCTTCGCGAATGCCCGGCAGGATCAGCCGCGCCGACTCGGTCAGTTGCAAATTGCGCCCGCTGCGGTGAAACAGCCGGCAGGCAAAATGCTCTTCAAGCGTACGAATGTGCCGACTGACCGCACTCTGCGTAATCGACAACTCTTCAGCGGCACGGGTAAACGAGCTATGCCGCGCCGCCGCTTCAAATGCGCGAAGGGCATAAAGAGGAGGAAGACGACGGGACATTCGGAAAGCTCCTATGGCGTAATTTCGTCAACTTATCAGAAACTCCCCTGGATGAGTTTTAATCATGCCATCCATCCTTTTTATCCCTTTGTGCAAACCCTGCAGAGCGCCGAGAATCGACGCTTTCCTGTTCTCTTTGACCCCTAGAGCGTGATGACCATGCAGCATCCAGCGCGTATTGAACTCTGGGCCATCCTGCGGCTGGCGGGGCCGTTGATTGCCTCGCAGTTGGCGCACATGCTGATGGTCCTCACCGACACCTTGATGATGGCGCGCCTGAGCCCCGAAGCGCTGGCCGGCGGCGGGCTCGGCGCGGCGACCTATTCGTTTGTGTCGATCTTTTGCATTGGCGTGATTGCGGCGGTCGGCACTCTGGTGGCGATCCGTCAGGGCGCGGGCGATATCGTCGGTGCGGCGCGGCTGACCCAGGCCGGTTTGTGGCTGGCGTGGCTGATGGCGTTGGTCGCCGGTTTGCTGCTGTGGAATCTCAAACCGGTGCTGTTGCTGTTCGGCCAGACTGAAACCAACGTTCAGGCAGCCGGGCAGTTCCTGTTGATCCTGCCGTTCGCCCTGCCCGGCTACCTGAGTTTCATGGCCCTGCGCGGTTTCACCAGCGCGATCGGCCGGGCGACGCCGGTGATGGTCATCAGCCTCGGCGGCACGGTGGCCAACTTCGTGCTCAATTATGCGTTGATCACCGGGATGTTCGGCCTGCCGAAAATGGGCCTGGTGGGCATCGGTCTGGTCACGGCGATTGTCGCCAACCTGATGGCCGTGGCGTTGGCGCTGCACATTCGGCGGCATCCGGCGTACGACGCGTATCCGTTGTGCCAGGGTTTGTCGCGGCCTAACCGGCAGTATCTGAAAGAGTTGTGGCGCCTGGGCCTGCCGATTGGCGGCACCTACGCAGTGGAAGTCGGGCTGTTTGCCTTCGCCGCGTTGTGCATGGGCACCATGGGCAGCACGCAACTGGGCGCGCACCAGATCGCGCTGCAGATCGTCTCGGTGGCGTTCATGATTCCGGCGGGGCTTTCCTATGCGATCACCATGCGCATCGGCCAGCATTACGGCGCCGGGCAGCTGCTGGACGCGCGACTGGCCGGACGGGTCGGGATCGCGTTCGGCGCGGCAGCGATGCTCGGCTTCGCGATGGTCTTCTGGCTGCTCCCCCATCAGTTGATCGGCCTGTTCCTGGACCACAACGACCCGGCCTTCCGCCCGGTCATCGAACTGGCTGTGAGCCTGCTGGCGGTGGCGGCGTGGTTCGAGCTGTTCGACGGTACGCAAACCATCGCCATGGGCTGCATTCGCGGGCTCAAGGATGCCAAGACCACGTTCTTGGTCGGGCTGGGTTGCTATTGGCTGATTGGCGCCCCTGCCGCCTGGTGGATGGCCTTCCATCTGAACTGGGGACCGACGGGCGTCTGGTGGGGGTTGGCGCTGGGGCTGGCGTGCGCAGCGGTGAGCCTGACACTGGCGTTTGAGTGGAAGATGAAGCGGATGATTCGGCGGGAGCCGTCGTCGCAGCGTTTCGAAGTCGCCCAGCCGGACTGAGATCCCGTGTAGGAGCGAGCCTGCTCGTGATGAGGCCATGTCAGTCAACATTAATGTCGACTGATAGTCCGCTATCGCGAGCAGGCTCGCTCCCACATTCGTTCGTCGTCAGCTCCCGACCTCTAAGATCGGCTGCTGACTGCTGCCAAAGCTCAAATACTCAACCAGCTCCGTCAACGGCAACGGCTTGCTGATCAGATAGCCTTGCACCTGATCGCAACCAAATCCGCGCAACAGATCCAGCTGCTCCGGCGTTTCCACGCCCTCGGCGACCACTTCCAGATTGAGGTTGTGCGCCAGGTTGATCATCGCGTGCACCAGTTTGCGATTCTCTTCGCGCCCTTCCATTCCGCCGACGAAACTCTTGTCGACCTTCAGCAAGGCAATCGGCAGGCTGTTGAGGTGCACGAAGGACGAAAACCCGGTGCCGAAGTCGTCGAGAGAGAAGCGCACGCCCAGACGCCCAAGGGCATCCATGGTCTGCTTCACCAGATCACTGCGGCGCATGACCGCCGTTTCGGTCAGTTCGAATTCCAGCCATTGCGCCTCGACGCCACGTTCGGCAATCAGCCGGCTCAGGGTGGAAAGCAACTGGCTGTCCTGAAACTGCCGGAACGACAGGTTGATCGCCATGTGCAACGCCGGCAAACCCAGCTCGCGCAGCGCCTGCATGTCGCGCAGTGCACGGGAAATCACCCAGTAACCGAGCGGCACGATCAAACCGCTTTGCTCGGCCAGTGGCACAAACTCGCTTGGCGGCAGCAAGCCACGTTCTGCGTGGCGCCAGCGCACCAGGGCTTCGAGGCCGACAATCTTGCCGTCTTCCAGGTTCAGGCGTGGCTGGTAATGCAGTTCCAGCTCATCGCGACGCAACGCCCGGCGCAACTCGCTTTCGAGGTCGGCCATGCTGCGGGCATTGCGGTTGATGCGTTCGTTGAAGATGTGAAAGGTGCAGCCTTGGGTGCTCTTGGCCTGCTGCATGGCGATGTGCGCGTGCCACATCAGCGGGTCGGCGCCGGCTTGGGCGCGGGCGTGGGCAATGCCCAGGCTGGAACCGATCAACAGGCTTTCGCCGTCGACCCAATAAGGCTCGGCCAACGCCTCGGTGATGCGTTCGGCCATCCACTCGGCACGTTGCGGCGCGCGGCGGGTGTCGATCAGCAGGGCGAACTCATCGCTGCCCAGCCGCGCCAGTTGATCGCCGGCCTCGAGCTGGCTTTTCAGGCGCGCGACCACTTGCAGGATCAACCGATCGCCGGCCTGATGGCCGAGGGCGTCGTTGGCGTGGCGGAAGTTGTCGAGGTCGAGGTGACCGAGGGCCAGGCCGCGCCCCTCGTTTTCTGCCAAGCGCGCAGCCAGCAAGGTCTGGAAACCCTGGCGGTTGGCGATGCCGGTCAGCGGGTCTTGCTCGGCCAGGCGCTGCAGGGTGTTTTCCAGTACGCCGCGCTCGCGCACATGGCGCAGGCAACGGCGCAACATGCCAGGGTCGAGATGATCGCGCACCAGCCAGTCGCTCACGCCATCGGGCGGCAACAGCGGCTCTTGTTCGAGCAGCAACACCGTTGGCAAATTGCAACGGCCGGGCGCCGGCTGAAGGGCCGGGATCGTCAACAACACCGCGCTGCGGTTGTCATCGAACAGAGTGCTGACCGATTCCCAGCTTGGAGCGCTGATGAGCACGGCCGAGCTCCCCATCGGAGCCAGACACTCGCGCAACAACGCTGCCCACGCTGGCTCTTCAGCCAGTAGCAGCAAACGCAAGGGTTCGACAGGCGTAGACAAGCTAGCTCCCTAGACTCTGCAATGATGTAGGCGGCGGGCATTATGCCGTGCCGATAACCAATGACCAAATGACATCAGTTATCAAACGAGGCTTTTGTATCCGGAATTACGAACATTAGACGCAAACTCATCGCGCATCCTGCGTGAAAGTAACAAAACCGGCAAATATAGATAGCGTATTGCGTCACAAGTCGGAGAGAGCAGCACAATTCGCTGAGCCTGTTAAAATGCCGGCCCATTTCGCAAACGACTCCCTGATTTCGTATGTCCCGACTCAATCCCCGGCAGCAAGAAGCCGTGAGCTACGTCGGCGGCCCTCTTTTGGTGCTCGCCGGTGCAGGCTCCGGCAAGACCAGCGTGATCACGCGCAAGATCGCGCACTTGATCCAGAACTGCGGCATCCGCGCCCAGTACATCGTCGCCATGACCTTTACCAACAAGGCCGCGCGCGAGATGAAGGAACGGGTCGGCACCCTGCTCAAGGGCGGCGAAGGTCGTGGCCTGACGGTGTGCACTTTCCACAATCTGGGTCTGAACATCATCCGCAAGGAACACGCGCGGCTGGGCTACAAACCGGGCTTCTCGATTTTCGACGAGACCGATGTCAAAGCCCTGATGACCGACATCATGCAAAAGGAATACGCCGGCGACGACGGCGTCGACGAGATCAAGAACATGATCGGCTCGTGGAAAAACGACCTGATCCTGCCGGCCGAAGCTCTGGAAAACGCACGCAACCCCAAGGAACAGACCGCCGCCATCGTCTACACCCACTACCAGCGCACGCTCAAGGCGTTCAACGCGGTGGACTTCGACGACCTGATCCTGCTGCCGGTGAAGCTGTTCCAGGAACACGCCGACATCCTCGAAAAGTGGCAGAACAAAGTCCGCTACCTGCTGGTGGACGAATACCAGGACACCAACGCCAGCCAGTATTTGCTGGTGAAGTTGCTGATCGGCATGCGCAACCAGTTCACCGTGGTGGGCGACGACGACCAGTCGATCTACGCCTGGCGCGGCGCCCGCCCGGAAAACCTGATGCTGCTCAAGGACGATTACCCGTCCCTGAAAGTCGTCATGCTGGAGCAGAACTATCGCTCCACCAGCCGCATCCTGCGCTGCGCCAACGTGCTGATCTCGAACAACCCGCATGAGTTCGAAAAACAGCTGTGGAGCGAGATGGGCCACGGCGACGAAATCCGCGTGATTCGCTGCCGCAACGAGGACGCCGAAGCCGAGCGCGTGGCCGTGGAGTTGCTGACCCTGCATTTGCGTACCGACCGGCCCTACAGCGATTTCGCAATTCTGTATCGCGGTAACTACCAGGCCAAGCTGATCGAGCTGAAGCTGCAGCACCACCAGATTCCGTATCGCCTGTCGGGCGGCAACAGCTTTTTCGGACGTCAGGAAGTCAAAGACCTGATGGCCTACTTCCGCCTGATCGTGAACCCGGATGACGACAATGCCTTCCTGCGGGTAATCAACGTCCCACGCCGGGAGATCGGTTCGACCACCCTGGAAAAGCTCGGCAACTACGCCACCGAACGCAAGATCTCGATGTACGCCGCCACCGACGAAATCGGTCTGGGCGAACACCTGGATGCGCGGTTCACCGATCGCCTGTCGCGCTTCAAGCGTTTCATGGACAAGGTTCGCGAACAGTGCGCCGGCGAAGATCCGATCTCGGCGCTGCGCAGCATGGTCATGGACATCGACTACGAGAACTGGCTGCGCACCAACAGCTCCAGCGACAAGGCCGCCGACTACCGCATGGGTAACGTCTGGCTCCTGATCGAGGCGTTGAAAAACACCCTGGAGAAAGACGAAGAAGGCGAGATGACCGTCGAGGACGCCATCGGCAAACTCGTCCTGCGCGACATGCTGGAACGTCAGCAGGAAGAGGAAGATGGCGCCGAAGGCGTGCAGATGATGACCTTGCATGCCTCCAAGGGTCTGGAATTCCCCTACGTGTTCATCATGGGCATGGAAGAGGAAATCCTCCCGCACCGTTCCAGCATCGAAGCCGACACCATCGAAGAAGAACGCCGCCTGGCCTACGTCGGAATTACCCGCGCGCGTCAGACACTGGCCTTCACCTTCGCCGCCAAGCGTAAGCAATACGGCGAGATCATCGACTGCGCACCGAGCCGCTTCCTCGATGAACTGCCGCCGGACGACCTGGCTTGGGAAGGCACCGATGACACGCCGGTTGAAGTCAAAGCCGTTCGCGGCAACACCGCACTGGCGGATATACGGGCGATGCTAAAGCGCTAGAATTGAGCACTTTTCAACCAAACACTTTTTGACAAGCTAGGCGCACACGGCGCCAGTAGAGGATCGCTTCATGGAAGCACTGCACCAGAAAATTCGCGAACAAGGCATCGTGCTTTCCGATCAGGTCCTGAAGGTCGACGCCTTTTTGAACCACCAGATCGACCCGGCGCTGATGAAATTGATCGGCGACGAGTTCGCTGCGCTGTTCAAGGACTCGGGCATCACCAAGATCGTCACCATCGAAGCTTCGGGCATCGCCCCAGCGATCATGACCGGTCTGAACCTCGGCGTGCCGGTGATCTTTGCGCGCAAGCATCAGTCCCTGACCCTGACCGAAAACCTGCTGTCGGCGACCGTTTACTCGTTCACCAAGCAGACCGAGAGCACGGTGGCGATCTCCCCGCGCCACCTGACCAGCAGCGACCGCGTGCTGATCATCGATGACTTTTTGGCCAACGGTAAGGCGTCCCAAGCACTGATCTCGATCATCAAGCAGGCCGGCGCGACCGTGGCCGGTTTGGGGATCGTGATCGAGAAGTCGTTCCAGGGTGGGCGTGCGGAACTGGATGCGCAGGGTTATCGGGTTGAGTCGCTGGCTCGGGTGCAGTCGCTGAAGGATGGCGTTGTAACCTTCATCAAGTAATCCGCAACACCGCATTCCCCCTGTGGGAGCCAGCCTGCTGGCGATGGCGTCGTGTCAGTCAAAATCTTCATGACTGACAGACAGCCATCGCCAGCAGGCTGGCTCCCACAGTTGGTTATGCGTTAGGCGTTATTGCGCGGTGGCTTTCAGGCCGGCGAGCAACAACCGCTGAAATAAATCCTCTTTCAGGCCTTCCGGATTGCTCAGCTGCATCCGCTCCAGATGCTCGGGAAACGCCGAAGCCTCTGGCGCATCCAGCGCAGCCTTGCCCAACTCCAGAATCTCCGTCAGCTTGAACTTGCTCTTCAGCCAGTTCAGCGCCCGCAACAGGTCCCGCTCTTCAGCCGTGAAATCACTCCCCAGCGGATACTCCGGAAACAACTGCGGATGCCCGGCCTGAATCGCCTGCAAGCGTTCCGGGCGGTTGTCGGCAAAGCGCGGATCGAGGCGGAAATTCTTCGGTAGTTTCCCGGCGCTCTGCGCCTGTTCGATCAACCCCGACTGGAAACGCGAATCGCTGATGTTGAGCAACGCCTCGATCACCGCCGCGTCCGTCTTGCCGCGTAAATCAGCGACGCCGTATTCGGTGACGACGATGTCGCGCAGATGCCGCGGGATCGTGCAATGGCCGTACTGCCAGACGATGTTGGAACTGACCTCCCCGCCCGCCTCGCGCCAGCTGCGCAGCAGCAGAATCGAACGCGCGCCCTCCAGCGCATGGCCCTGGGCGACGAAGTTGTACTGCCCGCCGACACCGCTGAGCACCCGCCCGTCTTCGAGCTGATCGGCCACGCCGGCGCCAAGCAACGTCATGGTAAACACGGTGTTGATGAATCGCGCATCCAGGCGTTGCAAGCGTTTGAGTTCTTCCTGGCCGTAGAGCTCGTTGATGTAGCTGATGTGGGTCATGTTGAATTCGAGCCGCTTGCTCTGCGGCAGCTCGCGCAGGCGTTCATAAAAGCTGCGCGGCCCGAGGAAAAATCCGCCGTGCACCGAAATGCCGTCAGTCTGCGCGGCCTCGTCCAGCGTGCCGGCATTCGCCTGCTGCTGAGTGGCCACATCCGGGTAGACCTTGCGCCGCAGGATCCCGGCATCGGCCAGCACCAACAAGCCGTTGACGAACATTTCACTGCAACCGTACAGGCCTTTGGCGAAGGGTTCGATGCCGCCCTCGCGGTCGATCAACTGCGCCCATTGGCTGAGATTGATCTCCGCCAGTAAGGCCTTGTAACCGGCATTGTCGGCCTGCCGCGCCAGCAACGCCGCCGTCAGCGCATCGCCCATGGCACCGATGCCGATCTGCAAGGTGCCGCCATCACGAACCAGGGCGCTGGCGTGTAATCCGATGAAATGGTCCTGGAAACCCACCGGCATGTTCGGCGTCGAGAACAGCGTGGTGTTGTCTTTCTCGTCGACCAGCAGGTCGAAAGTGTCGATGCCGATTTCGGCATCACCGGGCATGTACGGCAAGTCGTTGTGCACCTGGCCCACGAGCAAGACTGTCTGCCCCGCTGCCCTGCGCTTGGCGATCATCGGGAACAGGTCGAGGGTGATGTCCGGGTTGCAGCTCAGGCTCAGGCGATCCGGGTGTTCGGAGTGGCTGGCCACCAGTTGCGCGACCAGGTTCAAACCGGCCGCGTAGATGTCCCGCGCGGCGTGGCTGTAGTTGCTGCTGACGTAATCCTGCTGAGCCGATTCGCTGTGAAGCAGGCTGCCGGGTTGCATGAAAAACTGCTGAACATGGATGTTGGGCGGCAGGTTGTCCTTGTGCAGACCCGCGAGGAAATCCAGCTCCGGGTAGTCGCCGAACACTCGCTCGATGAAGGGCTCAAGGAAGCGCTTCTGCAAACCGTCGCCCAATGCAGGACGGCCCAGACACAGCGCGGTATAGATCGTCAGCTGCCGTTCAGGCAGTTGCGCCACGCGTTGATACAGCGCGTTGACGAAGTGGTTGGGTTTGCCCAGACCGAGGGGCAGGCCCATGTGGATATGCGCCGGCAACCGTGCCAGCACCTCATCGACCGCTTGCTCGATAGAACACAGCTGCACCATCTGATCCTCCCGTACTTTCCGTGAATTGGGGTTGGACCGAGCTTGCCGGGTCTTTGCTGCAATGAACAGTCTCGGACGTTAAATCGCGGGCACAAAAAAGCCGCTCGAAAGCGGCTTTTTCGCGAAAGATGCAGGCGTTTTACAGGCCGGACATCTCTTTGATTGCGCCTTTCAGCTCGTCGTCGGAGCAGTCGGCGCAGGTGCCCTTAGGCGGCATCGAGTTGATACCGGTAATGGCTTTGGCCAGGATGCCGTCGAGGCCGCCCTGGTGATCGGCGCGTTCTTTCCAGGCAGCCTTGTCGCCGATTTTCGGCGCGCCCAGCAGGCCGGTTCCGTGGCACGCATTGCAATGTTTAGCAACAACGTCTTTCGGTGCCTTGGCACCACCGCCGCCAGAAGCGGCAGCCACTTCCATACCCTTGCACTCTTGACCTGTCACACAGACCTGGCCGACTGGCTCAAGGCGTTTGGCAATATCGTCGTTGGTCGCAGCTTGAGCGCTGACAGCCCATAGGGCCAATACGGTTGCTGGTGCAGCCAGCATTTTCATAATTAGGTTCACGCGTTCACCCTCAATGGTGGCTAGTCACGCCTACGGCCACGGTTCGCAGGCGGGCGCAAGTATAGCGGTAAGCCCGCCGCACTGAAACAACCCCAAAGTCGAAGGGGTCTTGTTGCGCCGCGGAAAAAACCTTCGGGTGCCGCTGCCGTGCTGGCAGGACGCCTCTTCTCTTAGAAATTCGCGGGTGTGGCTGCGCTGATTAGTCGCGCCGGCGCATCGAACGGATTACGGAAACGGTGCGGCTTGGTACTTTCAAAGTAGTAGCTATCGCCCGCTTCGAGCACAAATGTTTCAAGCCCGACCACCAGTTCAAGCCGACCCTCCACCAAAATCCCGGTTTCCTCACCTTCGTGGGTGAGCATCTCGTCACCGGTATCGGCGCCAGGCGGATAGATTTCATTGAGGAAAGCGATAGCGCGGCTCGGGTGCGCCCGGCCGACCAGCTTCATGGTCACGGCACCATCGGAAATATCGATCAGCTCGTTGGCCTTGTAGACGATCTGAGTCGGTCTTTCCTCCAGGATTTCTTCGGAAAAAAACTCGACCATGGACATGGGAATCCCGCCCAGAACCTTGCGCAGCGAACTGATCGAGGGACTGACGCTATTCTTCTCGATCATCGAAATGGTGCTGTTGGTGACGCCCGCGCGTTTGGCGAGTTCACGCTGCGAAAGACCTTTGAGCTTACGGATGGATTGCAGTCGTTCACCGACGTCCAATGCTGGAGCCTCCAGGGATTCAGGTTGTAGGAATATTGAGCGTTATCATGGCGACAGCGTTCAGTATTTACAACACTTTGGCCTGAATCCTGTTCGGCGAGGCGACTTCTGGTGCGCAGCGTTTTGGCCTAGGCCCCGGAATAGAGCAGCGGCACCCGGCGCAGGTTGCAGAAGAGCTGGTAAGGAATCGTGTCCGCGGCCGTCGCAACGTCGCTGGCGAGGATGTTTTTACCCCACAATTCCACGGTCGACCCCAGACCTGCTTGCGGCACGTCAGTCAAATCGATGCAAAGCATGTCCATCGACACCCGGCCGATCAACTGGCTGCGCTGACCGGCGACCAACACCGGCGTACCGGTCGGTGCGTGACGCGGATAGCCATCGGCATAACCCATGGCCACCACGCCAACGCGCATCGGCTTCTGGGTGATGAATTTGGCGCCGTAACCGATCGGCTCGCCGGCCGGCAGCTCACGCACGCAAATCACTTTCGATTCCAGGGTCATCACCGGTTGCAAGCGCGACGCCGTGGCATTGGCTTCCTCGAACGGCGTGGCGCCGTAGAGCATGATGCCCGGACGAACCCAGTCGCTCGGAATCTGCGGCCAACCGAGCACTGCCGGCGAGTTGCGCAGACTGACCTCGGCCGCCAAACCCTGACGCGCCGCTTCAAACACCGCCACCTGCTCGGCGCTGGCCTGGCTGTGCAGCTCATCGGCGCGGGCGAAATGGCTCATCAGCACCACTTTCGCCACCTTGCCGCTGGCCAGCAGCCGGTGATAGCCCGCCTGGTAATCCTTTGGATGCAGACCGACCCGGTGCATGCCCGAATCAAGTTTGAGCCAGACCGTGATCGGCTTGCTCAGCACGGCTTTTTCGATGGCTTCGAGTTGCCACAGCGAATGCACCACGCACCAGAAATCGTGCTCGACGATCAGCGCCAGTTCATCGGCTTCGAAAAAGCCTTCCAGCAACAACACCGGCGCCCGAATGCCCGCGGCGCGCAGCTCCAACGCTTCTTCAATGCAGGCCACGGCAAACCCGTCCGCGTCGGCTTCCAGCGCCTGGGCGCAACGTACCGCGCCATGGCCGTAGGCATCGGCCTTGATCACCGCGAGGGCCTTGGCCCCGGTGAGTTCACGGGCGATCTGGAAGTTGTGGCGCAGGGCTTGAAGGTCGATCAGGGCACGGGCTGGACGCATGGCGGCAGGGCTTCTAGGCGGTCATGGGAATAAAAACCGGCGCTGGCTGACGACGTTAACCGCCAACAGCACCGGGAGAGGGATCTTTCTGACGGGCTTACGGCAGAGCGGCTACAACCGAGAGCTCGATCAGGATTTCCGGTTCGCACAACTTCGATTCAACCGTCGCACGGGCCGGGGCGACGCCTTTGGGCAGCCACTTGTCCCACACCGCGTTCATGCCTTCGAAGTGCGCGTCGATGTCCTTCAGGTAAATCGTTACCGACAGCAAATGGTGCTTGTCGGTACCCGCCAGATCGAGCAAACGCTCGATATTGGCGAGGGTTTCGCGAGTCTGCTGTTCAATCCCGGCGTTCATGTCATCGCCGACCTGCCCTGCCAGATACACCGTACCGTTGTGAGCGACGATCTGACTCATACGCTCATTGGTGAGCTGGCGCTGGATTGCCATGTTTTGCGGACTCCTGGATTTTGCTGCCATAACGGGAAATATCGAGGCCTTCGGCGCTGATCTGCGGCGTTTTCTTCGCCATCAGGTCGGCCAGCAAACGGCCGGAACCGCACGCCATGGTCCAGCCGAGCGTACCGTGCCCCGTGTTCAGGAACAGGTTGCTGAACGGCGTTGCGCCAACGATTGGCGTACCGTCCGGGGTGGTCGGACGCAGACCGGTCCAGAAACTCGCCTGGGCCAGATCGCCGCCCTGAGGATAAAGGTCGTTGACGATCATCTCCAGGGTTTCGCGCCGACGCGGGTTCAACGACAAGTCAAAACCGGCTATCTCAGCCATGCCGCCAACGCGGATGCGGTTGTCGAAACGGGTAATCGCGACCTTGTAGGTCTCGTCGAGAATGGTCGACGTCGGGGCCATCGCCGGGTTGGTGATCGGCACGGTCAGGGAGTAGCCCTTGAGCGGATACACCGGAGCCTTGATGCCCAGCGGCTTGAGCAGTTGCGGCGAGTAGCTGCCGAGTGCCAACACGTAGCGGTCCGCGGTTTCCAGCTTGCCGTCGATCCACACACCGTTGATGCGATCACCGGCATAGTCGAGGCGCTGAATGTCCTGGCCAAAGCGGAATTCCACACCCAGCTTCACAGCCATTTCGGCCAGTCGAACGGTGAACATCTGGCAATCGCCGGTCTGGTCGTTCGGCAGGCGCAGGGCACCGGCAAGGATGTCGGTAACGTTGGCTAGCGCCGGTTCAACGCGGGCAATGCCGGCGCGATCGAGCAATTCGAACGGCACACCGGACTCTTTCAGCACGGCGATGTCTTTCGCGGCGCCGTCGAGCTGAGCCTGGGTGCGGAACAGTTGCGTGGTACCAAGGCTGCGACCTTCGTAGGCAATGCCGGTTTCAGCGCGCAATTCGTCGAGGCAGTCGCGGCTGTATTCGGACAGACGGACCATGCGCTCCTTGTTCACCGCGTAACGGCTGGCGGTGCAGTTGCGCAGCATCTGCGCCATCCACAGGTATTGGTCGATGTCGGCGGTGGCCTTGATCGCCAGCGGTGCGTGGCGCTGCAACAGCCACTTGATGGCCTTGAGCGGCACACCCGGTGCGGCCCACGGCGAGGCATAACCCGGCGAGACTTGCCCGGCGTTGGCGAAACTGGTCTCCATGGCCGCAGCCGGCTGACGGTCCACCACCACCACTTCAAACCCGGCACGCGCCAGATAATAAGCACTGGTGGTGCCGATGACGCCGCTACCCAAGACCATAACGCGCATTTTCATATCCCTCATCGCGGCGTGCCGCTGACGTTTGTAGTTCAGACCGTAGATGTGGGCAGTTTAAAAAAGATTAGCCAGTGCATTTCACTATATAAGCACCTATATTTGGCGACAATTCTCGGCAAAAACGCTTTTCACGGAGGCGCATCCCCTATGCGTACCAACACTCAGACCAAACGTGAGCTGGACAAGATCGACCGCAACATCCTGCGGATCCTGCAAGCGGACGGGCGTATCTCATTCACCGAGCTCGGGGAAAAGGTCGGGCTCTCGACCACGCCCTGCACCGAGCGGGTCCGGCGCCTGGAGCGCGAAGGGATCATCATGGGTTACAACGCCCGGCTCAACCCGCAGCACCTCAAGGGTAGTCTGCTGGTGTTCGTCGAGATCAGCCTCGACTACAAATCCGGCGATACTTTCGAAGAGTTCCGACGCGCGGTGCTGAAACTGCCCCATGTGCTGGAATGCCATTTGGTGTCAGGGGATTTCGACTACCTGGTAAAGGCGCGGATTTCCGAGATGGCCTCGTACCGCAAGCTGCTGGGCGACATTCTGCTCAAGCTGCCGCATGTGCGGGAATCCAAGAGCTATATCGTGATGGAAGAGGTGAAGGAGAGTTTGAGTTTGCCGATCCCGGATTGAGATTTGCGGTACCTGTTCGGCCCCATCGCTAGCAGGCTAGCTCCCACAGTTCATCTTCAGCGGACACAAGTTTGGTGTGCGACACGGACCCATTGTGGGAGCTAGCCTGCTAGCGATTACAGGCGACTCGGTCTTCCCTCAGACGAGGACCTGCCGGGTCGACGCCATGTACTCATGAATCTGCTTCTCCACCCGAGGATGAATCAACTCCACCGGCCCCCGCCCATTCGGGCAAGGCAGCGTCTTGGTCGTACCAAACAACCGACAAATCAGCGGCCGCTCGTCATACACCGTGCAGCCGTTTGGCCCAAGGTGCACACAGTTGAGTTCATCCATCGCCGCATCCTGCTCGGCGCGGGTCTTGCGCGGCAGGCGGGACATTTCTTCGGGCGAAGTGGTCACCGGTCCACAGCAGTCATGGCAGCCGGGCACGCACTCGAATGAGGGAATCTGCTGGCGAAGCGTGCGAATTTTCTGACTGTTGCAGCTCATCGAAACGGTGACCCAAAGCGGAATAGAGCGGGATTCTGACGCAAAAGTGTCGATCCAGACAGCTACAACCGACCAGTGTTGCCCGCGCCGGAAGGTCCGGCTTATGCTCCGTCAAATTTTCTAAACACAAAAATCAGGATGACGCGCATGAATGCCCGTGCTCAGCACACTGCCTCGTATTACGCCGCCAGCAGCCTGCCGCAGCCCGATCATCCGGTGTTGCAAGGCGAACTGATGGCCGACGTGTGCGTGGTCGGCGGCGGGTTTTCCGGGCTGAACACCGCCCTTGAGCTGGCAGAACGCGGCCTCAGCGTGGTGCTACTCGAAGCGCACAAGATTGGCTGGGGCGCCAGCGGCCGCAACGGCGGGCAGCTGATTCGTGGCGTCGGCCATGGGCTCGATCAATTCACCCACGTGATCGGCGCGGACGGTGTGCGTCAGATGAAACTCATGGGCCTGGAAGCGGTGGAAATCGTCCGACAGCGGGTCGAGCGTTTTCAGATCCCTTGCGACCTGACGTGGGGGTACTGCGATCTCGCCAACAAACCCCGCGACCTGGAAGGCTTCGCCGAAGACGCCGAAGAACTGCGCAGCCTCGGCTACCGCTACGAAACCCGTTTGCTGCAAGCCCATGAAATGCACTCGGTGGTGGGTTCCGACCGCTACGTTGGCGGCTTGATCGACATGGGCTCAGGGCATCTGCACCCTCTCAACCTGGCCTTGGGCGAAGCGGCTGCCGCGCAGGAATTGGGCGCGCAGTTGTTCGAACAATCGGCGGTAACCCGCATCGATTACGGCCCTGAGGTCAAAGTTCACACAGCCCGCGGGTCGGTGCGCGCGAAGTCGCTCGTGCTGGGATGCAACGCCTACCTCAACCAGCTCAACCCCGAACTCAGCGGCAAGGTGTTGCCCGCCGGCAGCTACATCATCGCCACCGAACCCTTGAGCGAAGAACAGGCGCACAAACTGCTGCCACAGAACATGGCGGTGTGTGATCAGCGGGTGGCGCTGGATTACTACCGGCTCTCGGCGGATCGTCGCTTGCTGTTCGGCGGTGCCTGCCATTATTCAGGTCGCGACCCCAAGGATATCGCCGCGTACATGCGGCCGAAGATGCTGGAGGTTTTCCCGCAACTGGGCGGGGTAAAAATCGATTATCAATGGGGCGGGATGATCGGTATCGGCGCCAACCGCCTGCCGCAGATCGGCCGGCTCAAAGATCAACCGAACGTGTATTACGCCCAGGCTTACTCAGGTCACGGGGTGAATGCCACCCACCTGGCGGGCAAGCTGCTGGCCGAGGCGATCAGTGGCCAGCAGGGTGGCGGGTTCGATCTATTTGCGAAGGTGCAGCACATCACCTTCCCCGGCGGGAAGCATTTGCGCTCGCCGTTGTTGGCGTTGGGGATGTTGTGGCATCGGATGAAGGAATTGATCTAAAGGTTACTCATGTTCTTTCGGCCCTCATCGCGATCAAGCCCGCTCTCACAGCGGTCGCGGGTGCTCACAAAAACTATGCTCACCGCAAACCCTGTGGCAGCGGGCTTGCCCGCAAAGACACCGCAAATCTCAAATCCGCCAGAAAGGCTTCAACCCCTCCTCCCTGGCCTGCTCAAGACTCAACCCGACATCCTTCAACTGCTCAGGCGTCAGCTCCAGCAACGCCTTGCGCGTGTGCAGACGATGCCAGAACAGACCCCAACGACTCAGGCTGGACGGCGCGTTGCGCATGATCACTTCCCGCGCACCGTTGATTTGCCCTGCCGCCAGTTCCTGACTGCGTAACGTCAGCCGCACATCGCTCAAGCCGTTCATTTTGATTGCTCCTGTTTACTTGGGTAGCCAGAGCTTTCATGATGCGTGGACGGCGAAAAGCATTACAGATTCAACTTGGAAGTATTAACTCCATACAGATTTCGCGTTTTAACCTCTGAATCACAATTTTTTGCCTGATCTGTACTGGTTAACCGAATCATCCACATCGAGACTGCGCCATGACCCTTTACGTCAACCTCGCCGAATTGCTGGGCACGCGGATCGAACAGGGCTTCTATCGCCCCGGTGACCGGCTGCCGTCGGTGCGGGCGTTGAGCGTCGAACACGGGGTCAGCCTGAGCACGGTGCAGCAGGCCTATCGGGTGCTGGAAGACAGCGGCCTGGCGATGCCGAAACCCAAGTCCGGCTATTTCGTCCCGGTGAGTCGCGACCTGCCGGAGTTGCCAGCGATTGGCCGGCCGGCCCAACGGCCGGTAGATATCTCGCAGTGGGATCAGGTGCTGGAACTGATACGTGCGGTGCCACGCAAGGATGTGGTGCAACTGGGTCGCGGCATGCCGGACATCACCACGCCGACCATGAAACCGTTGCTGCGCAACCTCGCGCGTATCAGCCGACGGCAGGACATGCCCGGTCTGTATTACGACAACATCCACGGCACCCTCGAACTGCGTGAGCAAATCGCCCGCCTGATGCTCGATTCCGGGTGCCAGTTGACCGCCAACGACCTGGTGATCACCACCGGCTGCCACGAAGCGCTGTCCACCAGCATTCGCTCCATCTGCGAGCCGGGTGACATCGTCGCCGTGGATTCGCCAAGCTTTCACGGCGCCATGCAGACACTCAAGGGTCTGAACATGAAGGCCCTGGAAATCCCCACCGACCCACTGACCGGGATCAGCCTCGATGCGCTGGAACTGGCCTTGGAACAATGGCCGATCAAGGCCATACAGTTGACCCCAAACTGCAACAACCCGCTGGGCTACATCATGCCGGAGTCGCGTAAACGCGCGTTGTTGACGCTCGCCCAGCGTTTCGACGTGGCGATCATCGAAGACGATGTGTATGGCGAACTGGCCTACAACTACCCGCGACCGCGCACGATCAAATCCTTCGACGAAGACGGCCGCGTCCTGCTCTGCAGTTCGTTCTCCAAAACGCTGGCGCCCGGCCTGCGTATCGGTTGGGTTGCACCGGGCCGCTATCTGGAACGGGTGCTGCACATGAAGTACATCAGCACCGGCAGTACCGCGCCGCAACCGCAGATTGCCATCGCCGAATTCCTCAAGGCCGGTCATTTCGAGCCTCATTTGCGGCGGGTGCGCACACAATATCAACGCAATCGCGACATGATGATTGATTGGGTCACCCGCTATTTCCCCGCTGGCACTCGCGCCAGTCGCCCGCAAGGCAGTTTCATGCTCTGGGTCGAACTGCCCGATGGCTTCGACACCCTGAAACTGAACCGTGCCTTGCACGACCAAGGCGTACAGATTGCCGTCGGCAGCATCTTTTCTGCCTCGGGCAAATACCGTAACTGTCTGCGAATGAACTACGCTGCCAAACCAACGGCACAGATCGAAGAGGCGGTGCGCAAGGTCGGCGCCGCGGCAATCAAACTGCTGGCGGAAAATGACACCTTCACTGACTGACTTTTAACGGGATTTCAGCGTCCATATGCCGACACCCGCCGCCAATCGGAACGATCCCACGTGAGAGTCAGACAGCCCCTGCTCGCTCTTCTGCTACTCGCCTCGTTCCTGGGCGGTTGCGCCAGCTTCGACGTTCAACGCGAACCGAGCCAGGCGTTGCCCGCCAGCGACTCGGCATTCGGTCGATCAATCCAGGCCCAGGCCGCGCCCCACGAGGGCAAGTCCGGTTTTCGCCTGCTGTCAAATAGCGGCGAAGCCTTCATGGCCCGTGCCGAGTTGATCCGCAACGCCCAAAGCAGCCTCGACTTGCAGTATTACATCGTCCACGACGGCATCAGCACGCGCATGCTGGTGGAGGAACTGCTCAAGGCCGCCGACCGTGGCGTGCGCGTGAGAATCCTGCTCGACGACACCACCAGCGACGGCCTCGACTGGATCATCGCCACCCTGGCGGCGCACCCGAAAATTCAGATCCGCCTGTTCAACCCGCTGCACCTGGGCCGGGCCACAGGCGTGACTCGCACCATGGGCCGGCTGTTGAACCTGTCGCTGCAACACCGGCGCATGCACAACAAATTGTGGCTGGCGGACAACAGCGCAGCCATTGTCGGCGGCCGTAATCTGGGGGACGAATATTTCGATGCCGAGCCCAACCTGAACTTCACCGACATCGACATGCTGGGCGTCGGCCCGGTCGCCGAGCAGCTTGGCCACAGCTTCGACCAGTACTGGAACAGTGCGCTGAGCAAGCCGATCGATGAATTCCTGTCGAGCAAACCGACGCAAAAGGACCTGCAAAATACCCGCACGCGCCTGGAAGAGTCATTGGAAGAGACGCGCAAGCAGAATCACGCGCTGTATCAGCAGCTGATGACTTACACCACCAACCCGCGCATGGACATCTGGCGCCGGGAGCTGATCTGGGCCTGGAACCAGGCGTTGTGGGACGCACCGAGCAAGGTCTTGTCGGATGGCGAGCCTGACCCGCACTTGCTGCTGACCACGCAGTTGGCGCCTGAGCTGACCGGGGTCAGCAAAGAATTGATCATGATCTCGGCTTACTTTGTACCTGGCCAGCCAGGGCTGGTTTACCTCACTGGCCGCGCCGATGCCGGGGTCTCTGTCAGCCTGCTGACCAACTCGCTGGAAGCCACCGACGTCCCCGCGGTGCACGGCGGTTACGCGCCCTATCGCCGGGCACTGCTGGAACATGGCGTGAAGTTGTACGAATTGCGTCGCCAGCCCGGCGAAGGCGGCGGCAGCGGGCCGCATCTTTTCTACAGCAAGTCGTTCCGGGGCTCCGATTCCAGCCTGCACAGCAAAGCGATGATCTTCGACCAGCAGAAATCCTTCATCGGCTCGTTCAACTTCGACCCGCGCTCAGTGCTGTGGAACACCGAAGTCGGGGTGCTGGTGGACAGCCCCGAACTCGCCGCGCATGTGCGCAAAGCGGCCATGGAGGGTATGGCCCCGCCCGTGAGCTATCAGGTGAAACTGGAAAATGACCGGATCGTCTGGGTGACCGAGGATGACGGCAAACTGCACACGCTGACCAAGGAACCGGGCAGCTGGTGGCGCCAGTTCAATGCATGGATGAGTACTGCTATCGGCCTGGAGCGAATGCTCTGACAGACAACAACCCCCTGTGGGAGCGAGCCTGCTCGCGAAGGCGTCGTGCCAGCCACCACAGATGCTGAATGACACACCGCTATCGCGAGCAGGCTCGCTCCCACAGGTTTTAGGCAGGCTCGGCAACCGTGCCGAACGCACCTTGGCGCATCAACAGAATCACCAAACCAAACGCCCCTGCCGCCATCAGCAACGGCAACGCATGCCCGCTGATCCACTGGCTTCCCGCGCCGGCGGCCAGCGGTCCGACCAGACAACCGATCCCCCACAGTTGCGCAATATGCGCATTGGCCCGCACCAGCGCATCGTCGCGGTAACGTTCGCCGATGAGGATCAGTGACAAGGTGAACAAGCCCCCCGCACTGGCGCCGAACAGCACCCATAACGGCCAGATCAGCAACGTGTCGATCAGCAACGGAATCGCCAGACTCGACAGCATCAGCACCACAGCACAACCGGTAAACAGCGTACGTCGCGACAAACGATCCGCCAGCGCGCCAATCGGCAGTTGCAGCAAGGCATCACCGACTACCACCGTACTGACCATCGCCAACGCGATTTCCGTGGTAAAGCCCTGGCGCAAGCAATAGACCGGCAGCAAGGTCAGGATCATTGCCTCGAACGCCGCGAACAGCGCCACGCCCCAGGCAATCGCCGGCAAACCTCGGCAGAAGCCCCACAAGTCGCTGAAGGTCACGCTGCAGGCTTCACTGGTCGGTGCACCGCTGCGGCCGAGCAACAGGAACGGTGCCGCCGTGAGCAAGCCGACGCCGACCCAGAATCCATAATCGTGATCTGTGCCCAAAACGCCCAGCAGCAAAGGCCCGGCCAACTGACTCAGCGCATAGCTGCTGCCATACAGCGCCACCAGACGTCCGCGCCATTGCTCGACCACCAACTGGTTGATCCAGCTTTCACCGAGGATGAAGACGAGCGTCAGGATGACCCCAATCATCAGCCGCAGCACCAGCCACACCGGATAGCTCGGCAACAGGGCCAGCAAACCGATGGATACCGCACCGGCCCACAGGCACAAACGCATCAGATTGGCCGTGCCGAGTCGCGCCGCCAGATGGCTGGAGATTTTCGCCCCCAGCAGCACGCCAATCGCCGGCATCGCGGCCATTACACCGATGGCAAACGAGCCATAACCCCAGCCTTCCAGGCGAAAAGACACCAGCGGCATACTGACGCCCAAGGCCAGACCGACACTCAAGACAGACGCCAACACGGCGAAATAAGTCGCCCAACGCATGTTCCACGCTCCTGTGGATATCTTTATGTACAACACAAAACACTGTGGGAGCGAGCCTGCTCGCGATGACGAAGCAACATTCAACATTTTCGTCGACTGTTACACCGCTATCGCGAGCAAGCTCGCTCCCACAAGGGATCTGCGTCGTTCGGGAGGCCTGTTACTTATAGGCCTCCCTTAACGGCTTACAACTTGATCCAGGTCGCCTTCAGCTCGGTGTACTTGTCGAACGCGTGCAGCGATTTGTCACGGCCGTTGCCCGACTGCTTGAAGCCGCCGAACGGTGCGGTCATGTCGCCGCCATCGTACTGATTCACCCACACGCTACCGGCACGCAGCGCACGGGCCGTCAGGTGAGCTTTCGAGATGTCCTTGGTCCACACCGCGGCGGCCAAGCCGTAAGGCGTGTCGTTGGCAATCGCGACGGCTTCTTCGGCGGTATCGAAAGCAATGACCGACAGGACCGGGCCAAAGATTTCTTCCTGAGCGATTTTCATCGCGTTGCTGACACCATCGAAAATCGTCGGCTCAACGTAAGTGCCACCGGTTTCCTGCAGCGTGCGCTTGCCGCCAGCGACCAGTTTGGCGCCATCGGCGTGACCGGATTCGATGTAGGACAGCACGGTATTCATCTGCTGGGTGTCCACCAGCGCGCCGACGTTGGTCGCCGGGTCCAGCGGGTTGCCTGGCTTCCAGGTTTTAAGGGCTTCGATCACCAGCGGCAGGAATGTGTCCTTGATCGAACGTTCGACCAGCAGACGCGAACCGGCGGTGCAGACTTCGCCCTGGTTGAAGGCGATAGCGCCGGCTGCTGCTTCAGCGGCAGCTTGCAGGTCTGGCGCGTCGGCGAACACGATGTTCGGGCTCTTGCCGCCGGCTTCGAGCCAGACGCGCTTCATGTTCGATTCGCCGGAGTAGATCAGCAGTTGCTTGGCGATCTTGGTCGAACCGGTGAACACCAGGGTGTCGACATCGTTGTGCAGGGCCAGGGCCTTGCCGACGGTGTGACCGTAGCCCGGCAGCACGTTCAGCACGCCTTTCGGGATGCCGGCTTCAACGGCCAGCGCAGCGATACGGATGGCGGTCAGCGGCGATTTTTCCGACGGCTTGAGGATCACCGAGTTACCGGTGGACAGCGCCGGGCCGAGTTTCCAGCAGGCCATCATCAGCGGGAAGTTCCACGGCACGATCGCGCCGACGACGCCCACCGGCTCGCGGGTCACCAGACCCAGTTGATCGTGCGGGGTCGCGGCGACTTCGTCGTAGATTTTGTCGATGGCTTCGCCGCTCCAGCTCAGGGCTTGCGCCGCGCCAGGAACGTCGATGTACAGGGAATCGCTGATTGGCTTGCCCATGTCGAGGGTTTCAAGCAGGGCCAGCTCTTCGGCGTGCTGTTTCAGCAAACCGGCGAAACGGATCATGGTGGCTTTGCGTTTGGTCGGCGCCAGGCGCGACCAGACGCCGGAATTGAACGTAGCGCGAGCGTTTTCAACAGCGCGCTGGGCGTCGGCGGCGTCACAGCTGGCAATCTTGCCCAGCAGACGGCCATCGACCGGGCTGATGCACTCGAAGGTCTCGCTGGAGACGGTATCGGTGTATTCGCCATTGATGTAGGCACGGCCTTCGATCTTCAGATCGCGAGCCCGTTGTTCCCAATCGGCACGAGTCAGGGTGGTCATTCGAGTGTCCTCCTCTTATTGAATACGAGCGCCCCGCGTTCTTCGCGGACGTTCCCAGGAATTCTGCCCGGCCAGCCTGCATTTCGGCTCAAGGCAACCGCCACCCTAAACCAGTGGCCGGGGTTGTTTCAATATATTTGACATAAGGTCGGTAAACAGCCTTGCGGTGTTCATTTTAATAAACATAGACTTTGGGCTTTCCAGCCACTCGCGCCGCAATCACGGGGGATAACAACAATGAGCATCCAGAACATCGTCGACTTCAGCCAGGCCACCACCGAGCCCGAGCGTTACAGACCAGACCAGGCGAAAATCTTGAAAGGCGACCCCGAGCAGGTGGTTTACAACCACTACAACAGCCCGTGCGGTCAGTTGAATGCGGGCGTATGGGAAGGCGCGGTTGGCCAGTGGCTGGTGAACTTCACCGAACATGAATACTGCGAAATCGTTCAGGGTGTTTCAGTGCTGCGCGACAACGATGGCAACAGCAAGACTGTGCGCGCGGGTGATCGCTTTGTGATCCCGGCGGGGTTCAGAGGCACTTGGGAGGTGCTGGAGACTTGCCGCAAGATCTATGTGGCGTTTGAACAGAAGGCCTGAGGATTTGTGCTGTCGGGGCCGGCCTCATCGCGGGCAAGCCCGCTCCCACAGGGATCTGTGTCGATCACAAAACCTGCTCGCGATGAGGCCCTGACAGGCGCTGCATAACCCAACAGGCAACAAAAAAGGCCCGTATCTCGCGATACGGGCCTTTTTCGTAAGAGGGAAAAATCAATTACTTGATTTTGCCTTCTTTGTAGATCACGTGCTTACGAACAACCGGATCAAATTTCTTGATCTCGATTTTGTCCGGAGTAGTGCGCTTGTTCTTGTCGGTAGTGTAGAAGTGACCAGTACCGGCGCTCGAGATCAAACGAATCAATTCACGCATGATTATCTCCCTTAGATCTTGCCAGCTTTGCGGATTTCGGCCAGCACGACAGTGATGCCACGCTTGTCGATGATACGCATGCCTTTGGCAGATACGCGCAGACGCACGAAACGTTTCTCTTCTTCAACCCAGAAGCGGTGATGCTGCAGGTTCGGCAGGAAACGACGACGGGTTTTGTTGTTTGCGTGGGAAATGTTATTCCCAGTCACCGGACCCTTACCGGTAACTTGACATACTCTCGACATGCCTCAGCCCTCTAAAACCACATGCCCAACCCGGCATGGGTTGGCCGCTTAATCTCTCAGTCATTTGGCGCCAGGCGCCGCGTTTCTTTAGAGGTCTTACCGGCTACACCTACAGTGAAGGAACCGGGCCCCTAGAAAAGAGCGCTGCTTTATACCAGAAAGACTGGGGTGCAACAACATTCCGTGCGCACAGACTTGATAAAAACCCCATTTTTCAGGCTGCGAGCGCCTTGGATAAAGGCTATCGTCGATAAAGACCGCTCGTCGCAGAACATCGGCCAACCGGCCAATCCGGAGGTTTCCTCAAGCAGCACGCTTCGAAAACAATCGCACATACTCCCCTTAAAATGAAAAAGGGGATAGTCATTTGCAAAAGAGCCCACTAGGGTAAGCCTTTTCCAGACTGCACTTGCAGATGGGCCTTCGATCTGTAAAGGAATCCGACCATGCGCCTCGCTGCCCTACCGCTGTTGCTCGCCCCGCTTCTACTGAGCCCGCTGGCCCATGCTGCCGCCCTGAGCGTCTGCACCGAGGCCAGCCCGGAAGGGTTCGACGTGGTGCAATACAACTCGCTGACCACCACCAACGCCTCGGCCGACGTGTTGATGAACCGTCTGGTGGACTTCGACACCGCCAGCGGCAAAGTGGTCGCCGGCCTCGCGGACAGCTGGGAAGTCACGCCTGACGGGCTGACTTACGTGTTCAAGCTGCACCCGCAAGTGAAATTCCACCGCACCGAATATTTCAGCCCGACGCGCGACCTGACCGCCGAAGACGTGAAATTCAGCTTTGACCGCATGCTCGACCCGGCAAATCCTTGGCACAAAGTGGCACAAAGCGGCTTCCCGCACGCGCAATCGATGCAATTGCCGGCATTGATCAAGAAGATCGACGCGCTGGACCCGCTGACCGTGCGTTTCACCCTCGATCATCCGGACTCGACGTTCCTGCCGACCCTGAGCATGGGCTTCGCTTCGATCTACTCCGCCGAATACGCCGACAAACTGCTGAAGGCCGGCACGCCGGAGAAGCTCAACAGCCAGCCAATCGGCAGCGGGCCCTTCGTGTTCACACGTTTCCAGAAAGACGCTTCGATTCGCTACAAGGCCAACCCGGATTACTTCCGTGGCAAGCCTGCAGTGGACCCGCTGATCTTCGCCATCACCCCGGACGCCAACGTGCGGCTGCAGAAACTGCGCCGCAACGAGTGCCAGATTGCCCTGTCGCCGAAGCCGCTGGACGTACAAGCCGCGCTGAAAGAGCCGACGCTGAAGATCGAAAAGACCGACGCGTTCATGACCGCGTTCGTCGCCATCAACAGCCAGCATCCACCGCTGGACAAGCCTGAAGTACGGCAAGCGATCAACCTCGCATTCGACAAGGCCAGCTACGTCAAAGCCGTGTTCGAAGACACCGCCGAGCCTGCCAACGGCCCGTACCCGCCGAACACCTGGAGTTTCGCCAAAGGCTTGCCGGGCTACACGTACGACGTGGAAAAGGCCAAGGCACTGATGGCTAAAGCCGGGCTAAAGGACGGTTTCCAGACCACCATCTGGACCCGTCCGTCCGGCAGCCTGCTCAACCCGAATCCAAGTCTCGGCGCACAGATGCTGCAATCGGATCTCGCAGAGATCGGCATTCAGGCCGAAATTCGCGTGATCGAATGGGGCGAAGTGATCCGTCGCGCCAAGGCCGGTGAACACGATCTGCTGTTCATGGGTTGGGCCGGCGACAACGGTGACCCGGACAACTTCCTCACACCGCAGTTTTCCTGTGCGGCGGTCAAGTCCGGCACCAACTTCGCTCGCTACTGCAATCAGGATCTGGACAAGCTGATCAGTGCCGGCAAGACCACTTCCGAGCAAGGGGTTCGCACCAAGCTTTATGAACAGGCTCAGGCGCAGATCCAGCAGCAGGCGCTGTGGTTGCCGCTGGCGCATCCGACGGCTTTTGCGCTGATGCGCAAGGAAGTCGAGGGTTATTCGGTGAGCCCGTTTGGCCGTCAGGATTACTCCAAGGTCAACCTCAAGTAGTCGCTACAACACTAAACCTGTGGGAGCGGGCTTGCCCGCGATGAGGCAGGCAGATCCAACATAGGTGCCGACTGTGCCGACGCCATCGCGGGCAAGCCCGCTCCCACCGGGTTTTCGGTTAACTGAAAGCCCTTCCTACATCCACCCATATTCAGCCATCGACAGCGGATCTCCGTCGCCGATGATGAAATGGTCAAGCACCCGCACATCGATCAGGTCCAGCGCCTCTTGCAGGCGCTTGGTCAGTTTTCGGTCGGCCTGACTGGGATTTGTGTTGCCCGATGGGTGGTTGTGACACAGGATCAGAGCCGCAGCATTGTGGGCCAATGCACGCTTGACCACTTGTCTCGGATAGACGCTGGTGCTGTCGATGGATCCACGGAAAAGCACTTCGAACGTCAGCACTTGATGCCTGGAGTCCAGAAACAAGCAGCCAAAAACTTCGTGCGGCTCGTGACGCAGCATCGATTTCAGGTAATCACGAACCACCTGCGGGTTTTCCAGCGCCGACTTCTGCCGCACACGTTCGGCCAAGTGCCGTCGGCCCATTTCCTGTGCCGCTTGCAGCTGAGCGAATTTCGCCGGCCCAAGCCCCAATTGCTTGCTGAACGCTATCTGATCGGCTTCAAGCAGCGAGCGCAGACTTCCAAATTGAGTCAACAGATGTCGCGCCAGGTCTACCGCGCTTTTGCCGGCCACGCCGGTCCGTAAAAAAATTGCCAGCAGCTCAGCGTCCGAAAGGCTCGCCGAGCCCAACTCCAGCAACCTCTCCCGCGGCCGCTCCGCCGCCGGCCAATCGCGAATACTCATAGCACCTCCCTGTCTGTGGGCGCCGCTGTTCCATAGCGGTCGCTGTGATATCGTAGCCCATCTTTTTTGCGGGCGATTTCACTCCTGGGGAGGGGGTATCGCCACGCAGTCATCAACGAAATGAAAGGCAGACCTATGCAGCGGCTGTATCGGAAACGCATCGTTCTGGGCGTCGGCGGCGGCATTGCTGCCTACAAGAGCGCCGACCTGGTTCGCCGCCTGATCGACCAAGGCGCCGAAGTGCGCGTGGTCATGACCCGTGGCGGCGCCGAGTTCATTACTCCGCTGACCATGCAGGCCTTGTCCGGCCACCCGGTTCATCTGGACCTGCTGGACCCGGCGGCTGAAGCCGCGATGGGCCATATCGAGCTCGCCAAGTGGGCCGACATGGTGCTGATCGCCCCCGCCACTGCAGACCTGATCGCCCGTCTGGCCCAAGGCATTGCCGACGACCTGCTGACCACGCTGGTGCTGGCCACCGACGCCGTGGTTGCCGTTGCCCCGGCAATGAATCAGGCCATGTGGCGCGATCCGGCGACCCAGGCCAACCTGCAAACCCTCGAAAGCCGCGGCATCAAAGCCTTTGGCCCGGCGTCCGGTAGCCAGGCCTGCGGGGACGTCGGCCTCGGCCGCATGCTCGAAGCCGTCGAATTGGCCCAGTGCGCGGCGGACTGCTTCCAGCGTCAGGCGCTGACCGGCAAACACGTGCTGATCACCGCCGGCCCGACCCAGGAAAATATCGACCCGGTGCGCTACATCACCAACCACAGCTCCGGAAAAATGGGCTTTGCCCTGGCCGAAGCCGCGGTGGAGGCCGGCGCCCGCGTGACCCTGATCACCGGCCCGGTGCACCTGCCAACCCCGGATCGCGTCACGCGCATCGACGTCGTCAGCGCCCGCGATATGCTGGCCGCCTGCGAAGCCGCGATCCCTTGCGACCTGTTTATCGCCTCGGCAGCGGTCGCGGACTACCGCCCCGAGGTCGTCGCCCCACAGAAACTCAAGAAAGACCCTACGAACGGCGACGGCTTGTTGCTACAAATGGTGCGCAATCCAGACATCCTGGCCACCATCGCCACACGCCCCGATCGTCCGTTCAGTGTCGGTTTTGCCGCCGAAACCGAACACCTGCTCGACTACGCTGCGCGCAAGTTGAAAGACAAAAACCTCGATTTGATCGTCGCCAACGACGTCGCCAACCCGAGCATTGGCTTCAACAGCGAAGAAAACGCCTGCAGCGTGATCGACCGCGAGCTACACGCCACACTTTTCGCCCAGACCAGCAAGAGCAAGATTGCTCGCCAGCTGATCACTTTTATCGCCGAACGTCTGAACCAGGTTTAATCTACATGCACGCTTTGCAAGCCAAGATCCTCGACCCTCGCATCGGTACCGAATTCCCGCTGCCGCAGTACGCCACCCCAGGCTCCGCCGGCCTCGACCTGCGCGCCATGCTGGAAAAAGACACCGTGATCAAGCCGGGTGAAACCGTGCTGATTCCGACCGGTCTGTCCGTTTACATTGGCGATCCAGGTCTGGCCGCGCTGATTCTGCCGCGCTCCGGCCTGGGCCATAAGCACGGCATCGTGCTGGGCAACCTGGTTGGTTTGATCGACTCTGATTACCAGGGTCCACTGTTGGTTTCGTGCTGGAACCGTGGCCAGACCGATTTCAACATGGTGGTGGGTGAGCGTTTGGCCCAGCTGGTTCTGGTGCCGGTCGTTCAAGCGCACTTCGAAATGGTTGAAGAATTCGTTGAAACCGAACGCGGCGCCGGTGGTTTTGGCCATTCGGGCAGCCACTGATCGAAAAGCAGGCGACCTGGTGGCGAGGGAGCTTGTTTCCGGTTGAGTGCGCAGCACTCATAATGGAGCCGCTACGCCCGAGCGCGGACCGGCCCCCGGGAGCAAGCTCCCTCGGCACAAATTGCACGAATGTCATCTGCAAGGTTTAACACTGGAAATCAAGGCATTGGCCGCCCAGATGCTCAGTGAAACCGGTGTCATGGCCTTTTCGCACCACGAACTCTCTGCGGAAAACGCCGTCATACCCTTCAGTTTGAGCCGGCCGACGAGTTCTTCGCGGACAGGTCCAGCCACTTTCGAGATGGAGCATTCCCACAGATGAGCACCCCAGCCCAAGTCGCACCCAAGTTCCCCGACAGCATTTTCCGCGCCTACGACATTCGCGGCACCGTCCCGGAATTCCTGAACGCTGAAACCGCTTACTGGCTTGGTCGCGCTATCGGCGCCCAGAGCCTGGCCCAGAGCGAGCCGAACGTTTCCGTTGGCCGTGACGGCCGCCTGTCCGGCCCGGAACTGGTCGAGCAACTGATCAAAGGCCTGGCCGACGCCGGTTGCCATGTCAGTGACGTGGGCCTGGTGCCAACGCCGGCGCTTTACTACGCCGCCAACGTACTGGCCGGCAAATCGGGAGTGATGCTCACCGGTAGCCACAACCCGTCGAACTACAACGGTTTCAAGATCGTCATCGCTGGCGATACCTTGGCCAACGAACAAATCCAGGCCCTGCACGAGCGCCTCAAGACTAACAACCTGAGCAGCGGCAAGGGCAGCATCACCAAAGTCGAAATCCTCGACCGCTACCACACTGAAATCGTCGAGGACATCAAACTGGCTCGCCGCCTCAAAGTCGTGGTCGACTGCGGTAACGGCGCGGCTGGCGTGATCGCCCCACAACTGATCGAAGCACTGAACTGCGAAGTCATCCCGCTGTTCTGCGACGTCGACGGCAACTTTCCGAACCACCACCCGGACCCGGGCAAGCCTGAAAACCTTGTCGACCTGATCGCCAAGGTCAAGGAAACCAACGCCGACATCGGCCTGGCCTTCGACGGCGACGGCGACCGCGTAGGCGTTGTGACCAACACCGGCAGCATCGTTTACCCGGACCGCCTGTTGATGCTGTTCGCCCGTGACGTGGTGGCGCGCAACCCGGACGCGGAAATCATCTTCGACGTCAAATGCACCCGCCGCCTGACGCCGCTGATCAAGGAATACGGTGGTCGTCCGCTAATGTGGAAGACCGGTCACTCGTTGATCAAAAAGAAAATGAAACAAACCGGCGCGCTGTTGGCCGGCGAAATGAGCGGGCATATCTTCTTCAAGGAACGCTGGTTCGGTTTCGACGATGGCATTTACAGCGCCGCACGGCTGCTGGAAATCCTCAGCAAGGAAAAATCCACCGCGGAAGAGCTGTTTGCAACCTTCCCGAACGATATTTCTACGCCGGAAATCAATATCCATGTGACCGAAGAGAGCAAATTCAGCATCATTGATGCATTGCACGACGCGAAGTGGGGCGAAGGCGCCGACCTGACCACCATCGACGGCGTGCGAGTCGACTACGCCAAAGGCTGGGGCCTGGTGCGCGCGTCCAACACCACGCCGGTGCTGGTGCTGCGCTTCGAGGCCGATGACGAGGCTGAATTGCAGCGCATCAAGGACGTTTTCAAAGTCCAGTTGAAGCGTGTTGCACCTGATCTCCAATTACCGTTTTGATCTTCTGATTCACCCGGAGCCCTGAATGACCCTCGAACGCGAAGCCGCCGCCAACACCGCCAAGGTCCTGTCCGAAGCGCTGCCTTACATTCGCCGCTATGTCGGCAAGACGCTGGTGATCAAATACGGCGGCAACGCGATGGAAAGCGAGGAGCTGAAAACCGGCTTCGCCCGCGACATCGTGCTAATGAAAGCCGTCGGTATCAACCCGGTGGTGGTTCACGGCGGCGGCCCGCAAATCGGCGACCTGCTCAAGCGTCTGTCGATCGAGAGTCACTTCATTGATGGCATGCGCGTGACTGACGCGCAAACCATGGACGTGGTGGAAATGGTCCTCGGCGGCCAGGTCAACAAGGACATCGTCAACCTGATCAACCGTCATGGCGGCAGCGCCATCGGCCTGACCGGTAAAGACGCCGAGCTGATTCGTGCGAAGAAACTCACCGTGACCCGCCAGACGCCGGAGATGACCCAACCGGAAATCATCGACATCGGCCAGGTGGGCGAAGTGGTCGGGATCAACACCGATTTGCTGAACCTGCTGGTCAAGGGTGACTTCATTCCGGTGATCGCGCCGATTGGCGTGGGTGCCAACGGCGAGTCGTACAACATCAACGCTGACTTGGTGGCCGGTAAGGTCGCCGAAGCGCTGAAGGCTGAAAAGCTGATGCTGCTGACCAACATTGCTGGCCTGATGGACAAGTCGGGCACGGTCCTGACAGGTCTGACGACTCAGCAAGTGGACGATCTGATCGCCGACGGCACCATCTACGGCGGCATGTTGCCGAAGATCCGTTGTGCACTGGAAGCGGTTCAGGGCGGCGTGGGCAGCTCGTTGATCATCGATGGTCGGGTGCCGAATGCGATTCTGCTGGAGATCTTCACCGATACGGGTGTGGGTACGCTGATCAGCAATCGCAAGCGTCACTGATTTAAAAACGTTAAAAGATCGCAGCTTTTGGCAGCGCCTTCGGATGTAAGAATATTCCGTAGGCTCTGAAGAAATCTGCGATCTTTTTTATGGGCATAGGAAATGCCTGACCTGACTCAGCGAAACGTCTGACATCGCGCAAGAATCAATCTGCATAGGATCTTCCCTGTATCCAGAGGAGGACTCCCTAATGAAAAAAGATTACGTTCCTTACGGCAGCGATGTTTCCGCAGGCACTTACGAGTGTGTCGACTGCGGCCACCAATATTCGAATCAGGCCAAAACGTCGATGCCGCCGTGTCCTCAGTTTCGTAAAACCGTGCATTCGCTCTATGGCTGGAAAATTCTGACCGGCCAAGGCGACGCGGTGAAAGATCCCTACCCGGAGAAATCGGAAAAACCTGGAATCAAAAGCGCCGAGGTCATCAAACCCGCGAGCAAAAAATAACCTCGCGGGCGCCCCGATCCAGAAAAAAACCCCGATCAGCCTGACTGAGCGGGGTTTTTTTTCGCCTGCGATCCCTGAGGGCGCTGCGGTTATACGCCGAATTGGGCGCGGTAGGCTTCTACGGCTGGCAGGTGCTGCTTGAGCTGCGGATCGTCCGCCAGGAATTCGAGCACCTGATTCAGCGAAACAATGCTGATCACTGGAATACCGAAGTCACGCTCCACTTCCTGAATAGCTGACAGCTCGCCGTTGCCACGCTCCTGGCGATTCAGGGCGATCAGCACGCCCGCTGCCTTGGCGCCGTCCTGGGAAGCGATAATCTGCATCACTTCGCGAATCGCGGTGCCAGCGGTGATCACGTCATCGATGATCAGCACGTCGCCGGTCAATGGCGCGCCAACCAGGCTGCCGCCTTCACCGTGCGCCTTGGCCTCTTTTCGGTTGAAGCACCATGGCAAATCACGGTTGTGATGTTCAGCCAGGGCCACCGCAGTGGTCGCCGCCAACGGAATGCCTTTGTACGCCGGGCCAAACAATACATCGAACGAAATACCGCTTTCGACGATGGCTGCCGCGTAGAAACGACCCAGCTGCGCCAGGGCCGAACCGGAGTTGAAAAGCCCCGCATTGAAGAAGTAAGGACTGGTGCGCCCGGACTTCAGGGTGAACTCACCGAAGCGCAAAACGCCGCGATCGATGGCAAAACGAATGAAATCGCGCTGATACGCTTGCATGAAAAAAACCCCAAATACCACGGATTTAGCTAATTAGGTTGACGCCGTGTATCATACACGCACGCGATTTTTGGGGCCATTTATGCGGATCATCAGTGTGAACGTCAATGGTATTCAGGCTGCAGTGGAGCGAGGTTTGCTCAGTTGGCTGCAAGCACAGAATGCCGACGTCATCTGCCTGCAGGACACCCGCGCCTCCGCCTTTGAACTGGACGATCCAGCCTTCCAACTGGATGGCTACTTCCTTTATGCCTGCGAAGCAGAAGTTCCCGCCCAGGGTGGCGTGGCTTTGTATTCGCGGTTGCAACCGAAGGCAGTCATCAGCGGTCTCGGGTTCGAGACAGCCGACCGCTACGGGCGCTACCTGCAAGCCGATTTCGACAAGGTCAGCATCGCGACCTTACTGCTCCCTTCGGGGCAGAACGGCGATGAAGACTTGAACCAGAAGTTCAAGCTAATGGACGACTTCGCCCGTTATCTGGATAAACAGCGGCGCAAACGTCGCGAGTACATTTACTGTGGCTCGCTGTACGTGGCGCAACAGAAGCTGGATATCAAGAACTGGCGCGACAGCCAGCAATCCCCGGGCTTCCTGGCACCTGAGCGTGCCTGGATGGACGAGATTGTCGGCAACATGGGTTATGTCGATGCCCTGCGTGAAGTCAGCCGTGAAGGCGATCAGTACAGCTGGTGGCCGGATAACGAACAGGCTGAGATGCTCAACCTGGGCTGGCGCTTCGATTACCAGATACTGACCCCGGGCCTGCGCCGTTTTGTACGCAGTGCGCGCCTGCCACGTCAGCCACGGTTCTCGCAGCATGCTCCGCTGATCGTGGACTACGACTGGACACTGACCATTTAATTTGGTCTGGTCGGTAGAAAAAAATGCCCGTATCGCAAGATACGGGCATTTTTTATGGATATTCAGCAGTGATCAGAACTTCAAGCAGCGGCAAAAAACGGCAGCGTGAGGTACAACTTGATCACGACGACATTAATGATGTCGATGAAGAAAGCGCCCACCATCGGCACCACCAGAAATGCTATTTGCGAAGGCCCGTAACGCTGTGTCACAGCCTGCATGTTGGCAATGGCTGTTGGCGTTGCACCTAATCCAAAACCACAATGCCCCGCCGCCAGTACTGCCGCATCATAGTTACTGCCCATGACTCTGAACGTCACGAAAATCGCATACAGCGCCATGACCAACGCTTGAGCAGCCAGGATGATGAAGATCGGCAACGCCAGTGCAGCCAGATCCCACAGTTTGAGTGACATCAGAGCGATTGCCAGAAACAGCGACAGGCTGACATTACCCAGCACGGAGACCTCACGCTCAAACACCTGATACAGGCCCAATGCGGAAAGCCCATTGCGTAAAACCACGCCCATGAACAAGACGCAAACGAACGTCGGCAACTCAAACGCTGTTCCTTGAAGCTGGCCATTCAAGAGGGAGCCAGCCATCAGGCTGACGGCGATCAAGGCGAGTGTCTCGATAAACGAAAAAGGTGTGATCGAACGCTCTTTGTTTGGCTGCTCAAAACCCTTCGGCAACCGCGGCTTGTCTTGCTCGAGGCAGGGTGCCTGGACGCGCTTGATCAGCAAACGAGCGACCGGACCACCAATCAAACCACCCAGTACCAAGCCGAACGTCGCAGAGGCCATCGCAAGTTCAGAGGCGGAAGCCAGACCGTACTTCTCACTGAACGTGGCGCCCCATGCAGCGCCTGTCCCGTGACCACCTGCCAGTGTAATCGAGCCCGTCAACAAGCCCATCAACGGATCAAGCCCCAAGGCCGTCGCGAGTCCGATGCCCATGGCATTCTGGACCACCAGCAGGCCGATGACCGCCAGTAGAAACACCCCCACAACGCGACCGCCTTTCTTCAGGCTGGCGAAGTCCGCACTCAATCCAATTGTGGCAAAAAACGCCAGCATCAAGGGCGTCTGCAGTGAAGTATCAAAGCGCACTTCAATATCAAGGCCCCGTAACGCCAAGAGCAGCAAGGCGACCACAAGACCTCCGGCTACGGGCTCAGGGATATTGTAGGCACGTAAAAAACCAACACGTGTAACAAGCCCGCGCCCGAGCAACAGCACTAAAGAGGCGGCCACAAGTGTTCCGTAAAAGTCGAGCTGAATCATCGGCATTATTCTTTTATATATTCAGGGGCGAACTTTTTACCTGGACACGCCACTTGAACAGGTTGATCTCTCAACGCTGGCTAGTATTTGATTCAAGGACCGTCAATGGTCAGAATATATCGAAATATTTCTTGATAAATATTACTTGGCACAACTTTATCAACCACCAAGTCCCATTGCCAAGCTCATACACCGCGCTGAGACCGTGCAGTTGTGACTAGAAGTGTAGGAAAGAGATTTGTACAAGTGAGAATCTGGACAGTGGCTTAAGCTTTCGGCCATTTAGCTTTCAGATCGAGGGAAAGTTCTAACTTTAAAAAAGAAAAGTCCTACAAGAAAGGGTAATTAAATTACAATTTCGGCGCACTGCGCGTTGCACACAGCCCGATGACTATCGATATTTTTATGCACACTGAAATCTAAATATGGGAGCGGGCTTGCTCCCACAAGAGTTACGCGCTGCTCGCTACTTGATCAGCCGCCAAGTGAACGGATACCTGTAAGGGACTCCTTCATTGGCCTTAACACCAGCAATGATCGTTAACACCAAGGCGCCAATCGCCACTAGCCCAAACAGGAAGAACCCGATGATCACCACCATCAGCAGGAAGCAGATGGCGGAGGCAATGGCGACGGTGATCTGAAAGTTCAGCGCCTCCTTGCCCTGCGCATCGACAAACGGGTCCATCTCGCGCTTCATCTGCCAGAGAATCAGCGGGCCGATCAGCGTACCGAACGGAATCCAGATCCCCAGCAAGGCGGACAGGTGACAAAACATCGCCCACTGCCGAACTTCTTTGCTCGGGGTGGGAAGCAGCTCTTGCTCGTCACTCATAACGTCCTCCTTGCCTGGAATGGTTCCGGTCAGTCAGCCAGTGCAGCCTTTTGCAATTCGAAGATTTCGCTCATGCCTTTCTTCGCCAGTTCAAGCATAGCGGTCAACTCTTCAGGCTGGAACGGTGCGCCTTCGGCTGTGCCCTGCACTTCGATGAAGCCGCCAGTGCTGGTCATCACCACGTTCAGGTCAGTCTCGGCAGCCGAGTCTTCCAGGTAGTCGAGATCGAGCACAGGTTCACCCTGGTACATGCCGACCGAAACGGCCGCGATCATTTGCTTGAGCGGGTCGCCGCCTTTCAGGCCGCCGCGCTTCTTGATCACTTTCAAGGCATCGACCAGTGCAACCATGGCGCCGGTGATCGATGCGGTGCGGGTGCCGCCGTCAGCCTGGATCACGTCGCAGTCGACGTACAGGGTGACGTCGCCCAGCTTGGACATGTCCAGCGATGCGCGCAGGGAACGACCGATCAGACGCTGAATTTCCAGGGTCCGGCCGCCTTGCTTGCCGCGACTCGCTTCACGCTGGTTACGCTCGCCGGTGGCGCGCGGCAGCATGCCGTATTCGGCGGTCAACCAACCCTGGCCCTGGCCTTTGAGGAAACGCGGCACGCCGTTTTCGACGCTGACGGTGCAGATGACTTTGGTATCACCGAACTCGACCAGTACGGATCCCTCGGCGTGTTTGGTGTAGTTGCGGGTAATGCGGATCGAGCGGAGCTGATCGGCAGCGCGACCACTTGGACGTTTCATAGGGAATACCTGTACGGAGGACGGAAAACTGCCGAGCATTATAGAGCCGCGCGCCGAGCCTGGGCACTTCTAAAAAATTCGCCCGACGATTGAAGGCTCTGGCTTGAGCTTAGAACAGCGCTTAACCGACGGCCTGCTGCCCTTTGTCACACCGTGTGTTTGGGCGCATCCGCCCCACTGCGCTACAATCCTGCGCCTTTGCTGCCTGTCGGCTTTCATTCACAGATAGCGGGTCCGCGAAACCTTTGGTAACGCACGGACCTGCATTGCGAGGTACCTCCATGGTGCACAGCATGACCGCGTTCGCCCGCGTTGAAAAAGCCGGCGCCCAAGGCACCCTGAGCTGGGAATTGCGCTCGGTCAACAGCCGCTACCTGGAACCGCACTTGCGTCTGCCCGAGTCGTTTCGCGACCTCGAAGGCGCGGTCCGCGAAGCGCTGCGTCAGGGCATCTCCCGAGGCAAACTCGAATGCACCCTGCGCTTCACCGAAGAAAACGCTGACAAACCCCTGCAAGTGGATCGCGAGCGCGCCGCGCAATTGGTTGCAGCCGCCGAAACCATCGCCAGTCTGATCAAGAATCCAGCTGCGCTGAACCCACTGGAAGTGTTGGCCTGGCCCGGTGTTCTGGTCGGCGACGCCAGCGACCCGCAAGCCTTGAATGCCGAAGCGCTGGCACTGTTCAACGAAGGCCTGAAAGAACTCAAGGCCGGCCGCGAGCGCGAAGGCGCGGAGCTGGCACGGTTGATCAACGATCGCCTGACGTCCATTGAAGAAGACGTGGTGACCCTGCGAGAACTGGTCCCGCAGATGCTCGCCACCCAGCGCCAGAAAGTCCTCGACCGCTTCGCCGACATGAAAGCCGAGATGGACCCGCAGCGCCTGGAGCAGGAAATGGTCATGCTCGCCCAAAAGAGCGACGTCGCCGAAGAACTGGATCGCCTGAGCACTCACATCATCGAAGTTCGTCGGGTGCTCAAATCCGGCGGCGCTGCCGGCCGGCGCCTCGACTTCCTGATGCAGGAACTCAACCGCGAAGCCAACACACTGGGCTCCAAAGCCTTCGACCCGCGCAGCACCCAGGCGGCGGTCAACCTCAAAGTGTTGATCGAGCAGATGCGCGAACAAGTGCAGAATATTGAGTAAGGCAAACCCGACATGACCCACAGCACCGGCACCCTGTACATCATTTCCGCCCCTTCAGGCGCGGGCAAGAGCAGCCTGGTCAAGGCCCTGACCGACACTGATTCGGAGATCCGTGTCTCGGTCTCCCACACCACCCGTGCCATGCGCCCCGGTGAAGTGAACGGCGTGAACTATCACTTCGTCTCGCGTGAAGCGTTTGTGAAGATGGGCGAACATGGTGATTTCCTGGAGCGTGCCGAAGTGTTCGGCAATCTCTACGGCACGTCGCAAAGCCATCTGCAACAGACCCTGGATGCAGGCCACGACCTGATCCTGGAAATTGACTGGCAGGGCGCCGAGCAAGTGCGCAAGTTGATGCCGCAAGCCCGCTCGATCTTCATTCTGCCGCCGTCCCTGCAGGCCTTGCACCAGCGCCTGACCAATCGCGGCCAGGACAGCGACGAAATCATTGACGGGCGCATGCGTGAAGCCGTCAGCGAGATGAGCCACTACGTCGACTACGACTACCTGATCATCAACGACGATTTCGCCCATGCACTGCGCGATTTGCAGGCGATTTTCCGCGCCAATCAGCTGCACCAGAAGCGCCAGCAACAGCGTCACGGCAAACTTTTGGCTGAATTGCTCGGCTAAACAGCTCTTCCCAAAACCGCTGCAAGGGCTTTACATTGGCACTTGCAGCGCTTTGAAGGGCTTGGTCAAAAAATCAGCGCTTCCCTAATCGCTGGTGATTTTTTAAACTGTTGAGTCCGCTCGCCCAACCGGGCAGCGCGCATATTGCATTCGCTCCGAGGAATACCATGGCCCGCGTAACCGTTGAAGACTGCCTAGAACACGTGGAAAACCGCTTTGAGCTGGTCATGCTCTCTACCAAGCGTGCCCGTCAACTGGCCACCGGCGGCAAAGAGCCCCTGGTTCAGTGGGAAAACGACAAGCCTACCGTTGTAGCGCTGCGTGAAATCGCTGAAGGCCTGATGAGCTACGAGTTCATCGCCAATGCTGAAATCGTCGAAGACGAACCGCTGTTCGCAGCGTTCGAGGACGAGTCCAACGAGGCCGTCTAAGCCTATGCCTGGTCGACGTAGCACGGCGCGGGGTCACAGCGAACGGCAGGAGTCATCATGCCGAGCATAGACGCCCTCGCCGATCGCTTATCGGCCTACCTCGGCAAGGACCAGGTCAACCTGGTCCGCCGAGCGTACTTCTACGCCGAACAAGCCCACGACGGCCAACGCCGCCGCAGCGGTGAGGCGTACGTCACGCATCCTCTTGCCGTGGCGAACATTCTTGCCGACATGCACATGGACCATCAGAGTTTGATGGCTGCGATGCTGCATGACGTGATCGAAGACACCGGTATTGCCAAGGAAGCGCTGCAAGCGCAGTTCGGCGAAACCGTGGCCGAACTGGTCGACGGGGTCAGCAAACTGACCCAGATGAACTTCGAGACCAAAGCCGAAGCACAAGCCGAAAACTTCCAGAAAATGGCCATGGCCATGGCACGCGACATTCGCGTGATCCTGGTCAAACTCGCCGACCGCTTGCACAACATGCGCACGCTGGAAGTCCTGTCTGGTGAAAAACGCCGACGGATCGCCAAGGAAACCCTGGAAATCTATGCGCCCATCGCCAACCGGCTGGGCATGCACGCCATCCGCATAGAATTCGAAGACCTCGGCTTCAAGGCCATGCACCCGATGCGTTCCGCGCGGATCAACCAGGCGGTCAAGCGCGCCCGGGGCAACCGCAAGGAAATCGTCAACAAGATCGAAGAATCCCTCAGCCACTGCCTGGCCATCGATGGCATTCAGGGCGAGGTCAGCGGTCGTCAGAAACACCTCTACGGCATCTACAAGAAAATGCGCGGCAAGCGTCGGGCCTTCAACGAGATCATGGACGTCTACGCGTTCCGGATCATCGTCGACAAGGTCGATACGTGCTACCGCGTGCTGGGTGCTGTGCATAATTTGTACAAACCGTTGCCGGGGCGCTTCAAGGATTACATCGCGATTCCCAAGGCCAACGGCTATCAGTCGCTGCACACCACGCTGTTCGGCATGCACGGTGTTCCGATCGAGATCCAGATCCGCACCCGCGAAATGGAAGAGATGGCCAACAACGGCATCGCCGCCCATTGGCTGTACAAATCCAGCGGCGACGAGCAGCCCAAAGGCACTCACGCCCGCGCCCGCCAGTGGGTCAAAGGCGTGCTGGAAATGCAGCAACGCGCCGGCAACTCACTGGAATTCATCGAGAGCGTGAAGATCGACCTGTTCCCGGACGAGGTCTACGTGTTCACGCCCAAAGGCCGGATCATGGAGCTGCCCAAAGGCTCCACGGCGGTCGACTTTGCTTACGCGGTGCATACCGACGTCGGCAACAGCTGCATCGCCTGCCGGATCAATCGTCGTCTCGCACCGCTGTCCGAGCCGCTGCAAAGCGGCTCCACGGTCGAGATCGTCAGCGCTCCCGGCGCACGGCCGAATCCGGCGTGGCTCAACTTTGTGGTCACCGGCAAGGCGCGCACGCATATCCGCCATGCGCTGAAACTGCAACGCCGCTCCGAATCCATCAGCCTGGGTGAACGCCTGCTGAACAAAGTGCTGAATGGCTTCGACAGCTCGCTGGAAAAAGTCGCGGCCGAGCGCGTCAAGGCGATGCTCACCGAGTACCGCCTCGAACTGATCGAAGACCTGCTTGAAGACATCGGCCTGGGCAATCGCATGGCTTACGTGGTCGCCCGACGCCTGCTCGGCGAGGGCGAACAATTGCCAAGCCCTGAAGGCCCGCTGGCGATTCGCGGCACCGAAGGCCTGGTGCTCAGCTACGCCAAATGCTGCACGCCGATCCCGGGCGACCCGATTGTCGGTCACCTGTCGGCGGGCAAAGGCATGGTCGTGCACCTGGACAACTGCCGCAACATCAGCGAAATCCGCCATAACCCGGAAAAATGCATCCAGCTCTCGTGGGCCAAGGATGTCACCGGCGAATTCAACGTCGAGCTGCGCGTCGAGCTGGAACACCAGCGCGGCCTGATCGCTCTGCTGGCCAGCAGCGTCAATGCGGCCGACGGCAATATCGAGAAAATCAGCATGGACGAACGCGATGGTCGCATCAGCGTGGTCCAACTGGTGGTCAGCGTGCACGACCGCGTGCACCTGGCCCGCGTGATCAAGAAATTGCGCGCGCTGACCGGGGTGATTCGTATCACCCGCATGCGCGCCTAAGCCAACCTATTACAAGGAGTCATTCATGACCAAGACTGTTATCACCAGCGACAAGGCCCCGGCCGCCATCGGTACCTACTCCCAGGCGATCAAGGCTGGCAACACTGTTTACATGTCGGGTCAGATTCCTCTGGACCCAAAAACCATGGAACTGGTTGAAGGCTTCGAAGCCCAGACCGTCCAGGTGTTCGAGAACCTCAAAGCCGTAGCCGAAGCCGCTGGCGGTTCGTTCAAGGACATCGTCAAACTGAACATCTTTCTCACCGACCTGAGCCACTTCGCCAAGGTCAACGAGATCATGGGCAAGTACTTTGATCAGCCATACCCTGCTCGCGCCGCCATCGGCGTGGCTGCCCTGCCAAAGGGTTCGCAGGTTGAAATGGATGCCATTCTGGTCATCGAGTAATACGTCCGGCGCAGCCCCAAGGGCTGCGTCGATTCTGTCTTGAAAGGATTCCACCATGCGCCATGCGCTAGCTCTTTCGCTGGTCGCCCTGTTCTTGGGCGGATGTGCCAGCAACCCTGCCGACCGTGACATCAGCGGCACCTGGATCAATCAGGTGGCGATCGATGCTGCGTCCAAAGGTGGCCCTCTGCGCGAAGCGCTCCAGGCATACGGCCCGAACCTGGAATGGGACGTCAACACCAAGGCCAGTCAGGCCCGATACACCAACGGTTTTGAGAACGTCGAAGGCAAGCTGCTCGGCGAAGCGTCCGGTGCCTGGAAAGTCGACTTCTACGGCAGTTCCGCCAGTGAACTGAAGCGGGACGGCAAGCAACTGAGTCAGGCAGCCAGCGACAATGAACCCGCACAAGTCTTCGACCGCGCGTTGATCCCCGTGCCGGATGGCGCACCGATTGGCGCGAGCTTCGAACGCGCGCTGTATTCGGCCTACATGGGCGGTAGCTGGAAAGTCATCAGCGGTCCCGGTGAAGGCAACACCGTGCAGTTCCAGGCCGATGGCCAAGTGACCGGCCTGCCGGGGGCGGATCGCTATGCACTGTGTCTGGCAGGCGATTGCGCGTCGATGAGTGACGGCAACGACAACATGTGGCTGCAACTGAACGGCCAAGGCAACACCTGGATCTTTGCGCGCAAGGGCAAGGAACTGGAGATCCTGCAGGCGGTGAACACTGCACAGGCGGACGAGATGCCGCAGTTCACGCAGGGTCAGCGCAAGTGGTTGCTGGAAAAACAGTGACCCGGATCTGAAGCCAACAGATAACCCTGTGGGAGCGGGCTTGCCCGCGATGGCGGTTTAACAGTCAACCTGGATGTTGAATGTTATGGCCCCATCGCGGGCAAGCCAGCTCCCACAGTGGTTTGTGGTGACTGGAAGTCAGCAGCCGCCTTCGAGGATGGCGGCGTAACCTTCGCGATAGCTTGGGTACTTCGGCTCCCAGCCCAAGGCCTTCGCCCGCGCATTGCTGCACTGCTTGCTACCCGTGCGCCGCACGCTCGCATCGTCGGCCCATTCAGTCACGCCCAGGTATTCACGCAGCCAATCCACCACTTCGGCCAGCGGTGCAGGCGCATCGTCGACACCGATATAGACGTCATCCAGCGCGACACCACGCCGATCCGCCTCAAGCAGAAACGCCATCAGCCCCGCTGCGTCATCCGCGTGAATCCGATTGCCGTATAACGGTGGATCGATCGCCACGCGATATCCGCGACGAACCTGCGTCAGCAGCCATTCGCGGCCCGGGCCATAGATGCCGGTCAACCGCACGATGCTGGCCGGGATGCCACTGTTGAGCGCTACTTGTTCCGCCTCCAGCATCAGCCGACCTGAATAGCCGGCAGCGATGGCCGGCGACGTTTCGTCGACCCACTCGCCGCCCTGCTGGCCGTAAACACTGCTGCTGGAAACGAACAGCAGGCGATTCGGCACCTGCCCGTAGTCGTCCAGCCACTCAAGCACATGCTGCAAGCCCTCGACATAAGCGGCGCGGTAGCCGGCTTCATCGTGATCGGTGGCTGCCGCGCAATACACCAGATAATCCACCGCACCGACTGGCCAGGTCTGCGGACAGTCCTTGTTGAACAAGTCGCCGGCAACACCAATGACACCGTCCGGCAAGCGTGAAACATCCCGGCGCAGGCCGTGAACCTCCCACCCGCAAGCCAGCAATTGTGTAGCCAGACGACTGCCGACATCACCGCAGCCGGCGATCAAAACAGAAGGCGCGGACATCAAAAAACTCCTATCGGAAAGCCACAGACTAGCGCCGGCAATGGACGAGCGGCTAGCAATGAAGGAAAAAAAGATACTCTATTACTTTTGTTAACAAGAATTACTTGCAATAATGCCCGCCACTTTTGTTCTCGGCCTTCGAGGCCTGGAAGAACATTTACCGTCTTTTTCTCTCAGGTCCGGCCAGCATGACACGCAATCAATTCCCCGCTTCGCCAACCAAACGACCTCGCGCCTGGAGCGCGGTGGCCGCCCTGCTGATCAGCCTGATGCTGGCGCCAACCGCCGCATTCGCTGACGCACAAGCGCCGGCCACCCCGGCTGCCGCCACTGCACCTGCTGCAGCCGACCACGCCGTCGATCACGCAGCACCGGCTGCCACCGACACGGCCCAGGCCGTAGACACCGCCAGCGAAGGCGCTCCTGAAGTCCTCGAAGCCGACAACACCCTGGGCATGGCCCACGACCTGTCGCCGTGGGGCATGTACCAGAACGCCGACATCATCGTGAAAATCGTGATGATCGGCCTGGCTATCGCTTCGATCATCACCTGGACCATCTGGATCGCCAAGGGTTTCGAGCTGATGGGCGCCAAGCGCCGGCTGCGCACTGAAATCGTCCACCTGAAGAAGGCGGCCACCCTCAAGGAAGCCAGTGCGACGGCCGCCAAGCCCGGCACGCTCGCCAACCTGTTGGTGCACGATGCGCTGGAAGAGATGCACCTGTCGACCAACAGCCGCGAAAAAGAAGGCATCAAAGAGCGTGTGGCTTTCCGTCTCGAGCGCCTGGTCGCAGCCTGCGGTCGCAACATGAGCAGCGGCACCGGCGTGCTCGCCACCATCGGCTCCACAGCGCCGTTCGTGGGCCTGTTCGGCACCGTGTGGGGCATCATGAACAGCTTCATCGGCATCGCCAAGACCCAAACCACCAACCTCGCCGTCGTGGCACCCGGCATTGCCGAAGCCCTGCTCGCGACTGCGTTGGGCCTGGTGGCCGCGATTCCAGCCGTTGTGATCTACAACGTGTTCGCCCGCTCCATCGCCGGTTACAAGGCGCAAGTGTCCGACGCCTCGGCAGAAGTCCTGTTGCTGGTCAGCCGCGACCTCGACCACCAGCCTGAGCGCAGCTCGCAACCGCACATGGTGAAAGTGGGGTAATCGGCCATGGGCCTGCATTTGAAAGAAGGCGCAGACGACGATCTGGCCGAGAACCACGAAATCAACGTCACGCCGTTCATCGACGTGATGCTGGTGCTGTTGATCATCTTCATGGTGGCCGCTCCGTTGGCCACCGTGGACATCAAGGTCGACCTGCCTGCCTCCAGCGCCAAACCGGCGCCACGGCCAGAGAAACCGGTGTTCCTCAGCGTCAAGGCTGACCAGCGCCTGTTCCTCGGCGAAGACGAAGTGAAAGCCGAAGCCCTCGGTGCCACGCTCGACGCCAAGACCCAGGGCAAGAAAGACACGACGATCTTCTTCCAGGCCGATAAAGGCGTGGACTACGGCGACCTGATGAGCGTGATGGACAACCTGCGCTCCGCCGGTTACCTGAAGGTAGGTCTGGTCGGGCTCGAGACGGCAGTCAAGAAATGATCACGACGCGCCATAAGCTGACGCGTTACAGCGGGAGCCTGGCCGTGGTGCTGGGCGTCCATGCGCTGGCCATTGCGCTGGCGATGAACTGGACCGCACGACCACCCATCGAGCTGCCGCCGCAGGCGATGATGGTCGAGCTGGCACCGGTTCCGGCCCCGCCACCACCGGCACCGCCGAAGGTGATAACGCCGCCACAACCACCCGCTCCGGTGGAAGAACTGCCGATCCCGAAACTGGCTGAAGTGCCGAAGGCGGAAATTACCGTACCGAAGCCGGTCAAACCCAAGCCGAAGCCTCAACCGCCCAAGCCTGTGGAGAAAAAGCCAGAGCCACCGAAGGAAAAACCTTCCGAGGAAAAACCGGCCGACACTCAACCGACCCAGGCACCGACGGAGAAATCCGCGCAACCGGCACCGGGCCCATCACCGGCGCAGCAAGCAGCCAAGGCCAGTTGGCAAGGCACACTGCTCGCGCACCTGGCCAAGTACAAAAAGTACCCGGCCAGTGCTCAGGCGCGGGGCAAGGAAGGTTTGAACCGACTGCGCTTCGTGGTGGATGGTGAAGGTAATGTGTTGTCGTTCGAACTGGTGGGCCGCTCGGGCAACGCCGATCTGGACCGGGCCACCCTGGAAATGATCCGACGCGCCCAGCCGCTGCCCAAGCCACCGGCCGACATGCTGACCAACGGCGCCATCGAAATTGTTGCCCCGTTTGTTTACTCGCTGGAACGCCGTCGCTAAGCAGCAATACAAACTTGAAAGGCACCGAAAGGTGCCTTTCGCGTTTCTGCCAGCGGCAAACCTGCATTGCCCGGTGTCACTCGACACACTCTCTCTGATAACGTGCGTCTATCGATTGCAGCCGGTATGCTTGGCCCGCAACTTCATGGACGCTCGCTATGACTCTTACAGAATTACGCTACATCGTTACCCTCGCCCAAGAGCAGCACTTCGGCCACGCGGCTGAGCGTTGCCACGTCAGCCAGCCGACCTTGTCGGTGGGCGTGAAAAAGCTTGAAGACGAACTCGGTGTGCTGATTTTCGAGCGCAGCAAGAGCGCCGTGCGCCTGACCCCGGTCGGCGAAGGCATCGTGGCCCAGGCACAAAAAGTCCTGGAGCAGGCCCAAGGCATCCGCGAACTGGCCCAGGCCGGCAAGAACCAGCTGACCGCCCCGCTGAAAGTCGGCGCGATCTACACCGTCGGCCCGTACCTGTTTCCGCACCTGATTCCACAACTGCACCGGGTCGCCCCGCAGATGCCGTTGTACATCGAAGAAAACTTCACCCACGTGCTGCGCGACAAACTGCGCAACGGCGAACTCGACGCGATCATCATCGCCCTGCCGTTCAACGAAGCCGACGTACTGACCCTGCAGCTCTACGACGAGCCGTTCTACGTCCTGATGCCGGCCCAGCACCCGTGGACGCAAAAAGAATCCATCGACGCCGCCCTGCTCAACGACAAGAGTCTGCTGTTGCTCGGCGAGGGCCACTGCTTCCGCGATCAAGTGCTGGAAGCCTGCCCGACGCTGACCAAAGGCAACGACGGCGCCAAGCACACCACGGTGGAATCCAGTTCGCTGGAAACCATTCGCCACATGGTCGCCTCGGGCCTCGGGATTTCGATCCTGCCGCTGTCGGCCGTGGACAGCCATCACTACGCCCCCGGCGTGATCGAAGTGCGCCCACTGACCCCGCCGGTGCCGTTCCGTACCGTGGCCATCGCCTGGCGTGCAAGCTTCCCGCGTCCGAAGGCGATTGAAATTCTCGCCGACTCCATTCGCCTGTGCTCGGTGGCCAAGCCGCCCGCGCCGGTGGTTGCGGCTTAAGTCGCAGTCATGACCGAGTTGTCGCAAGTGTCGGTCACGGCACTCAAGGGTGTCGGCGAGGCCATGGCCGAGAAATTGGCCAAGGTCGGCCTGGAGAATCTCCAGGACGTGTTGTTCCACCTGCCGCTGCGTTATCAGGACCGCACCCGCGTGGTCCCGATCGGCCATTTGCGACCGGGGCAGGACGCCGTGATCGAAGGCACCGTCAGCGGCGCCGACGTGGTCATGGGCCGTCGACGTAGCCTGGTCGTGCGCTTGCAGGACGGCACCGGCGGGCTAAGCCTGCGCTTCTACCATTTCAGCAACGCCCAAAAAGAAGGCCTCAAACGCGGCACGCGGATTCGCTGCTACGGCGAAGCGCGGCCCGGTGCGTCGGGGCTGGAGATCTACCACCCGGAATACCGCGCCATCACCGGCGACGAACCGCCGCCGGTGGATGAAACCCTGACCCCGGTCTACCCGCTCACCGAAGGCCTGACCCAACAGCGCCTGCGCCAGTTGTGCATGCAAACCCTGACGATGCTCGGCCCGACCAGCCTGCCCGACTGGCTGCCGACCGAGCTGGCGCGGGACTATCAACTGGCGCCACTGGCCGATGCGATCCGCTACCTGCATCACCCACCCGCCGATGCCGATGTCGATGAACTCGCCCTCGGTCATCACTGGGCGCAGCACCGTCTGGCCTTTGAAGAACTGCTGACGCATCAACTGTCGCAGCAGCGTCTGCGCGAAAGCATGCGCTCCCTGCGTGCGCCAGCGATGCCCAAAGCCACGAAGTTACCGGTGAAATACCTGGCCAACCTCGGCTTCGCGCCGACCGGCGCCCAAGAACGCGTCGGTAACGAAATCGCCTACGACCTCAGTCAGCACGAGCCGATGCTGCGTTTGATTCAGGGCGACGTCGGCGCGGGTAAAACCGTGGTCGCGGCCCTCGCCGCGCTGCAAGCGCTGGAAGCCGGTTACCAAGTCGCGTTGATGGCGCCGACCGAGATCCTCGCCGAGCAGCACTTCATCACCTTCAAGCGCTGGCTCGAACCGCTGGGCATCGAAGTCGCGTGGCTGGCCGGCAAACTCAAAGGCAAGAACCGCGTGGCCGCGCTGGAACAAATCGCCAGCGGCACACCGATGGTGGTCGGGACCCACGCGCTGTTCCAGGACGAAGTGAAGTTCAAGAACCTGGCTTTGGTGATCATCGACGAACAACACCGTTTCGGCGTGCAACAGCGGCTGGCGTTGCGGCAGAAAGGCGTCGGCGGGCGCATGTGTCCGCATCAGCTGATCATGACCGCCACGCCGATTCCACGGACGCTGGCGATGAGTGCCTACGCCGACCTCGACACCTCGATCCTCGACGAACTGCCGCCGGGCCGAACCCCGGTCAACACCGTGTTGGTCACCGATACCCGGCGCGTCGAAGTCATCGAGCGAGTGCGCGGTGCCTGCGCCGAGGGGCGTCAGGCCTATTGGGTGTGCACGCTGATCGAAGAGTCGGAAGAGCTGACCTGCCAAGCCGCCGAAACCACTTACGAAGACCTCACCGCCGCCCTTGGCGAGTTGAAAGTCGGGTTGATTCACGGCCGCATGAAGCCCGTGGAAAAAGCCGCCGTGATGGCCGAATTCAAGGCCGGCAACCTGCAACTGCTGGTCGCCACCACCGTGATCGAAGTCGGCGTCGACGTGCCGAACGCCAGCCTGATGATCATCGAAAACCCCGAACGCCTCGGCCTCGCTCAACTGCACCAATTGCGCGGCCGTGTCGGCCGGGGCAGCGCCGCCAGCCATTGCGTGCTGCTCTACCATCCGCCGTTGTCGCAAATCGGTCGTCAGCGCCTGGGCATCATGCGCGAAACCAACGACGGCTTTGTCATCGCCGAGAAAGACCTCGAACTGCGCGGCCCCGGCGAAATGCTCGGCACGCGGCAGACCGGTCTGCTTCAATTCAAGGTCGCCGACCTGATGCGCGACGCCGACTTGCTGCCCGCCGTGCGCGACGCCGCCCAGGCATTGCTGGAGCGTTGGCCGGATCACGTCAGCCCGCTGCTGGACCGCTGGCTACGCCACGGGCAGCAATACGGCCAAGTGTGAGCACCGTCGCAGTTTCTAGACCCTGCCTTTAAACAAGCTGGTTATACTCCTGCAATTGTTTGAATACGGATACAGACCATGACTGAAGCTGCCCTCGTCCCCGAACCCCCGCACGCTCCGTCTGTTATTCGGCTGTTGCTCGCCAAACTGGGCATCGCCTACGAAGAAGTCCTCGATCACCACGGCCTGAACGCCTCGCGCAAGGTACAAGCGGTGCTGCTCGACGATGCCGTGGGCGCGCTGATGGTGTTGTTCCCGCAAAGCCAATTGCTCGACCTCAACCGCCTCGCTGAGCTGACCGGCCGCCGCCTGGCCGCCGTGTCGACCGAGCGCCTGGAAAAGATGCTCGGCAAACACAACCTGAGCCTGCTGCCCGGCCTGCCGGCGCTGACCAGCTCACCGTGCCTGTACGAAGAAAGCCTGCTGCGCGAACCGAAGTTGCTGATCAACTCGGGCGAGCCGGGCGTGCTGCTGGAAATCACCAGCGAAGCCTTCAAGACCATGCTGACCAAGGCCAGCGCCGCCAACTTCGGCGAGAACGTGAGCAGCATCCGCCCGAACCTCGACCGCCCCGACGATGACCGCGAGGAAATCACCCAGGCCGTCCAGGCGTTTACCGCGCGACGCATCCAGCAACGCCTGGAAGCCACCATCGAAATTCCGCCGCTGGCCGAGACCGCGCAAAAAATCATCAAACTGCGCGTCGACCCCAACGCCACCATCGACGACATCACCGGCGTGGTCGAAACCGACCCGGCCCTGGCCGCGCAAGTCGTGAGCTGGGCGGCGTCGCCGTACTACGCCTCGCCGGGCAAGATTCGCTCGGTTGAAGACGCCATCGTGCGGGTGCTGGGTTTCGACCTGGTGATCAACCTCGCGCTGGGCCTGGCCCTGGGCAAAACCCTCAGCCTGCCCAAAGACCACCCGCAACACACCACGCCGTACTGGCAGCAATCGATCTACACCGCCGCCGTCATCGAAGGCCTGACCCGCGCCATGCCTCGCGCCCAGCGCCCGGAAGCCGGCCTGACCTACCTCGCCGGCCTGCTGCACAACTTTGGCTACTTGTTGCTGGCCCACGTGTTCCCGCCGCACTTCTCGCTGATCTGCCGCCACCTGGAGGTCAACCCGCACCTGTGCCACAGCTTTGTCGAGCAACACCTGCTGGGCATCAGCCGCGAACAGATCGGCTCGTGGCTGATGCGCTACTGGGACATGCCCGACGAACTGGCCACCGCGCTGCGCTTCCAGCACGACCCGAGTTATGACGGTGCCTACGCCGAGTACCCGAACCTCGTGTGCCTGTCCGTGCGATTGCTGCGCAGCCGCGGCATCGGCTCCGGCCCGGATGAAGACATCCCGGATGCTTTGCTGGAGCGTGTCGGCCTGACCCGCGACAAAGCCAACGATGTGGTCAGCAAAGTGCTTGAAGCCGAAGTGCTGCTGCGCGAACTGGCCTCGCAATTTACTCAAGCCTAAAAAGCTTCGCGGGCAAGCCACGCTCCCACAGGATTTAGGTGATCCTGTGGGAGCGTGGCTTGCCCGCGATGAACCCACCTCGGTCTACCTGAAACTCCCCTCGCCACAGGGTTAATCATCGGCCTCAAGCCTTGGCTTTAGCCTTCGCCTTCCTAGGCTTCAAATACTTGGTCAACCCCTGAAACCAGATCACCAGCGCCGGGTTGCCCTTGATCTGAATCGACTTGTCCTGAATCCCCGTCATAAACGCCAACTGCTTGTTCTTCGCCTGCATCGTGGCAAAGCCATACGCCGCATCTTTAAACGCAATCGCAAACGCCGGCTCGGCATATACGCCCGACTGGCTGGTAATACGCTGGTCCTTCACAAAGAAATGCCGCGCCACTTTCCCGTCCAGGGTCTGTAATTGGAACACCAACTCCTTGTCACCCAACTGCTGTTGAAACGCAGGATTGGTCCGGCTGGCCTTACCCATCAACAAACCCAGCATCCACAGAAGAAAACGAAATTTCATGCGCACAGCCTCAAGAGAAAAATGAACGGCCGGCGCAGTGTAGCGGCTTCAAGCGAGAACGCCACCATTGCGCAGTGTTAGAAGAAGATGCCGTACTTTTTGACGCTGATGACTACCAAGTCATTGACGAAATGTTGTTGTTTAAAAGCCAAGATTTATTGAGGCCTCTACGCTCATCCCTTGAGTTGACCATTGCTTGCTCCCTGTTACGCCCGACGTCGCAGACGCTGCAGCCAGGACGAAGTGGCGCCCATGGCGTCACGCAGTTGTGCGGCGGTGATCGTTCGATCAGCCGCATTGAATGCCAGCGCTGTTCGCAGGGCTGGCCAGCAGTGTTTCGGTAGGTTTTCCGGCGCGTGCAACTCGCGCTCCAGGTGTTCGTCACGGGCCTCGGTCGAGGGCAAGCGTCGGAACGGGTGTTTGCCGCCCGCCAATTCGTAGAGCACGCACGCCACGCCGTAGACGTCGGCGCAGGCCAACAGAGACTGGCCTTCGAGCAGTTCCGGTGCGGCGTAGCCCGGTGTCCAGGCGTTGAAGCGGTCGCGGCTCAGGTGTGGCAGGCCAGGGAGGATGCCCTCCTCCGCCCGGCCCAACCCGAAGTCGAACAGACGCACGCCTTCTTCACTGAGCATCACGTTGCTCGGCTTCATGTCGCCGTGCAGCACGCCGCGAGCGTGGGCGTAGGCCAGCGCGTCGAGCAGCGGCAGCGCGATCTCGCGCAGTTCTTTCCATGGCAAGCCCAGGGGCCGCTCGCAGAGCAGTTTGTCCAGGGTCAACCCACGCATGAGTTCCATAGTGATGAAGGCGCGCTGACAATCGGTGTCCACTTCAAAGGTGTGCGGTCGCAGCACGTTGTCGTGGCGCAGTCGTCGGGTCAGGGCAAACTCGCTGTAGAGCAAGGCGCTGGCGTCCGGCGATTCGGCAAATTCTTCGCTGAGGATTTTCAGCGCGATGTAAGGGTCGGGATCGCCGAACTGTTCGCTCAGCAAGTCCCGCGCGCGGTAAACCGCGCCCATGCCGCCAGCACCGAGCAGGCGCTCGATGCGATAACGGCCTGCAAGAATGTCGGGTATTTTGCCGACGCTGGTCTTGGTCGACGCCAGCGCGGGTTCAGCCTTGTGCGATTTGGCGAACGCAAAGTAAGTCAGGTTGTTGGCTTCCTCGTCAGTCATCAGCAAGTCGTCGAACGGCGGCATGAGTTGAGTCATTGGCGGATCACCACGGCAGTCAGGTTGTCTCGGGCTGAGCCACGCAGTGCGCCGTCGAACAGACGCTCCAGCGCGACATGCGGCGCGGTCAGGCTCAAGGCGCTGCCCAAGGCATCACTGCTCAACCCGTTGTACAAACCATCGCTGCACAACAGAAACGCATCGCCGGGGTAGACCTCGAGTTCGAGCACGTCCAGCGTCAGTTGCTCGGTTGCCCCGACCGCACGGGTCAAGGCGTAGGCAGACGGGTGCGCACGGGCGTCTTCGAGGCTCATTTGCTGCTCGTCAATCAGTTGCTGTTGCAGCGAATGGTCCTTGGACAGCTGATACAACCGCTGGTCGCGCCACAGGTAGCAACGGCTGTCGCCGGCCCAGATGCAGGCCGCGCGATTGCCTTCCACCAGCAGCGCCACGACGGTGCTGCCCATGATGCTGTCGTGGCGCCCGGCAGTGACGGTCAACTCCTGACCCAAGCGACGGTTCAGCCAATGCAGACACTGGCGAATACCTCTGAGTCGTTCGTCAAAGTCATCCTGCGCCGGCAATTCGGCCAGGCTGGCGACGATCAACTGGCTGGCAATGTCGCCCCCCTGATGACCGCCCATGCCGTCCGCAACCACCCACAGCCCCTGCTGCGGGCAGTCGAGAAAAGCATCTTCGTTGCGCGCCCGAACCTTGCCGGCATCGGTACGCGCAGCGCTGCGCCAGGGACTGGCAATCAGCATCAGAGCTGCACCGGCATACGGAAGGTGCGCAGCACGCCCATGTCGAACGGGCTCGGCGTGCGCTGGCTGGTCAGCAAGTAGTTGGCGCGCAGGCCACCCACATCGGCTTTCAATACCAGCACGTCGCGACCGCTGAGGTACTCGGTCTGCATCAGGTCGAACAGGCGGAACAGCGACCACGGGCCGGAGTTCTTCTCGATACCGATCGGGCGGCCCGCCATCTTGTCCATCACCAGACTGGTGCGCCCGTCTTCAGCGTCGGTCGGCCAATTGAACGACACCGGCACAATCGGGCCGTGACGGTATTCGATGGTCTTGTCGCCGAACCTGAACTCGGAACGGCTGACGGCCGGGTCAAGGGTGTACGGCTCCAGTTTGAACTGCACTTGCGGTTCCGCCGGGTTGATCGAGAAGAAGCTCTGGCGGATCACTCGTGCCGCGGCCATCTGGTCGAGGTAGACCTTGGAGATCGGCATGCTGTGACCGTCAATGCGGCGAAGTCGGTAGTTGCCCGGATCGCCACTCACGAACGGGCGCATGTAGGTATCGAAGAACCGATCAGCAATGCCCTGCGCCTTGAAGAACTCGCGGAAGTCGCTGATCGCCACGTCGCTGGTGCTGTGGGCGCTGAACGGGTAACGCTTGTTGATTGCCTTGCCGTAGAAGCTGTACAGCTCGCTTTGATAACGCTGGTTCAGGTATTGGTAGGAATCGTTGAGCACCAGCCGCCAAGTGTCTTCGGCCAGCACGTTGAACCACACGCTGACCGGGCGCGGCAGACGGTTCGAGGCATTGCGCAGGTTGCTCAGCGCGTCACGCTGGCCGCTCATGCGGGTCTTGGCCATTTCGAACGCGGCCTGCTCAGGCGCACTGGAACGCGCAAGGCTCGACAGTTGCATTTGCAGTTCGTTGAGCGCCGTCAGCGCCGGGGTCAAATCAGCGGCAGGGCCGTTGTTTTCATCCAGCAAGCGGTGCAGCGGCTCGAAGCGGCGTTGCAGGGATTTCTTTGCGGTGTCGGGCAGGTTCTTCGCCATAGCCGATGCTTCGTCCGCAGCCGCCGCGGCCAGTTGGCCGAGCTTGCCGCCCAGTTTTTCAGCCGACGCTGGGGCGTCATCGGCCCTGTCGGCGACGACGGGGAAATGGGTGTTCTCACGCACTTGCACCAGCAATTGCAGCACCGGCGAGTTGGCCGAGGTCAGGCCCGCCAGTTGCCCGGCGCCCTCGCCCGCATCGTTTATCGGTGGCAGAGCCACCTGGCCGACCGCTTCGCCCCAGAAATTGGCGTAGTCGCGGAAGTACAGTTGCTCCAGTTCGACCATCAGGCGACGCAAGTCCATGGCGCTGATGCCCGCGCCTTCGCCCAGCACCCAGTTGTCACGCAGGATATCGGTGACCAGCGCACTGCTCTGCACGGAGAAATACTGCTGATAACCCTGTTTGGTGTAGAAGCCCGGGATCACGTAATCGGTGCCGACAAACAGCGCACCTTGCGGGACCAGGTGTTGGCTCAGGCGATAGTCCGGCAGGTTACGGGCCTGCTCGCGCAGCATCCGGTAAACCACGTTGGCCAGCGACTCGCTACGCAAGACCTGACGCGCCTGAGCCACCAGTTGATCGTTCAGCGGGTAAATAAACGGCTGCTTGAGCAAACGCTCGAAGTGCGTGTTCAGACCGTTCTGCACCGCGGTGTTACCGGCGTAATGCAGGGACCATTCGGTAGCGACCCAATCCATGAGCCATGGGCCGTCGCGCCGATCTTTCATGTTCAGCATCAGGTACGCGCGCAGGCTGTTGAGCAGGCGCTCGCGATCCTTCATATTGGCGCGGACCTGCCCTTCCAGCAGGGTCGCGACCTTCGGTAGCAACTGCGCTTCGAGCTCCCGCGCGTAGGCCTCCTTGACCACTGGATTGACGTCTCCGCCCTGGTACAGACCGCCACGCTCGTGGTAGCTCACGTCACCTTTTTTCGGGAACACCTGAGTCGCCGCGTAGCGGGTGTCGAGGGGCTTGAGCACCGCCATCGAATCATCACGCGCAGTCAGGGGCGAGCGTTGTTGCGTCCAGGTTTGCGCCAGGTTGCGCAGACTTTCCAGACGTTCGTAGTTGGCCGAGAATCCGCCCGCCCACAACAGACCGAACAGGCCCAACGTTGCCAACGCACCGACGTACAACGCGCGCTGGCCCCAGTGGATGCGGCTGCGTTCACGCTTATCCAACCCGGCCAGATCGGCCTCGGGGAAAATCACCCGGCTGAGCAAGTGATGAATGAACCGCGAACGGCCACTGCGCAAGGTCGGCAGCATGCCGGCCTTCACGCCCAGATTGGCGCCGATGGCGGCGGTGGTCTCATCCATTTCCTGGGTCAAGTGCGGTGCGCTGGTCAGGTAGAAACCGCGTAACTGGCTGGCACGCTGGTAGCGATTGCCGGTGAACGCCATGTCCACGAACAGACACAGGCGCTCGCCGATCTGTCCCAGTTGATGCGGGAAGTCGAGGATGCGGCCACGGCGCTGGGTGTCGCGCTCCTGGTGCATGCGCATGATCACCTGGCTGTTGAGGCGACGCAGCAGCTCTTCGAATTCGGCGCGCAGCACGGTGACGTCGGTGCCGCTCTGCTCTTTGCGGAAGCTGGTGCCGAGCACCTGATCGCTTTCTTCGCGGGTCAACTGATCGAAAAACTCATCGAAGCCGAGCAACTGGTCAGCCTTGCTCAGCACCAGATAAATCGGCACATCGATGTGGAGTTTCTGATGCACTTCTTGCAGACGGGTGCGCACCTGCCGGCCCAGAAGCGCGAGGGCTTTCTCGTCGGCGCATAGCAGGGTTTCCACTTCAATAGCCACCAGCACGCCGTTTAGCGGACGATTGCGACGACGCTTGCAAAGAAGATCAAGCAAGGTGCTCCAGGCGCTGCCGTCGACTTCGGCATCCGGCTGGGTCAGGTAACGCCCGGCGGTATCAATCAGCACACCGTGGTCGGCAAAATACCAGTCGCAATGACGGGTGCCGAGGGTGTCGCGGGTCAGTTTGCGGTCGATTTTGTTGATCGGAAACTCAAGGCCCGAAAAGTCCAGCAGGCTGGTCTTGCCGCTGCCCTGCGGGCCGATCAGCAAGTACCACGGCAAATCACTGCGCCAGCGTTCGCTGCGGCCGCGATACAGGCTCGAGGTCTTCAGGGTTTTCAGGGCGTCCTTGAAGCGCTCTTTCAACTCTTTCTGCGCTTCGTCGATCTGCTCTTCACGGCGGATACGGTCCTCACCGTCTTCGGTGTCTTCGACGGCTTTTTTACGCACGCCAGCGCGCCAGCTGACGAAGACCATGGTCAGGCCCCAGATCAGGAACAGCACACTGATGGTCAGCAGGCGGGAAGTCGAACCTTCCCAGAACTTGTAGTCATTGACCGCCAGCAGCGGCCCGACGAACCACACCAGCAGCGCGGCGAACAGCACCAGCAGCAAGGTCCAGACCCAGGTCTGGCACACGAACACGCCGACTTTCTTGAAAAACTTTTTCATCACACGTCCCTGTTTACGGCTGCGACTGCGGCTGGATCCAGCGGCTGATAAGGTTGCAGAACGGTGTCGCGCTGCTCGCCCAAGACCCAGGCGAAACCCGAATACATCACCACCAGGCAAACCACGGTGAACAACACCACCATCCACGCCGGCACGATGCGCACCAGACTGCGGCGCTGATCGTTCAAGCCTTCCCAATGCGGAGAGAGTTCGCGAGGTACGTCGCCGCGCAGCTGACGAATCTGCCGATACAAGGCATCGCGGATGCCTTCGAGTTCGAGCATGCCGCGCGCTTTCACGCGGTACTTGCCTTCGAAACCAAGGGACAGGCACAGGTACATCAGCTCTAGAATCGGCAGGTGCTTGACCGGGTTTTTCGACACCAGATCCAGCAGCTGAAAGAACTTCTCGCCGCCGGAGGTTTCGTTGTGGAAGCTGCTGAGCAGGCTCATCTGCGACCACTCGCTTTCATTGCCCCATGGTGTGGTCACGACGGCTTCGTCGACCACGGTGCAAAGCAGGTACCGTGCAGTCATCACCTGGCCGCTTTCGCAGCCGTCGTGCTGTGCGCGCGCTTCAAACATTTTCAGCGCAGCCGTCAGCCGATCTTTGAGCGCATACAGGTCATCAGGGATGGTGCTGTGCTTGAGCCGCACCACTTCCGACAACAGGTTGGAGCCAGCAGCCACCAGCGTATTGAGGCTGATGTTGAAGGACTCCGCGGGCCCCAGACGTGCGGCGTAGATCATCCGCTCTTTGAGTTGTTCGAAGCGCGGCGGAGCCGCGAAATCGGTCAGCGGACTTTGCGCCGGGCCGTGGCCCTGGTGGTCGAGCAAGACGGTTTTATCGTCCTGATGGTGTTCCGTGTCCTTGATCATGTCGTTCAGTTCCTGATGGCCCAGAATTTCAGTTCAAGCTCGGCGAATTCGCCGGACACGTGGAACGCGAAGCCGCCGGAGCGCTCCAGTTGCGCCAGGTCTTCGGAACTGAGTTCGAGGATGAAATAGGTTTTGTTGGAGTGGAACGCGATCTGCCGCGGGGCCACCGGCAACGGTTTGACCTTGATACCCGGCAGGTGCAGGTTGACCAGTTGGCGGATGCGTTCCACCGGGCCGACCTTGAGGTGCGCCGGCAAGCGGTGGCGCAGTTCTTCGGAGTCGCAGTTGGCGCTGGCCGCGAGCACGAACGAGGCCGTGCCCAGCAGTTTGTGGTCGTGCAACGGCGAGACGATGATCCCGTACTGACGCGCTTGCAGGACCAGTTCGATGGCGTGCTGTTCGAGCACCATCGACAGCACCTGACGAATCGCCTCCATCAGCTTGCGGAAACTCGCGCCCTGGTCGCTGTGCTGGTAATGGCTGTCCAGGCGTGGGCGTTTGCTGTCGCTGGAGAAGGTCGCCAGATCGCCAAGCATGGTCAGCAGCGTGCGGTACAACGCTTCCGGGTGAACCTGCTCCAGACCCAGGTAGTGACGCAACAGCAGCTCGGTACGGTTGATCAGTTGCAGCATCATGAAGTCGCCGACTTCTGCACCACCGACCTTGCCGTTGGAGCGGATGCGCTCGGCGATGGTGTCGCCACGGTGACCGAGCATGCTGATCACCTCTTTGAGGCACGACAGCAGGTAGCTGGACGAATGCGCCTGAATGTAGGTCGGCACGAAGTCCGGATCGAGGCTGATCACGCCATCGGGCGTAGTGTCGAGCACGTCGCAGACCTTCAACTTCACGTAGGCCTGATCGCTCTGCTGCTCGCCGAGCAACAGCTTGAAGTCCGGGCGACCGCAGCTGACCTGGCTGGCGGAGTCGTCGCCGGCGTTGGAGTCGGCCACTTCGGCTTCGTACGCGGTGTAGCGCGCCAGCACGTCGGATTGCTCCGGACGGCGCGACTCGATGTGGTTACCGGTCACCAGTGGCAGTACCAGGTAGATCGGCGTGTTGCCGGTGTTCGGCGGCACATCCAGCGCCAGCGGCTCGGTGTTGCCGCCGAGTTCGAACAGGCTGCCGTCCGGCAGAATCCCCGAGGCCTGGCTGATCACCAATTTGCCCATGTTGAGGAACTGCAAATCGATGTCCAGGTTCAAGAAGCCCCAGATGCAGCTGCCCAGCAATTGGGTGCGGGTCTTCAACTGGTGGTCGTAGTAACGATCGTTGTGCTGGAAGTGCTGCGGACGCAGCAGCATGCCTTCCTGCCAAATGACTTTATGGGAGTTCATGATCAGTCATCCGCCTTGGCGAGCGTTTCGTTGCTGTTGCGAATACCGGCCTGGTCTAGGGTCAGGTCAGCCTCGGTGACTTCCACCGGCGTGACTTGCACCGTGAAGCGCCATTTGGTTTCCGGCAGGTCGCGGTAGGCCGCGAGGATGCCGACGTAACGGCTGCCCTCTTCCACGCTGAGCTTGAGCGAGAGGGTTTCACCCGGACGCAGTTCCAGTTCTTCGCTGGACACCAGGTCTGGGGCCAGGGATTCCTTGGCGCGCTCGTAGAGGCTGAAGAAGTCGGCGTTTTCGAAGGTCACCGGATGCTTGAGCTCGAACAGACGCACGACGATTGGCGACGGACGCCCGTTGAGGTCCGGGTTCAGTTGATCGCTGCCGGTGAGCTTCAGGTTGACTTTGGTCACTTTGGAATACGGCGACAGCGACGAGCAACCGGCCAGCAGCACCAGCACCGCGAACGCAGTCAGCATCTTGAGAAAAGCGGTCGAGCAGCGAGACATGCGCATCATCCTTGGTGGTCGGTGTAGAGGGTGGAGATCAGGCGAATCTGTTCTTCATAAGCCTGAGCGAAGTCGCGAGCCAGCAGCCGCTCGCTCCAGTCATCGTCCTGACGCAGGGCCTGGTGATAACGACCGTAGGCTCTCCAGCGGCTGCCGGACGTGGCCAGCAACGGCTTGTTATCTCGCTCGAAACGCAGGGTCAGTTGCTGCGGCGCGAAGTGCTCCAGCGTGCCGCGAACAGCGGCGCGGCTGGCGGTCAGCAAGGCCACCTGATGCGCCTGCAAATCGCGGAACGCGCGGGAGACCGACTGCTCGGCCGGCAACTGGCCCGGTTTGTTCGGCTGCAACAAAATGCCCAGCGCTTCGCTGGCATCGACGGCGGATTTCAGCGGGTTTCTGTTAGTGCCTTGCACGGTGGTCTGGGCCAGACGCAGCTCGTTTTTCAGTTCGCTGCGGGTGCGCAGGCTCTGCTGCAAACCTCCGACGCTTTGCTTGAGCAGGCGCGCAGCGTTCAGCGCCAGGGCTTCGCGAGCATCATGGTCGAGGCCTTTGAGGTCCACACCCAATGCGGCGCCGAAGTGCTCCCAGAAACCTTCGCTTTGATGCTCACGCGCTTTCGGCACAGGGCCTGGCGAAGGTTCGGCCGGGGCATCGATCAGCTCCGGGACCATCAGGCTTTCCATGTCGATGCGCGCGTAGTCGGCGTGTTGACGAGTGTCCTCAATGGTCGTGCTCGGAGTGATCAGCTCTTCAATTTCCGAGTACACGCGCTCTTGCTGATCAAGGGCGTTCAGCGGATCGAGGTCGAGGAACGCGTCATCCGGGATGGTGCTGCCCGCTGCTTGTGGGCGACCGACTTCCACATCAAAGGTTGCCGGGTCGCGCACCATTCGCGCACGGATCTCGAAATCACCCAGCACGTAGACGCTGCCATGTTCGATGCGAATTGCTTCGCCCTTGCGCAGGCGTGCACCGCTTTCGCTGTCCTGAATACCGTTGCTGCTGGTATCGGTCAGGAAAAACGTGCCTTCGCGGTAGCTGATCATCGCGTGGTGGTTGGACAGGTGACGCTTGCGGTCCGGGATGATCCAGTCGCAATCCTCGCCCCGGCCAATCACGCCACCTGCCTCTTTGAAGGTCTTCTGGCACGACTCCGTGGGCACGAATTGCTTGGTGTTGAGCATTTCGAAAACCAGTTCCATGGTGATACTCCTTGCGGTCACTTTCCGCGATTGACCGCCTGCGGATCACCCAAGGGGCGATAGGTGTTGTCGTTGAATTTGTAATTGCCGTTGCAGCCGCCGAGGCCGCAAAGAACGACGAGGGTCAGCAAGACGGCTTGCCAGTGACGAACAGACATCAGAGGGTCTCCAGAGGTAGACAAAGCACAAAGCGCCGGTCCATTCGGGCGGCGCTGAAATAAGCAGACGAGGTGAAGTCGGCGGTCTGTTGCCTAGCCATCGAAGTCACCGTAATGGATGTTCAGGCGCCCGAGGCGGTACAGCAGCGTGCGGCGTGGCAGGCCGAGTTCGCGGGCGGAGAGGGTCTGGTTGCCGTCGTTTTTGCGCAGGCAATCGAGCAGCAGACTGCGTTCGACCCGCTCCAGGCGTTCACGCAGGTTCAGGCTGCTGTCTTCCGGCATGGCTTCCATGCGCAGGGAGAAATGTTCGGCCAGCAACTCGCCGCCCTCGCACAGCAGTACCGCGCGTTCGACCAGGCCTTTGAGTTCGCGCACGTTGCCGGGGAACGCATAACCGGACAGGTGATCCAGTGCCGCATCGGACCAACGCACCGCATCCCGTTGCAAGAACGAACAGGCCTTGTCGGCGAAATGCCGGGCCAGATCGAGGATGTCGCCTTCGCGCTGACGCAGCGCCGGCAACTCGATCGGAAATTGCGCGAGCCGGTAGTACAAGTCCTCGCGGAATTTGCCTTCGCTGACCAGTACCGACAAATCCCGGTGCGTCGCGGCGATGATGCGCACGTCGATCTTGTGGGTGTCGTTAGAGCCCAGCGGGCGGATCTCGCCTTCCTGCAACACGCGCAACAACTTGGCCTGCAGCGACAACGGCATGTCGCCGATTTCATCGAGCAACAAGGTGCCGCCATTGGCCGCGTCGAACAGCCCGGCGCGGTCGCGATCAGCACCGGTGAAGGCACCTTTGCGGTAGCCGAACAACTCGCTTTCCAGCAGGTTCTCGGGGAACGCCGCACAGTTCTGCACGATGAACGCCTGGGAACGGCGTGGGCCGCAGTCGTGAATGGCGCGGGCAACCACTTCCTTGCCGGTGCCGGTTTCGCCGCGCAACAGCACGGTGTACGGGCTGTGCAGGACTTTGCTGATCAGCGAGCAGGTTTCTCGCATGGCTTTGCTTTTGCCGATCAAGCCGTAACCACTCGCGTTCGGGACGCTGGCTTTGAACGGTCTTGCATCACCCGTTGGCAGACGCAGACGGTGCAGCAAATGCAGTTGGCCAAGTACGAACGAGCCCAGCTGTCCGAGGGAATCGGCAAAGCCTTGCAGGTCGATGTGCCGGCGGCTGGCGCACAGCAACAAGCCTTCGACAGCCTTCTGCTGATTGACCAGCGGCACGCACAGCAGCGACTGCCAGGGCGTGGCCTGCGGTGGCAGGAAGCTGGTTTCGTGCAGGCTGCCGCTCAGTTCGCCGAGGCTCACCACACGGTTCTGGCACAGGGCGAATTGCAGCAGTTGTTCACCGTTGTAATCCGCCGGCAGGCTCGCCGATTCGCGCGGTTGCAGAATGCCGTTCAAGCACTCGGCATTCATTCCCAGGCACGTGTGGGTCGCGTCCAGCAGATACAGCTGCGTCAACTCGCACCCGCTGAGCTCCGCCACCCCGCGCACGAAGTCACCCAGCAGCGCAGCGCCGTCCGCCGCCCGCGACAGGCTGGCGAACTGCGCCAGCAAGGCTTCGGCATACACCAGCGGCTGCGGCACTTGAGTGAACATCACACCCACCTCAGACGAACTCGCAGGTCACGCTGGCGCCACCGTCGAGCGTCGCGTGGACACGCTTGAGGCTTTCCCCGGTGGCCATCGCGTCTAGCAAGCGGTCGGCCACCAGCGGCAGTACGTGCAGGTCCAGCAAGTGGTCGATCAGGCGTGCGCCGCTGTCGCTTTGGGTGCAGCGTTCGGCCAGGTGATCGACGAGGTCTTGCGAGTACGTGAAATCCAGCTGGCGACGGTTCAGGCGCTCGCCCAAACGACCGAGTTTGATTTCGATCAGCTCGCGCAGCACCGGGCCGCCGACCGGGTAGTAAGGCACCACACGCATGCGCGCCAGCAGCGCCGGTTTGAAGTGTTTGCTCAGCACCGGGCGAATGGTTTCTTCCAGCACTTCGGCGGTCGGCCGCGCGCCGTTTTCGCAGAGTTCGCTGATGCGGTCGCTGCCCAGATTCGAGGTCATGAGGATCAGCGTGTTGCGGAAGTCGATCTCGCGCCCTTCGCCGTCGTTGGCCACGCCTTTGTCGAAGATTTGGTAGAACAGGTTCAGTACGTCCGGGTCGGCCTTCTCGACTTCATCGAGCAGCACGACCGAGTACGGCTTCTGGCGCACGGCCTCGGTGAGCATGCCGCCCTCGCCGTAACCGACGTAACCCGGTGGCGCACCGATCAGGCGCGACACGGTGTGCTTCTCCTGGAACTCGGACATGTTGATGGTGGTGATGAAACGGTCACCGCCATACAACAAGTCGGCGAGGGCCAGCGCGGTTTCGGTCTTGCCGACGCCGCTCGGGCCGACCAGCAGGAACACGCCAACCGGTGCATCGGGTTTGTTCAGGCCGGCAGCGGTGGCGCGCATCGAGCGGTCCAGTGCGTGAACGGCTTGTTCCTGACCACGGATGCGGGTGCGCAGGTCAGTGGCGAAGCTGGCGACCTTGGCGTTGTGTTCGCGGGCCAGTTGCGCCAGCGGCACGCCGGTCCAGGCGCTGACCACTTCGGCGACCAGGCGCGGGCAGACTTCGAAGCTCACCAGGCGTTCTTTGACCTGCAGCTCGGTCAAGGCTTTGTGAGTTTCGTTGAGCGCGGCCTCAAAGGATGCGACATCGTTAGCCGGCGTTTCGAGGGTTTCGATCACGGTGCCTTCGGCGTCTTCCTCAACCGTGACGGTCGGTTCGACAGCAGCCGCTTCACGGGCCTTGGCCAGTTGCTGGCGTAGATCCAGCAAGCGCTCGGCCAGTTTTTTCTGTTCAGTCCAGAGGGTTTCCAGTGCGAGCATTTCAACTTCGGCGGCCGCCAGACGATCTTCCAAAGCGTCCAGCGCTTCGTGATCGATCAGCAAACCGGCCTCGGAATCACGACGCAGCGCCTGACGCTGACGCCCCCCTTCTGCCAGTTCGCCACGCAGACGTTCAAGGCTCTCCGGCGCAGCGGCGAGGCTGATGCGTACGCGGGCGCACGCGGTGTCGAGCACGTCGACCGCCTTGTCCGGCAGCTGACGACCGGCGAGGTAACGGGCGGACAGTTCGGCTGCCGCCACCACCGCGTCATCGCGCAGGTAGATACCGTGGCTCTTCTCGTAAACCTGAGCCAGGCCACGGAGGATGGTCACCGCTTCGCTGACGGTCGGTTCGTGCAGTTGCACCGGTTGGAAACGACGAGCCAGGGCCGGGTCTTTTTCGAAGTACTTCTTGTACTCCGCCCAAGTGGTTGCAGCGATAGTGCGCAACTCACCACGGGCCAAGGCTGGCTTGAGCAGGTTGGCCGCGTCGGAACCGCCGGCATTGCCGCCTGCGCCGATCAGCGTGTGGGCTTCGTCGATGAACAGGATGATCGGTTTCGGCGACGCTTTGACTTCATCGATCACGCCTTTGAGACGACGTTCGAATTCACCTTTGACGCTGGCGCCGGCCTGCAACAGGCCCATGTCCAGCGACAGCAACTCCACGCCTTTCAACACTTGCGGCACTTCACCGGCGGCGATGCGCGACGCCAGGCCTTCAACGATCGCAGTCTTACCGACACCTGCTTCACCGACCACAATCGGGTTGTTTTTGCGGCGGCGGGCGAGGATGTCGACCATCTGCCGGATCGCACCATCGCGGCACAGCACCGGGTCGAGTCCGCCGTCGCGGGCCTGTTGAGTCAGGTTGTGGGTGAAGCGCTCCAGCAGCGACTCGCCCGGCACAGCTGGTTTGCCGGTGGCCGGTTGCTCTTTCTGCGACAGGGCGAATTCTTTCAGGCGCTCGATGTTCAGCTTGGCCAGCAACGACTGATAGCGGCTGCCGGCGTAGCGCATCGGGTTGCGCAGCAGTGCGAGGATCAACGCGGCGTGCTCGACCTGGCTCTGGCCCAGTTCAAGGTTGGCCACCAGCAACGCATCTTGCAGCCACTGCACCAGTTCCGGGGCGAACACCGGGTTGCGCGAAGCGCTGTGCTCGACCCGCGATTGCAACGCGGCGCTCAGCTCGCCGGCATCCACTTCGGCGTCTTGCAGCGCGCGTGCGAGCAGGCCTTGCGGGTGCTCCAGCAGGCCCAGCAGCAAGTCTTCGACGAGAATCTTGCTGCCGCCACGGGCGACGCAGCGCTCGGCAGAACTTTCCAGATCACGACGGGTTTCGGCGTCCAGCGCCTGGATAAGTTGTTGCAGGTCTACGTTGATCATTGGTCATCTGTCCTTAATGAATTTTGCTGCCCAGGGTCACCACGCCGTCCGCTTTTTCGCGGCCCAGCCAACTGGTCCATCCCAGGCGACAGGCGTTCTGCTCGCCGATGCGCAGTTCGCGAATTTCTTCCTGGCGCAGCACCAGGCGAATGTCGTAGTCGAGCGGGTCACGCAGGGTGAACCGCACCAGCGCGCACAGCGGTTGGTAGCCGAAACCGATCGGCAGGAATTCGTGAAAGCGTGGCCAGTCGAGTTCGCGTATGTGAATGCGGAACTTGCCGCTGCGGTCGCGCACGTGTTCGCCCAATACCAGGTCTTCACCGAGCAGGCTGTTGGCGCGGCCCAACCGATTGCGCTGCTCGTCGAGAATTTCCACGCGACGCTCGATGCACTGCTCGATGGTCAGCTCGGCGTGCTTGAAGTAGTAACGCAGCACCGCTTCTATCAGCGCCGCCGAGTGCGCGCGCAAGCTGAGCAAGCCGAGGTACGGCAGCAGGCGTTTCCAGTTCAGTTCCTGGGCCTTGCGGATCTCTTCGCCGCCGAGGCCAATCAGGGCAAACAGTTGCGCCGAGAACGGATCGAGCGCACCACTCTGGAAGCTTGCTCGGTAGCGGTACTTGCGCCAGATCGGCAGCATCAGCCGTTGCAGGCGATGGTGAAAAAGGTCGAGAAAATTGCGGGTCGGGTTGCCGTCTTCGCTGTCGCCCAACGCCTGCTCACCGTAGAACGCCGGCAGCGGTGAACCGGAACCGACCAGGCCGATCAGGTTGAACCGCAGGCGCGCGCGCACCTGTCCGTGCTCGCGGAAAAACTCCACGCGATCAACGTCACTGCCAGGGAAACCCAGGCTCGGGTTGGCCTGGAACTCCAGCTGATCGTAAAGGTCGTCTTCGCTCAGGTGCGGGTGGGCCTCGCGCAGCCGGTCAACCACCAGCAGCACGGCCTGAAACAGCGAGTACTCGCGTATTCCTCGGGTCAGTCCGCTTAAAGAAGCGGCTGCAGGCCCATACGTGGTGTCCATTGGTACACCTCTCCTTGTGTACTTTTTACCCGCAGCTCGTGGTACGAATTGAGACTGGCGTAAAGCGCGAAAAACTCGTTGAGCACCGAAGCGAACACGAACAGGTCGCCCTCGCCGATATACCCTTGCGGGTCGATGGTCAGCTCGGTGCGCAACCCGCGAACCGGCAACCCTCGGTGCAGTCGATCGACATGCTGGTGCTTGATCGACTTGAGCCCGCCGAGCAGGCATTTGCTGACTTTTTCCGCGTGTTGGTCGTAGTAGCGCGGCAGGTCGTAGGTTTCGAGAATCACCTTCAACGCATTGACGTCGGCCAACGACAGGTAGTTGAGCGACATGTTGCTGATCAGCTTCCATAGGAAGTCACGGTTCAGCGGCGGCGCGAAACTTGAAGTGGCCGGGGTAATGTTGCGGAAGCTCAGGAACTCCGGCGTGTTTTCGCAGACCTTGCAGATGTCGCCGAGCTTGAGTTTGCGCGGCAGGTTCTGGTTGGTGCACATCAGCTCGATCGACAAGGTTTCGTGAGCTTCGGTGTGGCGGATGCCGAAGCTCAGGTACGTGTCGAGGCCGTCGTGCAGCAAGGAGGAACGCTGGCGAATGCTGTAATGCGGACGGCTGTTGGGCACGTCAAAACTCGGGTCGTGCTCGAAGGACTCGAACGGCACGTACTCCTGATAACCGAGGCCGCCAGGCTTCCAGCCGGTCACGGTCTCCACCGAGAACACGCCGCAGTTTTGCAGATCGAATTTGGCCGGCAGCAGCAGGTATTCGTCCTGCTTGCCGTCGAGGCGGATCGGCAAGGCGTCGTGTTTGAACAGGTTGACGATGGGCGTGCAGTAGAGCTTCACGTTGTCCAGGGTCGGACGCATGCGCATGATGCCGCTCTTGCGAATGTCGAAGCGCAATTCGAGGCCGCGCATTTGCTTGAGCGCGTCTTCCGGCAACGCTTTGAGCAGGTCCAGTCCGTTGACGTCGACGAAGAGGAATTTGTCCTGGAAGGCGAAGTATTCCTGCAAGTAGCGGTAACCGCGGAAGGTGTTCAGCGGATACGGGATCATCGCTTCTTCTTCGGCAAAACCCACCGGCTGCACGCGGTCACCGGGCATCTTGAACGCCATCGGCGTGCCGTTGACGCCGTTGATGGGCTTGCCGGCGCCGTCCAGCGGGATCAGCTCGATGCCTTCAAGGTTGCGCAACAGGCTCAGGTAAAGCATCTGGCTGATGTAGCGCTCGCCGGCGAAGTGCAGACGCAGACGGCTCAACTCAAGCTCACCGAGATGACCCTCAGCACTCATCTCCAGACGCATGCTCAACAGCGAACCATCGCCCTTCACCGAGTAATTCAGCGCGGCCAGGTCCAGCGACAAGACTTCGGTCGGGTAGCAGGTGCGGAAGCGGCAACGCACGTCATCGATCGGCACGCTCTCAACCGGCGTGTCGCGCTCGACCATCAACGCAGGTCCCGAACGTTTCAAAGGGTCGAACTGCAAAATGCTGAACGCCGGCAGTGGGCGCATGTAGTTGGGCCACAGCAGGTGCATCAGGGAATGGCTGAGCTCCGGCAGTTCGTCATCAAGCTTCTGACGCAGGCGACCGGTCAGGAATGCGAAACCTTCCAGCAACCGCTCCACGTCCGGATCCCGCCCGGCCTGCCCGAGGAAAGGCGCCAACGCCGGGCTACGCTCGGCGAATCGACGACCTAACTGGCGAAGTGCTGTGAGTTCACTTTGGTAGAAGTGGTTAAAGGACACGCGCAATACCTGTTTGTCGTTAGCTGACGTTGACTTGACCGCTGCCATCCAGGCGCGCGGTGAAACTGATCTGGCGCTTGAAACCATCAACTTCCAACAGGCCTTCGATACTGAAGGACAGGCGAAGCTGATCGTGTTCACGCGGCAGGGAGATGACACGCACCTCGCTCAGGCGCGGTTCGTAGGCTTCGACGAAGCTTTCGATGGCCAGGCGGGCCTGACTCAGGGAGTCGTGCAGGCTCAGGCGCATGTCATTGAGATCGGGTAACCCGTAGTCGGACAGCGTTTGCACGCTGCCCGCACGGGTGCTGAGCATCTTGGCCAGATGGGCAGCCACGGAAGCCATGGCGGAGACCTCGCGGCTCCAGCCGACGCGTTTGTCCGCGTCGCCACCCAGGCGTTCGAAAAGGCTGCCGTATCCAGTCATGAGTCAGGCTCCGCTTACTCTTTGTCCAGCTTGCCAACCAGCGACAGGGTGAAATCGGCACCCATGTACTTGAAATGCGGGCGCACGTTCAGGCTGACGCGGTACCAGCCAGGCTCGCCTTCGACATCGCTGACGATGATCTGGGCAGCGCGCAGCGGACGACGGCCACGGACTTCGGCGCTCGGGTTTTCCTGGTCGGCCACGTACTGGCGGATCCACTTGTTCAGTTCCAGCTCGAGGTCGGTACGTTCTTTCCACGAACCGAGTTGCTCGCGCTGCAGCACTTTCAAGTAATGAGCCAGGCGGTTGACGATCATCATGTAGGGCAGTTGGGTGCCGAGCTTGTAGTTCAGTTCTGCGGTCTTGCCTTCTGCGCTGATGCCGAAGAACTTCGGCTTCTGCACCGAGCTTGCGGAGAAGAACGCCGCGTTGTCGGAGCCTTTGCGCATGGTCAGGGAAATGAAACCTTCCTCGGCCAGTTCGTATTCACGACGGTCGCTAACCAATACTTCGGTAGGAATCTTGGTCTCGATTTCGCCCATGCTTTCGAAGTGGTGCAACGGCAGGTCTTCAACCGCGCCACCGCTTTGCGGGCCGATGATGTTCGGGCACCAGCGGAATTTGGCGAAGCTGTCGGTCAGCCTGGTGCCGAACGCGTAGGCAGTGTTGCCCCACAGGTAGTGCTCATGGCTGTTGGCGACGGTTTCCTTGTACACGAACGATTTGACCGGGTTTTCTTCCGGGTCGTACGGGTTACGCAGCAGGAAACGCGGCACGGTCAGGCCAAAGTAGCGGGAGTCTTCCGACTCGCGGAAGCTCTGCCATTTGGCGAATTGCGGGCCGTCGAAGTGATCTTTCAGATCCTTCAGGTCCGGCAGGCCGGTGAAACTTTCCAGGCCGAAGAACTTCGGGCCGGCCGCGGCAATGAACGGCGCGTGGGACATGCAAGCCACGCTGGACACGTACTGCATCAGTTTCACGTCCGGCGAGCTTGGGGACATGAAGTAGTTGGCGATGATCGCGCCTACCGGCTGACCACCGAACTGACCGTATTCAGCGGTGTAGATGTGCTTGTACAGGCCAGCCTGCATCACTTCCGGCGAATCTTCGAAATCGTCCAGCAGGTCTTCTTTGGAGACGTTGAGGATTTCGATCTTGATGTTTTCGCGGAAGTTGGTGCGGTCGACCAGCAACTGCAGGCCACGCCACGACGATTCCAGGGACTGGAAGTCCGGGTGGTGAAGGATTTCGTCCATCTGACGGCTGAGCTTGGCATCGATCTCGGCGATCATGCGGTCAACCATGGCTTTCTTGACCGGCTCACCGTTGTTCTGCGGCTTGAGCAGCTCTTCGATGAACGCCGACACGCCGCGCTTGGCGATGTCGTAGGCTTCGTCGTCCGGCGTCAGGCGGGTTTCGGCGATGATGCTGTCGAGAATGCTGTATTCGCCGTTCTCGTTACTTTTTTGTTGCGCTGCACTCGTGCTCATTTTGGCTTCCTTGGCTGATGAAGACTCAGGCGTCCTGGGCGGCGGCGTTCAGGCCCAGCTCACCCAGTACGCGACTGCGGGATTCGTCGTCGGCGAGAACGCCTTCGATGGCTTTGCGGAACGCAGGCGCGTTACCCAGTGGGCCTTTGAGGGCCACCAGCGCATCGCGCAGTTCCATCAGTTTTTTCAGCTCGGGCACTTGCTCGACCAACGAGGCCGGGTTGAAGTTTTTCATCGAGTTGATGTGCAGTGTCACGGCCAGTTCTTCAGTGTCGCTTTCTTCCTGAAGGCGGTTCGGTACGCTCAGTGTCAGCTGCAGCTCTTGCTTGGCCAGCACTTCGTCAAAGGTCATTTTGTCGATGCTGATCGGCTTGCGATCTTCGACTTTGCGTTCGTCCTTGCGGTGGGTGTAGTCACCGATTGCCAGTAGTTTCAACGGCAGTTCGATCTCCTCCTGCGCACCACCGGTGGCAGGTTTGAAGGTGACGTTGATGCGTTCCTTGGGGGCTACCGAGCCTTCTTTGGCCATGGCTTTTCTCCTTGCGGTTGTGGCCCTGGGGCCTATTCAAGTACCACTTCGAGATCGAGGTGGCACAGCCTGCGATAAATCTCTTCCTTGCGTTCACGTACGGCATGGTTTTGCGCCAACAACTCGCAGCAGCTATGCAGTAAATTCAGCACTTCCAGCGCAAGATCGGGCTCCCAGGCACACAGGCCTGAGTCCTGTAATGTTTGGTCGAGGGTTTCGAGTTGGGTCTTGGCCAGTTCGTATTTCTTGGCCATGAAGCACAGCCGCGCGAGGGCGAACTGCCAGAAAAATCGAACGCGGCCGCCGTGGGCGCCTTGCAGGCCTTGCTTGAGGATTCGCACGGCGGCCTTGAGGCCGTCCTTGCGCAAAATCGGCAAGACTTCTTCGAGCGCCAGTTCCCAGGGCGGCTGGGTGTCGGCGGTCTCGACAATGCGTGGCGCACTGGGGCTTTTCAGGTGCGGCATGACATTGGCGCTGATCCAGGCGCGGGTGGCAGGGTCGGCAAACGGCGCGCCGTCGTGGAAGCGTAATTCGACGATGCCAGGCAGATGCTGAACCAAAAGCGCGAAGTGGATTTCCACTTCGCGCATTGCCATCTCGGCGTTCAGTGCCTGGAGACACTCCCAGACCATTCGTTGGCCATCGAACCAAAACGGTGCCTTCGCCAGGCTCGCCTCCAGTTCCACAAGCAGGTCGGCGTATTTGCCCTGATCGTAACGGTCCTGATAGGCCTTGAGCTTGTCCGCCGGCAAGCCGCGCAGCGCGGTGATCTGTTCGGCGTTGCGCTCGGGGACGGCGTCGATAGGCAGCCACAGCAACGTGCGATTGAGGCGCAAGGCGCGCAGGTCGGTCGCCTTCTGCTTGAGCCACCAGGCACACAACGGACGGGCATTTTCCTGCTGGGCACGCAGGGCCTTGTGGGCTTCCTTTTCGTTGTCGATCGGAGCGCCGGGGGTGAACAGCTGCGCGGCGGCTTGTTTGACCTGAGCCACGGCAGCACCGACCACGCCGGGTTCCGGCTGGTTGTCGGCGGCGCGTTGCACCCTATTTTTCAGGCGGCGGGAGATCGGCAACAGCAGCGGCGCGTCATCGCCCAAGTGCTCGGTGCACGCGGCATCAAGGCCTTCCAGGTGTTCCACAAGACGGCGGAACATCGGCAACTGCTCTTTGATCGCGATATTTTCGGTCAGCACCTGCTCAAGACGCGGCACCAGCCAACTGATTGCCGCGGAGCGGGTGCGGGCCTTGTTCGGGTGGACTTCGGCCCAATGACTTTCGCACAGGTAGTGCAGCAAACCGAGACCAGCGAGCAGTCCCTGAAAAGATTCGCGCTGGTACAGCGCCCAGGTCAGCCAGGCACCGACGCGCAAATCCTTGGACTGGGTGCGCAGCAGGTTTTCGCTGTTTTCACGGATTTTCAGCCAGTCGATCTGACCGACTTCGTGCATGGACGAGCCCTTGGCCAACTCACTTTCCAACGCCTCATAGTCGCCCGAAAAGCGAACATCCTCGCCCGCGAAATTCTCTTTGGAAATAGAGACTTTTGCGAGATCGAGATAATGCGCAGACAGTTTGTTTGAGTAGGACATCCTTAGCCTTTAGTGTTGATTTCACTCGTATGCCAATTGAAGTTTCAGTGGCTTGGGGAGTTAACGAAGAGCCATGAGAAATCACATCCAATTGAGATTTTACAAAGTGGATGCATCGGGCAAACGTCACAGCCACTGGCTGTCACTTTATTAAACAATTTGGCGCGAGATGTTTTGTTGACTTTCGAATATCACCCTAAATTACGCTGAGCATTTTTTAGAAGATTCGAGTTCAGCACAATGGAGATTTCCCTGTAAAAAATTGATCTCGAATCGCTCGACAGGAGGTCGAACCTCCGCCTTGGAAACAGGGGGCGAAGCATGACAAGACTTGAAAAAAATAAAAGTAGGACGTTTCCGAAAATGTATTACGCAACGTGAGTATGTGATGGAAAAAGTCAGTCACCAGCGAGCCATCGTTTTGATTGCACGGTATTGTTTTAACTCGGAAATTCTTCTCACATTTGCCAAAATCGAAAGAAAATCAAAATTTTAATAACTACCCCTACAAGCGCTGCCTACCTGGTTCACAAGGCTTTGTATGCGGAACGCTCTTACAAGCGTCCGGGAAGTTTCTTACATCAATATGTTTCAAACCTTGTTGGCGCGAGTTGAATTTTTTCTTTCGCATAAACGCCGTGACCTATTGCGGGGAAGTCGCTTTGCGGCAGAGTTGCTCCCCGAGTTTCGAGGCTATCGTTATAAGCATCTGGAGGTACAGGCATAGAACGATATCAATAGCTTCTCTTTTCCGACGACATCAGTAATATTCGGTAACTCGGGAAGTTTCGCACACAGTTTCTAGCCCCTTCCTACATCATTCCTTTACCGCGCGCTGATAGTTTTTCGGATTCTTGTGACTCGATCAGTTGAACCATGACAAGTGTGTCGTAACTTTTTATCTCTTTGCTCAAGGATGAGCTAAAAAAGCAAAAGGATAAGCGCATGTTCGCATCGGCTAATGCCGCGCAATTCACCCTTACGATTCCGACGGTTCGCAACGATTTTAAAGTGCTGGCATTTGAAGGTACTGAAACCATCAGCGCGTTGTACTCGATCAGCGTCGATCTGGTCAGCAAATACCCGGATTTCGATCTGGAAAGCTTGCTCAACCAACCTGCATTTCTCCAATTCGGCCTTACGGGCGAAGGCATTCACGGCCATATCAATGGGGTGTCCGTGGGCGATGTCGGCAAACGCCTAACGCGCTATCGCATGAACCTGGTACCGGTACTGCACGACTTGCAGTTCAGCCATGATCAGCGGATTTTCCAGAACCAGACGGCGCCTCAGATCATCGCTCAGGTACTAAAGGGGCATGGCATCCAGGCCGATGCGGTGACCTTCCACGTCAGAACGAGCCCCGAGCGCAAGTACTGCACTCAATACCGGGAAAGTGATTTCGAGTTCGTCCAACGGCTGTGCGCCGAGGATGGCATTGCCTGGCATCACCAGCATTCCCGGGAAGGTCATGTGCTGGTGTTCACCGATGACCAGACATACTTCCCCAAACTGGGTGAAACGCCCTATCTGCAAGACGCCGGCATGGTGGCGGAGCATCCGGTGGTCAACCAGTTTTCCATGCGTTACAGCACTCGCCCCAGCATCGTGACCCGCCGTGACTACGACCTGAAACGCCCGAACCGTTTGCTGGAAAGTCGCTTTACTGCTGAGTTCAGCCCTGAGCTTGAAGACTATCGTTATCCGCAATTTTTCGAGAGTGAAAAACACGGCAAACAGCTCGCTCGGCAAGCACTGGAGCGACACCGCGCCGACTATCAATTAGCGGAGGGCAAAAGCGATCAGCCGTACTTGCGCAGCGGCCACTTTTTCAGCCTGACGGATCACCCACGTGGAACGTACAACGATCTATGGCTGTTGCTCAGTGTGACCCACTGCGGAAAACAGCCCCAAGTGCTCGAAGAGTCGGCCCCCCTACCTAGAGATGGTTTTACTCAGGGCTACCGCAACAGTTTCAGCGCACTTCCCTGGGACGTGTTTTATCGGCCACCACTGCCAGCACCACGGCCGGCGCTGGTCTGCCAGACAGCCCGCGTCACCGGGCCTGTCGGCGAAGAGATCTACTGCGATGAATATGGTCGCGTCAAAGTGGAATTTCATTGGGACAGGGCTGAGCACAACAGCGAGAAAAGCAGTTGTTGGCTACGGGTGGCGTCCAGCTGGGCGGGGGATTATTTCGGCGCGGTGACTATTCCGCGTATCGGCATGGAAGTCCTCGTCACCTACCTCGAAGGCAATCCTGACGACCCGCTGATCACCGGTTGCCTGATCAACAAGGTCACGCCGGCGCCCTACCCCTTGCCCGAGAACAAAACCAGAACGGTACTGCGCAGCCACAGCTCGCCGCACACCGGAGGCTACAACGAACTGTCGATTGAAGACCGTGCCGGACTGGAACTGATCTACCTGCGCGCTCAGCGGGATATGGAACAGAAGGTCGAGAACGATAGCCGACTGGACGTGGGGAATGAACGCAAGGAAACCATCAAGGGCAACAGCATTTCGGTGCTCGGGGCTGAAGAACATCGCACGGTTACGGCCGATCGCAAGGTTCAACTCAAGGCCAGTGACTATCTGCAAGTTTGGGGGAGCAGCCACAACCAGATTGGCGAAGCGTTGGTGGTTGAGGCCGGTGAGCACGTCCATATCAAGGCGGGTGCCAATTTGGTGCTGGACGCGGGCGCCAGCATTACGTTGAAGGCAGGTGGTCACCATGTCGTGATTGATGCGGGTGGGGTGTTCAGCAGTAGCGAGGTTGAGGTCGGTGGTTCGCCGGTGACGGGGATGGCGGCGCATGCGTTGTTGCCGGGGACGGTGGCGGGGTTGTTGGCGGCTGTTGTGCCTGAGCCGTTGGAAGAGGATCAATTGGATGAGCTGGAGGAAGAGGAGGAAGAAGTCGAAGAAGAGGGAATTACTTTGCGGATCGGGGTATTTTTTGATGGGACCGGGAATAACCGATCCAACAGTGAGATGGTTGCTGGTTGTTATGCGCGGGATGTGAATCTGCTGGAGGAAGCCGAGGATATTCAGCGGTTTTGTGAGGCATATGGGTATGACGCTAAGGGGAACACGCCGGATACCAGTTATGGGAATGACACGAGTAATGTGGCGAAGCTGCATACCCTATACACAAATGACAGTGAGCGGCTATTGGCTGATGACGAAACCATAGGGTACATCCCCGTTTATCTGGATGGCATCGGTACTAGCAGTGGTGAAGAGGACTCACCTTTTTCACTAGCAACCGGCGTGGGTGCACAAGGTGTATTAGCGCGGGTTGCACAGAGTCCATCGCGTATTCTAGAAAGGGTTGAGCGGTTCAAGCTATTTAATCCTGATCGAAAAATTGCACGTGTCGAGTTCGATATCTTCGGTTTCAGTCGCGGTGCGGCAGCTGCACGGCATTTTGCCAATGAAGTAAAGAAAGGAAAGAAGAGTCCATTGGCAGCGCTGCTATCCGCCAACGCGACGCTATTTACCGAGGACTTTTCCTGGTGCACCAACACCGATGTCGCTATCAACTTTATCGGCATTTTCGACACCGCTGCCGCAGTAGCTAGCGTGGCTGACGGCGACTTTAGCGTCCACGACGCCAACAACCCCGGTGTCAACTTGTATCTGGCGCCCGATGTGGCAAAAAAGGTCGTGCATTTGGTGGCGCGGGACGAGCGCCGCCATAACTTCTCACTCAACAGCGCCGGTGCTGCTGATATCAAGCTGCCTGGCGTCCACTCTGACTTGGGTGGCGGGTATATACCCAACTTCATTGAACGAGTTCTGCTGAGCAAGCCGCGCTGCAGCCTCGATGTAGATTTTCACGTGCCTTCTACATCGTCAGCCGCGTATCGCTGGGCCCAGCAGGAGCTGGGTCGCCTTCAGGATCAACTCAATCTGTATGGGCTAACACTAGAGGTGAAAACCTGGGCGGTGGAGATGACTAGCAACGCTAAAGGCGACAGATCCAAATCGAAAAATGTTTATGCGGCAGTCCATAGCAAGCGGACTGTGCACAACGATCTGGCCTTGATTTACCTGCGCATCATGCGGGAGTTGGCAGCGAGAAATGGCGTGCCTTTCCGCGTTATCAGCGGTAAAGATCCAAAATTAGCTTTACCCGAGGAGCTCCATACCATCTCGCAAAAACTGATGACGTATGCGCTGGGCGAAACTCGTAGTGCGGGCTTGAGCGTGTTCGAGGAAGAGTTGCTCTATCAACGCTACATTCATCTATCTGCCAACTGGAATGCGGCCAAAGGCTGGAACAACAGCGACCTGAACATCGTATTCATCAATCGCCCCGCCGAAAACTATGAACGCGGGGTGCATCCAAATGAGTAAGCGCCCATGGAGAATCACATTAGGCTTTGCGCTGCTAACTGCGTTGTTGGCGGGATGTGTCTCTCACGAGATCAGATCATTACCTTACGACGCTTGGAGCCTCGATTTTTTTACTCCCGACTATATGGAAGTCTGGATCGAAACGGCAGATGCCGTGGATATAAATGAGCACGTGTTTCGAGGGGCGGGTAGCGGTATACCGGCTATGGGGTATCCACGTGCGATGAGCAAAGGCGTACCTTCCGAGTTCAGGGGCAAACCAGCGGGATGGGGAGAAAATCCTGGGGGAAAAGGCCGTTACGTCACCGGGGCTGATCTGCCTCGTTTGGTCTATGTACGCTGGCAATCCACAGCAGAACCGCAGACCTACGAGGCTTACATCGAGATCCCCCAATCAGCGCGCAACACCATGCTTAAAGGTGAAGAAGCTTTTTGCGGGGCTTCTGGCAAATGGAAAACCGATTACCGAAAGTTTTTGACTGTCGGCTTGGCGCCAGGAGGGATCGCCAAGGTGTGGGTTGGAGGGCCCTGTCTTAAATCGACCGAGGTCACCCGAGTCCAAGGCACGATTAGTCCAGAAGGCCCATACAGTGGGCAGTCTGACGGTGCCTATTACCCCCTTCAGGAGGAGTCCAAAGCCTACATCGACAAATTCGGTATTCCCTATGGAAGTTGGTAAAGAGTACGAACACTTCCGGTGGTTAAACGCCGCCCGACAGCGGATGTCGTTGATATCAATGAGCAGGTGTTCCGGAGGGCGGGCAGCGGCATACCGGCTATGGGATATCCACGCGCGCTGAGTAAGGGCGTACCGTCTGAGTTCAGAGGCAAACCGGCGGGATGGCGAGAAAATCCAGGAGGAATGGGGCGGTATGTAAAGGGCGCTGATCTACCCCGGTTGGTCTACGTACGTTGGCAGTCGATGGCCGAACCGCAAACCTACGAAGCCTGCTGATGGAGCGGGCGCTTGATCATCTGCAAGCGCAAGAGATGGCGGCGCATAGCGCCAAGGTGTTGCCAGTACTGAGCATCCCCACGCAAAGCGCGTGGGAATGCTTAAAGACCTACAGAAAACTCAATCAAGCATTCGGGCAAGGCACCGGTGCCCAGTCGCCCAAGTCCGGGTTTTTGCACATGCTGTTGACCTGAGTGGTGCCAGCGCTGGCGACCTGTTTGCTTTCAGCCTGTTTGGCTTGTGCGGTCTGCAGGGTTTTCTCGGTGGTGACCGCTTCTTTCGGCACGGTTGGCAGCACGGGTTTTTTCGCCGGTTTCACTGCTTTTTTGCTCTTGGTCGGGGTCACGGCTGGCGTGGTTTCGGCGCTCGCCACGGTGACCACGTCGGTGCGCTGCACGCCGACTTGCTGCAGGTCTTTTTCATAGGCCTGGGTGTAGTTGCTCAGGTCTTCGCTGGCTTTACCGTTAACCGCGACGATCAGGTCGTTGGACTCTTTGAGGCCCGCGACGATTTCTACCAGGCGCTTGCGGCCCTCGGTGTCGTTGACGGTCTTGGCCTTGCGGTCGGCGACCAGTTTGGTAAACGCGTTCTGGTAGCACTGCTGCGAAGTCTTGGCGTACGCAGTGCTGCGATCGATGTCGGCGGCGCTTTTGTTGACGTCGGTGGCGTAGGACGCGATGCGCTGGTTGTCATCGGCGATCTGCTTCTGGCGCTCGGTGTAGTAACCGGCCGCGCCGCCTGCCAGGGCACCGCCCGCTGCACCGATGGCGGCATTGCGGCCACGGTTCTCGGAATCGGTCAGGGCGCCCAGCAGTGCACCGCCGACAGCGCCGACAGCCGCGCCGGTGACGACCGACTTGGTCATGTTCGAATCGGTGGCACGCAGATGCTGCACCGGCTCGTAGCAGTTCGGGTAGTACTCGACCTTGGTGCTCGAGGCGACCTTGGAGGTCGGCGACGTGGCGCAACCGGTCAGTACGGTGCTGAAGCCGACGGCGATCAGCAGCAAATGACGCTTGGAAAGCGAAGCAACAGGTTTACGGGAGGAAAGCATAGGTGTGTTCTCTTTTAAGTTTGACTAGCTCAGCACGGCCCACCGCCGCCTGAGTCCCTTCCAAGCTCGCTGTACAACGAACGATCAAGACCGCTGAGCGTTCGATGCGAGCAATTCCTTCAATATCGCCGCCGGGTCGGCTCGTCGTTGCTGACGATAATCACCGACATGGCGAACGAATAACGTCGCGCGCGTGACCAGGCTCTTGCCCAGTACCGGCTTGCGATCCAACTCTTCCTTGATACGTTGAAACTGCGCCTGGATCACGGCATCGGTATAGCGCGTGCCGGTTGCCAGGTTGTCGATGTAAATCGCCACCGCGCCGTCCAGCGCGCTGCGGCCGTTGTCGATGGCCGTGGCGAACAGCTTGGCGCTGGCCTCGTCCTTGGCGTCCACGGCCTGCTGGCGACTCTTCTGTAAATTGGTCAGGCGAATGTTGTAGTTGTTGACGGTTTCGGCCACCAGGGCCGCCGACTGGATCAGGTTGCCGGCCGCTTCCTCGCGCTGCTGGGCGATGAGCGAGACGTTGCGCTTGAGCTCTTCGTTGACCAGCCCCAACTCGGCTTGCAGGCGCGGGTCGATGCTGGCGGCGATGATGCTGTCCAGGCGTTTGGTCGGGTCCTGGGCGTCGTCGATGGCATCGGTCAGCGAAGCCAGCCGACCTTCTTTCTGCCATTGGGCAAACAGTTCCTTGTAGCGCGAACGTGGCGCCGACAACGCGCCAATCGCGACCCGGAACCCGGTGGTTTCGTTGTTTTGCTCGGTGCCGTCGGCGGCGAACAGCGGGTACTCACGGCGCATCCCGGTGAACAAGGTGCCCTCGCCTTCCAGGTAATTGCCGCCCTTGACCACGAAGCCACCGTAGGTGCCCTGACGGCGTCCGGCATGCACTAGCTGGAAGGACTCCTGGACCATCTCGGCGGCGTTGCCGATTACGTCGAACAGGCCGATGGGGTTTGGCAGTTTGGTGCCGATCGGCATCAGACGCGCTGCCTGGCCGGTGCCACCGGCGACCTGATTGAAGACGGCCCAGTCCGCCAGTGGCCCGTCACTTTCGCTGCCTTCCAGACGACGGGGAAACAGGCGCCCTTCCAGGTCTTGACGGCTAATGGCCTGCCCGCCACGGGCCGCAAATTCCCATTCAACCTCGGTCGGCAACCGGACGAAACCCAGCCCGCCCTCTTCAGCCGAGGTGCCGCGACCGCTCACCGGTAGAAGGTCCTTGTGGTATTTCATCAACCAGGCGCTGTACACCGCCGAGAAGCGTTCGGCCTCGAATCGCGACAATTTCACTTTGGGCAAACGCCCGGCCATGCCTTGCGGCGCCTCGGCTTGCAATGCCTCGCAGGCCGGCGCTGGCTCGCCGCTGGCCAACGATTGCGCCTGGGCCATGACCTGGGCGTATTGGCGGGCAGTGACTTCGTATTTGCCGATGAAATAGAGCATCGGTTTGAGCGGCGTCTTGGCGTCAGTCTTGGGCATCAACGGCGTGATGGTCTTGCCCCAACCCTTGGGCAGATCCTTGAGGGTGAACTGGCCGTTGATAAAGTCCCGGCGGTAACCGGAGATGAACGACTGTTGATAACCGGCCTCGCCCTCACTGAATGGATAGCCGAGGCTGATCTCGCGGTCGTCCAGAGTGCCCTGGGCCAGAATGTAGACGTAGCGGAATACCATCTGCCCTTCGCACGGCAGCGGCAGGCTGACGTCATCGGGCAACGGCTTGGGGTTGTCCAGTTTGTCTGTGCTTTCATCAGCCCAGACCATGCTGGCCAGGCTCAGCGCCACGGCGGCGCCCAGTAACTTATACATCTCTGACTCCTTCAAACGCCTGGATACGCGCCACTCGCCAGCCACCACAGGCCGCTGCCACGGCGCTGACGCCGAGCACGGCCACCAGGGCCAACGCGTAGTGACGCGCCAGCAGATGGCTGGCGTACTCGCCTGGCATCTGCACAAATAAATGGTTCAGGCCCGATTGCGCCAGGCCATACAGCCCGGCACTCAACAGGGCGGCAAGGCCGGCGCTGTACAGCGCCTGCAACACCACAAACCAAAGCAACGCTGCCGTGGAAAACCCCAGCAGGCGCAACACTGACAACTCTCGGCGCTTGCGCTCCACTGCCGCCAACGCGCCGGCAAAAATCGCCGCGAACGCTCCCGCCAAGGCCAACCCGGCGATGATCCAGAACACGATCGACAGGTTGCGGCTCAGCGATTGCACCTGGGCGATGGTCTGAGCCTGGGTCGAGACCAGCAGGTTCTGCGCAGCGAAGTACTGACGCAGCGGCTCGACATCCTTGAGGCTGCGGGCATACAGGCGAAACGCCGGATACACCCGCTGCGCCAAAACGCCTGCCGTATCTCCCGGCCAACCGAACGCTGGCACGGCGCGGCCGTCCCGGTAATCTTCAGCCGCTTCCAGTAACGTCAACGGCGCGAACAATCCGTCCCGGGCGAAGGCTTCCAGCGGCAGAACGTGCAGCACCTGGACGCGAGTGCGCTGCGCCTCACCACGACCGGCCACCTGCCGGCCGAAACTGGCCTGCAGCCAATCACCGGCCTTGGCCCCGAGCTTTTCCGCGGCGGTCTGGCTGAGCAGCACCTGATCCAACCCTTGGGGCACCGGCAGATTGCCGAGCAAGGGGTCGTTGGCGACGGTGGGGATCATTTCGACGGTTACCGTCGCAGCGTCAGCGGTCAGATCCGCCGTCGCGGCAATTTGCCGGGTGCGCGGCAAGGCGAAAGCCACGTCGCTGCGCTGGCTCAATTGTTCGATAAACGCGGCGCTGAACCGGCCGCCGCCCAAGGGGATGACTTCCCGGGTGGCCGGGTCGTTTTCCAAGCGCTCGGTCAAACTGCTGACCAGGCCGAATTTCAAGCCGAACAGCACCAACAGCGGTGCGACCACCGCCACCAACGCCAGAACCGAACAGGCCGACAGCCACGCATCGTTGCGGTAATCCTGCCAGGCAAGGGAAGCCACCAGCGCGCGCATCAGCAGGCCTCCCCGAGGGTGGCGGTGACACCGCCATCGACGTCGCGACGACAACTGATGCGCCGCACCTGCAAACCGCTGGCGCGGGCCAGCGACTCGTCGTGGGTGGCGACAACGCAGCACACGCCGTGTTCGCGGGCCTGGGTCACCAGTAACTGCATCACGCGTTCCGCGTTCAGCGGATCGAGGGCGGCGGTCGGTTCATCGGCCAGCAGCAGACGCGGCCCATGGGCCAGGGCGCGGGCGCAACTCACCCGTTGCCGTTGACCGACGGACAAGTCGCCCGGTTTTTTGCCCAGTTGCTCGGCGATATCCAATGCCCCGGCCAGGCGATCCACGCTGCCGTCGTCTTTCAAGCCGAGCAGTTTTCGCGACAGATCGATGTTGCCGCGCACGTCCAGAAAACCCAGCAGGCCACCGGTTTGCAGCACGTAGCCCAAATGCCGGCGGCGCAGGTCCGCCAAGGCACTTTGAGCATCTGCACGCCACAGCCCGGTGATGTCCGTCCTGGTTTGGTCGGGCGCAAAATCGAACTGTCCGGCCTGATCCGGAGCCAGCACCAGCGCCAGCAAATCGAGCAACGTGCTTTTGCCGCACCCACTGGGACCGACCACCGCCAGTTGTTCACCGGCACGCAGTTGCAGCCGTGGAATCACCAGGCTGTAGCGCTGGCTGCCGGCGCCCCGGCTTTTGTGCACCGCGCTCATGTTCAGCATCACGGCAGCGTCGACAACGGAACGCGGTACAAGGCATCACCCGGTTCGGCATCGCCGAAACGCACCCAGTTGGCCAGGTCGTTGTGGAAGGTTTCGTAGAGGCGGATTTTCGAATCCAGCTCGTCGATAAAGTCTTCCTGCTCGGCCACACTCAGGGAAAGCCACAAGTCCTGAGTCATGCTCAACGACTTGCTGCGGTAAGGCAGCCCTTCCAGGTACTCACCCAGAACCCCGCCATCGGCCAGGTTGCCGCCCTTGCGCAAGGCCGAAGGATCGCGGCTCATGTAGGCACTGGCGCTGGCGATTTCCTGGAAGAAATTCTTCGGCGAGGTCTGGGTCTTGCGGGCGGCATCGACGATCAGTTTCAGCGATTGCTGCAAGTCGTTGAGCTGCAATTTGGTCAGCATCACGCACACCTGAAACGCCGGCAGTGCCGAGTTGGTCAGGTCGCGGTCGGCGGTCCAGGCGCTGACCAGTTGCGGCGCCTGACTGGCGGCTTTACGCCCCAGGAAGTCCATGTGCATCGCGTAGCCGACGGCCGCCGATTTGTCGCTCAGACTCGGCGCGGCGCTCAGCAGCGGCACGGCTTGCGGCTTGTTGCTACGCACCTGATGCACCAGGTCGGCAAACACCGAACCGATCTCGTCCACCCGCTCACCGAACTTGCGCACATCGGCGCCCGGCACCGGAATGTACAGGTCGCCGATCTGCGGATTGGCATCGGCGGTCAGGGTGCGATATTGGCTTTGCGCACCACCGTGGGTTTTCTTGCCAGCATCGCTGAGCAGGTGCAAGGCGTAGATCTTGATCTGCTTGCCCAGCGCTGCCTGACGCACTTCGGCCTCGTTCATTTGCGTGGCGGCATACGGGTCGTTCTTGCGCAAGGCACCGGCATCGGTGACCAACAGGATCAAGCGCCCGCCATAACCGTGCCAGTCCATGCCCTCGACTGCTTCCATCACACCGGCAAACGCATCTTCGTTGAACGAATGGCTGGAAACCGTGGACGCCTTGACCTGCCGCGCCAGGTCCATGAAGCGCTGCGGGTCGCGGCCCTGCTCCAGGGTGATCAAGGTTTTGGCGACGTATTCCAGGCCCGGGGTTTTCTGGATACTGCTGCGAAACCCCACCAGTCCGAAGCTGACGCTGTCCTGCTCGCCGCGCCCGGCAATGCGGGTTTGCAGTTCGTGCACGACGTCGCGCACCTGATCGATGTAGGGCTGCATGGACACGGTGGTATCGACCACCAGCACCACGGCGGTGCGGAACGCGTCGGCGTTAGCGGTAGTGATTGGCGTGTTGCTGGCAGCGACCTTCGGAGCATTACCGGGGTCGATGGACGCCACGTTCAGCAACTGCACCGGCTGACCGTTTTCATCGAAGCTCTCGCGCGAATCGAAGATCGGCAACAGGTAAAACTGGTTCTGCGGCACCGCGCTGGCCGCCGGTTCCAGGGCCAGCACGCGTTGATTGTCTTCAGGGTTCTGCTGGGTCTTGAGCAGCAGGTTTTTGGCCGCCGACGGATCGGCCAGCAGCTTCTCCACGTCGCCGGGCTGACGCAGGAACATCACCGGCGCACGACCGGAGCGTTCGGTGAACTTGAGCACCAGGCTCTGCTTCCAGTCGCTGACCTGCGCGGCCGGCAACCAGCCGTCACTGCGCCCGTCGGTGGCGGCGCCGACCCGCAGCCACGGGCTGCCATCAACCTCTTTGCGTTGATAGACGTAAAGCACGGAAAACGCCGGCAAGGCCTTGTCAGGCGCGCCCCCCGCTTCGCTGGCGAGCTTCGCCCCCGGCTTGCTGAGCACCCGCTGGAACAAGGTTTTTTTGCCGGCCATCAGCAGCGGACGTTGACCGCCATCGACCTCCGCCGCCGCCACGGCTGGCTTCATCGATGGTGGCATGGCGGGCGCCGTATTGAGCGGGGGTGTAGAGGTCGTCGGTGCTGAAACCACCGGCGTCTTCACGTCGGCATCGACTTCAGCATCACTGCCCAACCACCAATAACCCATGCCGCCCAAGGCCAGCGCCACGGCCACCGCGACGGCAGCGAGTGCGAACACGGGGCCCTTTCGCTGCTCCGAGATCGAGGACTGCGGCGTCGGCTTGACGGTCGGCGGAACTGGCGCAGTTCGGGATTGAGGCTGCGCGGGGCCGCTAGGTATGTCGATGGACACCGGCGTCAATCCCGCCAGGTCATCGCCGGTCGATTTCAGCGACACCGGAATCGCCAACGGCTGAATCAAGGTCGCTTCAACTTCAACCGATGCCTTGGGCAGATTATCCAGCGCCTGCAACAGCGCTGCCGCGTCCGCAAAACGCTCCGCCGGATTCTTGGCCAACAGCTTGCGCAGCACGTCCTGATAACGACCGTGGTGCACCGGCAGCTCCGGCAACGGTTCGGTCAAATGCGCCAGGGCCGTGGAGAGCGCGTCGTTGCCGGTGTACGGCAGCTTGCCGACGAGGATTTCGTAAAGCACCACGCCCAGCGCATACAGGTCGGCCCGGCCGTCAATGTCCTGGCCGCGTGCCTGTTCCGGGCTCATGTAGCTGGGAGTACCGACGGCGAAACCGGCCTGGGTGAATTGGGTGCGGTCGTCCAGGGACTTGGCGATGCCGAAGTCCGAGAGCACCGCCGTGCCATCGGCACGGAACAGAATGTTCGCCGGTTTGACGTCGCGATGCACCAGCCCCAGCCCATGGGCATAGCCCAGGGCCGAGGCGATCTGGCGGATGTAGATCAGGCCCTGCTCCGGCGTCAGGCCGGCGGCGATACGTTCCTTGAGCGTGCCGTTGGGCAGGTACTCCATGGCCATGTAATACAGCTCACCGACATTGCCGATGTCATGGATGGTGACCGTATGCGGGTGAGACAGGCGCGCCAGGGTTTTGCCTTCACGCAGGAAGCGCTCGCAGAAGCTCGGGTCGGCCGCCAGCGCGGCGGCCATGATCTTCAATGCCACCTTGCGCTCCAGCGAGCGCTGGGTCGCGAGGTAAACGCTGGCCATGGCGCCTTCGCCGATCTCATCGCCGATGTCGTAGCCGGGGATCAGAATGTTCACGGTGGGGTTCATGAAGGCACCTTCACGACGATGACGGTGATGTTGTCCGGAGCGCCGCGCATCAGGCCCAGGGACACCAGGCTGCTGGCGATCTCCCCAGGCTCGTCGTGGCTCAGCACCTCGCTGATTTCATGGTCCTCGACGGTCTTGTTCAACCCATCGCTGCACAGCAGGTAACTGTCGCCGGGCATCAACAGCAGCTCGACCATCGCCAGGTCCAGTTGCGCATCGACCCCGATGGCGCGGGTGACAATATTGGCCCGCGGATGCACTCGGGCTTCGGCTTCGCTGAGCAGGCCGCTGTCCTGCAAATCCTGAACGTAACTGTGGTCCCGCGAGATACCTTCAAGCAGGCCGTTGCGCAGGCGATACAAGCGGCTGTCACCCGCCCACAGGCACACACCGCGCAAGTCACGCGTCGCCAACACCACCACCGTGCTGCCCATCATGGTCACGCCGCGGTTGGCGGTTTCTTCACGCACAGCGGCGTTGACTCGCAGCAGATCGTTTTTCAGCGCCGCGACGTATTCATCCAGCGAACGGCCTAAGGCAATTCGGCGCAGGCTATCGACAATCAGACTGCTGACGTAGTCGCCCGCCGCGTGCCCGCCCATGCCATCGGCGACCACCCACAGGCCGTTTTCCGGCAGGTCCAGACAAGCGTCTTCATTAACCTGGCGAACCATGCCGACATGGCTCTTGCTTGCAGATTTGAAGGTTTTTCCAGCGGTTAGGCGCATCTACACAACACCTTCTTGGCCGAGCAAAAATTGCGCAAAATCGGCGGCGACAGGCAGGCCCTGACACCGCAATAAAGCGGGGGCGATACGCTCCGAACCCTGGCCCCACCACAGGCTTGTGCCTTCGCAGGCCTGTTCGGCAAGCGCGATCATTCGCGCCTTCGGGTCAGTGGCATCAAAGCGATGCAGGCCGGCAAAACGGCTGCTTGGCATGCGTGACAGGCACCCCGGGCTACCCAGCGTCTCCAACCCTGCACCGAAGGCTTCGAAGCTCGCCTCCACGCTCAACGTGCTCAACAGCAATTGCTCAACCTGTTCAAACCAGACATCCGGACCGCCCACCACCGACGCCGGATCAGCGTCGTGATCCAGCAGCACCGCGACGGTCAGCGGAAAATACCGGCCAACCCGATCGATGCTCGGCATCACCACCCCAACGGCGGCCTGCGGCCCACATACACCGGGCCCGACCATAAAGCGCCACAGCGGACTGACCAGATAGGCATCCAGCCAACGGTCCCCGAGGCTGGTCTGGCTGGCGAGCAGGCCCGCCGCCAGCCACGAATCCCAGGGGCCGATAAAACTCGGCGGCAAGCCTCGGCTGACAAAATCCCCGCGGCTGGCCAACTTTCCATAGAAGCCCGGCGTGTTCATAACCGCTCCGGCAAGCTGAAACCGCTGAGCACGCGGCTCTTGAACGGGTTGAAGGCGCTGTTGGCCCGCAGTTCATAAGAGGCGCTGGCACCGTCGACCCGCAGTCGCAGGTTGAAGCGATCCGGCGAATTGCCGGCCGTCAGATCCGATTGCTCCAGCAGACGGAACCAGGCCCAGGGCCCGTCCAGGGTGATCCCGGAACGACCGTTGGCCGAAGGCGGCATGATAGAGATCCGCACCACGCCGATGCTGCCGGGGTTGGGCCATTGCATGGAGGTCGGGCGGCTCGGGCCGTGGTCGTAGCTCAATTGCTGGCCATCGAGGTCAAGCAAAAACTGGCTGATGGTGGCGTCCATCGCCACTGGCTTGAGTTCGAAGCGCACCATCGGTTGGGTACCGCCGGAACGGAAAAACGCATCCCGGATGGTCGCTGCCCGCTGGAAGGTTTGCAGCACGCCCGGGGCGATACCGAGCTTCTGCGCGGCGCCCGGTTGCCAGCGCCAGGCCTGGGTCGAGGTATCCACGTACGGCTGCAGGTATTTGCGGAAGTAGTTGTCCATCACCCCGCCCACGCCGAAGAACTGGCCGAAGTCGTCCAGGGTCGCGTCCCGCGCACTGCCCGGCGACATCGGATAACGCCCGGCCAGGGACTGGCGGTAGATGTTCACCACTTCGCTGGTCCAGGCCGCATTCAGTTGATTGCGTACCCCGCCCATCATGCTGTTGGTGGTGGAGTTGACCACCGACTTGACCAGGCCCTGTACCAGCGGCGGCTGACGTTCGGCGTTGAGGCTGACCCGTGTCGCGGCCGCTGCGGCCTGGTTCTTGGCTTCGCCGAGCAAGGCGTCGCCGCTGGCGCCGACCATGGCGCTGACCTGCACGTACAGGGCGTTCATGTCGGCCAGCAGGCCGTCGATGGCCGCTGGCTCGCCGTCGTTCTTGCTGACGATGCTGTTGAGCTCGGCAAAATGCGCGGTGATCGGATCGTCACTCGCCTCAGGTGTGTTTTGCGTCGCCTGCTCCTGGCCGAGCAAGGTGCCCAGGCGCTCCTTGAGCTTGTCGACCCCGCCTTCCACCGGCGCGCCCTTGGCGGCCAGCAGGCGATCTTCCTGTTGCAGGTCGGTGTCTTTCGCCACCGCCACCAGCAGTTTTTTCAACGGCGAGGTCGGACCGGAAATCACCCGCAACACATCCGCGGCCTGAGCCACGCTGGTGATCGGCACAAAGTCGATATCAGCCAGCAAGGCGTCCCACTGACGCTGGTAATCCTGGAAATACAGGCGGCGCACGTCGGCGGCCAGGCTGGCAACGTTCTGTTGTTCTGACTGGTCGTGACCGAGCACCCACTGCTCCTCGGCCAGGGTGCCAGTCTGGTTCAGGCTGGTGAGTAAAAACCCTTGCCGATAACCCTTGGCCGTGAAGAAACCGCTCAAGGGTTCGCCCAGCGGCTTGCCACTCTTGCGCCTGAACACCAGCGCAGCATCGCGCCCGGCCGCTTCGTTGATACGAAAGTCCGGAATGCCGTCCGGCAGTTTCTGCCGCTTGACCCGGTCATAGACACGCTGGGCCACCGGCAGTTGTTGCAACTGTCGGCGCAGGTCGTCGATCAGGCGCGGGTCCAGACGTGCGGTGGGCGGATGGCGCTCGAACAGCGCCTGCAAGTGCTCCGCCAGGGCCAGACGCTGCTCGGCCGGCAAGTCGCGCGGCAGGCTGCGGTCCCAGTCCAGGGCGATCCACGCCTTGATGAAGTCGGCATCGTAATGCTCGCTGTCGGCGAGCATCAGGTAGGCCTTCAAGCCTTCATAAAGGAAGTCCGAATTGCCGCCGCCGTGCAGTTGTTCTTCGATGCGCGTGAGCAAGCGTGGCGCGAAGACCGCGATCAACAGCTTGCGATAGACGCTGGCGGACTCGGCTTCAAGCATGTCGCCCTGAAACAGGCCCAGGCCTTCGGCCCAGTTCGGCGCGTCGCCGGCCAGGTGCTTCACCGCGTTGAGCAACGGCAATACGGCGAGCACGTCCCGCTGGGCCGGGCTGAGGTTTTGCACGGTCTGGCCCAGGGGCGCGACTTTCTGATCGACTTGCGCGATATACGCTTGGTTGGCGCGGTAGCTGACCCACCACAAGGTCCCGACCACCAGCACCAGAACCACGGTCGAGGCCAACACACCCCGGGCAATCCACTTGCGCCGACGTTCGACTTTCGGGTTGACTCCCACCAGCCCACGCTCGGCAAAGGCCACGGCACTGAAGAGTTTTTCGATGAAGTAACTGCGCCCGGTGCCGTTCTGGCGCGCCAGATGTTGGCGGTCCAGGCTCATGCTCTCGGCCATGGAGCCGATCAGACGGTCAATCGGGCTGCCTTCCTGGGTGCCGCTGGTGAAATACACCCCGCGCAACAGCACCCGCTCTTCAAAGGCGTTGGGTTTGAATACGCCCTCAAGGAAGCTTTGCAGGCAATCCTTCAACGCGCTGAACTGCTGCGGGAAGCCGTAGATCAGATCGCGCCGCGCCGGGTCGCGTTCCTGTTGCAAACGCTCCACCAAACGATCGTTGAGGCGCTGCTCGAGGCCAGCGAATTCGCTTTTCAGATGGGCCAGCGGGCTGTCATTGCCTTTACCGTCGTCCAGGGCAAAGGTCATGCCCCAGACCTGAGTCCGCTCTTCCTTGCTCAGGGTATCGAAATACTCCATGAACCCCGGCACCAGATCGAGCTTGGTCAGCATCAGGTAAATCGGAAAACGCACGCCCAGTTGCGTGTACAGCTCCTGGATACGCTGGCGGATCGCGGCGGCATGGGCGGCGCGCTCGGCATCGCTGCCCAGCAGCAGGTCGGAGAGGCTGATGGCGATGAACGCACCGTCAATCGGGCGCCGGGGCCGCTGTTTTTTCAACAGGCCGAGAAAACCCAGCCACGCGGCTTTATCGACTGTCGCGTCGCTGTCCTGGGTGGTGTAGCGCCCGGCGGTGTCGAGCAGCACGGCCTGATCGGTAAACCACCAATCGCAATTGCGCGTGCCACCGACGCCGCGTACCGCCCCGGCGCCCAACTGCGCCGCCAACGGAAAATGCAGCCCGGAATTGACCAGCGCCGTGGTCTTGCCCGAACCCGGCGGGCCGATGATGACGTACCACGGGAGTTCGTAGAGATTGCGGCGCTCGTCACCACCCAGCTTGGCTTTCTTCAACAGCACCAGGGCTTCGTCCATGCGCTGGCGCAGGGTTTCAAGCTCTTCGGCCGTGGCAATGCTGGTCGGGTCCGGCGGGGTTTGCGCCGCCAGGCTGCGCATCACTTCGGCGGCCTGACGGCGGGCCTGGATGATGTGAAACACCCGGTAGGCAATCCACACCGCGAACACCAGAACGATCAGCGCCCAGCGCCGACCTTCGGGCACCAGGAATTCGAACAGCGGCCCGACAAACCAGATGATCAGGCTCAGGGCGATCAGCCCCAGCAGCGGGATGACCCAGCGGATGATAAAACTGAAAAACGCCTTCACTCGACCCCCTCCGCCAATACTGTGATTTCGACCCGACGATTGCGTGCGCGGCCCTCTGTTGTAGCGTTCGAGGCCAGCGGCTCGGTGTCGCTACGGCCTTCGGCGCTGAAACGCTCAGGCTGGCCGGTCTTGGCCGAGAGGATTTGCTGCACCGAAGCGGCCCGGGCCTCGGACAAGGCCCAGTTCGATGGAAACCGCAGGGTGGCAATCGGGCGATTGTCGCTGTGGCCGGTCACCCGGACCTGACCCTTGACCTTGCGAATGGCATCGGCGATGCGCAGCATCAGCGGCTGGAAATTGTCGACGACGCTGGCGCTGCCCGAGGCGAACAGTTCATCGCCACGGATGGTCACCACTGAACGGTCAACGGCATCTTCCACGGCCACCCGACCGGCCTTGATTTCATCGGCCAGGAAGCCTGCCAGACGCGGGCGCTCGATCAGTTTCGGTTGCACCACCGGACGGTCGATGGCCTGCACCGGGATTTCGCCCAGGGCATGGATGTTCTTGAACACCGGTTCAGCATCGGAAGCCAGTTTCAAGCGCAGGCCGAACAGCAGCGCCAGCAGCAACGCCACGCCGATGACCACGGCGATCCATGGCGGCATGAATTGCGCCAGCCGATCGCGGGCCACGGTGACGCCGCGCCAATGGGGCGAGAGTTCACGCTCGTAATCGCCACGGGCGCTGCGGATGACCGCACTGGTGCGCTCACGCAAGGCTTCCAGTTGGCTGCGACCGTCGTTCATGACCCGATAGCGCCCTTCGAAACCCAGGCACATGCACAGGTACAACAGCTCCAGCAGGTACAAACGTTCGCGGGGGCTTTGCAGACAATGTTCCAATAGCTGGAACACCTTCTCGCCGCCCCAGGCTTCGTTGTGCACGGTGATCAGCAGGCTCTGTTTACCCCAGTCGCTGGTGCCGCCCCACGGCGTACTTAACACCGCTTCATCCAGGGCGGTGCACAAGGCGTAACGGGCCAGCAACACATCGTTGCGCACCACGCCGGCGGCCTCGGCGCGCTCCTCGAACTGGCGCAGGTAGGCCAACAATTGCGCCCGCAGGCTCGCCGGCGCCGGATGGGCGATGGTGTTGCGCAAGCGGGTCAGCAGAGCCAGCAGCGGGCCAGCGGCGCTCTCCAGGGGGTTGAGACCTTCGGCTTTGTCGCTCACGAGCGGCGCAGCCGGCATCGAAAGCGGCGCGGGCTGGGCGCGGCCAGCCGCCGGGCGGACCGGGTCGGCGCCACGACCACCGGGGGTCGGCATGAACTGGGTACGATCGTCATTGTTCATCGCGGTTTATCCTCGGATCGCCCAGAACGCCAGGTTCAACCCCGGGAACTGCCCCGCGATGTGGAACGCAAAACCGCCGGAGTTGGCCAGTTGCTGCCAATGCTCGCTGCCCCGGTCCAATTCGTAATAGGTGGAGCCGGCGTGGTAAGGAAGTTGCCGTGGTGCCACCGGCAGCGGCAGTAGGCCGATGCCCGGCAATTGCAGGTTAACCAGATTGCGGATGTGCTCCACCGAGCCGACTTTGCTCTGTTGGCCGAAGTGGCCGCGCAGGGTTTCGGCGGGCACGTCGGCGCGCACCACCAGGATGAAGCTGGCGCTGTCGAGCAGGGTCTTGTCGGCCAACATCGCGACATGGACGCCGTAGGCTTTTTCGACAATCGGAATCGGCGTGGCCTTGCTGTCGATCAACATCGAGAGCGCTTCACGCAAGGCTTGCACCACCGGCGCAAAACTCAGCGCCAGGTTATCGTGCTGGTACTGCGGGTATTCCTGCGGTCGCCTCCCGGAAGCGGTAAAGGTCGAGAACTCACCGGCCAGGCTCACCAGTTCGCTGTAGAACCGCTCGGGGTGCAACGGACTCAACTGGCTCAAGTGCTGGATCAACGGCTGAGCGCGGTTGACCAGTTGCAGCAGCATGAAGTCGGCAATTTCCGAGGCACCGCCGGCACCGGACGCCACCACCCGCCCGGCGAGGGCTTCGCCTCGTTGGTGCAACAGGCCCAGCAGTTCGCTGCGAAACGCGGCCAGCGGTTTGGAGGCGGACACATCCAGCAAGGGCGGAACGTAAGTGTCGTCGAGCACCAGGGCGCGGTCGGCGCGTTTCTCCTTGATTCGCACCAGGCCGATGGCGGCGTAGTCGCTGATGCCATCTTCGGCTATCAACAATCGCAGCGCCCTCGAACCCACGGCCACCGGCGCACGGTTTTCGAACGGCGCGTTGTCGTCCCGTACTTCGCGCACCTGGCTCACGTAGCGCGCAGCGCCCAGGGTTTCGCCGTCATCAACGGTGTCCCGGGCACCGGCGCGCTTGAGCGGCAAGGCCAGGTACACCAAACCATCGCGCAGGTTGTCGTCGACATTCAGCGGGCTCGGCGCCAGGTCATCCTGGGGAATGTTAAATGGCGTGCCGTCCGGCAACAGGCCCCGCGCCGAGATGATGGCCAGTTTGCCCTGGGCCAACAGGCCCTGATCGATCAGCAATTCGGAAAAACCCCAGGCGCCGGCCGACAACGGGCGGCTACGGGCATCGATGAGGTTTTCAAGGTAACGGTCATGCTGTTGGAAATGCTGCGTTCCAATGAACATGCCTTCTGACCAGACCACGCGATTGTTCCAGGACATGGGAGCTCCGATTGCTTATTGGGCAGGGCTGGATGGGGGAACCACGATGGCGCTGCGCACGGCGCGCACATCGAGGCTGATCTGGTATTCGGTGTACTGGCGCGGCGGGACATTCATCACCGTGCGCCACTGCGCCTGATCCAGTTCGCGATACCCCACCAGCACACCGATGTGGCGGGTGGCCGGGTCGAGGTCGCGTTGCAGGCTCAATTGCTGGCCGGGCTGGACCAGCACTTCGTCCTGGTCGATCAGATCTGCGCCGAGCGTTGCCTGGGCCCGTTCGGCCAGGGCGAAATAATCGGAACGGCCGAAGGTGGCAGCATTTTTCAGTTCGAAAATGCGCACCCGGACCGGGGCCGGTTGGCCGGTGGTGCCGGGGTTGAGGCCGGCGATGGCGTGGAAGTGCAACTCGACGGCGGCGGTGTCGGCCTCGGCCTCAGCGGCCTCGGGTTTGACCGTATCCTTTGCGCACGCGGCCAGCAGAAGCGCGGTGGCAACTGCGAATAAAAACCTGGGAATCATCCTGCGTCCTCAATGACGTTTCAGCTATCCGTTGTTCCGTTTTTTGCTATGAATGGCGTTGTAAGGCGGCGCTCAGCCGCGACGCTGCCTCGTACTGTGTTCTTCGTAGGCGCGGCTGAACTCCCGACCGAACAGGTCTTGGAAATCCTCTTGGGCCTCACGGGAAATATTGCTGTAGAGCTCGGTGAACTGTTGCCAGTACTGGGCCTGTCGCGAGCCATTGAAAATGCTCGACAGGCCACCGGGCTTGCCCATGCGCTCTTCCAGTTGCGCCGGCTCGAAGCGCGCCAGCAGGTGCTTGATGGCTGCTTCCACACCGGCCATCACTGCCAATTGGTGGGCACGCAAGTCATCGAAGCTGTCGCGCACCGCCAGGTCCGGCGCCATGAACGCCTGATTGCTGTGGCGCAACAGCAACAGCAATGCTTCATCGACATTGGGAGCGAATTTCAGCGGGTTGTTTTCCACCGGTTGAATCATCGTCTGCTGAATGCGGAACTCGCCCTTGAGACTGCTGCGGGCGCGCAAGACATCGATCAGGCCTTCGACCATCAGCCGATAACTGCGGCCGATGCTTTCCATCTGCGCTTCGGCCTGGGCCTTGTCCAGGCGCAACTGATCCAGCCCGGCTCCACGCAGGAAGGCTTGCAACAGGTCGGGTTGAGAATTATTGGCCGGGCTGACCGGATTGACCGGGCTCTCGACGATGGCCGCGGGCGGTTCGCGCAAGGGTGCTGGCTCGATCGGTGCGCTGACTTGAGGCAGGGGGGGCGGCGCGACCTCTGCAACAGGCAAGGGGGCAACCGTCACCGGCGCAGGCTTGTCGCTGAACAGGTCCCAATCTTCCGGAATCACCGGCGTTGACGTCAGCGGCGCAGTCTCGATCACAGGCGTTGGGTGGGTAATCGGGGTCGGTGGGCGGAAGTCGTGCTGCTCGGCCGGGACATGGTCGGGCTGGGTGGCCGGCGGGACGGTGGTCGGTGCCAGAAAGTCGAACAGGTCCGGCATCGTGTCCATGGCCGATACGCCCTGAAAATGCGCAGGTGGTGTCATGGGCAACGACGTCGGAGTAGTCGCGAAGGCGCCCTGACGCCCCATCAGGGCCTCGAAGCTGTTGGACGAATCGGCGAAAGGGTTGCTGTCAGTCACCGGCAGACTGAAATCGATGCGCGCCTGGATTTCGTAATCACCGATGCGAATAACTTCGCCATCTTGCAATGGCTCGCTGTTTCCCTTGCGCAAACGAATACCGGCCTTAACCAATTCCACACCATTAGTGCTGTTATCGGTTAAGTAATAGCGGCCATCTTTGTATTGAATAACGCAATGTTTGCCGGAAACCAAACGCTCAGGGTCGGGCAATATCCAGTCATTATCAGAATTACGGCCAATCGCCATCACTCCCTGATTCATAGATTTTTCAGAGCACTGACCAGGGGTAATTTTGTGATAACTAGTGATAGTCAAACACAGCGACATCTTGCCTCCTTGCTAAACACTTTGCGCGCGGGCGAGTGAGGGCTCTACGCCCGTGCTACTCGCCGACAACCCTTGCAAACAACCTGGAAAACGGCCTTTTTACCAGCATGATTGCTGATCTTAACCGGCTTACGTGACAAAAAACCTGCATCAGTGCCTACCTCGACCTATCGGTCGCGCGGGTTGTTAAGCACCTCACATCTGTCACACAGAGGAAATAGCTTACCTTGACAAGCCATAAGTACTACACCAAAAATGCACAACTTCTTGAATATACATGATGGCACTTTAAGATCACCAAGCATCTAAAGGGCCATTACACGCAAGGAAACATGTGAAGTTCCACCTGGAACTAACATGTGAACTGCCCGACTCTCGAGCGGGCGATATGGAGATCAAATTCAGTGGAAGTGCCTTTGTTGCTCGCCGCCGTTTCCGCGACTTCGCCTTGTGGCGAAGATCTGGAATATGACGCGGATTTTTTGCACCTGGAACGCGATTCCCTAGGCAAGCCCGAGCGCAGCATGGGCGATTCGATATTGCCTGCCGAACCTCCTGAATGGCGCAGCATCCAGCAGCGAAGCCTGGAGATGTTGCAACGCAGCAAAGACCTGCGTATCACCCATTTCCTTTTGCAAAGCTCCCTTGCCCTCGAAGGCGTCACCGGTCTGGCCCGCGTCCTGACACTGATCAGCGAGTTGCTCAAGCAATACTGGGCCGACCTGCATCCGCGCCTCGATGCCGAAGACGACAACGACCCCACCGTGCGCATCAATGCCCTCGCCGGCCTGACGTCCGATGTCACCATTCGCCTGCTGCGCGAAAGCATCCTGGCCCGCTCGCGTACCTTTGGCCCTGTCAGCCTGCGCGCCGCCGCCAACGCCAGCGGCCTGCAAAGCTTCCCTGACGAAAACCTCGGCGCCGAGCAGCTCGCCGGGGCGTTCCTCGACAGCGATCCCGAACAGTTGGAAATCACCCGCGCTGCTTTGCACGAGGCTCGCAGCGTCGCCGAGGCCATCGAGCAACAGGTCAGCGAACAAATCGGTTCCGCCCAGGGCGTTGACCTTGGTCCATTGAAGCAACCGCTCAAGATGGCCTTGCAGATCCTCGGCCAGTTCGCCCCCCAGAGCGGCGACAGCCCCCTGCCCGATACCCTCGACGACGACAGCGCCGCGCCGGTTGAATACGCCACCGCACCGAGCGCACCGCGCAGTACCGGCACTGGCGAGATCAACAACCGCGACGACGTGCTGCGCAGCCTGGACCGGATTCTTGCGTACTACACCCGTCATGAGCCTTCCAGCCCGCTGCCGGTGCTGTTGAACCGGGCGAAGAATCTGGTGCACGCCGACTTTGCGGCCATCGTGCGCAATCTGATTCCCGACGGCATGAGTCAATTTGAAAATCTGCGCGGACCAGACAGCGAATAAAAGCGAACGGATCACGCAGTCACGTCACCGGTCCCATCGGTGACGCCAACACCGTCGCTTAAGCGACCAGGAGCAGCAACGTGGCGAAGCAAAGTTCTCAGAAATTCATCGCGCGCAACCGCGCGCCTCGAGTGCAGATCGAGTACGACGTCGAGCTCTACGGCGCCGAGAAAAAGGTCCAGTTGCCTTTCGTCATGGGCGTCATGGCAGACCTCGCCGGCAAGCCCGCCGAGCCGCTGGCGCCTGTGGCCGATCGCAAGTTCCTCGAAGTGGATGTCGACAACTTCGACTCGCGTCTCAAGGCCATGCAGCCACGCGTCGCGTTCCACGTGCCCAACGAGCTGACCGGCGAAGGCAACCTGAGCCTGGACATCACCTTTGAAAGCATGGACGACTTCAGCCCTGCCGCCGTGGCGCGCAAGGTCGACTCGCTGAACAAGCTGCTCGAAGCACGCACCCAGCTCGCCAACCTGCTGACTTACATGGACGGCAAGATTGGCGCCGAAGAAATCATCATGAAGGCCATCAAGGATCCGGCGCTGCTCCAGGCGCTTGCCAGTGCGCCGAAGCCAGCCGAGCCTCAGGCTTAATCAGGACGAATGATCATGACCGATTCAGTACGTGCAGACGCTCAGACACTGAGCACCACCGAAGAAGCCAGCGAGTTCGCCTCCCTGCTGCTGCAAGAATTCAAACCCAAGACCGACCGTGCCCGCGAAGCCGTCGAGACCGCCGTGCGCACCCTGGCCGAACAGGCCCTGGCGCAGACCGACCTGGTGTCCAACGACGCGATCAAGTCGATCGAGTCGATCATTGCCGCCATCGACGCCAAGCTCACCGCTCAGGTCAATCAGGTCATTCACCACCCCGACTTCCAGCAACTGGAAAGCGCCTGGCGTGGCCTGCATTACCTGGTCAACAACACCGAGAGCGACGAGCAGCTCAAGATCCGCGTGCTCAACATCTCCAAGACCGATCTGCACAAGACCCTGAAGAAATTCAAGGGCACCGCGTGGGACCAGAGCCCGATCTTCAAGAAGATGTACGAGGAAGAATACGGCCAGTTCGGCGGCGAACCTTACGGTTGCCTCGTGGGCGATTACTACTTCGACCAGTCGCCGCCGGATGTCGAGTTGCTGGGCGAGTTGTCGAAAGTCTGCGCCGCCATGCACGCCCCATTCATCGCAGCCGCCTCGCCGACCGTGATGGGCATGGGCTCGTGGCAGGAACTGTCGAACCCGCGCGATCTGACCAAAATCTTCACCACCCCGGAATACGCCGGCTGGCGCTCGCTGCGTGAATCGGAAGACTCGCGCTACATCGGCCTGACCATGCCGCGCTTCCTTGCGCGTCTGCCATATGGCGCCAAGACCGATCCGGTGGAGGCCTTCGCCTTCGAAGAAAGCACCGACGGTGCCGACAGCTCCAAATACACGTGGGCCAACGCAGCTTATGCAATGGCGGTGAACATCAACCGCTCGTTCAAGCACTTCGGCTGGTGCTCGCGCATTCGTGGCGTGGAGTCTGGCGGTGAAGTGGAAAACCTGCCGGCGCACACCTTCCCGACCGACGATGGTGGCGTGGACATGAAGTGCCCGACCGAAATCGCCATTTCGGACCGCCGTGAAGCGGAACTGGCGAAGAACGGTTTCATGCCGCTGCTGCACAAGAAAAACACCGACTTCGCCGCGTTCATCGGCGCCCAGTCGTTGCAGAAACCGGCCGAGTACGACGACCCGGACGCCACCGCCAACGCGAACCTGGCCGCGCGCCTGCCGTACCTGTTCGCCACCTGCCGTTTCGCTCATTACTTGAAGTGCATCGTGCGCGACAAGATCGGCTCCTTCAAAGAGAAGGACGAAATGCAGCGTTGGTTGCAGGACTGGATTCTCAACTACGTCGACGGTGATCCGGCGCACTCCACCGAAACCACCAAGGCCCAGCACCCATTGGCTGCGGCCGAAGTGATCGTCGAGGACGTGGAAGGCAACCCGGGGTACTACAACTCCAGGTTCTACCTGCGCCCGCACTATCAGCTCGAAGGTCTGACCGTGTCGCTGCGCCTGGTATCCAAGCTGCCTTCGGCCAAAGGCGCATAAAAACCTGCTGAACGGTACACGGTAAAAATGTGGGAGCGAGCCTGCTCGCTCCCACTGGGGTCTTCATTTGGTTGGAGATCACCTTGAACCCCCTTCAGCAGAACAGATTTCGCAAGGTCGGCGTTAACCAAACAATGTGGTAGAGACCACACAGGGAGAAAACATGGCTGTTGATATTTTCATCAAGATCGGCGACATCAAGGGCGAGTCCATGGACAAGGCCCACAAGGACGAAATCGACGTCTTGAACTGGAGCTGGGGCATGGCTCAGTCCGGCAACATGCACGTGGGCAGCGGCGGCGGTGCCGGCAAGGTGAATATCCAGGACCTGTCGCTGACCAAATACGTCGACAAGGCCACACCGAACCTGATGATGCACTGCGCCAGCGGCAAGCACATCGACAAGGTCAAGCTGACCGTGCGCAAGGCCGGCGGCGAAAGCCAGGTCGAGTACATGATCATCAACCTGGAAGAAGTGCTGATCACTTCCCTGAGCACCGGCGGCTCGGGTAGCGATGATCGCCTGACCGAAAACGTCACCCTGAACTTTGCCCAGGTGATGGTCGACTACCAGCCGCAGAAAGCCGACGGCACCAAGGACGGCGGCCCGATCAAGTTCGGCTGGAATATCCGTTCCAACACCAAGCGTTGATGCGAAGCCCCCTGGCGCCGCGCGCCGGGGGTTTTGGTGCTTGCTCGAATTTCGACCATCCCCTTTTCGGTATCTGAGTCATGGCCAAGCCTTCGTTTATTAATTTGTGGAAAGCGTATTCCGATCTGCTGGTTACTCATCCTGACGCAAAGCCTTGCGACGGTCCGTGGGCAAACCAGTGCGCTATCCGTATGAGCATGACGCTCAATGCGGAGCGGACCATCAAGATCAACAAATCTACCTATATCGAACCCAAATGTGCGCATGAACATGCCAGGGGAGCCGAGTCGCTGGCGAACTGGTTATGGAAGCATCATCTGGGGCGGCCACTGATTCTCGGTGGAAGTGCCGAAGAACGCCGCAAGTTGAAAGACAAGACCGGGCTCATCTTCTTCAAGGACTGTTTCCGGCAGCCTGGGGAAGCTGCAGAAAATCGCACGGGCGACCATATCGACCTTTGGAATCGCGGTTTTACCATCGGCCGTTACAGCGACCTTACCTACCAATCCAGAGCCATCTGGTTCTGGGAGCTCACATGATCAAATCCAGCCGAAACCTGGCGGCATTGTGCTGCGTGTTGCCGAGCCTGTGGGCGTGTGCCAGCCAGGAAACTACTCCAGCTTCCGTGGATCAAGTCGTCATCTTGGGCGGACAACGATTGATGCTGGAGAACGATCAGCAGCAATGCGTGTTGCGTAAACCGGATCAGAGCGTGCTGCCCCTCGAAATGCCATGGCCTTGCCAATTTGCTGTCGACCGACAGGGCAAACCTCACGTCGAATCCTTCAACAACGTACCGATCGTGATCGTGCTGCATGTGAACGTTGACCCAGCGAACAGTCGTGAATGCCGGTCCGAGTACCGCGCCATTCGTCAAATCAACGGCCAGCTCGAACCTTCGATCGTCGCACCCAGTGCCAGTTGCTTGCGCGGTGCAGGCGATCAGAAAGACTACACAGCGCTTTTCACTTGGTAAGCGACTTCACATGCATTCGCCCACGACTTTGCGTATCACTCATGACAGGTTGGCTTTGAGGGTTGAAATGACTAAGCGAACCCTGTTGATTCTGCTCTCTAGCGGCCTCCTGTTGAGCGCCAATGCCTGGGCCGAACAAAAGCAACTCGCGGCACCCAGCAATCAAGTCATTTTTGCCGGACAAACACTGACCCTGGAAAACCACGATCAGCAATGCGCCTTGCGCAAACAGGACCAAAGCCTCTTGAAACCAGACATGCCGTGGCCTTGTTTTCTGAGTGTCGACCGAAAAGGTCAGCCACGGGTCGAAATCTTCAACAACGCCCAAATCATTATCGTGGAGCACTCCACGCCCGAACCCGCTCCGAGCCATGATTGTGACGCTCGGTATCAGGCAATCCGCCAAATCAAAGACCAACCCATGGAAGTGTCGAAAGTCGCTCATAGTGCTGGCTGCATGACCGGCGTCATGGACCAGAAAAATTTCGTGGCGCATTTCTCGTGGTAACCGAAATCGCCACCCGCGATCGCCTGCAACCGTCCCTGCTGGACCGGTTGACCGACGACGACCCGAGCAACCTCAAGGAAAGCGCCGACAAGCGCGTGCTCTCTCTGACCCAACTGAAAGCCTCGGTGCTGCGGGACCTGGCGTGGTTGCTCAACACCACTTCATTGCTCAGCGCCGATGCGACGTTGCACACCCCGGCCGGCACTTCGGTCATCAATTTCGGGCTGCCAGCCCTGGCCGGCAACAGTGCCTCGAATGTCGATATCGCGGCGCTTGAAGCGTTGATCCACCAGGCCATCGCCACATTCGAACCGCGGATTCTGCGTAACACCTTGCGCGTGCGGGCCCGGGCATCCGCCGAGATGAACCACAACGCCCTGAGTTTCGAGATCGAAGGCGATCTCTGGGCCCAGCCAGTGCCACTGCGCCTGATGTTGCAAACCGACCTGGACCTGGAATCCGGTCATGTGCGGGTGGTCAACGCCGAACAGCGGAGACGCTCATGAACCCCCGCCTGCTGGAACTGTACAACCAGGAATTGCACCACGTTCGCGAAAGCGCCGCGGAGTTCGCCCAGGAATACCCGAAAATCGCCAGTCGGCTGACGTTGTCCGGTATGGACTGCGCCGACCCTTACGTGGAGCGCTTGCTGGAAGGGTTCGCCTATCTGACGGCGCGGGTCCAGCTCAAGCTCGACGCCGAATACCCGACCTTCACTCACAACCTGCTGGAAATCGCTTACCCCCATTACCTGGCGCCGACACCGTCGATGACCGTGGTGCAGTTGCAGGCCGACCCCGATGAGGGTTCGCTGAGCAGCGGCTTCCCGCTGCCCCGGGACATGGTCCTGCGCGCCGCCCTGGGCCGCGAAAGCCAAACCTGCTGCGAGTACCGCACCGCCCATGCAGTGACGTTGTGGCCGTTGCAGGTCAGCCAGGCCGAGTACTTCGGCAACCCGTCCGCCGTGCTCGGGCGCCTGGCCGCCAGCGAACCCAAGGCCAAGGCCGGTCTGCGTCTGACCCTGCGCACCGGTGCCGAACTGCCATTCAACAGCCTGGCCCTGGAGAACCTGCCGCTGTACCTCAGCGGCGCAGACGAGCAGCCCTTCCGCCTCTACGAACAACTGCTGGGCAACGCCTGCGCCGTGTTCGCCCGGCAGCCCGGCAGCGATTGGGTGGAACGCCTGCCGCAGGACGCACTGCGCTCCCAGGGATTGGACGATACCGACGCCGCGCTGCCCGTAGTCTCGCGGGCCTTCCAGGGCTATCGCCTGTTGCAGGAATACTTCGCCCTGCCCCAGCGGTTTCTGTTTGTCGACTTCACCCAATTGAGCCGTGCGGTCAAACGCTGCGACGGCCAGGAACTGGAATTGATCGTGCTGTTCGACCGTCACGATCCGAGCCTGGAAGGCAGTGTCGGTGCCGCACAGTTCCTGCCGTTCTGTACTCCGGCAATCAACTTGTTTCCCAAGCGCCTGGATCGCATCCACTTGTCGGAACGGGTCAATGAACACCATGTGATCGCCGACCGTACCCGGCCGATGGATTTCGAGATTCATTCCCTGACCACTCTCACCGGTCATGGCACCGGGTCGGAGCAGCCTTTTTTGCCGTTCTATGCGGTACGCGATCCGTCTCGCTACGGTCGCGATCAGGCCTGGTACACGGTGCGGCGCGAACCCCGCGTACTGTCCAGCGGCCAGCGACGCAACGGCCCGCGCTCGACTTACATCGGCAGCGAAACCTTCGTCAGCCTGGTGGACGGCCAACAGGCGCCTTATCGCCACGACCTGCGCCAACTGGGCGTAACAGCGTTGTGCACCAACCGCGACCTGCCGCTGTTCATGAGCGTGGGCAACAGCAAGACCGACTTCACCCTGGCCGACAGCGCACCTGTAGCGGCGGTGCGCTGCGTGGCAGGCCCGAGCCGCCCACGCGCCAGCCATGCCCACGACGCCAAGGCCTGGCGGTTGATCAGCCAGCTTTCGCTGAACTACTTGTCCCTCAGCGAACAAGGCCAGGGCGCCGCCGCACTGCGCGAACTGCTGCGCCTGTATGGCGACAGCAACGATGCGGCGTTGCAATTGCAGATCGAAGGCCTGCGCGAAGTCAGCAGCAAGGCCTGCACACGACGCCTGCCAATGCCGGGCCCGATCGTGTTTGGTCGTGGCCTGGAGATCACCCTGGAATTCGATGAAAACGCGTTTCGCGGTACTGGGGTTTTCTTGCTCGGTGCAGTGTTCGAGCGCTTCCTGGCACGCTACGTGTCGATCAACAGTTTTACCGAGACGGTGATCCGTACCACCGAACGCGGCGAGATCATGCGATGGAAAGCCAAACCCGGACGCCGTCCGACCCTGTGAGTACCCTGGACGCGATGCACCAGGAGCCCTGGGAATACGACTTCTTCCAGGCATTGCGGCGTATCGAGTGCGAATCGCCTGAACTGCCGCGCCTGGGCCATTCGTTGCGCCTGGCCGATGATCCGCTGCGCCTTGGGCAACAGGCCGATTGCACCTTCGCCCCGGCGACCCTGGCGTCGGTTCAGCCGGGTGTCGACGGTTCACCGGCGCGTCTGGAGCAGTTCTTTTTCGGCCTCGGCGGCCCCAACGGCCCGTTGCCGCTGCACATCACCGAATATGTGCGCGAACGCCAGCGCAACAACGCCGACAGCACCAGCAAACGCTTCCTGGATGTGTTCCATCACCGCCTGCTGAGCCTGTTTTATCGGGCCTGGGCCGAAGCACGGCCGACGGTCAGCCATGACCGCCCGGACGATGACTACTGGTCGGCACGCCTGGCAGCACTGAGCGGCCGGGGCATGCCGAGCCTGCTCAAACAAGGGCTGATCCCCGACACGGCGAAGTTGCACTACAGCGGCCATCTGTCGGCACAAACCCGCTACCCGGACGGTTTGAAGGCCATTCTCAGCGAGTACTTCGGCCTGCCAGTGGAGATCGAAGAGTACGTCGGCCAATGGATGGAGCTGCCGGAACGCAGCCGCGTGGGTGTCAGCGCCCATCAATTGGGCATGGATTTTTGCCTGGGTCGTTATGTCTGGGATCGCCAGCACAAATTCCGCATTCGCCTCGGGCCACTCAAGCTGGATAACTACATGGGCATGTTGCCCGGCAGCCAACCCTTCAACGAGCTGGTGGCCTGGGTCGCCGAATACCTGGGCCATGAACTGGACTGGGACTTGAACCTGATCCTGGAACAGCCAGAAGTACCGGCGCTGCAACTCAATGGTCGCTTCCGCCTGGGGTTCAATACCTGGCTGGGCCGGCCCGAAACAGATGCCAAGGATTTAATACTGGCCAGGCATTACGCCGAGCAGGCCAACACCTCACAGACCTCAAGGAGCCATGAGCATGGGTGAAATCAGTCGCGCCGCGTTGTTCGGCAAACTCAACAGCGTGGCCTACAAAGCCATCGAAGCCGCCACCGTGTTCTGCAAGCTGCGCGGTAACCCTTATGTGGAACTGGTCCACTGGTTTCATCAGTTGCTGCAACTGCAGGACTCGGACCTGCACCGCATTATCCGCCAGTTCAATATCGAGCCGGCACGCCTGGCCCGGGACCTGACCGAAGCCCTGGACCGTTTGCCACGGGGCTCGACTTCAATCACTGACTTGTCCTCCCATGTGGAGGAAGCCGTGGAGCGTGGCTGGGTCTACGGTAGCCTGATGTTCGGCGAAAGCCAGGTGCGTACCGGTTACCTGGTGCTGGGCATCCTCAAGACGCCGAGCCTGCGCCACGGGCTACTCGGACTGTCGGCAGAGTTTGACAAGATCAAGGTCGAGGCCCTGAGCGAACGTTTCGACGAATACGTCGGTGACTCACCGGAAAATGCGCTCAGCGCCAGCGATGGTTTCAACGCAGGCAGCGTACCGGGTGAAGCCAGCGGCGCCATGGCCCCAAGCGCCATGGGCAAGCAGGAAGCGCTCAAGCGTTTTACCGTCGACCTCACCGAGCAGGCCCGTAGCGGCAAGCTTGACCCGATTGTTGGCCGTGACGAAGAGATCCGCCAACTGGTGGACATCCTCATGCGCCGTCGGCAAAACAACCCGATTCTGACCGGTGAAGCCGGCGTCGGTAAAACCGCCGTGGTCGAAGGTTTTGCCCTGCGCATCGTCGCCGGTGACGTGCCGCCAGCGCTCAAGGATGTGGAATTACGCAGCCTCGATGTCGGCCTGTTGCAGGCCGGCGCGAGCATGAAAGGGGAATTCGAACAGCGCCTGCGCCAGGTCATCGAGGACGTCCAGGCCTCGCCAAAACCGATCATCCTGTTTATCGACGAAGCCCACACGCTGGTAGGTGCCGGTGGCGCCGCCGGCACCGGGGACGCGGCCAACCTGCTTAAACCGGCCTTGGCCCGGGGTACCCTGCGCACCGTGGCCGCCACGACATGGGCCGAGTACAAGAAGCATATCGAGAAAGACCCGGCCCTGACCCGTCGCTTCCAGGTGGTGCAAGTCGCCGAGCCGTCCGAAGACAAGGCGCTGCTGATGATGCGCGGCGTGGCCTCGACCATGGAGAAACACCATAAAGTGCAGATCCTTGACGAAGCCCTGGAAGCCTCGGTCAAGCTGTCCCATCGCTACATTCCGGCACGCCAGTTGCCGGACAAATCCGTGAGCCTGCTGGACACCGCTTGCGCCCGGGTCGCCATCAGCCTGCACGCCGTGCCGGCCGAAGTGGACGACAGTCGTCGCCGCATCGAGGCGTTGGAAACCGAACTGCAAATCATCGCCCGCGAGCACGCCATCGGTATCGTCATCGGCGCCCGCCAGAGCAACAGCGAAAACCTGCTGGCCGCCGAGCGCGAACGCCTGGCCGAACTCGAAAGCCGCTGGGCCGAAGAAAAAACCCTGGTGGACGAACTGCTCGCCACCCGCGCCATCCTGCGTGAAAGCGTCGGTGTGGTAGACAGCGACGTTGGCAGTGAAGACAGCCACGCCCTGCGCGAGAAACTGTCGGACCTGCAACAGCGCCTCAGTGCCCTGCAAGGCGAAACCCCGCTGATTCTGCCAACGGTCGATTACCAGGCCGTGGCCTCGGTGGTCGCCGACTGGACCGGTATTCCGGTGGGCCGCATGGCTCGCAACGAATTGGAAACCGTGCTCAACCTCGACCAGCACCTGAAGAAACGCATCATCGGCCAGGACCACGCCTTGCAGATGATCGCCAAGCGCATCCAGACCTCCCGCGCCGGCCTCGACAACCCGAGCAAGCCGATTGGCGTGTTCATGCTCGCGGGCACCTCCGGCGTGGGCAAGACCGAAACCGCCCTGGCCCTGGCCGAAGCCATGTACGGCGGTGAGCAGAACGTCATCACCATCAACATGAGCGAATTCCAGGAAGCCCACACCGTGTCCACCCTCAAGGGCGCGCCACCGGGTTACATCGGCTATGGCGAAGGCGGTGTGCTGACCGAAGCCGTGCGGCGCAAACCCTACAGCGTCGTACTGCTGGACGAGGTGGAAAAAGCCCACCCGGACGTGCATGAGATCTTCTTCCAGGTCTTCGACAAAGGTGTGATGGAGGACGGCGAAGGCCGGGTGATCGACTTCAAGAACACCTTGATCCTGCTGACCACCAACGCGGGCACCGAGTTGATTGCCCAGGTCTGCAAAGACCCGCAAAACGTGCCCGAACCCGAAGAGATCGCCAAGGCCCTGCGCCAGCCGCTGCTGGAGATTTTTCCGCCGGCATTGCTGGGCCGCCTGGTGACCATTCCGTACTACCCGCTCAGCGACGAGATGCTCAAGGCCATTACCCGCCTGCAACTCAACCGCATCAAGAAGCGCGTGGAGAACACCCATAAAGTGGCGTTCGATTACGACGACGCGGTGATCGACCTGATCGTCTCCCGCTGCACCGAAACCGAAAGCGGTGGACGGATGATCGACACCATCCTGACCAACAGTCTGCTGCCGGACATGAGCCGCGAGTTCCTCACCCGCATGCTCGAAGGCAAAGCGCTGGCAGGCGTGCGGATCAGCGCCCGGGATAACGAATTGCACTACGACTTCAGCGACGCCGCCTGACCGTCCTGGAACACGGTCAATGTGGGAGCGAGCCCGCTCGCGATGAGGCCATGACATCCAGCATCGATGTTGGATGTCAGCCCGCCATCGCGAGCAGGCTCGCTCCCACACTTGATCTGGTTTCTGCTGGAAAAAGCGGCGCGACGATTACAACGTTTACGGGATAACTGATGCTATTCAAGCAACTCTCACGCCTGGCAAAAATCACCAGCCCCCTGGGGCCGGATGCACTGTTGCTCAAGGACATGGGCGGCGGCGAAGAGCTGGGGCGGCTGTTCAACTATGAGTTGCAGCTCCACTCGCTGGACAACGCCATCGACCTCAACCAGTTGCTGGGCAAACCCATGTGCCTGAGCCTGCAATTGGACGGCGGTGGCGAGCGTCATTTCCATGGCATCGTTGCCCGTTGCAGCCAGAACGTCGACGAGGGCCAGTTCGCCAGCTACCAGGCCACGCTGCGGCCCTGGCTATGGCTGCTGACCCGTACCTCCGATTGCCGGATTTTCCAGAACCTGACCATCCCGCAGATCATCAAGCAGGTGTTTCGCGACCTGGGCTTTTCCGATTTCGAAGATGCCCTGAGCCGGCCTTATCGCGAGTGGGAATACTGCGTGCAGTATCGCGAAACCAGCTTCGATTTCGTCAGCCGCCTGATGGAGCAGGAAGGGATCTACTACTTCTTCCGCCATGAACAGGGTCGTCATGTGCTGGTGCTGGCCGATGCCTACGGCGCCCACACCAGCGTGCCCGGCTACGCCTCGGTGCCCTACTACCCCAAGAATGAACAGCAGCGTGAACGCGATCACATCCACGATTGGCACCTGGCCCAGGAAGTCCAGCCGGGCTCGCTGGAACTCAACGACTATGACTTCCAGCGCCCCAGCGCGCGAATTGACGTGCGCTCGGCCATGCCCCGTCCGCACACCGCCGGCGACTATCCGCTGTACGACTACCCCGGCACCTATGTACAAAGCGAAGACGGCGAACATTACGCCCGCACCCGCATCGAAGCTTTGCAGACGCTGCATGAACAGGTCGAGCTCGCCGGCAACGCTCGGGGCCTGGGTCCGGGTCATTTGTTCAGCCTCACCGGCTTCAGCCGTCAGGACCAGAACCGCGAGTACCTGATCGTCGGCGCCCGCTATTACATTTCCCAGGAAAGCGGGGAAACCGGCGGCGGCGCGGCCTCGGCGCAGTTCGGAAGCAGCCTGACCTGTATCGACGCCCAACAAAGTTACCGCCCCCTGCCCAACACCCTTCGCCCCATCGTCAAAGGCCCGCAGACCGCATTGGTGGTCGGGCCCAAGGGCGAGGAAATCTGGACCGACCAGTTCGGCCGGGTGAAGGTGCATTTCTATTGGGACCGTCATGACCAGTCCAACGAAAACAGTTCGTGCTGGATTCGCGTGTCGCAATCCTGGGCCGGTAAAAACTGGGGCTCGATGCAGATCCCACGGATCGGCCAGGAAGTGATCGTCAGTTTCCTCGAAGGCGACCCGGACCGGCCGATCATCACCGGCCGCGTCTATAACGCCGAACAAACCGTGCCCTATGACTTGCCCGAAAACGCCACCCAGAGCGGCATGAAAAGCCGTTCGAGCAAAGGTGGCACACCGGCGAACTTCAACGAAATCCGCATGGAAGACAAGAAAGGCGCCGAGCAGCTGTACATCCATGCCGAGCGCAATCAGGACATCGTGGTCGAGGTCGATGAAAGCCACTCGGTAGGCCACGATCGCAACAAAAGCATCGGGCATAACGAGACGGTCACCATCGGCAACAACCGCCTGCGAATCGTCAAACAGGAAGACATTCTTTCGGTGGGTCAGCGCAAGACCGACAGCATCAGCCAGAGCTACGTCATTGAAGTGGGTGAGAACCTGCGGCTGGTCTGTGGTGAAAGCATCCTGGAGCTCAATGCCAGCGGCCAGATCAACTTGAGCGGCGTGCAAATCAGCTTCCATGCCAGCGGTGATGCCGAGTTCAACACCGGTGGCGTGTTGCACCTGAACAATGGCGGCGGCCCTGGCGCCACGCCTGACGGCCAGGGCGTCAAGGCCAGCATCGACGCCAACATCAATGCCGCGTTTCCCAAGCCCAAGGGCTAACCAAGAGATTCAGGCGCCATGACTTACCGCATCAATGAATTCCAGTTCCAACTGCCGGCAGGCGAACTGCAAGACGCGACGATCAACATCCTCAAGTTCCCTGAACTGGGCACTTCGCTGATTGTCAGCCGTAGCTTGCTGGCCGAGGGCGAAACCTTGCAAAGCAACTTCGACGACCAGCTCAAGCGCCTGGAAAAACAAGTGCAAGACTTGCGTTTTCAACCGGGCGTTGCCGTGCGTCTGGGCGCCAGCCAGGAAGTCGAAGGCATCGAGTTGCGCAGCCAGTTCAACAAGGGCAACGACAAAGTCTTCCAATACCAGTTGGCACTGGTGTTGCCCGGCACCCGCAAAATGCTCGCCTTGAGCTACGTGAAGGCCGAAAAACTCGGCGATGCCGAAGCCGCGCATTGGGCGACCATCAAGAGTTCACTGTTGTTCGATGTTCCGGCCTGATGAACACCCTGCATGTCTGACGCAAGCGAAGAAGATGGTGAGTGAGTCGATATCGACCTATAACGGTGAGCGACCGCACCTGCCTTTGAAATACGAAACGCCCGATGCGGTGCATCGGGCGTTAGGGTGAAACAGGTGTAAACCTATTTCAGGACTAGACAGCTCCCTCATTATCGAAGGGGTTCGCCCCATCAGATATTGGCAGGCACAAAATCCGGCCCACCCAATGTGTCGCGCACCATCACCGCCGAGCGCATCAACGGCGTCCACATACCGTCCGGGCTGTTCCACGCCGCGCCTGCCCAACGGGTGTCGGCGACCAACTCGGCCTTGTGGCTTTCCAACTGGCGCTTGAGCGCCACGGCGACGCTGCCCATATCCACGTCAAACAAATCGCCATAGGGTCCTTGCGGCTGCTTGCGCTGTTTGTCCTGGCAAAAGCGGTAGTACCAAACCCAGTCGTGAGCGATGTAGATCGCCCGCGCGCGGTCTGGATAAGTCGCCAGCATCTTCAGCAAGGCCGACACGAAACGCGTGGGGAAACTTGCGTCGTGAGTCTGGCGCCAATACGGCATGATCAATTGATCGAACGCCGCCACTACGTTCTGTGGTTCGTCGTTTTCGTTCTTGGCTTCGAGAAAGTAGAACGGCTCGCCCACCAGAAATTTGTCCAGTTCATCATTGGCCAGCGCCAACAGCAGCACGTTGTCTTGCGGGTTGCTCATTGAATTCTCACTACGTCTCGGGTCGTCATCAGCGCATTGATGTCGTTACCGTGGGAGATGGGTACATTGTCCAGCACCGCTTCGCGCATGCCGCCGGGATGAGTCAGGCCGCCCGGTCGCCAAAGCGAGTTCACACCACCTTCGTTACCGGTAGGCATCAGCACCTTGGGGTTATCCAGGTTCATCATGTAGATGTCCTTGCCAACCAGCGATCCCGGATCGTACCCCAAGGCCGACTCCAGTACTGAAACGTCGCCGGTTTTCTTGTACTCGGCGACCACGGTGTTCAGGTCGGATTTTGCCATGACGAACTTGTTCGGATTGAACGAGCCGTACTTGGGGTTGGCGATGTCGTCGGAGGTGAAGAGAAAACTGCCGCCCTCGTCCTCGAAAGTCTTGAGGTGTTTGTCAACATACGGGCCTTCGAGATAGTCGCTCGGCGGCGGCCTACTGCCCTTGGGAATCGCCATGATATCGGCTTCGGTCATACCCGGTTTGTAGGCTGCCGCACGGGGTTTCGGTGCGGCACCGAGACGAGCCATTTTCGGCCCCAACCCCAGCAGTGCCATGCCGGCGATACCTTGAAGCAGGTCGCGATAGCCCGGTCCAAGACGGTCGCCCAACTCGCCTAACAGCGCCATGCCGCCCATCATCGCGCCGCCAATCACCGCGAACCCGATAAAAGCCGCCGCGCCTGCCATTGCGGCCAGGACGGCTGCCGCGCCCATGGCGACCATCCCCAGCGCTTCGAGACCGGTGTGCAGCCAACCTTCGATATCGAGGACAAACGCAACGGAGATCGTTGGCCCGCCGATAAAAGTATTGGGGCTGCCGCTCTTGATGTGCGCGCCGCAGACCATCTTGCTCTGCAACCGCGCCGCCGGTTTACCGTTGATGTAGACGCAGGCGCTGCCTTCGGCGATCAGCACCGGAAACGGCCAGACCGGGTGATTCAGCGGCAGGCCCGAGCATCCGGCAGCGACGTCGACCCCGGCGCGCATCGCGTTGCGGCTATTGATACGGACGTTGAAGCTGCCCATGATCAACGCCCCCGTGGTCGGTTCGGGCAAGTTGAAAAGGGTGTTCAGGCCCTTGATGATCTGGAACATCGACAGGCCGCCCGCCGCAATCGAACCGGCCATGATAGCCAGCGCCACGCCGCCGGTCGCCACTGTGGCCGCCACCACCGCAGCCCCGATCAACGCCCCGGCGACGGCGCCCGCCACCATCGCGGCGACACCAAAACCGTGGGCTACTTCATCGCCAAGGCGCGCAGCCGCTAGCATATCCATTGCGTTTATCTTCTTCCTTGAAGGTGATCAGGCGATCTGAGGCAGGAGCTTGAGTGAATGCATGGCAACTTTCCACGCCGGTTCGTGATACACGAGATCGTTCGGCGTGGTAGTCAGCGTCGTAATCAACCCCACAGGCTGGCGGTCGATGAAAACCTGGCGCAGCATCAGCTCACGCCCTTCGCGCTGCCAGCTGTAATCGAGCAGCACGGCAGCATGGTCGTGAAGAACGAAGTTCCACCGTTGGCTCAGGCTGAATCCGGGCAATTGCTGTTCGGCGCTTGCCAGTTGCCCGTCAACATAGTCACTGAACAGCGTGTCACCCCGGCTCGGATCGCGACTGATGACGAAACTGGCTTCCTTGGCTCCGCCGACGGCGGGCAGCTTGAAGATGTTGATGCTCTGGTCCTGCCAACTGTCAGGTATATCGAGATCGGCTTCTTGAAGGCGATAAAGCGTCATGATTCGGACCGTTTTCCAGGCTAGAGGGATGGCTCAGCAAGCGGCAGATGTTCAAGCAATAAATGACAACAATCAAGGAACATGGACAAGCCGTTTTTGAGGCCATGACACCCGTCTCACTTTTGATGCCTGCGCGAAAACCAACGGCTATGATGTGTCTCAAGACCCCGAAACTGATCAAACGCCTGAGGATGGCGCTGATGAGTACGCCGTAACCAACAAGGAGAAAGATGCAATGGAAGGCATTGAATTGCGCAACAAGCGCAACGATTACCCGGCAGCCAGACCCTTGCGTCGGATGAACATCCCGCATGTCTGACGCACTCTGGGCCGCCCGCCTGGGTGATGCGCTGAACCACACCTCAATGATGGCCGACATCCTCGGCGGCGTGCTGGAGGTGGCGGCCAACATCGCGATTACCGCGTTAGCCACCGCCGCCGTGGTGGCGGCTACGGGTATCACGGTCGTCACCGGCGGGTTGGGTTGCTTTGTGCTCGGCTTGGTAGTGGGCACGGTCGTCGGTCTCGCCATGAGCAAGACCGGGGCCGACAAGGGCCTGAGCAATTTATGCGAGAGTTTCAGCAATTCGCTGTTTCCGCCCACGGTGCAGGCGAACATTCTCACCGGCTCCACCAACACCCTCACCAACAGCATTCCCGCCGCCCGGGCCGCCGGAGCGATCCCGTCCCATGTCGCGCCGGCCGGTACCGAGCTGGAAATGCCCGAGCCGGAAGCAGAAGCCAGCTACCTCGACATGGCCGAAAGCTTCTTCTCCCAGATGTGGCGCCCCACCGTTGCCACCCCGGCGCCTGGCGCGGTGCCCAAACCGTTGGACCTGCTCGTCTGCATGAAGCATCCGCCGATGCCGCCGCAGTTTCTGGCCGAGGGCTCGGACAAAGTCACTATCAACGGCCAGCCCGCCGTGCGCAGCGGCGATCGCAGCACCTGCGATGCCAAGGTCGTGTCGGCCGGGCTAATCTCCTCCAACGTCACCATCGGCGGCGGTTCGGTGGTGGTGCGCGAGATCCGCAGCGGCAAAACCCCGGGCGTGGGGCTGGCGGTCACAGCGTTGCTGATGCTCAAGGGCGGAAAGGGGAAATTCTTCAGCAAATTGCCGTGCATGCTGATCGGTGGCGCGACGTCGATGGCCGTCAGCAGCGCGATGGGCGCGATGGCCAACGCTGCTATGGGCTCGCCGAACCCGGTACACGCGGCGACCGGGGCCAAGGTGCTGGGTGGCGAAGAAGAGCTGGATTTCGTGTTGCCTGGAATCTTGCCGATGGATTGGCAGCGCTTCTACAACAGCCGCGACGAGCGGCGCGACGGGATGTTCGGCGCGGGTTGGAGCGTGTCCTATGAGGTGCGGGTTGAAATCCTGCCGCACCTGGAGGGCGGCGAAACGCTGGTCTACAGCGATGAACAGGGCCGGCGTATCGACATGGGTTCGATCCCCCTGGGTGGTGCGGTGTTCAGCGCCGGTGAAGGGCTTAGTGTTCGGCGGCATCGCAATGGGCAACTGCTGATTGAGAGTGATGACGGCGTATACCGCTTGTTCGATGCAACACCTGGAAACTCATCGGCACTGCGCCTTAGCCAGCTGGGTGATCGTAATGACAACCGCATCTATCTCGACTATGACGACACCGGACGCTTGGTGCGACTGCGCGACACCTTCGATCTGGTGCAGGTCGAGCTGATTCGCGAACGCGAACGCGTGACCCAAATAGAACGCCTGTACCCCGACCAACACCGCGAAATACTCGCCAGCTATGGCTTTGACGCAGCCGGCAACCTGGCCGAAGTGCGCGACGCCACCGGCCAGGTGCAACGGCGCTTCGCCTACGATGCCGGACAGCGGATGGTCGAGCATCAGTTGCCCACGGGGCTGCGGTGTTTCTATGAATGGGCGTTGATTGAAGACCGTGAATGGCGCGTGGTCCGGCACTGGACCGACGAGGGCGACGCCTACCAGTTCGACTATGACCTGAAGGCCGGCACTACGCGCATCACCGATGGCTTGCAGCGCGTCAGTACGCGGCGATGGAACAGCCAACACCAGATCACCGAATCCACCGACAACCTCGGCCAGACCTGGCGGTTCGAGTGGAACGACGAGCGCCAATTGCTCAGCGCCACCGATCCACAGGGCGGGCGCTATGCCTACAGCTACGACGAGGCCGGCAACCTGATCGGCGAAACCGACCCGCTGGGCCGCAGCGACTCGACTTTATGGCTGGAATTCTGGGCCTTGCCGCTGGTGGACACCGACGCCGCCGGCCACAGTTGGCGGTACCGCTATGATCAGCGCGGCAACTGCATCGCCGAAACCGATCCGCTGGGCCACATCACCCGCTACCGCTACGACACCCACGGCCAGGTCGTCGAGATCATCGACGCCACCGGCAAAAGCAAAAAGCTGCGCTGGAACCCGTTCGGCCAACTGGTCGAGCACATCGATTGCTCGGGTTACCCGACGCGGTTCAGCTACGACAACCGGGGCTATCTGCAAGTCATCACCGACGCCCTCGGCGAACGCACCCAGTTCAGCTACGACGCCCAGGGGCGCCTGCTCAGTAGCCAATTGCCGGACGGGCGCACCGAGCAATATCAGCGCGACGTCAGCGGCCAGTTGGTCGGTTATACGGACCCGGCCGGGCACACCACGCTCTATCAACACAACCGCCGCGGCCAGGTCCGCCAGCGCACCGACGCCCACGGCCGGCAGGTGCAATTCGGGTACGACAGCTACGGGCGGCTGCAAGCGCTGACCAACGAAAATGACGAGAGTTATCGGTTTGCCTGGGATGCCGCCGATCGGCTGACTGAACAACAAGACCTCGACGGCAGCGCCAAGCGCTACACCTATGACCTGCTGGATAACGTCGCGGCGGTGACGGCTGCTCCGGCGCCTTTCGGCAACGGTTTGGCCATCGTCCCCGAGACGCCTCTGGCCCCCATCGTTCATCGACTGGAGCGCGACGCCATCGGACGGCTGATCGCCAAAATCACCGACGATGGCCGCACCGACTACACCTACGACCCGCTGGACCAGCTCACCGCCGTCACCTTCACCGACCACCACGGCAACGCACAAACCCTGAGCTTCGCCTACGACGCCCTCGGCCAGTTGCTCGAAGAACAAAGCGCGGCTGGCAGCCTGCAATATCACTATGACGAACTCGGCAACCTGATCCAGACCCAACTGCCCGACGGCCGCTGGATCAATCGCCTGTATTACGGCAGCGGCCACCTGCACCAGATCAATCTCGACGGCCAGGTCATCAGCGACTTCGAACGCGACCGTCTGCACCGCGAAGTGCTGCGCACCCAAGGCCAGATCAGCACCCGCAGCGAGTACGACCGCAGCGGCCGTTTACGCTCACGCCAACGCCGACACAGCAGCCAGCCATCGCTGATGCCGGCCGCCGTGCAGAAACATTTTGAGTACGACCCCGCCGACAACCTGATCGGCAAACTCGACCAGCAACCCGCCGGGCAACACCGCCAACGGCTGCACTACGACGCCACCGGCCGCATCATCGCCAGCCAGGACAGCCTGCACGGCCAGCGCGAAACCTTCGCCTACGACGACGCCGCCAACCTGCTGGATGGCCCGCAACCCGGCGCCGGGTTGGTGGTGCACAACAAACTGCTGACCTTCCAGGACAAGCGTTACCGCTACGACGCCTTCGGCCGGATGATCGAAAAACGCAGCGCTAAACGGGGCCTGCAGCGCTTCGGTTACGACGCCGAGAGTCGATTGATTGAAGTGCGCAACCAGAGTGGCAGCGGCGAAACTGTGGTCAACATGACTTACGATCCGCTCGGTCGACGCATCGAGAAAACCGAACACGACAAGAACGGCTACCCTCTGGGTCAGACTCGCTTCACCTGGGACGGCTTGCGTCTGCTGCAAGAACATAAAGGTCAGAGCAGCCTCTACCTCTACGCCGATGACGGCTATCAACCACTGGCCCGGGTCGATGGCACGGGCGCGCAACAAAAAGTCCGCTACTACCACAACGACCTCAACGGCCTCCCCGAACTACTCTCGGAAACCGACGGCCACACCGTCTGGCAGGCCACTTATCGGGTCTGGGGCAATACCGTTAAAGAGGTCCGCGAACCGTACTACATCGAAGAGCAGAACCTGAGGTTTCAGGGCCAATACCTGGATCGGGAGATTGGGCTGCACTACAACACGTTCCGGTTTTATGATCCGGATGTGGGGCGGTTTACTACGCCGGATCCGATTGGGTTGGCGGGAGGACTGAATTTTTACAGTTATGCCCCAAACCCCCTGACCTGGATAGATCCGCTTGGGCTATACAATGGTGAAGGATCTCGCGACCTAGGGAAATATCATGTGTTCCATGAGCACTCACTGAACGCGTCCGAATACAAAATGACTGACGCAGAGCACTTTAGCCGCGCAAATGAATCTGTTTACAAACGAATGCAAACAGATCCGGACTTTAAACGTCAAATGCAAACTAAATACCCTGGCACTGTAGAGCATGTGCAACCACGATCGAATGGGACGTTCAGAGGAACCTCCCCAGCCAATATGACTTGGCATCATGGAAACAAACCAGGCTCATTACAGCTAGCCGACTTCAATGATCATAAAACGTATCATAAAATCTACCACCCTGATGGTAAAGGCGGTCGAAATAAATGGGGCGGCGGTACGAAATGTCGAAAATAAGGAGTACTTATGATAACCATTAATGGCTTTGACGAACTTCTGCAAAAATGTAATGACCTACCCAATGTCGGCTGGTTATATGTGGATACTGATTTTGATTTGGAGTCAACAAACGACATCCTAAATAAAAAATATTACCTTGCAGAAAATGACGACGAAGAAATGGAGTTCGATGACAAATACGGAACATTTCTTGAGTCTCCAATACTCAAAGCGATCATTGAAAATAAAACAGAACATCATCCGAACGCCAGCAAAGAAGAACTACTGAAAGCAGTTACTTATTATTTGGAAAACGATGACTTTCTAGACTAGATTAGAAAAGGAGTCGGAAGGGCTAAACAACTTCCGGCTTTACTTTTTAGCGAAAACCATAACATGCATGTTTGGATAAAAAACGGGAATAAGTTTTTCTACCGAGAGACCTGGCTGCACTCAACACGCTCCGGCTTCATGATCCGGATATGGAGCTCCCAACTCCACCGAGTGGATTGACCCTGCTAAAAGAAGGTGAGGTGGCCGGTTACGGTGCCAAAGCCCACAAGAATGCGACCGCCTGCACCGCGAAGTGCTGCGCACCCAAGGCCAGATCAGCACCCGCAGCGAGTACGACCGCAGCGGCCGTTTACGCTCACGCCAACGCCGACACAGCAGCCAGCCATCGCTGATGCCGGCCGCCGTGCAGAAACATTTTGAGTACGACCCCGCCGACAACCTGATCGGCAAACTCGACCAGCAACCCGCCGGGCAACACCGCCAACGGCTGCACTACGACGCCACCGGCCGCATCATCGCCAGCCAGGACAGCCTGCACGGCCAGCGCGAAACCTTCGCCTACGACGACGCCGCCAACCTGCTGGATGGCCCGCAACCCGGCGCCGGGTTGGTGGTGCACAACAAACTGCTGACCTTCCAGGACAAGCGTTACCGCTACGACGCCTTCGGCCGGATTATCGAAAAACGCAGCGCTAAACGGGGCCTGCAGCGCTTCGGTTACGACGCCGAAAGCCGGTTAGTTGAAGTGCGCAATGAAAACGGCAGCGTGCTCAGGATGACCTACGACCCGCTGGGCCGACGCATCGAAAAAACCGAGCACGACCCCAACGGCTACCCGCTCGGTGAAACCCGCTTCACCTGGGACGGCCTGCGTCTGTTGCAGGAAAATCGCCATCAACAGACCAGCCTTTACCTCTATGAAGACGAAGGGTACGAACCCTTGGCCCGCATCGACGGCACCGGCCCGCTGCAAAAAATCCGCTATTACCACAACGACCTCAACGGCCTGCCGGAACAGCTCACCGAGGCGGACGGCCACAACGTCTGGCACGCAACTTATCGGGTGTGGGGCAACACGTTAGAAGAGGTGCGCGAGCCGTACTACATTGAGGAGCAGAATTTGCGGTTCCAGGGGCAGTACCTGGACCGGGAGACGGGGCTGCATTTCAATACGTTCAGGTTTTATGATCCGGATGTGGGGCGGTTTACGACGCCGGATCCGATTGGGTTGGCGGGGGGATTCAACCTCTATCAATACGCACCGAATCCGATTGGGTGGGTGGATCCGTGGGGGTGGGAAGTTTGTCGACTCAGCACCTCACAGAAGAGAGCCATGGGGCCTGCACCTAAGGGTATGGTAAAACCGCATTACCATCATATCGTCCGCGAAAAAGCTCCAAAAAGCTGGAAAGCTCAAAATCAAAAGTACATTACCGACTCGCAAAAGATTCTGGCCAAACACAAGATTGGTCTAAACAACGATCCGCGCAACTTTACTTGGGCCCAAAATGGGGGAGGCAATCACTCGATAGCCAGCGCCAAAAAAGTCTATGAAGTACTACAGAAAGCGGACGTCGGCGGGCTGGCCAGTGTCCAGAATGCATTACAGAAAATGGGTGCACAAATGACAAAAGGTGTTTTTTAAATGAACAACCCAGAAGAAATTTATGAAAAGAACATCACGACTTTATTAGCCATTCACGCAGACATTGCGTCGGGAAATGCAGCCTCTCTAAAAAAGCACCTAGAGAGAAATTCTGTTCTATTGCATCTGCCCATGTATGGCCTTGATGGGCATGAGACCCTGCTGCACGTGGCTGCTGAACAGGGTCAAACCGAAATTTGCCGCTTGTTGGTGTCGTTAGGTATTGCGCTGGACCAGCCTGCCGTCAGTTCCGGCAATAGCACGCCACTTGCCGCAGCCGCTGGCAATGGACATCTACAAACATGCCAATGGTTTCTTGAGACCGGTGCTTTGGTGGATGGGTGGCCTAACAGCATAACCACCCCGCTGATTGACGCGATTACCTTTGGGCATCTGGACGTCGTCAATCTTCTTATAGAACACCATGCCAACATCAATCGACTGCACACCAGACTGAATACTGCGCCATTGGACATCGCCAATACCTGGGGATTTACCGAGATTGCGTCCACATTAAGAAAATTGGGCGCGGTCAGTATCATGGACATTATGGAAGGCCGACCTGAGGAGTTTGGCGGTTCTATAGTCACTTTCGTGCACAACACCGCTGGCTGGGTTTTACCCGCCCAATTGAGCCCCTTCACCAATGAAAAGGGTCTGGAGCTGCGTGTTAGCTGCATCGATGGCAAAAACAAGTTCAAATTGCTCTTCACCATCGGACTTTTTGCCAAAAGTCCTCATACCGAATTATTCATATGCTTGCCTGGCGACTGGCCTTTGACACAGCAAGGTTCCCCCCCCCACAGTCCTTGGGTTTTCCCGGTCGAGTTGCTGTCCCTGCTCGCTCGCCACACGTTCGATAATGGCCCCTTGTCGGAAGGTTTCTTGATTCGTCGTTCCGATGCCGTGTATGCAGATCTGGCTTGGCCAGCCGGAGTGGATGCTTTCGTGGCCGTGGATAAAGCTTGGGATACGAAGACTGAAAAAGAGACGATCCCCGACGATGAAAAGGTGATGCTCTATGTTTTGGCACCTGTCAAATTCACAAAAAAGGGCGAGCCTGACGCAGTAGCATTGCGAGCTCTGACACAACGCAAACGTACGGCCAGTTGGGCGAGTGTGGTCACTCCGGCTCCGGATCCAGAGATGACGCAATAGAAAAGTGGAGCGAACACGGACAACCACGAAGCAACTTGTCGGCTACGTTCCCGCACGGTGGGTCGGTCGCTCAATATGAAAAACACTTCAAGGTTAAGTACGAGAGCACTGAGTCAGTCCTTGCGGCCTCCAAAAAAGGTTGGCTGGCTAACAAAACTCCTAAACCCAAACCTGGGCGCTGCTCGTGACGGGAGATTAACGATGCTTGAAAACACATTCTCAAATGACGAAGCGGCCATTACGCCAGCGGATCTGGATCATCTGGAATCCGCCATTGGTAAGAAGCTACCGACGCCCTTTAGAATCCATTGCCTCAAGTACAACGGAGGTGTACCGGAGCGGACCTAGTGGGTCAGCGAAGATTTTGACGAGCCACTGGAAGTGGCGGCGTTCAAGCCGATTACCGGTGGCGACTCCACACTGCTGTCCACCTACCAGTTGATGCTAAAAAAACAGGTGCTTCCTGCGCACCTCCTGCCTTTCGCGAACGACTGGGGCGGCAACTTCTTCTGCCTGAATCTTGATACGGGGGCCGTTAGTTATTTCACGACTGATAGCTTTGATAGCGACCTAAGCCCGAAAGAAAATCAGACTGAATCCGAAAAACTGGTTTGCTCGAATTTCCTCCGGTTTGTTCAAGGGCTGATCGATGAGGAAGATTTGGATGAAGAGTGAATGAGCCAAGGCCGCACAAATAGCGGACTTGGTTAGAGACGCATATCCCCTTTGGCGAGGGCAGCATTGTCTGATCCAGACCCAACTGCCCGACGGCCGCTGGATCAATCGCCTGTATTACGGCAGCGGCCACCTGCACCAGATCAATCTCGACGGCCAGGTCATCAGCGACTTCGAACGCGACCGTCTGCACCGCGAAGTGCTGCGCACCCAAGGCCAGATCAGCACCCGCAGCGAGTACGACCGCAGCGGCCGTTTACGCTCACGCCAACGCCGACACAGCAGCCAGCCATCGCTGATGCCGGCCGCCGTGCAGAAACATTTTGAGTACGACCCCGCCGACAACCTGATCGGCAAACTCGACCAGCAACCCGCCGGGCAACACCGCCAACGGCTGCACTACGACGCCACCGGCCGCATCATCGCCAGCCAGGACAGCCTGCACGGCCAGCGCGAAACCTTCGCCTACGACGACGCCGCCAACCTGCTGGATGGCCCGCAACCCGGCGCCGGGTTGGTGGTGCACAACAAACTGCTGACCTTCCAGGACAAGCGTTACCGCTACGACGCCTTCGGCCGGATGATCGAAAAACGCAGCGCTAAACGGGGCCTGCAGCGCTTCGGTTACGACGCCGAAAGCCGGTTAGTTGAAGTGCGCAATGAAAACGGCAGCGTGCTCAGGATGACCAAGTACCTGTTGGACGATCCTTGGGGCGGAGAAAAAGACAAGATACTGCTAGAGGGACTTCGTTAGACATTCATCTCTGCGTCCCACAAAAAATGGGCACCCGATTCAATCGGCGTGCCCATTTTTCAATACGGTTCCCCCTGTCACTCAGGGAGTTCGCCGCAATTACGGATTAACGCTGTCTTTCAACGATTTGCCTGGCTTGAACGCCACGGTGTTGCTGGCCTTGATTTTCACTGGCTCACCGGTTTGCGGGTTTTTGCCGGTGCGGGCGCCGCGGTGGCGTTGCAGGAAAGTGCCGAAGCCGACCAGCGTCACGCTGTCCTTGCGGTGCAGGGCGCCGGTGATTTCTTCGAGAACGGCGTTGAGAACGCGGTTGGCCTGCTCTTTGGTGAGATCTGCTTTTTCCGCGATGGCGGCGGCGAGTTCTGGTTTACGCATTAGTGAAGCCCCTTTGACGGTTTTTTGTTGTTATGTCCGTGCTGTTCTCGTTGGAACAGCGCCCAAAGCGCCGCAGGTGCTCTACTCTGCGGCAGACGGGAGTGAGAATGGCACGCACGGAAGAGCCGCGCCAGTCTCGGCGCGACGTTTGTAGGGGCAAAAGCGGGGTGATTCCGACAGAACGACCGGTATTTACGCCAGCAGCGGTGGAAGTTCTTTGTTCAATGCGAGTTTTTCCATCACCGCCGCGCCTGTCAGGGCATAACCGAGCAGTTTTCCGGCGGCATCGCGGCATAAAACCTTGATGTCAGCGCCCTGCCCTTCGACAGTCCATACGCCTTCCAAACCCCGTGGCGGCGGCGAAACCACCAAGGGGCAAACCGGTGTCTTGACGGTGATCGGCATCGCGCCATAGCTCACGGCCGTCGGGTTTCCGGCAAGGGTTTGTGCCAGCGCTCTCGCACAGCTCATGAGGGGCATCACGTACAGCAGATTCAGCCCGTCGACTTCGGCGCAGTCGCCCAGCGCGTAGATATTGGCGTGAGAGGTTTTCAGGTGACGGTCGACCACCACGCCGCGATTGACCTGCACACCGGCCGCCGCCGCCAGGTCAATGCGCGGACGCAGGCCGATGGCCGAGACCACCACGTCGCACGGGATGACCTGACCGTCCGACAGATGCGCTTCCAATCCATCTTCAACACGCTGCAAACGGTTGAGCACCGGCCCGAGGTGGAAACGTGCACCGAGGCTTTCCAGCCCGGCCTGGACCGCAGCGGCCGCCGCCGGGTGCAGCAGGGTCGGCATGACCTGTTCGCACGGCGCAACCAGTTGCACCTCGTAACCGCCGAGGATCAGGTCGTTGGCGAACTCACAGCCGATCAGCCCGGCACCGAGCAACAACACCCGATGTTTGCCGGCCGCTGCCGCCCGAAAGCGCGCGTAGTCTTCGAGGTCGTTGATCGGGAACACGGCATCCGCGGCATCACCTTCGATGGGCACGCGCACGGTTTCAGCGCCCCAGGCCAGGATCAGGTCGCGGTAGATCACCGATTCTTCGCCGATCCACAGGCGTTTGTGGCCAGGGTCGATGCCGCTGATGCGCGTGTGGGTGCGCACTTCGGCCTTCAGCTGTTCGGCCATCGCCCCCGGTTCGGCCATGCTCAGGCCGTCGGCATCCTTGTTCTTGCCGAATCCGGTGGAGAGCATCGGCTTGGAGTAGGAGCGTCCGTCATCGGCGGTAATCAGCAGCAGCGGGGTTTCGCTATCGAGTTTGCGAAACTCCCGGGCCAGGTTGTAGCCAGCCAGCCCGGTGCCGACGATCACGACAGGTGCGTTCATTCCTTACTCCTCTAAATGTCTTAGTTGATTTCGATCATTTCGAAATCCATCTTGCCGACGCCGCAGTCCGGGCACAGCCAGTCTTCCGGCACGTCTTGCCACAGGGTGCCCGGCGCAATGCCGTCATCCGGCCAGCCGTCGGCTTCGTTATAGATCAGGCCGCAGACCACACATTGCCACTTTTTCATTCAGGTACTTCCTCAGGATTCAGGCTTATTGCCGGCGCGAACGGTCGATGATTGCAGCGTTGCCGTCCGGCTCAGGGCGTTTTGTACTGATCGGGCCCGGCAGATGCAAGCCTGTTCGGCGCAATGGCGCGCCGGTTCAATCAAAATCGCCGAGTGACATGGTAAGCTCGCCGCCTCATTTGCTGCCAATAATGACTCACTGTGCCGCACTCAAAACCTCCGTTCTGGCTTCCCCAAAGCCAACTCGCGCCCCTGCCCGACGCTTCTACTCTCGACTGGCTGTTCGACGAAGGTTCGCTGACCCGACGGCTGATCCGCCTGTCGAATGAGGGTTTCAGCGTCACGCCATTGTTCGAAGGCTGGCAACCGCTGCGCGCCGACGAATGTGCCGCGCTGGATCTGGCCGAAGGCAGCGAAGGCTGGGTGCGCGAGGTGTATTTGCGCGGGCACGGCGAAGCCTGGGTGTTTGCCCGCAGTGTGGCGGCACGTAGCGCGTTGCAGGGCGATGGTCTGCACATGGACGAGTTGGGCAGCCGTTCGCTGGGCGAGCTGCTGTTCTGTGATCAAGCGTTCCAGCGGCGCGCCATCGAGGTTTGCCACTATCCTCAGGAATGGCTGCCGCTGGAGTGTCGGACAGCTGATTTGTGGGGCCGGCGCTCTCGTTTCGACCGTGGCGCCTTGAGCGTACTGGTAGCCGAAATCTTCCTGCCGACCTTGTGGCTCGCCACCCGCGCCCATCCGGAGAACTGCTGATGTACCAGAGCCTGCTCAAGTCCCTGAACCGCTTGAACCCACGGGCCTGGGACTTCATTCAACTGACGCGCATGGACAAGCCGATCGGCATTTACCTGCTGCTGTGGCCGACGCTGTGGGCGCTGTGGATTGCCGGCAAAGGTTCGCCGTCGTTGGCCAACATCGTCATTTTCGTGCTCGGCGTGGTGCTGACCCGCGCTGGCGGCTGCGTGATCAACGACTGGGCGGATCGCAAGGTTGATGGCCACGTGAAACGCACTGAACAGCGGCCATTGGTGAGCGGCAAGATCAGCTCCAGGGAAGCGTTGGTGTTTTTTGCGTTGTTGATGGGCGTGAGTTTCCTGCTGGTGTTGTGCACCAACGCGGCGACAGTCTGGCTTTCGTTTGGCGGCTTGGCGCTGGCCTTCAGTTACCCGTTCATGAAGCGCTACACCTATTACCCGCAAGTGGTGCTGGGCGCGGCGTTTTCCTGGGGGATGCCGATGGCGTTCACCGCTGAAACCGGTGAGTTGCCGGCAGCGGCGTGGCTGCTGTGGATCGCCAATCTACTGTGGACGGTGGGTTACGACACGTACTACGCGATGACGGATCGCGACGACGACTTGAAGATCGGCGTGAAATCCACGGCGATTCTGTTTGGCGAGGCCGATCGGGTGATCATCCTGACGCTGCAAGGGCTGGCGTTGGGTTGCTTGTTGCTGGCAGGGTCGAAATTCGAGCTCGGCGGCTGGTTCCACTTGGGATTGCTGGCGGCGGCGGGCTGTTTTGCGTGGGAGTTCTGGTACACCCGTGGCAAGGACCGGATGCGGTGTTTCAAGGCGTTTTTGCACAACCATTGGGCCGGGTTGGCAATTTTTGTCGGGATTGTGCTGGATTACGCAACTCGCTGAGCAGCAAGTCGCTGCCGAACGCAATGCTTCGGCAGCGGTTACGGGCTTCGAGTCAGCTACTTTTGCGACTCGTGTACAACGTGCCAGACGTCCTTCATCTTGTCGCCCACCATGTCGCCGGGTTTTTTGTCCTTCACGAACGTGTAAAGAGGTTTACCGTCGTAAGCGTATTGACTCGTGCCGTCATCGCGCTTGATGACGCTCCACTTGCCGGCGGCGGTGGCACCCGCCGGAGCCATCATGGGTGGCCAGTTTTTGGCGCAATCGTCATTACACATCGACTTGCCGCCGCTGTCCTTGTCAAACGTGTACAAGGTCATGCCCTTGTGGTCGACCATCATCCCGTCCTTCATCATCGCCGGGTCGGCGGCGAAGGCCATGGTCGGCAGCGTTAGCGCTGCAGTCATTAACAATGACTTCCAGGATTGAGCAATGTGATTCATGGAAACCTTCCTTTTGTGGTTGTCAGGATTCGGACTTAGAGCTTAGTTCAGGATCACGACAATCGCCGGGCGACTAGAATACTGTCACACGACTGCAATAATTCCGTTATCTAATGCGGCGCAAGACAGTTAAATGACAAGAGGATTAATGGCATGGTTGGCAGGAGCATTCTGATCGTCGACGACGAAGCGCCCATTCGCGAAATGATCGCCGTTGCGTTGGAAATGGCCGGCTATGACTGCCTGGAGGCCGAGAACTCGCAGCAGGCCCACGCCATCATTGTCGACCGCAAGCCGGACCTGATCCTGCTCGACTGGATGCTGCCCGGCACCTCCGGCATCGAGTTGGCCCGCCGTCTCAAGCGCGATGAGCTGACCGGGGACATCCCGATCATCATGCTCACCGCCAAGGGCGAAGAGGACAACAAGATCCAGGGCCTGGAAGTCGGCGCCGACGACTACATCACCAAACCGTTTTCCCCACGCGAGCTGGTCGCGCGTCTGAAAGCCGTGCTGCGCCGTGCCGGCCCGACCGATGGCGAGGCACCAATCGAAGTCGGCGGCCTGCTGCTGGACCCGATCAGCCATCGCGTGACCATCGACGGCAAGCCTGCCGAGATGGGTCCGACCGAATACCGCTTGCTGCAGTTTTTCATGACCCACCAGGAGCGCGCCTACACCCGTGGTCAGTTACTGGATCAGGTCTGGGGCGGCAACGTGTATGTCGAAGAACGCACCGTCGATGTGCACATCCGTCGTCTGCGCAAAGCCCTCGGCGATGCTTACGAAAATCTGGTACAAACCGTGCGCGGCACCGGCTACCGCTTTTCTACCAAAGCCTGATCCGGACCTTTCCCGCCCGACAAGCTGACAAGGACGCGCGTTCAAGTGAACCAAAACTGGCATGGCACCCTGATTCGCCACATGCTGCTGCTGGTCACCGCCTGCCTGGTGATCGGTCTGATCACCGGCTATTACGGCTGGAGTCTCGCCGCAGGCCTGGGCCTTTACCTGGCCTGGACCCTCAAGCAATTGCTGCGTCTGCACGAGTGGCTGCGCCTGCACAAACCCGATGAAGCGCCACCCGATGGCTATGGCCTGTGGGGCGAAGTGTTCGACAGCATCTATCACTTGCAACGCCGCGACCAACGGGTGCGCGGACGCCTGCAAGCGGTGATCGACCGGGTCCAGGAGTCCACCGCCGCGCTGAAAGACGCGGTGATCATGCTCGACACCGACGGCAACCTCGAATGGTGGAACCGCGCGGCGGAAACCCTGCTCGGTCTCAAGACCCCGCAGGACAGCGGCCAACCGGTGACCAACCTGGTGCGCCATCCGCGCTTCAAGGAGTACTTCGAGCAGGACAGCTACGCCGAGCCGCTGGAAATCCCCTCGCCGATCAATGATCGCCTGCGCATTCAGCTGTACATCACCCGCTATGGCAACAACGAACACTTGATGCTGGTGCGCGACGTGACGCGCATCCATCAGCTGGAACAGATGCGCAAGGACTTCATCGCCAACGTCTCCCACGAATTGCGCACACCGCTGACAGTGATCTGCGGCTATCTGGAAACCCTGCTCGACAACGTCGAGGACGTGAATCCGCGCTGGAGCCGTGCCTTGCAGCAAATGCAGCAACAAGGCGGGCGCATGCAGACGTTGCTCAACGACTTGCTGCTGCTGGCCAAACTGGAAGCCACCGATTACCCGTCGGACAACCAGCCCGTGGCCATCGACGGTTTGCTGCAATCGATCAAGGGCGATGCGCAGCAACTGTCCGGGCAAAAGAATCAGCGCATCACCCTGGAAGCCGATCCGACGATTCTGCTCAAGGGCAGCGAAGCCGAATTGCGCAGCGCGTTTTCCAACCTGGTGTTCAACGCGGTGAAATACACCCCGGCCGAAGGCAATATCCGCATTCGCTGGTGGGGTGACGAGCAAGGCGCACACCTGAGCGTGCAGGACTCGGGCATCGGCATCGACAGCAAACACCTGCCGCGCCTGACCGAACGCTTCTACCGTGTCGACTCCAGTCGCAACTCCAACACCGGCGGCACAGGGCTCGGGTTGGCCATCGTCAAGCATGTGCTGCTGCGCCACCGCGCACGGATGGAAATCAGCAGCGTGCCGGGCCATGGCAGTACGTTTACCTGCCATTTCGCGCCGGCCCAGGTCACCAAATCCCGGGTCATCAGCACAGCCGATTGATACCGACGAGCACTCGCCACTAGGCAATCGACAAGTCAGCCGCTACATTGGCTGACTTGGGCCTGCCTTTCAGGCACCGCATTTACCCCTTTTTCGAATTCACGGAACCCGCAAAACTCCATCATGGACCCTTCCCCTGGCTTGACCCTCGCGACACTCTTCGCCGACTTCGGCATGATTCTTTTTGCTCTGATCCTGGTTTTGCTCAACGGCTTTTTCGTTGCGGCGGAATTTGCCATGGTCAAACTGCGCTCGACCCGGGTCGAGGCCATCGCTGAGAAAAACGGCTGGCGCGGGCATATCCTGCGCACCGTTCACAGTCAGCTCGATGCCTACCTGTCGGCGTGCCAATTGGGTATCACCCTCGCCTCCCTTGGTCTTGGCTGGGTTGGTGAACCGGCGTTCGCGCACATTCTCGAACCGCTGCTGGAAGCCGTCGGCGTGCAGTCGCCTGAAGTGGTCAAAGGCGTATCGTTCTTCGCCGCGTTCTTTGTGATCTCGTACCTGCACATTGTGGTCGGCGAACTGGCCCCGAAATCCTGGGCCATCCGCAAACCCGAGCTGCTGTCGCTGTGGACCGCCGTGCCGCTGTACCTGTTCTACTGGGCGATGTACCCGGCGATTTACCTGCTCAACGCCAGCGCCAACACGATTCTGCGGATCGCTGGCCAGGGTGAACCCGGCCCCCACCACGAGCACCATTACAGCCGTGAAGAACTGAAACTGATTTTGCACTCCAGCCGTGGCCAGGACCCAAGCGACCAAGGCATGCGCGTACTCGCCTCCGCCGTGGAAATGGGCGAGCTGGAAGTGGTCGACTGGGCCAACTCCCGCGAAGACTTGGTGACGCTGGAGTTCAACGCGCCGCTCAAGGAAATCCTGGCGATGTTCCGTCGCCACAAGTTCAGCCGTTATCCGGTGTACGACAGCGATCGCCAGGAGTTCGTCGGCCTGCTGCATATCAAGGACCTGTTGCTGGAACTGGCAGCGCTGGACCACATTCCCGAGTCGTTCAACCTGGCAGAGCTGACCCGTCCGCTGGAGCGCGTGTCGCGCCATATGCCGCTGTCGCAGTTGCTGGAGCAGTTCCGCAAGGGCGGTTCGCACTTCGCACTGGTCGAAGAGGCCGACGGCAACATCATCGGCTACCTGACCATGGAAGACGTGCTGGAAGTGTTGGTCGGCGACATTCAGGACGAACACCGCAAGGCTGAACGCGGGATCCTCGCGTACCAACCGGGCAAGCTGCTGGTTCGCGGCGATACACCACTGTTCAAGGTCGAACGCCTGCTGGGCATCGATCTGGATCACATCGAAGCCGAAACCCTCGCCGGGCTGGTTTATGAATCCCTGAAACGGGTGCCGGAAGAGGAAGAAGTGCTGGAAGTCGAAGGTTTGCGGATCATCATCAAGAAAATGAAAGGGCCGAAGATCATTCTGGCCAAGGTGTTGATGCTGGATTAAACAGGCAGACCCGGAACCCTGTCGATCCCATCGCGGGCAAGCACGCTCCCACAAGGACTAGCGCAGGACCTGTGGGAGCGGGCTTGCCCGCGATGGCATCAGGTCAGGCAGCCCATTATTGCTTGCCCAACGCAAAGTTGGGCAACGGCCCTACCGGTTGATTGAACTGATACGGAATCGACACCAGCCCCAATCCTGTATTGCGCTGCACCACGAAATGCAGGTGCGGCCCGCTGCTGTTGCCGGTATTGCCCGACAAGGCCAGTGGACTCCCCACCGACACCCGTTGCCCTTCGCGAACGCTCACTGACCCTTGCTTGAGGTGCAGGTAAACGCCCATCGTCCCGTCATCGTGCAGCACGCGCACGAAATTGCCTGATGGATCGTTGCCGCGTCCGGTCTGGGCATTCTCGGTTTTCACCACCACCCCGCCTCGCGCCGCGACGATCGGCGTGCCTACGGGCATGGCGATGTCCATGGCGTAGCGATTCCTTGGGCCAAAGTGGCTGTATTGGCCATTGGCACCCTGACTGAGCCGAAACGGTCCGCCACGCCAGGGGAACGGGTATCGATAGGCCATGGCAGCCCCTGAGGGGTCTCCCAGGGAGTATTCGAATTTGGGGGTATACGCCAGCGGCATCTCCGCTTTCGTGGCCGTGAGCAGCGCCAGACGAATGCTGCTGCGCGCCGGCATGACCCGGCGAATCGGCCGGCTCGGCGCACCGCTGACGTTCTGCAGCCCGGCGAAACTCAACTCGATCTCTACCGGCGCATACAGGTCATTGCGCACGTACACGCTGTCCACGCCCTTCTTCTTCGTGATGACGAGGTACACCTGACGCTCAAGGTGCTCGACCATGCGATCACGAAACGTGAACACCTGGGAGCCCTTCGTGGGGCGGTCGCTGTAGGAGACCACGCCATTGGCATCGGTGGATTTGTAGATGGTCATCGCCATGGCCGCGGTGGACGCCATGAACAGACCACAGAAAAACAGCAGGCGCGCGAGCATGGGCAGGATTCTGTCGAGTAAGGCCTGGGAAAGAGCCTAGCAGCTGCAATGGACCCGGGTAGTCGGCAGATGTTTCAAAATGGGCAGTTGCGCAGATGTGCGGTGTATGTGATGGCCCCATCGCTAGCAGGCTGGCTCCCACAGGGGAATGCATTCCAATGTGGGAGCCAGCCTGTTAGCGATGGCGGATTGTCAGGCGACGAAGATCACGCGCCCGGAACGAAATGCTTCTGCGCCGTACCACGTGCTATCAAACGGGAGATGTAATCGAGCTTTTGCGCGTCCTGATCGACAAAGCGGAACGTCAGTTGCAGCCAATCGCTGTCGGGCTTCTGCTCGTGGGCGACGATGGCGTGCAGGTAACCGTTCAGGCGGGCGACTTCAGCGTTGTCACCCTGTTCCATGTCGAGCACGGCGCTGTCGAGCACTTGCGGCAGCGCATCGGTGCGTTTCACGACCAGCAGCGCTTCCTTGAGGCTCAAGGCCTTGATCACGCATGGCTGAATGCCGTTCGGCAGGCGCAGTTGGCCTTGCCCACGACCGCCGGAGGCTGCAGCGGCGGCAACCGGAGCCTTGACGGGCGGATTGTTGAGCAGGCCTCGCGATGGCGCAGCAACCGGGGCGGGTGCCGCCGCGACCACTTCCGCCTTGCCGCCGGTCAATGCGCTCAACGAATCATTGCCGAATGCCGAGTTCATTTTGGTCGGTGCGCTGTTCATCAACGTGTCGAGCTTGCCCACCTTGTTCAGCGCCTGTTTGACCTTGGTCAGCAGTTGCTCGTTGGTGAACGGCTTGCTGACGTAGCCGGATACACCGGCCTGGATCGCCTGGACGACGTTCTCTTTGTCGCCACGGCTGGTCACCATGACAAAGGGCATGGTCTTGAGATTGTCCTGCTCGCGGCACCAGGTCAGCAGTTCCAGACCGGACATTTCCGGCATTTCCCAGTCGCACAGGACCAGATCGAACGCTTCCCGAGCGAGAATGGCCTGAGCCTTCTTACCGTTGACCGCGTCTTCAATGCGGATCCCGGGGAAGTAGTTGCGCAGGCACTTCTTCACCAGGTCACGAATGAACGACGCATCGTCCACGACCAACACACTGACCTTACTCATCCATCACCCCTTTAAAAAATCCCGGCAAGCATACCGCTTTGCTGATGGCACATTGCCAAAAACCTTCAGTCACGCCGGGACTTTTCGTTCGCGGGTGCTGCATTCAAATTCGTAACCCGCAAACAAAAACGCCCGGCCTAAAGGCCGGGCGCTTTACTTGGGCAATATTACTTATCGTCAACTTTGCCCGGAACATTAGCGGTTTCACCACTTGTGCCTTCAACTTCTTCCTTCATGCGCTTGAGGCCCAGGTGCCGCACGTCGGTGCCGCGCACCAGGTAAATCACCAGCTCGGAAATGTTGCGCGCGTGGTCGCCGATCCGTTCCAGCGAACGCAACACCCAGATAATGCTCAAGACCCGCGAGATAGAGCGCGGGTCTTCCATCATGTAGGTGGCGAGTTCACGCAGGGCGGTCTTGTATTCGCGGTCGATGATCTTGTCGTACTGCGCCACCGACAACGCCAGGTCCGCGTCGAAACGGGCAAACGCATCCAGTGCGTCACGCACCATGTTGCGCACCTGATCACCGATGTGGCGAACTTCGACGTAACCGCGCGGCGCTTCGCCTTCCTCGCACAATTGGATGGCGCGGCGGGCAATCTTGGTCGCTTCGTCGCCGATGCGCTCCAGATCGATCACCGACTTGGAAATGCTGATGATCAGACGCAGGTCGGACGCCGCCGGCTGACGACGGGCCAGGATGCGCAGGCATTCTTCGTCGATGTTGCGTTCCATCTGGTTGATCTGGTCGTCGATCTCGCGCACCTGCTGGGCCAGGCCGGAGTCGGCCTCGATCAGCGCGGTCACCGCGTCGTTGACCTGCTTTTCCACCAGCCCGCCCATGGCCAGGAGGTGGCTGCGCACTTCCTCCAGCTCGGCGTTGAACTGCGCGGAAATGTGGTGAGTAAGGCCTTCTTTACTAATCATGTTGGCGTCCTTGGAGCGTCCGGTAAAGTGCGGTGGACCGCAGCGTCAGTTCAGTGAGCAACAACAGCTTCCTAGCCGTAGCGACCCGTGATGTAGTCTTCGGTCTGCTTCTTCGCCGGATTGGTGAACAGGGTATCGGTATCACCGAACTCCACCAGTTTGCCCATGTACATGAACGCCGTGTAGTCGGAAACCCGCGCGGCCTGTTGCATGTTGTGGGTCACGATGACGATGGTGAATTTCGATTTCAGTTCGTAGATCAGCTCTTCGACTTTCAGCGTGGAGATCGGGTCAAGTGCCGAGCACGGTTCGTCGAGCAGCAGCACTTCCGGTTCCACGGCGATGGTGCGCGCGATGACCAGACGTTGTTGCTGACCACCGGACAGGCCGAGTGCCGACTCGTGCAGACGGTCTTTGACTTCGTCCCACAGCGCCGCGCCTTTCAACGCCCACTCGACCGCTTCGTCGAGGATGCGCTTTTTGTTGATGCCCTGGATGCGCAGGCCGTAAACCACGTTTTCGTAGATGGTTTTCGGGAACGGGTTCGGCTTCTGGAACACCATGCCGACGCGACGACGCAGCTCGGCCACGTCTTCGCCCTTGCGGTAGATGTTGTTGCCGTAGAGGTTGATTTCGCCTTCTACGCGGCAGCCATCCACCAGATCGTTCATGCGGTTGAAGGTGCGCAGCAGCGTGGACTTACCGCAGCCGGACGGGCCGATGAAGGCGGTCACGCGCTGTTTCGGGATGTTCATGCTGACGTCGAACAGCGCTTGTTTGTCGCCGTAGAACAGGCTCAGGCCCGGTACTTCAATGGCTACGGTTTCCTGCGCCAGGCTCAGGCTCTGTTTGTCGCGGCCCAGGGCAGACATGTTGATGCCGTGGGTATGTGCTTCGTGCTGCATGGGAGGCTCCCTGTGCTGACAAATTCGGTTCGTTGATCCGCGGCGGAGCCAGCGGGTTACTCAAATTCTGTGTCTGTCGCGGTCCCTGTGGGAGCTGGCTTGCCAGCGATGCAGGCGATGCGGTGTTTCAATAACACCGCGGTGATGCCATCGCTGGCAAGCCAGCTCCCACAGGACTTGTATTAGCTGTCGAGTGCTTTGTATTTCTCGCGCAGATGGTTCCGGATATAAACGGCCGACAGGTTCAATGTCGCGATCACCAGTACCAGCAGCAGCGCGGTGGCGTACACCAGCGGCCGTGCGGCTTCGACGTTCGGGCTCTGGAAGCCGACGTCATAAATATGGAAGCCCAGGTGCATGATCTTCTGGTCAAGGTGAAGGTACGGGTAGTTGCCATCCAGCGGCAGCGACGGTGCCAGTTTCACCACACCTACCAGCATCAGCGGCGCCACTTCACCGGCGGCGCGAGCCACGGCGAGGATCATGCCGGTCATCATCGCCGGGCTGGCCATCGGCAGCACGATCTTCCACAAGGTTTCAGCCTTGGTCGCACCGAGGGCCAACGAGCCTTCACGCACGGTACGAGGAATCCGCGCCAGGCCTTCTTCGGTGGCCACGATCACCACCGGCACCGCCAGCAGCGCCAGGGTCAACGAAGCCCAGAGCAGGCCCGGCGTACCGAAAGTCGGAGCCGGCAGCGCTTCAGGGAAGAACAACCGGTCGACCGAGCCGCCCAGCACGTAAACGAAGAAGCCCAGACCGAACACGCCGTAAACGATGGCCGGAACGCCCGCCAGGTTGTTCACGGCGATGCGGATAATCCGCGTCAGTGCGTTCTGCTTGGCGTATTCGCGCAGGTACACCGCTGCCAGCACACCAAACGGCGTCACGATCATCGCCATGATCAGGGTCATCATCACGGTGCCGAAAATCGCCGGGAAGATCCCGCCTTCGGTGTTCGCTTCACGCGGGTCGTCGCTGAGGAATTCCCAGACCTTGCTGAAGTAGAAACCGATCTTGGTCATCGTGCCCATGGCGTTCGGCTGATAGGCGTGAACCACTTTGCCGATGCCGATTTCAATCTCTTTGCCGTTGGCGTCGCGGGCCGTCAGGCTGTCGCGGTTGAACTGGGCGTGCAGGTCGTTCAGGCGCGCTTCAATGTCCTGATAACGTGCGTTCAGCTCGGCGCGCTCAGACTCCATGTCCGCTTGCGCAGTCGCATCGAGCTTGCCCGCCAGTTCCAGTTTGCGACCGTGCAGACGGATGCGTTCGAGGCCTGCGTTGATCGCACCGATGTCGACTTTTTCCAGACTCTTGAGCTGGGCCGCGAGCTTGTTCACGCGATCCACTCGCGCCTGCAACTCAGGCCACGCCGCTTCGCCTTCGGCGATGATCTTGCCGTCCTGTTTGACGTTGACCAGGTAGCCGTAGAAATTGCCCCACTCGCGACGCTCGATGGCCATCAGCTCAGGCGGGGTTTTCTGATTGGTCAGCCACTCGCCGACGATCCAGGTGAAGTCGTTGCCGTTCAAGTCACGGTTGCCGACCTTGATCAGCTCGCGAGTCATGAACTCCGGGCCCTGATCGGGAACCGGCAGGCCAGCGCTTTTCAGGCGCTCGCGCGGCACTTCTTCCTTCTGCACCACTTCACCGATGACCAGGTGATTGGCCTGGCCCGGCACGTCGTAGCTGGCGTGGATCAGGTCCGCCGGCCAGAAGTGACCCAGTCCGCGCACGGCAATCACCGCAAGCAGGCCAATGGTCATGATGACCGCGATGGACACCGCGCCACCGCTGATCCAGACGCCGGGGGCGCCGCTCTTGAACCATCCATTCAGGGAGTTCTGTTTCACAGACTTCTACCTTTCTTAAAGCGACGAGTATTTCTTGCGCAGACGCTGACGAATCAGTTCTGCGAGGGTGTTCATGACGAAGGTGAACAACAGCAACACCAGCGCCGAGAGGAACAGCACGCGGTAGTGGCTGCCGCCGACTTCCGATTCGGGCATTTCCACCGCGACGTTGGCGGCCAGCGTTCGCAGACCTTCGAACAGGTTCATTTCCATGACCGGGGTGTTGCCGGTGGCCATCAGCACGATCATGGTTTCACCGACCGCGCGGCCCATGCCGATCATCAACGCCGAGAAGATGCCCGGGCTGGCGGTGAGGATCACCACGCGAGTCATGGTCTGCCACGGCGTGGCACCGAGTGCCAGGGAACCGAGGGTCAGACCGCGAGGCACACTGAACACGGCGTCTTCGGCGATGGAGTAGATGTTCGGGATAACTGCGAAGCCCATGGCCAGACCGACCACCAGTGCGTTGCGCTGGTCGTAAGTGATGCCCAGGTCGTGGGAGATCCACATGCGCATGTCGCCGCCGAAGAACCAGGTTTCCATGTACGGGCTCATGTACAGCGAGAGCCAGCCCACGAACAGGATCACCGGAATCAGAATCGCGCTTTCCCAGCCATCCGGTACTCTCAGGCGGATAGATTCAGGCAGGCGACTGAAGACGAAACCGGCCACCAGGATGCCAATCGGCAGCAGCATCAGCAGGCTGAAAATGCCCGGCAAATGCCCTTCTACATACGGAGCGAGGAACAGACCGGCGAAGAAACCGAGGATCACCGTCGGCATCGCTTCCATCAGCTCGATCACCGGCTTGACCTTGCGGCGCATGCCCGGGGCCATGAAGTACGCGGTGTAGATCGCTGCAGCAACGGCCAGTGGAGCGGCCAGCAGCATGGCGTAGAACGCGGCTTTCAGGGTGCCGAAGGTCAGCGGAGACAAGCTCAGCTTCGGTTCGAAATCGGTGTTGGCGGCGGTCGATTGCCAGACGTATTTAGGCTCGTCGTAGTTCTCGTACCAGACCTTGCTCCACAGCGCGCTCCAGGACACTTCCGGGTGCGGGTTGTCGAGCAGCAGCGGTTGAATCTTGCCGCCTTGCTCCACGATGATGCGGTTGGCCCGTGGCGAGAGACCGAAGATGCCCTGGCCTTCTACGACCTGATCCACCAGCAAGGTGCGGTGCGCGGTGCTGTGGAACACGCCGAGCTTGCCGGAGGCATCTAGGGCGATGAAGCCTTTGCGACGTTCTTCGGCAGTGATTTCAACGATCGGCGTGGTGCCCATCTGGAAGGTGCGGATCTGCTTCAGGCGCTGCTCACCATCCGGGTCGCGGGCCATGAACCATTGGGCCAAGCCACCCTTGGAGTCGCCAAGAATCAGCGAGATACCGCCCACCAGCTGGGTACTGGCAGTAATCTCGGCATCGCCGTTTTCGAGCAGTTTGTAGCGACCGTTCAAGCTCTTGTCGCGCAGGCTGAACACGTCAGCTTGCGCACGACCATTGATCACGTACAGCCATTGCTGACGCGGGTCGACGAAGATGTTCTTCACCGGCTCGGTCATCTGCGGCAGATCGATGCGCTTCTGCTCGTTGGTGATTTCGCCGGTCATCATGTTCTCTTCGCTGGTGAGCGACAGCACATTGAGTTGCGAACCGGTGGAACCGACCAGCATCAGGGTCGAATCAGTGGCGTTGAGGCTGACATGCTCCAGCGCACCGCCCGCCTCGTTCAGCGCGATCGGGGTTTCGCCGTACGGGTATTCGACGGCTGGCGAGATGGTTTTCTTGCCGTCCGGGTAGCTGACTTTATAGGTGTGACGGAATACCAAAGCCTGGCCGTTGGACAGGCCCACCGCCACCAATGGATGGCCCGGTTGGTCTTCGCCGATGGACGTCACGGTAGTGCCGGCCGGGATCGGCAGATCGACGCGCTTGAGTTCGGCGCCACTGTCGATGTCGAAGAACAGCGCCTGCCCTTTGTCGGAAACCCGCATGGCGACCTGGTTCTGCTCTTCCAGGGAGATCATCAACGGCTTGCCGGCGTCCTGCATCCAGGCGGGCGTGATGGCGTCCTTGGCCGTCAGGTTCGCACCCTGGAACAGGGGGAAGACGACGTAGGCGAGGAAGAAGAAGATCAGCGTGATCGCGCCGAGAACGGCGAGGCCGCCAACGAGGACGTACCAGCGGGTCAGGCGGTCTTTGAGCGCGCGGATGCGGCGCTTGCGTTGCAGCTCAGGCGTATTGAAATCAATTCGCTTGGGGGGATTTGTAGTCATGGTGGAATTGGCCAGATCATTCATGCGCTCACCCTAGCGATCCTGTATGACAGAAAGATGACAATGCAGTGACGCAGCAAATCCGCCGCCAGCGGGAACTGGCAGTGGATCAAAAATTTGGGGGGTGTAGGAGCCGGCTTGCTGGCGATGGCTTCACCGCAGTGAACCTGTCAGACCGAGTCGACAGGATCGCCAGTAAGTCGGCTCCTACTGATCCGGGGCTAGCCCCGGATCAGGGTTTTACTTTTTTGCGACTTCAGCGCCGCCTTCTTGCAGACCCAGGTCAGCCAGTGCTTTGGCAGCAACCTTGGCTGGCAACGGGATGTAGCCGTCTTTCACTACAACTTCCTGACCCTGTTTGGACAGAATCAGCTTCACGAACTCGGCTTCCAGCGGGGCCAGAGGCTTGTTCGGGGCTTTGTTGACGTAAACGTAGAGGAAACGCGACAGCGGATACTTGCCGTTCAGGGCGTTTTCTTCGGTGTCTTCGATGAATTCAGTGCTGCCTTTCTTGGCCAGAGCCACCGTTTTCACGCTAGCGGTCTTGTAGCCGATGCCCGAGTAACCTACGCCGTTCAGCGAGGAGCTGATCGACTGCACGACCGAAGCCGAACCTGGTTGTTCGTTGACGTTTGGCTTGTAGTCACCTTTGCACAGGGCTTCTTCTTTGAAGTAGCCGTAGGTGCCGGATACCGAGTTACGACCGAACAGCTGAACCGGCTTGTTGGCCAGATCGCCGGTCACACCCAGGTCACCCCAGGTTTTCACGTCGGTTTTAGCGCCGCACAGACGAGTCGAGGAGAAAATCGCGTCGACTTGCTCCATGGTCATGTGCTGGATCGGGTTGTCCTTGTGTACGAACACAGCCAGGGCATCCACGGCAACCGGGATAGCCGTTGGCTTGTAGCCGTATTTGGTTTCGAAGGCTTGCAGCTCGTTGTCCTTCATCTTGCGGCTCATCGGGCCCAGGTTAGCGGTGCCTTCAGTCAGCGCAGGTGGCGCGGTAGAAGAACCGGCAGCCTGAATCTGGATGTTTACGTTCGGGTATTCTTTTTTGTAGTTCTCAGCCCACAGGGTCATGAGGTTGGCCAGGGTATCGGAGCCGACGCTGGACAGGTTGCCCGACACACCAGTGGTCTTGGTGTAGCTCGGGATAGCAGGGTCAACAGCGGCAACCGCGTTGGCAGTCGCAACGCCAGCAGCGACAAAAGTCATTGCCGCCATCAAACGCTTCAGTTTCATGCCTTACTCCTAGCAGATAGGGTGTGTTAAGTCGGGGCCAAGTATCAGCAGGCCGTGTGAACACTCTATGGCTGAAATATGACAATTGGATGAAAGGCCAGTATTCGAGTTTTTACCGGATAATTCATGTACCCCAAATCGCCAGCAGGCTGGCTCCCACATTGGAATGCATTTCAATGTGGGAGCCAGCCTGCTGGCGATTGGGGCCGGTACAGCTACAGAGAGTCTCGGGGATCAGCGCCCCTTCTTCCAAAGGTACGCACCCACCAGAATCCCGACACCACAGATGATCGCCACGTAATACGCCGGCCCCATTGGGCTTTCTTTGAGCAGCAGCGTCACCACCATCGGCGTCAGGCCACCAAAAATCGCATAGGCCAGGTTGTAGGAGAACGACAGCCCGCTAAAGCGCACCACCGCCGGGAAGGCCTTGACCATCACGTAGGGCACCGCACCAATAGTGCCGACCAGCAGACCGGTCAGGGCGTACATCGGGAACAGCCAGTCCGGGTGGTTGAACAGGCTGTGATAGAAGGTCCACGAGCTGAGCAGCAACGCCGCACTGCCGAACACAAACACCCGGCCCGCGCCAAAGCGGTCAGCCAACGCACCGGAAGCAACGCAGCCCAGACTCAGGAATACGATCGCCAGGCTATTGGCCTGCAACGCGGTAGTGGGAGTGAAGTGGTAGACCGTCTGCAGCACGGTCGGGGTCATCAGGATGACCACGATGATGCCGGCGGACAGCAACCAGGTCAGCAGCATGGAAATCAGGATCGCCCCGCGATGGTCGCGCAGTACGGCACGCAGCGGCACTTCTTCGGCCAGCGCCTTGCGCAGTTGCAGCTCGGCGAACACCGGCGTCTCGTGCAACCAGCGGCGCAGGTAAACCGAGAACAGGCCAAATACACCACCGAGCAGGAACGGGATCCGCCAGGCGTAATCCGCCACTTCCACCGGGGTGTAAATGCTGTTGATCGCCGTGGCAACCAGCGACCCCAGGAGGATGCCGGCCGTCAGACCGCTGGTCAGCGTGCCGCAGGCGTAGCCGATGTGCCGCTGCGGCACGTGTTCGGAAACGAAGACCCATGCGCCCGGCACTTCACCGCCAATCGCCGCGCCCTGGATCACCCGCATCAGCAGCAACAGGATGGGTGCCCACATGCCGATCTGCGCGTACGTCGGCAGCAGACCCATGATCAGGGTCGGAACCGCCATCATGAAAATACTCAGGGTGAACATCTTCTTGCGACCCAGCAGGTCACCGAAGTGCGCCATTACAATGCCGCCCAGCGGTCGCGCCAGATAGCCGGCGGCAAAGATGCCGAAGGTCTGCATCAGGCGCAGCCACTCGGGCATGTCGGCCGGGAAGAACAGCTTGCCGACCACCGTGGCGAAGAACACGAAAATGATGAAGTCGTAGAACTCCAGCGCGCCGCCAAGGGCGGACAGCGATAAAGTCTTGTAGTCATTGCGGGTCAACGGACGTGCGGATTGCGTTGGCTGCGCAATGCTCGAGGGCGCTGTGGTCATGGCAAGGCTTCTCTTATAGTCGGATCTGCAACCCCAACAACGCTGGCGGAGGCTTGGGCAGGTCCGGCACGATAGCAAATTGTTCGAAAAAGCACATAGAGGTGCGTATTTGACGGTCAAAATGAGAACCGGACGGTCGTCTCGGAGTCTACCGACCGATATACTCGCGATCTGCAGCAGTTTGAAAGGGTTGCTGTGCGAAGACGCTGCTGGCGCGGCCAGTCGATTTCGCAGAGTTCCCCTTTAGGCGCCTTACGAAAAACGTGACGAACGTAGTATGTTCGGGGCTGAATCGTTTTTCCTTGAGACGGCTATTCACCTTGAAGTACCAATGAAGAGTCACGGGTCAGAGGCACCCCCGGCATGATAGAGCTCGAACAAGAAGATCCAATCCCGCAAGGCGACCTGGCCCTGCAAATCACCGCGCTTCCGCGTGAAACCAACGGTTTCGGCGATATTTTCGGCGGCTGGCTGGTGGCGCAGATGGATTTGGCCGGCACCGCAATGGCCAGCAAAGTCGCTGGCGGCCGGGTGGCTACCGTGGCGATTGATCGCATGGCATTCCTGGTTCCGGTGGCGGTGGGCGCTCAGCTCTCCTTCTATACCCAGGCGCTGGAAATCGGCCGCAGCTCGATCCAGATGATGGTCGAGGTCTGGAGCGACGATCCGCTGTCCAGTGAGTGGCGTAAAGTGACTGAAGCCGTGTTTGTGTTCGTGGCCATCGACGGCAGCGGTCGCACCCGCTCGGTTCCGCCACGCGCGCGTTAAACGCGGCGACCGTTCTGCGGTCCATTGCAGTCATTGTTCCTGACCGAGAGTTGCCCCATGAACACGCCCAACGTTGAAGCCGTGAAGCTGGATGAACTGAACTGCTGGCGCATCCGCCACGGTCAGGCCGAATTGCTGGTTGCCCAGCAAGGTGCGCACATCCTCAGTTATCAATTGGCCGGCCAACCGCCGCTGATCTGGCTCAACGACGAGGCCGTGTTCAAGACCGGCAAGAGCATCCGCGCCGGCGTGCCGGTGTGCTGGCCGTGGTTCGGCAACCTTTCGCGCAACCCGCCGAGCGTTCAGGCGATGCGCGTCAGCAACGAACCGCCGACCGCTCACGGTTTTGTGCGGGCAATGGACTGGGAACTGGGCGGCATCGAAACCGAAGGTGAAAGCCTGAAGGTGGAATTCGTCCTGCCCTACCCCGAAGGCGGCTTCCCCGGCTGGCCGCATCAGGTGGATTTGAAGTTGAGCATTCGTCTGGATGAGCAACTGCACATCAGCCTGACCAGCCACAACCAGGGCACCGATACCGTCACCATCAGCCAGGCGCTGCACAGCTATTTCGCGGTCAGCGATGTGCGCAATGTGCACGTTGAAGGGCTGGATGGCTTGAATTACATCGAGACGCTGGATGACTGGAAAACTGTGCCCCAGGCCGGTGACCTGCGTTTTAACGGCGAGACCGATCGCATCTACCTGAACACCCCGGCGAAGCTGAGCATTGTCGATCCGGCGTGGGAACGGCGCATCGAGCTGACCAGCAGCGGTTCGCGTTCGGCTGTGATCTGGAACCCGTGGATCGATCGCGCGGCGGCGTTCAGTGATATGGCAGACGATGGCTGGCAGCGCATGCTGTGCATCGAGACGGCGAATGTGATGGATGATGTGATCACGCTGAAACCGGGTGCCACCCACACCCTCGGTGTGAACATCGCCAGCACACTTCTCTAATCAACACCGCAATACGAACTGTGGGAGCCAGCCTGCTGGCGATGGTGTCATGTCAGTCAACTTGAAAGTGCCTGACGGACCGCTATCGCCAGCAGGCTGGCTCCCACAGTTATTTTGGTTGGCTGCTAGAGATCTGATTCCTGCACCACCCGCACTTTCGCCGCATCCAGCGCATACGCCGCGTCAGCCAGGTCGTTGTTGACCTTCTCGATCTTCAGCGTGCCGGTCACCCACAGCGGCGTGTAGATATCATCCAGCTTCAACCCTTTCGGATAGCGCACCAGCACCAACTGGTTAGGCGGCGGTGGCGGCACGTGGATGCAGGCGCCCGGATACGGCACGAGGAAGAACAGCGTGCTGCGGCCCTTGGCGTCGGATTCCAGCGGCACCGGATAACCACCGATGCGGATGTTCTTGTCGTTCATCGACGGCACGGTTTTGGTCGAGTACATCACCGCCGGCAAGCCCTTGCTCTGCTTCATGCCACCCTTTTCGGTAAAGGTGCCATTGGCTTCGGGGGAGTTGTGATCGATTTCGGGCATGGCCTCAAGGGCTTTCTGGTCCGACTTCGGCATCAGTTCGAGCCAGTCGGTTTCCGGCAGTTCGCCGGCATGGGCAAGGCCCGAACCCAGTAAAAGGACAGTCAATAGAAGACGGCGCATGAAGGTGCTCGGCAAGAGAAAGGACGGTATGGCGCCGAGCATTCTAGCCCTCCCCGCGTGCGGCGCAGAGAGGGCTTTGTCGCCTGGATCAGTTCTTTTTGATCAAGCCGTAGACCACCAGCAATATCACGGCGCCAACCAGCGCACCCAGGAAGCCTGCGCCTTGTCCTGCCTGATAGAAGCCCAGGGCCTGACCGCCGTAAGTGGCCGCCAGTGAACCGCCGATACCGAGCAGGATGGTCATGATCCAGCCCATGCTGTCGTCACCCGGTTTCAGGAACCGGGCCAGCAGGCCGACAATCAAGCCGATAAAGATGGTTCCGATAATTCCCATGGCATTTCCCTCTGATTGGTTGGACATGCCAAAGCCTAGACAGACTTTTGCATCCTGCCATGAGAGAACGGCGGCCCTGAATGGTTCCGCCGCGGCCACATGAAACCGTTTATTCGGTGATCAGCGCTTCGACCTTGAGGATCTGTGCGGCCAGCGTCTCGCGGTCTGCACAACGCAGGTTGGCATGACCGACCTTGCGCCCGACCTTGAAGGCCTTGCCATAGTGATGCAGATGGCAATCGGCGATGGCCAGGACTTTTTCGGTCTCCGGCACTTTACCGATGAAGTTGAGCATGGCGCTCTCCCCCACCTTGGCCGTCGACCCCAGCGGCAGACCGGCAACGGCCCGCAGGTGGTTTTCGAACTGGCTGCATTCGGCGCCTTCGGTAGTCCAGTGCCCGGAGTTGTGCACACGCGGGGCAATCTCGTTAGCCTTGAGGCCACCGTCGACTTCAAAGAACTCGAACGCCATCACGCCAACGTAGCTCAAATGCTTGAGCACTCGGCTGGAGTAGTCTTCGGCCAAGGCTTGCAACGGGTGGTCGGTGCTGGCCACGGACAGCTTGAGGATGCCGCTGTCGTGGGTGTTGTGAACCAGCGGGTAGAACTTGGTTTCGCCATCGCGAGCACGCACGGCGATCAGCGACACTTCGCCGGTGAACGGCACGAAGCCTTCCAGCAGGCAGGCAACGCTGCCCAGTTCAGCGAAGGTGCCGACCACGTCTTCAGCGGTGCGCAGGACTTTCTGGCCCTTGCCGTCGTAACCCAGGGTGCGGGTTTTCAATACGGCTGGCAGACCGATGGAGGCCACGGCGGCCTCCAGATCGGCTTGCGACTGGATGTCGGCGAACGCCGGGGTGGGAATCCCCAGGTCCTTGAACATGCTCTTCTCGAACCAGCGATCGCGGGCGATGCGCAGGGCTTCGGCGCTCGGGTAGACCGGGACGAACTGCGACAGGAATGCCACGGTTTCGGCCGGGACGCTTTCGAACTCGAACGTCACCAGATCGACTTCTTCGGCCAGCTGACGCAGGTGATCCTGATCGCCGTAATCGGCCCGCAGGTGTTCGCCCAACGCGGCTGCGCAAGCATCCGGCGCGGGGTCCAGGAAAGCGAAGTTCATGCCCAGCGGAGTACCCGCCAGCGCCAACATGCGACCCAACTGGCCGCCACCGATTACACCGATCTTCATCGTCAACAACCTCAGGCGATGCGTGGGTCTGGATTTTCCAGGACGCTGTCTGTCTGCTCAGCACGGAAAGTCTTCAGCACTTCGTGGAACTGCGGGTGCTTGGCGCCGAGGATGCTCGCCGACAGCAGAGCGGCGTTGATCGCGCCGGCTTTGCCGATGGCCAGGGTGGCGACCGGAATGCCTGCCGGCATCTGCACAATAGACAGCAGCGAGTCGACGCCCGAAAGCATCGACGACTGCACCGGCACGCCCAGCACCGGCAGGTGGGTCTTGGCCGCACACATGCCTGGCAAATGGGCCGCGCCACCGGCACCGGCGATGATCACCTCGATGCCACGCGCCTCAGCCTCTTCGGCGTACTGGAACAGCAGGTCCGGGGTGCGGTGGGCAGAGACCACTTTCACCTCGTAAGGGATGCCGAGCTTTTCCAGCATATCGGCGGTGTGGCTAAGGGTGGACCAATCGGACTTGGAGCCCATGATCACGCCAACCAGTGCACTCATCGTCGTGCCTCTTCTCTCTGGGCGCCCGCAGGCGCGTCAAAAAACAACAAGCCACGCAAAAATGCGTGGCTTGATTGTACGAAAAATGGCCGGACGAACCGGCCGAAGGCCGCGCAGTATACCTCAATGAAGCGGATAAACAGCCCCCGAAACGACCATCTGTCATACGGCACAAAGTGCCGGTTTTATTGACCTGAAGGTCAAGAGCGCACAGTGCCCGCCACGGCCCTTCAAGGCAATAACCGAGTCAATGAAAAACGCCCACAAGAAGTGCCATTTATCACGCTCAAACAACAAGTAATAAATAAGGGATATCTACAAGTGTAGATCCCGAGAAAACTCGTGCTATATCTCAAGCGGCACCAAATCAACGTGCCTCCTAGTTAATCAACAACCACTTTTAACGCCCTCACTTCAATCACCGAGAGCGATTTTTTCATGAGCCTTAACCATGCACACACTATTGAAAGCACTACTAATACTTGTCGCCATCTTGAGTATCAATATCAGTGCCCACGCGCTAAGTGACAACACACTCAAAGACGACCCTTTGAATCCGATACGGATTTTCGTCCTCTTTCATGACGATCTTCCCGAGTCGAAACGAAGTTCATCCTACGCTGATCGCATTCGCCCTTTTGTCACGGAGTTCAAGCGCATCACCGGCCGGAATATCTCTGTGGTCTTTGATCGAAACCGGCCGCCCTATACCAACTTCAACTATAAATCAGACGACCATCAAAAAATGTTTGAACAATGGAAAAATCTCGCCTGGGAATATAAAAAAGAACGACATGACAATAATGAATTTTTGTCTTCGCGCAATGACAGGATTCTCTTGATCACCAACGATTACATCAATGGCAGTCCGCTAATGGGCGGCATGGGTGGGCTCGCGACTCAACCCGGACACACTGCAATTGCCTCGTTCGAGCAAGGGCAGGCAATTGGGCATGAACTTGGACATACCTTTAATGCACGCCATGAGGACAGTGAAATTCTTTTTAAAGGGTGGTGGTGTGAAACCTTTGTGTTTCCGGAATCGTTCCTGCTTCGCTCTAATTGCTATGTGTTTAGTCAAGCAAACGAAAAACGTATCAAGGCTTATGTCGACAGCTTGTATTGAAATTACTACAGCCACCCCCTCTCAACCCAACAAAAAATAACAAAATGGAAAGCAGCGTGAAGAACAATAAAACAAATCAAGCCAAAAACCCTGTCCTTTTAATGGTCTATATCCACGACGACCTGGATGGGTATGATGAAGGCAAACTTTACGACGACCATTTCGCCTGGCTGAAAACCGAGCTCGAATATATATCCGGTCGTGACGTCACAATCATCTTCAACTCTAAATCCACCTCCCCGGGAATGACCCAATACCACTACAAAAATGAAAGCGTCTACGATTCAGGTCAGGGCTGGAAAGCAATGGTTAAAGCGTTAACTTCAAAGGTAGAGGAGACCCGTCCTTACGATCCGGACCTGAACAAATTCCTCTTTGTTAACCCGCCACCCGATCAACAGCAGCGTTGCCGGCGCTGCGATCGAAAAGGGTCAGAGTGGAATCGCATCGATTTTCTACTACATGGCACCCGCGCACGAGGTGGGCCACATGTTCGGTGCCACCCATGACGATGCGGACGTGATCTACGACGGCTGGTGGCACGACACGATCACGAAAGCGGACTGGGCGACGACTTTTCGTGGCAATGCCTACCGTTTCAGCGACAGGAACCGAGAGAATATTCGTCACTACCTCAATCAATTCGACTGAAACGCCGCTGAGTCTGACCATCGGGTGCACGCCATTTGCATGGGCTTGCACCCGACTCAGGAAGCGGGGCTGGCCGCACCGCCTTCCAGCTTGCGCCACAACAATCGCACGTTGGCCTTGCGCACCAGCGCACAGCGATACAGACGAATCTCCAGCGGCACATGCCATTGCGGGCCGCCGCAAATCACCAGTTCACCGCGCGCCAGTTCGGCGCGCACGCTCAGTTGCGGCACCCAGGCGATGCCCAGGCCTTCCAGCGCCATGCTTTTCAGGCTGTCGGCCATGGCCGTTTCGTAAATGGTGGTGAAGCGCAGCGCCCGCTGGCGCAACAGCATATTCACCGAGCGCCCGAGAAACGCTCCGGCGCTGTAGGCCAGCAGCGGCACACTGGCGTCGCCTTCCAGGTCGAACAGTGGCTTGCCGTCAGCGTCCGCCGCGCAAACCGGGAGCATTTCGGTGTGGCCCAAGTGCAGGGACGGGAAAATCTCCGGGTCCATCTGCATCGCGGCGTCCGGGTCGTAGAACGCCAGCATCAGGTCGCACCCGCCTTCGCGCAGGGCATGCACGGCGTCGCCGACGTTGGTCGCCACCAACCGCGTGGCGATGTTCAGCCCTTCATTGCGCAATTGCGCGATCCAGCGCGGGAAGAAACCCAATGCCAAGGAGTGAGCCGCCGCGACTTGCATCACTTCGCCTTGCCCGCCTTCCAGGTGATGAAGGTGGCGCAGCACTTCGCCGAGCTGTTCGACCACGGTCCGCGCAGTCACCAGAAACAACTGCCCCGCCGCCGTCAGCTCGATTGGCGTGCGTGAACGATTGACCAGTTGCAGCCCCAGCGCGGCTTCAAGGCTGCGGATCCGTCGGCTGAACGCCGGCTGAGTCACGAAGCGGCGTTCGGCAGCCTGGGAGAAGCTGCGGGTGGCGGCCAAGGCACTGAAGTCCTCAAGCCATTTACTTTCCAGATTCATCACGTCCTCCCGGACACGCACCAAATTAGGTCACACGCTCGCCGCACACACGGCGTCACATGGGCATTATGCCGAATGTGCATAGGCCAGTGTTTAACAGCATTGGCCGAAAATTCTCTACAAGCCTAGCATTTGCAGTGTTCCGGCACAGACCGGGTCCATATCGAGATGATTTCTATCATGTCCTCCGCTGCATCTTTCCGCACAGAAAAAGACCTGCTTGGCGTACTCGAAGTACCGGCTCAAGCGTATTACGGCATCCAGACCCTGCGAGCGGTGAACAACTTCCGTCTCTCCGGCGTTCCGATTTCGCATTACCCGAAGCTGGTTGTCGGCCTGGCCATGGTCAAACAGGCCGCCGCTGACGCCAACCGCGAGTTGGGTCACCTGAGCGAAGCCAAGCACGCTGCCATCAGCGAAGCCTGTGCACGATTGATCCGCGGCGATTTCCACGAAGAGTTCGTGGTGGACATGATTCAAGGCGGCGCTGGCACTTCGACCAACATGAATGCCAACGAAGTCATCGCCAACATCGCGCTGGAGGCCATGGGTCACCAGAAGGGCGAATACCAATACCTGCACCCGAACAACGACGTGAACATGGCGCAGTCGACCAACGACGCCTACCCGACCGCGATCCGCCTGGGTCTGCTGCTGGGTCACGACGCATTGCTGGCCAGCCTCGACAGCCTGATCCAGTCGTTCGCCGCCAAGGGTGAAGAATTCAACCACGTCCTGAAAATGGGCCGTACCCAGCTGCAAGACGCTGTGCCGATGACCCTCGGCCAAGAATTCCGCGCCTTCGCCACTACCCTGAGCGAAGACCTGGCGCGCCTGAAAACGTTGGCGCCTGAGCTGCTGACCGAAGTGAACCTGGGCGGCACCGCGATCGGCACCGGCATCAACGCCGACCCGCGTTACCAGCACCTGGCCGTTCAACGCCTGGCACTGATCAGCGGTCAACCACTGGTTCCAGCCGCCGACCTGATCGAAGCCACCTCCGACATGGGTGCTTTCGTACTGTTCTCCGGCATGCTCAAGCGCACCGCGGTCAAGCTGTCGAAGATCTGCAACGACCTGCGCCTGCTGTCCAGCGGCCCACGCACCGGCATCAACGAAATCAACCTGCCGGCACGTCAGCCGGGCAGTTCGATCATGCCTGGCAAGGTCAACCCGGTCATCCCGGAAGCCGTGAACCAGGTGGCGTTCCAGATCATCGGTAACGACCTGGCCCTGACCATCGCCGCCGAAGGCGGCCAGTTGCAACTGAACGTGATGGAGCCGCTGATCGCTTTCAAGATCTTCGACTCGATCCGCCTGCTGCAACGCGCCATGGACATGCTGCGCGAGCACTGCATCGTCGGCATCACCGCCAACGAAGCGCGCTGCCGCGAACTGGTCGAGCACTCGATCGGCCTGGTCACCGCGCTGAACCCGTACATCGGCTATGAAAACGCCACCCGCATCGCCCGTATCGCCCTCGAAAGCGGCCGCGGCGTGCTGGAACTGGTGCGCGAAGAAGGCTTGCTCGACGAAGAAATGCTCGCCGACATCCTGCGCCCGGAAAACATGATCGCTCCGCGTCTGGTTCCGCTTAAAGCCTGATCCGACGCGTTACTTGTAGCACCACTCACCAGGTCGAGGGACTAGACACCTCTCACCTTTTGAGGGCTTGGGGATTTGTTCCCCAGGCCCTTTTTTTTAACTATTTACAAGCAAACACAGAACCTGTGGGAGCGGGCTTGCCCGCGATGAACGATAACGCGGAGTTCCTGATAAACCGCGGTGCCTGCATCGCGGGCAAGCCCGCTCCCACAAGAACCAGGCGCCATCAACGTCAGGTGTTTCAAAGGCTTCGTTTCATCGGATGCACCACAACCGTGCAGACGGACGGCACTCTCATAGGTATAGTGCCGCCCCTCTTCGCGTGAGCGGTCGTCGGTAACGAGGCCCAAACCCATGCGAAACCCGAACTAATAACAAACCCGCAATATGAAATCGGGACGAACCTTCGCCTCGCCTGTTTTGCCGTGCGCAAACCGGTGTAACGCGATGTTTCCGACCGCCCAGCATTTGCCTACACAAAAAACAGCGAGGAATAATCCATGCTCGAAGTCATTAACGACTTCCTCTCAGGGAAAGTACTGATCGTGCTCATTGTCGGGCTCGGTAGCTACTTCACGATCCGCTCGCGTTTCGTTCAATTGCGTCACTTCTTCCACATGTTCGCGGTGTTCCGCGACAGCCTCAAAAGCAGCGCCGGTCAACTCAGCTCGTTTCAGGCCCTGATGCTCAGCCTTGCCGGCCGCGTCGGTGCAGGCAACATCGCCGGTGTCGGCATTGCCGTGACCCTCGGTGGGCCAGGTGCAGTGTTCTGGATGTGGGTGACCGCACTGGTCGGCATGTCCAGCAGCTTCTTCGAATGTTCCCTCGGCCAGCTCTACAAGCGCTGCGATTCCGACGGCACTTACCGTGGCGGCCCGTCCTATTACATCCAGCACGGCCTGCAGAAACGCTGGCTGGGCATGATCATGGCGTTCCTGTTGCTGGTGACCTTCGGGTTTGCCTTCAACGGCCTGCAATCCCACGCCGTGACGCACTCGTTGAACAACGCATTCGGCTTCGATACCACCTGGACCGGCCTGGCCCTGGCAGTGTTGCTGGGCCTGGTGTTCATCGGCGGGATCAAGCGCATCGCCAAGGTCGCTGACCTGTTGGTGCCGGTGAAAACCCTGGTGTACATCGGCGTGACCATCTACGTGATCGTGCTGCAATTCGACCACGTACCGGCGATGCTGATGACCATCGTCAAAAGCGCCTTCGGTCTCGACCAGGCCTTCGGCGGCCTGATCGGCAGCGCCATCGTCATGGGCGTGAAGCGTGGCGTGTTCGCCAACGAAGCGGGCCTGGGCAGTGCGCCCAACGTGGCAGCAGTCGCGTCGGTCGAGCACCCGGTGGCACAAGGCGTGGTTCAGGCGTTCAGCGTATTCCTCGACACCTTCGTGATCTGCACCTGCACCGCCTTGCTGATCCTGCTCTCGGGCTTCTACACCCCGGGCTTCGAAGGCGACGGCATTGCCCTGACCCAGAACTCGCTCGCCGCTGTCGTGGGCGACTGGGGCCGGATGTTCATCTCCGTGGCACTGGCGTTGTTCGTGTTCACCTCGATTCTCTACAACTACTATCTGGGCGAGAGCAACCTGCGCTTCCTGATCGGTGAAAACCGCAAGGCGTTGATCGGCTACCGCGCACTGGTACTGGTGTTGATTTTCTGGGGTGCGATCGAGAACCTCGGCACGGTGTTCGCGTTTGCCGACATCACCATGACCCTGCTCGCGTTCGTGAACCTGATTGCGCTGTTCCTGCTGTTCAAGGTCGGCATGCGCATCCTGCGCGACTACGATGACCAGCGCGCTGCCGGGATCAAGACACCGGTGTTCGATTCGAGCAAGTTCCCGGATCTGGACCTGGACCTGAACGCCTGGCCAGCCAACCCGCCAGCCGCCACCAAGGCTCAAGCCGAGCCCCAAGGCGTACCCGCAGCGCAACGCTGATCGGTAAACGAAGGGTGCACAACCTGTGGGAGCCAGCCTGCTGGCGATGACAGACTGTCAGTTGACGCATTAGTGTCTAACATACCGTCATCGCCAGCAGGCTGGCTCCCACATGTCATCTCTTGCGGAGACTTCCCCATGGTTCCCAATTCCTTTCCCGCCGCCCAGCACGTCATGGTGCTCTACACCGGTGGCACCATCGGCATGCAAGCCAGCGAACATGGCCTGGCACCCGCATCCGGTTTTGAAGCGCGGATGCGCGAATACCTGCACAGCCAGCCAGAGCTGGTGGTGCCGCAGTGGCGCTTTCGCGAGATGTCACCGCTGATCGACAGCGCCAACATGTCCCCGGCGTATTGGCAGCAACTGCGCGAGGCCGTGGTCGATGCAGTGGATGTGCAGGGCTGCGACAGTGTGCTGATCCTGCACGGCACCGACACCCTCGCCTACAGCGCGGCGGCCATGAGCTTTCAACTGCTCGGCCTGCAGGCCCGCGTGTGCTTTACCGGTTCAATGCTGCCGGCCGGCGTGACCGACAGCGATGCCTGGGAAAACCTCGGCGGCGCGTTGGTTGCGCTGGGCCATGGCTTGGCACCGGGCGTTCATCTGTACTTCCATGGCGAACTGCTGGACCCGACCCGATGCGCAAAGGTGCGCAGTTTCGGTCGGCATCCGTTCAAGCGCCTGGAGCGTCAGGGTGGTGGCGTGAAGGCGACTTCACTGCCAGCAGCGTTGAACTACAACCAGAGCAAGCAACTGGCGAAAGTCGCTGTGTTGCCACTGTTCCCAGGCATTGGCGCCGAGCAACTCGATGGCGTGCTGAACAGCGGCATCCAGGGTCTGGTGCTGGAGTGCTACGGCAGCGGCACCGGGCCGAGCGACAACCCCGAATTTCTCGCCGCGCTTTCGCGGGCGCGGGACAACGGTGTCGTGGTGGTCGCGGTGACGCAGTGCCATGAAGGTGGCGTCGAGCTGGATGTGTACGAGGCTGGCAGCCGGTTGCGCGGCGTCGGCGTACTGTCGGGCGGCGGTATGACCCGTGAGGCGGCGTTCGGCAAGTTGCATGGTTTGCTGGGTGTGGGTCTCGAAGCGGCTGAAATTCGTCGGTTGGTAGAACTCGACCTCTGCGGCGAACTGAGCTGACACACAAAACCTGTGGGAGCGAGCTTGCTCGCGATGGCGGAATGTCAGTCACATCAATGTTGGATGTGCCGCCGCATCGCGGGCAAGCCCGCTCCCACAGGTTCATCATTGGGCACATAACTTGCTGCGTTCCAGCCATCCCCAGGCTGGAAGCCGCCATGCTCCACTCCCACCTCACCACCCTCAACGCCGTCTCGTTGGTGCTCAACGCCTTCAAGGCCGAAGGCCTATCCAGCGACGCGTTGCTCGCCGGCAGCGGCATCAGCGCAGCGGACCTGAACCGTGCGGACACGCGCATCACCACCAACCAGGAGATGCAGGTCTGCGCCAACGCGGTCGCGCTCAAGCGTGATATCGGCCTGGAGCTGGGTCGGCGCATGCACGTTTCCTGCTACGGGATGCTCGGCTATGCGCTGCTCACCAGTGCCACCTTCGGTGACGCTTTGCGTCTGGCGATGCGTTATCCGGCGCTGTTGGGAACACTTTTCGAGCTGAGCCTGGAGGACGACGGCGAGCGCATCTGGTTCGTCGCCGCCGACTACCGGGAGAGCCCGGCGATGGCGGTGTTCAATGCCGAGTTCTGTCTGGTGTCATTGAAAGTCATCTGCGACGACCTGCTCGGTCACCCGCTGCCGTTGATCGCTGCGCGCTTCGAACACGCTGCACCGGACTATCAGGCGACCTACGCCGAACACTTCAACTGCCCGCTGCACTTCAACGCTCGGGACAACGCCTTTGCCTTCGACAAGCGCTGGCTCGACCAACCCTTGCCGCTCGCCGATGTCATCACCCATCAAGCCATGGCCGAACGCTGCCGCAAGCAGAACCTCGAGTTCACCGGGCGCCAGGCGTGGCTGGGGCGGATTCGGCAGTTGCTCAGTGCTCAGCTCAACGCGGCTCCTGGCCTCGAAGGGTTGGCCGAGCAGATGAATTGCTCGGCGCGGACCCTGCGTCGGCACCTCAAGGATCTGGGGTGCAGTTATCAGGAATTGCTGGATGAGCTGCGCTTCGAACAGGCCAAGCACATGCTTTGCGAAGATCAGATGCCTATTTACCGGATCGCCGAAATGCTGGGTTTCAGCGAGACCGCGAGTTTCCGCCATGCGTTTGTGCGCTGGAGCGGGGTCGCACCCAGCCAATTCCGGCCGCACTGACAAACCCTGTGGGAGCGGGCTTGCCCGCGAAGGGGCCAGTACCTCCGACACAGCATCATCGGTTGAAATATTGCCTTCGCGGGCAAGCCCGCTCCCACAGGGTCGGTCCACCCCCTTGCCAACAAGGGGCGAATTTCGGTCAACTATTTTGGCCATATCGATCCCCTTTTGGCCTTTCCTGCCGTTCTCCGAATCGCCATCCGCCGCAAGACTGTGTTCAACCGAATCAGCCTGCGGAGAACAAGAAATGCTGACGATCTACTCGGATGATCACCACCTGCACCACGGCCGTTGTGAACTGATCGACGGGCAACTCAAGCCCTGCTTCGAAATGCCCTCGCGCGCCGACCATGTACTGGCACGGGTGCAAAACCAGAAGCTCGGCCCGGTAGAAGTGCCGAAGGATTTCGGCCTCGACCCGATCGCGCGCATCCACAGCCGCGACTACCTCGACTTCTTCAAAGGCGCCTGGGCGCGCTGGACCGAATTCAACACCGACGGCGATTTGCTGCCCTACACTTGGCCAGCCCGCACCTTGCGTCGCATCAAACCCACCAGCCTGCATGGCGAACTGGGTTATTACAGCTTCGACGGCGGTGCGCCAATTACCGCCGGCACCTGGCAAGCAGCGTACAGCGCAGCCCAAGTGGCGCTCACCGCCCAGGCAGAAATCCAGCGCGGCGCACGCAGCGCTTTCGCGTTGTGCCGTCCACCGGGACACCACGCCGCCAGCGACTTGATGGGCGGCTATTGTTACCTCAACAACGCCGCCATCGCCGCTCAGGCCTTCCTCGATCAGGGCCACCAGAAAGTCGCGATCCTCGATGTCGACTACCACCACGGCAACGGCACCCAATCGATTTTCTACGAGCGCAGCGACGTGCTGTTCACTTCGATCCACGGCCATCCGGAAGCCGAATTTCCGTTCTTCCTCGGTTATGAAGACGAGCTGGGCGAAGGCGCGGGCGAAGGCTTCAACTTCAACTACCCTTTGCCCGCCGGCAGCGGTTGGGACACCTGGAGCGCAGCGCTGGAACACGCCTGCAAAGAGATCGAAAAGTACGGCGCCGACATCGTTGTCGTGTCCCTGGGCGTCGATACGTTCAAGGACGATCCGATTTCCCAATTCAAGCTCGACAGCCCGGATTACCTGGCGATGGGCGAGCGCATTGCGAAACTCGGCGTGCCGACGCTGTTCGTGATGGAAGGCGGTTACGCGGTCGAAGAAATCGGTATCAACGCGGTGAACGTTCTTGAAGGTTTTGAAAGCGCTCAATGAGGAAACAACAATAATGAACAGACTCAAGCGTCTTATCGTCCCCGCCCTGTGCGCCACGGTGCTCAGCGGGGCCGCTCACGCCGAAGAGCGAACGTTGCGCGTCTACAACTGGTTCGACTACATCACCCCCAAAGCGCTGGAAGACTTCAAGGCACAGAACACCCAGACCAAACTGGTCTACGACATCTTCGACACCAACGAAGCGCTGGAAGCCAAGTTGCTGACCGGCAACTCCGGGTACGACGTGGTGGTGCCGTCCAACGTGTTCCTCGCCAAGCAGATCGAGGCCGGCGTTTTCCAACCGCTGGACCGCAGCAAACTGCCGAACTGGAACCACCTCGATCCGAAGCTGATGAAGCTGATCGAAGCCAACGATCCGGGCAACAAATTCGCCGTGCCGTACATGTACGGGACCATCCTGATCGGTTTCAACCCGGACAAAGTCAAAGCCGCGCTGGGCGCCGACGCGCCGGTGGACAGCTGGGACCTGATCTTCAAGGAAGAAAACATCAGCAAGCTCAAGCAGTGCGGCGTCGCCCTGCTCGACTCGCCGTCGGAGATCCTGCCGCTGGCCCTGCAACACCTCGGCCTCGACCCCAACAGCAAGAAGCCGGCGGACTACGCAAAGGCTGAAGCGCTGTTGATGAAAATCCGGCCGTACGTCACTTACTTCCACTCCTCCAAGTACATGGCCGACATAGCCAACGGTGACATCTGCGTCGCGGTCGGTTATTCCGGCAGCTTCTCCCAGGCCGCCAACCGCGCCAAGGAAGCCAAGAACGGCGTGATCGTCGACATGCGCCTGCCCAAAGAGGGCGCGCCGATCTGGTTCGACATGCTCGCCATTCCGAAGGGTGCGAAGAACACGGAAGACGCCTACACCTTCATCAACTATTTGCTGCAACCGCAGGTGATCGCGCCGGTCAGCGACTTCGTCGGTTACCCGAACCCGAACAAGGACGCCACGGAACTGGTCGACCCGGCGATCCGCAACAATCCCAACCTGTACCCGACCGAAGCGGCGATGGGCACGCTTTACACCCTGCAACCACTGCCGCGTGATGCCGAACGTGCACGCACGCGCGCCTGGACCAAAATCAAGTCAGGGACCTGAAACCCCTTGAAAACCGAAGACCCGCCGTGATGCGGGTCTTTTTTTGCCTGCGATATTTATGTACCGCCAGGCCTGTGAGGTCGCCCGATACCGTCACCTGATCCAGCGCTGCGCAATCAACAGCGGCGCATCCTCAATCAGGAAACGACCATGCCCGACACCGCTTCCCCGAGTGCAGAAAACATACTGACCCAACTGGTCACCGGCCCCTCGATCAGAGAGGTTGCAGCGACTGCATTGGCGCCTGCGCTCAACGCGCTCTATCCGCAGTTGAAGATTGATCCGACGCTCGCCACGGTCGTCACCCCGACCTGGGTCGAGACCGGCGACGATGTCGTGCCCGGCAGTAATCTGTATGAATCGCTCACCGACGTGTTGGTGCGGATCGGGCTGTCGGACTCCACGGTGACACTCATCGATGGCGAGCATTTCCTGACCCTGCAACCGGGCGTTGACCCGCCGGCTCAACTGCCGGTAAACATTACTGCCATCGGATCGCTGATCAATACGCTCGCTTCGCAGCTGTTCATTGCCTACCAGCAACAGCAACTTGATTACTGGAATCATGAGACAAGCCCTTCGATCCCGCGCTGGCATCAGCTCTCACAGGCGCTGCAGGACCTCTGGAATCTCGATGAGGCCACGGATTGGGATGCCGATCAAAAAGCCATGGCCCGTGCCGTGTTCAATGATCCGGATCGAGCCACACGGCGCCTACAGGACAAGTACCTGACCAAGGCCTGTTTGATCGACACCGAACGCACAGCAAACGCGGTGACCGAACATCTGCGTGTAATGGAGATCGCCGTGTTCGTGGGCACGCTGGGCACCCGAACCCTGGTGCTGACGCACTCGATTGCCGAAGGCTTCAAGCACTACGACTCTGTTGCGGCACTGGGTGAAACATTGTTCGCACATCCTGGGACGTCAAGCACCGAGCAGACGCTGCAATGGCGCCTGTACGAACCCGAGGGCAATTTCTTTCATCATCAGGCCTGTGCACTGATCGCACTTGAAGCAGAAGCCATCGGTACCTTCAATTCCTTCCGGAGCACCGCTCCAACGAGGCTTTCACCGCACATCAGCGCGGCAGCCAAAAGCTTCACAGAATTTGAAGCCTTGCCCTCGTCGCGTTTCAACAAGGTTCAGGGGTTGCTGACAGACTGGCTGAAAAACGCATCGTCCGCGGACCTGACCCGTTACAGCCGCCACCTGATGGACCTGGCGCAGTTGCGGGAGCAGGACGCTGGAAAAACCTTCGACGAAGGCATCGCTTCACTGCCGGATTTCGCCTTGCACACCTTGCGAGAACAGATGATCAAAGATCATCCAGCGGCAGCGAACCTGAACCTTGAGGACGTGCAAATCAGCATCACCAGCGTCATCGTGCTGGGCGCAATCGTGATACCCGGCAAAACGCAGACCTTCACCTTGTCGCTGATCGAGCTGGCGTTGCAAAACCTGATTGCCGTTCCGCTGGGTAACAAGACAGTGCAGTACAAAAACGGCGACCCGGTGCCCGTCTGGATGACGCCCGCCTACCTGGAGAACCTCGTCACCCAGGTGGATATCGGCGCAGTTTACCCGGCACTGATCAAGCGCAAGCTGCTTGATGACTCGCAAGAAACAGCGCGCCGGCAAGCGCTCTACACGCGTCATTTACGCACCCAGTTGCCGTTGCAGGCGCTGCAACACAAGATGCGCGGCGAAGCCGGTATCGATGAAAGAGGCTACCAGTACGTCAACGCAGCCCTGCAGCAAAACGCGACCGACCGCCGAGTGAACGGACAGGAGATTGTCATTCGCCCGTTGGCCTTCATCACCGGCGATCGCGCCGACAGCAAGGGCGACGAAGTCGCCAACATGTTCGTCATCGGTCCGAAGTCCCCTGATCAGGGCCCCTGTCTCCTCTACCGGCCATTGCTCGTCCCCTCGCTGACGCAGTACCCCAGTGAAGCCAATCTGCTGTATGCGATCAAACACGAAAAGCCCCTCCGCCAATCAGTCCTGGCGTGGCTGGCCGACGACGTGCGCTTCAACTATTCCCAGTACGTGTTTTGCGGTGAATTGCCTTCAGTCTGGACCCTGACCCAATTGCTGGTCGACCCCACTTCAGCGCTGGGCAAAATGGGCGCGGTGTCGCTCAGTGCGGCAGCCCTTGATGACGCTTCACTGGCGCCGCTGTTCAAAGCCAACGCCAACGCTATGATGACCCTGGCTGACCGGCAATCGGTGTCCAACGCCCAAGCTCGCTGGGCAACGCTCAAGCACGGCGCATGGATGCTGTTCAACGTCGCACTGCCCTTTCTTGGTCGCACTGCCGGGGTTGCCGGGTGGATCTGGCAGATCATGGACGACTTGCAGGCCATCACCGATGCCAAAGAGAACGACGACAGCGAATCCGCCTGGTCCGCCCTGACCGACTTGCTGTTGACGCTCGGCATGGTGCTGGCCCATCGGGCTGCCGCTCGCCAAAAACCGGTCTCGCGGCGGGTCGAGAACGTCGGGCCACCGGTCACAACGGACATCAAACCGGCGCAGGAAATCACCGTCACGCGTCTGCCCGACCTCAATCAACTGCCTCACACCCATGAGACGTCTCTGCACGCTGTCGCTACGTTACCGCCCGTAGCGTTGGGCACCTTGCTGGATGAACTGGCCATCGCCGAACCCAAAGACCTGGCCGGTGCTTCCAGCGCGCCCGGCCCTCACCAACACCTCAATTCACTTAACGGAAAATGGTATGCGAAGGTGGGCCAGCGCTGGTTCGAAGTGACCCTCAACGACAATCACGACGTGCAGATCATTGACTCACGCCAGTCCCCCACACGCAGCGGGCCGTTGTTGGTCAAGAACGCCAAAGGCGAATGGTTTATCGATACGCGACTGAGACTGAGGGGCGGGGGCAAGGAGAGGCAACGGCTGGAACAGCAAAACAGGCAGCGCCAGGCTGAACTGAAACAGCAAATGATCGCGTTCGAGGGCCAGGCCAAAAGTCGGGAAACCGAGCTCAAAGAAGCAGAAAAAAACGCGAAGGCCCCCACCGCCACCGACAGCCATCGTCGCTTGTACCTTGAAATGCTCGACGCGCAGATGGCATTCATCAGCACCAACATTGAACAGATGAAAGCGTTCAATGCTCGCGAGGCCATCCCGAATTTCCGAAAGGCGATGATCAGCCGCCTGGATTTTCAGTTAGCGCTGCTGGAAAGATGGTTCAACCACCAGCGTCCTGTTTTCGAAAATCAGATGCGCCTGTCCCTCAATCTTCTCGACACAGAGCCAACGGAAAACACGCAGGCCGCCCGACAGACCTATCAACTCACGAGCGATCTGACCGAAGGCTACATCGAGAAAATCGAGTTCGCGCATTCGCGCTTCGAGCAACTGAACCTGCTCGGTAAAGAAGCCGTGGAAGTGATTCGCGACGTCAAGGCCAATATGCCGTCGTTCGATTTACAGGACCTCAAACTGTTCCAGATCACACTGGGCCAGGAGTTGTGCCTCGAGACCTCTGTTGCAGCCCCACACGAAGCACGCCCGGCGCTGGAGACCGTCGTCGAAAACGCAGCGCTCGCCATTCAGGCTTCACTGGATCTGGCCGCCGACGAAGAAGTGTTGCGCTTGCCGGAGCGAATCGAAGGGCTCAGTGATCTGGTGGAGCAACTCACGATTACCGACCAGCGCATCATCGATCTGCCTGGCGAGTTTCCCGGCCAGTTCCTGCAACCACCGCTCGATCTGATGCGCCAACGTATCGACGCGTTTCAACAACGCACCGTGAAGCACTTGGCGAGTCTGCTGCGAGAGCGTCAGGCGCTCGAGCCACAACCTGGCCCTTCCCGCCTGCCGACCGCTCCCGCCAAGCGCATCATCAAGACTCGCTACAACGGCACGGTGGTCGGCCAGCTACGCGCCGGTTCCGGGGCGGACGGATCAGAACTGGTCGACGTTACCTCGACGCTGACGGGCAAAGTCATTTCGACATTTCATGAGAAAACCCCGGGTGTATGGGTTGAAAGAGTCGCCGCGAAAGCGGTTTCCCCCGTCGTCGTCCTACCTGATTTGAGTGCCAGCATTGTTCAGGGTCAGGCATTGCTGAACGGGCTGGAGGCGTTCATTCGCCGAACGGACGCCCATTCAAAAGGACCGCGGCGAATACCCGTGGAAATCGAAGAGATGTTCCATCAGCAAGCCCATCGATTGCAGGAGGTCGCCAAGGCTATCGACGAAGCGCTGATTGCCAGCAACTCCGTCGATGACGGTCCGGGATCTGCCGTCACACTGGCCAAGCAGCTGAATGACGGAGCAACCCGGCTCTACAGCCAGGGCCGCGCAACGCGAATCAGCATGACCAAGCTGCAGCCGCCTACGGCAGAACGTGTTCAGTGGCTGCAAAGCGAAGGTCAAGTCGACATCGTCAAGAACCCCGGCCGACGTTTGCTCAAAAGCCGCAAAAAAGACTACCTCGAGGAATACGAAGTCCGTGACCACACCAGCAAAAATGTTCTGTGGTATGCCCACTTTCACTATTCAGAGCCCGCATCGCCCGCACAAACCTTCACCGCGGCGCATTTGAAAACCGTGCAGCAACGGCTGCTGGGCGGCGCATTCGAAGCTCGCAGTGCGAATGACGATCTCCATGCGATCTCGATCTATCGCAGCGAAATCAGCCCACAACTGGCGACGGCCCTGTTCTTCGCAAAGGTGCTGCCATCGGCCTCAAAATCGTAAGGCTTGCGTCGCGTTGAACCGCAACCGCTTAACGGCGCCAGACCTTTTCCAGTTGCCCGAGTGCGGTACTGATGGCCGCCACGGGCACGGCCGCGAAACCCAGGACCAGCCCGGCACGCTGGTCCACCGGTTGCTGCGAATCCGGCAGCCAATAGCTGCTCAGTGCATTGATCTCGACATCGACGCTGGCGGCTGCTTCTATCAGTTCGTACTCGCGGGCCTGTGATTCGACCGGCACCGTCATATGCAATCCTGCCGCAACACTCGGCAGGCTGCCGATGCCGGGGATGTTCTGCGGCCAGCCGGCCAACAATGTATTGCGTCGACTCAGGGCCGCACGGCGCATGCGGCGGATGTGCCGCTGGAAATGCCCGGTGGCCATGAACTCGGCCATCACCGCTTGGGTGCTGACTTCGGAATGCCGAACGTCCACCGCTCGACGTTGAGAAAACGCCTGCACCAGTGCGGGCGGCAACACCAGATAACCCAGGCGCAACGCCGGGAACGCGACTTTGCCAAAGGTCCCGACGTACAAGACCCGACCCTGCCGATCGAGTGCCGCCAACGGCGCCAGGGGAGCGCCGCTGTAACGGTATTCGCCATCGTAGTCGTCCTCGACGATCCAGCCTTGGTTGCGCTCTGCCCAAGCGAGTAGTTCAAGGCGTCGCGCCAGGCTCATCACCACCCCGGTCGGGTATTGATGCGAAGGCGTGACATAGGCCAGCCGACAATCGCTGAGCCGGGCCAGTTCGGTGCAGTCGATCCCCTCATTGTCCACCGACACTCCGTGCAATTTCGCACCGGCCACGGCGAACGCATGACCCGCCGCCCGATACCCCGGATTTTCAATCGCCACGCCGTCGCCCGGCTCCACCAGCAGCTGTGCACAAAGGCTAATCCCCTGCTGCGCGCCACTGGTGATCACTATTTGCTCAGCCGTGCACTGCATGCCTCTGGAACTGCGCAAATAAGCAGCAATCATTGCGCGCAAGCGCGCATCCCCCGCCGGATCGCCATAACACAGTTGCTGCAAATCCGGTTTTCGCCAGAAAGCCGCGTTCAACTTGGCCCACACCTCGAAAGGAAAAAGATCGAACGCCGGAACACCCACCCGAAAAGCCCGGGGCGGACCACTGGGCGGCGTGGCCAAATGGTTCTTTTCAACGCGCCCCAGCGCTCCGCTGTGGATAACTTTACTGGATGGAACCACAGGTAAATCCAGCCAATTTGTGGATAAGGCTGTGGGTAACCCTGTTGAAAACCCTGTGGATACTTTTGTGGATAGTTTTTTCGTGGGCCGCGACGCTTGAGGCAATTGCGCGACGTAAGTCCCGTCACCGACACGCCCCTCGATGAAGCCTTCTGCGTAGAGCTGATCGTAGGCGCGAACCACGCTGTTGCGAGAAATTGCCAGCGCTGCCGCCAAATCCCGACTGGCCGGCAATCGCGTGCCGCTGGCCAGTCGCCCGTCGAGCACCCGCACGCGCAAGGCTTGATAGAGCTGGCGACTGAGACCCTGACGGCGGTCAAGTTCGATGCCTGCGGGGTTGAACGACAGGGAAAGCGGCGCTTCGCTCATGACAATGGACCTATTAAATTGGTCGTTAATGGCTCTTACAACAGACCAATAGCCTGCCTAGGATGGACGCATTCGCCAAGGAATTTTTCCATGTACAACCCCAACGGCTTTGCCATCAAAGATTTGCATGAACTGCAGCAGCAGATACTCGATACGCGCCTGGCCGTGGTGGTCACCCACGACGAGCAGGGTCTGCAAGCCAGTCATCTGCCGCTGCTGTTCAGCCCTGACCAAGGTCCGAATGGCACTCTGTACGGTCACTTCGCCCGGGCCAATCCGCAATGGAAGGCACTACAGAACGGTGCCGAAGCGTTGGTCATTTTTGCCGGTGCCGACGCTTACGTCAGCCCGGGGTTTTATCCGAGCAAAGCCGAGCACGGCAAAGTCGTGCCGACCTGGAACTACGTCGCTGTACACGCTTACGGCACCGCAGAGGTTTTCAGCGATGCCGACCGCCTGCTCAACCTGGTCAGTGCGTTGACCGACCGCCATGAAGCCGGTCGCGACCAACCGTGGAAAGTCGCCGATGCACCCGCCGACTACATCGACGGCATGCTCAAGGCCATCGTCGGGTTTGCCCTGCCGATCCACCGCCTGGAAGGCAAACGCAAACTCAGTCAGAACCGCAGCACCGCAGACATCGCCGGCGTGCGCGAGGGGCTTGCTGCCAGCCCCGATACGCATGATCAGGCCCTCGCCCACTTGATGCGCTAAGGATTGAACATGAGTCAGATTGAAATCCGCCAGGTCACCGCCGACGATCACGCGGCGTGGCTGCCGTTGTGGCAGGCCTACCTGCGCTTCTACAACACCGAACTGCCTGAGGCGGTCACTGACAGCACGTGGCAACGCCTGCTCGACTCGAATGAACCGACACATTCGGCACTGGCCTGGAGCGACGGCAAAGCGGTCGGCATGGTGAACTTCATCTACCATCGGTCGAACTGGAGCATCGAAAACTCCTGCTACCTTCAAGATCTGTTGGTGACACCCGAAACCCGCGGCACTGGCGTCGGCCGCAAGCTGATCGAGTTTGTCTACGCGACCGCCCAAGCGGACGGTTGCTGCAAGGTCCACTGGTTGACCCACGAAACCAACGCCACCGCGATCCAGCTTTACGAGCGCATCGCTGAACGCCCTGGTTTCATCCAGTTTCGCAAAGCCCTTTAGTGTTCAAGGAGAACGACATGACGAATTCACTCGCAGACTGGAAAGGTGCCCCAGCCCCCTCCGTGCAAACCCTCGAAGGGCGGTTTATTCGCCTGGAAAAACTTGACCCGGCGCGTCACGCCGACGGTTTGTGGAAAGCCCTGCAAGGTCCCGGCGCCGACCCGAAACTCTGGGACTATTTGCCTTACGGTCCTTTCCCGGAGCGCAGCGTTTTCAACGACTGGCTGAACAACCACGCCGCCAACAGCGACCCGTATTTCTTCTGCGTGATCGACCGTGCCAGCGGTGATGTGCAAGGCATTCTCAGCTTGATGTCGATCGTTCCGGCACAAGGTCGCATCGAGATCGGCCACGTCACCTTCGGCGCGTCGATGCAGCGTTCGCCAAAAAGTACCGAAGCGGTGTATCTGCTGGCCAAAGAGTCGTTTGCGCTGGGCTACCGGCGTCTGGAGTGGAAATGCAACAACGGCAACGCACGCTCCAAGTACGCGGCGGAGCGGTTGGGGTTCAGTTTTGAAGGGGTGTTCCGCCAGCACATGGTGGTGAAGGGTCAGAACCGGGATACCGCGTGGTATTCGATTCTGGATTCGGAATGGCCGGCGATTGGTGCGGGGTTTGAGCGGTGGCTGTCTGATGAGAATCAGACGGGTTCGGGGCAGGTGAAAACTCTGGCTGAGTGTCGCGGGTAAATCAGCGGCGCCCTTTCGGACGCCATCGCGAGCAGGCTCGCTCCCACAGGGTTTTGGGTTGACCACACATTTGTGAACAGCCCCAATCCAATGTGGGAGCGAGACCGGCTTGCCGGCGATTGGCTTCACCCCAACTTCTGGGCCAACACCGCAATATGCTCCGGCCCAATCCCGCAGCACCCACCCAAATGGCTGGCGCCGCGCTTCTGCCAATCGGCCGCCCACTGCAGATAACCCGGCGGATCAAGGTCCTCGCGCAACGGGTCCAGACCATCATTGGCCGTCGCCTCTTTCGGTTGCGGCGGGAAGGCATTGGCATACGCGCCGATGTGAATCTTCACCCCCAAACGCTCGAAGGTTTCTCGCGCTGCATCAATCGCCGCACCGATCACTTCCGGTTGGCTGCAGTTGAACAGCAACGTCTCGACGCCCAGCTCGGCAGCCACCGCAGCCGCTTCAGCCACAGGCTCACCGGAGCGTAAACGCGGGACTTCGTCCGTGTCCTCATCCTTCAGGGTAAACGACAGCCAGAACGGCTTGCCGTCTTTCGGCAGACCGGCGTGAATCGCTCGCGCTTCAACGATCGAACTCTGGGTTTCCGCCAGCCACAAATCAACATAGGGTGCCAGGCCGTTTACCAGCGGCGTCAGCAGTTCAGTTACCCGACTGGCGTCGAACAGGTCTGGGCGGTAGGAGCCAAACAGCGGCGGCAGTGAGCCCGCCAGGCGAACCGGTTTGCCCGAGGCATCAACCGCACGCCGTGCCAGCTCACCGGCCAGCGCTGCAAGCGCCTGCCCCTCAGCAGCAAAACGCGCTTCGCCAATGTGAAACGGCACCACCGCGTAACTGTTGCTGGTGATCACGTTCGCACCGCTTTCGATATAAGCCGCGTGCACCGCCTCCACGGCCTGCGGCGCTTCGCTCAAGGCCAGCGCCGACCATTCAGGCTGCCTGAATGGCGCACCGCGGCGCTGCAACTCACGACCCATGCCGCCATCCAGAATCACTGTGCTTGCTGCGCCCATATGCTTTTCACTCATAAGCTTATGAAAAAAACTCACTACCGGAGTCATATTTATAACTATTTAATACGTACCATTCGGTGAATAACAACCAATTTTTTTCAGGGATCGACTGTGAAACTTCAACCACTCCTGGCCCTGGGCCTGACGATTCTGGCCGCCTCCACCCATGCCTTCGGCGGCGCAACGCTGGACCGCATCGAGCAAAAGAAAGAACTGGTCGGCGTGCTGATGGAAAGCTATCCACCCTTCTCGTTCCTCAATGACCAGAACCAACTCGACGGCTTCGATGTTGATGTGGCCAAAGCCGTGGCGAATAAACTCGGGGTCAAACTGCGCCTCGAAACGCCATCCTGGGACGTGATCGCCGCCGGCCGCTGGAGCGGGCGCTATGACATTTGCATCTGCTCCATGACCCCGAGCAAGGCCCGCGCCGAAGTCTTCGACTTCCCGGTCGAGTACTACGCCTCACCGGCGGTGATCGTGGTCAACGCCAAGGACGACAGCATCCACAGCGCCAAGGATCTGAGCGGCAAGAAAGTCGGCCTCACCAGCGCCTCCAGCTACGAAAGCTACCTGAACAAAAATCTGGTGATCGAAGGCGCCGAAGACACGCAGTTGCAGTACCCCTTCGAGAATGTGCAAATCGCCCCGTACGACACCGACAACGTGGCGTTCCAGGATCTGGGGCTGGGTACTGGCGTGCGACTGGATGCGGTCCTCACCAACCTGGTTACCGCGCAGCCGCGACTGACCGAAGACAAACGCTTCAAGCTCGCCGGCGAACCGCTGTACTCGGAGCCGAACTCGGTGGCCATCGAAAAAGGCGACGCGCAGTGGGACGCCAAGGTGCGTGACGTCTTCGCGCAACTGAAACAGGACGGCACCCTGAGCAAGCTCTCGCAAAAATGGATCGGCGCCGACATCAGCAAATGACTTCCTTTCCCAACCCTCCTCAGCCGCCACAACCGGCGGCTGAGTCTCGGCTGCAACGGTTCTTCGGTTTTCGCACGCGGCTGTACCTGACCTGGGCGGCAATGCTGGGTCTGTTCGCCAGTTTCTTCCTGAGCTTCGACCTGAAGTTCTCGATCATCCTCGACAAACTGCCCAACCTGATCGGCCTGCACCTGGCGCCGAACGGCTTTCTGCAGGGCGCGGCGCTGACACTGTTTTTGTGCCTGTGCTCGATCCTCGCATCGTCGCTGCTGGGCTTCATCACGGCCATTGCACGACTGTCGAAAAGCGCTGTGGCCTTCGGGATTGCGAGTTTTTACGCCTCGTTCTTTCGCGGCACCCCTTTGCTGATCCAGATCCTGCTGATCTACCTGGGTCTGCCGCAACTCGGCATTGTGCCGGGCGCCGTCGCCGCCGGCATCATCGCCCTGTCGCTGAACTACGGCGCGTACCTGAGCGAAATCTTCCGCGCCGGCATCCTCGGCGTCCCCCACGGCCAACGCGAAGCCTCGCTGGCACTGGGCATGCGCGAAACCGTGATCTTCTGGCGCGTCACCCTGCCACAAGCCATGCGCACCATCATCCCGCCGACCACCAATCAATTCATCTCGATGCTCAAAGACTCGTCACTGATCTCGGTGATGGGCGTTTGGGAAGTGATGTTTCTGGCGCAATCGTATGGGCGGTCGAGCTATCGGTATATCGAGATGCTGACGACCGCGGCGATTATTTACTGGGTGATGTCGATTGGGTTGGAGCTGATTCAGGCGCGGATGGAGCGGCATTACGGGAAGGCGTATTTGGGTCGCAGCTAGGGAAGGATTGCAGCTTTCGAACATGCGCAACCCTTGTAGAACGGGCTTGCTGGCGATGACGATCTCGAGGGCGCCATCGCCGGCAAGCCGGGCTCTCCAGAGCAATCAGCTATGGGTAGACGAGTTTCCAGGCCTTAACAAACAGACCGGTCCTGAAATGCTGTAGGCAAAAACCCCGGCTCATGAAGGCCGCTGCGCAAGTAGACTTCAACGCCCAATTTTAGCTACAACCGAATGTCCAAGACCCTGCAGAAATGCCCGAAACGCCCGGCATTCAAGCACTGGGCCTGCCTCCTAAAGTTCGACCTCCTGAAAAACGAGGTCGCACTCAATGCCCAAGCCTTACACCCATCGCCCGCACCGACTCGCATTAGCGATCGCCCTCACACTCGGCAGCATCGAGCTGTCCATGGCTCAGCAAGCAGAGCCTGTTACCGTCATCGAAGCTCCTGTCAAGAAGACTAGTGCAGCGCTGTGGCCGAAAAAAGACGACCTTCTGGCGATCAGAAACTTCATTGGCCCGATGTCGCATGCCGTCAACGCCGCTGCGCCTGAACCGAAAGAACCGTCCATTCCGGTGGAATCCGCTCCACCGGCTCCGGAACCTGTGGATCTTGCTGCAGATCTTTATGAGTTTCCCGAAACGCCCAACGATTCACTCTTACCCAACCTGCCCGAAACAGTCGCAGAGCACATCACCGCCGAGCCGATCATCAATGACCCGTTAGCAACCGGGAAATTGCCCCCTTCGATGGATCAGCATGATGAAACTCACAAGACACCTGACACCCCTTTCGAACCGGTAAACGACGACGTGCTGCTCACGTTCTTGGACTTTGCAAAAGCCGACACAACCAAGCGCACTACTGCTTCAGGGCAGTACGCAAGCATCGATGGAGTCTCGCTGGCGCTAGGGGAGGAAAATGACCTGTTGATCATCAACAAGGGCGCCAGCTTTTCAGGGGAAATTCAGGGCGGCGACGGGGTGAACGGTATACTCCTGGACTCACCCGAAGGCGGCATACTCGGCCAGACCCGTAACTTTCTTGGCTTGCGAGTGGCCCAAGGTGCCTGGACTTTGATCGGCAAAGGTGACTTTGGCCTGGGAGCAGAAGTGTTGAGCGGTGCGAAGCTGTTCAATCGGGGCAGTATCGCGGGTGATGTCGATGTTTTCGAGGGCGGCACCTACGGTGGGCACGGTGAAGTTCGCGACCTGTTCGTAGACGGTACGCTAATGGTCACTGAGCTGTTGGGGGCGCCCCACGTCAAAGGAGAGCTGACCCTTTCGCAAAGCGCCACGTTATCTTATGTAGTAACCGCTGCAGATCAAATACCGACCCTTGTTGTCGACGGTGTAGCCGAGCTTTGGAACGCCTCTCTGAATCTCGTCGCACTGCCGGGCAGCTATTCCACCAGCACCGTATACACCCTGCTCCGGGCCAGCAAAGTGGACGGTGAATTCGATCATGTCACCAGTAATCTGGCGTACTTGACTCCAAAACTATTCCAGTCCGAAACCGAGGTGTTGCTGCAATACGCTCGAAATGAACTGCCGTTGGGGTACTTCGCCCTCAACGACAACAGCGAGAACTTTGGCCAGAGTGTTGTGGAACCTGCGGCCTCAGCAAATGCCGCCATTGCTGCCCTCCTCGGTTCGACCGTGGACACTGCGGCCAATGCCCTCGATCAACTCGCTGGTGACAGCACCGCCAATCTCGCCAAGATGACCCTCAACAGCGACGCCCCGGTCAGCGCCAGCATGCTTTCGGCCATGCGTCAGTTGGATAGCGCCGATAGCAAATCCGGCAGGCGAAACAACGCGCCTCGCTTGGCTGCCGGCAGCGAAAACGACGGTAGAGTCTGGCTGCAAGCGCTGGGACATGGTGGGAAAGTGGATCGCGACTATGACGCTCTGCGCCATTCCACCAAGGGTCTGGTCGTGGGAGCTGATTGGGCAATTGATGAGGAATGGCGCTTGGGTGTGATCGGCGGCAAATCCGACACTCGCCTGGATAGCCGCACACTCGATGGTGACCTTGATAGCTGGCATTTGGGGGCCTATGCACTGCGCCAGAATGGACCACTGGCGCTGCGTTTGGGGCTCACCCATAGCAGCCACGATGGCAGCACCAAACGTCGAGTAGCCTTCAATGGATTCAGCGACAATCCCAAAGGTCAGTACGAGGCCAATACGCAACAAGTCTTCGCAGAAGCGGGTTACAACCTGGGTCGCGACGTCTACCGCATCGAACCGTTCGCCAGCCTCGGCTATCAGCGCTACCAACGCGACGGCTACACAGAAAAAGGTGGGGATGCGACCCTGAAAGTCTTGGGACAAACGCGCAACAACGTCAACAGTACCTTCGGTCTGCGCGTGGCGAAGCTCAATACGTTCGATAACGGCATGCAGTTGACCCCGCGTTTCAGCGCAGGCTGGAAGCAGACTTACGGTGAACTCGAGAGCCACACCCGACAAAAACTGGCGACGGGTGGCACGCGCTTCACCGTGGAAGGTGCACCGCTGGATCGTCACAGCGTGGTGCTCGATGCCGGGCTCGACCTGTCTCTTTCGGCGCGGCATACGCTGGGCGTTGGCGCCACCGGAGAGATCGGCACCGACAGCCGAAACCATGGCGTCACGGGTCAGTGGCGAATGACCTTCTAACCCTCACAAATCCCGGGCGAAAAAAAAGGGGAGCACATGCCCCCCCGAGGTTTAAAGCGTTATATCGAGGCTGTTAACTCAGCCTTCGATCTCGATCAGTATTTCGCCCGGATTCACCCGATCGCCCTTGGCCACGTGGATGGCGGTGACTTTGCCGGCGATGGCCGCCTGCACTTCGGTCTCCATCTTCATCGCTTCGGTGATCAGCACGGCCTGGCCGGCTTTCACAACATCGCCTTCCTTGACCAGCACGTCGACGATGTTGCCCGGCATGGTGGTGCTGACATGGCCCGGCGCGGTGGCTTGCTTGCGCTTGCTGTTGCCGCCGCTGACGAATTCGTTGAGTGGTTCGAACACCACTTCTTCCGGCATGCCGTCGATGGACAGGTAGAAGTGACGCTTGCCTTCCGCCTTGACGCCGACACCGGTGATGTCGACGCGGTAGGTTTCGCCGTGGACGTCGATGACGAACTCGGTCGGCACGCCTTCGCCACCGGCAGAGGCTACGCCACCCGCTTCAGGAATCGGCAACAGCACTTCTGGAGTGAGCGTACCCGCAGCGCGTTCTTCGAGGAATTTGCGGCCGATGTCCGGGAACATCGCGTAGGTCAGCACGTCCTCTTCAGACTTGGCCACCGCGCCGATTTCGGCACGCAGCTTGGTCATTTCCGGCTTGAGCAGGTCAGCCGGACGAACGTCGATCACTTCTTCGCTGCCAATGGCCTGGCGACGCAGTTTTTCGTTCACGGTGCCCGGCGCCTTGCCGTAGCCGCCTTGCAGGTAGAGCTTCACTTCGTTGGTGATGGTCTTGTAGCGCTCACCGGCCAGCACGTTGAAGAACGCCTGGGTGCCGACGATCTGCGAGGTCGGGGTCACCAGCGGCGGGAAGCCGAGGTCTTCACGAACGCGCGGAATTTCAGCGAGCACTTCGCCCATGCGGTTCAGCGCGCCCTGCTCTTTCAGCTGGTTGGCCAGGTTGGAAATCATCCCGCCCGGCACCTGGTTGACTTGCACGCGGGTGTCGACGGCGGTGAATTCGCTTTCGAACTGGTGGTACTTCTTGCGCACGGCGTAGAAGTACAAGCCGATCTCTTGCAGCAGCTCCAGATTCAGGCCGGTGTCGAATTCGCTGCCTTTCAGGGCAGCGACCATCGACTCGGTACCCGGGTGGCTGGTGCCCGAGGCGAAGCTGGAGATCGCGGTGTCGATGTGATCGGCGCCGTTTTCGATGGCCTTGAGCTGGCACATGGTCGCCATGCCAGCGGTATCGTGGGAGTGAATGAACACGGGCAGCGACTGCTCGGCTTTCAACGCCTTGACCAGTTCGCCGGTGGCGTATGGCGTCAGCAGGCCCGCCATGTCCTTGATCGCCACCGAGTCGCAACCCATGGCTTCCATTTGCTTGGCTTGCGCAACGAACGCATCGATGGTGTGCACCGGGCTGGTGGTGTAAGCGATGGTGCCTTGGGCGTGTTTGCCCGACGCTTTTACCGCTTCGATGGCCACGCGCAGGTTACGCACGTCGTTCATCGCATCGAAGATACGGAACACGTCGATGCCGTTGACCGCTGCCTTGGCGACGAAGGCTTTGACCACGTCATCGCTGTAGTGGCGATAGCCCAGCAGGTTCTGGCCACGCAGGAGCATTTGCAGACGCGTGTTAGGCAACGCCGCGCGCAATTGGCGCAGACGCTCCCACGGGTCTTCTTTTAGAAAGCGTACGCAGGCGTCGAAGGTTGCGCCGCCCCAGCATTCCAGCGACCAGTAGCCGACTTTGTCGAGCTTGTCGCAGATCGGCAGCATGTCTTCGGTGCGCATGCGGGTGGCGAGCAGCGATTGGTGGGCGTCGCGCAGGATTGTGTCGGTAACGTGGATTTGCTTGCTCATTGTTCTTTTCCTCACAGGCCTGCGTGGGCGGCGATGGCGGCGGCGATGGCCAGGGCCAGCTCTTCGGGTTTGCGCTTGATCGAGTAGTTGGTCAGTTCCGGGTGGCTTTCAACGAAGCTGGTGTTGAACTGGCCGCTACGGAATTCCGGGTTACGCAGAATTTCCTGGTAGTAGGCGGCGGTGGTCTTGACCCCTTGCAGACGCATGTCGTCGAGGGCGCGCAAGCCACGGTCCATCGCTTCTTCCCAGGTCAGCGCCCACACCACCAGTTTCAGACACATGGAGTCGTAGAACGGCGGAATGGTGTAGCCGGTGTAGATCGCCGTGTCGGTACGCACGCCAGGACCGCCGGGTGCGTAGTAACGGGTGATCTTGCCGAAACTCGGCAGGAAGTTGTTTTTCGGGTCTTCGGCGTTGATCCGGAATTGCAGCGCGAAACCGCGGTGCTGGATATCTTCCTGTTTCACCGAAAGCGGCAGGCCCGACGCGATGCGGATCTGTTCACGCACGATGTCGATGCCGGTGATTTCTTCGGTGATGGTGTGTTCTACCTGCACCCGGGTGTTCATCTCCATGAAGTACACCTCGCCCTCGGCGAGCAGGAACTCCACGGTACCGGCGTTCTCGTAGCCCACGGCCTTGGCCGCACGCACCGACAGGTCGCCGATGTAGGCGCGCTGTTCCGGGGTCAATTGCGGGCTCGGGGCGATCTCGATGAGCTTTTGGTTACGGCGCTGGATCGAGCAGTCACGCTCGAACAGGTGCACCACGTTGCCAAAACTGTCACCGAGGATCTGCGCTTCGATGTGTTTTGGATTGACGATGCATTTTTCGAGGAACACTTCCGCCGAACCGAAGGCCTTGGTGGCTTCGGAAATGACCCGAGGGAATGCTTGTTCAAGTTCTTCACGGCTGTCGCAGCGACGGATACCACGGCCACCACCACCGGAAGTCGCCTTGAGCATCACCGGATAACCAATGCGGTCGCCTTCGATCAACGCCTCGGCGATGTCCGCGACGTTGCCCTCGGTGCCTGGGGTGACGGGTACGCCAGCCTTGATCATGCTGCGGCGGGCTTCAGTCTTGTCGCCCATGCGACGAATCACTTCAGCCGATGGACCGATGAACTTGATGCCGCGTTCTGCGCAAATATCTGCCAGTTCAGCGTTTTCCGAGAGGAAACCGTAGCCGGGATGCAACGCATCACAACCGGTTTCTACCGCCAGATTCACCAGCTTGCGCGCATTCAGGTAACCAGCCAGGGGCTCGGCACCGATGCTGTGGGCTTCATCCGCGCGCTTCACATGCAAGGCATGGCGGTCGGCGTCGGAATAGATCGCGACCGAGCGAATGCCCATCTCGGCGCAGGCACGCACGATTCGTACGGCAATCTCACCACGGTTGGCGATCAGGATCTTTGTTATCACTTGGAGGTTCCCTTGAGCCGGTGGTACCCACGACCTGCTAGACCAGGTCGACGCGTGACCAAATGTTTCAATTTAGTCGCAGCCCCACACTAGTCCCCACAAGGAATAAACAAAAATGATTAATTATTGGGTCAGGCATAAGTAAAGACTTATAGTTGATTTATCAGCCTGCTGTGGGAGCGCTCAAATAATGCGTAAGTCATTGATGCGTATGACATTACGTCAATTGCAGATCTTCAATGAGGTCTGTGATTTACGGTCATACAGCCGCGCGGCCGACGAAATGTCGCTTACACAACCTGCTGTGAGCTTACAAATTCGTCAACTTGAGGAGCTGATTGGTCAGCCGCTGTTCGATTACGTCGGCAAAAAACTCTATATGACGGAAGCCGCCGAAGCTCTTCAACGTGCCAGTCGGGACATTTTCGGGCGCCTGGAAAACCTCGACATGCAGCTGTCGGACATGCAGGGCTCGCTGCAAGGCCAATTGAAGCTGGCAGTGGAATCCAGCGCGAAGTATTTCGTGCCACACCTGTTTGCCGCGTTCAAACGCCAGCATCCGGAAGTGAACCTGCAACTGACGGTGGTCAACCGAGGGCAAGTGATCCGCCGCCTCTCCGACAACCGCGATGACCTGGTGATCATGTCCATGGTGCCGCAGGACATGGGGCTGGAGTTTCTGCCATTCCTCAACAATCCGATCGTGGCCGTGGCGCCACCGGATCATCCGCTGTGCCACATGGGCCCGCTGCGCTTGCAGGACCTCGAACCCTACACACTGCTACTGCGCGAGCCCGGCTCGGGTACGCGACTGGCGTGCGAAGAGTATTTCAAGGAAAAGCGCGTGCACTTCAACCAGACCCAGGAGGTCGCATCGGCCGAAGCGCAGCGTGAATGTGTGCTGGCGGGTCTGGGCGTTGCGCTGTTGACGCGCCACGCCCTGAACCTTGAATTGGCGACCGGTGGACTGATCGAGCTACCGGTCGAAGAACTGCCGCTGTTTCGCAGTTGGTGCCTGGTGCAGGCCAAGGCCAAACGGCTGTCGCCGGTGGCCCACGCATTCCTTGCGTTTATCCGCAGCGAACGGGTGCAGATCAGCGCCCTGGTTGAGCGTTTCGACGGGAAGTTGCGGGCGCTGCCTGCCAGTAGTTGAGTTCCAGATCAGAAAAATCGCCGATCTCGGCCAGCAGCTGGCGGCGCTCGCAGCGATCTTCGATGGCGCGGCGAAATTCCATGCGGCGCTGGTCTTCTTGCTGACGACGGGTTTTAACGGCGCTGTTGCGTTCTTCGTAGGGCTGGGCCATTTCGAGTCTCCCAAGGCGAGTACGGGAGTTACAGGATGGGCCCGAGGGATGACGGTTTGGCGGCGGGTGAGTTACAGGGATGTGAATCTTCGGCGTTTTCGATGACGCCATCGCGAGCAGGCTCGCTCCCACATTTGACCGAGTTGTTCTGACGGACGCGGCCCCTGTGGGAGCGAGCCTGCTCGCGATCAAGGTCGGAACGACCTTACGACGACGTCAGTCGTCCAGCGCTTTCACCGACTTGGGCGACAACCGCAAGCTGCGCAGGCTGCGCTTGACGCTCTTGAGGTGGTTGACCAGGCTCGGCCCGCGCGCCATGGCCACGCCCATCGCCAACACGTCGATCACCACCAGGTGGGCGATGCGCGAGGTCAGCGGCGTATAGATTTCAGTGTCTTCGTGCACATCGATCGCGAGATTGACGGTCGACAGCTCAGCCAGCGGTGTCTGGCTCGGGCACAAGGTGATCAGCGAAGCGCCGCTTTCGCGCACCAGGTTGGCCGTGATCAACAGGTCTTTGGAGCGCCCCGACTGGGAAATGCAGATTGCGACGTCGGTCGGCTTCAACGTGACCGCCGACATCGCTTGCATGTGCGGGTCAGAATACGCGGCCGCCGTCAGCAGCAAACGGAAGAATTTGTGCTGGGCATCCGCCGCCACGGCACCCGAGGCGCCAAAACCATAAAACTCGACACGTTGAGCCTGGGACATCAGCGATACCGCCCGCTGCAATTCCACCGGGTCGAGCTTCTCGCGAACCTCCATCAGGGTGTGCAGGGTGGTGTCGAAGATTTTCAGGCTGTAGTCGGCGACAGAATCATCTTCATGGATCGCAAACTGGCCGAAGCTCGCACCCGCCGCGAGGCTCTGCGCCAGTTTTAATTTCAGATCCTGAAACCCGGAACAACCAATGGCGCGGCAGAACCGCACGATGGTCGGTTCGCTGATGCCCACGCTGTGGGCCAGGTCGGCCATGGAACTGTGCATCACCGCCGCTGGATCAAGCAGCACGTGGTCGGCGACCTTCAGCTCCGACTTGCGTAACAGGTGGCGTGACTGGGCGATGTGTTGCAGCAGATTCAAGGGGCTGGACTCTTTGTTATTGGCAGGTGCCGGGGATGTAGCAAGCTTGTAGTTATACTACATGAATTGGCTTTTTGCCTGCTCAATGCGTAACCGAATCCCTCGTTTTCAGGCGTGCGCGCTTCATGTAGCACTCATTGTCAGTGCTCCAACGCAACCGAAGCACACCCTTGAGGCTGACAACCACCCCTGATCGACCTACTCGAAGTTTCCGAAGCTTAGTTGCAATTACAACAAATTAATTAAACACTCAAACTTACAAATACAACTAACACCCCCCTTCCAAAAACAACGGCGCCTAGTTACTTTGATCGTGCAGGAGCAATCAAACTTAATTACAGGAGTTACGCACTATGAGCATTAAAACCAAAAACTGGACCGCACAAATCGACCGCATGCCTGGCGCAGCTTCTTTCCGCACCGCTGGCACCGTAACCGTCGCACACACAGGCATTACCCCTAAGCTGGTGATGACAGCTCTGCAGGATAAATCCTTTGATCTGCGACTGGAGTTGATTCTTGAAAACTCCAACGACATTTCGCTGCAAGTTGAAACAGACAAAGTTGTCGAATATAAAGCGCTGGGGGATTCTAATGTTTCCGGCGTGAGCATCTTCTATAACGGCGAAAAAATTCACCACATCGATGAAGTGCTGATTACAAACTAAGTCTATAAATACCTTCCCGTCACTTTACGTGGCGGGAAGGCCTGATTGTACGATGCACAATCAATGAGAGGATTGCGCTCGTAGAAGGTCCGCCAACCCACCCGCGTCTATCGGGCGACTGATCAGATACCCCTGCACTTCATCACAACGCTCAGCCTGCAGGAACTCGAGCTGCTCAGCCCGCTCCACGCCTTCAGCCACGACCTTCAACGACAACCCGTGAGCCATGGCGATGATCGCCCGGGTGATCGCGGCATCCACACTGCCCTCCCCCAGACCGCGGATAAACGCCTGATCGATCTTCACGTAATCCACTGGAATGCGCTTGAGGTAGCTCAGGGACGAATACCCGGTGCCAAAGTCGTCGATGGCCAGTTTCACCCCAAGATCACGCAACTGCTGGAAGGTCGCGATGATGTGTTCGACGCTGTCCAGCAACTGGCTTTCCGTGAGCTCCAGTTCGAGGTAGTGCGGCGCCAGGCCGGTTTCCTCCAACACCTGGCGCACCAGGCTGACCAGCTTGCCCTGTCGCAACTGATGCACCGACAAATTGACCGACACCCGAATCGGCTCCAGCCCCTGGCGCTGCCATTCGCAAGCCTGCCAGCACGCCTGGCGCAACACGAATTCGCCGATCGGGCCGATCAGTCCGGTTTCCTCGGCCAGACCGATAAAGTCTCCTGGCGGCACGCTGCCCATGGTCGGGTGATCCCAGCGCACCAAAGCCTCGGCGGCATTCAGCCGGCCCGTGGCGAGGCAAAGCTTCGGTTGGTAAAACACCTTCAGCTGCTTCTCTTCGATGGCTTTACGCAATTGGTTTTCCAGCTGCAAGCGCTCAAGCGTGCTCGCTTGCAGGCTGTCGGTGTAGAACTGGAAATTGTTGCCGCCCAGGTGTTTGGCATGTTGCATCGCCATGTTCGACTGGCTCACCAACGCAGAAATTTCCCTGGCGTTATCCGGCAACATGCTAATGCCCATGGAGGCGCTGACCACCAACTCATGCCCCTCGACAGTCACCGGCACACGCAATTTGCTCGAGAGGCGCGTCGCCACTCGCGCCAGGCTTGAGAGGCTGCCGTACGCATCGAACAGCACCGCGAACTCATCGCCGGACAATCGCGCAATGGTGTCGGCTTCCGGTAGTGCATGGACCAGCCGTCGAGCCATCTTCTGCAACAGCTGATCGGCGATTTCATGGCCAAGGCTGTCGTTGAGCAACTTGAAGCGATCAAGGTTGATGTGCAACAACGCCAGACTGCGTCCGCCCTGACGCCCGCGTTGATGGGCTTCGCGCAACCTTTCGCGGAACAGCGAGCGGTTGGCCAGGCCGGTCAGTTCATCGTAGTGAGTCAGGTAGCGCATGCGCTCTTCGGATTCGCGTCGCGCCGAGAGATCGGCGAAGAAGCCGACAATATGACTGACATTTCCCCGCGTATCCCGCACCGCATTCAATTGCAGCCATTGCGGATACAGCTCGCCGTTCTTGCGGGTTTCCACCAGTTCGCCCTGCCAACTGCCGTGCTGCTCCAGGGCCTGATGAATCGCCCCATAGTGGCGGCGGGCGTCGCGACTGCACGGCAACTCCACCACATTGCGCCCGAGCATGTCGTCGATGTCATAGCCCGTTAAGCGGCTGAACGCCTGGTTTACCGCGATAAGTGCGTAATTCGGATCGAAAATCATGATGCCTTCACTGGCCGCCTCGAACACCGTCGCGGCCAATTGCTGCTGCGCTTCCTGGCGCTTGCTGGCACTGATGTCACGGCGGGTGCCGACCATGCGGATCACCCGGCCGCTTTCGCTGCGCTCAACCGCTCGACCGCGGTCCTCGATCCAGACCCAATGACCATCGCCATGGCGCACGCGGTATTCGATCTGATAGTCCTCGCTGCGCCCCTTCAAATGCTCGACCAGCGCGCGCCTCAGCGACGGCAAGTCCTCGGGATGCAGGCGCGGCTTGAGGTGACGCAACATGGCCGTCACGAACTCCGGCTCCAGGCCGAACAATTCCTGAATATGCGTGTGATGGACTTCGTCGGTTTGCAGGTTCCAGTCCCATAGCCCCAGCTCACTGGCCTTCAACGCCAGCGCCAGGCGCGCCTCACTTTTGCTCAGGGCCTGGTTGGCCGCATCCAACTCCAGGCTGCGCTGGGCGACGCGGCTTTCCAGTCCAGTCTGAATTTCGCGCAACTCGTCTTCGGCACGACGGCGCTGATCGATTTCTTTGGCCAGATCGTGGTTCAACTGGTCGCTACAGCTCTGGGCCTGCTGCAAGTGCTCGATCAGTGCCTGATTCTGGAAGCGACGCAACAACCCGCGGTCAATCAGCCGATTGACCTGCCAGGCGACCACGCTCAACGCCCCCAGCAAAATCAGGCCGAACCAGCCCCAGCCCTGCTCCTGCGGGTCGCCGCCCCAGAATAAATAGGCAATGGCCGGCAAAAGACACGGCAAGGTAAAGGATAGAAAGGCCGGAAGACTGACCGCGTAGGCCACGCTGGCCGAAAGCGCTGCCGCGCCGATCAGGCCAAACACCCAGGCTTGCTGGATGAAATTGTCGGCGGGCACCAGGGCGATGCCGGCGCCGGCGAGGGTCAGGCCGGTCATGGCCGAACCGAGCAAAAACATGCGACGCCAGATCGGATGCGCCTGACGATGGGGAATGGCCGAATCGAAAGCGGCGACCTGAATCACACGCAACGCCACCAGCGACAACAGCCACACCAGCCAGACGCTGACCAGGAAGTAGCGCTGCGGACTCCAGAGCAATCCCGCGCACACCAGGCCATTGATCAGCATGAACAGCGTCGGCAGCAGCGATCCTTGGTAAAGCAGGCGCGTGCGCTCGACCGCCATTTCCATGGCGTACTGTTTGCGGATAACCCGGGGCTCCACAGTGGGGCCCGACAGGTCGGAGCTGAGGGTCATAGGCAATGTTCTTGTTCTTATAATGATGAGCATGAGCCCGAAACGTGGACGGAGCATACACAAGCCAATGCCCTTACCAAACAGCTCCAGATCATAATTTTTACTAAAGTCCGAAGGACCTTTGCCCCCCGAAAACGCTGGAAGCGAGCCCCGCCAACGCCTGCAGCCAGTGACCGACCGGTCGTCCTGCGCGTATCTTTCATCGGCTAAAGCAAAGCGGGGTTTGCCCGGTGTGACGCCTCCCCCTAGAATGCCCCGATGCGCGATGATCTCTCCCTTCTGCTGAACTCCCTCAACGATGCCCAACGCCAGGCCGTAGCTGCCTCCGTGGGTCGTCAGTTGGTCCTGGCCGGTGCTGGTTCCGGTAAAACCCGAGTGCTGGTGCACCGTATCGCCTGGTTGATCCAGGTCGAGAACGCCTCGCCCCACTCAATCCTGTCGGTGACCTTTACCAACAAGGCTGCAGCCGAGATGCGTCATCGCATCGAGCAGCTGATGGGTCTTAACCCGGCCGGCATGTGGGTTGGCACCTTCCACGGCCTGGCGCACCGCTTGCTGCGGGCGCACTGGCAGGAAGCCGGCCTGAGCCAGACCTTCCAGATTCTCGACAGCGACGACCAGCAACGCTTGGTCAAGCGGGTGATCCGCGAGCTGGGCCTGGACGAGCAACGCTGGCCGGCCCGTCAGGCCCAGTGGTTCATCAACGGGCAGAAAGACGAAGGTCTGCGTCCGCAACACATTCAAGCCAGCGGCGATCTGTTCCTGGCGACCATGCGCAGCATTTATGAAGCCTATGAGGCCGCGTGCCTGCGCGCTGGCGTCATCGACTTCTCCGAACTGCTGCTGCGCGCCCTCGATCTGTGGCGCGATCACCCGGGGTTGCTGGCGCACTATCAGAAGCGCTTCCGGCACATTCTGGTGGACGAGTTCCAGGACACCAACGCCGTGCAGTACGCCTGGTTGCGTCTGCTGGCCAAGGGGGGCGACAGCCTGATGGTGGTCGGCGACGACGATCAGTCGATCTACGGCTGGCGCGGCGCGAAAATCGAGAACATCTACCAGTACTCCGACGATTTCCCGGACGCCGAGACCATTCGTCTGGAGCAGAACTACCGCTCCACCGCCGGCATCCTCAAAGCGGCCAACGCCCTGATTGCCAACAACACCGGGCGTATGGGCAAAGAGCTGTGGACCGATGGCGGCGAAGGTGAAGCGATCAATCTGTACGCGGCGTTCAACGAACACGACGAAGCACGCTACGTGGTGGAAACCATCGAAAGCGCGCTGAAAACCGGCCTGGCTCGCAGCGATATCGCGATTTTGTACCGCTCCAACGCCCAGTCGCGCGTTTTGGAAGAAGCTTTGCTGCGCGAGCGCATTCCGTACCGCATCTATGGCGGTCAGCGCTTCTTCGAGCGGGCAGAAATCAAGAACGCCATGGCTTACCTGCGGTTGCTGGAAGGTCGTGGCAACGATGCAGCGCTGGAGCGGGTGATCAACGTTCCGGCTCGTGGCATCGGCGAGAAAACCGTTGAAGCGATTCGCGACCATGCTCGCCACAGCGATGTGTCGATGTGGGAGGCCATGCGCCTGCTGGTCGCCAATAAAGGCCTTACCGGCCGTGCGGCGGGTGCGCTCGGCGCGTTTATCGAGCTGATCGAGAACCTCGCCGCCAAATGCATGGAAATGCCACTGCACTTGATGACCCAGACCGTCATCGAGCAGTCCGGACTGATTGCTTACCACGAAGCGGAAAAAGGCGAGAAAGGCCAGGCCCGGGTAGAAAACCTTGAGGAACTGGTCAGCGCAGCGCGCAACTTCGAGAACGCTGAAGAAGACGAAGACCTGACGCCATTGGCGGCGTTCCTAGGTCATGCGTCGCTGGAGGCTGGCGATACTCAGGCCGACGAGCACGAAGACAGCATTCAGTTGATGACTTTGCACAGCGCCAAAGGCCTGGAATTCCCCTACGTGTTCCTGGTGGGCATGGAAGAAGGCCTGTTCCCGCACAAGATGAGCCTGGAAGAACCGGGACGTCTTGAGGAAGAACGGCGTCTGGCTTATGTCGGCATCACCCGGGCCATGCAGAACCTGGTGATGACCTACGCGGAAACCCGACGCCTGTATGGCAGCGAAACCTACAACAAGGTGTCGCGTTTCGTACGTGAAGTGCCGAAAGGCCTGATCCAGGAAGTGCGGCTATCCAACAGCGTCAGCCGTCCGTTCGGCGGCGGTCAGCAGCAGAGTTCCAGCAGTCTGTTCGGCGGAAGTGAGATTCCGGATACCGGGTTCAGCCTCGGCCAGGCCGTTCGGCACTCAGTGTTTGGCGATGGCGTGATCCTGAACTTCGAAGGCGCCGGGGCTCAGGCGCGGGTGCAGGTGAACTTCAGCGAAGGCAGCAAGTGGCTGATGCTCGGTTACGCCAAGCTGGAAGCGATCTAAAGCCCCCATTGATTCAACGTGGGAGCGAGCCTGCTCGCTCCCACAGAGTTCGTCCGGTCGGACATCATTCCTACAGAACTTATCCACTCGTCCTACAGACCAAAGTTTACAGGCCTTAATGCCCTGACTGAAGCTGAACGCAACCTGTCAGGCAAAAGCCCGAAACACTCTGCCGCTAGCCAGTAACACTTCAGCTGTGCAACATGGCGCGCGTGCCTTCCACAAATGGGAATTCCCTTTATGAAACGTTTTCTTAGCATCGCCATGGCGTTGTGCATCGGCCTGACGATGAGCCTCGACGCCAACGCCAAGCGCTTTGGTGGCGGCAAGAGCTCCGGCGCTGCGCCGACTCACCAGACCAGCCAAATGGCTCCTTCTTCTGCTGCAGGTGGCGCTGCGGCCACTGCAGGCGCGGCCGGTGCCGCTGGCGCTGCGGCCAAGGCCGGCGGTGCGTCGCGCTGGCTCGGCCCTCTGGCCGGCATTGCTGCCGGTGGCCTGCTGGCCTCCATGTTCATGGGCGGCGGCTTCCAGGGCATGCAGATCTTCGACATCCTGATCATGGCGGTCATCGCCTTCCTGGTCTTCCGTTTCATCGCCGCTCGTCGTCGCAAGCAGCAGGAGCACCTGGCTCCGGCTGGCGCGCCGATGCAGCGTGAAGTGTTCGAGCAAAAGCCATCCGCCATGGGCTCGATCTTCGGTGGCTCGGCCGCGCCTGCTGCCGCTCGTCCGGTCATCAACGCGCCGGCCTGGTTCAATGAAAAGAACTTCATTGAAGCGGCCCGCAACCACTTCCAGTCCCTGCAGCAACACTGGGACGCCAACGAAATGGACAAGATCGCCGAGTTCGTGACCCCGCAATTGCTCGAGTTCCTCAAGCGCGAACGTGCCGATCTGGGTGAGGGCTTCCAGTCCACCTACATTGATGACCTCAATGTTCAACTGGATGGCGTCGATGATCGCGCCGACAAGACCATCGCCACCCTGACCTTCAGCGGCGTGTCGAAAACTTCGCGTTTCGACCAGGGCGAAGTGTTCAGCGAAAGCTGGAACATGGAACGTCCACAGGGTGAAAACCAGCCTTGGCTGGTAGCCGGTATCCGCCAGAACGGCTGAACCGACCCGCGTTAAATGTGTCGCAACAAAAGCCCCGGCCTCGGCCGGGGTTTTCTATTTCACGGTTGCATCTATAGCGAGCTACTGTATAAACCGCCCCAACTAAACCGCGCCATACAAGCACGAGGATCCCGGACGTGGAAGAAATCATCGAACAACTGCGTGAAGCCAACGAACCGGTACCGGTCCCCCTGGAGCTGCCCGACGAAGATCTGCTGGTCGAAATCGAAGAACAACTGTTCATCGACATTCCGTTTGTTTTCAGAGAATTTTTGCTGACCGTCAGCGACGTGGTCTACGGCAGCCTGGAGCCGGTGACCGTCACCGACCCGCAATCCCACACCTACCTGCCCGACGTTGCCGCCAACGCCTGGGACGCCGGTGTCGATCGCAGCTTGATCCCGATCTGCCAGGACGGTGACGACTACTACTGCGTCGAGGAAGACGGCACTGTCGTGCTGTGGCAAGCCGAAGAAGAGCTGATCGCCGAGGAAACCTGGGAATCGGTGTGGCACTGGGCGCGAGACGTCTGGCTGGAAAGCTGAGTCGTCTGACGCGCCACGTGGTCAATGCCCCGAAGATTCCTTGTGATTGTCCAGGGTTTCCAGCAAGGCCACCTGCATCCGCGTGTGCACGCGGATGAACCAGCGCCAAAGCAGCGCTGCCACAGCAGCCGCGACCACGACAATCAACACCAGCAACTTGTTGGTCGGCAGAATACTGGCCGACAAGGCTGCCAACAGCAGGAAGATCACCAGCAGCGACAGGATCGGGATTACTTCGGCGATCACACGACGCACTCGCTGCGTGTGCCGGCCAGCCATCTCCGGCTTCACGCCCATCTCCGCCAACAACATCGACAGCGCCTTGAGCTTGCGATAGGCGGCGATCAGGAATGGCAGCGACAACAACAATGCCCCGCCCCAGATCAATGCTTTCTGCCAGCTCGGGTCGCTGATCCAGTCCTCCAGGTACGTGGACATGCGCTCGGCGAAGAAAGCGCCTGAGAAGAAAATCGCAATCACCAGCGCCAGATTGACGCCCACCTGCAACAGAATCCGCCGGATCATCGACGCCAGCAGCGCACCTTCGCCCTGAGGCTGGATGCTGCGCAGCCATTCGCCGTACATCCCCAATACGCGGCCCAACCGCTTCGGTATCACGCCAGCCAGTTTGATCGACAGCGGGTCGGCGGCGCGGATCAGATAAGGCGTCAGTAGCGTGGTAATCACCGACACCGCCACAGCGACCGGGTAGAGGAAGTTGCTGGTGACCTGCAAGGTCATGCCCAAGGCCGCGATGATGAAAGAAAATTCGCCAATCTGCGAAAGCCCCATTCCCACGCGCAGTGAGGTGCGTCCGTCATTGCCGGCAATAAAGGCACCGAGACCGCAGGACAACATCTTTCCGAGCACCACGGCCACAGTGATCACCGCAATCGGCCACGCGTATTGCAGCAAAATCATCGGGTCGAGCATCAGCCCGATGGCCACAAAAAAGATCGCACTGAACAGATCGCGAACCGGCTCGATCAAGCGTTCGATCTTCAGCAACTGGCGGGATTCAGCCATGATCGCGCCAATCAGAAACGCGCCAAGCACCATGCTGTATTCGAGCTTCACCACCAACAGGCAGAAGCCGAAACACAGGCCCAGCACGGTGATCAACAGCATCTCGTTGCTTTCGAATTTGGCCACGTAGGCCAGTAGCCGCGGCACCAGCAGAATCCCAATCACCAGTGCCACGATCATGAACAGCGACAGTTTGCCGACCGTGGAAAACACTTCACCGGAACTGACCGTGCCACTGACCGCGATGCTCGACAGCAACGCGATGATGCCGATGCCGAGAATGTCCTCGACGATCAGCACACCGAAAATCAGCTGCGCAAAGCGCTCGTTCTTCATCTTCAGGTCATTGAGTGCCTTGACGATGATGGTGGTCGAGGAGATCGCCAGGATCGCGCCGAGGAACAGCGAATCCATGGTGTTCCAGTCGAACCAGCGACCGATTTCATAGCCGATCCAGATCATCAGCACGATTTCCAGGAACGCCGCAATAAACGCCGTGGCGCCGACCTTGAACAGTTTGCGCAGGCTGAACTCCAGGCCCAGGCAGAACATCAGGAAAATGACCCCGAGTTCGGCGAGGGTCTTGATGGTTTCTTCGTCGTGGATCAGACCGAAAGGTGGCGTGTGCGGGCCGATGATGAACCCGGCGACGATATAGCCGAGCACCACCGGTTGCTTGAAGCGATGAAACAGCACGGTCACCACACCTGCGACCAGCATGATCACTGCCAAATCCTGAATAAAACTGATGGCATGCATGGTGTGGGGCTCCTTAAGGTGGACTTTCGGAGGGTAACACCGCGACTTCCGCCAGAAAGGCGGTGCAATATATGGAAACAGATCGATCCGGCGTGACGACGATCACCCGCCCGGCGTCCCGATAACTGTGGTTTGAAAAAACCGACCAGGCACCCACAGAGGTGCACTCCTCCGAAACCTGCCTTGAACCGTGAGAACGCTATGGAACCCGGAAATGCCCAGCTGTCGATGACGGTACTGATGACCCCCGACATGGCCAACTTCTCTGGCAATGTCCACGGCGGCACCTTGCTCAAGTACCTGGACGAAGTGGCCTACGCCTGTGCCAGCCGCTATGCCGGCCGCTACGTGGTCACCCTGTCGGTGGATCAGGTAATTTTTCGCGAGCCGATCCATGTTGGCGAACTGGTGACCTTCCTGGCGTCGGTCAACTACACCGGCAACACGTCCATGGAGGTCGGCATCAAGGTGGTGACCGAAAACATCCGCGAGCGCTCGGTGCGCCACACCAATAGTTGCTTCTTCACCATGGTCGCGGTAGACGACGACCGTAAACCGGCCACCGTGCCGCCGTTGCAACCGCAGAACAGCGAAGACAAACGCCGTTTCATGCAGGCCCAGCAGCGTCGTCAGATTCGTCAGGAACTGGAAAAGCGCTATCAGGAGATCAAGGGCGACGCTTGAGGGCTGTTATCAGCTTCAGATAACCATCGCGAGCAGGCTCACTCCCACAGGGATCTATGTGGGAGTGAGCGAACGGGTGCGACGCGTAATCAGAGACTGATCGCCGTCGCTTCGAACCGCACTCGCGGATGCGCAATCCGGTCCTGCGCCCGAACCAGCTCCAGCTCGTAACTGGCGCACGCCTGGGTTTCCAGCAGTACTTCATGCACTGCCGACGCAGCAAATTCGAACGCCGCCACCAGGTTGTCTCCCAACAGTACACGCGCCAGAAACAGCCCGGACGTCAGGTCGCCGACGCCCACCGGCTGACGCGGAAACGCCAGCATCGGACGTCGCAGGTGCCAACTGCCTTCACTCGTCACCAGCAACATCTCAAACGCATCCGCCGGTTTGCCGGGATAGGACAGATGCTTGACCAGCACCGCTTGCGGGCCGCGCGCCAGCAACGCTCGCGCCATGGCCAGGCAATCGAACAGAGACTGCGGCTTGCGCCCTGAGAAACTGTCCAGCTCCAGCTGGTTCGGGCACATGAAGTCCGCCACGGCAGCCGCTTCTTCCAGCAGGAAATCGCTGACTTCGGCCGGCACGCTGCAGCCCTTCTCTGGATGGCCCATCACCGGATCGCATAGATACAGCGCCTTGGGATTCATCGATTTGATCCGCGCCACCCCCGTCAGAATCGCCCGGCCCTGCGCCGCACTGCCAAGGTAACCGGACAATACGGCATCGCAATTGCCCAACTCGCCAATCGCCGCAATACCTTCGACCAATTCAGGAATCTGGTGCGGCGACATCACTTCACCCGCCCACTGGCCATATTGGGTGTGGTTGGAGAACTGCACGGTGTTGAGCGGCCAGACATTCACCCCGACCCGCTGCATCGGGAAAACCGCGGCGCTGTTGCCAGCGTGGCCGAACACCACGTGGGACTGGATGGCGAGCAGATGGGGCGTACGTTTCATGCGGTGAGTTCCGTAAAACGATTGAAATTCGAGCCGCGCAGTATGCGACTAAACGCAGCCTGTACGACAGACCGGCGACGCAGTTAAGCTGGCACTATCTTGTTGGAGCACCCTGTTGATGCTGACCCTCGGAAATATCTTCGTGCTGATGCTGCTGGCCACCGGCGGCGCGTGGCTGTGGCACAACCATGGCTTGCGCGAGCGTGCGTTGGAGCGGGTCAAGCAGCACTGCGGCAAGCTCGGGATCGAGTTGCTGGACGGCAACGTGGCGCTGAAAAAAATCGCTTTCATCAAGGATGCCAACGGTCGGCGACGCTTGGCCCGCGTGTACAACTTCGAGTTCACGGTGACCGGCGAAACCCGCCACAACGGCACCATCACCCAGTTCGGCGCCCATAGCGCGCAGATCGAACTGGCGCCCTACCCGATACCGTTCGACGACACGCCTGCAGTGGTGGATGTCGCGAAGCCGCGCGCTGAAGTGATTGAGCTTAGTCAGTGGCGGCAAGATCACACCAAGTGGCGTCCTTAATTCAATCGGCAGTCGGCCAGTGCCCTTTGCAACGCATCAACTTCCTGCGGCGCACTGAAAATCAGCTCGATCCGCGAATCCCGGCGCCATTCGCTGGGCTGCCAATCCAGCGGCGAGTTATCCAGGGCATTCGCCGAAATCCAACCCTCGGTGCTGTGGATAACCAACTTGGCCCGCCGCCACGCAAGGCTTTCGAGCCACCGGCCAACGCGGGCGGAATCGAAAGTCTGGCGCGGATGCCAGCGCCAACCGATGCTCCAGCCACCCTCCTGATCTTGACTCAAGCAAATCGGCACCTCGGGATCGGTCCAGATGGCCGGCATCTGCGCTAATCCTGTGGGTGGGACGAAGTTATCCACACCCGCCACAGCCCGCGCCTCCAGGCCTGGTAACTCGCTCAACGGCAACACGGCCTGCTGCGTCCAGTACACACGCCGTTCCGGCAACTGCGCGACGATTCGCTGACGATCGCTTGTGTCGAGATTTTCCGACTTGTTCAGCAACAGCAATCCGGCGCTGCCCAATGCCTCCTGCTGCGTCACAGGCAACGGTTTGCCGGCCGCCAGCGCTTGGGCATCCAGCACCAGCACGCAGGGCTGAACGGCCAGCACACCCAGCCACGGCGCCTCATGCAATTGCCTGAGCAACTGCGCCGGATGGCCCAGTCCGGACGGCTCGATGAACAACCGATCCGGCCGTGCCTTGCGCAGCAAACGACCGAGACCGATCTGAAACGGCGCACCATTGACGCAACACAAACAGCCCCCGGCCACTTCGCCCATTGCGATACCATCGGCGTCCCGGGTCAGCAACGCAGCGTCGAGGCCGATCTGGCCAAACTCGTTGATCAACACCGCCCAGCGCTCGTTCGCCGGTCGCTGCGCCAACAGATGCTTGATCAAACTGGTCTTGCCTGCGCCCAAGGGGCCGGCAATGACGTGTGTGGGAATGTTCTGCAACATGGTGAGTGTTTTCTGAGGAGGTAAAGGATGCGGTTGATTGGCTGGACGTTGCTTCTGGCGCTGGTTTGCGGCGAGGCGCTGGCCCAGGCCTGCGTGGTACATAGCACGGCTGAGCGACTCGACGTAAAAGTCTGCCAGCAGAACCGCAACATCCCGGAAAAACTCTTCGCCGATGGCTTCTGTCAGCCCAACCTTCCTGGCCAAAAAGTCGACGTGCAATACGTCGACCAATGCCCCGGCGGCGCATTCGGCGTGTGCAGCAATGCCCAGGTCGCCAATATGCCTTACCGGCAGGATATTCACTATTACGGCGTGGCCACCGACGCGGCGTACCTGAAGCCTTTTTGCGAAGGCCAGAGCCAGGGCAACTGGCTCAAGCCTTGATCCGCTAATTCAGCCAGTCGAGGGTCAGGATCAAGCGGCGCTCGCCCGTCGCGAGTTGCGGCGAACGGTGAATCAGGCCAAAGCCTTCGTTGCCGTGCCATTTCTCGCCCTTGAGTAAAGCCACATAACCGCTGCCGATCTGCTGGATCAGCGAATCATCTGTGGGTTCGGCTTCAGGTTTGCTTAATTGGCGACGATCCATTGCGCCCTCCTTCAGCCATTCGCTGCCGATTCCGGCATACGTGGTGATCAAGCGCACCGGCACATGATCGACGTGAAAACGCGGGCACATGGCTTTGTCCAGAACCCGCAGACGCACGCCGATACGCTGGGCGCCCAACAGACAGGCGAATGCACTGACCAGCCAGGAAACGTCGGCGATAAAGCCTTCATACCCCTCAAGATCGCTGAAGCCCGAGGCCAGTCCCTGCAGATTGGGCTCGGTGTCGTCACCGGGTATTTCCAACACCAGCGACTCGGCCAACGGTTCGTTCAGGGACAGCAACAAACCGCCGAAATCGGCGATGTGCACCGGGAGCCGACGCTGCCAAATAGCGAGGTTCACGCCGTCGTCCAGAATCCGCGCGAGGGCTTGCGGCGTCTCGCCCTGAACCTGACTAATGACCGGTCGCAACTTCAAGGTCGGGGCCAGCATCAGGCGGCTTCCTCTTCATCCCAGGGGCCGAATGGATCGGGCAACAAGCGCCAGCCTTCAATGCCTGAGGCCATTTCTTCATCACTCAGCAAGCAGTCGTCCAGTTCCGTGGTGAGTAAGTTGAAGTCGATGTTCTGGCCAATGAACACCAGCTCCTGCCGACAATCGCCAGTGGCGGCGGTCCAGTTTTGCATGATCCCGGCGGTGCTTTCTTCATCCTGCGGCCACTGGGTTTTCGGCACAAAACGCCACCAGCGTCCGGCAAAACCATGGCGCATCAAACCGCCCGCCTGAGACCAACTGCCCGCGTCCATGGGTTTGCTCGCCAGCCAGAAAAACCCTTTCGAACGCAACAGTTTGCCATTCACCCAAGGACGGTCGATGAAGCTGAAAAAGCGCTGTGGATGAAACGGCCTGCGAGCTCGATACGCGGTGGAAGCGATGCCGTACTCCTCGGTTTCCGGCACGTGTTCACCGCGAAGCTCCTGTAACCAGCCTGGCGCCTGCGCCGCTTTTTCAAAGTCGAAGCGACCGGTGTTGAGGATCTTCTTCAGCGCAATTTCGCCCATGACCATCGGGATGATGTCGGCTTGCGAGTTCAAGCGTTCGAGGATCGCGATCAACTCCTGACGCTCGCGGCTGCTGATCAAATCGATCTTGCTGATCAGGATCACGTCGGCGAATTCGATCTGCTCGATCAATAGATCGGTGATCGAGCGTTCGTCCTCCTCGCCCAGGGTTTCGCCACGGGAGGCGAGGCTTTCGGCGGCCTGATAGTCGAGCAGGAAGTTCATGCCATCGACCACAGTGACCATGGTGTCGAGCCGCGCGATGTCGGCCAGGCTCTGCCCTTCTTCGTCGCGGAACGTGAAGGTTTCCGCCACGGGAAGGGGCTCGGAAATGCCGGTGGATTCGATCAGCAAGTAGTCGAAGCGACCGTCCCTGGCGAGTTTGCCGACTTCTTCCAGCAGGTCTTCACGCAAGGTGCAGCAGATGCAGCCGTTGCTCATTTCCACGAGTTTTTCTTCGGCACGGTTCAGGGTGACATCACGCTGAACTTCGCTGCCATCAATGTTGATTTCGCTCATGTCGTTGACGATCACGGCGACTCGCAGGTTTTCACGGTTACGCAGCACGTAGTTGAGCAGCGTGCTTTTTCCGGCGCCGAGAAAGCCCGACAGGACGGTCACAGGGAGACGATTGGGCATCAGGTTGATCCTCACAGGAGATGCCCGGTCGCAGTGTCGGGCTTAATTTAATGTTATAGTATAACAATGCAATTAAACCACTCCCCTCTTGCCGACCGTGACTAAGGGCACGATGCTGGAGCCCGCCCGCCCTGTGAGAAATCCCATGCGCATTGCCCTGAAATTAACGCTGATGAGCGTTTCGCTGCTGCTCGCCGTAGACACCTGGGCGCAAATCCCGAGCCTTGCCACCTGCACTCGCAGCGCCAACCTGCTGGCCTGTGTGGATGCGGACGGCAATGCTTACAGCGTCAACACCGTCGGCAGTACGATCTACTTGCGCGGCTTCGAACGGGCGGGCAAGCGCTATTGGGCGCAAACCAACAGTCGCTACGGGCAACTGACATTCTTCACCGGGATCGCTTCCGACGGCGAAGCCTGGGTGGGCTATAACCGTCGGGTCGGCTGGACCACCATCAATCGGTTTTCCAGCTCCGGCGGTAGCAGCGCCAGGTTCACCTGCAGCCGGATTACGGGCTGCTAGGCCTGCTGATGCGGTGCTGTGAGCAGCAGCTGATTGTCGCGAGCGTTGGAAATGAAGCTGGTTTCCAGCAGGATCGACGGCGCCCCCAACAGGTCCGCGCCGTTCTCTCGCTGCGCCATGAGCAAGTGACGTCTGTGCATGGTGAGAGCCGCTCGTGAAAAAGGCGTAGTCGATTCCAATGTAATAACATAACATGTCGAACCGACTTCCACGATGGACCTGCTCATGAATGCGCTGACTCTGCCGGATATCGCCGCGCAGGCCTCACGCCAAGCCCTGCCACTTGAATGGGTGGGCATGTGTGGCATTGCTCTTCCAGTTCTATTCAATGGCCAGCGATTGAGCGCGAAGGCCGATGCAGGTGTGAGCCTCGATGATGGAGAAGCGCGCGGCATTCATATGTCGCGGCTGTACCTGGCGCTGGAAATGCTCGAGCAGGAAAACCTGACGCCGGCCCTATTGCGGCGTGTCTTGCAGCGATTTCTCGATACCCATGAAGGTTTGTCCAACAGCGCTTACCTGACAATCCACGCAGATTTCTTGCTCAAACGACCCGCGCTGATCAGTCCCTTGGCCGGTTGGAAATCCTATCCAGTCAGCATCAATGCACGTTTGAAAAACGCGATGTTCCACGTGGAACTAAAAATCGACATCTCTTATTCCTCAACTTGCCCCTGCTCAGCCGCACTGGCTCGGCAGTTGATTCAGCAGCAATTCGTCGATGACTTCGCCAACCAGCCGCTGCAACACGCTGATGTTTTGGCTTGGCTAGGTTCCACAAAAGGCATTGTTGCCACGCCGCACAGTCAACGCAGCAATGCGCAGTTGACGTTGCGCCTCGGTGATTATCTCGATGACTTGCCGCTGATTACCCTGATCAACGACGCCGAAGCCGCCCTCGGCACCGCCGTCCAAACCGCGGTAAAGCGTGCCGACGAACAAGCCTTCGCGCTGGCCAACGGGCAAAACCTGATGTTCTGCGAAGACGCGGCTCGACGTTTAAATCTGGCATTGAAGCGCTCGCCTGGCATCAACGCCTTCCACCTGAAAGTCGTCCACGCCGAAAGCCTGCACGCCCACGACGCCGTCGCCGAAAGCCGATGGAATTGGGAGGCCGCGTGATTCGCTGCGAGGCGTTGAGCTGGGGCGCACCGGGCCAACCGCTGACGCCACCGGTAGATGTCGAACTGAACCAAGGCAGCCTGACCGCTGTGATCGGGTCCAATGGCTCAGGCAAAAGCAGCCTGTTGAAAGTCATCGCCGGTCTGCAAAAACCCTTAACCGGAAAAGTCATCCTTGATGTTCCACGCAAAGGCTCACTGTCGTTTCTGCCCCAGCAACAGCACCTTGACCGGCAATTCCCAATCAGCCTGCAAGAGTTGGTCGCGGCGGGTTTTTGGGGCAGCAAGCAATCCCCCGACGTCCGAAGCCAACGTCTCAAATCCGTGCTGGAAAACTGGTGCCTGACCGGCCTGGAACAGCGCCCATTGATGGCCCTTTCTGGCGGCGAACTGCAGCGCGCCCTGCTCGCCCGATTGAGCCTCGCCGACGCCCCCTTACTGTTGCTCGACGAACCTCACGCCGCCCTCGATGAGCTCGGTCAATCACTGCTGTGGAAAAACATCCACGCCTGGCACGCCGAAGGCCGAACCCTGGTGGTCGTCTGTCATGACCTCGCCGCCGTGCGCCAACACATTCCTCAAACGCTGTTGATCAAAAGTAGCGGCTGCGTCCTCGGCTCAAGCACCGAGCTTATCCGTCAGCAACCACAGACGCAGGTGGCCTGATGCTCACCGCCGCTCATCTATGGCAGCCCTTCCACGAGTTTGTGTTCATGCGCCGGGCACTGCTCGGTGGCTTGGTGTTGGCCTGCAGCACGGCACCGCTCGGGGTGTTTTTGATTCTGCGGCGCATGAGTCTGATCGGCGACGCGGTGGCTCACGGAATCCTGCCCGGCGCTGCACTCGGTTTCTGGTTCGCCGGTCTGAGCCTGCCGGCACTGACCCTCGGTGGTCTCGGTGCGGGCCTGAGCATGGCCGGGCTCGCGGCATGGATCACCCGTCGCACCGGCCTGCGAGAAGATGCGAGCCTTGCTGCGATCTATCCCATCTCACTCGCCAGCGGCGTGCTGATCCTTGGCATCGCGGGCAAACGTCTGGACCTGCTGCACCTGCTGTTTGGCTCGGCGTTGGCAGTCGACGGTCCGACGTTGACGGGCATGTTGTGGGTCTCAGGGATCAGCCTTATCGCCATGGCGCTCATCTACAAACCGTTGTTGCTGGACACCCTCGACCCACTTTTTCTGCAAACCGTCAGCCGTCTCGGTCCGGTGGCACACGGCGTATTCCTGACATTGGTGGTGCTGAACCTGGTGATCGGTTTTCAAGCCATTGGGGCGTTGATGGTCGTCGGTCTGATGATGTTGCCCGCCGCCGCGTCGCGATTCTGGAGCCGACGCTTGCCCGTATTGATGGCCGTCGCCGGGCTGCTTGGCTGCCTTTCGGTGTGGCTCGGCTGTTTGCTGTCGTTCTATTACTCGCTGCCCAGCGGCCCGGCGATCGTGCTGGTAGCGGGTGGCTGGTACCTGCTGTCCGTGGTGTTCGGACCGGTGCACGGCTTGCTGCGCCGCCCGCCCTTGCTCACATCCCAATGAGGTGTTTCCCGATGCGCGCTTTACTCGTGCTGTTCAGTTTGATGCTGTCGATGTCGTTGTCTGCGGCAGAAAAACTGCAGGTGGTCACCAGCTTCAGCATCCTCGCCGACATGACCCATCAGGTCGGCGGTGAGCACATCCAGATCACCAACATGGTCGGCCCCGATGCCGATGCTCACACCTATGAGCCGACCCCGGAAGATGCCAAGGCATTGCTCAAGGCCAGACTCATCATCAAAAATGGCTTGGGTTTCGAGCCATGGCTTGACCGCCTGGTGACCAGCACCGAGACCAGAGCCCCGGTCATCAGCGCGAGCCACGGCGTCATCCCACGCTCGCTGGATGAAGACGGCGAGACTGTTCCAGACCCTCACGCCTGGCACAACCTGGCAAACGCCGAGCTGTACATCAGCAACATCACCAAGGCGCTGATCGCCGCTGACCCGGCGAACAAAACCGACTACGAACGCAACAGCCAGGCCTACCTGAAACAGATCTACGCGCTGCTCGCCGAAGCCAAAGCCAAACTCGGCTCTCTGCCGCCGGGCAACCGCAAGATCGTTACGTCCCACGATGCATTCGGATACCTCGGTCAGGCCTATGGCATCGACTTCATGGCACCACAAGGTCTGTCCACCGAGCGCGAACCTTCCGCCGCCGAAGTCGCTGCGCTGATCACTCAGATTCGCCAGGCCAAGGTCAAAGCGGTGTTCATGGAGAACATCAAGGACGCCCGCCTGCTCAAGCAGATTGCCGATGAAAGCGGTGCGCACATCGGTGGCACGCTGTACTCGGACGCGCTCGCCGCAACCGGTCCGGCGAGCACCTTCACCGGGTTGTTCGAGTACAACCTCAACACCTTGTACGAGGCGTTGAGCAAGCCATGATCCGCAAGAATCCCTCAGGTGATTTGCCGCTGATTGCGGAGTCCGCTTACGTCGATAAAACCGCGATCATCTGCGGCAAAGTAGTGATCGGCGAGAACGTCTTCGTCGGCCCCTACGCGGTGATTCGCGCCGACGAAGTCGACGCCTCGGGCGAGATGGAGCCGATCACCATCGGCGCCAACTCGAACATCCAGGACGGTGTGGTGATCCACTCCAAGTCCGGTGCGGCGGTGACGATCGGCGAGTTCAGCTCGATCGCCCACCGCTCCATCGTGCATGGTCCGTGCTCTGTGGGCGACCGGGTGTTCATCGGATTCAATAGCGTACTGTTCAACTGCGCCGTCGGTGATGGCTGCGTGGTGCGGCACAACTCGGTGGTCGATGGCCGCGACTTGCCTGCCGACTTCTACGTGCCCTCCACCACCCGCATCGGGCCCAACACTGACCTGTCGCAATTCCCGCCAGTGAGTGTCAGCGCCTCGGAGTTTTCCGAGGACGTGGCGCGCACCAACGTCGATCTGGTGCGTGGCTACAAAGCCCTGCAGAACGAGTTCTGACCATGAGCAGCGTGCTGATTCGTAATGCCCGGTTGGTGAATGAAGGACGTGAGTTCGACGGTGATCTGTTGGTCAGCCATGGGCGCATCGTCAAGATCGCCAGCAGCATCGAAGGGGAAAATGCAGCCATAGAAATCGATGCTGACGGCCAGTGGTTGGTGCCCGGGATGATCGACGATCAGGTGCACTTCCGCGATCCCGGTTCGCCCGCCAAGGGCAGTTTCTACACCGAATCGCGAGCGGCGGTGGCTGGTGGTATCACCAGTTTCATGGACATGCCCAACACGAATCCGGCGACATTGAGCCTTGCGGCACTTACTGACAAGAAGCGTCGCGCAGCGATTAGTTCTGTGGCCAATTATGGATTTCACTTCGGTGTGAGCAACGACAATCTGGACATCGTGGCCGCGCTCAATCCTTATGAAGTGGCCGGTGTAAAAGTGTTCATGGGCGCGTCCACGGGCAATATGCTGGTGGACGATCCAAGGATTCTCGAACGGCTATTTGCTGAAGTGCCGACCATTCTGTTGGCCCACTGCGAACACACCCCCAGCATCAACGCTAATGCGATGAACCTGCGAGCACTGTTTGGCGAGCACATTCCCGCCTCGGCCCATCCGTTGATCCGCAATGCCGAGGCCTGCTTGCACTCGTCCTCGATGGCCGTGGATCTGGCCAAGCGTCATGGCACCCGACTTCACGTGTTGCACCTGACCACCGCACGCGAACTGGCCTTGTTCGAAGACAGGCCACTGTCACAAAAACACATTACCGCCGAAGTCTGTCTGCACCACCTGCTCTTCGACGATCACGACTATGCAAGCCTCGGCAACCTGATCAAATGCAACCCGGCGATCAAGACCCAGGCCGATCGCGACGCCTTGCGCCGAGCCTTGTTGAGTGATCGACTGGACGTCATCGGCAGCGACCACGCGCCTCACACCTGGGACGAAAAACAACGTCCCTACGACCTGGCACCGTCCGGTTTGCCGTTGGTGCAACACGCCCTGCCCGCGTTGCTGGAGTTGGTGGCGGATGACGTTCTGCCGATCACTACCCTTGTGGCCAAGACCAGTCACCGTGTCGCTGATCTGTTTGCGATTCCCGACCGAGGTTATTTGCGCGAAGGTTACTGGGCCGACCTGGTGCTGATAAAACCCGAACCTGGTGGCGTTGCCGTCTCTCAGCAACCCATCCTGTCCCAATGCGGCTGGACGCCCTTCGCACGAAGGCGCTTTCGCCACAGCGTGAGCACCACCCTGGTATCGGGGCAAATGGCCTGGCACGACCAACGTCTTAATGACAGCTGCCAAGGTTTACCGCTACGGTTTATGCGCTAGCGCAGCACTCGAGAGCACCGACATGATCCACATCACTCTGAGCGATGGTTCATTGCGTGAATACGACCAACCGTTGTCGGTGTATGAGTTCGCCGCGAGCATTGGTCCCGGGCTTGCCAAAGCAGCCGTCGCCGGTCGGGTGGACGGCGTGTTGGTGGACTGCGAATTCATGATCGAGGCCGATGCCCGGGTCAGCATCGTGACGCCTCGAGAGCCCGATGGCCTGGAAATATTGCGCCGTTCCTGCGCGTTGATGCTGGCGATGGCCGTGAAACAGCTCTATCCAAAAGCGCAATTGCAGACCGGGTCGGCGCTGGGTGACGGGTTCTATTATGAGTTTTCCTTAGAGCGACCGTTAAACCTGGTCGACCTTGCAGGCATCGAAGCACGCATGAAAACCCTGGCGGCGACCAATCATTCGATCCGCCGGCGCGAGCCGTCATTGCGGTCCAGGTACATGGAAAAGTTAACGCCCTACGTGCTCGGGGGCTTCGAATGTGTGTCGACAGGTCCGCATGCCCCTGCAACCAGAGTGTTGCAGGCATTCGCGCTCGATCACATCAGCGGCACTGCGCCACAGCGGATCTATGGCACTTGCTGGTCCTGCCAGGAGGAACTGGAAAACTGGCGCGCCCCACCCCACGTGATGGTGGTGAGCATGGATGATCGCCAATCGGACTACGCACAGGGGGTGACCGAGGCGTTGCGCCGAAGCGGTATACGCGCCCGCGCGGACCTGCGCAACGAGAAAGTCCGGCACAAGATTCGCGAGCACAGCCAGCAAGTGCCGTATCTGGTGGTGATCGGGGAAAAAGAAAAAGCAGGCGGGTTTGTCAGCGTGCGAAGCCGCACCGGGGAGAATTTTGGTCGGATGGCCATTGAAGCGATGTGCGACTTGCTGAGATTAACGGGCATTGCCGGTGTCTGAGCGCACGCCTTTGTCGGAACCCCGCCCGGCGCCGGCTCGCTCCCACAGGGTGTAGGCATCCTGTGGGAACGAGGCCTGCCCGCGAAGCTTTTAGGCTCTTGGTTTTACCGTCCCGCAATCCTGCCCCAACCAAACCGCGCGAGTATCAAGGCTACCCTTCTGCTGAATGCCGGTGGCGTTGAACGTGCCATTCACTTTGGTGGTGAACTCGCGATCACTGAGGAATGTGGCGACACCCGCACCCTGTGCTTTCGGACAGCTGAAGCGAAATTTCCACTGATTACCGGTGCGCTCGGTGATTTCTTGCTTGCAGCCCGATTGCGGATCCGTCAGTGGAATGTTGTCGCTCTTCACTTGCTCCGGCGTCAGGCAAGACCGGATCCCCTTGCCACCCATGGTGATGCCTTGCTTTTCCAATTGAGCGCGCTGTTCAGGCGTCATTTGGCTCTGAATCTGACCGAGGATCAGTTGCAGATCCGGCAGGTTCTGGTCATCGACTTTCATGTTGCTCGAGGTCAATTCCCACAGACCCGGCTGCAGCATCTGCGCCTGAGCGGCCACCGGAACTGCTAAACCTAAAGCCACAGCCAAACCCAGCAGACGAACGTTCATCGAGTAACTCCTGATCAGTAGTGGCCGTTAGACGTCGGCCACGGGCTTCGGTTCATGGGCCAATTAAATAGCGACATTCTGCACGGAACATGGTCTGTTAAGCACTGAATCTTCAGGAGCAAGGCTGCCCCCATGGATTATTTTGGACCGCATATTTTCGGTTATCTGATCGCACTTCTGCACTCGTTAGGCATGATCGCCGCCATTCATGCCGTATTGACCGTTCGGACCGCCCAAGGCTCGATCGCCTGGGCCTTGTCGTTGTTGTTCATTCCCTACCTCACGCTCATCCCGTATCTGGTTTTCGGCCGCAGCACCTTTGATGGTTACATCAAGGCGCGGCGACAGGCCAACGAGGAAATGCGCAAAGCCATCTCAGAGCTGAACTGGCGCCCGTGGGTCGAAGAGGCCCTGACCGCCCGCGCCTCCAACGCCTACGCATCATTAAGGGCAATGCCGAAACTGGGGCGAATGCCATGCCTGGCGAACAACGAAGTCAGCCTGCTGATCAACGGCACCGCCACCTTCGAAGCGATTTTCGACGCCATCGGCCAGGCGAAGGAAGCCGTGCTGATCCAGTTTTTCATCATCCACGACGACCTTCTGGGCCAACGCTTGCAAGCCTTGTTGCTGAAAAAAGCCGCCGAAGGTGTCCCCGTTTATTTACTGTACGACCGCATCGGCAGCCACTCCCTGCCCCACAGTTATGTGCAGCCCTTACGCGATGCCGGTGTCGAGGTCAAAGCCTTCGCGACGCGTAGCGGCTGGCTCAATCGCTTTCAGGTCAACTTCCGCAACCATCGCAAGATCGTCGTGGTGGACGGCGTGCTGGGTTTTGTCGGCGGACATAATGTCGGCGACGAATACATGGGCGAGAAACCACCCCTCTCCCCTTGGCGTGATACCCACGTGCGCGTGCGTGGGCCGGTGGTGGCGAGCATGCAGGAGTCTTTCGCCGAGGACTGGTTCTGGGCAGCGCGCTCGTTGCCGCCGTTGATACTGCCGGACGCGTATCCGGACAACGGCGTGCTCTGCCAATTGCTTGCCAGCGGGCCGGCAGATTCCTACGAAACCTGTTCGTTATTCTTCGTCGAAGCCATTCACGCGGCGACCGAGCGGGTGTGGATTACCAGCCCCTATTTCATCCCCGACGAAGCGGTGTTTGCCGCCTTGAGACTGGCGGTTCTGCGAGGCGTGGATGTGCGATTGCTGCTGCCTTCACGACCGGATCACCGCATCGTCTACGCCGCCTCCAGCCTGTATGCCTTCGAAGCGGTACGCGCCGGTGTGCGGGTATTCCGTTACGAGCCCGGTTTCCTGCATCAGAAAGTGGTGTTGATCGACAGCGAAATCAGCGCTATCGGCAGCGCCAATATGGACAACCGTTCGTTCCGGTTGAATTTCGAAGTGATGTTGCTGACCGTCGACAGTGCCTTTGCTGGCGAAGTGGAGCAGATGCTCAACAATGACTTCGCCCAAGCGCACGAAGTCGCCAAAGAAGAAAGCCGGGAGACCCACCGCCTGCAACAGGTCGGCATGCGGATCGCCCGGCTTATTTCACCGATCCTTTAAGGGTTGTAGATGTCGTCGCGGGTCCAGGGCAGTTCATGGCTGCCATCGGGGTGGGCTTTAACCGCGAGGATCTGGTGCAGGTTGATCCAGCCCCGGGCAAACGCATAAGCGCAGCCTGCCAGGTACAGCCGCCAGATGCGCAAGGCCTGCTCCGGCACCTGTCGGGCCGCTGCTTCCAGGTTGTCCTCCAGGCGTTCGCTCCAATGGTCCAGGGTGCGCGCGTAGTGCAGGCGCAAACTCTCGACATCGACGATCTCCAGCCCGGCTTCGCTGATCTCGGCAGAGATCATCGACAGGTGCGGCAGCTCCCCGTTGGGGAACACGTACTTCTCGATAAAATCACCGGCACCGCGCCCCACCGGCCGGCCATCGGTGTGCTTGGCAGTGATGCCGTGGTTCATCACCAGGCCGCCCTCCTTCACCGCGCCGAACAAGGTTTTGCAGTACTCGGCCAGGTTCTCATGCCCCACGTGCTCGAACATGCCGACGCTGACCACTTTATCGAAGCGCCCGTCCTGAGGCAGATCGCGGTAGTCCAGCAGTTGCAACTCGACCAGATCGTCGAGGCCTTCCTCTGTCACCCGTTCACGGGCCAGGGCCAGTTGCTCTTTGCTCAGTGTGATCCCGAACACCTTTGCGCCGAACTCCCGCGCCGCATAACGCGCCAAACCGCCCCAGCCACACCCGACGTCCAGCAGGTATTCGCCAGGTTGCAGGCGTAACTTGCGACACAGGTGGCGGAACTTGGCTTGCTGGGCCTGCTCAAGCGTTTCGCTGCCGGTCTCGAAATAGGCGCAGGAGTACGCCATGTCACTGTCGAGCCACAGCTGATAAAACGCGTTGGAAAGGTCGTAGTGATAGGAAATCGCCTTGGCGTCGGTTTCCTTGTCGTGGGCGGTGCGAACAGGCTGACTGTCGAGGTCGCCCAGCAATGCATGACTCCATTCATCAACGACGCGGATCACCTCGCTGATAGAGCCTTCCAGCTCGAGTTTGCCCTCGACAAACGCCGCTCCGAGCGCGTCGAGACTTGGATGAGTCAACTGGGTAACCATTTGTGGGTCCTTGACCACAATCGTGACGCTGGGCGTCGGCCCCAGATTGAATTCATGGCCGTCCCAGAGTCGCAGGCGTAGCGGTAGCTGCAGATTCTGTAAGGCCGGTGGAAGTTGCGCGAGCATGGAATATCCCCCTTGTTTCAGACGTCTGCTGTGAGGTTAGACCATCCTTGAAAAATAGCAGGCTATCGATTTCATAGCCCTTTTCTATGACCCGCAGCGTTCAAACCAACCCGGCGCACATTCACAGAAATGATTGCCCTTACCCTAGATGACTACGTATCGGGCGCACAGTTCTGAAAAGTTGAACCCCCCTCAAATATCGTCCTTCAGCTTGAGCAATGGCTCCTGAAAGCGCAGCAGCCGCCCGGCGTTCCCCAGTACCAGCAAAGTACTCAGGTTATGCAGCAACGCCGCAATCATCGCCCCCGCCGCGCCAAGCCAGCCGAAGGCCGCGAAAGCGACAATTGCCAGTGTCCAGCCCAGACCGATAATCACGTTGACCTGCAAGGTCTGGCGGCATTGCCGACTCAAACGTACACAAGTGCCGAGCCGACGCAGGTCGCTGCCAATCAGCACGATATCGGCGGAAGCCAAGGCAATGTCGGCACCGCCCGCGCCCATCGCAACGCCGACCACGCCTGCCTTGAGGGCCAGCGAATCGTTGATGCCATCCCCGACCACCATCGGCCGGAAGCCGCTGTCGATCTCCTTGAGCACGCGATTGAGTTTGTCCTCGGGCAAGGCCTGGGCCTCGACATCACGGATTCCGACATCCCGGGCCAACGCATTCGCGACGCTTTGGCGATCGCCGGTGAGCAGTAATTGCCGGCCCAATCCGAGTTCACGCAACTCGTTCAAGGCAAACCGCGCTTCGGGTTTGACGCTGTCCGCCAGTAACAGCCAGGCGAGAAACTCTCCATTGAGCGCCAGCCCGGCAATCGGGCCATCGTGTTCGGGAACAACTGAAACGGGAATGCCCAATTGAGCAAACAACTCCGGTCGCCCGAGTGCCGCTTCGCCCTGCTCCGTCATCGCTACCACGCCCAGACCCTGCCGCTCGTGAATGTCCGTGAGTAGCAGAAAATGCTCTTGAGTGACCAACCCGGCGAGCGCACGACTGACCGGGTGACTGCTGGCGGAGCCCAGGCTGGCGGCGAGTTTCAATACCTGGCTGCGATCTTCCAGCGGACTGTCGATGGATTGCAGGCGCAAGGTGCCGAAGGTCAGCGTCCCGGTCTTGTCGACCACCAACGACGTCAGATCCGCCAGCTCTTCGAGAAACGCCGAACTGCGGATCAGAATCCCGTGTCGTGCGGCAACCGCAACGCCGGCAATCGCCGTGGCCGGTGCCGACAACACCAACGCACACGGACAGGCTGCCACCAACACGGCGAGCATCGCTTGCGCATCGTTGGTGATGAACCAGGTCACAGCGGCCAGCAACAACACCAGCACCATGTAGCTGCCGGCGTAGCGTTCCAGCAACCGGGTGATCGGCGGTTTGGAGCGCTCGGCGCTTTGCATCAGCGCGATGACTTTACCGAGTGTCGACTCGTTGCCGGTGCGGGTCACTTCGATGCGCAGCAGGCCATCAAGGTTGATCGCCCCGCCGAACACCGTCATGCCGACGCCCGCTTCCATCGGCACCGACTCGCCCGTGATCGACGCTGTATCGAGACTCGCCTGACCGGAGAGGACACGACCATCGGCCGGAACTCGATCACCGGCGCGCACCTCCACGCGGTCGCCGGCCTTGAGTGTGCTGTTGTCGACTTCAACGATGGAGCCATCCGCCTGAACCTTGCGCGCATGGCTGCGCGTCAGCTTGCCGAGCGCGTGAATCGCCTCCTGGGAACCGATTACGCTGCGCTCTTCCAGCACATGGCCGAAGATCATGATGATCGGCAATAACGCAGCGGTCAGCAGATCGCCAGTCGCCCAGGCACCCAGCATCGCCAACGCAATCAACTGATCGGTGATCCCGTGCAAGCTGGGATAACGCAGGCTGTACCAGGCCGAACGCATCACGGGTACGGCGACCAGCAACGAGGCAAAACCCAGCAGCAATTGACTGACACCCGTCTGCTCCGGCGACCACCAGCGCCAGATCAAACCAAGCGCCAGCAAGCCTAGCGCGAGCATGGCCAGGGTCAGTTGGCGTGCAGCGCTGCGTTGTTCGGCCGAGGACAACATGCTCGGTGCGGCGGCGGTTTGGGCGGTCATTGTGCAGCTCCCTGAATGATCAGGCGGGAATCGTCTTTCGGATTGACCGTGGTCACCGAGCCGGCCTGGCCAAGTATTTTCGGCAAGCGTTCGCGGTAAATGCGCAACAGCATTTGCGGGTCGGTGCCTTGTTGTTGCGCCTTGGCCAGGCTCAGTACTGTGGCCGTGTCGGCGGAGGCTTTGGCCAACCGCTCGCTGGCTTGAGCGTGGGCGACTTGCAGCGAGCGGTCGGCTTGCTCGTTGGCCGTCTGAGTCAGTTTCTCGGCGTCAGTGCGGGCGTTGGCAACGGCTTTGTCGGCTTGCTGACTCGCCGTCAGAACGGCATTGAAAGCATTGACCGCAGGTCCTGGCAGACTCGATTGCACATCAACGCGTGCCACTTCGATGCCCAGTCCCTGCCCGGTTGCGGTCAGCTGCGCGAGACGTTGATTGATGCCTTGTACCAAATCTCCGCGCAGGCGTTCGCGTCTTTCCGCCGCTTGATTGTCCGCCCCGATCAACTCCGGTCGGGCGACCAGGATGGTGTCCAGATCTCGCGCAGCGGTGAGTGCCACGGCACTGCGGGTCACCAGACGATCCAATGCAGGCAGCACGTGTTCACCTTGAACCACAAACGCATACGGTTCGGTGACTTTGTAAAACACCCGCACATCCAGTTGCACCACACCCGCGTCACCGGTCAGCAGATAACCGGAACCTGCAAGCGCATCACTGATCGGCGTGGCGAATGTGGCGGCTCGGTCGGCCTGCAACGCGGCATCGCTGCGCAGCAGATTGTCGACCCGACGCTCGATCACCCGATCTGCTGCCGGCAACAAAATCACCTGCTCGAACGGTCGCGGCCACGCCAACAACAGACCGGCATTCTGGATGCGATCCAGCGCGCCAAAATGCAACACCACCGCACGATTTTGCGGGTCGATTTGCCGCACGTTGGAAAACGCCCACGCCAACGCGGCCACCACCGTCACCGCATACAGGGCGAGAAAAGCCAAGCGCCCGGCCTGAATCCACGGGCTGCTCAATTCAATTGTTCCACGTGGAACCAAATTCATGGCTGCGACCCGGACTTATTATCGAGCGTCGGCGGACCGTCAACCAACACCCGGAACGGCGCGGCATCGGTGCGTAGAATCAGTTTGGTCCCAGGCGTAACGATGGTGCCCAAGGTGTCGAGGGAGCGCAGCAAGTTATACAACTGCGGCGAACCCGCGTAAGCGCGGCCGTATATCTGTGCGGCTTCGACCCGGGATTGAGCTTCGATGTCGGCCGCTTTAACCGTGGCATCGGCCTGGACGATTCGCGCATCACGCTCGGCGGCGGAGCGGATTTGCGCCGCTTCCCGTTTGCCGATGGCCGTGCGTTCCGTGGCGATTGTTTCACGCTCGGCACGCATGCGATCGACCGTGGCGGCAAGGGTCACCGACGGCAAGGTCAACCGTTCAATGCCGACTTGCAGCACACGAACACCGTAAGTGGTGAGCAACTGCTGATCAATTTGCTGACGCAACTGCGTTTCGAAATCGGCAATGTGCACCTGGTTGGCATCGGTGTTCACCAGATTGGCCAGATCAAAACTGCTGGCCGTGGTTTCCAGCGCCGAGCCGACGAAGGTGCGAATCTGCCGCGCCGCTTCGTCCGGCTGATTCTGCACGGCGCGCATGAAGCGCTGAACATTGTCCGGATCGCCTTGCACCTGCCACGCCACGTAGGCCTGAACGATGATGCGCAAACCGTCACGCGTGCCCACATCCTGCAAACCGCTGGACGTGGTGCGCAGACGCAAATCGACTGGTATCGCTGCTTCAAAAGGCGCGGGCCAGCGCCAGCCCAGTCCCGGCTCCAGCAACACCCGCGACGGATTACCGAAGCGCGTGATCACCGTGGCCTCGCCGGAACGCACTTGCACCAGGCTCGCCGCAGCGATGGCAAACGCCACCAGCAACGCCGCCCATCCCATGCGTCGCCATGGGAATGGACCTGCTTCCTGTGGATCGCCATGGTGGTGATGGTGATGCCCGTGGTGATGCCCGCCATGGCCGTGATCGAGGCCGGCGTGGTCATCATGATCGTGAGTGTGCGACTGGCTCAATTGGCAGCTCCTGGCTGAGCAGTTTTACGCGCCGATGCAGGGTCAACCGGCAGCGTGAAAGTACGGAGGTCGATGGTCGGCGCGTTACTGCTGCCGCCCAGACGATGATCGAGAACCAGCAACCTGGAGTTGCTCAGGCCATGGGAGAGCTGGCTGAAATACTGCTCCAGCACGAAAGCCTGGCCTGCGTGGGCATAGGCTTTTTGCTCGGCGCTGAATTTCAGATCCGCCGCTTGCGCGGCAGCATTGATTTCACGCGCGCTGGCCGTCGCTTGATCGCGCGCGATGCTGGCCTGCAATTGCGCCTGATGGGTGGCTTCGGCAGCTGCGCCGCGCTCACGCGAGATCAAGGCTTGCGCAGCAATTTGCGCCGCTTGCACGCCGTGATAAGCGTTGGCCGCGCCGGCCGGTGGGTGAATCGCTTCGACCACGGTCGCGAGAATTTCCACACCGCTGTCGAGTTTTTCCAGGTCCGCCTGCACCGCGCGGCCGATCTCCTCGGCGAGCCCTACCCTGTCCTCACCGAGCAGACCGTCGAGGGTCCGAGAGGCAAAGTCGTGCACCAGAATTCGGCTGGCGGTGCTGCGGATCAGTGTGGGTACGTCGGCGCTGTTGTACGTCGCGGCCAACGCCGCTTGATCCGTGAGGCCGATGCGATAGACGAAACGCACGTCCATGTTGACGATCTGGAAGCTCTGTTTGTCGGCGCGACTACTGGCAATCACCTGAGATTTGTCGTTCACATGACTGGCGTCCCACAAGCGATTGGCCGTCGCCGGCGCCGGACCTTCAGCCGGTTCAGCCACTATCGGCGCCGCCGCTTCGCCGACACTGGTGGCCAACTCGTGGACCACACCGTTCTCGACACTCAACACCCGGCCCAGTGGCCATGGCAGACCTGCGTGCAAACCGGGCCCGAAGACCTCCACCGGTTTACCGAAACGCTCGTAGATGCCCCGCCCTTGCAGGGCAATTTCGTGAATGCCGGTGAGCGACCAACCGACCAGTGCTACCACCGCCAGCACCGGAACGAACGCCCGGCGCATGTAAGTGAAGGCCCAGATCTGCCGCAGATCGATGCCGAAGCGGTTATGCAATTCGTGTTGCAGCGCCAGCAACGGTTGGGGCGGCCAGCGCAGCATGTCGGCGACAAAGCTGCGTGCCAGCAACGCCGGTTCGAGTTGTTCACGCTGCGGACTGAACAGTGACAACACCGCGCGCAGCAGCAGTTCGCCCGCGACCAACCCCGGAAGCAGGCCAATCAGTACCGCCAGACGTACCGGCCAAACCGACTCTTCGCTGCCCAACAACAGGCACAGCGCGCTTAGCACAAGGCAGATAATTGCCACGCGCGTCAGCTGCGCCAGCGAACCTGCTTCGGGCCATTGCGCTACGTTTTCCTGGGCGAGTTGCCGCTCCAGCACCAGCAAACCAAAGGCCAGCAGTAACGACAATGCCGCCGCGACACTGGCCGAAAAACCCAGTGCAGCGGGAGGCAGGGCCAGGTCCCAGACCCGTTCAACGCTGAACAATACCAGCAGAGCCCAAGCGCCAAGCCACAGCGTCGAAGCGCCGATCTGCGCCAGCAGCCGTAGCCATCGTTGACCGATCCGCTCCAGTAATCGGTCATACCAACCCATCGGCGGCGATTCAGCGACAACTTCCACCGGGAGCATCGCCGGGCTCATCGCCCTTGCGCGCCACTGTGTCACCCACCACGCCGATTGCATCCCGGCGACCAGCACCAGCAAACCGACGCTCTGATTGACCAGCAACGCGGGCCAAAGCGACTGCGGCGCAAACAGTCCGACAAAAAACGCCAGCACCAGCCCTGTCGCCGCGAGTGCGCCGAAGCCAATGGCCAACTGGCGCAATCGCCGCCCTTGAAAGACTGCCTGCTGAAAACGCGGCAGCCCCGTTACGGTTGCGCCCTCAATTTCGAGATCGACTTGCATACCACCCCAGTGTTTATCTTTGCTCATGTCGCAGTTCGTTACGATATAACGAAACCCGTGAAATTTTTGTACTAAATCCTTCTATCTAAAGACGCACAACCTGTCGCTTGGCTGAAGCCTTGACCGAAAGGCTTGGCAGCGCACATATTACGCTCGTAATTTTATTCAGGAACTACGTTTATCCAGCCCGATTTCCATTCCATTCAGGAGTACATCCATGAGCAACTATGACGTCGTGATACTGGGCGGAGGCCCTGGCGGTTACAACGCGGCGATTCGCGCCGGTCAGTTGGGCCTCAAAGCCGCCTGTGTCGAAGGCCGCGCGACCCTCGGCGGCACCTGCCTGAACGTCGGTTGCATGCCGTCCAAGGCATTGCTGCATGCTTCTGAACTGTATGACGCGGCCATGGGTGCGGAATTTGCCAACCTCGGTATCGAGGTCAAACCCACGCTGAACCTCGCGCAAATGATGAAGCAAAAAGACGAAAGCGTTACCGGGCTGACCAAGGGCATCGAGTTTCTGTTCCGCAAGAACAAAGTCGACTGGATCAAGGGATGGGGCCATATCGACGGGCCGGGCAAAGTCACGGTGACAGACAGCCAGGGCGGCAAGACTGAACTGAGCGCCAAGGACATCATCATCGCCACCGGCTCCGAGCCCACTCCCCTGCCCGGTGTGGACATCGACAACACGCGCATTCTCGATTCCACCGGTGCGCTTTCTTTATCCGAAGTACCCAAGCATCTGGTGGTGATCGGCGCCGGGGTCATTGGCCTGGAATTGGGCTCGGTGTGGCGGCGTTTGGGCGCACAAGTGACGGTGGTCGAATTTCTCGACCGGATCTGCCCCGGCGTGGACGGCGAGGCGGGCAAAACCCTGCAACGCTCGTTGAGCAAGCAAGGCATCAGTTTCAAGTTGAGTTCGAAAGTCACCAGCGCCACGACCTCGGCGAATGGCGTTCAACTCAGCGTCGAACCGGCGGCCGGCGGCACTGCCGAATTGCTCGACGCCGATTACGTGCTGGTGGCCATCGGGCGCCGGCCTTACACAGAGGGTTTGGGCCTGGAGAACGTTGGCCTCACCACGGATAAACGCGGCATGCTCGCCAACAAGGGTCATCGCACTGAAGCGGCAGGCGTGTGGGTCATCGGTGATGTCACTTCGGGGCCAATGCTCGCGCACAAGGCTGAAGATGAAGCCATGGCCTGTATCGAGCAGCTCGTCGGCAAGGCGGGCGAGGTCAATTACGACCTGATCCCCAATGTCATTTACACCCGTCCGGAGCTGGCCAGCGTCGGCAAGACCGAAGAGCAACTGAAAGCTGAAGGGCGCTCGTACAAGGTGGGTAAATTCCCCTTCACCGCCAACAGCCGGGCGAAGATCAACCACGAGACTGAAGGCTTCGCCAAAGTGCTGGCCGATGAGCGCACCGACGAAATTCTCGGCGTGCACCTGGTGGGTCCGAGCGTCAGTGAAATGATTGGCGAGTATTGCGTGGCCATGGAGTTCAGCGCTTCGGCTGAAGACATCGCGCTGACTTGTCACCCTCACCCGACCCGCTCCGAGGCGTTGCGCCAGGCGGCGATGAATGTGGAGGGGATGGCGACGCAGATGTAGGGCTTCACACCGAGTTGCGCCCATCGCCGGCAAACCGGTCTCGCTCCCACACTGGTTTTGTGTACGCCACAGATCCCATGTGTGGAGGCCTGTTCGCGACGGGCGCAACTCGGTTTAGAGCGGTAAATGCTCCAACGGCAACGCCCCCGGCGTTTTCACCGTGTGAATCGCAAAGTTGCTGCGGATGTCGCTCACCCCCGGCAACTTCAGCAAACGCCCGGTTAGAAAACGGTCGTACGCACGTAGATCCGGCACCACCACCTGCAACAGAAAATCCGATTCCCCTGACACCAGAAACGCCGAAATTACCTCGGGCAACGCCATCACCGCCACGCGAAAGGCTTCAGCCTGCTCGTCGTTGTGGCGTTCGACCTTGACCCCGACAAACACCGTCAGCCCCAGCCCGACCTCATCACGATCCAGGTTGGCCTGATAACCGCGAATCACCCCGGCGTCTTCAAGCATCCGCACCCGGCGCAAACAGGGTGACGCGGACAGTCCGATTTCATCCGCCAGTTGCACGTTGCTCAAGCGACCATCCCGTTGCAGGGCTGCGAGAATCTTGCGGTCGTAAGCGTCGAGTTTCATTTTTGGCAGATCCTGCAGGTTCAGATGACGTTAAGTAGCAGGTTATGCCAACCAACGACTATTTAGAAGCAAACTACGCAACCACCTGCCCTGTGCTTCAGCCCTAGACTGGCGCTACCGAATCGACAACGAAAGGAGTGCAGCATGGCGGGGCTTTGGCTGTTTTTCATGGCGCTGGCAGTGGTTTACCTGTTGCCGGGCCCGGACATGATTCTGCTGCTGCAGACCGGCGCACGCCAAGGCAAAGGCGCGGCGCTGGCCACGGCGGTGGGTTTGGGCATTGCCCGAGGTTGTCATGTGGCCTTGGCGGCGCTGGGGTTGGCGGCACTGTTCAAGGCCGCCCCCTGGACTTTCGATATGGTGCGCCTGGCCGGCGCCGCGTACCTGTTGTGGATCGGCATTCAATGCCTGCGGACCACGATGCTGCCGAACCTGAACGGAGCAGATCCAGCCTATGGAAAACTTCATTGGCGCCAAGCCATTCAGCGCGGATTGCTGACCAACCTGCTGAACCCCAAAGCGCTGTTGTTCTGCTCGGTGCTGTTGCCGCAGTTCATCGATCCACACGCCGGGCCGGTACTCGCACAATTCGCCACCCTGGGCGTGGTGCTGGTCGGTGTCGGCCTGATGTTCGACAGCGCGTACGCCTTGGCCGGTGCCGCGCTTGGCCGTTGGCTGCAACGCAGTCCCTCGGCCCAGCGCTTCCAGCAATGGTTATTTGGCAGTCTGTTGATCGGCTTTGCGGTGCGGCTGACTTTTGTTCAACAGGCTTGAAGCTCACTGCGACTTACGGCGGCGACGATTAATCAGCAACAACGCCGCTGCCATGACCGCCAACACACCGCCGATCTGTAAAGGCGTTTTGTACGGCCGCAGCTCGGAGCGCGCTGCGTCAGTGACTTGGGTGACGTAGCGCTGGTCGGCGCTCTGAAAGTCCGGATCCTGGCATTGATGACCAAAATCACCCGCCCAGATGACATACGGACCTTCCTCGACGTAACGGCGATAGAACGCGCTTTGCTCTTGCAGGCTAGTGCCCCACGACGAAGCCTTGCACAGCACCGATGCGAAAGCCTGACTGCTGTGGGGCAAATGATCAGCCGCTTTACTTGCCAGCGCGGTGGCGACAAACCGGTAATGGAAACGCTCATCAGGTTGCGCCAGCGTAGCTTGCTGCCGTTGCACCTCACCCGCGGCCATCAATGGGCCGACCTTGAGCTCGGGAGCCTCCAAACTGTAATTGCCACCGAAGGTGGCGTAATCCGGAGACATCTCGTAACCCAACAGCTCCATCCCGTCGAATCGAGCCAATGTCGCGGCAGAGTAATAAGCGAATGCCCGTTTGGTTGGCCACCATTTCGATTCGGCGTCGTGGCGCAACTCCCCGTACCACTTGGCCTTGGCCTGCAAGTCGGCACTGTCGAAATAGCCTGGCGCTTCGTCGTAACGCGCCTCACGCAGCAACCGCCGCCCAAGCAGGTTGCGCAACTTCGCCGCCACTGGCAGCGGCACGTAATTGTCGCGATCCTGCTGAGTCAGCGCAGGCGGTGCCGGCACCTGCGTGTCGACGTAATGCTTGAGCTCATCGACAGTCAGCACACGCTCAGCGACGGTCGCGGCATCGAACCAGTAAATGTCGTTGCTGCGATAAAGCTGATCGAACGCCTGCAGATAATCCCCACGTTGCAACGCCAGGATCGCGCTTTCCCCCTCGACCCGGCACTTGGGCTGAAGCGTTTCGAAATCCCAGTCCGGCGTCCGCCGCTCGCCCCAGGATTCGCTCTGCGGGAAAGCGTGGGCAGCCTTGGCGTACGCTGCAGTCGCAGCGGATTTATCGCCTTCACGCATCGCCAGTTTCGCCCGCAGCCACCACGCCAGGCCACCGTCGCCAGCGTGTTCAAGAAAGGCCTTCGCAGTGACGTAATCGCCCTGTTGGTAATTTACGGCGGCCAGTCGATCGGCATTATCGAGGCTACCGCGCGTGCTGCTTTGCAGCAGCTTGATCAGCTTTTGTTCATTCGGCGGTTGATCACCAAATGACCAACCCAAGCGGCTGATCAGGGACGCAGTCACCAGTTGCTGCACTGGTTTTCCTTTAAGCAACGCGGCCAGTTGCTCGTCAGGCATCGCCGCCAGATCCGCCATCAATAGCTTTAGCGAGGTGTAGCCCACCGCCGAGCCGTGGAGATTCTGTGTGGCGTAGAGTTCGATAGCGCTGTCCCAGTCGCCCACCGCGCGAGCGACGCGAGCCTCTTCGCCGAGGCTGGCGACGCCCAGTTCCAGCGGGTCGCTGAAGCCGTCGATACTCAGCTGACGCGCCCGCTCGAAGGCTTTGCGCGATTGCATCAGCAGGTCGGGCGTGGCGTCCGCTTCGCTGCTCATGGCGAAGAGCGCCCGGCCCAGCGAGTACGCGGCCCAAGTACTGCGCAACGCGCGTTGATCAGCCGGCAATGCGAGCACTTTTCGGAAGAAGTCGGCAGCCAGGCCATGTTCACCGGCGCTGAACGCCACGGCACCGGCCAGATAGAACCTGAGCTCGGTCGGCAGGCTTGCGCCCTGCGCCTCGACCTGATGAGCATCGCTCAGCGTGCGCAGTTGTTTGACCAACGCCTGCTGCTCCGCCGTCAAACCAGCCTGTTCGGCGTCGTCCCGCTGCACGGCATAGTCAGGCGCGTCCATGCTGCTGTAGACGACTTCGCTGACGTTTTTCAAACCCGCAATCGCCTGCCCGAGACGACTGATCTCGAACCGGAAGTTACCTTCCGGCAACTCCGCCAGCGTTTGGCCCCGGTTGTCGAGCAAGCGCATCGGGAAATCCGGCCCACAGGCCATTGCCGAACCCAGTGGAAAACTGAGACTCAGGCAAAGCAAATGGCAGGGCCAGTTACGGGTGAACATTCGAACCTCCTTGATCAATGTTTGCGCAGCGCGCCCAACCAATGGCGCGCTGCCCGCCGGCCGCTATTCGGCCGTCGCGCAGGCGGGTGAAGGTAAGCAGATCCGGGCTTTGTTGCAACGCATAACCGGCCAGCGCATCGGCACCGTCACAACCTTGCACCGCGAGAGTCAGACGTTCGGGCCAGGCGCTGTCGAGGTTGCCTTGATTGCTGATGCTGACGTCATAGAGGCCATCGCGCGCCGAGAGTTTCAGCGTCAGGCGACTATCGAGGGCATCGCCACGGGCTACAGCGCGTAACGTCGTCAGGCTCCAGGCCCGGCGATCATGGGCCAATGGCAGGCGAAACCAGATCAGCCCGGCCAGATGAGGCGGTGGATCGTTGCGTAACTCGGCGGCCAGAATGCTCAGTTGCCGCGGATCGGCCAGCAATTCCCGGCGCTCGCCGACGCGCTCAATGGGCACTTCACTTTCCACGTCGGGTGCGCCGCTGGCCTGCGGCAACAGCGCTACGCCATAGGCCGGTAGCGCCAGATAAAAGGGTTTCGAAGTGATGCGGCTCCAGGCGCCGGCCCATTTTGTGGCCTGATCCGGGTCAAACAAACCCATTCGCGGGTCGCTCACCGCATGCACCTGCAATACGCTGCTATCGACTGTGGATAACAATGCAGGCAGTTCGGGACTGTCGATCCACGCCGGCAACGCGGTGATGCTCAGCGGCATGGAGGCCGGCAAAACCGTGCGCAGATCCGTGAGGAATTTCCGATATGCCGGTAGGCGAGCGTTACCGGCATCGTGGTCGATTTCCACTCCGGAGAGCATCAGCCCTTGCGCCTGCCAATCGTTGAGCACTTGCTGGATCTGCGCAGCGACCTCGTCCTGGTCCAGCGACTTGAGCTGGCCATCGAGACGAATCACCGCAATCAACGGCCGGCCGTCCCGTTTGAGCAGCTCCGGGTCGATTCGCGCCCGGCTCCAACCCGCCTTGGGAAACGCCTGCAAGGCCAGCACCCGCAGGCTCGAAAAATCCCCACGACTGTCGTTGAGTGCGGCTTCGTGGGCCGGCGTCCATTGCCGTTGCCAGACGTAGAGTTGCTGATCGAGCGGCGGTGCGTCCTGTCGTTCACAACCGGTAAGCAAAACCAGCAGCACCAGCAAGCCCGACAGGGGAGCGAGAAAAACCATAAAGCATCCTTTGAAGCTGCTGAAGGCAGCGTCCGTCAGATGCTACAGGTCGAGCACCAAAGGCTGCGAGCTCTGCGCCGGAATCGCACAACAAATCAGGACGTGTCCTTCATCCGGCACTTCCGCCGGCGGCTGTGGATAATTCACCTGGCCGCTGATCAGGCGAGTCTTGCAGGTCCCGCAGGAACCGCCGCGGCAACTGAATTCCGGGCGCAAGCCACGGCTTTCCGCCAACTCCAGCAAGGTGCCGCCATCGGGTTGCCAGCGGGCTTCTTTGGCCGAGCGCTCGAACACCACCGGCACCGACGTGGTCGCGGCTGGCGGTTGCTCGATGACGACCGCGTCGGGGTCCGGCTGGCGACGCAAGGTCGATGGGCCGAAAGTTTCGGCGTGAATCCGCGAATCGCGAATATTCAGTTCCCGCAGGCCGTCGTACAGCGCCTGAGTAAAACTGCCCGGGCCACAGAGGACAAAATCCAGCTGATCGTAGTCTTCTACCTCAAGGAGGGTCTTGAGCAACGCGGTGTCGATCCGTCCGGTCTGGTCAAAGTCCTCGCCCTCTTGAGCATCGGCCTCCGGCTGACTGAGCAGACGCAGCACCCGCACCGCATCACCGGCGTCATCCAACAAACGATCCAGCTCGGAACGAAACGGTTGATCGGCCAGCGTGCGCGAACTCTGGAAAAACCATGTAGGCCGAATGCGCCGGGTGCGCAGGCCTTGATACACCACCTCGCGGACCATCGACAGCAAGGGCGTAATGCCTACACCGGCGGCCAACAACACCAGCGGTCGACGCTCATGGGGTGCCACGGTGAAGTGACCTTGCGGCGCGCGGGCCTCCAGCAGATCACCGACACGTACCTGCTCGTGCAGGTGCGAAGACACCAGCCCTTCGCGCTTCACGCTGATGCGGAAAAAGTCATCGGACGGCGCGCTCGACAGGCTGTAAGTGCGGATATGCACCTCACCGCCAAGGGTGAACCGCAGCGGCAAATGCTGCCCCGCTTGGAACAGCGGGAACCCGGCGCCATCGGCGGGCTCCAGATAGATCGAACGGATGTTGTGGCTTTCCGCTTCGATCCGCACCACCCGCAGCGGCCGCCAACGATCACCCAGCGCCTGGGCTTGCAGGCGTGCATTGGCCTGCTCCCAACTGCCCGTCAGCAAACTGGTGGGAGAGACACCGTCGAAGCGCCAGCGCAGACCCAATGCTGCGGGCCGACGCACTACCTGCTGCACCTCGAATGTCCACAGACGCTCGGCGCCTTGAAAGGCCTCGACCTGCGGGCCTTCAAGGATGACTTCGGTGCGACCGCTGAGGTGCAGCAGGTCGCCCGAGTTGAAATCGATAAACAGCAAACCCGCCCGGGGATTGATCAGCAAGTTGCCCAAGGTATTGAAGAACAGGTTGCCGGCAAAGTCCGGGATGGTCAGTCGATTACCTTCCACCTGTACGAAACCGGCCTGACCACCACGGTGTGAAACGTCCACCGAGCGCTGGCCGTCGACATCCACATAACTGGCAACGAAAAAGGTATCGGCGCCGCAGATCGTGGCTTTGGCCGCATCATCCAGACCGTCCAGGTGTTGCGCAATGCGCGTCGCCGGATTCGCCAGCGGCACCGTACGGAATTGTCGTAATTGAATGTATTGCGGGCAGTTGCCGAAGGACTGTTCGACCGTTACGCCAAAACCACTCGCCGTCACGGCACCGACGCGACCATTGAGGCGGTTGCGCCGCCGCGTGTGCAGTTCGATCCCCAACAAGCCGATCGCCGCGCCATCGCTCAATTGCGCCGGGTCATCCGCCCCCGGCAAGCTGTTGAATTGCAGCACACCCGGCTCTGGCGAGTGAGCGAAGCCCGGTTGGCCTTCAAGAATGCTCGCCCAAGGGTTACCGTCGACGTCCACCGCGCCGTACAGCATAAACGGCAGTTGCTCGTAGAATGTGCGGTGTTGGTCCGGCATCTCAGTGCGAACCACCCTACGACCCAACGCCTCCATTCGCTCGGCAACACCGACGTGTGCCTGCAACTGTTTTTCGCCCGCGTGCCAAGGTGAATGGTCCATTACGGCTTCTCCCCTGCGCGCCAGGCGCAGTGTGAGCGGCCCGACAATGTCGGGCCGCAAGTCTCAGGCATTTTTTTGCAGGCCGACGACGGTGCGCGGCATGCCGACAAAACCAGGCAAGGCTTCGATACGCGCCAACCAGGCTCGCACGTTGGCGTAGTCTTCAAGCGACACGTTGCCTTCCGGAGCGTGGGCGATGTAACTGTAAGCTGCCACGTCGGCAATGGTCGGTTCGCTGCCAACCAGATAAGGCGAAGCAGCCAACTCCTGATCGATCTGCTTGAGCCAGATGTGAGAGTAAGCAATCACCTCTTCAGCGTTATAAGCCGCGCCGAATACAGTGATCAGCCTTGCTCTGGCCGGACCAAACGCGATGGGTCCAGCGGCAATCGACAACCAGCGTTGCACCTTGGCCGCGCCGACCGGATCGGCTGGCAGCCAGCGGCCGTTACCGTACTTTTGCGCCAGATAAACCAGAATCGCATTGGAATCACCCAGCACCACACCCTGATCGTCGATGGCTGGCACCTGCCCGAACGGGTTGATTGCCAGGTACGCCGGTTGTTTGTGCTCGCCCTTGGCCAGATCTACAAAGATCAGCTCAGTGGGCAGTTGCAGCAGGGACAGCATCAGTTCCACACGATGAGCATGGCCAGAGCGTGGGAAGTTATAGAGTTTGATCGCTTGCATGGTCGACTCCGCTGGGTGGTGGTGCCGCTCAGGAAAGATCAGCACCGATGAGCGCTATCTTCCACCCGCAACCAAAACAACAGAATAACCAGCAAACGCAATCAATTATTTCAGCCAGCGCAATAAACCGTCAGCCCTGCAAGGCCGGGTGTTCTCGCAAGGCTTTCACGGTGAAGTCCACGAAACTGCGAATCCGCGCAGGGGCGTTGCGCCCACCCTGATACACCACATGGATGGGCAGCGGCGGCAGCTCGAAGTCAGCCAATACGATTTCCAGCTCTGAGGACGCTACTTTGCTGGCGACCTGATAAGACAGGACGCGGGTGAATCCCAACCCAAGGCACGCTGCATTAATCGCGGCCTGATTCGCTGTCACCACCAACCGTGATTCAGCCCGTACGCTAATGGGCTGGCCCGCATCCTGAAAAGGCCAGCTTTTCAGCTGACCGATAGCGGACGTTGAAATAACCGGTGCACGCGCCAGATCCTGAGGATGCACGGGCCTGCCCTGCGTCTCTAGAAATGGTGGAGAAGCGCAAATCACCCGTCGCACTTCACCGACGCGGATCGCGTGTTGGTTGCTGTCGGGCAACTCACCGATGCGCACGGCCACATCAATCCCCTCCTCGACCATGCTGACCACTCGATCGACCAACACCCCATTGATGCAGACTTCGGGAAACTGCTTCAGATAACTCACCATCACCGGAGTCACGAACAACTCGCCAAATAACACCGGCGCGGTGATCGTCAGTTGCCCACGAGGTTCGGCGTGACTGCCCGCAGCGGAATCCTCCGCTTCCTGCACCTCGGCAAGAATCCTCCGACAGTCTTCGAGATACCGCTGACCCGCCTCGCTCAAATGCACGCTGCGGGTAGTGCGCGTCAGCAGCAACGTGCCAATGCGTTTTTCCAGCGCGGCCACGGCACGAGTGACACTGGCCGCCGACATCCCCAAACGTCGCGCCGCCGCCGAGAAACCTTGCTCCTGGGCAACGGCGGCGAAGACCTGCATTTCCTGGAATCGGTCCACCGGGCAAGTTCTCCATTCAAATAAAAATCGCATCCGTCAGGCTGCGATTTTGAGCGCGACGTCGAAAACGACCTAGTCTGACATGACCGGGAAACAGTGAGGTCTTGGTCATGGCAAAGGACAAGAAGCGGGCACAAAAGCCGCAAATGGCGGACAGCCCGAAAATGAGTAACAAAGACTACCTGAAAGCGCTACGCGAGCTGCACGTCGAAACCGTCAAGCTGCAGGAATGGGTGCGGAACAAGGGCATCAAGGTGTGCATCGTTTTTGAGGGGCGCGACGGTGCTGGCAAGGGCGGAACCATCAAGGCGCTGACCGAGCGGGTGAGTCCGCGTGTCTTCCGGGTGATTGCGCTGAGTGCACCTACCGAACGCGAGAAAAGTCAGATGTACGTGCAGCGCTACTTGCCGCATCTGCCGGCGGCTGGCGAAGTGGTGATCTTCGATCGCAGTTGGTACAACCGTGCGGGCGTTGAACGCGTGATGGGGTTCTGCACCAAAGACCAGGTCACCCGTTTCCTGAAATCTATCCCCTCGGTGGAACGCGCAATCGTCGATTCCGGAGTGATCCTGATCAAGTACTGGCTGGAAGTCAGCCAGGAGGAGCAGACACGCCGGCTTCAGGCTCGCATCAAGGATGGACGTAAAATCTGGAAGCTCACCGGCATGGACCTCAAGTCCTACAGCCGCTGGTATGACTACTCACGCGCCCGTGACGACATGTTCAAGATGACCGACACCGACCATGCGCCGTGGTTGGTGGCCAACTCGAATGACAAGCGACGGGCTCGCCTGAACATCATCACCGACCTGCTCAGCCGCATTCCCTATGAAGAGGTTCCGAGGGAGGCTGTAAAGTTGCCCAAACGCCAGAAGCCGGGCGGCTATCGAGAGCCGAATTATCCGCTGAGATTGATACCGGAAAAATTCTGAGCTGAATGTAAAAGGGGCAGGGTCCTGTCAATAACAGGAACCTTGCCCCCTCGATTCAGCTGTGGATAACTTACTCCACGGTGACGGACTTCGCCAGGTTGCGCGGCTGGTCAACGTCTGTGCCTTTCAACACCGCGACGTAGTACGACAGCAACTGCAGCGGGATGGTGTAGAGGATCGGCGACAGAATGTCGTGGATGTGCGGCATGTGCACAACGTGGGTGCCTTCACCGTTGGTCATGCCGGCCTGCTCGTCAGCGAAGACGATCAGTTGGCCACCACGGGCACGGACTTCCTGGAGGTTGGACTTCAACTTCTCCAGCAATTCGTTGTTTGGCGCCACGGTCACTACCGGCATGTCGTTATCCACAAGCGCCAACGGACCGTGTTTCAGCTCGCCAGCCGGGTACGCTTCGGCGTGGATGTAGGAAATCTCCTTGAGTTTCAGGGCACCTTCCATCGCGACCGGGAATTGCGCGCCACGACCGAGGAACAGCGTGTGGTGCTTCTCGGCGAACAGCTCGGCGATTTTCTCCACAGTGCTGTCCATGGCCAGGGCTTCGCCCAGACGGGTCGGCAGGCGACGCAGTTCTTCAACCAAAGTAGCCTCGACACCTTTGGCCAAGGTGCCGCGCACCTGACCCAGGGACAGCGTCAGCAACAGCAGGCCAACCAATTGAGTGGTGAAGGCTTTGGTCGAGGCCACGCCGATTTCGCGGCCGGCCTGGGTCAGCAAGGTCAGGTCGGATTCACGCACCAGCGAGCTGATGCCGACGTTGCAGATCGCCAGGCTGGCGAGGAAACCCAGTTCCTTGGCATTGCGCAGCGCTGCCAGGGTGTCGGCGGTTTCGCCGGACTGGGAAATGGTCACGAACAGGGTGTCGGGCTGCACCACGACTTTGCGGTAGCGGAACTCGCTGGCGACTTCGACCTGGCACGGGATGCCGGCCAGCTCTTCCAGCCAATAACGGGCGACCATGCCAGCGTGGTAGCTGGTGCCGCAGGCGACGATCTGCACGTTGCGTACTTTGGCGAACAGCTCGGCAGCCTGCGGGCCGAAAGCCTGCACCAGTACGCCGTCCGGGCTCAGACGACCTTCGAGGGTACGTTGCACCACGGCAGGTTGTTCGTGGATTTCCTTGAGCATGAAGTGGCGGTACTCGCCCTTGTCCGCCACATCGGCGCCGTCACGGTACTGCACGGTTTCACGCTGGACAATCTTGCCGGTAACGTCCCAGATCTGAACGCTATCGCGACGAATTTCGGCGATATCACCTTCTTCCAGATACATAAAGCGGTCCGTGACCTGGCGCAGGGCCAACTGGTCCGAAGCAAGGAAGTTCTCACCCAGGCCCAGGCCAATCACCAGCGGGCTGCCACTGCGAGCGGCAAGCAGACGGTCGGGTTGCCGAGCGCTGATCACCGCCAGGCCGTAAGCACCGTGCAGCTCTTTAACAGTAGCCTTGAGGGCCACGGTCAGATCGTGCAGATCCTTGAGTTTGTGGTTCAGCAGGTGGGCGATGACTTCAGTGTCGGTGTCCGATGTGAACACGTAACCCAGTGCCTTGAGTTGTTCGCGCAGGGCTTCGTAATTCTCGATGATGCCGTTGTGCACCACCGCCAGGTCGCCGGAGAAATGCGGGTGAGCGTTGCGCTCGCACGGCGCACCGTGCGTGGCCCAGCGAGTGTGGGCGATGCCCAGGCGGCCGATCAGCGGCTCGGCCTGGAGCGCCAGTTCCAGCTCGCTGACTTTACCCGGACGACGCATGCGCTCGAGCTGTTGGTCATTGGTATAGACCGCCACACCGGCGCTGTCATAGCCACGGTATTCCAGGCGCTTGAGGCCTTCGAGGAGGATGGCAGTGATGTTACGTTCTGCGACTGCACCGACAATTCCACACATGCTATTTCTCCTGACTGACAGCCGCGCATATCAGCGTGATACCGCGGGCTTGTATCTGATCGCGTGCCTCCAGCGGCAGGCGATCATCGGTAATTAGGGTATGGACGCTGCTCCATGGCAGCTCCAGGTTGGGAATCTTGCGGCCGATCTTGTCGGACTCCACCATCACGATCACTTCGCGAGCCACATCCGCCATGACGCGGCTGAGTCCCAGCAATTCATTGAAGGTGGTGGTACCGCGCACCAGGTCGATGCCGTCGGCACCAATGAACAACTGGTCGAAATCATAGGAACGCAGCACCTGCTCGGCGACCTGCCCCTGGAAGGACTCGGAATGCGGGTCCCAGGTACCACCCGTCATCAACAGCACCGGCTCGTGTTCGAGTTCGCTCAAGGCGTTGGCGACGTGAAGCGAGTTGGTCATCACCACCAGACCTGGCTGCTGGCCGAGTTCCGGAATCATCGCCGCCGTGGTACTGCCGCTGTCGATGATGATCCGCGCATGCTCGCGAATCCGCGTGACCGCAGCCCGGGCAATCGCCTGTTTGTATCGGGACACTGGTTGACCGATATCGGCAACCAGTTCCTGAGGCATGGTGATCGCACCACCATAACGGCGCAGCAACAGGCCGTTGCTTTCAAGTGCCGCCAGGTCCTTGCGAATCGTAACTTCCGAGGTTTCGAAGCGCTTGGCCAACTCATCCACACTGACTTCACCCTGCTCATTGAGCAAGGTGAGGATGTTGTGACGGCGTTGAGGTGTATTGCGTTTCGACATGACGGGGTAAGTTTCGATTCGAAAGATAACGTAAGCAATCAAAACCTATCAGCGAAACTTCGTCAAGCGAGAGGCGACAAAAAGATCTGTGGATAACCTCGTAGGAGCCGGCTCGCTGGCGATTGCGGTTTCCGCTGATACACCGCGTCGTCTCGATCGCCAGCAAGCCGGCTCCTACAGGGATTGTGGATAACTTACGTCTTTTTGATCTTCTCCGGCCGCTTCCAGCCGTCGATGTTCTTCTGACGCGCACGGCCCACGGCCAATTGTGCGTTATCCACATTCTGCGTAATGGTCGATCCGGCGGCGGTGGTTGCACCGCTAGAGATATCCACAGGCGCCACCAACGAGTTGTTGGAACCAATGAACACATCTTCACCCAACACGGTTTTCCACTTGTTGGCACCGTCATAGTTGCAGGTGATGGTGCCTGCTCCGATGTTGGTCCGCGCGCCAATCTCGGCATCGCCCAGATACGTCAAGTGACCGGCCTTGGCGCCTTCGCCCATGTGAGCGTTTTTCAGTTCAACAAAGTTACCCACATGCGCGCGAGCCTCTAGCACGGTGCCGGGACGCAGACGCGCAAATGGACCGGCATCGCTGCCTTCGCCCATGATCGCGCCCTCGATATGGCTGTTGGCCTTGATCACCACGCCTTTTCGCAGGGTGCTGTCCTTGATCACGCAATTCGGGCCGATCACCACGTCATCTTCGATGACAACGTTGCCTTCAAGAATCACGTTGATGTCGATCAGTACATCGCGACCGACAGTGATGTCGCCGCGGACATCGAAACGTGCCGGGTCGCGCAGTGTCACGCCCTGGGCCATCAAACGGCGACCCGCGCGCAGTTGATAATGACGCTCCAGCTCGGAAAGCTGCTTGCGATCATTGGCGCCCTGCACTTCCATGGCGTCATGAGGTTGCTCGGTGGCTACCACCAGACCATCGCTGACCGCCATGGCAATCACGTCAGTCAAGTAGTACTCGCCCTGGGCGTTGTTGTTGGAGAGACGGCTCATCCAGTCACCCAGTTGCGCAAATGGCAGCGCGAGAATACCGGTGTTGCCTTCAGTGATTGCACGTTCGGCGTCGTTGGCGTCTTTCTGTTCGACGATGGCCGTCACCTTGCCGGCAGCATTACGGACGATGCGGCCATAGCCAGTCGGATCGTCCAGCTCCACGGTCAGCAAACCCAATTGCTGTGGCGCAACCTGCTTGAGCAAACGCTGAAGGGTCTCGACTTCGATCAAAGGTACGTCACCGTAAAGAATCAGGACGGTGTCGGACTCAATGAATGGCACTGCTTGAGCAACCGCGTGGCCAGTACCCAACTGTTTGTCCTGCAGGACGAAATTCAGATCATCGGCTGCCAGTCGCTCACGTACCGCGTCGGCACCATGGCCGATCACCACGTGGATGCGCTGTGGATCAAGTTGCCGAGCGCTGTGGATAACATGGCCAAGCATCGAGTTGCCGGCAATCGGATGCAGAACTTTCGGCAGTGCCGAACGCATGCGAGTGCCTTGGCCGGCAGCGAGGATAACAATTTCAAGAGACATGACAGGCTACCAATCCTGGGTGGTCAGCGGCTGCGACCAGGTTATGAAAATCGGAAAAGAAAAAAGGGTAGCCGAGGCTACCCTTTTTAATCAATCGCGCAACAAGTGATGGCCTGTTAGTGGCCGAACTTCTTGCGGATCTGCTGGACGGTGCGCAGCTGAGCTGCAGCCTCGGCCAGACGTGCAGAAGCAGAACCGTAATCGAATTCCGCGCCCCGCTCATGCAAGGCCTTCTCGGCAGCCTTAACGGCTTCCTGAGCGGAGGCTTCGTCCAGGTCGGCAGCTCGTTGCACGGTGTCGGCAAGAACCTTGACCATGTTCGGCTGAACCTCGAGGAAACCACCGGAGATGTAATACACCTCCTCTTCCCCGCCCTGCTTGACCAGGCGGATCGGGCCCGGCTTGAGATTAGTGATCAACGGCGCGTGACCCAGGGCGATACCAAGATCACCCAGTGCACCGTGCGCAATCACCATCTCGACCAGGCCGGAAAAGATTTCCCCTTCCGCGCTGACGATATCGCAATGGACTGTCATAGCCATCTGATTGCCTCAACCTAAATTAGCGCCCGTTGCCGGGCGCCGGGATTACAGTTTCTTGGCTTTCTCGATCGCTTCTTCGATGCCGCCGACCATGTAGAACGCTTGTTCTGGCAGGTGGTCGTAGTCACCGTTGAGGATGCCTTTGAAGCCAGCAATGGTGTCTTTCAGGGAAACGTATTTACCCGAAGCACCGGTGAAGACTTCAGCCACGAAGAACGGCTGCGACAAGAAACGCTGGATCTTACGAGCACGGTTTACCAACTGCTTGTCGGTTTCCGACAGCTCGTCCATACCCAGGATCGCAATGATGTCCTTCAGTTCTTTGTAACGCTGCAGAACATACTGTACGCCGCGAGCGGTGTCGTAGTGGTCCTGACCGATTACGTTCGGGTCCAACTGACGCGAAGTCGAGTCGAGTGGATCGACCGCCGGGTAGATACCCAGGGAAGCGATGTCACGGGACAGAACGACGGTGGCGTCCAAGTGGGCGAAGGTGGTCGCTGGCGACGGGTCAGTCAAGTCATCCGCAGGTACGTATACCGCTTGGATCGAGGTGATCGAACCGTTTTTGGTCGAAGTGATACGCTCTTGCAGAGTACCCATCTCTTCGGCCAGGGTCGGCTGGTAACCTACTGCGGAAGGCATACGGCCCAGCAGTGCGGATACTTCAGTACCGGCCAGGGTGTAACGATAGATGTTGTCGACGAACAGCAGAACGTCGTTACCTTCGTCACGGAACTTCTCAGCCATGGTCAGGCCAGTCAGAGCAACGCGCAGACGGTTACCCGGCGGCTCGTTCATCTGACCGTAAACCAGTGCCACTTTGTCCAGAACGTTGGAATCCTTCATCTCGTGGTAGAAGTCGTTACCCTCACGAGTACGCTCACCCACACCGGCGAACACGGAATAACCGCTGTGCTCGATGGCGATGTTACGGATCAGTTCCATCATGTTTACGGTTTTGCCTACACCGGCACCACCGAACAGACCCACTTTACCGCCCTTGGCGAACGGGCAAACCAGGTCGATAACCTTGATGCCGGTTTCCAGCAGGTCGTTGCCGCCCGCTTGTTCAGCGAAGGTTGGCGCAGGACGGTGAATGCCCCAGCGCTCTTCGGTGTCGATCGGGCCAGCTTCGTCGATCGGGTTGCCCAGTACGTCCATGATCCGGCCCAGAGTCGCTTTACCGACCGGTACGGAGATGGCTGCGCCAGAATCGGTGACTTCCAGACCGCGCTTCAAGCCCTCGGTGGAACCCATCGCAATGGTACGAACCACGCCGTCGCCCAGCTGCTGCTGAACTTCAAGAGTGGTGCCTGCATCGCTTTTTACACTCAAAGCGTTGTAGATGCTCGGTACGCTGTCGCGTGGGAATTCCACGTCGATAACGGCGCCGATGATTTGAACGATACGTCCGCTACTCATAGCTGGATCCTCTGAATATTTGAACCGTTAAACCGCGGCAGCGCCGCCGACGATTTCCGAGATCTCTTGGGTGATCGCAGCCTGACGCGCCTTGTTGTAGACCAGCTGCAAATCGCTGATCAAATCACCGGCGTTGTCGGTAGCGTTCTTCATCGCGATCATCCGCGCAGCTTGTTCAGCCGCGTTGTTCTCGACCACCGCCTGGTAGACCTGCGACTCCACGTAACGGACCATCAAGCCGTCAAGCAGCTCTTTGGCGTCCGGTTCGTAGAGATAGTCCCAGTGGTGCTTGAGTTCTTGATCCGGGGTTGCCACCAGTGGAATCAACTGCTCCACGGTAGGCTGTTGCGTCATGGTGTTGATGAACTTGTTGGACACAACGCTCAGACGGTCGATACGACCATCGAGGTAGGCATCCAGCATCACCTTGACGCTGCCAATCAGATCATTGATCGATGGCTCTTCACCCAGGTGGCTGATAGCTGCTACGACGTTTCCGCCGAAGTTGCGGAAGAAAGCCGCACCCTTGCTACCAACAACACACAGATCGATCTCGACGCCGTTTTCACGGTTTTTCGCCATGTCCTTGACCAAGGCCTTGAACAGGTTGGTGTTCAAGCCACCACACAGACCACGGTCACTGCTCACCACGACATAACCAACGCGCTTGATTTCACGCTCGATCATGAATGGGTGGCGATATTCCGGGTTAGCGTTGGCCAAATGGCCAATAACCTGGCGGATGCGCTCCGCGTAAGGACGGCTAGCAGCCATGCGCATTTGTGCCTTGCGCATTTTACTGACCGCCACTTTTTCCATGGCGCTGGTAATCTTTTGCGTGCTTTTGATGCTCGCAATCTTACTGCGAATCTCTTTTGCGCCTGCCATGTAACACCTATCAGGTTAGCAAGCGGGAGCCTTGCGGCTCCCGCTGCGGCTTACCAGGTTTGGGTGGCCTTGAACTTCTCGATACCGGCTTTCATGCCAGCGTCGATTTCGTCATTGAAGTCACCCTTCACGTTGATCTTCGCCATCAAATCGGCGTGATCGCGGTTGAAGAAAGCAATCAGCGCTTGTTCGAAGCTGCCGATCTTGGCGATTTCAACGTCAGTCAGGAACCCACGCTCAGCGGCATACAGCGACAGCGCCATGTCAGCGATCGACATTGGTGCGTATTGCTTCTGCTTCATCAGCTCGGTAACGCGCTGACCATGCTCAAGTTGCTTACGGGTCGCTTCGTCCAGGTCAGAAGCGAACTGGGCGAATGCCGCCAGTTCACGGTACTGAGCCAGAGCGGTACGAATACCACCGGAGAGCTTCTTGATGATCTTGGTCTGAGCGGCACCACCCACACGGGATACCGAAACACCGGCGTTCACAGCAGGACGAATCCCGGAGTTGAACATGGCCGATTCCAGGAAGATCTGACCGTCGGTGATGGAAATCACGTTGGTCGGAACGAACGCGGAAACGTCGCCAGCCTGGGTTTCGATGATCGGCAGTGCGGTCAGGGAACCGGTTTTGCCGGTCACTGCGCCGTTGGTGAACTTCTCTACGTATTCTTCCGAAACGCGGGATGCGCGCTCCAGCAGACGGGAGTGGAGATAGAACACGTCGCCTGGGTAAGCTTCACGGCCTGGTGGACGGCGCAGCAGCAGGGAAATCTGGCGGTAAGCCACTGCTTGCTTGGACAGATCGTCATAAACGATCAGCGCGTCTTCACCGCGGTCGCGGAAGAATTCACCCATGGTGCAACCGGAGTACGGTGCCAGGAATTGCAGTGCTGCAGATTCCGAAGCGCTCGCTGCCACGACGATGGTGTTAGCCAGTGCGCCGTTTTCTTCCAGCTTGCGAACCACGTTGGCGATGGTCGATTGCTTCTGACCGATCGCTACGTAGACGCAGAAAATACCGCTGTTTTTCTGGTTGATGATCGCGTCGATCGCCAGAGCGGTTTTACCGATCTGACGGTCACCGATGATCAGCTCACGCTGGCCACGGCCGACAGGGATCATGGCATCGACAGCCTTGTAGCCAGTCTGTACAGGCTGGTCTACCGACTTACGCCAGATCACGCCTGGAGCAACTTTCTCGACCGCATCGGTCTCGGTGTTGTTCAGCGGACCTTTGCCGTCAACAGGGTTACCCAGTGCGTCGACTACGCGACCCAGCAGTTCCTTACCAACCGGAACTTCGAGGATACGGCCGGTGCACTTGGCGCTCATGCCTTCAGCCAGAGACTGGTAGGAGCCCAAAACTACGGCACCTACGGAGTCTTGCTCCAGGTTGAGAGCCATACCGAAGACGCCGCCCGGAAACTCGATCATCTCGCCGTACATAACGTCGGCCAGACCGTGAATCCGCACGATACCGTCAGATACGCTGACGACAGTGCCTTCGTTACGGGCTTGGGAGGTCACATCGAGCTTGTCGATGCGGCCCTTGATAATTTCACTTATTTCGGAAGGATTGAGTTGCTGCATTGCTCTGCTGCCCCTTCAAACTCAAGATTTCAATGCTTCGGCAAGGTTCGCGAGTTTGCCGCGAACCGAGCCATCGATAACCAGGTCGCCGGCGCGGATGACAATGCCCCCAATAAGGGATTTGTCTTCCTCGACTTGCAGGCGCACTTCCCGGTTGAGTCGTGCACTGAGAACCTTGGCGAGTTTGTCTTGCTGTTCTTGGTTCAATGCAAAAGCACTGGTCACTTCAACGTCTACCGACTTCTCTTGTTCGGCCTTGTACAGGTCGAACAGAGCGGATATCTCCGGCAACAGCGGGAGACGGTCGTTTTCGGCAACGACGTTAATGAAGTTCTGTGCCTTCACATCAAACTTGTCGCCGCACACGTCAATAAACGTGGCGGCCTTGTCTGCGCTCGTCAGTCGCGGGGCCTTGAGCACGCGCTGCATGGTGTCGTCTTGCGACACTGCTGCAGCCAGGCCGAGCATGGCTGACCAAGAGGCCAGTTGCTGGTGGGCCTGGGCGTGCTCGAAGGCTGCCTTAGCGTAAGGTCGGGCCAACGTGGTCAATTCTGCCATGATCGCCCTCGCTTAAATTTCAGCAGCCAGTTTGTTTACCAGCTCCGCGTGCGCGTTTTGATCGATTGTGGCACCCAGGATCTTCTCGGCGCCGCCAACGGCCAGAGCACCCAATTGGGCACGCAGCGCGTCTTTGACACTGTTCAGTTCCTGCTCGATCTCGGCCTGAGCCTGAACCTTTACACGGTCAGCGTCGATACGGGCTTTTTCAACAGCCTCTTCAACAATCTGGTTACCGCGTTTCTTGGCTTGCTCAATGATTTCAGCTGCCTGAGCCTTAGCTTCGCGCAGTTGTTGACCCGCTTTATCTTGGGCCAACTCCAGGTCGCGAGCTGCTCGGGCGGCAGCGTCCAGTCCATCCGCGATCTTCTTCTGACGTTCGTGCAAAGCCGCGATGACCGGAGGCCACACGAACTTCATGCAAAACAGTACAAAAATGAAGAACGCAACGGACTGGCCAATCAGGGTTGCATTAATGTTCACGCCAACACCTCGCTCGTTCGTTGCACATCAAACCAATCACTCGAAGGTTCGAGTGATTAGCCAGCGAGTTGACCAACGAATGGGTTCGCGAAGGTGAAGAACAGAGCGATACCAACACCGATCATGGTTACGGCGTCGAGCAGACCGGCAACGATGAACATTTTAACTTGCAGCATTGGAACCATTTCTGGCTGACGCGCTGCGCCTTCCAGGAACTTGCCGCCCAACAGGCCGAAACCAATTGCGGTACCCAGTGCGCCCAGGCCGATCAACAGTGCAACAGCGATAGCGGTTAGACCAACTACAGTTTCCATCTTTCCTCCCGACTTTTACGTCGTATGGTTTAGGTTTTTTAGATTTTAAAGCGGTAAAACAAATCGTTTCATAGCCCTGTTCGGGCCCCCACTCGTTTGACCGAGTGGGACATCAGACTAGTCGAGACTGGTCTTAATGGTTCTCTTCGTGCGCCATCGACAAGTAAACGATGGTCAGCATCATGAAGATAAACGCCTGCAGGGTGATGATCAGGATGTGGAACACAGCCCACGCCCACTGCAGAACTACGCCCAGGCCGCTAAGCCAGAGCAGACCGCTGCCGAACATCACAGCAATCAGAATGAAGACCAGCTCGCCGGCGTACATGTTGCCGAACAGACGCAGTGCCAGCGAAATTGGCTTGGCGATCAGCGTCACGAACTCCAGCAGGAAGTTCACCGGAATCAGCAGGGCCTGAACGAAGATGTTCTTGCTGCCGAACGGGTGCAGGGTCAGTTCGCCGATGAAACCGCCGATGCCCTTGACCTTGATGCTGTAGAAAATGATCAACGCGAACACCGACAGGGCCATGCCCAGGGTAGCGTTCGGGTCAGTGGTCGATACGGCACGGAACGGAATGTGCGCATCGCCAGTGATCAGGATGGCCAGCTGAGGAATCCAGTCGACCGGAATCAGGTCGACGGCGTTCATCAGGAAGACCCAGACGAAGATGGTCAGTGCCAGCGGTGCAATCACCGGGCTACGGCCATGGAAGCTGTCTTTCACGCTGCCATCGACGAATTCGACCAATACTTCAACGAAGTTCTGCAAAGCACCAGGCTGACCGGAAGTCGCCTTCTTTGCCGCCATGCGGAAAAGAAGAACGAAGATCAGACCCAAAGCGACCGACCAGCCGAGTGTATCGACGTGGAAAGCCCAGAAGCCCATTTCTTTGGCTTCTGCTGCGGTGTGGGCAAAACCCCACCCGCCGGTTGGGTGCTGACCGAAAGTCAGGTTCTGCAAGTGGTGCTGGATATAGCCCGAAGCGGTTGTTTCTGCCATGGTTGCCTCAAACGCCCTAAGGTCTCGAAAGTCTTGTTCTCATCAGCAGGGGCGCGAACCAGCTGACCAGTTGGGTCAACACGAAGACGCCGAATACAGCTAGCGGCGCCAATGGCTTCACACCTGCAAACGTCAATGCAAAGAGCACTGCCGTCAAAATCAGTTTGCCAGCCTCGCCGGCATAAAAAGACCGGACGATGGCTTGAGCTGCTCGGGCGCCGGAAAACCGAAATGCCCTGTGAGCGAAATAAACATTGGGCAGCAAGGCTATCAGGCCTCCGCAAAGTCCTGAGTATCCTGCAACGACTCCATGCCAGTACCAGAGCGCCAAAGCGGCCAGTACCAAAACGACAAATTGAGCCATCAACACCGGAAAAACTGCCAGGCGATGGAACGGCAAGCGGTTTGGCGTGCGGCTCTCCATCGTTTTTGCTCCCCAATGATCGGCTGCCAGAATTCAATAACTTGGCATAATTTGTGCCGACAAAATGCGCGCAGAGTATAGGGGCGGTTCTGCCCCTATTCAACTGTCAGGTAGTGATTTCCGACTGCACGCTACATGAGGAAATGTTTCAGCGGATGTGGGCAAGCACACCTTGAAGCTCATCGAGGGAGTTGTAACCAATTACCAACTGCCCTTTCCCCTTCTTTCCGTGTCGGATCTGCACCGCAGAGCCTAGGCGCTCAGCCAGGCGCTGCTCAAGTCGGGCGATATCCGGGTCCGGCTTTACCGGTTCAGCAGGCTCCTGTTTACCACTCAACCACTGGCGAACCAGTGCTTCAGTCTGGCGCACAGTCAGCCCCCGTGCGACAACATGTCGCGCCCCTTCAACCTGTTGATTCTCCGGCAAACCAAGCAAAGCACGCGCATGACCCATTTCCAGGTCACCGTGCGAGAGCATGGTTTTGATAACTTCCGGCAACGCGATCAAGCGTAGCAGGTTGGCCACGGTCACGCGGGATTTGCCCACCGCTTCGGCCACTTGTTGCTGAGTCAGCTGGAATTCCTGCTGCAAACGCTGCAGGGCCACCGCTTCTTCGATCGGATTGAGGTCTTCGCGCTGGATGTTCTCGATCAGCGCCATGGCGATGGCGGTTTCATCCGGCACATCGCGAACCATCGCCGGGATGGTTTCCTGGCCAGCCTGCTGGCTCGCACGCCAGCGGCGTTCGCCGGCGATGATTTCGAAGCGGCCGCTGCCGATCGGGCGAACCACGATCGGCTGCATCACACCCTGGGCCTTGATCGACTGCGCCAGTTCTTCCAGCGCTTGCGGGTCCATGTCCCGACGTGGCTGGTACTTGCCGCGCTGGATCAGGTCCAGGGGCAAATGCTGCAACTCACGCTGATCGGCTTGTACAGCCTGCTCTTCCAGCGAGCTGACGGTCGGACCGCTCAGCAGTGCATCCAGTCCACGTCCGAGACCTCGTTTCTTGACGGCCATGGGGATTCCTTAAGTTGCCTGAGCAGCGGCAGTGCGTGAGTTTTTGCGCTGACGGCGAACCATCTCGCCGGCGAGTGCCAGATAAGCAATGGCGCCCCGCGAAGTCTTGTCGTAGGCCAGCGCCGGCATGCCATAGCTTGGCGCCTCAGCCAGGCGGATGTTACGCGGGATAACCGTATCGTAGAGCTGTTCGCCGAAGTGTTCCTTGAGCTGCGCGGACACGTCGTTCATCAGGCTCAGGCGCGGGTCGTACATCGTCCGCAACAGGCCTTCGACTTTCAGGTTCGGGTTCAGCAGTTCAGCGATGCGCTTGATGTTATCCACAAGGTCGCTCAAGCCTTCGAGGGCGAAGTACTCGCACTGCATGGGGATAATCACCCCATCGGCAGCGACCAGGGCGTTCAGTGTGAGCATCGACAGCGACGGCGGGCAGTCGATCAAAATGTAATCGTAGTTTTCACGGATGGGCGCCAACGCACTGCGCAGGCGGCTTTCCTTCATCTGCATTTCCAGCAGAACCACTTCGGCCGCAGTCAGGTCACGGTTGGCCGGCAACAGTTGGTAACCACCGTGCTCGGAATAGTGCATGGCCTGGGCCAGATCGCATTCGCCGATCAACAGGTCGTAGACCGAGTTTTCCAGGCCGTGTTTATCCACACCGCTACCCATGGTGGCGTTGCCCTGTGGATCGAGATCGATCAACAGCACCCGGCGCTTGGTAGCAACCAGGGAAGCTGCGAGGTTGATGCAGGTGGTGGTTTTACCCACACCACCCTTTTGGTTCGCTATCGCGAATACCTTAGCCATTCTTGCTTGTGTTCCCAATCATGCCGTGCGGCGCAGTATCAGCAGATGGCGTTGGCCTTGGCAACCAGGTACGGCCAGGGCGTGTTCGCTATCGAGGTGGAAGTCTGCCGGCAATGCTACCAGCTCATCGGCCGGATGAACGCCCTTCATTGCCAGCCAGCGTGTATCGGCATCGCCGAGGTGACGCGTCCAGTTGCTGAAGTTCTCCATGCTGCTGAACGCCCGGGAAATGATCCCGTTGAAAGGCTGTACAGGCTGGAAGGCTTCGACGCGACTGTGGATAACTTGCAGGTTATCGAGTTTGAGTTCGAGTTTGACCTGGGTCAGAAACCGGGTTTTCTTGCCATTGCTGTCCAGGCAGGTCACTTGGGAATCTGGAAACAGGATGGCCAACGGAATGCCCGGCATGCCGCCACCGCTGCCAACGTCCAGCCAACGGCCGTTTTCGATGAACGACATCACACTCAAACTATCGAGCAGGTGACGCGAGACCATTTCGTCCGGATCGCGCACGGCGGTCAGGTTGTAAGCCTTGTTCCATTTGATCAACAGGGCCAGATAACCCAGCAACTGCGCATGCTGGGTTTCGGTCAGTGCGACACCGAGCTGGCGAGCACCTGTGGATAACTCTTCGGCGTGTTGCGAGGTGACCAACGAACTCAAGCGCTTTGCTCCAACTGACGGCCCGCGCCGCGTTTTTTCAAATGAATCATCAACAGCGAAATCGCTGCTGGCGTGACACCCGGAATGCGTGACGCCTGGCCCAGTGTTTCTGGACGGGTCGCACCGAGCTTGCTCTGGATCTCTTTGGAGAGACCGGAAATGTTCGTGTAATCGATATCCACAGGCAGTTTCGTATCTTCACTGGCCCGCAGACGCGCGATTTCGTCCTGCTGACGATCGATGTATCCGGCGTATTTGGTCTTGATTTCGACCTGTTCGGCAACCTGTGGATCTTCCGCGCCGCCGCCGGTCACGGCGATCAGACCAGCGTAGTCGATTTCCGGACGGCTCAGCAGGTTGAGCAAGTTGTATTCGTGGGTCAGCGGTGTGCCGAACTTTTCAGAAATCGCATCGCCTTGCTCGGTGCCCGGGCGGACCCAGGTACTTTTCAGGCGTTGTTCTTCCAGATTGATACTTTCGCGTTTCTTGCAGAAAGCCGCCCAACGCACGTCATCCACCAAACCCAATTCGCGACCTTTTTCGGTCAAGCGCAGGTCCGCGTTGTCTTCGCGCAGGATCAGGCGGTACTCGGCGCGGGATGTGAACATCCGATACGGTTCCTGAGTCCCCAAGGTAATCAGGTCGTCGACCAGCACTCCGATGTACGCCTCGTCGCGTCGCGGGCACCAGGCGTCTTTGCCCTGAGCACGCAGTGCGGCGTTGGCCCCGGCCAGCAAACCTTGGGCGCCGGCTTCTTCGTAACCGGTAGTGCCGTTGATTTGACCGGCGAAAAACAGACCGCCGATGACTTTGGTTTCGAGGCTGTACTTCAGGTCACGCGGGTCGAAGTAGTCGTACTCGATGGCGTAGCCGGGACGCACGATGTGCGCGTTTTCCATGCCGCGGATCGATTGCACGATCTGCAATTGCACGTCGAACGGCAAGGATGTGGATATCCCGTTCGGGTACAGCTCGTGAGTGGTCAAACCTTCCGGTTCGATGAAGACCTGATGGCTTTCCTTGTCGGCAAAGCGGTGGATCTTGTCTTCGATCGACGGGCAATAACGCGGGCCGATGCCTTCGATCTGCCCTGCATCGGAATACATCGGCGAACGATCGAGGTTCGCGGCAATGATTTCGTGGGTGCGGGCATTGGTGTGGGTAATCCAGCAGCTCACCTGTTTCGGGTGTTGCTCTTTGGAACCCATGAACGACATCACCGGGATCGGTGTATCGCCTGCTTGCTCGGTCATCACCGAGAAATCCACAGAACGACCGTCGATTCGCGGCGGCGTACCGGTTTTCAGACGACCAACCCGCAATGGCAATTCACGCAGACGGTGAGCCAGAGCGATCGATGGCGGATCACCGGCACGACCACCGGAATAATTCTGCATGCCGATGTGGATAAGTCCACCCAGGAAGGTGCCAGTGGTCAACACCACGGAATCCGCGAGGAAACGCAGGCCCATTTGGGTGACAACACCGCGCACTTGTTCCTGTTCAACGATCAGGTCATCAGCGGCTTGTTGAAATATCCACAGGTTCGGCTGGTTTTCCAAGGCTTCGCGGACAGCGGCCTTGTACAAAACCCGGTCTGCCTGAGCGCGAGTTGCACGCACGGCCGGGCCTTTTCGGCTGTTCAACACGCGAAACTGAATTCCGCCTTTATCGGTAGCCATGGCCATCGCGCCGCCGAGGGCATCGATTTCTTTCACCAAGTGGCTTTTGCCGATCCCGCCAATGGCCGGGTTGCAACTCATGGCACCAAGGGTTTCCACGTTATGCGTCAGCAACAGGGTTTTAGCACCCATACGTGCTGAGGCCAGTGCTGCCTCGGTACCGGCATGACCGCCGCCGATGACGATCACTTCAAAACGGGAAGGGAAATCCACCACGCACCTCGTGCCTGCTTCAGTTAGGTAATCAGGAATAGTTTGAGCTCAGGTTTTTGGACCTGGTCGACAAGTATAGGGACTTAGCCCTTCCTAAAGAACCCTTTGCACAAAATTTAACCAGCTGTGGAGAAGTCGGGGTTATAGAAATTAAAA
>NZ_CABVIR010000002.1 GCF_902498065.1 Pseudomonas fluorescens | reverse complement strand
CCCTTACATACCCTTTATATCTATTACATCAGTTTATAGGATATATAATATTCAATCACTTTCACTCAACAATTAATATTCACCTCCTATTTTTCGGTACGATTTTTCTAATGATACTTATGTCTTACTCAATAAATACATTAATTGAAAAACCAGCCTCATCCAAACTCTATAATTTGCTAAAAAAAGAACACCCTCTGCAAACATAGAAAACTAACAATACTTAAAGCCCACAGCTCATGCAAGCCGAATCCGAATACTGAAAAAGTGAAACCAGACCATGAACACAACTCCATTAAGAAAACGATTAATAATAGGTATATCTGCCCTTATGTGCCTATCAACAATCCTGTTAAGCCATGCTGAAAGCGCTAGAGAAGCCGTGTTCAAAACAATACCCTCGAACAGTAGCTTAAGATACCTTTACAGCGACATTGAGTTCTCCCCCCCACAAGACACCACGAATTCAGACTGCAAAGCATTGCATCTTGAGTTCATTCAAAAATTCCCCTCTTACATAAAACAGTGCCTAACAACAAGTTACGACATAACCGAATACAAGTCGCACGCAGTATTAATCAAAGGCAATCATAAAAACGAATCGATCGCTCCAAACCTCCTTATATACAACCATGGCCATGGAGGGCTTCCTGCCGAAACTGAACATTTTGCATATACGTTTATTGCAGGCGCCTTAGAAAGCGGAAATGATGTATTATTGGTAAGCATGCCCTTCCTTGGAGTTGAAAAGCAATACCACCCCATCATGGTTAAAAGCTGGGATGGCGAAGTTAATTACAATCCTGAGGATCTTGAAGCCACCCCTGCCGCAGTACACGGCGTTTTTGAATTGTTCGACACAGGAAATTCCCATTACATGAGATTTTTCATGGACAGCGCTGTCGTGAACGCTTTAAGTCTAAAAAAGACATACAACAAAATCAATTTCGCAGGATTGTCGGGCGGCGCAACCACCGGACTTTACGCATGCAATGTGTTGAAAGATTTGCTGAGCAATTGCATTTTAGCTGCTGGAGTTATGCCACTAAAGTACAGGTTTATTAAAAATAACTTCGGCGACTCAGAGCAAACCAGCTCGAATTTTTTCAGAAAAACCAACACCATCGAGCTTATAAAAGAGATTAGCCGGTCAAAAACAAAACTCACACTAATATATAATGACAGAGACGCATGCTGTTACACCAAAGAGACAGCAAACTTATTTAAACAAGACATCAAAAGCAACAATATGAAAAACATCAACTTCATCATAAGAAGCTCGACAAATCACGATTACGATCCATACTTTATGTTAAACACCATAAACTCCAACTAAATTTTTACTGCCAGTTTATACATCAGGATTAAAGCCTTCATCCTGATGTATAAACAGATTAAAACGATACCGCGATTATAAATTCAAAAATAATAGCAGTCATTCATATCCTCTTGCGCAACTGGAGTACATAATCGCCAGATTCCCTTGGCACGCTCAATGGGGTATCTCTGACTAGCCCACTCCTTCAAGTTGACCTCCTCCATCGCTGCTGGCTTAGTAAAAGTTCTTCCAGAGTCCAACAAATAGCTTCAGTGAGATATATTCGCAGTCCTCTCCGACTGCCTCGGTTGTAGCTACGCTGGAATTGGGCTATGATCTGGCGATTTTTTTAGCCTGATCTCCGCGCGCGCCCCTCCAATTGTGCTGTATACAATACAACCAGCACATCATCAGAGAGCTCTATCCTAAATGCCAGCTTCACATCCTCACCTGACACACCCTAAGTACCGTGCAGACATTGACGGTCTCAGAGCGGTAGCCGTGCTGGCTGTTGTAGGGTTTCATGCGTTTCCAGACTTGATTCGTGGCGGATTCGTTGGTGTTGATGTTTTTTTTGTCATATCCGGATTCCTAATCTCCACGATCGTATTTGAAAGTTTAGATCGGGGAGTATTTAGCTTTAGAGAGTTCTATTCTCGTCGCGTCAAGCGCATCTTTCCAGCACTTCTGCTTGTGTTAATTGCAAGCTTCACATTTGGCTGGTATGCCCTGCTAGCTGACGAGTACAAACAGTTAGGCAAACATATTGCCGCGGGCGCAGGCTTCGTTTCCAACTTGGCCCTTTGGAATGAGGCAGGATACTTCGATCACTCCGCAGAGGTCAAACCACTACTTCACCTGTGGAGCTTAGGTATTGAAGAACAATTTTACATTGTCTGGCCATTTTTGCTATGGCTTGCTTGCAAACGGAAAATCAATCTTCTGACAATTGCAATAATAGTGACCGCAGGGTCTTTTTACCTTAACCTCAACGGCATCAAAAAAGATCTTGTTGCTACATTTTACTCGCCACAAACCCGCTTTTGGGAGTTACTTTGTGGAAGCCTATTATCCTGGCTTACTCTATACAAAAAAGAAACTTTTACCAGTCTCAAACTAAAGCTTGACTCATTACTCCGCTCTATTGCCAACCGAGAATTACCCACAAGTAATGGAAAGACGCTTGCTGATATGTTGTCGCTACTGGGTTTTCTATTACTTTCGACCGGATTTTGGAGTATTAATAATGAGACAGAGTTCCCGGGTAAATGGGCGCTAGCACCTGTTTTAGGGGCTGTTTCAATCATAGCGGCAGGCCCCGACGCATTGTTTAATCGATTGATTTTATCAAACAGAATACTTGTTTGGTTTGGCTTGATTAGCTTCCCCCTTTACTTGTGGCACTGGCCTATCTTATCATTTCTTCGCATCATAGAAAGCGAAGTGCCAAGTTGGGGAGCTCGTATCGCAGCAGTCCTACTGTCTATCGCACTGGCTTGGCTCACTTACAAGTTTGTTGAGCGGCCGATTCGTTCGGGCGGACATGATAAGCAGAAGCTTTACGCGCTAAGCTCACTAATGATTGTATGTGGTATTACTGGATATATAACTTATAAAGCGGAAGGGTTTGATTCAAGAGAAGGTTTGCGTAAGACCGCAAGATTTGTTGAGTTAACAAAAGAATATCCACATATGCCCTATCGGAATGACGCTTGCGATGGCTTACATCCTGAATTTAAGACATTATTTTTTTGCCTAACATCAAAAAAATCTCCCCCGGAAGTCTTGATCCTAGGAGACTCGCATAGCAACCAGTATTATAAGAGCCTTTCTCGTAAGCTACCTAGCATGTCCGTTATGAATCTAGGAATCCAGCGCTGCCTTCCTTTTTCTTCACACACATACATGTCTACGAACAATTGCGAACCGAAAATTGCCGTTGCACTGAAGTTCGCGATAGAGAATCCCAGCATTAAGACTATTTATCTTGCTGGATACTGGAGTTCTCTCGCCTCTGGAGGTTTCGCTGTCGAAAATGAAAACTATCGACAACCTCGCCTACCAATGGATAAGGATGCTAGAACATTTGTTGACGCCGGCATAAAATTCCTGTCAGAGATAGTCAAGTCAGGAAAAAATATTATACTTATTAATGACGCCCCCGACTTAGACTTCAACATTAGAAGCTGCTTTGATTCGCGGCCACTAGTTATTAACAATAGGAAAATCCGCGATGTATGCGGCATAAACCGCAGCCACTACAATGACAGGTACAAAATTTATGCTGACATGTTGAAAACAATAACAGCTAGCGCACCCTCAGTAAAAATTTACAACCCCATTGATTTATTTTGTGATACCGAATTGTGCAAGGCGACTATTGACGGAAAGCCGCTCTACTACAACTCCGATCATTTAACTATCTTGGGTGCTGATTTGGTTGTTGATGATCTACTGAGGAAATACCCGATTAAGTGAATTGATGATCCACTATTTTTTCTGAAGGATCACCAAGCAATTCCGTCAGGAGGGGTGGGCTGGATGTTGTAGAATCCACCGCAGTCGCTCTTTTTCACTCCGGCATTGAGGCTTCTTCGGCATAAGCCTCACAAGCCGCAAATGCGATGCCCCCCCCCGATCACCGGCGTCGGTAAATATAACTTGTTGAGCATATACCAGGGCAAGCTTGGCTCTTTGGGGGTCATGAACCACGCGACCGGGTGAGGTGGTTCATGGTTCTGAGCCACTGGCTGACTCGGTGGTATCGAGTTGGACTGACAGACGCAAATCAGCAGTGGCAAGACGATCGCGCAGGACCTTCATCAGGTTGGGCATCGTTCAGGGCTCGGTAATGTGTCAACACAGGTTGTAAACTGGTATGCGCTCCATCAACCGTAAGCGATTCACCTACACATTCATAGCCACCAACTGAAGCCTGACGCTGCGCACGCCCGATCTCTTTCTGGAGTCAGTACCGCATGATGCGACCCGCTGCAAAAGTCGAAAAGGTGTACCTCTCCCCCAAGCCCACGGACTTTCGAAAGCCCATTGACGTCCTTGCCGCCTTAGTCGAGCGGGATATCAAAGTAGCGTTTTTCGACACGGTGTTTTTTGTTCTTCTGAATCGCCGCCGTAACCGGATGAAATCCACTATGGGGAGCGCAACGGCTTCTGCCTTCGACTAAAACGCGTTAAATCCGAGCGGATCAATACCTCACCCGACGCCAACGAAGTCATTGAATTGAGCGCCCAGGAACTGAACTAGCTACTCGGCGGGTTTGACCTGTGGCGCGCCCCCCATCAGGTTTTGACGCGTGATTTGTTGCTTAACTGGGTATAATCCAGCCATGATTTCCATACCCGACAACCTTCCGGATGACCTGGCTGCGCTCAAGCAGTTATTTGCTTAGATGCAATCGAAGGTCGTTCTTCTTGAAAAAGAAAATGCACTGCTTCGTCAGCACCTGTTCGGGCGCAAGTAAGAGCAAACCGCTGATCCGACGACGCCACAACTGTTGCTGTTTAATGAAGTCGAAAGAATCGACACGACCGCGACCGTTGAAACTGACGAAGAGGTTGTCGCTCCGACCAAGCGCTGTGGCAAACGCAAGCCTCTGTCTGCTGACTTGCCACGCATCAAGGTCATCTACGAACTCCCCAAGCACGAGTTGGCTTGCGGTTGCAGTTGCGGTTGCGGTTGCGGTTGCGGTTGCGGTTGCGGTTGCGGTTGCGGTTGCGGTTGACGCAAACACGCAATCGGCGAAGAAACCAGCGTACCGCTGGATATTGTGCCAATACAGATCCGGGTGATTAAACATATTCACAAAGTTTACGGGTGCCGTGGCTGTGAAGTTGCACCGATCTCCATTGGCAAGCCCGCGCAACTGATCGAAAAAAATCATGACCAGCCCCAGCGTATTGACGATGCTGCTGACGACCAAGTACGTCGATGGCCTGCCGCTGCACCGTTTAGAACAATCTTCGCTCGACGCGGTGTCGAAATCCCGCGTCAAACCTTGACGCGCGGGGTGATTCAGTGCTGCGATCACTTCCAGCCAATGTTGAACCTGATGGGTGATCTACTTCTGGAAAGTCTGGTGACTCACTGAGATGAGCCGCGATTGCAAGTTCTAAAAGAGACAGTACACCATGACGGGTTAGACGCATCTGCATGCTCTTTAGACGTAGAAGTACAGTCACCATCCCATTTTCATTGGTTAATATGGCGCATTGTTGCGGAGATTCCAGATGCGTTACTCGCAGGACCATAAAGCCCAAACCCACCAACGCATCATCAAGGAAGCCTCAGCGCGCTTTCGCCGCGACGGTATCGGCGCGACCGGCCTGCAGCCACTGATGAAAGCCCTTGGCCTGACCCACGGCGGCTTCTATTCGCATTTCAAGTCCAAAGACGAACTTGTGGAAAAAGCCTTGCAAGCGGCTGGCGAGCAGTGCAACGCCGTCTGCGCCGAGCTGTTTGCGCAGGAGCAACCGCTGGAGACATTCATCGACTCCTATTTGTCGCAATGGCACCAGACGTCACCTGATCAAGGTTGCCCGCTGCCGACCATGTCTTCGGAACTCGGCTTGCGCGGACAGCCGAGCCCGACCTCTGACGTGGTACTCAATTCAAGACTCGAACAAATACAAGGCACCCTTAAAGGCGAAGACACCGCCGACCACAGTATCTACATCATGTCGGCACTGGTCGGGGCATTACTGCTTTCGCGCAGCGTCGAGAATCCGGAACTGGCTCAGCGGATCCTCAACGTCACTCGCACGTATCTCAAACAACCCTGGGACTAATCCTTCCAGCGTTTGAACAGCACGCTGGCATTGACCCCACCAAACCCGAAGCCGTTGGACAGCGCATACTCGATGGCCATCAGCCGCGGCTGACCGTGGACGATATCCACGCCTTGGGCGGCGGGGTCCGGATTATCGAAGTTAAGGGTCGCCGGCACGATTTGATCGCGGATCGCCAGGAGCGTGAAGATCGCCTCGATCCCGCCGGCCGCGCCAAGCAAATGCCCGGTAGCGGACTTGGTCGATGTCACGGCGATCTTGTTGTCTGAACCGAACAACGACTTGATGGCCGCCAACTCGCCCAAATCACCAACCGGTGTCGACGTCGCGTGAGCATTTAGATGTTGCACCTGCGCGGCAGCAATGCCCGCCTGAGCCAATGCCAACGACATCGCCCGTCGCGCACCACTGCCATCTTCGGGGCCGGCGGTCAGGTGATAGGCATCGGCGCTGGTGCCATAACCCACCAGTTCCGCCAGCGGTTGCGCACCACGGGCCAGTGCATGTTCCAGGGATTCGATCACCAGGAGGCCCGCGCCCTCTCCCATGACGAAACCATCGCGGCCACTGTCGAACGGACGCGAAGCGCGCTCCGGGGTATCATTATAACCACTGGACAACGCACGAGCCGCGGCAAACCCGGCGAGACTGACGCGATCGATCGCCGCCTCCGCGCCGCCACACACCGCAATGTCCGCCTCGCCGCAACGAATCAGCCGCGCCGCATCGCCAATCGCCTGAACCCCGGCCGCGCACGCCGTTACCGGAGCACCCAGGGGGCCTTTGAATCCGTGCTGGATCGACACATGGCCCGCGGCCAGGTTGACCAGAAAAGAGGGAATGGTGAAAGGCGACAATCGCCGCGGGCCACGACTGTCGGTGGTGCGTACCGCATCGGCAATCGCGCCGAAACCACCCACCCCCGAACCGATAATGGTCGCTGTACGCTCCTGGGCATTGGCATCCTGCGCCTGCCAACCGGCTTGCTCAAGCGCCTGACGCGCCGCTTCCATGGCAAACATAATGAAGCGGTCCATCTTCTTCTGCTCTTTGGGTGGCGTCGCACGAACCGGATCAAAACCCGCCTCGGCATCTTCGGCCAGCGTCGGCACTGCGCCACCGACCTTGGCCGGCAGATCAGCCACGACGTCGTCCGGCAAACTGCGCAACCCGGAACGCCCGGCCAACAGGCGCGCCCAGACCGCTTCGACCCCGCTACCCAGCGGCGAAACCAAACCCATGCCCGTTACAACCACTCGACGTTCACTCATACCGCAACTACCTCAAGCCAATGGAAGGTGCCTCACTTGTAACGCGAAGCGGCCTTGCTTTTGGAAAGATTCGGCGCCATCACATGACGCGCCGCGACAAACGCATCCCATTCGGAAGCATCGGGCAACGAAGGAATGGTGATCAGTTCACCCTGGTCGAGACCGGACAACGCCGCATCGACCATCTCCCCCGCCTCCATCACCATGTCCGCCGGAATCTGGGTCGCGTCGACACCGGAGCGCTCCCAGATTTCCGTGCGTGTTACGCCGGGCAACACGGCTTGTACTTTGACACCGGTGCCATCGAGCTCGGCGTTCAACGACTGGGTCAGACTTAACACATAAGCCTTGCTGGCGCTGTAGGTTGCATTGAAACGCTCGGGAAACAGCGCCACCACCGAGGCAATGTTGATGATCGTGCCCCGGCCGGCTTTGGCAAAACTGGCGGCCGCCGCCGAAGCCAGGCGCGTGACCGTCGTCACGTTCAATTGAATCAAGCGTTCAACCTGGTCCAAATCGGCGTTGGCCAGCAAGCCATCAGACGCGACACCCGCGTTGTTCAGCAGCAGGCTGATACTCGAATCGCTGCGAAGGCGCTGCTCAAGTTTCAACACGTCGTCTTTTTGAGTCAGGTCGGCCTTGAGCACCTCGACCTGAATGCCGTGCTCGGTGCGCAACTTGCTCGCCGCGGCCTCAAGACGCGGCTCGTCGCGAGCGACCAGCAACAAATCAAAACCACGCGCCGCCAACCGCTCAGCGTAAATCGCGCCAATGCCGGAAGAAGCACCGGTAACGAGAGCCATACCTTGGACCTGGACAGAATTCATGACAGTGCTCCTGGAAATGTACAAGGGAAAGAAAAGCGCCTGCGCTTCACAGCGCCAAGCCGAACGACGAATTTATTATAGGCATAATTCAATCACAATATGACAGCCGTAATTTTTTGCCCATCGACGGAAGGCGCTAAATCGCCACGTACGCCAGAATGCAAAAAGGCCGGTCAATGACCGGCCCATGGCGCTGAATTACAAGCTTAGTTCACCTCAAGCTTTTCGCGGTTCTTATCCAGAATGGCTTTGCCGATTCCCTTCACTTCGAGCAGCTCGTCTACCGACGCAAACGACCCATTACTCTCACGATACGCAACAATCGCCTTGGCCTTGGCCTCCCCGATGCCGGACAACTCTCGTTGCAGAGTCGACGCGTCAGCCTGATTCAAGTCAACCTTTTCAGACTGAACCTTGGGAGCAACCTCCATGACCAGAGGCGCATTGCCCGCCTCCGGCTTGGCCGCCGGCGCCGCAATAGCGGCGACAGAGGTGGTGGTCAGGAGGGCAAAAATCAGAGAGTAGAAGTAGCCAGTACGCATAAATGAAGCTCCATGACATCAATTGGGAAAGCAGCTTTTCCGAAGCTGCCTTCCAAACTTAGGCGATGTATGTAGCTTGTCAAAAATGTGTCCGTTACAGGATGTGAAACAATCAAGGTTCTAGCCGACGCTGCTGATAAATCCAGTCGACGATCTCGCCATCGGGCGTGTAGCCACTGACGGTGTCGCGCAGGAGCTGACGCACACGCGTGTAATCATCCCGATCGACAGCGGACAACAGCTCGTTCAACTTCGCCTTGAGTACATCCCACGGCAGATGGTCTTCATCGGCGCTCATGATCATCGGATGCGACGTTGCCACGACGTTATCGCCGATCAGCAACTCTTCGTACAATTTCTCGCCCGGACGCAAACCACTGAACTCGATCGCGATATCACCATGCGGATTGCGATCCGAGCGAACGCTCAAGCCCGACAGGTGAATCATCTTCTCGGCCAGCTCGACAATTTTCACCGGTTCGCCCATATCCAGTACGAAAACGTCACCACCCTGCCCCATTGAGCCGGCCTGAATGACCAGTTGCGCGGCTTCAGGGATGGTCATGAAATAGCGGGTGATTTTCGGGTGCGTGACCGTCAACGGCCCGCCTGACTTGATCTGTTTGTGAAACAGCGGAATGACCGAGCCTGATGAGCCCAGCACGTTACCGAAACGCACCATGGTAAATCGGGTCTTGTTGACCTGAGAGATATTGCTGACATCGCCAAACAGTACCGGCGCGGCTTCGCGGCTGAGGGCTTGCAGCGTCATCTCGGCCAAACGCTTGGTGCTACCCATGACGTTGGTCGGGCGAACGGCCTTGTCGGTGGAAATCAGGACGAAGTTGGAAACACCGGCTTGCAACGCTGCCTGCGCGGTGTTGAGCGTACCGATGACGTTGTTGAGAACGCCTTCGGCAATGTTGTGCTCGACCATCGGCACGTGCTTATAAGCCGCCGCGTGGTAGACCGTATCGACATGCCAGGTTTTCATGACGTCAAGAAGCTTTGCCTCATGACGTACCGAGCCCAATATCGGCAGCAACTTGACCGATAGCGATTCACGACTGATCCGCTGCTCCAACTCGGACATGATGCTGTAAAGATTGAACTCACTGTGCTCGAACAACAGCAGCGTTTTCGGATGGGCGCCCAGTATCTGGCGGCAAAGCTCTGATCCGATTGAACCGCCCGCCCCCGTCACCAGAACGCATTGAGCCTCGATGCAACGGGAGAAAAGGTCTTCCTGTGCCGGCACCGCATCGCGGCCCAGCAAGTCAGCAATATCCACTTCCTGAATATCGTCGACCTTGACCCGCCCGCTGGCCAAGTCCATGAAGCCGGGAACGCTGCGCACGTGCAGTGGAAAGGCTTCAAGAAAATTCAATATCTCACGACGCCGGGCCCGGGTTGCCGAGGGCACCGCCAGCAAGATCTCCTGCGCACCCGTCTCATCGATCATCTGCTGGATGTGTTTTGGGGTGTAAACCTGCAGCCCGGAAATTGCCCTGTGGGCAATGCTGCGGTCATCGTCGATGAACGCAACCGGGCGCATCAGACGCCCCATCCGCAAGGCTACCGCCAGTTGGTTGCCGGCAGACCCCGCGCCGTAGATCGCGACTTTGAGCAATCCGTCATCCCGGCTGGTGAAGGGTACATGTTGAGCCGCGGTAAACCAGTCGCCCAAAAAATACTGGCGCATTGCCAAACGCAAGCCGCCGATCAACACCAGGCTCAACCACCAATAGTTGAAAATGATCGAACGCGGAACGACCGTTTCATGGTTGCTGTACCAATAGACGATGAGCGCTAGCAACAACGAAGAAAGACTGACAGCCTTGATAATCGCGATCAGCGCATCGTTGCCGAAATAACGCATGACGGCACGATACATACCAAAACGGATGAAAAAGGGAATTGCCACAATCGGAGCACTGATAAACAGCCAGCGATGCCCTTCTAGAGGATTGATCAGGTCATCGACGCCAAGGCGCACGACAAATGCCATCCATAGTGCAAGCCAGACCAGCAGAACGTCGCAGAAGACCTGAATCAACCGCTTTTTCCTACGCGATAGCCCTAGCAAGAATGCTCGTGCCTTTTCCATAACTCCCTCTTGTAAAACCTGGACTGTTCTTGAACCGACTAGCGACCTGAAGACCGTCCATTCCAAAATCAAAAGGCATACCGTTGCGGTGTATTAAACAAGCCTGCAGCCAGAGCCGTCCTGAACTGCCATGCGCTTGAAGTGCTGTTGCTTCAAACAGGGCTCGCAATTGCAGGCGAGCCCCTCACAATCAAAAGCGCATTGACGTCAACTGGCGACCGCTTCTCGCATGACGTCGGACAAAACCTGACAGGTCTTGTCAATTTCCGCGGATGTCAGCGTCGGATGCACCATGAACATCAAGCTCGTCTCACCCAGCTGTTTGGCAATCGGCAGGCGTACCTGCGGACGCCATTGCGTATTGTCGAAGGCCTTTTCGAGATAGACCTCAGAGCACGAACCTGAAAAGCAGGGAACACCACGCGCAACGATCTCATTGAGAATGCGGTCGCGGGTCCAACTGGCTTTCAAGGCCTCCGGCTTGACGAATACATAACACTTATACGCCGCATGCACGTAATCCTCCGGAATGGCAGGCACTCGCAAACCGGCCAACTCATCAGCGGCGGCCCATATTCTGCGAGCATTGGACAGGCGTACTGGCTGCCATTGATCCATCAGTCGCAGTTGAATACGCCCCAATACGCCTTGGGTTTCGAGCATCCGCCAGTTGGTACCAAAACTTTCGTGTACCCAACGGAAGCCGGGCGCGTGCTCGCGCTCGTAGATAGCTTCCCAGCTCTTGCCGTGGTCCTTGTAGGCCCACATGTCCAGCCACAAATTGCGATCATTGGTAGTGACCATCCCGCCTTCACCGCCGGTGGTCATGATCTTGTCCTGACAGAACGACCACGCGCCGATATGACCAATCGAGCCGACGGGACGCCCTTTGTACTTCGCGCCATGGGCTTGCGCGCAATCTTCGATCACCCTGAGATCATGCTCCTCGGCCAGCGCCATGATCGGATCCATGTCGCAGGACCAACCCGCCAGATGCACACAGACAATCGCCCGGGTGCGAGGGGTCAATACAGCGGCAACGGTTTGGGCGGTGATGTTCTGCGAATCCGCGTCAACATCGGCAAACACAGGCACCGCACCGGCATTGACGATGCTGGATACCGAGGCGAGAAACGTTCGGGAGGTCACAATGACCTCGTCTCCGTCACCGATACCCAGCGCCTGGAAGGCGAGGTCCAGGGCGACGGTGCCGTTGGCCAAGGCAATGGCGTACTCGGTTCCGCTCCAGGCAGCGAACTCTTTCTCGAATTCACGACACTCCTGCCCGGTCCAGTAGTTGACTTTGTTCGAAAGAATGACGTCACGTACTGCGTTAGCTTCTTCTTCGGAAAAAGAAGGCCAAGGAGAAAAAGGAGAATTCAACACAGCCCACATCCTATTAATTTCAAGATGAAATTTGGAAAATCCATTATTTACTTAAAACCGACTCATGTTTCCAGCGTGAAGTCGATCCAGCTCAGACCGTTGAAATGACTCTGGCAGGCACACCGGCAACCACTACGCCATCAGGCACATCGCTGACCACTGCCGCGCCCGCCCCGACCACAACGTCACTGCCAATCCTGATCGATTGCCTCACACAGGCACCTATTCCGATCCAGCTCCGCGCCCCTACGCTCACGGCGCCGGCCAATCTGACACCCGGGCTGACATGGACAGTGTCTCCCAACACGCAATCATGGTCGACACTGGAACCGGTATTGAGGATCGCACCGAGTCCGATTTTAGCGTCGGCATTGACCACCGCCCCTGCAAAAGCGACGGAGCCTGTCCCGAGGGCGGCGTATTGACTGATGACCGCCGCAGGATGAACCAATGACACAACAGGTGCTTGCGCATCGATCAGCGCCGCCAATTTCGCCTGTCGAACAACATTATTGCCGATGGCAACAATGACACCTTGATAGTTCTGGAGTCGAGCGTACATGGTCGCCGAATCGCCCACCACTAGCCAATTGCCATTGCAGGTGAGACCGGGCCATGCGTCATCGAAAAAGTCCACCTGATCCCAGCCGCAGCATTGTGCGGTATCGGCGACGACTTTGCCGTGCCCGCTGGCCCCGAGAACCGCCAGCCTTTTCATCGTTTATTACCGGTGAACTTGGACATGGTGGCTTCACCGTCCGCGCTGATGCCTTCTTTGACGACCACCTTCTTGATCGTCATGAAGATGATCTTGAGGTCGAGCCAAAAGGATTGGTTGTCGACATACCAGACGTCCAGTTCGAATTTTTCATCCCAGCCCAACGCGTTGCGACCATTGACCTGCGCCCACCCGGTCACACCCGGACGAGCCTCGTGGCGGCGATTCTGTTCCTGGCTATAGAGAGGCAGGTATTCCATCAGCAACGGTCGCGGCCCTACCAGGCTCATGTCCCCTTTAAGGACATTCCACAACTCCGGCAACTCATCCAGGCTGCTGGCGCGAAGGAAACTGCCGAAAGGGGTCATTCGCTCCGAGTCCGCCAGAGGATTGCCATCGGCATCCACGGCATCACGCATCGTACGGAATTTCACCATCTCGAAAGGCTTCCCGTCCCGGCCAGGACGAACCTGCCTGAAGAGAACCGGTGACCCGAGTTTCTTGCGGATATTCCAGGCGACGATAGCCATCACGGGAGCCAGGAGTACGAGGGCGCACAATGAAGCACTGATATCGATGAACCGTTTAAACATGTGTTGACCTGAGTGTTGATTTGATGAGCGCGTGTATTCAATGCCGCCGTAACCTGCGACTCAGATGTTCCCGAGCACTCTGGACGCAAACATAATCATCGAAAAAGGATCCAGCTTGCGGATGTCCTGACAGGCAATAAAAATCGACCCGACAACTCTCAACTTCGACGTCATCGGTACAAACACGACTCTAACCAATTGCTGGTGTCGTTATACCATTTCCAGCGCCATCGCTCAGCCGGGCGCCCGGAAATATCGGCATCAAAAAAGCGAAAAATTTTGACAACCATAATTTCAACCGTCAAGCAATGAATAGCACGACCCAGTATTCATGCTGTTTGTGCAAGTGCGGAATGCGCTCATGCTACTTGCCAGAAATGCTCTATCCAGTATCATTCCCTACCTTCCAGCCTATGGTGCCTGACTGCTTGCAAACACGCTTGCATCCTTTATGTTCGCGTCCTCCATGTCCTTTGGAGTCCGGCACGGTGTTCAGCCAGCACACACATAGATGGAAGGGCTGTCAGGAAACTGTTTCCGATGCTCCACAGATCACAACATGCTTTTCGATCCAGACCATTCCCTGATGGAAACCGGAACGTTGAGAAAATTACGTATTCGGCATAGGGAGGTGGAATTGAATAGCTGGCTAAAGAAATCCCTTGCACTGTATTCAGCCAATGGTCTGAATTTTCTACTGAACATTCTGATTATTCCGATCCTTGTTTACTATATCGGTTTTCAAGGCTACGGCTTCTATTCCGTCTATATCATTCTCTCCAGCACTCTGCTGTTCCTGGATTCGGCATTATCCAAGTCTGCGGTCAGCGCTATTTACTCGGCTGGGGAAACGCAGCGCGCTCAGCTTGTCAGCTCTACCCGTGCGGCCTACGTCGCGGCGGGTATTGTGCTGTTACTGGCTATGCCCCTGATTGCCAAGGGCGTCTCCGTCCTTTTCCCACTGCATACCGATCAACTGAACCTGGCGTACTGGATCGGCGCCGCCGCGGTAGTCGAATACGTTCTGGCCTTGCCGGGGCAGTATTTCCAAATGTTGAACGTGCTGCGGGCGCGGCACTTTGCCTACGCGCAATACCAATTGTGCATCCAGCTAAGCCGCTTCCTTGCCGTGGCGATTGTTGCCGTCGCGACACAGCAGATCGAGTGGGTACTTGCCGCCATCGTTCTCAGGAAAATCCCCGACTACCTGATTTTGTGGCTGTTTTGGCGCAAGCAAGAAGCAGAGCTGCGCACCCCGGTCGCATGGCCACTGGTGGCCACCCTCTACCGACACGCAGCCCCCATCATCGGCGTCGCGCTCCTGCAAGTGCTCGCGACCGAATTCATATCCATCTATGTCAGCCACGCCTATGGCGCCGAAACACTGGGCAAGTACCGATCCGTCTACGACGTGCTGAACAAAATCTGGTTCGTTGCGACTCTCTACCCGGTGCTGGTTTATCCAAAAATTTGCGAATGGCTGGCTGATCCAGACAAAAAAGCGTGGCTTCGCGACACGATGCCCTACCTCAACCTGGGCAGTGCGTTGATTTACGGCGCGCTCACGCTCTCGGGTATCGCGCTCTATCCGTTACTGGTTCTATGGCTTCCGGCGCTTCAGGATGCCGCACCCTTTGCCGCCGGACTGCTTGCGGGGATTTGCATGTCCGGGCATGTCCGCCTCGGGTATGAGTTTCTGCAAGCACAGAAGGATGCAGGCGCTGCACTTCTGATCAATCTGCTTTCGCTTGGCGCTGGCGCGGCCACGCTTTTCGTATTTTACGGATACGCGACCCGAGAAATCAGCTGGGCATGGTTCGCTTCTCAATTGCTGGCGGTCATCATTGTCGACATCCGTAACGGTATACTCTTGTCCTCCTCGCTCCGAAAATCAGTCATCGGGCTACTGCCTTGGCTCGGGGTAGGCATCGGAGTTTTCATCACAACTTCAATTCATGGCATGGAAGGCGCACTTGTTTCACTGCTCCTGCTTGCTGTTTTCATGAGCAGCCTCGCCTTTCTGGCGAAGCGTTTGCGTGACCTAAGGCAGGAAAAATGCGCAAGGTAAATTTCATCTCGATCGGTTCCGCCCTGGTGGTTTTTGCCTCCGTTGCGACGGCGCTGCGCTTCGGCAAACTACCACTCGGAATCGGCGAACTTGCCGTTATGTTGTTGTTTCTGTGGTCCCTGCGCTACAAGCAGGCTATGCGCTACCTGACGCATCCCATCATGCTCTTCTGGGTAGGTTTCATGGTGATTGCGGCGGTTGCAGCGCTGCTCAGCCCTGTCAAAGGAGGCAGTTCTGTCCACACCGCGGCGGCGTATGTGTACACGGCATGCTTCTCTCTGATGGCGCTAGCCTGTCTCGAGAAAGCGACACAGGAAGAGTTCAATAGCTTCATCAAGGCCCTGACCGTCATTCCACTTGCGTTGCTGGCGATTCCGTTTCTCTGTTTGATGACCAACTCCCCACAGTTGGCGGAATGGCTAGGGATCAATACGCTGTTCCCTTCACGCCTTTCTGCCTGGTCCACCAACCCCAATCAGCTCGCCCTGTTCCTGCTGCCGATCCCAATCTGGGCGATGGCCGCTTGCCGCGAGTCAAACTGGCAGGGGATACGCTGGCTACGCAACTTCCTGTTTTTCTGGATGCTGTTCACTGTTGGATTGAGCGTGCGCAGCGATGCACTGCTACTCGCCTGGGCCATTAGCCTGCCACTCCTTACAATCGTCGCGCTGCTGTGGGTGAAACGGGCCAACTGGAAGATATTCGCGACGATGCTGTTCGCTTTCCTGGTCGCGTTTGGTTCATTCAAGCTCGTGATCGATGCCCCCGGACGGGAAATGCTCATCGGAAAGTCGGATTCCGTGCTCGGTGTCGGCTTCGACGAGAACAAGGGCATTGCCCGCAAAATCCTGTGGGCCCATGCCGCAGAAGTATGGCTGAAGTCCCCTGTTATCGGGCATGGCCCGGGCGCGTACTCTTATTTTGACGATCCCGAAGTCAAGCAGGAGGCGCACAACCTCGGCTTCGACATTTTGACCCAGACTGGCATCGCAGGCGTGTTGCTGATGGGCGCCTTGTACCTGTGGCTTCTCCTCAACGCCTATCGAGCCCGAGACCCTTATTCGCTGGCTGTACTTGTCGTTCTAATGGTTTTCTCAGGGGCGCACTTCACGCTCCGCCAACCGGTATTCAGTCTCTACATGATCATTTGTGCGCTAGCGGTCAAGAATGGCAGTTTCACTACTGTGCGCGAAAAGCCTCAACCCCTTTGATTACAACGAGATTGCTCCATGTGCGGTATTGCTGGGTTCTGGCACCCTAACAGCCAAGGCAGGTACGACGGGCCATCCGCCCTCACCCGCATGACCAACGCCATTCTTCGCCGGGGCCCCGATGATTCGGGCGCCTGGGACAATGACGCCGGCCTTTTTCTTGGCCACCGCCGACTGGCGATCGTCGACCTGAGCTCCGCCGGACACCAGCCAATGGCATCGCCGACAGGTCGTTACGTCATTGTGTTCAATGGTGAAATCTACAACTTCCAGGCATTGCGCCAAGCGCTCGACGCGACTCATCCGAGCCCGCTGCCATGGCGCGGCCATTCGGATACCGAGGTGATGCTGGCAGCCTTCGAACAGTGGGGTATTCAAGAAACCCTGCGCAAGCTGGTCGGCATGTTCGCGCTGGCAGTATGGGACCGCACCCGCGAAACCCTCACGCTTGCGCGCGACCGGATCGGAGAAAAGCCACTCTATTACGGCCTGAGCAAAGGCGCGCTGTTCTTCGCATCGGAGCTTCAGGCACTGGAAGCGCACCCGAACTTCGACGCGGAGATTTCACGCGACAGCCTGGCCCTGCTCCTGAAGTATGCGTATGTGCCGTCACCACACTCCATTTACCAGGGCATTCACAAATTGCCGCCGGGCACGTGGCTCGAGCTCGACCAGGCCACCCTCGATAGCGGCACGACAGGAACGCCACAGACCTATTGGGAACTGCCCGCCGCACAACCCGGACACAACCCGTCGCGTTCCGATGCAGAAGCCATCGACCAGCTTCACGAGCTGATGAGCACTACGATCCGCGACCAAATGGTAGCGGATGTACCTCTCGGCGCGTTCCTGTCCGGCGGCATCGACTCAACACTCATCGTCAGCCTGATGCAGTCGCTATCGTCCCAACAGGTCAAGACCTACACCATCGGTTTCGACAATCCGGGCTACAACGAGGCCGAGCACGCCAAAGCCGTTGCCCGCCACCTCGGCACCGACCACACCGAACTCTATGTGTCAGGTACGGATGCAATGAACGTGGTGCCGAAGCTACCTGACATCTACCGCGAGCCCTTTGCCGATTCATCACAAATACCAACCTTTCTTGTTTCTCAGCTGGCTCGTAGCCACGTCACGGTGAGCCTGTCCGGCGACGCAGGCGATGAGCTGTTCGGCGGATACAATCGCTATCAGCACCTGCCCAACGTATGGCGCAAGCTCAGTCGTGTACCGGGACCAGCACGCAGGCTGGCAGCAAAAATGATTGAATCCGCCTCGCCAGCTCGCTGGGACTCCATCGCCGCCGGATTGAACCCGATTACCCCCGCAGGCTTGCGCGTCGCGCTGCCTGGCGACAAGCTCCACAAACTCGCCAGCGTCATGCGACATGCCTCTCCCGACCAAATGTATGATCGGGTAGTATCACAATGGCCAAATGCAACCGATATCGTCATCGGCGCTGACCCCATGCCAGGCCTTGCATCTGTCGGGGACAGCGATTTCGCCTCCTGGATGATGCGCCAAGACACACTGACCTACCTGCCGGACGACATTCTGGCCAAAGTAGATCGCGCGGCAATGGCGGTCAGCCTGGAAACCCGGGTACCGTTCCTGGACCATCGGATCGTCGAGTTTGCATCGACATTGCCGATGTCGCTCAAAATCCGCAATGGCAGCACCAAGTGGATTCTGCGCCAGCTACTCGATCGCTACGTACCACGAGAACTCATCGAACGCCCAAAAATGGGCTTCGGTATCCCGCTACACGATTGGCTCCGCGGCCCTTTGCGCGACTGGGCCGAATCATTGCTGGACCCACAACGACTGGCGAGCGAAGGTTATTTCGTACCGGGCCCGATCAGGGCCGTGTGGGAAAAGCACCTTCGGGGGCAGGGAAATTACCAGCAACAGCTTTGGCCTGTGCTGATGTTCCAGGCGTGGCTCGATCGCAAACAAGTCAACTGATTAAAAGATTCCATTTATTAGAGGAAAACCCATGTATCTGAGAAAGATATCAGTGGTCGGGCTGGGTTATGTTGGCCTGCCGGTGGCTGTAGCGTTCGGCAAACACGGACCAGTAATCGGCTTTGACATCAACGAAAGCCGCCTGCAGGAACTGCGCGCGGGACAGGACCGTACCAACGAAATCACCAGCGATGAACTGGGCCAGACGCAAATCGAATTCACCAGCAAGACTGATGTGCTCGCAAAGGCGGATTTCCATATCGTCGCGGTTCCGACGCCGATCGACGACGCTCACCAGCCGGACCTGACGCCGGTGGTGAAGGCTTCCGAAACTGTAGGCAAAGCGCTTAAACAGGGCGACATCGTTGTTTACGAGTCGACTGTTTATCCAGGTGTCACCGAAGACATCTGCGTTCCGATCCTGGAGCGTGTATCCGGCCTGAAATGCGGCACCGACTTCACCGTGGGCTACAGCCCCGAGCGCATCAACCCGGGCGACAAGGAACACACATTCACCAAGATCAAAAAAGTCGTCTCCGGGCAAGACGCTGCTACCCTTGACATCGTGGCCGACGTGTACAGCTCCGTCGTCACTGCCGGCGTTTACAAAGCCGCGTCGATCAAAGTGGCCGAGGCCGCCAAGGTGATCGAAAACACCCAGCGCGACCTGAACATCGCCCTGATGAACGAATTGGCACTGATCTTCGACCGCATGGGCATCGACACGCTCGACGTTCTTGAAGCCGCCGGGACCAAGTGGAACTTCCTGAAATTCAAGCCGGGCCTGGTAGGCGGACACTGCATTGGTGTGGACCCTTACTACCTGACGCACAAGGCCGAAAAGCTCGGCTATATTCCTCAGGTCATTCTGGCCGGTCGTCGTATCAACGACAGCATGGGCGCGTTTATCGCCCAGCAGACGATCAAGCAGATGATCCACGCCGGCCACCCTATCGCTGGCGCCGTCGTCACCGTGCTGGGCCTGACCTTCAAAGAAAACTGCCCTGACCTGCGCAACTCTCGCGTCATCGATATCATTCGCGAGCTCGAAGAATTCGACGTCAAGGTACAAGTGTTCGACCCAGAGGCCGATTCGGCAGAAGCCCTACACGAGTATGGCGTCTCGCTGTGCAAACTCGACGAACTCCAGCCTGCCGCTGCAGTCGTGGTTGCCGTTGCACATGATGCCTATGCGCGCTGGACCACCGACGAATACCTGAAGCTTATGCACAACGCTCCCGTCGTCATCGATGTCAAAGGTGTTTGCGACGGCCCTGCTCTGGAAAGTGCTGGAGCGCGCTTCTGGCGCCTCTGATGGAGAATGGCATGAACGCTTACGAAACTCTGCGCCAAGAGCTGGCGGCGTCGCCGCGCACTTGGCTCATCACCGGTGTGGCCGGCTTCATCGGCTCGAATCTGCTCGAGACACTGCTCCAGCTGAATCAGCGCGTGATCGGCCTCGACAACTTCGAAACCGGCCACCAGCGCAACCTTGATCTGGTGCAGCAGGCTGTTGCAGATACCGCCTGGGCACAGTTCAAATTTGTGCAAGGTGATATCCGCGAACTGGAAGACTGCCAGCGCGCCATGGAAGGCGGTGTCGACTACGTTCTTCACCAGGCAGCCCTGGGCAGCGTACCTCGCTCGCTGGAAGACCCGATCCGGACCAACACCACAAACATCGATGGCTTCCTGAACATGCTGGTCGCCAGCCGCGATGCCGGCGTCAAGCGCTTCGTGTATGCCGCATCAAGCTCCACCTACGGCGATCACCCTGGATTGCCCAAGGTAGAGGATTGCATCGGTCGGCCACTGTCACCCTATGCCGTCACCAAGTACGTCAACGAGCTATACGCGGACGTGTTCGCACGTTGCTATGGGTTGCAGACCATAGGGCTGCGTTACTTCAACGTATTCGGCCCAAGGCAGGATCCGGATGGCGCCTACGCCGCCGTGATTCCAAAATGGTTTGGTGCCCTGCTGCGTGACGAACCCATTTATATCAACGGCGATGGTGAAACCAGCCGTGATTTTTGCTTCATTGCCAACACTGTCCAGGCCAATTTGCTGGCGGCTACCACGCAAGAAGCCGATGCGGTGAATCAGGTTTACAACGTGGCCGTGGGCGACCGCACCACGCTGAAGGAACTGTTCTCCCACATCCGTGAACTTGCGAGCGCGGTCAAGCCTGAGCTAAAGGATGTGAATCCGGTATACCGCGACTTCCGGGCCGCCGATGTTCGTCATTCCCAGGCGGATATCAGCAAGATCGAATCGTTGCTCGGCTATGCACCGACGCATCGCATCGCCGCCGGACTGCAGGACTCTGCAACCTACTACACAACCCATGTAGGCAAGCATGTCTAAAATTGTCGTCATCGCCGGGTTCGCAGAATCGTTGATCCGGTTTCGCGGGGATCTTCTGGATGCAATGCGAGCGAATGGTCATGAAGTCGCCGCGATTGCACCTGAAGATGATGAATCTGTGCGCACGCGACTCGCTGAAAAAGGGATTGCGTACCACGTCGTGCCAATGTCACGTGCAGGATTAAATCCATTCGCCGATCTGCGCTATCTGCTGCAGCTCAGCCAGTGCCTGCGCAAAATCAAGCCCGACGTGGTGCTCGCCTATACGATAAAGCCGGTGGTCTATGGCTTGCCCGCCGCCCGTCTGGCGGGCGTAAAGCGGCGTTACGCGCTGATTACCGGCCTGGGCTATGCGTTTACTGACGCCAAGGCCAGCTTCAGTCGCGACCTCGTCAAACGCATCGCATCAGGCTTGTACCGGTTCGGATTGCGCTTCGCCAACGGCCTGTTCTTCCAGAACCCGGATGACCGACAGCTCTTCAAGGACCAGGGGCTTTTCAACGCAAGCCTTCCAACCTGGATCGTCAATGGGTCGGGGGTCGACACCGACAGCTTCCCGGTCGCCCCTCTCCCCTCTCAACCGAGCTTTTTGTTCGTCGGTCGGGTTCTGCGCGATAAGGGCGTGGTTGAGTATGTGGATGCTGCTCGCTCGCTGAAATCCACCTACCCGCAAGCCACTTTCCATCTGGTTGGGCCACTGGATTCCAATCCCTCGGGGATTCAAGCAGATATCGTTGCAGGCTGGGAAAAAGAGGGCGTCATCCAGTATCACGGAGCCGTCAGCGATGTGAAACCGTACCTCGCCGCTTGCAGCGTATTCGTGCTGCCATCCTACCGCGAAGGAACACCACGCTCGGTGCTAGAAGCAATGTCCTGTGGACGAGCCATTGTTACCACAGACGCACCGGGATGCCGTGAGACGGTTCAGGACGGGGTGAACGGCTTTTTGGTTAAACCGCGGGACTCGGCAGACCTGGCAACCGCCATGGCGCGCCTGGCAGGTTCAAGCGAGTTGCGTGAGCAAATGGGTCGCACAAGTCGCGAACTAGCGGAACAAAAGTATGACGTACATCGTGTGAATGCAGCGATGATCGATGCAATGGAGTTACGCGGCTAAGTACTGGCCGGGTCCGGCGCGCTGCCAACATTCAGCGCCGGGCCATCCTCCCAACGAACGCTGCACCGATCAGCCAGTCAGGCACGAAGGCACTCACAGGCTTCAGAGCCAACCCGCCTACTTTCCAAGCCGGCGGCTGTTTCGCCGGTAGAAGAAAACCCCCAAAAGCGGCCCAACCAACAACCCCAGCAGTAACGCACCCAAAATGTAAATTGACACGGGCCATGGCGGTGTAGACCAACCCACAAACACCAAGGATACCGACTGCTGATTCTCCAATGAAAAGAGCAGCGTCGCTGCTAACGCCACCAATACGATCAGCAGCGAAGACAACTTCTTTACTCCGCGCACAAAACTTCTCCTAATCCAGCCTGGTTAAATCGGTTCCTCATCCTCATTCACCCGATCCCGCAACTCTTTCCCCGGTTTGAAATGGGGAACGAATTTGCCGTCAAGGCTGACGGACTGACCGGTTTTCGGATTGCGCCCTACTCGCGGCGCCCGATAATGCAAGGAGAAGCTACCAAATCCACGGATCTCAATCCGATCCCCAGTGGCCAGACATTGGGACATTTGTTCAAGCATAGTCTTGATGGCCAGCTCCACATCCTTCGATGAGAGCAGCCCTTGATGGGTGACAATTCGTTCGATCAACTCCGACTTCGTCATATTTTTCCCTTCTTTTTCAAGCAGCTAGGAAAATCGCTTCAAAGGTTTTAGCATGCCCGAAGGAATTTGAACAGCCCGAGCTTTGACATATCTTCGCTGTCAAGGGGATGACCTATTTCAGCCCAGAAGGCCGATCAAGCGCGACCTGCTCATCTGCAGATAACCAGCATGGTGCGCGTCAGATAACCTGCGGGGTTGAACCCAAAGGGAAACTCATCTTCGTCTTTGGCGTCATCGGATCGAGTGACCACCTTGTAACCAGCGCCCTTGCACTCCTTGGCAGCGCGCTTGTGACATTTCTCCCATCCCGACCCCAACCCCGAACAATCGACCTCGATGCCACTGACCCCACGTGCGGCGTGGGTCTTGGCATTAGTGGTACAACCCGCCAATGTCAGTAATGCTATTGCGACAATCAGCCTATTCATTCTCTTCCTTATGCCGGGCGCCCTGCCCGAGCTCCGCTCGCTTCTGATTAAAGACTAGCCCAAATAAGCGATTGATCCGATTAAAGAAAGAGACAGCTGCGCGGGGCTATTGGTTTCATGGGCCATCAATGTCGTGCGACGCCGTTACTGCAAACACCAAATCGCAGGCACAAAAAAGGGCGACCGAAGTCGCCCTTTTTAACGATCAAGCAGAACTTAGTTCTGTTTGGCCATTGCCTGGCGCAGCAGTGCCGCCATGGTGGTGTCAGCAGCAGCTTCACCTTCCGGAGCCGATTTCAGGCTCTGGATGGCTTCTTTCTCTTCAGCATCGTCTTTCGATTTGATCGACAGCTGAATGACGCGGCTCTTACGATCAACGCTGATGATCTTGGCTTCTACTTCCTGGCCTTCTTTCAGAACGTTGCGCGCGTCTTCAACGCGGTCACGGCTGATTTCGGAGGCTTTCAGAGTCGCTTCGATATCGTCGGCCAGAGTGATGATGGCGCCTTTAGCGTCAACTTCCTTCACGATGCCTTTAACGATTGCGCCTTTGTCGTTCTCTTGAACGTACTCGGAGAACGGATCGCTTTCCAGTTGCTTGATACCCAGGGAGATGCGCTCGCGCTCTGGGTCAACCGACAGGATAACGGTGTCCAGCTCGTCGCCCTTCTTGAAGCGGCGAACGGCTTCTTCGCCCACTTCGTTCCAGGAGATGTCGGACAGGTGAACCAGACCGTCGATGCCGCCGTCCAGACCAATGAAGATACCGAAATCGGTGATCGACTTGATGGTGCCGGAGATTTTATCGCCCTTGTTGAACTGGCCAGAGAAATCTTCCCATGGGTTAGATTTGCACTGCTTGATGCCGAGGGAGATACGACGACGCTCTTCGTCGATGTCCAGAACCATAACTTCCACTTCGTCGCCGACTTGTACGACTTTCGAAGGGTGGATGTTCTTGTTGGTCCAGTCCATTTCGGAAACGTGTACCAGACCTTCAACGCCTTCTTCCAGCTCAGCGAAGCAGCCGTAGTCGGTCAGGTTGGTTACACGAGCGGTAACGCGAGTGCTTTCTGGGTAACGGGCTTTGATAGCAACCCATGGATCTTCGCCCAGTTGCTTGAGGCCCAGGGAAACACGATTGCGTTCGCGATCGTACTTCAGAACCTTGACATCGATCTCGTCGCCAACGTTGACGATTTCGGAAGGATGCTTGATACGCTTCCAAGCCATGTCGGTAATGTGCAGCAGGCCATCGACGCCACCCAGATCGACGAATGCGCCGTAATCGGTGAGGTTCTTGACGATACCTTTGACTTGTTGACCTTCCTGCAGGGATTCCAGCAGAGCTTCACGCTCGGCGGAGTTCTCGGCTTCGAGGACGCTACGACGGGAAACGACAACGTTGTTGCGTTTCTGGTCGAGTTTGATGACCTTGAATTCCAGCTCTTTGCCTTCCAGGTGCGTGGTATCGCGCACAGGACGGACGTCAACCAGGGAACCTGGCAGGAACGCACGGATGCCGTTAACGTCGACAGTGAAGCCGCCTTTAACCTTACCGTTGATAACGCCCTTGACCACTTCCTCGGCTGCGAAGGCAGCTTCCAGAACAATCCAGCATTCAGCGCGCTTGGCTTTTTCACGGGACAGTTTGGTTTCACCAAAGCCGTCTTCAACCGAGTCCAGCGCAACGTGAACTTCGTCACCGACATTGATAGTCAGATCGCCAGCGTCGTTGTAGAACTGCTCAAGCGGGATGAGTGCTTCAGACTTCAGGCCAGCGTGAACGGTTACCCAGCGAGCTTGGTAATCGATATCAACGATAACACCGGTGATGATGGAGCCTGCCTGAAGGTTCAGGGTTTTTAGGCTTTCTTCAAAGAGTTCCGCAAAGCTTTCGCTCATTTTAATTCCTGTTGAATAAGGGCGAAGGATACGCCCATCTCCACATCCCAGACGACGTGGGTTACGTTCATTTAAAGAAGCGGCGCAGGACTATGACTGGTCCCCTGCACAACTTCTTGGTCACCCGGCGATATCGCGAATGGCGATCTCGCTCATGATGCGTTCCAGCACCTGATCGATGGATAATTCCGTGGAATCCAGCTGAATAGCGTCAGCCGCCGGTTTAAGCGGGGCTACCGCTCGCTGGGTATCACGCTCATCGCGTGCACGTATCTCATCTAGCAGACTCGACAGACTAACACCATCGACTTTGCCCTTCAACTGCAAGTATCGACGGCGCGCACGCTCTTCGGCACTCGCGGTGAGGAAAATCTTCAACGGTGCATCCGGAAAAACCACCGTACCCATGTCGCGCCCATCGGCCACCAGGCCCGGCGCTTCCTGGAATGCACGCTGGCGCTGCAGCAGCGCCTCGCGCACTGCGGGCAATGCCGCGACCTGCGAGGCACCGGAGCCGATGCTTTCGGTGCGAATCACATCGCTGACTTCATCGCCCTCGAGAATGATGCGCTGCAGCTGACCGTCGGTCGCCGCGATGAATTGCACATCCAGATGAGCGGCGAGCTTCTTCAGCAACTCTTCATTGGTGAGGTCGACACCGTGATTATGCGCAGCGAAGGCCAGCAACCGATAAAGCGCACCAGAATCCAGCAGGTTCCAACCCAGACGCTTGGCCAGAATGCCAGCCACCGTGCCCTTGCCGGAGCCGCTTGGCCCATCGATGGTAATGACCGGTGCGATGTTTTTCACGACTGAGCCTCTTGTGCAACACGGATACCGACCTGCGCGCACAGCGCCAGGAAGTTCGGGAACGAGGTTGCGACGTTGGCGCAGTCATGGATGCGAATTGGTGCAGTGGCACGCAGCGACGCCACGCTGAAAGCCATGGCAATCCGGTGATCGCCGTGACCATGCACTTCGCCGCCACCGATCGGGCCGCCGTCGATGATGATGCCGTCCGGAGTCGGTTCGCACTTGACGCCCAGTGCCAGCAAGCCATCGGCCATGACCTGGATCCGGTCCGACTCCTTGACGCGCAACTCTTCGGCGCCACGCAGGATGGTGCGCCCTTCGGCACACGCCGCCGCCACGAATAACACCGGGAATTCGTCGATGGCCAATGGAACCAGCGCTTCGGGAATCTCGATACCTTTGAGTTTAGCTGCACGCACGCGCAGGTCCGCTACCGGCTCGCCGCCGACCTCGCGCTGGTTTTCCAGGGTGATGTCAGCGCCCATCAGGCGCAGGATGTCGATCACGCCGGTACGGGTCGGGTTGATGCCGACGTGCTCGAGCACCAGCTCGGAACCTTCGGCGATCGACGCCGCCACCAGGAAGAAGGCCGACGACGAGATGTCGCCCGGCACTTCAATGTGGGTCGCGGTCAGCTTGTGGCCGGATTCGACCGAAGCTGTAGCGCCATTGACGCTGACCGGGTAGCCGAAGCCGCGCAGCATGCGCTCGGTGTGGTCGCGCGTCGGTGCAGGCTCGGTGACGGTGGTTTTGCCCTCGGCGTACAGACCGGCCAACAGCAGGCAGGATTTAACCTGGGCACTGGCCATCGGCATGGTGTAGGTCAGGCCTTTGAGCTTGTTACCGCCACGGATGATCATCGGTGGACGACCTTCAGCAGCGGTCTCGATCACGGCGCCCATTTCACGCAGCGGATTGGCCACGCGATTCATCGGACGCTTGGACAGCGAGGCGTCACCGGTCAAGGTGCTATCGAAGTTCTGCGCAGCCAACAGGCCGGACAGCAGACGCATCGAGGTGCCGGAGTTGCCCAGATAGATCGGACCTGGTGCAGGCTTCAAGCCGTGCAGGCCGACGCCATGGATGGTCACGCGCCCGTGGTGCGGCCCTTCGATCACGACACCCATGTCACGGAAGGCCTGCAAGGTCGCCAGAGCGTCTTCGCCCTCGAGGAAACCTTCGACTTCGGTGACGCCTTCAGCCAGGGAGCCGAGCATGATCGAACGGTGGGAAATCGATTTGTCGCCCGGTACACGAATCCGCCCAGTCAGGCGGCCACCAGGTTGTCCCAGGAAAATCAGGTCGTTGGAGTTCATAGCGTCCACATAAGCCCGGCGGGCCAGGATTTTACTGAAATGTTCGCGGGCAACCCGGGCGCGCGTGAACACGCCCAACAATTGGTGCCCATCCCCTGCATCGACCGCGTCGCGCAAGGCGTCGAGGTCGCTGCGAAATGTATCGAGTGTGCGCAGGACAGCTTCGCGGTTGGCGAGGAAGATGTCGTGCCACATGACCGGGTCACTTCCCGCGATTCTTGTGAAATCGCGGAAACCGCCGGCAGCGTAACGGAAGATCTCAAGGTTTTCATTGCGTTTGGCCAATGAATCGACCAAACCGAACGCCAGCAAGTGCGGCAAATGGCTGGTCGCCGCCAACACTTCGTCGTGACGCTCGACCTGCATGTGCTCGACATCGGCGCCCAGTTCGCGCCACAACCGGTCGACCACGGCCAGCGCGGCCGGATCGGTTTGGTCCAGCGGTGTCAGAATCACTTTATGGCGACGAAACAGTTCGGCATTGGAGGCTTCCACCCCGCTCTGCTCGGAACCGGCAATCGGATGGCCCGGTACGAAACGCGCCGGCATACCGCCAAACGCTTCGGTCGCGGCGCGCACGACGTTGCCCTTGGCACTGCCGACATCGGTCAGAATCGCTTGCCCGAGGTCCATGCTGGCCAACCGGCCGAGCATCTTCTCCATGGCCAGGATCGGCACGGCCAGCTGAATCACGTCGGCGCCCTGGCAGGCAACGGCCAGGTCTTCTTCGCAGCGATCCACCACGCCCAATTCGACCGCGAGCTTGCGCGACTGCGGGTCGAGATCGACGCCGACCACTTCGCGGCACAGGCCGCTTTCACGCAACCCCTTGGCAAACGAACCACCGATCAACCCCAGACCGACCACCACCAGGCGACCGATCACAGGTTCAGGAGATTGCAGAGCAGTGACATCAACCACGAGCCAGAACCTTGGTCAGCGCCTCGAGGAAGCGGCTGTTTTCCGCCGGCAAGCCGATGGTGATGCGCAAGTGGTTCGGCATGCCATAGTTGGCCACCGGACGCACGATCACGCCTTCGCGCAGCAAGCCCTGGAAGATCGGCAGAGCAACACGGCCCAGATCGACGCAGATGAAGTTGCCCTTGGACGCAATCCAGCTCAGCCCCAGTTCGCGGAAACCCGCTTCCAGTTGCTGCATGCCGGCTTCGTTCACGCGGCGGCTTTCAGCCAGGTACTCGGCGTCTTGCAGCGCTGCGCACGCAGCGGCCAAGGCCAGGCTGTTGACGTTGAACGGCTGACGCACGCGATTCAGCACATCGGCAACCACCGCGGTAGACAAGCCATAACCGACCCGCAGCGCCGCCAGGCCGTAAGCCTTGGAGAAGGTGCGCGAGACCAGCAGGTTCGGGTACGCCGCCAGGAAGTCCAGGCCATCCGGCAAATCGCTGCCTTCGGCGTATTCAATGTAGGCCTCGTCCAGCACCACCAGCACGTGTTCCGGCACATCCTGCAGGAACTCGTCCAGCGCTTCGGCGCCAAACCAGGTCCCGGTCGGGTTGTTCGGGTTGGCGATGAAGACCACACGGGTATCGGCATCGATCGCGGCCAGCATGGCCGACAGGTCATGGCCCCAGTCTTTGGCCGGGATGACTTTGGCTGTCGCACCGACCGCTTGGGTGACGATCGGATAGACCGCAAACGCATGCTCGCTGAACACCGCGTTCAGGCCCGGCGCCAGATAAGCGCGAGCGACCAGTTCCAGGATGTCGTTGGAGCCGTTGCCCAGCGTCACCTGATTCAGTTCGACGCGGCACTGATCGGCCAGCAGGGTCTTGAGCGCAAAACCGTTGCCATCCGGATAACGGGTCAGCTCGGCCAACTCTTCACGAATGGCCGCCAAGGCTTTTGGACTGGCGCCCAACGGATTTTCGTTGCTCGCCAGTTTGACGATGCTGGCCGGATCGATGTCCAGCTCACGCGCCAATTCGTCCACGGGTTTGCCCGGAACGTAAGGCGAAAGTTGTTGCACGCCCGGCTGTGCCAGAGCGAGGAAGTTGCCACTCATTTGCTACCCCTTATAGAACGGCTTTCGGGTAGGAACCCAACACTTTAAGTGCCACTGCTTCCTGACTGATCTTTTCCAGCACACCTTTTACCAGCGGATCGCGATGGTGACCGACGAAGTCGATGAAGAACACGTAGGTCCATTTACCGCTGCGCGAAGGACGCGTCTCGATGCGCGTCAGGTCGATGCCATTGTCGTGGAACGGCACCAGCAACTCGTGAAGCGCGCCCGGCTTGTTGCTCATGGAGACGATGATCGAGGTCTTGTCGTCGCCGGTTGGTGGCACTTCCTGGCTGCCGATCATCAGGAATCGCGTGGAGTTGTCCGGGCGATCCTCGATTTTCTCGGCCAGGCGGGTCAGCCCGTACAAGCCTGCGGCCATGTCGCCGGCAATCGCCGCCGAGTTCCACTCACCCTTGACCCGCTTCGCGGCTTCGGCGTTGCTGGAAACCGCGACGCGCTCGACATTCGGGTAGTGTGCATCCAGCCACTTGCGGCACTGGGCCAGCGACTGGGCGTGGGAATAGATGCGGCTGATGCTGTCGGTCTTGGTGTTTTCACCCACCAACAGGTGGTGGTGAATCCGCAACTCGACTTCGCCGCAGATAACCATGTCGTGTTCGAGGAAGCTGTCGAGCGTGTGGTTGACCGCACCCTCGGTGGAGTTTTCCACCGGGACCACGCCAAAGTTCACCGCACCGGCCGCCACTTCGCGGAACACTTCATCGATCGCCGCCATCGGCTTGCTGATCACCGCGTGGCCGAAATGCTTCATGGCCGCCGCTTGGGTGAAAGTGCCTTCAGGGCCGAGGTAAGCCACTTTCAGCGGCTGCTCGAGCGCCAGGCACGAAGACATGATTTCGCGGAACAACCGCGCCATTTCTTCGTTGCCCAACGGGCCCTGATTGCGCTCCATCACACGCTTGAGCACCTGAGCTTCGCGCTCAGGACGATAGAACACCGGCACTTCGCCTTCGGCCAGCGAGGCCATCTTTACTCGCGCAACTTCCTGGGCGCAGCGTGCGCGCTCACTGATCAGCTCCAGGACTTTTTCGTCCAGGGCATCAATGCGCAGGCGCAGTGCCTTGAGTTCTTGCTCAGACATTAGCCGTGTTCCTTCTCGAACTCTGCCATGTACGAAACCAGTGCGTTGACCGCAACGATATCGACGGCGTTATAGATGGAGGCGCGCATGCCGCCCACGGAACGGTGACCCTTGAGGTTCAGCAGGCCACGTTCGTCGGCACCGGCCAGGAATGGCTTGTCCAGACGATCGTCAGCCAGACGGAACGGCACGTTCATCCATGAGCGATCGGACTTGTTGATCGGGTTGCTGTACAGGCCGCTGGCATCAATGAAGTCGTACAGCGTGCGCTGCTTCACGTCGTTGAGCTTGCCGATGGCTTCGACGCCGCCCTGCTCTTTCAGCCACTCGAACACCAGGCCGGACAGGTACCAGGCCAGGGTTGGCGGGGTGTTGTACATCGAACCGTTATCGGCCGCGACCTTGTAGTTGAGCATGGTCGGGCACAGGGAACGGGCGTGACCCAGCAGGTCTTCGCGAACGATGTTGACGACGATGCCGCTCGGGCCGATGTTTTTCTGGGCGCCGGCGTAGATCATGCCGAAGCGCGAGACATCGATCGGACGCGACAGGATGTCGGAAGACATGTCGGCGACCAGCGGAACGTCACCGGTTTCCGGAACCCAGTTGAATTCCAGACCACCGATGGTTTCGTTCGGTGCGTAGTGAACGTAGGCCGCGTCTTTCGACAGCTTCCATTCGTTCTGACCAGGGATAGCAAAATAGTCGTAAGGCTTGGCGGTGGCGGCGACATTGACGTTACCGTAGCGCGAAGCTTCTTCGATGGCTTTCTGCGACCAGATACCGGTGTCGATATAGTCGGCGGTGCCGCTTTCCGGCAGCAGGTTCAGAGGAATCTGCGCAAATTGCTGGCTGGCGCCACCTTGCAGAAACAGCACTTTATAGTTCGAGGGGATATTCAGCAGATCACGCAGATCCTGCTCGGCCTTGGTGGCGATGGACACGAACTCATCACTGCGATGGCTCATTTCCATGACCGACAGGCCCTTGCCGTGCCAATCAAGGAGTTCACCCTGGGCGCGCGTCAGGACAGCTTCGGGAAGTGCCGCAGGACCGGCACAGAAGTTATAGGCTCTCTTGCTCACATCCAATCTCGCTCTGATTTGGTGGTAGTCACGCAATAAATCACAACATCAATCGACACAGAGTCCCTGCTAAAGCAAAACATCGGTGGGAACGAGCCTGCTCGCAATGGCAGCGCCTCAGACGTATCGCGGCGCCTGCATCGCGACCAGGCTCGCTCCCACAAGGGATCTCCATGGGTGTCGATATTTCATTACGGACAAACAACAAGGGGGCGAATTTTCATCCGCCCCCTGTTTGTCCGCTTACTCTTGCGGTTCTTCGTCAGCGGCGGCGTCGAGCTGCTGGTCTTCGGCAACGTCGTCGATCACGACTTCACCGTCGAACACTGCACCTTCTTCACCCTCTTCACCTTCCAGCTCTTCACCTTCGACTTCCGACGGCTCCTGAACCCGTTCCAGACCGACCAGCGTTTCATCGCTGGCCAGTTTGATCAGGGTCACGCCCTGGGTGTTACGACCCAGGCTGGAAACTTCGTCGACACGGGTACGAACCAAGGTGCCCTGGTCGGAAATCAGCATGATTTCCTCGCCGTCGAGCACCTGGACTGCGCCGACCAGACGGCCGTTGCGGTCGTTGCTGACCATGGCGATAACGCCCTGACCGCCACGCTTGTACTCAGGGAACTCGGTGATCGCCGTACGCTTGCCGAAACCACGCGCCGAAGCGGTGAGGATCTGGCTGCCTTCTTCCGGGATCAGCATGGAAATCAGCTTCTGGCCTTCCGGCAGACGCATGCCGCGGACACCGCGAGCGGTACGGCCCATGGCGCGAACGTCGGTTTCCTTGAAGCGAGTGACCTTGCCGCCGTCGGAGAACAGCATGACTTCGCGGCTGCCATCGGTAATGGCAGCAGAGATCAGTACGTCACCTTCATCCAGTTCCAGCGCGATCAGACCAACGCTGCGTTGACGGCTGAAGGATTCCAGCGGGGTCTTCTTCACGGTGCCTTTGGCGGTGGCCATGAAGATGAAGTGACCTTCGGTGTATTCTTCGACCGGCAGCATGGTGGTGATGTATTCGTCACTGTCCAGCGGCAGCAGGTTGACCAGCGGACGACCACGGGCCGCACGGGATGCTTCCGGGATTTCGTAGGTTTTGAGCCAGTACACTTTGCCCTTGCTGGAGAACAGCAGCAGCGTGGTGTGGCTGTTGGCGACCAGCAGGTGAGCGATGTAGTCCTCATCCTTGACGCCGGTAGCCGACTTGCCTTTACCGCCACGACGCTGGGCCTGGTACGCAGCCAAAGGCTGGGTCTTGGCGTAGCCACCGTGGGAAATGGTCACGACGCGCTCTTCTTCCGGGATCATGTCACCCAGGGTCAGGTCGAGACGGGCATCGAGAATTTCGGTGCGGCGCACGTCGCCGTATTCGGCGCGGATCACTTCCAGCTCTTCGCGGATCACTTCCATCAGGCGCGTGGCACTGCTGAGGATGCGGATCAGCTCGCCGATCTGGTTGAGGATCTCTTGATACTCGGCCAGCAGTTTTTCGTGTTCCAGACCGGTCAGGCGGTGCAGACGCAGTTCCAGAATGGCTTGCGCCTGTTCCGGCGACAGGAAGTACTTGCCTTCGCGCAGACCGTATTGCGGGTCCAGGGTCTCTGGACGGCAAGAGTCGGCACCGGCACGCTCTACCATCGCGACCACGGCGGAAGATTCCCACGCGGTCTTGATCAGCGCTTCCTTGGCTTCCGACGGCGTTGGCGAGGCCTTGATCAGCGCGATGACCGGGTCGATGTTCGACAGGGCAACCGCTTGACCTTCGAGGATGTGACCCCGTTCGCGGGCTTTGCGCAGTTCGAACACGGTGCGACGGGTAACGACTTCGCGACGGTGACGCACGAAGGCTTCCAGCAGATCCTTGAGGTTCAGGATCCGTGGACGGCCGTCGATCAGCGCAACGATGTTTATACCAAACACGGCTTGCAGCTGGGTCTGGGCGTAGAGGTTGTTGAGAATCACCTCAGGCACTTCACCGCGACGCAGCTCGATCACGACGCGCATACCGTCCTTGTCGGACTCGTCGCGCAGTTCGGTGATGCCTTCGAGTTTCTTCTCTTTTACCAGCTCGGCGATCTTCTCGATCAGACGGGCCTTGTTCAACTGGTAAGGGAGTTCGGTGATGACGATCTGCTGACGGCCACCGACCTTGTCGATGTCTTCGATCATCGAGCGGGCGCGCATGTAAATGCGGCCGCGACCGGTGCGGTAGGCTTCGATGATGCCGGCGCGACCGTTGATGATCGCGGCGGTCGGGAAGTCCGGACCGGGGATGTATTGCATCAGCTCATCGATGGTCAACTCGGGGTTGTCGATGAGGGCCAGGCAACCGTCGATGACTTCACCGAGGTTGTGCGGCGGGATGTTGGTCGCCATGCCCACGGCGATACCGCTGGAGCCGTTGACGAGCAGGTTGGGAATACGGGTCGGCATGACCGCCGGGATCATTTCGGTGCCGTCGTAGTTCGGCACCCAGTCCACGGTTTCTTTATGCAGGTCAGCCAGCAGCTCGTGCGCCAGCTTGGTCATGCGCACTTCGGTGTATCGCATGGCCGCAGCGTTGTCGCCGTCCACCGAACCGAAGTTGCCCTGACCGTCTACCAGCAGGTAGCGCAGCGAGAATGGCTGCGCCATCCGAACGATGGTGTCGTACACCGCGGTATCACCGTGCGGGTGATACTTACCGATCACGTCACCGACCACACGGGCAGATTTCTTGTACGGCTTGTTGAAGTCGTTGCCCAGCTCGCTCATCGCGAACAGCACGCGCCGGTGCACGGGCTTCAAGCCATCGCGCGCATCCGGCAGGGCCCGCCCGACAATTACGCTCATCGCGTAGTCGAGGTAGGACTGCTTCAGCTCGTCTTCGATATTGACCGGGAGGATTTCTTTGGCCAGTTCGCCCATGAGAAGCTCGATTCCTTTTTCTGGTGAAACCTCGTCACATCCATATGGGACGAACGAAGCTCGCCGCTGCAGGCTGAGTGCCATGCACCGACTTACGACAAATCAACGAGTTATGCCATGGATTTGCGCAGTAAAGACAACCCCGTGGGACTGCCTCGGAAAACGCCGGATGTTATCACAAGAGCCGCCACGCACCTATCCCCCAGATGCGCATGGAGTGTAGTTAGTTGACTGGTGGCAGGCTTAACGGGGACGAGAGGGGCTCAGAGGGTTGCCGAATGCAGAATTCAGACTGTTTTATTGAATTTGCGGGCCTCATCGCGGGCAAGCCCGCTCCCACAGGGATCATGAAATGCCCGGGATTTGCGGCACAACACAAATTTCTGTGGGAGCGGGCTTGCCCGCGATGGCGATCGATCAGACACCAAATCCCTTCAATGCAGACGCTTGCGGCACATCAACTGCGCCATCTTCGCCGTGTCCGGACGCTCGACGATGCCTTTCTCGGTGACGATCGCGTCGATCAAGTCCGCCGGGGTGACGTCGAACACCGGGTTGAACGCATCGACATCCGCCCCGACCCGCTTGCCGCCCACTTCCAGCAACTCTCGGCCGTCACGCTCTTCAATCGGAATGTCGTCGCCGCTGGCCAGATTCATGTCGATGGTCGAGCTCGGTGCCACCACCATGAAGCGCACGCCGTGGTGCATGGCGTTCACCGCCAGTTGATAAGTACCGATCTTGTTGGCCACGTCGCCATTGGCGGTGATCCGGTCGGCGCCGACGATGACCCAGGTGATGCCTTTGGTCTTCATGATGTGCGCGGCGGCGGAATCGGCATTGAGGGTCACGGGAATGCCTTCGTTGGCCAACTCCCATGCGGTCAGTCGCGAACCTTGCAGCCAGGGACGGGTTTCGTCGGCGTAGACGCGCTCGACCATGCCTTCGATAAAGGCCCCGCGAATAACCCCCAGCGCCGTGCCGAAACCGCCGGTGGCCAGCGCGCCGGTGTTGCAGTGGGTCAGGATCGCCTGCGCGTTGCCTTGGTGCTTGCGGATCAGGTCCACACCCAGTTGCGCCATGGTCAGGTTGGCTTCGCGATCACTTTCGTGAATGGCGATGGCCTCCGCCTCCAGCGCCGCCAAAGGGTCGGTATCGCCCTTGAGACGATCCAGGCGGTCACGCATGCGACTCAAGGCCCAGAACAGATTCACCGCCGTTGGACGGGAATCGGCCAGCAACGCGTAATCCTCTTCCCACGCGGCCTGCCAGTCACCGCCCTCGAGAATACGGGCGCGGGCTGACAGCACCATGGCATACGCAGCACTGATGCCAATCGCCGGCGCGCCGCGCACCACCATCGAACGAATCGCCTCGGCCACGCCGGCCGCGCTGGTGTAGGCGATCCAGGTTTCCTCGAACGGCAAAACACGCTGATCCAGCAGATAAAGGGCGCCATCACGCCAATCGATGGCCTTCACCTTCTCCGCAGCCAACAGTCGATCGCGCATCCCTCACCCCGCACTCATAAACAAAGCCGCCGATTATAGCGATCCCACCGCGAAGACGCTCGGGTATACTTCGCCATCCTTTACAAAAGCACTGGAACCGACCCTCGATGCCGAACACTGCCGCTGCGCTCGACCTGTTATTGCTGCCGACCTGGCTGGTACCCGTCGAACCCGCTGGCGTTGTCCTCAAAGAGCATGGCGTGGGCATCCGCGACGGGCGCATCGTGTTTATCGGCCCGCGGTCCGCCGCGCTGAAGCTTGACGCAACCGAAGTCCGCGAACTGCCGGACATGCTGCTCAGTCCCGGCCTGATCAACGCTCACGGGCACGCAGCGATGACGCTGTTCCGTGGCCTGGCCGACGACCTGCCGCTGATGACCTGGCTGGAAAACCACATCTGGCCCGCCGAAGCCAAATGGGTCGATGAAGCGTTTGTACGCGATGGTACCGACCTTGCCATCGCCGAACAGATAAAAGGTGGCATTACCTGCTTCTCTGACATGTATTTCTTCCCGAAGGTTGCCAGCGAACGCGTGCATAACAGCGGCATACGCGCGCAAATCGCGATTCCGATCCTCGATTTCCCGATTCCGGGCGCCAGTACGGCGGACGACGCCATTCGTCAGGGCGTTGAACTGTTCAACGATCTCAAGCACCACGAACGCATCAAAGTCACCTTCGGCCCCCATGCCCCCTACACCGTGGGCGACGAAAACCTGGAGAAAATCCGGGTGATCGCCGAAGAGCTGGACGCGTCGATTCACATGCACGTCCACGAAACAGCCTTCGAAGTGCAGCAATCGGTCGAGCAGCGTGGCGAGCGCCCGCTGGCCCGCCTTGCACGCCTGGGCCTGCTGGGGCCGCGCTTCCAGGCGGTTCACATGACGCAGATCAGCGAGGACGACCTGGTGATGCTGGTAGAAAGCAACACCAATGTGATTCATTGCCCGGAGTCGAACCTGAAACTGGCCAGCGGTTTCTGCCCGGTGGAGCGTTTGTGGCAGGCGGGCGTCAATGTGGCCGTCGGCACCGATGGTGCGGCTAGTAACAACGACCTCGACCTGCTTGGCGAAACCCGCACCGCTGCGTTGCTGGCCAAAGCCGTCGCCGGCTCGGCCACCGCACTGGACGCCCATCGCGCGTTGCGTATGGCCACGCTGAACGGCGCACGGGCGCTGGGGATCGAGGCCGAGGTCGGCTCGCTGGAGATCGGCAAAGCCGCAGACATGGTCGCGTTCGACCTTTCCGGCCTGGCGCAGCAACCGGTGTACGACCCGGTTTCACAGCTTATATACGCCACTGGCCGGGACTGCGTGAAACACCTTTGGGTAGGTGGCAAGCAATTGCTCGACGACCGCCGCCTGACCCGTCTGGATGAAGAACAGCTGTGCGCCACCGCCAAGGCCTGGGGCCAGCGCATCAGCGGCCATACCGAATTGTAAGCACCCTGGACTCAACGCCGGGGCAACAGGATTTTTCAAGTTTTAGAGGATGAACCATGAGTAACGTCGACTACGCCGAAATCGCCAAATTCGAAGCCCTGGCCCATCGCTGGTGGGATCGCGAAAGCGAGTTCAAGCCACTGCACGACATCAACCCGCTGCGGGTCAACTGGATTGACGAACGGGTGAATCTGGCCGGCAAGAAAGTCCTCGACGTCGGTTGCGGCGGCGGCATCCTCAGCGAAGCCATGGCGCAACGCGGCGCGACCGTGATGGGCATCGACATGGGCGAAGCGCCGCTGGCCGTCGCTCAACTGCATCAGCTGGAATCGGGTGTCAGCGTCGAGTACCGACAGATCACCGCCGAAGCCCTGGCTGAAGAAATGCCCGAGCAGTTCGACGTGGTCACTTGCCTGGAAATGCTTGAGCACGTGCCGGATCCGTCTTCGGTGATCCGCGCCTGCTTCAAAATGGTCAAACCGGGCGGCCAGGTGTTCTTCTCCACCATCAACCGCAACCCGAAGGCGTACCTGTTCGCCATCGTTGGCGCCGAATACATCATGAAGCTGCTGCCTCGCGGCACGCACGACTTCAAGAAATTCATCCGCCCTTCCGAGCTCGGTGCCTGGAGCCGCATGGCCGGCCTGACCGTCAAAGACATCATCGGCCTGACGTACAACCCGCTGACCAAGCACTACAAACTGGCGGCCGACGTGGACGTCAACTACATGATCCAGACCCTGCGCGAGGAGTAAGTCGATGCGTATCAGAGCAGTCCTTTTCGACATGGACGGCACGCTGCTCGACACCGCGCCGGACTTCATTGCGATCTGTCAGGCGATGCGTGCCGATCGCGGCTTGCCGCCGATCAATGACAAGCACATCCGCGACGAGATCTCCGGCGGCGCCAAGGCGATGGTCGCTGTGACCTTCTCCATGGACCCGGAATCTCCGGGCTTCGAAGAACTTCGCCTGGAGTTCCTGGAGCGCTACCTCGTGGGTTGCGCGGTGCACAGCAAACTGTTCGACGGTATGGGCGAGTTGCTGGCCGACATCGAGAAAGCCAACCTGATCTGGGGCGTGGTCACCAACAAACCACTGCGGTTTGCCGAGCCGATCATGCAGCAACTCGGGTTGGCCGAACGCTCGGCGCTGCTGATTTGCCCGGATCACGTGAAGAACAGCAAACCGGACCCGGAGCCGTTGATCCTGGCGTGCAAGATGCTCAACCTCGATCCGGCCAGCGTGCTGTTTGTGGGGGATGACCTGCGTGACATCGAATCCGGTCGTGATGCCGGCACCAAGACCGCCGCCGTGACCTTTGGCTACATCCACCCCGACGATAACCCGCGGCACTGGGGTGCGGACGTGGTGGTCGATCATCCGCTGGAGTTGCGCAAGGTGTTGGACAGCGCGCTCTGTAGCTGCTGATCCGCACCGCTTCGTAGGAGCCGGCTTGCCGGGCTCCTGCAGGACCGCGCATCGGTCGCCCGCATTCTGATTTTTGAGGTTTTTTTATGTTTGATTATTCCGCCCGCCCTGAATTGCTCAAGGACCGGGTCATCCTGGTCACTGGCGCCGGTCGCGGTATTGGCGCTGCCGCTGCGAAAACCTACGCCGCGCATGGCGCCACCGTGCTGTTGCTGGGCAAGACCGAAGCCAACCTGACTCAGGTCTACGACGAAATCGAAGCCGCCGGTCATCCACAACCTGCAGTCATCCCGTTCAATCTGGAAACCGCCCTGCCCCATCAATACGATGAGTTGGCGGCGATGATCGAAACTGAATTCGGCCACCTCGACGGCTTGCTGCACAACGCGTCGATCATTGGTCCTCGCACGCCGATCGAACAGCTCTCCGGCGAGAACTTCATGCGCGTCATGCAAGTCAACGTCAACGCCATGTTCATGCTCACCAGCACGCTGTTGCCACTGCTCAAACTGTCGCAGGACGCCTCGGTGGTATTCACTTCCAGCAGCGTCGGCCGCAAGGGGCGTGCGTATTGGGGCGCTTATGGCGTCTCCAAGTTCGCCACCGAAGGCCTGATGCAAACCCTGGCCGACGAAGTCGACACCGTCGCTCCGGTACGCTCCAACAGCATCAACCCGGGCGCCACCCGCACCAGCATGCGCGCCCAGGCTTACCCGGGCGAAAACCCGCTGAGCAACCCGACACCCGAGGAGATCATGCCGGTCTACCTTTACCTGATGGGCCCGGACAGCACCGGCATCAACGGCCAGGCATTCAACGCTCAGTAACACCGTGCGTCGCTTTTGTGCCGTGGCGAATTTCCGTCACGGCACCCATAAGCGGCGCAACTGCACCTGAATTCAGTCAAACAAATGTCGCCGAATAAGCTGAAAACAACTTAAGACACTTCCAGTGCGTTGATTTTAAACGGCTTTAATCCGAATGAACCGAATGGCATGACTTTCGCTCTATATCTGTTCAGACACGCGGTGTGAAAGCAGGCGGGCAGACCTTCGGGTCGATTGGTTACTAATCTCCAGCAAAGCAGATTAGACTTGCTCCAAATGTCCTACGGGACTGATGGACCAGTATGACGCGCAGCCCAAAGCCGCTCTCACCCAGCCTGTAAGACAGCCTTACTGCTTAGGGGTGCACGCCATATGAAATCACCTTCCCAGACCAACGCAATTGACTTCGATAGCGCCAAATTGCAACGCCTGGGCTTTGGTCAGCAGCCCCCTCTTCTGGAGAGGCCGGTCAGCCTTGCGCAATTGCGCCAGCAACTGAGTTTGCAGCTGCAAACCAGTCTTGAGCCGCAACGCATTCTTGGGCTCTTCTACCGTGAAATTCAGCGACTCGTACCGCTCGATGCCCTGAGCTACCAACACAAGGCCAGCGATTTGCGCCTGGAATACGGCCAGCGCGGCCACCATTCGATCAGCTATAGCCTCAGCCATGAAGGCGAGCATCTGGGTGAACTGGTGTTCCGCCGCAACCAGCGTTTCAGCGAGCAGGAACTGGGCAATCTCGAATCTTCGCTGTCCGCGTTGATGTACCCGATGCGCAATGCCCTGCTCTACCGCGCCGCCACCCAAAGTGCCCTGCGCGACCCCCTCACCGACACCGGTAACCGCATTGCCATGGATCAGACGCTGCAGCGGGAAATCGAGATGTCGCGCCGGCATCTGCAACCTTTGTCACTGCTGATGCTGGACATCGACCACTTCAAACACATCAACGATAACCACGGGCACAGCGCCGGCGATGACGTGCTCAGGGGTGTCGCCGCTTCGATCAAGAGCCAGCTGCGCAACGTCGACATGGTGTTCCGCTTTGGTGGCGAGGAGTTTTTGATTCTGTTGTCCAACACCGGCCGGGAAGCCGCCGCCATGGTCGGCGAGCGACTGCGATTCGCGGCACAAGCCAAGAATTTTTCAGCCGATGGCAACCTGATCGAGCTGACCGTCAGCCTCGGCTGCTCGACCCTGTTGCCCGGAGAATCGGCCGAGAGCCTGTTGCGTAGGGCCGACAGTGCGCTCTATGTGGCCAAGCGCGAAGGACGCAACCGCTTGGCGATGGCGGGCTGACCGCCGCCAGCGCGGGCTCGCGGCAATATCGGCCCGCATCGACAAGGATCAGCGAACAGCGCCGCGCAACGCCCCGACCAACCCTTGCAGCTTCGCCGGTTCCGCTGCCTCAACTGCCACCGCCGGCCCCGCCACCAGGGTCACCCGCGACCACAACCGACGGAACACGCCCTTGTCGGGATCGCGACTGAAGAAACTCCCCCACAGCCCCTGCAATGCCAGCGGAATCACCGGCACAGGCGTCTCTTCGAGAATCCGCGTCAACCCGCCCTTGAACTCGTTGATCTCGCCATCGGCGGTCAATTTGCCTTCAGGGAAGATGCATACCAGCTCACCGTCCTTCAGATATTGAGCAATGCGCGTGAAGGCCCTTTCGTAAATCTGAATGTCTTCCTGACGTCCCGCGATCGGAATGGTCCCGGCCGTGCGGAAGATGAAGTTCAGCACCGGCAGGTTGTAGATCTTGTAGTACATCACAAAGCGAATCGGCCGACGCACCGCGCCGCCGATCAGCAGCGCGTCGACGAAAGACACGTGATTGCACACCAGCAGCGCCGCGCCTTCATCCGGTATCAACTCCAGATTGCGATGCTCCACGCGGTACATGGAATGGCTGAGCAGCCAGATCATGAAACGCATGCTGAACTCGGGAACGATTTTGAAGATGTACGCGTTGACGCCAATGTTCAGCAGCGACACCACCAGGAACAAGTGCGGGATCGACAGCTTGGCCAGGCTCAGCAGCACGATCGAAACAATTGCCGAGACCACCATGAACAGCGCGTTGAGAATATTGTTGGCGGCAATCACCCGCGCCCGCTCGTTCTCCGGGGTGCGCGACTGGATCAGCGCGTACAGCGGCACGATGTAGAAACCACCAAAAACCCCCAGGCCGAGAATGTCGATCAACACCAGCCAGGTATGGCCAAAACCGAGAATCTCGATCCAGCCATGGCCGTTGACGCTGTCGGGAATTCCGCCGGAATGCCACCACAGCAACAAACCGAACACCGTCAAACCAAACGAGCCGAAAGGCACCAGACCGATCTCGACTTTACGCCCGGACAGTTTTTCGCAAAGCAGCGAACCCAGCGCAATGCCGACCGAGAACACAGTGAGAATAAGGGTCACCACGGTTTCGTCGCCGTGCATCCATTCCTTGGCATACGCCGGGATTTGCGTGAGATAAATCGCCCCGACAAACCAGAACCACGAGTTACCGACAATCGAGCGCGAGACCGCCGGCGTTTGCCCCAGGCCCAGTTTCAAGGTGGCCCAGGATTGACTGAAGATGTTCCAGTTCAGGCGCATTTGCGGCGACGAGGCCGCCGCCCGTGGAATGCTGCGACTGGCCAGATAACCGAGCACTGCAATGCCGATGATCGCCGTGGACACGATGGGCGCGTAATGCGCGGACGACATCATGACCCCGGCGCCGATGGTCCCGGCGAGGATGGCCAGGAAGGTGCCCATTTCCACCAGGCCGTTGCCGCCTACCAGCTCCTCTTCATGCAAGGCCTGGGGCAGGATCGAGTATTTCACCGGCCCGAACAGCGCCGAGTGCGTACCCATGGCAAACAGCGCCAGCAGCATCAGCGACAGGTGATCGAAGACGAACCCGACCGCGCCGATCGCCATGATGACGATCTCCCCGAGCTTGATCAGGCGAATCAGCGCGTCCTTGGCGAACTTCTCGCCAAACTGCCCGGCCAGTGCCGAGAACAGAAAGAACGGCAGAATGAACAGCAGCGCACACAGATTGACCCAGATCGAACGATCACCCTCGATGGACAATTTGTACAAAATGGCGAGGATCAACGATTGCTTGAAGACGTTGTCGTTGAACGCCCCGAGGGACTGGGTCACGAAAAACGGCAGGAAGCGCCGGGTGCGAAGCAAGGTGAACTGTGAGGGGTGACTCATCTTCCGTGTGTCCCTGTGATGGCGTGGATACTGCTATTGGAATGTCGGACGTCGATCCAGGCCACACATTACCTAATCTTTGCAGGTTATTTTTTTAAACCTGCAATGCACGGCGAGACAAACAACTCGCCCCGCCATGCGCCCTGCACCGTGCGTTTGGCGACGATCAGCCACATCACCGTCAGCAACGCCACCAACACACAGCCAAAGGCACTGAAAAACGTCAGGCTCAACGTGCTGGCCAGTTTTAACGTTGCCAGAGAATAGACGCCCAGCGGAAAGGTGAAGCCCCACCAGCCGAGGTTGAACGGAATCCCGGCCCGCAGGTAACGCCCGGTAATCAGAAGAGCAATCAGCATCCACCACAAACCAAAGCCCCACAGCGTGATTCCCGCCACCAGCCCGAGCCCCGCTGCGATTTCACCCAGGCCCGGAAGCCCGTTGGCGGCGAAGATGGCCGGCGCGTCGGCGCCCAGCAGCAACATCCCCAGTGCCCCGGTGCCAATCGGGCCGAGCGCCAGCCAACTCGACGCCGCCATGTTTTCGTGGGGCAGTTTGTGCAGCGCCATGCGCAACATAAGAATGGTCAGAATGCTGAACGCCACCGGCAGGGAAAATGCCCAGAGCACGTAGCTGGTCACCAACACCACCATTTGCGCCTGGGCCTCGGCCAGGTGCGGCGCCAACAGGCCACCACTGGCAGCCGCCACTTCCGCTGCTACCACCGGCAACAGCCAAACGGCGGTCATCTGGTCGATGCTGTGTTCCTGGCGGGTGAACATCATGTAGGGAATCAGCACACCGCAGGCCAGCGACATCGCCACATCCAGCCACCACAGCAACGCGGCCACATGGACGACCCCCTCGCCCCAGCGAGGCAGGCCAAACAGCAGGAAGCCATTGATGATGGTCGCCAACCCCATGGGAATCGTGCCGAAAAACATCGAAACCGTGGAGTGCCCGAAAATCCTCCGGGCCTCATCGAAGAACAGTACCCAGCGCGCCGCGTACAGCGCAGTGAACACGATGAACAGACCGATATTGAACAGCCACAGGGCTTCGGCGATCGCGTGCAAACCTGGCGACGCGACAGGCAACTGGGCCAGGGCTAACGCTAAAACGCCCGTACCCATGGTCGCGGCGAACCAGTTCGGGGTGAACTGGCGGATAACCTCGCGCGGGTGCTGCAAGTGACTGAAGGGTTTGAAAACGGGGGTGGCGTTGGGGCATGTCATAGCGAACTCCTGTCCTCTGTTGAGGTGGAATTCAGGGTAGGCGCAAATCGAATATCTATATAACGGGTAATATCTCTAACTGTTATCTGCTTTGTAGATATAGCGTCAAACGCTGCCTTCCGATTCGATCACCAATATCCTCGCCACGCCCAGCGGATGCGCCACGTGCTCGGTGCCCACCGAGGCGTAAAAGATATCGCCTACAGCCAACACCACCGCTTTCTCCACGCCTGCTTCGCGATAGCGCATCTGCACCTGGCCATCGAGCACAACGAACACTTCCTCGCCGTCATTCACATGCCACTTGTAGGGCTGATCGGTCCAGTGCAAACGCGTGGTGATGCCGTTCATATTGGCGATGTCCAGCGCTCCCCAGGCACGGTCAGCGGTGAAGGCGTTGCTGCGGATGATCTTCATGTTCGGTCCGTCGAAAGGAATGGCGTGCCAAGGCTAACGATCATTGACCATCGGCGCTACAGACTTTGATGGACTGCTCGCGCATCAATGCCAGCAACGCACCGACAGACAGGATAATCAGCACGGCACCATACCCATCGGTGGTCGCCACCAGACCAAACGTCCGCGTCAGATTCCCCGCCAGCAACGACGGCAAACAAAACGCCAGGTAGCTGAGCACATAAAACGCCGACATCAACCCGGCCCGTTCATGGGGCAGCGCCAACGGAACCAGGCTGCGCACCGCGCCGAGGAACCCGGCACCGAAGCCGCAACCGGCCACCAGTGTGCCGAGGAAAAACAATGCCAGGCTGGCGCTGTGCACGCCCAGCAACAGCAACACAATGCCGATGGGCAGTAACGTACCGCCCAACACCAGCGCGGTGGCGGCGGGCCGATTGCGCAAGGTGAAGATCATCAACGCACCGGTCACCGTCAATGCCGCTACGGTCGATCCACCGACCAGGTTCGAGGTTGAGCCAGTGGCCGTGCGCACCAACGAAGGGGCGAGCGAAGCGTAAAAACCACCGAGCGCCCAGGTAGCGGTATTGAGCGGAAGAACTCGCCACAAAGTGGACCGCGCCTGGAGGGGCACATGCAGCGTAGGCCGCAACGAAGCGAGTGCCCCCGGCTGCGGACTGACGCTTTCCGACAGGCGCCAGACATACAGCGCCTGCATCGCAAACAACGCGAACAACACCCAATAAGTGAGCCGCAACGGTAGCGGCGCAAACTCGGCCAACAGACCGCAGCCCATGCCGCCGAACGCCATGCCGAGTAGCGGCGCGACGCTATTGACCAGCGGTCCTTGCTTGCGATCGGTATCCAGTAATGCAGCGCTCAGCACGGCAGTGGCCATCCCGGTCGCAAACCCCTGAAGCGCCCGCGCACCGATTAGCCACGCAACACTGTCAGCATTGATAAACAGCAGCATCGCCAGCATGTTCAGCAGCACAGCGGTAAAGATCACCGGTTTGCGTCCCAGATAATCCGAAAGCGAGCCGACCGTCAGCAGGGCCACCAGCAGACTGATGGCGTAGACGCCGAAAATCATCGTCAGCGTCGCTGCAGAGAAATTCAGGTGCTCTTGGTACAAGTGATACAACGGCGTCGGCGCCGTGGAAGCGGCGAGGAAACTGAGTAAAGTGATCGCCAGAAACCACAGGCTGGAACGGTTGGAAGCTGAATTCAACATGTGCACACTCCGCAAAAGCTAATTTATTGCTTTTGCGGAGTGTGCTACTCGCTAGCGCTTAAAGCAAATTCTTTGTGTTAAGGTCCGCTCCATGACTATTAAAGAAGGTTTACGCCCTGGAGGCCGTAGCGCCCGGGTGCAAGAGTCGATTCACTCGGCTGTCCGCGCACTGCTCGAAGAACAGGACCGCTCCACCGTGACCGTCCCGCAAATCGCCGCGCGCGCGGGCGTTACGCCGTCGACTATCTATCGACGCTGGGGCGATCTGTCGGTGTTGCTGGCGGATGTCGCCCTGGCGCGCATGCAGCCTGACAGTGAGCCGGCCAACACCGGCAGCCTGCGCGGGGATGTGCAAGCGTGGGCGGAGCAGTATCTGGACGAGATGAGCTCCGAACCGGGACGCAACATGCTGCGCGATGTGCAATCGAGCCCGACGCCAGGCCTTTGCGTTTCACTGATTGGCGGGCAGTTGCAGATAATTCTGGATCGTTATCCCGATCAACCAAAACCGGGTGTGGATCGGCTGATCAATCTGGTAGCGGCGCCGACGGTTTTTCGCATTCTGTTTTCGCCAGCGCCGCTGGAGGTTGAGGAATTGCATCGGTTGATCGAGATTGCGTTAAGTCAGTAAAACCACCATCGCGAGCACGCTCGCTCCCACAGCGGATCTTCAGCGGCCACATAATCTATGGCCAACATAGATCCCTGTGGCAGCGAGCGTGCTCGCGATGGCGCCAACACAGACAACCAGGATCTGAAACCCTGCGACACCCCACCACGCCACGACCTTGGTCGACACTGACTAACTCGGACGGTCGTGCGAGACTGTCCGTCCGGGCTGTAGTCCCGGGTGTCTTTTGTCTGGAGTTTCCATGTCGCTGTCCAGCGGGCTGATCGCCGCCGTCGCCCTGGCCTATATGGCCATCATGTTCGCCATTGCCTTCTACGGTGACCGTCGCAGTGCGCCGTTGCCGCCGCGTGTGCGCGCCTGGGTGTACAGCCTGTCGCTGGCCGTTTATTGCACCAGTTGGACATTCTTCGGCGCCGTCGGCCAGGCCGCCGAACAACTCTGGTCGTTCCTGCCGATCTACCTTGGGCCGATCCTGTTGCTGGTCTGCGCGCCGTGGGTCCTGCAAAAAATGGTGATGATCAGTAAACAGGAGAACATCACCTCCATTGCCGACTTCATCGCCGCCCGTTACGGCAAATCCCAGTCACTGGCAATCGTCGTGGCGCTGATCTGCATGGTCGGCGTGCTGCCCTACATTGCGTTGCAGCTCAAAGGCATTGTGCTCGGGGTGAACCTGTTGATCGGTGCCGGCGCCGACGCCATGGGCACCCGTGCCCAGGACACGGCGCTGATCGTGTCGCTGGTGCTGGCGCTGTTTACCATCGTCTTCGGTACGCGCAACCTCGACGCCACTGAGCACCACCGCGGCATGGTGCTGGCGATCGCGTTTGAATCGCTGGTCAAGCTGTTTGCTTTTCTTGCCGTGGGCGCGTTCGTGACCTATGGGCTGTACGACGGCTTCGACGATCTGTTCAACCAGGCCATGCTCGCGCCGCGCCTCGAAGCCTACTGGAAGGAAACCATCAACTGGCCGTCGATGGTGGTGCAGACCGGTGTGGCGATGATGGCGATCATCTGCCTGCCCCGGCAGTTCCACGTGACCGTGGTGGAGAACATCGACCCACAGGATTTGCGCCTGGCCAAGTGGGTGTTCCCGGCCTACCTGGCGCTGGCAGCCTTGTTTGTCGTGCCGATCGCGCTGGCCGGTCAGATGCTGCTGCCCAGCTCGGTGTTGCCGGATTCATTTGTTATCAGCCTGCCACTGGCGCAGGCCCACCCCGCACTGGCGATGCTGGCCTTTATCGGCGGTGCTTCAGCAGCGACCGGCATGGTGATTGTCGCCAGCGTCGCGCTGTCGACCATGGTCTCCAATGACATGTTGTTGCCGTGGCTGTTGCGCCGCAACAACGCCGAGCGGCCATTCGAAGTGTTCCGCCAGTGGATGCTGTCGGTGCGTCGGGTCAGCATTGTGGTGATTTTGCTGCTGGCCTATGTCAGCTATCGGCTACTGGGCTCGACCGCAAGCCTGGCGACCATCGGCCAGATCGCTTTCGCCGCCGTGACCCAACTGGCCCCGGCCATGCTGGGCGCGTTGTACTGGAAACAGGCCAACCGTCGCGGTGTGTTCGCCGGCCTCGCTGCCGGAACATTCCTGTGGTTTTACACGCTGGTTCTGCCGATTGCCGCGCACAGCCTGGGTGTGTCGTTGAACACTTTCCCCGGGCTGGCGTGGCTGCACGGCAACCCGCTGAACCTGCCGCTCACCCCGCTGACCCAAGGTGTGGTGCTGTCCCTCGCGGCCAACTTCACGCTATTCGCCTGGGTATCGGTGTTGTCGCGCACGCGTGTTTCGGAACACTGGCAGGCCGGACGGTTCATCGGCCAGGAAATCAGTGCCCGCCCCAGCGCCCGTTCCATGCTGTCGGTGCAGATCGACGACCTGCTGCAACTGGCCGCACGGTTTGTCGGTGAAGAACGCGCCCGCCAGAGCTTTATCCGTTTCGCCTATCGCCAAGGTAAAGGTTTCAACCCGAACCAGAACGCCGACGGCGAGTGGATCGCCCATACCGAACGCTTGCTGGCCGGTGTTCTCGGTGCTTCTTCGACGCGGGCAGTGGTAAAAGCCGCCATCGAAGGTCGGGAAATGCAACTCGAGGATGTCGTCCGAATCGCCGACGAAGCCTCGGAAGTGCTGCAATTCAACCGTGCCTTGCTGCAAGGCGCGATCGAGAACATTACGCAAGGCATCAGCGTGGTCGACCAGTCGCTGCGGCTGGTGGCGTGGAACCGGCGTTATCTGGAACTGTTCAACTACCCGGATGGCTTGATCAGCGTCGGCCGGCCGATTGCCGACATCATTCGCTACAACGCCGAACGTGGCCTGTGCGGTCCCGGTGAAGCCGAAGTGCACGTCGCTCGGCGTTTGCACTGGATGCGTCAGGGACGCGCCCACACCTCTGAACGACTGTTTCCCAATGGCCGTGTGATCGAGCTGATCGGCAACCCGATGCCGGGTGGCGGTTTCGTCATGAGTTTTACCGACATCACCGCGTTCCGCGAGGCCGAGCAGGCGCTGACCGAAGCCAACGAAGGCCTGGAGCGGCGGGTCACCGAACGGACCCACGAGCTGTCGCAACTCAACGTGGCCCTGACCGAAGCCAAGGGCACCGCCGAGTCGGCCAACCAGTCGAAGACCCGTTTCCTCGCGGCAGTCAGCCATGACCTGATGCAACCGCTGAACGCTGCCCGGCTGTTTTCCGCCGCGCTGTCCCATCAGGACGACGGCTTGTCCAGCGAAGCGCAGAAGCTGGTTCATCACCTGGATACGTCACTGCGCTCGGCCGAGGACCTGATCAGCGATTTGCTGGACATTTCTCGCCTGGAAAACGGCAAGATCAATCCGGATCCGAAACCGTTCGTGCTCAATGAGCTGTTCGACACTCTTGGTGCAGAGTTCAAGGCGCTGGCCCGGGACCAAGGGCTCAAATTCCGAGTTCGCGGCAGCACGCTGCGGGTCGACAGCGACATCAAACTGTTACGACGGATCTTGCAGAATTTTCTGACCAACGCCTTTCGCTACGCCAAGGGCCCCGTGCTGTTGGGGGTTCGTCGGCACAAGGGTGAACTGTGCCTGGAAGTCTGGGACCGTGGGCCGGGTATCCCGAAAGACAAATTGACAGTGATTTTCGAGGAATTCAAACGCCTGGACAGTCACCAGACCCGTGCCGAGAAAGGTTTGGGCCTGGGGCTGGCGATTGCTGACGGGCTGTGTCGCGTTCTGGGGCACACCTTGCAAGTGCGTTCCTGGCCGGGCCGTGGCAGCGTGTTCAGCGTCAGCGTGCCGTTGGCAAAGGCGCAAACCGCGACGCCGAGCAAAGTCGCCCCGCTCAACGGCAAGTTGCTGAGCGGCGCGCAGGTGCTGTGCATCGACAATGAAGACAGCATCCTCATCGGCATGAACAGTTTGCTGACCCGCTGGGGTTGTCAGGTCTGGACCGCGCGCAATCGCGACGAATGCGCGGCGCTGCTCAGCGATGGCGTACGTCCGCAATTGGCGCTGGTGGATTATCACCTGGACAATGGCGAGACCGGGACCGAATTGATGGCGTGGCTGCGTACCCGTTTGGGCGAGCCAGTGCCGGGCGTGGTGATCAGCGCCGACGGGCGCCCCGAGACTGTGGCGCAGGTGCATGCAGCGGGGCTGGATTACCTGGCCAAACCGGTGAAACCGGCGGCATTGAGGGCGTTGTTGAGTCGGCATTTACCGTTGTAGGTGTGTAGATGTTTAGCCCTGTGGTGTTTCAACGGACGCCATCGCCGGCAAGCCGGCTCCTACATTAAATCGGTCAGTGCAGGAGCCGGCTTGCCGGCGGTGCTTTTCAGCTTACTCGGGCAACTCGGCCAACCCATCTACATCAGTCATCGCCCGCTCCAGCAAGTCCGCCGGCAGGCTCTTGCTCGCTCGCGCGCCGAGCAACTTGAGCTGCTCACTGCGGCTGACGAGATTGCCGCGTCCTTCCGTCAGCTTGTTGCGTGCGGAGCTGTAAGCCTTGTCCAGTTGCTGCAAGCGATTGCCGACTTCATCCAGGTCCTGAATGAACAACACGAACTTGTCGTACAGCCACCCTGCCCGCTCGGCGATTTCCCGGGCGTTCTGACTCTGCCGCTCCTGCTTCCACAGGCTGTCGATGACCCGCAGCGTGGCCAGCAACGTGGTCGGGCTGACGATCACGATATTGCGGTCGAATGCTTCCTGAAACAGCGTTGGCTCAGCCTGCAACGCAGCGGAAAACGCCGCTTCGATGGGCACGAACAGCAAGACAAAATCCAGACTGTGCAAACCGTCGAGACGCTTGTAATCCTTGCCGGCCAGGCCTTTGACGTGGTTACGCAGCGACAGCACATGCTGCTTGATGGCGATCTGGCCGATGGCATCGTCTTCGGCCGCCACGTATTGCTGATAGGCCGTCAGGCTGACTTTGGAGTCGACCACCACCTGCTTGTCGCCCGGCAGATAAATGATCACATCCGGCTGGAACCGCTCGCCGTCCGGGCCTTTGAGATTGACCTGCGTCTGATACTCGCGGCCCTTTTCCAGACCGGCGTGTTCAAGCACCCGCTCGAGAATCAACTCCCCCCAGTTACCCTGGGTCTTCTGCCCTTTCAAGGCGCGGGTCAGGTTGGTGGCTTCGTCGCTCAGGCGCAGGTTCAGCTGTTGCAGACGCTCAAGCTCCTTGGCCAGCGAAAAGCGCTCGCGCGCCTCGGCCTGATAGCTTTCCTCGACGCGTTTTTCAAACGACTGGATGCGTTCTTTCAATGGATCGAGCAACTGCCCCAGACGCTGCTGACTGGTTTCGGCGAAGCGCTGCTCGCGCTCGTCGAAGATCTTGCCGGCCAGCTCGGCGAACTGGGCACGCAGCTCATCCCGCGAGCCTTGCAGGTCACTGAGGCGCTGCTGATGGCTTTCCTGTTGCTCTCGCAACTCGGCACTCAGCGACGCGGCTTGAGCGTCCAGGCGACGCAGCTCAACGTCTTTGCCGGCGCGCTCGATGTTCCAGGCATGAGCGGCGTCGCGGGCGTCATCACGTTCAATCTGCAGTAATTCGACTTCACGGCGCACGGCGGCCAGGTCTGCCTGTTTGGCGGCATTGGCCTGTCCCAGATCCGCGATTTCGTCGCGAGCCGCCTCGAGTTGGGCATTCAGCCCGTCCTGTGCCAGGTTGGCCATGGCCAGACGTTCTTCCAGCAGTGCAACTTCAGACTGCGTGGTGCTCGCCCGACGCTGAAGTTGCCAGGCCAATACCAGCAACGGCAGCGCCGCACCCGCCAGACCGAGCAATATGCTGGTCAAGTCCATCGCCATAGCCAATCCTGCCCGTTCGATAAAGCTTGAAGGTTAACCAAGGCATCAGGTCTTGGACAGCTCAGTCTTCGATCAGACCGAGTTCCTGTTGAGCGCGTCGATCCCCTGCCCGCGCGGCCTGACGCAAGAGGTCCTGGCCAATGCGGCGGTCCCTTGCATTCCCACACTCGCGGCACATCAACTGACCAAGACGGCTCTGCGCCGCCACTACCCCTTCGCGCGCCGGCTGCTTGAGCAGACGCCCGGCGAAGTGTTTGACGTTGTGGTTTTCGCCCAGACGCGGGCTGTCGAGCAACCACTCGGCCACACGCATCGAAAAGCGCTTGGGCGGGGGGACGCTGGAAGGAGTCGAGGTTACGGAAACGGGTATTGAGCGAAACTTCATAAAGCACTGTGGGGCAGATCGGAAGGCGCGCCACTCTACTCTTTTTTTCTTACAGGTAAAGCCTAAAAAACCCGGCACGCCCGTGCTAGAGCAAGCGCTCGGGACAATCCACAGAAGCTGTGGATAACTCAGTGGACAACCGCCCTTGAACTCTCGCAAACCCCTGTGGAATGGGGCTCGCAGTCAAACTGACGATTTTTTCACCAGTAAAAAAAACCGATGTTTTTCATTGACTTAAATTTTGGTTACAGGCACCCACTACGCTTGAGGGCCAGATGACAGGGCCGTGACAGTCCGCGCAACTTATGTGCACAAGTACCTTCAAGCCAGTTATATCGATGCGCTTTTTCGGCGCATTTTGGCACCTGACCTGGGGATAAACCCTGGCTAACCCATGATCCAGGCTGATTCCGGACCGACGAACGTCGACGACCGACGGTCGTAATCTGTGCCTTTACAAGGCGCAACCTGCGCTTCATGGCCGTTGGAGAGCGCCAATCCGCAGACTAATGCCGGCCCGTGGAGATGTTTTTGGCTAACACACTTCCCTTCTGCGATTCAATCCGTTAGTATCCGCGGCGTTAGTACCAAGCTGAAAGTCAATTCTGGTCGAACAAATCCTCCCGGTCAGCCTTCCCAAAGGAAGCCTCTACCGAACAAGCGGGATCGACCACCTCGATGGTTTCCAGGTAAACCTTGCGCCAACACAGCCTTTGAATCGAAAGCAAAGGGTGTTGCGAAGCTCACTTACTCTGACCGAACCAGCCTGCAAATTGATCAGGATCTTCACCCCGGGCCCAGAACCTTTGCCCTTGATGTGTTGCCTGCCCTCCTAAGTACCTACCTGCCAGCCCAAGCGCGCCAACTTAATCAGCGCTTCAAACTGGCTGCTTTGTTCCAGTCGGGTTCTTCGTTCGACCAATGGTGGTCGTCGTCACTGGAACGTTTTAATTTTGCACGGTTCTTATCCGTGTCGCTTGTAGGAACACCCAATAATGACTACTCAAATCCACACCCAGGATGCCATCCGCACCCTAACCAACGCTTTTGCACCAATGAACTGCCTGATCATGGCCGCACGCAAAGGCTGCTTCAGCTTCACCCTGGTCAATGAACACGGCATCGCTCGTCACAGCGAACGCCTGTACCCCGATCAATACTCCAGCGCCGAGCCGCTGCAGGCAGTGATCGAGCGTACCCGTCAGGCACTGGTTGCCTGAGACGCCAGAAACGCTGAAAACCTCAAAAGCCTCGCTTGAATAGCGGGGCTTTTTATTGCCCGATATTTCTCTTTTCGCAGCCGTCGCCTAAGCACTAACCGATATAACGGTTATAACTGGCTGCCGGAAATATTTTAAAAACAGGCCTTTACAGCGCGAATATGACACTACACTTCAACTCAAGCGGCTTGAACCGCTTACGGCGAGCCTGATTCGATCCACCCGCTGCCAACGCTACTTTCAGGACTCGCCGACCACTTCATGTTCGAGGGTTTTATGGGTATCGCTGCCAGCGAACTGTGCCGTTATGTGATCCGTCCGACGCTGATCTACCTTGGACGCCATAGCGCGACTGCCGAATCCCTGCTGCTGGGCATCGCCGCCAGTCAGTCAGCCCTTGGCTCCGCCCTGCATGACCGTCGCGGGCACGGCTTGTACCGAATCGCCGAACCCCGCCACCAGGCACTCTGGGACCACTACCTGGCGCTTGACCCGGAGCGCGCAAGCCTGGTGCGTGGACTGGCCAGCCAGCATGCCTTCCTCAGTGGCCCGCACCTCGAATTGACCGTCAACCTGCGTTACGCCACCGCCATCGCCTGGCTGCTGGTCGAAGAACAGAACACCCCCCTCCCCGAAGCAGACGACTTGCTGGGAATGGCCCGAATCTGGCGCCAGACCTTCCAGCCTCAAGGACGCCTGAGAGACTTCACCTACGCCTGGCAAACCTGTGTATCACCGCTGAATCAAGTCGCCTGCTGAATTCCTCGCTCAAGAAGATCGCCCAACAGGTGGCGATTTGGTCGGATTGTCCTACAAAACCGCTCTAAATCAAGCAATACAGCCTATGGCGCTGGGACGAAAATGTTGGTAATTTCCGCCCCGGTGATCACCAGGAGTTCTAATAATGAAAAAAGTAATGCTCAAAACCACCCTTAGCCTCGCCGTTGCCTTGGCATCCACTCAAATCTTCGCCAGTGGTTTTGCCCTTAACGAACAAAGCATCAGTGGAATGGGCACAGGGTTTGCCGGGCGATCTTCCTCTGCCGATGACGCAAGCACAGTATTTGGCAACCCTGCCGGCATGGCTCGCCTCAAGCGCGAACAAGTGACCGGTGGCGTGGCATTTATCGACGCGCACACTGACATCAGCGATGCCAGCTCCCGCCCGAATGGTGGTACCAACAAAGGTGACATGGTCCCTTTCATGGGCGTTCCCATGGGCTACTACGTAAAGCCAATCGATGACCAGTGGGCAGTCGGTTTCGGCGTCTACGCTCCGTTCGGCCTGGTGACCGACTACGAGAACGGCTTCGCCGGCAAATACTTCGGCAGCAAGAGCGAAGTCAAAATCGTCACCCTGCAGCCAACCGTCAGCTACGCCTTCAACGACAAGGTATCGATCGGTTTCGGTCCGACCATCAACCGCATCGACGGCAAGCTGGAATCGAACCTGTCGCTGAACCCGCTGGCGCCGGACGGCCAGGTCAAGATCAAAGGTGACGACACCGCGATCGGCTACAACATCGGTATCATGGTTCAAGCCCTCGAAAGCACTCGCCTCGGCCTGACCTATCACTCGAAAGTGAAGTACAAGCTCGAAGGTGACACCAAGGTCAACTACGGCGTGCTCGCGGCACTGGGCCAGAACCCGAACCAGAAGTTCGACGCTTCGCTGGACATTACCACGCCTGAGTCCCTGGACTTCTCGGTCACTCATCAGCTGGACGACCAGTGGACCCTCTACGCAGGCAGCACCTGGACTCGCTGGAGCCGCCTGAAAGAAATCTCCGTCGAGAACGAAGGCGTTCCTGCCGCACTGGCCGCCCGTGGCCTTGGCACCATCACTGAAGAGCAGAACTGGCACGACACCTGGGCTCACGCCATCGGTGCCTCCTATCAGTTGAACAAGCAATGGGTGCTGCGTACCGGTCTGTCCTTCGACCAGGCTCCAACCAACAACGAAAACCGCTCCCCACGCATCCCGACGGGCGATCGCAAGATTTTCAGCCTGGGCGCTGGCTGGAGCCCGACCGACGACCTGACCATCGACGTAGCGTATTCGTACCTGCGCGAAGAGTCGGTCAAGGTCAACAACAGCAACGGTGCCCCTCGCAACCAGAGCTACAGCGCCAAGTATGAAAACTGGGCGAACGGTTTCGGCGTCGGTGCAACCTACCGCTTCTGAGGTGATTCACGGCGAACCTGACCCCCTCGCCGCCTGAATCAAAAAAGCCCCGCGCTCCTTACAGAGGCGGGGCTTTTTAGTCGGTGTCGATCAGGGTTGTGAAGCCAGGGCTTTTTCCACGGCGGCAATGAATTCAGGATCGTCCGGCGTGGTGAGGCTGGAGAAGTTGGCGATTACCTTGCCTTTGCGATCAATCACATACTTGTAGAAATTCCACTTCGGCGCGTCGCTTTGGGCGGCGAGGACCTCGAACAGATGAGTCGCATCATCCCCGCGAACCTTCTGCGGCTCGGTCATGGTGAAGGTCACGCCGTAATTCACGTAGCAAACCTTGGCGGTTTCCTCACCGTCCTTGGACTCCTGCTTGAAGTCATTGGAAGGCACACCGATCACCTCCAGCCCCTGCCCCTTGTAACGCTGATTCAGCGCTTCGAGGCTTTTGAACTGCGGGGCGAAACCGCAAAAGCTTGCGGTATTGACCACCACCAGCGGTTTACCGGCGAAGCGCTGGCACAGGTCGATCGTTTCCTTGGACCGCAGCTTGGGCAACGAGCCTTCCAAAAGCTCGGGACACTCGGCCGCGTGAACCAATCCGGTAAACGCCACCAGTAACGCGGGAACGGCAAGCCAACGCATAAACATGTCCATGCATCCTTGAAAAAGTCGTCTGCAACGAACTTACTCGCCCTCACATCGTGCTAGCAAGCGCCCATGCCCAACTGCATCAGCGCCAACCCACCCTGATGCCAACCCCACCATGCCAAGGCCAGCAGCAACACGCCGCCCGCTGCCACGGCGATTCTTGGCCAGAGGCTGTTCATGTCGCACTCATCCGGGTTTGCAGGCGCGCCACAGGTCGCTCTCGCACTGGCCAATTCAAGGCAGCCGCCAACAGGCTCAAGAGAATCGCTACTTGCCAGATCAAGTCATAGCTCCCGGTTCGGTCATACACCACCCCGCCCAACCAGCCCCCCAGGAACGATCCGAGCTGGTGGAACAGGAAAACGATCCCACCGAGCATGGACAGATTTCGCACGCCGAACAAGGTCGCCACAGTGCCGTTGGTCAACGGCACCGTCGACAGCCAAAGGAAACCCATGGCCATGCCAAACAGATACGCCGTGGTGGTCGTCACCGGCGCCCACAGAAACAGGACAATGACCACGGCCCGCAGTAAATACAGGCCGGTGAGCAAACGCGGCTTGGACATCCGCCCGCCGAGCCAGCCCGCCGTGTAAGTACCGAAGATGTTGAACAAGCCGATCAGCGCCAGCACCGTCGTGCCGACCGTGGCGGGTAAATGCTGATCCACCAGATACGCCGGCAAGTGCACGCCGATGAACACGACCTGGAAACCGCAGACGAAAAAGCCGAACGACAGCAACCAGAAGCCCGAATGGGAACAGGCTTCGCGCAAGGCTTCGGAGAGGGTCTGCTCATGACCGAAAACTGGCAACGGCTTGTCCTTGAGCATGCTCACCAGAGGCACGATCAGCGCGACCAGCAGGCCCAGCGCCAGCAATGCCGCCGACCAGCCGAGCCAACCGATCAAACCCAGCGTGCCCGGGACCATCGCGAACTGGCCAAAAGAACCGGCAGCGCTGGCGATGCCCATGCCCATGCTACGTTTCTCTGGGGGTACCACGCGGCCAACCACGCCCAGGATCACCGAAAAGGAAGTGCCCGACAGACCGATACCGATCAATAGGCCCGCGCTCAGCGACAGGGTGACTGCCGAATCGGACAAACCCATGAACAGCAGGCCCATCGCGTAGAGCACGCCGCCGATCAGCACCACTTTCGCCGCGCCGAAGCGGTCGGCCAGCGCGCCGGTGAAGGGCTGCGCCAGCCCCCAGATCAGGTTCTGCAGGGCGATGGCAAAGGCAAACGTCTCACGCCCCCAGCCGAACTCGGCACTCATCGGCGCCAGAAACAGCCCAAAACCGTGTCGCACGCCCAGTGACAACGCAAGGATCAGCGCACTCCCCACTAAAACCCAACCGCAAGTACGCCACATCGATGTCATTCTTATTCTCCGGTAGCGGGTATATACCCGCTTAAGATCGGAAAAACTGGCGTCAGGCCAGTTCGTCCAGCAGCTTCAGCAAAGTTTCGCGTTTTTCGGCGCCCAGACGATCAACCAGTCGCTGCTGCGCCGCCTCCCAGGCCGGCAAGGCTGCTGCCAGGCGTTGAGCGCCAGACTCGGTCAACCTGACGATGCGATTACGCATGTCTTCGCCCTCGACCAGCATGACCAGGCCTTCGCCCTCCAGCACCCGCAGATTGCGCCCGAGGGTGCTGCGGTCCAGGCCCATGGCTTCCGCCAGGGCGGAAATACTCGGCTCATTCAAACGCTGCAGATTGCACAGCAAAGAATACTGGGCAACGTTGATTCCGAAGCCGTCGAGAGCGCCGTCGTAATGCCTGCTGACGCCACGGGCGGCGCGACGCAGGTTGATGCATAAACATTGGGAGTCGAGCATGGTGCGTGTATATACCCGCGAGTAGGTTAAATCAAGTTACAGATTCGTCGCTTAGCGATTGAGAGTGTCGGGTAGATCGCTATCGCGAGCAAGCTCGCACCACCGTAGGAGCGAGCTTGCTCGCGATGAGGCCAGAAAATTCAGCACATTAATCATCTGATGACCAACACCAGTCCCACCAACACCCCGACCTCCAGCAATTCCAGCAACGCCCCCGCCGTATCACCGGTCGTGCCGCCCAGTCGTCGCAACATGACTTGCCGCAACCAGACAAACATCAGCGCTGCCAACACCAACGCCAAAACACCGCCGAGGCCTGCAATCAGCACACACGCCAATGCACTGACCGCCAGCACCCGCTTGCCGGCCAAACGCGGCAGATGATCGGCCAGCGCCTGCCCCAAACCGCCGGCGCGCACATACGGCGTGGTCAGGAACAACCCCAACAACGCGGAACGGCCAATCAACGGAACGATGATCAGGAAAACGCTGTGTTGCTGCTCAATCAATGCCAGCAACGCCGCGAACTTCAGCAGTAATACCAATACCAGCGTGACCACCGCTATCGGACCACTGCGCGGGTCCTTCATGATCGTCAACGTACGCTCGCGATCGCCATAACCACCCAGCCAGGCATCGGCGCTATCGGCCAGGCCATCGAGGTGCAACGCACCGCTGAGCAATACCCAAACCGTTAACAACAACGCCGCATGCAGCAACAACGGCGTGCCCAGCAACAGCCAGTTCAACACCCACAAGATCCCGCCGAACAGTAGCCCGACCAGCGGATAGAACAGCAGCGAGCGCCCCAATTCCTGAGGCGCCGGCATGCCCGGCAGACGAATCGGCAGGCTGCTCAAAAATTGCAGGGCGATCCAGAAGGGCAACATGATCAGATCGATTCCTTGAGGATGACGCCGGGTTCGACGCTCAACGAAAACAGCGAACCATGGCCGACTTCAACGTTGAGCAACTGCTCGCGCGGCAATCCCCTTGCCTGCGCCAGCAACAAACGCATGACGCCGCCATGGCTGATCAGCAACACACGTTCGCCCGCGCAGGCCGCCTGCAAACGCCCGATTGCGGCCAGCACTCGCGTCGAAAAATCCGCGACGTGCTCACCCTGCGGCGGCGTAAACGAATAGGGATCGGCCCAGAACAAACCCAACGCCTCAGCGTCCGTTTCCATCAACGCCGCCGCGCTATGCCCTTCCCAGGCACCGAAGTGCAGTTCTTGCAGATCTTTATCCAGTTGCACCGGCAAACCCAGTTGCGCGCCCAGTTCTTCGGCGAACCGCGCACAGCGTTGCAATGGCGAACTGACCAGCCGATCCCACGGCCCCTGCGCGACCACCGCTGCGCGCATCTGCGCCCAACCTGTGGCGGTCAGTGCATCGTCGAGGCTGCCGCGCAAACCGCCGCCCAGTTCGGTTTCGCCGTGGCGTAACAGGTCCAGGCGCAAGGTCATGCCGGACGGTCCGCCACGGCGGCTTCGGCGAAGGTCGCCATTTGCCCGTGAAGGTCACACGCCAGGCGCAGCAACGGCACGGCCAACGCAGCACCGCTACCCTCGCCCAAGCGCAGGCCGAGGTCCAGCAAGGGTTCGGCGTGCAGGGCCTCCAACACATGGCGATGACCGGGCTCGGCACCACGATGCCCGAACAACAGCCATTCGCGGCAGTGCGGATTCAAGCGCACCGCCACCACGGCGGCGACGCTGCAAATGAACCCGTCCACCAGCACCGCGACACCTTCCTGGGCACACGCCAGATACGCGCCCACCAGCGCGGCGATTTCAAAACCGCCGAGGTTGAACAGGGTTTGCAGCGCATCGCCGCGCTGAGCGCTGTGCAAGGCCAAAGCGCGCTCGATGACCTGAGCTTTATGGCTGACACCCGCCGCGTTCAGGCCAGTGCCCGGCCCGGTCAGGTGCACCACCGGACAATCCAGCAAGGCACAGGCCAATGCACTGGCCGCCGTGGTGTTGCCAATGCCCATCTCGCCGCCGATGAACAACTGCGCGCCCGCCGCCATGGCGCGCTGCACGCTGTCGCGACCAGCCTGCAAGGCGCGTTCGCCCTGGGCTTGAGTCATGGCTGGGCCGTTAACAAAATTCGCGGTGCCGGCGCCGATGTTCAAGTGGCGCACGCCCGGCAGACTCAACGACGGCGTGATCGTGCCGAGGTCAACCACTTCGAGGGACGCGCCGAGCTGACGCGCCAACACACTGATCGCTGCGCCACCATTGACGAAGTTGTGCAGCATCTGCCCGGTGACTTCCTGGGGAAACGCCGACACACCTTCGGCGACCACGCCATGGTCTCCGGCAAAAATCGCGATCCACAGTTGATCCATGCTTGGCTTGACCCGCCCCTGCAATCCCGCCAACTGCACCGCCACCGACTCCAGCCGTCCGAGGGAGCCGGCCGGCTTGGTCAATTGCTGTTGCCGGGCTTCAGCCTGTTCGACGGCGTGGGCATCGATCGGCTTACACGGGTTCAGCCACCAGGATTGAGTCATAACGCGGTTCCTTTCAGAGTCAGGGGCAGGCCGGCGACGGTCAGGACGACTCGCTGACAGCGCTCGGCCAAAGCTTGATGCAGCCAACCGGCTTCATCGACGTAGCGGCGAGTCAATTCGCCCAGCGGCACGACACCCATTCCGGTCTCGTTGCTGACAAAAATGATTTCACCCGGCAATTGCGCCAGGCAGTCCAGCAGCGCTTCGCGTTCGGCCGTCAGACGCTCGGCGTTGTCGAGCATCAGCAGATTGGTCATCCACAACGTCAGGCAATCCACCAGCAGGCAACGCTCGGCGCTGGCGGTTTCTCGCAGCACGCGGGCCAGCTCAACGGGCTCTTCGATCAGCGCCCATTCGACCGGACGACGGGCGCGGTGGTGGGCAACCCGCTCGTTCATTTCACCGTCCAGCGGTTGGCTGGTGGCGATGTAGGTCACCGCTAGCTCGCTGTCTGCTGCCAGTTTTTCGGCCAGGCGACTTTTGCCGGAGCGGGCGCCGCCGAGGATCAGTTGCAGCATGGTTCATTCCTTTCAATCTTCGGTGACTGTGCCGGCCTCATCGCGAGCAAGCTCGCTCCCACAGGTCCCGTGGGTGAATCAAACATATGTGGACAACTTCATTCCCTGTGGGAGCGAGCCTGCTCGCGATGAGGCCGGAACAGCGGCGTCAAATCCCGCAGAGCTCACGCAACAGCCCGGTATCCAGATGCTTCTCCACCAAATCCGCCAGACGTTCGATATCACGCTCGCGCAACCCGTGGTAATCCACATCCTGCACCTCCTGCAAACCCGCCCAACGCAACAGCGCACTGCACGCCGCCGGCGATTCAAACAGGCCATGCAGATAAGTGCCGAAAATCTGCCCGTCGCCACTTTGCGCGCCGTCGCAACGACCATCGTCCAACTGCACGGCGGCATTTTCCAACGCAGGTCCGGTGGTCACGCCGGCGTGAATTTCATAGCCGCTGACCGGTGCATCTTCCAGCGCCAGACGCCCGCGTACATTGCGCAACTGCTTCTCTTCTTCCAGTTGCGTCTGGAACGCCAGCAACCCCAAACCGGCGCTGGAACCTGGTGCACCTTCGAGGCCCAGCGGGTCGTGCACCTGTTCGCCGAGCATCTGCAGGCCGCCGCAAATACCCAGGACTTTTCCGCCGTAGCGCAGATGGCGGGCGATGGCGGTGTCCCAACCGTTGGCGCGCAAATACGCGAGGTCGCTGCGCACGCTTTTCGATCCGGGAAGGATGATCAGATCGGCGGGCGGAATCGCCTGGCCAGGGCCGATGAATTGCAGGTCGACTTGCGGGTGCAGGCGCAGCGGATCGAAGTCCGTGTGATTGCTGATGCGCGGCAACACCGGCACCACCACTTTCAACACTTGATCGGCCTTGTCGGTCTGGCGCTGATCGATGCCGTCCTCGGCCTCCAGGTGCAGGTCCATTACGTACGGCAGAACGCCAATCACCGGTTTGCCGGTGCGGGCTTCCAGCCAGTCGAGACCCGGTTGCAGCAGCGCAATGTCGCCGCGAAATCGGTTGATGATGAAGCCTTTGACCCGCGCCTGTTCGGAGGGAGAAAGCAATTCCAGCGTACCCACCAGATGCGCGAAAACGCCGCCGCGATTGATGTCGGCGATCAGCACCACCGGGCAATCCACTGCCTCGGCGAAACCCATGTTGGCGATGTCGCCGGCCCGCAGGTTTATCTCGGCCGGCGAACCTGCGCCTTCGACCATGACCACCGGATACGCCGCGCTCAGCCGCGTATGGGAGGCGAGCACGGCTTGCATGGCGATGGCTTTGTAGTCGTGATAAGCGACCGCGTTCATCGTCGTGACGGCGCGCCCATGGATGATCACCTGGGCGCCGGTGTCGCTGTTGGGTTTGAGCAGCACCGGGTTCATGTCGGTGTGCGGTTCGAGGTGGGCGGCCTGAGCCTGCACCGCTTGCGCACGGCCGATCTCGCCACCGTCGGCGGTCACGGCACTGTTGAGCGCCATGTTCTGCGGTTTGAACGGCACCACGCGCACGCCCTGCCGCGTGACCCAGCGACACAACGCTGTCACCAGCGTGCTTTTACCGGCGTCGGAGGTGGTGCCCTGCACCATCAGCGTAGTCATCGGCTTTCCTTGGCGTAATCGACGAACGCTTGATCGAGCCGGGCCCAGTCAGACTCTTCGCCCGGCAGACCGAAACGCAGGCTGCTGTTGTGGGTGAACAACCGCAGCAGAATGCCGCGCCGGGCCATGAATTCATGCAACTCTTCGGCGCGCTCGGTGGTTAGCCATTGAAACAGGGCACAACCACCCTGAGGTTTGAAACCGTATTTTTCCAGCAGCAGCGCCAGACGTTCGCTGGCCTCTTCTGTACGCAGGCGTTGCCTGGCGTGACCTTCGGCATCCTGCAAACACGCTTGGCCCAACACGCGGGTCGGTCCGCTGACGGCCCAGGGTCCGACTTGTTCGGCGAGCAACTTGAGCAACTTGCGCTCCGCCAGCACGAACCCCAAACGCACTCCCGCCAGACCAAAAAACTTGCCGAAAGAACGCAGTACGATCAAACCGACCAGATGGGCACACGGCGCCAGGCTCAGCTGCGGCGTGTTGTCCATGAACGCTTCGTCGACCACCAGCCAGCCACCGCGCTGCGCCAGCCTGGAATGCCAGTCGAGCAGACGGCTCGGGGTCAGGCACAGGCCCGTGGGATTGTTCGGGTTGACCACCACCAGCACATCGAGGCTGTCGAGGAAGAAGTCGACTTCTTGCTCCAGCACTTCACGCACGATGTAGCCACTGCGGCGCCAGGCTTCGGCGTGCTCGGCGTAACACGGCGACAGCACGCCGACCTTGCCGACCCGACGCAAACGCGGCAGCAACTGGATCGCCATTTGCGAACCGGCCACCGGCAACACCTGCGCGGCACCGTAGTAATCGCAGGCGGCTTGTTCCAGTCCGTCATCGGTTTCCGGCAATCGCGCCCAGGCGCGCAATGGAATGTCCGGGACCGGAAACGGCCAGGGCGCGAGGCCGCTGGACAGGTCAAGCCAATCGGCTTCGGCGATGCCGTATTCGAGCGCTGCCTTGCGCAAACGTCCACCGTGTTCAAGCATAGAATTCAGCTCCCACGCAAAGAATCAGCAGCCATAACCATACCCCGCGCTGGACCAATTGCCAGCCGCGGTCGATGGAGTCCGCGTCCGCCGGCACCCCTTCACCCAGCTGCGGACGCTGATGCAATTCACCGTGGTAAATCGCCGCCCCGCCCAGCTCGACGCCCAACGCGCCGGCACCTGCGGCCATCACTGGCCCGGCGTTCGGGCTGTCCCAGGTCGGGCCTTGGGTGCGCCAGCATTTCAGGGCGAGTCGGGTTTTACCCAGCAGCGCGTAGGTCAATGCCACCAGCCGCGCAGGAATGTAGTTGAGCACGTCGTCGATCTTCGCCGCCGCCCAGCCAAACCGTTCGAAGCGTTCGTTGCGATAGCCCCACATCGCATCCAGCGTATTGCTCAATCGGTAGAGCACCACGCCCGGCGCGCCGGCCACGGCAAACCAGAACAGCGCGGCAAATACTGCGTCGCTGCCGTTCTCCAGGACGGATTCGGTGGCGGCGCGGGCCACTTCGGTCTTATCCAGTTCGCTGGTCTGGCGACTGACCAGATAGCCAACACGTTTGCGCGCCTCGTCCAGATCATCACTGCGCAGCGCCTTGGCGACCGGCTCGACATGCTCACCGAGACTGCGCAGGCCGAGGGCGCAATAGAGCGCGAGAATCTCGACGACCCAGCCGACATAAGGCGCCCAGGAGAAAGCGGTGGCGAGCAAGGTCAGCGGTAACACCGCGATCACCCATGCCGTGACGCCGTGACTACGCCAGCCGCGCCCGCCACCATTGAAACGTTGCTCGATGCGGTCGGCAAAACGGCCGAACGCCACCAGCGGATGCCAGCGTTTGGGCTCACCCAGCAGCGCATCCAGCGCAACCGCGGCGACACTCAACAACGCCACACTCATTGACTCACTCCCCAATAATTTTCGTACAACAATTCACTGAGCGGACGCGCTTGCGCCCAGCCTTCGAGTACCAGCATCGGCGCCGGATAGAATTCCTTGACCGGGCCAAGGCAAAGAACTGCCAACGGCTTGGCCCCGGCGGGCAAACCCAGCAGGTCGGCCAGGGCTTGTGGCTCGAACAAAGAGACCCAGCCCATGCCGAGCCCTTCGGCACGGGACGCCAGCCACAGGTTCTGGATCGCGCAGGACAATGAGGCCATGTCCATTTCAGGCAAGGTGCGACGGCCAAAGATGTGCCGCTCGCGATCGTCCATCAACGCCGCGACCAGCACCTCGGCGCAATCGTTGATGCCTTCGACTTTCAGCTTCATGAATTCGTCGGTGCGCTCGCCAAGGGCTTCGGCGGTGCGCATGCGTTCTTCCTCCACCAGCAACTGGATCTTGCCGCGCAGGACCCGATCGCTGATACGGATGAACCGCCAGGGCTGCATCAGGCCGACACTCGGCGCCTGATGTGCGGCTTCGAGCAGGCGTCGGAGCAGTTCAGGTTCGACGGTGCCTCCGCTGAAGTGGCGCATGTCGCGGCGTTCGGCTATCGCGCGATAAACCGCTTCCCTTTCGGCCTGACTGAATGCGTTGTCGGTCATGGCCTCATCGCTGGCACGCCAGCTCCCACAGGGACTTGCGTTTCTTCAGGTAATACACGGTCAACCGTGGGAGCTGGCTCGCCAGCGATGGCGGCTTCACGGTCAGGCGCAAACAACGCGGCAATCGCAGTCGGATTCGACGGAAAATAAAAATGCACATAAGAAGCGGTCATCCGCCCCTCACGATAAACCGCCTCCGCACCACGCCCGCCGTTAGGACTCAGGCCGCGAGCAAGCGGCTCCAGCTCGGTACTGGTCAACGAATGATGATAGGTATGCCCACGGAGCGAGCCTTCCGGCAACTCGACCGCTTGCAACGCCAGCGCCGCCAGGCGTTTCTGCATCACCGCATCACCGGCCAGCAACCCCACCAGTTCTGCGCGCGAGCCTTCGACATCGGTCAGCGAATCGAGCAAATACAACATGCCGCCGCACTCGGCCAGCAACGGTTTGCCCGCCGCGTGGTGAGCGCGAATGGCGTTGAGCATTTGGGTGTTCCGGGACAGCGCCACATGGTGCAATTCGGGGTAGCCACCCGGCAGATAGAGGCTGTCAGCCTCCGGCAATTGCGTGTCGCGGATCGGCGAGAAAAATGACAATTCGGCGCCCATGGCTCGCAGCAAATCCAGGCTCGCGCCATAAGTGAACGCAAACGCTTCATCACGGGCCACGGCAATGCGAACGCCGGCCAGCAACGGCTCGGCAGCGATCACTTCTGGAGCAGCGAATTCCACAGGCGGCGGTAGTGCAACGTCACAACTGTTGGCCAGTGATTCAGCCGCTGCATCGAGGCGCACGTCGAGGTCGTTCAGCTCGCTGGCCTGAACCAGGCCGAGGTGCCGACTCGGCAGTTCAATCCCGGTTTCCCGGGACAACGCGCCGTACCAACGCAAACCTTCAGTCAGGCTGCCTTCAAGCAATTGCGCATGGCGCAAGGTGCCGACGCGGTTGGCCAGCACCCCGGCGAACGGCAAGTCCGGCTGATACTTCGCCAACCCCAACGCCAGCGCGCCAAAGGTCTGCGCCATCGCCGTGCCATCGATCACCCCGAGCACCGGCACACCGAAGTGCCGCGCCAGGTCAGCGCTGGACGGCGTGCCGTCGAACAGCCCCATGACGCCTTCGATCAGAATCAGATCCGCTTCACCGGCGGCTTCCCACAACAGTCGACGACTTTCCTGCTCGCCGACCATCCACATGTCCAATTGATACACCGGCGCACCGCTGGCGCGCTCGAGAATCATCGGATCGAGAAAGTCCGGGCCGCATTTGAACACACGCACCTTGCGCCCCTGATTGCGATGCAAACGGGCCAGCGCGGCGGTGACGGTGGTCTTGCCCTGACCGGAGGCCGGCGCGGCAATCAAGACCGCCGGGCAATGACGTGGTTGATTCACAGCTCGACGCCTTTTTGCGCTTTGATCCCGGCCTGGAACGCATGCTTGATCACGCCCATTTCAGTGACGGTGTCGGCCAGCTCGATCATTTCCGGCTTGGCGCCGCGACCGGTGACCACCACGTGCTGCATCGGCGGACGCGCCTGCAAGTCGCTGAGCACCCGATCGAGGTCGAGGTACCCGTGCTTGAGGGCGATGTTCAGTTCATCCAGCACCACCAGGCCGATCGACGGATCACGCAGCAGTTCGCGGGACACTTCCCATGCAGCTTCGGCGGCGGCGATGTCACGCTGGCGGTCCTGGGTTTCCCAGGTAAAACCCTCGCCCATCACATGAAACCGCACCTGCTCCGGGAAGCGCCGGAAGAACAACTCTTCGCCCGTACTGTTGCGACCCTTGATGAACTGCACCACGCCGCATTGCATGCCGTGGCCCATAGAGCGCGCGAGCATGCCGAAGGCCGAGCTGCTTTTGCCTTTGCCGTTGCCGGTCAACACCAGCAGCAGGCCGCATTCATTCGGGGAGTTGGCGATGCGCTCGTCAATCACGGCTTTTTTGCGCAGCATGCGCGCCAGATGGCGTTCGTCACGATCAGGGGTATCAGTCATGGGGGAGCTCTCCGTTGAGGCTGGATAACGGCGGGCAGGCACAAGAATAGACGGCAAGAAGCCTGGCATCGCCCACCGTGATGCCGCTGGATGGATCAGGCCGGTCTCCGGGCTCATGAGCGGCGCTTCGCCTGACTGCGCGCCTTCCCATGTCAATCGACACAGTGGCTCAAGGCGCAGTCTTCTCTCATTTACCGTTGCGGGGGCAGCGCCGGGATCGTGGTTGTTCATGTGTTGAACGCACGCACTCACCGGCTTCCCTGTTTCACTCTGTCGACCAACGCCACAGAGCACCTGAAACAAGCCGCGAAGGTTAGAGGGTTGGGGGTGGAGCGTCAATTAAAGCCGGGACGCCGCTGGGCGAATAACTGCCACTGATCAATAAAATGACGCCAATCTTGTGCCACGCTCTCAGCAGTGATATCAAAGCGCCACAACCTGACAACACAATAACAAGGGTGAGCCACATGCAAGGCATGATCATCAGCAATCCGAAGCTGGAATTCCTGCGCCCGGTGCTGGAGCGCTGGTTTGACTGTATAGACCGCTACAACGCGGTTCGCGGCGATAACGACACGCCTTACTGGTACGACGAAAAAGCCAACCTCGGCTTGCTCTCGGCCGCGGCGTGGATGGCGGAAATGGTCACGCTGCAGCACACACCGACCCGCAAACAGAACGAGGAAGGTGAACGCAACGCTCGCGCCGACCTGTTCATTGCCACCAGCGAAGAACGCGCCTACCTTCAGGCCACGCAGCGTTGGCCACGGGTCAACAGCCTGAACCTGACACAGGCCCTGGTCGATATCACCAGCGACGCCAAGCGCATCAGCTACGCCAGCGACCTGAAACTCGGCTGCCTGTTCGTCGCACCGCAAAAGTCCCAACACGGCGCCACCCCGGAAGAACTCCAGGACATGGTCGACGACCTGCAAAAGGAACACACCTGCGCCGTCGCCTGGTATTTCCCCTACGCCTACCGCAAGTTGCGCAACGAAGCGGGCAACTATCATCCCGGCATCGCCGTGCTGTTCAAGGAAGCCCGCGGCTGACCGGTTGAACCATCGCGGGTTTGCGCTTCTCTATTGATCAGGCCACTGCATTTATAGGGAAGATCAGTATGCGCAAGCCCCAGTTCGTTCTCGTCATCGCCCTCGCCGGAGGGCTCGCCGCCTGTGGTGAAACCTCCAGCCTGCAAGTCTCCGACGGCACCGGCCCGTCACCCAAACTGCCAGAACCGAACAAAACCCTGATCCCTACGGTGAACATCGCCCCGGCGATCGGTTGGCCGGACGGCGTGAAACCTGTGGCGGCAGCGGGAACGCAAGTGGCGGCCTTTGCTGAAAACCTCGATCACCCGCGCTGGCTGTACGTGCTGCCGAACGGCGACGTGCTGGTCGCCGAAACCAATGCGCCGCCCAAACCCGACGATGGCAAAGGCGTCAAAGGCTGGGTCATGAAGAAAGTCATGGGCCGCGCCGGTGCCGGCGTCCCGAGTCCGAACCGCATCACTTTGCTGCGCGACAAGGACCACGATGGCATCGCCGAAACCCGCACGGTATTTCTGGAAAACCTCAATTCGCCCTTCGGCATGACGCTGGTTGGAAATGACCTGTATGTCGCCGACACCGACCGCTTGCTGCGTTTCCACTATGAAGTCGGCGACACGGCCATCAAGTCGCAGCCGATCAAAGTGGTCGATCTACCCGGCGGGACGCTGAATCACCACTGGACGAAAAACGTCATCGCCAGCAAGGACGGCAGCAAGCTGTACGTCACGGTGGGCTCCAACAGCAACGTCGCCGAAAACGGCATGGATCAGGAAGTAGGTCGCGCGGCAATCTGGGAAGTGGATCGCGCCACCGGCAACCACCGGATCTTCGCCTCGGGGATTCGCAATCCAAATGGTTTGGCCTGGGAGCCGCAAAGCGGCGCCCTGTGGACAGCCGTCAACGAGCGGGATGAAATCGGCAGCGACCTGGTGCCGGACTACATCACTTCAGTGAAGGACGGCGGGTTCTATGGCTGGCCATACAGCTATTACGGCCAACACGTCGACATTCGCGTCGAGCCGCAAAACCCGGACCTGGTCGCCAAGGCCATAGCGCCGGACTACGCGGTCGGCCCGCACACCGCATCACTGGGCCTGACGTTTGCGGAAGGCAACACGCTGCCAGCGCAATTCAAGGAAGGCGCGTTCATTGGCCAGCACGGTTCGTGGAACCGCAAGCCGCACAGTGGTTACAAAGTGATTTTCGTGCCGTTCAGTGCCGGCAAACCGACCGGGCAACCGGTTGATGTGCTGACCGGGTTCCTCAATAAAGATGAAGATGCCATGGGCCGGCCGGTGGGCGTGGTGATTGATCAACAGGGTGATTTGCTGGTGGCGGATGATGTGGGGAACAAGGTGTGGCGGGTTTCTGCGGCGAAGTAACTGCCACACTCAAGACCTGTGGGAGTTAGCTTGCTAGCGATAGGGTCAGCACATCCAACATTGATGTTGCCTGGTGCACCGCTATCGCTAGCAGGCTAGCTCCCACAGGGGCTGCGTTTAGCGCTTGCGACAGAGCGTGAGCCCATCGCCCAGCGGCAACAGCGACAAATCCACACGCGAGTCATCCTTCAAGGCGAGATTCAGTGCCTGAATGGCTTGGGTGTCTTCACTCTCAGGATTGCGCTCCAACACCCGCCCGCTCCACAGGGTGTTATCGAACACCGCCAGGCCACCAACGCGCAGCAGACGCAGCGCGTGCTCCAGGTAGGCCGGATAGTTGGCCTTGTCGGCATCAATGAACATCAAATCGAATTGTCCGGGCTGATCCAACTGAGCCAGGGTTTCCAGCGCGGGCGCCAGGCGCAAGTCAATTCGTTCGGCGACGCCTGCTTCCTGCCAGTAGCGGTGCGCCGTGGCGTTGTAGTCACCGGGGATATCACAGCAAATCAGCGAACCGCCATCCGGCAAAGCCGCCGCCATGCACAACGCGCTGTAACCGGTGAAGGTGCCGACTTCCAGCAAGCGCTCGGCGCCAGTGAGTTTCACCAACAAGGCGAGGAACTGCCCCTGCTCCGGCGCCACCTGCCAGCGCGCCATTGGCAGCGCCTGGGTTTCATCGCGCAAACGCTTGAGCAGCGGCGTTTCCCTCAGGGAAACGTCGAGCAGGTATTGATACAGGGAGTCGTCGAGATTGAGTGTGCGTGCGGTCATGACGACCTCTGCGAACTAGGGATTGCGCGCCAAATGTTCGGGTTGCAGAACACGCTTGGCGCTCAGGTAGGCTTTCTGCCAATACGCCTTGGACAAGCTGTCGAGCTTCACCGTGCCGCCCGTGGCTGGCGCATGAACGAAGCGGCCTTCGCCAACGTAGATCCCGGCGTGGCTGACCTGAGAGCCGCCATTGGTGGCGAAGAAAATCAGGTCACCGGTTTGCAAGCCTTCCTTGCCGACATTGGCCGCTTGCATGCCGATCATCTCGCGGGTGGTGCGCGGCAGGGAAATGCCCGCCACGTCACGGTAGACATAACCGATCAAGCCACTGCAATCGAACCCGGAATCCGGCGTATTGCCGCCCCAGCGATAAGGCGTGCCCACGAGCCCCAACGCGCGAAAGAGCACGTCTTCCGCTTCGGGAGAAAAAGCCTGGGAAGAACTGAAAACAAGCGGTGCGCGAACCACCGGCGCAGGTGGCGGTGTACGGCTGGCGCAGGCGCTGAGCAGCGCTGCGAAGAACATGAGTGCGAGGCGGGCCGACATCGTCATAAACAGAACATCCTGATCTGGCTGCGGCTTTTTCCTGCCGACAGGGCAGAAAAGAAAACCGCCTGCGCAGGACGCAGGCGGTTTGCCATCAATAATAGATCAGGATTCTAGCGGGTACGCAGCAAACTTCAAGTAAGACTTTAAGTTCGCCTTACAAACTGTCCGCCTTCTCTGTTGCAGAGAAGTCGTTGTCGCCACTGATGTGGCGACAGGCCAGTCAATTACTTGCGAGCCGTGACCACGGTCGGGGCCATCGCGAGTGCGCGCTTGGCTTCGATGAAGGTCTTGCTCCAGTAGCTGTCACCCAGGCTATCGACCCGGACACCACCGCTTTTGCGGCTGCTGGAGTGGATGAACTGATTGTCACCGAGGTAGATCCCGGCGTGACTGACACGACCGCGACGACCATTGGTGGCGAAGAACAGCAGATCACCCGGCTTGAGCGCGCTACGAGAAACCAGTGGCGCGTCAACATTGATCATTTCGCGAGTGGAGCGCGGCAGGTTCATGCCGGCCTCTTCACGAAACAGGTAACCGATGAAACCGCTGCAATCGAACCCAGCCTCGGAGGTACCGCCGAAACGGTAACGAGTACCGATCAGGGACATGCCACGCTCGAGAATGCTGTCGGCCAGAACCGGAAGCTGGTACGACTTGCCATCGGCGAAGTCAGCCAGTTCTTTATCGGTGGCCAGCTCTTCCGGGAAAAGAACGGAAGAAGATTGCGCAGTAACTGAATTTCTAACCTGCTGTTGTTGCTCTTGCTGGGACACTGGAGAGTGAGCAGCGCAACCGAACAACAGGGTGACGAGTGCGAGAGGCACGAGGGGTGCGAAGCGATTTAGCATGGGCACGACCGTGGCTGATAGTTGTAAAGAAGCCGAGACTATGCCCGCTATCATCCTCATTTGCAAATTCAATCGAACTTTATGTGACTTTCCGGTTTCGCGTTTCCATCTAAGCGCTTAAGCCCCATTTAGACGCTTGCGCAGCCTACCTCATGTAGGAAAGCGGATTTTGTGGCGCCTGAAATATGCCGGAACCCGTGAAAAACCTGGGCTTTACCAGCCCAGCGTTTCTTTCAGGAACGGAATGGTCAGCTTGCGTTGAGCTTGAAGGGAGGCCTGATCGAGACGCTCAAGCAACTCGAACAGCGCGCTCATGCTGCGAGTACCGCGAGTCAAAATAAAATGCCCGACTTCGTCGGTCAGGTGCAGGCCGCGACGGGATGCACGCAGTTGCAAGGCACGCAATTTGTCTTCGTCGGACAGCGGTCGCATCTGGAAGATCAGCGCCAGGGTCAGACGCGACTTCAGGTCCGCCAGCTTCACCGGCAATTCACGCGGCGAGGTCGACGCCGCAATCAGCAAACGCCGACCGCTGTCACGCAGGCGGTTGAACAGATGGAACAACGCCTCTTCCCAATCCGCGCGCCCGGCAACCGCTTGCAAGTCGTCGAGGCAGACCAGTTCGTATTGTTCGAGGTTATCGAGAATTTCGATGCCGCGGTCCAGCAGCTCGGCCAACGGCAGGTACACCGCCGGCTCCCCCAACTGCTCAAAGCGCAGACAGGCAGCCTGCAGCAGATGCGTACGCCCTACCCCGTCCTTGCCCCAGAGATAAATCAGGCTTTCGGTCCAGCCGGCGTCGGCTTCGCAAAGCCGCTCGACATAGCCGAGTGCAGCGGCATTGGCGCCTGGGTAGTAATTGATAAAGGTAGCGTCATCACGCAGACGCACACCTAGGGGCAGCTGAATCGGTTTCATGCTGACTGAACAGTTCCAAAGGAACCGTTAGTGGCCTCTGTGTAAAGTTTGCGAAGTTTATACCCGTGACGCTGACCGCACAATGCGACAGACCATAAGCAAAATCAAAGGTTTGCGTTATCGCACCGGTTTTATGAGCGTTTCTTTGGCGGCGCATGTGACAGCCGCTCAAGGGATACGGGCCAGCCTGGCACTGAACCAGGCGGCCCGCAACGTGCCATCAGCGATCCTTACCGCCCGGGTTCGTCAACGCCACCGTACATATCAGAATCTTTATACAAATCATGCACATGGCGCACCAGCACCATGATCACCGCCGCCACCGGGAGCGCCAGCAGCACGCCGGTAAAACCGAACAGCTCACCCCCGGCCAGAATCGCAAAGATCACCGCCACCGGATGCAGACCGATCCGGTCGCCCACCAGCAATGGCGTCAGCACCATGCCTTCCAGCGCCTGGCCGACCATGAACACCGCGACGATCCCAACCATCGGGTACAAGTCGCCGCCGAACTGGAACAGACCGGCAATCAAGGCCGCGCCAATCCCGATCACAAACCCCATGTACGGCACGATCGCCGCCAGGCCGGCAATTATCCCGATCAGCAGTCCTAGCTCCAGCCCGACCAGCATTAGCCCCGCCGCGTAGATCACGCCCAGCGCCACCATCACCAGCAACTGTCCACGCACAAACGCGCCGAGCACTTCATGGCACTCGCCCGCCAGCGTCACGACGCGCTCTTCACGATCGCGGGGCAACAGACTGCGGATCTTGGCCATCATCACGTCCCAGTCCCGCAGCAGGTAAAAACTCACCACCGGGATCAGCACCAGATTGGCCAGCCAACCGATCAACGCAAGGCCAGAAGCGGTCGCCTGACTCAGCACCACGCCGACAATGTCGGTGGTCTGGCCCATGTGCTCACTGATCGCTGCTTTGAGTTTGTCGAATTTCCAGAAGCCATCCGACAACCCGAACTTCGATTGCGCCCACGGCAATGCCGTGTGCTGCAACCAGTCGAGCATCTGTGGCGCCAGCTCATACAAGCGAAACAACTGCTTGGCGAGCATCGGCACCAGCACCAGCAACAAGGTGGTGAAGATCAAGGTGAACAGCGCGAACACCGCCACCACGCCCCAGGTCCGGGACAGACCGGCCTTTTCCAGCCGATCCACTAGCGGGTCGAACAGATACGCCAATAACAGCGCCACCAGGAACGGCGTGAGAATCGGATGCAACAGCCAGATAAACGCGCAGAGCAGAACCACCCCACCCAACCAGAACCAACGCCGCGTATCGGCCATGTACCACTCCATATGCATCTATATAAAGAAAGAAAACCTTACCAACGGAAACGCAACTGCGGCACCGGTGCAGGTGTTGGCGCGACAGCAGGCGCCGAACCCTCCGCCACCGGCTGAACAGCCACCGTTGGTGCCGGCGCCTCACCCGCCGGAACTTCCTGCAACTTCGCCAGCGACAACTGCGAGCGCAACTGCTCGGCGCTGCCGTTGACCCGGTAAAGAATCCGGTCACCGTCAACACTTTGCAGGCGCGCGCCAAACGGCTCCAGCAAACGTCCGAGCGCGGCATAGCGCTCCAGATTCATGCCCTGCACTTCCAGCAATTGCTCGCCCGAAGCACCCGCCTTGACCACAAACCGTGGCGCCAGACGCTGACTGACCGCCAACAACACCGCATCAGCCACTGCGGCCTGATCCGCGCCCTGCACGCTGCCCGCCTCCTTCTGATCGCCCAGCCACAAACGCCATTTGGCCTGCCACTGGCCGCCCTCTTCCCGGGCATGCACCGCCAGCAGGGCATCGGCGTTGTAACGTTCCGATGCGCCGCGCAATGGCGTCGCATCGGCGCCTTCAAGATTCGGCGCGGTGGCGACCAATTGTTCACTCAAGTCCGCCAATGGCAGACGCAGCGGCAGACCCCGGTGTTGCGCCGCGCGGCGCAACGGCGCTGCACTGGCCTGACCATCACCGACCAGACTCGAACCGTCGGTTGAGTCGTTCAGCCACCACGTCAGAATCGATGGCCGGTTCGCGCCCCACAACGACAGCCCGGCACGGCGCAACGCCTGTTCGGTGCTGGCCGGGTCGAAATCCACCTTCAGCACTTCCGGTGGGCCAGCATCGAAGCCGTACTGACTGATGATCTGCTGCGGGTCCTTGCGAATGGCCGCCAACCCCGGACTTTGCACAGCCTTGGGATCGCCGGTCAGGCGCAACACCAGCGTATCGAGCGCACGCTGGGTGGCTTGATCACGCTCTTCCGGCGCCTGACTAGTGACAGGCTCACGCACCTGATAAAGACCTTTTACAGTGTCGGCATGACTTGCCAGACTGACCAGAGACAAACAACCCACAAACAATGATCTGAAAAAACGCATGGAAGATTCCTGACGACAAGAGCGGCTGGAACTGACCGCATGAAGACAATCGAGCAAGGCTGTGACCATCGCCCGACGTAAAACATTCACGCGTCCCGGTTAAGTTTTTCGCACTGCCATAACGATAGACGGTTAATCGCGATACCTTATACAGCCAAGCGGGAGGCGACCAACACGGGCAATTGCGGTTTTTTTGTATCGATATGCCCCTGCTGTCGGCCTGAGGATGGCCGCTGCCCCTCAAGCCTGATAAAATCGCGCGCCTTCGCAGACCGGCAACAGCCGGGCACCCTGAAATTCGCGCAAGGCACATGCCCTTCGTTTGTTTCGGCGGTCCCACTGGACTCGGTCGTTACCCCTGAATCCCCCCTAAAGGCCTGGATCATGAGCAAGCAACCCTCCCTGAGCTACAAGGACGCCGGTGTAGACATCGACGCCGGTGAAGCATTGGTCGAACGCATCAAGAGCGTCGCCAAGCGCACTGCGCGCCCGGAAGTCATGGGCGGCCTGGGCGGTTTCGGCGCCCTCTGCGAAATCCCGGCCGGCTACAAGCAGCCTGTACTGGTTTCCGGCACTGACGGCGTCGGCACCAAGCTGCGTCTGGCGCTGAACCTGAACAAGCACGACAGCATCGGCATCGACCTGGTGGCCATGTGCGTGAACGACCTGGTGGTCTGCGGCGCCGAGCCACTGTTCTTCCTCGACTACTACGCCACCGGCAAACTCAACGTCGAAACCGCGACCCAGGTCGTGACCGGTATCGGCGCAGGCTGCGAACTGTCCGGCTGCTCCCTGGTGGGCGGCGAAACCGCTGAAATGCCTGGCATGTACGAAGGCGAAGACTACGACCTGGCCGGTTTCTGCGTCGGCGTCGTGGAAAAAACCGAAATCATCGACGGTTCGAAAGTCGCTGCCGGCGATGCCCTGCTCGCCCTGCCGTCTTCCGGCCCGCACTCCAACGGCTACTCGCTGATCCGCAAGATCATCGAAGTGTCCGGTGCCGACATCGAAAACATCCAGCTCGACGGCAAGCCGCTGACCGACCTGCTGATGGCCCCGACCCGCATCTACGTGAAGCCGCTGCTCAAGCTGATCAAGGACACCGGCGCGGTCAAAGCCATGGCCCACATCACCGGTGGCGGCCTGTTGGACAACATCCCGCGCGTGCTGCCAAAAGGCGCTCAAGCGGTGGTTGACGTTGCGAGCTGGACTCGCCCTGCCGTGTTCGACTGGCTGCAAGAGAAAGGCAACGTCGACGAAAACGAAATGCACCGCGTGCTGAACTGCGGCGTGGGCATGGTGATCTGCGTGGCTCAAGAGCACGTTGAAACCGCGCTGAACGTGCTGCGTGAAGCCGGCGAGCAGCCTTGGGTCATCGGCCAGATCGCCACCGCTGCCGAAGGCGCGGCTCAGGTTGAACTGAAGAACCTCAAGGCTCATTGATGTCCCAGACCTGTGATGTGGTGGTGCTGTTGTCCGGCACCGGCAGTAACTTGCAGGCCTTGATCGACAGCACGCGGACCGGCGACAGCCCGGTCCGCATCGCCGCGGTGATTTCCAACCGCGCCGACGCCTACGGCCTGCAACGCGCCAGGGAGGCGGGTATCGACACCCGCTCCCTGGATCACAAGGCGTTCGAAGGCCGCGAAGCCTTCGATGCCGCGCTGATCGAACTGATCGACGCCTTCAATCCCAAACTCGTGGTACTGGCCGGTTTCATGCGCATTCTCAGCGCTGACTTCGTGCGCCACTACGCGGGTCGCCTGCTGAACATCCACCCCTCGCTGCTACCCAAATACAAAGGGTTACACACTCATCAGCGCGCGCTGGAGGCCGGCGACACTGAACACGGCTGTTCCGTGCACTTTGTCACCGAGGAACTCGATGGCGGACCACTGGTCGTACAGGCAGTAATACCGGTAGAGTTGCACGATTCGCCGCAGAGTCTGGCGCAGCGAGTTCACACCCAGGAACACCTGATCTACCCGATGGCCGTACGCTGGTTTGCAGAAGGTCGTTTATCACTCGGTGAACAAGGTGCTTTACTGGATGGCAAGTTACTCGCGGCCAGAGGCCACTTGATTCGAACCTAGGAGATTTTATGCGTCGCGCCCTGCTCTTCGCTTGCGCTCTGCTTGCCCTGCCTTTCGCGCAGGCTGCGGAACTTCAACCTTTCTCCGCCAGCTACACCGCCGACTGGAAGCAGCTGCCCATGAGCGGCACCGCCGAGCGCAGCCTCACCAAGGAAGCCAACGGCGTCTGGAAGCTCAGCTTTAAGGCCTCGATGATGATCGCCAGCCTGACCGAAGAAAGTACCCTGACCCTGGACAAGGACACCCTGCTGCCACAGTCCTACCACTTTGAACGCGGTGGCCTGGGCAAAGCCAAAAAGGCTGACCTGGATTTCGACTGGACCGCCAAAAAGGTCACCGGCACCGATCGTGGTGACGCCGTCAACATTCCGCTCAACCGCGGCATGGTCGACAAATCCACCTATCAGCTTGCTCTCCAGCATGACGTGGCTGCCGGCAAGAAAAGCATGAGCTACCAGGTGGTCGATGATGGTGAAGTCGATACCTATGACTTCCGCGTGCTGGGTTCGGAAAAGGTCGACACCAAGGCTGGCCAGATCGACGCGATCAAGGTCGAGCGCGTACGCGATCCGACACAAAGCAAGCGCATCACCGTGCTGTGGTTCGCCAAGGACTGGGATTACCTGCTGGTCCGCCTGCAACAGGTCGAAACCGACGGCAAGGAGTACAACATCATGCTCCTCGACGGCAAGGTCAACGGCAAGGCTGTCAAGGGCAGCTGATCCGGATCGATATGGAAAGCCCCGCTAATGCGGGGTTTTTTTTCGCCTTTATGTAGGAACGAGCTTTCTCGCGATGGGTTGATGAACGCCGCAGCTTGTCAGGTTTACAGCGTTATCGTTAACGTCCATCGCGAGCACACTCGCTCCTACGGGGTTTGCAGCGTCTGGTCAGACCGAAAACCGCGCGACCATCGTATTCAGGTCCACCGCCAACCGCGACAACTCCTGACTCGCCGCACTGGTCTGATTCGCCCCCGCCGAAGTCTGCAATGCCAGATCACGAATGTTCATCAAATTGCGATCCACCTCTCGCGCTACTGCCGCTTGTTCCTCTGAGGCGCTGGCGATCACCAGGTTGCGCTCATTGATCAAGGTGAACGCCGACGCGATTTCTTCCAGAGCGACACCGGCGGCTTTCGCTACTTCGAGTGTCGAACGCGCGCGGGTGTTGCTCTGCTGCATTGAGCTGACGGCAGAATCGGTGCCTTGCTGGATACCCATAATCATCTGCTCGATTTCCCCCGTCGATTGCTGCGTCCGGTGCGCCAGGGCGCGCACCTCGTCAGCCACCACCGCAAACCCGCGCCCGGCGTCCCCGGCCCGCGCCGCTTCGATCGCTGCGTTCAAGGCCAGCAGGTTGGTCTGTTCGGCGATCGAGCGAATCACGTCAAGCACCTTGCTGATGCCATACACCTTCAGCGCGAGGTCTTCGACCTGTGAGGCGTTGGCGGTGACATCGTCAGCCAGAGACTCGATGGACAACACCGTCTGGTGAACCTGCTCGCGGCCATGCTGGGCGATCCGGTCAGATTCACGCGACGCTTCGGACGTGGCCACCGCGTTGCTTGCCACCTCCTCCACGGCGGCCGTCATTTGGTTGACCGCCGTCGCCGCCTGATCGATTTCCAGGCTTTGCTGATGCAGGCCACGGGTCGCGGCTTCGGTGACACTACTGAGTTCTTCCGAAGCCGAAGCCAATTGGCTGGACGAGTCGGAGATGCGCCGAAGGGTGTCGCGCAAACTCTGCTGCATGCTTTTCAGCGCCTGCAGCAGACGCGCCGGTTCATCCTTGCCGGAGATGCGGATGTCACCGGTCAGATCGCCGCCCGCCACCCCTTCAGCCACCTTCAACGATTGCGCGAGCGGCAACACGATGCTGCGCGTCAACAACAGCGCCAGGCCGATAGTCATCAACACCGTCACGCCAATCATCACGCCGACCCAGAACCTGGAGTAGCTGAACACCACACGCCCCGACTCGGTAGCGAGATTGGCGTTGCGTTTGTTCAGTTCCACCAACTCCTTGAGCGTCACGGCGATACCATCAGCAATCGGGCTCATATCGCCGTTGAGAATTGCTGCCGACTCCTCCACTCGTCCTTGAGCGGACAGGTTCATCACCTGACTCTGAAACTGCAGGTACTTCTGCTCGGCGGCCTTGAAACGGTCGAACAGCACACGCTCTTCCGGCAACACGATCAGCCGCTCATAGCGTTGATGCGTTTCTTCGAGGGTACCTTTGAGTTCGTTGAGCTTGCCGACATTCTGCCCCAGCGCCTGCGGATCGCGCTCGATCAGCAGGCGCATGGTCAAGGCCCGCAGCCGCAACATGTCCTGACTCATTTCACCGACCACCATCACGCTGGGCAGCCAGTTGTCATCCACCTGATCCGACTGTGCGCGCATGTTCGACATTTGCAGCAGGGCGAACGCCCCCAACCCAAACACCATCAACGCCAACAGACCAAAACCCAGGCCTGCACGCGGCGCAATATTGATACTTCTGATACTCATTGCCTTGGTTCCTTCCAAAAAAAAAATGCTGCATCGTACCTGCAGCTGGTTTCTTTAGAAGGTATCGGCTCGCAAAACTTTTTAGTAAGACGAAAACGTAATATCAAACCATCCAAATACTTTGATCGAAGGGCAGCAACGACTAGCGAACGGCGTGCGGCAGGATCGACAGAAAGTTGTCCCGCGCGACTTTTCTCGCAATCTCCTCGGGCAATGCGTCAAGAAGCGGATCAAATCCATGAATTTCCTGACCGAGCTTGTTGAAACGTCCCACCACGTCCGAGCCGATCATGAAGCGCTCCGGAAAGCGCTCCACCAGCTTTAACCACGCTTCGCGAGGCTTGCCCTGCTCGTCCAGCAAGTAAGGCGTCAGCAGGCTCCAGGACAGGTCGATGTACAGATTGGGATAAGCCTCAAGCATGCGCGTCAGGGTCGGCAGCAGAAAATCCAGCTGAGTCTGGTGCCGATGTATCTCGGCACTGGTGCCCGCATGCGCCCAGAGAAAGCGGGTGTGCGGGTGATTGCGCAGCGGTTCTTCGATTTCCGCGAGGTACAGCGGATTTTTCTCACGCTTGGAAGTGATGTTGGAGTGCAGCATTACTGGCAAGTCGTTTTCGGCGGCGAGGTGATAGATCCGTGTCATCGCTTCGTTATTGGCCCGCGGCGTATCCCCGGAGGTCAGCGCGGTCAGGTCATCGTGACGGGTGAAGACTTCGCCGATGCCCTGCCACAGCCCCGGATTGAGATCCAGCACGCGCTGGATATGGGCCGCGGAGTTTTTATCGTTGGGGTTGAAGCCGGACAGGAACGGATGAAAGTGTTGTCGCTGTTCGGGTGTCAGTTTGTTCACCGCGGCGGCGACGATAGTGTCTGTTGCGCTGTACCAATAGGCATCGGCGTCATCACCGGCGTAATAGCGCGGGCGCTTCGGTTCATCTTCGTGCCATTTTTTGGCCACCGGAATGCCGGAAATCATCACATGATCAATGCGATTGTCGGCCATGGCCTTGAGCAATTTCGGCATGCCCGCACTTTCCTGGAAGAAATCCACGTAATGCAGGTGCGCGTCGCTGTAGCCATATTCGCGAGCGAAGGCTTCAACACTCGTCAGCAGCATCAACGCGGTAAAGCTCAAGCGGGATAAACGCACAGGCAATCTCCAGCGACAGGAAAAGCGTAGACCTCGGCGCACTGCAGACGGTTCAGCCGGTAAGAAAGTGGAACGCGACCGGACAGGAATGCTCTATAACAACGAAGTCTTTTTGATCGAATGACTTAATTCCTGCCTGGGAGGCTTGCCATGACCGTTACCATCAATACCGTTTCCGCCGAAGGTTTTCGTCACAGCGTACAAATCGATGACCACGAACTCTTTGCCGATGTGCCAACCTCCGCCGGCGGTGAAGGCTCGGCACCCGAGCCACATGATTACTTCGATGCTGCGCTCGGCGCGTGCAAGGCTTTGACCCTGAAGCTGTATGCGAAGAAAAAAGACATTCCGCTGACGGGTGTTGGTGTGGAGGTCAAACGCGACAACAGTGAAGAGCAGAAAGGCAAATATGTCCTGCACGTCAAACTGACGCTCAAGGGTGTGCTCACCGATGCCCAGCGCGATGAACTGCACCGCGTGGCCGACCGTTGCCCGGTGCACAAGCTGATGACCACCACTGAAGTCAGCATCGAAACCCATCTGTCAGAAGGCGCCTTCAGCCAATAGCGGCAAGGGCCGGGCAAGCGGGTTATGCTCCACGCGTCACCCGCTCAGCCTGGAATGCACCATGAACACTCCCCTCGTGATCCGTCCCCGCGCCGAAGATGTCGAAGGCCAACCGATTCTTCGCCCGCTGCCGTCAGCCAAATGCCGCAGCGTCGGGCCTTTTGTGTTTTTCGATCACATGCTGGAAACCCGTTATCCCGCGGGCAAAGGCATGAACATCCGTCAGCACCCGCACATCGGTCTGTCGACGCTCACCTACCTGTTTCAGGGGCAGATCCAGCACAAGGACAGCCTCGGTTCCGATCAGGTGGTGGAGGCCGGTGACGTCAGCTGGATGACCGCCGGCAGTGCCATTGCCCACGTCGAGCGCTCGCCCGAGGACTTGAAGGACCGCGGATTCACCCTGCACGGTTTACAGATCTGGCTTGCATCACCGAAAGATCATGAACAGGGACCGGGACACTACAGTCATCATCCAGCGTGTACGTTGCCGCTCAGCGATAACCTTGGGGTGAAGATCCGGATGATCGCCGGGTCAGGCTTTTGCCTTGAATCGCCGGTGCCGGTGCTTTCTCCTACGCTCTACGCGGAACTGAACCTTCAGACAGCAACCACGCTGCTGATTCCCACCGAGCATGAAGAACGGGCGCTGTACGTGTTGAGCGGCGATGTACAGCTCGATGGCGAACGGATAGAACCGCATGCGCTGGTCGTACTGCCAGCGGGGGAAGAGATGACGTTGTTCGCCGAGACCGACTGTCATGCAGTGCTGTTTGGTGGCGCGCCACTGGATGGGCCGCGAAGGATCAACTGGAATTTTGTGGCGAGCGATCCGGCGGCTATCGATGAAGCACGCCGACGCTGGGCGGCCGGGGATTGGCCAACGGTGCCGGGAGAAGTTGAGCGGATCGAGCTGCCCCCCGCCCGCTAAAGCCCAGGAATAAAAAAACCCGCCGAAGCGGGTTTTTTTACAACGCCGTTAAACCGACAGTTCAACCAGCAGCTTGTTGAGACGGCGCACATACGCGGCCGGGTCTTTCAAGCTGTCGCCGGCCGCCAGGGCCGCCTGATCGAAGAGGATGTGCGACAGGTCGCCGAAGCGCTCGTCGCTCTGCTCGCTGTCGAGCTTCTCGATCAACGGGTGAGCCGGGTTGAATTCGAAGATCGGCTTCGAATCCGGAACCTTCTGACCGCTGGCTTCGAGGATCTGACGCATTTGCAGGCCCAGGTCCTGCTCGCCGATAGCGAGAATCGCCGGGGAGTCGGTCAGACGATGGGAAACCCGTACTTCAGCAACCGAATCGCCCAGTGCAGTTTTCAGACGTTCAACCAGACCTTCTTTGGACTTGGCGACTTCTTCTGCGGCTTTCTTGTCCTCTTCCGAGTCCAGGTTACCCAGGTCCAGGTCACCGCGCGCCACGTCGACAAAGCTCTTGCCGTCGAAGTCGCTGAGGTAGCTCATCAGCCACTCGTCGATGCGGTCGGTCAGCAGCAGCACTTCGATGCCTTTCTTGCGGAAGACTTCCAGGTGCGGGCTGTTTTTGACTTGCGCGTAGGTTTCGCCGGTCAGGTAGTAAATCTTGTCCTGACCTTCCTTGGCGCGAGCCAGGTATTCGGCCAGACCGACCACCTGCTCGCCTTCTTCGCCCTGAGTGGAGGCGAAACGCAGCAGGCCAGCAATTTTCTCTTTGTTGGCGAAATCTTCTGCCGGGCCTTCTTTCATGACCTGGCCGAAGTTTTTCCAGAAGCCTTTGTATTGCTCAGGCTCGTTCTTCGCCAGTTTTTCCAGCATGTCCAGCACACGCTTGGTCAGCGCCGACTTCATGGAGTCGATGATCGGATCTTTCTGCAGGATTTCCCGCGACACGTTCAGCGACAGGTCGTTGGAATCGACCACGCCTTTGATGAAGCGCAGGTACAGCGGCAGGAACGACTCGGCCTGATCCATGACGAACACGCGCTGCACGTACAGCTTCAGGCCTTTCGGCGCTTCGCGCTGGTACAGGTCGAACGGAGCACGGGTCGGTACGTAAAGCAGCGAGCTGTATTCGAGCTTGCCTTCGACCTTGTTGTGACTCCAGCTCAGCGGATTTTCGAAATCGTGCGCGATGTGTTTGTAGAACTCCTGATATTCCTCGTCCTTGATCTCGGTGCGAGGACGGGTCCACAGGGCGCTGGCGCGGTTGACGGTTTCCCATTCAACGGCCGGCTTCTCTTCACCTTCGACGGCTGCCACTTCTTTCGGCAACTCGATTGGCAAAGCGATGTGGTCAGAGTACTTCTTGATGATGTTGCGCAGACGCCAGCCATCGGCGAACTCGTCTTCACCGGACTTCAGGTGCAGGACGATGCGGGTGCCGCGCTCGGCTTTCTCGACGGTGGCAACTTCAAAATCGCCTTCGCCCTTGGACGACCAGTGCACGCCTTCGCTGGCGGCAGCACCGGCACGACGGCTGAACACGTCGACTTTGTCGGCGACGATGAAGGCGGAGTAGAAACCCACGCCGAACTGACCGATCAGGTGCGAATCTTTCTTCTGATCGCCAGACAAGTGTTTCATGAAATCAGCGGTGCCGGATTTGGCGATGGTGCCCAGATGGGTGATCGCGTCTTCACGGCTCATGCCGATGCCGTTGTCTTCGAGGGTGACGGTTTTAGCGTCTTTGTCGAAGCTCACACGGATTTTCAGTTCGGCGCCACCTTCCAGCAACTCAGGCTTGGACAGGGCTTCGAAACGTAATTTGTCGACAGCGTCAGAGGCGTTCGAGATCAATTCGCGAAGGAAGATTTCCTTGTTGGAATACAGCGAATGGATCATGAGGTGCAGCAGTTGCTTCACCTCGGTCTGGAAGCCCAGGGTTTCCTTTTGAGTTTCCACACTCATGGTCATCAAACTCCAATCAGATGGCAGTGGCCGCGACCTAGAGGGTCGGCGGCGGGTTGTCATCAAAGTTGGGGGCTCGGATCAGGATTTCAAGGGCTCATCGATTTTGAAGTGGGCACGGGCGGTGGCAATGGGCTCGGCTTCGGTGCTTTGCCAGGCGGTTATTGCCACGTTGGCGACACGCCGCCCCTGACGGCACACTTGGCAGCGAGCCCACGTATCGCGGAACTGCCCGGCACGCAGGTAGTCGAGGGAAAAGTCGATAATCTTCGGTACGCCCGGCGAGCCGGTAAAAATCAGCAGGTGCAAGGCAGCGGACAGCTCCATGAACCCGGCAATTACACCGCCGTGAATCGCCGGCAATAATGGGTTACCAATGTTGTCCTTGCTCGCAGGCAGGCGAAACAGCAGCTCATCGCCGACCCGCGAGCACTCGACTCCAATCAATTTGGCGTAGGGAATCAAATGCAGCAGCGAGGCGTAATCGCCCTGCTCATGGGCCTGTTGCAGTTGTTCCTTGAAGTTGTCAGTCACTTCGCCCCTCCGGCGATGACGCCACCAAAGCCTTTGGTGCCTTTGATGGCCTTGCCCATGCGCATGAACGTGCCCACGACATGGGCGATGGGCTGTTCGGGATCGTCCTGATAGGCAAAGCCGCGGGCGAAGATCACGTCCGTGGTGACCCGATAGCATTGGGCAAAACCGTACACATCCTTGTGCGGCTCGGCCGCGTGCATGTAATCGATGCGCAGATCGAGGGTCGGGCAGACTTCGAACTCGGGCAGTACGCAGAGGGTGGACATTCCACACGCGGTGTCCATCAAGGTAGTCAGTGCACCGCCGTGGATCACGCCGGTTTGCGGGTTACCGACGATTTGCGGGCTGTACGGCAGAATCACGGTGAGCCCGGCACTGCTGGCGCTATGAACTCGCAGCCCGAGTACCTGACAGTGTCGCAATGCCGATAGAAATCGCGTCGCGCGCTCAAAAACGGGGTTTTCGGCCATTTGATAAAAACTCTTCTTAGTATTCCGACACCGCACTAGGCGTATTCGTAAAAGTTCCCGTGGGAATAATCTTATATATCTGAACGAATTGAGGAACTTAACCCTGATGGCCGCGCTCGAAAGGCCAGTAGATATTTTCCATAAGGAGAAACACCCCATGCGTAAGACTTTAGCTATTGCCTTGATGTTGACCGCTTCCCTCGGTCTCGCTGCCTGCGATAAAAAATCCGAGGACAAAGCTCAAGATGCCAACCAACATGCTGAGCAGGCTCAGCAAGACATGAACAAAGCTCAGGATAAAGTGAACGACGCAGCGAAAGAAAACGCTGAAGCTGCCAAAGCGCAGGCTGAATCGAACGAAGCCGCTGCAAAAGAAGCACCTAAAAACTAAAACAGTTTTTAGCGTGATAAGGAAAACCCGCCAAGTGCGGGTTTTCTTTTGCCTGACATTTACCCTGTTAGAGCAAAATCGTTCTAAAAGTCGGACTAATCATCAAAAGCAACGAACACACTAACCCGACAACCCACACCAGACTTCGTTGCCAGGCAAGATCGCCCCAGTAGCACAATAAGTAAATGATGCGGGTGATCACAAAGATGATTGCCAGCGTATCAATCAGCCAACCCGCCGTTTGCGTGGTGTGCGCGATCAACACCCCCACCGCGAACAATATGAAAGCTTCGAAGCAGTTCTGATGGGCCGCCACCGCTCGAGCACCGAAGCCAGTGAGCTGGGCCTGCTGTTGGCGTGGCAGGTGATTGTTGTAACCGCCCTGCTCTTTCATGGCCTTGGCCACCGGCATGCGGGCCACGTAAATCAGCAAAGCGCTGATAAACACACACCAGAACGGAATACTCATCAAGCTGCCTCTTTGTTTGCCTCAGGCAATGGCGCCTCAGTAGGGGTATAGACCATCACGTCGAGAACGTCGGAATGAAACTCCCGGCGATACAGCACCAGCACCACGCCGGCACTCATCAACATGAACAACCAGGGACTGACGAACCACGCCAGCATGGTCATGCCGAAGTAATAGGAGCGCAGGCCGAAGTTGAACTGGTTGGCGGCCATGGAGATGACACGCGCCGCACGGGCCGCGAAGGCTTTGCGCTCCTGCTCTGAAACGTGCCGCTCTCCGACCATTGGCGCCGAGCCGATCAGAATCGCTGCAAAGTTGTACTGCCGCATGCACCAGCTGAAAGTAAAAAACGCATAGACGAACACCAGCGCCAGGCACAGCAACTTGATTTCCGACATGCCCTGCGAGGCCTGTTGCACCATTGGAATATCCGCCAGCAATGACACGGCCCGCTCAGAAGCACCGAGAACGGTGAGAATGCCGGCAAGAATGATCAACGTGCTGGAAGCAAAGAAAGACGCATTGCGCTCCAGATTGCCGACCACGCTGGCGTCGGCAATACGGTTGTCGCGCAGCAGCATGCGGCGCATCCAGTCTTCACGGTACAGGTGCAATACGCTGGCCAGGCACGCGGTGTCGCGGCCCTTCCATGTCGCATAACGGGTATAGCCGCCCCAGCAGATGACAAACCAGACGGCGGCAAGAATGTGGATCAGGTTGGCGTGGATGAACGACATGCAGGTCCTTGTGATGTATTTGCGGAGGATCCGAAACCCTGTGGGATTTGCAATGCTTCGACGTTAGCTCACAAAAAAAGACACTGCCTCACGCGCATAAAAAATGCCCCGTATCGATTGATACGGGGCATTTCTGTTGAAGCTCAAGACCCGCTTATGGCGGGCCGTGAAGCAGCTTAAGCCAGCACTTCTTCGCGCTTGCCCAGCATCCGGTCGCAAACCACCGCCACCACCAGGGTCATGACCGACGGCACCAGCCACGCCAGACCTTGCTCGCTCAACGGCAAATGAGCCAATTGCGTCGGCATCCAATCCGCCAGACCCGCGCCCTTGAGCGCATCGATCAGGCCGAAGATGAACGACACCAACATCACCGGACCCACAATGCGTCCCTGCTCATGCCAGAAGTCCTTGCAGAAGCTCAGGGCGACCAGCGCGATGCACGGCGGGTAGATCGCAGTCAGAACAGGGATTGAGAACGCAATCAGCTTGGTGAGGCCCAGGTTGGACACCAGCAGGGAGAACGCGGCGAGGATGATGACCAAGCTCTTGTAGGACAGTGGCAGCACACGGCTGAAGTACTCGGCGCAGGCACACGTCAGACCGACCGCCGTCACCAGGCAAGCCAGCGAGATCAGCACCGCGAGGAAACCGCTGCCCAAGGAGCCGAAGGTGTGTTGAACGTAAGCGTGCAACACCGCCGCACCGTTGGTGGCGCCGGCAGCCACTTCATGGCTGCCCGAACCGAGGCGGAACAGACTGACATACACCAGCGCCAGACCGACACCGGCAATCAGCCCGGCAATGATCGCGTAACGGGTGATCAGTACCGGAGAATCCACGCCGCGAGAGCGGATGGCGTTGACGATAACGATGCCGAACACCAGCGCACCCAGGGTATCCATGGTCAGGTAACCATTGATGAAGCCTTGGGAAAACGGTGCAGCAACATACTCAGGTGTCGCCACGCCGATGTCACCGGCCGGCAGCGCGAACGCGGCGATGCCGAGTGCAGCCAGGGCGATAATCTTCAACGGTGCGAGGAAACGTCCTACGGTGTCCAGCAAACGGCCCGGGTAGAGCGAGATGAAGAACACCAACAGGAAGTACACCGAGCTATAGAGGAACAGCGCCAGCGGGCTCTCGCCGGTCAGCGGCGCCAGGCCCACTTCGAACGATACAGTCGCCGTACGCGGCGTCGCGAATAGCGGGCCAACGGCGAGGTAGCACGCAGCGGCCAACAGGCCACCAGCGACCTTGCCGATCGGGCTGCTCAAGGCATCCATGGCGCCGCCGACCTTGGCCAGGGCAACCACGGTGATCACCGGCAGACCCACCGCCGTGATCAGAAAGCCCAGCGCCGCCATCCAGACATGAGGCCCGGACTGCAAACCGACGATAGGCGGGAAGATGATGTTGCCAGCCCCGACGAACAGGGCAAACGTCATAAAACCAAGTGCCAGAATGTCCTGGCCTTTCAACACTTTCATTAAGGAAATACCACACTACTGAATCGGAATTTAGAGAGGGATTTCCCTTATGGGTGAGGGAAATGCTGTCGGCCCGCATAGGACTGACCCTTTAGCGCGAAGCTTCCTTGTGGGATGCGGACGCAAAAATGGCGGCTAGCCTAACGAATTTGAGCGAAAAACGCACTGTTAGAGGGCGAACATTCCGATACACGACATTTTTGTGTCGCGTTTTTGCATGTAATGGGTTGGCGCCTGTAAGTCCGCCATCGCGGGCAGGCGCGTTCCCACAGTGGAGCGGGTCGCTCACAAAAAATGCATACGGCACAATTCCCTGTGGGAGCGGGCTTGCCCGCGATGGCGTCCGCACTGTCGACGCAAACTTCCGAAACGACAAAGGCCACCCGAAGGTGGCCTTTGTTTGGTGAAGCGTCAGCTAAGCACGAAGCTTATTTGACAGCCCAACCGGTCAGCTCGGACAAAGCCTTGCCGATGTCTGCCAGCGAACGCACGGTTTTAACACCTGCGTCTTCCAGGGCAGCAAACTTCTCGTCTGCAGTGCCTTTGCCGCCAGAGATGATTGCGCCAGCATGGCCCATGCGCTTGCCCGGAGGAGCAGTCACACCAGCGATGTAGGAAACAACCGGCTTGGTCACGTGTGCCTTGATGTAGGCAGCCGCTTCTTCTTCAGCCGAACCGCCGATCTCGCCGATCATTACGATCGCTTCGGTCTTCGGGTCTTCCTGGAACAGCTTCAGGATGTCGATGAAGTTCGAACCCGGGATCGGGTCACCGCCGATGCCGACGCAAGTCGACTGACCGAAACCGGCGTCAGTGGTCTGCTTCACAGCTTCGTAGGTCAGGGTGCCGGAACGGGAAACGATACCGACCTTGCCTGGCAAGTGAATGTGACCTGGCATGATGCCGATCTTGCATTCGCCTGGAGTGATCACGCCTGGGCAGTTAGGGCCGATCAGGACTACGCCCAGCTCGTCGCACTTGACCTTGGCATCCAGCATGTCCAGGGTAGGAATGCCTTCAGTGATGCAAACGATCAGCTTGATGCCGCCGAACGCCGCTTCCAGGATGGAGTCCTTGCAGAAAGGAGCTGGAACGTAGATCACGCTGGCGGTGGCGCCAGTGGCAGCTACAGCATCTTTCACGGTGTTGAACACTGGCAGACCCAGGTGCTCGGTGCCGCCTTTACCAGGAGTAACGCCGCCAACCATCTTGGTGCCGTATTCGATGGCTTGCTGGGTGTGGAAACTACCTTGCGAACCGGTAATACCCTGGCAGATAACTTTGGTGTCTTTATTGATCAGGACGCTCATTATTTGCCCTCCGCAGCTTTGACAACTTGTTGAGCAGCGTCGGTCAGGCTGGTAGCAGCGATGATGTTCAAACCGCTTTCTGCCAGTACTTTAGCGCCCAGCTCAGCGTTGTTGCCTTCAAGGCGAACAACAACCGGGATTTTCACGCCGACTTCTTTCACAGCGCCGATGATGCCTTCGGCAATCATGTCGCAACGAACGATGCCGCCGAAGATGTTGACCAGTACTGCAGCGACGTTAGTGTCGGACAGGATGATCTTGAACGCTTCGGTAACGCGTTCTTTGGTAGCACCGCCGCCCACGTCGAGGAAGTTGGCTGGTTTGCCGCCATGCAGGTTGACGATGTCCATGGTACCCATGGCCAGGCCAGCACCGTTGACCATGCAACCGATGTTGCCTTCCAGTGCTACGTAGTTCAGTTCGAACTTGGCAGCGTGCGCTTCGCGCGGATCGTCTTGCGACGGATCGTGGAAAGTCTTCAGCTTAGGCTGACGATACATGGCGTTGGCGTCGATGTTGATCTTGGCGTCGAGGCAATGCAGATCGCCGTCAGCCTTGATCACCAGCGGGTTCACTTCCAGCAGAGCCAGGTCGTGATCCTTGAACAGCTTGGCCAGACCTACGAAGATCTTGGCGAACTGAGCAACCTGCTTGCCTTCCAGACCCAGCTGGAATGCCAGCTCGCGACCCTGGAATGGCTGAGCGCCAACCAGTGGATCGATAGTGGCTTTCAGAATTTTTTCTGGAGTGTCGTGAGCGATTTTCTCGATGTCCACGCCACCTTCGGTGGAAGCCATGAACACGATGCGACGGCTCGAACGGTCAACGACAGCGCCCAGGTACAGCTCTTTAGCGATATCAGTGCACGATTCAACCAGGATCTTGGTGACTGGCTGACCATTGGCGTCAGTCTGGTAAGTCACCAGACGCTTGCCCAGCCACTGCTGTGCGAATGCCTTAGCGTCTTCTTTGCTGCGAACCAGCTTTACGCCGCCCGCTTTACCGCGACCACCAGCGTGGACCTGGGCTTTGACAACCCACTCGGTGCCGCCGATTTTGTCGCAAGCTTCTGCTGCTGCTTCCGGGGTGTCTACCGCATAACCGGTGGAAACTGGCAGGCCGTACTCAGCGAACAGCTGCTTACCCTGATACTCGTGAAGATTCATGCTTATTACCGTCTTCGTTAGGTACTGCGCATTCGGTGCTGCACTCGTTCAAGTGCCGCACCACCTGTGACTGCTGCTTGCGTAGCCTTTCCGGACAACCGGTGCAGCTACGCAAGACTGCGTCCAGCGGATATTCCGCGGTGAGTCTTGCATGCAAGGCTCACGACGGGCCATACCGCCGTGGTTTCTTATTGTCTTAACGCTTCTTGCGGTTGGCGATGTGAATGGCGCCGCCATTCACTGCCAGAGCTGCTTCGTGCAAGGCTTCAGACAGGGTCGGATGGGAGAAAACCATCATGCCCAGGTCTTCAGCGCTGGTGCCGAATTCCATGCCGATCGCGCCCTGCTGAACCAGTTCTGCAGCGCTCGGGCCAATCACGTGGACGCCCAATACGCGGTCAGTCTTGGCATCGGCAATGACTTTCACGAAACCGCCGGTGTCGTTGGCTGCCATGGCACGGCCGCTGGCTGCGAACGGGAAGGTGCCAACGTTAACTTCAACGCCTTCAGCCTTCAATACCTGCTCGGTTTTGCCAACCCACGCGATTTCCGGGTGAGTATAAATAACCGAAGGGATCAGGTCATAGTTGATTTGTGCTTTGTGGCCCTTGATGCGCTCAACCACCATGATGCCTTCTTCGGACGCCTTGTGCGCCAGCATCATGCCGCGAACCACGTCACCGATCGCGTAAACGCCCGGTACGCTGGTGGCGCACTGGTCGTCAACGAATACGAAACCGCGCTCGTCGATGGTCACACCGCTGTCGGCAGCCAACAGTTCGGTAGTTACTGGACGGCGACCAACGGCAACGATCAGCTTGTCGAAAGTGATGCTCTGTTCGCCGTTGGCATCGGTGTAGTTCACAACGACTTCGTCGCCGTTCACTTTGGAACCGGTGACGCGAGCACCCAGCTTGATGTCCAGACCTTGTTTGGTCAGGGTTTTGTAGGCTTCTTTGGAAACTGCGTCGTCAGCGGCTGGCAGGAACTTCTCCAGCGCTTCCAGAACAACGACTTCAGCGCCCAGACGCGACCATACCGAACCCAGTTCCAGACCGATTACGCCAGCGCCGATAACGCCCAGACGCTTAGGTACGGTTTGGAATTCCAGTGCGCCGGTCGAATCGACGATCACGTTCTGATCAACCGGAGCCGGTGGAATGTCGATCGGACGCGAGCCCGAAGCCAGAATCACGTTCTCGGCTTCGATGATTTCAACGCTGCCGTCTGGCTTGGTCAGTTCAACTTTCTTGCCGGCCAGCAATTTGCCGTGGCCTTGCAGGGAAGTGACGCCGTTCGCCTTGAACAGGGTGGCAACGCCAGAGGTCAGGCCTTTGACGATGTTGGCTTTGCGGCCAACCATTGCCGCCACGTCCATGGTCACGCCAGCGTGATTGATACCGTGGATCGCGAAGCCTTCTTTGGCTTCCTTGTATTTCCAGGAGCTGTCCAGCAGTGCCTTGGATGGAATGCAGCCGACGTTCAGGCAAGTACCGCCGAGGGCCAGTTTGCCTTCCTTGTCGGTGTATTTCTCGATGCAGGCAGTGGTGAGGCCCAGTTGCGCTGCTTTAATGGCAGCCACGTAGCCGCCAGGGCCCGCGCCAATCACTACCACGTCGAATTTCTGAGTCATGTGTCATTCCTTCTCGAATCAAACCGGACGGTCCCTTTTGGGGACCGTCGTGGGACGAAGCTGGTCATTACAGATGGGCCGCCCGTCAAGCGGCGACCCGTGCAACGAAATCAGATATCCAGCAGCAAACGAGCCGGGTCTTCCAGCAGGTTCTTGATGGTAACCAGGAAGGTCACAGCTTCTTTGCCATCGATCAGACGGTGATCGTAGGACAGAGCCAGGTACATCATCGGACGGATAACGACCTGACCGTTGATCGCCATAGGACGCTGCAGAATGTTGTGCATGCCCAGGATGGCCGCTTGCGGCGGGTTGACGATCGGGGTGGACATCATCGAACCGAAGGTACCACCGTTGGTGATGGTGAACGTACCGCCGGTCATTTCGTCCATCGACAGCTTGCCGTCGCGAGCCTTCTTGCCGAAGGTGGCGATGCCGCCTTCGATTTCAGCCAGGCTCATCAGTTCGGCGTTACGCAGAACCGGTACGACCAGGCCGCGGTCGCTGGAAACAGCCACACCGACGTCAGCGTAGCCGTGGTAAACGATGTCGGCACCGTCGATCGACGCGTTGACAGCCGGGAAGCGTTTCAGCGCTTCGGTGGCCGCTTTCACGAAGAACGACATGAAGCCCAGGCGTACGCCGTTGTGGGACTTCTCGAACAGGTCCTTGTACTTCGAACGCAGGGCCATGACTTCGGTCATGTCGACTTCGTTGAAGGTAGTCAGCATCGCCATGTTCGACTGAGCTTCTACCAGACGCTTGGCCACGGTAGCGCGAACGCGGGTCATCGGTACGCGCTTCTCGATGCGGTCGCCAGCGGCGAACACAGGAGCAGCGGCAGCAGGAGCAGCAGCCTTGGCAGGCGCGGCAGCCGGAGCGGCTTTCTTGGCAGCAACAGCGGCTACGACGTCTTCCTTGGTCACACGACCGCCTTTGCCGGTGCCGGCAACGGAAGCGATGTTGATGCCGTTTTCTTCAGCCAGCTTGCGAGCAGCCGGTGCAGCAACAGGATCGTCTTCGCCTTCGGCGGCTGGAGCAGCAGCCTGTGCAGCGGCCGGAGCAGCGGCAGCGGCTGGAGCGGCAGCAGCGCCGCCCGCTTCGATGGAGCCCAGGACTTCGTCGGACAGAACGGTGTCGCCTTCGTTCTTGACGATAGCGCCCAGCACGCCGTCAGCAGTGGCCAACACTTCCAGCACAACTTTGTCGGTTTCGATGTCGACGATCAGGTCGTCACGCTTTACAGCGTCGCCCGGTTGTTTGTGCCAGGTGGCAACGGTGCCGTCGGCAACCGATTCCGGGAAAGTGGGGGCTTTGATTTCGATAGCCATTATCTGTGAGTCCTTAAATTCGGTTTCAGGTGCGCGAAGGCGTTAAACAGTAAAGGCGTCTTGCAGCAGTTTTTCCTGCTGCTCAGCGTGCATCGATGCATAACCACAAGCAGGTGCAGCAGAAGCATCACGGCCGGCGTACTCGAGTACGAGCGACTTGTTGTGATTGCCAACGATGCGGCGCATGTGGTGCTGGCTGCAGTACCAGGCACCCTGGTTCATCGGCTCTTCCTGACACCAAACGATATGTTTGAGGTTGGTGTAAGGAGCCAGGACTTCGTTCAAGTCGTCCTCAGGGAATGGGTACAGCTGCTCGATACGCACGATGGCGATGTCATCACGACCTTCGGCACGGCGTTTTTCCAGCAGGTCGTAGTAGACCTTGCCGCTACACAGAACAACGCGCTCGACCTTTTTCGGGTCCAGGGTATCGATTTCCGGGATAACGGTCTGGAACGAACCTTCGGCCAGATCTTCCAGCGTCGAGATGGCCAGTTTGTGACGCAGCAGCGACTTCGGAGTCAGAACGATCAATGGCTTGCGCAGCGGGCGAATCACCTGACGACGCAGCAAGTGGTAGATCTGAGCAGGTGTAGTCGGGACAGCAACCTGAATGTTGTGCTCGGCGCACAGTTGCAGGTAACGCTCCAGACGAGCCGACGAGTGCTCCGGACCCTGACCTTCATAACCGTGCGGCAGCAGCATGGTCAGACCGCAGAGACGGCCCCACTTGTGCTCGCCACTGGTGATGAACTGGTCAATAACCACCTGGGCACCGTTGGCGAAGTCGCCGAACTGGGCTTCCCAGATCACCAGCGCCTCAGGCGTGGTGGTCGAGTAACCGTATTCGAACGCCAACACGGCCTCTTCGGACAGGAACGAATCGTACAGGTCGAAACGTGGCTGGCCGTTGTACAGGTTTTGCAGCGGGACGTAGGTGCCCGCGTCTTTCTGGTTGTGCAAGACAGCGTGACGGTGCGAGAACGTACCGCGACCGATGTCCTGACCCGTCATGCGGATCGGGTGACCTTCGAACGCCAGGGTCGCGTACGCCATGGTTTCGGCGTAACCCCAGTTGATCGGCAGGCCGCCAACTTGCATTTTCTGACGGTCTTCGTAGATTTTCGAGACCTGGCGCTGAACCACGAAGCCTTCCGGAATTTCCAGCAGCTTGGCGGACAGTTCCTGCAAGGTTTTCAGATCAAAACGCGTGTCGTGACGCGCAGTCCAGGCGTGGCCCAGATACGGACGCCAGTCCACGAACAACTCTTTGTTCGGCTCTTTGACCAGGCTTTTTACAACATGCAGACCGTTGTCCAGCGCGTTGCGGTATTCATCGACTTTCGCCTGAACACGCTCAACGTCCAGCACCCCGGCCTGGGTCAGACGATCGGCATACAGTTCACGGGTAGTGCGCTGTTTGGTGATCTGCTGATACATGATCGGCTGGGTGCCGCTTGGCTCGTCGGCCTCGTTGTGGCCGCGACGACGGTAGCAGACCAGGTCGATTACCACGTCACGCTTGAACTGCATGCGGTAGTCGATGGCCAGCTGGGTCACGAACAACACGGCTTCCGGATCATCACCATTCACATGGAGGATCGGTGCCTGGATCATCTTCGCAACGTCGGTCGCGTACTCGGTGGAACGCGAGTCCAGCGGGTTGCTGATGGTGAAACCGACCTGGTTGTTGATCACGATGTGCACGGTGCCGCCGGTCTTGAAACCGCGGGTCTGCGACATCTGGAAGGTTTCCATCACCACGCCCTGACCGGCGAATGCCGCATCACCGTGGATGGAAATCGGCAGAACCTTCTCGCCGGTAGGGTCGTTACGACGATCCTGACGGGCGCGAACCGAACCCTCGACCACTGGAGATACGATTTCCAGGTGGGACGGGTTGAACGCCATGGCCAGGTGAACTTCACCGCCGGTGGTCATCACGTTGGACGAGAAGCCCTGGTGGTATTTAACGTCACCGGAACCCAGCTCGACCTTCTTCTTGCCTTCGAACTCGTCGAACAGCTCGCGCGGGTTCTTGCCGAAGGTGTTGACCAGTACGTTCAGACGGCCACGGTGGGCCATGCCGATAACGATTTCCTTGGTGCCGTAGGAACCGGAACGCTGGATCAGCTCGTCGAGCATCGGAATCAGGCTTTCGCCGCCTTCCAGACCGAAACGCTTGGTGCCCGGGTATTTGGTGCCCAGGTATTTTTCCAGGCCCTCACCAGCAGTGACGCGCTCGAGCAGGTGGCTCTTGATGTCGGCGGAGTACGTCGGACGACCACGCACGCTTTCCAGACGCTGCTGGAACCACTGGCGCTGCTCGGAATCGGTGATATGCGTAAATTCAGCGCCGATGGTGCGGCAATATGTCTGCTGCAACGCTTCGTGAATTTCGCGTAGGCTCGCCTCCTCTTTGCCGATGAACAGGTCGCCGGCACGGAAGGTCGTATCAAGATCGGCATTGGTCAAGCCGTAATGATTGATCGACAGGTCTGCAGGTGCAGGACGCTGCCACAGCCCCAGCGGGTCAAGCTGGGCTGCCTGGTGGCCACGCATACGGTAGGCCTGGATCAATCGCAGCACTTCAACTTGCTTCTTCTCGTGCTCACTGCTCACGCTGCCGGCGGAAACCGGTTGTGCGCGGCGCTGGTTCTTTGCCAGCAAGACGAAATGATCGCGAATTGTGGAGTGCGAAACATCGGTGGCAGAGTTGCCGTCAGTAGGCAACTTCTGAAAGTAGGTGCGCCACTCTTCTGGCACAGCGTTAGGGTCGTGCAGGTAGAGCTCATAAAGCTCTTCCACATAGGCAGCGTTTCCACCTGAAAGGTGGGCACTGTTCCACATGCGCTGCATCACGCTTTCTTGCATGCTTGGTCACCCTCGGTTAGGGGAACACCACCGGCGTCGACACCGAGCAAACTTGCAGAAGTCCGAATGCAGCGACCAAAACAAGCCACTTAGGATCACGCTGATAGTCCGGGTACCAGCCCGGATGCCCCTGCTTGTCTCATTTCTTCAAAATAAGAGCGGCAGCTTTGTGAGCTGCTGCTCAGGTTAAAACTACGGCGCCGGTTGAAGCCTGCGCCGTAGCATCTACGGGTACAGCGGTCCTACTGTTACAGCAGCTGAATCACACGCCGCTTTGCAGCAGCATGTTACGTACGTGACCGATGGCCTTAGTCGGGTTCAGGCCTTTCGGACAGACGTTGACGCAGTTCATGATCCCGCGGCAGCGGAATACGCTGAACGGGTCATCCAGCGAAGCCAGACGCTCGGCAGTCTTGGTGTCGCGGCTGTCTGCCAGGAAGCGGTACGCTTGCAGCAGAGCAGCTGGACCCAGGAACTTGTCCGGGTTCCACCAGAAGGACGGGCAAGAGGTCGAGCAGCAAGCGCACAGGATGCACTCGTACAGACCGTCGAGCTTTTCACGCTCTTCAGGGGTCTGCAGACGTTCGATGGCCGGAGCCGGCGTGTCGTTCTGCAGGTATGGCTTAACCTTCTCGTATTGCTTGTAGAAGATGCTCATATCGACGACCAGGTCACGGATAACCGGCAAACCTGGCAACGGACGAACGATCAGCTTGTTACCTTTTACGACAGAAGACAGCGGCGTGACGCATGCCAGACCGTTTTTGCCGTTGATGTTCATGCCGTCGGAACCGCAAACACCTTCACGGCAAGAGCGACGATAGGAGAAACCTTCGTCCTGCTCTTTGATCAGAGCCAGCACGTCCAGCACCATCAGGTCTTTACCACCGGTATCGACCTGGAATTCCTGCATGAACGGCGCAGCGTCCTGATCAGGGTTGTAGCGATAAACACTGACTTGCAACATGGCGGCCACCCTTAATAAGTCCGAATCTTAGGTTCAAAAGTCGGAACAGTCTTCGGCGAGAAGTTCACAGCACGCTTGGTCACGCGTTTGTCACCCGGGAAGTACAGGGTGTGGCACAGCCAGTTTTCGTCGTCGCGATCTTCGTAGTCTTCACGGGCGTGAGCACCGCGGGACTCTTTGCGGATTTCTGCAGCGATGGCGGTGGCTTCGGCCACTTCCAGCAGGTTCTGCAGTTCCAGCGCTTCGATACGAGCCGTGTTGAACGCCTGGCTCTTGTCGTTGATCTTGACGTTGGCGATACGGCCACGCAGATCAGCCAACTGAGCGATACCCTTCTGCATGTATTCGCCGGTACGGAATACACCGAAGTAGTTCTGCATGCAGCTTTGCAGCTCTTTACGCAGGGTGGCGACGTCTTCGCCTTCGGTACGCGAGTTCAGGCCATCGAGACGCGCCAGGGCAGCGTCGATGTCGGACTGGCGTGGACGGGCGTAATCAACGCCTTCTTTCAGGGTCTGCTCCAGGAACAGGCCAGCGGCACGGCCGAATACCACCAGGTCGAGCAGCGAGTTACCGCCCAGACGGTTGGCACCGTGAACCGATACGCACGCCACTTCGCCTACCGCGAACAGACCAGGAATGATCTGATCAACGCCGTCAGCGTCCTGAGTGATTGCCTGGCCATGAATGTTGGTGGCAACGCCGCCCATCATATAGTGGCAGGTTGGAACGACCGGAATCGGCGCAACGGCAGGATCGACGTGAGCGAAGGTCTTGGACAGTTCCATGATGCCTGGCAGACGGCTGTGCAGAACTTCTTCACCGAGGTGATCGAGTTTCAGCATTACGTGGTCGCCATCGGGACCGCAACCGTTGCCGGCGATGATTTCTTTAACCATCGAGCGAGCAACAACGTCACGACCGGCAAGGTCTTTGGCGTTCGGAGCATAACGCTCCATGAAACGCTCGCCGTGCTTGTTGATCAGGTAACCGCCTTCACCGCGGCAGCCTTCTGTTACCAGTACACCGGCGCCGGCGATGCCGGTCGGGTGGAACTGCCACATTTCAATGTCTTGTACCGGCACGCCAGCACGCAGCGCCATGCCGACGCCGTCACCGGTGTTGATCAGGGCATTGGTGGTGGACGAGTAGATACGGCCTGCACCGCCAGTCGCCAGAACGGTGGCATTGGCGCGAACGTAGGAGGTTTCACCGGTTTCGATACAGATGACGATCATGCCGACAAAGGCACCGTCTTCGTTCTTCACCAGGTCGACGCCGTAGTATTCGTTGAGGAATACGGTGCCGGCCTTCAGGTTGGCCTGGTACAGGGTGTGCAGCAATGCATGACCGGTACGGTCGGCAGCGGCGCAGGTACGGGCAGCCTGGCCACCTTTACCGAAGTCTTTCGACTGACCGCCGAACGGACGCTGGTAGATGCGGCCCTGCTCGGTACGGGAGAACGGCAAGCCCATGTGCTCGAGTTCGAAGACCGCTTCCGGGCCTACGGAACACATGTATTCGATAGCGTCCTGGTCACCGATATAGTCGGAGCCCTTGACGGTATCGTACATGTGCCAGCGCCAGTCATCGTTTGGATCGGCGGACGCGATGGCGCAGGTGATGCCACCCTGGGCGGATACAGTGTGCGAACGAGTCGGGAAAACCTTGGTGACAACGGCAGTCTTGTGACCACCCTGTGCCAGCTGCAGAGCAGCGCGCATGCCAGCACCGCCGCCGCCAATGATGATGGCGTCGAACGAAAGCGTATTAACAGTAGTAGACATGAATCAGATACCCCAAAGAATCTGCACACCCCAGACGAAGTAGGCGAACATCGCAACGCCGCATACTGCCTGGAAGAGGAAACGTATTGCAGTCGCGGACTTGCCGAACGCCATTGGCGTCAGGTAGTCGGTCGCAATGGTCCACATGCCGACCCAGGCGTGAGCGCCGAGGGCAACGAGGGCCAGGAGACTGAAAATACGCATCCAGTTGTTTGCGAACAGTTCATGCCATTGGGCGTAGCCGATGCCAGGATGGGCAACGACGTATCCGATCAGGAAAATGAAGTAAGCCGCGAGAACGACCGCAGACACACGTTGTGCCATCCAGTCATAGAGGCCCGAACGCGATAGGTTCGTAACGTTAGTTACCATATCCAAACTCCTGCCAGAACGATTACCACCACAGAAACGGCGATAACGATTTTCGAGCCCAGTTTGCCGCCTTCAAGCGTCTCACCGATGCCCATGTCCATGATCAAATGGCGCACGCCGGCAACCAGGTGATACAGCAAGGCGGACAGGATGCCCCAAATCACTAGCTTGGCTAGCGGACTGGTCAGACACGCTTTCACCTGACCGAAGCCTTCTTCCGAGTCGAGCGATTTGTCCAATGCATAAAGCATGATGGCCAGGCTGACAAAGAGGATGACACCGGAGATTCGGTGAAGAATGGACGTGTAAGCAGTGACTGGGAGTTTGATGGTCCTTAGGTCTAGGTTTACAGGTCGTTGGCTATTCACGGCTTTTTTTCACACTGAAGAGCCCCTAACAATCAGGGCAAAGTTGTTGGGGAGTGCACTGGTCAGGTACCCACCACCCAGGGAGTGCGACCCCCAATAAAGCAGGCCCAAAAGCCCCTGGCGGTCGGAGGCCGAGTATAGACAGTTAGGCTACTAATGACAACGCGTTCACCTTCCCCTAATAGCGCATTGCACAAGTTGGATAAAAGGCGTAAATGGCAGTCAATTTCGAGGAAAAAGTCCGGTTAAAGCCTTCTGGAGCAAGACTTTAGGCAAATTGACATTCGAATTTATCTCACTATAGTGGTGCGGGCCCTGCGTGGGGGGTCTGTCTGATGATTTCAAGCATAAATAGGAGGCCACATGGCTGACAAAAAAGCGCAGTTGATCATCGAGGGCGCAGCCCCCGTCGAGCTGCCCATTTTAACCGGCACCGTTGGTCCCGATGTTATCGATGTTCGGGGCCTGACGGCCACGGGCCGTTTCACCTTTGACCCTGGTTTCATGTCGACCGCCTCGTGCGAATCGAAGATCACCTATATCGACGGCGACAACGGCATTCTGCTGCACCGCGGCTACCCGATCGAACAGCTGGCTGAAAAGTCGGACTACCTGGAAACCTGCTATCTGCTGCTCAACGGCGAGTTGCCGACCGCAGAACAAAAGGCCCAGTTCGTCAGCACCGTCAAGAACCACACCATGGTTCACGAGCAGCTGAAGACGTTCTTCAACGGCTTCCGTCGCGACGCCCACCCGATGGCCGTCATGTGCGGCGTAGTCGGCGCTCTCTCGGCCTTCTACCACGACTCCCTGGACATCAATAACCCGCAGCATCGCGAAATCTCCGCGATCCGTCTGGTTGCGAAGATGCCGACCCTGGCAGCGATGGTTTACAAGTACTCCATGGGCCAACCCATGATGTACCCGCGCAACGACCTGACGTACGCGGAAAACTTCCTGCACATGATGTTCAACACCCCGTGCGAGATCAAACCGATCAGCCCGGTACTCGCCAAGGCCATGGACCGGATCTTCATCCTCCATGCCGACCACGAGCAAAATGCGTCGACTTCCACCGTACGCCTGGCCGGCTCTTCGGGTGCCAACCCGTTCGCCTGTATCGCCGCTGGCATCGCTGCACTGTGGGGCCCTGCCCACGGCGGCGCGAACGAAGCTGTTCTGACCATGCTCGATGAAATTGGCGATGTGTCGAACATCGACAAGTACATCGCCAAGGCCAAGGACAAGAACGATCCGTTCAAGTTGATGGGCTTCGGTCACCGGGTTTACAAAAACCGCGACCCACGCGCCACCGTGATGAAGCAGACTTGCGACGAAGTGTTGAAGGAACTGGGGATCAACAACGATCCGCAACTCGAACTGGCCATGCGCCTGGAAGAGATCGCCCTGACCGACCCGTACTTCATCGAGCGCTCGCTGTACCCGAACGTCGACTTCTACTCGGGGATCATCCTCAAGGCGATCGGCATTCCTACCAGCATGTTCACCGTGATCTTCGCTCTGGCGCGGACTGTCGGCTGGATCTCCCACTGGAAAGAAATGCTCTCCAGCCCGTACAAGATTGGCCGTCCGCGCCAGCTGTACACCGGCTACGAGTCGCGCGACATCACCAAGCTGGAAGACCGCAAATAAGACGTGTCTTGCGATAACGTCTTAAAGTTGCATCGGGAACGGCCTCTATTTATATAGAGGCCGTTTTTGTTTGTGCCGGGTTTGGCTGCCTCATTGATCGGGGGTATATCCGTTTCTTCGGTGACGACGGCTATGGCTTCCGCCCACACAGCAGGTCGCCAGGGAAAACTGAACGCCGCCCGACCCCAAGTAGCCAAGCGCTCTTGCCCCTCTCGTTCGGCCCTTCGCTTAGGCTCAGATGCCCTCGCTCCGGTCCTGCTCCGTGGGCCCGCCGCCATCAGCCATCCATAGCCGGCGGCGCACCGGCCGGCCTGGCTCTTCAAGCGTACGCATTCCCCCTGTGGGAGCTAGCCTGCTAGCGATGGTCGTTAGCGATAACGCGTGCTGTCTGCATGAACGCGTCGCCTGGACGTTTTTCGCTAGCAGGGCTAGCTCCCACAGAGGATGGAGTAAACCCGCACAATCCTCGACTATCAGGCTGACTCGGGGGCAAGTCCCAGGGCAACAAAGAGCGATAACCGCACAACAAAAAATGCCCCGATCTCTCGACCGGGGCATTTCTGTTTAACCCAACTTACACAAACAATCTCGAAGCCTTAGTGCGAAACCGCCCCACTCGCCCCCAAACCAGTCTGCGAACGAACAAACTGAGGGAAGAACAGCGCCCGCTCATTGTCAGCCGCGGTCGACTTGTCAGTGATCGAGAAGAACCAGATCCCCACAAACGCAATGATCATCGAGAACAGCGCCGGGTATTCATACGGGAAGATCGCCTTCTCGTGATGCAGGATCTGCACCCAGATGGTTGGCCCAAGAACCATCAGGCCAACCGCACTGACCAGACCCAGCCAGCCACCAATCATCGCACCGCGGGTGGTCAGCTTCTTCCAGTACATGGAAAGCAGCAGCACCGGGAAGTTACAGCTCGCCGCGATGGAGAACGCCAGGCCCACCATGAACGCGATGTTCTGGCTTTCGAACAGAATGCCCAGACCGATCGCCAGCACCGCCAGGGCGATGGTGGTGATTTTCGAGACGCGAATCTCATCCTTCTCGTTGGCCTTGCCTTTCTTGATCACGCTGGCATACAGGTCGTGAGACACCGCCGAAGCACCGGCCAGGGTCAGACCGGCAACCACTGCCAGGATGGTCGCGAACGCTACCGCCGAGATGAAGCCCAGGAAGATACTGCCACCGACCGCGTTGGCCAGGTGCACCGCCGCCATGTTGTTACCACCCAACAGCGCGCCAGCCGCATCTTTGAAGACCGGGTTGGTGCTGACCAGCAGGATCGCGCCGAAGCCGATGATGAAGGTCAGGATGTAGAAATAACCAATGAAGCCGGTTGCATACAGCACGCTCTTGCGAGCTTCTTTCGCGTCACTCACGGTGAAGAAGCGCATCAGGATGTGCGGCAGACCAGCGGTACCGAACATCAGCGCCAGGCCCAGGGAGAACGCGGAGACCGGATCTTTTACCAGACCGCCCGGGCTCATGATCGCCTCACCTTTAGGGTGAACCTTGATCGCCTCAGAGAACAGTGCGTTGAAGTCGAAGTTGACGTGCTTCATCACCATCAGCGCCATGAACGAGGCACCGGACAGCAACAGCACAGCCTTGATGATCTGCACCCAGGTGGTCGCCAGCATGCCGCCGAACAACACGTACATGCACATCAGGATACCGACCAGGATCACCGCAACGTGGTAGTCGAGACCGAACAGCAGCTGGATCAGCTTGCCGGCACCGACCATTTGCGCGATCAGGTAGAACGCCACCACCACCAGCGAACCGCAAGCGGACAGCGAGCGAATCTGGGTTTGCCCGAGGCGATAGGACGCCACGTCGGCAAAGGTGTATTTACCCAGGTTACGCAGGCGCTCGGCGATCAGGAACAGAATGATCGGCCAGCCCACCAGGAAGCCGATCGAGTAGATCAGGCCGTCGTAGCCGGAGGTGAACACCAGCGCGGAAATACCCAGAAAAGACGCCGCGGACATGTAGTCACCGGCAATCGCCAGACCGTTCTGGAAACCGGTGATCTTGCCACCGGCCGCGTAGTAGTCGGCCGCCGAGTTGTTTTTCTTGGAGGCCCAGTAAGTGATGTACAAAGTTGCGCCGACGAACGCCACGAACATCATGATCGCGGCAACGTTCAGCGGTTGTTTTTGCACGGCGCCGGTCAGGGCTTCAGCCGCCCAGGCGCCCGGTGCGAAAGCTGCGATGCTCAATAGAGCCATTAGACGCCGGATCATTGCTGAGCCTCCTTGAGAATCGCATTGTTCAGGTCGTCGAATTCGCCGTTGGCGCGTCGCACGTAGATCCCGGTCAGGATGAAGGCCGAAAGAATCAGCCCGACACCGATCGGTATGCCCCAGGTTATCGAAGACCCAGGGCTGAGTTTCGCACCCAGAATATGCGGCCCGTAAGCGATCAAAAGGATGAATCCGGAGTAAAGCCCAAGCATGATCGCCGAAAGAATCCAGGCGAACCTTTCTCGCTTACTAACCAGCTCCTTGAAGCGCGGGCTGTTTTGAATCGAGAGGTAAATGCTGTCGTTCATTGTTTTTATCCTCGCAGCACAGATTATTGTTGGAACGGTATCCACTCTATGCGGCTGCGGGACAGGTTCCAGACGACCTTAGTATTAGAACGACATGACAGAATCGCCAATGTTCGGTTTGGCGCTCCCGCAGAAAAGCAAAAAGCCCCTTGGCTTTTATGCCAAGGGGCCTTGAGAAGCGCTGACCAGAAACGTCAGCTCAAATCATTTGGTCCAGTCTGCAACGCGCTCCGGATGCTTGGCGACCCAATCCTTCGCTGCCGCTTCAGGTTTGGCACCGTCCTGAATCGCCAGCATGACTTCGCCGATTTCGTCTTTCGACGCCCACTGGAAGTTCTTCAGGAACTTCGCCACTTCCGGCGCCTTGGTGGCCAGTTCTTTGCTGCCGATGCTGTTTACGGTTTCAGCCGCGCCATAAACGCCTTTCGGGTCTTCCAGGAAGCGCAGTTTCCACTTGGCGAACATCCAGTGCGGCACCCAACCGGTGACGGCAATGGATTCGTTTTTCTTCTCTGCACGAGTCAGCTCGGCAATCATGCCGGCGCCGGAACTGGCCTTGAGTTGGTAACCGGTCAGGTCGTAATCCTTGATGGCCTGCTCGGTCTTGAGCATCACACCCGAACCGGCGTCGATGCCGACGATACGTTTCTTGAAGCTGTCGTCGGTTTTCAGGTCATCAAGGGTTTTGGCCTTGACGTACTCAGGCACGATCAAGCCGATTTTCGCATCCTTGAAGTTCGGACCGTAGTCGACGACCTGATCCTTGTTTTTGGTCCAGTAATCGCCGTGAGTCACCGGCAACCAGGCGGACAGCATGGCGTCGAGTTTGCCGGTGGCCACGCCCTGCCACATGATCCCGGTCGCGACGGCTTGCAGCTTCACGTCATAACCCAGTTTCTGCTTGATCACTTCGGCCGCCACGTGGGTGGTCGCGACGCTGTCGGACCAGCCGTCAACGTAACCGATGCTCAGGGTTTTGCTCTCGGCATTGGCCAAGGTGGAGCCAATCGCAAGCACCAGTGCGGCACCCGCGCCTAAAAGTCGTCGCATCTTCATCGTTACTTCCCCGAAAGTGCTGCGCTCGACGGATGCCGAGTCGCGTCAACGTATTGTTATGGTGCACAGCGCCCCCATCACGCCTCACCGCAAATTCGTTCGATCATCAGCGCGATTTATCAACGAGGGTACTGACGCCTCGATAATCAACCTGACGCCATCGGCGACCTGTGCTGTCAGCGACCTCAAGGCATCGAGAAACGACATCAGAAAGCCATTAATCTCGACCCTCTGAAATGCCTCGGGCAATCCGCCCGAACTTTGCATGTCAAAATCATGCAGGCCACCAAGCGGGGGACAAATGCGGGTAACATGCGCGGCTTTGCTCCCAGACGGCCTGACCATGCCCGCGACATCACGTTTTCCTTTTTTCGCTTACTTGTTTGCCTGCCTGCTGGGGCTGTTTGCCCTCGGCGGCTTTTGGTACGGCCTCGGCAAACCGGTGATTCTGCCGGACGTGGCCAGTTCGACACACAAGCTGCAATGCGCCTCCTACACCCCGTTCGACAAGGACCAGTCGCCGTTCGATCAGCCGTTCAAGTTGCGTCCCGAGCGCATGGACGCCGACCTCGCGCTGCTGGCCACCCGCTTCGAATGCATTCGCACCTATTCGATGACCGGCCTTGAGGCCCTGCCCGATCTGGCCCGCAAGCATGGCCTGAAGTTGATGATCGGCGCGTGGGTGAACAGCAATCCGGTGGACACCGAAAAAGAAGTCGATCTGTTGATCGCCTCGGCCAACGCCAACCCGGATGTGGTCACGTCGGTGATCGTCGGCAACGAAGCCTTGCTACGCAAGGAAGTCACCGGTGCGCAACTGGCCAAGCTGATCAACAAGGTCAAAAGCCAGGTCAAACAGCCTGTCACTTATGCCGACGTCTGGGAGTTCTGGCTCAAACACCCGGAAATCGCCCCGGCGGTGGACTTCCTGACCATCCACTTGTTGCCGTATTGGGAAGACGACCCGTCGAACATCGACGCCGCGCTGCAACATGTTCGCGAAGTGCGTCAGGTGTTCGGCAACAAATTCGCGCCAAAAGACGTGATGATTGGTGAAACCGGCTGGCCGAGCGAAGGCCGCCAGCGCGAAACCGCGCTGCCGAGCAGGGTCAACGAGGCTAAGTTCATTCGCAACTTTGTGATCATGGCCGAGCAAGAAGGCTGGCACTACAACCTGATCGAAGCGTTCGACCAACCCTGGAAACGCGCCAGTGAAGGGGCGGTTGGCGGCTACTGGGGCCTGTTCGACGCTGATCGCCAGGACAAGGGCGTGCTGGCCGGTCCGGTGTCGAACGTGCCGTACTGGTCGCAGTGGCTGGCAGTGGGTGGTTTGATCTTCCTGGGCACGTTGATCCTTGGTGGTCGTGTACGAAGCACCCGCTCTGCATTGGTGCTACCGCTGCTCGGCGCTTTGGCGGCCTGTTCGATTGGCGCCTGGGGCGATCTGGCACGGGTCACCACGCGCTTTGCCAGCGAATGGTTGTGGGTCGCCTTGCTGACGGGTTTGAATCTGTTGGTGCTGGCGCATGCAGCGCTGACATTGAGTGCTCGCACGGGCTGGCGTGGGCAAGCCTTCGCTGCGCTGGAACGTTGGGCGGGCTGGTTGCTGGCGGTGGCAGGGTTTGCGGCAGCGGTGATGATGCTGGAGCTGGTGTTCGATCCGCGTTATCGCAGCTTCCCGAGTGTCGCGTTCATCCTGCCAGCACTGGTTTACCTGTGTCGCCCGGTGAGCGTGCCGCGTCGAGAGATTGCCTTGCTGACCTTCATCATCGGCGCTGGCATTGCGCCGCAGTTGTATCGCGAAGGTTTGCAGAACCAGCAGGCTTGGGGCTGGGCGTTGGTGAGTGTGTTGATGGTGGCGGCGTTGTGGCGTAGTTTGCGGGTTCGCAAGGGCTGAGCTTCAGCGCAGCTACCGGCCTCATCGCGAGCAGGCTCGCTCCCACATTTAATCTTTGTCGTACACAAACTCTGTGGCCACCGAAGATCTATTGTGGGAGCGAGCCTGCTCGCGAAGACTGACTATCAGGCGCTACGAGACGCCCGGACCAGACGCAAAGCAGCAATCACCACCGCAAAAACTGCCATCGTCGTGTTGTACAACGCCAGCGCCGGAAAACCGAACGCCAGCGCCAGTATCGCCAACCACCACCCTGCCCGGCCCGGCAACACAAAGCCGATCACCGCAGCCGCCAGGGCTGCCCAGCCCAACACCTGGAAATGAATCATCAAGCCCAGGTTCGAACGGACCACGCATTCCCAGCGGCTCGCGTCGTCGACGCAGAGACCGACCCATTGCGCATCCTCCATGAAGCCATAACGCGCGCCATAACTGGCGGCCAGCCATAAAGGCAGCAAGACAAGCAGAAGAATCACGGGCAGACGGCGGGACATGAGGCACTCCAATAAACGAAAACGGCGGCCAGCTTAATCCGCCGACAGCCTGACGCAAGCGTTAACAACAGTTAACTGGGCAGTCAATCACTGCAAAGTGTATCGTCCAGCTACTATTACTCCGAAATTAGCCCTGATTGGTGCCGATGCATGGCACTTTGGCGCAACCCCCGTGGTCATAGCCTGCGAACTTCATTCGGCACCGTTCTCTAAGGGATCCAGTCATGCTCCGTTCCTTGCGCTTTGCCGCCCTGTTTGGCGGCCTTATTTTGAGTGCGTCTGCACTGGCGGTCGATATCGACGCAGCCAGTTATGGCTTCCCCTTGACCAACCCGTTCGAGGCGACCATTGCCACGACGCCGCCGGACATGCGTCCGGAGCTGCCGCTTGACGAAGACATCGACCAGCAAACCCGCAGCGTCACGTTGCGCCCGGAGCGTGAGTTCGAACTGCCGGACAACTTCTGGCCGGTGAAGAAGCTCACCTACCGCATCGCCACCCAGGATAAAGCCGCCCCGCTGATCTTTCTGATCGCCGGCACCGGCGCACGCTATGACAGCAGCCTTAACGAATACCTGAAGAAGCTCTACTACAAGGCCGGTTACCACGTAGTGCAACTGTCGTCGCCCACCAGCTTCGACTTCATGAGCGCCGCCTCACGCTTTGCCACACCCGGTATCACCAAGGAAGACGCGGAAGACATGTACCGCGTGATGCAAGCCGTGCGGGCGCAAAACCCCGATGTGCCTGTCACCGACTACTACTTGACCGGTTACAGCCTGGGCGCACTGGACGCGGCATTCGTCGCACACCTGGACGAAACCCGCCGCAGCTTCAACTTCAAGAAAGTCTTGCTGCTCAACCCGCCGGTCAACCTCTACACCTCGATCACCAACCTCGACAAGCTGGTCCAGACCGAAGTCAAAGGCATCAACAACAGCACGACGTTCTATGAACTGGTGCTGAACAAGCTGACCCGCTACTTCCAGCAGAAAGGCTACATCGACCTCAACGATGCTCTGCTTTATGACTTCCAGCAGTCCAAGCAGCATCTGAGCAACGAACAGATGGCCATGTTGATCGGCACGTCGTTCCGCTTTTCGGCGGCCGACATCGCTTTCACCTCGGACCTGATCAACCGTCGCGGCCTGATCACGCCGCCGAAATACCCGATCACCGAAGGCACCAGCCTCACACCGTTCCTCAAGCGTGCGCTGCAGTGCGACTTCGACTGCTACATCACCGAACAAGTGATCCCGATGTGGCGCGCCCGCACCGACGGCGGAAGTCTGCTGCAACTGATCGACCAGGTGAGCCTGTATGCCCTGAAGGATTACCTGCACGACAGCCCGAAAATCGCGGTCATGCACAACGCCGACGACGTGATCCTCGGCCCGGGCGACCTTGGGTTCCTGCGCAAGACCTTCGGCGACCGCTTGACTGTTTATCCACTGGGCGGCCACTGCGGCAACCTTAACTACCGCGTCAACAGCGACGCCATGCTGGAGTTCTTCCGTGGCTAAATACCTCCTGCTTGTCGCAGCGTTACTCTGTGCAGGCGTCGCCAATGCCGACAACAGCAAAGCCAATGCACCGGTCGTCATCGACGGCGACGGCTTCAAAGAGCCATTGAGCAAACTCAAATTCAACCCGGGGCTGGATCAGCGCGAGTTCGAACGCTCGACGCTCAACGCGCTGGCCGTCTACGACCCGCTGGAAGAGTGGAACCGCCGGGTTTATCACTTTAACTACCGCTTCGACCAATGGGTGTTCCTGCCAGTGGTCGATGGTTATCGCTACATCACGCCGAGCTTCCTGCGCACCGGCGTCAGCAACTTCTTCAACAACCTCGGCGACGTGCCGAACCTGATGAACAGCCTGCTGCAGTTCAAAGGCAAGCGCTCGATGGAAACCACCGCACGCCTGCTGCTCAACACCACCATCGGCATCGCAGGCCTGTGGGACCCGGCCACCGCCATGGGCCTGCCGCGCCAGAGCGAAGACTTCGGCCAGACGCTCGGTTTCTACGGCGTACCGGGCGGCGCCTACTTTGTGCTGCCGATCCTCGGCCCTTCCAACATTCGCGACACCGGCGGCCTGGCCGTGGACTTTACCGCCGAGAGCGCGATCAACTTCCTGAACGTTGCCGAAGTCAGCTCCAACCACCCTGAAGTCTGGGTCCTGCGCAGCATCGACAAGCGTCACCAGAACAGCTTCCGCTATGGCCAACTGAACTCGCCGTTCGAGTACGAGAAGGTGCGTTACGTGTACACCGAGTCGCGCAAATTGCAGATCGCCGAGTAATTCATCGGCAACAAAAAAGGCCATTCGATGGGAGTCGAATGGCCTTTTTCATGCGTTTTGTCCAACACCACACATCCCATGTGGGAGCTAGCCTGCTCGCGATGAGGCAGCATCAGTCCCCGTAAATGTTGACTGATCCACCGCTATCGCGAGCAGGCTCGCTCCCACAGTTGCATAGAGTCAGGCTTTAGTCTTTGACTGCCTTCCAGATTTTGCTGATGGCCATCACACCCGCCAACACCACCGCACCCGCCACAACCCCCGCCACCGCATTCAGCGACGTCGGCACGATAAACCCGGCACCGCCCGCCCCTGCGCTGACACTTTCGATCCAATGATGAACCACCGGTACACCGTGAGTCAGGATGCCACCGCCGACCAAAAACATTGCCGCCGTGCCAATCACCGACAGGCTTTTCATCATGTACGGCGCCGCACGCAGAATCCCGCCACCGATATTTTTGGCCATCTGCCCAGGCTTCTGGGTCAGCCAAAGACCCAGATCATCAAGCTTGACGATGCCGGCTACCAAGCCATAGACACCGATGGTCATGACGATGGCAATGCCCGACAGCACGATGACTTGCTGAGTCAGCGACGCGCCTGCCACGGTGCCGAGGGTGATGGCGATGATTTCCGCCGAAAGAATGAAGTCGGTACGGATGGCGCCCTTGATCTTGTCCTTCTCGAACGCCACCAGATCGACTGCCGGATCGGCCACGGCTTCGACCAGCTCTGCATGCTCGGCCTGGTCTTCAGCCTTGCTGTGGAGGAATTTGTGCGCGAGCTTTTCAAAGCCCTCGAAGCACAGGTAGGCGCCGCCGACCATCAACAACGGCGTGACCAGCCACGGAATGAATGCACTGATCGCCAGCGCAGACGGCACCAGGATCAGTTTGTTGAGAAACGAGCCCTTCGCCACTGCCCAAACGACCGGAATTTCCCGTTCGGCACGCACGCCGGAAACCTGTTGGGCGTTGAGCGCCAGATCGTCACCGAGCACGCCGGCGGTTTTCTTGGCGGCCATTTTGGTCATCAACGCCACATCGTCGAGTACCGCGGCAATGTCGTCGATCAGCAACAGTAAACTGCTTCCTGCCATGAATCAGATGTCCTTTTGGATTGAATGCTGCGCAGCATAGCGCGGCCGAGCGCCGCATGGGGCATTCTTGAGCGTCGCGCGAGGCCGGTGCTACCATGCGCAACCGCCAGAACAGGCAAGGAACCCCCTGGTTTATGAGCACCATCCGCGAGCGCAACAAAGAACTGATCCTGCGTGCCGCCAGCGAAGAGTTTGCCGACAAGGGCTTCGCTGCGACCAAAACCAGTGACATCGCAGCCAAGGCGGGATTGCCCAAGCCCAACGTCTATTACTACTTCAAATCCAAGGAAAACCTCTACCGCGAGGTGCTGGAAAGCATCATCGAGCCGATCTTGCAGGCCTCGACGCCGTTCAACGCCGACGGCGTGCCCAGTGAAGTGCTGAGCGGCTACATCCGCTCGAAAATCCGCATCTCCCGCGACCTGCCCTTCGCTTCGAAAGTGTTCGCTAGCGAAATCATGCACGGTGCGCCGCATCTGAGCGTCGATCTGGTGGAGCAGTTGAACGGCCAGGCCAAGCACAACATCGACTGCATCCAGACCTGGATCGACCGCGGCCAGATCGCCGCCATCGACCCCAACCACCTGATGTTCAGTATCTGGGCCGCGACCCAGACCTATGCCGACTTTGACTGGCAGATCACCGCCATCACCGGCAAGGCCAAGCTGGATGAAGAGGATTATGAAGCGGCGGCGCAGACGATTATTCGGTTGGTGCTGAAGGGGTGTGAGCCGGACTGATGGACCGCGGTGCGGCCATCGCGGGCAAGCCCACTCCCACAGGTTTTTCTGTTGCATTCAAACTCTGTGAACAACACAAATCTCTGTGGGAGCTGGCTTGCCAGCGATGAAGGCGACTCGGTGCCGGCTCAAACCCAGATGGCATCCCAAAGCGGATAGTCCCCAAGCTTTTCAACAAGTCCAGCCCGCAATGGGTTGGCCACGACATACCGCGCCACCTTCACCAAATCCTCCTCCCGCCTCAATGCCCGGTCGTGATAACCCTGCTGCCAAAGCGACCCACCACTACCACTCGAAAGATTCACCGCCCTCGTAATCAGGGATTTAGTCTCGCGCATCAGCTTTCTGAGCGAACAGTTTTCCAATTCGACCAGCCAATGAAAATGGTCGGGCATGACGACCCAAGCCAATGATTTTGCCAATCCAAGATCTTGTGCTCGGCGAAAATTGATGAACCACCAATCGGCCCAAAGCAAAGTCGGCAAAAATCGGCTCGCGATCCAGAGTGTTGGTGGTCAGTAAATAGATTCGGTTGGGTTCGGCATAGCGTCCCGTGCGCAGGCGATGTGAAGCAGGTAAATCAGGCATTCCTTTGCCTCTCTCATCATGAGTTCATGAAAAGGCTAGACCTGGAAACTCTGATTGTTGATATAGACTTTTTAGCTGGATGTGTCTGCCAAATAGCAATCGCTGGCAAGCCAGCTCCCACAGGGTCTGATGGTGCCCACAAAATATGTGAACACCGCCGGTCCTTGTGGGAGCTGGCTTGCCAGCGATGACATTTGTTCAGGCGATGAAGATCAAGCACTCACCCCCGCATCCGCCCGCAACCCCAACGCCTCGATCGCATTGATCGCACACTGCTCATCCACATCCGAAAGATCCCCGCTGATCCCCACCGCACCCAGCACGTTCCCGTCCTGATCCCGAATCAGCACGCCGCCTGGTGCCGGCACCACGCTGCCCTGCCCCAGGCTGTTCAACGCCGCGATAAATGCCGGACGCTGCTGGGCGTCCAGCGCCAGCAGGCGAGAGCCTTTGCCCAGCGCGATGGCGCCCCAGGCTTTGCCGATGGCGATCTGCGGGCGCAGCAGGCTGGCGCCGTCTTCGCGTTGCAGGGTGACCAGATGCCCGCCGGCATCCAGTACGGCGATGGTCAAGGGGGCCGCGGAAATTGCACGTGCGGCGGAAATGGCCTGACTGGTCAGGCTGACTGCCACTTTCAAGGTTAAAGCGCTCATGGTGCCGTCCTCATTTTGTTATAGGGAAAGCGGATGGACTGCGCGTTTGTGCCGCAGTCCGATGCAACAAATAGAACACAATGAGTTATTTTTTTGTATACAATAATTCTCGAAAAGCGCCACATGCGACGAAAAGCCACAGCAGAACAGGCTTCCGACGAATGAAACAGTCGCTTGAGAAAATGGATTGACCTGCGCCGTCCGCCGTGAATACACTCTGCGCAAAGCCACTTGTATACAATTACAAAACGTAAGAGGCACAAAACCATGAGCAAAATGAGAGCAATCGAAGCCGCCGTTCTGGTGATGCGCCGTGAAGGGGTTGATACCGCTTTTGGCATCCCGGGCGCCGCAATCAACCCGCTGTACTCCGCCTTGCAGAAAGTCGGTGGCATCGATCATGTCCTCGCTCGCCACGTTGAAGGCGCCTCGCACATGGCCGAGGGCTACACCCGCACCAAGGCCGGCAACATCGGCGTGTGCATCGGCACTTCCGGCCCAGCCGGTACCGACATGGTCACCGGGCTCTACAGCGCCTCGGCCGACTCGATCCCGATTCTGTGCATCACCGGGCAAGCACCCCGGGCCCGCATGCATAAAGAAGACTTCCAGGCGGTCGACATCACCACCATCGTCAAACCGGTGACCAAGTGGGCGACCACGGTCATGGAACCAGGCCAGGTGCCCTATGCGTTCCAGAAGGCCTTCTACGAAATGCGCTCCGGCCGTCCGGGCCCGGTGCTGATCGACCTGCCGTTCGACGTGCAGATGGCCGAGATCGAATTCGACATCGATGCCTACGAACCGCTGCCCCTGGCCAAGCCCACCGCTAACCGCGTGCAAATCGAGAAAGCCCTGACCATGCTCGATCAAGCCGAGCGTCCATTGCTGGTCGCCGGTGGCGGCATCATCAATGCCGACGCCAGCGAGTTGCTGGTGGAATTCGCCGAACTGACCGGCATTCCGGTGATCCCGACCCTCATGGGTTGGGGCACGATCCCGGACGATCACCCGCTAATGGTTGGCATGGTTGGTCTGCAGACGTCGCACCGTTACGGCAACGCCACCCTGTTGAAGTCCGACGTGGTGCTGGGCGTCGGTAACCGTTGGGCCAACCGTCACACCGGCTCGATCGACGTGTACACCGAGGGCCGCAAGTTCATTCACGTTGACATCGAGCCGACGCAAATCGGCCGCGTGTTCAACCCGGACCTGGGCATCGTTTCCGACGCCGCTGCCGCGCTGACCGTGTTCATCGAAGTCGCTCGCGAATGGCAAGCTGCCGGCAAGCTGAAAAACCGTAGCGCCTGGCTGCAAGACTGCCAGCAGCGCAAAGCCAGCCTGCAGCGCAAGACCCACTTCGACAACGTGCCGGTCAAGCCGCAGCGCGTCTATGAAGAAATGAATCAGGTGTTCGGCAAAGACACCTGCTACGTCAGCACCATTGGTCTGTCGCAGATTGCCGGCGCGCAGTTCCTGCACGTCTACAAGCCGCGTCACTGGATCAACTGCGGTCAGGCCGGTCCGCTGGGCTGGACCATTCCAGCAGCACTGGGCGTGGTCAAGGCTGATCCGACCCGCAAGGTTGTGGCGCTGTCGGGCGACTATGATTTCCAGTTCATGATCGAAGAGTTGGCGGTGGGCGCGCAGTTCAAGCTGCCGTACATCCACGTTGTGGTAAACAACTCGTATCTGGGGCTGATCCGTCAGGCTCAGCGCGGTTTCGACATGGACTACTGCGTGCAGCTGTCCTTCGATAACCTGAACGCTCCGGAACTCAACGGTTACGGCGTCGATCACGTCGCAGTCGCCGAAGGCCTCGGCTGCAAGGCGCTGCGTGTGTTCGAACCGGCTCAGATCCAGCCTGCCCTGCGCAAGGCTCAGGAGCTGATCGAAGAGTTCAAGGTGCCGGTGATCGTCGAGATTATTCTGGAGCGCGTGACCAATATTTCCATGGGCACCGAGATCAACGCTGTCAACGAATTCGAAGACCTGGCGCTGGTGGGCAACGATGCGCCGACGGCGATTTCGTTGCTTGATTAACAGTTGATCGCTTCCCTTGCAGGAGCCAGCAAGTTGGCTCCTGCAAGGGACCTCACACATTTACGGGAGACCACCATGCCGCGTTTCGCAGCCAACCTGTCCATGCTGTTCACCGAACAGGATTTCCTCGCCCGTTTCGAAGCGGCCGCCAAGGCCGGCTTCAGTGGTGTCGAGTACCTGTTTCCTTACGACTTCAGCTCCGCCGAGATCAAGGCCAAGCTCGACGCCAACGGTTTGACCCAGGTGCTGTTCAACCTGCCGGCCGGTGACTGGGCCAAGGGCGAACGCGGTATCGCGTGCCTGCCGGACCGGGTCGAAGAGTTCCGCGCCGGGGTCGATCTGGCGATCGCCTACGCCCACGTGCTGGGCAACACCCAGGTCAACTGCCTGGCCGGTATTCGTCCACAAGGCGTCGATGATGCCACCGTGGAAAAAACCTTTGTCGCCAACCTCAAGTACGCGGCCGACAAGCTGCAAGCGGCGGGCATCAAACTGGTGATGGAAGCGATCAACACCCGCGACATCCCGGGTTTCTACCTGAACAACACGGCGCAAGCCCTGTCGATTCGCGAACAGGTCGGCAGTGCCAACCTGTTCCTGCAATACGACATCTATCACATGCAAATCATGGAAGGCGACCTGGCCCGCACCATGGCCGCGCACCTGGGCGAGATCAACCACATCCAGTTGGCCGACAACCCTGGGCGCAACGAACCGGGCACCGGTGAAATCAACTACCGCTTCCTGTTCGAACACCTGGACCGGATTGGTTATCAAGGTTGGGTGGGTTGTGAATACAAGCCGCTGACCACCACCGAAGCGGGTCTGGGCTGGCTCAAAACCCACAACGCGATCTGACGTAGATCCCTGTGGGAGCGAGCCTGCTCGCGATAGCGGTGTGACATTCAACATGGATGTTGCCTGCTACACCGCTATCGCGAGCAGGCTCGCTCCCACAAAAAGCAACGCTCCCCTATTTGCTTGAGCAACACAAAAACAAGAGGAATTTCTCATGGCTAAAATCGGATTTATCGGCACCGGCATCATGGGCCACCCAATGGCGTTGAACCTGCAGAAAGCCGGTCACAGCCTGTTCCTGTCGGCGCACCACGACGCCGCGCCTGCCGACCTGATCGCTGCGGGCGCCGTCGCCCTGGCGAACCCGAAGGAAGTCGCGCAAGAAGCCGAATTCATCATCGTCATGGTGCCCGATACTCCGCAGGTCGATGACGTGCTGTTCCGCGCTGACGGTATCGCTGCCGGTGTCGGCAAAGGCAAAATCGTCATCGACATGAGCTCGATCTCGCCCACCGCCACCAAAGCCTTCGCGGCCAAGATCAACGAAAAAGGCGCGCAATACCTCGATGCACCGGTGTCTGGCGGCGAAGTGGGCGCCAAGGCTGCGACCCTGAGCATCATGGTCGGCGGCGATGCCGATGCCTTCGAACGCGCCCTGCCGCTGTTTCAGGCGATGGGCAAGAACATCACCCTGGTCGGCGGTAACGGCGACGGGCAAACCGCGAAAGTGGCGAACCAGATCATCGTCGCGCTGAACATTCAGGCCGTCGCCGAAGCCCTGCTGTTCGCTTCGAAAAACGGCGCTGACCCAGCCAAGGTGCGTGAAGCGCTGATGGGTGGTTTCGCTTCGTCGAAAATCCTCGAAGTGCACGGCGAGCGCATGATCAAAGGCACCTTCGACCCGGGTTTCCGCATCAGCCTGCACCAGAAGGACCTGAACCTGGCCCTGCAAGGCGCCAAGGAACTGAACATCAACCTGCCGAACACCGCCAACACCCAGCAAGTGTTCAGCACCTGCGCGGCCATCGGTGGCAGCAACTGGGACCACTCGGCACTGATCAAGGGCCTGGAACACATGGCGAATTTCTCGATTCGCGATAAGTAACATTCGCCGCAATACCTGTGGGAGCTGGCTTGCCAGCGATGCCATCGCCTCGGTCTACCTGAAAGACCGCTGCGCCTGAATCGCTGGCAAGCCAGCTCCCACAGGACCGCGTCGCAATACCTGCTGTCGTCTTATCCCAATAACAAGAATTCCGGGAGCCCGCCATGTCGGTCGATCCGCAACAATTCCTGCGCGAGCTGTTTGCCACAGCCATTGACGCGGCCCATCCGCAGCAAGTCCTTGAAGCCCATTTACCCACCGACCGCAGCGGTCGCGTGATCGTCATCGGCGCCGGTAAAGCTGCCGCCGCCATGGCCCAGGTGGTCGAGCGCTGCTGGCAGGGTGAAGTGTCCGGTCTGGTGGTGACGCGTTACGGTCACGGCGCCCCGTGCGAAAAAATCGAAGTCGTCGAAGCCGCTCACCCGGTGCCGGACGCTGCTGGCCTGGCCGTCGCCAAACGCGTGCTGGAACTGGTCAGCAACCTCGGCGAAGACGACCGCGTGATCTTTCTGCTCTCCGGTGGCGGTTCTGCGTTACTGGCCCTTCCGGCCCAAGGCATCACCCTCGCCGACAAGCAATCGATCAACAAAGCCCTGCTCAAATCCGGTGCCACCATCGGCGAGATGAACTGCGTGCGCAAGCACCTCTCGGCGATCAAGGGTGGCCGTCTCGGCAAGGCCTGCTGGCCCGCTACTGTTTATACCTACGCGATTTCCGATGTGCCGGGCGACCTCGCCACGGTCATCGCCTCCGGCCCCACCGTGGCCGACCCGAGCACCTCCGCCGAAGCGCTGGCGATCCTCAAGCGCTACGGCATCGAGGTTCCAGCCTCGGTGCGCAACTGGCTGCAAAGCGCCGAATCGGAAACGGTCAAACCCGGCGACCCGTGCCTGGCGCGCAGTCATTTCCAATTGATCGCCCGTCCACAACAGTCGCTTGAAGCCGCTGCGGTGAAAGCCCGTCAGGCCGGTTTCAGCCCATTGATCCTCGGCGACCTCGAAGGCGAGTCCCGCGAAGTGGCCAAGGTTCACGCCGGTATCGCGCGGCAAGTGGTCTTGCATGGCCAGCCCTTGGCGGCGCCGTGTGTGATTCTCTCGGGCGGTGAAACCACGGTCACCGTGCGCGGCAATGGCCGTGGCGGACGCAACGCCGAATTCCTGCTCAGCCTGACCGACAGCCTCAAAGGCTTGCCCGGCGTCTACGCGCTTGCCGGTGACACGGATGGCATCGACGGCTCCGAAGACAACGCCGGGGCGATCATGACCCCGGACAGCTATGCCCGCGCCGCCGCCCTCGGTTTGAGCGCCAGCGATGAACTCGACAACAACAATGGCTATGGCTATTTCGCGGCGCTCGACGCGCTGATCGTCACCGAGCCGACCCGCACCAACGTCAACGACTTCCGCGCCATCCTGATTCTCGAGAGCACAAAAAATGACGCCTGATAAAAAGGTCAAAATCCTCGCCACCCTCGGCCCGGCCACCGACGGGATCGAAGACATCCGTGAGCTGGTGCAGGCCGGGGTCAACATCTTCCGCCTGAACTTCAGCCACGGCGATCACGCCGACCACGCTCAACGCTATCAATGGATTCGTGAAGTCGAGCGCCAGCTGAATTACCCGCTCGGGATCCTGATGGACCTGCAAGGCCCGAAACTGCGAGTCGGCAAGTTCGCCGAAGGCAAGGTGCAGTTGCATCGTGGTCAGGCCCTGCGCCTGGACCTCGATCCGACGCCGGGTGACCAACGTCGAGTCAACCTGCCGCATCCGGAAATCATCGCCGCGCTGGAGCCGGGCATGGACCTGCTGCTGGACGACGGCAAGCTGCGGCTGCGCGTGGTGACCAAATACGCCGACGCGATCGACACCACCGTGCTCAATGGCGGCGAACTCTCGGACCGCAAAGGCGTGAACGTCCCACAAGCGGTGCTGGAGTTGAGCCCGCTGACGGCCAAGGATCGCCGCGATTTGAGTTTCGGCCTGGAGCTGGGTGTGGACTGGGTCGCGTTGTCGTTCGTGCAACGCCCGGAGGACATTCGCGAAGCGCGTGAACTGATCGGCAACAAAGCGTTTTTGATGGCCAAGATCGAGAAGCCGTCGGCCGTCACGCAACTGCGGGAAATCGCCGAACTGAGCGACGCGATCATGGTTGCCCGTGGCGACCTCGGTGTCGAAGTACCGGCCGAAAGCGTGCCGCAGATTCAGAAGAACATCATCAGCATCTGCCGCGAACTGGGTAAACCGGTGGTCGTGGCGACGCAGATGCTGGAGTCGATGCGTTTCTCCCCGGCCCCGACTCGCGCCGAAGTCACCGACGTCGCCAACGCAGTGGCCGAAGGCGCCGACGCCGTGATGCTGTCGGCGGAAACCGCGTCCGGCGAGTACCCGATGGAAGCCGTGCAGATGATGAGCAAAATCATCCGCCAGGTGGAAAACGGCCCGGATTATCAGACACAACTGGACGTCAGCCGGCCGAAGGCTGAGGCGACGGTTTCCGATGCGATCAGCTGTGCGATTCGTCGCATCAGTAACGTATTGCCAGTGGCGGTGCTGGTGAACTACAGCGAATCCGGCACGTCGAGCCTGCGTGCGGCCCGGGAACGGCCGACGGTGCCCATTCTGAACCTGACGCCGAACCTGCAGACGGCGCGCCGTTTAACGGTGGCGTGGGGCGTGCACTCGGTGGTCAATGATCGACTGCGGCAAGTGGATGAGGTGTGTTCGACCGCGCTGGAAATTGCCCAGGCGCAAGGGATGGCGCAGCGCGGGGACACGTTATTGATCACGGCAGGTGTGCCGTTTGGGCAACCGGGGTCGACTAACTCGTTGCGTATCGAGACGTTGATCTAGAGCGCCCATACCGGCCTCATCGCCAGCAGGATGGCTCCCACATTGGTTTTGTGTCGATCACGGAATCAAGACTGAACCCAGATTCAGTGTGGGAGCCAGCCTGCTGGCGATCAGGCAGGGTCGCGCTCGACCGACTCGCTCCCTTTGACTTTCAGAACTGCCATGCCTGCCAACCACTTCAACACCCACTGCCCCGATTGGGCGACTGCCCTGCTCAACGGCTTCAGCCAGATATTTCTCCAGCGCCATCCGCTGTTTGGTCTGCTGTGCCTGTTGGCGATTCTTTTTACCGCGCCGACCCTGCTCGGCGGTGCGCTGCTGGGCGGCGTCGCCGGTCTGCTCACCGCGCAACGTCGCAACTACGCCAAGGCCGATCGTCAGGCCGGACTGTTCAGTTACAACGGTGTCCTGCTCGGTTTGCTGCTGAGCCTGTATTTCCCCTGGTCAGCGCTGTTGCCGCCGCTGATCATCGCTGCGGGTGGACTGAGTGCGATGCTCACCCAACAGTGGCTCAGACGCATCCGGCTCAGCCAATACTTGCCTGCCTACACCGCGCCTTTCGTGGGGCTGGGCTGGTTGCTGCTGTGTTTCGCCACACCCTCGACAACCGCGCATTTGATCGAAATCAATACGCTGAACATGCTCACCGCCCCGCTGAAAGGCTTAGGCCAGGTGATGTTCCTCGGCCATCCGCTGGCCGGTGCGATGATTGCCGTGGGTTTGCTGATCGCTGATCGCCGCGCTTTCTGCTGGGCGTTGTTGGCGTCTGTCGCGGGCATGGGCTGGAGCCTGTTGCATCACGACTTCTATACCGCGTTGATCGGTCTCGGTGGCTATAACGCGGTACTCGCCGCCCTCGCCTTCAGCTCCCAGCGCCAGCAACCGTGGTTGCCGCTGGTCGGCATTGCATCAGCGCTGTTGCTGACGCCGGTGTTTGCCACCATCGGTCTGCCAACGCTGACCGCGCCGTTCATCCTCGCCTGCTGGCTGATCCGCATGGTTGTTCAAAGGCTCCGCAAGCCCACTGTCGCCGGTACGCCTTGCACTCTGGAGGAGAATCACCCTAGGCTGCGCTGATTCTCGATTCAGGCGTTTTCCATGGACAGCAGCAAAAACTGGCGTGAAGACCTTTACGTCATGGTTTTCCAGAGCGACACCAAGGCCGGGCGGCGCTTCGACGGCATTCTGCTGTTGATCATCCTCACCAGCATCGTCATCGTGATGCTCGACAGCATCGACTCGATTCATCAGAACTACGCCAACGTGCTGGCGTACATCGAGTGGGGTTTCACCGTCATTTTCGCCATCGAATATGGCCTGCGCCTGTACTGTTCGCCCAAGCCGTTGCGCTACGCGTTCAGCTTTTACGGGCTGGTGGATTTGCTGGCGATCGTGCCCGGTATCCTCGCGCTGTATTACGCCGATGCCCAGTACCTGCTGATTATCCGGATCATCCGCATGCTGCGGATTTTCCGCGTGCTCAAGCTCAGCCCTTACCTGAAACAAGCCAACTACCTGATGTCGGCGCTGCGCGGCAGCAAGCAGAAGATCGTGGTGTTCCTGGTCAGTGTCTGCACGCTGGTGACGGTGTTCGGCACGCTGATGTACGTGATCGAAGGTCCGGAACACGGCTTCACCAGCATTCCCAAAGGCATCTATTGGGCGATCGTGACGCTGACCACCGTCGGCTTCGGCGACATCGTGCCGAAGACGCCGCTGGGCCAGGTGATTTCATCGCTGGTCATGATCACCGGTTACTCGATCATCGCCGTGCCCACCGGGATTTTCACCGCCGAACTGGCCAACGCCATGCGCGGCGAACAGTTGCAACACGACTGCCCGGTGTGCAAGAAAAACAGCCACGAGCATGGCGCTGCATTTTGCTCGCGGTGCGGTAATGCGTTGTTTAAAAAACTGGAATAAGCAAAGTGCTTTTTAATCTTTAAAGGACTATACGGGCCCGGTTATAGTCGCTGGCAAATTGCCTCACTTTTAAATTAGAACAAGGAATGCGCAGTGAAAAAACTCTTTGGCGCCTCACTTCTGGCCGCTGGCCTGGCATTGGCCAGCGTGGCTCAGGCTGCACCGACCCTGCTCAACGTTTCCTACGATGTGATGCGCGATTTCTACAAGGACTACAACGCTGCCTTCCAGAAACACTGGCAAGCCGAGCACAACGAAAACATCACCCTGCAGATGTCTTTCGGCGGTTCGAGCAAACAGGCGCGCTCCGTGATCGACGGCCTGCCGGCTGATGTCATCACCATGAACATGGCCACCGACATCAACGCCCTGGCGGACAACGGCAAACTGGTCCCGGACAACTGGGTTACCCTGCTGCCGGACAACAGCGCACCGTTCACCTCGGCCACCGTGTTCATTGTTCGCAAAGGCAACCCGAAAGCCCTGAAAGACTGGCCTGACCTGCTCAAGGACGGCGTGCAAGTGATCGTGCCGAACCCGAAAACCTCGGGCAACGGCCGCTACACCTACCTTTCGGCCTGGGGCTATGTGCTGAAAAACGGCGGTGACGAGAACAAGGCCAAAGCGTTCGTCGGCAAGCTGTTCAAACAAGCGCCCGTACTCGACACCGGTGGCCGCGCAGCCACCACCACCTTCATGACCAACCAGATCGGCGATGTGCTGGTGACCTTCGAAAACGAAGCGGAGATGATTGCCCGCGAATTTGGCCGTGATCAGTTCGAAGTGATCTACCCAAGCGTCTCCGCTGAAGCCGAGCCGCCGGTTGCCGTGGTCCAGAAAGTGGTCGAGAAGAAAGGCACCCGCGCGGCAGCCGAGGAATACCTGAAGTACCTGTGGTCGCCGGAAGGTCAGGAAATTGCCGCGGCAAACTACCTGCGTCCGCGTGACCCGGCGATACTGGCGAAGTACACCGACCGCTTCCCGAAAGTGGATTTCCTGTCGGTGGAGAAAACCTTTGGTGACTGGCGCACCGTGCAGAAGACGCACTTCAATGACGGCGGGATTTTTGATCAGATTTACACTCAGTAAACGCTGATGACCCAATGAAAAAGGCGACCTTGGACGGTCGCCTTTTTTGTGGCGGACAGAAAACGATGTTCGCTGAAGACACACCCACCTTCAGCAAACTGCGCCCCCCCGGCACCAGGATTTTCTGCTGCCCGCCCTTGTAGTTAACGGCGAATCAGGTGACGGAACATCGCGTTCATGAACGTGCCCTCCGGTGATGAGTCGTAAGAGAGAACATAAGCACGCTATCGAACAAGATGTAAGTGAATGTATCATCGGATTCTGAAATTCAGGCGCAGGTTCCTGCGCCACTCATTCCGCAAAGGGATGATTGCTATCACTCCAATCCCTCTTCCGCCGATCCGGCCTGCCACTTAGCCTTCACGCATTCCTTTCTGTTCAGCGAGACACGTTATGAACTCAGCGACCCAGGTGCCCCACGGTGCCGCGACAATGACCAAAGGCATGGTGCTGCTGTTTGCCTTCTGCTGCGGCGCCATCGTTGCCAATATTTACTACGCGCAACCGATCATCGGCCTGATCGCGCCCGACATCGGCCTGACCAGCACCATGGCCAGCCTGATCGTTTCGCTGACCCAGATTGGCTACGCGCTGGGCCTGTTCTTCCTGGTGCCGCTGGGTGACCTGGTGGAAAATCGTCGGTTGATGATCATCACCACCGTGGTGGCGATTGCCAGTCTGTTGGGCGCCGCGTTCACCGATCAGCCGAATGTGTTTCTGCTGATCTCGTTGCTGGTGGGTTTCAGTTCTGTGTCGGTACAGATTCTGATTCCACTGGCCGCGCATCTGGCGCCAGAGGAGTCTCGCGGGCGAGTGGTGGGCGGGATCATGGGCGGTTTGCTGTTGGGAATCCTGCTGGCGCGACCGGTGTCCAGCGTCGTGGCTGACCATTTCGGCTGGCGGGCGATGTTTGTGATTGCGGCGGTGTTGATGGCTGCGATCAGTATCGTGCTGGCCGTGACGATTCCCAAGCGCCAGCCTGATCACAGCGCTTCCTATGGGCAGTTGCTCGGCTCTCTGTGGACGCTGCTGCGCCAACAACCGGTATTGCGTCAGCGCGCGTTTTATCAGGGTTGCATGTTCGCCACGTTCAGCCTGTTCTGGACCGCCGTGCCACTGGAGTTGGCGCGTAATCATGGATTGTCGCAAACCCAGATCGCGATCTTCGCCCTGGTTGGTGCCATCGGTGCCATCGCCGCGCCTATCGCCGGTCGTCTGGCCGATGCTGGTCACACCCGTATCGCTTCGCTGCTGGCGCTACTGTTCGCCAGCCTGAGCTTCCTGCCCGCGTTCATCCATCCGGTCTACAGCGTCATCGGCCTCGCCGTCACCGGTGTGGTGCTCGACTTCTGCGTGCAGATGAACATGGTCCTCGGCCAGCGGGCCGTCTACGCCCTTGACGCCAAAAGCCGCAGCCGCCTGAACGCGCTCTACATGACCAGCATCTTTATCGGCGGTGCGTTTGGTTCCTCGGTGGCCAGCGCGGTGTATGAGCATGGCGGCTGGTTGTGGATCGTGATGGTGGGCAGCGCGTTTCCACTGTTGGCGCTGTTGCGGTTTTTGAGCGTTTCGCAGGAGCGCTCGCTGGCGGCGGCATAGGCTGCAAAAAGCTTCGCGGGCAACCCGACTTGCCCGCGACGGCGATGTACCTGACTTCAATCAGTGTCGAACCAGCTTCTCCATCGCCGCATCCGCCAAAAAGGAGGAGCGGCTTTTGACATTGTGCTCGCGCACATAACGGTCAATACGCTGAATCACATAGCCAGGCAATGTGACATTGACCTTCTCGGTCTTGCCCATATACGGCGCGATGTCCAGCTCCAGCATTCCCCATCCCATGTCCGCGAAGTCCGGGTTGCCACGATGGGCGGCGGCCGAAGTCGGCATCGGGATCGACTCCCCGTCAGCGGCCATTTCCTGAAGCAGGATGTGGGCAATCTCGATCGCCGCGTTGTAGGCGTCCTCAAACGTATCCCCGGCCGTGACGGCGCCCGGAATATCGGGGATCTGAATACCGATGGCGCTGTTCTCGTCGCCCCACTCGATACAGATTGGATATTGCATTATAGATCTCCTGCGTCACTGGCTGGCGGGCAGTGCAGCCCGGCACGCCTCCTGATGCTTTTAACCGTCCCTACAGGTAAATCCTTTTTCGGATGGGGGGCGGGAATTGTGTAGGGGTTGTAACGGTGAGTGAAGAGATGATGGCTCCCGGTAATCCGATCCAGCGCCCAGCCCGCCTCCTCCAGCTCCTTGATCAATAACCTGCTCTGCACCACCAGCCTCCTTGCTCCGGCCAAACAAAAATAACCCTAGAGTTATCTTTACTCAAGCACAAAAACCCCGAGCACGACGTTCGGTTGTTTTACAGCGTGTGATCGCAGCCCAAGGCTGCTGCACCAATTCCTGAACGTCTCTCACAGACGCCAGACAGCAAAACGGCGATCCGTAGATCGCCGTTTCCGTTCATTGCCCGAATTGCCGTCCCAACCCACCCGGCACGCCGTGAATATCCGTTTCCTCCCAAGGCCCGTTCGGGCTGATCGAGCGGCTCCAGCCGTTGCTCCAGCGGTAGTACGTGCGCTGGCGGTAGAAGGTGTTGGTCTGGTCGTCGAGCACGTACACCCCAAGTTTCGCATCCCAATGGCTGTTGCCACCCGGCGGTGGCGCGAAGCTGGCGGAGGTGCGAGGCAGCGGTTTGGCGGGCTTGGCTGGAATGCCCGGCTTGCCGGGTGTCGGTGTCGTTGACGGCGTCGGACGGGGCTGCGACGGCGGTATCGGTGGTAACGGCGTCGGCTCGGGCCGCTGGACCGCACACGCGCTTAACCCCATAACCAGACTGAGCAGGGTGATACGAGCGATGGCGGTCATGGCGGTGGTTCCTGTTATTTGTCCGGACTGTCGATGGTCAGTTTTTGCGGCACGGTGGTGGTGCTGGCCAGAGGCTGGCTGCGACCGATCCATTCGCCGGCAGTCGGTTGGCCGGCCCGTGAGATGCGCGCAACCAGTTGGACTTCAGGGAAGTTCGACAGTTTCAACTGCGGCATCATTGCGTCGGCATCGCCCAGTTCGACGGTCGCCGGCAAGTCGGCCACGGTCAGGCGTTTGGCGGCCAGCGGTGCAGGAGGGCCCGAGGTGGCGCGGGCAAAGATGAACACGCTGTCGCCCGGTTGAACCTTCGCCTTGAGCTCTGGCGCCAGATCGACGCGGACCTTGAGCAGCGCCGCAACCTTGGCCGCAGGCGCCTGGGCAACCTTGCCGCCACTGGCTTCGAGTTTCTCGGTAGCCCGGGCAATCCCGCCTTGCAGCGCGGTGCGGGAATTGTCTTCCGGTGGCAGTTGCACCAACAGGCGATTCCAGTAATCGATGGCGTCCTGATAACGCGCGCTTTCAAACGCGGCGATACCGAGCAGGCCGAGGCTGGTGACTTCCTTCGGATCGGCTTTCAGCGCTTCGTCGGTCAGGGCCTGTACCTTGTCCGACCACTTCTTGCCATCGGCGAAGTACTGGGCTTGCGCCCATTGGCCGAGCAGTTCCGGCTGACGACCGGCCACGTTCACCGTGCGCTCGAAGATCTTCGCCGCGTCGGCGGGACGATCCTGTGCCATGTAAGTGCGCCCCAGGAAGTACAGGCCTTCGGCCGAATCCGGCTGAGCGGCGACGGCACGCTCCAGGCGCAAGGTCATCTCTTCCATCGACTGCGGCGCCTGAGCGAATTCGCGGGTCAGTTCAACCTTGTCGCTCGCGCCGAAATGCAGGTAGAGCCCAAGCCCCAAGACCGGTACCAGAACCGCTGCCAGCAGCGGTAAGGGTTTGCCCAGACGGGAAACGCGTGGAGCCTCGACGCCTTCGGTGTCGGCAAGCAGCTCACGGGCCGCTTCGGCGCGACCGGTGTCCATTTGCACGGTGTCGAGAACGCCCTCTTCCTGCTGAGTCTGCAACTCAGCCACGCGCTCTTGATACAGCGCGACGTTCAGGGCAGTACGATCCTCCTCAAGCTGGGCGCGACGGCCACGCAGAACGGGGATCAGCAGAAAACTCAGGGCAACCAGAAGCAGCAGACCTGCAGCGAGCCAGAAATCAATCATTCTTGGTTTTTATCCAACAGTTGATCGAGGCGCTCGCGCTCCTCGGCAGAAAGCTCATCCTTGGTATCAGCGCGTTGCACGCGACGACGGCGGACGATCACGGCGATGATCACAAAACCGCCCAATAGCAGGCCGGCAGGGCCGAACCAGAGCAAGGCGGTCTTGGCGTTGAGTGCAGGTTTGTAGCGAACAAAGTCACCGTAGCGATCGACCATGAAGTCGATGATCTGCTGATTGTCCTTCCCCTCGCCCAACATGCGAAAAATCTCTTTGCGCAGGTCGGCGGCGATCGGTGCATTGGAATCGGCGATGTCCTGATTCTGGCACTTGGGGCAACGCAGTTCTTTGGTCAGTTCGCGAAAACGCTCGCGATCACCTTCTTTGGCGAACTCATAGGTGTCGATGGCGGCGTGTGCAACGCCGGCCATGCTCAGGCCCAATACAACAGCGGCTATCCAGCGTTTCATGGTTTCGCCTCATCGACCAGCGCCTGATACTTGGCCGCCAGTTTTTCGCGCCAGACCTGCTCGTCGATCACGCCGACGAACTTGTCGCGGATGATGCCTTTGGCATCGATGAAGAAGGTTTCCGGAGCGCCATAAACGCCGAGGTTCAGACCCAATGTGCCTTCGTCGTCACGGATATCCAGTTGGTACGGGTTGTGGAACTCCACCAGCCACTTCAAGGCATCCGCATTGATGTCCTTGTAGTTGATGCCGTAGATCACCACCCCCTTCTCGGCCAGTTTGTTCAACACCGGGTGCTCGACCCGGCAGGAAATGCACCAGGTGCCCCACACGTTGACCAGCGCCGGTTTACCGAGAATGTCGGCCTTGGTCAGGGTTTTGTCGCCCTGCACCGCAGGCAGGGAAAACTCCGGGAACGGCTTGCCGATCATGGCCGAAGGCAGCTCGGCCGGGTCCAGATAGAGACCGCGATAAAGGAAAACAGCCACCACCAGAAAAATCGCCAGCGGCAACAGCATCAACCAACGTCTCATGCCGTCGCTCCCGTCATGCCCAATGCTTCACGCACTCGGCTTTTTACCTTGACCCGATAACGACGATCCAGCGCCGCCAGCAATCCGCCCAAGCCGGTCAGCAGACCGCCAAACCAGATCCAGCGCACGAACGGTTTGACGTGCACGCGCACAGCCCAGGCGCCATCGCCCAGTGGTTCGCCAAGTGCGACGTAGAGGTCACGGGTGAAACCGGCGTCGATCCCGGCTTCGGTCATCACCGAGTTCTGCACGGTGTACAGGCGTTTTTCCGGGTGCAACACGCTGACTTCCTTGCCGTCGCGGATGACCCGCACGGTGCCTTTGTCGGAAGTGAAGTTCGGGCCTTCGAAGTGCTTGGCGCCTTCGAACACAAACTGATAACCGCCGAGGTCCATGGACTCGCCCGGCGCCAGGCGCAGGTCGCGCTCGGCACTGTTCTGGCTCGACAGCACGACGCCGAGCGCGCACACGGCGATACCCAAATGCGCAATCTGCATGCCCCAATAGCTGCGAGTCAGGGTCGGCAAGCCTTTGATCAGACCTTTGTGGCGGGTCTTGTCGAGAATGTCGCGCACACCGGCCAACAACACCCAAGCGGCCAGCATGAACGTCGCGATGACTGCCCAGTTGAAATCGCCGTAAGCGACACCAGCCACCACGGCCAGCGCGGCGCTGCCGAGCAACACCGGGGTGAGCATGCTCATCAGCCATTTGACCGGGGTGTCTTTCCAGCGCACCAGCATGCCGACCGCCATCACCACCATCAGCAACGCCATCAAAGGAATGAACAACGCATTGAAGTACGGCGGGCCGACCGACAACTTGGCGCCGGTCATCGCGTCGAGAATCAGCGGGTACAACGTGCCAAGCAGGATCATCGACGCCGCCACCACCAGCACCAGGTTGTTGCCCAGCAGCAGGGTTTCCCGGGACCAGAGGTTGAAGCCGACATGGCTCTTCACCACCGGTGCGCGCAGGGCGAAGAGCGTCAGCGAACCGCCGACCACGAACAGCAGGAAGATCAGGATGAACACGCCACGCTCTGGGTCGGAGGCAAACGCATGAACCGAGGTCAGCACGCCGGAGCGCACGAGGAAAGTCCCGAGCAGGCTCAACGAAAACGCAGCGATGGCCAGCAACACGGTCCAGCTCTTGAACACGCCACGTTTTTCGGTGACCGCCAGCGAGTGAATCAGCGCCGTACCGACCAGCCAAGGCATGAAGGAAGCGTTTTCCACTGGATCCCAGAACCACCAGCCGCCCCAGCCGAGTTCGTAGTAAGCCCACCACGAACCGAGGGTGATGCCAATACCGAGGAAGGCCCAGGCGACGATGGTCCATGGCCGCGACCAGCGCGCCCAGGCCGCGTCGAGACGACCGCCGAGCAATGCAGCGATGGCGAACGCGAACGCCACGGAGAAACCGACGTAGCCCATGTACAGCATCGGCGGGTGAACGATCAGGCCGATGTCTTGCAACAAAGGATTGAGGTCACGACCGTCCGCCGGAATCTGCGGCAGGATCCGTGCGAACGGGTTGGAGGTGAGGATCAGGAACAGCAGGAAACCGGTGCTGATCATGCCCATCACCGCCAGCACCCGAGCCAGCATCACTTGCGGCAGCTGCCGGGAGAACACTGACACGGCGAAGGTCCAGCCACCGAGGATCAACGCCCACAACAGCAACGAACCTTCATGCGCGCCCCACACCGCACTGAACTTGTAGTACCACGGCAACGCGCTGTTGGAGTTGCTGGCGACGTAGGCGACGGAGAAGTCGTCGGCCATGAACGCGTAGGTCAGGCAACCGAAAGCGAACAGCAGAAACGCGAACTGCCCCCAGGCGGCCGGTTGGGCCAGGCTCATCCACAAACGATCACCGCGCCAGGCGCCGAGCAACGGCACAACGGCCTGAACCAGCGCGAAACACAGCGCCAAAATCATGGCCAGGTGGCCCAATTCAGGGATAAAGATTCCGGATGTCATCAATTAGCCCTCTTTTGCTGGAGTGGGTGCCGACTGGCCGCTGTCTTTCAGGGCCTTGGTCACTTCCGGCGGCATGTACTTCTCGTCGTGCTTGGCCAGCACTTCATCGGCCACCACCACGCCGTCGGCGTTCAGTTTGCCCAGCGCGACGATGCCCTGCCCTTCGCGGAACAGGTCCGGGAGGATGCCGCGGTAACTGATGGTCACGGATTTTTTGAAGTCGGTGACGATGAATCTCACATCCAGCGAATCGCCGGAACGTTGCAGCGAACCCTTCTCGACCATCCCGCCCGCACGGATACGCGTATCTTGCGGCGCTTCGCCATTAGCGATCTGGGTCGGGGTGTAGAACAGATTGATGTTCTGCTGCAGGGCGCTCAGGGCCAGACCGACGGCAGCGCCGACACCGACCAGGATCGCGAGAATGATGATAAGACGCTTTTTGCGCAGCGGATTCACTTGCCGTTCTCCCGGCGCAAACGACGCGCCTCTTGTTGCAGATACCGCTTGCGGGCCAGGATCGGCGCCGCCACGTTGAGGGCCAGCACCGCCAGGCAGATGCCGTAGGCTGACCAGACATACAGGGCATGATGGCCCATGGCGAGGAAGTCGCCGAATGACGCAAAACTCATCGAGCGGCCTCCAGGCTGTTCTGCACTTCGGCTTTCACCCAACTGGCGCGCGCTTCGCGCTTGAGCACTTCAAGGCGCATGCGCAGCAGCAAAACCGCGCCGAAGAAACAGTAGAAACCCAGCACCGTCAGCAGCAACGGCAGCCACATTTCGGCCGGCATCGCCGGTTTTTCGGTGAGGGTGAAGGTCGCGCCCTGGTGCAGGGTGTTCCACCACTCTACCGAGTATTTGATGATCGGAATGTTGATCACGCCGACAATCGCCAACACCGCGCAGGCCTTGGCCGCGCTGTCACGATTGCTGATGGCGTTGCCCAGCGCAATGAGACCGAAGTACAGAAACAGCAGAATAAGCATGGACGTAAGTCGTGCATCCCAGACCCACCACGAGCCCCAGGTCGGCTTGCCCCAGATGGCACCGGTGACCAGCGCCACGGCAGTCATCCAGGCACCGATGGGCGCCGCGCATTGCAGGGCGACATCGGCCAGTTTCATTTTCCACACCAGCCCGACGATGCCGCACACCGCCAGCATGACGTAGACGGACTGTGCCAGCATCGCGGCGGGAACGTGGATATAGATGATGCGAAAGCTGTTGCCTTGCTGGTAGTCCGGCGGCGCGAAGGCCAGGCCCCAAACGACACCAACGCTGATCAGCAGCAACGCTGCGATGCTCAGCCACGGCAGCAGTTTGCCGCTGATGCCATAAAACCATTTGGGTGAGCCGAGCTTATGAAACCAGGTCCAGTTCATTACTGTTTCCATCACGGTTGCTGCTCGCCATCACGAGCAGCGCAGGGTCTTTACTGGTTAAAATTTAACCAGACCTCATTATTCGCCGACGCTGATCTTCAGGCCAGCAGCTATTGCAAAAGGTGTCAGGGTTATCGCCAGGGCGGTCAGGCTACCAAGCCACAGGAGATAACCGGTCGCCGGCATGCCCTGCAATGCCGCCTGCAAGGCGCCACTGCCGAGAATCAACACCGGGATGTACAACGGCAGAATCAGCAGCGCCAGCAACAAGCCGCCACGCTTCAAGCCGACCGTCAGGGCCGCGCCCACCGCACCGAGCAGGCTCAGCACCGGTGTACCCAGCAACAGGGAAAGCAGCAACACTGGCAGACAGGCGGTGGGCAAACCAAGCATCAACGCCAGCAGTGGAGCGAGCAAAACCAGTGCCAGACCCGAGAAGGCCCAGTGTGCCAGTACCTTGGCCAAAACCAGAAGAGGCAGGGGGTGCGGCGAAAGGACCCACTGTTCGAGGGAACCGTCTTCGAAATCACTGCGGAAAAGCCCGTCCAGCGAGAGCAAAACCGATAAAAGGGCCGCTACCCAGACCAGTCCCGGAGACAAGGTTTGCAACAATTGAGACTCGGGGCCGACCGCCAACGGGAACAGTGAAACCACAATCGCGAAGAACACCAGTGGGTTGGCCAACTCCGCCGGACGACGGAACAACAAGCGAGCCTCACGGGCGACCAACAGGCCGAAAACACTCATACGGCCCAATTCCCCAGATCAATATCGCGATAGCCGGTCGGCATTCGGCTCAGCGTGTGGTGCGTGGTCAGCACGACCATGCCACCGCGCTCACAGTGCCCGGCCAGGTGTTCTTCGAGTTGCGCCACGCCTTGCTTGTCGAGCGCGGTGAAAGGCTCGTCGAGAATCCATAGCGGCGGGCTGTCCAGATACAACCGCGCCAGCGCCACACGGCGTTGCTGGCCAGCGGACAGGGTGTGACAGGGAACATCTTCAAAACCGCGCAGTCCGACAGCGGCAAGTGCTGCCCAAATGGCTTCATGGGAGGCCGGTTGATGCAGCGCGCACAGCCAGCTGAGGTTTTCTTCGGGGGTCAGCAAATCCTTGATGCCCGCGGCATGACCGATCCACAGCAGATTGCGCGCCAGTTCGCTGCGTTGTTCGTTCAACGGCTGGCCGTTGAGCAACACTTGACCGGCGGTCGGCTGCATCAGGCCCGAAAGCAGACGCAAAAGGCTGGTTTTGCCACTGCCGTTGGGGCCGCTGATTTGCAACATTTCGCCACCGGTCAGTCTCAATTCGAGATTTTCGAAGAGCAGCCGAAGGTCTCGCTCACAGGCAAGGGCAACGGTTTGCAGGACTGGACTGGTCAAGAGATCACGGGCCTTTACGGTTCAAGTCGGCGGCGGTGCAGCCGCTAAAGAGATGCAGCATAGATGCATTGGCGGCCTGTTCTAGAGAGCTGCGTCAAACAATTGCAATGTTTTTGCCACTCTCCGAAAGACGGGCGGCATTATACATGCCATGCCCTACTCTAAAGAGGGCAATTTCCTCAGGTTGTGACCGCGTATGACAGGCGAAATGAACATCCTCCCGCTACCACCGACCACGCCCGCGACGTCGCGGCCACAGATGGTGAGTGGTGAACTGCTCAAGCTGCTGACGCCGATGGAAGGCCTGATCAGCGCAGGGCAGACCGCCAAAGCCGAAGTGCTGTCACTGAAGCAGGCGGATCAGACCTTTCAACTGCTGCTCAAGGTCACCCTTGAAAGCGGCCGTCAGACCACGGTTCAGGCCACCAGCAGTCAACCGTTGCCACAGGGCACGAACCTGGCAATCACCCAGCCATCGGCGGGCAACCTTGCCGTGACGGTGCAACAGGCCATTGCCTCCAGCGTTGCCACCCTCACCCGCATCGACACGGCACAACTGCCGGTGGGCACCTTGCTGCAAGGCAAAGTGCTGACGTCCCAAGTGCTGCCGCAAGTGCCGGGCCAGCCGACGGTGTTTCGTTCGATGGTGAGTCTGCTCAACACGGCGCTGAGCGGCAGCACCCTGAACATCGACAGCCCGACGCCGTTGCGCATCGGCACCCTGCTGAGCGCGCTGGTGCAAGATACCCACACCCTTAAATTCGTACCGTTGAGCAACCGCCAGGAACAACTGGCAGTCACCCAACAACTGGTCAGCCAACAAAGCCGCCAAGGCTCACTGGACGGATTACTGAAGCTTCTGCAAAACCTGCCAACCTCGAACACGACATCCAGCGACCTGCGCGCCGCCGTGGACAAACTGCTCGCCGGCCTGCCGGACGTGCAGCAACTCAGCACGCCAAAAGGCCTGGCCCTGGCGCTGGCCAATAGCGGGCTGTTCCTTGAAGCGAAGCTGCTCGCCGGGACGAATCCGACGCTGGCACCGGACATGAAGGGCGATCTGCTGAAGCTGATCGCGCAACTGACACCGGGGTTACCGGCCAACACCAATCTCAACGCGATCATCGCGGCCAACACGTTGGCCCAGGCCATGCCGAGTTTCGTACGCAGCGCTCTCGGCATGCTCGGACAGGTCAGCGCCAAACCGCAGCCAACCAGTTTTCCTCTGCCGGAGCGCTTCCTGCAGAGCCTGGACGGCGAAGGTGATCTGGAGCACTTGCTGCGTTTGGCGGCAGCGGCGGTTTCACGTCTGCAAAGCCATCAACTGTCGAGCCTGGAGCAAACCGGCGTCACCGACGACGGTCGGCTGATGAGCACCTGGCAGCTGGAAATCCCGATGCGCAATATGCAAGACATCGTGGCGCTGCAGGTCAAGTTTCAACGCGAGGAAGCGCCGGAGAAAGAACAACCCCATGAACGCCGTGACGAACGAGAGCCCAAGCAACAATTGTGGCGTGTCGATCTGGCGTTCGACATGGAGCCGTTAGGTCCGCTGCAGATTCAGGCGCAGTTGATCAACGGCAGTCTGTCCAGCCAGCTGTGGGCCGAGCGCCCGTACACCGCGAGCCTGATCGAGAGCAATCTGGCCGGGCTGCGCGAACGCTTGCTGGCGTCTGGCCTGAACGTCGGCGATCTCGATTGCCACCTTGGCACACCGCCGCAAGGCCCCCAAACCCGTCTGGAACAACGCTGGGTCGACGAAACCGCATGAGAAATCCCGAGACGCCACGCCAGGCCATCGCCCTCAAATACGACGGCACCCACGCCCCGACCCTCACGGCCAAGGGCGACGAAGAACTGGCGGAAGAAATCCTGAAGATTGCCCGCGATTATGAAGTGCCGATTTACGAGAACGCCGAACTGGTGAAGCTGCTGGCAAGGATGGAGCTTGGGGACAGTATTCCGGAGGAGTTGTATCGCACGATTGCCGAGATCATTGCGTTTGCCTGGAACCTGAAAGGCAAGTTTCCTGAAGGGCATGATCCGAGCGCGCAAATGATCGAGAAGGACATCACCGATCGCGGGGATGATTACTGAGGTTTCGAGGACGCCATCGCGGGCAAGCCCACTCCCCCAGAGTTAGCGGTGTTCACACCTGTTGTGTCCACCTCGATTCCCTGTGGGAGCGGGCTTGCCCGCGATAGCGATTTCAGCTGAATCGCAACAATCAGTTCTTGTGCAACTTGCTCATCAACTCCGCCTCAGCCTGGGTCAACCCGCAGGACTGAGTCAGCTCGTCGACACTCGCGCCCATTCCGACCAGGCGCGCTGCCTGGGCAAACGACAGGCTCGACGGATCGCGCTGTTCAAGCTGAGCCAGCTTGTCCGGCAACGGGCCGACGACAGCGCGCAGTTCGTGCAGGTCTTCACCCATGCGCACGTTGCCACTTTGATAGTTGTCAACGCGCTTGGCCAGGTCCTTGATGCGCTGATCGCGCAGCGCATCGCCCTCGGCCTGTTGCGCGGCGATCTGCCGCTGACCGCGAATGTACGCCAGAAACATCGCCAGCGTGCCTGCCCAGAAGAGAAACAGGACAATGACCGCAACCTCAAGAATCAATCAGATACTCTCCAGTTCCGACCATTCTTCTTCGCTCATCATCTTGTCCAGCTCGACCAGGATCAGCAATTCGTTGTTCTTGTTGCACACGCCTTGAATGAACTTGGCGGACTCTTCGTTACCCACGTTCGGCGCGGTTTCGATTTCCGACTGACGCAGGTAAACCACTTCGGCCACGCTGTCGACCATGATGCCGACCACTTGCTTGTCGGCTTCGATGATGACGATCCGGGTGTTGTCGCTGATCTCGGCGTTCATCAGGCCGAAGCGCTGACGGGTGTCGATCACGGTGACCACGTTACCGCGAAGGTTGATGATGCCCAGCACGTAGCTCGGGGCACCCGGGACCGGGGCGATTTCGGTGTAACGCAGGACTTCCTGAACGCGCATCACGTTGATGCCGTAGGTTTCATTGTCCAGCTTGAAAGTTACCCATTGCAGGATCGGATCTTCGGAACCTTTTGCAGACGACGCCTTATCATTCATACCCTGACCCCTCGAAAAACCGCCCCTGGCGGTGTGTGTTCGGTGCGATGGCAAGTCACTTGCCCCGCGTGTTTTTTATGTCGGTTTGTGGGGCTGCTTGCCGCCGCCCATGTGCTTCGCCCCACCGCTGGCGATCAGCTCGGCCAGTTGGGAAACGTCGAGCAACGCACACATGTGTTCAATCACTGTGCCCGCCAGCCATGGCCGTTGACCACGATGGCTGCGCCATTTGATTTCGTTCGGGTCCAGGCGCAACGAGCGGCTGACCTGATGCACCGCCAGCCCCCACTCGTAGCCCTGAACCGAAATAACGTATTGCAGCCCCTGACGGAAGTCATCGCGATAGCGGTCGGGCATGACCCAACGGGCGGTATCGAGCACTTTCAGGTTGCCGGCCTGGCTCGGCAGGATCCCGAGGAACCATTCCGGTTGCCCGAACAGCGGCGTCAGCTCCTGACCGGCCAGGGAATAAATCGAGCCCAGGCACACCAGCGGCACCGCCAGGGTCAACCCGGCGACATCGAACAACAGGCACTCGAACGGTTCGGCGGCCCACGCAGGACGGCCGTCGGTTTCCACGGGTGGCGGCGTGTTGCTCGGTGGCAGATGGACTTCAACGATCGGCGGCACCAGCGCTTGCAGCAGCGGCGCGATGGTCGATACCGGCGCCAGAACCGGGGCCGGCGCTTCGATCAGCGCCACCGGGGCTTTCACCACAGGTGCCGCGACCGGTGCGGTAACGACTGCCGGTTTCTCGGCCGGTTTCAGCCCATCGCGGGCCTGTTCTTCAAGTACTGCCGCCTGGAACTCATCCAGCGCCGCTTCAACTTCGACCACCTGGACAATCGTTTCGATTTCCGGCGGCAACGCTCCGATTTCCGGTGGCAACTCTTCGGTCGCTTCCATCAGCAAGCTGTCCAGATAGGACTGCAGCGCAAGTTGCGGGCGGGAAGTGATTTTTACCGGGCGATTCATCTCACGCCACCTGCGCAACAGATTGCTGCGCCAACAGGTGCTTGAGCAGCGCGCGATAGGCCAGCACGCCGCGACTCTTGCCGTCGAACTGCGAAGGCGTCACGCCGGCACGGCTGGCGTCGCGCAAACGCGTGTCGACCGGAATGTAGCCTTGCCAGATTTCTTCCGGGTACTTGTCGCGCAACACCCGCAAGGTCCCGAGCGATGCCTGGGTGCGCCGGTCGAACAGGGTCGGCACAATGCTGAATGCCAGCGGCTGCTTGCGCGAACGATTGATCATCGCCAGCGTGTTGACCATGCGCTCCAGGCCTTTGACCGCCAGGTGCTCGGTCTGCACCGGAATCACCAATTGCTGACTGGCCGCCAAGGCATTGACCATCAGCACACCGAGCAACGGCGGGCTGTCGATCACCGCGTAATCGAAATCCTGCCACAGTTGCGCCAGGCTCTTGGCGATCACCAGGCCCAAACCACTCTGCCCCGGCGACTGGCGCTCGAGGGTCGCCAGCGCGGTGCTCGACGGCAACAGGGAAATACTCGCGTGACTGGTGGGCAACAGCAATTGACCGGGCAAGCCCTGCGGCACGCTGCCCTTGTGCAGGAACAGGTCGTAGCTGCTGTGCTCCAGGCTGTCGGGATCGTAACCGAAGTAACTGGTCATCGAGCCGTGGGGGTCGAGATCGACCACAACCACGCGCTTGCCCGCCTCAGCCAGCAACCCGGCTAAAGCGATAGAGGAAGTGGTTTTACCAACACCACCCTTTTGATTGGCAACGGCCCAGACTCTCATTCGGATTGTTCCTCCCGGTCGACCCGGTCGACCGAGAAATAGCTCAACGTATTAATGCGGGTGACGGAGAATTGACGGCGCTCTCTCGTCCCGGCGACTTGACCGGTGCAGGTGCAGTTTGTGTGCCAGCACGCTTCAATGCGGCATCCGGTTGCGCATGAGCGGTTCCGGTGCCGGTGAGGCTGCGACGGACATCGAGATTTCGCGACACCACCAACACCACGCGACGGTTGCGCGCCCTGCCCTCGGCCGTGGCGTTATTGGCCACCGGCTGAAATTCGCCGTAACCCACCGATGCCAATCGACCAGGATTGACACCCTGCATCGCCAACATCCGCACGATGCTCGCCGAACGCGCCGAGGACAGCTCCCAGTTGGTCGGGTACTGCGCGGTACGGATCGGTTGATCATCGGTGAAGCCTTCGACGTGAATCGGGTTGTCGAACGGCTTCAGGATCGCTGCGACTTTATCGATGATGTTGAACGCCATGTCGCTAGGCATGGCATCGCCACTGCCGAACAACAGACTGGAATTGAGTTCGATCTCGACCCACAGCTCGTTGCCGCGCACGGTCATCTGATTGGAGCTGATCAAGTCGCCGAACGCGGCGCTGATGTCATCGGCAATGCTTTTCAGCGGATCGCTGGTACCGGCGATGCCGGCGTCGACCTGCTCGCTGTCCTTGACCAGCGGCTTGGCCGGGGTCACGGTTTTCGGACGCTCTTCGCCGATGGGAATCGGCTGGAGCGAACGATCCGAATCGGTGAACACGCCGATCAGCGCTTGCGAAATGATCTTGTACTTGCCTTCGTTGATCGAAGAGATCGAGTACATCACCACGAAAAAGGCAAACAGCAGGGTAATGAAGTCGGCGTAGGAAACCAGCCAGCGTTCGTGGTTTACGTGTTCTTCAGGTTGCCGGCGACGAGCCATAATCCATTACCCCCATCAATCCATGAAGCCCTGAAGCTTCAACTCAATAGAGCGAGGGTTTTCACCTTCGGCGATCGACAGGATGCCTTCCAACAACATTTCGCGATAACGCGACTGACGCAAGGCAACGGATTTGAGTTTGGCGGCAATCGGCAGGAGCACCAGGTTGGCACTGGCCACGCCGTAGATGGTGGCGACGAAGGCCACGGCAATGCCGCTGCCCAGTTGCGACGGATCGGCCAGGTTGCCCATGACATGGATCAGGCCCATCACCGCACCGATGATGCCGATGGTCGGCGCGTAGCCGCCCATGCTTTCGAAGACTTTGGCGGCTTCAATGTCGCGGCTTTCCTGGGTGTAGAAATCCACTTCCAGAATGCTGCGAATCGCTTCCGGTTCGGCGCCGTCCACCAGCAGCTGCAGGCCTTTACGCGAGTAGGCGTCGGGTTCGGCGTCGGCCACCCCTTCCAGACCGAGCAGACCTTCCTTGCGGGCGGTCAGGCTCCAATTCACCACGCGGTCAACGCCGCCGGCGAGGTCGATGCGCGGCGGGAACAGGATCCAGCCGAGAATCTGCATGGCGCGCTTGAAGGCGCTCATCGGCGATTGCAGCAGCGCCGCACCGACGGTCCCGCCGAGCACGATCAACGCTGCCGGACCGTTGGCCAACGCGCCGAGGTGGCCGCCTTCAAGGTAGTTGCCACCGATGATGGCGACGAACGCCATGATGATCCCGATAAGGCTGAGTACATCCATCAGATACACGCCTCGACCAGGTGTTTACCTATGTCGTCGAGGCCGTACACCGCATCGGCGAGTTCGGCTTTGACGATGGCCATCGGCATGCCGTAGATCACGCAGCTGGCTTCATCCTGAGCCCAGATCGAACTACCGCCCTGCTTGAGCAGACGTGCACCTTCACGACCGTCGGCGCCCATGCCGGTCAACACGACCGCCAGAACTTTGTCACCGTAGGTCTTGGCGGCCGAACCGAAGGTGATGTCCACACACGGCTTGTAGTTCAGACGTTCGTCGCCCGGCAGGATTTTCACCGCGCCACGGCCGTCGATCATCATTTGCTTGCCACCCGGTGCCAGCAGCGCCAGGCCCGGACGCAGGATGTCGCCATCCTCGGCTTCCTTGACGCTGATACGGCAGAGCTTGTCCAGACGTTCGGCGAACGCCTTGGTGAAGGCGGCCGGCATGTGCTGGATCAGCACGATCGGGGCCGGGAAGTTGGCCGGCAACTGGGTCAAAACCCGTTGCAGGGCAACCGGGCCGCCCGTGGACGTGCCGATGGCGACCAGTTTGTAGGCTTTGCGTTTCGGCGCTGGCGACGACGGGCTGGCTGCGGAGCTGCGAGCAGGCATCGGTGCCGGTGCCGGACGTGCAGGTGCGCTGCTGCCATAACTGCCGATGCTGGAAGGCGCAGGTGTCGGGGCGGGTGCAGCGACCGGTGCCGGCGCGCTGTAGGCGCTGACACGACGATTACTGCGCGAGATGCTGAGAATCTTCTCGCACAGCAGTTGCTTGACCTTCTCGGGGTTGCGCGAGATGTCTTCGAAATTCTTCGGCAGGAAATCCACCGCACCGGCGTCCAGCGCATCCAGGGTGACCCGGGCGCCTTCGTGCGTCAGCGAGGAGAACATCAAGACCGGGGTCGGGCAGCGCTGCATGATGTGCCGCACCGCCGTGATGCCATCCATCATGGGCATCTCGTAGTCCATGGTGATCACGTCTGGCTTGAGCGCCAGCGCCTGATCGATCGCCTCTTTTCCGTTGGTCGCCGTACCGACGACCTGGATATTCGAATCCGCTGAAAGAATTTCCGAGACGCGGCGGCGGAAAAACCCCGAATCGTCCACCACCAGGACTTTGACTACCATAAACACTCCGTTAGGCGGGGGCGAGGCGCAGTCGCCCCGCTCCCCCAGAATCAAATACGCCGTGCGGCGTAACGCTTGAGCATGCTCGGAACATCGAGAATCAGCGCTATGCGGCCGTCACCGGTGATGGTGGCGCCCGACATGCCCGGAGTTCCCTGGAGCATCTTGCCCAATGGCTTGATGACCACTTCTTCCTGGCCGACCAGTTGATCGACAACGAAGCCGATCCGCTGGGTGCCCACCGAAAGGATCACCACATGGCCTTCGCGCTGCTCTTCGTGAGCGGCGGAGCTGACCAGCCAGCGCTTGAGGTAAAACAGTGGCAGTGCCTTGTCCCGCACGATCACCACTTCCTGACCGTCCACCACGTTGGTGCGCGACAGGTCGAGGTGGAAGATCTCGTTGACGTTCACCAGCGGGAACGCAAACGCCTGGTTGCCGAGCATGACCATCAGCGTCGGCATGATCGCCAGGGTCAACGGGACCTTGATGACGATCTTCGAGCCCTTGCCCTTGGTCGAGTAGATATTGATCGTGCCGTTGAGCTGGGCGATCTTGGTTTTCACCACGTCCATGCCCACGCCACGACCCGACACGTCGGAGATTTCGGTCTTGGTCGAGAAACCCGGGGCGAAGATCAGGTTGAAGCAGTCGGACTCGCTGAGGCGGTCTGCCGCATCCTTGTCCATCAAGCCTTTCTTCACCGCGATGCTGCGCAACACGTCGGCGTCCATGCCTTTGCCGTCATCGGAGATGGACAGCAGGATGTGGTCACCTTCCTGTTCAGCGGACAAAATCACTTTGCCGCTGCGCGGTTTACCCATCGCTTCGCGGTCAGCCGGCTCTTCGATACCGTGGTCGACCGAGTTGCGCACCAAGTGGACCAGCGGGTCGGCCAGGGCCTCGACAAGGTTTTTGTCGAGGTCGGTTTCTTCGCCGACCAGCTCCAGGTTGATCTCTTTCTTGAGCTGGCGAGCCAGGTCGCGAACCAGACGCGGGAAGCGCCCGAAGACCTTCTTGATCGGTTGCATCCGGGTCTTCATGACCGCGGTTTGCAGGTCGGCCGTGACCACGTCAAGGTTCGACACGGCCTTGGACATGGCTTCATCGGCGCTGTTGGCACCCAGGCGAACCAGGCGGTTACGCACCAGCACCAACTCGCCGACCATGTTCATGATTTCGTCGAGACGCGCGGTGTCGACCCGAACGGTGGTCTCGGCTTCGCTGGCCGGTTTTTCCGCCGGTGGCGCGGCCGGTGCACGGGCAGGCGCCGGTGCAGCAGCGGCAGCAGGTTTCGGTGTTTCGGCTTTCGGCTCGGGTGCCTTGGCAACAGGTGCCGGGGCTTTGGCAACAGGCGCTGCGACTGAAGAAGCGGCAGAACCTGTGCCGACTTCAGTGAACTTGCCTTTGCCATGCAATTCGTCGAGCAGCGATTCGAACTCGTGATCCGAGATCAGATCGCCGCCGGCCGCTGCGGCGGTTGGCACAGCCGGGGTCGGTACCGAGGCAATGGCCGATTCCAGCGCGTCGACCGCAAAGTTGCCCTTGCCGTGCAGCTGATCGAGCAGTGCTTCGAACTCGTCGTCGGTAATGTCGGAGCTGTCGCCTGGCGCTTTCGGCGCTGCCGGTGCGGCTGGCACCGCGGGTGCAGCCACCGCGTCGACCGCGAACTGGCCTTTGCCGTGCAGTTGATCGAGCAACGACTCGAACTCGGCATCGGTGATTTCGTCGCTGGTCGCGGCATCGCCGGCCGGCTGCGGAGCCGCCGCCGGGGCCTCAGCCTGCGCCTTGACGGCGTTCAGCGAGTCCAGCAGTTGTTCAAATTCGTTATCGGTGATGTCGCCTGATTCGGCTTCGGCAACCGATTCTTCCACCACTTCAGCCACCGGTGCGGCTTGCTCGGCGGTTTGCGGCTCGGCCAGACGGGCCAGGGCCGCCAGCAATTCAGGTGTGGCAGCCGTTATCGGGCTGCGCTCGCGGACTTCGGTAAACATGCTGTTCACCGCGTCCAGCGCTTCGAGAACCACGTCCATCAGTTCCGAGTCGACGCGACGCTCACCCTTGCGCAGGATGTCGAACACGTTCTCGGCGATGTGACAGCACTCCACCAGCTCGTTGAGCTGGAGGAAGCCGGCGCCCCCTTTTACAGTGTGAAAACCGCGAAAAATTGCATTGAGCAAGTCCGCATCATCCGGTCGGCTTTCAAGCTCGACCAGCTGTTCGGACAGTTGCTCTAGAATCTCGCCGGCCTCAACCAGGAAATCCTGAAGGATCTCTTCATCGGCGCCGAAGCTCATTAAGGGTGTGCTCCTACAGGTCTAAAAACCTAAAATGCCTAAAATTCTAAAACCCTAGGCTGGATAGCAAGTCGTCCACATCGTCCTGACCGGACACAACGTCTTCTCTTTTATCGGCATGAATCTGCGGACCTTCACCCTGAGAGAGATGTTTTTGCGGATCTTTTTCTGCAAGCATCGCTTCACGGTCATGTTCGATGCCCGCAAAGCGGTCCACCTGACTGGCCATAAGCACGAGCTTGAGCAGGTTGCTTTCAACTTCAGTGACCAGTTGGGTCACACGCTTGATCACTTGACCGGTGAGGTCCTGGTAATCCTGAGCGAGCAGAATGTCGTTGAGGTTGCTCGACACTGCACGGTTATCCACGGTGCTGCGTGTCAGGAAACCGTCGACACGCCGTGCCAGTTCACGAAACTCCTCAGCCCCGACTTCGCGACGCATGAACCGCCCCCAGTCCGTGCTCAGCGCCTGGGCTTCATCGCTCAGGCTGTTGACCAACGGCGTGGAGTTTTCGACCAGATCCATGGTGCGGTTGGCTGCGGCCTCTGTCAGCTTGACAACGTAACCCAGACGCTCGGTGGCATCTGTGATCTGGGACACTTCCTCGGCTTGCGGCATGTGCGGGTCAATCTGGAAATTGACGATCGCGCTGTGCAGCTCGCGGGTGAGCTTGCCCACTTCCTGATACAGGCCGCGGTCACGGGTCTGGTTGAGCTCATGGATCAGTTGCACAGCGTCGCCGAACCTGCCTTTTTCAAGGCTTTCGACCAGTTCGACCGCGTGTTTTTTCAGGGTCGATTCAAAATCGCCCTGTGAAGATTCTTTGTGGTCCATAGCTCCCCCGTGGCGCAGTTTCTCAACCGATGCGTTCGAAAATCTTCTCGATTTTGTCTTTCAACGCCTGGGCCGTGAAGGGTTTGACCACATAGCCGTTTACGCCGGCCTGGGCCGCTTCGATGATCTGCTCACGCTTGGCTTCAGCGGTCACCATCAGCACCGGCAGGTGCTTGAGCTTTTCATCGGCGCGCACATGACGCAGCAGATCGATACCGGTCATGCCAGGCATGTTCCAGTCCGTTACCAGAAAGTCGATGCTTCCGCTGTTGAGAACCGGAATGGCAGTAACACCATCGTCGGCCTCGACCGTGTTGGTGAACCCAAGGTCACGCAACAGGTTTTTTATGATCCGCCGCATCGTTGAGAAGTCATCAACGATGAGGATTTTCATGTTCTTGTCCAATTCGACCTCCAAGCAGTCTTAAACGCCCCCAGCACCTGGACGCGCCATTTCAATCAATCCGGCAAAGCACTCAATGACTGTCTGGAGCACAACAGATCGAGACCGGCGCAGTTCAACACCACACCAGCCACGTTCGCAGTGTCCCCACACTGCCTTCAGCGCGCTCGCCACTCCCCCAAACGCCCCCGCAAACGGGCCGCGCACTGGCTGTGTAACTGGCTGACCCGAGATTCGCTGACCCCCAGGACCTCACCGATTTCCTTGAGATTCAACTCTTCGTCGTAGTACAGCGCCAACACCAGTCGCTCACGCTCCGGCAAATTGGCAATCGCGTCCGCCAGCGCCGCCTGGAAGCGTTCATCTTCCAGATCGCGTGACGGCTCGAGATGAGCACTCGCGCCATCCTCGTGCAGCCCTTCGTGTTCGCCGTCCTGCAACAGATCGTCGAAACTGAATAACCGGCTGCCCAGGGTGTCGTTCAAAATCCCGTAGTAATCGTCGAGACTCAATTGGAGTTCGGCCGCAACTTCGTGATCTTTAGCGTCACGGCCGGTTTTAGCTTCAATCGAGCGAATTGCGTCGCTGACCATGCGGGTATTGCGGTGGACCGAACGTGGCGCCCAGTCCCCTTTGCGCACTTCATCAAGCATGGCGCCGCGGATTCGAATGCCCGCGTACGTCTCGAAACTCGCGCCTTTGCTGGCGTCGTATTTGGTGGACACTTCAAGCAGGCCGATCATCCCGGCCTGAATCAGGTCTTCGACCTGGACGCTGGCGGGCAGTCGCGCCAGCAAGTGGTAGGCAATGCGTTTGACCAGTGGCGCGTAACGCTCGATCAGCTCGTACTGCGCGTCACGTGCCGACTTCTTGTAGAGGTTGTAACCGCTGGCGGTCATAGCACGGGTCCTGCCGTTTGTTGCACGAGGCGCTCGACGAAAAACTCCAGGTGCCCACGCGGGTTGGCGGGCAGCGGCCAGGTATCGACCTTTTGTGCGATGGCCTTGAAAGCCAGGGAACACTTGGAGCGAGGAAAGGCTTCATAGACCGCGCGCTGCTTCTGCACAGCCTTGCGCACGCTTTCGTCGTACGGCACCGCACCGACGTATTGTAAGGCGACGTCGAGGAAGCGGTCCGTGACCTTGGTCAACTTGGCGAACAGGTTGCGGCCTTCCTGCGGGCTCTGGGCCATGTTGGCCAGGACCCGGAAGCGGTTCATGCCGTAGTCGCGGTTGAGCAGTTTGATCAGGGCGTAGGCGTCGGTGATCGAGGTCGGCTCGTCGCAGACCACCAGCAAGACTTCTTGCGCGGCGCGAACGAAACTGACTACCGAGTCACCAATCCCCGCAGCAGTGTCGATCACCAGCACGTCGAGGTTGTCGCCGATATCGCTGAAGGCCTGGATCAGACCGGCATGCTGAGCCGGGCTCAGATGCACCATGCTTTGAGTGCCGGACGCGGCCGGGACGATGCGGATTCCGCCGGGGCCTTGCAACAACACGTCGCGCAGCTCACAGCGGCCTTCAATGACGTCGGCCAGGGTACGTTTGGGTGTCAGTCCCAGCAGGACGTCAACGTTCGCCAGCCCCAGATCGGCGTCCAGCAGCATCACGCGCCGGCCGAGCTCAGCTAGAGCCAGGGACAAGTTCACTGACACGTTAGTCTTCCCGACGCCACCTTTGCCGCCGGTCACCGCGATCACCTGTACGGGATGCATGCTGCCCATGTTATTTCTTTACCTTGTCTTGCATAGACGGAGGCCACATTACTGGCTGCGCGTTCATCAACTGAACAATGCATGGCAGACCATCGATGTAGGTACAAAAACTGTTCATTAATACCTCAGCCAACCTGCTTGGTCGGGCTGTGGTAAATATCAGCGAACATGTCAGCCATGGCTTCTTCGCTGGGTTCTTCCTGCATTTGCACGCTGACGGCGCGGCTGACCAACTGATGACGACGCGGCAGATGCAAATCATCCGGAATACGCGGTCCATCGGTCAGGTAAGCCACCGGCAATTCATGACTGATTGCCAGGCTCAACACCTCACCCAGGCTTGCCGTTTCATCCAGTTTAGTCAGGATGCAGCCAGCGAGCCCGCAGCGCTTGTAACTGTGATACGCGGCGGTTAGAACCTGTTTCTGGCTGGTGGTTGCCAGAACCAGATAATTTTTTGATTTGATGCCACGGCCGGCCAGACTTTCGAGCTGCATGCGCAATGCGGGATCGCTGGCCTGAAGGCCCGCGGTATCGATCAGCACCACACGCTTGCGCAGCAACGGATCCAGCGCCTGCACCAGGGACTGGCCGGGATCGACGTGGGTGACCGACACATTGAGGATCCGACCGAGCGTCTTGAGTTGTTCCTGAGCACCGATACGGTAGCTGTCCATGCTCACCAGCGCGATGTTCTGAGCGCCGTACTTGAGCACGTAACGGGCCGCAAGCTTGGCCAGCGTGGTGGTCTTGCCCATGCCCGCAGGGCCGACCATGGCAATCACGCCGCCCTCTTCCAGTGGCTCGACTTCCGGCGTGGCGATCATCCGCGCCAGGTGCGCCAGCAACATGCGCCAGGCCTGACGGGGCTCTTCGATGCCGGTAATCATTTCCAGCAGATCGCGGGACAACGGGCCGGACAAACCGATGCGCTGCAGGCGACGCCAAAGGTTGGCCTGGGCCGGACGGCTGCCTTGCAGCTGGTTCCAGGCCAGGGAGCCGAGTTGTACTTCCATCAGTTCGCGCAGGCTGTTGAGTTCGAAACGCATCGAATCGAACGCCCGCGGATCGACACCGCCGGAGGCTGGCGCGGGCGCCGGCGCTGCACGACGGGGTTCAGTGTAAGTCGGTTCGATCAGCGGTTCGGCGGCGGTGAGTGGCAGGCCGGCAAACAACTGGCGATTGGTGGACTTGTCGCTCTCGCCCTCGCTACGCAGGCTCAGTTCGGCCTGGGCGGTGACGATCCGCGACTGGGTCTTGCGCAGCTCGTCCTCGAGCTCCATGTTTGGAACACGTGGGGCCAGCGCCGACAGCTTGTAATCTAGAGCAGCCGTCAGCTCGACACCGCCGGCGATCCGGCGATTGCCAATGATGGCGGCATCAGCGCCCAGCTCATCACGAACCAGCTTCATGGCCTGACGCATATCGGCGGCGAAAAAACGCTTAACTTGCATAAACCACTACCTCAGCCGTTGGGCCCTACTGTCGCAACGATGGTCACTTGCTTGTTGTCAGGGATTTCCTGGTAAGCCAACACGTGCAAACCCGGGACTGCCAGTCGGCCGAATCGCGACAGCATCGCGCGAACCGGGCCGGCCACCAGCAGAATCACCGGTTGACCTTGCATTTCCTGACGCTGCGCCGCATCGATCAACGAGCGTTGCAGTTTTTCAGCCATGCTTGGCTCCAACAGAACACCCTCTTCCGAGCCTTGTCCTGCCTTCTGAAGACTATTGAGCAATATTTGTTCCAACCTTGGCTCCAGGGTGATAACTGGAAGCTCGGACTCAGTCCCTACAATGCTTTGGACGATTGCACGGGATACGCCGACGCGCACCGCGGCGACCAAAGCGGCAGTATCTTGACTCTTGGCGGCATTGTTGGCGATCGCCTCGGCGATGCTCCGAATGTCGCGTACTGGCACCTGCTCGGCCAGCAACGCCTGGAGCACCTTGAGCAGCTGCGACAACGAAACCACGCCCGGCACCAGCTCCTCGGCCAGTTTTGGCGAGCTTTTGGCCAGCAATTGCATGAGTTGCTGCACTTCTTCGTGGCCGATCAGCTCACTGGAGTGCTTGTACAGAATCTGGTTCAAGTGGGTTGCCACTACCGTACTGGCATCGACCACGGTGTAACCGAGGGATTGTGCCTGTGCACGCTGACTGACTTCGATCCAGACCGCCTCCAGCCCGAAAGCCGGATCTTTGGCGGTAATGCCGTTGAGCGAGCCGTAGACCTGGCCGGGGTTGATCGCCAGCTCGCGGTCCGGATAAATCTCCGCTTCGGCCAGGATCACCCCCATCAAGGTGAGGCGATAGGCGCTCGGTGCGAGGTCGAGGTTGTCACGGATATGCACAGTCGGCATCAGGAAGCCCAGATCCTGGGACAGCTTTTTACGCACGCCTTTAATCCGCGCCAGCAACTGACCACCCTGGTTGCGGTCTACCAGCGGAATCAGACGATAGCCGACTTCCAGGCCAATCATGTCGATCGGCGTCACATCGTCCCAGCCAAGCTCCTTGGTTTCCTGAGCGCGTGCCGGCGATGGCAGCAATTCCTGCTGACGCTTGACCTCTTGCAAGGCCTGAACCTTGACGATGTTCTGCTTCTTCCAGAACAGATACGCACCGCCGGCCGCCAGGGCCGCCATGCTCAGGAAGGAGAAGTGCGGCATGCCGGGCACCAGGCCCATGACCGCCATCAAACCCGCCGCCACGGCCAGCGCCTTCGGCGAGGCGAACATCTGGCGATTGATCTGCTTGCCCATGTCTTCCGAACCCGAAGCACGGGTCACCATGATCGCAGCCGCTGTAGATAACAACAGTGATGGCAATTGCGCCACCAAACCGTCACCGATGGTCAGCAGCGCGTAAACCCTGCCCGCATCGCCAAAGGTCATGCCGTGCTGGAAGATACCGACCGCCATGCCGCCAATCAGGTTGATAAACAGAATCAGCAAACCGGCGATGGCGTCACCGCGCACGAATTTACTGGCACCGTCCATGGAACCGTAGAATTCGGCCTCCTGGGCCACGTCCATCCGGCGCAGCTTGGCCTGGTTCTGATCGATCAGGCCGGCGTTCAGATCGGCGTCGATCGCCATTTGTTTACCAGGCATCGCATCGAGGGTGAAACGCGCGCTCACCTCGGAAATCCGCCCGGCACCCTTAGTGACCACGACGAAGTTGATGATCATCAAAATCGCGAAGACCACGATACCGACCACGTAGTTACCGCCGATCACCACCTCACCGAACGCCTGGATCACCTTACCGGCGGCGGCATGGCCGTCCTGCCCGTGAAGCATCACCACCCGCGTGGAGGCCACGTTCAGCGCCAGCCGCATCAGCGTCGCCACCAGCAGAATGGTTGGGAACACCGCAAAATCCAGTGGTCGCAAGGCGTAGACGCAGACCAGCAACACAACGATGGACAAGGCAATGTTGAACGTGAAGAACACGTCCAGCAGGAACGGCGGTATCGGCAACATCATCATTGCCAGCATGACCAGCAGCAACAACGGCACGCCCAGATTGCCCCGACTTAAGTCGGCAACGTTTGTGCGGGCACTGTTGAGTAACTGAGAGCGATCCACCGGTTTTCCCCGTTCCTTTAAAGCAAACTTTTGACGCCTGAAGCAGGCGCAGGGCGGCTACTGCAAGAAGCCTTCCAACTTTTTGCCGGGGGTTAAAACAGGGAGAGCTGTGTCGTCTCGGAGGGCCTCATCGGGGGCAAGTCCGGGATGAGCATCCGGAAAAGTGCGTCACTGAAAAGCCAATCTGACGGACCAAAGATCAATGAACCTATCAGTTCTGCTAGTACCCGACCCAGGCCAAACCACCAATACTGAGTGCCTGCCATTCTTAACGTCGGAGCGCTCACTCATGCAATCACGGCGCAACACGCTGCTCTGCCATTACCGCTACGACGCCCTCGACCGGCTGATAGCCAATGAGCAGCCGAGTGCGCCTGAGCGGCAGCGGTTTTATTGCAAAAGCCGTTTGGCTACCGAGATCCAGGGTGTGGACCGGTATTCGCTACTGCAACACGGCGACCAAATACTGGCGCAGCAGCAGAGCGAGGGCGATGCACTCAGTACCACGTTGCTGGCCACTGATCAGCAGCGCTCCGTGCTACAGACCCTTAATGCCAATCAAACACGGCGACCTATCGCGTATACGCCCTACGGCCACCACCGCCCTGAAAATGGATTGCTAAGCCTGCTTGGCTTTAACGGCGAACGGCCGGATCCGGTTACCGGTTGTTACTTGTTGGGGAATGGGTATCGGGCGTTTAATCCGGTGTTGATGCGGTTTAATTGTCCGGATAGTTGGAGTCCGTTTGGAGACGGCGGACTGAATTCGTATATGTATTGTTTGGGAGATCCAATTAACAATACCGATTCAACTGGACATGTTCGAGAGTTCTTTGCCCGTCTACTAGGCAGGCAACCGTCAGCACCAACACCAATTTCGAGCTTTGGTAGTCGATTTGTATCAAGGCCAGGAATAACTCCTGAAGAAGCTACGCGCGCTCATGCCCGAATTATTGAAATAGAAACTAAAATCCCCGAGCTAATAAGTGATGCACAACTATCAGTTTTTACAAGAGACCAGTTCGACCTGAGCATATCTACAAGCAGCAAACCACCCCAAGCTTCCATGCGGCTTGAACAACTCGCTTACAGGGCTGCACGCCCCGAAACTCGTGAGTTTATGGATCCTAGATACATAGCACACCCTTTCGAAAAACCTTACAACAAACTTATAAATAACGCAGCAGCTACTGATCAAGCAGGTTATCGCATTCTATTCCAGCGATTGAATCAGATAACGGGTCCTGACATTTCAACGCGGCTTGCGCTCATAAGTCGTAAAGGTCTGGATCGAGGATTAATTTCCTCATATAAAAAAAGAATGAATTCAGCCATACCTGGCGAAGTCGATGTTTTACAGGCTGAACGTTATCGTATTCGCGATCAGCATTTTCAATAAACGCTAGGTCCTTCAAGAATCCCGCCGCAAATCCGGCGGAATCGGCAAATCATCCTTCAGCGGATCCGGCCGTTTACCCTTGCCAGCCCGGTGCTGTCGGATCTGGTAGACGTAAGCGAGCACCTGGGCGACGGCAAGATAGAGCCCGCCAGGGATTTCCTGATCAAGTTCGGTGGAGTAGTAGATCGACCGCGCCAAAGCAGGCGATTCCAGCAACAACACCTCATTCGCCACGGCAATCTCACGAATCTTCAGCGCCAGGAAATCATTGCCCTTGGCAATCAGCATCGGCGCCCCGCCCTTGTCGGGGTCGTATTTGAGCGCCACGGCGTAGTGAGTCGGGTTGGTAATGACCACGTCGGCCTCAGGAATGGCCGCCATCATTCGGCGCTGGGACATCTCGCGTTGCAACTGGCGAATACGCTGTTTGACCCCGGAAAACTAGCAGTTCTGCTAGTACCCAACCCTGGCGATACCGCCAATACTGAGTGCCAGTCCTTCTGACCTTTGGAGCACTCATTCATGCAATCGCTGCGCGAAACCCTGCTCTGCCATTACCGCTACGACGCCCTCGACCGGCTGATAGCCAATGAGCACCCGAGTGCGCCTGAGCGGCAGCGGTTTTATTGCAAAAGCCGTTTGGCTACCGAGATCCAGGGTGTGAACCGGTATTCGCTACTGCAACACGGCGACCAAATACTGGCGCAGCAGCAGAGCGAGGGCGATGCACTCAGTACCACGTTGCTGGCCACTGATCAGCAGCGCTCCGTGCTGCAGACCCTTAATGCCAATCAAACACGGCGACCTATCGCGTATACGCCCTACGGCCACCACCGCCCTGAAAATGGATTGCTAAGCCTGCTTGGCTTTAACGGCGAACGGCCGGATCCGGTTACCGGTTGTTACTTGTTGGGGAATGGGTATCGGGCGTTTAATCCGGTGTTGATGCGGTTTAATTGTCCGGATAGTTGGAGTCCGTTTGGAGACGGCGGACTGAATTCGTATATGTATTGTTTGGGAGATCCAATTAACAATACCGATTCAACTGGACATGTTCGAGAGTTCTTTGCCCGTCTACTAGGCAGGCAACCGTCAGCACCAACACCAATTTCGAGCTTTGGTAGTCGATTTGTATCAAGGCCAGGAATAACTCCTGAAGAAGCTACGCGCGCTCATGCCCGAATTATTGAAATAGAAACTAAAATCCCCGAGCTAATAAGTGATGCACAACTATCAGTTTTTACAAGAGACCAGTTCGACCTGAGCATATCTACAAGCAGCAAACCACCCCAAGCTTCCATGCGGCTTGAACAACTCGCTTACAGGGCTGCACGCCCCGAAACTCGTGAGTTTATGGATCCTAGATACATAGCACACCCTTTCGAAAAACCTTACAACAAACTTATAAATAACGCAGCAGCTACTGATCAAGCAGGTTATCGCATTCTATTCCAGCGATTGAATCAGATAACGGGTCCTGACATTTCAACGCGGCTTGCGCTCATAAGTCGTAAAGGTCTGGATCGAGGATTAATTTCCTCATATAAAAAAAGAATGAATTCAGCCATACCTGGCGAAGTCGATGTTTTACAGGCTGAACGTTATCGTATTCGCGATCAGCATTTTCAATAAACGCTAGGTCCTTCAAGAATCCCGCCGCAAATCCGGCGGAATCGGCAAATCATCCTTCAGCGGATCCGGCCGTTTACCCTTGCCAGCCCGGTGCTGTCGGATCTGGTAGACGTAAGCGAGCACCTGGGCGACGGCAAGATAGAGCCCGCCAGGGATTTCCTGATCAAGTTCGGTGGAGTAGTAGATCGACCGCGCCAAAGCAGGCGATTCCAGCAACAACACCTCATTCGCCACGGCAATCTCACGAATCTTCAGCGCCAGGAAATCATTGCCCTTGGCAATCAGCATCGGCGCCCCGCCCTTGTCGGGGTCGTATTTGAGCGCCACGGCGTAGTGAGTCGGGTTGGTAATGACCACGTCGGCCTCAGGAATGGCCGCCATCATTCGGCGCTGGGACATCTCGCGTTGCAACTGGCGAATACGCTGTTTGACCTCTGGCTTCCCTTCCTGATCCTTGTGCTCGTCGCGCACTTCCTGCTTGGTCATCAGCAGTTTCTTGTGGCTTTCCCACAGCTGCACCGGCACGTCGACAGCGGCGATGATGATCAAGCCGCAGGCCATCCACAGGGTGCTCCAGCCAACCACTTGCAGGCTGTGAATGATCGCCATGTCCAACGGCTCATGCGCAATGCGCATCAAGTCGTCGATGTCGGATTTCAACACCGCCAGTGCGACGAACAGCACAATGAAAAACTTCGCCAGGGCCTTGAGCAGTTCCACTAGTGCCTTGGCCGAGAACATCCGCTTCAGCCCTGCGCCGGGGTTCATGCGACTGAATTTCGGTGCCAGCGAGCCCGCCGCGAACAGCCAGCCGCCGAGAGAAATCGGGCCGAGAAACGCCGCCAGCAGCAAGGTGATCATCACTGGCTGAATCGACAGCAGGGCGATCTGCCCCGAGTGCAGAAGGAAGGCGCCCATGCTGCGCTGATCCAGAATCACTTCCCGCGACAGCGTGAAGTTCATGCGCATCAGTTCCATCATGTCCTGCGCCAAAGCCCCGCCAAAGATCAGCAGCGCACTGGCACCGGCGAGCATGATCGCCAGGGTATTGAGCTCTTTGGAGCGCGCAATCTCGCCTTTTTCCCTGGAGTCCTTTTTACGTTTCTCCGTGGGGTCTTCTGTTTTGTCCTGACCGCTCTCGCTCTCAGCCATGACTCAGCGCGCCCGTGCCAGTTCGCGTAACCACTGCAAGGCCTCGGTAGCCAGCGGTTGATACTGATTGATGATGTCCGCCAGCCCTACCCAGACGATGAACAGCCCGAGCACCAGGGTCAGCGGGAAGCCGATGGAAAAAATGTTCAGCTGCGGCGCGGCGCGGGTCATCACGCCAAACGCGATGTTGACCACCAACAGCGCCGTGATCGCTGGCAGCACCAGCATCAACGCCGCACCCAGCACCCAACCGAGCTTGCCGGCCAGGTCCCAGAATTGTGAAACCATCAACCCGCTACCGACCGGCAACGTGGTGAAGCTTTCAGTGAGAATTTCGAAGACCACCAAGTGGCCATTCATGGCCAGGAACAACAGCGTCACCAGCATGGTGAAAAACTGCCCGATCACCGCCACCGAAACGCCGTTGGTGGGATCGACCATCGACGCGAAGCCCATGCCCATCTGAATCGAAACGATCTGCCCGGCGACCACGAAGGCCTGGAAGAACAGTTGCAGGGCGAACCCAAACACCGCGCCGATGAGGATCTGTTCGGCAATCAGCAGCAGCCCGCTCAAGTCCAGCGCATTGACCGGCGGCATCGGCGGCAAACCGGGGGCAATCACGACGGTGATCGCGAGGGCGAAATACAAGCGCACTCGCTTGGGCACCAGGGTCGTACCGAAGACCGGCATGACCATCAGCAAGGCACCGATGCGAAACAACGGCAACATGAACGTCGCCACCCAGGTGCTGATCTGGGTATCGGTCAGTTGCAGCAGCGACGGCATGGTTTAGCCGATGACCCGAGGAATATTGCCGTACAACTGCAGGATGTACTCCATGAACGTCTGCACCAGCCACGGGCCGGCGACGATCAGGGTCACCAGCATGACCAGCAGGCGCGGCAGAAAGCTCAGGGTCTGTTCGTTGATCTGCGTGGCGGCCTGGAACATCGCCACCAACAGGCCCACCAACAGACTCGGAATCACCAGCACCGCGACCATCATGGTGGTCAGCCAGAGTGCTTCGCGAAAGATGTCTACCGCAACTTCCGGCGTCATGGCGAAACACCGCCGAAGCTGCTTGCCAATGTACCGATGATCAGCGCCCAGCCATCCACCAGCACGAACAGCATGATCTTGAACGGCAGGGAAATGATCAGCGGCGAGAGCATCATCATACCCATGGCCATCAGCACACTGGCGACGACCAGGTCGATGATCAGGAATGGAATGAAGATCATGAAGCCGATCTGGAAAGCGGTTTTCAGCTCGGACGTGACGAAGGCCGGCACCAGAATGGTCAGCGGCGCCTGATCCGGCGTGGCAATGTCGGTGCGCTTGGACAGGCGCATGAACAGCTCCAGATCACTGCTGCGCGTCTGCGCCAGCATGAAGTCCTTGATCGGCACCTGGGCCTTGGCCACGGCATCTTGCGCGGTGAGTTTTTCCGCCAGATACGGCTGCAAGGCATCCTGGTTCACCCGGTCGAACACTGGCGCCATGATGAACAGGGTCAGGAACAGCGCCATGCCGGTGAGGATCTGGTTCGACGGCGTCTGCTGCAGGCCCAGGGCCTGACGCAGGATCGAGAAGACAATGATGATCCGGGTGAAACTGGTCATCAGCATGACGAACGCCGGAATGAAACTCAGCGCGGTCATGATCAACAGGATTTGCAGGCTGACCGAGTATTCCTGAGCGCCATTGGCGTTGGTGCCCAGGGTAATCGCCGGGATCGACAACGGATCGGCGGCGACGGCCAGCGGCGCAGCCAGCATCAGGGCCAGCGTCAAGATGATGCGTAGCGCACCCATTACTTCTTATCCTTCTGATCCTTGCCCATCAGCTCCATCAGGCGCAGGGCAAACTCCGGGGTCGCTTTCTCGGTGACCGGCACGTGCACCGGCTCCTTGAGCACATGCAGCGCGGTGATGGTGCCAGGGCTCAAACCAAGCAGAATCTGCTCGTTGCCGACCTGCACCAGCATCAATCGGTCACGTGGACCCAACGCCCGGGAACCGATCAACTCGATCACCTGCCCTTTTCCGGCCGGTCCGGCTTGCTGGACCCGGCGCAGCAGCCAGGCGAGGAAGAAGATCAACCCCAGCACCAGCAGCAAACCGAGCACGAGTTGCGTCAACTGCCCCGCCACACCGCTGCTGACCGCAGGGGCCGCGGCAACAGTCGCCACCGGCTCGGCCGCCAGAACACTGAACGGCAAGGCCAGCACTAACCCCAGAACCTTGTTCACTCAGCGCAGCTTCTTGATGCGTTCGCTTGGGCTGATCACGTCGGTCAGGCGGATGCCGAACTTCTCGTTGACCACCACGACTTCACCGTGAGCGATCAACGTACCGTTGACCAGCACGTCCAGCGGTTCACCGGCCAGACGATCGAGCTCGATCACCGACCCCTGGTTGAGTTGCAGCAGGTTACGGATGTTGATGTCGGTGCTGCCGACTTCCATGGAAATCGACACCGGGATGTCGAGGATCACGTCCAGGTTCGGACCGTCCAGGGTCACCGGATCGTTGTTTTTCGGCACGCTGCCAAACTCTTCCATGGGCAGACGGTTGGACGACGAACCGGCAGCGTCAGCGGCCAGCAAAGCGTCGATGTCGTCCTGCCCGGCATCGCCGGTTTCTTCCAGGGCCGCAGCCCATTCGTCAGCCAACGCCTGGTCGTCCTGGGTATTCATATCGTCTGCCATTATGTGTCCTCGGCGGGCAACCCTTCAAAGGCAGCCGTCAGTTAAAAGCGAATGTGAAGAGGCGCCGGTCAACGGCGCTCGATCGGCTCGATCACTTGCAACGCGAGGTTGCCTTTGTGCGAGCCCATCTTGACCTTGAACGCAGGCACGCCGTTGGCGCGCATGATCATTTCTTCCGGCATTTCGACCGGGATGATGTCCCCCGGCTGCATATGCAGAATGTCGCGCAGGCGCAACTGGCGACGGGCAACCGTGGCACCAATCGGCACGTCGACATCGAGTACGTCCTGGCGCAGGGCATTGACCCAACGCTCGTCCTGATCGTCGAGGTCCGACTGGAAGCCGGCGTCGAGCATTTCACGCACCGGCTCGATCATCGAGTACGGCATGGTCACGTGCAGGTCGCCGCCACCGCCATCGAGTTCGATGTGGAAGGTCGACACCACGATGGCTTCGCTCGGGCCGACGATGTTGGCCATGGCCGGGTTTACTTCCGAGTTGATGTACTCGAAGTTCACTTCCATGATCGCCTGCCAGGCCTCCTTCAAATCGACGAAGGCCTGTTCCAGCACCATGCGCACCACCCGCAGTTCGGTCGGGGTGAATTCACGCCCTTCGATCTTTGCGTGACGGCCGTCGCCGCCGAAAAAGTTGTCCACCAGTTTGAACACCAGTTTGGCGTCGAGGATGAACAGCGCGGTGCCTCGCAACGGCTTGATCTTGACCAGATTGAGGCTGGTCGGCACGTACAGCGAGTGCACGTATTCGCCGAACTTCATCACCTGCACACCACCGACGGCAACGTCCGCCGAGCGGCGCAGCATGTTGAACATGCTGATACGGGTGTAGCGGGCGAAACGCTCGTTGATCATTTCCAGGGTCGGCATGCGTCCACGGACGATGCGATCCTGGCTGGTCAGGTCGTAGCTTTTGACGCTGCCGGGCTCGGCAGCGGTATCGGTCTGTACCAGACCATCGTCGACACCATGCAACAGCGCATCGATCTCATCCTGGGACAGCAGGTCCTGCACGGCCATGTCGTGTTCCTACTGCAGTACGAAATTAGTGAAAAGCAACTGTTCGATGACTACTTTGCCAAGCTCTTTCTGCGCCACTTCCTGGACGCTGGCCGTGGCTTTCTGACGCAGCATTTCCTGACCGACCGGCGACGCCAGGGTCGCGAAATCCTGCCCGGAAAACAGCATGACAAGGTTGTTGCGGATGACCGGCATGTGAACTTTGAGCGCTTCCAGGTCGGCCTGATTGCGACCCTGCATGGTGATGCTCACCTGCATGTAGCGCTGGCGGCCGTTCTGGTTGTAATTGGCCACGAAGGCCGGCGCCATTTGCTCGAAAACCGCCGGCTGCTTGCCGACCGGGGTGGTTTCAGCCGCAGCGACCGGTTTGCTCTGGGCGCTGTGCATGAAGAACCAGGTCGCTCCCACGGACAAGCCGATCGCCAGCAGAAGGGCCACCACGACCACAATGATCAGCTTGAGTTTGCCTTTGGTTGCGGGGTCTTTTACTGCTGCTGCTTCGCTCTTCGCCATGCCAATAATCCGTCACTATTCGGGTTTTCACAGTCGCACGGCAAGGCAAGAGCAAGTGTTATGCCAGAAGTGTCGGGAGGGAGATGGGAGGGGGGACGGCCGTAGCCTGAAAAACGGCAAATCCTGTGGGAGCGGGCTTGCCCGCGATGAGGGCCGGACAGTCAACATTTGCATCGACTGCTGCACCGCTATCGCGGGCAAGCCCGCTCCCACAGAGTTGGTGTTTGGTCCTGTCAGGCGTAGTAGTCGACAGCACTGGAACCGATGACGCTGGTCGTACTGGCCGCCACTTCGGCAACGGTTGGCGCTAGCTCTTCATCCACGCCATCGAGGCGACCACCGCTAGCGTTGGTGCGTCCGCCCTGCCCCTGCTGAGCCTGTTGTTCCTGACCCTGCCCCTGCCAGCCACGCGACTGGTCGGAAACGTTGACATCGACCTGCCCCATGCCCTGCTGCGCAAACATGTCACGCAAGCGGTGCATTTGCCCATCGAGCGCTTCGCGAACGCTTGGATGCGCGCTCATAAAGGTCACCTGGGTCTGCTGATCCGGCACCATGTTCACCCGAATGTCGAGGCGCCCCAGCTCGGCTGGTTGCAGCTGGATATCGGCTGCCTTGAGATTGACGCTGGACAGGTACATGACCCGGTTCACCACTTCCTCGGTCCAGCCGCTTTGATTCATCGCAATCGGTTGATTCACTGGCACCGCGTTGGCGGTTTTCGGTGTGGCAGCCTGGGTCAGCGCCGCCAGTCGGTTGGCGAAGTCATCGACACGGGTGTCGCTGCTGGCCGACTTCAAGTCCTTGAGGCCGTCATCGATCAGCCCACTGAAAGCATTCTCACCGCCCTGGCTGGTGCTGTCCTTGTCCGCCTGCACATCGAGCATGCCCGCCATGCCGGCGGCAAAGTTCTGCGCCGAGGTAGGTTCGCCGTCAGCCTGGGCCTGAGCAGCCGTCGGTGCGGCCTTGGGTTGCGCCTGACTGGCAGCGGAAATATGACCGCCCTGCTCCATGGCCATACGCACGGCCGGCAGCGCATCCAGCGGATCGGCTTCAGGATCGAACGCGTCATCCGCAGGCGCAGCCACTTGTGCCGCCGTCACTGGCGCAGCAACAGGCGCCTGGACTGGCGGCTGCTCAGTGACCACCACTGGCGGCGCCTGCGGAACCGGAGCCGCCGCCACAGCCTGCAACGCTGGCAGCAATGAAGGATCAAGGGCAGGATCAACCGGTGCAGTGTCGGCTACCGGAGTTTCTACAGTAGCCGCCGCATCATCGCTGGCGGTCTTGTCGTCAGCCGGCGCCGGTTTGTCGGCGGGCAAGGATTTGCCGCTATCGGCAACCGTCGGTTCCGGGGCGGCAGACTTGTCGTCGCCGACGCTCTTTTTATCAGGGCTGTCCGGGGTTTTGTCGCGCACCGGCTTCGCCGATCCATCGGAGGCCGCCGAGGGCTTGTTCTGGGCTTGATTGGCGTAGACCTGAGCGAAGCTGGACGCCTTGTCCCCGGACTCAGCGGACAGCGCCGGTGGATTGGCGGAGGCGGCTTGAGTCTTGGCCTGAGCGGCGGCCTGAAGAAGAATATTGGGGGTAACGGGCATGAAACGGTCTCCGCTGCACTGGGATCGTAGGTACAGTTGCGGAGATTGCTGCAAGGGTTGCGCCAGTTTTGTTCAATCGGCGCTAAAAACGCCGGACGGTCGCACCGTCAGCGAGAGAGCGCTGGCGCTCTGCTTCATAGAGGGGGCGGATAATGGCGAATTCGCCATCGATTTCACCGACCAGTTTCTCGATACCTTCCAAGGGTGTCTGCCTGGCTCGCTGCTCGAGTTCATTGCACAGCTGCGCGAGGCGAATGGCGCCCATGTTGCTGCAACTGCCCTTGAAACTGTGCGCAGTGGCACCAAGCGTCTCGGCGTCGTCTGCCTTGCGCAGCAGACTCAAGCGCTCTTTGGAATCGGCGAGAAAGGTATCCAGCAACGTCGAATACTCATCCTCCATGACCTCTTGCAACGCGCTCAGCACGTCGCGGTCCAGATGTGTGTCAGCCACTTGCTCACTCCTTGATCAAGAATGCGCGGATTATGCCAGAGCCTCCCAGAAAAATTCCACGCGGGCACTACGACCATCGTCGGACCATTGGGCGCTGCGGCTCAATTGGCGGATCAGACTGACACCACGTCCCGACAGACGGACGCCATCTAGGGGGCGCGCCATCACCCGATCGACATCAAACCCTTTGCCACTATCTTCGACACGAATCGTCAGGCAACCGCCCTCACCTCTGGGCGTGACCTGTAAATGCACCCGCACATAGCCATCCTGCAACTCGTCCAGACGTGCATTGCGTTGCTGATAATACCGGGCAAAACCCGATGCATCGCGCTTCAGGCTTGAGTCCAGTCCCAGCACGCCATGCTCTAGCGCATTGGAGTACAACTCCGCGAGGACACTGTAGAGCGCGCCGCTCTGGGCGCGCAAACCATGGACCTCCAGCAGCAACTGCAAAAGATACGGCAGTGGGTTGAAGCGCTTGAGGGTGGCAGCGCGAAACTCGAAACTCACCGACCAGTCCAGCGGGCAGGACTGACCGCTATCGGAATAGACCAGCGCCGGCGGACTCAGCTGTTCAGCCTCCAACAGGCTGACCTCGACCATGCTGACATCATCGCGAGCCTCACCGCGAAAATCCCGCAGCGCCTGTTCGATCTCCTCGAAAAGCCGGTCGGGCTGACGGTTGGCCGCAAACACCTGCTGCAATCGCCCGACACCAAACAACTGCTCATTGGCATCGCACGTATCGATTACCCCGTCGGACAACAGGAACACCCGGTCCCCGACCGCCATTGGAAATACTTCGGTGCAGTCATCGAACGTCTGCGGGCTCAGCACGCCAAGCGGCAAATGCCGAGCCGTCAGCGGTGTGCGCTCGCCAGTGGCGACACTGTGCAGGTAACCGTCCGGCATCCCGCCATTCCAGACTTCCACCGAGCGCCGTTGAAAGCTCAGGCACAGCAGCGTCGCACAGCAGAACATGTCCACCGGCAGGATTCGCTTGAGCTTGGCGTTCATCTCGCGCAGGGTTTCCGACAGGCCATAACCCTTGGCGGTCATGCCGTAGAAGACCTCGGCCAGGGGCATCGCCCCGACGGCGGCCGGCAAGCCATGGCCGGTGAAATCGCCAAGCAGCACGTGCATGTCGCCGGCCGGAGTGAATGCCGCCAGCAGCAAATCACCATTGAATAGCGCATAGGGCGATTGCAGGTAGCGGATATTGGGGGCGTTCAGGCAGCCAGAGTGGGCGACCTTATCGAACACAGCTTTGGCCACACGCTGTTCGTTGAGCAGGTAATCGTGATGCCGGGCGATCTGGTCTCGCTGCTCCAGCACGGTGGCCTGCAACCGGCGCAAGCGGTCCATCGCCTTGATTTTGGCGGCGAGGATCACCTGGTTGTAGGGTTTTGCCAGAAAGTCGTCACCGCCGGCCTCCAGGCAGCGCGCCAAGGCTTCGCTTTCGGTCAGCGACGTCAGGAAGATGATTGGTACCAGGGTTTCCCCGGCCAGCGTCTTGATCTGCCGCGCCGCCTCGAAACCGTCCATCACCGGCATCATGGCGTCCATCAAGACCAGCTGCGGTCGCTGCTGGCGAAAAGCTTCGACCGCTTCGGCACCGTTGGCCGCCGTCAGGACTTCATGCCCCTGACGGCGGACAATAGTGGACAACAGCATGCGGTCGGCCGCGCTGTCTTCAGCGATCAGGATTGTCAGCGGCTCGAACAACGATTGCACGGCCGTCACGCCACGTCGAAGATCTGTTCGAAGTTGGAGATGGCGAGAATCTTGCGCACATCGGCGTTGGCGTTGGTCAGCTTGATCTCGGCGTTCTCGCCACCGGCGTGATCACGCAACAGCAACAACATGCCTAGCGCGGAACTGTCGAGGTAAGTGGCGTCCTTCAAGTTCACTTCGAAGGACTCGGGTTTTGGCTCAAGATTCTCGTAGGATTCTCGAAATTCCTGATGTTTGGCGAAATCGAATCGTCCCTTGATCGATATCGTCAGTTTTTGCCCATTCGGAGAGACTTCTGTAACAACTGACATTGAACGGCTTCCTTGTCATTGGTGAACATACTTGTACAAGGTTTAGCACCTGGTGGAGATGGGGGCAAGGCGGGAAATTTGTGGAGTTTCCGAGCAAGTCTTCGCGGGCAAGCTCCGAGGGGGGCGTTCCGACGAAGAACGATAACGCGGTCAGGCTGATTCAATACGGACTCTCGCGCGGCAAGCGCTGGGACAACTCGTCCAGCAGCTTCTGCTCGCGCTTGTCTTCCAGCTGCCGCGCCTCGTCCGCATAGCGCTGAACCAGCTTGCGCAAGCCCTCGACCCGGGCAAACGCCTGCTGCCAGGTTTCCCGCGCCTTGTTCAGATTGTTCTGATGCCACGCCAGGCTTTGCCGTTGCTGATCGATGGCCGTGCCCAGTTGCGCGAGGAAGCCCTGGTAACCCAGCAGCCATTGGCCCGAGACGCCGCTACTGCCGCGCACGATCCATTGCTCCTGATAATCGAGTCGAAAGGCTTCAAGGTCGGCGAGTTTGCTTTCGGCCAAGCGAACCTGGCCCTGAAAATGGCCCAACCGCTGGACGGCGGTTTTCTCGGCCTTTTCGGCCATTTCGACCACCGGCGCCAAGCGCCCTGCCCGACTCTGGGCCATGATCGATTAGCCGCCAGCCGCGGGCGCGAAGATCGAGCCGAGATAGGCTTCGCTTTCACCCAGGCTGATGCTGTCGTTCAATCCCTGGCGCAGGTATTTGACCAGTTGCGGTTGCAGGGAAATCGCCAGGTCAGTTTCCCGATCTCCGCCGGGCACGTAGGCGCCCACGCTGATCAGGTCGCGACTCTGTTGATAACGCGACCACAACTGCTTGAAATACTGAGCGCGGGTCATGTGCTCCGGCGACACCACCGACGGCATGACCCGGCTGATCGACGCTTCGATGTCGATGGCCGGGTAATGCCCTTCCTCGGCCAGACGCCGGGACAGGACGATGTGCCCGTCGAGTACACCCCGCGCGGCGTCGGCGATCGGATCCTGCTGGTCGTCGCCTTCGGACAACACGGTATAAAACGCGGTGATCGAACCGCCGCCCTTTTCAGCGTTACCGGCCCGCTCCACCAGTTTCGGCAACTTGGCGAACACCGATGGCGGATAGCCCTTGGTCGCCGGCGGCTCGCCAATGGCCAGGGCGATTTCCCGCTGGGCCTGGGCGAAACGGGTCAAGGAGTCCATCAGCAACAGGACATTCTTGCCCTTGTCGCGAAAATACTCGGCGATTCGCGTGCAATACATGGCGGCGCGCAGACGCATCAGCGGCGCATCGTCCGCCGGGGACGCCACGACCACTGAACGCTTGAGGCCTTCTTCACCGAGAATGTGCTCGATGAACTCTTTAACTTCTCGACCCCGTTCGCCGATCAGCCCAACGACGATAATGTCGGCCTCGGTGAAGCGGGTCATCATGCCCAACAGCACACTCTTGCCGACGCCGGTACCGGCAAACAGCCCGAGCCGCTGGCCGCGACCGACCGTCAACAAGCCGTTGATGGAGCGAATGCCCACGTCCAGCGGCTCGCTGATCGGGTGACGCTTGAGCGGGTTGATCGTCGGCCCGTCCATCGGCACCCAGTCTTCGGCCTTCATTCCGCCCTTGCCGTCCAGCGCACGACCGGCGCCATCAAGCACCCGTCCGAGCATGCTCATGCCCATCGGCAGACGACCGGTATCAGCCAACGGCACCACGCGGGCACCGGGCGCGATGCCGGCGACGCTGCCGACCGGCATCAGAAAGACCTTGCTGCCGGAGAAGCCCATGACTTCGGCTTCGACCTGCACCGGATGGTAACTGTCGTCGTTGATCACCATGCAGCGGCTGCCCATGGCGGCGCGCAAGCCTTCGGCTTCGAGGGTCAGGCCGACCATGCGCAGCAAGCGGCCTTCAAGAATTGGTGCGCCGGCCAGCTCCGTGGCCTCGGCGTAACTGCCCAGGCGCTTGGCGAAGCTGGTGCGATCAAGGCGCATCGGGATCTGCTTCCGGTTCTGATTCGACGGCAGGCTTGGTGTCGATCGGTAACTCCAGGCTCAGGTCCGGCTCGGCCGGGTGCAGCGCCTGTTCATGCAATTGATCGAACAGCTTGTCCATGACCCGGGCGACGCGGGTTTCAACGGTGGCGTCGATACGACTGTGCTCAGTCTCGACCCGGCAACCACCAGGCAACAACGCTTCGTCCTCGACGATGCGCCAGGTTTCTTCATGGCGCTCGCGCAGAGCTTTGACCTGCTCGAAATCCTGCGGATTGATGTACAACCGCACGTTGCCCACGCCCAGCGGCAACAGCTTGAGGGCTTCGCGCATGACGTGTTCGATCTGTGTCGAGTCAATCGCCAGTTCGCGCTGAATCACCTGTCTGGTGATGTGCTGAACGAGGTCGACCAGCGACTTTTCGATCTGGGTGTCCTGCTCGGCGATGGGCTCGAACAGGTTGGCCATCAACTGCTCCAGGGCAGCGACTTTCGGCAACAGGACGGCCTCTGCTTCCTGACGGACCTTGAGCGTAGTGCTGTGAAAACCTTCTTTTTCACCCGTCGCAAAGCCTTCGTTGTAGGCCTCCTGGCGAATGCTTTCGAGCTCTTCGAGGGTCAGTGGCTGGACTTCTTCCAGCGGCACTTCTTCCATTTCCGGCGGCTCGGGCTCAGGCTCCGGCTCGGGTTCCGGCACATGCGGGTCGAAACTGGGCAGCGACCAGACATCGAAACCACCGACGTCCTTGGCACGGATCAGGTCGGTGTTGGACTCATCATGTTTGGACGACATAGTGACCTTAGATCATCTCTTCGCCGCCCTTCCCGCCGAGAACGATTTCTCCGGCTTCGGCCATACGGCGAGCAATGGTGAGGATTTCTTTCTGTGCGGTTTCCACGTCGCTGACACGTACCGGGCCTTTGGCCTCGAGGTCGTCGCGCAACAGTTCGGCCGCCCGTTTGGACATGTTCTTGAAGATCTTCTCTTTGACGCCTTCGTCGGAACCTTTGAGGGCCAGGACCAGCACGTCGGAGGACACTTCGCGCAGCAACGCCTGAATCCCGCGGTCGTCGACATCGGACAGGTTGTTGAACACGAACATGAGGTCTTCGATCTGACCGGACAGGTCTTCGTCGACTTCGCGGATCGAGTCCATCAACTGACCTTCGATCGAGCTGTCGAGGAAGTTCATGATGTCGGCCGCACGCTTGATGCCACCCAGGGTGGTGCGCGAGGCATTCGAGTTGCCGGAGAACTGCTTTTCGAGAATCTGGTTGAGTTCTTTCAGGGCGGCTGGCTGAACGGTGTTCAGCGAGGAAACCCGCAGAATGATGTCCAGTCGTACCTTGTGGTCGAAGTTGCCCAGCACTTCGCCGGCCTGGTCCGGGTCAAGATACGCCACCACGATCGCCTGGATCTGCGGGTGCTCGTAACGGATCACGTCGGCGACCGCGCGCGGCTCCATCCATTTCAAGCTATCAAGGCCACTGGTGTTGCCGCCCAGCAGGATCCGGTCGATCAGGCCGTTGGCCTTGTCTTCGCCCAGCGCTTGGGTGAGCATTTTGCGCACGTAGTCGTCGGAGCCGACGCCCAGGCTGGTCTGATCGCCGACGATATCGACGAACTCGCTCATCACCTGTTCGACTTGCTCGCGGTGCACATTACCCATCTGCGCCATGGCCACACCCACACGCTGGACCTCTTTGGGCCCCATGTGGCGCAGCACTTGCGCGGCATCGGTAGACCCCAGGGACAGCAGCAGAATCGCGGCTTTATCAACCCGGGACAGTTTGGCGACAGCGGCTCGGTTATCACTCATCTGCGTTAATCCACTCTTTCACGACCTGGGCCACACGGCCCGGGTCTTCTGCCACCAGACTCTTGATTGCGTTCAACTGTGCATCATAGCCTTCGCTCGGGCTCGGCAGCAGGATGCTTTGCGGGCCGCCGAGGCTGACGCGGTCGTTGGCCAGTTCGCCATCCAGGCCGCCCATGCCGCCGAGTTCCACGTCGCTGCCAAAACCGGCCAGCTGTTTGCCTTTACCGCCATTGGTGATGTTGTTGAGCACCGGACGCAGCACACCGAACACCAGTATCAGGATGAACAAGACACCCAGCACTTGCTTGACGATGTCCCAGAACCAGGGCTGGGAGTAGAACGGAATATCGGCAATCACTTCACCGCGCTCGGCGGAGAACGGCATGTTGATCACACTAACGCTGTCGCCACGGCTGGCGTCGAAACCGACGGCGTCCTGTACCAGACGGGTGAAGCGCGCCAATTCGTCGGCGCTCCACGGTGCACGGGTGGTTTCGCCGTTGGCCGCGTTGATCTTGACCTGATCGTCCACCACTACCGACACCGACAGGCGGTTCAAACGCCCTTGTTGTTGCTTGGTGTGGCTGATGGAACGGTCAAGTTCAAAGTTCTTGGTGGATTGTTGACGCTTGTCCGCCGGGTACGGTGCCAGCATCGGCTGGCCGGTGGCCGGGTCCATGATTTGCTGACCGTTGGCATCCAGCAGCGGCTGGCCTGGCTGCACCATGCCGGCTGACGCGGTAGCGCCACCGGTGGTTTGCGGCGCGGAGGCCGGCGCTGGCGGTTGGTTGCTCAGGGCACCCGGCACGCCTTGCGGGCCATTGCTGGTGGTGCGTTGTTCGTTAACGGACTGCTCGCTGCGCAACGCCGGTTGGTCCGGGTTGAATTGCTCCGAGGTCGACTCGACAGCACTGAAATCCACGTCCGCCGAGACTTCCGCTTTATAGCGGTCGTTGCCCAACACCGGTTGCAGGATGTTGTGCACACGCTGAGTGAGCATGCTTTCCATGCGACGGCTGTAATCGAATTGCTTGCCGGCCATGGTCAGTTCAGAGTTCTCCGCCTGATCCGAGAGCAAGTTGCCCTTCTGGTCGACGACGGTGATCTGCGATTTGCTCAATTCCGGAACGCTGGTCGCGACCAGGTTGATGATCGCCACCACCTGGCCCGGCTCCAGCGAGCGACCGGAATACAGCTCAACCAACACCGAAGCACTCGGCTTGCGCTCGTCGCGCACGAACACCGAACTCTTCGGAATCGCCAGATGCACGCGGGCACCCTTGACGTTGTTCAGGCTGGAGATGGTCCGGGCCAGTTCGCCTTCGAGGCCACGACGATAACGGGTCGCTTCCATGAACTGGCTGGTGCCGAGCCCCTGATCCTTGTCGAGGATCTCGAAACCGATGTTGCCGTCGCTGGGAGTGACACCAGCGCCCGCGAGTTTCAGACGCGCACGGGACAAGTCATCGGCCTTGACCAGCAAGGCACCGGAGTTCGGTTCAACGGTATAAGGAATGTCAGCGGCAGCCAGGGTATCCATGACCTGCTTGGCGTCCATACCTGCAAGGCTGCCGTACAGAGGCCGGTAGTCCGGCTGCTGGGACCACAACACCACGGCGAAGCCAATCGCCACGCTCGCAGCCAGGCCGACCAACAGGCCCACCTGACGCAACATGGTCATCTCGGAGAGGTTTTCCAGGAAAGACAAGCCGAACAGCGGCGGTTTGCCGTCTATCGGAGTGGCCTTGGCCGGAACGTTATCGGCGACTGCTTCTGCCATGACTCAATCTCGTCCTTAAACCGGCATCTGCATGATGTCTTGGTAGGCCTGAACCAGCTTGTTACGCACTTGGGTCAACGCCTGAAAAGACACGCTGGCTTTCTGCGAAGAAATCATCACGTCCGTCAGGTCGACGCCACTCTTGCCGATTTCGAAGGCACTGGCCAACTGACTGGAAGCCTGCTGGGTGTCGTTCACTTTATTGACGGCCTGACCGAGCATGTCGGAAAAGCTGCTGCCACTCATTTCAGGGACGGCGGCAGTCGATTTCGGCGCAGACATGGCGTCCATTTGCATGGAGCGCATATCCAGCATCAACCGATTGAATTCAATACCTTGGCTCATGGTCTACTCTCATTGGCGACCCGCAATTTTTTGACACTCACTCGGCGGGTAGTGAGGTGTTAGCAACAAGGGTGCCAGCTCCGTGGCCGCTCTGAACAAAAGCCTGTCCTTCGCTCTCGCTCCTACAAAATAAAATCAGGTGGCGAACAAGTACGCTTCAACGTCCATTCCGGCATCACGCATTTGCGCCAGCTTGTAGCGCAGGGTGCGCGGGCTGATGCCCAAACGCTCCGCCGCTTCTTTGCGACGCCCCCGTTCGGAGCGCAAGGTGTCGATGATCATCTGGAATTCGCGGCGACGCAGATCGTCGCCCAGCGCACCGGCAGACTCGGATTCCACCTCCGCAACCCGCATCGCCATGACGGCCAATGCCGGTAACGGCGCACAGGCAACAGGCCCGACCAGGCAGAAATCCTGCGGCTGGATCACACCGCCCTGCTGCAGAATCAATGCGCGCTGAATCGCGTTGTCCAACTCCCGCACGTTGCCCGGCCATGGGTAACCGATCAGGCACGCCTGCGCCTCGGGCGACAGTCGAGCCGCAGCATGCTTCATTTTATTGACGTGTTTGGTCAGCAGCCGCTCAGCAAGCGGCAGGATGTCGGCGGTGCGTTCGCGCAACGGACGCCAGGCCAATGGAAACACGGACAGGCGATAGTAAAGGTCTTCACGGAAACGCCCGGCAGCCACTTCCCCGGCCAGATCACGGTTGGTGGTCGCCACAACCCGAATGTCCAGCGTGATCGGCTTGCGCGCGCCAACCCGCTCGACTTCACGCTCCTGCAACACGCGCAGCAACTTGGCTTGAAGACCCAGGGGCATTTCGGAGATTTCGTCGAGCAGAATGGTTCCGCCGTCGGCCTGCTCGAACTTGCCGGCCTGCGCCGCGATGGCACCGGTGAACGAGCCCTTTTCGTGTCCGAACAACGTGGCCTCGAGCATGTTGTCGGGAATCGCCGCGCAGTTGATCGCGATAAACGGCTGACTGGCGCGATGAGAATGCTGATGGATGTAACGCGCCAACACCTCTTTACCGGTCCCGGACTCGCCGGAGATCAATACCGTAGAATCACTGCGCGCCACCCGCGCAGCCAATTCCAACAATTGTGCGCTCGCCGGTTCGAAGGCTACAGGCCCTTCAATGTCGGCAGCGCCGAGACTGCCCAACGCATGCCGAGCGACCAGATCCAGCAAGGCCTTTGGCTCGAACGGCTTGACCAGATAATCCGCCGCACCCTGACGCATCGCATCGACTGCCCGCTCTACTGCGCCGTGCGCCGTCATCAGCAACACCGGCAACTGCGGCTGGCGAGCACGCAGCAATCCAAGCAGTTGATGACCGTCCATGCCCGGCATGTTGACGTCACTGAGCACCAGGTTGAACGCCTCGGTTCCGACGGCGTCCAGCGCCTCTTCCGCCGAACCCACGGCGATGTAGTCATGCCCTGCGAGCAACAACGTATCGGCCAGCGCTTCGCGTAACGCGCGGTCATCCTCGACCAGTAAAACCTTGATCCCCATGTCGTTCACTCCACTCCCTGAGCACTGCGCTTCTCATCAGAAAAAAGCGGCAGAATCACCTGCGCGCAGGTGCCACGGCCCAACCGCGAGCGCAACTGCAATTCTCCCTGATGGGCACGAGCCACTGCCTTGACCACGGTCAGGCCAAGGCCGGTCCCGGTAGTTTTAGTGGTAAAGAATGGCTCGCCCAAACGCGCCAGCACTTTTGTATCGATGCCGCTGCCGCTGTCGCTGACGCAGACACGCAGGTTGTTGTCTCGGGTGTAGAGATGGACTTTCAAGCGCACGTCGCCGGCACTGGCCTGGATCGCGTTCTCGATCAGATTGAGTATCGCCCCGACCAGCGTGTCACGATTGCACAACAGCTCTCCCGCATGACTGTCGCATTGCCAGCGAACCGGCAAATCCTGCACGTGGGTCAGCGCCGCTGCCTGCAAGGACTGCAACAGCATTTTCGGGGTGATGCGATCGGTGAGCGGCAGCTCGCCACGAGCGAACACCAGCATGTCGCGCACTTGATGCTCCAGCTCATGCAAACGCTCTTTAAGCCGTCCGGCAAATCGTTGCTGCGTGGCAACCGGCAGCTCTTGCTCGGTCAAATGACTGGCATAGAGCAATGCGGCGGACAACGGCGTACGAATCTGGTGAGCCAGCGACGCGACCATTCGACCGAGAGACGACAGACGTTCGTGGCGAGCCAACTGGTCCTGCAGATGACGGGTTTCGGTCAGGTCGTTGAGCAACACCAACTGGCCAGGCTCTGCGTCCAGCGAGCGAGTGGCGATCGACAGGCGCCGACCGTCCTTGAGCGATATCTCGTGCCCATCGTCTTCACGCGGCGCGAAGCAACGGGCAATGACATGACGCCACAGCTCGCCTTCAAGGGGCAGGCCGAGCAGTTCACAGGCAGCGGGATTGGCTTCGCGCACAATGCCTTGAGCGTCGATGACAATAACCCCGCCGGGCAATAGATCGAGGAGGTTTTGCAGACGGTTGGCCAGGCGTTCTTTTTCCGCGAGTTCCTGCATGCGCTGAGCGCTGACCACCGCCAGCTCCCCCTTGAGCTCGGTGACCCGGGCTTCGAGCATGCTGTAGGAGTCGGTCAACTGGCTGGACATCTGATTGAACAGCGCGAAAGCCTGCTCAAGGCCAAGCCGGCTTGCCTGCTCTACGGACGACGTTTGACCCGAAGCATCAGGGACAGGAGACATCTGGGCGGCTTGGGGCATCGGGCTCTCTCGCTTGGCTGACCGTCAGTTAAACGGAACGTTGCGAGGGATGTAGCAATACCCGTGCCTAAAAAAAACCGCCTACAAATGAACGACTTGAAAAACAGGCGTCAATCATCCGCCTGTTCATCACCCTCGCGACGGCTCATGCCGTACTTGCGCATCTTCTCTACCAGCGTGGTACGACGGATCCGCAGCCGCTCGGCAGCGCGCGCCACGATGCCATTGGCATCATCCAGCGCCTGCTGAATCAGGCCTTGTTCCAGACCACCGAGGTAGTCTTTCAGGTCCAGGCCTTCCGGTGGCAGCATGGCGTTGGCCGTGAAGTCCGGAGTATGACCGTTGATGGCCACGCGCTCCTCAAGATCGCTGCGCAGGCTGTCGACCAACTGTTCATCTTCATCATCGACGTAGCGGAATTTTTTCGGCAGCTCGACGACGCCGATGACCCCGTACGGATGCATGATCGCCATGCGCTCCACCAGGTTGGCCAGTTCGCGGACGTTGCCCGGCCAGCCGTGACGGCACAGCGACATGATCGCCGCGGAGTTGAAACGGATCGAACCGCGCTTTTCATGTTCCATGCGCGAGATCAATTCGTTCATCAGCAGCGGAATATCTTCGACACGTTCGCGCAGCGGCGCCATCTCGATCGGGAACACGTTCAGGCGGTAGTACAAGTCTTCGCGGAAGGTGCCGATCTCGATCATGCTTTCGAGATTCTTGTGGGTCGCTGCAATGATGCGCACATCGACGCTTTGGGTCTTGTTGCTGCCCACGCGCTCGAAAGTGCGTTCCTGAAGTACGCGCAGCAGCTTGACCTGCATCGGCAGCGGCATGTCGCCGATCTCGTCGAGGAACAGCGTGCCGCCATTGGCCAGTTCGAAGCGTCCGGCGCGGCTGGTGATTGCACCGGTGAAGGCGCCCTTCTCATGACCGAACAATTCGCTTTCCAGCAACTCGGCCGGGATCGCCCCGCAGTTGACCGGAACGAACGGCGCATCACGACGCTTGGAGTGATAGTGCAGGTTACGCGCGACCACTTCCTTGCCGGTGCCGGACTCGCCGAGGATCAGCACACTGGCGTCGGTGTCGGCGACTTGCTGCATCATCTGGCGGACGTGTTGAATCGCCCGGCTGGTGCCGACAAGACTGCGGAAAAGATTGGGTTCACGGTGACGTCCGCGCTCGCGAGCCTGGTCATACATCTCGCGATAGACCTGGGCACGGTGCAGCGAATCGAGCAGTTTGCTGTAGCTGGGCGGCATTTCCAGGGTCGAAAGCACTCGGCGACGCTGGTCTTCAGGCAGGTCAACGGAAGAATTATCGCCCATTAACAAAACCGGAAGGAACTCATCCCAGGTAGAGAGTGTCTTTAACAAGCCCGGAAGTGCACCAGGAGCATTGACTGTCCCGATGAGGACGCAGATCACTTCACGACTTGATGACAAAGAGCCGACAGCCTGCTGCCAGTCATGGCTACCGCAGGGTAAATTTTCTTCGCCAAGAAAATTTAAAATCACCGCCAGGTCGCGGCGGCGGACGCTATCGTCATCAATCAGCAGAATTTTGGTTTCACGCCACATGCAATAGCAACTTCCCTAGTCAACTCAATGCCCGAAATGATGGGGCAAGCTAGACGCTTGCAGACACGTTATGCCTGTAGACGCCTGAAATCTGGAACCAGCCACTAGTTAAGTCAAAAAACCGTGCACAGTCAAATTTATGGCGCACTATGTTTGGATTAACTGGGGATTAATTAGCCAAACAGATGGTAAACCTTTGCTGCGTTCTGTGCTTGATGGATCTGCGACATCTCGTCAACTATTGCTTGTCGCTCCCCTGTCGCCGCCTCCAGAAGCTGCCTGTACACCCCCAGCAACTCCTCAAGATTGTCGCGCAAGGCAGCCTCGTCCACCGAAGCTTCACTCAAGACATCTTCCATGCAGGAACGACAAGCCAGATCCAATTCACCAATGGCTTCCCAGTTTCGCTCGGCCAGGGCACCGACCAAGCCTTCACGGGTTTCTTCGATTCGCTGCAAAACAAGACTCATGGTGATCTCCTTAAAACTGCGGACCCGGCGCGGCGATAGCATCCCAGCCGTCCTTGACGGTGCGAAGCAGATCGGCGACTTCGTCGAGAATCTTTGGATCGGTTTTGACGTTCGCTTCTGTCAGACGCTTCATCATGTAGGTGTAGAGCTTGTCCAGCTCCCCCACAGACTCAACAGAATTTTCCAGGTCCAGGCCTTCGCGCAAGCCGCCGATGATCCCGATCGCCTTGCCGATGAAAATGCCTTTGTTGGGGATATCCTTGCGCTCCATGGCACCCTTGGCCTGAGCGATGCGATCCAGGCCACCCTCCATGAGCATTTGCACCAGGCGATGGGGGCTGGCTTCGGAAGTCTGGGCCTGAGCGCCAATCTTCTGGTACTGCCGAAGGGCTAACATCGGGTTCATGCTGTACCTCATCAAAACTTTGTGATTCGTATAGCCAGTGTATCGACACCGCGTCAAAAATCTTTAGATCTAAACAAAAAAAGCCCGACAAGCGGAATTCGCTGCCGGGCTTTTGGCGCTGGCGCGCTATGAAGCGTTTTTCTGTGCGTTCATTGCATCGAACATCGAGGTAATGTTGCTCGCCGTCGCCTTGAGCTTGCCGACCAGCGTGTCCATGTCGTTGTACTTTTTGGTCAGCACGGCTGTCAGCGTTTCAATCCGGCGATCCAGTGCTTCTTGCTGGCTGGCCAGGTTGGTTTTAACCTTCGCCAGGCTCGTTGAACGCGCATCAAGGATGCCTTCGCTGCCGGTAACGGTATAAGGCGTCAGCATCGTATTCATTCGTTCCAGCAAACCCTTGGCCGCATCACCGGTTGCCGTCGGGTCACCCAGAAACAGCGTCTGAATCTCACCACCCAGTTTCTGCGTGGTCATCGCCGTAGTGAACTTGGCACTGTCGAAATCGAGGGCGCCGGTTTTCTGGTTGGTGGTAATACCCAACTGCGAAAGCACGGTCAGTTTGTCGCCTGCACCGGTACTGGCCAACGGCTCACGGATCGATGCCAGGATACCCCGAGCCAGCGGGTCACCGGTCAATGCGGCGGCAACGGTTGGCTTGCCATCTTTATCCAGCGTGGGCTTGGTCAGCGTATTGACGGTAGTGACAACCTGGTTGTAAGCGTCGACAAAGGCCTGGACCGATTTTTTCAAACCGTCACTGTTCGGCCCGACTGTCACAGTTGACGTCACACCACCACCTGCCACCAGGTTCAGTGTCAGGCCGGAAATAGCGCCGTCCACGGTGTTGGATTTGCTGGTGATTGCCAGTCCGTCAACCGTGAACTTGGCGTCCGCAGCGAGTTCGCCGATGGCACCGGCCGAGGTCGCCGTGGGCGTGGTGCCCATTTTTTGACCTGCCGTGATTTCCAGGCCAGGAATATCACTGAGCGTGATGTCGGAGCCTGAACCGGTAACGGTAGACCCCATGACCAGACGCGAACCGAAAGAGTCAGTGACAATGTTGGCACTGAAACCATTGGCGCCTTGCTGGGTGTTGATCGCATCCCGTACAGACTGCAACGTTGCGCCGGCGGGAATGACGACAGGTCGGCTAATGCCATTTTGAGTGATATTGAGCGTACCACTCGGAATGGCACTGCTAGGGCCACCGGCAAACGCAGCAGTCGCCACTTTGGACGAGGTCGCAAGGGTGTCGACCTTGATGACATAAGTGCCGTTGACCGCCGAGTTGCTGGCGACTGAGGTCAGCACTTTGGGATCGGAACTCGTGGCGGTGTAACCCAAGAACTGCGGGGTCGTGGTACTACCGAGGTTTTTGATCGCGGTCTGGAAATTCGCGAGGACACTCTTGAGGGTCCCGATACCGGAAATCTGCGAAGTATTGGTGGTCGTCTGTCGGTTGATCTGACTCTGCTTGGCCGACTTATCAGCATCAACCAAGGCTTTGACGATAGCACCGGTGTCAAGCCCGGAGCCTAACCCCAGACCCGGTAGAATTGGACTTGCCATGTGGGACTCCCTTCAGTGTGTCGCCGGCCTTTTGACCATTACAACGCCCAAAAGAACATAGCAACAAAATTCATGCCAGCTGTCAGACTTTAGCGCTGAACAACAGACTGCTTGCATCATTCAAACTATTGGCCAGCTTGAGGACTTCTTCGTTGGGGATCTGGCGAACCACTTCACCCGAGTCGCTGGCAATCACTTTAACAATTACTTTGCCTGAAGGCTCATCGATCGAGAACTCCAGGTTGCGCTTGACCGATTGAACGAACTTTTCAATTTCCTGAACGGCCATCTTCAGTTTGTCCCGCTCGGTTACCGCGTCTTTTGGCTCATCCTTGACCGTTGCCACTGTAGCAGCATCGGCTCGAGGCTTCTCCACCGGCTTGTCAGCAACAGTCGTCGCCGGCTTCGCAGCTGGATAAGACAAGTTCAGCTTCACGCTCATATCCATGTCCATCACCTCTTAAACTAAAAAAGCGAGAGAGCGCGCGTGCGCACTCCCCCGCCAAAACTCACCCAGCTATTACTGAAGCAGTTTCAGTACAGCGGATGGCAGTTGGTTGGCCTGGGCCAGAACTGCGGTAGAAGCTTGTTGCAGAGTTTGTTGCTTGGTCAGCTGTGCAGTTTCAGCAGCGAAGTCGGTATCTTGTACGCGGCTACGTGCAGCTTCGGCGTTTTCGTTGATGTTTTGCAGGTTGGAGATGGTGGTGGAGAAACGGTTTTGAGCAGCACCGAGGTCAGCACGAGTGGCGTTGATGTTCGCCAGTGCAGCGTCGATAGCCGATACAGCCGACAGTACTGCCGAGTGGTTGGCTGCGTTGGAAGTACCGGAAATGGTAGTACCGGTCATGCCCAGGGCGCTGGCGTCGAAGCTGGTCGACAGGGTCAGGGTGATCTGGTTGTCGGAAGTAGTACCCGCACCAACCTGGAATTCCATCGCACCAGCAGTACCGTCGATCAGAGCCTTGCCGTTCAGGTTAGTGGACTTGGCAATACGGGTCAGTTCGTCGATGGACTGTTTGTATTCTTTGTCCAGAGCGGTACGGTCAGCAGTGCCGTTGGAGTCGTTTCGCGATTGCAGTGCGATTTCACGCATACGCTGCAGGATGTTGGACGATTCTTGCAGAGCGCCTTCAGCGGTCTGAGCGATCGAAACACCGTCGTTGGCGTTTTTGATAGCCATGGTCTGACCACGGATCTGCGAGGTCATACGGGTAGCGATTTGCAGGCCGGCGGCGTCGTCTTTAGCGCTGTTGATTTTCAGGCCGGAAGACAGGCGAGTCATCGAAGTCGACAGAGCGTCGGAAGCGCGGTTCAGGTTTTTCTGAACGTTCAGCGAAGTAGTGTTGGTGTTTACTGTCAAAGCCATGACGAATTCCTCGTTGGTTGGGTACTGCGGCTTCCGGCCCTGGCAACCGCCGGGTATGGCCTAGAGAACCTTCGTAATAGTTATCGTCGCGAATGCAGGTTGCTTTAGGGCATTTTGAAAAAAATTTGCCATCACACTGCCACCCTCAATGAAACAAGGGCTTGGCGGCTATCCAATCCAAAAAAGTGACGTCAGGGAATTGCCGGTAACGGGACAGCGAGGACTCGCCTGTACCGGCATATTGTCAAAAAGCCTTAACCGGCGGTGGCCGCTTCCAACAATTGGGGCAACTCATGGTCGAGATAATCAGCCAGTGCCAACCAATCCTGCGCCTCCTGACAGGCAAGCATGTCAGTGAGCAAAACTGTCCAGCGAGATTGAACCTCGACATTCTCACACCCCATCGCGGACTGCACATCACTGCATATCTGGACCATGATCAGCGCAGCTTCGACATCTCGCCCAAGACGGAACAAAACAGCACACTGCCGCGCCTCGGCAACCAGGGAGGTTTCAGTCATCGCGTGAGCTCCGGGTGAAACGTCGTGCCGACGATCATCGCCCCTGCCCGACTGCTGTTATAGAAAGTCACCCCAGGGTACCCGGCGATGTACCGTTCCAGCTCGCACAAGTAACTGCGGAAATTGAGCTGCGTCTTGACCCGCCGACCGTGACCATCAAGGACCCAGTGCCGGGCAGCGCCCACTTGCGGCCCAAGATCACCGTCATTCCAGCCGGCATGGGTCTTGTTGTTCGGGAAAGCAAAGTCGGCACCGAACAGAGTGATCTGGCTGGCACCCATGTGTACCGCCAGGTCCACCGCCGGGTGAATCACACTGCCACCGACAAAGAGTTGGGCCTTGGGCAATAACTGGCGCATGTCCTTGTAGACAGGACTGGCGGAGTAGGCCACGTAACGCTTGCCTTGCCAGCCTCCCAAAACCTCTGGATCGACCGTAGGCATGTAGACCAGCGTGATATCGCTCGTGTCATCGCACGGCAAATGTCGCGTCGAGATGCGCTGATCGATCGTGACCACCACATCCGGTCTGATCCCATGCGCGACAAGTGGCCGGTAGGCGGTATCGACGCAAATGAACAGCGGCCGCAGCGCCTGTTCCCGTAGCGTACGCAGCGTGTCGAAGTGCTGTTCCAGGGTCGGCCCGGTGCCAATGACAAACACCTCTCTGCCGGAACAGGTGGCAAACAGCTCGGCTGCATCGGCATCGGCGCGAACACGCTCGACACACGCCTGCAATCGCTCGGCAATTTGCGGATTGTCGGCAGCGAAATCGCGATTGTTGAAGGTCAAGTGGGTTTCACTGATCAAACGGTCGCGGATCTTGGCGTTGAAGTCGTCCGCCAGCACCAGCTCCGAAGGCAACGCGAAGAACGGCAATTGGATTTCCGCCAGATCGCCGGCGTACAGCAGCACCACTCGCGAATCCCCGAGCCACGGCTGTTGATCGAGCAGTTGCAGCACCAGGGCAAACACCGCGCCGTTCAGAATGTGTACGTACAAACGCTCAAGCCCGGCACGCTCCAGCAATTGCAGCTGTAAATCACCCAGCCCGGTGCCATAGACATGCACCACCGGACTGTCCACGGGCAAGCTGTCGGCCTGAAGCAACGCTTCGCGAGTTCGATCATGGCGACTGGTCAACTGAATGCCATCGATGCTCAACGTCGAGCCCAGGCCTTCCACCAGATCAGCGTGCAAGGCGGCACTGTTCTCCACCGACAGTCGATGCCAGACCTTGGGCCAGCGCCGCTGAATCAACTCGCCGTTGCGCTCAAAGAACTCGCTCATGGAGCCTCGCTTTTCATTCGTGCAAAAAAATAGCGCTCAAGGTTACACCTTGAACGCTTTTTTTGTGCCTGGCTTTTGAAGGATCAAGGGCGATAGATAATCGCCGAACCCCATGACAAACCAACGCCGAAACCGCTCAACGCCACGCGCTTCCAAGTGGAATCGAGCACGTGTTTTTCCAGCAGCAGCGGGATGCTCGACGACACCGTGTTGCCGGTCTCGACCATGTCTTTGATGAACTTCTCCGGCTCCCCTTCGAAACGTCGCGCCACGGCATCGACAATCGCAGCACTTCCCTGGTGGATGCAAAAAGCATCGATATCGTCAGCGGTCAGCTGCGAATCGGCCAGCAGTTCGTGCAAATGCGCCGGAACTTTAAGCAGTGCAAAATTGAACACCTGACGACCGTTCATGAAGAACACCCCGTCAGTCACCTTCAGATGCGGCGCCCCGGAACCGTCGGTGCCAAACTTGGCCTTGCCCAATTGCCATGGCGCGTTTTCACCCATCCAGGTCGCGGTGGCGGCATCACCAAACAACATGGTGGTGTTGCGGTCTTCCGGATCGACGATTTTCGAGTACGGATCAGCGGTGATCAGCAGGCCATTCTTCAAGCCCGCGGCTTCCATGAAACCCTTGATCGCGTAGATGCCGTAGACGTAGCCGGAGCAGCCCAGGGAAATATCGAACGCGGCGACAGTGGTCGGCAGGCCCAGTTTGTCCTGAACGATGGCTGCGGTGTGCGGCAGGCCTTCTTCGTCGCCATTCTGGGTAACGACGATCAGTACGTCGATGTCTTCACGTTTCAAGTCGGGATTGTTGGCGAACAGCGCGTTGGCTGCTTCGACACACAGGTCCGAGGTTTCCTGACCGGCGTCTTTGCGCGGCAGGAAGGCCGAACCGATCTTGCCCAGGATGAATTCTTCATCCTTTTCGAATTTTGCACCTTGTGCGTAATTGTCCACGCCGGCTACAGGAACGTAGCTCGCAATGCTTTTTATGCCAATCATTACGGCTTCCCAATAATAAACAGCCCAATACCACCGCTCGTAATGATTCGAGGGGCGCCGACAAACGGAGAAAAACATCGCCTCATCGAGGCGACAACGGGAAGAATAAAAGGCTATCACTGGACCCAAAACAGGCCAGGCGCCACCTTCCCTATTAATACAATACAGTGAAGATGCGCGTTATGACTCGCAGGTCACGCTATTTTGCCGAATCAGCGCCACAAGAGGCCATTCGACCAAAGGGCGCAGCGGCCTGAAAGTGTGCGGCCAGGACGCTGGGGAGTGCGTCAAGGTCCGGGATGGATACTTGCGCATCGTAGCCCGGCAGCGCCACGACGTTGCGATGCCCACCGGTCTGCACCCGAACGGTCAATGCCCCCAGAGGGTTGAGGTTGACGAAATCCTTGGAGGGGTTGTCACCGACATAAACCATGTCGGCCCAGCGACAGCCTTCTGCCTGGCGAATACGCTCGAAGCAGTGAAGGGACGGCTTGGCATGGCGGATACCAAAACGATGCGTGATCAGGACCCGTCGAAACGTTGAAAAGAGCGCCAGTGCATCGACTTTGTTTTTCTGCACGATCTTGTGCCCGTCAGTGACGAGATAGAGCGGTACTTGCCCACGGTACCGATCAAGTACGGCGCGGGCAGCGGGGAACAATTCGAGACTCGGGCGATGATGCCGATAAACGTTCACGCACGCGGTCACGCGCGCGTTCGACCACTGTCCATGCGACTCAAGCCATCGGTCGAATACCCGCCCTCGCCCCTCGCGCTGCAGCACGTTCAGCATCAAACCCAGCGAACGTTCAGCGTTCCAGCCGAAGACATCCTCGCCGTGGTGGGCCACGGCGCCCAACCCGCTAGTGACGAAGCTGCTCTCGTCATAGAGCGTATCGTCAAGGTCAAAAATCAGGATCATGCAGCACCAGATCGGCGGGCAGACGAATTTGTCTGACCTCGCCGGCAATACGTTTGAAAACAGGTGACAGCCCCAGCCCGAAAGCCTCGTCAAGGCTCCAGTAAAGGACGTCCAGCCCAGCCGCAATGGCGGTGGTGGAGGCACCGCCAAAACGAGGATTGCATTCAATGATGCGCATCGTGTCGCCAATGACGATGGCTTGCATCACCACGGGACCGCGCAAATCCAGCGCCTCCAGGGCACGAACGGCTTCACGCTCAAGCACTTCATTGCGAAAAGTGGTCGTTATCTGCGATTCGCCAGCGATCACACGGTCGCGTCGGCGCAGCAGGACACCCACCACCGAACCTTCGCGATCAAGCCAGCCGTCGATACTGATTTCCGGCCCGGGCACAAACGCCTGATAGATCGGAGCCTCCAGGTTTTTCGCGTGATGGCGAGCGGCATCGATAGGCAAATCAAGCCCGATCGTCCGGGAACCCGCGCCGTAACGCTCTTTGACCACGTAAGGTCCGACTCCAACGACCTCGGGTGTCATCGCCGCCTCAATAACCGGCAGGCCTACCTGTTTGCCGAAGCGAGCGAAAGCGAGTTTATCGAGGCAACGCTCAACGGCCTCGGGGTTGGAAACGACGACTGAGATTCCCGCTTCACAGAGCGTTGCACGGTGGCGCGCCCAAAAGGCCAACTCGCCATCGCGAGTCGGAAAAACCACCGTAATCCCTCGCTCGCGACAGCCTTGAATCAGCGCCGGCAGCTCAGCGTCAGTCACGGGTGGCATCTGCCAGAACCCGTCAGCCACATAGCGCGCGGGGGCTTCCGGATCAAGATCGCCAGCAATCACGCGAGCCTCGGGATGTATCCGCCGGACAGCGTCCTGCATCGCACGCACCAACGGTGCCTTACGCGAAGCCGAGGTGACGAGCACATGCCGAGCCGTGCCTTTCAAGGGCGTCTGATTGTCGTTCACTGGCCATTCTTCCATTCGCAGGCGAGCAAGCCGTGGGCAAACGAGTCAGTGGGTTTACCGTCAATCAGCACGTGCTCGCGCAAACGTCCCTCACATTGGAACCCCGATGCCTCAAGGGTCGCGATGTGGCGAGTGCGGTGCGCAAACGTTTCGGTGCACAGGCGCCGCAGTCCGAGATCATCAAAGGCCAGTCGTTTCATCAAGTCAAGGAAACGCAAAAACAGGGCGATGAGTTCGTCTGAGTTCTTTTCGAGTTCCGGGGTGAGCAAAAATGAAACCTCGGCCCGGCGATTCGCCCAGGAAATGTGGACCAGCCCACCGTACCCGATCAAGACACCAGCACGTTCCAGCGCGACCAACACCTGCGACGGCTCCAGGCTTTCGGTCTGCGGCCAGACATGCTCGGCAAAATAGTGCGCCTGCTGGTCTCGCGAGATCGGAGCCGTTTGGCGCAGCACGTCCATCTGGGCATTTCGCCATTGCCGGATCGCTTCGATGTCAGCCGGTTGAACCGCTCGGACCTCAAGCAGCCCGTCCGATAGCGTCGGAGTCGGCATCACCTGGTATCGAATGGCCTCTGTACTCATTCGATCACCAGATACGAAGTCAGCGGGTTGGATGGATCACGCCGTATGGCGTAACGAGACAACCCCAGTACTTCGCGCACGGCGATGGTTTCGCCGGGAAATTGCTCTGTATTGAGCTCGTCAAACGCCAGAATGCTGCCCTTGGTCAAATACGGCAGGATCGCCTCGAGACAATCGCGGGTCGGCTTATAAATATCGAAGTCAAAATAGGCCAGTGCCACGATGGTTTCAGGATGATTCTTGAGATATCCGGGAAGCGTCAGCGTGGCATCCCCTTGAACCAGCTCATGCTTTTTCTTGTGTGGAATTGGCGCATTTTGCGTGTGGAAGCCAAGGATATCCTCGAGCTCCTCTTTCCAGTTCTCTACAACGCCGTAGTCCCCCGCCTGTACGCTACCGCCATCCTCAGGCGCCACCGAAGGAAAACCTTCAAAAGTATCGAAGCCGACGATCTTGCGGTTGTAATTGAAGGGCTCGTGTATCCCTCTCAATGTGGAGAACAATGCCATGTTCTGCCCCCAACGCACGCCAAACTCCATGATGGTTCCGTGAACGGGCACGATCATCTGATAGAGCATTTGCATGAAGTTGATCCGCGACAGCGTTTGTCGCGTGAGGTAGAGGCCGATGTTGTCCAGCAGCTCGCGATCGGGAATCCGTGAGGCGCGAAGGCGATCGACAAGCATCTGCTTGCGGTCAGTCTCGGACTGCGTCGAGCCCACCAGTGTTCGAATGGTTTGGTCTGTCATGTAGTGAATCCTCAGGGTTTCGGTCTAAAGAACGCGGTCAGGTTGCGACCGAACCCCACATCAACGAGTGCAGCGTAGAAGCGATTGGATGCCTCGATGCCGGCCTGGCCGATCAGCCGTTCGAGCATCAACCGGGCCCGGTGGGCTGCCGCCCCTTGGGAACGATCGGCGACGTAGTTTGATCCGTCATGTGCGAGAAACAGGTCGATCGGGAAATCGCCCTGAATCGAAAGGCAATCCCAGCCCGTTGCCTCGGCCGTTCGGCGCAGGCTGTCAGCGGTGAAGTACGATAGATGATCGGGCACAGCGATCCAGAACCGGTCAGGTATCGTGCCCGTCGCGTACAGTTCCTCGTGATAAGGAGTGCCGTCGTTCGGAACAGTCACTACAAGAAGCCCGTCTGGAGCCACTAAACAGCGCAGTGATTGCAGCAGGCTGACAGGATCCAGAACATGCTCGAGCACGTTGCCCAGCCAGACCAGATCGTATTGTTTTTCAGACGCGATACGGGCCTCGAGCAGTTCGAAAACATCTCCTTGCTCAACATGGTCGGCGTAAGCCGGATTGACCTGTTGCACGCCTGCGCGGCTGTAGTCGATGCCTTGAACCTGCCACCCGAGCCGCTCGAAGTACCTGAGCACGAAGCCTTCACCGCAACCGACATCAAGGAGGCTGCCGGGCTGGTCATCACTCAAGAGCGTGCGAGCCTGGCCTGCCTTTTGCGCGATTCGCAGCTCGATGACCTCGAGTTCTTCTTCGGAATAAGATGTTCGAAAACTGCTACTGGCCGCGTTCTGAAAGTAAGCCTGCGCATAATATTCGCTCAAGGCCTCTGCTGTAGGGCGATCCACAACTTCCAGAAAACCGAGCTCGTGCCGGCGTAGACGCTGGTCATTCATCAAAACATCCTTTCATGTTTCAACTCGGCAAGCGCCCAGTCTTCCTCGGTATCGATATCCTGCACCTGCATTGCGGGCAGAATGATCGAACCGGTGTTCGCCCCCATCAACACGTGATCGCGCAGAAATGCCTCGGTGCGGAACCAGTACCACTGACCCGCATCGTGATAGGCAATCGGAAGGTCCTGTGACCTGGCGTTGAGGTTTTCAGGGAAGTTGAGGGCGATGCATCCATCGTCCTCCCGTTGCAGCGAGCGCCAGATCGGATAGGAAAAAGCAGCCACAGGCATGATGACGTCGAACCGGCTCCCCAGCAGCGTCGCGCGTCCGTCAGCAAGGTCCTGTGCCCGCACGAATGGCGCCGTCGGGTAAAGGCAGCAGGCAAGATCGAATTGCATACCCGCCTCGGCGTATTGATCCAGCACTTCAAGCAGAACTTGCGACGTGGTGGCGTGATCATCCGCCGCGGTGGCCGAGCGCAGAAATGGCACTTCGGCACCCAAGGCGCGCGAAATTTCTGCAATCTCCGGATCATCGGTGCTGACCATGACGGTGTCGAAGGCACCGGATTCGAGCGCCGCTTCGATGGACCAGGCCAGCATGGGGCGACCGCGAAAGAGGCGGATGTTTTTACGCGGGATTCGCTTGCTGCCCCCTCTGGCAGGAATGATCGCAACAGCGGTCGGTGTGCCAGTCATGTATCAATTCCCCCTTCGAACATCGAGGCGTCGAGTGGCTCGCCAAAGGCAAGCGCACGTACCGCCCTGCGCCCAAGCACTGCTTCGAAAAACTTGGGTTTGAGTCCGTTGCCGGGACGGATAGAGCGCACATTTTCCTCCGTCAACATCTCGCCCTTGGCGACAGGCGCCACGACATAGAGTGAACGGCGATTTTTCAGGACAATTTCTTCCGACCGCGTGGGTTCGAATGCGGGAGCACCGACCGCCACATGGGCGATGCGCGCCGTCGTCACGAGCTCGGCCAGTTCTGCGGGCTCCAGCGAAAAGGCACTATCGACCCCACCCTCTGCGCGGGCAAGGGTGAAATGTTTTTCAATGAAAGACGCCCCCAGCCCCACTGCAATGGCGGACACCACCGTGCCAAGCGTATGGTCGGAAAGCCCGGCCACGACATCGAAACGCCGGGCGATTTCGGCGATCGTTGCCAGATTGGCTTCCTCTGGCGGCGCCGGATACGCGGCTGTGCAGTGCAGTACCACAATTTCCGTGGCCCCGGCCCCACGCGCAGCCTCTATCGCTTCACCGATTTCCTCCAGCGTCGCCATGCCAGTGGACATCACGATGGGCTTGCCCGTGCGCGCCACCTTGCGAATGAGCGGCAGGTCGATCAATTCAGGTGATGCGATCTTGTAAGCAGGTGCACCAAGAGACTCGAGGAAGTCCACGGCCGTAGCATCGAAGGGCGATGAAAACACCGTGATCCCGACCTTGCGGCCATGTTCAAAGATCGCTTCGTGCCACGCCCACGGCGTGTGCGCTTCTTCATAAAGCTCATAGAGGCGACGTCCATCCCAGAGGCCACCGCTCACCATGAACTCTGCCCCGCAGTGGTCGATGGTGATGGTGTCGGCTCGGTACGTCTGAATCTTGACCGCATCAGCGCCAGCCAGCTTGGCGGCTTCAATAATGCGAAAGGCACGGTTGATGTCGCCGTTATGGTTCCCTGACATCTCGGCAACGATGTAAGGAGGCTCGGCCGGACCGATACGACGTCCGGCGATGCTCAGAACCAGTGGCCGAGCGCTGTGCGCTCCTGCTCCCCGTGCTGCCTGCTGCCCTTTCACAAAGCCACTCCCGTTGTATTGGTCATCAAAAGATTGTTCACGATTTACGGGCTGACACCGCGAGCCGGAACAACTGCCACTCAAGCGCTTTCTACGCCTCGAGTAACAGACCCCGCAGCTGCGCCACCACATAGTCCTGCTGTTCATCGCTCAGCAAAGGAAACATCGGCAGGCTGATGGCTTCGGCGTAATACCGCTCAGCCTGCGGAAAGTCACCTTCGGCAAACCCCAGGTCGCGATAGTACGGCTGCAAATGCACCGGTATGTAGTGCAGGTTCACACCGACCCCGGCCGTTCGCAAGCCTTCAAACACTTGTCGATGGCTGAGCTTGATCCGGTCTGTGTGCAACCGAACTACGTACAGATGCCACGCCGATTCGGCCTCGGCCTGCGCGCCGGGCAAGGTCAGCGGCAAGTACGCCAGCAACCGCTCATAACGCGCCACCAGTTCACGGCGACGCGCGATGAAGCCATCGAGCTTGTTCAGTTGCGACAGGCCGAGTGCGGCTTGCAGGTCGGTGATCCGGTAATTGAAGCCCAGTTCCACTTGCTGGTAGTACCACGGGCCGTGACTGGGTTCGGTCATCTGATGCGGATCGCGGGTCATACCGTGGCTGCGTAGGCGCTGCAAGCGCTCGGCCAGTTCAGGGCGGTTGGTCAACACCATGCCACCCTCGGCGCTGGTGATGATTTTCACCGGGTGAAAACTGAACACCGTCATCGCCGCGAATTCACCGCAACCCACGGGGCGCCCGGCATAGGAGGCCCCGACCGCGTGGGAGGCGTCCTCGATTACCGTAACGCCGTAACGTTTGGCCAGTCCAGCAATGGTCCGCATGTCGCAGCTCTGACCGGAAAACGCCACCGCCACCAGCACTTTTGGCAGTGTTCCATCGCGCTCGGCGGCCTCAAGCTTCGATGCCAGCGCGTGGGCGTCGAGGTTCCATGTCAGTGGATCGATGTCGACAAAACCCACCTCGGCGCCGCAATAGCGGCCACAGTTAGCCGAGGCCAGGAACGTGTTCGGCGTGGTCCATAGCCGATCACCCGGTCCGAGTCCCGCCGCGAGGCAGGCAATGTGCAACGCCGCCGTGGCATTGCACACCGCCACCGCAAAATCAGCCTGGCAACGTTCGGCCATGGCTTGTTCGAAGCGCTCGATGGTCGGCCCTTGAGTGAGCCAGTCCGACTGCAACACGGCGACCACCGCATCAATGTCTGCCTGATCGAGGCTCTGCCGACCGTAGGGAATCATGCTGACAGCTTCGCGTGCAGATCGGCAATCTGGCCGACCGACAGGTAGTGCGGATTGGTGTCGGAACGGTACTCGAAGTCTTCATTGACCGGCCGGCCCCGCTCGCCCAGTTTGTCGACGGCAAAATCCACGTCGACGCTGGTGAAACGAATCGAGGGCTGAATGGTGTAGTGATCGGCGAACTCCAGGGTCATCCGCGCGTCATCCAACGGCACCATCAACTCATGGAGTTTTTCTCCAGGACGAATACCGACATGCTTGTGGGGCAAATGTTCAGCCATGCCCAATGCCAGATCGACGATGCGAATCGACGGAATCTTCGGCACGAACACTTCACCACCGTGCATACGCGCGAAGCTGTCGAGCACAAACTGCACACCGTGATCGAGGGTGATCCAGAAACGCGTCATGCGTTCATCGGTGATCGGCAGCTCCGTGGCGCCCTCGACAATCAACTTGCTGAAAAACGGCACCACCGACCCCCGCGAGCCGGCGACGTTGCCATAACGAACCACCGAAAATCGGGTGTTCTGGTCACCGGCAATGTTGTTCGCGGCGACAAACAACTTGTCCGACAGCAGCTTGGTAGCGCCGTACAGGTTGATCGGGCTGGCAGCCTTGTCGGTGGACAGCGCGACGACTTTTTCCACGCCATTGTCGATGGCCGCGGCGATGATGTTTTCCGCGCCGTTGACGTTGGTACGGATGCATTCCGTCGGGTTGTACTCTGCCGCCGGCACTTGTTTCAGTGCCGCGGCATGCACCACGTAATCGATGCCGCGCATGGCCTGACGTAAACGGTCGGCGTCGCGCACATCACCCAGGAAATAACGCATGCACGGCGCGTTGAACGTCTGCTGCATCTCGTACTGTTTAAGCTCATCGCGCGAGAACACGACCACCCGCTTCGGCTGATATTGCTCCAGCAGACGGCGGATGAAATTGCGCCCGAACGAGCCAGTGCCGCCAGAGATGAAAATCGATTTACCGTTGAACATGCGTTGAGTCCTTGTACCTGTCAGTCAGGCTTATGCAAGCAACTGCGCCCAGTTCACACTGGATGCGTCACCGAGGGTAAAGCCCTTGCCGGTCAAAGCCAGGTTCTGGTTGTAAGCCTCATCGTGCGCAAAGCGCGCCTGCCACTTGTCACGCAGGGCGGCCACTGCATTTGGATCGTTCGGCAAGGTTCCCGGGTGGGCAATCTGAACCTGCGGCGTCCACACCGTGAGCAAACCAGCGTCGGCGACTTTCAGGCAGAGATCGACATCGGCGTACACCTCATCGAAATGCTCACGATCCAGCCCGCCGAGGGCAACGAAAACTTCCTTGCGAATCATCAGGCAGGCACCGCTGACGGCCGAATAATTCTGTTCGACGAGCAGTCTGCGCATATAGCCCGACGCGTCCTTTTTCTCGCCGATGAAGGGTGAAGCGACCTCGCCGTTGAGCCCCAGAATCAGGCCGGCACCGGTCACACGGCCTTCACGATCCAGCAGCTTGGCACCGACCACCCCGACTTCGGGACGCTGGGCCTGATTGAGTAACGCCTCGATCCAGTTCGCGTTGACCACTTCGGCGTCCGCCGCCAGCAGCACCAGGTATTCCCCTTGCGCCTGCTCGACGGCCAGGTTGATCAGGGCTGACGCGCTCAGGCGATGTGCGGCCTTGACCAGACGAATCCGGCCGGCACCGTTTTTCTCCAGGTTGTCGAGCCAGGCGAGAAGCTCGGTGGACTGGCTGTGGTTATCGGCAATGACGATTTCATTATGTTGATAGCGTGTGCGCTGCAAGACGCTGACCAGGCAGCGCTGCAAGTGCTCGAGGTTGTCCTCGCTATGGATGATGATCGACACCTTCGGGCGACCGGCATGACGGTAGTCGATACGGTAACCACCCGACACTTCGGTGCTGACCTGGGCCTGATAACCGCGCGTCGCCAGATGACGAACCAACGCCTGACGCTCGTGATCATTGGGTGCGAAATCAGGTGCGGCAGTGATCAGCAACGGCTCGGCCAAATGGGCAAGACCGGCCAGGCCACCGGTTTCGACCAAGCGCAGCAGCAGGTCGAACTCGAGTGCCGAGGTGAGTTCGCGGGCAAAACCACCGACCTCCACCAGCGTTTCACGGCGAATCAGCCAGTGCCGCGCAACGAGTGCCGGCATGCTCTGCAACAGGTCGAGATTGAAGGCTGGACGGAACACATCGACCAGCGTGCCATTGGCCTGGCGATGAATTTCGTCCATCGCCACCGCACGGCAACCCTCGGCGTTCTGCAACTCGAGACTGGCGCGCAAGAAACCGGCTGCGGTGAATTCGTCACCCGCCTCGGCCAGCAGCAGCCAGTCCGAAGTCGACTGGCGAGCGATCTGGTTCAGCTTGTCGACGTAATTGGCCGTCGTGACTTTGACGAAATGCAGGGTGTTCTGTGCAGTGGTGACGGCAGGCAAGTCGCCCGTGGTGAAGATCACCACCTTGAACGCCCGGAATGCACTCTCCATGAGGCTATCCAGAGTGACCTGGAGTTTGTCCATGTCTGCGTCCAGATCGAGCAGCAGAATGCCGAACTGAGGCCCCCCGTCGTTAGCCGCCAGGTGCTGGTTGATCCTCCTCACCGCGGTGTCGTTCGGTTGCCGGGCTTGCAGCCAGTTGTGCAGACGTCCCGAAGGCATCGTGTCGAGCAACTGGCGACTGTCGAAGGTCGGCACACTGTCCAGACGCTGAACCCAGTCGGTCAGCACCTGCGCATCGGCAGGCTCGTCCATCTGCCGCAACTGCTGCGCCAGTTTTTGCACCACCCGGCGGTTGAAGGCTCCTAACTGCACCGCTTCAAGCAGACGGTTCTGGATCGTTGCCGAACTGTCATTGGAGTAGGTGCGCTGCAAGGCCTCTTGCTTGAGCAATGCGCCTTCCATTTCTTCGAGTTGCAAACGCCCGGCCGGCATCGCATGCAGGAGAAACTCGCATTGCGTGAGTTGTTCAAAGAAAGCGCTGTTGTAGAACGGCATTTCGACGTATTGCTGAGGCCCGAAGACGCGCTTCGGTTCCACCGTCGGATCCTTCCAGTAAGACTCGAAAATCGGTTCGATGGTCAGCGCCTTACGGGTTGTCAGGCTTTCGGCCAGGACGGCGAAGCTCTGCAGGGCAACCTCTGCAGTCTGTTGTTCATCCAGGCCACTGATGCCGGTCGGCAGCGACGCCAGAAAACCGGCAAAGCGCTCGCGCTCCGCCACTGAACGCGCATCCTTGAAGGTCAGGGTCGTCATGATTTCGGTGTTGTGATCCGAGCGGCCATAGTTGACCTCACGCACCACGTAAGGCGACGGGAGAATCCGCGCCTTGGCCCGAGCCAGCATGTAGTAGACATGCCCGATTTCCTGCCACTCGAAGATCGTTTTTTCAGGCAACGCCTGATACCAGTCACGCAGCAACGAGGTGCGGTGAACCGCATAGAACGGCGGAATGTACTGGCTCATGTAATCGAGTACACGATCCTGACCGCGCTCGGCGTTGTAGTCCTCGTGCACTTTTTTGTCACGACGGTAGTACTGCACATAGTTGGAGTGGGTCAGGTACATCAGGCAATAGCCATGGCACAGACCGTAGTCCGGGTTGGCTTCGAGGAAGTTCACGGACTCGGTAAGGGCACCGTGCAGCAGAAAATCATCGTCGGAGGCGAAGACCATATACGGCGTGGTGACCTGCTCGACGCCGTACACCAGTTTGGTCTGGATTCCCCAGTATCCAAACTGCGGCAAATGCCGGTAGTCGACGGTGTCCGCGATCGCAGCCGCGCCCTCCAGCGCAACGGTCGATGAATCGAGGACCAGAATTTTGCAAGGCAATGTGCTGTAGAACTGCAATGCCCTGCGCAAAAACGCCGGGCGATTGTGTGAAATCAGCACCAGAGTGAACAGTTCACTCAGGGGCAGCGTGTTTTCAGAACCGTAAATGCCTTGCATATCCTTCCCCACCACAGACCGATTGCCCGTTGAACGCTTGAATAAAGGTGTCGCTTAACGCACGCGGCGCAGGTAGCCATCCGGCGCCACTGAAATCAGCAGCTTGTTATCCATCGCGCGGTCAATTTCGAAATCGCGGTTTTCTTCCAGGTAGGCCCAGACCGCGGTTTTCGGGTTATCGCCCGGGCCCCAAGGACGGTCCGGGAACGCATCTTCCGGCATGTCTTCGACCACGGTGTCCATGACGACGCAGTAGCTGCCCACCGACACCAGCGGCGCATACAAACGCAGTTCTTCGAGCACGTGATCGTGGGTGTGGTTGGAGTCCAGTACCAGAATGACTTTCTTGCCCTCGGCCGCGGCGCGCACTTGTGCGGCGATAGTCGGGTCGATACTCGAACCTTCGATCATCGAGATGCGCTTGCTCATCGGATGGCTTTCGATGGCTTCGCGGTTGTGTGCACGGATGTCGAGGTCGATGCCCAGCACTTCGCCGTGACCTTGCAGCTCCAGCAGGGACGCGTAGTAGATGATCGAGCCGCCATGGGCGATGCCGCATTCGATCACCAGGTCCGGCTTGACCTGCCAGATGATCTCTTGCATCGCCATCATGTCTTGCGGCAGCTGAATGATCGGGCGCCCCATCCACGAGAAGTGGTAGCTGTATTTGTGTCTGGCCGATTCGTTGAAGAAATCCCGGGCCAGACCCGTCAGTTTCTGGTCATCGCCCTGACGCGCGATTTCTGCCTGGCACTCGGCTTCGAACGCTTTATTGATGGTGTTGTCGGTCATTTTATAAGTCTCAATAGTCACTGGAACGAAGCGCTGTCTACGGCGTGATAGACGTAGCGTCCACCGGTCATCCGCTTGATTTCTTCGAGGTAGTTGGAGTTCATCACAAACAGGTTGGCGCCTTCGGGCAAGGCGTCCATCGCCTCTTGGGGCGAGGACACGCGCGCGCCGCTCAGGGGCAGATAGCGCCCCTGTTTGGCCGGGTTGATATCCACCACGCGATCCACCGCCACACCGGCCCGTTGCAGGAACAGCGAATAGATCACGCCTTTGGACGACGCGCCCCAGATCGCCGAACCCTGCTCCGGGTTTGCCTGAATGATTTGCACCGCGCGCTCGAGGCTGCCGGTGAAGGCACGCGGCAGGTCCAGGCGTGACACCGGTTGTTCCGGGGTCAGGCGCAAGGTCGCAAGGTCCGCGACGATGTACAGGTATTGGCCACCGAACAGGTGACCGGCCTCATGCACGGTGCCGAACATCCGGCGCAGGTCATCGAGGCGGAAATAATTGACATGCTCATAGAACAGGTCGAACCAGGCGCGGTGTTCGAGGATCCAGTCGAAGCACGGCACCTCGATGTAGATCTGCCCGCCCTGATTGGCGTCGGCCATCTCGGCCAGAAAACTCACCGGGTCCTGGATGTGTTCCAGCACATGACGCAGCACGATGGCATCTGCCGCCAGGCCGAGGCCACGGGTGAACGGCGCCTTGATCACATCGGCGTTGTTGCCTTCGTAGGCCGGGTCGATGCCGGTGATGGCGTAGCCCAGACCTTTGAGCAGTTCGAGAAAGTAGCCTTTGCCGCAGCCGACTTCGATCAGTTCCTGCCCCTTGAAGTGACGGGCAATGATGCCTTCGACATCGCTCAGGTGCTTCTGGAACTGGCCCGAATGCGCCTGCTCGTTCTGGTAGTCGGCGTCGTAGCTGAGCTTGTCGGCATCGAAGGCCTGGTTGAAGATCAACCCGCTCTTTTCATCCTGTACCAGCACCATGTCGGCGCTCGCCGAGGCCCTGGCCGACGCCGGGTCGGCAAAGGTCCGGTTCTGCAACACCGGCAGGTCGGCGACCCGATACAACTCATGCCTCATGCTCTGCTCCCAGTAGCTGTTGCAAACGGTCCGCCACGCCCCAGAACGCCATCGGTTCGTGGGTCGGGTATGGGTAATGACCCAGGTTCAAATCGATCGCCGCGCCGCGTTCACGCACACGCTGTTCGACCAGCGCCCGCACCGAAACCGGCTGGCCGCTGGCGCAATTGATCACACCGTCGAAGTCACGCTGTTGCATGATCGCCGCGAGGTAACCGGCAGCCGTCTCGATCGCCAGGTAATCGCGCAATTGTTCGCCGCCCGACATGTTGAAGCACTGGTCGCCGGCATCGATCGCCCGGTCCAGCGCTGCGAGCAGACTGTTGGGGTTTTGCCCCGCGCCGTGCAGGTAAAACAGCCGCGCCCATTGCAGCGTGAACGGTTGAACCCGCTGCAGGTTTTCGAGGAACAGGCGCAGGGTATTTTTGGCCAACCCGTATGGGTTGCCCGGCTGCGGCGCGGTCTGCTCGTTGAGCGGCCCGCTTTGCATCCCGTATTCGAAGCAGGTGCCGGTGACCAGCACTTGGGGTACGCCCGCCTCGACCGCGCCCTTGATGAAGCGGTAATCGGCCATCAGGTTGTGCTCGAAGTGAAACAGCGCCTGATAGTTGGGCAAGCCCGGCCAGGCCAAATGCGCCAAGGCGTCGATACCATTGGTCAATGCGCCGATGTCCAGGTCTGCGCCGTGAATATCAGCCTTGATGAACTCCACGGCATTGATCCACGGCAAGCTCGCTGCGGTTTCGGCGTTGCGCGCCACCGCGCGAACTGCGCAGCCACGGGCGAGCAACGCCGCGACCAAATGGCGGCCAACGAACCCGGTAGCACCGGTCACCAGCACTTTCACAGGACGGTCAACTCAGGCACGGCGATCACGAAGCGACCATCCCACTGACGCACCTGAGCCAGCTGCTGGCTGACTTCGTGCAACAGGTTCCACGGCAATACCAGCACGTAATCCGGTTTTTCCAACTCGATCTGCGCCGGCGAAACAATCGGAATGCGACTGCCCGGCAGGTACTTGCCCTGCTTGTGCGGGTTGGCGTCGGCGACCCAGGCCAGCAGGTCCGGTTTGACCCCGGCGTAGTTGAGCAAGGTGTTGCCCTTGGCGGCGGCACCGTAACCGACCACACGCTTGCCGTCAGCCTTGGCCTTGAGCAGAAAGCGCAGCAGTTCGTGTTTGATACGTTCGGCGGCCGGCGCGAGGGTCGCGTAGTACTCGGGCGTTTTCACCCCGGCGACGAGTTCGGCCTGCAATTGCCGAGCAACCGCAGGCTGCACGTCACGACGAACACCATCAGCCCGCTGGACGAAGACCCGCAACGAACCGCCATGGGTCGACAGCTGACTGACGTCGAAGACTTCCAGACCGTTGCGTTCGCACAATGTATGCACGGCGGTCAGGGACAGGTAGGAATAGTGCTCGTGATACAGCGTGTCGAACTGCTGCCCGGCCATCAGCGCCAGCAGTTGCGGAAACTCGAACGTTGCCACGCCGGTCGGCTTGAGCAAGGTCGCGAAACCACCGAGGAAATCATTGATGTCCGGCACGTGGGCCAACACGTTGTTGGCAGCCATCAGGTCCGCGGACCAGCCTTCACCGACCAATTGCGCAGCGGTGTTTCGGCCGAAGAACAACTCGCGGATTTCCAGGCCTTTTTCGCGCGCCGCTTGCGCGGTGCTGCGGGTCGGCTCAACGCCCAGGCAAGGGATGCCGCGGCCGGCGACGTACTGCAACAGATAACCGTCATTGGCGGCGATTTCCACCACACGGCTGTCGGCGGTCAGGCCGAAACGCTCGACCATCTCGGCGACGTAGCGATCGGCATGCGCCAGCCAGGTGCTGGAGAACGAACTGAAATAAGCATACTCGGCATCGAACAGGCTGTCGGCGCTGGTGTAATCCTCGGTTTGCACCAACCAGCACTGCTGACACACCGCGACCTTCAGCGGCACCCATTGTTCGGCCTGTTCCAGCTGATCGGCACGGACGTAGGCGTTCGACGGCGGCGAGGTGCCGAGATCGATCAGCGGCAAGGCCAAAGGAGTTCCGCAACCACGGCAGTTCATAGACGCACTCCAGCGAAGCGTTCATCGAGCAAGGGATGGCTGGCGTCCCTGGCTGACAGATTATTGACAGGCAACGGCCAGGCAATCGCCAGCCGTGGATCGTTCACCGACAAACCGCCTTCGTGCTCCGGCGCGTAGTCGGCGCTGTGCAGATAAAGCAATTCGGCGTCGTCGGTCAGGGTCTGGAAGCCGTGGGCGAATCCGGCAGGAATGAGCAGGCTGCGGCCATCGCCGGCACGCAGGTGTTCGGCGTGCCAGTGCAGGAAGGTTGCGGAGTTCGGTCGCAAGTCCACCGCCACATCCCAGACCTCACCGCGCAGGCAGGTGATCAGCTTGGCTTCCGGCGCGTTGGCATTCTGGTAATGCAAACCACGCACACTCCCGCGTGCGCGGGTGCAGGAATGATTGATCTGGCGAATATGAAACGCCTCGCCAAAGGCACTCAGGCTGCCCTCGCAGAACAACCGGGCGAAGTGCCCGCGATCGTCTTCAAAGCGTTTGTGCTGCACGCTGAACAAGCCCTTCAGCGGTAGGGCTTTCAACAAAAATTCGCTCACAGCGCGCCTCGGTACAGGTTCAGCTGGCCCAACGTGACGTCACGCATGTCGTCGCCGTTTTGCCAGGCCAGATGCCAATCGAGGGTTTGGGTCAGGCATTGCTGCAACGACCAGCGCGGTTGCCAGGCCAACAGTTGACGGGCGCGGCTGCTGTCCAGGCGCAACAGGCCTGCTTCGTGCAAATCACTCGGTTCGATGCGCAATCCACGCGCTTGCGGCCAGCGATCGGCGAGCAGTTTGACGACTTCGCCGACGCTGCACATGTCCGCTTCGCCCGGGCCGAAGTTCCACGCACCGGCGAACTCGGGACCTCGCTCGTAAAGGCCAGCGGCCAGTTGCAGGTAACCGGCCAAGGGCTCCAGCGCGTGTTGCCACGGGCGGACCGCTTGCGGGTAACGCAGGGTCACCGGTTCATCGGCGGACCAGGCTTTCAGGACATCGGGAATCAAACGCTCAGGGGCAAAATCACCACCGCCCAACACGTTGCCGGCTCGGGCCGTGGCCAACGCCAGACCGTGTTCGGCATATTTTTCGGCCGGGAAGAACGACGCTGCATAAGACTGCGCCAGCAACTCGCAGCAGGCCTTGCTGCTGCTGTAAGGATCGTGGCCGCCGAGCGCTTCGTTTTCACGATATGGCCACAACCATTCCTGGTTGGCGTAGACCTTGTCGGTGGTCACCAGCACACAAGCACGCACGCCGCCGACCTGACGGATCGCTTCGAGCAGATTGAGGGTGCCCATGACGTTGCTGGAGTAAGTCCCCAGCGGATCGCGATAACCCTCGCGCACCAGCGGTTGGGCCGCCAGGTGCAGGACGATTTCCGGTTGGGTTTCGGTGATCAACTCGAGCAAGGCACCCAGGTCACGCAGGTCGCCGCGCTGATCGTTGATGCCTTCGTGCACACGCGCCAGTTCAAACAGGCTCGGCTCGGTGGACGGATCGAGGGAAAACCCACTGACTTTCGCGCCGAGACTTTGCAGCCACAACGTCAGCCAACTGCCTTTGAAACCGGTGTGGCCCGTCAGCAGAACCCGCTTGCCACGCCAGAATTCCGGACTCAGTCCCATTGTTTCCATGGGGCCTCCCCGCTCAGCCACAACTGCTCAAGGTGGTTTTTATCGCGCAGGGTGTCCATCGGATGCCAGAAGCCGTCGTGCTGAAACGCTTGCAGCTGTTGTTCGTCGGCCAGCGCGGCCAGCGGCTCGGCCTCCCAGGAGGTCTGGTCGTCAGCGATGTACGGCAGCACTTTTGGCGACAGGACAAAAAAACCGCCATTGATCCAGCCGCCGTCACCGCGCGGTTTTTCAATGAAACCTTTGACGCTGTCACCGTCGCGCTCCAGGGCGCCGTAACGGCCCGGTGGCTGCACAGCGGTGACGGTCGCGAGTTTGCCGTGGCTCAGGTGAAAGTCCACCAGGGCGCCGATATTAAGGTCGGAAACGCCATCGCCGTAGGTAAAGCAGAATGCCTGTTCGCCTTCCAGATAACGGGCGGCGCGACGCAGGCGGCCACCGGTCATGGTGTCTTCGCCCGTGTCGATCAGGGTCACGCGCCATGGCTCGCTGTAGTTCTGGTGAACGTCCATGCGGTTATTGCACATGTCGAACGTGACGTCGGAGGTATGCAGGAAGTAGTTGGCGAAGAAGTCCTTGATCGCGTAGCCCTTGTAGCCCAGGCAAATCACGAAGTCATGGATCCCGTGAGCGGAGTACTGCTTCATGATGTGCCAGAGAATTGGCTTGCCGCCGATTTCAATCATCGGCTTGGGTTTGAGGTGCGACTCCTCACTGATGCGCGTGCCCAGGCCGCCCGCCAAAATAACTGCCTTCATCGTCTCCCCTCTTGTTCGTCACAGGGCTCAGCCAAGCTGTATCAAGCTTTTGCAGGCCTTCTGGATAAAACCTTCAATGCCGGTCATGGCGCTTCTGGATTGACCGGAAGTGCTCGTTTTATGGCGATATCGGGGGGACTTGCAGGAAACGCGCCAGCTCTTTCTCTTCGGGCGGGGGGGGTGGAACGTAATAGCCGGGTTGGGGGGGGCTGGCTTTGGGTGTATATCCGTTGCCGCAAAAGCGGATATACACCCGATCACAGCGGTCAGTTCGGCAACCAACCCTCAGCCCAATAATTCAGGTTGTTGCCTCGCAGCATATAGTCGCGCAGCACTTCTTCGCGTAACGCGTCACCCATGCGGTAACTCGCGTCCGGGTCAGCCAGGTGCATACGAATCGCCTCAAGCCATTCCTCGGTACCGTTGCTCACCACCTTGGTACACGGCAGATAACCCCGATAAGCCTCGGTGTCGGTACAGATCACCGGGTACCCGCACGCGCCATATTCCAGCAGGCGCAAGTTGCTCTTGCAGTCGTTGAAGATGTGAAACTCCAACGGCGCCAACGCCAGATCAAGGTTCAGGCTGGCCAGTTTGGCCGGGTAAGCCTGCAGACCGACGGCCGGATGAAATTCATGCACGTAGGGCTTGAGTGCTGGCGGGCACATGCCGAAAAACACCCATTCGACTTCATCCGCCAGCAAGCGAACGACATCGGCAATGATCGCCAGATCCCCATCATGGCTGGTCCCACCGCCCCAGCCGACCCTCGGTTTGCGCGACGTGCGTCGCTGACTGCTCAGGCCGGTCCAAAGATGCGGAGCGAGCATGTTCGGCACCACGCGAATATCGTCATGCATACCTTTGAGCGCATCGGCCAGCGGCTGGGTCGACACCACCACCCGGTCACACAGCCCGATCGCACGCCGCACGATCTGCTCAACGCCAACGATGGACTTGCGCACGTGAGCATTTTTCTTCGGCACGTCGATGACATAGTCATCAAGCTCGAAGATCCGGAAGGCCCGCGAACTGTTCCTGACCCGCTCGACTTCATTCACCGCACTGTCACTGTAGCGCCCTTGCAGAATGATGACGTCGGGCGACTGACGTTCCAGCTCAATGTCCGAAGGCGTATGGAACGAAAGATTACCGAGCACTTGCCCCGCAGCCTCCAGCTCGAGAAATGGCTGGGTGACACGGTAATGCCCTACAGCGGTCTCGTTGATCGGGATTGCCAGAACCCGTGGCAGCATGTGGCGGGCGAACGGATTCCAATCGTTCTTGAAACCAGGTTCAAGACTGAAATTATTGGTGTTGAGGCTCAGGTTGACGTTGTACGCCGGATCTCTGGCGATGATCGGCAGCCAGCGCTGATAAAACAGCTTGTGCTCAGCCACCAGCGTTGACACCACCGGCCCGCTCTCCGTCTCGGCAGCCACGTGGACCGACTCGGCATACGGCGTCCAGACCACCAGATACCCCTTCTGCCGAACACGCAGACAGAAGTCAGGGCCGCCGAGCCGTTGGGAAAAGGCCTGCTCGTCAAACCCCTGAAGCTCATCGAACACCTGCTTGCGGACCAGCAGGCACTCGGTGCTCACAGCGCTCAAATTCTGCACCGCCTGCTGGCGCTGCATATACCCCGGGGTGGTCATCACCTCCCCGCGCCAAGGCACGCCGACAGGGCCGCGCATCCCCAGCACCAGGGCCGAACCTTCAATACGCCCCTGAGGGTTGACCATCCGGCCACCAACAACCCCCACCTCCGGACGCAATCCGTGATTCAACAATTCGTCTAGCCAGTCGCGGTTGACGATCAGGCTGTCCGGACTGAGCAACAGCACATACTCGCCGCGAACCTGAGCAACCGCGAAGTTCTGCGCCGCAGCCGGGTTATCGGCGTAATCGCAGTGCAGCACGCGCAATTTTTCGCCACCCATTTGCGACATGGCGGCGAGCCAGTCCCGCGCTTCGATCGAGGTGCTGGCGTTGTCCACGATCAACAATTCGTAGTGAGCATACGCCGTGTGCTCAAGCACGCTTTCGATGCAGCGCTGAAGCGGGCCGAGCCGGTCCCGCATCACGACAACGATGGACACCAGCGGCTGAACGCCATGCCGGTAGTCAATTCGATTGATCAGCGGCACGCTGCCTTCGCGGACCTGGTGTGCAGCGCCGATGCGATCAAGGTGCGCAGTCAGTACACGAGCGTTTTGTTCGACCACCTGCGGCAGCGCGAGCCATTGCGACAGGCCGAACGAGGACTCGACCAGCACTTGGGCGACGTGCTCCACGACATGCGCGCCGTGGTTTTCAACGAGACGCCAGACCAGGTCATGAGGACCTAGCTCGGTGAAATCCGGGTCGAATCCACCGGCATCCACAAAGCGCTGGCGCTGAATCGCCAGTGTCCGCCCGATATAGGGATAACTGCGCAACAGGTCCAGATTGAAATCGGACTTGAAGATCGGCTCGACCGACAGGTCATTGCGCAAGCCACCTTCATCGCTGTAGATGCACAGAGCGTCGGCACTCTCGACCATCCGCTCGGCCAAAAGCAGCAAGGCCAGTTCATTCAGGCGATCACCGGCCCGCAGAAGATAGAACCAGTCCGCACTGTCCGCCTGCATCAACAGGCCATTGAGCTGCTCAAGTCCGTCGCCTTGCAAGGTCACACGAATCACGTTACCAGCAAGAGCGCTGGCACGATTTTCACCGCTGAGCACCAAAACCGTTTCGGCGGCATAGACCTGCCGTTCGATGCTTTCCAGTGTGACGCCGAGTGCCGCTTCGTCCGCGTCGGCATCAATCACCACCGGCACAATCCGCGGCTGCCATGCCCAGGAGGCAAGGCGCGTGGGCAACAGGCGCTGCTGGGCCGGGTTGAGGGTGCGACAGGCCAGCCATTGCTGATACACATCAGCGAAGCTGTCACAGTTTTCACCCACCCGCGAACGGATCAGGGTCGCGGAAAAGCCCAGAGAGCGACTCAGGGGCATTTCCTCCCAGGCATACGGCTCACCGAGGGCGGCGCTGGCCAGATCGATGTAACGAACGTGCCCTGGCGCAGGTGCCGGCTCGCCGCTGCGCACCGCCAGCATCTGGGTCAGCCAGCCGAGCTCGACCGCCACCGCCTGCTGGACCTCCAATTGATTGCTCATACGCGCCGGGTGCAAGCGTTCGAAACTGAGCACCTGCCCCATTACCGCCAGATTGCCACGACGCAACAGGCAGACGAACAAGGCGAAATCGAGACGGGCGACGAAGCCTTCGCCAATCTGGGTCAATGCCGGCAGATACTCCAGCACCTGATGAGTACGCATCAGGGCGCCACTCAGATTACTGAGGAAGTTGATGGCCGTGCTTTCCAGCACATCCAGCAAATCTTCACCCTTGAACAGCGTATCCCCCGAGGAAAAGCTGGAGTTCTCCAGACGCTCGGGAAGCAGCAAGTAATCGCCGTCGCAATACTGACGCTGGGCAATCACCAGATTCACGTCGTCATGACCAATGAAACCCTGCACCTGACGAGCAATACTCTCAGGCAGCAGCTGATCGTCATCACAGAGAAGCTTGAGATACTCGCCGGTTGCCTGCTCGGCGCAGGCCATCAGATTCCCCTTGAACCCCAGGTGTTGGTCATTGCGCACATAACGCAACGTCACGGTTTTCGGCACCGTGCAAGCCTGGACCAGCTCATGGATTTCGTCGCTGTCGCTGTCGTCACATACGATCACTTCAAGCGACGCATAAGTCTGATTCAGAGCACTTTGCAGCGCCGCCTGAAAGTACAGCGGGTTGTAGGCGGGAATGGCGATGCTGACAAGAGGCGTTGGTTTCACGGCGGGGGAACTCGCGAGCGGCGGGCGCTCACTCTGGAACGAGTAGAGCAACCCTGAACCGCTGAAAAAAGACGGTTTGCACTCGGTGCCTTAACCTCCACACCAACGGCGCGGAGGCTTTGACTCAGACTTTGTTGAACAGCCCCAACTGAGCGATTTTGCTGAACGCCAGTTGCGAGGCCTGCAGCATGGTTTGCTGCAAGGTCAGGCGGGTCATCACCGTGGCCGGGTCCGAATCACGGATCGCCCCCTGGGTCTGCGTGTTGGCCTGCACCAGGCTCTGGTTGATATCGGTCTGGGTCGTCAGCGACGCACCGCGACCACCCACCGAGCTGATGCTGGAGGTCAACTGGTCCATGCCGCTGGCAAGGTTGCCGATGCCCGAACCGATGGCTGCGTTGAGCTTTTGGATGGCCAGCGGATCGTTGTTGGTCGGCGTCGACAGCGCGGTTTTCAGCTGGCTGACGGTGTCCAGAATGTTCTGCGTCTGGTGAGTGTTGACCGTGACGGAGAACTGGTCACCGGCAAGCATCGTCGGTGCCGGCGCGCCGCTCAGCGTAAAGGCGACACCCGATGCGGTGGCGACGTTGCCCGCCAGAACACCACTGGAAACCGGCTTGCTGTTGGCGGTCAGAGGCGCGGCGTACAACTCGAAAGCCGTAGGGCTGGTGAACTTGAGAATCGCCTCGCCTTCCGGAAAGCTGGCGTGGTAGGCGGCACTGTTGGTAATGCTGGTGTTGGTGACGACTTCGCTAGACACGTTGCCCGGAGCACGGGACGCATTGAAGCTGTCCGGCTTGGCCGCCAGGGTGAAGCTGTAGGCATTGGGGGACGGAGGCGCCGGAAACACGGTTGCCGGAACGTCGCCAGCCTTCATGTTGATGTTCAACTTCAGGTCAACGCCACGGAAATTGATCGTCTGTGTGGCAGCACCACCGGAGGAGCTGAACGCGCCATTGCCAGTAGCCTCGGACGTGACGTCATTACCCAGCGAATCGCGAATTTCCAGTTGCGTAGGGCTGAGGACATTCACGGTGTAAGGCTCGCCACTGCGGAATTTGGCGTTGTAGGTCACGTCGGAACCTACCTGACCATTGGAAAGCACCACGCGACCGCCATCGACGAGCGGTGCAGGCGAAGTCATTGTGGTCTGCGTGCGACTGGTGTTGATGGCTTGCTGGAACACAGCCCAACCGGTGCTATTGGTGGCCATCGACTGGGTGTCGCCAATCGGCAGGTCCAGCGTGACCTGATCACCGTTATAGCTGTAGGTGCCGTCGGTATTGCGCGAGAACGGAACGGTATCGCCCTTGGAACCGGAGAAAATGTATTTGCCGTTTTCGTCCTTGGTGTTCATCAGGCTCAACAGCTGCTCTTCGATCTGGCTGAGCTCCGAAGCGTTGGCCTGGCGGTCGGCATCGGTATAACCGGCGTTGCCGGCACCCAGGGCCAGTTCCTTGGCGCGTTGCAGCACGTTGCCGATGCTGGTCATGACCGCTTCAGTCTGACCCAGCGTGGCTTTGATCGTCGTCATGTTGTTCGAGAACTGATCGAGCATCGAAGCCTGCTGACCTAATTGAAGCAGGCGCGAGGCACCGACGGGATCATCGGCGGCGGTGTTGACGCGAACCAGGCTGCTCGCCTCTTCGCTGCTCTTGACCACGTTGGCGAAGTTCTTCGAATAGTTGGCAGCCGAGGACTCGTAAAACTGGGCGGTAGAAATGCGCATGGGCTACGACTCCTTAAAGACTGTTGATCAGTGTGCTGAAAATTGCCTGCGCAGCCTTGATGATCTGCGAAGACGCGGTGTAGTACTGCTGATACTTGACCAGGTTGCCGGTTTCCTCATCGAGGTCGACACCCGAGAGCGAATCGCGCGCGCCCTTGGCATTCGCCAGGATGGCGCCCGTCGCCGCACTGTCGAGCTTGCCCTGTGCAGCTTTGGAACCCACGCCCTCGACCAGTTTGCCGTAAGCGTCGTTCAGGGAAATGCCTTTGCTGGCCGAACCGGTATCCACGGTCTGCGCGGTCTGCAAGCCGGCCAGAGCGGTGCCGTTACGGTTGTCCAGGCTGCCAGGCTGGCTGAGCGAGACGTTGATGGCCGCGCCGCTGCTCGGCGCGCCAGCGAAGGTCATGCTGAAGGTCGCGGTGTACTGAGTGGCAGGCGCAGGCGGGATCGGCGCACCCGTGGCATCCTTGAGCGGAATGCTCAGGTTCAGGGTGTTGCTTTCACCTGGCTTGATGGTGCCGCCGCTGATCAAACCGCCATTGGCATCCAGGAACTGGTAGGCCTGGCTGGTGCCGTCGGCGGACACCGCACCAAATACCAGCTTGGTCGGTGTGGAGTTTTTCAGGCCGTTCTGCATCGCGGTGGCGGTCGCCGCGTCGTAGATATCGAATTTGGTGGTCAGGGTCGGTTGACCGCTGGCCGGGATCGTCAGGGTGCCGCTGCCACTGCCGCTCGCTGCAATAGCCGCGCCCAGCGGTGCCGCGATGGCCAGACGCTTGGAGTCGGTCATCTCGGTCTTGATGTTCGCCGCCGCATCGCGGGTCGGGGTGATCCTGAAGGAGTCGCCCGCCGTGGCAGAAGCCGCGTTGAACTTCAGCTCGACGCCGTCGATGACCGCGGCCGTGGCCGGCGGCGCCGTGCTGAAAGAGCCCATGGGCGTGTTGTCCGGCAGGCGCTGAACGGTGTAATCGGTGGCGGTGGTGAACGTGACCTTGTAATCGTTGATGGTCAGCTTGCCGGTGTCCTTGATGCTCACATCAAAGTTGCCGGCGCCCCCGTTGTTCAGGCTGGCGACGCTGCGTTCAGAGACCAGCTTGGCCGAATTGATATTGTTGAACAGGTTCGAACCGAAGTCACCGTTCTTGTCGATGCCCTGGGCCTGGAGACTGTTCATCTGGTCGGCGACGACCAGGGCCACACGGCCCAATTCGTTCATGGCCGGGTCCAGCACGGTGCTGCGATAACGCAGCAGCCCGCCGATCTCGCCGCCAGTCATGATCGCGGTGATATCAATGGTGCTCGAACCACGATTGAGTTGCAGCGACAAGCGGCCCGGATCGTCTTTGCCCGGTACCACTTCAAGTTTACTGGCCGTGTTACCCATGACCAGCGGCTGACCGCTGCCCAGATAAATGTCGAGACTGCCTTCACGCTCAACGACCTGCGCGCCGGTGAAGGTGGACAGCTGACGCACGGTTTCGTTACGCGCATCGAGCAGATCGTTGGGCATGCCGCCGGAGTTGGAAACCTCGGAGATCTTCTGATTCAACTGCGCCACGGTAGCGGCCAGCTTGTTGACCTGATCGGCCATGTTCGTCAGGTTGCCGTTGATATTGGCATTCTGCTCGGTCAGCTGTTTGGACATCGAGTTGAAACGGTTGCTCAAGGCCTGAGCGTCGCTCAGCAACAACTGGCGGGAAGCATCGTCACCCGGCTTGGCATTGACGTTCTGCACCGAGGCAAAGAACTTGGTCAGTGCGCCGTTCAGACCCGTGCTGGTGTCAGAGAGCAATTTGTCCAGCGGCGTGACCTGATTCAGGTAGGCGGCCGAATCGCTGTTGAGCGAAGTGGTGGTCTGCAACTGCGCATCGAGGTAGCTGTTGTACACGCGACGCACATCGGCCAGCGTCGTACCGGTGCCGATGAAGACATTGCCGAACTGCTGCGAGGCCTTGGTGCCCTGCACTGTTTGCTGGCGGGAGTACCCGGCGGTGTCGACGTTGGCAATGTTGTTGCCGGTGGTCATCAACGAGGATTGGCCAGCGGCCAGACCCGACATCCCGATATTGAGCAAACTCATGGTTCGACCTTAATCCTTGTGCCTATAAAGGCGTGGTGGAAACGCCCGCCGCAGCGTAGTTCTGGTAACTCGTCATCTGCTTGGCTATCTGCGAAATCTTGCTCGCGTAGTCGGGGTCGGTTGCGTAACCGGCCTTTTGCAACTCGCGTACAAACTGTTCTGGGTTATCGGCCGACTTCACGACATCTTGATAGCGATTGTTGGTTTGCAACAAAGTCACAAGGTCATGGAAGCTGTCCTTGTAAGAGTCGTAGGAACGGAACTCGGCCGTCTCCTTGACCATCGCGCCATTCCTGAATTCGCTGGTGATCGCCCGTGCCGAATTGCCCGTCCAGTTGCTGCTGGCCTTGATGCCGAACAGGTTGTGGCTGCTGCTGCCATCCTGGGCGCGCATGACCGATTTGCCCCAGCCAGTTTCCAGCGCTGCCTGAGCCACCAGGTAACGCGGATCGACGCCGATGCGCTCGGCGGCTTCCTTGGCCATCGGCAACATGGTGTTGACGAACTGGTCGGCAGAATTGAAGGCTTTTTTCGCGGGCGCCAACGGTATCTGAGCGATGGCTCGCCCATGAATCTGCAAGCCGGCGCTCGATGCCGCTTGCGCAGTGGCCAGCCAGTCACCATTGAACAAAGGCCCCGATCCGGTCGGCACAGTGCGCTCGGGCAATCGAGTGTCGGGGAGCTTCGCGGCGGTCGTCGTCGCCGAAGGCACCAGGCCTGCCAGCAAACGGTCAGCCAGTTTCGGTGGCAACGCCAGGCGCCGCTGATTGATCAGCGCCATGTCGTTGCGATGAGCACCCTCGCCTGCCGCCTGTGGAGCGCTGATCGAGCGCGAAGCCCACAACGGACGCTGGCCATTGACTCGCGACAGCGGCCCATTGGTGGCGGTCGTGCCGGCAGCTATCGGCGTCTGCGCCGCCGCTTTGGCCGCTTCCTGCTTGGCCGCCGACAGCGTTGCCGCTTCGCCCGGCGCCAGTGGTTTGTTCTTCGACATCTGCCGCATCAGCACGTCCGCCAGACCAATACCACCGCCTTCGCGGGACATGGAAACGGCCAGCTGCTGGTCGTACATTTCCTGGTACTGCTTGGCTGCCGGAGTGTTGAGCGGATTACCCTCACCCAGCGTGTCGGTCGCCTTGCGCATGGACTTGAGCATTTCACCGAGAAACAGCGACTCGAACTCCTGCGCCACTTTGCGCAGGTTTTCGTCACTGTTCTTGTCGCCGACCTTGAGCTGGTTCAGGCGATTGAGGTCCGAGTAGGAACCCGAATCGGCACTGCTGACCAGACCACTCTTGTACATATCCATGGTCGCCGGCCTCAGATCACGATCAGGTCGGCTTGCAACGCGCCGGCCTGTTTCAGTGCTTCAAGGATTGCCATCAAGTCACCTGGCGCCGCGCCGACCTGGTTCACCGCACGCACGATCTCGTCGAGGGTGGTGCCCGGGCCGAACTTGAACATCGGTTTGGCTTCCTGCTGAGCATTGACCCGCGAGCGCGGCACGACAGCGGTCTGACCATTGGACAGAGGGCCTGGCTGGCTGACGATCGGGTCTTCGGTGATGGTCACGGTCAGGCTGCCGTGAGTCACGGCGGCCGGGGACACCTTGACGTTCTGGCCGATCACGATGGTGCCGGTGCGGGAGTTGATGATGACTTTCGCCACCGCCTGACCCGGATCGACTTCAAGGTTCTCGATGATCGACAAATAGTCGACGCGCTGACTCGGATCGAGTGGCGCACTGACGCGAATCGAACCGCCATCGATGGCCTGGGCAACGCCAGGGCCGAGCAAATCGTTGATCTTGTCGACGATGCGCTTGGCGGTGGTGAAGTCGGAACGGTTGAGGTTCAACGTCAGGCTGTTGCCCTGGTTGAAACCGCTCGGCACCGAACGCTCGACCGATGCACCACCGGGGATGCGACCGGCCGACGGAACGTTGACGGTGATCTTCGAACCGTCGCGACCTTCAGCATCAAAACCGCCGACCACCAGGTTGCCCTGGGCGATCGCGTAGACGTTGCCGTCGATACCCTTGAGCGGCGTCAGCAGCAAGGTGCCGCCACGCAGGCTCTTGGAGTTACCGATGGAGGCCACGGTGATATCCACCTGCTGACCCGGCTTGGCGAAGGCCGGCAAATCGGCACTGATCGACACTGCCGCGACGTTCTTCAACTGCACGTTGCCGGAACCGGCCGGCACCTTGATGCCGAACTGCGAGAGCATGTTGTTGAAGGTTTGCAGGGTGAACGGGGTTTGCGTCGTCTGGTCGCCGGTGCCGTTAAGCCCGACCACCAGGCCGTAACCGATCAATTGGTTGGAACGTACGCCGGAAATACTGGCGATATCCTTCAGCCGCTCGGCTTGAGCGTTGAAGGCCGCAGACAGCAAAAGCGCGGCCACCATGAGGCTTTTGAAATTCAACGTAGCCACCTAGAAAGGGAACAGCGGGCTGAGGAAGAAACGGTCGAACCAGCCTGGCTGACTCGCATCGGCAAACGAACCGGTGCCCGAATAGGTGATGCGTGCATCGGCGATACGCGTTGACGAAACCGTGTTGTCGGTGGCGATGTCATCGGCCCGGACCAGGCCGGCGATTCGCACCAGCTCATCACCGGTATTGAGGGTCATCCACTTCTCGCCACGCACAGCAATGATGCCGTTGGGCAAGACGTCGGCCACCGTCACGGTGATCGAACCGGTCAGGCTGTTGCCCTGACCGGCCTTGCTGTCACCCTTGGTCGCGCGGTCGCCGCTGTAACTCGCATTCAGCGTCAGGTCCCCGTCACTCAATGGATTGTTGGTGTTGGGGATTGCGCCGAACAACGACGTCAGGCCAATGCCGGCCTTGCTGTTCTTGGCCACTTGCGAGTTGGCGTTTTTACTGGCTTGGGTTCTTTCGTTCAGGGTGATGGTGATGATGTCACCGACCCGGAACGCCTTGCGGTCGCTGTACAGGTTCTGTTCGAAACCGGCCTGGTAGATCGAGCCATTATTCGCGGCGGCCGGCAACGGCGTACGCGGCAACACCGGGGCGTAGTAAGGGTCATTGGGCTTGGGCGTCGGACCGACGCAACCCGCCAGCGCGGCGACGCCACTCAGTGCCAGGACAGATACAAAGCGATTCATGACCCTACCTCACGGTGTTGCAGGCGACCTCATGGCCGCCTCATAGACTTGATTACAGATTCTGCGTTACGAACGAGAGCATCTGGTCGGCGGTGGAGATCACCTTGGAGTTCATCTCGTAGGCGCGCTGAGTGGTGATCATGTTGACCATCTCTTCAACGGTGCTGACGTTGGAGGTTTCCAGGGTGTTCTGCAGCGTGGTGCCGAAACCGGCCAGGCCTGGCGTGCCGACTTGCGGCGCACCGCTGGCGGCAGTTTCCAGGAACAGGTTGTTACCCACCGCTTGCAGGCCGGCCGGGTTGATGAAGTCGGCGGTTTGCAGGTTGCCGATCACCTGGGACGCCGGGTTACCGGCAACGGTGATGGACACGGTGCCGTCACGACCGACCGTAAAGGTCTGAGCGTCGTTCGGGATGACAATGGCCGGTTCCAGGGCGAAACCGCTGGCGTTGACGATCTGACCGTTGGAGTCGAGGTGGAACGTACCGTCACGGGTGTAGGACGTGGTGCCGTCCGGTTGCAGGATCTGGAAGAAACCGCGACCGTCGATGGCCATGTCCAACGGTTGTTCGGTGGTTTGCAGGCTGCCGGCGTTGAAATTTTTCTGGGTGCCGACAATGCGCACACCGGTACCCAATTGCAGACCCGACGGCAGTTCGCTGTCCTGGGTCGACTGGGCGCCAGGCTGGCGTTTGATCTGGTACAGCAGGTCCTGGAACTCGGCGCGGTCACGTTTGAAACCCGTGGTCGACACGTTCGCCAGGTTGTTGGAAATGGTCGTCAGGTTGGTGTCCTGGGCGGACAGACCTGTTTTGGCAACCCATAGAGCCGGAAGCATTCGATTCTCCTCGTGCGCCTGTTTTACGGCGCGACGTTCTGATAATTAGCTGATCTGCAAGACCCGAGCCATGGCCTGGTCGTCATCTTTGGCGGTGTTCATCATCTTGATGTGCAGCTCGAACTGCTTGGCCAGGGCCAGTACCGAGGTCATCTCTTCCACGGCATTGACGTTGCTCGACTCAAGGAACCCGGACACCAGCTTGACGTTGGCATCGGCTTGCGCCGGCTTGCCGTCCTTGGTGTGGATCGAACCGTCCAGGCCTTTGGTCATGTTCTTGAAGTCCGGGTTGACCAGCTTGATGCGGTCGACTTCGGCCATCACACGCGGGCCTTCACCCATCGCACGAATGCTGACAGTGCCATCTTCACCCACTTCGATTTGCTGCTCGGGCGGCACGGAAATCGGCCCGCCATTGCCCATCACCGGCATACCGTTGCCGGCCCGCAGCACGCCCAGCGCGTCAACGTTCAGGCTGCCGGTGCGCACGTAGCTCTCACCGCCATCCGGGTTCTGCACCGCGATCCAGCCGTTGCCCTGCACCGCGACGTCGAGGTCGCGGCCGGTTTGTACCAGGGAGCCCGCGGAGAAGTCGGTGGCCGGACGTTCGGACATCGCAAACGCACGCGCCGGAAAGCTGTCACCGAACACGGGCATCGAACGCGCCTGCTCCAGGTCTTTCTGGAAGCCGTTGGTGGAGATGTTCGCCAGGTTGTTCGCATGAGCCTTCTGCGCCAGTGCATTCTGGCTGGCGCCGGTCATTGCCACATAAAGGTACTTGTCCACACTCTTTCCTCTGCATGCCGGACGTTTGCCGCCCACCGCTGTACTGCTGAGCCATAAGCAATTTGCAGACCAACTTTTTTCTGGCGGCGCGGGGCCCGGCAAACAAAGGACTTGAGGGGTTCAGAGGGGAATGAGGGATTGTGTCAAAGACGAAAAACCGGCGGTGTTATGCCGTTATGTGGCAAGGCTTGACCCAGGTGCCAGCAGTGCTGACGCCTTCGCGGGCAAGCCCGCTCCCACAGAGTTGTCGGGTGCTCACAGATTTTGAATCCATTGACAATCCCTGTGGGAGCGGGCTTGCCCGCGATGAGGCCAGCAAAATCAATGCAAGAGCCCGCTAAGACTCAGTCTTGCCGACTTCATACTCACGCAATTTGTTGGCAATGGTCGTGTGCGAAACCCCCAACCGCTTACCCAATTGCCGACTGCTCGGATGCTCGGAATACAAACGCTCCAGCACCGCTTTTTCAAAGCGCCCGACAATCGCATCCAGTCCGCCTTCGAGTGAAAAATCGCCAAGCGGCTGACGCACGCCATAGTCTGGCAGTCGAATATGTTCAGCCTTGACCGTCCCGCCCTCGCACAACGAAACCGCCTGGAACAACACGTTTTCCAACTGCCGGACGTTGCCCGGCCAGTGATAGTGACTGAGCCGGTCCATAGCCGCCGGCGCCAGTTTCGGCAGCGGGCAACCGATTTGCCGACTGGCTTGATCAAGGAAATGCTCCACCAGTGGCGTCAAACCATCCAGGCATTCGCGCAGTGGCGGAATGTGCAGCGAAAGCACATTCAAACGGTGATACAAATCCTGGCGAAACTCGCCACGGGCGCACAATTCCGACAGGTCGACCTGCGTGGCACAGATCACTCGCACATCGAGATAGACCTCTTCATCACTGCCTACACGACGGAAGCAACCGTCCTGCAGGAAGCGCAGCAGCTTCACCTGTAGCCGCGGACTCATTTCTCCCACGCCGTCGAGAAACAGCGTACCGCCCGCCGTCAACTCCAGCAGCCCGAGCTTGCCTTCCGCCCGCGCCCCTTCAAACGCACCCGGGCCGTAGCCAAACAATTCAGTCTCGGCCATGGACTCCGGCAGACCGGCGCAATTGAGCGCCATCAGCGGTGACTGCCCCCGCGGGCTGGCCAGGTGACAGGCCCGCGCCAGCAATTCCTTGCCGGTTCCGGTTTCGCCTTCTATCAATAGCGGCGCATCCAGCGGCGCCATGCGCCGGGCTTCACGTACCACCGCGGCCATGACTTTCGAGCTCTGGAAGATGCTGTCGAACCCACGCAACTCCTGTTTGCGCACGTTATAAATGCGCTCCCCTACCCGGTCGGCACGATGCAGCGTCAGCACCGCGCCGGCCATGGCCTCGCTGTCGTCATGTTCCGATTGCAGCGGCGCGATGTCGGCGAGAAACACGTCGCCTTTGACCTTGACCCGCAGCCCGTTGATCCGCGATTTGTTGGCGCGCACCAACTCCGGCAAATCGAAATCCTCGGCATAACGCGACAAGGGAATCCCCGGCACCTCGTCGACACGCACCCCGAGCAACTGCGCTGCCGCGCGGTTGGCCGCGACGATCGAGCCACCCATGTCGATCGACAACACCGGAAACTCCAGGGCGCCGAGCAAGGCATTGAGCTCCATGTGCCGACGCTCGCTGGGCATCAGCCCTACCCGCTTGACGCCAAAGACCCCGGCAATCGATTCAAATTTCGGACGCAGTGCCTGGAACTGAATGTTGATCAGGTTCGGGCAATGCAAGTAGATCGCGTTGCCATGCTCGCCACCCACTTCACCACGAGCGACGTTGATCCCGTACTCGACGAGCAAGTTGAGAATGTCGCGCAGGATGCCGATACGGTTCTGGCAGTGGACTTTGATACGCATATAAAAGACCTGATAAACGATGATTGACCTGTGGGAGCCAGCCTGCTGGCGATGGCGTCGCATCAGGCGATGTGGATGTCGAATGACACACCGCTATCGCCAGCAGGCTGGCTCCCACAGGGTTAGCGCCCGATTTTTCTGATGGGGCGCTCAGATGGCCGTCAAGATTATGTGACAGCCAAAGCGCTTTTCAAACCCGAGAATCTCAGCAACTACGCGGTAGTCGCCAATTCGTAACGAAAACTTTACGAATTTCGCGATTCTTTCCTACAGGGAGCGTCGATCACCTACTGCAATGCCGCAATTATTGGGGTATTCCTAAGTCCATAGCAGGACATAACAAGAACGAAATCCCCTAGCAGGAGAGCAGCATGAAGCAGACGCACTACGTGGCTCGCGAGCCCGATGCGCAAGGTTTTATCGACTACCCCGCCGAAGAACACGCGGTGTGGAACACGCTGATCACTCGCCAACTGAAAGTGATCGAAGGGCGTGCGTGCCAGGAATACCTGGACGGTATCGAAAAACTCGGTCTGCCCCACGACCGCATTCCGCAACTCGGTGAAATCAACAAGGTCCTCGGTGAAACCACCGGCTGGCAAGTTGCCCGGGTCCCCGCACTGATTCCCTTCCAGACCTTTTTCGAATTGCTGGCGAACAAGCAGTTCCCGGTGGCGACGTTTATTCGTACCCGCGAAGAGCTGGATTACCTGCAAGAGCCGGACATTTTCCACGAGATCTTTGGCCACTGCCCGCTGCTGACCAACCCCTGGTTCGCTGAATTCACCCACACCTACGGCAAACTCGGCCTACAGGCGTCCAAGGAAGAACGCGTATACCTGGCGCGTCTGTACTGGATGACCATCGAGTTCGGCCTGGTGGATACACCCGAAGGCCAGCGCATTTACGGTGGCGGCATTCTGTCCTCACCGAAAGAAACCGTTTACAGCCTGTCGGACGAACCTGAGCATCAGGCCTTCGATCCGCTGGAATGCATGCGCACGCCGTACCGCATCGACATCCTGCAACCGTTGTATTTCGTCTTGCCAAACCTCAAGCGTTTGTTCGACCTCGCCCATGAAGACATCATGGGCATGGTCAAGCAAGGTATGCAGCTGGGTTTGCACGCGCCTAAATTTCCGCCAAAAAAAGCCGCGTGATCCGCAGCTTTTAGAATCAAGTGAGCCTGTCAGGAAGCGACGCTTTGGTTTAGCGTGGTTGCACTGACGGCCGATTGCCAATCATTCGAATTCAGGAACAGATCATGTCCACATTGAACCAAGCCCATTGCGAAGCCTGCCGCGCCGATGCCCCTCAGGTCAGCGACGAAGAGTTGCCGGTACTGATCAAGCAGATCCCGGACTGGAACATCGAAGTTCGCGACAGCGTTATGCAGCTGGAAAAGGTTTTCCTGTTCAAGAACTTCAAACACGCGCTGGCGTTCACCAACGCGGTCGGGGAAATCTCCGAAGCTGAAGGTCACCACCCGGGCCTGTTGACCGAGTGGGGCAAAGTCACCGTGACCTGGTGGAGCCACTCGATCAAGGGCCTGCACCGCAACGACTTCATCATGGCCGCGCGCACTGACGAAGTGGCCAAGGACGCCGAGGGCCGCAAATAATGCATTTCGACGCCATCGGTCGAGTACCCGGCGACCCGATCCTGGGCCTGATGGAGGCCTATGCGCAGGACCCCAACCCGCGCAAATTCGACCTTGGCGTGGGCGTCTATAAGGATGCCTTCGGCCTGACGCCGATTCCCCAGGCAGTGAAGCTCGCCGAGCAGCGCCTGGTGGATCGCCAGACCACTAAGACCTACATCGGCGGTCACGGCGAACCGGCGTTCGGCAAAGCCATCAATGAGTTGGTGCTCGGCGCCGACTCTGCGTTGATCGCCGAACAACGGGCCGGGGCCACCCAGACGCCGGGCGGCACCGGTGCGTTGCGCTTGAGCGCGGACTTCATCGCCCAGTGCCTGCCGGGCCGTGGCGTGTGGCTGAGCAACCCGACCTGGCCGATCCACGAAACCATTTTTGCCACGGCCGGGGTCAAGGTTAATCATTACCCCTATGTCGGTAGCGACAACCGTCTCGATGTTGAAGCGATGCTGGCGGCGCTCAACGAAGCACCTGAGGGTGACGTCGTTTTGCTGCACGCTTGCTGCCACAACCCGACCGGTTTCGATCTGTCCCATGACGATTGGCACCGCGTGCTCGACGTCGTGCGCCATCGCAAATTGGTGCCGCTGATCGACTTCGCCTACCAGGGTTTCGGCGACGGGTTGGAGCAGGATGCATGGTCGACCCGGTTGTTCGCAGCTGAACTGCCGGAAGTGCTGATCACCAGTTCCTGCTCGAAAAACTTCGGCCTGTACCGCGACCGCACGGGGGCCTTGATTGTCTGCGCGAAGACCGCTGACAAACTGGTCGATATCCGCAGCCAACTGGCCAATATCGCCCGCAACTTGTGGTCGACTCCGCCGGATCACGGTGCTGCCGTGGTGGCGACGATCCTCGGCGACCCGGAGCTGAAAAGCCTTTGGGCCGACGAGGTGGAAGCCATGCGCTTGCGTATTGCCCAACTGCGCAGCGGTCTGGTCGAGGCGCTGGAACCTCATGGTTTGCGCGAGCGCTTTGCGCACATTGGTGTGCAACGCGGGATGTTTTCCTACACCGGATTAACACCTGACCAGGTTAAACAGTTGCGTGATCATCACAGCGTTTACATGGTCGGTACCGGCCGCGCGAACGTGGCGGGGATTGATGCCACGCGCCTGGATTTGCTGGCCGAAGCCATCGCAGAAGTCTGCAAATAACCCCCCCTGCAGGAGCGAGCAAGCTCGCTCCTGCACACACCTGTCTAGACAAGCCCACCCGTCGAAACAAATAGATATAAAAGTCTATTTGTCATTTCTCCTGCTGTATCCTGCCCAAGCTTTGTAAAAGCGCGGATCTACCAGATCTATCAACAGACTTTGCGAGGAGCGCGAAACATGCACGAGATCCCTAATCTCCCCTTCCCAAGCCTGCACGAAACTGAGCAGACACCCACGCAACAAGCCGGCGCCCAACAGCCCGAGCCGAAAGAAGCCACTGAACGCCGCCAGGCCGACAGAGAAGACTGAAACACCCGCAATGCCAGACCGTGTGGAAAGCGCTAACATGCGCTTTCCACACCGCCTGAACTCTTGAGTTGCACACCATGACCGATGACTTTAGCGAGACTCAGGCCAGCGTCCTGATCGGCACGGCCGAGAAGATGATCGAGATCTGGAATCGCCTGTCCCCCGAGAAACAAGCCGCATTGCTCGCCCGTTTCGGCAGCGAAGAAAATGCCTTGGCCGCCCTGGTCACGACGCAACTGGTCGCCCCCGCCAAACCCTGATTCGCCTCCACCGGGCAAATAGTTTTACTTTTCCACGCCCTGCGGCCGCTCACGCCGCTATCATAAGCAGCCTATCTATCCTGCTTTCCCGTGGATCTTTACCCATGTCTGAAAACCAGCGCCCCCTGGCGGTCACGCTGCAAGTCGTTTCCATCGTCCTGTTCACTTTTATTGGCTACCTCAATATCGGCATTCCCCTGGCCGTGTTGCCCGGCTACGTCCACAGCGATCTGGGTTTCGGCGCCGTGGTCGCCGGTCTGGTGATCAGCGTGCAATACCTCGCCACCCTGCTCAGCCGCCCATACGCCGGGAAAATCATTGATAACAAAGGCAGCAAACTGGCGGTCATGTATGGCCTCGCCGGATGCGGCCTGAGCGGCGTGTTCATGCTGCTTTCGGCCTGGACCCAAAGCCTGCCGATGCTGAGTCTGATCAGCCTGCTGATCGGCCGCCTGGTGCTCGGCAGCGCGGAAAGCCTGGTGGGCTCCGGCTCGATCGGCTGGGGCATCGGCCGGGTCGGCGCGGCGAACACCGCCAAAGTGATCTCCTGGAACGGCATCGCCAGTTATGGCGCACTGGCCGTTGGTGCACCGCTGGGCGTGCTGCTGGTCAGTCAGTTGGGCTTGTGGAGCATGGGCGTAAGCATCGTCTTGCTGGCCGTGCTGGGTCTGGCGCTGGCGTGGCCGAAGACCGCCGCACCGATTGTGGTCGGGGAACGATTGCCGTTCATGCATGTGCTGGGTCGAGTGCTGCCGCACGGTTGCGGCCTGGCGCTGGGTTCGATCGGCTTCGGCACCATCGCCACCTTCATTACCTTGTATTACGCCACGCAACACTGGGACAACGCGGTGTTGTGCCTGAGCCTGTTTGGCGCGAGCTTCATCGGCGCGCGACTGCTGTTCGGTAACCTGATCAACCGTCTCGGCGGTTTTCGCGTGGCCATCGCCTGCCTGTCGGTGGAAACCCTGGGACTGTTGCTGCTGTGGTTGGCACCGGATGCTCATTGGGCGTTGGCCGGTGCAGCGCTGAGCGGTTTCGGTTTTTCGCTGGTGTTCCCGGCGCTGGGCGTGGAAGCGGTCAATCTGGTGCCAGCGTCGAGCCGTGGCGCAGCGGTCGGCGCTTACTCGCTGTTCATCGATTTGTCGCTGGGGATTACCGGGCCGTTGGCGGGCGCGATTGCTGCCGGATTTGGTTTTGCCTCGATCTTCCTGTTCGCCGCACTCGCCGCGTTAAGCGGGTTGATGCTCAGCGTTTATCTGTACCGGCAAGCGCCAAAGTACCGCGAAGAAAGAGACACGCATTAAAAGTCGACCTTGCCGCGTCCAGCCTTGATGCTGCCGCGCTTGGTCTTGGATTCGAGCCGGCGCTTCTTCGAGCCGAGGGTCGGTTTGGTCGGACGGCGTTTCTTTTCGACCTTGGTGGCGCTGAGGATCAACTCGGTCAGCCGCTCCAGCGCATCGGCGCGATTGGCCTCCTGCGTGCGGTATTGCTGGGCCTTGATGATCAACACCCCTTCGCTGGTAATGCGGCTGTCCCGCAACGCCAGCAGCCGTTCCTTGTAGAACTCGGGCAAGGACGAGGCCGGAATGTCGAAGCGCAAGTGCACGGCGCTGGAGACCTTGTTGACGTTCTGCCCACCGGCGCCCTGGGCACGAATGGCCGTCAATTCGATCTCGGCATCCGGCAGATGCACGTTGTTGGAAATCACCAGCATGGAAAAGCGTCCGGGTTGAGGCCTTTCAGGATACCGCGAATGAATGGCGAGAACGCGGTCCCTGTGGGGAGCGTTGCTTGCCCGCGATTCAGGCGCCGCGGTTCATCAGGTACATCGCGTTATCGTTCATCGCGGGCAAGCCACGCTCCCACAGGGTTTTGTGTAGGCCGAAAAAGACAAACCCGGCACATGGCCGGGTTTGTCGTTTCTGCGCGCTGCGCTATTTCACTGCAGCCTGCAACGCATGCTGAGCACTGCGCTTGTTCTTGATGCCGTAGCAAATCCACATGAACGCGACCCACACCGGAATCGCGTACACCGACACCTGGATGCCCGGAATCAACAGCATCACGCCAAGAATGAACACCACGAACGCCAGGCAGATGTAGTTGCCATACGGATACCACAGGGCCTTGAACAGCGGCGTCTGCCGGGTCTTGTTCATGTGCTGGCGGAACTTGAAGTGCGAATAGCTGATCATCGCCCAGTTGATCACCAACGTGGCCACCACCAGCGACATCAGCAGTTCCAGAGCGTTTTGCGGGATCAGGTAGTTCAACAACACCGCAATCAACGTCACCGCCGCCGAAGCGAGGATCGAGCGCACCGGCACGCCGCGCTTGTCGATTTTCGCCAGGGCTTTCGGTGCATCGCCCTGCTCAGCCATGCCCAGCAGCATGCGGCTGTTGCAGTAGGTGCCGCTGTTGTACACCGACAACGCAGCAGTCAGGACCACAAAGTTGAGGATGTGTGCGGCGGTGTTGCTGCCAAGCATCGAGAACACTTGCACGAACGGGCTGCCGCTGTAGGAATCGCCCGAGGCGTTCAGGGTCGACAGCAGGCTGTCCCATGGCGTCAGCGACAGCAGGATGACCAGCGCGCCGATGTAGAAAATCAGGATGCGGTAGATCACCTGGTTGATGGCTTTCGGGATCACGGTTTTCGGCTTGTCGGCTTCTGCTGCGGTGAAACCGAGCATTTCCAGGCCGCCGAAGGAGAACATGATGATCGCCATGGCCATCACCAGACCGCTGATGCCATTCGGGAAGAAACCGCCGTGGGACCACAGGTTGCTGACCGACGCTTGCGGGCCGCCGTTGCCGCTGACCAGCAAATAGCTGCCCAGGGCAATCATGCCGACGATCGCCACGACCTTGATGATCGCGAACCAGAACTCGGCTTCGCCGAAGACTTTGACGTTGGCCAGGTTGATCAAATTGATCAGCACGAAGAACCCGGCTGCCGAGACCCACGTCGGGATGTCCGGCGCCCAGTAGTGGATGTACTTGCCGACGGCAGTCAGCTCCGACATGCCCACCAGAATGTACAGAATCCAGCAGTTCCAGCCCGACAGGAAACCGGCGAAACCGCCCCAGTACTTGTGCGCGAAGTGGCTGAAGGAACCGGCCACCGGCTCTTCGACGATCATTTCGCCGAGCTGGCGCATGATCATGAAGGCGATGAAGCCGCAGATGGCGTAGCCGAGGATCATCGACGGGCCGGCGGATTTCAGCACCCCGGCCGAGCCCAGGAACAGGCCGGTACCGATCGCGCCACCGAGAGCGATCAGTTGAATATGACGATTCTTCAGGCCGCGTTTCAGCTCGCCTGAATGCGAGTTTTGTCCACTCATGAAAAGGGTCTCACGCAAGGTTTGATGATGTTCAATAGACGTTGCTGCTCGGTTGCGACGTTAAGCAGCGCCGATCAAACCCCAGCGCAGGCACCAGGAGTTCAGCGTATTTACAACGGTCATGCGTCACCTGTTTGTTTTTATCTGTGACGAAATCGAACCCGACACGCTCGTGACGCGGCGGAGTGAACAAGGCGGATAGCCTTGAGGTTTGCGCAGATGCGCAGGAGGTCACAGGTAAAACGCGGCGCATTGTACACCGCTAACCCCCTGCTGCCAGACACCGCTGAATCAGCGTGTCGGTTGCCGGGATTGCCTGTGTCCACCCCGAAGGTTTCGGGTGGCTGCAAAAAGGGAGTCGGACCTTTGCGGGTCGTCGGCGTGAGCGATGGGAAAACCGCCCCACGGGGAGAAGTGGAAATGAGTCACGGCGTACATTGCGCCTCCTTTTTGTTATGCACCTGCACGACAGGCATGGGGCGCATCTCACCCTGCATGGGACGGTGAAACAAGCGGGCCAGAGCGCTGAAAAAGATCTGAAGGCTCATAGAGCGGAAGATATTTCTTACAGTTATTGCCTAAGGTGGGTTTCACGAGGGCCAGCCGGACAAATCGTCAGGTTTTCTTTACGCGGCGTAACATCCGTTTTCCACCCGGACTTTGGCAGTGCTCCCACTGTCGCCTTCACGGGCAAGCCCGCTCCCACAGTTGACCGGTTTGTCGCACTGAAGCGCGATCAGAATGTGGGGTTTGCCCGCGAAGAAACCCTCAAGAACAACACCCAGCCAAAACCAGGGCAAAAAAAAACGCCAACCCCGAAGGTTGGCGTTTTTTAGTACCGCTTACCGATTACTCAGGCTTGCGACGACCGAAGCCCGGACGCTGGCCCGAACCGGCTGGCGCGCCGCGACGCTTGCCCGATGGCTTGTCTCCCTCGACCAGCTTGATGCCCGGACGTTTTGGCGCTGGCTTCGCAGGGCGCTTGGTGTCCGAAGGACGATCGGCCACTGGCGTACCGCGACCCGACTCTCCACGTCCAGCAGGAGCACCACGATCGCTGCGACCACCGCTTGGCGCACCGCGGCCTTCGCCGCGTTCAGTGCGACCGTTGGCCGGACGCGGTGTGCGTGGACCGCGCTCGCCATCAGCGCGTGGCGCTGCTGGTTTGCGGGCTGGACGCTCGCCTTCGATTTGCGGTTCACGGGAGTCACGCGGCGTCGCAGCGGTCTGGTTACCGATAGCTGGACGCAACGAGCGCACGCGTTCGGTCTTGCCCATCGGACGCGACGATTTACGCTGCATGCGGTCGAGCTTGTCTTTGCTCTTGGCGTTCATCTGCGGCATGGCCACCGGCGTCAGGCCGACTTCCGCGCTCAGAATGTCGACTTCGTACTGGCTCATTTCGCGCCAGCGACCCATCGGCAGGTCGGAGTTGAGGAACACCGGACCGAAACGCACGCGTTTCAGACGGCTGACCACCAGGCCCTGGGATTCCCACAGACGACGAACCTCACGGTTACGCCCTTCCATCACCACGCAGTGGTACCAGTGGTTGAAACCTTCGCCACCGGGCGCTTGCTTGATGTCGGTGAACTTGGCCGGGCCGTCTTCGAGGACGACGCCTGCCTTCAGACGCTCAATCATCTCGTCATCGACTTCGCCACGCACACGTACCGCGTATTCACGGTCCATTTCGTAGGAAGGGTGCATCAGGCGGTTGGCCAGCTCACCGTCGGTGGTGAACATCAGCAGACCGGTGGTGTTGATGTCCAGACGACCGATGTTGATCCAGCGACCTTCTTTGGGGCGTGGCATCTTGTCGAAAACGGTTGGGCGGCCTTCCGGGTCAAGGCGGGTGCAGATTTCACCGTCGGGCTTGTTGTACATGATCACGCGGCGTACCGACTCGGCGGCTTCTTCGCGCTTGATCACCTTGCCATCGATGGTGATGGCGTCGTGCATGTCGACGCGCTGCCCAAGGGTGGCGTCTTTGCCATTGACCTTGATGCGGCCATGACTGATCCAGGCTTCTACGTCACGGCGCGAGCCGACGCCGATACGGGCGAGGACTTTCTGCAGTTTTTCGCCTGCTGGGCCGATTTCCTGGTCGTCTTTCTGGTCGTTGATACTCATCTGGGCACCTCCCGGTGTGGTCTGTTCAGGCGGCTCTGAAGTGAGGGGCCTGAAGCGTTGAAAGCTTGTACTCGGGCGAAGGGATCGCTCGAGGGTCGCGAATCATACGCTCATGGGAGCGTTTGCGCATCAGAGACTAGCTGATGAATGGCGAGTTACCTGGATTTCCGCCGACCGGTGGCGCCGAGTTTGATCAGGCGCAGCGCCGCTTCGGCGAGGATGGCGCGTTTGTCGGTCTTGTCGAGCTTCTTCCAGGCCTTGATCTCGCGCTTGCTGCGACCGCAACCGAGGTAGATGTCATCGGTGAATTTGCAGAGGCTGATGTGCGCGGAGCTCTGGTTGAGCTCATCAAATACTCCAATCAACACAAATCACTGTGGGAGCGAGCCTGCTCGCGATAGCAAAGTGTCAGTCGACATCATTGCTGCCTGACACACCGCTATCGCGAGCAGGCTCGCTCCCACAGAGGATCTCCATAGCCTTCAAAATGGGGAGGGGTCAGTCGTCGAATTCGCGGCGTTCGGCTTCGATGGCTTCGGCGAGGGCCCGGGCTTCGGCTTCTTCGTCGCTCAACTCGGGCTCGGGCTCGGGCTCGGGTTTCGATTGTTCAAGGGCAGCGACAGCAGCCAGAAGTTTCTCGCGCGCCTCGGCGACGCCAAGCACGTCATCCTCAAGCTCTTCTTCGACTGTGGCTTCTGGCTCAACCGGTAGTTCAGCTTCGATTTCCGGTTCCTGAAGCTCCAGCACCTCTTCAGACTCCGTCACCGCGCTATCACGCAGGATGTCATCGAAGTCGGTCTTCAACCCCTCCTCCATCGTGTCCAGCTCCAGCAACAGCGTATGGAAACTGGTTTCTTCCTTCGGCTCCTCCGGCTCGGCACTGGCATCCGCCAGTTCCTGCAACCCGGCCGGCACCGGCGCGTCGTCGAAGTCGAGCACCGGATCGGGCTCCAGCTCGCGCAGCTCGGCGAGCGGCGGCAAATCGTCGAGGTTTTTCAGGTTGAAATGATCAAGAAACGCCTTGGTCGTAGCAAACATCGCGGGCTTACCGGGTACATCGCGATAACCGACGATGCGAATCCACTCCCGCTCCAGCAGCGTCTTGACGATGTGACTGTTGACCGCCACGCCCCGCACGTCTTCGATCTCGCCCCGGGTGATCGGCTGACGATAGGCGATCAGGGCCATGGTTTCGAGCATGGCGCGGGAGTAACGCTGCGGGCGTTCTTCCCACAAGCGCCCGACCCATGGCGAAAATTTTTCGCGGATCTGCAGGCGATAGCCGGAAGCGACTTCCTTCAGCTCGAACGCACGGCCATCACAGGACTTGGCCAGAATCGCCAGGGCTTTCTTGAAGACCGGCGGCTCTGGCCGCTCGCCCTCTTCAAAGAGTTCGAACAGACGTTCAAGCGATTGCGGCTTTCCCGAGGCCAACAGAAAGGCTTCAAGCAGTGGTGCCAGCTCGCGGGGTTCAGTCAGGTTCATGATTCAACTCGTTATTCGGCTCGGGCTCGCACGTGGATCGCCGCGAACGGCTCATTCTGCACCAGCTCGACCAAAGATTCCTTGACCAGTTCGAGGATCGCCATAAAGGTCACCACGACACCCAGGCGCCCTTCTTCAGCCGTGAACAGCTCGACAAACGGCACAAAACCACCGCCCTTGAGCCGTTCCAGTACATCGCTCATGCGCTCGCGGGTGGACAGCGCCTCGCGGCTGACCTGGTGACTTTCGAACATGTCGCCACGGCGCAGCACCTCGGCCATGGACATCAGCAACTCTCCCAGACTGACGTCCGGCAACAGCTTGCGCGCCCGCGCTTCCGGGGCATCCAGCTTGGGCACCACGACATCACGACCGACACGGCTCAGGCCATCGATGCCTTCGGCGGCAGCCTTGAATCGCTCGTATTCCTGCAAGCGGCGGATGAGTTCGGCACGCGGGTCGTCTTCTTCGTCTTCGATGGTTTCGGCGCGGGGCAACAGCATCCGCGACTTGATCTCGGCCAGCATCGCGGCCATCACCAGGTACTCGGCGGCCAATTCCAGGCGCACCGACTGCATCAACTCGACGTAGCCCATGTACTGGCGGGTAATTTCCGCCACCGGGATGTCGAGGATGTTGATGTTCTGTTTGCGGATCAGGTACAGCAGCAGGTCGAGGGGGCCTTCGAAGGCTTCGAGAAAGACCTCGAGCGCATCCGGTGGAATGTAGAGGTCCAGCGGCATTTCCAGCACCGCCTGGCCATAGACCATGGCGAAAGGCAGTTCTTGCTGGGCGCCGGCCTGACTGTCGACAACGGGTTCTACTGCAGACATCTACGCCTCGGCCATGAACGGCGTCGGGTCGCCGCAACCGACGCGGATCACTTCCGGCTCGCCGTCGGCGAGGCTGATCACGGTGGACGCCTTGATGCCGCCGAAACCGCCGTCGATGATCAGGTCGACCTGATGCTCGAGCAATTGGCGCATTTCGTACGGATCGGTGAGCGGATCGGTATCGCCAGGCATGATCAGCGTCACGCTCATCAGCGGCTCGCCGAGTTCCTCCAGCAGCGCCAGGGCAATCGGATGACTGGGTACACGCAGGCCGATGGTGCGTTTTTTCGGGTGCAACAACAGCCGCGGGACTTCACGGGTGGCGTTGAGAATGAAGGTGTAAGGCCCTGGCAGATGCGCCTTTAGCACACGGAAAGTGCCGGTATCGATCTTGGCGAACAGCCCGAGTTGTGACAGATCGCTGCAAATCAGCGCGAAGTTGTGCTTCTCATCCAGTTGACGCAACCGGCGCACGCGCTCCACGGCATTCTTGTCGCCGATCTGGCAACCAATGGCGTAGGACGAGTCTGTGGGATAAATCACCACCCCGCCGTTGCGGATGATCTCGACAGCCTGTTTTATCAGGCGCGCTTGCGGGTTTTCCGGATGAATCTGGAAAAATTGACTCACATTCTCTACCTGTTCAGACGGCGGCAATAATTGGGTCATGTTTGAATCGACACCACAGTGGTGGCAGATCCTCCGGGAGCGGGCGGTATTCACCGATCTCGGACCAGCCTCCAGGGCCATGAAAATCACTGCCGGCGCTGACCAGCAGACCGAACTCGCGGGCGAGAATCGCCAGACTGCCCACTTGCTCGGCGGGCTGATGGCCATTGACCACTTCGATAGCGTGGCCCCCAGCTTGAATATAGTCAGAAATCAGGCGGCGGCGCTTGCTGCGAGTGAAATCGTAGTGCCAGGGATGTGCCAGGCTCACCCAGGCTTTCGCCGCGCGCAGGGTTTCGACGGTTTCTTCCAGGGTCGGCCAGTGTTGCTTGACGTCCCCCAGCTTGCCGGCGCCCAGCCATTTGCGGAACGCTTCGGCGCGATCCTTGACGAAACCTTCGCGCACCATCCAGTCGGCGAAGTGCGGGCGGGCCGGTGCGTTACCGCTGTCGCCGAGTTCCTGCTGAATCGCCCGGGCGCCTTCCAGCGCGCCCGGCATGCCCTTCAACGCCAGCTTGCGGCTTATTTCTTCGGACCGTAGCCAGCGGCCATCGTGCAATTTGGCGATGGCTTCGACCAACGGTGCTGCATTGACATCAAATCCGTACCCCAGCACATGAATGGTCGCGCCGCCCCAGGTGCAGGATAACTCGACGCCATTGACCAATTGCATCCCCAGCGCCGTTGCGGCGCTACGGGCCTCATCGAGGCCTTCAAGGGTGTCGTGATCGGTCAAGGCCAGGACTTGCACGCCTTTCTCGAACGCACGCGCAACCAGAACCGCAGGCGCCAGGGCGCCATCGGAGGCCGTGCTATGGCAGTGCAAATCAACATTCACAGGGATGTGTAACCTCAAATCAGCTGGCGCTATCGCGCGCCCATATGTTTGTTATTATGCCGCCACATCCTGCTTCTGGCTGCCACTGTGAAACAATTCATCGATTTCATCCCGCTCCTGCTGTTTTTCATCGTCTTCAAAATCGATCCACGGGTCGTCGACATCGCCGGTCATCCAGTGACTGTAGGCGGTATTTACAGCGCCACCGCGATGCTGATCATCAGCTCCCTGGTGGTGTACGGCACGCTCTTCATCAAGCAGCGCAAGCTGGAAAAAAGCCAGTGGCTGACGCTCATCGCCTGCCTGGTCTTCGGTAGCCTGACGTTGGCGTTCCACAGCGAGACCTTCCTGAAATGGAAAGCCCCGGTGGTCAACTGGCTGTTTGCCCTGGCGTTCATCGGCAGCCACTTCATCGGTGATCAACTGCTGATCAAACGCATCATGGGCCACGCATTGACCCTGCCGGACGCGGTCTGGACTCGCCTGAACATTGCCTGGATAGCATTCTTCCTGTTTTGCGGTGCCGCCAACCTGTTCGTCGCGTTCACGTTTCAGGACTACTGGGTCGACTTCAAGGTCTTCGGAAGCCTGGGCATGACGCTGTTGTTCCTGGTCGCTCAGGGTATCTACCTGTCCCGCCACCTGCACGACGCCGATACCACCACGCCAAAAACCGAGGACTGACATGCTTTACGCAATCATTGCCACAGACGTCGCCAACTCCCTGGAAGCCCGCCTGGCCGCACGGCCTGCGCACCTTGAGCGCCTGCAAGTGCTCAAAGGTGAAGGTCGTATCGTATTGGCCGGCCCCCACCCCGCGGTCGACAGCAATGATCCGGGCGCTGCGGGTTTCACCGGTAGCCTGATCGTCGCCGAATTCGATTCCCTGAGCGCCGCCCAGGCCTGGGCCGATGCCGATCCGTACATCGCCGCAGGTGTCTACGCCAACGTTTCGGTCAAGCCGTTCAAGCAAGTCCTTCCGTAAACCCCTCCCGTGCGATGAACCTTCTCGGTTCATCGCGCTCTCAATCGCTCATTATTCTCGTTTGCCTGCCGACAACCTGCCCAATAATCGATTGGATTCAGGAGCTCCGATGCGCAAAGGTCCGTTGTGTCTGATGTTGGTCACGTTGTCGATCGTGGCGCCCGCCCACGGTGAAGAAAGTGCCGCCGGTGGGAATTCGACGCCTCTGTCCTTGAGCGCCGGGAGCCAGATCAGCGAGTTGCAGCAACGCTTGAAGGCGAGCGAACAGCAACGAGAAGAACTGAGCAAACAACTGCAAAGTGTCGATGCCGAACGCGAAAGCGCTCAGCTGAGCCGGTTGCGCCAGGAGAACCAGCGTCTGAAGCTGCAACTCAAGGAAGCCCAGGCCAGCAGTCCGCTGCCGCGTTTTCTCACAGACCAGCAGCAATGGTTCGTGATCGGTGCGGGAGTAGCGCTATTGGCCCTGCTCTGCGGTATCTTCGCCAGTGGTGCAGGTCGAAAACGTCGACAATGGCTAAATTGAGTGAGTCATGAGCGAGCTGTTATTAATTGATGACGATCAGGAGCTGTGTGAGCTGCTGATCAGTTGGCTGAGCCAGGAAGGCTTTCAGGTCCGCGCTTGCCACGACGGCCAGAGTGCTCGCCGCGCGCTCGCCGAAACATCCCCGGCGGCCGTGGTGCTGGATGTAATGCTGCCGGACGGCAGCGGCCTGGAGCTGCTCAAGCAATTGCGCAGTGATCACCCGGACTTGCCGGTGTTGATGCTCTCGGCCCGCGGCGAGCCCCTGGACCGCATCCTTGGCCTGGAACTCGGCGCCGACGATTACTTGGCCAAACCCTGCGATCCACGGGAACTGACCGCGCGCCTGCGCGCTGTCTTACGCCGCAGTCATCCGGCGGCGGTGTCCAGCCAGCTCGAACTGGGCGACCTTTGTTTCAGCCCGGTGCGCGGCGTCGTCAACATCGATGAACAGGAATTCACCCTCACTGTCTCTGAAAGTCGCCTGCTCGAAGCACTGCTCAAGCAGCCGGGCGAGCCGCTGGACAAACAGGAACTGGCGCAGATCGCCCTCGGCCGCAAGCTGACCTTGTACGACCGCAGCCTGGACATGCACGTCAGCAACCTGCGCAAAAAAATCGGCCCCCACCCCGACGGCCGCCCGCGCATCGTCGCCCTGCGCAGCCGCGGCTACTACTACAGCCTCTGAAATCCTCTGCCCCCTGTAGGCGCTGGCTTGCCAGCGATAACGGTGTATCTGACATACCGCGTCGCCTGCATCGCCAGCAAGCCGGCTCCCGGTCAGGTGCTGCTTCAGGCAGAGTTTGTCAGGAAGGTGCAAAACCGTCTTTACCCAAGCTTTACGCTCCGCTGACCGCCGCTGACCTTGATCTCCGTAATCTGTACTCATCCGGAACGTACCGGGAACGAGACAAGGAGATTCACCATGCGCAAGACTCTTATCGCTCTGATGTTCGCTGCCGCCCTGCCAACCGTTGCCATGGCCATGCCTGAAGGCGCCGGCCCGATGGGTGGTCCGATGGACGGCCCGCGCCACGGCGGTCAGATGCACGAGCACGGTAAAGGCGGCCCGTACAGCCAACTGGATTTGAGCCGCGAACAGCGCGAGCAGATCCGCAAGATCATGGGCGAGCAGATGCATGATCGTAAGCAACTGGTCGACAAGTACCTGGAAAAACTCTCGCCAGCGGACCAGAAAGCCCTGAAAGACGAAATGGCCGCCAAACATCAGAAAGCCCAGGCCGACGTGCGCGCCGTGCTGAAACCGGATCAACAGAAGAAATTCGACGAGATCGAGAAGAAACAGGCTGAGCGCCGCGCAGAATGGGCTGAGTTCAAGGCGTGGAAAGCGCAACAACCGCAAAAAGCGCAATAATGCGCTAACCCCGGACCCAACGGCTGAACACCGTTGGGTCCGATACCACTCAATTTAATGTGGGAGCGAGCCTGCTGGCGACAGCGGTGTGTCAGACAGCATGATGTCGTCTGATATACCGCTTTCGCGAGCAGGCTCGCTCCCACATGGAATTCTGTCAGCTTGAGGATTTTCTGTGCGCTCATTGTTCTGGCGTATCCTGGCCAGCTTCTGGCTGGCTATCGCTCTGGTGGCAGGGTTGTCCATTCTGCTCGGGCACATGCTCAACCAGGACGCGTGGATTCTCAGCCGTCACCCGGGCCTCAACACCCTGGCCGAACAGTGGACGCAAACCTACGAAGCACAAGGCGAAGAAGCCGCCCAGGACATTCTGGAACAGCGCAAACGCCAATATCACATCGACGTTCAGGTGCTCAACGAGAGCGGTGATCCGGTCGTCCGCGGCACCTTCCCTCGCCGCGCGGCGGCCTTCGAAGCTCGACAGAACAACGATGACCGGCGCCTGCCGTGGCGCCGTCTGACCGATGAATACACCAGCGCCAAAACCGGCGACACCTACCTGCTGATCTACCGCATTCCGCACCCCGAGCTGGACTCATGGCACCGCGAAAGCCTGCTCTGGCCACTGAGTGCACTGGGGATCGCGCTGGTGGTGCTGACCCTGTTCAGCCTGTTCGTGACCTTGTCCATCACCCGACCACTAAGCCGCCTGCGCGGCGCGGTGCACGATCTTGGGCAAACCACCTATCAACAGAACAGCCTGGTGAAACTGGCCAACCGTCGCGATGAGTTCGGCGTGCTCGCCAACGATTTCAACCGCATGGGCTCACGCCTGCAAAGTTTGATCGGCAGTCAGCGCCAATTGTTGCGCGATGTGTCCCACGAGTTGCGCTCCCCTCTCGCCCGGCTACGCATAGCGCTGGCACTGGCCGAACGGGCCAACCCTGAGGAACGGGAAAAACTCTGGCCGCGCCTGACCCGCGAATGCGACCGACTGGAAGCGCTGATCAGCGAAATCCTGGTACTGGCGCGGGTCGATGCCGACAACGCCAGCGCGGAAGACGTTGATCTGAATGCGCTGCTCAACACCCTGCAAAAGGATGCACAACTGGGTTCACCGGAGCAGAACGTTCGCCTTGACGCAGAACCGCAGCTGAATCTCAAAGGCTGGCCGACCATGATCGAGCGTGCCCTGGACAACTTGCTGCGCAACGCCCAGCGCTTCAACCCGGTAGGGCAATCGATTGAAATGCAGGCGGTGCGTCAGGGTGAGCGGATTGTGGTGAGTGTGCGCGACCATGGGCCCGGCGTGGATGCCGAGCATTTGAGTCAGTTGGGGGAGCCGTTTTATCGGGCGCCGGGGCAGACGGCGGCCGGGCACGGTTTGGGATTGGCCATTGCACGCAGGGCGGCGGAGCGGCATGGCGGGAGTCTGGTGCTGGCCAATCATCCGGATGGCGGGTTCATCGCCAGCCTGGAGTTACCCTTGGTGCCCGGAGCCGTGGTCCAACCGTGACCCCCTGTGGGAGCGGCGGTGTCAGGACTTACCGGACCAGGCGCTGACGAATTCGGCGAGATCGACTTTCTCCGCCACCCGCGGTTCTTTCTGTGGCGTGCCCAGGTACAGGAACGCAATCACCTCTTCCCCTTCAGCCAAACCCAACCCTTGGGCCACATGTGCCGAATACGCCAGATCACCGGTGCGCCACACTGCGCCAATCCCTTGCGCATACGCCGCCAGCAAAATCCCGTGCGCCGCACAACCCGCCGCCAGCAACTGTTCGGCCTTCGGGTATTTGACGTGATCCTGCAACCGCGCGATCACCACGACCACCAGCGGTGCACGCAGCGGACCATTGCGCGCCTTGTCCAGCGCCGCTTCGGACACGTCGCTGTCTTGCAGTTTCGCGGCTTCGGCCAGCAACTCACCCATCTGCTCACGCGCTGCGCCTTCGACTGTCAGGAAGCGCCAAGGCTGCAAGTGGCCGTGGTCCGGCGCACGCATTGCGGCGTTGAACAGCACTTCGCGCTGCTCGGCGGTGGGGGCCGGGTCGACCAGTCGTGGAACGGAAACACGGTTGAGCAAAGCGTCGAGAGCCTGCATCGGCCACCTCCTGAAAAAAATGTCTGGCTATTCTAGCTGCAAGTGCCACGGGGATGCCGGTTTACATGCCCTGCCCCACGGGTAGAATGGCGCCCTTCCTACTTTCAGCCCGAGCGGACTTCATGGCGTTGCCGACCTTACGTCTCATTGGTTTCATCATCGGCCTCTTCCTGATCACGCTGGCTATCGCCATGGTCGTGCCCATGGCCACACTGGTGATTTTCGAACGCACCGGCGACCTGCCGTCGTTCCTCTGGGCCAGCATGATCACCTTTGTCGCCGGTCTGGCGCTGGTGATCCCAGGTCGCCCCGAGCACGTGCACCTGCGCCCGCGGGACATGTACCTGTTGACCGTCAGTAGCTGGCTGGTGGTGTGCATATTTGCGGCGCTGCCATTCCTGTTGACCCAGCACATCAGCTACACCGACTCATTCTTCGAAAGCATGTCCGGCATCACCGCCACCGGCTCAACGGTACTCAATCATCTCGATGACATGTCCCCCGGCATCCTGATGTGGCGCTCATTGCTGCACTGGATCGGCGGCATCGGCTTTATCGGCATGGCCGTCGCGATTTTGCCACTGCTGCGCATCGGCGGCATGCGGCTGTTTCAGACCGAGTCGTCGGACCGTTCCGAAAAAGTCATGCCCCGTTCGCACATGGTGGCGCGTTTGATCGTAGCGGCCTACGTCGGCATCACCATTTTCGGCAGCCTGGCGTTCTGGTGGGCCGGGATGAGTCCGTTCGATGCGATCAACCACGCGATGTCGGCGATTTCCACCGGCGGTTTCTCCACCTCCGATCAGTCACTGGCCAAGTGGACGCAACCGGCGGTGCACTGGGTAGCGATCGTGATCATGATTCTCGGCAGCCTGCCGTTCACCCTGTACGTGGCGACCTTGCGCGGTAACCGCCGGGCGCTGATCAAGGATCAGCAAGTGCAAGGCTTGCTCGGCATGCTGCTGGTGACGTGGCTGGTGCTGGGCACCTGGTACTGGTGGACCACCCAGCTGCATTGGCTGGAAGCGTTGCGGCATGTGGCGCTGAACGTGACGTCGGTGGTGACGACCACCGGTTTCGCACTCGGGGACTACAGCCTGTGGGGTAATTTCTCGCTGATGCTGTTCTTTTATCTGGGTTTCGTCGGCGGTTGCTCGGGATCGACCGCAGGGGGGATCAAGATTTTTCGTTTCCAGGTCGCCTACATTCTGCTCAAGGCCAACCTTAACCAGTTGATTCACCCGCGCGCGGTGATCAAGCAGAAGTACAACGGTCACCGCCTCGACGAAGAGATCGTGCGTTCGATCCTGACCTTTTCGTTCTTCTTCGCCATCACCATCTGCGTGATCGCACTGTTGCTGTCGCTGCTCGGTGTGGACTGGATGACGGCGCTGACGGGGGCAGCCAGTACCGTGTCCGGCGTCGGTCCGGGGCTGGGCGAAACCATCGGCCCGGCGGGCAACTTCGCCACCCTGCCGGACGCCGCCAAGTGGATTCTGTCGTTCGGCATGCTGCTCGGCCGACTGGAGATCATTACGGTGTTTGTTCTGTGTATTCCGGCGTTCTGGCGTCACTGACCTCGTTCGGCGCCTCCATCAGCCGCGCCCGGTATTCGCCGGGTGTGGCATCGAACCAGCGTCGGAAGGCACGGAAGAAGTTACTTGGATCAGCGAACCCCAACAGGTAGGCAATTTCCAGCAGGGTCATGCTCGGTTGCGCCAGATACTGCTCGGCCAACTCGCGTCGGGTGTCATCGAGCAGCGTCTGAAAACTCGTGCCCTCTTCCTGCAAGCGCCGCTGCAACGTCCGTTGCGACAAATGCAGCGTCTGCGCCACGGTATCGCGCTTGGGCTCGCCCTGGGGCAGTAAACGGCACAACACCTGACGCGCCTTGTGGGTCACGCGGCTTTCGGAAAACCGCGCCAGGTATTCCCCGGCAAAACGGTCATGCAGCAGCGCCATGGCCTCGTTGGCGGTCGGCAGCGGTGCTTCCATGTCGGCGCGCTCGAAAATCAGTGCGTCATAAGGCGCGTTGAACACCAGCGGGGCATGGAAGGCTTGTTTGTACGGTTCGAGATCGGCGGGCTGTTCGCCCTGAACCAGCACCTTGCGCGGTTGCAGGGTGCGCCCGGTCAGCCAGCCGCACAGCGCCAGCGCACAGGCCAGTGACGCTTCGGCACTTTGTCGGGTCGGCGGCAGGTGGTCGCCGTGGACCGTCAGAATCAGTGCATACCCCTCATCCAGCAGGCGAAAACTCAGGTCAGCACTTTCGGCGATGATCCGCTGATAACGCACCAGCCGCTGAAAGCCTTCGGCCAGGGTCTGACTGGACATCAAGGCATACCCGGCCACATGGAAGGACGCCGGTCGCACCACCTTGCCCATGTTCAGGCCAATTGCCGGGTTGCCGGACAGCTCGACCGCGCGCTGCCACAGTCGTGTCATGGAATCTTGCGGGAAGCGCGCATCAGGATCGTCCAGTGACGCGTAGTCGAGCCCCAGCTGCTTGAACAGAACCCGGCAATCCAGGCCGTCCATCTCCAGTGCTTTGACAATCCCCATCGCCCAGCTTGCAGAAGTCGTTCGTTCGCTCATGGCGTTTACTTACATGGTGAGCCGCATGCTACGGCCAATTTCCGAAGGATACTAAAGTGGCGCCCAATGTCACTGGCTGATGCCAATGATCACTCTAGACTCAAATAAGCTACCCGCAGAACAACTTGCAGTCAGAACAATAACCACAGAGATCGCAGTCGTGGAAAACATCAAGCGTTTCAACAGCTTCACTGAGTTTTACCCGTATTACCTCAGTGAGCACAGCAACAGTACCTGCCGACGATTGCACTTTATCGGCACGACACTGGTGATTTTCATTCTGGCCCTGACCATTGGCAAAGGGGCCTGGCTATGGCTGCTGGCCTTACCGCTGGCAGGCTACAGCTTCGCCTGGGTCGGGCATTTCTTTTTTGAAAAGAATCGTCCTGCCACCTTTCAACATCCGTTCTACAGCCTGCTCGGCGATTTCGTGATGTACCGCGACATGATTCTGGGTCGCGTGCCTTTCTAGGCGCAGCCAACAAAAAGAGAGACTAGCCGATGAATGCCAACGCCCGTTTCACCCACATGCAGGACGGCACGCAAGAAGACTGGGCGATCATCGCCGCTGACTTCAGTGCCTACGCAAGACAATTACCGACACGGATTGTGGCGCACCTGAAACTGTTGGAGGGTGATTTTGGCGGTTTCCCGGTGGATCGTCTGACCCACTCCCTGCAAACCGCCAGCCGCGCCTGGCGCGATGGCCGCGACGAAGAGTACGTGGTGTGCGCCCTGCTTCACGACATCGGTGACACGTTGGGCTCCTACAACCACCCGGACATCGCGGCGGCGATCCTCAAGCCGTTCGTCAGCGCCGAGAATCTGTGGATGGTGGAGAAACACGGGATTTTCCAGGGTTACTACTTTTTCCATCACTTGGGGATGGACCGGCATTTACGCGAGCAATTCAGTGGGCATCCGCAGTATCAGGCGACCATCGAATTTTGCGCGAAGTATGATGCGGCAGCGTTTGATCCGGCTTACGAGACGTTACCGCTGAGCTTCTTTGAGCCGATGATGGAGCGGTTGTTTGCTCATCCCAAGCATTCAATTTACACAGCGGCGATGGAGGCGCACGCGCCGGCCTGATGAATCAGGGGTGTCTGGTCTGACCTCATCGCGGGCAAGCCCGCTCCCACAGTAATTGGGGTGAACCCAAAATCTGTGAACGCCCGAGAATCCTGTGGGAGCGGGCTTGCCCGCGATCAGGCCAGCGCCGACACGCTGACTTTCAAGCCGGCTCCGCGATTTTAACGGCTTTCAACTCCGCCTCCCGCGCCTGGGCATCCGCCAACCGGTACAACTCGATCGAACCATCCCAATGCTCGATCAGCGCCGTGCACGATTCCACCCAATCCCCGCAATTGAGGTAATCCACCCCGCCGACCTTGCGAATCTCGGCATGGTGAATGTGCCCGCACACCACGCCATGCAATTCGCGTTTGACGCATTCGTGGGCGATGGCTTCTTCAAAATCGCTGATGAAACTGACTGCGGTTTTCACTTTGTGCTTGAGGTACGCCGACAAGGACCAGTAGCCGTAGCCATACCGGGCGCGCCAATGGTTGAGCCAGCGGTTGAGGGTCAGGGTGAATTCATAGGCCGAGTCGCCGAGAAAGGCCAGCCAGCGGTGATAGCGGGTGATCACGTCGAACTGATCGCCGTGGATCACCAGCAAATGACGGCCGTCGGCGGTCACGTGCACCGCTTCATCCACCAATTGAATATTGCCCAGAATCAGCTTCGAGTAACGGCGCAGGAATTCGTCGTGATTGCCCGTGACATAAATCACCTCAGTGCCGCGCTTGCTCATGGTCAACAGGCGACGGATGACGTTGGTGTGGGCCTGAGGCCAGTACATGCCGCCACGCAGTTTCCAGCCATCGATGATGTCGCCGACCAGGTAGATCTTGTCCGCGTGGTAGCCCTTGAGGAACTGCGACAAGTGCTCGGCCTGGCAATCCCGGGTGCCCAGATGCACATCGGAAATCCACAAGGTCCGCACACGTTGCTTACGACTGGGTTTGGCGAGCTCGGCGCTGGTCATGGGCAACCCTCTGCGATTGTTTTTGCAAGCTTGCGCCGGTCGGGTTAATTGCCCATGACAGTCACAAGTCAGTCCTGTGACAGCGCACGTGAGCCCTCGCGGTGTAGACTGGCGGCCTTAATCGGGAGACCTGCGATGAGACCGATCCTCACGCTGCGCCAATACACTCACGACCTGATCGTCCACAGTCACGACCACGCGCAACTGGTGTTCGGGCTCTCGGGCGCGCTGGATTTCGAGGTCGACGGGCATGGCAGTCAGGTGGTTCAGCAGAGTTTCGTCGTGGTCCCGTCCGGGTTCCATCATGCGTGCGGCAGCCCCAATGGCAGCCGCTGCCTGGTGCTGGACGTACCGAGCGATCAATGGGTGGCGCAATCCCTTGGCGAGCACGCCGATGCCAGCCGTCGCTTGCTCGACAACGCCGGGCGCCTGCCGCTGGATGCCGGGCAAAGCCAATTGGTCAGTTGGCTGGCGGGCAGTCAGGTCAGCGACCCGCTGATCGCCCAACAAGGCGCGGTGCTGTTGCTGGCCAGCCTCAACAACGCCAAAACCGGAGTGCCGGGCGGCCGGCGTCTGCCGTACGCCGCATTGAATTCGCACATCGATCAATACGCGGCCTACCCGCTGCAGGTGGCCGATCTGGCGCGCATTGCCGGGCTGTCCAGCGCTCGGCTGCATGCGCGGTTTGTCGCTGAATGCGGGCAGACGCCGATGGACTACATTCGCAGTCGTCGTTTGCACAGGGCCGTGGCCATGTTGCGCGATTCGACGTTGCCCATAGGCGAAATTGCCAGCCGGGTCGGCTACAGCTCTCAAAGTGCATTTTCAGCGGCAGTGTTGCGGGAGTTCGGCGTCTCGCCCGGCAAATTGCGGCGCGAGGCTGGCGACAAATGATGCGAGTCTGGCGACAGACAGGCGTGCCGCCAGCGCTCTAGACTGCACCTCTGTCGGTTGTGTTTATTAAGGATCGCAATGACTCCCCGTACCGCCCTGGGCGCACTGCATATCGGCGCATTGATGTTTGGCCTGACCGGTGTGTTCGGCAAACTGGCCGCCGCCTCCCCCGCCGTTATCGTCTTCGGTCGTGCAGCCTTTGCCGTGCTCGCCCTGGCCATTTTCGCGCGGTTTGCCAGCCACACCCGCTGGCAAAAACTCGACGCCGTGGACTGGCGCCGATTGCTGCTCAGCGGTTTGCTGCTGGCCGGGCACTGGGTGAGTTTCTTCATTGCGGTAAAAGTGGCGGGCGTGGCGATCGCAACCCTCGGTTTCGCCAGTTTCCCCGCGTTCACCGTGATCCTGGAAGGGTTGATTTTCCGCGAGCGCATTCGCGCCAATGAAATCCTGCTGGTGGTGCTGGTGAGTATCGGGCTGGTGCTGGTCACGCCTGACTTCGATCTGGCCAGCGGCGCCACTACCGGCCTGTTGTGGGCGATAGGTTCCGGTCTGCTGTTCGCTTTGCTGTCACTGACCAACCGCGCCAGTTCCGGGCGAATTCCGCCGGTGCAGGCTGCGTTGTGTCAGAACGTGGTGGTCGCGCTGTGTTTGCTACCGGTGGCGGCACCGCAACTGAGCGAAGTACGCACCATCGATTGGCTGTGGATCGGCCTGCTGGGAATATTCTGCACCGGCGTCGCTCACAGTCTGTTCGTCGCCAGCCTCGCGGTGATCAAGGCGCGGACCGCTGCGGTGGTGTTCGCCCTGGAGCCGGTGTATGGCATCACCATGGCCTGGCTGCTGTTCGATGAAAACCCGACGCTGCGCATGCTGATCGGCGGCGTGTTGATCATCGTCGCAATTGTTGTGTCCAGCAGGCTCTCTGGCGGTTCAAGCAAGAAGACCGTGGCGGTCGAAGCGGCGTCTCACTGAATGCGGTCGTTGTGCCCGAGGTCGCGGTCCGGATCAATCTGATCGCGGACCCGCTGCTTGAGCACCTTGGCCTCAGGGAAACCGCCGTCCGCCTTGCGCTCCCAGATCTGCACATCGTCACAGACAATATGAAAAATCCCACCGGTGCCAGGCACCAGCGACACCTTGCCCAAATCGTCGCCAAAGGTACTGAGCAGTTCTTGCGCCAACCAGGCTGCACGCAACAGCCATTGGCATTGCGTGCAATAAGTGATGACGATTTCCGGTTTATGCGCGGTCATGACGGGCGAAACTCCTGAGCCAAGGGGCAGCGCCATGATAGAGCGTCAGCGGATACCGGCCAACAAAGTCCGAGCAGTCTGTTTGAGTGGCTCATCACCGTCCTTGAGCAACTCGTTGAGCAGTTCTATCGCGCTGTCGAGATCGCCGTCATCGATGCAGGTCTGGGCCTGTTCGAGCTTGCCGGCGCTGTTCAGCCCAGCGTGCTCCTGACCCAATGGCTCAAGCTCCAGTAACTCGCCGGCCTCGCTGAATGCGTTAAGAAAATCATCGTCCAGCGCCTGTGAATCAGGTTCGGCGCCCCATTCCAGCTCGGACTCGTCGAGCGTCGGCTCTTCAGGCATCTCGTACACATCGGGCAAAACGTGCAGGTTCGAGGTGAACGCCGGTTCTGCCGGCTTGAGAGGTTCGTCCAAAGGTTTAGCAGGGTCGAAGGGGCTGACCAGGTCCCAATTGGAATCCATCGACAGGTCATCCAGATTCAACTGAAATTCATCAGCGGACGCACCCTCGGATGTCATCGGATGGGTAACCGGCGCAGCCACTGCAGGCGCCACACTGTTCAATTTGGGAAAGCGGGCACGAATATCCTGAAGTGATTGAGGGTCGAACCCTGCGTCTCGCAGACTGCTTTCCTGTGCGTCATAGGCTGACACATCCCCCTGTTTACCGAGGACTTCCAGCAGTTGCACCGCCAGATCCGTGCGCTGTGGTTCCTTGGCCAAGGCTTCTCGCAACAATGCCGCTGCTTCGGAAAAACGGCCATACGCCAAGTAGATGCCTACGCCCTCCAGCACATCGCCAGACGGCGTCTCTTCGTGATGGACGGGAGCGACCTTCACAGTCGGCGCTGCGGCTCGATCAAGCACGGGCTCATGTTGCAACGGTAAAACCGGGGAATCTTCGGGCACTGCCTGAACCTGCTGTCGTTGCCGACGAACAAACAACCCCGACAACAGCAACGCCAGCAGCGCCAGCAACCCGATAATCAGCGGCCAGTTGAATGCCTCGGGCTCTTGCACCGCGACAGGGGCGGGCACCACTGTTTGCGGCGTGACCGGCGGCGCTTGTTGAACCTCCGCCAAACGGGTTTGCAGTTCGGTAATCTGTTTTTTCTGACCGGCGATCTGTTCGTCCTGAGCCTGCAGCTTTGCATTCAACTCATCGGCGGTTTTTTGCAATTGCTGATTTTGCAGCACGCTGGCGGCCAGTTGTTCTGCGCCGGGATCAATCACCGGTACAGCGGCCGGTGGCTCAACTTTCGGCTGGGCCGCTTTTTTCGTCGCGGGTCGAGGCGCAGCGGCAGGTGTAACGCTCGGGAATGGAGAGTTCGGTGAGCTGGCGGACGGTTCGTCAGTGACCGGAACAACCCCGGGCGCTCCCGGAGGATCGATCAGTACGGTGTACTCGCGCAGCACACGACCGTTCGGCTGATTAAGCTGCACCAGAAAATTCAGGAAGGGTTCGTTGACCGCTTTGTTGGAGCTCACCCGGATCAGGCTGCGGTTACCCCGCAGGATCGGCGTGAATTTCAGATCATTGAGAAAGAATACCCGCTCGACACCCGCACGGCTGAACTCGTCTGCCGTCGCCAGGCTGACGGACAGCTCGCCCTCCTCAAGACCGGCGGCATCCACCAGCGCGATGTCGGCACGCAACGGTTGATTGAGCGCCGAATGCAGGGTGATCTCCCCCAGGCCCAGCGCTGGCGCCAATGCCGAGTAGGTGACAGCCCCACCGGCCAGCAGCAGCCTGGCGCAACACCGCAATACAACGTGCCAACTCTCGAGCATGAGCATCCCTTAAATAACCAGACCAACCAGTGCGTGTTCGCACATCCGGTACGAACACGATATTGCCTAGTAGTTCTTTATAGTCTGCCCAACGGGGTATCTCAAAAAGCCGGCGCCTGCTTATGCCTCAAGATTTTTCCAGGTTGGCCAGAATGTGCCCATGAACCCGCATGCAGACCTTCAAATCCGCCTCATCGACACCATCGAACAGCTCGTGGCGCAGTTGTGTGGCAATGGTTTCAATTTGTTCGATCAGGGGACGGGCCGGTGCACAGAGGACGATTTTTTTCGCCCGGCGGTCTTCCAGTACTGCCTGGCGCTGAACCAGGCCCTGGCTTTCCAGGCTGTCGAGCAACCGTGCCAGGGTAGGCCCTTCGACGCCGACGCTTTGCGCCAGTTCACGTTGGGTCGGTGCGTCGTCGAAACGAGCGAGGTGCAGCAGTACCAGCCAGCGCGCCTGAGACAAACCCAGTCCGGCGAGACGACGGTCCAGTTCGGCACGCCAGCCGCGCGACATCTGCGCCAGTTGCATGCCAAAGCGGTGTTGATCGGTTAACGGCATAAAACACTCATGGTTAGACTGAAATAGAGAAAAACTAATTATTAGTCAGCTAAGCATGGCCCTTGGCTAGAGGCAAGGCTTGCTCTGTACTGAATCGTTACATCAATACAACCGTTTCAGGATTTGAGCTTCAGACCTCGAATTCCGATTGCAACGCGGCACGTACGCAATACAAAACTCCTTCCGGCACACGACCGGCGAACAGCGCAGCAATCTCCGCCACGGGCGGTAATTCACCCTCGCCGTCGAGGAACGCGTCCTGCACTTCCCCCATCAAGTCTTCGGGCAGATCCAGCGCCTGTTCCAGTGACAACTGCTGCTTGCCAATAGCCTCGGCGAGCATGGTGTAGACATTCTTTTCCGAACATTGCAGCTGACCGGCGATTTGCAGCGGTGTCATGCCGGCCCGCGCGAGCGTGATTAATTCATGGCGCACGTCGGCCACCACTTTTGGCGCCTCGACCTGACCTCCAAGGACTTCGAGGAAGGCCTCGCCGTAACGCTCCAGTTTGCGCGCACCGACGCCGCTGACCGTGGCCATTTCCGACAGCGAGGTCGGCTGGCTGCGGAGCATTTCCAGCAAGGTCGAGTCGGGGAAGATGACATACGGCGGCACCCCATGTTCTTCGGCGAGCTTGCGGCGCAGGGCGCGCAAGGCTTCCCACTGTTCGCGCTCTTCGCCGCGAACCAGTTGGCTTGCCTGGCTCTTGCTGCTTTTCGCGGTGGTTTGCGGTTTGAGGTCGCGGCGCAATTCCAGGGTCACTTCGCCCTTGAGCAGCGGCCGGCAAGTGTCACTCAGACGCAGGCCGCCATAGCCTTCGAGATCGATGTCGGCCAGACCACGGGCTACCAGTTGCCGGAACAGGGAGCGCCACTCGCTCTCCCCCATCGCTTTGCCGACACCGTATACCGACAGATGCTGATGACCGAAGCTACGGACTTTTTCGTTGTCCTTGCCCAGCAACACATCCACCAAATGCCCGACGCCGTAACGCTGGCCGGTGCGATAAATCGCCGAGAGCGCCTGACGGGCCGGCTCGGTAGCGTCCCAGGTTTGCACGCCATCAACGCAGTTGTCGCAATGGCCGCACGGCTCAGGCATGTCTTCGTCGAAGTACGCCAGCAGCGTTTGACGACGGCAGCGGGTTTCTTCGCAGAGCGAGAGCATCGCGTCGAGCTTGTGCTGTTCCAGACGCTTGTGGCGCTCGTCACCTTCGGAGTTCTGCAGCATCTGCTTGAGCATCACCACGTCTTGAAGGCCGTAGGCCATCCAGGCGTCCGCCGGCAGGCCGTCACGACCGCCGCGACCGGTTTCTTGGTAGTAAGCTTCAAGGGATTTCGGCAGATCGAGGTGAGCGACGAAGCGCACGTTGGGTTTATCGATGCCCATGCCGAATGCCACGGTGGCGACCATGATCAGGCCTTCCTCGTTGAGGAAGCGCTTCTGGTGGTGGGCTCGGGTTTCGTTGGCCAGCCCGGCGTGGTACGGCAGTGCCGGGAACCCCTGCTCGCTGAGGAACACCGCCACTTCGTCGACTTTCTTGCGCGACAGGCAATAGACGATGCCGGCATCGCTACGCCGTTCCGCGAGGAACGCCAACAACTGCTTGCGTGGCTGCTCCTTGGGCACGATGCGATAAAAAATATTAGGGCGGTCGAAACTGGAGAGGAAGCGCTCGGCATCCTGCAAGTGCAAACGATCGACGATTTCTTCGCGAGTACGCTTGTCCGCCGTCGCGGTCAGGGCAATGCGCGGAACATTGGGAAACAGTTCCGCCAACTGGCCCAGTTGCAGGTACTCACGGCGGAAGTCGTGGCCCCATTGGGACACGCAGTGGGCTTCGTCGATGGCGAACAGGGCAATTTCAAGGCTTTGCAGGAAGGCCAGCATGCGTGGCTGGACCAGACGTTCCGGCGCGAGATAGAGCATCTTCACTTCGCCGCGCTTGATCCGTGCGGCGAGATCGCGCTGCTGTTCGGCGCTCAGCGTGGAGTTCAACGCAGCGGCAGCGACGCCCAGTTCTTCGAGGGTCGCGACCTGGTCGTCCATCAGCGCGATCAGCGGCGACACCACCACCGCCAGCCCTTCGCGCAACAGCGCCGGCACCTGGAAGCACAGGGATTTGCCGCCACCGGTAGGCATCAGCACCAGGGCGTCGCCGCCACTGGCCACGCGCTCAATGATTGCACCCTGACGGCCACGGAAACTGTCGTAGCCGAAGATGTCCTTGAGGACGCGTTGAGCCTGTTCGAGCATAAAAACTCCAAAAATCACCGAAACATCCCTGCAAGGCTGGTTCAGAACCACGCAGTCTGCACCGACAAATCGTAAGTGCGCATTGCATGACGCTTCACATTTGAGCCGCGACGCAGCAGGGCATCACAAAACGCGGGAGTATACCCGAGGCCTCCCTTCCAAAGGGCGCCGCTGAGAAGACGCACAAAATCCAATATGGCGCAGAACCTGTGGGAGCGGTGTTCCGAGAGGTCAAGGGGGGCAAATATGCCGCGCGGCTGGCCTGAGTGCTCAAGAAGGCCTAGAATTCCCGCATCTGTTAATTCCCAAGGTAGCCCTTTAATGTCCTTCGCTGAGCAACTAACCCGCCTGCAAGTTTTCCTCGACGCCGATGAACTGCATGACGAGGCGCTGGACTACGTGGCCGCCCACGGCTACCTCACCGCGCTATCGATCTGTTCCGAACCCGTTCCTGACCGTGAGTGGATCGACGCCCTCTTCGCCGAAGAGCCGCATTACGCCGATGACACCGAGCGTGAAGCGATCGAATCCACACTGCTGGCCCTCAAGGCTCATATCGCCCGCCAACTGGCGTCCGATGAGGAGTTCGAGCTGCCGTGCGATCTGGACCTTGGCGACGATCCGGACGATTCCGACCTGCGTGGCTGGTGCATCGGTTTCATGGAAGGCGTATTCCTGCGCGAAGCGGCCTGGTTCGAAACCGCCGAAGATGAAGTCAGTGAAATGCTGCTGCCGATCATGGTCGGTTCGGGTCTGTTCGACGAGCAGCCCGAGTTCTCCGACATCGCAGCCGACGCCAACCTGATGGACGACATGATCGTGCAGATCCCGGAAGCCCTGACAGCGTTGTACCTGCTGTGCAACGCGCCAGACGAAAAACCGGCGATCCTCAAGCCACGTCACCACTAAGGTTTTGCCTATGGACAACCCCATAGGCAACCGCTCCCTGATGTTGCGTTACGTGCTGCTGGCCATCGGCTGGCTGAGCGTGGCGCTGGGGGTGATCGGGATTTTCCTGCCAGTATTGCCCACCACACCTTTCCTGCTGCTGGCGGCCGCCTGCTTCGCCCGCAGCTCGCCGCGCTTTTACAACTGGCTGGTGGAGCACCCCCGGCTGGGTCCGTGGATTCGCGACTACCTCGACGGCAACGGTATTCCGCTCAAGGGCAAGGTCTACGCCATTGGTCTGATGTGGGTCAGCATTCTGTTGTCTTGCTACCTGGTGCCTTTGCCGTGGGCACGCGGATTCATGCTGACCAGTGCCGTGCTGGTGACGATTTACATCCTCAAACAGAAAACCCTGCATCGATCCTGAGCTTTGGCTCATAACAAAAAACCCGCCATCCTTTACACAGGGATGGCGGTTTTTTTTGTTTAAGGTTTCAGATCACACGGTGTCCACCTTCAATGAATGGTCATTCAACATCCCGTTGATAATGGTCGCCGTATCCGCGCCGCCGGCAATCACCCCTCCCGCCCCCGGCGTCACCCCGTAATGGCTGGCCAGGTTCACACCGGCCAGATCGATAGTCTGGTTCGGCGCAGCGCCGGCCATGCCGCTGACGTCGATGCTGGTGACCAGAGAATCGCCACTGCCAGTGACTTTGAAATGCAGGTAGTCATCCAGCGACGCCGCCGTGCCGTTCTCGCCTTGCAGCAGTTGCGACAGGTCGAGTTTGTCGGTGCCCGGCGTGAAGTCGGTGACCACGTCGTGGCCGCTGTTGCCTTTGAGCCACTGGAAGGTGTCTTCGCCAGCACCGCCGGTGAGGGTGTTGTTGCCGAGGCCGCCGATGAGCAAGTCATCGCCGCCGCCACCATTGAGCACGTCGTTGCCGAGGCCACCGGTGATGATGTTGTTGTGGCTATCGCCGGTGAGCTTATCGTCGAAATTGGAACCGGTGAGGTTTTCGATGGCCGTCAGAGTATCAGTGCCGGCGCCCAGGGTGTTTTGCGCGCCGAGCAGGCTCAGGTCGACCTTGACCCCGGCGGTGGCATGGGCGTAGCTCGCGGTGTCGATGCCATTGCCGCCGTCGAGCAGGTCGTTACCCGGTCCGCTGTAGAGCACGTCATTGCCCGCGCCGCCGTGCAGCTCGTTGTTGCCTGCACCGGCGGTGAGTACATCGTTGCCGTCGCCGGCGTTGATCACGTTGTCGCCGGTGCCCGCCACCAGCACGTCATCGCCCGTTGTGCCGGTGAGGGTGTGACCGTCCTGATAGCTGATGGTCACCGCTGCGCTGTCGCTGCCGCCATGGTGGTCGTTGGCGGTGTAGGCGCCGTGGTAGTCCGAGGGGGCGGGGGTGTGAGCGCCGGAATAATCGACGGTCAGGGTCAGTTTGTAGTTTTCCGCGTCCTTGCCGCTATTGCCCCACCCCCCGTTGTCGATGTTGGTGATGTGAATCTGGTAGGTGTCGTCCGACGCGGCGGTGATGGTCTGGCCATCGCCGATGGCAATGAACGCCCCACCGTTGACCGAGTACTCCATGGCGACGTGCCCGGCCGCCAGGTTGTGGTCGAGGTTGAGGGTTTCACCCTGTTTGAGAGTGACGTTGATGCGGTCCTCATCATTGGTGTTGTTGTTTTTGACTTCGCCCAACGCCCCACTGACCACCAGTACCGCAGTCATGGCCGCCGTGTTGGCAACGAATGCGCTGCGGGCGATGGTCGCCGATTGAGCGTTACTGCCGGTGAAACTGTAGTTCTGGTTGCTGCCGGTGAAGTCCGCGCCTTTGGCAATCCAGCCGGTATTGAAAGTCGTTGGCGAAGCGGTGAGCGGATCGCCGTTGGGGTCGGTGTCGTTGGCCAGCAACAACTCGCCGGGCACCACGATACTGCCCGACAGCACGTTGGTGATGACGTGATCATCGACCGCCACCGGTGGCGCATTCGGAACCACCTTGACCACCAGCGTCGAGCTGGCCAGGTCGCCGTCGTTGTCGCTGACGGTGTAGCCAATGTTTTCGGTGATCACCACCGACGTGGTTTTTTGCGAGGTGTAGGTGTATTCGCCTGTGTCGAGATTCACCACGAGCGTGCCTTTGCCGTCGGTGGCGATGCTCAGGGTGTTGTTGACCGTGTCGAAAGTGCCGTGGTTGGCGCCGCCGCTGTAATTCAGCGACCCCTGGTTGCTGTTGCCTTTGGGGTCGTAGGTGTACGTGGTGCCGTCGACCATAATGGCTTTGATGAAGCCGCCATCGGCGCCAAACGTACCGCCCTCGCCCAACAGCGAACCGGTAACCGGCGCACCGACCACGGTGCCCGACAGTACCGGATTGAGCTGGTTGAGATCGTTGACGATGACGGCGTTGGTATTGGTGCCATTGCCGAGACCGGCAGTGCCGTCATAGGCCAGCGGATCGAGGTTGGTATGGCCAACGCCGTCGCCGAGGCCTACCGCAAAGTTCTTGATGTGATTCTCTTCAAGGAACGCTTTCCAGTTCGCCTCATCAGTTTTGCCAATGTCCCCTTCGTTGGGTTTGCCGTCAGAGAAGAAGTAGCCGACGTTCTGCGCGCCAGTGAGTTTGCCGTTGGTGTCGAATGCCGTTTGCGCCACCGCCACCGCCGCGTCGTAGTTGGTATTGCCCCCCGCTGTCAGTCCGGAAATGATCGACTTGGCCGTTGCCACATCGACCCAGACCGAGGTCTTGTCAGTGGCATCGCTGCTGAAAGTGACGATCTGCACTTTGACGTCGCCGAGGTCGTCGTACTTGTTGAGCAAAGCGCCGATCGCCTGCTTGGCCAGATCCAGTCGCGACAACCCATCCACTCCGGAACCGTCTTTCATGCTGCCGGACACGTCGATGACCAGCAGAAGGTTGGTATCGATCTCCACCGCGGACACCGAACGCTCCGAGGCGACCGCTTTTGGCACGTCATCGACGATGTTGACCTTGATCGTGCTGATGCTGGAATTGCCCAGAGAATCGGTGGCTTTGTAGGTGAAGCTTTCGCTCAGCGAGTTCGCGCCGTTGTTCGCGTTTGGCGTGGTGCTGGCCGGCGAGGTCAGGGTGTAGGTGTAGGTGCCGTTGGGGTTGAGCAGGATTTGCCCGTAGGTTCCGGTGGCGCTGCCGACCAGCGTGTAGGTCGTCGCGCCCACCGCACCAATGACCGAGCCGACCAGCGTGCCCGAGGCGGTTTCGCCGGTGTGGCCCGGCTCGCTGCCGGTGACGGTGCCAGCCGCCAGATCCTGGCCGTCCTGGTTCAGGTCGAGGGCTTTTTCGTAGACGGTCACGTCATTGTCTACGGTTGCTCTGATGCAGCTGTTGTTGACGTCGATGGTGATGGTCGTGGTGCTTTCGTCACCGTCGTTATCACGCAGGGTGTAGGTGAAGGTGTCAGTCGCGCCCGGGCCGTTCACGCCGTTGGGGTTACTGTGGTATTCGGCGTTGCCCTGGGCGTCGAGGGTCAGGTAACCGTAGGTGCCGTTGATCTGCTGATTCAGTCCGCCGCTGACCGGGGTCGAGGTATCGGAACCGGCGCGCACGCCGACCACGCCACCGCCAAGCAAGGGACCGTCGGCACCCGCGACGTCGTTCCACAACACGTTGCCACTGACCACGCCACCCTCCGCCACCGAGGTTGCATCGGGGTTGGCGTCGGGCGTGTCATCGACGATGTTGACGTTGATTTGCCCGGTCGCGGTGCTGCCGTCGGTGTCCTTGGCCACCACGTCGAAGTGTTCGGAGATGCTGTTCGCTCCGCTGCCATTCGGGTGGTCGCTGTCGTAACGCAGCGTGTAGCTGTAACTGACCACGCCGGTCGCCGGGTTGTAACCGGTGATGGTGAAAATCGCCCCGGTATCGGTCTCGCTCGATTGCGGGAAGCCTGCCGCGACACCCGCGGTGACCACGGCGATGCCGCCCACGGTGAGGGTTTGCAAACCGTCCAGAGCGGTGACGGTGAAGGTGCCGGTCTGGGTCAGCGCCGGCGCGTCCGGGTCGGTGCCGTAGGTGAGGTTTTTCTCGTAGACGGTCAGCTCGCCGCCACACGCGTCGAGGCCGTTGAGGGTCACCGGGCTGTTATGGATCTGCAAGACCAGGTTGGCGGTGCTGGTGTCGCCGTCGGCATCGGTGAGCGTGTACTGGAAGGTTTCGGTGCCGTTGCCATCGCCGTGCAAGGCTTTGAAATCGGCATCGCTGGTGTTCAGCGTGTAGGTGTACGTGCCGTCGGCGTTCAGCACCAACGTGCCGTAAGTCCCGTTGAACGTGCCGGCGGTAATCGGTCCGCTGTCCGGCCCGGTCGGCACGCGGTCCGCGCCTTGCACGTCGTTGCTCAGGACGTTGCCTTCGAGGGTCAGGTGTGTGGGCGTGGCAGTCGTCGCGTTGCTGTCATCGACCGCTTTCGGCACGTCATCGACGATGTTCACCACGATGGTGCTGGTGACGGTGTTGCCCAGCGAATCGGTGGCCTGATAGGTGAAGGTTTCGCTCAGGGTGTTGGCGCCGTTGTCCGCGTGCGGCGTGGTGCTCGCCGGCGAGGTCAGGGTGTAGGTGTAGGTGCCGTTGGGGTTGAGCAGGATTTGGCCGTATGCCCCCTGGTCACTGCCGACCAGTGCATAAGTGATCGCGCCCGCCGCGCCGCTGACCGAGCCGACCAAGGTGCCAGAGGCAGTTTCGCCTGTGTGGCCCGGCTGGCTGCCGATGACGGTGCCGGGCGCCAGGTCCTGGCCGTCCTGGCTCAGGTCCAACGCTTTCTCGTAGACGGTCACGTCGTTGTCGCTGACCGCTTTGATGCAGCTGTTGTTGACGTCGATGGTGATGGTCGTGGTGCTTTCATCACCGTCGTTATCGCGCAGGGTGTAGGTGAACACGTCGGTCGCGCCCGGGCCGTTCACGCTGTTCGGGTAGCTGTGGTATTCGGCGTTGCCCTGGGCGTCCAGGGTCAGGTAACCGTAGGTGCCGTTGATCTGCTGATTCAGTCCGCCGCTGACCGGGGTCGAGGTATCGGAACCGGCACGCACGCCGACCACGCCACCGCCAAGCAAGGGACCGTCGGCACCCGCGACGTCGTTCCACAACACGTTGCCACTGACCACGCCGCCCTCCGCCACCGAGGTCGCATCGGGGTTGGCGTCGGGCGTGTCATCGACGATGTTGACGTTGATTTGCCCGGTCGCGGTGCTGCCGTCGGTGTCCTTGGCCACCACGTCGAAGTGTTCGGAGATGCTGTTGGCTCCGCTGCCATTCGGGTGATCGCTGTCGTAACGCAGCGTGTAGCTGTAACTGACCACGCCGGTCGCCGGGTTGTAACCGGTGATGGTGAAAATCGCCCCGGTATCGGTCTCGCTCGATTGCGGAAAGCCTGCCGCGACACCCGCGGTGACCACGGCGATGCCGCCCACGGTGAGGGTTTGCAAACCGTCCAGAGCGGTGACGGAGAAGGTGCCAGTCTGGGTCAGGACGGGAGCGTCCGGGTCGGTGCCGTAGGTGAGGTTTTTCTCGTAGACGGTCAGCTCGCCGCCTTCTACGTCGAGGCCGTTGAGGGTGACAGGGTTGTCCGGAGTGTCAGGAACGTCCGGACGATCCGGGGTGTCTGCAACAATCGCCGCAGCGGGCCCGTTGCCGCCATTGTCCGGATCGCCGGCCAGACGTTCCAGAGGCATTTCGGGAATGCCGTTGAAGCCTGCGGTGGGAAAACCGATGGTCGGATCGACCCGCCCGGCCACTTCCTCCAGCAGCACAAAACTGTGGCCGCCGCCCAATGCACCGCCGGGGGCACCCGGTGTGCCAGGGCCTGCGGCCGTCGCTTCAGCGGTTTGGGTCGGGTCATCACCGGCGGCGATGGCTTTTTGCAGTTGCTCGACATCGGTCAATTGCGCCTGAGTCGGCGTGGCCGCCTCAGTGGTGTCCACGTGAGGCGCGTGATCAGCGAGCAACTGAGGATTCATTTGCAGACTGCTGCCACGCCCGAGCGTCAGTTCCTGGCCATTTTGCAGATGCACCGCCACCGCGCCTTCGGCACCGGTGATCAGTTGATCGCCGGTATACAGGCGATCCCCCTCGATCAGCACACGCCGGGTGCCGTCGCTCCCTTGGGCGAACACCTGACCAATGACCTTACTGACGATACCGATGAGCGTAGCCATGTGCACTTCCTCCGCTGCCAACCGTTGTCGGCATCCTGTTGTTTGCGAAGAACGTGCTCAGGGTTCAAGCGGATGGCCAGCGAACGTCTACCGGGCAGCGGCCTGTCAATACCAAGCCGCCGCCCTGGCGACTGTCTCGCCAAGCATGTCGCTCGTGGGCGAGGTGTCGATCCGAGATAAACCCCTTTGCAGTCAAAAGCATCGGGATCCTGTTCGGCAAAACCTCATCCAGTGAGCGATGCGTAACGGTTCTGAATCAAACAAGTGACAAAAAAACGTCACCAAAAAAACCGTTTCGCGTCCCTCCCCTCCAGCACTTCTACGCCCTGTATCGATAAGTGGGTAGAACCTTCCTTTTGCCCTTTTGAGCGCCCTAACGCTCGTAAATCAAGGGGTTTCGACTTGAACAATGTGCTGGATTTTGCAGAGCGCATAAGTTTTTTTTGGCATAAACCTTATGAAAAATCCTTCTTAGGTTCTTCCCAGAATGTTCTTAGCTCTAGTTGTTACAGGCATGAAACGGTTTACCTATAAATGCCGCCAAATAATTGGCGACTTATAAGCACCATTAGGAATCAGGGAGATGCACCCATGAGCCGATTGAACCCCATCTGCAGTGCGATTTTATTGGCTATGGCCTGCACTTCTCAGGTTCAAGCCATGTCACTGACCGAGGCGATCCAGAGCACCATTGCGACCCACCCGGAACTGGCGTCGCGGGTGGACAGCCGTCTGTCGGCCGATGAAGACGTAAAAGTCGCCAAAGGTGGGTTTTATCCATCCGTTGATCTAAATGCCTCGTACGGGCGCGGGTACAGCGATAACACCAACACCCGCGCCTTCGGCAATCACAACACGGAAATCCTCAACTACACCCAATCGGAATTGCGCCTGCGGCAGATGCTCTTCGACGGCTTCAACACGGCCAACGAAGTCGAGCGCACCAAAGGCGTGGTCAACTCCCGGGCCTATTACGCCCAGGGCACCGCTCAGGACCTGGCCCTGCGTACCATCGAGGTCTACCTTGAGGTGCTCAAGCGCCGCGAACTGGTGACCCTGGCCAAGAACAACCTGCAAGCCCACCTACGGGTCAACGACCAGATCGGCCTGCGTACCCAGCGCGGCATCGGCAGCAACGCCGACGCCGATCAATCCGTGGCGCGTCGGGCACTTGCGGAGAACAACCTCGACACCGCCGAAGTCGATCTGGCCGATGCCGAAGCAAATTTCTACGCAGTCACCGGGCGCATGCCCGATGAACTGGAAACGCTGCCGTCGATTCGCGGCGAACTGCCGGCCACGATCCAGGATGCCCAACAGAGCATGGTCGACAACAACCCGTACCTGAAATCGGCCCAGGCCGACGTGCAATCGGCGGAGAGCCAGTACGAAGTCGCCAAGTCGCCGTTCTACCCTCGCTTCGACGCTGAAGCTGCGGTGGGCGCGAACAACAACATCGCCGGTGAAGAAGGCCATGACAATGAATGGCGCGTCGGCGTCGTGATGAACTACAACCTGTTCCGTGGCGGCAGCGACAAGGCACGGCTGGCGTCCGACGCGCACAAGATCAACCAGGCCATGGACATCCGCAACAACGCCCTGCGCCAACTCAACGAGAACATTCACCTGGCCTGGAACGCCATGGTCAACGCGAAAAAACAAACCCCGACTGCCCGCGAATACGCCGAAACCACCACCCGCGTTCGTGCGGCGTATCAGGACCAGTTCGGCCTCGGCCAACGGACCCTGCTTGACGTGCTCGACAGCGAAAACGAACTCTACAACGCCAACCGCCGCTACACCGAAGTGCGCTACACCGAGGAATACTCGATGTACCGCGTGCTGGCGAACATGGGCCAGTTGCTGAGCAAACAACGCGTGGTGCTGCCCGCCGACGCGATCGCCCGGACCGAAGTGAAAAACGAAGCCCGTCTGCCTGAACTGAAGTAGTGCACTGGAGCGATCAATGTGACCAGCATGGAATCCGGCAACAATGGTGTCGATCCGCGGCTGAGCTTCGATGACCCGCTTCTGGACGGGCTGCTGATTCTCTGCAAACTTCATGGCGCGACGGTCAGTCGCGCCAGCCTGAGTGCCGGACTGCCAATGGCACACCAACGCTTGAGCCTGGACCTGCTGCCGCGCGCTGCGGCCCGGGCCAGTCTGCAGGCGCGCTTGCTGCGCCGCGAACTGGACGACATTTCCGCGCTCAATTTGCCCGTGATGCTGATCCTCAACAACGGCCGCACCGCAGTGCTGCGTCGCTTTGGCGAGGATGGCCGGTTGCTGATTCTGCCGAGCGAAGCCGACGGCGGCGAGCAATGGGTCAGCCGTGAAGAGCTGGCCGAAAACTACAGCGGCCAAGCCTTGTTCGCCCGGCCACGGCATGAACTCGAAGACCTGCGCTCGCCCCTGGTGCCACGTGTGGAGGCATGGTTTCGCGACACCTTGAAGTTGTCGAAATGGCTGTACAGCGATGCGATCCTGGCGAGTTTCCTGATCAACCTGCTGGGGCTGATGGTGCCGCTGTTCGTGATGCAGACCTACGACCGGGTGGTGCCGAACCAGGCCACTTCGACCCTGTGGGTGCTGTCCATCGGTTTGCTGATCGGCACCGGTTTCGAGCTGGCATTGCGGGTGGTCCGCGCACATTTGCTGGATACCGCCGGGAAGAAAACCGACGTGATCCTGTCCGCCACGCTGTTCGAACGCATCACCGGCATGTCGATGAAAGCGCGCCCGGCGACCATCGGGGGGTTCGCTCAAAGCATTCATGACTTCCAGGGCCTGCGTGAATTTCTCACCGCCGTAACCCTGACCAGCCTGATCGACCTGCCCTTCGCCGTGCTGATGCTGGTGGTGATCGGCCTGCTCGGTGGCTGGTTGGTGGTGATTCCGTTGCTGGCGTTTCCGATCACCATCCTGTTCGCGATGGTGATTCAAGTGCGCCTGCGCGACACCGTGCAAAAAAGCCTGACCCTCGGCGCCGAACGCCAGGCCCTGCTGATCGAAACCCTCGGCGGCCTGGAAACCCTCAAGGCTTGCAGCGCCGAGAGTGAACGCCAACACAAATGGGAAAGCACCCACGGCGCCCTCACCCGCCTCGACAGCCATGCGCGCAACCTGTCGGCGCTGGCCACCAACGGCACGTTGTTCATCCAGCAGTTCTCCGGCATGGCGACCATCGTCGCCGGGGTCTACAGCATCATTGCCGGCAACCTCAGCGTCGGCGCACTGGTGGCGACGTACATGCTCGGCAGCCGTGTGCTCGCGCCGCTGGGACAGATCGCAGGCCTGATCACGCGCTATCAGCAAGCGCAACTGACGATGAAAAGCACCGATGCGCTGATGGGCCTGCCGCAAGAGCGCGACGCCAAACAGCGCCCCTTGGAACGCACGCAACTGCAAGGCGCCCTCGACGTCAGCGGCGTGACCTTTCACTACAACGGCCAGAACGCCCCAGCGCTGGCCAACATCAGTTTCAGCCTGAAACCCGGTGAACGGGTCGGCATCATCGGGCGCAGCGGTTCGGGGAAAAGTACCTTGGGGCGACTGCTGATGGGCTTCTACGAACCTGAGGAAGGTCAGTTGCTGCTCGATGGCCTGGACCTGCGGCAACTGGACGTCGCCGACCTGCGTCAACAGATCGGTTACGTCGCCCATGACCTGCCGCTGCTGGCCGGCAGCCTGCGCGACAACCTGACCCTCGGCGCGCGTTACATCAGCGATTCGCGGATGCTGGAAGTGGCGGAATTGACCGGTGTGACCGAACTGGCGCGTCAACATCCGCAAGGGTTTGACCGGCCTGTCGGCGAACGCGGGCAGTTGCTGTCGGGTGGGCAACGCCAAGCGGTGTTGCTGGCCCGCGCCTTGTTGCTCGACCCGCCGATCATGTTGCTCGACGAACCCACCAGCGCCATGGACAACAGCAGCGAAGATGTCCTGCGGCAAAAACTCCACGGTTGGGTCCAGGGCAAAACCTTGCTGCTGGTGACTCACCGCACCTCGATGCTGAGCCTGGTGGATCGGCTGGTGGTGCTGGACAACGGGAGGATCGTCGCCGACGGTCCGAAAGAAGCGGTCATCGATGCACTGCGCAAGGGCCGTGTCGGCTCTGCGGCCGTCTAGGAGTCCGCCATGCCTAATTCCCTGCCTGTAACGTCGAAGACACGCGGGTACTTCGACAGCTTCAGCAAAAGTGCCGAAAGCGAGTTCATGCCGGAAACGGCCGGCGCCTCATTGCAGGATTCCCCGCGCTGGTCGCGGATCACCGTGTGGCTCGCCGCTGCGTTGATCATCAGTGCGGTGGTCTGGGCCAAGTTCGCCGTGTTGCAGGAAGTCACCATGGGCGAAGGCAAGGCGATTCCGTCGAGCAAGGTGCAGGTGATCCAGAACCTGGAGGGTGGCATCGTCACCGAGATCTTCGTGCGCGAAGGGCAAATGGTGAACAAGGGCGACACGCTGCTGCGCCTGGATGACACGCGCTTTCTGTCGAACAAGGGAGAAAGCGAGGTTGATCGCTATGCGCTGACTGCACAGGTCGAACGCCTGTCCGCCGAGGCCGAGGGCCGGCCATTCAAGTTGTCGCCGGAGGTGATCGCCAAGGCCCCGCAAGTCGCCGAAGACGAGCGCTCGCTGTACGAACAACGGCAACGCCGGCTGGCCAGCGAACAGCGCACACTGACCGAACAACTGCGGCAGAAAACCCAGGAACTGGCGGAGTTTCGCTCGAAACAGGGGCAATACAGTTCAAGCCTGGCGCTGCTGCAACAAGAGATGAACATGTCTGCACCCCTGGTGGGTACCGGCGCGGTGTCGCCGGTGGAAATCCTGCGGCTCAAACGCAGCGCAGTGGAGATTCGCGGTTCGCTGAATGCCACGACGCTGGCGATTCCTCGCGCCGAATCGGCGATCAACGAGATCAAAAGCAAGATCGACGAATCGGAACAATCCTTCCGCTCGGACGCGGCGAAAGAGTTGAATGAGAAACGCACCGACCTGTCGAAAATCACCGCGTCGAGCATCGCCATCGACGATCGCGTGAGCCGCACGACGGTGGTGTCGCCGGTGCACGGAATTATCAAAGTGCTGAAGGTCAACACCATCGGGGGCGTGGTCCAGCCGGGCAGCGACATGGTGGAAATCGTCCCCATCGAAGACAACCTGCTGATCGAAGCCAAGGTGCGGCCGCAGGACGTGGCGTTCCTGCATCCGGGGCAGAAAGCGATGGTCAAGTTCAGTGCGTATGACTACACGATTTATGGTGGGTTGAGTGCCAAGCTTGAGCTGATCGGGGCGGACACGATCACCGATGACAAGGGCAACAGTTTTTATCTGATCCAGGTGCGGACCGATAAAAATCACTTGGGTGGAGATGTGAAGCCGTTGCTGATTATTCCCGGGATGGTTGCCACGGTGGACATCATCACGGGTGAGAAAAGTGTGCTGGATTATCTGCTGAAGCCGGTGCTTAAAGCCCGGACCGAGGCGATGCGGGAGCGATAGATCCGGCCAGAATTTTCATTGAATGTGCAATGGCTATCGCTAGCAGGCTAGCTCCCACAGGGGAATTGGAGCGATCACGTATTTTGTACTCACCACTGATCAACTGTGGGAGCTAGCCTGCTAGCGATGGGGCCGGTAAAAACAATACTTATCTGTCGCCATGATTGCGCTGGAAGGTTTCCTCCCCCATCGCCGCAATCTGCCCCTCGATCAACGCCTCGAACGGTTTCAACAACGGCTCGAAACTCACGGGTGCTTCCAGCGTCTGCAACGCCTGCACAATCGCCTCCACCGTCGACAACGCACCCGGCCCCGGCGCCTTGCGCAAGCGATACCGTGACACGCCGCCCTCCGCCAGGGTCACTCGGGGCAACGCCGCCAGCAACGGATTGAGGTGCAGCATTTTGCGCGCCTTGCGCCAGGTGCCGTCCGGGACCACCAGCAGCAGCGCTTGATCATTTGCGGTGTAAGCCTGCAACGGCTGTGCCTGCTCTGCCGGAAACAACAGCCGCGCCTGATAGCCCGATTGATTCAACAGTGCCGGTAAATTTTCGAACACCTCTCCCACAATCAACTCGGCATTGTTCAACCCCAGCGCCGCCAACCGCGCGGTGTTCAGCGCATGGTTCACTTCGCTCGGATGCTGCAACAGCAACACCCGAGTGCGGCTGTCGAGGCTCGGGATCAGTGGGCACAGGCAGTGGGTTTGCGGACGCAGGCAGCGCGGGCATTGGATTCTGGACATGTTCTCAAGCCTGATTGAGTTGCGCTTTGAGCAGATCGCGGAAGGTCTGGATCAACGGTTCGCGGCTGCGGCCCCGGCGCATGATCATCGAGAACGGTGCCTGGTAACCGAAGGTCGCCGGCAGCAACACGCGCAAATCCCCCTTGTCGGCCCAGGCCTGGGCGTAGTGCTCCGGCAGGTAACCGATGTAGGCGCCGGACAGCACCAGGATCAGTTGCGCCTCCATACTTTCCACGGTCGCGGCACTGTGTTTGAAGCCGTGGCGCGCCAGCTCGGCCTGGCTCCAATAGCCACGGCCGACCATGCGCTGCTGGGTGATGACTTGCTCGGGGATGCGCCGCTCGGTGAACAGCGGGTGCCGGCTGCTGCAATACAGCCAGTGCTGCTCGCGGTACAACGGCATGTAGACCAGCCCGCTCATGCGTGTGGAAAACGCACCGATGGCTAGGTCGAGGCGGTTGTCCTGTACGCCGAGTTGCAGCTCGTACGGGCTCATCACCGACAGGTGCAAATGCACGGCCGGGTGTTCCTGACTGTAGGCGCCGATAGCTTCGGCGAACGGCAAGGCCTTGTCGCTGACGGTGGAGTCGATGACGCCGAGGTTCAGCGTACCGCGCAATTCTCCCTTCAGCGCCGCCGCGTATTGCTCGAAGCCTTCGAGTTCGCCGAGCAGGCGCAGGGTTTCCTGATGGAACAGCTCGCCCTTGCTGGTCAGGCTGAACCCGCCGCGCCCGCGATGGCAGAGCACCAGGCCGAGGGCCGCCTCGAGCTGGCTCATGTAGGTGCTGATCGCCGAGGTCGAGAGGTTGAGCTCTTGCTGGGCGTTGGCGAACCCCTGATGGCGGACCACGCTGACGAAGATGCGCAACAGTTTCAAGTCGGGTAAAGCGTTGGCCATGGGGAGTTCCTGTCGCAAGGTTACGCGCGCTGTCTCTGTAAAAACATTGGGTCTGTGGTGATCTTGAAGTCTATCGCCAGCCAAGGCATTAGTTTAGAAAAATCTGAACTAAGTATTTGCCCGTAGCGATTCTTCCCGACCACTACATTTCGCAGAATCGGCCCCTAACGGTGCCCGAACCTCCCCGGTGCGGTGCAACCGACATAAATAAAACAACGACGATGAGGCCCTACCCGTGGACAAGATTCTTCACCAACCACTGGGCGGCAACGAAATGCCGCGCTTCGGCGGCATCGCCACCATGCTCCGACTCCCGCATGTACCCACCGCTGCCGGCCTGGACGCTGCCTTTATCGGCATCCCGCTGGATATCGGCACTTCCCTGCGCCCCGGCACCCGTTTCGGGCCACGTGAAATCCGCGCTGAATCGGTAATGATTCGCCCGTACAACATGGCCACCGGCGCTGCACCGTTCGACTCGCTGTCGGTTGCCGACATCGGCGACATCGCGATCAACACCTTCAACCTGCTCGACGCCGTGCGGATCATCGAAGAGTGTTACGACAATATCCTTGAACACGATGTGATCCCGCTGACCCTCGGCGGCGACCACACCATCACCCTGCCGATCCTGCGTGCCATCCACAAAAAACACGGCAAGGTCGGCCTGGTGCACATCGATGCTCACGCCGATGTGAACGATCACATGTTCGGCGAGAAAATCGCCCACGGCACCACCTTCCGTCGCGCCGTCGAAGAAGGTCTTCTGGATTGCGACCGCGTGGTGCAAATTGGCCTGCGCGCCCAGGGCTACACCGCTGACGACTTCAACTGGAGCCGCAATCAGGGCTTCCGTGTGGTTCAGGCCGAAGAATGCTGGCACAAATCCCTCGCGCCTTTGATGGCCGAAGTTCGCGAGAAAGTCGGTGGCGGTCCGGTGTACCTGAGCTTCGATATCGACGGTATCGACCCGGCCTGGGCACCAGGCACCGGCACCCCGGAAATCGGCGGCCTGACCACCATTCAGGCAATCGAGATCGTTCGTGGCTGCCAAGGTCTCGACCTGGTCGGTTGCGACCTGGTAGAAGTCTCGCCCGCGTACGACACCACCGGCAACACCTCACTGCTGGGCGCCAACCTGCTGTACGAAATGCTCTGCGTACTGCCTGGCGTGGCCCATCGCTGAGGATTGGTCATGAATGAACGTGATCAGGTTTTGAAGGCCGCCGCCGATCTGGTGGCCGCCTTTGCCCGCAATGATCGCGAAGCCTACTTCGGCGCGTTCAGCGCCGATGCCAGCTTCGTCTTCTACACCCTCGAGCAGCCTCTGCTGTCGCGCGATGCCTATCAGGCGTTGTGGGACATCTGGCGTGCCGAGGATGGCTTCGAGGTGCTGTCGTGCACCTCGAGCAACGCTTTCGTCAGCCTGCAAGGTGACGTGGCGATTTTCATCCATGACGTGGCCACCGAGCTGCGCATGCAAGGGGAGCAACACTTCAGCCAGGAGCGCGAGACGATTGTTTTCAAAAAACAAGCGTCTGGCCAAGAACAACAAGGCCTATGGCTGGCCTGCCACGAACATTTGTCCGCGATGCCGGAAGGGCTGCCAACCCCTTAGCCAAACAGGTGACGCTCACACACGATGAGCGCGCCTTTATGATCGGAGCAGATCATGAATAACAACAACAACGACCAAAGCCTTACGCACATTGAAACCTACGGGGTCGAACAGATCCCGGACAACGAACGCACCGCAGGACCGACGGACTTGTTCCGGATGATCTTCGGCGGTTCCAACACCTTTGCCACCGCCGTGCTCGGCAGTTTCCCCGTGCTGTTCGGCCTGTCCTTTCAGGCGGGCGTCTGCGCGATTGTGCTGGGCGTGTTGCTGGGTTCGCTGATCCTCGCGCCTATGGGCCTGTTCGGCCCGATCAATGGCACCAACAACGCCGTGTCTTCCGGTGCACACTTCGGCGTACACGGGCGGATCGTCGGTTCGTTTCTGTCGCTGTTGACCGCTATCGCCTTCTTCTCGCTCTCGGTATGGAGTTCGGGTGATGCGCTGATCGGTGGGGCGAAACGCCTGATCGGCCTGCCGGAAACCGACCTGACCCTGGGCCTGGCTTACGGTCTGTTTGCGATTCTGGTGTTGACGGTGTGCATCTACGGTTTCCGCTTCCTGCTGTGGGTCAACAAGATCGCGGTGTGGAGTGCCAGCCTGCTTTTTCTGCTGGGCATTTTCGCCTTCGCCGGTCCTTTTGATGTGAACTACGCCGGCACCGTGAGCATGGGCCAACCGGGTTTCTGGGCGGCCTTCATCGGCGCGGCGCTGGTGGCGATGAGCAACCCGATTTCCTTCGGCGCGTTCCTCGGTGACTGGTCGCGTTACATCCCGCGTGACACCTCCAAGCGCCGGATCATGGCCGCGGTGGTGATCTCGCAGATCGCAACGTTCATCCCGTTCCTGTTCGGCCTCGCCACTGCGACCATCGTTGCGATCAAGGCGCCGGACTACATCGCGGCCAACAACTACGTCGGTGGCCTGCTGGCCGTTTCACCGAGCTGGTTCTTCCTGCCGGTGTGCCTGATTGCGGTGATCGGCGGCATGTCCACGGGCACCACCTCGCTGTATGGCACCGGGCTGGACATGTCCAGCGTGTTCCCGCGTGTGCTGTCGCGGGTCAAGGCCACCCTGTTGATCGGTGTGATGTCGATTGCCTTCATCTTCATCGGACGCTTTGCGGCAAACCTGGTGCAGAGCGTGTCGACCTTCGCCGTGCTGATCATCACCTGCACCACCCCGTGGATGGTGATCATGATCATCGGACTGCTGGTGCGCCGCGGCTTCTACTGCCCCGATGACCTGCAAGTGTTCACCCGCGGTGAGAAAGGCGGTCGTTACTGGTTCACCCACGGCTGGAACTGGCGTGGACTGGGTGCATGGATCCCGAGTGCATTGGTCGGTTTGTGCTTTGTGAACCTGCCGGGGCAGTTTGTGGGTGTGCTGGGCGACCTGGCCGGCGGCATCGACATCAGCCTGCCGGTGACCCTGGGCCTGGCCTCGCTGGTGTACCTGGCGCTGCTGAGCCTGTTCCCGGAATCGGCTGCGGTGTTCGGACCGAATGATTCACGCAGCAAGGGTGCAAGCACCCAGGCAAAACCTGAAATGCGTCAGCCAGCCTGACAACCCCCCCCTGTGGGAGCGAGACCGGCTTACCGGCGATGATTGCGGCACATCCGACATTAATGTGACTGACAAATCGCTATCGCGAGCAGGCTCGCTCCCACAGGGATCCGGTCCAAAGAAACGCCTTTGTTTCACCATAAAAAAGACAATCGGAGACACGCCATCATGGCATTGGATTTATTCGTCGTACTTATCTACGCCGCCGCGATGCTGATACTCGGCTACTACGGAATGCGCAAGGCCAAGACCAACGAAGACTTTTTGGTCGCCGGTCGTAACCTCGGCCCGAGCCTGTACATGGGCACTATGGCCGCTACCGTTCTGGGCGGCGCATCTACCGTCGGCACCGTGCGCCTGGGCTACGTCCATGGCATTTCCGGTTTTTGGCTTTGCGCGGCCCTCGGTTGCGGGATCGTGGCGCTGAACCTGTTCCTCGCCAAACCGCTGCTGAAACTGAAAATCTACACCGTTACCCAGGTGCTGGAAAAACGCTACAACCCGATGGCCCGCACCGCGAGCGCGGTGATCATGCTGGCGTATGCGCTGATGATCGGCGTGGTTTCGATCCTGGCCATTGGCACCGTGCTGCAAGTGCTGTTCGACCTGCCGTTCTGGCTGTCGGTATTGGTCGGCGGTGGTGTGGTGGTGATTTATTCGGCGATCGGCGGCATGTGGTCCCTGACCCTGACCGACATCGTCCAGTTCGTCATCAAGACCGTGGGCCTGATGTTCATCCTGTTGCCAATCTGCCTGTACCGCGTCGGTGGTTGGGATGAGCTGGTGTTGAAACTGCCGGCAACCGCCTTCAGCTTCACCACGATTGGCTGGGACACCATCATCACCTACTTCATGATCTACTTCTTCGGGATCCTGATCGGCCAGGACATCTGGCAGCGTGTGTTCACCGTCAAGAGCGCCAAAGTGGCTCAGGTCGCCGGTACATTCGCAGGCTTCTACTGCATCCTTTACGGACTGGCCTGTGCCCTGATCGGCATGGCTGCTCATGTGCTGATCCCGGACCTGGATAACGTCAACAACGCCTTCGCCGCCATAGTCAAACTGTCCCTGCCGGATGGTATCCGAGGCCTGGTGATCGCCGCTGCCCTGGCCGCCATGATGTCCACCGCCAGCGCCGGCCTGCTCGCCGCTGCTACCACCCTCACCGAAGACCTGCTGCCGAAACTGCGCGGCGGTAAAACGTCGAGCCTGGGCATCAACCGCCTGTTCACCCTGCTGACCGGCCTCGTGGTGCTGGGTATCGCACTGGTCGTCAACGACGTGATCAGCGCGCTGACCCTGGCTTACAACCTGTTGGTGGGCGGCATGCTGATCCCGCTGATCGGAGCAATCTTCTGGAAACGCGCAACCACCGCCGGCGCGATCGCCAGCATGGGCATGGGCTTCGCCACCGCGCTGTTGTTCATGATCAAGGACGGTATGGACGCCAACACCCCGATCTACTACAGCCTCGGCGTAGGTCTGGTGAGTTTCGTGGTGGTCAGCTTGCTGTCCCCTCGCCCGGCAGTGGTGGCCAGCGCCGCCTAAGCTGAACATAACGACTTGATGCTTTCTTCGACGGGTGTGGCACGGGCGTGTCCTCCCTTATTTCATGCGCCGCGTTGCGCCTAAAAGCGAGCCAGGCAAGGCGCAGTCCGTAGGTAAGGGTCGTTTCCTTGCCAAGGACTGCAACGCAGTCTGGCTCACTTTTAGGCACAACCCGGAGGGCCGGAGCTGATGTCGTGCAGGGCTGCGTTACTCGGAGCTAATTTGGAACAACCAAACCACGCTCCTCGCGCCTTGCCCTGCACGACATCAGATCCGGCGCGGCGCATGAAATAAGGGAGGACACGCCCACTTGCCACACCCGTTTTTTTTCGTCTGGAGAAAACCTTTGATGAAGATTGTTTCTCGCGATCAGTGGTTCGAAGTCAAACAGCTAAGCGACGGCATCCGCCTGATTCACGAGCCGTACATCCGCCCCTTCTACCGCTGCAACCTCTGGCATATTCAGGGCCGTGACAAGGACCTGCTGCTGGATAGCGGCTCCGGGCTGGTGAGCCTGCGCGAGCAACTGCCGTGGATCACCGAGCGGCCGCTGGTGGCCGTGGCCAGTCATTGCCATTTCGACCACATTGCCGGTCATCACGAATTTGCCGAACGCCTGGTGCATCCCGCCGAGGCCGACATCCTTGCGGGACCTGACGGCGAAAACGATTTGAGCCGGGCATTCGTCGGCGACGACATGTTCGAGGCTCACCCCGATTGCCCGCTGTGCTACGCCGAATACCGGGTCAAAGCCGCACCGGCCACGGGGATGATTGAGGAAGGTGACGTGCTGGATCTGGGTGATCGTGTGTTGCAGGTGCTGCACACGCCGGGGCATTCGCCAGGAGGTATCAGCCTGTATGAAGCGGTCACCGAGACGCTGTTCAGCGGCGATATCATCTACGACGGCCCGCTGATCGAAGACGCCTACCATTCCAACCTCGACGACTACGCGCGCAGTCTGCAACGCTTGCGCGCGTTGCCAATCCGCACGGTGCATGGCGGGCATTTCGGGAGTTTTTCCGGAGAACATTTGCGCACGATGATTGATGAGTGGCAGCGCTCCCATGACTGAGGCCTGCTGTACTCAACCCTGGGACAACAACAATAACGCCCTCGAAGAACGACCATGAAAAGAACCGTCGTGCGTGCCGCCGTTCATCAGTACATCAGCCGCTTGCTGGAAAGTCAGGATGTCTTTGACGATAACGCCAGCCTGGCGGAATTGGGCCTGGATAAAGCGGACATCGAAGACCTGATCTTCCATCTGGAAGATGAGCTGGGGTTGACGGCGTTTACCGCTGAGGAAGACCGGATGCTCAATAGCGCCAGGACGGCGAATGATCTGAGTCGGTTTTTGATGGAGATCGGGCGGCATTGATTTCGCCCGATCTTTGAATCTACGTCTGCTATGCAGCCGAACGCAGCCTTCGGCAGCTGCTAAAACACGGCTGCGGTCTTCCAGACCTGGACATTAGCGCCGACGCTGCTGGCGTCGACGCTGTTCGTCGTCAGTGCGAATTGGCACAGGTTGCAGAGGCGGTTCGATCAAACCGAGTGCGACACCCAGGTCATGCAGCCAGTTTTGAATTTTCTCTTTCATGGTGCCCCCTTCAGGGTAGTGCCGAGCGGCTGAAATTCTGTAGCCCCTTCACACTGATAATAGTCCGAAGTCCTACGCAATGCTCGGCAAAATCCGCAATGATCTGTTACTGAATTGATCCAAATACCTGACCATTAGTTCAGATAATCGCCTGGACCTGAATCCACCTCATCGGTAAACCGTCTGCTTCACCGCGCGGCGGCTTGTTGTTCAGTCCGGTCAGAGCTGGCCGAGGGCCTTGCGCAAACGCCGGCGCACCCACTGCTCCGCGCTGACAAACGTGATGCCGAGCAGCACCAGCACGGCACCGATGACAAAGTTGAGACTCAGCGCCTCACCCAGCAACACCACGCCGAACGTGACACCGAACAACGGCGTCATGAACGAAAACACCGCGAGGTTCGCCGCCAGATACCGGCGCAACAGCCAGAACCACGTCAGGTAGCTGAAAAACGAGACCACCAGGCCCTGGAACAGCACGCTGGCCACGGCCACGGTGGTCAGGCTGACGTGGGTGACCTGGCCGCTGAGCATCGCGATCAGCAGCAGGCCGACGAAACCGACAATCAATTGGTAGAACAACGTGAGCGTCACCGGTGCCTCCGACAGGCGCGAGGCGCGCACCACCACGGTGGTCGCCCCCCAAGCGGCTCCGGCCAGCACGCCCAGTGCATCGCCCATCAGCATGCGGTGGTCGAGGTTGTCCCAAGACACCCCGCCGGCAAACGCGATGGCAATCCCGACAAACGCCAGAAAAATCCCCAACCATTGCACCGGCCTTAAACGCTCACTCGGCAACAGCCAGTGCACACCCAACGCGGTGAAGATCGGCGCCGTGTAAAGGAATACCGACATATGTGCGGCCGTGGTCAGCTGCAAGCCTTCGGAAATGAAGAAGAATTCCAGTCCAAACAGTGCGCCGGCCAGTAGTCCGCCGCGCCACGTATGGCTGACCTGATCCCAGCCGCCCTTCCAGCAGATCAGTAATCCTACAAGCAACGCAGAAATGCCCGACCGACCGGCCGCCTGCATGACCGGCGCGATGTCCGGCGCCGCCCACTTGATCATCACTTGCTGCACGCCCCAGATCAGGCACAACCCGATCATCACTTGCAGGGCAAACCCATCGGCGCTACGCCGGGTGGCGCTCACCGGAACACCTCGACAATACAATCCATGGCAGTGACTCACAGTAGAAAGCAAAGCCCCGACTCAGGGCCGGGGCGAAAAAATTATGCTGTCGATTATTAACCAGATGGCCAGAAAAAGGAGCCTGCAGGAGACCTTCAAGTGACTACGGACGTCATCTTGCGCGACGCCCAATAGCCGGCAGTGCAAGCGATACCGGTCGCCAGGGTTCCCCACGCCATGTCCATCAGGGCCAACTGCGCTGACCAGCCATGCAGCGTCGCCCAGTTGCTGAGGTCATACGTGCCGTAAGCCACCAGCCCCAACAATGCACCCAGGCGTGCGGCACGCGGCCAGGTACTCGCCGGCAACACCACGAACACCACACAACCGACGGCATAAAGCAGATAGAACGCCGCCGCCGGGGCCAGCAGCGGTTGGTCAAGCATCAGCGAACCGAGCAGCGCCCGATAGGTCGGGGCCATCAGTACGCCGAGCCAGAGGCCGTCGAGGACGAGAAACGCCAGCAAGGTGCCAGCGTAGGCATACAGCGCTTTTTTCATCGCAGTCCAACCTCATGTGATTGACCTGCATGGGGCCGGCGCGCGGTCAGCTTAGTTCAATGCGATCGGCATGAATCACGATCTGGCCATTCTTGTACAACGCACCGATGGCTTTCTTGAAGTTGCCCTTGCTGACGCCGAACATGCTGGTGATCACCGTCGGGTCGCTTTTGTCGCTCACCGGCAGCGTGCCGTTGTTGTCGCGCAACTTGGCGAGGATCTTCGAGTTCAGGCTGGTGGCGGCCTCTTCGCCGACCGGCTGCAGGCTCAGGCTGATCTTGCCGTCGGCACGGACTTCTTTGATAAAGCCCTTCTCTTCTTTACCGGCGCGCATGAACTTGAAGATTTCGTTCTTGTGGATCAAGCCCCAGTGCTTGTTATTGATGATTGCCTTGAAGCCCATATCGGTCGCTTCGGCAACCAGCAGATCAACTTCCTGGCCGGGGGTGTAGTTGGCCGGAGTCTTGTCCAGGTAGCGGTCCAGACGCGCGGTCGCGGTGATACGGCGGGTGTGCTTGTCGAGGTAGACGTGCACCACGACGTACTCGCCAGCGGTCATCTGACGTTTTTCTTCGGAATACGGCAGCAACAGATCCTTCGGCAGGCCCCAATCCAGGAAGACACCGATGCTGTTGACTTCAACGACTTTCAAACTGGCGAACTCACCGACCTGAACTTTCGGCTTTTCGGTTGTTGCGATGAGTTTGTCATCGCTGTCCAGATAAATAAAAACGTTGAGCCAGTCTTCATCTTCGCTGGGAATATCTTTGGGAATATAACGATTAGGCAGAAGGATTTCGCCGTCCGCGCCACCGTCCAGATATAAACCGAAGTTAGTGTGTTTAACCACTTGCAAACTGTTGTAACGCCCGACTAAAGCCATGTCCAATACCCTCATTGCGTGGGCGGCATTCTACCCGTTTTTACCGGCCGCGTTCGGCGGCCGGCCCGATGGCGCGAGAAAATCCTATGAAGGCCTTAATTTTCCTGGGTTTTGTCACACGGGCTGGCCACTCGTCAGAACATCCCGAGCACTTTCGCTCCCCCCAGCCAAGCAAAAAAGCATTTCCATCCACCGATGTTCTTAGTTAAAACAGCAGCTTAGGGAAGTATTTCGAATAATAACTTGCGATTAATCCAGTTTCTGTGACGTGTATTTCAGGGGGATATTTACCAAGCAATTGTCAAGTATTTCCTGTACGATGCGTGGCCAAGTTAATTTTCTACAGGTTAATGGCCGCCATGCGTGTAAAAGCATCCAACAGCAAAGCAAAGCCAGCTCCAGCCGTTGAAACCAGCGAATCGATCAACAACCAGATTGCTGCGTTCCTCAAGTCCGGTGGCGAAATCCAGCAAATTGCCAAAGGCGTCAGCGGCCAGACATTCGGCCCGTCCAAGCAGATCACGCTCGGCAAGAAGTAAGACCCCGCGTTAACTGGTCCCTAAGCGCTTTGAGCATCGAAGCGCTTGGACTGGAACCCTCCCGCAACACCCCGCCCAACCCACCAATATTTCAAAAATCGACGAACGGCCCTCGATGCCGAGCATTCGCCGGTATGCTTGCACACGTCTAGATCAAGCGTTTCAGCAGTTTTTGTTTCTGCTCCTCGCGGTCATGGAGTGACGCATGCTCAAACTCTCTCTTTTCTTGCTGGGCAACCTGCTTTTCTGCTCGGTCGCCAACGCGCAAGTTTTCCAGCGTGAGCTGGGCGACTTCGATCTCAAGCTGGGTACCACCCCCAGTCGCAGCATGGCCCAAGGGCTGGTCAAACCTTCGACCACCGGCTCTTTCCACGGCGGGCTCGACCTGAGTCACGACAGCGGCTTTTACTTCGGGCAGTGGTCCCCGAGCATGGGGTTGAGTCCGGGGAACAACCTTGAAGTGGATTCCTACGTGGGGTTTAAACAGCCCTTCGATCAAACCCTCGGTTACGAAGTCGGCATGATCCGTTACAGCTACCCGAAAGTGGACACGCTCGACACCCAGGAACTCTTCGGCGGCTTGACTCTGTTGGGCAGTCGTTTCGGCGCAGCGTTCAGCAACGATCCGGACAAACAGAACAGCACCGTATTCGCCGATCTCCGTGGCAATCAGCCGTTCGGGATCGGGATCAGCATGAAATACACCACTCACCAGCTCAACACCCCGGTATCGGTGGACGGCGGGTACGTAGGCAATTTCACCGACTGGTCGCTGACCCTGTCCCGACCGTTCATGGGCATCGACCTTGACCTGATCTACAGCGACTCGAGCCTCAACGGCAGCGACTGCTCCGCCTATTCCGGACACAACAGTCAATGCGACGGCCTGGTCACCCTCAAGGCCGAACACGCGTTCTATTGATCGGCTGAACTGCCAGGCTCATCCTGCGTTCACATGAGAACCTACGCTTTCGCAAGGACTCGCCCATGTCGCGCTGGTTGAAATGTCTTGCCATCGTCATCACCCTCTGTCTCGCCCTCGGCGCCTGCAGCCGCGTGGGCCTGGCCTATCGTAACCTCGACGTGATCATTCCATGGACGCTCAGCGATTACCTGGACATGAACGGCGAACAGAAAGGCTGGTTCAACGAACGCCTGAAGGAACACCTGAGCTGGCACTGCACTACGCAATTGCCGGGCTATCTCGACTGGCTGGACCGTTTGCAGCTGATGGTAGAAACCAATCAGGTCACCGACGCCGAACTGCAAACCCGCACCCTGGAAGCCAAACAAGCCATCGCCCAGACCGCCCGGGAAATCACCCCGTCGGCCATCGAGTTGCTGCAGGGGCTGGACGACACGCAAGTTGCGGAAATGAACGAAGCCTTTGCCAAGGACCAGCGCAAACGCCAAGAGAACTACGTAAAACCGTCGCTCGATCAGCAGATCAAGAAGCGTGGCGAGCGCATGGAAAAACGCCTGGATGACTGGATCGGTCCACTGAGTCCGCCTCAACAACAACGGGTCGTTGCCTGGTCAAATGCGTTGGGCGACCAGAACACCCAATGGATTGCCAACCGCGCTCATTGGCAGAAACAGTTCAGCGCAGCAGTTGCGCAGCGCCAGAGTCCGGAATTCCCACAGCGCATTGAGACGCTTCTGGTAAATCGAGAGAGCTTATGGACACCGGCCTACCGCCAGGCCTACGCCAATACCGAAGCTCAGGCACGCGGGTTGTTTGTCGATTTGATGGCCGAGAGCACGCCGGTCCAGCGTCAGCGGTTGCTGAAAAAAATCGAAGGCGTGCGCAAAGACTTCAATGATTTGAAGTGCCTGAAAGCAGCGAAGCAGGGATAGTCATCCACCCTCCTGTAGGAACTGGCTTGCCAGCGATAAGGCCATAACATCCAACATCCATGTTGACCGAAATACCGCAATCGCTGGCGAGCCAGCGCCTACAAGGGTCGTGTGTACGTCAGGCAATCTGCGCCTTGGACGCCACCTCATCAAACGTCACCTCGTCCAGCGCATCTTCCTGGTCATCCAGCACCTGCCGCGGATGCTCATTGCCCGGAATGCTGCTGTCGATCAGGCTCAACAACCGCGAACCCCGCATTGTCAGCATGTAGTTCGAGCCGGTTCCGCCCTGCTCTTCAGGTCGAGATTCGATATAGCCCCGCTCCAACAGTAACTTTTCATACTCACCGGCCACCGCTTTCAGGTGATCCAGGTTTTCAGTCTGCTCGCCTTCCGCACCTTTTTCCGCCGCGTAATCTTCTGCATAGGGCCGCGGCGTAAAGCTGGGCGCAGCGTTTTGCACTTCGTGCAGCAGGCGTTCAATCAAATCCCAGTTATAAGTCGTCATCCTGTCCAACCTCCAAAGCCCGTGAGTGTGATGGCCTTCATAGGTTGTGACCGGCTACGTCGTCAGCCGTTCAGCCAGGCTTTTCGCCTCTGCCGACCGGCGGTATGTCGATTGGTGCGCAGGCCGAACGACTAGGCTGTGTAAGTCACCTCCCAGCCCCCCGCAGGAGAAAACCCGATGAACATTCAGAACCATCCGGTCGTGTCCCGAGAAGAATGGCTCACCGCCCGACGCCAACACCTGGCCCACGAAAAAGCCTTCACCCGGGAACGGGACAAACTCAGTGCCGAACGCCGAGCGCTGCCCTGGGTGAAAATCGACAAGGACTATCACTTCCAGGGCCCCAACGGCGAACTGAAACTGGCCGACCTGTTCGGCGGCCATAGTCAGTTGGTCATCTACCATTTCATGTTCGCCGACGGTTGGGACGAAGGCTGCCCCGGTTGTTCCTTCCTGTCCGACCACATCGACGGCGCCAACCAGCACCTGGCACATCACGACGTGGCGGTGGTGGCAGTTTCCCACGCACCCTTCGCCGAATTCCAGGCGTTCAAGCGACGCATGGGCTGGAAGTTCGACTGGGTTTCGTCAGAAGGCTGCGACTTCAACTACGATTTTGGCGTCTCGGCCCGAGCCGAAGATGTTGCCGCAGGAAAAGCCACCTACAACTACGAAAAGTCTGACAGCCCCGAAGAAGAACTCCCCGGCCTGAGTGTGTTTTATCGCAATGATGCCGGCGAAATCTTTCACACCTATTCCACCTACGCCCGAGGCCTGGACATGCTGGTCGGCGCTTACAACTACCTCGACCTCACGCCCAAGGGACGCAACGAAGAGGAGATCATGGAATGGGTGAAGCATCATGATCGATATGATGACAAGGTGACTTCAAGCTGCTGCCATGGGGGGTAGACAGCAACACTCGCGAGCATGCTTGCACCTGCAGCGGTCCGGGCTGGATGCAACAAGGCCCGTGAACACCGCAAGCCCTGGAGCAAGCTTGCTCGCCATAGCTAATTGACATTCAACACCGATACAACTGACTCACTGCAATCGCCAGCGTTTGGCTTTCAGCTCGTCACTCGAACAAAAGGAGCCGATAGGCTGAACTTTCCCCTGATCTCACCCCTCAACCGGGTAACCCGCCTTTACCAGTGCTGAGGCCCGCCCATGAAAACCCTGCTGAAACTTACCTTCGCTGCCGCCCTCGCCTGTGCCCTGCCCGTTTGGGCCTGCACCCCCGAGGAGGCAACGACCAAACGCGAACAACTGGCCAAGGAAGTCGCCAAGCTCACCGAGCAGAATCCGAAGAAGGCCAAGGAGATCAACGATGAGTTGCAGAAAATGGATTTGGGGACAGCCAGCGCTGATCTGCCGGACAAGTGCCAGTTGATCGATCAGCGTATGAAGGAGTTGAAGACGGCGGATAAAAAAGCCGAAAGCTGATCTGTGGGAATGCCGCCCCGCAGTTCCTGCAAGTAATTGATTTACGTGTATAAAAAAACCGGACGTTTGTCCGGTTTTTTTATGGAATCGCTACAGCGCCTTATTCAGCAGCCGGTGCTTCCGGCTTGCGGCGCTTGAGCGGCGCCATGCCGTCCTTGCTGACCAGCGACAGGGCGTCGGTCTTCGGGCGGTTGGCGATCTTGCGCTTGGTCGGTGCCTTGGCGCCGGTTTTCTTCTTCTCGCCCTTGGCGTCGACCTTTTTCTTCTTCACGCCAACGGCTTTGCCCGAGGCCTTGACCTTTTTCGGCCCGCCGTAAGTGCCTTTGACTTCCTTGATGGTGCGGCGCTCGAAGCTCTGCTTGAGGTAGCGCTCGATGCTCGACATCAGGTTCCAGTCGCCGTGGCAGATCAGCGAGATGGCCAGGCCATCGTTGCCGGCACGACCGGTGCGACCGATACGGTGAACGTATTCGTCGCCGCTGCGTGGCATGTCGAAGTTGATCACCAGGTCGAGGCCATCGACGTCAAGGCCGCGAGCGGCAACGTCGGTGGCCACGAGGATTTTCACGCCGCCCTGCTTCAGGCGATCGATCGCCAGCTTGCGGTCTTTCTGGTCTTTGTCACCGTGCAGGACAAACGCTTTGTATTCCTGCGCCACCAGGCGGCCGTAGATGCGGTCGGCCATGGCCCGGGTGTTGGTGAACACGATGGCCTTCTGATAGGTCTCGTTGGCCAACAGCCAGTTCACGATCTGCTCTTTGTGCTGATTGTGGTCAGCGGTGATGATCTGCTGACGGGTGGTCGCGTTCAGATCGCTGACGTTGTTCAGCTGCAGGTGTTCCGGATTGTTCAGGACCTTGGCGACCATCTCGCGCAGGCCCGAACCGCCAGTGGTGGCGGAGAACAGCATGGTCTGCTGACGATTGGTGCACTCTTCCACCAGACGCTGCACGTCTTCGGCGAAGCCCATGTCGAGCATGCGGTCGGCTTCGTCGAGCACCAGCACTTCGACTTCTTTCAAGTCGAGGTTACCGGCGTTCAGTTGCTCGATCATCCGCCCTGGCGTACCGATCAGAATGTCCGGCACCTTGCGCAGCATGGCGGCCTGGACCTTGAAGTCTTCACCGCCGGTGATCAAACCGGACTTGATGAACGTGAACTGAGCGAAACGCTCGACTTCCTTGATGGTCTGCTGAGCCAGCTCGCGGGTCGGCAGCAGGATCAGGGTCTTGATGCTGACGCGGATTTTCGCCGGGCCGATCAGACGGTTGAGGATCGGCAAAACGAAAGCAGCGGTTTTGCCGCTACCGGTTTGCGCTGTCACCCGCAGGTCACGCCCTTGGAGCGCCAGCGGAATAGCCGCTGCTTGCACAGGCGTTGGCTCGACAAATTTAAGCTCGGCCACGGCTTTGAGCAGGCGTTCGTGCAGGGCGAATTGGGAAAACACGGGTGCTACCTCGAAGAAATACAAAAAAACAGCTGCATAGGGTAACGGTTTCGAGCGCGAAGGCCGAGTTTCTTTATGCAATCGAGCGTAAACAGTGGCTTTTTTGTTGCGTCTTTTGTCTTCAAACGTCATGCAAAGCGTCTTAAATGCTCTAATCGCTCCGACGCGTCCTACAGAAGAAACGGTTTTACCCATGGATATCAAACAGCTCTGGCTCAACGTCCAAGACCTCTGGGGTGCGCTCGATCAGCATCCGCTCCTGCATTCCGGCCTCGGGCTGCTTCTGTTGCTGGTGGTGGCACTGACCCTCGGACGAGTGGCGCGTTACCTGATCCTGCACGCGACCAAAATGCTCGGTCGCCAACCGGCGTTGCATTGGGTCAACGACTTTCGCCAAAACAAGGTGTTTCACCGCCTGGCGCAGATGACGCCGTCGCTGGTGATCCAGTTCGGCCTGCACCTGGTGCCGGAGCTGAACAAAACCAGCCTGATTTTCCTCGGCAATGTCGCACTGGCGTTCACCATTCTGTTCCTGGTGCTGGCCATCAGCGCCCTGCTCAATGCCTTGCTGGACATCTACGCCCGCACCGAACACGCCCGCACCCGCTCAATCAAAGGCTACGTGCAACTGGCGAAAATGGTGTTGTATGTGTTTGGCGCGATCATCATCGTCGCCACGTTGATCGACCGTTCTCCGCTGTTGCTGCTCTCGGGTCTGGGCGCCATGTCGGCGGTGATTCTGTTGGTCTACAAGGACACCCTGCTGTCGTTCGTCGCCAGCGTACAACTGACCAGCAACGACATGCTGCGGGTCGGCGACTGGATCGAGATGCCGCAAGTCGGCGCCGATGGCGATGTGGTGGACATCACACTGCACACGGTCAAGGTGCAGAACTTCGATAAAACCATCGTTTCGATTCCGACCTGGCGCCTGATGTCCGAATCGTTCAAGAACTGGCGCGGCATGCAGCAGTCGGGTGGGCGACGGATCAAGCGCAGTCTGTTCATCGATGCCAGCGGCGTGCGATTCATCCGTGATGACGAAGAGCAGAAACTGTCCCAGGTGCATCTGCTGACCGACTACATCAGCCGCAAACAGGCGGAACTCAAGGCCTGGAACGAGGCGCAGGGCAACGTCGCGGCGATGTCGGCCAACCGTCGACGGATGACCAACATCGGGACCTTCCGCGCTTATGCGCTGGCGTATTTGAAGAGCCACACGGAGATTCAGCCGAACATGACCTGCATGGTCCGGCAGATGCAGACCACTGCGCAGGGGATTCCGCTGGAAATCTACTGCTTCACCCGCACCACGGCGTGGGCGGATTACGAGCGGATTCAGGGGGATATTTTCGATTATCTGCTGGCGGTGCTGCCGGAGTTTGGCTTGAGCCTTTATCAGCAGCCCAGTGGCGGGGATCTGCGTGCCGGATTACTCCCGGCCATGCTGGGCGCAAGCCACATTCCCGAACCCGAAAAACACATCATGTAACCCCACAAAAACTTGTGGGAGCGGGCTTGCCCGCGATGGGGGTGTGCCAGTCAATGGTTCGTAGACTGACACTCCGCCATCGCGGGCAAGCCCGCTCCAACATGGACCGCATCGTTCAGATGATCACTGCTTACTTGACCTGACGCTGCGGCGCCTTGTGCACCATGGTGTAAGCGTAATCCACGCCCATGCCATACGCGCCGCTGTGTTCCAGCACCAGTTCCATCACGGCCTCGTAAGTGTCCTTGTGTGCCCAGTCACGCTGGTATTCCAGCAGCACTTGTTGCCAGGTGACCGGCACCGCGCCTGCCTGAATCATCCGCTGCACCGACATGTCGTGAGCTTCTTTGGTGGTGCCGCCGGACGCGTCGGTCACGATGTACACCTCGTAGCCTTCAGCCAGCGCTTCCAGCGCCGGGAAGGTCAGGCAGACTTCGGTCCAGAGCGCGGCAATGATCAGCTTCTTGCGACCGGTGGCCTTCACCGCGTCAACCAGCGCCTTGTCTTCCCAGGAGTTCATCGAGGTGCGCTCGATCGGCTTTTGATCCGGGTGCACGGCCAGCAGCTCTGGCCAGATGAAACCGCTGAAGCTTTCGGTTTCCACCGAAGTGTAGATCGTCGGCACGTTGAAGATCTTGGCAGCCTTGGCCAGGCCAACCGTGTTGTTCTTCAGGGTCTGACGGTCGATCGACTGCACGCCGAAAGCCATTTGCGGCTGGTGGTCAATCAGGATCAGAGCGGAGTTGGTTGGGTTGAGCAGTTCACGAATAGACATGGCGCGTTCCTTTTGATGTCGATAATTCAAATCAGTAATGGGTGAGTCGACGCGGCTTCCAGAGGCTTTGTCGTCGGCTTGGATGTCACTTTAGGGGCTAGCAGAGAAAGGGACAATTCCCTAAAATCGAGAATCATTGATTCTAAAATAGGGACAATCATGGACCGCATCGAATGCATGCGCGCGTTCGTCGTCACGGTCGGCGAGAACGGCTTCGCCGCCGCTGCACGGGCAATGGATGTGCCGCGATCTAAAGTCAGCAAACAGATTCAGGCGCTGGAGGAAGCCATCGGCGTGCAATTGCTGCAGCGCACCACGCGCAGCCTGCACCTGACCGAGGCTGGCGCGGAGTATTTCGACGCGGCGCGGGAAGTACTGGCCTCGCTGGACGAGGCCGAACAGCGTGCACGTAACGGCATCGGCGAGTTACGCGGGGTGCTGCGCGTCAATGCGCCAATGTCTTTCGGGTTGCGCCGACTGGGGCCGCTGATTCCCCTGTTTCATGAACAACACCCGAACATAGAGCTGCAACTGGTACTCAGCGACCAGCAGGTTGACCCGGTGCGCGGTGGTTTCGACGTGACCATCCGCATCGCCAGCATGCCGGACTCGACGATGATTGCCCGGCAACTGGCGCCGGCTCCGCGCATCATGGTCGCCTCACCCGCTTATCTCGAACGCGCAGGCACGCCGCAGACGCCGCAGGATCTGCGCGCCCATCAATGTTTGAACTACGGATATTTGCAAAGCGGCGTGAGTTTGCAGCTGTGCAACGGCAAGGAAACCCAACGAGTCAACGTCACGGGTCCGTTGCACGCCAACAATGGCGACTTGCTCGCCCAGGCCGCCGAGGCCGGCATGGGCATCGCGCTGTTGCCCAACTTCATCGTCGAGGATGCGCTGGCGGCTGGCCGGTTGGTGCCGGTGATGTGTGAATGGCAGGCGCCTGCGATCACGATTAACGCGGTCTATCCTTCGGCACGCCGGGTGCCGCAGAAGACCCGGACGTTCATTGAGTTTCTGGTGGCGCAGCTGGCAGAGATATAACGCAAAATTTGGTAGGAGCCGGCTTGCTGGCTCCTACGGGAGTCAGGTCGTAGCCAAGGACTTTCGTACACCCAGTCGACTGATCCACACCGCCATCAAAATCACCGATCCGCCAAAGAACAACCGCCCCAGCTCCTCATGCTGATTCCAGATCAGCAGATTGATCAGCAGCCCCACCGGCACATGCAGATTGTTCATCACCGCCAGCGTCCCGCCATTGACCAGGCACGCGCCCTTGTTCCACCAGTACAACCCCAACGCGGTCGAGACCAGACCGAGGAACCCCAGAACGCCCCATTGCAGCGGTGCTTCGGGCAGAAAATTCTGTTTGCCGAACAGCAGAAAGGCCGGCAATGCCACCGCCAGTGCGCCCAGATAGAAATAACCGAAGCGCCGGTAGTGCGGCAGATCGCTTGGATGACGCGCCACCAGATGCTTATAAAGCACCTGCCCCGCGGCGTAGGTGAAGTTGGCCAGTTGCAGCAGCAGGAACCCCATGAAGAAATCCGGGTTGATCCGGTCGTAGCGAATCACCGCCGCGCCGAGCACCGCCACCAGCGCCGCGACCAGGGCCCATGGATTGAAGCGCCGGTTCAGCGCGTCTTCGATCAGCGTCACATGCAGCGGCGTGAGAATGGTGAACAGCAACACTTCCGGCACCGTCAGCACCCGAAAGCTCAGGTACAGGCAGACGTAGGTCACGCCAAACTGCAACGCGCCGATCAGCAGCATGCCGCGCATGAACGCCGGCTCCACCGAGCGCCAGCGCGTCAACGGAATAAACACCAATCCCGCCAGCAGCACCCGCACCAGCACCGCGAAGTAACTGTCGACATGACCGGCCAGGTATTCGCCGATCAGACTGAAGGAAAACGCCTGGATCAGCGTGACAAAAAGTAGATAGCCCATGCTCGCCTCGTTTTGAATGGCGGCGACGATAGCGGGTTTTGTCGGCGATCGCGAGAACACACAGATCCCTGTGGGAGCGGGCTTGCCCGTGATGACGGTATATCAGCCGACATACATGGTGAATGTGGCGCCGCCATCACGGGCAAGCCCGCTCCCACAGGTTTATGTGTACGCCCATCAAATCGCAGGCAAAAAAAAGCCCGATCTCGCTAAAGCGTTCAATCGGGCTACAGCACTCAGGAGCAACAAGTGCAAAGGGAGGTCGATGCGCGTACAGGCTTGAAGGGTTGCGCCAAGTCACTAGACCATCCAGTGATTATCTGGCGATTAACGGGTCAGGCAACCTGGGAAAGCTTGGCGTTGGCCTGGTTCAGGCCCTTCTCCTGGAAGTCGCCGCCCAGGTTCATGCCTTCGGCGTGGATGAAGGTCACGTCGTGAATGCCGATGAAGCCCATGACCTGACGCAGGTACGGTTCCTGATGATCCGCAGTGCTGCCGGAATAGATCCCGCCGCGAGCGGTCAACACGTAAGCGCGCTTGCCGCTGAGCAGGCCTTGCGGGCCGGTGTCGGTGTACTTGAAGGTCACGCCGGCACGCAGCACGTGGTCGAGCCAGGCTTTCAGCGTGCTCGGGATCGCGAAGTTGTACATCGGCGCCGCCATGACCAGTACGTCAGCGGCCAGCAATTCATCGGTCAACTGGTTGGAGCGTTCCAGGGAAGCCTGTTCGATGTCATTGCGCTGCTCGGCGGGTTTCATCCAGCCGCCCAGCAGGTTGATGTCCAGGTGCGGCACCGGGTTGACGGCCAGGTCACGGACGGTGATCGGGTCGTTCGGGTGAGCGGTTTTCCACTGGCTGATGAAGGTCTGGGTCAGTTGACGCGAAACAGAGTCTTGCTGACGGGCGCTGCTTTCGATGATCAGAACGCGGGACATGGGATGTAGCCTCCATCTGAGAATGCTGTAAGTCGATGGAGTGAAGGTTAAACAGAGTCATATCGATGAAAAAGCGCAAATAACTGCTACAACCCATCAATAAATTCGTTTATAAGCTGAATGCACCCTGTGGAAGCGAACGCCCACAGGGTCTCGATGCTATTTCGGGGTGCAGGTCAGATTGATGCGCATCTTGATGATGGTCCGGTTGAACTTGGCGGTGGCATTTTTGTGCTTGCCGGCGGCCACTTCGATATTGCGAGTGCGCGGTGCTTCCGGACCGTTATTGAAAACCACCTTACAGACCGCATCGGTGCTGCCGTAGTTGTTCACCTGAATGGAGGCGATGTCGGTATCCGTGTCATACGTGTTGTAGTCGATGCTCAAGCCGTTCAACTGTTTTTGTACGTCGATCGGGTAAGCAAAGGCAGTCAGCGGCAACATCGCCAACACCACACAACAGAATTTTTTCATTCGGCAGTCTCCAATAAGGACCGCCAGCTTAGGACAAGAGGAGCTCAAGATGAAAGCGCCCCGCGTGACCCTTGATCAATGGCGAACGTTACAGGCCGTGGTCGACCACGGCGGTTTCGCCCAGGCCGCCGAGGCGCTGCACCGCTCGCAATCGTCGGTCAGCTACACCGTGGCGCGCATGCAGGATCAGCTCGGCGTGCCATTGCTGCGCATTGACGGTCGCAAAGCCGTATTGACCGATGCCGGCGGCGTACTGCTGCGCCGTTCTCGGCAACTGGTCAAACAGGCCAGCCAGCTGGAAGACCTGGCGCATCACATGGAACAAGGCTGGGAGGCGGAAGTGCGGCTGGTGGTCGACGCCGCGTACCCGAGCGCCCGGCTCGTCCGCGCCCTGACTGCGTTCATGCCGCAAAGCCGTGGCTGCCGGGTGCGGCTGCGCGAAGAAGTGTTGTCGGGCGTTGAAGAAGTCCTGCTCGAAGGCGTGGCTGACCTGGCGATCACCGGTTTCAGTATTCCTGGCTATCTGGGCGCGGAATTGAGCGACGTCGAATTCGTCGCCGTCGCCCACCCCGAGCACGCCCTGCACCGTCTGAACCGTGAACTGAATTTCCAGGACCTGGAAAGCCAGATGCAAGTGGTGATCCGCGATTCCGGCCGCCAACAGCCACGGGATGTCGGCTGGCTCGGCGCCGAACAGCGCTGGACCGTCGGCAGCCTCGCCACCGCCGCGACCTTTGTCGGCAGCGGGCTGGGTTTCGCCTGGTTGCCGCGGCACATGATCGAACGCGAACTGAGGGAAGGGACGCTCAAGCTGCTACCGTTGGATCAGGGCGGCAGCCGTAACCCGAGCTTCTACCTGTATTCGAACAAGGACAAACCCTTGGGCCCGGCCACGCAAATCCTCATCGAACTGCTGCGCACCTTCGACACCGCGCCGCTGGATGCGCCTTTCGCCGCCCCAGAACAAGCCTGACACGGAGTGATCGCATGGCCTATTTCGAACACGAAGGTTGCAACCTGCACTACGAGGAATATGGCCACGGTACGCCGTTGCTGCTGGTTCACGGGCTCGGTTCGAGCACCCTGGACTGGGAAAAACAGATCCCGGCATTGTCGGCTCACTACCGGGTGATCGTCCCGGATGTGCGCGGCCACGGTCGCTCCGACAAACCCCGCGAGCGCTATAGCATCGCCGGGTTCAGCGCCGACCTGGTCGCCCTGATCGAACATCTGAACCTCGGCCCGGTACATTATGTGGGTCTGTCGATGGGCGGCATGATCGGCTTCCAGCTGGCGGTGGATCAGCCGCAATTGCTCAAAAGCCTGTGCATCGTCAACAGCGCGCCCGAGGTCAAATTGCGCAGCCGCGACGATTACTGGCAGTGGTTCAAGCGCTGGAGCCTGATGCGCGCACTCAGCCTGGGCACCATCGGCAAAGCCCTTGGAGGCAAACTGTTCCCGAAGCCGGAACAGGTCGAATTGCGTCAAAAGATGGCCGAGCGCTGGGCAAAAAACGACAAACATGCTTATCTCGCCAGCTTCGACGCGATTGTTGGCTGGGGTGTTCAGGAACGACTTTCCCGAGTGTCCTGTCCAACCCTCATCGTCAGCGCCGACCGTGACTACACACCGGTGTCGCTGAAGGAGACTTACGTAAAACTGCTGCCTGATGCGCGGCTGGTGGTGATCGCCGATTCGCGTCACGCCACCCCGCTGGATCAACCCGAACGCTTCAACCAAACCCTGCTCGAGTTTCTCACCGCAGTCGACACCACCACACTCAGGATCACTGACCCATGCTGAAAAAAATTGCCCTCGTCGCTGGCACCGTTCTGTTTGCCGCCAACCTGATGGCCGCCACGCCCGCCAAGGCACCACACGTTCTGCTGGAAACCACCAACGGCCAGATCGAAATCGAACTGGACCCGGTCAAGGCGCCGATCAGTACCAAAAACTTCCTTGAGTACGTCGACAGCGGCTTCTACAACAACACTATTTTCCACCGTGTGATCCCGGGCTTTATGGTCCAGGGCGGTGGTTTCACCCAACAAATGCAGCAAAAAGAAACCAAGGCTCCGATCAAGAACGAATCCAAAAACGGCCTGCATAACGTCCGTGGCACGCTGTCCATGGCACGCACCTCCGTGCCGGATTCGGCCACCAGCCAGTTCTTCATCAACGTCAAGGACAACGACTTCCTGGACCAGGGCGATGGCTATGCGGTCTTCGGTAAAGTCGTGAAAGGCATGGATGTCGTGGACGTCATCGTCAACTCGCAAACGACTACCCGCAACGGCATGAAAGATGTGCCGGCCGATCCTGTGTTCATCAAGTCGGCCAAGCGCATCGACTAAGAGCCACCCGCACAGGGATGTTGAGCGGCCGCCGGCATTCGGTGCCGCTCATAGTGTTTAAAGGAGAGCCCGCACGCGGGCGGAGAACAAATGCTTTATCGCCGTTTTGAGAAACTGATCGACGTATTCCGTGACGCCCCGACGGCGGCTCCGCCCGACCGTGTTCTGCCCTTCTATACCTATTACCTGAAGCAAGTCTGGCCGATGTTTGCGGTGTTGCTGATCGTCGGCCTGTTCGGTGCGCTGATCGAAGTGGCGCTGTTCAGCTACCTGAGTCGCATCATCGATTTGACTCAAGGCACACCCAACGTCGACTTCTTCAAGATCCACGGCGTGGAACTGGCCTGGATGGCCGTGGTTGCGCTGATCCTGAGACCCCTGTTTCTCGCCTTGCATGACATGCTGGTGCACCAGACCCTGAGCCCGAGCATGACCAGCATGATCCGCTGGCAAAACCACAGTTACGTGCTCAAGCAGAGCCTGAATTTCTTCCAGAACGACTTCGCCGGGCGCATCGCCCAACGCATCATGCAAACCGGCAACTCGTTGCGCGATTCCGCCGTGCAAGCGGTGGACGCGCTGTGGCATGTGCTGATCTACGCGATCAGTTCGCTGGTGCTGTTCGCCGAAGCCGACTGGCGCCTGATGATCCCGTTGTTGACATGGATCGCCGCCTACATCGGCGCCCTCTGCTACTTCGTGCCACGAGTGAAAGAGCGCTCGGTGGTGTCCTCGGATGCGCGCTCCAAGCTCATGGGCCGGATCGTCGATGGCTACACCAACATCACCACGTTGAAGCTGTTCGCCCACACCAATTTCGAGCAGCAATACGCCAAGGAAGCCATCGAGGAACAGACGGTCAAAGCCCAACTGGCCGGCCGCGTGGTCACGAGCATGGACGTGGTCATCACCAGCATGAACGGCTTGCTGATCGTCAGCACCACGGGCCTGGCCCTGTGGCTATGGACGCAGTCGCTGATCACGGTGGGCGCCATTGCGCTGGCCACCGGCCTGGTGATCCGCATCGTCAACATGTCCGGCTGGATCATGTGGGTGGTCACGGGCATTTTCGAAAACATCGGCATGGTGCAGGACGGTTTGCAGACCATCTCGCAACCGGTCAGCATCACCGATCGTGCGGAAGCCAAACCACTGACCGTCGATCGCGGCGAAGTGCGTTTCGAGCACGTGGATTTCCACTACGGCAAGAAGAGCGGGATCATCGGCGACCTCAACCTGACGATCAAACCGGGTGAAAAAATCGGCTTGATCGGCCCGTCCGGTGCTGGCAAATCGACCCTGGTCAACTTGCTGCTGCGCCTCTACGACGTGCAGGGCGGGCGGATCCTGATCGACGGCCAGAACATCGCCGAAGTCGGCCAGGAAAGCCTGCGCGAGCGCATCGGCATGATCACTCAGGACACGTCGCTGCTGCACCGCTCGATCCGCGACAATTTGCTTTACGGCAAACCCGATGCCACCGACGCCGAACTCTGGGAAGCGGTGCACAAGGCCCGGGCCGACGAGTTCATTCCGTTGCTGTCGGACGCCGAAGGGCGCACCGGGTTTGATGCGCATGTGGGTGAGCGCGGGGTGAAACTCTCCGGTGGTCAGCGTCAGCGGATCGCCATCGCCCGCGTGCTGCTCAAGGACGCGCCGATTCTGATCATGGACGAAGCCACCTCCGCGCTGGACTCGGAAGTTGAGGCGGCGATCCAGGAAAGCCTCGAAACCCTGATGCAGGGTAAAACCGTGATTGCCATCGCCCACCGGCTTTCGACCATTGCGCGGATGGACCGCTTGGTGGTGCTGGAAAAAGGCCAGATTGCCGAAACGGGGACCCATGCTGAACTGCTGGCGCATGGCGGGTTGTACGCGCGGTTGTGGCAACACCAGACTGGGGGGTTTGTCGGGATCGATTGAGGCTGTTTTATTGGGTGAATATCCGTTTTTTCGGTGATGGCTGATAGGGGTTCCGCCCTTACGGCGGGTTACCTGGAAGAGCGCCGATGGAGGTCGTTACAGATTGCCGGACAGGCTCAGGGCGTGGGGGAGGCGACTACCGCAACAGCACCGCGAGGCGGCCTTCCGGCCGACCAATCCCTTGCTGCGTACGCATTCCCCTGTGGGAGCTGGCTTGCCAGCGATGGTCGTTAACGATGACGTGTGCGGTCTGAATGAATGCGTTGTCTGGACGTCCATCGCTGGCAAGCCAGCTCCCACACGGTTCCGGGTCGGCTATCAGGCCGCCTCGCTTTGGCTTTTGATCTTGATCTGCCCCGTCGGAACGCCGAGCGCAGGTTCTGTGCAGTGGGCAACCCGGCAGGGATGGCCAATGGCGGCGGGCCTACTATGCAGAACCTCCACTCGGCTTCTCGAGGGGCGACCACCGCCACAGGACCGCGAGGCGGCCTTCCGGCCCGACCAGTCCCTTGCTGCGTACGCATTCCCCTGTGGGAGCTGGCAGGCCAGCTCCCACACGGTTCCGGGTACATCCGCAAAAAACGGGTCGGCTAGGGGCGCAGGCGCTTGGTTACTTGGCGCCGGGCGGCGTTCCGTTCTTCCAAGTAACCCGCCGTAAGGGCGGAACCGTAGGCAGCCGTAACCGCAGAAACGGATATGCCCCGAATCCCGATCCCAATCCCAATCCCAATCCAATAAACCCGCCCCAACCCGCCACCCACAAGCCCCGGCAGTTCCCATACCCACTGGAATTCCATAAAAACCCTGCTGTACTCAGCCAAGGTTCTGGAGATGAGCCTGTCGTAAATCTGCAGGATGCATAACTCGATACAGTCTCGATAGGAAGCCTATCAAGGACGCTCTCATGTCTCTGTTCAAACGTTCAGTCACTGAGTTGTTAGGTACGTTCTGGCTGGTGTTGGGGGGTTGCGGCAGTGCGGTTCTGGCCGCGTCTTCTCCGCTGGGGATCGGTGTGCTCGGCGTGGCCATTGCGTTTGGTCTCACCGTGCTGACCATGGCATTCGCCATCGGCCATATCTCCGGTTGCCATCTCAACCCCGCCGTATCGGTCGGTTTGTTCGTGGGAGGCCGGTTCCCGGCCAAAGAACTGCCCGCCTACATCATCGCCCAGGTCATTGGAGGGATTATCGCCGCCGCGCTGATCTACTACATCGCCAGCGGCAAGGAAGGCTTCGACCTCTCAGCCGGCCTGGCCTCCAACGGCTACGGCGAACACTCCCCCGGTAAATACTCGATGGCCGCAGGCTTTGTCTGTGAGCTGGTGATGACGGCGATGTTTGTGCTGATCATCCTCGGCGCCACCGATAAACGTGCACCCGCCGGGCTGGCGCCAATCGCCATCGGCCTGGCCCTGACGCTGATTCACCTGATCTCGATTCCCGTCACCAACACCTCGGTCAACCCGGCCCGCAGCACCGGCCCGGCACTGATTGTCGGCGGCTGGGCCATCGCGCAATTGTGGATGTTCTGGGTCGCGCCGCTGCTGGGCGCGGTGGTCGGCGGTGTGACGTATCGATGGCTGGGCAAGGAAGGCACTTGACCCAATGAACGAGGATCAGTCTTGCCGATAGGGCAAGGCGGTCCTCGCTTCCTCGGCATACGCCAACACACCGAGACGCTCCTGATGAAGGAAGTCTTTGACCGCCGCTTTCAGGCCGGGATGGCGCAAGTAGTGCCAGGAGTGGGTGATCACCGGTTCAAACCCGCGAATCAGTTTGTGCTCACCCTGAGCACCGGCATCGAAACGCTGAAAGCCGTGGGCAATCGCGTAGTCCATCCCTTGATAGAAACACGTCTCGAAATGCAGACGATCGAACTCCGCCAGACAGCCCCAGTAACGGCCATAAAAACTGTCGCCGCCGACGAGGCTGAAGGCCATGGCCACCGGTCGTGAGCCTTGTTTGGCCAGGACCACGCGAATGGATTCCGGCATGCGTTCGGCCAACAGACTGAAAAACTCCCGCGTCAGATAGGGCCGTTGCCGACGCACCGCGTAGGTATTGGCGTAACAGGCGTAAACGAAATCCCACTGCGCCTGATCCAGTTGCCGGCCTTCCAGCCACTCAAAGTCGAAGCCCTGCCCCGCTACTTGCTCGCGTTCTTTGCGCATCTGCTTGCGCTTGCGCGAACTGAGGACGTCAAGGAAGTCCTGAAAATCCCGATAGCCGCGATTTTGCCAGTGGTACTGACAGCCGATGCGCTGCAGCCAGCCAGGCTGTTCGGCCAGCGCCGCGTCAGTGAACGAATCGGTGAAATTGATGTGCGCACTGGAGAGTGCTTCGATCTCGAGGTAGCCGGGCAAACTCTTCAGCAGTTCGAAACCGTCCTCAACCGTGGCCGCCAGCAAACGCGGTCCGCTGACTGGGCTGAAGGGCACGGCAGTCAGCAATTTTGGGTAATAGTCGATGCCGGCACGCTCGCACGCATCGGCCCAGGCGTGATCGAACACGTACTCACCGTAGGAGTGCCATTTGCGATAACTGGGCAGCGCAGCGATCAACCGATCACCTTCCATATGCAACAAATGCTCGGGCTGCCACCCGGAATGCGGGCCGACGCTGCCACTGTCTTCCAGTGCGCTGAGAAAGGCATGACGCAGAAATGGCTGATCATCCGGCACCAGGGCATCCCAGGTGTGCGGCGCTATTTCGGACAGACGTTCCAGACGTTGCAGCGGCATCACTTCCCTCTCCACTTCTTGGCGTAACAGCCTCGCGAGTATCGCCTATAGCGGCGCAATCCACACCCGCGATACGCCGACAGGGCCCGGAATAGAAAGTTCATTCAAGTTTTGTATCGTCATCGAGACGCCATCACATTGCCACTGCTTTGTCATAAACCATCGCGATACTGGCGCCTGTTTTTAGAGCGCCGGGTTATAGCACCCGGCCACTGTTTTCCGTCCCTTTGCGGTCGGTTGTGCCCCGGATGGCTCAGTCATCCCCTCTCATCTTCGGAGATTGATATGCGTCTTGCTTCCACGAAAACTGCGGCGGCCCTGTGTGGCGGTCTGCTGCTGGCCATGAGTGTGCCAGCCAGCGCCGCAGTCGACGCCAAACTGCTCGACATGCTGAAGGCTAACGGTTCGATTACCAACGCGCAGTACAGCGAACTGCAAGCCGAACTGGCCCGGGATCAGAAAGAACAGCAAATCGCCCGTCAGGCTCAACAAGAAACCAACGAGCAGATCGCGGCCACCGCGAAGAAAACCGAAGCACTGAGCACCTTCGACCAGAAACTGGCGTGGGCTGCCAAGACCCAGTTCAAGGGTGACGTGCGTTTCCGCCAGGAAACGGTCAAGAACGATGGCGTATCGAACACCGGTGACCAGGATCGTCAACGTATTCGTGTCCGCCTGGGTGCCTACACGGCAATCAACCCGCAAGTGGACACCGGCATCCGTATCGCCACTGGCAGCGACAATGACTCTCGTTCCACCAACCAGAGCCTGGATGGCAACTTCACCAAGAAGGATATCTGGCTGGACCAGGGTTACGTCGACTACCACCCCGATGCCATCAAAAACCTGCACCTCGTTGGCGGCAAGATGCCACAGCAATGGGTGAGCATGGGCGACATCATCTGGGATAGCGACATCAGCCCGGAAGGTCTGGCACTGACTTACAAATACCCGCTGGGCGGCAGCACCGAGCTGTTCGGTAGCGCCGGCCACTACACCCTCAAGGACAACGTCGACGGCGAAGGCAAGCAGTTCCGTCACGACCTGCGTCTGTACGCAGGCCAGTTGGGTGCGCGCTTCGCGATCACCGACAACTTGAAAATGACCCTGGGCGGCAGCCTCTACACTTACGATAACGACAACGACATCAACAATACGTGTGCTGCGAACACCTGCCGCCTGGCCATTAACGGCAACACGGCGAACGAGCAGTTCAAACTGTACGAAGGCTTTGGTCAACTCGACATCGGCGGCCTGCCAATGCCGCTGTCGATCTACGGTCAAGTCGTCAACAACGACGATGCCAGCAACGATCAGGACATGGGCTGGTTGGCCGGTGTCAAGACCAACGTCTTCGGCTTTGGCGTGGACTACAACTATCGCGACGTACAGCGCAACGCGGTGGTCGGCGCCTTCACCGACTCCGACTTCGCCAACGGTTTCACCGGTTCGCGCGGCAGCAAGTTGAAAGTGAGCTACGAGATCGACAAGAACTTCGCCCTCGGCGCGACGTACTTCATGGCTGATTCCGACTACACCAACGCCACGCTGCGGGACTCGAAAATCAACACCCTGCAACTGGATGCCGAAGCCAAGTTCTGATCCCTGCTACACGGCTCGGGCAAGGAAGCCCAAGCTGCTTTTACAAACTCGCGCTGCTGTTTCGGTCCCCATCATCCGTCCGATACAGCAGCGCGAGTTTTTTTATGCAAAAAAAAGATCGCAACCTTCGCAGGCTGCGATCTTTTCATTTACCGCGATATCTCAACGCTTGCGCAGAATTACGCTACCAATCGAATAACCGGCGCCGAACGAGCTGAGCACTGCCAGCGAACCTGCCGCCAGATCGTCCTGATTCTTGTGGAACGCAATCACTGAGCCCGCAGAGCTGGTGTTGGCGTAGGTGTCGAGAATCACCGGGGCTTCTTCTTCGGTGGCTTCGCGGCCCAGCAGTTTCTTCACGATCAAGTGGTTCATGCTGAGGTTGGCCTGGTGCAGCCAGAAGCGCTTCACGTCGCCCACGTTGAGCTGGTTCTCTTCCAGGTGCGCACCGATCAGCTCGGCAACCATCGGGCAGACTTCCTTGAACACCTTGCGGCCTTCCTGTACGAACAGTTTGTCCCTGGCGCCGATGCCCTCTTCCGCCGCGCGGTTGAGGAAACCGAAGTTGTTGCGGATGTTGTTGGAGAACTTGGTCAGCAATTTGGTGCTGACCACGTCGAACTGGTACTTGGACGTTGCCAGGTCGGCGCGTTCGATGATCACTGCCGTGGCCGCGTCGCCGAAGATGAAGTGGCTGTCGCGGTCGCGGAAGTTCAGGTGACCGGTGCAGACTTCCGGGTTGACCATTAGCACTGCCCGGGCCTGACCCAGTTGCACGCTGTTGGCGGCCGCTTGAATGCCGAAGGTCGCCGAGGAGCAGGCGACGTTCATGTCGAAACCGAAACCCTGAATGCCCAGCGCTTCCTGGACTTCGATGGCGATGGCCGGGTAGGCGCGCTGCAGGTTGGAGCAAGCGACGATGACGCCGTCAATGTCCGCCGCGGTTTTGCCGGCACGCTGCAAGGCTTGTTCGGCCGCACCGATGGCCATCTGGCAAAGCACCGACCACTCGTCGTTCGAGCGCTCCGGCAGACGTGGCGCCATGCGTTGCGGGTCGAGAATGCCGTCCTTGTCCATGACGAAGCGGCTTTTGATGCCGGAAGCTTTTTCGATAAACGCGGCGTTGGACTCGGTCAACGCTTCGATTTCGCCACGGGCGATGGCATCGGCGTTGTCGGCGTTGAACAGCGCGACGTAAGCGTTGAAAGACTGCACCAGCTCTTCGTTGGAAATGCTGTTGGCCGGGGTGTACAGGCCGGTGCCGCTGATGACGACATTATGCATGGTCGTTTCTCTAATCTGTTCAGGCAGAAAGTGTTGGCACCGTCGTACCAACACACAAAGGGTCCGTTCCCGTCAGAGGAAGCAAACCTGGCATCGCTTTATTCCGTTCCGCCCGAACCTTAAGAGGCTCAAAACCGCGGGGCCGGCGTTTATAGGCGCGAAGTTTGCCATAAACGTTGGGGTTTGGCGCCTTTTTGCTGGATGAAGCAGCTTCCACAGGCACGACATAAATCTGTGGGAGCCCGTAGTCTACGGTTCGACCTGGGTCCACTGCTTGTTCAGGCGTTTGTCCGAGATCGGCACCTTCGTCCCCAGCTGTTGGGCAAACAGCGAAACCCGGTATTCCTCCAGCCACCAGCGATACAGCTCAAGCTGCGGATCGCGCTTGCCCTCTTGGGCGTGTTTATTGGCGCGGGTCTGGTATTGGGTCCAGAGACCAGACAATTCACCGCTCCAGACCCGGTCCTTCTGCACCTGAGCACCGAGTTTCTCGAAGCGCTGCTCGATGGCTTTCAGATAGCGCGGCAGTTCCTTGAGCCACTGCATCGGCGTTTCGCGGACGAAACCCGGATACACCAGATGACTGAGTTGCTGCTTGATGTCATTCAGGGCCACGGCCTGCGCCAGATCGATCTTGCCCTTGAAGCGTTTTTGCAGGCCGTGCCAGAGCTTGAGAATTTCCAGGGTCAGCTTCGCCAGACGCTCGGCATGCTCGGTCCAGCCGCCGCGTTTGCGCTCGGCCAACGCCGCCAGCCCGGCGCCATCACGCGGCAACGGGTCTTCGCCGTCGAGGATGCAACTGTCGAGACTGGCCAGCAGAATGTCTTCCACCAGGCTGTCGACGCGCCCCATGTCGCGGTACATCAAACCCAGTTCGGTCAGGCCCGGCAACTTGCCACGCAGGAACTTCGCCGGTTCCGCCAGTTGCTGCATCAGTAAACGCTGCAACGCACGGCGATGCTGAAACTCGGCTTCGGCCGGCGTCGAGAACCGCCCTTCCTTGACCGTGCCGGCTTCTTCCACCAGCGCCGGATACACCGTCATCGACAACCCGGCGATCTTCTGTTGGGTCTTTTCCGCCACCGCCGCAAAGACTTTCGCCTCCACCGGTTGCTGACTTTTCGCCGTTTGCGGAACGGCCAATGCGGCCTGACTGGCTTCAGCGAATCGCGCGGTGAGTTCCGCCAGATCCCGTCCTTCGCCAAGGAACTTGCCCTGACCATCGACGATTTCCAGGTTCATCCTCAGGTGATTGTCGACCTGCTGCGCCGCTTCCGCCCAGGCTTCATCGCTGACTCGCGCTCCGGTCATGCGCAGTAACTCGCGACCCAATGCTTGAGGCAACGAGCCTTCGGCAAAGGTCATGCGCTGCAACGCCGCCTTGACGAAGTCCGGCACCGGCACGAAGTTCTTGCGCAGCGCCTTGGGCAGGTTGCGCACCAAGGCAATGCACTTGGCTTCGATCACACCGGGCACCAGCCATTCCAGGCGTTCCGCCGGCAGCATCGGCAACAGCGGCGCCGGCACCCTCAGCGTCACGCCGTCACGCGGATGGTTCGGTTCGAAGTGGTAACTCAATGACAGTTCCAGATCACCAATGTGCAAGGTGTCCGGGTAATGCAGCGCGGTGACTTCACTGGCCTCGCGAGCCAGCACGTCTTCTTCGCGCATGATCAGCAGTTGCGGGTCTTTCTGGCTGTTGACCCGATACCAGCTGTCGAAGGTCGCGGTCTGGTGAATCTCCGCCGGCAGTCGCGCATCGTAGAAGGCGAACAGGGTTTCTTCGTCGGCCAGAATGTCGCGACGGCGGGCCTTGGCTTCCAGCTCGTCGAGCTGTTCCAGCAGCTGCTGGTTGGCCGTCAGGCACTTGGCTTTGGATTGGATCTCGCCACGCACCAGGCCTTCACGAATGAACAACTCACGGGACACCACCGGGTCGATCGGCCCGTAATGCACTGGTCGGCGCCCGACCACGATCAGCCCGAACAAAGTGATCTGCTCGAACGCCACGACCTGCCCGCGCTTCTTCTCCCAATGGGGTTCGAAGTGGTTTTTCTTGATCAGGTGCCCGGCGAGCGGCTCGATCCAGTCGGCGTCGATCTTGGCGACCATGCGCGCGTAGAGCTTGGTGGTTTCCACCAGTTCGGCGGCCATCAGCCATTGCGGACGCTTCTTGCCCAGGCCCGATGACGGGTGAATCCAGAAGCGCCGCTGGCGGGCGCCGAGGTAATCGCCTTCATCGGTTTTCTGCCCGATCTGACTGAGCAGGCCCGAGAGCACGGCTTTGTGCAGTTTGGGGTAATCCGCCGGTTCTTTGTTGAGGCTCAACTGCATGTCGCGGCAGATCAGGCTCAACTGACGGTGCGAGTCGCGCCACTCGCGCAACCGCAGGTAGTTGAGGAAGTTCTTGCGGCACCAGTTACGCAGCGGGCTCGCCGTCAGCGCCTGGCGTTGCTCTTCAAAACCACGCCACAGATTGACCAGCCCGGCGAAGTCCGAGTCCACGTCCTTCCATTGCGCATGCGCCTGATCCGCCGCTTGTTGACGCTCCGGCGGTCGCTCGCGCGGGTCTTGAATCGACATGGCGCTGGCAACGATCAGCACTTCCTGCAAGCTGCCGAGTTTCGCCGCTTCCAGCAACATGCGGCCCATGCGCGGGTCCACCGGCAGGCGCGCCAATTGGCGACCCAGCGGGGTCAGCTGGCTGTTGCGATCCACCGCCGACAGCTCTTGCAGCAGGTTGAAACCGTCGCTGATGGCTTTGCCATCGGGTGGCTCGATAAACGGGAAATCGGTGATCTCGCCGAGGCGCAGGTGCAGCATCTGCAAAATCACCGCCGCGAGGTTGGTCCGCAGGATTTCCGGGTCGGTAAATTCCGGGCGCCCGATGAAATCTTCTTCGCCGTAAAGGCGGATGCAAATACCCGGCTCGACCCGACCGCATCGACCTTTACGCTGGTTGGCGCTGGCCTGGGAAATGGCTTCGATGGGCAGGCGCTGGACCTTGGCGCGATAGCTGTAACGGCTGATGCGCGCGGTGCCGCTGTCGATCACATAACGAATGCCCGGCACGGTCAACGAAGTTTCCGCGACGTTGGTTGCCAGCACCACGCGGCGCCCCGGGTGCGACTGGAAAATCCGCTGCTGCTCGGCCGGCGACAACCGTGCGTACAGCGGCAGGATTTCGGTGTGCTTGAGCTGGGCCTTGCGCAGCATGTCGGCGGCGTCGCGAATCTCGCGCTCGCCGGGCAGGAACACCAGCACGTCGCCGGGGCTCTTGCGCTCGCTGCGTTCGAACGCGGCAATTTCGTCGAGGGTGGCGAGGATCGCCTGATCCACGGTCAAGTCATCCTCGACGCGGTTGCCCTCTTCGTCCTGCTCCAGGGTCAGCGGTCGATACCAGGTTTCCACCGGGAAGGTGCGGCCAGAGACTTCGACAATCGGCGCATCGTCGAAGTGCTTGGAGAAGCGCTCCAGATCGATGGTCGCCGAGGTAATGATGACTTTCAGGTCCGGACGACGGGGCAGCAGGGTTTTCAGGTAACCGAGCAGGAAGTCAATGTTGAGGCTGCGTTCGTGGGCTTCGTCGACGATGATCGTGTCGTAGCGCTCGAGGTAACGGTCGTTCTGGGTTTCCGCCAGCAGGATGCCGTCGGTCATCAGTTTGATCAGGGTGTTGGAATCGCTCTGATCCTCGAACCGCACCTGATAGCCGACCAGCGCGCCCAAGGGCGTCGCCAGTTCTTCAGCAACCCGGCTCGCCACGCTGCGCGCCGCAATTCGACGCGGTTGGGTGTGGCCGATCAGGCCATGTTGACCACGACCGATTTCCAGGCAGATCTTCGGCAACTGGGTGGTTTTACCCGAACCGGTTTCGCCAGCAATGATCAGCACCTGATGCTTGAGCAACGCTTCCTTGATTTCGTCGCGCTTGGCGGCAATCGGCAGGCTGTCGTCGTAACGAATCACCGGCAGGCTGGCACGCCGCGCCAGCACCTGATCACAGGACGCCTGCATACGCGTCACCCACTGGGCGAGCTTGGCCTCGTCGGGCTTCTTGCGCAGCTCAAGCAACTGCCGCCGCAGCCGGTGGCGGTCGGCGAGCATGGCGTGATCGAGGTTTTTCAGCAGTTTGTCGAGTGAAGGCGATTCGTCAGTCATCAGGTACGCAATAAGTCGTCTAGTGGCGCAGGGGGGCGATTGTCGCAGATTTTGCGTCCGCTGCGCGGCCGAATCGCGGGCAAGCCCGCTCCCACACGGGATCTGCGGCGCCCCCGGAGTCGGCGGCACCGCGTTCAAAAGTGGGAGCGAGCCTGCTCGCGATTCGGCCGCGCAGCGGACGCAGAGAACTACTCGTTATCCAGGCCCTTGCGCCGATACGGGAACACGTCGATCACTTTGCCGCCACGAATCGCCTCTTGCAGGCTTTTCCAGTAATCGGCGTTGTACAGCTCGCCATGCAACTGATCGAACAACTTGCGCTGCCCGGCATCGGCGAACAGGAACGGCGGAAACTCCTCGGGGAACACATCCAGCGGCCCGATCGAATACCACGGCTCGGACGCCATCTCATCTTCCGGCGTGCGCGGTTGCGGGATGTGGCGGAAGTTGGCTTCGGTCAGAAAGCAGATCTCGTCGTAGTCATAAAACACCACGCGACCGTGCCGGGTGACGCCGAAGTTTTTCAGCAACATGTCGCCGGGGAAAATGTTCGCCGCCGCCAGTTGCTTGATCGCCAACCCGTAGTCTTCCAGCGCCTCGCGCACCTGATCGTCGTTGGCGTTTTCCAGGTACAGGTTCAACGGCGTCATCCGCCGCTCGGTCCAGCAGTGGCGGATCAACACGGTGTCGCCCTCCACCGACACCGTGGACGCGGCTACCTCCAGCAATTCTTCCAGGCACGCCGGGTCGAACTTGCTGAGCGGGAAACGGAAATCGGCGAACTCCTGGGTATCGGCCATGCGCCCGACGCGGTCGACGCTTTTCACCAGCCGGTACTTCTCGATCACCGTTGCGCGGTCGACGTTTTTCGACGGTGAGAAACGGTCCTTGATGATTTTGAACACGGTGTTGAACCCCGGCAGGGTGAACACGCTCATGACCATGCCGCGCACGCCGGGGGCCATGATGAACTGGTCGTCAGTGTTGGCCAGGTGATTGATCAGCGCCCGGTAAAACTCGGATTTACCGTGCTTGTAGAAACCGATCGAGGTGTACAGCTCGGCGATGTGTTTGCCGGGCAGGATCCGCCGCAGGAAACCGATGAACTCCGCCGGTACCGGCACATCGACCATGAAGTAGGAACGGGTGAACGAGAAAATGATCGACACGTCGGCTTCATCGGTGATCAACGCATCGATCTGAATCCCACGGCCCTCAAGGTGCAGCAGCGGAATCGCCAGCGGCCATTGCTCGTCGGTGGTGTAGATGCGCCCGACCAGGTAAGCGCCCTTGTTGCGATAGAGCACCGAGGAAAACAGCTCGACGCTAAGTTCCGGGTCCTTGCACACCCAATCCGGCAGGTTCTCGCGCAGCTGCGCTTCGAGGCGGCGCAGATCGCCCGCCAGGTCGGCGTAATCCTCGCTGAAACGGTAGTCGGCAAAAATGCTCGCCAGCATGTCGGACAGCTTGCCCTGGGGCTTGTAGGTGCGGGTTTGCGCGGCACGGGCCCGGCGCAGGCTTGGCCGGGTGGTGTGGATGAACATGCAGCCATCGCTGATCAGGTCGTGGCTGAACAGCCCGCAGAAGATCGAGTTGTACCAGGTCTCGGACAGCTCATCGTCGAAACGCAAGTCGATCAGGCTGATGTAGGCGCTTTTGACCAGCGGCCAGCAACTGACATCCAGCGTGTCGGCGTCGAATGCGATGCGCAGCCGCTCGACCGTTTCGCTGACTTTCTCTTCGTAGAGGTTGATCCGCGCCGCCGAGGCGACTTGCGCCTCCTGCCACTTGGCCTGCTCGAAGCGCGCCCGGGCGCCGTCGGTGATCTGCCGGAAATGCTCGCGGTAATCGTCAAAGCCATCGAGGATCATTCGGGCGATGTCGGCGGCTGGCCATTGCTGCGGCATGGTGAGACCTCTGCGGGAATTCGGAAGGCCTGAGCTTAGCCAGTGAAGCGGGTAAAGGAGAAGGGGAATTTACTTGCGATGAGCTCCAGCGGCCAGACAAAACAGGAAAGTGGAGTACGTATTTTCGGAATAGCCCTACAGCCGACTATTGAACTCGCCGCTAGCGTGTACTTTTTTAAATAGAGTATTGACGCTTTTATCATGTGTGATTGCCCCCAATGCCGCCGCGTCCGTAGACCGACCCAGGACGAAATACGCCGCCAGGAAGCGGACAGTTTGCGCTACGAACAAGCTCAGGCTCGCGATGAAGCCCGACGTAATGCAACACCTCAACCGGCACTCGCCAAGCCGGAAATTCGAGGCTGTGTATTCGCCAAATCCTGTGGGTTGCCAGAAGGCGTGACCAACCACAGCGACCCCAGCGGGTTCATTCCCGTGGAGTTACTGACGCAATATGGCTCCTTCGCTGTACTCGGCAGCGGCTCGGCCAACGCAGCGCTGGCATGGATCGGTGGCTCCAGCAGCGCCACGGCCCTGACCGGACGCCTTGGCGGGACTTTGACAGCCGAGCCGGCGAATCTGGATATTCTCGCCCTTGTGCTCGTGTCAAACCTGACCTCAACCGACTGCGCGCTATATACCCTCGATCAATACACAACGCTCACGACCGCCAAGACCCGCGTGCGACTCCATGTCGAGCGACTCGCGGACGACTCGGTTCGCGCTTATGGCTTCTACACCGACAAAAACAAGGATTGGGAAAACGTGCCCGTCATTGCGGCGACCGCTGTGGGAGAACGCTTTGTCGTTGAATTAGGACAAGGCGTCAAGTTGACCTGGACACCCGCCACCGCAGCGCCCATGCCGATGGTGAAAGATACGCAGCCGTTGCCGCCGGTTTGGGTGTACCCGCCGACGGAAACTGCCAAAAAAATCCTCGGCAAGCCGGTCTTTCCGCCGGATTACCAAGACATGGTGATTTGGTTTCCGAACACCGAAATCCCGCCGTTCTATATCCTTCTGCATTGCACAATCCTGCCCTCATCCGGACATGATGGAAGAGTTGGCGGCTTACATTGCTGGGGAGATGAATCGCAATATAGATGATCCCGCTGTTTTGGAGATGAGACAGCTGATTGATTACGATCACAACTCGGCGGCGAAAGATTTTGCGCAGCTACCATGGCCTGCTCGTATGAACGGATCACCTGACTTCGCCGACATTGCAAAAGCTAAGAAAGTTGCAGCGGCAGCGATATGGACGCGAAAAGTTGGCCAGGATCAAGAATGGGATCACAAGCCAAAACTTCTAGCGATGTACGACGGAAACGTTTGGCACAAGCACGGTAAGTACGCGTACTACTACGATATTTGGTCGAACATTCATTATGGATATGTGGGCATGGCCGGTGGCCTTTCCGAAAGCGCTTTATTGGATGGTGCCGGGGCTGAGCAAATAATTTCAGATGCTAAAAGGAAGGTTTTAGAGGTAGCAAAAAAACCTAAGGAACAATGGGAACTGCCCGGCCCAAATCGGTCAGCAGATATGGATGGTCTAAGGGCCTGGGATGATGTTCCCGACCGAATATCAATCAGCATTGGCGTGAAGCTGTATCGCCAACATCCTGATGGAGGCGTGACCGCCAAAATAATCATGGACGAAGTGTTAGCAGTAACACCCGACGCGAGGGGAAAGGGAGTCAAAATACATGCATGTAAACAAACCTGAAGTCCGATACGGGCGCTGGATACTACTTATTCTCGTTATCCTTCCACCGGCATTTTTGTATCTAGCCTCTCCGGTCGTAGCGGTCAATTTTTCACCAAATGGTAAGGAAGAATTCCAATACGTTTGGAACACTAAGAACAGAATCCATAGAGGTGATATTAAGCATGGCGGTTCAGCGGTTGAGTTCGGCTACATATTCCCTGATGAAAATTTTTTTATGAGGTTCGATTGGTGGACTGACAAAGGTTTTCAGAGGTGCATCGATATCACGCCCAAATGGGGCATGACGATAGACGTCTATCTCGATCAAGCAGGTAGGATCGACATAGCTAAAACTGCCCCTGAGGTTATTGCTCGGCTAAAGCAATGCAAGGGTGAGACTGAACCTTTCAATCTTTAAGTTACGATCGCTACCAGACGAGAGTGAGATTTCGCGAAACATAATCAGCTTTCCAAACGGACGCTGACCAAAAATGCCCGAAATATCGACCTTGTGATTTCGATGCCCAGTTAGCGGTTGCGAACACCAGAGCTCTCGGCAACACTCTCGTCCCCATCAAGGAAGGAGAGCGTCGTGAGCCCTGTCGATATCGTTCGGTTACTGTCGCTGGCAGCCATCTGGGGCGCGAGTTTCCTGTTCATGCGCATCATTGCCCCGGTGATCGGCTCGATTCCCACGGCGTTTTTCCGCGTGTCGATTGCGGCGGTGGGGTTGCTGGTGATTCTCGGGTTGATGCGCATCAGCTGGGATTTCAAGGGCAAACTGAAAACCGTGATGCTGCTCGGGGTGATCAACTCCGGGATTCCCGCGACCCTCTATTCCGTGGCGGCCCAGGTGCTGCCCGCCGGTTACTCGGCCATCTTCAACGCCACCACGCCATTGATGGGCGTGTTGATCGGGGGCCTTTTCTTCAGTGAACGACTCACTGCCGCCAAGCTGGGCGGGGTGTTCCTCGGGTTGTTCGGCGTTGGCATCCTGACCCGTGCCGGCCCGGTGGCGTTCGACCTGCAATTGCTGATGGGCGCCCTCGCCTGCCTGCTCGCCACCACCTGTTATGGCTTCGCCGGGTTCCTCGCCCGCCGCTGGCTCGATCAGGCCGGGGGGCTCGACAGTCGTCTTTCGGCACTGGGCAGCATGCTCGGGGCGACCTTGTTCCTGCTGCCGCTGTTCGGCTACAGCGTGATCAGCCAGCCACCGGCGAGCTGGGGTGGCTGGAATGTGTGGCTGTCGTTGCTGGGGTTGGGGCTGGGCTGCACGGCATTTGCGTACATCGTTTACTTCCGCTTGCTCAGCTCGATCGGGCCTTTGAAATCGATGACAACGACGTTCCTGATTCCGCCGTTTGGCGTGTTGTGGGGAGCGTTGTTGCTGGATGAGCCGCTGTCGATGGCGCACGTTTATGGCGGGGTGTTGATTGCGGCGGCGTTGTGGTTGGTGTTGAAGACTTCGGTGGTGAAGAAGGTTAGACACAGCAATGCTGGCAACGCCTGACATTTGTTGTCAGGCTTGCCGCCGTCTTTTTCGCGAGCACGGCCATGACCCGAATTTCTGATGCCAACGTGATCCACAGTCGACTGCGTCTGCGCCAATTGCGGTTGATGCCGGCGTTGCAGAATTCGGCTCATGACGCCACGCCGCCGATCATATCGGCATGATCCAACCGACCGCGACCAAGATGCTGCACGAGGCCGAGGACTTGCTCGGCATCACGCCGGGCGTGATTAGCTGGCGGTGTTGCCGATCAAGTTGGAAGCGCGGTTGCCGCCGTATGGGTTGATTACGTTCCGTTTCTCCAAGTGACTCGCCGTAAGGGCGAAGGCAATAGCCGCCGTTACCAAAACGACGGATATGCCCCCGTCCCGTTTCTACGCTGTCTTACGAAACACAAACCCCAGACCGACAATAATCAGCACCATCCCAAGCATGCTCAACACCGCCAATTTGTTGCCGAAAAACAGATAGTCCATCACCGCTGTCACCGCCGGCACCAGGTAAAACAGACTGGTGACGTTCACCAAATTGCCCCGTGCGATCAGCCGATACAGCAACAACGTCGCCAGCACCGACACCACCAGCCCCATCCACAACACCGGCACGATAAAACCGCTGCTTTGCTCGAAGTGAAATGGCTGGAACGGCACGAAGATCCCGCACAGCAACAACCCCGCGAGGTACTGCACAGGCAATGTACCAAGAGGGTTTTCAGTGATGCGCTTCTGCATGATCGAACCGAACGTCATGCTCGCCAGCGCCAGCAAACCGAAGAGCATCCCCGCCAGCGACATACCGGCCAGACCGATGCCCTGATAGACCACCATGATCAAGCCGGCCAAACCCAACGTCAGACCAAACATCCGGCTGGCCGAGCGCTGCCGCTCCATGATCACCACCGTCAGGATGGGCTGCACGCCCATGATCGTGGCCATCACACCTGGCGTGACCTTCAAGTCCAGGGCCAGCAGATAGAAAATCTGATAAGCCCCCAGCAACACCACGCCTGTGGCCATCGCATACAGCATCGGCTTGCCGCCCTTGGGCAGTTTCAGCTTGAGCAAGGGCACCAGCAGCACCAACCCACACAGAGCGATGGCAAAGCGAATCAGCAGAAAAGCAAAGGGTGACGCGTGGGCCAGCCCCCATTTGGAGAAGATCGCCCCGCTGCTCCACAGCAGAACGAACAGGCTCGTGGACGCCGCCGCGAGCGCGGTTTTTTTCGAAAGGACAAACATGAAGACCACCTGTAGTCAGGCAAAAAGCCAACTCAGCCGAAGCTGAAATCCAGTAGTTTTTTCAGGCAGGCACGGGTCACAGCAAACAGAAGCTGATCAGCCCGAAACGCCAACGCCCGGCGGTGATACGACTGCGTACACCGGCGTGCTACGGACAGGTGGGGGGTAATGACTGATCTGCGCAGGCTGCTGATTCCCGCACGGCACGACGCCAGCGAGGACCGCTGAATCGACTACCGCGTTGATGAGGGAAGCTGGCATGAGCTGATCTTTTTTGGTGAGGTGGACGGTGAGTTGGAATTCACCGAGCGCCGACTATAACCAGCGGGCGACATAAATTGCAATGACTTGGACAACGACAGCCGCGACAGCCATTCAACGCGAAACCCCTGACGTGCCAGCCGGGCACTCCGGATGTTTACGGGCAAAAAAAACCGCCCTGAAAGAGCGGTTTTTTCATCTGAAAAACGAATCACCCAAACAACCAATACCCCAACAACGTCAACACCACCACCGCCAGCACCGGCCGCAGCACTCGGTAGGCTTTGGGATTGCGACGTTTCCACTGTTTAACCACGCCACTGACCTTGTCGCTGGAGTTCTTGCTCCAGGCATAGGCCCGGTTAATCCCGCCGACACGTTCGTCATCAAGGTTCTGCGGCGCCGTGGCGCGACCGAGCAGGCCGCTGATCCAGCGGTTGAGGCGGGTCATGACGCGGTTGCTCAATGGACGCTCAATGTCGCAGAACAGAATGACCCGAGTCTTCTCGGTTTCGTTCTTGACCCAGTGCACATAGGTTTCGTCGAACATCACGTCTTCGCCATCGCGCCAGGCGTAAACCTGACCGTCGACGAAGATGCGGCAGTCATCGGAATTCGGCGTCGACAACCCCAGGTGATAGCGCAGGGAACCGGCAAACGGATCACGGTGCGGGTTGAGATGACTGCCACCCGGCAGCAAGGCGAACATGGCGCCTTTGACGTTGGGGATGCTGCTGACCAGGGCCACGGTTTTAGGGCACAGCGCCTCGGCCGATGGCAGGGGTTTGTCGTACCACTTGAGGTAGAAACGCTTCCAGCCTTTCTTGAAGAATGAGCCAAAACCGGCATCGTTGTTCTTTTCGGCAGCGCGAATGTAGCCCTCATCGAACAGGTGCATGGCTTCGTCGCGGATGACTTCCCAATTGTCCTTGAGCACATCAAGTTCCGGGAACTTGCTGCGATCCAGATAGGGTTTGGACGGCACGCTGGAGAACAGGTACATCAAGGCGTTGTACGGTGCGAACAGAGCGGAATGGTTGACGAACTGACGCAGGACCGGCAAACGCGCCTTGCCGCGCAAGTGCACATAAAGAGTGCTGCCGAGGAACAGCAGCAACAGCGACGCCTTCGCGGCAAAGGAAAAGGTCATCTACAACTCCTTGAGAATTAGCAACTCTGCACGACGCCATTTACCCGACGTGGCAGCCGGCCATGATAAACACTACCGGCCTAGGGAAAAACCCGCTTTTCTCAACATTCACTGTTAAGGGATATGCAACAACGTACTTCTTAACATAGGGCACCTGAATGGGGGCTGACCTGGATCAGCCCCCCCCAATCGGGATCACCATCGGAACATCACAGGTTTGATCGATTACTGCTGATTCTCCTGCTCGGTAAACAGATCACTGAACAGCATGCTCGACAGGTAGCGCTCACCGGAGTCCGGCAGAATCACCACGATCGTCTTGCCTTGCATCTCCGGTGTTTCGGCCAGGCGAACGGCCACGGCCATGGCAGCCCCACAAGAGATGCCGCACAAAATCCCTTCCTCCTGCATCAAGCGCAACGCCATCGCCTTCGATTCGTCATCGGTGACCAGCTCCACCCGGTCCACCATCGACAGATCGAGGTTTTTCGGCACAAACCCGGCGCCGATACCCTGGATCTTGTGAGGGCTCGGTTTGATCTCGTCACCGGCCAGCGCTTGTGTGATCACCGGCGATACCACGGGCTCCACCGCCACCGAAAGAATCGGTTTGCCCTGGGTATTCTTGATATACCGCGAAACGCCGGTAATGGTTCCGCCTGTTCCGACGCCGGCCACCAGCACATCGACAGCACCGTCGGTGTCATTCCAGATTTCCGGACCGGTGGTTTTTTCGTGAATGGCCGGGTTGGCCGGGTTTTCGAATTGCGCCGGCATGAAGTAGAGGGACGGGTCGCTGGCAACTATTTCAGCGGCCTTTTCAATCGCGCCTTTCATGCCCTTGGCCGGCTCGGTCAGCACCAGTTCAGCGCCCAGCGCCTTCAGCACTTTGCGCCGCTCGATACTCATGGACGCCGGCATGGTCAGCATCAACTTGTAGCCCCGTGCGGCGGCGACAAACGCCAGGCCAATGCCGGTATTGCCGGAGGTGGGTTCGACGATGGTCATGCCAGGCTTGAGTTTGCCGGTGCTTTCGGCGTCCCAGATCATGTTCGCGCCAATCCGGCACTTCACCGAGTAACCCGGGTTGCGCCCCTCGATCTTGGCCAGGATGGTTACACCGCGCGGCGCAATGCGGTTGATCTGCACCAGCGGCGTATTACCGATGGAATGAGCGTTGTCAGCGAAAATACGGCTCATGGCTGGGTCCTTATGCAGCGTTGAATGAGCTCTCCACGGTATGCCTGTTGCCCGTAGCCGTCCAGTCAGGTCGAACGTCCGGGGACCGCCGCAGTCAATGGCTTTACATCGCCGGAGATTTACCATCATGAAACGTCGATACAGCTGGCCCCTGTGGATCCTCGTCGGTCTCGTTGTACTGCTGATGGCCGTGCATATTGCCCTGCCCTATCTGGTGCGGGACTACTTGAACGACAAGCTCGCCGACATGGGCGACTACCGTGGCCAGATCACCGACGTGGACCTGGCCCTGTGGCGCGGCGCCTACAAAGTCAACGGGCTGAAAATCGTCAAGGTCGACGGCAAGGTCCCGGTGCCTTTCGTCAATGCGCCGCTGATCGATCTTGCTGTCAGTTGGCATTCGCTCTGGTACGACCATGCTGTCGTGGCCAAGGTGCAGTTCTTCAACCCTGAGGTGAATTTCGTCGACGGCGGCGCCAACAAGCAAAACTCGCAGACCGGCCAGGGCACCGACTGGCGCGCGCAATTGAGCAAACTGGCACCGATCACCCTGGACGAAGTACGTATCTTCGATGGCAAGATCAGCTTCAGAAATTTCAACTCCAAGCCTCCCGTGAACATGAACGCGACCCAGGTCAACGCCAGCATTTACAACCTGACCAACGTCGTCGACAAGGAAGGCAAGCGCGACGCACGCTTCGAGGGCAAAGCGCTGCTGCTGGGGCACGCCCCATTGGAAACCACCGCGACCTTCGATCCGCTGAGCAATTTCGAAGATTTCCAGTTCCGCCTGCGCGCCAGGGACATCGAACTCAAACGCATGAACGACTTCGCCTCCGCCTATGGCAAGTTCGATTTCAATGCCGGGCACGGTGATGTGGTGATTGAAGCACAAGCGAAAAAGGCCCAATTGACCGGCTACATCAAACCGCTGCTGAAGGATGTTGACGTTTTCAACTGGCAGCAGGACGTAGAAAACAAGGACAAAGGGCTGTTCCGGTCCATTTGGGAGGCCATAGTCGGCGGCTCGGAAACCGTGCTGAAAAACCAGGGCAAAAACCAGTTTGCGACGCGTGTGGAACTGAGCGGCAACGTTCATCGGCAAGATATCAGCGCGTTTCAGGCGTTTTTGCAGATTTTGCGTAATGGTTTTGTCCAGGCCTTCAATGCCCGGTATGAGCGGCCGAAGCCGGAGGCCGGTTAAGGTTTGCGCGTAACGGAATAGCGACCGGTTTCTTCAGCCGCCCGTGCCGAATTGGATTGCTGTTGCAGAAAATCCCAACCCAGGCAGGCCAAGGCCAGTGATCGCGGCACAGCTTCACGACCACTGCTGTAGCGCGTGATACTTCGAGCGCTCACCCCCAAAGCCTCGGCCGCCTGCTTGAGCGGCAATCCGGTACGCGCACGCCAGTCGATGAAGATCCGGGTGTTTTCATCCACTGCGTTTTGTGCGAGCGCATCCAGATAAACGGTATCTGCACCGATCTGGATATCCTGCTCAGGCCACTCGACGCTCCAGCCGTCATCGCCCAGGGTTGCACCATAGAAAGCTCGCGCCTCCAGCAACGGTTGCAGTCCCGGATAGGTACGCAGGTCATGGCTCAAATCAAGCGTGAGTTGCTGACCGTCGATAAATGTCAGGGCCAATCGGTAATCCGGCAACGCCTGCACGGCGGACAACCGTGGTCGTTTCATGGATAACATCGTTTCCAGTCCTCCAGTAATTGCACCTGATGGGCCCTGACCCAATTCAGCGCTTCCTTGATAATCAGCGGCGGCGCCTTGCCGGCCATCACTTCAACGGTCTCAAGGCAGAGCATCACATCCAGTCCGCCACCGGCCAGGTGGACATGGGGCGGCGGGTGATCCTTCTCGCGTAACTGAATACGGTACGTATCGCGAAATCGATATTTAGTAGACATGCCCCGCAAGCTATCGCCAAAATGGCGATAGCTCAATATTGGCCAGCCGCCGAAACCGAGTCAAGATGTGACGCCCCATTCAGAGACTGAATAAGCCGTCTGCGTTCACAGTCGACCGGGCAGCGCGTTATAGTCGGGCACTACAACTATTGCGCCCCGCCCTGCCCCGTCAGGTCGGCGTTTACCGTTCGAGGATTAGCAGATGAAGTTCGAAGGCACCCAGGCCTACGTCGCCACCGATGACCTGAAGCTGGCGGTCAACGCCGCTATCACCCTGGAGCGCCCGCTGCTGGTCAAGGGCGAGCCGGGCACCGGCAAGACCATGCTGGCCGAGCAACTGGCGGAATCCTTCGGCGCCAGGCTGATCACCTGGCACATCAAGTCCACGACCAAGGCGCATCAAGGCCTGTACGAGTACGACGCGGTCAGCCGCCTGCGCGATTCGCAGCTGGGCACGGATAAGGTCCACGACGTTCGCAATTACCTGAAAAAGGGCAAGCTCTGGGAAGCGTTTGAATCCGATGAGCGGGTGATCCTGCTGATCGACGAAATCGACAAGGCCGACATCGAGTTCCCCAACGACCTGCTGCAAGAACTCGACAAGATGGAGTTCTACGTTTACGAGATCGACGAGACCATCAAGGCCAAGAAGCGCCCGATCATCATCATTACTTCCAACAACGAAAAAGAACTGCCGGACGCCTTCCTGCGCCGTTGTTTCTTCCACTACATCGCCTTCCCGGATCGCGTCACGATGCAACGGATCGTCGATGTGCACTACCCGGACATCAAGAAGGATCTGGTCAGCGAAGCGCTGGACGTGTTCTTCGACGTGCGCAAGGTACCGGGCCTGAAGAAAAAGCCATCGACCTCCGAACTGGTGGACTGGCTAAAGCTGCTGATGGCCGACAACATCGGCGAGGCGGTGCTGCGCGAGCGCGATCCGACCAAGGCCATTCCGCCACTGGCCGGGGCCTTGGTGAAGAACGAACAGGACGTGCAACTGCTTGAGCGTCTGGCGTTCATGAGCCGTCGCGGCACCCGCTAAGAGGCTGATGCCATGTTGCTCAACCTGTTCAATGAAATGCGTGCAGCCAAGGTGCCGGTCTCGGTGCGCGAGCTGCTGGACTTGATCAACGCGCTGAAACAGCGCGTGACCTTCGCCGACATGGACGAGTTCTACTACTTGTCCCGGACGATTCTGGTGAAGGACGAAAAGCATTTCGACAAGTTCGACCGGGCCTTCGGTGCTTACTTCAATGGCCTGGAAAAACTCGATGACCACCTTCAGGCCTTGATCCCTGAAGACTGGTTGCGCAAGGAATTCGAGCGCTCCCTCAGCGATGAAGAGCGGGCGCAGATCCAGTCCCTTGGCGGCCTGGACAAGCTGATCGAAGAATTCAAGAAACGCCTTGAAGAACAGAAAGAACGCCACGCCGGCGGCAACAAGTGGATCGGCACCGGCGGCACCAGCCCGTTCGGCTCCGGCGGCTTCAACCCGGAAGGCATTCGGGTCGGCGATGCCGGCAAGCGCCAGGGCAAAGCGGTCAAGGTCTGGGATCAGCGCGAGTACAAGAACCTCGACGATTCGGTGGAGCTGGGCACGCGCAACATCAAGGTCGCCTTGCGTCGGCTACGCAAATTCGCCCGTCAGGGTGCTGCGGAAGAACTCGACATCGATGGCACCATCGACCACACCGCCAAAGATGCCGGCCTGCTGAACATCCAGATGCGACCGGAGCGACGCAACACCGTCAAGTTGTTGCTACTGTTCGACATCGGCGGCTCGATGGATGCCCACGTGAAGATCTGCGAGGAGTTGTTCTCGGCCTGCAAGACCGAGTTCAAACACCTGGAGTACTTCTACTTCCACAACTTCATTTATGAGTCGGTGTGGAAGAACAACATGCGCCGCACCTCCGAGCGCACGTCGACCCAGGACCTGTTGCACAAGTACGGCGCCGACTACAAAGTGATCTTCATTGGTGACGCGGCGATGGCGCCTTATGAGATCACCCAGGCCGGTGGCAGCGTCGAGCACTGGAACGAAGAAGCCGGTTACGTGTGGATGCAGCGGTTCAAGGAAAAGTACAAGAAGCTCATCTGGATCAACCCGTATCCGAAAGATACGTGGAGCTATACATCGTCGACCAATATCGTGCGGGATTTGATTGATGATCAGATGTACCCGCTGACGTTGCGGGGGTTGGAGGAAGGGATGCGGTTTCTTTCCAAATAGAACACCGAACTTGTGGCGAGGGAGCTTGCTCCCGCTGGGTCGCACGGCGCCCAAAAAGCTTGGCGGCTGCTTCGCAGCCGAGCGGGAGCAAGCTCCCTCGCCACAGGGTTCGCATGGCCTCTCTTACAACCCGCGCAAATCCCGCTCTTCAATCGGCCGGCTCTGGCGCAGGCGTTTGCCGCCCAGCACCACCCAGTCGATCAGCCGGAACAGGCATTCAATCCCGAACGACAGCAGCAATGCGCCGCTCATGCCCCAGATCATCGCTTCCGGCGTCAGCAGGATCTGGTAGCTGTAACCGTTCCAGGTTTCCTTGCGGATATCCGGATCGGCGGCCAGTACAACCTGCAGGAATCGGATGTACCACGGGCCTTGCATGGCCTGGAACTGTTTATCGAGGGCCAACTGACGGGTGAGCAGATTGCTCAGGCTGTCGGCATCGCTGCGAAAGATCGGGTCTTCGCTGGCGCGGTAATGAGCGACCAGCGCCTGCATATCCCCCTTGAAAAATTGATTGGCGGTGCCCTGAAAACCGCTGAGGCCGGTCTGCGCCTCGATCAGGTGGGCTTCGACCCGCTTGGCGTAGTCGTTGATGAACCCCGGCACCTGGACACCAATCAACAGGCCCGCCGCGAACAACACCAGCCGTAGATAACTGAGCAACATGGGAAAGAATCCTTATTCGGTCTTGCCCTGGCGGACGCATTCACCGCGTCGCCAGAGGCTCCATTGGCCCGGTTCGTAGCGGGTCCAGGTTTCGTTTTCGGTCAAGGGCTCGGTGGCGATCACCGTGACCACGTCGTTGGGCGTGGTTTCGGCCTGGAAATCGACAATCACGTCGACATCCTTCAAGCGCGCCGGGCCGAACGGTGCGCGACGGGTGATTTGCGCCAGTTTGGTCGAGCAGTAACAGAACAGCCAGTCGCCGTCGCTGAGCAGGCAGTTGAACACCCCTTTGCTGCGGTATTCGGCGCAGGCAGCCACCAGATCCGGCAGCAACGCTTCGATCTCGACCGGTTCCGGAAACGCCGCGCGCACGCGATTGAGCAAATCGCAAAAGGCCGCTTCGCTGTCGGTATCGCCGACCGGGCGGTAAAAGCTCTGGGTCGGTTGAAAGTCCGCAAGTTGGCCGTTGTGGGCGAAACACCAGTTGCGGCCCCACAGTTCGCGCACGAACGGATGGGTGTTGGACAGGCAGACCTTGCCGACGTTGGCCTGGCGGATATGCCCGATCACCACTTCACTCTTGATCGGATAGCGCTGCACCAGGTTGGCGACTTCGGACTCGCAGCTGGCCGCCGGGTCCTGGAACAGCCGCAGGCCACGCCCCTCATAAAAGGCGATGCCCCAACCGTCACGATGCGGGCCGGTGCGGCCGCCGCGTTGCATCAGCCCGGTGAAGCTGAACACGATATCGGTCGGCACATTGGCGCTCATGCCCAATAACTCACACATGCTCGGACTCTCTGAAAGGCAGGGGCAAGGTTACAAACGCGGTTCGACCCGCATGCGCTGAGGGTTGCTCGGGACCGGCGGACGTCCATAACGGTCATCACCGGCACCGCCGAAAGGATGATTGTCGTCAGGGTCGTCGGCCTGCGCCGCAGCCTTGGCGGCCGCCGTGCGCTCCTTGCGAGCGTTGGAAGCGCGTTCGATGGGGAAACGGATCGCCACGAATACCAGGTAAATGCCGAAGGCGATCATGCCGTACATGAATAGATCGGAGATCGCCCGCCAGGCGTTGTTGCCGACCTTGAACGCGAGGTCCAGGGCGGTGATGGCGATGGCCGGCGCGACTTTTTCCTTCACCGGATCGATGATCGTCGGGCTGAACAGCAACACGGCGACCAGCAGCCGCAGGGGCTCGCGCAACCAGCGCCACATCCAGCGGGTCATGCGCATCCACACCAACAGGCAGCCTAAAGCGGCGAAGGCGTAAAGGCCCCAAGCGATCAGATAGTCGTTCTCGGTCATGGTGTCCATGGCAAGGCAGGCAAAGAGGCGCTTATAGTAACGACTTTTCGCACATCAGGCTTGTCCCAATGCCAGTCGGTCAGGACACAAACCCTGTAGGAGCGAGCTTGCTCGCGATGAGGTCAGTACATTCAACATCCATGTTGTCTGGCAGTCCGCCATCGCGAGCAAGCTCGCTCCCACAGGGACCGCAGAGGCATCAAGATCTGCATATCGCCTGCGAAACCCTCTATTCCGTACATCGTCCGAGAGCCCTTCATGCCCCAATCCGCCAACATCACCAGCGCCCCGATTGCCCACAAGGCTGAAGGTTCTGACCCGTATGCCTGGCTGCAGGAACGCGACACCGACGCGGTGCTCGATTACCTCAAGGCTGAAAACCGCTATCTAGAGGCGCACACCGCCGATCAGGCCGGTCTGCGCGAAACCCTGTTCGAAGAAATCAAGGGTCGGATTCTCGAGACCGACCTGTCGCTGCCCTCCCCGTGGGGCCCGTATCTGTATTACACGCGCACCACGGCCGGTGACGAATACGCCCGTCACTACCGCTGCCCGCGCCCGGCGGATGACAGCCTGCAACTCGACGAAAGCCAGGAACAGTTGCTGCTGGACCCGAACGAACTGGCCAACGGTGGCTTCTTTTCCCTTGGTGCGTTCAGCATCAGCCCGGACCATCAGCGCCTGGCCTACAGCCTCGACACCACGGGCGATGAGATTTACACGCTGTTCGTGAAGGAATTATCCAGCGGCCGCGTCAGTGAACTGGAGTTCGCTGACTGCGACGGCAGCATGACGTGGGCCAACGACAGCCTGACGCTGTTCTTCGGCGAACTGGACGACACCCATCGCCCGCACAAGCTGTTCCGCTATCGACTGGACGGCACAGCGGCCGAAGAAGTGTTCCATGAGCCGGACGGCCGCTTCTTCATGCATTGCTACCGCTCGAGTTCGGAACAGCAATTGTTGCTGGCGCTGGGCAGCAAGACCACCAGCGAAGTCTGGGTGCTCGATGCGTTCCAGCCGCAGCAGGCGTTTACCTGCATCGCGCCGAGGGTTGAAGACCATGAGTACGACGTTGATCACGGCGCACTCGACGGCCAATGGACCTGGTTCATTCGCACCAACCGCGACGGTATCAACTTTGCCTTGTACACCGCTGTCGATACCGGCATTGCGCCGACCGAAGCCGACTGGCAGAACCTGATTCCCCACAGCGACACCACGATGATCGATGGCATGAGCCTCAACGTCGGGGCCATGAGCCTCAGCCTGCGTGAAGGTGGCTTGCCAATCATCGAAGTTCACCCGCAAGGCCTGCCGAGCTACCGCGTGCAATTGCCCGATGCGGCCTACAGCCTGCATGTGCAAAACAGCCTGGAATTCGTCAGCGACCGCATCCGTTTGCGTTACGAAGCGCTGAACCGTCCGGCGCAGATCCGCCAACTGGACCTGGTCAGCGGCGAGCAGAAAGTACTCAAGGAAACCCCGGTGCTCGGCCCGTTCGACGCCGACGCTTACGTCAGCCAACGCCTGTGGGCGACCGCACCGGACGGGACTCAGGTGCCGATCAGCCTGGTGGTCAAACGTGAAGCCCTCGGTAAGCCAACGCCACTTTATCTGTACGGCTACGGCGCCTACGGCGAAAGCCTCGACCCGTGGTTCTCCCATGCGCGCCTGAGCCTGCTGGATCGCGGCGTGGCGTTTGCCATTGCGCACGTGCGTGGCGGCGGCGAACTGGGTGAAGCCTGGTACCGCGCTGGCAAACAGGAACACAAGCACAACACCTTCAGCGACTTCATCGCCTGCGCCGAGCACCTGATCGCCAACGGGTTCACCACCTCACCGCAATTGGCGATCAGCGGTGGCAGTGCTGGCGGGTTGCTGATCGGCGCGGCGCTCAATATGCGGCCGGAGCTGTTCGGCGCGGCGATTGCCGAAGTGCCGTTCGTCGATGTGTTGAACACCATGCTCGACCCGGACTTGCCGCTGACCGTCACGGAATACGACGAGTGGGGCAATCCTGAAGAGCCGGACGTTTATGATCGGATCAAGGCCTACGCCCCGTACGAAAACGTCACCGCGCAGGCGTATCCGGCGACGCTGGTGATCGCCGGCTACAACGACAGTCGCGTGCAGTACTGGGAAGCGGCGAAGTGGGTCGCGAAATTGCGCGCGACCAAAACCGACGACAACCCGCTGCTGCTCAAGACCGAATTGGGCGCCGGGCATGGCGGAATGAGTGGCCGATATCAGGGATTGCGTGACGTAGCGCTCGAATACGCATTTGTTTTCGGGGTTTTGGGGATTGCCTGAGGAACTTGGTCCGGTGAATGAGTCTTAAGATCAGACACCGGACTGAAGACCCGAACCTCGCACAGACACAAAAAAAGACCGTGACGACATGTCAGAACCGACCTTACTGAACAACGAAATCCGTGACTGGCTGATGGACTGTGGCCTGTTCGATCAACTGCTGCCCGCCGACTTCGCCGCCGCCTCGGGCTACTTCAGCATCAGCACGGTGGCCGAGGGCGAAGAGATCTTCCACGAAGGCGATGCCGGCAGCTTCATGTGCATCATCCACACCGGCCAGGTCGCGGTGCAAAAAACCAACAGCGACGGACAATTGGTGACCATGGCCACCCTGCGCAGCGGTCGGGCGTTCGGCGAGATGGCGGTGCTGGATGGCGAACGCCGCTCCGCCAGTTGCGTGGCCGCGAGCAATTGTCAGTTGCTTAACCTGGGCAAGGACTCGATGGAAAAGATGCTCAACGATGCGCCGAAAATCGCCGCCAAGATCATCCGCGCCCTCGCCGTCTCGCTGTCCAAACGCCTGCGCATGGCCGACGGGCAACTGCTCTCGCAGCAGGTTTAACTGCGCGGGCTCAACCGCCGGGCGACTTAATCTTCGTGCGGTTCTGCTCAAGGCCCGGCAAGGGCTGGTCCTTCGGCGGGCTGGGCACTTCAATCGGTGGCAACAGCGGCGGCCCGCCACTGCCGGGTCCGGCCTTGGGCACGCTGTTGGGGGTGATTTGCGGGTACGGGGTCGGCGTTGCGGTACCGGGCGAACCGGGCAGCGGCGACGGGCTGGTGGGAATGGTTTGCAGCTCCTGGGCCTGCACTGCAGTTATCGAGAGCGCGGCCAAGGCAATGACCGTTAGAATGGTGCGCTTCATCAATGGCTCCGTTGGCCTTGTTGTCTGTTTGCAGGCTACTCCCAACTGCGTTCGTTTGCCTTCCCCAATACCCAATCTTCTCAAGAGAGCTCCATGAAACGTTTCGTTCTGCTCGACACCGCACCCATCCCTGAAAACGGCGGTGCCCTGTGCCTGTTCGAATACGGTGAGGATTTCGTCATCAAGATCCAGGGCGGCGACGGCGGACAATTGATGAATACGCGCATGCACGGTTCCGAAGATGCGCTGGCCGAAATCCCCTGCCGCAAGGTCGCTGGCCGGCCGAACTCGCGGGTATTGATCGGTGGGCTGGGCATGGGGTTCACCCTCGCGTCAGCCCTCAAGCATCTGGGCAAGACCGCAGAAGTCGTGGTCGCCGAACTGGTGCCCGGCGTGGTCGAGTGGAATCGCGGGCCATTGGGCGAAAAAGCCGGGAACCCGTTGCTGGATAAACGCACGGTGATCCGCATGGAAGACGTGGCCAACGTGCTGCAAGCCGAACCGCAAGGTTTCGATGCGATCATGCTCGACGTCGACAACGGCCCCGAAGGCCTGACCCAGAGGGCCAATAGCTGGCTCTACTCTGCGGGTGGCTTGAGCGCTTGCGCCAAAGCCCTGCGGCCAAAAGGCGTGCTGGCGGTCTGGTCGGCCAGTGCCGACAAGCAGTTTTCCGACAAATTGAAGAAGGCCGGCTTCAAGGCCGAGGAAGTCCAGGTCTTCGCCCACGGCAACAAAGGCACCCGCCACACCATCTGGATTGCCGAGAAGCTCAAGGGCTGAGCTAAACTTCGTTCATAACCGTCATTAGTCTTTTACAAAGGTGAACCCATGAGTTCGTCAACACCGACCAACACTTCGAAGCTGGACCGCATCCTCGCCGACAACCAGCGCGACAAGGAAATGGGTTACCGCGACAAAGCCCTGAAGATGTACCCGCACGTGTGCGGCCGCTGCGCCCGTGAATTTTCCGGCAAGCGCCTGAGCGAACTGACCGTGCACCACCGCGACCACAACCACGACAACAATCCGCAGGATGGTTCGAACTGGGAATTGTTGTGCCTGTATTGCCACGACAACGAGCACTCGCGGTACACCGATCAGCAGTATTTCGATGAGGGCTCGCTGAGCACGCCGAAGATTGCCAAGGCGACGCATAACCCGTTTGCGGCGTTGGCCGGGTTGATGAAGAAAGACGACTGAATATCTTCATTGTCTGACCTGGCCCCATCGCTAGCAGGCTAGCTCCCACAGGGATCTTCTGTGCACATAAGTATTTGTGAACGCCCTGGATCCAATGTGGGAGCTAGCCTGCTAGCGATAGCAATTGCCCAGGCACCACAAGTCTCCAAACCGAACACCCCTCCCCCAATCCCCGTATAATCGCCGTTTTTTCCCCGAAGGCACCCCGCTCGTGGCAGACAAACGGTACAGCTGCATTGGTTTGTTCAACCCCAAATCACCGGAAAACGTCGGCTCGGTCATGCGCGCCGCCGGCTGCTACAACGTGGCGTCCGTGTTCTACACCGGCAAGCGTTACGACCGCGCCGCCGACTTCGTCACCGATACCAAACGCGTCCACTACGACATCCCGCTGATCGGTATCGACGACCTGAAAAAGATCCTGCCGCTGGGCTGCGTGCCAGTGGCCGTGGAACTGGTCGAAGGCGCCCGTTCGCTGCCGGAATACACCCACCCGGATCGCGCGCTGTACATATTTGGCCCGGAAGACGGCTCGCTGGATAAAGAGATTCGCGACTGGTGCGAAGACGTGGTCTACATCCCGACCACCGGCTGCATGAACCTTGCGGCCACGGTCAACGTCGTACTCTATGACCGCATGGCCAAGGGCCTCAATACCCGCTCCGGGCCGAAATTCCGCTGAATCGACGCACATCCGATGGAACAAGCCGCCCGCCTCGGCAGTCAGCTTAATTATCTATTCTTGAAGCAGCCCTTCCAGCAGGAGACAGATCATGAGCGAACTCAAACGCGTGGAGCGCATCGAATCCACCCCGTTCCAGACCCATTCAAACCATAACGTCCACGGTTGGGAACGCGCCGGCTCCCTCGCTGGTGGCCTGGTGATGGTGGGCAAAGGTCTGCGTCGCGGCGGTATTTTCGGGTTGATCCAGGTGGCCATCGGCGGCGTAGCGCTGGCCCGTGGCATTACGGGCCACAGTTCGGCCAAGAGCCTGCTGGAGAAGAGTCGTCAGGACATGAATAACGTGCGGGCGAAGATCGAGCGTGCCGGTGAAGACCTGGCTCGGTTGAAAGCGAATGCCGAGGCGGCGACCAACACCGCCACCGTGACCGGGAATGATTCGCTGAAGTCGCCGAAAGCCGGGGTTTGATCCCGAATATTCGTTGAGGCTTATGGCCTCTTCGCTATCAGGCTAGCTCCCACATTGGTTCCGTGTACGACGAAGCTCCAGTGTGGAGCTAGCCTGCTAGCGATGGCGGTGTCACTGAATCAAATCGGTATCAAGGACTTTTGAAGACTCGCCAATCACACTCTCGGCCAGTTGCACGAATTCCTTGGTATCCACACTTTCCAGATGCATCGCCCCGCGCAACACATCGTCCAGCGAGCGTTTGTTACGGGTTTTAATGCGAATTTCCTGATCCAGTTCACTCAGCAACAAGACCGCTTTGCCAATCTGTGCCGGGCTGACCTGCTCGCCCCGCAACGTCGTGACCTTCTGGCCATCCTTGGCCCACTTCCTGCGCAAACTCTCATACCGTTCATCACTCATGCCACCGGCGCGGCGCACCAGCTCGATGGCGTAGTACTCGGCAAAGCCTTCGCTGATCCAGTCGCTGCGCTGCTTGTCGTTGATCCGCCCGAACACCTGGGCCAACTCACGCACCAGCGCACTGCTGCCACTTTCACTGACCAGCGGCAGACGCGAATTCAGATAGATCGACTCTCGCGCCGCCAGGCTGCCGCGCCACATCGGGTCATTGGCGCCGACAATCAGCAGTTTGGCGGGATGGCGCGGGAACACGGCCTGCACCTGCGGCCAGACGAATGTCAGCAACGTCAGCACGTCCATGCGGCGCATGCCCTGGCCCTGAGGCGAGGCGACGGTGACTTCGGTTTCCCCAAGTCTCGTGCGCCGGCTGCCGAGGTGACCGGCAAGCATCCAGCCGGTTGGCCGGTCGAACAGACGGGAGACGTTATCGATGCGGAATTTGTTCTTGCCGATCCGTGGCCAGGCGGTTTCGACACTTTTCCAACCGGTGGGCAATTCGAATTCGAGGCGTGAGACCAGTTCGATGCCGTCCTGCTGATCGAGTTTGGCGGCGGGCACCAGATCATCGCCGCGCATCAACGCCCAGGTCGGGGTCATGCGCGTATCGAAGCTGCCGCTCTTGCGGCCGTGGCTGATGCGCACGCGGTAGGTCAGGCTCGCCTTGTCGGCCGCCGGGCGCCAGACACCCCGGGCCTGTTTGCCTGGCGTGAGTTGCCATTGGCCGTCGGCCTTGAAGTCGCTGTAATGGCTGCCATCGTCGAGGTCGAAATCCAGACTGCGCACCGCCGAACCCTGGGCCAGCGTCAGGCGCACTTCAGCCTGATCGCTTTGCGGCAACAGACGCACGTGGTAATCCAGATCGACTTTCTTCGCCGCCCACACCGGCGAACTCAGTGCCAGTAGCCCAACGGCCAACGCCAGCCGCAATCCCACAGCCATACACACTCCTTTGTAAAACTAACCTGCCCGGAAAATCAGATGGTCTTCCCAATCGTCCTCGGCCACGCTGCCTTCGGCGAGCATGCGCCCGGACTGGGAAATGCGTTCGTGATGCACCGCGTCGCGATCACCGCACACCAAGTGGTGCCAGAGTGGCAAATCCTTGCCTTCGCTGACCAGGCGATAACCGCAGGTGGGCGGCAGCCATTTGAACTCATCGGCCTTGCCCGGTGTGAGCTGGATGCAGTCCGGCACGAATTCGCGGCGGTTCGGGTAATCGCTGCACTGGCAGGTTTTCAGGTCCAGCAACTTGCACGCGATGCGCGTGTAATAAACGCTGTTGTCCTCTTCATCCTCGAGCTTTTGCAGGCAGCACAGACCGCAACCGTCGCACAGCGACTCCCACTCCTGCTGATCGAGTTGATCGAGGGTTTTGCGTATCCAGAACGGTTCGACTTTGGCGGCCATGGCTCAAGCATCAACATCAGGTGGTGAAAAGGCCGCCAGTCTAGTGCCAAGGCCCTTGCGGGCCAAGCATTGGCGACTGCCGGTAGACCGGGACTTGTCAGATATTGCGCCGACCAGTAGCTTTGCCAGTCGCAAGGAGCCAGACCTGCGTGCCATTAACGCCCCACTGCGTTGCATTCAGATGAAGTGCCAGGCTCACGAAAAACCTCATCGCCCAGCCTGACTGTGCCCGCCGGTTTTTAATCGACTTTCTCACTCAAACGTCGCAAGGAATCTCTGCATGAGTGCCAACCCACGCGTTGCCGAATATGCCATCCACCCTCAATTCACCGATCGCTGGTCGCCCCGGGCTTTCACCGGCGAAACCATTCCCGAAGAAACGCTGCTGAGCTTTTTCGAAGCCGCACGCTGGGCACCCTCGGCCTACAACTCGCAGCCGTGGCGGTTTCTCTACGCGCGTCGCGATACGCCGAACTGGGAGCGTTACCTGGGCCTGCTCAACGAGTTCAACCGCAGCTGGGCGCAACATGCCTCTGCGCTGGTGATCGTGATCTCGAAAACCACCTTCACGGCGCCCGGCGCCACTGAAGAAACCCCGGCCCTGTGGCACACCTTCGACACAGGTTCAGCCTGGGGCCATCTGGCGTTGCAAGCGAGCATCAGCGGCTGGCACACCCACGGCATGGCCGGTTTCGATCAGGAGCTGACCCGCAAGGTGCTGAACATTCCTGAAGGTTACGCACTGCACGCGGCAGTGGCGGTGGGCAAGTTGGGGGACAAGGCGACACTGGCGGATTACCTGCAAGCGCGCGAAGCGCCGAGCCCGCGTCGTCCATTGAGCGAGTTGGCGGCTGAAGGCGACTTCACCCTCTAAGCCACACCGCAAACAACTGTGGGAGCTAGCCTGCTAGCGATGAGGGAACGTCAGCCAACAATGATGTCGACTGATACACCGCCATCGCGAGCAGGCTCGCTCCCACAGTGGGTTTCGCACACTATTCAAGCAAAGTGGATTCAATACCCGCGATTGAAATCGACTTCCCCGCGCAACGCCTCGCCCGCCTGATACGCCCGCACATTGTCGACAAACAGCTTAACCATCATCGTCGGTGACGTCGGCGCCGAACTGTGGCCGGTCAGCAACAGGCCCCAGGCCGTCCAGAACGGGTGACGTTGCGGCAGCGGCTCCTGACGGCAGACGTCGATCACAGCGCCCGCCAGATGCCCTTCCTTCAAGGCTTCCACCAGATCTGCATCGACTACCGCGACGCCGCGCCCGACGTTGATAAACAAACCGGTCGGCTTGAACTGCTTGAACAGCGCTGCGTCGTACAGGTCGTGGGTGGTCGGGGTGTTCGGCAGCAAATTGATCACGTAATCCACTTCACCGACCAGGCGTGGCAAGTCCGCCAGCGCGCCCACTTCGACAAACGGCGCCTGCTCGCGAGCTTCACTGGCGATGCCATACAACTCGACGCCAAACGGCAGCAGGAACTGCGCGACGGTCTGGCCGATATCACCGGTGCCGACGATCAGCGCCTTGCGTCCCGCCAGGCTTTGGCCCTGACGGCTGTCCCATTTGCGCTCGACCTGACTGACCAGCCGCGGCAGCACTTCGCGCTCGTGGCCGAGCATGTAGGTCAGCACGTATTCGGCCATCACCTGACCGAAAATCCCCACCGCGCGGGTCAGGCGATAGTGACGCGGCAAGCCGTCGGCGAGCAGCGGCGTGATGCCGGCCCAGGTCGACTGCAACCATTGTGGCTGATGGCCCTGACGCAGCAATGTCGCCAGAAGGTCCGGCTGGCCCAGCCAGATCGGACAATCGGCAGCCTGCCTGGCCAGTTCGGCGGAGTCACCGCTGGTCAGCACTTCCAGATCAGGTGCTGCCTGACGCAGCAGTTGGGCGTACACAGGGTGGTCGTGTTCAGCAATCAGAACGCGCATGGTTCAAACCTTTCAAAAGCAGCGCAGATAGCCGCCGAGGGAGTATCGCTCCCTCGTCGCGGCCATCGCCAAAATCATTCCAGTGTTTCACGCAGACTCTGAACAGAGCCTGTCTGCCGATCACATCGGATCGTTGCGTCGCAACAGCTCTTCCGGCAAGTGTTCGATGTATTCGTCTTCGGCCGGCGGCATTTGCAGGTGGTAACCCTGCTTCTCGAGGTTTTCCAGGACCACGGTGATGTCCTCGCGCGACAGCTTGCGCTCGGGGGTCAGCACCAGATCGAAGGCGTGGTGAGGTTTGCCGAAAGCGGCCATCAGACTTTCCGGAACGCGCTCCAGTGCATCGCTTTTGAGCACATAGAGGTACATCTCGTTTTTCTTCAGGCTTCGATAGATGGAGCAGATACGTTTCAAGGCTGTTCTCCGGCGGTGGCCAGGCTGTCGAGCAGCGCCTGGCCCATCAATTCGCGGCGCCAGCCACGCAGCGAATCAGGCAATTGGTAAGGACCATTGGGGTAGCCGCTCTTGAGCAGCGCTTCCAGGGTTTTCTTGCGCAGCATCAGTTCCGGCGCAACGTTCAGTCGCTCGGCTTCGGCCTGACCGAGTGCACGCAACTGTTTGATCAGCACCGCGGCGTCCACCGGCAACGGCTCCGGCACGGCAGGCGGCCATTGATCTGGCGACACACTGCCAGAGCGCTTGATCAGATCAAGCAGAAATTCGCCGTCCTGACGCACGGTACGCGGGTGCATGTCTTCGATTTTCGCCAACGCGCCGAGGTTGTCCGGTTGCGTCCGCGCCAGCGGCCACAGGGAATGTTCACGAATGATGCGATTGCGCGGCAGATCACGGGCGCGGGCTTCGCGTTCACGCCAGGCGCAGAGTTCGCGCAAAACGGCGAGTTGAGCGCGAGACAACTTCCAGGCCAGTTTCGCTTCGCGGTAAACCTCGTACGGATCGACCTCACGACGCAGGTTGGCCACCAGCTCGGCGCCGTCTTCCAAGACCCACGCGTACTTGTCGTCAGACAGCTTCGGACGAAGCTGTACGAAAACTTCCGCCAGATGCAAGGCGTCTTCGGCGGCGTAGCTGATCTGGGTGTCGGACAGCGGACGTTGCAACCAGTCGGAACGGGTCTCGCCCTTGGGCAGGTCGATGCCGAGCACTTCCTGCACCAGCCGCGAATAACCCATGGAGAAACCGAGGTTCAGGTACGCAGCGGCGAGCTGGGTGTCGAACAGCGGCGTCGGCAGGCTACCGGTCAGACGCAGCAGAACTTCGAGGTCTTCGCTGCACGCATGCACGACTTTGACCACGGCCGGGTTTTCCAGCAGTGCGGCCAGGGGTTGCCAGTTGTCGATGGTCAACGGGTCAATCAGGTAAGCGCGTACGCCATCGCCGATCTGCAGCAAACCCGCGATCGGATAAAAGGTGTCGACCCGCATGAATTCGGTGTCGAGGGCAACGTAGGGCAGCTGCTGCCACTCGGCGCAAAACCGGCCGAGGCTATCGTTGTCGCGAATCCAGTGAATATCGATGGCCACACGGCTCTCCCTTGAAGAATGGCGCGCAGTATATATCGCCCCCGGCGATTTCCGCGCCTCCACTGAACAAGAGCTTTAGCGAAAACACCTGCTTGTTAGCAAGAATTGTCTGACAGAGGGAGGTTATCTGGCCTTACGCAGCACGTAGACCCGCATCCGCGTGTAACCGGGGAGGAAGTCCTGGTGGCTGAGTAAACGGAACCCCGCCTGTTTGAACTCGGCTTCCACCTCGGCCTTGCTGGCCGACTGCCGGGCATGAACGCCTTGTGCAGCGGGCTGCCGGCGCTTGAAGTGAGCATCGATGCGCACCGCGACAATCACGGTGTCGCGGCTGACCCGGTGGAACTCGCCGAGCATGGCCGACCGATGCTCGGCGCTGGCGATGTGCTGAAACAGTTGCATGCACAAAATGCAGTCCACCGCATTCGCCGACAAACCGATGGTGAACGCCGAACTCTGAAAGGTCTTGACTCGTTTCAACAGGTATTGCGGGTGATGGGTGGGGGCATGATCGAGCATGTCCTGCGACGGATCGGACGCCAGGATCACCCGGTTTGCATGTTCGGCCAGCACCGGCCAGAAACGTCCGGCCCCGCAAGCGACGTCAAGAATCAACCCCGGCTCGCCAGCCACTTTGAGCGCGTTGCGCACCAACTGCTCGTCACGCCAGAACGCCAGGCGCCCGGCAAGACCTCGCGGGTGCGGCTGCTGACAGACGCGCGCGTGTTCCTGGTCGTAGCGCCGGGCGAACTCAAGCTCGATGGCGGATGGCGGCTGAGGGGACATGTGTAATTGCTCTGTAGGAAAATCCACCGGCCGCAGGTTAACGGTCGACACGTGAAAAAAAGGTCGTTGCCCTCACTCTTTGGCCAATACACCGTCGATCACCGCGCCACGGCAACCGGCAAACAGGTCCAGATCCTGGTTGTAGACTTTGCTGTTGACCTCCAGCAATCCGAGCATCGAATGGAACAGGTTGTCCTGGCTGAGCGGCTTTTCACGGCTCAACTGAAGGCAATGGGTATCCACCGAAAACGACTTTTGATAGCTGTCCGAGAACCAGGCCAGCATCGCCACATGCTTTTGTTGATCCGGCGCCAGCATGTAAGGTGTGCCGTGGAGGAACAGGTTGTATTCGCCCAGTGATTCACCGTGGTCCGACAGGTAGAGCATCGCGGTATCGACTTTGTCCTGGTTACTGCGCAACAGATCGATCAGGGTCGACAACACGTGGTCGGTGTAAACGAGGGTATTGTCATACCCATTGACGATACTTTCGCGGCTGCAATTATTCAGCGCATTGCTTTCACACACCGGCGTAAAGCGTTCGTACTCTTTCGGGTAGCGCTTGAAGTACTCCGGGCCATGACTGCCCATCTGGTGCAACACCAACACCGTGTCTTTATCCAGGGTGTCGATAAAGTGCTGCAAACCTTGCAGGAGAATTTCATCGCGGCATTCACTATTGGCGCAAAGCACCGGGTCCTTCAGGTTACTGACATCGTCGAGGGTGACACGGTCGCACGTGCCTTTGCAGCCCGACTGGTTATCGCGCCATATCACCTCGAGGCCTGCACGCTTGAGCACATCCAGCAGGCCCTCTTCGTTCTTGGCCTTGCTCGCGTTGTAATCCTTGCGGCCCATGTTGGAAAACATGCAGGGCACCGACACGGCCGTTTCAGTACCGCAGGAATGCACATCGGTATAGGCAATCAGGCCTGCTTCCTTATCCAGTTTTGGTGTGGTGTCACGGTTGTAACCCAGCACGCCGAAGTTCTCGGCCCGGGCACTTTCTCCCACCACCAACACGGTCAGGGATTTGCGGCCGTGCGCTTGCCAGGTCGGATTTCTCTCGGCATCTTCACCGATTTTGACGAAGGGCTGCCGGGCAGAAGCGACTTGCTCACCCAGGTAGCCGAACGAGGCGCCGATGTAGTTGCTCGGGACCACCATCAAACGCAACTCATGGTGATTACGAAACAGCGAGGACAGGCCTTGATAGTTAACCAGTGCGACGCCACCGATCACCGCAGCGGACGCAACACTCACCAGTACTTTACTGAGTAACTCACGGTGCCAGCGGCGGTAATTAATCGGTGTCATCCACAACAACCACGACGGTAAAACCCCGAGCAAAACAATATAAACAAGTAACTTTATCGAGAGTAAGTCACGCACTTCCGTGGCATTGGTTTGCGCAAAGTTACGCAACATGCCGGTGTCAATCAGTGCGCCATACTGGCCCATGAAATACGCCACCCCGGCGCTGATCATGAAGAGTAGGGTCAAGACTGGTTTCAGCAACGGGCGGAACGCCAGCAGGGTCAATACGATGTTGAAAGCAGCCAGAATCATCAAGCCGAAAGCCACGCGCATGACGACGCCGTGTCCGTCGAACGCGGTGATTTCAAACACATGTTGCCAGAGAACTAAATTAAAGCCTGTCAATAAAAAGGCGCTGGCAATCAACGTTACCCACTCGGGGCGAACGGCTTTGAATTTCCACATGATAGTCGGCTGTTCCTGAAAAGAAGCGCCGTCGGTAAATGTAAAAATTTCATTTACCGCGACAGCAGCAACTTTAGGCAGTCAACCATCAATTTTTTGTGAAAAAGAAGCCAACGATTAGTTGGCTTATGGTGCTTAACAAAAACTTAAGTTGTATTTGAGAACGGTTCAGGCCTGGTTCAGGTACCAGCGCCAGTCCTGCTCACCGACTTCGCCCATAAACTGTCGATACTCGGCACGCTTCACCGCGAGGTAAACACCAAGAAACTCACTGCCGAACGCCTCTCGCGCCCAGCCCGAACCTTCCAGTGCGCGCAATGTGGTCAGCCAGTCGGTCGGCAACAGTTCCGTGGCCTGGGCGTAACCATTGCCTTCCACCGGTGCGCCAGGGTCAAGTTGCTCACGAATGCCGCGATGAATGCCGGCCAGAATCGCCGCGGCCGCCAGATACGGGTTGGCGTCGGCACCACAGATTCGATGCTCGATATGCCGCGAGAATGCCGGCCCGCCCGGCACACGCAGACTGACGGTGCGATTGTCCACGCCCCAGGTAGCCGCCAGCGGCGCGTAACTGTTGGTCTGGAAGCGACGGTAGGAGTTGGCGTTCGGACAAAACAGCAACAACGAATCGAGCAAAGTGCTGAGCATCCCGCCTACCGCCTGCTTGAGCAGCGGAGTACCGTCCGCGGCCTCGCTGGCGAACAGGTTGTTGCCGTCCTTGTCCGCCAGGCTGACATGCATGTGCATGCCCGTGCCGGCCAGGTCATCGAACGGTTTGGCCATGAAACACGCGATCATCCCGTGTTTATGCGCAACGCCCTTGACCAGCCGCTTGTAGCGCACGGCTTCGTCCATGGCTTGCAAGGCGTCGGTGCGATGTTCGAGGGTGATCTCCACTTGTCCCGGCGCGTATTCCGAAATCGCCGTGCGCGCCGGAATGCCCTGGAGTTTGCAGGCGCTGTAGAGATCGGCCAGAAACGGCTCGATCTGTTCCAATTCACGCAATCCGTAGACCTGAGTCCCGCGCGGGCGCCCGCCATCGACATCCCGCGCCGGTTGCGGCCGTCCGTTGCTGTCGCGCTGTTGATCCAGCAGATAGAACTCCAGCTCCGCAGCCATCACCGGGTAATAACCGTCGGCCTGCAAGCTTTCGATTACCTTCGCCAACAGGTGCCTCGGGTCGGCGATGGTGGCCGGCATGCCTTCCTTGGGGTGCATGCTGACCTGCACCGCCGCCGTCGGAATCAACCGCCATGGCATGCGGGTCAGGCTGCCGCTGATCGGGTAGGCCCGGCAATCGATATCACCCACGTCCCAGACCAGTCCGGAGTTTTCCACGTCATCGCCGTTGATGGTCAGGCCCAGAATGGTGCTCGGCAGGGGGCGACCGCTTTCGTACACCGCCAGTAGCTCATCGCGATGCAACAACTTTCCCCGTGGCACACCGTTGTTGTCGAGGATGAACAACTCGAACATCTCGATATCCGGATTCTGTTCCAGAAAAGTCAGCGCTTCTTGCTTCGTGGCGAAGGAGGTCGTGGCACAACTCATGGGAATTCTCTTGTTTGCGCGTCAGGCAAACGCACAGGCGCTGCCAGTTTGATCCCGGCGCACAGCGCAGGACCTGTAAAAACAATCAAAGGGAAAGGCAGGAGTCCGGCGGGCGCGCGTGACGACAATGCCACAACGCCCAGAAGGCGAGTTCGGAAGGAAGTGCGACTGGACAATCGTCCATAAAGAAGACCGCAGTAGACAGATGAGCATCAGCGTCACATGGCTGGTTAAGTCGTTAAATCGGGATTTGAAGAACCTTGGTTGTGGGTTGGCTAAACATTACTCCAGAGCGCCCCATTGGATTTGCGTTGCCCTCCCTTTATTTAATTTCTAAATACCAGACCGGACTTTCTGATTTGCGGCCTTCCAGCCTCGCACGCCTAATTGGGCCTTGTCATTCAAGGTCCCATCGATGGAAAACGTCCGCGCCACTTCCCGCCCTGCCTTCTGGTTGATGGTCAGCATCATGCTCGTCGCCCTGAACCTGCGCCCTTCCATGGCCGCGGTCGGCCCTTTGCTCTCGGCGATTCGCGGCGACATCCCGCTGAGTTTCAGCCTGGCGTCGCTGCTGACCATGTTGCCGGTAATGGCCATGGGGATGGCGATGTTCGTCGGCCTCAGCGTCAGTCAATGGCTCGGCGAACAGCGCACGGTGCAGGTGTCGTTGCTGATTATCGGCTTGGCAACGGTGTCGCGCCTGTTCCTTGACTCGGCAGCCGAACTGATCCTCAGTGCCGTTCTGGCGGGCGTCGGTATCGCACTGATTCAAGCGTTGATGCCGGCACTGATCAAGTCGCGTTTCAGCGACAACGTTTCCGTGTGCATGGGCCTCTACGTCACGTCGATCATGGGAGGCGCCGCCCTCGCCGCGTCCTTCGCGCCGCTGGTGATGACGCGCACCGGCAGTTGGCGGACAGGCCTGGCGGTCTGGGCAATCCTGGCATTGGTGGCACTACTGTTTTGGTTCGGCCAACGTTCGGCGATGCCGGCACGGCCCGCTCAAGTGCAACGAAACGGGTCGTTCTTCACCCATTCCCGCGCCTGGTTACTCGCGATCTTCTTCGGCCTGGGCACGGCGTCCTACACCTGTGTGCTGGCCTGGCTGGCGCCGTACTACGTGGAAAAAGGCTGGAGCGAACAAAACGCCGGTTTGTTGTTAGGTTTTCTGACAGCCATGGAAGTACTGTCTGGCTTGCTGACGCCTGCGATCGCTAACCGCAGTCGTGACCGTCGCCTGGTGCTAGTGGTGTTGCTGGTGCTGATCATGGCCGGTTTCTGCGGGCTGATTGTGTGCCCGCGACACCTGAGTCTGTTATGGCCGTGCCTGCTGGGGCTGGGCATTGGCGGACTGTTCCCGATGAGCCTGATCGTGTCGCTGGATCACCTGGACAACCCGCAACGTGCGGGCGGGCTGACGGCCTTTGTCCAAGGCATCGGCTACCTGATCGCCGGTCTCTCGCCACTGATGGCCGGAATGATCCGCGATCAACTTGGCAGTTTCGAATGGGCCTGGTGGTCACTCACCGGCGTCATGGCGCTGATGATGTTGATGGTCCTGCGATTCAACCCGCGGCACTACGCCCGCCACATTCACTGACCCGGACGCCCCTCATGAAACACACCGGTTTCGCCGCCGCCCACGTCGGCATGCTGCTCTGGGCGCTGTTGATTGCTGCTTCGTTTTCCGCGGCGGCACAGGTCAGTCAAACCATTGATCCGATCCTGCTGACCGGTTTGCGCCTGTTATTTTGCGCCCTCGTGTTTTTACCGTTGCTGCTACTCAAGGGTGACACCGCCATGACCCGATGCGGCCTGTTCGGCCATGCGGTCCTCGGCTTGCTGCTGGCCGTGTATTTTGGCTCGTTGTTCGAAGCGCTGCGCTACACCTCCGCGGTCAACACCGGCACAATGTTCACGCTGGTGCCCTTGCTGACTCTGCTTTTCGAAGCCGTATTGATGCCGGACAGCAGCCTCAAACAACGGGTATTGCCGATGCTGATCGCGGCCGTCGGAGCCGTGCTGCTGGTGTTGAAAGGCGCGGGTCCGGGCGAGTTGCCGTCGCTCTATGCGGTGTGGGTGTACGGGCTCGGTTGCCTGGCGATGGCGCTCTATTCGCCCCTGAGTCAACGGCTTAAAACCAGCAGCCTCAAGGGCCGTGGCCCGGTGGGCATGACCTTCTGGAACATGCTGTTCGGTGCGTTGTTCCTGCTGGTGTTCTGTGGGTTCAGTGGCGGCTGGCGATCCGCGTCGTTGCTGACCCTGAACGATTTTTACTGGCTGGTTTACCTGGCGCTGTTCGCCACCTTGGCGACCTTCTGGTTGCTGCACCGGGCCATCGGCGTCATCGCCCCCTCCTCGGTTATTTCCTACATTTACCTGAGCACATTGTTCATCACGCTGTTTCATTGGTTCTGGTGGCGTCAATCACCACTGCCGCTGGAAATCGTCGGCGCTGTACTCGTAGGCATCGGCATGCTGGCGTTATTGATCTCCAGCCGTCGCACTGTGCATTTGGCACTGCCTCACAACTAAAAGGGAAACTTCCCACAAGGCATTCTCCTGGAACCATCGTTCCGTTAGGATCTTCCGAACGAGTCTGCGCTCAGTCAGCGCAAGGATCACAGCGAGATGGAATGGATGCTGAACAGTAACTTGCTTAGAAAACTCGACATGCAGGACCTCATGGTGTTTGTCGCCGTGTATGAACAAAGCAGCGTCACCGTAGTGTCCGAATCGCTCTGCGTCAGTCAGTCCACCGTCAGTTACTGCTTGAAAAAGCTACGCTGCGCGTTCGAAGACGAGTTGTTCATCAACACCCGCGCGGGGATGCGCCCCACTTACAAAGCCAGCACCATGTACACCCACGTGCTGAAAATCCTCGAAAGCATCAACCTCTGTCACGCCGGGGCGCAGGCGTTCGACCCTACTCTGCAACCGGTCACCTTCAATATTTGCGCACCGGAATACTTCGAGCAGTTAATCCTGCCGCGTCTATTGAAAAGCTTTGATTCCGCCGATTTACCGGTGATGGTCAACATGCACAAGTTCGAAACCGACATTCCGGCCGATGAACTGCGTGACGGCAGTCTCGACCTGGTGATTTGCTTCGGCCCGAATTTTCATCGCAATCACACCGACTTCAAATCCCGCCTGCTGCTGGAGGATGATCTGGTCTGTGTCTTCGATACACGAGCCACGCCCCTGGAGCCGCGTTTAAGTCTGCAAGCCTTCACCGAACGCCGGCACGTGTTTCCTACCCCCTGGACGTCGACCACCAACATGGTTGATGGCTGGCTGGCACAGCAAGCGCAAAAACGCCAAATCATCGCACGCTCAAACAGCTACAGCGCAGCACTGAAAATGATCACCGGGACCGACTTCATCGTTACCCTGCCCCGACGCATCCAGCATTTACTGGCCAGCGAAGCGATCTTCAATCACTGCGAAGCGCCCACAGGCTTGCCGGGTTTCACTCTCGACATGCAATGGAGTCAAGGCGCCGATCAGGACAGCGCCAATATCTGGTTGCGTGAACAGGTGGTCAAGGCCTGCACTGAACAGGCAACGGCCTGAAACTCAGTGGTTGATGGCGACTTTGCTATAGGACTCTCGATCAATGTCGAGGATTTCCACCGCCAACTGCACTTCAACCCCCGTCGGCCATACACACAGGTCCTGCACCACTGCCAGCAGGCTTTCAGACAACTGTTTTTTGATCTGCGGCGAGCGCCCACTCAACAACGCCAGTTTCACATGCACGAAAGCCCGCTCAGCCATTGCCGTACCGACCTTGAAGGTTTCGATCTTGACTGCTCGGCTTTTGATGTCGTACTCGGCAGCAAACTGACCGGAAGCCACCAGCGCATTGTTGAGCCGGATCAACGCCACGTCGGCGTTCAAATCAGGCAGGTTGGCGGTGTATTCCATGTGCAGGTGAGGCATGGCGTGGCTCCTTGAGGCTGGCGGAAAGGTCGTACATATAACACAGAGTTGTCCTGCTCACCGGGACGGCGGCGATACAAAGCGCTCACTCATGAACGCCTCCAGTCGCGAGCGCAACCAGCGCTCGGCAGGGTCGGTATCGACATGACTGAGCCAGACCATGGACAGGTCTAGGGTTGGTGTCTTGAACGGAAAAGGCTCCGTGAACAGTTGCCCGGACGCCGCCATCGCCTCGGCGGTGTAATCCGGCAGGCTGGCGATCAGGTCGGTTCCGGCGAGCAAGGCCGGCAACGAACTGTACTGCGGCACGGATAGCACCACCTGACGCGTACGACCGATATCCGCCAGCCACTCGTCAGCGTAACCACTGACGTTGGCGGTGTGAGACACCAGCACGTGCGGGCGCGAGCAGTACTCATCGAGGGTCAGCGGCGTGTCGGACGCATCGGCGCGCAAGATCATGGGCTGGATGTGCCGCAGCAATTTGCGCTTGGCATTGGCCGGGAGACCGCGGGTCTGGCTGATACCCACTGTAATGTCACCGGATGCCAGCAAATCGGGAATTCGCCAGTAATCGACATGCTGAACCACAAATACCACTTTTGGCGCTTCCTGACGCAGGGCGCGCAGCAACGGCGGCAACAAGCCAAACTCGACATCGTCCGACAGCCCGATACGAAAGGTCATGGTGCTGACGGCGGGATCGAAATCATGGGTCAGGCTCAACGCCACTGACAACGAGTCCAGTGCTGGCGACAAATACTGAATCAGCTCCTCGGCCCTGGCGGTCGGCTCCATCCGATGACCCACCCGGATAAACAGCGGGTCGTTGAACATCGTGCGCAAGCGGTTGAGGGCCGAGCTGATGGTCGGCTGCCCGAGAAACAACTTCTCCGCCACCCGGGTAACGTTGCGTTCGAGCATCAAGGTTTCGAACACCACCATCAGGTTGATATCCGCCTTGCGTAGTTCGTTGCGATTCATCCACTGCCCCAGGGTGTCCCTAACTGCCGACAGTTTAGGTAGCTGTCCCAAGCGGCGTCTATGCGACTCAAGCAGTTTGCGTTCAATCCGAAGCGAGGCTGTTTGAAACGAAGCTGCCCTGATTGAGCAGCTTCACCGGTCCAGGCCTAGATTTCCTTCACCGGGGTCTGATCCTCAGTGCCCTTGATCAGGCTGATGGCATGCACGCAATCCGCCTTGTTGACGTAAGACTCCCCGCTGGCAATCGTTTCATGGTTCCCCGCCCGCAAACGCCACCGCCATTGACCTTTGCCAGTCTGCGCGGTGCCACGGGTTTGCCTGTAAATCTCAAAATACATTGATCGCTCCTTGCGATTGCTGATGACGGCAGATCAGTGACCTGCGAAACCAGAGTAGATGAGGTTTTTGGGGGGCGAGGCTTTGCAATGTCAGGGGATATTTCGAGAGAAAACCCTTGATTGGAGCGGCAACCTGTAGAGACGGGGAGTGGTAATTGGAGCTACTTGGTTGAGTAACTTTTCTCGTGAACGGACGTGTTTTTCTTACGCCAGTATGCTGACGGCTCCTACGCAAAATAAAAACTGTACGCTTTGCGACATCCACCCCGTTGCGGCTGAATGCGGCCCTGCTACCGCGCTCCAAAATCGCCAAAAAAAACGACCAGAAACGAAAAAGCCCCGTAGCTTATTCAGCTACGGGGCTTTTTCTATGTAATGGCGGAGAGATAGGGATTCGAACCCTAGGTACCGGTGAAGGTACAACGGATTTCGAATCCGTCCCATTCGGCCACTCTGGCATCTCTCCAACGGCGCGCATCATAACAACACTTTTGCCGGAAGCGAACCCCCTAAGCGAAATTTTTCCGTGCTATCAGATGCTTGCGTCGATTAAAGCGGTACGCCCAGACGATTGGCGACTTCTTCGTAGGCTTCGATAACGTCACCGAGGCCCTGACGGAAGCGGTCCTTGTCCATTTTCTTGCCGGTGGCCTTGTCCCACAGACGGCAGCCGTCCGGGCTGAACTCGTCGCCCAGGACGATGGAGCCGTCGGAGAACACGCCGAATTCGAGTTTGAAGTCGACCAGCAGCAGGCCGGCGTCGTCGAACAGTTTGCTCAGGACTTCGTTGACCTTGAGCGACAGTTCTTTCATGCGAACCAGTTGCTCGGCGGTGCCCCAACCGAAGGCCACGACGTGGGATTCGTTGATGAACGGGTCACCCTTGGCGTCGTCCTTCAGGAACAGTTCGAAGGTGTAAGGGTTGAGCTTCATGCCTTCTTCGACGCCCAGGCGCTTGACCAGGCTGCCGGCGGCGTAGTTACGCACGACGCACTCGACCGGGATCATGTCGAGTTTTTTCACCAGGCATTCGTTGTCGCCCAGCAGTTTGTCGAATTGGGTCGGCACGCCGGCGGCTTCGAGTTTCTGCATGATGAAGGCGTTGAACTTGTTGTTCACCATGCCTTTGCGGTCGAGCTGCTCGATGCGCTTGCCGTCGAACGCCGAAGTGTCGTTGCGAAACAGCAGGATCAAGCGGTCAGCGTCGTCGGTCTTGAAAACCGATTTGGCTTTGCCGCGGTAGAGTTCTTCACGTTTTTCCATGATGGGCTCCGCTTGCTAAGTAGGTGGGCTAGGCGATGTGTCGCCAGTCGAGCCCTGAATCTTGATCGGCCAGTTGCAGCCAGTCCGGGTCGCACCCGAGGGTGTCGACAAAACATTGCCGGGCCAGCTGCGGCAGGTTGTTCTTGCTGCTCAGATGGGCCAGGACCAGGTGTTGCAGGCCTTGCCAGCCCAACTCGGACACCAGGAATGCCGCCTGGTGGTTGTTCAAATGTCCCAGTTCACCACCCACCCGCTGCTTGAGAAAGTACGGGTAGTGACCGCGAGCCAGCATGTCACGGCAATGGTTGGCCTCGATCATCAACGCATCGAGGTCACGATAGCCGTCCAGCACTTTGTTGCAGTATGAGCCCAGGTCGGTCAACAGGCCGAAGCGCCGCTCACCGTCACTGAACACATATTGCGTCGGTTCCTGTGCATCGTGGGCCACGGCAATGACGCCGATGCTCAGTGCGCCGATCTGCAGTTGCTCGCCGCCGGCCAGAAGGCCAGCCGGTTCAATCGGTTTGCGCATCCCGCGCAGGGTGCCGCGACTGAGGTAGACAGGCAGATTGTAGCGCCGAGACAGCAAACCCACGCCATGCACGTGGTCGGCATGTTCGTGGGTCACGAGTATCGCGCTCAGTTGCGCCGGGTTCACACCCAGGCGCAGCAAGCGTTTTTCGGTTTCCCGCAAGGAGAAACCACAATCCACCAGCACATACGTATCAGCGCTGGCTATCAGCGTGCCGTTCCCTTGGCTACCGCTGCCGAGAACGGCAAAACGCATGTGATCAGCCCAGGTTGTCCTGAATCACGCTCAACACTTTGCGCGCCACGTCAGCCGGCGCCACGGTGTTGATGTTTTTCTCGACGGTGACCTGAACGGTATCGCCGACCTTGCTCAGGCGAACCTGATAACGCTCGGCACGGGCTTCAACTTCTTCCTTGTCCGGCTTGCTGCCGAACAAGCCGCTGAGGAAACCAGGCTTCTCGTCTTTCTTCTCGGCTTTTTCGGCCAGGTTGATGTAGTACAGGCCCAGGCTGCGGTTGATGTCTTCAACGCGCCATTCGCCCTGCTCCAGCGCACGACCGACGCTCGACCAGGCACGATCCAGGTCGTTACCGACGTTCAGAACCGGGTTGCCGCTGCCGTCTTCGCTCAGGCTGACGCGACTTGGCGTATCGAAATCACGCGAAGCCAGCATGGAGACCGAACCGCCCTTCTCCGAGATGCGGCTCATGCTTGCCAGCATATCGTCGACCAGTGCCGCGTCCAGGCCTGTGTTGACCGAACGGTTGGTGAAGGCCACATCGGCGGTGCTGCCGGCAGGACGCTCGGCGCTGACCACATAGACTTCGCTGGTGTTGCGCTGCACGCCTGGCTCGATTCGGACCCGCACGCGGGTTTCGCTGTCGGCGCCGACACCGGCCGCACTCAGGCGTTTTGCCATCGCGGCGGACAGCTCGTCGGAATGCTGCCAGGTGGTGGTGAATTCGCCGGTTTGCGGGCGCTGCTCATCCAGACGGAAACCGTTGTCCTGGAAGAACTGCACGGCCACTGGCCAGACTTCGGCCGGCGGGTTCTGGGCCACGATCCAGCGAGAGTCGCCGGTCTTCTGCAGCGAGTAGGCGCTGGCATCGGCAGCGGCGGACAGTGGCTGCGGACGCGGCACGATGTACTCGCCCTTGACGGTGTCATCGGCCACGTTGCGAGGAATCGGCAGCAGCGGATCCAGACGTTTGGCGGTGCTGACGTCCGGTGGCATTTGCATAGGTGCAGTCTGTTGCGCTTCCAGGTAATCGCTACCACGGTCACGGAAATAACCTTCCGGGCCCCAGACCCATCCGCAGCCACTGGTGCTGGAGATAATCAAGGCAAGTGCGGAAAGTCCGGCCAATCGCTTCATGCGTAGTGCTTCCTCAATTAAACCAGTACGCCGGACTGGCGCATGGCCTGCCGCAGCGGTTCGTGACAGGCAGCGCTGAGCCAGGTGAGCGGCAGACGGATACCGTCCGGCATCAAGCCCATTTCATGCAGCGCCCATTTCACGGGGATAGGGTTGGATTCGATAAACAGGGTTTTATTGAGCGGCATCAGCTTTTCGTGAATCGCGCGGGCCGTGACGGCATCGCCTTTCAGAGCAGCGTTGCACAGGTCGGCCATGTCGCGCGGGGCAACGTTGGCGGTCACCGAAATGTTGCCTTTACCGCCGAGCAGAATCAGCTCGACTGCGGTGGCGTCGTCACCGGACAGCACCAGGAAGTCTTTGCTGACGCCATCGATGATGGCTTTGGCACGGGCCAGGTCGCCGGTGGCTTCCTTGATACCGATGATGTTTTTCACGGTCGACAGGCGAATCACGGTTTCGGTCAGCATGTCGCACGCCGTACGGCCCGGCACGTTGTACAGGATTTGCGGAATGTCGACGGCTTCGGCGATGGCCTTGAAGTGCTGGTACAAACCTTCCTGGGTCGGCTTGTTGTAGTAAGGCGTCACCAACAGGCAAGCATCGGCGCCGGCGGTTTTTGCATTGGTGGTCAGCTCGATGGCTTCGCGAGTCGAGTTGGCGCCGGTACCGGCGATCACCGGAATGCGCCCTGCAACCTGCTTGACCACGTAACGAATCACTTCGATGTGTTCGTTCACGTCTAGCGTGGCCGATTCACCTGTCGTGCCGACCGCCACGATGGCGTGGGTGCCGTTTTGCAGGTGAAAGTCCACCAGTTTGCTCAGGCTGTCCCAGTCGAGACGACCCTGTGCATCCATGGGTGTGACCAGTGCCACCATACTGCCCGCAATCATGCAACCGCTCCTGCCGGAAAAAGAGAGCCGTAATGGTACTGGCGCCAAGATGCTTGTACAAGCGAAGTACTGCGCTGCTGCCATTCCCCTTGGCGCCGCTTTTCGCTACCCTTCAGACTTTGATCGGTACTGATAAGCTCGTACGCCGGGTTCCAGCCTCCATTTTCGGCATCACAAGCCCCGATCCAGCGTTGCCACCCCTCGCTCTTGCCACACTGGAGCACGTCGCAACCTTCGGCCCGGGTTTTCTGAATTCGCATCCGCAGGCTCGCCCCCGGTCAAAAAAGCCCGTAGAAGTATCGACCGCTCATCGCTTTAGGAATGCTGCATGTCCACCCCCACAGTTCGCGAACAATTCCTTGTCATCAGTGCCCTCGGCGCCAACCCCATGGAGCTGACTAACGTCCTGTGCCGCGCCAGCCATGAAAACCGCTGCGCCGTGGTCACCTCTCGCCTGACCCGTCATGGCGAGTGCAGTGCGTTGATCCTCGAGATCTCCGGTAGCTGGGACGCCCTGGCTCGCCTGGAAGGCAGCCTGTCGGGCCTCGCCAAGAAGCACGCATTTACCGTTAACGTGGTGCGTAGCGCGGCGCTGGAGAATCGTCCCCAGGCCTTGCCTTACGTCGCTTATGTCAGCTCGGCCTATCGCTCGGACATCATCAACGAGCTGTGCCAGTTCTTCATGGACCATAACGTCGAGCTGGAAAACCTGACCTGCGACACGTATCAGGCGCCGCAAACCGGCGGCACCATGCTCAACGCCACGTTTACCGTGACCTTGCCCGCCGGCGTGCAAATCAGCTGGTTGCGCGATCAGTTCCTGGATTTCGCCGACGCGCTGAACCTGGATGCCCTGATCGAACCGTGGCGCCCACAAAACCCAATGTAAGGAAGCTTTCATGGCCGTTGCCATCGACCAACCGGTTGCCGACTTCGAAGCGCCCGCCACCAGCGGGCAGACCGTCAGCCTCGCGGGCCTTAAAGGCAAGCAAGTGGTGATCTACTTCTATCCGAAGGACAGCACGCCGGGCTGCACGACCCAGGGTCAAGGCTTTCGCGATCAGCTTGAGGTCTTTAAAGCGGCAAACACCGAAGTCTTCGGCGTGTCCCGTGACAGCCTGAAATCCCATGAGAACTTCAAAGCCAAACAGGCGTTCACCTTCGAGCTGATCAGCGACAAAGAAGAGGCGCTGTGCCAGTTGTTCGATGTGATCAAGCTGAAGAAGCTTTATGGCAAGGAATACATGGGCGTTGACCGGAGCACGTTCCTGATCGACAAGAATGGCGTGCTGCGTCAGGAATGGCGTGGTGTGAAGGTGCCGGGGCATGTGGATGCCGTTCTGGCAGCGGCTCAGGCATTGAACAAGGCCTAAGCTTTATTGGCGTCTGTACTGACGCCATCGCGGGCAAGCCCGTTCCCACAGGGACTGCATCGATCCTGTAGGAGCGGGCTTGCCCCGATGAGGCCCTCCGCCTCATCCTGTGAATCAGATTAAAGCAGCGGCGCCACCACTGGCTCCTTGCGCGGCCAGGCATCCAGCACTGCCTTGAACAGCGTCGCCAGGGGGATCGCAAAGAATACCCCCCAGAATCCCCACAACCCGCCAAACAACAACACCGCGCAGATGATCGCCACCGGATGCAGGTTGACCGCTTCCGAGAACAGCAGCGGCACCAGCACATTGCCATCCAGCGTCTGAATAATTCCGTAGACCGCCATCAAATAGATGAACTGATCGCTCCAGCCCCACTGAAACAACGCAATCAGCAACACGGGCACGGTCACCACCACGGCTCCAACATAAGGCACCACCACCGACACGCCCACCAACAACGCCAACAGTGCCGCGTAGTTGAGTTCCAATACGACAAACGCGATGTAGGTCACCCCACCGCAAATGAAAATCTCGATGACCTTGCCGCGAATGTAGTTGGCGATCTGCCGGTTCATTTCGTGGGCAACGCGGGTGATCAGCGCGCGCTCACGAGGCAAATAACCGCGGACCCACTGGCCGATCATTTCCCGGTCCTTGAGAAAGAAAAAAACCAGAATCGGCACCAGCACCAGGTAGATCATGATGTTGACCAGCAGCGGCAGACTCGACAGCGAAAAGGTCAGTGCCCACTGGCCGAACTTGCCGATCTCGCCTCGCGCCACCTCAATGGCCTGCAGAACCTGCTCGTCGGAGACCAGATGCGGGTAGCGCTCGGGCAACAGCAATAACAGTGATTGCCACTTGGCGAGCATGCCCGGCAACTCATTGAACAGCGTGATCAGCTGATGCCAGAGCAACGGCACCACGACAATAATGAACACCAGCAACACGCCCATGAACAAGGCGAAGACCAGCCCCACCGCCACGCCACCCGGCACGCGAAGTCGTTCAAGTGTCACCACCAGCCCTTGCATCAGATACGCCAGCACCATCCCGGCGAGCACCGGTGCGAGCATGCCGCCCAGGGTGAGCACAGCGGTAAACGCCAGAAACAGCAGGACCGCCAGTACCACCGCCTCTTCATCGGAGAAATAACGCTGAATCCAGTCGCGTAACACTTTGAACATCAATAATCCTTAGAAACGAACGCAGCAGTTTTCAGGCTTTTTTCAACCAGTAGCGGTAAACGCCCGCTTCATCTTCTTCACGAAGCAGCGTATGACCGGCCAAACGGGCAAAGGTGCGAAAGTCGCGCTGCGAGCCCGCATCGGTGGCGATCACCTTGAGCACCGCGCCGCTGGCCATCCGATTGAGTTCCAGCTTGGCCTTGAGCAACGGCAACGGACAATTCAGGCCGCTGGCGTCCAGTTCGGCGTCATGGGCTACAGCGTCGGTCATTGCGTTACTCCTGGTCGGGTGTTCGAGCGGCTTAGAATATCTGGTCCGAAGCGTACTGTCCGGCTACAGTAAGGTCTTTGTCGACTAAGGCTTTGTGCATGACTTTTTTGCGCCCTACCCTGCTGACGCTCGCTTGCCTGCTCGCCTCACCGGGCTTCGCCGACGATCTGCCGTCACTCGGCGACGCCAGTTCTGCCATTGTCTCGCCACAACAGGAACACCAGTTGGGCCGCGCCTGGCTGGCGCTGTTGCGCAGCCAGGTTTCCCAGCTCAATGATCCGCAGCTCAAGGATTACGTCGAATCCAGCGTTTATCGGCTGGTGGAAACCAGCCAGGTCAACGACCGTCGCCTGGAGTTCATCCTGATCAACAGCCCGCAACTCAACGCCTTTGCGGCGCCGGGCGGGATTGTCGGGGTCAACGGCGGGTTGTTCCTTAATGCCCAGACCGAGGGCGAATACGCTTCGGTACTCGCTCACGAACTGGCTCACTTGTCGCAGCGCCACTTTGCCCGGGGCGTTGAAGCGCAACAGCGCATGCAGGTACCGATGATGGCAGCGCTGCTGGCCGGGATCGTGATTGCCGCTGCCGGTGCCGGTGATGCCGGGATCGCGGCCATTGCAGGCACGCAGGCAGCAGCGATTCAGGAACAACGACGTTTCTCGCGCCAGAATGAGCAGGAGGCCGACCGCATCGGCATCCTCAACCTGGAAAAAGCCGGTTACGACCCCCGCTCGATGCCGACCATGTTCGAACGGTTGGCGCGTCAATATCGCTTCGACGCCAAGCCACCGGAGTTCCTGCTGACTCACCCGGTGACCGAATCGCGGATCGCCGACACCCGCAACCGCGCCGAGCAGGCCAAACAGGGCGGAATCGAAGACACCATGCGTTATCAGCTGATTCGCGCGCGAGTCCAGCTGATTTACGAAGAAACCCCAGGCTTGGGCGCCAAGCGCTTCCGCGCACAGCTGGATGAAAACCCAAAAAACGACGTTGCGCGTTATGGGTTGGCGATCGCCCAGATCAAGGGTGGCCAACTGAACGAAGCGCGGGAAAATCTCAAGTTGCTGCTGGCCAAGTCGCCAAACGAGATCATCTACAACCTGGCGCAGATCGATCTGGATATCACCAACAATCGCCTGCCGGACGCTCAAACCCGGGTGGACCGGATGTTGACTCAGTATCCGGGCAACTACCCGCTGAATCAGGTGCGCGTCGATTTGCTGCTCAAGCAAAACCGGGCGCCCGAAGCGGAAAAAGCGCTGGAGAGTTTGCTCAAAAGCCGTCCCGATGATCCTGATGTCTGGTACATGGTGGCGGAAACCCGTGGTCTGTCAGGCAATATCATCGGTTTGCATCAGGCGCGCGCCGAGTACTTTGCGCTGGTTGGCGACTACCGCCAGGCCATTCAGCAACTGGACTTCGCCAAGCGCAAAGCCGGGACCAACTTCCCGCTGTCGTCGCGTATCGACGCCCGCCAACGGGAGCTGATGGAGCAAGAGCGCATGATCAAGGACATGATGGGCTGACGCCTTTCAACAGGCACAAAAAAACCGCCTCTTTCGAGGCGGTTTTTTATTCAGCCGACAACCGGTTTATTCAGCCAGTTTAAAGGTGATGAAGCTGGCGCGATTTTGACGCAGAACCCGCATCGACACCGAGCGGTTCTTCGGCAGCGCCTTGGCGATATCGGTGAACTCCTTGGTGGAGCCAATCGCCTGATTGTTCAGGTGAGTGATGACATCACCTGGCTGCAAGCCGATCAGAGAAGCAGGACCCTCCTGGACTTCCTTGATCACCACACCCCCTTTGAGGTCGTAGGTTTTCTTCTGCTCGTCGGTCAGCTCGGCCACCGAAACACCCAGGCGATTGCTGCTGCGCTCAGTGGTTGATTTCGGCAGGGCATCCAGCTCCTTACCTTCTTCAGGGATGGCGCCGACCGTCAACTCGACATTCTGACGCTTGCCTTCACGAATCACTTCAAGATTGGCCTTGGCGCCAGCCTTCAGTGCGCCGACCAGATGCGGCAGATCTGCAGACATGACGATCGGTTGACCGTTCATGCTCAGGATCACGTCACCCACTTGCAGGCCACCCTTGGCAGCCGGACCGTCATCCTGGATCTGGGCCACCAGCGCACCGGCCGGCTTTTCAAGACCGAACGACTCGGCCAGATCCTTGTTCACTTCCTGAATGACGACACCCAACCAGCCACGGCTGACTTTGCCGCCGCTTTTCAGCTGGTTGGAAACGTCCATGGCCACGTCGATCGGGATTGCGAACGACACGCCCATGAAACCGCCGGAACGGGTGTAGATCTGAGAGTTGATCCCCACTACCTCACCCGCCAGGTTGAACAGCGGACCACCGGAGTTACCCGGGTTGATCGGCACGTCGGTCTGGATGAACGGCACATAGTTTTCGTTTGGCAGACTGCGGCCGATGGCGCTGACGATGCCTTGTGTCACGGTGTGGTCGAAACCGAATGGCGAGCCGATGGCCACAACCCACTGGCCTGCTTTCAGGTCCTGGGATTTGCCCAGTTTCAGGACTGGCAGGTCCTTGCCTTCGATTTTCAGCAGCGCCACGTCGGAGCGTGGATCGGTGCCGACCAGTTTGGCTTTCAGCTCACTGCGGTCAGCGAGACGAACGAGAATTTCGTCGGCATCGGCAATCACGTGGTTGTTGGTCAGGATGTAGCCGTCAGACGAGATGATGAAACCCGACCCCAAGGATTGGGCCTCACGCTGACGATCGCCGCGAGGTGTACGCGGTTGTGGCGGCATGCCGCGTTCGAAAAACTCGCGCAACATCGGCGGCAAGCCCTCGAGGTCGGGCATCTGCTCGCTCACTTTTCGATCCGGCAGTTTCTGCGTGGTACTGATGTTCACCACCGCGGGCGAGGCCTGCTCGACCAGCTGTGTGAAGTCAGGCAATTCGGCCGCTTGCACAGCGACCGCCTGACCGAGCACCAGCACGGTGGCAAATATGGAGAGGTAAGACTTCAAGCGTGGTATCGACATACGGCTCCCGTTACGACGAGCATGGTTAAGCGATATGGAGCAAGGAACACCGGGAACAATACGCCGGTATTTTTGTTCCGGGAACAACAAACAAGGCCAGAGCCGAGGGGCTCTGACCTATAAAAAATTTCGGGGATATTTGCAAATAGAAATGCTCACCAAACATTTCGATATAGCTCACTACTGGGTTGCAGTGGCATCGGTGCGCATGGACAGCGCGATCCGTTCAGCAGTGCCTACCGGGATTTCACCGACCACGGTGACCATCATCTCGCCTTGAGGGGTCGTCACACGCCGGGATACAGCCACGGTTGGGCCCAACTGAGTACGAGTATCGGTGACGGTAGCGCCATTCAGCGGTTCCAGAAACACCGAGAAACGGGCCAAACCATCGTCATACATCAGGCTGCTGACTTGGGTTTTGGTTTCGGGATCCTTGCGCGAGGTACTGCTTGTCAGCTCGAAGCCGGCAGGCAACCAGTCCGTATGCCAGTTTTGGGCAGCCTTGACCGCTGACGCCTTGTCGCTGTCGAGGGTGACGGCTTTGCAATCCGGGCCCGCCTGCAACTCGTCGTCGGAGGGCACGTCGGAAGTATCCAGCTGCGTAAACTGGAATCGCTCCAGCAACTGCCCTTTCTCATTCAGGAGCAATGATTTGAGAGGCAGGCCGGTTTCTTTATCCAGATGCAATTCAAAACCGTAGCGATGTTGATCGCGAGGCGTCAGGCTAACAATGACCGCCGCACGTCCGGCCACACGCGACTTGCCGATGACGGCAAGTTCGTACCAATTCTTGAGCTTTTGTGGATCAAGTGCACGAGCTGCGGAGCTGGGGGAATCCCCAAGCCCTGCAATCAGAGTGCCGCTGACGCATTGAGTATGTCCATCAATGCGCACGACTTCCTGAGCCGACCCGTCGAGCTGGAGCAACCGCTCGCGGACCTTGCCATCCTGGACGCGGTGCCAGATGTTGTGGGTAGAAAAACTACCGTTACGCTCGTAGACGAAAGTACCGTGAAAGCTTTGCTGTTGCTCGGCCTGACCAAGACGGGTCAACCAGTCTTGTGCCTCATCGGCGTGGGCTGGAACGATGAACCAGCCACCGAGCAGAAGCGAAAGTAGAGGTATGGCGCGCATGATCCTCCTTAACGGTTTTCCAGGCTTGCTGCACGAGCGTAAGGCAGAGCGCTTTCAGTACCTTTCAGTGCAGCCTGTTGAGCATGTTGGCGCAAGTAGCTTGGCAGACGCTGATCGTGCCAGCCTGGCTGACCTTGCAAAACGCCATTGGCCATAGGACCGGTGGCTTCCGAACTTTCATTGTAGCCTGCCAATACAGCTGGGCCCTTGACCTGAGGAACGGCCAGACCCGGTTGACTGGATTGCTGAGCCAGTTCGACACCCGCGATCTCGTCCTGATTGTACAGACGAACACCTGCCAATACGGCAACGGTGACCGACGCAGCTACAGCCAGTCGACCCAGGCTGCGCCATGGACCACGGGAGACTTTCGCCGGCACGGCTTCGTCAGCCAGCGCAGCAGAAACTGCCGCAGCGATGTCCAGACGTGGAAGCAGCAGATCCTTGTGCATCACTGCCCGAGCGATTTGATAACGAGCCCATGTATCACGGGTTTCTACATCGTCGAAGGCATTCAATACCCGACGCAATTCCAGTTCGTCCGCTTCGTTATCCATCACTGCGGACAGCGATTCCTGCAGGGCTTCACGACTCATGGCGTTCCTCTCTTGGCTGTCGCCGCTGTCTCAGTTTTCCTGCAACAACGGCTGCAGGGCTTTATCGATGGCCTCCCGAGCGCGGAAAATCCGGGAGCGCACGGTACCCACCGGACACTGCATGACTGCCGCAATGTCCTCGTAACTCAGACCATCGAATTCACGTAAAGTTAAAGCCGTACGCAAATCTTCTGGCAGTTGCTGAATGGTTCGATGGACGGTGCCTTCGATCTCATCCCGCAGCAATGCGCGTTCAGGCGACTCGAGATCCTTGAGGCCATGATCGCCATCGTAGAACTCGGCATCTTCAGAACTGACATCGCTATCCGGCGGCCGACGGCCGCGTGAAACCAGATAATTTTTCGCCGTGTTGATGGCGATGCGGTAAAGCCACGTGTAAAACGCGCTGTCTCCGCGAAAATTTCCAAGCGCACGGTATGCCTTGATAAAGGCTTCTTGTGCCACATCCTGGGCTTCATGGGTGTCGTGCACGAAACGCACGATCAACCCGAGAATTTTGTGCTGGTATTTCAGCACTAGCAGATCGAAAGCTCGCTTGTCGCCGCGCTGAACGCGTTCGACGAGCTGCTGATCCTCTTCCTGGGTTAGCATGAACTCTCCTCGATAAGCTCGGAGGAAGCTTGCATAACTAAACGACCAGACTTGCAAACATAGACTCGGGCTTTTCGCAAAAGTTCTCCCCCTCCAAGCAAGTTTCCTGCGGGCTCTGATTTGGCACGCACGAAAAGCGCAGCTCGGGAAAACCCGGCTGCGCGAATAATCTTGTCATCGGATTCGCCGGCAAGGATCAAACCGCAATCCTGCATTGAAGCCGACACTGTCCCTTGATTCAGGCAACGGTCTATTGATCTTGGGCCTTTGGCAAAAGTTCCAAATATTTATAGCTGTGCCAGACCGACATTGTGCAACCGTGAATGGAAAAAGACTGTTAAATCGACGATACAGTCCTCTTGTCGCCGAACCGGTGAAAAAATCATCCGACGAAGCGTCAAGTCTTTTCCGTCACAGTAGTTTCACAATGCCATGTGACCTCGGCTATTGTGCCGCTCCCCCCCTCTATATACTAGTGCGCTGTGTGGCTGCCTCGACTCGCCGTTCCAGAGTCATGCGCCAACCCCGACCCGGGTCGCTTTGAGCGGAATCCTGAAATGAGCCAACAGTTTCAACACGATGTTCTGGTGATTGGCAGCGGTGCTGCCGGTTTGAGCCTTGCGCTGACCTTGCCCGATCATTTGCGTATCGCCGTACTGAGCAAAGGCGACCTCGCCAACGGCTCGACATTCTGGGCCCAGGGCGGTGTCGCTGCCGTTCTGGACGACACCGATACAGTTGAGTCCCACGTCGATGACACCCTCAACGCTGGTGGCGGCCTGTGCCACGAAGACGCCGTGCGCTTCACCGTCGAGCACAGCAAAGAAGCCATCCAATGGCTGATCGATCAAGGCGTGCCGTTCACCCGCGATGAACAATCCGGCACCGAAGACGGTGGTTTCGAGTTTCACCTGACCCGTGAAGGCGGTCACAGCCATCGGCGCATCATTCACGCCGCCGATGCCACCGGCGCAGCGATTTTCAGAACCCTGCTCGACAAAGCCAGACAACGGCCCAACATCGAGTTGCTGGAACAACGGGTCGCCGTCGATCTGATCACCGAGAAGCGCCTGGGTCTTGAAGGCGACCGCTGCCTCGGCGCCTACGTGCTCAACCGCGGCACTGGAGAAGTCGACACCTACGGCGCACGTTTCGTGATCCTCGCGTCCGGCGGTGCCGCCAAGGTCTACCTCTATACCAGCAACCCCGACGGCGCCTGCGGTGATGGCATCGCCATGGCCTGGCGTTCGGGTTGCCGGGTGGCGAACCTGGAATTCAACCAGTTTCACCCGACGTGCCTGTATCACCCTCAAGCCAAGAGTTTCCTGATCACCGAAGCCCTGCGCGGCGAAGGTGCACACCTGAAACTGCCCAATGGCGAACGCTTCATGCAACGTTTCGACCCGCGCGCCGAACTGGCGCCACGGGATATTGTTGCCCGGGCCATCGACCACGAAATGAAGCGCCTCGGTGTCGATTGCGTTTATCTGGACATCAGTCACAAGCCGGAAGCGTTCATCAAGACGCACTTCCCGACGGTGTACGAGCGCTGCCTGGAGTTTTCCATCGACATCACCAAGCAACCGATTCCAGTGGTTCCCGCAGCGCACTACACCTGCGGCGGCGTGATGGTAGATCAGCAAGGCCGCACCGACGTGCCGGGGCTGTATGCCATTGGCGAAACCAGTTTCACCGGCCTGCATGGTGCCAACCGCATGGCCAGCAACTCGTTGCTTGAGTGTTTCGTTTACGCGCGCTCCGCGGCAGCGGACATTCTGGAGCAACTGCCGCAAGTTTCGATTCCGATCGCCCTGCCCGTCTGGGATGCCAGCCAGGTCACCGACTCGGACGAAGACGTGATCATTGCGCACAACTGGGATGAACTGCGGCGATTCATGTGGGATTACGTCGGCATCGTGCGCACCAACAAACGCCTGCAACGAGCACAGCATCGCGTGCGGCTGTTGCTCGACGAAATCGACGAGTTCTACAGCAACTACAAGGTCAGCCGGGATTTGATCGAGCTGCGTAACCTGGCCCAAGTGGCAGAACTGATGATCCAGTCAGCCATGGAACGCAAGGAAAGTCGCGGCCTGCATTACACCCTCGACTACCCGAACCTGCTGCCGGTGGCGCTGGACACTATTCTGGTGCCGCCCACCTACGCCGACTGAACGCGAGCCGAACCCGCAGGCGTCGGTGCACATCCGCCGCCTGCGAATCCCGGGGCACGCAGATCGCCCGAACCCGACGCTCGCCCTGCAGGCGAAAACGCAGGACCACGACCAGCGGCAGTGCCAGGCTGTCCGGCCGTAGCTGAACCGCCTGCCAACCCGCCGCCTGATTCCACAACTGCCAGCCATCCGCATCGCGACGCAAGCCGCGAAACGCCTGTGGGTGTGTCAGCAAAATCTGTCGCGGCAGTGCCCAAACACCATGAGCGACGCACAGCACAACGCCGAGCAGACTGGCCCAGACCGGCATAGAGAGAAGAAACAACGCACCCAGCGCGAACAGCTGGGCCAACAGATACGCCGCCAGCAACTGCCGTGAGGCATGCCAGCGGCATTCGAACGCATTACTTGGGCTGGACACGATCCAGGATCATGCGAACCATGCGCTGCAGCTCAGGGTCTTCCGATTCGGCGCGTTCCATGAACCAGCCGAACATGTCCTGATCTTCGCATTCGAGCAGCTTGCGGTAGCAATCACGGTCGACATCATTGAGGTGCGGGTAGACCTCTTTCACGAACGGCACCAGCAACACGTCAAGTTCAAGCATGCCGCGGCGGCTGTGCCAGTAGAGGCGATTCAGTTCTACATCTTCGACCATGGAGCGCTCCTCAAATAGGCGGCAAGTATACAGCCCCCGACATCATCGAACAGTCGGCTTTGGTCGGGCAGTGCCGAACTTTTGTGAACTACCCATTTCATGGGCGCCCCCTTATGATGTCCCCCAGACTCTTTTAACCTGCGATGTCCCATGGCCGATTCTGCTTTTTTCTGCACCCTGTCTCACGAAGGCGTTCTCGCGGTCCGCGGCGCTGATGCCGGCAAATTCTTGCAAGGCCAGTTGACCTGCAACCTCAATTACCTGAGCGACACCCAGGCCAGCCTCGGCGCGCGCTGCACCCAGAAGGGCCGGATGCAATCGAGCTTCCGCATTCTGCTGCAAGGTGATGGCGTGCTCATGGCCATGGCCACCGAGCTGCTGGAGCCGCAACTGGCGGATCTGAAAAAGTACGCCGTGTTCTCCAAGTCGAAATTGACCGATGAAAGCGCTGCCTGGGTCCGGTTCGGCGTTGACCATGGCGATGCCGCACTCGGCAGCCTGGGACTTGCGTTGCCGGCAGACACCGACAGCGTTGCGCGCCATGACCAACTGATCGCTATCCGCGTTTCGCCGGACCGTGCCGAACTCTGGGTCAGCGCCGATCAGGCCGATGTCGTCAAGGGCCAGCTGTCTGCCCTGCTGGCCGAAGGCGACCTCAATCAATGGCTGCTGGGCCAGATCCGCGCAGGGATCGGCCAGGTCATGCCGGGCACACGCGAATTGTTCATCCCGCAGATGCTCAATCTGCAAGCCGTCGGCGGCGTGAGTTTCAAGAAAGGTTGCTACACCGGCCAGGAAATCGTTGCGCGGATGCAGTATCTGGGCAAACTCAAGCGTCGCTTGTATCGTCTGAAGCTGGACGCCGATGCATTGCCTGAGCCCGGCACACCGTTGTTTTCCCCGACACACGGCAGTTCCATCGGCGAAGTGGTGATTGCCGCACGCGCGGAGCAAAACATTGAACTCCTGGCAGTCCTGCAAGCCGAAGCTGCGGACGGTGGCGATGTCCATCTGGGCGCGCTCGAAGGGCAAGCCCTGCACCTGCTTGATCTGCCTTATGAACTGGATCGCGATCGCGAAATCCAGCGTTAACAGCAGTACCTGTTTGCAACACCCTAGAGAAAAGAAATGAGCGATTTGGCGGATAAGGTCCAACAGGATTTGGTTGAGGCCATCGATAACGATGACCTGGTTCTGCCAACGTTACCGGAAGTGGCTCTGCAGATTCGCAAGGCCGCTGAAGACCCGGAAATCAGTGTCAGCACCCTGAGTAAAGTGATTGGCCGCGATACGGCGCTGTCGGCGCGCCTGATCAAAGTGGTCAATAGCCCGCTGCTGCGTGCGACCCAGGAAGTCACTGACTTGCACACGGCAATCACGCGCCTGGGCGTCAACTACAGCAGCAACCTGGCCATCGGCCTGGTCATGGAACAGATTTTCCATGCGCGCTCTGACGTGGTGGAAAAAAAGATGCGCGATGTCTGGCGCAAAAGCCTGGAAATCGCCGGGGTCAGCTATGCGCTGTGCCGCAGTTACACGCAGCTCAAACCCGATCAGGCCGCGCTGGGCGGACTGGTACATCAGATTGGCGTACTGCCGATCCTGACCTACGCCGAGGACCACTACGAACTGTTGTCGGACTCGGTCAGCCTGAACCATGTGATCGACCAGATTCACCCGCTGCTGGGCGACAAATTGCTCCGGGTCTGGGAATTTCCGGAAATGCTGGTACAGGTGCCGGGGCTGTATCTGGACTTCAAGCGTGAGTCCGAGCGCGTCGACTATGTGGATCTGGTGCAAGTGGCCAGCTTGTATTGCCACAAGGACACCGACCATCCCATCGCCCGTATCGACCCGCTCAACGTACCGGCCTTCAAAAAGTTGGGAATCGACCCGGAGAATGAGGCGATGTGCAGGGATCTGGAAGAGTCGCGGTCGATGTTTTACTGATTGAAACCGCGCCTCCCCCATCGCGAACTGGCAGCACAGCCATCACTCCCCCGCGATAAAACTCACCCGCACCTTCAACCCCGCCTGCTCGCCATCGTGCAGGCTGATCTGTGCCAGGTGCGCGCGGCAGATCTCGCCGACAATCGCCAGCCCCAACCCCGACCCGGCCACCTGCTGGTTGCGACGATAGAAGCGCTCGAACACCCGATCACGTTCTTCAAGCGGAATCCCCGGACCATCATCCTCGACTTCCAGCACCGCTGGCGCCGAGACCCGCAGGATCACATTGCCGCCGGGCGGCGTATGGGCCAGCGCGTTGTCCACCAGATTGCTCAATAGCTCGTTCAACAGCGTCGGCTCACCGCGCAGCCACACCGGCTCGTCGGCCTCCAGCGCCAGCGCCACGCCACGGGCATGGGCCAGCGGCGCCATCGCCATGCCCAGTTCCCGGGCCAGCTGACTCAGATCGAGTAATTGCGCACCGCCCTCGGCGATTGCCCGGGCACCGTTCTCGACCCGCGCCAACGAGAGCAATTGATTGGCCAGATGGGTCAAGCGGTCCGTGCCCTGGGCCGCCGTTTCCAATGTGTTGCGCCAGGTCTCGGGCTCGGTCGAGCGCAGGCCTAGCTCAAGCCGGGCCTTGAGCGCCGCCAGTGGCGTGCGCAGTTCATGGGCGGCATCGGCGATGAATTGCGCCTGCCGCTCAAACTGCCCGCGCAGGCGTTCGGTAAAGTGATTGAGGGCGCGCACCAGCGGCCACAATTCATGCTGCACTTCCACCAACGGCAGCGGCCGCAGATCGTCGGACTGCCGCTCCTCCACCGCTGTACGCAAACGCTCCAATGGACGCAACGCTGCACTCACCGCAAACCACACCATCAGCAACGCGCCGACCGCCAGCATGCCCAGTCGCAGCAACGTGTCCGCCGCCAGGCTACGGGCCATGCTGACCCGCGCTTCATCGGTTTCCGCCACGCGGATTTCCGCCATGCCGTTCATGTTCGGCTCGCTCACAGGTTTGAGCAGACTCACCACCCGCACGTTCTGCCCCTGATACGTCGCGTTGTAGAAACGTGCGAGCGCCGGATAGTCATCGGTGCGCGGCGTGCCCGGCGGCGGTGGCGGCAGGTTTTCGTAACCGGAGATCAACTTCTGATTGATGTCATTGACCAGATAGAAAATCCGCCCTGCGCTGTCGTAGGCGAAGGTATCGAGGGCCACGTAGGGGACGTCGGCGCTCAGACTGCCATCGCGCTGGGACACCCCGGCGGCAATGGTTCGTGCCGAGGCCAGCAAGGTTCGGTCGTACGCGGTGTCGGCGGCCTCGCGCCCGTTCCAGTACGCGCTCAAACCACTGGCCAGCATCAACACCACCAACAACAACGCGAGGTTCCACAGCAACCGCCAGCGCAGGCTGCTGGGCTTATGCATCGCGGCTTTCCAGCAAATAGCCGAGACCGCGGAAGGTCACGATCGCGACCGGTTGGCCGTCGAGTTTCTTGCGCAAGCGGTGGACGTAGATTTCGATGGCGTCGGGACTGGCTTCTTCGTCCAGACCGAACACCTGGGCAGCCAGTTGCTCCTTGCTCATCACCCGACCGGGACGCGCTATCAGCGCTTCGAGCACCGCTTGTTCGCGGGAGGTCAGGGTCAGCAATTCTTCGCCAAGGGTGAAGCGCCGGGTGTCCAGATCGTAAGCCAGTACGCCGCAGGTCTGCTGGCGCTCGCCGCCAAGCACGCTGCGGCGCAGCAAGGCTTTGACCCGGGCTTCGAGTTCGGTCAGTTCGAAAGGCTTGGCCAGGTAATCGTCAGCGCCAAGGTTCAAGCCATGGACCCGGTCCTTGACATCGCTGCGCGCGGTCAACATCAGCACCGGCAAGTTCTTGCCCCGAGCCCGCAGGCGCGCCAGCACTTCGAAACCATCCATGCGCGGCAGGCCGACGTCGAGGATCGCCATCGCGTATTCCTCGCTACTCAACGCCAGGTCGGCAGCCACTCCGTCATGCAGCACATCCACGGTCAGCCCGGTGCTCTTGAGCGCCTGGGCGACACTGTCGGCGAGTTGCAGATGGTCTTCGACGAGCAGAACACGCATGGATCTTTACCTCATTCAGGGATGTTCGACGCCATTCTTTGGCGCGGAGTTTACAGCCGCATCCGCCGCTGTGAAGCCCGAAAACCGTGAAAGCCCACTGAAAGGTTAGTGAAAGGTTCGACCGTTACAGTCGGCCCACGGATGGTTTCGCCTGTAAGCCATCGACCGTGCTTTGAAATGTAGCTCCCGAAAAACGCCTTGATGCGTTTTCGCCAATAAGAACAATAACGAGGTACGTCGCCATGCTGTCCACACAGCTTCAGGTTTGTCCGCATCATCTCTTTTCTCAATTCCCATCGTTTACGTTTGTCAGCGCCGTCAACGGCTGCGCAACGCGAAACTGTCGCACCTGAAACATCCCCAAAAACAACAACTCCCGTGGAGACAACAATGAATCGATCACTGCGCCGTTTCGCCCTCGCCGCCAGCTGCATGCTGTTTGCCGGCCAACTGATGGCCGAGCCGAAACGCCCGGAATGCATCGCCCCGGCCTCGCCTGGCGGCGGTTTCGACCTGACCTGCAAACTGGCGCAAAGCGCGCTGGTCAACGAAAAGCTGCTGACCAAACCGATGCGCGTGACCTACATGCCCGGCGGTGTCGGCGCGGTGGCGTACAACGCGGTGGTCGCTCAACGCCCGGCCGATGCCGGCACGCTCGTGGCGTGGTCCAGCGGTTCGTTGCTGAACCTGGCCCAGGGCAAGTTCGGTCGCTTCGATGAAACCAACGTGCGCTGGCTGGCCGCCGTCGGCACCAGCTACGGCGCCATCGCGGTGAAAAGCGATTCGCCTTACAAAACCCTCGACGATCTCGTTCGGGCGCTGAAGAAAGATCCGAGCAAAGTGGTGATCGGTTCCGGCGGCACCGTCGGCAGCCAGGACTGGATGCAAACCGCACTGATCGCCAAGGCCGCCGGGATCAACCCGCGCGATCTGCGTTACGTCGCCCTCGAAGGCGGCGGTGAAATCGCCACCGCGCTGCTCGGCGGCCACATCCAGGTCGGCAGCACCGACATCTCCGACTCCATGCCGCACATCCAGAGCGGCGACATGCGCCTGCTGGCGGTGTTCTCCGAGAAACGCCTGGACGAGCCGGAAATGAAAGACATTCCGACCGCCAAAGAGCAAGGCTACGACATCGTCTGGCCAGTGGTTCGCGGCTTCTACCTCGGGCCAAAAGTCAGCGATGAAGACTACGCCTGGTGGAAAGACGCCTTCGACAAACTGCTGGTATCACCTGAGTTCGCCAAGCTGCGCGATCAGCGTGAACTGTTCCCGTTCGCCATGACCGGCCCGGAGCTGGACACCTACGTGAAGAAGCAGGTCGCGGACTACAAAGTGCTGGCCAAAGAGTTCGGCCTGATTCAGTGATCGCCTCTGTCTAGCGGCTGCGGCCCCCTTTCTGCGGGGCTGCGGCACAGGAGTTTCCTATGCTCTTACAACGCATTTTTGCGTCGGTGCTGTTACTGGCCTGTGTGGGTCTGGCACTGATGGCATGGCCGTACCAAGCGGCCTTTTCTTATGAACCGGTGGGTCCTCGTGCGTTTCCGCTGCTGATGCTCGGGCTGATGGGCATGGCACTGTTGTACATGGTGTTCCGTCCCGCACCGATCAAGCACAACCCTGACGAACCGCCGATGGACCGCGAAACCCTGACCAAAATCGGCATCTGCGTGGTGCTGTTGCTGGTATTCGCGGGCACTTTCGAACCACTCGGGTTCATTGCCGCGAGCATTTTGATCGGCGTCCCGATGGCGCGCCTGTACGGCGGCCGCTGGCTGCCCAGCGCGATCATCATCAGCCTGATGGCGATCGGTCTTTACCTGCTGTTCGACAAGTTGATGGACGTGCCACTGCCACTGGGCGTGCTCGACGTTCTGGAGAACTGATATGGATACTCTTGGCTATTTGGGTCAGGGTTTCGGCGTCGCGCTGAGCCCGTACAATCTGGTGACCGCCCTGTGTGGCACCTTGATCGGCACCGTTGTCGGCTTGTTGCCGGGCCTGGGCCCGATCAACGGCGTAGCGCTGTTGATCCCGATCGCATTTGCCCTTGGGCTGCCACCGGAGTCGGCGTTGATTCTGCTGGCTGCGGTGTATCTGGGTTGCGAGTACGGCGGCCGGATCAGTTCGATCCTGCTGAACATTCCGGGCGAAGCCTCCACCGTCATGACCACCCTCGACGGTTACCCGATGGCCCGCAAAGGCCTGGCCGGTGTGGCGCTGTCGCTGTCGGCGTGGAGTTCGTTCATCGGTGCGTTCATCGCCACTTGCGGCATGGTGCTGTTCGCTCCGCTGCTGGCGAAATGGGCGATTGCCTTCGGGCCGGCGGAATATTTCGTGCTGATGGTGTTCGCGATTGTCTGTCTCGGCGGCATGGCTGGTGATCGTCCATTGAAGACCTTCATCGCAGCGCTGATCGGTCTCTTTCTGTCGACGGTCGGCATCGATGCCAACAGCGGTGTCTACCGCTTCACCGGGGACAACATTCACCTGACCGACGGCATTCAGTTCGTCGTGTTGGTGCTGGGCCTGTTCTCCATCAGTGAAATTCTCCTGCTGCTGGAAAAAACCCACCACGGTCAGGAGGCAGTAAAAGCCACCGGCCGCATGATGTTCAACTTCAAGGAAGCCTCGGCGGTGTTCGTGGTGAACATTCGTTGCGGTCTGCTGGGCTTCATCATGGGCGTGTTGCCGGGTGCCGGCGCGACCCTTGCCAGCGCCGTGGCCTACATGACCGAGAAGCGCATTGCAGGTACCAAAGGCACGTTCGGCCAAGGCGACATGCGCGGCCTCGCGGCACCGGAAACCGCCATTGGCGGTGCCGCGTGCGGTGCACTGGTGCCCATGCTGACACTCGGCGTTCCAGGCTCGGGCACCACCGCGGTGATGATCGGCGCCCTGTCGTTGTACAACATCACCCCGGGTCCGCTGCTGTTCCAGCAGCAACCCGACATCGTCTGGGGCCTGATCGCCTCCCTGTTCGTCGCCAACATCATGCTGGTGATCCTCAACATCCCGATGATCCGCATCTTCACCCGTATCCTCGCCGTGCCGAACTGGGCGCTGGTTCCGGTGATCGCGATCATCACCGGGATCGGCGTCTACGCGGTGCACGCCACCACGTTCGACCTGTTCCTGATGATCGGCATTGGCATCTTCGGTTACATCCTGCGCAAGCTGGACTTCCCGTTGTCGCCGGTCTTGCTGGGTTTCATCCTCGGAGGCTTGATGGAGCAGAACCTGCGTCGCGCCCTGTCGATTTCCAACGGTGCGCTGGAGATCCTCTGGTCGAGCCCGATCACGTTCGGTTGCTGGGTACTGACGGCGATAATGCTGTTGATGCCGCTGCTGCGTATCTGGCGCAAACGTTCGGCTGCTCAGCGCGCCATTGCCGATGTCTGATCGAACACCTTTCAAAGCCTGGTGGGGTACGCCGCTGGTCGGCGCGCTGGGCGGTTACCTGGCCAGCCTTGTCGGCTGGCCGCTGCCATGGATGGTCGGCTCGTTGCTGGCGATCATCCTGGTGCGCTGTCTGACACCGTGGCAATTGGCGGAAATCCCCGGTGGCCGCAAGTGCGGCCAATGGGTTGTCGGTATCGGCATCGGCCTGCACTTCACCCCGATGGTGATGGAGCAGGTGCTGAGCCACTTCGGACTGATTTTTTTCGGTGCGTTGGTCACCAGCCTCTCGGCCATCGTCGGGGTCTGGTTGATGCGGCGCACCGGTGAGGATCGTGCCACCGCGTTCTTCTCCAGCATGCCCGGCGGCTCCGGGGAGATGGTCAACCTCGGCGCGCGCAATGGCGCGGTGCTCAGTCGCGTAGCGGCCGGGCAAAGTTTGCGGGTGCTGGTAGTGGTGTTGTGTGTGCCGGCGGCGTTCAAGTATTTGCTGGGCGACGGTGCGCCCATCGTTCATCCGACGGCCGTCAACTGGTGGTGGCTGGCCCTTCTATTCCCGGCAGGCGCGTTGGCGGCCTGGCTTTGGGAACGTCTTCGTCAACCCAATCCGTGGCTGTTCGGACCGCTGCTCGTGAGCGCGGCGGTGAGTATTGGTTGGGATTTGCATATCGGCTTGCCCCATGGCGGCAGCCAGATTGGCCAATGGCTGATTGGCAGCGGCCTGGGCTGTCACTTCAACCGGCAGTTTTTCCGGCGGGCGCCTTCGTTTATGGGGCGGACCTTGATCGGAACGGTACTGACGATGTTGATCGCCACGGCGGCAGCGCTCGGGTTGAGTGCGCTGACACATCTGGATTTGCGTTCACTGACCCTGGGCATGATGCCCGGCGGGATTGCAGAGATGAGCCTGACGGCGGAAACCCTGCAATTGTCGGTGCCGCTGGTGACAGCGATGCAAGTGATGCGGTTGTTGTTTGTATTGTTTTTGGCCGAGCCGTTGTTCAAGTATTGGAATCGCAACCCGGACTCCGTCAGATAGACCGAGGCGCCCTCATCGTCGGAACGCCTCGGTCAGCCCATCAAACCGGCGGCAACCGCCACTCGATCGGCGTCTCGCCATTCTGCTCCAAAAACTTGTTGGTCCGACTGAAGTGCCCGCACCCAAGAAAACCGCGATAAGCGGACAGCGGTGACGGATGCACCGACGTCAGCACCAGATGCTTGGTCGCGTCGATCAGCTTCTGCTTGCTCTGGGCATGGGCGCCCCACAGCATGAACACCAGATGCGGTTGCTGCTGGCTGACCACTTCAATGATCCGATCCGTGAAAAACTGCCAGCCCTTGTCCTTGTGCGCATTGGCATTGGCGCGCTCAACGGTCATGGTGGTATTGAGCATCAACACGCCCTGGTCAGCCCAGCTCTGCAGGTAACCGTGATTGGGAATGTCGATGTTCAGGTCGCGTTTCAACTCTTTATAGATGTTCACCAGCGACGGCGGCGCCGGTACGCCCGGCTGCACCGAGAAGCACAAGCCATGGGCCTGTCCTGGGCCGTGATACGGGTCCTGACCGAGGATGACGACCTTGACCTTGTCCAGCGGCGTCGAATTCAGCGCGTTGAAAATCATCGGTCCAGGAGGATAGATTTCCTTTCCCGCGGCACGCTCCTGTTGCAGGAAATGGCGCAACTCTGCCATGTAGGGCTGGTCGAACTCAGCACGCAGTGCCTCCTTCCAGCCCGGTTCGAGTTTGATACGGTCGTCAGCAGTCATGGTTACATCCGGCAAAAACAATGGGGCGAACCCTAGGAAAGCCCGGCACGCTTGTCAATTGATCAGACACGGAACCGGCACTTTCCTGCATTGCGATCATACTGAACGCTCAAATTCCCGATCGAGGTCACGATGAATCTGCACTTCGAAGAACTCACCGGCACCGACGGCGCCCGCATCGGCGTTGCCAGCCTGGATGCCGAAAAGTCCCTGAACGCCCTGTCCTTGCCGATGATCAACGCCTTGCGCGATCAATTGGACGCCTGGGCCAAGGAGCCGCAAATCGTCTGCGTATTATTACGCGGCAAAGGTGCCAAGGCCTTTTGCGCCGGCGGCGAAGTCCGCAGCCTGGTGGAAGCCTGTCGCGCGCATCCCGGTGAAGTACCGCCGCTGGCCGCGCACTTCTTCGCGGCGGAATACCGACTGGACTTCAGCCTGCACACCTACCCGAAACCGTTGATCTGCTGGGGCCATGGCTACGTACTCGGTGGCGGCATGGGCCTGCTGCAGGGCGCGAGCATCCGCATCGTCACGCCGAGCAGTCGGCTGGCGATGCCGGAAATCAGCATTGGTTTGTATCCGGATGTTGGCTCCAGTTGGTTTCTGTCGCGGTTGCCCGGGAAACTCGGTTTGTTCCTTGGCCTGACCGGTGCGCACATGAATGGTCGGGATGCGATCGATCTGGACCTCGCCGACCGTTTCCTGCTCGATGAACAACAGGAAGCGCTGATCGAAGGCCTGCTGCAATTGAACTGGCAGGAACAGACGGCCATGCAGCTCAACAGTCTGCTCAAGGCCCTGCAGCAGGAAGCACTCGCGCAGATGCCCGAAGCCCAGTGGCTGCCGCGTCGTCAGCAGATCGATGAACTGCTGGACGTCAGTGACGTGCAATGCGCGTGGAAGGCCATCAGCCAACAGCGTGATAGCACTGACCTGCTACTGAGCCGTGCTGCGCGGACGATGAGTGAAGGTTCGCCGCTGACCGCTCATCTGGTGTGGGAGCAGATCATGCGCGCCCGGCATATGTCGCTGGCTCAGGTTTTTCAGATGGAATACACCTTGAGCCTCAACTGCTGCCGTCATCCGGAATTCAGCGAAGGCGTGCGGGCGCGGTTGATCGACAAGGATCAGAAACCGCACTGGCATTGGCCAGACATCAATAATGTGCCGGATGCGGTGGTGGAAGCGCATTTTCATAAGGTTTGGGAGGGGCGGCATCCGTTGGCGGATTTGTAGAGATACTGAAAGCCGGGTATTGCCCGCGATGGCAAGCTCATAAACGCTGTCGCGGGCAAGCCATGCTAACTTAAGTTGAGCCCGTAGAATTCAACTATTTCCTTCATTGCTTCCGACGCCTTTTCTTCATCAAGAGACATTAAATGGTCCATATCTCTCATCGGGGGTAGCGGGTGTAGAAGTTCGATTAATTTGCTCGCAGCATGATCTTTAGCGGTTCTATCCTCCCCTAGCGTTCGTACAAAATTTATAGCCAGATCGCCACCAAGAAAATGATCGTAAACTCGAATCTTTGGAGACATCCCATAATTCACAACTATGACGAGATCATCCTTTTCCCGATGAAAATTCAGCTGATTTAGGGACGCACCAAAATCCGTAAAGTCGATTCCATCCACACCACCAGATGTATTTACGATCAAATCGCGTCCCTGCCCGTCATATTTGTAAATGTCATTACCCTCACCGCCAGCCAACGTGTCATTACCGGGCCCGCCCCACAGTACATCGTCTCCCGCACCGCCCGAAATCAGGTCATCCCCCTGCATGCCTCGTATCTCACCAGCACCACTCAAAGTGTCATTACCTTGACCACCTACAAGAGGGAGCTTTTTACCATCCCGAAAAGAGACAGCCTCAACCGCATTTTCGACCAAGACACCATGCTTATAAGTATCGGGAGCAGGACCCAATTGACTGTTAACTATCAGGTTATCCAAGCTAATGTGTGATCCATCTGCAAACTTCACAACTTCTATACCTGAACCAGCAAGATCACTTGCATTAGGTAATACAATACGAACCTGCTGCGCTTTATCCCAGGAAATATCAAGCGTGGAGTACAGCATCTGACCAAGCGGCGGATTGCGATAGGTGCCGCGCTTCGGGTTGGGTGCCAACTCTATATTGACCGCTTCAACCAACACTGCTCCCCAGCTTAACTTCAACTGTTCAAGAGTTACTCCATCCGGCAGTCTAACGGTATCTGTATCGATCAACCCAAACTCGGAATTCCACCCTGCGGCCCCAACCTCTGGGCGAAGATAAACGGGGCTTAACATGTCCGCAACAATGGTTTCCCCCCCAGCATGCGCACCAATTATATAAGTGTCTGGACCGTTCCCACCGTAAAGCCAATCATGCCCTGAGCCACCCATTAAATAATCCTGGCCCTCTGACCCGAGCAATGTATCATTTCCTTCCCCGCCTGAAAGAAACGCACCGGAAACTCTACCCTCATTTTCACCGTAATAGATATTGGGCGCCTCGTAGGTAACCACCAAGTCGTCGCCCATTCCTCCATGGAAAATATTACCGGCTTCCAGATTAACCCTCCCGCCTTCATTGTCACCCTGAACAATTTTATGCTTGACAGTTTCAGTCGTGACCTCCGAGCTGAACTTTTTGTAACTCACTTCATTTCCATCAAAACTTCCAGGAGGATAAACATACCAACCTTGAATAACACCTGTCGCGCTTTTATGCTCAACGATAACTTCACCAGCACTCAGAGAAAAGCCACTATAGCTTGCACCGGACGGATAGTAATGCGGCTCTTGTTTTGGTTTGTATTCCAGCCTGCCTACCACTGCGGGTCGGGACTCAGTATGGGACGATGTGCTTGAATTTCTTTCGCTGAGCACTGCTCTACCGAAAACGAGACTCATCCGTGCGGGGGTATCTGACAATGAACCTGGCTGAAAGCTCTCAACAACTAAGTGTGTTTTTTCTTGATAACTGTTTTCACTGTCAGTAATAAAGCTCTTGCTCCAGGCTCCTTGAGCATTCAGTACAAACCCCGATGCAAGTATATATGCCGAACGACGCTTTTTCAGGTTACTCAGAAACTCTTCACTCCACGACTTATCATCAGCGATTTCAAGGATAGCGTTATCGCCAGTAGCATCATTGGCAACCGTGGGCTCTACTTCTCGCGGACCTTGCACTTCCCTCATTACATCCTTGAAACTTAAAACGGCACCATCTTCAAAACGAAATATGGAGGTTTCCCATTTATTGTAGTCCCGAATCAGAATGGCGTCCCCCAACCCATTAAATAGCCGCAATACCGGACCGACATCCACAACAATGATGTCAGCTTTTAAATTATCTGAGGTAAATCCAGGTCCGAATTTTATGACGTTGTTTCCACCGGTATCGGCAATAACATCGAGTCCATCACCAATACCGAAATGAAAGATGTCATTGCCGTCTAGTCCCTCCAGATAGTCGCTGCCGGCACCTCCATAAAAAACGTTATCGCCAGAACCACCGCGAAGGTAATCCGCACCTGCGCCGCCATACAAAGTGTCGTTTCCGCCGCCACCAATCAGCGTGTCGTTTCCTGAACCGCCATCAAGATAGTCTGCACCATGTTCCGTTTCGGGCCTTAGCTCATAATCACCCAACAAGAAATCGTCATCAGCGCCGCCATAAAGTGTATCGGCGCCCAAGCCGCCCCAGAGTGTGTCGTTTCCTGCATTTCCTTGAATGTAGTCATCATTGGTTCCCCCCTCTTGCAGGCTGTGCTCATCTCCGTCCAAGGCGTCATGTCCTTCTCCCCCTATCAGCGTATCGGAGCCACCCATGCCTATAAGCGTGTCATCACCGATGCCGCCATCAAGGAAATCATTACCGTGGTAGTGAACTGGGTGGGAGAGGTAATCACCAGAGAGATTGTCGTTACCTGCACCGCCATAAAGTGAATCATCAGCACCGCCCCCCTGGAGGGTGTCGTTGCCTGCACCACCATCCAGAAAGTCACTCCCGAAATAATGGGCTGCATCACCCTCTATACCCTGCAACTCAGAGTCATCGCCCGTTAGATAATCGTTACCGACACCGCCGTACAACACGTCGCTACCACCATTACCGTGAAGCTTGTCATTGCCATCACCACCGTCCAGCAAATCGTTTCCATGGCTCCTGCTTTCGAGCCCGCCAGCGGAATCGTGGTTGTCTCCCAGCAGGAGGTCGTCATCACTGCCACCGAGAAGGGTGTCACTTCCTTGATCACCGCTCATGACATCATTCCCGGGACCACCATCGAGTAAATCGTCCCCCCCGCCGGCGGTCATAAAATCGTGACCACCCTGGCCATAAAGTATGTCATTACCACCTTCTACCGCCGTGCTAATGGAGGCATCGGATAGGCCTGGATGCCAACTGCTACTGTCCTTGCCGAAAGGGAGTTCAACGCGTTTGAAGTCCCAACTGTCCAACAAACCACCGGACATACCATCACCCGATAGATTGTCGTCGCCCGCCCCGCCAACCAGCGTATCTTCTCCGGTGCCGCCCAGTAGCATGTCTCTGGATGAACTACCGACCAGGAGATCGTCGCCAAGCCCCCCATCAAGCCAATCGCCACGACTTGCTCGTCCGCGAACGGCTCCGCCAGTCATTGCCTTTTCGATAGTGACCCGCTTATCTCCAAACAAACGATCATTTCCGGCTTTACCGAACAACCGATCGGAACCACCGAGTCCAATGAGCATGTCGTGGCTAAACGATCCGTGCAGCACGTCTGCCCGGTTGCTCTGTTTTACCTTCGGCATCACCACAACGTTGCCCAGCTCATCGTAAGAAAGCTGATCACCGGGAACATCCGGATCGGCATCTTCAGCTTTTCGGTCACCGGTGATGGTGAGATAGGGCTTCGCAAAGCTCTGGCTTACGTAGCCTGGAAGTTGGATGCCAAACATTCCCGGTGTGAAGTGTCTTATGACAATCAGGTCATTCTGGCCGTATTTGATATTGAGTGTTTTTTCAGTGGGTTCTTCGATGAGGGTTAAAGTAATGGCGCCATCTTCGGTGACCCACGTGTTGTCCAAAGGACCAAGACGTCTGGGGACAGGTATGAGGCTGCCATTTATCAGGATCTGACCATCGACGTTGAAATCTAAAATCTGATCAACCCCATCGCCATTCAAAAACTCATATCGATCGTTGCCAACTCCTCCAATCAGAATATCGCCGCCTTTACCGCCCACTAATACGTCGTCACCGAACATTCCATACAACGTATCATTCCCATCATTTCCTTTTAACAGGTCGTTGCCATGACCCCCCTCTATATAGTCATGTCCTTCGAAACCGGTGATAGTGTCATTGCCCACACCGCCGTAAAGATGGTCGATGTTTGCTCCGCCGCCGAACGACCGTCCTCCATCATCACCAAACATGACCAGAGGATTTGAAACCCCTGTAGCCATTGATACCTGTTTACCCGATGCAAGATCTGAATAGGAGAACTTCTGAGTTGTGTTTTCACCAAATGATCCGTTGGTCCTGGCTATCAATCGGCCTAACATTTCCGCCCGATCAATCAACCATTGCTCGGTGATGACGCCTTCACCAGTTTTTGAGTCATAGAGTTCAAGTCCGCGCCCTGAAAAACCGTCGTCTCTTTCTATAACTATTTCGCTGAGGTATTTTAGAGCATTCCGTATTGCCTGCCCGATAGACGTATCCTGGGCGGCTAGTACTCCCCACTCAGAAGCGCTGCCATATTCCCCAATTGTCTTTGCAACAATGCTTTGGGATTGACTCGGTGGGAGCGCCGAGAAAAATGCATGGACATTAACAGCAAAAGTTTCATCCGTGGTAGCCGCAACATTAGCGTCACCATCGTAGGTTCGTCTAAACATGTCAAAGAAGACATTCACACCGTATCTTAATATCAGATCAACCACTGATGAAATAGGCGTACCTTTAACCACATACTGGATTAACGGATTAACACTCCCACTACTAAGCGCCACATTTATTTGCTCTGGCACAACGGAAAACAAGCTCTCAAAAACATTCCCACCAAAGTTTTTGATCACCGCCTCAAGCGCCACACTGTATGAGTCTATGGCAAACAGGATATTCTTGAAATCATCGATTCTATTAACCTTTGCTTGTTCATGACTGCCTTTTATTTCCGAACCGGGATCACCTGCCGATATTAACCTCCACGTTTCATAGGGAAACTCCCCACCCAACAGGCTAAAGGCGATTGTGCCCGACCATCCTGCGTTACGGCTTGAGGCAGTATCTTCTGTACCACTTTCGTCTTCGAACAATATTTCGCCGACGGCTCTTGCATCGATGGAAGCGATTTGACTAATTAAAGGCACTGTCCACGGTGCCAAATTTTCTTTAACTGATCCGTATATCAGAGCATTTACAAAATTGACTGCCACACCATTGGATGCTTCTTGTATCAACTCAGAGCTAAACGTTTCTTTGAGCCTCAACTGTCCTTGCCGTAGTGTATAAGCTCGAATTAATGCAGAGTAAGCACCGTTTCCTCCATTCGCATCAATCGCCACATCAAGCCAGAGCTTGGCACTTTTTAAAGTGCGCTTAGTGGTATCATCAAGAATAATTTTCCCTGAAAGCTTCTCACCAACAATATCTGATAAAGCTTGATAGAAAGGCACGCAATTACTACCTTCTTTCGCTACTGCCTTATACCTCTCTTCTTCCGATCCAAATACCATCCCACTGCATATACTGACAGCTTCGAAAATTCTTTTTTTCTCTAAAACACTAAAAACATAGCTCATAGTTACTTCCCTGTAATTATAGCATTCGAAAGATATTCACTAATCATCTGAAGCGCTATGGGAGCGCCACGTAACGATTCAGTTCCAGTTCCTACACGAGCATCTCCACCTGCAAAATCGAAATTATGCAATCCGACCGTACAATAGGCATTCAAATCACCAAAATCTAAATTTTCCAGTTGCGACTTGTCAAACCTTAATAGATCCGCCCCACTCACCCCGCTTTCTAGAGTTTTCTTCCGCGGCGAATCCAACCCGTCACACGATATCGTGCGCGGTGTTCCGTCACGTCGACGCCAATCACGTATTACAAAACTTGTAACTGAGAATTCATTCTTAATACTAGGAGGAGGAGCGGTAAGCCAGAGCTCCAAGCCCGGGTAATTCTTTAGTTTTACAGTAAGCTCATCAGGCCAATCGATAGTCTTACGTCCCATATTGTACGGTTCCGTGGATGGCTTTCTTGTATACAACCTCGCAGCCACATTGAAATGCCCCCAGCTAGATGGCTTTTCTTTCCCGCTCTCCTGATACTCCGTGCGGAGTTCAGTCCCCGTCCACCAGAAAGAACCCTCAAGAACATCTGCAATGCACAGCCCGTCTCTCGTTGAAGAACCAAAATGGAATCCTGGTATCTTGGTTCGATCAAGAAGGCTCCCACCCAAGATGGGAACGTGCTCCATACCAGCAAGTTTCTGACTGCATTTTTTTGATTCCTCTCGGCTACGATCCCGCTCTTCCGCCCTGCGTTCAGATTCAACGTAACAACTCACCAACCAAAAGCAAAAAGCCACAACCAAACCGTACTTCAGTATGGTTTTACACCACCAATATGCATCCTTGCGAATCACCTTATACATTTCAAACTCCATTTAAAATGATCAAGCTGCCTATTAAGAACAAGAAATCACGCGATCAAAAATCTCGAAATACCCTTGCAAGCCATGCTTTACATCAAACCTGCTCGCTGTAGATCTCGCTGATGCCCCAATCAAATTAAAATCATCGGGACTTCTTAAAACCCTGCATACGTTCCCCGCTATTGCCTCAGCGTCAAAAAAATCCACCAGCAGTCCATTTACACCATCAACGATCACCTCCCGAACCGGAGCAGTATCAGAACCTATCACGACACACTCAGACGCCATTGCCTCTAGTAGCGACCAAGACATAACGAAGGGATAAGTCAAATAAACATGCACCTCTGAAACGCGCAAAACGGCTCTATAAGTTTTATAAGGCAGCTTGCCCGTGAAATGCACCCTGGAAAGATCTATATCCAACTCCGCCAGCAACTTACTGCGCCAGTTCTCAAACCCTTTCGGCAAACGCCCATAACTGACACCATCGCCTCCCACGATTACGATCTGGGCGTCCGGACACTCGGCCTGAATATAAGGAATGGATCTCATGAAACTATGAAATCCGCGATAGGGTTCTAGGTTTCTCGCCACATACGTCACGATTGGCTGCCCGGTTTCCAGCACGTACCCATTGGGTAGCCTTACAGAGGCAGACGGCATAGGCCCAAGAGCTTCTAAAGGAATACCCTCATGAATCACGTGAATTTTTGAGTGATACGCTGTCGGAAACAAACTCCGCTGCCAATGTGTTGGGGCAATTCCAACATCACATTGTTCAAGATTCAAAAGATGCATCGAGTTCAGTGGGCGAATTCTTGAAGAAGCATCTGGGGTGCACGAAAATTCAGGATCAAAACCTACATCCGCGCCTTTTGAATGATAATAATATTCACAAAAATGAATCAGAGGAATGTCAGGATAAACATCCTTTACAAACAATGTTTCACCCCACCCTGGATGCGCAAGTATCACGTCAGGGCGATAACCTTTTTGCTTGATACCTTTCAACACCCAAACTACTTGCTGCCCATCAACTACCGCGTCTTCATATTGACGCAAATACGGATGAGTATGCTGTGACGCCTTTCTTATAGATCTATATCTGAAGAGCTTTATTCCTGGCACACCTGGAGCAGTATCTCGCCCTATAGCAATGACGTTATTGCCTGGCCGTCTCAACGCCGCCAATGCAACATGCTGGAATTGACCAGGGAAGTTTTGATGGATAATCAGCAAGTTCATAATTTAAATAATTTTTCTGCTCGTACGCCCTCATTTCATTGAAGTTTTTTCAACATCAATACGAATGCACAAACGCTAACAAACGCGCAGAAATAAAAATGTAGGAGGGTTCCGAGAACGCCCGAGGAGATGGAGCAAGGAGGGTGAATTTCGAATCGAGCAGGCGCTCCCGGCACTGTGCGCTTCCTTGAGGACGTCACGTTCATCCCAGTCATGACCTTCGCGCCCTATCCGTGGCGCATAAAAAAAGCGGCGCTTGATGCGCCGCTTTTTTGTTGAGGTTTTGTAGGAGGCTACCGGTGACTGCCACGTCCATCATGACTGCCCCGCCCGCCTCGGCCATCGCGTCCACCATGGCCGCCGCGATTATCGTTGTTCCAATTGCCACGATTCCGTCCATCCCAACCGCCCCGGCCATTGCCGTCCCAGCCGCGACTCTGATGAGCCCGGTAATCGCCTCGTGGCGATGGCTGGTAATAACGCGGTGCCGGTTGATACACCCGTGGCTGGTGGTAGTACCGCGGTGTCGGCTGGTAATAGCGGGCCGGCGGTGAGTAATACCGGCGCGGCGACGTGTAGTAACCGCCATTGGAGTAGTAAGGCCCGCCACCGGAGTAATACGGCGCAGGGGACGTGTACACCTCGGAACTGTAGTAGCTGCCTCCTCCATCGGCATAGGGCACGCACGCACCGAGAGACAATCCCACTACAGCTATCAGAAGAATTCGACGGAGCATTTTTTGAAGGAGCATGGCGGCCTCCTGGACCGCGAGTGAGCCACACCAGCGACGCTGGCGGGCGACAGTCAATTATTCGGTGACTGTCGAGAGATCAGACATCGATTTCGAAATCTGGTGCGGTCTTGCAACAAGTTGAAACATCTGGCCGATGAAAGGTTTTTCATCCATTCATCCGCTGATTAATGGTGACCTCCGCGATATCCACCGCCGTAATGACGGGGCGCATGCCCGCCCCAATAGTAGTAGCGATAACCACCGTAAAAGCGCGGGCCATAGTAGTAGCGCGGGCCGTAATAGTAGGAATACGGCGCATAGCCGGGAGAGTAATAAGGCGTGGAATACACGTCGTAGGAGCCGGCGTAGTAGTAGCAACCGGCCAACCCGACACCGAGCACAACACCCAGCAACAGTCGACGAAACATGGCGGCCTCCTGAAAGACCACAGCCGATACAGGCCGGCTGACACCTGTTTTGACTGACGATGCAATGGCAAGTGCCAGACGACACCGACCTTCAGATCAGCGGCCCGCCACGCTACATCTCAGTGCACGGATGCACCATCACAAAGCAACGAACGACCCTCGACTCTCCCGGCCAAAAAGCAATCCCCCGGCCCAGAGCGCTTCGGGCGACTTGGCACGGCTCTCGCTTTAGCAAACCCGTGCAGGAGTCATCACAGGTTCGCGGCACCACAATTTGCAATGGCTGACTAGGGTTCCGGCTCGCTAAGGCGAGTGGCTGGTCCGAGAGTTGGCGACCTCCAGTTGAGGTTACACGGCGGGACAAAAGCCCGGGAGACAAGCCACCGTTTACGGTGCCGCGTTGACTCCTGCCCGCCCTTGATCAACTGGAGAATCACCCATGCTCAAGCTTCGTTTACCCGCCCTCCTCGCCGCTGCGTTTGCAGCCCTCGTGAGCGTCTCGTCCCAGGCTGCGCAAAAAGACCACTTCAGCGTCTGCTGGACCATCTACGCCGGCTGGATGCCTTGGGAATACGCCGGCAGCCAAGGCATCGTCGACAAATGGGCCAAGAAGTACGGCATCAAGATTGATGTGGTGCAGCTCAACGACTACGTCGAATCCATCAACCAGTACACCGCCGGCCAATTCGACGGTTGCACCATGACCAACATGGACGCGCTGACCATTCCGGCGGCTGGCGGCGTCGACAGCACCGCGTTGATCGTCAGCGACTTCTCCAACGGCAACGACGGCATCGTGCTCAAGGGCGACGGCAAGAAAGTCAGCGACCTCAAGGGTATGGACGTCAATCTCGTCGAGCTGTCGGTTTCCCACTACTTGCTGGCCCGTGCACTGGATTCGGTCGACCTCACCGAGAAAGACCTGAAAGTGGTCAACACTTCGGACGCCGACATCTCGGCGGCTTTCAACACGGATCAAGTCAACGCTGTCACTACCTGGAACCCGATGCTTTCGGACATCAAGGCCAAACCGGGCGTGACCGAAGTCTTCAACTCCAGCCAGATCCCCGGCGAAATCATGGACATGATGGTGGTCAACAGCGCCACCCTCAAAGACAACCCGGCCCTGGGCAAAGCGCTGACCGGTGCGTGGTTCGAAGTGGTCGAGTTGATGAACGCGAAAAACGCCGCCAGCAAAGCCGCCCTCGAACACATGGCCAAGGCCTCGGGCACCGACCTCGCGGGTTTCCAGGCGCAACTCGACACCACCAAATTGTTCGCCACGCCGAAAGAGGCCCTGGGGTTTGCCACCAGCAAGCAACTGCCGGAAACCATGCGCAAGGTCGCCGAGTTTTCCTTCCAGCACGGCTTGCTCGGTGAAGGCGCCAAGGACACCAGCGCCGTCGGCATGGCCTTCGCCAATGGCGTGACCAGCGGCGACAAGACCAACCTCAAGCTGCGCTTCGACCCGAGTTACGTGCAGATGGCCGCCGACGCCAAGCTGTAAGAAGAGGACCTGGCCATGCGCCTGATCAATCGTCACCCGGATCGTCCGAGTCGCCTGCTGTTGGTGATCCTGCCGTTCGCCCTGGTGCTGCTGGCCTACTTCATGGGCTCGGCCGAGCGGCTGCTGGACAACCCCAACGACAAACTGTTGCCGAGCGCCGTGCAGATGACCGATGCGGTGAAGCGCCTGGCGTTCAGCGCCGACAGCCGCACCGGTGAATACGTGTTGTGGCAAGACACCGCGTCCAGTTTGCGGCGCCTGGCGATCGGCCTCGGCATCAGCGCGCTGGCCGGGCTGTGCCTGGGCATCGCCGCCGGGACGTTGCCGCTGTTCGGCGCGCCGTTGTCGCCGTTGCTGACGGTGCTGTCGATGGTGCCGCCGCTCGCGATCCTGCCGATTCTGTTCATCGTGTTCGGGTTGGGGGAATTGTCGAAAGTGATGCTGATCGTGATCGGCATCACCCCTTGCCTGGCGCGGGATCTGGAACAGCGCGCCCGGGAAATTCCGGTGGAGTTGCTGATCAAGGCCCAGACCCTCGGCGCTTCAACCTGGACGCTGATGCTGCGTGTGGTGCTGCCGCAATTGCTGCCGCGCCTGCTGATCTCACTGCGGCTGATGCTCGGTTCGGCGTGGTTGTTCCTGATCGCCGCCGAAGCCATCGCTTCCACCGACGGCCTTGGCTACCGGATTTTTCTGGTGCGCCGTTATCTGGCGATGGATGTGATCCTGCCGTACGTGGTCTGGATCACCCTGCTCGCCTGGCTGATGGATTGGGGCCTCAAGCGCCTGACCCAACGCGCGTTCCCTTGGTATGAAGGAGCCCGCGCATGAGCTTCATCACGGTAAAAAACGTCTGGCAGCAATACGCCGATCAGGTGGTGCTCGAAGGCTTGAACCTGAACGTCAACGAAGGTGAGTTCTGCACTTTGGTCGGCGCGTCGGGTTGCGGCAAATCGACCTTCCTGCGGCTGTTGCTCGGCCAGGAACGCGCCAGTCGCGGCGAGATTCTGCTGGACGGCCAGGCCCTGGCCAGCGAGCCGGATTCGAGCCGTGGCGTGGTGTTCCAGCGCTACTCAGTGTTTCCGCACCTGACCGTGCTGGACAACGTCGCCCTCGGCCTCGAACTGCCACGTTCGCCGCTGCTCGGACGCCTGTTCGGCAGCGCGAAAAAAGAGGCGCGCGAACAGGCTTCGGTGCTGCTGCACAGAGTCGGCCTCGGCCACTCGCTGGACAAGTACCCGGCGCAGCTCTCCGGCGGCATGCAACAACGGTTGGCCATCGCCCAGGCGCTGATCATGAAACCCCGCGTGTTGCTGCTCGACGAACCGTTCGGCGCGCTCGATCCGGGCATCCGCAAAGACATGCACGCCTTGCTGCTGGAACTGTGGCGCGAGACGCAACTGACGGTGTTCATGGTCACCCATGACCTGTCCGAAGGTTTCAGCCTCGGCACCCGTTTGCTGGTGTTCGACAAGGTCCGCGTCGACCCGCACGCCCCCGGCGCCTATGGCGCGCGCATCACCTACGACATCCCATTGAACAGCGACCGCCGCGCCTCCCGTGCCGCCGTCGATGCCTTGCCGATTGAGTTGGCAGGCACGCTTCGCACCGCTTAAGAGGATTTGCACATGACTGATTCGACCCAACTGTTTCCACCCTTCGCCGAAGAAATGCTCCCCGGCGGCGGCCATCGTTCTTTCGTCCTCAAGCGCGGTCAATTGCTGCGCCTCACCGACCTGCGTGGCGGTGCCAATGTCAGCCTGACGCTGCTCAACGCCAATGAAAAAACCGAGCGTCTGAACCTGCCCGACAGCCTCAAATGCCAACACACCGCCAAGCTCACCACTGGCCATTGCCTCTACTCGGACATGGGCCGGGTGCTGGCGGCAATTACCGCCGACACCTGCGGCTGGAGCGACAGCCTCGGCGGCGTGCTCTGCGCTGAAGAAGTGGCAGAAAAATACGGCACCGGCCGCTACCAGGAACTGCGCAACGGCTTCTTCCGCAACGGCACCGATAACCTGTTGGTGGAACTGGGCAAGTGGGGTCTGGGCCTGTCGGATTTGCTGATGACGCTCAATTTGTTCAGCCGCGTGAATGTCGATGAGGCCGGGCGTTTCCACTTCGTCGAAGGCAACTCCAAGGCCGGCGACTACATCGAGTTGTACGCGCCGATGGACACGCTGGTGGTGCTCACCGCCCTGCAACACCCGATGGACCCATCGCCGGAATACGCACCGAAACCGTTGAAGTTGAGCTGGATGAACGCCGACGCCAGCGTCGCCGAACACTGCCGCACTTCGCGCCCGGAAAACGAGCGCGGCTTCATCAACACCGACCGTCTGTTCGCCTGAGGATCGCTGCCATGTCACTCGCAATCGCTACCACGCCCAAGCAACCAGAAGCCGCGGTCTACCGCGCCACCATCCCCGCCGGCGAACCGTGGCTGATGGAAGTCAAGGCCGGCCAGACCCTACGCATCCTCGATCTGGAAGGCAACCAGGCCGTCGACACCTTGTTCTACAGCGTCGCCAATCCGAAAGAACGCTACGACGTGCAACGCACTTTGCGCCGGCAAAACAGCGTCTACCTGAGCACCGGCAGCGTGCTGTATTCCAACCTCGGCAAACCCATGTTGACCATCGTCGCCGACACCTGCGGCCGCCACGACACCCTCGGCGGTGCTTGCGCGCAGGAGAGCAACACCGTGCGTTACGCGCTGGAAAAACGCTACATGCACAGCTGCCGCGACAACTACCTGCGCGCCTGCGTCCACGACGGACGACTGGGCAAGGGTGACATCGGGCCGAACATCAACTTCTTCATGAACGTGCCGGTCACGGCGGATGGCGGGCTGACCTTTGAAGACGGGATTTCGGCGCCGGGCAAGTACGTGGACCTGCGGGCAGAGATGGATGTGATCGTGCTGATTTCCAACTGCCCGCAACTGAATAATCCGTGCAATGCCTACAACCCTACGCCTGCGGAGCTGCTGGTATGGAACTGAAACTTTCGCGGTTGCGGCGGTGGTTGTTTGCCCTGTGCCAGGCCCGTTCCGGGCAGTGCCTGAAATCTCCAGACCACCACTAAACCTGTGGGAGCGGGCTTGCCCGCGATAGCGGTGTGTCAGTCGACATCAGTGTTGAAAGTGCCGGCCTCATCGCGGGCAAGCCCGCTCCCACAGGGTTTTGTGGTGTTTGGGAGTGAATTGATTCTGCCGTCGGGGACGACCCCGGCGCCCAACGAAAAACTGCGGGACGGCCCGCATCCCCTCCAGGGGTTATGCCATGTTCGAAAAAGTCCTGATTGCCAACCGTGGCGCCATTGCCTGCCGCATCCTGCGCACCTTGCGTGAAGCGCACGTCAAAGGCGTCGCCGTGTACTCCGAAGCCGATGCCGCGAGCCTGCACATCCTGCAAGCCGATGAAGCCCACAGCCTCGGTGAAGGCGCGGCGGCCGGCACCTATCTGGCGGTCGACAAAATCCTCGCCATCGCCAAAGCCAGCGGCGCCACGGCGATCCATCCCGGCTACGGTTTCCTCTCGGAAAACGCCGCGTTCGCCGAAGCCTGCGAAGCCGCCGACATCGCCTTCATCGGTCCGACGCCAGAACAGCTGCGCGTATTCGGTCTCAAACACACGGCCCGCGCCTTGGCCAAACAGCACGGCGTGCCGATGCTCGAAGGTACCGAGCTACTCGACAGCCTCGATGCGGCATTGATCGCTGGCGAACAAGTCGGTTACCCGGTGATGCTCAAAAGCACCGCTGGCGGCGGTGGCATCGGCATGCGCGTATGCCGCAGTGCTGCCGAATTGAGCGAATCCTTCGAAGCGGTCAAACGCCTCGGCCAGAACAATTTCAGTGACGCCGGTGTGTTCATCGAGAAGTACATTCAGCGCGCGCGGCATCTCGAAGTTCAAGTGTTCGGTGACGGTCGCGGTGAAGTAATCGCCCTCGGCGTGCGCGACTGCTCGGTGCAGCGCCGCAATCAGAAAGTCCTCGAAGAAACCCCGGCGCCGAACCTGCCGGAAGGGATGGCCGAAGCGCTTTGCGCCGCTGCGATCAAACTGGCCAAAGCGGTGAATTACCGCAGCGCCGGCACCGTGGAATTCGTCTTCGACAGCGCAGACCAGCGCTTCTATTTTCTGGAAGTGAACACCCGTTTGCAGGTCGAACACGGCGTCACCGAACAGGTGTGGGGCGTGGATCTGGTGCGCTGGATGGTGGAACTGGCGGCGGGTGATCTGCCGCCGCTGAGCGTGTTGAGCCAAGGTTTGAAAGCCAACGGCCATGCGATTCAGGCGCGGCTGTATGCGGAAGATCCGGGTCGTGATTTTCAACCGAGCCCCGGCTTGCTGACCGCTGTGAATTTCCCCGTCGCCGATGGCAAACAGCTGCGCATCGACACCTGGGTCGAGGCCGGTTGCGAGATTCCGCCGTACTTCGACCCGATGATCGCCAAGGTCATCTGCTGGGCACCGACCCGCGAAGAAGCGCGGGCCGATCTGCATCAGGCCTTGGGCGACAGCCTGCTCTACGGCGTGGAAACCAACCGCGATTACCTGCGGCAGATCTTGCTCGATGCGCCGTTCGCCAGCGGCCAGCCGTGGACCCGCTGCCTCGAACATCTGATCTATCAGGCCAACACCTTTGAAGTGCTCAGCGCTGGCACTCAAACCAGCGTTCAGGACTATCCGGGGCGACTCGGCTATTGGGCGGTGGGCGTGCCGCCGTCGGGGCCGATGGACAGTCGCGCATTGCGTCTGGGCAATCTGTTGCTGGGTAACGAAGAAGGTGCCGCCGCGCTGGAAATCACCATGAGCGGGCCGTTGCTGCGCTTCAATTGCGACGCAGTGGTGGCGGTCACCGGGGCAGTGATTCCGCTGACGCTGAACGGTGAAACCGTGGCGATGAACACGGCGCTGCTGATTCCCGCCGGTGCCACGCTGAGCCTCGGGACGATTGCCGGTGCGGGCGCTCGCAGCTATCTGTGCCTGCGTGGCGGCCTGCAAGTGCCGGATTATCTGGGCAGTAAAAGTACCTTCACGCTCGGGCAGTTTGGTGGGCATGGTGGTCGAGCATTGCGAGCCGGCGATGTATTGCATGTGCCGGCGTTGAGCGATCACAGCGTCGGTGAGCAACTGCCGGAAATCCCTGAGTTGCCTGCCGTGCGGCAGATTCGGGTGATCTACGGCCCGCACGGCGCACCGGAATATTTCACCGAAAACTACATCGGCACGTTCTTCGCGACTCAATGGGAAGTGCATTTCAACTCCAGCAGAACGGGCGTGCGTCTGATCGGGCCGAAGCCGGAATGGGTACGTGCGGACGGTGGTGAGGCGGGGCTGCATCCGTCGAATATTCACGACAATCCGTACGCCATTGGCGCCGTGGATTTCACCGGGGACATGCCGGTGATTCTCGGGCCGGACGGCCCGAGCCTGGGCGGGTTTGTGTGCCCGGTGACCGTGATCGAGGCGGATCTTTGGCAGCTTGGGCAGCTCAAGGCCGGCGACAAAGTCCAGTTCCTCCCCGTCGATCTCAAGACCGCCCGCAACCTCGCCTGCAAATGGGATACCTGTGGGAGCTGGCTCGCCAGCGATGGGGCCCGACCAGACACCGCATCAACTTCATCGCTGGCAAGCCAGCTCCCACAGGGCCTTATATCGCCTGTGGTGTTGGAGTTGGGTCAGGGGGATACGCGGTTGGTTGCAAGGTTGTCGGGGGATACGCATCTTCTGCTGGAAATCGGCGCGCCAGAACTGGACCTTGTGCTGCGCTTCCGCGCCCACGCTCTCATGCAAGCCCTGGAAAGCAAAACCCTGCACGGTGTCATCGACCTCACACCGGGTATCCGCTCGCTGCAAGTGCACTACCAGCCCGAACAACTGCCACTGACCGATCTGCTCGGTATCGTCGCCGGTGAATGGGACGCGGTGTGCGCCGCCAAAGACCTGCAAGTCCCCTCGCGCATCGTCCATCTGCCGCTGTCCTGGGATGACCCGGCCTGCCAATTGGCGATCGAAAAATACATGACCACCGTGCGCAAGGACGCACCGTGGTGCCCGAGCAATCTGGAATTCATACGCCGCATCAACGACCTGCCGAACCTCGATGAAGTGCAGCGCACGGTGTTCGAAGCCAGCTACCTGGTGATGGGCCTGGGCGACGTTTACCTGGGCGCGCCGGTCGCCACCCCGCTCGATCCGCGCCATCGCCTGGTCACCACCAAATACAACCCGGCGCGCACCTGGACCGCGGAAAACTCGGTGGGCATCGGTGGCGCCTACATGTGCGTCTACGGCATGGAAGGCCCCGGCGGTTATCAGTTCGTCGGTCGCACGTTACAAATGTGGAACCGCTACCGCGAAGTCGCCGCGTTCGATGGCAAACCATGGCTGCTGCGTTTCTTCGATCAGATCCGTTTCTACCCGGTGAGCGCCGATGAACTGCTGCGCATCCGCCGGGATTTCCCCCTCGGGCGTTTCGAGCTGAACATCGAGCACAGCCAGTTGAACCTCGCGGATTACCAGGCTTTCTTGACTAAAGAGTCCTCGAGCATTGCCGCTTTTCGGGATCAACAGAAAGGCGCATTCAACGCCGAGCGCGAGCGTTGGATTGCCAGTGGCCAGGCGCATTTCGACAGTGAAGAAGCGGCCCCGGAAACGGCCGAAGACGCACCGCTGGCCAGCGGCGAAATGAGCGTCGACAGCCACATCGCCGGCAACCTCTGGCAGGTTCAGGTGGAGACCGGCAGCCGCGTCGCCGCCGGTGATGTGCTGGTGATTCTGGAGTCGATGAAGATGGAAATCCCGCTGCTCGCGCCCACCGCCGGCGTGGTGCGCGAGATCCGCGTGCAACCGGGTTCGGCGGTGCGCGCCGGACAGCGCGTCGTGGTGCTGCAACTCGACTGAACCCATTTGGAAAAGGACTCACATCATGACCATCAATCTGCAACTCGACGCCCTGCGCAGTGCCTATCGCGTCGGCAACATCACGCCACGTCAATTGCTGCTGAGCCTGCGTGACAAAGCCGCCGCGCTGAACCCGGACTATCACCTGTTCATTCATTTGCTCAGCGTTGAAGAACTGGAACCGTACCTCGCCGCGCTCGACGGTCGCGATATCGACAGCCTGCCGCTGTACGGCGTGCCGTTCGCGATCAAGGACAACATCGATCTGGCCGGCATTCCAACCACAGCAGCGTGCCCGGCGTTTGCCTATGTGCCGCAGCAGTCGGCGACCATCGTCGAGCAGTTGCTGGCACTCGGCGCGATTCCGCTGGGCAAGACCAATCTTGATCAGTTCGCCACAGGCCTCAATGGCAGTCGCTCGCCCTATGGCGCGTGCCCGAACAGCGTGTTGCCGGAATACCCGTCGGGGGGTTCCAGCGCCGGGTCTTCGCTGGCGGTGGCGCTGGGCGTGGCGAGTTTTTCGTTGGGCACGGACACGGCGGGTTCCGGGCGCGTGCCTGCGGGGTTGAACAATCTGGTGGGATTGAAAGCCACCAAAGGGTTGATCTCCACGGCGGGTGTGGTGCCGGCGTGTCGCACGCTCGATTGCGTCACGACGTTTACCGCGACGGCGCAGGAAGCCAGTCAGTTACTGGCGCTCACCGCACACCTCGATCCACGGGACGAGTACAGCCGCAGCAACCCGCTGTGGAATGACGGCTCGGCGTTTGGCACACCGCGTCCCTTGCGTTTCGGCGTGCCGCGTGCGCAGGACCTGGAGTTCTTCGGTTGCCCGGAAGGACCGCTGTTGTTCGGCGATGCCATCGATCGGCTCAAGGCGTTGGGCGGTGAGGCGGTGGAACTGGATCTGTCGCCATTCCTTGAAGCGGCGCGCCTGCTTTATGAAGGCCCGTGGGTGGCGGAACGGTACAGCGTGGCTGGCGAGTTGATGGAGCAAAATCCTCAAGCGGTGTTGCCGGTGATTCGTGCGGTGTTGGCCAAGGCGCCAGCGGTGAGCGGCGTGCAAACGTTCCGCGCGCAGTATCGGCTGCAAGCCTTGAAAGCCCTGTGCGACAAGGCGCTGGAAGGGTTGGATTGCGTGGTCACACCGACCATCGGCCGTCCGGTGACGTTGGCGGAACTTGAGGCTGAACCGGTGCTGCGCAATTCGGAACTGGGTTACTACACCAACTTCATGAACCTGCTCGATTACGCCGCCGTCGCGGTGCCGAGCGGGTTCATGGGCAATGGTTTGCCGTGGGGTGTGACGCTGTTTGGCCGGGCGTTTACCGATCAGTATCTGTTGAGCGTGGCGGATGCGTTTCAACGTCGTTCAGATGCGCCCGCACCGTTGGCCGTCGCTCGCAATGACCGTGCGCGGCTGGTGGTGTGCGGCGCGCATCTGGATGGGCTGGCGCTGAACTGGCAACTGAAACGGCGCGGCGCGACGTTGGTCGAAACGACGTTCAGTTCGCCGGACTATCAGCTGTATGCGTTGGCCGGTGGCCCGCCGTTTCGTCCAGGGATGGTGCGGGTGAAGGATGGCGGCGTGGCGGTTGCGGTGGAGGTCTGGGAGTTGCCGAGCAGTGAGTTGGGGTCGTTTTTGACCGGGATTCCGGCACCGCTGGGGTTGGGTAAGGTGCAACTGGCGGATGGGCGTTGGGAAAGCGGGTTTATCTGTGAGGCGTATGGGTTGGAGGGCGCGGTGGATATCAGTCATTTGGGCGGATGGCGTGCGTACCTGAAAAATCTGGGGTGATCTTTCGATTCGCGGGCAAGCCCGCTCCCACAGGTTTTGCGCGGTCCTTGTGGGAGTTGGCTTGCCAGCGATGGCGTCCGCCCAGGCGCCACTGAACCTGATCCTTGCCGATTCACCCTACAAATCCCGCAGTTATTTCCCAGCAGTCCCACTAGAATGCTCCCCAACGGGTCACTGCCAACGGAATCGCCATGCCGCTTCACTCGCCGCTGTATTCGCAACGTTCGCTGGTTCTCACGCTGATCGCGCTGCTGGGCGCAGGCTTTCTCGCCACGTCATTGCTCAGCTACTACGCCTCGCGCGCCTCGATCCGCGACAACATCGTCAACACTGAACTGCCGCTGACTTCGGACACGGTCTACTCGGAAATCCAGAAAGACCTCGTCAGACCGATCCTGATTTCCTCGATGATGTCCCGCGACACCTTCATGCGCGATTGGGTGGTCAACGGCGAACACAACCCCGACCAGATGACCCGCTACCTCAACGAGGTCATGACTCACTACGGCGCCTACACCGCGTTTTTCGTCTCCAACGGCACGCTGACCTACTACCATGCCAAAGGCGTGCTCAAGCAGGTCAAAGTCACCGAACCGCGCGATGCCTGGTATTTCCGCGTGCGTGACATGACTGATCCTTACGAGATCAACGTCGACCCGGACCTTGCCAACAAGGACAACCTGACCTTCTTCATCAACTACAAGGTCTACGACTACAACGACCGTTTCATCGGCGCGGCGGGTGTCGGTCTGACGGTGGATGCGGTGATCAAGCTGATCGACAAGTATCAACAGCGCTATCAACGCAGCGTGTACTTCGTCGACAGCTTCGGCCGATTGGTGCTCACCGGCGCCGAGGGTGGTCCGCAGGGTGCACATATCGGCCAGAAACTCAGCGAGCTCGAGAGCATGAAAGGCCTGGTGAGCCAGTTGCCCAAGCCCCATAGCGGCAGCTACGAATACTCCGTCCAGGGCCAGGGACATTTCCTCAACGTGCGGTTCATTCCGGAGCTGAACTGGTACCTGTTCGTCGACAAACGCGAAGACGGCGCGCTCAGCGAAATTCGTCAATCGCTGTACCTCAATCTGCTGATTTGCCTGCTCGTGACGTTGACCGTGCTGGCCCTGCTCAACCGGGTGATCAAGCGCTATCAGGGCAAGATCCAGGCGCAGGCAACCCTCGACAGCCTCACTGAGCTGCCAAACCGTCGCGGCTTCGACCTGCTGGCGGCGCAAGCGATGCACGAGGCTCAGCGCGAACCGAAGCCGCTGACCGCGCTGCTGCTGGATCTGGACCACTTCAAGGTCTTGAATGACACCTACGGCCACTTGGCCGGCGATCAAGTGCTGATCGGCTTTGCGCGGGATCTGCAGAGTTGCCTGCGCCATTCCGACATCGTCTGCCGCTGGGGCGGCGAAGAGTTCATCGTGCTGCTCAAGGACACCGACGGTGAGACCGGTCTGAAGATTGCCGAGAAAATTCGTCAACATGTCGAAGAACAGCGTTATGCCTACAACGATCAGGTCTTGCACCTGACGGTGAGCATCGGCTTGACCACTTTGCAACGGGATGACACCTTGCACACCCTGCTCTCCCGGGCCGATCATGCGATGTATCGGGCCAAGCAATCCGGCCGTAACCGTACCTGCGCGGAAATGTCCCAAACCAGTTATGCATAGTCCTACATGAACAAGCCTGAATTCTGCCCGGCCTGCGGCGCCTCCAATGACTGCACCCTGGCCGACCCTCGAACCGCCGATCGGGCCTGCTGGTGCTACGGCGTCAGCATCGACCCGGCAGTCCTCGAAGCGCTGCCGCCCGAATTGCGCGACAAATCCTGCCTGTGCCCACGTTGCGCCCAGGTCGAGGCGCAGTTGTAAGCATCCTTGTGGCCGATCACGTAAGATGCGCGGCCCGTTTCCTGTCGATCTCATTTCATGCGCGTTGACCGTTTCCTCAGCAACCTGCCCCGCTTCAACCGTCAGCAGGTTCGCCTGTTGCTGGTGGAAAAGCGCGTGCGGATTGACGGAAAAGTCGTCAGCGACCCGCACGCTGAGGTGCTGGAGTTCAGCCGCGTCGAAGTCGATGAAGAAGTGCTGCAAGTCGGCAAACCCGCGCGTTACTTCATGCTGCACAAACCGCCAGGTTGCGTCAGCGCCACCCGCGACCCGGAGCACCCGACGGTCCTCGATCTGTTCGACGAGCCCGACAAGGAAGACCTGCACATCGCCGGTCGCCTGGACTTCAACACCACCGGCCTGATGCTGATCACCAACGACGGCAGCTGGTCGCGACGCCTGACCCAACCGCAGACCAAACTGCCCAAGGTCTATTACGTCGAGACCGAGCAGGAGATCGGCCCGGAATACGCGCTGACATTCACCGAAGGCCTGTACTTTGCCTTCGAGGACCTCACCACGTTGCCGGCCGAACTGGTGCTGCTCGGACCGAAATCGGCGCGACTGAGCATCGTTGAAGGCCGCTACCATCAGGTGAAGCGGATGTTCGGCCACTTCGACAACAAAGTACTGCGCCTGCACCGCGAACGCATGGGCCCGCTGGTGCTCGATAACGCGCTAAAACCGGGCGAGTACCGCGCGTTGCGCACCGAAGAGATCCAATTGATCTAAGCAGCCTACCGCTCAGCAGAAGTTGTCGAACAATTTACCAATGGCACTTGCGCGATCCCTGCTCCCCTGCTTGAATCAGGACGTCAGCCGAAATGTGACTGACGAGTCACAACATACTTCTAAGAAACTTTTTGTCGGTTAGAGAACCCTCAGGTTCCGCCTCAGACCGGCAGACTGCCCGCCAATAATAAAACCCGTCGACCGGACTGCAATGGATCGACATGGGCCTCCAACATTCCAGGCGTATGCCTACCTGTCACAAAGCTCGTGCAATCTCATTTGCGCGCATACCCGCTTGCCAGGAGTCTTATGACATGAGGCCAGAAATCGCTGTGCTGGATATACAGGGTCAGTATCGGGTTTACACGGAGTTCTATCGCGCAGACGCCGCAGAGAAGACCATTATCTTGGTCAACGGCTCGATGGCCACGACTGCGTCGTTTGCACAAACCGTGAAAAACCTTCACCCGCAGTTCAACGTGGTCTGCTACGACCAGCCCTACGCGGGCAAGTCCAAAGCCCACAACCTGCATGAGAAATTGCTCACCAAGGAAGTCGAAGGGCAGATCCTCCTGGAGCTGATCGACCACTTCGCCGCCGAACACGTGCTGTCGTTTTCCTGGGGTGGCGCCGCGACCCTGGTCGCCCTCGCCCAACGGCCACGGCGCATCGAAAAAGCCGTGATCAGCTCGTTCTCCCCGGAGATCAACGCACACATGCTCGACTACCTCGAGCGCGGTGTGGACTACCTCGGCAGCCGTGACGGCGACCGTGTCGGCAATCTGGTGAACAGCACCATCGGCAAACACCTGCCGACCCTGTTCAAACGCTTCAACTATCGCCACGTCAGCAGCCTGGCCGATCATGAATACGGGCAGATGCACTTCCACATCAGCGACCTGCTGCACAGTGATCGCGAGTGCTTCCTCAAGGCCTCGGAAAAAATCAACGTACCGGTGCTGTTCATGAACGGCGAATGGGACGAATACACCGCCGCCGATGGCGCGCGTTTGTTTGCCAATCGCGTGCAACACGCCACGTTCACGACACTGGATGCGACCGGTCACTTTCTCGACATGGAACACAAAGCCGCCTGCCGAGACAGCCGCAATGCGCTGTTGGGTTTCCTGAAACCTGAGCAGCAGGCAAGCCGACCGCGTTATCACTACGTCCAGGACCACCATGCATTCGCAATCTGAAACAGCGTCATCGCGAGCAAGCTTCGCAGCCTAACGCCGTATTGTAGGAGCGAGGCTTGCCCGCGAACGACCGTCACACGGCCCGATGTCTTGTTTCACCTGCGCTAAAGCCATCCAGCGCAAAGAAAAACTTCATTTCCACGCGCACATCTGGTACAAAGTCAGCCGCTCTGAGCGGGTGTCGTATAATGGCATTACTCCAGCTTCCCAAGCTGATAACGAGGGTTCGATTCCCTTCACCCGCTCCACTATTTTCAAGGCCTCCAGAGGTATCGAGGTAGCGTCAAGCGAGACTGGTTACAGTTTCAGTGACAGTTACTCAGAATTCGCGCATCACGCTTCTGGCCAGCCCCGCTCTACATCCCTCCCCGTTTTATGTTGACCCATGGGAAAAAGGTAATTTTGGTAATTGGTTTTTTGAGACCCACCAGAAGCCTTTAAAATCAATGGGTTAGCTCATACTGTTAAAGGTAATAATAGGGTAATTTTTTAGTAATCAGATTACCTTTTTGCATGGCAAGGTTCTGACCTTACAAAACCATTTAAAATCAGCCACTTACAAAAAAATTACCTTTTCAATTACCCTAAATTACCTTCTCTGGTAATTGCTCAAAGCCGCGTCCTATAAGGCGCTTAGCCAAGCCGCGAGTACCAGTTACCAAAATTACCTTTTCCCGGAGGGGGTACGGAAATAGCCCCCTGCCACCATCTGAAAAAAACCCGATCGCCCTTGAGTGGCGTTTTTCGAGGCCATGAAGAAGGGACTGACCAGTTCACCTTCGCTAGGTGATTTCGTGAAAAGCCCGAATCAACCTGCAGGCCCCGCCCCACTTGGAATGTGGAGGTTTTTTCTGCTCTGAGAATGCCGGCATTTGCTCGTTCGAATTGATCGCGCTCGTTTCCGAAAACACACCGAAACCCACGTTTTCAAAGTTTTCGCCCAATGAAACCGGGCACGCCAGCAATACCCTCTCCGTGATCGCTCCATGCACCGCTGTGCAACCGCGCTGCATTTCCCTTCAAAATTTTGCATTCTGTGAAATGGCCGATCCCCTGCAGAGCACCACGGCCCGCCTGGGCTGCAGGTTCGTTTGCACTACATCCGGTTTTGCACAAAAAAAGGACACAAGGCCCGTCGGCGGGAGGGGGATAAGTGCTTTTTTACCGCAGTTTTTTTTTACCAAAGATCCTTTTATTTCGAGAACGTAATCAAACACAGCTTTTCTGAGGTAATTGACCGTGCACCTGATGATCCCTTTTGACCGGGCGGATCAAGACAATAGGTGCTATATCAGATAGCATTCCTACAAACGGTTCCGGGACTGGTACACCGTAGGAGATGGCGAAGGAGCACCGATGGGCGGTATCGCACGACCCAGACCGTCTATTATCGACAGTTTCAAGAAACACAAGGTCGAGGGTGGAAGGCAATATTTTTTTGACCCCAATGAGCAGCGCTTTTATTCATGGGACTCCCTTCACGGTGAGTTTGAAGTATTTGACAAGCGCGGCAATCACTTGGGCTCGGTATGTCCCACAACGGGAGTAACCTTGAAACCACCCGTCAGAGGGCGGCGGTTTAACCCAAATTAGGGGATAAATATGAACTTTATTGAGCTTTGCCTGAAAGGCGATGTGTTGACCGACGAGATTGATGATTTCGTGCAAGACTGGCATGACGGCAAGGCCGGCGCAGATCAGGATCTTCACGTATTTTTGGGGATGAGTTGGGAAGAGTATTCGGTCTGGGCTACAAACCCATCGATGCTTCCATACATTCTGTCTGCACGAAAAAATGGCATCAGCTTCCATGAGGAGCTCAACCGCGATCGCTATGCACTAGCTGCACGCGCCTCTTCCCCGTTCGAGGCCAAACGTATTATGGAGTGGTTACAGCAAGAGGAAGCTGGTTGATGTACCCAGAGGAAAAGATGGCAGCTAGGGTGCTCAAAAGAAAAGGACTTACCCCACCCTACGATCTTATAGATTTAGCAAATAGCTATGGTGAGCTCAGATTCAGGAGCTTCCCTTTTAAAGCTGACGGAATAACAGTCGGTATTGGCGAGCAAGCTCGACCAATAATATATATAAATAGCGACTATCCCGATACTCGACAGCGCTTTACCCTCGCCCACGAAGTTGGCCATATAGTAATCCCATGGCATACCGGCACCGTAGTTTCACATCTCAACCCCGGTTCCGACGATGAAGATTATTGGCTCATGGAGCAAGAGGCTAATAGATTTGCCGCAGAACTTCTAATGCCGACAGAGTGGTTGAAACAGCAGTATGTCGAGTCAGACTCGGTAGAAAACTTCTTCAGAAAGGTCCTAATAGTTACAGGAGCATCAAAAGAAGCAGTTTTTTACAAAATATTCAAAGAATTAGATGCTCCGGTTGCATGTGCGCGACTTGATGAAGTTGACGGAACAATATCGCAGTTGAAGCGCACTAGATTCGCGCCTCACGATGAACAAGGCACTCTCCCTCGACAAGCATACAAAGATATAGATCATAAATTTGAAGAGTTCTTCATAGATGGCAAGGCATTCTGCGCTTGGACATTTAAAGGAAAAGAAATTGTAGAGCTTGACCCTAGAACCTGGCGTGAAATTCTAGCGCAAATCCTCGAAGAAACGGACTTGCAAGCCAGACTCGGCAGCATAAACTCAATCATGTCATCCGCCTTCGACAAGTACAAACATCTTTCAGAAGTAGATATCTGCGGAGGCGTATTAAGATCTTTCAGATCAAGAGATGGAATACCCGGATTTAAAGAGCACGAGCTTTTTGAGCAATATGTCATAAAACGAGTAAAGGAACTTAAATTGCGCGGCCAGAAGAAACGATAAAAGTCACGTCCCGAGCAATCGACTTGAGCCCTTCAGATCTCCAAGAGGCTTTCTGCAGCGATGTTGATTACATTGAAGGCTACGCATACATTCAGTTATTGTGGTGCCGCCCGGCTTAGGAATAGGTCCTTTCAGCCATTTATCAGATGCTAACGCACGCAAATTACGAAGGCGCCATAGGCGCCCTCATATCAATAATTCAAAAAAAAAAACACTACTGATCTTTATCTTTCAAACTAACAATATAAGACAAAATCGAAAATGACTTAAAGCTATTAATCTTAGTTGCATAATTTAGATCTAGCCCATGCATAACTGTGTGTCTATTGAATCCAAAGTACTCTGCTTCCAGACGTTCCCTCAGGCCCCAACCAACTGGCCTAACAACGCTTAAAGGCGACCATGCAGCATCATCAAAATATTCATGCCAGCTCTCATGAGCAGTCGTGCTTATCTGCTTTTGTGCATGTTTTGAAATATGACCTCTAGAAGTAAAAAGCTCCGCAGACGTAATATCCAATAAAATACCATCAGCTTGGGAAAGAAAAACAGGGATAGATAGCGCGTACTCCCCCCTATTATGGGCGCCTATCGCGGGACTTATTGCGAACGCCCGACTAGGGAATTGCTCTAAAATTACTGATACTAGATATTCAAAATTCTCGCCATACACACTTATAAAATGATCATCCAACTCCTTATCACTCCCCTCACTTTTACCAATTCTTTCAGGTGAAAAAGCGAGCCCCTCATAATCTGACAACGCCAGAGACATAGAAACAAACCAAGTTTTCTCTGCTAGAAAATTTAAATTTTCTACAATGCGCGGATAGTGTTCCGCCCTGAGCTTATCTGCCTCCTGCATCTTTAGAATCAGCTCGCCAAACTCTGAGAAAAACTTTATTGCCGGCGGTGCAATTCGATTAATTACATTTCGGAAACCCTCTATGTAAGCCGGAATTTCTGGTCGCTGCAAAAACACAGCAATAGATTTTGCCATATTGCCCACGACCTCCTGCCTATCTGGAAACTCTGGATCAGTGAGATCTGAAACTTTTAACGTATCTCTTTTTTCTTCGTTATTCGTCATGCTGGATGTCCTTTTCGGCAGAGTCTACGGAATTAGACCGACGAGAATAGCAAACCAGATACCATACGCTGTTTAAAGTGTGATCCCACCGAGCGTTGTAGAAAGCAAAGCAGCTTTCACCGCATCAGCGGTGAATGCCGCCGCCGTGGTCGGTACCGGGCCAGAGCCATGGACGTGGCTGGCGATTTCGCTGGCCATCTGCTCGAGCAGATCGAGTGTGTCACCCAACACCCGCAACACATTGATCCCTTCCGACCCCAGCCACGTCTTCGGCGCCTGCATCCGCTGGCTGATCCCGGCCGCGCTCTTGCGTAAGCCTTGGATCTTCTCCTGCATGTCGCCACCCACCGTGGCGTTGTGCTTCTGCCCCACCACCAGATTCAAATCACGACCGGTGGCTTGATGCAGATCGTCCACCGCCGCCAGACTCGCGGATCCGCCCGACAGCAGCTTGAGCGCGCCCAGCGCCTCGATCTTCTTGATGCCGCCCACTGACTCGGTCGAATGGTCGTCCACCGTCCTGGTGTGACTCTGGAAGCGCTCGGTATTGTCCAGGGCTTCGACTTCACGCTCGATCGCCTTGTCCTGAATTTTCCCGTCTGTCTGGCGCAGCCAGTTGCCTTCGGCGTCGACGCGCTGCTGGCATGCCTCGCTGTGCTGCCACACCTGGTCGCCTTTCGGCACCCGGGGTAGGCTCAGGCCGTGCGGCAGGATCTGCGTGATAAAGGGTTTGTTTGGCATTCCGTAGGCGAAGCTGATCACTACGGTGGAGCCCTCCTCGGGGAAGCCGAACATGCCGGCTTCCTGTCCCCCCATGGGTGCCGGTAACGGCAGGCTGTGGAGGATCGGAAGGTCCGGATCTGGTTCACCATCCGGCAGCAGCACTTCGACGTCGACGCCAAAGCGTGGCCGGAAGTCGTCACACAGTCCAGGCGCTGCAGGCGCATCAGGGACGGCCACCACACGGCCAAAGCGCGGCAAGTGGTAACCGCCACTCAGTTCAGGGAATTGCCGGTCTACTGCGCGGCGGATTGCGTCTTCCATCGGATGGCCATCTGGTTGCCGGCGAGCGTCACGGACGTGATCCGATCGCCTTGGTTGATCGATGCACCTAGCCCCCCCCATCAGAGAAGCAAAAGAGCTGCAGTATTGGCCAGAAAATGGAGCAACTTTCAATGAGTAAACTGGATCGCTTCATGCGAGAAAGGGATGTGATTGCGGTGACATCGCTGTCACATTCCACTATTTGGCGTGCGATGAAGGTTGGTAGGTTCCCGCGGCCCGTCCTCATTTCACCAGGACGAGTCGGATGGAGAGAATCTTCGATCGTTGCTTGGCAAAAAAGCCCAAGCGACTGGAAGGTCACTGATTTTAGTTGAGAGTAGTGCCATCAGCTATCCCAATGGACGGCACTGAGCATCCCGCCCAATCATCGTGGCCGCATGCTCACCTTAACTGGTTTTAATGATTGCAACGTGCCAGTATTTGATGAGATTACGGCCCGTGTAGGGCGGAAACTATTTAAACCTGACATCGTTCGAAGGGATAAATCGATGCCATTAGAAATAACTTTAGGCGCTCTCACGAAAGCTCTTACACCTATTATCGCACCAATAATAAAAGAAGGCGTAAACCTATTCAAAGACCAGCGCCTAAAATGGTCAGCTGATAGCTCCGCAAAAAAATTGTCGAAAATAATAGTTGGAATCAACACGGTAAAAACCGTATGGTCCAGAGACAAAGGAATTCTAATAGATGACTTCTACTATCCATCAAAAATAAAAAGAACGCGATCTCGGCTCGGCGATTTAGAACCGACAAAACTGATCTTCGAAAACTCAATTATTGAGGGGATTGTAGGACAGGGAAAATCCATTTTAATGCGGCAACTGTGTAACTTTGCCGTGGAAAATGGGATTATTCCAATATTCATTGAGCTTCGAATGATCTCTCAAGACCGTTCACTCACGAATCTAATTACAGACTTCATGGATGCGGCAGGCATTCCCGGCGGGAGTGATATATTCAGCTACTTAGCCAACAAAAACAAAATCGTATTAATCCTTGACGGGTTTGACGAAATACCTTCGCCATTCATCAAAAGCACCGTATACAACATATCACAACTACAAAAACTGCATGACGATCTAAAAATTGTTATTTCATCACGACCATCACAAACGATACAAAACTTAGCGGGATTTCACGTCCATCAATTGGCTGAACTTACAGACAAAGATTATGAACCTTTTTTAAGGAAAATAGTTCACGACCCAATTACTCGCTTCAACATCCAGTCAGCCATTGTAGACGCACCACAAAATATTCGCGGAGTGATCACAACCCCGCTAATGCTCACACTTCTTGTAAGAGTTTATCAAGTCGAAACAGAGATACCCGCGACACTTCCTGATTTTTTTGACAGACTCTTCAGCGCTGTATTCATTCAGCATGATGGCTATAAACCTGGTTTCGAGCGTGAACACCACAGCAAACTTTCGGCGTCAAAACTACAAAAACTGTTCGATGCTTTTTGCTTCATGACGCTGCAAGAAGGGTTCGGCCGAACCCTTCAAAACTCCGACTTTCGCAAATCGTTTACTAGGGCTCTTAAATACACTCCCGCATCTATTTGTGAAATCGAAGGCTTTAAAAAAGACATCACCAATGTGGCTTGTTTGATGCTTGAAGACGGATTTGAGCAAATCAGTTTCTTACACAAGAGCATTATGGAGTACCACGCTGCCTCTTTTATACAGACATCAGGTGATGATTTCGCCACAAAATTCTATAGTCGAGCACCGGAAGACTACGATTCGTGGGCGGAGACCCTAGGCTTTCTCAGCTATATTGATGAATACAGATACGGAAAATTGTACATTCTGGAATATTTTCCTCAAGCCTTAGACGCGCTATCAGAAACCCTTAGGAAAAGGACTCCTGAATCGCTTATTGAATATATAAACAACATCGCACCAGACTTTACGATTAGCGTTGGTAATTCAACTTTCAGATCATTTACAAGCGCCTCATCTGAAAAACAGCATTTTTTTACGAACGAAATCATCTTCGCCATCATTAATAACATGAGAGAGCAAGAGAAAAAATCATCTAGTAGAATTATCCACAAAGCAACGCGCGAAACCGTATCCAGCAAAAAGGGAGTGCTAGAGATAAGCATTAAAGCAATGGTCGACAATTTTGATCAAAGCTCAGTATGGAAGACGCTAACAGCAATAGAACAAGAATTGTTTGACACAATACAAAAATACAAACTGATAGTAAGCGCAGAGAAACAGAAAGACGACATCTTCGACTAAAACCACCTCTTCCTTGCAAGCCATCACCTCAGGTAACGCCAAGCCAGAATATCTAGCTTGGCAAACCTAATACATCAGGCGACCCCGTCGCACACCAACAACTTTACTTGTGACTGAGAATGTTTTTCTGTAACCATAACGACCAACGCTGCAGGCCGCGCTGCTTTTCTTTAAAGTAGTCGTATCGGTCATAGTGTTTGGACGACACATCGTTGAATGCGTGGCCCTGGATCCGATCGCGCAATTCCTTTTCCAGGCCCGCTACCCCCATCAGCGTTTTACAGGTCCGCCGAACATCGCGAAGCGTGAACGGCCCGTCGAACAGTTTTGTATGTCGGCTGTAAAGCTTCGTCACCGCCCTGGACAACAACTGAGTGTGTAGGGGCCTGTCTTCCATCTTCCCCATAAACCGATAGGCGCTCGTTTCGCTGATCTCATCCAGCGTCTTGAGGCTTTTCCGCATCAGTCTATTGTAAGGCACCGCATGCAAGATCCGCTCACCGTCAACGCCCTTGAGGTTACGGATGACCAGGTGATCGTCGAAGTACTGTTTGCGCGTGGTGCCAAGCAATTGCTGGGGGCGCTGGCCACCTGACGCGATCAGAAACTTAATCAGTTCGGACGTCACAAGCGACAGCTGTTCGGGCAGCAGATTCCATAGGGATTTGAGTTCAGCAACTGACAACGCCCGATTACCTGGCAGCTCCCAGTCTGCCTGCACCGGAATGCTGGCCACCGGATTACTCAGCAGCCCGAACTGAACCTTGTTCTGCAGATAGTTGCGCGGGTTGTGCTCTTGCTCCAAACCCAGCTGGAACGCTGCGTGCAGTTGCGATCGCACGCGGTTGCAGTAGGTGGTTATGCCGTTGTCGATCATCCTCGCAATAACAGTGCGGATCTCGACCGGTCCAATCATCGCTACCGGGCGCTGGGCCATTTGCGGAAAAGGCCTAGTCACATAGCGCTCAAACGAGCTTTTGACGTCTTCGACCGATGCGGCATTTTCAGCGCGAAGCTTTGCGATGTAGTTGTCCATGAGCTGCTGGAACGTGCCCGCTGAAATCACCAGTTCCTTTTCTTCACGGCAACTGTCCCGGGCAACGGTCAGGCTTAAGTCTGGCCAAGTGCCTAGCTTCGTGAGTTTTTTCTTCCCACCAACGAAGCGCTGGAAATAGAACTCCTTTGTCCCGTTTGGACGAATCTTGAGTAGCAGTACGCCCTCTCCCCTCGCACTACGTCCGTCCGATATGACGTATGGCTTTTCCCGTGGCTGCAGCGCCCGTATCTGCTTATCCGTGAGCATAGGTGTCTCGTCCTGGCAGTTGGTGACAGTTCGTGGTGACAGTTCGCCGGAACTACTGTGGCCCGAGCTGAACGAACACTGAATGCTCCACCACGCTGAAAGGCGCGATCCTACTGGGCTTAGGGGGGTTAATGATATTCCCCGGTAGATGATGGCATTACGCCAATAATAGTTTCCCAAGCTGATAACGAGGGTTCGATTCCCTTCACCCGCTCCAATCGAATTTTTGTCTCGCGTTAAGATGGTTTTGACGGGGATGTAGAAAGAAAAAAACCGGCCCATGTGGCCGGTTTTTTTTATGGTTCGGATTTAGTGACACGCTGCATTCACTGCTCAGCTCCGCCTGCTTTTAATTCCTGCCGCTCGTCAGCTCTCCAGCACACTCCCTCGACCCTGCCTTCCAATAAGTACATTCCCTTGCACAGAAGGCTTAAGCATGAACACCAAAATCACTGCTCTGACGCTTGCGGGTCTACTGTCTTCTTGTTCGTTCTACGCGCTAGCGACCGAGAAGACTACGACAGGAAGTGCCGTTCCTCCTGCCGCCCTTCCCGGTCTTAACCAGGGGCAAGACGCTGAATCAAACAAGGACAAGGCCAGCAAAAAGGGCGAGGAGTCTTCGGGGGCAAATTCCGGAGCCGATTCGAAAACGCTGGAGAAAGACTCGGGTTCTTCGCACAAGGCGGAGGAGTACCAGAAAAAACAACGAGAAAGCCACCCTGGAGGCGTGAAGCAACCGGCCTCGTGAGCATCCGTCTCGGTTTCAACGCGGAAATTAGCATTTTTCTATGAAATCGGCGTTTTGTTAGCGTTTTCGATGCCCAATTAAAGGATTGCCGACACTGACACCGAAGGGGCAATGCCCATTCTTCGGGGGTTTAAACGAGGCAGTATGCAGAAAAGGCAGGGTCCTACACGACTCTGGGAATTGTCCGTACACTTGCGCATTGCTGTGCCTTTGCCACGAAGCCTATAGTCCGAACCGCGCCCAAATGGCGTATCGGGTTTGGCGACTCGATAGCAAGGTACAGAAGCCTCCGAGTCCGCTCGGAGAGTTTCTGAACGCACTCGGCTGCCTGTTTTTGGTGGCTGTGCGTGGGAGACCTTTAGGTCTGCCGGTTTGTGCCTTGCCCGGTTCGCCAACCCGCGTACAGCTACCACCCTTTGTTTGGCGACGATGAGTGGTAGTTCACCTAACTTCAAGGTAATCACTCATGAATGAATACATGGCTTTAACCAGCAACGCCGACGACCTCCCCACCTTCTACGTCAACACCACCCAACCGCTGCATTCACTGCTCAGCTCCGCCCGCTACAGAATCGGCGCGGTAACGCAGGTTCTGGAGAACCTCGCGATGCGCGGCGAAATCTCCAGCGATTCGGTGATTCTCAGCGACTTCGCAATGCTCTGCGCCATCCCGCTGCGCGATGGCTGCGATGTGCTGGATGTCATTGCGCGACGGATGGATGCGGAATAGTAGTGCCGTGACTTAGGGGCGCCTTTCGAGGCGCCCTTTGCGTTTCCAGCGTCAGTAACTGGATCAGCAGAGGAAAGGTGAACATGCTTTATCCGATAGCTATTTCAATCGGCGATGACGAACACGCGTGGGGCGTAGACGTCCCAGATATCCCAGGTTGTTTTTCCGCCGGGGAAGGTCTCGACGAAGCAGTGGCCATGGCTCGCGAAGCCATCGAAGGCCATTTTGAGCTTCTCCACGAGTTCAGATCCCCGATTCCACTAGCCAGCGTTTTCAACCGGCATTCGGCTAATCCGAAATACGCAGCGTTTGTCTGGGCAGAGCTAGACATCGACATGACCAAATATCTGGACATGCCTGGGTCCGTTAAGAGATAGAGCGAACGACCAATTACTGTGGCGAGGGAGCTTGCTCCCGCTAGGTGGCGAAGCAGCCCCAAAAAAGGACTGCTGCGCAGTCCGACGGGAGCAAGCTCCCTCGCCACAGGTTTTTTGGCGCCCCACGTATATTTTCCGTATAGATCCCCGCCACCCAGTAAAGATGCAGTAGCGCAGCATCATCCCCGACCAAAAACCCCCTACCCTGCCGGCTCACCTTTCAGGCAGAGATCAGCATGGAAAATTCAGAGTTGGGGATCATGATCATTTCAATGATTGGGTTGTTCGGCTTTGCGTCGTTTCTTTTCGATTACTTGAGCGCCAAGCGAAGGGACAGATAACGTTCAGCGTTATCCGTCCCTTGTTGCCATCAGCGAGTCGCGACGATGAACAATCGCGGGAACGGCAGCAGCACCGAACCATCACTCAGCGCCGGATATGCCTGCTCGATCGCGGCGTGATATTGCTTGAGGTACTGCGCCTTTTCCGCGTCATCCAGCGGTTCGAGAAACGGTCGCAAGCCGCTGCCCTTGAACCACTCGACCACGCCCGACGCGCCGCCCGCCAGCGGATGATGGTAAGTGGTGCGCCACACATCGACGCGCGCGCAGTGCGGTCGCAGCATCGAGTAGTAGTCGCTGGCGCTGGCCATTTCCGTGCGTTGCCCGGCGGCGTCCGCCAATTTGCTGGTCCACGGGCCATCGGCTGCCACTTCGCGCATCAGGCGATGGGACGGTTCGTTGAGGTTGTCGGGCATCTGAATGGCCAGGCTACCGCCCTGGGTCAGACGGGCGGCCAGCGAGGGCAGCAACGTCGCGTGATCGGGCAACCACTGCAGCACCGCGTTGGCGAAGATCACGTCGAACGAACCGCTGTCGTTCCAGGTGCCGATGTCCACGGTGTCGAACTGCACGTGCGGCAAGCGCTTGCGGGCGGCTTCGATCATGTCGCTCGAACTGTCGACGCCACGCACCGTGGCGTTAGTGAAGCGCTCCACCAGCAATTCGGTCGAGTTGCCGGGGCCGCAACCGATGTCGATGGCCGAGCGCGCGTCCACAGGCGGGATCGCCGCGAGCAGATCACGTGCGGGGCGGGTGCGTTCATCTTCAAAAGTGACGTATTGCTGGGCGGACCAACTCATTGCGTTCTCCTGTCGAATCGTTGTCCGGACCTGGGCCGACAACCGGTTCGCTACGATACAGCGCCTGGCAGGCTCCGCTCTACTCCACCTTCGGTGGGCAATATCACTGAGCGCCTCCGCAAAAAATACCGGCTTTACTGGCCAGTTTTTTCGTCGCGGGATAAAGCACTTAATCGTAATACCCTACCGTCTTCTTCAAATGATCCGAGTACTCGTAGATGTCGTCGACCGAGTTGATTGCATGCCGGGTTTCATTCTTCTCTTCGTCAAATATGCCGATGTATTTCTGTGAACGATTGAAGTGCAGACGGCAGATCGGTTTGCGATTGTTGTCGTCCAGCAGAATGCCGAAGTAACTCTGGGTATCGCGCTGAACAATCCGTTTGGCATCCACGACTGATCGAACCACTGCACGAACGATGTGATAACCCTCTAGCTCTTCCAAAGTTGTCAGCACCTTGTCTTCTGACTCATCCCGCACATCCGGCTGCTCGGTACCACTGGAAGAAACCGGTAAAGATGCCAGCGCTGGTTGAATAGAACCACTCATGGCCGATTTGAGCCGGTCATTTATCTGGTCATTGAGAAATTGAACCACAGCCTTTCTCGTCAGCTCATGAAACTGCTCACGGACTTTCTGAGTAATCACGCCGTCGTAGACACGCGAAGCGAACACTTTCACAAAATCATCGTCGGGCTTGCTGACTTGTGAAGCGATGATTTTTTTGATTTGGCTGACGTACTTCAACTCACCAGCGGCACTGATAATCGAATCCACATCGAACGCCGATTTGGTGAGCTTTACTAATTCGGGGACGGAGTATTCGTCGATGTCCAGAAGGTCGAGTTCAAGAAAAGGCTTCTCATCCATTTTGTTGGGCGCGTCCAGATCGGTGAAAAACTTGTAAACCTGGCCATTGGTGAGGATGGAGATACGAGCGCTGGTGACATGGAAATAACGAAACAGCTGTGAGGCATGATTGATGTGTAGCGGCTCGCCGATTTTTTTGCACTCGATCAGGATCTGAACCTCCCCCCCCTTCATGATCGCGTAGTCAATTTTCTCCCCCTTCTTCGTTCCGATATCGCAAACGAATTCAGGAGTAACCTCAGTCGGATCGAAGACATCGTAGCCGAGCACCGTGCTGATAAAGGGCATGACAAAAGCGTTCTTGGTCGCCTCTTCCGTTTGAATTGCAGCGCTCTGCAAACGAACTTTGGCGGCTAGACTTGCTAACTTTTCGAAAAATTCCATGCGTGACCCCTTCCTGTTCGATCCGTGTGTTTGCATGCTGGCAAATTGACTGCCTTTGATACTAGACATAAACCGGCACAAAGAAAGATTCCGCCCAAGAATAGCGAACAACCGCCTCCAGGCTTCGATCCGGGACTTCACCGCTTTTCAGGGAATCAAAGAATGTAAGCAGAATTTTCATCGCCCCCGCGCTGTCACAAATTCAGGCGCATCCCTATAAGGACAACGGCAATGAAATTCGCAAAAATCTCGCAGAAACTCGCCTTGTGGGCCGGCAGTCCCAAGACGTTCATGGGGGCGTTGATTCTCATCGGTCTGTGGGGGTTGAGCGGGCCGATCTTTGATTACAACGACACCTGGCAACTGATCATCAACACCTCGACCACGATCATCACATTCCTGATGGTGTTCCTGATCCAGAACACGCAGAACCGCGACACTGACATTTTGCACTTGAAAATCGATGAGTTGTTGCGGGTGAACAAAGAGGCGAAAAACGCGATGCTCGGGCTCGAGGCGCTGGATCTCAAGCAACTGGAGGCCCTGCGTAAACACTACCGTGCCATGGGTGAAAACGAGGTGCATGACCTGGCGGGGTTAGCGACCAAGGGCAAGCACAAACAGGATTTGAACGACTGCTGAGTGCGGGAACTGCGTGTCTGATACACCACGGCTATTGGGTCGTCGGAACGCCGCCCGCAGCAAGCCGGCTCCTGCAGCAGGAGCCGGTTACCAAACATGTGCGTCAGCGACTGGCCTGCAGCGCTTTGGCCATCTGCAAATGATTCTGCAACTTCGGCAGGGTTTCTTCAGCGAAGGCTTTGATTTCCGGCACGTCGGTGGTCTGCGCAGTCTGCTGAAGCTGCTCGATAGCTGCCTGCGTGGTCTTCACCTGACTGGCCGCGTATGCCTGGTCGAAGGACGCGCCGTCCTGCACCTGCGGCATCAAGGCTTTGGCCTTGTCGACCACTTCTTCACGGGGGGCGACCGGCAGATCCAGTTGCTTGGCGATTTTCGCCAGGTGCTGGTTGGCGGTGGTGCGGTCGTTGATGACGACGATGGTGTAATCCTTGACCTCTTTGGATTCGGATTTCTGATGCGCCAGGCGGCTGGCTTCGATATCGGCCATGCCTTTGGCCGAAGCATCGTTGATGAATTCGGCGGGGGACTGGGCAAACGCACTGCTCGCACACAGGCCCAGTAACGTGGCAAAACTTGCACTGCGTAATCGGGTGGCCATCCGGCTCATGGTCGCGCCCTCCTCAATATAAAATTCAAACGGGAGCTTTCGCTCCCGCTTCTCAATCAAAACTACGTTCACCACTACTTGGATTTCTGACCACCTTTGCGGCCCATATCGGGTTTCGAAGGCTCTTTATCGACAGTCGTGGTGGTAGTTTTCCCACCTTTGCGACCGGCTTCAGACGCTTTCGTTCGATCGGTGGCAGTATGTCCCGTGTTCGAGTTTCTTGAGTTAGGCATGATTCTCTACCTCATGGGATTGATCGCAGCGAGCTGTAGCCCGCATAGAATCTGAATTTCGATCACGGTAAAGGTTTAGAAAAACTGGGGTCGATGCGACGAACGGCTACCCGTGTTCAGCACTCAAGCCGCAAATGATTCTGCCGCTTTGCGCTGTACATGGCCTCGTCGGCATGGCGGAGCAATTGCTTTTCTTCCGTGCCATGCTCGGGAAAATGCGCGACGCCGATGCTCGGCTGAATGCTGACGCTGTGACCGTCCAATCGCAGCGGCTGCGCCAGAACTTGACGGATTTTTCCCGCCACACTGTCAGCATCTTCCGAGGCCTGGATGCTGTGCAACAACACCACGAATTCATCGCCGCCGATGCGTGCCACGGTGTCGGTGTCGCGCACGCAGCCCTTGAGCCGATTGGCTACCGCTTGCAGCAGCATGTCACCGACTGCATGGCCGTGGGTGTCATTGACTTCCTTGAAGCGGTCGAGGTCGACGTACAGCAGGGCCATGCGCCCACACTCCGACTTGGCCAGTGTCAGCGAGGCTTTCAGCCGGTCGCGCAGCAACTCGCGATTGGGCAGTTGGGTCAGTTGATCGTATTGGGCCATGCGCTGCAGCCGGGCATGCAACTGCTTGCGCTCGATGGCAGTCGCGACCTGAGCGCACACGAACTGCAACAGTTCCTTGTCTTGCTCGGTGTAGCGCTCGCCGCCCGCCACGCTTTTAACGATCAGCGCACCGATGGTGCCGTTCTGCGAGTTCAACGGCACGCCCAGCCAGCAGGGCGAATGCTGGCCGGCAACCATCAACTCGAAACCTTCCGGGGCATTGTCCTGATCCGGGGTCAGCAGAATCGGCTGGCCGCTGCGGATCACCTCGGCACACAGCCGTCCGGTAACGGTTCCCGGCTGCTCGGGTTGCTGTTCGCTGTCGTCGACGTGGTAAGGAAAATTAAGTTGCGCGCAGTGCTCGTCATACAGCGCGACGGAGAAATTCAGCGCCGGCAGCCATTCACCGATAATCAAGTGAATGCGTTTGAACAACGCCAGCAAGTCCTCCGCCGCGTGAGCCGCTTCGGAAATCGCATACAGCGCGGCCTGCCGGGACTCTGCCTGCTTGCGCTCGGTGATGTCGCGGGCCACGGCGATGCGCAGTTGATCGACTTCCGACCAGCGCGCGGACCACAGGATGTGCACCACGCCGCCATCCTTGCGCAGGTAGCGATTTTCGAAGTTGAGTTTGGGCTCGCCGCCCATGATCTCCCGCGCAGCGTCGAGGGTGCGCTGGCGATCGGCGGGATGCACCATATCGATCATCGGCAGGCCCACCAGCTCATCAGGCGTGTAACCGAAAATGCGCTCGCACGCCGCACTGACAAAAACAAAGCGACCCTGTTTATCGACCGCGCAAACGGCGTCCAGCAGTAGATCGATGTAACTCGCCAGCGGCGCGGAATTTCTGGTTGCCATGATGCAGAGAGCATGTCCGAACAATGCAGCAATAAAAAAACATCCCTGACCGGTAATAATGTCGCTGACGCGTCCCTGCGATCAGTGTCAAGCCTTGTTCGGCATCAGCCCCGGTAAAGCATGCACCAGGGCGTTGATGGCGAAACCGATAAACATCACCCCGCACAACCGGGTGATCGCCAGTTCATGCCGTTGATACAGGCTGCGTACCTGCCGTGCACCGACGATGCCAATGAGGATAGCGTAGGCCAACAGACCACCAACGAAGCTCAAGACAATCAACCACGGCAGCATCGACCAATGCAGCAGTTCCGCACGGCTGGACAGCAACGCCGTAAACGTCGCCACCGCCACCGGATACGCCTTGGGATTGGTCAGTCCGAACAGAATGCCGTGCCAGAAAGGTTGGCGCGCCGGGCCCTGCGGCGCTTCGGCGCTGCTGCGTTTGGCCCGCACCGCGCGCAAACCAAGCCAGAACAGATAGAGCCCGCTGAGCACGCCCAACACGTCAAACGCCGTACTGCCGATTTCCCGCGCACCGACAATGGCGATCAGCGCGGTACTGCACCAGACCACGTCACCGAGCAAATGACCACACAAAAAACCCGCCCCTGCCCGCCGCCCACGCGCCGCGCCGATGCCAAACACCGCCAATACGCCCGGCCCCGGAGTGATCCCGTAAATGAAGCCCGAGGCGAGAACGGCCATTAGCAGCGATGGAGTCATCGGGGAAATCCTTCCGAACTATGTGGTGAATGGGCGCAAGTCTATATCAGGTCCCTGGCAATCAACTGACTGATCGTCAAAGAACTTCATTCCCGCATAGGGCCGTTGCCGACAAGCGGCCAGTCGCGACGCCAGATCGCCGACATGGGCTTCGAGCTTGTGACCGTCCGGGTCGAGGAAGTAGAACGAGGCACCTTCGCTGCGGTTGTCGCGCCATTCCCGGACGTTGGCGGCTCGAAGGCGTTCAACGAAGGGCGGGAAGTCGGGTGCGCTGATGTTGAAGGCGTAATGGGTGTAATCGGCGGCAGGTTCGCAGTTGCGCAGCGGATCGAGGGAAAGGCACAGCCAAAGGCCGGGCAGCGAAAGATAGGCACCGGTGTCCCAGGTAGCGTCGAGCTGAAGTTGCAGGAGGTCGTGATAGAACTCAACGCTGCGGGTCAGGTCGGTGACGGCGAGGGTCAGGTGGTTGAGGCCGCTCAGCATGATAGTTATAGACCTTTGAAACCTTGTGGCAGGACGTAGCTTTTACCGTCGTATCGAAGCGTCGTCAGCACCGGTTTTTCGGTAATGGTCTTTGATTCACAAGCCTCCCCCTCGCCCTTCCCGTTTTCGCGGGTGGACACTGTTTTGACGATCAGATCCGCGTAGCCATGTGAGCGGGTGTTGCCGATTTCGAGGGTTCGGGTGTGCTGATAAAGCTCTCCGGCGCAATTGCCATCCCATTCACCGCCGTACTCATAGGTGATGAGCTTGTCGAGAACCGGACGCAACTGGCCGCCCTCTTTCACATAGAGCGAGAGCAACGTTTCACTCACGGGATTGACCCGTGACGAACCATTGAACGTGACGCGCACACCAAACGCTCTCAGGTCCGGCGTGAGCTTGTAACGTGCGGTGTCGAGTTGCAGGTCTTCATAAGCGATGGCATCCGACTCAAAAGCCGCTGCTTTGTGATACGTCGCCAGCGGTTTCGAATCGCCAGCCGAGACAATGGCAAGATTGAGATCGTATTTACCCTGAGGGCCATCATCGCTCGCCGAATACCCCGATTCGAACTGCGACAACGCTGTGATCGTCAGCCCCGGATAAGCCGGCCAGTCTTTGCACACCGAATAGCCGAAATCGCCGGCCAGAAACGGTTTCGCGCAATCAGCGAAGGCCTGCGTTGTCATTACCAGTCCACACAGCGCTACACAACTCATCCATCCAGACTTCAAGGTCATTCCCTGTTCCTTATGTATTGCTGAAAACCAGATAATTTCAGACCCGCACTATCGCCTCCTCTATCCGCCCATTCAACCCGTTCAACGCACTGCTTGAGGGTCCCGATCCTGTAGTTGGCTTGCCAACGCCCCCCCTTGTTGCTCGATGTTTTTGGGGTTGGCTGTGTCGGGAGGAGATCGCCATTCAGGTCTGGCAACACAAAACCGTGGACGATTCGTCCTCGACCGGTCGCCTCGGTATAGTCTGCCGCAATCAAAACGCCTGACAAAACAACAACCCAAGGCTTTCCATGAAGAGCAGCACCACCCTCCTCGTCACCTGCAGCACGGTTTTTCTCGCGCAGTTGGGCATGAGCATTTACCTGCCGGCGCTGCCGGAGATGGCTCGATATCTGTCTGCCGAGGCCTCGCAGGTTTCGTGGGGGCTAGCGGTGTATCTGATCGGCATGGCGCTGCCAATGTTGTTCTGGGGCAGCCTGGCTCAGCGCATCGGTCGAAAACCGGTGCTGCTTGCGGCGCTTGCTATTTATGGGTTGGGCAACCTTGCGCTGCCCTTGGGCCAGACGCTGGAATCCTTTCTGTTTTTCAGACTGGTTCAGGGCATTGGCGCCAGCGGAATTTCGGTCATGGCACGGGTGTTGATCCGCGACAGTTTTCGGGGAGACTTGTTGGCCAAAGCGCTGTCCTGGCTTTCAATTTCTTTCGTGGTGGCGCTGGGGATTGGCCAGTATCTAGGATCGATTATCCAGGTCACATTGGGCTGGCCGGCGATTTTCTACCTGCTGGGCAGTGTCAGTCTGTTACTGGCGATGGTCGTGGCACGGGTCACGTTCCCGGTGCGGGTGGAAGACACCGTTCAGTCGTCCGCGTGGTCGAGTTACTGGCGTATTCTGCGTGATCGGGCCTTCCTGTTGCCGGCGCTCACCGGCGGGCTGGGTTATGGGGTGATCATCGCGTTCAACACTGCCGGCCCGCTGATTTTGCAAGGACCGTTCAACTGGTCGGCCGTGGAATACGGGCTGTTGGGCTGGCCGATCAGCGCGGGGTATTTCCTCGGGGCCTTGGCGGTCAACGGTCTGGTGCTGCGCACCGGTCAGCGTCGGTTGATGACGGCGGGTGTGGGACTGGTGCTGGCCGGCAGCGCGGTGATGTTGCTGGGGAGCATCGCCGGCACTTCGATTGCGCTGCTGTTCTGGTTGCCCTACTGCGTTGCGGTGTTCGGCCAGTCGTTGAATTACCCGATCAGCCTGGCGCTGGCCAACGACGGTTCGCCGGTCGGCGGTGCCTATGCGATGGCGTTGAGCGGGTTCATCCATCAACTGATGGCGGCCGTCATCGGCGGCATCGCCAGCCTGATTGCCAGCCAGCAGGCATGGCCGTTATCACTGTTATGCACGTTGCTGGCCCTGGGCGCGATGCTCTGCGTGATCATCGCGCCCGGCCGAAAAACCGCTTAGAACGCGCTGCGGAAAATCTCCTCGATCTGCCGCTGATCCGCTGCACGTGGGTTGGTCACGCCGCACGCGTCTTTCAAGGCGTTGGTGGCGAGGGTGGGGATGTCGTTGAGCCGGGCGCCGAGTTCACGCAGACCGGCAGGAATTTCCACGTCCCTGGCCAGGCTGCGGATGGCCGCAATGGCCGCCTGCGCGCCCTCTTCCGGGCTGAAGCCGCGGATATCGGCGCCCATTGCGTGGGCCACGTCGGTCAGGCGGTCGGCGCACACCAGCGCGTTGAAACTTTGCACATGCGGCAACAGCACGGCGTTACAGACGCCGTGGGGCAAGTCGTAGAAACCACCCAACTGGTGGGCCATGGCATGCACGTAGCCAAGCGACGCATTGTTGAACGCCATACCCGCAAGAAACTGTGCGTAAGCCATGTTTTCCCGCGCGGACAGGTCGCTGCCATCTCGCACAGCAAGGCGCAGGTTGTTGCTGATCAGTGTGATCGCCTTCAGCGCGCAGGCATCGGTGATCGGGTTGGCGGCAGTGGACACGTAGGCTTCGATGGCGTGGGTCAACGCGTCCATGCCGGTGGCGGCGGTCAGGCTTTTGGGCATGGCGACCATCAGCGCCGGGTCGTTGACTGACAGCAGCGGCGTGACGTTGCGGTCAACGATGGCCATTTTCACGTGACGGGATTCGTCGGTGATGATGCAGAAGCGCGTCATCTCGCTGGCTGTGCCGGCGGTGGTGTTGATGGCGATCAGCGGCAGTTGCGGCTTCTCGGATTGATCGACGCCTTCGTAATCGCGAATCTGCCCGCCGTTGGTCGCGCACAAGGCGATACCCTTGGCGCAGTCGTGGGGCGAACCACCGCCCAGCGACACAACGAAATCACAGCGACTTTCCTTGAGCAGGCCCAGGCCACTTTCGACGTTGGCGATGCTCGGGTTGGGCTTGGCGCCGTCGAAGATAACCGAGTCAATGTCCAGCATCGCCAGCCTCTCGGCGATCATCGCCGCCACGCCGGCCTTGGCCAGCCCGGCGTCGGTGACGATCAACGCCTTGCGAAAGCCGTACTTGCCAATGGCCGCCATGGCTTCGTCGAGGCAACCAATACCCATGATGTTCACGGCGGGGATGAAAAACGTGCTGCTCATGGCGAATCTCCAGGTCTAGGGCCGTATCGGCTGTTCGATCCGGCGGATACCCACAGGATCGCCCCATCGGCCAAGCGCTAACTTGATCTGGCTCAAGTCCGGGTCGTGATAAAGTCGCCGCCCATCCGACCTTTTGCTTTTTGAGACGACGAACGCAATGACCGAATTCCAGGATGTCGATGCCCAGCTTGAAGACTGGAACGCCTTGCGCGCCACCGCCTCGATCAGCGGCCTGCTGGTAGGCAACGGCGCCAGCCGCGCGGTGTGGGACGATTTCGGCTACGACTCGCTGTTCGAAAACGCCCGCACCGTCGAAGAAAAACCCCTGAGCCAGTCCGAGCTGAGCGTGTTCGACGCCATGCAGACGCGCAGTTTCGAGCAGGTGTTGAGCGCGCTGAAAACCACCAGCCGGGTGAACAAGGCCCTGGCCGTCAGCTCCGCCGCACCGCGTAATCGCTACTACGCGATCAAGGAAGCGCTGATCAACACCGTGCACGCGGTGCACATCCCGTGGCGGCTGGTAATGCCTTCGACATTGGCGACGATCAGTCAGGAACTGGGCGGCTACCGGACGGTGTTCACCACCAATTACGACTTGCTCAGCTACTGGGCAATCCAGCACCAGCCCGAGGCCATCACCGATCTGTTCCAGGGCGCCGAGCCGGGGTTTGATTTGAGCGCCACGGCGACCGATAAAACCCGTTTGCTGTACCTGCATGGCGGTTTGCACCTGGTGCGCAATCAGGACGGCACGGCGCGCAAACTGATGTCGACCGAGGGCACGTTGCTGGGCAGTTTTGCGATCAACAACACGATCAAGACCCTCGATGACGTGCCGCTGTTTGTGAACGAAGGGCCGAGCGCGGACAAGCTCAAGACCATTCGCAGTTCGGATTATTTGTCGTTTTGCTATGACCAGTTATTGGGGCATGCCGAGGGCTTGTGCGTCTTTGGGCATGCCCTGGGTGAGCAGGACAGCCACATCATTCATGCACTGCGCCAGGCAAAACCCAAGGTGGTCGCGATTTCGATCTATCCGCGCAGCAAGGCGTTCATCCAGCATCAGAAGCGGCATTACGCGAAGGTGTTTGAGGGGACCGGATCAGAGCTGCGGTTTTTTGATTCGAAAACGCATGCGCTGGGGAGCCCGAAGCTGACCGTTCCTGTCGAGGTTTAGCGGCGACGCTAATGACCCCATCGTCTGGGCGGCATTCCGACGATGGCGTCAGTCCAGCCGACTCATTCTTCCGCGCTATGCACCACCACCAGCAACTGCGCCTGAACCTCGCCCACCGAGCGAATCCTGTGCGGTTTCTGCGCATTGAAGTGCAGCGCATCGCCGCGATCGAGCAGCACGCGCTCGTTCATGAAGTCCACTTCCACCTGCCCTTCGTGGACAAACAGAAACTCTTCCCCCAAGTGTTCCTTGAAGGTTTTGTCCGCGAATTCGAACGGCGGATAAATGATAAACGGCAACAGACTGCGCTCACTCACCTGATGCGCCAGCACCGCATAACCAGGACTCTCATCATTGGCCGCCAACGACTGGCGCTCGTGGCTGCGCACCAGGCTGTAGCTATCGAGGCTGACGCTGTCTTCGGAGAACAATTCCTCGACCTTGACGTTCAGCGCCTTGGCCAGCTTCAGCGCGGCCGCGATGGACGGCGTATTCAGCCCACGCTCGACTTTCGACAGATAGCTCTTGGTCATGCCGGATTTTTCGGCCAAGGCTTCGAGCGTCACGCCTAGTTTTTTTCTCAATAATTTCAAACGGATAGACATGGAGATCGATTAACCCATCAAGAAGGCGACGATTTGCCCTTGCCAATGACACAAGGTGTCATATAGCCTCGTTAGTGTCATTTGCGTGAAACACCCGAGGACACTGATATGGCGAAGACCTTAGCACTACCCAAAGAGCAACTGGTCAAGCAAGCACTGACCCAGATGCAAAATACCCTGGCGGATAATACGTGGACCGACCGGCAAAAGCTGGCCCTGACCTGCCGGATTCTGTTCGAGAATGGTCACGACTCCGGCTTGGCCGGGCAGATCACCGCCCGTGGCCCGCAGCCCGGCACTTACTACACTCAACAACTGGGCCTGGGTTTCGACGAAATCACCGCCAGCAACTTGCTGCTGGTCAACGAAGACCTGGAAGTGCTTGAAGGCCACGGCATGCCCAACCCGGCCAACCGTTTCCACAGTTGGGTGTACCGCGCCCGTGCGGACGTGAACTGCATCATTCACACGCACCCGACCCACGTCGCGGCGCTGTCGATGCTCGAAGTGCCGCTGCAGATTTCCCACATGGACCTCTGCCCGCTCTACGACGATTGTGCGTTTCTTGAAGGCTGGCCGGGCGTGCCGGTCGGTAACGAAGAGGGCGAACTGATTGCCGGCGCCCTCGGCGACAAGCGCGCGGTCCTGCTGTCGCACCACGGCCAGTTGTCCACCGGCACGACCATCGAGGAAGCCTGCGTCATCGCGCAACTGATCGAACGCGCCGCCAAGCTGCAACTGTTGGCGATGAGTGCAGGGACTATCAAGCCGATCATTGCGCAGCTGGGTCGTGAAGCCCATGACTGGATCTCGACACCCAAGCGCCATGGCGCCGCTTTCAACTATTACGCTCGGCAGAACCTGCGCCAACACGCCGATTGCCTGAACTGAACCCACGCATTTTCAAGAGGAGCGTCGCCATGTCGACCCCAACGATTCACGGCATCATCGGCTACACCATCACCCCGTTCACCGCCAATGGCGAAGGCGTTGACCTTGACGCGCTCGGGCGTTCCATCGACCGTCTGATCGACGACGGCGTCCACTCGATCGCGCCGCTCGGCAGCACCGGCGAAGGCGCTTACCTGAGTGACGCGGAATGGGACCAGGTCAGCGAATTCAGCATCAGGCACGTGGCCAAACGCGTGCCGACCATCGTCAGCGTGTCCGACCTGACCACCGCCAAAGCGGTTCGCCGCGCGCGTTTCGCCGAAGCACACGGCGCCGATGTGGTGATGGTATTGCCGACGTCTTACTGGAAGCTCAGCGAAGCAGAAATCCTCGCCCATTACCGAGCCATCGGCGAGAGCATCGGCGTGCCGATCATGCTCTACAACAACCCGGCCACCAGCGGCACGGACATGTCGGTCGACTTGATCCTGCGCATCGTCAACACGGTGGACAACGTGACGATGGTCAAGGAGAGCACCGGCGACATCCAGCGCATGCACCAATTGCAACGGCTCGGCGAAGGTCAGGTGCCGTTCTACAACGGCTGTAACCCGCTGGCGCTGGAAGCCTTCGCGGCAGGTGCGAAAGGCTGGTGCACGGCGGCGCCGAACCTGATTCCGCAGCTCAACCTTGATTTGTATGAAGCGGTGTTGGCCAACGATTTGAGCAAGGCGCGTGACCTGTTCTATCGCCAGCTGCCGCTGCTCGATTTCATTTTGAAGGGTGGCTTGCCGGCGACCATCAAGGCTGGCTTGCGCGCGACCGGGCTGGAAGTGGGCGATCCGCGTTTGCCGGTGTTTGCGCTGGGTGAAGCTGGGCTTGGTCAGCTTCAAGGCTTGTTGAAAGCATTGCGCTGATCTCGACGTTCACAAAAAACCAATGTGGGGGCTAGCCTGCTAGCGATAGCGGCCTGACATTCAACATCTTCGTCGAATGTTAAGCAGCCATCGCTAGCAGGCTAGCTCCCACAATGGATTTGTATTGGTTGCGAAGGTGTGGTCAAAGCACCGGCAACGTCTTGTCCTTGATCACCGTCGTCGGGCCGTTGGCCTTCACACTGGCGATGCCTTTTTCCCTCGCGGCATCAGAGGAATAGGTTTCGCTGCTGCCGATAATCTCGTGGTTGCCGGCCTTGAGGTTGAAGTACGGCTGGCCGTCCTTGGTGGTCTTTTTCTCGTAGCGTTCATCCAGCGGGCTGTTCTTCTGCACCGAGGCAATGCCGTTTTCGGCGGCGCTGCGGGTGGTGTAGTGCTCGCTGTTCAGAACGGTTTCGGCATTCGCCGCTTTCAGCACGAAGCGAAACTGGCCGTTGCTGGTTTTGCTCAACTCATACCATCCAGACATGATTTTCTCCTTGGCGATTGAGAGATTTAGCGCTTCAGAGTAAAGACCAGCCTGGGGTATCTGTCGCCTGGCCGGGCCCCATCGCGAGCAAGCTCGCTCCCACAGGGGATTTGTGTACATCAATCCCTTGTGGGAGCGAGCTTGCTCGCGATGAGGCCGGTCAGGACAACACAGAACCGCCTACTTCACCACCGCGCGCACCACCGACAACTCGGGTGCCTGCACCCGCCGTTGCGACAAATACCGCGTACAACTCACCCGCAAGAACGAAGCAAAATTCACCACCTCACCGCGATAATCCATCACCTCTTCATACAGCTTGGCGATCAACTGGTTGGTGGTCATGCCGTCGACCTCGGCGATTTCGCTGAGGATGTCCCAGAACTGATTCTCCAGCCGCAGGGTGGTGACCACCCCGCAGATGCGCAGCGAGCGAGAGCGCGATTCGTAGAGGATCGGATCGGCCTTGACGTAGAGCTCGCACATGGAAGCGTTCCTCGTTACAGCGTGATTTTGGTGCCCAGCAAGCCGAGGAAACCGGCAAGCCAGCTTGGGTGGGCCGGCCAGGCCGGAGCAGTGGCCAGATTGCCTTGAACGTGACCTTGCGTCACCGGGATATCGATGAACGTCCCGCCTGCCAAGCGTACTTCCGGCGCGCAGGCCGGGTAGGCGCTGCACTCGCGACCTTCGAGAATCCCCGCCGCCGCCAGCAATTGCGCACCATGACACACGGCGGCGATCGGTTTGCCGGCCTTGTCGAAGGCGCGCACCAGTTCCAGGACTTTTTCGTTCAGGCGCAAGTATTCCGGGGCACGACCGCCGGGGACCAGCAGCGCGTCGTAGTCGGCTTCAGCGACCTTGGCGAAATCGAAGTTCAGGGCAAACAGGTGGCCGGGTTTTTCGCTGTAAGTCTGGTCGCCTTCAAAGTCGTGGATCGCCGTGCGCACGGTCTGGCCTGCCGTTTTGTCCGGGCAGACGGCGTGCACCGTGTGACCGACCATCAGCAATGCCTGGAACGGCACCATCACTTCATAGTCTTCGACGTAATCGCCGACCAGCATCAGGATTTTCTTGGCAGCCATGGGGTGGACTCCTCTGGGAATACGTGGGCATGCAGGAGTACTCAAGGTAGTCCTAATCTGCGGGGTCGGGTAATAACCAGCTACTACCTGATAGACCGCGTTACCGTTCATCGCGGGCAAGTCGGAACGCCGCAGGGCACGCTCCCACAGGTTTTGCATCGGCCGCAAGAACGGCGCAGGACCTGTGGGAGTGGGCTTGCCCGCGATGACGGTTTCAAACTGTACGGATAACTCTGCACCTAGCTGTAACAGAGCAACGCCCGCGGTTTATGGCTAGATGAAAGTCTTCCCGCCACCCTAGATTCTGGTCCCCATCATGTCCTCGCGCGAAAACACCGGCATGGCCCTCGGCCTGCTCGGCGTTGTGATTTTCAGCCTCACCCTGCCCTTCACACGGATCGTCGTGCAGGAACTCCATCCGCTGCTCAACGGCTTGGGTCGTGCGTTGTTCGCGGCAATTCCGGCCGCGATACTGTTGCTGTGGCACCGGGAAAAATGGCCGACCTGGAAACAGGTCAAAGGCCTGACGCTGGTGATCGCCGGGGTGATCCTCGGTTTCCCGGTGCTCTCGGCCTGGGCGATGCAAACCTTGCCCGCGTCCCACGGCGCATTGGTCAATGGCCTGCAACCCCTGTGCGTCGCGCTGTACGCCGCGTGGTTGTCCCACGAACGACCGTCGAAAGCCTTCTGGGCCTGCGCCGCGCTGGGCAGTGCGCTGGTGCTGGGTTACGCACTGATCAGCGGCGCCGGCAGCATTCAGGCCGGGGATTTGCTGATGCTCGGCGCGATTGCCGTGGGCGGACTGGGCTATGCCGAAGGTGGCCGTCTGGCCAGGGAGATGGGTGGCTGGCAGGTGATCTGCTGGGCACTGGTATTGTCCACGCCACTGTTGATCGGACCGGTGGTGTACCTGGCGCTGCAACACCAGGGCGAGATTTCGGCCAAGACCTGGTGGGCGTTTGGTTACGTCTCGCTGTTCTCGCAGTTCATCGGTTTCTTCGCCTGGTACGCCGGTTTGGCGATGGGCGGCATTGCCCGGGTCAGTCAGATCCAGTTGTTGCAGATCTTCTTCACCATCGCGTTTTCGGCGTTGTTCTTTGGTGAACACGTTGAACCGATCACCTGGCTGTTTGCGGCCGGGGTGATTGTGACGGTGATGCTTGGACGCAAGACCGCCATCAAACCAAGTGTGGGAGCGAACTTGCTCGCGAAGAGGCCGTAACATTCAACATTTATGCTGAATGTAGGGCCGCCATCGCTAGCAGGCTCGCTCCCACAGGATCGCAGGGGATCAGAGGTAATTGTCGGCGCGCAGCAGGGTTTCCAGGCAGTGCTCGGTGATGTGGTAGAAATCCTTCAGTTCCTGAATTTTCACCAACAACGGGGCCGGGTCCACCGGCTCGGCACGCTTGACCGCCAGGATCATCTTGTTCTTGTTGGTGTGGTCCAGTGAGATGAACTCGAAGACCTTGGTCTCGTAACCACAGGCTTCGAGGAACAATGCGCGCAAACTGTCGGTGACCATTTCCGCTTGCTGCCCCAGGTGCAAACCGTATTGCAGCATCGGTTTGAGCAGCGCCGGGCTCTGGATTTGCAGGCGGATCTGCTTGTGGCAGCACGGCGAGCACATGATGATCGAGGCGCCGGAACGAATGCCGGTGTGGATCGCATAATCAGTGGCGATGTCACAGGCGTGCAGCGCGATCATCACGTCCAGCTCGCTCGGTGCCACGCTGCGCACGTCACCGCATTTAAACACCAACCCCGGATGGTCCAGCTTCGCGGCGGCGGCGTTGCACAAGTTGACCATTTCTTCACGCAGCTCGACGCCGGTCACTTCGCCTTCGGCGTTCAAGGTGTTGCGCAAATAGTCGTGGATCGCGAACGTCAGGTAGCCCTTGCCCGAGCCGAAATCGGCGACCCGCACCGGTTTGTCCAGCGCCAGCGGTGAGGTGGTCAGCGCATGGCTGAAGACTTCGATGAACTTGTTGATCTGCTTCCATTTGCGCGACATCGCCGGGATCAGCTCGTGCTTGCTGTTCGTCACACCGAGGTCGGCGAGGAACGGCCGGCTCAGGTCGAGGAAACGGTTCTTCTCACGGTTGTGCTCGGCGGATGGCACTTCGCGCAATTGCTGGGGTTTGCTCTTGAACAGCGAAGACTTGCCCTTTTTGCTGTATTCGAGCTGGGCTTCGTCAGTCAGCGACAACAAATGCGCATTTTTGAACGAGGCCGGCAACAACGCGGCGAGGGTCGCAACGCCCTCGGCCAGCGGCAGGTTCTTGGTGATGTCGCGGGTTTTGTAGCGGTAGACGAAGGACAGGCAAGGCTGATCCTTGACCGTCAGTTGTTTGATGATCAGCCGTTGCAAATCCACTTCGGTGCCGACGTACTTGGCCAGCACCAGTTTGATGAAGGCATTGGCGTCGAGGCTGGTTTGCAGCAGGTCGATGAACTGGGCGTGGTGATCCGGCGCGAGGCTGGCGGGAGTGGCGGTGACGGACATGGAAAAAACGGCCTCGGGCGGAGCGAATCGGAAGTGGCGGGTATTTTAGGGGGGATGGGGATTGAGGGCACGGGTAATTTCCCGAACGGTGCGACCTGTGGGAGCGAGCCTGCTCGCGATGGGCTCAAAAACACCGCGATTATCCTGCAATCCCGCGTCATCGTTGACGACCATCGCGAGCAGGCTCGCTCCCACAAGGAATGAGGTTCAGCCTAGAACCACCAACCGGTTCGGCAACTCATTCCTCACATGCGTCACCGGCACATGCACCTTGAGCAGTTCGCCACACGCTTCCACGCACGTCACAAAGCCCTGCAACGTCTGCCCTTGTTTCACCTGCTGGGTGAACACCGCCACAATGGCGTCCCAGTTTTTGTTATCCAGCCGTTTGGAAATCCCTTCATCCACCAGAATTTCCACGTAACGCTCGGCCTCGCAGACGAAAATCAGCATGCCGGTGCTGCCAACGGTGTGGTGCAGGTTCTGCTCGAGGAACTGCCGGCGCGCCAGGTTCGAGGCGCGCCAGTGCCGCACCGAGCGCGGGATCAGGTGCGTGGTGATTTTCGGAATACGGAACACCAGGCACAACACGATGAAGGTGATCCATTGCACCAGCAGCAGGCTGTGCATGGTCAGCCAGCCGGTCAGATAATGCACGACTCCCGGCACCACCAGCGCCAGCAGGCTGGCCCATAGCAGCGGGATGTACGCATAGTCGTCGGCGCGGGCCGCGAGCACGGTCACCAGTTCGGCGTCGGTGTCGCGCTCGACCCGGGCAATCGCCTCGGCGACTTTGCGTTGTTCGTGTTCAGTCAGTAGTGCCATGTTTACGAATGCCCGTTCATTGTTGTCATCACCAGCCGCCCGACGAACCGCCGCCCCCGAAACTGCCCCCGCCGCCGCTGAAGCCCCCGCCTCCACCGCCGCCTCCAAAACCTCCACCGCCAAAACCACCACTCGAACCGCCCGAGCCACCTCGGCCCGCCGGCAGAATCCCGAACATCTGCAAGACAAATATCGTCAGGATGAACAGCAACACCAGGAACACAAACACCCCGGGATGCCGCGAAACGAAGTCACTCTCCTGATTGCCGCCGGAGTCGTACACCGTCGAAGGTTCATCCAGCGGACTGCCGCCCAACACCACCAGCATCGCCGCGACCCCGTCGCTGATGCCCTTGCTGAAGTTGCCGGCCTTGAACGCCGGGGTGATCACCTGATTGATGATCACCGAACTCTGCGCATCGGTCAGCCGATCTTCCAGACCATAACCGACTTCAATCCGCAACTTGCGCTCATCGCGGGCGACGATCAGCAAGGCGCCGTTGTTCTTGTCCTTCTGACCGATGCCCCAGTAACGCCCGAGCTGATAACCGAAGTCGGCAATCTCGGCGCCCTGCAAGTCCGGTAACGTCACCACCACCAACTGCTCACCGGTGGCCTTTTCATGAGCATTGAGCTGTTGCGTCAACTGCTCGCGCACTGACGGCTCGATCAATTGGGCGTTGTCCACCACCCGCCCGGTCAGCTGCGGAAACTTCAGCTCCGCTTGCGCCGTGGCGACAAACACCCAAAGCAACAGCGCCAGGCCCACTTTCAACACACGCATTGGCAACCTCATCCGTGGTAATGCTTCAGGCCGGTCAGAACTTCACTTCAGGTGCTTTTTCGGCACTGGGGCTGGTGGCTTCGAAGGTTTCGCGGATCGGCAGATCGCTGTACATCACGGTGTGCCACAGGCGCCCCGGGAAGGTACGGATTTCGGTGTTGTATTTCTGCACCGCAAGAATGAAGTCGCGACGCGCCACGGCGATGCGATTCTCGGTGCCTTCCAGTTGCGATTGCAACGCGAGGAAGTTCTGGTTGGCCTTAAGGTCCGGGTATCGCTCGGACACCACCATCAAACGGCTCAAGGCACCGGTCAGCTGATCCTGGGCTTGCTGGAACTGTTTGAGTTTTTCCGGGTTGTCGAGGGTGCTGGCATCCACCTGGATCGAAGTGGCCTTGGCCCGGGCTTCGATCACCGCTGTCAGGGTTTCCTCTTCGTGTTTGGCATAGCCCTTGACCGTTTCCACGAGGTTGGGGATCAGGTCTGCGCGACGCTGATACTGGTTCTGCACCTGGCCCCAGGCGGCCTTGGCCTGTTCGTCGAGGGTCGGAATGTTGTTGATGCCGCAACCGGCCAGCAACGTGGTCAGCAACATCAAGGCTGCGATCTGCAGGCTTGACCGAGTGTGGTGTCGTACATTCATCTGGTTGACGCTCCCGTGCACATTCCGTTGAAAAAACATCCAGCAACCTCCTGACCGGACTCTTGGGGCATAATCTGCCGCCGCCACTGGATTGCATCGAGCCAATGGGCTAAAAGATGCCCCAGCGCAAAAAACACGCAGAAGTGTGCTGCATTTACCTGAACAACAATAGTCGCTCCCTAAATTTTGGCTGACCGGCGCGTATTCACTGCCGTTTAGGCTTTAGAGAAAACCATTCATGAAGAAGCTGTGTTTGCTGGGCCTGTTCGTCAGCCTGGCCAGTCATACCGTATTGGCCGCCACGACACCCGCACCTCTGGAGAACAAGGACGCTTTCATCAGCAACCTGATGAAGCAGATGACCCTCGATGAAAAAATCGGCCAGTTGCGTCTGATCAGCATCGGCCCGGAAATGCCTCGAGAGATGATCCGCAAGGAAATCGCCGCCGGCAACATCGGCGGTACGTTCAACTCGATCACCCGCCCGGAAAACCGTCCGATGCAGGACGCGGCCATGCGCAGCCGGTTGAAGATCCCGATGTTCTTCGCCTATGACGTGATCCACGGCCATCGCACGATTTTCCCGATCCCGCTGGCGCTGGCGTCGAGCTGGGACATGGACGCTATCGGCCTGTCCGGGCGCATTGCCGCCAAGGAAGCTGCGGCAGACAGCCTCGACATCACCTTCGCGCCGATGGTCGACATCTCCCGCGACCCGCGTTGGGGCCGGACCTCCGAAGGCTTCGGCGAAGACACCTATCTGGTGTCGCGCATCGCCGGCGTGATGGTCAAGGCTTTCCAGGGCACCGGTGCGAACGCGGCGGACAGCATCATGGCCAGCGTCAAGCACTTTGCCTTGTACGGCGCGGTCGAGGGCGGTCGCGACTACAACGTTGTCGACATGAGCCCGGTCAAGATGTACCAGGACTACCTGCCACCGTACCGCGCGGCGATTGACGCCGGTGCCGGCGGCGTGATGGTCGCGTTGAACTCGATCAACGGCGTACCCGCCACGGCCGACACCTGGCTGATGAACGACCTGCTGCGCAAGGAATGGGGCTTCAAGGGCCTGGCCGTCAGCGACCACGGGGCGATTTTCGAGCTGATCAAGCACGGCGTCGCTCGTGATGGTCGCGAAGCCGCGAAGCTGGCGATCAAGGCCGGCATCCATATGAGCATGAACGACACCCTGTACGGCAAGGAACTGCCAGGGCTGTTGAAGGCCGGCGAGATCGAGCAAAGCGATATCGACAACGCCGTGCGTGCGGTGCTGGACGCCAAGTACGACATGGGCCTGTTCAAGGACCCGTACCTGCGCATCGGCAAGGCTGAGGATGATCCGGCCGACACTTACGCCGACAGCCGCCTGCACCGTGCCGAGGCCCGCGATGTTGCGCGTCGCAGCATGGTGTTGCTGAAGAACCAGGGCGAAACCCTGCCGTTGAAGAAAACCGCGAAAATCATGCTGGTCGGTCCACTGGCCAAGGCACCGATCGACATGATGGGCAGTTGGGCTGCCGCTGGCCGTCCGGCTCAATCGGTCACGCTGTTCGACGGCATGACCCACGCTCTGGGCGATAAATCGACGCTGATCTACGCCCGAGGCGCCAACATCACCAGCGACAAGAAGGTCCTGGATTACCTGAACTTCCTCAACTTCGACGCCCCGGAAGTGGTGGACGATCCGCGTTCGGCGCAAGTGCTGATCGACGAAGCGGTGAAAGCCGCCAAGGATGCCGATGTGGTGGTGGCAGCGGTGGGCGAGTCCCGTGGCATGTCCCACGAATCGTCGAGCCGCACCGACCTGAACATCCCGCAAAACCAGCGTGAGCTGATCCGTGCCTTGAAAGCCACCGGCAAACCGCTGGTGCTGGTGTTGATGAACGGCCGTCCGCTGTCGATTCTCGAAGAGAAGGATCAGGCTGACGCGATTCTGGAAACCTGGTTCAGCGGCACCGAAGGCGGCAACGCCATCGCCGACGTGCTGTTCGGCGACTACAACCCGTCGGGCAAACTGCCGATCACCTTCCCGCGTTCGGTGGGCCAGATTCCGACCTACTACAACCACCTGAGCATTGGCCGGCCGTTCACGCCGGGCAAACCGGGCAACTACACCTCGCAGTATTTCGATGACACCACCGGCCCCCTGTTCCCGTTCGGCTTCGGCCTGAGCTACACCGATTTCAGCCTGACCGACATGGCCCTGTCATCGACCACGCTGAACAAGACCGGCAAGCTCGACGCCAGCGTCATGGTGAAAAACACCGGCAAGCGTGACGGCGAAACCGTGGTGCAGTTGTACATCCAGGACGTGACCGGTTCGATGATCCGGCCGATCAAGGAGCTGAAGAACTTCCAGAAAATCGCGCTCAAGGCCGGCGAACAGAAAGTCGTGCACTTCACCATCACCGAGGATGATCTGAAGTTCTTCAACGCCCAGTTGAAGTACGCGGCGGAGCCAGGCAAGTTCAACGTGCAGATCGGCCTGGATTCCCAGGACGTGACGCAGCAGAGTTTCGAGCTGCTGTAACGCTTCCAACACACTGCAAAAACCTGTGGGAGCGGGCTTGCCCGCGATGAGGCCATAACATTCAACATCATTGTTGACTGTCAGGCCGCCATCGCGGGCAAGCCCGCTCCCACAGTGTTTTTTGGGGGGGCTACTATCCCCGTCGATCCAGCAGGTTCACCACCAGCCGATCCACCCATCCCCAAACCCTCTGCTTCACCCGCCGCCACAGCGGGCGGCGTCGCCATGCCTCCAGGCTGACCTCCTGGCTCAACGCAAAGTCCCGCTCGAAACTCGCCACCACTGCCCGCGTCAGCCCTGGGTCCAGTGCTTCAAGGTTGGCCTCCAGATTGAAGCGCAAATTCCAGTGATCGAAATTGCACGAGCCAATACTCACCCAATCATCGACCAGCACCATTTTCAGGTGCAGGAAACATGGCTGGTATTCGAAGATCTTCACTCCGGCCTTGAGCAGTCGCGGGTAGTAGCGATGCCCGGCGTAACGCACCGACGGGTGATCGGTACGCGGCCCGGTCAACAAGAGCCGCACATCGACGCCTCGGCCCGCCGCCCGGCGCAATGAGCGGCGGACTTTCCAGGTCGGCAGAAAATATGGCGTGGCCAGCCAGATGCGCTTTTGGCCGCTGTTCAGCGCACGAACCAGCGATTGCAGAATGTCGCGGTGCTGGCGGGCGTCGGCATACGCCACCCGGCCCATGCCCTCGCCTGTGGACGGCACGCGCGGCAATCGTGGCAGGCCGAAATGCGCAGCAGGTTTCCAGGCGCGGCGGTGGCGGTTGGCGATCCATTGGCGGTCGAACAGCAACTGCCAGTCGATGACCAGGGGACCGGTGATTTCCACCATCACTTCGTGCCATTCGCTGGTGTCTTCACCCGGCGTCCAGAACTCATCGGTGACACCGGTGCCGCCGACCACGGCCATGCTCTGATCGACGAGCAGCAGCTTGCGATGATCGCGGTAGAAATTGCCGACCCAGCGCCGCCAGCTCAGGCGATTGTAGAACCGCAGTTCCACGCCGGCCGCCATCAGCCGCTGGCGCAAGGTCAGGGTGAACGCGAGGCTGCCGTAATCATCGAACAGGCAGCGCACCCGCACGCCGCGCTCGGCGGCCTGGACCAATGCCTGAACCATGGCCTCGGCACAGGCGCCCGCCTCCACCAGGTAAAGCTCCAGTTCGACTTGTTCCTCGGCGCGCGCAATCGCGACCAGCATCCGTGGAAAGAACTGCGGACCGTCGATCAGCAGTTCGAAACTGTTGCCTTCACGCCAGGGAAAAATCGCGCCGGCCATGTCAGCGTGCCGTGAAAATCAGTACCGCACCCACCGGCACCGACAAACTGATCGCCGACAACCCGGCGACTTTGCGCAAACTGTCCAGCCCCGGCGCCAGATCGAAATCCGAGGCGTTGATCACCAGCGGTTCGAGCGTCACCACCTGAAAGCGCCGATCATCGAGACGAGTCGCCAGCAGTTCGGCATTGTATTCACGGGTTTTGCCGTGGAGGTTGACGGTCACCGGCAAACGCAATTCCAGTTGCGCGCCGGGGGCAAGGTCGTTGATCGGGCGCAAATCAATCTGCGCGGTGATCAAGGCTTCGGGGTAGGTCTGGATCTCGAACAGCTCCTTGCGCATGCGTTCGTCGCGCAGGGGGATGCCGCTGTTCACCGAATCCAGTTCGACTTCCACCTCGGCCAGGCCTTTGGGACTGACCTTGCCGTGCAGCACCAGAAAGCGTTGCACTTCGGAAACATGGGCGTTTTTGGTGCTAACGAACGACAGCCGCGAGGATTCGCCGTCCAGGTACCAATTGGCCTGGGCCGATAAAGTGGCGCCGGCCAGCAGCACAAAGGCGAAGGTTTTGGTGAGAGACCGCTTGAACATAAAGACTCGTGGGGCAGATAAACCTGAGCGAACCTTAACCGTCCGTGAGCGCATTGCAAACCGCGATGACTAAACACCGTGTCTGTCGGAGCCCGGCTTGCCGGCGATGGCGTCCCGGAGATCGCCATCGTCGGCAAGCAAGCAGCAATCTGTCAGGGTTGCAGGCGGCAGCCTTGGTGTTCGCCGATCCATTGCGCGCTGTTGCTGCGGCCCATGCCGCTGACCGTCACGCGTTTGCCGGCGGCGTCATCGGAAAATCCACTGAAGGGCAGCCACTGCTTCACATAGCCACGGCAATACTCAACCGGGTGATTCATCACGTACCGACACGAACAATATTCCTTGGCGGTGTAGGCGCTGATGATGTCCGGGAACGCCCACAACGCCACCCGCTCGTGCCAGGCCCAGCCGAGCAAGGCGATCAACAGGATCAACAACAGTGAACTGACCGGGCGGAGGCTCATGGCTGCACCTTCCCGGCGAATGCCATGCGCACGAGTCTGAGCATTTCGTTGTGTCGATAGCTGCCGTCGCGGTCATCGCCGTAGCGCACGATCACCAGGTTTTCACTGGGGATCACGTACATCGCCTGGCCCCAATGGCCAAGCGCGGCGAAGGTGTCGGGGGGCGCATCGGGCCAGGGTTGTGCGGCACCCTCCACGGCACGATTGAGCCACCACTGGCCGCCCGGCACCGCGTCGTCCTGATTCGCTTGAAAGTGGGCAAAGGCTTCGCGGTTGAAGGTGACCCAGTCTTTGGGCAGCAATTGCCGGTCGCCCCAACGGCCGTCGCGCGCCATCAACAGACCGACTCGCGCCAGGTCGCGGGCGGTGAGGTAGGCATAGGACGAGGCGACGAAAGTGCCCGTGCCGTCGGTTTCCCACACCGCGTGACGAATCCCCAGCGGCGCGAACAGCGCGGTCCAAGGATAGTCGGGATAACGCGCCGGGCCGACGATGTTTTTCAGCGCTGCAGACAGCAGATTGCTGTCGCCGCTGGAATAGCGAAAGGCCTGACCGGGCTTGGCGTACTCAGCGTGATCGGTGGTGAAGGCGGCCATGTCGTGATGGCCGCGGGTGTACAGCATCGCCACGACGGAGGACTTCAACGGGGCGTATTCGTAATCCTCCTGCCAGTCCAGGCCCGAGGCCCAGTGCAGCAGATCGGCCATGGTGATCGCCGGGTGTTTTTCCAGCGGCGGATAGAACTTCAGCGCCGGGTCCTGCAGTTTGAACAGGCCTTCGCCATAGGCGACGCCGAGCACGGTGGCCATGAGACTTTTGCTGATCGACCAGGTCAGGTGCGGCGTGTCGGCAGTGGTCGGGCCGGCGTAGCGCTCGTAGACCAACTGACCGTCGCGGATCACCAGCAAGGCGTCCGTGCGTATGCCTTTTCGGGCGCTCTCGTCGCGGGGTGGGAAGGCGTAGGTTTCCAGGGCTTGCAACGCCGGGCCGCTGACGGCCGGGCCGGTTGACCATTGCTCGGCGGGCCAGGTTTCGGCTTGGGCCGTGAGGCTGAGCAGCAGCATGAAAAACAGGGACAAGCCTTTGAACATGGTGGGGGCTCGGCGGGATTGGCTCGCTGAGGTTAGTTGAGGTTGATGACAATTTCGGAGTTTCTGTCGTCAAGGAGGCCGCCATCGCTGGCAAGCCAGCTCCCACAGGGATCTCTGGCGTGCGCAAATTTGTGTACGACGCAGATCATGTGGGAGCTGGCTTGCCAGCGATGGGGCCAGTCAATTCACTGAAGATCCAGCCAATGCCTTGACCAATCGCTTGCCCCGCGCGCCCGCCGCCAAATCCATCACCGCCTGATCCCGCTGCCACATCGCCGCCCACTGCGGTGGACCATCGGCCAATGCCTGATTCACCTCAACCTTCAACCCGTCAAACTGCGCAAACAAACCGCCCAGCAACACATGCCCCGCCGAATTGTTCGGCGCCTGCCGGCTGGCTTCCGCACACCCGGCCAACAGCGCCAGCAAACGCAACTGCAAGACCTGCGGCCAGTCACTCTCCTGGCCGACGCCATACAACCACGCCGTCATCGCGCTCAAAACATAGACGTCCTCCAGCGTTCTGAACGGTTTGACGTACGCATCCCAACCATCCCCTGCCAGCAATTCACACAAGGCATTGTCGAGAAACAGCTGGCCATGACTGATGTCCGGCATCAGCGGCATCGCCGGCAGTTTTTCCAGGCGCACGCCCGGCTCACCGGGATAAACCACCGCCAGGCTCAGGCGCGGCGACTCGCCGGGCGCTTCACTGCGAGCGGCGATCAGCAGCCAGTCGGCCGCATCGCCGGCGGTGACGAAATCCTTGCGCCCGCTCAGGCGCAGATCGGTCAGGCGCGTCTGCATGTCTGCCACTCGCAGGCTGCGCAGTTCGGTCGCGCACAACGCGCCGAGACTCGGCGGCGCGCTCGGCCAGAGCATGCGCAACGCCGCCTGATAACCCACCAGAAACGCCAGCCCCGGTGTCGTCATCAGGCGTCCACCGAGCACCGCCAACTCGAACGGCGTGACCGCGCCCAACTGCTGCAGCAAGGTCGCGAAACCTTCACCGAGGTCCGGATTGGCGGGCAAGCGATCGCGGCGTTTCAACAGGGTTTGCCAGGGCATAAGAGGCTCCTTGTGGGCTGTCATATAAGCATCACCAAAGCTTCATGGCGATGACACCGGGGCTACATAGCCTGACTTTGCACAACACGGCCGCATAAAGAAAGTCGATCGGCTCTAACCCAAGACGGGTGACCAGCCCGCACGGAGATTCGCAATGACTCAGATCGCCCGCATCAGCGACACCGGCAATGAACGCCGCCTGCAAGCCGAACGCCTGGTGGGCGCCGAGGCCTTGCAGGAAGCCCAGGCTTTGCGCTTCAACGTGTTCAGCGGCGAGTTCAACGCCAAGCTGAAAGGCGCGGAACGGGGTCTGGACATGGATGACTATGATGTTCACTGCGCCCATATCGGCGTGCGTGACCTGAACACCGGACGCCTGGTGGCAACCACCCGTCTGCTCGACCACACCGCCGCCAGCAGCCTGGGCAGGTTTTACAGCGAAGAAGAATTCAGCCTGCACGGCCTGATTCACCTCAAAGGCCCGATCCTCGAAATCGGCCGCACCTGCGTCGACCCGGCCTACCGCAACGGCGGCACCATCGCCGTACTCTGGGGTGAACTGGCCGAAGTGTTGAACCAGGGCGGTTACAGCTATCTGATGGGTTGCGCGAGCATCCCGATGCAGGACGGCGGCATTCAGGCTCACGCGATCATGCAGCGTCTGCGCGAACGTTACCTGTGCACCGAACACCTGCGCGCCGAGCCGAAAAAACCGTTGCCGGTGCTGGACCTCCCCTCCAACGTCATCGCCGAAATGCCACCGCTGCTCAAGGCATACATGCGTCTGGGGGCGAAGATCTGCGGCGAGCCGTGCTGGGACGAAGACTTCCAGGTCGCCGACGTGTTCATCCTGCTCAAGCGCGACGAACTCTGCCCGCGCTACGCCAAACACTTCAAGGCGGCCGTGTAATGAGCCGCCTGCGGGTGTACGCGCGAATTGCGCGAGTGCTGGTGGTGGTGGCATTGGGGCTGAGCATGGCCAGTGTTTTCGGCGTGTTCGAGCGCCTGGGTATCGCCCATTCGATGGTCCGCCGTCAGCGCTGGTCGCGATTTTTCATGGCACGCCTGGCGAATGCCCTGCCCTTTCGCGTGACGGTTCACGGTGAATTGCCGAAAGAGCCGATGCTCTGGGTCAGCAATCACGTGTCGTGGACGGATATTCCGCTGCTGGGCATGCTCACGCCGATGTCGTTCCTGTCCAAGGCCGAAGTGCGTACCTGGCCGGTGGCGGGCTGGTTGGCGGCCAAGGCCGGCAGCCTGTTTATCCGCCGTGGCTCGGGCGACAGTCAGTTGATCCGCAAACAGATGACACGCCACCTGGAGCAAGCGCATCCGCTGCTGATGTTCCCGGAAGGCACCACCACCGATGGCCGTTCGTTGCGCACCTTTCATGGTCGCTTGCTGTCGGCGGCGATTGATTCGCAAGCGAAGCTGCAACCGTTGGCGATTCGTTATCTGCGCGACGGTGAAGTCGATTCGCTGGCGCCGTTCATTGGCGACGATGATTTGCTCTCGCACCTGATGCGCTTGTTTGCCAATGACCGGGGCGATGTGGAGATTCATCTGCTCAAGCCGATTGCCTGTGAAGGTCGCGAGCGTGCGGCGCTGGCGTTTGAGGCACAGCAGGCGGTGCAGAAGGCGTTGTTTGGGACGATTCCGGAGAAACAGCAGGTTCCGATGCGGCCCGCCATCGCGGCCTGACGCACTCTTTGATTCACAGAGAACCCTGTGGGAGCGGGCTTGCCCGCGATGGCGGTGGGTCAGTCAACATGGATGTTGGGTGATCCGGCCTCATCGCGGGCAAGCCCGCTCCCACAGGAATTTACGCCGTTTGATGGTTCTGCGAAAAATTCTGCAAAAGTGGATAGAACAATCTGAAATCCTCGCTCAACGGCTCATACAACACCCGCAACTCCTGCATCGCCGCCGCCAATTCCTCAGGCTTGCTCAGCCGCCGCGAAATCCCCCGCAGCACCTGCTCCAGCACGTCGAACTCCTGGTAAGAACCCAACCAGTCATTCGCCATCATGTGCGGCGCAATCCTCGCCAGGCGTTCCGGCAGTTGCGGTTCATTGGACAGCACCCGATACACATCCGAGGTGAACAGCTCCAGCGACCGGTCGGCATACAGCGTCCAGTCCCGCGCCAGACAATGGTCAAAAAACACGTCGAGCACGATCCCCGCGTAACGCCGTCGGGTCAGGGAAAACCGCGACAACGCCACGTCCACCAACGGATGGCGGTCGGTAAAGACATCGATGCTGCGATGCAACTGGATAGCCGCCTCGATCTCCGGGTCGAACTGCCCTTGCAGCCGTCCTTTGACGAAATCGCCATACAGACTGCCGAGCAATTGACCGGGACGCTGGCCACCGAGATGAAGATGCGCGAGATAGTTCATGCCTCGCAGCTTAACACTGCAGCCTAAATATCGTTATAACCCGATATACCGATTTATACGGCCGTAAGACCAAAATCATATTGGTATATCGCGAACTACCGATTTAAAGTTCGCCCCATCGCGATATAGCGTTTTACTCATCACGAGCCCCAAGCCATGAACCTCGACCTCGACGAAATAATAAAAGCCCTGGCACACCCGGTACGCCGAGAAATCCTGCACTGGCTCAAAAACCCGGACGTCGAATTTCCCGACCAGACCCACAGCAACGAGCACGGTGTCTGCGCCGGTCAGATTGATCAACGCTGCGGCCTGTCGCAGTCCACGGTGTCCGCTCACCTGGCGACCCTGCAACGCGCCGGCCTGATCAGCAGCCGCAAAGTCGGCCAGTGGCATTTTTTCAAACGCAACGAGGAAACCATCCAGGCCTTCCTCAGCACCTTCAGCAAAGAGCTCTGACCCTTTACGTCAGTACGCCGATAAGGAATCACCCATGCCCCTCTCGCTCCTCATTCTGGCCTTGAGCGCTTTCGCTATCGGCACCACCGAGTTCGTCATCATGGGCCTGCTGCCCGATGTGGCGGCCGACCTCGGTGTGTCGATCCCCGGCGCCGGCTGGCTGGTGACCGGTTACGCCCTCGGCGTGGCCATCGGCGCGCCGTTCATGGCACTGGCCACCGCAAAACTGCCGCGCAAGGCTGCACTGGTGGCGTTGATGGGCATCTTCATCATCGGCAATCTGCTGTGTGCAGTGGCCAGCGATTACAACGTGCTGATGTTTGCCCGGGTGGTGACTGCCCTGTGCCACGGTGCATTCTTCGGTATCGGTTCGGTGGTCGCGGCAGGCCTGGTCCCGGCCAACAAGCGCGCTTCGGCCGTGGCCCTGATGTTCACCGGCCTGACCCTGGCCAACGTGCTCGGCGTGCCGCTGGGCACCGCGCTCGGTCAACAAGCCGGCTGGCGCTCGACCTTCTGGGCGGTGACCGTGATCGGCGTGATTGCCCTGATCGGCCTGATTCGCTTCCTGCCAGCCAAGCGCGATGAAGAAAAACTCGACATGCGCGCCGAACTGCGTGCCCTCAAAGGCGCCGGCATCTGGCTGTCGTTGAGCATGACCGCACTGTTCGCCGCCTCGGTGTTCACCCTGTTCACCTACGTCGCCCCGCTGCTGGGCGAGGTGACCGGCGTCTCGCCACGCGGCGTGACCTGGACGCTGATGCTCATTGGCCTGGGCCTGACCGTCGGCAACATCATCGGCGGCAAGCTGGCGGACAAAGGCCTGGCAGCGACGCTGATCGGCGTGTTCATCAGCATGGCCGTGGTGTCCACCGTGCTGACCTGGACCAGCGTTGCGCTGATCCCGACCGAAATCACCCTGTTCCTCTGGGCTACCGCGTGCTTTGCCGCCGTCCCTGCCCTGCAAGTGAACGTGGTGACCTACGGCAAGGCTGCACCGAACCTGGTCTCGACCCTGAACATCGGCGCGTTCAACGTCGGCAACGCACTGGGTGCCTGGGTCGGCGGCAGCGTCATCGCCCACGGCTTCGGCCTGACCAGCGTGCCACTCGCGGCCGCCGCACTGGCGGTACTCGCCCTGCTGGTGACCCTGATTACTTTCCGTCAGAGCGGTAATTCCGAACTGGCCCCTGCTACCAACTGACTCACTGATACCTCACGAGGGTGCATTTCATGACGACTATTTTCGATCCGATCAAACTGGGCGACCTCGAGTTGGCCAACCGCATCATCATGGCACCGCTGACCCGTTGCCGCGCCGACGAAGGCCGTGTGCCGAACGCGCTGATGGCCGAGTACTACGTTCAACGCGCCTCGGCCGGCCTGATCCTCAGCGAAGCCACCTCGGTCACGCCGATGGGCGTCGGCTACCCGGACACCCCGGGCATCTGGTCCAACGACCAAGTGCGAGGCTGGACCAACGTGACCAAAGCGGTCCACGGCGCTGGCGGCAAGATCGTCCTGCAACTGTGGCACGTCGGCCGGGTTTCCCACCCGTCTTACCTGAACGGCGAAGCACCGGTTGCACCGAGCGCTATCCAGCCCAAAGGTCATGTCAGCCTGGTTCGCCCACTGGCCGATTACCCAATGCCGCGTGCACTGGAAACCGCTGAAATCGCCGACATCGTCGACGCTTACCGCGTAGGTGCCGAAAACGCCAAGGCCGCCGGTTTCGACGGCGTGGAAATCCACGGTGCCAACGGTTACCTGCTCGACCAGTTCCTGCAAAGCAGCACCAACCAGCGCACCGATAACTACGGTGGCTCCCTGGAAAACCGTGCACGCCTGTTGCTGGAAGTGACCGACGCGGCGATCGAAGTCTGGGGCGCCGGCCGCGTCGGTGTGCATTTGGCACCGCGCGCCGACTCCCATGACATGGGCGACGACAACTTGTCCGAGACCTTCACCTACGTCGCTCGCGAACTGGGCAAACGAGGCATCGCGTTCATTTGCTCGCGCGAGAAAGAAGCCGGCGACAGCCTTGGCCCACAACTCAAAGAAGCCTTCGGCGGCCCGTACATCGCCAACGAACGCTTCACCAAGGACAGCGCCAACGCCTGGCTGGCCAGCGGCAAGGCTGACGCGGTCGCCTTCGGCGTGCCGTTCATTGCCAACCCGGACCTGCCGGCACGTTTGAAAGCCGATGCGCCATTGAACGAGGCGCGCCCGGAATTGTTCTACGCTAAAGGTCCGGTGGGATATATCGACTACCCAGTCATGTAAACCTTACCCAAATAAAAAAAGCCCCGGATAGAAATACCCGGGGCTTTTTTTATTTGCAAAGCGTTCAACTAATGAAACAACATTTACATTGCCCCAAAACTTACAGCGAGGTTAATTTCGGCACCCAGGCCCTATACACCAACTACAGTCAGACCGTGCATATCAAAACGGCTTTTCAATACGCTCATCGAAAACGCCTGAATCATCGTCCACCCAAAGTGGAGTTTTTCTGGGAGCACCACGCGCTGTCCATTGGGAAAGTACCGATTTTCAGCCAGTCCTTCCTTGAGGCCCAAAGCGACAGCTATCCGTACAACTACAGCATGCTCGCGGTCATCATGGATCGTTGAGCTGCAATCCACCGTAAAATTACTTACTTACTCGAAAGGAATCGATATGAACGACATCAAAGAAACCAGTAACCAGTACGAAGACCTACTGTCGTTTTTCAACTCCATCTCCATTGGACCACTGTACAATCTGACGCCGCTGTTTTTCAGCGAGGAAAATCAGCAAGCACTGGACAAGTTGATCGGAACAGCCAAGGTAGAATTAATACACTTTCTTGAAGGGATTGAGTCAGAACGCCTTCTGAACGAGAGAATTGAGCTGTGGCGAAATGAAGATAAAAGCACGAAAAACACTCGCGTGATCGTCAAACTAATCAATAACACGCCGCACACTTTTACAATCGCACAAACCACTCTGCCTTTGCAAAAATCAGAGCGCCAGTCATTCCAGCTTTCCCCTCATACAAAAACAGCATTCAAATCCGATTTCGCTTATACGTACGGTTACCCTTGGCCCAAAAACAAAATCATGTTCAATCAGTTTGTTGATTTCATCGATCAGAACGTCGGGGTCCGTTTTGACCTCGGCATGATAATGAACAAATCCTTCGGCGTGATTTCGCCAAGACACAGGGCAACGGTAAAAAATACCGTCACCTCCATTGGCTCATCCAGGGTCAATTGCTCAACCAAAATCACCCGCATGGCAGCGGATGAACCTTTCAACTTCGAGGTGGAAATCACGTTCGGCTGAAGCAGCGAACTTGCGGGATGGCGCGAACCTTTTCACATCAGCGACACAAATTTCCTACAAAATACGTAGCTCGCTACCTGTCATCCCAAAGCGCGTCCGTATATAAAAGCACCCCATTACACCAACGCGGGCGAAGCGTTTATCTTCGCCCGCGTCTATTGACAGAAACGGATCCAATTACGCATTTTGTTTCATTTGCGCAGGCTGGGGCTCAGGCGCAGCATGTCCAACGCTGCATCGACCCAACGCTCGGCTTCGGTATGCAGTTGAAAACTGTCGGGCGCCAATAGCCACTGATACAAAATGCCATCGATGTAGGCATGCAGGCTGATAGCTGCGCGCGCAGTGTCGAGGTTTTCCGGCAACTGCCCCCGATTCACTGCATTGGTAAGGGCCAGGCCGATACGCACATTGCAATCGAGGCTGACCTCCCGGCGCTGCTGGCGCAAGTCACACATTTCATCGGTGAATTCGCACTTATGAAACAAAATCTCATTGATGCGTCGGGTTTTCGGGTCCAGGGCAACTTGATGAAACAAATGAATCAGCAGCTTGCGCATGCAACCCAGCGGATCGAGTTCATCTTCGCTTTCACTGGCCTTGGCCATTTCATCCAGCGGCTCATGCAAGGTATCGAGCATGGCCTGCACCAGATCCGCCTTGTTACTGAAATGCCAATAGATGGCCCCGCGAGTCACGCCGGCCAGGGTAGCGATGTCCGCCAGCGTCGTGCGCGCCACGCCCCTTTCATAAAAGGCTTTCTCTGCCGCTTCGAGTATCTGGCTGCGGGTTTCTTGAGCTTCCTCTTTGGTACGACGGACCATGGCAGTACAACCTCAATCAGGATGCTTCAGCGATGCCTGAACAGCCGCTGAATAAAAGTGGGGCGAACGCTCTTGGGTGTCGTCCCCGGCCTACAATTCGAACCTTTGAACGGCTTTTGTAACGGTGTGGGTACGCAGCCAAGGTATTTACAAACAACCATGAACGTAAGTATATTCCTTAGCAAGCTACTTATCCACTCAGCGCACATTTTTTACCCTTTCACATTTCTTGTGCGCAATTTGCGCGCCTGACCCGAGGATTTTCATGCAATTCAAGCCAGCTGTTACCGCTCTGGTCACTGCCGTCGCCTTGGCATCGCTGCTCAGCGGATGCAAAAAGGAAGAAGCGGCACCGGCCGCGCCACCCCCTCAGGTCGGCGTTGTAACCCTGCAACCTCAAGCCTTTACCCTGACGTCCGAGCTGCCGGGCCGCACCAGCGCCTACCGCATCGCCGAAGTTCGCCCGCAGGTCAACGGCATCATTCTCAAGCGTCTGTTCAAGGAAGGCGGCGACGTCAAGGCCGGTCAGCAGCTGTATCAGATCGACCCGGCGGTTTATGAAGCCACGCTGAAAAGCGCTGAAGCCAACCTGCAACAGACCAAATCGATCTCCGATCGCTACAAGCAACTGGTCAATGAACAGGCCGTGAGCCGTCAGGAATACGACACGGCCCTGGCCAACCGCTTGCAATCGGAAGCCGCGCTGCAAAGCGCCCAGATCAATGTGCGCTACACCAAAGTGTACGCGCCACTGTCCGGTCGCATCGGTCGCTCCAACGTGACCGAAGGCGCTCTGGTCACCAGCGGACAAGCGGACGCCATGGCGGTGATCCAGCAACTCGATCCGATCTACGTCGATGTCACCCAGTCCTCGGTTGAGCTGCTTGAACTGCGTCGCGAACTGGAAAGCGGTCGTCTGCAAAAGGCCGGCGACAACTCGGCCACTGTCAAGCTGACCCTCGAAGACGGCAGCCAGTACAAACTCGACGGCAAGCTCGAATTCTCCGAAGTCTCGGTTGACCAGACCACCGGTTCCGTGACCTTGCGTGCGGTGTTCCCGAACCCTGATCACACTCTGTTGCCAGGCATGTTCGTGCACGCCCAGCTGCAGGCTGGCGTCAACGCCGCTGCAATCCTGGCGCCGCAACAAGGCGTGACCCGCGACCTCAAAGGCACCCCGACCGCGCTGGTCGTCGGTGCGGACAACAAGGTCGAACTGCGTCAGCTCAAGGCCAGCCGCACAGTCGGCAGCCAATGGCTGATCGAGGACGGCCTGAAAGCCGGCGATCGTCTGATCACCGAAGGCCTGCAATTCGTCAAACCTGGCATTGAAGTCAAGGCCACTGAGGCGACTAACGTTGGCGCAAAGAACCCGGCCCCCGCACAGGCAGCTAGCAAGGCTTCCAGCGGCAAAGGGGAGTAAACCATGTCGAAATTTTTTATCGACCGTCCGATTTTCGCTTGGGTAATTGCCCTGGTGATCATGCTGGTCGGGGCACTCTCGATTCTCAAACTGCCGATCAACCAATACCCGAGCATTGCGCCTCCGGCCATTGCGATTCAGGTGACTTACCCAGGCGCGTCTGCACAAACCGTGCAGGACACCGTGGTGCAAGTGATCGAGCAACAGCTCAACGGTATCGATAACCTGCGTTATGTCTCCTCGGAAAGTAACTCCGACGGCAGCATGACCATTACGGCGACCTTCGAGCAAGGCACCAACTCCGATACCGCGCAGGTTCAGGTCCAGAACAAGCTGAACCTGGCCACCCCGCTGCTGCCGCAAGAAGTGCAGCAACAGGGTATTCGCGTGACCAAGGCAGTGAAGAACTTCCTGCTGGTGATCGGCGTGGTCTCGCGCGACGGCAGCATGACCAAGGACGACCTGTCCAACTACATCGTGTCGAACATGCAGGACCCGATCTCGCGAACCGCCGGTGTCGGTGACTTCCAGGTCTTCGGTTCCCAGTACGCGATGCGTGTCTGGCTCGACCCGGCCAAGCTGAACAACTTCAACCTGACGCCAGTGGACGTGAAAGCGGCCATCGCAGCGCAGAACATCCAGGTGTCCTCCGGTCAACTGGGCGGCCTGCCTGCCGCGCCCGGCCAGCAGTTGAACGCCACGATCATCGGCAAGACCCGTCTGCAAACAGCCGATCAGTTCAACAAGATCCTGCTCAAGGTCAACAAGGACGGCTCGCAAGTGCGCCTGTCCGATGTCGCCGATGTGGGTCTGGGCGGTGAAAACTACAGCATCAACGCTCAGTTCAACGGCGCACCGGCTTCCGGTCTGGCGGTGAAACTGGCCAACGGAGCCAACGCCCTCGACACCGCGAAAGCGTTGCGCAACACCATCAACACGCTCAAGCCGTTCTTCCCGCAAGGCATGGAAGTGGTGTTCCCGTACGACACCACTCCGGTGGTGACCGAGTCGATCAAGGGTGTGCTTGAAACCCTGGTCGAAGCGATCGTGCTGGTGTTCCTGGTGATGTTCCTGTTCCTGCAAAACTTCCGCGCCACCGTCATCACCACGATGACTGTGCCGGTGGTATTGCTGGGTACCTTCGGGATCCTCGCGGCGTTCGGTTTCAGCATCAACACCCTGACCATGTTCGGTATGGTGCTGGCCATCGGATTGCTGGTGGACGATGCCATCGTCGTGGTGGAAAACGTCGAACGGGTCATGAGCGAAGAAGGCCTGTCACCCAAGGAGGCCACCAAGAAATCCATGGGGCAGATCCAGGGTGCACTGGTCGGTATCGCCCTGGTGTTGTCGGCGGTACTGCTGCCGATGGCATTCTTCAGCGGCTCCACGGGCGTGATCTACAAGCAGTTCTCGATCACCATCGTTTCGGCCATGGCCCTGTCGGTACTGGTCGCACTGATCTTCACCCCGGCACTCTGCGCCACCATGCTCAAGGCGATTCCGAAAGGCGAGCACGGCACACCGAAACGCGGCTTCTTCGGCTGGTTCAACCGCAGCTTCGACCGTGGCGTCAAAAGCTACGAGCGTGGCGTGGGCAACATGCTGACGCACAAGGCGCCGTACCTGCTGGCGTACGTGATCATTGTTGTCGGCATGATCTGGCTGTTCACCCGTATTCCAACGGCGTTCCTGCCGGAAGAAGACCAGGGCGTACTGTTTGCCCAGGTACAGACCCCGGCCGGCTCCAGCGCCGAGCGCACGCAGGTAGTGATCGATGAAATGCGCGAATTCCTGCTGCGTCCGACCAAGGACGGCGGTGAAGGCGATGCGGTGGCCTCGGTGTTTACCGTGAACGGCTTCAACTTCGCCGGACGCGGCCAGAGTTCGGGCATGGCCTTTATCATGCTTAAACCCTGGGACCAGCGTAACGCCGATAACAGCGTATTCAACCTGGCCGCTCGGGCCCAAAAGCACTTCTTCTCGTTCCGTGATGCCATGGTGTTCGCCTTCGCGCCACCTGCGGTACTGGAGCTGGGCAACGCCACGGGCTTCGACGTATTCCTCCAGGACCGTGCCGGTATCGGTCACGAAAAACTGATGGCAGCGCGCAACCAGTTCCTCGGCATGGCAGCGCAGAGCAAAGTGCTGTCGCAGGTACGTCCGAACGGCCTGAACGACGAACCGCAATATCAGCTCGAAATCGACGACGAGAAGGCCAGCGCGCTGGGCATTACCCTCTCCGACATCAACAGCACCCTGTCGATTGCCTTGGGCAGTAGCTACGTCAACGACTTCATCGACCGTGGTCGGGTGAAGAAAGTCTACGTGCAAGGTCAACCCGGGGCGCGGATGAGCCCGGAAGACATCAAGAAATGGTATGTGCGTAACAGCGCAGGCACCATGGTTCCCTTCTCCGCCTTCGCCAAGGGTGAGTGGATCTACGGTGCGCCGAAGCTTTCGCGTTACAACGGCGTAGAAGCGATGGAAATCCTCGGCGCCCCGGCTCCGGGCTACTCCACCGGTGAAGCCATGGCGGAAGTCGAAGCCCTGGCCAAGAAACTGCCGGCCGGTGTCGGTATTTCCTGGACCGGTTTGTCGTACGAGGAACGGCTGTCCGGCTCGCAAGCGCCAGCGCTTTACGCCTTGTCGTTGCTGATGGTGTTCCTGTGTCTGGCAGCGCTGTACGAAAGCTGGTCGATCCCGATCGCGGTGATGTTGGTGGTGCCGTTGGGGATCATCGGTGCGCTCCTGGCCACCAGTCTGCGCGGCCTGTCGAACGACGTTTACTTCCAGGTGGGCCTGTTGACGACCATCGGTCTGGCGGCGAAAAACGCCATCCTGATCGTCGAATTCGCCAAGGAACTGCATGAGCAAGGGCGCAGCCTGCGCGACGCGGCGATTGAAGCCTGCCGCATGCGTTTGCGACCGATCATCATGACCTCCCTCGCCTTCGTCCTCGGCGTAGTACCGCTGGCGATTTCCACGGGCGCCGGTTCAGGCAGCCAACACGCGATCGGTACCGGCGTTATTGGCGGTATGATCACAGCCACGATCCTGGCGATCTTCTGGGTCCCACTGTTCTTTGTCACCGTGTCGTCGATTGGTCAGCGTAAAAACGCCGGTCAGGACGACGCTATTGAACCTTCTAAAGAGGCTGGCCAATGAGCAAGTCGCTACTCTCCATCGCAGTCGCCGCGTTCGTACTGAGCGGTTGCTCGCTGATACCCGACTATCAGCAGCCTGAGGCACCGGTGGCAGCCCAGTACCCGCAAGGTCCGGCGTATTCGCCGGCCCAGGCGCCGAACCAGGCCGCCGCCGAACAGGGCTGGAAGCAGTTTTTCCATGACCCGGCGTTGCAACAGCTGATCCAGGTGTCCCTGGAAAACAACCGCGACCTGCGTGTCGCGGCGCTGAACATCGACGCGTTCGCGGCGCAGTACCGCATCCAGCGTGCGGATCTGTTCCCGGCCGTGTCAGCCAATGGCACCGGCAGCCGTCAGCGCGTTCCGGCAGATGCATCGCAGACCGGTCAAGCGGGGATCACCAGCTCCTACTCCGCCACCGTCGGCATCAGTGCTTATGAACTCGACCTGTTCGGTCGGGTTCGCAGCCTGAGTGAAGAAGCGCTGCAAAAATACTTCGCCACCGAAGAAGGCCGTCGCAGCACGCAAATCAGCCTGGTGGCCAGCGTGGCGAATGCCTACCTGACCTGGCAGGCTGACAAAGAGCTGCGCAAGCTGACTCAAGACACGCTTGGCGCGTTCGAGGAGAGCTACAAGCTCACCGCACGCAGCAACGAAGTCGGCGTCGCTTCGGCGCTGGATCTGGCGCAGTCGCGGACCTCGGTGGAAAACGCCCGTGCGCAACTGGCCCGTTACACCCGCCAGGTCGCCCAGGATGAAAACAGCCTGGTGCTGCTGCTTGGCACGGGCATCCCGGCCAATCTGCGAGAAGCCAAGCCGCTGGCTGACGACCTGCTGAGCGACGTACCGCCGGGCTTGCCGTCGGACTTGCTGCAACGTCGTCCAGACATCCTTCAAGCCGAATACAACCTGAAGGCTGCCAACGCCAACATCGGCGCGGCACGGGCGGCGTTCTTCCCGAGCATCAGCCTCACCGCCAATGCCGGTACCCTGAGCCCGGACCTGTCAGGTCTGTTCAAGGGTGGTTCGGGCACCTGGTTGTTCCAGCCGCAAATCAACCTGCCGATCTTCAACGCCGGCAGCCTGCGCGCCAGCCTGGATTACTCGAAAATCCAGAAAGACATCGGCGTGGCGAACTACGAGAAGTCCATTCAAACGGCCTTCCAGGAAGTCGCCGATGGCCTGGCCGCCCGCCAGACCTACACCGAGCAGTTGCAGGCCCAGCGTGATTTCGTCACCGCCAACCAGGACTACTACCGTCTGGCCGAGCGTCGTTATCGCATTGGCGTCGACAGCAACCTGACCTTCCTCGATGCCCAGCGTCAGCTGTTCAGTGCCCAACAGGCGCTGATCACCGATCGTCTGGCGCAACTGACCAGTGCCGTGAATCTCTACAAGGCACTGGGCGGTGGCTGGAATGAGCAGACCGCGAAAGTCGAGCCGCTGAAAGAAGAAGCGCCGAAGCTGAAGTTGTTCTGATCGAACGGCTGTAAACACGAAGCCCACCGTTTGGTGGGCTTTTTGTTGGCGGCGGGAAACGTTGTGTTGGCAATACGGACAACACAAACCCCTCGCCAATCTTACGTTCGATTATCGCCCAAAACCCGCTCCCACCAATTGAACCATCTAGTTAATTCCCCGCACCATTAGCCACACAAAACCAATAACAACAGGTTCGACACCATGCCCCCGCGCCCTGCCCTGTCCGGCTGATCTCGCCCGTTACATTTGAATTTGAATCTTTTGTCTGCAACCCGACGGTTGCGGCATCACCCCGTTTCATCTCCAAGAATCAGAGAGACCCAGCCCATGACGCCTTCCACTTATTTCGTTCCCAGCCTGATTGCCATCGCACTGGCCGGCGCCGCCCTGCCCGCCACAGCCGAAGAGTCCGGTTTTGTCGAGGGTGCCAAGGTCAACCTGAACCTGCGCAACTTCTACATCAACCGCAACTTCACCAACCCGACCAAGGCGCAGGGCAAGGCTGAAGAGTGGACGCAAAGTTTCATCCTCGACGCCAAGTCCGGGTTCACTCAAGGCACCGTCGGCTTCGGCATGGACGTGCTCGGGCTGTACTCGGTAAAACTCGACGGCGGCAAAGGCACCGGCGGCACGCAACTGCTGCCGCTGGACCACGATGGCCGTCCGGCAGACCACTTCGGTCGCACCAACGTAGCGTTCAAAGCGAAGTTGTCGCAGACCGAAGTGAAGGTCGGCGAATGGATGCCAGTGCTGCCGATCCTGCGTTCGGACGATGGGCGCTCACTGCCACAAACCTTCCGTGGCGGCCAGATCACCTCAAAGGAAATCAACGGCCTGACGCTCTACGGCGGCCAGTTCCGCCAGAACAGCCCGCGTGACGACAGCAGCATGAGCGACATGTCGATGACCGGCAAAGCGGCCTTCACCTCAGACCGCTTCAACTTCCAGGGGGGCGAATATCTGTTCAACGAGAAGCGCACCCAGATCGGCCTGTGGAACGCCGAACTCAAGGACATCTACAGCCAGCAATACGTCAACCTGACCCACAGCCAACCCATTGGCGACTGGACCCTGGGCGCCAACCTCGGATTTTTCTATGGCAAGGAAGACGGCAGCGCTCGCGCTGGCGATCTGGACAACAAGACCTGGTCGGGGTTGTTCTCGGCCAAGTACGGCGGCAACACCTTCTATGTCGGTCTGCAAAAACTCACCGGCGACAGCGCCTGGATGCGGGTCAACGGCACCAGCGGCGGCACGCTGGCCAACGACAGCTACAACTCGAGCTATGACAACGCCCGGGAAAAATCCTGGCAGCTGCGCCACGACTACAACTTCGCCGCACTCGGTGTACCGGGTCTGACCCTGATGAACCGCTACATCAGCGGCGAAAACGTGCACACCGGCACCGTCACCGATGGCAAGGAATGGGGCCGCGAAAGTGAACTGGGCTACACCGTGCAGAGCGGTGCGCTGAAGGACCTGAACGTCAAATGGCGCAACTCGACCATGCGCCGCGACTACAGCAACAACGAGTTCGACGAGAACCGGTTGATTGTCAGCTATCCGATCAGCCTTTTGTAAACCTCACCATCGCCATCGCGGGCAAGCCCGCTCCCACAGGTTTTGTAGGTGTGCTCCGACATCCGGGCATGACACAAAACCTTGTGAGAGCGGGCTTGCCCGCGATAGCGTCAGATCAAACACCGCACATCGCAAGGAATCACTCCCGCGACTCGACCCCCAACTCATCCCACACCGATTCGGCGAGGTGGAACGTCGCATTCGCCGCCGGGATGCCGCAGTAGATGGCGCTCTGCATGATCACTTCCTTGATCTCGCCGCGGGTCACGCCGTTGTTGGCGGCGGCACGCAGGTGCAATTTGAGTTCGCCCTCGCGGTTCATGCCGATCAGCATGGCGATGGTGATCAGGCTACGGGTATGGCGCGGCAGGCCCGGGCGGGTCCAGATATCACCCCAGGCGTGGCGGGTGATCATTTCCTGAAACTCCGAATTGAACTCGGTCAACGCGCTCAGGCTGCGGTCGACATGGGCGTCGCCGAGGACTGCGCGACGGACGTTCAGGCCTTCATCGTAACGTTGTTTCTCGTCCACGAATGTTCCCTCAATGGCCCAGCAGAAAAGCAAGAACGCGATCGCTGAACGCATCGCCGGCCTGCACGTTGGACAGGTGCGCCGCGTAGAACTCTGCGTACTCGGCGCCCTGCACCTGCTCCTGGATGAAGTGCCCACCGGATGGTGGCGTCACCACGTCTTCGGTGCCGGCGATGACCAGCAACGGCACCTTGATCGAGGACAACTGATCGCGGAAATCGGCATCGCGCACAGCGGCGCAATTGGCCGCATAGCCTTGCGGCGAAGTGGCCGCGAGCATGTCGGTAATCTGCTTCGCCGCAGCCGGATTGGCTTCGGCAAAATCCGCGGTAAACCAGCGTGCAATCGACGCATCACGCAGGGCAACCATGGCCGCCGCGCCGTCTCGCAACACGGTTTCGATGCGTGGGTTCCAGATCGAGGGGTCGCCGATTTTCGCCGCGGTGTTGCACACCACCAGTTTGTTCAATCGTTCACCGGCATGGATGCCCAGCCACTGGCCAATCAAGCCACCCATCGACAGGCCGCAGAAATGCGCTTTATCGATGTGCAACGCATCCAGCAACGCAAGCACGTCATGGCCCAGTTGCTCGATGCTGTACGGCCCCGGCGTGACCAGCGATTTTCCGTGCCCGCGCGTGTCAAAACGCAGCACACGAAAATGCTTGGAGAACGCGGCAATTTGCGCGTCCCACATCTGCAGGTCGGTGCCCAGCGAGTTGGACAACACCAGCACCGGCGCATTGGCCGGCCCATCGAGTTGGTAATGCAGTTCGCCCTCGGCGAGTTGTACGAAAGCCACAGCAATCTCCTTCAGGCAGTCAACGCAGAATGTTCAGCCACCGCTCGCTCGACCCACGTACGGGATTGACCGAGGTAGTTGGCGGGGTCCAGCAGATGATCGAGTTCAGCCGCCGAGAGTTCGGCAGTCACTTGCGGCTCGTCGCCCAGCACCGCGCGCAAATGCCGCTGCTCAGCGACAGCGCGCTTGCAGCACTGCTCCAGTAAATGATGCGCCGTGTCGCGGCCGACCCGCTGGGCGAGGACGATGCTCACCGCTTCGGCCAGCACCAGGCCTTGGGTCAGATCGAGGTTGCGGGCCATGCGCTCGGCGTCCACTTCCAGTCCGTCCGCCACCAGCAACGCTTGTTTGAGGCTGCCGGACACCAGGCAGCAAATCTCCGGCAAGGTTTCCCACTCGGCGTGCCACAGGCCCAGACTGCGCTCGTGCTCTTGCGGCATGGCGCTGAACAGCGTCGAGAGCAAACCGGGGACGCGCGTTGCAGCGCCAATCAGCACCGCGGCGCTCACCGGGTTGCGTTTGTGCGGCATGGTCGACGAACCGCCCTTGCCTGGCGCCGAGGGTTCGAACACTTCGCCCGCTTCAGTCTGCATCAACAGGCTGATGTCGCGACCGAGCTTGCCGAGGCTGCCAGCGATCAATCCCAGCACAGAACCAAATTCCACCAGGCGATCACGTTGGGTGTGCCACGGTTGGTCGGGCAACGTCAGGTGCAACTCTGCGGCCAGCGCGTCGGCAATCGGCATCGCCTGCGTACCGAGGGCCGCGAGGGTTCCGGAGGCGCCGCCGAATTGCAGCACCAGCAGACGCGGCTTGAGTTCTTGCAGACGTTGCCGGCTGCGGGTGACGGCGCCCAGCCAACCGGCGATCTTCATGCCCAAGGTGACCGGCGTGGCGTGCTGCAACCAAGTGCGACCGGCCAGTGGTGTGGCGACATAACGCCTGGCCTGAGTTGAAAGGGTTTCGCCCAGTTGCGACAGATCGCCTTCAATCAGTTCCAGCGCCCGACGCAGTTGCAGCACCAGACCGGTGTCCATCACGTCCTGGCTGGTGGCGCCCAGATGTACATAGCGCTCGGCTTCGGCAGCGGTGGTTGCGATCTGTTTTCCCAACGCTTTCACCAGCGGAATCGCCGAGTTGCCGGCCGTGGCAATCGCCTCGGCGAGGGCCGCGAAGTCATAATGTTCGGCGCGGCAGGCTGCTTCGATAGGCGCCACAGCCGTTTGCGGAATCAAGCCGACCTTCGCCTCTGCCCGTGCCAGCGCCGCTTCGAAATCGAGCATGGCCTGCACCCGGCCCTGATCGCAGAACACGTCACGCATATCGCGGGCAGTGAAATAGGCATCGAACAATTGATTGCCCGGTCGCTGGTTCATAAACAGTCCCTGAAGGCGTGGACCGGTGTGGCCCACGCAGATGGATCAAAGGTCGTGGTGCAAGTACTTCGCTTGTTTCGGCAGACGCAGGCTGAACAGGAACGCCACCGCCATCATCACCGTGACGTACCAGTAGAAAGAGTTTTCCATGCCCACCGCTTTGAGGCTCAGCGCGACGTATTCCGCCGAACCGCCGAAGATAGCATTCGCCACCGCGTACGCCAGGCCAACGCCCAAGGCGCGCACTTCCGGCGGGAACATCTCGGCTTTTACCAGGCCGCTGATCGAGGTGTAGAAACTGACAATCGCCAGCGCCACTGTGATCAGCACAAACGCCAGGAACGGACTGCTGACGCTTTTCAGACTCAACAGAATCGGCACGGTGAACAGCGTACCCAACGCACCGAACCATAGCATCGAGTTACGTCGGCCAATCTTGTCGGCGAGCATGCCGAACAGCGGCTGCATGCACATATAAAGAAACAGCGCGCCGGTCATGATGTAACTGGCCGTCTTGGCGTGCATGCCGGCGGTGTTCACCAGGTATTTCTGCATGTACGTGGTAAAGGTGTAGAAAATCAACGAGCCACCGGCGGTGTAACCCAGCACGGTAATGAACGCGGCTTTATGGTCGCGGAACAACGCGCGGATGCTGCCGGCGTCCTTGTTATCGCGCATTTCCTTGCTGGTGGTTTCTTTCAGCGAGCGACGCAGGAACAACGAAATCAATGCGGCCACCGCGCCAACCACAAACGGGATCCGCCAGCCGTAGGCACGCAGGTCATCTTCGGTGAGGAACTGTTGCAGGATCACCACCAGCGACACCGCCAGCAGTTGCCCGCCAATCAACGTCACGTACTGGAACGAGGCGAAGAAACCGCGCTGGCCCTTGAGGGCGACTTCGCTCATGTAGGTGGCGGTGGTGCCGTACTCGCCGCCCACCGACAACCCCTGGAGCAAGCGCGCAAACAGCAACATGATCGGCGCCCAGACGCCGATGTCCTTGTAGGTCGGCAGGCACGCGATGAGCAGCGATCCGAAGCACATCATCAGAATCGAAATCAGCATCGAATTCTTGCGCCCGTGCTTGTCCGCGACACGGCCGAAAATCCAGCCGCCAATCGGTCGCATCAGGAACCCGGCGGCGAACACGCCCGCCGTGTTGACCAACTGCACCGTCGGGTTATCGGACGGAAAAAAGGCCGGGGCGAAATAGATCGCGCAAAAGGCGTAGACGTAGAAGTCGAACCATTCGACGAGGTTGCCGGACGAGGCACCGACAATCGCGAAGATGCGCTTGCTGCGCTCTTCGCCGGTGTAGTGCGCTGGAATAGCGGTTGGGGTTGTCATTGTTCTTCACTCTTTGGGGACAGTGACAGTCTAGACACACTTTGCAACAGTCCCGTTCCACAATTGGCGATGCTGCACCTGTGGGAGCGGGCTTGCCCGCGATGGCGTTGGGTCAGTCAACATGGATGTTGGATGATCCGGCCCCATCGCGGGCAAGCCCGCTCCCACAGGGATTTGCGGGGTTTTCAGTAATCGAAGAACACCGTCTCGGCATCGGTACCCTGCAGAATCACATTCCACTGGTAAACACCGCTCGCATCCTGCTTCGCCAGCAAGGTACCGCGGCGCTCGGCCGGCACACACTCCAGCAGCGGATCCGACACATTGGCCGGTTCACCATCAAAGTAAATCCGTGTCAGCAAGTGCTTCACCAACCCGCGCGCAAACACCAGCACCACCAGGTGCGGTGCCTGGGTCGAACCTTTCAGGCCTTCCACCGTGCCCGGCTTGATCGTGGTGAAGCGGAAGCGCCCTTCGGCATCCACCGGAATCCGGCCAAAGCCTTCGAAGTTCGGGTCCAGGGGTTTGGCCTGATCGTCTTCGGGGTGGTCGTACTTGCCGGCGGCGTTGGCCTGCCAGACTTCCAGCATCGCGTCGTTGACGATGTCACCGTTGCCATCGACGACTTGCCCGGTGATCGCCACGCGCTCGCCCAGGGTTTGTTCGACGGTCAGGTTCTCGCGGTTCAGCCAGGTCAAGCCGATGTGGTAATACGGCCCGACGGTGTGGGACGTGGTCGCAGTCAGCGTCATCTTATTTCTCCATCGGCGTGGCATCGCGGCCGCGCAAAACGATGTCCCAGCGATAACCCAGGGCATAGGAAGGGATGGTTTTTTCCAGGTCGAAACTGGCGATCAAGCGTTCTTTGGCACTGGTATCGGGCACGCAATTGTAGATCGGGTCGTACGCCAGCAACGGGTCACCGGGGAAATACATCTGCGTGACAAGGCGCGTCAGGATGCTCGGCCCGAACAGCGAAAAATGGATGTGCGCCGGACGCCAGGCATTGTGGTGGTTGCCCCACGGGTATGCACCGGGTTTGATGGTCTGGAATTGATACCAGCCATCGGCATCCGTCACGGTACGGCCGGTGCCGGTGAAGTTCGGGTCCAGCGGCGCATCGTGCAGGTCGCGGGCATGGTTGTAGCGTCCGGCGGCGTTGGCTTGCCAGATCTCCACCAGAATCCCCGGTACTGGCAGACCGTTTTCATCCAGTACGCGGCCGTGAATGATGATGCGTTCGCCCAACGGCTCGCCCGTGTGCTGGGCGGTCAGGTCGTTGTCCTTCTCATTGACACGCTCGACACCGACCGTCGGGCCGGTAATTTCCGACAACGAATGGGGCAGAAACACCAACGGCTTGGACGGCGAGCGCAGGTTGGTAGATTGATACGTCGGGTGCAGGTAGTCCGGCTGGGTGCCTTCCTGTGGGCGACGGTAACCAGGCTTGTCAGTCATTTCACATTCCTCTGTTCTTATTGTCACTGCTGCGCGTCAGACGCGTTCGATCGCCAAGGCCAGACCCTGACCGACGCCAACACACATGGTCGCCAGACCTTTCTTGCCGCCGGTTTTTTCCAGCTGATGCAACGCGGTCATCACCAGGCGTGCACCGCTCATGCCCAACGGATGGCCCAAGGCAATGGCACCACCGTTCGGGTTGACCTGCGCCGCGTCGTCCGCCAGGCCCAGTTCTCGCAACACCGCCAAGCCCTGGCTGGCGAAGGCTTCGTTGAGTTCGATCACATCGAAATCACTGACAGCCAGGCCGAGACGTTCGGTCAGTTTGCGCACCGCCGGGACCGGGCCGATGCCCATGACACGCGGTGCGACACCGGCGCTGGACATGCCCAGCACTTTGGCGCGAGCCGTCAAACCGTGTTTCTTCACCGCGTCGGCCGAGGCCAGGATCAGCGCGGCGGCACCATCGTTCACCCCCGACGCATTGCCGGCAGTGACGGTTTTGTCGGGACCGTTGACCGGTTTCAATTTGGCCAGGGTTTCCAGCGTGGTGTCGGCGCGAGGATGTTCGTCCTGGCTGACGACAGTTTCACCCTTCTTGTGGGCAATCCGCACTTCGACGATTTCTTCCGCGAAAAATCCTGCGGCTTGCGCGGCGGCTGTCCGCTGCTGGCTGCGCAGGGCGAACGCGTCCTGATCCTCACGGGACACTTCGTAATCGTCCGCCACATTGTCGGCGGTCTGCGGCATCGCATCGACGCCGTATTGGGCTTTCATCAACGGGTTGATGAAACGCCAGCCGATGGTGGTGTCTTCCAGCTTCATGTTGCGCGAGAACGCCGCATCCGCCTTGCCCATCACGAACGGCGCGCGGGACATCGACTCAACGCCGCCGGCAATCGCCAGCTCCATTTCGCCGCTGGCGATGGCGCGGAACGCGGTGCCGATGGCATCCATGCCCGAAGCGCAGAGGCGATTGAGGGTCACGCCGGGAATGGTTTCCGGCAGGCCCGCCAGCAGCAGCGCCATGCGCGCCACGTTACGGTTGTCTTCGCCGGCCTGGTTGGCGCAGCCGAGGAACACCTCGTCCACCGCGTTCCAGTCCACCGACGGGTTGCGCTCCATCAGCGCCTTGATCGGCACAGCGGCCAGGTCGTCGGCGCGAACCGTCGACAGGCCACCGCCGAAACGGCCGATGGGGGTGCGAATCGCATCGCAGATATAAACGTCACGCATCACGCTTCTCCGGGTGCTTGGCCGTGGGCGGCGGCGGTGCGGGCTTCCAGATCCCTGAGCGCTTTCAGTTCGACCTCGGTGGGCTCGGCGGTGTGTTCAACCGTGTCGGCGAAACGAATCGCCCAACCGGTGGCCGCAACCACTTGCTCGCGGGTCACGCCAGGATGCAACGCAGTGACCACGAATTCATGGGTGCCCGCTTCCGGTTCCATGATGCACAGGTCGGTGATAATGCCGACCGGACCGGCACCCGGCAGACCCAGACGCTTGCGCGAATCACCGCCCTCGCCATGACCGACCGAGGTGATGAAGTCGAGCTTGTCGACGAAGGAGCGCGCCGACTGTTTAAGAATGATCAAGACGCTTTTGGCCGAACCGGCAATCTCCGGCGCACCACCGGCACCCGGCAGTCGGACTTTCGGAGCGTGATAATCGCCGACCACCGTGGTGTTGATGTTGCCGAAGCGGTCAACTTGCGCGGCGCCGAGAAAACCGACGTCGATGCGCCCGCCCTGCAACCAGTAGCGAAAAATCTCACCGGTCGGGACGACGGTATCAGCGGTTTCCGCCAGCTCACCGTCACCAATCGACAGCGGCAGTACACTCGGCTTGGCACCGATCGGACCCGATTCGTAGATAAGTACTACATCCGGCGAAGAAGTCAGACGTGCCAGATTGGCTGCTTTCGACGGCAGGCCGATGCCGACGAAGCACACCGAACCGTTCTTCAGGCGGCGAGCAGCGGCGACGGTCATCATTTCATTGGTGGTGTAAGTCATTACTTCGCCTCCGATGCAGCGGCCAGCTTGGCCTGGAACTCGCTGAAGTCAGCGCAGCCATGGATGTATTCGTTGATCCACGCGGTAAAGGTTTCGCGGTCGCGGGCAATCGGGTCCCAGGCCTGGTAGAAACGGTTGTCGCGCTCGTTATAGCCGTGGGCGTAGGAAGGATGCGCACCGCCAGGAACGTGGCAAACCGCGCTCAAGGCCCACGTCGGCAGTACACAGGAGTTCATCGGTGCGTTGAGGTCGTCGACGATTTCTTCGACGGTGACGATGCAACGCTTGGCGGCCAGTGCGGCTTCTTTCTGCACGCCGAGAATGCCCCAGAGCAGCACGTTGCCTTTACGGTCGGCTTTCTGCGCGTGGATCACAGTGATGTCGGGGCGCACAGAAGGCACGGCGGCCAGCACTTCGCCGGTGAACGGGCAAGTGACGCTCTTGATCAGCGGATTGACCTTCGGCAGGTCGGAACCGGCGTAGGCACGCAGCACGGCGAACGGTAGGCCGGAGGCGCCAGCGACGTAGGCATTGGCCAGGTCGGCGTGGCTGTGTTCTTCGATTTCCAGCGCGTGCGGCCACTGCTTCTCGACCGCGTCACGCAGACGGTGCAGCGAACCGACGCCCGGGTTGCCGCCCCAGGAGAAAATCAACTTGCGAGCACAACCGGCGCCGATCAACTGGTCGTAGATCAGGTCAGGCGTCATCCGTACCAGCGTCAGATCTTTCTTGCCCTGACGAATGATTTCGTGACCCGCCGCCGTAGGGATCAGGTGAGTGAAGCCTTCGAGGGCGACGGTATCGCCGTCGTTAACGAATTGCTTCACCGCGTCGTGCAGCGAAAGGATTTCAGCCATGGGGCAGGCTCCCGTTTTGTTATGAACCGACAGTGGTAGAAAAAGGCGCGATGCGCGCGCCGGAATGACTAGAGAGTAAGCCCCATAAAAACCTCAAACAATCCGATAATCGACTGAGTGTTCGTTTATCGAACAGATTGTTGCCTCACTACCGATCCTCAAAAGCTTCATCGGAACGCCCCCCGGACCAAACCTCGCCTCCTACAGGAATGATGATCTCCGCGATTTCGCGAACACCCGTAGGAGCGAGCGGGCAAAGATCCGACTTGCCCGCGAAGAGGCCATCAAAACCACTGGAGATTCCGGATCAGCCGGTCAGGTCGCATCCGCATGACTGACCATGCCCTTGATCAGCACCGCTGTCGTCGCCAACGCCGCCGGAATCACCAACGCCGTCAGCACTTGTTCAAAGTTCCAGCCCAACCCCAGCAACGTCGCGCCCATCCACGCACCGAGGATCGCGCCAAACCGGCCAATCCCGAGCATCCACGACACGCCCGTCGCCCGCCCTTGAGTCGGATAAAACCGCGCCGCCAAAGAAGGCATTGCCGATTGCGCGCCGTTGACACACATCCCGGCCACCAGCACCAGGGTTGCCAATAGCGTGATGTTGCCCAGGCTCTGCCCTACCGCGTAGGCAAACACCCCGGCCAGCAAGTAGAAAATGCCGATGACTTTGTGCGGATTGAACCGATCCATCGCCCAGCCTACGCCAACGGCACTCAACACGCCGCCAAACTGGAACAACGCGCCGATAAACGCCGCTTGCTCCATGCTCGCGCCGCTGTCACGCATCAGCGTCGGCAGCCAACTGGTCAGCAGGTAAACGATCACCAGCCCCATGAAGTAGGTCAGCCACAACAGCAAGGTGCCGGTGCTGTAGGTTCCGGAGAAGATCACCGCAAATACGTTGCGGGCCTTCACGGTTTTCTGTTCCGGCACGCTGAAGCTTGAAGCCTGGGCAACGACGGTCGGATCGATTGGCGCCAGCGCCTTGCGCACCTTGTCGGTGCCACGATTGCGCACCACCAGGTAACGCGCCGATTCCGGCAGCCAGAGCAGCAAAACGACGGCGAGGATCAGCGGCAGAACTCCGCCGATCAGCAACAGGCTGTGCCAGCCGTACGCAGGAATCAGCTTTGCCGAAATAAACCCGCCACCGGCCATGCCGAGGTTGAAGCCGCAGAACATGCTGGTCACCAGCAGGGACTTCTTGCGTTCCGGGGTGTATTCCGACAGCAACGTCGTGGCGTTCGGCATGCCGGCGCCAAGGCCCAGGCCGGTCAGGAAGCGCAGCACCAGCAGTTGATCGACATTGGTGCTGTAAGCCGACGCCAGGCTGAAGGCGCCGAACAACAGCACCGCGCCCACCAGTACGACTTTTCGCCCGAAGCGGTCAGCCAACGGGCCGGAACCCAGTGCGCCGAAGACCATGCCGATCAACGCCGCACTCATCACCGGACCAAGGCTGGCGCGATCGATGCCCCAGTCCTGAGACAGGGCCGGCGCGATGAAGCCCATGGCCGCGGTGTCGAGGCCATCAAGGAAGACGATCAGGAAACACAGGATCACCACTCGCCACTGGTAGCGCGAAATGGGTTGAGTATTGATGAAGGACTGCACGTCGAGGCAGTTACCTACAGCAGACTGAGGCTGGTTCATTATTTTTATTCCACGCAACAACGCAGTCGGACAGGTGCCAGCCTGGGCTGGCGCTGCCGCGACATTAGTGATCCTGGGGAAAGTGCGTCAATTCGTTAAACGCGAGTCCGTGCGATTATCGAACAGCTTAGGCAAACAACTGAGCGCTGAGGTTGCGACTGGCACCCAGCAGACCTGGCAGGAAACGCTGCTCCAGTTCGTTGCGGCTGACCCGCCCGGCGTGCGTGCTGACGTTTAGCGCCGCCACGACTTGTCCGGAAGCGTCGTACACCGGAACGGCAATCGAACGCAGGCCTTGTTCCAGTTCCTGATCGACGATGCACCAGCCTTGTTGCCGAACTTCTTGCAGGCATTCGAGCAACGCTTCGGGAGTGTGCAAGGTGCGGCTGGTCTTGGCTTGCAGGTCTGCATGGTCGAGGTACTCATGCAGCGAAGTGTCGTCCAGTGCTGCGAGAAGAATCCGGCCCATTGAGGTGCAATAGGCTGGCAGGCGTCCACCTACCGACAGGTCCACCGAGATCAAACGCTGAGTCGTCGCCGAGCGGGCGATATACAAAATGTCGTCGCCTTCCAGCGTGGCCATGTTGCAGGCCTCGTGGAGTTGTTCGCTCATGCGGTCGAGGTAAGGTTGGGCAGACACCGCCAGCGGGGTCGAAGACAGGTAGGCATGGCCGAGGGTCAGCACTTTGGGCAACAGCGAATAGGTGCGACCGTCGGTGGTGGCGTAGCCGAGTTTGATCAAGGTGTGCAGGCAACGTCGCACAGCGGCGCGGGGGATTTCCGTGCGGTGACTGATCTGGGCGATGGTCAAATGTCGTTTGCGCTCCTGGAACGCTTGCACCACGGCCAGGCCACGGGCCAGGGACGTCATGAAATCCGGGTCGCCGGTCAGGGCCTGGATCCGCTTGGCGGGCGACGCAACGATCGGCGGCGCTACTGAAGCGAAGGAATTACGCATTTGCTCGTTCATATCAGGTCCTTTTCCCACACGGATCAGCGACGGCTATTACAAGCGGCTCCGGTTCGGCACACAAGCCACAGGCAGCCGAGATTGGGCGATTATCGAACCTCTGACCGATAATCGCAATTGGTGGCCCCTGCACGCGTGCGCCCTTCCCCGCTATATGGTTTTTAACCCCGTGCTTGAACCCTGAGTTAAAGGCCCCATGTTAGGGTCTAACTTGTTCGACTTAATGACGCCAGAAAGTCAGCACGGCCAAGTGAAGGTAAAAAGTTGTAAGTAATAAAACGATCACACATGAAGATCCATTTTTAACTCGGTGGCGATAGTGTTCTTCAAATCGACCGCTATAATGCAATTCAGTGACGAACCGGTTTTTCTACTCGCCGGTTCCGCCACCCGGTAGCGCGATGTTCCATCGCTGCTGCCTGCAGCAAGCGCCTGATGCTCATTTCCAATGCTCTGACAGCGCGCTCGCTGAAACAGGAAACTGATGCTACGTCAGCTGTTTTGCTCTGGTGCCGTGGCCGCCTGCAACATGGAAGTATCGATCGCCGTGCCGTCAAACAATGCCTTCCCGGGCCTTGTCCTTTCGGCGAGCATGTTCGATACGTTTGATGCAGCGCGATTTACCAGAATTAATCTCAACCCATACAGGTAGCACTGTGACGAAAGACGAACTGCGCGCGGAACTTGAGCGCCAGGAACAACGTTACAAGGAAGTTTACGGCGGGGAAGTCACCACCTACGCCGCTCAGCCCGAACCGGAACGCAAACCCTGGCGTAAACGCGCCACCGTTCAGGACCAGGCTTTCACCCAGGAACTGCAGAAGATGGAAAAGGAACTCAAAGCCGAAGAGCCATGATCGCTCGGCCTGACTTCTTTAAAGGGCCTGCGTCTGCCCCCGTTAAAAGCGGGATGCATTGATGTTGCCATTCGCGCCCGCTACGAGCGGGCAGCGGTCACCTCATCTATCTGATGAGGCAATTGGCTCATGTCTGGCCCTCTTCTCAGATATTTCACACAAGCGTTCAAGCCTCTCGCCTACAGGAGAGAAACCCTTGTGCCTGCGGGCTTTTCAAAGAAATTCAACGACTTGCAAAACCCGGGGAAAGCCTGTTGCCTGGGCTATTGCCGCAAATTAATTCGTTGAAGAATGTTACCGATGAGCAGCTAGTGCATCGATTAGCAGTCTTTTCTGGCATAATCGCGCCCCCTTACGACCGGGTCAGAAAACCTTCATGATCGATTTATTCAGCGGACTGGATGCTTGGGTGCTTGTGAGCCTCTTGCTCGCCCTCACCTTTGTCCTCGCCTTCGAGTTCATCAACGGCTTTCATGACACTGCAAACGCGGTGGCCACTGTTATCTACACCAAAGCCATGCCACCTCATCTGGCGGTGTTCTTTTCCGGTGTGTTCAACTTTCTCGGCGTACTGCTGGGCGGTGTTGGCGTGGCGTATGCCATCGTCCACCTGCTGCCGGTAGAACTGCTGATCAATGTGAACACCGGTCACGGACTGGCCATGGTGTTCTCGTTGCTTGCCGCCGCCATCACCTGGAACCTGGGCACCTGGTACTTCGGTATTCCGGCCTCCAGCTCCCACACGCTGATCGGTTCGATCCTCGGGGTTGGCCTGGCCAATGCCCTGATCAACGACATCCCGTTGGCCGATGGCGTGAACTGGCAGAAGGCGATCGATATCGGTGCCTCCCTGGTGTTCTCGCCAATGGCGGGCTTTCTGGTCGCCGCGCTGATTCTGATCGGCCTCAAGTGGTGGCGCCCACTGTCGAAGATGCACAAGACGCCGGAACAGCGCCGCAAGATCGACGACAAGAAGCATCCGCCGTTCTGGAACCGCTTGGTGCTGGTGATTTCGGCCATGGCCGTGAGTTTCGTGCACGGCTCCAACGATGGTCAGAAAGGTATCGGCCTGATCATGCTGGTACTGATCGGTATCGTCCCGGCGCAGTTCGTGCTCGATCTGGGCAGCACGACTTACCAGATCGAACGAACTCGCGATGCGACCCTGCATCTGAGCCAGTTCTACAAACGCAATGCCGATACGCTGGGCGAGTTCCTGGCACTGGGCAAAAGCGTGGAAGGTGATCTGCCGGAGAAATTCCGTTGCAACCCGCAACAGACCGAACCGACCATCTCTGCCCTGCTCGACACCCTTAAAGGTGTGGCCGATTACCACTCGTTGTCGTCGGAAAGCCGCATCGAAGTGCGTCGCTACCTGCTCTGCCTGGACGACACGGCCAAGAAAGTCAGCAAACTGCCTGGCCTCGCACCCCGTGAAAAGGCTGACCTGGACAAACTGCGCAAAGACCTGACCACCACCACTGAATACGCCCCGTTCTGGGTGATTCTGGCAGTCGCACTGGCCCTGGGCCTGGGCACCATGGTGGGCTGGAAACGTGTGGTACTGACCATCGGCGAGAAGATCGGCAAGCAAGGCATGACTTACTCCCAGGGCATGTCGGCGCAGATCACTACGGCGAGCCTGATCGGCATGGCGAACATCTTCAGCCTGCCGGTGTCCACCACCCACGTTCTGTCCTCGGGCGTGGCCGGCACCATGGTCGCCAACAAAAGCGGCTTGCAGGGCGGCACCGTCAAAACCATCCTGCTGGCCTGGGTCCTGACCCTGCCAGCGACCGTTGCCCTGTCGGCCGGCCTGTTCTGGCTGGCGTCGAAGGCACTGGGCAGCTGATACATCGCTGCAACGAAAAAGGCGCGTTCCGTAAGGTTCGCGCCTTTTTTACGCCCAACAAAAAACCCTGTATCAATCCAAAAATCGCAGGCAAAAAAAAGGGCAACCGAAGTTGCCCAAAATGCCTTGCGTGCTCATTGCATCCAGAAAGACCTACGGTTTTTTCCGTTTATGCGAATCCTTCCAGATAAAAAATCCAAACCCTGCGAAAAACAGAACCATGAGGCCGACTGTCAGCACTCCGGCGATCACCACGTTGTCGAAAAACATGACTGGCCTCCTGCACTTGCGCTGTTGCGATAGGGCTAAGTTAACCAATCAGACAGGAGAGAAAATTGACCGGGATCAATATCGCCCGAGACTGGGCGCAAAGGAGGGGGAAAACTGATCTGCATCAACGGAAACGGAGGGTTAACGCTTTTTCGGTTTGCTCTTCGGCTTCTTCTTCGCTTTACCCAACGGCATCGCTTGCTCAAAAGCCTGGCGCACTTCATTCAGACGCTTTTCGTTGAGGTCATGAACGCGCTTGGCGCGTTCGGAATTGAGGTCGATCAGTTTGTCGTCTTGGCTCATGGTCTTCAGTGCATCGCGTGAAATGAAGTTCAACTGCCGCATCGTTCGGCAGGATTGCGCCAATAATGCGGTCTGGCGCCGGCGCTGACCAGTCACCGACGTAACAGCGGCTTAACAAAATATGTGCTCACGGCGTTTTTTCAACGCACAATCGCGACTTTGCGATGGACCCAAAGGACCCGCGCCGTGGAACTGCACCAGGATCTGCCTCCCTTGATGGCCCTGCGCGCCTTCGAGGCCGTGGCGCGTCATTTGAGTTTCATCAAGGCCGCCGATGAATTATCGGTGACCCAAAGTGCGATCAGCCATCAAGTGCAGAAACTGGAGCAATTTCTCAACCAGCGGTTGTTTATCCGCCGCACCCGGGCCATTGATCTGACGCCAGCCGGCGAAGCGTACTACCGACAGATTCAACCGGCCCTGGCATCCATCGCTCTGGCCACCCATGAACTGCGGGGCAATGAGCACCAGGAAACCACCCTGCGCATCGGCCTCCTGGCCTCGTTTGCCACCCTGTGGCTCGCGCCGCGTCTGGCCAGTTTCAACGCGCGCCACCCGCATATCCATGTTGAACTCCTTCCTTCAGTACAACTGGCCGACGTCGGGGGTGGCGAAGTCGACCTGGCAATCCGCTACGGCAAGGGTGGCTGGCCGAAAGTCCAGGCACGACGCTTCCTGGTGGAAACGCTGACACCTGTCTGCAGCCCGGCATTCAAGGCCAAGGGTACTGACCAGGGTCCGCTGCTCATGGCCAAATCGCACCAACCGTTCGAGTGGATCGACTGGAGCGCGCATAACGCCCTCGACCTCAGCCACTGCCCCAGCGTCATGCTCCATGACTACAACATCGTGGTCGAAGCCGCCGTGGCCGGCCAGGGTATCGCCATGGGACGTCATCACTTGATCGAGCGCCGACTCAAGGACGGCTCGTTGGTAGAAGCCTTCGCCACCCCGCCGTTCATTAGCGATATCGGGTATTGGCTGGTCACGCCCGAACGGCCACCGAGCCACGCAGCGCAATGCTTTGCTGAGTGGCTGTTTGAGATGGCTGACATCGCGCGCATATCTCACGGCGACTGAAGTTCAAATGGGGGCACGAGCCTGCTCGCTCCCACCTTTTATCCATGCATGAGTTATTTGAATACGTCGAATTAGATCTATCCGTTTGTAGCGCATGGCACCCCGCAACATGCTGAAGACTCATTCAGGAGAATTCACCATGACCGACTCACTCGCCCAGCGTGTCCAGCAACTTGGCCTGAGCCTGCCAACACCGAGCCAGCCCATCGCCAATTACGTCAACCATGTCATCAGCCAGAACCAGCTATTCATTTCCGGTCAGATTCCGTTACTGGACGGCAAACCGGCGTTCATCGGCCGACTCGGTGAATCGATCTCCGACGAAGAAGGCGCCAACGCCGCCGAACTCGCCGCATTGGGCCTGCTCGCACAACTGAACAATGCGCTCGGCGATGACCTGTCGAAATTGGTGCGCATCATTCGTCTTGGCGTGTTCATCGCCAGCGCCCCGGACTTCCCGCGTCAAGGTGCGGTCGCTAACGGCGCGTCTAACCTGCTGGTCAATGCCCTCGGCGAAAAAGGCCGGCATGTACGCACGGCTGTCGGCGTCTCCAGCCTGCCCGGAGGCGTGGCGGTGGAAATTGACGCGATTTTCGAGCTGCGCCCATGAACCCCGGCGAAGTGGAGCGTTTACGAGCGGCAACGCCGGGGTGCGCCAGCGTGATTCACTTCAACCACGCCGGCGCCTCGTTGCCGAGCCAGGCCACCCTCGATGCGATCGTCGAGCAACTGCGACTGGAAGCCGTTTGCGGCCCGATGGAGGCCGCCGACCAGAGCGTGCAGGCCCGTGCTCGCAGCGCGGCGGCCCTGTTGCTCAATGCACACGCTGAAAGCATCGCGTTCGCCAGCAGCGGTTCCGCGGCCTGGGGCATGGCGTTCAATGCGCTGGGGCCGTGGCGGGACGGTGAGCGGATTTTGGTCGGGCGCCATGAATGGGGCGGCAATCTCGCCTGTATCGCCCGGGCTGTCAGCGCCGGGGCACGACTGGAGGTGATTCCCTGCGATGAGACAGGCGCCGTGTCCGTGTCCGCTCTCCAGCAGATGATCGACCCGAAGGTGAAGCTGATCGCACTGACCTGGCTTCCGGCCAACGGCGGCCTGATCAACCCCGCCGAGGCCATTGGCGCCGTGGCGCGCCAGCACGGCATTGCTTACTTTATCGACGCCGGCCAGGCGCTGGGGCAATTGCCCTGCGACGTGCAGGCGTTGAACTGCGATGTGCTCAAGGGCGCCGGGCGAAAATTCCTCCGCGGCCCGCGAGGAACGGCGCTGATGTACATCAACCCGGCGTTTCTCGAACGGCTCTCGCCTGGCCATCTGGACGTGCTTTCCGCACCGTGGGACGGCGAAGGTTTCGCCGTGCGCGACGACGCTCGGCGCTTTGAAACCAGCGAAGTGTCGGTGGCTTTGCTGGCCGGGCTGGCCAATGCGTTGGAGGAGTTCAACCGCTTGGGTGCAACCCGGATTCGCCAGCGGATAGATGGATTGTGTCGGCAGTTGCGCCAACGCCTCGAAACGGTCAGCGGGCTGACGCTGCACAACCTGGGGCCGGCACATCAGCAATCAGGTCTGATCGCCTTCACGCTCAAGGGTTGGGACAGTGTTGAATTGAAGCAGCGGCTGGCGCAACGAGGGATCAACATCGGTGCCAATGGGGTGGCCTATACACCGTTGGACATGCAGGCCCGTGGGCTAGACAGCATCGCGCGGATTGCGGTCAGCTACCTCAACACCGAAGAGGAAATGGACGTGTTGCTGGAGTCCCTGAGCGAAATGTCCGCCCAACCAGGTCAAATCTGAATGTCGACCCACAACCCCTGACGCGACTCGTCTTCAATCAGCGGCGCTACCGGCACGGTGTTGTCGGCGTTGAGCTCGGTACCGGGAATCGCCAGGTGTTCTTCCGGGTTTTCATCGGCCTCGCGACGACGCCTTTGCTGTTCCTGCTTGCGGCGCTGTTCCTCGCGCAGCTGAAAAGCTGCCTCTTCCGGATCGCGCTGTTGCAGGTCGATCGTGCTTTCGTTGGAGCTTTCCTGCACCGGCACAACGGGCGGAATGTCCGGGCGCTGGCGGATCGGGTCGTGCTGGGAAGTGATCGGCACGGCACTCAATGGGAGCATCGGTGGCAGCATAATTAATAGTCTCCTGTCAGCAGGCTGTCGGCTGCGGGGATGGCGACTTGAGCCATCGGTCGCAAACTGTGACCTGATTGGCACTCACAAGTGCCCCGGCCTGCGCCCCTTGCATCGTTGAACTATCGTAATACCGTCAGTTTTTATGAGAGTCCTTTGGCCCTGAAGCCCTCATTCCGTTAAGATAGCCCGCTTTTTCAAGGTGGGAGTCAGGCAGCATGGCGCAGCAGTATCAACCGGGGCAACGCTGGATCAGTGACAGCGAAGCCGAGCTGGGTTTGGGCACCGTTCTGGCACAGGACGGCCGCTTGTTGACCGTGCTCTATCCGGCCACTGGCGAAACTCGCCAGTACGCGCTACGGAATGCGCCCCTCACCCGCGTGCGGTTTTCGCCGGGCGACTCGATCACTCATTTCGAAGGCTGGAAACTGACCGTGCAGGAAGTCGACGACGTCGACGGCCTTCTGGTCTACCACGGCCTCAACGCGCAGAACGAAGTGGTCACCCTGCCGGAAACCCAGTTGTCGAACTTCATTCAGTTCCGACTGGCCAGCGACCGTCTGTTCGCCGGGCAGATCGACCCATTGCCCTGGTTCTCCCTGCGCTACAACACCCTGGAACACACCAGCCGCCAATTGCAGTCGGCGCTGTGGGGCCTGGGTGGCGTGCGCGCGCAACCGATCGCGCACCAGTTGCACATCGCCCGTGAAGTCGCCGATCGCATTGCGCCGCGGGTGTTGCTGGCAGACGAAGTGGGTCTGGGCAAGACCATCGAAGCCGGTCTGGTGATCCATCGCCAACTGCTCTCAGGCCGTGCCAACCGTGTGCTGATCCTGGTCCCGGAAAACCTGCAGCACCAGTGGCTGGTGGAGATGCGTCGCCGCTTCAACCTGCAAGTCGCGCTGTTCGACGAAGAACGCTTCATCGAAAGCGATGCCGCCAACCCGTTCGAAGACACCCAGCTCGCGCTGGTCGCTCTGGAATGGCTGGTGGAAGACGAAAAGGCCCAGGACGCGCTGTTCGCCGCCGGCTGGGACTTGATGGTCGTCGACGAAGCTCACCACCTGGTGTGGCACGAAGACAAGGCCAGCCCGGAATATTCGCTGGTCGAACAGTTGGCCGAAGTCATTCCCGGCGTACTGCTGCTGACCGCGACTCCGGAACAACTGGGCCAGGACAGCCACTTCGCGCGTCTGCGCCTGCTCGACCCGAACCGTTTCCATGACCTGCACGCCTTCCGCGCCGAGAGCGAAAACTATCGCCCGGTGGCCGAAGCCGTTCAGGAACTGCTGGACCAAGGGCGTCTGTCGCCTGAAGCGCACAAGACCATTCACAGTTTCCTCGGCAACGAAGGCGAAGCGCTGCTGACCGCCGTCAATGATGGCGACACCGAAGCCAGTGCCCGTCTGGTTCGCGAACTGCTCGACCGCCACGGTACCGGCCGCGTGCTGTTCCGCAACACCCGTGCCGCCGTGCAAGGTTTCCCGGAACGCAAACTGCACCCGTATCCGCTGCCGTGCCCCGACGAATACCTCGAACTGCCGCTGGGCGATCACGCCGAGCTGTACCCGGAAGTCAGCTTCCAGGCCCAGCCGGATGCCAACGAAGAAGAACGCTGGTGGAAATTCGACCCGCGCGTCGAGTGGCTGATCGACCAGCTGAAAATGCTCAAGCGCACCAAAGTGCTGGTGATCTGCGCCCACGCCGAAACCGCCATGGACCTGGAAGACGCCCTGCGCGTGCGTTCCGGTATTCCTGCGACGGTGTTCCACGAAGGCATGAACATCCTTGAGCGTGACCGCGCCGCCGCTTACTTCGCCGATGAAGAATTTGGCGCGCAAGTGCTGATCTGCTCGGAAATCGGCAGTGAAGGTCGCAACTTCCAGTTCTCGCACCACCTGGTGCTGTTCGATCTGCCGTCGCACCCGGACTTGCTGGAGCAGCGGATCGGTCGTCTCGACCGGATCGGCCAGAAGCACATCATCGAACTGCACGTACCGTACCTCGAAACCAGCCCGCAACAGCGGCTGTTCCAGTGGTACCACGAAGCGTTGAACGCATTCCTCAACACCTGCCCGACCGGTAACGCCTTGCAGCATCAGTTCGGCCCGCGCCTGCTGCCGCTGCTGGAAAATGCCGACGACGGCGAGTGGCAAGCGCTGATCGACGAAGCCCGCAGCGAACGTGAGCGTCTGGAAGCCGAACTGCACACCGGCCGTGACCGCTTGCTGGAACTCAATTCCGGCGGCGCTGGCGAAGGTGATGCGTTGGTCGAGGACATCCTCGAGCAAGACGATCAGTTCACGCTGCCGATCTACATGGAAACCCTGTTCGACGCCTTTGGCATCGACAGCGAAGACCACTCGGAAAACGCCCTGATCCTCAAGCCGAGCGAAAAAATGCTCGACGCCAGCTTCCCGCTGGGTGACGACGAAGGCGTGACCATCACTTACGACCGCAACCAGGCGCTGTCCCGCGAAGACATGCAGTTCATCACCTGGGAACACCCGATGGTTCAGGGTGGCATGGACCTGGTGCTGTCCGGCTCGATGGGCAACACCGCCGTCGCGTTGATCAAGAACAAGGCGCTGAAACCGGGCACCGTGTTGCTGGAATTGCTCTACGTCAGCGAAGTGGTGGCGCCGCGCTCGCTGCAACTGGGCCGTTATCTGCCGCCCGCTGCGCTGCGCTGTCTGCTCGATGCCAATGGCAACGACCTGTCGGCCCGAGTGTCGTTCGAAACCCTGAACGATCAACTGGAAAGCGTGCCGCGTGCCAGCGCCAACAAGTTCATCCAGGCCCAGCGCGATCAGCTGACGCCACGGATCAACGCCGGTGAAGAGAAAATCTTCCCGCGTCACGCCGAGCGCGTGGCCGAGGCGCAACGTCGCCTCGCGGCTGATACCGATGAAGAACTGGCGCGCCTGACCGCGTTGCAAGCGGTCAACCCGACCGTACGCGACAGCGAACTGGTTGCCTTGCGTAAACAGCGTGAGCAAGGCCTGGCCATGCTCGACAAGGCTGCACTGCGACTGGAAGCGATTCGGGTGTTGGTGGCGGGTTAATCGCCCCCTGCTCTACCGAAAAAAAGGCCCGCAGCGATGCGGGCCTTTTTTGTCAGTCGGATTCCGTGGTGTTGCTGATGACCTCATCGCGAGCAGGCTCGCTCCCACATTGGTTTTGTGGCGCTCACAAATCCCTGTGGGAGCGAGCCTGCTCGCGATAGCAATTATGCAGTCGCCACAGAAACCCCAGGCTCAACCACAGCCACCAAACCATCCTTCATCCGCTTCGCATCCCGCACAAAACACCGCGATGCCAGAAACAGAAACACCATCGTCAGGAACAGCGCCACCGGGATCAGGTACATCGCGTCATGCAGCCCGACCGCCTTGAACGCTTCGGTCATCTGTGCGGCGCCGGCCGCCAGCATTGCCGTGTGCGCGAAGTGATCGGACAAACCGCCCACCACCACCGGTCCCAATCCGCCGCCCAGCAAATACAACCCGGCAAAGAATAACGCCATGGCCGTGGCCCGCAGGCGTGGCTCGACCACGTCCTGAATGGCCGTGTAAACACAGGTGTAGAAGTTGTAGGCAAACAACCAGCCCACACTGAACACCGCGACAAACACTCCGATCTCGATTCGCCCGGCATGCAACGCCCATGCAGTGCACAGCGTCGAAACGATCAGGCTGAACGCCGCAAACAGCAGTCGTCCATTGGCCACCCGCTGGTGAATCTTGTCCGCGACCCAGCCCCCCAATGTCAGGCCGAACAGCCCCGTCACACCGACGATTACACCGGTCGCCACCGCCGCTTCATGCAATGGCATCAGGAAATAGCGTTGCAGCATCGGCACCAGGAAGGAGTTGCAGGCATAGGTCGCAAAGTTGAAGCACAACCCCGCCATCACCAGCCACAGGAAGGTCGGCACCGCCAGCACCCGGCGGATTGGCCGGTCCACGCGCTCCTGCGAGACCTGCACACTTTCCGCTGCGCCACGTTTCGGTTCTTTGATGAAAAACATGAAGACCGCCAGGATCAGCCCCGGCACCGCCGCGATGAAGAACGGCGCGCGCCAGCTATCGAACGCCTTGACCATCCAGCCGATGGTGAAGAACGCCAGCAGCAGGCCCAATGGCAAACCCAGCATGAAAATACCCATCGCGCGCGCGCGGCGGTGGGCCGGGAACAGGTCGCCGATCAACGAGTTGGCGGCCGGTGCGTAACTGGCCTCACCAATGCCGATGCCCATGCGCACAATCAGGAAACTCCAGAAACTGCCCACCAGCCCGTTGACCGCCGTCAGCCCGCTCCAGGCCGCCAGCCCCCACCCCATCAACTTGGCGCGCGAGCCTGTATCGGCCATCCGCCCTAAAGGCAGGCCGGCAATCGCGTAGACGAGGGTGAATGCAGTCCCGATGATCCCCAGTTGAAAATCGCTGAGGTGCCATTCCATGCGGATCGGCTCGATGATGATGGCGGGAATGGTGCGGTCGAAGAAGTTGAACAGATTGGCCAGGAACAGCAGGAACAGAATGCGCCAGGCATTCGCCGCTTGGGTCGAGTTCTGCATGGGTCCGTCTCTTTTATTGTTATTGGGGCTTCACTGCCGACGCATCCGAGCCCGGAACCTGCAATCTAGTCAGGCCCGCCAGAGCTGTCTGTAATTATTCGTAAAGCTGATACCGCCCCATGGAACCCGGCGCTGTGCATGCAACAATTTATGTCTAAACGATCTAAATCTCATTCCAAAAAGGTTGGAATCAATATGCCACCACCGCTTGCGGCCTTTGTATGAGTTCTATACTGCAAAGCATTCGCCAGCGTGCATGACGCGGCCAGGACAAGACGAGGCGCGCTATGGAGTGGCTTGGTTTGCGTTTTTTTGCCGAGACAGCAAACGGGCAGGTTATCCTCAATTGCACGCATGACCCCTTTCTGGTGCTACTGGCGTACCTGGTCGCCTGCGTAGGCGGCTTCGCCACACTGGACATGGCCGAACGGGTCGGGCATTCGGAAAACCCGGCCTCGCAACGGCTCTGGCGCTGGGTCGGTGCTGCCTGCCTGGCGGGCGGGATCTGGGCCATGCACTTCATCGCCATGCTGGCATTTCAGGCGCCGGTCGAGATTCATTACGAACTGCCTATCACCCTTGCCTCCCTGTTGATTGCCCTGCTCACCTCGTGGTTGGCGATGCACACCCTCAGTCATCCTCGCCTGAGACTTTGGCAGTACGTCCAGGCGGCCATTTGCATCGGCCTGGGCATCGCGACCATGCATTACGTGGGTATGTCGGCGATGCGTACGAATGCGATGACGTATTACCAACCGGGGCTGTTCACCCTTTCCATCGTCATCGCCATTGGCGCCAGCCTCGCGGCGCTGTTGCTGTCGAGCCGCTTGCGTGAAGGCTCTGGCCTGTTCCATCAATGGGTCAAATTCAGCGCCAGCCTGGTGCTCGGGGCGGGCATTGTCAGTATGCATTTCACCGGCATGGCCGCCTTCACCCTGGTGCTGCCGACCGGCAGCCTGCTGGCCTTGCCCGGTGACAACAATCACCTGCAACTGGGGCTGACGGTGGCGGTTATCACACTGCTGATCATTGGCAGCAGCATCAGCGCGGCACTCGCGGACAAGAAACTGCAACACAAGGAGCGCGACCTGCAACGGGTCAACACCCTGCTCAGCCAGCTGGACCAGGCGCGCATGTCGTTGCAACACTTGGCGAACTATGACGCCCTGACCAACCTGATCAACCGGCGCGGCTTCAACCAGATTTTCGCCGAGAAGCTACTTCAGAAGACCAATGAAGGCGGCATGCTCGCGGTGATGTTTCTGGACATCGACCACTTCAAGCGGGTCAACGACAGCCTCGGCCATGACGCCGGCGACGCATTGCTCAAAGTCCTGGCCCAGCACATCAAGGGCTCGGTACGCAGTCACGACGATGTGGTGGCGCGCTTCGGCGGTGACGAGTTCTGTCTCCTCATCAGCCTGCATGATCGCGACGAAGCCCGGCTCATGGCCCAGCGCATCATGCTGAAGATGAAGGAGCCGATCGAGTTGTCCGGGCGGCGCATGGTCATGACCACCAGCATTGGCATCAGCCTGTTTCCGGACGATGGCACCACCTGCGAGGAACTGCTGAAACACGCCGACCTGGCGCTGTACCAGTCCAAGGGCGGCGGGCGTAACGGCCTGAATTTCTTCAACCCGAACCTGAAAACCCGCGCCATGCTGGAGCTGCAACTGGAAGAGGAACTGCGCCATGCCCTGCGTGAAAACACCGGGCTGATCCTGCATTACCAACCGATTTACGATGTGCAAACCGCACAGGTCAGCAAGCTGGAAGCGCTGGTCCGCTGGCAACATCCGATTCACGGGCTGCTGGCACCAGACCGCTTCATTGCCATCGCCGAGGCCAATGGCCTGATTGCCGAGCTGGACAATTGGGTTCTGCGCAAGGCCTGCGAGGACCTGGGCGAGTTGTCACGTCAGGGCTGTGAAGATCTGCACATCGCCGTCAACTGCTCACCACTGAACCTGGGGCGCGAAGATCTGGCCGATGAAATCGAACACGCGTTACGCACCGCCGGAGTGGCGCCGCAACGACTGGAACTGGAAGTGACCGAGAACGCGCTGATGGGCAACATCGCCCATTCGCTGGTGTTGCTGCGCCAGATTCGCGCCCTCGGCGTGTCGCTGTCGATCGACGATTTCGGCACCGGTTACTCCTCCCTCGCCTACCTCAAGCGCCTGCCGCTCAATACGCTGAAGATCGACCGCTCGTTCATCCAGGATATTCCCAGGGCGACTCAGGACATGGAAATCGTTCAGGCAATTATCATCATGGCCCACACCCTGCATTTGCAGGTGGTCACCGAAGGTGTCGAAACCCTTGAGCAATACGAATTCCTCCAGCGTAACGGCAGCGATTTCGTCCAGGGCTACCTGCTCAGCCACCCGGTACCGCTGGCAGAACTGAGTCCAGTGCTGAGCGCAATCAACCAGCGCAAACACGCACACACGGTCAGTCTGCCAAGTCTGGCTCGCGGTACAGCTGCACCAGCGTCGACGGATCTTTTTCCAGGAATCCCTGGCTACCATGCAACCGCATCAATTGTGCGGCCAATCCGCTGATGGGCGTGGCCGAACCTTGCTCACGGGAAAATTTCACCGCGGTGTCGAGGTCCTTGAGCAGCGTGCGCACATGCCATTTGACCGGTTCGAAGCGGCTTTCGGCCATTTGCGGGGCAAGGATCTGCAACGGTTTTGAATCGGCAAAACCGCCGGCCAGTGCCTGCGCAATCAGGCTGGCCTGCACGCCGGAACGTTCGGCCAACGCGACGACTTCGGCGATGACCAGCGCGTTGCAGGCGACAATCATCTGATTGCAGGCCTTGGTCACCTGCCCCGCCCCGACCGCGCCCATATGAGTGACACGTTGGCCGAGGCTGAGCAGAACAGGTCTGACTCGCTCAAGGTCCGCCGCTTCGCCGCCCACCATGATCGCCAGGCTCCCGGCCTCGGCGCCGACAACACCGCCGGACACCGGAGCGTCCAGCCAACGCACGCCGGTCTGACTGGCCAACTGTGCCGACATTTCCCGCGTCGCGGTGGGTTCCAGGCTGGAAAAATCCACCAGCAACTGACCGCTTTTCCCACCCTCGACAATCCCGCCCGGACCAAACACCACTTCGCGCACCACTGCCGTGTCCGCCAGACACAACATCAATACATCGGCGTGCTGGCACAGCTCGGCAGGCGTGGCGACTTGTCGCGCGCCCGCCTCGACCAGCGGCGCGCATTTGGCCGGGTTGCGATTCCACACCGTCAGCGCAAACCCTGCCGCCAGCAGGCGCTGGCACATCGGCAAGCCCATCAGGCCGATCCCGGCAAAACCCAACGAAGGTAGTGTTGACATCATTTGGCCTTCTTTTTCATTAAAGATCGTCAAATACTGGCCGATTCATCATGACTAAGGAAAGGATTCCCCCGAGTGACGTTCAGGCCCAGTCCCTGACGCTTGGGCCCAATACGCGCTGAAAAAATGACGCGAGAACCCATCCGTGATGGTTTGACGACGCTTTGTCGTCCAGCCAACCAGCCCAGGTACATGGCGCACAATGACTTCTAAAAACAATCCGGCCACTGCGATATCCGATCTGACGCTGAGCCCCGCGGCGAACAGCCCCACGCCATCGAAGCCATTGAGCCCCTCGCGCCCGTTGGCGACTCAGCAATACCTGTATTTCACCGAGACCAACACCGACCGCATCCTCGATAACCTCGATGGCCTGCGCGACATGGTGTTCCCGCGCCCGCCGCACCTGGAAGGCGATAACGAGCAGCACAGCGATCAGGAATTCCCGTCGGTGTGCCTGATCGGCCTCGGTCGCTGCGGCTCGAACATTGCGCTGGACGTCGCGGAGCTGGTGTACAACGCGCGCAAGTTCTACCTCAACGAATTCAACAACGAAGATCGCCTGTCGCCGGACAAACGCTACGCCGAAAAGGGCTACAGCCCGGCCCAGTGGATCCGCAACAACCTGCGCCTGGGGCCGAACAAGGCCACCAAACCGGTGTTCCTGGTCGAGCCGCTGGTCATGCTCGGCGACCTAGACAAAGACATCGCCGGTCGCATCCGTTTCTCGCGCAAGGGCGAAAAAAGCGGCTTCCTGCGCGACTACAGCAAAATGAAAATCATGGACTTGTCGGAAGTCCACGCCGGTGGCGCCGGTAACGCGCCGATCCTCGGTCAGTACCTGGCCAAGATCATCCTGAACAAGGACACCCAGCGGTTCTCCAGCCCGGACTGGAAGATGATTCACTCGTACCTGATCGACAGCTGCGGCATCAAAGCCAACCAGTCGCGCCTGTACTTCTCGATCTTCAGTGCCGGCGGCGGTACCGGTTCGGGCATGGCCTCGGAATTCGGCCTGGCTCAGCAACACTCGTACATGAACAAGACGTTCGACACCAAGCCGATGGACGAGCACGACGGCAAAAGCGGTCATTCCTTCGTCTTCGAACCGATCTTCACCAGCGGCATCTGCGTGCTGCCGAACATTTCCGATCACCGCAGTGAAATGTCCGAGGCGCTGCACATCAACGCCGGTCGCCTGCTGTGCAAATACCTCTCGGAAGAATGGGACTTCTCCTACAACTTCGCCAACGAAGACAGCAGCGAAGCCAGCGTCATGGGCCGTATCCGCCCATGGAACGCGATGATGCTGATCTCCAACGACATCATGCGGTATGCCGAAGAAAGCGATGACGGCAACATCCAGAACATCGATGTCAACGCGATGGAAAAGCACGCCAACCAGTACATCTCACAACAGATCTTCAACATTCTGACGGCGCAGGCGGTTACGACCGACTACGACCAGAACTATTTCCGTCGCGCCGGCATCGACATCGGCGAAACCATTCGCCTCGACGCCAACGACCTGTTCATGAGCCTGGCCGGCCCGGTGGCGATTGCCTACGCCGAGTCGGTAGTCCCGGAAACTCCGCCACCGAGCAGCGACAAGTTCAAGGTGTTCGAGAAAGAGCCACAGCGCTTGAACATCGATGACCTGTTCTTCCGCTCCATCGACCTGCCGCACTTCAACAAAGTGACCCAGGCCATCGAAGGCATCAGCCTGCTGCCAATCGAGTCCAAGCGCTATCGCGCCTCGCTGGAGCAGTACAAGAATTCCGGTTACGACGCGGCCGCGTTGCACGACCTGCACTTCTTCAAGAACTGCTCGTCGGTGGTGTCGATTGTTTCGTTGCCGAAAGACTACAAGCTGTCGTACATGGACCTGAACCGGTTGAAGACCCACCTCAACAGCCTGTTCCCGAACACCACGCTCAAGCGTTATGCGCTGGTGATCGGCGCGTCGGCCAACTTGTCGCTGACCACATTGATCGCCAAGAGCCCGTGCCTGTCGGACGACTTCCTGACGCTGATCGTGGCCTTTATCAAGCGCTGCTTCGCGAAGAACCCGTACCGCTTCGACGACACGCTGGATAACTCGATCCTCGACTTCATCATCAATGAGGAATTCGACGAAGACCTGATCGACGACTTGCTGAACGAGTTCGAAAACCCGGCGAAGATCCTCGATACCAACTGGTATGCAATCAAACCGATGTACGAGAAGAAGTACCGCGAGCTGATCAACGACAAGGACAAGTTTGTCTCGATCAATGACATCCGTCTGTCGCGCGATTGCGTGAAGAAGGCGATCAAGTACCTGCGCGAGATCTATCGTCACCGGATTGGCAAGACCAAGGTTATTTCGCTGAATAACCATACGGGCAAGACGTTTACAGTCTGATTTGACTCCGCGTCGCGGCTGATCGCTGGCAAGCCAGCTCCCACAGGTTTTGTGTCGGTCACAAATGCTGTATTCGACACGGACACTGTGGGAGCTGGCTTGCCAGCGATGACGGCCTCACATTCAGCACAAATTCCAACATCCAGAAACAATTAAGCAGCCCATCGGCTGCTCAATAAACTGTTCCCGTTACGTTTACGTCACCCTCGCCAAGACCCTTCTGTGGCCTTTCTCTACGGCAACATGCCATCACGCTACTCGGCTACACACTTTTGCCCCGCGGACCATTGCACTCATTCGGTGCACAACTTCACTTCGTCGCCCTTTCCTGGATCAAAATCCACGGCGAAACCACCACTGCCCACAGCTCCGGATCGCGTTCAAAAAGATCCAGCGCCCGCGTTTCAGACAGCTTGGCGACCTCGTCGGCGGCCAGCCAGGCAGCCACTTTCTCACCTTCGTCAGTCGCCACGGCCTCCGCCGCCGCGATCAAATCCAGACCGGGATCGACCCACAATAGGGCACCCTTGGCGAAGAAGGGCTCCAGCTCCTTCCAGGTAATAGATGCGGTTTCACCAAGCAGCTTGGCATAGAGGGTGCTAGGTTCTTGAGTCATGGGTCCTGTCCGGAAAAGAAATCGACGTGAATGATAACGTCGGTGGTCTGGCAGAAAAACCCGGATGCAATTGAGTCACTGATCGAAAACTGCAGGAAAGCCAAGGATTGCTGATTTTTCAGCTGAACCCCCCGCCGCAATTCTGTCTTTTTCTTTCAAAAAAGCGACACCCTCAGGTTTTGCCCCCCGGCGCTGCCTTCCCAGGCTGACAATCGGCGCTCTACACTGTACCGGTACAGTTGCCGGGGGCATTTTCCGGAGGATATTCGAAGATATCTGACCCGGTTCTGCTGCTACGGCGCCAGGACTATAAAAACTACAACAGTAAGAGTGGAGCACTATGACTAAGGCTACTAAGCAGATTTCCAAACTGTTTGCCGCTATGGTTCTGGCCGGGGTTGCCAGCCATTCGTTCGCAGCTGACACCATCAAGATCGGCATCGCCGGCCCTAAGACCGGTCCTGTAGCCCAATACGGCGACATGCAGTTCAGTGGCGCCAAAATGGCCATCGAACAGATCAACGCCAAGGGCGGCGTAGACGGCAAGAAACTCGAAGCCGTTGAATACGATGACGCCTGTGATCCAAAACAAGCTGTGGCTGTCGCGAACAAGGTCGTCAACGACGGCGTCAAGTTCGTCGTCGGTCACCTGTGCTCCAGCTCCACTCAACCGGCTTCGGACATCTACGAAGACGAAGGCGTGATCATGATCACCCCGGCTGCCACCAGCCCGGACATCACCAACCGTGGTTACAAAATGGTGTTCCGCACCATCGGTCTGGACAGCGCCCAGGGCCCTGCCGCCGGTAACTACATTGCCGATCACGTGAAACCGAAAATCGTTGCTGTTCTGCACGACAAACAGCAATACGGTGAAGGCATCGCCACCGCCGTTAAGCAAACCCTCGAGAAGAAAGGCACCAAGGTTGCCGTGTTCGAAGGCATCAACGCCGGCGACAAGGACTTCTCCTCGATCATCGCCAAGCTCAAGCAAGCCAACGTCGACTTCGTCTACTACGGCGGCTACCACCCGGAGCTGGGTCTGATCCTGCGTCAAGCACAGGAAAAAGGCCTGAAAGCCAAGTTCATGGGTCCGGAAGGCGTGGGTAACGACTCCATTTCGCAGATCGCCAAGGACGCTTCCGAAGGCCTGCTGGTGACCCTGCCGAAATCTTTCGACCAGGATCCGGCCAACATCGCCCTGGCTGACGCGTTCAAAGCGAAGAAAGAAGACCCAAGCGGTCCGTTCGTATTCCCGGCCTACTCGGCTGTGGAAGTGATCGCCGAAGGTATCAAGGCTGCCAAGTCCGAAGACGCTGCCAAAGTGGCTGCTGCCATCCACGCCGGCACTTTCAAAACCCCGACTGGCGACCTGAGCTTCGACGCCAAGGGCGACCTGAAAGACTTCAAATTTGTGGTTTACGAGTGGCACTTCGGCAAACCTAAAACTGAAGCCAAGCCTCAGTAAGGCGTTGCCTGACTGACTGCCAATAAAGCCCACGGCGTGCCGTGGGCTTTGTTTTACGAACGTATTGGGCCGCGCTGGCGTGATCCGCCAGTCTCCCCACCTGAAAATCTCAAAACCGTCATCAGCGGTTCGCTGGCAAACCTCGCGTTCGAAGTGGATGCAGATCCACGGGGCTCGAGCGGGAAAATGACTCCACCAGTGAAATGCGTATCAGGTTTTTAGGAGCGCAGTAATGCCTGACCTCTATCACTTTTTCCAACAGCTGGTTAATGGTCTGACCATTGGCAGCACGTATGCCCTGATCGCCATCGGCTATACGATGGTTTACGGCATCATTGGAATGATCAACTTCGCCCACGGCGAGGTGTACATGATCGGTTCCTACGTGGCGTTCATCGCCATCGCCGGGCTGACCATGATGGGACTCGACAGTGTTCCGCTGTTGATGACCGCCGCTTTCCTGGCGACCATCGTCGTGACCAGTGCCTACGGCTACAGCATCGAACGGATCGCTTACCGCCCCTTGCGCGGCAGCAACCGTCTGATCCCGCTGATTTCCGCCATCGGCATGTCGATCTTCCTGCAGAACACGGTTCTGCTGGCCCAGGACTCCAAGGACAAATCCATCCCCAACCTGATTCCAGGCAACATTGCCTTCGGGCCAGGTGGCGCACATGAAGTGCTGATTTCCTACATGCAAATCGTGGTGTTCGTGGTGACCCTCGTCGCCATGCTCGGCCTGACGCTGTTCATCTCCCGCTCTCGCCTGGGTCGCGCCTGCCGCGCCTGCGCCGAAGACATCAAGATGGCCAACCTGCTGGGTATCAACACCAACAACATCATCGCCCTGACCTTCGTCATCGGTGCCGCGCTGGCGGCCATCGCGGCCGTGCTGCTGAGCATGCAATACGGCGTGATCAACCCGAACGCCGGTTTCCTCGTCGGCCTCAAGGCCTTCACCGCAGCGGTACTGGGCGGTATTGGCAGCATTCCCGGCGCCATGCTCGGCGGGTTGGTGCTTGGGGTAGCGGAAGCCTTCGGTGCCGATATCTTCGGCGACCAGTACAAGGACGTTGTGGCGTTCGGTCTATTGGTTCTGGTGTTGTTGTTCCGGCCAACCGGCCTGTTGGGCCGTCCGGAGGTTGAGAAAGTATGACTAGGAATCTTAAACAGGCGTTGTTCAGCGCCTTGCTGGTGTGGGCGGTGGCCTACCCGGTGCTCGGTCTGAAACTGACCATTGTCGGCATCAACCTCGAAGTCCACGGCACCAGCAATGCCACGCTGATCACCATCGCCGTGTGTTCGGTGCTGATGTTCCTGCGCGTGCTGTTCGATCAACAGATCAGTTCGGCCTGGCGTTCTTCGCCCAACATGCCGCTGGTTCCGGCCAAGGCCAGTAACTTCCTGACCCTGCCGAGCACCCAGCGCTGGTTCATCATCGCGTTGATCGCTGGCGCGCTGGTCTGGCCGTTCTTCGGTTCTCGCGGCGCGGTGGATATTGCGACCCTGGTGCTGATCTACGTGATGCTCGGCCTGGGCCTGAACATCGTGGTCGGCCTGGCCGGTCTGCTCGACCTCGGTTACGTAGGCTTTTATGCCGTCGGCGCCTACAGTTATGCGCTGCTGTCGCATTACTACGGTCTGAGCTTCTGGATCTGCCTGCCGATCGCCGGCCTGATGGCGGCCACGTTCGGCTTCCTGCTCGGCTTCCCGGTCCTGCGTCTGCGCGGCGACTACCTGGCGATCGTGACCCTGGGCTTCGGTGAAATCATCCGTCTGTTCCTGCGTAACCTGACCGGTCTCACCGGTGGTCCGAACGGCATCAGCAACATCGAGAAGCCTACGTTCTTCGGCCTGACCTTCGAACGTAAAGCAGCCGAAGGCATGCAGACGTTCCACGAGTACTTCGGCCTGGAATACAACTCGATCAACAAGGTGATTTTCCTCTACCTGGTTGCGCTGTTGCTGGCCCTCGGTGCGCTGTTCGTGATCAACCGTTTGCTGCGCATGCCGATCGGTCGCGCGTGGGAAGCGTTGCGTGAAGACGAAATCGCCTGTCGTGCACTGGGTCTCAATCCTACGGTCATCAAGTTGTCGGCCTTCACCCTGGGCGCCGCCTTCGCCGGTTTCGCCGGCAGCTTCTTCGCTGCACGTCAGGGGTTGGTGACGCCGGAGTCCTTCACCTTCATCGAGTCGGCGATCATTCTCGCCATCGTCGTGTTGGGTGGCATGGGCTCGCAGCTGGGCGTGATCCTCGCGGCCGTGGTGATGATCCTGTTGCCGGAAATGATGCGAGAGTTCAGTGAATACCGCATGTTGATGTTCGGCGCCTTGATGGTGCTGATGATGATTTGGCGACCTCAAGGCCTGCTGCCCATGCAACGTCCTCACATGGAGCTGCGCAAATGAGCCGCGAGATCCTTAAAGTTGAAAATCTGAGCATGCGCTTCGGCGGCTTGCTGGCGGTCAACGGCGTGGCCCTGACCGTGAAGGAAAAGCAGGTGGTTGCGCTGATCGGCCCCAACGGCGCCGGCAAGACCACCGTGTTCAACTGCCTGACCGGTTTCTACAAACCGAGTGGCGGCAGCATCCTGCTGGACGGCGAGCCGATCGAAGGCTTGCCGGGCCACAAGATCGCCCTCAAAGGCGTGGTGCGGACTTTCCAGAACGTGCGTTTGTTCAAGGACATGACCGCGGTCGAGAACCTCTTGATCGCCCAGCACCGTCACCTGAACACCAACTTCCTCTCCGGCCTGTTCAAGACCCCGTCGTTCCGCAAAAGCGAGCGCGAGGCCATGGAGTTCGCCGAGTACTGGCTGGACAAGGTCAACCTTACGCAGTTCGCCAACCGTCCGGCCGGCACCCTGGCCTACGGTCAGCAACGTCGCCTGGAAATCGCTCGCTGCATGATGACCCGTCCGCGGATCCTCATGCTCGACGAACCGGCTGCCGGCCTGAACCCGAAGGAAACCGAGGATCTCAAGGCGCTGATCGGCATGCTGCGTGAAGAGCACAACGTCACCGTGCTGCTGATCGAACACGACATGAAGCTGGTCATGAGCATTTCCGACCACATCGTCGTGATCAACCAGGGCACGCCCCTGGCCAACGGCACGCCGGATCAGATCCGCGACAATCCTGAAGTGATCAAAGCCTATCTGGGGGAAGCGTAAATGCTGCAATTCGAAAACGTTTCCACCTTCTACGGCAAGATCCAGGCGCTGCACAGCGTCAACGTCGAAGTCCGTCAGGGCGAGATCGTGACCCTGATCGGTGCCAACGGCGCTGGCAAGTCGACCCTGCTGATGACCCTTTGCGGTTCGCCGCAAGCCCACAGCGGCAGCATCCGCTACATGGGCGAAGAGCTCGTCGGCCAGAGTTCGTCGCAGATCATGCGTAAAAGCATCGCCGTCGTGCCGGAAGGTCGTCGGGTGTTTGCCCGTCTGACCGTGGAAGAAAACCTCTCCATGGGCGGTTTCTTCACTGAAAAGGGCGATTACCAGGAACAGATGGACAAGGTCCTCGGACTTTTCCCACGCCTGAAAGAGCGCTTCAACCAGCGCGGCGGCACCATGTCCGGCGGCGAACAGCAAATGCTCGCGATCGGCCGTGCGCTGATGAGCAAGCCCAAGCTGTTGCTGCTCGACGAGCCTTCGCTGGGTCTGGCGCCCATCATCATCCAGCAGATTTTCGACATCATCGAACAGTTGCGCAAGGACGGTGTGACGGTGTTCCTGGTCGAGCAGAACGCCAACCAGGCGCTGAAAATCGCTGACCGCGCGTACGTTCTGGAGAACGGCCGCGTGGTGATGCAAGGCACCGGTGAAGCGCTGCTGACCGACCCGAAAGTGCGCGAAGCGTACCTCGGTGGTTAAGCCTTCGTGATAAACAGAAAACGGCCTTCGGGCCGTTTTTTTATGCCTGTACACAATCCCCAGAACAATCAAAATCCCCTGTGGGAGCGAGCCTGCTCGCGATAGCGGTTTCATATTCAGCATTGATGTTGGCTGATACTCCGCTATCGCGAGCAGGCTCGCTCCCACAGGGTTTGTGGTCGTGTCAGTTAAAGCCGATCCAGCGCCTCCCCACTGCGCTTGAACCAGCCAATCAAATAATCCGCCAACACCTGCGTGCGCTTGGGCAACCCACCCTGATACGGATGCACCAGGTACATCGGCATGCGACGCGTCTGATAATCGCGCAGGAGCCAGCGCAAACGGCCGTCAGCCAATTCCGTTTGCAGTAGGTAGGACGGCAGACGCGCAATACCGGCCCCCGCCAGTGCGGCTTTTTTTAGCAGGCTGTAGTGATTGCTGGCGAACGGTCCCGATACGCGAACCCGCAACAACTCGTGTTGCTGGTGATACAGCCATTCTTCGCGACCGCTGTAGTGGCTGTTGAGTAAACAGCGGTGTTCCGCGAGTGCATGCGGTGTCAATGGTTCGCCGTATTGCTCAAGGTAGGCCGGGCTGGCGCAGGTCATCTCGTGCCAGGCCAACAGCGGTCGCGCCACCAGACGCTCGTCATTGCCGACGTCGGAGCGCACCGCCAGATCGAAACCGTCGCGGGACAAATCACGGTAATTGTTGCTGAGGTCGAGTTCGATTTGCACCTGCGGGTACTTGTGGGAAAACTCCAGCAACAACCCATCGAAGAACGTTTCTCCCAGGGATACCGGAACCGTCATACGCACCGGCCCTGCCATATCGTCTTTCAATCGCGCCAATGCCTGACGCGCCCGTTCCACTTGCACCACCAACGCCTGGGCTTGCGGCAACAGCGCCGCTCCTGCCGCCGTCAGGCTCAAGCGGCGGGTGGTGCGTTGCAGCAGCACCACCGAAAACCGCGTCTCCAACAGGCTGATGCGCTTGGACAACTGGCCTTTGCTGCAACCCAGTTGCTGCGCCGCCAAGGTGAAGCTGCCCGCTTCGATCAACACCGCAAACGCCGCCAGGTCATCCATCTCGCTCATGGATTGTTTCCATTTGAAAACCAAAGGTTGCCTATTAGCGCGCTTATCCGCAGAAAAAACCACTCTAGACTGAAGCCACTTTCAAACACATGAGGATAAACAGCATGAAAATTCTTTTGATTGGCGCTGGCGGCACCATCGGTTCGGCGATCGACAAGGAATTGTCCGAGCGTCACGAGATCATCCGCATCGGTCGCAACAGCGGCGATTTGCAGGTGGATATCAGCGACAGCGCCTCGATTCGCAAACTGTTCGAACAGACCGGCAAGTTCGACGCGCTGGTCTGCGCCGCGGGCAACGTGACCTTCGCACCGCTGGGCGAAATGACCGAAGACAGTTTCGCCCTGGGCCTGAAAGACAAACTGATGGGCCAAGTCAATCTGCTGCTGATCGGCCGCGAATTCGCCAATGACGGTGCGTCGTTCACCTTCACCACCGGCGTGCTCAGCCACGACCCGATTCGCAGCGGTGCGTCGGCAGCACTGGTTAACGGTGCTATCGACAGTTTCGTGCGTGCCGCCGCGATCGAACTGCCGCGCGGCCTGCGGGTGAACTCGGTAAGCCCGAACGTGCTGCTCGAAGCCATGGGCAAATACGCGCCGTACTTCCGCGGCTACAAACCGGTTCCGGCCGTCGATGTGGCACTGGCCTACGCCAAAAGCGTCGAAGGCCTGCAAACCGGTCAGACCTTTCATGTGGGCTGAGCCCTTGTGATGAACGGTCAGGCTGAGTAACGTGGCGGCACTTGTCTGGAGAGCCAAAGATGCGTGTTGCCCGTTCCTTAGTCCTTGTTGCCCTGCTTCCGCTGTTCGCCGCCTGCCAGTTGCTCGATGGCCCGCGTGAAAGTGCTTCCCACGTGGGCCAGACCCGAATGCAGGGTCAATTGACGGCGGCCGACGGCAAGCTGTTGTTCCAGCCATGCAATGAACAGCGCAGTTTCGTGGTCAACGACACCGGCGGCACCAGCGTCCTGCAAGAGGCCGCGAGCCTGGCCGATGCCCAGGGCAAGCTGTTCGCCGACGTGCGTGGCCGGATCGAGGGCAGCCGCCTGGACCTTGCGCAGTTGTACCGCGTCGAACGCTCGGGCACCGCGTGCGACGATCCGAATTTCAAACTGCTGATCCTGCGCGCCGCCGGCCATGGTCCGGAGTGGAACGTGAAAGTCAGTGGCAAAGGCATGGTCATCGACCGTGCGGGTCAACCACCCCTGGCCTTGCCTTACGTTGAAGAGCAACTGGGTGATGGCCGCTTCAACCTCAGCACCGAAGCCAACAACCAGCGCATCGAACTGTGGGTCGCGCCGCAACGTTGCGTCGACAGCAGCACCGGCAGTGTTCAGCACATGAGCGCCGAATTGCGCATCGATGGCCAGGTTCAACGTGGCTGCGGGTATTTCGGCGGATCGCGCGACGACTGATCGTTTAAGCCTCACGGGACTCGGCTTTTGGGGCTTATAATCGCCGCCTTCAAACGCCTTGGCGCAGTTGTGCGCCCCGCGAACCGGATCCCGTCATGTTACGAATCACTGAACTCAAGCTGCCGATCGACCATCCCGAAGAAGACCTGCGCCCTGCCATCGTGCAGCGCCTGGGCATCGCCAGTGATGACCTGCTCGATTTCACCTTGTTCAAGCGCAGCTACGATGCGCGCAAAAAATCCTCCGAACTGTGCTTCATCTACACCATCGACCTCACGGCGAAGGATGAGGCGGCGTTGCTGCACACGTTCGCCGACGACCGAAACGTCAACGTCGCGCCGGATGTCAGCTACAAAGTGGTCGGCCAGGCGCCGGCTGATCTGCAGCAACGCCCGGTCGTGGTCGGTTTCGGTCCGTGCGGGATTTTCGCCGGGCTGCTGCTGGCACAGATGGGCTTCAAGCCGATCATCCTCGAGCGCGGCACCGAAGTGCGCCAGCGCACCAAGGACACTTGGGGCCTGTGGCGCAAAAGCGTGCTCAACCCCGAGTCCAACGTGCAATTTGGTGAGGGCGGCGCGGGGACATTCTCCGATGGCAAGCTCTACAGCCAGATCAAGGACCCGAAATTCATCGGTCGCAAAGTCCTGCATGAATTCGTCAAAGCGGGCGCGCCGGAAGAAATCCTCTACGTCAGCAAACCGCACATCGGTACGTTCCGTCTGACCGGCGTTGTGGAAAACATGCGTGAGCAGATTCGCGCACTCGGCGGCGAAGTACGCTTCCAGCAGCGCGTCACCGACGTGTTGATCGAGGACGGCCAACTGGTCGGTGTCGAGCTCAACGGCGGCGAACAGATCCATTCGAAACACGTGATTCTGGCCCTCGGCCACAGCGCCCGCGACACCTTCCGCATGCTCCACGGTCGTGGCGTATTCATGGAAGCCAAGCCGTTCTCGGTGGGTTTCCGCATCGAACACCCGCAGTCGTTGATCGACCGCGCGCGCCTCGGCAAGTATGCCGGCCACCCGAAACTGGGTGCCGCCGACTACAAACTGGTGCACCACGCCAAGAACGGTCGCTCGGTCTACAGCTTCTGCATGTGCCCGGGCGGCACGGTGGTAGCGGCCACCTCCGAGCCGGGCCGCGTGGTCACCAACGGCATGAGCCAGTACTCGCGGAACGAGCGTAACGCCAACTCCGGAATCGTCGTCGGCATCACCCCGGAAGTCGATTATCCGGGCGGCCCACTGGCCGGTATCGAGTTGCAGGAACGCCTGGAATCCCACGCCTTTGTGCTGGGCGGCAGCAACTACGAAGCGCCGGCGCAACTTGTTGGCGATTTCATTGCTGGCAAACCGTCCACCGAGCTGGGCAGCGTTGAACCGTCCTACAAACCTGGTGTTGCCCTGGGTGATCTGGCGCTGGCCTTGCCGGCGTTCGCCATTGAGGCGATTCGCGAAGCCTTGCCGGCGTTCGAGAAGCAGATTCGTGGCTACTCGCTGCATGATGCGGTGTTGACCGGGATCGAAACGCGTACATCGTCGCCGCTGCGGATTACCCGTAACGAGTCGATGCAGAGTTTGAACGTGAAGGGCTTGTTCCCGGCGGGTGAAGGCGCGGGTTATGCGGGCGGGATTCTGTCGGCAGGGGTGGACGGGATTCGCATCGCGGAAGCCGTCGCTCGCGACATCCTCGGCCTCGAAGCCTGACGGGCAATTTCTGAAACAATGCAGAACCCTGTGGGAGCTGGCTTGCCCGCAATGGCGGTGGCTCAGTCAACATCTCCGTTGAATTTGAATCCGTCATCGCGGGCAAGCCCGGCTCCCACAAGGATTTCAGCGTCTGAACGATCTAGATATTGGCGCGCAGCACGGTCGCCGGCAATGGCTCACCCCGCTCGACACTCGCCGCCACGCTATCCATCAACCCACTCAACTCATACCCTTGAGCCTTGAGCCAAGCCTGATCGTAATAACTCGTCTCATATCGCTCGCCGCCATCGCACAGAATCGCCACGATCGACCCCGCTTCCCCTGCTGCCACCATCTGTTGGGCCGCCATCAACGCGCCGATCAGATTCGTCCCGCTCGACCCGCCCACACGCCGTCCCAAGCGTTGCGCCAGGTAGTGCATGGCAGCCAGTGACAGAGCGTCCGGCACCTTGACCATCGCATCAATCACCTTCGGGAGGAACGATGCCTCGACCCGTGGCCGACCGATGCCTTCGATCCGCGAACCGTGATCCAGGCGCAGGCTGGCATCGCCAGTCAGGTAGTAATCGAAAAACACCGAACGCTCGGCATCGGCACACAGCACGCGGGTGCAATGCTGGCGATAACGCACGTAACGGCCGAGGGTCGCGGTGGTGCCGCCGGTGCCAGGGCTGGAAATCAGCCAGCTCGGCTCGGGGTGCTGCTCGAAGCGCATCTGATGGAAGATCGATTCGGCAATGTTGTTGTTCGCCCGCCAGTCGGTGGCGCGCTCGGCGTAGGTGAACTGATCGATGAAGTGCCCGTCGTGCTCGCGTGCCAGGCGCTCGGATTCGGCGTAGATCTGCGTCGGGTCGTCCACCAGATGGCTCTTGCCACCGTAGAACTCGATTTGCGCGATCTTCTCTTTGGAGGTGCTGGCCGGCATCACCGCAATAAACGGCAGGCCCAGCAAACGGGCGAAGTACGCCTCGGAAATCGCCGTGGAACCGCTGGACGCCTCGATCACCGGCGCACCGGGTTTGAGCCAGCCGTTACACAACGCATAGAGGAACAACGAACGCGCGAGGCGATGTTTCAGGCTGCCCGTGGGGTGGCTCGACTCATCCTTGAAATACAACTCGATGCCCGGCAACCCCGGCAGCGGCAAAGGAATCAGGTGGGTGTCGGCGCTGCGCTGGAAATCCGCTTCGATGATCCGGATGGCTTCCCGGGCCCACTGTCGGTTGTCGCTCATGATGGTTTTCTCGTTGAGTCGGCCTTGTCACAAGGCTCAGCCCACAAGCTTAGGAAAAATCCGACATCCCGCACAGATACAGCTGAGGTTCAATACGTCCGACAACTGCTAGGCTCAGGTCCGTGCCGACCTTTCGCGCTGTAACGGCATATAACAAAAAAGAATATAACTTTTGTTTTAACAACTAACGGTACGGGTTAGGGTGTGCCACCTTTTTGATTATTCGATGGAGAGCGACCTTGCCTCTGCGTAGCACTTTCACGCGTTTCTTTCAGTTGGAAGCTGCCAGCGGTCTGTTACTGATCGCCGCAGCAGCCCTGGCTTTGATCATCAACAACTCCCCGCTGTCGTGGCTCTACAGCAGCTTTCTGGACACCCCTGTGGTGGCTCAGGTCGGCGCGCTGCAAATCGCCAAACCGGCACTGCTGTGGATCAACGACGGCCTGATGGCCTTGTTCTTCCTGCTGATCGGCCTGGAAGTGAAGCGCGAAGTCCTCGACGGTCAACTGTCGAAGCCTTCACAAGTGGTCCTGCCCGGTGCCGCGGCGATTGGCGGCATGGTCGTGCCGGCGCTGGTCTACTGGTTCTTCAACCGTGACAATCCGGCTGCGCTCGCCGGCTGGGCCATCCCGATGGCCACCGACATCGCCTTCGCCCTCGGCGTCCTGGCCCTGCTGGGCAAACGCGTGCCGGTGTCGCTGAAGCTGTTCCTGATGACCCTGGCAATCATCGACGACCTCGGCGCCATCATCGTCATCGCAATCTTCTATTCTGGCACCCTGTCGACCCTGTCCCTAGCGCTCGCGGCGGCCTGCATCGTGGCGCTGATCGCGATGAACCGGCTCGGCGTGGTCAAGCTCGGGCCGTACATGATCATCGGTTTGATCCTGTGGGTGTGCGTGCTCAAGAGTGGTGTCCACGCCACGCTGGCCGGCGTAACCCTGGCCTTCTGCATCCCGCTGCGCACGAAAAACGCCGAACCGTCGCCGCTGCTGACGCTGGAACACGCACTGCACCCGTGGGTGGCCTACGGCATCCTGCCGCTATTTGCCTTCGCCAACGCCGGCCTGTCCCTGAGCGGCGTGACCGTCGAAAGCTTCACCCATCACGTACCGATGGGTATCGCGGTCGGCCTGCTGCTGGGCAAGACGCTTGGCGTGTTCGGCCTGACCTGGCTGGCCGTGAAAATCGGCATCGCCGCCCTGCCCCAAGGCGCCAATTGGGGCCAGGTGCTGGGCGTGGCAATCCTCTGCGGGATTGGATTCACCATGAGTTTGTTTGTCGGTTCCCTGGCGTTTGTGCCGGGCGCCAGTGAGTACGCCGGGATGGACCGGATGGGGATTTTGACCGGTTCGATACTGGCAGCGTTGATTGGCTATGCGGTGACGGCGGCGGCGAGTCGCAAGAGTATTGCCGGGCAAAACGCATAACAGGGAAGCTTGCCCCTTTATCCCCACTTATAACCATCGGGCAGCCCTGTCAAAGGGCTGCCAACGGATGAAAAGTATGGGGAAAACAACTCAATTACAGATCCTCCAAGCGCTGGAAAGTCCAGCCTGGCGGAAACTGTTGGTCACGCCAAACCAGCTTCCTGATAAACGCTGACTTCCCCTTGAGAACCTCTGACTTTTCCAAGAGAGTGGACGGGGCTGGAAATGTTGAAATCGACAATTTAATTAGAATACGGTCCCTATCACTAATCGGATAGTTTGCAACAAACTCTCCTCGCTCATTCGCAACCGTAATAGTGTGTGAGGATCTCGCACTCGAAGATCTAGCGTTGTTATAGGCGACTTCTTTTAATCGTATCTGTAAATGGGGGACGTCTCGAACGCTAATCCCATGAGGAAATGGCGTGGGAGCAATTGGCTCTGTGAGCAACCCGGCTTGTTCTAAAATCCGATGTGGCTCCCCAACCTGAGTAACGGAAGACTTTGGCATTGAAACCGGCGGCCCCTTCGATTTTATTTTAAAGCCTAAAGCTCTAAGCGCTTTCTTCAGAAATCCCCAAACATGTCCCGTACGATCCTCGCGATTCACTGGATCGCCCGAGCAATAGGCGTATGCATTCATCCCACCCTCGCCAAACGGGCTCAAACTATCCGGGCTATTGAACCGCATCAAGACCGCGTTGAACCCCCGGTAGCCATTGCCCAGTAAATAGTGTCCGGTCACCGGGTCCGGCTTTTCACCGGTAAAACCCGGCAACCCCGGCAACCCGCCCTCCAACAGTCGGTGGCCATACGGGGAGTAGGCGAACGAATTCGATTGCCGCTTTGCGCCAAGTGCATTCAACGCCGAGCGCTGTTGATCGGTGGCAAGCAAAGTGGCACCGACTGCTCCGTTGTAACGCGCAAGTTGCCCCAGCAACTGATCCTGGTACTGGAAGATTGACCACTGCAATTGGCCTTCAACCTCCGTGACCAAGCGATTCTCCAGATAGAATCGCTGAACGCCTTGGGCGACCGACAGTGTGCATGTGGTTAAGCGATCCAATGGATCGTACTGATAGCGGCAGAGCAACGTTGCACGTTTTGGCGGCATGATTCACCCCGCTAACCATCCGTTGTAGTTGTTCGACTATTACGCGATTCACCGAAGCTGCCTACTAACAGAACTGATAGCGCGGCATTAATCGGTTATGCGGTGACGAAGGCCGCGAGTCGCAAGCGCACCGCGCGGCCATCTTGAGTGATAGAGAACACGCTTAACGACATTCAGGATCCGTCCTGCAGCCACGATTTGCCACGTTCGGGGCCGGGCGGCGTTCCGTTTTTCCAAGTGACCCGCTGCAAAAGCGGAACTGTCAGCAGCCGTAACCGCAGAAACGGATATGCACCCGATCAAATCGGCATTTCCGTATTCCTTCGAAACGCCATGAAGAACCAAATAAAAACCCCGACCAGTCACCTGATCGGGGTTTTCCTTGTTACCACTCCGCTTAGTGCGAAACGCGGCTCGTACCATCAACAGTAGCAATCCGCACCCGCTCGCCCACACGGAACACTTCATTTTCCTGAACCTGCTGCACGTAGGCGCGCATGCTGCCGTCGTCTTCGCGAACGGTGATTTCCACACCTTGAGTGCGGGTCAGGCCTTCTTCGGTGGCCGAACCCAGCAGGCCGCCGGCAACGGCGCCGATGACCGCTGCGACGATGCTGCCGCGACCGCCGCCGATGGCGCTACCACCAACGCCGCCCACCGCTGCACCGGCGAGGCCGCCGATCGGGGTTTTGGTGCCTTCGATTTTCACCGGACGCAGGGATTCGATGGTGCCCATGCGAACGGTCTGCACACGACGCGCTTCGTCACGGGAATAGGAGTCACCGGTCAAGCTCGATTGGCAGCCAGTGAGCAACATCGCCATGGTAGAAAAGGAAGCAACCAGCAGAACAGACTTACGCATAGCATCAACTCCAAAGGACAGGTAGCCATTAAACTCCGCAGCTTGACGCGTGTCACGACGTTGCCCGGATAATATTGGTTTGATTCAGGCCCGGTACAGGGGCCTCTTCACACTCAACACACAGTAGCGACAAATACGAGATCTGCGCCACTGGCCCAAGGATTTTCATGGATTACTTCATCATTGTCGTCACCACTGTCGCCGGCCTGTACTTCCATGGGTGGTTGTACGTACGGATCAAACGCTGGATGGACCGCGATCTGGCGTTAGCTCTGGCGGGAAGCGATGAGCACAAAAAAGCCTACATGCTCCAGCAACTGGCGAACGCTCAAGCGCAGAAGATCAAGCGTCGGGACCTGCAACAGTGGCTTGAGGCTGCTGCGGCAGGCTATCCCGGTCGGTAGACTGCTTAGGGTGCCAGTCGTTCAAGAATCCAGTCGGCGTCCTGCGAGCGGTAGTTGAGGCGATCGTGCAGGCGGCTCGAACGGCCCTGCCAGAATTCGATGCGCTCAGGCAACAGGCGATAACCGCCCCAATGCTCAGGGCAATGAGGCTGTGTATCGCTGAAACGTTGCTCGGTGTTCTTGAGCAGCGCTTCCAGTTCGGCGCGATCGGCGATCACGCGGCTTTGCGGTGAAGCCCAGGCACCGAGACGGCTGCCCAATGGCCGGACCTGAAAATAGGCGTCGGACTCTTCAGGCGTGACCTTCACCACCCGACCTTCGATACGCACCTGGCGCTCCAGAGCCGGCCAGAAAAAGGTCATGGCCGCGAACGGATTCGCGGCCAGATGCTGACCCTTGGCGCTGTCATAGTTGGTGAAAAACGTGAAGCCCTGCGCGTCCAGCCCCTTGAGCAGCAGAATGCGGCAATGCGGTCGACCGTCCTGATCGACGGTCGCCAGAGTCATGGCGTTAGCCTCCACCGGCGCCTGCTCGGTTTTCACCGCGTCGGCAAACCACTGATGGAACAGCGCGAACGGCTCGGCCGGGGCTTGTGCCTCGGTCAGGCCATCTCGGGTGTAGTCGCGACGCATATCAGCCAGGCCCTGGGTCATGGCGCATTCCTTTTGGTTAACGAATCACTTTTTCACAGCATCGGCGGCAGCGACTTTCTTGTCAGCTGTTGCGGCTTTGGCCGGCGCGGTCTTCTTGGCCGGCGTCGCAGTTTTGGCCGGGGCCTTCTTGGCGGCGGCTTTCTTGGCCGGCGCTTTTTTCGCGGCAGGCACATTGGCTTTCTTGGCGGCAGGTGCAGGCGTGACCGGCTTGGCCACTGGCTTGACGTCCTGCGCTGCAACCATTTTTACCGGCGCCGGGGCTGGCATGTTGTATTTGCTCAGCAGCGCGACCATGGTGTTTTGCGGAGTCACCAACAGTTCAACGCGACGGTTCAAGGCACGGCCTTCATTGCTGTCGTTCGCTGCACGCGGGGCTTCGCCGCCCATGCCGCGCAGCATCAGGCGATCACGCTGCAAACCGCTGAGACGGAAAATCGCCGCCACGGCTTGTGCGCGTTCCTGACTCAGTTTCACGTTGGCCGGTGCGGCGCCCGAGGTATCACTGTGACCCAAGACCAGCACGGCAGTCTTCGGATCGACTTCGAGGATTTTCGCCACGCGAGTGAACGGCCCCAGGGTTACCGGCAGCAACATGGCCGGACGGTCGGGGTTGAACGAGCCTTCTACCGGCGCGGTCACCACCAACACATTTTCACGACGCTCGAGTTGCAGGTTGCTGTCCTTGATGGCGGTGCGCAGGCGCGGTTCGTAATCATCGAGCCAGGCCTGAGTGACTTTAGGGTCCGGCATCGGCACGACTTTGGCCGTGCTCTGCTCTTTGCCGCCAAACGGCCACCACCACTTGCCACCAGCCTCGGCTTCAGCCTTGGCCACTTCGACCGGTTTGGCTTCAGGTTTTACCTCTGGCTTCTTGTCCAGAACCTCCTCGGAACCGAACGGCCAGTACCAAGGGTTGGAGCTTTCAGCCTTGGCCACCGGAGCCGCAGCGACTGGTTTCACAGGTGCTGGTGCCGCCGCCGGCTCTTTTGCCGCGACTTTGTCGGAGGACCCGAACGGCCACCAGCTGCTGCCATCCGAATCATTTTGTGGAGTCTGCGCACAACCGGTAACAGCGACACACAGGGCCAAAGCGAGGGTGGTTTTATTGAATGACATTGGATATCCACAAAAATGAAGTCATAAAAAATCAGGCCGGCATGACCCGGATAAATAGACGCTTGGAAAACATAAAGGCCTTCGGGTTCCGGCCCTGGAACCCGTAAGCGCGTTTTACAGACAAGTGGCCAGTACCCGTGCGAGCTTTTGCGCGCGCGGATCCATCAAGACGTAAGGCCCCAGTGTATTTGTCACAAAACCGAAGGCGACATCGTGCTCCGGGTCAGCAAAACCGATGGAACCGCCCGCCCCCGGATGGCCGAAAGCACGTGGGCCGAGGCCGTAAGTGGCGTTGGGGACGTCCGGTTGATCGAGCATGCAACCCAGACCGAAACGGGTCCGGGTCAGTAAAGTCTTGTCCTCGCCGAGGCTGTGTTCGCGGGTGAGCTCCTCGAGCATCTCGCTTTCCAGCAGGCTGCCGTCGAGCAGACCGGCATAGAACCCGGCCAGGCTGCGGGCATTGCCGTGGCCATTGGCCGCTGGTTGCTGCATGCGCCGCCACTCGGGTTTGTTGGTGCTGGTCAGGACCGACGGCGGGTTGGTGAAGGCCCGCGTGGTCATGGCCGTCGGTTCGCGCATCGTCACTTGCAGCAGGCGCTGGGCGGCAGCATCGCCGACGTTGCCCTTGCCGCGGGCGATGTGCGCCACTCGATGGAATTCTTCATCCGCCAGACCGACGTGAAAGTCCAGGCCCAACGGTTTGGCGACCCGGGCCACGATGGACTCGCCCGGCCCACGTCCGTCGGCACGGCGCAGTAACTCACCGACCAGCCAGCCATAGGTGATCGCGGCATAACCGTGACCAGTGCCCGGCGTCCACCAAGGCGATTCGGCGGCCAGTGCATCGACCATGGTTTGCCAGTCGTAAAGCGCTTCCGGGGCCAGCAACTCACGCAACGCCGGCAGGCCGGCCTGATGGCAGAGCAGTTGACGCAGAGTGACGGATTCCTTGCCGGCGGCGGCGAATTCAGGCCAGTAGCGGGCCACCGGTGCATCCAGTTGCAGCTTGCCTTCGGCGACCAGTTGCAGGGCAGTGACGGCGGTGAAGGTCTTGGTGCAGGAAAACAGGTTGGCAATGGTGTCGCTGTGCCAAGCCTCAAGGCCATCCTTGTCGGCGGTACCGGACCAAAGGTCGACAACGGTTTCGCCGCCGATCTGGATGCACAGCGCGGCGCCACGTTCCTGGGGATCGTCGAACAACGCCGCGAACGCCTCGCGAACCGCTTCGAACTTAAGCTCGTAATGACCCTGAATCTGCACCCGCTACTCCCTCGGACAAAGCTCTACAAAGTGGCCCGCATTGTTCCAGCCATTGATGGTTTTGGGAACAGGGTTGGGCCGGGCGGTCGGTTTGCCCATGGATATGATCAGTATTTTCTGGTGTCCGTCAGGCCGCCATCGCTGGCAAGCCGGCTCCCACGGGTTCCGGTTGTCCGCCGATTTTTGCGGCAACTTCAATCCTTGTGGGAGCTGGCTTGCCAGCGATGAACGATGACGCGGTCTCAGGCCTTAATGACCATTCCCGGAGTGCCCACCCGCCTGCCCGGTGCCCTTCCCCGGGCCTTTGCCGGCTTCAGCTTTTCTCCCACCCTCGGCATCGTGACTGGCTTTGTCTGCCGCAGCCTTGGCCTTCTCGGCCTCTTTACCTAACTGATCAACGGCCGCCAGGTTGCTCTTGCGCACACTGTCGACAAAGCCCTGGAACGGCAGATCGGTAATACCCACCAGACCAAAGTGGCCGTTTTCACCATCCAGCAGACGGCCGGTCACCGGTTGATCGAGGTACTGGAACCAGTGCACGCCGACAATCGACGGCTCGCTCAGTGCCTGTTTCAGGAAGTTGGCGTACGCCGGGCCACGGTCTTCTTCCTTCGCCAATTGCGTCACGCCGCCCCAGAACGGGCCGCGATCGGCCGAGCCGAAGTTGAATTCGGTGATCAGCACCGGCTTGTCCAGGCTGCGCAGCTTGGCGAAATCGTAGCCGTCCTGCGGTTGCAGGGTATACATGTTGAAGCTCAACACGTCGCAATACTGCGCACAGGATTCCACGGCTTCCGGGGTGCTGACGGCAAAACGGCCGCCCAGCAATAGCTGATTCGGCGCGTGCCACTTGAGCGAGTCGGAAATGGTTTTGAAGTACGTGTCAGCGAAGACCTTCTGGAAATACTTGAAGTCGGCCTCGATTTCCGGGTGCTCAGCGCTTGGCAGCGGCGGTACGAAACCCGGGTCTTCCATCAATTCCCAGGCCGGCAAGTCGATGCCCCAGGCTTTGGACAGGCCTGCCTGATTGCGGTACTTGTCGCGCAATTGCTTGAGGAACGCGCGTTTGGCCGGCACGTCGGTGGTCATTTTCAAGGTGCCGTAGGCCAGGGCGTAGCGGGCTTTCGGGTCGTCACCGGGACCGGCCCAGGCCAGTTCGTTGTCGGCGAAGTAACCGATCAGCCACGGATCGTCGCGATGATCGCGGGCGGCGATGGCCACGGCGCGTTCGGTGGCCATGGCGAAGCGCGGGTCGAACGGGTCAGGCATGCCGCCCCACCAGTCGGTGCCCGTGCTGATACTGGCGTAATCGCCGACGATCGACAGCGGCAAGGTGTAGGGCACGCGATCAGCGTTGGCCAGAGCCGGGGCGCTCCAGTTGCCGACGGTGTTGAACCCCCAGGCTTGCAAGCGATCCAGGGTGTGGCTGGCCCAGCGTTGTTCATCAATCACCGCTGTGCAGGGCTCGGCGGGTTTCTGCTCGGCCGCTTTCGCGACCGTTGCTTGCTCTGCGCCAGTCTTGGCGGCTTCGGCAACACCGGCTTCGGCGGTGGAAGGAACCACGGGTTGCTCGGCAGCCTTCTCGACCGTCGCCTCAACCGCGTCGGCCTTGGCCGCTTCGGCGACACCGGCCTTGGTGTCGCTGCCGAGTGTGCAAGGGGCGCCATACAGGCGCTGCAGGTTGGCACCATAGAAGTCGTACCAACGACCGGCGTTATAGGCACGCCCCTGATCGACGCCGTTACCGCCACGGTTGTCGCCTTCGCCAAAGTGACTGGCCAGTGGCTCGTCGGGTTTTGGCAGCGATTCGAACATCCATTCGCGACCGGCGATGTAGGTCTGGTTCACGTCCGGGGCAACGGTGTTGACCCCGAGCGAGTAAAACGGATGGCCTTGCGGAGTCACCAGGTACCAGCGACCGTCACGTTTCTCGGTGCGGAAAAAGCCGCTGGCCTTGAACGCCGGGCCTTTGTTCCAACCTCCGAACTTGTCCAGCGACGCCTTCTCGCGGTCGGCCAACCAGGTTTTGGTCTGCTGCTGCTCCTTGGCGGCGGCGCTTTTCAGTTGCTCGTCGCTGCTGACCTTTTCTGGCCATTTGGCTCGAGTCGATTGCCCGAAAGCATCCACCAGCCCGCCATAAACGGCCTGAGTCACAGCTTCGCCATCCTGCACGCCAAAGCGTTCCAGCAGGATGCTTTGGGCGACTTTCGGCTGATCCATCGACAAGGTCACCGACACCACCTGACTGCGTTCCAGTTCACCGGTGCTGCTGGCCAACAGGATGCGTTGACCGTCCACGGTCATGGGCATCGGCGGGCCCGCCTTCATGCCCTGGCTCAGCGGCGAAGTGGCGACCAATGGCACCAGCAGCGTCTGCGCAGGACCGGCCGGCAGGTCGACGCGACTGACCAGCGTCTTGCCATCGTTGCTCTGGATTTTCACGTAGAGGGTCACGGCCCAGTTCATTGCGCTCTGGATCCGCAGGCTCATCACGCCGGATTGCGACCAGTCCCAGGCACCGGTTTGCGGCGTCAGACGCAGGGTTGGCTGCGCCACCGGGTTGAACGTCACCCGACGCAGCACTTCGCCCTCGGCTGTTTGCTCGGCATTGGATTGCGGCAGGCTGGCGTCCTGAGTCGCCACCTGAACCACGTCGGCGGGGCGCACAAAGTTGAACAACGTCTGCTGGGCTGCTGGAGCAGCGAGCACGGGTGTTGTGAGCAACAAGGCAAAAACAGCAGGCAACGAACGGCGGATCATGAGAACGAAATTCTCCCTAACGACCTCAATGGGCCAATGGAAAAGCGATGGCAGAGAGATAGACAACACGGCGGGCAAATTTGCCCACCGATGTATCAGGAAATTTCTCGACGGAATGGCGGCAGCGCATTGAGGATGGCTTTGCCATAACGCTGGGTGACCAGGCGCCGGTCGAGCAAGGTGATGGTGCCGCGGTCTTCTTCGGTCCGCAGCAAGCGCCCGCAAGCCTGGACCAGCTTCAGCGAGGCGTCCGGCACAGAGATCTCCATGAACGGATTGCCGCCCCGGGCTTCGATCCATTCGGCCAGTGCCGCTTCGACCGGATCATCGGGCACCGAGAACGGAATCTTCGCGATGACCACGTGCTCGCAGTACGCACCAGGCAAATCGACCCCTTCGGCGAAACTCGCGAGGCCGAACAGCACGCTGGAATCGCCGCCATCGACTCGCGCCTTGTGCTTGTTCAGGGTTTCCTGTTTTGACAGGTTGCCTTGAATGAACACTTGTTTGCGCCAGTCGCGGTCGAGGCCGTCGAACACGTCCTGCATCTGCTTGCGCGAGGAAAACAACACCAGCGTGCCGCGGGAACCTTCGACCAGTTGCGGCAGGTCTCGGATGATCGCGGCGGTGTGCGCCGGCGCATCACGCGGGTCGGCTTTCAGGTCCGGCACTCGCAGCACACCGGCGTCAGCATGATGGAACGGGCTCGGGACCACGGCGGTCACGGCTTTTTTCGGCAGGCCGGCGCGCATGCGGAAACGGTCGAAGGTGCCGAGTGCGGTCAGGGTCGCCGAGGTCACCAGTGCGCCATAAGCAACGTTCCACAGGTTGCGCCGAAGCATTTCCGCCGCGAGGATCGGGCTGGCGTTGACCTCGATGTCGAACAGCGAGCCGCTTTCGGCCAGGGTCAGCCAGCGGGCCATGGGCGGGTTGTCTTCCGGGTCTTCGGCGGTGAATGCGACCCACAATTCCCAGTTGCCCGACGAGCGCGACAACAAGCTGCCAAACAGCGGATACCACTCTTCGGCCTGGTTGCTGGCGATGCCGATGTTGACCTCGCCGTCCATGCCCTCCTTGAGCAGTTCGGTGAGCCGCGTGAACAAGTCGGTGAGGCGGGCAAAGCCTTTCTTCAGCTCGACGCCCATTTCGCGCATGTGCTCGGGAATTACCCCGCCGACGAAACGGTGACGCGGCCGCTCGCGACCTTCGACGTCTTCGCCGGGTTTGAAATCGGCGACCTGTTCGCAGGCGCTGAACATGAACTGTTGCTGGGTCTTGATCTCACGGGCCAGTTCCGGCACCTGCTCGATCAACTTGCCCAGGTCGCCCGGCAGCGGGTGCTGGGCGAGCAATTTGGTGAGGTTCTTGGCGGTGGTTTCGAGCCAGTCGGCGGTGGAACGCAGACGCGTGTAATGAGCGAAGTGGCCGATGGCCTTGTCCGGCAGGTGGTGACCTTCGTCGAACACGTAGATGGTGTCGCGCGGGTCCGGCAGAACCGCACCACCGCCCAATGCCAGATCCGCAAGGACCATGTCGTGGTTGGTGACGATCACGTCGACCTTGCCCATGCCTTCGCGGGCCTTGTAGAAAGCGCACTGGCCGAAGTTCGGGCAATGACGGTTGGTGCACTGGCTGTGATCGGTGGTCAGGCGCGCCCAGTCGGCGTCTTCCAGCGCGGTGGACCAACTGTCGCGGTCGCCGTCCCATTTATTGCCGGCGAGTTTCTCGATCATGCTGGTGAACAGCTTCTGACTGGCCTCATCGACCTCGATCTTGAAGCCTTCTTCTTCGAACAGCTGCGCCGTGGCGGTTTGTGCGTGACCTTCCTGGAGCAACATGTCGAGCTTGGACAGGCACATGTAGCGCCCGCGCCCCTTGGCCAGGGCGAAGCTGAAATTCAGCCCGCTGTTGCGCATCAGGTCGGGCAAATCCTTGTAGACGATCTGCTCTTGCAGGGCCACGGTGGCCGTGGCGATCACCAGGCGTTTGCCGGCGGCCTTCGCGGTCGGGATGGCCGCCAGGCTGTAGGCCACGGTCTTGCCAGTACCGGTGCCGGCTTCCACCGCGACAATCGCGGGGTCGCCACTGCGCCGGCCTTCGTCGTCGGTGTCGATGTCACCGAGGACTTTGGCAATTTCAGCGATCATCAGGCGTTGGCCGTAGCGCGGCTTGAGGCTCTTGGCTTCGAGAAAACGCGAGTAGGCGCCCTGGATCGTGGTTTTGAGTTCAGTGCTGATCATGGATTGTCGGGCGCAAAAAACGCTGGATAAATTTTCAGTGGTTCGGTTCGGCGGCTATCATACCGCGCTAATTAATCCCGCGCAGAACGGAGTACCTCAATGACACCTTTTGGCATCGTTTACACCCTGCATGTGCTGTCCGCCCTGGTGTGGGTCGGCGGCATGTTTTTCGCCTGGATGGTCTTGCGGCCCGCCGCGATGAAGGCGCTGGAAGGCCCTGCCCGGTTGAAGCTGTGGGTGGAAGTGTTTCAAGGTTTTTTCCGCTGGGTCTGGGTGGCGGTGGTGCTGCTGCCGATCAGCGGTGTCGGCATGATCCACCTTCAATACGCCGGTTTTGAAACGGCGCCGCGTTATGTGCAGGTGATGATGGGGTTGTACGTGGTGATGACCGCGCTGTTTATCCGGATACAGGCGTTGCTATTGCCGGAATTGCGCACGGCGGTGACGGCGCAGGATTGGCCGACGGGTGCGGCGGTGCTGGGGAAGATTCGCAAATTGGTGGGGATCAATTTGATTGTGGGGCTGGTGCTAGTGGCGATTGCAGCGGCGCGGCCGATGTTTTAAAAGCCTCGTCGGAACGCCGACCGGAGCCGGCTAGCCCCCACAGTGACTGGTGTGATCCCTGTGGGAGCGAGCCTGCTCGCGATGGCAATCGATCAGACGACGAAATGTTCCGAAACTACTTACAACCTTTGAACCGTCACCGAACCCGCCGCACCCGCAGGCCCCGGCTGGCCGTCAACGCCAGGCTTGCCGCTCTTGCCGCCATCGGCCTTGTAGACAAAGCACCCCTTGGCCTTGCCGCCCGCCCCCGGCTTACCGCCAGGACCGGCCAAACCACCCGCGCCGCCGGCGACCTGAACCTTGATCTGCTCCGCCGGATAGTCACGCGGCACTTCAAGCCTGACCAGCGCACCTGGCGCACCCGGCTGACCGTCGCTGCCATTGCTGCCATCTGCCCCGCGACCGGCCTGGCCCCAGGTGCAACCCGGCGCCTGGCCGTTGGCGCCATCGAGGCCGACAAACCCTGGAGCGCCTGCACCACCGCGTGCATCTACCAACAACTGCGGTGCGTTCAGTGCCTTGATCTGCACATTCAGGTTACGTCCCGAGCGAGCCGCCTTGAGGTAGGTCCCCGGCGCGCCGCGAGCGGTGATCTGGCTGCCTTCGGACAATTGGGCACGGCTGACCTTCAATTCCAGCGCTGTTTCGCCGGGCACGATGGCGATACGCGCTTCACGCCCCAGGTGCAATTCGCCGACGATGACTTCGGTCACATTCGAGGGAATCAACAACGTGCCGTAATCGGCCACTTCCAGGCGTTCCAGCTGCAAGGTGCTGGCGGTATTGGGCAAGCGCATCAGCGAGTTCGTTTCGACGCTGACCACTTGGGCACAGGCGAAGGGGCTGACGAGTGCAGCGAGCAGACAGAGTTTACGCATGGGAAGCCTTCGGTACGGCAGGAGCCGGAATGGTTTGCAGGTGGAAAACACCGAAAAAAAGAACGCTCAAGCGATCACGCCAAGGGTGGGCGCGACCTCTGAGACTGCGGAAACAGAACACCGCCTCAAGCAGATGAAGGCACGCCAACAGACCACCGGCCAGATTGACCAACAGGTGCAGCGGATGGACAAACGGCGTCATCAGATTGACCAGCACCACTAGCCAGAACAGCAGGGTCAACAGCTTCCCCAACCCCCAAAACACCTTCATACGCTCCCCCGTTGAGAATTATTCTTTGCACGCACAGTAACGGCTTCCACGCGGGATAAGCCAGAGGGCAACGGAAAATTCTTCATGAGCGCCACCGAATGGCCGTCGGCGCCACTGCAATCATGGACCGACGGCTCTATTACGGGGCTCAGCGATTGATGTGCAATTCCACGCGACGGTTTTTCGCGCGGCCTTCTTCTGTTTCGTTATCAGCCACGGGCTGGCTTTCGCCCCGGCCTTCGCTGGTGAGTTTGTTCGGCGCCAGGCCCATGCCCAGCAAGTAAGCCGCGACACTGCTGGCGCGTCGTTCCGAGAGTGCCTGGTTATAGGCGTCGGACCCCACGCTGTCGGTATGACCGATCACTTTGATGCTGACCACGTCGGCGCTTTGCAGTGTGGGCATCAGCGCATCCAGGTGACTTTGCATCGAGGGCGTCAGGTCGGATTTGTTGAAGGCAAACAACACGTCGCCGGCATCGCTCAGGGTGATGACTTCGGATTCGGCAGGCTTCACGCTGGCGGGGTACTGCGGCAGTGGACAACCATGATGTTCGACCGGGGTATTAGCCGGTGTATCCGGGCAGCGATCACGTCGATCGAAGACCCCATCTTCGTCTTCGTCGCCGTCCTGGGCGTAACAGATCAGGCCACCTGTCAAGATACCAAGCGCCGCTCCACCGGCCGCCCAACCGCTACTTTCGATAGCGCCCAAGCCTCCACCGACCAGGCCACCGATGACGCTGCAGATCGGCCAGGTGCGTTGATTGAGGGGGGCGGTGCCATCGCTGTGAGTCGCGCAACCGGTCAACAGGCTGCCCAGCAGCAGAACCGGCAAGACGGTCCGTGTGAGAACGCTCATGGTGAAAACTCCTGTGTTACCGGCCGATGCCGGTTACACAGGAGTAAAGACCCGCATCCGCGACTGCACAAGCCGCGGAGTATGGGGGGGTTAGCGGTTGATTTTGATTTCCGTGCGACGGTTCAATGCACGGCCGTCAGCGGTTTTGTTATCGGCTACCGGCTGGCTTTCACCGGCACCGCTCACAGACACGAAGCTGTTGCGTGGCACACCACTCTGGACGAGGTAGTCCACAACCGAGTGAGCGCGACGATCCGACAGTTTCTGGTTGTAGGCATCACTGCCCACGCTGTCGGTGTGACCGGTCACGCTCAACTGAGCGGTAGTAGATTCCTGTTTCAGGCGCGTGGCGATTTTGTTGAGTACGTCTTTATCAGAAGGGGTGAGTGTGGCTTTGTCGAACTGGAAGTGAACATCGCGGATGACAATGACTTCTTCCTTGACCACAACCGCCTCTTCAACCACTGGCGCAGGAACTGGTGGTGGGCAACCCTCGGCATCGACCTGCACGCCTCTAGGCGTACCCGGGCACTTGTCGCGGCTGTCCGGCACGCCATCGCCGTCTTCGTCGCCATCACCGTGAACCCAGCAATAGGCTGCGGCCAAACCGCCGACTGCCAACGCGCCATACCCCGCCCATGCCGTGCTCTCGGTCGCGCCGAGGCCTGCACCGACCACACCACCGACTGCCGCACAGGTCGGCCAGTCGGTTTTCTGCAAACCTGCGCAACCAGTCAACACACTGGTTAGCAGAACCAAGGGTAATGCTGTCCGAACTATGCTCATCTAGTTTTCTCCTGAGGGATCGGCTTAGAACCGATTCAGGGAGTAAAGACCCGAGTTTTCATCTCCGCCAGCAATAGGCCATTGCAGTTTTTGTCCAGTGTTCACGGCTGATCGACACTTTTGGCGCTATGGCGCTCTATATCTGGACCTTCGGGCAGGCTAGTCTTGGCGCTCTGATTGAGGATTTTCGATGATTGCAGGTATTTCTTCGCGCACGCCCCAGCAAGCGCTGGCCGCTTTGCTGGATCGTTATGCCCCGCCACGCCTGTTGCTGATCGGCGCCAGTGAGTTCCCGGCGCTTGAGGCGTTCAGGCTCGCGCACCCGGACACCTGCGTCGCCCACGCCGCGCCCGGCCCGTTGCCGGCCGAACTGGCAGCGCGCCGGTTTGATCTGGCGCTGGTGGTCGATTGCCTCGAACACTTGCCCAAACGCGATGGCCTGAATTTGCTCGGCGGCATCCGCAATCTCAATGCCAGTCGCATTGCGGTGCTGGCGGATTTGCCGGCCAGTGGCTGGCAGGAAACCGATTTTTTCTCCCTGGCCCTGCAAGCCAGCGAACGTTTCCAGCGCGAGGAGCAAGTACTGACCCTGTTCACCTACGACCTGCTTGACTACAAACAAGTCCCCGACTGGCTCAACTCACGGTTCTGGGCCAATCCGGAAAACTTCGGGAAATACTGGTGGTAACGCAATGAGTACATCCATTTGCCCTTGCGGCAGCGGCACCCTGCTCGACGCCTGCTGCGGTCATTACCATGCCGGGCATCCGGCGCCTTGTGCCGAAGCGTTGATGCGTTCGCGCTACAGCGCTTATGTGTTGGGCCTGATCGATTATCTGGTAGCGACCACCCTGCCCGCACAGCAGTCCGGCCTTGATCGTCAGTCCATCAGCGACTGGAGCGCGCAAAGCACCTGGCTCGGCCTGGAAGTGGAAAGCTCCGAGGTGTTCGGCGGTCAACCGGAACACGCCTTCGTCACCTTCACAGCGCGCTGGCATGACGGCAGTGGCGAACACAGCCACCGCGAGCGCTCATCGTTCGTGCAGAACGCCGGCCACTGGTACTTCATCGACCCTACCGTGCCCCTCAAGGCCGGGCGCAACGACGCCTGCCCGTGTGCCAGCGGGCAGAAGTTCAAGAAGTGTTGTTCGGGGTATTTCACCAGTTAAGGTGATCCGTGAAGGGCTAGACTGGGGATCAAGGGAGAAACACAACCATGATCACCCGGCGATTCGCGCTTTTTCTGCTCACCCTGCTCCTGTTTCTCGGGCTTGGCGGCTGTGCGTCCTGGTTCAGCGACGATGAGCCGGAACCTCAAGTGCACCTGGTCAAGGTCGAAGTAGTCCGGGCGAAACTGATGGAGCAACGCTTCCTGTTGTTCTTCCGAGTCGACAACCCTCGTGACAGCGACTTGACGGTACGCGGCCTCGAATACCGGATTCACCTGGGCGACATGCTGCTGACCGAAGGCGAGCACGAACACTGGTTTACGGTCAGCCCCAGGCGCAGCGCGTATTTCAAAGTGCCGATCCGCACCAACCTGTGGCCGAAGGTGCGGGATCTGGTGAAACTGTTGAAAAAACCCGAGCAACCCATCCCTTATCGTCTTGAAGGTGAGCTGGAAACCGGTGTGTTCATCGCGCATTACGTGCACCTGGCGCGCAAAGGCGTGATAATCCCCGCCGATTTAATTCCGGAGCACACCCGATGACCCAGCAACCCCACGTCCATGGCCCTGACTGCAACCACGATCATGACCATCACGACCACCATGATCACGACCATGGCCATGTCCACGGCCCGAACTGCGGCCACGCTCACCAGGAGCCGGTGCGCAACGCCCTGAAGGACGTCGGCCGCAACGACCCTTGCCCTTGCGGCAACGGCAAGAAATTCAAGAAGTGCCACGGCGCTTGATGCTTCGGGCGAAAAAATTCTTCGCCTGTTGAATCGCTATCGCGGGCAAGCCCGCTCCCACAGGGTCCGCTTTCTACACAGTACCTGTGCCTGACGCGGATCAATTGTGGGAGGGGGCTTGCCCGCGATGGCGGCCGTACGTTCACCCTCCATGTATCAGTTAACGCACGGGCTTTTCAGTTTGCGTTCAATACCTGCACCGTGCTGACGACCGTTGCATATTCCCCCTGCAAATTCCCCAGCGACATGGCATGCACGTCTTCGGCAGAACGGGCATTACCAAAGTAATCCGCCTTGTCGAACGTGAAGCACGCATCCTCCGCCACCCAGGTATCAAACCCCAGATTACCGGCCGTTCGCGCCGTGGACTCTACCGAGTTGTGGGTCGCGACGCCCACGATGACCAATTGATCGATCCCCGACTCGCGCAGCCCCGCCTCCAGCGCCGTCGCACAAAACGCATCCGGCACCTGTTTCTGAATCAGTCGCTCACCGGCCAGTGGCTGGAACCGCTCCTGAAACTCCACGCCCGATTGCTGCGGCCAGAACACCGAGTCCGGTGAACGGGAAAGGTGCTGCACATGAATCACCGGGCGCCCGGTTTCACGCCAAAAACCCAGTAGTTCCAGAATCCGCACCTCGGCCTGAGGATTGTTTCGTCGGCCGCACCTGGGCTCCAAAATGCCTTTTTGTTGATCGATGATGATCAGTGCCGCGTTGGTCTTGAGCTCCATGCCGACTTTTCTCACGCAAGGTCATTGGATTTCACGCACTTCAGCATCAGCTCCTCCTGCAGGCAAGCCCTCGATCGCAAACAGGATGACCTGACGCCCAGGCGCTAAATCGACTGACCGGCGACGGTGAAAGCGTATGCGCTGGCGGCGAAGGCCGCATTCTTTGTTCGTTCGACAGACAAATCCTGAAATAACCCCACACCCCGCTTGCGCGGCCACCTCCTGCTCTCTAACGTAGCGCCTTTATTGCGCCTCTACCCCCGCAGGAGCTTTGCCATGGCCTCGCCAGCCCTTACACATTTTCTTCCCCGGTTCGGCGTTGCCGCAGCAGTGGCCGGTGTTTTGAGCCTGTCCGGTTGTCAGACCTGGAACGCTCAAGACACGCTCCCGCCGACCATCGGCGTGCAGCCGCTCAAAGGTCTGGCGCAAAACGTTTCGGTGCGCCGCAATGCCATGGGCATGCCGTTGATCGAAAGCAGTACCTTCCACGACGCTTTATTCACCCTCGGCTACGTGCACGCGAGCGACCGCATCACACAAATGGTCACCCTGCGCCTGCTGGCCCAAGGCCGGTTGTCGGAGATGTCCGGCTCGGACCTGCTGGACGCCGACCGTTACATGCGCGCCGTCAACCTGAAGAAAAGCGCCGGCGAGCTGTACAAGGCCTCGTCGCCGCGCCTCAAACGCTTCTTCGAAGTCTATGCCCGCGGGGTCAACGCCTACCTGTTCCGCTACCGCGACAAGTTGCCAGCCGACCTCGCTGCCACCGGCTACAAACCCGAATACTGGAAACCGGAAGATTCGGCGCTGATTTTCTGCCTGCTGAACTTCAGCCAATCGGCGAACCTGCCCGAGGAGATTTCCTCGCTGGTGCTCGCCCAATCGGTCACCACCGACAAACTCGCGTGGCTGACGCCGTCTGCTCCCGACGAAAAACTGCCGGTGGCCGAAGCCGAAAAACTTCAGGGCCTCAAGCTCAACGGAGCGATTCCAGGGCTCGCCGAAATCAGCAAGGCCACCAGTCAACTGTCCGACCTGAATCTGCTGGGCACCACCTCATCGAACAACTGGGCAATCGCCCCGCAACGCAGCCGCAGCGGCAAAAGCCTGCTGGCCAGCGACAGCCATGGGCCGCTGGGCGTGCCGTCGTTGTTCAGTTACGTGCAGATTCGTACACCGAAATATCAGGCGTCCGGCGTGACCATCGCCGGTTTGCCGATGGTGCTGGGCGGTTTCAACGGCAAAGTGGCGTGGAGCATGACCTCGGTCATGGGCGACAACCAGGACCTGTTCCTGGAAAAAATCCAACGCCAGGGCAACGGGCTTTCCTATGAAGTCAGCGGCAAATGGCAGCCGGCCATCGTTCGCAACGAAACCTACTTCGTCAAAGGCCAGCGGCCGATTCGCGAAGCGGTGTACGAAACCCGCCACGGCCCGCTGCTCAATAGCGCCAAAGGCACGGCACTGAGCAACGGCTTGGGTCTGGCGTTGCAGACACCGAACTTCACCGATGACAAATCGCTGGACGCGTTTTTCGACCTGTCCCGTGCGCAGACCGTGGAAAAAGCCTCGGACGCCAGCCGTGAAATCCGCGCGATCACGCTGAACCTGGTCTTCGCCGACGCCAGCAATATTGGCTGGCAAGTCACCGGTCGTTACCCGAATCGCCGCGAAGGCGAAGGCCTGCTGCCGTCGCCGGGTTGGGAAGGTCGTTACGACTGGGACGGTTACGCCGACCCGATGCTGCACCCGTACGATCAGGACCCGGCGCAAGGCTGGCTCGGCACCGCCAACCAGCGGGTCATTCCCCATGGCTATGGCATGCAGCTGTCCAATTCCTGGTCGGCACCGGAGCGTGGCGAGCGCATGGCGGAATTGGCCGGTGTGGGCAAACACGACACACGCAGTGTGATTGCCATGCAATACGATCAGACCACCACGTTCGCCGCCAAACTGAAGAAGATGTTTGCCGCGCCGGGCATGGCCCAGCCGCTCAAGCAAGCCATTGAAGCCCTGCCGGTGGCTGATCGCGGCAAGGCGCGTGAAGCGTTTACCCGCCTGATGGCGTTCGACGGCAAACTCGCCGCGACCTCCGCCGATGCGGCGATTTACGAGCTGTTCCTGCAGGAAAGCGCCAAGCAAACCTTCCTCGACGAACTGGGTCCGGAAAGCAGCCCGGCGTGGAAAGCCTTTATCGCCAACGGTAAGTTGTCCTACGCGGCCCAGGCCGATCACCTGCTGGGGCGTGAAGACAGCCCGTTCTGGGATGACGTGCGCACGCCGCAGAAAGAGGATAAGCCGGCGATTCTCGCACGCAGCCTTGCAGCCGCCATGACCGCCGGCGACAGCCAGTTGGGTGGCGATCACAAAGCCTGGCAGTGGGGCAAACTGCACCGCTATGAATGGAAGAACGCCAGTGGCCAGACCGTGCGCGGCCCGCTCGCGGCCGGCGGCGATCACACCACGCTGAACACCGCGGCGTTCGCCTGGGGCCAGGACTTCAACACCACGCAGGCACCGGCCATGCGCTTCATCGTCGATTTCGGCCAGGCCGAACCGCTGATGGGCCAGATCGGCACTGGCCAATCCGGCAACCCGGCCAGCCGGAACTACCTCGACAGCGTCGATCCGTGGCTCAAGGGGCAATACGTGAGTTTGCCGATGCAGCCGCAGAACTTCGACAAGGTGTACGGGACCAAGCGGTTGACGCTGACGCCTGGCAAGTAACAATCGCCGCAGATCTCTGTGGGAGCGAGCTTGCTCGCGATGAGGCCCTGTCAGCCACCATTAATGGAACTGACACACCGTTATCGCGAGCAAGCTCGCTCCCACATTGGTATTCACCAATACCGCTGAATATCGATAGAACTTCTGCCCTCCCCCAAACCTCATAGCTAACAAGTCCCTCCATTTTGGTAACAACATGGATCTTGTTATCGCGCGTCCCGAAGGTTTGTACTGCCCCGCCGGCGATTTCTATATCGACCCGTGGCGGCCGGTCGAGCGTTCGGTCATCACCCACGCCCACGGCGATCATGCCCGAGGCGGCAACCAGCATTATCTGGCGGCCGCGCCCGGCGAAGGCATCCTGCGCGCGCGACTCGGTCAGGACATCAACCTGCAAACCCTGGCCTATGGCGAACGGCTGCTGCACCACGGCGTCACTCTGAGTTTCCATCCCGCCGGCCATGTGCTCGGCTCGGCACAGGTGCGCCTGGAATACGGCGGCGAAGTCTGGGTCGCTTCCGGGGATTACAAAATCGAGCCCGACGGCACCTGTGCGCCCTTCGAGCCGGTGCGCTGCCACACCTTCATCACCGAATCGACCTTCGGCCTGCCGATCTATCGCTGGCAACCCCAGGCGCAGGTGTTTGCCGAGATCAATCAGTGGTGGCAAACCAACGCCGCCGAAGACAAAACCAGCGTGCTGTTCTGCTATTCCTTCGGCAAGGCGCAGCGGATTCTCCACGGTATCGACGCCAGCCTGGGCCCCATTCTGGTGCACGGCGCCGTAGAGCCGCTGAACCGGGTGTATCGCGAGAGCGGCGTTTATCTGCCGCCGACGATCTATGCCGGCGACGTCAAAAAGAGCGACCCGATGATGCGCAAGGCGCTGGTCCTGGCCCCGCCATCGGCGGGTGGCAGCACCTGGATGCGGCGCTTTGGCGAATACAGCGATGGCTTCGCCAGCGGCTGGATGCGCTTGCGCGGCACGCGTCGGCGACGGGGAGTGGACCGTGGTTTTGTGTTGTCGGACCACGCCGACTGGCCGGGCCTGCTCTGGGCCATCGAGCAGACGGGTGCCGAGCGCGTCATGGTCACCCACGGTTCCGTGGCGGTCTTGGTGCGCCATCTGCGCGAACAAGGTCTCGACGCCCAAGGGTTCACCACCGAGTACGGCGACGATGAAGAAGACATCGCGACCACCGAACCCGAGCGCGCCGAGGTACTGCCATGAAGGCCTTCGCCGAGTTGTACGCCGAACTCGATGCCACGACCTCGAGCAACGCCAAATTGGCGGCCATGCAACATTACTTCGCCCAGGCCGCGCCGGAAGACGCCGCATGGGCGGTGTACTTTCTGTCCGGCGGGCGTCCTCGCCAACTGGTGCCGGTGCGCATCCTGCGTGAACTCGCCGTGGCGTATTCCGGCCTGTCGCCGTGGTTGTTCGAGGAGAGTTATCAGGCGGTCGGCGATCTGGCGGAAACCATCTCGCTGGTACTGCCCGAAGCGCCTCACAGCTCCACCGACGGGTTGGCGGTGTGGATCGAAGACAAACTGCTGACGTTGCGCGGCGAATCTCCCGAAGTACTGGCCGAACATTTGCCCAGACTCTGGTCGCAACTGGACCGCCCCAGCCTGATGCTCTGCATCAAACTGATCACCGGCAGTTTCCGCGTCGGCGTCTCCAAATTGCTGGTGACCCGCGCCCTGGCGGCCATGGCGCAGCTCGACAGCAAACGCGTGGCCCAGCGGCTCGTGGGTTATACCGACCTGTCCAATCGCCCGAGCGCGGCCAGCTACCGCAAGCTGATCGCCGCCGAATCGTCGGATGAACATGCTCAGCGCGGCGGTCAGCCGTACCCGTTTTTTCTCGCCCACGCGTTGTCGCAACCGGTGGAGCAATTCGAAACCCTGCTCGGCCCCGCGAACAACTGGCAGGTGGAATGGAAGTGGGACGGCATCCGCGCCCAAGTGGTCAAGCGCGATGGGCGACTCTGGATCTGGTCGCGCGGCGAAGAATTGATCACCGAGCGTTTTCCCGAACTCGACAGCCTGGTTCACGGCCTGCCCGACGGCACGGTGATCGACGGTGAAATCGTTGCCTGGAAAACCGCACCACCGAACACCGAAGATGCCTTCGATCCACAGGCACCAACGCCGCCCGCAGTGCAACCGTTCGCCCTGCTGCAACAGCGGATCGGCCGTAAAACCCTGGGCAAGAAAATCCTCGATGAAGTGCCGGTGGTCGTACTCGCCTACGACTTACTGGAATGGGCGGGCGAAGACTGGCGCAACCAGCCTCAGGCCAGGCGCCGCGAACAACTGGAACGCGTCATCGCTCACTGCAACAACCCGGTGCTACTGCCCTCCCCCGTGCTAACCGGCGAAGACTGGTTCGACCTCGCCCGCCAACGCCAAGCCTCCCGCAGCCTGGGCGTCGAGGGCATGATGCTCAAGGCTCGGGACGCGTTGTATGGCGTCGGCCGCACCAAGGACATGGGCGTCTGGTGGAAGTGGAAAGTCGACCCGTTCAGCGTCGACGCAGTGCTGATCTACGCGCAACGCGGGCATGGCCGTCGGGCCAGTCTCTACAGCGATTACACCTTCGCCGTGTGGGACGGCCCGCCAGACGCGAGCGAACGCACGCTGGTGCCGTTCGCCAAAGCGTATTCGGGGCTCACCGATGAGGAAATGCGCCAGGTCGACAGCATCGTGCGCAAGACCACGGTGGAGAAATTCGGCCCCGTCAGCAGCGTGAAACCGAGCCTGGTATTTGAATTGGGATTTGAGGGGATTGCTCTGTCCAGGCGGCACAAGAGCGGTATCGCGGTGCGGTTTCCGCGGATGCTTCGGTGGCGGCAGGACAAGACAGTTGACCAGGCTGACCATCTCGCGACCCTGCAGGATTTGCTCGGCTAATGCGCGCTCCTGTAGGAGCCGGCTTGCTGGCGATGAACGATTACGCGGTCACGCTGAAGCACCGCGTCGGTCTGATCGCCAGCAAGCCAGCTCCTGCAAAAAGCAGGCTCATCTGTGCAAATTTGGTGCAGCCATTTACCGGCGCCCGTTTCCGTGCATAAATCCCGCCCAGCCATTTCCTGAATCACCTTTTAAACGCTTGTTCGGCACTCTGGTTCGGAAATTGCTACTTTCATTAGGTCTTACGCTTTCCAGTAACAATAATTCTGCGCCACAAGCGCTCATATTGGTTCTTAGGGATTGAATAATGAAAAAAGCATTGCTGACCCTTTCTGCACTGGCGTTGTGCATGGCTGCCGGCTCCGCGCTGGCCAAGGAATACAAAGAACTGCGTTTTGGCGTTGACCCTTCCTATGCACCGTTCGAGTCGAAAGCGGCCGACGGTAGCCTGGTGGGCTTCGACATCGATCTGGGGAACGCGATCTGCGCCGAGCTGAAGGTCAAGTGCAAATGGGTCGAGAGCGATTTCGACGGCATGATTCCAGGCCTCAAGGCCAATAAATTCGACGGCGTAATCTCTTCGATGACCGTCACCCCGGCCCGCGAAAAAGTCATCGACTTCTCCAGCGAGCTGTTCTCCGGCCCAACCGCTTACGTGTTCAAGAAAGGTTCCGGTCTGAGCGAAGACGTTGCTTCGCTGAAAGGCAAGACCGTTGGCTATGAGCAAGGCACCATTCAGGAAGCCTACGCCAAGGCCGTGCTGGACAAGGCTGGCGTGAAAACCCAGGCCTATCAGAACCAGGATCAGGTGTATTCGGACCTGATGTCCGGTCGCCTCGACGCGGCCATCCAGGACATGCTGCAAGCCGAACTGGGCTTTTTGAAGTCGCCTAAAGGCGAAGGCTACGAAGTCAGCAAGCCGGTGGACAGCGAATTGCTGCCAGCCAAAACAGCTATCGGTATCTCTAAAGGTAACAAAGACCTCAAGGCACTTTTGGATAAAGGTATCAAAGCGTTACACGACGATGGCACCTACGCCACCATTCAGAAGAAACACTTTGGCGATCTGAATCTGTACAGCGGCAAATAATGCCCGGCGCCCATCTCGCGATGGGCGCTTTTTTCATCCGATCAGGTTGCTGATTTATGTTCGAAAACCTCTTACAAAATCTGGGGCTCTCTGCCTTCAGCCTCAAGGGCTTCGGTCCGTTGCTGATGGAAGGCACCTGGATGACCATCAAATTATCGGCGTTGTCGCTGCTGGTGGCCGTGTTGCTCGGCCTGCTCGGCGCCAGTGCCAAACTGTCAAAAGTCAAACTGGTGCGCGTCCCGGCGCAGATCTACACCACGCTGATTCGCGGCGTGCCGGACCTGGTGCTGATGCTGCTGATTTTCTACAGCCTGCAAACCTGGCTGACGTCGTTCACCGACTTCATGGAATGGGAATACATCGAGATCAACCCGTTCAGCGCCGGGGTCATCACCCTGGGCTTCATTTATGGCGCGTACTTCACCGAAACCTTCCGTGGCGCGATTCTCGCGGTGCCACGGGGCCAGGTTGAAGCGGCCACCGCCTATGGCCTCAAGCGTGGCCAGCGGTTCTGGATCGTGGTGTTCCCGCAGATGATGCGTTTCGCCCTGCCGGGCATCGGTAACAACTGGATGGTGATGCTCAAGGCCACCGCGCTGGTATCGATCATCGGCCTCGCCGACCTGGTCAAGGCTGCCCAGGACGCCGGCAAAAGCAGCTATCAACTGTTCTATTTCCTGGTGCTGGCCGCGCTGATTTACCTGCTGATCACCAGTGCTTCCAACTTCATCCTGCGCTGGCTTGAACGCCGCTACGCCGCCGGCTCCCGGGAGGCCGTACGATGATCGAACTCCTGCAGGAATACTGGAAACCTTTCCTCTATACCGACGGTTACAACATCACCGGCCTGGCCATGACCTTGTGGCTGCTCAGTGCGTCGATCTTCATCGGTTTCCTGGTGTCGATCCCGCTGTCCATCGCCCGGGTGTCGCCGCATTTCTACATTCGCTGGCCAGTGCAGTTCTACACTTACCTGTTCCGTGGGACGCCGCTGTATATCCAGCTGCTGATTTGCTACACCGGGATCTACAGCCTGGCCGCCGTGCGCGAGCAGCCGATACTCGATGCGTTCTTTCGCGACGCGATGAACTGCACCATCCTCGCCTTCGCCCTGAACACCTGCGCCTACACCACGGAGATTTTCGCCGGGGCGATCCGCAGCATGGCCCACGGTGAAGTCGAAGCGGCCAAGGCCTACGGCCTGACCGGCTGGAAGCTGTATGCCTACGTGATCATGCCCTCCGCGCTGCGTCGCTCGTTGCCGTATTACAGCAATGAAGTGATCCTGATGCTGCACTCGACCACCGTGGCGTTCACCGCAACCATCCCGGACATCCTTAAAGTCGCGCGGGACGCCAACTCGGCGACCTTCATGACCTTCCAGTCGTTCGGCATCGCCGCGTTGATCTACCTGACCGTTACCTTTGCGCTGGTCGGCCTGTTCCGCCTCGCCGAACGCCGATGGCTGGCGTTCCTCGGGCCGACCCACTAGGACTTTTCGCACATGCGCCACCAGATACATGACCTGTTGGCCCCACTGCCGGGGACCGCACGACAGATTCACAGTTTCCACTTCGGCCCGACGACGGCCCAAGGCAAGATCTACATCCAGGCGTCCCTGCACGCCGATGAAATGCCCGGCATGCTGGTCGCCTGGCACCTCAAGCAGCGCCTGGCGGAGCTCGAAGCCGCCGGCCACTTGCGCAGCGAAATCGTGCTGGTGCCGGTTGCCAACCCGGTCGGCCTCGAACAAGTGCTGATGGATGTGCCGCTGGGCCGCTACGAGCTCGAAAGCGGGCAGAACTTCAACCGCTGGTTCGTCGATTTGAGCGAAGAGGTTGGCAATGAGATCGAAGGCCTGCTCGGCGACGATCCGCAGCGCAACCTCGAACTGATCCGCAGCAGCCTGCGTCATGCATTGGCGCGACAGACTGCCAGCACTCAACTGCAATCCCAGCGTCTTGTCCTGCAACGACTGGCCTGTGATGCCGACATGGTGCTGGACCTGCATTGCGATTTCGAAGCAGTCGCGCACCTCTACACCACGCCCGAGGCCTGGCCACAGGTCGAGCCGCTGGCCCGTTACATCGGTGCCGAAGCCAGCCTGCTGGCAACCGATTCCGGCGGTCAGTCGTTCGACGAGTGCTTCACCCTGCTCTGGTGGCAGTTGAAAGAGCGCTTCGGCGAACACTTCGCCATTCCGCTCGGCAGCTTCTCGGTCACCGTCGAATTGCGCGGCCAGGGCGACGTCAATCACCCGTTGGCCAGCCTCGACTGCCAGGCGTTGCTCGATTACCTGATTCATTTCGGCGCGATTGCCGGCGAACCGGCGCCACTGCCGGAACTGCCGTATCCCGCCACGCCGCTGGCCGCCGTCGAACCGGTGGCCACGCCCGTGGGCGGTTTGCTGGTGTTCACCGCGCTGCCGGGGGAATACCTGGAAGCCGGGCAACTGATTGCCGAAATCATCGATCCGGTCAACGATCTCGTCACCCCCGTTCACTGCACCGTCGCCGGGCTGATGTACGCCCGTTCGCTGCGGCGCATGGCCACTGCCGGCATGGTGATCGCCCACGTCGCGGGCACCGAAGCCTATCGCAGCGGTTACCTACTTTCGCCTTGAGGATGCATGCCCCATGTACAAACTGACCATCGAAGGCCTGCATAAAAGCTATGGCGATCATCATGTGCTCAAAGGCGTGTCACTCAAGGCCAACACCGGCGACGTCATCAGCCTGATCGGCGCCAGCGGCTCGGGCAAAAGTACCTTCCTGCGCTGCATCAACTTTCTCGAACAACCCAACGACGGCGCCATGACCCTGGACGGTCAGAACATCCGCATGATCAAGGATCGCCATGGCATGCACGTGGCCGACGCCGATGAACTGCAAAAGATCCGCACCCGCCTGGCCATGGTGTTTCAGCACTTCAACCTGTGGAGCCACATGACCGTGCTGGAAAACATCACCATGGCGCCGCGCCGGGTGCTGGGTTGCAGCAAGCAGGAAGCCGAAGACCGCGCACGCCGTTATCTCGACAAGGTCGGCCTGGCCGCGCGCGTGGCAGACCAGTACCCGGCGTTTCTTTCCGGGGGACAGCAGCAACGGGTGGCCATTGCCCGAGCGTTGGCCATGGAACCGGAAGTCATGCTGTTCGACGAACCGACCTCGGCACTCGACCCGGAGCTGGTGGGTGAAGTGCTCAGGGTGATTCAGGGGCTGGCCGAAGAAGGGCGGACCATGATCATGGTCACCCACGAAATGAGCTTCGCCCGCAAAGTGTCGAGCCAGGTGCTGTTTCTGCACCAGGGCCTGGTCGAGGAAGAAGGTGCGCCGGAAGACGTGCTGGGCAATCCGAAGAGCGAGCGGTTGAAGCAGTTCCTAAGCGGCAATCTCAAGTAACCCCTGCAGGAGTCGGCTTGCCTGCTCCTGCAGGACCGCATTTCGTCATTAAACCTTTCACAGTTTGTCGCGGTCACTGAAAGAACACTTTCAGAGCGCACACCGCCGGCATGGGAACCTCCCCCGACTTCGCAAAGTACTGGTTCACCGCTCGCGGTTGGCAACCGTTCGCCTTTCAGAAACAGGTGTGGGCGGCCGTCAAGCAAGGACAGTCCGGGTTGCTGCACGCGAGTACCGGTGCCGGTAAAACCTATGCAGTGTGGTTTGCCGCACTCAACCGCTTCGCCTCTTCAGTAGAACAACCTCAAAAACGCAAACCGGTGGCCCAACCGCTGACCGTGCTATGGATCACGCCTATGCGTGCCTTGGCCGCAGACACGGCGCGTGCACTGGAGGCACCGCTGCTCGACTTGCAGATCCCGTGGAGCGTCGGCCTGCGCACCGGCGACACCCGCAGCAGCGAACGCGCGCGGCAGAGTCGACGCCTGCCCACCACGCTGATCACCACCCCGGAAAGCCTCACCCTGATGCTCGCCCGGACCGATGCGCAAACCGCGCTGTCGACCTTGCGCATGGTGGTGGTCGACGAGTGGCACGAGTTACTCGGCAATAAGCGCGGCGTACAACTGCAACTGGCCCTCGCCCGCCTGCGTCGGTGGAATCCTGAACTGATCGTGTGGGGCGTTTCTGCGACGCTGGGTAATCAGGCCCACGCCGAACAGGTATTAATCCCACAGGGCGCTGGCGTCAGTGTGCAAGGGCAACGCACCAAGGAATTGCGCGTCGACACGCTGCTACCGCCCGCCATCGAGCGTTTTCCATGGGCCGGGCACATCGGTTTGAAAATGTTGCCGCAGGTGGTCGCAGAACTGGATGCCAGCCCCGCAAGCCTGGTCTTCACCAACACCCGTGCCCAGTCCGAAATCTGGTATCAGGCGCTGCTGGAAGCACGCCCTGACTGGGCCGGCTTGATTGCCTTGCATCACAGCTCGCTGTCACGCGACACCCGCGATTGGGTCGAGCGCGCCCTCAAGGACGGTCAACTCAAAGCGGTGGTCTGCACCTCCAGCCTGGACCTGGGCGTGGACTTTCTGCCGGTGGAGCGGGTGCTGCAAATTGGCTCGGCCAAAGGCGTGGCGCGCCTGATGCAGCGGGCGGGGCGTTCCGGTCACGCGCCGGGACGCGTCTCGCGGGTGACGCTGGTGCCGACGCACAGCCTGGAACTGATCGAAGCCGCTGCAGCCCGGGACGCCGTGGCGCAACGCCGGATCGAACCCCGTGAATCGCCGAATAAACCGCTGGATGTGCTGGTGCAGCATCTGGTCAGCATGGCGTTGGGCGGTGGGTTTATTCCTGACGAGTTGTACGAAGAAGTACGCGGCGCCTGGGCTTATCGCGACCTCACCGTGGCCGATTGGACCTGGGCGCTGGCATTCGTACGTCACGGTGGGCTTTCCCTGACTGCTTACCCGGATTACCGCCGGGTTGAACCGGATGAACAGGGTATCTGGCGCGTACCGGATGCGCGATTGGCCCGCCGCCATCGCATGAGCATCGGGACCATCGTCAGCGACGCGAGCATTCAGCTGAAGTTCTGGAGCAAGGGCGGCAGTGGAAAGCAGTTGGGCAGTGTTGAAGAGGGTTTTATCGCACGGCTCAAACCTGGCGACGGATTTCTGTTTGCCGGCCGTTTGCTGGAATTGGTTCGGGTGGAAAACATGACCGCTTATGTCAAACGCAGCACCGCGAAAAAAGCCGCCGTGCCGCGCTGGAATGGCGGGCGGATGCCCCTTTCCAACGAACTCGCCCAAGCGGTGGTCGCGCGTTTCAGTGCCGCCGCGCAGGGCGAATTCATCGGCCCGGAAATGCGGGCGCTACGTCCATTGCTGGAAGTCCAGCAACGCTGGTCCGGACTGCCGACCTCGGAAACCCTGCTGGCCGAAGCGTTGAAATCCCGTGAAGGCTGGCATCTGTTCCTCTACCCCTTCGCCGACCGCCGGGTGCACTTGGGATTGGCGAGCTTGCTGGCGTGGCGGGTCAGTCAACAACAGGCGGTGACGTTTTCCATTGCGGTCAACGATTACGGGCTGGAGTTGCTCAGCCCCACTGAAGTGGATTGGCTACAGGTGTTGAACCCGGATTTGTTGAGTGCTGAACATTTGCTGCGGGACATACTCGCCAGTCTGAATGCCGGAGAGCTTGCGCTGCGGCGCTTTCGGGAAATCGCGCGAATTGCCGGGCTGGTGTTCGCCGGTTATCCCGGTGCGCCTAAAAGTACACGTCAGGTTCAAGCCTCGAGCGGGTTGTTTTTTGAAGTGTTTAAACAGTACGACGCGGAGAATCTGTTGCTGGCCCAGGCTGGGGAAGAAGTCTTACGAGAGGAACTGGATATTCAACGCATGGAACAGATGTTGGCGCGCATCAGTCAGCTCAGACTCGACCTGCATCGAGTCAAACGTCCTACGCCCCTCGGCTTCCCTCTGCTGGTGGAACGCATGCGCGAAGCCATGAGTTCGGAAAAACTCGCGGACCGTATCAGACGCATGGTCGGCGACCTCGAGAAAACCGCCGAAACCGGGAAAGCCTGATGAGCGCGCCCTATCCCGTGCGATTGGCCGGCGAAGAATTGTGGCTGCTGCCGGAAAAAGCCATTTACTGGCCGGCGCAACACGCCTTGCTGATCGCCGACGTGCATTTTGGCAAAGCGGCGGCGTATCGCAGGCTTGGTCAGCAGGTCCCGAGAGGCACTACGTCCCGGAACATCGCCGTGCTGGATGGCTTGCTGGCGGCGCTGCCCTGTCGCCAACTGATTTTCCTCGGGGACTTCCTTCACGGGCCTGGTTCCCATGCACCCCCGACGTTGAAGGCACTGGCTGACTGGCGGGCTCGGCACCCTGATCTGTCGATGACGCTAATTCGCGGCAACCACGACCAACGCGCCGGGGATCCGCCCGCGTCGCTAAACATCCGTGTGGTGCCTGAGCCGCTGCTCTTGGGGCCGTTCGCGTTGCAGCACGAACCAGCCTCCCATCCGGAGCGACATGTACTCGCCGGACATGTACATCCGGTTTATCGGCTGAACGGCAGAGGTCGGCAACGCTTGCGACTGGCGTGTTTCAGACTGGGAGAGCGCATCAGCCTGCTACCGGCTTTCGGTGCGTTTACCGGTGGGTACCCGGTAGAACGGGATGATATCTGCAGGATTTTTGTCATAGGCGACAACGAAATATGGCCAGTCGGCTGACTGGCCATTCGTCCAAAACCTGAAAATCACGCAACCGGAGCGGGAGGCGGCTCATCTGGCAGGGTCGGCTCACCGGGTTCGGTGGGTTGTTCGTTGGGCGTATCGGGATCAGGCTGACCGGGGATGCCCCCTGCCATACTGATTGGCGGATGTGCCAACAAGGACCAGGCCAAAACGCCAACCTGATTGGGCTCAAGCCTTGCCAGTTCGGCACTTATTCGCGGATCGATCTTCATAGAGCACTCCTGAGCATTGGCCCCGTCCGCTGTACGCAAACCGGGCAGTACACCCCAATAGAGTGTCTACCCGCTCAGGAATTCCCGCCACCTGCCAGATGAGTCGATCAGGTGCGTGGCAGGGTCACGCCGCGCTGGCCCTGGTACTTGCCGCCACGGTCCTTGTAGGACACTTCGCACTCTTCGTCGGATTCAAGGAACAGCATCTGCGCCACGCCTTCGTTGGCGTAGATTTTCGCCGGCAAGTTGGTGGTGTTCGAGAATTCCAGGGTCACGTGACCCTCCCACTCAGGCTCAAGCGGGGTGACGTTGACGATGATGCCGCAGCGGGCGTAGGTGCTTTTACCCAGGCAGATGGTCAATACGTTGCGCGGAATACGGAAGTACTCGACGGTACTGGCCAGGGCGAAAGAGTTCGGCGGGATGATGCAGACGTCGCTATGGATGTCGACGAAGCTGCCGGCATCGAAATTTTTCGGATCGACGATTGCCGAGTTGATGTTGGTGAACACTTTGAAATGATTAGTGCAACGAACGTCATAGCCGTAGCTCGACACGCCGTAGGAGATCACACGGCTATCGTCGCTGCCGCGCACCTGGCGCTCGACGAACGGTTCGATCATGCCGTGCTCTTGCGCCATGCGGCGAATCCACTTGTCCGATTTGATGCTCATGGCGTGTGTCCTGAATAGCGAGGTGGAAAAAATCTGTCCGGCATCTTACCGGGCGCGCGCTTAGGGTTCAAAGACCGTGGCGCAATTCGCGCCGATCCCCCATAAATTCCGGCGTTTCACCGCAATACCATGCACCGTCAGTCACGAAAACAGAGAAACCTTCGCAGGAAGCATTGGCACGTCCCGGAAAAAGGGTTAAGGTGGCGCCACTGTGCTGCTTGTGTCACTGAGAATCTCTACACGATATGTTGAATTTCGATCCAACCATCTACAAGAATTTTTCCTGCTCTTTGCACTCAGTCTCGGCCAGGGTTCTTCCTGCGTCGCAGTTATCTTTGTTCAAGGAGTTACACCATGTCTAATCGCCAAACTGGTACCGTTAAGTGGTTCAACGATGAAAAAGGCTTCGGCTTCATCACTCCACAATCCGGTGACGACCTGTTCGTTCACTTCAAAGCTATCCAATCCGACGGCTTCAAAAGCCTGAAAGAAGGCCAACAGGTTTCTTTCATCGCTACCCGCGGTCAGAAAGGCATGCAAGCTGAAGAAGTTCAAGTTATCTAACTTGTACTTGCTTTAGTAAAAGGCCCCGCCCTCAAAAGCGGGGCTTTTTTGTGTCTGTGTGTTTTGCAGGCAAAAAAAATCGCAGCCCACGGGCTGCGATTTTTTGCGTCTTACCAGGCCACACCGAATCCTGCGGTGTAGCGGGTCTTGTCCAGATCGGCATCGTCAGTACCGCTGATGATGTCTCGCTCAGCCTTCAGGTTTAGCGACGCCCACTCGGTCACTTTGTAGCGCAAGCCCATTTCCGCATCGAGCGCATAATCCGCCACGCCCGACAACGGCTTACCCACTTCGCCATTGGTGAAGAACTCCACCTTCTTGCCGATCAAGTAGCGGTTGTAATCCCACTTCATCGCCAGGGAATAGAAGTTTTCCTTGCTGCCATCGTCGAATTGGTAATCCGTTCGGTTGACCAGCGAGCCCAGCGAGAATGCGCCTAGCTCGTCATCCCAGAACTGGTAACCCGGACCGGTACCGACGGTGCGCTGACGAGAGAGTTCTTCAACCTTGTCACGCTTATAGACAGCGCGGCCCTGCCAGAACCATTTCTCGGTCAGGAAGCGGTCGAGGGAGTACTCGCCCCGCCAGTTGTCGCTGGTGACCACGTCATCCTGGAATTCACGGTTGTACTCGCCTTCCGCGATGTGCCGCCATCTGCCATGGCGTGCAGTGGTCTTGAAGTCGACGTCGTAGTCATCGGTGTCCTTTTCCGCCCGCTGGTAATCCAGCGCCGCATCGATATTCCCTTTCCAGACCAGATCTTCGACGACCGGCTTGGGTTTGAGAATCTGCTGGATACTCGCCAGTTCGACCGTCTTCGGCGCCTCGCCGTTTTCCAGCGTCACCTTGCCGTCATCCGCCGCGTGCAACGACTTGGCTTTCTCGCCTCTGTAGGCTTCCTGTTTGACCAGCAACTCCTGATCGCTCTCCAGGGTTTTGACCTGTTTCCAGTCGATCGGAACCGCACCGGCGTATTCGGTCTGGATCAACAGTTTGCCGCCGTCGAACAGCGTGATCTTGCCGCTCAGCTTGTCACCGTTTTTTAACCAGACGGTGTCGGCGAGCAAGGGCGTGGATGCACTCAGGACAGCGAGGCACAGCAGGGTTCTGGACACCATAAGCAAATACAGGCTCAAGTTTGCGAAAAAAGTCGGCATTATCGGTAGGAATAAGGCCCTGACAAGGACTGACCCGACTATTTCTATTGAGTTCATTTCTCAGTTACTGATCGAGGATTTACCCTACAGACGGTAACCCACTGCAGGAGCGAGCCTGCTCGCGATAAACTCGAAACAGACGCGTTACTCCAGACAGTTCGCGTCATCGTTGACGCTCATCGCGAGCAAGCTCGCTCCTACAGGACCCCGGCCGTGACCGACCCAACCATCGAAACAGAAAGCGCCGCGCAAATCCGACGCACGGCGCTCTACCTGACCCTGGCGCAGGTGCCCGAGGGCAAAGTGGTGAGTTATGGTCAGCTTGCCGAGCTGGCAGGACTCGGCCGTGCGGCACGCTGGGTCGGTCGTACCCTGAGCCAGTTGCCCGGTGACACCAAACTGCCCTGGCACCGCGTACTCGGTGCCGGTGGTCGGATCAGCCTCCCGGCAGGCAGCCCTTCGGGGGATGAGCAGCGTGCGCGATTACGCTGCGAAGGCATCAGTGTCCTGAACAATCGTGTTGATATTCAGCGCCATGGCTGGCGCCCGGTAGAGCACAGCGGTTAGAGTGCGCGCTTTGTTTCCGTAATCTTGAGGCAGACTTCAGCCCATGCCCCGTAAAACCTGGCGCGCCGCGCTCGCCGCCTATGCCAGCCCATCGACACTTGTGCTGTTGTTGCTTGGTTTCGCCGCCGGCCTGCCCTACATGCTGGTGTTTTCGACACTTTCGGTTTGGCTGCGTGAAGCCGGTGTGGCTCGCGAAACCATTGGCTATGCAAGCTTGATCGGTCTGGCCTACGCCTTTAAATGGGTCTGGTCACCGTTGCTGGACCAATGGCGCCTGCCATTGCTCGGCAAGCTCGGTCGCCGTCGCTCGTGGCTGGTGCTTTCCCAGGCACTGGTGATCCTCGGCCTGATCGGGATGGGTTTCTGCGACCCGCAAAAACACCTGTCCTGGCTGATTGCCATCGCCGTCGTCGTTGCCTTCGCCTCGGCGACGCAAGACATCGCGGTCGACGCCTATCGCCTGGAAATCGCCGACGACAGCCGCCAGGCTGCCCTGGCCGCCAGCTACATGTCCGGCTATCGGATCGCGGCGCTGCTGGCCACCGCCGGCGCCCTGTTCTTCGCCGAAGGTTTTGGCTCCACCGGCTTCAACTACAAGCATTCGGCATGGGCCGGCACTTACCTGTTGTTCGGCGCCCTGATGGTTCCGGCGCTGCTCACCTCTTTCTTCATGCGCGAACCACCGGTGCCGTTGCGCACGCAACTGCAGGCCGGGCGCTACAGTTTTGCGCATCAGCTGGCCTCGGTGTTCGTGCTGATCGTGCTGCTGGTTTCCGTGCCGGCCATGTTCACCCAGCTCTACAACACCGACTTCGCCAGCGTGCTGTTTGACGGCGTGAGCCTGCTCGATCTGCTGCTGGAAGACCGCGCATTCCTGCGGGCGATCCTCTACACCTCGCTCACCGCGCTGTGCCTGTCGGCCATGGGCCGTCGTGGCCTGGCGCCGGTGCTGACCCCGATCAACGACTTCATATTGCGTTACCGTTGGCAAGCGCTGCTGCTGCTCGGGCTGATCGCCACGTACCGGATGTCGGATACGGTGATGGGCGTGATGGCCAACGTGTTCTATATCGACCAAGGCTTCACCAAGGATCAGATTGCCAGCGTCAGCAAGATCTTCGGCCTGATCATGACGCTGGTCGGCGCCGGCATGGGCGGCCTGCTGATCGTGCGTTTCGGCATCCTGCCGATCCTGTTCATCGGCGGTATTATGTCGGCCGGCACTAACTTGCTGTTCCTGATGCTCGCCGACATGGGCGCCAACCTGAACATGCTGATAGGCACCATCTCCCTGGATAACTTCAGCTCAGGCCTGGCGACGTCGGCCTTCGTCGCCTATTTGTCGAGCCTGACCAACCTCAAGTTCTCCGCAACCCAGTACGCGCTGCTCAGCTCGATCATGCTCCTGCTCCCGCGCCTTATTGGTGGGTATTCAGGGGTCATGGTGGAAAAATTCGGTTATCACAACTTCTTCCTGATCACCGCGCTGCTGGGCGTTCCGACGCTGCTGTTGATCGCCCTGCACTGGTTCCAGGAGAACCGTCGCGAAGGTCCGAAACCGACGCCGGAACCGACCCCGACTCCGACCCAGGTCGCGGAAGAATCGTAGGAAGTTTCGCAGAGGGCGCGGCGAATCCCGCCCTCCTGCCACACCACCGACCGCGCGCCTGTACGCCAGCAGATCTCGCCCGTACAATGCTCCGTCATTTCTCGTCATCAGCAACCGACAACGGCCAACCATGCGCACCAGTCAATTTTTGCTCGCCACACAGAAAGAAACGCCTTCCGACGCGGTCGTCATCAGCCATCAGCTGATGCTGCGCGCCGGCATGATCCGCAAACTCGCCTCAGGCCTGTACACCTGGCTGCCGATGGGCTTGCGAGTAATGCGCAAGGTCGAAGCCGTCGTTCGTGAAGAAATGAACGCCGCGGGCTCTCTCGAAGTGTTGATGCCGAGTACTCAACCGGCTGAGCTGTGGCAGGAATCCGGTCGCTGGGAAGAATACGGCCCTGAATTGCTGCGCTTCAAGGATCGCCACGGTCGCGACTTCTGCGCCGGCCCGACCCACGAAGAAGTGATCACCGACCTGATGCGTAACGAGTTGAGCAGCTATAAGCAGCTGCCGATCAACCTGTATCAGATCCAGACCAAATTCCGTGACGAAATCCGCCCACGCTTCGGTTTGATGCGCGGCCGCGAATTCATCATGAAGGACGCCTACTCGTTCCACGCTGACCAGCCTTCGCTGCAGGTCACCTATGACCGCATGCACCAGGCGTACTGCAACGTGTTCACCCGCCTGGGCCTGAAATTCCGCCCTGTTGAAGCCGACAACGGTTCCATCGGCGGCGCCGGCTCCCACGAGTTCCACGTTCTGGCCGAATCCGGCGAAGACGACATCGTCTTCAGCAACGGTTCCGACTACGCCGCGAACATCGAGAAGGCCGAAGCCGTGCCGCGCGAAACTTCCCGCCCTGCACCGGCTGAAGAGCTGCGCCTGGTCGACACACCGAACGCCAAGACCATCGCGCAACTGGTCGAAGGCTTCAACCTGCCGATCGAGAAGACCATCAAGACCCTGGTGGTTCACGCTGAAGAGCAGGGCAAACTGATTGCCCTGATCATCCGTGGCGACCACGAGCTGAACGAAATCAAGGCCGCCAACCAGCCAGGCGTTGCCAGTCCGCTGGTCATGGCATCCGAAAGCGAATTGCGCGACGCCATTGGCGCCGGTGCCGGTTCCCTCGGCCCGCTTAACCTGCCGTTGCCGATCATCATCGACCGTTCCGTCGAGCTGATGAGCGACTTCGGTATCGGTGCGAACATCGACGACAAACACTACTTTGGCGTGAACTGGGAGCGCGATCTGCCGGTTCCGACCGTTGCCGACCTGCGCAATGTGGTGGCTGGCGACCCTAGCCCTGACGGCAAAGGCACCCTGGAAATCAAGCGCGGCATCGAAGTCGGGCACATCTTCCAGCTGGGCAACAAGTACAGCAAAGCGATGAAGTGCGAAGTGCTGGGCGAGAACGGCAAGCCGGTGACCCTGGAAATGGGTTGCTACGGCATCGGCGTTTCCCGCGTGGTTGCAGCCGCCATCGAGCAGAACAGCGACGAGAAAGGGATCATCTGGAGTGACACCCTGGCACCGTTCCAGATCGCCCTGGTGCCACTGCGCTACGAAACCGATCTGGTTCGCGAAGCCACTGACAAGCTGTACGCAGAACTGACTGCGGCCGGCTTCGAAGTGCTGCTGGACGATCGCGACAAGAAAACCAGCCCGGGCATCAAGTTCGCGGACATGGAGCTGATCGGCATTCCTCACCGGATCGTGGTCAGTGACCGCGGCCTCGCCGAAGGCAATCTGGAATACAAGAGCCGCACCGAGTCCGAGGCGCAAGCGCTGCCGGTCGCTGACGTGCTGTCCTTCCTCCAGGCCCGTATCCGCCGCTGACACCAGATAGAGAAGTCATGTTCAAGCGAAACACCTTAGGCCTCGGTGGTGCCGCCCTGTGCGGCACCCTGCTGGTCAGCGGCTGCGCCAATCACATGTCGCAACGCAGCGAGCACGAGGAGCGCGTCGAGCGCAAATTGCTCGATCACAGCCTGCAGATCGATGTCGGTGAGCCCAAGGTGCTTGAGCTGCCGCAACGTCGTGTGAAGATCCACGAGCAGAAGACCTTCGAGGTCACTGAGTTCGAAGTCACGCGGCATTACGATCGTTACACGCCTTACCAACCCTGGCGGGAGGTCTACGAGATCCCGCTGGGCGCGGTGGCCGTGGTGGCGGGTGTCGGCGCGAACGTGGTCAACGTGTTCGCCCTCGGCAACCTGCCGGATAGCGTGACCAAGGACTGGTTCAGCTACGGTTTCGCCGGGCTCAACCCGTTCATGAACGCGCCCTCTCACGGTCGTGCGCAACAGAACCTCGCCGGCATCGACGAAGTCCAGCTCGACAAGCGCACGGAATACTCGAGCCTGCCCTGGAGCGAGCGTCCGGTGGAGGTCAAGGCTGGCAAGGAAACGTTCGAGCTGAGCACCGACAAAAGCGGTGTCTTGCGCCTGAATCTGCTCGACAGCCCGTTCGCCGAACATGACATCAATCACCTGAGTCGGCTGCTGATCAAGGTCGAAGATGCTCAGGACGATGTGCACACCGACTCGACCCTGGCCGTCAGCAGCTCGTTGCGCGGCAAACTGCTTGAAGCCCACGGGCTGATTTACGACGACCTCGAAGACGACGAAGTGAGCCAGTGGGTACACCGGGTCAAGCGTCTGTCGGAGCTGGGTCTGGAAGAAGAAGCCAGTGAGTTGGAACAAAGCCTGATCGAGCTGACTCGCAACGATCCTGAGCTGCAGACCGAATTCCTCAAGTCGTTGACCAAGGACGCCGGGCGATTGGTGGCGGATCCGGGACCGAATTAAAGCCTGAAAAGCATCGCGGGCAAGCCCGCTCCCACAGGTATCTGCTGTGAACACATTATTTGTGATCCCTTCAAATCCCTGTGGGAGCGGGCTTGCCCGCGATGGCGGCCTGACAGTCACAACGGCATCAAAACTCTGCCCCTACCGCTCAAACAACTCCATCTGCTCAAACCCGCCCCGCAAATCCTCCAACCGCACCCCAATCCCCAACAACCGCACCGGCTTCCCGCCGCGATTGAACGCCTGGGTCAGTAACAGCTGATAACTCCCCAGATCCCGCCCTGCCCCGGCCTGTTCCAGCGTGGTCTGGGTGAAGTCATGGAATTTCACTTTGACGAACGGCTTGCCTGGCCGATAACTGTCGTCGATCCGCGCCATGCGGCCCGCCAGGGTTTCCAGCAACTCCGGCAATTTATCCAGGCAGCTCACCAGATCCGGCAGGTCCACGTCATACGTGTTTTCGACACTGATCGATTGCCGCCGACTGTCGTTGTGTACCAACCGATCATCAATCCCACGGGCCAGGCTCCAAAGTCGCTCGCCAAAACTGCCGAATTCACGCACGAGCGCCAACTTGTCCCATTCGCGCAAATGCGAGCAATCGACAATGCCGAGCCTGCCCAGTTTGTCGGCGGTCACTTTGCCCACGCCGTGCAGCTTGCTCACGGGCAAACCGCTGACGAAATCCTCGACCTGATCCGGGGTAATGACGAACAAACCATTGGGCTTTTTCCAGTCACTGGCAATCTTGGCCAGGAACTTGTTCGGCGCCACGCCGGCCGAGACCGTGATATGCAACTGATTGGACACCCGTCGGCGGATGTCCTGGGCAATTCGCGTGGCGCTGCCGCCGAAGTGTGCGCTGTCAGACACATCGAGGTAGGCCTCATCGAGGGAAAGCGGCTCGATCAGGTCGGTGTAATCGCGAAAGATCGTGTGAATTTCCTTCGAGGCTTCTCGATAGGCGTCCATGCGCGGCTTGACGATGGTCAGGTCGGGGCACAACTTCAAGGCATGCCCGGACGACATCGCAGAACGCACACCATACGCCCTCGCCTCATAGTTACAGGTGGCGATCACCCCGCGCCGATCCGCCGAACCGCCCACCGCCAGTGGTTTTCCGGCCAGGCGCGGGTCGTCACGCATCTCGATGGCGGCGTAGAAACAGTCACAATCGACGTGGATGATTTTTCGCTGGGTCATATGAAAGCGGTGTTCATGGCAAAGAAAAGGAGACATGGCAGGCCGGATCGGCAGTATCTCACTGACACCTGTATATAGCACCAGTAGTCTGAATGTTCTTTCCCACCGGTAGGAAAAGTCGCGAAGGAATTTATTTTTTCAATCGACTGACCGCCCCCAATAGAGCTGCAAGCCTTGCCACGCCTGACTCACAGCCGATCACATCGCCCTCAATCAAAGCTAAGCGATTGAACCAGAACAGGTTTTATCCGGATTTAAGGTTGACAGCCCAGCGATCCTCTGTAGAATGCCGACACACAGACGCGGGATGGAGCAGTCTGGTAGCTCGTCGGGCTCATAACCCGAAGGTCGTCGGTTCAAATCCGGCTCCCGCAACCAAACATCAAAAAAGGCTACTCGAAAGAGTGGCCTTTTTTGTGCGTGCCGAAAACACCCACTGCAGGAGCGAGCTTGCTCGCGAAAACCTCAAGGCCACCACGGGGTATCTGGTTTTACGCGTTTTCGTTCACGACCACCGTCGGAACGCCGCCCGGAGCAAACTCGCTCAGGTATCTGTTTTTCCCCCAGGAATGAGAAACCGTTCTGATTCCAGAAGTTAGGTCTCCCCTGCGACCGTTCGCCGCTTATTTACGCTTATTTGACCCGGTTCCGGATTAACGGTTGACACACAGGCGTATCTCTATAGAATGCCGCCACACAGACGCGGGATGGAGCAGTCTGGTAGCTCGTCGGGCTCATAACCCGAAGGTCGTCGGTTCAAATCCGGCTCCCGCAACCAAACATCAAAAAAGGCTACTCGAAAGAGTGGCCTTTTTTGTATCTGTTGAAAAAGTCCTTTCGCAACAATGACCTGTCACTGTGTAGGGAAGCGTACGGGATCACCAGAGTTCTGAGTTCAGCCTATGCTGAATCGCAGACCGAACCCCCTACGACGGATGACATGCCATCGCCGACAACCGGTGAGAGGCGTTAATATTTGTGATTATTTTTTTCTACAGGGATTGGTAACTTGGCTGGATACCCCCATCCTGTCGCGCACAATCCAAGAGGTGATTGATGCGCGCCAACTCGTCTGATTCACAAGACACCGTCACAGCGACACAACCGATCAAGGCCGAGCGTTTGCGCTTGCTTGATCTGGTCAGCAAGTACCGTCAGCCCATTGGCCTGGCGGTCACCCTGCTGTTGTTCGCTATCGCGCTGATTGCCTGTCACCACTTGTTGAGCGAACTCGATCTGTACGCTCTGCACGACTCCATTCTCGACGTACCGAAACCGGCATTGCTCGGCGCATTGGCCGCGACCGTGGTCGGCTTCATCATATTGCTCGGTTACGAATGGTCGGCCAGCCGCTACGCCGGCGTAACGCTGGCCCCGCGGATTCTAGCCCTGGGTGGGTTTACGGCATTCGCCATTGGGAATGCCATCGGTCTGTCGATGCTCTCGGGCGGCTCGGTTCGCTACCGTTTATATGCACGTCATGGTCTGGGGGCTTCGGAAGTCGCTCACATGACGCTGTTCGCCAGCCTCTCGCTCGGCTGCGCCCTGCCCCCGCTGGCCGCCCTCGCCACGCTGAGCAACCTGCCTGCCGCCTCCTCCGCCCTTGGACTCTCCGAGACGTTGCTGGCTGCGATTGCCGCTGCGGTGTTGCTGCTGTTTACCGTATTGGCCGTCGGCATCTATCGCCGGCGCCTGCCGGAGCAGCCCTATCCGGACAACCTGCTGGTCAAGGTCGGCCGTCGCACCTTGCGCCTTCCCGGGCGCCGCCTGACGTTTCTGCAACTGATCATTACCGCCCTCGACGTCGCCGCCGCCGCGACCGTGCTGTATCTGTTGCTACCGGAGGCCCCGCCCTTCGGTGCGTTCCTGCTGGTGTACCTGTTGGCCCTGGCCGCAGGCGTGCTCAGTCATGTTCCCGGCGGTGTCGGGGTGTTCGAGGCGATTCTGCTGGCCGCTTTCGCCGACAAACTTGGCGCCGCGCCATTGGCTGCTGCGCTGTTGCTCTATCGCCTGATCTACGTGGTGCTGCCGCTACTCGTCGCCTGTTTGCTCCTGCTGATCAACGAAGGCCAGCGCCTGTTTCAGACGCGTCAGTCCTTGCGCGCCGCTTCCGGTCTGGCCGCGCCGATTCTGGCGGTGCTGGTGTTCCTGTCCGGCGTGGTGTTGCTGTTTTCCGGCGTGACCCCGGAAATCGATACGCGCCTGGAGCACATCGGCTTTCTGATTCCCCATCGACTGGTCGACGCTTCGCACTTCGGCGCCAGCCTGGTCGGCGTGCTCTGCCTGCTGCTGGCTCAAGGCCTGCGCCGACGCCTGTCGGCCGCGTGGATGCTGACCACTATTCTGTTGCTGGTGGGTGCGGTGCTCTCGTTGCTCAAAGGCTTCGACTGGGAAGAAGCCTGCCTGATGACCCTGACCGCGAGCCTGCTGGGGGTTTTCCGGCGCTCGTTCTATCGCCCGAGCCGATTGACCGAATTGCCGTTTTCGCCGCTGTATCTGGTGTCGAGCCTGTGCGTGCTCGGAGCGTCGATCTGGCTGCTGCTGTTCGCTTATCAGGACGTTCCGTACAGTCATCAACTCTGGTGGCAGTTCACCCTCGACGCCGACGCCCCGCGTGGCTTGCGCTCGTTGCTCGGCGCCGCCGTGCTGCTGGTGGTGGTGTCGCTGACCTGGCTGTTGCGCACCGCGCGCCCGGTGATCCACCTGCCCACGCCGGACGAACTGGACCGTGCGGTAAAAATCCTGATGGCGTCGTCACAACCGGACGGTGGCCTCGCCCTGACCGGTGACAAGGCGCTGCTGTTCCACCCTAACGACGAGGCGTTCCTGATGTACGCCCGCCGTGGGCGCAGCCTCGTGGCCTTGTACGACCCGATCGGGCCGACCCAACAACGCGCCGAGATGATCTGGCAGTTCCGCGACCTCTGCGACATCCACCATGCCCGCCCCGTGTTCTATCAAGTCCGCGCGGAAAACCTGCCGTACTACATGGACATCGGCCTGACCGCGATCAAGCTCGGCGAAGAAGCCCGGGTCGATCTGCAGCGCTTTGATCTCGAAGCCAAAGGCAAAGAGATGAAAGACCTGCGCTACACCTGGAACCGTGGCACCCGCGACGGCCTGTCGCTGGAAATCCATGAGCCAGGACATGCGCCGATGGATGAGCTCAAGGTGATTTCCGATGCCTGGCTGACCGGCAAAAACGTGCGCGAGAAAGGCTTCTCCCTCGGCCGCTTCAGTGATGACTACCTCAAGCATTTCCGCATCGCGGTGATTCGTTTCGAAGGGCGCCCTGTGGCGTTCGCCAATTTGCTCGAGACCTACGGTCATGACCTGGCCAGCCTCGACCTGATGCGCGCGCACCCGGACGCCCCCAAACTGACCATGGAGTTCATGATGGTCGGCCTGATTCAGCATTATAAAAATCATGGATACGCGCGTTTCAGCCTGGGCATGGTGCCGCTGTCGGGGTTGCAACCCCGTCGCGGCGCACCACTGACCCAGCGTCTGGGCTCGATGGTATTCCGCCGTGGTGAGCAGCTGTACAACTTCCAAGGTTTGCGCCGTTTTAAAGACAAGTTCCAGCCTGACTGGGAACCCCGTTATATGGCCGTGCCCGCCGGACTCGATCCGCTGGTGGCCCTGGCCGACACTGCTGCCCTGATTGCGGGCGGCTTGACTGGATTGGTGAAACGCTGATGATTCAACGCTCCCTGCGGTACGTACTGGCCACACTGGTAGTGCTGGCCCTGATTCTCGGTGGCGGTTACTGGTACCTCAAACGCCCGGCGCCGGAACCGACCCTCGAACGGCTGACACCCGCCGACGGCGCTGCGATGACCCGCGTCATCCCCGGCAATACGCCACGCGCCCAAGTGCTGGTGGCGGTCAATGAAGACCAGAAGCTCAGCGACAAACAATTGATGACCCTGAGCCGCACCGGCACGGCGCAGATCGTTCAGGTGATCCTGCCCAAGGAATGCCTGCTGCAAAGCCGCGCCCTGCAAGCGGGCCTCAGAGAACTCAAAGGCCCGGCGACCCTGGTCAGCGGCATCGGCCCTGGCGCCGTGCTGGCCTGGCGCTGGTTGTCCGAGCAGAAGGACGACAAATCCCAGGCCGTTTCCGTAGACCTGGCCCTGGAAAAACCCGGCTGCACCCACCTGCTGCCAAAAAGCGCCGCTCACGGCCACTGGCTGGTGGCGTGGAACGACAACCCGGACGACACCAGCGCCGGCTTCGTGCGCGACCAACCCAACGCCGAAACCAGCATCAGCGACTACGACATCAACCTGCCGCAAGTGCTGAACAACGAACTGCGCAAGCTCCTCGTCGGTGGCGACAAAGCCGCTGGCGGCCTGCAAATTCCAGTGGTGGAAGTGCCGGCCGGTCAGGCCAAGGACACCGTCACCCTGTTTCTCTCCGGTGACGGCGGCTGGCGCGACCTCGATCGCGACGTAGCGGGCGAGATGGCCAAGATCGGCTACCCGGTGGTCGGCATCGACACCCTGCGCTACTACTGGCAGCACAAGAGCCCGGAGCAAAGCGCCCTGGACCTCGCCGAACTGATGCAGCACTACCGGCAGAAATGGGGCACCAAGCGCTTCATTCTGACCGGTTACTCGTTCGGTGCTGACGTATTGCCGGCGATCTACAACCGCCTCGAAGCCTCGGAACAGCAACGCGTCGACGCAATCATCCTGCTGGCCTTCGCCCGCACCGGCAGCTTCGAAATCGAAGTCGAAGGCTGGCTCGGCAACGCCGGCAAAGAAGCCGCCACCGGCCCGGAAATGGCCAAGCTGCCACCAGAGAAAGTGGTGTGCATCTTCGGCGAAGAAGAAATCGACGAAAGCGGCTGCACCGACAAGACCGCCGTGGGCGAAGCCATCAAACTGCCCGGCGGCCACCACTTCGACGAGAACTACCCGAAACTGGCCCAGCGGCTGGTGGATGTGATCGAGAAGCGTCAGGCGAAGGATGCGGCGGCTCAGGAGTGATCTGAACCTGCCCTCAAAAAAGCCCTCGTTACCTCACGGTAGCGGGGGCTTTTTCATTTGTATTCAACTCAACCACACCCCGCAGCCCCCTGTGGGAGCGGGCTTGCCCGAGATAGCGGTATGTCTGTCACATCAATTCGAAGCTGCCGCCGCCATCGCGGGCAAGCCCGCTCCCACATTGGATCTTTACCGCTTTCAAGTTAAGTGCTCGGCCATTACTCCGGCGATGTGTAACATCGCTCGCCGCGTTTAGTTTCGTTGACTTAAGGTATCGAAATATCAGATGACGCCCGCAGACCTTGTAGGCAAACTCCGAATCGTGTTTTTTGGGCACTTTGATGCCTTGTTGCGCTTTTCTTTGACGGGATAGTCTCTGGTCGTCGCTGATCTTTCAGCGATCGGGCTTGGAAACCCGTCAAGTCAAGCGAAACAACAACCCCATCACGACTGCAGTCGTTTACGGCTGTGATTCTTTGTTATGGCGGCTGTGCGTGGGACGCCTTCGAGCGTGCCGGTTTCCTTGGCTCCCGGTTTTCCAACCTGCGCACAGCTGCCACCCATTCGATTGGAAACGAACGTGGCAGCCCCTTAAGTCAAGGAGTTACCCCTATGAACAAAACAGATTCGTCCGCTCCCTCAGAACTGAAAACCATCGGCCTCACCCCCGTCATCTACTGCTCAAACCAACCCCTATTCCATGTCACGCGAGACGTTCCCCTCAGCGATGCTTTAGCCATGGCCTCCGATTTTCTGTTCCTTGCCAAGGAGCTGGCTAAAGATGCTGCCTACGCCCGAGACACCGACCGACACGCCTGGGCCGCGCATTATCTGACGGCGATGAGCAAGGCCGTGGTGGATGATGCAGTGAAGGTGCTGGAGCGACCGACTCGGACAAAAACCGAATCTAAAAAATAATGACCTGAACATCACAAATCCTGTGGGAGCGGGTTTGCCCGCGATGGCGGTCTGCCTGTCACATCAACGCTGGAACTGCCACCGTCATCGCGGGCAAGCCCGCTCCCACAGGGATCTTCATTGGGTTGAGATCAAATACACCAGACATAAAAAAGCCCCCGCTGCCTCACTGGCAACGGGGGCTTTTTGATGTCGGGGGCTTACATCTCGACCTGAGTACCCAACTCAATCACCCGGTTCAACGGCAGATTGAAGAACCGCAAATTGCCATTGGCATTCTTCAACATGAACGCAAACAACGCCTCGCGCCAACGGGCCATGCCTTCGAGCTTGGAGGCGATGACCGTCTCGCGGCTGAGGAAGTAGGTGGTGCGCATCGGGCTGAAGTCGAGGTCATCGAGATGGCACAACTTCAGCGCTTGCGGCACGTCCGGTTCGTCAACGAAGCCAAAGTGCAGGATCACCCGGAAGAACCCTTCGCCGTAGGAATCGACTTCGAAACGTCGGCTCGGCGGTACCCGCGGGATGTCTTCGTAGACCACGGTCAACAGCACCACTTGCTCATGCAGCACCTGGTTATGCAGCAGATTGTGCAACAACGCATGAGGCACGGCATCCGGGCGCGCAGTCAGGAACACCGCGGTGCCCTGGACGCGGTGCGGCGGCTGTACGGCGATACTGCTGATGAAAATCGGCAGCGGCAAGCCGCCTTCGTCCATGCGCTCCACCAGCAGTTGTTTGCCACGTTTCCAGGTGGTCATCAGCACGAACAGCGCGATACCGGCGATCACCGGGAATGCACCGCCCTGGACGATTTTCGGCACGTTGGCGGCGAAGTACAGACCGTCCACCAACAGGAAGCCAATCAGCACCGGAACAGCGAGCAGCGGTGGCCATTTCCACAACAACAGCATCACCGCCGACACCAGGATGGTGGTCATCAGCATTGTGCCGGTCACCGCCACGCCGTAGGCCGAAGCGAGGGCGCCGGAAGATTCGAAACCCAACACCAGAAGAATCACGCCAACCATCAGCGCCCAGTTCACCGCGCCAATGTAGATTTGCCCTTGTTCGGCGCTAGACGTGTGCCGGATGTGCATGCGCGGAATGTAACCGAGCTGGATCGCCTGACGGGTCAGGGAGAACGCGCCGGAAATCACCGCTTGCGAGGCAATTACCGTGGCCAGGGTCGACAAGCCGACCAACGGGATCAATGCCCAGCTTGGCGCCAACAGATAGAACGGGTTGCGCGCGGCTTCCGGATCACCGAGCAGCAAAGCGCCCTGGCCGAAGTAGTTCAGCACCAACGCCGGCAGCACGAGGATGAACCAGGCGCGGGCAATCGGCTTGCGCCCGAAGTGCCCCATGTCGGCGTACAGCGCTTCGGCGCCGGTCAACGCCAGCACCACGGCGCCAAGGATCGCCACGCCCATGCCCGGATGGACGATGAAGAAGCGCACGCCCCAGACCGGGTTCATCGCTTGCAACACTTCCGGGTGCTGAATGATGCCGTAGACGCCCAGCGCGCCCAGGACCAGGAACCAGGTGACCATGATCGGCCCGAACAGAATGCCGATTCGCGCGGTGCCGTGGCTCTGGATCAAAAACAGCGCCACCAGCACGACCAGCGACAGCGGCACCACCCAATGGTCGATGCCTTCAAAGGCCAGCCCGAGTCCTTCAATCGCCGAGAGCACGGAAATCGCCGGGGTGATCATGCTGTCGCCATAGAACAGCGCCGCGCCGATCAGCCCGCAGACCACCAGCAATGTGCGCAACTTCTTGTGTCCCGCCGCTGCCCGTCGAGCCAGCGCAGTCAAGGCCATGATCCCGCCTTCGCCCTGGTTGTCGGCGCGCAGGACAAACATCATGTACTTGATCGAGACGACCCAGATCAGTGACCAGAAGATCAGCGCCAGGATGCCCAACACGCCGTCATGGTTGACCGGCACACCGTAGCCACCGGAAAACACTTCTTTGAGGGTGTACAGCGGGCTCGTGCCGATATCGCCGTAAACCACCCCGACCGCCGCGACCAGCATGCCGATCGGCTTCGCCGTCGAATGCTCGGCACCCGCCGCCTGACTACTTGCCTGCCCCATCCAAAACTCCTACTACTCAGACCCGGACTTCTTATAAGAAGCACTATGCTTTGCCGTGCAGCATGCGCTGTTTTACATGACGTTACAGACGTTTTGTTGACTGTAAAAAATTGGTAAAGCGTAACGGCGCGAAGCATAGCGCAGCACTCGTCGCATTTCCCTCCATAAAGCTGGTCAAGTGCGTTGGTCATCGCTAGAATTGCGCACTTTTTGATCAGAGGCACACCAAGTGCCCGTTTGTCGCCTTGCCGTCTTCGGCTGGAGGCGTCACAAATACCGAGGTTAGACATGTCCACCACTCCTGCGCCGGCCAATCCAAAGGTTGGCTTCGTATCCCTGGGTTGCCCCAAAGCACTGGTCGACTCCGAGCGCATCCTTACCCAGCTGCGCATGGAAGGTTATGACGTTGTGTCCACCTACCAGGACGCCGATGTCGTGGTGGTCAACACCTGCGGCTTCATCGACTCGGCCAAGGCCGAATCCCTGGAAGTGATCGGCGAAGCCATCAAGGAAAACGGCAAGGTCATCGTGACCGGCTGCATGGGCGTCGAAGAAGGCACCATCCGCAACGTGCACCCAAGCGTGCTGGCCGTGACCGGTCCGCAGCAGTACGAGCAAGTGGTCAACGCCGTGCACGACGCCGTGCCGCCGCGTCAGGATCACAACCCGCTGATCGACCTGGTGCCGCCGCAAGGGATCAAGCTGACCCCGCGCCACTACGCGTATCTGAAGATTTCCGAAGGCTGCAACCACAGCTGCAGCTTCTGCATCATTCCATCGATGCGCGGCAAACTGGTCAGCCGTCCGGTCGGCGACGTGCTCGACGAGGCGCAACGCCTGGTCAAGGCCGGCGTCAAAGAGCTGTTGGTGATCTCGCAAGACACCAGTGCCTACGGCGTCGACGTGAAATACCGCACCGGTTTCTGGAACGGCGCGCCGGTGAAAACCCGCATGACCGAACTCTGCGAAGCCCTGAGCACCCTCGGAGTCTGGGTACGTTTGCACTACGTTTACCCGTACCCGCACGTCGACGAGCTGATCCCGCTGATGGCCGCCGGGAAAATCCTGCCGTACCTGGACATCCCGTTCCAGCACGCCAGCCCGAAAGTCCTCAAATCGATGAAACGCCCGGCCTTCGAAGACAAGACCCTGGCGCGGATCAAGAACTGGCGCGAGATCTGCCCGGACCTGATCATCCGTTCGACCTTCATCGTCGGCTTCCCCGGCGAAACCGAAGAAGACTTCCAGTACCTGCTGAACTGGCTGACCGAAGCCCAGCTCGACCGCGTCGGCTGCTTCCAGTACTCGCCGGTCGAAGGCGCACCGGCCAACGACCTCGACCTGGACATCGTGCCGGACGACGTCAAGCAAGACCGTTGGGACCGCTTCATGGCGCACCAGCAAGCCATCAGCTCGGCGCGTCTGCAAATGCGCGTTGGCCGTGAGATCGAAGTACTGGTCGATGAAGTCGACGAGCAAGGCGCGGTCGGCCGCTGCTTCTTCGATGCCCCGGAAATCGACGGCAACGTGTTCATCGACAATGGCAGCAACCTGAAGCCGGGGGACAAAGTCTGGTGCAAGGTCACCGACGCCGACGAATACGACCTGTGGGCTGAACAGATCTAGACGCAAAAAATACGAAAAGCCCTGCTCTCTTGACGAGATGCGGGGCTTTTTTACGTCTATCGTTTTGTGGGAGAAAGGACTCGCACCAATCACTGAAAAAGGGGCATTCGGCCATGCGCCAACATTCGGTCATCCACACGCCGAAACAGAGCGACTATCAGGAACTGACACAAGTCTGGGAAGCCTCGGTGCGCGCCACCCACGACTTTCTGCCGGACAGTTACATCGAATTGTTGAAGAACCTGGTGCTGACGAGGTACCTCGACGCGGTCATGCTGATCTGCACCAAAGACTCGCGCCAGCGCATCACCGGGTTCGCCGGCGTCGCGGCGGGCAAGATCGAAATGCTCTTCATCGACCCCGCTCATCGCGGCCAGGGCCTGGGCAAACAGTTGCTGCGTTACGCCATGGAACACCTGAACGCCGATGAACTGGACGTCAACGAACAGAACCCGCAGGCGCTGGGATTCTACTTCAAGCAGGGCTTCGAGGTGATCGGCCGCACCGAGCATGACGGCATGGGGCAACCTTATCCGCTGTTGCATATGCGGTTGCGCCAAACACATCAACTGACGCGCAATGGCTGAAACGACATCGAACAATGTGGGAGCTGGCTTGCCTGCGATGGCATCTCTGCGGTCCGACAGGCAGACCGCATCGTCTGCATCGCTGGCAAGCCAGCTCCCACAAAAAGCCAAACGGTGAAATGGAGCCGGGATTAACCGGCGCCCAGCAGGTACAATGCCCACCCCTTTTTTGTTACGGCCCTGTCATGACTGACCCGATTCGTCTCTCCAAACGCCTCATCGAACTCGTCGGCTGTTCCCGTCGGGAGGCTGAGCTGTTCATCGAGGGCGGCTGGGTCACCGTGGACGGCGAAGTCATCGACGAGCCGCAGTTCAAGGTCGAGAACCAGAAAGTCGAGCTCGACCCGCAGGCCCAGGCCACCGCGCCGGAGCCGGTGACCATCCTGTTCAACGTCGCGGCCGGCATGGACGCGGAAACCGCCATGGCCACCATCAGCGCCGAAACCCTGAGCGAAGAACACCGCTTCAGCAAACGTCCGCTCAAGGGCCACTTCCTGCGCCTGACCGCCAGCACTGACCTGCAGGCCAACGCCAGCGGTCTGCTGGTGTTCACCCAGGACTGGAAGATCCTGCGCAAACTCACCGCCGACTCCGCGAAAATCGAGCAAGAGTATGTGGTCGAGGTTGAAGGCGAGATGGTGGCTCACGGCCTCAACCGCCTGAACCACGGCCTGACCTACAAGGGCAAGGAACTGCCGCCGGTCAAAGCCAGCTGGCAGAACGAAAACCGCCTGCGTTTTGCGATGAAGAACCCACAACCGGGCGTGATCGCCCTGTTCTGCCAGGCCGTCGGCCTGAAGGTCGTCGCCATCCGCCGCATCCGCATCGGCGGCGTGTCCATCGGCAAAGTGCCGTTGGGGCAATGGCGCTACCTGTCCGGCAAAGAGAAGTTCTAAGAACTTTTCACGCCGCCACACATTCTGGCCCCGCGACTTATGCGGCGCCCACTGCCGAATATCAGGATTGCACACCATGATTCATAACGACGTACTGCGCAGCGTGCGCTACATGCTCGACATCAGCGACAAGAAAGTCATCGAGATCATCAAGCTCGGCGGCATGGACGTGTCTCTGGAAGACCTGTTGACCTACCTCGACAAGAAAGAAGAGGACGAGGAAGGCTTCGTACGCTGCCCGGACGAAGTCATGGCGCACTTCCTCGATGGCCTGGTGATCTTCAAGCGTGGCAAGGACGAAAGCCGTCCGCCGCAGCCGATCGAAGTGCCGGTGACCAACAACATCATCCTGAAGAAACTGCGCGTGGCCTTCGAACTGAAAGAAGACGACATGCACGCGATCCTCAAGGCCGCCGAGTTCCCGGTGTCCAAGCCTGAGCTGAGCGCGCTGTTCCGCAAGTTCGGCCACACCAACTACCGCCCGTGCGGCGACCAGTTGCTGCGCAACTTCCTCAAGGGCCTGACCCTGCGCGTTCGCCCACAGCAAGCCTGACGCGCGTTGACCTGTAGGAGCCGGCTGGCTGGCGATAGCGTTTTGAAGATCGCCATCGCCAGCCAGCCGGCTCCTACAAAAGCGCTCGCAGGCCAATCTGTATAGATGTTCATTCCGCGCAAAAATAGTGGCTCCGCTTCGGGCGGCTGAAGACTAGGGTGTATTGACCCTCAGCTCTCAGGATTCGCCATGCACCCGTACTTTTCCCTGCAAGGCCGCACCGCTCTGGTGACCGGCGGCACCCGTGGTATCGGCAAAATGATCGCCAAGGCCTATGTCGAGGCCGGCGCAACGGTGTATGTCTGCGCGCGAGATGCCGAAGCCTGTCAGCAAACCGCTGAAGAGTTGCGCGCCTTCGGCGTTTGCCACGGCGTGGCCGCCAACCTGGCCACTGAAGAGGGCGTGCTGCAACTGGCCACTTGGCTGGGCGAACAGATCAGCCATCTGGATATTCTGGTGAACAACGCCGGCACCACCTGGGGGGCGCCGCTGGAAAGTTACCCGATCAAGGGCTGGGAAAAGGTCATGCAGCTCAACGTGACCTCGGTGTTCAACTGCATTCAGCAGTTCCTGCCGCTGCTGCGCAAGGCCGGCTCAGAAGCCAATCCGGCGCGGATCATCAACATCGGCTCGGTGGCGGGGATTTCTTCCTTCGGCGAACAGGCTTATGCCTACGGGCCGAGTAAAGCAGCCCTACATCAATTGTCGCGGATTCTGGCGCGGGAACTGGTGAGCCAGCACATCAACGTCAACGTGATCGCGCCAGGGCGTTTCCCGAGCAAGATGACCCAGCACATTGGCAATGATGAGCAGGCACTGGCGGAGGATACGGCGTTGATTCCGATGAAGCGTTGGGGCCGCGAGGAAGAGATGGCAGCGTTGGCGATCAGTCTGGCGAGTACGGCCGGGGCTTATATGACCGGGAATATTATTCCGCTGGATGGTGGGTTTAGCCTCTAGATCGGTGGTGCGGCTATCGCGAGCAGGCTCGCTCCCACATTGGATCTCCTGAGCACCACAGATCCACTGTGGGAGCGAGCCTGCTCGCGATGACGGACTGACAGGCACCTCCGATCCTGAGGTCGATCGGGTTATCATGCCCGCCCCCATCCCGCCTCGATCGCAAACCATGACCTACAGCGTTTCCCCCATCGGCTTCGTGCGCTCCTGCTTCAAGGAGAAGTTCGCCATCCCGCGCCAGCCGCAACTGGCACCCGCCGCGCGTGGCGTGCTGGAACTGGTGGCGCCGTTCGATCAGGGCGATGCGGTGCAAGGTCTGGAGCAGGTGAGTCACGTCTGGCTGCTGTTCCTGTTCCATCAGGCCCTGGAAGAAAAGCCACGCCTGAAAGTCCGCCCGCCTCGCCTCGGCGGCAACAAGTCCATGGGCGTGTTCGCCACCCGCGCGACGCATCGGCCCAATGGCATCGGTCAATCCGTTGTGAAGCTGGACAAGGTTGAAGCCCATCGCCTGTGGATATCCGGCATCGACCTGTTGGACGGCACGCCGATTCTCGACATCAAACCCTACGTGCCTTACGCCGACATCATCGACACGGCGTCCAACAGCATCGCCAGCGCGGCGCCGCAACTGATTCCCGTGCAGTGGACGGACTCAGCGCTGCAACAGGCTCATGGCCACGCTCAGCGTCTTGAAGAGCCGTTGGTGGAGTTGATTGAACAGTGCCTGGCGCAAGATCCACGGCCGGCGTATCAGACGCCTGCGCCTGAACGCGAATATGGGGCGCAGTTCTGGGATGTGGATGTGCGATGGCATTATCCCGAAGCAGGCATGATCCGCGTTCTCGAAGTCATTTCGGCGAAGGTCTGAACACCAAAAACAACTGTGGGAGCGAGCCTGCTCGCGATGGGGGAGTGACAGTCAACATTGATGTCGACTGACACTCCCCCATCGCGAGCAGGCTCGCTCCCACAGGTAGAGCAAAGCAGTTGAGCGGCGTTCTTATTTCTCGACGAACGCACGCTCGATCAGGTAATCACCCGGCTCGCGCATCCGCGGCGAAACCTTCAGGCCGAAGCTGTTCAACACTTCGCTGGTTTCGTCGAGCATGCTCGGACTGCCGCACAGCATGGCGCGGTCGTCCTGCGGGTTGATCGGTGGCAGGCCGATATCGCTGAACAGCTTGCCGCTGCGCATCAGGTCGGTCAGGCGACCTTCGTTCTCGAACGGCTCGCGGGTCACGGTCGGGTAGTAGATCAACTTGTCACGCAACGCCTCGCCGAAGAACTCGTTCTGCGGCAGGTGTTCGGTGATGAACTCGCGGTAAGCGACTTCGTTGACGTAACGTACGCCGTGGCACAGGATCACTTTTTCGAAACGCTCGTAGGTTTCCGGGTCCTGAATGACGCTCATGAACGGCGCCAGACCGGTACCGGTGCTGAGCAGGTACAAATGTTTGCCAGGCTTCAAGTCGTCCAGTACCAGCGTGCCGGTAGGCTTCTTGCTGATGATGATCTCGTCGCCTTCCTTCAGATGCTGCAACTGGGAAGTCAGCGGGCCATCAGGCACCTTGATGCTGAAGAACTCGAGATGCTCTTCCCAGTTCGGGCTGGCAATCGAGTAAGCGCGCATGAGCGGCCGGCCGTTGGGCTGTTGCAGGCCGATCATCACGAACTGACCGTTCTCGAAGCGCAGACCCGGATCGCGGGTGCACTTGAAGCTGAACAGAGTGTCGTTCCAGTGGTGAACACTGAGGACACGCTCGTGGTTCATGTTGCTCATGTACGTGGGACTCCTGGAGATTTTGCCTGCGCCGGCGATATGCGCAATTGCATCGCATTCTAATGGCAGCGACAATATCTGTTAAATGGATTATTAAGATAAGGGTTATCGGTTATATAGATATGCGATTTACTCTCCGTCAACTTCAAGTCTTCGTCGCCGTCGCCCAGCAGGAAAGCGTATCCCGTGCTGCGGGCCTGCTCAACCTGTCGCAATCAGCGGCCAGCACCTCGATCACCGAACTGGAGCGCCAGTCCAGCTGCCAGCTGTTCGACCGCGCCGGTAAACGGCTAAGTCTTAACGCCCTCGGCAAACAGCTATTGCCGCAAGCGGTGGCGCTGCTCGACCAGGCCAAGGAAATCGAGGACCTGCTTAACGGCAAGTCCGGTTTCGGCTCGTTGGCGGTCGGCGCGACCCTCACGATCGGCAACTACCTGGCCACGTTGCTGATCGGCAGCTTCATGCAGCTCCACCCGGAAAGCCAAGTGAAGCTGCACGTGCAAAACACTGCCAACATCGTGCAGCAAGTTGCCCACTATGAAATTGATCTGGGTCTAATCGAAGGCGACTGCAGCCATCCGGACATCGAAGTACAGAGTTGGGTCGAGGACGAGCTGGTGGTGTTCTGTGCGCCGCAGCATCCGCTGGCCATTCGTGGCACGGCGAGCATGGAGGAACTGAGCCATGAGGCATGGATCCTGCGTGAACAAGGCTCTGGTACGCGGCTGACCTTTGATCAGGCCATGCGTCACCATCGCAGCGCGTTGAATATCCGCCTGGAGCTGGAACACACTGAAGCGATCAAGCGCGCGGTGGAGTCGGGATTGGGCATTGGCTGCATTTCACGGCTGGCCCTGCGCGATGCGTTCCGACGCGGCAGCCTGGTGCCGGTGGAGACACCGGATCTGGACCTGGCGCGGCAGTTCTACTTCATCTGGCACAAACAGAAATATCAGACCTCGGCGATGCGCGAATTCCTCGACCTGTGCCGCGCTTTCACCGCCGGGGTTCAGCGCAGCGACGAGATCGTGTTGCCCACCATCGCTTAAAGCAGGATCACCGCCCACACCAGCCCGATCATGGTCAACGCCACCAGCTGTGCGGCGCTGCCCATGTCCTTGGCGTTCTTGGACAGCGGGTGCAGTTCAAGGGAGATGCGGTCAATGGCCGCTTCCACCGCCGAATTGAGCAACTCGACGATCAACGCCAACAAACAGACGGCAATCAGCAGTGCCTGCTCGACGCGGCTGACGTTCAAAAAGAACGAAATCGGGATCAGGATGACATTGAGCAACACCAGTTGCCGGAAAGCCGCTTCACCGGTGAAGGCTGCGCGCAGGCCGTCCAGCGAGTAACCGGAAGCGTTGAGGATGCGTTTCAGGCCGGTCTGGCCTTTGAAAGGGGACATAAGCGTGGCAACTGACCAAAAAGGAGTGGGAAAGCTAGACCAACCAAAGTCAAAAAAGCGTGAAGACGCCAACGCTTAGTGGCTTGAAATTGACTCAAGTTGTTGCAGAAGCAACGCCGCCTGAGTTCGGGTCCGCACATTCAGCTTACGAAAAATCGCCGTGACGTGGGCCTTGATCGTCGCCTCGGACACGCTCAGTTCATAGGCAATCTGCTTGTTCAGCAAGCCTTCGCAGACCATCGTAAGCACCCGGAATTGCTGGGGAGTCAGGCTGGCCAGGCCTTCACTGGCGGCCTTTGCTTCGTCGGAAACGCTGACCGCTTCAAACGCCTGGGGCGGCCAGAACACATCGCCATCCAGCACCGCACGTACGGCTTTCTGGATCACGCTCAGGTCACTCGATTTAGGAATGAAACCGCTGGCCCCGAACTCACGGGACTTGACCATGATCGAGGCCTCTTCCTGGGCCGACACCATCACCACCGGAATTTGCGGGTACTGACCACGCAACAGCACCAGCCCGGAAAAACCGTAGGCGCCCGGCATATTCAGGTCCAGCAACACCAGGTCCCAGTCGGACTTTTCGTCCAGGCGGGTTTCCAGCTCGGCAATGCTCGCCACTTCCACCAGCCGGACGTCCGGGCCTAGGCCCAGGGTCAACGCTTGATGCAGGGCGCTACGAAAAAGAGGGTGGTCATCGGCAATCAGGATTTCGTATGTGGCCATTTTTCAAATGATCCTGTTCTTCTAACAACTCGAGGTGCAGCCACGGAGCTGCACCAACAGGGCACGTTCAACGCCAATCACGTGGCAATCACGTAAAGAATACGGCGTATCAAACTTTGGCCGCGCCCCAATCGGCGCCAAGCATGCCCAGCGAAACCAGGGTGGTCAAGGTGCCTGGCCGCTACAGATCTTTGCAGTATGGGTGACAATCAGCCTGTGACAGGCACGGTGTTCTGCACGAAAGGCATCAACTCCGCATGCGCCGGAGTTACAACGTTCATTTCCAGCTGATGTTTAGCGTCGAGGTAATGTTGGCTGAACACGTCAAAATAAGCGTCCAGTGCCGAAGCGGCCTCAACGTCGCCGGCCAGATCGAGGCACAGCGCCGCCACTTCGGCCGTGCACAAATGCTCGCTGCGAGTCGACCGGCGCAGCCGATAACGTGACAGTTTCTCGGGCAACAGGCTCAGGATTGGCAGCGCATCGAAATACGGACTTTTGCGAAATATTTTCCGGGCTTCGGTCCAAGTCGCGTCCAGCAGAATGAACAGCGGTCGCTTGCTGCTATCGACTTCGACGGTGTTGGTCACCCGCTCTGGTTCGACGTACTCGCCCGGAAACACCAGATACGGTTGCCATTGCGGGTCGGCGAGCAATGCCAGCAGCTGCGGGTCGGTTTCCGTGCGCGACCAAATGAATGCATGGTTGTCGCGCACTACATCGGCGATCAGCCACCCCGTGTTGCTCGGTTTGAACACTTCCTTGTTGGTCATGATCAGGCACACGCCCGAGCGGGTCTCGACCTGAGGACGCCAGGCACACAGGCAATGGCTCTCGATCACGCGGCAGGCACGGCAACGCGCCGCCCTCCAGCCTCGGGCCTGAATCGGCTTGATGCCCTCCTCTTCGCGCTGATCGCGCAAGCGGGCCACGGCGTTGGGGGCGTGGTTCATCGTGGGTAACACCGGCAGACAGGAAAACTCGACACGAACGGCACTCAGGGCGATAAAAGACCCGCAGTTTACCAGAGCGGCCGGCGCAAGCCTGTACCGTCCAGACGGGCTCCCCTATAATTCGCCGCCAATGAACGCACAGTCATGTGACTGGTCGAAGCACCAGTCACTGAACCAGGAGAGTTTCATGCTGCGCCTTATCGTTCCCACCGCTGCCATTGTGCTGGCGTCGTCCTTCAGCGCTCAGGCTGCGTCCTTGAGTGAGCAGAATCTCAACAGAGAGCTGCGAAACGTCGCCGCACAAAGCAGCGTCGGCACGCCACGGGCGATCAACGAAGACATTCTCGATCAGGGCTACACCGCCGAAGGCAATGTGTTGATCAACCACCTGAGTGTGCAAAGCAGCCACGCCAACAAGATGCGGGCTGATCCGAAAGCGGTGTACTTCCAGCTTGGCGCCTCTGTGTGCAACAACCCATCGTTCCGCAAACTGATGGCCAAGGGTGCCGTCATGCGTTACGACTTCACTGAGGTGAAGACCAACCGCTCGGTCGGCTCCGCCAGCTATCAGGAATCGGATTGCCCGAAAGCCACACCAGCCAAGAAAAAGTAGTTCAACGGGAATGGGAATTGGCGCGCCGCTGTTCATCCTCGGCGCGCAGTTCGGCCAGCAGCGCCTGTAAATAGCGCGAGCGCCGGTCGGCTCCCTCCAGACGCCGGCAGCACTCCTCTTCAAGACTCAAATGATTGGTCTCGGCCGATGACTTCAATAATCGATACAGTTGCGTATCGATCTCCAGAATGACTCTGGCCATAGCATCCCGCCTCCTTGCACTTCGCCCTTGCTTGAGCGACAAAATCCTTGAACCGCTTGTACCGTGCGCCCTGCCATTGACGCAAAGATGTCGTGTCACGCCTGTATTTCAGTAAATCAGAGTGCCGGACACTTGCCGCAGGTTCAGACGAGCGGTGAAATCACCTTGCAAATCGTCAATAAGCGGTTGCCAGGAAAGACTTTGCAGCGCAATGATCCAGTCAGCGAAAACCACCGAGAGGGTCTAGATTCATAGTGTTCCCGTTCACTTTTCAGGGCAGAAAAGGGGCTGCCTGGTTTGCGTTTTTTCATACGAATGTGTCCTTCATCCAAAGGAACAACAGAGCCTGTATGGAAGGAGAAGTTGATGCCTTACCAACCGAATGACCTCCTCAGCCGTCATTTCGAAGAAAGCGGCCACGACCTCATCAGCAAGGTCGAAGAGCAACTCAACCTGGTTTCACCCAATAGCCCGAACATTCCGATCTACCGCGACATGATCCTGACCGTACTGCGCATGGCCCAGGAAGATCACAACCGCTGGAACGCCAAGATCACCCTGCAAGCCCTGCGCGAACTCGAACAGGCCTTCCGCGTACTCGAACAATTCCGCGGGCGACGCAAAGTCACGGTCTTCGGCTCGGCCCGCACTCCGATAGAACATCCGCTGTATGGCCTGGCGAGAGAGCTGGGCGCTGCATTGGCGCGCTCGGACCTGATGGTGATCACCGGTGCCGGCGGCGGTATCATGGCGGCCGCCCACGAAGGTGCAGGCCTTGAACACAGCCTGGGATTCAACATCACCCTGCCCTTCGAGCAGCATGCCAATCCCACTGTGAACGGCACAACCAACTTGCTGCCGTTCCACTTTTTCTTTACCCGCAAGCTGTTCTTCGTCAAGGAAGCCGATGCGCTGGTCTTGTGCCCCGGCGGTTTCGGTACGCTGGACGAGGCGCTTGAAGTGCTGACGCTGATCCAGACCGGTAAAAGCCCGCTGGTGCCGGTGGTACTGCTGGACGCTCCGGGTGGCAAGTTCTGGCAAGGCGCCCTGGACTTCATTCACCATCAACTGGAGGAAAACCGCTACATCCTGCCCACCGACATGAAGCTGGTGAGTCTGGTCTATAGCGCCGAAGAGGCGGTGGAACAGATCAATCAGTTCTACAGCAATTTCCACTCCAGCCGCTGGCTCAAGCATCAGTTCGTGATCCGCATGAATCACCAGCTCAGTGACGATGCGCTGGAACACATGCAGCACGCCTTCGCCGACCTGTGCCTGAGCGATCACTTCCATCAGCATGTCTATAGCGGTGAGGAGCACGACGAGCCGCAGTTCAGCCACCTCGCTCGCCTGGCTTTCACCTTCAACGCCCGTGATCATGGACGCCTGCGCGAATTGGTGGATTACATCAACCTGCCGGAAAACTGGGCGCCGTCCAAACCCCAGGCGCAACAACGCACGCGGGAACCATCAAAGGTTACGTGAGGCAAAAAAAAACGGCCCGCTATCAAAATAGCGAGCCGTTTCAGTCAATCGTCCATCCCTCGGCCGCTGAACAAGCGGCTGATCATTTCCATGGAATAGCCCCGATAACTCAGGAACCGCCCTTGCTTGGCGCGTTCCCGGGCGTCTATCGGTAAATGCCCGGAAAACTTGCGTCGCCAGGTGTCTTCCAGTTGCTCCTGCCAGTTGATACCGCTCTCGCGCAACGCAAGTTCGATGTCACTTCGCTGCAGGCCACGCTGGCTCAACTCTTCGCGAATACGCAAAGGGCCATAGCCGGATCGGGCACGGTAGGAAACAAAGCTTTCGAGGTAACGGGATTCGGACAACAAGCCCTCTTCCGTCAAGCGGTCGAGTGCTGTGTCGATCATTTCAGGAAGAGCGCCGCGCTGACGCAGTTTACGCGTCAGCTCGACTCGACCGTGCTCGCGTCGCGCGAGCAGGTCCATTGCGGTTCGCCGCACCGCGACGAGAGTATCGAGTACGGCGGTCATCGGATCAATCAGATATCAGCGTCAGCCAGGTCATCAGCAGTCTCTTTGACTGGCGATGCTTTAACGTCCGGCGCTGGAGTCAGCAGTTTGTCACGCAGCTGCTTCTCAAGTTTCGCGGCGATTTCCGGGTTGTCCGCCAGGAACTTGGCCGAGTTGGCCTTGCCCTGACCGATCTTGGTGCCTTCATAGGCATACCAGGCACCGGACTTCTCGACGAAACCGTGCAGAACACCCAGATCGATCATCTCACCGTTCAGGTAGATGCCCTTGCCGTAAAGAATCTGGAACTCGGCCTGACGGAACGGCGAAGCGACCTTGTTCTTCACAACCTTGACGCGGGTTTCGCTACCGACGACTTCATCACCTTCTTTCACCGCGCCAGTACGACGGATGTCCAGACGAACCGATGCGTAGAACTTCAGCGCGTTACCACCGGTGGTGGTTTCCGGGCTGCCGAACATCACGCCGATTTTCATACGGATCTGGTTGATGAAGATCACCAGGCAGTTGGCGTTCTTGATGTTACCGGTGATTTTACGCAGCGCCTGGGACATCAGACGGGCTTGCAGGCCCACGTGCATGTCACCCATTTCGCCTTCGATTTCAGCCTTCGGTACCAGGGCGGCTACGGAGTCGACGATGATCACGTCTACCGCGTTGGAACGCACCAGCATGTCGGTGATTTCCAGGGCCTGCTCACCGGTGTCCGGCTGGGAAACCAGCAGGTCGTCGACGTTGACGCCGAGTTTGCCGGCGTATTCAGGGTCCAGGGCGTGTTCGGCGTCGACGAATGCGCAGGTCGCGCCGGCTTTTTGCGCCTGGGCGATCACCGACAGTGTCAGCGTGGTTTTACCGGAGGATTCAGGACCGTAGATTTCAACGATACGGCCTTTTGGCAGACCGCCAATGCCGAGCGCGATGTCCAGACCCAGAGAGCCAGTGGAAATAGCCGGGATCGCCTGACGGTCCTGATCGCCCATACGCATTACGGCACCCTTGCCGAATTGACGTTCGATCTGACCCAGGGCCGCAGCCAAGGCTTTCTTCTTGTTGTCGTCCATTAAAGTCCTCACGTAATCAATAAGGCCTGACGGCCAACACCTGTATAAGTAGCCAGTATTATTCCACAGCGATTCAGGATCGCCTACCCCTGATTTGAGATTTCTCCAGCGGCATGGCGCAGCAGCCCCTCTAGCGCGGCCTTCACCGTTTGTCGGCGGACCTCATCGCGGTTACCAGGGAAGTGCTGCACTTCGCTGAACACCCGCTCACCCACGCCCCAGGCCAGCCAGACCGTGCCAACCGGCTTGTTCGGTGAACCACCATCCGGGCCGGCAACGCCGCTGACCGCCACGGCGAAAGACGCCCGGCTTTTTTCCTGCGCGCCGCGGACCATGGCCTCGACCACTTCGCGACTGACCGCCCCCACCGTCGCGAACAACTCGACAGGGACATTCAATTGCTCGGTCTTCTGACGGTTGGAGTACGTCACATAACCGGCTTCGAACCACGCCGAACTCCCCGGAATCCGGGTGATCGCCTCGCAAATGCCGCCGCCGGTACAGGACTCGGCTGCCGTCACGTGAGCATTGAGAACCTGCAGGCGTCTGCCCAGTTCAGCGGCCAGTTGGGTGATTTCTTTCACGGTCATCTCCTGAGCGGGCGGAATGGGAACTACCGTACACGAGCGGATCACGCTTGCAAGTTACAGGATCGATCAAAATGTTAGCGACCGAGCGCTCTGATGTAGGCCTGACAGGCCTGCAACGCAATCAGTGCACGGTCGCCTGCGTCGGTGATGGCGATAATTCGTTGAGCATGCGCCGGGTCAAGTCGGGCTCGTGCGGCGCCATGATCCACGCTGCCGGCGCTGGCGGCGGTTGGCATTGCGCAGGCTGAGGCAGCGTCATGGGCATCGAGGAGGACTGACAGGCGCACATCAGCAGTGGCAAGACGATCGCGCAAGCGACCTTGATCACGTTGGGCATCGCTCAGCGCTCGGTAATGGGTGTGTTCACTGGCCGATAGCCGTTGCTCCAGCGCCAGCCGTTTATCCTGATCGGCCTGCTGTCGAGTGGCGGCCACCACTGTCAGTTGATTCAAGGTCTCGGCCTGCGCCCTGGCTTGCTCCGCCAATTGCCGCCCGTAACGCCCCTCCTGAAATCGCCAGGCCAGCGCCGCCGAACTGCCGGCCAACATAGCCAGTAACACAACAGCGCCAATGACTCGCCAGGACGCGGACATCAAACCGAAGGCTGGCATAACACCGCCCTCGCCCGTGCCCAAAATTGCAAACGATCCTGCAACCCGTTCAGGCCACCGTTGATCCGCCGAGTGATGCTGTTGAACTGGCCGCGGTCGGCCAGTTCGTTGAGGCCGTTTTGCGCCCAGAACCACGCGGCGGATTCGGCGGCCCACTGCGGTTGCTCCAACAGTTCCGGCAACCTCAGCAGACGCTCGTCGCCGAACAATCCCAGGCTGCATTGTCGGTAGTTCTGACGACCCGTGATCTGAATGAGCCCACGTCCCCGGTATGTTTGCCCGTCGCCGTCAAGCGCGGGGGTATTACCCAATCGAACGGCCAGCGTGCCGGTGTCGTATTTGTTCAAATACTGATCACCGCCGAGTTCGCGCACGTACTGCAACTGGCCGGACTCGTGACCAACCTGCGCCAGAAAAGCAGCAATGCGTTTGGGAGTATTAATGTTGGAGCGAGCCATGGCGGTGTTGAGAGCAGAAATGAAAACGCCCGCTTGGTTGCGGGCGTTGGGCATGATCTTTTGCAGTTGTGATTGTGTAATCGTCATCGCATCCCTTGAACGGGGCACCCGTCGGAGCCCCGGGGTTTCATAGTGAATTCGGCCCGCAGGCTATGACCGGGCGTCCAGACAGGTCGCCTCGATCGAGCAACGATAGCTATTCTGGCGACTGCCGCTGGCCGTGACCTTGTCAATCGACCAACGACCGCGCATGAAATCGGGCCAAGTGGTATCCAGCAATATCAGACCTTCGGCAGACAACCCCGGATGACCGGGGCAGTCGATCTTTACCTTCAGCGCTTCACGCATCATCCGGCGCACCTCGCCCTCACCGGCAGCCCGCGCTTCGTCTGCGCTGTGGTAGCGCTGGCGGACTGTCTTGAACGGGGCAATGCCGCTTTCCTCAATACGCACTTTACCGGCCGCTGCATCCCACCAACTGGTCTTGCACCCCTGATATTTGGCTCGGCTGGTCTCATCCAGCGTGGCGGCAATGAAGGCGTGTTCGCCTGGCCGATTGTTGGTCGTCACCGACAGCTTTATGTCTGGCAGCACTTTGCCCGACAACGATTTCGCCTGACCGCGCCGCGCCAGCACATACAGTTCGTTGATCGGTTTGGCGACGGCGTCATGAAGGTAGGCAAGTCGTGTCAGAAACCCCATGTCGGTTTCGTTGGACTGGTCGATGTGTTCGATCTTGATTAACGCCAGGTCCGGGGCAACACGAGGCGAGAAACCGTGCCTTGAGGTCAATTGGCGAAACAGCGCTCCCAGCGTCGTCGGACCGTGACTGACGGAGCGGCGCTGCTTGAACCCGGTTTGATCCGCCGCACTGAACGGCGCTGCCGTGGCCACCAGCGTAAGACGCAAGGGAAACAGCGTCGGCGTGCGTCGCGTGATAACGAATTGGCCTTTGTCGATCAGGGCCGACTCGAGGTAACCGACCCTGAGACCGATTTTGCCGCCGAGATCCGGCAGCCCGTCGAGCCCTTCCAGATCGAGAGTGAGTATAAGTTGATCGGACTCGATCCCCGCCGCGTCGATGTGCTGCCACGAGATCAATCGCTTATTGAGCAGCGCAGCGTTCGCGCCGTAAATCTGCGCCGAGGGTGTGAAACCCAGTGACATGGTGCCTCCTTAATCCCAGGCCGAAACCGGTGTGGCTGCAATAGGTTTTGAGTCCAGTTCCGGCAGGACAACCCAAACCCCCGCCGGCAATACCGGCCCCTGTTCGGCCAGCAGCGGATTGAGGCGCCAGAGCGCTTCCTCGGCAGCATCATCACTACGCTCAAGCTCGCGGTACAACAACAGATTCACCGAATCACCGGCAACACTTCGAACTCTACGCATTGGCGAACTCCGTCAATTCGATCACCCAACCAACCATCATCGCGGTGCCGTCATCGATGACGCTTTCCTGGTTCTCCGAGATCTTGCTGATCTGCCACAACCCCCAGTTCCGACCGATACCGTCAACCAACGGCACCGGGATGCGCTGCGCCTGCAATGCACGCAGCTCATCAAGCCGATCCATGGCCGTCGCGTACATCGATCTGCCCGTAATCGTCAGCCCTTGCAGGCCTTGGCCGATCTGGCTGGATTTGGGTTTACTGGTGAGGATGTCAATGGTCTTCCAGCCACCGTCCGAGGTACGCGCCAACGTGCTGTAGGCGAAGTTTCTGGACAGGCCGAAAATGAAGTTACCCAACGCCATTTGCTGACGCATCACATACCTCCATCGGTCAGGGCCGCGTCACTGCGCACGGCGAGCGGATTGGTCATCATCAACGGCATAAACTCGCCGTTAAAATGCTGGCGCAGATTTGCCATGATCTTTTCAATCACGCGCTCGGAGTCCGTCGGATCGCCGCCGCTGATCTGGATCACCGGCGAATAGTTGACCTGTCGGTTGTCTGTCGGAACGCCGGTCAGGTCTTTGCTGACCTGGTCGGGTGACTGAAGTCGATCGGCAGCGGTGTAAAGGGTTTCACCTGCCTCTTCTCCCAAGCTGCTGCCGAAGTAGCTACCCACGAGGCCGCCGATGAGGCCGCCCACAGCAGTCCCCAGTACGGGGACAGGGATGAAACTGCCGATCATGGCACCGGTTGCAGCACCGGCATAACCACCGGCCAGTGCGCCAACACCTGATCCGGCAGCACCGGCAGCCGCTTTGAAATCTCCGGCCATCAACGCTTTGATCCCGTCGTAAGCCACAGTGGCGATCGTCAGAGGAGCACCCAGCCTGCCAGTGAAAGACTTGGCTCTGGCCGCAGAGGTGACCAGCCGATTGCGCATCGTTGGACGAGAGGTGTCGGTGTTATCCGAATGCAGTTGCGGCTGGATAGCAGCGTCCGGTTTCAGTAGTTCTGCGGTGGTGGAGGACGCAACGGCTACCAGTTTGTTCAAGATGGCTCCGCGTAACGGAGTCGAGAGTGCAGCGCCGAGCAACGTCAAGGCAGCAGCGACTTTCGGTAACGTTTCAACCACAGCACTAAAGCCGCTGAGCACTTTATCGGCACTCAGCATTGCAAGGTCGGTAAACGGAGACACCGCGTTGGCAATCGCTGTACCGAGCCGGGTCAAACTCGCATCCAGCGCATTCCAGCGTGCTTGCGAGGTGTTGCCTCGGACTTCGGCGGTCTGCGCCATCGAGCCCTCGCCGGAAGCCACCGTGAACGCCGCTTTCAGATCCTGAGGCGCCATCACCAACTTGCGGATGCCTTCATCGCCCTCAAACAGCGTCTTGATCAATGAGGTCTGTTGTTCGGCAGGCTTGTTCTTCAGCGCCGCCAGCACATCCTTGATCGCCCCCGATGCATCCGTGCGCATTCTGCTGGCCAGCGCGCCCGGCTCGATATCAAGTTGCGCCCAAGCTGTTCGCTGCTCTGCCGTAGCGTTGCTGCCCTTGCCAAAAGCAGTACCGAGCGTGTTCAACGAGGCGCCGGCCTCGTCCTTGCCCACAGATGCGTTCAGCAGTGCCGCCGCGATTGCCGCCACCTGCTCTGGCGTCATGCCCGCCGCAAAACCCTCCTTGCCGCCGCGCTGGGCGACCGAGCCGATGTCTGTCGCGGAGGCATTCAAATTGATACTGGCGCCAAGGCGGGTAGCGGCGTTGCCCAAGTCGAGACTTTTTGCTCGATCAAGGCCCAACGTGGTGCGCCAGCCGGTCATGATCGCGCCGGCTTCTTTGATGTCAATCTTGTACGCCGACGCCATGACGCCACTGTCGCGGGCGAAATCAGTCAGCGCTTGCTGCAGGTCCTCCGGTTTGACGCCCTTGACCAGCCCCGCGTTGACCGCCGCCAATTGAGCCTGCGCCAGTTGCACTGGCGTAGCGCCGCTGGGGGCGATTTGTTTGTCGCTGGCCAGCTTCTGATTGTCTTCGGACAGTGCTTGAAGGTGATCAGGGTCCAGCTTCAATTTCAGATTGAGATCGACCATGGCCGTCTGCAACGCCATCGCCGACTTCAAGTCTTCGGGAGGCGAGCGCTGCGCAACCTCAGCCTTGAGCGCTGACTTTGTCTCACTGCCGGACACAGGCATCGATGCGCTTGCCTTGAGCAGCGACTGCTGCGACGTGTTCAACAATGCCAGTGTTTCACGGAGCTTTACCTGCTCCGCTACCAACAAACGGATGTCGAGACTGGCCGCGGCCAAGTCCAGACTCAGTTGGGTGAAATGATCCTTGAGACCACCCAACCCGACCACTTCATTCGTGCTGCCGGATTGGGGCAGCACGATGCTGTTCATCGCTGCTCCGGACAGCTGATATTGACTGTCTGCCATCCCGCTCTACTCCTGTTTTACGCCAAGGCGAGTGATCGCAATGTCGTAGCGGCGCAATGCCTTGCCGACGTCCCACTCCAGAATGTCCGCTTCACTTACTGGGTAAATGAGCGGTACCACATCGAGGATTACTTCGATGTCGCGCTCCGAAAGAAGGCCGCCGGTTTGTTTAAAAAATCGTCGATGCGTACCTGAAGCTGTGTCCAGTCGGGCACGGTCAGCAGGGCCAGATCGGGAATCATCAGGCCGGTGCAATGGGCGGTGATGAACTCGGCGCGTTCCTTGGGCGTCTTGAGTTTTTTCATCGCTTTGGTCGCGCGCAGCACCGGCATTTCCAGCGTCAGCGTGGTCAGGGTGCGACCCGCCACGGTGAGCGGTTGCAGCAAGCTCACGTCGTCGGGATCGGCGGACGGTTGTTGACCCTCGTCCGCTTGCTCAAGGAAATGCGACGACGGCAAGGTCGACATGTCATGCACGTACTGCGCGATGCTCACGTAGTCCGGGCGTTTGAGTTGATCGAGCGCCTTGACCGACAGCCCGGTGGCCAGCAGCGCCAGTTCGAAGAACTGATCGTCCTCATCATCGCCGGCACGGGCCAGGGCCTCTTTCTGCGCGGCGTAGTACAACGGTTTGAGCTGAATCTGCTCGATCACCGACTGATCGTCGGCCGTGATCGGCGACAACAAGACGTGAACAGGAGGTGTCCAGGACATGAAATGAATTCCTTGATGAATCATGAGAAGGCGTTGAGCAATGCTGGTTGATGGATGCAGATTTCTGGGCAGTAAAGCCCCTTGTGGAAGCGAGCTTGCTCGCGATGGCGGCGTGTCTGTCAGCATCAGTGTTGAATGTGCCGGCCCCATCGCGAGCAAGCTCGCTCCCACAGGTTTTGCGTTTGCCGGACGGGGGTTGCGGGGTTAAGGGATCAGCACCGCACGACGGGCGTCGCCAAGAATGTCGACACCGTTGAGCACGAACTTCTGCGTGCGCACGTCGATGTCGATCACCGGGATGCCGTTTTCCAGACGGTTGTAGGTGCGGCAGGAGAGTTCAAGCGTGGTGGTCGGTTTGTCATTCATTTTGAGCGCCGTCTCGGCCAGGGACTTCAACTTGCCGCCGATGGTGTGGTAGGTGAACCAGGTGTTGCCATCCTGATCCTGACCGGCCTCACGGACGTTCAGCAAAATGTCGTCGCCCAGTTTCACACCCAGGGCGAGCATGACTTCTGCGCCCACTCCTTGCAGCTTGAGCGTGGCGGTGAGGGCTTTGCCGCTCTTGGCCATTTCCTCGCCGATGAAGCGCCCGCCGGTCATGTTCTCCATCTCGAACTCGATCTTCGGCGGGGTGAACTCTTCCACCGTCGCCGACAACGGCAGGCCTTGCAGGGTGGCCGCGATGGCCTGTCTTACGCGGTTGGTAAACATTAGAGAACGTCCTCCAGGAACTGCTCGATGATTTCATCGCGGGCATTGAGTTGATAAACCATGTGTTCGTTCGGCGCGTAGCGGCCGTAGTCGATGACCACGTACCAGGTGCCGTTCTTGTACTTCTCGACGCTGTTCAATTCCGGGTGCAGGTACACGCTGCCGCCGGGGATGGTTTCGTCGGCGACCAGGGTTTGCAGCCAGTCGTTGATGCGCTTGACCTCCTGGTCCATGAACGACTTGGTCAGGTTCTTGGCCATAGCCTTCTGACCGGCCTTGACCAGCTTGCGGCTGATCGCATCTTCGAGGCCGACGTAGCTGATGAACTTGCCGGTGATCGAGCGGTTACCCAGCAGCGAGAAGCCGCCGAGGATGGTGCGGGCGTAGTAGCTGATGCCGTAGCGGTTGAGCAGATCGCCCTCGGTGGAGGTGTCGAGGATGTTGTATTCCACGACCCGCGACACGTCCTCGGCAAAGGTCACCTGATTGCCCGGGCTCTCCCATTGCTTGACCTTGGCCAGGGCCGCGATGGCCAGGCTCGATGGCGACAGGAACACATTTTTCTTGGCTGCCTTGGAGTACACCGACGGCATGTTGTGCACCAGCAGGCAGCGGTCGAAACCCAGTTCTGCGCCGCCCAGTTCCTGGCTGTAGGTCACTTGATCGGCGACCGCGGCGTCCTTGCCGTCGAGCACCACACGGGCCTTGATGCGCTTGCCGAAAGACGCGAACTCACCGGCCACGGCTTTGGTGCTGGTGAAGCCCGGCGCGCCGATGATGGTCAGGTCTTCAGGCACGCTGCCCAATGCCGCGAGACCAAGCTTGCGACCGGTCAGCGGATCGATGCCGCCGATGACATTGTTCAGCGTGTCGGCCGGGGTCGCGCCCTCTTCGACGATGACCACGTAGACCGGCACCTTGACCACTTTCAGGATCTGGAAAACGGCGTGATACAGCGTGCCCGCCTCGGTGCCGGTCGGATCGAGCAGCGCCTGGGTGGTGAAGCTGTTGATGCGGAACGGCGCGTTGCGTGGAATCAACGGATCAGCCTTCGGCGCAGTGCCGATCAGACCGATGACGTTGTCGCCCAGGCCACCCATGGCCTCGGGGGATTCAGTGGCATTGACGGTGATGCCGTTGTGCTCGAAGTTCAAAACCTCAGCCATGGTTATTCAGCCTTCTTGGCAGCGGCCTTTTTGGCCGGGGTGGATGTAGAGGCCGACTCGGGAGCCTCGGTTTTTTTCAGCTCCAGACGACCAGCGCTGCGCAACGCGTTGGCCTCCACATCGAGCAGTTGCAGTTCCTGGCCGATGCTCGACCAGTGACCACCCCCGGTAGGGAATGGGAGGAGCACGGTGTACGTTTGGCGTTCTGCCATTTCTGTTTCTCCTTGAACGAAAAAGCCCCTTGGGGAAGGGGCTGTCGGGTGTTGTGTGGGTGTTGTTTTGCGGAAAAGAAAACGCCCCGGCGGTGCGGGGCGTTTATTGGGTTTGTTCGGCGATCCAGTCCGACGCCGTCGGTCGGTGTTGGCTGTCGGGGAAGTCAGTTGATTGAGGCCAATCGCGCAGGGCCTGCATGTAAAGCAGCAGCTCGGCGAACTGCTCGCTGGCCAGCGTGGTGTCGCTGCCGATATCGAGCTGATCGCGGTGACGGTCGCGCAACCAGATCACCGATGACAACTCAGCATCGCGCCAGGCTCGCTCGGTAGCGCCGGGATTAGGCACTACCACCGGGGCATCAACCAAATAAGGGAGCCCCCCTTCATCGTGAGCCCGAACCTTCCCCTGTTCTGGGTTTGCAATAACCAATTCGAAAACGCTTTCCGACATTTCTACCGCATCCCCCGGAATATTTGCGCCATGGATCGCGGGCAGATACGTGCAACCTGTAGACGGACTGTACAAACGCATAACCTCTCCTTATTTTCCAAGCGCAAGCCAGCGCGCAGTTACGGTCACTACTTCGGAAGCCTGCTTATCCGCGACTAACGTCATCCCTAGTTTTCCCACCGCATCAACATAAGTCCCAACAACCTGGCTTAACGCGGCGGCCCCCACGGACCAACCGGCGTAAAAAACGGAATCAGGAAACTCGATAGGAAATGAGACTGCCAGCCTGTTATCGCCAGTCGTAGGGAAGCTAACGGCGCCCCACTGAATAACCAATCCGCCCAGCCAGCTTGGGAAAACAACATAGCCGTTTGGTGTAAGGCTGGAAGCGAACCCCAGGCGCAGCTTTTTTGGTGTGGCGATAACCGTATCGTTTGCGCTGTCGAGCATTTGCGCAGCCGTGGCGACCTTGGCCGTGCCCTGATTAATCTCGGTCGCCTGAGCCGCCAAAGCAACTAGCGCCGAAATATCAATATTTCCCTGATTGATCGGCGCATTCCAGGCCTTGATACACCACATCACCGCCAAGTTGCGCGGGCGTGTTTCACTATCACCCGTAGTGGTGGTGACATCGTTAGCCATTTGACCACCGGCCGTATCTGCCCCTACAAGGTAAGGCCCACCGGTTGTGTCAAATCCACTTGCAGCCCATTTACCAAATGCGTGGTTATGCGCCTTTAGGGCATCCACTTGGTAACTACCCACCGCACGACCTGCATCAACGCCGCGCCCATGGTCCCAACCGCGCAGGAACTCACCGCGCGATTCGGGAATACGGAAATTACCCGCCCCTTCGTTACCCTGATTGAACGCCGTGCCGAGAAAAGCAGCCAAATCCGGATAAGTCGCAATGCTCCGCACACTGCCGTCAAGTTCAAGAAAGCCGGGCGGAACCTTGTTCACCGGCAACCCGACCATGCTCCCGACCGGCAGCGCCGAAGCCTGCGAAATCAGCGCCTCGATTTCAGGCTTCGTGTAAGTGTCCTTGATGCCAAAACCGGCTAGCGTTTCCGGGTTAGAACCACCCATGGCGCGACCATACTTGTCGACCGTGAGACTCTTGTACGTCCCCGCCTGAATCCCCGTTCTACCGGCCAGCATTTCAAAACTCAGCGCAGTAGTACCCAACGTAATCGGACCATTCGTAACCAGGTGCCAAAGCGAATCACCATTCGCAGTGCCCTCCTCAACCATCACGTTCAGGCCCGGCGTCACCTTGGCGCTGGTGTTCGAGTCAACCGAACGCACCCAGTCACCATTGGCAGCAACGTAAATGCCGTTATCCTTCGCCGCCGTTTGGCCCGCCACCAGCACCCGCTGACCCGCCACCACCGCGACACCATCAATCTGCTGCGCACCACTTAATACGATGTTTCCGGTAGCCGCCACGCGCACCGACTGCTTGCCATCCAGCTTGGCCAACTCATCGGCGAGATAACCCATTACCCACGCCCGCGTCGCCTTGACCAAGGTGTCGTCGATCAGCAGCGTGACGTTCGAGGCATTGCTGGTCTCGAAAATCGAGCGAATGTAAAACTCTTTCCCCGAGCCCGACGTCGCCAGAACCGGCTTGAACGACTCCGGGTATTTGACAATGGCGTACAAAATCCCGGTGTCGGTCCAGAGCCCGGCCTCGCGTACATACCAACCGCCCTCTTCTGGCGGGATGGTCACTTCGGCCAGCAGCCAGCTCGGATTCTTCTCGTCCTGGAACAGCGCATTCAGTGGCCCGCGCCACACTTCGCGCTTGAGCGCAGTGGCGGTCGCCGCCGGGTTGTAGACCGCACCGCCGCCGTCACCGACGGAAATCTGTGACAGCTTGATCGGCACGCCCGCCGCCTTGCAGGCGGTTTCGTAGGCAATCCCTGCATTCGTGAGCAGGGTGTAATAGTCAGCCATTCAGGCCCCCTGAGGATAAATAGTGGATGTTTCAACGGCGTAGAGCCCGGCAGCCATAAAGGCCTGACCCGAGGCTTCGAGCCCTTCAATGACAATCGGGTACACCGTGGTCAGCTCGCCGCACAGCGTCGCCGCGCCAATGACGTGGCTGCCGAACGCGCTCAACCCGACGGACACCGACAACAGATCGCGTTCGCTTTTGGCGTCCGCCAGACGTCGGTCGAGACGTGCGTCGATTGCTTCGCTGTAGGGTTGCTCGGTGAACGCCCTGACGGAAAAGCTGTAAGGCGCCCCCGGCGGTGTCTGCTCGTACCAGGCCCGCACCTGCGGCATTAACCGCAATCCTTTCGCGGCGTTTTCCAGGGCCTGGCGGGTCCCGGCCTGCCGCGCGGTGGGCCAGGCCAGTTCAACGGTTAAACGCTTTTCCGCCTCGGCAGCCTCGGCGCTCCATTCGCTGACACCGCGATCCGCCGCGAGATAAGGCAGAAATGCCAGAGGCGTCGAGGTCGGGTTCATCAGTTCGGGGAACGGCGGCGTGATGCGGTCAAGCAACGCACCAAAGCCGAGATCAAGGGCTTTTTCCAAGGGTGAGCTGTTGGCTGGCAACAGGCTCGGGCGCGGTGTCTGGTCACTCATAGCGTGAGCACCTCGACCTCGACACCGGTGCAGTAAGGCGCTTCAAACGCCGTCGTCACAATCGGCTCGACCGGTTCGAGAATCTCGAGTTGCACCGCGCCGGCGTTATGCAGCGTGTAGTCGATCCAGCTCGGGTCGACCCGCCCCTCCAGTCGATGGCAGCTCTGGGCATAGGCGTGCAGTTGTTGCTGCGCGGCAACCCGGGTCAGCCCTGAATCAGGGCCGGCGTTGATTCGGGCGACGACGCGGATTTTGTAGTTTTTGATATGAGCGCTTTGCACCGTGACCCGATCCGTTTCCGGTCGGACGTCAGGCCGGGCGAAGTGCCGGCGCACACCGTCGAGCAGTTCTTCGGACGCGGCGCCATCACCCTCTCGTGCCAGCACCGTGACCATCACCTCACCGGGCGCGGTGCGACGTCCGTTGCCGTCCTTGACCTGCGCCGCGTAACCGTCCGGATCGAAGGTGTACGTGACCGTCACCTCGCCCGGTGCATGGGTGTCCACCTTCACCACAGGACGCTCGCCGAGGGTGAATACCTCGCGGCGATACTGCATGCGTGAACCGGCGGCCGGGGCGTGCGGCGCCAGGTAGTAACGCAACCGGGCGTCGTCGTCGCTCTCGAACACCGGCGCAATCGGCGGGAATGCCGCCGGGTCGCCGGGGTCCAGCAATTGCCGCTCAAGGCCCATGTCCGCAAGACGGGCATCGAGGTTGCTGCCGGTCGCCCACCAGGCCAGCATCTGCTTGATGCGGGCGTTGTACTTGCGCTCGTGGATTTGCAGGCGCACACAAAACGCCTCAAGCGCCAGGGTCAGCAACTCGCTTTCGTTTTCCAGGCTGACCTTGAGCTTCGCCGCCGTGCCGGGAGACCGGGCGCCGACGTACTCGACGACAAACGTCTTGAACTCGGCGAGCAAATCCTCGAACGCTTCGACGGTGACGATCGACGGTTCGGCCAACTGGTTCTGGCAGGGTATCAACATGCTCATGTCACCACCTCGAAGGTCTGATTGCGGTTTTGCCAGGTGCCAGCGAATCGCAGGACCAACCCGGCACCCTGGCGGCCGGCGACAATGACCTGCGGCTGGAAATCACTGATGCCGTTCTGTTCGTTGTAAAACGCCTGCGCCGCATGACTCTGGGCAAGCATCAGCACGTCGTCGCCGAGGTTGCGGCCCAGCAGATCCGGGATCAGCGAGCCATACAAAGGACGCTTCTGCCGGGTGCCCAACGGCGTGGTCAGCGCTCGGGTTGCGCGCTGCACAAACTGCGGCCAGTCGTCGACCGCCGCCCCGGTGTTTCTATCGATTCCGATCATGGGAAACTCTTTATGCGGTACTGATGACGCGCCCCTGGTGATCCACCACCGGGCCGCTCAGGTGCACACCGGAAGCGTCGAGTCGCAAGCCGACCGCGCCCAGTTGCAGTTCGATGACCTCAGGCGTGATCGCAAGTCTCGCCGGGCCGAGATTCAACTCGAGCGCTTCGCGAGAGCCATTGAACGCCGCCGGGCCGTTCTTCCAGCGCAAGGCATGAAGGGCGTCGTCGTAAGCGCTTTCCGTACCGTCCAGATAGAGGCGACGCGTCAGCGAAGCCTGTGTCGAGGCGGGGGGAAACCGATTGCCGTTAAGCCCGAACAACGCCACGGATTGCGCACCGCCCTCACCGCCGCCATGGTTCAGCAGCAGGCATTGCTCGCCCACCGAGGGGATCCGCGACTCGCTTTGCGCCCCGGCGCTGGGGTTGAAAAAACGAATGGCCGGGGTCAGCAATTCACCGTGACTGACCCGGCAGGTGTTGCTGGCCGCGTCGACTTCCTTGCACACGCCAATACGACACAGGCTGTCGGTTCGCCGGTGCACGTCTTCAAGTTCGGCCTCCATCTCGGCCAGACGCTCAATGATCGGGCCGAGCTGCTGACGTAAAAGCGCATCAAACATGGCTCAATCCTCAAGTGCGGTGTATTGGTCCGGGTCGTCGATGTTCGAGACTTCCCAGGTTTTGGCGAATTTCGGGATGCCCAGCGGGTCGTCCAGCAACAATGCGCCGAGGTAAATCGTCTGGGTGAAGGAAAGGGTCCAGGCGAGGTACTCCTGCGAACCGCTGATGAACGTCGAGGGCATGGCATCGATGTTCATGGGCAGGTCGCATTGACTACCCGGCAGGCCCCAGCGGTTATCCGTAACCAATCCCTTGAGTACGCTCGCCAGATCGCCAGCGGCCAATCCAGGGTTAGCCAATGTCGGCGGCACAATGATTTGCAGCGAGACCGTCAGAACATGGGCGATGCGCCCGTCATGGGCGCGGTCGCCGGGGGCATTGCGTTCGAAGGCGATCAGGACCCACGCCTGATCGAACGTGCCGTCGAAGTCCTGACGACCTCCGACCTTCAAACCCGGGCCAACTGCACGCAGCGCGTCGGCAATGGCAAAAAACAGACGCGACGGCTTATCAATGTCGGGGGACATAAGGGGCTTCCAGTTCAAATTTTCGATGCGTCCGGCTGCGTGGGTGCATGCAGCGGACCGGGGGTTGCCAGAACGGCAAGGGGACTGGATTTATTGATCCGGGCGGGAATCGCGTGGCGGCACATCACACACGCCGATGCGCTTGGCTGCCCAGCGTTCGTAAAGGCCGATGGCGACGTCGGCGCCGGCCATCGCCGTGAGGCAACCGAACGCGCCAGCCGCCCAGATCGACAGGCCGGCGGCGTACAACAGCATGATGGCCGAGACCCCGCAGATCATGCAGGCCCCGGAACGCAAAGCCAGACGCCGCAGCAATGACCAGCCGCGAGCGCCCTCCTTGTCGGCGCGCCACATTTCGCCAGACACCCCGCCCATCAAGGCGAGCACGATGACCAGCCAGATCGGCATGTCCAGCAACGCTTGTTGCTCGTTTGTCATGTCACGCCTCCTGGGGATCGATGAGATGCGCCTCTCGGAAATGAGCCGCCTGGTTTTGATCGACGAAGAACTACAGCTTTTCAACGATCACGTTGTCGATGAAAGCGAAGTTGACGTACGGGTTCTGCTCATTGGAAAAGGCCAGCGTTGTCTGGGACGTAGTCGCGGTGAAGTCATAAGTCACGGTGCTCCACTCGACAACACTGCCCTTGGCCTTTGGCGTATTGAAGGTGGCGGTCTGACCGGCGACTTTCACCTGAACTACACAGTCACCGGAGCGACTGGCGTACAGCGAGTTGCCCATGCTGAAGGTCAATCGATACTTGGCCCCTACGACGGTTGCGAAGTTCTGCTGAATGCCACCGCCGTTGCCATAAACATAGTTAGCCAGATCAACAATCACCGCGCCGTCCACTGCGGCGGAGCCGGGGACCGAAGCGCGCACGTTGAAGTATTCGACTCCCGACAGAAAGGTCGTCCAGCCCGTGATGAAGTTGGCTTTCGCTGTCGTGTCCAGAATGCAACTGTCGCTGCAACCCGGTTGTTCAAAACTGCCGTTGACCAGCAGGTTCGCCGCCGTGGCACTGCCAGCAGTGCCAACAAGGGCCAGAGCCAACATCAGCGGGGCAATGATTTTCTTGAGTCCGTTCATGGTTTTACCTATTGAGTGAAGTGTATTCATCGCGCAACGGTTGTTGTGCAGTCGGTCCCCGATTGGGGGTTGAGATACCTGACGTGAGGCAGGCATTCCAAAAAGCCCGGTCACCCAGGCTTTTCAGTAATGCGGTCCTTCGCGTTGACCTTTCGGCGCTACTGGCGCGGTACGGGTCCATTCAGATTGTTTTTCCGACCGCGGTCCCTGCCCGCCGGATAACTGCTTGTGGTGCTTTACGCTGCACACCCGGGTCAGTTGCCAACCCTCTGAACCGTTGAGGCCGGTTCATCGCTGCCTTTGTGGTGGAACTAAAGAACTTCGTTTCGAGCTGCTTTGTTGAGCGGCTTGAGACAAAGAATATGCATGGATGCATATACAGTCAATGCACAAATGCATTTATTTATGCATTTATAATGCACTGACGCATGAAAGCACCACAGGCAAAGGCGTTGGCGGTTTTCAGCAGGCGAAAAAAAACCCGCGCAGTGGCGGGTTTTATCTGACAGCGGTGAGGTTAGCGGGCGTACATGCCCCACCAGAAAACGTGACCGAGGATGACGATTTGTTCTTCCTGGATTTCCTGGAAGGTGTAGTCCTCGTCCGGATGCTCATCGCGATTGAAGCTGCGCAGGCGAATCCCCGTCGGCAGGCGATAAAGCTGTTTAACCCGCAACTGGCCGTTGTGGTTGATGGCATACAGGTCGCCATCGACGATATCGCCGATCCCGCATTTGCCGGCATTGACACCCACGGTGGCGCCGTCGCGCAGTACTGGCAACATGCTGTTGCCGCGTACCGTCACGCATTTGGCCTGGTCGAACTGCACACCGTTGTGGCGCAAGCTGCGCTTGCCAAAGCGCAGGCTAGAGCGCTCGCTCTCTTCGATGACGAATCTTCCTGATCCAGCAGCCAATTCAACCTCGCGAAGAAAGGGCACCGATACCTCGTCGTCATCGACGGGCGTATCGTCGTCCCACAGGCTTATGTCCTTGAGTTCGGAATGCAATTCATCGCGTTCGGGATGGGCGACAGGCGCGACATCCGCGCGGCCGCGCAACTGATCGGTGCTCACGGCGAAGTACTCGGCGATCTTCGAGATGTGCTTATCCGAAGGATCGACAATCTTCCCGCTGAGAATGCGCGAGAGGGTGGATTGAGGCACGCCGGTGCGACGGTGAAGCTCCGTGGGGGAGATCCCGTGCTGATCGAGCAGCGCTCTTAAGACGGAAGAAACATTGCGTTTTTGCATAACGCGCATAGTGCTTCATCTTTTTTTCGGAGGCAAATGCAGAATTGCATAAAAAGCGCATAAATCGTGTATAGACAGCAGACATGTATCCCGCGGCTTTCATGCCTGCGTCGGGTGGACCGCCCATGTTAACCTTGCGCCCATCGCGGAAAAGCCGGGCCGATGTCCCTCCTTTGCCCTACACCTTTCAACGAATTTGCCTGATATCCGATGAATAAAGCACTCACCGATCTGTCCTCGCACACGCCAATGATGCAGCAGTACTGGCGCCTGAAGAACCAGCACCCCGACCAGCTGATGTTCTACCGCATGGGTGACTTCTACGAGATCTTCTATGAAGACGCGAAGAAGGCCGCCAAGTTGCTGGACATCACCCTGACCGCCCGTGGGCAGTCGGCCGGCCAGGCGATTCCGATGTGTGGGATTCCTTACCACGCCGCGGAAGGTTACCTGGCGAAACTGGTGAAGCTCGGCGAATCGGTGGTGATCTGTGAACAGGTCGGCGATCCGGCGACCAGCAAAGGCCCGGTGGATCGGCAAGTGGTGCGAATTATCACGCCGGGCACGGTCAGTGATGAAGCGCTGCTGGATGAGCGTCGGGATAACCTGATCGCGGCGGTGCTGGGTGACGAGCGCCTGTTCGGTCTGGCGGTGCTGGACATCACCAGCGGTAACTTCACAGTGCTGGAAATCAAGGGTTGGGAAAACCTGCTGGCGGAACTGGAGCGGGTCAATCCGGTGGAGCTGATGATCCCGGATGACTGGCCGAAAGACTTGCCGGCAGAGAAACGTCGTGGGGTTCGTCGCCGTGCGCCGTGGGATTTCGAGCGCGACTCGGCGTTGAAAAGTCTCTGCCAGCAATTCTCGACCCAGGACCTCAAAGGTTTCGGTTGCGAGAACCTGACCCTGGCCATCGGCGCTGCCGGTTGCCTGCTCAGCTACGCCAAGGAAACCCAGCGCACCGCCCTGCCCCACTTGCGCAGCCTGCGTCATGAACGCCTGGACGACACCGTGGTGCTGGATGGTGCAAGCCGTCGCAACCTGGAACTGGACACCAACCTGGCCGGCGGTCGCGATAACACGCTGCAATCGGTGGTTGATCGCTGCCAGACCGCCATGGGCAGCCGCCTGCTGACCCGTTGGCTGAATCGCCCGTTGCGGGATTTGCCTGTGTTGCTGGCGCGCCAGACCTCGATCACCTGCCTGCTCGACGGTTACCGTTTCGAAAAGCTGCAGCCGCAGCTCAAGGAAATCGGTGACATCGAGCGGATTCTCGCGCGGATCGGTTTGCGTAATGCGCGTCCTCGCGACCTGGCGCGCCTGCGCGATGCCCTCGGTGCATTGCCCGAGCTGCAAGTGGCGATGGTCGAGCTGGAAGCGCCGCACATTATTCAACTGGCGAAAACCACCAGCACCTACCCGGAACTGGCGGCCCTGCTGGAAAAAGCCATCATCGACAACCCACCCGCGGTGATCCGTGATGGCGGCGTGTTGAAAACCGGTTACGACAGCGAACTCGATGACCTGCAATCACTCAGTGAAAACGCCGGGCAGTTCCTGATCGATCTGGAAGCACGCGAGAAGGCCCGCACCGGCCTGTCGCACCTGAAAGTCGGCTACAACCGCATTCACGGTTACTTTATCGAGTTGCCGAGCAAGCAAGCCGAGTCGGCGCCGGCCGACTATATCCGGCGCCAGACGCTGAAAGGCGCCGAGCGTTTTATCACGCCGGAACTGAAGGCTTTCGAGGACAAAGCGCTGTCAGCCAAGAGCCGCGCCCTCGCCCGCGAGAAGATGCTTTACGAAGCGCTGCTCGAAGACCTGATCAGCCAATTGCCGCCGCTGCAAGACACCGCCGCCGCCCTGGCCGAACTGGACGTGCTGAGCAACCTCGCCGAACGCGCGCTGAACCTCGACCTGAACTGCCCGCGTTTCGTCGACGAGCCGTGCATGCGCATCAGCCAGGGTCGTCACCCGGTGGTCGAGCAAGTGCTGACCACGCCGTTCGTGGCCAACGACCTGAGCCTCGATGACAATACGCGCATGCTGGTGATCACCGGCCCGAACATGGGCGGTAAATCCACCTACATGCGTCAGACCGCGCTGATCGTTTTGCTGGCGCATATCGGCAGCTTCGTGCCGGCGGCGAGTTGCGAATTGTCGCTGGTGGACCGGATCTTCACCCGGATCGGTTCCAGCGATGACCTGGCCGGTGGACGTTCGACCTTTATGGTCGAAATGAGCGAAACCGCCAACATTCTGCACAACGCCACCGAGCGCAGCCTGGTGCTGATGGACGAGGTCGGTCGCGGCACTAGCACCTTCGACGGCTTATCCCTGGCCTGGGCTGCGGCTGAACGCCTGGCGCAGCTGCGGGCTTACACGCTGTTCGCCACCCACTACTTTGAGCTGACCGTATTGCCGGAAGCGCAACCGCTGGTGGCCAACGTGCACCTCAACGCCACTGAGCACAACGAGCGCATCGTGTTCCTGCACCACGTGCTGCCAGGGCCTGCCAGCCAGAGCTATGGCCTGGCCGTTGCGCAGCTGGCCGGTGTGCCGAGCGAAGTGATCGTGCGCGCTCGCGAGCACCTGGGTCGACTGGAAGCCACTGCGCTGCCGCATGAAGCTCCGAAGCCCGCCAAGGGCAAACCGGCCGCACCGCAGCAAAGCGACATGTTCGCCAGCCTGCCGCATCCGGTGCTTGATGAACTGGCCAAACTGGATCTGGATGACCTGACGCCGCGTCGCGCGCTCGAAATGCTCTATACACTAAAGACACGGATCTAACGCACTTGCGTGCAAGCTGTTAGAATCTCGCGCGGTTTGGGATGCTGCAGGCTAATAGCCTGGTCTGCAGACTATCGCTCCCAAACCTGGCGACCCCAACGTGAAGGGGCTCCGCTGCCGCCGCCTGAGGAGAAAATTAGAAATGACCTTCGTCGTCACCGACAACTGCATCAAGTGCAAGTACACCGACTGCGTAGAAGTCTGTCCGGTGGACTGCTTTTACGAAGGCCCGAATTTCCTGGTGATTCACCCGGATGAGTGCATCGACTGCGCATTGTGCGAACCAGAATGCCCTGCCGTGGCCATCTTCTCCGAAGATGAAGTCCCGGAAGAGATGCAGGAATTCATTCAGCTGAACGTTGAGTTGGCCGAAATCTGGCCGAACATCACCGAGAAGAAAGAATCGATGCCCGATGCCGAAGAGTGGGATGGCGTCAAAGGCAAGATCAAAGACCTCGAACGCTGATTGACCCCGCGTTTCCGAAAAGGCCCCTTGCGGGCCTTTTTGCTTTTCTGCAGGCAAAAAAAAGGGGCGGTTTGACCCGCCCACATTTTTCCCTATTCCCTGTGTTCCTTTTCATCGTCCTGATGAATCGCGTCCTGCAATGTCCTTTCCCCTCATCCTTGAAGGGCGTGTCTGTCCGTCGACACAACCTGAATACTAGAGCGTTCCCGAGCAGGTGCAATTGCCTTCCCAAGCCAAAACCGGCTGTCACATGTGTTTAATCTTTATAAATATCTATAAATATCAGTTAGATAAAAAAAATGCGGACGAACAATAGTCGTCTGCCAAGGTGTAAAAATAACGAACACTTACGAAAAAGTAAGCAAAGGCTTACAACGCGAAACTACAAACTTGAGATCCCCCCCTGTAGGAGTCAGCTTGCAGGTGATGCAAACACCGCGGTTAACCTGGCAAACCGCGTAATCGTTCATCGCCAGCATGCCGGCTCCTGCAGAGGGTTTCTGGATAACAAAAAACCCCGAACCAGTCGGGGCTTTTTGCTTGCTGCTCAAGCGATTTGCTTATTGAAACAGCGACTCACTCGACAGGCCATTCTTCTCCAGAATCTCCCGAAGACGCTTCAGGCCTTCAACCTGAATCTGTCTGACACGTTCCCGGGTCAAGCCAATTTCCAGGCCTACATCTTCCAGCGTGCTGCTCTCGTGCCCGCGCAAGCCAAAGCGGCGTATGACCACTTCGCGCTGCTTGTCGGTCAATTCCGAAAGCCATTGATCAATGCTCTGAGACAGATCGTCATCCTGCAGCAGTTCGCACGGATCGGTCGGACGGTCGTCGGTAAGGGTGTCCAGCAGGGTTTTATCCGAATCCGGACCCAGCGAGACGTCGACCGAAGAAACCCGCTCGTTCAGGCCGAGCATGCGCTTGACCTCTCCCACCGGTTTTTCCAGCAGGTTGGCGATCTCTTCGGGTGAGGGTTCATGATCGAGTTTTTGCGTTAGCTCCCGTGCAGCCCGCAGGTACACGTTAAGCTCTTTGACCACATGGATCGGCAACCGGATGGTCCGGGTCTGATTCATGATTGCGCGCTCGATGGTCTGACGAATCCACCAGGTTGCATAGGTCGAGAAGCGGAAGCCACGTTCGGGGTCGAACTTTTCTACCGCCCGAATCAGTCCGAGGTTGCCCTCTTCGATCAGGTCCAGCAACGACAAGCCGCGATTGACGTAGCGCCGGGCGATTTTCACCACCAGCCGCAGGTTGCTTTCAATCATGCGTTTGCGCCCGGCCGGATCGCCACTTTGCGACAAGCGTGCAAAGTGAACTTCTTCTTCGGGGGACAGCAGAGGGGAAAAGCCGATTTCATTGAGGTATAGCTGCGTGGCATCGAGCGCACGCGTGTAATCGATGTACTTGTGTTGCTTTAACGAGGCGGAGTGTTTGGATTTGGCACGAACGGAAGGTGGAGCAGCCCCTTCATCATTCGACATCGAATCCGTACCGATGCCGGTCTCCATCAGGAGAACCTCATCGTCGATGTCAAACTCCGGCACTTCTTTACTGAGAGCCATTGTTATAGTCCTTTGGTGAGTTCGACCTCAAGCTCGAGCGGCGCCTTTATCCTTGGCAACGCTGGAGCCTGTTCCCTCTACGCGACGGAACAGGCTGACAACAAATCAACGACGTGGCAGGAATTGCAGCGGATCTACAGGCTTACCTTGTCGGCGAATCTCAAAATGCAGTTTCACCCGGTCTGTACCCGTTGACCCCATTTCGGCAATTGTCTGTCCGACCTTGACCTGCTGCCCCTCCCGAACCAAAAGCCTGCGGTTGTGACCGTAGGCACTGACGTAGGTATCGCTGTGTTTGATGATGACTAATTCGCCGTAGCCCCTTAAGCCACTCCCGGCGTATACCACCGTCCCATCAGACGCAGCTAAAACAGGCTGTCCCAAATCCCCGGCGATATCAATTCCTTTATTCAAACTACCGTTTGAAGAGAATTTTCCAATGAGAATGCCATTAGAAGGCCATCCCCAGCCGGTCGGGGCCGGGCCTGCGGGAGGCATTGGAGCGGGTGCTGGCTTGTTGGCGACGGACGGTGCAACCACCGTTGTCGTCGTAGTTGCGCCATTTGGCTGGCGCCGGATTACCGTGGTTTTACTCGACGATGAAGGCGTTGAATCGGCCGGGCTGACCACCGCCGTCGGCGTTGAACCGGTGCGACCGTCAAAGCGAATCGTCTGACCCGGATGTATCGTGTAAGGCGTAGGAATGTTGTTGCGTGCGGCGAGGGCTTTGTAGTCCCAACCGTAGCGAAAGGCGATGGAAAACAGGGTGTCTTTAGGTCGAACCACATACTGGCCAGTGGTTACTGCCGGACGCTGGGCCACGGCATTGTTGCGATCGACGACGCGTACGTCGCTCGATTTGTTGCTGGAACAACCGACCAGCAAGGTACTCAAGACAAGGCCAGTCACCAGGCGCTGAAAGCTCGTTATACCCATTCGCTGCGCAATGACTGTGAGACTCACCCGCCGCTCCCTTTGTGGTGGCTGAAATGTTGAATTGCCGTGCTCCCGGCATGAAGTGTCGCAAGTATAACGGTCTGTGCAGGCTTTACCTTTAATGAGGTGAAGCACACGTTTGCTACCTGACGATGAATCCCGTTTAACCGATCGACGCCGCTGTAAGACAGGGGCAATCGAAAGGAATTCACCGCGCCCAGACAAATGCTCAGGCCAAGGGGCCGTTGAGCAATGGAACGAAACGTACTGCCCCCAGAACACGCCTGGAAAACCCGTGCTCTTCGCGGATGATCAACATCAATTGTTGCACCTCACCCGAGCCGACCGGTATGACCAGTCGCCCTCCGGGTGCCAACTGATCAAGCAAGGCCTGAGGCACATCGGTCGCCACCGCCGTCACGATAATGCCGTTGTACGGCGCCAGCGCAGGCCAGCCTTCCCAGCCATCGCCCCAGCGGAAGACCACATTGCGCAAGTTCAGATCAACCAGGCGTTCCTTGGCCCGGTCCTGAAGAACCTTGATGCGCTCGACCGAAAACACTCGTTCCACCAACTGCGACAGGATCGCGGTCTGATAGCCCGAACCCGTGCCGATTTCCATGACCTTGTCCAGCGGACCCGCTTCCAGCAACAGCTCGCTCATGCGAGCGACCATGTAAGGCTGGGAGATCGTCTGGTTGTTACCAATCGGCAACGCCGTGTCTTCGTAGGCACGGTGCGCCAGCGCCTCGTCGACGAACAGGTGACGCGGCGTACGGCGGATCACTTCCAGCACCTTGGCGTTGGAAATGCCCTCCTCATACAGCCGCTGAATCAGACGTTCGCGGGTGCGTTGGGAGGTCATCCCGATACCGCGATGCATCGGGTCTTGTTCACGAGCCATCAGCGCAATCCCTCCAGCCAGCCATCGAGGCTTCGGAAGGCATCATTGAAGGTGCGATCCAGTTGCAGCGGCGTGATGGACACATAGCCTTGCATCACCGCATGGAAATCGGTGCCCGGGCCGCCGTCTTCGGCGTCCCCGGCGGCAGCGATCCAGTAACCGGACTTGCCACGCGGGTCGACCACTTTCATCGGTGCCGCCGCGCGAGCGCGATGACCGAGGCGAGTCAGCTGGATTCCGCGGATGTGGTCCAGCGGCAAATTGGGAATGTTCACGTTCAGTACCGTGCGCGGTGGCAGGTCAAGGTCGGCGTGGGCTTCCACCAGTTTGCGCGCATAGTAAGCGGCTGTGGGAAGGTTCTCGATTTGCCGTGAGACGAACGAAAAGGCGAACGAAGGAAGCGCCAGAAAACGCCCTTCGAGGGCTGCTGCCACGGTGCCGGAATACAACACATCGTCCCCCAGGTTAGCGCCCAGGTTGATGCCGGAAACCACCATGTCAGGTTCGCGTTCCAGCAAGCCGTTGAGGCCCAGGTGCACGCAATCGGTCGGTGTGCCATTGAGGCTGATAAAACCGTTGGCCAAGGTCTGCGGGTGCAACGGACGGTCGAGCGTCAGCGAGCTGCTGGCGCCGCTTTTGTCCTGGTCCGGGGCGATAACCACGCATTCGGTGTAATCCGCCAGCGCAGCATAAAGCGCGGCGAGACCGGGTGCGGCTACCCCATCGTCGTTAGAAATCAGAATACGCATGGGCTGTCCGTCTGCCCCACCGGCACCAGATCAACGAGCTCGCGCACCAATACAGTGGCAAAGCATCCGGCCGGCAGGACGAATTCCAGTTGCAGAATGTCAGGCTCGGGATAATGCCACGTCAACCCACCAATGGGCAGTCGCAGGATGCGACGTTCGTGGCTCATTCCGGCATTAATCAACCAATCGCGAAGGTCTGCTTCGCGGGCGGCGATTGCCTGCTCCAGTTCATGGACAGCCCCCGTCGCCGGCGAGTCACCTTCGCCCCACTGCGGGCCGGTCGGGTGCAGGTCGAGAATCGCCAGACGCGGGTCGCTGCACTCGGCCTCACCGGCCGGAAAGAAGCTTCGGCTGTCGGTGAACGCCAGCAGATCGCCAACCTGAGCTTGCTGCCAGGTGCCATCAGCGACACGCGCCGCCAGCACCTGGTTGAACAGAAAACTGCGGGCGGTGGAAAGCAGACGCGACCGCACGTTGCGCTGCTCCGGCAAGGCCTTGCGCGCGGCCCAGCCGCGGGCATCGACCACGTTGCCACCGTCAAAGCCGAAACGCTGGGTGCCGAAATAATTCGGGATACCTTGCTTGGCGATCAACTGCAGACGCTCTTCGATTGCGGCCTTGTCACCGGCGAACTGAGTCAGGCGCAAGGTGAAACCGTTGGCCGAGTGGGCGCCGCGTTGAAGCTTGCGTTTGTGCCGACCGGTCTTGAGGATTTTCAGCGTATCGTTTTCCGCCGCCGACAAATCAGGGTCGGCCTTGCCCGGCAGTTGCACACTGAACCACTGGCGCGTCAGCGCCTGACGGTCCTTGAGGCCGGCATAACTGACGGTGCGCAATGGCACGCCCGCGGCCTTGGCAATTCGCCGCGCCGCTTCTTCGGTATTCAGTCCGCGCTTTTCCACCCAGATCCACAGGTGCTCGCCATCGCCGCTGAGTGGGATATTGAGCACTTCATCGACCTGAAAATCTTCCGCCGTGGCTTTCAGTACAGCGGTGCCGAGGGCTTCACCATAGGCCCGCGGGCCAAGCAATTGCAGTTCGTTCATGCGCGCAGCAACAAGGCAACGGAATGCACGGCGATACCTTCTTCGCGACCGACAAAGCCAAGCTTTTCGGTGGTGGTAGCTTTCACGTTCACTTGATCCAACTCAACTTGAAGATCCGCGGCAATCAGCGCGCGCATCGATTCGATATGCGGGGCCATTTTCGGCGCCTGGGCGACGATGGTGTTATCGACGTTGCCGACTTTCCAGCCTTTGGCGTGGACGAGTGCGACGACGTGACGCAACAGCACACGGCTGTCGGCGCCCTTGAAGGTCGGGTCGGTGTCTGGGAAATGTTTGCCGATATCACCCAGCGCGGCGGCGCCGAGCAAGGCATCGCTCAAGGCGTGCAGCAGGACGTCACCGTCGGAATGAGCGAGCAGCCCGAAGCCGTGTGCAATGCGCACGCCGCCCAGAGTAATGAAATCGCCTTCAGCGAAACGGTGCACATCATAGCCGTGGCCAATACGCATAAAAAAACGCCCCGAATTTTATCAGGGCGTGATTCTACCTGCATTAGGCGCCCAGAGCGCGCCCGTGATGCTGCAAGTGATCGTCGATGAAACTGGCGATGAAGAAATAGCTGTGATCGTAGCCGGGCTGCAGGCGCAACGTCAGCGGATGACCGGCCAGTTTGGCCGCCTGTTGCAAGGCTTCCGGCTTGAGTTGGGTGGCCAGGAAATCATCGCGATCACCTTGATCGACCAGTAACGGCAACTGTTCATTGGCCTCGGCGATCAGGGCGCAAGCGTCCCATTCGCGCCATTTCGACCGGTCTTCACCCAGGTAGCGAGAGAAGGCTTTCTGACCCCATGGGCAATCCATCGGATTGTTGATCGGCGAGAACGCCGACACCGATTGATATCGCCCCGGATTGCGCAACGCACACACCAGCGCACCGTGACCGCCCATGGAATGACCGCTGATGCCGCGTTTGTCCGATGCCGGGAAATGGGCTTCGACCAATGCCGGTAATTCCTGCACGACATAGTCATGCATCCGATAGTGCCGCGACCACGGTTCCTGCGTGGCATTCAGATAAAACCCGGCGCCGAGACCGAAGTCCCAGGCGCCATCCGGATCACCCGGCACATCGGGACCACGCGGGCTGGTGTCCGGTGCAACGATGATCAGCCCGAGTTCCGCGGCCATGCGCATGGCGCCAGCCTTTTGCATGAAGTTCTCGTCGGTACAGGTCAGGCCGGACAACCAGTACAGCACCGGCAGCTTGCCGCCCTGCTCCGCTTGCGGCGGCAGGTACACGGCAAACACCATGTCGCAGCCCAGCACGTCAGAGCGGTGCCGGTAGCGTTTGTGCCAGCCGCCGAAGCTTTTCTGGCAGGAGATATTTTCCAGGCTCATGATCGACCTCAGAAATGGATAACGCTGCGGATGCTTTTGCCTTCGTGCATCAGGTCAAACGCCTTGTTGATATCTTCCAGACCCATGGTGTGAGTGATGAAAGTATCCAGCGGGATCTCACCGGTCTCGGCCATTTCGACATAGCTCGGCAACTCGGTACGACCACGAACGCCACCGAACGCCGAACCGCGCCAGACGCGACCGGTGACCAACTGGAACGGACGGGTGGAAATCTCCTGACCGGCACCGGCCACGCCAATGATCACCGATTCGCCCCAGCCCTTGTGGCAGCACTCCAGAGCGGCACGCATCAGTTGCACATTGCCGATGCACTCGAAGGAAAAGTCGACGCCTCCATCGGTCATGTCGACGATGACTTCCTGGATTGGACGGTCGAAATCTTTCGGGTTCACGCAATCAGTTGCGCCCAACTGCTTGGCAATCTCGAATTTGGCCGGGTTGATGTCGATGGCGATGATCCGTGCAGCCTTGGCTTTTACAGCACCGATGACCGCCGACAGACCGATACCGCCAAGACCAAAAATCGCCACGGTGTCGCCCGGTTTTACCTTGGCGGTATTGAGCACCGCACCGATGCCGGTGGTGACGCCGCAGCCCAGCAGGCAGACTTTTTCCAGTGGTGCTTCTTTAGGAATTTTGGCCACGGAGATTTCCGGCAACACGGTGTACTCGGAGAACGTCGAGGTACCCATGTAATGGAAAATTGGCTGACCCTTGTAGGAAAAACGCGTAGTGCCATCTGGCATCAGGCCTTTGCCCTGGGTCGCACGAATCGCCTGACACAGGTTGGTCTTGCCCGACAGACAGAATTTGCACTGACGGCATTCCGGGGTGTACAGCGGGATGACGTGATCGCCGACCGCCACGGAGGTCACGCCCTCACCGATGGCTTCAACCACCGCGCCGCCTTCGTGGCCGAGGATCGAGGGGAAGATACCTTCCGGATCAGCGCCCGACAGCGTGTATGCATCGGTATGGCAGACACCGGAGGCAACCACACGCAGCAAAACTTCACCGGCCTTCGGCATGGCGACATCGACTTCAACGATCTCGAGGGGTTTCTTGGCCTCGAAGGCAACGGCGGCGCGCGACTTGATCATGTGGATTCTCCAGTGAATAAAAACGAGACAGCAAGTGTAATACACCGCTTAACGATGAATAATCAGGACAAAAGCAAAACATTATTGCCATACAGGGATAATCATCGATGTCCGAGAACCGCTGGGAAGGTATCGACGAATTCGTCGCCGTGGCCGAGTGCAGCCAATTTACGGCGGCGGCGGAACGTCTCGGGGTTTCTTCCTCCCACATCAGTCGCCAAATAGTACGCCTGGAAGAGCGCCTTCAGACGCGGCTGCTTTATCGCAGCACCCGTCGAGTTACGCTGACCGAAGCCGGGCAAACATTTTTGCAGCATTGCCAGCGGTTGCAGGACGGTCGTGAAGAAGCGCTCAGAGCAGTCGGCGACCTGACCAGCGAGCCCAAAGGCATGTTGCGCATGACCTGCGCGGTGGCCTACGGCGAACGCTTCATCGTGCCGCTGGTGACGCGCTTCATGGGGCTCTATCCGCAACTTCGAATCGATATCGAGCTGAGCAACCGTCAACTTGACCTGGTGCATGAAGGTCTGGACCTGGCGATCCGCCTCGGCCGCCTTCAGGACTCGCGACTGGTGGCAACGCGACTGGCACCGCGACGCATGTATCTGTGCGCATCGCCGTCCTACCTCGAACGGTATGGTCGCCCACACAGCTTGTCGGAACTGAGCCGCCACAACTGCCTCATCGGCAGCTCGGATCTCTGGCAACTTGAACAGAACGGGCGGGAATTTTCCCAGCGAGTGCAGGGAAACTGGCGGTGCAACAGTGGGCAAGCGGTGCTGGATGCGGCGTTACAAGGCGTCGGGCTGTGCCAGCTGCCGGATTACTACGTGCTGGAATACCTGAAAAGCGGCGAACTGATTTCGCTGCTGGATGCTCACCAACCGCCGAATACGGCCGTGTGGGCGCTTTATCCACAACAACGACACCTGTCGCCGAAGGTGCGCAAGTTGGTGGATTATCTGAAGGAAGGTTTGGCCGAACGGCCGGAGTACCGGACTTGAGTTTTGCGTCGACTGCGAAGCCACCATCGCTAGCAGGCGAGCTCCCACAGGGAATCTTTAGCGGATGCAGAATTTTTGTTCAACGCAGATCAAGGGTGGGAGCCAGCCTGCTGGCGATGGCGATGCGGCAGACCACCACATCACTCAGCGGCGGTTAGCCCAACGCTGGCGCAACCATTCGAGGTCTTCGGGCCGAGTGACTTTCAGGTTGTCCGCGCGCCCCTCAATCAGGCGTGGCGCCAGCCCTGCCCACTCCATGGCCGAAGCCTCATCGGTGATGACCGCGTCAGCCACCAGGCTATCGGCCAAGGCCCGATGCAGCGCACCAAGGCGAAACATCTGCGGCGTATAGGCCTGCCAGATCACACTGCGATCCACGGTTTCGACCACGCGACCGTGCTTGTCGACTCGCTTAAGCGTATCGCGAGCAGGAACTGCCAGCAGCCCGCCGACAGGATCATCCGCCAACTCGCTCAGCAACTTGTCCAGATCCTCTCGGCTCAGATTCGGCCGCGCAGCATCGTGGACCAACACCCAATCCTCATCGTCCGCACCCAACGCATGCAAATGCAACAAAGCATTGAGCACCGACCCGGAACGCTCGGCGCCGCCGTCAACGCGTTGAATACGCGAATCGCCAGCGCACGCCAGATTCGGCCAGTAAGGATCATCAACAGCAAGACTGACCACCAAGCCCTTCAGGCCAGGATGATCAAGGAAACAGCCAAGGCTGTGTTCGAGAATAGTGCGCCCGCCCAGTTGCAAGTATTGCTTGGGACGGTCCGCGGCCATACGGGCACCGACGCCCGCGGCAGGAATCACGGCCCAGAAGGCCGGTAACGGGGAATTCATTGAGCCAACTGGTAAAGGGTTTCACCGTCCTTGACCATGCCCAATTCATGGCGAGCCCGCTCTTCAACGGTCTCCATGCCCTTTTTCAACTCACTGACTTCAGCGTCCATCACCCGATTGCGCTCAAGCAGTCCTTCGTTCTCAGCGTGTTGATCCGCGATCTGCTGAGTCAGCTCGGCCACTTGCGCCAGACTGCCATTACCCACCCACAGGCGGTATTGCAGGCCAGCCAGCAACAAGAGCAAGACGAGGAACAACCAATTGGGACTGCGCATCGAATATCAGGTATCCAGTGAAAAAAGACAGCCATGCCAAAACTTTGAAGCTTTTGATAGCACGAAGCCTGGAATATCCAGGCTTGTGCTCTTAAGGCATCAGATTAGTGGCAAAAACGCCGCTGTAGCGATTTTTCCGACACAATCCGGTGTCTTTTTTACCTTGTAGCAATCAGCCGCGGAATTCGCTGCGACCGTTGTACTTGGCTTTGCCATTCAACTGCTCTTCGATACGCAGCAGTTGGTTGTACTTGGAAACGCGATCGGAACGGCACAGGGAGCCGGTCTTGATCTGGCCAGCCGAGGTGCCCACAGCCAGGTCGGCAATGGTCGAATCTTCGGTTTCGCCGGAGCGGTGCGAGATCACGGCGGTGTAACCAGCAGCCTTGGCCATCTGGATGGCTTCCAGGGTTTCGGTCAGGGTGCCGATCTGGTTGAACTTGATCAGGATCGAGTTGGCGATCTTTTTATCGATGCCTTCTTTCAGGATCTTGGTGTTGGTCACGAACAGGTCGTCGCCTACCAGCTGGACCTTCTCGCCGATCTTGTCGGTGAGGATTTTCCAGCCAGCCCAGTCGGACTCGTCCAGGCCATCTTCGATGGAGATGATCGGGTAACGCTCGGTCAGGCCTTTCAGGTAATCGGCGAAACCTTCAGCGGTGAACACCTGGCCTTCGCCGGACAGGTTGTACTTGCCGTCTTCGTAGAATTCGCTCGCCGCGCAGTCCAGTGCCAGGGTCACGTCGGTGCCCAGCTTGTAACCGGCGTTGGCTACGGCCTCGGAGATCACTTTCAAAGCGTCTTCGTTGGACGCCAGGTTCGGCGCGAAACCACCTTCGTCACCGACTGCAGTGCTCAGGCCGCGGGCCTTCAGGACAGCTTTGAGATGATGGAAAATCTCGGTGCCCATGCGCAGACCTTCCGAGAAAGACTTGGCACCAACTGGCTGAACCATGAATTCCTGGATGTCGACGTTGTTATCGGCGTGCTCGCCACCGTTGATGATGTTCATCATCGGAACCGGCATCGAGTAGACACCCGGAGTGCCGTTCAGGTTGGCGATGTGTGCGTACAGCGGCAGGTCCTGGTCCTGTGCTGCTGCCTTGGCCGCAGCCAGGGAAACGGCGAGGATCGCGTTGGCGCCCAGGGAACCTTTGTTTTCAGTACCGTCGAGCTTGATCATTGCGAGATCGAGGGCTTTCTGGTCGCTTGGGTCTGTACCTTTCAACAGGTCGCGGATCGGACCGTTGATGTTGGCGACGGCTTTCAGAACGCCCTTGCCCAGGTAACGGCTCTTGTCGCCATCACGCAGCTCGAGCGCTTCACGCGAGCCAGTGGAAGCACCGGACGGCGCGCAAGCGCTGCCGATGATGCCGTTATCGAGAAGCACGTCCGCTTCCACGGTGGGGTTGCCACGGGAGTCGAGAACTTCACGACCTTTGATGTCGACGATTTTTGCCATTGTTGTAAACACTCCAAAGTTGACGAAAACGACGCAGCTGAAGGAAATCTTTTATCGCCGGCAAGTGATGTGCAACGGGCAGACTTGCGGACGACAAGGCTCAGGCCCGAGGGCCTGAGCAACAAATCGTGCGGTACTTTACCGGAGAAATGAGGATTACGCGGTTTCTACCGTCGGAAAACTCTTCACCAGTTCGTCCAACGCTTTGAGCTGGGCCAGGAATGGCTCCAGTTTGTCCAGACGCAAGGCGCAAGGGCCGTCGCATTTGGCGTTGTCCGGGTCCGGGTGCGCTTCGAGGAACAGACCGGCCAGTGACTGGCTGATCCCGGCTTTCGCCAGATCGAGGACCTGGGCGCGGCGACCGCCGGCGGAATCGGAGCGACCGCCGGGCATTTGCAGCGCGTGGGTCACGTCGAAGAACACCGGGTATTCGAACTGCTTCATGATGCCGAAGCCGAGCATGTCGACGACCAGGTTGTTGTAGCCGAAGCTCGAACCGCGTTCGCAGAGGATCAACTGATCGTTACCCGCTTCCACGCACTTGTTCAGGATGTGTTTCATTTCCTGAGGCGCGAGGAACTGGGCTTTCTTGATGTTGATCACCGCACCGGTCTTGGCCATCGCGACCACAAGGTCGGTCTGGCGCGACAGGAAGGCCGGCAGCTGGATGATGTCGCAGACTTCAGCGACGACCGCGGCCTGATCAGGCTCGTGGACATCGGTGATGATCGGCACGCCGAAGGCTTGCTTGATGTCCTGAAAAATCCGCATGCCCTCTTCCAGGCCGGGGCCACGGTAAGAGGTCACGGAGGAACGGTTGGCCTTGTCGAAACTGGCCTTGAACACGTAAGGGATACCGAGTTTCTCGGTGACCTTCACGTATTCTTCGCAGACCTGCATCGCCATGTCGCGGCTTTCCAGCACGTTCATGCCACCGAACAGCACCATTGGCTTGTCGTTGGCAATCTCGATATCGCCTACGCGGATGATCTTCTGCGCCATAAGGTTCAAGCCTTCTTCTGGTGTTGAGCCAAAGCTGCTTTGACGAAACCGCTGAACAACGGGTGACCGTCGCGGGGTGTCGAGGTGAACTCAGGGTGGAACTGGCAAGCGACGAACCATGGATGATCCGGGGCTTCGACCACTTCAACCAGTGCGCCATCACCGGAACGACCGGAGATTTTCAGGCCGGCTTCCATGATTTGCGGCAGCAGGTTGTTGTTCACTTCGTAGCGGTGACGGTGACGCTCGACGATCACGTCCTTGGCATAGCAATCGTGTACCAGGGAACCCGGTTCCAGCAGGCAATCCTGTGCGCCAAGACGCATGGTGCCACCCAGATCGGATGCTTCAGTACGGGTTTCGACCGCGCCGGTGGCATCTTCCCACTCGGTGATCAGACCCACGACCGGGTGACCGCTGGTGCGATCGAACTCGGTGGAGTTGGCGTCTTTCCAGCCCATGACGTTACGAGCGAACTCGATCACAGCCACTTGCATGCCCAGGCAGATGCCGAGGTACGGAACCTTGTTTTCGCGAGCGTATTGAACGGCGGTGATCTTGCCTTCCACGCCACGCAGACCGAAACCGCCTGGAACGAGGATTGCGTCGACGCCTTCCAGCAGCGCGGTGCCCTGGTTTTCGATGTCTTCGGAATCGATGTAGCGCAGGTTGACCTTGGTGCGGTTGCTGATGCCGGCGTGACTCATCGCTTCGATCAGCGACTTGTAGGCGTCCAGCAGTTCCATGTACTTGCCGACCATGGCGATGGTGACTTCGTGCTCAGGGTTGAGCTTCGCGTCGACCACAGCTTCCCACTCGGACAGATCGGCGCCGCCGCATTGCAGGCCGAAACGCTCGACCACAAAATCATCCAGGCCTTGCGAATGCAGGATGCCCGGGATCTTGTAGATGGTGTCGGCGTCTTCCAGCGCGATCACCGCACGTTCTTCAACGTTGGTGAACTGCGCGATCTTGCGACGCGAGGAAATATCGATCGGGTGATCGGAGCGGCACACCAGCACGTCAGGTTGCAGGCCGATGGAACGCAGTTCCTTGACCGAGTGCTGGGTTGGCTTGGTTTTGGTTTCGCCGGCAGTGGCGATGTACGGCACCAGCGTCAGGTGCATCAGCATCGCGCGCTTGGCGCCGACTTCGAAACGCAATTGACGGATCGCTTCGAGGAACGGTTGGGACTCGATGTCACCCACGGTGCCACCGATCTCGACCATCGCCACGTCAGCGTCGCCGGCGCCCTTGATGATCCGGCGCTTGATTTCGTCGGTGATGTGCGGGATCACCTGGATGGTCGCGCCCAGGTAATCACCACGGCGCTCTTTGCGCAGGACGTGTTCGTAGACACGGCCGGTGGTGAAGTTGTTGTTCTGGGTCATGGTCGTGCGGATGAACCGCTCGTAGTGACCCAGGTCCAGGTCGGTCTCGGCGCCGTCGTGGGTGACGAACACTTCACCGTGCTGGAACGGGCTCATGGTGCCCGGATCGACGTTGATGTACGGATCCAGCTTCAGCATGGTGACCTTAAGTCCCCGCGCCTCCAGGATGGCCGCCAATGAAGCCGATGCAATGCCTTTCCCCAATGAAGAAACAACACCGCCCGTGACGAATATGTAGCGCGTCATGAAAAACCCTAGAAGTCTGCGTTAAAGCGGTCCGAGCCGCCGGGGAAAGCGAAGGAAGGCCGAAGCCCCCGATCACCTGCATTAATCACAGTGCACCTTTCAAAAAAACCGCCGCGTTGGGACAGACCGGTAGATGAAACACCGGTAGGTTGCTCGCTACACATTTTTTGGAATCGCCCAGCAAAGACTGCTTGGTAATCGGCAACTCCTGCGATTCAGGCGAATCCACAGAAGTTGTATCAAGAAGGGAGCGTAGTCTACCGGAAAGCCCCTTTCAGCTCAAACCTTGATCTTCGTTCGGTGGCTGCCAATGCAAATTCCAACCGTCTTGCTCACTGCCATTCAAGCCCCGTACGTTGGCTACCGCCAGCAATTGCTCGCCCTGGTAGAGCAGCGGCAATCTGCCACGGACGAAGCCCGGAACACCGCGTTCGTTGAGTAAACGCTTCAGATCACGATGGCCACGCTCGGGCAGACTCATGACCTCACCCCCTTCACGATAGCGGATATGCAGCGGGCCAGCGGGGGTTTGACCGCTGAGTGTGAGCACGCCGTTGTCCGGCAACTTCAACGATAGCGAGGGATCAGACCAATCAGACACCGGCAGCGGCGTTCGCAACCAAGCGCCCGACAGCCACCAGATCCGCCCGCCCGCCCGATGCAATTCACCATCGGCCAAGCGCCAGACCGGACGAGCATCCGTGCCAGCATCACGCAAATCCTCCCAACCCGACCAATGGTCGCTGTCCGGCAAACGAGTCAGTGCGGAGAGCCAATGACTCAGCGCATTTCTCTGACGAGCAGCGGACAGGTTGGCAAGCTTCGAAAGTTCAAGGGACGGTACCCCCAGCCAAGCGAATTCACTGATGGAGCTGGCATGGGTCAGATCGATTTGCGCCAGATCATCGAGCAGTTCCTGCGCTTCGCCAAGATGCGCGGCGCTGCGGGCCATGGTCGCCACAGCTTGAGGCCAGCGCTCGGTCAGCACGGGGAACACCTGATGCCGCAGGTAATTGCGCGAGAACTGTCGGTCCTGGTTAGAAGGGTCCTCGATCCAGCGCAATGAATGCTGGTTCGCGTACACCTCCAACTCTGCTCGCGTGATATCGAGCAAGGGTCGCAACAGATGCCCTTTGCCCAATACCCGCTGGCGTGGCATCCCCGACAACCCTCTCACCCCTGCCCCACGCAGTAACCGAAACAACAGGGTTTCGGCCTGATCATCACGATGCTGGGCGGTCAGCAGCAGTTCATTGGCCCGGGTGGCCTCGGTGAACGCTTCATAACGCGCATCCCGGGCCGCACGCTCAAGGCTGGCACCGGGCCGAACCTGCACGCGAACCACCTGCAGCGGTACACCCAGCGCATCACAGACCGACTGGCAATGCTCCGGCCACGCGTCCGCCGCAGACTGAAGGCCGTGATGAATGTGAATGGCTTCGAGCGCGGGGAAATGCTTGGTTTTTGCGAGATGGGCAAGAAGGTGAAGAAGGACCGTGGAATCAAGACCACCGGAGAAGGCGATGCGCCAAGTTGTGGCATTGAGCCAGGGAGCCAGGTTCAGAAGAAGCCTGGTGGGTAGATCAACGCTGGATGAACTCATAATGTTCACTTGGCCACAAATCAAATGTGGGAGCGAGCTTGCTCGCGATAGCGGTGTAACAGCCAACCTGTTTGTTGAATGTTCAGCCGCCATCGCGAGCAAGCTCGCTCCCACATGGGTACAGCGAGGTCAGATCAGAGACCGTAGCTCATCAGTCGATCGTAACGGCGCTTGAGTAGCGCTTCGTTATCGAACTTCTTCAACATCGCCAGTTGCGAGGTCAGCTCGGCACGGATCGATGCTGCGGCCGCCGCAGGATCACGATGGGCGCCGCCCAAAGGCTCGCCGATCACTTTGTCGACGATGCCCAGGCCTTTCAGGCGCTCGGCGGTGATGCCCATGGCTTCAGCGGCATCCGGCGCTTTCTCGGCGGTTTTCCACAGAATCGAAGCGCAACCTTCCGGAGAAATCACCGCGTAGGTCGAGTACTGCAGCATGTTCAACTGATCGCACACACCGATCGCCAGTGCACCACCGGAACCACCTTCACCGATTACGGTGGCAATGATCGGGGTTTTCAGGCGAGCCATGACACGCAGGTTCCAGGCAATCGCTTCGCTCTGGTTGCGCTCTTCCGCGTCGATGCCTGGGTAAGCACCCGGCGTATCGATGAAGGTCAGGATCGGCATCTTGAAGCGTTCGGCCATTTCCATCAGGCGGCACGCCTTGCGGTAGCCTTCCGGACGCGGCATGCCGAAGTTGCGACGAACCTTCTCGCGCACTTCGCGGCCTTTCTGGTGACCGATGATCATCACCGGCTGGTCATCCAGACGGGCCACGCCGCCAACGATGGCAGCGTCGTCGGAGAAGTGACGGTCGCCGTGCAATTCGTCGAACTCGGTGAAGATGTGTTCGATGTAGTCCAGGGTATAGGGACGTTTCGGGTGACGCGCCAGACGCGCGATCTGCCAGCTGGTCAGCTTGCCGAAGATGTCTTCGGTCAGCGTGCTGCTTTTGTCCTGCAGGCGGGAGATCTCATCGCCGATATTCAGCGAATTGTCGTTACCGACCAAGCGCAACTCTTCGATCTTGGCTTGCAGGTCGGCGATCGGCTGTTCGAAATCTAGAAAATTCGGGTTCATAGGCGTCCGTCTTGGGTCGACATCCAAGAGAGCTTGGGCCGGCCGGTTGTCTATTCGCGCCCTACCTTAAGGGAGAGGCGCGTTCAGGTCGAGATTAAAAATTCAGGTCGAGATCAGGGCGTATGGAAGGCACCTGACCGTCAACGGTATTGGAGGAAGACGTTGTCTCGCCCGAACTGGTCACGCAGGGCTTGAATCAACGCATCCGCCGGGTCGATTCGCCAGGTCTCGCCGAACTGCAGCAAGGCCTTCGCATCGGGGCTCGTGTACTCCATGGTGATCGGGCACGCGCCGCGGTGACGCTTGAACAGCTCACCCAGCCAGCGTAGCTGATCGCCTTTCAAATCTTTGGTCTGCAGCTTCAAACGCAGACTTTCGGCCAGGTTGGTGCGCGCATCTTCCATGCTCATCACCCGCTTGACCCGCAGGCGCAAACCGCCAGAGAAATCGTCGTTGCTGACTTCGCCTTCGACAACAACCATCGCGTCGGTCTGCAACAGCGACTGCGCCGAATGGAACGCGTCGGCGAACAACGAAGCTTCGATCCGCCCGGAGCGATCGTCAAGGGTGATGAACCCCATTTTGTCGCCCTTTTTGTTCTTCATCACACGCAGGGCGATGATCATGCCCGCAACGGTCTGTGTATCGCGAGCCGGCTTCAGGTCAATAATCCGCTGACGGGCAAAACGGCGGATTTCACCCTCGTATTCGTCAATCGGATGACCGGTCAGGTACAGGCCCAGGGTGTCTTTCTCCCCTTTCAGGCGCTCCTTCAAGGTCAACTCTTTCGCCTTGCGGTGATTGGCGTAGACGTCGGCATCTTCCTCGACAAACAGGCCGCCAAACAGGTCGGCGTGGCCACTGTCGTGGGTACGGGCGGTTTGTTCGGCGGCCTTGATCGCCCCTTCCATCGCATTCAGCAAGACCGCGCGGTTCTGGTCGATGCTCGCTTGATAGGCTTTCGGTTCGTCATGGAAAAAGGGCCCCAGACGATCCAGCGCACCGCTGCGGATCAAACCGTCCAGCGTGCGCTTGTTGATGCGTTTGAGGTCGACACGGGCGCAAAAATCGAACAGATCCTTGAACGGCCCGTCCTGACGCGCCTCGGTGATCGCTTCCACCGGCCCTTCGCCGACACCCTTGATCGCGCCGAGGCCGTAAATGATGCGGCCTTCGTCATTCACCGTGAACTTGAACTCAGAGGTATTCACATCCGGCGCGTCGAGACGCAGCTTCATGGTGCGAATTTCTTCGATCAAGGTCACGACCTTGTCGGTGTTGTGCATATCCGCCGACAGTACCGCAGCCATGAACGGCGCCGGGTAGTGCGTTTTCAGCCACGCGGTCTGGTACGAAACCAGGCCGTAAGCAGCGGAGTGGGATTTGTTGAAGCCATAACCGGCGAATTTTTCCACCAGGTCAAAAATGTTACCGGCCAGATCGGCTTCGATATTGTTGGTCTTGCAACCTTCAATGAAACCGCCACGCTGCTTGGCCATTTCTTCGGGCTTTTTCTTACCCATGGCCCGCCGCAGCATGTCCGCACCGCCGAGGGTGTAACCGGCCATGACCTGAGCAATCTGCATCACCTGTTCCTGATACAGGATGATGCCGTACGTCGGCGCCAGAACCGGTTTCAAGCCCTCGTACTGGTAGTCCGAGTGCGGATACGCGAGTTCGGCGCGGCCGTGCTTGCGGTTGATGAAGTCGTCAACCATGCCTGATTGCAGGGGGCCCGGACGGAACAGGGCCACCAGTGCGATCAAGTCTTCCAGGCAGTCGGGCTTGAGCTTTTTGATCAGCTCCTTCATGCCCCGCGACTCGAGCTGGAACACCGCAGTGGTTTCAGCTTTTTGCAGCAGCTGGTAGGTGGGCTTGTCATCGAGCGGGATGAACGCAATGTCCAGCGGCGGCTCATCGACCTTGGCGCGGTCGCGGTTGATGGTTTTCAGCGCCCAGTCGATGACCGTCAGGGTCCGCAGGCCGAGGAAGTCGAATTTCACCAGGCCGGCGGCTTCAACGTCGTCCTTGTCGAATTGGGTCACCAGGCCGTCACCGGCCTCGTCGCAATAGATCGGCGAGAAGTCGGTCAGCTTGGTCGGTGCGATCACCACACCACCGGCGTGCTTGCCGACGTTACGCACAACGCCTTCGAGCTTGCGCGCCATCTCCCAGATTTCCGCGGCTTCTTCATCGACCTTGATGAAGTCACGGAGGATTTCTTCCTGCTCGTAAGCTTTTTCCAGGGTCATGCCGACTTCGAACGGAATCATCTTCGACAGACGATCCGCCAGGCCGTAGGACTTGCCCTGCACCCGCGCCACGTCGCGGACCACAGCCTTGGCGGCCATGGAACCGAAGGTGATGATCTGGCTGACCGCGTTGCGCCCGTATTTCTCGGCCACATAGTCGATCACCCGGTCACGACCGTCCATGCAGAAGTCGACGTCGAAGTCGGGCATCGATACCCGTTCGGGGTTGAGGAAACGTTCGAACAGCAGGTCGTATTCCAGCGGGTCGAGGTCGGTGATCTTCTGCACATAGGCCACCAGCGAGCCGGCACCCGAGCCCCGGCCAGGACCTACCGGCACGCCGTTGCTCTTGGCCCACTGGATAAAGTCCATCACGATCAGGAAGTAACCGGGGAAGCCCATCTGGATGATGATATCCAGCTCGAAATTCAATCGATCGACGTAGACCTGGCGCTTGGCTTCATAGTCTTCGGTGGTGTCCTTGGGCAGCAGAACGGACAGCCGTTCTTCCAGGCCATCGAAGGACACCTTGCGGAAATACTCGTCGATGGTCATGCCATCGGGAATCGGGAAGTTGGGCAGGAAGTGCGTGCCAAGCTTCACTTCGATGTTGCACCGTTTGGCGATCTCGACGGTGTTTTCCAGCGCTTCGGGAATGTCGCTGAACAGCTCAGCCATTTCCTCGGCGCTTTTGAGGTATTGCTGATCGCTGTAATTCTTCGAACGTCGCGGGTCGTCGAGGGCGCGGCCCTCGCCGATACAAACACGGGTTTCGTGAGCAGCGAAGTCTTCCTGCTTGATGAAACGCACATCGTTGGTCGCGACCAGTGGCGCACCGATTTTCTCGGCCAGGGCCACGGCGCCGTGCAATTGTTCTTCATCGTTGGGACGATTGGTGCGCTGGATTTCCAGGTAAAAGCGATCCGGGAACACCGCCATCCATTCGCGCGCCAGTTTTTCCGCTTCCGCCGGATTGCCGCTGAGCATGGCCAGGCCGATCTCGCCTTCTTTCGCCGCCGACAGCATGATCAAGCCTTCGCTGGCCTCGGCCACCCATTCGCGCTCGATGATCACCGAACCATTGCGTTGGCCGTCGATGAAGCCACGGGAAATCAGTTCGGTCAGGTTGCGATAGCCAACAGCGTTCATTGCCAGCAGGCTGATCCGGCTCAGGGCGTTGTCCGGGTCCTTGTTCGACAGCCACAGGTCGGCGCCGCAGATCGGCTTGATGCCTGCGCCCATCGAAGCTTTATAGAATTTGACCAGGGAACACATGTTGTTCTGGTCAGTGACCGCTACGGCAGGCATGTTCATGCCGACCAGGGTCTTGACCAGCGGTTTGATCCGCACCAGACCGTCGACCAGGGAGTATTCAGTGTGCAGGCGTAGGTGAACGAATGAAGCCGGCATAGTGATCCTGCGTTATGTCATGAAAACAACAAGGCCCGGATTGTACCGGGCCTTGGCGAAAACATCAGCCTTGGGACTAACTCTCCATGAGGCTTTCGCGCGCTTCATACGCCAACCGTACAGGCGCAAACGAGCGGCGATGAATCGGCGTCGGGCCCAAGCGTGCCAGTGCTTCCAGATGAACGGGCGTCGGGTAACCTTTGTGGCCGCCGATCCCGTAACCGGGGTAAATCAGTTCGAATGCCGCCATTTCACGGTCGCGGCTGACTTTGGCCAGAATCGAGGCGGCGGCGATGGCCGGTACCTTGCTGTCGCCCTTGACCACAGCTTCAGCGCGCATGGCCAGTTTCGGGCAGCGGTTGCCGTCGATCATCGCCAGTTTTGGCTGAATGTGCAGGCCTTCGATCGCGCGCTGCATGGCCAGCATGGTGGCATGGAGGATGTTCAGCTCGTCGATTTCCTCGACTTCCGCGCGGGCGATGCACCAGCTCAGGGCCTTTTCGCAGATTTCGTCGTAGAGCTTTTCACGGCGGGCTTCGGTGAGCTTCTTCGAGTCGTTGAGACCGAGGATCGGACGGTTCGGATCGAGGATCACAGCGGCGGTCACCACGGCACCGCAGAGCGGGCCGCGACCGACTTCGTCAACACCGGCAACCAGCTCTTCTACTTCGGCGACCAGGGTGAAATCGAGGCCCATCTGTTGTGCTTTAGTCATTGTGTTTTGCCGATCAGATTCAGTACTGCGTCCGCTGCCTGATTGGAGGCATCCAGACGCAAGGTTCGGTGGATTTCGTCGAAGCCGCGGGTCTGCTCTTCGCCACCTTCTATCAGGGGCGACAACGTCTGGGCCAGGGCTTCGACCGTTGCATCGTCCTGCAACAATTCAGGCACCAACAGGCGCTGGGCCAGCAGGTTCGGCAACGAGACGTAAGGGCTTTTCACCATGCGCTTGAGGATCCAGAACGTCAGCGGTGCCAAGCGATACGCCACCACCATCGGCCGCTTGTACAGCAGGGCCTCAAGGGTCGCGGTACCGGAGGCAATCAACACTGCGTCGCAGGCTGCCAGCGCCAGATGGGACTTGCCGTCGAGCAGAGTCAGCGGCAGATCGCGACCAACCAGCAACTCTTCAAGCTGCGCGCGACGCTGAGGACTGGCACAAGGCATGACAAACCGCACGCCAGGACGCATGGCGCGCAGGCGCTGGGCGGTATCGAGGAACAACGCGCCGAGACGCCCGACCTCGCCACCGCGGCTGCCGGGCATCAGCGCGACCAACGGCCCTTCCGGCAAACCGAGTTCGGCCCGTGCCGCGCTGCGATCCGCTTCAAGCGGGATTGCATCAGCCAGGGAGTGCCCGACAAACCGCACCGGCACGCCCTTCTCTTCATAGAATTTCGCTTCGAACGGGAACAGCGTCAGCATCAGGTCGCAACCTTCGCGAATCTTCAGCACCCGCTTCTGCCGCCAAGCCCACACCGACGGGCTGACGTAATGCACCGTCTTGATCCCGGCCTGACGCAGCTTGAGTTCGATATTGAGGTTGAAATCCGGGGCATCGATACCGATGAACACGTCCGGTTTCTCGGCGATCAGGTCCGCAATCAGCTTCTTGCGGCGCTTGAGCAACTCGCGCAGCCGACCCAGCACTTCCACCAGGCCCATGACCGAGAGACGTTCCATCGGAAAATACGAGGTCAGGCCTTCGGCCTGCATCAGCGGACCACCGACACCCATGAACTCGACTGCCGGATGCTGTGCCTTGAGCGCGCGCATGAGGCCGGCGCCCAGAATGTCACCGGAAGCCTCACCCGCCACCAGCGCAATACGCAGATTAGCCACGATTAACGAGTGATGCCGCGGGTTGAAGACTGGATGGAGTCACGGAACACCGCAACTTCCGGAAACAGCTCTGAAGGTTCGGCCAGTTCCGCGAGTGCCTGCTCTACCGTGAAGCCCTGGCGATAAACCACCTTGTAGGCTCGACGCAAGGCGTGGATCGCGTCTTCGCTGAAACCACGACGGCGCATGCCTTCGAAGTTCATGCTGCGAGCTTCGGCAGGGTTTCCGAACACGGTGACGTACGCTGGAACGTCCTTGCCAATGGCGGTGCCCATCCCGGAAAAGCTGTGCGCACCGATGTGACAATACTGGTGAACCAGGGTAAAACCGGACAGGATCGCCCAGTCTTCAACATGCACGTGGCCTGCCAACGCGGTGTTGTTGACCAGGATGCAATGGTTGCCGATGACGCTGTCGTGGCCGATGTGAGCATAGGCCATGATCAGGTTGTGATCGCCCAGGGTCGTTTCAGAACGGTCCTGAATGGTCCCGCGATGAATGGTCACGCCTTCACGGATGACGTTATGGTCACCGATGACCAGACGGGTTTCTTCACCCTTGTATTTCAGATCGGGCGTGTCCTCGCCTACCGAAGAAAACTGGTAGATGCGGTTGTGCTTACCGATTCGGGTCGGGCCCTTGAGAATTACATGCGGCCCGATCACTGTCCCCTCGCCGATTTCCACACCTGCGCCGATGATCGACCAAGGGCCGACCTCGACGTCGTCGGCCAGGATGGCCGTCGGATCGATGATTGCGCGAGGGTCAATCAAACTCATACTTTTTGTTCCGCACAGATGATCTCGGCCGAGCAGACCGGCTTGCCATCTACCGATGCCTGGCATTCGAACTTCCAGATCTTGCGTTTGCAGCTGATGAAGGTGGCTTCAAGAATCAACTGGTCGCCAGGCTTGACCGGCTGACGGAAACGCAGTTTGTCGGAGCCGACGAAGTAGTACAGGGTGCCATCAGCCGGCTTCACGTCCAGCATTTTGAAACCAAGGATCCCGGCAGCCTGAGCCATCGCCTCAATGATCAGTACGCCTGGCATGATTGGATGCGCAGGGAAGTGACCATTGAAGAACGGTTCGTTGATGCTGACATTCTTGTAGGCGCGAATGCGCTTGCCTTCCACATCCAGATCCACGACCCGGTCCACCAGCAGGAACGGGTAACGGTGAGGCAGGTATTCGCGAATCTCGTTGATGTCCATCATTTCGGGAGGAAGCCTATGTAAAGATTGGGAACGCGCGACTGACGCGCGCTCCTCTAGCAAATCAAGGAGGCAGTCTAGCGGCTGTGCACACTTGATATGGAAATGGTATCAGCCATCTGATGAAGCAATACCGTCAGGGGTCACTTCCCCTGTTCGCTTTTCCAGCTGTCGCAGCCGCCGCGCGATGTCATCGAGCTGACGGATACGTGCCGCGCTTTTGCGCCATTCGGCAGCCGGTTGCATGGCCGTACCGGAAGAATAGGAGCCCGGCTCGGTAATCGAGTGAGTCACCATGGTCATCCCGGTAATGAAAACCTTGTCGCAAATTTCGATATGCCCCACCAGCCCTACGCCACCGGCGAGCATGCAATGCTTGCCGATTTTGGTGCTGCCGGAAATGCCCACGCACGCGGCCATGGCGGTGTGATCACCGACCTGGACGTTGTGGGCAATCTGAATCTGATTGTCGAGCTTCACGCCATTGCCAAGAACGGTATCGGCCAGTGCGCCGCGGTCGATGGCAGTATTCACGCCAATCTCCACATCGTCACCGACCAGAACGCCACCGATCTGGGCGATTTTCTGCCAGATGCCTTTCTCGTTGGCAAAGCCGAAGCCTTCTCCACCCAGAACGGCACCGGATTGAATCACCACCCGCTTACCGATGCGCACGTCGTGATACAGGGTGACGCGCGGTGCGAGCCAGCCACCTTCGCCAATGACACTACGGGCGCCAATGAAGCAGTGCGCGCCGATGGTCGTCCCGGCATCAATTCGCGCCCCGCTCTCGATGACCACAAAGGCACCGACGCTCGCCGCTGGATCAACCACCGCGTCAGCTGCAATCACTGCAGTCGGATGAATGCCGGCAGCCGCCTTGGGCTTGGGATCGAACAGGTGGGAAACACGCGCGTAGGCGGCGTAGGGATCAGGCACTACCAATACATTCCCGGCAAAACCTTCAGCATCAGCGGCTTTCAGCAACAAAGCTGCAGCCCGGCTGTCAGCCAGGTATTTGCGGTACTGAGGATTTGCCAGAAAGCTCAACTGAGCTGGGCCAGCCTCTTGCAAAGTGGCTAGCCCAGTAATTTCCTTCTCCGGGTCGCCACGTAGAGTGGCGCCAAGGAACTCGGCCAACTGGCCGAGTTTTATGGTCGCTGTCATGGATTACTTCAGCTGATTCATGCGCTCGATAACCTGGCGAGTGATGTCGTACTGAGGTTTGACATCAATCACTGCGCCACGCTCGAAGACCAGGTCAAAAGCACCTTTCTTGATGACTTCTTCCACAGCGCTGTCCAGTTTCGGCTTGAGCTGCTTCAGCATTTCACGGTCGGCAACGGCTTTGGCTTCGTTCAATTCCTTGGACTGGAACTGGAAGTCACGGGCCTTTTGCTTGAATTCAAGCTCCAGACGCTCACGCTCGCCTTGCTGCATCTTGTCGCCGCCAGCCATCAGACGGTCCTGGATACCCTTGGCACTGCTTTCCAGCGTCTTGAGCTTGGTCAGCTGCGGGCCGAACTTCTTCTCGGCATCCACGGCGTACTTCTTGGCCGCGTCGGATTCCAGCAAAGCCATTTGATAGTTCAGAACGGCGATTTTCATGTCGGCAAAAGCCGGACCGGCTACCAGTACGGTCGCCAGGAGAACCAATTGAGTCAACTTACGCACGATGCACTCCTACAAAATCCATTGTCGTTATCTTGGGTCAGACGCTTAGAACGTCTGGCCGAGGGAGAATTGGAACACTTGAGTTTCAGCCTCATCCGGTTTCTTGATCGGCATGGCCAACGCGAAACTCAGAGGACCCAGTGCGGTGACCCACGTCACACCCACACCGACAGAGCTGGCCATGTTGCTCAAGCTGATGTCGTTGCACTTGGTGTTGGACGACGAACCGTTCGCGTTGGTGGTTTCTTTGCACGTCGAGTCGAAAACGTTACCCACATCCCAGAATACCGAAGTACGCAGGGAGCGTTGATCCTTGACGAACGGCAGAGGGAACAGAACCTCTACCCCGCCCTGGATCAGGACATTACCACCGAACGGCAGCGGATCCTGGTCCGGATCAAGCGCCGTACCCGGGTTGGTGCCGCGGCTCGGCGTACTGCGAGGACCCAGGGTGCTGTCCTTGAAGCCACGAACCGAGTTGAAACCACCAGCATAGTAGTTTTCATAGAACGGCAAGCCATCGGTCGAACCGTAGCCGTCGCCATAACCCAGTTCGGTATGCAGACGCATGGTGTAGTTTTCGGACAACGGCTGGAACAACTGGCCACGGTAGTCGAGCTTGAAGAACGACAGGTCGCTACCCGGCGTTGTGGATTCCAGCACCAGGCTTTGCGAATGACCACGGGTCGCCAGCACGCCCTTGTTCAGGGTCGACTCAGACCAACCAGCCGAAGCCTTGAAGTTCAGGTAGTTGTCGCCTTCCTTGTTAACGAAGTCGAAGATCTCGTCAACGGTGTACACACCTGTCTTGATCTTGTCTTGTTGCGCAGTCAGGCCGAAGGTCAGACGCGAAGTCTCGCTGATCGGGTAACCGACGCTCACGCCAGCACCCAGGCTATCTACGGCATAGCTTGCTACGTCGACATCAAGGTCTTTGTAGTCAGTAGTGCGATAGAAAGCGTTGTAACCCAGGCTCACACCGTCAGCAGTCCAGTACGGGTCGACATAACCAAAGTTATAGCGGCTCTGGTATTCACTGCGGGTCAAGCCAACGCTGACCTTGTTACCGGTACCGAGGAAGTTGTTCTGGGTGATCGAACCACCGAGGATCAGACCGGCACTCTGTGCAAAGCCGACACTGGCGGTAATCGAACCGGACGCTTGTTCTTCAACGCTGTAATTCACGTCAACCTGGTCATCGACACCCGGTACAGCCGGGGTTTCGACGTTCACTTCTTTAAAGAAGCCCAGACGCTCAAGACGGGTCTTGGACTGGTCGATCAGATAAGTCGAAGCCCAGCCGCCTTCCATCTGACGCATTTCACGGCGCAGCACTTCGTCTTCGGACTTGGTGTTGCCACGGAAGTTGATGCGGTTCACGTAAGCACGTTTGCCCGGATCGACTGCGAAAGTGATATCGACAGTGTGGTCTTCATCGTGCGGCTGAGGCACGCCGTTGACGTTGGCGAAGGTGTAACCCTCGTTACCCAGACGACGGGTGATCAGTTCGGACGTGGTGGTCATCAGCTTGCGCGAGAACACCTGGCCTTTCTGCACCAGCAACAAGGACTTGACCTGGTCTTCAGGAACTTTCAGGTCGCCGCTCAGTTTGACGTCACGAACGGTGTACTTCTCGCCTTCGTTGACGTTGACGGTGATGTAGACGTGTTTCTTGTCCGGGGTAATCGATACCTGGGTCGAAGCGATATCCATGTTGATATAGCCGCGGTCCAGGTAGTAGGAACGCAGACGTTCCAGGTCACCGGAAAGTTTTTCACGAGCGTATTTGTCGTCGTTCTTGAAGAACGACAGCCAGTTGGTGGTCTTGAGTTCGAACAGGTCGATCAGGTCTTCATCGGGGAAGACCGTGTTCCCCACCACGTTGATGTGCTGGATAGCCGCGACGGTGCCTTCGTTGATATTGACCTTCAGGCCGACACGGTTACGCGGCTGCGGCACCACTTCGGTGTCGACGGTAGCCGAGTAGCGACCCTGAGCGACGTATTGGCGCTGCAGCTCGTTGCGAACACCTTCGAGGGTGGCGCGCTGGAAGATCTCGCCTTCGGCCAGACCGGATTGTTTGAGGCCCTTCATCAGGTCTTCAGTGGAGATCGCCTTGTTACCCTCGATCTCGATACTGGCGACGGACGGACGCTCGACTACCGTGATGACCAGGACGTTGCCATCACGGCCCAGCTGGATATCTTGAAAGAACCCGGTTTTGAACAGCGCACGAGTGGATTCCACCAGGCGACGATCATCCGCCTGTTCACCGACGTTCAACGGCAAGGCACCAAAGACGCTACCCGCGGAGACCCGCTGGAGGCCATTGACGCGAATATCAGAGATAGTGAAGGACTCGGCGTGAACTTCGGCGATCATCAATACGGTGAGAACCGCAGTTAGCAGCAGACGTTTCATGAAGTCCTTTCTTATTCCAACTGGCAATAAACAAACTGCCGCAAAATGCGGCAGATTCGCAATTCAGCGAAGTGTTACAGACGACCCAAATCATTGACCAGAGCGAGCAACATCACCCCGACCACCAAACTGATGCCGATCTGTATCCCCCAACCCTGCACCCGATCCGACAAGGGGCGACCACGCACCCACTCGATCAGATAAAACAACAAATGCCCCCCATCCAGTACAGGAATGGGCAACAAATTCAGAACTCCCAGGCTAATACTCAGATAAGCAAGGAAATTCAGGAAATCAGCGACGCCCGACTGGGCAGAAGCGCCCGCCACTTTAGCAATGGTTATCGGTCCACTCAAGTTTTTTACCGAGAGCTCGCCGAACAACATTTTCTTGAGCGAATCGAGGGTCAGTACGCTCATGGTCCAGGTGCGTCGAGCCCCCTCGCCAATCGCGGCCAAAGGACCGTAACTGACCTCGCGAATCATCTCCGGCGGCCAATCGATTGCTTTCACCCCGGCGCCGAGATAACCACCGGGCGATTTTTTCTCGCCGCGAGCAGCGAGCGTCACAGGGACGTCGATTTGAGCACCATCGCGCTCGACGCGCAGCAGGATTTTGGTATCCGGATGCATACGGACGATATCGACCACCTGCTGCCAGTCATCCAGAGGCTTGCCATCCAGGGCCAACAACCGATCGCCGGTTTTCAGGCCCGCAGCCTGTGCCGGGCCCTTTGGATCGAGCTCTGCCAGAACCGGCGGCAATGCCGGACGCCAAGGACGGATACCCAGCGAGCGTATCGGATCCGGTTCGTCCGCACCCTTGAGCCATTTATCCAGCACCAGCTCACGCGGTGAATCTGCTGTGGAGCCCTGCTCGCGGACCTGCACCTGAAGGGAACCGCTCTCGCCGAGACGCCGAACCAGTTGCAGATTCACTGCCCCCCAGCCCGAAGTGGGCTCACCATCAATGGCAACAATTTCCTGACCCGGACTCAAACCTGCCTTGGCGGCGATACTGCCGGATTCAACAGCACCAATGACCGGGCGCACCTGCTCGCTGCCGAGCATGGCGAGCACCCAGAAAAAAATCATCGCCAGCAAGAAGTTGGCAATCGGCCCCGCCGACACGATAGCAATGCGCTGACGGACGGATTTGCGATTGAAGGATTGATCGAGCTGATCGGCCGGCACTTCGCCTTCGCGCTCGTCGAGCATTTTCACGTAGCCACCCAGCGGGATAGCGGCAACCACGAACTCAGTGCCTTTCTTGTCGTGCCAACGCAGCAACGGCATACCGAAGCCCACGGAGAAACGCAGCACTTTGACCCCACAGCGACGTGCGACCCAGAAATGGCCGAACTCGTGGAAGGTGACCAGCACGCCCAGGGCTACCAGGGTGCCGACAATCATATAGAGCGCGCTCATTTACTTTCTCCGCAATCTTATCCGGTGCTGCATGGGCCAACGTATTGCAGCACTACCGCCCGTGACGACTCAACCACTGCCCGGCCAGTACTCGCGCTTTCGCGTCAGCCGTGAACACCGCCTCGAGATCATCCACCTCAACCACGGGTTCGAGATTCAAGACTTCTTCGATGATACTCGCGATTTCCAGATAGCGAACCCGCCCGTCGAGAAAGGCCGCGACCGCCACTTCATTCGCCGCATTGAGCATGGCTGGCGCGCTATTGCCAGCCTCTGCGGCCTGACGCGCAAGGCGCAGGCATGGGAAACGCTCCTCATCGGGGGCCTGGAAATCCAGACGCGCAATGGCAAACAGATCCAGCGGTGCGACACCCGAATCGATACGCTCCGGCCAGGCCAGCGCATTGGCGATAGGCGTGCGCATGTCGGGGTTGCCCAGTTGAGCCAGGACCGAACCATCGATGTAATCGACAAGCGAATGAATCACGCTCTGTGGGTGAATCACCACTTCGACCTGCGACGGCTTGGCATCAAACAGCCAGCAGGCTTCGATCAGCTCAAGGCCTTTGTTCATCATGCTGGCCGAATCCACCGAAATCTTGCGCCCCATGGACCAGTTCGGATGGGCACACGCTTGATCCGGGGTTACATGCACCAGTTCAGCCATAGGCGTCTGTCGGAAAGGACCGCCCGAAGCTGTCAGCAAAATCCGACGGACACCGACCGCACTCAGTCCGCGAGCGAAATCCTGCGGTAGGCACTGGAAAATCGCGTTGTGCTCGCTGTCGATCGGCAGCAACACTGAACCGCTTTTACGTACGGCCTGCATGAATAACGCACCGGACATCACCAGTGCTTCTTTGTTGGCCAAGAGTATTTTCTTGCCGGCCTCGACCGCTGCCAGCGTTGGGCGAAGGCCCGCCGCACCGACGATGGCCGCCATGACGGCATCGACCTCAGGGTCGGCGGCGACCTGACACAGCCCCTCTTCCCCCACCAGTACACGGGTCGACAGCCCTGCCGCACGCAAATCGTCCTGCAAGCCTCGGGCAGCGCCCTGCTCTGGCACAACGGCGAACCGTGGCGCATGACGCACACACAACGCTAACAACTCACTCAGACGAGTGAAACCACTCAAGGCGAACACCTGATAACGCTCGGGATGACGGGCAATGACGTCGAGCGTGCTCAGTCCGATCGAACCGGTAGCCCCCAGAACGGTAATCTGTTGTGGACGGCTCACGGTGCTGCCATCCACAGCAACACCGCAAACACCGGGATCGCGGCTGTAAGGCTGTCGATGCGATCGAGCACACCCCCATGGCCTGGCAGCAGATTGCTACTGTCCTTGATCCCGGACTGGCGCTTGAACATGCTTTCAGTGAGGTCTCCCACCACCGAAATGAAGACGATCACTGCGGCACCGATCAGACCCATCAGCATCTGGGCGAAACTCCAGTCACGCACGAAACCGACGATGGCGGTTATCACCAGGCTCAGCGCAAGGCCGCCATAGACGCCCTCCCAGCTTTTGCCAGGACTGACCTGCGGCGCCAGCTTGCGCTTGCCGAAGGCCCGACCGGAAAAGTAAGCACCGATGTCGGCGCCCCAGACCAGAACCATGACCGCCATGATCAACCAGTTACCCAAGGGTTCCTGCTTGATCTGGACCAGACCTTGCCAGGCCGGCAACAGGATCAACAGACCGATCACCAGTTTGCAGGCGGCACTGGACCAGTGCGCACTGGAGCGCGGGTACGTCAGCACCAGATACGTCGCCACCCCCCACCACAGCACCGAAGCGCCCAGCACCCAAGGTGCCAGCCCCGGCAGAATGTGCATGACAAACAGCATCAACGCGACCACTGCCGCATAGGCAACGCGGATCGGTTGCTCATTGAAGCCCGCCAGACGCGCCCATTCCCAGGCACCGAGGGTCACGACCAGCCCGATGAACAGCGCAAAACCGGAGCCTTCGAGCAGGAAAAACCCGCATAAGGCGATCGGTAGCAGGATCAGCGCGGTGATGATTCGTTGTTTGAGCATTAAACCCGGGCTCCAGCCTCGACCTGCTCGCTCGTTTTACCGAAGCGGCGCTGGCGAGAAGCGAAATCGGCCAGCGCGGTACGCATGGCATCGTGTTTGAAGTCCGGCCAGAACAGGTCGGAGAAATACAACTCGGCATAAGCCAGTTGCCACAGCAGGAAGTTGCTGATGCGGTGCTCGCCACCGGTACGGATGCACAAGTCCGGCAGCGGCAGATCGCCCGTGGCCAGACAGGTTTGCAACAGTTCCGGGGTGATGTCCTCCGGACGCAGATGGCCGGCCTGAACTTCCCGCGCCAGACGCTGCGCGGCTTGCGCGATATCCCACTGACCGCCGTAGTTGGCGGCGATCTGCAGGACGAAACGATTGGCACCCGCGGTCATCGCTTCCGCCTCACGCATCGCAGCCTGAAGCTCTGGATGGAAGCGCGAACGATCACCAATGATGCGCAGACTGATGTTGTTGTCGTTGAGGCGCTTGGCCTCACGACGCAACGCCTTGAAGAACAGGTCCATCAAGGCGCTGACTTCATCGGCCGGACGCTGCCAGTTCTCGCTGGAGAAGGCAAACAGGGTCAATACCTCAACCTTGGCCTCGGCACACACCTCGATCACTGCACGAACCGCATCCACACCCGCTTTATGCCCGGCGACACCCGGCATAAAGCGTTTTTTCGCCCAGCGATTATTACCATCCATGATGATCGCGACATGGCGCGGCACCGCGGACGGCACAGTCTGCTTGGTCTTTTCCATGAAAACGCGACCCTTATACGGCCATCAGGTCTTTTTCTTTCTGCGCCAAATTCGCGTCGATTTCAGCCACGTACTTTTTGGTCAGATCATCAATTTCGCCAGTGGCGCGACGCTCTTCGTCTTCACTGATTTCTTTTTCCTTGACCAGATCCTTGAGCTGGCTGTTCGCATCACGACGGATGTTGCGCACGGCAACACGGGCGTCTTCAGCAACATCGCGAGCCTGCTTGGTGAAGCCCTTACGGGTTTCTTCGGTCAGGGCCGGCATGGAGATCAGCAGCAGCTCACCCAGGTTGGTCGGGTTGAGGTTCAGACCCGCGCTACCGATGGCTTTGTCGACGGCACCGAGCATATTGCGCTCAAAGGCAACAACTTGCAGGGTACGGGCGTCTTTGACGGTGATGTTCGCTACCTGCTTGATCGGAGTGTCGGAACCGTAATACGGCACCATCACGCCTTCCAGAATGCTTGGGTGCGCCTGGCCAGTACGAATACGGCCGAAGTTGTGCGCCAGCGACTCCACGGATTTTTTCATGCGCTCTTGAGCGTCTTTCTTGATTTCGTTGATCATTGTTGGCCTTCCTCGATCAGGGTCCCTTCAGCGCCGCCATGCACGATGTTCAGCAGGGCGCCGGGCTTGTTCATGTTAAATACGCGCAACGGCATCTTGTGGTCGCGGCACAGGCAAATGGCCGTCAGGTCCATCACACCCAGCTTGCGATCCAGTACTTCATCGTAGGTCAGATGATCGAACTTCTCGGCATGCGGGTCTTTGAACGGGTCAGCGGTGTACACGCCATCGACCTTGGTCGCCTTGAGCACGACATCGGCATCGATTTCGATTGCTCGCAGGCAGGCCGCCGAATCCGTGGTGAAGAACGGATTGCCGGTACCGGCCGCGAAGATCACGACTTCCTTGGCATTCAGGTGGCGCATGGCTTTGCGGCGATCATAGTGATCAGTCACGCCAACCATGGAAATCGCCGACATCACGATGGCCGAGATATTGGCACGTTCCAGCGCGTCGCGCATGGCCAAGGCATTCATCACGGTGGCCAGCATGCCCATGTGGTCGCCGGTGACTCGATCCATGCCGGCCGCGCTCAGCGCTGCACCACGGAACAGGTTGCCGCCGCCGATCACCAGACCGACCTGAACGCCGATGCCGACCAGTTGGCCGACTTCCAGCGCCATGCGGTCCAGAACTTTCGGATCGATCCCGAACTCTTCCGAGCCCATCAGGGCCTCGCCGCTAAGCTTGAGTAGAATGCGTTTATAGCGAGCCTGATAACCACTGCCCTGCTGAGCCATTGCGAATCTCTCCTGCGGCGTATTTTAAAAATTCTTTGCGAGCTGTTTACAGCTGGCGTTCACTCTAGCTTGGCGCTGCTTCAGCGCCATCGGAACATGGCTTTGTAAGCCAGTTCCAAAGGGAAACCAATAAAAATTGGTGCCCCATCTGAAAAGAGGCTGCGCGCGTAAGCGGGCAGCCTCTTCAGGGCGACAGTTAAAAACCGTCTTATTGCTTGGCGGCAGCCAGCTGGGCAGCAACTTCTTCAGCGAAGTTGTCGACCGGCTTCTCGATGCCTTCGCCTACTTTGAAGTAGGTGAAAGAAACGATTTCAGCACCGGCTTTCTTGGCCAGTTCGCCAACCTTGATTTCAGGGTTCTTGACGAACGCCTGCTCAACCAGGCTTGCTTCAGCCAGGAACTTGCTGATACGGCCTTTGACCATGTTTTCAACAATGTTTTCTGGCTTGCCTTTGATTTTTTCTTCGTTCAGCTGCAGGAACACGGCTTTTTCGCGCTCGATAGCTTCAGCAGAAACTTCCGATGGCAGCAGGAACTCAGGGTTGCTGGCCGCTACGTGCATCGCGATGTCTTTGGCCAGCTCAACGCTGCCGCCTTTAAGGGCAACCACAACACCGATCTTGTTACCGTGCAGATAACCACCAACAACGTCACCTTCAACGCGTGCCAGGCGACGGATGTTGACGTTTTCGCCAACCTTGCCGACCAGTACCAGGCGAGCAGCTTCTTGAGCTTCGATCAGCGGAGCGACGTCAGTCAGCTTGTCGGCAAACGCCTTTTCAATGCTGGCAGCAACAAATGCCTTGAAGTCGTCCTGCAGAGCCAGGAAGTCGGTCTGCGAGTTCACTTCCAGCAGAACAGCGGACTTACCGTCTTCTTTCAGAGCGATAGCGCCTTCAGCAGCCACGTTGCCTGCTTTCTTGGCAGCCTTGATGGCGCCGGAAGCACGCATGTCATCAATGGCTTTTTCGATGTCGCCGCCAGCCTTGGTCAAGGCCTTTTTGCAGTCCATCATGCCTTCGCCAGTACGCTCGCGCAGTTCTTTGACCAACGCTGCAGTAATCTCTGCCATTTCAAAATTCCTCTTGGATAGGTTTTCAACCATTCCACCCGATCGAACGGGCGTTCAATTCTTCCCGAACCACCCTTGTTAGCAGCTGCAAGTTACAAACGCTGTAATTGCGCCACCAGACAAATGGTTTTCGAGGTGGCAAAAAGGGGGCCAAGCCCCCTTTTTGCTTACTGAGTCAACGCCAAGGCGTCAATTACTCAGCTGCAGCTGCCGGAGCTTCTTCAACGAACTGCTCGGTGCCGCCAGCAACGTGGTTGCGACCGCGGATTACAGCGTCAGCCATCGAACCCATGTACAGCTGGATAGCGCGGATTGCGTCATCGTTGCCTGGGATGATGTAGTCAACGCCTTCCGGGCTGCTGTTGGTATCGACTACGCCGATAACCGGGATGCCCAGCTTGTTGGCTTCGGTGATCGCGATGCGCTCGTGATCAACGTCGATAACGAACAGAGCGTCTGGCAGACCGCCCATGTCCTTGATACCACCCAGGGAACGATCGAGCTTCTCAAGATCACGAGTGCGCATCAGCGCTTCTTTCTTGGTCAGCTTGGCGAAAGTACCGTCTTCGGCTTGTACTTCAAGGTCACGCAGACGCTTGATGGAAGCACGGATGGTTTTGAAGTTGGTCAGCATGCCGCCCAACCAGCGGTGATCGACGTACGGCGAACCGCAACGTGCTGCTTCTTCAGCAACGATCTTGCCAGCGGAACGCTTGGTGCCGACGAACAGAATCTTGTTTTTGCCCTGGGCCAGACGCTCTACGAAAGTCAGAGCTTCGTTGAACATTGGCAGGGTTTTTTCAAGGTTGATGATGTGGATCTTGTTACGCGCGCCGAAAATGTATTTACCCATTTTCGGGTTCCAGTAACGGGTTTGGTGACCGAAGTGCACACCGGCCTTCAGCATATCGCGCATGTTGACTTGGGACATGATAGTTCCTTAATAAGTCGGGTTTGGCCTCCACGTATCCCAATGACCAACCAGCAGCATCAGCTGAAGGCACCCAGGTCATCGTGTCGACACGTGTGTGGATTTAAGCCTTTCGGGGTATCCCCGGAAAGCGGCGCATTTTATATCACAAGGCTGTAAAAAACGGAACCCGGATTCTCAATTCCTGACGCGTGCCTTTATCCGCACCCTTGGAATCGCTCAAGAATGCGCCTATCTATAGAGAGAAGCGATGTACAGAGGCTCAGATTTACGCTGCTCGTCTGTTAGAATCGCGTTTTTCAGGGCGGCGAAGATTGATCGCACACTGCCCATTTCGTTTTGACAAGCGCCATCGAGCGCAGAGAGAGCCTGTATGACCGTCACCCTCAAAACCCCGGAGGACATCGCAAAAATGCGTGTCGCCGGCAAACTGGCCGCCGATGTGCTGGAAATGATTGCTGAACATGTCAAGCCAGGCATCACCACCGAAGAGCTGGACCGCATCTGCCACGACTACATCGTCAACGTGCAGCAGGCCATCCCCGCCCCGCTCAACTACAAAGGCTACCCGAAGTCGATCTGCACCTCGATCAACCACGTGGTCTGCCACGGTATCCCGAACGAGAAGCCGCTGAAGGATGGCGACACGCTGAACATCGACGTCACTGTCATCAAGGACGGTTACCACGGCGACACCAGCCGCATGTTCCACGTCGGCACCGTGCCGGTCTGGGCCGAGCGCCTGTCGCAAGTGACACAGGAATGCATGTACAAGGCCATCGAAATCGTCAAACCCGGCTGCCGCTTGGGCGACATCGGTGAAGTGATCCAGAAGCATGCCGAAAAGAACGGTTTCTCGGTGGTTCGCGAGTTCTGCGGCCACGGCATTGGCAAGGTGTTTCACGAAGAGCCGCAGATCCTGCACTACGGCCGCGCCGGCACCGGCATGGAGCTGAAAGCGGGCATGACCTTCACCATCGAGCCGATGATCAACCAGGGCAAGGCCGACACCAAGGTGCTGGGCGATGGCTGGACCGCGATCACCAAGGACCGCAAGCTCTCGGCCCAGTGGGAACACACCCTGGTGGTGACCGACACCGGTTATGAGATCTTCACCCTGCGCAGCGACGACACCATCCCGCGCGTTTCGGCCTGATCCGCTCCGCACAGCTCTCAGCCTTATAGATAGGAAAGCCAATCGATGCCGCAGGTGGATCCCGAACTCTTCGACCGTGGCCAGTTCCAGGCTGAACTGGCCCTGAAGGCCAGCCCGATCGCGGCCTTCAAGAAGGCGATCCGCCAGGCTCGCGAGGTCCTTGACGGACGCTTTCGCAGCGGCCGGGAGATTCGCAGGCTGATCGAGGATCGCGCGTGGTTCGTCGATAACATCCTGCAAAAGGCCTGGGAGCAGTTCAACTGGAGCGAAGACGCCGACATCGCGCTGGTCGCGGTCGGCGGCTACGGTCGTGGTGAGTTGCATCCTTTCTCCGATATCGACCTGCTGATCCTGCTGGACAGCGCCGACCACGAAGTTTTCCGCGACTCCATCGAGCGTTTTCTGACGTTGTTGTGGGACATCGGCCTGGAAGTCGGTCAGAGCGTTCGCTCGGTCGACGAATGCGCCATTGAAGCCCGCGCCGACTTGACGGTTGTCACCAACCTGATGGAAAGCCGTACCATCTGCGGCCCCGAGCGTTTGCGCCAGCGCATGCTCGACGTCACCAGCACCGCGCACATGTGGCCGAGCAAGGACTTCTTCCTGGCCAAGCGCGCCGAGCAGAAAGCCCGCCACCACAAGTACAACGACACCGAATACAACCTGGAACCCAACGTCAAAGGCTCGCCCGGTGGACTACGGGATATTCAGACGATTCTGTGGGTCGCCCGTCGCGAATACGGCACCCTGAACCTGCGGGCACTGGCCGGCGAAGGTTTCCTGGTCGAGAGCGAAAACGCCCTGCTGGCTTCATCCCAGGAATTCCTGTGGAAAGTCCGCTACGCGCTGCACATGCTCGCCGGCCGCTCGGAAGACCGCTTGCTGTTCGACCACCAGCGCTCAATCGCCGGGCTGCTGGGTTTCGAAGGCGATGACGCCAAACAAGCCATCGAAAACTTCATGCAGCAGTATTACCGGGTGGTCATGAGCATCGCCCAGCTCAGCGACCTGATCATCCAGCACTTCGAGGAACTCATCCTCGCGCCGGAAGATGAAGCGCCGCCGCAGCCGATCAACTCGCGATTCCAGCTGCACGACGGGTACATCGAGGCGCGCAACGACAACGTATTCCGCCGCACACCGTTCGCCATGCTCGAAATCTTCGTGCTGATGGCCCAGCAACCGGAAATCAAAGGCGTGCGCGCCGACACCATTCGTCTGCTGCGGGAAAACCGGCACCTGATCGACGACGATTTCCGCAACGATATCCGCAACACCAGCCTGTTCATCGAACTGTTCAAGTGCAAGATCGGCATTCACCGTAACCTGCGGCGGATGAACCGTTACGGCATCCTCGGGCGTTATTTGCCGGAGTTCGGCTTCATTGTCGGGCAAATGCAGCACGACCTGTTTCACATCTATACGGTCGACGCACACACCCTGAACCTGATCAAGCACCTGCGTAAGTTGCAGTACACGCAAGTGTCGGAAAAATTCCCGCTGGCCAGCAAACTCATGGGCAAGCTGCCCAAGCCCGAGCTGATCTACCTGGCCGGGCTGTACCACGACATCGGCAAGGGCCGGCATGGCGATCACTCGGAAATCGGCGCAGTGGATGCCGAGGCCTTTTGCCAGCGTCACCAATTGCCGGTCTGGGACAGCCGCCTGATCGTCTGGCTGGTGCAGAACCACCTGGTGATGTCGACCACCGCCCAGCGCAAAGACTTGTCCGACCCGCAGGTGATCCACGATTTTGCGCAGATCGTCGGCGACGAAACCCGCCTTGATTACTTGTACGTACTGACCGTCGCCGACATCAACGCGACCAACCCGACGCTGTGGAATTCCTGGCGCGCCAGCCTGTTGCGCCAGCTCTACACCGAGACCAAGCGCGCCTTGCGCCGTGGCCTTGAGAACCCGGTTGATCGCGAAATGCAGATCCGCCAGACCCAAAGCGCCGCCCTCGATATTCTGGTGCGGGGCGGCAACGACCCGGACGACGTCGAACAATTGTGGTCGCAATTGGGTGATGATTATTTCCTGCGTCACACCGCCGGCGATGTGGCCTGGCACACCGACGCGATCCTGCAGCAGCCGGCCGACGGCGGGCCGCTGGTGCTGATCAAGGAAACCACCCAGCGCGAGTTCGAGGGCGGCACGCAGATCTTCATCTACGCACCGGACCAGCACGACTTCTTTGCCGTGACCGTGGCGGCGATGGATCAGTTGAACCTGAACATTCACGACGCCCGGGTCATCACGTCCAGCAGTCAGTTCACCCTCGACACCTACATCGTGCTCGACACCGACGGCGACTCGATCGGCGATAACCCGGCACGGGTCAAACAGATCCGCGAAGGCCTGACCGAAGCCCTGCGCAACCCGGACGATTACCCGACGATCATCCAGCGTCGCGTACCGCGCCAGCTCAAGCATTTCGCGTTTGCACCGCAGGTGACCATCCACAACGACGCCCAACGCCCCGTGACGGTGCTGGAACTCAGCGCCCCGGATCGCCCGGGCTTGCTGGCGCGGATCGGCACGATTTTCCTCGAGTTCGACCTGTCGTTGCAGAACGCCAAGATCGCCACGCTCGGTGAACGCGTGGAAGACGTGTTCTTCATTACCGACGCCAACAATCAACCGTTGTCCGACCCGCTGTTGTGCAGCCGTTTGCAGGATGCAATCGTCGAACAACTCAGCGTCAGCCAGGAACCCGATATCAAACTGTCGCGAATCAGTATCTGAATTAACAAATTTCCCCCTGTGGAGATCTGTCCTTTGCAGGAGCCGGCTTGCTGGCGCCTGCAAAGGGCAGGTCTCCACACCGAACGAGATCTACCGATGAACAACGCCCTGACCCAATTGCAGCCTTACCCGTTCGAGAAGCTCCGCGCCCTGCTCGGCAGCGTCACGCCAAATCCGGACAAGCGCGCTATCGCGTTGTCCATCGGCGAGCCGAAGCACCGTTCACCAAGCTTTGTCGCCGAAGCCCTGGCAAGCAATCTGGATCAGATGGCCGTTTATCCAACCACCCTCGGCATTCCAGCGCTGCGCGAAGCCATCGCCGCGTGGTGCGAGCGCCGTTTCGGCGTACCGAGCGGCTGGCTTGACCCGGCGCGCAACGTGCTACCGGTCAATGGCACCCGCGAAGCGCTGTTCGCATTCACCCAGACCGTGGTCAACCGTGGCGACGACGCCCTGGTGGTCAGCCCTAACCCGTTCTATCAGATCTATGAAGGTGCCGCGTTCCTCGCCGGGGCCAAGCCGCATTACCTGCCATGCCTGGACGAAAACGGCTTCAACCCGGATTTCGATGCCGTTGCGCCGGACATCTGGAAACGTTGCCAGATCCTCTTCCTGTGCTCGCCGGGCAACCCGACCGGCGCGCTGATCCCGGTCGAGACACTGAAAAAGCTGATCGCCCTGGCCGACGAATACGACTTCGTGATCGCGGCGGACGAGTGCTACAGCGAACTCTACTTCGACGAACAAACCCCGCCGCCCGGTCTGCTCAGCGCCTGCGTGGAACTGGGTCGCAAAGACTTCAAGCGCTGCGTCGTGTTCCACAGCCTGTCCAAACGCTCCAACCTGCCAGGCCTGCGTTCGGGATTTGTGGCCGGTGACGCCGACATTCTCAAGGGCTTCCTGCTCTACCGCACTTACCACGGCTGCGCGATGCCGGTTCAGACCCAACTGGCCAGCGTTGCCGCGTGGAATGACGAAGTACACGTGCGCGCCAACCGTGATCTGTACCGCGAAAAATATGATGCGGTGCTGGAAATCCTCAGCCCGGTCATGGACGTGCAGCGCCCGGATGGCGGTTTTTACCTGTGGCCGAACGTTGCCGGTGATGACGAGGCTTTCTGCCGGGATCTGTTCAAGGAAGAGCATGTGACAGTGGTGCCGGGCTCTTATCTGTCCCGTGAGGTCGACGGCGCCAATCCGGGTGCGGGCCGAGTGCGTCTGGCGCTGGTCGCCCCCTTGGCGGAGTGCGTGGAAGCGGCCGAACGCATTCGTGCCTTTATCCAGCGCCGCCAGTAAACGCAGGCCTGCAACGGCGGGGTTATTTCACTTGGCCGAGATTGGCCTCGCTTAAATCCAGTTCCCCCAGCACTTCGCGCAACACGTCATCACCGATCTGGTGATGACGACTGAGCTTGTACAGCTCCAGGCGCTGCGCTCGCAGAGCCTTCAATCGCAGACGCCGCTCCAGCAAATCCATCTGAAACGCCAGCGCCTGAGCCTCCGCCGAGTCGTTGAACACCTCCAACTGATGGCGATACTCGGACATGATTCGCGCCTTGAGCTCGGTGGCGAGCGCCGCCTGCGCCGCATCCTGAGGGTTGGCCTCTTCGGCTTCGAGCGCGTGAATGGCCGCTTCGGCGGTCTTGCGCCAGGCATCGCGCACTTCGCTGCGACGTTTGTCGTCAGGGCTTTTTTCGATGCCGCGCAGCAACAGGGGCAGCGCAATGCACGCGGCAATCAACGAAAGAAGAATCACCCCGGCGGCGATGAATATCAGCAGATCGCGCTCGGGAAACGGCTCGCCGCCCATCAGCATCGGCACCGACAGCACGCCCGCCAGCGTCACCGCCCCACGTACGCCGCCGACTGTCAGCAACCAGCAGGAGCGCGCCGTGGGTACTTGGGTCATTTCGCCTTTACCCCGCCAGCGGCGCAGCAACCCCGACAGCCGCCAGATGCTCTGCACCCACACAAACCTCAACACCAACAGGACCAGGAAAATCGCGATCACGTCGAGGCAGCGATACAGAAGCGTCGGCCACAAAGACGTTTCGTGACTGGCTACCGCTTTGATGATGTCCGGCAACTGCAATCCCAGCAGCAGGAAAATCAGGCCGTTGAATGCAAACTCCAGCAACGACCAGACGCTGCGATTGAGCAGTCGGGTGCTGGTCTGGCGCGGCAGTAGATCGAGCCAGCTCTGCATCATCCCCGCCGCCACGGCAGACAAAATGCCTGATGCGCCAAGTCGTTCGGCCAGCACGTAAGCCGCAAACGGCAGCAGCAACATGAAGACAACGTGCGTCGCCGGATCGTCCCAGCCTCGGGCGATCATCCATGAGCGCAAACGCCCGACCAACCAGCTAAGGGCCACACCGACAGCGAGGCCGCCGAGCGCCACCAACACAAACGTCACGCTGGCGTTGGCCAGGGAGAACACGCCGGTCACCGCTGCTGCCAGGGCGAACTTGAACGTCACCAGACCCGAGGCGTCATTCATCAACGCCTCGCCTTGCAGCATGTGCATCAGCGGCGTCGGCAAGCGGTTCTGCGAAATCGCCGAGACGGCCACGGCGTCCGTTGGCGACAACACCGCCGCCAGAGCAAAAGCCACCGGCAGCGGAATGCTCGGCAACAACCAATGGATGAAGTAACCCGCACCGACGACGGTAAACAGCACCAAACCGACCGCCAGGGTCAGGATCGGCCCACGCAACCGCCAAAATTCGCGCTTGGGCATACGCCAGCCGTCGGAGAACAGCAACGGCGGCAGGAACAAAAACAGAAACAACTCCGGGTCCAGTGCGACGTGCAACCCGAGCGTCGGCCAGGCCAGCAACGCGCCGGCACCGATTTGCACCAGCGGCAATGGCAACGGGATCACCCGTCCGACCAGGCGCGAAACGCTGACCAGCATCAACAGGATCAGGACGGTGTAGGCGGTTTGCATAAAGCTCGGTTCCCCGGCAATCGACAGCATCGAAGTGCCATATTAGCCGCTTACCCTACTGGTTGACCGCTGCACCAATGTCGCATCGCCTGGAAACCGCCCTCCTACAGAGTGACGAAACAACCAAGGCCGACGCGAAACCGTCTGGTCATGGCATAATCCTTCACCTTTTTTTTCCAGCACCTGCAAAGGGGGCAATTCCTTGACCGATTCAAGCAAAACGTTGCACCTTTTCGGCATCAAAGCCTGCGACACCATGAAAAAGGCGCGCACCTGGCTCGATGAACACGCTGTCCGCTATGACTTTCATGATTACAAAACGGCCGGAATCGACCGCGAACACCTGACCCAATGGTGCGACGAGCACGGCTGGCAAGTGGTGTTGAACCGTGCAGGCACGACCTTTCGCAAGCTCGACGACGAACGCAAAGCCGATCTCGACCAGCGTAAAGCCATCGAACTGATGCTCGCACAACCCTCGATGATCAAGCGCCCGGTGCTTGATCTCGGTGACCGAACCCTGATTGGCTTCAAGCCAGATATCTACGCGGCAGCGCTCAAGTAAGCCAGCCCGTTCAATTTTGTTAGAGGTATTTACATGTCCACTTCCGTATTCAGCCTGGCCTTTGGTGTCGGCACTCAAAACCGTCAGGGCGCATGGCTCGAAGTGTTCTACGCACAGCCGCTGCTCAACCCGTCGGCCGATCTGATCGCAGCCATCGCGCCGGTTCTGGGTTACACCGAAGGCAATCAGGCCATCGCGTTCAGCACTGCCCAGGCGTCGCAACTGGCTGAAGCACTCAAAGGTGTCGACGCAGCCCAGGCCGCCCTGCTGACCCGTCTGGCCGAGAGCCACAAGCCGCTGGTTGCAACCATTCTGGCCGAAGATGCGCCGCTGACTTCCACGCCTGAGGCTTACCTCAAGCTGCATTTGCTGTCCCACCGCCTGGTCAAGCCGCACGGCCTGAACCTGGCGGGCGTGTTCCCGCTGCTGCCGAACGTCGCGTGGACCAGCCAGGGCGCGATCGATCTGGCCGAACTGGCGGAACATCAACTGGAAGCCCGTCTGCGCGGCGAGCTGCTGGAAGTGTTCTCGGTCGACAAATTCCCGAAAATGACCGACTACGTAGTGCCGGCCGGCGTGCGTATCGCTGACGCAGCGCGTATCCGTCTGGGCGCTTACGTCGGCGAAGGCACCACCGTGATGCACGAAGGTTTCGTCAACTTCAACGCTGGCACCGAAGGCCCGGGCATGATCGAAGGCCGCGTTTCCGCTGGCGTGTTCGTCGGCAAGGGTTCGGACCTGGGCGGCGGTTGCTCGACCATGGGCACCCTGTCGGGCGGCGGCAACATTGTGATCAAGGTCGGCGAAGGCTGCCTGATCGGCGCCAACGCCGGTATCGGTATCCCGTTGGGCGACCGCAACACCGTTGAGTCGGGCCTGTACGTGACCGCCGGCACCAAAGTGGCGCTGCTGGACGAGAACAACAAGCTGGTCAAGGTCGTGAAGGCCCGTGAACTGGCCGGTCAACCTGACCTGCTGTTCCGCCGCAATTCGGAAACCGGTGCCGTGGAATGCAAAACCCACAAATCGGCCATCGAACTGAACGAAGCGCTGCACGCTCACAACTAAGCGTCACGGGCAACGAAACTGAACCTGTGGGAGCGGGCTTGCCCGCGAAGGGGCCCTTGAGGCCGTCAAAAGCTTCGCGGGCAAGCCCGCTCCCAAAAGGTCAGGCGCATATCCGCCCATGTTGACCAGGGCCGAACACCATGATGATTCCTTCTCCCTGGCGCGCCGATTTTCCGGCCATCGCCGCTCTGCAACGGCAAGACCAGACCTATCTGGACAACGCCGCCACCACACAAAAACCTCAAGCCCTGCTGGATGCCCTGGCGCATTACTACGCCAATGGCGCAGCCAACGTGCATCGGGCGCAACACTTGCCCGGCGCGCATGCAACCCAGGCGTTCGAGGACAGCCGCCGCAAAGCCGCCCACTGGCTGAATGCCGGTGATTGCGGGCAGATTATCTTTACCCACGGCGCCACCTCCGCGCTGAACCTCCTGGCCTATGGCCTGGAACACCTGTTCAATCCGGGCGACGAAATTGTCATCAGCGCTCTGGAGCATCACGCCAACCTGCTGCCATGGCAGCAACTGGCCCACCGTCGCGAGTTGAAGCTGGTGGTCCTGCCGCTGGATGTCGACGGCTTGATTGACCTCGATACCGCTGCGTCGCTGATCGGCCCGCAGACTCGCTTGCTGGCAGTCAGTCAGTTGTCCAACGTGCTGGGTGCCTGGCAGCCACTGCCCGCCTTGCTGGCGATGGCCAAGGCACACAGCGCATTGACCGTGGTCGATGGCGCCCAAGGTGTGGTCCATGGCCGACACGACGTACAAGTGCTGGGTTGCGACTTTTATGTGTTTTCCAGCCACAAGCTCTATGGCCCCGATGGCCTGGGGGTGTTGTTCGGCCGTCATGAGGCGCTCAAGCAACTGCGCCATTGGCAGTTCGGCGGCGAAATGGTGCTGGACGCAGATTACCAGCACGCACGCTTTCGCCCCGCGCCACTGGGGTTTGAGGCCGGTACACCGCCGATCTCCAGCGTGATTGGTCTTGGGGCGACGCTGGATTACCTCGTTGGCCTCGATCAGGACGCGGTCTCGGCTCATGAAGCCGCCCTGCATGACTATTTGTTGAAAGGCCTGGAAGCGCGCAACGGCATTCGGCTGCTGGGCAAACCGCAACTGGCGCTGGCGAGTTTTATCGTCGAGGGTGTGCATAACGCTGATCTGGCGCATTTGCTGACGGAACAAGGCATCGCGGTGCGCGCCGGGCATCATTGCGCCATGCCGCTGCTGAAAAGCTTTGAACTGGCCGGGGCGATTAGGGTGTCGTTGGCGCTTTACAACGATTCCGAGGATCTGGAGCGATTCTTTGAAGCGCTGGATCAAGCGTTGGAGTTGTTGCGATGAACTTGCCCGCTGATGCCGTCACGGCACTCGAAACCTTTCAGGCTGCCGCTGGCTGGGAACAACGGGCGCGACTGCTGATGCAATGGGGCGACCGTCTGCCCGTGTTGAGCGATGCGGATAAAGTCGATGCCAACCGCGTGCATGGCTGTGAAAGTCAGGTGTGGTTGGTGGGCTCGCTGGAAAACGCTCATTGGCAGTTTTCGGCGAGCAGCGATGCACGGTTGATTCGTGGGTTGGTGGCGTTGCTGCTGGCGCGGGTTAACGGGCTGTCGGCAGTTGAGTTGCGGCAGGTGGATTTGCCGGAGTGGTTCAATCAGCTTGGATTGAGTCGGCAACTGTCGCCTTCGCGCAGTAACGGCCTCAACGCCGTGCTCCAGCGAATGAATGAGTTGGCGGGTTAATCGCCTTCGCGAGCAGGCTCGCTCCCACAGGGGAACGCATTCCAATAACGTGGGAGCGAGCCTGCTCGCGAAGGGGCCATCACTCGCAATCTCAAACTTGAGGTTTAACCCGGTCCGCAGGGCGCCGCACACCCGCCACAATCTTATCCACAGCCTTGGTCGCCGCGACCATGCCAAACGTCGCCGTCACCATCATCACCGCACCAAACCCGCCGGCGCAGTCCAGTTTCACGCCATCCCCGACAAAACTCTTCTGCAGGCAAATGCTGCCATCCGGTTTCGGATAGCGCAGTTGCTCGGTGGAAAACACGCACGGCACGCTGTAATGACGGGTCACGGTGCGCGAGAAGTTGTAATCGCGGCGCAGGGTCGAGCGCACTTTCGAAGCCAGCGGATCATTGAACGTGCGGTTCAGGTCGCAGACCTGGATCAGCGTCGGGTCAATCTGCCCGCCCGCACCGCCGGTGGTGATTATCTGGATCTTGCGGCGCTTGCACCAGGCAATCAGCGCCGCTTTCGCGTTGACGCTGTCGATGCAGTCGATCACGCAATCGATGTTCGGCGTGATGTATTCGGCCATGGTGTCGCGGGTGACGAAATCTGCCACCGCGTGCACCGTGCAATCCGGGTTGATCCCGCGCAGGCGTTCGGCCATCACCTCGACCTTGGGTTTGCCGACGGTGCTGTCCAGCGCATGCAACTGACGGTTGGCGTTGCTGACGCAGACGTCGTCGAGGTCGAACAGCGAAATCTCGCCGACACCACACCGGGCGATGGCTTCCGCCGCCCAGGAGCCGACACCGCCGATGCCGACAATCGCCACGTGGGCCGCGCGCAAGCGCTCAAGCCCTTCGATGCCATACAAACGGGCGATGCCTGCAAACCGCGGATCTTCTGTGCTCATGACCAATACCCCAAAAACCGGCGCGCATTATAGGGCTACAAAGCAGCAAGTTTTAAGTTTCCAGTTACAAGTGTAAGAACTTATGTGAAACCGGATTGCCCAACGTCAGGCTTTTCCCTGTCCGCTGTACGCTCAGTGAAAGCACGGTGTAGGATGCGCGCCCCTTGGCACCATGCCGACCGTTCCTTCGTTCCACAGCCTTTGGAACCCGAAATAGCTATGTCATCGCGTAAATTTGGACTCAACCTGGTTGTGGTGCTCGCCATCGCAGCCTTGTTTACCGGCTTCTGGGCGCTGATCAATCGCCCGGTCACCGCCCCGAACTGGCCAGAACAGATCTCCGGCTTCTCGTACTCGCCGTTCCAGCAAGGCCAGTACCCGCAGAAAGAGCAGTACCCGACCGACGATCAAATGCGTCGCGATCTGGAGATCATGAGCAAGCTGACGGACAACATCCGTACATACTCGGTCGATGGCACCCTGGGCGACATTCCCAAGCTGGCTGAAGAGTTCGGCCTGCGGGTCACCCTCGGCATCTGGATCAGCCCGGACCTGGAACGCAACGAGCGGGAAATCACCCGGGCCATCGAAATCGCCAACTCCTCCCGCAGCGTGGTTCGCGTGGTGGTAGGCAACGAGGCGATTTTCCGTAAGGAAATTACCGCAGCGGAACTGAGTGTGATCCTTGATCGCGTCCGTGCCGCCGTGAAGGTGCCGGTCACCACGTCCGAGCAGTGGCACGTCTGGGAAGAGCATCCGGAACTGGCCAAGCACGTCGACCTGATTGCCGCGCACGTCCTGCCTTACTGGGAATACGTCCCGGTGGACAAGGCCGGTCAATTCGTCCTCGACCGCGCCCGCGACCTTAAAAAGATGTTCCCGAAAAAACCGCTGCTGCTCTCGGAGGTTGGCTGGCCGAGCAACGGCCGCATGCGTGGCGGCACCGATGCGAGCCCGGCGGATCAGGCGATCTACCTGCGCACGCTGGTGAACAAGCTCAACCGTCAGGGCTTCAACTACTTCGTGATCGAAGCGTTTGACCAACCGTGGAAGGCCAGTGACGAAGGCTCGGTAGGTGCGTATTGGGGCGTGTTCAACGCCGCGCGGCAGCAGAAATTCAACTTCGAAGGCCCGGTCGTCGCGATTCCGCAATGGCGCGTGCTGGCCATCGGTTCCGCAGTGCTGGCCTTGCTGTCCCTGACCTTGCTGATGATCGACGGCTCGGCCCTGCGTCAACGTGGCCGCACCTTCCTGACCTTTATCGCGTTCCTCTGCGGTTCGGTGCTGGTGTGGATCGGTTACGACTACAGCCAGCAATACAGCACCTGGTTCAGCCTGACCGTAGGATTTCTCCTCGCACTCGGCGCACTCGGGGTCTTTATCGTACTGCTGACCGAGGCGCATGAACTGGCCGAAGCGGTCTGGACCCACAAACGCCGGCGCGAATTCCTGCCGGTGGTGGGCGATTCGGACTACAGGCCAAAAGTCTCGATTCACGTCCCTTGCTACAACGAGCCGCCAGAGATGGTCAAACAGACCCTCAACGCCTTGGCCAACCTCGACTATCCGGACTTCGAAGTCCTGATCATCGACAACAACACCAAGGACCCGGCTGTCTGGGAACCGGTGCGCGATTACTGCGCAACCCTCGGCCCGCGCTTCAAGTTCTTCCACGTCGCACCGCTGGCCGGTTTCAAGGGCGGCGCGCTGAATTACCTGATTCCGCATACCGCCAAGGATGCCGAAGTGATTGCGGTGATCGATTCGGATTACTGCGTCGACCCGAACTGGCTCAAACACATGGTGCCGCACTTCGCCGATCCGAAAATCGCTGTGGTGCAGTCGCCGCAGGATTACCGCGACCAGAACGAAAGCACCTTCAAGAAGCTCTGCTATGCGGAATACAAAGGCTTCTTCCACATCGGTATGGTCACCCGTAATGACCGCGATGCGATCATCCAGCACGGCACCATGACCATGACCCGGCGCTCGGTGCTCGAGGAGCTGGGTTGGGCCGACTGGTGCATCTGTGAAGACGCCGAACTGGGTCTGCGCGTGTTCGAGAAAGGTTTGTCGGCGGCGTATTACCACACCAGCTACGGCAAAGGCCTGATGCCGGATACCTTTATCGACTTCAAGAAACAGCGTTTCCGCTGGGCCTACGGTGCGATTCAGATCATCAAGCGTCACACCGCCAGTTTGCTGCGCGGCAAGGACACCGAGCTGACCCGTGGCCAGCGCTACCACTTCCTCGCGGGCTGGTTGCCGTGGGTGGCGGATGGCATGAACATCTTCTTCACCGTCGGTGCGCTGTTGTGGTCGGCGGCGATGATCATCGTGCCGCAGCGAGTCGATCCACCGTTGCTGATTTTCGCGATCCCGCCATTGGCGCTGTTCGTGTTCAAGGTCGGCAAGATCATCTTCCTTTACCGTCGCGCCGTTGGCGTGAACCTCAAAGATGCATTCTGCGCCGCACTGGCCGGGCTGGCGTTGTCGCACACCATCGCCAAAGCGGTGTTGTACGGCTTCTTCACCAGCAGCATTCCGTTCTTCCGGACGCCGAAAAACGCCGATAACCACGGCTTCTGGGTGGCGATTTCGGAGGCGCGTGAAGAGGTGTTCATCATGTTGCTGTTGTGGGGCGCGGCGCTGGGGATCTTCCTGGTGAACGGGCTGCCGAGCAACGACATGCGCTTCTGGGTGATCATGTTGCTGGTGCAGTCGCTGCCGTACCTGGCAGCACTGATCATGGCGTTCCTGTCTTCGCTGCCGAAACCGGCAGTCGAAGCCGAAACGGCACCGGCAGTCTAAATCTTTGCAGATGCACTAAACGGCGGCCAATGGCCGCCGTTTTGCTTTAAGATAACCGCCATTTTGCAGGGCTTGGCGTGATATCCATCCCTGTGGGAGCGAGACCGGCTTGCCGGCGATGGCAATGTAACAATCACCATTTATGTTGACTGCCACACCGCCATCGCCAGCAGGCTGGCTCCCACATTTAGTCCGCGCCCACATTCATGATCTCCGGAGTTTTTCCATGACGGCCCACGCCGACCTTTCGCCGACCCTTCAACTCGCCATCGACCTGATCCGCCGTCCGTCCGTGACGCCGCTGGACGCCGATTGCCAGAAGCAGATGATGCAGCGCCTGGGCGATGCCGGTTTCACCCTGGAACCGATGCGCATCGAAGATGTGGATAACTTCTGGGCCACCCACGGTAAACACGATGGCCCGGTGCTGTGCTTCGCCGGTCACACCGACGTGGTCCCGACCGGCCCGGTAACGGCCTGGCAGATCGACCCGTTCAACGCGCTGATCGACGAACACGGCATGCTCTGCGGCCGTGGCGCGGCGGACATGAAAGGCAGCCTCGCCTCCATGACCGTGGCAGCCGAGCGTTTCGTCGCCGACTACCCGGATCACAAGGGCAAGGTCGCGTTCCTGATCACCAGCGATGAAGAGGGCCCGGCGCATCACGGCACCAAGGCGGTCGTCGAGCGCCTTGCAGCGCGAAAGGAACGCCTGGACTGGTGCATCGTCGGCGAACCGTCGAGCACCACGCTGGTGGGTGACGTGGTCAAGAACGGCCGTCGCGGTTCCCTTGGCGCCAAACTGACCGTACACGGTGTGCAGGGTCACGTGGCCTATCCGCACCTGGCCAAGAACCCGATCCACCTCGCCGCCCCGGCGCTGGCCGAACTGGCTGCCGAGCACTGGGACCATGGCAACGATTTCTTCCCGCCGACCAGTTTCCAGATTTCCAACGTGAATTCCGGTACCGGCGCGACCAACGTGATCCCGGGTGATCTGGTGGCGGTGTTCAACTTCCGCTTCTCCACCGAATCCACCGTCGAAGGCTTGCAGAAGCGCGTTGCCGACATCCTCGACAAGCATGGCCTGGACTGGCACATCGACTGGGCGCTGTCCGGCCTGCCGTTCCTCACCGAACCAGGCGCGTTGCTGGATGCCGTGGCGTCGAGCATCAAGGACATCACGGGGCGCGACACCAAGGCGTCCACCAGCGGTGGCACCTCCGACGGCCGCTTCATCGCGACCATGGGCACACAAGTGGTTGAACTGGGCCCGGTCAACGCGACGATCCACCAGGTCAATGAACGCGTACTGGCCGCCGACCTCGATGTGCTGACCGAAATCTACTACCAGACCCTGATCAAGTTGCTCGCCTGATGCTCGCCTGCCCGATCTGCAGCGAACCGCTGAACGCGGTGGACAACGGCGTGGCCTGCCCCGCCGGGCATCGTTTTGACCGCGCGCGCCAGGGTTACCTGAACCTGTTGCCGGTGCAGCACAAAAACAGCCGCGACCCTGGGGATAACCTGGCGATGGTCGAAGCCCGTCGCGATTTCCTGAACGCCGGCCACTATGCGCCGGTGGCCAAGCGACTGGCAGAACTGGCAGCGCAATACGCGCCGCAGCGCTGGCTCGACATCGGTTGTGGCGAGGGTTACTACACCGCGCAAATCGCCGAAGCCTTGCCGAATGCCGACGGTTACGCGCTGGACATCTCCCGGGAAGCGGTCAAACGCGCCTGCAAACGCAACCCGCAGCTGACCTGGTTGATCGCCAGCATGGCGCGGGTGCCGTTGGCGTCTGGCAGTTGCCAGTTTCTTGCCAGCGTCTTCAGCCCGCTGGACTGGGAAGAAGCCAAGCGCTTGCTCAGCCCCGGCGGCGGCTTGATGAAAGTCGGGCCGACCAGCGGCCATCTGATGGAATTGCGCGAACGGCTCTACGATGAAGTGCGCGAGTACACCGACGACAAGCATCTGGCCTTGGTGCCGGAAGGCATGGCGCTGCAACACAGTGAAACCCTGGAGTTCAAACTGACGCTTTCAAATGGTCAGGATCGCGCCAACCTGTTGGCCATGACACCCCACGGCTGGCGCGCCAGTGCCGAACGCCGGACAGCGGTCATCGAGCAGGCCGAGCCGTTCGAGGTCACCGTTTCGATGCGCTACGATTACTTTGTTCTTCAATCTTAATTTTTGGTCTTGAGCAACAGCTTGAGGCCGGCTAAATCCGCGAATGGATTTTTCAGACCCGCAGTGAGGACATCCATGCGCCAACCCGATATCGAGATTTACCTGAAAGACGCCGACGTCGACTACAAGGCCGTTGCCACGTGGCTCGGCGAAGCTTTGGGCCCGTGCACCGACTGGGTTCAGAAAGGTCAGACCTACAAGTGCAAGGCCGGTAGCGTGCCGGTGACCTGGCTGCCGAAAGCTGTAGGAAAATGGAACAGCTTGTACCTGGAAAGCGACCAGACCCCGTGGGAAGACGACATCGCCTGCGCCCGCGCCGCGTTTGCCGCGCTGAACGTCGAAGTGCGTTGTGCGCCGGGCAGTTGGGTCGAGGAAGAAGGTGAAGAGACAGCGGATCGCTGGATGCGCATCAGTGCCGATGGCGAAGAAGAGATCACCTGGAAAACCGCTTAAGACAGTACACAAAACCTGTGGGAGCGAGCTTGCTCGCGATGGGGGCGTGTCAGTCGACATCAACTGTGGCTGACACACCGCAATCGCGAGCAAGCTCGCTCCCACAGTGGTCTTTGGTGTTCTGAAGAGTGGGTTTACAGCCCCACCACATCCTCAGCCTGCAAGCCTTTCTCGCCGGTCACCACGGCATATTCAACCTGCTGACCTTCAGCCAGCGAGCGGTGCCCTTCGCCGCGAATCGCGCGGTAGTGCACGAACACGTCCACCCCGTCTTCGCGTTGAATAAAGCCATAACCCTTGGCGTCGTTGAACCACTTCACATTGCCGGTTTCGCGCGTTGCCATCTGTTCATACTCCTTTTTTATTATTGATCGGGCTTTTCGCAGGAAAGCCTCGGGAACATTGCTTGCACTGATCGGTGCCACTGTCTGGCCAGTGCGGGCTCGCCGAGTATATGACAGGCATGAAAACTCTCAACTCACTTTACTTAGGCGCTTTTTTGCCGATTTTCGCCTAATCCGGCACACTATCGACCGCCCGAGCAAACGCTCGGTTTTATTCACTCACGCAGAAGCCGTATGACCCGTTCCCCGTTCCGCCGTCTTGTGTTTGGCACCCTGCGCCGACTGCTCTATCTCTGGGTTCGCTCAGAGACGATCAATCAGTCGTCGTTCACCCTCAACCTCGACCGCAGCCGACCGGTGTTCTATGTCCTGCAAAACCCTTCGCTGACCGACCTCGCCGTGGTCGACACCGAATGCAGCAAGGCGGGCCTGCCGCGCCCGGTGCTGCCGGTGTCTGTCGGCAACCTGCTGGAACCCGCCGCGTTCTTTTACCTGACACCGGAGCCCGACTGGCTCGGCCGCCAGGACAAACGCGGCGCGCCGCCGACCCTGACCCGCCTGGTCAGCGCCCTGAGTCAGAATGCCGCCGAAGACGCGCAGATCATTCCGGTCAGCGTGTTCTGGGGCCAGTCGCCGGACAGCGAGTCAAGCCCGTGGAAACTGCTGTTCGCCGACAGCTGGGCGGTTACCGGGCGCCTGCGGCGCTTGCTGAGCATCATCGTGCTGGGACGCAAGACCCGCGTGCAGTTCTCCGCGCCGATCCACTTGCGCGAACTGATCGACCACAACAAGGGCCACGAGCGCACCGTGCGCATGGCCCAGCGCATCTTGCGGGTGCACTTCCGCAACCTCAAAGCCGCCGTGATCGGCCCGGACATTTCCCACCGCCGCAACCTGGTCAAAGGCCTGCTGAATCAGCCGCTGGTCAAGCAAGCGATCCTCGATGAAGCCGAGCGCGAAAACATCTCCCCGGAGAAAGCCAAGGCCCAGGCCCTGCGCTACGGCAACGAAATCGCCTCGGACTACACCTACACCGCGATTCGCTTTCTGGAAGTGGTGCTGAGCTGGTTCTGGAACAAGATTTACGACGGGATCAAGGTCAACCACATCGAAGGCGTGCAGAAAGTCGCCCAAGGTCACGAAGTGATCTACGTGCCGTGCCATCGCAGCCACATCGACTACCTGCTGCTTTCGTACCTGCTGTTCCGCAATGGCCTGACCCCGCCGCACATCGCCGCCGGGATCAACCTCAACATGCCGGTGATCGGCAGCCTGCTGCGCCGTGGCGGCGCGTTCTTCATGCGCCGCACGTTCAAGGGCAACCCGCTGTACACCTCGGTGTTCAACGAATACCTGCACACCCTGTTCACCAAAGGCTTTCCGGTCGAGTACTTCGTAGAGGGCGGCCGCTCGCGCACCGGACGCATGCTGCAACCGAAAACCGGGATGCTCGCGATCACCCTGCGCAGCTTCCTGCGTTCGTCGCGCATGCCGATCGTGTTCGTGCCGGTCTACATCGGCTACGAGCGCGTGCTTGAAGGCCGGACTTACCTCGGTGAACTGCGCGGCGCGAGCAAAAAGAAAGAATCGATCTTCGACATCTTCAAAGTCATCGGCGCGCTCAAGCAGCGCTTCGGTCAAGTGGCGGTGAACTTCGGCGAGCCGATCAAACTGGCGGAATTCCTCGACAGCGAGCAGCCGGACTGGCGTCAACAGGAACTCAGCCCGCAGTTCAAACCGGCGTGGCTCAACGAAACCACCAACCGCCTCGGCGAGAAAGTCGCGCAGCACCTGAACGAAGCAGCGGCGATCAACCCGGTCAACCTCGTGGCGTTGGCATTGCTGTCCACCAGCCGCCTCGCGCTGGATGATCGGGCCATGGCGCGGGTGCTCGATCTGTATCTGGCGCTGTTGCGCAAGGTTCCGTACTCGCCACACACCACGCTGCCGGAAGGTGACGGGCGCGCGTTGATCGAGCATGTGAAGGACATGGACCTGTTGTCCGAGCAGAGCGATGCGCTGGGCAAAATTCTGTACCTGGACGAGCAAAACGCCGTCCTGATGACCTACTACCGCAACAACGTGCTGCACATTTTCGCGTTGCCGGCGCTGCTGGCGAGCTTCTTCCAGAGCGCCTCACGCATGAGCCGTGAGCAGATCCTGCGCTACACCCGCGCGCTGTATCCGTACCTGCAATCGGAGCTGTTCATTCGCTGGTCGCTGGACGAACTGGATGCAGTGATTGATCAATGGCTCGAAGCGTTCGTCGAGCAAGGCCTGTTGCGTTTCGAGAACGACGTTTATCTGCGCCCGGCGCCAAGTTCGCGGCATTTCGTGCTGCTGACGCTGCTGTCGAAGAGCATCGCCCAGACCTTGCAGCGCTTCTACATGACGGTTTCCCTGCTGCTCAACAGCGGCCAGAACAGCATCAGCGCCGAAGAGCTGGAGGACCTGTGCACGGTGATGGCCCAGCGCCTGTCGATCCTGCATGGCCTGAACGCCCCGGAGTTTTTCGACAAGAGCCTGTTCCGCCACTTCATCCAGACGATGCTCGACCTCGACGTGCTCAAGCGCGACGAAGCGGGCAAGTTGAGCTATCACGAACTGCTCGGTGAACTGGCCGAAGGCGCGGCGAAACGGGTATTGCCGGCGGAGATTCGTTTGTCGATCCGTCAGGTGGCGTTGCATCGCAGTGAAGATGCGGCGGATCTGGCCCCCACACAACCCGAGAACTAACGCAAAACTCTGCGGGAGCGAGCCGGCTCGCTCCCGCATCAAGTGGAGATGTACGATGAAAAAACTCACTCTATTGGCCATGACCGCTTTGCTCGGCGCCTGCCAATCGATGCAACCCGCCGCCAAAACCAGCCTTGATGGCGAAGTCTTCTACCTCCAGCGCATCGCCCTGCCGCCGACCGCCATCCTGAGCGTCAGCTTGCAGGACGTGTCTCTGGCCGATGCCCCCGCCGTGGTCCTCGACGAACAGAAAGGCCCCGTCAAGGGTCAGGTGCCATTACCCTTTCATCTGAGCTACGATCCGGCTCAGGTCAAACCGGGCCATCGTTATTCAGTCAGCGCGCGCATCGAGTTGGATGGCAAGCTGATGTTCATCACCACCGAACATCACGCCGTGCAGCTGGATGGCAGCGATCCGCAGCCACTGAAAATCCGCGTAGACGCAGCCCGTTAATTCTATTTTTTTGAACACTTTTTTATGAACAAGGAAGCCGCCATGTTCCGCCCTACCCTTCGCTTCGCCGGCCTCTGCGCAGGCTTGATGATTTCCGCCAGCGCCATGGCGCTGTCGCTCAGTGACCTGTCACAAAAAGACGCCACCGGCGGCCTCAAGGATGCCCTGACCCAAGGTGCGCAACTGGCTGTGAAACAACTCGGTACACCGGGCGGGTTCAGCAACAACCCGGACGTGAAAATCGAACTGCCGGGCAAGCTGGGCAAGGTCGCCAGCAAGATGAAGCAGTTCGGCATGGGTGACCAGGTGGATCAACTGGAAACCAGCATGAACAAAGCGGCTGAAACCGCCGTGACCCAGGCCCAGCCGATCCTTGTGGATGCAGTGAAGAAAATGAGCGTGGAGGATGCCAAAGGGATTCTCAGCGGCGGTAACGATTCGGCCACTCAATACCTGAATAAAACCAGCCGCGAACAGATCCGCGCCAAGTTCCTGCCAATCGTCAAGCAAGCCACCGACCAGGTAGGTCTGGCCAAGCAGTACAACTCGTTCGCCGGGCAAGCCGCGACCATGGGCGTGATCGATACAAAAAATGCCAACATCGAAAGCTACGTCACCGAGCAGGCACTGAACGGTCTGTTCGAGATGATCGGCAAACAGGAAGAAACCATTCGCAAGAATCCGGCGGCTGCGGCGACCAGTCTGGCGAAGAAGGTGTTTGGTACGCTTTAAGCCTCAAGACCGAGCCTGTGGGAGCGAGCCTGCTCGCTCCCACAGGAATCAGCTCGTCGATCCAGCCCGTAGAAAGAACACCCATTCGCGCCCCATCTTCCTCTTCTCGAACACGTTCATCTCGACCAACCCGTTCAGGGTGGCCGATGCCGTGTTGTAAGAGCAATCCAGATTTTCCTTTACATTGACCGCCGTAAATTCCTTGGCCATCCCACTCTTGGCCACTTGAAATACGGCACGCTGCTTCTCGGTCAATTGCTCAAAAAAACCGGACTCCAACAACCAGCGGTCAAAGCTGTCGGCATACGCCAGACTTTTCCGATAAGCCTCGGTAAAACCCCTGACAGCCCGCAGGATGACCGCACACTGAAAGTCGATGAAATACGTCAGATCGAGGTCATCGGTTTCAGTGTTCAGATAAGACCGCCCGTATTTCACCGGCGCGTTACGCAGCAAAATGCTGATCGCAATGTAGCGAAAGGCCGAGAAGTCATTCTTGAACATGAACCAGTAAAACAGCGCCCGTGCGACCCGGCCATTACCATCACGGAAAGGATGCTCATAGCCCAAGGCAAAATGCAGCGCGATGCCTTTGATCAGTGGGTGAAGGTACTCCGCATGCTCGGGATCGTTGTGCGGCTGGTTGATCCACTTCGACAGCAATTGCAATCGTGACAGCACCCCGGCGGCAGGAGGAGGCGTATGAACGGTGTTGCCTTCGCCGTCCTGCACCACCACGTCATCGTTGTCCCTGAACTGCCCCGGCGAGTACTGAGCATCATCGATGCCCTCGACGCCAACCCGGTGCATGGATGAAATCAGCTCGACACTCAGCGGTTCACAACGCTTTTCCCAGGCGAAGTTCATCATCTTGAAATTGCCGATCACCATTCGCTCGTCCGGTGTGCGTGGCAGGCGTTTGCGCTTGAGCATGTCCTTGGCCACCTGCGTTGTGGTCGCCGCACCTTCGAGCTGACTGCTGCTGATCGCCTCGTCTTCGATCAGATCGTTGAGCAGATAGCTGAAGTGCGCATGCTCGCCAATCTGACTGGTCATGAATTCCAGCGCGGCCGTAGTCGCTTGTCGATCGACGGCGGAGATCGCTTTTTGCGCCAGCGGCGTGAGCACGAAGTTGCCCCACTGAAGCGGTTCGCCCAGTGGCAGAAGGCTTGAGTACTGAGCAATCCGGGCTTTCTTGACCAGCGCCCAGCACAGGCTCGAATCCAGCCCCGGCGCCCAGCGGTAACGCAACTCGCCGAAAGGTCGATAGCGCCCTTGATCATCCAGCGGTTTGAGCAGGGCGAGGTAGTCCGAAAGCCGCTCTTTGTGGGGTGACTTGCCCAACAGGTCGAAAACCGGATCGGTCCGCCCCTTCAGCATCGGTGGTTTTTTCATTATTGCTGTCTCAAAACCTCATGAAACCGAGGCTTGAGTACAGCATTCAGGTCCCTCTGACTCAATATCAGAGGTTTCTGAAATAGATGTAGGAGTGGTCAGGCGGGTTCTTTCTTGATGCGGAACCACGCCGCATACAGCGCTGGCAAAAACAGCAACGTCAACGCCGTCGCCACAATCAATCCGCCCATGATCGCCACCGCCATCGGCCCGAAGAACACGCTGCGTGACAGCGGGATCATCGCCAGCACCGCAGCGAGTGCGGTCAACACGATCGGTCGGAAACGCCGCACCGTGGCCTCGATGATCGCCTGCCAGGGTTTGAGCCCGGCGGCGATGTCCTGCTCGATCTGGTCCACCAGAATCACCGAGTTACGCATGATCATCCCGGACAACGCGATGGTCCCGAGCATGGCCACAAAACCAAACGGCTGGCGGAACACCATCAGGAACAGGGTTACGCCGATCAAACCCAAGGGTGCTGTGAGAAACACCATCACGGTGCGTGAGAAGCTTCGCAGTTGCAGCATCAACAATGTCAGCACCACCACGATGAACAGCGGCACACCAGCCTTCACCGAGTTCTGCCCACGGGCCGAATCCTCCACGGTGCCGCCGACTTCCAGCAAGTAGCCGTCAGGCAGTTCGGCGCGGATCGGATCAAGCGTGGGCATGATCTGCTGCACCAACGTCGCCGGTTGTTCCTTGCCGTAGATATCGGCGCGAACGGTCACGTTCGGCAAGCGGTTGCGGTGCCAGATGATGCCTTCTTCAAAGCCGTATTCCAGCGTCGCGATTTGCGACAGCGCCACGCTACGACCGTTATCGGTCGGCACCGCCAGGCTTGGCAGCAGCGACAGTTCAGTGCGTTCATGCAACGTGCCGCGCAGAAGGATTTCGATCAACTCGTTGTCTTCGCGGTATTGGCTGACGCTGGAACCGGTCAGTGAACTTTGCAGAAACTTCGACAGGTTCGCCGTGCTTACGCCCAGCGCTCGGGCACGGTCCTGATCGACGTTCAGATAAACGACTTTGCTCGGCTCTTCCCAATCCAGATGGACGTTGGCCACATGGGGATTCTCGCGAACCTTCGCCGCCACTTTGCGGGCCAGGGCGCGGACGTCCTCGATGTGTTCACCGGTAACGCGGAACTGCACCGGATAGCCGACCGGCGGGCCGTTTTCCAGACGCGTCACCCGCGAGCGCAGGGCCGGGAATTGCTCGTTGAGGGTTTCGATCAGCCAGGTGCGCAGGGTTTCGCGATCCTCGATGGTCTTGGCCAGGACGACAAACTGGGCGAAGCTCGCCGCAGGCAGTTGCTGATCCAGCGGCAGGTAAAAGCGCGGCGAACCGGTGCCGACGTAGGCCACGTAATTATCGATGCCCGCGTGATCCTTCAGTAAACCTTCAAGACGTTTAACCTCGTCGGCGGTGTTGCTCAACGAAGCACCTTCGGCGAGTTTCAGATCGACCATCAACTCCAGTCGCCCGGAGGCCGGGAAGAATTGTTGCGGCACAAAACGGAACAACACGATGGAGGCAATGAACAACACCACCGTCAGCGCAATGACCGTCTTGCGCCAGCGCACGCACCATTCCACCAGACGTCTGACACGCTCATAGAACGGCGTGGCGTACGGATCCGGTTGACCGGCGCCGTGTTTGGCTGCATGAATCTTCGCCAGATCCGGCAGGAGTTTTTCTCCCAGATAGGGCACGAAAACCACGGCGGCAATCCACGACGCCAGCAGCGCGATGGTCACGACCTGGAAGATCGAGCGGGTGTACTCGCCAGTACCCGATTGCGCAGTGGCAATCGGCAGAAAGCCTGCAGCGGTGATCAGCGTGCCGGTAAGCATCGGGAACGCGGTGCTGGTCCAGGCATAACTCGCGGCTTTGATCCGGTCGAAGCCCTGCTCCATTTTGATCGCCATCATTTCCACGGCGATGATCGCGTCGTCCACCAGCAAGCCCAACGCCAGCACCAGCGCACCGAGGGAAATCTTGTGCAGGCCGATGCCGAGGTAATACATGCAGGCGAAGGTCATCGCCAACACCAGTGGAATCGCCAGCGCCACCACCATGCCGGTGCGCACGCCGAGGGAGAAGAAGCTCACCAACAGAACGATGGCCAGGGCTTCCACCAGCACCTGTACAAACTCACCGACACCGGTTTTCACCGCAGCGGGCTGATCGGAAACCTTGCGCAGTTGCATGCCGGCCGGAAGGTTTTTCTGGATTCTGGCGAACTCGATCTCCAGCGCCTTGCCCAGCACCAGAATATCGCCGCCGTCCTTCATCGCCACGGCCAGACCGATGGCGTCTTCGGCCATGAAGCGCATGCGTGGCGCCGGTGGATCGTTAAAACCACGGTGCACGTCCGCGACATCGGAGATACGGAACGTGCGATCACCGACGCGGATGGGGAAGTTCTTGATCTCTTCGACCGCCTGAAAATTCCCCGAAACCCGTAGTTGCAATCGCTCGCTGGTGGTTTCAAAGAAGCCAGCCGTGGACATCGCGTTCTGCTCTTCAAGCGCCTGCTGCACCGCTGCCAACGGCAAACCGAGGGTGGCGAGTTTGACGTTGGAGAGTTCGATCCAGATTTTCTCGTCCTGCAATCCGAGCAGGTCGACCTTGCCCACATCCTTGACCCGTTGCAGCTGAATCTGGATGCGGTCGGCGTAGTCCTTGAGCACCGCGTAATCAAAACCGTCGCCGGTCAGCGCATAGATATTGCCGAACGTAGTACCGAATTCATCGTTGAAAAAAGGCCCCTGAATACCCGGCGGCAAGGTATGACGAATGTCGCTGATCTTCTTGCGGACCTGATACCAGAGGTCCGGGATTTGCACCGAGTGCATGGAGTCGCGAGCGACAAACGTCACCTGGGATTCGCCGGGGCGAGAGAACGACACGATGCGCTCGTACTCGCCGGTTTCCATCAGCTTCTTTTCAATGCGTTCGCTGACCTGGCGGGACACTTCCTCGGCGGTGGCCCCCGGCCAGTTGGTGCGGATCACCATCGCCTTGAAGGTGAACGGCGGGTCTTCGCTCTGGCCAAGCTTGGTGTAGGAAAGTGCGCCGACGATCGCCAGCAACAGCATCAGGAACAGTACGATCTGGCGATTACGCAGCGCCCATTCGGAAAGATTGAAACCCATCGGGGATTACTCCTTGTCCGCCAGATTGACCACGCGGTTGGAGCGATCCACCGGGCGCACTTGCTGCCCGTCATGAAGCACATGGACACCGGCGGCCACCACCCAGTCGCTGGCGTTCAGGCCTTCGAGCACCGGCACGGTTTTCTCGCCGAATGCACCGACCCGGACCGGGGCTTTTTTCAGGGTGTTGTTGGCGCCAAGGACCCACACGTAGGTGGCACCGTTTTCCGCGGTGAGCGCCGACAGTGGCACCGACAGCGAGACCACATCGGCAGTCTGAATAAATACCCGGGCGCTCTGGCCGAGTTCGGCCGGGACTTTGCCGGCGGTGAACGCAATGCGGGCGGCGAAGGTGCGGGACTTTGGATCGGCGGCGGGCGACAGCTCGCGGATGCGTCCGGCGAACCGTTGATCGGGCTGGGTCCAGAGTTCCACCGACACTGGCTGCCCGACCTTGAATCGACCGAAGCTCTGCTCCGGCAGGCTGATCAACACTTCGCGCTCGCCATCGGTGGCGAGGGTAAACACGGTCTGACCGGCAGCGACGACTTGCCCGACTTCCACCGCGCGCTTGGCCACAACACCGTCCTGAGGCGCGCGCAATACGGCGTAGCTGGCCTGGTTGGTAGAGACGTTGAACTCGGCCTTGATCTGCTTCAGGCGCGCTTCACCGGATCTGTAGAGGTTTTCAGAATTGTCGTACTGGGAACGGCTGACCATCTGACGGTCCATCAGTGTCTTGTAGCGATCACGCTCGGCGCGTACGAGATTGAGATTGGCTTCGGCAGCCGCGACCTGTGCGCGGGTAGCTTCCAGTTGCAGGCGCACGTCCTGGGGATCGAGTTCCGCCAAAGGCTGGTCGGCCTTGACCCGCTGCCCTTCTTCGACCAGTCGTCGGCTGACTTTGCCACCGATGCGAAACGCCAGGTCCGGCTCATAGCGGGCACGGACTTCACCGGGAAAGCTTTCCATCGCCTGGGCCGAGGGCTCTGGCTGCACGACCATGGCCGGCCGAACAGTGACTTGCGGCGCCTCTTCGTGACCACACGCAGACAATAAAAACGCCAGACTGACTGGCAATGCGAGGGGCAAGGCATAGCGGAACATGGTGAAGGACCTTTCGCTAATGGTGCTTGGAATAATTATACTGAGCAGTATGTTATTAATAGCAAACTCACCAGTCCAGTATTAAAAACGAATATGCCGAACAATCTTTCAGCACCCAATGGTCCGGGCCGCCCCAAGGATCTGGCCAAGCGCCAGGCCATCCTCAATGCGGCGAAAATCCTGTTTCTGAGCAATGGTTATGCGAGCACCAGCATGGACGCCGTCGCGGCCGAGGCTGGGGTGTCGAAGCTGACCGTCTACAGCCATTTCAACGACAAGGAGACGCTGTTCTCCGCCGCGGTTATGGCCAAGTGCGAAGAACAACTGCCTACGCTGTTTTTCGAGTTGCCTGACGGCATTTCAGTGGAAACGGTGCTGTTGAACATCGCGCGCGGTTTTCATCACCTGATCAACAGTGATGAATCGGTGAACCTGCACCGGTTGATGATGACGCTGGGCAGCCAGGACCCGAAGCTCTCGCAAATTTTCTTCGAGGCCGGGCCGGAGCGCATGCTGCATGGCATGGAGCGGTTGCTGAGCAAGGTGGATCAGAGCGGTGCGTTGAGCATCGACAAGCCCCGCAATGCGGCGGAGCATTTCTTTTGCCTGCTCAAGGGCGCGGGGAATTTTCGCTTGTTGTATGGCTGTGGCGAGCCGTTGACCGGTGATGCGGCCGAGGAACATGTGCGGGAAGTGGTGGGGTTGTTTATGCGGGCTTATCGGCCAGAGACAGTCTGATCAATCAATTGCGTTCTGACGGACGCCTTCGCGGGCAAGCCTCGCTCCTACAGGATATGTGTCGTGTTCAACATCTGCGATCACGCAAACCCTGTGGGAGCGAGCTTGCTCGCGATGAAAGCGCCTCGGACTTAAGGCTTGAGCGCCTTCTTCGGATAAATGTCATACCGACTGGATTTCCCGTCCAGCGCATGACTCGGCTTCGGCCCGGCAATGCACGGCGCCTTGCGCGGGCGCTTCACCACCACCCTGTGACTGGCCAATGCCAACGCCGCCTCCAACAACGCGGGCGCATCCGGGTCATCCCCCACCAACGGCCGGAACAGGCGCATTTCCTTCTTCACCAACGCCGTTTTCTCACGATGGGGAAACATCGGGTCGAGGTAGATCACCTGCGGCGGCTCGCCTTCCCAGTTGCGCATCACCTCGATCGAATTGCCCTTGAGCAATCGCATGCGCGCCACAATCGACGCCACATCGAAATCTTCCGCGCCACGCGCCAGCCCATCCTCAAGCAACGCACCAATCAGCGGCTGACGTTCGATCAGGCTCATCTCGCAGCCCAGGCTCGCCAGCACAAACGCATCCTTGCCCAACCCGGCCGTGGCATCCAGCACCCGCGGACGCACACCCTGGGCAATGCCAACCGCCTTGGCGATCATCTGACCGGTGCCACCACCGAACAAGCGCCGATGGGCGGCGCCGCCCTCGACGAAGTCCACCCGCACCGGTCCCGGTGCGTCCGGGCCGAGCTGTTGCAGTTGCAAACCCTGTTCACCCACCTGCAAGGCAAATTCGCCGTCATCGACCTGCAAAGGCAGGCCCAGGCGCTCGGCCCATTGCTCGGCCTGTGGCTGAAACGCCGCGCCCAGGGCCTCGACACGGATGCGGCAAGCCGCCGGTTGCTCAATCATGGGAAAACACGCTCAAAAAATTAATGATCGGCAAAAACGGCCGATAACAAAACTAACGAGCATTTTGCCAGAGCTGAGCGTCGACCGAGAGAAATGTCAGACATTCAACGCACATCGATAGGTTACATCTCGCCCCACGGCGATTTTGGCCTGCGAAACTCCCAAGCACTGAGCGGCGTCAGTCACCTGTGGCAGGATTTTTTTGCCCAGGCCCTGGCCGATCAGTCGGGCGATGTCGTGCCGGCGTCTCTCAACTTTCCCCCGGTCGATCTCGAGAGCCCGGAAGAACCCACGGTTGGCAGCGAACTGCTGGCGCACATCGTTTCCCAACGCGAATGCGATGTGACGGAAACCCAGGTCAAGCCACCCGAGCCGCTGTTCCTGCCGATTGCCGAGTTCGAAATGGACCTGGCCGACAAACCATTCCCGCCGTTCCCGGCAGAAGAAATCGTTGCGCAACAGAAACAGCAGGATTTCGAAAGCGGCTGGGTTCGCCCGATCGTTCTGACCAACGGCCAACCGCTGCCAGTCCCAGGTGCCGCACCGCAACCGCGTGCGCTGCACTTGCCGATCGCTGAATTCGAACTCGATCTGTTGGACAAGCCATTCCCGCCGTTCCCGCCCGAAGAGCTGGCGGAACAACAGAAAAACTTCGATTTCGATATCGGCTGGGCACGCCCGATCGTGCTGCAGAACCTGCGCATCGCCGCCTGACCCTCAGCGACACACCCACCACGGTCCGACATCCACGTGAAAATGATTGCGGTGGGCGCTGTTGTAGTCCGGGCTCAACACCACACTGAACACGTCGCAGGCGCCGTCGCGGACCTGACGTAAAAAACGTGCGTCCTGATTGTCCTTCGGCCAATCCTTGAGCACGCTGATGGCGCGCCCATCCGCCAGGCGAAAACCGGCGATATCCAGCGCATTGGCGCTGGCATGTTGGCTTAGCCTGCCGTTCTCGCGGCCGTAGACGTTGCGACAGGCAAAACTGCCGAGATGGTCGACGCGAGTGACTGCTTGCCCATAGACCGCCTGCGCCGCAGGTTGCAGCGCGTGATGCTCGAACAGGGCAAACGACACCGCCAGGCGGCAACTGGCGAGGAAGCTGCTGCTCAATGCGACGTCGCCACCCTGCACGCGCAAGGCATCGTTCAACGGACACTTTGCGTCAGGACTGTCGGCTTGAGGGGCGACGCGCAATCCGGAACTGCTCAGGGCTTGCTCGCACAATTGCGGATCATCGCGCAGCCGCATCAGTTTGTAGCGGGTCAGCAGGTTCGGTTCGGCCTTCACGTCCAGCGGCGCCCACGGGTTCCACTGCGGCGGCAGCGCGATCCAGCCGCGCCAGATGCTCACCCCTGCCGCACCCACCATCAGCCCCAACACCAGCAGCACCCGCAAAAACCGCATCGTCAGCCTTTGAACAATTGATTGGCCTGCGCATACGGCATCGAGCGCGAGGTAAAGCTGAACGTACCCGAAGTCTTGATCTCTTGCGCCGCCCGATAAAATTCGCCAAGCGCCGCCAGCGCGAGCGCCGAACCGACACTGATGCGCTTGACGCCCATTTCGCTCAACTGTTCGACCGTCAGTCTCAACCCACCGGACATCAACACATTGACCGGTTTCGGCGCCACGGCGCGTACCACGGCCAACACGTCTTCGGCACTGCGCAAACCCGGCGCATACAGCACGTCGGCACCGGCCTCGGCGAACGCTTGCAAACGGCGAATCGTATCGTCCAGATCAGGATTGCCGTGCAGGAAGTTCTCGGCGCGGGCCGTCAGCGTGAAGGGGAATGGCAAGCTGCGTGCCGCGGCGACGGCGGCTTCGATCCGCGCCACCGCATGCTCGAAGCAGTAGATCGGAGCGCCTGCGCGTCCCGTGGCATCTTCGATCGAACCGCCGACCGCGCCCGCTGCGGCGGCTCGCAGAATGCTTTGGGCGCATTCGGCGGGGTCGTCGGCAAAACCGTTTTCCAGATCGACCGCAACCGGCAGGTCCGTCGCCGCGACGATCGCTCGAACGTTCGCCAGGGTATCGTCCAGTGTCAGTCCGCCATCGGGTCGGCCTTGGGAAAAGGCATAACCGGCGCTCGTGGTCGCCAGTGCCTCGAAGCCCAAGCTGGCGAGCATTTTCGCCGAGCCGGCGTCCCACGGGTTAGGAATGACAAAAGCGCCGGCGCGTTCATGCAGTGCTTTGAACGCCTGGGCTCGAAGGGTTTGCGCATCCATTGGCAGGCTCCTGAAAAAGGCAGGGAATCCGCCTCAGAGCAGGCCAAGTTGCTCGGCGGCGGGCTCTCTGTATAGCTCAGGCAGCGGCGGCAAGCCAGGCAAACGCAGCATCAGTTTTGCGTGAAAACGTTGCGCCAGTTTCGCCGCCAGCAAGTTGTCGGCGGTGTGCAGGAAGATATACGGCGTGCGCCCCTCTTCGATCCACTGGGCGATTTTCTCGACCCAGGGCACCAGGAACGGGTCGTTGGCCTCCAGTAGCGGATGGCCGATGAAGCGCACTTGCGGGAACTGAGTGAAAGCCGCCGGACGGGGCGGCACCCTGGGTTTCTTCGATTGGGCGTGGAGTACCGAAGGATCGGTCGAGGTGCAACTGAACAGTGCGCGTGGATCAAGGCAGATACGCTCGACACCCCGGTCCAGCAACAGGCGATTGAGCGAACGCTCGGCATCGCCCTTGGCGAAGAACGCGTCATGCCGCACTTCGATGGCCAGAGGCCGGTCCACCGCGTCGATAAAACCCGCCAGCTCGTGCAATCGTTGCGGGGTGAAGCTTTTCGACAACTGCAACCACAACGGCGACACCCGCTCACCTAGCGGGCTGAGCAATTGCAAAAAGGTTTCGGTGGCGGTCAATTGTTCGCGCAGGTCACCACCGTGGCTGATGTCACCGGGGAATTTGGCGGTGAAGCGAAAGTGTTCGGGCATGGTCTCGGCCCATCGCTGCACGGTGCTGGCAGCCGGGCTTGCGTAGAAGGTCGTGTTGCCTTCAACGGCGTTGAATACTTGAGAATAGAGAGTGAGAAATTCGGAGGGTTTCGCGTCTTGCGGATAGAGGTAATCGCGCCAGGCGTTTTCACTCCAGGACGGGCAGCCAAGGTAGTAAGGCTGCAGCATCAGATGTACAGGTCGAGGCCCAGCACGTCCGAATCCCAATCGACAAAACCGGCGGTGCTGAGGTAGCTGGCCAGAGCCATCGCGACGCTTTTGCTCATGGCGCGGTGGTAAATCATGTCTTGTTGACGCGCGGGGAGATTGCTCAGGCGCTGCGCGGAGGCTTTGGCAGCGCGGGCCGCCAGTTGCTCCTCGGAAGGGAACTCCAGCTCGCCCTCGATATCGACGGATTCGTCCTCAACCACATGCCCTTTGCGAGGCTTGCGCTTGATGGGGTAGGACTGAGAGGAAAGGCCGTCTATACGCATAAAGTCATGCTCGGTATCGATGATGGCAGTCTAGTGGCACATAACCCACTTCGCAAACCGCCGAGTGATAACTAGAACACAGAAAAGCGAAAAGGTTTAAAAGCGGGGGGGATAAAACGACGATTGGTGACATCTGTTGGATCGCCATCGCTGGCAAGCCAGTTCCCACAGGTTTGCGTCGCAAACACATTTTGTGCCCAACGCGAATCCTGTGGCGGCTGGCTTGCCAGCATGATGGGGCTAACTCGGTACTGGCTAATTCAACGCGCTTTCGGCGTCGCAACCTTGTCACGCAGATAAACCGGCTGCGCCTCATCCGCCACAATCGCCTCGCCGCGCGCCCAGGCAAATCGCGCCAGGGTCAGCAGGTCTTCGGCGTGAGGCAGCATGCCTGCGTCCTGACCGCTCAGGGTGACGGCGATACGTTCGGCATAGCCCCAACCGGTGCCGGCGCCAAACCAGTCACCGCTGGCATCCGCCGGCAACGCCGCCACTTCCGGCGGCAACACCGCTTCATTGCCGACCAGGCGCATCTCACCCGCCGTTTCGCGGTAGCAGCCCCAATAAACCTCATCCATGCGCGCATCGATGGCGGCCGCGACCTGGCTCACACCGTGTTCGCGATACGCCCGTTGTGCCAGCACCGCCAGGTTCGACACCGGCAGTACCGGGCGATCCAGAGCAAACGCCAGGCCCTGTACCACGCCGATGGCGATCCGCACGCCGGTGAATGCGCCCGGCCCACGGCCAAAAGCAATGGCATCGACCGCTTGCAAGGTGGTCCCGGCATCGGCGAGCAATTGCTGGATCATCGGCAATAACTTCTGCGCATGCAGGCGCGGGATCACCTCGTAATGGCTCGTCACTTTGCCGTCATGCAGCAAGGCAACGGAGCAAGCTTCAGTCGCGGTGTCCAGGGCCAGCAAGGTGCTCATCGATGTTTCCGTAAGAGAGGTCAGAAAAAGTGCGCCAGTATAAACAACTACGGCCCGCAAGCGGGCCGTAGAAGATGAAGCGGTTCAGACTTTTCAGCTCAGCGCTTCAAGCACCTTGCCGGTGATCGCTTCAACCGAACCGACGCCAGCGATGTGGCTGTACTTCGGTTTGCCGTCAGTGGCGGCCGACAGCTTCTGGTAGAACTCGACCAGCGGCTTGGTCTGCGAGTGGTAGACCGACAGGCGATGACGCACGGTTTCTTCAGTGTCGTCCTTGCGCTGCACCAGATCTTCACCGGTGATGTCGTCTTTACCAGCAATTTTTGGCGGGTTGTAGACGGTGTGGTACACGCGGCCGCTGGCTTCGTGAACGCGACGACCGGCGATACGCTGAACGATTTCTTCGTCATCGACGGCGATTTCGACCACGTGGTCCAGTTCGACGCCGGCCTTCACCAGGGCTTCAGCCTGAGGAATGGTGCGCGGGAAACCGTCGAACAGGAAACCGTTGGCGCAATCCGCCTGGCTGATGCGTTCCTTGACCAGATTGATGATCAGGTCATCGGAAACCAGGCCACCGCTGTCCATGACGCTCTTGGCGATCAGGCCCAGCTCGGTGCCGGCCTTGACTGCAGCACGCAGCATGTCGCCGGTGGAGATTTGCGGGATGCCGAACTTTTCGGTGATGAACTTAGCCTGAGTACCTTTACCGGCCCCGGGAGCTCCCAGCAGAATGACGCGCATCGATGTGCTCCTCAATTTTTTATATAGATAACAACGGATTCGCCTCGTGGGGCCAATCTCAAAAACAGGGTCGTGACCGCCCAAACGGCCAAAGGCTGATCAAGATACACAGCAGGCCCGGACCACACAAGCCGCCGAAAGTCGGAGAAACCCCCGCCTTGTGTGACCCTGCGACGGGGTACCCCAAGTCGCAACCCCATCAATAACTGTCGCCTGGCAGCACTTTCCAGCCCTGCGCGGACCGACACTCGACGCCCGTATCGAGTGCCCGAACCCACGACGAAAACCTTAGCCGGTATTTCGCAAACCGGCGGCAATACCCGCCACAGACACCAGCAGCGCCTGTTCCACCGGGCTACCCTGTGCCACCTCCTGTTGTCGCGAACGAGCCAGCAACTCGGCCTGCAATAGATGAAGCGGGTCGAGGTAAGTGTTGCGCAGGCGGATGAATTCGAGGGTGTCTGGGCTATGTGCCAGTAGCTGCGACTGACCGGTCAGACCAAGCACCACCGCACACGCCTGCGACAATAGGTCGCGTAAATGCGCCCCCAAAGGCAGCAGATCCGGCTCGACCAGCCGCTCATCATAGGAGCGGGCGATATCGGCGTCGGCTTTGGCCAGGACCATTTCCAGCATATCGATGCGCGTACGGAAGAACGGCCACTGCTCGCGCATCTGCCCCAACAACTCGCCTTCGCCACGCTCCAGCGCCTTGCTCAGCGCGGCTTCCCAGCCGAGCCAGGCTGGCAGCATCAAGCGTGTCTGGGTCCAACCGAAGATCCACGGAATCGCCCGCAGGCTTTCGATCCCGCCGGCACGGCGCTTGGCCGGGCGGCTGCCCAGCGGCAGGCGCCCCAATTCCTGTTCCGGCGTGGACTGGCGGAAATACTCGACGAATTGCGGATTTTCCCGCACCACGGCGCGGTAAGCGCTGACACCGTCTGCGGCCAATTCGTCCATCAAATGGCGCCAGGCGGGTTCCGGCGGTGGCGGTGGCAGTAAAGTCGCTTCCAGCACTGCCGCCAGGTACAGATTGAGGTTCTGTTCGGCGATGTCCGGCAGGCCGAATTTGAAACGAATCATTTCCCCTTGTTCGGTGGTGCGGAAACGCCCCGCCACCGAACCCGGCGGCTGCGACAGGATCGCCGCGTGCGCCGGGCCGCCGCCACGGCCCACGGTGCCACCGCGACCGTGGAACAGCAGCAGTTCCACTTGCTGCTCACGGCAGATGTCGACCAGCCGTTCCTGCGCCCGATATTGCGCCCAGGCCGCCGCCGTGGTGCCAGCGTCCTTGGCCGAGTCGGAATAGCCGATCATCACTTCCTGCGGGCCTTGCAGGCGCGCGCGATAACCCGGCAGCAGCAACAGCTTTTCAATCACCGGGCCGGCGTTATCCAGGTCAGCGAGGGTTTCGAACAGCGGCACCACGCGCATCGGCCGCAACACGCCAGACTCTTTGAGCAACAGTTGCACAGCCAACACATCGGAGGCGGCGCCGGCCATCGAAATCACGTACGAACCGAGCGAAGCACCCGGTGCCGCAGCGATTTCCCGGCACGTGGCGAGCACTTCAGCGGTGTCGGCGGAGGGCTTGAAGTACGCCGGCAGCAACGGACGACGGTTGTTCAGCTCGCGCATCAGGAAGGCGATGCGCTCCTCTTCACTCCAGTCTTCGTAGCGACCGAGGCCGAGGTAATCGGTGATTTCAGTCATCGCCGCCGTGTGACGGGACGAATCCTGACGCACATCGAGACGCACCAGGAACAAACCAAATGTCACCGCACGACGCAGGCAATCAAGCAACGGTCCATCGGCGATCACGCCCATGCCGCACTCGTGCAGCGACTGGTAGCAAAGCTCCAGCGGATCAAGCAAATCGCGGTTGTTTTGCAGCACATCGGCGGGGGCCGGCGTGGCGGTCGTCAAAGACGTGTGGGCCCAGTTTCGAGTGGCGCGCAGGCGTTCGCGCAGTTGTTTAAGGACGGCGCGATACGGTTCGGCGCTGTCCCCAGCTTTGGCTTTCAGGGCGTCACTGGCCTGTTGCATCGACAATTCGGCCGCAAGGTGATCGACATCGCGCAGGTACAAATCAGCAGCCATCCAGCGCGCCAGCAGCAACACCTCACGGGTCACGGCAGCGGTCACGTTGGGGTTGCCGTCGCGGTCGCCGCCCATCCAAGACGCAAAGCGAATCGGCGCAGCCTCCAGCGGCAAATGCAGGCCGGTGGCGTCATGCAGGGCTTTATCGGCCTTGCGCAAATAGTTCGGGATCGCTTGCCACAGCGAATGCTCGATCACCGCGAAACCCCATTTGGCCTCGTCCACGGGCGTCGGGCGGGTGCGACGGATTTCTTCGGTGTGCCAGGCTTCGGCGATCAGGCGCTGCAACTTTGCGTGGATCTGCTCGCGCTCGGCGCTGGTCAGGTCGCGATGATCTTGTGCCGCGAGTTGCGCAGCGATGGCGTCGTATTTCTGGATCAGCGTGCGACGCGCGACTTCGGTCGGGTGCGCGGTCAGGACCAGTTCGATTTCCAGCCGTCCCAATTGCCGGGCCAGGGATTCGGCGCCATGGCCTTCGGCGCGCAGGCGCGCGAGCAACTCCGGCAACACACGCGCTTCGAACGGCGCGGGCTGCGATGCTTCGCGGCGATGGATCAGTTGATATTGCTCGGCGATGTTGGCGAGATTGAGAAACTGGTTGAACGCCCGCGCCACCGGCAGCAACTCGTCTTCGCTCAACTGATTGAGGCTGGCGCTCAGTTCGGCGTCCATCGAACCGCGACGGTCGGCCTTGGCGCCCTTGCGGATCTGCTCGATCTTGTCGAGAAAATCGTCTCCGTACTGCTCACGAATGGTGTTGCCCAACAGCTCACCCAACAGGTGAACGTCCTCGCGCAAGCGTGCATCAATATCGGTCATCAGCCGTTCTCCAGCGAAAAATCCGGTGTGCTTCGTGCGTTAAAGAGTGCCGCCGTAAAGCACTTCTTACAAGCACACGACGAAGGGACTTTAAACCTTGGGCCCGCGAGCTAGTCTGAAGAGTAAGCCGTACAACGGCTTTCGCCGGCCATGACCGGACACTTACCCTGCCTGCCACGAGCAGGCGCGCCATGAGGTTTTTATGAAAATCCGCGAGCTTGCCCATCATTGGGAAGAAAACGCCAAGGGTCGCCTGACCGACACCGGCTACGCGATTCATCTGGATGTGGAGGCCGCCGCACGACTCGCGGCGATCATCGAGATGTACCCCAAACGGCACCCCGAAGAACTGCTCGGCGAGTTGATCGGCGCTGCGCTCGAAGAACTTGAAAAAAGCTTCCCGTACGTGAAAGGTTCGACCGTCGTGGCCACCGACGAAGAAGGCGATCCGCTGTACGAAGACATCGGCCCAACCCCGCGTTTTCTCGCGTTGTCCCGTCGTCATTTGCATGATTTGTCTTCCGGCGACGACAAGCAGAAACACTGATTCAAACCATCCAGACCTGTGGGAGCGAGCTTGCTCGCGATAGCGGTCTGACATTCAACACTTCTATTGCCTGACACTCCGCCATCGCGAGCAAGCTCGCTCCCACAGGGGTTGCAGTCGCCTTCAACAATTGCCTATTCCCGGGCCTGGAAAAGCCCGGGAATACCGCTACACATCGCCAAAGTTCCCTATTTAGAGCCTTGTCCATTCGGTCAAAGTTTTTTCCGGCGATAGGCCATCTTCTCTGAACTTTTAAAAAATGCCTCGGGTCGTAACCAGTAACCACGCCTGGGACGGCCGTTTCAAAATGCTTCGAAAATTGATGGTTGCGGCTCCTTGCCCAGGATGGATTTTTAGTTTTTCAGGAGTTATTCCAATGGAGTTGAAGACCATGAAGATCAGCACCGCCAAATCCTCGTCCACCCCCCTGCGCAGCCTGAAACTGGCCGCCCTGGCCATCGGCAGCAGCCTGGTTCTGGCCGGTTGCGCCGGTAACCCGCCGACCGAGCAATACGCCGTGACCCAATCGGCGGTGAACAGCGCCGTCAGCGCCGGCGGCACCGAATTCTCGGCGGTTGAGATGAAGTCCGCTCAGGACAAGCTCAAACAAGCCGAAATCGCCATGCACGACAAAAAGTACGACGAAGCCCGAATGCTCGCCGAACAGGCCGAGTGGGACGCACGCGTAGCCGAACGCAAAGCCCAGGCGATCAAAGCCGAACAGGCGGTGAAGGACTCTCAGAAAGGGGTTCAGGAACTGCGTCAGGAAAGCCAGCGCACCGTGCAATAAGCGCCGCCACGACGTACTTCTTTCTCGACTTAAAAGGACGAAACCATGAATCGCAAACAATTGATGATCCCTGCCCTGCTGGCCGCAAGCGTTGCACTGGCTGCCTGCTCCACGCCGCCTAACGCGAACCTTGAACAGGCCCGCACCAACTACAGCGGCCTGCAAGCCAACCCGCAGGCGAGCAAAGTCGCCGCGCTGGAAACCAAGGACGCCAGCGATTACCTGGACAAGGCCGACAAGGCTTATATGGACAAGCAGGACGAGCATACGGTCGATCAACTGGCCTACCTGACCAATCAGCGGGTTGAAGTGGCGAAGCAGACCATCGCCCTGCGCACCGCTGAAGCCAATTTGAAAAACGCTGCCGCGCAACGTGCCCAGGCGCGTCTCGATGCTCGCGATCAGCAGATCAAGCAGCTGCAGGACAGCCTGAACGCCAAGCAGACCGATCGCGGGACGCTGGTGACCTTCGGTGATGTGCTGTTTGCCACTGACCGTGCCGACCTGAAATCCAGCGGCCTGGTGAACATCAACAAACTGGCGCAATTCCTTCAGGAAAACCCGGACCGCAAGGTGATCGTCGAAGGCTACACCGACAGCACCGGCACGGCGTCGCACAACCAGTCGCTGTCCGAGCGTCGTGCCGGTTCCGTGCGCACGGCACTGGTGAAAATGGGCGTTGATCCGGCGCGCATCGTTGCCCAGGGTTATGGCAAGGAATACCCGGTTGCTGAAAACTCCAGCACCTCAGGCCGGGCGATGAACCGTCGCGTGGAAGTGACCATTTCCAACGACAACCAGCCGGTGATCCCGCGTTCGGCGGTTAGCTCGAACTAAGCTTCACGCCGCAACGCAAAAGCCCCGCCTGATCTGATCAGGCGGGGCTTTTTTACGACTGTCATTTATGACAGTAGTCGACTTTTCTGTTTAAGCTTAGTTTGGCTCCGGTGCTACTCGAGTATCTATGGAGCTTACGTGATGCGAAAAACAGTGATGTTTTGTACAGCGTCAATTCTGGCCGGCTGCGCGGGTAGCCATATTCCAGACAATGAGTTTGTGTATGACGAAAGGGACGCCATACCCAACGCGATTCCCTTACCCAAACCAGACATCAATCAACGACCCGTGGTGGGAACCAAAACCCTTCTGGTAACCGTCAACCATTGGCAGGATGGAGACGCCCTGAACTACCCCTTGATCAAGAAACATACCCTCTCCTCGGATCCGGACTCCTTACAGTCCTATCTCCACGCGGCATCGGCTGGAAAACTGACGCTGACTGGCCAGGTCATCGAGAGTACTTCCGGCCCTCGTCCAGACCAATGCAAAGGTGGTTCGCCGATGCCGATGGCCCTGGCTATTGCAGAGGGTAAAAAAACGGCGCAGGGACACGGGCTTGATCCTGAGCAATTCGATTATGTGATCAACGTGGTTGATTGTGGGGGTAATGCATCGGCTTATCGTCCCGGACGACTCATCGGCGTGTACGGCCAGAGTGGCGCATCCCATGTGTACAAACATGAGTTCGGACACAACCTGGGGTACGCCCATGGCAATACGTATACCAAATGCCCGAAAGAGGGAGACACCTTAACGGCCCCAACCGGGTGCACCGTGATTGGGAATGGCGACACGGGAGATTCGGTTTCAGGTGGAGCAACACTCTACCCTGCGAACAACCGCTGGTATTCCGGCTGGCTGGATAACAAGCAAGTTGCCGTTATCGAACGTACCGGCCTCTATCGCCTGGGTGTACTGGGTCAGGAAGGCCCGCAGTTGTACCTCATCAATCGTCCAGGATTGGTGCCAACACAACTGGCTTTTGAATACCGCAAACCGACGCCTTTCGACAACTTTCCACCTACTGACAATCGAGTCAACGGCGTCTGGGTCAGATACACCAGCATGGGAGGGTATCTTCTAAACACTCAACTGGACGCCACACCGGAAACAGCTTCGACAGCTGATCCAACACTAACAGGAAACATAATTTTGAAAGATGAGGAGGCAAAAATCTCTGTCGGGTTTTGTTCACGTTCTGATCAAGGAGCGATCTTTTCCGTTGCGGTGAACGGAGAGGCACTGCCTGGTTGCTTCACGCCTTTACCGCCGCCCAACATTCAAAAACCTGTAGCGGGAGCGCCAGCCGCTCAAAACCCCATCGTTTTTTCAGGCACGGGCTCTCCCGGCGCCTGGATGGTCATTGGCTATAGAAAGTCTGGGGAAAGCAAGTGGAACGTGATCAACACCGTTGCAGACGCCACGGGAGTCTGGAGTTCAACACTAGCGCAATTACCAGCCAGCAAGTACGAGGGGCGCGTACAGCAAGTCATGGGCCTCAACCCATCGCAGTACAACTACGTCGACTTTGAAGTCGCCCCCTAGGTTGTTTTGCTCGTACGGGTAAATCAATGAACCAACGGTCCCCTTCAATCACTGTTGACCGAAGGGGAGCCCGTTATGCCGCTGTCTACGGCTCCAGCTTCTGTGGGGTTTCCTGCCCCATGCAGCGCACGGCTTTTCTCTTGCTGTTGACCAACACACCGGTCAGGCCTTTCTGCTCGGTGTCGAACATCACCAGCACGCCATCAATGCACTGCGCGACTTGCGGGGCCGGCTCCAGGGAGACTTTGTAATCCTCGCCCGGCACGGTCTTGAGCATGGTGAATTCGCTCAGCAGCAGCGCGTCCTCGGGTTTGGCGAAGTGCAGGTAGCCGTACCACCACAGGGCGGCGACGGTGCCGAGGATGCTGCAGATACCGGTGATGATCAGCGGGATGGCGTTACGTTCTTCACTCATTGCGGGCTCTCTGGTGGTTCATCTTCTGAATTCGGGGGTGCCGGGTAGTTGGGGATTTCACCCAGGCGGCGCAGGCCGTTGAAATGCTGCGGGTCATCGAGGTATCGCAGCATGACTTTGCGCCAGACCGGGTCGGCGAACGTCTGCACATGACCGCCACGGGTCAGTTGCAGCACCCGCGGCGGCGGCGCAGCTTGATACAGACGGATGCCGTTGGAAAGAGGCACGATCGGATCGTCGATGCTGTGATAGATCAGTTTCGGCACGCCGTTGAGCTGCGCCATCGAGTGGATAGCGCTGTCACCGTCCGGCACCAGCCACGAAAGCGGCACCTGGAACGCCCAGGTCAACCAGGAATTGCTGAGGGCGAACTGGCCGATGCTGCGATAACTGGCGGGCACTCCGTCGAGGACAAAAGCCTTGAGTTGCTTCTGGCGTTCGGGGTGTTGAACCAGGTAATGCACGGCCATTGAGCCACCGAGGCTTTGGCCGAGCAGGATCAGCGGTTTGCCTTTGACTTCCGGCGCCTGGTCGAGCCACTTGAATGCGGCGTCGATGTCCTGATAAATCGCCGGCAAACTCGGTTCGCCTTCGGACAAGCCGTAGCCGCGATAATCGATCAGCAGCACTTGATAGCCCTCTTCCGGCAACCACCAGCTGCCGCCCAGATGCATGGGCAGATTGCCGCCGTTGCCGTGCAGGTGCAGCACCGTGCCTTTGACCTCGATGCCTTTCTTCGCCGGCAGCCACCAGCCTTGCAGCTTGAGGCCATCAGCGGTGACCAGGGTCACGTCACGGTATTCGAGTTTGGCTTTTTCCGGGGTGAACAACTGGCCGGGCTCGGGGTAGAACAGCAAGGAGCTGCAACCGCCGAGGGTCAGGAGAAGGCAGAGGATGCCGAGGATTCTCATCCGTTGAAACCCCGCGAAAATTTGGGTGGAAATACACCTTTCCCCTGTGGGAGCGAGCCTGCTCGCGATAGCGGTGTATCAGGCAACATCAATGTTGAATGTCAGGCCGCTATCGCGAGCAGGCTCGCTCCCACAGTAGATTGCATTATCGTCACAAAATATTGGAGTAATCCGCTTCGATCCGGTCCAGGCTCAGGTGGTTCAAGAAGTTGGAGAAGCACATCCACGCCGACAACGCATTCATGTCGCGGAACTGCTCCGGCAAATACTTGGGTGGCACCACCAATCCTTCATCGACCAACTGGCGCAACGTGCGCATGTCTTCCAGCGTGGTCTTACCGCAAAACAGCAGCGGCACTTGCTCAAGCTTGCCTTTACGCACGGCCAACTGAATGTAGTTGTAAACCATGATAAAGCCCTTGAGGTAGGACAAGTCTTTGGTAAATGGCAGACCGTTGGGTACCGAACCACGGAAAACCCGACTGGCGTTGCCGTAGCTTTCCGCCATTTCAAAGCCCTGCTCGCGGAAAAACTCGAAGATCTGCAGGAAGTCCGCACCCTCCTCCACCATGTGAATGGCGCGGGTACGGTTGGTCAGTTTGCGCAGGCGGCTCGGGTAAGAGGCGAAGGTGATGATTTCCATCAGGATCGCCAGCCCTTCCTGGGTCACGGTCGACGAGGGAGGCCCTTTGGACAGGAAGGTGCAGATCGGCTGGTTCAAACCGTTGAGCGTGGTGCCCACGTGCACCAGCCCTTCATGGACTTCCAGGGCACGCACGTCACGCTCGTTGAACATCGCGTCGGTGCGGATCTTGATGTAGTCGGCGCCCGCTGCCGCATCGGCGACGATGCCGTCGGACTCGAACACCCGAATGGTTTCCTCGGCCTCGCCAAACACTTTGCTCAGCCGGGTTTGCAATAAATGCACGGCGTCCTTGGCGGTGAGGATTTTCGGTTCGTCCTTCAGGTCACCACGGCCATCGATGTTATTCAGATAATCGGAGAGCATCAGGCCAAGGTCTGACAGGGTCGGGTCACCGGCGTGAAACGCGTCGGACGCCGCGCCGTACAGCTCCTGGGAAATCAGGCCGAAATCCTCGGTGCCGCGCGCTTCAAGCATGCGCACCACCATCCGGTATTCCTTGCACATGCGGCGCATGATCTGGCCGACCGGGTTGAACTGACCGAGCTGGCGGGTGATGTCACGCTCGATGTTCTGGAATTCCAGTTTCACTTTGCTGGAGTCGAAGGACAGCGGTCGGTTCAGGTAGTAATCGCGGTCCACCGCCGGCATTTCCTTGCCCTTGGCCTTGAGGAACCCCTTACGAATGCTCTCGTCCCACTTCACTGCATCCAGGACGCGAATCGGCGTCTGCGCCAGCACAATGCGATCGGACAACATGCGTATCGTCTGCTGGTAATCGTCCACCCGAAACTCCTGTAGAAAAACCGTTATGTGCTGGGTTTATTTGGCTTTGGCCAGGCGCTGATAACGCACGGCCTCGACGAACACATCGGAATTGGCCGGATCGTCAAGCCAGGCGAAGACCTGGTCCATTTGAGTGTCGATCAGCACGCCGTCGCCGTCGTCGGTCTGGAAGCCTTCGCCGCTGAGGACTTTCTGCCCCAGGGCCTGATTGATCTGCTCGAGATCGAGGTTGTAGACCACCAGTTCATGCTTGTCGGTGAGTTCGAACCCGGCAATGGTGAAATGCCCGCCGAATTGCGCCGGCACCTTCGCCGACAGATACCAGCGGTTGCCATGGCGCGAGACGGTGAAGGGATAGGCTTCGCGTTCCTTGGGTTTGGCCTTGAAGTAGCTGACCGCCTGATAGCGATTGTCGCCGATGCGCGTCAGTTCCAGATTCACCGGCTCGCCCCAGGCGTTGGTGCTGGTCCATTTGCCGAGTAATCCTTTGGGCGCGGGGTCGCTCGTGGGCAATGGCTCCCTGAAGGTCACCAGACAGCCACTGAGCAGCAGGAACGACAAGGCGATCACAACGACACGCCAGGCTTTCATTCAACACTCCCTATGAACAAACACCGACCTCAAGTGGCCACTAACCCTGTGGGAGCGAGCTTGCTCGCGATAGCGGTATATCAGGCGACATGCATGTCGAATGTAAAACCGTCATCGCGAGCAAGCTCGCTCCCACAGGGTAAAGCGCCATCAAAGGCTTACACCGACGCCAACACCAGATGCATGTACCGCGTCAGGATACCGAGCATTTCAGCTTCGGCGTCAGGCCCGGCTTCGTTAAGCAGGCCCTGATATTCCATCCGTCCGATAATCGCCGTCAACACTTTGGCATCTTGTTGGGGTTCACGGGAACCCAAAACCTGGAAAAGCTGACACGTACCCTGCAGGAGAATTTGCTGATGCGAGCGCACCAACTCCGCCAGGCGGGGGTTAAGCAACGCTTCCTGACGGAACGCTTGCTCGGCCATCAAATGTTCGCGGCGGTTGATCAATTGCCGATGGACATAGTCCGCCATCAACCTCGCGATGTCGTCCGCCAGTTGCGAGCGTGACTCGGGACTGCCGTCGCCGCTGACGACCATCTCGCGCAGCAAGCCTTCATTGTTCACCCACAACTTGGCCATGAACGCCGCGCTGCGTTCCACGTATTGGGCGAAGGTATCGGTGAGCAAGTCATCGATGTCCTTGAAATAGTAGGTGGTGGCCGACAACGGCACAGCGGCTTCCGCGGCAACCGCACGGTGACGCACGGCCCGTACGCCATCGCGCACGACGATGCGCATCGCCGCATCGAGAATGTCCTGTCGCCGCTGTTCGCTGCCCTGACGGCTGGCCTTGCGACCCTGGTACTGAACACTTTCAGCGACCGCAGTGGCGATACCCGCTGCACCTTCTTGAGCCATTGCACGGTTCACGACAGGAATTCCTCTCTCACTTCAAAAGTAACCAATTGATACGTTTGTACCAGACAGGCAATAAAAAGCCGCCTGTTATAGGCGGCTTTTTGTTTGAAACATTTACGCTTGCGGCCGCATGTGCGGGAACAGGATCACGTCGCGGATCGACGGGGAGTTGGTCAGCAGCATCACCAGACGGTCGATGCCGATGCCTTCACCGGCCGTTGGCGGCATGCCGTACTCCAGCGCACGAACGAAGTCGGCGTCGTAGTGCATGGCTTCATCGTCGCCGGCGTCCTTGTCGGCCACCTGCGCCATGAAACGCTCGGCCTGGTCTTCCGCGTCGTTCAACTCGGAGTAAGCGTTGGCGATTTCACGGCCACCGATGAACAGTTCGAAACGGTCGGTGACGTTCGGGTTGTCGTCGTTACGACGGGCCAGCGGCGACACTTCGAACGGGTACTGGGTGATGAAGTGCGGCTGCTCCAGCTTGTGCTCGACCAGCTCTTCGAAAATCATCACCTGCAATTTACCCAGGCCTTCGAAGCCCAGCACCTTGGCGCCGGCTTTCTTGGCGATGGCGCGGGCCTTGTCGATGTCATTCAGATCATCGGCAGTCAGCTCAGGGTTGTACTTGAGGATCGAGTCGAACACCGACAGACGCACGAACGGTTCGCCGAAGTGGAACACTTTTTCGCCGTACGGCACGTCGGTGCTGCCCAGCACCAGCTGCGCCAGTTCACGGAACAGTTCTTCGGTCAGGTCCATGTTGTCTTCGTAGTCGGCGTACGCCTGGTAGAACTCCAACATGGTGAATTCAGGGTTGTGACGCGTCGAAACGCCTTCGTTACGGAAGTTGCGGTTGATCTCGAACACTTTCTCGAAACCGCCGACAACCAGACGCTTGAGGTACAGCTCAGGCGCGATACGCAGGAACATTTCCATGTCCAGCGCGTTGTGGTGAGTCTCGAACGGCTTGGCCGCCGCGCCACCGGGAATGGTTTGCAGCATCGGCGTTTCGACTTCAAGGAAGTCGCGCTTCATCAGGAAGCTGCGGATGTGCGCAATCACTTGCGAACGGACGCGGAAAGTCTGGCGCACGTCTTCGTTGACGATCAGGTCAACGTAACGCTGGCGATAGCGCTGTTCGGTGTCGGACAGGCCATGGTGCTTGTCCGGCAGCGGGCGCAGGGATTTGGTCAGCAGGCGTACGTTGGTCATTTCTACGTACAGGTCGCCCTTGCCGGAACGGGCCAGGGTGCCTTCGGCGGCAATGATGTCGCCCAGGTCCCAGGTTTTCACCGCGGCCAGGGTTTCTTCGGACAGGGTTTTACGATTGACGTAAACCTGGATGCGACCGGACATGTCCTGGATCACCATGAACGAGCCACGGTTAAGCATGATGCGACCGGCAACCTTGACCGGGATTGCAGCCTCTGCGAGCTCTTCCTTGGTCTTGTCCGCGTACTGTTTCTGCAAGTCTTCGCAGTAGTTGTCGCGGCGGAAGTCGTTCGGGAAGGCATTGCCCTTGGCGCGCTCGGCGGCCAGCTTTTCCTTGCGCAGGGCGATCAGGGAGTTTTCTTCCTGTTGCAGGGCTTGCGGGTCGAGTTCTAGGTCGCTCATGTCTTTAAGTATTCCATCAGGTTCATTGTCCCCGGCCTGTGGCCGGGGATCGCTCAGCAAGGACTAGGCGTCCCCCCGAGCTCCTACAGGGGGCGGTGTTACAGGCCTTGTTTCAGGCTCGCTACCAGGTATTCGTCGATGTCGCCGTCGAGCACTTTGTCGCAGTCGCTGCGTTCGATGTTAGTGCGCAAATCCTTGATTCGCGACGCATCGAGTACGTAGGAGCGAATCTGGTGACCCCAGCCGATGTCCGACTTGGTGTCTTCCAGGGCTTGCGAGGCAGCGTTGCGTTTCTGCACTTCCTGCTCGTACAAGCGCGCCCGCAACATTTTCATCGCGGTGTCTTTGTTGGCGTGCTGGGAGCGTTCGTTCTGGCAGCTGACCACGGTGTTGGACGGTACGTGGGTAATCCGTACGGCCGAGTCGGTGGTGTTTACGTGCTGACCACCGGCACCGGAGGAGCGGTAGGTGTCGATGCGCAGGTCCGACGGGTTGATGTCGATTTCGATGTTGTCATCGATTTCCGGCGACACGAACACGGCCGAGAACGAGGTGTGACGACGGTTGCCGGAGTCGAACGGGCTCTTGCGCACCAGACGGTGCACGCCGATTTCGGTACGCAGCCAGCCGAAGGCGTATTCGCCCTTGATGTGCACGGTGGCGCCTTTGATCCCGGCGACTTCACCGGCCGACAGTTCCATGATGGTCGCGTCGAAACCGCGTTTGTCGGCCCAGCGCAAGTACATGCGCAGCAGGATGTTGGCCCAGTCCTGGGCCTCGGTGCCGCCGGAGCCGGCCTGGATGTCCAGGTAAGCGTTGTTGGCGTCCATTTCACCGCTGAACATGCGACGGAATTCGAGTTTTTCCAGCGACTCGCGCAGGCGCTCGACTTCAGCGGCGACGTCATCGACGGCGGCCTGGTCTTCTTCCTCTGCGGACATCAGCAGCAGGTCTTTGGCGTCGGCCAGGCCGGAGTGCATTTCGTCGAGGGTTTCGACGATCTGAGCCAGCAGGGACCGCTCGCGGCCCAGTTCCTGAGCGTAAGACGGGTTGTTCCAGACAGACGGATCTTCAAGCTCGCGATTGACTTCAGTCAGACGCTCATGCTTTTGATCGTAGTCAAAGATACCCCCGAATAGTTTCGGAGCGCTCGGACAGGTCCTTGATACTGTTAAGGATCGGGTTGATTTCCATGGCGGGCAGCACTCGTTGGCGAACTTTTGAAAGCCGGCGAGTATAACGGCAAACGTCCGTAAACGGCAGCCCGCTTGGCCGAAAAGGCCCGGTGCGTTTTCGAAACGGCGCCGCGGTAGCGCATTCGCAAACGCACATCGATCAACTGTAGGAGCCCGCTTGCTGGCAATGACGCCTACTCGATCCCCACCTGATTGCGCCCATTGTTCTTCGCCAGATACAGCCCCTTGTCCGCCGCCGAGATCAGTTGCCGGCAATCGGCGCCCGGTTGCGGGGTCATGGTCGAGAGGCCGATGCTGATGGTCAGGCTCGAGCCTTCGGTCGGTGAAATGTGCGGAATTTTCAGCGCCGCCACAGTCTGGCGCAGTTTTTCCGCCACCAGTCGTGCGCCGCCCGGTGATGTATTCGGCAGAACCAGGGCGAACTCTTCGCCGCCGTAACGGGCCGGCAGGTCGGAAGGCCGGGCGCTGGCGTCACGGATGGCCGTGGCGACCTTGCGCAGGGCTTCGTCGCCTTCGAGGTGGCCAAAGTTGTCGTTATAAGACTTGAAGTAGTCCACATCGATCATCAGCAACGACAGTTGGCTCTGGTCGCGCAACGAACGTCGCCATTCCAGTTCCAGGTACTCGTCGAAGTGACGACGGTTCGACAACCCGGTCAGGCCGTCGGAGTTCATCAGCCGTTGCAGCACCAGATTGGTGTCGAGCAATTGCTGCTGGCTGACCCGCAACGCGCGGTACGCCGCATCACGCTGCAGCAGGGTCATGTAGGAACGCGAGTGATAGCGGATGCGCGCCACCAGTTCTATGTTGTCCGGCAGCTTCACCAGGTAATCATTGGCCCCGGCCGCGAACGCCGCGCTTTTGATCAGCGGGTCTTCCTTGGTCGACAGCACAATGATTGGAATATCCTTGGTGGCCGGGTGATTGCGGTATTCACGCACCAGGCTCAGGCCGTCGAGACCGGGCATGACCAGATCCTGCAGGATCACCGTCGGTTTGATCCGGATCGCCTGGGCAATCGCCTGATGCGGGTCGGCGCAGAAGTGGAAGTCGATGTTTTCTTCATTCGACAACCCGCGGCGCACCGCTTCGCCGATCATCGCCTGATCGTCCACCAATAACACCATCGCGGCGTTTTCGTCGGTTTTGAAGCCGTCGAGCTGTAAGTCAGTCATGTGCGGTCACCTGAGTACTGCCTGGACCAGGATTGCTGCAAAGTGTAGTCATTTGGCGAAAATCTCCAGCAATCGTGGCGCTATCTTTTCCAGCGGGCGAATCTCTGCAGCCGCGTCGATGGCCGCTGCCGCTTTCGGCATGCCATACACCGCGCTGCTTTGTTGGTCCTGAGCGATGGTCAGGTAGCCCTGTTGACGCATGAGTTTAAGCCCCTGCGCGCCATCGCGCCCCATGCCGGTCAATAAAACCCCCACGGCATCGCCATTCCAGTAACTGGCCACGCTCTCGAAAAACACATCAATCGAGGGCCGATAGATCTCGTTGACCGGCTCGGCGGTGTACGCCAGCGTGCCGTTCTTCAACAAGCGAATATGGTGGTTGGTGCCGGCCAGCAGCACGGTGCCGGCCTGCGGTGGCTCGCCTTCCTGCGCCAGGCGCACGTTCAGGCCGCTGGCGCTGCTGAGCCATTCGGCCATGCCAGTGGCGAACACCTGGTCAACGTGCTGGACCAACACAATGGCGGCGGGGAAATCTCGCGGCAGGCCCTTGAGCAGTATTTCCAGGGCCGCCGGCCCGCCCGCGGAGGAACCGATGGCGATCAGTTTTTGCCGGGAACCGGCGTTGCGCAACGGGGCGGGCGCGGGGCGCACGCGATTGCCCTTGTCGCCGATCAGCCAACCGATGTTGAGGATTTTGCGCAGTAACGGCGCCGCCGCTTCCTGGGCATTGCCGGCACCGATTGCCGGCGTATCAACCACGTCCAAAGCGCCGTGGCCCATCGCTTCGAACACCCGGTGTACGTTCTGTTGGCGGTCGACCGTGACGATGACGATGGCGCACGGCGTCTCGGCCATGATTCGCCGTGTTGCCTCGACGCCATCCATCACCGGCATGATCAGGTCCATCAGGATCAGGTCCGGGGTGTTTTCCACGCAACGTTGCACCGCCTCGGCGCCGTTACTGGCGACCCAGATCACCTCGTGCGCAGGCTCAAACGCCAAGGCGCGGCGCAAAGCCTCCACGGCCATGGGCATATCGTTGACGATTGCGATTTTCATGCCCGCGCTCCTCCTATGAGCTCAACCACTGCATCAAGCAGGGCGTCGTCATGAAAACTGGCTTTGGCTAGATAATAGTCGGCTCCGGCGTCCAGTCCACGACGACGGTCTTCCTCGCGATCCTTGTAGGAAACCACCATAACCGGAAGCGATTGCAATCGATTGTCCCGGCGCAATAAAGACACCAGTTCGATGCCGTCCATGCGCGGCATGTCGATGTCGGTGATCAGCAGATCGAAATCCTCCGAACGCAGGGCATTCCAGCCATCCATCCCGTCCACCGCCACGGCCACGTCGTAGCCACGATTGAGCAGCAACTTGCGCTGCAATTCGCGGACGGTCAGCGAATCGTCGACCACCAGAATTCGCTTGCGCGCCACTTCGGCCGCCTGATTACTGTGGCGGGAAATCCGCTCCAGACGTCCGGTGTTGAGCAGTTTGTCCACCGACCTCAACATGTCTTCGACATCGACGATCAGCACCACCGAACCGTCGTCGAGCAGCGCGCCGGCGGAGATGTCCTGCACTTTGCCCAGACGCTCGTCCAGCGGCAAGACCACCAGCGTGCGCTCTCCAATGAACCGTTCGACGGCCACGCCGTAGATCGCATCGCGCTCGCGGATGACCACGACCTTGAGGGTTTGCTGACTGTTCGCGCTCGCCGGACGCTGGAGCAATTGGCTGGCCGCGACCAACCCGACATGCCGACCTTCGTACCAGAAATGCTGACGGCCTTCGACCTGCACGATGTCCGCCGGCTCCAGGTCGCACATGCGCTCGATGTGGGCCAGCGGAAACGCATACGCCTCTTCGCCGACCTCCACCACCAGGCTGCGCACCACCGACAGCGTCAGCGGCACTTCGAGGTGGAAGCGGCTGCCCTCGCCCGCCGTCTGTTCCAGCACCACTGCGCCGCGCAACTGGCGGACCATGTGCTGAACCGCGTCGAGGCCAACGCCGCGCCCCGAGACTTCAGTGACTTTGTCGCGCAGGCTGAAACCCGGCAGGAACAGGAACGTCAGCAGCTCCTCTTCACTCAACTGCGCAGCGGTGTCGGCCGGCGACAGCTGACGTTCGATGATGCTGCGGCGGACCTTTTCCAGGTCGACGCCGTTGCCGTCATCGCTCAGTTCCAGCACCAGCAAACCAGCCTGATGCGAGGCGCGCAGGCGGATCAAACCTTCTTCCGGTTTACCGGCCAGCAGCCGTTGTTCCGGGGATTCGATGCCGTGATCGACGGCGTTGCGCAACAGGTGCGTCAGTGGCGCTTCGAGTTTTTCCAGGACGTCGCGATCGACCTGGGTTTTCTCGCCCTCGATCTCCAGCCGTACCTGCTTGCCCAAATCACGGCCGAGGTCGCGGACCATGCGCGCTTGCCCGCTCAGCACATCGGCAAACGGCCGCATGCGGCAGGCCAGCGCGGTGTCGTACAGCACTTGTGCACGTTGACTGGCCTGCCAGGCGAACTCGTCCAGTTCGGCGTTTTTTTCCACCAGCAATTGCTGGGATTCCGCCAGCAACCGCCGCGCATCGTCGAGGGCTTCCTGGGCTTCCAGGCTCAAGGTCTGATCCTTGAGATGGACATTGAGGTTTTCCAGCGCGCGCAGGCCGTTGTTCTGCATGCGTTTCAAGCGCTGCATGGTGGCCAGGTGCGGTTTGAGCCGCAGGGTTTCCACCAGGGATTTACTCGACAAGTCGAGCAGGCTGTTCAAGCGTTCGGCCGTGACCCGCAGGACCCGCTCACCGTTTTCGGTGGTGCGTTTGGTTTTACGCGGGGATGTAGTCGGTGCGGCCGGCGCTTCGAGCACTGCGGCGATCGGCTGGACTTGCGCAACGGGCAGTTCAACGACAGAGACAACTGGCTCGGCCTCGGCCATGAATGGCGCAATCGGTGTGCTGATCGGCGCGGCGAGTGCCAGCGGGTCCAGCAAATGCGCCATCAGCGCCACAAAGGCATCGATCTCCACGGGCGTCGGAGCGTTGTTCGGCGTCGCGATGCGCATCAGCAGATCGGTGCCTTGCAGCAGCGCGTCAATGTGCTCGGGTCGCAGATAAAGCCGCCCTTCCTGTGCGCCGGCCAGGCAATCTTCCATCACGTGCGCGACGCTCACGCCGGCATCGACCCCGACGATTCGCGCCGCGCCTTTGAGCGAGTGCGCGGCGCGCATGCACGATTCGAGGTGATCGGCCTGAGTCGGATCGCGCTCCAGCGCCAACAGACCGGCGCTGAGCACTTGGGTCTGGGCCTCGGCTTCGAGGCTGAATAGCTCCAGCAAAGAGGCGTCACGCATTTGCTCGGGGGTCATGTGAGGCTCCGGGTCACGGCGGACAGCAGCTGTTCTTCATCCAGCCAACGCAGGCTGCGACCTTTGAATTGCAACACGCCCCGCGTGTATTTGGCGCTGGCCTGCGTACCGGAACGCGATGCGGCCTCAAGGACTCGCTCGTCGATGGCATGGATCCCGTCGACTTCGTCCACCGGCACCACCACCGGCCCGCCGTGGGCAGCAATGATCAGCATGCGCGGCATCACGCGCGCGCCGGACGCCACGCTGCTCGCGCCGTCGAGCCCGAGCAGCTCCACCAGCGACAGGCACGCCACCAGAGCGCCGCGCACATTCGCCACGCCGAGCAAGGCCCGGGAGCGCTGGTGCGGCAGGGAATGAATCGCTTGCAGCGGTGCCACTTCCACCAGGCTGCGGGTGGCCAGGCCCAACCACTCTTCGCCAAGGCGGAACATCAGCAGCGAGCGGGTTGTCACCTCGCTTTCGACGGCGACGCCGACTTGCCCGCGGTCTTCCTGTTGCAACGCATAACGGTCGAGCAAACGCGTAGCCGCCGCCGAGTACACCGCACAATTGCGACAGTGAATGTGTTCGATCAGCAGCGGGCAGGACTTGTCGCCGTGGATACCGATGCGGTTCCAGCAATCGTCGATGGCCTGCGCATCTTCATGGGTGAGGCTAAAACTGTCGGCAACATTCATCGTTTGCGCTCACTGTCTGCGCGCTCGCTGCGGGCGGCGCGGTCCTGCAATCGTTTGGCGCCCGCCGTGTCGCCCTGGGATTGCAGCAAGGCCGCCAGGTGCATCAACGCGTCGGGATGTTGCGGTTCGAGGTACAACGCCTTGCGATAAAACCCCTGGGCTTCAAAAGCGCTGCCGGCGACATCGCTGAGCAATCCAAGCCAGTAAAATACCTGCGCCACCGGTTCATGGCTGCGCAAATAGCTTTCGCACGCGGCGCGGGCCTCGGCGCTTTTGCCTTCGTTGGCCAGTGCGGCGATGTTTGCCAGCAACGTGGCGGCGTCGGGGTTGGCGGCTTTTGTCGCCACCGGCAGCGGCGTCACCGTTGCGAAGGGCCGCTGGCGCACGGGCGGCGGCGTGACGCTGCGCGCTGGTTGGCGCAGTGGCAATGGCGTCGGTACGAAGGCTGGAAAAGGCTCGGGCTCGGGCGCGCTCTGGCGACTGAACGCAAATGACTGCGCTATACCGATCGAACGCATACCCAAGCGCCCCAGCAAACTGCCCTCGGCGGGGCCGATAAACAGCACGCCGTCGACATGGGTCAGACGCTTGAGTACTTCAAACACTTGCTGCTGGGTGGGCTGATCGAAATAGATCAGCAGGTTGCGGCAGAACACGAAGTCATACGGTGGTTCGTTGGCCAGCAACGCCGGATCCAGCAGATTGCCGACCTGCAAACGCACCTGTTCCAGCACGCGTTCGCTAAGGCGATACCCGTCGTTTTCAGCGACGAAATGCCGTTCACGAAAGGCGATGTCCTGGCCACGAAACGAGTTCTTGCCGTACAGCGCACGCTTGGCTTTTTCCACCGACAGCGGGCTGACGTCCATGCCTTCGACTTTGAACTGATGCGGCTTGAACCCGGCATCGAGCAAGGCCATGGCGATGGAATACGGTTCTTCACCGGTGGAACACGGCAGGCTGAGAATCCGCAATGCGCGCATGTTGTTGATATCGGTCAGGCGCTTGGCGGCCAGTTTTGCCAGGGTGGCAAAGGATTCCGGGTAACGGAAAAACCAGGTTTCGGGAACGATCACCGCTTCGATCAGCGCTTGTTGCTCATCCTGCGAGCCCTGCAAGGTGTACCAATACTCATCGGCCGTTTGCGACCGCGATGCGGTGCTGCGCTGGCGTACGGCGCGCTCGATGATCGCTGGGCCCACCGAGGTCACGTCGAGGCCGATGCGCTCTTTGAGAAAGTCGAAAAAACGCTGATCACTGTTCATGGCCGCTCCTCAAGCAACGCCGGATCCAGTGGCGGTGACGGAAACAGCAGTGCGCGAACCTGTTCATCCAGCAGGTCGGCGACACGCACCCATTGCAGCAATCCTTGCGCATCTTCACGAACAGGTCCGAGGTAAGGCGCCTGGCGATTGTCGAGGCCATAAGGCTGAAAATCCGCCGGGTTACAGCGCAGCGTGTCGGTCGCCTGTTCCAGGATCAGCCCGAGCAACTGCGCTTCATGGGTTTCATCCGGACGGTAATTGACCAGTACCAGGCGCGTGCTGGTGCGGGCCTGAGCCGGTAAACCGAACGTCAGCGCACTGAGGTCGATGACGGGCACCACCGCGCCGCGATAGGCGAACACCCCGGCGACCCAGTCCGGCGCGCGGGGGATCGGCTTCAACGGCAGACGCGGCAGCACTTCCGCCACCTCGATCGCTTGCAGGGCATAGCGCTCGCTGCCGATGCGAAACAGCAGAAACAACGCCTGCATCGCCGGCTTCACGGCGGCGCGTTTGGCCGTGAGTTCGCCCATCAGACTTTGAATCGCGAAACGCCGCTACGCAGCCCGACGGCCACCTGGCTCAGTTCGTCGATGGCAAAACTGGCCTGGCGCAGGGACTCGACAGTCTGGCTGCTGGCATCGCCCAACTGCACCAGCGCGTGGTTGATCTGTTCGGCACCGGTGGCCTGGGCCTGCATGCCTTCGTTGACCATCAACACCCGCGGCGCCAGTGCCTGAACCTGATGGATAATCTGCGACAGCTGCTCGCCGACCTGCTGCACCTCGGACATGCCGCGGCGCACTTCTTCGGAGAATTTGTCCATGCCCATGACCCCCGCCGACACCGCCGACTGGATCTCGCGCACCATCTGCTCGATGTCGTAAGTGGCCACGGCGGTCTGGTCCGCCAGACGCCGTACTTCGGTGGCGACCACGGCAAAGCCGCGGCCGTATTCACCGGCTTTCTCGGCTTCAATAGCAGCGTTCAGGGACAGCAGGTTGGTCTGGTCCGCCACCTTGACGATGGTCACCACCACCTGATTGATGTTGCCGGCCTTCTCGTTGAGGATCGCCAGTTTGGCGTTGACCAGATCGGCTGCACCCATCACCGAATGCATGGTGTCTTCCATGCGCGCCAGGCCTTGCTGCCCGGAGCCAGCCAGCACCGAGGCCTGATCGGCGGCGGTGGAGACTTCGGTCATTGTCCGCACCAGGTCCCGCGAGGTGGCGGCGATTTCACGGGATGTCGCGCCGATTTCCGTGGTGGTGGCGGCGGTTTCAGTGGCCGTGGCTTGTTGTTGCTTGGAGGTGGCCGCGATTTCGGTGACTGAAGTCGTGACCTGAACCGACGAGCGCTGAGCCTGGGACACCAGCGACGTCAGCTCGGCCATCATGTCGTTGAAGCCGGTTTCCACGGCGCCGAATTCGTCCTTGCGCTCCAGGTTCAAGCGGCCGCTCAAATCACCGGTGCGCATGATTTCGAGGATCTGCACGATGCGGTTCATCGGCGCCATGATCGCGCGCATCAGCAACAAGCCGCAGAGGCCGGCGGCCAATATAGCCACCAGCAGGGAAATGCCCATGATGGTTTTTGCGGTGAGCACGGCGTCATCGATGTTCGCAACATCGACATCTGCCACCGCTTTGTTTTCGCGAATGATGTCATTGAGCTTCATGCGACCTGCGGTCCAGGCCGGGGTCAGCTGCTCGTTGAACATCTTGATGGCTTCGACCTCCTGATTACGCTTGTGCAGGTCGAGCACTGAGGCCAAGACTTTGTGGTAGTTCTCATGGAGCTTTTCAAAGACGGCGTACTCGACCTTGTCTTCTTCGGTCGTCACGGTTTCCTGATATCTGGTCATCTGCTCTTGCAGGCGCGCTTGAAAGGTTTTGAATTTTTCGGCCTCTTCAGCGCTAAAACCCTGCCCTTCTTTCAAGCCGAGCATTTCCTGGGTTTGCAGATAAGTGTCTACCCAGGCGCTACGCACCATGGAGCTGTAATACAAACCGGGCAACGCGTCATCACGCACGCTGGCTTCGCTGGATTCGATCTTCAACAGCCGCGAATACGAGACGACGACCATCAGCAGCATGATAGCGATGATCACCGCAAAGCTCGCCAAAATGCGTTGGCGCAACGTCCAGTTCTTCACAGTCAGTCCTCGGGGCTATTTCAAATGCTGGGGAGTATAGCCGAGGGCGGTGTTTCATTTATAAGACGGATGCGCGGCGCTTCTCATCTCGAGGAAAAACGTTCGTACTGGCTTTGAATGATGTGGCGCGCCTGACGACGCCATCGCGGGCAAGGCCGCTCCCACAGGTAGTGTGTCGTTCCAGAGTTCCAAGACTGACACAGGTCCTGTGTGCGGGCTTGCCCGCGATGGCGATTTTGAGCCTACATGGCAGCCTGGCGCACCTGCTTTTCCAGCTCGGCCTTCAGACCCGGTTCCAGCTTCAGCTGGCGGGCGAGTTCATCCAGATAAGACTTCTCCATGAAGTTCTCTTCATCCACCAGCATTACGCTGGCGATGTACATCTCGGCGGCCATTTCCGGGGTGCTGGCGGCACGCGCCACATCGGTTGGATCAAGCGGCTTGTTGAGTTCGGCGTGCAGCCAGTGTTGCAGTTCCCGGTCGTTGTCGAGTTTGGTGAACTCGCCTTCGATCAACGCGCGTTCGCGCTCATCGACATGACCATCTGCCTTGGCTGCCGCCACCAGCGCCTTGAGAATCGCCTGACTGTGTTGCTCGACCTGGGCGGCCGGAACTCGGTCCACAGTTTGCGGTTCGCCCCGAGGCGCCGTGCCCTGCTGCGCCTGCCAGTTGCCGTAGGCCTTGTAGGCAATGACGCCTAGCGCCGCGAGGCCACCGTAAATGGCAACTTTGCCACCGACCTTACGAACCTTCTTGTTTCCGATCAACAGGCCCATGGCGCCCGCCGCCAGAGCGCCGCCGCCCGCGCCGGAAAGCAAGCTGCCGAGCCCGCCCGAACCACCGCTGCCGCTGAGCAATCCGCCCAATCCACCACTTGATGCCTTGTTCTGCGCGCCACCAGCCTTGTTCTGCAACAGGTCCTGGCCGGATTTGAGCAGTTGATCGAGCAATCCACGCGTATTCATTTTTTGCCGCCTCCACGAAAGGGATTAACCGGACACTTAAGGCCACCAGCCTAGATCGAAAGTGCCCAGCACCTCCCGGCGAGAGTGCTTCCAGATGTTGCTCATCTCTGGCAACGCCGAAAAGCCTATCGATTAAAAAGATATACACTCGAATGAATCTATAAAAACCGCCCACCGGGTACTTCTTCATGATGACGTTGCGTCAAATCCGCCATTTTATCGCTGTGGCCGAGACCGGCTCGATCTCCGCCGCCGCGCAAACCGCGTTTATTTCCCAATCGACATTGACCCTGGCCATCCAGCAACTGGAGCAGGAAATCGGCGTCGGACTGTTCAATCGCCACGCCAAAGGCATGACGCTGACCCACCAGGGGCATCAATTCCTACGCCAGGCGCACCTGATTCTGGCCACCGTGGACAACGCCAAACGCAGCCTGCAACAAAGCACCGACCAGGTCGCCGGGCAATTGATCATTGGCGTGACCAGCCTCGTCGCCGGTTACTACCTCGCGGATTTGCTCACCCGCTTTCAACGCGCCTACCCCAACGTCGAGATCCGCGTGATGGAGGACGAAAGGCCGTACATCGAGCATTTGCTGGTCAGCGGCGAGATCGATGTCGGCGTGCTGATCCTCTCCAACCTCGAAGATCGCCACGCCCTGCAAACGGAGGTGCTGACCCATTCGCCCCATCGGTTATGGCTGCCGGCCCAGCATCCGCTGCTGGAACACGACAGCATCAACCTCGCCGACGTCGCCCGTGAACCGCTGATCCAACTGAACGTCGATGAAATGGACCGCAACGCCCAGCGCATGTGGTCGGCGGCGTCGCTTCAGCCGCGCATCACCCTCAGAACCGCTTCGACCGAGGCGGTGCGAAGCCTGGTGGCCGCCGGACTGGGCGTGTCGATCCAGCCGGACATGACCTATCGCCCATGGTCATTGGAGGGCGACATCATCGAAGCCCGGCCAATTGCCGACCTGAGCCAGACCCTCGACGTCGGCCTGGCATGGCGCCGGGGCACGGCACGCCCGGCGCTGGTCGACCCGTTCCTGACCGTCGCTCGCGAACAACCCCACGGCGGACGCAAGCCATCTATTTAATCGAACGCCACCTTCAGTATTTAGTATTTGTCGACCTCGGGTTCGGGCACTAGTCTTGGTTCATCTATAAGACGGCCGGCCCCAGTCACTGGGAGCAGCATGGCCACACAAGAAAAGAGAACCCGAAAAATGGCTGGCGCGCAGACCCCGTTGTTCACCGCGTTGTTGATCGATGGCGAACTGGTCGCAGGTCAGGGTTTTGTCGAACCGATCCTCAATCCGGCCACGGGCGAGGTGCTGACGCACATCGCCGAAGCCAGCACCGAGCAAGTCGAAGCCGCGATCCTGGCTGCCCATCGTGCGTTCGCCGGTTGGTCGCGGACCACGCCGCAGCAGCGCTCGAACCTGCTGTTGGACATTGCCAACGCCATCGAAAAACAAGCCGACCTGCTCGCCCGCCTCGAATCCCTGAACTGCGGAAAACCCTTGCACCTGGCCCGACAGGATGACTTGAGCGCGACGGTCGATGTATTCCGCTTCTTCGCCGGTGCCGTGCGCTGCCAGACCGGCCAGCTCAGCGGCGAATACCTGCCCGGTTACACCAGCATGGTGCGCCGCGATCCTATTGGGGTTGTAGCGTCCATCGCGCCGTGGAACTACCCGATCATGATGGCCGCGTGGAAAATCGCCCCGGCCCTCGCCGCCGGCAATACGCTGGTGTTCAAACCGTCCGAGCACACGCCGCTGTCGATTCTGGCCCTGGCGCCAGCGCTGGCCGAGATCCTGCCGCGCGGCGTGATCAACATCATTTGTGGTGGCGGTGAAGGCGTGGGCAGCCACTTGGTCAGTCACCCGAAAATCCGCATGGTGTCGCTGACCGGCGATATCGTCACCGGGCAAAAAATCCTGCAAGCCGCCGCAAAAACCCTCAAGCGTACGCACCTCGAACTCGGCGGCAAGGCGCCGGTGATTGTCTGCAACGATGCAGACATTCAGGCCGTGGTCGACGGCGTGCGCACGTACGGTTACTACAACGCCGGCCAGGACTGCACCGCCGCCTGCCGGATTTATGCACAGGCCGGGATTCATGACCGACTGGTGGCCGAACTCGGCGCGGCGGTCAGCAGCCTGCGCTTCGCCGGCAAACGCGATGCCGACAATGAAATTGGACCCTTGATCAGTACCCGCCAGCGCGACCGCGTGGCCAGTTTCGTCGAACGCGCCCTCGGCCAGCCGCACATCGAGCGCGTGACCGGCGCGGCCGTGCATTCCGGCGCCGGCTTCTATTACCAGCCGACCCTGCTGGCCGGTTGCAAACAGAGCGATGAAATCGTCCAGCGCGAAGTGTTCGGGCCGGTGGTCACCGTGACCCGCTTCGACGGGCTCGAGCAAGCAGTGGACTGGGCCAACGATTCGGAATACGGCCTCGCGTCTTCGGTCTGGACCCAGAACCTCGACAAAGCCATGCAAGTCGCCGCGCGCCTGCAGTACGGCTGCACCTGGATCAACAGCCATTTCATGCTGGTCAGCGAAATGCCCCACGGCGGCCTGAAACGCTCGGGCTACGGCAAAGACCTGTCCAGCGATTCGCTTCAGGACTACAGCGTGGTGCGGCACATCATGGCGCGCCACGGACAGCATCTCTGACTACGCTAATAACAAGCCGCCAACGGCACGCTTCACCACGTTCACAACTGCCCCGACCATAATTAAAGAAGAGGGAATTCCCATGTTCGTGCACAAGACCGCACTGCTCAGTGCAATCACCACGGCGTTGCTGGCCAGTGCCAGTATCCAGGCCGCCGAACCGCTGAAAGCCGTCGGTGCCGGCGAAGGTCAGCTGGATATCGTCGCCTGGCCCGGCTACATCGAACGTGGCGAAAGCGACAAGGCCTACGACTGGGTAACCGGTTTCGAGAAGGAAACCGGCTGCAAGGTGAACGTCAAAACGGCGGCCACTTCCGATGAGATGGTCAGCCTGATGTCCAAGGGCGGTTACGACCTGGTGACCGCGTCGGGCGATGCGTCGCTGCGGTTGATCGTCGGCAAGCGCGTGCAGCCGATCAACACGGCGTTGATTCCGAACTGGAAGAATATCGACCCGCGTCTGAAGGATGGCCCGTGGTACGTCGTCAACAAACAAACCTTTGGCACTCCGTATCAGTGGGGGCCAAACGTGCTGATGTACAACACCAACGTCTTCAAGACTGCCCCGGACAGCTGGGGGGTGGTGTTCGAGGAGCAGAACCTGCCGGACGGCAAGTCCAACAAGGGCCGGGTCCAGGCCTACGACGGTCCGATCTACATCGCCGATGCGGCGCTCTATCTCAAGTCGAAGCGTCCGGAACTGGGGATCAAGGACCCGTACCAGCTCAACGAAGAACAATACAAAGCCGCGCTGGATCTGCTGCGTAAACAGCAGCCGTTGATCCACCGCTACTGGCATGACGCGACCGTGCAGATGAGTGACGTCAAGAACGAAGGCGTCGTGGCGTCCAGCACCTGGGGCTACATGGTCAACGGGCTGGTGGCGGACAAGCAGCCAGTGGCGTCGGTCATTCCGAAAGAAGGTGCAACGGGTTGGGCCGACACCACCATGCTGCACGCCGACGCCAAGCACCCGAACTGTGCCTACAAGTGGATGGACCATTCGCTGCAACCGAAAGTCCAGGGTGACCTGGCCGCCTGGTTCGGTTCGTTGCCGTCGGTTCCAGCGGGGTGCAAGGAGAGCGAATTGCTTGGCGCCGAAGGCTGCAAAACCAACGGTTTCGACCAGTTCGACAAGATCGCCTTCTGGAAAACCCCACAGGCTGAAGGTGGCAAGTTCGTGCCGTACAGCCGCTGGACCCAGGACTACATCGCGATCATGGGCGGCCGTTAAGCCCTCTTCGCGAGCAGGCTCGCTCCCACAAGTGAACGCATTCCAATGTGGGAGCGAGCCTGCTCGCGATGCTTTTAAAGATTCAGATTCCCGGAGTTCCGCACCATGACGCTTGCAGTCCAGTTCACCAACGTTTCCCGTCTATTCGGCGAAGTGAAAGCCGTAGACCGGGTTTCCATCGACATCCAGGACGGCGAGTTCTTCTCCATGCTGGGCCCTTCCGGCTCGGGCAAAACCACGTGTTTGCGCCTGATCGCCGGTTTTGAACAACCGAGCGCAGGCTCCATCCGGATTCACGGCCACGAAGCCGCCGGGCTTCCGCCGTATGAGCGTGACGTCAACACGGTGTTTCAGGACTACGCGCTGTTCCCGCACATGAACGTGCTCGACAACGTCGCCTACGGTTTGAAAGTCAAAGGCGTCGGCAAAACAGAACGTCGCCAACGCGCCGAGGAAGCCCTCGGCATGGTCGCCCTCGGCGGTTACGGCGCGCGCAAACCGGTGCAACTCTCCGGCGGTCAGCGCCAGCGTGTGGCCCTGGCTCGCGCACTGGTCAATCGCCCTCGGGTGCTGCTACTCGACGAGCCCCTCGGCGCCCTCGATTTGAAGCTGCGCGAACAAATGCAGAGCGAGTTGAAGAAGCTGCAACGCCAGCTCGGCATCACCTTCATCTTCGTCACCCACGATCAGACCGAAGCGCTGTCGATGTCTGACCGTGTGGCCGTGTTCAACAAGGGCCGCATTGAGCAGGTCGATACGCCGCGCAACCTCTACATGAAACCGGCGACCACCTTTGTCGCGGAATTCGTCGGCACCTCCAACGTGATTCGCGGCGATCTGGCGCAGCAACTGAGCGGTAATCCGCAGCCGTTTTCGATCCGCCCGGAACACGTGCGTTTCGCCGAAGGCCCGCTGGCCAGTCACGAAATCGAAGTCAGCGGTTTGCTCCACGACATTCAGTACCAGGGCAGCGCCACCCGCTATGAACTGAAACTGGAAAACGGCCAGACCCTGAACATCAGCCAGGCCAACAACCAGTGGCTGGACGTCAGCGCGCAGCATCAGACCGGGCAACGCATCAGCGCACGCTGGGCGCGGGAAGCGATGATCCCGCTGCACGACACCGTTGTCGGCGGGGTGTGAGATGACCAGCGTGGCTCTCCCTCAAACCCCGGCCAGCGGCTCGCCGTTGCGCAGGTTTTCCAACCTGCTGTATCGCCGGCCGAATTTTTACCTGTCGTTGCTGCTGGTGCCGCCGCTGCTGTGGTTCGGCGCGATCTACCTCGGTTCGCTGCTGGCGCTGCTGTGGCAAGGCTTTTACACCTTCGACGACTTCACCATGGCGGTCACGCCGGACCTGACCCTGGCCAACTTCGCCGCGCTGTTCCAGCCGTCGAACTTCGACATCATTTTGCGCACCCTGAGCATGGCGGTCGTGGTGTCGATCGCCAGCGCCATCGTCGCGTTCCCGATTGCCTACTACATGGCGCGCTACACCACGGGCAAAACCAAGGCGTTTTTCTACATCGCGGTGATGATGCCGATGTGGGCCAGTTACATCGTCAAGGCCTATGCCTGGACCTTGCTGCTGGCCAAGGGCGGCGTGGCGCAGTGGTTCGTTCAACACCTTGGGCTGGAGCCGGTCTTGCAGTTCGTGCTGGGCATTCCGGGTGTGGGTGGCAGTACCTTGTCGACCTCGCACCTGGGCCGCTTCATGGTGTTCGTCTACATCTGGCTGCCGTTCATGATCCTGCCGATTCAGGCGTCGCTGGAGCGTTTGCCGCCCTCACTGCTGCAAGCCTCCGCCGACCTGGGTGCCAAGCCGCGCCAGACCTTCATGCAGGTGATTCTGCCGCTGTCGATCCCGGGCATCGCCGCCGGTTCGATCTTCACGTTTTCGCTGACCCTGGGCGACTTCATCGTGCCGCAACTGGTGGGCCCGCCGGGGTACTTCGTCGGCAGCATGGTGTACGCCCAGCAAGGCGCGATCGGCAACATGCCGATGGCTGCAGCCTTCACGCTGGTGCCGATTGTGCTGATCGCCATTTACCTGACCATCGTCAAACGACTGGGGGCCTTCGATGCACTCTGAGAAAGCATCAATCGGCTTGAAAATCGCCGCGTGGGGCGGGTTGGTGTTCCTGCACTTCCCGATCCTGATCATCTTCCTCTACGCCTTCAACACCGAAGACGCAGCGTTCAGCTTTCCGCCCAAGGGCTTCACCCTGAAGTGGATCGGCGTGGCGTTCTCGCGGCCGGACGTGCTGGAAGCGATCAAGCTGTCGCTGCAGATCGCCTCCGTCGCGACGCTGATTGCGATGGTGCTCGGCACGCTGGCATCGGCAGCGTTGTACCGGCGGGATTTCTTCGGCAAGCAGGGCATCTCGCTGATGCTGATTTTGCCGATTGCCTTGCCGGGGATCATCACCGGGATCGCGCTGCTGGCGACGTTCAAGACGCTGGGCATCGAGCCGGGGATGTTCACCATCATCGTCGGCCACGCGACCTTCTGCGTGGTGATCGTCTACAACAACGTCATCGCCCGGTTGCGCCGAACGTCGCACAGTTTGATCGAAGCCTCGATGGACCTCGGCGCCGACGGCTGGCAGACCTTCCGCTACATCGTCTTGCCGAATCTCGGCTCGGCGTTGCTCGCTGGCGGCATGCTCGCTTTCGCGCTGTCATTCGACGAAATCATCGTCACCACCTTCACCGCCGGCCATGAACGCACCCTGCCGCTGTGGCTGCTCAACCAGCTCAGCCGCCCACGGGACGTGCCGGTGACCAACGTCGTCGCGATGCTGGTGATGATGGTGACCATGTTGCCGATTCTCGGCGCCTATTACCTGACCCGTGGCGGTGAGAGCGTGGCGGGGAGTGGCGGGAAGTAACTGAATAACTGGAGGAACCGGATACCTGTGGGAGCGGGCTTGCCCGCGATAGCGGTCTGTCAGCCGACAACTCTGTTGAATGTCAGTCAGTCATCGCGGGCAAGCCCGCTCCCACAGGGATTCGGTTCCGGCAGAAAAATAATGGATTCGAAGAGGACAACGCCATGCAAACCCAACTCCTGATCAACGGCCAACTGCTCGACGGCGAAGGCCCCGCCCAACCGGTGTTCAACCCGGCCCTCGGTCGTGTGCTGGTGGAAATCAACGAAGCCAGCGAAGCCCAGGTCGACGCCGCCGTGCGGGCCGCCGATGCCGCGTTCGACAGCTGGTCGCAGACCCCGCCCAAGGAGCGCTCGCTGCTGCTGCTCAAACTCGCCGACGCCATCGAAGCCCACGGCGAAGAGCTGGCCAAACTCGAATCCGACAACTGCGGCAAACCCTACAGCGCCGCACTGAACGACGAGATCCCGGCGATTGCCGACGTGTTCCGTTTCTTCGCCGGCGCCAGCCGCTGCATGAGCGGTTCGGCGGGTGGTGAATACCTGGCCGGGCACACCTCGATGATCCGCCGCGACCCCGTGGGCGTGATCGCCTCCATCGCGCCGTGGAACTACCCGCTGATGATGGTCGCCTGGAAAATCGCCCCGGCCCTCGCCGCCGGTAATACCGTGGTGCTCAAGCCGTCGGAACAGACCCCGCTGACCGCGTTGCGCCTGGCGCAACTGGCGTCTGAAATCTTCCCGGCCGGCGTACTCAACGTCGTGTTCGGCCGTGGTCCTACCGTCGGCAGCCCACTGGTCACCCACCCGAAAGTGCGCATGGTGTCGCTGACCGGCTCGATCGCCACCGGTTCGAACATCATTTCCAGCACCGCCGACAGCGTCAAACGCATGCACATGGAACTGGGCGGCAAGGCTCCGGTGATCATCTTCGACGACGCCGACATCGACGCGGCGGTTGAAGGCATTCGCACCTTCGGTTTCTACAACGCCGGGCAGGACTGCACCGCCGCCTGCCGCATCTACGCGCAGGAAGGCATCTACGACACATTCGTCGAGAAGCTCGGCGCGGCGGTCAGCAGCATCAAGTACGGCCTGCAGGATGATCCGGCGACCGAACTCGGGCCGCTGATCACCGCGCAGCACCGCGACCGGGTGACCGGTTTTGTCGAACGCGCCGTGGCGCAATCGCACATTCGTTTGATCACCGGCGGCAAGGCGGTTGAAGGCAACGGCTTCTTCTTCGAGCCAACGGTGCTGGCCGACGCGCTGCAGGACGACGAGATCGTCCGACGCGAAGTGTTCGGACCGGTGGTATCGGTGACCAAATTCACCGACGAAGCACAGGTGCTCGGCTGGGCCAACGACTCGGACTACGGCCTGGCGTCGTCGGTGTGGACCGCCGACGTTGGTCGCGCCCATCGCCTGTCGGCGCGTTTGCAGTACGGCTGCACCTGGGTGAACACGCACTTCATGCTCGTCAGCGAAATGCCCCACGGCGGTCAGAAATTGTCCGGGTACGGGAAGGACATGTCGATGTATGGGCTGGAGGATTACACCGTTGTGCGGCATGTGATGTTCAAGCACTAAAAGCATCGTCGGATCGCCGCCCGCAGCAAGTCGACTCCTACTAGGTTTGGTGCACGACACGGACCTGCGGGAGCTGGCTTGCCAGCGATGGCGTCCCCTCGGTTTCAAGGCCGAAACCGGCAACACGCACCACCAGGCATCAACGCAGACAACCAAAACAATAACCACCGATCCGGGCAGCGCCGCCAAGGCCCTGCCACGGTTTCGGACATCCGAAATCTGCCGATTTTCCGGAGCTAACACACCATGAGCGCAATCCCCGAACTCTCCGCAGTCGCTGCCGACAGCGATGCCGAGCAACTTCGCAAGCTGGGTTACACCTCCAACTTCAACCGCAGCATGAGCCTGTGGGAAAACTTCGCCCTGGGCTTCACTTACCTCTCCCCGGTCGTAGGGGTTTATACCCTCTTCGGCCTCTGCCTGGCCGCCGGTGGGCCACCGATGTTCTGGGCCTATTTGCTGGTCGGTTGCGGCCAGTTGCTGGTGTGCCTGATCTTCGGCGAGGTGGTCTCGCAGTTCCCGATTTCCGGCGGCGTCTACCCATGGGCTCGCCGCTTGGTGGGCAAACGCTGGGCGTGGATGGTCGGCTGGATCTACTCCATCGCCCTGTGCGTCACCATCGCCGCCGTTGCCGTCGGTGCTGGGCCGTACCTGGCCGCGATGATGGGTTTTGAACCGAGCAGTAACACCAACATTGTCATCGCCCTGGTGCTGACGCTGTTCGCGACACTGGTCAACCTCAGCGGCACCAAAGTGCTGGCGCGAATCGCCATGTTCGGCTTTCTCTGCGAACTGGTCGGCGCGGTGATCGTCGGCGTGTACCTGCTGATTTTCGAACGCCATCAGCCGATCAGTGTGTTGTTCAACACCTTCGACATCAGCGTTGATGGTTCCTACCTGCCGGCCTTCCTCACCGCCTCCTTGGCAGGCATGTTCCTCTACTACGGCTTCGAGGCCTGCGGCGACGTGGCTGAAGAAACCCCGAACCCGAGCAAGCAGATTCCGGTGGCCATGCGCATGACCATCTACATCGGCGGCATCGCGGCGATGTTCGCCTGCCTGGCGCTGATCCTCGCCGTGCCGGACATGCAAGCCGTGATCAACGGCACCGACAAAGACCCGGTCACCACCATCCTCAACAACGCCTTCGGCCCGGTCGGTTCGAAAGTGGTGATGGGCGTGGTGATGATTTCCTTCATCTCCTGCGTCATCAGCCTGCAAGCGGCGGCGAGTCGTCTGCTGTATTCCTACGCTCGGGATGAAATGGTCATCGGCAGCTCACTGCTGAAGAAGATTTCCCCTACCACCCAGGTTCCGGTTGCCGCGCTGTTCGTTTCCGGCGTCCTGCCGGCGCTGATCATTATTCTGGGTTTCTTCCTGCAAGACGCAGTGGCCACCATCGTCAGCTTCGCTGCCATCGGCATCTACCTCGCGTTCCAGATGATCGTGCTCGCCGCACTCTATGCCCGCCTGAAAGGCTGGAAACCGAGCGGCAAATTCACTCTCGGCGCATGGGGTTGGCCGGTGAACATCGGCGCGCTGGTCTATGGTGTCGGCGCCATCATCAACATGGCCTGGCCACGTACACCGGATGCGGCGTGGTACATCAACTATGCGATGGTGTTGAGTACGGCGATCGTGATTGGGTTGGGGCTGCTTTATATGTGGATTGCCAAGCCGTATGACCATGGCGCGGCGCCTGCGGGGGATGCGTGGAAGGTTAGTCACTAAGAACGATTGCCCCGGGATTCTGTGGGTTCCCGGGGCAAGCTTCACTCGTCAAACGGCATCTGTCGTCCCCCCGCAGTTCAGCCACCAATTCATCCCTATGCTTCGAAGCGATCTTGGGCATAGGCCTCAGGTTCCGGTTTTCTGTACTCGGTGAAAAAACAGGAAATTCCTACAGATCGAGCCTTCCCGAAAAGACTCTGATTCCTACGGCACGCGACGCAAGAGCAGACTTGTCGCCGCGAACGTCTGACCGATAGGCTTTGCCCTGTCGCTGCAAAATCAGCGGCTCGGTGTCGATGCCGGAACACAATCAATACGGCGCTACCGCGCTCCTCTGAGTGGCGGCTCCCTTTTCAAATTGGAGTCGAAAAAATGATTACGCACGCTTCAAATACATCTGAAAGTCATCGCCATTTCATCCCCACCGTTTTCCCCCGCCACAACCGTTTCCTCCACGCTGTCATCCAAGCCAACCAAGCCTGGTTCTGCGTCCACGATCTGGGACGTTTGATGGGCCGCCCGCTGGACCAGCGACTCACCCAAAAACTCGATCCCGATCAGCGCCGATATGTCTGGCTGCTGAAGAACGGCAAAACCGTCGAATCATTAATGGTCAGCGAGTCTGGAATGTACGCATTGCTGGTCCACCATTTTGTCCCGGAAAACCGCAACCTGCGCCAATGGCTGAGTAACGAAGTCATACCTGCGCTGCGAGAGTCGAACGCGGCACCTGTGGAAAACATGCCTAGCCTGAGCTCGTTGCAATGGGGCGGGCTCTCGGTGCCACTGCTGCACTGGCAACAGTCGGCCTGGATCAAGTGGCGGGACATGCCAGATCTGGTACAGGCGCAGCGGCCGTTTCCAATCATGGGCACTTGCAGCTGAAGCACAGCCAATCAAAAGGGGCAGACTTCACAGTCCGCCCCTTCAGTTTGGGTACATCTATTAAATGGCTTTCACGGTAACCATCGCCATCAAAACCGCGAAACACTGCGCATCGCATCCACCAGATACCGCATCGCGATCCGGTCACTCTCCGACAACTCGCGATACCGCTCCACCAGCTTCAACTCCTCGGAATTCAGCCGACGCCTTCGTCGCCCGATGCCCAGGCAAGGGAAGATTCCCAACATTTCGGTGATGCCTTGTACTTTCGACATGGACGATGTCCCTCTCTAACGTCAAAAAAGAAAACTTCAAAAACTGCATCGCCCTACCCTTTTTCAGCGGTCACCGCGTGCCAACTGAATCCCACCGGCCTGAGGGCAGAAACCGGTCATGCCCATAGAATAGAAACTATCCGGGCGCTGAAAAGCGGTTTTTAGAGTAATTAGTCGAAAAAAGCAGAAATGCCCTATAAATCAGAAATCTCTGTGGGAAACGTTAACCGAAACTTCTTGTTTCATTGCGATGCTATCGTCACGCCATCAATCATTTTTGCTCTGCCGCCGAACGGTTTAAGCTATTTGGCATCTGTTTAAAGTCCGTTGCGTTTGGCCGAAGGCATGTCCGAACCTCCATTTTTGATCCCGCACGTGCCAGGAACGGCACGGGATTGTTCACGACAGGTTGTACTTATGCACCGCAGGAATTTGCTCAAAGCGTCCATGGCCATCGCTGCCTACACCGGTTTGTCCGCCTCCGGCCTGCTGGCCGCGCGGGCCTGGGCCGGGAACGGCACCGCTGATGGCGAGGCTCAGGCCTTCGATTTCGAAGCCCTGAAAATCCAGGCCAAGCAGCTCGCCGGCAACCGCTATCAGGACACCAAGCAGGTGCTGCCGCCGACCCTGGCGACCATGACCCCACAAAATTTCAACGCGATCCGCTACGACGCCAATCATTCCCTGTGGAAGGATTTGAAAGGTCAACTGGATGTGCAGTTTTTCCACGTCGGCATGGGGTTCAAGCAGCCGGTGCGCATGTACAGCGTTGACCCCAAGACGCGTCAGGCGCGGGAGGTGCATTTCCGCCCTTCGCTGTTCAACTACGAAAAAACCACGGTCGATACCAAACAGCTAACGGGGGACCTGGGGTTTTCCGGGTTCAAGCTGTTCAAGGCGCCGGAGTTGGACCGACACGATGTGTTGTCATTCCTCGGCGCCAGTTATTTCCGCGCGGTAGATGCCACTGGCCAATACGGCCTGTCGGCCCGTGGTCTGGCGGTCGATACCTACGCGAAGAAACGTGAGGAATTCCCGGACTTCACCAAGTTCTGGTTCGAGACCCCGGACAAGGACAGCACCCGTTTCGTGGTGTACGCCCTGCTGGACTCGCCGAGCGCGACCGGTGCCTACCGGTTCGACATCGATTGCCAGGCCGAACGCGTGGTGATGGAGGTTGACGCTCACATCAATGCACGCACCGCCATCGAACAACTGGGCATCGCGCCGATGACCAGCATGTTCAGTTGCGGCACCCATGAACGGCGCATGTGCGACACCATTCACCCGCAGATCCACGACTCGGATCGCCTGGCCATGTGGCGCGGCAACGGCGAGTGGATCTGCCGTCCGCTGAACAACCCGGCGACCCTGCAATTCAACGCCTTTGCCGACACCGATCCGAAAGGTTTCGGGCTGGTACAGACCGATCACGAATTCGCCAATTATCAGGACACCGTCGACTGGTACAGCAAACGCCCAAGCCTGTGGGTCGAACCTACAACCGCGTGGGGCGAGGGCTCTATCGATCTGTTGGAAATTCCTACGACCGGCGAAACCCTGGATAACATCGTCGCGTTCTGGACCCCGAAAAAACCGGTGGCTGCGGGTGATTCCCTGAACTACGGCTACAAGCTGTACTGGAGCGCTTTGCCGCCGGTCGGTACGCCACTGGCGCGGGTCGCCGCGACTCGTTCAGGCATGGGCGGCTTCACTGAGGGCTGGGCGCCGGGTGAGCATTACCCGGAGGTCTGGGCACGCCGGTTTGCGGTGGACTTCACTGGCGGCGGTCTGGACCGCTTGCCGGAAGGCACAGGCATTGAGCCGGTGGTGACGTGCTCCAACGGCGAGGTCAAAGACTTCAACGTGCTGGTGCTGGATGACATCAAGGGCTACCGGATTACGTTTGACTGGTTCCCGACCAATGACAGCGTCGCACCGGTAGAGCTGCGGTTATTCATTCGCACCAATGACCGGACGCTGAGTGAGACCTGGTTGTATCAGTACTTCCCGCCTGCGCCAGAGAAGCGTAAGTACACCTGAAGGTAAGCTCGCGTCCGAGCTGGCCTCATCGCGGGCAAGCCCGCTCCCACAATGAATCTTCATGGGACACACATTTTGTGTTCGACAAAGATCAAAAGTGGGAGCGGGCTCGCCCGCGATGAGGGCGGAACAAACAACAAAAATCCAGAGCAGGAATGCAAAAGCCCCGATCAACCAGATCGGGGCTTTTTGCTTTTACCTCATCACTCAGTCCCGCAGATCCGATTCATGAATCGGCTGATCCCGATGCGTCGCGCGTTGGTACTGCGCCGGCCAGATGGCCTTGCGGCCGCCTAGATCATCATCCGCATGCAACGGCCAATACGGATCGCGCAGCAGCTCACGGGCAAGGAAGATGATGTCGGCCTGACAGGTGCGCAGAATGTGCTCGGCCTGGGCCGGTTCGGTGATCATGCCTACCGTGCCGGTCGCAATGCCTGACTCTTTGCGCACTCGTTCGGCGAAGCGGGTTTGATAACCGGGACCTGTAGGAATTTCCGCGTTGGCCGCCGTGCCGCCCGAGGAGACGTCAATCAGGTCCACGCCCAGGTCTTTGAGGCGTCGTGCCAGTTCGACGGTTTCATCCGGGTTCCAGCCGTCTTCCACCCAATCGGTGGCCGACACACGCACGAACACCGGCAACTCCTCTGGCCACACCGCCCGCACCGCTTCGGTGACTTGCAGCACCAGCCGAATACGATTCTCGAACGAACCGCCATATTGATCGCGGCGCTGATTGCTCAGGGGTGATAAAAACTGGTGCAGCAGGTAACCGTGGGCAGCGTGGACTTCGACGACTTTGAAACCAGCGGTCAGCGCGCGCTTCGCTGAGTCAACGAACGCCTGAATGACCTCGGCGATCTGGCCCTCATCGAGCTGCTTCGGTGGTGTGTGCTGCGGGTCGAACGCAATCGGCGAAGGGCCAACGGGTGTCCAGCCGCCGTCTTCAGGTTTGACGCTACCGTGCTTGCCAATCCACGGCCGATGGGTGCTGGCCTTGCGCCCGGCGTGGGCTAACTGAATGCCGGCGACGGCGCCTTGGGCGGCGATGAAGCGAGTGATGCGTTGCAGCGGCTCGATCTGTTCGTCATTCCACAAACCGAGGTCTTCGGCGGTGATGCGTCCATCGGCGGTGACGGCCGTGGCTTCGGTAAAAATCAGACCGGCGCCGCCGACAGCACGGCTGCCGAGGTGTACCAGATGCCAGTCATTGGCCAGGCCATCGACGCTGGAATACTGGCACATCGGTGATACGGCAATGCGGTTTAGCAGAGTCAATTGGCGAAGGGTATAGGGTTCAAGCAGCAGACTCATGGGGCACCTCTCGTCTCAGTGGGCAGGCTCCAGGGTTCTGTTTGAAAAGTCGACGAGTGACAGGAAAAGGTGCAGCACCCGCCCCCGCGGGCAAAAAATTGACAAGACGTCACAAGGATTATCAAGCAGTGCTTAGAGCCTAGTCGACAATGGGCGATGAGGGAGGGTTCCAAGAGATTCAGCGTCAGCAAAATCGCTATCGCCAGCGAGCCGACTCCAGGGTGTGCGCAAATTCTGTAGGAGCCGGCTTGCTGGCGATGGAGTCAACGCGGTTCGATGTGGGCAATCATCAACTGGACCGTCTCATTCCCGCGAAACTCGTTAAGGTCGAGTTTGTAGGCCAATTCCACCCACTTGATGGTCGGATTTGGCCAGATATCACGGTCAATACCAAAAGCGATGCCATCCAGCTTCACCGAGCCGCATTCACTTTTGAGCACCACTTTGAGGTGCCGTTCGCCAACAACCCGTTGTTCGACCAACTGGAATACGCCATGGAACAACGGCTCCGGGAAGTGCTGTCCCCAAGGGCCGGCATGCCGTAGGGCACGGGCCAGCTCGAGGTGGAACTCTTCAACGGCCAACGTCCCGTCCGACAGCAAACGCCCGGTCAGGTCTTCTTCGCGCAATTGCCTACGCACTTCAGCGTCAAAGGCTTCGGCGAACAGCGGAAAATTCGCCTCCGGCAACGTCAAACCGGCCGCCATGGCATGGCCGCCGTACTTGCTGATCAGGTTTGGGTGCTGCGCCGCCACTACGCTCAAAGCGTCGCGAATATGGAAGCCCTGCACCGAACGCCCCGAGCCCTTGAGCATGCCATCGCCCGCGTCGGCAAAGGCAATCGTCGGACGGAAATAACGCTCTTTCATACGTGAAGCGAGGATTCCGATGACGCCCTGGTGCCACTCGGGATCGAACAGGCACAGGCCGAACGGCATCGATTCCACCGGCAAGTCCTTGAGCTGGGCCAGCGCCTCGCGCTGCATGCCTTGCTCGATGGATTTGCGGTCCTGGTTCATGCCGTCTAGCTGAACGGCCATTTCCCGGGCGAGTGCGGCATCTTCGGTGAGCAGGCATTCGATGCCCAGGCTCATGTCATCCAGCCGCCCCGCCGCGTTCAGGCGCGGGCCGACGATGAATCCGAGGTCGGTCGAGGTAATACGCGTGTGGTCGCGCTTGGCGACTTCGAGAATCGCCTTGATCCCTGGCCGTGCGCGTCCGGCGCGAATTCGCTCTAGGCCTTGGTGGACGAGAATCCGGTTATTGGCATCCAGCGGCACCACGTCAGCGACGCTGCCCAACGCCACCAGATCCAGCAACTCACCGATGTTCGGCTGCGGTTTACTCTCGTACCAGCCAAGGCTGCGCAGGCGTGCGCGCAGGGCCATCAGCACGTAGAAAATCACCCCGACGCCGGCCAGTGCCTTGCTCGGAAACCCGCAACCCGGTTGATTGGGATTGACGATGGCATCGGCCAGCGGCAGTTCGTCGCCGGGCAAGTGGTGGTCGGTGACCAGCACCTGAAGGCCAGCCTTTTTCGCCGCCGCCACACCCTCAACGCTGGAGATGCCGTTGTCCACGGTGATCAGCAGCTGCGGCGTGCGGGTCAGCGCCACTTCGACGATTTCCGGGGTCAGGCCGTAGCCATACTCGAAACGGTTCGGCACCAGATAGTCGACATGCGCCGCGCCCAGCAGGCGCAAGCCCAACATGCCGACGGTACTGGCCGTCGCGCCGTCGGCGTCGAAGTCGCCGACAATCAGAATCCGCTGACGCTGCTCCAGAGCCGTCACCAGCAAATCCACCGCGGCATCAATGCCTTTGAGCTGCTGGAACGGAATCAGCCGCGCCAGACTCTTGTCCAGTTCAGCCTCGGACAGCACGCCCCGCGCCGCATACAGGCGGGTCAGCAGCGGCGGCAGATCACCGAGGAATGGCAGGGTGTCGGGCAACAGGCGAGGTTCGATGCGCATGGGGTGACAGGTGCTTCTCTTGGATACGTAGGATAAAACCGAATAGCGCGATGAAAACTCAGCCGCGTTCGCCGCTCAGCCACTGCAACTGGACTTCGTGTTGGCCACGGTCGTCGGTGACGAAAATCGTCCCTTCGCTGATCATCACGTCCCACTTGATAACGCGCGGCATGTCTTTGGCCAGGGTTTCCAGGACTTCCTGAGGAACCGCGGCAATGTGTACGTTTTTCAGGTTCTTGATCGCCGGGATCACTTTGGTTTCCCAGACGCGCAGGCTGCCGTAGGCCAGCAGACTGGTGCGCTCGGTGCGACGCGAGCACCAGGTCAGGCGATCGGCGTCTGGCTGGCCGACTTCGATCCAGTGCAGGACGCGATCATCCAGGCTCTTTTCCCACAGGGCGGGTTCATCCACGTCTGACAGACCACGGCCAAACGACAGCTGCTCGTTGTACCAGAAGGCGTAGGCCAGCAGCCGCACGGTCATGCGCTCTTCGGTTTCCGACGGGTGACGGGCGATGGTCTGCTTCACCGTCTCGTAAACGCTGCGGTCGAGGTCGGTGAGGTTCAGTTCAAACTTGTAGGTCGTGGACGGCTGGGCCATGAACGGGCTTCTTGATACGTGGAAAGGCGGCAAGTCTAACCGATGCGGCAGGCTTCGCGGCCATCAACCTTGAGCGACTGACAGCGGGCTGTGCTAAAACGCTCTATCAGCCAAGCCTTTGTCCTAAAGGATCCAGCATGCCGTTCACCGCCAAACCCCTCTCAGGCCTGAAAGTCATCGAATTGGGCACGTTAATCGCCGGACCCTTTGCCTCGCGCATCTGCGGCGAATTCGGTGCCGAAGTGATCAAGATCGAATCTCCCGACGGCGGTGATCCGCTGCGCAAATGGCGCAAGTTGTATGAAGGCACTTCGCTCTGGTGGTTCGTTCAGGCGCGCAACAAGAAGTCCCTGACCCTGAACCTGAAACACCCGGATGGCCTGACGATCCTGAAAAAGCTGCTCGGTGAAGCGGACATCCTGATCGAGAATTTTCGCCCCGGCGTGTTGGAAAAGCTCGGCCTGGGCTGGGATGTCTTGCACGAACTGAACCCGAAACTGGTCATGGTGCGCCTTTCAGGTTTCGGCCAGACCGGGCCGATGAAGGATCAGCCGGGGTTTGGCGCCGTCGGTGAATCCATGGGCGGCCTGCGCTACATCACCGGGTTTGAAGACCGACCGCCGGTGCGCACCGGGATTTCCATCGGCGATTCGATTGCCGCGCTCTGGGGCGTGATTGGCGCGTTGATGGCCTTGCGTCATCGCGAGGTCAACGGCGGTCTGGGTCAGGTGGTGGATGTGGCGCTGTACGAAGCAATCTTCGCCATGATGGAAAGCATGGTCCCGGAGTTCGACGTGTTCGGCTTCATCCGCGAACGCACCGGCAACATCATGCCGGGCATCACGCCCTCCTCGATCCACACCAGTGCCGACGGCAAACATGTGCAGATCGGCGCCAATGGCGACGCGATTTTTAAACGCTTCATGCTGATCATCGGCCGTGAAGACCTGGCCAATGACCCGGTCCTGGCCAGTAACGACGGGCGTGACAGCCGTCGCGACGAGATTTACGGGGTGATTGATCGCTGGGTCAACTCGCTGCCTCTGGACACCCTCATCGAGCAGTTGAATCAGGCCGACGTTCCCGCCAGCCGGATCTTCAGTGCCGAAGACATGTTCAGTGATCCGCAGTACCTGGCGCGGGAAATGTTTCTCAAGGCGAAGCTGCCGGACGGCAAAGATTTCAAGATGCCGGGAATTGTGCCGAAACTCTCAGAGACACCCGGCAGTTCTGAATGGGTCGGGCCGCAGTTGGGCGAACACAATGCGCAGGTACTTAACGATCTTGGCTACGACAAGGAACAGATCGCAAAGCTGCGTGAAGACGGGGCCATCTAAGCTGAAGCGCCTGCTTTCGCTGCTTGTCACTCATCACCGCGCGAGGGCGGTGTACGCGCTCGCGGCCATGTTCCTGCTCGTTGTCCCGGCGCCATCAGCGATGGCGCAACCCAAGGAAACCATGGTCTGGCTGTTGCGGGATCTCCCCCCGCTGACGATTTTCGAAGGACCGAAAAAGGGCCAGGGCGTCATCGATCAATTGTTGCCACTGTTGATCGCGGGCATGCCGCAATACGAACACACCTTGATGCGGGTCAACCGTGCTCGCGCCTTGCAAATGCTCCACGAGCCGTCCCTGACATGCGATGCGGCGCTGAACCGGAGCAAGGAACGCGAACGCTGGATCGCGTTTTCCATTCCGGTGTTTCGGGCCATGGGCAATGGCGTGGCCGTGCGGCGCGTTGACCGTGAGACGCTTGCGCCCTTCATCCAGGACAATGAACTGGACCTGGCGGCCTTCCTGGCGAATGGCGGCGAGAAGTTGGGCATTATCGCCGAGCGCAACTACGGTGATTACCTCGACGCGCTGCTCAAACAAGCACCGGCAGACTCGCTCACCCCGCACTACGGCAACGACGCCTTGGGCAGCCTGTTGCAGATGCAGCGCCTGGGGCGCTTGCGGTTGCTGCTGGGATACCGTCCGGAAATCCGCTACCAGGCCCAACAGCAAGGCATCGCCGAGGATGAATTGCAGTTCTACCCGATTCGCGGCGCCGAGAAATTCTTGTCCGGATACATCGGCTGCACCGACACGCCAAAAGGCCGGCAGGCGATTATCGAGATCAATCAGCTACTGCGCAGAATGCCCCACGATCGCTTGAGCGAGGCGTACGCTGCGTGGCTCGACCCGGAAAGTCGCGCTGCCTACCTGGAAGAATCCAGGAAGTATTTCGAGCAACAGGCCCAGGAATGACAAATCGCAGGCAAAAAGAAACCCCGAGAAGTGGGGAGACGACTCGGGGTTAAACGTGGCCTACAAAAAGACCAGTGGCAGCACGACTACAAGCACCGGAGCACAATGCTTGATCCTGCTGTTACAAACTCTGACCGACCTTGGGCCCGTAAGGTTCCCATAAAAAATAATTCACTTACGGCCGGCCCAGGACCTTGTCCTGTGCCGCGTTGCGCAACGCCGCGATAACGCAGGGTTCCAGGCGCCCTTCGGCAATCATCAGATCGCGATGCAACCCGTCGACCACGTCCGTGAGCAGACGTTTGTCGCTCAACTGAGCCTGATTGAATTGCCGTTCGACCACGATGGCGCCGGTCGAACTCTTCAGTGTCACCAGGCATTCGCCGTGGGCGCCTGATGGGGTCAACGTTACCTGATACGGGCTCAGAGCCTCACCGAGCAATAGACTGATACTTTCCATCTCGATCACCACTCAATAGTCCGAAAACGAAGTGCCTGGGGCGTGTCTACAGTAAGTGACCACCGGCCCGAGAAGAAAGTTCTGGATTCCAGATGCAGACGCGTCGGCGTCTCTGGTTGATGGAGCATGACATGGGGTAGATGACAGGTTTGTGTATGTGGGCAGTGGGGATTGGGATTGGGTGAATATCCGTTTCTTCGGTAACGGCGGCTATTGGTTCCGCCCTTACGGCGGGTTACTTGGAAAAGCGCCAAGTAACCAAGCGCCTGCGCCCCTGACGTACGGCCTTCCGACGGGGCAGATCAAGATCAAAGCCAAGATCAAAAACCAAAGCGAGGCGGCCTGATAGCCGACCTGGTCCGGCTGAATCACCGGCGGAGTAACCCCATGCAATGCCGGACATCAATCTCCTGTGGGAGCTAGCCTGCTAGCGATGGACGTTAACGATAACGCGTACGGTCTGAATGAACGCGTTGTCTGGACGTCCATCGCTAGCAGGCTAGCTCCCACAGGATAAATGCGTACGCTTGAAGAGACAGGCCGGCCAGTAGGCCGCCTCGCGGTGCTGTTGCGGTAGTCGCCCCCTCGAGAGGCCGAGTGGAGGTTCTGCGTAGTGGGCACCGCGGCAGGGATGCCGCGGTAGCCGCCCCCGGCCATGGATGGCCGATGGCGGCGGGCCCACGGAGCAGGACCAGAACGAGGGCATGCCGAGCCTTAGCGAGGCACCGAACGAAAGGGGCAAGAGCCCTTGGTTACTTGGGGCTCTTCCAAGTGACTCGCCGTAAGGGCGAAACCGCCAGCAGCCGTTACTGCAGCAACGGATATGCCCCCAATCGATCTATCCGATTACAACGGCTTCCCACGATTCCCATGCTGACTGACAAACGCCTGAACAGCCTTCAAGTCATTCGGCAACACGGTGCACCGCTCATCCCGCTCAAACAGATCAGCCAGGTGAACAGGCAACTCCAGCGCCTTGCCCACACCCGCCTTCTCCACCGCATCCGGGAATTTGACCGGGTGAGCAGTGCCAAGGATCACCATCGGAATATCCAGACTGCGACGGCATTCACGCGCAGCCTTCACGCCGATCGCCGTGTGCGGATCCAGCAACTCACCCGTCTGCTCGTAAACCTCGGCGATGGTTTCGCAGGTTTGCGCATCATCCACAGCCAGGGAATCGAACAGCTTGCGCGCTTCGGTCCAACGCTCTTGTTCAACGCTGAAACCACCGCCCTGTTTGAACGAATCCATCAACCCGGCAATCGCCGCGCCATTACGACCGTGCAGGTCAAACAGCAGACGCTCGAAGTTCGACGACACCATGATGTCCATCGACGGCGACAACGTGGCGTGCAGGGTTTCCTTGACGTACTGGTTGCCACTCATGAAGCGGTGCAGGATGTCATTGCGGTTAGTGGCGACGATCAACTGATTGATCGGCAGGCCCATGTTGCGCGCCAGGTAACCGGCGAAGATGTCGCCGAAGTTGCCGGTCGGCACCGAGAACGACACCGAACGCGCCGGGCCGCCCAGCTGCAGGGCAGCATGGAAGTAGTAAACGATCTGGGCCATGATCCGCGCCCAGTTGATCGAGTTCACCGCCACCAGGCGCGTGCCCTTGAGGAAGCTCTGGTCGGCGAAGCTCGCCTTGACCATTTCCTGGCAGTCATCGAAGTTGCCTTCGATGGCGATGTTGTGGATGTTCTCGCCGAAGATGGTGGTCATCTGGCGACGCTGCACTTCGGACACACGGTTGTGCGGGTGCAGGATGAAGATGTCGACGTTTTCGCAGTGCTTGCAGCCTTCGATGGCGGCCGAACCGGTGTCACCGGACGTAGCGCCAACGATCACCACGCGCTCACCGCGTTTTTCCAGCACGTAGTCGAGCAAACGACCGAGCAGTTGCAGGGCGAAGTCCTTGAACGCCAGGGTCGGGCCGTGAAACAGCTCCAGCACCCATTCGTTGCCGTTCAACTGACGCAGCGGTGCGACGGCGTTGTGCGAGAACACGCCGTAAGTCTCTTCGAGAATCTTTTTGAAATCGGCATCGGGAATGCTGCCGGTGACAAACGGGCGCATCACCCGGAAAGCCAGCTCGTGATACGGCAGGCCGGCCCAGGAAGCGATTTCTTCCTGGGTGAAACGAGGCAGGTTTTCCGGGACGTACAGACCGCCGTCAGTGGCCAGACCGGCCAGCAGGACGTCTTCGAAATTCAGGGCCGGTGCCTGGCCGCGGGTACTGATATAACGCATGACTGACTCCAATGGACAGTGTTCGCAAGCCGGACCCGCTCGCGGGCCCGGTGAACGATAACGGCTTAGTTCAGGTGCTCGACGCGGATCCGTACGACCGGACCGACCACGCCTGTCAGGGCTTCGAGGGCGGCGATCGCGTCGTTCATGTGCTGTTCCAGCACACGGTGCGTCAGCAGGATCATCGGCACCAGACCGTCATGCTCTTCGACTTCTTTCTGCATGATCGATTCGATGTTGATGCCGCGTTCCGACAGGATGCTCGCGACCTGAGCCAGCACGCCCGGATGGTCCTTGGCCTGAATGCGCAGGTAGTAGGCGCTTTCACAGGCTTCGATCGGCAGGATCGGATGCGCCGACAGCGAATCCGGCTGGAAGGCCAGGTGCGGCACACGGTTTTCCGGATCGGAAGTCATGGCGCGAACCACGTCCACCAGGTCGGCGATCACCGACGAAGCGGTCGGCTCCATGCCGGCACCGGCGCCGTAGAACAAGGTCGAACCGGCAGCGTCACCGTTGACCATCACAGCGTTCATCACGCCGTTGACGTTGGCGATCAGACGATCAGCCGGGATCAGCGTCGGGTGCACGCGCAACTCGATGCCAGCGGCAGTGCTGCGCGCCACGCCCAAGTGCTTGATGCGATAGCCCAGCGCTTCGGCGTAGTTCACGTCAGCCGTGGTCAGCTTGGTGATGCCTTCGGTGTAAGCCTTGTCGAATTGCAGCGGAATGCCGAACGCGATGGAGGCCAGGATCGTCAGCTTGTGGGCCGCGTCGATGCCTTCAACGTCGAAGGTCGGATCGGCTTCGGCGTAACCCAGGGCCTGCGCCTCGGCGAGCACGTCTTCGAAGGTGCGCCCCTTCTCGCGCATCTCGGTGAGGATGAAGTTGCCGGTGCCGTTGATGATGCCGGCGACCCAGTTGATACGGTTGGCGGACAGGCCTTCACGGATCGCCTTGATCACCGGAATGCCACCGGCCACGGCCGCTTCGAACGCCACGATCACGCCTTTCTCGCGAGCCTTGGCGAAAATTTCATTACCGTGAACGGCAATCAGTGCCTTGTTCGCGGTGACCACATGCTTGCCATTCTCGATGGCCTTGAGTACCAGCTCGCGGGCAACGGTATAGCCGCCCATCAGCTCTATAACGATGTCGATCTCAGGGTTCGTGGCCACTTCGAAGACATCGTTGGTAATCGCAATACCGGTCGTTTGGAACTGAGGCTTTGGCGTGCGCATGGCAATTTGTGCCACTTCGATTCCACGCCCGGCACGACGAGCAATTTCCTCGGCGTTGCGCTGAAGTACGTTGAAGGTACCGCCACCGACGGTCCCTAACCCACAGATGCCTACTTTGACCGGTTTCACTGTGAACTCCCCATAAAACGGCCGACTCAAGGCCGGCCGTGAAAACAGCCGCATGCTCGCGGCTCTCTATTAATGGCCCGGCACATGTTGCCGCCGGACCATGATCGTCAAAGGCTGGCCGTGACGATGCGAATTTACTTCGCGCCCAGCGCCAGTTTGGCGACTTGTGGCGCAGGCTGGTAGCCCGGAATGACCTGACCGTCGGCCAAAACGATGGCCGGTGTACCGTTCACGCCAATCGACTGGCCGAGGGCGAACTGTTTGGAAACCGGGTTATCGCACTTGGCGGCCTTGATTTCCTTGCCATCGACCATTTTGTCCATGGCGGCTTTCTTGTCCTTGGAGCACCAGACCGCTTGCAACTGTTCGTCACCCGGCGAGCCCAGGCCCTGGCGCGGGAACGCGACGTAACGCACTTCGATGCCGCGCTTGTTCAGCTCAGGCACTTCGGCGTGCAGTTTGTGGCAGTACGGGCAGGTGGTGTCGGTGAACACGGTGATGTGCGATTTGGTTTCGCCGATAGCCGGGTAGACCACGGTTTCCGCGACCGGAATAGCGTTGACCAGCTTGGAAACGCCCAGGCGTTCGGTTTTCTCGGTCAGGTTGACCGGCTTGCCGTCCTTGAGCTGAAACATGTAGCCCTGAACGACGTACTGGCCATCGGCGCTGGCATAGAGCACGCGGCTGCCCTGCAGTTTGACTTCATACAAGCCCGGCAGCGGACTGGCGGAAATGCTTTCTACCGGCACTTCGAGCTGGAGGGTTTCCAGGCTTTTACGGATGGCTTTGTCGGCCGCGTCATCGGCGACGGCAAAGGTGCTGACCAACGCAATGGCTGCGGCGGCGAAAATCTGGGTCAGACGCATGAGAACTCCTGAAGGCGGACAAATGGGACGATCAGAACGCCCGTGCCGAAACACCGGGTCACAACCGCCCATCGTGCAAACCGGCAAAGCCTACCACATAAGGCCGGTGGGGCCGAATGCGGGTGACGCAGGACATTCTGACCTGCGCAGATCAAGTGTGGGAGCGAGCCTGCTCGCGATTGCGGTGTGTCAGTGGACACATCTTTAACTGATACACCGCAATCGCGAGCAGGCTCGCTCCCACAGGGATCGTGATCAACCGCGCGGGTGGTGTTTGGCGTGCAGGTCCTGCAAGCGCGCCCGGGCGACGTGGGTGTAGATCTGAGTGGTCGACAGATCGCTGTGGCCGAGCAGCATCTGCACCACCCGCAAATCGGCGCCGTGGTTGAGCAGGTGCGTGGCGAAGGCGTGACGCAAGGTGTGCGGCGACAGCGACTTGCCGATCCCGGCGACCTTGGCCTGATGCTTGATGCGGTGCCAGAACGTCTGGCGTGTCATCTGCTCGCCGCGCTGACTGGGGAACATGACATCGCTGGGACGTCCGCCGAGCAGCTCTTGGCGGCCATCGCGCATATAACGCTCGACCCAGACAATCGCCTCCTCGCCCATCGGCACCAGCCGCTCCTTGCTGCCCTTGCCCATCACCCGCAGCACGCCCTGACGCAGGTTGACCTGCTCCAGCGTCAGGCTGATCAATTCCGTCACCCGCAGGCCGCAGGCGTAAAGCACTTCGAGCATGGCGCGGTCACGCTGGCCGATCGCATCACTCAGATCCGGCGCCTTCAGCAGCGCTTCCACATCGGCTTCCGACAAGGATTTTGGCAGCGGCCTACCGAGTTGAGGCATATCGACGCGTAACGTCGGATCGACCGCGATCAACTTTTCCCGCAACAGATAGCGATAAAAGCCACGCACCCCCGAGAGAAATCGCGCAGTGGAACGGGGCTTGTAGTTCTGCTCCAGGCGCCAGGCCAGGTGATCGAGGATCAACTCGCGGCCGGCATTGATCAACTCCAGGCCCTTCTCCTGCAGCCAGCCGTTGAACAGGGCCAGGTCGCTGCGATAGGCATCGCGGGTGTTATCGGAGAGACCTTTCTCCAGCCATAGCGCGTCGAGAAACTGGTCTATCAAAGGATGATCGATGGCGGGCATAAAGGCTCAGGCAAGACCGGCAGTACGGCCATGGAAGATAAATCGCAGGCAACAAAAAAGCAGCCCGTAGGCTGCTTTTTTCTGCATCGGAAGCTGGACTTAAGCCAGTTTTTCCTTGATGCGAGCTGCTTTACCGGACAGGTCACGCAGGTAGTACAGCTTGGCTTTACGTACGTCACCGCGACGTTTAACGGCCATGCTGTCGATTTGCGGGCTGTAGGTCTGGAAAGTACGCTCTACGCCAACACCGTTGGAGATTTTACGAACGGTGAAAGCACTGTTTACGCCGCGGTTACGCTTGGCGATAACAACACCTTCGAACGCTTGCAGACGCGAACGGTCGCCTTCCTTCACTTTCACCTGAACGACAATGGTGTCGCCCGGGGCAAAGGTAGGGATCTCTTTGGTCATCTGCTCTGCTTCGAGTGCAAGGATGATTTTGTTAGTCATGCTGTGCTCCTAAGGTAAATCAACGGACTTACCATCGATACGTTGTTAACTATCGTCCCGCTCGCGGATGTATTCCTCGAGCAGCTTCTTCTCTTCTCCAGAAAGCGAGCGGCTTTCCAGAAGATCGGCGCGTCGTTCAAAGGTCCTACCAAGGGACTGCTGTAAACGCCAACGCCGGATGTGCGCGTGATTGCCACTTAGCAATACGTCGGGAACACGCTGATCCGCATACACCTCCGGTCGGGTGTAGTGCGGGCAATCCAGCAAACCATCCGTAAAGGAATCTTCCTCGGCGGAGTCCGCATGCCCTAAAGCTCCAGGCAGCAGTCGTGTAACCGCATCGATCAGGACCATCGCCGGCAGCTCGCCGCCAGACAGTACATAGTCGCCAATCGACCACTCTTCATCGACATGAGCATCAATAAAACGCTCGTCAATGCCTTCATAGCGGCCGGCAATCAGGATCAATGCATCCAGATTCGCCAACTCGCGTACCGCCGACTGAGTCAGTTGACGGCCTTGGGGGGACAGGTAAATCACCTTCGCCGCCTCCCCGGCTGCTGCCTTGGCCTGAACCAGAGCATCTTCCAGGGGCTTGATCTTCATCACCATGCCCGGACCACCGCCAAATGGGCGATCATCCACAGTGTGATGTCGATCCGTCGTGTAGTCTCGCGGGTTCCAACAGGTGAGCTGCAACAGCCCCTGTTTCACCGCCCGACTGGTGATGCCGTACTCGCTGATGGCGGAGAACATCTCGGGAAACAAACTGATCACTTCTACGCGCAAATTAGCCACGCTTAGAAGTCCGCATCCCATTCCACCTTCATCTCGCCTGCTGCGAGGTCGACTGCCAACACACATTGCTCCGTATAGGGCAACAGGCGTTCGCGATCATCCAGGCTGCCAACGCAAGGCTTGACCACCATTACATCATTGGCGCCGGTTTCCAGAAGATGATCGATTTTCCCGAGCAATTGCCCCAGTTGATCAATGACCTTCAGACCTTCCAGCTGGTACCAGTAGTACTCGCCGTCGGTCAATTCAGGGAACAGGTTGCGCGGCACGCAGATCTCATAACCGGCCAGAAGACGAGCTTCTTCACGATCATCAAGACCCTTGAGCTTTGCGACCAGGAACTTGTCGTTCCCGCGTCCGCTGACCAGCTCGACCTGTTTGACATTGCCTTCGCGCTTGAGCGTCCAGGTTTTGTACTGCAACAGGTTTTCAGTCGGATCAGTAAAGGAATAAACCTTCACTTCGCCGCGAACGCCATGAACAGAATAAATCTTGCCGATAACGATCAAATCATCAGCAACAGCTGGCGTCGCGTTCATATTGCTCAGGCCGCAGCCTTAGAAGCATCCTTCAACAACTGAGCAACACGCTCAGAAGGCTGTGCACCAACGCTCAGCCAGTAGGCTACGCGCTCTTGGTTCACGGACAGACGGACTTCTTGACCACGAGCAACAGGGTTGAAGAAACCAACCTGTTCCTTGTGCGAACCGTCGCGCGGGTTGCGGCTGTCGGTTACGGTCAAGTGGTAAAACGGGCGCTTTTTGGAGCCGCCAAGGGCAAGACGGATTGTTAGCATGTGAACATCGTTCCTGTAGTCGGTGCTGCAAATCTAAAGGCACAGCGGGCATAGGTGCCCGAAAGGCCGCATATTCTAAGGAATATCCGGACTTTTGCAAATGTCTTTTTCCGGCGGCCTATCGGACGCCATGCAGATTTGCTATAGAGCCGTCGTTGAAAACGGCCAGTCAGCTCCCGCCAAGTGCGGGTTTGCTGTTGATCCCACATCACTGTGGGTCTGCGCCGACATGACTGACGGCGCGGATTCTTTACATTTTCGGCATGCCACCGCCGGGCAACATACCGCCCATGCCGCGCATCATTTTGGCCATTCCGCCTTTTGCGGAGAATTTCTTCATCATCTTCTGCATCTGCTTGTGCTGCTTGATCAAGCGACCGATGTCCTGCACTTGCGTGCCGGAACCCATGGCGATCCGGCGTTTGCGCGAACCGCTGATCAGCTCAGGGTCGCGGCGCTCGGCCGGGGTCATGGAATTGATGATGGCTTCCATCTGCTTGAATTGTTTCTCTGCCGCGCCCTGGGCGTTACCCATTTGCGCCAGGTTCACGCCGCCGATGTTCGGCAGTTTATCCATGAGGCCGCCGAGGCCGCCCATGTTCTTCATCTGTTGCAGCTGATCACGGAAGTCTTCGAGGTCGAAGCCCTTGCCCTTCTTCAACTTTTTAGCAAGCTTGTCGGCTTTGTCCTTGTCGAGGGTCGCTTCGGCCTGTTCGATCAGGCTGAGAACGTCGCCCATGCCGAGGATGCGTGACGCGATACGCTCAGGGTGGAACGGCTCGAGCGCTTCGCTCTTCTCGCCCATACCGATGAACTTGATCGGCTTGCCGGTGATGGCACGCACCGACAACGCGGCACCGCCACGGGCATCGCCGTCGACCTTGGTCAGGATCACACCGGTCAGCGGCAGTGCATCGCCAAAGGCCTTGGCCGTGTTGGCGGCGTCCTGGCCGGTCATGGCGTCGACCACGAACAGGGTTTCGACCGGGTTGATCGCAGCGTGCAGCGCCTTGATCTCGCCCATCATCTCTTCGTCGATGTGCAGACGACCGGCGGTATCGACGATGACCACGTCGATGAATTTCAGTTTTGCTTCTTTAATAGCCGCTTGCGCGATCTCGACCGGCTTCTGGCTCAGGTCGGACGGGAAGAAGGTCACGCCGACTTCACCCGCGAGCATTTCCAGCTGCTTGATCGCCGCCGGACGGTAAACGTCCGCGGACACGACCATCACCGACTTCTTCTTGCGCTCTTTAAGGAAGCGCGCAAGTTTGCCGGCGGTGGTGGTTTTACCCGCGCCCTGCAAACCGGCCATCAATACGACGGCGGGCGGAACGGCGCTCAGGTTCAGGTCTTCGTTGGCTGCGCCCATCAGGCTTTCGAGTTCGGCCTGGACGATCTTCACGAAGGCCTGGCCCGGCGTCAGGCTGCGCGACACCTCGGTGCCAACGGCGCGTTCCTTGACCGAATTGACGAAGTCTTTCACCACCGGCAAGGCGACGTCGGCTTCGAGCAACGCCATGCGCACTTCGCGCAGGGTGTCTTTGATGTTGTCCTCGGTCAGCTTGGCCTTGCCGGTGACATGGCGCAGCGTCTGCGAGAGACGGTCGGTTAAGTTTTCAAACATTGCGCGATCCTTTCAGGCCCTGTGTAGACCGGGATAATGGCGGCCCAGACCGGAATCAACATGTGCTCGGCGAGCCTGCGGCGTGGGCAGGTCGCGGATTATAGCGAAGACTGCGACTGGCGGACACCTCGCACTTTCGTGGTGTGTGGGTTCTATGCCAAACTCAGCGCCTTTCGGGCTTGCCTAACAGGATTTATGCTCCCCTTATCACCCAGTTTGCTTACCACTCTCGCCGCCGCCTGCTTATACGCCGCTGCGACCATTTATCAGGGCACTCGCCTGGCCATCGGCGCCAAGGCGAACAAACGCCTGCTGGTCACGCTCGGCGTGCTCGCCGTGCTGGCTCACAGCGCCAGCCTGTTCACCCATCTGCTGACGCCGATCGGCCTGGGCCTGGACTTTTTCAGCGCTGCCAGCCTGATCGCCGCAGCGGTCATTGCCTTGACCCTGCTGGCCTGCTCGCGGATCCCGGTGGAAAACCTGCTGATATTGCTGTTCCCGCTGGGCGCTGCGACCGTGCTGCTGGCACAGTTCGCCCCGGCCGGGACGGTACAGATCATCGACGAAGAGCCGGGCATCCTTGCGCACATCCTGTTGTCGATCCTGGCTTACGGCATGTTCACCATCGCGGTGTTCCAGGCCTTGCTGCTGCTGGTTCAGGACCATCAACTCAAACACAAGCATCCGTCCGGGCTGATCAAGAATTTCCCGCCGCTGCAGACTATGGAAAGCCTGCTGTTCGGTTTCCTCTGGGCCGGCTGGACCTTGCTGTCGCTGTCGCTGATCTCTGGCTGGTTGTTCGTCGACAATCTGTTCGCCCAGCATCTGGTGCATAAAACCTTGCTGGCGTGCCTGGCCTGGATCGTCTTCAGCGTGCTGCTCTGGGGCCGCAACCGCCTCGGCTGGCGCGGACACAAGGCCATTCGCTGGACCCTCGCCGGTTTCTGCCTGTTGATGCTCGCGTATTTCGGCAGCAAGCTGGTCCGTGAATACATCCTGCACATCTGACGGGCGGTATTAATGGACGACTTGCCCATAGGGCCGATGCTCGCCGTAGTAGCCCTGCTGATTTTATGGTCGGGGCTGTTCACCGCCATCGAAGCCGCACAGCAACACTTGCTGGCCCAGCGCACCGCCTCGCGCTCAAGCGACAAACCGGTGGCGAAGCTGAGTTTTGCGCTCAACAGCCTGATTTTCTGCAACACCCTGTGTCGCGCGCTGGTGGTGGTCATCTGCACCTTGCTGGCGATTTTCACGTGGGCCGAGAACGGTCCATGGGTCGCTTGCCTGGGGGCCGGCGCGATGCTGCTGGTGTTTGCCGACTACCTGCCGCGCACCCTTGCCGTTCGCTACCCCGACGCGGTCCTGGCGCTGGGCAACACCCTGCTCGGTGCGCCGCTGAAAATCATCTACCCCGCCGCCTGGCTGCTCAATGGCATCAGCCAGTTACTGATGCGACCGTTCGCCCGCAAAGCCAAAGTGGTGCAGCAGAGCGAGGACGAGACGCCGAAAGATCGCCACGACGACCCGCAAAGCCCGATCTGTCGCCCGCACGCGCTGGCCGGCATCCATGCACTGGACAACATCACGGTCAACGACATTCTGGTGCCGCGCAGTGACGTTGACGGGATCAACCTCGACGACTCGATAGAAGAGATCCTCGAACAGCTGCGGGCCAATCGGCGCACGCGCCTGCCGGTTTTCCACAGCGACATCAATCAGGTCGAGGCGGTGCTCAACACCCGGCAGATCCGCCACCTGCTGCCCGATGGCCAACTCACTCGCGAAGCACTGCTGGCCGCGTGCCACGACCCGTATTTCGTACCTGAAAGCACGCCGCTGCAGCTGCAACTGCTGAACTTCCACAAACAGCAGCGGCGCCTGGGCATGGTGGTAGACGAGTACGGCGAGGTGCTCGGCATCGTCACGCTGGAAGACATCCTCGAAGAAATCGTCGGTGAATTCGAAAGCCAGCACAGCCTGGACAACCCGCACATTCATCCGCAGGCCGATGGACGCCTGGTGATCGATGGTGCGGCATCGATTCGCGACCTGAACAAAAGCCTCGGCTGGCACTTACCCAGTGATGGACCGAAAACCCTTAACGGGCTGGTGACCGAGGCGCTGGAGACGATTCCGGACAGCGCGGTGTGCCTGAAGATCGGGCGTTACCGACTGGAGATTCTGGAGACCGAAGACAACCGCGTCACTCGGGTTTTGATCTGGCATACCAGCTCAGTTCCAGTGGTTATCTGACCCCTGACATCCCTCGCTCTGAAAGCCATCACCCGCCTCTGGCCCTTGTTTGATCGTTAGCCACCTTCCTATAATCGATCCAGCTTACCCAAGCCCCGCCCCACCCCCGTGCTACCCGCACCCCGCATCAAACCCACATCCCTGGGTGTTCGACCATAATAATTCGCTCCACTGGGGCACATGACTGTCAGGGATTACCGCATGACGACCAGCACGACTTATACCGAAACCACGCCTGCACAACCGACGAACTCCGCTACCCGCGTGGCGACCGCGAGTTTCATCGGCACCGCCATCGAGTTCTACGACTTCTACGTGTATGCCACTGCCGCGGCACTGGTGATCGGGCCGGTGTTCTTTCCGCAGACCTCCGGCACGGCCCAGATGCTCTCGGCGTTTCTCACGTTCGGCATCGCGTTCCTCGCCAGGCCACTGGGCTCGGCACTGTTCGGCCACTTCGGTGACCGCATCGGGCGCAAATCGACCCTGGTCGCCTCCTTGCTGCTGATGGGCGTGTGCACCACGCTGATCGGCGTGCTGCCGGGTTATGACAGCATCGGAGCCTGGGCACCGATCCTGCTCTGCGTGCTGCGCTTCGGCCAGGGTTTGGGATTGGGCGGTGAATGGGGCGGCGCAGCATTGCTGGCGACGGAGAACGCGCCCAAGGGCAAACGCGCCTGGTTCGGCATGTTCCCGCAGCTCGGCCCTTCGATCGGCTTTCTCGCCGCCAACGGGTTATTCCTGACACTAGCGATGACGCTGAACGACGAACAGTTCCGCTCGTGGGGCTGGCGGATTCCGTTCCTGCTCAGCGCCGCGCTGGTGATGGTCGGCCTGTACGTGCGCCTGAAGCTGCACGAAACCCCGGTATTCGCCAATGCCATGGCCCGTCAGGAGCGAGTGAAGATCCCGCTGGTCGAGCTGTTCAGCCAGTATTGGGCGCCCATGTTGCTGGGCGCCGGTTCGATGGTGGTGTGCTACGCGCTGTTCTACATTTCGACGGTGTTTTCACTGAGTTATGGCGTGTCGACGCTGGGTTACACCCGTGAAACCTTCCTCGCACTGCTGTGCTTCGCCGTGCTGTTCATGGCCGCTGCGACGCCGTTGTCGGCCTGGGCCAGTGACCGTTACGGGCGCAAACCGGTGCTGATCATCGGGGGCGTTCTGGCAATTCTCTCCGGGTTCTTGATGGAACCGCTACTGACCCAAGGCTCGACCTGGGGTGTGGCGCTGTTCCTGTGCATCGAGCTGTTTCTGATGGGCGTAACGTTTGCCCCGATGGGTGCGCTACTGCCGGAGCTGTTTCCGACACACGTGCGCTATACCGGCGCGTCAGCGGCCTACAACCTGGGCGGCATTGTCGGAGCCTCGGCGGCGCCGTTCTTTGCGCAGAAGCTCGTGGCGATGGGGGGTTTGAGTTATGTCGGCGGGTATGTGTCGGGGGCGGCGGTGCTGAGTTTGATTGCGGTGTTGTGCCTGAAAGAGACGCGTAATAACGATTTGAATCGGATTGCCTGAATCAGAAGCATCGCCAGCAGGCTGGCTCCCACAGGGTTATTGGCTGGTCACAGATTTGTGTACACCAATTTTCCATGTGGGAGCTAGCCTGCTAGCGATTGCCGCACCTCGGTTTAAAGCTCTACAACAACAGCCTGAGAAGCACGGGTCGCTTTAGCGCGAGCAGCCTCGATCGACTCATCCCGCGCCAGCGCCACACCCATCCGGCGCTGACCATTCACTTCTGGCTTGCCGAACAGACGCAATGCCGTGTCCGGTTCGCTCAATGCAGCGCCGAGATTGGCGAAAGCCGTCTGGGTCGACTGCCCTTCCACCAGAATCACCGCCGAAGCCGAAGGCCCAAACTGACGGATCAATGGAATCGGCAGCCCCAGAATGGCCCGCGCGTGCAGGGCGAACTGTGACAGATCCTGCGAAATCAGGGTCACCAGGCCGGTGTCGTGCGGACGCGGCGAGACTTCGCTGAACCACACCTGATCGCCTTTGATGAACAATTCAACGCCAAACAGACCACGGCCACCCAAGGCTTCGGTGACCGCTTTGGCCACGCGCTCGGACTCAGCCAGGGCAATCGGGCTCATGGCTTGTGGCTGCCAGGATTCCTGGTAGTCGCCCTTCTCCTGACGGTGACCGACCGGCGCGCAGAACGTGGTGCCGCCGACGTGTCGCACGGTCAGCAGGGTGATTTCGTAGTCGAAGTCGATGAAGCCCTCGACGATTACCCGACCTTTACCGGCACGGCCGCCTTCTTGCGCGTAATCCCACGCGGCTTTCACGTCATCGATGCTGCGCAGCAGGCTCTGGCCCTTGCCCGACGAGCTCATGACAGGCTTGACCACACACGGGAAACCCAGGTCCTGAACGGCTTTGCTGTAATCCTCAAAGGTGTCGGCAAAGTGGTACGGCGAGGTCGGCAGGTCCAGCTCTTCAGCGGCCAGGCGACGGATGCCTTCACGGTTCATGGTCAGTTGCGCGGCGCGCGCGGTCGGGATCACGGTGAAGCCTTCGGCTTCCAGTTCGACCAGGGTCGCGGTGGCGATGGCTTCGATTTCCGGCACGATGAAGTGCGGTTTTTCGGCTTCGATCACCGCACGCAGGGCGGCGCCGTCGAGCATGTTGATCACGTGGCTGCGATGCGCGACTTGCATGGCCGGCGCGTTGGCGTAACGGTCGACGGCAATCACTTCAACGCCCAGGCGTTGCAGCTCGATCACCACTTCCTTGCCCAACTCACCACAGCCACACATCAATACGCGGGTCGCGGTTGGCGACAATGGAGTTCCGATACGGGTCATCTCAGGTCCTCAAAGGAGCGGATCATCGAGGGTCGCTGTGCCTGGCACGCTTCCCATGGGGAGAAAGCGCGGCATTTTACATGAACCTGAGGGTTTGGCTTCAGCCGGTGACGGCCTGTTTGCGCAAGCGCCACGCCATGATCAGCCACACGACGGTCACGCCAGCGAACTTCGAGCCCATGGCGGTGAGAATCACGGCCGGCGTGAAGGCGTCGATCATGCCGAAGAAGATGAAGGTATCGAGCGGAATGCTCAGGGCCGAACTTATCCACAGGCGGTCGTGCAGCGGGCGCTTGGTGATGCTGAACACCAGCCAGTCGATGCACTCGGAGACCGCGAACGCCGTGGCGCTGGCCAGCGCGATGGACGGATCGGACGTGACATAGGACAACACCAGCGCCGCCAGCATCGCCACGATTGCCCCGTGGCCGAAGCGGACTTGCACCATATCGCGCAGGACGAAGACCAAACCGCCCCAGGCGGACCAGATGATGTCCAGGTGCGGGGCGGTGGAAAAGGCGTAGTTGATCAGCACGACGCTGCTGATGTAGGCGATCAGGAAGAGCATGGAGATTGGCGAGACCTGGTAATGAGTGGGTAATACGTGGAGGAGCGAGCTTGCTCGCGATAGTCGTGAACGATTATGCGATAAGCCGGATGCCGAGGCGCCCTCTGGTTTTTCGCGAGTTCGCTCCTACAGGGGGCGCACCTCAGTGATCGGATTTGGCGCCGATCATCCAGATCAATCCGCTCGATTTGGCCCGCTCATGGCACAAACCCAATACCTTGCGGCGCTCTTCGTTGTCCATCCGGCTCCAGCCCGTGATCTCCTGCACCGTGCGCTGACACCCGGTGCAAATATCATCATCATCCAGCGCACAGATGTTCACGCAAGGCGATAGCACCGGACGTTCGAGGGTGCTCATTGTTCCTGCTCTGCCAGATCGCGAGCATAGCGTTGCGAGTTATGCACATAGTGCGCAGCGCTGGCCTCGAGCATTTTCTTCTGCACCTCGGTGAGCTCGCGCACTACTTTGCCCGGCGAGCCCATGACCAGCGAACCGTCCGGAATCTCCTTGCCTTCGCCGATCAGCGAGTTGGCGCCGATGATGCAGTTCTTGCCGATTTTCGCGCCGTTGAGAATCACCGCGTTAATGCCGATCAGGCTGTAATCGCCGACGGTGCAGCCATGCAGCATGGCGTTGTGGCCGATGGTTACGCCGGTGCCGATGGTCAGCGGGTAGCCCATGTCGGTGTGCATCACGGTGCCGTCCTGGACGTTGCTGTTCTTGCCGATCAGGATCAACTCGTTGTCGCCACGCAACACGGCGTTGAACCAGACGTTGGCGCCCTCTTCCAGTTTGACCTTGCCCACCAGCACGGCGTTGGGGGCGACCCAGCTCTGTGGATGGGTCTCGACGCGGGCGTCGCCCAGGCGGTATTTCATCGTGTTGTCCTCAGGCTCAGGCAGCCGCGGCTTAACGCCATACAAACGATGGCTTCAGGTGTTGATAAAACTCTTGGGCGGCTGGTGCAGGCTGATTTTGGCGTCATAGAGCAGGTTGATCAACTCGACGATCATGATCGCCGTCAGGCCCCAGATCTTGTATTCGCCGTAACGATAACTCGGCACATACCAGCTGCGTCCCTGGTAATCGATGCGATGGGTATGTTCACGCGGGTCCTTGCGAAAGAACTCCAGGGGAACGCTGAACACCGCAGCGATCTCGGCGTCGTTGGCCAGGTACTCGACAAAATCCGGAATCACGCCGACATAAGGCGTGACCTTGATGCCATGCAGGGAAATCAGCGGGCTCAACGGCCCGATCACTTCGACCAGTCCCGGCGGCAAGCCGATTTCTTCTTCGGCCTCACGTAGCGCGGTGAAAATCAGGTCCGGGTCTTCCGGGTCGCGGCGTCCGCCGGGGAAGGCCACTTCGCCGCCATGGGTCGAGAGCCCGCTGGCCCGCAGGGTCAGAACCAGTTCCGGTTCATCACTGCGAGTGATGGGCACCAGAACCGCGGCCTCCGGGAAACGCTTGTCGGTTTCCAGTGTGCGTGGGGTGTGGTTGCTTACTCGATGCAGTAGCTCGTCCAGCATGAGTCTTCTCGATTTATTCGCTACCTCGCATCATGCACCAATCACACCGACCGCCCAAGCCCCGAACTGTTGTGTGTCGCTAAACGACAACTTGCCGACAGACACCGCCGCACGCCAAGATAGGCGCAGCATTCAGGAACCCAAGCATGAAATTTTGCAGTCAGTGCGGCAACCCGGTCACCCAGCGCATTCCCGAAGGCGATTCGCGTCTGCGTTTTGTCTGCGACAGCTGTCAGGCGATTCACTACCAGAACCCCAATATCGTCGCCGGCTGCGTGGCAACCTGGGGCTCGAAAGTGTTGCTGTGCCGACGCGCCATCGAGCCACGGCTCGGTTACTGGACCCTGCCCGCCGGTTTCATGGAAAACGGTGAAACCATCGAGCAGGCGGCCATTCGCGAGACCGCCGAAGAAGCCTGCGCGCGGGTGCGCAACCTGAGCATCTATACATTGATCGATGTGCCGCACATCAGTCAGGTGCATGTGTTCTTCCGTGCCGAACTGGTTGACCTGAATTTTTCCGCCGGTCCCGAGAGCCTGGAAGTGGCACTTTTCGACGAAGCCGACATCCCGTGGTCCGACCTGGCTTTCCGCACGGTGGGCCGTACCTTAGAATGCTTCTTCGCTGACCGACGGACCGAGGTCTACCCCGTGCGATCCGAGTCGATCCCACCGCTTGCTCAGCCTGCCATCACCTAAAAAACATCTATAAATAAAATAGCCGCGACACCTCTCAGGGATATCGTTTCAATGCGCTGGTTGCTTGCCGTGTTTTGCTTGTCGTTCGTCGCTCTGTCACAGGCTTCCGTTGCGGAAACCCTGAACGGCAAAGTCATCGAAAAAGTTCTGGTGCTCAAATCCGCCCATCAATTGCAATTGATCAACGACGGCAAGCCGCTCAAGACCTATCGCATCTCCCTGGGCAAACGCCCCAAGGGGCCGAAGCTGATGGAAGGCGACAAGCGTACGCCGGAAGGTTTCTATTGGCTGGACTGGCGCAAGGTCAGCGATAAATTCAACCTGGCGATGCACATCTCCTACCCGAACATCAGCGACTCCGCACGCGCCCGGCGCGAAGGCGTCGAGCCCGGCGGCATGATCATGATCCACGGTACGCCGGACACCGAAGAAAACCCCGAAGACCTGTTCCACACTCTGGACTGGACCGACGGCTGCATCGCCATGCGCAACATGGACATGCGCGAAGTGTGGGGTTTGGTGCCGGACGGCACGATGATCGAAATCCGCCCTTAAACCGCCGATATTTCTCAAAAAGCCCGCTGACCATTACCGGTCCAGCGGGCTTTTTCATTTACGTGCCCTCTGCGGCTCCAGAGGAGCCAGCACTTAGCGATGCGCAGCTGTCCAGAACCTGAACACACATCACGAAATCCCTCCTGCCATTGAAACCACCCCCCACCTGCCCCATCTAAGACCCATACCCCATTGCGCAGGTGCCCCATGAGCGACCAGCAAGAATTCCCCGAAGACCCGAGCGAATACGCCGACCCCGAGAACGCCGAGCATCACTCCACCGGAAAAGGCCTCGCCCTGCCTGGCCAGAACCTGCCGGACAAGGTCTACATCATCCCGATCCACAACCGCCCGTTCTTCCCGGCCCAAGTGTTGCCGGTGATCGTCAATGAAGAACCGTGGGCTGAAACACTGGATCTGGTCAGCAAGTCCGATCATCACTCCCTGGCCCTGTTCTACATGGACACGCCCCAGGAAGACCCGCGCCATTTCGATACCTCGGCCCTGCCGCTCTACGGCACGCTGGTCAAGGTGCATCACGCCAGCCGCGAAAACGGCAAGCTGCAGTTCGTCGCCCAGGGCCTGACTCGCGTGCGCATCCGCACCTGGCTCAAGCATCATCGCCCGCCGTACCTGGTGGAAGTCGAATACCCGCACCAGCCGACCGAGCCGACCGATGAGGTCAAGGCCTACGGCATGGCGCTGATCAACGCGATCAAGGAGCTGCTGCCGCTCAACCCGCTGTACAGCGAAGAGCTGAAAAACTACCTCAACCGCTTCAGCCCCAACGACCCGTCGCCGCTGACCGACTTCGCCGCCGCCCTGACCTCGGCCACGGGCAGCGAGTTGCAGGAAGTGCTCGACTGCGTGCCGATGCTCAAGCGCATGGAAAAAGTCCTGCCGATGCTGCGCAAGGAAGTCGAAGTTGCGCGCCTGCAGAAAGAAATTTCCGCCGAAGTTAACCGCAAGATTGGCGAACATCAGCGCGAGTTCTTCCTCAAGGAACAACTGAAGGTCATCCAGCAAGAGCTGGGCCTGACCAAGGACGACCGCAGCGCCGACATCGAGCAGTTCGAGCAACGCCTGGAAGGCAAGGTCTTGTCGGCACAGGCGCAGAAACGCATCGAGGAGGAAATGAACAAACTGTCGATCCTCGAAACCGGTTCACCGGAGTACGCGGTCACCCGCAACTACCTCGACTGGGCGACCTCGGTGCCGTGGGGCGTGTATGGCGAGGACAAACTCGACCTCAAACACGCGCGCAAGGTGTTGGACAAGCACCACGCAGGCCTCGACGACATCAAGGACCGCATCCTCGAATTCCTCGCGGTGGGCGCCTATAAAGGTGAAATCAGTGGTTCCATCGTGCTGCTGGTCGGTCCGCCGGGCGTGGGTAAAACCAGCGTCGGCAAATCCATCGCCGAATCCCTCGGCCGACCGTTCTACCGTTTCAGCCTCGGCGGCATGCGCGACGAAGCCGAAATCAAGGGCCACCGTCGCACCTACATCGGCGCGCAACCGGGCAAACTCGTGCAGGCGCTGAAAGACGTCGAAGTGATGAACCCGGTGATCATGCTCGACGAGATCGACAAGATGGGCCAAAGCTACCAGGGCGACCCGGCCTCGGCGCTGCTGGAAACCCTCGACCCGGAACAGAACGTCGAATTCCTCGACCACTACCTGGACCTGCGCCTGGATTTGTCGAAAGTGCTGTTTGTGTGCACCGCCAACACCCTCGATTCAATCCCCGGCCCGTTGCTGGACCGGATGGAAGTGATTCGCCTGTCGGGTTACATCACCGAAGAAAAAATTGCGATCGCCAAGCGCCACTTGTGGCCCAAGCAGCTTGAGAAAGCGGGCGTATCGAAAGGCAGCCTGAGCATTAGCGACAGTGCATTGAAGGCGTTGATCGATGGTTACGCCCGTGAAGCCGGGGTGCGCCAGTTGGAAAAACAACTGGGCAAACTGGTGCGCAAAGCCGTGGTGAAGTTGATCGACGAGCCGAAAGCGGTGATCAAAATTGCGCCTAAGGACCTTGAAGCTTCATTGGGGCACCCAGTGTTCCGCAACGAACAAGTGCTGTCCGGCACTGGCGTGATCACCGGCCTGGCCTGGACCAGCATGGGCGGCGCGACGTTGCCGATCGAAGCGACGCGGATTCACACGCTGAACCGGGGCTTCAAACTCACCGGGCAATTGGGCGATGTGATGAAAGAGTCGGCGGAAATTGCCTACAGCTACGTCAGCTCGAATCTGAAGTCGTTTGGCGGGGATCCGAAGTTCTTCGACGAAGCCTTTGTGCACCTGCACGTCCCGGAAGGCGCCACTCCGAAAGACGGCCCGAGCGCCGGCGTGACCATGGCCAGTGCCTTGCTCTCGCTTGCACGCAATCAGCCGCCGAAGAAAGGCGTAGCCATGACCGGCGAGCTGACCCTTACCGGGCATGTCCTGCCGATTGGCGGGGTGCGCGAGAAGGTGATTGCGGCGCGGCGGCAGAAGATTTTTGAATTGATCTTGCCCGAGCCCAACCGTGGAAGCTTTGATGAGCTGCCGGATTACCTGAAGGAAGGGATTACCGTGCATTTCGCCAAGCGTTTTGCGGATGTGGCGAAGATTTTGTTCTGACGGTCACTTAGCGCCGTTCTACCGCTATCGCTAGCAGCTAGCTCCCACAAGGTTCGGTGGTGTTCACAAATTTTGTGTTCACTGCAAACCCCTGTGGCAGCTAGCCTGCTAGCGATGGCGTCATTACTGACGCCCCCCATTTCTGAACCTGTCACACTTTGTCTCATCTCGGTTATGCTCGCCGTTCGTCGTGAATGCCGGAGCCGCTGACCTCATGTCCCCCACCCGCCTGTTTGTCCCCCTCGCCCTCGCCTTGCTGGCCGCCTGCGCCACGCAACCGAAACACAACGTGACCGTGGAAAAACAAAGCGAATGCCCGGTGAAACTCACCAGTGGGCAAAACCTGATCCTGACCCTGCCGAGCAACCCGACCACAGGTTACCGCTGGGCGATCCAGGATTCGGCCGGTGGCGTATTGCGCTCTCTGGGGCCGGAGGTTTATCGCAACCCGGAAGATGCCGGTGTCGTGGGTGCGGCCGGCGTATCGACCTGGCGCTTTCAGGCGTTCGCCGCCGGTTCCGGACGCTTGCGCCTGACCTCGCAACAGCCGTGGGCACCGGAAGTGTTGCCGGTCGAAACTTTCGATTGCGCGATCTCGGTTAACTGATCGTGGGCTGGCTGATTCTGGCGCTGATGGGCGCGGTGACCTTTCTTTACGGCCTGAGCGTGCACGCCGCGCTGCTCTGCCTGCTGGTCAAACCGTTGCCCGTGTTGGCCCTGCTCGGCTGGCTGCACGACGCGCCGCCCAGCGAATATCGACGCTGGATCAGCCTTGGATTGATTTTCTCCCTGCTGGGCGATGTGTTGCTCGCGTGGCCGGGGGATTTGTTCGTGTTCGGCCTCGGGGCGTTTTTGGTCGCGCACCTCGCCTACTTGAAAGCGTATGTGAGCGATTGCCGGCGATTGGCGGTGCTGCCATTGATCCTCGCGCTGGGCGTTGGTGCGTTGCTGCTGGGGATTTTGATTGCCAATGGTTTAGGTCCGCTGCTGATCCCGGTGATCGTCTACGGCCTGGCCATCAGCGCGATGCTTTGGCGCGCACTGGCTCGCTTGGGTACCGATGTGCCGAAACGCTCGGCGCTGCTGGCGGCGGGCGGCGCGTTGGCGTTTGTGTTCTCGGACAGCGTGATTGGCATCAACCGGTTTGTTGCACCGTTTCATGCCGCGCCTTACGTGATCATCCTCAGTTACTGGCTGGGGCAGTGGGGAATTGCGGCGTCGGCGTTTGGCCCGAAACCGCGCTGAATTCATCGCGAGCAGGCTCGCTCCCACAAGTACAGCGCAATCCTGTGGGAGCGAGCCTGCTCGCGAAAGCAATCTCCCCGACAGCGAAGATTCCCGATCCAGTCTCGGCGGTTTATCAGACAACCCGCGCATCCCCGCGCCAAGTTGGCTAAAATGCCGGCCTTTTCCACATACGCCGCTGGAACCGCCGTGAGCAAAGAACCCGATCGCCTTTTCGCCCAGCCTTTGGCCCAGGTGCCTGACTTCGCCTTTAACGAGGACGTGGTGCGGGTGTTCCCGGACATGATCAAGCGCTCGGTGCCCGGCTATCCGACCATCGTTGAAAACCTCGGCGTGCTCGCCGCGCAATTCGCCCAACCCAACAGCGTGCTCTACGACCTCGGCTCGTCGCTTGGCGCCGTGACTCAAGCGTTGCGCCGTCACGTGCGCACCGACGGTTGCCGGGTGATCGCTGTGGACAACTCCACGGCGATGGTCGAGCGCTGCCGCGAATACCTCAACGGTCAGGACTCGATGTTCCAGGAGTTGCTGCCGGTCGAAGTGATCGAAGGCGACATCCTCGCCCTCGACTTTCAGCCAGCCTCGGTGGTGGCGCTGAACTTCACCCTGCAATTTATCGCTCCCGAACAGCGCACCGCGTTGCTCAGCCGCATCCATCAATCGCTGCTGCCCGGCGGCGCATTGATTCTCTCGGAGAAGCTGCGCTTCAACGACCCCGAAGAACACACGCTGCTCACCGACCTGCACGTCGCGTTCAAACGCGCGAACGGTTACAGCGAACTGGAAATCGCCCAGAAGCGCAGCGCCATCGAAAACGTCATGAAGCCCGACAGCCTCGAAGAACACCGCGAACGCCTGCTGGCCGCCGGGTTCTCGAAAGTCGTGCCGTGGTTCCAGTGTCTTAACTTTGCCTCGTTGATTGCCTTGCCATGATTGATCTGTCCCCCCTCGCCCGCCGTCTGGCCGGCACACCGCTGGCCGATTGGGCCAGCACCCTGCAAGCGCAACTCGACAAGAAAATGGAAAAGGGTCACGGCGACCTGGAGCGCTGGCAGAGTGCGCTGGACGCCTTGCCAAAAATCCAGCCTAGCGAAGTCGATTTGCTCAACGGCCTGACCCTGGACACCGATTGCGACGATGCCACCCGCGCGCAAATGCGTACGGCGCTGATGGGTTTGTCGCCGTGGCGTAAGGGTCCGTTCGATCTGTTCGGCGTTCACGTCGACACCGAATGGCGTTCGGACTGGAAGTGGTCGCGTGTCGCGCCGCACCTGGACCTGAAGGGCAAACGCATCCTCGATGTCGGTTGCGGCAATGGTTACTACATGTGGCGCATGCTCGGCGCCGGTGCGGACAGCGTGATCGGTGTTGATCCCAACTGGCTGTTCTTCTGTCAATTCCAGGCCGTTCAGCGCTATTTGTCCGAGCCGAATGCCTGGCACCTGCCCTTCCCCTTCGAAGACCTGCCACCGGAGCTCGAAGGCTTCGACACAGTGTTTTCCATGGGCGTGTTCTACCACCGCCGTTCACCGATCGAACATTTGCTGGCGTTGAAGGATTGCCTGGTCAAGGGCGGCGAACTGGTGTTGGAAACGCTGGTGATCGAAGGTGATCAACAACAAGTGCTGGTGCCGGAAGATCGTTACGCGCAGATGCGTAACGTGTGGTTTTTGCCATCGGTGCCGGCGCTTATGCTCTGGTTGCGGCGTGCCGGTTTCACGGACGTGAAGTGCGTGGATGTCAGCGTGACGACCGTCGAGGAACAACGCGGGACGGAGTGGATGAAGTATCAGTCGCTCAGCGACTTCCTCGATCCGGAAGATCACAGCAAGACGATTGAAGGGCTGCCGGCGCCGATGCGTGCGGTGATCGTGGCTCGCAAGTAACCCCCGATCTCCAGGCAACCAATAACCCTGTGGGAGCGGGCTTGCCCGCGATGGCGGTGTTTCAGTCGACATCATTGTTGGATGTGCCGCCGCCATCGCGAGCAAGCTCGCTCCCACAGGGGATCGGTGTTCAGTCTGAAGGTTTCGCCCTACGGGCCTTGAAGAACTCGCTGAGCACCGCCCCGCACTCCTCCGCCAACACCCCGCCCTCATACAACACCCGGTGATTCAAAAAGCCCTGGGTAAAAAACTGCCCCTGACTTTGCACAATCCCGGCTTTCGGTTCCAGAGCGCCATACACCACCCGCGCAATCCGCGAATGCACGATCAGCCCGGCGCACATGCTGCACGGTTCAAGCGTCACGTACAGCGTACTGCCCGGCAGGCGATAGTTGCTGGCCGCCAACGCCGCGGCGCGGATCGCGACCATCTCGGCATGCGCGCTGGGGTCGTTGCCGCTGATCGGGCAATTGAAGCCGCGACCGATGATTTCACCGTCCTGCACCAGCACCGCGCCCACCGGCACTTCACCCAGTGCCGCGCCTTGAGCGGCCAGCGCCAGCGCTTCGCGCATGAAGTCGCGATCACGACTGCGGTCAATGATCGCCGCAGGACGAATCTGTCGCATCACGCCACCTCGATGGCGGCCATCAGGCCGGTTTCCATGTGGTCGATCACATGGCAATGGAACATCCACACCCCAGGGTTATCCGCCACCAGCGCCACTTGCGCACGCTCGTTCTTGCCCAGCAAGTACGTGTCGGTGAAATACGGGATGACCTTGTGCCGGTTCGAGGCAATGACCTTGAAGCTCATGCCGTGCAGGTGAATCGGATGCTGATACTGAGTCATGTTTTTCAATTCGAAAATATAGCTCTTGCCCTTCTCGAGCTTGGCAATCGGGCGGTCGGCGCAGGTCTTGTCGGTGATGTCCCACGCCTTGCCGTTAATCTGCCACAGGCTCGGCGGCTTGCCGTTGTCGACATTCACCGACACCGAGCCCACCCATTCGAAATTGAAGTTGAGTTTCTCGGCATTGGCCAGGTCCGGCTCGGCCACCGGGTTGGCGGGCAATGCGGGCGGCCATTGGGTCGGTGCATCGCTGTTCGCCACTGAGCGGAATGTGCCCAAACGTACCGGGCCGTTGCGCAGTGATAATTCTTCGCCGGCCGGCGGCGCCTTGATCGCCAGACAAATACGCATGCCGGGGCCGAGCCAATATTCCTTGCCCAGCGGACGTGGCTCGACAGGATTGCCATCCAGCGCGTAGATCTGCGCTTCGACGCCGGGGATGTTGAGGCGATAGGTCAGGGTGTTGTCGAGATTGAGCAGACGCACGCGGGTGATCTGCCCGGCGGGCAAGTCGATCACCGCTTGCGAGACACCATTGATGGTCGACAGGCGCCCCGCCGTACCGCCACGGGCCGCTTCGCGAGGAATGCTGAACGCGACGAACGCGCCTTCTTCATCAACGTGCCAGCTCTTGAGGCTCAGGGTCTTTTCGTACTTGAAACCGGTCGGCTCGCGTTCCTCGACGATCAGCGGGCCAACCAGGCCTCGGCCGAGTTCTTCGCTGCTGTTCACGTGCGGGTGATACCAATAGCTGCCGGCATCCGGCACGCGGAATTTGTAATCGAAGTATTCACCCGGCAACACCGGCAGTTGCGAGACGTAAGGTACGCCGTCCATTTCCAGCGGCAGGCGGATGCCGTGCCAGTGAATGGTGGTCGCCACCGGCAAGTGGTTGATGAAACGCACCCGCAGCCATTCGCCCTGACGCACGCGCAACTCGGTGCCCGGCGCCGACGGGCCGAACGCCCAGGCTTCGGTCTTGTGCCCCGCCACCAGTTCGACGTCCAGCGGCGCGGCGATCAGCTCATAGTCGTGGCCCGCATTGGCGTCGGCCATCTTGCCCAGCCAATACCGCGACGCGCCCCCCGCACCGACGCCAACGACAACAAGACCGGCCAGGCCACCGAGGATTTGGCGACGGGTAAAGGACATGAACTCAACTACCTCACGTATCAGCGACAGGTCCGCAGACCTGCAAAAGGCGAATACGATACACCTGCGGTTGAGAAACAGTAAGGGCGACCGAGAGACGCACATCGCCCGTGGCGAAGGATCGGTTAGGGCTGAAGGCCGGTGATCAGGTGCACCACCCCGCCCTCAAGCATCATGACGCCGGGCACACCTGCCAGATTCAACGCCTGCCGATTCATCCGCCCCACGTCGCGCAATTCCACGCGAACCCGGGTCAGCGCCACAGGCTGCTGCGACTTGAGGTTATCCACACCACCCAACGCGGCCACCACATTCGCTGCCAGACCAGACGCCGATGGCACAGCCACCTTCGGTTCATCCACGATCAGATCCGGCGTCAAGGCTTTCCAGAACGCTTGCTGCATTTTCTCGAACATGTTCAGTTCTCCATCACCAGTGAAGTTTCGACCGTCGCGTCGCAATACAGCCGCAAGGCCTCGCGTACTTGCCCGGCACTTTCCAGGCTCAGGATCTGTTGGGCAATGGCCTGGCAATCCACCAGGTCCACTGTGCGAACCCTCGCTTTGACCGCCGGAATCAACGGCACACTCACCGATAACTCGTCCACCCCCAGCCCCAGCAAGAGCGGCGTGGCCAAGGTTTCCGAGGCCAGCGCGCCGCAAACGCCCACCCACTTGCCGTGGGCATGGGCGGCTTTCACGGTGCTGGCGATCAGTCGCAGCACCGCAGGATGAAAACTGTCAGCCTGACTGGCCAGCCGCGGATGATCGCGGTCCATGGCCATGGTGTATTGGGTCAGGTCGTTGGTGCCAATGGAGAAAAAATCCACTTCGGGCGCGAACAGGTCCGCCATCAGCGCGGCCGCTGGCACCTCGATCATGATCCCCAGCTTCGGCAGTTCCGTGAGGCCCAGGGCAAGCGTCTCCTCTTCCAGCAGTTGCCGAGCCACACGCAACTCCGACAGTTGCGTCACCATCGGCAGCATGATGTGCAAACGAGTCTGTCCCGCACAACTCAGGATTGCCTTGAATTGATCGCGCAACAGTTGCGGACGCTCCAGGCACAGACGAATCCCGCGCACACCCAGAAAGGGGTTGGTTTCACTGTCCATCGGGACGTAGGCCAAAGGCTTGTCACCGCCGACATCCAGCGTGCGCACCACCAGGTTACGCGCAGGCCCGAGGGCGCGGGCGATGGCGCTGTAGGTGGATGCCTGCTCGTCATGGCTCGGCGCATGATGGCGATCCAGATAGAGAAACTCCGAACGCAGCAAACCGACACCCGCGCCTCCCAGCGCCATGGCCTGTTCGGCTTCCGCCAGCGAAGCGATGTTGGCCGTCACCTCGACATGATGTCCGTCGCGGGTACAGGCAGCCAGTGACGCCTGCGCCAATTCATGGTGTTGGCGTTGCTGCACGAGTTTGCGCCTGGCTTGAAGGTGTTCGATGGCGGCCAGATCCGGGTCGAGCTGCAACTCCCCCTTATCGGCATCGAGCAACACCTGGGTGCCGTTGACCAGCGCCAGCACTTGCACCGGCAACCCGCAGATCGCCGGCAAACCGAATGCCCGCGCCAGGATCGCGACATGGCTGGTGGCGCCACCACCGACCGTGGCAAAACCCAGCACCTTACGGGTATCGAGCCCGGCGGTCTGGGACGGCGTCAGTTGTTCAGCAATCAGGATGGCGCCTTCAGGCAACTCCAGCTCGCGGTCCCGCACGCCGAGCAGCAACTTGAGCACTCTCTGGCTGACATCGGCCAGGTCTGCCGCTCGTTCGGCCAGCAGCGCATTGCCCAGGCTTTTGAACAAGGTTGCCGTCGATTCGGTGGCCGCGCGCCAGGCGAACCCGGCGCTTTTGCCCTCGTCGATCAGCACATGAGCCACCTCCAACAAACCCGGGTCTTCGAGCAGTTCCTGGTGAGCCCTGAAAATCTCTGCCTGGGCATCGCCCGTGGCGTTGTCGCGCAGCTGCTGCAACGCTGAAATGGCCTTGGTCAAAGCGGCGGACAAATGATTGCGCTCAACCTGCGCACCTTCACCCCATTCGCTCACCTCAAGGGCCTGCTCGGCGATCTGCAGCACTTGGCCAAATGCCGACCCCGCCGAAGCACATACCCCACGCAGCACCTTGGGCGATGAAATCTCCAGGGGCAGCGGCGCAACATCCGCCATCACAGGCACTGTCTCGCCACAACCGGCGGTCAGCAGCTCCGTCAGTGTCTTGATCGCCGCCTCGGCATCCGGGCCGACCGCACTGACTTGCACAACTTCATGGTGAGCCGTCTGCAACGCCATGATCGCCACCAGGGATTTCGCGTTCGCACTCTCCTGCTGTTTATGCAGATGAATGCTTGCCGTGAAACCCTTCGCCGCCTGGGCGAACACCGCCGCAGGACGGGCGTGCAAGCCGTTCGGGTTGGGTAACGTCACCGGTGTGGAGAACAGCGCCTCGCCCTCTTGCGCCACGGACACACCCGCTGTCTGCTCGACAGCGTTCAAACCCAGCAGCGGCTGACCACTGTCGACCCACCCCTTTTCCGCCGCCAACCAAGTGAACGGCTCGCCGCTGACCACCAGCATCAAGGTCAGCAGGCTACGTGCATTCAATGCAACAAAATCGGCATCGAACTCGATCAGCGCCTGCCCGACGTCAACTTGCTGCCCCTCCTCCACCAACCGCGTGAACCCTTTCCCTTCAAGGTTCACCGTGTCGAGCCCGATATGCATCAACACCTGCACACCCTTTTCATGGGTGATGCTGATCGCATGCCCACTGGCTTGCACATTGCTGACCACCCCTGCCAGCGGCGCGCACAACGTTGTTGAAGCCGGATCGATGCACAGCCCATCGCCGATGATCCGGCCGGAAAACACCGGATCGGGCACAAGGTCCAGAGGCATCAATACGCCGGACAGGGGTGCGTGGAGCTGCAATTGTTGGGGTGTGGCCATGACGTCACCTGCTGTTTTGTTCTTTGAAGTGCCGATGGAGCGCGACGCTCCGACAGCATCGCTTATTTCCACCAGTACTCGACCTGCAATCCGACATTCGCACCGTGCCGCGCCGTGCCGAAGGCACCGGTGTCGGACAACGCTGAACCCGCTGCCAGTTCATTGGCCGCACGCTTGGCCGCCTCGTTCCAGCTGGCGTAGGTGTAATACAAACGCACTTCGGGCCGCGCCCAGAATTCAGGGCCCTTGGGCGACCAGGTCGGGGCGAAGGTGAACTTGCTCAGCTTGCGTGTGCCACCTGTGGCTTCGACCTGATCGTGGCCCAGTTCGGTCACCAGTTTGAATTGCTCGGTGATCGCGTACGCCGGGCGAATCCCCAGGGAAATCCAGTTCTGATCGGTGCCGTCCGGGCGAATGTCTTTCTGATATACCGCCTCGACTTGCCCACCAAATCGCGGCGTCACTTGCCAGTCGAAGAACTCCACCACCCGGTAACTTTTGTTGCTGTCGTCCAGCTTTACGTTACCGGTATAACCCAATCCGGTGCCTGGGCCTTCGCCGTACTGAAACGCGAGTTTGTTCTTGCCACCCAGAAAACCCTTCTGCACATGCTGGGTGGTGATTGCCCAGCCGCGATGAGCGTCACGGCTGTCGGGTTTGTCGATGTAGCTCAGGCCAAATTCCAACTCACCACCGGGGTTGGTGTTGAAGCCGGCAACGTTGAAATCGTGACGATTGATGTAATCCTTCTGGTACAGGTTGTCCTTGCGCGAAAAGGCGTAGCTGTATTTCAGATCGCCGATCAGCACGTCCTCGATGCCGCCGCCGGTGGCGCTCTGGTTCCAGTAGTAAAAGTCGGAAATGTGGATGTCGTTGCGTTTGTAGTAACGCCGACCGGCCCACAGCGAACCGCCGTTGAGGCTGGGCATGTTCGACCACTGCGCGTACAGCTGCGGCAGGCGCACCGAGCCGTTATCGCCGTTGAACGTCAGGTCCTTGTCGTACTGGTTATACAGCGAAGCCATGCCGTCGACACTGAGTACCGAACCGTCATCCAGGGTGTACACGTCCTGACGAAGCTCCAGTTCCCCATATTGCTCGCACTCGTTACCGAGGCGGTATTTGGTCTGTGCTCCGGGCAGTTGGAAACACTGTTGTTTACCGCTGTTGACCGACGTCCCGACACCGCTGCGCAGGTAACCGCCGAACTCCAGCGCATGGGCCGACAAAGGCAACGCCAGACAGACGCTCGCGGCGACAAGGCTGCGATTTATTGTTGTTTTCAAGAACCACCTCATTATTTTTATTGTGTTGTTCCGCAAAATCAGCGCGCAAAACTCCCCCGCGCAGCGTTCTGCGTGTTTTTTTGAAGTCGGTGTTTTTAGTGGTCGGTCAGGTGCAAAACAAACGATTCATACGGTCGTAAAAACACCTGTCGATTTCGCGGCGGACAGTCCGGGTAGTTGCAGATAACCAGGCGTTGAGTCATGAACTCATTGATTACGTCATCCGGCAATTCAACTTCACACGGTGTCCCGTAGAAGTTGTTCAGTACCAGCAAACGTTCGTCGCTTCCTTCCCGTATATACGCCCAGACGTGCGCATGTTCAGGCAGCAACTGACGGTAAATACCATCGGACATCAGCACTTCGGTACGCCGCAAGTTGATCAGTCGACGGTAGTGATGCAGCACTGAATCCGGGTCGTCGAGTTGAGTGGCGACGTTGATCTGCGCCGAGTTGGCCGGCACGCCAATCCAGGGTTCCACCGTACTGAAACCGGCGTTCAGTTCGCCATTCCAATGCATCGGCGTACGGCCGTTATCGCGAGACTTCTGCATGATTGCCGCCATGTTGTCGGCATCGCTCGCACCCGCCTCGCGCTTGAGGCGGAAGATGTTCAGGGTCTCGACGTCGCGGTATTGATCGATGTGATCGAAACCTGGATTGGTCATGCCCAGTTCTTCGCCCTGATACACAAATGGTGTGCCCTGGAGAAAATGCAGCGCGGTGCCGAGCATCTTCGCCGACACCACCCGATGCTCGCCATCATGACCGAATCGCGAGACCACCCGCGGTTGGTCGTGATTACACCAGAACAACGCATTCCAGCCTCCGCCGGCCTGCATGCCGGTTTGCCAGTCGGAGAGAATGCGCTTCAGTTCGAGGAAGTCGAAATCAGCGCGAACCCACTTCTGCAAGTTCGGGTAATCGACCTTCAGGTGATGAAAATTGAAGGTCATCGACAACTCTTTCGACTCCGGCCGCGAGTAGCGAATGCAATGTTCGAGACGGGTAGACGACATCTCGCCGACATTGATCAGGTCATGGCCCTCGAACACTTCGCGGTGCATTTGCTGCAAGTATTCGTGCACATTCGGGCCGTCGGTATAGAAGCGTCGGCCGTCGGTATTGTCGTCGGGAAAGTCCGCAGGTTTCGAGATCAGATTGATCACGTCCAGACGAAAACCGCCCACGCCTTTATCGCGCCAGAAACGCATCATTTTGAAGACTTCGGCGCGTACCTTCGGGTTGTCCCAATTCAGGTCGGCCTGAGTGTGATCGAACAGGTGCAGGAAGTACTGGCCGGTCTGCGCCTCGTACTCCCATGCCGAACCACCGAACTTGGATTCCCAGTTGTTTGGCTGATCGCGCCAGATGTAGAAGTCACGGTACGGGTTGTCGAGACTGCTGCGGGCCTGCTGGAACCAGGTGTGCTCGATCGAGGTGTGGTTGACCACGATATCGAGCATCAACTTGATCCCGCGCTTGCCGGCCTCGACGATCAGCAACTCACAATCGGCCATGGTGCCGTAGCTCGGATCGATGGCGTAGTAATCGCTGATGTCGTAACCGTTGTCGCGCTGGGGCGAACGCAGGAACGGCGTGATCCACAGGCAATCGACGCCCAGCCAGTGCAGGTAATCGAGCTTGGCCACGACGCCGAGCAAATCACCCGTGGGGTTGCCCGCGTGGCTGTGAAAACTCTTCGGGTAGATCTGGTAGATCACCGAACGTTGCCAGTCTTGCATGGCGGATTCCTTCAGTAAGTTTTGTACTGGCCTTTAGGGCCTCTTCGCGGGCAAGTCGAATGCGATCTGTCAGGCGACCCGATACCCAGGCCGAACAATCTTCATGCTCAACCCACAGGTCAAAACAAACGGCACGACCATCGCGATGATCATCCCGATCACAAACATCGGAATGAACTGCGGAATGATCGAGATAAATCCGGGCAAGCCGCCGACACCGATGGCCGAGGCCTGGACCTTGTTCAGCGACAGGAAGATGCAACCCAGCGCCGAGCCGGTCAGTGCGGCGTAAAACGGAAACTTGTAGCGCAGGTTGACCCCGAACATCGCCGGTTCGGTGATGCCGAAATAAGCCGAAATCGCTGAGGTCGACGCCATGGATTTGTCCCGCGCATTACGGGTCATGTAGAACACCGCGAGCGCCGCGCTGCCTTGGGCGAGGTTGGACATGACGATCATCGGCCAGATAAAGGTGCCGCCCTGGGTCGAGATCAGCTGCAAGTCGACCGCGAGAAACATGTGGTGCATGCCGGTGATCACCAGGGGGGCGTAAAGCAGGCCGAAGATCGCACCGCCGACCATCGGCGCCAGATCAAACAGGGTGACCACCCCTTCGGTGATGAGAATGCCCAGATGCCGGGTCACCGGGCCAATGACCGCCAGCGCCAGCACGCCGGTGACCACGATGGTGGTGATCGGCACCACCAACAATTGCACGGCATTGGGCACTCGCGCCCGCAGCCATTTTTCGATAACGCTCATCACGAAGGCCGCCAGCAGGATCGGCAGGATCTGCCCCTGATAACCGACCTTTTCGATCTGGAACAAACCGAGGATGTCGAAATACGGCAGGCTCTGGCCGTCGAGACCGGCAACAGCCTTGCCGTAGTTCCAGGCATTGAGCAGATCGGGGTGAACCAGCATCAGGCCGAGCACGATGCCGAGAATTTCGCTGCCGCCAAAACGCTTGGCCGCTGACCAGCCCACCAATGCGGGCAGGAACACGAACGACGTGTTGGCCATCAGGTTGATCAGGCTCCAGAGCCCGTCAAGCCTGGGGTAAGCCTCCAGCAGGGTCTGACCCTCGATGAACATGCCCTTGGCACCGATGAGGTTGTTGATGCCCATCAGCAGGCCCGCAATGATCAGCGCCGGCAGGATCGGCATGAACACGTCGGAAAACACCCGCACCAGGCGCTGCATGGCGTTTATCTTGTCGGCGCTTTTCTGTTTGACGTCGGCGATTGTTGACGCGGCAAGACCGGTTTGACGGCGCAGTTCTGCGTAAACCTTCTCCACCTCGCCGGGACCGATGACCACCTGGAAAAGGCCGCCGGTAAAGAATGAGCCTTTGACCAGGTCGATCTGGTTCAACGTGGCGCTGTCGACCTGGCTCGGGTCCTTGAGGGCAAGGCGCAGACGTGTGACGCAATGCGCGGCTTGCTCGAGGTTGTCGCGGCCACCGAGGCTTTGCAGCAGCTCGGTGACGATGTTCGGATAGTCGTGGCTCATGCTTGTTTTTCCGCTGTGGTTTTTTGTTATTGGCAGCACGCCGAAGCGAAAAGTACTCGTCTGTACGAGTTAAATCAACAACTCGTACAGACGAGTTTGAATTTGTTTATTTACATCCCGACAGGCGGCGATTTTTCCTACCCTCACAAACGATGAAAACCCAAAGCCGAATGGACAAACCCCTACCCTGCCCTTAAGGTTCGAAACCTTGAGTACATTGCGGCACAGAGCCATCCCCATGAGTAAATACAACCAGATCTACAGCGATCTGCTTGCCAGCATCACGACCGAACGTCTGGAGCGCGGCGCCCGGTTGCCCTCCGAAACCGAATTGATGGACAGCTACCAGGCCAGTCGCGGCACCGTGCGCAAGGCCATCGAGCAACTACAGGAGCGCGGTTTCGCCCAGAAAGTCCACGGAAAAGGCACCTTTGTGTTGTCGACCGACCCGATCGAGTTTCAGTTGGGCGGCATCGTCAGCTTTCAGGAAACCCATCCGCGATTGGGCAACAACGTCAGCACCGAGGTGGTCGAATTCAGCCAGATCCCGCTCGAAGGTGCGCTGCTGGAACATATCAAGGCTGAAGAAGGCAGCCTGATCACAAGGATCAAACGCGTACGGCGGATCGATGGAAAACGAGTGATCCTCGATATCAACCATTTCGTCAGCGACGTGATCCCCGGGCTATCGCGGGACATCGCCGAACACTCGATCTACGCCTTCATCGAACAGTCCCTGCAACTGCAAATCGCCTACGCCCAGCGCACCATCGAAGCCGTGCCCTGCAACAAGGACGACCAGCAACACCTCGACCTCGACGGCCAGAGCCATGTGATCGTGGTCAGCAACCATACGTTTCTGCAGGACGGCCGGCAGTTCGAGTACACGGAATCACGGCACACCCTCGACAAGTTCTACTTTTCGGACGTGGCGCGGCGCTGAGACCCTACAGGTTCTTCAATCGCGCGTGGGCATAACTATGTAGTGCACCTCCTGGATGGAAACGGGCAATCATCGCGGCCCATTTCTCAAGGAGCGAGAGCATGTCCAACGACCAAAATACCCCCGCATCAAGCAATACCGCCGACCGGGAAACACTCAGACTCATAGCGCCGACCGTGGTGACAGCCTGCCCCGGTTTGCAGGAAGAAGCCCATGCGGTAGCCAGTGAAATCCTGAAAAAATACGGCATCACCCACCTGGACCCCGATCAGGTCTGGTGGCATCGCTTCGACAATGTCTCGGCCAGCAGCAGCAAGGCCTTTCTGGGCTGGGAGCACGCGCCCAAACCCAGTGAATCCTTCACCCTGACGCAACTGGTGATCCATCGGTACCGTGTGACCGACCAGGACGACGCCCTCGAACTGAACAGCAATGGCGGGTTTTACACCGCGGATGCCAACGCCAGCATTTACAACGAAACCAATGAAGTGCGGATGCACCCCAGTAAGGTGCTCGCCGACCTGTGGGAGAAGAACCTCAGTCAACGCTATCTGAATAAACTCAATGCGTTCTGGGCCACCCATTTCGATGACTACCGAGCCCTGGCCAAATGTAATTACCTGAGCAAAGCCATCGAGGCCCGCGAAAGCAGTCAGTTGGGGGAAGAGGATTTCCAGACCGTCATCAGGGCCGTCGTCGGTGACGCATCCTGGCCGATCACCCTGGCGACGCTGCAAGCGCAAACCGCCACGCCTGCGGATCTTCGTGTCTGCGCGCTGGATGTCGCCGGGCACGTCGCCACCGATATTCTGCGCATCGTTAAGAGCAACGGTCGGCAGATCACGTACGTTCCCGGCGCCGCTGAGGCCTTCCACGTGCACCCGACAGTGACGGACATGCACTGGTGGATGCTGCTGCAAATGAACGAGGAAAAGCCCCGCACCGAGTTCATGACTCATTTCCCGCTGTCGGTGCGCAAGGAAGTGCAGGAAAACATCACTCCGTTGATGAATCAGCTGGTCGGCACCTGGGGCAAATACGACCACCATTTGATCAATCAAAAAGACATCACCCTCAGCGGTGACGTGTTCACCTGGCAGAGCCAGGCGGTCAAGAGCGCGATGCTGGAAGAGGCCAATCTGACCCTGGTGACCAATGGGCAGATGCGAGAGCACCTGTGGCTGGGTTATCTGACCGTCGGCCTGAAGGTCTTCGGTCCATTGGCAGTACTCGGCTGGCCCATCGCCCTGCCCGTGATCGGGGCCAGCATCGCCGCGATGGGTTTGAACATCGACAAGGCGGTGAACGGCAAAACTGCAGCGGAGCGCAAGGCGGGTGTCATCGGCGCGGTGCTCGCCGGCGTCAATACCCTGTTCAATATCCCGTTGCTCAAGGAAATCAACGTATTGGACGACGTCGGGGCGGCGGCTGAGGCGGCAGAAGCGGCCGAAATGGCGGATTTGAACAAGCCGCTCGATCCGCAAGAAACCGCCGGCACGCAAGACCCGCAGGCGCCTTTAGAGTCAGAGGAAAGTCCCGTGCCCGCGGGTCTGTTGCCCACCCTGCCCGATGAAACCGCACAAGCGTTTGAAGTGCCAGAGCACTGGCAAAGCAATGAAATCCTCGAAAACTACCCTATGGCCAGCAGTGGGAAATTCCAGGGCGTCTACACACTCGATTCACAGCCTTCCCACGCCATCCTGATAAACGATCAGGCCTACTACGTGCGTTATGAAGCGGACGTCAACGGCGGCGGGACCTGGGCCATCATCAATCCGGAAAACCCGAATGCCTTTTCAGGATCGATTCCCGTACGCCTGAATGCCGAGGGAGAATGGGAGCTGGCGCCCAAACGCGGGTTGATGGGCGGCGGCAAAGGCCTCAGCAAGCCTGTTCCGGGCCCCTCCGCGCCGCATACTCATGCACGGCCAAAGGCTGATTTACTCACGCACCTGACCCGATACGATGCTCCCAATGGACGCGCACTGAACTTCCTGGCCTTGGGAGAACAAGAGACTCATATCAAAATCGTCACGATGCCTAACGGGGAGCTCAGAGGGATCACCCCCTATGAAGAGTTCGTCGCCGGACGTCGCACGGTACTGGTCAGGGATGCGACCGGATTCCAGCGTCCGGAGCGCTTTTTTGCTTCGTTGCCCGCTCGCCCGGTTCAGCCCGTGATCACCCCATCCACCACCGTTACAGAACTCATCGAGAAGGTATTCGAGGCAGCGCCGGGGCTGGTGGTCGGTGAAAGCCAGGATCGCATCGCCAGCATGCGGTTCCTGATCGAAAACATGCCGACGCTGGCCAAGCAAGGCGTCAAGACCCTCTACATGCATCGTTTGCTCAACGACTTCAATCAAGTCGACCTGAATGACTTCGCTGAAACCGGGCAGATGCACGGCATGCTGGAAAGGTATCTGCAAAAGCTGCCAGGTGATCCTGCCGGACAGTTCACGCCTCTGGAAGTCGTCAGGACGGCCCAACAAAACGGCATTCGAATCCAGGCCACCGATTGCCTGGCAAGCTATCGCTACACCGACTCGAACTTCCGCGCCCTGTCACGGCAATCCGTCAAGACCTACCTCACCCATACCATCATGCGAGCCACTCAAGCCCGCAACGGCGGCGGAAAATGGGTGGTGCTCACCGATCAGGAGAGTACCAACACGTTCAGGGGAATGGCCGGCATCAGCGAAACAGAGGGAGGGATCGGCTTACGCATCGAAGAAGTGGGCCCTGATCAGAACCTGCACCTGGACATCGACCAAGGCATCGACGTAGGCCGTGACTTTGCAGAGGTTACCACCCAGATGCACGGCAATGTCGACACGTTATACGCCGACATCAGCCTGAAGGTGCCGACTCAGGCCATTCAAAGAACGCAACAGCAAATCAATCAGCTGCTGTTCCGCCAGGGCATGTTTACCATTGAAAGGTCAGACGAAACCTTGACGCTGATCCATCGCAGCCGGACCAACCTGATTATGCGAACGATGATCGAGCGCACAGCGGATGGCGGCTTCCGCATCGACCGTCCGGCCTGGATCGACGTGCATCAGGTGACCTACGCGAATCTGATCAGCCTTGTCCACGCGCTCAATCGCATGGGCCTGACGCTGGAAGGACGCCTGCCCACTGCAGCGGCCTGATCGCAAAAAGGCCCCGTGAACTCACATTCACGGGGCCTTTCGGGTGTTACAGACGATCAATAACTTCATTGGTCTTTCCTGCAGGCTGGCCGGGTCTGCAGCTACTCATGAAATCCCTGCGCGGTCAGTTTGCGCCGGCATCTTTTTTTGGAACGCCAATGGTTTTGCGTTCACCCGTTGCGGAGACTTCGTACACGTTCATGACCCAAGTGTCGGCGATCACGGTTTCAACCACGTAATTCTTCTTGGCTTGCGGCGTGAATTGCTGCGCAACAGGCTGCTCCTTGTCGAACGGCGTAGGCATGGGAATACCGTTAAAGGTAAACGGTTTGTCCTTGACCTCCCCTTGCACGTATACCGTTTTGTCCGCCTCGACCAACTTACTGATGCTGTCAGTACCACCGGCGATTTTCTTCAGATAAGCCGGTACGCGCTTGAAGTAAGCAGAGTCATAAACCCGCTCACCCGCGCTCACAAATCCAGTATTGGCATACCCGTACGTGTAACTGACAGGACGATCACCCTCGCCGCCTATGGTACGGAAAGTCACGCTGGCTTGATGGTCATTCATGGCCAGTGGAACGACCGGCTCTGAAGTAAGATCACCCGCCTGCCGGCTGCTGCAGCCGGTCATGACAAGAGCGAAAGTGATTGCTAATGGAAACGCCAAAGAAGTTTTCATTCGATCCCTGAACTGTCTAAAAGAAGGTCTGTATTGAGCTATTTGCAGAGCAAAAGTTCCTTGTACGCTGTCGCGTGCTGCTGTGGAATTGACCGGACGGCTACATAAAGCCCGTCACTCACGCACCACGAGAAAACCCAATGAAACCGGGTGGATGATGAGACTTGATACCATGCCCCTCCCCAAAGGAGGCGGCATGGAATCGAGCACCAAGCATGGCATTGGACTCAGTAAATGCCCCGTACCATGCCACATAAACACGGTGCCTGGCGATGCGCAAAGCTGCCAGTTTTTGCCAGACCCAAAAAACCAAAAGCCCGCAATTACGCGGGCTTCAGGGTGACTCTTGCTAGTGGGTGCCGGTCAGTACCGGACGTCCAATCATTCCCACTCAATCGTCGCCGGCGGCTTGCTCGACACGTCGTAAGTGACGCGGGAGATGCCTTCGATTTCATTGATGATGCGGCCGCTGACGGTTTCCAGCAGTTCGTAAGGCAGGTGTGCCCAACGCGCGGTCATGAAGTCGATGGTTTCCACGGCACGCAGGGCCACGACCCAGGCGTAACGACGGCCATCGCCGACCACGCCAACCGATTTCACCGGTTGGAACACCACGAACGCCTGGCTGACTTTGTGGTACCAGTCGGCCTTGCGCAGTTCTTCGATGAAGATGTGGTCGGCGCGACGCAGCAGGTCGGCGTATTCCTTCTTCACTTCACCGAGGATCCGCACGCCCAGGCCCGGGCCCGGGAACGGGTGACGGTAGACCATGTCGTACGGCAGGCCCAGTTCCAGGCCCAGACGACGGACTTCGTCCTTGAACAGCTCCCGCAGGGGTTCGACCAGCTTGAGGTTCATCTCTTCCGGCAGGCCACCCACGTTGTGGTGCGACTTGATCACGTGAGCCTTGCCGCTTTTCGCGCCAGCCGACTCGATCACGTCCGGGTAGATGGTGCCTTGGGCGAGGTACTTGATGTTGTCCAGTTTGTTGGACTGGGCATCGAAGACGTCGATGAAGGTACGGCCGATGATCTTGCGCTTCTTCTCTGGGTCGGACTCGCCGGCCAGGTTGTTCAGGAACTGGTCTTCGGCGTTGGCGCGGATCACCTTGACGCCCATGTTCTCGGCGAACATGGCCATCACTTGCTCGCCTTCGTGCAGACGCAGCAGGCCGTTGTCGACGAAGACGCAGGTCAGCTGGTCGCCGATGGCTTTGTGCAACAGTGCAGCAACCACCGAGGAGTCAACGCCGCCGGACAGACCAAGCAATACGTTATCGGTGCCGACCTGGGCGCGAATGTTGGCGATGGCGTCTTCAGCAATCTTCGACGGCGTCCACAGGGCTTCACAGCCGCAGATGTCGAGGATGAAGCGCGAGAGGATGCGACCGCCCTGCTTGGTATGGGTCACTTCCGGGTGGAACTGCACGCCGTAGTAGCCGCGAGCATCGTCGAACATGCCGGCGATCGGGCAGCTCGGGGTGCTGGCCAGGATGTGGAATTCCTGTGGCATCCTGGTGACTTTGTCACCGTGGCTCATCCACACGTCGAGGCCGAACAGGCCGTCGGCGTCGATGTGGTCTTCGATGCCGTCGAGCAGGCGGCTCTTGCCGACCACGTCGACACGGGCGTAACCGAACTCACGCAGTTCGGAACCTTCAACCTTGCCACCCAGCTGCTCAGCCATGGTCTGCATGCCGTAGCAAATACCGAAGACCGGAACGCCCAGGTCAAATACGGCTTGCGGGCAGCGCGGACTGTCGGCTACGTGCACGGACTCGGGGCCGCCGGCGAGAATGACGCCTTTTGGAGCGAATTCGCGAATCGCTTCGTCATCCATGTCGAACGGGTGCAGTTCGCAGTACACGCCGATTTCACGCACACGGCGGGCAATCAGCTGGGTGTACTGGGAACCGAAATCGAGGATCAGGATGCGGTGAGCGTGAATGTCGAGGGCCATGATTCAGTCTCGTCTAAGTAATTCAGAAACAGTCGTGATTCAGAAACAACTCGGGGCTGAATAGAACAGCCCCGGGTTACTTAACGTTTTGCTTGAAGCCTCAACCTACGCGGTAGTTTGGCGCTTCTTTGGTGATCTGCACGTCGTGGACGTGGGACTCGGCCATGCCAGCGCCGGTGATCCGCACGAACTCAGGCTTGGTGCGCATTTCTTCGATGTCGGCACTGCCGGTATAGCCCATCGAGGAACGCAGGCCGCCCATCAGTTGATGGATGATGGCGCTCAGGGAGCCCTTGTAAGGAACACGCCCTTCGATGCCTTCCGGAACCAGCTTCTCGGCACCCGCGGAGGAGTCCTGGAAGTAACGGTCGGAGGAACCTTGAGCCTGGGACATGGCGCCCAGCGAACCCATGCCGCGGTAAGCCTTGTACGAACGCCCCTGGAACAGTTCGATCTCGCCCGGCGCTTCTTCAGTACCGGCGAACATCGAGCCCATCATCACGCAGGAAGCACCGGCCACGATTGCCTTGGACAGGTCACCGGAGAAACGGATGCCGCCGTCGGCGATCAACGGAACACCGGTGCCTTCGAGGGCAGCGGCAACGTTGGCGATGGCACTGATTTGCGGGACGCCGACACCGGCGACAATGCGGGTGGTGCAGATAGAGCCAGGGCCGATACCGACCTTGACGGCATCGGCGCCAGCTTCGGCCAGGGCCTTGGCGGCAGCGCCAGTGGCGATGTTGCCGCCGATCACCTGCACTTCAGGGAAATTCTGTTTGACCCAACGAACGCGGTCGATCACGCCTTTGGAGTGACCGTGTGCGGTGTCGACCACCACCACGTCAACGCCGGCATTGACCAGGGCAGCTACGCGGTCACCGGTGTCTTTACCGGTACCGACGGCAGCGCCAACGCGCAGACGACCTTGATCGTCCTTGCTGGCCAGCGGGTAAGCCTTGGCTTTTTCGATGTCGTTGACGGTCATCATGCCTTTGAGGGCAAATTTGTCGTCGACGATCAGTACGCGTTCGATGCGGTGTTTGTGCAACAGCTCGCGAACGTCGTTCTTGTCGGCGCCTTCCTTGACCGTGACCAGACGCTCTTTAGGCGTCATCACTTCGCGGACAGTGGCTTCCAGACGATTTTCGAAACGCACGTCACGGGAAGTGACGATGCCGACCAGGTCGCCATTGTGCAAAACCGGAACGCCGGAGATGTTGTGCATGCGGGTCAGTTCGAACAGTTCACGAACCGTGGCTTCAGCCTCGATGGTGATCGGGTCCTTGACCACGCCGGCTTCGTAACGCTTGACCTTGCGCACTTCGGCAGCTTGCTGCTCGATGGTCATGTTCTTGTGGATAATGCCGATGCCACCTTCCTGAGCCATGGCGATTGCCAGACGGGCTTCAGTAACGGTGTCCATGGCGGCAGAAACCAGAGGAATATTCAGCTCGATGCCACGGGTAAGGCGGGTCTTGAGACTGACTTCGTTAGGAAGCACCTCGGAATAACCAGGCACTAGGAGAATGTCGTCGAATGTCAGAGCTTCTTGGCTGATACGCAGCATCGCGGGGGCTCCCGAGCGGGAAAATGGAAGCGCGCCATTATAGTCAGACACCCCCTCGGGTTCAATGTAAAACTCTGTCTATTATTAGCATTACTGATATACGGGGATTGTCGTCGCCTACAGCTCGACTTTGACCCAACTCACCGGCTGATCCAGCCAATCGGCAAACTCATCGATAAAGCTCTGCTTGAACCCCGCCTCGGCCCAATTGTTGAAAATGAATCCCAGGTTGGAAAAGCCGCATTCCTGCAGGAAAAGAAAACCGTTGATGTCGTCTTCATGCCCGCATTCCGGGCAGGTGAAGTTATCGGTGCGCCCCGGCATCCAGTCTTCCAGGCTTTCGAACAGCGCTTCGCCGACTTCCTTGCGACACTCGGCGCAGCCTGCTTCTTCAAGGAACCCCTTGGCCGGCGTGTAGATGCAGCGCTTGGTAACAATCTCCAGGCCATTGATCGGCTCGCCGAACGGCAGCGCTTGCGGGTGCAACACCACTGCGCGGGCACCGTCGGCGATGGCGTGGCCCATGCGATTGCCGGTGCGGCCACAAGTGGTCAGCTCTTCCTTGATGATGTTCTTGCGCACCAGCCACCGCACGACCGCCCTTGCCCGGGGTTCGTGCACCGGCAGCGTGGAGATTTTCGGGACGATGATGCTTTGAGAATTCATGGTGCAAGCCTGCTGCGTCAAAATGGAAAGTTCTGCGGCGTACCGTTTGACGCCTTCGCGGGCAAGCCCGCTCCCACAAGGCTTGGTGGTGTACATAAAAATCATGTCCACCCCGGTCACTGTGGGAGCAGGCTTGCCCGCGAAGGCGTCGGAACGGCGGGCAGCTTAATCCCTGACGAAATCCGGTCAAGTACTCAAATACCGCCCGATCAACGCAATCCCGCTGGCCAGCACCAACCACGTCACCAGCCGCACAAACGCCTCTCGGGACAATCTCATGGTCAGCCGCCGGCCAATCCACAACCCCAACGCCATGGCCGGCAACAGACACAAGGCCAATACCAATAAGGGTAGCTCGGTATACACACCCGCGACAGCAAACAGGCTGAGGCGCACCACGGTGCTGCAACTGATCAGTGCACTTTGAGTCGCGCGCGCCGCGTCTTTCGGTAACCGACTGTTCAAATAGATCGCATATAAAAAGCCGCCACTACCAAACAGCGCCCCGAACATCCCGCCAACCGTGCCCATCGGCACCGCCCAGCCTGCCGACAACTGCGTCGGGCGGGTTTTGACCCACAGGCTATAAACCGCATAGACGCTGATAAACAGCCCCATCAACAGCAGCAACAGGTCGGACTTCAGGTTCAGCAGAAAGATCACACCCAGCGTGCAACCCACCGCCATGCACGGCAGCAGCCGCAGCAGTTCCGGCTTGGCTACATCCCGTCGCGAGGGCAGCAGATTGCCGAACGCCGCGACAAAATCCAGCAGCACCAGCAACGGCACGATCTTCGACAGCGGCATGAACAGAATCAGAATCGGCCCGGCCACCAGCGCGGTGCCAAACCCGGCGATGCCAAACACGATATAGGCCAGGGCGATGCCCAACCCGATCACCAGCCAATCCGTCGCGCCAAATGGCCATTGGTGCAACAACTCAAGCACGCTCATCTGCACGCCTTCATTAAATACCTGTGATGACTTTAGCCAGCGCTGAGTCTTGCGACTAATATCTTCAAAGCCGCCCTCTCATCTCAAAAAGGCATACCTCGTGCTTTCAACCCGTCAATTGCGTTACTTCGTGGAAATCGCAGAGTGCGGGAGTTTCAGCGCTGCAGCCGAACGACTGTTCATTGCTCAGTCGGCCTTGAGCCGGCAAATAAAGGACATGGAAACCCGCCTGCAAACGCCGTTGTTCGAGCGCACTGCACGCTTGCCTCGACTGACGGCCGCCGGTGAAGCCTTCCTGCCCCGGGCCAGAAACCTGCTGAACGAATTGGCCAAAGCCAGTGAGATGGCCACCCAGGTCGGCAATGGAGAACTCGGCACCTTGCGCCTCAGCCATTCCAGCACCGTGCCCATGAGTGGCCGCCTGCTGCGAGGCATCAGCGATTACCTGAGCCAGCATGTCGGCGTGTCCATGGACATCGCCAAGCTGTCTTCCGAAGCGCAGCTTGAAGCGTTGGCGGACAACCGGCTGGATGTCGGACTGCTACGCCTGCCGGTGTTGCGCCAACGCGAAGGCGTGCAGATTGTTCCTTTGTACAACGAACGATTGCTCCTGGCCGTCCCGCCCAATCACCGGCTGGCTGTGGATAAGTCCGCTCGGGGCATCGACCTGGCGCAACTGAAGGATGAGGCGTTTATCTCCATTCCTCATCCCCAGCGTGGCGGGTTGAGTTATCTGTCCGCCGAGCTGTGCATGCGTCAGGGGTTCTTTCCAAAAGCGGCCCGAGTGGTGTCGCGCAAAACCACGCAACTGCAATTGATTCAGGCCGGGTTCGGCATCGCCCTGCTGCCGGAATCGATGCAGGACATTGCGCCGCCCGACATTCATTTCCTGCCCCTGGCCGACCCGGATTGCCACAGCACCGTCGCCCTCGCCTGCCGGCAGAATCCGACGGCACTGGCCCAACGCTTCATCAACACCTGCACAAATCATTGTGGGAGCGAGCTTGCTCGCGATAGCGATGTGTTAGTCGACATCAATGGTGAATGTTAAACCGTCATCGCGATCAAGCTCGCTCCCACAGGGATTTACGCTGACGCATGGAGATTCAGCGCCGAATGCCTTTAAACTGCGCCCCATGATTAAAGATCCCTTTGCAAGACTCGGCCTGGACCGTGAAGTCCTGACTGTCAGCCAGCTCAACGGCCGCGCGCGGGTGTTGCTTGAAGACGTGTTCAGCAATATCTGGGTCGAAGGCGAAATCTCCAACCTCGCCCGCCCGGCGTCCGGCCACGTGTATTTCACCCTCAAGGACAGCGGCGCCCAGGTGCGTTGCGCATTGTTTCGGCAGAACGCGGCGCGGGTTCGTCAGGCGCTGAAGGATGGTCTGGCGGTCAAGGTGCGCGGCAAGGTTTCGCTGTTCGAGGGACGTGGCGATTATCAACTGATCCTCGATACCGTCGAGCCGGCCGGTGATGGCGCGCTGCGCCTGGCGTTCGATGCCTTGAAAGAAAAACTCAGCGCCGAAGGCCTGTTCAGTGCCGAGCGCAAAGTGCCGCTGCCGGCGCATCCGCAGCGCATTGGCATCATCAGTTCGCCGACCGGCGCGGTGATCCGGGACATCATCAGCGTGTTTCGTCGTCGTGCGCCGCAGGTACAGTTGACGCTGATCCCCACCGCCGTGCAGGGCCGCGAAGCGACGGCGCAGATTGTCCGCGCGCTGAAACTGGCGGACGCCCGTGGTTTTGATGCATTGATCCTGGCCCGTGGCGGCGGCTCGCTGGAAGACCTCTGGTGTTTCAACGAAGAAGCCGTGGCTCGCGCCGTAGACGCTTGCGTGACACCGATTGTCAGCGCCGTCGGCCATGAAACCGACGTCTCGATCAGCGACTTCGTGGCCGACGTTCGCGCCCCGACGCCATCCGCTGCCGCCGAACTGCTGGCACCGGACTCAAGTGATTTGGTGCGTCGGGTCGAGAGCCTGCACCGTCGGCTGGTGATGCGCATGCGCGATCGCCTGATGCGTGATCGACTGCGCCTCGAAGGCATCTCTCGGCGCTTGCGCCATCCCGGCGAACGTCTGCGCCAGCAAGCACAACGCCTGGATGATCTGGACATGCGCCTGCGCCGTGCCTTCGAACGCAGCCTCAATACCCGTCGCGAACGCTTGATCCGCCTCGAAACCCGCCTCGCCGGGCAGCATCCGGGGCGGCAACTGGCGATGCTGCGCCAGCGCCTCGACAGCCTCGCCGAACGCCTGCCCCGGGCCATCCGCGAAGGCCTCAAATCCCGTCGCCTGCAATTGCAAAGTCAGGTGCAGACGCTGCACGTGGTCAGCCCGTTGGCGACCCTCGGCCGTGGCTACAGCATTTTGCTCGACGAGCGCGGCAACGCGATCCGCAACGCCGCGCAAACCCACAACGGCCAGCGCCTCAAAGCCAAACTGGGTGAAGGCGAACTGCAAGTGCGGGTCGAAGACAATCACCTGACGCCTGTCACCCTTTCTTTACTGGATTGATCCATGCCGCGTTTTCTAGCTCCACTGCTGTTGCTGTGCCTGACCTTCAACGCCCACGCCGACAGCTACATCACCCGTCTGCTGAACAAACCGGTGCCGGGCGGCGTGGCGGTGGTGGATCTGGGCGCCGCGGCCCAGGCACCGAAAGCCAGTTATCAAGGAAAACCGGTGCTGGTGGTCAAGGAACAGAACAATTGGCTGGCGATTGTGGGTGTGCCGTTGACCGTCAAGCCGGGGGCGCAGTCCATCAGCAGCGGCGGTCGTAATCTGAGCTTCACCGTCGGCAACAAGAAATACCCGGAACAGCGCATCACCTTGAAAAACACCCAACAGGTCAATCCGGACCCGGACAATCTCAAACGCATCGAGCGCGAACTGGCCGAGCAGATCGCCGCCTACCGCACGTTCAGTCCGAATACCCCGAGCAACCTGCTGTTGGACAAACCGGTCAACGGGCCGCTGTCGAGCAAGTTCGGTGTACGCCGTTTTTTCAATGGAGAGGAGCGCAATCCCCACTCGGGCCTGGATTTCGCCGTGGGCGCCGGCACACCGATCAAGACCCCGGCGGCGGGCAAGGTGATTCTGATCGGTAACTACTTCTTTAATGGCAACACGGTGTTTGTCGACCATGGGCAGGGCTTTATCAGCATGTTCTGCCACATGTCGAAGATTGATGTGAAGGTCGGGCAACAGATGGCGCGTGGCGGTGTGGTCGGCAAGGTTGGCGCCACCGGGCGGGCGACCGGGCCGCATATGCACTGGAATATCAGCCTGAATGATGCGCGGGTGGATCCGGCCATCTTTATCGGTGCGTTCCAGCCATAAATAGCCGTTGAGGCTAGCGGCCCTATCGCGAGCAGGCTCGCTCCCACAATGGATCTTCGGTGCGACAAAGATCAAATGTGGGAGCGAGCCTGCTCGCGAAGAGGCCATCACTACCGCTGCTTATTCCGCCTCAAGATCCTCAATCCCGTGGACTTCCCGATCCGCTAGGCAGTGTTTGATCCACGCCTGGGTCTCCTCCGAGAAACCAGTCAATTCCTCAGGTCGGATCAACTCCCGAGCACACAGCCCAAGCAAATGCGAGCGGGCCTCATGCCGTGAACACCTGAACACACCGAACGCCCAATACAGTTCCTTTTGTCCAGCCTTGAGCAACTCTTCACTGGCTTCTATCCGCTCATAAGTCGCCAGGCTTTTATCCAGCACCGTGCGCTCAACCTCTTCCATGATCCGGACACACATCCGCTCATGGGCCAAGGGACGCAACGCGCTGTAACGCTTCCAATCCGATTCGTTCATTCTCGACTCCTGCCTGCCAGTCGTCTTGCCGAGACTTTAAGAATAGCTGTGCTGACGAAACCAACAATTCAAAGTATTCAATTGCGCATGGCGCAAACCTTGCGCAAACAACAAAACGATCACTGATAATTAGAGCAATAAAATCTCGATTAAAGAGGCTTTTCGGATATTCCTCTCAATTTTTTTCGACTGCTTGCCATCCTTCACCCTCGCGGTTAGGGTTGAAGGCATGAAAACCTCTCACACCCTCATTCAGCTTCGCCAGCACCGCAGTCTGTGCCTCGTCAGCGCACGACTGCCGGGCTGAATTGCGACGCCTCGTCTTACGCTTTTCCCAAGAACTTTTGATCCACCGGCAGGCCGCCTTTTTTCGGCCCACACAATAAGGATTTCCCGATGAGCATGCTCAAAGACCCGTCTTCGAAATACCGCGCGTTCCCGACCATCGACATTCCGGACCGTACCTGGCCGTCGAAGACACTCACCGCCGCGCCGATCTGGTGCAGCTCCGACCTGCGCGACGGCAACCAGTCGCTGATCGAGCCGATGGACGCGGTCAAGAAGCTGCGTTTCTGGAAAACCCTGGTGCAGGTCGGCGTGAAAGAAATCGAAGCCTCGTTCCCGGCCGCTTCGCAAACCGACTTCGACTTCGTGCGCACCCTGATCGAAGACGGCCACATCCCGGACGACACCACCATTCAGGTGCTGACCCAGGGCCGTGAAGACCTGATCGAGCGCACCTTCGAATCCCTGCGCGGGGCGAAGAAAGCCATCGTTCACCTGTACAACGCGACCTCCCCTTCCTTCCGCCGCATTGTCTTCAATCAGGACAAGGACGGGATCAAGGCTATCGCGGTCAACGCTGCCAAGCTGTTCGTCAAATACGCCGCCCTTCAGCCGGACACCCAGTGGACGTTCGAATACTCGCCGGAAACCTTCAGCGCGACCGAGCTGGAATTCGCCAAGGAAGTCTGCGACGCGGTCATCGAAGTCTGGAACCCGACGCCTGAGCACAAGGTGATCCTCAACCTGCCAGCCACCGTTGAATGCGCGACCCCGAACATCTATGCCGACCAGATCGAATGGTTCGGCCGTCACATCAACCGTCGCGACAGCGTGATCATCAGCCTGCACACCCACAACGACCGTGGCACCGGCGTGGCCGCCACCGAGTTGGGCCTGATGGCTGGCGCGGATCGTGTCGAAGGCTGCCTGTTCGGCAACGGCGAGCGTACCGGCAACGTCGATCTGGTGACTGTGGCACTGAACCTCTACACCCAGGGCATTCACCCTGAGCTGGACTTTTCCGACATCGACGGCGTGCGCAAAGTCGTCGAAGAGTGCAACCAGATCCAGGTGCACCCGCGTCACCCGTACGTCGGCGACCTGGTTCACACCGCGTTCTCCGGCTCGCACCAGGATGCCATCCGCAAGGGCTTCGCCCAGCAGAAACCGGATGCCCTGTGGGAAGTGCCGTACTTGCCGATCGACCCGGCCGACATCGGTCGCAGCTACGAGGCGGTGATCCGCGTCAACAGCCAGTCGGGCAAGGGCGGTATCGCTTACCTGCTGGAACAGGAGTACGGCATCAGCTTGCCGCGTCGCATGCAGATCGAGTTCAGCCAGGTCGTGCAGCGTGAAACCGATCGTCTGGGCCTCGAAATGACTGCTCAGCAGATCCACGCATTGCTGCACAGCGAATACCTGCAGGCCAACACCCCGTACGCGCTGGTCAGCCATCGCCTGCAGGAAGAAAACGGTCACAGCGCCGTGGAAGTGGAAGTCTCCGGCAAAGGCCAGGGTGAAACCAACCTGCACTGGCGTGGCAAAGGCAACGGCGCACTGGAAGCACTGGTAGCCGGTCTGCCGATTCCGGTGGAAATCATGGATTACAACGAACACGCCATCGGCGCGGGCACCAACGCCAAGGCTGCGGCCTACATTGAACTGCGCGTGGAAGGACAACGTGCGGTGCACGGCGTGGGTATCGATGAAAACATCACCACCGCCAGCTTCAAGGCCCTGTTCAGCGCGCTGAACCGCTCGTTGAGCCAGCCGGAAGCGAAAGCGGCGTAAGCGTTTGCAGCAATGCAAAAGGCCCCAAGGTGCGAACCTTGGGGCCTTTTTGTTTGCCTGCTGTTTTTGTGTTGCCTGTTATGGCCCCATCGCGGGCAAGCCCGCTCCCACAGGGACCGGATGTACACACAAATTGTGTTCGCCCCCTTCACTGTGAAAGCGGGCTTGCCCGCGATGGGGCCCGCTCAGGCAACAACCATGTCAGGCGTGAGTATCAACGCTAAACATCGCCTGCAACAACGCGGCTTGCAGCACTTGCAAGTTGCTGCTGGTCACGGCGATCTGGTTCTGGATTTCCATCACCTGCGCCGCCCTCTGCTCGTCGTCCTGGATCTTCTGCGCATTCGCCAGTTGAGCCTGCTGTTCGGCCAGCAATTTCTGGGCTGCTTCGATCTGTTTCTTCAACATGCTAATCGGGTCACTGGCGCCGCCGACAGAGTCGATGTTGGCACCGGCGCTGTTGACGCGCAGCTTGCCATCCTCGTCAGTCGCGTCATCAACCGGGACCAGCTTGCGTTCGTCAGGCTCTCCGGTCGCGACATTCGGCGAGGACACGGCGTACGAGTTAATAGTGATGGTGCTCACGTTGATCATGGGGCATTCCTCCTTGGCTGACCTTGCTATCGGCCCCTCCAGAGAAATCTGAAACCATGAATCGTTAAACCCTCACCGATCAGGTGAACTCAAACGTATCAGCATCCAGATTCGCCGGAAAACGCGTGCGATAAGCCTGAAGGTCGGCGGCATTCAATACCACCTGAAACACGCCATCGGCTTCGCCGGCACTGAGCAAGGTCTCGCCCTGGAAATCCAGCACCTGACTGTCGCCGGTATACGCAAAGCCTTTGCCGTCAGTCCCAATGCGATTCACTGCCACTACATAGCAAAGATTTTCGATCGCCCGTGCCGGCAACAAACGGTTCCAGTGCTGACGCCGTGCCCCCGGCCAGTTGGCGGTGTACAGCAACAGGTCGGTGTCCTGAGCGTCCCGGCTCCACACCGGGAAACGCAAGTCGTAGCAAATCAGCGGCCGCACGCGCCAGCCTTTGAGCTCGAACTGCACCTGACGCTCGCCCGGTGTGTAGTGATTGTGCTCGCCGGCCATGCGGAACAAGTGGCGCTTGTCGTAATGCCAGACCTCGCCATCCGGTCGCGCCCACAACAGGCGATTGCGATGACTGCCATCAGCGGCCTGAACGATGATGCTGCCGGTGATCACAGCATCGAGTTGCGCAGCCTGGGCGCGCAGCCATTTGCTGGTGGGACCGTTTTCCGGCTCCGCGAGCGTCTCGGACTCCATGGAAAAACCGGTGGTGAACATCTCCGGCAGAATAATCAGGTCGGCGCCGCGAGCCTGCTCCAGCAGTTGTTCGAAATGCTCCAGATTGGCCTGGCGGTCATGCCAGGCCAGGCTTGTCTGGATCAGCGCGATGGTCAGATTTGGCAATGCACTCAGATCACGCATAGTTTTGCCGCTGCTTCACGCAGGGTCTCCTCGCGTTTGGCGAAGCACAAGCGCACCAGGCGCTGGCCTTCGGGTGGCGTCTGGTAGAACACTGAGATCGGGATGCTCGCCACGCCGTGTTCGCGGGTCATCCACAGCGCCATCTCGACGTCGTTGAGGTCCGGGCGGATCTGCGAGTAATCGACCAACTGGAAATAGGTGCCGGTCACGCGGGTGAAACTGAAGCGCGACGGCGTCAGAAGGTCGCAGAACAGGTCGCGCTTGGCCTGGTAGAAACCCGGCAGTTCTTCTATGTGTTCCGGGTGTTCGGCCATGAAGTCGGCCAAAGCGTATTGCAATGGCGTAACCCCGCAAAAACTGACGTACTGGTGCACCTTGCGCAGCTCCGCCGTGAGGGCCGGTGGCGCGACCACATAACCGGTTTTCCAGCCAGTGACGTGATAGGTCTTGCCGAACGAACTGACTACGAAGGCGCGCTGATACAGCTCTTCGTGATTAAGCACACTGACATGAGGCACACCGTCAAATACCAGGTGTTCGTAGACTTCGTCGCTGACGAGGTAGATATCGCGATCACGGATCAAATCCGCCAACTGATCGAGCTCGGCACGGCTGATCAACGCGCCGCTTGGGTTGTGCGGTGTGTTCAGCACAATCATCCGCGTGCGCGGGGTAATGGCCTCAGCCAGTTTCTGGAAGTCGATGGAGAAATCATTCAGCCCGAGCTGCACATGCACGCAACGGCCACCGGCCAACTCCACCGACGGCTCGTAACTGTCGTAGCACGGATCGAACACGATCACTTCGTCGCCGCTGTGGATAACCGCTTGAATGGCGCAGAAGATCGCCTGGGTGGCCCCGGGCGTAATGGTGACTTCGTGGTCGGCATCGACATTGACGCCGTAGCTGCGAGCGATCTTCGCCGCCACTTGCTGACGCAGGACCGGCAGGCCGGTCATCGGCGAATACTGGTTATGGCCATTGGCGATGTGCCGACCGACCGCATCGCACAGGGCTTGCGGGGCATCGAAATCGGGAAAACCCTGGGACAGGTTGATCGCCCCGGTTTGCGCCGCGAGCTGAGACATCTGCGTGAAGATAGTGATGCCGACATTCGGCAGCTTACTGGTGATCATCGGTCATTCCCTGCTCTACACCCGGCTCTAACGGCGGCGCGGGAGAGCCCGAGGATAGCCCATCCGACGCCCATAAAAAAAGGGCGCATAAAGCGCCCTCCCTTTCACCCCGATCCCTGTGGTGGCTTGTCCGCGATGAACGATAACGCGGTGTACCTGATGCGGTGCAACCATCGCGGGCAAGCCCGCTCCCACAAGGGTCTCGGCAAGCCTCTGATCAGCGCTTGTCGCGGCGCTTTTTATCGGCTTTCTTGTGGTGCGACATCATGCGACGCTTCTTGTTGACCTGACGGTCAGTCAGCGAATTTTTGTTGCCTTCATACGGGTTCTCGCCACCTTTGAACTCGATGCGGATCGGCGTACCGACCAGCTTCAGAACACGACGGTAAGTGTTTTCCAGGTAACGGACGTAAGACTTCGGCACCTTCTCGATCTGGTTACCGTGAATCACGATGATCGGCGGGTTCGCACCACCCAAGTGAGCGTAACGCAGCTTGATCCGGCGGTTGTTGACCATCGGCGGCGCGTGCTCACCGACCGCATCTTCCAGAATCTGGGTCAGGCGGTTGGTCGGCCAGCGGGTGACCGCGGACTTGAACGAGTTCTGTACGGAGGCGTAGAGGTTGCCCACGCCCGTGCCGTGCAGCGCCGAGATGAAGTGGATGTCGGCGTAGTCAACGAAGAACAGTCGACGTTGCAGCTCGACCTTCACGAAGTCGCGCTCGCTCGGCGTCATGCCGTCCCACTTGTTGATCGCGATGACCAGCGCGCGACCCGATTCAATGGCAAAGCCAAGCAGGTTGAGGTCGTGGTCCACCACGCCTTCGCGGGCGTCCATCACGAAAATCACCACGTTGGCGTCTTTGATCGCTTGCAGGGTTTTGACCACGGAGAATTTTTCGACTTCTTCGTGGATCTTGCCGCGCTTGCGCACACCGGCGGTGTCGATCAGCGTGTACTTCTCGTCGTTACGTTCGAACGGGATGTAGATACTGTCGCGGGTAGTGCCGGGTTGGTCATACACGATTACCCGGTCTTCACCGAGCATGCGGTTGACCAGGGTCGACTTGCCGACGTTCGGGCGGCCGATGATAGCGATCTTGATCCCGTCTTTTTCGCTTGGGCCAGGAATGCGCTTGGCTTCCTCGCCTTCGGCAACGAGCTCTTCTTCGCCGTCTTCCGGTTCTTCTTCGTCTTTCGGGAAGTCGCTCAGGGCGATTTCCAGCATCTGGGTGATGCCACGACCATGAGCGCCGGCGATCGGGATCGCGTGGCCCATGCCCAACGGGGCGAATTCGGCGCGGGCCATTTCAGGGTCGATGTTGTCGACCTTGTTGGCAACCACGTAGGAACGCTTGTTACGTTTGCGCAAATGCTCGGCGATCATCTGGTCGGCGGCGGTGAAACCGGCCTTGGCATCTACCAGGAACAGAACGACATCGGCTTCTTCAATGGCCAGCAGCGACTGCTCGGCCATTTTTTCGTCCATACCGTGCTCGTCACCGGAGATACCGCCGGTGTCGACCAGAATGTAGGAACGCCCTTGCCACTTGGCCTCACCGTATTGGCGATCACGGGTCAGACCGGACAAGTCGCCGACGATGGCGTCGCGAGTCCTGGTCAGGCGGTTGAACAAGGTGGATTTGCCGACGTTCGGTCGGCCCACCAGGGCGATTACGGGAACCATGCGGCTCTCCACTTCGTTATTTCAGAAAATACAAAAGCCGCTGCGAGGCAGCGGCTGGTGCTCGGGGCAGCGCTTGGAAACGCTGCGAGCCCCGCAGGACGGGGCCGCTTGGGGGTTAAACCCCAAGCATAGTCGTTACTTGATGGTCAGGGCTTCCAGTTTGCCGCTGTTGCCATACAGATAAATCGTGTCACCCACCACCAGCGGACGGGCACGCAGACCGTCGCTGTCGATGCGTTCGCGGCCGACGAAGCGACCGTCTACCTGGCTCAGCAGGTGGACGTAGCCTTCCATGTCACCGACTGCAACATAGCTGGAGAACACTTCCGGAGCCGACAGTTGACGGCGAGCCAGCGAGTCGTTGCTCCACAAAGCCGTGGTGGAACGCTCGTCGACGCCTTCAACGGTGCCCGAAGAAAGGCTCACGTACACAGTGCCGAAACCCTGGGCAACGCCGGCATAGCTGGACGCATCACGCTGCCAGAGCTGACGACCGCTTTCCAGGTCCAGTGCCGCAACGCGACCCTGGTAGCTGGCGACGTACAACGTACCGCCGGACAGCAGCAAGCCGCCGTCGATATCGACAACGCGCTCCAGTTCCGAACGACCTTGTGGGATCGCAACCCGCTGTTCCCACACCGGCACGCCGTTGGAGATATCGAGCGCAACCACTTTACCGGTCGACAAGCCAGCCACTGCGAGGCGGTTGGTCACGATCGGCGCACTGGTGCCACGCAGGGTCAGGACGGCAGGCGTGCTGTCATACAACCAGCGCTGGTTGCCGGTAGCGGCATCCAGACCGATCAGACGGTCATCCTGAGTCTGAACGACAACCACGTCACCGTTGTTGGCCGGCGGCGCGAGCACTTCGCTGGACACGCGAGCGCGCCATTTCTCTTCACCGTTGGTGGCGTCCATCGCAACGATTTCGCCCTTGGTCGTTCCGATCACGAGCAGGCCATAACCCACGCCAACGGCGCCGGAAACGGGCAGCTCAAGATCTTTCTTCCATTTGACGTCGCCATTGCTGCGATCCATCGCCATCACCACGCCAGTGACGTCGGCGGCATAGATGGTATCGCCATCGATCGCCGGAACCAGCATGTTGTAGGTTTCGCCCTGACCGTCACCGATCGAACGACTCCACTGTTTTTGCAGGACCACTTCTTCTTTGAAGTCGACCAGCTCGGCAGGTGGCAATTCTTTTTTGCTGTTGCTGCTGCAACCCGCGGCCAAAACGGCCAGAGCCAGCAATGCTGCATGTTTCCAACGGATCACGTCACGCATCCCCTTTGGCCAGATCGTCCAGCTTGATTTGTAGGCCACCGACTGCCGCTTCATCCGACAATGCCGCCTTGGCTTTTTGATACGCAGCGTTTGCTTCGTCGGTACGACCCAACTGCACCAGCAGGTCGCCCTTGAGTTCTTCGCGAGTGGCCAGGAATGCTTTATCGGCATCGCCTTCGAGCAGCTTCAGGGCTTCATCGACCTTGCTCTGCGCGGCCAGTACCTGCGCCAGGCGCTGACGGGCGATTTCGCCCAGTGCCGGGTTGGCCGGTTTGGCAACGATGGCTTTCAGCTCGGTGGCAGCGTCGTCCAGCTTGCCGCTGTCGACCGCGACTTTCGCCACGAACAGGCTGCCATATTGTGCGTAGGCGCTACCGCCAAATTCGCTGTTGAGCTTGCCGGCCAGGTCCGAAACACGGGCGGCATCAGGCTTGCCGTCAGGCGTCAGCGTGGTTTCGAGCAATTGCTGATAGAGAATCGAGGCGCCTTGCGACTGATTGCTCTGATACTTGTGAAAGGCCTGCCAGCCGAACACGATGACCAGCGCCAACAGGCCGCCAGTGACCAGGGGCTTGCCGTTGCGTGTCCACCAGTCCTTCAAATCCGCCAGGTTTTCGTCTTCGGTACTCGACACCCCAATACTCCTTAATCGCTAAATCGGCTGTTTATGACAGCTTCAACCCTGCACGACGCAGGTGGCCAGGTGTGCAGCAAGCGCATCCCAGGCAATGCTTTGTTGTTCGCCCTGGCCACGCAGGGGTTTGAAACCTACCACTTGCTGGGCCATTTCGTCGTCACCGAGGATCAATGCGTACAGTGCACCGCTCTTGTCGGCTTTCTTGAACTGGCTTTTGAAGCTGCCGGCGCCGGCATTGATCTGCAGGCGCAGGTTGGGCAATTGATCGCGAACCTTTTCGCTCAACTTCAGGGCCGCCAACTCGGCAGCCTCGCCGAATGCGCAGAGATAGACGTCGACCTGACGGGAGATCTCTTGCGGGATCTGCTCCAGGGTCTCAAGCAGCAGCACCAGACGCTCGATGCCCATGGCGAAACCAACGCCCGGGGTCGGCTTGCCGCCCATCTGTTCCACCAGACCGTCGTAACGACCGCCGGCACACACGGTGCCCTGAGCGCCCAACTTGTCGGTGACCCATTCGAAAACGGTCTTGCTGTAGTAATCGAGCCCGCGTACCAGCTTCGGGTTGATCACGTAAGGAATACCGGCGGCGTCCAGGCGAGCCTTGAGGCCCTCGAAGTGCGCGCGGGATTCGTCGTCGAGGTAGTCGGCCATTTTCGGCGCGTCGACCAGGATCGCTTGAGTGTCGGCGTTCTTGGTGTCCAGAACGCGCAACGGATTGGTCTTCAGACGGCGCTGGCTGTCTTCGTCGAGCTTGTCCAGGTGCGCGGACAGGAATTCGACCAGTGCTTCGCGATAACGACCACGGGATTCGCTGGTGCCCAGGCTATTGAGCTCAAGCTTGACCGCATCACGGATACCCAGCTCGCCCCACAGGCGCCAGGTCAGCACGATCAGCTCGGCGTCGATATCCGGACCATCGAGGTTGAACACCTCGACACCGATCTGGTGAAACTGGCGATAACGGCCTTTCTGCGGACGTTCGTGGCGGAACATCGGGCCGATGTACCAAAGCTTCTGCACCTGGCCACCGCCAGTGATGCCGTGTTCGAGCACCGCACGCACGCAGGCCGCCGTGCCTTCAGGGCGCAGGGTCAGCGAATCACCGTTACGGTCTTCGAAGGTGTACATCTCTTTTTCGACGATGTCGGTCACTTCACCGATGGAGCGCTTGAACAGCTCGGTGAACTCGACGATCGGCATACGGATCTGCTTGTAACCGTAGTTATCCAGCAGACGCGAAACGGTGCCCTCGAAATGACGCCACAGGGGAGTCTGTTCGGGCAGGATGTCGTTCATGCCACGTATGGCTTGCAGAGACTTGCTCACTTTAAATCCTTAAATTCGTTCGATCAGCCGCGAGCGATTACAGCTGCGTCAGCCTCGACCTTTTCGGCCGCTTTCTGGCGGATCAAGCGTTCAAGCTCATCCACCAGATTGTCATTAGTCAGTTTCTGCGACGGCTTGCCGTCGATGTAAATCAGGTTTGGCGTGCCGCCGGTCAAGCCGATATGGGCTTCCTTGGCTTCGCCCGGCCCGTTGACCACGCACCCGATAACCGCGACATCCAGCGGCACCAGCAGATCTTCGAGGCGCCCTTCCAGCTCGTTCATGGTTTTGACCACATCGAAGTTCTGCCGCGAGCAGCTCGGGCAGGCGATGAAGTTGATGCCACGGGAACGCAGGTGCAGGGATTTGAGAATGTCGTAGCCGACTTTCACTTCCTCGACCGGGTCAGCCGCCAACGAGATGCGGATAGTATCGCCAATCCCTTCGGCGAGCAGCATACCGAGGCCCACGGCGGATTTCACTGTGCCTGAACGCAAACCACCGGCTTCGGTGATGCCCAAGTGCAGCGGCTGGACGATTTCCTTGGCCAGCAGGCGGTAAGCAGCGACGGCCATGAACACGTCGGAGGCTTTCACGCTGACCTTGAAGTCCTGAAAGTTCAGGCGCTCAAGGTGCTCGACGTGACGCAGGGCAGACTCGACCAGCGCGGCCGGTGTCGGCTCGCCGTATTTCTTTTGCAGGTCTTTTTCCAGGGAACCGGCGTTGACGCCGATGCGGATCGGAATCCCGCGATCGCGGGCGGCATCGACTACCGCACGCACGCGGTCTTCGCGACCAATGTTGCCCGGGTTGATGCGCAGGCAATCAACACCCAATTCGGCTACGCGCAGAGCGATCTTGTAGTCGAAGTGAATGTCGGCCACCAACGGCACTTTGACCAGTTGCTTGATCTTGCCGAAAGCTTCGGCGGCGTCCATGTCCGGCACGGAAATGCGCACGATATCGACGCCAGCGGCTTCCAGACGATTGATCTGGGCGACAGTGGCGGCGACATCATTGGTGTCGCTGTTGGTCATGCTCTGCACAGCGATGGGCGCATCGCCGCCAACAGGTACGTTACCGACCCAGATTTTCCGGGATTCGCGACGCTTGATTGGAGATTCGCCGTGCATGACTTATTGACCCAACTTCAGGCGAGCAGTCTCGCCACTGGTGAACGGAGCGACATCAACCACCTGTCCGTTGTAGCTGACCTGCGCACCACGGGCGAAGCCCAGGCGCACGGCAAACGGTGGCTTGCCGCTGACAGTAACGTTTTCGCCTTTACGCTTGAGGCCACTCACCAGCACTTTGCCGCTGCCGTCGGTGACTTGTGTCCAGCAATCGGCGGTGAATTGCAGTTGAACCTGGCCTTGGCCGGCAACCGGGGCAGCCGCTGCCGGAGCAGGAATTGTTGGTGTGACCGAAGCGCTCGCAGGCGGGGTCGATACCACAGGTGCGGTCGGGGATGGCGCTACCGGCGTCGCGACAACCGGCGCGGTGCTGTGCGTCGGTGCAGCAGGTGCTGGGGAAACCGGTGCGGTTGGAGCAACTGCAGGCGCAGTGGCTTCAGCGTCGGCCGGTGCGTCAGTGGAATTTTCGGCTTGCGGCAATGCCAGCGACGTCGAGCCTTCCGCCTGGCCTTCCGCGACAGCCTGGTCTTCCGGCTCGTCCAGCGGATGGATCTGGGTGGTGCCGTCGGCGCCTTCGACTTCAACGTGCTCCGGACTCAGACTGATCAGGTCTTTGGTGCGCAATGAGGTTTGATCCTGCCACCAGACAAAACCACCGCCGATCACCGCGATCAGCAACAGCAGGCTGACGATTCGCAGAATAGTGTGAGAAACCCGCACCGGCTCTTCAATGCGACCCAGGCTGTGGACGTTGGCGCCCTGGGAGTCAGTGCCGGTGGATTGGTCGAACTGTTGAACCAGAACGGTCTGGTCCATGCCCAGCAATTTGGCGTACGCGCGAATATAACCGCGAGCGAAAGTATGCCCCGGCAGCTTGTCGAATGCGCCGGCTTCCAGATTACTCAGGGAATTAACGGTGAGGTTGAGCTTGAGGGCCACTTCGGCCAGCGACCAGCCATTGCTTTCGCGGGCCTGGCGCAAAGTCTCACCGGGGTTAACGCGATTCGCTGCTACAACTTCGGGATGCGCCGCTTTCATCATTGCTCCGACAGGTATTGCTGATATTCCGGCGAACCGGGATAGAGTCGTTTTAATTGCAGGCCAAAACTGGCGGCCTTATCGCGATCTTCAAACACTTTTGCCAGCCGAACGCCGAGCAATAGACTACGTGCATTTTGCTCCGCGAGCAGGCTAAAACGGTCGTAATAGTCACGCGAGGGCACATAATGCCTGTCTTCGTAAGACAACTCAGCCATTTCCAGCAATGCGCGGGGTTGCTGACGGTTCAAACGCAGGGCTTTTTCCAGTTGCTGCCGGGCCAGATCACGCTGGCCAAGCTTGGAAGCGGTCATGCCCAGGTTCTCGAACACCCGTGAACGCTCAGGATACAGGGTATCGGCGGCGGCTTGTTCGAAGCGCTCGTAAGCCTCTTTGTAACGTTTCTGTTCGAAAAGAAAACTGCCGTAATTATTCAGGATGCGTGCATCGTTGGACCGGGACGACAGCGCCTTGCGAAAATGCTCGTCCGCCAGCTCCGGCTCCATCTCCGCCTGAAACACCAGACCCAAAGCGGCGTTGGCGTCAGGGTCCGAGCTGTCGAGCTCCAAGGCCTTTTTCAGCGGCACCTTGGCGCGCTCGGTCATACCCTGCTGCAAGTAGCCCAAACCCAGTTGCACGTAGGCAACACGCGCTTCATCGCGGCCCTTGCTGGTCTTCATCGGATTGAAATCGCCCGACAGGACGCAACCAGTACAGAGACTGGCCAACAGCACAAGCAGCGCGAAGCGCAGGGACATAGAGATCCTCTCTTGAATTATTTCGCAGCGTTCTGCGCCATATCGCTGTCAGCGCTCAACTCGCGCACGGCGATATAACGTTCACTGCGACGGGTGCGATCCAGCACCTGCCCTACCAATTGGCCACACGCGGCATCGATGTCTTCACCGCGGGTGGTGCGTACGGTGACATTGAAGCCGGCATGGTGAAGCTGATCCTGGAAACGGCGAATCGCGTTGTTGCTCGGACGCTCGTAACCGGAATGCGGGAACGGGTTGAACGGAATCAGGTTGATCTTGCACGGGATGTTCTTGAGCAGCTCGATCATCTCAACGGCATGTTCAACCTTGTCGTTGATGTCTTTGAGCAAGGTGTACTCGATGGTCAGCACGCGCTTTTCGCCCAGCGACGACATGTAGCGCTGGCACGACTCGAGCAACATCTTAAGCGGATACTTCTTGTTGATCGGCACCAATTGGTTACGCAATGCGTCGTTCGGTGCGTGCAGGGACAACGCCAGGGAGACGTCGATGTGCTTGGACAGCTCATCGATCATCGGCACCACGCCGGAGGTCGACAGGGTCACACGGCGCTTGGAAATGCCGTAACCCAGGTCGTCCATCATCAGATGCATGGCCGCAACGACGTTGTCGAAGTTCAGCAGCGGCTCGCCCATGCCCATCATCACCACGTTGGTGATGGCACGGTCGGCAGTTGCCGGGATGCTGCCGAACGATTTATTGGCAATCCACACCTGACCGATGACTTCGGCGGCGGTGAGGTTGCTGTTGAAACCTTGCTTGCCGGTGGAGCAGAAACTGCAATCCAGGGCACAGCCTGCCTGGGACGAAACGCACAGAGTGCCGCGTTTGCCCTGGGGAATGTAAACGGTCTCGACGCAGCTGCCGGATGCCACGCGCACCACCCACTTACGGGTGCCGTCGGTGGAAATGTCCTCGCTGACGACTTCAGGACCGCGAACTTCGGCAATAACCTTGAGCTTGTCGCGCAAGGCCTTGCTGACGTTCGTCATGGCGTCGAAATCATCGACGCCAAGGTGGTGAATCCATTTCATTACCTGACCGGCACGGAAACGCTTCTCCCCGATCGAGTCGAAGAATTTTTCCATTTCCTGTTGAGTCAGACCCAGCAGGTTGGTTTTTACAGTCGATGTAGTCATGGATTCACCTTCACTCTTAAGCCAATGCTTAGCGAGTGGTTACTTCAGTAGCTGCGAAGAAGTACGAGATTTCGCGAGCAGCAGCGGCTTCGGAGTCCGAACCGTGTACAGCGTTGGCATCGATGGAATCAGCGAAGTCAGCACGGATGGTGCCGGCAGCAGCTTCTTTAGGGTTGGTAGCGCCCATCAGCTCACGGTTCAGAGCGATAGCGTTTTCGCCTTCCAGAACCTGAACGACAACCGGACCGGAGATCATGAAAGCAACCAGGTCGCCGAAGAAACCACGAGCGCTGTGCTCAGCGTAGAAGCCTTCAGCTTCGGCTTTGGACAGTTGCTTCAGTTTCGAAGCTACAACGCGCAGGCCTGCTTTTTCGAAACGAGTGGTGATCTCGCCGATGACGTTTTTTGCAACAGCGTCAGGCTTGATGATGGAGAAAGTACGTTGAACAGCCATGGTGTAACTCCAGAAACGGTAATTTGTGAAAAATTAAACCCGCGAATTATACGCGGGTTCTTGGGTATTGCCTAACCTGCAGCGTGGCTCAGTCGCGTTCTTCGATCCAGTGGGCCTGAATGGCCTCCAGGATCTTTTCGCCACAATGTTCAGGCTTGTCGTCGAACTCGGGCAATTCCATCACCCATTTGCGCAGATCGACGAAGTTGACCGACATTGGGTCAACATCAGGCTTGCTTTCGGCCAGCTGGATTGCGATTTCCAGTACATCAGTCCACTTGAGACTCATGACAGTTCCTTGAATCAGTGCGGCGCTTCGGCGGCGTGGTTGAGCGAGTATTTCGGAATTTCGACGGTCAGGTCTTCGGTCCCGACGATCGCCTGACAGCCTAGACGCGATTGCGCTTCCAGACCCCAGGCCCGATCAAGAAAGTCTTCTTCCAGTTCATCCGCTTCTTCCAGCGAGTCAAAACCTTCGCGGATGATGCAGTGACAAGTAGTGCAGGCGCAGACGCCACCGCAGGCACTTTCCATCTCGATGTGGTGTTCATGGGCCAGCTCGAGAATGGAGATGCCGGGCTCAGCCTCGACAACCATGCCTTCCGGGCAGAACTTCTCGTGGGGCAGAAAAATGACCTGCGGCATCAGTTATCCTCGATTTCATTCAGGTTGCGCCCCGCCAGTGCGGCTTTCACCGTCGAGTCCAGGCGGCGGGCAGCAAAGGCGTCGGTCACTTGCGACAGACGCTTGGTCTGCTGCTCGATGGCGTAGCCATCGGTACCTTTCATCAGTTCGGTCAGTTCCTGCATCTGCAATTCGATGACCATGCGCTCTTCGGCGTCGAGCAAACGCTCGCCGTCAGCCTCGAGGGCGGCTTGCACCGCTTCGATCAGGCGCTGGGCATCGACTTGCTGTTCACGCAATACACGGGCGACCTTGTCGTCGTTGGCGTGCTGGAACGAATCCTTGAGCATTTTGGCGATTTCGCCGTCGGTCAGGCCGTAGGACGGCTTGACCTGGATGCTGGCTTCAACGCCCGAACCCAATTCACGGGCCGAGACGCTGAGCAGGCCGTCGGCGTCAACCTGGAAGGTCACGCGAATCTTTGCCGCACCGGCCACCATCGCCGGAATGCCGCGCAACTCGAAGCGCGCCAGGGAGCGGCAGTCGCTGATCAGCTCACGCTCGCCCTGCAATACGTGAATCGCCATGGCCGACTGACCATCTTTGTACGTGGTGAAGTCCTGGGCGCGAGCGACGGGGATGGTGGTGTTGCGCGGAATCACCTTCTCCATCAGGCCGCCCATGGTTTCCAGCCCCAGGGACAACGGAATCACGTCAAGCAACAACAGTTCGCCACCATCGCGCTTGTTGCCAGCCAAGGTATCGGCCTGGATCGCGGCACCGATGGCCACCACTTGATCCGGATCGATTTCGGTCAGCGGCTGGCGACCAAAGGCCTCGGCGACTGCTTCACGAACACGAGGGACGCGGGTCGAACCGCCGACCATGACCACGGCGTGCACTTCTTCCAGCTCGATACCGGAATCACGCACGGCGCGGCGACAGGCTTTCAGGCTGCGAGCAACCATTGGCTCGATCAGCGCATTGAACGCTTCGCGGGTCAGCTCGGCGTTCCAGTCGCCGTAAGCGACTTCTACGGCGCCAGCATTGGTCAGGGCTTCTTTGGCCGCGCAAGCGGTTTGCAGCAGATTGCGCTGCGCACCCGGATCGAGGTCGGCGGACAAACCGGCGCTCTCTATGATCCAGCCGGCAATCGCATGGTCGAAGTCATCGCCGCCCAGGGCGCTGTCGCCACCAGTGGCCAGCACTTCGAACACACCGCCGGTCAGGCGCAGAATAGAAATATCGAAGGTGCCGCCGCCCAGGTCATAAATCGCGACCAGACCTTCAGCGTGCTGATCCAGACCGTAGGCCACGGCAGCAGCGGTCGGCTCATTGAGCAAACGCAGCACGTTCAGGCCGGCCAGCTTGGCCGCGTCCTTGGTGGCTTGACGCTGAGCATCGTCGAAATAGGCCGGAACGGTGATCACCGCGCCAACCAGTTCGCCACCCAGAGTAGCCTCGGCGCGCTGACGCAGCACCTTGAGGATATCGGCGGAGACTTCGACCGGGCTTTTCGGCCCCTGAATGGTGTCGATGAACGGCATGTGCGACTCGCCGCCGACAAAGCGGTACGGCAGTTGATCGCCCAATTGCTTGACGTCGGACAGACCACGACCCATCAAGCGCTTGACCGACAGCACTGTGTTCAACGGATCGGCAGCGGCAGCCAGTTTGGCCGACTCGCCCACTTCGACGCGATCGGCGTGGTAGCGCACGGCAGACGGCAGAATGACCTGCCCGTCAGCGTCGGCCAGAGGCTCGGAAAGACCACTGCGCAATGCAGCGACCAGCGAATTGGTAGTGCCCAAGTCGATCCCCACAGCCAGACGACGCTGGTGCGGTTGAGGACTTTGGCCGGGTTCGGCGATCTGCAGTAGGGCCATCGTGATCAGGACTTATCTGTATATCAGGCGTGCGACCGGAGCGGCACTGGGTTAATCGTCGAGGCGCTCTTCTAACTGGCGCACTTCGTAGGTGAGCTTGTCGAGGAACTGCATGCGCCGCATCAGGCGTTCGGCCTGCTCGCGTTGCGCTGCATCGTTCCAACAGGCTGCGAAGCTTTGGTTCAGTTCATCCTGCGCGGTTTTCAGGCGACGCTTGAACACCGCAACACCGGCCAGATCAGCGCTGTCCTGCAGGTCTTCGAGCTCTTCACGCAGCGCCATCTGCTGCAGAAGAAACTCCGGATCATGCACCGTGACCTCCAGCGGCAGCTCGCCACCATTCAGAGCGAGCAGGTATCGCGCGCGCTTCGGGGGACTTTTGAGCGTCTGATAGGCCTCGTTGAGGCTCGCGGATTGCTCTAGCGCCAACCGCTGCTCGCGCTCGGAAGCGTCCGCAAAACGGTCCGGATGAACACTGCGCGCCAACTCACGGTAGCGCGTAGCCAGCTGGTCGAGATCCAGATTGAAACTCGGTTGCAGCTCAAATAAAGCGAAATGACAAGGAGTACCCACAAGAAGCCTCAGATGTTGAAGCTTTCGCCGCAGCCACATTCACCGCGTACGTTGGGGTTGTTGAACTTGAAGCCTTCGTTCAACCCTTCCTTGACGAAATCGAGCTCGGTGCCGTCCAGGTAGGCCAGGCTTTTAGGGTCGATGATCACTTTCTCGCCGTGACTTTCGAACACCTGATCCTCTGCAACCACCTCGTCGACAAACTCCAGCACGTAGGCAAGGCCGGAACAGCCTGTGGTGCGAACACCCAGACGAATCCCTTCACCTTTGCCGCGCCCGTTGAGGGAGCGTCGCACGTGTTGAGCAGCCGCTTCTGTCATGCTGATAGCCATCGGTGACTCCTTACTCGTCGCCAAAAATTCAGATCAAGCCTTTCTTCTGCTTGTAGTCGCGAACGGCCGCTTTGATAGCGTCTTCAGCAAGTACGGAGCAGTGAATTTTCACCGGCGGCAGGGCCAGTTCTTCGGCCAGCTGAGTGTTTTTGATGGTCTCTGCTTCATCCAGAGTCTTGCCTTTCATCCACTCGGTCGCCAGGGAGCTGGAGGCGATAGCCGAACCGCAACCGTAGGTCTTGAACTTGGCATCTTCGATGATGCCTTGCTCGTTGACCTTGATTTGCAGGCGCATCACGTCGCCGCACGCCGGAGCGCCGACCATGCCAGTGCCGACATCCGGGTCTTCCGCGTCCATCTTGCCGACGTTACGCGGGTTTTCGTAGTGGTCGATGACCTTTTCGCTGTAAGCCATGATTCTTAATCCTCACTCATCAGAGAGTCGCTCTTGAAGCCCTGGGAACCTGGGTTCGACAGGGCTGGTTTGCGGCGACTTGAAATCAGTGTGCCGCCCACTCGATTTTCGAAATGTCGACACCGTCTTTGTACATGTCCCACAGCGGCGACAGGGTGCGCAGCTTGGTAACGGCCTCGCAGACTTTCTGCGCGGCGTAGTCGATTTCTTCTTCGGTGGTGAAACGGCCGAAGGTGAAGCGGATCGAGCTGTGTGCCAGTTCGTCGTTGCGGCCCAGGGCGCGCAGTACGTACGAAGGCTCCAGCGAAGCCGAGGTGCAGGCCGAGCCGGACGAAACTGCCAGATCCTTGAGCGCCATGATCAGCGACTCGCCTTCAACATAGTTGAAGCTCAGGTTCAGGTTGTGCGGAACGCGGGCGGTCATGCTGCCGTTGACGTACAGCTCTTCCAGGTCTTCGACCTGCTTGAAGAAACGGTCGCTCAGGGCTTTGATACGCACGTTTTCGGCCGCCATGTCTTCCTTGGCTACGCGGAAGGCTTCGCCCATGCCGACGATCTGGTGGGTCGCCAGGGTGCCGGAACGCATGCCACGCTCGTGACCGCCGCCGTGCATGGTCGCTTCGATGCGCACACGCGGCTTGCGGCTGACGTACAGCGCGCCGATGCCTTTAGGGCCGTAGGTTTTGTGGGCGGAGAACGACATCATGTCGACTTTCAGCTTCTGCAGATCGATGTCGACCTTGCCGGTGGACTGAGCAGCGTCGACGTGGAACAGGATGCCCTTGGAACGGGTCAGTTCGCCGATGGCGGCGATGTCGTTGATGGTGCCGATTTCGTTGTTCACGTGCATGACCGAGACCAGGATGGTGTCGTCACGCAACGCTGCTTCGATCATCGCCGGCGTGATCAGGCCATCGGTCTGAGGCTCGAGGTAGGTTACTTCGAAGCCTTCACGCTCCAGTTGGCGCATGGTGTCGAGGACAGCCTTATGCTCAATCTTGGTGGTGATCAGGTGCTTGCCTTTGGTCGCATAGAAATGCGCCGCACCCTTGATTGCCAGGTTGTCGGATTCGGTAGCACCGGAGGTCCAGACGATTTCACGCGGGTCGGCGTTGACCAGGTCTGCGACCTGACGACGAGCGTTTTCGACCGACTCTTCAGCTTTCCAGCCGAACACGTGGGAACGGGACGCCGGGTTACCGAAGTTTCCGTCGACCAGCAGGCATTCACTCATTTTTTGCGCAACACGCGGATCAACCGGGGTGGTCGCAGAGTAATCAAGGTAAATCGGCAATTTCATGGACTATCTCCTAAATCAGGCTGGCTGGCGTGCCGTTAGCTCTCTGGCTGTCATTCGACGGCGGACGCTTCAATCTTGTCCAGGCGCGGCGCCTTGCTGTTGCAACGGCGCTGGTCCTGACGCTGGGCTACTTCTTGTACCTCACGGCGAGTGACAAGATCAGCCAAGCTGATACCGCTCAGAAATTCGTGGATCTGCAAGCTCAGGTCGCACCACAGGTGGTGGGTCAGGCAGGTGTCGCCTTGATGGCAATCCCCTTGGCCCTGGCACTTGGTGGCGTCGACCGATTCGTTTACCGCATCGATCACCTGGGCGACCTGGATGCCCTGCATGTCGCGGGACAGCTGGTAGCCGCCGCCCGGACCACGGACGCTGGACACCAGATTGCTGCGGCGCAATTTGGCGAAAAGCTGTTCGAGGTAGGACAGGGAGATGCCTTGGCGCTCGGAGATATCGGCCAGGGACACCGGCCCGTGCTGCGCGTGCAACGCCAGATCGAGCATGGCGGTCACGGCGTATCGGCCTTTTGTAGTCAGTCGCATGGACAATTACCACGGAGTTCGGAATGGGGCGAGTATGCAATTCCCGAGTATTTAAGTCAACTATAAGACCTAGTACTTTAGTCAGGTTTACCCGCAAAAGAGCGGCCGCATCATAACAAAGGCTGGCCTGTGACAGCCAGTAGTACCGCGTTATCGTTCATCGCGGGCCAGCCCGCCCCCACAGGGATCTCGTTGTTCACACAATCGGTGTTTCACCCGAGACCTTGTGGATGCGGGCTTGCCCGCGACTAAAGTCGACTCGGCCTAGCCGGCCTGGCTCTGATCCTTGTCCTTCACACACGCGAAGTCTTCTTCGCGCAGCTCAGGCAGATCTTTCGCACAGTAATTGCTGCCCAGATCCTTCAGCGCCCCGCACATCCCCTCCAGACGCCCATCAACCGCCTGCAAATGATCGAGCAACTGATTGATCGCGCGCGCCACCGGATCGGGCATGTCTTCGCCGACACCGTAGGCATCGAAACCGATCTTCTCGGCCATGGCCTTGCGCTTGGCGTCCTGCTCCTCATCGGATTTGACGATGATCCGCCCCGGAATGCCAACCACCGTCGCCCCGGCCGGCACAGCCTTGGTCACCACGGCATTGGAGCCCACCTTGGCCCCCGCCCCCACGGTGAACGGGCCGAGCACCTTGGCACCAGCACCCACCACAACGCCATCTTCCAGAGTCGGATGACGCTTACCTTTATTCCAACTGGTGCCACCGAGCGTCACACCTTGATAAAGCGTGACGTCGTTGCCGATTTCAGCGGTTTCACCGATGACAATGCCCATGCCATGGTCAATAAAGAACCGACGACCGACCTTGGCGCCCGGATGGATCTCGATCCCGGTCAACCAGCGGCCGAAGTTCGACACCAGCCGCGCCAGCCATTTCAGGTCCGCTCGCCACAACATCGAAGACAAACGATGAATCCAGATGGCGTGCATGCCCGGGTAGCAAGTCAGGACTTCAAAAGCGTTACGCGCCGCCGGGTCACGATGGAAAACACTCTGGATATCTTCACGCAAACGCTCGAACATTTTTAATCCTTCCGCTTTAGAAGCTCACCACGGGCCGCTTTCTGGGTTTCCGTGAGGATGCCACGCAATATATTCATTTCCGCCCGGCTGACCGAGCTTCGTCCGTACAACCGACGCAGGCGCGCCATCAAGTGCCGTGGTTTCTCGGGATCGAGGAATTCGATGGCGACCAGGGTTTGTTCCAGGTGCTCATAGAACCGTTCCAGCTCATCCATGGTCGCCAGCTCAGCGCTTTTGACCGATGCCACTTCTTCCTTCTCGACCTTGCTCGGCTGGCCTTGGGCCGCGAGCCAGGACATACGCACTTCATAGCTCAACACCTGCACCGCTGCCCCAAGGTTCAGCGAGCTGAACTCAGGGTCTGATGGGATGTGCACGTGATAATGACATCGCTGCAGCTCTTCATTGGTCAGGCCGGAATCTTCACGACCAAACACCAAGGCAATCTCGGCGCCCTGCCCTGCTTCCTCGACCACTTTCGTCCCGCATTCGCGAGGATCGAGGAGCGGCCAGGGAATACGCCGGTCACGAGCGCTGGTGCCGAGCACCAGATTGCAGCCGACCAAGGCATCTTCCAAGGTGGCGACGACTTGCGCGTTTTCAAGGATGTCGCCGGCACCGGAGGCGCGGGCATCGGCCTCGTGATGCGGGAACAACCTCGGTTCGACCAGCACCAGCCGCGACAGGCCCATGTTCTTCATGGCACGCGCAGCCCCGCCGATATTGCCGGGGTGGCTGGTATTGACCAGGACGACACGAATGTTATGCAGCACGGGAGGCGTTCTCGAACACAATAAAGGGGAGCCGAATCTTACAGCGCCTACTACCGTTAAGCTATGAAAGCGAACGCCGACCTTCTCCTGTAGAAAAGTTCTGATAGAATGCCCGGCTTTCTTTAACAACCTTAGGTGACACATCCATGCAGCCCATGCTGAATATCGCGCTGCGCGCCGCCCGCAGCGCCAGTGAATTGATCTTCCGCTCCATCGAGCGCCTGGATACCATCAAGGTCGACGAAAAAGACGCCAAGGATTACGTATCCGAGGTGGACCGCGCCGCTGAACAGAAAATCATCGACGCGCTGCGCAAGGCTTACCCGAATCACTCGATCATGGGTGAAGAAACCGGCATGCACGCCGGCACCGGGATCGAAGGCGAAGAATACCTGTGGATCATCGATCCACTGGATGGCACCACCAACTTCCTGCGCGGCATTCCTCATTTCGCTGTCAGCATCGCCTGCAAATACCGCGGTCGCCTGGAACACGCTGTTGTTCTGGACCCGGTTCGCCAGGAAGAATTCACCGCCAGCCGTGGTCGCGGCGCTCAACTGAACGGTCGTCGCCTGCGCGTCAGCGGTCGCACCAGCCTGGACGGCGCCCTGCTGGGTACCGGTTTCCCGTTCCGCGACGACCAGATGGACAACCTCGACAACTACCTGGGCATGTTCCGCGCCCTGGTTGGCCAGACTGCCGGCATCCGCCGCGCTGGCTCGGCGAGCCTGGACCTGGCCTATGTGGCTGCTGGCCGTTTCGACGCATTCTGGGAGTCGGGCCTGTCTGAGTGGGACATGGCTGCAGGCGCCCTGCTGATCCAGGAAGCCGGCGGTTTGGTGAGCGACTTCACCGGCGGTCACGATTTCCTTGAGAAAGGCCACATCGTTGCCGGCAACACCAAGTGCTTCAAGGCAGTGCTGACGGCGATCCAGCCGCACCTGCCGGCCTCGCTGAAGCGCTAAGCTTCCCGCGACAGAAAAAGCACCCTTCGGGGTGCTTTTTTTATGCCTGCAAATCCACCCTCAAGAACACTGTAGATCCCTGTGGGAGCGGGCTTGCCCGCGATAGCGGAGTGTCAGTCTATATTGATGGTGCAGTTGATGACGCCATCGCGGGCAAGCCCGCTCCCACAGGGGATTTGTGGTGACGCATGAATTCCGGGCACAAAAAAAGCACCCCAAAGGGTGCTTCTTTTTGAATCTGAGCGATTTACTGACCCTGCTGATTCTGCGACAGGATCAACTTACCTTCTTTATCCACCGGAATCTGGTTGCCCGGATCGCGATCCATCCGCACCTTGCCTTCCTTGCCGTCCAGCGAGTAACGGACGTCGTACCCAACAACCTTGTCGCTGATGTCATTCACGGTGTTACAGCGAGTTTGAGTCGTGGTGTAGGTGTCACGCTCCTGCATGCCTTCCTGGACCTTGTTGCCGGCATAACCACCACCGACCGCGCCCGCAACCGTGGCAATTTTCTTGCCGGTGCCACCGCCGATCTGGTTACCCAACAGACCACCTGCCAGCGCACCCACCACTGTACCGGCAATCTGGTGTTGATCTTTCACCGGCGCCTGCCGGGTCACTGCGACGTCCTTGCACACTTCACGTGGCGTTTTGATTTGTGTCTTGACCGGTTCAACGGCTAGAACTTGCGCATACTCAGGGCCGCTTTTAACCAGGCTGTAGGTGGCAACAGCACCCCCGGCAGTCACACCGACAGCACCCAATACCGCACCAACCAGCAACGACTTGTTCACATGAACCTCCTGACCATCACATGCGGAACATGTCCGCGCTTCTCCCAGCCTTGGAGCATAAAAAAAGGCGCGAGTTCAACTCGCGCCTTTTTCGGCTGACAGCTGGAAAAGCGATGGCCGTTATGGACGGTCGTCGACTTCCTTGTCAGTGGCCACAGGAGCAATCAGATCTTCGCTGCTCAGGTTCAGCCAGATCAGCACCACGTTAGCGATGTAGATCGACGAGTAAGTACCCGCCAGAACACCGATAAACAGGGCGATGGAGAAGCCGAACAGGTTGTCGCCACCGAAGAACAGCAGTGCCGCGATCGCCAGCAAGGTGGAGATCGAAGTCGCCATGGTCCGCAGCAGGGTTTGCGTGGTCGAGATGTTGATGTTCTCGATCAGGTTGGCCTTGCGCAGCACCCGGAAGTTCTCACGAACCCGGTCGAATACCACGATGGTGTCGTTGAGCGAGTAACCAATGATCGCCAGCACCGCCGCCAATACCGTCAGGTCGAAGGTGATCTGGAAGAACGACAGGATACCGATGGTCACGATCACGTCGTGGATCAAGGATACGATCGCACCGACCGCAAACTTCCACTGAAAGCGGAACGCCAGGTAGATCAGGATGCCGCCCAGCGCCATCAGCATGCCGAGGCCGCCCTGGTCGCGCAGCTCTTCACCGACCTGCGGGCCGACGAACTCGACGCGCTTGACCGTTGCCGGGTTGTCGCCGCCGACTTTCAGCAGCGCTTCCGCCACTTGATGACCCAGCTGCGGGTCTTCACCCGGCATGCGCACCAGCAAATCGGTAGTCGCACCGAAGCTCTGCACGATTGCCTCGTGATAACCCGAAGTCGCCAGTTGCTCACGCACCTTGGTGACATCGGCCGGACGCTCGTAGGTCAGCTCGATGAGCGTACCGCCGGTGAAGTCCAGGCCCCAGTTCATGCCCTTGGTGGCGACGCTGAACAGGGCCAGCACGGTAAGGAACAATGTGACGCCGAACGCAACGTTGCGAACGCCCATGAAGTTGATTGTACGTAACATGGCAGCCCCTTAAATCCACAACTTCTTGAAGTCACGACCGCCGAAGATCAGGTTGACCATCGCGCGGGTCACCATGATGGCCGTGAACATCGAGGTAAAGATCCCGAGGGACATGGTCACTGCGAAGCCTTTGACCGGGCCGGTGCCCATCGCAAAGAGAATCCCGCCGACCAACAGTGTTGTCAGGTTGGCGTCGAGAATCGCAGTAAATGCCCGGCCGAAGCCTTCGTTGATTGCCCGCTGTACGGTCATGCCCGCCGCGATCTCTTCACGAATCCGCGAGAAGATCAGCACGTTGGCGTCGACCGCCATACCCATGGTCAATACGATACCGGCGATACCCGGCAGGGTCAGCGTTGCACCCAGCAGCGACATCAGGGCCAGCAGCAGCACCATGTTCACCGCCAGCGCGACGGTGGCGATGATGCCGAAGAAGCGGTAGATGGCGATGATGAACAGCGAGACAAACAGCATGCCCCACAGCGATGCATCGATACCTTTGGTGATGTTGTCGGCACCCAGGCTCGGGCCAATTGTGCGCTCTTCAGCGAAGTACATCGGTGCAGCCAGACCACCGGCACGCAGCAACAGCGCCAGTTCGGACGACTCGCCCTGACCATTCAGGCCAGTGATGCGGAATTGAGCACCCAGCGGCGACTGAATGGTCGCCAGGCTGATGATCTTCTTCTCTTCCTTGAAGGTTTGAACCGGTACGTCTTTCTCGACGCCGTTAACCACTTGCTTGACGTAAGTGGTAACCGGACGTTGCTCGATGAAGATCACCGCCATGCTGCGACCGACGTTGCTGCGCGTCGCGCGGCTCATCAGTTCGCCACCGTGGCCATCCAGACGGATGTTCACTTCTGGCGTGCCTTGCTCACCGAAGCCAGCCTTGGCATCAGTCACCTGGTCACCGGTGATGATCAGGCCACGCTCGATCTGTGCCGGCGGACGATTGCCTTCACGGAACTCGAAAGTCTCGGAAGTGGCTTTCGAAGCGCCAGGCTCAGCCGCCAGACGGAACTCAAGGTTGGCCGTCTTGCCGAGGATACGCTTGGCTTCTGCGGTGTCCTGCACGCCCGGCAGCTCAACCACGATGCGGTTGGCGCCCTGACGCTGAACGATCGGTTCGGCAACACCCAGTTCGTTGACGCGGTTACGTACCGTGGTCAAGTTCTGCTTGATGGAGTATTCGCGGATTTCCGCCAGCTTGGCCGGGGTCATCGCCAGACGCAGCACCGCCTGACCATTGAGGTCGGCCGGAACAATGTCGAAATCGTTGAAGTTCTTGCGGATCAGTGCGCGGGCCTGTTCGCGGGAAGCTTCATCAGCGAAGCCCAGCTGGATGGCACCGTTGAGTTGCGGCAGGCTGCGATAGCGCAGTTTCTCTTTACGCAACAGGCTCTTTACATCGCCTTCGTACACTTTCAAACGTGCGTCGAGGGCTTTGTCCATGTCCACTTCCAGCAGGAAGTGCACACCACCGGACAAGTCCAGACCCAGCTTCATCGGGTGCGCGCCCAGGCTGCGCAACCATTGCGGGGTGGTTTGTGCCAGGTTCAGTGCAACGACGTAGTCATCACCCAATGCCTTGCGCACGACGTCTTTGGCCGGCAGCTGGTCTTCAGCCTTGGTCAGACGAATCAGACCGCCCTTGCCGTTGGCCGCCAGCGTGGCTGCCTTGACGTTGATCCCGGATTCCTTGAGCGCAGCGCTCACACGATCCAGATCAGCCTGATTGACTTGCAGCGCAGTGCTTGCACCGCTGACCTGAATGGCCGGGTCATCAGGATATAGATTGGGAGCGGAATAAATCAGACCGACCGCCAGCACCGCCAGGATCAGAATGTATTTCCACAGAGGGTATTTGTTCAGCATCACGCCGCCCGCTTATGACGCGGGGCGCCTTGCGCGCCCCGTCGATTGAGTAGAAGTTGAAACTTAGATCGCTTTCAGCGTGCCTTTTGGCAGCGTGGCGGCAATGGCGCCTTTCTGGAACTTCATTTCGACGGTGTCGGAAACTTCCAGAACCACGAAATCATCAGCCACTTTAGTGATCTTGCCGGCGATGCCGCCGGTGGTCACAACTTCGTCGCCTTTCTGCAGGCTGCTCAGCAGGTTCTTCTGCTCTTTGGCGCGCTTGGCCTGTGGACGCCAGATCATCAGGTAGAAGATGACCAGGAAACCGACCAGGAAAATCCACTCAAAACCGCCACCCATTGGGCCGGCAGCGGCCGGTGCAGCAGCGTCAGCCATGGCATTCGAGATAAAAAAGCTCATTTAGCACTCCAGTTGCAAATGTTGAATCTTGGGGTCAGAAAACTCAGTCCAAAGGCGGAACAGGTAACCCGCGTTTGGCGTAGAAGGCATCGACAAAGGCGGCCAATGTACCCTGTTGAATAGCCTCGCGCAAACCAGCCATAAGCACTTGATAATGACGCAAGTTATGGATGGTATTGAGCATGCTTCCCAGCATTTCGCCGCACTTGTCCAGATGATGCAGATAAGCGCGGGAGAAGTTCTGGCAGGTATAGCAATCGCAGGTCGGATCGAGCGGCGAATCATCATGGCGATGGAACGCGTTACGGATCTTCAGCACGCCAGTATCAATGAACAGATGCCCATTGCGGGCATTACGGGTTGGCATCACGCAATCGAACATGTCCACACCGCGGCGCACACCCTCAACCAGATCTTCCGGTTTGCCAACGCCCATAAGGTAACGAGGTTTGTCAGCCGGCATCTGGCCCGGCAGGTAATCCAGCACCTTGATCATCTCGTGCTTGGGCTCGCCCACCGACAGACCGCCAATGGCCAGGCCATCGAAACCGATCTGGTCGAGGCCTTCCAGCGAACGCATGCGCAGGTCCTGGTGCATGCCGCCCTGCACGATACCGAACAGCGCCGCCGTGTTGTCGCCATGGGCTTCTTTCGAACGCTTGGCCCAACGCAACGACAGCTCCATGGAAATGCGCGCGACGTCTTCGTCAGCCGGGTACGGCGTGCATTCGTCGAAAATCATCACAATGTCCGAGCCCAGGTCACGCTGGACCTGCATCGACTCTTCCGGACCCATGAACACTTTGGCGCCGTCCACCGGAGAAGCGAAGGTCACGCCCTCCTCCTTGATCTTGCGCATCGCGCCCAGGCTGAACACCTGGAAACCGCCAGAGTCTGTAAGAATCGGGCCTTTCCACTGCATGAAATCGTGCAGGTCGCCGTGCTTCTTGATCACTTCGGTGCCAGGACGCAGCCACAAGTGGAAGGTGTTGCCCAGAATGATTTCCGCGCCAGTGGCGGTGATATCCCGCGGCAACATGCCCTTCACGGTGCCGTAAGTACCGACCGGCATGAACGCCGGGGTCTCGACGGTACCGCGAGGGAAGGTCAAACGACCGCGACGAGCCTTGCCGTCAGTAGCAAGCAACTCAAACGACATACGACTTTGGCGACTCATTCTTTGTCCTCAGGGCCACGTGGTGCGGGATTACGGGTGATAAACATCGCATCACCGTAGCTGAAAAAGCGGTATTCATGCTCCACGGCGGCTTTATAAGCGGCCATGGCTTCGGGATAACCGGCGAACGCCGAAACCAGCATCAACAGCGTGGATTCGGGCAAATGAAAGTTGGTGACCAGGGCATCGACCACATGAAACGGCCGGCCCGGGTAGATAAAGATGTCGGTGTCGCCACTGAACGGCTTGAGCACGCCATCGCGCGCGGCGCTTTCCAGGGAACGCACGCTGGTGGTCCCCACCGCCACCACACGACCACCGCGAGCGCGACAAGCGGCGACGGCATCAACCACGTCCTGGCCGACTTCCAGCCATTCGCTGTGCATGTGATGGTCTTCGATCTTCTCGACCCGCACCGGCTGGAACGTACCCGCGCCCACGTGCAAGGTCACGAACGCGGTCTCGACGCCCTTGGCGGCAATCGCCTCCATCAGCGGCTGATCGAAATGCAACCCCGCCGTCGGCGCCGCCACCGCGCCCAGGCGCTGGGCGTACACCGTCTGATAACGCTCGCGGTCCGAGCCTTCATCCGGGCGGTCTATATAAGGAGGCAGCGGCATGTGCCCGACGCGGTCGAGCAGCGGCAACACCTCCTCGCTAAACCCCAGCTCGAACAACGCATCGTGACGCGCCAGCATCTCGGCCTCGCCACCGCCATCGATCAGGATCTTCGAACCCGGCTTCGGCGACTTGCTGGACCTCACATGGGCCAGCACGCGATGACTGTCGAGCACCCGCTCCACCAGGATTTCCAGCTTGCCGCCGGAAGCCTTCTGGCCAAACAGCCGCGCCGGAATCACCCGGGTATTGTTGAACACCATCAAATCGCCCGGGCGCAAATGCTCAAGCAAATCAGTGAATTGACGGTGCGCCAGGGCGCCGCTGACCCCATCCAGGGTCAACAGGCGACTGTTGCGACGCTCGGCCAAAGGGTGGCGAGCAATCAGCGAATCAGGGAGTTCGAAAGTAAAGTCAGCAACGCGCATGATGGGGTTCGTCTAGCAGGGGCCGGAAGTCTAGCCGAAATAGTGAAAATTCTCTATGTACCTGATTGACCGACGGTAATCTCATCTCTATACTTCGCCGCCATTGAGCCCTGATGGCGGAATTGGTAGACGCGGCGGATTCAAAATCCGTTTTCGAAAGGAGTGGGAGTTCGAGTCTCCCTCGGGGCACCAAAATTAAGAAAGGTCTTGCTTAGCAAGGCCTTTTTTTTCGCCTGTAGAAAAGCACCTGACACCCCGCCGACCTGTAAGAGCCGGCTTGCTGGCGATGCTTTTGATCTTATCGTTCTCGGTTGGTACGACAATTCTCAAGGATTCATCCCATGGAACTGCTGCTGGAAACTGTTGCTTTGTTCTGTCTGAAGCTGGCTTATGAGACCGAGGGATCGAGTCCGATTTTGCGGGATGATCCGATCATGAGTGATTATGAGCGGGAGGTTTTTGGGTTGTTGGTAAGGAGGGGGGATGTTGAGGGGATTCAGGGAAAAGTGGATGAATGCTTGGGTTTGGCGCTGAATGCTGTCGGCGGTATTGATTCCGTTCTGGGACGCGAACTGCATCGACTGGCAGCAAAACTCAGCATTGCGCAGGCGATGGAGCAATTTTACGTCCCGCTTGCTGCTCTCAAGGACTATTTGAAAGACATTCAATGAAACTCGCGCCACGCCCCACTCATCAATTCCCAACCTGCCTTAATTGAAATCATCGACTCCAGCCCCATCCAATATTGGACCTTATTTTTGTAAGAATAAAAGCAACACTGAAGAATATGAATATGACAGCGCATGCAAAAAACGACGCAGTAACACCAGCATCACAACCAGAAAATTCAACGTAAACAGCTTCCCCAACAAAAATATCGGGAACACTGATGCAGACACAATGGTGAGTGCAGCGAACAACATGCCCGAGCGCCCACTTGCTATAATCAGCCTCTTGCAATCCCCCCACCCGAACGCTCTTTCGATGTTGCTAATACTATAAAGTGCTTGTCCCCCGCCCCCATTGACCGCAAGTCATAAAGCTTTCTCCTCGAGAATAATAGTGACACTTCATTTTATTTTTACATCCTCTTTCTTGCTCATCCAAAAAATTCGCGTTAGCTATAAGATCCCTGCAGATACCAACATGGACATTTTCAGGTACATTTTCTAGCTCCAGAATACGCGACTTACCAGACACGATAAAATTATTTTCTGGATACTTAACGGCAAGAGCAACACTCCGATCAATACGTTCATCCAATATTTTTTGTATGGATGGATATATTAGTTTTTTGTTAATATTGTAAAACCCTTCAGATATATCATGAAAATCAAAGGGAACTTTTACAATTTCCTCAAGGAAAGAGCTTTGCTCCAAATCAAAATTTTCAGCCCCAGTAACAGCCGATATTCGGATAGAGGTTTCGACCTCCGCCCCTATTGCCAACTCAAGCCACTTATGAGTTAACTCTATCGCTAAGCCATGATTATTTGAAAATCGATTATCAAGAACAAGATTAAAAAAATAACCATGAGCAGCGTGAAGCTGAATGTGCTTGAAGCCTGAATCAACTGCGACTTTGGTAGCGGTTTCGAGTGATGCGAACTGCGCTCGGACATGGTCATCATCAAATTTTGATGCTACGTTTTTATAGTTCGTCAATTGCTCAAGTGGCGTTTTGGCTATAAAATTCTTTGCCCCAACGTAATTCTCCCAAGTTGTACTTAGCTGTATCCCTGGAAGGGTGCCTCTACTTGCAATAGCCTCCGCTACCTCACCCCAAATTGGATTTATTTCAATCCGTGGCGTATTGCTATTTGTACCAAATCCGCTGGGTATCGCCACATTACCCACGATAGCGCAATGGAGCCCTCTGCCACTTCTTTCAGAGTAGAAGTCTAAAAAACGTCTGTCAGGGGTTCCGTCTTTTGTATACCCTGTATTTACAGCAAGAAAAAAAACCCGCCTAACCACTTTGCTTTCCATATCGAATTTTATTTTTCTCTATTTTTTTATTGATCTCTACAGGCAAATCAATCTCCAGAATATTGGCAATTCTTATAAGGTAAATCATCGAATCTGCAATTTCCTCCTTAAGATTATCTTCAGCCGCAGGA
>NZ_CABVIR010000001.1 GCF_902498065.1 Pseudomonas fluorescens | reverse complement strand
TCCCGAACTCAGCAGTGAAACGATGCATCGCCGATGGTAGTGTGGGGTTTCCCCATGTGAGAGTAGGTCATCGTCAAGATTAAATTCCGAAACCCCTATCTGCGTATGCAGGTAGGGGTTTTGTTTTGTCCGCAGGAAAGTGCCGAAAAAAAGGGCAACCTCATGGGCTGCCCTTGTCTGCACAGCAGACGGAGGCGGCCAAAGTGTTTACGCAGAGCTTCAATCTTACTCAGCATACTGGTGTCCATCGTGTGAAGGGCACATGTGAGGAGGTGGGGCGGCATCAGGCGTCAGCCTGGATAAGGCTCAGGTTTGCAGGAATGGCACTTATCAAAAAGATAGGCGAGCCTTTTTCAGACTCGCCTATCTTTGTTTCGGTGAAGAGGCTCGTCAGGCCTGATGACTTACCTGTTGTTAGTGACGATCCAGCCACACTGTCTGCGCGTTGCAGAATTCCCGCACCCCGAAGTGCGATAACTCGCGACCAAAACCGCTCTTCTTCACGCCGCCAAAGGTGACACGCGGATCGGAGGCGCAGTAACCATTGATGAAAACGCCACCGGTTTCCAGTTCGCCGGCCATTTTTTGGGCGCGTTCCACGTCGCCTGAATAGATCGTCGCGGCGAGGCCGAATTCACTGTCATTTGCCAGTTCCAGGGCGTGGGTAGCATCGCGTGCGGTGATGATCGACGCGACCGGGCCAAACAGTTCCTGTTTGAACGAGGTCATCTGGTCGGTGACATCCGCGAAAACCGTTGGCTCGTAGAAATTGCCGGGGCCTTCGGCCTTGTGGCCACCCAATAACAACGTCGCGCCTTCTTCCAGTGTGTCGCGCACCTGCTGATCCAGCTCATCACGCAGATCAAAGCGCGCCATCGGGCCGATGTACGTGGCGGCGGCCAGTGGATCACCGACCACCAATTTACGCGTGGCTTCAACGAATTTGCGCGTGAACTCCTCGACAACGCCTTGTTCGATAATCAGGCGCTTGGCCGCCGCGCAGACTTGCCCGGTGTTTTGATAACGACCAATCACGGCGGCTTTCACCGCATCGTCGAGGTCGGCATCGTTGAGCACGATAAAAGGGTCAGAGCCGCCCAATTCCAAGACGCATTTCTTCAACGCCGCACCGGCCTGCGCGCCGATGGCCATGCCGGCTCGCACACTGCCGGTGAGGGTGACCGCTGCAATGCGTGGGTCTTTGATGGCCGTAGAAACGCCTTCCGGCGTGACGTTGATGACTTCGAACACACCTTCAGGGAAGTCGGCTTGCTTGAAGGCTTCCAGCAAAAGATAAGCGCTGCCCATCACGTTCGGTGCGTGTTTGAGCACGTAGGTGTTGCCGGCGAGCAGTACCGGAACGGCGCCACGCAGTACCTGCCAGATCGGGAAATTCCACGGCATTACCGCGAGAATAGGGCCGAGCGGGCGGTATTCGATGCGCGCCTTGCCGCCTTCAACCATGGTTGGCTCGGCTGTCAACATCGCAGGGCCGTGTTCGGCGTACCACTCGCAGAGCTGCGCACACTTTTCGATTTCGCCACGTGCTTGAGTGATCGGCTTACCCATCTCCAGGGTGATCATGTTCGCCATCGTTTCTGCATTGTTGCGCAAAACCTGGGCCAGGATGATCAGCCGTTGCGAGCGTTGCGCAACCGGTGTGCCGCGCCAGACACGGAACCCGGCCGCGGCACGTGACAGTGCGGTTTGCAGCGCCGCTTCGGATTCAAAAGGGTAGCTACCGATCTGCTCGCCGTTGAGGGGATTGATCGAAATGGCATGGGTGAGGCTGGAAATATTAGTCATGGCACCGTCCTGCGGGGTGGGAAGGCGTTCAGACTACGGTGGCTTTTAGTTTCTGAAAACTGAATAATGATGATCATATCGTTCATGTTTGGAGAATGACGTGGATCTGGTACAGCTAGAAATTTTCAAAGCGGTCGCCGAGCACGGCAGCATCAGCGTCGCCGCTCAGCATATCCATCGTGTGCCGTCGAACCTGACGACGCGGATCAAACAACTGGAACTGGACCTGGGCGTGGACCTGTTTATCCGCGAGAAAAGCCGCTTGCGGCTGTCGCCAGCCGGTTGGAGTTTTCTCGACTATGCCCGACGCATTCTCGATCTGGTCCAGGAGGCGCGCGCGACGGTCGCCGGGGAAGAGCCGCAGGGATCGTTTCCTCTGGGGTCGCTGGAGAGCACGGCGGCGGTGCGTATTCCTGAGTTGCTGGCCGCCTATAACCAGAAGCACGCCAAGGTCGAACTGGCCCTCTCCACCGGTCCTTCCGGGACCATGATCGACGGCGTGCTATCGGGCCGATTAGCCGCTGCGTTTGTCGACGGGCCGGTGCTGCACCCGGCACTGGAGGGCGTGCCGGCATTCGAGGAAGAGATGGTGCTCATCGCGCCGCTCAACCATTCCCCGATCCATCGCGCGCAGGATGTGAACGGCGAAAACATCTACGCCTTTCGCTCCAATTGCTCTTACCGCCATCACTTTGAAAGTTGGTTCGCCAAGGATGCTGCGGTACCCGGGAAGATTTTCGAAATGGAGTCCTATCACGGCATGCTCGCCTGTGTCAGCTCCGGTGCTGGTCTGGCGCTGATGCCGCGAAGCATGCTCGAAAGCATGCCGGGCTGCACCACCGTGAGTGTCTGGCCATTGTCGGAGTCTTTTCGCTATTTGCGAACCTGGCTGGTGTGGCGCCGGGGGACGGTGTCGCAAAGCCTGACCATGTTCGTGCGCTTGCTCGAAGAGCGATGCGCAGGGGCGGGCCTACTGACTTGAGCGAATCGCGCCGCCATCGATCAGCAGGTTCTGCCCGGTCAGGCAGCCTGCGTGACGGCTGCAAACGAACGCGCAAAGTGCACCGAACTCCTCGAGAGAGCCAAAGCGTTTCGCCGGGATTTCGCTACGACAATCGGCGAGGAACGCTTCACTGTCTTGCCCCATCTCCTCGGCAGCGGCGACCAGGTTGCCACGCAGCCGATCGGTGTCGAATGAGCCGGGTTGCAGGTTGTAGATCGCGACGTTGCGGCTGGCAATATTGTCCTGCCGTGCAAGCCCGGCGATGAACCCTGTCAGGCCACTTCGTGCACCGTTCGACAAACCCAGGCTTTCGATGGGCGATTTGACCGCGCTCGAGGTGATGTTGATGATTCGGCCGAAGCCGCGTTTGGCCATGCCGTCCACCGTGGCTTTGATCAGCTCGATAGGGGGGAGCATGTTGGCATCCAGTGCCTTTAACCATGGGCCGGAGTGGAAATATCTCCCGCAACGGCAATGACGGTCACTTGGGGATTGAGCGCTCTGAGCTGATTGGCGGTTTCATTGAGCATCTGTTCACCTCGGGCGGTGATCACGACGTTCACGCCTTCAATGACCAATGCCTGGGCGCAGGCCTTGCCCAGACCTTTACTGGCCGCGCATACCATGGCCCAACGCCCCGCAATGCCAAGGTCCATAAATGTCCTCCTGACGGGACCCAAAGAAAGTTGCGGGCCTTGCAGCCGTGATCTTCGATTTTCCAGCCTGCTATTCCGATGGATGTCGGAATAGCAGGGCAGCGTAAAAGCTGTCAGTGGGAATGACGCGGCTCGCCGCCACTTCGAGCAATGACCCGCATATGCAGGGTGGCCGGCTCCAGGCATCCGCCAGTCGATAACTGTCCGACCAATTGCCGGTACAGCTCTTGCCAAGGCGTTTGGGACGCAGGGATGTTTGGCGTCCACTCGGCGCGGCGGCGGGTCATTTCAGCTTCGTCGACCAGCAGGTTTACCGATCTCGCGTTGAGGTCCACGCGCAGGCGGTCGTTGGTTTTCAGCAGCGCCAAGCCTCCGCCGACAGCGGCTTCCGGTGACATGTTGAGGATCGAAGGGCTGGCCGAAGTGCCGCTCTGGCGACCGTCACCCAGGCAAGGCAGGGAATCGATGCCTTGCTTGATCAGTGCTGCCGGTGGAGCCATGTTCACCACTTCGGCGCTACCGGGGTAGCCCACGGTGCCGGCACCACGAATCACCAGGATGCAACGCTCGTCGATGTCCAGCGACGGGTCGTCGATTCGGGCGTGATAGTCCTCCGGTCCTTCGAACACAATTGCCCGTGCTTCAAAGCTGTTTTCTGCGCCAGGCTCGGATAGATAAGTCTTGCGAAACGCCTCGCCGACCACCGACATTTTCATGATTGCGCTATCGAAGAAGTTACCGCTGAGAACGATGAAACCGGCGCGATGTTTGAGAGGGGTTTCGAAGGGATAGATCACGTCAGCGTTGCTGGTCAAACGGCTACTGACGATTTCGCCGATCGTCTTGCCGCTGACCGTAGCGCAGTCTTCGTGCAGGCGCCCGGCTTTTTGCAGTTCATGCATGACCGATGGCACGCCGCCCGCGCGATGGAAACCCTCTCCCAGGTATTTGCCGGCCGGCATGCAATTGACCAGCAGTGGCACATCTTCGCCAATCCGTTGCCAGTCATCCAGACTCAACTCGACGCCCATGTGCCGGGCGATGGCGATCAGGTGCGGAGGGCAGTTGCTTGAGGCGCCGAGCGCCGACGCCACGGCGATGGCATTTTCGAAGGCTTCGCGGGTCATGATGTGTGACGGGCGTACGTCCTGTATCACCAGTTCGCAGATACGCTTGCCGGTGGCGTAGGCCATTTGACCACGCTCGCGGTAGGGCGCCGGAATGCTCGCACAACCCGGCAACGACATGCCCAGCGCTTCGGCGAGTGCGTTCATCGACAGTGCGGTGCCCATGGTGTTGCAGTGACCCACCGAGGGCGATGCCGCGGTGGTCATTTCCATGAAGCCTTCGTAATCGATTTCACCGGTCGCCATCAGATTGCGCGCGTGCCAGAGCACGGTGCCGGAGCCGATCAGTTCGCCCTTGTGGTGACCGTCGAGCATCGGCCCGCCGGACAGCACAATGGAAGGCAGGTCAGTGGTGGCGGCGGCCATCAGACAGGCCGGGGTGGTCTTGTCGCAACCGGTGGTGAGCACAACACCATCCAGCGGATAACCGTGGAGGATTTCCACCAGTCCCAGATAGGCCAGGTTCCGATCCAGTGCGGCAGTAGGCCGGCGTGACTGTTCGGCGATCGGATGGACGGGGAATTCCATTGGGATGCCACCGGCATCGCGAATACCGGCCTTGACCCGCTGTGCGAGTTCCAGGTGATGACGGTTGCAAGGTGTCAGGTCGCTGCCGGTCTGGGCGATACCGATGATTGGACGACCCGATTGCAGCTCTTCTCGGGTCATGCCGTAGTTCATGTAGCGTTCGACATACAGGGCAGTCATGTCCGCGTGGGCAGGGTCGTTGAACCATTGCTCGCTGCGCAGACGGCGTCTAGGGGTGTCACTCATGATTCAGGTCTCTCTTGTAATTGGATGAATCGACAATCTGTTCTGGCTCAGCGTGCGAGCAGTCCTCGGGACACCAGGTTACGCAGCAAGGCGCTCACGCCAAAGGTCCATGGCGTTGCCTCGCAGCTGTGGGTCACCTGATTGTGCAAGCTGCCCAGCAACGGGCTGCGGATACTGACCCGGTCCCCCAGTTTGTGGGTGAAACCACTGCCGACATGATCGCGATCTTCAGTGGGGGCGAACAGGGTACCGAGAAACAGCAGGAAACCATCGGGGTATTGGTGATTGGCGTTGAGGGTCTGCCCGGCGAGGTCCTGCGGGTCACGGCTGATCTGGCTCATGGAGCTCGATCCCTGCATCCGGTAGCCGTCCTCACCTTGTACTTCAAGATCGACCACGCAGGCACGGACATCGTCCAGGCTGAAGTGCTCGTCGAACAGGCGGATGAACGGCCCGATCGAGCAGGATGCGTTATTGTCCTTGGCCTTGCTCAGCAGCAGCGCGCTGCGGCCTTCAAAATCCCGCAGGTTGACGTCGTTGCCCAGGGTAGCCCCGTGAATCTGTCCGCGGCTGTTCACCGCCAGCACCACTTCCGGTTCCGGGTTATTCCACTGCGAATCGGGGTGAATGCCGATCCGGCTGCCGCTGCCGACAGAGGCCAAAACCGGCGCCTTGGTGAAGATTTCCGCGTCCGGACCGATACCCACTTCCAGGTATTGCGACCACATGCCCTGTTCGATCAACAAGGCTTTCAAACGCATGGCCTGCTCTGAGCCAGGAACGATCGAGCGCAGGTTGTCACCGATCACGCCGTGCACGGTGGCCCGCACGGCTTCGGCTTTGGCGGCGTCACCACCGGCCTGCTCTTCGATCACACGCTCGATCATGCTGGCGGCGAAGGTCACGCCGGCGGCCTTGATCACTTGCAAGTCCAGAGGGGCCAGCAGGTAAGGTCTGGACGGGTCGGCGTCAGGTCCGGTGTTGGCGAGCAGGGCCTCGATACTGGTAATGAAGGTGCCCGGCGTCTCGCGCACTGCCGACACAGGAGCGTCCGCTTCCAGCAAGTCACTCAGGGTCGCAAAGCGCTCCGACAGATCGAACACTCCGTCGGCGCGCAGAACGATCGGCGAAGGCCCGGCGATCTGGCCCGGTACCCAGGCGCGACCGATCAAGGTACCGGCGACGCCATCGACGGGCAGGGTGTTTTCGGGAGTAAGCAATAGCGACATGGGGCATCTTCCTGGTTCGTAAAGACTTCACGCTAGGGCGGACACTCGATAAACTCCAATGAGATAAATTCAGTATTCGATAACTTGTGGTTATTACTTGTACGAGGCGTGTTCATGTCGGATCTGTCCTTCTCCAGTTTCTGCGGCTGGCTCAAATTCAGGCATTTGCTGCTGATCGACACGTTGGGGCGCACGCGCAACATGCACTTGGCGGCGCAACAGATGAACCTCAGCCAGCCGGCCATCAGCAAAATGCTCAAAGAGATCGAAAGCCTGCTCGGTTTCGCCTTGTTCGAGCGCCAACCACGGGCCATGCCGCCCACGGCATTAGGCGAGCACGTGCTGCGGTATGCGCAAATTGCCTTGAACGATGCCCGCTCGTTCGTCGAGCAAATCAGCAGCCTGCGCGAGGGAGGGCACGGTCACCTCAAGGTCGGCGGAATATTTGCCGCTACGGCGGTGGCCCTGCCCGAGGCGATCTTGCAGATCAAACAGCGCTGGCCATTGCTGTCGATCGAGGTAGTGGAGCAAACCAGTAACCATCTGATGGAAATGCTTGAAGAGAAAAAGCTGGACCTGGCCATCGCCCGTTTCACCGATCAAAGCCAGCAACAACGGTATGACTTTCAACCGCTGGCTCCCGAACCGTTCTGCATTGTGGTCAACGACCGGCATCCGCTGGCAGGTGTCGGACCCATCTCGTTGGAGCAATTGGTGGACTTGCCATGGATTCTTTACCCGGTGGGCACGCCGATTCGCGGGCGCATGGAACTCGCGTTCGCCGAAGCCGGCGTGGGAATGCCCCGCAACACCGTCGACACCATTTCGATGCAGACCTTTCTCCAGGTGCTGCAGCGTGGGCCGATGATCGGGATGCTGCCCAATGCCATGGTCAACCCTCTGCTCGAAAGCGGTCAGCTCAAGACGCTGGATACGCCTTTGCATTTGGTCCCGCAGGATTACGGCATCCTCACCCGCAAGGGCGAGCAACTGGTGGGGGCCGCTCTGGAGTTTGCCGAAATACTCAAGGACAACGCCCGCTTGAACAACGATTCAGCGAGTTAATTACGATGAGGTTTATCGGGTATTACGATAACGGATCGTTATCGGTTAATCCAAAAATGCCATTGGGAAAGAATCGATTCGCGACAGTACAGTAGCGACCTGCTTTCAATCAGGGTCAGGAGACTGTCATGCCCGAACTGTCCGGACACAATTTCATCGCAGGAGGCCGCAGCGCCGCCGGATCGGTGGTGTTGCACAGCGTTGATGCGACGACCGGGCAACCTTTGCCCACCGCCTTCATTCAGGCCACGGTCGAGGAAGTGGACGCCGCGGTAACGGCCGCCGCCCAGGCCTATCCGGTTTATCGCCATCTGCCGGCCGCCCGTCGCGCCGAGTTCCTTGAGGCCATTGCCACAGAGCTGGATGCACTGGGCGATGACTTCGTTGCCCTGGTCTGCCAGGAAACCGCTTTGCCTGCGGCACGCATCCAGGGCGAACGAGCTCGCACCAGCGGCCAGATGCGCCTGTTCGCCCAGACCCTGCGTCGCGGCGACTTCTACGGTGCACGCATCGATCTGCCACTTCCGGCACGCCAACCCTTGCCGCGCGTCGATCTGCGTCAGTGTCGCCTGGGTGTCGGCCCGGTCGCGGTGTTTGGCGCAAGTAACTTTCCGTTGGCATTTTCTACCGCTGGAGGTGACACCGCGGCTGCGCTCGCTGCCGGTTGTCCGGTAGTGTTCAAAGCCCACAGCGGACACATGGCGACCGCCGAACGAGTGGCCGAAGCCATCGTTCGCGCTGCCGAGCATACCGGCATGCCCGAGGGCGTGTTCAACATGATTTTCGGTGCGGGTGTGGGAGAAACGCTGGTCAAGCATCCGCTGCTTCAGGCGGTCGGTTTCACCGGTTCGCTCAAGGGCGGCAGGGCGCTGTGCGACATGGCCGCCGCCCGCCCGCAACCGATCCCGGTATTTGCCGAGATGAGCAGCATCAACCCGGTGCTGGTCCTGCCCGAGGCACTGCAAGTGCGCGGCGAGCGCATCGCTACTGAACTGGCGGCGTCGGTGGTCATGGGCGCGGGGCAGTTCTGCACCAATCCCGGTCTGGTCATTGGCATTCGTTCGCCGGCCTTCAGTCACTTTGTGCAGACGCTCAGCGCCTTGATGGCTGATCAGCCCGCGCAAACCATGCTCAATGCGGGAGGCCTGCGCAGTTACGTTCACGGTTGCGAAACGTTGCTGGCGCATCCGCAGATCATTCATCTGGCAGGTCCGGCACAGCAGGGCAACAAAGCGCAGGCGCAATTGTTCCAGGCCGATGCCAGCCTGCTGCTGACGGGCAATGAATTACTGCAGGAAGAAATCTTCGGCCCGGCCACCGTGGTGGTTGAGGTGGCTGATCGGGCCGAGCTGTTGGCGGCCTTGCACGGTTTACGCGGCCAACTGACCGCAACCTTGATGGGTGAGACGGCAGAGTTGGAACAGTCCGCCGACCTGGTGGCGCTGCTTGAGCAAAAAGTCGGTCGCGTACTGGTCAATGGTTACCCCACCGGTGTGGAAGTCTGCGATGCCATGGTCCACGGCGGTCCTTGGCCGGCGACATCTGATGCCCGTGGCACCTCGGTGGGTACATTGGCTATCGATCGCTTTCTGCGCCCGGTGTGCTACCAGAATTTTCCGGATGCCTTGCTTCCTGATGCGCTGAAGAACGGCAATCCACTGGGACTGATGCGCCTGGTCAACGGAGAAAAAACCACCGAGGCACTCTAGTCATCGCTTCATTGCCGAGTGAACGGTTCATTCGGCCTGACCCATTCGATAAAAACAATCAGGCATGTCCACATGCCCAGGGGTTACCTCATGCAAACGATATCCGAGCAATTGCCTGCGCAGGCGCACGCCAGCGCAGTCGAATTTGAAGACCGGACCTACCGCAAGGTGATCTGGCGAATTCTTCCTGTCCTGCTCCTGTGTTACATGGCCGCTTACCTGGACCGGGTCAATATCGGCTTTGCCAAACTCGACATGCTCAACGAGCTGCAGTTCAGCAATACCGTCTATGCCTTGGGCGCCAGTATGTTCTTCTGGGGCTACTTCCTTTTTGAGGTGCCCAGCAACTTGTTGCTGCATCGCTACGGCGCGCGCTTCTGGATCGCCCGGATCATGTTGACCTGGGCCGTGATCTCCATGGCCGTGGCGTTCACCGTACCGCTGGCGGGTTTCTTCCACATAGAATCGAGCACGATGTTCTACGTGCTGCGCTTCTTGTTGGGCATCTGCGAAGCCGGCTTTTTCCCGGGTGTGATTCTGTACCTCAACTACTGGTTTCCGACCCATCGGCAAAGCCGGGTGATGTCCGGGTTCCTGATGGCTTTGCCGGTCAGCCTGACTCTGGGCGGGATCCTTTCCGGTTGGTTGATGAGCAGCATGCAAGGCGTGCAGGGTATGTCCGGATGGCAGTGGATGCTGATCATCGAAGGCATTCCATCGGTGATCATGGCGTTCGTCGTCATCGTCTGCCTGGCCAACAACATCGACTCCGCCAAATGGCTGTCCGCTGCGGAGAAAGCCTTGCTCAAGGCCAATCTGCAAACCGATAACCAAGGCAAGGCTTCCCGCCTGAGCGAGGTGTTTTTCAATCCTCGGGTGTGGTTGCTGGTCTTTATTCTGCTGACCTTCAACACCGGCTTCTACGGCCTGGCGTTCTGGATGCCCTCGATCATCAAGAGCACGGGCATCACCAACAGTTTGCACATTGGCCTCCTGACTGCCATTCCCTATTCGATAGCCACGGTTGCGATGCTGCTCAATGCACGGCACTCCAACCGGACCGGTGAGCGTCGTATGCACGCGGCGGTCCCGGCCTTCATCGGTGGTTTGGGGTTGATCCTGAGCGCGTATTTCGCCGACAACCTGGTGTTGTCCGTGTTGTTCCTCAGCGTATCTGCCTCGGGGATCCTCAGTCTGATGCCGATTTTCTGGACCTTGCCGGGGACCGTGCTTTCCGGTGTCGCCGCTGCGGCGGGTATCGGCATGATCAACGCCTTCGGCAACCTCTCCGGTTTCACCGGCTCGATGATCACCGCCGTCGCTGAAAACCTGACCGGCAATATCAACAACGGCACCTACGTACTGGCGGTCTGCTTGTTCGTCAGCGGTGGGCTGATCCTCGCCATTCCCGCGTCGATGCTCGGCAGAACCCCTAAAACCGCAACCCTCAGCGCGAAGCTGGAGGCTGCATGAACCTGCAGGACAAACGGGTACTGATCACGGCGTCGGGGCAGGGTATCGGCATGGCCAGCGCCATTGCCTTTGCCCGGGCCGGTGCCGAAGTGTTTGCCACGGACCTCGATATCAGCAGGCTGGAAGGGCTTGAAGGCATAACGGCGATTACCCTGGACGTGACCTCGACCACCGCCATCAGCGAAATCAGTGAACGCATCGGCGCTCTGGACGTGTTGTTCAACTGCGCAGGCTACGTGCACAGTGGCAACATTCTCGAATGCGATGAAGCGGACTGGGCGCGGTCGATGGACATCAACGTCACCGCCATGTACCGCATGATCCGCGCGTTCCTGCCGGGCATGCTGGAACGCGGAGGTGGATCAGTCATCAACATGTCATCGGTGGTTTCCAGCGTCAAAGGCGTGCCCAACCGTTTTGCCTATGCGGCCAGCAAAGCGGCGGTGGTAGGCCTGACCAAGGCGGTTGCCGCCGACTTCGTCGGTCAGGGTATTCGCTGCAACGCCATTTGCCCCGGTACCGTGGAATCGCCGTCGCTGCGTCAGCGCATTGCCGCCCAGGCTGCGCAACAAGGCGTCGACGAGGCACGGGTCTACCAGCAATTCCTTGATCGCCAACCCATGGGTCGCATCGGCAGTGCCGAAGAGATTGCCCAGTTGGCTGTGTACCTGGGCAGCGATGCGTCCGCCTACACCACAGGCGGCGTGCATGTCATCGATGGCGGCATGAGCATCTGAAACCCGCTTCGCACTTTCGGTTTGAGCAGGAGAACTACATGAAACTGTTGCGTTATGGCGAAAAAGGTTCGGAAAAACCGGGCCTGCTGGATGCCGATAATCAGCTCCGCGACCTCTCGGCTCATGTGGCGGATATTGCCGGACAGGCGCTGAGCCCGGAAAGCCTGGCAACGCTTGCCGCAATCGATCCGTCCAGCCTGCCCATCGTTGCCGGAAAGCCACGGATAGGCGCCTGCGTCGGCCAGGTCGGTAAATTTGTCTGCATTGGTCTGAACTATGCCGATCATGCGGCTGAATCGAACATGGAAGTTCCGAAAGAACCGATCATCTTCAACAAATGGACCAGTGCCATCTGCGGCCCGAACGATCCCATCGAGATCCCGCGCGGTTCAAAGAAGACCGATTGGGAAGTCGAGCTCGGCGTGGTCATCGGCAAAGGCGGGCGCAATATCGATGAAGCCAGCGCCATGGAACACGTCGCCGGTTATTGCGTGATCAACGATGTCTCCGAGCGCGAATGGCAACTGGAGCGTGGCGGTTCCTGGGACAAAGGCAAAGGCTTCGATACTTTTGGTCCGCTTGGCCCGTGGCTGGTAACCCGCGATGAAATCACCGATCCGCATTCGCTGGACCTGTGGCTCGATGTTGACGGACACCGCTACCAGCAAGGGAATACGCGGACGCTGATCTTTAACGTGCCGCAACTGATTGCTTACCTGAGTCGTTGCATGAGCCTGCAACCTGGCGATGTCATTTCAACCGGGACACCCCCTGGCGTGGGGTTGGGTATCAAGCCCCATCCGGTCTTCCTGCGCCCGGGCCAGACCATTCGCCTGGGAATCGCGGGCCTGGGTGAACAGCATCAGGTCACGGTGCAGGCAGACTGATCTGGTTATCATTGGCGTGCTACGGCCTGTGACTGGCTTGTATTTCTTGCCAGCGAGAGCCGCGTTCTGTCATTACCCATAGGGCTGACCTGATGGGCCGGATAGGAGTCTCGTTCCTCGCTCCAGATAACAAAAACGCCACTTTCTGAGTGGCGTTTTTGTTTGTGCATGATGGGTCGCATCGGTATGGCTACCATGGTCACCAGCAGTCACCGATAGATAACAGGCTCTTTGTCAGCTGATGAGGGATCTGGCGCAGAGCAAGTCAATCACATCCTGAAAGCATGGCGATGGTTTGGACTGGCATTCTTGTCGTTGTTTCGCCAAGTGCGATGCTTCTTTCTTAAAGTCTCTGACTCGCATCGTCTGAATCAGGCAAAGCAAAAATGTACTTTTTTCTGCCAAATAATCTGTTGCTGCAGCGATCCGCCCCTGCTTGTATCCTTGTTCAAGACGATGACGAGCGGCAACAGGGATTGAGTTGGCCCATTAGTCGCTGGAACGGAAAACCGGACTTTCCATAAGGTAGTAACGTGAAGCGTGATACCCGCCTTGTTGTGCTTTTGTTGTTGGTTATCAGTTGTTCCCTGGCGTCTCTGACGGTGTGGAAAGTGTTGGCTTCTCGAGATCGGGCACTGGAGGAGGTAGACGTTCACGGCTTGAACCTTACCCAGGCGCTTGCAACTTACTCTGAGGGTATCGTCCGCCAGAGTTCACTGCTTTTGCTCGGGCTCGTCGAACGCCTGGAAATCGAAGGGAGTGGCCCCGCACAGATTCAACGCCTGAGTGCGCTGATCAACCGCCAGGAACCGCTGATGCCACAGCTCAGTGGCATCGCTATCTACGATAATCAGGGTCGTTGGTTGATGTCTTCCAATCGGCCAATTCCAGCCGGGGCGAACAGCAGCGATCGTACCTATTTCATTCATCATCGTGACGATCCATCCCGTGAGACGTTTATTGGCCCGCCCATCCAGAGCCGCTCCAATCAGGAGTGGGTGATTACTGTCAGCCGACGTTTCAATGATGCTCGCGGCGAGTTTGCCGGCGTGGTGGCGGTCACCTTGGGTGTCGAAAACTTCCTGCGGCTGTTCGGGACGATCGACGTAGGACAGGAGGGTGCAATCGGCTTGTCCTATACCGATGGTACGTTGCTGGTTCGCTATCCGTTCCGCGAGCAGGACATGGGGCGCAACTTTTCCAAATCGCCGATCTATGCAAAGTATCTTGTCGATCGATCAGTTGGCACCGCGTCGTTTACCTCCAGTCTGGATGGTGTGGAGCGGCTCTACGCCTTCCGCAAGAGTGATCGGCTGCCCCTGATAACCACCGTCGCACTCGGTAAGCGCGAGGCCCTGGCGGCGTGGCGAATGGAGGCGCTGCTGTCGGCTGTGGTGGTGATGGGGTTGCTGGGGCTTACCGGCCTCATCGGCTGGTTCCTGATCCTGGATATCCGTCGGCGTACCAGGGCAGAAGATCAGTTGCGGGAAACCCAGCAGCAGTTGCTCACATCGAATCGGCAGCTTGAGCTGCTTGCGATGAAGGACGCTCTGACCGGTTTGGCAAATCGGCGCTGCTTTGATGAGAGTCTGGCCATGGAAGCACGGCGCGCACAACGTAACGGCACGACGTTGGCATTGCTGATGATTGATATCGACTACTTCAAGCGGTTCAACGACTCACTCGGACATGTAGCCGGAGATGCTTGCCTGCAGACAGTTGGCAGGATCCTGGAGGATTGTGTGCGGCGACCGTCGGACCTGTTGGCACGCTATGGGGGAGAAGAGTTGGGTGTAATCATGCCTGACACCGACAGTGACGGTGCCGCGGTGGTCGCGCAACTTATTCTCGACCGTTTGAAGCGAGAGAACATCCCGCACACATCCAGCCCGTTCGGACGGGTCAGTGTCAGCATCGGGATTGCTACGGCCAGGGGAACGGAACTGGGGAATTTGCAAAGATTGATCGAGGTGGCAGATCAAGCGCTGTATAACGCCAAGGCGTTGGGGCGTAACCAGTTTGTGAGAGGGTGACCGCGCTGAAGAGGGGCTTCACCGCCTCATCCTGCGGCATTCTAAAACAATCGATTATTCAACAGCGTCGGCCGGATTTTACCTGCCGCGAAGGGCTGTATCCGACCCGAAACGGACCACTTTAAGCTCCGTTGTTGATTAAGGATCGAGCCTGCTAGCATTGAGTGCAAGTGAGCCTATAAGAGCCCTGACGATGCAGATGATTAAAGTAGAAGCGAGCGGTTTGGATCAGCTCCGTGATTCGTTGAGTCAAGCCGGATTGCCCTTCGATGATGTGAGCGCGCCAGGGCGGCAGTTCTACCACTTCGACATAGACGGGAAACTGGTTGCTTATGGCGGGCTGGAGGGTACCGGTCACGATCTCCTGCTTCGCTCTCTGGTCGTTTGCGAGGAGCATCGTGGAGCGGGACTTGGTAAAACGGTATTGTCGAAACTGGAACAGTACGCGGTCTCCCAAGGCGCGGTCCGACTGCATTTGTTGACCCAAAGTGCTGTTGATTTCTTCGTGGCCAACGGGTACGAACTGCTTGATAGGGATAAGGCGCCTGTCGCAATTACCCACACAGCTCAGTTCAAGCATTTGTGCCCCTCATCAGCGAGCTACTTACGGAAAACGTTAAGTGCTCCCCTCTGTGCCGAGCGCCCCGTCGAAACGTGCTGAACACCTAATCGTTCATTTGTTCATCATGTTGCGATGATGTGCGTCGCTTTCCATCGATCTCCAGTAGAGACAGGGCGTCGAGCCGACACTGGCTCGTCAATCCAACAGGTGCTTTAGCGCAGCGACGCCAACAGGCGGCTCAGCTGTCCAGGGCACCACAATGACAGCATGGCGGGTTTGATCGGCTACTCGCGTCATCTGTTTTTGCTCGCTATCCAGGCGCGCTCGCAGCAGCGGGTCGGTGGTGTCTGTGGCCAATAGCGACTTATTGACCACCCATGCAAATGGTTCGATGCTGGCCCTGCGCAAGTCATCTTGCAGCGCTGCCGCCTGAGACACCGGTGTGGCTTCGGGCAGCGTCACGAGGAGGATTTTGGTGTAGTCAGCATCTTGCAGGCGCATTAATGGCGTGACGATGTGGTCCGAGGCTTGGCCTTTGAATTCCCTGACCATCTGACGGTGATAGGCGCCTGTGGCATCCATCAAAAGCAGCGAATGACCCGTGGGAGCGGTGTCCAGCACCACGAACGAGGTCCTGGCTTGAGAAACCACGCGTGAGAAAGCATGGAAGACGGCGACCTCTTCGGTGCAGGGCGAGCGCAGATCCTCAACGAGCAAGGCTATTTCATCTTCCGTCAGGGTCGAAGCGCGGGACGCTACGATCTTGTCGACGTATTTTTGGGTTTCGACCTTCGGGTCGATGCGGCCGACGCTGAGCCCTTGAACATCGGCGTTGAGGGTCATCGTCAGATGCGCCGCAGGATCCGTCGTGCTCAGATGAACGGACTTGCCGTGCTGCACCAGGCCAAGCGCGATAGCGGCGGCAATGGTTGTTTTGCCAACCCCCCCTTTGCCCATGACCAGGATCAACCCGCGTTCGTCATTCGCAAGCTCGGCAACCAGTTCCGAGAGTTTGTGATGTTCGAGGCGTGAGGGCTCGTGGGTGAAAGTGTTTGTTGGCCGAGTAAATTCCGGGGCAAGCAGCCCGCGTAGTGCCGGTAAGCCAACGGAATCCACAGCCTTGAGCGGAATGTAGTCGACTGCAAGCTGGCGCAGCGAAGCTGGCATCTCGTCAAGCGCCTGCTGGCCGATGGCTTCGATGGCTGCTGCGATCGGGTCATTCAAGTTGCTGCGTTTGAATACAGCGTTCACCACCAGACGTTGGTTTTCCAGACCCAATTCACGAAGCTCGTCAGAGGATCGCGCGGCCTCACCGAGCGCGCCTTTGTCCGGTCGAGCCACTAGCACGACGGTGGTCAGGGCTGGATTATTGAGCGCGGTCAACGCCTGATTGAAAAGCTGCTCCTGCATTTTCAAACCCGAGTGCGGCCCCAGACATGACGCACCACGATCGTTGCCTTTCAGAAACCCGCTCCACGCTTTTGGCAGGCTCAACAGCCTGAGCGTGTGTCCCGTGGGAGCGGTATCGAACACGACGTGGTCATAGTCCGCGCCGCCTTGAGACAGGAGATGGGAGAACTCATCGAAGGTTGCGATTTCGGTCGTGCATGCCCCCGAGAGTTGCTCGCGTACCAGAGCAATATCTTGATCGCTGGCCTGGGGGCCCATTTGCTCGACCACTCGGGATCGGTAGTCGATGGCTGCGGTCCCGGGGTCGATGTTGAGCACGAACATTCCAGGCACGTCCGGCACCGCTACAGGCTGATTGCTCAGCTCGACACCGAGCATCTCATCAAGGTTCGAGGCGGCGTCTGTGCTAACCAGCAGCACTTTCTTGCCTGCATCAGCCAAGGCGATTGATACCGCTGTGGAGACCGACGTTTTGCCAACCCCGCCCTTGCCAGTGAAGAACAAATATTTGGTGGGCTGATCGAGCAGTTTGATGGTGGACTGCATGGGACGCTAACCTCCTCGTGGAGCACAACTGAGGTTCAGAGTTTAGACCGATGTGCAGCACCCCCGACTTTATCTTATGAATCAAGCGGAAACTTTTAGCCATCGAGTGACCGACCTTGGCCGTTTGCAGTACCTCCCGAAAGGCCCAACTGCAAAACTCCTTTTTAGATATGCAGTTGCCGCCGGTGCCACAGCGTTGGTCGTCGCGGGTCAGTCTTCCGGCAGGTTATTGAATATTTTTTCCAGCGTTCCGTTCAGTTTGGTGATCTGGGCTTCAGTCAGACCTTTGAAACTGGTGCGGAAGATATCGCTGGTAGCGTGCTGGATTTCTTCAATGGTGTGGCGGCCGACATCGGTGAGTGAGACCTGAGTCACGCGTCCGTCGCTGGCGCTGGTGTTGGTTTCTACCAGGCCGTCGGCTTTCATGCGATAGACAATTTTGGTGATGGTCGAGAGCTTCGCGATCGCGTGGATGGAGATTTCCGAAATGCTCGACTCGCCATTTTCCTTGAGGATGAACAGAATCCGCCAGCGCGGTATGTCCATATCGATTTTTTTCAGCGCTTTCTCCATGGCCATGGAGTAGCGTCCGTGCAGGCGAGCCAGCCAGTAGAAGGGAAACTCTTCCTTCTTGAAGTCTTCGCTGGCGGGGTTGTATCGGCTCAGGCGCTTTTTCGGGGTGGTCATAAAGGTTGGCGTAGTCTTTCAGGTGAGCGGGTTTGATAGCGGGCGTCATTGTCGCGCCACCCGCGGCAAAAAACCAGCAGACACGCCGTAGCGTGCCTCCGGTAAGGACGTCAGGCCAGGCCTTCGTGTTTGAGGCTCTCACGGAAGTGACGGCACCCCTTGATCAGCAAGAGCAGGGTGAGCACGACGGCGAAGGCATTGAGCAGGGAAATCGATGAGCCGACCATGGCCGGATTGTGGAATAACCGGTCGGTGAGCAGCGCGACCAGCGTGGTACCAAGACCCAGGCCGATCAGATTGGAAATCAGCAGGAACAGCGCGCTGATCTGCGCTCGCATCTGATTCGGCGGCAGGATTTGCATGGCCGCGGTCGAGGCCGGCATTGGGAACGAAGCGAAGAACATCGCCGGTGCCAGCAACGCCACGGACATCCACAGTTCGCTGACCTGGGTGAACGCGATGGCGGGCACGGCCATGCCGATTGCCCCGATGACTCCCGCACGGATCGGCGCATCGCTGTAGCCTTTTTTCGCCAGCCAGTCGATCAGCCAACCGCCACAAAACACGCCACTGGTATTGGCCAGCAGCACCACGATCCCGAGCATGTAGCCGGTATCGCTGGGGGCGAGGCCGAATTTGCGCATATAGAAGGCCGGGGTCCAGCTAAGCATGCAGAACAGCGTCATCGCGTAGAACGAAAACCCCAGGTAGTGGCAGAAAAAGGTCTTGCGGTGCTCTGCCAGGAACTTGAATGCCTGCTTCATGCTGGGCGCATGGACCTTTCCCTCCGCATCCAGCTTCAAGCCCTTGCGAGCCGGGTCGCGAATGGTCAGGGCAATCAGCAGGGCAACGAGAATGCCCGGCAGTCCCACCAGAAAAAACGTCACTTGCCATGGCCGCATTTCGCCTAGCAGGGGTACAGCGACACTGTCGAGGTTCTTCAGCAAGTCGATGACGTAGCCGCCAATCAGAAAGGCCACGCCGCCACCGATGAATGAGCCGATCGAGTAGATCGCCACGGCGCGCCCAAGTTTTTCCCGGGGGAACATATCGCTGAGCATCGAATAGGTGGCCGGCGACAGCGCCGCTTCACCAATCCCGACGCCGATGCGCGCCATAAACATCTGCAGGAAGTTTTTGCTCACCCCGCACAGGGCTGTCGCCAGGCTCCAGAACGCAATGCCGATGGCGATGATTTTCGGGCGGGAAAATTTGTCCGCCAGCAGCGCGATGGGCATGCCCATGAAGGCATAGAACAGGGAAAAAGCCAGGCCGTGCAGCAGGCTGAACTGGGTGTCGGATAACTGCATGTCGTGTTTGATCGGTTCGATCATCAACGCCAGGATTTGACGATCAATGAACGAAAAAATATAGGCCAGCATGCAAACGGCAACGACATACCATTCGTAGGCATAGCTTTTACGGGTGACCTCGGTCGGTGTTTTGCTGGTCATGCTGTTTGGCCCCTTCAGGGTTGGCAATCAGTCAGTCGGCGGCAGCGGTTTGCAGTTGGGTGTATTGGTGACGCCGTCGTTACCCGAGCGCCTTGCCCTGGTGCGTTTATTGGTTTTGTTGTGCGGTTCCAGGTTGCCAATGGCTTGGCATGTGTGTGTTGCAGGACCTTTTTAAGCCCTTGTTTGCCTTGACTCTATGCACCATGCGCAGAGGCTGTTCCGGGCGCGCAGAAAGCGTTTGCGTGGCGTGAAAATTGCTTTCCATTTCCACTAAATTATCGATGTGCCTGCGGGCAACGGTGTCATTTTCTGGAGGTGCTTCAGCATGTTCGATCAACACTCTTCGCTCCGTCATCATTGCCTTCTGAGTTCCGGCGGGTTTGGCGAGGTCAAGGATCGGGTCAGCCACTATCTGTGGCCCCACCAGATGAAAATGCAGCAGGGCGGGGCCCTTCAATCGCAGCTGTACGGCGTGTTTTTCGGCAGCTCGGCGTTGTTCGATCTGCACTACGGTGCACCGGTGGAAATCGACGCTGGCGATATCAGTGACTACTACCTGATTCGGGTCACTCTGGAAGGCAGCGGTATGGTCAGCCTGGGCAAGCAGAGCGCAATTTTGCGCAAGGGCGGGCTGACCATTTCTTCGCCTTCCGAGCGCAGTTCCATCCGTATCGACAAGGACTGCCGCAACCTGATTTTGCGCGTCGATCGCCTAGCCCTCGAGCGTCAGCTGCAAGTGTTGCTCAACCGGCGTTTACGTCAGCCGTTGGTGTTCGACATTCAGGTCGACGCCGAGCATCAGGGCATGGCGACGGTAAGGACCACCCTGGATTACATCTGCCAGCTCTATGGCGACACCCGCCAGGCGCTGCTGATCTCGACCATGGGTGTGAGCCTGTCGGACTATCTGCTGTCGGTGCTGCTGACCCAGTTGCCGCACAATTATTCGGTCGATCTGTTGCAAGACCAGCGCCAACCAATGCCCCACCACGTCAAGAAGGCCCGTGACTACATCGAACAGCACCTGGCCGAACCGATTGCGCTGGCGAGCCTGGCGCAGTTCTGCGACGTGTCGATCCGCACCTTGCAAAATGGCTTCACGCGCTTTCTTCAGCAAACCCCAAGCGACTATGTCCGCACACGTCGGCTGGCGTTGGTTCACGTAGCCCTGCAGCAGGCCGGACCGACCGACAGCGTGACGGATATCCTCTTGCGTCACGGGGTTGCCAGTTTCGGTCATTTCGCCATGCAGTACCGCAAACAGTACGGCTGTCTGCCTTCCGAGACCCTGCGACGTCAGGCCTGATGCGGAGGATGAGTCGCTCAGCCCTGTAGAAAGCGCTGGGCCAGGTCGAGCTGGGAGTTGGCCAGTTGATGCAGCTCCTCGCCGATCTGGGTGCTGCGTCGGGACTGATCGCTGCTGGTTTGCGCCAGGTTCACGATCTGGGAAATCTGCCCATTGATCTCTTGCGCGACTTGACCTTGCTGTTCGATGGCCGAGGCCATTTGCAAACTCATGCCGGAGATCTGTCCGACTTCCTCGCAGATGCGCCGCAATGCGGTTTGGACTTGCGATACGTCTTCGCGTGATTCCCGCGCGGCCGATTCGCCGCGTTGCGCGGTGGCGAGGGCGAGGGCGCTGCCGTCACGCAACTGCTCGATCGAGCGCTGGATTTGCTCAGTGGATTCGCGGGTGCGGGTCGCGAGGCTGCGTACCTCATCGGCGACCACTGCGAAACCGCGTCCGGTCTCGCCGGCGCGGGCGGCTTCGATGGCCGCGTTCAGCGCCAGCAAATTGGTTTGCTCCGCGATGCTGCGAATCACATGCGCAACGCCGCTGATGGATTCGATCGATTCCGCGAGGCGGCTGACGGCCAGGCCAATTTCCTCGACCGAGGTGCACAGGCCGGTCATCGAACGCTGGCTTTGCCCGGACATCCGGTCACCATCGTGAGCCAGTCGGTCGACGGCTTGGGTGGCTTCGGCTGCGTGCTGCAGGTTGCGCGACAGTTCCTGGATCGTGGCACTCATTTGATGGACGGCCGCGGCGGACTGCTCGGCTTCTTCAAGTTGCCGTTGCAGGTGCCCGGATTGGGTCTGTACCAGTGTCGACGATTCCTGCGCGCGTTGACGCACGGTCTCGCCGTTGATCCGGATACGCGCCATGACCGTGCGCATCCGTGTGTTCTGGCTATTGAGGGCCATGTCAAAACGGCTGGCGAGGCTGGCGCTGCCCTCCTGAAGCGGGGCGAGCAAGGCGTCGCTGTAGACCTGATCGTGCCGGGCCATGATCCGGCGGACGTCCGCCTGTTGTCTGGCTCGCCATTGCCAGCTCGCGGCGAGGACTCCGCCGAGCACCAGCAGGCCCGGTGCCAGGTCGATCTGTCCAACAGCCATTGCGCCCGTGACGCCAAGTCCCACTAACCAGGCGATACCCTGGCTGCTGGCGTGTTCCTGCATGCGGCGGGCAAAAGTCAGCGGGCCGTGACCGTCATTCAAGCGTCGATAGAGTTTTTCCGCTCGCAGGCTTTGGGCGGTGTCCATCGGGTGATATGCCGTGCCCAGCGCATTCAGCTGACCGCCCTCCAGCAGTGGTACCACATAGAGATTGCACCAGAACGTCGTGCCCTGTTTATCGCGACCCATCATGGGCGCTGTCCAGGGCACACCACTGCGCAAGGTCTCCCACATACGATCAATGACTCGCTTGGGCATCAGCGGATGATTGATCAGTTCGTGCGGCTGGTTCAGCAGCTCCTCTCGGGCGTAACCGCTGAGCGCCACATAGGCATCGTTGCAGGCCATCAGATGGCCGCGAGTATCCAGGCGCGAGATCGGTATTTCCGGCTGCGCCGCCACGATGGCCGGCGGCGTGTATTCCTTTGACTTAGCCACTGAACGCTCCCGCGATTACCAGCATTGGCCGCGCTCGGCGCGCATTTTGCGAACCATGGCGTCGAAAAATTTCACAGCGAAGCCGCTGTCCCGAATGAGCATGGCCGTGAGTTCGGCACACTTCTGGCTGATCGCTTCAGGCAGCGGATTGTCCTCACCGCCGAGAGCGCCGGCCTGGCACTGGATTTCGGCGGCGCGCTGCACGGTCCACAGCAGGAAGAACGCCTTGGCAATGCTGCTTTCGCCGACGGCAATGCCGTGATTGCGCAGCACCAGGATGTGCTTGTCGCCAAGGCTGTCGATCATCCGTGCTTTTTCGTCATCGAACAGCGTGATGCCTTCGAAGGTGTGGTAACCGATCCGTCCGTAGAGTTGTGCGCCGTAAAAGTCGTTATGGGCAAAACCGGCCTTCTTCATGACGATGGCCGAAATCGGCGTGGTGTGCGTATGGATCAGGCACTGAATGTCCGAACGGGCGCCGTGCACCGCGCTGTGCAGGGCGAAACCGGCAGGGTTGCCGTCATAGGGCGAGTCCTCGAGCTTTTTGCCGTGCAGGTCGACCTTGAGCAGGTTTTGCGGTGTCACTTCGGTGTAATTGAGGCCGAACGGGTTGACCAGATAATGGTGCGCCGGGCCGGGCAGGCGTGCGGAAATATGGTTGAAGATCGTCTCGGTCCAGCCGAAGAAATCCACCAGGTGGTAGCAGTGCGCAAGTTGCACGCGCAGTGCCCATTCTTCGTCGCTGTACGCCTGCGGTTTTGTCATTGGGGTGTGGTCCATGTCGGAGTCCTTGTCGTAGTGATTCAGTGACGGGCCTGTTCGCCGCGAAAGCGTGCCAGGGCAATGAGGTGTCGAGTAACGGGCATCGGGATCGCCATGCCATCGGCCAACTCCAGCACGGCGTCGCCGATGGCGGCCAACTCCAGAGGGCGACCTTTCTCATAGTCCTGCAGCATCGACGTGCGCACGGCACCCATGCCGGTGCCGAGTTCGAGAAAGGTCCGTGGATCGATGCTCACGCGCGCGCCGTACGCGGCGGCCGTCAGCAAGGCTTCGTGCAGGCAACTGCTGACCAGGTCGCGTAACTCCGGCAGGCTGTAAAGCTGATCAAGCGTCGCACCGGTAATCACCGAGAGGGGGTTGGAGGTGAGGTTGGCGATGATCTTGGTCCACAGATTGTCGCGGATGCGGTCGGTGGCTCGTGCTTCGATACCGACACTTTCGATCAATGCGCGCACACGCTCCAGGCGGGGACTGAGGCGGTTGTCAGGCTCACCGAAAATCATCAGGTGCGGGGTGTTCGATTCAGCCACGGCATTTGCCGGGCAGTGCGCGGTGATGAACACCACGCAGCCGATCACGTGGCGCAGGTCCAAGGCTTGGTTGAGCGTCGACTGCGGATCAACCGCGTTCACCCGTTGCCCGTCGTAGCGTCCACCTTCACCGTGGAAGTACCACCACGGCACGCCGTTGATCACCGGGATCACCACCGTCTCGGCGCCGATCATCGGTTGCAGTTGCGGCAGCAGGCTGGCCAGCGCTTGTGCCTTGGTGCAGAGGAATATCAGGTCTTGCTCGCCAAGGCTCGCAGCGTCGTCGCTGGCCTCGACTTGCACATGATGATGACCGTCCAGATCGGACAAGTGGATGCCGTCACGGCGGATGGCGGTCAGGGTTTCACCTCGGGCCAGTACGTTGACCGTATGGCCGTTACCCGCGAGACGGGCTGCGAGGGTGCAGCCGATGGCACCGGCGCCGGCGATGCCGATGCGCAAGGGGGAAGCGTTCATCGTGACTCCGGATGTTCAGAAGAGCCTGGGAAGGCCGGCCCCGGTGCCGTTACGGACGTCGGGGCAGGGCGGTGGTCAGTTGGCGAGCATTTCCTGATGCTTGCTGGCCAGCCCGAGATAGGCTTCGATAACGCGGGGGTCATCAGCCAGTTGCTGCGCCGGGCCCTGCATGGCGATCTGGCCGGTTTCCAGCACATAGGCGTAATCGGCCACCCGCAGGGCGGCGCGCGCGTTTTGCTCGACCAGCAGGATCGATACCCCTTGCTCCCGCAGCGCCGTAATGATGCGGAAGATCTCCCGGGTAATCAGCGGCGCCAGGCCCAGGCTTGGCTCGTCGAGCATCAGCAGCTTGGGCTTGGCCATCAGCGCCCGGCCCACGGCGAGCATCTGCCGTTCACCGCCGGACAACGTCGCCGCCAATTGCTCGCGGCGTTCCCACAGGCGCGGGAACAGTTCGTAGATTTCGCCAAGCGTTTCGCTGTAGCGACGGTCGCCCCGGCGATGGCGTTGAAAAGCGCCGAGCAGTAAGTTGTCGGCCACGCTCATGCTGGTGAACAATTCGCGTTTTTCCGGCACCAGGCCCAGGCCCCGCGAGACCATCACTTCCACTTCCGGCAAGGTTTCCAGGCTGCCGTCGAAATGCACCTGACCCCGGGAGCCAAGCACGCCCATGATGGCCGAGAGCAGGGTGGTTTTGCCGGCGCCGTTGGGGCCGATCACCGTCACAATCTGACCCTTGCCGACGGTCAGGCTGGCGTCGCTCAGCGCTTCAACCTTGCCGTAGGCCACACTCAGGCCTTTGATCTCCAGCACGGCGTCGTCAACCTGGTTGCGCGGTGCGAGGTGCGGTTCCACTTGCATGTTCATCATTCAACTCCTCCCAGATAGGCTTCCAGCACGGCCGGATCCTTCTGTACATCTTCGGGCAGGCCCTGGGCGATCCGTTGACCGAACTCCATGACCACCACGCGATCGACCAGGCCCATGACGAAGTCCATGTCGTGCTCGACCAGCAGAATCGCCATGCCTTCGGAGCGCAGGCGGCTGAGCAGAATGCCAAGGGCTTCCTTTTCTTTCAGGCGCAGGCCAGCGGCGGGTTCGTCGAGCAGCAGCAGGCAAGGATCGGCGCACAAGGCGCGGGCGATTTCCAGAATCCGCTGTTGGCCGAGTGCCAGGCTCCCGGCCTCTTCATACAAGTAATCGCCCAGGCCAACGCGCTCCAGCTGACGCCGGGCTTCGCCGAGCAGTTCGGCTTCCTCGCGACGATCCAGGTGCAGAGCCGCCGACAGCACACCTTGCTGGCCACGCAAATGCGCGCCAATGGCGACGTTCTCCAACACACTCATGTTGCCCAGCAGTTTCACGTGCTGAAAGGTGCGGCTCATACCCATGCGCGCGACTTGCCGCGAGTTCAGCCCGTTGATCTTTTGACCCATGAACAGCACTTCGCCGCTGCTCGGTGTATCGACGCCGGAGAGCTGGTTGAACATGGTGCTTTTGCCGGCACCGTTGGGGCCGATCAGCGCGAGGATTTCACCTGAGCGGATTTCCAGGCTCATGTCGTTGTTGGCCACCAGTCCGCCGAAGCGCTTGGTCACATTGCGCGCTTCAAGGATCAGCTCGCCATGTTCGGGCAGTTGCCGACGGGGCAGGGGTGCCGCTTTGGCGTCGACATTCCGGACCTTGGCGCGGACCCTGAAGCGGACCGGTATCAGGCGCGTCAGCAAAGGCCAAAGACCACCCGGTGCACGCTGCATAAGCACCACGATCAGGATGCCGAATACGATGATTTCGTAGTTGCCGGTGTTACCCAGCAAGTGCGGCAACCAGTCCTGCAGCCATTGCTTGAGCAGGGTCAGGATGCCCGCGCCGAGCAGGGCGCCCCACACGCTGCCGACCCCGCCGATCAGGGCCATGAACAGGTAATCGATGCCCATGTTCAGGCCGAAGGGTGTCGGGTTGACGAAGCGTTGGGTGTGCGCATAAAGCCAGCCGGAAATGGCTGCGAACACCGCAGAGATGACGAAGATCACCATCTTCGAGCGGAAGGTGTTGACCCCCATCGACTCGGCCATGACCTGACCGCCCTTGAGTGCGCGAATGGCGCGGCCTTCGCGAGAATTCAGGAGATTCTGTGTGATGACGATCGCCAATAAAAGCAGGGCCCAGATCAGGTAGAAAATGTTTTCGCCCTTATCCAGTTTCAGGCCGAACAGCGAAATCGATGGCAAGCCGCCGACGCCGGTATGGCCGCCCAGGGATTCCAGCGTGCCGAACAGGTAGTACAGCGAAAGGCCCCAGGCAATCGTTCCCAGCGGCAGGTAATGCCCAGACAACTTGAGCGTCAGGGCACCGAGAATCAGTGCCACTGACGCAGTGAGCGCCACGCCCACCAGCAGCGTCAGCCACGGTGACGTCCCGGCCCACGCCAGCCAGGCTGGCAATTGCTCGGTGGTGGTCAGGTAGGCAGAAGTGTAGGCCCCCAGCCCGACGAACGCGGCCTGACCGAAACTGGTCATGCCGCCGACACCCGTGAGCAGCACCAGCCCCAAGACGACCATGGCGTACATGCCGATGTAATTGAGCAGGGTGACGTAGTACGGCGGCAACAGCAGCGGCGCAACGCCCACCACCAGCAACAGGGCAAGCAACAGATAGCGCGAATTCATTCTTCTTCCTCCACATGACGACTGGTGAACGAACGCCACAGCAGGAACGGAATAATCAGTGTGAACACGATGATCTCTTTGTAGGTACTGGCCCAGAACATCGAGAAGGCTTCGATCAAGCCCACCGCCAGGGCGCCGAGTGCGGCGACCGGATAGCTCACCAGTCCGCCGATGATCGCGCCGACAAAGCCTTTGAGGCTGATGACAAAACCAGAGTCGAAATACAGGGTGGTGATCGGGGCGATCAGGATCCCCGACAGCGTGCCGATCAGCGCTGCGAGCAGGAAGGTCGACTTGCCGGCGAGGGTCGGCGAGATGCCCATCAGCCTCGCCCCCATGCGGTTAACCGCGGTGGCACGCAGGGCTTTGCCATACAGCGTGCGCTCGAAGAACAGATACAGTCCGACGATCAGCCCCAGGGACACGGCCAGCACCCAGAGCGTCTGGCTGTTGAACGTGACCGGACCCAGCTCCAGGCCGGCTTCGGAGAATGGTTGCGTGCGTGCGCCTTCGGGACCGAACAGCAACAGGGCGATACCGACCATGCTCACGTGCACGGCGATCGACACAATCAGCAAGACCAGTGAGCTGGCCGAGGCGATCGGCTGGAACACCAGTCGGTAGATTTGCGGCCCCAGCGGAACCACCAGCGCCAGCGTCAACAAGGCCTGGACTGCCATCGGCAATTCGGCCAACGGCAAGGTGTTGATCAGCACTGCCAGCAGGCCGGCATAGCCCAGCTTGAAGAGAATGCGCACGGGGAACCGAAAGGCCTGGCTTGAACGTGCCGCGCCCCAGACATCGAGAGCGCAGTCGATCAGCGTCAGGCCGAGCAGCAGCCAGACCAGAGCAGTCGGGTGACCGCTCTGCAACGTGGCCATGGTCAAGGCGCCGTAGGTCACGAATTCACCCTGGGGGATCAACAGGATCCGGGTCACGGTGAACACCAGGAGGATCGACAAGGCCAACAGCGCATAGATCGCGCCGTTGGTCATGCCGTCCTGGCCCAGCAGCATGGCTATCTGGAAATTCATAATGAGAGCTCTTTTCTACAGATTGAATATCAGGCCCGCTTGCCGGCGCAGGTTGGCTCGCCGGCAAGCGGGCAGGACGCGCAGTGGTTGTGCGCCCGGGTTTCGATCAGTTGTCGTGCAACAACATCCAGTTGCCGTTCTTCACCACGATCAATTCGCGCCCGCGCTCGTCGAAGCCGCTGTGGTCCTGCGGCGTCATGTTGTAAACGCCTTGGGTGCCGGCCAGTTCGTGGCTTTGCTCAAGCGCATCACGCAGGGCCGCACGAAATTCAGGCGTGCCCGGTGCTGCTTTTTTGGCTGCAATCGGAATCGCCTGCTGCAGCAGCAGACCGGCATCGAAGGTGTTCCCGCCGAAGGTCGCCGGCTTGCTGCCGTTGAGCTTTTCGTAGGCCGTGGTGTAGTCGCTGGCGATTTTCTTCGAAGGATGGCTGTCGGGGATTTCATCCAGTACCAGCATCAGGCTGGCCGCCAGAATGGTGCCCTCGACCTTCTTGCCGCCCAGCTTGAGGAAGTCTTGCAGCGCCGCGCCGTGGGTCTGGTAGACCTGGCCGCGATAGCCTTGATCGAACAGGGTGGTCTGCGGCATCACCGCCGAACTGCCCGGCGCTGCGACCAGCACGGCATCGGGGCGGGTGGCGAGAATTTTCAGGCTCTGCCCGGTGACCGAGGTGTCCTGGCGCTGGAAGCGCTCGTTGGCCACGACCTTGATGTTCTGCTGCGCTGCCAGACCGGCCATGACTTTGGCCCAGTTCTCGCCATAAGGGTCGCCGGTGCCGATGAAGCCGAGGGTCTTCACGCCTTTCTTGGCCATGTGTTCGAACAGCGCCTTGGCGATCAGGTCATCGTTCTGCGTGGTCTTGAATACCCATTTCTTCTGTTCGGTCATCGGTAGTACCACCGCAGCGGTACCCACCGGTGCCAGCAATGGCACGCCTGCCTCGGCGACAAACTGGATCACGCCCATGGCGTTGGGCGAGCCGCTCGGGCCGATGATGGCATCGACATTTTCTTCGTCGATCAGCTTCTTCAGCGCCTTCACCGTAGCGGTCGGGTCGCTCGCATCATCCAGAGAAATGTACTTCACCACCTGGTCGCCGGCCTGGGTCGGCAGCAACGGCACGGTGTTTTTCTGTGGTAGCCCGACCAGTGCGATCGGCCCGGTGGAGGAGGTAATGACACCGACTTTCACATCCGCCTGCGCAGCGGCGGCGCAGGCGGCACTCAACAACAACGTGGACACGGCTTTTCTGAAAAGCATGACTTTCTCCGAAGAGTTGCAACGCTGCAAAAGGCTAATGGCCAGCCGCCCCGACCACGACGTGGTGCGAGTACGGCCCAAGGTACGGCCCTGTTTTAGTTATCGAACTGCGGCGGCACCCCAGGTCTGTTACCGAGCCATCAGGGTGCCGCTCGACCATGAGTGATCGGTCGAAGGCGAAGAGGGCAAAAGCAGATTGCATGCCAGAAATTTTTCAGTGCATGGCAGAAAGCCGTTACTGCGATGCCTGATGCGAACGCTTCGAGGCGGTCCGGCCAAGGTGATCCGAAGGACCGGCAGAGGGGCATTTGACGGGCGGGAAAAACCCGCAGCACGCCATATCAAACAAGGCTTTGATCTGGATCAAGGAAGCCCTCGAATGGCCAAAAACCAGCTGACAAAAAACTCAAAAAACAGTGATTTTTTAGACTGTTTTTAACTGCCGTTTTTCGGCTGATTTATTTTTTACTGATTGCCATTCCAGAGAGTCTCCCGCTCAACATTTTTCCAAATGTTTCGCTGCATTTTGTTTGTGATGAATTCATAAAATGTTGATTTATAAAGAAATAATATCAAATAACGGTGTTTTTTCGTTTTGGCGGCAGTGTTACCAAACTGCACGTCGTTGGTGCGGAAAAGGAAAATCTGCACCGAAAATACACACTCTTTTATTTGGTAAAATTCAATTGACATTTCACGTAAATATTACGATTTTAGATTTAAGCGTTTTCCACGGCCATGGTGCCGAGGTCATCCGTTCTGGTGACACATAACGAGCAGGTAAAGAGCATGTCGATCGTTGTTGAGGATTTAGCCTTGGGAGGGAATGGCCTTTCGGTCATGGTGAAAGACACCATCGACATCGCCGGCTATCCGACCCGCGCTTCAAGCAGCGCCCTGGCCGATGCGCCGGCGGCCGGCGAACATGCACACGTGGTTCAGTCTGTTCTGAAGGCGGGTTGCCAGATCACTGGTAAAACCAGCCTGCATGAATTGGCATTCGGCACCACCGGCCTCAACGCATGGACCGGCACGGCGTCCAATCCGCGTTATCCGGGCTATATACCGGGCGGCTCTTCCAGTGGTTCGGCAGCTGCGGTGGCGGCAGGCCTTTGCGACTTTGCGCTCGGCACCGATACCGGCGGTTCGGTACGGATTCCAGCGGCGTGCTGTGGTGTATTCGGTCTCAAGCCAACCTTCGGTCGTGTCAGCCGTCAGGGTGTGATGCCTGCGCGCAGTACCCTTGATTGCGTAGGTCCTCTGGCACTGGATATCGATCGCTTGATTGAAGCGATGCGCGTCATTGATCCCACGTTCACTTCCGTCCCGGTGCCTGAGCATCTTGCTATCGGCGTTGTCGCGGTAGAGGCCAACGAACAGATCCATTCGGTGGTGAACCAGGCGCTGGGTCGTTCGCGCTTCAAGCTGCTTGAGCAAACGCTGCCTGGCATGGCCGCCGCGTATGGCGCCGGCATGGTGATCATCAACGCCGAAACCTGGGCTGCGTGTGGTCATCTTCTGCAAACCGGTCGGGTTGGCAACGATGTCGCCGACCGTCTGCGCGCCGCCAGTCTGACCTCGGCCGAGTCCGTTGAAGAGGCCGAAATCATCCGCCGCGCGTTTATCGCAGAAGTGGACGCAGCCTTGGCCATCACCCCGATTCTGGCCATGCCGACCATGCCCGACTTTCCCTTGCTGGTCGCCGATGCGGCCGACACTCGCGCTGCCCTGGGCATGACATCCCTGGTGCGCGCTTTCAACCTTTCCGGTCATCCGGCTCTGAGCATTCCTCTGGAAAGTGCTTCGGGGCTTCCGGTCGGCCTTCAACTCATTGCCGCCCACGGCGCGGACGAACTGCTGTGCGCAGTCGCCCGCGAATTGGTCCGGCGCCTGGAAGAGTAATCGTGATGCTTACTATGGAGAAACCCATGACTGCGCCAAGCGAGCTGAATCACCAGCGCTGCGTGCCGATCACGGCGAATGAAGCGTTTCAGAAACTGCTGGTCGAGATTCGTGCGCGTGCTCGGAACGAAGAATTCGACCAACAAAAATTCATCTCGCAGGACGTTATCGAGCAGTTCCGCAAGCTCGGTGTCTATCGGGCGCTGGTGCCAAAACGCTTCGGCGGAGACGAGCGTTCGCCGGCCGAGTTTTGCCAGATGGTGGAAGATATCTCCATCGCGGACGGCTCCGCCGGTTGGGTCGCCAGCTTCGGCATGAGCCCGGTTTACCTGGCAGCGCTGCCACTGGAAACCATCAAGAAAATCTATGCCGATTCGCCTGACGTGGTGTTCGCCGGCGGGATCTTCCCTCCGCAGCCTGCGTCGTTTGTTGAAGGTGGCCTGGAGGTCAACGGGCGCTGGAAGTTTTCCAGCGGTTGCATGGGCGCGTCGCTGATCGGCGTCGGCATCAGCCCGAAAAACGGCGAGATGCTCGGCCTGCCACGGCTGGCGGTGATGCCTCGGGAAAAGGTCCGGATCGAGGAAACCTGGAACGTCGTCGGCCTGGTCGGCACTGGCAGCCATGACGTCGTCGTCGAAGGCGTGGTGGTGCCGGAGGAGTGGACCTTCGTTCGCGGCGGTCCATCGAATCTTGACGAGCCGTTCTTCCGCTATCCGTCACTGTCGTTCGCCACGCAGGTGTTGTCAGTGGTCGGCCTGGGCGTTGCCCGCGCGGCACTTGATGAGTTGAGCGGCATGGCCAGTGGCCGAATCTCCGTGACCGGTGCTCCATCGTTGTCCGATCGGCCGCTGGCCCAGGTCGAGATGGCCAAGGCCGAAGCGTCGCTGCGCGCTGCTCGTTCGTGGTTCTACCAGTCCATCGACGATGCCTGGACCAGCGTTCTGGCCGGCGACCCGGTGAGTGTCGAGCAGACCAATATGCTGCGCTTGTCCTCGACTCACGCCACGCGCGTCGCGGCCGATGTCGCTCGCACCGCGCAAATGCTGTCGGGCATGAGTGGGGTATACCGCACCAGTCCGCTGTCGCGTTTCGTCAACGACACCCAAGTCATTACCCAGCACGCCTTCATGGGCGATATGACCTACCAGAACGCCGGCGCGATCTTCTTCGGCAATAAGCCGCTGCCTGGCTACCTGTAATTTTTTCCTACTGATTGGTGAACCCCATGACCGATAAAAAAGCCCTGCGAGTTCTGTTCTGCATCGGCATCAACCAAAACTTTTTCGATGCTCCGCGTCCTGAAGCGCTGGAAGTCTGGGCCGCGTTCGGCGCCATGTGGAACGGCATCGCCGACCTGCCAGGCGTCACCGTGCTGGGCAACATGGACGACGATCAAAGCATGGTCGGCCCGTCCGCCGGCTGGCCCTGGACGACTTACCTGCTGGCCGATGTACCCGACATCGAAACCGTCCACGCCGCCTGCAATCTGTTTCGCACCACGGATGTCGGCAATGGCCCATACAAGCTCTGGAAGTATTGCAAGGTCGAGGCCCGTACCGGTCGCGAACTGATCATCCAGCGCTGAGTCGAGAGAAGTCGCCATGTCATCACAAGAGCATTTGCGCGCACTGGAACAGCGTATCGAGCAGCTGGAAAGCGAGAACGCGATCCGCGCCTGCATGAATCGCTACATGTTTTTGTGCGACGAGCTGGGCGTGGATTCCCCGCTCGAGGAACTGGCCGGGTTGTTCACCGAGCAGGCGGTCTGGGAAGGCAAGGGTGCCAAGTACCAGAACAGCTTTGGCGGTTACCAGGGGCGTGAGGCGATCAAAGCGATGTTCGCGACCTACATGGTTGAACCGGCGCACTTTTCGCTGAACGTGCACTTCCTGACGTCGGAACTGATCCGGGTCAGCGGTGAGACCGCAGATGCCAGTTGGGTGATGTTGCAGACTTCGACCTTTGCCTCGGGTGCCTCGCACCTCAACAGCGCCCGCCTGACCGTGCGGTTCGCCCAGGAACAAGGGCAGTGGCGCATGGCGCATTTTCAGACCGAGAACCTGTTCAGCCGACCGGTAGACACCTGGAACAGCGCCGCGCACCTGCCCGTACCCGGTCAGTCCGGCCAGTCCTGAAAGTAACACCCAGAATTCTTAGAGTCGGCGAACAATGCCGACGAGGAGTGATCGTGAGTAACCTGATAGACACCGTAACGCTCGACGCCAGTCCTTCCGACCTGGTCCTGCATGACCGCGTTCACACGTCGCTGTACACCGACGGCAAGATCTTCGATCAGGAGCTGGACAAGATTTTCTACAGCACCTGGATCTGGGTCGCTCACGCCAGTGAGATTCCGGAGTCCGGCAGCTACAAGAGCACCTATATCGGCAAGCAGCCGGTGATCGTCGTGCGCGACCGCAAGAAAGAAGTTCATGTGTTGCTCAACCGCTGCCGCCATCGTGGCGCGACGGTGTGCGAACACAAGAAAGGCAAGACCAACAGTTTTGTCTGCCCTTATCACGGCTGGAGCTACGCGCTGGATGGCAGCTTGCGCGGTGTGCCGCACCCGGAAAGCTACGCCGATTGCCTGGACAAGGGCGAACTGCCTTTGGTCAGCCTGCGTGTCGAGCAATACAACGGCATGATCTTCGCCACCTTCAAGGATGACATTGAGCCCCTCGCCGATTTCCTCGGCCCGGCCAAGAAGTGGATCGATCTGTTCATGAAGCAGGGCGCCGGTTACCCGGTCAAAGTGGGCGGCGAGCACCGCTTCCGCTTCCCTGGCAACTGGAAGATCCAGCTGGAAAACACCACCGACGCCTACCACTTCCCGCTGGTACACAAGTCGTTCCTGTCGTCCGTGGATGAGCAGACCCTGGAGCTGTTCGACTTCGTCGAAGGGCCGGGCTATGTCGAAGACCTCGGCAACGGTCACAGCGTGATGGTGATGATTCCTGACCTGGTCGACCTGGAAGCCAACCTCGACTTGCCGATCCCTGAGCGTTTCGAAGACCTGGCCGCGCAGTTGCGCGCCGAAGGCCAGGACGAAGCATCGGTCCGTCGCATCGTGCGCGCGGTCGGCGGTTCGGGCTTCAACCTCAACCTGTTCCCGAACATCGCCTGTTCCATGGCGTTCTTCCGGGTGCTGCAACCGATCGCGGTGAACGAAACCGAAATCCATCACGCCGTCATCACCATGGACGGTGGCCCGGCCGTGGCCAACCGTTATCGCCTGCGTCTGCATGAGCACTTCCAGGGGCCGATGGGTTTTGGTACTCCGGACGATTCCGAAGCCTGGGAGCGCGTACAGCGCGGCGCCAGTGCCGGCACCGATCTGTGGATCATGCTCAACCGCGGCTTGCCGGGTGAAAAGGAATCCGAAGACGGGCGGGTGAGCGATGTGAGCGCCGAGACCGGCATGCGCGCTGGTTACCAGCAGTGGAAAAAGATGATGTCGGCCTGAGTGACGGAGAACACCATGAACAACCTGCAATTGCTCAACCAAGTCAGCGCTTTCATCTGGCAGGAAGCGGACATGCTCGACCACGGCGATTTCGTCGAATGGCTCGATCTGTGGACCGAGAACGCGACCTACATCATCCCGATCGATCCGCTGGAAACCGACTTCGAGAACACCCTGAACTACGCCTATGACGACCACCACATGCGTCAGTTGCGTGTCACCCGATTGACCAGCGGCGAATCGATTTCGACCACCCCGCGAGCGCGCACTGTGCGCAGTCAGTCGCGCTTTCGCGTGCTGTCGGATGAAGACGGAATTGTCACCGTACGCTGTGCGCAGAATCTGCGTGAGTTCCGCAAGGATGTGCTCAAGCAGTACACCGCCGATGTCACGTTTGAACTGGTGCGTAGCGGTGACAGTTTCAAGATTCAGCGCAAGTTGATTCAGCTGATCAACTCCACCGATACCCTCGCCGGTATCGGCTACATCCTCTGAGGACGTTGCCATGACACAGGTTGCATTGGTCACCGGCGCGGCCCAGGGGCTGGGCAAAAGCATTGCCGAGCAATTGCTGAACGCCGGCTATCGGGTCGTGATCAGCGACCGTTCGCTGGAATCGGCACAGGCCACGGCCACTGAACTCGATGCCACAGGCGAACGGGTCCTGGCGCTCAAGCTCGATGTGTCGAGTAAGGCTGATTTCGAAGACGCGCTGGCGGCCGTCGTGGCGCATTGGGGTGAATTGCAGGTGGTGGTGAACAACGCTGCGATGACCATGACCACACCGGTGATGCAGATCAGCCCGGAAGAGTTCGACCGTGTTGTGAGCGTCAATCAGCGCGGCACTTTTGTCGGCTGCCAAGTGTTCGGCAGCTATCTGGCGGCCCGGGGGTACGGGAGGATCATCAACATGGCTTCCCTGGCCGGGCAGAACGGCGGCACCGCGACCGGCGCGCATTACGCCGCGTCCAAGGGCGCGATCATTACCTTGACCAAGATATTCGCCAAGGAGCTGGCGGCGTCCGGTGTCACGGTCAACGCCATCGCCCCGGGCCCTATCGAGTCGCCGGCGGTGCGCGCCGCCGTGCCGCCCGAGCGCCTGGAAAAACTGATCGAGGCGATCCCGGTCAAGCAATTGGGCAACGCCGCGTTCATCGGCAAGCTGATCGTGCAACTGGCCAGCGAAGACGCCTACTTCACCACCGGGGCGACCTGGGACGTGAACGGCGGGATCTTCATGCGCTGAGTCCACGGTTACACGGTTTGAAATAGCAGTCGGGGGTGCCCAGATGTGCCCCCTTACAACGAAATCGGGATGGTCCTGTATGAGCGATCAATTATTGAAAGTCGTCGTGCGCAAGCGCGAAGAACAGGGCGAAGGTGTTGTCGTACTGGATCTGAGTGATCCTGCGGGACAGCCTTTGCCCGCCTTCGAGGCGGGCGCGCATGTCGATATTCACCTCAAGACCGGTCTGGTCCGCCAGTATTCGCTGTGCGGTGATCCGGCCAACGCAGGTGCCTATCGCCTGGGCGTACTCAAGGATCCCGCCTCGCGTGGCGGTTCGGTGGCGGTGCATGAACTGCTGCAGGAAGGTCGCGAAATCGAGATCAGCCTGCCGCGCAATCACTTTCCGCTGGCCAGCGATGCCAGGCGTTCGATACTGATCGGCGGCGGTATCGGCATCACCCCGATGGTGGCCATGGCCTACGCGCTGAATGCCCGCGACAGCGATTTCGAACTGCATTATTGCGGTCGTTCGCGCAGCCGCAGCGCCTTTCTCGAGGAGCTGGGTAACGCTGCGTTTGCGTCGCGGTTGAACACCCACTTTGACGACGAAGCCGCCGAACAGAAACTCGACCTGCCAACAGTGCTGGGCACGCCACAAGCCGGCGTACACGTGTATGTCTGCGGGCCGGCAGGTTTCATGGACTGGGTCATTGCCCAGGCCCTGGAAGCGGGGTACGCCGACGATCATGTGCACCGCGAATACTTCCAGGTCGAAGTCGACGCTTCGGGTGTCGGTTTCGAAGTGGTCGCTCAGCGCAGCGGCAAGACCGTACAGGTTGCCGAAGGCCAGAGCATCGTCGATGCGCTGACTGCCGTGGGCATCAAGATTGAAGTGTCGTGTGAGCAAGGCGTTTGCGGCACGTGCTTGTGCGACGTCATCGAAGGCGAACCGGATCATCGCGACGTCTATCTCACGGATGACGAAAAATCTGCCAATGACCAGATTCTGGTGTGCTGTTCCCGGGCCAAGTCCAAGAAGCTGGTGCTGGATATCTGATAGACCGGAGGGTAAGACCATGGTCGATACAACTGGATTTCGTAACTCAATGGCAATGCTTGGTGGCGCGGTTTCGGTCATCACCACCGATGGTCCTGCGGGGCGTTTCGGGTTTACCGCTTCGGCGGTGTGCAGCGTGACCGACCAGCCACCGACGCTGTTGGTGTGCATGAATCGCTCGTCGTTTTCCAACGTGCATTTCAAGAGCAACGGTGTGCTGAGCGTCAACGTGCTGACCCCTGGTCATCAGGAGGTATCGGGGGCTTTTTCCAACCGCAATCTCGATACCGAACAGCGCTTTTCCTGCGCATCCTGGAGCACGCTGGAAAGCGGTGCGCCGCTGCTTGATGAGTCACTGGTCAGTTTCGACTGCCGCATCGCCCAGGCCCATGAAGTGGGATCGCACACGATTTTCTATTGCGAGGTGCTGGGTATTCGTAATGGCGACAGCCAGGAAGGCCTGGTGTATTTCAATCGTGCCTACCACCGTCTGGGGGATGCCTCTAAAGCAACTTCCTGATGTGGGTTTGCCCAAAAAAACGATAAGACTTTTCCTGATCGTTGAGTGTTTAAAATAAATATAAAGCGGTTTTCGCTGTTCTGGCGAACGGCTGCGTTACGACTTTTTTGCAGTAAGTGGTTATAAAAACAATACTGCGGATTGACTGCCAAAGTTGCACTTTTGCTGAATTGATCTGCTTCCACTAGTCGTGCCTATGTGCATGTAAAAAAGAAGGAAAGTTTGATGTTCCAGAAGAGCTGGGTAAACCGTGGCATCACCACCGCGGCCGTAATGGGGATCTTCACACCTATCGTTGCGCAAGCCGATTTCGTAGACGACAGCCAAGTCAGTCTGGGAATGCGCAACTTCTACATCGACCGCGATTTCAAACAGCATGATGCGCCGCAATCGCGGATCGGCAGTTGGACCCAAGGCTTCGATTTTCGCGCGATCTCGGGTTACACCGAAGGCACGCTGCAGTTTGGCCTGGACCTCTCGGCGCAGTACGCCTATCGCCTGGATGGCGGCGGTGGCCGGGGTCCGGACAGCATCATTCCGTACGACACCAGCAAGGGCGAACAAGTCCGGGACTATGGCCGTGCGGCGCTGACCGGGAAGGTTCGTTACAACAAAACCGAACTCAAGGTTGGTGAACTTCGCCCGACGTTGCCGGTGGCTTACATCGACGATTCGCGGCAATTAATCACCACCTATCACGGTGTGCAGCTTGAATCGAAGGAAGTGGATAACCTGACACTGACCGGTGGCCGTTTTACCGAAATAAGTTCCCGGGAATCTTCCAATACCGAGAAGATGTATTTGTTCAATGGGCCTAACGTTAAACGTCGCAGTGACGGTTTGAACTTTGGTGGCGCCACGTATGCGTTTACGCCGAACTTGTCCGGTACTTATTTCTTTGGTCAGCTGGAAGATATCTACAAACAACACTACCTGGGTTTGACTTATAACCACGATCTGGGGGGCGGTTACGGCGTGAAGACCGACCTCCGTTACTTCAATAACAGCGAGGACGGCAAGGCGTTATACGGCGACATCGACAACAAGTCCTACGGGATCATGACGACCCTGAAGAAGGGTGCCCATGCGTTCGGTGTCGGCTATCAGCGCATGCTTGGCGAGTCGACATTCCCGACGCTCAACGGCTATGCGCCGCAGCCGTACCTGGTGAACTGGTCGACAGTGGCGTTCGTCAAGCCGAACGAAAGCTCCTGGCAATTGCGGTATGACTACAACTTCGCGGGCATTGGTTTGCCGGGTCTGAAATTGATGACGCGTTACATGCGCGGCACGGGTGTCGACCGGGGCAACAATGCCCTCGACCAAAACGTCGAAAGCGAACGCAACATCGTGCTTGGCTATGTGGTGCAAAGCGGTCCGCTCAAAGATGTGGGTTTCGAATGGCGCCGCATTGATGTCAAGACGCGCTATGGCAATGGCAGTGCATCGGGTGCGGATTATCAGGAGAACCGCCTGATCACCACCTACACCTGGAAGTTCTGAAATCCTCCGGGAGCCGTTCGCGGCTTCCGGGTTGCCCGCGCATCGGGCAAAGGTTTTTCAACACTGGTTTTCCTTCGCCCGGATCGCTCCTTCCGGGCTTTTTTTCGCAGCGGTTTTTATCCGCCCTACGAGGATGACCTATGCGTCGTTTCTATACCGGTTCCGACTTGAATCGTGTGCACAGCATTGCCGAACTGGCCGACATGGCCCGGCGACGCGTGCCTTACTTCGTCTGGGAATACCTCAGCGGCGGGGCGGAAGCCGAACTGACGCTCAAGGACAATCTTGACGCGTTCAGTGCTTATGGCCTGCACGCCAGAGCCATGGTGCCCTGCCATGCGCCCGACACGTCTCGCGCGTTGTTCGGCAAGGTGCTGTCAATGCCGATGCTGATCGGGCCGACGGGCTACAACGGTCTGTTGCACCGCGATGCCGACATTCACTTGGCCAGGGCTGCAATGGCACGTGGTTTGCCGTTCAGCCTGAGCACCGCGTCCAACACTTCACTTGAAGCCCTCGTTGCGGCGGCGCCTGGTGTCGACCTGTGGTTTCAGCTGTACGCCATGCGCGATCCGGCGGTGCAAAAAAGCCTCTTGCAGCGCGCCGCCGCTGTCGGGTGCCGGACGCTGGTGTTGACCTGTGATGCGATGGTGCTAGGCAATCGCGAGTGGGACCGACGCAGTTTCGCCAGGCCGCGTCAGCTGACATGGCGCAACAAGTTTGACGTTGTCCGTCACCCGCGTTGGCTCAAGCAAGTGATGTGGCCATCGGGGCTGCCCGGCATGGGTAACCTTGAACCTTACTTGCCGCCAAGCGAGCGCAACCCCTTGGGATCAATGGCGTTCATCGGCAAGCAGATGGACACCTTGCTCGACTGGGACATGCTGGCGCGTTTGCGTGATCAATGGGGCGAGCGGCTGTTGCTCAAGGGCGTGTTGCATCCGGCCGATGTGGAACGCGCCGTCGTCCTCGGGCTCGACGGTGTGGTGGTGTCCAATCACGGCGGCCGCCAACTGGACGGCGCCCTCGGCAGCCTCGATGCACTGGCGGCCATCGCGCCCCAGGCGAAAGGCAAACTCAGCCTGCTGCTGGATGGCGGGATCCGGCGTGGCAGTGACATCGTCAAAGCGCTCGCGCTCGGGGCCGATGCCGTGCTGCTGGGGCGCTCCACCCTTTACGGCGTGGCGGTGGCAGGTGAAGACGGTGCTGGCCGGGCGCTGGACGTATTGACGGAAGAACTGACGCGGACCATGAACCTGATGGGCTGCACCCACCTGAACCACCTTGACGGCGACAGCGTGTTCGAGCGACGACGCGCCTGAGCAATTGTGGGAGTGAGCTTGCTCCCACACTGATTGTGGTCGCACTCGACCTGTTTATTGCGTTGCAGAATCGGAATGACGCTTGCGCGTTTCGGGCAGTGGCTCGCCGGGGCCGTTGTTAGGATCGAGGCTCTTCTACAGGAGTGCTTTCATGAATATCAGTGTTATCGGCGGTGGTCACGGTTGCTACGCGGCAGCCATAGAGTTGGCGGAGAAAGGCCATTCGGTGCGGTTGTGGCGCCGAGACAGTGCCGCGCTGGAAAAACTGCAAGGCCTGGGCCATCTGCTCGTGCGCGACTTTCGTGGCGAACGACGCTTGAGCCTGGGGCAGGTCGGGGATGCCTTGACCTTGACGGCCGATCTGACACAGGCCGTGGCCGATGCTCAGTTGTTGGTCATTGCCTTGCCGTCGACCTCCCACCAAGCACTTGCCAATGAACTGGCGCCCTTGTTGCGCGACGGGCAAGTGGTGTTCCTGCCGCCGGGGACGTTCGGCAGCCTGGTGTTCGCCCAGGCAATGGCAAAGGTGGGGAATCACAGCGAGGTGGCGTTTGCGGAGACCGGCACCTTGCCCTATCTGGCGCGCAAGCATGGCGATAACCAGGTGGTGATCAGCGGCTACGCGACCCGTCTGCCGACCGGGGTTTTTCCGAGTCGTTTGAGCGAGTCGGCGTTCGCCGTATTGCGCGAGGCTTACCCCAGCGTCGAGCCGATCGAAGATGCACTCAGCGGCGCGCTGATGAACGCCGGCCCGATCATTCATCCGCCGTTGATCCTGATGAACGCGGGTCCACTTGAGCATTTCGAGACCTGGGACATCCACAACGAAGGGACCGTGCCTTCGATTCGTCGCGTGACCAATGCCCTCGACGCCGAGCGTATCGCCATTCGTGAAGTGCTGGGCTATGGCGCACCGCATTTCCCGCTGGCCGATCATTACGCCGCCGACGGCGATGAGTGGATGTACGGTCGCGGCGCTCACGGCAAGCTGACCGATAGCGGCGATTGGCGTGAAGACATCGACTTGCAAAAGCACCGCTACATGCTTGAAGACACACGACTGGGCTTGTCGTTTCTGGTGTCGGTCGGACGCTGGGCCGGCGTGCCGACGCCGGTCGCCCAGGGCCTGTTGAGCCTGGCCACGGTGGTCAGTGGCATCGACCTGTACGCCGAGGGTCGAACCCTGGAAAACCTCGGGCTGGCTCAACTGAGCCGCAGCGAAATGGCGCAGTGCCTGAACCAGGGAGTGCAGGCATGAGCGCCGATCCGCAACGCATCTGTATCGTCGGTGCTGGGCGCATGGGCGAGGGCATTGCCTTGGCGTTCATGTTCGCCGGACTGCCGGTGACCCTGATCGATATCAAGCAACGCGAGCCCGTGGCGCAGGACCGCTACTTGCGCCAGATCGAGGGCCACTTGCGCGGCGAACTGGCGACGCTTGCATGTCTGGGAACACTCGATCCGGCACAAGTCGAACAGGTGATGAGCCGTTTACGCTTGAGTGATCGCGAGGGCAGTGGCGACGATTTGCACAATGCCGCTGTCGTGTTCGAAGCCGTGCCTGAAGTGCTTGAGCTCAAGGCGCTGACGTTCGCTTGGCTGAGTGAGATCTGTGGCGATGAAACAGTGATTGCATCGACGACGTCGACCTTTCTGGTGACGCAGTTGGCGGCACTGGTTGCGCACCCGCAACGCTTCGTCAATGCCCATTGGCTGAACCCGGCGTTTCTGATGCCGCTGGTCGAAGTCAGCCGCAGCGAGGCCACCAGCCCGCAGGTGGTGCAACGCCTGATGGCATTGCTCAAGCGAATTGGCAAAGTACCCGTGCAATGCTCCCCGGCTGCCGGTTACATCGTGCCGAGAATCCAGGCATTGGCAATGAATGAAGCGGCGCGAATGGTCGAGGAGGGAGTGGCCAGCGCCGAGGACATCGACACCGCGATTCGCGTCGGTTTCGGTCTGCGTTTCTCCGTGCTGGGGATGCTTGAGTTTATCGACTGGGGCGGCGGCGACATTCTGTTCTATGCCTCCCATTACCTGGCTGAAGCCATCGATCCGCGTTTCCTGCCACCCAATGTCATTGCCGAGAACATGGCGCAAGGGCGCAACGGGCTGCGTGAAGGTCAGGGTTTTTATGATTACCAGGACGTTGATCTGGAGGCCTACAAACTGCAGAGGCTGGGTGAGTTCACCCGCAAGCTTGAGTTGATGGGGCTGTCACCGGTGTTCAACGGTGGCGTGGCAACGTCCTGAGCGCGGAGCTGACGTGTGATCGCGACAGCTTCACGACCTGGTTGCACAACCGGCGCGCCGTTATGGCGGCGTCGGTTTTTTCGTGGTGGATGCAGGTCATCCACGCATTTGTCGGGTCCTGAATCGAGGTTGTCATGAAGCTGTACGAATTGATCACGTTCACCGTGCGGGTGCGCACTGTCGCCACTGCCATTGATTGTCTGGAGCAGCGCCTGGCCGTCGATGACGCCGCCGTGAAACTGATCGGCTGCTGGGCGTCGGAAATCGGCCCGCTGAATCAGATCGCGGTGTTGCGTGGTTTTGCCGATGAGGCGGCTCGCCAGGCTGAGCGCGAACGTTATCTATTGTGTGGCGACGCGTTTGGCATCGAGGCGTATCTGACGGACATGCGCGTGGAAAACTACACCTTGTTTCCCTTTATCCAGCCGCTGCCTGCCGGGCCCCACGGGCCGTTCTACGAACTTCGCGTATACGACCTCGTGCCGTCGGGCCTGGCGCCCACGCTCAAGGGCTGGGAAAAAGCGGTAGGGCCGCGAACCGGCGCGCACTACTCCCCGGTCTATGCAGCCTTCTACGCCACCGACGGTCAGCTGCCGCGATACCTGCATATCTGGCCTTACGACTCGCTCGAACAGCGCCTGGACGTGCGCACCCGAGCGGTGCGCGACGGCGTCTGGCCTCCGGAGAACTCCGCGCCACAGCTGCGCGATATGCATTCGACGGTGTACCTTCCGGCGGCGTTTTCACCTCTGCATTAAACCGTTTCTCGGGCTGGCGAGATTGTCCAAGTTCTTGTCAGCGCCAGGCAAGTATCGCGGGCTGCCACGCGCTTTAATTGAAGGCATCAAGGCCCGCGCCCATGTAGCGCGGGCTACCCTGCGAACCATACCGACCGGGAGCCTGAAATGAGCGAAGCATTCGACTATATCGTGGTGGGGGCCGGCTCTGCTGGCTGCGTGGTGGCGGCGCGGCTGATCCAGGCCAAGGCCGGCAAAGTCCTGTTGCTGGAAGCCGGGACCAAGGACAACAGCCCTTTCCACAGCATGCCGGCGACAGTGGTCAAGGTCTTCCAGCAGAAGTCCTGGCCGTACATGACAGTGCCCCAGGTGCACTGCAACAACCGCGAGATGATTATCGCCCAAGGCAAAGTGCTCGGCGGTGGCAGCTCGGTCAATGGCATGATCTACATTCATGGCCAGCACCAGGACTACGACGACTGGGCCAATCAGTGGGGTTGCGTTGGCTGGTCCTATGACGACGTGCTGCCGTTCTTCAAGAAGGCCGAGGCTAACGAAAGCCTTGGCGACCAGTACCACGGCCAGGACGGGCCGCTGCCTGTCAGCGAAAACCGCTACCGTCACCCGCTGACCATGGCCTTCGTGCGCGCCGGCCAGGAGCTTGGCGTACCCTATGTAAACGATTTCAACGGAGCCCGCCAGGACGGTATAGGTTTCTACCAGACCACCACCCGCAATGGCGCGCGTGCCAGCACCGCGCGTACTTACCTCAAGGCGGTAAAAGGTGACGGCCATCTCACCGTGGTTACCGATGCCTTGGTGCACAAGGTGCTCATCGACCAAGGTGTGGCTGTGGGTGTGGAATACAGCGGCACCGACGGCAGGACAGTGCGCGCCACTGCCCGCCGCGAAGTGGTGGTCAGTGCTGGAACCATCGGCAGCCCGAAAGTGCTGATGCTATCGGGCGTCGGCCCCCGGGAGCACCTGGAGGTTATGGGCATCGAGTGCCTGGTTGACGCTCCGGTCGGCAAGAATTTTCACGATCACTTGCACATGTCGGTGAATGCCACTATCCATGGCGACAACAGCTTTTTCGGAGAAGACAAGGGGCTCAGGGCGCTCAAGCACGTCGCGCAGTGGCTGACAACGCGCACCGGGCTGATGACCTCGAACATCCTCGAGGGCGGCGCCTTTGTCGACACCTGTGAAGGCGGTCGTCCGGATATCCAGCTGCACTTCCTGCCGGTGCTCGATAACTTTGACAACACTCCAGGTGAAAAGGCCGCTGCGGGCGCACACGGCTTGACCATCAAAGTCGGCCACTTGCAACCCAAATCCCGTGGACAGGTGCTGCTCAGCAGCCGCGATCCACAAGCGCCGATCCGCATCGATGCCAATTTCATGGCCGACCCGCATGACGTGGCCGGCCAGATCCGTGCCGTGCAATTGGGCCTCAAGATGCTCCAGCAGCCAGCGCTCGCCAAGCTGGTGAAAGAGGTAATCGAACCGAATAACGTGCGCTGGGATGACACCGCGGCCATCGAGAAATGGATGCGCCAAAACATCAAGACTGTCTATCACCCTGCCGGCACCTGCCGCATCGGAACCGATCCAGCCACCTCAGTAACCGACCTGCAATTGCGCGTTCATGGCGTTGAACGCCTGCGTGTGGTCGATTGCTCGATCTGCCCGCAGGTACCGAGCGGCAACACCAATGCGCCGTCGATCATGATCGGTGAGCGCGGAGCCCACTTCATCCTCAACCCTTGACCGTCCTTCGTAACGATCCCGCCGATGGGCGGCGGGACGGCCTCCTGTCGTCTGCAAAAAGGTATTCGCATGTACAAGAAACTGGCTGTAATAGGGTTGGGGCTAGCCCTGTCGAACCTGGCCTGGGGCACTGAAGGCGGGGGTGGCGCGTACGCCAACGGTAGCGAGGGCTTCCTTACCGGCTACATGCCGCCGGCGGGAACCTACCTGGTCAATTACAACATGTTCTACAGCGCCGACTCGTTCAAGAACAAGTCGCCGGTGTTCGATGATTTCGAGGTCGCCACTTTCGCCAGCATCGCGCGGCTGATCCATGTCACCGATAAGAAAATCCTCGGCGGCGACTGGGCCATGCACGCGTTCCTGGTGTACGCCGATGTCAACGTCAAGAACCTCAACGGCGCGCGTCAGCGGCAGGGCGGTATCGGCGATTTGATCTTCGACCCGATCGCACTCGGTTGGCATTTTGGTAATTGGCACGTCATTACCGGGGTGGACCTGTACCTGCCTACCGGCAACTACGACAAGAACGATCTGGCCAACCTCGGACGCAACTATATGACGATCGAGCCACTGGTGGACTTCACCTATCTGAACCCTGCCGGCTACGAGTTCTCGATGAAGACCATGTTCGATTACAACTTCGAGAACCACGCCACCGATTATCGTTCAGGTAACGAACTGCATGCCGATTTCGTTGCGGCCAAGCATGTCGGCCAATGGGCCTTCGGTGTCGGCGGCTACGCCTACAAGCAGCTCACGGGTGACAGCGGTGACGGCGCGGTGTTGGGCGACTTCAAGGGCCGCGCCTTCGCACTGGGTCCGCAGGTGGCCTACACGGCGAAGAACGGCATCAACGTCGCCGTTCGGGTGCAGCACGAGTTCGATGTGCAGAACCGCCCCGAGGGCGACAAGCTCTGGCTGAACATCGCTCTGCCTCTCTAAACCTTTCAAGGAAACGGCATCATGACCGACATTCAATTGCTGCCTGCAGTGCAGGCATTTCTCGCTCGCGAGCATGGGCATTTCATCGACGGCCAATACCAGGTCGACTCACTGACACCCGCCTTCGCGGTGGTGGACCCATCTACCGCGCTAACGGTGGCCAGCGTCCATGAGGCGTCGGCAGCCGAGGTCGAGAGTGCCGTCGCGGGCGCCGCTAAAGCCTTCAAGGGCAGCTGGGCGCAGACTTTGCCCTATGTCAAAGGCGTGCTATTGAACAAACTGGCCGACCTTATCGAAGCCAACGGTGACGAACTCGCGCAGCTTGAAACTGTGTGCTCGGGCAAGTCAATCAACCTGGCGCGCGGTCTGGAGATCGCTCAAAGCGTAGTGTTCCTGCGTTATTTTGCCGGCTGGGCGACCAAGATCACGGGCGAGACAATGACGCCGTCACTACCGTCCTTTGCCGGCGAGCAGTACACCGCGTTTACTCGTCGTGAGCCGGTGGGGGTCGTAGCCGGTATTGTCCCGTGGAATTTTTCTGTAATGATCGGCATCTGGAAGATCGCCTCGGCACTGGTCACAGGCTGCACCGTCGTGATCAAACCCAGCGAATTCACGCCCCTGACCCTGCTGCGTATCGCGGAGCTGGCTATCGAAGCGGGCATTCCTGCGGGTGTGTTCAACGTGCTCAACGGTCGCGGCTCGATTGGCCAGCAGTTGATCGAACATCCCCTGGTGCGCAAAGTCGCCTTTACTGGTTCAGTGCCGACCGGCCTGGCGGTGGGCAGGGCGGCGATGGCAGCCAACCTGACCCGCGCAACGCTGGAACTGGGTGGCAAGAACGCCGCGGCGTTTCTTGCCGATGCCAACGTCGATGGTGCGGTGGCGGGCATTGTGCAGACGGCCTTTGTCCATCAGGGGCAAGTGTGCGCGGCGCCGGAGCGCTTGTACGTGCACCGCTCGCTGGTCGCCGAGTTGACCGAGAAACTGGGCAAGGCGCTGGGGCAATTGCGCATCGGTAACGCGCTGGACGCCGAAACGCAGTTTGGACCGCTAGCCAACAGTGTTCACTTTGAAAAAATTATCGGCTTCTTCCGGCGTGCTCATGCGAGCAACCACGTGGTATGCGGCGGCCGTGCTGTGGAGCGTGCAGGATACTTCGTCGAACCGACGGTGGTCATGGCCAATGGCGCGGACGATCCGTTGCTGCACGAAGAGACGTTTGGCCCGATTGTCTGTGTGCTGCCGTTTGATGATGAGCAGCAATTGGTGGAGTGGATGAACGACTCGCCTTATGGTCTCACGGCGAGTCTCTGGACCAACGACTTGAGCAAGGCGTTGCGCCTGATTCCGCAGATCGAGGCGGGCACGGTATGGGTCAATATGCACACCTTCCTCGACCCTTCGGTACCTTTCGGCGGAAGCAAGGCGTCGGGTGTCGGACGAGAGTTCGGCAGTGCATTTATCGAGGATTACACTGAGTTGAAATCGGTGATGATTCGTTATTGAACGATCGGCCATCCCTGTTTTGGCGCGTTGTATGCATAGCGTATTGAAACGGGAATAAATCTCCTAAATCACGTGAAAGGTGCATTAAATATACACGCCGCACCGCAGGATGGCCTCATGATTGAGCACGCAGCTACCGACCTACACCACTGGAACCTCAACGTCGAGGAGGTCTGCGGTCGGTTCGCCACGCGTTATGCCCATAGCCAGTCCTTGTTCATCGGCGAAATCGAGCGGCGTAACTTGGGTGGCACGGAGGTCGCCCATATCCGTAGCAACGCCGGCTCCATCAGCCGCCGCAAAGGCAGCACGGATCGCGCCGACGATCGCTTTTGCTTTCTGGTGCTGCAACAGCAGGGGGCTATGGAAATTCTCCTGGAAAGCCATACCTTGCAACTGCAGGAAGGCGAACTGGCATTGCTGGATTCGGCACGGGCAATCGAGATGCTGCCTCGCGGACTGTTTAGACATGTGTCGATCCACCTTCCTCGGCATAAACTTGATGCCCTGCGCGGTCAGGCTTGTCGTTACGGCAAGCTGTCGACCGTGGGTATGAGCGGCCAATTGCTGCGCACCATGGTTCGCCAGGTCGCTTCCGGCGAGCTGGACCACTGGGCCAATGCCGAAGAGGGCGGGGCGCTTGAGAACGCACTGATCTCGCTGCTGCAACCGATGATGCAATACGACCTGCGTAACGTGCCGGTGGACTCCCTGCGCCTGCAGGCAGAGCGCTTGATTCGCGAGCAACTGGGCAGCGCGCAATTGAGCCCGGCAAGTATTGCCGAACAGATGCGCATGTCGGTACGGCAGTTGTACCGGTTGTTCGAAAGCGACAACGAATCGGTGTGCCGCTACATTCAACGCAAGCGCCTGGAGCAGGCGGCGTTGTCTTTGCTGGAGCCGGCGCTGGCGCACCGTTCGATCACCGACATTGCATTCGCCTGGGGGTATCAGGATGCCGCGCATTTTTCACGGGTGTTCAGGAGCCTGCATGCCTGTTCCCCGCGTGAGTACCGGCAAAGGAAGGCATTGGATGAAACCGGTCAACGTGATGTGACGGCGTCTATCGGAACGGTATGAGGCTTCCAGGTCCAGGGTATAACGGACGTCCTTTTTGCTAGGACTTCATACCCGTACAACCGCCCCATACGCGGCGGCCGGCTGCTTGTGGCCCAGAGTGTGTAAAAACGCCTTCGCGATCGTTGGGTTAGCCAAATCAAACTCACCTGTCGAGATACCGAGCTGCTCGAAGTAAGCGGCGAGCTCCAGGTAACCATCGAGCAAGCCGCCAGCGAGGAACGGCGTGCCGGATTCATCGAGTGCCTTCTCTCGTAGAACGCCAGGCTTCGGCTCACGCCAGAGGAAGCAGTTGGCGGCCACTAAGAATGGCCCGTAATTTTTGACTCATCAAACACGACGAGGCTCGCCCTCGACAATTTCGCGCATCAGACTCAGGTAACGACTCGCTCCCAGCCCCAGAGGTCGGTTCTTCACCCAGATGATATCGACCCATAACCGCATCTGACTCGGCATGTTGTCAAACACCACCTCCGTCAATACGCCCGAAGTGATTAGAGGTTGTACCAGCGGTTGTGGAAGATAAGCCCAGCCCAATCCTTGCTGCACCAGATCCAGCGTTGCCAGATAACTGTCGCTGAGCCAAATCCGCCGCGACAGCACAACACGTGGGTCAGAGTCTGTAGGTCCTCCAGTAGCAACGATGATCTGCCGAACGTTGACCAGTTGCTCTTCACCTAAGGGGCTTTTCTTGCCGGCGGCCGCCGGATGATCTGGAGAGGCAACTGCTACTAACAATTGGCTCCCCGCTTCAAGAAACGTCTCCCGCTCGTCAAGCCCTGGTCGTTCAAATCCAAGTGCCAATTGCACACGCCCTTCATGGAGCATGCGCATCGCCTCCGGATGGGACGCGGAGCGAATCTCGATTTCAAGCGTAGGAAACTCTCTGGCGATAATTGACAGCGGGCGATTCCATACGCCTGTTTGCAGCTCCGGCGCCATCGCAAGGATCAAGCGCCCCTCCAACCCCTGATGAAGCTGGAGGGCATGCGCGTCCAGCAGGTTTAACTGGCTCGCGACCTGTCTTGCTTGGGGCTCAAGTGCTTTGGCGGCTGCTGTAGGAATGGCTTTGCGGGTTGATCGGTCAAAAAGCAAGAGATCCAGCTCTGCTTCAAGCTGTGACACCGCCATGTTGATAGCGGAGGGAACCCGGCCTAATTTTCGTGCGGCGGCGGAAAAGGAGCCGCTGTCCACGACCGAGAGGAAAACTTTAAGTGACTCGCTGGTAAACGCCATTATGGTTGTCAAATTTTCTGATAATGATCGTCTTTATTTATCAGATTTATTAGCCTAATTTCCACTCCTATTACAAATTCAGTACGGGGGGAGCACCATGTTTAATACCGATTTTAGAGGGCATGTGGCACTTGTCAGTGGTGCCGGAAGTGAAGCAGGTATTGGTATGGCGATCGCTCGCAGGCTAGGTGCATCTGGGGCGAAATTGATCGTCACCGCCAGCAGCAACCGCATCGCGGATCGGGTTAAAGAGCTACGCCTCGAAGGGTTTGAAGTTGAAGGTCGGCCAATTGACCTCACGGATGAAAGTCAGGTGCGTGAATTCAGCCTATGGGCAGAGTCAGTCTGGGGGCGGGTCGATATTCTGGTGAATAATGCGGGAATGGCCATGCAAGGAAGCCCCGAGATTTTCTCGGAGTTGGCAGCGATGGAACTGCATGAATGGAATCTGTCACTGGCAAGAAACTTAACGACAGCTTTTCTTCTAACTCGGGCCGTTTTGCCCGGTATGAGGGCGCGAAATTACGGGCGTATTGTCAATATCAGTTCCACCACGGGCACCAGGTGCAGCAATCCGGGCGAAGCCGCTTATAGCGCCGCTAAGGCCGCAATGGTTGGCATGAGCATGGGGCTTGCACTTGAAGTAGCCAAGCAGGGGATCACTGTAAACAGCGTTGCTCCCGGCTGGATCACGACGGGGTCATCCTCCCCCGTTGAAGCAGAGGCGGGGCGCTTCACCCCAATAGGGCGGGCAGGCAGTCCTCGCGAAGTGGCGGCGGCGGTTGCATTTCTGGCGTCTCCTGAATCCAGTTACATCACCGGTGAAGTCATCGTGGTGGATGGCGGGAACTGTCTGGTCGAGAACAAAGCCCCTCAAGCCTGAGATCAGGACACGGACGGTTTATTCTCTTTTGGCCGAAAGTAAAACCGAGCATTTGATCTACTCAAGCCGGCTATTAAGTTTGAATACTCTCCAGCGCGATCAACGAATGATCCTGGGTGGGGCGGCGGCTATCACCGCGATATATTAAATCGCGATATATCACAGAACTTGTAAGTTCACTGTACGGTATTCACCGGTCATTTAGGAACTGATAGGAGAATGAATGCAGCGATGGGTTGTTTTCCTATCTGAACGGCAACGGCTTTTAATTAATTTGATAATTAACATAGGGTTTTGATCATGTCGAAAAGTGGAATTAGTGAACCAGCGATTGCTGCGTTTACCGCCTCCGAGCGTGCCCGTTTTATAGAAAGCAACCCAACGTCAATGGCGTTGGCCAAGCGTGCCAAGGCGAATCTGTTCAACGGTGTTCCCATGCACTGGATGAGCGATTGGTCGATGCCTTCTCCGCTCTTCGTCCAGCGTGCCAAAGGGGCACGCTTCACCGATGTTGACGGTCATGACTACATAGACTTTTGCCTGGGCGACACAGGCACTATGTTTGGCCATTCACCTGATCCTATCGCCCGCGCCATCGCAGAGCAGGCCAATAATGGCCTGACAACGATGCTGCCTGGCGAAGACGCGGTGGTCTGCGCAGAGTTGCTGGCTCAGCGCTTTGAGCTGCCTTATTGGCAGGTGACCGCCAATGCGACTGACGCCAATCGTTACGTTCTGCGCTGGGCGCGCGCTATCACCAAACGCAACGTTTTGCTGGTGTTCGACGGCTGCTATCACGGCACCGTGGATGACGTGATGGTGCGCTACCGCGACGGCAAAACGGTGCACCGTGCAGGTCTTGTGGGCCAAGCCTACGACTTGACCCAATACAGTCGATCCATCCCCTTCAACGATGTCGGCGCGCTGGAGGCTGCTTTAGCCCAGGGCGATGTGTGCGCGCTGATGTGCGAGCCGGCGATGACAAACATAGGCATGGTCCTGCCCGATCCGGGATTCATGCAAAAGTGCCGCGAATTGACCCTTAAATATGGCAGCCTGTTGGTCATTGATGAGACCCACACTATTTCTACCGGCATCGGTGGATGCACTCGCCAATGGGATTTGAAACCCGACTTTTTTGTGGTGGGTAAACCCATCGCAGGGGGCGTGCCTTGCGCTGTGTTTGGCGTGACCGAGCAAGTTGCCTTGGCAATGAAAGCCGCTCAGAAGACCATCAGCGAAGAGAGTGGCGGGCATGGCCACAGCGGCATGGGAACGACGCTGTCCGCCAATGCACTGGCGATGCGTTGCATGCGAGTCAGCCTCGAAGAGGTCATGACAGCGTCTGCCTACCAACACATGCTGCCCCTGGCCTCAAGACTGGCCCAGGGATTTCGAGGGTTGTTCAAGCGGCACCGACTGAACTGGTCTGTCACCGAGTTGGGGGCTCGTTGTGAGTTTCAATTCTGTGCCTCCCCGCCCAGAACGGGTGCGCAAGCCGAGGCGGCTTTTCATGACAGCCTTCAAATGGCGCTGCACCTGTATCTGATCAATCGCGGAATCCTGATCACGCCTTTTCACAACATGACCCTGTGCTGTCCACAGACAAGTGATGCGGATGTCGACAGGCTGATCGGTGAACTGGATAGCGCGCTGACCACGCTGCTTGCCCTACCTGGCGCTCGGGTCATCCCTTCATGAGTGGACGTTTGACGCCCCCACTTTTCTCAAATACTGCCAAGTCGCTTGAATGAGCGCTAAGAGGTTTGACATGCAATTTGCTGATAAAAAAGAGGCCGTAGATTATCTGGCCGCCCACCCTGAAGTGCGGAGCATCGAGTTGTTCCTTATCGACGCCAATGGTGTTCCACGGGGCAAACTGCTGCATCGCGATGAACTGCTGGCGATCTACGAAAATGGTCGGCCGCTGCCAAGTTCCATTCTTGCCTTGACTGTACAGGGGGAAGACGTAGACGACACAGGCCTGGTCTGGGATGTCGCTGACGCTGATTGCTGGACCTACCCCTTGCCGGGAAGCCTGACCTTGCAACCCTGGCGCACTAACCCAACAGGCCAAGTGCAGGTGAGCATGCACCCGACCCAAGGTGTTCCCGCCGCACCGGCCGACCCGCGCCACGTACTGGTGCATACCATCGAGCGGCTTCAAGCCGATGGATTCCATCCGGTAATGGCCGTTGAGTTGGAGTTTTACCTGCTGGACCGGCAACGCGATGTTAACGGTCGGCCGCAGCCGGCGTTGCAAACCAATGGGGTACGCCCTGCTGCTCCGCAGGTTTATGGCGTATACGAACTGGAGCAGCTTCAACCGTTTCTTGATGACCTCTACGCTGCTTGTGCGCTACAGGGGCTGCCAGTACGCACGGCCATTTCCGAGTACGCGCCTGGCCAGGTCGAGCTGACGCTGGAGCATCGTTTCGACGCACTCCAGGCCATTGATGAAGGCGTACGTTACAAACGCTTGGTCAAAGGGGTGGCCAACAAACATGGACTGCAAGCGTGCTTCATGGCCAAGCCGTTCAGCGACCAGGCCGGTAGTGGCATGCATTTGCACGTCAGTCTGGCCGACGAGGAGGGTAACAACCTCTATGCGAGCGAAGACCCACAGGGTACGCCACTGTTGCGTCACTCAATTGGCGGGATGATGGAGACCTTGTTTGACTCGCTGGCGATATTTTGCCCCCATGCCAATTCATATCGCCGGTTCCAGACCGGTAGCTACGCGCCGCTGGCCAAAAGTTGGGGCGTCAACAATCGTACGGTGTCGTTCCGCGTGCCCGGCGGCCCCGCGATAAGTCGGCACATCGAACACCGCATTTGCGGAGCCGATGCCAACCCGTATCTTGCCGCTGCCGCATTACTTGCGGGCATTCACCATGGCATCACTCATCAAAGCGATCCTGGCGCGGCGATTGAGGGTAATGGCTATGAGCAGGCTACCGAATTTCTACCTACCGACTGGCTGACAGCGTTGCAGGCATTGCAACATTCAACGTGGGCACGTGAGGCGCTGGGCGCTGAATTCCTAAAGGTATTTTTGGCGATCAAGTGGCGCGAGTTCCGTCAATTCAATGCTGAAGTCGGAGAGCAGGACTGGCGCTGGTACCTCACTCACGCATGAGTGTTGGCTCGTCAACATGCCTTGCAATGGACCGCTGAAGCTATCGGCGTCTGCGCCCTGATCACGCCGTGGAACTGGCCGCTGAACCAGATCGTCTGCAAGGTCGCGGCCCCTACCGGAATTATCTTTGCCGAAATACTGCCATGCGGGCGGATTTTTCAACTCAAAGTTTCTGTCAGCCATGAGGGCTTCCGTTTACTGGGACAGCGGATTAAGGCACTGGGGATTCCATGTGTGGTGGTTCAGGAGGGTGGCTATGACATCGCCACGCTGGATGAAAATGCCTGGCGATTCTTCGTCGGCATGACCGCTTGACGTAAGAAACGGATTACCCCGGGTCGTATCGCGGATGATCGTGAGCTGTCCGGGGACTTTTGCCCAGTACCACCAAAGTGGTGCTTAAGGTTGTGGGCTTGTTTATTGTCGATGAGGTTCAGTCAGGAATTGGTTGCTGCGGCACGCATTTATGGGGGGGCGCGTCGCTATAGATGCGCGTCATGGAAGCGGCCAAGGACGCGCCTGATCTGGCCTCGGCGGTGAACATCGGTGCCTTCAATCTCGGCAACGCATTGGGTGTGGCGCTGGGTGGAGCAGTGTTGGCGCTGAGCGCGGCGAAAAGTTAACCAAGCAAAATGTTTTATTGACTAAAAAATAATATCGGGTAATTATTTCCCTGCATCTGCTCGCACGCAGAGTCATTTTCAGGGTCAACCCGATGAGTCAGAACACCGTGCCTTCACTGGCCAGTCTTTACATCGAGACTAATGGATCGTCATTCGACGCGCGCCAGGCGCCTTTGCTTATGCAGGGCTTCCCGGCAGAGCCGCAACGCCGCGTCACCTGGAACAATTGGATGCGCCCGCCGTTTAGCCAGTGGGGTTTCCGTAATCTGGCGCGCCTGCGTCCCTCCATTGATGTGCAGGCAGGTTCCGGACCGGTCAGTACGTTGCAAGAATTTCCACAAGCGTTGGATGAGCTGCACTTCGACAGTGAGTGTGGTCTGGGAATCAGCGTTATCGATCACCTGGTGGCCAGCCAGACCGATGCCTTTTTGGTGATGCAGGGCGACACTGTGCTGTTCGAGCGCTACTTCAACGGTCAGCGGCCCCGAGACCGGCACATCATGTTCTCGGTGACCAAGTCACTGATCGGCACCCTCGGTGAGCAACTGGTCTGTGACGGTTCACTCAACCCAACGTTGCCTGCAGCGTATTACGTGCCTGAGTTGGTGGGCAGCGCGTTTGGTGATGCCACCGTACGCCAGCTGTTCGACATGGCTGTGGGCATTGAGTACAGCGAAGTTTATGACGACCCCAACTCGGAGAGTTCGCAATACGGCTATGCCTGCGGTTTTCAGCCTGCACCTGCGCAATACACCCAGTTCGAGTCGTTGTACCAATACCTGCCGTCGCTAAAAAAACGCGGCACCCACGGTGGCTTTTTCCATTACGTGACCGCCACTACCGAAGCCTTGGCCTGGGTCATGGAGCGCGCCTCGGGCAAGGCCTGTGATCAGTTACTGCAAGAAATCTGGAGCCAATTGGGGTGTGAGCGTGACGGCTACTTTATGGCCGACCCGTGGGGGCGCAGTGTCGCCGGGGCCGGTTTCAGCGCCACTTTGCGTGACATGGCGCGTTTTGGCCGCCTGCTGGCCAACGATGGTCGCCAGGGTGGAGTGCAATTGTTGTCGACCGAGACGGTCGCACGTCTCTTCGCCGGTGCCGACCCAGCGATCTATGCCAAAGAGCCCGACTTCTCCAGCTGGACCCCCGGCGCTTCCTACCGCAGCCAGTGGTACGCCTTCAACGATCACAGCCAGGCGATTATGGCCGGTGGTATTCATGGCCAATACCTGTTTGTCGACAAACCGTCCGGTGTGGTGATCGTCAAGCAGTCATCGCTGACCGACGCCGTCAGCCAATTCGATGCTGACAGTGTGCGCATGCTGCGTGCCATTGCTGCGCACCTTAGCGACTGAAACGCCCCATAAATACAAGAAGTTTGCGTCCTATTCACCTGGCTCGGCCAGGTGTTGGCGGCGTACTGCGCCGCCATTTCACTGCCCTGTAACAACAATAATCACACAGGAGCTTCATATGGTTTCGATGACGCGTTTCTCTCGAGCGCTCTTAGCGTTCGGCTTACCCCTAACGACCCACGTTGCGTTGGCTGGCTACAGCTTCGAGGACGGCAACCTCAAAGGTGAGTTCAATCTCAGCGCCGGGGGGGCGACCCTTTCCACTCGAAACGTCAACTTTGGCAGTGGCCGCGTCGATATGCGCGGCGGCAAAAATGGCGGCACGAAAATCGACTGGCAGGAGTTCTACGTCAAGCCAGGCATCAAGCTGGACTATTCGCTGCAGCCTGACTTCAGCCTGCTGGCCGGTGGCTCGCTGGTGGCGGCGACCACCTTTGGCGATGGCGATGCCGGTGGCTTTACGCGCAGCTCTGATGGTGATGTGGCCGCTGAAGAACTCTACGGCGGTTTCCGCGCCGGGGAATGGACGCTGACTGCCGGGCGCCAGAACTACATGATCGGTACAGGCTTCATCGTCATGGACGGCAACCTTGACCAACTCGATGACGGCGCCTATTGGCTTGGCCCAAGAACCGCCTTCAAGGATTCGGCGATCCTGGCCTGGGATCATGGCGCGTTGAAGGCCCAGGCTTTTAGCTTGCGAACCGACGACGATCTGGGTGACTTCCGCATGACGGGCGCCAACCTGGATTACAACCTCGACGACCAGGTGACGCTGGGCGCCATGGCGATGAAGGTCAATGCGCTGGGCCCCAAGGGCAGCACGGCCCCTCGATTCAGGGACGGGATGCAGGTGTACAACGTCAGGGCACTCAACGCCAAGGTGCCGGGCGTATCCGCCTTGACGCTCAACGCCGAATACGCGCTGGAGAAAGGCAGCGGCGAGGGCGTCGATTACGATGCCAAGGCTTGGTATGGTCAGGCCGATTACGCGTTCAATAGCTTGCCCCTGACGCCGGTCATCGGCTATCGCTACGCCAGTTTTTCCGGCGATGACAACCTCACCGATAATCGCCAGAAAGCCTGGGACCCTCTGAGCAAAGGCTTCGTCGACTGGAGCACCTGGCTGGTGGGGGATGTTGTTGGTAACTACTTGTTGTTCAACAGCAACGAAAACGTTCAGCAGTTCTCACTTAAAACTCACCTGAACCCAACGCTGACCCTCGGTGCGATTCACTATCAGTTTTGGCTGGACGAAAAAAATTACATGGGCGCACCGGTCAGTGATCGGCGCTTTGCCGATGAGAGCGTCGTTTTCCTCGACTGGACTCCGACTCCATCTTTTTATACGTCGCTGTCCTACAACTGGGTCAAGCCCCTCGCCGCTGCCAAGCAGGTATTCGGCGATGATAAAAAATTCAGTGCGCTGGAACTGTACTTCACCTACCGCTATTAAGTGTCGCGAGCCGCCGCGGCCGCTTAGGAGTGTTTGACCATGAACAAGAAAGTACGCAATGCCCTGTTGTGTGTCGCTCTGTCGTTGTTGACGGTAGGAATGTCTCAGGCTGAAGAGCGCACGGTGCGCATCTATAACTGGATCGAATACTTGCCACCGGAGATCCTCAAGAGCTTTCAGGAGGAAACCGGGATCCGTCCGATCTATGACGTGTTCGACAGCGTCGAGACGCTGGAGTCCAAGCTGCTAACCGGCAACTCTGGCTATGATGTGGTCTACCCCGGTAGCGCCAACCTGAGTCACTTGATCGCGGCGGGTGCTGTCCAGCCTCTGGACCGTAGCCAACTGCCGAACTGGCAGCATCTGGCCCCGGAGTTCATGAAATCCCTGGAGGCGGTGGGTGACACGGGCAATCGCTACGCTGCGCCCTACCTGTGGGGCACCACGCTGATCGGCTACAACGTCGACAAGGTCCAGCAGATTCTGGGTGCCAGTGTGCAGATGAACACCTGGGACATGATCTTCAAGGAAGAGAACCTCAGCAAGCTGGCCAGTTGTGGCGTCGGTTTCCTCGATGCAGCCAACGAGATCTTGCCCATCGCTTTGCACTACAAGGGCCTCGATCCCAACAGCCAGAAACGCGAGGACTACCCGCAGGCTCAGGCGGCGATGATGAAGATTCGCCCTTACGTCACCTACTTCAACTCGTCGCGCTACGGCATGGACCTGGCCAACGGTGACATTTGCGTCGCCGTTGGCTGGTCGGGCGGCGTGGCGCTGGCCAAACAGCTGGCCGATGCTGCGGGCAAGGGTGTGAGGGTGGAAATGGCGTTACCCAAGGAAGGCGCGCCGATGTGGTCGGACGTGATGATGGTGCCGGTTAACGCCCCCCACACCAAGGAGGCCCACGAGTTCATCAATTACATCCTGCGCCCGGATGTGATCGCCCGGATCAGCAACAAGATCGGATACCCCAACCCGAACAAGGATGCCACCGCGCTGGTGAATGCGGACATCCGTAATAACCCCAACATGTATGTGCCGGACGAAGCGCGCAAAACCCTGTTCGCTTTACAGCCCATGCCGCCAGCCATGGAGCGGATCCGCACTCGCACCTGGACCAGCATCAAGACCAATCGCTGATCATCGTGGCCCGGTGCTTTTGTGCCGGGCCACACAGGAGTGTTTGCCATGGCTGAACCATTGGAGTTGAGGGGCGCCGCCCCCAGCTTGTATCGGGTGCTGGCCCTGCGCGTCGATATCGGCCCTGGGCTGTTGTTGGGGGAGAGCGTAGATGGAACGCGTTGCAACTACCCAATTCTCGGGGGGGATTTCGAAGGGCTGGACTTCAAAGGTCAGGTGCTGGCCGGGGGCGAGGATTTTTTCCTGCTGCGCCCTGACGGCGTCGGTCAACTGGACGCACGCTACAGCTTGCGTACCGACCAGGGGGAGTTGATCAACATCCGTAACATCGGCTTGCTGAACATGACCGAATACGGTCGCCAGCTGGAGCGACAAGGCCAGTGGCCGATTCCCGAAACGGAGTACCACTGCACCTGCACGCCGGTGTTTCAAGTGCCTAAGGGGCGCCTGGACTGGCTCACCCGTGCAAGCTTTATCGGCCATGTGCATTACCCCAACGCAAGTCAGGTAGTGATTCACTGCTACCGCTTCTATTGATGCCCGAGATTCACCTCTGCTGTTAAGTACGGCCTCTGTTAACCCTTGTCGCTGGCGCGCATCGCCGGTCGGACGGGTGTGGATGACAGGCAGTGCAACAGGGGGGCACGGGCACTTCCTCTGATCGGCGACAGGCATGTCGCCATTTTTTTGTGTGGCCACTCGGCACAGGAGACTCGCCATGTTTGTCACTTTACGAGCCCGAATTATTCTACTGGTCGGGCTATGCCTGACACTGTTGGCCTTGGCCCTGATCAGCACCGCAATCAAGGAAATGAGTGGCTTGAGTCAGCGCGCCGAAGGGCTGACTTCTGCCAGCATGACCCAGGCTATCGAGGAACGTGTGGTTGAGTCCGTTCGTTTCCAGTCCTCTGGTGTCCAGGTGTTTTTCCGCGATGCCCTGCGCGTCGGTGAGGCCTCATCAGCGGAGGTCATGCGAATCATGTCGCTTAGCGGTAGTGGGGCGCTGACACCAGAGCACGCTAGGGCCTACATCACCGGGCAGTTGCAGGCCAGCTTGCAAGCCAATCCGACGTTTATCAGCACTTATGTCGTCTTCGAGCCCAACGCTTTCGACGGGCAGGACGCGCACTTTTCCGGACAGAGCGAACTGGGTAGCAATGAGTTGGGGCGTTTTGCGCCGGTCTGGTTTCGCCAGAGCGGCGGGAAGATGGAGCAAGTCACTGTGCAAGAAAAGAGCATTGTCGACGACAAGCCCATGGCTGACGGCAAGGCATCCCGCACCTGGTATGACTGCCCGCTACGAACGACGCAGCCTTGTCTGCTGAATCCCTATCTCGATGATGCCTCTGGCAGTCCGATTCTCATGACCTCGCTGACCCTGCCAGTGATCGATCACGGTCGTGTGGTAGCGGTGCTGGGTATCGACATTCAGTTAAGCCAGATTCAAGTCGTAGCCTTGGCTGCCAAGGCAGGCTTGCCGGGGCAGGCTGGGGATGTGTGGATTGTCAGCGCCTCTGGACGGGTTGCTGGCAGTACGCTGGACAAGGATGCATTGGGCGGTCACTTCAAGGAACCTGGCGTGGAGTACTCCGCATTATTGCCGGGACAATCACGACCGCTGCAGGATTTGCTCGTCAGTCGGACGTTCTCACCCATTCCTGGGGCCGAACCTTGGCGCATTGTGGTCAAGGTACCCTCGGAGCAGATGTTCGCACCGCTGCTTAAGTTGCACGAAGCGATGAATGAGCACCTGCTCGCGGCAGTGCAAAAGGAGGTGCTGATGGGCTTGGCGCTGACGGTTTTTGGACTGGTGGTGATCTGGCTCGCGTCCCGGAGCATCGTACGACCACTGCGGGCAATGTCGCTGATGGCCGACGATTTGGCCCGGGGCGAAGGCGATCTGGTCAAGCGCCTTAACTACGCCCGTGCCGACGAATTGGGCGGCGTGGCCAGTGGACTAAATGCTTTTCTTGATGTGTTGCAGCCTATTGTCACCCGCCTCAAGGGCTCTATGACCGAGTTGCGGGCGGCGGCGGCCAGATCTGCCCGAGGCAGCACCGCTAATTTGCAAACCATGGAGCACCAACGCCAGGACATCGATCAGGTTGCAACGGCTATGTACCAGATGAACCTTTCGGCGCAGGAGATTGCTCGCAATACCGCGTCGGCGTCGCAAGCAACGGGGACTGTATTGCAGACCATTGACGACGGCACCGAGCTGATCGAAAGAACCACCCGGATAGTTGCCCGTCAGGGCGAGGACTTGGCCAACGCCAACCGCCAGGTCAACCAGCTGTCCGTCAAGAGTGAAAAGATCGGCAGCGTCCTCGATATCATCCGCGACATCGCCGAACAGACCAACCTGCTGGCGCTCAATGCAGCCATCGAGGCGGCACGGGCGGGTGAATATGGGAGAGGGTTCGCCGTGGTGGCTGATGAGGTACGCAACCTGTCCAGCCGCATTCAGGATTCGATCCAGGAAACGCGCTCGATCATCGAAGACCTGCAGCAAGATACCGTCGTGGTCGTGCATTCGATGACGTTGAATCAGAATCTCGGCCAGGAACTGGCGGCGCTGTTTGGTGCGTTAGTCGAGTCGCTGTACGGCGTTGGTGAAGGCATAGGTCAGGTGGCTCAGATGAACGTCCAGATTGCCAGCGCTGCCGAAGAACAGAGCGCGGTGTCGGAGCAGATCAATAGTTCGGTCGGTCGCATCCGCCGGCTCAGCGAGGACCTGACGGCCAGCGCACGTGAGTCGGCGCAGGAGATCGCCGATGTGAGTGGGCAGGCCACTGAGCAAGGACGTTTGCTGGAGCGTTTCAAGACCTGAACTGAGTGGGCTTCGTTTTTTTGTGGCTGGTCATGCCAGCCACATGCCTGGGCTCTTGCTTACAGACAGTCTCAAAGGAGGCTGGCCAGGTCCAGTCGTTCAAGGGTTTGCGCATCCAGCCCCAGTTGCGTCGAACGCGCCAGGCTATTGAGTTGCTCCAGGTTGGTGGCACTCGCAATGGCAGAGGTTACACCGGGTTGGTGCATGACCCAGGCCAAGGCGATTTCCGCAGGTGGGACCTGCTGTTCCTGCGCCACCTGATGCAGAACGTGCAAAATGCGTATGCCGCGCTCATCGAAATACTTTTCCAGGTCCTCGCGGCGAGCACTGTGCGTCAGGTCATTCAGGCCTTTGTATTTGCCACTGAGGAAACCCGAGGCCAGGCTGAAGTAAGTCAGGACCTCGCAGCCCTCGGCCAGGGCAAAAGTACGCAACTGCTGTTCGAAGTCATGGCGATCATAGAGGTTGTACTCCACCTGAAGGCAGGTGTAGTGGGGCAGGGCGTGGCGATCGGCAGAGGATTTGGCCGCCTGCAGATCTTCCAGGGTGTAGTTGGATGCGCCGATCGAGCGAACCTTGCCGCAGGCGATCAACGCGCTGTAAGTCTCCAGGGTTTCCTCGTGTGCTGTCGAGGCATCCGGGTAGTGGGAGAAGTACAAATCGATGTAATCGGTTCGCAGTCGACGCAGCGAATCATCCACGGCTTGCAGGATTCTGCCTTTCGAGAGCCCGTGCTGATCGGGCGAGAGTTCGGCCCCGACCTTGGTGATAATCTTCACTTCACTGCGTCGGTGGCTGTTCTGACTCAGCCATTTGCCAATGATGGCTTCCGACTCGCCGCCGCGATTACCACTGGCCCAGATGGAATAGGCGTCTGCGGTATCAAAGGTGTTGATGCCGAGTTCAAACGCTGCGTCGAGTAGCTTCAGCGAATCTTGTTCGTTGACGGTCCAGCCAAAGACATTGCCGCCCAGCACCAGGCGTGAACTCTCCATCGTTGAACTGCCCAAATAGTCTTTTTTCATACCGGTCCGCCGTTTGAGTTAATCGTCAGTCCTCTGGTTTTTGGCGTTCAGCCAAACACCCTGCGAAGTGATTGCATCTGTGTATTTTCTCAGGCCCGCATGCCGTAAAAGAGCAACTCGGTGATGTGCCTTACCTGAGCGGAGTGGGACTCGACATCCGGCTGCTCCTGGTTGACCAGTCTGAACAACTGCAAGTGTGAATAGTCGTTCAACAGGAAAGAGGCCAGGTCGACGTCGAGGTCGGCGCGAAGTTTGCCGGCCTGCTGCAACTCTCTGAGCAACCCACTGATTTCAGTCCTGAGTGCATCGTTCATGGCGCGATAGCCTTGGGGCAGCCCGTTGTCGCCGCCAAACAATATCAGTGGCAGCAGTTCACGCCAGAGGCTGGGGTGCATGACCTCCAGTGCGTAGCCGGTCAACCGCCGCTCCAGGTAACACATGGCATCGACCGGGTCCTCAATGTCAGGCATCTGGCTGCGAGCGTCCTTGATGGCACGCTGGTCGGCGTCGTGCAGGATTTCCAGAATGATTTCCTGTTTGTTACCGAAGTACTTGAACACCGTGGGCGCTGACACCCCAGCCTGGTTGGCAATTTGTTCGATGGTGGTGTTCTGGAAACCCTGGCGCTCAAACAGTTCGATGGCTGCCTTGCTGATGGCTTGGCGTCGTTCGACTTTCTGACGTTCACGTAGTCCGCTCACGGGTGATCCTTGTCGCTATGAATAAGGGGGGCGGCTGTCGCCCAATCATCCATTCAAAATACTTAATCGGATAAAATATTTAAAGCGATAATTTCTGTAGTGCACTCTCTCGCGGGAGCAAAAGACCTCGAAGGTTGGCGAAATGATTTGTTACCTGGATACCGTTATTCACCTATTTGGGGCGCGCTGGGCCATTTCGTAGCACACGGTGACTATCGCGCCGATCTAAAGAACATCAGGTTTTGAGTAATAACTTCTTTTTAATTAATAACTTGAGGAATTTATAAGCAGGGTGGCACGGTTTCTGCTGATTTGAATCAATGGATAATTGGATACAAAACTGCAAAAGGTGACTTTATGCAATTCGCTCCCACCTACGTTGAACGTCAGCCCCTGACCGCTGAGGAGGAGGCTTACAACTTTCTGCTGGAAGCGATCTGTGGCGGTCGTTACCGCAAAGGCGACCGTCTGATCGCGGAGGACATTGCCAGCGAAGTCGGGATGAGCCGGATGCCGGTGCGCGAAGCCTTTCGCCGTCTCGATGCTCAAGGCCTGGTAACCCTGCGACCTAATCGCGGGGCCATTGTCAGTGGTTTGGATTTCGACGAATTGCACGAAGTCTTCGAAATGCGCAGTGCCCTTGAGGGCCTGGCCATCCGCGTGGCCGTGGCCAAGATAGGCGAGCGGCAGTTGGCGGCTTTGGAGCGCATGCTGGATGAGATGGATGACTACCGCGACGAAAGCGCCGAGTGGGTCAGACTTCATCGTTCCTTCCATGAATACCTGTGCAGCCTCAGCGGCCGCCCTCGGCTGATGAAGCAGATCTCGGCGCTGTATTCGCTGATTGAGGCGCCAATGCGCCTGTGGCTGCAACACAGCGAAAAACCCTTGAGCGCTCGCCAGGAACACGCGGTGATCCTTGATGCCATTCGCTCAGGCGATGTCGACCGGGCCGAGGCAATTGTGCGCGAGCACATCGAGGGCACGGTGCCGGCGCTGATCCAGTTTCTGCAATCGGAAAAATAGAATCGGGCTCAAACCCGACAGTGTTTTGACTTTGAGTACTGCCCCGTTATTAAACAACTGGAGTGTCTCGTCATGCATAAACGCCATATGTTACTTGCCGCTGTATCCCTCGGGCTCTGTGCACAGTGGGCGGTTGCCGCGCCCCAGGTGCCGGAGCGACTGCAAAAGGCCGACAAACTCACCTATTGCTCGGGCATGGACTCACCGCCCTTGGTGTCGTTCGATGAGGCACAAAAACCCAGGGGGCTGACGGTCGATCTGGGGCTGGAAATCGCCAAGCGGCTGGGAGACAAACCGGTGCAATGGCGGGTCATTCCTTTCTCCGGGTTGCTACCGGCATTGCTCGCCCAGCAGTGCGACATGATCGTTGATCAGCTGTTCGACAAGCCCGAACGGCGGGAGGTGATCGACATCGTCAACTATATGTATTCCAGCCAGTCAGTGGTTGTTCCAAAAGGCAATCCCAAGGGCATCAGAACCCTGGATGGACTGTCTGGGCACAAGGTGGCGGTGCTCAATGGCTCCACGATCAAAACCTTGCTCGACGCCGAAAACGAAAAGCTGACCAAGGCTGGCAAGACGCCGATGAAACTGGTGGTTTACAACACTGACACCGACGCCTTTCAGGCGCTGCGTATCAGTCAGGTAGATGCTTACGGCACCACAGTGGAAACCGCCGGGTACTACGCCGCAAAGGCGCCTGATCTTTTCGAGGAGGGCGTTCCAGCCTTCAGCCGGATTCTCACCGGCTTGGGAGTTCGCAAGGATGATCCGCAGCTCACCGCAGCGGTACAACAGATCATCAGTGACATGCGCAGCGACGGCAGCTACGTACAGTTGCTGAGCAAATGGCATGTTTCCAGCGACACACTCGACTGAGGCGAACGCTCGATGAACTTCAATTGGGATGTGTTCTGGCAATACCTTTTACAGCCCAGCAGCGTGTACCTCACTGGACTCTGGCTGACCTGCCTGATCAGTGTGCTGGCGATGGCGTTGGGCTGTGTGTTGGGGCTGGGGGCGGCGCTGATGCGTCTGTCGCGCAATCCGTTGCTCAACCTGCCAGTACGGTTTTACGTATGGCTGATGCGCGGCACGCCGCTGTTGGTACAAATCGTCTTTCTGTACACCGCATTGGCGGCCGGCGGGATCTTCCGATTTGAGGACGTGCAACTGTTCGGTTTGGTCGTGCCGGGCAACATCCAGGCAGCGATTATCGCCCTGGGTCTGAACGAAGGCGCTTACATGGCCGAGATCATCCGTGCCGGGATTGGCGCCGTGGACAAAGGACAGTACGAGGCTGGGCGTTCGCTGGGCATGACTTTCGCCAAACTGATGCGGCGCATTGTTCTGCCTCAGGCGTTCCGGGTCATCGTTCCGCCATTGGGCAACGAGTTCAACGTGATGCTCAAGAATACGACGCTGGTCAGTGTGATTGGCGTGCAGGAGTTGCTGCTGAGCACACAAATGGTCACGTCGGCGACATTCCGGGTATTTGAACTGTACCTGGTGGTGGCGATTTATTTCCTGCTGCTGACCACTCTTTGGGGCTTCTTCCAGCGTTGGTTGGAAGCGCGTTTCGGACAGTCCGATCGACCCGCACCGCCTGCGGCTGGTAGTCGTATGTTCGGCCGCGGCACGCTGAAATTGCTGAGAGGGCGTTAAGCATGGCGCACAAAAGTGAAGAACTGATCATCGAGGCCCTGGACATTCATAAGTCTTTCGGCGATCTGGAGATTCTCAAGGGGATTTCCTTGCAGGTGCGGCGCGGTGAAGTGGTGGTGTTGATCGGTGCCTCGGGTTCGGGAAAGACCACCTTTATTCGCTGCATCAATCTGCTGGAAGACATTCAGGGTGGGCGAATTCGCGTCAACGGCCGAGCGATGGGTTACCGCGAGCGCGCCGACGGCAGCCTGGTACGCGACTCAGAGCGCAACATTGCTCGACAGCGTCGGGACATCGGCATGGTCTTCCAACGTTTCAATCTGTTCCCCCACATGACCGCGCTGGAAAACATCATGGAGGCACCGATTCAGGTGCTTGGCGTGCCACGCTCCGAAGCGTTGGAACAGGCCCGGGCGTTGCTCGCCCGGGTCGGTCTGGCGGACAAGGCGATGCATTACCCCTCGATGCTGTCCGGTGGACAGCAGCAGCGCGTGGCGATTGCTCGGGCGCTGGCGATGAAGCCACAGGCCATGCTGTTTGACGAGCCTACCAGCGCCCTGGATCCCGAAACCGTGGGCGAGGTCCTGCAGGTGATGAAGCAGTTGGCCGATGACGGCATGACCATGGTGGTGGTCACCCATGAAATGGGTTTTGCCCGGGAAGTCGCTGACCGCGTGGTGGTCCTCGATCAGGGTGAACTGATCGAACAGGGGCCGCCGGAGCAGATCTTCAGTCGACCGACTCACCCGCGGACCCAGGCCTTTCTCAGCCGCGTGCTGTGATCTTTTCAGTCAGGTCTTTTATCTCCCGGTAGTGGAACCGGATCACCTCCGGCCAGTGAATCTTTGTTTGGAAGAACTTTTGCCATGTTGAAATTTTCTGCCCACGAATATCCCTATGCGTCGCAACGTCAGAGTGTGTTTGCCCGCCGTGGCATGGTCGCGGCTTCCCAGCCGCTGGCTGCCGAGGCCGGCATCGAGATCATGCGCAAGGGCGGCAATGCGATTGATGCCGCGATTGCCACGGCAGCAGCGCTTACGGTGGTTGAACCCACCGGTTGCGGCTTGGGCGGGGACGCCTTTGCCTTGGTCTGGAGCAAAGGCCAATTGCACGGACTCAACGGCAACGGCCACGCGCCGGCAGCGCTAACTATCGATGCAGTCAAGGCGTGTGGTCACGAGCAGATGCCGCTTTATGGCTGGACGCCGGTCACGGTGCCCGGTTGCCCTTCGGCCTGGGCGGAGCTGTCCAAACGTTTCGGCAAGCTGCCCTTTGCCGAGTTGCTGCAGCCCGCCATCAGTCTGGCCAGGGATGGCTTTCCGCTGTCCCCGGTGGTCGCCCGGCAATGGCAGACGGCTCTGGATGAATTCAGCCCCCATCGAGACTCAGTGCTCGACGCCTGGTTCGACACGTTCCTGATTGATGGCCGTGCGCCAAAGGCCGGTGAACTATTCCGCAACCCGGCGCAAGCCCGAACGCTGGAAGAGCTGGCGGACAGTGCTTGCGAAAGCCTCTATCGCGGTGATCTGGCTCAGCGTCTGGATGCCCATTCCCGTGCCACCGGCGGCTACCTGCGAGCGAGCGACCTGCAAGACTATCGCGCACAGTGGGTGGAGCCGATCAGCATCAGTTATCGCGGCTACGATGTGTGGGAAATCCCCCCAAGCGGGCAAGGACTGGTGGCCCTGATGACCCTGAAAATCCTTCAAGGCTTCGACTTCGATCACCGAGACAGCCAGCAGACCTGGCACCGTCAGTTGGAAGCCATGAAGCTCGCCTACAGTGACGGCCTGCATTACATCACCGATCCGCTGCACATGCGTGTGGCGGTGGCTGACCTTCTCAGCGATGCCTACAGTAGCCAGCGCCGTGAACAGATCGTTGATCAAGCTCAGACTCCTAAGCCCGGCACCCCCCACTCCAGTGGTACGGTGTATCTGGCCACGGCGGATGCGGAGGGCAATATGGTCTCCTTTATCCAGAGCAACTACCACGGCTTCGGTTCCGGTGTGGTGCTGCCCGACAGCGGCATCGCCTTGCAGAACCGCGGGCAGGAATTCAGTCTCGATCCCGAGCACGCCAACTGCCTGGCTCCGGGCAAAAAAACCTTTCACACGATCATTCCCGGTTTCATCAGTAAAGGCGACGCACCGGTGGGACCGTTCGGCGTTATGGGGGGGTACATGCAGCCCCAAGGCCATGTGCAGATGGTCATGAATCTGGTTGATTTCGGTCTCAACCCCCAAGCCGCGCTGGACGCTCCGCGGTGGCAATGGCTGGGGGAAATGAAGGTCGGCATCGAACAGGGGGCATCTCGGGACCTGGCGGCTTCGCTGGCACGGCGCGGACACCAGATTCAGGTTGATTGCGACCTGATCAACTATGGCCGAGGGCAGATCATCATCCGTGACCCGGACACTGGTGTACTGTGCGGCGGCACCGAGCCGCGAGCCGATTCCCATATTGCCGTGTGGTAGCGGGCCGCTGAAAACAAGAAAAGAGACCTCGGTCTCTTTTCTTGTTTCTGTCGCAGGGGGCGCAGTCAGGGTTTGTCCGCGACCGGGTTCGCCGTCCTCAGCTCGGGCGCAGTTTGCGGGTCCGATCGGACAATCACACTGATAATGGTCAGTGCTGCAATCACCAACCCCGGTGAAGTCGCCAGTAACACCCCAGTGGTGCCGGCCCCGGCCGCCAGAATCTGCCCCGCGGCCAGGGGACCTGCCACCGACCCCAGACGACCGATGGCTACCGCTGCGCCGACGCCGGTGGCACGCACCGAAGTCGGGTACGAAGGTGGTGCCAGGGCGTAAAGCACCAACTGCGCGGCCATCACAAACAACCCTGCGCAAAACCCGGCGATGGCCATGGGGACGATGCCCACCGACAGACCGACACCGGTCAGCGCTGCCAGCAATCCGGCGTATACGGACAGCACCACCTTGACGCCGTTACAGCGATCCAGCAGCACCCCGCCAAGTAATGAGCCGAGGGCGCCGCCGATGTTGAACAGCATCTGCACCAGGCCAGCTTCGGCTTTGCTGAACCCTTGTTCCAGCAGCAGTGATGGCAGCCAGTTGAGTAACATGTACATCACAGTCAGGGTGAAGAAGTAGCTGAGCCACAACGCCAGGGTGACGCGAGCCCGGTCTTCGCCGAATAACGCCTGGACGGTTGAAGCGCGGGCCACGGTGACGGTGCCTTGTTGCTGGCGAAAGGCGCTTGACTCGGGCAGCAGCAGGATCATCAGCGGCACCACCAGCAAGGGCGCGAGCCCGCCGATGATGAAGGTCGTCTGCCAATGCTCGGTGAAGAGCATCGCGACCAACGCCGCCAATGCGCCGCCCAACGGCACGCCGGCATACATGATGCTGATCGCGGTACCGCGACGCTGCTCACCCACGGCCTCGGCACACAGGGCGATCAGGTTGGGCAGGGCGGCGCCCAAGCCCAGACCCGTCATGAAGCGCGCCAGTAGCAGGCCGGAGAAACTGCTGACGTAGGCGGTGCTGAGGGAGAACACGCCGAACAGCAGCACCGCTGCGATGAGGATTTTCTTGCGGCCGATTCGATCGGCAATCCAGCCGCCGAAAAAGGCGCCCGGCAGTAAACCGACAATTCCGGCACTGAACACCCAGCCCATCATTTTCGGGTCCAGGGCAAAGGTCTGGCGCAAGCCCGCAGCGGCAGTGCCGGCAGCTTGCAGATCGAAACCTTCGATCAGTGCAACGATAAAACACAGGGCTATGGTCAGCGTCGTACGACGTGATGGGGTGTCCATGGCGAACCTCATTATTGTTTTTGTTGGTGTGCTGACGGATGAACGCGAGCCTGTTCTCGCGAGGCGATGACAGGGCTGAAATAAGATTAACAAATATAACTAAAAAATGAATACCAAAGATTTTTCGCTAAAAAACACCATTAAAGTCAATTAAATCAAGTATATGGCGTGGCGATAGAGAGTTGCTCACAAAATAGATAATTATATTAATGTTCGTTTATCGGTCACTCGCGATTGACGCCACGCCAGGCTGTTTCCATTCTCTGGCTGCAGATCTCCGGGATAACCCCAACAATCCCGTTCAAAAAACAACAACAATAAGTGGACATCGAACATGCCAAACCTTCCTTGGGACGCCCTTGTGGCGGATTCAACCTTACCTGTTCGCGCACGCCACCTGGCCTTGCTGGGCCTGAGTTTGATTGCGCCATCGGCGCTGGCTGACGGTTTTATCGATGACAGTCATGGCACCTTGACCTTGCGCAATTACTACCTGGATCGGGACTACAAGGATGACGGGGCGAAAACCGCGGCACGGGAATGGGCTCAGGGTTTCATCATGAACGTGGAGTCGGGCTTTACCCCGGGGAGTGTCGGCTTCGGCCTGGATGCTCGGGGGTTGATGGGGGTCAAGCTGGATTCGTCGCCGGACCGTAGCGGCACCGAGTTGCTGCCGGTGTCCAGCAGCGACAAGCATGCGGCGGACGAGTATTCGCGCCTGGCCATGACTGCCAAGATGCGTGTTGCCCAGACCACGGTGAAAACCGGCGACGTGTCGATCTTCCTGCCATTCGCTTTCGCCAGCCCGTCGCGGCTGCTGCCGCAGACTTTTCGCGGCACCACGCTCAGCTCAAAGGACATCGACGGACTGATCTTCAACACCGGCTACATCGATCGCATCAACAAACGTGATTCCACCGACTACCAGCCAATGAGCATCGCTTCGCCAAACCGACGTTTCAACGGCGCGGCCACTTCATCGCACATGGCCTATGTCGGCGGCGATTACCAGGTGAACAAGGACCTCAGCCTGCGCGCTTATCACGCCGAAGTGGCGGACCTGTATCAGCAGAACACCTTGGCGTTACTGCACACGCTGCAGGTGGGCGAGGGCACGCTGACCAGCGACCTGCGCAGTTTTTTCAGCGATGAAGACGGCAGCGCCAAGGCCGGCAAAGTGGACAACCGCAACCTCTCGGCGCTGTTCGGCTATCGCTTTGGCGGCCATCGTCTGAGCGTCGGCTATATGCACGCCAGTGGCGACACAGCGACACCCTATGTCTCGGGCACCGAGTTGATGGGCATGAGCGAGCTGACCATGAGCTCGGACTTCCTCAATGCCAAGGAGCGGACCTGGCAAGCGATGTACGATTATGACTTCGCCGCCGCCGGGGTGCCTGGCCTGAAGAGCCGGCTGCGTTATGTGCGCGGTGACCATATCGAACTGGCGGCGTTGAATGCCGACGACCGCAAGGAGCGGGAGTTCCAGATGGAGCTGGGGTATGTGATCCAGAGTGGCCCGCTGAAGAATGTCGGGCTTATGGCGCGCAAGTCGATCTATCGCAATGACTTCCCCGCCGGCGCAGCGTTTCGCGATGAAAACCAGACCCGCTTTCTGGTGCTCTACACCTTGCCGATCTGGTAAGCCGTTTCACCTGTAATGACGCCGGCCGCTCCCCAGGAGCGTGCCGGCGCTTGCGTTTCAGGCTTGATAGACTTTTTTCAGCAACCTGAGCAGTACTTCGCGTTCCTGGCTGTCGAGAGCGGACGTGGCATCCATGTCGCTCTCGGCGGCGATCAGTTTCAACTCCTTGAGCAGCGTCTCGCCGGTTTTGCTGAGGAATATTCCATAAGAGCGTTTGTCCGGTTTGCAGCGTACCCGTACCGCCAGTGCCCGCTCTTCCAGCTTGTTCAGCAACGGCACCACTTGGGGTGGCTCTATGGCCAGGGCCTTAGCGAGGTCGGACTGCATCAGCCCGGGGTTCTGCTCGATGATCGCCAGGGCAGAGAACTGCGCGGGCCGCAAGTCGTGGGCAGACAGTCGGCTGATCAAATTCTGGAACAGTTTCAGCTGGGCTCGGCGCATGGCGTAACCGATTAGCTCGTCCAATGCGGAGTCCATGGGCGCCTGAATTTCGACGTCGTCGGCGAGGGCATCGGGGGCAGCGACATTTTTTGACGACTTGGCCATTGCGGGAAAATCCCTCGGGTTTCAGGTTAATAAAGATATCTAGTTTGACGAGGTTGGCCAGGAATAGCTACGGCAGGAAGCTAAAGTATTGACCTTTTGCAGGATTCGAAGGTGAAAAATATTTGGTTAATTCAATTAATAGTTAATTGACATAACTAGTTTGTCGGTTTAGTTTTTACCCATCGTCAAGCCAAGAACAAGAGAGCATCACCATGAGCAATTACGAAGGTCGCTGGACAACAGTCAAAGTGGAAATCGAGGAAGGCATCGCGTGGGTCATCCTCAACCGCCCGGAAAAACGCAACGCCATGAGCCCGACCCTGAACCGCGAGATGATCGACGTTCTGGAAACCCTCGAGCAGGACCCGGACGCGGGCGTACTTGTGCTGACCGGTGCGGGCGAAGCCTGGACCGCCGGCATGGACCTCAAGGAATACTTCCGTGAAGTGGACGCCGGCCCGGAAATCCTTCAGGAAAAAATTCGCCGCGAAGCCTCTCAGTGGCAATGGAAACTACTGCGCATGTACGCCAAGCCGACCATCGCCATGGTCAACGGCTGGTGTTTTGGCGGTGGTTTCAGCCCATTGGTCGCCTGCGACCTGGCGATCTGCGCCGACGAGGCAACCTTCGGCCTGTCAGAGATCAACTGGGGCATTCCGCCGGGCAATCTGGTGAGCAAGGCCATGGCGGACACCGTGGGCCATCGCCAGTCGCTTTACTACATCATGACCGGCAAGACCTTTGGCGGTCAGAAAGCTGCCGAGATGGGCCTGGTCAACGAGAGTGTGCCGCTGGCGCAACTGCGTGAGGTGACCGTCGACCTGGCGCGCAATCTGTTGGAGAAAAACCCGGTGGTGTTGCGTGCGGCCAAACATGGTTTCAAACGCTGCCGCGAGCTGACCTGGGAGCAGAACGAGGACTACCTGTACGCCAAGCTCGACCAGTCGCGACTGCTCGACACCGAAGGCGGCCGCGAGCAGGGCATGAAGCAATTCCTCGATGACAAAAGCATCAAGCCCGGCCTGCAGACGTATAAACGCTGAAACACGCAGCGCACGGCGGGCGCATCCTGCTGTTCGCTACCGCGTCCTGGCCCTGTTGTCACACCGCTTGAACGAATTCCCGATAAAGACAATAAAGAGGAATCACCATGTTGGACGTGCCCCTGCTGATCGGCGGCAAGTCGTGCCCAGCCCGTGACGGGCGAACTTTCGAGCGCCGCAACCCGGTGACGGGCGAGGTCGTGTCGCGAGTGGCCGCCGCTACCTTGGAAGATGCCGATGCGGCGGTCGCCGCGGCCAAGGCTGCGTTTCCTGCCTGGGCCGCACTGGCGCCCAATGAACGCCGCACGCGCTTGCTCGCCGCTGCCGAACAATTGCAGGCGCGCAGCGCGGAATTTATCGCCGCCGCCGGTGAAACCGGCGCCATGGCGAACTGGTATGGCTTCAACGTGCACCTGGCGGCCGGCATGCTGCGCGAGGCGGCATCGATGACCACGCAAATCAACGGCGAAGTGATTCCCTCCGACGTCCCAGGCAATTTCGCCATGGCCCTGCGCCAACCCTGTGGCGTGGTATTGGGAATCGCACCGTGGAACGCGCCGGTTATTCTCGCCACCCGTGCGATTGCCATGCCCCTGGCCTGCGGCAATACGGTGGTGCTCAAGGCCTCCGAACTGAGCCCGGCGGTGCATCGGTTGATCGGCCAGGTGTTGCAGGATGCCGGTCTGGGCGATGGGGTGGTCAATGTCATCAGCAATGCCCCGGCAGATGCCGCGGCCATCGTCGAGCGGCTGATCGCCAATCCGGCGGTGCGTCGAGTCAACTTTACCGGCTCAACCCATGTCGGGCGTATCGTCGGCGAACTGTCGGCGCGACACCTCAAGCCGGCACTGCTGGAGTTGGGTGGCAAGGCGCCGTTCCTGGTGCTGGACGACGCGGACCTTGACGCGGCGGTCGAGGCTGCAGCCTTCGGCGCCTACTTCAACCAGGGACAGATTTGCATGTCCACTGAGCGCCTGATCGTCGATGCCAGGGTCGCGGATGTGTTTGTCAGCAAGCTGGCGAGCAAGATCGCCACCTTGCGCGCCGGCGACCCGAACGCTGTCGACTCGGTACTGGGTTCCCTGGTCGATGCCGCAGCTGGCGAGCGCATCCGGGGGTTGATCGACGATGCCCTCGACAAGGGCGCACGCCTGGTTGCCGGTGGTCAGATCGAGCGCAGCATCATGCAGCCGACCTTGCTTGATGGGGTGACCCCCGAGATGCGCCTGTACCGCGAGGAGTCCTTCGGTCCGGTGGCGGTGCTGCTGCGTGGCGAGGGCGACGAGGAGTTACTGCGCCTGGCCAACGATTCCGAATTCGGTCTGTCGGCGGCGATCTTCAGTCGTGATACCGGGCGCGCCCTGGCCCTGGCCCAGAGAGTCGAGTCAGGCATCTGCCATATCAACGGGCCGACCGTGCACGATGAGGCGCAGATGCCCTTCGGCGGGGTCAAGTCCAGCGGCTATGGCAGTTTCGGCGGCAAAGCGGCGATCGAACATTTCACTCAATTGCGCTGGGTCACTTTGCAGAACGGGCCGCGGCACTACCCCATCTGATCGTTCGTTGCGTTTCTCGGGCTGCTGTCTCGTGCGAGCAGCCGCTTGCAAATGTAAACAAGGCATAACAATAACAAGGATGCAGCCAGACGCTGCCATGCTTGCACCGAACCGCTTGAGGGCTGGTCGGTGCTGGCATGCCTTGATGGAGGATAACGACGTGAGTTCCGAATTCAGACCGCAGCCCCAATCCGGCGTTGCTCAAACGCGTTACCGCCACGTGTCCATCGGCCATTCCGCAGTGGAGGTCAGTGAACGTCACGGCAACTTGCACATGCGCTCGCTGGAACCGCTGGCGCCACTGCCCATGCGCCTGCTCGACCGATTGGTGCATTGGGCACAGGTGCGCCCGCAGCAGACCTTTATCGCCGCCCGCGAACAAGGCGGCGATTGGCGCCGGGTCAGTTATGCCCAGATGCTCGACAGCGTTCGTGCCATCGCCCAGAGCCTGCTCGGCTACGGGCTTTCGGCCGAGCGACCGCTGGCGATCCTCTCGGGCAACGACATCGAACATTTGCAGATCGCCTTGGGCGCGATGTATGCGGGGATTCCTTATTGCCCGGTTTCTCCGGCCTATTCGTTACTGTCTCAGGATTTCGCCAAGCTGCGGCATGTCTGCGATCTGCTGCGGCCGGGGCTGATATTTGTCAGCGACGCGGCCGCCTACCAGCGGGCGATCGATGTGGTGTTGCCCGCCGAGACTCCATTGGTTGCTGTGCTCGGACAAGTGCCAGGGCGTCGCCAGGTGACTTTCGCCAGCCTGCTCGAACGCCCTGGCGGTGCAGAGGCCGATGTCGCTTTCAACGCCACGGGCCCGGACAGCATCGCCAAATTCCTGTTCACCTCGGGTTCGACCAAATTGCCCAAGGCGGTCATCACCACCCAACGCATGCTCTGCGCCAACCAGCAAATGCTGTTGCAGACCTTTCCAGTGTTTGGCGAGGAGCCGCCGGTACTGGTGGACTGGCTACCGTGGAACCATACGTTCGGCGGCAGTCACAACGTTGGCATCGTGCTTTACAACGGTGGCACCTTTTACCTGGATGACGGGAAGCCCACGGCTCAGGGCTTCGCTGAAACCCTGCGCAATCTGAAGGAAGTTTCGCCGACCGCTTACCTGACTGTTCCCAAGGGCTGGGAGGAACTGGTCTCGGCGCTGGAAAACGATGGCGAGTTGCGTGAACGTTTTTTTGCCCAAATGAAGCTGTTCTTTTTCGCCGCAGCCGGTCTCTCGCAGAGTGTCTGGGATCGGCTCGACCGGGTCGCAGAGCAACACTGTGGCGAACGCATCCGCATGATGGCCGGGCTCGGCATGACCGAAGCGTCTCCCTCTTGCACCTTCACCACCGGGCCGCTGTCCATGGCCGGTTACATCGGCCTGCCGGCGCCGGGTTGCGAGGTCCTGCTGGTGCCGGTGGATGGCAAGCTGGAAGGACGTTTCCGTGGGCCGCACATCATGCCCGGCTACTGGCGCGCACCGCAGCAGACTGCCGAAGTCTTCGACGATGAGGGCTTCTACTGTTCCGGTGATGCCATCAAATTGGCCGACCCGAGCGATCCGCAACTCGGCCTGATGTTCGATGGTCGTCTCGCCGAAGACTTCAAGTTGTCCTCCGGGGTGTTCGTCAGTGTCGGCCCGCTGCGCAATCGAGCGGTACTGGAGGGCTCGCCCTATGTGCAGGACCTCGTTGTCACGGCGCCGGATCGCGAGTGCCTGGGCGCACTGGTTTTTCCCCGCCTGTACGAGTGCCGTCGGCTCTCGGGGTTGACCAAGGCTGCCAGCGATGCCGAAGTTCTGGCCAGCGCGCCGGTTCGGGCGTGGTTCGCCGACTGGCTGCAGCGCCTCAATCGCGAAGCCAGCGGCAACGCCAGTCGCCTGGAGTGGATCGCGGTGCTCGACGAGGCCGCGTCTATCGATCGCGGTGAAATCACTGACAAGGGCTCGATCAACCAGCGGGCGGTCTTGCAGTGGCGTGCAGCCAAGGTCGAAGCGCTGTATCGCGGCGAAGACCTATCGATCCTGCGCGCCGGTCCACGGTCGTGAACTACGCAGGGCAGTATTCGGCCTTCACCGATGTGGCGATTCTCGGGGCCGTGCGCACGCCCTGGATTGACGTTGGCGGTGCGCTGGCTCAGGTGTCGCCCATCGATCTGGGCATCAAGGTCGGTCGTGAAGTGCTGGCCCGTGCCGGGTTCGATCCGCGAGCGGTCGACAGTGTGCTGGCGGGCTCCATGGCCCAGGCCAGCTTCGACGCCTACTTGCTGCCACGCCACATCGGTCTTTACAGCGGTGTGCCGCAACAGGTGCCGGCGCTGGCGGTGCAGCGCATCTGCGCCACCGGTTTCGAGCTGCTGCGCCAGGCCGGTGAGCAACTTCGCGACGGCGTGGAACTGGCGCTGTGCGTGGGCGCCGAATCCATGTCGCGCAACCCGATTGCTGCCTACACCCATCGGGACGGATTTCGTCTCGGTGCGTCGGTGGATTTCAAGGATTTCCTCTGGGAGGCGCTGTACGACCCGGCACCGGGACTGGACATGATCGCCACGGCGGAAAACCTTGCCCGGCGTCATGGCCTGAGTCGCGAAACGGTGGATACCTATGCCCTCAATAGCCACGAGCAAGCGTTGCAAGCGCAGGCTTCTGACTGGTTCGCCGATGAAATCGTCGCAGTGCGCAACGAGTCATTCGAGCTGGACGGCTATCAGCCTCGGGGCATTACGCTGCCGCGTCGGGTAGACGCAGTCACCCTCGACAGCCACATTCGGCCCACTGATTTACTCGCATTGGCGACGTTGCGGGCGATTCATGCGGGGGGCGTGCAAACCGCTGGTAACAGCTGTGCGGTGGTGGACGGTGCGGCGGCGGTGCTGGTCGGTCGCGCATCGGCGGGTACGCGACCGGCACTGGCAAACCTGCTGGCGACGGCGGTGGTCGGCGTGGCGCCGGAGTTCATGGGGATCGGCCCGGCTCCGGCAATCCAGCTGCTGCTGCAACGCAGCGGGTTGGTCCTGGATGATATCGCCCTGTTTGAAATCAACGAGGCACAGGGGGCGCAGGTGCTGGCAGTGGCCCAGGCGCTGGAGCTGGACACCAACAAGCTCAACCGCCGTGGCGGCTCAATTGCCCTTGGTCATCCGTTAGCCGCCACCGGCCTGCGTCTGGTGATGACCCTGGCCCGGCAGTTGCGCGAGCAGAATCTGCGCTACGGAATCGCCGCTGCCTGTGTCGGTGGCGGACAGGGCATGGCCGTGCTGATCGAGAACCCCCAGTACCGCGTCTGAGCCCTATCACCGCTTTGAACAGCGCCGGGCGAATATTGACCGGCCACAGACCCTTGCAACTTTCGACGCTATGAGGCTTTCCATGTGGCACTACCAAGCGCCGCTGCGCGACATGCAATTCATTTTCGAACACTGGCTGCAGGCACCCCGTGCATGGGGTCAAATGTCCGCCTTCGAAGCCCTGGACTTACCACTGGCGATTCAGGTTCTGGAAGAAGCCGGACGTTTCAGTACAGGTATTCTGGCGCCGCTCAACAGCAACGGTGATCGCCAGGGTTGCCGTTTCGAAGAGGGCCGGGTCAGTACCCCGGACGGTTTTGTCGAGGCTTACCGGGCATTCGCCGAAGGCGGTTGGCCGGCGCTGGCCTGTGATGAAGCGTTCGGCGGTCAGGGGTTGCCGCAACTGCTCGATGCTGCACTGCAGGAAATGCTTTATGCCAGCAACCACGGCTGGGCCATGTACACCGGCATCGCCCATGGCGCCTATCTGTGCCTCAAGGCCCATGCACCGCAGTGGATCAAAGACCGTTATCTGCCGCAGATCGTCAGTGGTGAAGCACTGCCTACGATGTGCCTGACCGAGCCTCAGGCTGGCAGCGACATCGGCCTGCTGCGCTGCCGCGCCGAGCCGCTGAGTGACGGCAGCTATCGCCTGAGTGGCAACAAGATCTTCATTTCCGGAGGCGAACACGACCTGACCGAAGACATCCTGCATCTGGTGCTGGCTCGATTGCCCGGGGCGCCGGCAGGCAGTCGGGGCATTTCGCTGTTTCTGGTGCCCAAACGCCTGGATGACGCTCAAGGCAATTCCGTGCGCTGCGACGGTATCGAACACAAGATGGGCATCAAGGGCAGCGCCACCTGCTCGCTGACGTTCGACGGTGCTCAAGGCTGGCTGATTGGCGAAGCCAATCGTGGTTTGGCGGCGATGTTCGTGATGATGAATTCGGCGCGACTGCATGTCGGCCTGCAGGGCCTGGGACACGCCGAAGCCGCTTGGCAGAATGCCCACGCCTACGCGTTGGAGCGCAAGCAAATGCGTGCACCCAATCGACCGGCCGGCATTGGCGCCGAGGCGGCCGACCCCATCCACTATCACCCGGCGATGCGTCGCGCTTTGCTTGAATTACGGGCCTACGCCGAGGGCATGCGCGCCGTCGGTTATTGGGCGGCGCACTTGCTCGATCAGGCCGAGCATGACCCAGACCTGGCGACTCGACAGCGAGCCTTGCAACTGGCGGAGCTGTTGACGCCGGTGATCAAGGCTTTCTTCACCGAGCAGGGTTTTCGTCTGGCCAGCAATGCCTTGCAGGTGTTCGGCGGTTATGGCTACGTCGCCGAGTTCGCCATTGAGCAGACCCTGCGCGACAGCCGGATCGCAATGATTTACGAGGGCAGTAACGAGATTCAGGCCAATGACCTGCTATTGCGCAAAGTATTGGGCGATGAAGGCCGCGCCTTCGGCCAGTTGCTGGCGGTGATGCGCGAAGAAGTCCGGGAAGCCGGCGAGACAGCTGGTTGCGCCAGCTTTTGCGCTGAGCTGGCGCTGCTCTGCGACAAGCTCGAGGGCGTGCAAGCAGAAGTTCGTGACCGGGCAGCCGAGGAGGGTGAGTACCCCTATCGCGCCGCCGGAGATTTTCTGCGCCTGTGTGGTGTGGCCCTGTTGGCTTTTGCCTGGGCCCGGGCGGCGCGTGTCTCTCGGTTACTGGTCGACAGTGATCCACTGCGCGCCAGCAAACTGGAAACCGCGAGCTTCTTTTTTGCGTATTTGCTGCCGGAGGCCGATTACCGGATCGCTGCCATTCGTGCAGCCAGGGCGCCGCTAGCGTTTCTGGAGTGAGTTTGGGTATGTGCCAATGCCGGTAGTGCCCGCTGTGCGAGTTGATCTCCAGCTTGTGCAAGGCTTGCGTTACTATGGCCGCCCACGTTTTCTGGAAGTTGCCTGGATGAGTAAGCCCGGTCAGTTGGTGCTGGTAGCGCTGCGCAAGATGATCGCCTCGGGCGAGCTGGTTGCTGGCGAACGACTGATGGAAATCCCCACGGCAGAGCTGTTCGGGGTGTCCCGGATGCCGGTGCGTATGGCGTTTCGAACCCTCGAACAGGAAGGGTTGCTGGTGCGTTTTGGCGGTCGAGGGTTTCAGGTGCGCTCGGTCAGTGCCGATGACATCGCTGGTGCCGTCGAGGTGCGCGGAGTGCTCGAAGGCCTGGCGGCGCGTCAGACCGCCGAGCGCGGGCTTTCGGCGGAGGGGCGCGCGATCCTGGAACTATGCCTGCTGCAAGGTGACGAGTTGTTCGACAAGGGCTATGTCACAGAAGACGATCTGGAGGTCTACCATGACCTCAACATGCGTTTCCATCAGGTGATCGTCGACGGCAGCCACAACCCGGCCATCGCCGATGCGCTGGCGCGCAATGACCACCTGCCGTTTGCTTCGGTGACCGCGTTGGCGGTGGATCGTAACGACATGGTCCGCGAGTATCGGCGTTTCAACTTCGCCCACATGCAACATCATTCCGTCTTCGATGCCTTGATCAATCGCCAGGGTGCCCGCGCCGAAGCGATCATGCGCGAACACGCCAACGCTACCCTGCGCTATGCCGAGATATTTGGTTCTGCGACAGCCAATGAGCGGATGAAGGTCATTCACCGCTCTGAGTGAGGCTCGGCCTTTTCAGAGGTCCAGCACCAGCAGCGGTGATTTCGAACGCGAGCAGCACGGAGTGAACTGATCATTAAGTGCCTGCTCATTTTCGGTGAGGAACAGGTCGCGGTGATCCGGCACGCCCTCCAGTACCCTGGTCAGGCACGTGCCGCAAATGCCTTGTTCGCAGGACATGGCGATATCGATGCCATGGCTTTCCAGTACTTGAACCACGGTCTTGTCGGCCGGGATTTCGAAGACCTGGCCGGTGCTGCCAACCTTGACCGAAAAGCTCCCGTCGTTGCTGGTATCGGCTGGCGTGGCGGCAAAGTATTCGCGGTGCAGCGAGTCTTCCTGCCAGCCTTGAGCCTTGGCGCTGTCCAGCACGTGCTGCATAAAACCGCCCGGCCCGCAAACATACAGATGAACGTTTTCTCCTGGCTGGGCCAATACCCTGGCGGCGTTCAGCGCTGTTTCGGGTTGTTCATCGAAATGCAGAAATACCCGGTCGGCGAAAGACGAGTTCCTGATTCGTTCGACAAAGGCTGCACGCTCGCTTGAGCGTGCGCAGTAATGCATCTCGAAGTCCGCGTCGCTGTGTGCAAGACGTTCAGCCATGCACAGAATCGGTGTGATACCGATGCCGCCGGCAAACAACAGGCTGCGCCTGGCCTGGTGTGCCAGCGGGAACAGATTGCGTGGCTCGCTGATGCGCAGGCGATCTCCAGTGTTGATCTGTTCGTGCAGGCATTGCGAGCCGCCGCGCGAGTCTGGATCCTTGAGCACACCGATCAGGTAACGGTGGCGCTCTTCGGGGTGATTGCACAGGGAGTATTGACGGATGAGTCCGCCGGGCAGGTGCACGTCAATGTGCGCGCCGGCACTGAAACCGGGCAGTGCGTTGTCATTGACGCAGGCCAATTCATAGCTGCAGATGTCCTGAGCTTCGTTTTTGCGCGATACCACCACTACATCGATCATGCTTCATCCTCGGAGCGTTGCCACCGCAGTGGTCACTTCTGGTTATTTTGAACGTGTGCTGCGCAAGGGACGGGCACGACATGGCGTGCCCTGGCCAGCCTATTGAGCGGTGGCGATCAATTGCGGTTCGGGGGCTCGCTCGCTGGCGATGATGCGTTCCAGGACACGGCGCGACTGCACGCCGCCCGCATCGATATTGAGCTTCAGCACATTGCGTTGGGGGTGGTCCAGCAGGTTTTGCTGCTGGCGTTCGAGCATCTCCAGGTCTTCGCTGAAAATCTTCCCCTGACCCTCGCGAATGGTCGCGGTGAGTGCTTCATCCTGAGGATTGAAGTTGCGCGCCATGCCCCAGAAGTACCAGATGGAGGTCTCGGTTTCCGGGGTGATGAAGTCAACCACGATGCTGGATGCCTTGAACTCGGGGGCGGCGTGGTAGCCGCCATTGCCGGCATGGGCGACACCCACTTCGATCAGTACGTGACTGGGTGGCGAGAAGCGGCAGATTTGCCAGCGGTCCACTGGCACATCGTCGGCCAGATTATTGCCGCGCAAGGCCATGCGCCAGAACGGCGGCGCCATGATGTTTTCCATGTGGCGTGCGGTGACCACTTCGTCGCCCTCGACCGTCGTGGTCGGGGCGGCCTCATCGATTTCTTTCTGGCCGATGCTGGACGCATGTACGTAGGTTTCGTGCGTCAGATCCATGAGGTTGTCGATCATCAGGCGATAGTCGCAGCCGATGTGGAACAGACCGCCGCCGTATGCCCATTGATCGCTTACGGCCCACTCCAGGTGGTGGATCAGTGTCGGGTCGGCCTTGTCCTGTTCACCAGGCCAGACCCAGATAAAACCGTAACGTTCGACCACCGCGAAAGTCTTGTTGCAAGGGAAGCCGCGTACCCGTTGCCCTGGCATTTCGACAGTTTTGCCGTCGCAACCCATGACCAGACCGTGATAGCCGCACACGAGGTTGCCGTTTTCGACATAGCCCAATGAGAGCGGCGCGCCGCGGTGCGGGCAAAAGTCCTCAACTGCTGCAACCTGGTTTTCCTGGCTGCGATAGAAAACGATTTTTTCGCCGCAGATCTGCCGCCCGAGGGGGCCTTGTGCAATTTCATCGGGGGTGCAGGCGACGTACCACGTGTTTTTTGGGTACATGAATATTCTCCAGGTCAGCGCTTGTTTTTGTTTTGATGGATCCATTAGGCGATAAGCGGATGTCGCAAGTCAACCGTGTCCTGCTGCCGTTTATGCTTATAATTAGGCATAAGGAGGTATGCCTTACTCAAGTCGAGTATGTTTTAGACATGCGTAATGGATCCATTGAAAAATATTTATGTACAAAAAAACCGCCAGTGGCGGTTTTTTTGGGGGTGATAAACGTGAATGGCTTTGCGCTTCAGGATGCCCGCTCTGCCGACGCCTGTTGGTACTTCTTCAGCCGATAGGCGAACTGCGCACGACTCAATCCCAGCAGTCGTGCGGCCGCAGCCAGATTGCCTTCGCTCTGTTGCAACGCTTCGTCGATCAAGCGCGACTCCAGTCCTTCAATGGAGAATCCTTGCTCCAGCCGGGTCAAGGTTTCCAGCAAGGCCGGGCGAGGCTGTGCGCTGGCGGGGCTCTGGTCGATGGCCGCGAGGCTACCCTTGTCGTCCAGAGAGTACAGCTCCTGTGGTATTGGCTCGTTGCGAAACAGGTGGACCAGATCGATGGCTTGACCATCCTCGCTGGCGATCAGACCGCGCTCTACCAGGTTCTGCAGTTCCCGCACGTTGCCGGGGAAGTCGTAGCGTAGCAATGCTTTGAGCGCGCGCATGGTCAGCCCGGCGGGTTTGCGCGCGTAGTCCTGGCAGAAGCGCCGCAGGAACGCGTTGACCAGTAACGGGATATCGTCGCGTCGTTCACGCAGTGGCGGCAGGGTGATGGGGAAGACGTTCAAGCGGTAGAACAGGTCCTCACGAAAGTCTCCAGCCGCTACCGCTTTGCGCAGGTCAACGTTGGTTGCCGCCACCACCCGTACATCGACCTTGATTGGCTGACCACCACCGATTCGTTCGATCTCGCGCTCCTGCAATGCCCGCAGCAGCTTGCCCTGACCGGGCAGGCTGAGGCTGGCGATTTCATCGAGAAACAGGGTGCCGCCATGAGCCCGTTCGAAGCGCCCGGGGCGCGAATGGGTGGCACCGGTGTAGGCGCCGCGCTCGACGCCGAACAGCTCCGCCTCGATCAGATTGTCCGGGATCGCGGCACAGTTGAGGGCCACGAAGGGCGCTTGATGGCGCGGGCTGTACTGATGCAGCTGGCGGGCAAATAGCTCCTTGCCGACCCCGGACTCACCGCTGAACAGTACCGTAGCGGGGGTCGGCGCCACGCGCTGCAACGCGAGGGTGGCGGCATTGAAGGCGGCGCTGGCTCCGATAGGTTTTGGCCCGCCAGGCATTTCACTGTCGTCATCGGGGGCGGGTGCTGGTGCTGGATGCTGCCTGGGAGCGACGCTTGATGGCGAGGCGGTGAGATAACTCAGGTCTTGTTCGACATCGCCCCATTGTTCGGCGGTCTTGCCGACCACTCGGCAGGTCTCGTGGCCCATGCCCCGGCATTCGGTTTCACGGAAGATCACCAGGCGGCCGAACAGCCCGCTGACATAACCGATGGCATAGCCCAGTTCGGTCCAGCACACCGGGTCCTGGCCGATCCCGTAAGCGGCGATATGTTCGTCGGCCTCGCAGGAGTGATGCCAGAGGAACTCACCTTCGTAGAAGCCGGAGTCGGCGTCGAACTTGAAGTGCAGGGGTTCGACCTTGGTCATGCCCTCGAGGGTGTGCAGGCGAGTGCCGGCGGAGAAAATCGCCGCGGCATCGGCGTCCGGCCAACGCTCGCGGATCAGCCGTGCATCGCGTGCGCCTGACAGGTAGCCGGTGCGGGTAAACAGACCCCGGGTCTGTTCCAGACCCTGGCGGTCGATGATCTCGCGCCGAAGTGCGCCGAAGGATGAACTGTGCAACAGCAGCATGCGCTGATCGTTGAGCCAGATGCGTCCGTCGACAGGGGAAAAGAACAGGCATTCGGTCAACTCGGCCACGGTCGGTGAGTTGCCCTCGGCTAGCTGGGTACTGTCCCCGCGGGGCGAGAAATGCTCCTCCCGCATCGCGAGACCGGGAAACAGCAAGTGGGGGTTATTCATTGTTATGCCCCTGAGCGCAATGACTGATCTAAATGAGCAACTTCAAAAATAGTTATTAAACATAACTTTATCATTTGAACAAGTGGCCCGGTGCTGGCGGAGTGTCGAGACCCTCGCCTGATCTTTGAGTGCTCATCTTGAGCCCACAGGCCAGAGCCTTCGCCATCTAAATAAGGGTGGCACGCAGGAAATCGGCACAGCCCTTGCTCTAGTGCTTTCACGACGCAGACGACTTCACCGCTTCAGCAAGGCGTCGTCGGGCGATGACAAACACAAGAGCCGGGAGGCCGAAATGTCGGTAAGTGAACCCTCTGATTTTCTGCGGGACGAGGTGTGGCGTGAACGCGTTTTCAATGGCGACTGGATACGCCCGTTAGGCGGAACCAATAGCGTACGCGAGCCAGCCACCGGCGAGGTGCTGACTGTCACCGGCCTGGCCGATGCGGCGGACATCGCGTTTGCCAGTCTCAACGCTGCCCGTGTCCAGCCGGCCTGGGCGGCATTGGGGCCGCGCGAGCGGGCGGAGATCTTTCGCAAAGCCGCAGCACTGGCCCAGCAACACTTTGCCGAGCTGGCGTTGTACATCGCTCGGGAAAGCGGCGGCAGTCTGTTCAAGGGTGAACATGAGGTCCGTGAGGCGATCGTCTTGCTGCATCAGGCGGCCGGTCTGCTGTCGCAACCCCATGGCCTGGTTCTTCCGAGCGAGGCGGGGCGCTTGTCCTATGCACGCCGGTTGCCCCATGGCGTGGTCGGGGTGATTTCTCCGTTCAACTTTCCTCTGGTGCTGTCCCTGCGCTCGGTGGCGCCCGCACTAGCGGCCGGCAACGCTGTGGTGCTCAAGCCTGATCCGCAGACCCCGGTCAGTGGTGGCTTCATCATTGCCCGGTTGTTCGAGGCAGCCGGTCTGCCCAAAGGTTTGCTGCAGGTTTTGCCGGGTGCAGCGGTGGCCGGTGAGGCGCTGTGCCGCGACCCGCATGTGCGGATGATCGCGTTCACCGGCTCTACCGCGGCGGGACGCAAGGTCGCGGAGGTGGCTGGGCGTCATCTGAAGAAAGTGGCCCTGGAGTTGGGCGGCAAGAACTCGCTGATCGTGCTCGAAGACGCCGATCTCGACCTGGCGGCCAGCAATGCCGCTTGGGGTGCCTGGCTGCACCAGGGGCAAATCTGCATGGCCACCGGACGTATCCTGGCCCATGAGTCGATCGCTGAAGAGCTGGTCCGCAGACTGGCAGAGAAAGCACGGACGATCACGGTCGGCAATGCCGCTCGCGGCGAGGCGGTACTGGGGCCTTTGATCAGCAAACGACAGTTGCAACGTGTGCATGAAATCGTCACGGACAGTTTAAGTGCCGGGGCAACACTGGAAGCCGGCGGCGAGTTTGAACAGCTCTTCTATCAACCTACGGTTCTTTCAGGCGTGCGCCCGGGCATGCGTGCGTTCGACGAGGAGATCTTCGGTCCGGTGGCCACGGTGGTGAGTTTTGCCAGTGACGAGGAGGCCATCGAGTTGGCCAATCGCACCGAGTATGGCTTGTCCGCGGCGATCATCTCGCCTTCGGTCGGGCGTGCCATGGCGATGGGTGAGCAACTCAATTGCGGTCTTCTGCACATCAACGATCAGACGGTGGCCGACGAATGCGTCAATCCATTCGGTGGGCGTGGCAGTTCGGGAAATGCCGGCAGCGTTGGTGGCCCGGCCGACTGGGACGAATACACCCAATGGCAATGGGTGACGGTCAAGGACACCGCGCCGCGCTACCCATTCTGACGGGAGCCGGCCTAAGCGAGTGGTTGGCCAACCGGGTGAATACACAAAAACAATAAGAGGACACAACATGAAACTCGACAACAAGATTGTACTGGTGACCGGGGTCTCCTCGGGTATCGGCGCCGCCACTGCAAGCCTGCTGCGCGGCCACGGTGCCCAAGTGATTGGCGTGGATCTGAAGGCCCCGCACATGACCCTGGACGGCTTTGTCCAGGGCGATCTGAGCAGTGCCGAGAGCATCGACCGGCTGTTGCCGCAGTTACCGGCACGGATCGATAGCCTGTGCAATATCGCCGGGGTCCCGGGCACCGCGAATCCGCAACTGCTGGCGCAGGTCAATTACCTGGGGTTGCGCCACCTGAGCAGCGCGCTACTGCCGCGCATCACGGCTGGCGGCAGCATCGTCAATATCGCCTCGATCCTCGGTGCCGAATGGCCGCAGCGCCTGGACCTGCACAAGGCGCTGGCGAGCATCGAAGATTTTGCCGCCGCGCAAACCTGGCTGGCCGAACACCCGGTACCGGACGAGACCTGCTACCAGTATTTCAAGGAAGCCTTGATCGTCTGGAACTACGTGCAGGCCCAGCCCTGGTTTCTCGAGCATTCGGTGCGCATGAACAGCGTGGCGCCAGGCCCGGTTTTCACGCCGATCCTCGGCGACTTCGTAAGCATGCTCGGTGAGGCCCGGACCCAGGCTGATGCCCATCGCATGAAACGCCCCGGTTATGCCGATGAGGTGGCGGCGGTGATCGCTTTCCTGTGTGCCGACGAGTCGCGCTGGATCAACGGCGTCAACCTGGCAGTCGATGGCGGGTTGGCCTCCACCTACATCTGAAACGGACACCCGTAGACAGCGGCGCAAGCCGCTACCCGAGCGTGTTGGCTGGCGCCATGCGTGCAAAGCCATGCAAAAAATAAAAATAATGAGGAGCGTCCATGGACAACGTTAAACGTTGCTTTCGTTTCAAGCATTGCGCCCTGGTTCTGGCGTTATGCAGCACAGGTGTGATGGTCGGAAGGGTCGAGGCCATGCAAATGGACCTCGGTGATTCCGACTGGAAACTGCGTTGGGACAACACCATCAAATACAGCCAGGCCTGGCGTCTACAGGGTCAGGACAGCCGTTTGGTCAACGCGCCGACCGCCAACGGCCTGTATCCCTCGATCCAGAGCCAGGGCGATAAAAATTTCAGTAGCGGTCTGGTCTCCAACCGTCTGGACCTGTTTTCCGAAATGGACCTCAGTCGGCAAAACTACGGGCTGCGTGTGAGTGGCGCGGCCTGGTACGACGATATCTACAACAAGGACACCGACAGCAGCGAGCAAACGCATTTCCTCAGTGAGACCCGTAAGCTCCATGGCCGCGACGGCGAAATCCTCGACGCCTTTGTGTTCCTGCGCGGTGACCTCGGTGAAGACTCCCAGGGCGTGGTGCGTCTGGGGCGGCACAGCCTGATCTACGGTGAAAGCCTGTTCTACGGCGGCAACGGGATTGCCAATGCCCAGGGCCCGACCGACGTGGTCAAGTTGCTTAGCGTGCCGGGGACCCAGTTCAAGGAGATCCTGCGTCCGGTCAATCAGATCTCCGGGCAGTTGCAGATCAATCCGCAGTTGTCGGTGGGCGCCTACTACCAGTTCGAGTGGGAGCGTTCCAATCTGCCCGGTGCCGGCAGCTACCTGAGCGATGCCGATGCCATCGGCTACGGCAGCGGTTCGCTGCGCGAGGTGTTTGGCAACGACACCGTGAATGGCGGCGATCTGAAACCGAAGAACTCGGGGCAGGGCGGTATGCAGATTCGTTTCAAACCGACCGGGACCGAACTGGAACTGGGTTTTTACGCCGCGCAGTATCACGACAAAACCCCGATTGGGCTGTACGCCTACCTTGACGGCGCCGCGGCGGCGGCCACCGGGTTGCCGATCCTGAGTTCTTATCGTCAGGTCTACGCCGAAGATATCAAGACTGCCGGCGTCAGCTTTTCCACTGCCTATGGCCCGTTCAACTTCGCCGGTGAAACCTCTGTGCGCTGGAATGCGCCGCTGGTGAGTAATCTGCAAGTGGTGACACCGGGCACGGATGCAGATGGCGGCGACAACTCGCTGTTTGCTCGGGGCAAAACCGCGCACGCCAACCTGTCGGCGATTTACCTGTTATCACCGACGGCTTTCTGGGACGGCGGCTCGGCACTGGCCGAACTGGCCTGGAACCGAACCCTGAGCGTCACCGAGAACGCCGCGGCGCTGGATTCCAACACGACCCGCGATGCGACGGCATTGCGCGTGTTGGTGGAGCCGGCGTACTTCCAGATTGTCGACGGGATCGACCTGACCGTGCCGATCGGCATGGGCGTGGTGCTCGATGGGAGCTCTTCGGCCGTTAACAAATCGGGCTTCGGCAATACCCATTCCGGCGACTGGAGTGTCGGGCTCAAGGCCACTTATCTACAGCGCTGGGATGTTGGCCTCAACTACGTGAACTTCTTCGGTGCGCCGAAAGCCGGGCTGCGCGAGGACGGGAATTTCAGCTACGGGCAGTCGCTGGCCGACCGCGACTTCGTCTCGCTCTACGTGAAAACCTCATTCTAATAAGGTGGATTCGCCATGCAGAACAAAGCATTTCTCAACACGTGCGTCCTCACCCTGGCCCTTGCCGGCATGAGCCTGACACAGGCAGCGGTGTCGCCCGAACAGGCGGCCCGTTTGAAGTCCGAACTGACACCCCTTGGCGGCGAGCGCGCCGGCAACGCCGATGGCAGCATCCCGGCCTGGGATGGCGGCTACACCAAGGTTGCGCCGGGTTACAAGGCGGGCGACAAACGTCCCGATCCATTCGCCGGCGAGAAACCGCTGTACTCGATCAAGGCCTCGAACATGGAGCAGTACGCCAGCGAGCTGGCCGAAGGTACCAAGGTTCTGTTGAAGAAATACCCGGACTACCGGCTGGACGTTTACCCCACCCATCGCTCGGCAGCAGCCCCGCAATGGGTCTATGACAACACCGCCAAGAATGCCCTCCGCGCCACGCTGGACGTTGAGACCGAGAAAGTCGCCAGCGCCTACGGCGGCATCCCGTTCCCGATTCCGGACAACGGCGCGCAAGTCCTGTGGAACTATCGGCTGTCCTGGCAGGGCGGCGATACCATCAGCTCGCCTTTCGACACTTGGCTGATGACGGCGGGCGGCAAGAAAGTCCAGGCGACCCGTGCCCAGTACACCTACCAGTTTCCCTACTACGTCGAAAACGGCAGCCCGGAGAATTTTTCCGGCAAATACCTGATTGGCAAACTGTTGACCGAACTGCCGTCGTCGAAGGCCGGCGAAGGCCTGATGACCCATTGGGACCTGGACCCGACCAACCGTGCGGCCTGGCAGTACCTGGTTGGCCAGCGTCGTGTGCGCCGGGCGCCGAACATCGCCTACGACACCCCGGACTTCGTCACCTCCGGGGTCGGTCTGTTCGACGAAGCGTTCATGCTGTTCGGACCGACCGATCGCTACGACCTCAAGCTGATGGGCAAGAAAGAACTGATCGTCGCCTACAACAACAACCGCGCCGGTCTTGCCAAGAGCGACGATTTGGTCAAACAGAACTTCCTCAATCCCGATCTGGTGCGCTGGGAGAAACATCGGGTCTGGGTGGTCGAGGCCACGCTTAAATCCGGCAAGCGCCATGTGGTGCCGCGCCGGACCTACTACGTCGACGAGGACTCCTGGCAGATCCTGATGGCCGACGGTTATGACGCGCAGGGCAAACTGGGGCGCCAGATGTATTCGCTGACGCTGTTGGCACCGGACCTGCCGGCGCTCACTGCACAGGTCATGTGGGGCAGTTACAACCTCGACACCGGCGCCTACTTCCTCAACTCCTCGAGCAATGATCTGGCGGTTCAGTACCAGAAAGTCGCGAAGCCTTCGGCCTCCTACTTCACGCCGGATGCCATGGCCAACGAAAACATGCGTTGAACCCTGGGTGGCCGTGGCGGGCGAAAAGCTCGTCACGGTCGCGAGCGATTTTCCAAGCGGGATAAAGACATGAACGTTGAAAAATGCTTTGCGAGTTTCGGCCGGCGATGGGGGGCCTTCGCCCTGACGTTGTGTCTGTTGGCGAGCACGTCCATTGCTGCGCAGGCCGCGACGTTCGCGGTGCTGCAGCAGCCGGCATTGCCGACCGCCAAGGTCCAGCGCTCGGTAATGCTCGGGTTGGCCCGGGCCGGGGAGCGCTTGGTGGCGGTCGGAGAGCGGGGCATCGTGCTGCTCTCGGACGATTCGGGAAATACCTGGCGCCAGGCCAGCGTACCGGTCAGCGTCAGCCTGACAGCGGTGCAATTCGTCGACGCGGAGCAGGGTTGGGCAGTGGGTCATCTAGGTGTCGTACTGCACAGCGAGGACGGCGGTGAAACCTGGCACAAACAGCTAGACGGTGAAAGTGCCGCCAGGCTGGCGCTGCAGGATGCGCAGCGCAATGCCGATCAACCGGGCGGTGCCAGCAACCTGGAACAGGCGCGGCATTTACTGAGCGACGGACCGGACAAGCCGTTTCTCGACCTGTACTTCAGTGACCGGTTACATGGCTACATCGTGGGTGCCTACAACCAGATCTACCGCACTGACGATGGCGGGCAAAACTGGCGACCGTGGATGCAGCATGTGGACAATCCACAGGGCCTGAACCTGTATGGCATTCGTGCGTCGGGCAATGACCTGCTGCTGGTGGGGGAGCGCGGTTTACTGTTGCGTTCGACCGATGCCGGGCATTCGTTCCAGGCCTTGAAATCACCTTATGAAGGCAGCTTTTTCGGTCTGCTCGGCACCCGTGGCGGTGCCTTGATTGCCTATGGCCTGCGCGGCAACGCCTGGTGGTCAGATGACCGTGGCGACAGCTGGCGGCGCCTCGACACCGGCGTCGAGTCAACGCTGGCGACAGCCATCGAACTGCGCGACGGCAGTCTGCTGATGGTCAGCCAGAGCGGTGAACTCTTGTTCAGCCACGACCAGGGTCGCAGCTTCAACAAACGTCAGAGCCGCAGCGGCGCAACGGTCGCCGCCGTGCAACAGGCGGTGGACGGCAGTTTGGCTAGCGTCGGTTTGAGCGGCGTGGCCGCTGACCAGGATCCGCGGGCATCCGGCCAACCTTGAAACTTCACGGTGCAGCGCTATCGGGCCGAGGCCCGTGCAACAGGAGTCAGACTTGAAAGACGACAAAACCCAAACCGTGATCGGCCGCCTGGAAGACTTTGACCAGGCGTCGGGCAACTTCGCCGAGCGGGCGATCTTCAACCATCGACCGCTGGTAATCCTGCTGTGTCTGCTGGTGACCCTGCTGCTTGGCTGGCAAGCCACGGGCATCGGCATCAACGCCAGTTATGAGAAGACCATTCCTACCGGTCACCCCTATGTCGCCAACTTCCTGGAAAATCGCAGCGAGCTCAGCGGCCTGGGCAACTCGCTGCGCATCGCCGTGGAGGTCAAGCAGGGCAGCATCTTCACCAAGGACTACCTCGACACCCTGGCCAGGCTCAACGACGAGCTCTATCTGCTGCCGGGCGTCGATCGGCCTTATATGAAGTCGTTATGGACCCCGACCACGCGCTGGACCGCAGTGACAGAGGAGGGCCTGGATGGCGGTACGGTGATCCCCGACGACTACGATGGTTCTGCCGCCAGTATCGAACAGGTGCGAACCAACGTCGCCCGCTCCGGCGAGGTCGGTCAATTGGTGGCCGGCAACTTCAAGTCCAGCGTGATCTTCGTGCCCCTGCTGGAAATCAGTCCGCAGACTGGCAAAGCCCTGGACTACGGCGAGTTTTCCCGGCAACTGGAAACCCTGCGGGACAAATACCAGACCGATGATGTGCAGATTCACATCACCGGTTTCACCAAGATCGTTGGTGATCTGATCGAGGGGTTGACCCAGGTACTGCTGTTTTTCGTGGTGGCAGTACTGGTGACCGTGGTGGTGCTCTATGGCTACACCCGTTGCGCGCGCAGTACCCTGGTGGTGGTGACGTGCTCGCTGGTGGCGGTGCTCTGGCAGCTCGGTCTGCTCGCCATCCTCGGTTATGAGCTGGACCCTTATTCGGCGCTGGTGCCGTTTCTGGTGTTCGCCATCGGCATGAGTCATGGCGCGCAAAAGATGAACGGCATCATGCAGGACGTCGGTCGCGGCACCCATCGGGTGGTGGCTGCGCGTTATACCTTTCGCCGATTGTTTGCCGCCGGCATGACCGCGTTGCTCTGCGATGCGGTGGGCTTCGCGGTGTTGCTGCTGATCAATATTCGGGTGATTCAGGACCTGGCGATCACCGCCAGCCTCGGCGTGGCGGTGCTGATCTTCACCAACCTGATTCTGCTGCCGATCCTGCTCAGCTACATCGGTGTCAGCCCGGCAGCGGCACAACGCAGCCTGAGTTCGGAAACCGCCGAGCTGCAGGCGCAGATCAAGCATCCGTTGTGGCGTTTTCTCGATCTGTTCACCCAGCGGCGCTGGGCCATTGGCGCCATGCTGGGCGGCCTGCTGCTGGCCGCGTTCGGTTTTGCCGTGAGCCTGCACCTGAAGATCGGCGATCTCGATCCCGGCGCGCCGGAGTTGCGGGCCGACTCGCGCTACAACCGCGACGCGCTGTTCATGACCCGCAACTACGCCGCCAGCTCGGATATTTTCGTGGTCATGATCAAAACTCCGGAGGATCAGTGCACGCGCTACGCCAGCCTGTCTGCGGTGGATGCGCTGGCCTGGCAGCTGGAGCAACTACCGGGTGTGGAGTCGACCACCTCCATGGCGGCGCTGAGCAAGATCGCCACGGTGGGTTACAACGAAGGTAACTTCAGATGGTATGAGCTGATCCCCAATGACGGCGCGTTGGGTGCGGTGCAGACCCGAGCGCCGCGAGAGCTCTTCAATCAGGGCTGCTCGATGCTGTCGCTGTACGTTTACCTGGCCGATCACAAGGCCGATACCCTGAACCGGGTAGTGGAGGCCAGCGAGAAATTTATCGCTGAGCATCAGGTGCCAGAGGTCAAGTTCATGTTGGCCGCCGGCAGTGCCGGGATCGAAGCCGCGACCAACATCGTGGTGAAAAAATCCATGAACGAGATGCTGTTCTGGGTTTACGGTGCGGTCAGCCTGTTATGCCTGCTGACCTTCCGCAGTTGGCGCGCCACCCTCTGTGCAATGCTGCCGCTGATGCTCACCTCGATTCTTTGCGAGGCGCTGATGGTGAGTCTGGGCATGGGAGTGAAAGTCGCGACACTGCCGGTGATCGCACTCGGCGTGGGCATCGGCGTTGACTACGCGCTCTATGTGTTGAGCGTGATCCTGGCTCGAATGCGTGCTGGCGATACCCTGGCCCAAGCGTATTACCAGTCGCTGCTGTTCACCGGCAAAGTGGTCTTGCTGACCGGCATGACACTGGCGGTCGCGGTGTCGACCTGGGCTTTATCACCGATCAAGTTCCAGGCGGACATGGGCATCCTGCTGGCCTTCATGTTCCTGGTGAACATGCTCGGCGCCTTGATCTTGCTGCCAGCATTGGCCTGGCTGCTGCTGCCGCAGAAGGTCTTCGCAAAAAAGCCTGAAACGAGGCTGCTTGCGCAGTTAATCAAGGAGAGCTGAAGGGCTCGGCAAGGAGGCACACCGCGACAACGCCCCGGGTAAGTCCAGGATATCGCCAATGGCATTCTGGTGGGGCATGCCATTGAGAGACCCGGCATCCGGTCTACCGTTTCGCTCACTACGCTCCGGGAGCGCAGAAACAGTCGCCTGGCGTTGAGTTGGGAAAAAATTCTGTTGGAAACTTTAGAAGAGCTTGTGACGGTTGGAGCCTGGAAGGAGGCCACTCTTTGGCTTGGTAGAGAGGGCGCGTGAGAGAGCATCACTTGAGCATCGCAGCGAAAATTCAGTGGATGGCGCACCGCTCGTTTCGCCCATTCTCCGAATGACGTGATGAGTTGTTCATGTGCGCTAATGGGAATTAGTTTTAATTGCGAATGGTTTTGTATAGCATGCGCGGGTCTTTATTGGCGTTTTTACCCTGTGCATTGGCCTATTCGTAAAGGTTTTCCTCTCCATGCGTCGAACCCTGTTTTCCATTTGTGTACTGCAAGCGTTGTCGTCTTCCTCATGGGCTGAACAAACGGATGTAGGCCCCTCAACGCTTGAGCTGGACGCAACCGATGTTGTCGGTACCGCGAATTACGAAAGGGCGGACGGGCCGGTTCAGGGTTATCGGGCAACGCGCTCGGCCAGCGCCACGCGTACCGACACGTCGATCCATGAAACCCCGCAATCGATCAGTGTGGTCTCGAAGGATGCGGTCGAGGATCTCGGAGCGACCCGTTTGCAGGAAGCACTGGACTACGCCGGGGGCGTGGGGCGGGCGAACAATTTCGGTGGGCAGGGCCTGACCACGTTTACCGTTCGTGGCTTCACCACTGGCGAGTTTTACCGCAACGGTTTTCCGATCAACCGCGGCTACCCGAACATGCCGGATGCCAACTCTATCGAGCGACTCGAAGTGCTGCGCGGCCCGGCAACCATGCTCTACGGTCGGGGTGATCCTGGCGGGACGTTCAACGTGGTTTCCAAGCAGCCGCTACCCGAGCGCACCGTCACCTTGGGCAGTCAATTGAACGATCAGGGCATGAAGCGCGGCACGCTGGACGCTTCCGGCCCGCTCGACGAAGAAGGCCGCCTGGCTTATCGACTGAACGTAGTGGGCGAGGGCGGCGACACCTTCCGCGATCACGTCGAAACCGAGCGCTACGGAATCACTCCTGTGCTGACGTGGCAGGCAACCGAAGCGACCAAGCTCATTTTCGAAGGCGATTTCATGCGCAACAACGCGCCTCTGGATCGTGGCGTTACGCGTTACGCCAAACAGATTGGCACCGCCTCCCGCGACAGCTTTTTCGGCGAAAAAGACGTTGGCAAATTGCACAACGACAACAACATGGCGCAATTGCGTTTCGAGCACATGCTCAATGACGACTGGACGCTGGGCGGCGGCTTCCAGTGGCTTGATGGTTCGCTCAAGGGCAACGCGGTCGAGGCCAACGGTATTGCCGATGACGGCCGCACCTTGGGGCGCAACTTTAACTATCGCAAGCTGGAGTGGACCGACAAGGACACCCAACTCAATTTGACCGGCCATTTCGATACCGCTGGTTTGCAGCACACTTTGCTCACCGGTATCGAGTACGAAGATTACGACTACAAGTCGATCATTCAACGCTCCAGCGGTGCTGTCAGCGCGTACCCGATCGACATCTTCGATCCAGTGTACGGCCAGCCGCGTCCGGCGCTGACTCGCACGCCGACTCATGACAAGGAAAACCTCAAGACGTATGCCGCGTTCGTGCAGGATCAGGTGGCACTGACCGACAAACTGAAAGTGCTGGCAGGGGCGCGTTTCGAACGTTTCGAACATGACTACGAAACCTACGTGCCGGGCGGCAAGAGCTGGCAGGCCAGTGACAACGCGGTGACCCCGCGCATTGGCGTGACCTACGACTTGACCGAGACATTAGCGGTCTACGCCGACACCGCGCGATCGTTCAAGCCCAACACCGGGGCAAGCCGTCTCGGCGGTGGGTTTGCGCCTGAGAAGGGCAAGTCTTACGAAATGGGTATCAAGTGGGAAGCACTGGATGAGCAGTTGAGTGTCGACGCGGCGATCTATCAGATCGAGAAGCGTAACGTTTTGACCACCGATCCCGTTGATTCGACCTTCAGCGTTGCTGCCGGTGAAGTGCGCAGCCGCGGTTTCGACGTCAACGTCGCCGGTAACCTTACCCCCGAATGGCGCGTGATCGGCGGCTACGCCTATGTTGATGCCGCGGTGACCAAAGATAACGTGCTGCGCTCTGGCACGCGCCTGCTGAACATCCCGAAAAACAGCTTCAGCCTTTTGAATATGTATGAGTTCCAGGACGGCACCCTCAAGGGACTTGGCTTGGGCACCGGACTCAAGTACGTCGACGAGCGCGCTGGGCAAACCGCCAACACCGCGTTTTCGATGGGCAGCTACACCGTCGTTGACTTGCTCAGCTTCTACAAGATCAATGACAAGGTGCGGCTCAATCTTGACGTGAAAAACCTGTTTGATCGCGATTACGAAGAAGGTGCGTTCGGCAACGTATACGCCTATCCGGGTGCGCCACGAACCGTGCAAGTCGGTATTTCCTACACCTTGTAGCGCGTCTTTGTGGCGCACGCTGAGCTTGCTCGATGAAGCTGGAAGCGAGGCGAAGTTTGCCAGCGCTGGTGGTCCTGCAAAGGCGGCATTTGCAGGCCTCAGTTATTTTCAATCAGCAGGCGAGAGGGGGGTGTAAATTGCGAGATAAATGCGGAAACGAGCTGTGGGTGGCATGTCAATAAAGCTGACGCCCGGAAACGACAAAGCCCTGAATAATCAGGGCTTTGTCGTATAAAGATGGCGGAGGCGATGTCGTTTATTTTGATGTTCATTGATGTTCTGTTTGGTGCATAAGACAAATTCAAAAACAGTCAGTTATGAAGATTTTTGTCTTTTGTGTTCCGTGTACTTTCCGCAGCGAATCAACGTCTCCCGGTCCGAGTGCTCACATCCACCCACACGGCCAACACTAGAATGCTGCCTTTGACGATCATCTGCCAGTAACTGTCGACGTCGAGCATGGACATGCCGTTATCCAGGCTGGTGATGACCAGCGCGCCGAGGAGGGCGCCATAGACCGTACCGGAGCCGCCGCGCATGGAGGTGCCGCCGATGAAGCAGGCGGCGATGGCGTCGAGTTCGCCCATGCTGCCGGCCGAGGGCGAACCAGCGGCCAGGCGTGCGGTGTTGACCACGCCGGCGAGGGCGCACATGACGCCCATGATCCCGAAAATCCAGAGCTTCACGGCTTGCACATTGATACCGGACAGGCGTGTCGCTTCCATGTTGCTGCCCACGGAATAGACGCGTCGGCCGAACACTGTCTGGCTGGTCACGTAGCTGAACCCGCCCAGTAGAACCAGCAGAAGCAGGACCGGCACGGGAATGCCGTCGTAGCTGTTGAGGGTCTGGACGAAGCCGGCCAGCACCGCGCCGATCAACAGCACGCGGACTACGTCACGCACCAGTGAGTGTGCCGCCAGGCCGTGAAGGGCGCGATTGCGCCGTTGTTTCCAGGTCAGGAATAACGTCAGTGCAAACAGCAGAACGCCCAGGCCCGTGCCGATCGAGTGCGGCAAATAACCCTGGCCGATATAGACGAGCTCCGGCGATACCGGGGCGATAGTCGTGCCGCCGGTAATCCCCAGCAAAATGCCCCTAAAAGCCAGCATGCCCCCCAGCCCGACGATGAAAGACGGAATGCGAAGGTAGGCGGCCATATAGCCGTTGGCGAGGCCGATCAACAGTCCGCACAGGGCGACAAGGCTCAGGTTCGCCAGCAACGGTATGTGGTAGATCACGTCGAGAATAGCCGCGACGCCACCGAGCAGGCCCAGCAATGAGCCGACTGATAAATCGATCTCGCCGCTGATGATGACCAGTACCATGCCGCAGGCGAGAATCCCGGTAATGGACATCTGGCGCAGCAGATTGGAGAGGTTGCGCGGTGTCAGGAATCCGCCCTCGGTCTGCCAGCTGAAGAACAGCCAGATGAACGCCACGGCAAACACCAGTGCGAGCATCTTGTAGCGGGTGAAGAGTTGTTTGACCTGATTCATTTACGCGGATTTCCGATCATTATTGTTATTGCCAGCAGGCTGGCTGAGTGCGGCGGCGAGCAACTGTTCCTGAGTGAGTCCGTGGTTGATGAAGTCGCCACGCAACTGGCCTTCGCCGATCACCAGTACGCGGTCGGAAACGCCTAGCACTTCGGCCAGCTCCGACGACACCATGATGATCGACACACCTTCGGCCGCCAGCGCTCCCATCAGCTTGTAGATCTCGTATTTGGCGCCGACATCCACACCTCGGGTGGGCTCATCGAGAATCAGCACCCGGGGTTTGGTCAGCAGCATCTTCGCCAAGACGGCTTTTTGTTGATTGCCGCCGGACAGACTGGTAATCGGCAGGAACGGGCTCGCGGTCTTGAGGTGCAGGCGCGAAATTTCCCGATCGATGCTGCCTAGTTCGGCTTCGGCATCGATGCGGGTCAGTTTCGAGTAACTGTCCAGCACGGCCAGGGTGATGTTCTGGCCGACGCCCAGGTCTGGAATGATGCCCTGGCGCTTGCGGTCCTCGGGCACCAGGCACAGGCCAGCACGGATTGACTTGAGCGGCGTGCGGGTGTCGATGAGTTGGCCTTCCAGCCAGACTTCGCCTTCGTGGCGGCCGGGGTAGGCGCCGAACAGCGCTGTCACCAGTTCGGTGCGGCCTGCACCGACCAGTCCGGCGATGCCGAGAATTTCCCCGCGCTTGAGGCTGAACGAAATATCGTCGACCCGTTTGCGCCTGGGGTTGTCGACGTCGTAGCAGGTGATGTGGCGAGCCTCGAAAATCACCTCGCCAATGTCGTGTGGCTCGGTGGGGTAGAGGTTGCTCATTTCCCGTCCGACCATCTGGGTGATGATCTGTGGAATATCCATGTCCGCCATGGCGGTCGTGGCGATGTGTTTGCCGTCGCGGATCACCGAAATGGTGTCGCACACGGCGGCCACTTCATCGAGCTTGTGGGAGATGTAGACACAGGCAACACCCTTGGCTTTGAGTTCGCGGATGATGTCCAGCAACACCTCGATTTCCGAACGGGTCAGGGCCGATGAAGGCTCGTCGAGGATCAACAGGCGGGCGTGCTTGTTCAGTGCCTTGGCGATTTCCACCAGTTGCTGATAGCCGCCGCCGTACTGCGAAACTGGCAGCGATACGTTCATGTCCGGCACTTTCAGTTCACGCATCAGGGCTTCGGCGCGGTGGATCATCGCCGGATAATTCATCCGCCCACCGGGCAGCGTCAGTTCATGGCCCATGAAAATGTTCTCGGCCACCGACAGGTCGGGAACCAGCGTCAGTTCCTGGTGAATGATGACGATACCGGCGGCTTCCGTTTCGCTGATCGATTGCGCCTTCAGGGGTTGACCGTCCCAGAGGATTTCACCGTCCCAGGTGCCATGGGGGTAGACCGCGGAAAGGATCTTCATCAGCGTGGATTTGCCTGCGCCGTTCTCGCCGCACAACCCGACGCACTCACCCGGCTTGACCTTGATGTCGATGCCATTGAGCGCTTTGACACCGCCGAAAGTTTTGACGATACCGTTCATTTGCAGCAGATAGTCGGACATGGCAGAGACTCATAAGCGGCAGATACGAGGCCGGTCCCGCAGGAGCAAGTTCGCTCCTGCAGGTGGCATTACGGGGCGACGATCACTGCCCGGCAATCTGCGCCTTGGTGTAAAACCCGTCTTGTTCCAGCAAGTCGATGTTGTCCTTGGTCAACGGAGTCGGAGTGAGCAGGATGGTGTCGACTTTTTTGCTGCCATTGTCGTACTGCGAGCTGTAGGCGGGTTTCTCGTTACGCGCCAGTTGCACCGAGAGCTTGGCGGCTTCGGAGGCGATGAGTTTGAGCGGTTTGTACACGGTCATGGTTTGCGTGCCGGCGATCACTCGCTTGACAGCTGCGAGGTCTGCGTCCTGCCCGGAAATCGGCACCTTGCCGGCCAGTTGCTGAGAGGCCAGTGCCTGGATGGCGCCGCCTGCCGTGGCGTCGTTGGAGGCGACGATACCGTCGATTTTGTTGTCGTTGCGGGTCAAGGCGTTTTCAACAATGCTCAGCGCTTCGGTAGGGTTCCATTCCTTTACCCATTGTTGGCCGACGATCTTGATATCGCCCTTGTCGATGGCCGGTTGCAGCACTTTCATCTGACCTTCACGCAGGACTTTTGCGTTGTTGTCAGTGGGCGCACCACCGAGCAGAAAGTAATTACCCTTGGGCGCTGCGTGCAGCACGCCGCTGGCCTGCATCTCGCCGACCTTCTCGTTATCGAAGGAAATGTAGGCGTCGATATCCGCGTTGAGTATCAGGCGGTCATAGGACACGACCTTGATGCCGGCTTTCTTCGCTTCGGCCACCGCATTGGTCAGCACCGTGGCGTTGAACGGCACGATGACGATGACATCGACGCCACGGGAAATGAGGTTTTCGATTTGCGAAATCTGCTTTTGCTCGTTGGCATCGGCAGACTGAACGAAGACCTTGGCGTCCATTTTCTCCGCCGCCGCAACGAAGTAATCGCGGTCACGCGACCAGCGTTCCAGCCGCAGATCATCAATGGAGAAGCCGATTTTCGGGTGGGCAGCATCGGCCATTACCGGTAGCGACAGCAGCGCCAGGGCGCTGGCCAATAGCGCGCGTTTTACATTCTTCATGGTGGTGCGTCCTTTTATTTTTGTTTGAAAGACACTGCCTGACGATGAGTCTCGGGCTGGTAGAACTGTAGAGAATCGGTAGACGCAGCGAACACAGATTTGTCGTGCGAATGTCACAGCGTTGTTGCGCCCGCAGACTCCGTTGGCGATCAGCGATAGATGAACCGGTTGACGACGTTTTCGAGCATTTCCTGCCTGCCGCTGACGGCCTGCGGATTCAGTTCGTTGGCGAAGGCATATTCGGCCAATGACTGGAGATTGAACTCACCCGTCAACACCGCCTGCCCGAACGGCTGCTGCCAGCCGGCGTAGCGTTGATCTTTGAGCTGCTGCAGCTGATCGTTCTGCACCATGGCGGCTGCCCGTTCCAGGGACAGGGCCAGGACGTCCATGGCGCCGACGTGACCATGGAACAGATCGATCTCATCGAGGCTCTGGCGGCGAACCTTGGAGTCGAAGTTGTACCCGCCATTCTTGAACCCGCCGGCCTTGAGAATTTCATAGGTGGCCAGGGTCATTTCTTCGACGCTGTTGGGGAATTGATCGGTGTCCCAGCCGTTTTGCGGATCACCGCGGTTGGCATCGATGCTGCCGAAAATACCCAGCGAGACGGCTGTTGCAATCTCGTGATGAAAGCTATGACCGGCCAGGGTCGCGTGGTTCGCTTCGATGTTGACCTTGATTTCCTTTTCCAGGCCGAACTGCTGAAGAAAGCCAAACACCGTGGCGCTGTCATAATCGTATTGGTGCTTGGTCGGCTCTTGCGGCTTGGGTTCGATCAGCAGGTCGCCTTTGAAACCGATCTTGTGCTTGTGCTCGACCACCATGCGCATGAAGCGACCCAGTTGTTCGCGTTCACGTTTCAAGTCGGTATTGAGCAGGGTTTCGTAGCCTTCGCGACCGCCCCACAACACGTAGTTGGAGCCTTTCAGGCGTTGGGTCGCGTTCATGGCGCTGAACACCTGGGCAGCGGCGAAGGCAAACACTTCGGGGTCCGGGTTGCTGGCGGCGCCGGCGGCAAAGCGCGGATTACTGAAGCAGTTGGCGGTGCCCCACAGCAGTTTGATCCCGCTTTCTTCCTGGTGTCGCTCCAGGTGATCAATCATTTGCGCGAAGTGGTTGCGATACTCCTTCAGCGAATTGCCCTCCGGGGCGACATCCGTGTCGTGGAAGCAGTAATAGTCGATGCCCAATTTGGAGAAGAACTCGAACGCGGCGTCGGCCTTGCCAATGGCAAGCTCCATCGGGTCGCCGGCGTGTTGCCACGGGCGCTTGAACGTTCCTGCGCCGAACACATCGGAACCCGGCCAGACGAAGGTGTGCCAATAGCAGGCGGCCATGCGCAGGTGTTCGCGCATGGGTTTGCCGAGGATGATTTTGTCGGCGTCGTAATGACGGAAGGCGAGGGGAGAATCGCTGGCAGGGCCTTCGTAGCGAATCTTGTCGACTTCGGGGAAGTACGGCATTGGCAATGTCCTTGTTGTTCTTGGCGGTGTCTCGATACTAGCAACGGCCCCATGCCTGCTGATTATGAAAATCACCAACGCGGGGTGCGATTTTGCGTATTGAGATTCATCGTCTGCGCGCCTAGTCTGTGCAAACCGCCTCCGTGAGAAGGGGCCCCGGAACAAGCATAAAAACAATGAAAACAGTACCGCCTGTTCACCGCATCGCACTGTTGTTCAACGGGAGCAAGATCTATGACCGGGGCATCATCAGCGGTATCGGCAACTACCTGAGCAGCACCCGCGCGTCCTGGGACCTGTTCCTGGAAGAGGATTTTCTCTGCCGGTTGAAAGGGATCGAGCGCTGGCAAGGTGACGGGATCATTGCCGACTTCGACGATCCGCTGATTGGCGAGGCGCTGGCCGACATCAAGTTGCCGGTGGTGGCAGTGGGTGGTTCCTATCAGGATGAGCGCGCCTATCCGAAAGGAATTCCTTACGTCGCCACCGACAATAACGCACTGATCACCCTGGCTTACGAACACTTGATCGAGGCGGGGCTGCAGCGTTTTGCCTGCTTCAGCCTGCCTGAAGCGCAGGCCAATCGTTGGGCCCAGGAACGGGAAAAATCCTTTCGACGACTGATGCAACGTGACGGCTTGCACGCTGAGGTCTATCGCGGCATGGGCACCAGCGCACCGCTCTGGGACAGCGCCGTCGAACAACTGATCGCCTGGCTGCAAAGCTTGCCCAAGCCCATCGGTATCATCGCCGTCAGTGACGCCCGCGCCCGGCAGTTGCTGCAAGCCTGCTTGACCGCCGGGATCGCCGTACCCGAGCAGGTGGCATTGATCGGTATCGACAACGACCCCCTGACACGCAGCCTGACCCGGGTCCCCCTGAGTTCTGTTATCCAGGGCACCGAAACCATGGGCCGCACCGCCGCGCAGTTACTTCACCAGATGCTGCACGGCATGCCGTCCACGGGCACGCACATCCTGATTCCGCCTGATGCGATCAACGTGCAGGTGTCGAGTTTGCACCAACCTTTGGGCAACCCCTACGTCATGCAAGCGCTGTTGTTTATCCGCCAATATGCCTGCCAGGGCATCAAGACGGCGCAGGTAGCGGCGTATGTCGGCGTGTCGCGCTCATCGCTGGAGTCGCACTTTCGCACCGTGCGCGGCTGCAGCGTGCACGACGAGATTCTGCGTTTCAAATTGGCGGCGGCCACCAGCGGGCTGGAAAATACTGACACCGCGATTGCGGACGTTGCCCGCAGTTGCGGCTTCAAATCCGCACAATATCTGCACACGGTGTTCCGTCGCGAGTTTGGATGTACGCCTCGTGAATATCAGCAGGGTGCCAGGTAGTCGGTCAAATGCGGTCGTTCTGACGTTCCTGGGAAAACCGACAAGGAGAAAGGGTCAATGGACTTCGTAATCGATTTGATAGCTCATCGCATGGGCGTTTTTGTGCTGGGCTTGCTCAGTGGCGGCCGTTTCAAGGGAGACAGTGGTTTTGCCTGGGGCTGGGCAGTTGTCGTCGGGGGGCTGATTCTGCTTTCTCCATTCGCAGCTTTCATAGCCTTGCTCATCTATACCAGTGGCATTAAATGATTGCGGGAGATTGCGGAGGGCGTTGCGGAAATAGCCGAAAAGATGCGGAAACGTCCACGGAGCGGGCGACCCCAATGCACAAACCCCAGAAACGAAAAAGCCCTGACTAATCAGGGCTCTAACGTATTCAAGATGGCGGAGGCGATGGGATTCGAACTCATGGACCTGTTACAGTCGACGGTTTTCAAGACCGATATTCAAAGCCTGTGAAACCGTGGCTAGTAGCCGACTTTCGTTACGATACCTTTATTTTTCAACATCTCTACAGCCCGCATTCTACAAGGGGCGAAGTTTGAGTTTTGTAACGGTTTTTCGGGCTATTTCGAGGGCTTGGCGATGGCGCCAATTCGTCGATAGACGCGCTCGGTGATGTCCCCTTTGGTGTGCCCCAAGAGCAGGCTCGCATCACCAATATCGAGGATTTCCGACGCCGCTTTCGGTCTGATGTCTCTGAACTGGAAGCCTCCGATTTTCTCCGCCAGCTGAACATCGCCTTTTTCATCAGCTTCTTTCTTGGCCCTTTCTCTGGCGTCGTCCCATCGATCGCGAAGCATCTTCGCGGTCATCCGCTTGCCGCGTGCGCTCACGATCAAATAGCTGCAAATGTGCTGAGCATTGCGCTCGGCCATTTTCCCGATCAACAGGCCCAGGCTGTTTGGCTCATCACCGTCAGTCATCTGGATACGCAGCTTTTTGTGTGTCTTGTTTTGCTGAACTCCCAAGTAATTTCCCTCGACGTCGTCCTTTCTCATAACCAGAACATCTGCCGGTCGCTGCCCGGTCAGATAGGCCAAGTCCATCGCGTCTTTCAGCTCTTGAGCTGCCTTCATGTAAACAGCATCCCAAACCACATCATTCGCGTAATAGTCCCTCGGCGTTTCCTTGTTTTTGCGCACGCCCTGGCAGGGATTCTCTTTGGTCGTCAGTCCCCATTCCCGAGCAATGTTGAACACGTGGGAGAGGGTGGCGATCTCGCGATTCGCGCGAACCTTGGCGGTCCGCGCGTCGCGGTACCCGGCGATAGTTGCTGGGGTGATTGAGTCGATAGGAGCGCTGTCGAACATCGGCCGAAGCTGCTTGATTTCCGCCAAATTATCCTTCTGCGTCCTCGCCGCTTTCTTCGATACGATGTCGCGGATGTATCGGTCGAAGATGCCCTTCATGGTGCGCAGATCGAGGGGCTTCTCCTTCGCCTCCAAATCCGCCCATTTGATCCTGGCCAAGTCCAAATCCCTGCCCAGCGGGATCGCCTTGCCTGTCATGTCCAGGTAGTAATAGGCGATCCACACCTTTCCGCTCTTCCTTTTTCGTGTCCACTGATACATCCGGGGAGGTAAATGGCGTGTTTCGGTCTTGCGGGGGCGCATATCAGTTCACCTGCGAATAGTCTGGCGTCCATGCCGGTGTTGCCGGCGGCGGGTTCGGATCGGCAATCGTAGGGCTGATCATGCCCAGCTTCATGCGGGCGTACATGCGGCCCACCAGCGGGCGCTTGCCGCGGCTTTCGACGAACACCCATTGGCGATCAATTAGCCAGCGTCGCTGGTAGGCCCGAGCCTTGTAGCCAGTGAGTTCGGCCAGTTCCTCGTCGGAGAGGATTTCTGTTTCCATTGTGATGCTCCATGTCGCGCGTGGCGGCAGAAGGTGGTTGATATTGGGTGGTTGCGCTTGGGCTACAGTTGATCGATGCGCAACTGATGCGGAGTATTCGGATGTTCAATAAGTATCCCGAGCAAAAGCAAATCCGGACGGTACTGGGGGCGCTCGGTGCCGCACTCCTGACGCTGGGAATATTTCTGGTCGTCATCGATGCGGTTGGTGGGTTTATTTTCGTCGTCGCGGGAGACGGCCTTGTCATGCTGGCGTGGGTGGCGAGTGAGCGAACATTCGAGAGAGTGCTGCGAGTGCTGAACTGGTTATGATGGAGGTTTTTAACCTGGACGGGGTTTATATGTGGAAGGTCAAGCTATTAACTACTATCAGATATTTGAATTTCAATGTTCCTTCTGGTAGTTATGAGTTTATGCCGGGCGTTAATCTAGTTGTTGGAGCTAAAAATGTATCGGACTATATTGGTTCAGATTTTAGGCGCTACGCGGGGGAAATAGAATACTCTCACTTTCAAGCAGCAAGTAACATAGTGGTTGGTGAGTTTGATCATGCTGCTTGGGGGGATGATTCGCCTGCTTCAGAGGTTCTTTTTTGTTGGTTGGTGTGGATTGAGTGGATTCTGCAAGATTCGTGGCTTGTCTATGATAGTTGTATTCATAGTGAAATTGCTTTCGCAAAAAAAAGTGAAAAAGGCAAAGTGGTAGAATGGTCGAATAATAACTTGGCATCACATGCGAGCAACTCTTATGGTGGGCGGCTAACTGTCAAAACTATTAATTTAAATGATCTGGAGCAGTGGATTGAAAGGAGTTTAAAGCTTAGAACTTATATTCATGATCGTGGCGTAACGATTGCAACCCCCGTCATATCAAAGAGTTATACTCGTTTTGCTAGATTCATAAATTTTGTTCAGCTGGCACGTAGAACCTCGCACCCCGCGATGAAAATAGCTCAGATGTGTAGCGCTCTAGAGAGCTTGTTTTCTACTGATACTTCCGAACTGACTCATAGGCTGTCCGAACGTGTGTCGATGTTCCTGGGCGGTGACGGCGAAGCGATGGAGAAGAGCTATCAGATGATGAAAAAATGTTATGCGGTACGATCTCAAATAACACACGGATCTCATATTAAAGATAGTGTCGCTGAACAGGTACCTGACATGAGCTTAGATATGATGGTTATGTTGCGAGAGATCGCGTTAAAGATTATTGATAGTCCAGAGTTGTCCAAGCTTTTTGATGGTGAGAACGACGGTATTGAAGCGTATTTCAGGAAGCTCTTGTTCGGTATAGCCAGGACGTAGTGAGCAGGGTTTTCCTTTATTTATGGCTAGCACGGAGATAAAGAATTAGTCTTCATATGTTTACGACGTAGTGGTGAACAGCTGACTGTATCGTTTCAACAATGCGGCGCAGGTACGTGAATTCGTGGTTTTCCTCGACCGCGTTGTCGTCGACTGGGTAATGCCATTCATCTCCGAACAGCGCGGCCAGCAGCTTGTCGTGATGCCGGCATTCACTCGGCGACTCGACGCTGCGCAGAGCCTCGATGTCGTGCCAAAGCTCGCGGGCCTCATCTTTGCTCAGCTCATCCAGCTCCCAGTCGTGTCGGCCCGTCTGTTGCTGACGGCGCTGGACGATGCACTTTTTGGCGAAGGTATGAAGCGCAGTGCCACTGAATCGCGTGCTGCTGATCCCGCGATCCAAACAGTTCAAGATGTAGTGCCAGTCGCAGTCGGAGACGAATTCTGCAACGGTTCGGGGGCCCATGCCGCCCCAGTAGGCGTTCCAGCTGTTGTCCCTGCAGTTGATCGTGATCTTGCCTTGGGCGGTCTGGTAGTTCGGATCAGACTCGGTCGGGCAGTTACGGCGCCCGAAGTCTTCGAGGAAAACCGTGATCGGATCAAGCCGTGGAGCGCCGGTGATCACCAGTTTCGTCACAGTCGAGCAATCAACCTTCAGCGGCTCGGTCGGTTTGTTTTCTGTGGGCATGGGGATACCTCATCTGTAGAATTATTTGAGGGTTATTCTGCTAGGGACGCACATGAACATTTGTCTTGCAATTTCAGATGTCGACTGGACATTAACCAAGGATGCATTCAGTTTGCTTGGGACGGCGGTCTCATTAATCGGAGTGATCGCGGCGGTTTGTTTTGGGGCGCAAGGTTTGTCTGCGTGGAAAAAGCAACTTAGGGGCAGTACTGACCATAGTCTAGCGATGGAGATGTTGATAAGTTTATATCAGTTTAGAGATTCAATTTCAGCTGCTCGTGAGCCCGTCTTTATTGCGAATTCATTGAATTTTGGGGGTGCAATGATATCTATGGAAAGACAAGTAGCAAACTATGAGGTCTTGGCCGACGCCTTAAGGGCTAGACATGAGCAGGCTCTTTCAGCTAAGGCGCGACTAGAGGCTGCCGCCATTGGCTGCGAAGCCGCCTGGGGTGATTTAATGGTTGCTCGATTAAAACGTCTACAAAAACTCTATTCAGAGTTGGAAGCGGCTGTAAAAACACTGTTGATAAAAGAAAATCCGCAAATTCTTGGAGATGCTGAAGAGTTCTATGTCGGATTATATAGGGGGGACGAAAATATTGCGTTCGATAACTCTGAACAAGCATCTTCGGCATTCACTGATGAATTTTTAAAGGCGCTGTACGATTTGGAGTCTTCGTTGAAATCCAAGTTATAGAAGTGGCAACGTTATCTGCTGAAAGGAGGTGTGGATCTACTCTGACTCTGTTCACCTGAAATATCAGGGGACTGTCAAATTATCCTCTGACTTTGGTGAACAGATGATTTCTGGGGCCATAGGGCGTCCTATGCAGGGGCATGCCCGGGCGGTGGAGGGTGGTGGTATCAGGCAGTGGATGGTAGGGCAAGAGTGTCTTCGCCGCCGCGCGCAATGCCGGCGTGTAGATCAACCATGCGGCCGGCGAGCATTCCCGCGATTTGCGCATTCAGGTCGATATCGACGTTACGCGCTTTGCGGGCTTTGCCCACGCCTTTGTTTGCGAGGTACTCGGTGATCAGTGCCTTGTCTTGCGCTTCGACGGCGATGATGTCGCGGCCGTCGCTTGCTGACGGGATATCGTCTTCGCCTTTCGGGACAAGGGCGCTTAGCTTCCCGTAAACCTCGTTGACCCATGCCAGGGCGAAGTGGTCGCCTGCTGTTTCAGCTGAGTAGGGGCTGCGGTGCACGCCTGCACGTATCGCAGCGACGTATTCCTTGCGGGCAAACTTCAGCTTTGTCAGCAGCGCCTCAAACGCATAGAGCGCGATATGCTGCGCAGGTGTCACCCCCACGAAGGACACGCGGGCTATGATTCGATCTTTTTCCTTGCAGTACTTCCGACCGTACAGAGAGGTGCACCCGAACACATGAGCGACAGCCCCGCTCAGACTCCGCTCCCACACGGGGAGGCGTTCGACTCGAGAGAATTGCGACTCGACTTCACCGACGTCGCTCAACTTCACATCCATTTCGCTCAGGCGATACTCGCGCATCAGTGCCTGAGCCTGCCGCAGCGCCGTGGCTGCTTCGTTCTCGTTGGCGCTCTGAGCCAGTGCCAAGCAGTGCTTGATCTTGCGAATCGCGCGCTCGAGTTTCTTTTCGTCGATCTGTTGTACGGACATAGAAAGTCCTCCTTATGGGGCGGCGTTATTGACTCAAGAGGGGCGACTGTGAGGAGCTTTTTGACAAGGCTGTACTGAAGTTTCGGCTCCCCAAGGGTGTACTGACGTATTTGGTGGATCAGTGATTGTTTTTTGATATCATTGAGCATTTGGGGAATTGAATTGTGAAGATGCGTATCTCCTTGTCAGCCAAACCTAAAAGGAGTGAGGTGAGAAACGTAGAGGATTTATGGGAAATCTTTTCTAAAGAAGATCTGGAATCGATGAAGCAAGGCTGGAAAGATGCTTGGGCAGCGGTAAAAACAAAATATATCTATTTTTTGGCTTTGGTTGCTATAGCCCCAATTATATTGGTGGTCTCAGCTGTTTTTTTTCACTTTCAAGGTGGTTTCGATCTGCCTTGGGTTAATGTCCAATATCCTGAGACCGCTGCGCATTGGGGGCAACTTGGAGACTTTGTTGGAGGAATACTCAACCCGCTTCTAAGTTTTGTTGCTTTTATAGCGGTTTTAATAAACTTGGTGCTGCAACGGCAGGATTTGTCTCTTGCACGAGACGAGGCAAGAGAAGCAAACAAAACCCAAAAAATGCAAAGTAGGATATTTGAGAAGCAAAATCAGGCAGTCGAAAGGCAGAGTTTTGAGACTACATTTTTTCGCTTGCTAGATATGCATTCCCAACAAGCTAAAGCTGCTTCTGTTACTGTAATAAATACTGGTAATATTAAAGTTGGCGTGCAGTGTTTTGATTGGGTAAGTTCCAAGTTCTTACCTAGAGCAACCTTTGGTGTGGAAGCCGTCGAACTGGTTTTGCAGAACAAAGAGTATTATTCTAATGAGTACTCAATGGGTATGTTGCGTTACTTTAGAAATTTGCATCAAATATTGAAGTTTATCGATGGCTATGGCAATACTAGCGGCCTTCGCGAAGGGGCTCTAGTAGGAATGCGTATTCGTAAAGCTGTAAGGCAATATGGAGATCAGCGAACCTATGCCAATATGCTCCGAGCGCAGCTGAGCAACGACGAGCAGTGCTGCATATTTGTTAATTGCTTAACTGAAAAAGGCTCTGGTCTTAAATATTATGTAGAGAAATACTCTCTGCTCAAAGGCGTGGAGCTCCCTGCTCCCTACAGGGACGATAGGGTAAAAAATCTATATCAGAGCATTGCTTACGCTGACAGTGAAGAAATAACTCAGGCTCAAATTTTCGATGTTATATCCCAAAAATATGCTGGCGCAACATTGCATCGGTCAGCTGGCGATACAGACTTTGGTGACGATTCTGATCATCGGTAATTTGGACTAAGACTGTCGAAACCGTCTCCTGCCATTCCTCGAAGTCGTGACGCTCTCCCAATATTTGTAGCGCGTCATCGAGCGCCTTCGAAACAATCAGCAGCGCTTCTCGACGCCGATCCGTTCGAGTAGAGCATTCTCCTTGGCACGCTTGTCCTGCTGCATATCCGAGTTGCTCTTGGCCATGGTCTACCTCTTCAATCCCACTGGCTGGCAATCCCAACCATGTCGGCCGGCGCCGGGCGTAGGTCAGTTTGTTGAAGCGCCTCATTTGGACGAGGCGAACTGGAAGCTTTTCTTTGGCGATCAGTTCTTTTTGTTTTTGCCGGATGCGGTTTGGGTAGCCGCTGCGCTCGAGGTGATGCCTGTTGCAGCCATGCTCTTGAGCATCGGTGCGAGCTTGTCGCGTTCGAGGCGCAGCTTGTTGCTGTGCGAGGTACCGAACATTGCCTCTCGTTCACCACTCACGACTGCGGGCACCTGCTCAGCTGTCTTGCCAGCGTCAAAGAATTGATCCAGCTGTTTGTTCAAGTTGCTGATGATCAGATCGCGGGGATTGGGTTGTGGTGCGCTGATCAATGCACACCTTCTGCCAAGCGATTGGCCTGCTTCTCGAATGCGATCGCCATGTTCAGCGCGACCTGATAGTTGAAGCGGAAGGCCATGGTCTTGCCAGTGACCTGGTCAACGATGTGGTAGGCATTGCCGACCGTCTTCACCTGAAAGCGAACTTTCTTATCCGGTGCCGCAAGACCTGCAAGGCGAGCGAACTCTCCACGGGCTGCGTGGGTGCGAATCAACAGGGCGTCGAGAACTTCCCGGCGCTGTTGAATCAGTGGGTGCATTTGCATGGCTGATCCCTCGGTGGTGGGGCTGCGTTCATTCGTCACCACTCGGCGCCGCCTGCTGTTTGCCATTGGGCGCAGGGGAGAGTGCTGACGAATAAAGGCAGGCGTAAAAAAGCCCGATCGGAACCGGGTTTTGTATGCTTCACGAAGACCTCCCTACGTGAGCGCTGGTGCCGCCATTGGGAGGGCTTCAATTGAGCTATTACATGGCTGCCAATCCTCAATGTTGGTTGACGTGAAAATGCAGGGGGCCGGGTTGTGCAGTGAGAACTCGTCCGCATTTGTGTATGCCGGTGATGGCTGTTTGCTATACGATTATCTGCCATCCGATTGGCCGGCATAGGAGATGCACAGCGATGGCAATCAGTGTGAAGACCGTTGAAGAGCTTCGAGATCGACCTCTTTACCGTGAGTCACTGAATTTCAGTGATGGCTCACGAGAACTTCTAGATATACTCGGTGAATACACTTTCCCAGAAACGAAAATGATTCCGTGCGGAATACAGGGATGTCGGACACCGCACATGAGAGGTTTCTTAGTTGTTACCACTGATGGTTTTGAAACTAACATTGGGAATGTTTGTGGAAAAAAACACCTTGGTGTAAATTTCCAAGAGAAGCGGACGGCATTCCGCCAGAAACAAAGCGAAGTTAGAAATGTTGAGAAAATATTTGAAGTTAGACAACTGCTTGCAACTCTGCAACCTTCGCTGGACGATCTTGAGCTGCGATCTGGCAGGGTTGCCAGGCTTAAAATTTTCCTGAACAAAGCCCACCCCCAATTGGCTCGCTTGATATTGGGTAGAGCAAAGCTAGCTCAGGTCAAACTGTTCAAGACTGTTTTGATGGACGAGTCAGAAGCTCTACGCCAGTACTCCCATGAAGTTGAGCCTGATAGCAAAGGGAACTTGGAGCCATTCGAGCATTGGTTTGCTCGACGCCGTCCGACGAAATCTGCACCGGCAGGCGTTTTGGCCGGGCTCAGCTTCTGGAAGTACGATCTTCACCAATTGCTTCGGCAAGATATCCTGAACACAGTAAACGAGCTAAACAGACTAAACGATTCCGAAGTTGCTCAATTGACATCGTCAGAGCTGCGCCGATACGCGAAGTGGGCGCAGACGTTAGAACCTCGAATTCATGAAACGACTCTGGTCGTCTTGGAGGGCGAGAGCTTTTTTAGCATAGAAAATATTGAGGCTCTGCGGCTGCTTGAACCTGATTTAGATCGCTCCTCCAGACGCGAAGTCAAAGTAGCGTTGGATCAACTCAAGGCAGCTTCGTCTCAATAATTGATTTTAGTGAAAGCTCAATAAATGCCCGGTCGTTCAGGGCATTTAGTAGATCTGCTTCAGATGGCAATTCATGCCACAGTTCTGCCAATCCATCTGGCAAAGCATTCCCCATGGCCGAGATAAATTCATCGCCAGACCAAGTAGCCAAGTGATAACCATCACATGAGTTGTAAATCAAGATCGTCTGATTGATTGGCGGCTTGATCCAAGCTGTTCGCTTAAAGTAAAAGTTAGTGTCACCCAACACATTTTTCATTTCGTGAACCTCCTGTAGTCATCCCAAAGCACCCTCGCAAGAAGGTGCTTCAGTGATGCTCTCCATCCTATTGCCGCCGGAAGGGGCGGGGCGCGTTGCATACCGGGTCACTCACACGGTAGAGGCGTTTCACCATCGAGCAGCCGTCCAGGTTGTTCCTGTCGTTGGCAGGCTTTCGGGCCTGTCTGCTCGCCGGTCGCCGGTAGAGGCAATGTGGTCTGTTGGTTTGTTTGTTGCGCTGACTGTTAAAGAGCGGCGCAGCTTTCACTGCTGGCCGTGCTGTTCGGCTTGAATCAAATATAAGCGTGCTTATCGCCTCTCGTCAATAAGTAAACTTATAAAATTTACGCGGGACGATAAAAAGCCCGCATTGCGCGGGCTTCGTTCAGTAGTCGAGGTATCTCCTCCAGCCGATCCGTACGCTATCAATATCCAGCCTTTCCACCGTTATACCGTCCGTATCGTCAAGTTCTTGCAAGATGCGATTCCAAGCTTCCAGGGCTTCATCCTCGCGCCTGGTTATGGTGATTGCCTGATACTTCTGCACTCTCGGATCTGACAACATTCGTTGAAATCTTCGGCCTACTTGTTCATAACAGGTATTGGTGCCGGCGACGTTTGTATTGCTTTGATTCATGCCATCTTCCTTGGCGTTGCTGTATGGATAAACAGTATTTCATCCTTGGCAAAACGGCAATGTGTATGGAGTACAATTGTACTCTTTTGTGGGGCGGACATTAAAAAGCCCACCAGGTGGCGGGCTTCGATAACGAGGTCAACGACTAGAGCTTGCCGGTCATTCGAACGGCGACGCCGATTATCCGGCAGTCCTCATCCATCTCAACCATTCTGTATGCCGGGTTGAGCGGCTTCAGATACCGCACACCACCGTCTTCTATAAGTTTCTTGAAGGTGGCCTCGTTGCTGGCCGGGAGTTTCGCGATTACCAATTTTCCAGGTTTAACGTCGGCTTCTGTATCCACCAAAATCATCATGCCTTCAGGAACGCTGACCCCTGACGGTGCCGTCATCGAGTCACCTTTCACCTCGAGCCAAAAAGCCGGGCCTTTCGAGTCGTAATCTGAAAGCTCGTAGCGATCGGAGAATCCGTCAGGGTATGGTTGAACTGCCTCTTCCCAAGAACCAGCGGAAACCCAACTGATTACTGGATATCGATAAAGCTGGGCGGGTTGTGGTGCCATTTTCACGTTGGAGTCGCCCGACAGTTTGTCTGTCATCGATCCAATCCCATCAGAAAGCCAGATCGCACTTACACCGCAAAGGTGGGCAAATTTCGCGAGATGGACGCTCTGCTGGTTTTTTCCTGTCTCCAGTTGCGAAATTACGGGTTGCTCTACTCCGGCCTTATCGGCCAGCGCTTTCTGGGTCAGGTTCGCATGCTTGCGTGCGAGCTTCATGCGTTCGGCTAGTGTCGTCATATCCGTAATTTATAAGTTCCCTTATGCTCTTGCAAATAAGCCTCCTTCTTAATACGATATAAGCATGCTTATTAGGAGGGCTCTTTATGACCCCTATCGAAAGGCTCGTCGAGCACTTCGGCGGGCAGACCAAAACAGCTCTTGCGCTGGGGGTTACTCAAGCCGCGGTTTCCTACTGGGTCACGGGAGCCTATTCCATGAGTGCGAAAACCGCGTTCAAAGCAGAAGAGCTTACCAATGGGCTGATATCGGCCCGCGACCTATGCGCAGAACCAAAAACCGCGGTCAGTGTTGCGTAGTCGATGAAGAACATTTTGCGGGTTGCGGTTGCTACTCGCCACGGAAACAAATTTGAGGGTTTACGAATGGAAGATTTCTTGAGGGCTTGCCACACCACCGTCAAGGAAAGTGGGGCAGAGGAGCTGGCCGGGAAGATGTGCATGGCACACGTGAGCTTGCTCCAGCGCTCGAACCCGGACAACGCGGCGCATCACCTGACTATTGAGCACCTGTTCGGAATCTTGCTGCACACCGAGGACATGCGTCCGCTGAAAGCCTTGGCCGATCAGTTTGGTTTTGAACTCGTTCCAAAGATCGCTCCGGCACCTAAGGAGCTGACCGCGTCTCTGGTGCACGTCGGCAAAGAAGTCGCAGACCTGACTATCGCAGTGCACGAAGCACTGGATGATCAGCACGTTTCGCTAAGTGAAAAGACCGACATTCTCAACGAGATCGGTCATGTCCGCGAAAGTCTGCATTTGCTTGAAAGCTCGGTCAAAGCCGCCTGAATTGCAAGCATAAAAAAACCGCCTGGCAGGGCGGCTTAGTACAACTTCATTTCGAGGTGAATAGTGACCAATAAGACCCCCAGAGTCAACAGTTCCGGTGATGTCGCGACACCTTATGACCAGTCTGCAAAAGTGTCTCGACACCACCATGCAAGCCAGTCTGCAGCGATGAATGCCGCCCTCATGGTTGGTTCGCAGTACTCGCACGAATCCAAATCTCACTTCTGCCGGCAATGCCTGAATCACCTCAAGGCATCACTGGCAACTGTCCAGGATGTTTCTGCATGAGCACCATCATTATGAGTCTGTGTTGGCCGTTGCAGGGCATGAGCGGCCCGCAAAAGGCTGTGCTCATATCGCTGGCAGATAATGCTAACGACGAGGGCGTCTGCTGGCCTTCGGTTGCCCGTATTTCGGAGCGAACCTGCCTTGCTGAACGGACAGTTCAAACTGCAATCAAGTGGCTGGGGCAGGTTGGGTTGCTGTCAGTTCGTGAGCGAATGGGTCGTTCGACAATGTACACCCTAACCCCAGCAGCATATGCACCCCCGCGAGAGTCGCACCCCGCAGCAGCTGCACCATCACCCCCGCAGCTCACTACAGAACCCCCCGCAGCAGCTGCACCCAGAACCGTAATAGAACCATCAAGTGAACCGTCACCTCTTGTCGGCGATGAGCAAACGCCGAAAGTCTCGAAGACGAAATGCCCGACTCAGGCAATCGTGGACTTGTTCAACAAGACCATTCCCGAGTTTCCTCGCGTCGTGATGCTGACCAAGGATCGGATCGCCAAGATCGGTGCTCGCTGGAATGAAAGCGAAGTCCATCAGGATCTCCAGTTCTGGGCTGAGTACTTCGCTTTGGTGCGTTCGAGCAAGTTCCTGATGGGGGAGGTATCCGCTTCCGGGGGCACTCCTTTCCGCTGCAACTTCGATTGGCTGATTGCACCGAGCAACTTCGTCAAGGTCGTTGAGGGTAACTATCATGCGTGACCCTCACAGCATCGAGGCTGAACACGGCCTGCTGGGCGCCATGATGCAGCGCCCAGACCTGATCGATACGCTTTCTGAAGACTTGTCGGCAGAGGCGTTTTACTTCCCGGCAAACGCCGATGTGTACCGCAGCATCATGGCTATCCGTTCGGCTGGTCAGGCGGTTGACTTCCTGACTGTGGGTAATCACGTCGGTTCGATGGACGACGGCAGCCCGGCATTCGCCTATTGCGCCGAAATCGTCAAAAACACTCCGAGCATTGCTAACGCCAGAACATACGCACAGATCGTTCGTGAACGCGCTATTGACCGGGCGCTCTACGAGCTTGGCAGCCAAGCGATGGAAATATCCCAAGGTACCGAGGACACGCAGGCGAAAATTGCCGCTGTTCAGGCTGCGGCCATGGCGATTGATTGCGGTTCGGGTGATGACGACATCGTCAAGGTGGGTGACGTGTTGATCGACCAGATCGAGGTCTGGCAGGAACGCCATGATCGTCATTCTCGCGGTGAAACGCTGATCGGTTTATCCACCGGCCTGAAAGATCTGGATGAAAAGCTGGGTGGCTTACAGCCAGATCACCTGTACATCGTTGCCGGCCGTCCTGCCATGGGCAAGACCACGCTCGCCATGGGGTTCTCAATCGATGCGGCGGTGCGCCAAAACAAGTCAGCGCTCGTCATCAGCCTTGAGATGAACAAAGGTCAGCTGGTGGACAGGGCTACGGCTTCCGAGGGGCGCATCCCACTAACGCTGGTGAAAAACGGAACCGCCTGCGAGACACACGGCACTGAACTACAGGCCGCTGCTGGGGTACTTCGCCGCGCTCCGCTGTACATCGCTGACCGAGCTGGCTCGTCAATTGGACGCATCCGTTCGCTCGCTCGCCGCCACAAAATGCGTTACGGCCTAGACCTGCTGATGATCGATTACCTGCAATTGGTGGAGGGCGAGGGCGGCAACCGGACCGAAGAGGTCAGCAGCATAAGCCGCGGCTGCAAGTTGCTCGCCAAGGAACTGGGCATCCCCGTTGTGTTGCTCAGCCAGCTCTCCCGCAAATGCGAGGAGCGTCCGAACAAGCGCCCAATCCCTTCTGATTTGCGGGAGTCCGGAGCCATTGAGCAGGACGCCGATGTGATCCTGTTCGTGTATCGCGACGAGGTCTATCACGAAAACACGGAAGCCAAAGGCATTGCCGAAATAATCATCGGCAAGGGGCGCGACATCGAGATGGGCACTGTCCGCACGGCGTTTCTTGGTCAATTTAACCGTTTCGAAAACCTTGCTGCCGGGTGGAAGCCGGAGCCTGTCAAGCAGCCGGAAAAAGTCACCAGCCTAGCCAGCCGTTACCGCAAAAAGGATTCGTTTTGATGAATACAAGGCGACTCGCTGTTCCGGACCCGTCCACCTACCGTTTCGCGGTGTTCTGCTGCTCGTTCAAGGTTGACCTGAGCTCTCCGCCGGATCACGCACTGGCATTGTTCGCGGATGAGGCCATGGCCAGACGTTACGGCGCATGGATGTGGCCGGGTACCTACGAAGTCGTCGACGTCACGACGGGTAGACCGCCATGCGCGTGACCTCGAAGAAGCTCCGAGCCTCCGCCAACGGCCAGGAATGCACCGTCCGGATGCCGGGAATCTGCAACCACAATCCAGAAACCACCGTCCTCGCGCATCTGCCTTGCGGGCAGAAGGGCATGGGTATGAAGGGCTTCGACACCGTCGCGGTGTATGCCTGCTGCGCCTGTCACGACGTAATCGATGGTCGCGCCGCCGGCGACATCGATTGGCATGATATGCCACGCGCCGTTGCTGAAACCCACGAAGGCTTGATTCGGGCCGGAATTCTTACCGTAAAGGGGGCTACATGAGCACTGCTGCGGTGAAGGTCACCGATGCCGAATTAAAGCGGCAATCGGCGGGCACAGTGCAGGACGTGCGCGACCTCGAAAACAAAGGACTGTACCTGCGCTTCAACAAGGCCCGCACAGGTGGTTCGTGGTATCTGGTGCTGAAGGGCAAATGGAATCCCATCGGCACGTTCCCCGAGCTGATTCACAAACAGGTCGTAGCGGCGCTGCCGTCGCTTCGGCTGCGTCTGGCCGCCGGGGAGGGCGCGAGCCTGTCGAAGTGGAACACTGTCGGCGAACTGCTTGACTGGTTCGCTGACCGAATGTCGCGCGATCGCAATCTATCGACCAAGCGCAAGAACACCGGCGCCTCGATCATCAAGTGCCATCTGAAGCCGCGCCTCGGAGAGCTGCCGCTGATCGGCATCGACAAGGCCACGCTCGATACCCTGCTGATGTGGCCACTGCAAGAGACAGTTTCCATCGACTACGTGCGCTCGGCGTTCCAGCTGCTGGCCCTCGCATTCAGGCAGGCGGCCAAGCTGGGCATGGTCTCGTCCAATCCAATGGCGGCGATCCGCTTCAATGACTTCTCCAAGGCAAAGGTCGGTATCAAGCCATCGCGCTTGCGAGGTGTTCAGTTGGAAGGCCTGCTCGAGCAACTGGCCAAAGTCATGACTACGGCGCCGCTGGATTCGATGCTCGCGTTGATGATGCTCTGCCATGGCACGCGGATCGGGGAAACACGCATGGCGCGCTGGTCGCACATTAGCCTGGCCGAGCGGGAATGGTTCATCCCAGCGGAGCACACGAAAACCGGTGTCGAGCATCACCTGCCCCTGACCGAGCAAGTGTGCACGCTGCTGACCCGGTACCGCGAAGGCCAATACGCCCGAGGCTATGAGGGCCAGTGCCTGTTCCCGGCGCGCAACGGCAAGGCGCTGGGTGAGGCTCAGGGCTGCGCCGTGTTCCGTCGGTTGGGGCAGGGCGAGTGGACCAGTCACGACCTGCGCAAGGTGGCCCGCACTGGCTGGGCAGATCTCGGGATCGATCACCTGATTGGTGAACTGCTGATCAACCACGCGATGGGCCACAACGTGAAGGTGTACATCCAATCGGACGTGATGAGCCGCAAGCGTGACGCCCTCGAACGGTGGCACGCGCATCTAGATCAGAAAGGCTTTACAGCGATTCACGGATTGACCGGCTTTAGATTTGAAGATTCTGGTAATTCACTGCAAGCCACAGAACATAAGGCCAGCAAGACCACTGAAGAAACAACCATAGGCGAGGTTTTAAATCATGCAGAAAGGGCGAGTGCCTGGCTTTAAGCGTGAACGGATCGAGCTCGAGCCTTGCTTGATCTGCGCGGGAAAAGCGGTAGTAAAAGGTTTGTTTTATGAACTGGTTTGCACTGATTGCAACGGTTCAGGTTGGGTTGTTAGGGGCAGCAAGTTGGTGCTTTCTTCCGACGAGTTGGTCACTCAGTTGAGTTTCAAATTACAGCACGCACAACGTGAAATTTTGGCTCTGAAAAGCCCGAGCCAGGTGGATGGGTTACAGAGCAAAAACGACAAAGCGAACCGCCTGGGGGCGGGCGGAACAAACTACACTGGGGATTGAGAACATGATGATTCGAAAGCCGGCAGGGCGACCACTGGGAGATACCGAATACCTACTTGAGCAGTGGGGATGGTGGCGAATGGATGGTGCAGGATTGCCTACCTACATTTCCCCGACGTTCGCGTTGATGCGGCAAGCAGTTACGCAAGTGTCCGCGAGTAAAAATTATTGCATCACCGATGACTGGGCTATTGTCATTGACCGCGCGGTAGCCCTGCTCACGCGCCGAGATCAGCAAATGGGCGATATTATCTGGTTGTACTTTGGTGCGAAATGGCCGATGGCGCGTGTAGGTAAGCACTATCGGATCAGCGAGGGTAAAGCTCGTGAGTTAGCTAGGGCTGGTGCTGCGTGGATCGACTGTGCAGTGAGTGAGAAGCGTGATGCGGCATGACATGTACCTATGATGCTTTAATTCTATAGGAGGTGTCTCTATTCCTGAGTAGCCGGCACAAATGTGCCGGCTGTGACATAAAGATAATTACTTTTTTTTGGGTGTGTTAAATAGTCCAAATTTTACCTTTGTACAAGAAGTCGCTTATTTTTGGTGGTTCTAATTTTACCGATGGATGGTTGGAAAGGATTAAGCGTATCATTCGAATCGCGCTATAAGCCTCTATCATCAGAGCCCTTTGCTCATGGAAATATTTTTGATCGAATGCGTCTTCTTTAATAGAGTGTGCAGGACTTTGCCTTAACTTTCGTACTTTTCGAAACGCATCCATCATCTCTTTTATTGGTTCCTCTTCTTCAGCGACGAAGCAAGTGTGTGCCCATTCATCAAGAAGCGCAATTGTGCCTTTTTGGCGAACTTCGATTTTGCCGTCAGGTCTTTCATTGTCCTCTTCAAGCTCTAGCTCAGGCGAGAAGAATTTTTTATTCAGATTGTCCGACATCATTTGGTCTAGCAGTAAAACAAACTTATTAAACTCGGCTAGTGTGGGTCGAAGCAGAAATCCAAAGTCTCTTGGCTTTTCATTGATAAAGCTTTTTCGGAATAAAGGTGGCTTTTTGATGATTTCTGCCATTTTGTTGATTAAATCAATTTCTTGAGTGAAGGCAGAAAATATTGATATTTTTGTTCCCCAGTGACCCATGCTATTTGCTAAGTAACCAGGATGGAGCTGATGCTCGTCGCAAAGTTCTTTTGCTTTCCATATAGCCTGGTGTTCTGGGCTTAGGTCGGAAAGATACCTTAAGAAAACTGCAACTGCTCTGTTTAGGTCTTTGTCGTGAGCAAAGCCAAAGGATTGCAGTAATATTTGATCGTGCTCGGGCATAGAAGACGATTCGAAATATTCGTCCCGTATAGATATGTTTCCATTGATAAAGTCGGTTTCGTAATGGTAGCGAGGGTCATTTCGATAATGTTCGAGTACAGATAGATCAAACACCCTGAAGTCTAGTTGGCCGGCGCCGAGTGCAAGCAGTTTTGTGTAGGGTGTTGGCGTGAAGTCGGGAAGTGCGGGAAATCCTTCTAGAGTTTGCGGCACCGGATAGAGGCAGAAATGATCTGAGAACTCTAGCGTATCAAGGAATTCTAGTTGCTGGGCTACAGACGTTCCTGAAAATGCTTTGATGTGGGGGTTCGGGTGAATGTTGCCAAAGACTACTTCAATAAGGTTGCTCGATACGAGGTCTACAAGCACCTGTTTTGCTTTTGTGTTATTAAGTTTGAAGTCTTTTTTTAGGGCGTGAACAGGGTATCCATTAAAATCATTAGAGTTCAAATAGAAGCGTGTGACTTTGTCAGTGATTAGGTCGAGCATGCTTATTACCGTAGTTGGTTTGACAGTCTGAATTCGATTCTTGTCGACTGTGATTGCGTTAAAATTGTTCTGTGTAGGCTGTTCCGTAGGGTAGCTGACTTCCCTTCAAAAAGGTGTTTTCCGCGCGGAATAGATCTGTTTTCATAGCAGCGTGTGTTGCTGTGAACGCAGCGAGACGCTTTCAAAAACCCGGCCAATGAGTCGGGTTTTTTGTACCTACTTACAAGCCCCGCCATTGAGCGGGGCTTTTTCGTTTTCGGCCCCATGCCTGCCTCTTTGCTCTGCGCGGATGACAGTGACATGGAGGCCGAACCTATTTGAGGACTACAGATGAGCACAGAGCAACAAGCTCTCGCGGATGTACCCCTTTGGCTGTTGATACTGTTGAGCATGGCGGGCCTATCAGGAGAGATGCTGAGAGCGTCAGGTAGTGACCTGGGCCTACAGCAGATCCTGCAACGCGTAGCGTTACGGTTTCTCGCGTCCGGTCTTCTGGGAATGGCTACTTTGCTGCTAGCAATGGCGCTCTGGAACAACCTGTATTTAGCTGCGGGACTGGGCATCGTGATCGCGGTGATTGGGGCAGATGTCGCGGGAGGCCTTTACACCCAGTTTTTGGCCAGGAAGGCGGGTGTTAGCAGCCCACCGACAACCAAAAAATTGGGCGATCAGTAATAGCTGGCAGAGGGGAGGGTTGTGCAGTGTTCAAGGTAGGTATTGGATTGGATGCTGCCCCAGTTCTCTGGGAGCTGGACGATATGGCCCGGCGGCAGGTGCCCTTTGCGCGGGTATTGATGGCCACCCGGCTAGCTAAGCGGGTCAAAAAAGGCATGATCCCGGTGATGAAGACGCGACTTGATCGACCGACACCGACCACGCTGAACAGCCTGTTTACGAAGGCGGCCACTACTGCTGGTAAGCCGGCCGAGGTGTATTTCAAGGACTCATGGACGTCTGGCATCCCCGCTGATGTTTACCTTCAACAGGCTGTTGCTGGTGGTCTGCGTCCGCACAAGCGCTTTGAAAAGGCTCTGATTGCGCGCGGCATCATGCAGTCCAGTGAGTATGCCGTTCCCACGGCGCCATTCATGAACCAATACGGCAACGTCTCGCGCGGCACCATGACCAAGATCCTTTCGGGCTTGGGCGCCGCTTCGATGCGCGCGGGCTATCAGGCCAATGCCACTAACAGCCGGCGAAGCAACGCCAAAGGAAACGCCCATCGGTACTTCTCTGGTGAGGTTGATGGTTCGCGGGCAGTGTGGGAGCGAGTCGGTAAGGGTGATGAAGTCCGCCCGGTCTTTGTCTTCAGCGCATCGGCGCCGCGTTACCGCACCATTTTTCCGTTCTTCAAGATCGGCGAGAACATCGTAAAGGCGAACCACGCGGCCGAGTTTGCCCAGGCATTCGCCGATGCGCGCGCGTCGGCTCGCTGATCACGCGTCGAGGGCGCGAAATGTCGAAAAACATCCCCTTTTCGTGCGGTTTTCGTTGACAGGCGGCCTCGGGGTGAAATCCAGAAGGTACTCCCAGACCCCACCCCCATTGGGGGTAATTCGGGCCCCGCCTCATCGCTATGTATGACCCTTTTCCAGAGGTTGGTTGTTGTTATGTCTTCCAAGATCATCACGATCACGCGGCAGCCGGGCTGGCTGAACAAGAAGAACATGGCCGACAGCCTCGGTATTTCGGTGCAGGCCTTTGATAAATGGGACGTCGCGGCAGTCGCGAAGATCGGCCGCGAGTCGTTTTATGACGTTCGGTCGGTGCTGGATAACCGCCTGCAACACCAGACCGGGAAGCAACAACCGGGCGCCGAGGAAGTCGATCCGCTCATTGGCTACAAGATCGATTGCGAGCGCCTGCGACTGACCCGGGAGCAGGCCGACGCCCAAGCCCGCAAAAACAAGATCGGCGACAAGGAGTTGGCCCCGGTCGCTTTCATGACTTTCGCGCTGTCCAAGTTGTCGGCGCAATTGGCCGTAACCCTTAACACCATCCCCAAGCTCGTGAAACGCAAGCACCCCGATATCGCCGTGCGTCATCTTGATGCCGTCGAGAACGAAATTGCCGTTACGCGTAACGCTGCTATTGGGCTGGCTGACCGTGTGCCGGAGCTTTTGGATGAGTACATCGCCACCTTGGATGAGGTCGCTAGTTGACGCTGTCCGCCGCGGGCTGAAGAGCCTGCACAAAGATGCGCCACTAACGGCGGTCGAATGGGCAGACAAGTATTTCTACATGTCGTCAGAGTCGTCCTACGGCGAAGGCAAATGGACCACCGAGGCGTTTCAAGTGCCCTTGCTAAACGCCATGGGCAACGACCTGATCGAAGAACTGAACCTGCTGAAGTCGGCGCGGGTGGGTTACACCAAGATGTTGGTGGCGAACATCGCCTACAAGATCGAACACAAAAAGCGCAGCGTCTGCATGTGGAGTCCGACCGACGACGACGCCAAAGACATCATGAAAAAGCACGTCGATCCGATGATTCGCGACGTGCCGGTGATCAAGGCCCTGGCGCCCTGGTGCGGAAAGAAACACGGCGACAACACCCAAGAATCCAAGGTCTTCGAAAACCGCAAGGTGCTGTGGTGGCTGGGTGGCACGGCCGGCGGTAACTACCGCGAGAAAAGCCCGGACGAAGTGGGTTATGACGAGCTGTCGAACTTCGATGAAGACATTGACGGCGAGGGTTCGCCGACGTTCCTCGGCGATAAGCGCCTGGAGGGTGCGACCTATCCCAAGTCGATTCGCGGTTCTACGCCCAAGTTAGCTGGCACCTGCCAGATCACCCGGGCGGCCGAGGAATCGGCCTACCTGATGCGCTTTCACATTCGCTGCCCGCATTGCCGCACCGAGCAGACTCTGAAGTGGGGCGGCCCGGATGAGGCGTTTGGAATCAAGTGGCTGAAGGATGAGCGCGGCGAGGTCGTCAAGGCTTGGTATCTGTGCGAGTCCGGTAACGGCTGTACGTTCGAACACCACGAGATGATCGAGGCGTCCCGAACCGGCCGGTACATCTGCGAGAAGACCGGCATTTGGACGCGCGACAGTATCGAGTGGTTCGAAGCGGACGATACGCCGGTGCGCACGCCGCGGCGGCTCACGTTCCATATCTGGACGGTGTATTCGACGTTCACCACTTGGGTAAAAATCGCCGACGAGCGCGTCAAGGCCGGCAAGGACCGGGGCAAGCTCAAGACCTTTACCAACACCACGTTGGGCGAGACCTGGGAGGAAGACCAGACCGAGAAAGTCGATTGGGAGCTGTTGCACGGACGGCGTGAGGTGTACGCCGCTCAAGTGCCGCCGCGAGTGGTCGTGCTGACCGGTTCGGTGGATACCCAGGACGACCGTTACGAATTGCGGGTGTGGGGTTGGGGGGCCGGCGAAGAGGCGTGGCTGATCTATCGCAAGATTCTGTACGGCGATCCATCCAGTGCGGTGCTCAAGCGCAAGGTGGGGCTTGAGCTGCACCGCATGTTCACCCGTGCTGACGGTGCGCTGATGCGGGTCGAGCGGTGGTGCTGGGACTCCGGCGGCCACCATTCGGACGCTGTCCGGGCTGAAAGCCGCAAGCATGGCGTGCATTGGGTGATACCGATCTTCGGGGCCAGTACCTACGGCAAGCCGATTGCGAGCTTCCCGCGGCGCAAGGAAAAGAAGTCAAAAACCTACCTGACCGAAATTGGTACCGACAACGCCAAAGAGGTGATTTACAACCGGCTCAAGTTGCAGCCGGATGGTGATCGTCCGGTGCCGGGGCTGGTGCATTTTCCTGCCGATGACCAGATCTGCGATGAGCACGAACTGAAGCAGATCACCAGTGAAACCAAGAAGTGGATCATGGCCCGCGGGCGCCGCGTGCTGCGTTGGGATGCCAGCAAGCGGCGCAACGAGGCGCTCGACTGCTTTGTGTACGCCTTGGCGGCCTTGCGGATCTGTCAGGAAAAATTCGGCCTCGACCTTGACCTGTTGGCCAGCCAAAACACGGCGTCGGGCATGTGGGAGGTGTCCGACGAACCGGACGATCCCGAAGACGGCACCGAGCCAGATCAACCCGTTGTCGAGTCGGTGCCAGAACCGGCCCCGGCGCCGATCCAATCTCAACCCGACCACCAGCCTGCCGCCGGCGGCTGGATTGAAACAGGAGCGAGCGCATGGCTGCGTTAACACCTCAGGAAATGCTTGATAAGTACCTGCAAGCCGAGGCGGACGTGCTGGCCGGCAAAGACGTGCAGTTCAACGGCCGCCGGGTCGTCATGTCCGACTTGCCAGCCATCCGCACCGGCCGGCTGGAGTGGGAGCGGCGTGTGGCCATGGCGCAGCGTGGGGGGCGCCCGGGTTATTCCCTGGCGACGTTCGGTTGAACCTGCTCGATAAAGCCCTGGCGCCGCTGTTTCCCGGCATGGTCGCCGAGCGCCTGCGCGCCCGGAACGTGATCATGGCCTTTGAGGCGGCCACGGTGACCCGCACGCACAAGGCCAAGAAACAGGCGCGCAGTGCCGACGGCTCGCTGAATCGCACGCTGAAATCGTTGCGTGAGCAGTGCCGCAAGCTGGACGAGGATCACGACCTTGTCACCGGCCTGTTTGACCGCCTGGAAGAGCGCGTGGTGGGCGGCCCCGGCATTGCGGTGGAGCCGATCCCGCTGGGCTATGACGGTGCGGTGCATGTCGATTTTGCGGCCGCGATCAAAGCCCTGTGGGGGGAATGGTCGCTCAAGCCGGAGACGTCCGGGGAACTGAGCCGGCCGCAAATGGAACGCTTGGTCTGTCGCACCTGGCTGCGCGATGGCGAAACCTTGGCGCAAAAGCTGATCGGCAAGGTGCCGGGCTACGAGCATTTGCACGGTGTGCCCTTCGCCCTGGAGCTGTTGGAACCGGATTACTTGCCCATTGAGTACACCGATTTATCCAAGGGCATCGTCCAGGGCGTCGAGCGCAATGCCTGGCGCCGGGTGCGGGCTTATCACCTGCTGAAGACCCACCCCGGCGACCTGGGCGGCAATCTGGCGCAGAAGACCAAGCGGGTGCCGGTCGAGCAGATGATTCACATCGCGCACCGCAAGCGCATTGGTCAGAACCGTGGCCAGCCGCTGCTGCACGCGGTGCTGATCCGTTTGGCGGACATCAAGGACTACGAGGAAAGCGAGCGGGTCGCGGCGCGCATTAGCGCGGCGTTGGCCATGTACATCAAAAAGGGCTTGCCTGACGACTTCGTCCCGCCGACCTCCGGCGAGAGCCGACCCGAACGAACATTCCCGATCGCGCCGGGCATCGTGATCGACACGCTGCTGCCCGGTGAAGACATCGGGATGATTGAAAGCAATCGACCAAACCCGTTCCTTGAGGGGTTTCGCAACGGCCAGCTTAAGGCGGTCGCGGCGGGCACGCGCAGTACCTATTCCAGTGTGGCGCGCAGCTACGACGGCACCTACTCGGCCCAGCGTCAGGAGCTGGTCGAGGGGCAGTTGGGTTATGACCTGCTACAGCACGAATTTATCGACTACTGGTGCCGTCCGGTTTATCGCGAATGGCTGCGCATCGCGATCATGAGCGGCCAATTGGTCGTGCCGGCGGATGTCGACCCGCGAACGATCTACGGCGCGTTTTATCAAGGCCCGGTGATGCCTTGGATCAATCCGGTGCATGAGGCCACGGCCTGGAAGCTGCTGGTCGAGGCCGGTTTTGCCGATGAGGCCGAAGTGGCCCGATCGCGGCAGCGCAACCCTTCAGAACTCAAGGCGTCGCGTCTGGCGGAAGTCGCCGCGAACCGCGAGGACGGGCTGGTATTCAGCTCCGACTACTACCACCAAATCTACGGGAAGAATCAGCCCAATGATGACGAAAAACAACGGGCCGCTGATGCGGCCTCAGGGGGCGGCCCCAAAGACGACTGAGCCGGACGGCGGGCAGAGCTGGTATCAGCTGCGCGCCGCGGCGCGGGGCGTGGTTGACCTGATGTTGTACGGCGATATCGGCGCCTGGGGGATTTCGGCCAATCAGTTCGCCCGGGATCTGAAAGCCCTCGGTGACGTGTCACAAATCAACCTGCACATTCATTCGCCCGGTGGCGACGTGTTCGAAGGCATGGCCATGTACAACCTGCTCAAGAACCACCCGGCGCGGGTGGAGGGCACCGTAGACGGTCTGGCGGCGTCCATGGGCAGCGTGGTGCTGATGGCCTCGGATGTGATTCGCATCCCGGCCAACGCCATGATCATGGTGCACAAGCCGTGGGGCATTCAGGGCGGTGACGCCGAGGAAATGCGCCGCTATGCCGACTTGCTGGACAAGGTCGAGGATTCGCTGGTGGCGGCCTACACCAGCAAGACCGGCAAGACGGTCGACGAGGTCAAGGCCTTGTTGGCCGCTGAAACATGGATGACCGGCGCCGAGGCGGTCGAGCTGGGTTTCGCCGATGCACTGGTGGATGCCCTGGAAACCTTCGCCAAACTCAATTCACAACGCATGCAGGACTTCAACAAAATGCCCGAGACCTTTAAAAACCTGTTCGGCCCGCGCGGCTCGGTAACCCCACCGGCCAATCCTGAGCCTACCCCTCCAGTGCTGAATGCGCTGACTCCCGAGCAAATCATGGCCCAAGGTGTGCAGGCCGAGGCGGCCCGCCGTACTGCCATCGGTGGCGCCTTTGCCCTGTTTGCCGGACATGAGGCGTTGCGCGATACCTGCCTGGGCGACACGGCGTGCACGCTGGAGCAAGCCAACGCCAAGCTGTTGGCGGCGATCGGTGCAAAGACCACCCCGACCGGCAGCCTCGGTCACCCGGGCCATGTCAGCAACGGCAATCTGGTGGGTGACTCGGTGCAGGCCTCGCTGTTGGGCCGCCTCGGCATCCAAGACAACCAAGCGGACAACGCTTACAACCACATGACCCTGCGTGAACTGGCCCGCGCGTCGCTGGCCGATCGCGGCATTGGTGTGGCGACCCTGCGCCCGATGGACATGGTCGGTCTGGCGTTTACCCACGATGCCAGCGACTTCGGCAACATCCTGCTCGATGCCTCGCATCGTTCGTTGTTGGCGGGCTGGGAGGATGCCGAAGAAACCTATCACCTGTGGACTCGCAAAGGCCGTTTGAGCGACTTCAAGGTGGCCAACCGCGTCGGCTTGGGCTCGATGTCGACCCTGCGTGAAGTTCGCCCCGGTGCTGAATACAAGTACATCACCCTCGGCGATACCGGCGAGACGATCCGCTTGGCCACCTACGGCGAGATTTTCAGCATCAACCGTCAGGCGATCATTAACGACGACCTTGATGCCTTGAGCGGGATTCCGCGGCTGATGGGTGCTGCCGCTCGCGCAACGGTCGGTGATCTGGTGTACGACACCCTGATCAACAACGGCAAGATGAAGGACGGCAAACCGCTGTTCGACGCCTCGCGTAAAAACCTGTTCACCGGTGCCGGCTCGGCGCTGTCGATCGCGGCAATGAGCGCGGCCAAAACCGCTATGGCGTTGCAGAAGGGCAAGGTGGCCAAAGAGGGCGAGAAGACTCGCACGCTGAATGTCCGTCCTGCATTCCTGTTGTGCCCGGTGGCGCTGGAAGATCAAGCCAAGCAGTTGATCCGTTCGACTTCGGTGCCGACCGCTCAGGTCAACGCCGGCGTAGTCAACCCGATTCAGAACTTCGCCCAGGTGATCGGCGAGCCGCGCCTGGACGACAATTCGTCGTCGGCCTGGTATCTGGCCGCGAAGCAAGGCAGCGACACCATCGAAGTGGCTTATTTGGATGGCGTTGACGTTCCGTACATCGACCAGATGGAAGGCTTCACCAGCGACGGCATTGCGACCAAGGTTCGCATTGACGCCGGTGTCTCTGCGCTCGATGCGCGCGGCCTGAACAAGTCCGCTGGCGCGTAACACGTCGCCCATCCCATGACCCCGCCCTGTGCGGGGTTTGTTGTTTCTGAAGAGGGAAAAAGTCTATGTCTACCAACTATGTAAGCAATGGCGAAACCGTCACCTTGCCGGCCCCCACCGGCGGTTCTGTCGCGGGTGTGCCGCAGGTGATCAATGATCTGGCTGTGATGCCCTTGCAGGGCGGCGCCAAGGGCACCGTGATCGTCTACCGCACCGGGGGCAACTGGAGCGTTCCGGCGGATGCCGGGCTGAAGGCGGGCATGAAAGCCAGTGTGAAAGCCGGCGCCTTGGTCGCCGACGGCACGGCGGATTCTGCCCCCTACGGCAAGCTGTTGACCGATTCGGTCGGCGGCTATGCCGAAGTGCTGATCGTTCAGTAATGCCGGGCGATCGCTTTCGGGCCATGGCCGATCGCATGGACGCCTTGCTGGTGAGTCGCCTGGGAGACCCGGCGACGCTTGCCGATGGGCGTCCAGTTTCGGGCGCCTTTGCTTCCCCGTTTGTCGGCGCCGAAATCGGTGGCGGCGGTCAGGGCGCGGGCAAGCGGTTGGGCGCGACGATCAATGCCGATGAAGTATTGGAGCCGACCTTTACCGTGCGGGTGGTCGACGTGATCGGTGTCAAAAGGGGCGATTTACTGACCATCGAGCTGCCGGCCAATGTGGGCGGCGGGCTCTATAAGGTCAGCCGGTTGCGCCCTGACGGCGCGGGCATGGTTGATCTGGTACTGAGTGCGAACGATGAGCGAGCTGACGACATTACATGACGCAATCACCGCCACGCTCAGCGCGGCGATGCCCAAGGTGCTGCACGTCGAGGCGTTTCCTGAGCTGGGCTCCAAGGTCAGGACGCCGGCGCTGTTGTATGGTCTGACCGACATGACGCTGGGCACCGATCGGGGCGAGGGGAAAACGGCGCTGATCGGCCGGTTTCAATCCTGCATTCTGATCGATGCCGATCGTGAAAAGGCGTCATTGCAGGCGGCCATTCTGGCGTCGCTAATGGCCGCGGCGCTGAAAGATCAATGGTGGGGTTTGGATTTTGTCCTGGGCCCGCCGTTGCATATTCATGCACAACCAGAAGCCCCGACCAAAGAGCTGGAGCAGTTTGTCATGTGGTCGGTGCAGTGGATTCAGCACTTTGAAGTGGGTGAGGCCGAATGGCTTTGGCCGGACGAGCCGCCGGGCTCGCTGGTGTTCGACATGGACCCCGGCGACGGGCCGGTGAATCCGGAGGATCTGTGAGTTACGCCAGTGCCGAGCATGACCGCATGATTGCGGCCATGCTGATGCCGTGCGTGGTGGTCGGCGTGGATCTGGCGGCGCCGGCGGTGCGGGTGTCGAATGGCGAATGGACGAGCGCCTGGGTGCGCTGGCACAGTCTCGCGGCCGGTAAGGCGCGTCACTGGCGGGCGCCCAGCCTGGGCGAGCAAGGGGTGTTGTTCAACCCCAGCGGGCAGGCGGGCATGGGCACCTTTATCCCTGGGTTGTACGGGGATGCCGGCAGCCAGCCCGACAACCGCGACCATGTGGAAGTCTGGCGGTTTGATGATGGCGGCTCGCTGGTCTACGACTGGCAGGCCAAGAGCTACACCATCACCTTGCCGAGCGGCACGGTCACCATCAAGGTCGGCAGTACCGAGGTGGTCGTTACGGATAACGCCGTGACGGCCAAGGTCGGCGGCACCGAGGCGGCGCTAATGCCTGATTCGATCACACTGACATCGACGGCCATCAAGCTGACCGGTGCGGTGGTGATCGACGGGACGTTACACGCCACGAAGAACATCACCAGTGCTGGCTCGATCATGGATACCACGGGTAACAGCAACCGTCACACGCACTAATCAATAACCCTCTGAGGCCCGCCGCGCGCGGGTTTTTTTATACCTGGAGAAAACATGGCCAAGACCACCGAACAGCCCGCCACGAAACACTCGCCGGCGGAGGATCTGCTGCTGACCTTTCGTGACAAGGTTTACACCTCGCGAACCCTGATCATTCCGGACACGGGCCGCACACTGGCAGTGGCCCGCGGTGTGGTCGAGGTGTCCGTGTCCGATGAACCGGCCGTGAGCTACCTCAAGGCCAACGAAGAATTTGCACAAGCGGAGTGAGTTAGATGATCGGAATGGACCGCCACACCGGCCAACCCATTTCCGGCATCGAGCACTTGCGGCAGTCCATGGGCGATGTCCTGGGTACGCGGCTCGACAGTCGTCGGCACCGGCCGGAATACGGCAGCAAGCTCCACGAATTTGTCGACCTGCCGGTTAACGCCGGCTGGAAAAGCTCGGTGCAGGCCGAGGCGGCCCGAGCCCTGGGGCGCTGGGAGCCGCGCTTGAGACTGGAGAGCGTGCGGGTGCTGGCGGTGCTGGGCGGGAAAATCGATCTGCGCATTGCCGGCGAATACCTCGGCGACCGCTTTATGGTGGAGGTGAGTGTATGAGTGGCTTGGATCTGTCGGCGCTGCCGGCGCCGGAAGTGCTGGAACCCCTGGACTTCGAAGACACTTACGAGGAAGGGCTGGCGGTGTTTCGTGGTTCCATGGGTGAAAACTGGACCGCCACACTGGAGAGCGACCCGGTCACCAAGGTGCTCGAGGTCGGGGCTTACATCAAGCTCGGCAACCGCGCCCGGGTCAACGACGCGGCCAAGGCCCTGCTGCTGGCCCATGCCATCGGCAGTGACTTGGATCAGTTGGGCGCGAACGTCAACCTGAAGCGCCTGGTGATTCAAGCCGAGGATCTGCTGGCGGTGCCGCCAGTGCCGGAGATCAAGGAAAAGGACGACCCGTTTCGTGAGCGCATCCAGTTGGCCTTTGAAGGGCTGACCACGGCGGGGCCGCGCAACAGCTACATCTTTCACGCGCGCAACGCTTCGGGGTTGGTGATGGATGCCACGGCGGAAAGTCCATCGCCGTGCGACGTTACGGTAACGGTGTTGAGTTCGGAAGGCGAAGGGGTGGCCAGCCCCGACTTGTTGGCCGCCGTCGCCGCGGCGCTAAATGATGAGAACGTGCGGCCGCTGGGTGATCGGGTCAAGGTGCAAAGCGCGGAGATTATTCACTACCGTATTGACGCCATTTTGCACATGAACAGCGCCGGTCCTGAGAGCGACGCCAGTCTGGCGGAAGCCGAAAAGCGCTTGGCCGCCTGGATCAACCCGCGCAAACGCTTGGGCGTGGAGGTCGCACGTTCGGCGGTCGATGCTCAGCTACACGTGGCCGGCGTTTCCCGGGTTGAGCTGACCGGGTGGGCGGATTTGGCCCCGACCAAGGCTCAGGCGGCGTATTGCACCGGCTACAGCGTGGTGCCGAAGGTGCCGGGATGAAGAGCCTGCTGCCGAGCAATAGCACGCAACTGGAGCGCGCCCTGGAGGAATCGTTCTACGAACGCACGATTGTCCCGCTACGCACGCTCTACAACGCTCAGACCTGTCCGGTGCATTTGTTGCCGCATCTGGCGTGGGCGTGGTCGGTCGATCGCTGGGATCACCGATGGCCGGAGGCAGCCAAGCGCCGGGCCATTGCCGCGTCGTATTACATCCATGCCCACAAGGGCACCATCGGCGCATTGCGCCGGGTGGTTGAGCCCTTGGGCTACCTGATCGAGATCGTCGAGTGGTTCAACACGGTGCCCGAAGGGGTGCCCGGCACCTTTGCGCTCAAGGTCGGCGTACTGGACACCGGGATCACCGAGGAAATGTATCAGGAGCTGGATCGCCTGATCGACGATGCCAAGCCTGTCAGTCGCAAGCTGACCGGGTTGGCGATCAGCCTCGAAACTCAGGGCAATTTGAACATTGCCGTTTCCCTTTTCGAGGGCGACGAAATCGACGTCTACCCGCCGGTGATGCGTGACATCGAGGTCACGGGCCGCTTTGGCGTGGTCGGTCGCGAACACTCCATAGACACCCTGGACGTTTATTATGATTGATGCGAATTCGAAGTTTTTTGCGATCCTCACGAACGTGGGGATGGTCAAGCAGGCGAACGCCGACGCGCTCGGCATTCCTTGGAAGATCACCGACATGGGCGTGGGGGATGCCAGCGGCACCGACCCGATCCCTAATGCAGCGCAAACCAAGCTGATCAATGAATGGCGCCGCCGTCCGCTGAATCAGCTCAAGATCGACCCGAACAATCCGGCGGTGATCATCGCCGAGCAGATCATTCCGGCCGATGAGGGCGGTAAGTGGATTCGCGAAATCGGTCTGTACGACGCGGACGGGGATCTGGTGGCGGTGGCCAACTGCGCGCCGAGCTTCAAGCCGGCCCTGTCGCAAGGTTCGGGCCGCACGCAAATCGTGCGCATGAACTTCATCGTCACCAGTGCCGGCAACATCACGCTAAAGATCGATCCGGCGATTGTGCTGGCTTCGCGGGCCTACGTGGATGCGGCGATTCTGGAGGTATTGCCGGCGAACAAGACGCCCGGTGTGTTCCGACGTGTCACCGTCAATAACCGTGGGGTGGTGGTGTCGGGTGATAACCCGGAAACACTGGCCGGTTTCGGGATCAAGGACACCTACACCAAGCCCGAAATTGATGCGATTATTGCTCAAGCCTCGGCATTGCCGGTCGGTAGCATGGTGGCGTTTCCAGTGCACAAGATCCCGCCCGGGTTTCTGGAAATTAACGGCGGCGAGTGGCCCATTGCGCAATACCCGGATCTGGCGGCATTTTTGGGAACGGCGTTCAATAAGGGCACCGAAACCGCCGGTTACTTTCGGCTACCAGAATCGCGCGGCGAGTTCCTGCGGGGTTGGGACCATGGGCGCGGGGTGGATGCTGGGCGGGCGATTGGTAGTAATCAGGCTGATGATTTTAAGTCTCACGCCCACGGCACGGGTCTGTTCTTTGGTAAAGATACTGGGCCTATGGCGAACGGCCCTAACTCACCGTACACGTCAGGTGGCTACGGCGCTTTTGTGACTACCGCAACCGGTGGCACTGAAACCCGCCCGCGCAACTTGGCGGTGATGTGGTGCATCAAGGCTTGGAACGCGCCGATCAATCAGGGAAATATCGACATTGCTGCTCTGGCGGCGCAGGTTGCCGTGGCGACCCCTCAGGGCCATTTGTCTGGCTTCTGCCTTGTGATGAACGGCGCCGCGCCGGGCACGACAATCGACGTTGGCCCTGGTGTAGCGCGAGAGGCTGGGAACCCGGTTATTTCGTCTGCAATTATCAGTGGTGTATTGCAGGCGGCAGGTGGATGGTCGGCAGGAACTGGCGGCAACAAGCTCGATACCGGTGTTCGTTCGGCCAGCAAGTGGTATCACGTTTTCGCTTTGCGCCGCGTTGCCGGTGGAGAGGCCGACGTGCTGTTTTCCTTGAGCCCTACGGCGCCACAAATTCCGGCCGGCTATGAGCTGGTTTCTCGGGTGGGGAGCATTTGCACCGACTCGGGAGGGGTTATCCGACCTTTCGTGATGGATTTGATGCGAGGTCGTCGCGCCTTTCGTTGGGTTACGCCAATTTTGGATGTGGCTGACACATCGATCAATACCACCGCTGTTTCCTTCGGGCTGTCGGTCCCTACCGGTGTTCCTGTGGTTGTTCAGCTAAACGCATTTGTGTGGGCAAATAACATGCTTGTGTACCTCAGCGGGCTCGATACCGCTGATTTGGCTCCTGCGAATTTCGGTATTTATACGGGCTTTACCTGCGGTTTCGGGGTTATCACTGACGGCGCTTCTGACTCTGGAGGCATGCAGCTTTTCATCAAGACAAATGCGAGCGGCCAAATTCGGGCAAGAGGAAACGGGTCAGGGAAGGTTTCGTTGCTAACACTAGGTTGGGAGGAATAGTTATGCCATTTGTGCAGCGCAATGAAGCGGGATATGTAACAGGTCGGTTCGCCAACTCTCAGCCTGGTTTCGCCGAAGAGTATTTGCCGGACGATAGTCCAGATTTGTTTGCGGTAGAGCCGTCCACGCTTGTAAATATTGAGCGTGAATGGCGTGACGGTGCGCTGTCGGCGGTGCTGTGGTTGCGCGAGCGGCACCGTGATCAGTTGGAAATTTCAGATTCAGCCACGCTGACGGCCGAGCAATTCAACGAGCTGTTGGTGTACATGCAGGGCCTGCGCGACTGGCCTCAGTCGCCTGACTTCCCTGATACCCAGCACCGGCCAACGGCGCCGGAGTGGATCGCCGAGCAACACGAATAAACGCCCCGCACTGACGGGGCGTTTTCTTTTCCGTTACGCGTAACACGAACATCCCTGACAGCCTCGCTCACGCGGGGCTTTTTTGTTTCTGGAGATTGAGCCCTATGAGTTTCTATCACGGCGTCACCACCTCGCTGATCGACACCGGCGCGCGGACGATTTCGCTGCCGTCGTCGTCGATCATCGGTCTGTGCGACACCTTCACCCCGGGTATTCTGGGCGGCGGCAACGCGCTGGCCGGCGAGCTGAAACTGATCACGACCGAGCGTGAAGCCATTGCGGCGTTCGGGGCGGATTCGGCGATTACCAAAGCGTGCCAGGCCATTTACGTGCGCGCCAAAGCGGTGATCGTCGCCATTGGCGTGCCGAAGCTAGAAGACGCCGCGCTGCAAACCTCGGCCATTATCGGTGGCGTGCTGGCCTCGGGGCAGCGTACCGGTCTGCAAGCGCTGCTGGACGGCAAAAGCAAGCACAACGCCCAGCCGAAACTGCTGATCGCGCCGAAGCATTCCGCCACGCAAGCGGTGGCCACCGCCATGGATGCCCTGGCCGGTAAATTGCGCGCGATCGCCATCCTCGACGGTCCGAACACCACCGATGAGGCGGCCATGGCCTACGCCCTGGAGTTCGGCAGCAAGCGCCTGTACATGGTTGATCCCGGCGTAAAGTACTGGGACACGATCGCCGGTGCGACGATCGACGCGCCGGGCTCGGCGTGGACGGCGGGGCTGTTTGCCTGGACCGATGCCAACTACGGCTATTGGGCATCGCCGTCGAACAAGGAGTTTGTCGGCATCACCGGCACCACCCGGCCGATTGAGTATTTGGACGGTGACGAAACCTGCCGGGCCAACCTGCTGAACAACGCCAACATCGCCACGATCATTCGTGATGGCGGTTATCGCTTGTGGGGCAACCGGACGCTGTCCAGCGATCCGAAGTGGGCATTCGTCACCCGCGTGCGCACCTGCGACATCCTCATGGATGCGATTCAGGCGGGGCACAAGTGGGCGGTTGACCGCTCGATCACTAAGACCTACGTGCAGGACGTGACCGAAGGCCTTCAGGCATTCATGCGCGATCAGAAGAACGCCGGCGCGATCATCAACTTCGAAGTCTACGCGGACAAGGAGCGGAACACGGCCAGCCAGATCGAGCAGGGCAAAATTTTCTGGCGCATCCGTTTCACCGACGTGCCGCCGGCCGAAAACCCGAATTTCCTCATTGAAGTCACCAACGAATGGCTGACCGAAGTTCTTGAAACCGCCTAAGGGGGCCGCTCAATGATTCCTCAAGTTCTCACCAACTGCGCCGCGTTTGTTGACGGCGTGAGTTTCGCCGGCGACGTGCCGACCTTGACCCTGCCGAAGCTGACGCAAAAGGTCGCCGACTATCAGGGCGGCGGTATGTCGGCGCCGATCGAGCTGGCCACCGGCCTCGACAAGCTGGAGGCGGCGTTTACCACCAACGGCATTCGTCGCGAGTCGCTGAAGTATTTCGGGCTGGCCGATCAGACCGCGTGCAACGTGGTGTTTCGTGCGGCCTACAGGGGTTTGAAGGGTGTGGTCACGCCGGTGGTGGTGACCATGCGCGGTGGCATCAAAGAGGTCGACATGGGCGACTGGAAGCCCTCCGATCCGGCCGAGATCAAGCACGCGCTGAAGCTCGTTTACTACAAGCTCGAAATCGACGGTCGCGTGATATACGAGATCGATCCCCTCAACATGATTCAGGTGGTCGACGGTGTCGATCAACTGGCGGCTGAACGCTCGGCCCTGGGCCTTTAAGGACATTTGAACATGACACAAGTAAGTCTGACTAAGCCGTTGCCGAAGTGGCTGGAACTGACCGAGGACGGCGTGACCGTAACACTGGCCTACAAGGCCAATATCAGTGGCGTCCTCGTCGACAAGGTCACCATGCGCGCGCCCAGCGTGAAAGACATGGAGGCCGCTACGGTGGCCGGTGGTGGCGCCATGGACAAGATGGAAAAGAACCTGTTTTGCAGCTTGATCATGGCCACTGACGCGGACCTGTCGACCATGAAAATCAAGGACTACAACCGCCTGCAGGCGGGCTATTTTCGCCTGGTCGAAGAAGACGAGCTGTAACGCACACACGCTTAAGGCACTGGCCCGGCGCTTGGCCAAAGAGACCAGTTTCTCGGCGGCCGAGATCAAGGCCATGCCTTTTTCGGAAATGGTGTGGTGGCTCACGGATTGAGCCGCCTTTGATTGACCCGACGTATAGGGCACGCACATGGCGAACAAACTCGCGCTCGGACTGGTCATTGGCGGGGCGGTCAGCTCCACCGTGGGCTCGGCGTTCAAGGACGTCACCAGTCGCATCAAACGCCTGGAAGCCGAGGGCAAAAAAGCCCGGGTGCTGGAAAAGACCATTGGCGACACCATGCGGTTGCGCGATGAATGGCGCAAGGCGCACATGGCCGGCGACAAAAACGCCTCGGCGTTGCAACGGCAGCTCGAAAGCAGTCTCAGCAGTCTGAAGAAACAAGGGGTCGAGGTTCGCAATCTGACCAAGGCCTATAGCGCCATGGGGCAGGCCGCGGCCAAAGCCGAGTTAAAGGCCAAGGGTCACCAGCAACTTGACGAAGGCAAACAGAAACTCAAAAGCAGCGTGGGGCAGGCGGTGGCCGCTACGGCGGCGATGGCCATCCCGACCAAAATCAGCGCCGACTATGGCGCGATCATTCGTGACATTGCGATCAAGTCGAATATTGCCAACAAGCCCGAAGAGGGCGAAATGTCGAGAAAGATCATCGACACGTCGCGCGATACCGGCATGGCACGCAATCAGGTGGCCGAGGTGGTCAACGCCCTGGTGGGCGCCGGCATGGAGCTGGACAAGGCGCTGAAGTACGCCCCAACCGCGGCCAAGTTTGCCATTGGCCAAGGCTCGGACGGCGGCGAAACCGCGCGCATGATCAACGCCCTGGGGCAGAACGCCAAGATCACCGACCCGGCCGAGATGCAAAAAGCCCTGGAGGCGATCGCCTACCAAGGTCAGGCCGGCAGTTTCGAGGCGGCCGACATGGCCCGTTGGTTCCCTGAGTTGTTGGCGGGCATGGGCAAGCTGGGCATCACCGGCATGGATTCGGTGACGCAACTGGGCGCCATGCTTCAGGTGCAAATGAAGACCGCCGGCGGCGCGGACGAAGCGGCCAACAACCTCAAGAACTGGATGGAAAAGATCGGTTCGGGCGATACGGTCGAGGCCTACAAAAAGGCCGGGATCGACTATCAGGGCTCGATGAATACCGGTCTGCAAAACGGCAAATCCACCTTGGAATCCAGCTTTGAGCTGGCCCAAAAATACATTGCCGCGACCGATCCGAAGAAAGCCGCGGCGATGGCCGAGGCCACGGCCAAGATCAGCAAAGAGACGGACCCGGCCAAAGCCCAGGCCATGATCGCGTCCCTGGAGAGCGCCTTGCGCACCGGCGACCTGTTCGCCGACATGCAGGTCAAGGGCGCGTTGACTGCGTTCATGCAGAACAAGGAGCTGTACGCCAAGCTGAAATCGGAGTCGGCCAGTGCCACCGGGATTCTGGACAAGAACCTGGAGGAGCGCCGGCAGTCGTCGGCGCAGAAGTGGTCGGAAATGGCTCAGGCCAGCGATGACGCCATGCGTGCGATCGGCGACGCGTTCCGACCGGTCACGGATACCGTGGCGGACGGGCTGACCTACGTCACCCAGGAGCTGAGCAAGCTGTCGGACGAATCGCCCAAGGTGGTGACTGGCATCGGTGCGGCCGTGGCGGCGGTGATTGCCTTCGGTGCGGTGATGGCCCACGTCAAGATGGCCAAAGGCCTGATGAACATTGGCCGCGGTTCGCTGATGGGCAATCCGAACATTCCGCAAAAGGTGATCGTCACCAACATGGGCGGCTTGGGTGGCGGTCTGGATGCGGGCGACCTCGATGCCGATGGCAAGCCCAAGAAAAGTGGCAAAGGCGGCAAGGGCGGTGGTCGTGGCGGGGTGGGCGGCGGTATCGGGTCCGTGGTGAAAGGCGCGGCCGTGGTGGCGGTGGTGGATGCGGGGTTTAAAGCCTACGACACCTATCAGAACGCCGAAACTCGGGACGAAAAGGCCGAAGGCTACGGCGCGGCCGCGGGCGGTCTGGCCGGTACGCTGGGAGGTGCTGCGGCCGGCGCCGCGTTGGGCACGCTATTGCTGCCGGTGGTCGGTACTGCGCTTGGTGGGCTGATCGGCGGTGTTATCGGCAGCATGGGCGGCGACGCCCTGGGCGGCTACCTCGGCAAGTCGATGTTTGGCAGCGACGACGCTCTAAAGCGTATGCCCGCGGCGGGGCCGTTGATGATGGCCAATGCCGGCAAGGACATCCCGCCGGTGATGGCCAACCTTGGCCAGTCGTTTGCCAAGCCTTCGGGGCAAGGCACCGGCGCGCTGCTGATGGCGCCGAAGCCCGGGGACGCCGCGCGGGCCATGATGATGCCGAGCGCCAGTGATGACGCCGCCGCGGCGAAACTCGCGCCACCGGCCCCGGCCAAAAGCGAAGGGGTCAAGGTCGACACCAAGGTGGACATTCAGGCGCCGTTTACGCTGACGGTCCAAGGCGACGTGAAGGACGCGGCGACGCTCTATAACCAGCTCAAACCGTTGCTCGATCAGCACTATCGCGACATGGCCGGCAAAGTGGGTAGTACCCAGCTCTACGACGCACCACACGTTTAATCAGGAGGGCATATGGAAGCGTTGGGCCAATTACAGTCGGGGCTGAAATACCTCGCCTCGGCCGGGGAAACCGGGCGGCGCAGCCTGGACGGCATGCTGGGGCCAATGAATGGCGCGATCGGCGAAATCACCGGTGCCGCGTCCGAGCTGGAGGATCTGCCCTTTGTCGGGCCCACGATGGGGGCCAAACTTCAGCGCGTCATGCGCGGGGTGCAGGCGGCTCAGGCCAAGGTCGGGCAAGTGGTGGCCACCTACAACAAGGCCAGTCGCGCGCTGTCGGGGATGGACGAGCGCGTGGGTACGCTGAAGGAACAAGCGGGCAAGGCGGCAACGGCAATCAACAAGATCGCCGGCAAGGTCAGTCCGTCGCTGGCCAACGTCGTGCCCACCGGCGCGTTGGCCACCGATGGCACGCCGGCACCGGAGGCGGTGAAGCCGTTCCCGCACCTGCTGATTCTTCAGCCGCTCGATCCGAAGGCGCAGCCGTATTACTTCAACCTCGACACGGCGGCCTTTGACTCGCTGCGTCGCTCGACCGAATTCCGCTGGGCCTCGCAGGAGCGCCTGTCGCGCCGGCCGGCGCAGCAGGGGGTGGGCATCGGTGACGAGAAAATCACCCTCAAGGGCAAGATTTTCCCCGGGTTCAAGGGCGGGCTGAAGCAACTCGACACGCTGCGCTCGATCGGCGGCCGGCTGCAACCGCTGACACTGACCACCGGCTATGGCGACGTGCTGGGCACCTGGTGCCTGAAGAGCGTCGACGAAGATCAAAGCGCGCTGATGCAAGGTGGCATCCCGCGCAAACAAGAGTTCACCCTGGAGTTCGTGCGCTATGGCGATGACATGCAGAACGTCTGACGGGGATCTGTTGGACACCATTTGCCATAACTACTACGGCCACCTGAACGGCAGTGTCGAGGCGGTCCTTGATGCCAATCAGGGGTTGGCCGACGAAGAACAACCGTTTCGCACCGGCTTGATTATCGTCCTGCCGGATCTGCCGAGCCCGGTCACTGAAGAAGTCACCCTCTGGGATTGATTCCGTCCGGAGTCGCCGCCGGCGGCCGATCGCGTTACGCGTAACGAGCCCTTTCCCCCCAAACCCGCCTTGAGCGGGTTTTCTTTTGGACGCACGCCATGACCCCAATGTTTCGCATCGTCGCCGATGGGGCCGACATCACCGGCCTGATCAATGATCGGCTGATCCAGCTCAGCACCACGGACAAGCCCGGGATGGATTCCGACGAGTTCGAGTTGCGCATTGATGACCGTGACGGGCTGGTAACGCTGCCCCGGCGCGGCGCCGGGATCGAGATCTACCTGGGCTATGCCGAGACGTCCTTGGCCCGCTTGGGTCGCTACGTGGTCGACGAGGTCACGGTATCGGGGCCGCCGGATACGATTTCCATCAAGGGCAAGGCCAGCGACATGCGCGGCAGCGGCAAGACCATTCGCAGCGGGAGCTGGGAAAACGTGCCGCTGTCGAAAATCGTCGCCGATATCGCCGCGCGTAACGGCTGGAAACCGGTGTGCCCGGTGACGACAAAAGTCGCCCGGGCGGACCAGCTCAGCGAATCCGATTTCAATTTCATCACGCGCCTGGCTAAGCAGTACGACTGCACGGCCAAGGTCGCGGACGGCAAGCTGTTGGTGATGCCGCGTCAAGGTGGCCAAAGCGCGAGCGGCAAGGCCTTCGGCGCGATCACGATCACGCGCAAGGACGTGAGCCGCTGGCAGTTTCGCCTGGGCGATCGCAACACGCACGGCAAGGTGGCCACCAAACACCAAGACAAGAAGGGCGGCAAGCTCGCGGTGGTGTCTCTGGACAACGACGACGCGCCGGCGGGCTTACCCTCGGTGCACACCGATCGGCACATTCACCCGAACAAGACCGCCGCCGAGTCGGCGGCCAAGGCGCGCTTGGCGGCGTTCAATCGCTCCAGCGCCGGGGTTCGTTTCGAAATGGAAGGCCGGACGGATCTGTTTGCCGAGCGGCCGATTATTGCCCAGGGCTTTAAGGTCGGGCTCGATGGCGAGTATCTGGCCGACTCCGTCGAGCAGGTTTACACCCAGGCGGGCTGGTCGACCACGGTCGAATGCAACGGCGGCAACAAGGGCAAAGCCAAAGCCAAGGGCAAGAAGAAAAAGGAGGTGAAGCCGGTCAAGGTCGTCAGTCTCGCCTAGCGCTATCGCGTCCCCATTAACCCGCCGAGTGCGGTTTTTTTATGCCTGGAGTTTGTATGCCTCTCACTCAACCGCAGTTGCTGCGGATCTTGCCCAACGCCCGCCCTGTCGCGGGCGTTTTTGTGCCTGCCCTCAATCGGGCTATGGCGCGCTTTGACATCGGTTCGCCGGTGCGGCAGGCGGCGTTTCTCGCCCAGGTCGGGCATGAGTCCGGCCACCTGACCAAGCTGTCGGAAAGCCTGTACTACAAGGACGCCGAGCGCGTCGCGCAGCTCTTCAAGTACGGCTTTGACCTCAATCGCAACGGCCGGGTCGACGCTACGGAGATCGAGGACGCCAAGGCCTACTTGCGCAACTCGCAGAAGCTGGCCAACCGCGTCTATGCCGATCGCATGGGCAACGGCCCCGAGGCCTCGGGCGATGGCTACCGTTACCGTGCCCGGGGCGCGGTCGGTATCACCGGCCGCGACATGTACCGGCTGTGTGGCCAAGCGTTGGGTTTGCCCCTGGTGGAGCAGCCCGAGCTGCTGGAGCAACCGGAGTTCGCGGCGTTGTCGGCCGCGTGGTTCTGGTGGGATCGTGGGTTGAACGAGCTGGCCGACGCCGGGCTGTTCGATCGTATTACCCGCGTGATCAATGGCGGCCACAACGGCGAGGCCGATCGCCGCGCCCTGTGGGCGGTGGCCAAGGAGGTGCTATGTCTGCCCTCGATCTGATTCCGCCAGCGCTGCGCGCCTGGGCGATCGCCCTTGTACTGCTGGCGATCGCGGCCGGCTCCGCGGCGGGAGCCTGGACGCTGCAAGACTGGCGTTATGGCGAGGCGCTGGCCGAGCAGGCCCGCCAGTCCGCCGATCAGGCCACGGCCCGCGTCGACGCGATGCTGGCCACCCTGACCGCCGAACAAGCCAAGCGCGCCGCCCTGGAGCTGCGCGTGAAGGTCAACGATGAAACCCATTACCGAGAGTTAGCCGATGCACAGAAAACTCAGCAACGCCTGTCTGATCGCCTTGCCACTTCTGATCTGCGGCTGTCAGTCCTACTCGACGCCACGGATCCAGCCGGTGGCTGTTCAGTGCCTGCCGGTACCGGCGCCGGCGGCGTGGTTCATGGAGGAGCGCGTGCCCGACTTGACCCAGCGCATGCTCAACGAATTATTGGAATCACCGACGCAGGTGACCAAGGACTGATCGCTTTGGCTGCTTGTCAGGCGTACGTGCTAGAAATATCTCGCCGATGAGGGAAAGGAACTGAGTTGTGCCAGCGATTACACTACTCCTGTGACTTTCCACCGGCGATAACGATATGTTCCTCCTTTTGGACCTGAACTTTCACATGTTTTAAAGATTGTTTTTACAAACCATACAGTGTCAGTGTCATAGACATCCACGGCCATCACGCGAGCTGAATTCTCAGCTGCCTGCTTGTCGTCATGCCATTCAGTTTCTAACTCTTCACCGGATGTTGTTTTTTGTGGGCCGCCATAATTTATACTTACCAGCCGAACTTGAGAAATCCTAGATAGTCTTTTCCTTTGACGTTCAACCTTAGCGTCGTGTGCCTCGGTAAGCTCATGGTCTCGCTGTCGTACGGCAAGCGTGCAGGAGGTAGAACAGGTAAATCCGGCAGACCTCAATGTTGTTTGATCACGAAATATTTTCGGCATTGAAGTTCCGCAAGCACTGCATAAAACTTTTTTGCAATTTATGCAGTTATGTGTCCATTTCATGCGCTTGTTACAAAGCGAGCATTCTCGGCCGAGCTTGTATCCCGCATATCCGATGACACTTGCCGCACCAGCGATGATGTATGGCAGCATGCCTACCTCCATTTATGACATTTATCGCAGAATTGTAGAGCTTTGAGTGGCCTTCCGCTATTACGACGTGATCATTCAAGGTTGGGCGCTCATGGCCGCGGTTCATCAGTACCAACTCTATGCGCTCGGCGGTCTGGCTAATTCGCTCCACTAAACAGGCTGGCCAGGTTACGAATGCCTTGCGTTCGTCGGTCCAGAATCGAGATCCGGCACTAATCCCTCGGTTTGACCCTGTTCGAGCAGACTGGGCCAAGCTGGATCAATTCGGTGTCATTAGCACCGCAAGCGTCAACTTAATGAACTCCTCATTACGGTCGATCGCTTCCAAAGCACCGCGCACGTTTTCCGCGACTTCGGCGGCGCCTTGCTGCTCGACCCAGTTGGACAGTTCGAGTATGGCGGCCTCAAGGGCCAGCTGGTTTTCGTTGATTTTGTAGAGCAGGGAAGGGAGCAGGTCTGAATTTGGCATCGCGATTCCTCCATGAAAGAAGGTCATCGTAGCAGTGGAAATGTGGTGTGACACATAGGGAAATGAAGCAGTCGGCAGGACGCCGGAGGAGGGAAAAAGCAGGAAAGTTTTGTAACGGTTACCAAATAGTTTTGTAACACCTCAAAAAATTGCCGCTGATTCTCAAAACCCAGAAACGACAAAGCCCTGAATAATCAGGGCTTTGTCGGTACAAATATGGCGGAGGCGATGGGATTCGAACTCATGGACCTGTTACAGTCGACGGTTTTCAAGACCGTTGCCTTAAACCACTCGGCCACACCTCCGTTTGCGTTGCGGGCGCCATAATACCTGAATGAAACACACTGTCAAACTCTCTGCATGGCTTGTTACAGAGCGTCTGTTATGATCTTTGCGACTGAACGTTTCAAACCAACAGGAGTGTCGCCATGCGCGAACAGGATTACGCAGTTAATAACAGCGTGCAGGCTGAGCAGCTAGAGGTTAGCCGCGTCCTGCGCAACACATACGGCTTGCTCGCTCTCACCCTCGCATTCAGCGGCGTGATGGCGTTTGTCGCCCAACAGATGCGTGTCGGCTACCCGAATATCTTCGTGGTGCTGATCGGTTTCTATGGCCTTTTCTTCCTCACCAACAAACTCCGTGATTCCGCGTGGGGCCTGGTGTCGGCGTTTGCCCTGACCGGTTTCATGGGTTTCCTGCTCGGCCCGATCCTTAACCGTTACCTGGGCATGCAGGGCGGCGCGGAAGTCGTGAGCTCGGCCTTCGCGATGACGGCGCTGGTGTTTGGCGGTCTGTCGGCTTACGTGCTGATCACCCGCAAGGACATGAGCTTCCTCGGCGGCTTCATCACCGCAGGTTTCTTCGTGCTGCTGGGCGCGACGCTGGCGAGCTTCTTCTTCCAGGTCAGCGGTCTGCAACTGGCGATCAGCGCAGGTTTCGTGCTGTTCTCTTCGGTCTGCATTCTGTTCCAGACCAGCGCCATCATTCACGGCGGTGAGCGTAACTACATCATGGCGACCATCAGCCTGTATGTATCGATCTACAACCTGTTCATCAGCTTGTTGCAGATCTTCGGCATCATGAGCCGCGATGATTAATCGTCGTCCATGAGTAAAAAACCCGCTTCGGCGGGTTTTTTCTTGTCTGCGATTTGGCTAAAGGCTCACGCCATCGGCGGCAATCGGCGTTTGACCGGGGTTTTCTTGACGATGGCGGTGTTCGTTTCGGCGTGTGTGTTCAGGCGGTCGAGGAGGGTGTCCAACTGCTCCATCGAACGCACATGCAGGCGGGCGATGAAGCAGTCGTCGCCGGTCACCTTGTCGCACTCGGTGAATTCGGGAATCGCCTGGATCTGCCGCTCCACCTCCTGCAACTGGCCCGGTAACGGACGGATTCGCACGATGGCCTGGAGTTGATAGCCGAAATATTTGGGATCAATCTCCACGGTATAGCCCTTGAGCACGCCCCGTTCTTCGAGACGGCGCAAACGCTCGGCGACACTTGGTGAAGACAGGCCGCTGAGGTGTGCCAGGGCTTTGAGCGAACGCCGCGAGTCTTCCATCAACGCCGTAATCAGCACCTGGTCGATATCGTCAGTCATGGCGCAACCCCTGTAAGGCAATTAATCGAAACCGCCTTGATAAAAAAGGCAGATATCGAGTTTAGCCTTTTTTTTGCGCTGGAGAAGCCCCCCTGCGGATGGGCATACTTTGGGCTCAAACATAGGAGTCTGATGATGGACAACACACTTCGTCGCGGGTCATTCGAGATGACCGCCGCCATGCTGATTTCCGGAACCATCGGCTGGTTCGTGCTGGTGTCCGGGCAACCGGTGCTGGACGTGGTGTTCTGGCGTTGCGTGTTCGGCGCCGGAACCTTGTTGCTGATTTGCGCGGCTTTCGGCTTCCTGCGCCCTGGCATTCTGACCCGTACCACCTTCCTGCTGGCCGTGCTCAGCGGCGTGGCGATTGTCGGCAACTGGGTGCTGTTGTTTGCCTCGTACTCCCGCGCCTCGATTGCCATCGGCACGGCGGTCTATAACGTTCAGCCGTTTATGCTGGTCGGGTTGGCCGCGCTGTTCCTCAACGAAAAAATCACCCTGCAGAAGCTGCTCTGGCTGGGCGTTTCGTTTCTGGGGATGCTGGCGATTGTCAGCGCTCACGGGCAACAGGGTGAGGGCGGCAACGATTACCTGATGGGCATCGGACTGGCGCTGGGTGCTGCATTCCTTTACGCGATTGCGGCGTTGATCATCAAACGCCTGACCGGCACGCCCCCGCACCTGATCGCGCTGATTCAAGTCAGCACCGGCGTGTTGTTGCTCGCGCCATTCGCGCACTTCTCGGCGTTGCCGCAAGCACCGAGCGCCTGGGCCAGCCTGGTGACCCTCGGCATTATTCACACCGGCGTGATGTACGTGTTGCTGTACGGTGCGATCCAAAAACTGCCGACGGCACTCACCGGTGCGTTGTCGTTCATTTACCCGATTGCGGCGATTTTCGTCGACTGGTTTGCCTTCGGCCATCGTCTGGAAATGCTGCAATGGATCGGTGTTGCTGCGATTCTGCTGGCTGCCGCCGGCATGCAACAAGGCTGGAGCCTGAAGTTTCGGCGGACAGTTACACAATAATCAGATGTTCCAGCGCGGCGCGGTCTTGGCCAGGCGCTGGCGCATCTCGCCAAGGTTGCTGGCCAGCTGCCGGATCAATAGCCGGTAGCCATCCAGCGGGTTATAGACCGGTGCGTCCAGGCTTGAATCAGCCGGCAGTTCGACGGGGCGACTCAGCCGCTGGGACGCGCCGGATTTCAGCGCCCGCGCCATCCCCACCAGTTGCACCCGAATCAGCCGATGCTCCGCTTTCAGCGCCGATTGCAGATGCGCCATTGCGTCAGGGTCGTTGGCATCCGGTCGGGTGTTGCCGAGGATTTCCAGGGTGCTGACACACATGCGCAAATGGCGCTGGATCGCATCGAGCTCGGTCATGGAAATCTTCACTTCCTTGGACACCGACGGCATCAACGAACGCAGTTGCACCATCACCGTGTTCAGGCGATTCATCAACTTCACGTGCTCGTCATCGGTGACGGGCTGTCCATTGATGATGCGCCCGTAAATCGTCGCGCAATCGCGCAGCGCATCGGCCAGGTTGTAGCGCCAGGAATACACCGCGTACAGCGGCAGCGCGAAGGAAAACGCCAGGGCCAGGGCAATGCCAATCAGGATGTCCACCCCGCGCCACAGCCCGTCGGTGACCGGATTATCGCCATGCCCGGCGACGATAAACACGGTGATCGCCGACAGCAGCGCCGTGTAACCGCCCTTGCCGATGGCGTGGTAAGAGAAGAATCCGCAGACCACCGACATCGCAAAATAGGTCAGCCACGGCATCCCGAGCCAGGCTTGTTGCGCCACCAACAACAGGCCGACACCGGCGCCGATCAAGGTGCCGATGGCGCGCTCGGCGGCTTTTTTGCCGATGTTGCCGTGGTGCTGCAAACCGCCAATCACCACCAGCATCGTCACCGACGCCCACTCACCGTGGGGCAGGTGGATGCCGGTAGTCAGTAGAATCGTCGCCAGCAACCCCAGTGATACGCGCACGGCGTGAATCAATTTGGCGTGGCGATAGCGCCGGTATGGATCCAGTAACGGACGCAGTACCCGGCGCAGCAGCGGTGGCAGTCGGTGGGCTCTGAATGTGCTCAGGCTCGTGCTCCTCAGAAGATGTAATCGGTGGTCAGGAAACTCGAGCTGCGGCCGCTGATGATCTCGCTGATGAGGTCCTTGTTGGTCTCCTGGAACTTGGTCGCGACCAGCGTACGAATCGAAAACACCCGCAGCGCATCATGCACCGACAGCGTGCCTTCGGCGGAATTCTTGCGGCCGTTGAACGGGAAGGTGTCCGGGCCACGCTGGCACTGGGCGTTGAGGTTGATCCGCCCGACCTGGTTGGCGAAGGTGTCCACCAGCCTGCCGACCGCCACCGGGTTGGTGCCGAAGATACTTAGCTGCTGGCCGAAATCCGACTCCAGGACGTAATCGATCACCGTGTCCAGATGCCGGTAAGGCACGATGGGCACTACCGGGCCGAACTGTTCTTCCTGATAGACGCGCATCTGCGGCGTCACCGGGTACAACACCGCTGGATAGAAGAAGGACGCACGGGCTTCACCGCCATTCGGGTTGACCACACGGGCACCCTTGCTCACGGCATCCGCCACCAGCCCGTGCAGATAATCGACCTTGCCCGACTCCGGCAACGGCGTCAGGGCGACGCCGCTTTCCCACGGCATACCGGGTTTGAGGCTGGCGAGTTTGGCGTTGAATTTGGCGATGAACGCCTCGACCACGTCTTCGTGGACGAAGAGGATTTTCAGCGCTGTGCAGCGCTGGCCATTGAAGGACAAGGAGCCGGTGACCGCTTCGTTCACCGCGTTGTCCAGGTCGACCTCAGGCAAAACGATGCCGGGATTTTTCGCGTCGAGGCCCAACGCTGCGCGCAAGCGATGCGGTTTCGGGTGGAGTTTTTTCAGGTCGCTGGCGGCCTTGTTGGTGCCGATGAACGCGAAGATATCGATCTTGCCGCTGGCCATCAGCGCGCTGACCGTTTCGCGGCCGCTGCCGTAGATGACGTTGATGACCCCGGCCGGGAAGCTGTCTCGGAACGCCTCCAGCAGCGGACGAATCAGCAGCACGCCGAGCTTGGCTGGTTTGAACACGACGGTGTTGCCCATGATCAGCGCCGGAATCAGCGTGGTGAAGGTTTCGTTCAGCGGGTAGTTGTAAGGTCCCATGCACAGCGCCACGCCCAGCGGCACGCGGCGGATCTGCCCCAGCGTGTCCTGTTCCAGCTCGAAACGACTGGATCGGCGGTCGAGTTCCTTGAGCGCGTTGATGGTGTCGACGATGTAGTCGCAGGTGCGGTCGAACTCTTTTTCCGAGTCCTTGAGGTTCTTGCCGATCTCCCACATCAACAACTTGACCACTGCTTCGCGCTGTTCGCGCATGCGTCCCAGGAACGCTTCGACGTGCTGGATGCGTTCAGCCACGCGCAGGGTCGGCCACAGGCCCTGGCCCCGGTCATAGGCGCGGACGGCGGCGTCGAGGGCGGTCAGCGCCGTGTCGGCATCGAGCAGCGGCGTGCTGCCGAGGATCACTTGTTCGTCGCCATTTTCGCCCGTCAGGTACACCGGGCTGCGAACTTGGGCGAGGGGGCCGGACCAGGTTTTCAGCTCGCCATCGACCAGGTATTCACGCTGTTCGGTCTGGCCGTCGAGGCGGTACTTTTCCGGGATGTCGCTGGAATCGGGAAACAGGTTGCCGAGGATGTGGGCTGTGGTCATGTCGCTACTCCATGTGATGTAAGCCAGGCGCTGGCGGCTTGCAGTTCAAAATTCACTTCAGAGGTTATACGCCTTATTGCCCCGACTTTTTAAGTGCCGATTTGATGAACCCGCGATCTTTTGACCTGAGAACACACAACGGCCGGCGCTGCGGGTAAACTTCGCGCTCTTTCTTAAGGAGTTCATATGAGTTACTACCAGCCGGGCATTCTCGCCACCCCCGTTCCACCTCAAGCCCGTCATATGTTCTTCGCGCTGGAATCCGTCGATGCACTGCCGGCCGCGCTCGAAAAATTGATGTCGCTGGTGGACGGGAAGTCGGCGGTGGTCGGTTTCGGTGAGTCCCTGGTCAAGGCGCTGCACATGCAGATCGAAGGGCTGCGGCCGTTTCCGGCGTTGACCGGTGTCGGCGTCGACAACCCGTCGACCCAACACGCGCTGTGGTGCTGGTTGCATGGCGTCGACCGTGGTGAGCTGCTCAATCGCGCCACCGCCATCGAAGCCGCGTTGGCACCGGCCCTGCGCCTGGTGCAGATGAACGAAACCTTCCGCCACCTGACCGGCCACGACCTGACCGGCTACGAAGATGGCACCGAAAACCCGCACGACGAAGCCGCCGTGGCCGCCGCGCTGGTCGGTGAGGGCGTTGACGGTCTGGTCGGTGGCAGCTTCGCCGCGATCCAGCAGTGGCAGCATGACCTGAAGGGTTTCCACGCGATGCCGCCCGAGGAAAAGGACAACATCATGGGTCGTCGCTTGAGCGACAACGAAGAAATCGATGACGCGCCGATCTCTGCCCACGTCAAACGCACCGCCCAGGAAAGCTTCGCCCCCGAGGCGTTCGTGGTCCGTCGTTCGATGCCGTGGATTGAAGGTGAGCGGGCCGGTCTGATGTTCCTCGCGTTCGGTTTCTCCCTCGACGCTTTCGAAGCGCAGCTGCGGCGCATGAGCGGACTGGAAGATGGCATCACCGACGGTTTGTACCGCATCAGTCGCCCGATCACCGGCGGCTACTACTGGTGCCCGCCGCTGAAGGACGGTCATCTGGATATGCGCGCACTGCGCATTGGCTGATCTGTAGAAGCCCGGCTTGCTGCGGGCGGCGTTCCGACGATCAATGCAGTGCGGTGCATCAAGTACGCCGGCCATGGCCGTATCTTTCGGGCCTGAGCTTATGAAGCGCTTCATCGGTGCATGGGCTCACCGATGAAGTGCTGCATCGGGGTCAGGCTTTGCTGGCGGCGAGGTAAGCGCCCAGTCGGCGTCCCATCTCTTCACCCAAGGCTTGCAAGCCACTCAAGGGACGGACCATCACCTCGAACTCAACGATTTTTCCCTGTTCGTTGAAGCGGATCATGTCGATGCCCTTGAGCTGCTTTTCGCCGACCCTGGCGCTGAACTCCAGGATGACGTTCAAGCCGTCCGCGGTCGCCAATTCGCGGTGGTACTGGAAATCCTCAAACACGCCGAACACCGTGGTGAGAATCATCGTGACCACCGGCGCCCCCGGATAAGGCGTGTGCGCCATCGGCGAGCGGAATACCGCTTGTGGGTCCAACAATTCGGGCAAGGCCTGCAAGTCAGCCTTGTTGATCATCGCGTGCCATTGGTTCAAGGATTCTGCGGCGTTTGGATGCAGTTTGAGTTCCGACATTTTTTAACTCCTGTATTTTTGTTGTTCTGCAAGCGTCGGCGAAGACTGTACATCAAAGGACTTGAAGGGAAACCTCTCTGTGGCAAAACCCTCAAGCATTGCCCTGACCGACCGGTTAGTCGTTTTCCGTCCTGGCACCCGTCGCCATGGACAAAATCGTTCTAAAAATTCAGCTTCGCGGTTCGGGAGGTGTACTACTCTTCAAGTTGTAGGTGAAGACGCAGACTGATGCGCAAGCGGATGGCAAGGACACGTGGGGCGCGTTCCGAAGGGTACACGGTTAGAAAGATCTCCGCGCTGAGATCCAGCCCTTATGCCGTGTGAAGCAGAAGAGCACAAAACTGTTCTGTGAGAGTCCTGATAAACCTTGTAAGCCGGAGACCAGCACCGGCCACCTACTCGAACCCCAAAGCCCGCCTTGTGCGGGCTTTGTCGTTTTTCCCATGTCCAGCAAACACCACAATTCCCTGTGGGAGCGAGCCTGCTCGCGATGAGGCCAGCAGCTTCAACATGGAATCTCCCACAGTTGCTCGATATCCCCTCGACCGGATCTACCGGGACACCGATATTGGCCATTTCGATCCCCTTTTGGCCGACCTCGCACTATGAACTCTCTCGTTCGTCAGCAAGAATCGAAGCGACGTAGCTGTTCCAGCACGCTCGCGAAACCAACTAGAAACCCGTTTTCCTTGCCCTTGGCAATTTTTAAGGCCTGCCGTGTACAGAACATAAAAACCAACGAGCGACATATTTGGGGAATTCATTCATGGTCATGATGAAACGCATACTGGGCGCCACTGTTTGTGGGCTGACGCTGTTGGCCAGTGCCGTGCACGCCGAACAGCGGGAATTGCGGGTGTACAACTGGGCGGACTACATCCTGCCGTCCGTGCCCAAGGACTTCGCCCAGAAAAGCGGAATCAAAGTGACCTGGGACACTTTCGACACCAACGAATCACTGGAAGCCAAGTTGCTCACCGGGAACTCGGGATACGACCTGGTAGTGCCGTCGAACCAGTTTATCGAAACCCAGATCAAGGCCGGGGTGTTCCAGAAACTGGACAAGTCCAAACTGCCGAACTGGAAGCATCAGGACCCGGCACTGCTCGCACTATTGGACAAGAACGATCCGGGCAACCAGTACGGCGTGCCCTACATGTACGGCACCGTGCTGATTGGTTTCAACCCGGCCAAGGTCAAGGCCGCGCTGGGCGAGAATGCGCCGGTGGACAGTTGGGATCTGGTGTTCAAACCGGAGAACATGGAGAAACTGAAATCCTGTGGCGTGGCCATGCTCGACTCACCTTCGGAAATCCTGCCGTTGGCGCTGCACTACCTGGGGCTGGACCCTAACAGCCAGAACCCGGACGACTACGAAAAAGCCAAGGCGTTGATGCTGAAGATTCGTCCGTACGTCACCTACTTCAACTCGGCCAAGTACATGACCGACATCGCCAACGGCGATATCTGCGTCGCCATCGGCTACTCCGGCAGCTTCTACCAGTTCGGCAATCGTGCCAAGGAAGCGGGTAACGGCGTAGTGGTTGATTGGCGCCTGCCGAAGGAAGGCGCGCCGATCTGGTTTGACACCTTTGCCATTCCCAAAAGCGCGAAGAACGTCGACGAAGCCCACGAGTTTCTTAACACCTTGCTGGACCCGAAAGTCATCGCCCCGATCAGTGATTTCCTCGGTTACCCCAACGCCAACAAAGACTCGATTGCGCTGATCAACAAAGAGATCACCGGCAACCCGAACCTGACGCCGACCAGCGAAGCGTTGAAAACCCTGTATGTAGTGCAACCGTTGCCGCAAAAGCTTGAGCGGGTGCGCACGCGGGTCTGGACCAGCATCAAGTCCGGCGAGTAACACTTCGGGCGGAGCGCGATTGGCCTGCCACCCGCGTTCCCCTGTAGGCGCCGGCTTGCCGGCTTCTACAGGGGTAGCATCCTCGTTTTGCTTAGATCCGCGCCAGCGCCTGGGCCAGGTCGGCACGCAGATCCTCGACATCCTCAACCCCCACGGACAACCGCACCAACCCATCGCCGATGCCGAGCTGCGCGCGGGTTTCCGCGGGGATGGTGGCGTGGGTCATGATCGCCGGGTGTTCGATCAGGCTTTCCACGCCGCCCAGACTCTCGGCCAGGGCGAAGATGCGCACGCTCTCGAGGAAACGCGTGGCTCCGGCCAGATCGCTCTTCAGATCGACAGAAATCATCCCGCCGAAACCGCGCATTTGCCGCTTTGCCAGTTCATGCTGCGGGTGCGACGGCAGGCCCGGATAGTAGACGCGCGCCACTTGCGGCTGGCGCTCCAGCCACTGCGCCAGTTCCAGCGCGTTGCTGCAGTGACGCTCCATGCGCAACGCCAGGGTTTTCACGCCGCGCAAGGTCAGAAACGCGTCGAACGGCCCGGCGATCGCGCCTACCGAGTTCTGCAGGAAACCCAGGCGTTCCGCCAGTTCCGGGTTCTGCCCGACCACGGCGATGCCGCCGATCACGTCGGAGTGGCCGTTGAGGTATTTGGTGGTCGAGTGCAGCACGATGTCGAAGCCCAGCTCCAGCGGCCGCTGAATCCACGGGCTGGCGAACGTGTTGTCGGCGACGCAAATGATGCCGCGGCCGCGGCAGATACGTGCGACGGCGGCAAGGTCGGTCAGGCTCAGCAGCGGATTGCTCGGCGTCTCGACCCAGACCATTTTTGTGTCGTCCTGCAAGGACGCTTCGAAGGCCGCGAGGTCCGTCAGATCGACGAAACTGAAACGATGCCCGGCGCTGCGTTTGCGCACCTTGTCGAACAGCCGGAAGGTGCCGCCATACAGATCATTGCCGGAGACAATGTGCGAGCCGGCGTCGAGCAGTTCCAGCACCGTGGAGATCGCCGCCAGGCCGGAGGCGAACGCGAAGGCCTGGGTACCGCTTTCAAGGTCGGCGACGCAACGTTCCAGGGCAAAGCGCGTCGGGTTATGCGAACGGCCGTAGTCGAAGCCCTTGTGCACGCCGGGGCTCTGTTGCAGGTAGGTGGAGTTGGCATAAATCGGCGGCATCAACGCGCCGGTGGTCGGGTCCGGCGTTTGCCCGGCGTGGATCACCCGAGTGGCGAAGGCGCGTGCCGCGGCGTTTTCATCGTGTTGACTCATGCAAGGGATCTCCGCAAATGATTGAGCAGGTCGACGCGGGTAATCAGACCGTGAAAGCCCGAGGCGTCGGCGATAATCGCCACCAGCCCGCGATCGAGTTCTGCCTGCAACTCGGCCATGTTGGCGCTGGCCGGCAGGGTTTGTACTTTGTCGGTCATGGCGCTGGACACGGTCAAGCGGAAGTGTGAAGGGTCTTCCTGCATGCCCAGCAAAATGTCGGATTCGTCGATCACGCCGACCAGTTTCTTGCCGTCCACCAGCACCGGCAATTGCGACACATCCGCCAGGCGCATGCGCTGGAACGCCGTCAGCAACGTGTCGTCGGGGCCGACGCTGATCACCCGGCCATCCTCGAAACGGCGTGCAATCACGTCGCGCAGATCGCCATAAGGTTTACGCTTGAGCAAGCCCTGATCGTTCATCCACTGGTCGTTGTAGACCTTCGACAGGTAGCGGGTGCCGGTGTCGCAGACGAAGCTGACCACGCGCTTCGGCGTGGTTTGTTCGCGGCAATAGCGCAGCGCCGCCGCCAGCAAGGTGCCGGTCGAAGAGCCGCCGAGAATGCCTTCGGCGCGCAGCAGTTGGCGGGCGTGGTCGAAGCTTTCCTCGTCGCTGATCGAATAGGCGTGGCGCACGCTGGAGAGGTCGGCAATCGAGGGGATGAAGTCTTCGCCGATGCCTTCCACCGCCCACGAGCCGGGCGTCTGCATGGTGCCGCTGCGGCTGTATTCGGCCATCACCGAACCGATGGGATCGGCCAGCACCATTTCCAGATTGGGCTGTACGCGTTTGAAGAAACGGGTCAGTCCGGTCAGCGTGCCGGCCGAACCGACACCGACGACAATCGCATCCACGTCATGCTGGGTTTGCGCCCAGATCTCCGGCGCGGTGCTGCATTCATGGGCGAGCGGGTTGGCCGGGTTGTTGAACTGGTCCGCGAAGAATGCGTCGGGAATCTCCAGCGCCAGCCGTGCCGCGACGTCCTGGTAATAATCGGGATGGCCCTTGCCGACGTCGGAGCGGGTGATGTGCACCTCGGCGCCCATGGCCTTGAGGTGGAGGACTTTCTCGGTGGACATCTTGTCCGGCACCACCAAGACCACCCGATAGCCCTTGGCGCGGCCGACCAGGGCCAGGCCGAGGCCGGTGTTGCCGGCGGTAGCCTCGACGATGGTGCCGCCAGACTTGAGCCGGCCGTCGCGCTCGGCTTCGTCGATCATCGCCAGGCCGATGCGGTCCTTGATCGAGCCGCCGGGGTTCTGTGATTCAAGCTTCAGAAACAGTGTGCACGGTCCCGTGTCAAAGCGGCTGACGCGCACCAGCGGCGTATTGCCGATCAGTTCAAGCACGGCAGGGCGGGAATCGTTCGGCATGTTGTCACCTCTTTGCGAAAAATCGCAGGGGAAGGACGGCAACTGGCGGCACGTCCTCGCGCGACCGTTGCCAACAATGCATCGCTTGGACCATAGGCCGCGATTGCCTCACTCGCAACCTTGTGCGGCCAGCCGGTCGCGAACGAAGGGGCGAACACCGGGCGATTGATGTGCATGAGGGCGATGCGATTGATGAGAAGGCGTTGAAGGCGCTCATTCGTGCGGCGGTGGTGCTCAACACTTCCAAGTGACCGGGCCCGTTTGTATCCCTACGTATCCTCCGCGCCCACAGCGATCTTCGCTTACAAATCCATGGTGTCCGCGACACGTACGGGATACACGGCGGCCGCCTAATGAGGGCACCACAACGGTATAACCGGAGAAGCGCCATGTTCCGCATCAATGCTCGTCACACCGTCAAAATGCTCGGTGTCGCTGTTGTCACCACTGCCGCGCTCGCCGCGTTGTCCGGCGTGTCTCAAGCCGAGGAAGTGAAGGCCCCTGCAAAAAGCTGGCAGACAGGGATTCATCGCACCGACCTCCTGAAAAAGGATCTCGACGTCGACGGTCGCGAAGTGATTCAGGTACGGGTTGATATCGATCCGGGCGTCTCGTCGCCCAACCACTCCCATCCAGGCGTGGAAGTGGCTTATGTCATCGACGGTACGTTCGAATATCAACTGGAAGGGCAACCCCCGGTCACGCTGAAGACCGGTGATTCGCTGTACATTCCGGCTGGCGTTGCGCATATCGCGAAGAACGTCGGCACGAAAACCGGTTCGGAACTGGCGACGTACATCGTGAAGAAAGGCGAGCCGCTGGTGGTGATCAAACAGTAAGTCAAAGCCGCCGAAAATCCCTTGTAGGAGCCAGCAAGCCAGCCCCTACAAGGATTTCAGCGTTCGGCGGGCTAGCACAACACCCAGTGCAACAACGATCAGCCCCAGCGCTACCGCGAAGGTGATCTGCATCCCGTGGGCCACGGCTTCGGGCTGCGCGGTGGTGATGTCGGCTGCCTGCGAGGCGATTGCGAACACGGCACCCAACGCCGAAGCCCCGGTGATCAATCCCAGATTTCGTGACAGATTGAGCATGCCCGAGACAACACCGCGCTGGTCTGGCGCAACATCGGTCATGACCGTGGTGTTGTTGGCCGTCTGGAAGACCGCATAGCCGAGGGTGATCACGACCATCGGCGCGACGTAGCCGCCGATGCCAAAGGTCTGCGGCAACACCGATAATGTGAAGCAACCGATGGCCATGGCGATCAGCCCGGCAACAGTCATCCGTGGTGCGCCGAAACGGTCGGCGATCCGGCCAGCAGGCACACCTGTCAGGGCCGCGACACAGGGCCCGACCGCGAGCACTATTCCCACCACAACCGCTTTCAACCCCAGCCCGTGGGCCAGATAAAACGGCCCGATCACCAGCGTTGCCATCATCACCGTCGCGACCAGCGTACTCATGGCCAGGCTTACGCTCAGCACCGGGTTGCGAAACATTGCCAGTCGAATCAGCGGCGAGGCGACTCGCGTCTCGACGAACGCAAAGAGCCCCACGCCGACCCCCGCCGCCAACAGCAAACCCATATTGAACAGCCCGAAATGGCCGCGTCCGAGGGTCATGGCCAGCGCATACGCCGCCAACGTCAGCGCCAACACCAGCGTGCCCCACGCGTCGAAACGGGTGCTCCCGGTGGTTGGTTTCTGGCGGTCGGCGGGCAGATAAAGATGCGCAAGCAGCAACGTCATCAGGCCCAAGGGCACGGTGACCAGGAAGAGCGCCCGCCAGCCGAAACCGGCAATCAGCAAACCGCCGAGCGACGGTCCCAGCGCGGTGCCAATCGCCGACATCGTCCCGAGCAAACCCATGGCGCTGCCGGTTTTGTTCTTCGCTACCGTTTCGCCCACGAAGGCCATGGTCAGCGCCATCATGATCGCCGCGCCGAGACCCTGCAGCGCTCGGGCGCCAATCAATATCCCCAGGGTCGGTGCCCAGGCGCACAGCGCCGAGGCCAGCGTAAACACGCCAATGCCCGCGAGCAACAGACGCTGGCGACCGATAAGGTCACCGAGCCGGCCCACGCTGACGATCAGCGTGGTAATCGCCAGCAGATAGGCGATGACGACCCACTGTACGTCCTGAAACGTCGCACCGAACACCTGGGCCAGCGTCGGCAAACCGACGTTGGCAACACTAGTGCCGAGCGAGGACAGCAGCATCGACAGCGAAAGGCTGACCAGCGCCCAGCGTACGGCGGGTGTCTGTGTTGCGTTGTCCACGATGGCGATAGTCGGCTTCATGCTGTCCCTCTGGTATCTGGCCACTCCCGAAGTGGAGCTATCAGAAATCTACGCCGGCGCCTAACATGGCGGAAGGCGCACGGGTTGCACTGTACTCGTGCGTTGAACGCCATCTCACCCGGCCATGGGGCAATGCATGTCGACTCCCGATTTCAATTTGCTGATCACCCTTGACGTGCTGCTCGCCGAAGGCAGCGTGGCGCGTGCCGCCAAACGCTTGCGGCTGAGCCCGTCGGCGATGAGTCGGGCGTTGGCGCGGTTGCGCGAAACCACGGGCGACCCGCTGCTGGTCAGGGCCGGGCGCGGACTGGTGGCCACGCCGCGGGCGCTGGAATTGCGCGAGCAGGTCAGCCAGTTGGTGCAGGATGTCGAAGCGGTGCTGCGCCCGGCGCAACAGCCTGACCTGAAACAGTTGATCCGCACGTTCACGTTGCGTACGAGCGAGGGTTTTGTGGAGAACTTTGGCGCGCCGCTCATCGCACGCGTCGCCGAGCAAGCGCCGGGCGTGCTGCTGCGCTTCGTGCACAAGCCTGACAAGGACAGCACGTCGCTGCGTGATGGCACCGTCGATCTGGAAACCGGAGTGGTGGGGAAGGCCGCCGGGCCTGAGCTACGGACGCAGGGCTTGTTTCGCGACCGCTTCATCGGCGTAGTGCGCAGTGGGCACCCCCTGAGTCAGGGTGAAATCACCCCGCAACGTTTTGCGGCGGGCGGTCACATCAGCGTCTCGCGGCGAGGGTTCGACAAGGGGGCTGTCGATGAAGCATTGGCGGCGCTGCAACTGCAACGGCAGGTCGTGACCATCGTCGGCGGTTTCTCGACGGCGTTGGCGCTCGCCCGTACAACCGACCTGGTCGCCACTGTTCCTGAGCGCCATACCGAAAACCTGCGGGCAGGCCTGCACAGTTTTGCGCTGCCGGTTGCCTTGCCGGCGTTCACTGTCGCGATGCTCTGGCATCCACGACTGGATGCCGATCCGGTGCATCGTTGGTTACGCGGTTGTGTTCGTGAGGTTTGTGCGCAATAGCGCGTTCTTCAAATAGAAAATTGACTCAAGTGGCTCTGATGAGGAAGCCATATGTTCCCAATGCTGCCTGAACCTCCCTCAGGCAGAAGTGCCGGTCGATGCACTGAATGAATGGCACTGAATGGCAGCACTCAAAAAGTGAACGAACGGGAGGCGTGTTGGGCCAGTTCGGCATCCAGCAGATGCTCGGCCAGCACATCATTCAAAAAGCGGAACTGATCGTTGAGACCGACCACTTCGTTACTGAAGTGGTTGGCAGCGGCCGGCATCAGCAGCGCCTCGAAATTCTTGTCGAACACCAGCGACAGCACTTTGCGCGAGACGACCTGCTGCGAGTAGTAGTTGTTGCCGAACACCGGAAAGCTCACGGCAAGGGTGACGGTGTGGATCATGATGTGCGCTCCTCGGTCAGGACGTACCACGAAAAAACGGTCAGCGTGAGGGCTGTCAGGGCCAGGCAGGTCAGCAGATGGATCAACATGATTTGCCCCTCCGGTTCGGGGTTGTGTGTCGGGTTGAGGTTGATCCTACGCTGACGGATTTTGAGCGGAAGGCATTCGCGGCGATGGTGAATATCGACGCAAGTGATGGTCGGGGTTTGTGGTGTTGCTGAGGGCCTCATCGCGGGCAAGCCCGCTCCCACAGTGATCGGTGGTGGGGCTCACATTCGTGAACGACGCTGGTCCTGTGGGAGCGGGCTTGCCCGCGATGAGGCCCTTGAGACACCATCAACCTCAGACCAGGCCCCCACCGCCGCCTATACTCAAATCAGGGTGCTTTAACCCCCGAATATCCTGTTCGGGGGAAGACTGTAGGACATGCGATCTTGAACCTGCGTTCGCTGATCGTCGCCGTGCTATTGGTGTTGGCGGGATGCGTCACGCCTGCGCGTGCCCCGGCGCCAGCGCCGCCGGTGATCATTTCCCAGAGCACCTGGCAGCAGGTGGACCGGGACATCGTCGCGGCGTCCCAGTCCGCTACCGAACAGGCGAAAATCTACTCGCGCGGCGCCATGGATTACTGGCGAACCCGGGTCTATCAATTGACCGAAGAAAACTTCATTCCCTGGTTCAGTAGTTACTGGACCCAGGAATGGCTGTCGATGAAGGTCAGCTGGTACTCCCTCAGTGCCAAGAACGAGCAGGATGCTTCGTCCAAGCGCCTGGCGGCCTATCTGCTGGAGCAATACCAGAAACGCGTGCTGGCCCCGGTCGCCGTCGAGATTGATCCCGACCAGATCCTCGGCCTGGCCACGGCGTTCTACGTGGACATTCTTCAGGAAGAGCTGCAGAAAATCTCCCAGCGCCACGGCGTACCCATGGCGCAACTCAACGGCCGTATCCAGAAAATCCCGGCCATCGCCCTGGGACCGCCGCCCGCGCGGGACGCTTCGCTGTATCAGATCGTGCACACCCAGCCGCTCAATACCCTGCCGGCGTACGCGGCGCTGATCGACAAGATCCACAAGGCTGGCGGTGACAAAGGCGTTGATTCCACCGACACGGCCATGGCGCCGGTGGCCAAGCGCGCCAGCCAACGCATGGAAGCCGAAATGGCCCCGCGCGGTGCCGCCAGCGTGGTATCCGCAGCGGCGGGCAAACTTGCCGGCGGCTTGATTACGCTGGGCGTAGCGGGGATTCGCGCATTGATTCAGGCCAGCGACCGGCCGGACAGTGAGGCGCTGATCCGCAGCAGTCTGGGCAACACGTTCGACAAGGCCTGGATAAAACTGGTGCAGAACCCGACCACCGGTGTGATGGCGGGGACGTTGTACATGGCAGGACAGATCGAGGGCAATCTGGCGGGGAGTGCCGAAATACCGTCGGTCAGTTCGGGCGGCGGCGCTGTCGATTGGAGCCCGCCCGAACCGACTAACCCGCAGATCGATCCTCTACCCCCAGCAGGAGAATGACCATGTCTTACGTCGATGGCTGTGTCTTTGCGGTGCCCAGCGCCAACCGCGAAAAATTCAAGCAACACGCCGAATCTGCCGCCGTGATTTTCAAGGAAAACGGCGCCCTGAGCATTGTCGAATGCTGGGGCGATGACGTGCCTGACGGCAAAGTGACCTCGTTTCCGCTGGCGGTGAAACTCAAGGATGACGAAACCGTGGTGTTTTCCTGGATCGTCTGGCCGGACAAGCCCACCCGCGATGCAGGCATGCAGAAAATGATGGCCGACCCGCGCATGCAGCAGGACGTCAACCCGATGCCGTTTGATGGTCAGCGAATGATCTTCGGCGGTTTCAACATCCTCCTGCAGGCGTGACACGTGAGGGGATCACTCCGATGCCGGGGTGATCCTGCAACTTTTTCGATTGCGGATCTCGCTGTCCGTCGGTCGCTCTTTGACAAACTCGAAACGCGGTTCACCTTCGCTATAGTGAACCAGCCAGCCCCATTCCAGCTCTGACTCATCCTGACCCGGTTGCGGTGGCATGGCCCACCATGGCTCTTTGCTGATGATCTCTCGCATGGCCCCGTCCCGTTTATTCGGTGGTTTCAACTATAACGTGCATGTCAGGAGGTGCCAGGCGTGAGCGACGAAACCCCGGAGCCGGTCAAGCGGCTGTTTTTCGCATTGGCTTGCCCGCCCGAGCAGCGCAGGGCAATTGCCCAATGGCGCAGCGCGCTGGCACTGCGCATTGGGCGCCCGGTGCCGGCGGAAAACTTCCATCTGACGTTGCTGTTTTTGGGCGCTGTGGAGGTGGCGCAGATTGCCGAGATCTGCGCGGTGGCAGCAAAGGTTCGCGTGCCGGGTATCGCGTTGCGGGTTGCACTGGATCGGCTGGATGTCTGGCGCAGGGCCGGGGCGTTGGTGCTCGCGACGGAGCAGGCGCCGCCGGAATTGCTGCGGCTGGTGTATGCGCTGGAGCAGGCGATGTTGCCGTTCGGGTTCGAAGACGCCCCCAAGGAATTCAGGCCGCATCTGACGTTGATGCGTGACTATCGGGTGCCGGTGCCTGAATCGGCGACGCCGCCGGAGTTTTTTCTGCGGGCAGACCGATTTGTCTTGTTTGAATCCCACAAGGGTCGCTATCGGGCGCTGGCCGAATGGCCGCTCGTCCCCGCATAAAAAAAGGCGCCCGAGGAGGGCGCCCGAATTCACCTGAACCGAGGAAGCCAGGTGAGGCCGTTCGTCAGAGAGGAGTGCAGCGGTGGTAAGGCGCTGCGTGAACGGAAACAGTTGAGTTTTGTGTTGGCAGTGATGGCCTCATCGCGGGCAAGCCCACTCCCACAGGGATTCGCGTCGTACCATGAATCGGTATTCCACCACCGACCACTGTGGGAGCGGGCTTGCCCGCGATGGCCATTTCAAATACCACGAATATATCGAGGGAATTACTTCCCGAGCTTCACCCGCGTCCAGCCGCGCGTCATCACCCGCTGAACCCCAATCGGCATGTCCGGAATCGCATACAACGTCGCCATCACGGCCAAAGGCGGATACGACCCCGGATCATTGCGAATTGCTTCATCCACCAACGGCGTCGCCGCCGCGTTGGCGTTGCTGTAGCCGATGTTGTTGGTGATCTCGGCGATGATGTCCGCACGCATCAGGAAGTTCATGAACAGGTAGGCGTTTTCGACGTTCGCCGCATCCCGGGGGATCGCGACCATGTCGTAAAAACTGCCGGCGCCTTCTTTCGGAATGCTGTAATCGATCTTCACCTTGTCGCCCGCTTCCTGCGCGCGAGCCTTGGCTTGCAGCACATCACCGGAGTAACCGACCGCCACGCAAATGTTGCCGTTGGCCAGGTCGGAGATGTACTTCGACGAATGGAAGTACGCCACCGATGGCCGGATCTTCATGAACAGCGCTTCTGCTTCGGCGATCTGCGCCTTGTCCTGCGAGTTCACCGGGTAGCCCAGGTAGTGCAGGGCGGCGGGCAGCATCTCGGTCGGCGAATCGAGGAAACTGATGCCACAGGCTTTCAGCTTCTCGGCGTTTTCCGGTTTGAACAGCAGATCCCACGAGTGGGTCGGCGCATTGGCACCCAGCACTTCTTTGACCTTGGCCGGGTTGAAACCAATGCCGATCGAGCCCCACATGTACGGGAAGGCGTGACTGTTACCGGGGTCGCTGGCCGAAGCGTTTTTCAGCAACACCGGGTTGAGGTTTTTCCAGTTCGACAGCTTCGATTTGTCCAGTTCCTGATAGACGCCCGCCTTGATCTGCTTGGCCAGGAAGCTGTTGGACGGCACGACAATGTCGTAGCCGGATTTGCCCGCGAGCAGGCGTGCTTCAAGGGTTTCATTGCTGTCGAACACATCGTAGGTCACGCGGATGCCGGTCTCGTCTTCGAACTTCTTGACGGTGTCCGGGGCGATGTAATCCGACCAGTTGTAGACGCGCAGTACCTTGTCATTGGCCTGGGCAACTGTGGCGATCGCGCCCAATAAGGACAGTGTCAGCAGAGTCCTGCCAAACATTTTCATCGGTACAACTCCATTCTTTTTATTCAGTACGCAAAGCTGTGAAACGCGACGGCACTAGGCCGTCGCTTCTACCATTTGCTTTTTCGGTTGTTGCCAGGATTCGCTGGCGGTCTGGTCCATCGCTTCCTGGATCGCCCGTTTGCGGGAGGCTTCGGCGCGACGGCTGAAGTACCAGACCATAAAGGTCACGATCGAAACGGCGAGCAGAATCAAGCTGGCCACGGCGTTGATCTCGGGTTTCACCCCCAGACGCACCGCCGAAAACACTTCCATCGGCAGGGTCGTGGAACCCGGGCCGGACACGAAGCTCGCCAACACCAAATCGTCGAGCGACAGGGCAAACGACATCATGCCGCCGGCCGCCAGTGACGGCGCGATCATCGGGATGGTAATCAGGAAAAACACCTTGAACGGTTTCGCCCCGAGGTCCATGGCCGCTTCTTCGATGGACAGGTCCAGCTCGCGAAGGCGGGCGGAGACTACCACCGCCACATAAGCGGCACAAAACGTGGTGTGGGCGATCCAGATGGTGACAATGCCACGCTCCATTGGCCAACCGATCAACTGCGCCATGGCCACGAACAGCAGCAACAGCGACAGACCGGTGATCACTTCCGGCATCACCAGCGGCGCAGTGACCAGGCCACCAAACAGCGTGCGACCCTTGAAGCGCGTGACGCGTGTCAGCACAAATGCCGCCAGTGTTCCCAACGCCACAGCGGCAATCGCGGTGTAGCAGGCGATTTCCAGCGAACGCACCACCGAGCCCATCAGTTGGGTGTTGTCGAGCAGGCCGGCGTACCACTTGAACGACCAGCCACCCCATACCGTCACCAGTTTCGAGGCGTTGAACGAGTAGATCACCAGAATCAGCATCGGCAGGTAGATAAACGACAGGCCGAACACCAGCATGAACTTTGAAAAACCGAAACGTTTCATCCCCGTGCCTCCATCTCTTTGGCCTGGCTGCGGTTGAACAGCAGAATCGGCACAATCAGGATCAACAGCATCACCACCGCCAGGGCGGACGCCACCGGCCAGTCGCGGTTATTGAAGAACTCTTGCCACAGCACACGGCCGATCATCAGGGTTTCCGGGCCGCCCAACAGTTCCGGAATCACGAACTCACCGACCACCGGAATGAACACCAGCATGCAGCCGGCGATGATCCCGTTCTTGGCCAGTGGCACGGTGATTTTCCAGAAGTTGTTGAAGTTGCTCGAACCCAGATCCGAACCCGCTTCCAGCAAGCTCTGATCGTGCTTGACCAGGTTGGCGTACAGCGGCAACACCATGAACGGCAGGTAGGCGTAAACCACCCCGATGTACACGGCGATGTTGGTGTTGAGGATCTCGATCGGGTGATCGGTCAGCCCGGTCCACATCAAAAATGCGTTGAGCAAACCGTTGTTGCTCAGGATGCCCATCCACGCGTAAACGCGGATCAGGATCGCCGTCCAGGTCGGCATCATGATCAACAGCAGCAAGACGTTCTGCGCTTCCTTGCTCGCCTTGGTGATCGCGTAGGCCATCGGGAAGCCGAGCACCAGACACATCAGCGTGCTGAAAAACGCGACCTTCAACGAACCGAAGTAAGCCGAGATGTACAACTCATCCTCGGTCAGCAGCAGGTAGTTGCCGACATTGAGGAACACCTGGAGTTTCTGTTCGGCGAAGGTGTAGATCTCGGAGTAGGGGGGAATGGCCAGCGCCGCTTCCGAGAAGCTGATCTTCATCACCAGGAAGAACGGCAACAGGAAAAACAGGCACAGCCACAGGAACGGAATCCCGATGACGAGCTTTCGACCACTCGGCATCAGCCGCATGAACTGCTGATTGAGTGTTTTCATGAGCGCAGTACCACGCCGCTGTCGTCTTCCCACCACACGTAGACCTTGTCGTCCCAGGTCGGACGCGCGCCACGGCGTTCGGCGTTGGCCATGAACGACTGCACGACTTTGCCGCCAGGCAATTCAACGTAGAACACCGAGTGACCTCCGAGGTAGGCGATGTCATGCACCTTGCCCTCGGACCAGTTGTAACGGGACTCGGGTTGGGTGGTGCTGACCAGCAGTTTTTCCGGGCGAATCGCGTAAGTGATCGACTTGTCCTCCACCGAAGTGCTGACACCGTGACCGACGTAAATCTTCTGCTGCAGATCCTTGCTGTGAATGATCGCGTGACCTTCAAGGTCTTCCACAACGGTGCCTTCGAAGGCGTTCACGTTGCCGATGAATTCGCAGACCATGCGGCTGACCGGGGCTTCGTAAATGTCCACCGGGCTGCCGATCTGGGCGATCCAGCCCAAGTGCATGATCGCAATGCGCTGGGCCATGGTCATGGCCTCTTCCTGATCGTGAGTCACCATCACGCAGGTCACGCCAACGCGCTCGATGATTTCCACCAGCTCAAGCTGCATCTGCGAGCGCAGTTTTTTATCCAGTGCGCCCATCGGTTCGTCGAGCAACAACAACTTCGGACGCTTGGCCAGGGAACGGGCCAACGCCACGCGCTGACGCTGACCGCCGGACAACTGATGGGGTTTGCGTTTGGCGTATTGAGTCATGTGCACCAGGCGCAGCATCTCTTCCACGCGGGCGTCGATTTCGCTGGTGGGCAAACGGTCCTGCTTGAGGCCGAAGGCAATGTTTTGCGCCACGGTCATGTGCGGGAACAAGGCGTACGACTGGAACATCATGTTGATCGGCCGTTCGTACGGCGGCATGTCGGTGATGTCCACGCCATCGAGCAGAATCCGCCCTTCGGTCGGGCGCTCGAAGCCGGCGAGCATGCGCAGAAGCGTCGATTTGCCGGAACCGGAACCGCCGAGCAGGGCGAAGATTTCGCCTTGATGAATCTCAAGCGAAACATCGTCCACTGCGGTGGTTTCGTCGAATTTCTTGGTGACGCGGTCGACTTTCACCAGCACCTTTTTTGGTGCCTGGTGACCTTCAAGAGCCTTCCTGTAAATGCTGGAGGCGTTTGCCATGTGAAACTCCCAACAGGTTTCAGTCGTCGGGCCAACGCGGCCTGACTTAAGAGTGGATTGCTAGCCCGGAGCGGGCGATACCAGTGAATCCAGCAGTGGTCACCTGTGGGAGCTAGCCCGCTAGCGATGGCGGTGTGTCAGTCGACATCAATGTGACTGGGCCGCCCTCATCGCTAGCAGGCTAGCTCCCACAGGGGGTATTGCGTTTGCTTCACTGGTATCGCCCGACCCGGGCTTATTCGGCGCCGCCGTCCTGGCTGCCTGGGTCGTACTTGTTGTTATTACAGTGTGTTGTTGTCGTGAGGGACGGACGCGCAAAGGCACGCCCGCCTGACTCGCGGGGGCAGTAAATTGGTTTTTCGGGTTTCAGGTCAGCGGGTTTTACGCAGCGCGGCCCGTCGCCGGCATGCATCGCCGAACGCCTGGAAAATACTCAAGTAGGGCGGGTTCGACAGCACCTGCCATTCCGGGTGCCATTGCACGCCGACGGCGAAGGTCGGGCTGTGGTTCACCGAAATCGCTTCGATCAGACCGTCCGGCGCAATCGCTTCGGCGCGCAGGCCTGGCGCGAGGCGGTCGATGCCCTGGCTGTGAATCGAATTGACCATGAACTCGGTCGGCAGCTCCAGCGCTTCAAACACGCCACCGGGTTGCACCGTTACCGCGTGCGCCGGGGCGTATTGCACCGCCAGCTCGGGGCTGTCCGCTTCCCGGTGATCGAGCATGCCCGGCAGTTCATGCACCTTCTGGTGCAGGCTGCCGCCGAACGCCACGTTCATTTCCTGGAAGCCGCGGCAGATGCCGAGCACCGGTACGCCCGCCGCAATGGCCGCACGCAATAAAGGAAGGGTCGTGGCGTCCCGCGCCGGATCGTGATCCGTGCCGGGAGCGCTGGCCGGGCCTTGATAGTGGAAGGGCTCCACATTCGACGGCGAGCCGGTCAGCAACAGGCCGTCGAGATGCGCGAGCACATCCTCGATGTCGGTCAGTTCAGCCAAGGAAGGAATAATGACGGGCAGCCCCAGGGCCGCGACGCTGACAGCACGCAAGTACTTGTCGCCGCTGACGTGGTAGGGGTGCAAGCCAATCTGTTTGACGCACGCTGTAACGCCGATCAATGGCTTGAATGCCATTTTTATCACCTCGAAGTTTCACACTTGAACGAGCTTTTCCGGAGCTTAGCCTTGTTGATTTTAATTAACAACTCTCATGTAAAAAATTCTAAACGCCGAACGTCCGATCTTCAGGATTTACAGGGCGCTCAAGGCTGATCTGGCACTCTAGTGCCTATAAAAGGCCTGAAAATAAAGGACGAGAGGCTGAGTGTTCGCTATTGACTTCACTTTGCCGTTCGGGTTGACTGGGCTCGCAACAAGGTAGTGAACATAATAATTAACAGCTAATAGGTGCATCATGTCGGTCCCTCTGCGTGCCGTTCAACTCAACGAAGCAAACGCATTCCTTAAGAAATATCCTGAGGTTTTGTACGTCGACCTTCTGATTGCGGATATGAACGGTGTGGTGCGCGGCAAGCGCATCGAGCGCACCAGTCTTCATAAGGTTTACGAAAAAGGCATCAACCTGCCGGCGTCTCTGTTTGCCCTGGACATCAACGGCTCCACGGTGGAAAGCACCGGCCTGGGTCTGGACATCGGCGACTCTGACCGGATCTGCTTCCCCATCCCTGGCACCCTGAGCATCGAGCCGTGGCAGAAGCGCCCCACCGCGCAGTTGCTGATGACCATGCACGAACTCGAAGGCGAGGCGTTTTTCGCTGACCCGCGTGAAGTGCTGGCCAACGTTGTGCGCAAGTTTGACGAACTGGGCCTGACCATCTGCGCCGCGTTCGAACTGGAGTTTTACCTGATCGACCAGGACAACGTGAACGGTCGTCCGCAGTCGCCGCGTTCGCCGGTCTCGGGCAAGCGTCCGGTGTCGACCCAGGTGTACCTGATCGACGACCTCGACGAATACGTTGATTGCCTGCAAGACATCCTCGAAGGCGCGAAAGAGCAGGGCATTCCTGCCGACGCCATCGTCAAGGAAAGCGCCCCGGCGCAATTCGAAGTGAACCTGCATCACGTCAACGACCCGATCAAGGCCTGCGACTACGCGGTGTTGCTCAAGCGTCTGGTGAAGAACATCGCCTACGACCACGAGATGGACACCACGTTTATGGCCAAGCCATATCCGGGCCAGGCGGGCAACGGTTTGCACGTGCACATTTCGATTCTCGACAAAGAAGGCAACAACATCTTTGCCAGCGAGGATCCCGAGCAGAACGCCGCGCTGCGACACGCGATCGGCGGTGTGCTCGAGACCCTGCCGGCGCAGATGGCGTTCCTCTGCCCGAACGTCAACTCCTACCGTCGTTTCGGCGCGCAGTTCTACGTGCCGAATTCGCCGAGCTGGGGCATCGACAACCGTACTGTTGCAGTCCGTGTGCCGACCGGTTCAGCGGACTCGGTGCGCATCGAACATCGCGTAGCCGGTGCCGATGCCAACCCGTACTTGCTGATGGCCTCGGTGCTGGCCGGTATCCACCACGGCCTGACCAACCAGATCGAACCGGGCGCTCCGGTGGAAGGCAACAGCTACGAGCAGAACGAGCAAAGCCTGCCGAACAACCTGCGCGATGCCCTGCGCGAATTGGACGACAGCGAAGTCATGGCCAAATACATCGACCCGCTGTACATCGACGTGTTCGTGGCGTGCAAGGAAAGCGAGCTGGCCGAGTTCGAGAACTCCATCTCGGACCTTGAGTACAACTGGTACCTGCACACTGTCTGACGGAATTGGCGGCGTACACAAGATTTGTGTACGCCGCCAACCCTGTGGGAGCTGGCAAGCCAGCTCCCACAGGGACCGCGTTTCAATTTTTTTGATTGGGCGGGCATCCCCCCCACGATCACTCAATTTCCTGCGTCGAGTCACAACAATGACAAACACTCGCAGCGACTGGGAACAACGCTTCCAGTCCCTAACCATCGAAAGCCGCGCCTTCATTGACGGCCAGTACCGCACAGCACTCAGCGGTGACACCTTCGAATGCATCAGCCCGGTCGATGGCCGCTTCCTGGCCAACGTCGCCAGCACCGACGAAGCCGACGCGAACGAGGCCGTGGCTGTCGCACGCCGCACCTTCGATTCCGGTATCTGGGCCAACCTCGCCCCGGCTGAACGCAAGCGCATCCTGATCCGCTTCGCCGACCTGATCCTGGCCAACCGGGAAGAACTCGCCCTGCTCGAAACCCTCGACATGGGCAAGCCAATCAACGATTCGATGAACATCGACATCCCGGCGACCGCCAACGCGATCCGCTGGACCGCCGAAGCCATCGACAAGATCTACGACGAAGTCGCCGCCACGCCCCACGATCAACTCGGCCTCATCACCCGCGAACCTGCCGGTGTGGTCGCCGCCATCGTGCCGTGGAACTTCCCGTTGATCATGGCCAGCTGGAAGTTCGCCCCGGCCCTCGCGGCGGGTAACTCGTTCATCTTGAAGCCTTCGGAAAAGTCGCCGCTCACCGCGATCCGCGTCGCTCAGTTGGCGCTGGAAGCGGGCATCCCGAAAGGCGTGTTCAACGTGCTGCCGGGCTACGGTCACACCGTCGGCAAGGCGCTGGCGTTGCACATGGACGTCGACGTGCTGGCCTTCACCGGTTCGACCGCGATTGCCAAGCAGCTGCTGATCTACGCCGGCCAAAGCAACATGAAACGCGTCTGGCTCGAAGCAGGGGGGAAGAGCCCGAACGTGGTGTTCGCCGACGCGCCGGATTTGCGCGCGGCAGCACAGGCAGCGGCGAGCGGGATTGCCTTCAACCAAGGCGAAGTCTGCACCGCCGGTTCGCGCTTGCTGGTCGAGCGTTCGATTCGCGAGCAGTTCATTCCTCTACTGGTGGAAGCGCTGCAGGCCTGGAAGCCAGGGCACGCCTTGGACCCGCAAACCACCGTCGGCGCGGTCGTCGATCAGCGTCAACTGGACAACGTGCTGCGCTACATCCAGGTCGGCAAGGACCAGGGCGCGCAACTGATCGCGGGCGGCAGCCGCACCCTCGAAGCCACTGGCGGCCTGTACGTGGAACCGGCGATTTTCGACGGTGTGACCAACGCCATGACCATCGCCCGGGAAGAAATCTTCGGCCCGGTGCTCTCGCTGATCACCTTCGACACCGCTGAAGAAGCCTTGGCCATCGCCAACGACAGCATCTTCGGGCTGGCCGCCGGCGTGTGGACCAGCAATCTGAGCAAGGCCCACACCTTCGCCCGCGGCTTGCGCGCCGGCAGCGTCTGGGTCAACCAGTACGACGGCGGCGACATGACCGCGCCGTTCGGCGGGTACAAGCAGTCGGGTAATGGTCGGGACAAATCGCTGCATGCGTTCGACAAATACACCGAACTCAAAGCGACCTGGATCAAGCTCTAATACTTCTACAACGGCGGTCGCCGGCGAGTGTTAGCGGCCATCGGAGAAACCTATGAAACACAGCTCTGTTGAACAAAAGCATGTAAACAGCTACTACGCCGCCACCCGCAACTTCACCGGCGACTTTCCGGTGCTGGAACACGCGGTGGATTGCGACGTCTGCATCATCGGTGCCGGCTACACCGGTTTGTCCTCGGCGCTGTTCCTTGCCGAAGCGGGCTACAGCGTCACCGTGCTCGAAGCCGCCAAAGTCGGTTTCGGCGCCAGCGGACGCAACGGCGGTCAACTGGTCAACTCCTACAGCCGCGACGTCGACGTCATTGAAGAACGCTACGGCGACAAGACCGCTGAAGTCCTCGGCAGCATGATCTTCGAAGGCGCCGATATCATCCGTCAGCGCATACAACACTACGACATCCAGTGCGACTACAAGCCGGGCGGCATCTTCGCCGCGCTGAACAAAAAGCAACTCAAAGGCCTGGCCGAGCAGAAAAGCAGCTGGGAACGCTACGGCAACAAAAACCTGAAAATGCTCGACGCGGCGGACATCAAGCGCGAAGTCGGTTGCGACAACTACGTTGGCGGCCTGCTCGACATGCAGGGCGGCCACATCCACCCGCTGAACCTGGCCCTCGGCGAAGCCTCGGCCATCATCGGCCTGGGCGGCAAAATCTACGAGCAATCGGCGGCGGTGGAAATCACCTACGGCGAACCGATCACCGTGCGCACGGCCAAAGGCGTGGTGAAGGCCAAGTACCTGCTGATCGCCGGTAACGCCTACTTGCCACAGGGTCTCGACAACCGCGTGACCAGCAAGAGCATGCCGTGCGGTTCGCAAATCGTCGTCACTGAACCGTTGTCGGAGAAGGTGGCGCGCGGCCTGATCAAAAACAACTACTGCGTTGAAGACTGCAATTACCTGCTCGACTACTACCGCCTCACCGCCGACAACCGCCTGTTGTACGGCGGCGGTGTGGTCTATGGCGCCCGTGAACCGGACGACATCGAGCAGTTGATCAAACCGAAAATCCTCAAGACCTTCCCGCAACTCAAGGACGTGAAGATCGACTACCGCTGGACCGGCAACTTCCTGCTGACCATGTCGCGCATGCCGCAATTCGGTCGCATCGAAAAAAATGCCTACTACATGCAAGGCTACAGCGGCCACGGCGTCACCTGCTCGCACCTGGCTGGCAAACTGATCTCGGAAATGATCCGCGGCGACGCTGAACGCTTCGATGCTTTCGCCTCCTTGCCGCACATGCCCATGATCGGTGGCCGCACCTTCCAGGCCCCACTCACCGCCATGGGCGCCGCGTACTACGCGCTGCGCGATCGGTTCGGCATCTAAGCCCAACGCAATCGGCGGCCATCCAATTGGCCGCCAGCGAATGTCATCGAGTGAAATGCAATCCATGTAGGAGCGAGCTTGCTCGCGATGACTGACTGTCAGCCGACATCAATGTTGAATGTGCTGCCCTCATCGCGAGCAAGCTCGCTCCCACAGGTTCTGCATCCGAACAGACTGGCATCGGGTCTACAGCCTTTTTTCCAGCCATTCATCGAACCTGCTGAGCAACACCCCCAAACGTGATTTAATACCCGCCTTTCACAATCCTGGGACAGGGAAGCGGTACTTTCGCGGCCAAAAGTCGCCCGCCATCCACCCCCATAACCCTTAAGTTTTCCTCGCATAAGGCTGTCATGGACACGGGCTCACGACTCAAACTAGTACGCGAAAGCTACAAACTCTCCCAGCGCGAGCTGGCCCGGCGTAGCGGCGTCACCAATGCCACCATCTCCCTGATCGAACAGAATCGCGTCAGTCCCTCCGTCAGCTCCCTGAAAAAACTGCTCGAAGGCATCCCCATGTCTCTGGCGGACTTCTTCACCTTCGACCAACCACCGCGTGAGCATCAATATGTATTCCGCGCCAATGAACAGCCGGATCTCGGGCGTCATGGGTTGCGGTTGCTGTTGATTGGCGCTTCGGTGCCAAGTCGGCAGATGCGCTTGCTGCGCGAGCAGTACGCGCCTGGGGCGAGTTCGGGGGAAGAGCCGATTGTGCACTCGGAAGGCGAGGAGTGTGGGTTGGTGACGCGGGGAACGGTTGAGTTGACGGTTGATGGGCAGATCAGTGTGCTTAATGCCGGGGATGGGTATTACTTTCCGACGACGTTGCCGCACAAGTTTCGCAATATTGGCCAGGATGAAGCGGAAATCATCAGCGCGAACACTCCGGCGAACTTTTGATTTCAGCTACGGACGCCAGCCTGTAGCCGGTGCCAAAGGCTGCGTCCGCAGCCAACACCAATGTCGAATTGAGGCAGCGGCTACAGGGATTTATCAAAGTAAATGGACTTCACATCATGACCACGCAACGCATCCGCGCTCTAGCACTCTGCATCTTCCATCACGATGGCAAGATATTGGTCAACGAAGCTCGCGACCCCCTCACTGAAAAGCCATTCTTCCGTCCGATCGGTGGCGGTATCGAATTCGGCGAAACCAGTACCCAAGCCATTGTGCGTGAAGTACAGGAAGAACTCGGTTTGCCCATCACCGATGTTCGCTTGCTTGGCACGCTTGAAAGCCTCTTTACGTATAACGGCACGCCAGGGCACGAAATCGTGCAGGTCTACGATGCGAAGTTCGTGGATGCCGGTGTCTATGAGTTGTCGCACTTGAATGCTCAAGAAAGCGATGGCGCGGCCTTCGTCGCGAAGTGGCTTCCGTGGGCAAGTTTTACTGAGGACGCGCCGTTGGTTCCTGAAGGGCTTCACGAATTGCTGAATAAGGTAGCACTGCTGGACTGACGCCCGGCACCCAATAATCCCGGAGCAATCAGCGTCAGGCTGTTTCCTGACAAATCATGGAAGAACGAGATGAGAGCCATTATTGCGGTGTTGTTGATGCTTAGCGGTTACGCCTACGCCAGTTGTTCCACCATCAATGACAGTGATCAGCGCCGACTCTGCGAAGCAAGGACTAACGGCGGTAGCTGCGCCACTATCGACAACGCCGACCTTCGCCGTACCTGCGAAGCAGAAACCAGCGGCGGCACCTGTAACACCATCGATAACGCTGACCAGCGCAGATACTGCGAAGCCAAGAAAGGCGGTGGTAACTGCGAGACCATCGACAACGCCGACCTTCGCCGTACCTGCAATGCTGAGACGGGCCATGGCGGGTGTAACAGTATCGACAACCATGACCAGCGCTTATTGTGCGAAGCCAAAACAGGTAGTGGTAGTTGCGCAAGTATTGACAATGCGGATGTGCGCAATGAGTGTGAGAGCTATAAACGCTGATTGAGTGGTTAATTGCGAAACTGCACTCCACTTGACCACCTGATTGCATCGGTACTGACCAGTCGTTTGCATTGCACTTGACCAGACGTTTGCATTCGATCTGACCACCGATTGCATCAGATTAGGCCAGCACACTTAGTAACCATGGTCAGGAGAGAGCTGCCTACTGCTGCCGGTGGCGACAGGCAGAAATCGACCCAAAGCCGTCATTCGAATTGAACCCTTGGGGGCCTTCGATTATTTCGTAATTGTGAAACGATACGCTTGTTCCTGCAGGCTCGTTTTGATTAGTGCGGCCAATTGTTGGGTAGCTGGTGTTGGGTCGTCGCCATTGCTGTGAAGCACATAGCCAAGGCTTGGCACGGGGGGTAAGCCAGAAACAACGGTGAGATGGCTCGGCAGCCCGATGCGGGTTCGCAGCGTCAGGCCCAATCCGGCGGCGACGGCCGCCCAGATACCGCCGACGCTGGGGCTGGTCAGGGCGATCCGCCAAGGTATTTGCGCGGCATCCAGCGCCTGGGTGGCGGCGCTGCGCAATACGCAAGGTGCGTCGAACATGATCAATGGCAACGATGAGTCATCAAGGGCCGCCAGCAATGGCACATCGCGGGCCCCGATCCAGTGCATTTGTGTTTCGCCCAAACGTGTGGCGTAGGGCGACAGGTGCCCGGTGTCCCAGGTCAGGGCCAGGTCCAGATCGGCGCTTTCGAGCAGAGCAAGCAGTTCGGCGTTACGGGCAATCCTGACTTCGAGATTCACACTCGGGTAAGTCTGGACGAAGCGTCGCAGGATATCGCTCAGGAAATGTTCCCCAAAGTCCTCTTGAAGCCCGAGGCGTACGGTCCCGGCGGTTTGGCTTTCATGCAGGGTCTGGAAAATGCTGTCGTTCAGTTCCAGCAACCGGCGGGCATGGCTGAGTAGTGTTTCTCCCGTGGGGGTCAAGACCAGTCCGCGACCGGATTTAGTCAGTACCGGCGTGCCGACCTGCTCCTCGAGTTTTTTCAATTGAGCGCTTACGGCAGACGTCGACCGACCGAGACGATCCGCCGCTTTGGCAAAACTGTTGAACTCCACGCCGGTGACGAAGGTGCGCAATACGTCAAGATCGAACGTTGGGCGGCGCATTCAATGGTCCACTAATTCGGGATGATTGGCGCTATTAAATCTGATATTCGGAATTGTCGCGACTTGATAGTTTTCCCCCGTCAATTGGGACATCAGGGGAAAAACATCATGAGTGCTTCGATGATCACGGGGCGGGAGCATCAGAACAGCTACCCGCAGAAGTTTACCGAGCTGACCGACAACGTATTGTTTGGCGACATTTGGACGCGTACGCAATTGAAGCCCCGTGAACGCAGTCTGGCGACGGTGGCCGCGCTGGTGGCGATGTACCGTCTGGAGCAACTGCCATTTCATTTGAAACGTGCATTGGATAACGGCTTGTGTGTTGACGAACTGGCCGAAGTCATAACCCATCTGGCGTTTTATTCAGGTTGGCCGACAGCCGCCTCGGCGCTGAGTTTGCTCAGTGAGCTACAGGCTTGCCTTCCAATACGTCAGGAGTAACCGTTGATGCCGTTTGCACGAATTTCATTGCACCGCGGGAAGTCGGTCGAGTATTTACAGGCATTGTCTGAGGGGTTACACGACGCCTTGGTCGAGAGCTTCGAAGTACCGAAGACTGATCGCTTCCAGGCCATTCACCAACATGAGATCGGCGAGCTGATATTTGATCCCCACTACTTGGGTGGGCCGCGTAGCCATGACTTTGTGCTAATCGCGATTACCGCAGGCCGTCCTCGAAGTGTTGAGACCAAACAGCGTTTTTACCGCGATCTGGTCGAGAAGTTGGGGCGGGCGACGGGACTGAACGGGGAGGATGTCATGGTGGTGATTTCCACTACGGCCGGCGATGAGTGGTCGTTTGGAGGAGGGCGGGGCAACTAGCCTTCGGGTTTGTGCAGCGCCTGTATCCCATAAATACGGGCCGTCTGTGTCTATCGGCACCATCGCCAGATTGATACGGTCTGCATTTATTGTATTTCGATGAGGTAACCATGGATCTTACTGCAATCCCCTTCGGTACCACCGATTGGTTAACGATAGAGCCGGTGACGCATGCCGGCCAGACAGGCACAGCCTATTGGCGTACCTGCCAGTTCGGTTCAACGCGTGTGCGGATGGTCGAGTACAGCCCTGGATATTTGGCCGATCATTGGTGTTGGAGGGGGCACATCCTGTTGTGCCTGGAGGGTCAGTTGCATACAGAACTGGAAGATGGTCGTCAGTTCACGCTGACACCGGGCATGAGTTATCAGGTGGGTAACAATGCTGAGGGACATCGGTCATTCACCACCACCGGGGCGAAGTTGTTCATCGTGGATTAGTCGTGGGGGGCGGACCTGCATAACGCGCCCACACAATCCGTTTGTGGTCCATGCAGCCGCAATCATTGGGTCTGGAATATACGTGTGCGAATGACTGATTCTGACCGATTGCTGTCTGTAAGGAAGGGCCGCAAACCGCCAGAGAGATTACAACGCAACAGCGATGCTGGAGCGTGTTTGTAATGGCGAACACATCGCTGTCATTCTCAAGCATTGCTGTTTTACGTTGGTTTCTCTGCCTCTAAATCATGGAGAGGCCGACCAGACGGCTAGCTCATAGCCATCTGGGTCGATGAAGTGGAAACGGCGCCCACCTGGGAACGAGAAAACTTCACGACTGATCGTAGCGCCTGCTGCCTTGAGCCTCAGCTCGGTACGGTCTAGATCTTCCGCGTAGAGGATGACCAATGGCCCGCCCGTTCGCACAGGTTCTCCTGTAGTGAATCCACCTGTTATACGACCGTCGCTGAACTCGCTATAAGTCGGGCCGTAGTCGACGAAACTCCAGTCGAATACGCTCCCGTAAAAGGCTTTGCTTCGAGCTATGTCGACGACATTGAACTCGATGTTGTCGATCTGACGGTCTTTTCCTCGAATGCCCATTGACGCTTCCTTGAGTGATTGGGAGGAAGCGAGTTTAGGGCATTCGCCAATATATGTGTTCATGCATAGGGCTATCACCACCTCTTTGAACTGGCGGAGTTGATGAATGACAGCTTTTGGCCGAGAGTGTTTAAAAACGTCAGATTTAGTTTTTTATATCGACGCCAGGAGACCGTGCTCACGGTTCGCAAACTGATCAAGGCCACAACGCTTCCAGGAACAGTTAAAACGGCTCAGCAGCCTATTAAAGTCATTTGGACGGGGTAAAAAAGACCGGTTTTTACGCCGTTAACGCTTTCATCAAGCCAGTGGTGCGGATGATTTTCATGACCCTTTTCAGGTTGTCAGCGAGCACGTTCAGGCTCATCTCTGCACTCACCCCGTTAAGCTTTCGGGTCAGGAAGTGTGTCGCGCCCATCCATTGCTTGAGCGTCCCGAAGGGATGCTCAACCGTCCGTTTTCGGATCCGCATCATTTCCGGCGCGTTGCTCAGCCGGCTCTGCATCTCCTCCAATACGGCCTCATGCTCCCAGCGTCGAACCCGCCGTTGTGTGTTTGGTGTGCACTGCGGCTTCATTGCGCAGGCCCGGCATTACGAACGCCAGTAACGGTGCAACGTCAGGTCTTTTTCAACGTTGGTATAGCGCCAGATCAGCGCCTCTCCAGCCGGGCAAATGTATTCGTTTTTTGCCGCGTCATAGATGAGGCATCGTTATTGAAACGCCCGTCAGCCTTGGCTCCAGAGGTCATCGGCTTGGGCACATAGGCGGTGATGCCTGCATCGTGACAAGCGAGGACTTGTTCGCTTTTGAAGTAACCTCGGTCAGCCACTACCGATAACGTATCTGACTCCATCGCCTCGCGGGCCTGCTTGGCCATCGAGCTGAGTTGATCGCGGTCGGAACCGATGTTGGTCACCTCATGCGCAACGATCAAATGGTGCTGCGTATCGACCGCTGTCTGCACGTTGTAGCCAACGATTCCCGCGCCGCGCGTCATCATGGAGCGGCTGTCTGGATCGGTCAGTGAGACCTGTTTATCCGGCGATTCGTTGAGCTGAATTTCAATGACCTGTAACTCTTTCATCTGAGCTTTGAGCTTGTCTATTTTCTCTTGCAGACGAGCAGCCTTGGGCTGAGCGATTGAGGGTTTTTGCTGATCGGCTTCGTCGAGCGCAGTCAGGTACCGATTGATACTCGATTCAATTTCTTCCATTCGCCGCTTAAGCTTGGCGCTGGTGAAATTGCGGTCGCGGGAAGTCCGGCATCCAACGCCCGGTCAACCACATCAGTTCGATGTTGCGTTGAGCTTCTCGCTCCAAACGTCGGCTCGATTGGATGCGGTTGAGATAGCCGTAGATGTAGATCTTCAGCAAGATCGCGGGGTGGCAAGCAGGCCGGCCAGTATCGGCTGGAATGGCACCTTCAAAACCCAGATTGACCAGGTTGAGTTCGTCGACAAAGACATCGACTACGCGTACCGGATTGGTATCGCTGACGCAGTCGTCGAGGCTCTCGGGAAGTTAGGTGCCTTGGCCTCGATGTTCACCTTGAATGAAGCGCTTCATGGGCGATCCCTGCGATGAAATCCTCAGAAATCATAGCAAGGGTTCTCGACAATGTTTTGTTCACGATTTCAGCCAAAAATAGATCCTACACTTGACCTACTCCGGATCGTGACAACAGACGCAAAGCTTGTTTCCTTCAGGGTCTCGAAAATACGCCCCATAAAAATTCGGGTGGTATTCGGGTCGCAAGCCCGGAACGCCTTCACATGTTCCATCCAATGCCAACGCCAAGGCATGGGCGTTGTGTACGATCTGTCGATTAGGTGCCAGCAGAGCAATCATTTGCCCATTTCCTAGCGTCGCAGATTCGCCGTCGAACGGTTTGCCCACCACGAAAAGAGGGCGTGCAGTGTCGGGGTGTTTCCAGCCCGCCCATGGGCGTTCAAGGTCTGTGAACTTGAGATCAAGTCCGAGTATCTGCATGACCCCTTGATAAAACACAAGTGCTCGATTGAAGTCATTCACTCCGATGAATACATGTGAAATCATTTTTTGTCCTAAAAAGAGGAAGCCTTCTCGCACCATACCAAGAAATGTCAGGCTGTTTTCAACTCCTAGCCTGAAACATACTCCGTCGGTCTTGGAAGCAGTTTTTACACACTCTGGGCCAGAAGCTGTCAACCATTATCGATAAAAAAGTGGGTGATTTCGATCGTAAATAAACCGTGGAAATTGTCGGTTTGATCTAGGCTTGAGTGAAATGATGCTGGAGAAAGCACCATGTCTATCGCTTTCAGAAATCCGTTGGCCCTAGCCTTGGCTGTCTTCTTTTGCACAGCCGTGTCCGGAGAGGCTGCAGCAGACAGCAATGCTCCACCGGCAATACTTCCGTTAGAATCGGAGGCTGCGCCGAAACTCATTGCTTATCCGCCGCTTGCCGAGCCACTCGCCCGTGGTGTTGTCATCATCCAGTATCGAACAGAACACTCCAGGATCATGCCGGTATTTGGCAAGGCGGCTGCTGATGTATCACCACGTCTCAGTCACCTTCACGTGACCGTCGATGACTGGAAAGGTACATGGGCGCACACCAGTGAAGACCCGATTATCTTGGTTGGACTTACTCCTGGCACGCACAAGGTTCTTCTTGAGGTGGCCGACCCAACTCACAAAATCATCACCAATACGACCTTGAGTTTTATTGTGCCGGAGAAGATACCAACGGCGGCCGCCCACATTGAGGATGAACACGCAGTAAAACCATAACTATTGGATGTTCATCGCTAACAGCGGTGGTGTGAGTAGCAGTTGATTTCGAAAAAACATCTGACTGCTACTCAGCCGATTTCTGCCTTTCGTCACCGTCAGCTTTGGGTCGAAAGCTATTTGCTCCGCTATTGCAGCGGAACATACACATCTGTTTGCCATTGATCCTGTGGCGTCTCAGGATGGACGCTCAGGTAATTGAAGAATAGCGGCTGGTCACGAAGTTCCTCACCACTGGCAGGTAGCCAATCGCGGTAAATCGGATAGATCGTTTCGCCGATGTGATCCGGCGACCCCGCGTGTCGCACCACGACGTATCGACCGGCAGGAATGACGATCTCGTGCACGCCGAACTCATTCGGCGCCACGGCCTCGTGAATCTCGCCGCAGATTGCGAAGCGGAATGCTTGTGGAGGTGTCGTATCGGGGTTGCTATAGGGAATGCCAAAGGTGCGACTCGATGCCACCGGCGACTGTCCGCTCTGCATACGCCACTCGATGAACGTGCGCACGCTCTCATTGACGAGCCCGGCTGGTCCGCAGTGCTGAAGCGCTGCTACCTTGACTTCAGGGAAATCTATGATTCGTACTAGCATGATGATAGTCCTGGAAAAGTGAGGGATTGCGAATACCGCATTCCAGACCTGCCAGTTCGGTTCCTTCCTGAACGCGCTCGGCGACATACCGAACGCCCGCCTGAACGCCCTGCAAAATGCCTCGGGACTTTCAAAGCTGGCATCGAGTGCGGCGTCCAGTACCGAGTGATCAGCGAGGGCGGCCAGTCTATGTGCCGCGCGTCGTAGTCGCATCAGTTGCACATAACGTGAGACAGGCACTCCTACGAACGCGGTGAATTGTCGATGGAAGTGAAACGCCGAAAAGTTCGCCACATGGCTCAACGTCTTCACCGACAGGTCACCTTCAAGATTGGCATCAATGTAGGCGAGTACGGCGTTGAAGCGTTTTGTGTAAGCGAAATTGGTCGGCATGTCAGACACTGGAAAAAGCTCCTGGAGGGACGGTCGGCAATAGAGTCGACTATAGCGGCGTGAACGCGCCTAGCCGCGTTTGCTCAAGGCACGTTTTGGGTTAGCCAATACGATATCTTCCAAGGCGATGTAAAGGTCGGGGGTATTTCAGGTGTCCACTTCTGGCCGTTCTCTGCTGGTCATGGTTACGAAGCGTGCTGGTCAAGTCCGATGCAAATGACGGGTCAGGTCGAATGCAAACGGGTGGTCGAGTCAGTGCAATTACCCAGTTAATGGGGAAGTTAAGGAAAAAAAAGGTGACAGATCTATTTAATAAATAGGTCTGTCACCTTTTTGATTTAATGCTGTGTCACCGGCCTTGATGGTTTCTGCGATGTGAGCAGCCATTATCTTCGGGCTGTCGAGAAAGCGGAAAGCTGCGTGAATATTTGTGCCAAAAGTATCGAGTTAGAGGATAGGCATAGCCCAAATGGCGTTTCTATTCGGTTATTAAAGCTCTTCCAGCTGAGTCGCTATGAGGTAATAAAAACCCGCATCACACGCGGGTTTTTTTGCTTTGAATTCGGTCATTAACCTTTGGATGTATCAAACCCACGCTGCTCAATAACCCGAAACACATCACCTACATCCCGGAGCAGGATCAAGGCGATGTTGGTGACGGTGTTGATGTCGTTTTCGGCGTAGTCCGGCAGGCTGGTGCAGGCCATGAGGTTGAGGTATTTGAGGACGGCGTTGAGGCGTTCGCTGACGCAGTTGTGCAGTTCGCGGAGGGGGGGCGTCGCTGTCGATTAGGAGGACGGGGTAGTCGGTGGCGAATTGGGACATGGGGGTGAAGCTGTGAGACGGATTGTTCATTGGCATAAATAAATCTTCCTCGTATTTGAAAGAAGAGCTGCCGCCATTCGCTGCGAAACGAATTGGGTGGTAGCTGTGTGCGGGTTCGCAGACCAAGGATACGAGGAGCCCGGCAGACCCGAAGGTCTCCCACACACAGCCACCATAAAACGGGTTTCGGACACTGTTGCGACCGTCATTCCATTTATGGTGCTGCGTTCTACACGTATCTTAAGGGCTGCGAAACCCCCGTCGCTGACTTGTATCTGCGACTGGCCGAACTATAGGCGCCCATTTTGGCGCTCACAACCGCGCTGTAGGACGCTTTCGCGGTTGTTGCGGCAAGGCTGAATGCCACTGTTTTCCGGCTTGTCACGGTGATTCGGGACATGTGGAGTGCCTTGGGAAATGGGGTGCAGGTTTTGGGGCCGCTTCGCAGCCTAACGGGGATAAATCCCCTCGCCACAAAGGGTAAATTCCTACGAGATTTTCGGACTTCAGTTTTGAAGTCGAGTGGCCAGAAACGACGAAGCCCCAATCATTGGGGCTTTGTCATTTCAAACTGGGGTGTTTTCCAAACTGCTATCGCGGCTCCCCCGACATCATTGTCTAGCCTGCGGCGAATGCGGATTGTGATCGGTGTGTTTCGGGCCGGCCAATGCCCACGCGATCAATCCGAACAGTGGCACAAACACGATCACCACCATCCATACGAGTTTGTTGCTGGATTTGCCTTCGGCTTTGCGCACTTTGTTAATTGCCCATAGCTCAACCAGCACAAGAACGGCGGCGAGTACGATCCAGATGGTTTCGGTTTGCATGGGTTGCCCTCCTGATGGTCTTACAGTTAGGTGGGCAGGCGGTGGAGGGGTTCATTAATTTTGTGGGTGTTTGTGGATGGCTCGCTGATGGAGTAGCGCACGATTAGACCGGTATATTTCGCGAGCAGGCTCGCTCCCACAGGGGGAGCGTTTCTTGCTCGTACTGTAAACACGCCAGGCGGGCTCAGTTATTGACCTGCTGATTCCTCCCATACACATCTTCCAAGCGCTGAATATCGTCCTCACCCAAGTAACTCCCGGACTGCACTTCAATCACTTCCAACGGAATTTTCCCTGGGTTGGCCAGCCGATGCACCGAAGCAATCGGGATGTAGGTGGACTGGTTTTCCGTCAGCAGGAACACCTTGTCGTTGCACGTCACCTGGGCGGTGCCGGAGACGACGATCCAGTGTTCGGCGCGGTGGTGGTGCATTTGCAGGGAGAGTTGTGCTCCGGGTTTCACGGTGATGTGTTTGACCTGGTGGCGGATACCGTTGTCCACCGAGTGGTAACTGCCCCAGGGACGATACACCGCGCAGTTGTTCTGGGTTTCCGAGCGGCCCTTGGCATCGAGTGCATTCACCAGTTTTTTCACGTCTTGCACGTTGTCGCGGTTTGCGACCATCAGTGCGTCCTCGGTTTCTATCACGACGAGGTTTTCCACTCCGAGCAGGGTCACCAGTTTGCTGCTGCCATGTACGAAGCAACGGCGGCTGTTGTAGCTGACGACATCGCCTTTGAACACGTTGTCATCGCCGTCCTTGTCATGCACATCCCACAGCGAAGACCAGCAACCGACGTCACTCCAGCCGGCGCTGAGTGGGACGACCCAGGCGCGGCTGGTGTGCTCCATCACCGCGTAATCAATGGAGTTGTCCGGGCAGCATTCAAAGGTAACGCGATCGATGCTGGTCACGCCTTCGTTGCTAGGGCTGCGCTCCAGGGCCATCACGCAGGTGTCGTACATGTCCGGCTCGTGAGTGCGCAGCTCTTCGAGGTAGCGACTGGCACGGAACAGGAACATCCCGCTGTTCCAGAAGTATTCGCCGGAGCGGACAAATTCGGCGGCGGTTTGCGCGTCGGGTTTCTCGATAAATTGCTCGACCTTGAAGGCACTGGAGCCGGCATCGCTGCAGTCGGCCTTGATGTAGCCAAAGCCGGTTTCCGGGCGCAGCGCCGGAATGCCGAACAGCACGAGATTGCCTTTGAGCGCTTCCTCCTGCGCGATTCCCAATGTGGCGCGCAAGGCGGGAACGTCGCTGATCACATGGTCGGCCGGAAGCACCAACATGAGCTCATCGCGGCCCTCGGCAATCAGCTTGAGGGCTGCCAGCGCTACCGCCGGTGCGGTGTTGCGGCCGAAGGGTTCGAGCAGGATCGCCTGCGGCTTGCAGCCGATGGCGGCGAGTTGTTCGTTGACGAGAAAGCGATGCTCCTGATTGCACACCACAATCGGCTTGCCGATCCCCTCGAACTCCAGGCGCTGCAGGGTTTGCTGGAATAGCGATCCTTCGCCGGCCAGGCTCAGGAACTGTTTGGGATACATCTTGCGCGACAGCGGCCACAACCGCGAACCACTGCCACCGGACAGAATGACTGGAATCATTTTCTTGCCTCCCGCACCTTCATCATTCGATATGAAGGCGCTTCGAACCGCGAAGGACTGCCTTCCATTATTTGAAACACAAGCTCAATTCAGAGTGGCCGCATCGGCTGATGCCTTTATTCTTTCTGGTCAGCAAACAACTGGGTGATGTCGCCGCCCAGACGGTAGTTTTTCATCGGTTCGACCGATTGGCGCCAGCGGTTGGTTGCCGCCGAGCAGGCGTACAGCGCGCAGTAGGGTTCCAGCCAGGCAAACTTGCCATCCTCGTTAAGGTCTTCAAGTTCCTGTTTGTGGCCGGTCTTGCGTTCAAACACGCCTGGGTCTTTGATGCCTTCTTCCACCCGCGCCGCCAGACGCCGCATGGCGCCTTGGTTTTCTTCGCGCAGGTCGACGCCGTTGGCTTGGGCGAAGGAGGCGATCATCATCAGCGGTCCCATCGCGTAGTTGTGGTAAGCCAGTGCGCGGGTGTCGCGGCCCAGTTCGTTGGGCAAGTAGCCGTCTGCATCGACCTGGGACGCGCCGATGCGAAACTGCGCCACCGACCAGTCGAACAGGTCGCGTCGATCGACTACGACCGAGGCCGCCATGACGGACCATGCTGCCCAATACTGGTGGTTGTTGAGCCGGTCCAGCGGCTGGTCGCGCCAGTCGCGCACCACCTGTTCGGCAACCTTGCCGATCCAGTCCTCGATTGGCCGGGTCTGCGCTTCGCGGCCTCTCAGTGGCTGGGAGCGCGAGTATTTGAGCCGCAGATAAGCCGAGGAAACACTGCCCACCGCCCATTTGCGCATCGACTTGCCGGTGTGGGTGTAAGTGGTACTCAGCAGCGCCTGCGCCTTGGCCCAATCGCCGAGCCAACTCAAGGTGCAGTCCACATGACCGGGGCGACCGACCCGCAAATAGGCGGCGACCTGTTTGTTGACGCCTTTTTCCAGTTCGTTGATATCGCCTGACATTTCTTTGTAGCGTTTGTTGGATTTGGCGTTTAGCTGATCCCGCGCCTTGCCCGAGCCTTCGTATTTACTGGGGATCAACAGGTCACCGGTATAGGGTTTGGGCGTCGCGGGACAGTCCGGCGCGTCGCCTTTTTTTTCTATGGCCGGCGCGTAATAGCCCTGCGGCGGGCGAAGTTGAGCGCACGCCTGCACGATAGGCCCCATCAGAATGAAGGCCACGCCAACGGCGGCCCAGTGTGCCTGACGCATCAGTTTTCCTCCGCCTGCGCGGTGCGCAGGGACGGTGCAGCGGTGATCGCGGGTTTGACACACAAGCGGGTCGAGAGCGTTCCGGAGGTCATTTCCGGCGGTGGTTGCACGTCCATGGACAGAAACGTCTGATCGTCCCAGTCCCCGTCGCCGCGCAGTTCGAAGGCGAAGCGGCCCTGGGTACTGACCGTCGGCGAACGGCTCAAGCTGAGGTTTTCCTGGCGACCGTTCAGGTAGGTCAGGGTCGCGTTCAGCAGGCGTACGCCGGGATCAGAAAACGTGAGGTCGACCAGATAACGATTGCCCTTGATCGGATACACATTGCCGCCACCGCCGTTGAACAACACCTGATTGCGACCGCCGTGCAGGGTCGCCTGGCTTTTGAGCAGGGGGGCCTGGTTGTCGCAGCCATCGCTCAGCGCCGCCATCGCCTGCCGGGAGAAGCTGGATTTGCCGAGGCTGTCGAGATTGTCGGTTTCCCACACCAGCACCCTCGGCGGGGCGTTCTGGAAGTCGTCGCCGAGCAAGTAGGCGATCAACGAATCATCGTAGCCACCGCCCGGTACGCTGAAGTTGCGGACTGGGGTTTCCAGATATTGTTCGAGGAAACCGGCAAAGTTGAACAGCTCGCCGCTGGCGCTGGTGCCGATCAAGGCGACCTTGGCCGGGCCCTTGGAATCGCCCTGGGCGTGGGTTTGGTAACGGGTGACATACTGCGCCGCATAGCCGCTGCCACAGATCTGCGCGGCGGCTTTTTGCAGCGTACCCGAGCGTCCGAGCAGGCCCGCCGGCTGGCTGGCGAAGAGCTGATGCGGCAACGCCTTGAGCACATCGTTGCCCTTGAGCGACTGGGCCACCAATTGGGCGCTGCGGTCGGCGCCATAGGGTGTCCAGTTGTGGTCGCCCTTAAAGTAGAAGGGCTGCCCGGCGGGCTGTGGCTCACTCAACAGGGGAGTAAAGTCCGGGGCCGCAATACCCAGGCCGCGCACCCGGTCCAGGGTTTGCAGGTAGTTCTGCCGGGCGCTGGCCTGATCGAAGCTGGCCAGTTCCACCGGCGTCAGGCGGTCGGCGTGCAGCAAGCCGCGACTGGGCGGCATCACCAGCACCAGTTCGACCCCGCGCTGGGCGAGCCCGTCGCGCAGGCGCTTGAGGGTGTTGTAGCTGCTCTCGTCAAGGCCGAAGTCGGTGCGAAAATCACTGCGCGTGCGAAACAGCCACTGGTCCTTGGCCTCCACCAGCGTCGCGTAGTTTTTCAACTCCGGTGGTTCGTAATAGGTTGCCTGCGCCGCTTGCGGGCACAGCTGACAGCAGGCCTCGGCCGTGTAATTCGGCAGCGCCTGTGCCCCCATCGACATGGACAGCAAGGTCACAGCGGCAAATCCATGAAGGGTGTTCATCGGAAGGCTCCTCACAGTGTCACGGGCAGAATCAGCGCGGCGGCATGGCGGCGCAGGAGGATGTCCATCAAGTCGCTCTGAACCTCCCCCAGCAAACCGGTGAAGGCCAGGCCGTCCTGTTTCTGTGGCGCCAGAAAGGTCAAGTCATAGAGTTCCAGGCGCGTGGGTGAAAACACAGCGATGGGGCTGGAACCGTTGCCGATCAGCTTGCCGCCGACCACGGTGAGCGACAGTTTTTCTTCGTAGGGGTCCTCCTTCAGATCGCGGTCGCTGCCACGCAAATCCTTGATGTGGCCATAGATCCCGGTCAGGGCATTGGCCATCAGTTCGTTTTCATAAAGCCGCACGCCGGTGCTGTTGCGTACCCGGATGCCGTGCCGGTCATTGTCCGCCGCACGGTTGCGCCACATCAGGTTATTGCCGCTCTCATACAGGGTGATGCCGTCGGAGCGGTTTTTGTAGGTTTCGTTATAGGCCAGCAGGTTGTTGACGCTGGAACGGTCCAGGACGATGCCGGACAGCTGATTGTTGTAGGTGCGGTTGTAGATGATCCAGCTGTCGTTGACCTCTCGCGAAAGGATGATGCCGTGTTTCTTGTGGGTATCGAAGACATCGTTATGGGCAATGATCAGCCGACGCGAACGGTCGTGCGGGTCGATGCCATACACGATGTTCGCGCGAAAGGTGTTGCGCAGAATCACCACGTCGTCGGCCTCGTAGCAATAGAAGCCGAAATAGTTGTCGACGAACTGCGAATTGATCAGCCAGCCGGTCGGTTTTTTGCGCTTCATCTTCGGTGCCATGCTCGGGCTGTACTGGGAAATACTCACCCCGTAGCTCTTGCTCTCGGTGTAGCCGAAACTGGTGATGGTGCTGTTGACGATGTAGGTCTCGGTGCCGCCCCAGGAGATGAGAAACGGCCGAAACGTCTCCTCTTTTTTGAACCAGGCCGGGCTGTCGTCTTTCTCGCTCCAGGCGCTGACCTTGGTGTCGGTAATGAACAGCTTGCCGTCATTGACCAGGAAGGAACCGCCGTCCTGGGACAAGCGCAATTCCTTGACCGACTTGTCGATATGCAGGGTTGCGCCGGGACGAATGACGATCGGCAAGCGCGCGAGGAACACCCCCGGCGCGGTTTCGCGCAAGGCGGACTGTGGCAGGCTGCGCGCCAGTTGCGTCAGGCTCATGTAGCCGCGATCGATGAAGATCGCCACGGGCATTTGCTTCTGGCGCACCACCCATTCCTTGAAGCGATCCTCGCCGCCGATAAACTCGTCGAGCGCGTTTTCCTTGATCATCGGCTGGATCAAGGCACGGCCGGCGGGCTTGTAGGCAATCTTCGCGGCGACTGCCTCGGCGGTATAGCCGGACAGGTCGGGCATTTTCGGTTCCTTGATCAGCAACGGTTTCCCTGGCGCCTCGCTGATGGTATAGCGCGGTATCAGGATGTCACCCGCCGCATTGGCGCCTGCCGTCTGCATCAACAGCATGGCGGCGAGCAGCAGTCCTATCTTGACGACACGGTCCATAAGTCTCACTCATCAAAAATGCAGCCTGGTGTGTTCAATCTGCCGTTGCCAGCGATGGCGTCACCGCGGGCAACCACCGGGTCCTAGATTTTCCAGACGAAATCAATGAATGCCCGGTGCATGCTCGAATCGGTGTCATTGGCGTAGGCGTCACCGGGGAAGAACACACCCAGACGCAAGCGGATCAGTGCCGAGGGTTCGTCGACCCAATCCACCATGCTCGCGGGCAACAGGCCTTGTTTGAAGTACTTGGTCATGACCAGGTCGACTTCCTGGCCCAGGTCTTTCTCGCCGTCCACCAACGCTGCATTGACGATCCCGTCGTCGCCGGTTTGCGCCTTGTCGTCGACCCGCCAGAAGCGGTGGTAGACGAGGCTGGCGTCGTAGTCCTCGCGCATCTGCCAGGAGCCGAACAGCGTCGCCGTCTGGAGGTTGCTCAGTTCACCGCGAAAGGCTTCGCCGAAGCGGTGTACGCGTGAGCGGGTGCCGGTGAAGTTGGAGCGGTTGCTCTGCAGGCCGGTTTGCTGGAATTGATTTTCCTGGTCGTTACCGCCGCCGTCACCGCGGGCGGCGGCAGCACCGAGGCGCCAGCTTTCATCGATGTTCCAGCGTAAGCCAAGGTCTGCGGCCCAGGCGTTGACGTCGCCACTGGTGTGGCCTGTTGCGACTCGATCGCCGGTAGGGCTGATCACGCTGGAGAGGTTGTCGCGATCGCCTGTCAGCCAGGTTGCGGTGGCCCAGTAATTGAGCGGCATCGTCGAGCGATAGTTGTAGCCGTCACCGTTCGCTTCGAGACCGACCCAGGTCAGGCTGCCGGTGTTGGTCTTGTCGAGTGTATCGACCTGTTCGCCGGGATCGGGCAGGCTGCCGCTGTCCTCTGAGTGGTGGACACGCAGGCCTACCCAGTTATTGGGTGTCCATTGCGTTGAGATGTCGGCGAAGACATGGGAGCGGTCTTCATCTTCGGGCGCCAGGTCGTCGAAGTCGGTGCGATAGTCGGAAAAGCGTTGGGCGGCGCCGAGGTGGGTGCGCAGCAGCGTGGTTTCGAAGGTCCAGTTGAGCGCTTCGATGTTGGTGTCCATCCACTCGCCACTGTCCTCACGCAGACGCTGGCGTCCCAGGCGCAGATGCTCGCCCGGATAGGCCGTGATGCCTTGATAATCAACCCAGAACTCGCGAAGCGCCAGGTAGCTGTCATCCGCTTCACGGGTGTTGTTCTGGTCGGCGCCGTTGTTCACCGTATCGGTGTCGATGGTGTCGGTCGCCGCCACCGCCTGCGCCATCGTATAGGCGCTCCAGTTACCCCATTGGCCAAAGGCCCAGGGGCGCAAGTCGATGCCTATATCGTTGAGGGTGCCACCGGATGCCGTGCCAAGGTCCCGGTCGTCCTGCGACTCACCGGTAATCTTCACATCCAGGCCGAAATTTTTCGGCGCCCCTTCCGCCGCCAGCACCAGACCGGAGCTGCACATCAGCGAAACTCCCAGACCACAACCAGCCAACAATGCTTGCTTCATAGTAAGTCCTGTGGATCTTCCGGAGTTTGCAGCCTGGCTAAAGCCGCGCCCGTCAGACGGGCCTGGGCTTCTTCCTCAAGCATGGGTTGCGCGATGTTCCTCTCTGCCGGGGTCATTCCCGACTGCACGGCCAACAGCACTGGCCCTGCATTGACCACGCCCTGGCGTTGTGCGAGTTGCGCAAAGACAAAAGCGTTGATCCGATTGACCTTGACCCCGCGGGCTTCGGAAAACATGTGGGCCAGGGCCAAATCGGCGTTGGGCGAGCCATTGCGGGCTGCGAGCAGCAAATGTTGCAGTGCTTTCTGAGGTTCGACCTGGCCCAGGTAACCGCGCCGGTACAACTGGCCCAGATAGTAATGCGCCTTGAATTCACCGGCCGCGGCCGCCTTGAGCAAGTGTTCTTGCGCCAAGCGCGGATCTTGCGGCAACCATTTGCCGAGGTAATACAGCCGCCCGGTCAGCAGTTCCGCCCGTGGATCGCGCGCTTCGCGCCCGCGCTGCAAGGCCGAGAGTAATTGCGCCGCATCGCCTTGGGCGGGGTAGTCGTCGATCAACCGAGCCAGACTGGTCCAGGCCGGCGGATACTCCGGTGCCAGTTCCTCGAGCAGGCGCTGGGCGCTTTGCGGGTCGGCCTGGCCTTCGAGGGCCGGGGATGACAGCACGCGCGCCACCGATTCGACCCGCAAGGGCGCTACTTGTTTCCGGTGCCAAGCCTGGCGCAACTGCACCAACAAGTCCGCTTGCGCCTTGGGCTGGGCGCGCATGCGGTTGATGATGGCCAGCTCGACATAACAGGCATGGAGTACCTCCAGCCGCACCCGGCACATCTGTTCGATCTGCAGTACGTGAGCGTTATAGGTGCCTTGATTGCGGTAAATCAGAATCTGCGCCAGATCCACCCCGACAATGCCCTTGGCACGCCAGCTGTCGACCTTTTGTTGCGGATCCACGCCAGGCGTCAGTTGCGGGTAACCCAGGTACAACACCGTCAGCGGCACCACCGCACTGAATTCGCCGTTATCCAGCGCGTCTTCCAAAAATTGCCGGGCCTCTTGCACTTGCCGGGGAGTTGTCGGCCCCTTACGTAGCAACAAGCGGCCCAGACGTGACTGCGCCTTGGCCGATGTCGGTGCGGCTCGCCGGTACAAGGCTTCAGCCTCTTTCAGGCTTGCCGGGTCACCCACCGAGGCGGTCAAGTCGCCCATCCCGGCCTGTGAGTCGGCATAGCCATCCTTGGCCAGGGGCGCGTAGTTAGTGCGAGCCGTCTCGTAATCGCCGCGGGCCATGGCCTCGCGCGCCAACCCTTGATCGGGCAGGGTTCCGCAACCGTGGATCATCGTCAGAACCGCGGCCAGCGCAGACAACCGCAGCCCGGATAGCCCTGCGCCGTTCATTTTCCGGCCGCCATGACTTTATTTTCCCAGGTGTTCTTCATCCAGGTACTGGCCGCCGAGGCATTTTGCACCCAGGTATTACCCTGCAGGTCTTCGATACTGACCTCGACCGGCCGCCCGGCCTGATCGGTTTGCAACGGGCTGTCAGGCTCAATGGTGACCCGCAGGTCGGAGGCCAGGCCGCCGTTGTCCAGCGCTACCGCGGTGATTTTGCCGGTGCGTGGCTGTGCTTCTCCGATCAGTTGGAAGCTCACTGCCTTACCGGGCTGGATCTTGGCGAAATTCTTGTAGGGGAAGCGCGCCTCGATAGTTGCCACACCGTCGATCGGCATCAACTCGTACACCGTGGTGCCCTTGCCGACGACCTGGCCATCCGGCACCAGTTGCGACACCACCCGGCAATCGCATGGGCTGGTCAGCGAACCTTGCAGGGTTCGGCTGAACAGGCGTTCAAGATTTTCCGGCGTCGCCTGTCCGGGCGGCAGGTTGCCTTTCATCACATCCAGCAACGAGGCGGAAAAGGTGGCCAGCGGGGCCCCCTTGGCCACTACTGAACCCACTTTGACTAACGAATGGACGCTGCCGTCGCGCGGCAGACCGATCAACTGACCGGGCACATTGACCCGTGCCGATTCGGCATGAGTGATGAAGTAAATGCCATACAACTGGTGCGCCACATAAGCAAAGGCAGCCAGTCCCACCAGGAACATCAGCAGGCTGACTGTGGTCGCCCGCACGCGAGCGAACACACCCATGCCGCTGCCGCTTTCGTGCTTTCGCGGCTTGGCGAAATTGTCGCGCTGCTGGGTCGCGAGCATGTCACCCAGGCGGACCACTCCACCCGAAAGGTAAGAGGTGATCACGTAACGCAAGGCGGAGATGGCGCGCGGATGCAGGTTGTGGAACTCGCAACCTATCCGCTGCCCCTCGTCGTTAATCGAGCGCACCACAAACTCCACGTCGATGGCGAACCCTAGTGCATCGACCTGGAACACCAGTTTGCCTTTGTGTTGCCGGCCAACGATCAGCGATGTGCCCGGTTGACTGAGGCTGAAGCCGCCGGCCGACAAGTCGACCAGCTCGCAATCGAATGCCTCCCGGTCGGGCCCATGAAACTTGATCCTCGCCGGTAGAGTCAGACGCGCATGCTGACGCTGCACCTCCGACTCGTGCACGACATTGTCATCAACAGCAACAAAAGCTGTGTTCATATCGCGTTCCTTCCCATCGATTGAGTCCGATCCGGCAAGGCCTGCCGACTGCCCTGATACCTGCGCTACACAATCCACATCAGCAGTGCGCAAAACACGCTGCCGGCCGAAAACGTCATGGTCCGCGACGACCAGGTATTGAACCAGCGCTGATAGCTCGCCAGCCCGCGATCCAGTTTGGTTTTCTGGCGTGTCCACGATTGCTGGTCGAGGCGGAAGAACACATAAATCTTCACCATGGCGCCGACCAACTGGTTGTAATAGAGAATCACTGGGTAAGCCGGCCCGACCGGGTGCCCCGAGGCCAGCAACAGAAGACTGAGGATCAGGCGAGTCACGCCGATCCAGAGCACATAGATCATCAGGTAGGCGATGCTGTATTTGAGGCTGGCAATGATCGCCACCGATGGCCCGAGCAAGCTGGCCCACATCGATACGCGTTGGTCGAGCAGCACCAGCGAAGTGAACCAGCCCAACCGCCGCACGCCCAGGTGCAGAGCCCGGGAGTTCTGCCGCAGGTTATTGCCATACCAGCGAAACATCAGCTTGCGGCTGGCCTTGAAGAAGTTTTTTTCCGGGGGATGCTCGACGGTGTTGATCGCTGCATCGGGCACATAAAAGGTGTCGTAGCCCAGCCGCATCAGGCTGTACCAGCTGGACTTGTCATCCCCGGTCAAAAAGCGGAAACGGCCCAGACGCCAGTGCTGCAGATAATCGCGCTCGACGTCCTGGATAAAACCGGGATCGGTCACCACCTGGGCGCGGAACACCGACATCCGCCCGGTCATTGTCAGTACTCGTTTACCCAGTGCCATCGAGCACATATTGATGTGCCGCTGGGCGAACCGCAGCTTGTGCCATTCGCTCATCAGGTAGCTGCCGCGTACCTCGCAGAACTCATTGGTGGTCAGCCCGCCGACGTTCGGAAACAGTTTGAACCAAGGCACCGTCTGCCGCACCAGCCCGGGCGAGAGCACGGTGTCACCATCGACCACCGCCACCACCGCATCGGCGTCCGGCACGTGCCGGGAGATCGCGCGAAAACCATGGGCCAGGCCATCACGCTTGCCGGTGCCGGGAATCCGCACGAAGCTCAGTTGGACCTGCTCCGGTGGGCTGTAACTGTCCCAGAGCGCTTTGATCAGCAGTTCATCGGCGAGCTCGACGATGGAACAGACCACCGTGGTCGGATAGCCACAGCCGATGGCCTCTTCGATCACCGAGCGGTACACCTGCGCCGTGGTCAGCGCCTCGATACGAAAACTGGTGACCAGTAAAAACACGTGGGACGGATCGGCACTGCTGCCGAGCCGGGTGACTTTGCGTCTGTAGTACGGGAACACCAGATAAAGGAACAGCAAGCCCCGAAGGTAATGGACAGCGCCCATCGAATACCGCCAGATACCGATCGCCCCCAGCAACAGGAGAAAGTCCCTGGATTGCGGATCGAACACTGAGCGCGGCAGCAACAGTGCAAGCGCCATCAGCGCGGTGACGTAAAACAGCCACCCCGCAGCGTCGCGCAAATAATCCCTGGAATCAGCCATACCTGTGACCCCTGTTCGATAAACCCCGAGTCGCTCGGGGGGCAGCCCGGCGCCGCACTTACCAGCAAATACCCTCGAGCCGATCGTCACTGGTGTGTTGCATGAAGCCCACCAGGTCAACCACCTGCTTGCCTTCAGGCACATCAAGCGCAATGGCTTTGAAGGACTCGTCACCGTTACCCAGTACAATCACGTCCGCCTCCTCGATCACCTTCGTCAGGTCGGCTTGCAGCAGCGAAGCCAGGTGCGGAATTTTCGACTCGATGTATTCCTTGTTGGCCCCGTAGATGCGCGCGTATTCAACGTTGCGGTCGAAGATATGCAGGTCATAACCCTTGCCGATCAACATTTCGGCCAATTCCACCAGCGGGCTTTCGCGCAGGTCATCGGTGCCCGCCTTGAAGCTCAGGCCGAGCAGGGCGATACGCCGTTTGCCGTAACTGGTGATGATGTCGAAGGCTCTTTGTACCTGGGCCGCATTGCTGCGCATGATCGAGGCCAGCAGCGGGTGCTCGACGTCCAGTTGCCCGGCGCGGTAGTTCAGCGCACGCACATCCTTGGGCAGGCAAGAGCCGCCGAACGCGAAACCGGGGCGCATGTAATAACGCGACAGGTTGAGTTTGGTGTCCTGGCAGACAACGTCCATCACATCGCGACCGTCCACACCGACGGCCTTCGCGATATTGCCGATCTCATTGGCGAAGGTCACTTTTGTCGCGTGCCAGACGTTGCAGGTGTATTTGATCATCTCCGCCACTTCGATGCTGCGGCGCAGGAGTGGCGCATCCAGCTCTTGATAGAGTGTGGCGAGCATGTCACCGCTGCGCGGCTCGAGTTCACCGATTACCGTCATGGGTGGGCAGTTGTAATCCTTGATCGCGGTACTTTCGCGCAGGAACTCCGGGTTGATTGCCACGCCGAAATCGACCCCGGCCTTCTTGCCGGAACAGTCTTCCAGTATCGGGATTACCACATTCTTCACGGTGCCCGGCAGCACCGTGCTACGCACCACGACCGTATGCCAGCTGTCCTTGGTATGCAGGGCTTCGCCGATCTCGCGACAGACCGATTCCATGTAGACCAAATCCAGATCGCCGTTCTTCTTGCTGGGTGTACCGACAACGACGAACGACATCTCCGTGGCCATCACTGCCGCCTTCACATCATCGCTACCGCGCAGTAGCCCCAGCTTCACCCCTTGCTCGAGCAGAGGTTCCAGGCCCGGCTCGACGATTGGCGATTTACCCTGATTGATCAGGTCTATTTTGACTTTCGAGACATCCACCCCGATTACGTCATGGCCGCGAGCACAAAGACAGCCCGCACATACAGCACCCACATACCCCAAACCAAATATGCTGATACGCATCGGTGAGTTCCCCATATACCTGAATTCGAAAGGCTATCGGCATGCCGCACAGGCCGACAGTTACTCTAGCGGGTCAACTAAACGGCAGTTTGATTCAACGTGATTGTCGGTTCTGCACTTGCAGAAAAAAGAGTGTAGTCACAGATCATCTGGGTGCTGTCATTTTTTTTAACAGAATTTTCGAACACTTCGTGCCGACAATATAAGTAGTCGGCTTACAAAGAAAGTGCCAAAAGACCTGGTGTGAACAAATAATAGTAAATATTCATTAAAAACAGTCACTTAATTAGATTATCGCGATTGGTTATATAGGTAGATTATGCATTTCTGCACCAGAATCAGGCGGGAACTTACATTGTTTTTTTGCACCGGCACTGGCGCGGTGCAATGCCAGTTTTACAGTTTTGTAATGGCGGTTAATCAAGTTTTTCTTATGTTGTAAAGTTGCTGAAACACGTCAATTAATTAGTGTCTGTTTTATTGGCGTTTTCATTGCGTGCGATAGTCAATATCTTCGGGCTGGGAGTTTCCTCAAACAACAAAAAAACCGCATCGCAGCGGTTTTTTTTTGCGATTGAATGTACGGACTAGAGGCTGTTGACGAATGTTCCGGTAGAGAGGCGGCGCTTGTACGCGGTGTCGCGATTGGCCAGCCAGAAGTCGATCAGGTTGATTGCGGTCCATGGCACCAGCACCACCCGTCGTGCGCCGAGGGCGCCGGTGACGATCGGCAGCGGCGCGATGTTTCCGCCCGAACCAGAGAATGAACAGGTGACGGGTTTTGCCGTGGCGATCTTCGGGCGGTACGTAGCCGATGGTGTGTTTTTCAATGAGTGGGGCCCAGGTTGTTGTTGCGGTAACCATGACGGACGCCAAGGCAATTTTGAGTACGTGGAGGTACTGCGGTGAGCGTCGCTTGGGGGCGGCGCTTTTCTTGTTGGAGTTGATGATGTGCGGTGGTTAGCGATAGATAAATTACAAAGATTGTTGGTACAGACGTTAAAAAATGTAGGTCGCCGGGCAGCCGAAAACCCTGTGGGAGCTAGCCTGCTAGCGATGGCGATCTGTCAGCCAAATCAGTGTTGACAGTCAAATCGGCATCGCTAGCAGGCTAGCTCCCACAGGGTTTTTGGGGTGTTCAAAATCTTTGTTATTCGCTAATTGATAGCAGCATTCGTTGCAGCATGGCATCGCAGGCATTGAGTTGATCGAGGCTGACGAACTCGTCCGGTTTATGGCCCTGATCCATGCTGCCGGGGCCGCAGACGACGGTGGGGATGCCGGCTGCGTCGAACAGACCGCCCTCGGTGCCGAAGGCCACCATTCCAAAGGCCCTGGAGCCGCAGAATGCAGCGATCAACTCAGCCGCTTCGCTGTGTGCATCGGTCGCTAATCCGGGATATGCCGAGAGTTCACTGAAGCGAATCTCACTCCGGTCACTGACAGCCCGCATTCGCGGCAGCACGTGTTGCTCGGCGTAGGTTTTCAGGTCCCGGGCGACGTCGTTCGGATCATGGGAGGGAAGGGCGCGGATCTCGAAATCGAAACGGCAATCGGCGGGGACGATGTTCAAGGCTTTGCCGCCGCCAATCACGCCGGTTTGCACGGTGGAAAATGGCGGATCGAAACGCACGTCGTGATGCTCGGGCGCTTTGAGCCTGTCGCCGATCCGTCCCAGCTCTCCGATCAATTCGGCGGCGTACTCAATGGCATTGACCCCAAGCGGCGCATACGCCGAATGGCACGCGTGGCCGTGAATATCACAGCGTATCGCCAGTTTGCCTTTGTGGCCGAGCACCGGTTTCAGCTCGGTCGGTTCGCCGATGATGCATAGCATCGGTTTGACTGGCCGTTGCTCCAGCTCCGCCAGCAACGAACGCACGCCGAGGCAGCCGACTTCTTCATCATAGGAGAGCGCGATATGCACTGGCAGCCGCAACGAGGTGCTCACCAAGGAAGGCACAAGGGCAAGCATACAGGCAATGTAGCCCTTCATGTCTGCCGTGCCGCGGCCGTACACCTTGCCATCGCGCTCTGTGAGTTCGAACGGCGGCACGGTCCATGGCTGGCCGTCGACGGGCACCACGTCGGTGTGCCCCGACAGCACGATGCCCGGCTTGTCAGTCGGGCCGATCGTGGCAAATAGATTGGCCTTGCTGCGCTGCTGGTTGTAGATCAGTTCGCAAGGCACATCGCAGCTGGCGAGGTAGTCGCGGACAAACTCGATGAGCTGCAGGTTGGATTCGCGACTCGTGGTGTCGAACGCCACCAGCGCCTTCAGCACATCGCGACTGCTGCTCATCGGTCATCTCCGGCGACGCCGTAGCCGGGGGATTTATCGGGGGCGAGGGCGCGGTCGATGTAGTCCTGGACTTGCGGGCGGTAGGCGTCCCACAGTTTTTCCAGCTGCCCGATCGGATCGTTGTCCGCCCAGTCGACCCGCAGGTTGATGATCGGCCAGGTCAGTTCGCCGACCACCACCATCGCCGCCGAATGCACCGGCCCGGCTTCGCCACCGGCGGCAATGGCGGCTTTCATCGCCGCGAGCAAGCGGTCGGCCAGTTGGCCTTCACCGTGTTCGAAGGCTTCAACCATGGCTTCGATCACCGCGCTGTCCGCAAGCATGTTGCCGGCGGCCACACATTGTTCGCCGGACACGGCGTTGTGGTTGCCCAGGGTTTGCGCGCCGCTGAAGTGGGCGGTCTGGCCAAGGTGGTCAATCGCAGTGATTTGCCGGTATTGGCTGTAGCCGTTGCGCGTGAGGACTTTGTCCAGTGCATTGAGGGGGGCGAGGCCTTGCTCCATCAGGGCCAGGACGTCCGGGCCGAGGGAGGGCAGGGTAATGTTTTGCGTGGAGACGGCGCCGACGCCCGGCAGCAGCCACGGGCAACGGGCGCCGACGGCGATGCTGGAAGAGCTGATGGCGATGCCGAACTGGCCGGTTTCGGGGCAACGGGCGGCGATGGAGAAGGTCATGGATTTTGCTCCTTGGTTTGCCGGGGTGATGTGGTTGTCAGCTGACGCCATCGCGGGCAAGCCCGCTCCCACAGGGGTCTTTGGTGGCCACAGGTTTGTGTACGACGACTAACCTGTGGGAGCCGGCTTGCCGGCGATGGCCGCGATGCGGTCTGTTTCCTTACTCAGGAATCACCGCAATCACATCAATCTCCATCAACCACTGAGGCTGCCCCAGTGCCGACACCACCAGCCCGGTCGAAATCGGAAACACGCCTTTGAGCCATTTGCCGACCTCCTGATACACCGGCTCGCGATACCGCGGATCGATCAGGTAAGTCGTGGTTTTAACGATGTGACTGAGATCGCTGCCAGCCTCTTCCAGTAACTGCTTGACGTTACGCATGGCCTGTTCGGCCTGGGCTCTCGGGTCACCGAGACCCACCAGTCTGCCTTCGAAATCCGTCCCGACCTGGCCACGAACATACACCGTGTTGCCAGCACGGACGGCTTGGCACAGGTCATTGTCCAGGCTCTGATTCGGGTAGGTTTCCTGGGTGTTGAACATACGAATACGGGTATGGGTGGGGGTAGACATATGAAGCTCCTGAACAATGGCTTAAGCGCTGGCAGTTTTTTTAGGGGCGAGCGAAACAGCTTCAGCCTCGCGTTGCGCTGCATCGTGGTAGTCGAGATACGAGCGCTGAATGGCGATGTGATCAGCCACATATTTGGCATCGTGCCAAACGCCCCAGATGAACGAAGACCCGCGACGCGACTGCCATGGCAGGCCGAGGAAATACACCCCCGGTTCGCTCGACACGCCGCGCTGATGCTGCGGTTTGCCCTTGTCGTCGAAGGCGTCAACGTTGAGCCAGCTGTAATCGGTGGCAAAACCGGTGGCCCAGATGATCGAGGTCACGCCGGCCTTGGCCAGGTCGAGTTCGAGAATCGGCTGGGTCACGCATGCCGGATCGGGGAAGGTGATGCGCGCTTCGGGTTCTTCCGGCAACTCCAGGCCATTGCGTTCGATGTAGGCGTCGGCGGCGTTGAGCAACGCCAGATAATTCTCATCGCCACGCGCCAGGTTCTCGGCCAGGTTCGGCTGGAAAGTCGCCACCCCGCCATTGAATGAATGAGTCAGACCAACCAGCGTCATGCCGCGATGGGCGAGGCCTCGAAAGTCCACGGTGCGGCCGCCATGCGCGCCACTCACCGCGATGGTCACGTGTTCGCGACCGGGCTTCATCGCCGCTTGATCCCACTCGCCAAGCACCCCCAGCCACCAGCAGAAATCCCGGTTGCGATAGGCGCGAGGAGGACGGTCGTGGGCGCCGACGGAGAGGTAAACCTGCTTGCCAGAACGTTGCAATTCATCGGCGATCTGCACGCCTGACGAGCCGGCACCGACCACCAAAACAGCGCCTTCGGGCAGTTGCTGCGGGTTGCGGTAATCGGCGGAGTGAATCTGCAGGAACGGCTGATCTTGCGGGGCAATCGGCGGGATGACCGGACGCTGGAACGGCCCGGTGGCGGCGACCACGCGGTTGGCTTCGATCACGCCTTCAGAGGTTTCAATGGTGAATCCCGGACGACCGATGTTGCGTTCAACCTTCAGCACATCCACGCCCGTGCGGATCGGCGCGTTGAATTTCTTCGCATAGGCTTCGAAGTAATCGGCGACACGCTCTTTCGGCGCAAACGCGTCCGGGCTGAGGTCGTCAAAATCAAGACCCGGAAAACGGTCATGCCACGCCGGGCCATTCGCCACCAACGAATCCCAGCGCCCGGTGCGCCAGCGCTCGGCAATACGGTTGCGCTCCAGCACCAGGTGCGGCACGCCCAGTTTGCTCAGGTGTTCACTCATGGCCACGCCAGCCTGACCGGCGCCAACAATCAGCGTATCTGTTTTTATTTTTTCAGTGGTCATCTCAATACCCTCGACGTTGGAGTCAGGTCGCGAACGGCCTGCCATTTCTTGGGCTCAAGACTAGGGATGACCCTGGTATCGGTAAAATATTATTAAGCTGGCATTTGAGTATAAATAACTGAGGCAGAGCCCCGATTCTGTAAACTGGCTGCCCTTTTCACGCCCTCCAACAAGAGAACCCCATGGCTAACCAAGACATCACCTTCACCCCTGATCCCGACGCGGATTCCATCTCCTCCGACGTTGCCGGTTTCAACGGCATCCTGGTCTCCACACAGATCCCGACCCGCGCCGACGGCAGCCTGGAACTGGGCGACATCACCCTGCAGAGCGAGTGCACGTTGCAGGCATTGAAGGTTGCGCTGGAGCGCGCCGGCAGTTCCATGGACCGCGTCATGCACCTGACCATCTACCTCACCGACATGGCCGACCGCGCCGCGTTCAATGAGGTTTACAAGCGTTTCTTCGCCAAGCCGTGGCCGGTACGTGCAGCGGTTGGCGTGGCATCGCTGGCGGTTGACGGCATGCGTGTGGAAGTGACCGCGATGGCGGCCAAGAGCTGAGCACAACCGCAGGAGCGAGGTATGGCCCGGTCCTGCGCACACCGTCGCCTTGCCGGCGATGGCGGCGCCCGGCGGAACACTCAGCCGGCGTCGCTCATATTTGCTCCAGCAGCCAGGTACGGAAGGCGATCAGTGAGGGCAGTCTTTCGTTGCGCGGTGGGTAGGTCAGGTAGTAACTGCGCTGACTGGCGAAGGGCAGGTCCAGGCTGATCAGCTCGGCGCTGGCCAATTCGTCGGTCACCAGGATGCGCGGCACCAGGCCGATGCCGATACCCGCTCTCACGGCCTGGATCAAATGTGAAGTGAGTTCGAAACTGGGCCCCAGGCGCATCATTCGATGGGGCAAGCCGTGGTGGCTGAACCACTCGCCCCAGACGTTGGCATTGTTCGCGACGTTGAGCAGCGTCTGTCCGCCAATGCGTTCCGGGGTCCAGGCGTCATGGGCCGCGGCCGCTTGTGGAGAAATGATCACCATCAGTTCTTCCGTATGCAGTCGATGGCTGATCAGGCCCGGCACGTCGGCAGTGCCGACGACGATCGCGGCATCGATGCCGCTGGTTTCGAAGTCGATGGCTTCGATCCGGGAATTGATGTGCACCAGCATGCCTGGATGGGTTTTGTAGAAATCATGAAGGCGCGGCAGTAACCACTTCGAGCCGAACGTGGGCAGTGTGGCCAGGCGTAAGGTTCCGCTGCCTGATTGATAAGCCAGCGCCTGCAATGTGGCGCTGCGGATGCGTCCGAGCGCGTCACTCATTTCCCGCTGGTAAAGACGACCGACATCGGTCAATTGCACCTGGCGGCCTTCACGGCGAAACAGCGTCAGGCCCAGTTGCTGCTCCAGCGCCTGGACTTGCCGGCTGACGGCGCTTTGAGTCAATGACAGCTCTAGCGCGGCGCGGGTATAGCTTTCATGCCGGGCGGCGGCTTCAAACGCCAGCAGCAACGACATGGAAGGGGTGAGGTGGCGGTAATTCATTCGTAAAAGTCATCAATAGCGGCAGGATTATCCGTTTGTCTGGCGCCAGAACCTGCAGGATCATTGGCTCAGCCGACGACCTGAGGCTGACCTATTAATGCTCAGGCGACAAGTGTTTTGATTTTTCCGTGATTAGACCTACAAGAGACCCTCCAGCGATGATCGCCCAGTTGCTTCCCGCTGCGCCCGCGGCACAGTACCCGGAATTCCTCCAGGCCTTGCGTGCCAATGGCTTGCGCGGTCAGCTCAGTGCCGACTATGCCACCCGCACCGTATTGGCGACCGACAACTCGATTTACCAGCGTCTGCCGCAAGCGGCGGTGTTCCCACTGGATGCGGACGATATCGTACGCATCGCGACGTTGATGGCCGAACCGCGCTTTCGCCAGATCAAGCTGACCCCGCGCGGCGGGGGGACCGGCACCAACGGCCAGTCGTTGACCGATGGCATCGTGGTTGACCTGTCGCGGCACATGAACAAAATCCTCGAAATCAACGTCGCCGAGCGTTGGGTGCGGGTGCAGGCGGGCGTGGTCAAGGACCAGCTCAATGCCGCGCTCAAGCCCCACGGGCTGTTCTTCGCCCCGGAGCTGTCGACGTCCAACCGGGCAACCGTTGGCGGCATGATCAACACGGACGCCAGCGGCCAGGGCAGTTGCACCTACGGCAAGACCCGCGATCATGTGCTGGAACTGCACAGCGTTCTGATCGGTGGTGAACGCCTGCATAGCCATCCGCTTTCCGACTCGCAACTGGAAGCGGCGTGTACGCAGTCCGGCCGCATCGGTGAGGTCTACCGTACCGCGCGGCAGATTCAGGAAACCCAGGCCGACCTGATCGAGTCCGTGTTCCCCAAACTCAACCGGTGCCTGACCGGTTACGACCTGGCGCACCTGCGCGACGAGCAAGGGCGTTTCAACCTCAATAGCGTGCTGTGCGGAGCGGAAGGCTCGCTGGGGTACATCGTCGAGGCCAAGCTCAACGTGCTGCCGATTCCCAAGTATTCGGTGCTGGTGAACGTGCGCTACAGCAGCTTCATGGATGCGCTGCGCGATGCCAACGCGTTGCTGGCGCACACGCCGCTGTCCATCGAAACCGTGGACTCCAAGGTATTGATGCTGGCGATGAAAGACATCGTCTGGCACAGCGTCGCCGAGTATTTCCCGACGGATGCCGAGCGCCCCACGCTGGGCATCAACCTGGTGGAATTCAGCGGCGAAGACGTGGCGCAAGTGGACGCTCGTGTGGCCTCGTTCGTGACGCATTTACAGGCCGACACGACGATCGAACGGCTGGGCCACACGCTCGCCGAAGGTGCGGAAGCGGTGACCCGTGTCTACACCATGCGTAAACGCTCTGTCGGGCTATTGGGCAACGTCGAAGGCGAAATTCGCCCGCAGCCTTTTGTCGAAGACACCGCCGTGCCGCCGGAGAAACTGGCCGACTACATCACGGAGTTCCGCGCATTGCTCGACGGTCATGGCCTGGCCTACGGCATGTTCGGTCACGTCGATGCCGGTGTGTTGCACGTGCGTCCGGCACTGGACATGAAAGACCCGGCCCAGGCTGCGCTGGTCAAGCCGATTTCCGATGCCGTGGCCGAGCTGACGCGGCGCTATGGCGGGCTGCTGTGGGGCGAGCACGGCAAGGGATTGCGTTCGGAATATGTTCCCGAGTTTTTTGGCGAGCTGTACCCGGCGCTGCAATCGCTCAAGGGGGCGTTTGACCCGCACAATCAGCTCAATCCCGGCAAGATCTGCACCCCGCCGGATGCTGCCCAAGGCCTGCTCAAGGTCAACGAAGTGACGCTGCGCGGTGATGTTGATCGGCAAATCGACGAGCGCGTCTGGCAGAGTTTCGGCAGCGCCGTGCACTGCAACGGTAACGGCGCTTGCTACAACTATGACCCCAACGATGCGATGTGCCCGTCGTGGAAGGCCACGCGCGAACGCCAACATTCGCCGAAGGGCAGGGCGTCATTGATTCGCGAATGGTTGCGTCTGCAAGGCGCGGCCAACATTGATGTCTTGCAAGCGGCCCGGGGCAAATTGACGTGGTTGAGCGGATTGCCGACGCGCTTGCGCAATAACCTGGCGCGCTCGCGCGGCGAGACGGATTTCTCCCATGAGGTGTACGACGCGATGGCCGGCTGTCTGGCCTGTAAGTCCTGCGCGGGACAATGCCCGGTCAAGGTCAACGTTCCGGAATTCCGCTCGCGTTTTCTCGAGCTGTATCACGGTCGCTATCAACGCCCGATCCGCGATTATCTGATCGGTTCGCTGGAGTTCACCATTCCCTACATGGCCTACGCACCGGGCCTGTACAACGCGGTGATGGGCTCTAAATGGGTGAGCCGCTTGCTTGAACGGCACGTCGGCATGCTCGACAGTCCACTGATCAACCGCTACGACCTGCAGGCCACGTTGACGCGCTGCAAAGTCGCTGTCGCCAGTGTGCCAGCCCTGCGCGAATTGACTGCCGCACAACGGGAGCGAAGCGTGGTGTTGGTGCAGGACGCCTTCACCCGATACTTTGAAACACCGTTGCTGGCGAGCTTTATCCAGTTGGCGCATCAGTTGGGCTACCGCGTGTTTCTGGCGCCCTACAGTGCCAACGGCAAGCCTTTGCACGTGCAGGGTTTCCTTGGTGCATTCGCCAAAGCGGCGGTCCGCAACGCCAATCAGCTCAACGCCCTGGCCGACTGTGGCGTGCCGTTGGTTGGACTGGATCCGGCGATGACGCTGGTCTACCGCCAGGAGTATCAGAAAGTGCCGGGGCTCGACGGCTGCCCGAGCGTCCTGCTACCCCAGGAGTGGTTGGTTGACGCGCTGCCTGAGCGGCCTCATGGCGTTGCACAGACGTTTCGTTTGATGGCGCACTGCACCGAGAAGACCAACGTCCCGGCCAGTTCTTCGCAATGGGAAACCGTGTTTGCCCGGCTTGGGCTGAAGCTGGTGACCGAGGCGACTGGCTGTTGCGGCATGTCGGGTACTTACGGCCATGAAGCACGTAATCAGGAGACCTCGCGGACTGTTTTCGAGCAGTCATGGGCGGGCAAGCTGGAGAAGGCAGGTGAAGCGCTGGCGACCGGGTATTCGTGCCGCAGCCAGGTCAAGCGCCTGGCCAACAGGCAACTGCGTCACCCGCTGGAAGTGGTGTTGGAGCATGTACGCGTTAAGTGAGGGAGGGCGAGTAGTCCATTGGAGGGCCAGCGTGCTCCGTGCCATTGCCGAGGCTCGCCAACCTCGGTCGATGTGAGGCGCCCTCACCTGGTTTCAGGGACCTCCAGGCCGCCTGGATAGAAAGAGCGGGTCATGTGTATCGCTGTGTATCCAGACCCGCTCTACAGATGCTGGCGTACAAATGCCCCTTGATCCGGATACATCCGGGATACACGGTTGCAGTCAAATAGCCTGGCCTTGGCGAGAAAGCAAATGCACCTCGCACCACGGCTTATCGCCCTGGTGGCATGACCCTGAGCGGCTCACCGCACACAGTATCTGGAGAAACAACCATGTCCCATATCTCGAACAAATCCCGTATTGGCCTGATCGCTGTTGCGCTGGTTGGCAGCATGAACCTTGCTTCGTCCGCCTTCGCTGCTGACGCGCTGCCCCAAGGCTACCAGCTCGCCGCCGCTGAAAAGACCAGTGAAGGCAAGTGTGGCGAAGGCAAATGTGGCGCCAGCGAAACCGGTGCCAAGGCCACCAAGGCCGGTGAAGGCAAGTGCGGTGAAGGTAAATGCGGCGACGCTTCCTTCGCGCGCACCGACACCGACCACGACGGCCGCGTTTCCCTGAAAGAATTGCTGGCTGTTGCTCCGCAGGGCACTGAAGAGTTCAAGGCGATGGACACCAACAACGATGGTTTCCTCTCCGAGGGCGAGGTCTACAAATTCCGCACCAACCAGTTCACCTCCAACGGCAAGAAAGTACCGACCGAACTGTTCACCAAAATGAGCAAAGCGCAGAACTGATAGCGGGTGCCGTCAACCGCTACGACACCGGTGTGGCGAGATAGGGTTTTCTCTATCTCGCCCGCGCTGGCGTTTATCCGTAGCGATTCATAAAGCGTTGTAGCGCTTCAAATCGACCGCTGATTCACCCGCCGGGTCAGTTCCTCTGCCGACTCCTTGCGTTCCGAGTAACGGTCAACCAGGTCCGGGCGATCGCGCAGCAACAGGGTGAACTTCACCAATTCCTCCATGACGTCCACCACCCGGTCATACAGCGAGGACGGTTTCATGCGGTTGCCTTCGTCGAATTCCAGAAAAGCTTTCGGCACGGAAGACTGGTTGGGGATGGTGAACATCCGCATCCAGCGCCCCAGCACGCGCAATTGATTCACCACGTTAAACGACTGGGAGCCACCACTGACTTGCATGACCGCGAGGGTTTTACCCTGAGTCGGGCGAATGGCACCTATCGCGAGCGGCACCCAGTCTATCTGCGCCTTGAACACGGCAGACATCGAACCGTGACGCTCGGGTGAACACCAGACCTGTCCTTCGGACCATTGCATCAGCTCGAGCAGTTCCTGAACTTTCGGGTGATCGGTCGGTGCATCATCCGGCAGCGGAAGGCCGGATGGATTGAAGATCCGCGTTTCTGCACCGAAGTGTTCGAGCAACCGGGCGGCTTCCTCGACCAGCAGACGACTGAATGAACGCGCTCGGGTCGATCCGTATAACAGCAGGATTCGCGGCTTGGGCCGGGTGTCGTCACCGGTCATGGATGGGATCAGGGAGGCGTCGAGATTGGGCAGTTCGTGGGACATGAGTGCTCCGGTTACAGGGTGCTGATGCGATCGAGTTCACGCTTCAAGGCATCCCGGTCAAGTTCGCCGAAGGGCAGGGCGAGGAAGGCCCGGCAGCGTGTTTCGATGCGTGCCAAGGTCGAGTGGAAGGCAGCGGTGATGACCGCTTCTTCCCCCTTCACCTCGGAGGGATCTTCCAATCCCCAATGGGCCTTCAGCGCCGGCCCGAAGTAAACCGGGCAGGTTTCGCCGGCGGCCTTGTCGCAGACGGTGATGACAATGTCCGGTGGATTGGCTTCGAACGCGTCGTTGCCTTTGCTGCTCAACCCGTCGATCGCGATGCCGGCTTCTTGCAACGTCACAAGACTGCGCGGCAGAACCTGGCCCTTGGGGAAGCTGCCGGCGCTGATCGCCTGAAAACCTTGCGGCGCGAGATGATTGAACATCGCCTCGGACAGGATGCTACGGCAGCTATTGGCGGTGCACATGAACAGAACGCGCATGGTGATTCCTATTACATATATGGTTATTCGAATATACGGTTGCCCATATGAATAGGTCAAATGCTGTCTGACTGCCAACTCACGACCCGCAGCCGACGTGAAAGGGTCGACGGCTTTCAGAACACAAGCCTGAAGACGCTCAAGTACGCGCCTTTCATGGATGTTTAATGTGCGCGAGCGCCCACGAGGGCACGCCTAATTTCTGCACTCGGACAACACCACCTGGCAGGTATCCGGCGTGCCACCGGAGCGGCCGGCATAGCGAATGCAGTTATTCAAGGATTTTTGGCGCGCCATGTTCAAGGTGTCCCCCCAAGCGAGGCCGCCTTCGCCGGAAGTGGGCAGCGCTTTGGCATAGCAGCTTGAGCCTGCGTTTGAGGCCGAATAGCGAGCCGTAGCCGCTTTGCCTGAACATCCCGCCATCATCGCCAGATTGATGGCCAGCAGGGAGGGCAGGACCCATGACGAATAGTGGCGTGCTGTTTTTCCGGTCATGGCGTTTTCCTGCAAGTGGCGGCTAGCAGCGTGTGTGTAGTCGTGTACTTATCAGATTAGACGGTTGGCTGAGGGTGAGAAGGGCAGATGGGGCAAGCTGCGCGGCAAACGCTTGCGCGCAGCGCCAATGGTGCATTCGCGGGTTACTTAAGTGCCCCTCACAATTGGCCTAAACCGATACATCAACGTTCCCACGAGCCAACAGCCACTCCTGATAGACCGCAGCGCTGTCAATCGAAAAGTCGCCAGGGTTAGCGTTGATGGTGTTCTCTTCAGGGCTTGCGACCTCGATCAGAGGCTGGAGGTTTTCCAGCACAGGCAAAGCGTCGCTTTTGCTGAAGGACTGCACATTGGGCCGTGCGATGGAGTCGCTTTTCGCGTTGAACGTTGCCAGGTTCTGATCCGATTTATAGCGAGCTTTCAGCTGTTCCAGATCGCGTTCTGCCTCGCGAAAACTTTTATCGATCTGTGCCTGGGTTTGCGCTGTCGCATTGACGACCTGGATCTTGCCGGCGGTCACGTTGCCACTTTCCAAAGACCTTTTGAACGCATCGACGTAATGCAGTGCAGGTAAGTTGCTTCCGATCATGTTGACACTCCTTGGTTGGTGACCGAGTAGCAGAGCAAAAGTCAGGCCATTTGTTGAGTGCCTTGTCCTGCAGGGTGTTGGCGGGTCACAGAGGTGAGTCGGTGGCACGCGCTTGCCGAGAGCGGCAACGCATTGCCCTCGTCATCGACCTGATCGCTTCGGCCAGCAGGATTGCGTGTTCGGTACATCACCCGGCATCTGGCGCAGACAATTGGCATGAGAAGGGTTATCGAGACTGCGGCCAGTGATCCTGAATGTCATGCCATACAGCCTTGGACGCCACCTCGACATGCTTCTGTTTGTCGCAATCAAAGGGCGTGTCCAACGTACCGAGCGCTATGGAGATCCAATCGGAGTATTCGCCCTGGCTATTTGACCAGAAGAGCGATGAACCGCAGCGAGTGCAAAACTGGCGCTCGACAGATGCAGAGGACGGGTAAGAGCGGATGTCAGCGCTACCCTGTACAAGATCAAAGTCGCCACGCAAAACACTGCCGTAGCTCGCAAATGCTGCTCCATGGCTTTTGCGGCATTGACTGCAATGGCAGTGCGAAACGGCTTTGGGGCGTGACCGGAGTTGGTATTGGACTGCGCCGCAAAGGCAACGGCCCTGGAAAGTCTCAGTCATTTTTGATGGCGATCCACTGAAGAGAGGACGGCACTTTAAGCGGTGGGCAGATGCAGTGTCGAGTGAGTGCTTCAGGCTGATAGTTCGCCGATGCGAACGTCAACTTTCGAGCGAAATCACCGGCCTGGATTGTCTCGATCTACGTCATCGGCTCAATTGCTCGACCAATTCAGGCGTGACGTAATGCGGTCCGTCGAACAGGTACAACGGATAGCCGTCATACGCCGCCAATTGCGGTTTGAGTTCGGCGGCGGTGGCGGAGCGGAATCCGCCACCAAAGTTGGGGCGGAAGGCTTCGACGATGATTCGCACACGGTCTTTGCCCAGGCGTTGGCGCAAGGCGTCGGCGTAGGTTCGGGCGACCGGTGCGGTGCGGGCGTAGACGCCGACGCCGTCCTGGAAAAACACGCCAATGTCATTCGGCAGCCACTGCTTGAGCCATTCGGCGGTGGCGGCAGGGCCGATATTGGCGCCGTCATACACGCTGATCCACAGCGGTCGCGGCAGCTTGGCGAGCAGGGCAGGCAACTCTTTGGCGCGGGTCCAGCTCGGATCGACTTCGGCAGGGAAATACCAGCCGGTGACGTGTAGCGGCGTAGGCAGTTTGGCGATGCGTTCGGAGACTTCAGCCAGTTGCTCGATGTTGTCCCGCGAGCGATTCTCGCTGAAGTAACCGGCCAGCCCGAGGATCACATCCTGCGCCCAGGGCGCCTTGGCGATGCGTGCCCAATCGGGCAGTATCGGCACACTCGGTAGCCCGGTACCGGCAATGAAAGCCTGATCGTCGACGACGGTCCATTGCACCAGCAGTTCACGAGCGCCGAGTTTTTCCCATTGACCGGTGATGCCGACCGTCTTGTTGTCCGGCTGCCAGACGATGCCGACAATGCCTGGGCTCAAGGCCTTGTTTGTCATGTAAAGCATGGCGGTTCCTGCACTGAGGGTGATGGCAAACAATAGCGCGGTGACCGTCGCGCGACTCGCGGTGTAGCCAGGAATATTCACGGCAGTGCCTTGTTGATGCGTTGATGCCATTGGCTCAGCGAAGTGACGCCCTTGGCGCTCCAGTTGGCTGTCGCATCGGGGCCAAGGTGAAACTGGCCCTCGTTGAATTGCCAGACGATCACTTGCGGTTTGTGTTGGGCAAAATCCGCCGACTCCAGGTATTGCAGCAGCGTAGCCCATGGGCCGACATCGCCGGGGTTCCAGGTCAGCGCGACGGGGCGGTCCAGCGCATTGGAGAGCTTCTGCGTAAAGCCAAGGTAAGGTTGGACAAAGCTGTTGCCGATGACTTGCACCGGTGCTGGCGCATCATCGATCAGCAAGTCGTTTTCCGCCTGGTGGCGAACGGTATAGATGTCGCGACCAATCGCCTTGCGTTTGACCGCCGGCAAAAAATTGCTCGCCAGGTCGCCGAACGCACGGCGGTCGAACCACTGGCCCAGCGCCGCGCCACCACCGGGTTCGCCTTGCAGCCGGTAGCGTTCGGTAATCAGTTGCGCGGTGGCGTCGGCGGTGTTTTCGGCGCTCCAGGCAGTCCAGTGGTAGTCGGCGCGGTAAAAAGCCGTGTGTTGGCCTTGCTCGGTGTTTTGCAGGATGGGCTTGATGTTCAGCGTGCTCAGCCCTGCGCGAGTCAGGTCACGCTGCAAGTGCTCGTAACGCTGCATCACCGCCGTACTCAGCGGCTGATCGGCCGGCAGACGCTGTGCGTAGAACGGCGCTTTCATCGGCACCACCAACACGACCAGCCCGATGTGCGCGCGTTCGAGTCGCTGCTGGAGTGCTTTGATCAACTCAATGTTGCGGGTCGTGCCGGTGGTGTCGACCTTGTTCAGGCTTTCCCAGGCCGGAAACAACCATCCGCCATTGCCAGTGATCACTGCAGACGCCGCTTGCACGGCGGTGCCTGACAGGCTCGACAGGAGGCCGGCGAGCAGGGCGGGCATCGACCAGCGATGGATAAAACGCGAGGGTTTGCATTGAAGGGTCATGGCGCGCTCTGGTCGACAAGGCCAATCAGCCGTGGCGCCTGGCGGGTGCCAACCAGAAACAGGCTGTAGCGATCGCCCGCCTTGAACGGTGCCAGTTTCATTGGGAGGCTGCGGTGCTGATCGCAGCTGGCAACCAGCGTCGCCTGCACCGGGTTGATGGCGCGCTGGGCCTGCCCATTGAACGGCACCTGACTGAACACCGGGGCGCCGTTGGCCAATTGGACATTGGCCTGTGCGCAACCGTTGCCCAGGTTGTACACGTTCAGTTCGGCGCGCAGGTCTTTGCCGCGCAGCGGCGGGTCGATGACCAGGCGCGGCGCCAATGCCGGGTCGTTGTCGAGAATCAGCGTGACCCACGCACCTTTCGGTGCGCTCAGGTCCTTTATCTCGCGACCATTGACGGTCAGCTGTAGCGGCTGCCGCGAGTCGACCACCTGGAAGGGACTGGCCAGCGTGTTCTGGGCGGAAAGGGCAACACTCGCGCCTTGGCCCACCCGGACCTGCATGGCGGTGTCGTGTGGGTTGACCACCCGGACCCAGGCCGAACCCTCGGGCAATGTTGGCGCGTACAGCTGTGCGATTTCGGGGGCCGCTGGTGCCCACGTCGGGATCAGGCCAAGGCCCAGCCACAAATAGATTCGAGCGTTCATGCACGTCCTCAATAGGAATAAGTCAGGCGAGCGAACACGCCTTCAGCGCGGTCATCGCCCATGACTTTCACGCGGTATTGCAGGGAAAAATCCACGTAGGAGCGGGGCGCGTTGTACGCATCTTCACGGAACCAGTAACGCACGTTATTGCCGACACCAACGCCTCCGGCCTTGCCGGAGGATGACTCGGTGCTGCCATCGGCGTCAGTCCCGCTGTTCATTTTCGAGTCGTAGTCGAACGCGGCCACGACATGGGGGAAACTGACCCAACGCGAACCTGCGCCGCCGATGGCGTAGCTGCGGCCGACCTGCCATTCGCTGTTGAAATAGTCCCGCGAGTCGTTGATGTAATGACCGGCTTCAGCGAACAACTGCGAGGTCCACCAACTGGAGACATCGACCCGCAAATCGGTGCCGATGCTTGAGCCATAACCCAGGCGCACCAGCCAGTCACCGTCGACGTCCGACGATCCCAAGGGGAACGTGCGCTCGACGGCGGCCATCACGTTCAGCGCGGTGAAGGGTTTGATCCGTACGCCCACGGCGCCTTGCAACGCATCGAAACCGGTATCCGAATCACCGTTCTTGCTCCACAGCGTGTCGGTGACGCGCCCGTACAGTTCGACGAATCGTGCATTGCGATAACCCAATGGACGCCAGGACAGTTCGGTGCTGTTTTGCAAACTGTCGATGCTGGTGCTGCCGCTGCTCGGCGCTGAACTCAAGCCACTGCTGGAGCTGTTGCCGCGATAACTGGTGGTGCTGGTCAAACCGATTCTGCGCGAGACATCGCCCACCGTACGGCGGGTGTCGAACAGCTGCTGCGCGGGCATGTCCATTTCACCGGCGTGTTGCGCGTCGATGACGCGCTCGAAGTACCCGACGGCTTGCTCGTCTTCATGGGCGCGCATCGCGGTGTAGGCCGCATCCTGAGTGGCCGTCGGCGTGAGCCGGGTGTCGGCATCGGCCTTGCGGAAGGACGCGTGGGCCGCTTCATCATCGCCGGCCTGGACCGACAAATAGGCGATCTGCAAATCACTCATCGATTCCAGTTCGCCGCTGTCGCGAGCTTGTTGAAGCCGTTCGCGGGCGGTGCGGCGCTGGCCGATGGCGGCGTACAAACTCGCCTCTTCGTAAGCGGGCAGGCTGCCCAGCGCCAACGCCTGGGTAAAGTCTTTGCGCGCTCCGGAGTCGTCTCCGATTTGTTGACGCAGGCGCCCGCGTTGAGACAGCAATCGGGCGTCATCTCCCGTCAGCTTCAGACCTTCGCTGGCCGCCGCGATGGCTTCAGGTACCCGTTTTTGCTCGCTCAGGGCACTGACCAACAAGCGCCGGTAAGCCGGATTTTGCGGTGCGCGGCCAATGGCCTCATTCGCCAGGGCAGCCGCCGTCGCAGCCTCCTTGCGGGCCAACGCTGCATAGGCCTGGGCAGCCAGGTCGGTTCCGCCGTCGCGCTGATTGCCCGGCCAGATATCACAGACGAGGCCGAAGGCGGTTTCCTGACAGTTCAAGGCCGGTGCAGGAAAATGGGCCACGGCTTTCGCACCGTTGTTTTTCTGCCGCAGTGCCAGGCGGGCAGCGGCGCGTCGGCGGGCGACTTCGCCGCTGTCATCGTCGGCCAGTGGCTGCAGATGATCGAGCGCTTGTTGCGGCTCGCCATGGGCCAGTGCGGCGTCGGCGGCGAAGAAACGGATGTCGCGGGTTTCCGTTTCCAGAAGGCCATCGATGGCCAAGGCGCGATTCAGATCAGCCTGGGCCGCTTGGGTTTTACCCTGACGATCCAGGGCGTAGCTGCGCAGAATCCACGGCGCGATCTCCCCGTCGTCCTGAGCCAATGCGCCTGACGCCGCCAGCTCGGCCCCTCGGTAGTCGTTGGCAGCGAGCAGGGCGCTGATCAGCAGTTGCTGATTGGCGGCAATTTCCGGTGCCCAGGCGACGGCCTTTCTGGCCTGATCTATAGCAAACGGCACACGGCCTTGCTCCAGGGCGCGATAACCCTCAACCGCCAACGGCGCCGCCAGTTGTCGACGAATCGCTTCGCGGCGCATCAGTAACGTATCGTCGTCCGCAAACACGGCCAATGCTTGGGTGGTGGCTTGATCCGCCTCTTGCAAATGCTGTTGACGCTGCAAGGACTCGATCAGCAGCAGGCGATAGTCCAGGCGTTTTGGCGCCTGCGCGATGGCTTTGCGTGCCGCCAGTACCGCAGCGCCGAAGTCATCCCGGTCATAGGCCTTGAATGCCTGGGCCGCAGCACCGAAACCCGGGGCCTGGCGCGACGGTGGATAGCGCTTGGGATGATCACGCAATTCCTTGTCGCGCTGAGCCAGTGCAATCAGCGTATTCAGGCGCGTGATGTCGGCGCGCTGGCGCAAGGCTTCGCGGGCCTTGGCGATGGCCAGGTCATAGTCCTTGCGCTCGTAGGCACTATACGCCTCGTTGGCGTTGACATAGGCCGGGCCGGTCAACGGCAGCGGCAGTGTTTCGCCATGCACCAGTGCCGGCAGCAGGCTCAGCCCCGTGGCCATGAAGGTCAGCAAGGGGCGGTTCATGCCGGAAGCTCCGCAGGGTAGTGACTGTGCTGACGGGCGACGGCCTTTTCGATGGTGGCGCGAGGCAACACGCCGCTGTCGACCAGATAGTCGCCGATGCGACCGTGACGCTGCGGGCGGTACTGCAACATGGCGCGGTTGAACTCGCCGCGATCGAGCAGGCCCATTTCGATCAACAGATCACCCAACAGCGGCGCGCGGGCATCCGGCACGGCTTGGCCATCGCGTACGTTCAGTTGACGCAACTGCGCAACGATTTCGCTTTCCCGGGCAATCAGCTGCACCGGTTCGCTACCCAATACCTCGCTGACCTGTTGCAGGCCTGCGGCCGGCAACGGGCTGGCCACGGCAACTTGTGCGCGGCCGTCGGCATTCAAGCCAAGCGGCACCACGCGCCAGCGCAGAGCGAATTCATCGTCCAGTTTCAGGGGCGACGATTGCGCCTTGGCGGCCACATCGAACACCCGTGGCAAGTCGTTTTGAAAGGCGATGGCTTCCGCCAGCGTCTCGTCATCCAGCCAGCCGTTACTGAGCAAAATCCGCCCCAGTGGCATGTGCCGGGTTTTCTGTTCGGTGAGGGCACTTTGCAGATCGGTTTCGTTGATCGCCTGCCAGGACAGCAGCACGCTGCCGAGCTTGCGCGGTGCGGCGGCCACCAGGTCGGTGGACGGGAAGTCGTGCATGGTTTTGTCCCACACCAGCTTGCGGTTGAGCACCTTGCCGACCAGGAACATGCGCCAGGCCCGTGACGCGGCCATGAAGTTGACGAAGTTGCCGACCACCATGCGCGGGATCGACAGCAAGCCATGCTGCCAGCCGTACAGCACAGTGGTGAAATAGCAGCGGTGAGCGATGCGCCAGGCCAGCGCGATACCGTTGGCCAACAGCAGGTATTGGATGACGCCGCTGGTTTCAAACGGCGTCGGGAAACTGACGTCCCACAGGCCGCTCTGGCGCAGGATGATCAGCCCCAGCAGTTGCACCAGAATGACGTAGGCGATGATGCTGACGAACGCCGTCACCAAGCCTTTGCGATCGCGAAACAGCAGGTATCGGTTGGCCAGCGAACCGTTCCAGCCCATTTGCTCCCAGCCTTGCAGGCCAATGCCCAGGGTCCAGCGGGCTTTCTGGCGGAACGCGGTGCGGAAGGTATCGGGAAAGAATTCCCGCACGCACAACGGCATCTCCAGGGTCGATTCGTAAGGCTTGCGAAACCATGATTTACGCAACACCCGGAACTGCACCGGGAAGCGTACGAAGATTGCGTTCATGCCGACCTTGGCCAGGCGTGCGCCAACGTCGTAGTCCTCGGTGAGGCTGTCGGTATTGAACGGCTGGTTTTGGGTTTCCCCGGCCAGCACGCGCAGGGCGCGATGCGAGAAACAGGTGCCGACCCCGGCGGAGGGCACGGTGTCGGTCATGCTTTCACGCACCACCAGATCCTTGCCATGCCACTCGGCGAAATCGTCCATGTAAGTGCCGGCCACCCACTCGTACCAGTTGCGCTCCAGAGACACCACGGGCAACTGGATCATGTCCTTGCGCGGCAGCAAGTAGTTGAAGAGGCGCAATTCCATCGGGTGCAGTACGTCTTCGCTGTCGTGCAATACCACGCCAGCGAAGGTCATGCCGTGGGTTTTTTCGTGCAGGAAAATGGCCTGGATCACCCAGTTCAGGCAGTCGGCCTTGCAGGTCGGCCCGGCATGCGGGACTTCCACGCGATGCAACTGCTTGTAGCGCCGACGCATGCGCTCCACTTCATCGATGGTGCGTTGGTCGTTGATGTAGGTGCCGACGAAGACCACGTAGTTCTGGTAGTCGAGGGTCGACACCATGTTCTCGATCATCGGCGCGATAACGTCGTATTCCAGCCAGGCCGGGACCATGATCGCCAGCGGCTGTTCATCCCGTGCCATCAACTGGTCGGCGGTCAGCGGCCGGTATTTTCGGTCCACGGTGAACTTGCGAAACAGGCGGCGAGACCAGTACCACAGATCAATGAACAGATCGTCCAGGCTGGAGATCAGGATCAGGACCGCGATCACGAGGGTCGAGATCTCCAGGAAACTGTAGTAGTGGGCCAGCCAATAGGGCCAATAAAGCGACGTCATCGAAGGTTACCGTTACTGGCGATTGCGGCGGGCACTACGGCCAGCCAGCAACAGGATGAGGACCAACAGGATGCCGCCCGGTATCAGCCACAACAGCGACGGCGTGCGCCAGGCGTCGAGGCCCTTGGGTGCTTCGTTGTCGATCAATTGGCTGCCGCTCGGGTCCTCTGTATCGAAGGTAGTCAGTGCACCGTTGTCACCCAGGATGGCGACGTCGCCGCGGCTCAGCAGAATTGGTTTGGCGAAGCGCGGTGCGTCGGTGCCCAGGGCGCGATAGACCAGACCGTGTTGGCCGCCGGCATCCACCACTTGCAACGAGGCCAGATGGTTGAGGGGCTGCACGTCCAGCAACACTTGATCTTTGTGATTGATGCGCAGACGACCCTGTTCATCGACTTGCACCGATTCCTTGCTGTCCTTGATCGGCAACTCGAAGGCGAGGAAGGTTTTGTCCGCGGTGACCGAAGCCTTGGCATCGGCACTGACCTTCAGCTGTGCGCGCAACGGCGATACACCCGCGGCAACAGCCACCGAAATCACCTGCGGCAGGCTGCTCGCCGGGTGTTCGAGGTAGGCCTGTGGCACAAGGATTTGCGCGTCCATGGCAAACCGCGCGGCCATGCCGGAGAAGTCATCACCCAGAGCCGTTTTATCCAGCACGATGTGGCTGGTCGGCAGCACCGATACCGGGAAGGCTTGCGGCGTTTCCAGGCAGCGATCACTCACTGGCTGACGCTGGAACGACACGCGCAAGACGTTCGTTGCCCCCACCGCATAACGCGGGATACGCGCTTCGATGCGCTGCATTTCACCGTTGGCCACCAGCTGTTGTGCGCCAATCAGATAATCGTTGAGAAACAGCGAAGCCACTGGCGCGGTGTCCGATGCACCGGGTGCGGCGGACACGTCGATCACTGCCTTCACCGGCAGGCGACCGTCATAGGCCACGCTGCCCAACGGGAACGACGTGCTCCAGTCGGACTTTGCAAGCACGTCGATGGCGCCGGGTTTGCCGCCCAGCCGCGACAACGCCACGCGACCGTCGGCGCTCAACGGCAACTGCGCTTCGCTGACCGTTAATTGGCGGCTGCGTGCCAGGGTGTTCCAGGCCGAGCTGAACAACGCCAGCGCTTTGCCGGTGGCTTGCGGCGCGATCATCAGCACCGGACGTGTGCCGAGCAAGGCCAGGCGCACGTTGTCAGTACCGGTAGCGGCCAGACCTGCGTTGACATGGCGCTCACGCCACTGCATGAAGGCGTTCGTTGCCGTGGCGTCGAGGCCTTGGATCTGGCTCTGTAGCGCGTCGAGTGATTCATTGACGGCCTTGAGCAGTTGCGGGTCGTTGATAGCCAGATCGGCCTGGACGTTCGGCGTCTGGCCAAGCATCAGCAATGCGCCGATTTGCGCCGCGTCCGCCAGAACGTGGGGGCTTTTGCCGTTGAGGCTGGCGAACGCGGGAATGGCCAGCAACTCGGCGGGGATGCGCAGGCCGCCAAGGTCAACGCTGTCTTGAACGGCCGGGAAGGGCAGGATGCGGCTGTGCTTGCCGATCCGCTCCAGCGCTACACCGAGGCGCCACGCCGCGTCGTAGCTTTCGGCAGACAAGGTGCCCGGCGCGACCATGATGCCCGGTTTGCCAGGCAATGCCGTCCAGGCAGCGCCGACGTTCTGCAACAGGTTGGCGTCGTAGCTGTAGGTGAGGCGGGTGTCGGGTTCGATCCGCAACACATTGCCGATGGCGCGTTCGTCTTCACACAGCACACGGGACACGATGGACGACCAGGCAACGCCCAGTCGCAGCGAGCCGCTGTCCCGTGCTTTCTTGTCCACGCCGAGCATGGCGCTGGCGTCACCCTGGGCTTCGCTGAGGCCTTCGGCACGCACCGGATAGCCGTCCAGCGACAGCAGCAACGTGTTGCGGCCGCGTTCGCCATTGAGGTAACTGGCGTTGAAATTGAGGTTGGCGTCTGTCAACGGTACACCCGCCGGCAGCGGCAGATACAGTTCGCGGCGAGCATCGGTGGAGCCGAGGATGATTGGCGCGTCGATTCCCAGATCGCTCAAGCGCACCTCACGCTCCTGGCGAGTGTCGGCGTTGAGTCGGTTGATCGCCTGGGTGAGCGGGCTGTCCGCGGCCAAGGCAAAAGTCGGCATGAGCGCGAGCAGGCTCACGCCACAGGCAAGGGCGCTGAGCGCACCCGTATGGATGGCAACGGAAGACTTCATTCAGGTCGATCTCGAGCAGATAGGGGGAGGAGCAGTTTTGGTTTATTGAGAGGTGAAGGCCGGGAGGTTTTCCCCGGGTTCCTCGCGCACGGCAGCCGCTGTCGGGTGTTGCAGGAACCTGGGCAGCGCGCATGCCACGACGAAGTCATCGACCGCGCGGCCCATCAGGGCGTCGACGATGCGCGTGCTGGCCTTTCCATCGCCATAAGGGTTGGCCGCCAGGGAGCTGCGACGCCACAGCAGGTCGTCATCAAACAGCGCGTTGACCCCGGCGATAATCGAGTCCGGTGCAGTGCCAACCAGGCGCACCGTGCCCGCCGCGACCGCTTCCGGACGTTCGGTCACGTCACGCATGACCAGCACCGGCTTGCCCAGGGACGGCGCTTCTTCCTGCACGCCACCGGAGTCGGTGAGGATCACGTGAGCCCGTTGCATCAGGCGCACGAAGGCCAGGTAGTCCAGCGGTTTGATCAGGTGTACGTTGGGCAGATCGCCGAGGTGCTCGGTGACCGGGCCCATGACATTGGGGTTCAAATGCACCGGATAGACAATCTGGATATCCGCGCGCCGGGCGAGATGACTCAGGGCCTTGCAGATATCCAGGAAGCCTTCACCGAAGTTTTCCCGACGATGCCCGGTCACCAGCAGCACCTTGCGGCCGCTCTGCAGAAACGAGAATTGCTGGTCCAGGCTGGCCCGCAAGTCAGCGTCCAGCTCGATGCGCCGTGCGGTCATCTGCAACGCGTCGATCACCGTATTGCCGGTCACGAAGGTGCGGCCCTGCAGGCGTTCGTCGAGCAGGTTCTGGCGCGATTCTTGGGTCGGCGCAAACAGCATGTCGGCGCCCAGGTCGATGCAGCGACGGTTCATCTCTTCCGGCCATGGACTATAGATATCACCGGTGCGCAGCCCGGCTTCCACATGGCCGACCGGGATGCGTCGATGAAACGCCGCCATCGCGGCGACCATGGCCGAGGTGGTGTCGCCATGCACCAGTACCCGGTCCGGGCGGGCCAATTCCAGCACCGGGTCAATCGCTGTGTACAACGCCGCCGTCAGCGAGTTGAGCGACTGCTGTTGCGTCATCACATCAAGGGTGTAATCAGCCTTGAGGTCGAACAGATCCAGCACCTGTTTCAGCATGCTTTGATGCTGGCCAGTGACGCAGATCTGCGAATCAATGTTCGGTTCCGCGGCGAGGGCTTTGACTAACGGCGCCATCTTGATGGCTTCTGGACGGGTTCCGAAGATCGAAAGGATTTTAATCTTATGGCGAGCGATGATGCCTTCCTCGCGCAGTTTTAGTGCGCAACACAACAGCGGCTAAGGTTTGTTGAAACTTGAGTAACACGCTAGCGGTTTTGAACTTGATTAAGGTCGGCTCATCGGCACGTGAGGTGAGCTGATGTTCACTTCAGGTGAGGAAGTGTGTTGCCTGGAACCCGGAACCGTCCGGATTATTAGCATCGAAGAACAGTATTTAAAAGTGTTATGTGTATTTTTTTTATTTGGTTGAAAAGTTTGAAACTTTTTATTCTTGGTCGGGTCTTTTATGGTTTTTTGAAATTTCAGCAAGATGGATGTTGGTCGTTTTGTTAGAGTTAACATTATGAATTGTATAGATTTTTTCTTATATAACTCATTCGTCGGCGCGCGTGAATTATTCTCGCGGTAGAAGTGTCGGGGGGTGGTGCCTGTAAGGCGGCGGCTGGTTGGAGTATAGCGGGTAACAGTCACTTAAGTGGCGCCTGTATATTGTCGCGACTCGATAATGTTTTGGGCGCGTAGTCACACTTACTTGTAAAGGTCCTGCTGCGAATTAGCAGGGTAAGTGTTCGGGGCGACCCAATTAAACCTGGCTGATCACTTCGCTTTCCAGTGCCCACCGCCTGACTCGCAATCGATCTTCACCTGGTTCAAGTGTTCGGCGTCGTAGTAATACGTGGTCACTTGGGCATTGTCGGGAATGTTAAGCGACTTGGCGTTCTTGTCCTTACTGGTGGAATGAGGATTGGCCAGCGACTCCTGAGTCAAGGTTGCGATGCAAGTGGCCTGATAATGATCGTCGCACTGTTCGACCTTTTTCTTGGTGCTGGTCGTCATCTCCTTGCTTTCATTGCTGCATGACCAATCGATGGAATTTACCGGCATGCCTTCGTACTCATAGCAGCTATGGGATTCGATCACGGGCACGGAAGGACTTTGGGAGCGGGTCAGCACGTCGCAGCCTTCAGCGAAAACCAGGGTTGGGCCGAGGCTGGCGATCAGAAGCAGAACTCTACTGTTCATCTGGGTTCCCTCTGCAATGGCGCCTTTCCGGATCATGGGGCAGCACTGATAACCTTTCGAAAACATGATGACGCACAGGGTTCAATTCGTTTTTGATCTGCGACAGGGAAGCCGCGAGCAAGGTGTGGATCATGGCGCTGTCTGCAGAGGAACCAGATGGAGGAGCGTGGACCGTTTTGCGATATCCTGAGGGACCAGACGCCCTGTCCGTTAACGCAACCGAGTGCCACACACCTTGATCGAACGACGCCAATTCAGCGGAGGCATGAAGGGGAAGAATCTTCGCTATCTGAACGACAACCCCAACGAGCCTGTTCAAATGACACGGACAGGCTTTTTGCTGCTCGAACATTTCTCGCTGCCTGCTTTTACCCAGGCACTGGATACGATCGTTACCGCGAATCTGCTACGACCCAAACTGTTTTCGTCCCGCACGTTCGGCTTGGACGATGGGGAAGTCGTCAGCGATCTGGGGCTGGTCATCCGGCCGGATGCGCGTATCGATTGTTCCGTGGTTCATGACCTCGATCTGTTGGTCATCTGCGGTGGCTACAGGACTGAACTGAAGGTGACGGATGAGCTGATCAGCTTGCTCAGAGCCGCCTCGGATCATGGCGTGAGCCTGGCCGGTTTGTGGAATGGTGCCTGGTTCCTCGGGAGTGCGGGCTTGCTCGACGGCTATCGTTGCGCGATTCACCCCGAACATCGCCCCGCACTCGCGGAAGTGGCGAAAGCGACGCATGTCACCAGTGAGCCTTTTGTCATTGATCGAGACCGGCTCACGGCGTCCAGTCCTTCGGGCGCGTTCCACATGGCGCTGGACTGGATCAAGAGCTTGCACGACAAGGCGCTTGTCGAAGGGATCGAGGACATCCTCGCGTTCGAAGAGTCGCGCTACCGGCGGATCAAACCGACGGAAAATGTCTGTGTGAGCGCACCCTTGCGCGAGGTGGTGAAGCTGATGGACGCCAACCTCGAAGAGCCTCTGGAACTGGAGCAGTTGGCGGTCTACGCGGGTCGTTCTCGCCGCCAACTCGAACGCCTGTTCAAGGAGCAGCTTGGCACCACGCCTCAGCGCTATTACATGGAATTGCGGATTACCGAAGCGCGCCGGCTGCTGCAGCACACGGAGCTGTCCCAGGTGGATGTGCTGGTGGCGTGTGGTTTTGTGTCACCGAGTCATTTCAGCAAGTGCTACAGCTCGTATTTCGGGTACAGACCGTCCAAGGAAAAGCGCCTGGTCAAATGAGTCCCGGCAACTGTAGGCGCGAGCTCGCGATGGCCGATAACGCACCTACAGAAGGCTAAACCGTAACGACATGCGTTGTCGTACGACTATCTTATTTTCAAATGCCCACCGCTACATCCGACAGGCTCGCCTCTTCAAGGGCGGCGAAGCCGTTGCCGTTTGGCGCAGTCCACATTTCAGGCGTGTTGTTTTATGAGACGAACGGCAATTTTCCAGATTGACAGCCGGGTAGGGGACTCGATATAAAAGGCGCAGTTGTACGATGACATACGATGTTACGCCTCTAAAAACAAAAATCGGGTCCCATCATGAACTCCATTCGCATTCTCGCTTCTCCGCATGCCGCTTCTTGTGGCCCTGACTGTACCTGCGCTCCGTCATCCCCGATGTCGGTAGCCGCATCGCCAACCTCCCGATTGCCCTTGCTACTCGTCTGACGCGAGCCACAGAACCGTGTGCTGTGCGTAAGAATTGATCTCGCTTGAAACCGAGAGATCATCACCACAATCCAATAATAAAGTGATGCCATGAATCTGAACGAGCCCATCAATGCGCAACGTGTCGGCCAGGCCGTCGGCAAATATCGCTGGACGATCTGTGCGTTGTTGTTCTTCGCCACGACCGTCAATTACCTCGACCGCCAGGTGCTCAGTCTGTTGGCGCCGGATTTGTCGACGCAATTTGGCTGGAGTAACAGCGACTACGCCAACATCGCTTCCGTATTCCAGTTTGTGTATGCGATTTCCATGCTGTTTGCCGGCCGTTTCGTCGACAAGATCGGCACCAAAAAGGCCTACATCATCGCGATCAGTATCTGGTCGACCGGCGCCATGATGCATGCCTTTTCAGTGCCTATGGGCGAGGGCATCGCGGCGGTGAGCAGCGCGTTCGGTCTTGCCGTCATCCCGGTCTCGATCGCAGGCTTCATGCTGTCCCGCGCCGTGCTGGCGATAGGCGAGGCGGGTAACTTCCCGATTGCGATCAAGGCCACTGCCGAATACTTCCCGAAGAAGGAACGCTCCTTCGCCACCGGTATCTTCAACTCCGGCGCCAACGTGGGCGCGATCCTGGCGCCGATTTGCGTACCGCTGATTGCCAGCCTGTGGGGTTGGGAAGCGGCGTTCATCGTGATCGGCATGCTGGGCTTCGTCTGGGTGGCCGTGTGGATTGCGCTCTACGAAAAACCTGAAAATCAAAAACGCCTCTCGGCAGAGGAACTGGCCTTCATCCGCAGCGATGCGCAAGTGATCGCCACCCCGGCACCGGGCGTTGCCGAGAAAAAAGTATCGTGGTTCAAATTGCTGACCTACCGCCAGACCTGGGCGTTCGCCTTCGGTAAATTCATGACCGACGGCGTGTGGTGGTTCTTCCTGTTCTGGCTGCCGACCTACCTGTCGGCGCAGTACGGCATGAAGGGCGCGGCCATCGTGTTGCCGTTGGCCGTGTTGTACAGCATGACCATGGTCGGCAGCATCGGCGGCGGCTGGTTCCCGAGCTATTTCATGGCACGTGGCGATGCGCCGTATGACGGTCGGATGAAAGCCATGCTGGTCATCGCGTTCTTCCCGCTGCTGGTACTACTGGCGCAGCCATTGGGTTACATCAGTTTCTGGGTGCCGGTGATATTGATCGGTATCGGAGCGTCGGCGCATCAGGCGTGGTCGTGCAACATCTTCACCACGGTGTCTGACATGTTCCCGCAAAAATCCATCGCATCGGTGGTCGGCATTGGCGGTTTGGCCGGCGGCATGGGCGGGGTCGTGATGACGAAGATTGGCGGTTGGGTTTTCGACTACTACAAATCGATCAACGATATTCACACCGGCTACATGATCATGTTCGCCATCTGTGCGGTGGCCTACCTGGTGGCGTGGAGCGTGATGAAACTGTTGGTACCGCGCCACAAGGAAATCACCGATCTGTAATCGGCAGGCTGGAGTTGAACCGGTGGGCGGCGAGCGAAGCCGTCACCGGTTCGGTTTCACCGGCCACCGAACTTCGGTTTTAGCGGGCGGAACCGGTTGAATGCCCAGTCGAACCTTACCCCTTGGCCCGGTGACGCAAGCGCGAGTACGAGATCAGCATGCTGGTCAGTTCTTGGGTGACCGGAGTGAAGGGGGAAACTCGACGACTGATCAAGCACACCTCGCACGACTCCAATGGCTCGCGGATTGCAATGCTGGTAAGCGACGCCGAAAACAGCTTCATGCCGGCAAGCACGCCGGGCTCCATGGTCAGGTAATCCGTCTCGGCGATAATGTGCAGGATTTCCAGCAGCGACTCGGTCGTGATCACGATCTTCGGAGGCGGCAAGCCCTGGTCTCTGAACAGATCGGTCAGCTGGTTCTCCGCGCTACCCGCCATCCCCGCCGGCCGGACGCTGATCCACTGGCAATCGGCGAGGTCGCGCACTGAGCGAGCATCCGCCAGGGGATGGCCCTTGCGCGCGATGACGCTGGCTTGCGAGCGGTAAAGCCGCTCAATCTGCAAGTCGATATCGCAGACATCAGTGCTCAGTGGACACATCACAAAGTCGAGCCGGCCCGCGCGGATCATTTCAATCAGCCTCTTCGTCTGCCCACTGGCGACGTGTAGCCGCACGTTTGGAAATCGGCGGGTAAAACTGTTGAAGACCGGCATCAGGCACGCAGCCAAAGGTTCCGCCGTGATACCCAATGCGATCTGACCTTCTGGCGCCCCCTGGCTTTGTCGGACGTCTTGAACAGCTCGATCACAATCCAGAATGATCGAGCGTGCCCGGGTCAGGAAAACCTTGCCGGCCAGGGTCAGACTGATGCCTTGATTGGAGCGCACCAACAGGGTGGTCCCCAGTTCTCTTTCCAGGCTTTGAATCGACTCGGTCAACGTGCTTTGGGCCACGTCCAGTGCTCGTGCCGCCGAACGAAAACTGCCCATGTCGACCACTGAACAGAACGTTCGGAGCTGGGTCAGCTTCACGAAGCGGTGATCCAGTTGTTGCCGTTGTGGCCATGGCAAGCATGAGGGATAGAGATTGTGAGGCTGCTGGCGGCGTTCATGGCGGATTCTCCAAACGGCAAGAGTTGCGGTGGATTTTTATCGCTATCGATTAAGTCGTATGCGATGCAAATATATTCAAGTAAAGACCCAGCGATGTCAAAGCGTGTGCTGCGACTTGGCGACGAGTGGTGACGTGCTTGATCCCAGAGAGGGGCAGCGGGGGGCCGGAAAAACCGAAGGTGATCGGTTTTTCCGGCATTCTCGGTGATTTGATCGTGCTTATAAAATGAGTTGCGTCAGATAGTTACGTGTCTTTAGTGCTATTTGACTTTAATAAAAAACTCAAGGAATCACCGATGAGCAAAATCGAAAAAGTATTGGCTACCGGCAAAACGCACACCACGCTGAGCAGTTCCGGTAACACGTCGCGCGGGCACAACGGCAACCTCGACATCGAACTCTCAACGACGGGAAGCGCCAAACCGGCCCATGTATTCGCCGCCACCCAGCCGCACCCGACGGCCGAGCAGTTGTTTGCCGGCGCATGGTCGGCCTGCTACATCGCAGCGCTTGGCCTGGCGGCCAAAGCGTTGAAGGTGACTATTCCAGCCGACGTGTCCGTCGACATCGAGATCGATCTGGGGCAAACCGGGAATGCTTACTTCCTGCAGGCCGGGTTCAACATAAACCTGCCAGGCCTGCCTCATGAGGTCGCGTGCGAAATCGCGCATGCGGCGGATCAAATCTGCCCCTACTCGAAGGCCACGCGCGGCAACATTGACGTTTACTTGAATGTTCAGACGTCGTGAGTCCATGTGAAAAACCTGCCGATCCAGGTTTGTAGTGCGGATCGTGTTCAAGTCGCGGAGGTAAGTGACTAGCTCATAGGCATGAAGGCCTGATTCTTGATGTTCAAGGATCAGGCTCGCCGCTGCCGGCGCACGGCTCATCAGGGCGCATCTCTGGTGAGCCGGTCGCCTGCTGCCCGTGGAAATCGATCATCACATTAACGAGCACTTCCGATACCATCGCATGCGATGTATAGTTTCGCCTTGCGATCCATTGTCTTTGGCCCGGAGCATGCTCATGAAACCCACTGAAAAGACATCCGCCCTCGACCTGAAGCTTTCAGACTTCCTGTGTTTTGCGGTCTATTCCTCTAACCTCGCCTTCGGCAAGGCTTACAAGCCCATGCTCGAGCGGCTCGGACTCACCTATACGCAATACATCACCCTCGTGGTGCTGTGGGAGGAAGACAACCAGACCGTTGGCAGCCTCGGCGAAAAACTGTTCCTCGAGTCCAACACCCTCACGCCGATCCTGAAGAAGTTGGAAGCCATGGGTTATGTGCTGCGCCAGCGCGACCCGGAAGACGAACGCCAAGTGCGGATCAGTCTCACTAAAGAGGGGCGAAAACTGCGTGAAGGTCTCTCGGAAGACGGCTTTCCGCAAACCGGTCTCGATGCCGACGAGTTCGTGCAACTGCAGCAGGCCATCGTGAAGTTACGGGGCAATCTCATTCGTACGACAAAAGACAGGGACTAAGGCGATTCAACTGTTCGAGCCTGTCTTGCCGAAGGCACGACGACAGGCAAGCCAGTCACACAACCCGCGCCGGCCCTTTACCCTGCCTCCCTCACCACGCATCATGGCGGCCCGCACTCATGCCACAGGGGCCGGACCTTCGTGGTGAAAAGGAACTGCAGTTGAACGAACAGACATTGTCCATGCGCCTGGAGCGCGTGGCCGCGCATATGCCAGCCGGTGCGCGCCTGGCCGATATTGGCTCGGATCACGCCTACTTGCCGGTGGCATTGATGCGCCGTGGCGCCATCGCGTCGGCGGTGGCGGGCGAGGTGGCATTGACGCCGTTCCACTCGGCCGAACGCACCGTGCGCGAAAACGGGCTGGGCCAGCGGATCACCGTGCGCCTGGCCGATGGCCTGGCGGCGATCGAGCCGGGCGACGGGATCACCGCGATCAGCATCTGCGGCATGGGTGGCGAGACGATCCGCGACATCCTCGACAGCGGCAAGGCGCACCTGAGTGGCCACGAGCGCCTGGTCCTGCAGCCCAACGGCGGCGAGCAGCCACTGCGCCAATGGCTGATGGAAAATGGCTACCGCATCCTCTGCGAGGAAGTGCTGCACGAAAACCGTTTCTACTACGAAATCATCGTCGCCGAGCGCGTCGGGCCGGTGACGTACACGGCCGAGGAACTGTACTTCGGCCCGCTACAGATGCAGGCACGCAGCCCGGCGTTCCTGGTCAAGTGGCAGCGCATCCTGCGCCACAAACAGCAGACCCTCACCCAGTTCGCCCGCGCGCGGCAGGCTGTACCTGAGGAAAAGGTGCAAGACATCGCCCGGCAGGCGCGGTGGATCACCGAGTTGCTCGCTTGAGCAGGTTCCCGGGTTTGAGCGAAAACTCGCCGAGCGGCTATTTCTCGAGGCCCCCTCGCAATTCGGGCTATCTCTAGAGCGCCTGAAGTCCTATGGATAAGCAACAGCAGACAAATCCATCACCGGTTAGCAAACGCCAACCGCGCCGCAAACAGGACAAAGATCATGCCCGTCGTGCGGTCCATCCACGTGATGACTTTTTCCCGTCGCAGTACCGCGGCGAGTGGCTGTGTCGCGCGAATCAACGTTAACGACCAGATCAAACCGATCACCACGTGAATGCTGACCAGGCCAAATGTCCAGGCAATCAATGAGTGGCCCTGGGGAATGAACTGCGGGAGAAAAGAGACGTAAAAAACCCCGATTTTCGGGTTGAGCACATTCCCCGTCATGCCCTTCAGAAACCAGTTGGCCGTTGGTTTAGCGTCCGTTTCGAAGGGCGACAGTGAGCGGCGCGGGCGCAGCAACATGTTCAGTCCCAGCCACGCCGGTTGGCCTCAAGGCCGGGTAGGGGCGACCTATCGATTGTGCGCGACGGCGGCCAATTGATCGGTGTCGACGCGAACAAAAATGGAGTCGCCCACCGCCGTGAGCACGTCCCCGGCGTAGATCTCGCAGATAACCCGGGTTTTGCGCCCGACATCACCTTCGACTTTCGCCCGCAAGGTCAGCGGAACGCCCATTGGCGTCGGTTTGATGAACTTGATGCCGAGGTTGCCCGTGACGCAATTGATGCGTGGAAGGCTGGCGGGTTCGCGGTTTTCCATCCGGTAGTGATACGCCATCACGGTCCAGTTGGAATGGCAATCAACCAGCATCGCGATCAAGCCGCCGTACACCAGGTCCGGCCAGCCGCAATACCTGGCGTCGGGCACGTGCTCGGCGATGACGTGCACGCCGTCTTCATGCCAGAAGCTCTTGACGTGCAGCCCGTGCGGGTTGCGGCTGCCGCAGCCATAACAAACGCCTTCCGGCGCCGCGGTGTCTTGCAGGGAAGTAGCGGACGTGGACATGCCTGGGTCATCCTCGAAAATGTGAGCGGAACATTCCGATTCTAACGCCGAACGGAAAACGCATTCATCCCTGCGCAGATTTCATTTCATCCCTCGGCGGTGTCTGGAAGTCTGGCGATCACCTTGATCTCGAACTGGAAACCGTACAGCCACGTTACGCCGACCCCGGTCAGCGTGGGGTGCGGCGCGTTACCCCAGAATTCCGGCACGATCTTCCAGATAGTTTCGAAAGTCGATTCGGGGTCGACGATGAACACGGTGACATCAATCACGTCGTCGAACGTGCAGTCGGCCGCTGCGAGGATTGCGTTCAGATTGGAGAAGGCCAGTCGCACCTGTTTCTCCAAATCAGGTTCGGGCGATCCATCCTCAGTGCTGCCGACTTGCCCCGAGACGAACAAAAAGCCGTTGGAGCGAATAGCCGGCGAGTACCGATTGCGCTCATAAAGCGCCTGGCGTTGGGGTGGGAAAACAACATCGCGCTGCGTCATGAAATGCCTCCATCAAGGGCTCTCTATCGTCGATGTAGAGACTGTAGGGACTTGCATCGGGACGATAAACGAGCAACCTTGGCCAGCACTGTTTGTGAAACCCAAACAATCCGATTGATACCTGGGGCCGCAATGGACCGTTTTGATGCAATGCAGGCATTTGCGCGCGTGGTGGAGGCGGGCAGCTTTACCAAGGCGGCCGACACCTTGCACATGAGCAAGACCACCGTGACCCAACTGGTGCAGCAACTGGAGGCACGGTTGCGCGTCAAGTTGCTCAACCGCACCACGCGCAAGGTCAACGTCACAGCCGATGGCGCGGTCTACTACGAGCGGGTGTTACGGCTGCTGGCCGATATGGACGATGCCGAAACCAGCCTGTCCGGTGCGGCGACGTTACCCAGAGGCCGACTTCGTGTGGATGTGCCGAGCCCGCTGGCGAGGATGATTCTGGTGCCAGCATTGCCTGGGTTTTATGCGCGCTACCCGGACATCCAGATCGACATGGGCGTCAGCGATCGCATCGTCGACATGATCGATGAGAACGTCGATTGCGTGGTGCGCGGCGGCGAACTGATGGACCAGTCGTTGATGGCCCGGCGTGTCGCGGACCTGCCACTTGGCGTGTTTGCGGCACCGAGCTATCTGGCGCGCGTTGGCCTGCCGCTACATCCGCGAGAGCTGGAGGATTCGGCGCATCGCGTCGTCGGTTTCTTGTGGGCGCGCACCGGCAAACCCGTGCCCTACGCGCTGTACAACGAGCGTGAACGGTTGCAGATCAAAGGACGCTACGTGCTGGCCGTCGATGATGGCAACGCGTTTCTTGCGGCGGGCCTCGCCGGGCTCGGTGTGCTTTGGCTGCCCAGATACATGTCCCGGGACTATGAGGCGAGCGGCGAATTGGTGCCTCTGTTCGAGGGTTGGCGGCTCGATACGATGCCGTTGTATGTGGCCTTCCCGCCGAACCGGCACATCAGCCTGAAGCTGCGCGTGTTTATTGATTGGGTGGTCGAGTTGATGGCGCAACATGCACCGGTTGCGGATCGGCCGGGGGTGTGAGGGCAAAGCGCAACGGTCCCTTTTGCCGCAACCATTCGTTTGATCAATAACCATCATCAAGAATCGCAAGTTCTGTTTTTTCGCCAAGGGAGGAGGATAGCCACATACCGAATTCGCCTCCGAAGGAACCTGCGCGATGAGAATGTCTACCCTGCTGACCCTTGTCGCTGTCCTGACCGGCAGCGTTGCCGCCACCGTGCCGGCGTACGCGGCCGAACAGTCCTGCCACTTCCTGCCGGTCGCCGACAGCGCCGCGAGCTTGCAGCACGCGCAATCGGTGGGCGTGCTCTACAGCGAAAACACCGTCAGCACCCTCGAATACCTTGAGCAGTACCACTCGGTTGCGCTGAACGGCGCGAAGAACCCTGAACTGGACTCGCGCATCAGCAGCGCCTTCGTCAACAGTTCCGATCCGAAACGGGCGATCAACGGGTTGATGGGGTCGTTGCACAAAGAGTTTGCCTCGGTGACGGTTTACGACAACCTCGATGCGCTGGTGCAGGCGCACCCGGATGTGGTGGTGATGCTCGACACCTACAGCCGTCTGGTGTCCAAGCGCAACAATCAGGTTGAAGCGCGGTTCATGGCCAGTTTTTATGACTCGAACCTGCAATACATCGGCAAGGCCGAGGGCTCACGCACACAACAAATGCCTTCGGTCTGGGTGCACGGCAAAGCCGCACCGGAGATCGCCGCGCAGATCAACCAGCAAATCGCGTTGCAAGAGAACGCTCTGAAGCAGTTCGACACGTCGCTGAAAGCGCTGGTGGCCACGGGCCGTGTGGCTCAGGTCGCGATCAACTGACGCTTCACCGCAATCCCAGGAGCCCTGGCTTGTCGGCGATGGGGCTCTTGCATCGATTGTGTTTGCGTGAAGGTTTGGCTAATCTCGCACAAACCCGCAAAATCAGGCGTAAACATGCACGATCAACACTCGGCCGCCGAACTCCCTCATCTGCGCCGGCAGAAAATCCTGCTGATCCTCGAACGTGACGGCAAGGTCATGGCGTCGGAGTTGAGTCAGCATTTCGCCGTCTCGGAAGACACTATCCGCCGTGACCTGTCGGAGTTGGCCACGGCCGGCTTGGTACAGCGCGTGCACGGCGGTGCGCTGCCTCGGCCCAAGGATACGGGCAAGGATTACTTCACGCGGGTCAGCGAAACCGATGAGGTGAAAACCCACCTCGCGCAACTCGCGGCCAGTCGGGTGGAGAATGGCCAGATCGTGATGTTCGATTCCGGCACCACTACGCTGCAGATCGCGCGCTCGTTGCCTTCGGACATTGCCATCACCGCCATCACGACCTCGCCGATGACTGCGATCATCCTGGCCGAGTACACAGGCATCAAGGTGATTCTGGCGGGCGGGCAACTCAACCTCGCCACGATGTCGGTCAGCGGTCACGAGACCGTGCGCTTGCTCCAGGGCATCAAGGCTGATGTGCTGTTCACCGGGGTCTGTGCAATTCATCCGCAAGTTGGCATCAGCTCGTTGCACTTCGATGAGGTGCCGGTGAAACAGGCGCTGCTCGACAGCGCTTCGCAGGTGATCGCCGTCACCACGGCGGACAAACTGGGTGCGGTCGAGCCGTTTGTGGTCGCGCCGTGCAGCCGCATCCATACGCTGATCACCGAGCGTCACGTGGCGACGGGCGATGTCGGGGATTATCGGAAACTGGGGATCGAGGTGGTTCAGGCGAGTGCCTGAACCGGCCTCGACCAGTGTCGAACACTGATCGCCGACCTCGATAAAAATGCTTGTGGAGATGTTGGGTACGTTGCCCTTCGGCATCGGCTCAAGCCAAGGGCCACTGGCGTCCAATCACTCTTGATGACCGGCTGATCGACAGAGTCTATGACGGGTTGACCGATCGCGCAGAAGAACCGGACCCCATCAAGAGCGTCCGGTTTTTCTGCGCGATCCGGGCGTTTACGGCGTACCAAACATCGCCGTCCAGTAAATCCCCGAATCGCTCTTCGGGTCCACCGCATACGCCGCGCCCAACTCTTGGAACTGCGGGTTCATCAGGTTGGCGCAGTGGCCGGGGCTGGCGACCCAGCCATCGACGACCTTGCGCACGCTGTCTTGCCCGGCGGCGATGTTCTCGCCGATCAACTGGGCGCTGTAACCCGCCAGTTCTGCGCGGTCACCCGGGGTACGACCGTCGCGGTCCTTGTGGTCGAAGTAATTGTTGTTGGCCATCGACCGGGAATGCTCTTCGGCCGCTGTCGCCAGGGTGACGTTCCAGGTCAGCGGCGCGGCGGCGGCAAAGGATTGCGTGCCGCACTGACGTGGACGGCTGCGGGCGGTGTTGAGCTCGGCCAGCAACTTCTGGCCCTCCGCCTGCCAGTCGCCCAGGCGTGCGCTCAACAATGGACGGGCCAGCACGATGCGCCATTCACGGTCCTGGCGGCTCACGCCGATGTCGACGAATTGCGGGTCCAGCACGATCTGGCAAAAACTCTCCTGGATCGCTTTCATCGCCGAAGCTGCATCACGCGGTCCGGACAGGCTGATTGCCTGCACATTCTTCATCGGGTAATTCGCCGCGACCATGGCCTGTTGCAGGTTGCCGATGCTGGTGGCCGACAGCGCCAGCCGTGGATCACCCGCCAGCGGCGGCAGCTCCGACGATACTTCACCCGCGCAACGTTGCACCTGGCTGCGGTAGTCGTTGATCGAGTCGATCAGTTGTTTCTCGTCGGCCGCCAGCGCCTTCGCGGCGAACAACAAGCCCAATGACAACGTAGCAAGACGCAAAACGGATGACAGGACACGCATGGAAATCTCCCTTGTTCGGACTGCGCCCATGATGCGCGATTTCACCCCCGTGAGCGCAATGCCTTTTCGCGCCGAAATACCGGTTGTTGGCCGTCTGTCGAAACGAAAACGGGCAACTACAATCAAGCCATGTCGCCCGAAAGACGTGCTGCGCGTCGACATTTTGTTGCTTGAATCCAGTCCACTCAGAAGGGTCGATCATGCGATTAATTTGGATAGCAACCTGCTTTGCAATCACGCTACTCGGCGGCCAGGCATCGGCGACTGAACAGGAACAGAAAAAGGAAGTGGCCGAAAACAAGGCCGAAGTGCTGGAGCAGAAAGCGGCGGAGAAGGGCGCCGATCTACCGGTACCCAAGTCCGAAGCCATCACCACTTCGGAAGTGCAGGCGGTCGACCCGGCAGGCGCGTCGCCGCTGGACGATGCAATCACCTGCCTGGCGCGCTCCATCTATTGGGAAGCCAAGGGCAAATCCTCCGCCGACATGGAAGCGGTGGCGAGTGTGGTGATGAATCGCCTGGGCCACGAAGGTTTTCCAGACACGGTGTGCGCAGTGGTCAAGCAAGGCTCCGAAGCCAAGAACTGCCAGTTTTCCTGGTGGTGTGACGGGCGTTCCGATGAGGTCCAGGAAGAAACCCAATACGCGATCGCCAAGGAAATCGCGCGCAAGGCCCTCAACAAGCAACTCAACGACCGCACCAACGGCGCGATGTATTTTCACGACCGCAACGTAAAACCCGACTGGGCCAGGAAATACATCAAGACCACCGAGACCCGCATGTTTCTCTTTTACAAGCCCAAGGGGGGAGAGGCCCATTAGTGGGTGTCATCTGGATGTCATCGAACCCATGCCAAGATCCTTGCAAACCGTCTTGAGTGTTCAGCAGAGCGGTGTCGGCTGATAGATGAATGTGCAAGGAATACTGCTATGAAAGGAGATGCCTCCCTGTTTGCGGCCATTGACCTGGGCTCCAATGCGTTTCGCTTGATGATCGGCCAGTCCGTCAAGCGCAACCAGCAACTGGTGATCCAGGAAGTGAAGACCCTGCGTGAACCCGTGCGGTTGGCGGAGGGGTTTCAGGGTGGCGCGCTGGACGAGATGGCGCTGGATCGCGGCTGGCAGGCACTCGCGCGATTCGGCAAAAAGTTGCGCGGCTTTGAGCCCGGTCGCGTGCGAGCGGTGGCAACCAGCGCTGTGCGTGAAGCCGACAATGCTCAACTGTTCCTCGCCAGCGCAGAACGGCATCTGGGGTTTAGCATCGATGTGATCTCCGGGCATGAAGAAGCCCGGTTGGTATACGCCGGCGTGGCTCACACGGTTCCCGGCACGCAGCGCAAACGACTGGTGATCGACATCGGTGGCGGCTCCACGGAACTGATTCTGGGGCAGGGCGCGCAACCGCTGTTGACCGAAAGCATCGCCATCGGCAGCGGCACCTTTGGTGCGCGTTATTTTCAAGGCGGCCGCATCACCGCCCCGGCGTTACTGGAAGCCGAGCGTGTCGCCACCCTGCAATTCGAACGCGTGGCGCGCCGTTATCGCACATTGGGCTGGCAGCAGGTCATCGGCTCATCAGGCACCGCACGGATGCTGGCCAAAGTGCTCAAGGCCAACGACTTGAACGACGAAGGCCAGAGCGGCATCACCTACAGCGGCTTGTTGCGCCTGTCACTGCGCCTGCTGGAAGTGGGGCACGTCAATCAGCTCAGGTTGGCGGGTTTGCAAAGCCATCGTCTGAGTATCCTGCCCGGTGGACTGGTGCTGATGCTGGCGGCGTTCAAGGTCTTTGGCGTTTCGCACATGACGCCGTCCGAGCCCGGTTTGCGGTTTGGGGTGCTGCATGGGTTGATGTCGCGGCACTGAGTGCCTTGCGTTAGGGATAGACCTGATTAGCGCGTACAGTGCAAATTAGATGGCCTGAAAAACTATCAAGCCTCCTTTGCAGCCATCAGGATATCGTCGTCATGCACCAGGTCGGCCTCATCGTTTATCCCGAGTTCCAGGTGTTGGGCCTGGCCATGTGTGCGGCGTTCGAAATGGCCAATGGCGCCGTCGACGAACCGGTGTACAGCCTTGCCTTGTTGTCGGAGCACGGCGGGACGGTGCGAACCTCCGCCGGATTCGGTGTGGAAACCACCGCGTTCGATCAGCGCTCGTTCGACACGCTGCTGGTGATGGGTGACAACCTGATCCGTCCGGTTTCATCGGGCATGGTGGCGTTTCTGCGCAGCGCCAGTCAGACCTCCCGCCGTGTCGGCTCGATCTGCACCGGTGCCATCGCGCTGGCCGAAGCCGGACTGCTTGATGGTCGGCGCGCGACTACACACTGGTGCCATGCGCCGGCGTTGCAGCGGGCCTACCCGAAGGTGAAGGTGGAGGAGGATCGGATCTTCATCAACGACGGCAACGTCTGGACCGCTGCAGGCATGAGTGCCTGTGTCGATCTCGCATTGGCCCTGGTGGAAAGTGACCTCGGTGCGCAAGTGGCGCGTCGTGTGGCCCGGCAATTGGTGGTGTACCACCGGCGCGCAGGCGGGCAGTCGCAGTTTTCGGTGATGCTCGAACTCGAACCCAAGACTGACCGCATCCAGTCAGCGTTGACCTACGCCAAGCAGAACCTGAAGTCCGAGCTGTCGGTGGACGCGCTGGCTAGCGCGGCAAACCTCAGCCCGCGGCAGTTCAGTCGCGTATTCCATGCCGAAACCGGTCAATCACCCGCCAAGGCCATCGAAAATCTGCGGGTGGAGGCCGCACGTCTGATGATGGAAACCGGCCGGCACGCCATCGACGTGGTGGCGACAGAGACCGGCTTTGGTGATCGGGAACGGATGCGCCGGGCGTTTATCCGGGCGTTTGGCCAACCACCGCAAGTCATCCAGCGCGCTAGTCGAGGCGGACTTGCGTGAACCCCGATCGCGAACCTCCTGCAAGGTATCTGCATGGCTTAAAAGGTGGTGTATTCGGCATTTGAGACAAAATATTATTGGCGTAATCTCGGTCTCGTTGAAGCCCAATCCCCACTGAGATCACCGCCATGACCATCGTCAAAGCCGCTGCCGTCCAGATCGCACCTGTTCTCTACAGCCGTGAAGGCACTGTAGAAAAGGTCGTCGACAAAATCCGTGAACTCGGCGAGAAAGGCGTGCAGTTCGCCGTTTTCCCGGAAACCATCGTGCCGTATTACCCGTACTTTTCCTTTGTTCAGTCGCCGTTCGAAATGGGTTCCGAGCACTATAAGTTGCTCGATCAAGCCGTCGTCGTGCCTTCCGCGACCACCGATGCCATCGGCAAAGCCGCCAGAGAAGCCAATATGGTGGTGTCCATCGGCGTCAACGAGCGCGATGGCAGTACCCTCTACAACACACAATTGCTGTTCGATGCGGATGGCACCCTGATTCAGGCCCGTCGCAAGATTTCGCCGACCTATCACGAACGCATGATCTGGGGCATGGGTGATGGTTCGGGCCTGCGTGCCACCGACAGCGCCGTCGGCCGCATTGGTCAACTGGCTTGCTGGGAGCATTACAACCCGTTGGCACGTTACGCCTTGATCGAAGACGGCGAACAGATTCACGCCTCGATGTACCCCGGTTCGTTCGCCGGTGCGCTGTTCACCCGCCAAATGGAAGTCAGCATCCGTATGCACGCGCTGGAGTCGGCGTGTTTCGTGGTCAACTCGACCGCCTGGTTGTACCCGGACCAGCAGGCGCAAATCATGGCTGACACCGGCTGCGCCATCGGTCCGATCTCCGGCGGTTGCTACACCGCGATCATCAATCCGCAAGGTGAAGTCGTCGGCGCACTGACCGAAGGTGAAGGCGAAGTCATTGCCGACATCGACTTGTTCCAGATCGACATCCGCAAGCGTCAGATGGACGGCCGCGGTCACTACAGCCGTCCGGAAATCCTCAGCCTGAACATCGACCGTACGCCTCATCGCCATGTGCATGAGCGCAACTCGCAGCCGACGCCGGCCGTCACTGTGCAAGCGCAAGAGGTGTGATCATGAACGTCATGGCCATCGGCAGAGGTTAAGGTTCGCACGACGTCGCGGTCGCCAATGCCTGCGATAAAACTGACCTGCCTCAGCCCGAATGGCGCGGTAATGCACAGGGGGATGGCCGTTTGTCCGGCGTATGGTTATGCTCGCAACGTTTTGCATTTGCCAATCATTAACAACCACAGTGATGACATGAGCCAATCAGAGACGCGTGCGACTGCCCTGGCGCTGTATCCGGAAGATTCCCGCGAGGCCGCGGCGCTGCTCAAACAAGCCATTCCGCTGATGGTTCGTCACAACATCCCGCCCAATCCCGTGCATTACGCGCTCTGGTACACCTACAGCAAAGGCCAGGACCTGGAGCTCAATCGTCACCTGGACCGGGTGGTAAAGGACTTCGATTGCTTCCCGCCGGAGTCCGCCACCCGGCTTTTTCGCGACTACATCATTCGCGACGAGCTGGAAGAGGCCCGCGCCGGGCAACAACAGGCGATCAATCTGGTGGACGACATGCAACGCGACGTTTCGCGCAGCGTCGAGGGCAATCTGAATTTCCAGAGCAGTCTGGGACGTTGCCTGGAAATGCTCGAGTCGCCCGTCAACGAGCGCTTGCCGGGCATTTTGAGTGAGCTGCAACAGAGCACTCAACTGATGCAGAGTCAGCAGGAGCAGTTCCTCTCCCAACTGCACACGGCCCAGAGCGAGATCAAAAGCCTGCGCAGCAAGCTTGAGCGTGCACAACTGGCGGCCACACTCGATGGCCTGACCGAACTGCTCAACCGCACCGCGTTTACCCGTTTGCTCGAGCAGGCGCTGAGCAATGAGTCCCAGGGCGTCGCGCTGGTCATGCTGGATATCGACCACTTCAAGCAATTCAATGATCAGTACGGTCACCCGTTGGGCGACCGAGTGCTGCAGCATGTCGGGCAGGTGCTGCGCAGTTCGCTGCCACCTCACGCCACGGCGGCGCGCTACGGCGGTGAGGAGTTTTGCGTGGTTCTGCAACACTGCGCCGATCTGGCGAGTGCCGCTGTTTTTGCTGAGCAACTGCGGGTGAAAATCCAGTCGTTGCGGATCAAGGCGCGGGTTGATGGCAAGGTGCTCGATACGATCACGGCATCCTTTGGCGTGGCCTTCGCGCAACCCGCCGAGAACTTTGACAGTCTCCTGACCCGCGCCGACGACGCGCTCTACCAGGCCAAGCGCACCGGGCGTAACCGCGTGCATCGCTAAGCGCTGAAATGCGCCGCCGCCATGCTGCTGCGGGTCTTGTGCATTGCCTTCATCCTGGGCGGCGTTATCGGACTCAAGCGGGTCACGGCGAACTGAGAAGGTTTGCGATAAGGCATTTTGCTGGCCCCGAAGTCTGAAAGTTACAGACAGAATCACTTTAATTTCAGGTGGTTAGGGCTGGCTTTAAATGCGCAATGTATGGATTACGCTGATTTCGTTTGGCCTGGCGGGCATCGCCGTCTCCGCCCAGGCCAAAGAGCTTCAAAGCAATGACCGGTATATGTGCAGCTGGGGCGCGGGCACGGCAGCAAGAGCCCAGGAACTCAAACTGGCGGGCGTTTCGCTGTACGCCGCCCGCCAGAAATTACAGACCTACAAGTTCAGCAAGCCATGGATGCGCATGACGGCGATGGGTATTACCGAGCAAACCTACGACAGCCCGTCGCGGATCAAACCTGCGGCACTGCGCCAAAGTTTCTACGAAGATTGCGTGCGCTTTAAGTTGGCGCGCAAATGATCGAGTGAACTACAGCCCGTCTTCCATCAGTTTCAGATATTGGGGGCTGTCGGAGATCGAGTTGTGCCCCACGCCCGGAATAACCTTGAGGGTCGCCACACCTTTGGCGAAACGCCCGTAGAGTTTTTCCGTGCTGGAGGGCGGGATGATTTCATCCTGCTCAGCCGCCAGCAGCAGCGTCGGTATCGAGATGTGCCCGGCGTATTTCCACGATTCGAACGTGTCCTGCAGCAGCCACTTCACCGGGAATATCGGGTACTGGCGGACGGCGAGGTCTTCAAGGCTGTTGTAGGGGGTGATCAGGATCAGCCGTGCGGCCGGCCGCTGACTGGCGAGACGCACGGCGACGCCCGAACCCAGGCTGCGGCCGACTACGGCAATGTGAGGGTGGCTGTCGTAGACCTTGTCGAACAAGGTCAGGGCGTCGCGGGCAATCGCCTCCTCGGAAGGTGAACCGGTGCTGCCGCCGAAGCCCCGGTAGTGCAGCAAGTACAGGGCATGGTCGGGGAACGCCTCGGAAAACTCGGGCAGGTTGCGCGAAACGTCTTCGGCATTGCCACCAAAATAAATCAACGCATTCGGCCCCTCGCGCGGCCTCACACTGACCTGCACCTGTGCGTCTGCCACCGAGAGTGTGAGCCGCGTTTCGGGTGCACCGAGCGCGGAGGGTTGCGGGAAGTAGATCAGGGCGCGCTGAAACACGAACAGCACCACACACAGCGTCAGGTACAACGCGACCGCGATGACGACGAGATAGACGAGGATACGCGACATTCGCTTAACGTTAGTGGGTGGCATTGACTGCTCTGGGCCTGACGACCGTGATGGTTTGATCGCTGTCAGAGTGTAGTTGAACGACAGCAGCGCGGGCCGGCGGTGTGGTTTTTGAGGGTGTGCGTCTCCGTTGCCGCTGTTACCGCAGAAGCAGATATTCATCCAACGGATTGCGGCTGTGCCCACCAGCGCCTGACGACCCTGTTGTATTTCAGGCAGGGCCGAATTGTCGCCGGCAGCTATTCTTTTGTAGCTGGCAAAGGTCTGATGGCGCTGGTGATCGTGCCGTTTGCCGGAAAACTAGCGCAAAAGGCCAACAGCCCAGAGGTCGAAGGACACAACCATGAGCCACACTGATGGATACACGCGTCGACGAATACTCACGCTGGCTGCCGGTGCTTCGGCGGTGCTCACTTTCGATCCGGCCTTTGCAACCACCACGCCGTCGAAGGAAACAGGAGGCAAGAACATGCTGACCCGCGCCATTCCTTCCAGCAACGAGCCATTGCCCATTGTCGGCGTGGGCACCTATCGCGGCTTTGATGTCGCGCCTGCCGATCCGGCCTATAAAAACCTGCCCGCCGTCTTCAGCGCGTTGTTCGAAAAGGGCGGGACGGTGATCGACAGCTCTCCCATGTATGGCCGCGCCGAGCAGACCACCGGCGAACTGCTGTCGATCCACAAACCGCGGTCGCCAGCGTTTCTGGCCACCAAGGTATGGACCCGTGGCCGCGAAGAAGGCATCGCGCAGATGGAGCAATCCTTCAAACTGCTGCAGACCGACCGGATCGATCTGATGCAGATTCATAACCTGCTGGACTGGAAAACCCATTTGCCGACCCTGCGCAAATGGAAGGAAGAAGGGCGCATTCGCTACATCGGCATCACCCATTACACCGCGTCGGCGTATGACGAAGTGGAAGCGGTGCTGAAAGCCGAGCCACTGGATTTCTTGCAGATCAACTATGCGCTGGATGATCGCGGCGTCGAGAAACGCATTCTGCCGCTGTGTCGTGAGCGCGGGGTGGCGGTGATCTGCAACCGGCCGTTCGGCGGCGGTGATTTGCTGGCCCGCTTGAAGGGCAAGCCGCTGCCGGGGTGGGCCTCGCAAGTCGGTGTCACCAGTTGGGCGCAACTGGCGCTCAAGTACTTGCTGGCGCATTCGGCGGTAACCTGCGTCATCCCCGGCACCGGCAACCCGCGTTACATGACGGAAAATGCCGGTGCGGGTTTCGGTCCGATGCTGACTGGCGCGCAGCGTGAGCAGTTGATTGATGTGGTGGGGTAGGCGCTTGGCTCGCTAAACCAGGTATCGCCGGAACCAACCCAGTGTCCGGTCCCAGGCCAGTGTCGCCGCTGCGTCATCGTATCGAGGCGTGGAGTCGTTGTGAAAACCGTGGTTCGCGCCGGGGTAGATGTAGGCTTCATAGGTCTTGCCTGCGGCCTTCAACGCCTGCTCATAGGCGGGCCAGCCTTCGTTGATGCGCGTGTCCAGTTCGCCGTAGTGAAGCATCACGGGTGCCTTGATTCGGGGGACATCCCTGGCTTCTGGCTGGCGGCCGTAAAACGACACCGCAGCGCCCAGTTCCGGATACGCCACTGCGGCGGCATTCACCACACCTCCGCCGTAGCAGAAGCCGGTGATCCCGACTTTTCCGCTGGCGGCATCGTGCTTCATCAGCCATTCGATCGCGGCGAAAAAGTCATTCATGAGCTTCTCCGGGTCAACGGTCGCCTGCAGTTCACGGCCTTTGTCATCGTTGCCGGGATAGCCGCCGACCGAGGTCAGGCCATCAGGGGCGAGGGCGATAAAGCCGGCCTTGGCCAACCGCCGCGCCACATCCTCGATGTATGGGTTGAGCCCCCGGTTTTCATGCACGACAACCACCGCGGCCACCTTGCCCGTGGCTTTGGCCGGGCGCACCAGGTAACCGCGAACCGGCCCGTTGCCTTTGGGGGAAGGGTAGGTGATGTATTCGGCGATGATGTCCGGGTCGGTGAACTCAACCTGCTCGGCGAGTGCGTAATTCGGGCTCAGGGAGGCCAACAGTGCGCTGGCCGTCAAACCACCCAGAGTGAACATCGCCGCACGGTCCAGAAACTCGCGCCGGTTGATCTTGCCGTGGGCGTAGTAGTCATAGAGTTCGAGCAGTTCCGGAGCAAAGTCTTTCGCAGTGAGACGGGGCATCGGAGTGTTACCTCTTCGACGTTGATGAATCCCTGTCAGTTAAGCGCATGAACGGTTTTTTTGTCGGCGCGTGAATCAGGTGTTCAAATCGGCGAATAAATCCCCCGCGATACATATGTACCGCACTCCGCCATTCCCCGATCGACAAGCTGTGCCCTACAGACAAGGAGAGACTGTATGGCACAACGATTCAACGATGGCACGTCAGGAGACGTCGTCATCAGGTCCGGTCCGCCTGCTTCTGGCGGCGGTGGGGGCGGTGGCGGAAGTTTTGGAGGTAATCGTGTAGGCGCCTCCGGCGCAATCAGCGGCCCCAGCAAAAAAACGAAACAGGCCAGAAAGCGGGCCAAGGAAGAACATAAGCGGATTCAGGCAGAGCAGGCACTGGCCGCCGCTGAGTACGCTCGGGAGCAGGCACGCATCTATGCGCGCAACCAATTACTCACTCAACTCACCCAGCGTCAAAACGTAACCAGAGATCAAATTGACGACAGTTTTGCCGCCCGGGCTAAACAACTCACGTCATCGCTTGATCAAGAGATCTCAGCGGCGAAACGGCCTCCCAACCACGGTTCGTCCGAGCGCTTTCAGCTGTATTTCATCACCAAAGAAAAAAACGAAATCGACGGGCTGATCAGCAAAAAAACTGCAGAGCTCGGCGTCAAGAACACTACGGCTCTTTCATTTGATGGGCACGATCCGCTTGCGCGCACCGCAAGCGATTATCTGGCGCGGTTGAATCAATTCGGCGAGGCGTTGCATAAAGGTCATCAAACTTGGGAAGACGCCTACAAAGCGGCTCATGAAGCCCGACTGCTGTCGGCGCAACTCGATGCGCTCAAGGATAAATCCAATGCGTTGGCCGCTTATCATGCCGAGCAGACCATTGTCTGGCGTAAGCGGGAGGCGCTTTGGGAACGCCATCGGCAGTACGCCGAGCAGCGCGACGCGCGCATTCGGTTCAAACAACAGGTTGATGAGGATGTTCGCCTCGAACGGGTCAGGCAGGCCAACACCTTTCAATTACCTGCCACATCGTCAGTGCTTTCTGCCGGGGTATTGCCCAGCCACGGCGGGGAATGGATTGATACTGACAAACTGGTAACCGCCGTTTTTCGTGCAGTCCCCGCATTGGGCTCCGTGGCCGCGACGCTCACGGTAGGGCAAGCCGCAATCTTCATGGTGGGGATCGCTTATCCCAGCGAATTGGGCAACGGCGAGTTGACCCCTGAACAACGACATCGCTTGTATGAGGCCATCGCAGTCCCGGCTCACGCGCTGGAACTGCATGACAGCCATGAAGTGCAGGCCGCTGCCGATGCCGGTGGTTCGGTGGAGGTTGAGTACCGGCTCAAACCCGTGGTCACGCCGCAAGGTACTGCGATAGTCGTTGCCGGTACGGGTGGCGATATCGACTCTCGCGTCCCGGTCGTGAATGCAACGCTCGACCCGCAAACAGGCGTCTATACCGCTGAGATCCCGGGGTCGCCCACCAGGCACGTGCAGTTCACACCAGAAGCCACGACTCAAGGGGCCCTTGCCAGTCAGACTTTGACTGTCACCGAACCGCAGATTCAGGACATCCCGACAGGCGTTGACTGGCGCATCCAGGATTGCATCGTCTGCGCGCCTGGCCTGCCGCCGACCTACCTGTCGTTCAACGTTCCACCCATGGGCACAGGTGTGGTCTCCGGAACGGGTCAAGCGGCGACGGCTGATTGGTGGACAGGCGCGAGCCAAACAGCCGGCGCAGCGATCCCGAGCCAGATCGGCGATCAATTCCGAGGCCGGGAATTCAAGTCGTTCGAGGCTTTCGACGAAGCGCTGTGGCGAACGCTCGGCGAACACACAACGCTCACCAGTCAACTCGATGAGGTGAACAAAAAACGTGTTGCACAAGGCTTCGCCCCCTACGCGCCGAAAAGCACATGGGTGGGTGAAAACCGCGAGTTCGAATTGCGGTTTCAGGAGCGGCCGGAGTTCTGGTCCGATCCGTTCAATCTCGACCAAATCAGCATCAAAACGCCGCAAAGTGCCGAGGGGTGGTTGGGCATCGTACCGGCGGTTGTGCCTTGGCCGATTCCGCCGGCTGGCACCTGGACCCCGCTGGTACCGCCGGGCATTGAACATCTCGGCTCCACCACATTGCCCATCGCACCCACCACCCCTGTGGTTTATCCCGGCGCTCCTGCCATCCCGGTCCTACCGCAAAACGAGACGTTTCCTGCGGTTGACGAAGGGGAGATGGGGGCGAGTATTCCTGGGTTCCCGGGGGATATGGAGCTACCTTCACCGGATGTGCTGTTCCGGGACCGACGTGATGATCCAGGCACTGCTACAGGTTGGGGGTCCGACGTATCGGAGGTTTGGCTTGGAGACGATGCGAGGGGAGACGGGGCACCGGTACCGTGGCAAATCGCGGAACAGTTACGGTGGAAGGAGTTTGCTAATTTTCATCGGTTTCGAGAGGCGTTTTGGATAGCTGTTGCAGCAGATGCGGAGTTGAGCAAGCAATTTACGCGAAGCAACTTGGACAGAATGCGAGATGGCTCAGCACCTTTTCCTCGGGTTGTAGATCAAGTAGGGGGGCGTAAAACGTTTGAATTACATCATGTGATTGAAATTTCACAAGGTGGAGAAGTCTACGGGTTGGATAACATATTGGTGATGACACCAAGACGTCATATTCAGATACATAAAAGGAATCGTGATTATGATTTTTAAAGACAGGTTTGAGGAATACACCGAGGCAGAATTCCTATCTTTTTTGGGTGAGTTTTTTCATCAAACAAGCGGCCTTAAAGGACGGGCGCTAGAAATGTATCGAGATAAACTCCTCGAGCATTTCGAATCCATTACTGAACATCCAGACCGTTCCGACGTCATTTTCTACCCAAAGGAAGGCCAGGAAGACAGTCCCGAAGGCATCCTGAAAGAAGTCAAAGAGTGGCGTGCAGCCAATAACAAACCAGGATTCAAGCCGGAATAACCGATACCACCAGCATTAAACGGGCACCTGCTCACAAGGCGTGAGCAGGTGTGCTGTTTTCGTCGTGCGCAAAACAAGGAAGAACCCAAGATGGAACTTAAAGCAGCACTCAAGGATTACACCGCCTCGGAATTCCAGGCGCTGGTCAACAAAATCTGGGCCGTTGATCTACCGAAACCGGACCACGACAAACTGATCAACCATTTCGACCGGATCGCTGGCCATCCCCGAGGGGCCGATCTGCTGTTCTACTCGACGGACGAGCACATCTCCAACAGCCCGCAAGCCGTTGTACACCACGTCAGGACATGGCATCACCAACAAGGAATTCCAGCGTTCAAAGGCGAGGACATTCCTGCCGCGAAGCCCCCTGTTGCGCCGCTGACCCCTTTGGCCAGGAGCCTGGCAGAGGTCGAAAAAATCGCGGCGGATGTGGCTGTCTCAGGGCATGTTCTCGAAGAGGCTTTCAGCCATTTCGAGCAGCAGATCGAGAGCTTTCAACGTCAACAGGACACCCTTCGGGACATCCCCAAACAGGAGTCTGGCATCCGCACCCTGGAACATGCCCAGCGTGAAGCACTGATAGCCGCCAGAAAGTTTGAGTTCTGGAAAATGAGAGTGGAGTTTGTACAAAGTGGCGCTCAGCGCAACCTGACGTATGCGCGTTCCGAGCAAGCGCAATGGCAGGGCGTCATTCAAAAGATCAACGCCATTCGGGATCGCTATGTGACTCGGTTGGCCAGCATGACCCAGCGGCATCGCACTCTGCATGATGAAGCGGAAGCACTGCTGATCAAGGCGCATCAACGCCTGATTCATTCGCGTAGTTCTACACAAACGATGCATACGATCAGCGCGTCCCTCGCTTTTGCCGATAAACGTCCCGATCTTTTACTGAATGGCGGTTCGCCCGTATTGTTGGTGTCCCAGCAGGTGGCTCTGCTTAAAGCGATACGCTCGGTTGTTGCGGATTTTTCCTGGCAGAACACCTCAGGCGAACCGAACACTGGAAGCCAGCAGGCGGCCTTATTGAATTTCGCTTTTACCAGTCGGGCAGACACTCAGGTTTTCGGTTTGAGTGCGCCGCTGGCCGAGCTTCTACCCATTGAAGGTCAGGATTGGCAATACCTGGCCGCGAGCCGGGGCGAGGTCGATCTGCCTTTTCGCATGGGCACCGCGACAGTCCCCGTCACACCCGGAAAAATGTTCCATGGGTTGCGCGAGTTAGAAACGTTGTCACAGGTTTACCTCACGGCGTGCAACGGATGCCCTTCGATCTCTGGCGTCAGGGTCAGAGCGGTAACGCAGGATCAGCACCTCAACCGTTTCAGTTTTACCCCTGAGGGTGGGGCAACGGTCACAGTTCACTGGTCGACCACGGATTCCCTTGAGTCAGCCCAATCGCTGCGCATAGGGTTTGTCCACTCCGCGCCAGTGCCAACAATTGAAGCCTTGGCAGACCGGGCGCATGACCGGTTTGACGATTACATCCTGGTATTTCCCGTCGAGTCAGGGCTTGACCCGCTTTACATCGTTTTCAACCGACCGCCCAATTGATAGAGCGATTCGCATCGCTCATGGCCGGCAAGTCGTGCTCCTGCAGGTCTGGGGGGAAACATCTATCGCCGGTCAGTGCAGGCATTGCGCCCCGGCCCTCGCCACTTGCGCATCATGCTCGGCCTTGACCCCGGACACCCCGACCGCGCCGACAACCTGATCATCAACGATGATTGGCACGCCGCCTTCCAGGGACGTCAGCAACGGTGCCGACAAAAACGCATAGCGCCCACCATTGACCATCTCTTCATAGCCTTTGGACTCGCGCCGGCCCAGCGCCGAGGTACGCGCTTTTTCGGTGGCGATGTAAGCGCTGATGGGCGCGCAGCCGTCGAGGCGTTCGAGGGCGAGGGGGTGGCCGCCGTCGTCGACGACCACGATGGTCACGGCCCACTGGTTGTTCTGGGCTTCGGTGCGTGCGGCAGCGAGGATCTGGCTGACTTCGGCCTGGCTCAGGATGGCTTTGCTTTTCATGGGGAATCTCCGGTGATCGGTGAGGGTGGCAGGGCCGCGTCGAGCAGTTCGATCCAGTGCCGCACCGGGGTTCGACCCGCGCCGTCGAGATGCGACTGACAGCCGATATTGGCGGTGACGATCACTTCAGGATGGCCACTTTCCAGCGCGTTCAGTTTGTTGTCGCGCAGTTGCCGGGACAGTTCGGGTTGGGTGATCGAATAAGTTCCCGCCGACCCGCAGCACAAATGGCTGTCGGGAACGGCCGTGAGATTGAACCCGAGGCGAATCAGCATCGCTTCGACGGCGCCGCCGAGCTTTTGCGCGTGCTGCAAGGTGCACGGGCAATGGAACGCCAAACGCTGATCGCCGTGGACGCCGAGTGTTTCCAGCGGTTCGTCGCGCAACACTTCCACCAGGTCCCTGGCCAACGCGCTGACCCTTTTTGCCTTCTCGGCGTAGGCCGGATCGCGTTCGAGCAAGTGGCCATAGTCTTTGATAAAAGCGCCGCAACCACTGGCCGTTTGCACAATGGCTTCGGCGCCGTTTTCGATACTCGGCCACCACGCATCGATATTGCGGCGAGCGCGGTCGAGGCCGGTGGCCTGGGCGTCGAGGTGATAATCCACGGCACCGCAGCATCCGGCTTCCCTGGACGGGGTGACGCTGATGCCCAGTCGATCCAGCACCCGCGCAGCCGCTGCATTGGTGTTGGGCGACAGGCTCGGCTGTACGCAGCCTTCGAGCATCAGCACCTGGCGAGCATGGCGCGTGGTAGGGCGAGGCCTGGAGGGAAAAACATGGCGAGGCAACTTTGCCTGCAAGGTGTTGGGGAGCAGCGCCCGAAAAACCTGACCGCTGCTGACCAGCGCTTTGAACAGTCCCGGATTGGGCACGATGCTGCGCAATCCTTCACGCAACAGGCGTTGGTCGATGGAACGCGGCACGGCCGCATCGACCACTGCCCGGCCGATGTCGAGCAAGTTGTGATAATCGACCCCGGAAGGGCAGGTGGTTTCGCAATTGCGGCAAGACAGGCAGCGGTCCAGATGCTGCTGGGTTTTCTGCGTGACCTCGTTGCCTTCCAGCACCTGTTTGATCAGGTAGATGCGGCCCCGTGGCCCATCGAGTTCATCGCCGAGCAATTGATAAGTCGGGCATGTCGCGTTGCAGAACCCGCAGTGCACGCAGGTGCGCAGGATGCTTTCGGCTTCCTTGGCGCGGGGCAGGCGCCGGGCAGTTTCGCTCAGGGTTGTCTGCATGGTTCAAAGCTCCGCGTACAGGCGTGCGGGGTTGAAGATGCCCCGTGGGTCGAGTTGCTGCTTCAGGCTGCGGTGATAGCGCATCAACGCGGCAGGCAACGGCTGGAACGGACTTTCGATCAGGCCATGGCTGTAGCAGGTCACATGGCCGCCGACCTCATCCACGACTTGGCGAATGAACGCCGCTTCGGCGTCAGACTTGAGCCAGCGCTGGGCGCCGCCCCAGTCGAGCAGTTGCCGACCGGGAAGGGACAGTCGAGGCGTGTTGTGCGGCACCGACACGCGCCACAGGGGCTGGTCCTCATCGAAAAAGCTCAGTCGATGTTCGTTGAGGTCCGCCCAATACGAGGCGTCCAGCCGCTCACCGCCCAAACGGTCATGAGCCGCCGACACCGAGCCTTCGCCGCCCTCAAGCCGCAAGTGCAGGCGTTGCCCGTCGTGGCACGCGGCACTGATCGGCAATGGCTGCTGGCCCCATTCCGCAAGGCGCAGCAAGGCACGATCGCTGTCCATCTCCAGGCTGATGCTCAAGCATTGCCGGGGTCTGGGCAGGACTTTGAGCGAGACTTCGGTGATCACGCCAAGGGCGCCAAAACTCCCGGCCATCAGGCGCGACAGGTCGTAGCCGGCGACGTTCTTCATCACTTCGCCACCAAAACGCAAATGCTTGCCATGCCCGGTGATGACCCGCGTGCCGAGGACGAAATCGCGCACCGAGCCTGACCACGGCCGTCGCGGTCCCGACAGGCCACTGGCGATCATTCCGCCGATCGTGGCATCGTCGCCGAAGGACGGCGGTTCGCAGGGCAGCATCTGTTGCGCTTCATCCAGTACGTGCGCCAGTTCGTACAAGGGCGTGCCGCAGCGGGCGGTGATCACCAGTTCGGTCGGGTCGTAGCTGACGATGCCCCGATGGGAGCGCGTATCGAGGACCTCTCCGGCAACGATGCGTCCCAGAAATGCCTTGCTGTTGGAACCCTGAATACGCAGCGGCGTGGCGTTTTCCAGCGCTTGATTGACCTGCTCCAGCAGCGCGCCGCTGTCATCGATATCGAGTTCGCTGCGCATCAGAAACGCTCCAGCTCAGGGAAGGGCAGCTGGCCCAGGTGCACATGCATGGCGCCAAATTCGGCGCAGCGATGCAGCGTCGGAATGTTCTTGCCGGGGTTAAGCAAACCGCCGGGATCGAACGCGGCTTTGACGGCATGGAACAGGGTCAGCTCATCGGCGTTGAACTGCGCGCACATCTGATTGATCTTCTCCCGGCCCACACCGTGTTCGCCGGTGATGCTGCCGCCGACCTTCACGCACAATTCGAGGATTTTGCCGCCCAAGGCTTCGGCGCGGTCGAGCTCACCCGGTTGGTTGGCGTCGAACAGAATCAACGGGTGCATGTTGCCGTCACCGGCGTGGAAAACGTTGGCGACGCGCAAGTCATACTCGGCGGACAACGCCGCAATCGCGTGCAATACACCGGGCAATTCGCGGCGCGGGATCGTGCCATCCATGCAGTAATAATCCGGCGAGAGCCGACCGACCGCCGGGAACGCATTCTTGCGTCCAGCCCAGAAACGCACGCGCTCGGCTTCATCCCTGGCCTGACGCACTTCAGTGGCGCCAGCTTGTTCCAGCACTTGGCGTACGCGGTTGCAGTCATCGTGGACGTCGGCTTCGACGCCATCGAGTTCGCACAGCAGGATGGCTTCGGCGTCCACCGGATAGCCGGCGTGGATGAAGTCTTCAGCGGCACGAATCGCCAGGTTGTCCATCATTTCCAGACCGCCCGGAATGATGCCGGCGGCGATGATGTCACCCACCGCTCGCCCTGCTTTTTCGACGGAATCGAACGCCGCCAGCAGCACCTTGGCGGTCTGCGGTTTGGGCAGCAGTTTGACGGTAACTTCGGTGATCACCCCGAGCATGCCTTCGGAACCGGTGAACAACGCCAACAGGTCGAAGCCGGGAGAATCGAGGGCATCGGAGCCCAGCGTCAGGTGCTCGCCGTCGACGGTCAGGATGTCGACCTTGAGCAGGTTGTGCACGGTCAGACCGTACTTCAGGCAATGCACGCCGCCGGCGTTTTCGGCGACGTTGCCGCCGATGGAACAGGCAATTTGTGAAGACGGGTCCGGTGCGTAATACAGGCCGAACGGCGCCGCTGCCTGGGAAATCGCCAGGTTGCGCACGCCCGGCTGGACCCGTGCCGTGCGGGCGGCCGGGTCGATGTGGAGGATGTTGTTGAAGCGCGCCATCACCAGCAGCACGCCTTTTTCCAGTGGTAACGCACCGCCGGACAAACCGGTGCCGGCACCACGGGCGACCACCGGCACGTGCATTTCATGACAGAGCTTGAGCACGCCTTGCACTTCGTCGAGATGGCGTGGCAATACCACCAGCAGGGGCGTGGTGCGATAGGCCGAAAGTCCGTCGCATTCGTACGGCTTGAGTTCTTCCCGCTGATGCAGGACTTCCAGCGCCGGCAAGCGGGTTTGCAGGGCCCGCAGCAGCGTGGCCTTATCGACATCCGGCAGCACACCGTCAACGCGTTCATCGTAGAGAATGTTCATAGTCGTTTTACGATACTCCGTATCGTGAATACCGGGGGAGCGCTTGGGTGTATATCCGTTTCTGCGGCAACGGCTACTTATGGTTCCGCCCTTATGGCGGGTTACTTGGAGAATCACCCAGGGCGACTACCGCAACGGCACCGCGAGGCGGCCTACCGGCCGGCCTGGTTCTTCGGATGTACGCATTCCCCCTGTGGGAGCTAGCCTGCTAGCGATGGATGTCAACGATAACGCGTACTGTCTGAATGACCGCGGTGTCTGGACGTCCATCGCGAGCAGGCTCGCTCCCACAGGGAAACGCGTTCTGCTCCGGCTTTTGTTTTTGATCTTGCTGTTGATCTTGATCGCCACAAGGGCGGAACCAATAGCCGCCATTACCGCAAAGCCGGATATGCCCACTCAGCTCAATGCCCGCCCACAACCATATGGCTGAACGGCGCCACATAAGCCTGCAACGTCACCAACCCACCCACCAGAATCGCCAGAATGATGGAGTGGAAGAACACATAACGCAGGATTTCCCCTTCATGCCCATACCAGCGCGTGGCAGTGGAAGCCACCACGATTGACTGGGCGTCGACCATCTTGCCCATGACCCCGCCGGAACTGTTGGCGGCGGCCATCAACACCGGGCTTAGCCCCAGTTGCTCGGCGGTCACCCGTTGCAGCCCGCCGAACAGCACGTTGGACGCCGTGTCCGAACCGGTCAGCGCCACGCCGAGCCAGCCAAGCAAGGTGCCGAACATGGGGTAAAAGATCCCCGTCGCGGCGAACGCCAGGCCCATGGTGGCGTCGAGCCCCGAGTAGCGCGTGAGGAACCCGAGCGCGAGCATCGCGACGATGGTAATCAGCGAGTAACGCACCACCCAAATCGTGTGCAGGTACTGCTTGATCAGTTGCGGGATGGAATAACCCATCAACAGCCCGCCCAGGATCGCCGCCAGCAAGATGCCGCTGCCGGTGCTGGTGAGCCAGGTGAATTTGTAGACCGCGTCCTCGGTTTTAGGCGCAGGCACCACTGGCGGGACCTTTTCGATTTGCTGGTGGATCGCGCCGAAAGTGACGACCGGGGCAAAGATCGGGTTCGCTTCGCGCAGCGGTTTGCCTTGAGGATCGAGCTTGACGGAATGGGTGACCGGATCAATCGCCGGGCGGGTATCGAACATGTTTTTGAAGCCCTGGGTGCCCCAGGCGAACACGAATACCGTGAGGATGATCCACGGCATCCACGCGCGCATGACCGCAGGCTTGGCGTCGCTGGCGAACGTCGCGCTGGCGACGGGTTTTTCTTCATGCTCGTCGGCAATTTTGGAGTTGTCGACGCGCCCGGACAGCGCGGCGGAGGTGTGCACGGTCGCGGGTTTCCACACCCTGAGGAAGCCGGTCAGGCAGGCCATGGAAATCAGCGCGGCGATCACGTCCACCAGCATCGGCCCGTGGTAGTTGGACACCAGGAACTGCGGTACGGCGAAACTGACCCCGGCGACCAGAATGGCCGGCCAGATTTCCAGCATCTTGCGCCACCCGGCAAAAGCCCAGATCAACCAGAACGGCACGATCACCGAGAAAAACGGCAATTGCCGACCGACCATCATCGACAGTTCCATTTCATCCAGGCCGGTGACCTTGGCCAGCGTAATGATCGGCGTGCCGAGGGCGCCGAATGCCACGGGCGCGGTGTTGGCGATCAACGCCAGGCCCGACGCCGCCAATGGCGAGAAACCCAGGCCAATCAGAATCGCGCCGGTCACCGCCACCGGCGTGCCGAAGCCGGCAGCCCCTTCAAAGAAGGCGCCGAAGCAGAAGGCAATCAGCAGCAGTTGCAGGCGGCGATCGTCGGTAATGCGCGCCAGCGAGTCCTGCAGCACTTTGAACGAGCCGTTCTCGGTGGTCAGTCGGTGCAGGAAAATGATGTTCAGCACAATCCAGCCGATCGGCAGCAAGCCGTTGGCGGCGCCGTAAAGAGCGGCCGAGCCTGCCATGTTAGCCGGCATGCCGAAGGCGAAAATCGCAATGACCAGCGCCGAGGCGAGGGCGAGCAAGGCGGCCAGGTGGGCCTTGATGTGGAAAAATGCCAGGGCCGCGAGCATCACCACGACCGGCACTGCTGCCATGATGGTTGAAATGACCGGGTTGCCGAACGGATCGTAGATTTGCTGCCAGACCATGTTCCACCTCTGCTTTTTATTGTTGGGATTGCAGACCCCGAAGGGGCGGTGGCTTGTAGTATAGGTGGCATTGCGCCGCTGACCGGTTGAGCGTTCACACGCTTGAATGGGCGTTTTTGGTGCGTGGCGCTGAGCTAACATGGCCAATGGGTACAGGCACGACTCGGCCTTCAACGACGAGAGGAATGCAGCAATGACTGAACGTCATTTGGTCCACACGGAAACGCTGTCGAACAGTTGCAGTATCAAGGTCAAGGCCGAGATCCTGCGAGACGGCTCGTTGGGAATGTTCATCGGCATCTACCGACCCGATGGCTCGGCCATTGAGGAGAATGACCACCCGTCGTTGCATTTTCTCGACATGGAGGCCGCGATGGAGTGGGGGATCGAGCAGGCCAAAGCTATCGGCAATGGTCAGCGGACGTTGTAGGGCCTGACTCTGGATGTGCTGTATGCCGGGCCCGTGATCAAGGGGGCTGACTGGCGGTCCTTGCCAGAAAAAAGCCAAAAGAGTACAAATGTACTCCATGACGACTTTAACTCCCCGCCGTACTGCCATCCTGACGTTTATCCGTGATCGAATCGCGGAACACGGTCAGTCCCCGAGCCTCGCTGAAATCAGCGAGGCCTTTGGTTTCGCCTCCCGCAGCGTGGCGCGCAAGCATGTGCTGGCGCTGACCGACGCCGGTTTTATCGAGGTCAATGCGCATCAGGCCCGAGGCATTCGTTTGCTCGGGCAACCGGCGCGCCCCGAGTTGCTGGACATTCCGGTCCTCGGCCGGGTGGCGGCGGGGGCGCCGATCGGTGCCGATGCCGAGGTGCACAGCCGCTTGCTGCTCGACCCGTCGATCTTCTCCCGGGTGCCGGATTACATGCTGCGGGTCCAGGGTGACTCGATGATCGAGGACGGCATCCTCGACGGCGATCTGGTGGGCGTGCATCGCAACCCCGAAGCGCTCAATGGCCAGATCGTCGTGGCGCGGCTTGACGGCGAAGTCACCATCAAGCGTTTCGAGCGGGTCGGCGACGTGGTGCGCCTGTTGCCACGCAACCCGGCCTACAAGCCGATTATCGTCGACGCTGATCAGGACCTCGCTATCGAAGGAGTGTTCTGCGGTCTGGTGAGGCAAGGGTGATGGGCGCCGTCGTTGCGCTGGATACGCTGTTCAATGGCGGCCAGGTCTGGAAAGGCCGGCCTGCGCCACCGACGGTCAGCCCGCAACCCACCGGGCATGCTGCGCTGGATGCGGCATTGCCCACCGGCGGCTGGCCGGAAGCGGCGTTGACTGAAATCCTCTTGGCCGGGCAGGGCGTCGGCGAGTTGCAACTGGTGTGGCCGGCGCTGGCGCGGTTGTCGGCGGCGGGCGAGCGTATCGTGCTGGTGGCGCCGCCGTACGTGCCGTATCCGCAAGCCTGGCAGAACGCCGGGATTGATCTGCGCCAGTTGTCGATCATCCAGGCCAGTGAGCGCGATGCGCTGTGGGCGGCGGAACAATGCCTGCGCTCGGGCAGTTGCGGCGCGGTGCTTTGCTGGCCGCACAAAGCTGATGACCGTGCCTTGCGGCGCTTGCAGGTGGCGGCAGAAACCGGCTCGACCCTGGCATTCGCCTACCGCTCGATCCATGAAGCGATCAACCCGTCACCGGCCGCGCTGCGCATCGCCATCGATGCCAGGCCTGCGCAATTGCGCGTGCTCAAGTGCCGGGGCGGGTTGGCCCGCTCGGCACCGATTGCCTTCCCTGTGGGGCATTGAGGTTGCCATGCGCTGGGTGTGCATTCTCTTCCCGCAATTGGCGCTGGACGCGGTACTGCGTCAGCGCCCCGACCCCGATGAGCCGCTGGCGCTGCTGACCGGCCCGGCGCAGCGTCGGGTGTTGCAGGCGGTCAACGCTTCGGCCAGGGCCCTGGGCTTGCGTCCGGGGCAGTCGATGACCGCCGCGCAGGCCTTGAGCAAAGGCTTTGTCACGGCGGAATACGATGCGGCCGAAATCGAGCGCTGGCAGCAGTTTCTCGCAGCGTGGGCCTACCGCTTCAGCTCCCAGGTCAGCGTGCATTACCCGCGTGCGGTGGTGTTTGAAATCGAGTCCAGCCTGGGGTTGTTTGGCGACTGGCCGCAATTCGAAGCGCGCTTGCGCACTGAACTCGGCGAGCTGGGCTTTCGTCATCGGATTGTTGCCGCGCCCAATCCGGTAGCGGCGCGGGTATTGGCCAATGCGTATGACGGTCTGGTGGTGCCGGACGATCAAGCCTTGCAGCATCATCTGGGGCAATTGCCTGTCGACCGGATCGCTCTGGAGCCGGCGGTGGCCACGGCGTTGTCGCGCATGGGGCTGCGCACCTTGAGTCAGGTGCAGGCTTTGCCCCGGCAGAGTCTGGCGCGGCGTTTCGAGGCTCAGGTGCTCAAGCATCTGGACGCGCTGTTTGGCGAACGACGGCTGGCGCTGGCGTTCTACCTGCCGCCGGACCGCTTCGATGTGCGCATCGAGCTCAATTTCGACGTGCAATCCCATCAGGCGCTGCTGTTTCCGTTACGCCGGCTGACCGGCGATCTGTCGGCGTTCCTGTGCGGTCGCGACAGCGGTGTGCAGCGTTTCGACCTGCACCTGGAACATGCCGGGTTGCCGGACAGCGTGATCAAGGTCGGCCTGCTCAGCGCCGAGCGTGATCCGGCGATGCTCTTCGAACTGGCCCGAGGGCGGCTGGAACAGGTTCAGGTCGAGGCGCCGGTGCGCGGTTTTCGTCTGCGCGCCGAAGACTTGCCGGCCTTCGTTCCGCAGTATCAGGAACTGTTCGACGATCGTCCGCAGCAGTCCTTGCCTTGGGAGCAACTGCGCGAACGCTTGCGCGCGCGGCTGGGGGATGACGCGGTGCAAGGCTTGCGGTTCCAGGCCGATCACCGGCCGGAGTGCGCCTGGCAGGCCAGCGCCGAGAGCCAGCGCTGCGCAGTGATGCCTGGCGTGCAGCGTCCGGGCTGGTTGCTGACGGAACCGCAAGCGGTACACGAAGGTTCTACGCGCATCCTCATGGGCCCGGAGCGCATCGAGTCCGGTTGGTGGGACGGCGCCGACGTGCGCCGCGATTACTACCTGATCGAAACCCGTTCCGGCCAGCAGGGCTGGGCCTATCGTGCGGTTGGTGAGGACGGCCCGTTGTGGTTGCAGGGCTGGTTCGCATGAGCATCGATTATGCCGAGCTGCATTGCCTGTCGAACTTCAGTTTCCAGCGCGGCGCCTCCAGCGCCCTCGAACTCTTTCAGCGGGCGAAAAAACTGGGCTATCAGGCGCTGGCGATCACCGACGAATGCACGCTGGCGGGCATCGTCCGCGCCTGGCAGGCGGCCAAGTCCGTAGAGCTGCCCCTGATTATCGGCAGCGAAATGCGCATCGAAAACGGTCCGAAACTGTTGCTGCTGGCCGAGAACCTTGAGGGCTACCAAAACCTGTGTCGGCTGATTACCCGAGCGCGGCGTCGTTCGCAGAAAGGCCAGTATCAGGTGCTGCGGGAGGATTTCAGCGAGCCTTTGCCGGGGCTGTTGGCGTTGTGGGTACCGGATGCGCTGGATGATTTTCAAACCGGTCACTGGCTGAAGCAAACCTTCGCCGAGCGCCTGTGGCTGGCGGTCCAGTTACATCGCGGTCAAGACGATACCCGGCGATTGAGTGCGTTGATGACATTGGCAAGGGAGCTGCGGATCCCGGCAGTGGCCAGCGGCGATGTGCACATGCATGCACGCGGGCGGCGCGCCTTGCAGGACACCATGACCGCGATTCGCCATCACCTGCCGGTGGCCGAGTCCGGGTTGCGCCTGCACCCCAACGGCGAGCGGCATCTGCGCAGCCTCGACGTGTTGCACTCGCTCTACCCGCAAGCGTTGCTCGATGAAACGGTGACCATTGCCCGGCGCTGCACCTTTGATCTTGGCCAGTTGCGTTATCAGTATCCCCGAGAGCTGGTGCCGGAAGGCCACAGCGCCGCGTCCTGGCTGCGCGAGTTGACCGAACGAGGTATTCGCGAGCGCTGGCCCGAAGGTGCGAGCGAGAAGGTACGCGGGCTGATCGACAAGGAACTGGGGCTGATCGCCGAGCTGGGTTATGAAAGCTATTTCCTGACCGTTCAGGACATTGTCGCTTTCGCCCGGCGCGAGAAAATTCTCTGTCAGGGTCGGGGCTCGGCGGCCAACTCGGCGGTGTGTTTCGCCCTGGGCATCACCGAGATCGACCCGGACCGGATGAATATGCTGTTCGAGCGTTTTCTCTCCAAGGAACGCAACGAGCCGCCGGATATTGATGTGGACTTTGAACATGAACGCCGCGAAGAAGTCTTGCAGTACGTGTTCCAGCGCTATGGCCGGACCCGCGCGGCGCTGACCGCGGTGGTCAGCACCTATCACGCGGCCGGCGCCGTGCGCGATGTGGCCAAGGCGCTGGGTTTGCCGCCGGATCAGATCAATGCCCTGGCCGATTGCTGCGGACACTGGAGTGACACGGCGCCGCCCGTCGAGCGCCTGCTTGAAAATGGCTTCGATCCCGAGAGCCCGGTGCTGCGCCGGGTGCTGAGTTTGACGCAACAGCTGATCGGTTTTCCCCGACACCTGTCCCAGCACCCCGGCGGTTTCGTCATTTCCGAACAACCGCTGGACAGTCTGGTACCCGTAGAAAACGCCGCCATGGCCGAGCGCACCATCATCCAGTGGGACAAGGATGATCTGGACGCGGTCGGTTTGCTCAAAGTGGATATTCTGGCGCTGGGCATGCTCAGCGCGATTCGGCGTTGTTTCGATTTGCTGCGCCGTCATCGCGACCTGGATTTGAGTCTGGCGTCGATCCCCTCCGAAGACCCGCAAACCTACGACATGATCGGCCGTGCCGACACCATCGGCGTGTTCCAGATCGAATCCCGGGCACAAATGTCGATGCTGCCCAGGCTCAAGCCCCGCAAGTTTTATGATTTGGTGATTGAGGTGGCCATCGTTCGTCCGGGACCGATTCAGGGCGGGATGGTGCATCCATATCTGCGGCGGCGGAACAAGGAAGAACTCGAAAGCTATCCGTCCGAAGAGTTGAGGGAAGTGTTGAAACGTACGCTTGGGGTGCCGCTGTTTCAGGAGCAGGTGATGCAGATTGCGATTGTCGCCGCCAGTTACAGCCCCGGCGAAGCGGATCAGTTGCGCCGCTCCATGGCCGCCTGGAAACGTCACGGCGGTCTCGAACCGCACAAGGATCGCCTCGCTGCAGGCATGAAGAAAAAAGGCTACGCCCCCGAATTCGCCGCGCAGATTTTCGAGCAGATCAAAGGCTTCGGCAGCTACGGATTCCCCGAGTCCCACGCCGCCAGTTTTGCCTTGCTGACTTATGCCAGTTGCTGGTTGAAATGCCACGAGCCAGCGGCCTTCGCCTGTGCGCTGATCAACAGCTGGCCCATGGGTTTCTACAGTCCGGACCAGATTCTGCAAGATGCGCGCCGGCATCATTTGCAGATCCGCCCGGTGGACGTGCGCGCGAGCGACTGGGATTGCAGCCTCGAACCGGTTATCGGCGCGCAGCCGGCGATTCGCATGGGGCTGCGGATGATCAAGGGCTTTCGCGAGGACGATGCGCGGCGTATCGAAGCCGCGAGGTCGAAGGGGGCGTTTATCGACATCGCCGACCTCGGCGAGCGGGCGCGACTCGATGCCCGTGCGCAGGAACTACTGGCTGATGCCGGGGCGTTGCGTGGGTTGGCCGGTGATCGTCATCGAGCACGCTGGGAAGTGGCGGGCGTGCAGAAGCAATTGGGTTTGTTCGCCGGTTTGCCGAGTCAGGAAGAGGACGCGGTGGCATTGCCCAAACCCACGGTGGGCGAAGACCTGCTGGCGGATTACAACAGCATCGGCACCACCCTCGGCCCTCATCCGTTGGCGCTGCTGCGGGGGGAATTGAAAGCCCGGCGCTGTCGCAGTTCGCAGGAGCTGCTGGAGGTCGAGCATGGTCGGCCGGTCAGCGTCGCCGGGCTGGTGACCGGTCGGCAGCGTCCGGGCACCGCCAGTGGCGTGACTTTCGTCACACTGGAAGACGAGTTCGGCAACGTCAACGTGGTGGTCTGGCGCGACCTGGCGGAGCGGCAACGGCGGGTGTTGGTCGGCTCGCAGTTGCTCAAGGTCGACGGGCGCTGGGAGAAGGAAGGCGAGGTGCGGCATTTGATTGCCGGACGGTTGAGCGATCTGAGCGAATTGCTCGACGGCATCAGCGTACGCAGCCGGGATTTCCATTGACCCCCAATCCACCTCGAACCCACAGAGATCTGCGGCTACCCCGGATTGCCGCAAGATTCAGCTACCCTCTATGAAACCATTGGCCTGCGCGATGCTCGAAACAAACGGGTACCAATTACAGGACACAGAGCCAGTCGATGCAGTTTCTAGACGATAGCCACGGGTGTGCCGGATGGAACGGTGAAATGGCCGGGCGCATCCGTGCGTTCGACTGGAGCCGCACCGAACTGGGCAGTCTGGAGACCTGGTCCGCAAGTCTGTGCAGCGCGGTGCAATTGCTGCTCGCGTCGCCGCTGCCGATGGTCATGCTCTGGGGCCGTCCCGGCTACATGATCTATAACGATGCGTACTCGTCGTTCGCCGGTGGCCGACATCCTTATCTGTTGGGCTCTCCGGTGGAACTGGGCTGGCCGGAAGTCGCCGAATTCAATCGTCACGTGGTCGACACCTGCCTGGCGGGCGGCACCTTGTCCTATCGCAACAAAGAGCTGGTGCTATTGCGCGACGGCGTCCCCGAAGACGTCTGGCTGGACCTCTATTACAGCCCGGTGGCCAATGACGAGGGGCGGCCGGCCGGGGTCATGGCAATGGTGGTTGAAACCACGGAACGTGTGAATTCCGAACGCCGGCGTCAGGAAGCCGAAGATGCCTACCGCGCCGACAATGAGCGCGTGCGTCTGGCGTTGAATGCCGGGGCCTTGCTCGGTTCGTTCGTCTGGGACGTCAAAGGCAATCTGCTCTCCGGCGATGAACGCTTCGCCCGGACCTTTTCCTTTCCCGCCGGGCATGACCTCGGCGACCTGCCAACGGACTTCGCCGAAGCACAGATTCATCCCGACGACCGCAGCTGGGTCAGCGAGCGGGTCAATCAATCCGTCACTACCGGCGAGCCCTTGAACGCCGAATATCGGGTCCTGCGCCCCGACGGCAGCTACCTGTGGGTGCAGGCCAGCGGTTGCTGCGAATTCGATGAGCAGGGCGAGCCGTTCCGCTTTCCCGGCGTGTTGATCGACATCCACGAGCGCAAGACCGCCGAAGAGTCCCTGCTCAAGTTCACCCGAAACCTGGAGCAGCGCGTCGCCGACGAAGTTGAAGCGCGGCTGGCGGCGGAAGAGCAACTGCGCCAGTCGCAAAAGCTCGAAGCCATCGGCGGTCTCACGGGCGGGGTGGCCCATGACTTCAATAACCTGCTGCAAGTGATCGCCGGCAACCTGCACCTGCTGGCGAGGCACGAACCGGACAATGCCAACGTGCAGCGTCGGGTCTCGGCGTCGATTGCGGCGGTGGAGCGGGGGGCGAAACTGTCTTCGCAATTGCTCGCCTTTGCCCGCCGTCAGCCACTGTCGCCAGCGGTCTGCGACCCACGGCAGATCTTCGAAGGCCTGGGCGAGCTGCTGCAACGGGCGTTGGGCGAAACCATCCAGATCGATGTGCGGCTGCCTCAAGCGTCCTGGCACATCAACGTTGATCGCAACCAACTGGAAAACGCCATTCTCAATCTGGCGATCAATGCCCGTGATGCCATGGCGGGCGAAGGCACCATTGAACTGAGCGCCGAGAACGTGACCCTCGACCGCAAGTTTTGCGCGGGCAAAGGTATTTCCCCTGGCGATTACGTGCGTGTCTCCGTGGCGGATACCGGTGCCGGCATGTCTGCGCAGGTGCTCGCACAAGCGTTCGAACCGTTTTTCACCACCAAGGCCGACGGTCAAGGCACCGGGCTGGGACTGAGCATGGTGTTCGGCTTCGTCAAACAGAGCGGCGGACATATCGAAATGGCCAGTGTCGAGGGGCAGGGGACACGGGTGCAGTTGTATTTTTCGCGCAGCCTGCGACCGTTGCTGAGTGAAATCGCGGCCACTGACGTGCAACAGCGCGGCGGCCACGAAACCATTCTGGTGGTCGAAGACAACGAGGCGGTGCGTAGCTCGGCGGTGGAGTTGCTGCGGGAGGAGGGCTATCAAGTCCTGACGGCGGCCAACGCCGACGCCGCCATGCAGATGTTGCTGGAAGGCGTGGTGGTTGAGCTGATTTTCACCGACGTGGTCATGCCCGGCCTGATCAAAAGTTCGGACCTGGCCGCTTGGGCAAAAGTGCAGAATCCACCCGTGGCAGTGCTGTTCACCTCGGGCCACACCCGTGACATTATTTCGCGCAATCACCAACTCAACCCCGACACGTTTCTGCTGAGCAAACCCTATGGCCCCGAGGCGCTGACCCGAATGGTCCGCACCGTCCTCAATGGCTGAACACCGATCCAATTGTAGGCGCCGGCTTGCTGGCGATGGCGTCCGTCAGATCGCTATCGCCAGCAAGCCGGCTCCTACAATTGGATCGCTAAATTCCTGGCTATGCGTCAATCTTTCGAACCTTCTAATCAAGGCCACCTGATGACTTCCAAGCGCACCTCCAATCCTCCTTCCGGCATGGTCAGGGTACGCGGGGCCCGTGAACACAACCTCAAGAATGTCGATGTCGATATCCCCCGTGATGCGTTGGTGGTATTCACCGGCGTATCCGGTTCAGGGAAGTCATCCCTGGCGTTTTCGACCTTGTACGCCGAAGCGCAGCGACGTTATTTCGAATCCGTGGCGCCGTATGCGCGACGTTTGATTGACCAGGTCGGCGTACCCGATGTCGACTCCATCGAAGGTTTGCCGCCCGCGGTAGCCTTGCAACAACAACGGGGCACGCCGAGCACGCGGTCTTCGGTGGGCAGCGTGACCACGTTGTCGAGCCTGATCCGCATGCTGTATTCCCGCGCCGGCAGTTATCCGCCGGGGCAAGCGATGCTCTATGCGGAAGACTTTTCACCGAACACGCCTCAGGGCGCATGCCCTGAATGCCATGGTTTGGGGCGGGTGTATGAAGTCACCGAAGCCCTGATGGTCCCGGACCCGAGCCTGACCATTCGCCAGCGCGCGGTCGCTTCCTGGCCCATGGCGTGGCAAGGGCAGAACCTGCGGGACATCCTCGTGACCCTGGGCTACGACGTTGATAAACCCTGGCGCGATCTGCCGAAAAAGCAACGCGACTGGATTCTCTTCACCGAAGAAACCCCGACGGTTCCGGTGTATGCAGGGCTCACACCCGAAGAAACCAAAGTCGCGCTCAAGCGCAACATGGAGCCGAGCTACCAGGGCACCTTCACCGGTGCCCGGCGCTACATCCTGCACACGTTCACCCACTCGCAAAGTGCGCTGATGAAGAAGCGCGTCTCGCAGTTCATGCTCGGCAGCCCATGCCCGCTGTGCGACGGCAAGCGCCTCAAACGCGAGGCGTTGTCGGTGACCTTTGCCGGTTACGACATCGGCGAGTTGGCGCAAATGCCGTTGCTGCAAGTGGCCGACGTCTTGAAACCGGTGGCGGCGCACAGTTACCTCGAACAGGTCGATGAGGCGGGCGAAGTCTTGACCCACGAGCAGACCCGCGAGGCCCGTGAGCAGCGAGTGGCCCACGGTGCCAGCGGTCACGCCAATGCGCCGGATGTGCGCCACACGCCCAACCTGTCGGTGGAAAAGCGCCTGGCCGCGCAACGCATCGCCCAGGATTTGCTGGAGCGGGTCAGTACGTTGACGGACCTGGGGCTCGGTTACCTGGCACTGGAGCGCAGCACGCCGACGTTGTCGTCCGGTGAGCTGCAGCGGCTTCGTCTGGCGACGCAATTGGGTTCGCAGTTATTCGGGGTGATTTACGTGCTGGATGAACCGTCGGCCGGTCTGCACCCGGCGGATGGCGAAGCGTTGTTCGAAGCCCTGCAACGTTTGAAAGCGGCGGGCAACACGCTGTTCGTGGTCGAGCATGATCTGGAAACCATGCGTCGCGCCGACTGGCTGATCGATGTCGGGCCGGCGGCGGGCGAGCATGGCGGGCGGATTCTGTACAGCGGACCGCCGCAGGGCCTGGCCGACGTGACGAACTCGCAGACTCGCGCTTACCTGTTCGCCGATCAGGTCAGGCTGCCGCGAGCCAGCCGCAAGCCGACCGATTGGCTGCGGCTGGAAGGCATCACCCGCAACAACCTGGACAACCTCAGCGTCGAGTTTCCGCTGGGTTGTTTCACCTCGGTGACCGGCGTGTCGGGCTCTGGTAAATCCAGTCTGGTCAGTCAGGCGTTGCTGGAACTGGTGGGCGCGCATCTCGGGCGTGCGGCCAGTGACAGCGAAACGCAAGAATTGAGCCTTGAGGACGATGCACCGCAAGTCAGTGGCGGGCAGGTCAGCGCAGGGCTGGAGTCGATCAAGCGGCTGGTGCAAGTCGATCAGAAACCCATCGGCCGCACGCCGCGTTCTAACCTGGCAACCTACACCGGGCTGTTCGACAACGTGCGCAAGCTCTACGCCGCGACTCCCCAGGCGCAGGCTAAGGGCTACGACGCCGGTCAGTTTTCCTTCAACGTCGCCAAAGGCCGCTGCCCGACCTGCGAAGGTGAGGGGTTTGTCAGCGTCGAATTGCTGTTCATGCCCAGCGTCTACGCACCCTGCCCGACCTGCCACGGCGCCCGTTACAACCCCGAGACGCTGGCGATTTACTGGCAGGGTTTGAACATCGCCCAGGTGTTGCAGTTGACGGTGGACGAAGCGGTCGAGGTGTTTGTTGAGCAACCGGGGATCCGCCGCTCACTGGAAGTGCTGCGCGACATTGGCCTGGGTTACCTGCGGCTCGGCCAACCGGCCACCGAGTTGTCGGGCGGCGAAGCCCAGCGCATCAAACTGGCCACCGAACTGCAACGCAACCAGCGCGGGGCAACACTTTACGTGCTTGACGAACCCACCACCGGGTTGCATCCACGGGATGTCGATCGCTTGCTCGAACAGTTGAACACGCTGGTCACGGCGGGGCACACGGTGATCGTCGTCGAACATGAAATGCGCGTGGTGGCGCAGAGTGACTGGGTGATCGACATCGGGCCGGGGGCCGGGGATCAGGGCGGCAAGATTGTGGTGGCGGGCACGCCGCAGAAGGTCGCCAAGAGCAAAAAAAGCCGAACCGCGCCGTTTTTGGCTCGGGTGCTTGGGTGAGGATGAATCAAAAGATCGCCGCCTCCGCAACGCCTGCAGAATCCGTGGTCTGTCCAATGGAACGATGCCTCCCGCAAAGCTTCGAATTCACAAGGCCGATGTTTTCAGCCGCGCATTCGCAGTGACGAACGAGGTACATATGAACGATCAACGTGAGCTTGAGGAAAACGCTAAAACCGCCGAACCGGAAAGTGCCGATCAAGCGGTGGATCAGAAAAATCGCCACACCGACAACGACAATGAGTTCAGCCCGGGCTTCAAGCCGCATCCGGATCGCCCGAAACCTGGCGAGGAGACGGACGCCGACATCGATACCGACGGCGGCTAGTACCGGCGCAAACCAAAAGACCGCCTCCATGGAGGCGGTCTTTTGTTGTGGCGCGCGTTACTTGCTCGGGTGGGCCGCTTGCAGTTTCTTCGCCGCCTCCAGATGCTTTTCCAGCCCCGGCAACATTTTTTGTGCGAAACCTTTCAGTTCGGTGGCGCCTTTGACTTGGTCATCGGTCACGGTGTTGGCTTCTTTCTTGAACAGTTCGATGGTTTCTTCGTGCGCCTTGACCTGATTATTGGCGTACGCGGCATCGAACGACTCGTCACGCATGTCGAGGATCTTTTCCTTGGCCTGTTTCACCAGCGTCGTGGTGTCTGGCACCTCGATGTCGTTTTTCTTCGCGATGGCCGCGAGTTCATCGTTGGCCTTGGAATGATCGGTGATCATCATGTTGGCGAAGCTTTTGATGTCGGCCGATGCGCTTTTTTCCAGTGCCAGTTTGCTGGTTTCGATCTCGGCGATACCGCCGGCGGCCGCCTTGTCGACGAAATCATTGTCAGTGGCCGCGAAAGCCGTACCCATGCTGGTGCTCAAGGCTACGGCCAAAGTGAGGTGGCGCAGGGTCAATCCGTCCATTGGTTATTCTCCACACAGATTTTCATGAGCGATCGAGTGATCGTTAATCTGTGGAGGTCGACGGGCGGCCAAAGGTTTTATCGGGTTTGCGCCAGGACGACGAACGGACACCGCTGGTCTGATAGGCGGTCGACAGAACCCGTCAACCGAGGCCATTCTGATGGTTGGTGAACGCAATCGATCGCGTTTGCCACCGATCAACAAACGGAGGTGTTCCATGCCGGTGCCACACGACCTTTATCAGGACTTGAAACTTTCAAAGGAAGATATCCAGCAAAAACGCACCAAGGATCCGTTACTGGATTCACTGATCAACAAGTATTCACAAGCGGACGCCGAGGTCGTAAAGGCTGAAACCGCCCAATCGGATGCGCCCAGTGATGACGTACTGAAGAAGCTCAAGGAGAAGCGCTTGCAGGTCAAGGACAAGATCGTCCAACAACTCCAGGCACCGTCCTGACGTGTCGCTTCAGCCACCGACGACCGGTGACTGAAAAATTGGAACGGCGATAAATCCCGGCACCTCGAATGATCAGAGTCCGAATCTACGGCTCCATGCGAGGTGCCCCATGAATGACCCCAAATTTCCAAGTGAAGAACAGGGCGGCTACGATCCGATCCCGACCCATCCCGAACCGTTGAGCCCCGGCCGCACCGCCATCAATCCCGAAGACGAACCGGGCATCGACGAACTGCCGAACAACGAAGGCGCCATTCCCATGGACCAGGACGACGGCACCGACCTCGACCCTGAGCGCGTGCGTGAAGAAACCGATAATGCGGTGCGTAATGGCGAGATGGATCCGCGCTAACCTTTGAACGACACGGAACCTGTAGGAGCCGGTTTGCTGGCGAAGCGATGGCGGCCGTGACGACGCCATCGCTGGCAAGCCAGCTCCTACAGTTCAATTGGGTGTTTGCGACAACGCGCTGGTGAGCGGCAATCGCGCCATGTGTTTGGCTTTCAACGAGCCGAAATACAACCACTCCCCATACTCACGCACCGTGGTGATCGGCGAGTAATTTCCACTGCTGCCGTCCTGCAGATTGGCGATCACCTTTCCTTCCAGGTCCAGTCCCAAGGCAAATGCGCGCTTCTCCACCGGTTTGGGCAGGACGGTCATCGCCCGCACAATCATCTTGCGCACGAAGGGGTGCGGCGCCGTGGCATCGAGCAGGGCGTTGCGTGGTGCGTACAACGCCACCCAGAAACGGTCTCGGCCATTGAACGCCAGGTTGTCCGGCAAGCCCGGCAAGTTGTCGATAAACAGATCGTGAGTGCCGGCCTTGGGGCCGCTCAGCCAGTAACGGCTGATGCGATAGGCGCCGGTCTCGTTCACCAGCACAAAGGCATCGTCCGGGCCCAGCGTCACGCCGTTGGCAAACTCCAGTTTATCCAGCAAGACTGCGGTTTTACCGGTCTGGAAGTCATAACGCAGCAAGCGACCGTCGCCGCCATGCTCGATGATTGCCTCGCCGTCGTGGCCGTAGCCGAAGCGGCTGGAAGCATCGCTGAAATAGGCGTAGTGCCCGGACTTGTCGATGACCACGTCGTCAGTGAAACCGAAAGGCACGCCGTTGGCCGCCGTGGTCAATGGAATCAAGCGCCCCTGAGCGTCCAGCGAGAGCAAGCCCTTGACCCCGTCGGCGATCACCAGCAACCCATTGGGGTGACGCGCCAGGCCCAGCGGTCGGCCGCCGGTATCGGCCAGCACCTTGGTGACTTTGCCATCGAGGCTGGTGCGAATCAGTCGACCGTCATGCAGGCCAGTAATGAGTACGTTGTCCTCCAGCAGCAACGCTTCCGGCCCGTCGATGTCATCCGCGCCGACACGCTCCACACCTTTGAGGCGTTGATTGTCGGCGTAGGGGCCGCTGGTGAGGGACGGTGCTGGCGGCGGATTCCAGGCCACCGGTTGCACGTTGGTCGGCATCAGCAGCACAAAGGCGCCAATGGCTACGATCACCAGCAACACGACATGGCGAAACTTGACGGTTCGACTCACGCGTTGACTCCTGCGGCGGCCAGTTGTTTATGCGCCATCTCGCGCAAGGCCTGCATCGACGCTGCCGATTCATGATCAATGCGCCGCTTGAGCAGCATTCGATTGGCAATGCGCATCATCACGCCGCTGAATTGATATTCCAGGGTACGGACAAACCGCGTGCCATCGCCTTCGGCCGTGCATTCGTAAGTCACCACCAGCGACAGCCCGTTGTCACCTTGAGCCCGTGCGCTCCAGCGGCGACCGGGCAGATATTCGTTGACCATCCAGCTCAGGTGCCCCTCGCGCCCGCCGGCGCGGATGTCTTCCTCGAACCGCGCCCCGGCATGCAGCGGGCCGCCCGGGCCATCGACCTTGAGCGACGACGGGTGCCACTCGGGCCAACGGGTCACGGTGCTGGCGTAGGCGAGCACGTCGATCGGGCTGCCGATAATGTTGATCTGATGCTGCATGCGGGTCATGGGCGTTCTCGTCAGGTAGGTCGGCTCGGGCTCCCAATAGAGCGTGCCGAACAGGTAATCCATCAGCGGAAAAACGATGTTGAAATTGCGTTCCTGCATCAACTCACGGCGGTGATGCAGCTCATGCAGACGGCGCATCTGGCGGATCCACGGCCAGCGTGTGACCGGGTTTTCGGGCGGCAGGTGTTCGCAGGCATGAAACACTTCATAGGCCAGGTAACCGAGGACCAGACTGCCCCCGAATAGCCCGGCGACGTTGGTATCGAACTGTTCAAGCAGCCACCAGAGGGGCAGGGTGATGACAACCGTGTGCACCACGATCAGCCATGCCGGAAACAGGATCACCCGCCAGTCACGGGCGCTGTCGTAGGTCATGTGGCCGGGCGCAAAGAAACTGTGATGGTCGCCGGCGTGACGGGCATAGAACATCCGCGCGAAGCTCTTTTTGTGATGCCCCAGGTGGCGATGCACCGTGTACACGCCAAAGTTGAAGAACAATAACGTCAGCGGCACCGCCAGCCACTCCAGCGGCTGTACCTGATGCACAGTGCTCCAGAACACTGCGATGGCCAGCACGCCGAACAGCAGCACAAACGCGCCGTGCAGCCAGGGGTTGTAGAGCGGATGAATGTCCGCTCGATAGCGGCTGCGAAATGCCTCGGTGGTCTGCCTCACTGCGGTCACCTGTGGTTATTGTTGTCCCAGCAGATTAGACGATCCCGCCGTGCAGGGCGGACCGAAGCTTGAGGACACAAACGCCATGATCCGGTGTAAAGCGGACTCAGGTCAGCGGGTTCCAGCGTTGCGACCAGTCTTCATCGGACTGGATGACTTGGCGTAGCAGGTCGAAGGCCCTTTGCAGGGTCGCCGAGTCGCGGTCGCGGGAGTAGACCAGATAGGTTGGGTAGCTGAATTCCGGAGCTTTGGGCACCTGCTCCAGTACGCCGCTTTCCAGATAACTCTGCACCACGCGGGTACGGAAATAGCCACTGCCGCCATTTTCAAGGATGTACTGCAAGCCCAGTGGGCCGAGATTGAAGCTCAGGGCAGCCTTGGCTTTTTCCGGTAAGGCCGCATCGTGTTGGCGACGGAAATCCGGGCCCCAGTCGATGTAGACATAGGGATCGGGTTTACCGGGCAGCCGCACGAGGACCAGTTTTTCTTCCAGCACCTGCTCGACTTGCAGGCGCGGCCAATACTCCGGCTGATAGACCAGCGCCGCGTCCAACACCCCCAGTTCCAGTTGGCGCAGCAGGTTTTCGCCGTCACGGATTTCCATGCGCAGCGCGTGGCTGGGAATTTTCTCCCGCAGCTCGCCGGCCCAGCTGAGCATCAGCGGGTTGCACAGGCTGACCTCGCCACCGATGTGCAATACGTCGTGGTAACCCTCGGGCAAGGGCAAGTCCCGACGCGCAGCGTCCCAGGTTTCGACCAGTTGATTGGCGTACACCACAAATGCCTCGCCGTTCGGGGTCAGGCGGGCGCCGGCGCGGTTGCGCACGAACAGCGTGCTGCCCAGTTGGCTTTCGAGTTTCTGCACGCGCGCGGTGATCGCGGTCTGGGTAACGTGGAGTTTTTCCGCCGCAGCGGCGAGGCTGCCGTGGCGGACGATTTCCAGAAAGGTGCGGGCGAGGTCGATGTCCATGGGGTGGCCGGTGTGGGAGGTGCGGGCATTGTAAACGGATACAGGCGAACCCGTTTGGTGCGCATTGGCGCGAGGCGGCCTCTACAAACGTACGCATTCCCCCCTGTGGGAGCTAGCCTGCTAGCGATGGACGCCAACGATAACGCGTGCGGTCTGAATGAATGTGGTGTCTGGACGTCCATCGCTAGCAGGCTAGCTCCCACAGGTATGAGTTCGCTCCAGTTTTTGATCTGGCTTTTGCTTTGGCTTTTGATCTGCCCCGCTGTGAGGGCAGAACCAATCAATTCAAAACGCAAAACACGAACAGCCAAACGCCCCCCAGAATCCCTGAAAGTCACTCACCGGCGCCGAGGACAATCGCGCCCGCTCATGGCTGTGGGCATGCACTGCGCAAGCTCCCATACACTGATGAACCTGCGCCGTCATCGGCGCCAGCGGTCGCCAATGGCCCGGCACGTTGACCACCGGAGACCATTCCGGCACCACCGGTACCGGCGGCGGTCCGAGCTTTTCGAATTCTGCGGTGCCATAGACGATCTTGCCGTCGACAATCGTCAGCACCGACTCGATCCATTTGACTGCTTCGTCCTCGATGTGGAAATAGTCCGCCGACAGCGCAATCAGGTCCGCCAGTTGCCCGACCTTGATCTGGCCTTTCTTGCCTTGCTCGGAGGAGAACCAGGCGCTGCCATGGGTGAACAGTTCCAGCGCGGTGTCGCGGCTCAAGCCTTGCGGGTACAGCTCCAGACCTCCGACGGTGCGGCCGCTGACCAGCCAATACATCGAGGTCCAGGGGTTGTAGCTCGACACCCGCGTGGCGTCGGTACCGGCACCGACCGGAATGCCTTCGGCAAGCATGCGCGCGATCGGTGGTGTGTGTTCGGCAGCCTTGGCGCCGTAGCGGTCGACGAAGTACTCGCCTTGAAATGCCATGCGGTCCTGAATCGCAATGCCGCCGCCCAAGGCTTTGACCCGTTCGATGTTCTGCGGCGTGATGGTTTCGGCGTGGTCGAAAAACCACGGCAAACCATCGAACGGAATGTCGCGATTGACCTTCTCGAATACATCAAGCATGCGGCTGATGGATTCGTTGTACGTGGCGTGCAGGCGGAATGGCCAACGCTGTTCCACCAGGTGCCGGACCACCGGTTCCAGTTCCTGCTCCATGGTTTGCGGCAGGTCCGGGCGTGGTTCAAGGAAGTCTTCGAAATCCGCCGCCGAAAACACCAGCATTTCCCCAGCACCGTTGTGCCGCAGAAAATCGTCGCCCTGACCGTAATGTGACGTACCGGTCCAGTTCTTGAAATCGGTCAGCTCTTCCTTGGGTTTCTGCGTGAACAGGTTGTAGGCGATCCGGACTGTCAGCTGTTGGTCTTTGGCCAACTGCTCGATCACCTGGTAATCGTCCGGGTAGTTCTGATAACCGCCGCCGGCATCGATGGCGCTGGTGACACCGAGGCGATTGAGTTCGCGCATGAACTGCCGGGTCGAGTTGACCTGGTACTCCAGCGGCAGTTTCGGTCCCTTGGCCAGCGTCGAGTAAAGAATCATCGCATTGGGGCGGGCGATCAGCATGCCGGTCGGGTCGCCGTTGGCGTCACGCTGGATTTCACCGCCCGGCGGGTTCGGTGTGTCGCGGGTGTAGCCGACCACTTTCAACGCAGCGCGGTTGAGCAGGGCACGGTCGTAGAGGTGCAGCACGAACACCGGCGTATCCGGCGCGGCTTTGTTCAGTTCATCAATCGTTGGCAGGCGCTTTTCGGCGAACTGGAATTCGTTCCAGCCACCGACCACCCGCACCCATTGTGGCGTGGGGGTGCGGTCGGCCTGATCCTTGAGCATCCGCAACGCATCGACCAGTGACGGCACGCCTTCCCAGCGCAGTTCAAGGTTGTAATTCAGGCCGCCGCGAATCAGGTGCAGGTGCGAGTCGTTGAGACCGGGAATGACCGTGCGACCGTGCAAATCAATAATTTGCGTGCCGGGGCCTTGCAGGGCCATGGCCTGAGCGTCACTGCCGACCACCACGAAGCGTCCGTCCTTGATCGCGACGGCACTGGCCTGGGGTTTCTTGCGATCGACGGTGTGCAGGCGTCCGTTGTACAGAATGAGGTCGGCCGGGGTATCTGGCATGGTTTTACTCCCTGCGAACAGCGGGCTGATCCAGGCACCGACGGCACCTGCCGAAAGGCCTTGCAATACACGTCGACGGTTGAAACCGTCGCGGTCGTCAGGTGGGGGCATAGCAGTGTTCTCCGCAAAAATGATCGGATTGAACAGCCGATGTCTGACGCATACGGCCAGAAGGAATATAGACCGCAAATCTGCAGAGGGCGGTTTTCCAAAGGTGAAAAACGACGAATCCCGCCACAAGGGGCGGGATTCGTTTGCAGACAGAGAGGCTCCCGGGCGCGGGAACCGCCGTCTTAGCTTGGGAACAGCTCGGACAGTTTCATGGCCAGCATCATGTCGCCTTCAGCGCGCAGCTTGCCGCCCATGAACGCCTGCATGCCGTCGGTCGAACCGTCAACGATGCCTTCCAGGGTTTCGCCGTCCATCACCAGAGTGACCTGGGCGTCCGGGTTTTCGCCTTCTTTCAGCTCGCAGGTGCTGTCCTTGACGATCAGCGAGAAATTCTTGGTGTCGTCGATGCGGAAACCGAATACCAGGTCCAGACCGGCAGCAGCGGCTGGGTTGAACTTGGCTTTCATTGCTTGTACGGCATCAGCTACGGAGGTCATGGTTCGATCCTTTCTTGGGTAATTAGAGCTGGGTGATTACAGCCAGGGTCACAATAGTCCGGACTCAGCGAAACGTGATGAGTTCCGGTGCTTTCAACAGTTGCAAATGCGCATGACTGTTGAAAGAAGCCAGTGCCACCTCGCGACCACGGAATTTCAGTTGGTTGAGCGAGGTGTTGACGATTTGCCAGTTCAGTTCAAAGGCCTGCTTGGCGGGCATTTGGGTAATGAGGTGGAGCAGGGCAGTGATGGTGCCGCCGGAGGTGAACACGGCGATTTTCTGAGTGTTGTCGGCGCTTTCGAGGATTCGGTGCAGACCGGCCTGCACCCGCTCGACAAAACCCAGCCAGCTTTCCAGGCCCGGCGTGTCATACGTACCGGCGAGCCAGTGTTCGATGATCAGGGCGAAGATACGCTGGAACTCAGCGCGGTTTTGCGCGGCGTTGCGCAGGATCTCCAACGCTTCGGGCTCATCGTCGAGCATGGCCGGCAACAGCGCACGGATCACCGCATCGGCGTCGAATTCGTTGAAGGCGGAATCGGTTTCCACAATCGGCACCGGCAAGCCTGCGGCAGCGAACTGTTCCAGCGCACTGCTGGCAGTATGCTGCTGACGGCGCAAGTCGCCCGAGAGGCAGCGATCGAAGCTGATGCCCAGCCCGGCGAGGTGCTGGCCGAGGATTTCTGCCTGGCGAACACCGGTCGGCGACAGGACGTCATAGTCGTCTGCACCAAAGGAGGCCTGGCCATGTCGAATCAAATAGATACTGCCCACGTCCGCGTCATCCCGGTACGTTGAAGGTTCGGCGAGGTTATGAGGATGACGGTGAGCTGTCAATGAAAAAACATACGCTTGTTTGAAATGCTCGTTACAGGCCTGTTGCCAGAGCTTTCACGGCTGGCCGCGGGGCCGGCGCATGGGTATGCTGGTGGTATCCCGCGCGCGTTTATGCAGCGCACTGTATTGAAGGAGTAACTGTGGATTTTCTGTCCGAGTACGCCAGTTTTCTGGCTAAAACCGTGACACTGGTGATCGCCATTCTGGTGGTCCTGGCCAGTTTCGCGGCATTGCGCAGCAAAAGTCGACGCAAGTCGGCCGGCCAATTGCAAGTCAGCAAACTCAATGATTTCTACAAAGGGCTGCGCGAACGCCTGGAGCAGACCTTGCTCGACAAGGACCAGCTCAAGGCCTTGCGCAAGGTCGAGGCTAAATCCGAGAAAAAGCAAAAGAAGAAACCCGAAGCCAGGCCTCGGGTGTTCGTGCTGGATTTTGACGGTGACATCAAGGCGTCGGCCACTGAAAGCCTGCGTCACGAGATCACCGCGCTGCTGACCCTGGCCACGCCCAAGGATGAAGTGGTGTTGCGTCTGGAAAGCGGCGGCGGCATGGTTCACAGCTACGGCCTGGCATCCTCGCAACTGGCGCGTATCCGAGATGCCGGCGTGCCGTTGACCGTGTGCATCGACAAGGTCGCGGCCAGCGGCGGCTACATGATGGCGTGCATCGGCGAGAAGATCATCAGCGCGCCGTTCGCGATTCTCGGCTCGATCGGCGTGGTGGCGCAGTTACCCAACGTCAACCGTCTGCTGAAAAAACACGACATCGACTTCGAAGTGCTGACCGCCGGCGAATACAAACGCACCCTCACCGTGTTTGGCGAAAACACCGAAAAGGGCCGTGAGAAATTCCAGGAAGACCTGGACATCACTCACCAACTGTTCAAGAACTTCGTTGCCCGTTATCGCCCGCAACTGGCCATCGACGAAGTGGCGACCGGCGAAATCTGGCTCGGTATCGCGGCACTGGACAAGCAACTGGTGGACGAACTCAAGACCAGCGATGAATACCTCGCCGAACGTGCGAAGAAGTCGGAGCTTTATCACCTGCACTATGCCGAACGCAAAAGCCTGCAGGAGCGCATCGGCATGGCGGCCAGCGGTTCGGTCGATCGCGTATTGCTGAGCTGGTGGAGCCGGTTGACCCAGCAACGCTTCTGGTGAGTTTTCAAAACTCCATTGCCCTGAAAAATGAAACCGTGGATTACCTCCACGGTTTTTTTTGCCTTCCACAAGGGCGCGTTTTTCCCGTGTAAGCAGCGAAATTTCCTATCGTCACTGTCAATCGGTCCGGCTTTTTCGGCGGCCCAGGTTGGGTAGGGTGGTGTTCCTGAAATGATTGCAATGGAATGCACCATGAAAGAGTTGCTTCATAACGATGCTGCCGGCCCTCATCCCACGCCCTCTGCGCGATTGCGCGACGAACTGAAAGCCGCGCTGGATATCGCGCTGCCCCAAACCCCCGGTCAGTTTGGAGAGCGTCTGATCAAGGAAAAATGGGGGCAGACCATTGATCCGCAGACAGCTTTGCTAGTCACGCTCGATTACAACTACAAGGGCCATCCTGCCATTGATGGTGTGGAGCAAGGGCAGGTGGCGAGCTCACGATCGCTGCTGCAAACGCTGCTGTCCAACTATCAGACTGTCGGGGATGGGCGTTTCGCTGAAACCGCGTTCGGCTTGTACACGCCACCGGATATCGGACCGGCCGTACGCATCGTGAAAAATGTCGATGAGTTTGCCGATCACGGCAGCGGCAATCACCAGACGTATGAAGGCATCTATCGCCAGACCACACCGCAAGTTTACGGGCCGTCGACACAGATCAATCTGAGGCCCGCCGATTTCAAGAAATGGGCCTGGGAGCTGGAACTTAAGGACTTGTACGAAGCGTATCTCGGTCAGGCCTGGCCAGCCGAGAACGTGCTTGTCGCAGCCAAACCTTACGCGTTGAGAACGTCGGTCAAAGCAGCATTCGTCATGGCAGCCTGGTTGCAGTTTCGTGAACAGCACCTGTCGCCAAAAGGCCTGGAACTGGCGATGCAAGCGGCAGGTTTGCCACCGGATCAGCCATGGGAAACGCTGGCCATCGAGCAACTGCAAGCACCGACTCGCGCGCCTTCATCGGTCAGGGCCGGGCGGTTGAAGCTCTACCGTTACACCGCGACAGATATCTGGGCCTTTCGTGACACCGCCAGTGCCAGAGTGCTGTTGTACATTCCCGGCAATTCTTCCCCGCTGCACGAATTCGCCGACGCCACAAAACTGCACCAATGGATTGCCGCACTAGGCAAGGTGAATGAAACGAAGCAGGCTTTGGCCGCCCGCTTTGCCGAAGATGACCGTGAGGACGGTACGTTTCATGCCGGTGTTCTGACGGCGCTCGATGGCATGGCGTTGTATCCGGCAAAACACTGGCTGACGAACAATGCCGGTTTGTTCAACAACGACGGCTATTGGGACCCGGACGAGTACATTGGCTACGACGATCCTGACTCCGCCACCGATCCGTTTGCCCTGTGTGTGCTGACGATGAAGCAGGCAGCCCGGGCCAGCATCGAGACCATCCGTGACGATGCCCAGGTCAATCGTGACAATTTAAGTGCGGTCGTTGAACCGCTTGTGCAGTGGGTCAACCGGTTTGGACCCTTGGCGTTGTTCGTTCCGGGAGGCGAGGGAATATTGGCATTGGCCGGGCTTATCGACGCGGGTTACGGGATTGATCAGGTGGTCAACGGCAAGACATTCAGCGAACGGTCAGAGGGTGCGACGCGCACTGTTTTTGGCTTGCTCAATGCATTGCCGATCGTCGCGGAGGCGGCGCTAAAAGGTGACGCGGCAATCGCCGATGCAACAGAGGAAGGCGCAAGGCCTGCGCCGGAAGTGGCTGTTGCCCCAACGCCCGACCCGTTGAACGGGGTGCCGGCGACACGGGTCGAACTCATTCGCGCCATTGGCCCCTCGGTGGCGTCGTTCAGCGATGAAATGCTGGCGCAGATCGGCAAGGTCTGCGCGATTGATGACGACATGCTGCGGTTGATTCAGGCGGGTCGCGCGCCGACGCCTTTGCTGGCTGACACCATCAATCGCTTCAGGATCGATCAGGCGCTCGGTCCGGCGGGGGATGTTGCGCAATTCAGCCTGCGTTACCAGGCACTTCAACGTTCGGAGCTGGAATGGGTGCGGCTGTTCCAGGAGCAATACCCGGACGTGCCAACAAGCGCAATCGAGCAAATGCTCGACCGCTACGGCGTGGACATCCAACGGCCGCCCGACATTGCCGAGGCCAGGCAGGTGTTCGCACGCCTGGACGGCAAGGCACGGCAATACCAACAGCAGGTGCGGCTCAATCGCGCTTATGAAGGCTTCTATCTGCGCTCGGTGGTGAACGCCGAGACGGACACGCTAGCATTTCACTCCCTGAAAAACCTGCCCGGCTGGCCAAAAGATCTGCGGATCGAAATCCTCGAAGGCTCTTCCACCGGTCGGGTTCTTGACCGTTGCGGTGCCCTCGATACCCCTAAGTACCGAAGCGTCATCAAGGTGGGCAACCGTTACCTGCGGGAAGGCCGGCCAACGGATTTCTACGACGCGATCCTCGGCGTGCTGTCGGAGGAGGAGCGCTCGGTGTTGCATCTCACGTCGCTGGATCCGGCCAGCGAGTTGCGGCTCAGCCTCAGCGATCGGGCATTGTCCCGTGCCGAAACCCTGCTCGGCCTGCAAAGACTCGACTCAGGGTTGACCTTCGAACGGCAGGGGCTGCGCGGTGGAGGCTACCCGTCGACGCCTCAGGGTGAAGCCATGGCATTGCAAGCCACCAGGTTACAGATCAAGGATATTTACCCGGACTTCACCGATGCGGAGGCGGATCAGGTCATACAGCGTGAGGGTGGCTCGGTGCAGGCGTATATCGATCGGCTGAATCTGCAGTTACAACAACTCAACACCGAATTGAATGCCTGGGTCGATCAAGCGGTGCAAGACATTCCCGATATGGACATCCCCGTGCTGGCCATCGGCGATGAAGAGGCGGCGGGTATGAACCCTGCGCAAATTGCCGTGCACAATGCCCACCTCCTGCAAATGGCCTTGCACGAGGAGCAGACGGTCCGGGGGGAGCTGGCTGTGGAACTTGCCGCCATTTGGCAAAAACGCACGCCGAACCGTCGTGTCAGGCTCGATCTCGCCTTCGAGGACTATCACCGCCTGCCCACCCTGAGCGTCCGGCTTAACGATGTGGTCGAATTGTCGATGCAAGGCTTTCATCTGACCGAGGAGGGCAGTTTGAACGGCTTTCTCGAGAGCTTCCCGAATCTCGAGGTGTTGAATCTGGAGCGCGTCGACTTGCGTCATTTCTTCGTGGACGGCCACGAAGGGTGTGCCTTGCCGCCTGCCCTGTGCCAGTTGAGAAACCTGTCCTCACTCAATCTGCGCGCCACCCAGCTGGTATTCAGTGAACGCGCCGCTTCACAACTGACTGACCTGACAAGCTTGCAAAGCCTTGACCTGAGCGACAACCCGTTGGGTGTACCGCCGATGGTACTGGGCTTGAACAACCTGCGCCGACTCAACCTGAGGAATACGCAGATAAGCCGTTGCCCGGTCGGGATCATGGATGAGCCGTACCTGACGTCCCTGGATTTGCGCGATAACCAGATCACGCGGATCCCCCAAGCGGTTTTGAACCAGGCCATCACCAGGGATCGGGTGCTGCTGTGGAACAACCCGTTGACCGATGAGGACACCTTGCAGCGGTTGGTCGCGCATCGAGAACAAACGGGGATCAATTTGTGGTTGCGTGCCGCAGGGCCTGACTATGCGAATCCGGCACTCTGGCTGAACGGGATTGAGGCAGGGCTGCGCGATGCCCGGCTGCACGTCTGGCAGCAACTGGCGCTCAAGCCGGGTGGTGGGCGGTTTTTAGGAACCATGAACACATTGACGCTCACCCCGGATTTCCAGATCAGTTATCTGGATCTTCAGGCACGGGTGTGGCGACTGTTGACGGAAGCAGACGCTTCGGACGAGTTGTTGGCGCGATTGACCCGGGATGTACCGATTCCGGAGGGCGCTTTCGACAACCCTCTTGCGGTATTCACGGCACTGGAAAGCCGTTTGCAGCTGTACCGGGACTGGGTGGCTTTGGGGCGACCGATTCCGATCGAGCGATAACAGAGGGGTGGAGCCGATAAAGCCCTGATCCCGTTGGACCAGGGCTTTATGTGTCAGCGGCGACGGAACAGCGGGAGCGGTTCGTCGGTGGCGGCCTGATAGGTCACTGAGAAGTCCTTGAGGCCTTCAAGGGCTTCGTACGGGTCTTTATCTGCGCGAACCGCAAAGGCGTCGAAACCGCAGCGACGCATGTAGAACAGCTGGTCGCGCAGCACATCGCCAATCGCCCGTAGTTCACCTTTGAAACCGTAGCGGTCACGCAGCAGGCGGGCGTTGGAGTAGTTGCGGCCATCGGTGAAGGCCGGGAAGTTCAAGGCGATGACCTGGAAGTTCGCGACGTCTTCACCGATTTCTTCGGCTTCTTCATCGGCGTCCAGCCACACACCCAGGCCGCCATCGCGGGCCTTGAGCATACGGCCGTGTTCACGCCACAGCTGCAACGGAACGATCAGGTCGTCGCAGTTGCTGATCTCGTCGATGTTGAAATCCTTGGGCAACAGGTGCCAGGTTTCGTCGACGACTTCGTTGTTCTTAATGATTCGCTGCATAGACGCGTTCCTTGAAGAGGTCGATGCCAATACGCTGATAGGTGTCGATGAAGCGCTCGTCTTCGGTACGTTGTTCGATGTACACGTCGATCAGCTTTTCGATCACGTCTGGCATGGCGTCCTGGGCAAAGGACGGGCCGAGGATCTTGCCCAGGCTCGCATCGCGACTGGCGCTGCCGCCGAGGGATACCTGATAGAACTCTTCGCCTTTCTTGTCCACCCCGAGGATGCCGATGTGGCCGACGTGGTGGTGACCACAGGCGTTCATGCAGCCGGAGATGTTCAGGTCCAGTTCACCGATGTCGAACAGATAGTCCAGGTCGTCGAAACGGCGCTGGATCGATTCGGCGATCGGGATCGACTTGGCGTTGGCCAGCGAGCAGAAATCACCGCCAGGGCAGCAGATGATGTCGGTCAGCAACCCGATGTTCGGCGTGGCGAAGCCTTGCTCGCGCAACTCGCCCCACATCGCGAACAGTTGGGACTGTTCAACGTCGGCCAGAATGATGTTCTGTTCGTGAGAGGTGCGCAGTTGACCGAAGCTGTAACGATCGGCCAGGTCGGCCACGGCGTCGAGCTGCTTGTCGGTGATGTCGCCCGGCGCAACGCCGGTCGGCTTCAGGGACAGGGTCACGGCGACATAACCCGGCTTCTTGTGCGCCAGGGTATTGCGCGTACGCCAGCGAGCGAAGCCCGGGTGTTGCTTGTCGAGTTCGGCAAGTTCGGCGGTCTGGTTGTCCAGCGCCTTGTAGTCGGGGTCGACGAAGTGTTTGGCAACGCGATGAACTTCGGCTTCGGTCAGCGTGGTCTGGCCACCGCGAAGGTGTTCCATTTCCGCATCGACTTTCTGCGCAAAGACTTCAGGCGTCAGGGCCTTGACCAGAATCTTGATCCGCGCCTTGTACTTGTTGTCGCGACGGCCATAGCGGTTGTACACACGCAGGATGGCGTCGAGGTAGCTCAACAGGTCTTGCCACGGCAGGAATTCATTGATGAACGCGCCAACCACCGGTGTACGGCCCAGGCCACCACCAACCAGCACACGGAAGCCCAATTCGCCCGCAGCGTTGTGCACCGGCTCAAGGCCGATATCATGGACTTCGATGGCGGCACGGTCGGAGGTCGAACCGTTGATCGCGATCTTGAATTTACGCGGCAGGTAAGCGAATTCCGGGTGGAATGTCGTCCATTGGCGAACGATCTCGCACCATGGGCGCGGGTCGATCAGCTCATCGGCAGCGACACCGGCGAACTGGTCGGTAGTGACGTTGCGCAGGCAGTTGCCGCTGGTCTGGATCGCATGCATCTGCACCGTCGCCAGCTCAGCGAGGATGTCCGGGATGTCTTCCAGCGCCGGCCAGTTGAACTGTACGTTCTGGCGGGTACTGATGTGGGCATAGCCCTTGTCATAGTCGCGGGCAATCTTCGCCATCATTCGCGTCTGGCGCGAAGTCAGCTGGCCGTAAGGCACCGCCACCCGCAACATCGGCGCGAAACGCTGGATATAAAGCCCGTTTTGCAAGCGCAGAGGGCGGAATTCTTCTTCGCTCAGCTCGCCTGCCAGATAGCGTCGGGTCTGATCACGGAACTGCTTGACGCGGTCCTCGATGATCCGCTGATCGTACTCGTCGTATACGTACATATAAGTCCTGTTCTCAGGCTTGGGCCGGTCGGATCCAGTTGCGATTTTCGCTTGCTGAAATCTCCGATACTGCCTCGGCAATTCTGCGCGCACGGCCGCGCACTCCCTACGGAGCCGGGGCAAGATACCAGTTTGGAGTTATGCGCAAAAGTGATGTTTGAGTATATGTAAAGAACCAAATCGACTAACGAGAATTGTTATTGATAAACCCGTATTTGTGGTGTGGGCAATCATCGTCTTAACTGTGGTCGAGTCTTTATGCAATCACCGATAAAACCGACAAGAGGCGATGCAATGAGCAACCCTACCAAAGCTTCAAAACCTGACAGTACGGTCGATGCCTGGGCCATTCTGTTTCTGATCATTCTGGTCGTGGGCACAGCGGTATTCTGGGTCAGCCATCAATAACCGACCCCGTCCGGGCCCGGCCCCGACAATTGTAGGACAAAAACTGCAATAAACGCCGTTTTACGGGCGTTCGCCAGCTATAATGCGCGGCGAATTTCCGGGGCTCGGACGATCAATGTTGAAGTTTTTCTACACCTTCCTGTTGCTGCTTGGTACGGTTTACGGCCCTGCTGCGCGTGCGGAATCGGTGTTGTTCCTCAATCCCGGGAGTACCGACGAAGCCTTCTGGATCAGCTATTCGCAATTTATGCAGGCGGCCGCCACGGACCTGGGCATCGACCTGAGGATTCTCTATTCCCGGCGCATGCCCGAACTCACGCTGGCGCAAGCGCGCCGTGCCCTGCAAGGTCCCGATCGTCCGGACTATCTGGTCTTCGTCAACGAACAGTACATTGCCCCGCAAGTGTTGCGTCTGGCTCAAGGCAGTGGCGTGAAACTGTTTATGGTCAACGCCTCGCTGACCGCCAACCAGTTGAACCTGCTGGGCGAACGCCCCGATCGACTGGGCAGCCTGGTGCCCAATGACGAGGAGGGCGGCTACCTGATGCTCAAGGAGCTGATTCGCCAGCATCCGCCCGTGGCGCCCGGTCAGGTGATCGAGTTGCTGGCGTTCTCCGGCCTGAAGATCACGCCATCGGCGCAACTGCGAGAGCAAGGCATGATGCGTGCGCTGGCCGAGCACCCGCAGGTGCGTTTGCGGCAACTGGTTTATAGCGGCTGGACCCGCGCCCGTGCGTATGAACAGGCAAAGCTGCTGTTCCGGCGCTACCCGAAGGTCACGCTGGTGTGGTCCGCCAATGACGAGATGGCGTTTGGCGCCATGCAGGCGTACTCGGAGGCGGGCGGTGTGCCCGGAAAGGACGCGTATTTCAGTGCGGTCAATACATCGACGGCCGCGTTACAGGCGAAGGTCGACGGAAAGTTGAGTGTTTTGTTGGGCGGACATTTCACCCTGGGTGGCTGGGCTCTGGTGGAATTGCATGACCTCGATCAGGGCGTGGACATCAGCCGGTACGGCGGTCGTGACCGCCAGATCCCGCTGCTGCAACTGGTCGACAAGGCAACCGCCAGGCGAATGCTGACCCTGGGTGAATCGCCGCACTACGGCGTGAACTTCCGTCGACTGTCGGCCAAGGGCCGGCCGACGTCCTATCGCTATCCGTTCAGCCTGCAAACCCTGATGCGCTAGACCCCGGCCAGATGCACCACCAGTTGCACGATGCCGAACAGCATCAATGCAAACACCGCGGTGAACAAAATCCCCAAGACCACGAAATGACTGGGCTTGCCGTGAGTGAAATCCCGAGCCCGATTCTTCCCGCTCTGCACCCCGAATGCCGCCGCCAGGACGCTGTGCAGCATCTGCCAGAAAGTAGGCGGCTTGTTGTCGACTGGATCGTCCATAAACCCCTCGTCACGGATGTGTGAAGCGTAAGCATAGACAATCCCCCCAGCGCTGGCGCAAATCAAATGTGGGAGCGAGCCTGCTCGCGATAGCGGACTGACAGCCAATACTTGTATCGACTGTTATGGCCTCATCGCGAGCAGGCTCGCTCCCACAGGGGATCTCTGTTGGCTACAGAATTGTGGCCAGGAGACTTACTTAGTTGTCGTAGCCGAGGTTCGGCGCCAGCCAGCGCTCGGTCACGCTCAACTCCTGACCCTTGCGCGAGGTGTAGCTCTGCACCTGATCCTTGTCGACCTTGCCTACCGCGAAATACTGCGCCTGCGGGTGAGCGAAGTACCAGCCGCTGACCGCCGCCGCCGGGAACATCGCGTAGTGCTCGGTGAGGAACACGCCGCTGCGACCCGCCTTCATTTCGCTCGCTTCAGGATCGAGCAAGGCAAACAGCGTCGATTTCTCGGTGTGATCCGGGCAGGCCGGGTAGCCGGGAGCAGGGCGGATGCCGGTGTATTGCTCTTTGATCAGTGCCTCGTTGTCCAGTGTCTCGTCCTTGGCGTAACCCCAGTAATCCTTGCGAACCTGCTGGTGCAGCCATTCGGCGCAGGCCTCAGCCAGACGGTCGGCCAGGGCCTTGACCATGATCGAGTTGTAATCGTCGCCGGCGTCTTGATACGCCTTGGCCACTTCTTCGGCGCCGATGCCGGCGGTGGTGATGAAACCACCCACGTAGTCGGTGATTTCGCTGTCCTTCGGCGCCACGAAGTCGGCGAGGGAGAAGTTCGGCTTGCCGTCGGTCTTGATGATCTGCTGGCGCAGGTGATGCAACTTGGCCAAAGGCTTGCCGTCATCGCCATAGACTTCGATGTCGTCGTCACGCACCTGGTTGGCCGGCCAGAAACCGAACACTGCGCGGGCGCTGATCAGTTTCTCGTCGATCAGTTTGGCGAGGATTTCCTTGGCATCGGCGTATAGCGCGGTGGCGGCTTCACCGACCACTTCGTCTTCGAGGATGCGCGGGAACTTGCCGGCCAGGTCCCAGGAGATGAAGAACGGGGTCCAGTCGATGTACTCGGCCAGGACTTTCAGGTCGATGTTGTCCAGCACTTTGGCGCCGGTGAACGTCGGTTTGACCGGCGCGTAGGTGCTCCAGTCGAACTGCGGCTTCTTGGCGATGGCGGCCGCATAGCTCAGGCGTTCGGTACGGGCGCTGCGGTTGGCGGTACGCTCGCGAACGTCGATGTATTCCAGGCGGGTCTTCTCGACGAACGCCGGTTTCAATTCCTTGGACAGCAACTGCGTCGCCACGCCCACGGCGCGGGAGGCGTCGGTGACGTAGATCACCGCGTCGTTGCTGTACTTCGGCTCGATCTTCACCGCCGTGTGTGCCTTGGAAGTGGTCGCGCCGCCGATCATCAGCGGCAGGTGGAAGTCCTGACGCTGCATCTCGCGGGCCACGTGGACCATTTCATCCAGCGACGGCGTGATCAAACCGGACAGACCGATGATGTCGCACTTCTGCTCCTTGGCCACCTGCAGGATCTTCTCCGCCGGCACCATCACGCCGAGATCGACGATGTCATAGCCGTTGCAGCCGAGTACCACGCCGACAATGTTCTTGCCGATGTCGTGCACGTCGCCTTTCACCGTCGCCATGAGGATCTTGCCCTTGGCTTCCGGCTTGTCGCCTTTTTCCAGTTCGATGAACGGAATCAAGTGCGCCACCGCCTGCTTCATCACACGGGCAGATTTCACCACCTGTGGCAGGAACATTTTGCCGGCACCGAACAGGTCACCGACGATGTTCATGCCGGACATCAGCGGGCCTTCGATCACCTCGATCGGGCGCGCGAACGACTGGCGCGACTCTTCGGTGTCTTCAACGATGTGTGTGGTGATGCCTTTGACCAGCGCATGCTCCAGACGCTTGTTGACGTCCCAGCCGCGCCACTCTTCGGTCTCGGCTTCCTTGACGCTGCCGTCGCCCTTGTACTTGTCGGCAATGGCGAGGAGGGCGTCGGTGCCGTGCGGGGTGCGGTTGAGCACCACGTCTTCGACGGCGTCGCGCAGTTCCACCGGGATCTGGTCGTAGATTTCCAGCTGACCGGCGTTGACGATGCCCATGGTCAGGCCGTTGCGGATCGCATACAGCAGGAACACAGAGTGAATCGCCTCACGCACCGGGTTGTTGCCCCGGAACGAGAACGACACGTTGGACACGCCGCCCGAGGTCAGCGCATACGGCAGCTCGTCACGGATGTAGGCACAGGCGTTGATGAAGTCCACGGCGTAGTTGTTGTGTTCTTCGATGCCGGTGGCCACGGCGAAGATGTTCGGGTCGAAGATGATGTCTTCCGGCGGGAAGCCGACGTCGTTGACCAGAATGTCGTAGGAGCGTTTGCAGATTTCTTTTTTGCGCGCTTCGGTGTCGGCCTGGCCGGCTTCGTCAAACGCCATTACGACCACGGCGGCGCCGTAGCGCTTGCACAGTTTGGCGTGATGAATGAACTGCTCGACGCCTTCTTTCATGCTGATCGAGTTGACGATGCCCTTGCCCTGGATGCACTTGAGGCCGGCTTCGATGACTTCCCACTTCGAGGAGTCGATCATGATCGGCACGCGGGAGATGTCCGGTTCACCCGCAATCAGATTGAGGAAGGTCACCATCGCCTTCTTCGAATCGAGCATCCCTTCGTCCATGTTGATGTCGATCACCTGAGCGCCGGCTTCGACCTGCTGCAGGGCGACTTCCAGGGCTTCGGTGTAGTTGTCTTCACGGATCAGGCGGGCAAATTTTGCCGAACCGGTGATGTTGGTGCGCTCACCGACGTTGACGAACAACGAGCTGCGATCGATGGTGAACGGTTCCAGGCCGGAGAGGCGGCAGGCCTTCGCAATGTCCGGGATTTCCCGCGGCGCATAACCGGCGACGGCTTTGGCGATGGCTTCGATGTGCCCCGGCGTGGTGCCGCAGCAGCCGCCAACGATATTGAGGAAGCCGCTCTGGGCGAATTCTTCGATGACTTTGGCGGTTTGCGACGGCAGTTCGTCGTACTCGCCGAATTCGTTTGGCAGACCGGCATTCGGGTGTGCGGAGACGTGGGTACCGGCCTTGTTCGACAGCTCTTCAAGGTACGGACGCAGTTCGCTGGCGCCGAGCGCGCAGTTCAGACCGACCGAAATTGGTTTGGCATGGGCCACGGAGTTCCAGAACGCTTCAGTGGTCTGGCCCGACAGGGTGCGGCCGGAGGCGTCGGTGATGGTGCCGGAGATCATGATCGGCAGTTCGACGCCCAGTTCTTCGAACACCCCTTGCACGGCGAAGATCGCGGCTTTGGCGTTGAGGGTGTCGAAGATGGTTTCGATCAGGATCAGGTCGGCGCCGCCTTCGATCAGGCCTTTGGTGGCCTCGGTGTAGTTCACCACCAGTTCATCGAAGGTCACGTTGCGGTAGCCGGGGTTGTTCACGTCCGGCGACAACGAGCAGGTGCGGCTGGTCGGGCCGAGCACGCCGGCGACGAAGCGTGGCTTGTCCGGGTTCTCGAGGGTTTTCGCGTCGGCGACCTTGCGGGCCAGGCGAGCGCCTTCTACGTTCAGTTCGTAGGCCAGTTCTTCCATGCCGTAATCGGCCATGGAAATCCGGGTGGCGTTGAAGGTGTTGGTTTCCAGAATGTCCGCGCCGGCATCCAGGTAGGCTTTTTCGATGCCGCCAATCACGTCCGGGCGCGTCAACACCAACAGGTCGTTGTTGCCTTTGACATCGCTTGGCCAGTCGGCAAAGCGTTTGCCGCGATAATCCTGCTCTTCGAGCTTGTAGCTCTGGATCATCGTGCCCATGCCGCCATCGAGAATCAGAATGCGCTCTTTGAGGGCGTGCTTGAGGGCTTGAAGGCGAACACTGCGATCGGACATTGGGACTACTCGGAAAGACCATGACGAAGGGCCGGGATCATAGCAAACCTGTGCGCTTTTAGAGCATGTGCGGTTTTTGCATGAATATCGTTCATGTTGGTGCGGGCGCTGTCCCGGTAGAATCGCGGCGTTTTTTCAAGGATCGGGAACAGGGACATGTCGTATCGCGTCGTCATCAGCAGCGTATTGCTGTTTTTAAGCTGGGGCGCCGTAGCGCAGGAGCCGGCGATTTCTACTGGCATTTCCTACAGCCGCGACATCCAACCGATCTTCACCGAAAAGTGCGTGGCCTGCCATGCCTGCAATGACGCCCCCTGTCAGCTCAATCTGGGCAGTGGCGAGGGGGCTGCGCGCGGCGCGTCGAAAGTCTCGGTCTACGATGGCGAGCGCAGCCTGGCTGCCGCGCCGACCCGGTTGTTTTATGACGCCTTCGGCAAGCACGCCTGGCAGCAAAAAGGCTTCTACCCGGTGCTCGATGCCCAGGGCAGCCAGGCCGCGTTAATGGCGCGGATGCTGGAACTGGGCCACAAAACACCGCTGACGCCCAACGCCAAGTTGCCCGAAGACATTGTCCTGGGTCTGAATCGGGAAAACATGTGCGCGATGCCGGGCGAGTTCGACGGTTACGCCAGCGCGCATCCGAAGGAAGGCATGCCGCTGGCGGTTACCGGCCTGACCGATCAGCAGTACCAGACGCTGCAACGCTGGCTGGCTTCGGGCGCGCCAATCGATGAGCAAGGTCTGGTGCCGTCGGCCAAAGAGGCCTTGCAAGTGGTGCAATGGGAAAACCTGCTTAACGCGCCGGGCGCCCGCCAAAGCCTGGTGGGGCGCTGGTTGTTTGAACACTGGTTCCTCGCCCACCTTTACTTCAAGGACGGCGAGCCGGGGCATTTCTTCCAGTGGGTGCGTTCGCGCACGCCGACCGGCCAGCCGATTGACCTGATCAACACTCGCCGCCCGAATGACGATCCGGGCACGCAGGTGTATTACCGCTTGTGGCCGGTGCAGGGTGTGATCGTACAGAAGACCCACATCACTTATCCGCTGAGCGCGGCGAAGATGGCGCGGATCAAAAGCCTGTTCTACAACGGCAACTGGCAGGTCAACGCCTTGCCGGGGTACGGCCCGGAGCGCCGGGCCAATCCGTTCAGCACGTTTGAGGCGATCCCGGCGCAGGCGCGCTATCAGTTCATGCTCGATAACGCCGAATACTTTGTGCGCACCTTTATCCGCGGGCCGGTGTGCCGTGGCCAGATAGCCACCGACGTGATTCGCGATAACTTCTGGGCATTGTTTCAGGCGCCGGAACACGATCTCTACATCGTCGACCCGAACTATCGCGGCCAGGCCACGCCGTTGCTGGCGATGCCGGGGCAGAACGACGACGTCGGCAGTGTGCTGAGCCTGTGGCACGACTACCGCGATAAACGCAACGAATACGAGGCGTTGCGCCGCGACAACTATGCCGACGCGCCGGCGCCGAGCTGGTCGACCTTGTGGGCCGGTAACGACAACGCGCTGCTGACGATCTTCCGGCACTTCGACAGTGCTTCGGTAAACAAGGGCCTGATCGGCGACGTGCCGCAAACCATGTGGCTGTTCGATTTCCCGTTGCTGGAGCGCACGTATTATCAGTTGGCAGTCAACTTCGACGTGTTCGGCAACGTCTCCCATCAGGCGCAGACGCGCCTGTACTTCGACCTGATTCGCAACGGCGCCGAGCAGAACTTCCTGCGCCTGATGCCCGCCGATTCACGCGATGGCTATCTCGATGACTGGTATCAGAGCGGCGGCAAATTCAAGATGTGGCTGGACTATGAAGCCATCGACAACGACAAACCGACGGCGCTGAAACTCGACGAGAAAGACCCGAAGCGCGACTTTGCCATGCAGTTGCTGGCTCGCTACGGTGAACTCAACGCCAGGCCCGACCCGATCAATCGCTGCGACGGGGCTTATTGCTCGCGGCCAAACATCGATCCGGCATTACAGAGTGCCGAACAGGCGCTCAGCCGCCTGACCTCGCGTCCGGCTGCCGGGCTGAAAGTTATCGATCAGTTGCCGGAAGCGACGATGCTGCGTATCGAAACGACGAGCGGCAAGCGTGAGGTCTATAGCCTGTTGCGCAACCGCGCGCACAGCAACGTCGCATTCCTGCTCGGCGAGTCGCTGCGTTATCAGCCGGGGCTCGACACGCTCACCCTGTTTCCCGGCGTGCTCAGCAGCTATCCGAACTTCATGTTCAACATTCCCGCCGAGCAAGTACCAGCGTTTGTGGAGGCGATGGAAAACGCCAGGGATGCCCATCGTTTCGAGCAAATCGTCGAACGCTGGGGGATTCGTCGTAGTCATCCGCAGTTCTGGTTTTACTTCCATGACCTGAGCCAGTACGTCCAAGAAACCGACCCGGTGGAAGAGGGTGTGCTGGACATGAACCGCTACCAGAATCTTTGATCGACTTTTGATAGATGCCTGATGTCCCAATCTTGAGGCGCCGTTGAACCCCTGTGGGCGGGCTTGCCCGCGATAGCGATGGATCAGTCGCCATCAATGTTGAATGTGATGGCGCCATCGCGGGCAAGCCCGCTCCCACAGGGGATGTGTGGTGGTTTGGAATTGCGGACGGGAGGGCGGTCGATGTTGATTTCAGTACAAGCACTGCGCGCACTCGCGGCCTGGACGGTGGTTTGCCACCATTTCATGCAGATTTTCTTCGACTTCAAGGCCCGCGGGCCGATCGGTCAGATGTTCATCGACAAGGGTGCGGTGGGCGTCGATATCTTCTTCGTCATCAGTGGGCTGGTGATTTTCCTGTCCACCGAGGGCAAGTCGCTGCCTCCCGGGCGGTTTCTGCTCTATCGGCTGTTCCGCATCGTTCCGGCCTATTGGCTGTACACGGTGTTGATGGCGCTGCTGGTGCTCTTCGCACAGCCAGTGTTGCCGGATCAGACGGTCAACTGGTCGCATTTCCTGCTGTCCTTGCTGTTCATTCCTACGGAAAACCCCGGCGGGTACGGGATTTATCCGACGCTCAACGTCGGCTGGACCCTTAACTACGAAATGCTCTTCTACGTGCTGTTTGCCTGGGCGTTGCTGTTCCGTTTGCAGGTTCGGCTGTTGATCGTCGCGGCGTTGCTGTTTGCGGTGTGTCAGGCGTGGACGGGTTATGGCTGGATCAGTGCGTTCTACCGTTCGGACATCGTTTATGAGTTTCTGTTGGGGATCGCCATCGGCATGATCTACCGTCGCGGCTGGATCAAGCCTGGCCTATGGCTGCCATTGCTGGGGATTGGCGGCGCGTTGCTGGCGATCTATCAGTTGCCGCCGCAGCCGCGGTTTTTCGCCTGGGGCCTGCCGAGCGCCGTGTTGGTCATGGCCTGCATGGCACTGGAGCGGTTTTTCCAGGGCAGTCGGTTGTTCAAACTGCTCGGCGATTGTTCCTACTCGGTGTACCTGATGCATGTGTTGGTGCTTTCTGCTGGAGGTTTCGTCGCACAGCGTTATGGCGTAAACCCCTACGTGATGTTCGCCGTTTGCGTCGCGACCATTGGTTTGGGATCGTGGGCGAGCTACGAATGGGTGGAAAAAAGCAGCTATCGGTGGCTTAAAGCCAGGATTGACGGCGAAACGGCCGATCGAGGCGAGCTGGCGCTTTCCCGACAAAAATACTAGGACTTTGTGCGGCGCGATGATTGGCGTAAACTGCGCCCAAGCCTGCGAGGAGTTTCCATGACCGCTATTACCATTACCGACGCCGCCCACGATTACCTGGCTGATCTGCTCTCCAAGCAGAACACCCCGGGCATCGGCATCCGCGTCTTCATCACCCAGCCTGGCACCCAGTACGCCGAAACCTGCATTGCTTATTGCAAGCCGGGCGAAGAAAAACCTGAAGATACCGCGCTGGGGCTGAAAAGCTTTACCGCTTACATCGATTCGTTCAGCGAAGCTTTCCTGGACGACGCGGTTGTCGACTACGCCACCGACCGCATGGGCGGCCAGCTGACCATCAAGGCGCCAAACGCCAAAGTCCCGATGGTCAACGCCGACAGCCCGATCAACGAGCGCATCAACTATTACCTGCAAACCGAGATCAACCCGGGGCTGGCCAGCCACGGCGGTCAGGTCAGCCTGATCGATGTGGTTGACGACGGTATCGCCGTGCTGAAGTTCGGCGGCGGTTGCCAGGGCTGCGGCCAGGCCGACGTCACCCTGCGTGAAGGCATCGAGCGCACCTTGCTCGAGCGCGTTCCCGAGCTCAAGGGTGTTCGTGACGTGACTGACCACACGCAGAAAGAAAACGCCTACTACTAAGGTGTTCGCTGCGACAAGAAAAACGGCGCCCCGTGAGCGCCGTTTTTTTATGGGGAAAATTCCTTGGCCCCATCGCGAGCAGGCTCGCTCCCACATTGGATCTGTGGCGGACACAGTAATTGAGTCTGGTCACGATCCCCTGTGGGAGCGAGCCTGCTCGCGATGAGGCCCTATGGCCGATACAAATGCGCATGCCCGGCGCGATACAGCGACGACTCGCTGAAATGATCACTGCCCAACACCCGACCTACCAGAATCAACGCCGTGCGCCGAAAACCCTTCGCCTCAACCTTCCCGGCAATATCCGCAATCGTCCCCACCACCCAATCCTGATCCGGCCAGGTCGCCCGGTGAATCACCGCAATCGGACAATCCGCGCCGTAATGCGGGAGCAATTCGATCAGGATTTTCTGCAGATGATTCACCCCCAAATGAATGGCCATGGTCGCCCCATGCTGCGCCAGATTCCCCAGTTCCTCACCTGCCGGCATGCTGGTCTTGTCGGCGTAGCGAGTCAGGATCACGCTCTGTGACACATCTGGCAACGTCAGCTCCGCCCCCAAAAGCGCCGCACACGCCGCTGTCGCTGTAACACCGGGAATGATTTCAAACGCAATATCGAGTTCGCGCAGGTAGCGAATCTGTTCGCCAATCGCGCCATACAGACTCGGATCGCCGGAATGTACGCGAGCGACGTCTTGGCCGTTGGCATGGGCGCTTTTGATCAGTTCGATGATCTGTTCCAGGTGCAATTCGGCGCTGTTGACCACCTGTTCGGCATTGTGGCCTTCCAGCACGGCGGCCGGGACCAGTGAGCCGGCGTAGATGATCACCGGGCAGCTGCGGATCAGTCGTTGGCCTTTGACGGTGATTAGTTCCGGGTCGCCGGGACCTGCGCCAATGAAGTAGACGGTCATCGTCGTTTCCTGTCAGAAAAAGGGGCTGGTCAAGGCTTCAGATGAAGATTGCTCATGATCGAAGGCGAGGATTATCGAGGATTTTACGCAGAGCAGGCCAATGCCAGGGTCGCCTGGGCATACTTTTGTCGGGAAATCAGCAGTTTTGCCGGCGCCTGGGCCAGTTGTTCGGCAAGGGCGAGGGCGGCACTTTCTGCTACGCCGTAGCAGCCGGTGCGTTCGAAGGCGATGTCCGAGCGGTGGCTGAGTCGTGGTTGATAACCGGCCAGTTGTTCACTGCTGAAGTACATCAGGGGCAGCGCGAGTTGTGCAGCGAGTTCGATCAGGCCAGGTTCATCACGTTTCAGATCGATGCTGGCCAAGGCCTTGATCTGGTGAAGCCCGATTTGATGCGCCTGTAGCGCCTGATCGAGTAACGCCCGCAGCGTGCTCACGGGGCAGCCGCGCTGGCAGCCCAGGCCGACCACTAACGTCGGCGCTGTGCGGGTGTTGGTCATGCGTGGTATTGGCCATCGCTTTTGCGGCGGAACAACCAGGCGCTGATCAGGCCCAGAGCCAGCCAGAATCCCATGTTGGTCAGCTGCGAAGCGATTTTGAACTGGGTTTCCAGGGCTTCCGGCGCGAGCATCGAGTGCACTTCCGGTTGCGGTGCGCCGATCACATGTGGAACCGCCAGGATGGCCACGCCGAGAATCTTCATCAGCCAATGACGGCTGAACACGATCAGCGCGATGCCAACCGCAGTGGATGCAGCGGTGCCGATCCACCAGATTTGCCGTTGTGCCAGATCCGCTGCGGCGGTGCCCGGCAGTTCCGGTGGCAGGCCGAGGGTTGGCGCCAGTACGAACGTCGCGTAACCGGCCAGGCCCCAGAGCAGGCCCTGCGAGGTTTTGGTCGGTGCGCGCAAGGTGTAGAGGCCAGCGAGCATCAGCGCAAAACCGACGGCAACTACCAGATTGCCGCCCGTGGTGGACAGCACGCGCTGCCAGCCGTCTTGCGGCTCCCAGGCTTCGGCATCGTGGGTGTGAGCGGCGGCACCGGCGGCGTGCTCATGAACTTCAACAGCGGCCGGCTCGGATTTTTCGTAAGTCTCGGCCTGCAGAATCAGCGGAGCGACCCAGAAGCTTTGCAGCAGGGTCAACAGCAGGGCGGCCAGCAGCCCGGTGAAACCTGCGGTTTGCGCAATACGCTTGATCATGTCGACAGGTCTCAATGGCACGGGAAAGCGGAGCTGTGACGGGTATCGTGCGCGGCGTTGTGCACCGCTTCGATGTGCGAGAAACCGGCGAAATACACCAGGCACGCGCCAAGGATCGATGCGCATACGGCAGCGGTCAGGCGTTGGGTCAGGGTCGTGGTGGTGCTGGTGGTGCTCTTATCGGTGTTGCTGCCGGTGCTGCTGATGATCGACATGGCGCTTCCCTCTGGTCTGTCAGCGGGTGAATAGAGCGCATGGAAGACCCCTGCGAATCGGGCTCGCAGAGGTTCAAACAGCGCCCGCCCACCGCGGGTTTGTTGTTCAGTGAACGTAATCGTCACTTTGTGTTGCGGGCCGGTCTCCGGGCTCGCGAGGGGCTTGGGCGTCAACCGAAACCTGCAAGCGTCACCTTCCCATGCCGAATTGCCGGCACAGTGGATCTGACGCTTCGCTCGCTTACCGTTGCGGGGGCAGCACCGGACTGACATGGCTTTGAGTAAAGCACATGATTCACCGGTTTCCCGTTTCACCCTGTGAAGGGCACCCGTAACAAGGCGTGTAGGAGAGCATGGGCGGGGGTTGGGCGTCAATTGGCAAGGGTTCTCAACTCGGGGGCAAGGGCAAGGAGTGTTACCTGTGGCGAGGGGATTTATCCCCGTTCGGCGGCGACGCCGTCGCAAAACCTGCTTGCGGGGCCCTGAAGGAATGCAGGGGGCCGCTTCGCAGCCCAACGGGGATAAATCCCCTCGCCACAGGGGATTGCAATCAACTGACGGACATTGACCCGCCCACACACCATGCGTAGCCTTGCGCTTTCGAGGTTCTTCGGCGTTTGCCGAAGCTAAGAAGGGAACGCGGTCGATGCCGCGGCTGCCCCCGCAACTGTGAACGGTGATGTTCGCTGCCACGCCACTGCACGCTCCAGCCTTGGAGCCCGCGGGAAGGCGCAGCAAACGCCAGTCTAGCGACAGGCACACCGTCAGCCAGGAGACCTGCCTCGACACAGATTCTCACTACAACCGGGCGGGGTGATCCGGTGGCGAACTCTTCCGCGCGCGCATCCGCCGCCGCGATTGTCGTCCCGTATGCCCGCCACCTTGCCAAAGGGCATCCGATGAAAACACTGGCCAAACTCCCCGTCACCATCGTTACCGGCTTCCTCGGCTCGGGCAAAACCACCTTGCTGCGGCACATGCTCGACAACGCGCAAGGCCGCCGCATCGCGGTGATCGTCAACGAGTTCGGCGAGCTGGGCATCGACGGTGAAATCCTCAAGCAGTGCTCGATCGGTTGCACCGAAGAAGAAGCCAACGGCCGCGTCTACGAACTGGCCAACGGCTGCCTGTGCTGCACCGTTCAGGAAGAATTCTTCCCGGTGATGCGTGAACTGGTAGCCCGTCGCGGCGACCTCGATCACATCCTGATCGAAACCTCGGGTCTGGCCCTGCCAAAGCCGCTGGTTCAAGCCTTCCAGTGGCCGGAAATCCGCAGTGCCTGCACCGTTGACGCGGTGATCACCGTGGTCGACAGCCCGGCCGTTGCCGCTGGCACGTTCGCCGCGTTCCCGGATCAAGTGGACGCCCAGCGCAAACTCGACCCGAACCTGGATCACGAATCGCCGCTGCACGAGTTGTTTGCCGACCAACTGGCCAGCGCGGATCTGGTGATTCTCAACAAGGCCGACTTGATCAGCCCTGAGGACCTGGCCCGTGTGCGCCTGGAAGTCGCTGAAGAGTTGCCGCCGGCAGTCAAAGTCATCGAAGCCAGCAGCGGTCGCCTGCCGCTGGACGTGCTGATCGGCCTCGGTGCCGGCTCCGAAGAACACATCGACAGCCGTCACAGCCATCACGATCACCATCATGAAGGCGAAGATGACCACGATCACGACGCGTTCGACTCCATTTCCATCGAGCTGCCACAAGCCGACGAAAGTCTGCTGATGGACGCGCTGACCCAACTGGTGGTCAAGCACGGCATCCTGCGGGTCAAAGGTTTCGCGGCGATTCCGAACAAGCCGATGCGCCTGTTGATTCAGGGCGTGGGCACGCGTTTCGACAAGCATTTCGACCGTCAGTGGGGCGCCGACGAAGCACGCACCACGCGTCTGGTGTTGATCGGTCAGGAGCTCGACGCCGCGCAACTCGAAGCGCAACTGCGCGCCGCGCTCAGCGTTTAACCCATGCACCTGCTCAGGACCCAGCCCGGCGGTTTCGTCTCGGATGACAACATCGCCGACCTTGGACAAACCCCCGCCGAGCTGGTGATCCTGTGCAGCGGCGATTCCAGCCTTGCGCTGCTCGCCGAAGCCGCGCAGCAGTTGCCCGACGATTACCCGAGCGTGCGCCTGGCCAACCCGATGCAGGTGCAAAACCACGCCTCGGTCGATTTGTATGTCGATGAAGTGCTGCGCCACGCCAAGGTGATTCTGATTTCGCTGCACGGCGGCATTGCCTATTGGCGCTACGGCGTCGAGCGGTTGGTCGAGTTGTCCGAGCGCGGGGTGCAACTGATTCTGGTGCCCGGCGATGATCGCCCGGACCCGGAGCTCAGCGACCTGAGCACGGTGGTGGCCGAAGACCGCGACCGGCTCTGGCATTACCTGCGCCAGGGCGGCATGGCCAACGCCCTCGATCTGTTTCGCTGCCTGGCCAATCGCTGGCTGGATCGCGACTATGTGTGGGCCGAGCCACAAACCCTGCCGCGTACCGCGATCTACCACCCGAAAAAAAGCCCCGCCGTTTTGAGTGATTGGCAGGCCGACTGGCAGGCCGGTCAACCGGTGGCGGCGGTGCTGTTTTACCGCTCGCATTTGCAGGCGGCGAACACCGCCTTCATTGATGTTTTCTGCCAGCGTTTGCAAGCGGCGGGGTTGAACCCCTTGCCGATTGCCGTGGCCAGTTTGAAGGAACCCGGCTGCCTGACGGTGGTCGAGGACTGGCTGGATGAAGTCGATGCAGGGGTGATTCTCAACACCACCGGTTTCGCTCAATCCAGCCCCGAAGCGCCGCATTTGCGACCTTTTCGCCGAAATATCCCAGTGATCCAGGCGATCTGCGCCCAGGACAACGAACCCGGTTGGCGCGCCAGCGAACAGGGCCTCGGCCCGCGGGATCTGGCGATGCACATCGCGCTGCCGGAACTGGATGGGCGGATCATCAGCCGCCCGATCAGCTTCAAGGACCTGGCGTGGCGCAGCGAGCGCAGTCAGTCCGATGTGGTCTGCTATCGGCCTGCACCTGAGCGCATGGATTTTGTTGCCGAACTGGCGCGGCGCTGGATCGATCTGGCGCGGGTGCCGAACAGCGAAAAACGCATCGCCCTGATCCTCGCCAATTACCCGACCCGTGACGGGCGCATTGGCAATGGCGTCGGCCTTGATACGCCTGCCGCCGCGTTGAACATCCTCCGAGCGTTGCACGCGCAAGGTTATCCGCTGCCCGCCGAATTGCCGGATAGCGGCACCGCGCTGATCCAGCAATTGCTCGGCGGCGTCAGCAACGACCTCGATACCCTCGACCAGCGTCCGTGTCATCAAAGCCTGGCGCTGGACGATTACAACTCGATGTTCAACGCCTTGCCTGAGGCCAACCGCCAAGCCGTGCTGGAGCGCTGGGGCACGCCCGAAAGCGATCCGATGTTTCGCGGCGGACGGATGATGATCGCCGGGCTGCGATTTGGCCTGACCTTTATCGGCATTCAACCGGCGCGGGGTTATCAGGTCGATCCGAGCGCGGTCTATCACGACCCGGACCTGGTGCCGCCCCACGGCTATCTGGCGTTTTACTTCTGGTTGCGCAACACCTACGGCGCCCACGGCGTGATCCACGTCGGCAAGCACGGCAACCTCGAATGGCTGCCGGGCAAAGGCGTCGGGCTCTCGGAAAATTGCTGGCCGGATGCGTTGCTCGGGCCGCTGCCGAACATCTATCCGTTCATCGTCAACGACCCGGGCGAGGGCGCTCAGGCCAAGCGCCGCACGCAAGCGGTGATCATCGATCACCTGATGCCGCCGCTGACCCGCGCCGAAACCTACGGCCCGCTGCGCAACCTCGAACTGCTCGCCGACGAGTATTACGAAGCGCAATTGCTCGATCCGCGCCGCGCCCGCGAATTGCAGCGCGACATTTTGCAACTGGTGCGCGACACGCACATCGACCGTGAACTGCAACTGGACGAGAAGCTCGACAGCGACGCCGATGCAGCCATCTGGCTGCCGCGTCTGGACACGTATTTGTGCGATTTGAAGGAGTCGCAGATCCGGGATGGCCTGCATGTGTTTGGCGAGTCGCCGAGCGGGCGTCTGCGCATCGACACGTTATTGGCGCTGTTGCGGATTCCACGCGGTGATGGCCGGGGTGCGCAGTCGAGTCTATTGCGAGCATTGGCCAAGGCGTTTGCGCTGGGGTTTGATCCGCTGGATTGTGAGTTGGCCGATCCGTGGACCGGTGCGCGTCCTGATGAACTGCAATCGATCAGCGATGAAGTCTGGCGCACGGCGGGGGATACCCGTGAACGTCTGGAACTGTTCGCCACTCAACTGATCTCGCAGACATTAAACCTGCCTCAAGCCAAACCAGGCCCCTGTGGGAGCGAGCTTGCTCGCGATGCGGTTGAACATTCAGCAACGATGTTGATTGACCCACCGCTATCGCGAGCAAGCTCGCTCCCACAGGAAGCAAGCTGGATTGAGGTGCAGGCCATCCTCGACAACCTGCGCGAAGTCGTCGCGCCACGCCTGGACGCCTGTGGCCCGGCGGAAATGCGCGGCCTGCTTGACGCCCTCAGCGGCCGTTTCGTCCCCGCCGGCCCCAGCGGCGCACCCAGTCGCGGCCGTCTCGACGTGCTGCCGACCGGGCGCAATTTCTATTCGGTGGACGTGCGCAACCTGCCGACCACCACCGCGTGGCGCATCGGTTTTCAATCGGCGAACCTGATTCTCGAGCGGCACTTGCAGGATCACGGCGATCACCTGCGTCAACTCGGTCTGTCGGTCTGGGGCACGGCGACCATGCGCACCGGTGGCGATGATATTGCGCAAGCCATGGCGTTGATGGGCGTGCGTCCGGTCTGGGCGACGGGCAGTCAGCGGGTCGATGACTTCGAAATTCTGCCGCTGAGCCTGCTCGACCGCCCGCGCGTAGACGTAACCTTGCGCGTGTCCGGGTTCTTCCGTGATGCCTTTGCCAACCTGATCCGCCTGTTCGATGCGGCGGTGCAAGCGGTCGCTGCGCTGGATGAACCGGACGATCTCAATCCATTGGCGGCCAAGGTCCGCGCCGAACGCGAAGCGTTGCTGCAATCGGGCCTTGATGAAGACGCGGCCAAACGGCAGGCCGGTTGGCGCATTTTCGGCGCCAAACCCGGTGCTTACGGCGCTGGCGTGCAAGGGGCAATCGACGGTCGTTTGTGGCAGAGCCGTGATGACCTGGCCGAGGTCTACCTGAACTGGGGCGGCTACGCTTACGGCGGTTCCGACGAAGGCACGGCGGCCCGCGAGCAGTTCGCCCAGCGCCTGAGCCAGGTTCAGGCCGTGCTGCAAAATCAGGACAACCGTGAGCATGACTTGCTCGATTCCAACGACTATTACCAGTTTCAGGGCGGTATGCTCGCGGCCGTGGAAAGCCTCAGCGGCGCAGCGGCGGCCAGTTACCACGGCGATCACAGTCAGCCGGACTTGCCGAAAATCCGCACGTTGAAGGAAGAATTGAACCGGGTGATCCGCTCACGGGCGGCCAATCCGAAGTGGATCGACGGCGTGAAGCGCCACGGCTACAAAGGTGCGTTTGAACTGGCGGCGACGGTCGATAACCTGTTCGCGTTCGACGCGACCACGCAGTTGATCGACGATCACCAATACGCGTTGCTGGCCGATGCGTACTTGCTGGACCCGGCGACGCGGGAATTTGTCCGTGAGCACAATCCCCATGCGCTGCGCGACATGACCGAGCGCATGCTGGAAGCACAGCAGCGGGGGATGTGGAAAGAGCCGGGCGAGTACCGCGAGGCGCTGGAGAGTTTGTTGCTGGATATAGAAGAAGACACCTGATGCGCCGCCTGCCCTATGGGAGCGGACTTGCCCGCTCCCATAGGGGTACAGGCGCCCGTGAGATTTATTGATAGATCACCGACCATGACCGAGATTTAATAATGACCGACACCCCGCATTTCCCCTTATCCGCCGTGGTCGGCGCCGACGATCTCAAGCTCGCTTTGTACCTCACCGCCATCGACCCGAAGATCGGCGGCGTGTTGATCGAAGGCCCGCGTGGCATGGCCAAGTCCACCCTGGCCCGAGGGCTTGCGGACCTGCTTGCCAGCGGCCAATTCGTTACCTTGCCGCTGGGCGCCACTGAAGAGCGTCTGGTTGGCACCCTCGACCTCGACGCCGCCCTGAGCGAAGGGCGCGCGCAATTTTCTCCCGGTGTATTGGCCAAGGCTGACGGAGGGGTGCTCTACGTCGATGAAGTCAATCTGCTGCCCGATCACCTCGTGGACTTGCTGCTCGACGTCGCCGCCAGCGGCACCAATCTGATCGAGCGCGACGGCATCTCCCATCGGCATTCGGCGAAGTTCGTGCTGATCGGCACCATGAACCCGGAAGAGGGCGAGTTGCGTCCGCAACTGCTCGACCGCTTTGGCCTGAACGTCGCCCTCAGCGGTCATACCGCCCCGGCCGAGCGTGGGCAGATCATCCGTCGGCGTCTGGATTTCGACAGCGATCCGCAACGCTTCTGCGCTGAATGGGAAAGCCAGCAGCAGTCATTGCGTGAACGCTGCCAGGCAGCACGCAGCACATTGGCAAGCATCCCCCTCGACGATGAGGCGCTGGCACAGATTACCGAGCGCTGTTTCGCCGCCGGTGTCGACGGCCTGCGCGCCGATCTGGTGTGGTTGCGCGCCGCCCGTGCCCACGCGGCATGGCGAGGGGCGAGCGCGATTGCCGAAGAAGATATTGATGCGGTGGCCGAGTTCGCCTTGCGCCATCGTCGTCGCGAACAGTCGCCACCGGCACCGCAACAGGCCCGGCAACCCGATCCGCAACAGTCCAACCCGAGCGAAGGCCAGGGCCAGTGGGGCGAAATGCCCGCGCAGGCGCTGCCGGTTGGCGCTCGACGTGAAGTGCCGAGCTGGCCAAAAAAGCCCTAGGCATTCGCCCTCGATCTGACGCGGGGGCGAATGCCAGACCCCGCGCCGGACGGCTGGACCACGGCAAACAGGGTCAGCGTCATGCCGCCCGCAACGGCTCGATCAACTGGCCCGGCACCTTGCTCAACGGCCGTCCGCGCCAACGCCAGGATGTGCTGTTTCATCTGCGCACGCGCTCGCCGCACGAGCTATGGCTGGTCATCGTCGACGCCTCGGCCTCGACGCGCCGCCATCACGCATTAAGTGACGCCAAGGGGCTGCTGGCGCAATTGTTTGACGACGCCTACCGTCAGCGTGCGCGCCTTGCATTGCTGACGGCCAGCGGCCATGCGCCGAAGTGGCAAGTGCAGGGGTTGAAAGCTTGCAGCGGATTAGGCCACTGGCTCGATGGCCTTGGCGCGGGCGGTGGCACGCCGTTGCTGGCGGCGCTCGGCGAGGCGGGGCGATGGCTCGCGGTGCGGCGAAAACGCTTTCCGGCGGAACAGCAGCGCTTGTTGCTGGTGACGGATGGGCGGTTGAAGGAATGGTCGGGGTTGCCGGTGCTGGAGTGTCCAGGGTTGCTGATTGATATTGAGCGTGGGCCGATTCGGCTGGGGCGGGCGCGGCAGTTGGCAGCAGAGCTGCAGGCAGATTATCGGCATATCGATGAGTTGATTTCAGGCTGAAAGTTGCCGCGTCTTTAAGGGCCGCATCGCGGGCAAGCCCGCTCCCACAGGGTTTTTGTCGTTCGCAAAGTCGTTGATCAATACACAAATCCTGTGGGAGCGGGCTTGCCCGCGATAGCATCCACTCGGTAACAGCATTGTCCCCATAACCCGCAGCGCTGCCCTATGCTCTGAAAGCCGCCATTCACAGGAGTGAAGCATGCGTGTTCTCGTCACCAACAGTCAGGACGATTTTCGCGTCAAAGCCTACGCGGGCACCAATGGCGTGCTGCTGGCCATGGACCTGGCCGAATCCCGCCGCCAAGGCCTGCTGGGTTTCGCCATCGAAAAGCAGCAAGGGAGCAAGCCCTGGCTATTCCTGTTCAATAGCCTGACGTTCCCCGACAAGGCGCATACGTTCCCGCAGTTTCACGCCACCCCGAGCGACCTCGCGCCGTTGCAGAAATTTCGCTGGGCCGATTATACGGTCAATCCGGGGATGACGATCCATTACCGAATCCACCTCGCCTATGGCAGCGCCGAGGCACCGCAGCTGGGTGAATCTCTGGAAGTGACCGTCACGTCCGATAATGGCCTGCCGCACAATCAGAGTGTGATTTTCAACCGCGCCGTGGCCGCGAGTCAGGCGTTCCAGCGCAAGTTTCCCGAGCTCGACGCGCTGATCAGCGCCAACAAGAACCTGCCTATCGAAGCCTGGCCCGATGCCCCTCGGCAATGGCTGGAAAATGGTCTGCTCGGGCGCTTGCTGGGGTTTATCGAACGGGCGCTGGATGGTCAGTGGGCACTGGACATTGCCATTTACGAATACGAGTTGCAGGTGATCGTCGATGCCGTCAACGCGGCGTTCGAACGGGGCGTGAAGGTTCGCGTGTTGTATCACGCACAACCTGACGATGATGACACCGCGATCAACCAGGCCAGCCTGGAAAAAATCCCGGCGGCGAACAAGCGCGGGCGCGTCACTCACAACATCTTTCACAACAAATTCATGGTGCTGAGCCGACTCGACGGCGCCGGCCAGCATCAGCCCGAAGCCGTGCTGTGCGGCAGCACCAACTTCACGCCCAATGGCGTTTATCGCCAGGCCAACGTGGTGCATGTGCTGGACGACGTGCGCATCAGCGCCAGCTATCTGCAGACCTTCGAGCAGGTCTGGGCGACACCGGCCGATGTCGGCGCCACCCGGCAATGGCTCACGCAACACAACCCGATGGACCCGCAGCAACCGTTGTTCGTCGGGTTCTCTCCGCGTTCGGGGCTGGGTGATTTGCGCGAGTTTGTCGAGATCATCACCGCCGCGAAAAAGGACGTACTGTTCGTCACCGCGTTCGCCTTGCCCGACGACATTCTCAACGCGCTGCTCGGCCAGCCCCAAGACGACATTTTGCGATATGGCCTGCAAAACACCGCCAGCCGCATCACCGGTTTTCACGCCGACCGCAGTGCCGAATTCGCCGCGACTGCGCTGCTCAACACCGGGCTGGAAGGCTGGCTCCGAGAGAACATGAAAGGCCAGAAGGGCAACCTGCTGGTGCACACCAAAGCCGTGGTCACCGACTTCACCAGCGACGCGCCGACGATCATCAGCGGCAGTCACAACCTCAGCGTCGCAGCCAGCAACGGCAATGACGAGAACTACCTGATCGTGCGCGGCGATACCGATCTGGCCGACCGTTATGGTCTGGAGTTGCTGCGGTTCTACGAGCATTACCGCTTTCGTTACTTTGCCAAGAAGCTGGCACTCAAACAGGTCCAGCCGTTGAAGGTGGATGACAGCTGGACCAATGATTATTACCTGGCGGGGGATTTGCGGCAGCTCTCCAGATTGCGTTTTTCCGGGCGGTAAACAGTGTGTCCAACGGGGGCACCGCGGTTTTTGCACGGATCTGCGATGATTTGCCCATCGCCTGACGATACTGGCGCGCACGCCGGCCCATGTACAAGCTCGCCCGACGGCATGGGCTGCGATGCCAATGCCGAGCGGGTGCTGGCGTCCTTCAAGCCCTTGCGCTGATGGTGGCCGCCGATGGGGCCGGAATCGGATTGCGCATCAACGTGCCTACCACCAGCGCCCCCAGCAGTGCGAGCAAACCGGCGACCCACAGCAAGAGACTGAAACCGCCGACGAACGCTTCTCGGGCCAACGGTTCGATCACGCTGCGCGCGGCTTCCGGCACCAGGCCCAGCGCTGCCGGCATGTCACCGGCCACCACCCGCGACGCGATGCCTTGGGTCTGGGCGAGCCATTGCGCGCCTTGTGCCGACAAATCTGCGCGCAACAACTGCTCGGCATGGCTGGACAGCAATGCGCCGTACACGCCGATCGCCAGCACGATCGCACTGAAGCGCATGGTGGTGCTCAGGCCCGAAGCCATGCCGGTGCGTTCCCTGGGCACGCAGGCCATGATGTTTTTCTGCGTGTCGCCATTGAGCAGCCCGGCACCGGCGCCCGTGACGGCAATCGCCAGCGCGAAAGGCAGGTACCCACCGCTGCTGACCGCCCAGGCACTGAGCAGATTGCCGATGCCGACCAGGCTCAAACCGGTCGCCATCAGCGTGGCCGGGGCAAGACGGTTGGCCAGGCGCACGCCGATCCGTGGGCAAATCAACATGGTCAGGGCAAACGGCAACATGCCCAGCCCCGAGGCGATGGCCGAGAAACCCAGGCCGTTTTGCAGATAAAACGGCAGCAACGTCATCATCACCTGAGCACAACCGGCGTAGGCAAACATGCCCAGCAAGGCGCCGATGAAGCGCGGATGTTTGAACAGTTGCAGGTCGACCATCGGCCGCCGCTGCATCCGCTCGATCACGACGAACAACCCCAGCAACAGCGCGCCGCCGATCAGTCGGGCGTAAGTGCTCGGGTTGTTCCAGCCGATCCGGTTGGCTTCGATCAGGCCCCAGATCAGGCACAGCAAACTGCCACTGAACGCCAGACTGCCCCACGGATCGAGGCGTGCGGATTGGGGGTCGCGAGACTCCGGCACGGCACGCCAGACCATGACCATCAGGAACAGGCCCACCGGCAAATTCAGGTAGAAGATCCAGCGCCAGCCGATGTACTCGGTAATCAGCCCGCCGATGGTCGGTGCGGCGGTCATCGCCACGCCCATGCACGCGCCCCAGAAAGCCCAGGCTTTGGCCCGTTCCGCTTCATCGTGAAAGGTGTGGCCGATAGAGGCCAGTGCCGAGGTCAGCAGCAACGCCGCGCCGACACCCTTGATCGCCCGGGCGATGTCGAGAAACAACGCGTTGGGTGCCGCGCCGCAACCGATGGACGCCAGAATGAAAATGACCAGGCCACAGAGCAGGGTTTTCTGCCGGCCGAAGCGGTCGGCGATGCTGCCAGCCGGCAGCAACAGGGCGGCGAAGGCGAGCATGTAGGCGCTGACCACCCATTCGATGTCGGCAAAGTTGGCACCCAGGTCCCGGGCAATCGTCGGCAAGGTGACGGCGACGATGTTGGTGTCGAGGACGATCAACGAACAGACGCCAGAGGCTGTCAACAGTGTGAGGCGCGGATTGACGCGGCTCATGACCGGATTGCCTTTTGCGCAATGCGGATGGACATAACGGCGATAAGAGGTTTGACGTTCATGGTGTGGGCTCTCTACTGTGATTGCCAAATGAGCTTATCGCGCCCGCTGACAGGCTTCGTTAGCCGAAAACCGGCACTTCATTACCTTTGAGCTAATCCACCGATGGACATACGGCATTTTCGCTACTTTCTGGCCGTTGCCCGACAAGGCAACTTCACTCGCGCCGCCGAACAACTCGGTATCGCACCGCCGACCTTGACTCGGCAGATCCAGGACATGGAGAACGAGCTTGGCACGCGGCTGTTCGTGCGTCAGACCCGTGAAGTCAGCCTGACCGAAGCGGGCGCCGCACTGCTGATCGAAGCCGAGGCGACGGTGCGCCAATTTGAATACGCCCAACGCAATGCCCAGCGTGCCGGGCGAGGGGATATTGGTCATATCGAACTGGGTTACGTGGCCTCTGCGGTGTACTCAGGTCTGCTGCAGAAGCAGGTGCAAGCGTTCAGTCGCGAATGTCCGGACGTCAGCCTCAACGTGCGCGAAAGTCCGATGGCGACTTTGCCGGCGATGGTGCTCGAAGGTCGATTCGATATCGGTTACGTGCGCTCACCCCTGACGTTGCCCGAAGGGCTGGAAGCCATTCGCCTCGACGCTGAAGGTTTTGTGCTGGCGCTGTCGAGTGAGTCGTGGCTGTGCCGTTTGCCCGAGATCAGCCCGGAGCATTTGAAGGGGGAGAGGTTCATCCTGCCGGAGCAGATCAGCGGCACCTTGCAAGTCGCGGCCGAGGGCGGGTTTGCGCCGAAGCTCGGGGCGCAACCGGGCGGGTTGGTGGCCGTGCTGGCGCTGGTGTCGCTGGGGCAGGGCGTGGCGGTGGTGCCGGAGTCGGTGGTCGGGCATGTCGGGTTGCCGGGTGTTGTTTACCGGTCGATCAAAGGGTGTGAGGCGAGTTCGTGGTTATCGTTGGTCTATCGGCGGTTCGAGAAATCAGCGGCGGTGGTGCGATACATCGAGCGGGTGAAAAACCGCTAAAAGCAACAGCTTCGCTCGCACATTGAACCGCCTTTCGCGACCCTTTTTTTGATCATCGAAGATCCATTGTGGGAGCGAGCCTGCTCGCGAAGGCGGCGGTCGGGACAACGGCAATCCAGAGGTGTACAGATTTTGTAATGATTTCTGGCTGTAGGAAAAGTTACTTTCGCCTGTACGCTCCAAGGCCTTTTTCCTTTCAGGACTTGCATGAACACCCTCTCGGAGCCTCCCAGTTATCCTTCCTCCCGGCGCCACCGTGCGCGCCTGATGCACGCGAAACACCCGGTCTTTCGCCTTCTGACCAGCTTTGACATTGCAACGCCACGGCCTCTGCGCCGCGCCTTGCCGTGCCCGGCATTCTGAATTCACTGAAGAGATCGAGACGTTTTTATGGAATGGATAGCTGACCCCACCGCGTGGCTGGGCCTGTTGACGTTGATCGTGCTGGAGCTGGTGCTCGGCATCGACAACCTGGTGTTTATCGCCATCCTTGCGGACAAGCTGCCGCCGGAGCAGCGTGACCGTGCGCGAATCATCGGTTTGTCCCTGGCCTTGCTGATGCGCCTGGGCCTGTTGGCGAGTATTTCCTGGCTGGTGACCCTGACGCAGCCGCTGTTCGAAGTGTTCGAGCACAGTTTCTCCGGTCGTGACCTGATCATGTTGTTCGGTGGTGTGTTCCTGTTGTTCAAAGCGACGATGGAATTGCACGAGCGACTCGAAGGCCATGTCGGCCAGCGCTCGTCCAACACGGCTTACGCGCTGTTCTGGCCGATCGTCGCGCAGATCGTGGTGCTCGACGCGGTGTTCTCTCTTGACGCGGTCATTACCGCCGTGGGCATGGTCGATGAACTGGCGGTCATGATGATCGCGGTGATCATCTCCATCGGCCTGATGATCGTCGCCAGCAAGCCGCTGACCCGTTTCGTCAACGCCCACCCAACGGTCATCATGCTCTGTCTGGGCTTCCTGATGATGATCGGTTTCGCGCTGACCGCTGAGGGTCTGGGCTTCCACATTCCGAAGGGCTACCTGTACGCGGCCATTGGTTTCTCGATCCTGATCGAGCTGTTCAACCAGATCGCCCGGGCCCGCCGCAAAAAGTCCATGCAGGGATTGCGACCGATGCGCGAGCGCACGGCTCACGCCGTCCTGCGTTTGCTGGGTGGTCGGAAACTGGCGGTAGAGGAGGTCGGCGAAGAGATCGCCGACTTGCTCGACAACGGCGAGGCGCCGAGCGAAGAGCTGTTCGACCGTCGCGAGCGGGTGATGATCAGCGGCGTGCTGCAACTGGCCGAGCGCCCGATTCGCACGTTGATGACGGTCCGCGCCGACATCGATCACATCGATCTGTCCGACGACGCAGAAACCATTCGTACACAGCTGATGCATTCGTCCTACTCGCGCCTGCCGTTGATTCGCGACGGTGCGGTGGATGAGCCGCTGGGCTTCGTGCACAAGAAGGAATTGCTCAAGGACTATTTGGCTGGCAACGAGCCAGACCTCGAACACCTGGCACGCAAGACCATCAACTTGCTGGACAGCTATTCGATTCTCAACGCCCTGGAACAGATGCGCAGAGCCTCGACGCACATTGCCTTTGTGGTCAATGAGTTCGGTGACTTCGTCGGTATGCTGACCATGACCGACATTCTTGAGTCGATTGCCGGTGAGCTACCCGACGCCAGCGAAATCGAAGGGCCGGATGTTGTGGAAGAGCAGGGCGGGTTCAGGGTCAATGGTGCGTTGAACCTGATGCGGGTTCGCCAGCGCACCGGGTTCGCCGCGGAACCGACCGAGGACTATCAGACCTTGGCGGGTCTGGTCGTGAGCTTGCTGGATCGTCTGCCGATGATTGGCGACAGCCATGAGTGGGAAGGCTGGCGCATGACGGTGATGGCGGTTGAGGAACGGCGGGTGACGCGGGTGTTTCTGACGCGGGTCGGCGGGTGATTCTGCGCTGGATTTGAGGGCCCTTCGCGAGCAGGTGCGATGTTTCGACCTGCTCGCGATGGCTGACTCCAAGCGACTCAAACCCTATTGATGAAAGGTCGTCCGATCCTTCCCCTAAAGTTTTGAAACATCGCCGACCTGATGCTTGCGTTGGTTGTCGAGAATCACCTTGCCCCACGGTCGATAACGCAGGGAAAACACCGCCGTCGGATGGCAACCTGCCGATGTGGCGTGCGGGTTGGCCGGCTCCGCGCGAAATGCTTGGCCCTCGGCGCTGATTTGCCGGAACGCTTCGCGCACGATACCGACCGGACAGGGCAGTGCGCCGGCGTAGCCGTGACGCACCAGTGGCGGCAATCGCCCGGTGCCTGCGCCATCCTGCCACCACACGTGAACACCCGCGTTCGCCAGGCCTCCCAGCCACTGGCCGTTTACCTGGGGTGCAAGTTTGCCGGCAGTGAAGGCGCTGACGTGCAGCGGTGCGTCCAGTTTGCCGGCGAAATCCTCGAGCTGGCGTTGCAGGGTTTGCCGTCGATCGACCGCCAGGAAGTGAAAGTCGTCGAGCTCCATCGGCAGGTACCAACCGCTCACTGGCAGTTTCCAGTCCTGGCGCAGCCGCTGTTGCTGAGCCAGCGACTGCCCGAGTTGCGCCTGCCAATACGTTGCGAGCCCGGCGCTGTCCAGCTCATCGATGCGTTGGTAATAGGCCGGGTCCATGCTCAGGCCCAGCACCAGTTTCAGGCCTTGCTCGTGGGCCAGTTTCAAACTGGTGGCGAGCCAGCCATCGACGCCGCCGAAGTTTGAATCACCGTACGCCGTCCATTGCACGATGACCGTCTGCACGCCGTGTTTGGCGCTGTCTTGCCAGATCCGTCGCCATTGCGCCTGGTTCAGATTGGCGTCGACGTTCAGGGGTTGGTAAAAAATTCGCTCATCGGCGCGCGCCATTGTGCTGCTCAGCAACAGGCAAAAGACCAGGAGAAAACGCGTCATCAGAAATTCAACTCCACACCCAGCAACACACCGTTGCCGCCTTCATACAGGTTGCCGCTCAGGGATTGTTGATACTCGGTACGAACCGTCAGGTGCGCGCGGTAAGCGTTGTAGATGTCGTCGTCGAACCACCATTGCCAGCGCAGGCCGATACCGGTGCGCAGGTCCTGGCGCCAGTCATTGTTCGGGTCCTGGCTGGCGAACTCGAGAAAGCCGTACGGCATAACGGTTTGTGCGCCGTTGAACGGCAGCTTCCAGGTATGGCCTTGCTGGAAGCGCGACAGCCATTGGTGATCACCGGCCTTGGTCCACCACGCCGCGTCGAGATAGAGCGAACGCTCCTCCCAATCGTTTTCATCGATGCGCCAATCGTTGCGGAATCGTCCCTGATCAAGAAATGAGGCCGTGGCGCGCAGCAGGTAATCGGTGCTGGTGTGGCCGTCCTGGCGATGATCGTTGAACTGGTTGGCGAGTTTTTCAGGAATCAGCAATTGACCGAGGCTCAGGTGCTGATTGTCGTTGCTATCAAACGAGCTCTGCTTGTAGAGCTCGCCGTAGAAGTTGATGTTCGCCGTGCCCCAGGGCTTGTAACGCAAACCCACGCCGGTGCCGAGGGATTCGCCGTAACTCGACCGGCCCTGACCGCCGAGCAGTACGCGGCCATAAACCGCCAACGCGCTGCCGGCGCGACTCGGCTCTTCGCCGAGCGCATGGTCCCAGATCGCCACTTGCACGTTCTGTGAGGTGGCGCGCCGAGAGGTGTCGCGCAGGGTTCCGTTGGGGCGGAAACTGTCGTTGGTCGAGACTCCGGCCGGTGACCAGGTGCTGGCCAGCGTGCGGCTGTCGCGCCGGGACAGGGTTTCGTGGGCGCGGCGCTGGCGATAACGCCTGGCTTCCATGCTGCCGTCCTCATCGTCGGCGGCCACCGGGTGCTGTTCCAGATCGATGACCCGCCGCAATTCCTTGCGCGCCGCCGCACTGTCCTTCGCTTCGTCATAACGCAGCGCCAGGGTTTCGCCGAGGCGATAGTCTTCCGGGAAGTCGCGGGTGGCGCTTTGCAGATAAGGGATGGCGTGGGCGCGCTGTTCCCGGGTGTCGGCCCCGGCCAGGCGCATGCCGTAATCGGCGCGAAAACGCGGGTTGCCTGGCTCGCGGCGCACGGCTTCGGCGAGCCATGCGGTGCTTTGCTCCCGTTCGCCGGCCTTTTGTGCGGTGACCGACGCTGCGTAAAAATGCCCGGCATCCGGCGCCTGCTGCAAGGCTGAACGCTGACGCTGCATGGCGTCGACATGATCACCGCGCGCGTCGGCAATCACCGCACCCAGCGCCCACTCATTGGCACCCCGTGCGCGACTCTGTTGCCAGTAACGTTCTGCTACCTGAGTGTCGCCCGCAATGAGGGCGCTGCGGCTGGCCGTCAGTTTGGCGTTATCGCTCAGTTCGGCTTCCGGCAGGCTGCGCCAGATGGCCAGGGCGCCCGACGAATCACCGGCCGCTTCCAGCGCATACGCCAGCGGCAGGCGACTGCCACGGTCGCCGAGTGTTTCGGCGGTCTGGTAGTAGACGACGGCTTCACCGGGCCGGTCCGGCATGGCACAACGGCCCAATACCCGGTAGTCGCCTGCGACCTGCGGATGTTCGTCAATGGCTTGTTTCACCGCATCGCACTGACCTTTCTCGGCCAGTTGCGCCAGCAATTGGCCGCGCGTGGCGGGATCGACGCGATTGAGCAGCGACACCATGCGTTTCTGCTGCGTCGGGGTCGGCGTCGACGCGGCATAGAGCCCCGCCAGCCGTTGCAGCAGGCCAATGGGTAACTTGCCGGCATGACGGTCATAGGCGCGTTCGAGCAACTGTTGCGCGTGTTCGCGCTGACCGGCGTTCAGCGCCAGGTACGTCGACTGATTGAGCGAGCCAACGTTGCCGGTCTGCTGGTAGTGCCGCTCCCAGAGCGTTGCGGCTTCAGTAGTGCGACCCAGGGCTTGCGTCAGTTCGGCCCGGCGTTTGACCACGTCGGCCGTCTGTGGCTGGCCGGCGAGCCAGGCCATGACTTTGTCGGTCTCGCCCTGGTCCTGCCAGATGTCCAGCAGCCGTGCCTGGCGGCGACTGTCCCAGGGTTCGGGCAGGCGCGTGCTTTGCAGCAACTCGGTGGCTTGCAGACGCTGGGCCAGGATCAGCCAGGTCTGCGGGTCGTCGTTCGGCTGGCAGCCACGCAACTGTGTGAGTGCGGCTTGCGGATCGCGACCGGACAGCCATTCGGCCGTTTCGAGGCACGGACGCTGCAATTCGCCACTCAAGCGTTGCACGGTCGGCACGTCGCCGCTCTGCCGTGCCAGCTCCCACAGGCGCTGGCGTTGCGCCGGATCCGCCAGGTCGCTGGCGGGCAATGATTGAATCCAGCGTTGAGCCTGTTGCACCTGGCCCATGGCGATCGCCCGATCGACCATCGCAAGGCGGGCCTTGCGCGCGGCTTCGGGCGTTGGCGCTTGCTGCAGCAATTGCTGCAAAGGCTGTTCGTCGAGCTTCTGCACATAGGCGTTGGCCAGTCGCTGCCAACCTTCGGCGTCCAATTGCTTGCTGGCGGCCAGTGGCGCCAGTTGCTCGATGGTGCCGTTCCAGTCGCGCAATTGCTCGGACCAGTTTGAGCGGGCCAGGTGCAGAATGTCGTCGTCACCCTTGGGCGCCAGTTGCGCCAGCCAATCGTGAGCTTTGCCGGCGCCGCCAAATTTCGCGAGGCTCAGGCTATAGGCCTGCCACAGGCGTACCCGCTGACTGAGGTTGCTGCTAGCGATCCATTGTTCTACCTGCTCGCTGCCCGGAGGATCCTGTTCGATCCAGGTCAGGCGCAGGTTGAGCAGGGCGTCGTTGTTGTCCGGGTTATCCGGCAGCGCTTGCACGGCATCCTTGTACCGACGTTGCTTGGCCAGCGCTTCCACGAGCAGGGCCCGGGCTTCATCGTTTTTCGGCACTTTCGCCAGCAGGTGGCGCATCAGCCGTTCGACTTCGGCCCAGTTGCCCTTTTTCGCTTCGCGGTAGCTGCGATCCATGTAGGGGAAACTGCGAAATTGTTCGAACTCGGTCAGCGGTTCCGCCTGTACCCAGGAACTGGTTGTCAGGCTCAGCAACAGACTGCCGATCAGGAGGGCATGACGATCAGGCTTCATGCGACCTCCCGGACAATACGGTAGGCGGCTTGCTGTTCGCTGGCCTGGTCCACCAGGGCTTGTTCGAGCACTTCCTGAGTGATCATGCCGCGCGAGATGAGGTGTTCACCCAAGGACATGTGCTCGGCGTCGAAGTCGATCAAGGCCTGATTGAACAGGCTCGGCGGGACCATGCCGCGCACTTGCAGCAGATTGCCCAGCAACACCTGATGATGGCTGACGCGTTCGAGCAAGGCTTCATCGTCCTGATGACGCTCAAGCACTTCGAGCATGTGGTGTACTTCCTCATTCTGACGGGGGCTGGCGTACCAGTAGCGGATACCCAACGTGACGCGGCCCTGCGGCGCGAGACGGCAGCGCACAGGGCGTTTCAATTGACGGCTGATGGCGCCGAGGGAGACCTGGCTCACCGGGCCTTCCGAGGCGAGCACCAAGGTTTTGCCTTCCTCGGCCACCGGCAGCACGCCGTAGTGGGAGGCGATCTTGCGCGGCACGGCGTCGATCAGGCGCTTGTCGAGTTTGAACGGGTTCAGTGGCGCCCATTCCAGGTCCAGCTGCTCGGCGAGGGTTTCCACCAGTTGCGTGCTGTTGATGTGTTCACGCAGCAGCAGTTCGTGGCCCAGACGCCGGCGAATCGGGTTGGTGATCGCCGCTTCCAGTTGTTCTTCGGTGAGCAGGCCTTTTTCCACCAGGCGATGACCCAGCGGCGTGCGCTGGGCCTTGGTCAGGGCCGGGAATTCGTGGGTGGTCTTGTCCCAGGCCACTCGGCGTGAATCGCCCATTTCCATGACCTGACGCAGCGCCCGCACGTTGGCGAAGAAGTTGATGAAGTTGCTCCATATCATGCGCGGTGCCGACAACAGGCCTTCGACCAGTCCGTAGTAACGGGTGACGAACCAGCCACGCTGGAACAACCGATTGATCAGCATCAAACCGTTGAGCCACAAGAGCGTCGCGAGCACCGGGCTGTTGGACAAGATCGACGGATAGCGCCAGGCGTTGGGTGCAATCACCGTCATCAGCCACATCGCCAGCAGCACGAGGCACAGCAGGTTGACCAGGAAACTCAGCAGGTAAGCGATCATGCCGCGACGGTCGCGCCAGAGGAAATAGTTGAGCACGCCCGTGGGGCTCCAGCCGAGGTTCTTGGTGCCTTGGAAGACGATGCCGACGATCCAGCGCGATTTCTGGCGGATGGCATGCTGAAAGTCCCGGGGGAAATGCTCGCGAACGCAGATCACTTGGGAAAACACACGGTCCATGCCGAACGCCCAGGGCTGTTCGAGCGCCAGTTTCGGGTCGGTCACCGAGTAGCGCGCAAAAATGCATTTCATGCCTTTTCGCTTGAGACGAAAACCGATGTCGTAGTCTTCGGTCAGGCTCTGCACGTCGAAGGCAATGCCGTCGCCGTCTTCGAGCAGGGCGCTGATGGCTTTACGGCTGAAGCAGGTGCCGACCCCGGCACTGGGCACCTGGCCGGTCATGGCTTCGCGGACGATTACGTCCTTGCCGTGGTTCTCGGCGAACTCGTCGACGTAATGCCCGGCGGTGAAACCTCGCCATTCCGGTGCATAGGGATAGACCGGAATCTGGATCAGGTCCTTGGCCGGCAGCAGGTAATTGAAGAGGCGCAATTCCATTGGCGAAATCACGTCTTCGGCATCGTGCAGAATGAACCCGGCGAACTGGATTTTCGCCTCGCTTTCAAAGCGCAGGATCGCGTCGATGACGTTGTTCAGGCAGTCGGCCTTACTGGTGGGGCCGGGGCGGGCGCAGACCACTTTGTGCACGTTGGGATAGTGCTGGCAGACGGCATCGACGTCGGCCTGCGTCTCGGCATCGTTAGGGTACGTACCGACGAAAATCTGATAGTTCTCGTAATCGAGGGTCGACGCCGCCAGGCGCGCCATCTCACCGACCACACCGACTTCGTTCCACGCCGGAACCATGATGGCCAAAGGTTTTTCGGCAATAGCGTACAGGCGCTCTTCATCCGCACGCTTGAATTTTTCATAGATCCGCCAGCGCCGGACCAGTTTGCGGCCCCAGTACACGAGGTCGATGAACAGGTCATCGAGCCCGAGGAGGAACATCAAAAACGCCAGGATGATCGCGAGGTATTTGAGGCCGAACAGGACGTAGGCAAAAAAATCGATAAAACCGAAACTCATCGCGCTTTAACCGCCGCCGAGCGCTCGCTTAGCCACTCACACAATCGGGTGGCGATGCGTTCGCTGGCGTGGCCGTCACCATAGGGGCTGTGAACGCGGCTCATGCGTTCGAAGTGAACCTCGTCATCCAGCAAACGACTGGCTTCCTTGACGATGCGGTCGGTGTCGGTGCCCACCAGCAACACGGTCCCGCCTTCGAGCACGGACGGTCGCTCGGTGACGTCGCGCAGTACCAGCAGCGGCTTGCCGATAGCGGGTGCTTCTTCCTGAATGCCGCCCGAATCGGTAAGGATGAAATGCGCACGACCCATCAGCCAGACAAAATGCTGATAGTCCTGCGGCGCCACCAGATAAATGTTCGGCTTGTCCGACAGCACGCCATATACCGCTTTCTGTACCTGCGGATTCAGGTGCACCGGGTAGACGAACTGCACATCCGGGTAGCGCACGGCGAGGTCGGCGAGCGCCTGGCAGATGTTACGAAAACCATCGCCGAAATTTTCCCGGCGGTGGCCAGTGATCAGCACCAGGCGTCGATGGTCTTCAAGCACCGCCAGCGACGAACCGGCGGCAGGGTGCCAGTGGATTTCCTGCTGATGGGTGCGCATCCACAGCAGCGCATCGATCACCGTATTGCCGGTGACTTCAATGTTGGCCTTGGGCACGCCTTCGCGCAGCAGGTTGTTTTCGCCCTTGGTGGTCGGTGTGAAATGCAGGTCGGCAATGACGCCTGTCAGGCGACGGTTGGCTTCTTCCGGCCACGGTGCACGCAAATTACCCGTGCGCAAACCGGCCTCGACGTGACCGATTGGCAACTGGCGATTGAACGCGGCGAGGGCGGCGATGAAGCTGGTGGTGGTGTCACCGTGAACCAGCACGATGTCGGGTTTCGTTCGCTCGTAAGCCTGATCGAGGTTGATTAGCAGTTGTTGTGACAACCCGTTGAGGGTCTGGCCCTGGGTCATGACTTGCAAGTCTTCGTCGACCGTCAGTTCGAAGGAATCGAGTACTTGCTTGAGCATCTCACGGTGCTGGCCGGTGGAGCAGATGTTCAATTTGACCCCTGGCCATTGACGCAACACTCTGGCGAGTGGCGCCATCTTGATGGCCTCCGGACGCGTTCCGAAAACCATCATGATGTTGAAAGACATTGACCCCTCCTGGGAATGTGACAAGGCTCTGGCTCAAGGCCGGCAGCGCTTTTCGCTTGCTGAACCATGAATGAAAACAGCCGAGTCGGCGTGTGTCCAAATCGGCTTCAGGTTTGACTGCCGTCGCTGAAATGCGACTGATGCTCCGCCGAAAGTGGCTCTTGGATCGCACTGTAAACCCAGTAGCGAGGATGGAGTAACCAAAGAGGGCATGAGAAAAAAAGCGAGGCTAGCACCGTCCTTCAGGACGGGCAATCCGCTTGGCATGACACGTTGTCGGCACCTTTCCAGGAATTCTCACAGGCGAGAAGTTTTGAGCAAGTTGGGGGCGAGCGGCTCTAGGGCCTGCATGGCAACTGGGGGAGGGTTAAGAGGTCTGTTCAGCGCTGAGCGGAAGCAGTGGAGTACAACGAGAGATGGTCTTGTACTCCGACTGCTTCTAGCGACTTCAGCGTTTATTTTTTCGTTGGCAAAACAGTTTGTTTCACCGTGTAGGCGAATGATTCGTTATGGTAGTTGACCGCGAAAATTGTTAATTCGTCGCCAGGCGTTATTGGCGACGGGAGGTCTCTATAAAAAGCCAGATACCTGTCGGGCTTCCAACTAATAATAGGGTTTAAACCTATAGTGTAGGGAAGAAGAGCTGCGCCTCCAAAGACCTCTCCTGTGGGAACGCGGATTATTGCAGTGACAGATGATTTTATCGGGAAGAAAATGGCGCCTGGGTGAGTGCCACAAGAAGGATAGTCAGGCGTGCCTACTGCACACTTGGAGCCGGGCTCTTGCCCAACGACCAGATTTGTTACCGGCGAACTTGTATTGTTCACAAACACCGAGAAAGAAATGTTTTTGCCTGGCAAGTTTTGCAGGTTCAACGAACTCATCGTGAAGTCACCATTTGCCAGGGTGCTTGCCTGTTTCAAGATTCCATCAGTGGTTAATGCTGTGACCATGAACGGCCCTGTTGAACCGGCGCCAACTACGCTCCCTGAAATGGATGTGTCACTTTTTGACAGGGGCGTCGTGACGCACACCTCTGGCCCGTTTTGACCAATGAGCCCTCTGTTGACGAGATCTCCGCATTCTTCTGAAGCCGCGACGGAATTATTGCCCTGTTTAACGTTGCAGCCTGTCAAACAAAGTCCTAATGCCGCCGTGAAAAGCAACGTTCGGGTATACATGTCCCAACTCCCTTGGCTAGCCGCCGTCATAATTCCAATGAAGCTCAAGTATTCGTGAGTGTTTATCAGGGCGTCTACTGTCAAAGATGACAGTAAACGAGGCTGTTTGGCGTGGTAATTGATCGAATTCAGTTCATTGGCGCGGAGGCGGTGCGGCAGTGTTTCAACCGGTTTGATGAACTCTTCTCTGGTTATGGAAGGGCGATCCCTGCAGCAGTGGACAGCGGATTTATCGACACGCAATCGCTTTACTCTCCAGGTATTTCTCCCTGGGTGTCAGTGACACCTTCCGCTCACTTGCCCTCAATGGGTGCTCAATTACCCACCGCCTGTGGTCAACGGTAGCGCCCATGTCTTGCGGAGTCCGGTAACACTTGTTGCCGGAATCTTCGCATCCCATTGATTCGATTTGAATTTCAATTGCCCTGTGATTTCCGGGCAGACCTGTGGCACACTTTCTGCTGTCTATTCCGTTGTTACATACCAAGTTCCGGTATAGCGGAATACACATCATCCTGGAGTGCTTGCCATGCATCGCCGACCTTCCTTGTTTAAAGCGTGTGTTTTTCTTTTTGCGGCTTCGGCTGCTGCTGTGGGTGTTGCCCAGGCGGCGGACAGCAAGCTCGATAGCGTGCTGGCCCGCGGGAAACTGATCGTGGGCACGGGCAGTACCAACGCGCCGTGGCATTTCCAGGGAGCGGACGGCAAGTTGCAGGGTTTCGATATCGATATCGGGCGGATGGTCGCCAAAGGGTTGTTCAACGACCCGAGCAAGGTCGAGTTCGTGGTGCAGTCGTCCGATGCGCGGATTCCCAACCTGCTGACCGACAAGGTCGACATGAGTTGCCAGTTCATTACCGTGACCGCCAGCCGCGCGCAACAGGTCGCGTTCACGCTGCCGTACTACCGCGAAGGCGTCGGCCTGCTGTTGCCGGCCAACAGCAAGTACAAGGAAATCGAAGACCTCAAAGCGGCCAATGACAGCGTGACCGTGGCAGTGCTGCAGAACGTTTACGCCGAAGAACTCGTGCACCAGGCGCTGCCCAAAGCCAAGGTTGATCAATACGACAGCGTGGATTTGATGTACCAGGCCGTGAACTCCGGCCGTGCCGACGCCGCTGCCACCGACCAGTCTTCGGTCAAGTACCTGATGGTGCAGAACCCTGGCCGCTATCGCAGCCCGGCTTACGCCTGGAGCCCGCAAACCTACGCGTGCGCAGTTAAGCGCGGCGATCAGGACTGGCTGAACTTCGTCAACACCACGTTGCATGAAGCCATGACCGGCGTTGAATTCCCGACCTACGCGGCGTCCTTCAAACAGTGGTTCGGTGTCGATTTGCCAACACCCGCGATTGGTTTCCCCGTCGAATTCAAATGACCCCGTGAGAGCGGGGCGCCTGTAACGCGCCCCGTTCAAGGTACTGCTGACCATGAACTATCAGTTGAACTTTGCCGCCGTGTGGCGCGATTTCGACACCTTGCTGGCGGGGCTCGGCCTGGGCCTGGAACTGGCGCTGGTGTCGATCGCCATCGGTTGCGTGATCGGCCTGATGATGGCGTTTGCCTTGCTGTCAAAGCATCGCGCGCTTCGGGTGATGGCGTCGGTGTATGTGACGGTGATCCGTAATACGCCGATTCTGGTGTTGATTCTGTTGATCTACTTCGCGTTGCCGAGCCTGGGGATTCGTCTGGACAAGATCCCGTCGTTCATCATCACGCTGTCGTTGTATGCCGGGGCGTACCTGACCGAAGTGTTCCGTGGCGGTCTGTTGAGCATTCCCAAGGGCCAGCGCGAAGCCGGGTTGGCGATCGGTCTCGGCGAGTGGCAGGTCAAGGCGTACGTCACTGTTCCGGTGATGCTGCGCAACGTGCTGCCGGCGTTGTCGAACAACTTTATTTCGCTGTTCAAGGACACCTCGTTGGCGGCGGCGATTGCCGTGCCGGAGCTGACCTATTACGCGCGCAAGATCAATGTCGAGAGCTACCGGGTGATTGAAACCTGGCTGGTGACCACAGCGCTCTATGTTGCGGCCTGTTACCTCATTGCCATGATGCTGCGTTACCTCGAGCAGCGTCTGGCGATCCGCCGATAGGAGGCTCTCATGTACGAATCACCCAGTTGGATGCATGAGTTATGGGTCGCCCGTGAAGTGTTGTGGCAAGGCTTCCTGACCAGTGTGCAGGTCTCGGCCCTGGCGATTTTGCTGGGCACGATGGTCGGTATCGTCGCGGGTCTGGTGCTGACCTACGGCAAATTCTGGATGCGCGCGCCGTTCCGTTTTTATGTGGACATTATTCGCGGCACGCCGGTGTTTGTATTGGTGCTCGCGTGCTTCTACATGGCGCCGGCACTGGGCTGGCAGATCAGTGCGTTCCAGGCCGGTGCCTTGGGGCTGACGCTGTTTTGCGGCTCGCACGTCGCCGAGATTGTGCGCGGTGCTCTGCAAGCTTTGCCCAGCGGTCAGATGGAGGCGAGCAAGGCGATTGGCCTGACGTTTTATCAATCGCTCGGTTACGTGTTGTTGCCTCAGGCGCTGCGGCAGATCTTGCCGACGTGGGTCAATTCCTCGACCGAGATCGTCAAGGCCTCGACGCTGCTGTCGGTGATCGGGGTCGCCGAGTTGCTGCTCAGCACCCAGCAGATCATCGCCCGGACGTTCATGACGCTGGAGTTTTACCTGTTCGCCGGATTTCTGTTTTTCGTCATCAACTACGCCATCGAATTACTCGGCCGGCACATTGAAAAGCGGGTGGCCTTGCCATGACTCAACCTTCGCTCTCTAACGTAAAAGATGCTCAAAACGCTCAGGCCCTGCTGGACATTCGCGGCCTGCACAAACAGTACGGCAAGCTCGAAGTGCTCAAGGGCGTCGACCTGACCCTGCAGCGCGGCAATGTGGTCACGCTGATCGGTTCGAGCGGTTCGGGCAAAACCACGCTGTTGCGTTGCGTAAACATGCTCGAAGAATTCCAGGGCGGCCAGATCGTGCTTGATGGCGAATCCATCGGCTATGACGAGGTCAACGGCAAGCGTGTCCGCCACCCGGAAAAAGTCATCGCTCGTCATCGCGCCATGACCGGCATGGCGTTCCAGCAGTTCAACCTGTTCCCGCACCTGACCGCGTTGCAGAACGTCACCCTCGGTTTGCTCAAGGTGAAAAAGCTGCACAAGGACGAAGCCGTCGCCCTCGCCGAAAAATGGCTCGAGCGCGTCGGTTTGCTGGAGCGCCGCGATCACTATCCCGGTCAGTTGTCCGGCGGTCAGCAGCAGCGCGTAGCGATTGCCCGGGCGATTGCGATGAACCCGAGCCTGATGCTGTTCGACGAAGTGACATCGGCCCTCGACCCGGAACTGGTGGGCGAAGTGTTGAACGTGATCAAGGGCCTGGCGGATGAAGGCATGACCATGTTGCTGGTGACCCACGAGATGCGTTTTGCGTTCGAGGTCTCGGACAAGATCGTTTTCATGAATCAGGGGCGGATCGAAGAGCAGGGGCCTCCCAAGGAGCTGTTCGAACGCCCGCAATCGCCGCGCCTTGCGGAATTTCTCAAGAACACGCGGTTTTAAAACGTCCACCTTTCAATCAGGAGAAACACTCATGAGCATTACTCGTTACGGCACCGGCAGCACCGCCGCTGGCGGCCAGCCTCGTCCATTCGCTCGCGCCGTTGAAGCCGATGGCTGGCTGCATGTTTCCGGCCAGGTGCCTGCGGTGGATGGCGAGATCATTGTGGGCGGCATTGTCGAGCAGACCCACCAGACCATGAAGAACCTGATCGCAATTCTCGAAGAGGCTGGTTATGGCCTGGAAGATGTGGTGCGTGCCGGGGTGTGGCTGGAGGATCCGCGGGATTTCACCAGTTTCAACAAGGTGTTCTCCGAGTACTTCAAATCTGAACACGCGCCGGCCCGGGCCTGTGTGCAGGCGAACATGATGGTCGACTGCAAGGTCGAGATCGACTGCGTCGCGTACAAGAAAAAGGCCTGAACCGAGTCGTGCCCATCGCTGGCAGGCCAGCTCCCACAGGATTCTATGGGCTGCCACAGATTGCAGACACACTCTCCATCCCTGTGGGAGCTGGCCTGCCAGCGATGGCGGCCTAACAGTCGCCACCGCACTCTGGTTAAACTCCCGGCACTTTAATGGGAACCACTGAAATGACCGAAGACACCATCAAGCGCCGGGCACGCGGTCTGGACCGGGCGTTCGATATCCTCGATTTCCTCAAGGAAATCGGCCAGCCCTTGCGTCCAAATGAAATCGCCAGTGGCATCGGCAGCCCGAAATCCACGGTCTACGAACTGGTGGCTTCACTGCTGGAACGACGGATCCTCGAGCCCGTGGGCAAGGACGGTCACGTCTACCTCGGCCGTCAGCTCTACTTCCTCGGGCAGGCGCATTTGCGTCATTTCGACCTGACCCGCGAGGCTGATCACGCTCTGCAGGAAATCGTCAGCCAGACCCACGAAACCGCGCAGATGTGCCTGCTCAACGGGCGTAAATACACCGTGGCATTGATGAAAGAGGGCGAGCGGCATTTCCGCATTTCCTCGGACATCGGCGAGAACGCGCCGATCCCCTGGACCGCGTCCGGGCGCCTGTTGCTGGCGCATCTGAGCGACCAGGAAATCATCGACCTGATCGATCACGACGACTTCATCCTGCCCAACGGCGAACGCCTGCCGCTGGAACAGTTTCTCGGTGAAATCCGTCAGGCCGGCATCGACGGGTTTTTCTCCTTTGATAGCGTCGCCGACACCTTTACCCATTGCTTCGCCGCCCCGGTCAAAGACCCGAACGGCGTGGCCATTGCGACCCTGTGCATCGTTGCCCCGCGGGCCGATGCCAAGACGCATTACAACGACTATCGCCGGGTGTTGATCGACAACGCCAACCGCCTGGCCCGTCGCATCAACGAATAACAGCGGCTATTCGCGGCCGCGAAAATGTGAGGAGTTCGACCATGTCTTCTGCCCAAAATACTGCTGCCGTGGAAAAGGGCTTTGCCCAGACCGGTGCCCACCTGGTGCGTGACGTCAGCCTGCCGGCGCTGGTGCTGCATCGCGAGGCGCTGGAACACAACATCCGCTGGATGCAGGCGTTCGTCAGCAACAGCGGCGCCGAACTCGCGCCTCACGGCAAAACCAGCATGACTCCGGCATTGTTTCGCCGCCAACTGGACGCCGGTGCCTGGGGCATTACCCTGGCCAGCGCCACGCAAACCCGCGCGGCATACGCCCATGGCGTGCGTCGAGTGTTAATGGCCAACCAATTGGTCGGTACGCCGAACATGGCGCTGATCGCCGACCTGCTGGCGGACCCGACCTTCGAGTTCCATTGCATGGTCGATCATCCGGACAACGTCGCTGACCTCGGCGCGTATTTCGCCTCGTGCGGTGTGCGCCTGAACGTGATGATCGAATACGGCGTGGTGGGTGGCCGTTGCGGTTGCCGGACCGAAGAGGAAGTGATCGCCCTGGCCAAAGCCATCAGCGCCCAACCGGCATTGGCGCTGACGGGCATCGAAGGTTACGAAGGCGTGATCCATGGTGATCATGCGGTCACTGGCATTCGTGAGTTCGCCGCTTCGCTGGTGCGCTTGGCGGTGCAGTTGCAGGACAGCGGCGCCTTCGCCATTGGCAAGCCGATCATCACGGCGTCGGGCTCGGCCTGGTACGACCTGATCGCCGAGTCGTTCGAAGCGCAGAACGCTGGCGGCCGTTTCCTCAGCGTGTTGCGCCCGGGCAGTTACGTGGCTCACGACCATGGGATTTATAAAGAAGCGCAATGTTGCGTGCTTGACCGTCGCAGCGACCTGCACGAAGGCCTGCGTCCGGCGCTGGAAGTCTGGGCGCATGTGCAATCGTTGCCGGAGCCGGGTTTTGCGGTGATCGCTCTGGGCAAGCGCGACGTGGCGTATGACGCCGGTCTGCCGGTGCCGTTGCTGCGTTACAAGGCCGGTGTGGTGCCGGCGAAGGGCGACGATGTCAGCGCCTGCAAGGTGACGGCGGTGATGGATCAGCATGCGTTCATGACCGTGGCGCCGGGGGTTGAACTACGGGTGGGCGACATTATTTCGTTCGGGACTTCGCACCCGTGCCTGACGTTCGACAAGTGGCGCACGGGGTGTCTGGTGGATGAGCAATTGAATGTCATCGAAACCATGGAAACCTGTTTCTAAGGTAAACCGAGGTGCGGCTATCGCGGGCAAGCCCGCTCCCACAGGGGGTTGCGAGTTGCCATAAATTGCAGTCACATCAAAAACTGTGGGAGCGGGCTTGCCCGCGATGAGGCCCGCCCAGACACCATCGAACGATCTGAGACACCACAATAATGAACACCATCAACACCCTCGGCCCCAACATCCCGCGCATCGCCCTGATCGGCGAATGCATGATCGAGTTGCAACACCGCGCCGACGGCAGTCTGCAACAGAGCTTCGGCGGCGACACCTTGAACACGGCGGTCTACCTGTCTCGGGAGCTGGGCACGGCCGGTTCGGTGGATTACGTCACCGCACTGGGCGATGACAGTTTCAGCGATGCCATGTGCCAAAGCTGGGCCGCCGAAAACATTGGCCTGGACAGGGTCCAGCGTTTACCCGGTCGCTTGCCCGGTTTGTACTGCATCCAGACCGACGCCGCCGGTGAACGGCGTTTTCTCTATTGGCGCAACGAGGCCGCCGTTCGCGATTGCTTTACCACGCCATCCGCCGCGCCGATTCTCGCGGCGCTGCCGGATTACGACGTGCTGTACTTCAGCGGCATCACCCTGGCGGTGCTCGGCGTGCAAGGTCGGGAGAAGTTGCTGGAAACCCTGATCGAAGCGCGGCAGCGCGATGCGCGGATTGTGTTTGATAACAACTACCGGCCACGTCTGTGGGCGTCGATCGAGGAGGCTCGGGCGGCGTATCGCAGCGTGTTGCCGTATATCGACCTGGCGTTGCTGACTGTCGATGACGAACAGGCGCTGTTCCATTTTTCCGATTGCGATGCAGTGTTCGCCGCTTACGAGCAAGTGGGCACGCCGGAAGTGGTGCTCAAGCGCGGCGCCGAAGCCTGCCTGATTCGCTGTGAGGGTGAGTCGTTCGAGGTGCCGGCGCAGCGCGTCGAGCGGGTGGTGGACACCACGGCGGCGGGGGATTCGTTCAGTGCGGCGTACCTGGCCAGTCGGCTCAAGGGCGGCAGCCCGGTCGAGGCGGCGCAGGCCGGGCATCGGTTGGCGAGTCGGGTGATTCAGGTGCCGGGGGCGTTGATTCCCCGATAAGGGTTGAATGGCCGCTGGCTGCGCCACCGGATCGCTGGCAAGCCAGCTCCCACAAGGGTTGTGTCGTACGCAAATGCGTGGTCAACGCAAATCCTGTGGGAGCTGGCTTGCCAGCGATGAGGCCCTCAAGCCAACCCATCAATCGCGATAAAACACCTGCACCAAGTGATACCCGAACTTGCTCTTGATCGGCCCATGCACCACCCGCAACGGCTTTTTGAAAATCACCGCATCAATCACGCCGACCATCTGCCCGGGCCGGACTTCACCGAGATCACCGCCGCGCTTGCCGGACGGGCAGGTGGAATATTTCTTGGCCAGCACATCGAAGGCTTCGCCCTTGGCGATGCGTTGTTTGAGTTGCTCGGCTTCTTCCGAGGTTTTCACCAGAATATGGCGGGCTTGAGCTTTCATTGGCAGTACCTTGCAACGGTGGTGGCTATGTGGGGGCCAGCGGGGCGCGCGATTATGCCTTAACTCACTCGGGTTGGCCGATCATCGTGCGAATCTTGTTGGCCAGCAGGTCAACCGAAAACGGTTTGGCCACCATGTCCATGCCTTCCTCGAGAAAGCCCTGGCGCTCGGTGGCCATTTCCGCGTAACCGGTCATGAACAGCACTTTGAGCTCGGGACGGTGCTGCCGGGCGATTTCTGCCAGTTGCCGACCGTTCATGCCCGGCAGCCCGACATCGGTCACCAGCAGATCGATCCGCAGACCGGATTCGAGCAGGGGCAGGGCGGTCTTCGCATCCTCGGCCTCGTGGGCGCGATATCCCAGCTCCTTGAGCAGATCAAACACCAGCATGCGCACTGCCGGATCATCTTCCACCAACACCACGGTTTCCCCGGCTATCGCGGAGGGCGCCTCGCCGATGACCGGTGATCGCACATCTTCCTGGTCCACTCCCTGCAACCGCGGCAAGAACAAACGCACGCTGGTGCCCTGGCCGGGCAGGCTGAACAAGCTCACGTGGCCGCCCGACTGCTGGGCAAAACCGTAGATCATCGACAAACCCAGCCCCGTGCCCTGACCGATTGGTTTGGTGGTGAAGAATGGATCGAACGCCTTGGCCAACACTTTGGGGGTCATGCCGGTGCCGTTGTCACTGACGGCGATCATCAGATAATCCCCGGCCTTGACCGGTTCCAGAATGTTGATGTCACTGCTGTCCAGATAGACATTGGCGGTTTCGATGCGCAACTCGCCGCCATCAGGCATGGCATCACGCGCATTGATTACGAGGTTGAGCAGAGCGTTTTCCAGTTGGCTGACGTCGGTGCTGACCGGCCAGGCTTCATCGGCCAATTGCAGTTTCAGTTCGATGTGATCGCCCTTGGTGCGGCTGAGCAAGTCTTCCAGAGAATGAATCAGCTCGTTGGCGTTCAGCGGCTTGCGATCCAGCGACTGGCGCCGGGAGAAGGCAAGCAGGCGATGAGTCAGGGCGGCCGCGCGGTGGGCTGAGGACACCGCCGCTTCGGTGAAACGGCCGATCTCGGCGGCACGCCCATCGGCGATGTAGCGCTGCATCAGGTCAAGGCTGCCGATGATCCCGGTGAGCATGTTGTTGAAGTCATGGGCGATACCGCCGGTGAGCTGGCCGACCGCTTCCATTTTTTGCGCATGGCGCAAGGCGTCTTCGGCACGCTCGCGTTCGAACATTTCGTTTTGCAAGCGCTGGTTGGCTTCGGCCAATTGCTGGGTACGGGCGGCGACGCGTTCCTCAAGGGTTTCGTTGAGGTTGCGCAAGGCTTCTTCGGTCTGTTTGCGCTCGGTTTCGTCGATCACGAAGATGTAGAAACCGTTCACCGCACCATCCGACCCGTGGCGCGGCAGATAATTCATCAAGGCCTGACGGGTGCCGCCGTCACGATGCGGCGTGCTGATGCTGAAACAGCAGGTTTTGCCCGCCAGCGCATCGGCGATGTATTCGGCGCGCAAGGCGTAGGCTTCTTCCCCCAGCACCTCATGAATGGTCCGACCGTAAAGCTCCTGAGGTGTCAGGCCATACCAGTCGAGGTACGCCGCGTTGTTCAGGCGAAAGCGTTCTTCGCTGTCGACGTAACTGATCAGGATCGGCATGGCGTTGATGATCAGTTGCAGCTCGGTCTGACTCTGGCGCAAGGCTTGTTCGATGTGTTTTCGTTCGGTCAGGTCCAGCGCGGCGCCGAGGAAACGGATCGGCCGGCCATGGTGGTCCTTGTAGCAACGGCCCCGGGCAAACACCCAGTGCAACTGGCCGTCGGGTTGCAACAGGCGATATTCCTCGGCGTATTCGCTGCCGTGGGTAATGCACTGCTTGATGCCGCGAGTGACCATCGATCGGTCTTCCGGGTGCACCGCTTCGAGATAAGCACTGATGGGCAACTGACTGGCGAGTAGCGGGTCGATGCCGTGCAATTGGGCGAAATGCGCGTCGGCGATGAAGCGGTCTTCGCTGATGTCCCAGTCCCAGGTGCCGACAGCGTCGGTGGCGGCCAGCGCCAGTTGCAGGCGTTCCTCGGTCTCGCGCTGAGCTTTCAGGCTGGCCGCCGAACGCTGCTCCAGTTCAAGGGCGATGCGTCGGCGTTCGTTGGTTTCGATGGCCGTGACCAGAATCCCGGCGACCTCGGCGCGTTCATCGCGGATCGGACTGTAGGTCAAATCCAGCCAGAAGTCGGAATCATCCCCGTCGCGTTGCAGGGTGAAGCGCTGTTCGCTGTAGGTCCGCACCTGGCCTTGTAGGACGGCGCTGTAAATCGGGTCGGTAAAGTCTTTGAGTTCTGGCCAGATCTGGTGCGTTGGTTGTCCGAAAGCGTGTGGATGCTTGCTGCCGGCCAGTAATGCGAAGCCATCGTTATAGATCTGTGTGAGTTCCGGCCCCCAGAGCAGCAGCATCGGCATCGGTGAGTGAATCACGATGTCCACCGCTGTGCGCAGGCTCTGCGGCCAGGCACTGGCGGCGCCGAGCGGGGTGCTCGACCAGTCCAGTCTGGCAATCAAGGCCTGGGCATCGCTGCGGGTGGGTGCTGCGTTCATCACGGTGTCCTGCATGTCGGTCGGTGTAGCGGCGTCTACTATCCTAGGGGGGTAGGCGCTGAATGACCGGTTTTTTGGGTCATTTCTGTTCATTGAATGCTTCGCGGGTGCTTTTTGCCATGGAAATCGATGCGCTGTTGAATACCCTGTCCAGCCAGGAAGGGTCCGATCTGTACCTGTCCACCGGCGCGCCACCCTGCGCACGGATTGACGGTGTGCTCAAACCCTTGACTGACCAGCCGTTCAAACCGGGGGCAATTGCCGCCATGGCCGCGTCCATCATGGACGCCGAACAGCGACTGGAGTTCGATCGGGAGCTGGAGATGAACCTGGCGATCTCTTTGGCGGGTGTCGGGCGTTTTCGGGTCAATATTTTCAAGCAACGCAACGATGTGTCGATTGTGGTGCGCAACATCAAACTCGACATTCCGCGCTTCGAAGACCTCAAGTTGCCCCCCGTGCTGCTGGAAACGGTGATGCTCAAACAAGGGCTGATGCTGTTCGTCGGCGCCACCGACTCGGGCAAGTCTACCTCACTGGCGGCGTTGATCGATTACCGCAACCGCCATAGCAGCGGCCATATTGTCACCATCGAAGACCCGATCGAGTACATCCACCGGCACAAAAAATCGATCATCAATCAGCGCGAGGTCGGCGTCGATACCCGCAGTTTTCATGCCGCGTTGAAAAACACCTTGCGCCAGGCGCCCGACGTGGTGCTGATTGGTGAGATCCGCGATCGCGAGACCATGGAACACGCGCTGGCGTTTGCCGACACCGGGCATTTGGTGATTTCCACCTTGCATGCTCATAACGCCCATCAGGCGCTGGATCGCATTATCAATTTGTTCCCGGAAGAACGGCGGACACAACTGCTGCATGACCTGGGCAACCATCTTAAAGCGTTCGTTTCCCAACGTCTGGTGCGCACCCGTGACGGACAACGCAGGGCGGCGGTAGAGGTGATGCTGGGCACGCCGACCATTGGCGACCTGATACGGCGCAATGAATTCGACGAGCTCAAAGGGATCATGGAAAAGTCGACGGAGCAGGGCATGCAGACGTTCGATTGCGCGCTGTATGCATTGGTGATCGAAGGCGCGATCGACGAAGAAGAGGCGTTGAAACATGCGGACTCGGTGAACAACTTGCGCCTGCGGCTGAAGCTGCATGCCGACGCGTCACCCGGCCCCCATGCTCCGCCCGGCGAATGGGGCCTGATGGACTGACCCACATCCCCCTTTGCAGGCGCCGGCTCCTGCAAAGGGGCGTGTTTCAGGTGTTGAGCTCAGGGCGATTGCGGAATTGTTCCAACGCTTCGGGATTGGCCAGCGCATCGGTGTTTTTCACCGGTTCGCCCTGCACCACATTCCTCACCGCCAACTCGACCACTTTGCCGCTGATCGTACGCGGAATGTCGGTCACCGCGACAATCTTCGCCGGTACGTGGCGCGGCGTGGTGTTGGCGCGGATGACCTGGCGAATCTGCTGTTGCAGTGTTTCGTCCAGTTCGACCCCCTCGGCCAACCGTACGAACAACACCACCCGCACGTCGTCCTGCCATTGCTGACCGATGGCCACGCTGTCGATAACCTGCGGGACTTTTTCCACCTGACGGTAAATCTCCGCCGTGCCGATGCGCACGCCGCCAGGGTTGAGGACCGCGTCGGAACGCCCATGGATCATCATCGCGCCGTGAGCCAGTTGTTCGGCGTAATCGCCCTGGGCCCAGACTTCGGGGAACAGGCTGAAGTAAGACGCGCGCAGCTTTTCCCCGGTCGGGTCATTCCACAGGCCGACGGGCATGGCCGGGAAGTGTCGGGTGCAGACCAGTTCGCCCTTTTCGCCAATGACCGCAAGACCGGCATCGTTCCAGACCTCGACGGCCATACCGAGGCTCTTGCCCTGGATTTCGCCGCGACGCACGGCCAACAACGGATTGCCGTTCACGAAGCATGAAACGATGTCGGTGCCACCGGACATCGACGCCAGGCACACGTCGGCCTTGAGGTCGCGGTAGACGTAGTCGTAGCTTTGCGGCGACAGCGCAGAACCGGTGCACAGCAGCGTTTGTAGGCTGCCCAGATCATGAGTTTGCCGCGGCTTCACGCTGTTGCTTTCCAAGCTCGCGAGGTATTTGGGGCTGGTGCCGAACACGCTGATGCGCTCGTCGTCGATCAGGTCGATCAAGCGCTCCGGACCGGGATGAAACGGCGAGCCGTCGTACAGTACGACGGCGCTGTCCACCGCCAGGGCCGACACCAGCCAGTTCCACATCATCCAGCCGCAGGTGGTGTAGTAAAACAACCGATCGCCGGGCCCGAGATTGCAATGCAGGCCGTGTTCCTTGACGTGTTGCAGCAGCACGCCGCCGGTGCTGTGGATGATGCATTTGGGCACGCCGGTGGTGCCACTGGAATAGAGGATGTACAGCGGATGGGCGAAGGGTACGGCGACAAAATCCGGCTCACCGCCTGGTGCGTAGAACTCATCCCAAAGTGTCACGTTCGCCTGGGTATGGAAGTCTTCGACGTGCGCCTGTGGTTGCGCGTAAGGCACCACGATCAGCTGTTGCAGGGAGGGCAGGCGTTCAAGGATTTCGTTGACCTTGGCGCGTTGGTCGATGTCTTTGCCGGCATAACGGTAACCGGCGCAGGTGATCAGCACCTTCGGTTCGATCTGGCCGAAGCGGTCGATGACGCCCTGGGTGCCGAAATCCGGCGAGGAGCAGGACCAGATGGCCCCGAGGCTGGTAGTGGCTAGCATGGCGACCAGGGTTTGCCAGGTGTTCGGCATGCACGCGGCGACGCGGTCGCCGAGGCCGACACCGGCGGCGATCAGGCTGTTCTGGAAACCGGCGACATGCTCGGCCAATTCGGCCCAGGTGAGTTGTTCGCGTTGGCCGTTCTCGCCGATGGCGACCACGGCGACGGCATCGTCACGACGGCGCAACAAGTGCTCGGCGAAGTTCAGCGTTGCACCGGGAAACCACTGCGCGCTGGGCATGTGCTCGCCTTCGATCAGAACCGCGTCGGGTTGATCGTGGAAGCGGATATCAAAGAAGTCGACGATGGCTTGCCAGAAGTCGACCCGCTGATCAATGGACCATTGATGCAGATCGGCATAGTCGGCGATATCGAGGTGATGTCGCTGATTGATAAAGCGCCGAAAGGCCTCCATGCGGGTTTTGGCGATGCGTTTGGGGTCAGGTTGCCAGAGGATGTCGGACATTTTTTGCCTCTTCTTTTTCTATTTCGAGATCCAATCGCCGGCTTGCCGGCGATGAACGATTACACGGTCTATCGCCCAATCACTGCGCCAACCACCCACCATCAATATTCCACGCCGCACCGCGCACCTGGCTGCCGGCCTCGCTGCACAAGAACAGCACCAGTTCACCCAATTGCGGCGGCGTGACGAACTCCAGCGACGGCTGTTTCTCAGCCAGCAAATCGTGCTGCGCCTGCTGCGGATCAACCCCTTTGGCGATGCGGTCGTCGATCTGCTTCTGCACCAACGGCGTCAACACCCAGCCAGGACAGATTGCGTTGCAAGTCACATTGGTGGTGGCTGTTTCCAGGCCGACCACTTTGGTCAGACCGATCACCCCGTGCTTGGCCGCGACGTAGGCCGCCTTACCCACCGATCCCACCTGGCCATGCACCGAGGCGATATTGATAACCCGGCCCCAACCCTTGGCGCGCATACCCGGCAGGCTCAAACGGGTGCTGTGAAACACCGACGACAGGTTGATTGCAATGATCGAGTCCCAGCGCTCCACGGGAAAATCTTCCACCGCCGCCACGTGCTGAATGCCGGCGTTGTTGACCAGAATGTCCACGCCGCCGAACTCACGCTCGGCGTAGGCGATCATGTCGGCAATCTGCGCCGGGTCGCTGACATCGGCGGGGTGATGACCGACCTTGCCGCCGAACTGTTCGACCTCGGCAATCACTGTGGAGGCATCGCCGAAACCGTTGAGAATCAGGTTCGCGCCAGCCTTGGCCAGGCTGAGGGCGATGCCCAGGCCGATGCCGCTGGTGGAACCAGTGACCAGAGCGGTCTTGCCCGAAAGAGTCGTCATGAATACCTCACACAATGCCAGTGGCGTAGAAAGTACCGATCACCACAAAAACCGCCAGGGTCTTGATCAGCGTAATACAGAAAATGTCTTTGTAGGCTTCGCGGTGGGTCAGGCCGGTCACCGCCAGCAAGGTGATGACTGCGCCGTTGTGCGGCAGGGTATCCATGCCGCCGCTGGCCATCGCGGCCACCCGGTGCAGCACTTCCAGAGGGATGTTGGCCGCATGGGCCGCGGCGATGAAGTCATTGGCCATGGCCGCCAGAGCGATGCTCATGCCGCCCGATGCGGAGCCGGTGATGCCGGCCAGCAAGGTGACGGTGATCGCTTCGTTGACCAGCGGGTTGGGAATACTTTTGAGCCAGTCGGCCAGCACCAGGAAGCCCGGCAGCGAGGCGATCACCGCACCAAAGCCGTATTCCGACGCCGTGTTCATCGCTGCCAGCAATGAACCGCTGACCGCACTTCTGCTGCCTTCGGCCAACTTGCCGCGAATCGCCTGGAAGCCGAACACCAGCACCATGATGATGCCGACCAGCAACGCTGCCTGAACCGCCCAGATGGCTGTGAGTTTGGCGACTTCGGTGGTCACCGGTGCAGCCATCCCCGGCAGCGCGAGGCTGTGGGTCTTGCCGTACCACTGGGGAATCCATTGGGTAAACAGCAGGTTCATGATGCCAACGGCCAGCAACGGCGACAGCGCGATCCACGGATTTGGCAGCTTGATATCGGCGGCGGTTTCCGGCTCGTTGCGCAGTTCGGTGCCGTAGCCTTCACCCGAAGTCTGAGCCTTGTTGCGCTGGCGCTGCAGAAACAGCATGCCGGCGCAGACCACGAAGATTGAGCCGATCAAACCCAGCCACGGCGCCGCCCACGCGGTGGTGTTGAAGAAAGTGCTGGGGATGATGTTCTGGATTTGCGGGGTGCCGGGCAGGGCATCCATGGTGAACGAGAAGGCACCGAGGGCAATGGTCGCCGGGATCAACCGCTTGGGAATATTGCTCTGGCGGAACATCTCGGCCGCGAACGGGTAGACCGCAAACACCACCACAAACAGCGACACGCCGCCGTAAGTGAGCAGGGCGCAGACCAGCACGATCACCAGCATTGCCTGACGGGTGCCGAGCAAGCGAATCGCTGCCGCAACGATGGAGCGCGAGAAACCCGACAACTCAATCAGCTTGCCGAACACCGCACCGAGCAGGAACACTGGAAAATACAGTTTGATGAAGCCGACCATTTTCTCCATGAACACCCCGGTGAAAGCGGGAGCGACGGCGGACGGGTCGGTGAGCAGAACGGCGCCGAGGGCGGCAATCGGGGCAAAGAGGATAACGCTGTAGCCACGGTAGGCCGCGAGCATCAGCAGCGCGAGGGCTGCCAAGGCAATGATCACACTCATGGTGTGTCTCCTGGATTGTTATTTTTGTGGGGTGAAGCTGTGTGGGGGAGGGCTTTAGCGAGTTTCGTGCCAGACATGCAACATATTGAAATATAAGGATATTTCTTGAGTTTGTTATGTAGGGGGACGATTGATAGTCTCTGATGTGAGACGTGTGCTGGCAGTGTGACCTCATCGCGAGCAGGCTCGCTCCCACAGTTGACCGAATTTCTCTGGTGAAATGCATAACCTGTGGGAGCGGGCCTGCTCGCGCTGGTCTGTCTAACAATGGAGATGTATGTCTCTTTATGGAGACTCTGCAATCCCCAGTGCCACCATCTTCTTGTACAACGTCGACCGCCCAAGCCCCAACCGAGCCGCTGCTTCAATCACCTTGCCCCCGCATTGCGCGAGGGCGGATTCAATCAGTTGCCGGTCAAATCGTTCACGAGCCTCGCTGAAGGTCTCATGTACAACCGATTCAATCATTGAGGGCGCCGTGCGTTCGACCGGCGTTAACGTACCAATCGCAGCGCGGATATCCTGCGCATTCAGCATCAGGTTGTCACTGAGCAACGCCGCCCGTTCGAGCACGTTGCGCAACTCGCGAATGTTCCCCGGCCAGGCGTGTTGAGCCAGCAGCTCCAGCGCCTCGCGGTTCAGTTCGTGCTGACTGCGCAACTCCTCAAGGATGGCTTCACTGAGCGCCGGCAAATCATCGAGGCGATCACGCAGCGGCGGGACCTGGATCGGCAGCACATTGAGGCGGTAATACAAGTCGGCGCGAAACTCGCCGTGTTTAATCGCGGCTTCAAGGTCGGTGGAGGTCGCGGCGATCACCCGCACATCGCTCTGAATCACTTCGTTGGACCCGACCGGTTCGAATTCCTTTTCCTGCAGCACCCGCAGCAGCTTGCTTTGCAGCGGCAGCGGCATGTCGCCGATTTCATCGAGGAATAACGTGCCGCCCTGTGCAATCTGCAACTTGCCGACACGACCCTTGCGATCGGCACCGGTAAACGCGCCAGGGGCGGTGCCGAAGAATTCGGCCTCGAGCAGCGCCTCGGGAATCGCTGCGCTGTTGATGCTGACGAACGCCTTGTGCGCACGGGGTGATGCGCCATGAATCGCCTGGGCCAGCAATTCTTTGCCGGTGCCGGTTTCGCCCAGCAGCAACACCGGAGAATCAGCACTGGCACTGCGCCGGGCGCGGCGTTTGACTTCGAGGCTGGCGGCGCTGGTACCAATAAAGTGTGCAAAGTTGTACTTGGTTTGCCTTGCGCGCAGCAGCGAGCGGGTGGAGGCCAGTTCCTCCTGCATGCTCATGTAGCGCTTGAGCATCGGCGACAGGCTGCGCAACTCGTCGAACAGCGCAAAACCAATCGCACCGATCACCACGCCGGCATCGTCGTGGATTGGCAGGCGCATCACCACCAAGGGTTCTTTGGGCGTGTCCTGCATGTCGAGCAGAATCGGTCGGCCGGTGCGCACCACTTCCCGTAGCAGGCTGCCGGGGATCACGCTTTCGCAGGCCTTGCCAATCGCCACTTCCGCCGATTCGAGACCGAAGCGTCGGGCGTAACGCTCGTTCATCCAGACGATGTTCGCGTCGCGATCGACAATCACCGTGCCTTCGCTGGACTGCTCAATGATCTCGAACAGGGAGCGGATCGCCAACAGGCGAACGCGCTGGTAATCCTTGAGGCTTTCGGTGGTGTTCATGAGTGTCATATCCAAAAGGTTTGGTGTCTTCGCGGGCGTCTTCGCGAGCAGGCTCGCTCCCACAGTAGATCTGTGTCGTTCACAAATCCCCTGTGGGAGCGAGCCTGCTCGCGATGGCCGCTACGCGGTTCAACGACAGGATTATGCCGACTGCAGATGCGCCGCCGCCAACAGCTCTTTGGTGTACGGATGCTGCGGCGAATCAAACACATCGTGGCTGGCACCGCTTTCCACCACTTTGCCGTCCTTGATCACGATCATGTCGTGGGCGAGGGCGCGCACCACCGCCAGGTCGTGGCTGATAAACAGGTACGTCAGGCCGTGCTTTTCCTGGAGTTGGCGCAACAGCGCGACCACTTGCTTCTGCACGGTGCGGTCCAGCGCCGAGGTCGGTTCGTCCAGCAGGATCAGCGCCGGTTTCAGCACCAGCGCCCGAGCGATGGCGATGCGTTGGCGTTGGCCGCCGGAGAACTCGTGGGGGTAGCGATGGCGACTTTGCGGGTCGAGGCCGACTTCCTGCAGTGCGCGAATCACTTCGGCCTTGCATTCGTCCGCCGTCAATTGGCTGTGAACCTCAAGGCCTTCGCTGATGATCTGCGCCACGGACATCCGCGGACTCAGGCTGCCGAAGGGGTCCTGGAACACCACCTGCATTTTCTTGCGCCATGGCCGCAGCTGCTTTTGTGTCAAACCGTCCAGCGCTTCACCCTGAAAACGAATACTGCCTTCGGAATCGAGCAGGCGCAGGATCGCCTGGCCCAGTGTGGATTTGCCGGAACCGGATTCACCGACAATGCCCAGCGTCTTGCCGCGCTGGACATTCAGGCTGATGCCATCCACCGCGTGCAAATACGTTTTGCGCTGGAACAGTCCGCCGCTCAGGGCAAAACGCACGGAAAGATTTTCCACTTCCAGAACGTTCTCGCGTGGGTCCCGGGGCAGGGCTTCGCCTTCCGGTTCGGCATTGAGCAGCACGCAGCTGTAGGGATGTTTCGGCTCGGTGAACAGCGTTTCGCACGGCGCTTGTTCAACGATTTCCCCGGCCTTCATCACGCACACGCGCTGAGCGATGCTGCGCACCAGATTGAGGTCGTGGCTGATCAGCAGCAATGACATGCCGAGCCGCTGTTGCAGGGATTTGAGCAGGATCAGGATCTTGCGCTGCACCGTGACGTCGAGCGCGGTGGTGGGCTCGTCGGCGATCAGCAACTCCGGTTCGCAGGCCAGCGCCATAGCGATCATGACCCGTTGCCGTTGGCCGCCGGAAAGCTGATGCGGATAGGCCTTGAGCCGTTCTTTGGGCTTTTGGATACCCACGAGGTGCAGCAACTCAAGAATCCGTGCCTGTGCCGCTTTACCGGTCAGGCCCTTGTGCAACAGCAGGGTTTCGCCGATCTGCTTTTCAATGCTGTGCAGCGGATTGAGCGAGGTCATCGGTTCCTGGAAGATCATCGCGATGCGGTTGCCGCGCAACTCCCGCAACACCTTCGAAGAGGCGCCGAGCAGCTCCTTGCCACGATAGCGGATGCTGCCGGTGGTTTCGGTGCCGGTCTCGGGCAGCAATTGCAGGATCGAGTGCGCGGTCACCGATTTGCCGGAACCCGACTCACCCACCAGCGCCAGGCATTCACCGGGGCGGATGTCCAGACACAGGTTACGCACCACGGCCTGGCCACTGAAGGCCACGCAGAGGTCACGGATTTCGATCAGGTTGTTACTCATATCAACAGTCCGCGTCAGGATCGAGGGTCAAAGGCATCTCGCAACGCCTCGCCGATAAACACCAATAAAGAAAGGATCAGCGCGAGGGTGAAAAACGCGGTCAGCCCCAGCCACGGTGCTTGCAGGTTCTGCTTGCCCTGACCGATCAGTTCGCCCAGCGAGGCACTGCCGGCCGGCATGCCGAAACCGAGGAAGTCCAGCGCGGTGAGCGTCGAAATGGCCCCGGTCAAAATGAACGGCAGGTAACTCAGCGTCGCGTTCATCGCGTTCGGCAAGATGTGCCGAACGATGACTTTGCGGTCGGTCAGGCCCAGTGCCCGTGCGGCTTTGACGTATTCGAGGTTGCGCCCGCGCAGGAACTCGGCACGCACCACGTCCACCAGCGCCAGCCAGGAAAACAACGCCATGATCCCCAGTAGCCACCAGAAATTCGGCTCGACGAACCCCGACAGGATGATCAGCAGGTACAACACCGGCAATCCCGACCAGACTTCCAGCAAGCGCTGACCGATCAGGTCGACCCAGCCGCCGTAATAGCCTTGAAGCGCCCCGGCGGCGATGCCGATCAGTGCGCTGACAACGGTCAGCATCAGTGCAAACAGAATCGACACCCGTGCGCCAAATATCACCCGCGCCAACACGTCGCGCGCCTGGTCGTCGGTGCCCAGCCAATTGACATTCGACGGCGGGCTCGGCGCGGGTTTGTTCAAGTCATAGTTGGGCGTGTCGTCGCTGAATGGAATCGGCGGGAACAGTAACCAGCCGCCGTCCTTTTTGATCAGCTTCTGAACATAGTCGCTGCGGTAGTCCGCCTGGAACGGCAGTTGCCCGCCGAATTCCTGCTCGGTGTAGCGCTTGAAGGCCGGGAAGTACAGCGAGCCCTGATAACTGACCACCAGCGGTTTGTCGTTGGCGATCAGCTCGCCGCCGAGGGTCAGCATAAACAGGCCGATAAACAACCACAGCGACCACCAGCCACGGCGGTTTTTCTTGAATCGTTCGAAACGGCGGCGCGCCAACGGCGAAAGCTTGAGCATCAGGCGTTCCTCGCGGCGAAGTCGATACGCGGGTCGACCAGCGTGTAGCACAGGTCGCCGACCAGTTTTATCAGGAGGCCGAACAGCGTGAAGATGAACAGCGAACCGAACACCACCGGATAGTCCCGCGACACCGCGGCTTCGTAACTCATGCGGCCCAGGCCATCGAGGGAAAAGATCACCTCGATCAGCAGCGAGCCGGCAAAAAACACGCTGATGAACGCCTGAGGAATGCCCGACACCACCAGCAGCATGGCGTTGCGGAACACGTGGCCGTACAGCACGCGGCGTTCACTCATGCCTTTGGCCCGCGCCGTGACCACGTACTGGCGAGTGATTTCATTGAGGAAGGAGTTTTTGGTCAGGATGGTCAATGTGGCAAATCCACCGATGACCAGCGCTGTGACGGGTAATACCAGGTGCCAGAAGTAGTCGGCGATCTTGCCCACGGTGGACAGCGATTCGAAGTTGTCCGAGACCAGGCCACGCACCGGGAACCAGTTCAGCGACGTGCCTCCGGCAAACACGACGATCAGGAACATCGCAAACAGGAACGCCGGCATCGCGTAGCCAATGATGATCGCGGTGCTGCTCCAGATGTCGAAATGGCTGCCGTGGTGCACGGCTTTGCGTATGCCCAGCGGGATCGACACCAGGTAGGTGATCAGCGTGGCCCAGAGCCCGAGGGAAATGGTCACCGGCATTTTTTCGAGAATCAGGTCGGTGACCGTGGCGCCGCGGAAAAAGCTCTTGCCGAAATCCAGTTGCGCATAACTTTTGAGCATCAGCCACAGACGCTCGTACGCCGGTTTGTCGAAGCCGTACTGTTTTTCGATTTCCTTGATCAGTTGCGGGTCGAGGCCGCGACTGGCTCGCGAACTGCCGCTCATGACCTCGCTGGAACCGCCGCCCACGCTGGCCCCGCCGATGCCTTGCAAGTGAGCGATCGCCTGTTCCACCGGTCCGCCCGGTGCGGCCTGAACGATGACGAAGTTGACCAGCAGAATGATCACCAGCGTCGGAATGATCAGCAGCAGGCGCCGCAGAATATAAGCCCACATCAGTGCGGCCCTCCGGGTTTGCCGCGCTTGATCAGTTCGGCAGTCATCTGTTGATTGGTCAGCGGGGTGGTGCTCACTTCCCACCAACTCTCGATGGCTTCGTCATTGGCCGCTTGCACGCTGGGAATGCCGAAACGGTTCCACCACACGGTTGAACTGCCCGGCGGGTAATAGTTGGGAATCCAGTAGTAGTTCCATTGCAGTACCCGGTCGAGGGCATGGGCGTAGCGCAACATGTCGGCCTGGGTGGTGGCGCGGACGAGGCCGTTGACCAGCGTATCGACCGCCGGATTCTTCAACACCATGTAGTTGTTGGAGCCCGGATCGTTGGCCGCTGCCGAACCAAAGTAATTGTTCAACTCGTTGCCCGGCGACGTGGTGACCGGGTAGCCGGTGACGATCATGTCGTAATCCCGGGACATCAGGCGATTGACGTACTGCGAGGAGTCGATTCGGCGGATGTTCAGGTCGATGCCGATCTGCTTCAGCGTGCGCTTGTAGGGCAGCAGCAAACGGTCCATGCCGTTCTGGCTGACCAGGAAGGTGAAGCTCAGCGGCTTGCCCTCGGCATTCACCAGTTGATCGCCATCGGGTGTCCAGCCGGCCTGTTCGAGCAAATCCAGCGCTTGCAGTTGTTTGTCGCGGATCACGCCACTGCCGTCGGTTTTCGGTGCTTCGAAGACTTTGGTAAATACTTCGTCGGGGATCTGTCCGCGCAGGGGTTCAAGAATCGCCAGTTCGGCGGCGTCCGGCAGGCTGCGGGCGGCGAGGGCGGTGTTGGAGAAGAAGCTCTGCTGGCGGATATAGAGGTCGCGCATCATCTGCCGGTTGCTCCATTCGAAATCCCACAGCATCACCAGCGCCTGACGGACACGGCGGTCCTGGAACATCGGATTTTGCAGATTGAACACAAAGCCCTGGGCCGACTGCGGCGCTTCTCTGGCCAGGTGCGACTTTTGCAGGCGACCGTCGCTGAGGGCCGGGCCTTCGTAGCCGATGGAATAACCGGTGGCGGAGAATTCACGGTTGTAGTCGTAGGCTCCGCCGCGCAACACCTGACGCGCCACATCGGTATCACCGAAATACTCGATGCTGAAGTGATCGAAATTGTAGAGCCCACGGCTGACTGGCAAGTCCTTGCCCCACCAGTCCGGATTGCGTTCGAAGGTGATACTGCGTCCGGAATCGACCTTGCCCACCTTGTACGGGCCGCTGCCCAAGGGGGGCTCGTAACCACCGCCGCTGGCGAAGTCGCGGGTTTTCCACCAATGCTCGGGAAATACCGGCAAAGTCGCGATGTCGAGGGGCAGGGTGCGGTTTTCGTTGGTCTTGAAGTCGAAACGAACGGTGCCCGGCGATTCCACCTCGACGCCTTTGACGTCGGCGAACTGGGTGCGATATCGCAGGCTGCCCTGGGTCATCAGCAGGTCGAAGGTGTAGCGCACGTCTTCGGCGGTGATCGGCTTGCCATCGGCGAAGCGGGCCTTGGGGTTGAGGTAGAAACGCAGGGACAAACCGTCTTCGGAGCGCTCCATCTTCTGCGCTACCAGGCCATAAACGGTGTAAGGCTCGTCCAGCGAGCGCTGGGCCAGCGGCGAATAGATCAAACCGTCGATCTGCGTCACGCCGATGCCTTTGTCTATATAAGGCAGGACATGATCGAAATGCCCGATCTCGATCGCCGAGCGACGCATTGTCCCGCCCTTTGGCGCTTGCGGATTGGTGTAGGCAAAATGACTGAAGCCGGCAGGGTATTTCGCTGGCTCGCCATAGACGGTCAGCGCATGTTGCGGTGCGGCGTTCACACCGGCGGCGCCCAACAACAGGGCCACGGCAGTGAACAGCAAAGTAGGGAAAGCCAGTCGCATTGTCAGCCTTAGAGCCGGGTAATCGATAACCGCAATTTGTACGCTAGCGGCGCGTCCCTCGCCAGCCGTATCACGTACCCGAAACACGACGGCCCACCATAAGGCGGGCCGTTGTGCGTGAAACTTCGCGAATTACTTAGTCCTGACGGCTGGTCACTTCAAGCAAGTGGTAACCGAATTGAGTCTTGACTGGGCCTTGCACGACGTTGATCGGTGCGCTGAAGACCACGGTGTCGAATTCCTTGACCATCTGGCCCGGACCGAACGAACCCAGGTCACCGCCCTGACGGCTCGACGGGCAAGTGGAGTTGGCTTTGGCAACTTCAGCGAAGTCGGCGCCAGCCTCGATTTGGGTTTTGAGTTCGTTGCACTTGTCTTCGCTGGAAACCAGGATGTGACGGGCAGTGGCTTTAGCCATGGGAAATACTCCTTTCAATGTTCAGTAAAGTGCGGAGCCTACCGGATTCAGTGGTCCATTTCTTCTCAAAGTTCCTTCCAATGCTTACAGGCCAGCCTTTCTCAGGCGTTCGGCGTGTTGCACATACAAATCAATCGGGTCGATGCCTTTGCGTACCCGACCGGCTGTCTGGTTGATGCTGTCCAGATGATCGAGCGGGTAATCGGAACGGATCACTTTGCCCAAATGGGAGCTGAAACGTCCGACCATGCCGTCGTTCTGCTCGGCTTCGGTGGTGAAATAGCGAGAAAAGGCCCGTGAGAACCCGTTCAGCGGGTCGAGTGCATTGAGTCCCTCATCGAGAATGGACCCTTGCAACGTGCCGCTCCAGGAATAGTAGCGAACCCCGTTGACCCGTTCCCGACCCTTGCCGCCCCAGGTTTTTGGCAGGCCCTGGGGGTATTTCTCATTAAACGCGTAGACTCCTTCGGTGGTCAGCGCATTCAACGCAGCGATAGCGTTCTGCGGCAGTTGCGGGTTGCCACTCAGCAATGACAGGAAATCGGCGAACAAGCTGACGACCGCTTCGGCGGCCTGTTCCGGCAGGCGTCCGGGCGTCAGTGTCTTACGCAGGAAATCTGCCAGTTCCGAACCGTGGTTCGGTCCGCTGACCGACGTCACCGAGGCTACGATTTGCGGCGCTATCGCGGCGGCGTAACGTGCGGCCAGTGCCCCCTGGCTGTGCCCGATCAGGTTGACTTTTTCTGCACCGGTGCCTTCCAGCACCCGTTCGATCTGGGCCAAAAGCTGTTCACCGCGTGCTTCGTTGGTGTGGGTCGCCGACAGGTGAGGTATGAACACCCTGGCGCCGTCGCTGCGCAGTGCTTGCTTGATGTCCTGGAAGAGCTCGAACGGGCCGATCCGGTCGAAACCGAACAGGCCGTGAACCAGCAGGATGGGATAGAGAGTGCTTGCATTCCTTTGCATGTTCTTACCTTTTCGCGGGAGTTCGTGGATGTGCTTGGGCCTCACTCTAAAGCACTCGGACGTTTGCGCGATGTATGAAAAAGCCGCTGTAAATGGGTGAAGAACGGAATAGGTAAGGTACGAATATTCGAATAAGCAGGAGGCTTTTTTCGGAATGTCCGGACGTCCTTTAATCGGAGGTAGCGCAGAGTTCTGCAATGCCCTACCTCCGAAATGTCATTTGCCTATCAGCCGCGTACCGCCCGCAACCGATCCGCCGCCGAACGCAACAACGCCTCCGTCCCGTCCCAGCCAAGGCAGCCATCCGTGACCGATACGCCGTACTTCATCGTCGGGCTCAACGGCTGGCAACCCTCGAACAAATGGCTCTCGATCATCATTCCGATCAACGATCGATCACCTTGAAGGCGCTGCTCAAGCACATCGTTGAACACCGCCGGCTGCCGCAACGGGTCTTTGCCGCTGTTGGCGTGGCTGCAATCGACCATGATCCGGGCCGGGATCTTCAGTTTGAGTAGATCGCTGTTCACCTGGGCGACGCTGTCGCGATCGTAGTTCGGGCCGCGATGGCCGCCGCGCAGTACCAGATGGGTATCGGGATTGCCCGGGGTCTGAATGATCGCCGGATGTCCCTGACTGTCGACACCGAAATGCCGATGCGGATGGGCAGCGGAGCGCATGGCGTCACTGGCAACACCGACGCCGCCATCGGTGCCGTTCTTGAAGCCGACAGGCATGTTCAGGCCGCTGGCCATTTCCCGGTGGATCTGCGATTCGGTGGTGCGGGCGCCAATGGCAACCCAACTGAGCAGGTCGTCGAAGTAACCGGCGGCCATCGGTTGCAACAGTTCGGTGGCAATCGGCAGGCCGAGTCGAAGCATTTCGCGCATCAGCTCCCGGGACAGGGTCAGGCCACCCGCCATGTCATCGCTGCCGTCCAGGTGCGGATCGTAGGCCAGGCCTTTCCAGCCGATGGTGGTGCGGGGTTTTTCGACGTAGGCGCGCATCACCAGGAGCATTTCATCGCTGACGTCGGCGGCGAGGCGGGCGAGGTGACTGGCGTATTCGAGGGCGGACTGCGGATCGTGAATCGAGCAAGGGCCGACGATGACCAGCAAACGGGAGTCTTCACCGTTGAGAATCGCGCGGACCGCATCGCGGTGGGCAGCGACTTGCCGGGTCAGGGCGTTGCTGAGGGGCAGTTGCTGTTTGAGTTGCAACGAGCTCGGCAGGCGCAGGGTCAGCGCTTCATTGGCAGGGCTCAGGGTGGACAGCGGCAAAGCAGATACGGACGAGTTCATGTTCAGGCTTCCTGGGCGGCGGCGGGTTTGTTCCCGCGCGCTCGGCCCTACTGGGGTGTTCGACAATTGGCCGGGTTGGCTGCGTGTGTGTGCTGCTTGCCACCTGTGGGTGACCGATCGGAGGCGGCAGGCTGTCCCGAGCGGAGGCTGGTAAATCGCCAGGCGGTAAAACTGTCGTGACGGTAATAAGTGGCGTAGTTCATGTCGTAAATCCTCAAAGTGTCTGGCTGTTGCTAAAAAGTGCGGGGCTGAAAAAACAAAACCCCCGGTCGGGAAGCCGACCGGGGGTTGAGAATTCTCTGGTGGCGACCCGTTTAAAGTGGGCGCCGTGTGGGTATCAGGCGCGCCAGTGGCTAAACCAATACCCAAAATAAAAGCTGACCGGAGCGCAGACGTCGTTCACCCGGGCAGCCGCAACCGAGCGCGGGGCGCTGGCGGAACGAAGCTGTGAGAGGGTGTTGAACATGGTCTGTCTCCGATGGATGCGCCGAGCTTACTAGAGGCCGGTACACGGATTCAATCACAAATTGCTATCGATCAGTCGTGGCGTTTTCTATCGCTTGAGTGCGTCGAGGGTTGTGACACACTCGCCCTTTAAACAAAAACACCACGTCGCAAGGACGAACCATGACGCCTCTGACCATCGCTGCCGCTCAATCGATCTCTATCGCGGGGGACCTTGCCGCCAATCTCGCCTGGCATCAACGCTTCATGCAGGCGGCGGCGGAGCAGGGCGTACAGTTGCTGGTGTTTCCGGAACTGTCGCTGACCGGGTATGAGCGTGGGCTGGCGGCTGAACTGGCCGTTGTACCGGAGGACACTGTGCTGCAACCACTACGGGATTTTGCGCAGGAAATCGGCGTAACGACTGTGGTCGGGATGCCTATTCGTCTGTCGGAGAATTCGCCAGTGTTGATTGGGGCACTGGTACTGGGCGCCGATGGTTCACTCGGTGTCTACAGCAAACAGCATCTGCATCCCGGCGAGGAAGTCGCTTTTTCACCGGGCACCGGCGGTTCGACCCTGACCCTCGGCGACGACACGGTCGCCCTGGCGGTGTGCGCCGATTTTTCCCACGCCAGCCATGCGGCCGCAGCGGCACAGCAGGGCGCGGACATTTATGCCGCCGGCGTGCTGATCACCGGAAACGGTTACGCCCCCGATACTGCATTGTTGCAAGGCTATGCCGTCACGCACTCGATGGCGGTACTGATGGCCAACCATGGCGGCGCGACGGGGGGCTGGGAGTCGGCAGGACGCAGCGCGATCTGGGCGTCGGACGGTTCGCTGATTGCCGTCGCCCCCGGCACTGGCAATTTCCTGGTCGTTGCAAGCCGCGATGTTGACGGCTGGACGGGGCGAGTCGCCGCCGTTGCGGAGGCTTGATGGGGTTCGAATTACGTCCAGCGACGTCGCGGGACCTCGACTTTGCTCGTGAACTGACCTGTAAAACCATGCTCCGCTATTACATTCAGCACGATCTGCTGTGGCAGGACGAGGCTTTCGATGTGGCCTGGGCGGGGCGGGAAAACTGGCTGATCGTCCGGGGTGACAGGCGGCTGGGTTATGTGAGCCTGAGTCGAGATGCGAGGGCGTTGTACATCCGAGAGTTGCATGTGCTCGAAGCGTTCCGGGGGCAGGGTGCCGGTTCCTGGGCGATCGATCAGGTATTGGCAATGGCGCGCAAGGAGCGACGCCCGGCATTGCGCCTGACGGTTTTTGAAAATAATCCGGCGAAAGCGTTATACGAGCGAAAGGGCCTGACAGTGGCAGGCAAAGATGAGTGTTTCCTGAGAATGCAGCGAGATGTCGATACCTCGTATCGCTGAAACACGCATAAGACAAGCCTTTCCAGACGTATTGATACTTTTTATATGACGCTTGCCGCTAGGTCTGCCAGTCGCTTTTTGCTAAGGTGTCGGCAACTCAATAAGACCATATCGCGAGGTGTCTGCTTGATTAGGGTGCTAGTAGTCGATGACCATGATCTCGTTCGTACAGGCATTACACGAATGCTGGCTGACATCGATGGCCTGCAAGTAGTCGGCCAGGCTGAGTCCGGGGAAGAGTCCCTGCTCAAGGCGCGTGAGTTGAAACCCGATGTGGTGCTGATGGACGTCAAAATGCCGGGTATCGGTGGTCTTGAAGCCACGCGCAAACTGTTGCGCAGTCATCCGGATATCAAGGTCGTCGCGGTCACCGTGTGCGAGGAAGATCCGTTTCCTACACGGTTGTTGCAGGCAGGAGCCGCGGGCTACCTGACCAAAGGCGCCGGGTTGCCGGAAATGGTCCAGGCCATCCGCCTGGTGTTTGCCGGGCAGCGCTACATCAGCCCGCAGATTGCCCAGCAACTGGCGATCAAATCCTTTCAGCCGACCAACGATTCGCCCTTCGATGCCCTGTCGGAACGGGAAATCCAGATCGCTTTGATGATTGTCGGCTGCCAGAAGGTCCAGATCATTTCCGACAAGCTGTGCCTGTCGCCCAAAACCGTGAACACCTACCGTTACCGAATTTTCGAAAAGCTTTCGATCAGCAGCGATGTCGAGTTGACGCTGTTGGCGGTTCGTCACGGCATGGTTGATGCCAGCCTCTGAAAATGACTGACACCTTCGATCCCAGTGCTTTCCTGTCGACGGTCAGCGGGCGCCCCGGCGTCTATCGCATGTTCGACAGTGAGGCTCGCCTGCTCTATGTAGGCAAGGCCAAGAACCTCAAGAATCGCCTGTCAAGTTACTTCCGCAAGTCCGGCCTCGCACCGAAGACCGCTGCGCTGGTGGCACGTATCGCCCAGGTCGAAACGACGATTACGGCCAACGAAACCGAAGCCTTGCTGCTTGAGCAGACGCTGATCAAGGAATGGCGTCCGCCCTACAACATCCTGCTGCGCGACGATAAATCCTACCCCTACGTGTTTCTCTCGGACGGCCCGTTTCCGCGCCTGAGCATTCACCGAGGGGCCAAAAAGGCCAAGGGCAAATATTTCGGCCCTTATCCCAGCGCCGGGGCTATTCGCGAAAGCCTGAGCCTGCTGCAAAAAACCTTTTTTGTTCGCCAGTGTGAAGACAGCTACTACAAGAACCGCACACGCCCATGCTTGCAATATCAGATCAAACGCTGCAAGGCGCCGTGTGTGGGGCTGGTGGAACCCGAGGTCTACGCCGTGGACGTTCGTCACTCGGTGATGTTCCTCGAAGGGCGCAGCAATGCGCTGACCGATGAATTGTCCGCCGGCATGGAAGAGGCTGCGGTCAACCTCGAGTTCGAGCGTGCCGCCGAATTGCGCGATCAGATCTCGTTGCTGCGCCGGGTCCAGGATCAACAGAGCATGGAAGGCGGGACGGGTGACGTCGACGTCATCGCAGCATTCGTCAACCCGGGCGGTGCCTGTGTTCATCTGATCAGCGTGCGTGGCGGCCGGGTGCTGGGGAGCAAGAACTTCTTCCCGCAGGTGGGCATTGAAGAAGACGTTGCCGAAGTCATGGCCGCGTTTCTCGGTCAGTACTTTGTCAGCAGCCCTGAACGGGACTTGCCGAGCGAGCTGATCGTCAACGTGGTTCACGAAGATTTCCCGACGCTGATCGCCGCGATCGAAGAGCTGCGCGGTCGTGAGCTGACCATCAGCCACAGGGTTCGGGGCACGCGCGCGCGCTGGCAGCAATTGGCCGTGACCAATGCCGAACAGGCACTGGGCGCGCGTCTGGCCAACCGCCAACACGTTGCGGCACGTTTCGAGGCCCTGGCCGATGTGCTGAAACTGGATGAGCCGCCGCAGCGCCTGGAGTGCTACGACATCAGTCATTCCAGTGGTGAAGCGACCGTGGCGTCTTGTGTGGTGTTCGGCCCCGAAGGGCCGATCAAGTCCGATTATCGTCGTTACAACATCGAGGGCGTCACGCCGGGTGATGACTACGCCGCGATGCACCAGGCCCTGACCCGACGCTTCAGCAAACTGAAGGACGGCGAGGGCAAGTTGCCGGACATTCTGCTGGTGGACGGCGGCAAGGGGCAGCTGTCCATGGCGCGCGATGTGCTCAACGAGCTGGCGGTGCCGGACCTGATTCTGCTGGGCGTGGCCAAGGGCGCGACGCGCAAGGCCGGTTTCGAAACCTTGTACCTCAACGATGCCGCCCACGAATTCACCTTGCGCGGCGATTCTCCGGCGCTGCATTTGATTCAGCAGATCCGCGATGAAGCCCACCGATTTGCAATTACCGGGCACCGCGCCCGTCGTGGCAAAACGCGCCGCACGTCTACGCTTGAGGGCGTTGCCGGGGTTGGTCCGACACGTCGTCGCGATTTGTTGAAACATTTTGGTGGATTGCAGGAGCTGTCTCGTGCCAGCATCGACGAGATCGCCAAAGCACCCGGGATCAGTAAAAAGCTCGCAGAGTTGATTTATGCAAATCTGCACAGCGAGTAGAATGCCACCTCACCTCGTAGCCAGTTGTGCCGATGAATATCCCTAATCTGATTACCGTTCTACGCGTCCTGCTTATCCCGATCTTCATTTTACTGTTCTACCTGCCTTACCAATGGAGCTACGTGGCGTCCGCTTCGGTCTTCGCGTTTGCCGCCGCCACAGACTGGCTGGACGGTTACCTGGCTCGCCGTTTGGAGCAAAGCACGCCGTTCGGGGCGTTCCTCGATCCGGTAGCCGACAAGCTGATGGTCGCCGTGGCGCTGGTGCTGCTGGTGCAGGAGCATGGTAATTTGTGGCTCACGCTGCCGGCCGCTGTCATCATCGGGCGCGAGATTGTCGTCTCGGCGCTGCGCGAATGGATGGCCGAGCTCGGTGCTCGTGCTCACGTTGCCGTGTCGAACCTGGGCAAATGGAAAACCGCCGCGCAAATGCTCGCGCTGGTGATCCTGCTGGCCAATCCGTCGGACTTCACGTTCTGGGTCCTTGTTGGGTACGCCTTGTTGCTGATCTCTGCGGGCCTGACATTGTGGTCCATGGTTCAATATTTGCGGGCTGCATGGCCGCATCTGAAGACCGACGTGGAAAAGAAATAAACTTTTTTGAATCAAGGGGTTGACGGGGCTTCTGGATTCTATAGAATGCGCCACACCAAGACGCGGGAATAGCTCAGTTGGTAGAGCACGACCTTGCCAAGGTCGGGGTCGCGAGTTCGAGTCTCGTTTCCCGCTCCAAGATTTACAAAAACGCCACTCAATGAGTGGCGTTTTTGTTTGTGTGCTATTTGTCATTTCGTCTTCGAAAAAGAGGCTCAGGCCTCTTTTTTTGTGCCTTTTTTTCGGCGAAGGCGCCCACGCACCGGGCGGTTTGAATTCGGCATGCAACGATCTGCCGCTCACGGGCTCATATAAACACTACCCGCGCCGCGCCGCGTGCGACGGCTCAATGTGTTGGGTTCCGACAGCGAGTGAATGTGCTTATGACGATGGCAGACAAGGACTATGTGGCTTGGCTGGTTGAGCAATCGATGCTGAATGCGGCCAGGCAGCGAGCGAAGCTGTACTCCGGGCAAGGGCGAATGTGGCAGCAACCCTTCGCGCATACCCGGCCCCGTGATGCTTCGGCACTCGCCTCTGTGTGGTTCACCGCATATCCCGCGTCGATCATCACCGCAGAAGGCGAGACGGTCTTGCAGGCGCTGGGCAATGAAACGCTTTGGCATGCATTGTCGGAAATCGGCATTCAAGGCATTCACAACGGGCCATTGAAAACCTCAGGTGGTTTGCAGGGGCGCGAGCACACGTCGACCATCGACGGTAATTTCGATCGCATCAGTTTCGGCATTGATCCTGAACTGGGCACCGAGGCGCAGTTGCAAGGCTTGAGCCGAATCGCCGCCGCACACAACGCGGTCATCATCGACGATGTGATTCCGTCTCACACCGGTAAAGGCGCGGATTTCCGTCTTGCGGAAATGGCCTATGAGGACTATCCGGGGCTCTACCATATGGTGGAAATCCGCGAAGAAGACTGGCCGTTGCTGCCGGAGGTGCTCGAGGGGCGCGATGCACAGAACCTCGGTCCGTTGCAGGTCGATGCGTTGCGGGACAAGCACTACATCGTCGGTCAGTTGCAGCGGGTGATTTTCTTCGAGCCGGGTGTGAAGGAAACCGACTGGAGCGCAACGCCCGTGGTGATCGGCGTTGATGGCAAGCCGCGGCGCTGGGTGTATCTGCATTATTTCAAGGAAGGACAGCCTTCGCTCAACTGGCTTGACCCGAGTTTCGCTGCGCAACAGATGATCATCGGTGATGCGCTGCACGCGGTCGATGTGATGGGCGCGAAAATCTTGCGACTGGATGCCAACGGCTTTCTGGGCGTCGAGCGCAAGCTGGACGGAACGGCCTGGTCTGAAAGTCACCCGTTGTCGATCACCGGCAATCAATTGCTCGGCGGGGCGATCCGCAAGGCGGGTGGCTTCAGCTTCCAGGAGTTGAATCTGACCATTGATGACATTGCGTCGATGTCCCACGGCGGCGCGGATTTATCCTACGACTTCATCACCCGACCGGCCTACCAGCATGCCTTGCTCATGGGCGATGCCGAGTTCCTGCGCCTGATGCTGCGCCAGGTTCATGCCTATGGCATCGACCCCGCCTCATTGATTCATGCCCTGCAAAACCACGACGAACTGACGTTGGAGCTGGTGCATTTCTGGACCCTGCATGCTCATGACACGTTCCTCTATCAGGGGCAGACTTTTCCCGGCAACATCCTGCGCGAGCACATCCGCGAACAGATGTATGAGCGCCTGTCCGGAGAGCACGCGCCTTACAACCTGAAATTTGTCACGAATGGCGTGTCCTGCACCACCGCCAGCATCATTACCGCGGCGTTGGGCATCCGTGATCTGAATACGATTACCGCGGCGGACATCCAACAGATCCGCCAGGTGCATTTACTGTTGGTCATGTACAACGCCATGCAGCCTGGCGTGTTTGCGCTTTCCGGTTGGGACCTGGTGGGGGCGTTGCCGCTGCCGGCGGAGGAGGTGGCGCACTTGATGCTCGATGGCGATACTCGCTGGATTCATCGCGGTGCCTACGATCTGGTCGACCTCAACCCCGAAGCGTCGCTGTCCGCCGGCCAGATGCCGCGCTCGAGAACGCTGTACGGCAGTTTGCCCAGCCAATTGAAAGACCCGGATTCCTTTGCTTCACAGTTGAAGAAAGTCCTCGCGGTGCGCCGTTCCTATGACATCGCCGCCAGTCGGCAGATCTTGATTCCTGACGTCGAACACCCAGGCCTGCTGATCATGGTTCACGAGTTGCCGGCCGGTAAAGGCACGCAAATCACCGCGCTGAACTTCAGTGCTCAGCCGATCACTGAAACGCTGCATTTGCCCAACATTGCGCCAGGGCCGGTGGTCGACATTATCAACGAACGGGTCGAAGGCGATCTGACCGCCGAGGGCGAGTTCACCATCACCCTGGACCCTTACGAAGGCTTGGCACTGCGCGTTGTCAGCAGTTCGCCGATGGTTTGACCGGTTACCGGGCGTACGTCACTTCGTCGCCAGAGGTAAACATCGGCAAGCGCTGTAGCATCCAGTTCAACAACTCCTGAGCAGGGGCGGCCAGGGGGCGGCCGGACTTCACCAGCAGTTTCGCTTTCACGCCCAAAAACAGTGGATGGTCGATCAGTACCGCCGCGAGGCTGCCCTGTTCGATTTCTCGATAGGCTGCGAATTCGCCGAGCAACGAGGCGAAATCTCCGGAGGCCACTAGGCGCTTGAGTGCGGCGAGGGAGTTGCTGACCAGGGCCGGGCGGATTTCGATTTTTTCGGCGTACTCGAGCATCTTTATCGCATGACCGATACCGAATGTGGTGGGCGTCAATACCAGTTGGCAGGTAAGTATGTCCTCGATGGTTGCCGTTATCCCTCGCACCGCCAACGGGTGATCGGGGCGAACCAGCAGCATCACCGGCTGCGATGACGTCGCGCGAAAATCGATTTGCGAATGCGGCGGGGGATTATAAGCAAGGCCGATGTGCGCACGGTTCTCGGCAACTTCGTTCAGTACGTCGTCGACAGGAAGGATGTCCAGCCTGACATCGAGCTTCGGGTACTGTTTGCAGAAGGGGGCGAGCACGTTGTCGACCAAGGCATCGACATAGCCCTCACTGATGACGACGCGCACCTGGCCTTGTTGCAGGCCCTTGATCGCCTGGAGCTGGTCTTCGAGCTTTTCCTGGTGTGATCGATAGCCGCGCCAGAACTCCAGCAAATGCGCCGCCGCCTCAGTGGGTTGGACGCCACGGGCCTGACGCTCGAACAGCTTCGCCCCCAGTTCCTCTTCCAGCAGCTTGATCTGGCGCGTGATCACGGAAGGCGACGTATTGATGCTGTCTGCCGCGCCACGAATCGAGCCGTGGACCAGCACTTCGTGAAAATACCGCAGCCGTTGTTGGTTGATCTCGCGCATCTCGGGCCCTCCCTTCAGAAAGTCTGTGTTGCCTATAGGGCAACGATACACGAACTTAGTTGCTCTTGCTGGGGCTGAGGTGTCGGTGCAACATTCCTTGGCACGACCGCAGCCCAACAAGAATAATTGGAGACTCGCATGTCAACCTTACTGACACCGGCAAGCAGTGATGCCGTTTCGGCCCTGTACCGCAAGCTCAATTGGCGGCTGTTGCCACTCCTGTTCATTTGCTACGTCTTTGCGTATCTGGACCGGATCAACGTCGGCTTTGCCAAACTGCAAATGCAAAATGATCTCGGGCTATCCGATGCGGCCTACGGCGCGGGCGCAGGGATTTTCTTTCTGGGGTATGTGTTGTTCGAGATACCAAGCAATTTGATGTTGCCGAAGGTGGGGGCGCGAAAAACCTTCAGCCGCATTCTGGTGTGCTGGGGCATCACCTCGGCCTGCATGCTGTTCGTGCGTAACGTGCCGATGTTTTATGCGATGCGTTTTCTGCTGGGCGTATTCGAAGCCGGTTTTGCCCCGGGCATGATCTATTACCTGTCTTGCTGGTACGGTCCGAAGCGAATGGCCCGGGCCATTGCGATCGTGTTTATTGCCGGCCCCATCGGCGGCATTATTGGCGGTCCGCTGTCTGCCTGGCTGATCACCACGTTCGAAGGCGTTGGCGGCTTGGCCGGGTGGCAGTGGATGTTTTTGATTGAAGGCCTGCCTTGCGTGTTTCTTGGCATTCTGACCTTTTTCGTTCTTTCCAATCGGCCCTCAGAGGCCCGCTGGCTGAGTGGTGAAGAAAGGAAACTGCTGGAGAGTGAACTCGGTGCATCGACGGGGCGCGTCCATTCGTTCCGGGCGGTGTTGCGCGACCCGAAAATCTACGTCCTGGCGTCGGCCTATTTCTGCATCATCTTTTCGATCTACGCCATGAGTTTCTGGCTGCCGGCCATCCTCAAGGCCCAGGGCGTCAACGACACCATGCAATTGGGTTGGTATGCCGCGATTCCCTATGTCGCCGCAGCATGCGGCATGTACTGGATAGGGCGTCGATCCGACCGGGTCGGCGAACGACGCTATCACTGCGCAGTCCCTGCGGGCATCGGTGCGATCCTGCTGCTCATGTACCCGTTTGCCGACGGTCACCTGATGGCTTCGCTGGTGCTGCTGACGCTGGCAACCGCCATGATGTTCATGGCCTATACCGTGCTCTGGGCGATGCCGTCCGAACACATCAAGGGTGACGCGGCGGCGGGCGGCATCGCTTTGATCAACACCATCGGACTTTCCGGCGGTTTCTGGGGGCCTGCGGTGATTGGCTGGGCGAAAACGGCAACCGGCAGCGCCAATCTCGGCATCGTTATTGTGGGCTGCGTGTTCCTGTGCGCAGCGTTCGTGATCCTTTCCACCAAACCGCGCCCCCGTGATAGCTCGGTTTCTGAATTCAGCGCGGGTTGATCAACCGCCTCCCACTTGATCAGTCGTGTTCCGAGAGGAACCCTTTTAAAGAGAGAACCCACATGCTTTTACACCTATCGACCTGGGCCGAGATCGGGCAATTCCTTGAACGCAGCCGCACCATCGTGGTCCCGATCGGCTCCAATGAACAACACGGTCCGACCGGTCTGTTGGGGACTGACTGGATGTGTCCCGAAATCATTGCACATGAAGCGCAGAAATCGGCAGACATCCTGATTGCGCCAACCTTCAACATCGGCATGGCCCAACACCATCTTGGGTTCCCCGGGACCATTTCACTGCGTCCTTCGACGTTCATAGCGGCCATTGGCGACTGGGTACGTTCGTTGGCCGCTCACGGGTTTGAGAAAATCCTTTTCCTCAATGGCCACGGCGGCAACGTCGCCTCCATCGAAGCGGCGTTCTCGGAACTGTATGCCGAAGCCAGCTTCGCTCGACGCCCTGCGGGGTTCGCGTTGAAGTTGTGCAACTGGTGGGATCTGGAAGGGGTCGGTGAATTGGCGCGAGAGCAATTCCCTACGGGCCACGGGATTCATGCCACGCCGTCCGAGATCGCGGTCACCCAATGGGCTTACCCGGACGCCATCAAGTCCGCCCAGTACTCGCCGCAGATCGCGCCGTGGGGACCTATCCGCGAAGCGCTCGATTTCCGCGCACGTCATCCGGATGGTCGCATGGGGTCGGATCCGTCCCTGGCCAGCCCGGATAAAGGCCGCGACCTGGTGATGATGGCAGCACAGGGCCTGGTGCAGGAACTCGATGCCTTCAGCCGCGAATCGATACCCGGCTAAACAACCCGATTAACCCCTTTTTTCAACTTGACCAGCGCCCGGTAATCCCGGGCGTTGGCACATCCTGTTCGAGGAAATCCCATGATTGAACGCGACGTTTATACCCGTCTGAAAGAGCTCGGTATCGAATTACCCACCACCGGTGCTCCCGCCGCTGCCTATGCGATGAGTGCGCAGAGTGGCAATGTCGTTTACCTGTCCGGCCATATTGCGAAAAAGGACGGCAAAGTCTGGGCAGGAAAACTGGGCGAAACGCTGACGACAGAGGAGGGCTATGCGGCCGCGCGTTCGACGGCCATCGACTTGCTGGCGACGCTGCAGGCTCATGTTGGCGATCTGAATCGGGTCACGCGGATTGTCAAAGTGCTGAGCCTGGTGAATTCAACTTCCCGTTTCACCGAGCAGCATCTGGTCACGAACGGCGCCTCGGAGCTGTTTGCCGAGGTGTTTGGGGATCAGGGAAAACACGCACGCTCGGCATTCGGTGTGGCCCAGATCCCGTTGGGTGCTTGTGTCGAAATCGAGATGACCGTGGAAGTCCGTTGAAGGCCGGGCAACGCTAAAAGTTGCCCTGTGGGGGCGAAGTTATTCGCCCCCACAATTAATTTGAGAACTCAGAACAACGTCCAGGTGTAACTGATGATCAACCGGTTCTCGTTGATGTCCGTGCGGTAGTTGGAGCGCGCCATCGCGTTGCGCACTCGCACGCCGAGGCCTTTCAGCGGGGCGGACTGGAAGGTGTAACTGAGGTCCAGGTCACGCTCCCGATCTTTGCCCTCATAACCCATCCCGGTCTTCACATTGTCGCCAGTGACATAGCGGGTGCTGGCTAACAACCCCGGCACACCGAGGGCCGCGAAGTCATAGTCATAGCGCACTTGGAAGGAGCGCTCATGAGTGGAGACGAACTCGTAGGTCGGCAGTTCGTTGCCAAGCGCACTGACATTGAGAAACACGCGAGGAAAGGGACTGTCGCCGTACATGCCCTGGTAACCGGCATAGAACGTATGACCACCGAGCTTGGCCGATAGCAGCGAGAAGAAGGCCTGGTTGTCGACCTTGCCCACCCGTTTGCGACCTTCCTCCTTGGCGTCGTAATAACCGAGATTGGCCCCCAGCACCCAGCTTCCCACGGGCTCACTGTGTTTTAAACCGAAGAAGTTCTGCTCGTAGATATCCTCCAGTCGGGAATGCCAGGCACTCACGGTCGTGCGATTACTGTTGAACGCGTAGTCGCCGCCCACGTAATTGAAGGCATCGCTCGACACCTGGCGCTGCGGCTTGTTGCCCAGCAAGGCCTGGAGTTTGCTTTCGCCGGCTTCGTTGCGCAGGGTCGTGGAGGTCAGGTGCCCGGCTTGCAGCGTCAGGCCGGGAATTTCACTGCTGGTAATGCTCGCGCCTTGGTAGGCGGGGGGCAGCAAGCGGATGTCGCTGAAAACCAGCGAAGGAATGTTGGGTTGCAGTTCACCGAACTTCAGCTCGGTTTTGGAAAAACGCATCTTGGCCGCCACCCCCAGGCGACCATAATTGTCAGCGGCACGGCCATCGTCCTTCACCGGTAACAACCCCGAGTTGACCCGGTCCGGACTGCTGTCGAGCTTGATGCCGAACTTGGCGGTGGCGTCCAGGCCAAATCCCACCAGCCCCGGCGTGTAACCGGACTTGAAGTTGAGGATGAAGCCTTGCGCCCACTCCTGGGCCATCGATTTTTCCGAACCTCGGATGTCGGAGAAATCCCTGCTGAAAAAATAGTTTCGGGTTGTCAGCGTTGCAGTGGACTGCTCCACAAATCCGCTGTCGGCGGCCTGGGCGAGGTTGGCGCCCGCTCCTGTGAAGAACAGCACACAGAGTTTGCCTCGATCTTTTGTCATATGTTGACTCTTGTTTTTATTAGACATGACTCCGCCGTAGGCGCTCTTTCGAGGGCCTTGCGAGTGGGACGGGGGAGGTAATGACAGCCGTCAGCGTGTGGTTTTGACGGTGCTGCGGTGTCGAGAGCGATGCTCGCTCCATTGACCAATGGCAGCAAGAGCAACTTTATTCAGACATCGTTGCTCTGGAGGCAACGATGATGCGAAGGCATAAAAGACGGGACCCGCCAGAACGGCGGGTCCGGAAGGGATCAGAGTGTCGGCAATTGCCCGATGCGCCCCATCATCTCGGTCACGATCTGCAGGTCCAGCAGGAACTGGTCGACCGTCTTGAACTCGTTGTCGGTGTGGCCGGTGTATTTGTTCTCGGGCCGGGCCAGACCGAACTGCACGCCATTGGGCAATTCATGAACCGAAGTGGCGCCGGCAGAGGTGCCGAACTCGTGTTTCATGCCAAGGTTTTCGCTGGCCACGGCCAGCAGGGCCTTGACCCATTCACCCTCGGGGTTGCGGTACATCGGCTCGGCAATCGAGTAATCGAACGTCGCTGCAACGTGGGACTTTTTGCTCCAGGCGCCAATCTTGTCGGCGATTTCGGCCTTGAGTGCTTCCGGGGACTTGCCCTTCGGCACGCGCAAGTTGACCGCGAGCTTGAAGGTCTTTTCATCCATCCCGACAAACGTCAGGGAGGTGGTCAGCGGTCCCATGAAGGCATCGGAGAAGCCGACCGCCAATTTGCCACCCAGGTAATCCAGCCCCCAGTTATCGGAGGCATAGCGGGCGGCGTCGGTGATGTGGTTGTGCTTGAGCGCGACCTTGCCGTCGAGGCCATTGATGAAGACCAGCATCCGCGATACCGGGTTAACGCCTGACTCCGGCTCGGAGGAGTGGGCGGAAACGCCGGTGACCGTCAGCTTGACGTTCTTGCCGTCAACCTTGGCGTTCACGCTGAAATTGCCGCCATTGCGCTTGGCAAAATCGGTACCGGCCTTCTGCAGGCTGGCTGCCAGTTCAGCAGGCTTGTCGCTCAATAGAGTGGCGACCGAAGCCGACGGAATCTGGTTGGTGGCCAGGCCGCCAGTCATCGAGACGATTTCAGCGCCCTTGCCGTCGGCCTTGCGCTTGGGGAAGTTGGCCATGACGGTGCCGTAGCCTTTCTCGGCAATCACCACCGGATAGCCGCCATCCAGCGCCAGGTTGTAGTTGGGTGTCGGGTTGTGTTCGAAGTAGTAGGGGATGGCGTCGCCCGAAGTTTCCTCGGTGGTGTCGACCAACAGCTTGAAATTCCTCGCCAGCGGCAGTTTTTCTTCCTTGATCACTTTCATGGCGTAGAGCGCCACCACGATACCGTTCTTGTCATCCTCGGTGCCCCGGCCATACATGCGGTCGCCAATCAGGGTGACCTTGAACGGATCGAGTTTGGTGCCGTCTTCCAGGACCCAGTTCTCCGGTGTCACGGGCACCACGTCGGCGTGGGCGTGAATGCCGACCACTTCATCGCCACTGCCCTCGAGGGAGATCTCATAGACGCGGTTGTCGATGTTGCGAAAGTTAAGGTTGAAGGCCTGGGCCAGGCTCCTGATCTTGTCGGCGATCTTGGTGAATTCAGGGTTGTCGTGCTGGGCAACGCCGTCCACGTTGAAGGTCGGGATGGCTACCAGTTCGCGTAGCGTTTCGGTGGCGGCGTTGCCGTACTTCACTCGCGCATAGAGCCCAAGCAGGCGATGGATTTCGTTCTGCTGGTCGGCGGAAAGGGTCTTGTTGTCCAGAAAGGCACTGATTGCCGCGCCGAGGTCATCGGTTTTGGCCAGATCGGTCTTGCCCAGGCTGGTCAGGAACTGCCTGAAATCAGTGGCCGATGCGTCACTGAACGTTTTGAGGATGGTCGCGCTCTGTTCCGGGGTGATGTTGGCGTGCGCGGCCGTGGTGAACGATGAAAGGCTGGCCAACATCAGGGTGGTTGCGGCCAGGTGCTTGAGTGAGAAGTCCATTGCTGGGGGCATTCCTTTGCAGGGAGTGAGTTAGAAGAGTTTGATTAATGAAACAAAACGTTTCCAACCTACCACCACGGGGGCGCAACAGGGGAGCCCTGAAGCGGGATCTGTCGCACAGCCGTGCAAATGCGGCGCAGAAATGAAAAAGAGACTCGGCCCGTTTTCGCGGCGAGTTTTACGAGATGTGTGCAGATTAAGCATTGGCTGGAGATGTTGTAGGGTAGATGACATTTGTGCACTTTTATAAAGCCGCGCGGCCTCTCGCTGCACTATGCGAAGGCAAGAGCGACCTGTTTTCACGGTGAATTCCATGCCGAAACGTCAGAAAGACCGCCCCTGAGCAGCACTTTCGTGATCTGGCACAAACACTGCAATACACCGAACAGGCCCACCCTGAATGCAATCGAGTGGGCAGCCCCCTCGGTCAACGACGATCGAATCATGGGCAACATCGGTGGATCAGGCATAGACGTCTGGTGCTAACACCGCAAAAGAACAGGCAAAGACGCCTGGAACCGCAAGGTTTCAGGCGTTTTTTTTTGCTTTTTGAACCGTTTTAGCCGGGTGCTTCTTATGAATTCCAATGTTGCCGCGTTGAACAAAGTGCAAACGCTGATCGTGATCGGCAATGGCATGGTCGGACATCATTGCGTCGAACAGTTGATCGAGCGGGGCGCTCTTGACCAGTATCGGCTGCACGTCTTCAGCGAGGAGCCGATGCGTGCCTACGACCGTGTGCATCTGTCCGAGTACTTCTCGGGCCGCGATGCCGAATCGTTGGCGCTGTCCGATGCATCGCTTTACCAGACGCCGGGCGTCACCCTGCATTTGGGTGTGCCGGTGCTGGAAATCGACCGCGCTCGGTGCCAGGTGATGACCGCGCAGGGCTGCATCCCTTACGACAAATTGGTGTTGGCCACCGGCTCCTATCCGTTTGTGCCGCCCGTCGAAGGTGCCGAAGGCGATTCGCGTCTGGTGTATCGAACCCTTGAAGACCTCGACGCGATCCGTGCCGCCGCTGCCAACGCCCGACGCGGCGTGGTGGTCGGCGGTGGCCTGCTGGGCCTTGAAGCCGCCAATGCGCTGAAAAGCCTCGGTCTGGAAGCGCATGTCGTGGAGTTCGCCCCGCGCCTGATGCCGGTGCAACTGGACGAAATGGGGGGGCTTGCGCTCAAGTCGCAGATCGAAAGACTGGGTGTCGGTGTGCACCTGTCGCGCGCCACTCAATCAATCAGTGCGGGCGAGGAGTACCGCTACCGCATGAATTTCGCCAACGGCGAGTTTCTTGAAACCGACCTGATCGTGTTCTCGGCCGGCATCCGCGCACAAGATGCGCTGGCCCGCCACTGTGCCTTGGAGATCGGTCCGCGCGGCGGCGTGGTAATTAACGACGAATGCCTGACCAGCGACCCGGACATTTACGCCATCGGCGAGTGCGCCTCCTGGAATGGCGGGCTGTTCGGCCTGGTCGCGCCGGGCTACCAGATGGCGCGCGGTGTGGCGGCACGTCTGTGCAACGACATGGCCGAGCCGTTTCTGGGGGCCGACATGTCGACCAAACTCAAGCTGCTGGGCGTCGACGTCGGCTCCATCGGCGATGCGCATGGCCACACGCCGGGTGCGCGCAGCTTTCAGTTCATCGACGAAACCACGGCCAGCTATCGGCGGCTGGTGGTGGATGCCTGCGGCAAACACGTCATCGGCGCGGTGCTGGTCGGCGACAACAGCTATTACGACACGCTGCTGCAATACATGCAGAACGCAATTGCCTTGCCGGCAGAGCCCGCCAGTCTGATCCTGCCGTCATCCGAAGGTGCGCCGACGTTGGGGCCGGGCGCGTTGCCGGAATCGGCCACGGTCTGCTCGTGCCACAACGTCACCAAGGGTTCCATCTGCTCGGCCATCGATGGCGGCTGCACCGACCTGGGTCTGCTCAAGTCTCAGACCAAGGCCTGCACCGGCTGTGGCGGTTGTGCCGGGCTGCTCAAGCAAGTCTTCGAGCACGAGCTGATTGCCCGAGGCGTCAGTGTCGATAAAAGCCTGTGCGAACACTTCGCCTATACCCGTCAGGAGCTGTATGCGCTGGTTCGCGTAGAAGGGGTGATCACCTTCGAGGAACTGCTGGCCAAACATGGCCGTGGCCACACCGGCTGCGACGTGTGCAAACCGGCCGTGGGCTCGATCCTCGCGTCGTGCTGGAACCAGCCGATCATGGATGCCTCGCTGGTACCGTTGCAGGACACCAACGACACCTTCATGGCCAACATGCAGAAGAACGGCACCTATTCGGTGGTGCCGCGCATTCCCGGTGGTGAAATCACCGCCGACAAACTGATCGCCATCGGAGTTGTGGCGAAAAAATACGACCTCTACACCAAAATCACCGGTGGTCAGCGAATCGACCTGTTCGGCGCGCAGTTGCATGAATTGCCGGACATCTGGGCCGAGCTGATCGAAGCCGGTTTCGAAACCGGGCACGCCTACGGCAAATCGACCCGGACGGTGAAGTCTTGCGTCGGCAGTACCTGGTGCCGTTATGGCGTGCAGGACAGCGTACAAATGGCCCTGACCATCGAGGACCGCTACAAAGGTCTGCGCTCGCCGCACAAGCTCAAGTTCGCGGTGTCCGGTTGCACCCGTGAGTGCGCCGAAGCCCAGAGCAAAGACGTCGGCGTGATCGCCACCGAGAAGGGCTGGAACCTCTACATCGCCGGTAACGGCGGCATGCGTCCGCGCCACGCGGAGCTGTTTGCCACTGACCTCGACGATGCAACACTGATCCGCTACATCGACCGCTTCCTGATGTTCTACATCCGCACCGCCGACAAACTGCAACGCACTTCGGTATGGCGCGAAAGCCTGGAGGGTGGCCTCGATTTCCTCAAAGAGGTGATCATCAACGACAGCCTCGGACTCGGTGCCGAACTCGAATCGCAGATGCAATTGGTGGTCGACCGCTATGAATGCGAGTGGGCCAACGCCCTCAAAGACCCGGAAAAACTCAAGCGCTTCCGCACCTTCGTCAACGATAAACGCCCGGACCCGGACATCCACTTTGTCCAGGAGCGTGGTCAACGGCGCCCGATCATGGCCGCTGAACTCAACCTGATCCCAGTCACCGAGGAGATTGCCTGATGAGCCAGTCCACTACCCAACGCCTCGATTCCCTGGTCAGCAGCGATGTCTGGCACACCGTGTGCGAGCAACAGGACCTTGTCTCTAACTCCGGCGTCGTCGTGTGGCTCGACGGCGCACAAGTGGCGCTGTTCTATCTGCCGGACGCCGAGGGTCGAAGCCTCTATGCCATCGACAACCATGACCCGCAATCCGGGGCAAACGTCATCGGACGCGGGTTGGTCGGCAGCATCAAGGGGGATCTTGTTGTTGCTTCACCGATCTACAAACAGCATTTCCGCCTCGAGGACGGCAGTTGCCTGGAGTATCCACAGCAACGTTTGCGGGTCTGGCCGGTACGGCTGAACGGCGGTTGGGTTGAAGTCGGGGTGGCCTGAGTTCAAGCATCGGCAATGAGCAACGATAGCGGAGGCATCCATGAAAACAGCCGCACAGCTGCTGAAACTGAAAGTCGTGCAAAACCAGCACGTGCATAGCATCGCGCCAGACCAGATGGTTCTTGATGCACTGAAAATGATGGCCGAGAAGAATGTGGGCGCACTGCCGGTCATCGAAGCGGGGCAGGTGGTCGGCGTTATCAGCGAGCGCGACTATGCGCGCAAAGTCGTTCTGCAGGGGCGTTCCTCGGTCGGCACGCCGGTGCGCGACATCATGAGCGCGCCGGTGGTGACAGCCGACAGTCAGCAGAGCATCGAGCGCTGTATGGCCGTCATGACCGACAGCCACCTGCGTCATCTGCCGGTGGTGGACAGCGGCGAGCTGATCGGTTTGTTGTCGATTGGCGACCTGGTCAAAGAAGCGATTGTCGAGCAGGCCGATTTGATCCGGCAGTTGGAGCACTACATTCGGGGGCACTAAGTGGGCCGGGGAGACGTTGAAGCCGATTTGGGGACGTGGGCGAAGAGTCGAGCCTGCATCCAGACACGCAAAGCACCCGACAATTTTTTTTTGAAATCAAGGGGTTGCCAGCCTTCGGAAATCAGTACATAATTCACGCCATCGAAAGCACTGACCGCTGAAAAAGCTCAATGTTTTCAAGGGGTTAGATCTAGAATCTAATTCCAAGTTTGTACGCGTTTGATGTTGTGCTACATGACATCAGGTGCTTGAGGCCGAGTAGCAAAATGGTTATGCAGTGGATTGCAAATCCACCTACGCCGGTTCGATTCCGACCTCGGCCTCCACTTTAAACAAGCTCCGTAGATCGATGATTTACGGAGCTTTTTTATTTGCACAGCCCTGCAAGATTTAGTCTTGAAACGGGTATTTGCGAACTTGCTTCACCGGGACGGGATGTATATATTTCGTCCTCTGCTGCACAAGAGTCAGAACTGACAGATCCACGTTTGTCAGGCTACAGACTGCTTACCGCGCTACCGCCCGAATGGCGAAACTGGTAGACGCATGGGACTTAAAATCCCCCGCTCGTAAGGGCGTGCCGGTTCGATTCCGGCTTCGGGCACCATCTAAAATCAAGGGTTTGCGGGCGAAAGCTGATGCAAGCCCTTGTTTGTTTCTGGTCCGCTATTTTGCAGTTGGTCCGCAATTCACTTGGTAGGAGATACCTTTTTGCCCAAGCGATTTCGGATGTATTGCTCTGTCATAACCACGGTCGTATGCCCAAGTTGATCCCTCGCTTGCATAATGTCACCACTTGATTCGGCTTTATCCGTACCTGCCTTAGCGCGCAAATCTCGCATCTGAAATTCAGCCTTAGCGACATCGGCCGCTTCCCTGGCCAGGTCAAACCTTCTCCGCAACATCGCCACTGTCATCGGTGTGCCATCCTCTGCAACGATCAACCGCGTCGAGCGGACCTTGTGTTCTGATTTCCGGGACATGATTCGATCAATCAAAATCTTCAGCTCTCCAGTCACCTCAATCCGACGCTTTGCTTTTGTTTTCCCCTGGAGAACCCAAATCTGCCCGTCGCGCACGTCTCGCTCATCCATCAGCCGCGTGTCCGTTACGCGTTGACCAGTTAGATAGGCGAGGTCCATTGCGTCGCGGAGCCCCGCATCCGCCTTGTCGTGCACTCGTTTGAACAATTCGTCTTCGACGTAAGTGTCTCGGCCGTTCTCTTTGTTGCCCTTTATGCCCGCGCAGGGATTGGCGAGTGACGTGTAGCCCTTGTCCCGCATAGTTCCAGATCGCGCTGAGCAGTGCCTTTTCACGATTCGCCCGAACCGGCGCGGCTTTGCGCCAGGTGAGGTACTGGCGAACATGTAAAGGCTCGATCGTTTCCAGTGGCGCGGGCGGATCATCGAAGAACGCGATCAGGTTCTTCATCTCGCGCTTGTTGTCTGCCTGGGTTGCCGTGCCTTTAGTGGGGACGACATCGACCATGTACTTTTCGGCGACGTAGCGAAATGTGATCACCTTGGCGACCAGGTCGGTCGCGGTGCGGTCTCGCTCAAGCTTGGCGTACGCCATGATTGCTAGCCCATAGTCGCTTACGCATTCCACAAGGCCGGGATTGAACGGGTGTGCTGCGTTTTTGGATGTTTGTGCGATAGCGTGCGGATTTTCGATAGGGCAGCGGAACACCTCATCGGATGACGCCGGTTTATGGCGTCACTCGATGACTGCGAGTGAGGGCAAAAGACTCAGAGAGGGGCAAAGACAGAACGTCAGCGACAACGCCAACGACCCGGCGTGGCCCCGGTCGCGCAACGGAATACCCGGTTGAAATGACTTTGGTCGGTAAAGCCGCAGGTCACTGCGATTTCAGAGAGCGTGTTGGTGGAGTGGCGCAGCAAATCCTTAGCTCGTTCGATACGCATGGTCCGTAGCCAGCGGTAAGGAGGTGCCCCGACGCTACGACTGAAGGCGCGGGAAAAATGGGCCCGTGACGATCCGCACTCATGAGCGATGGTGGCAATCCCAAAGAACCATCGAGATTGGCACTTAGCAGTTCTTGGCTCGGCGGATTTGCCACTGAGCGAGTCGGCAGTTGGGCCGTCCGGTGCTGAAAATCCGGACAACTCGATGTGTCGGAATAAAGACTGGGGGCAGTTTCGCGACCCAACGGGGCTAGCCCCATTCGCCACAGGTTTCTCGCTCGCATCAATATTTTCTTCAGCATTAATTTGCAAGTCGGTTTTTTTAACAACGATTAACCTAAAGCTGAAACGATTCCGCACGATAGGTTCTATATCTATTATCGAATGGCGTCGCATATCCATGAATCTGAGAAAACTAAATATCGCTCCTCGTGCTGCACTGTGTTTTGGGTTTTTCGCGCTACTGGTCGTGATCCAGGGGCTGTTTTCCCTCCAGCATTCTGCCGCGATGGCGGAGGCGGAAAAGCTGATCGAGACCAATGTTATCCCGAGCATTCAAACCATTGGCCAGATGCAGCTTTCGTTACGGCAAATCCGTCTGGACAACGCCTTGCTGCGTTTATACCGGGATGACACGCAAAAGCGTGATCCGGTGTTGACGGACGTGAAGGCTGCGCGCGATGCGCTGCAGGGTTATGCCGATCAAATGGGAGGCTTATTGACTACCGAGCAAGGCAGGGCGATCCACGCCCAACTAATGTTGAACCTGCGGGATTACTTCGGCATGCATCAGCGATTCCTCGATGCATTGGCGCAAGGTCAGTACGATCAGGCGGCGAGCTTTTCTGCGCCCGATGGCGGCATGACTCTGGCCGCGGTAAAGCTCAATGACAGCATCGATCAGTTGAGTAAGAGGACGGACCAGAAAACCATCAATGCCGGTAACAAGGCCCGCGACGCTTACAGCACCAGCCGGATCACGGCACTGATTGCCATTGTGATTGCATTGCTTGCCACGGTGGTGCTGGCTGCGCTGTTCACCCGTAGCCTCAGCGGGCCGATTGCGCGAGCACTGAGCGTTGCGGAGCGAATCGCCGCCAACGATTTCAGCAAAAGCATTGAGCTCGACTATCAGGATGAGGCGGGACGCCTGCTAGTTGCCTTGGCGTTGATGCAAGATAATCTGCGCACTGCAATAAAGCAGATCGGTGATTCGTCCACCCAGCTAGCGTCGACCTCGGAAGAAATGACCGCTGTGACCGAAGATGCTTTGCGCGGTATGCAGCGGCAAAACGATGAAATCGAGCAAGCGGCCACTGCCGTGAATCAAATGAGCGCGGCGGTCGATGAGGTCGCTCGCAATGCCGTCATGGCCACCACGGCTGCGCAAGCGTCCAGTCAGTCGGCCGAGGTCGGCAAGCAACGCGTTGAGGAAACCGTCAAAGTGATTGGTGAGCTGTTTGAGGATGTTCAGTACACCACGCAAGAGATCAATGATCTGGCCGAACAAATCCAGAACATTACAAAGGTCCTTGATGTCATCCGCGGCGTGGCTGAGCAAACCAACCTGTTGGCGCTGAACGCGGCCATTGAAGCTGCCCGGGCGGGAGAGGCCGGACGCGGGTTCGCTGTGGTCGCCGACGAAGTCCGTGGCTTGGCCCATCGTACTCAGCAGTCCACCAGCGAAATCGAAGGCATGGTCAGTGCGGTACAGGCGGGGGCAGAGAAGGCGGTGAGTGCGATGCAACAAAGTAGCCAGCGTTCACAGCAAAGCCTGAAAGTCGCCGAGTCCGCTTGGACAGCTTTGAATGAAATCACTAACGCAGTCCTGCAAATCAACGAACGCAACGTCAGTATTGCCGCGGCATCAGAAGAGCAGGCTCAGGTGGCTCGTGAAGTCGACCGTAATCTCACCAGCATCCGGGACCTGTCGGTGCAAACTGCCGCGGGGGCAAATCAGACTTCTGCCGCCAGCGGGGACCTTTCGCGCCTGGCGATAGACCTCAACCAAATGGTATTGCGCTTTCGTCTTTAGTGCATCATGGAGGCAGGCCAAGCTGGCCCGCCTCCATCCTTCTCTCGATCTCCAATGTTCGGGGGCTATTAGTTTGACCACAGAGCTGGTCAGCTCACTCCACGCGTTGCTCTACTGTGTAATCAAATACAATCACGCCGCCAGACGCCAGCATCGGACCCACAAACTCCTTGAAGCGCTGGTGTACAGGCTCGTAGTACTGCGCATCGCTGACAAGCGGTTGGCCTACGTAATAGTTACGGTCGCCCTGTGAGCGGAAGGTCACCACGAACGCCTGCTCCAGGTTTTGGTCTGCGCCCTCGCCACTATGCTGTTGACCGGTCTCGATCGACACAATGAAGGGAAGCGTTTTGCGCAGGCTGCTTTTCTGCATGGACAGAAAACGTCGGGTGATCTCCGCGCGTTGATCGCGTGTAACGTTTTCCTTGTAGCGGAACAGCACGATGTGTCGAACCACGCCGAGCTTGTAGTCGGGGGCGATGAAGCGTTCGACGCCTGTGTGCTGAAGTTCTTGAGCAAGTGTCGAAACAGCGGTTGTCTGCACGGTTTTTTCCTCTGCCTGACCGATCAAAGGCATTAGCCCGAGTAGGGCAAAGGTGGCGGCGCGGAACCAGCGATTTGTCATGAGTACCTCGGTCTATTCGAAGAATGAAGAATAATTTTTTATCTTATTTGTCTATGGTTAATTTAATCAAGTTACTATTCAGTAAAAACACTTTTGCGCAAAATGTACTTGATATTTTCGATCTAAATAAAGTGTGTTTTTATGCGCTTTATGAGTGCGCTAAATATGTGTTGTGCATCATTTTCGTGTTGTTGTTGTTGTTGTTGTTGTTGCTCGATTTTTTGATCTATCGCTGTAATAAGCGGAGTTGGCGTAATTTATGCTTTTTGAGAAGTGGCGGAGGTAACAACAGGCCAATACCGAGTAGTCGGCGCTGGCTGCACAACATATAGAACTGAAATAGGGCATCTGAAATGAATACGATCAAATGGAGCGTTTTAGCCATGGCCGTTTCGGCAGGCACCACCCAGTTGGCGAGTGCCGACACCTTTGTGAGCGATCAAGCCGCATCCAAGGGGTTCGTTGAGGACAGCAAGCTCGATGTGCTGCTGCGCAACTATTATTTCAGCCGTGATGGTCGAAATGGTGGCGGTGACAGGAAAGACTGGACGCAAGGGTTCCAAGGCACGTTCAGCTCTGGGTTCACTCAAGGTACCGTCGGTGTCGGTGTTGATGCCTTCGGTTACCTGGGGCTGAAGCTGGATGGTGGGGATGGCACTTCAGGCACCGGCAACCTGCCGGCGGACCACGATGGCAAGCCAGAAGATGACTATGGTCGTGCGGGCGGCGCGCTGAAGCTGCGCGTCTCGAAAACGATGCTCAAATGGGGGCAGATGCAACCGACGGCTCCTGTCTTTGGTGCCGGTGGCACGCGCCTGCTACCGCAAACGGCAACCGGCTTCAACCTGCTCAGCAGTGAAATAGCTGGACTGGACCTCGAAGCCGGTCATTTCACCGCTGGCAACAGCCCGGTCACCACTAGTTCTAAGGGCGAACTGTTTGCCACTTATGCCAACCGGGCCACAAGTAGCGTGGACTTCGTTGGCGGACGCTACGCGCTCAGCGACGCGCTTTCGGTGTCCCTGTACGGCGCCGAGTTCAAAGACATCTGGCGCCAGTACTATTCCAACGTCAATTACACCCTGGCTTTGCCGGCCGAGCAGTCGCTGAACTTCGACTTCAATATCTATCGCACCACGGATAAGGGCCGCGCGGACGCCGGGAATATCGATAATACGGCCTGGTCGCTGGCCACTGCCTACACCTTCCTGCCGGGCAATACGGTGACAGTGGCGTATCAAAAAGTGCGAGGTGATACCCCGTTCGACTATGTCGGTTTTGGCGATAACGGCGCGGGGGCGACCGGCGATTCAGTGTTTTTGGCCAACTCCATTCAATATTCGGACTTCAACGGGCCCGGCGAACAGTCCTGGCAAGCGCGTTATGACCTGAAAATGGACAACTATGGGGTTCCGGGCCTGAGTTTCATGGCCCGATACGTCAACGGCAAGGACATCGACGGCAGCAAAATGGCGCTCGACAGCCCATACCGCGAATACGGATATGGCGAGGATGGTAAACATCACGAGACTAACCTTGAGGCCAAATACGTGGTTCAGAGCGGTCCCGCCAAGGATCTTTCGTTACGTATTCGTCAGGCGTGGCACCGAGCCAATACTGACCAGGCCGAAGGCGACCAGAACGAGTTTCGTCTGATCGTCGACTATCCGCTGTCGATACTTTGATCGACCCGCTGTACGTCCGACGTTGAGTCGGACGTACAGCCACCCACCGACAATCAGCAGCCGAAAAAAACCGCAGGTCCAAAGGAGAAAACCTGCGGCGTTGCCTATTCTCACAATGGCGGGAGGTTGCAATGTGAGGTCGGCGAAAATCTAGGACGGAAATCGACGTTGTCCGCCACTTATTAAATGATGGTTATTTCTACAGTCTGCAATATTTAGGACCACTATCGTTGACTAGTTCTGCCTCGGAAGCTATTTCAGCTTAGGCAGTCGGTAGTGGGCGATAATAGTTTTTTTGCTAAAGATCTAAAAGTCGCGTTTGATCAAAACACTTTTGCATAAACTACACACCGTTCTCATGGATAAAATGCCTCGACGTATTATTTGCTTACATCACGTTAACCGTTGGATTGATTAAATACCCGATACAGATTAATAAGCGACTCCTTGGCGCAAGACGAGCCAGCCGGTTCATTTATGTGAATTGTTCAGCAAGGCGCGCTGACGCAGAGCGCGTTGATGAAGTCGGTGGCGGCCTAGCGATAATGTTCACGGGCGGAAAGCTACGGCGAGATTGTTATGCTTCCAACTTCAGTCATGCGGCGAACACCGGGCGCTGGTAGTCCAACGTGGCTTCCCGCTGTTGTCGTTCGCGCAGCTCCAAGGTTCCGGTTAAGCGGCCACGCTGGAAAACCGGCAAGTACAGTCTGGGTCCATAGTTCCATTGGCGTGAGCTCAAGGCCCGATCTGGTCGTTCGGGAGGGGCATGCGTGCCGCTGGTCGTGACTTGAGCGTCGGCGTTGGCGGTGTCCAGGTTAGGGGCCAGTGTCAGTACGCCGGGGTGAATGCGTCGGGTGGTCGCGTGCAGGGCGATCTACTGACCAGACCGCCGTTGGATAACCTTCAGCTTGCTGCTCCCTACAGCGAGTCATATGACGTCGTGAAATCTGGGCAAAATGTATTCGGCAATCTCTTCAATCACCTCCACGACGGGGCGTTCGCTGAGACGCAGATGCAGCCCAACATGCTGCACACCCGACTCACGCAATGCTTCTAGCTCCTCAATGAGAGCCAATCGCCCACCGCGCCCACCGCGCCCACCGAAACGCAGTGGTTTCATCGGCGTATGAGGATCGGCTTCAAGGTCCAGATGCAAAAAGCTGATATAGGGTTTGTCAGCGCCCACCTCACGCCAGAGCCCTACACGCCGACGATATTCCAGCGGTGTAGGCTATTCGTTCAACCTCGACGGTTCGATGATGTACTGCACCTTTGCAGTGCTGTTCATCGCGCAGGCTTACGGCATTGAGTTGTCCATTGGCCCCCAGATCACCATGTTGCTGATTTTGATGCGACCTCCAAGGGCATGGCTGGCGTTCCGCGATGCTCGCTGGTGGTGATCGCAGCGACACTTAGCCAGTTCAACATCCCGGAAGCTGAGCTGCTGCTGATCTTGGGTGTTGATACCTTTCTCGACATGGGCCGCGCGGCCACCAATGCCGTCGGTAACTCTATCGCAAACGCCGTGGTGGCCAAGTGGGAGGGGGAGTTGGTGAGTGAAGAGGAGGCTCAGGTGCAGGCACAAATGCATGACCGCGAGAATGCCGCGTCAATGGGTGCGACAGCGAAGGCCTAAGAAACCGGAGTCAGTACCTTATGTGCCCGAGGTTACATTCATGCACATGGGAGTGACCTCGGGCAGATCATGCTGGTGAGTATTGAAGGCTTGATCCGTACGAGCTCAATGGCCGGGACACGAATCAAGGACTGCTCGAAATGGGAAAGACCATAAACATCACTCTGCTTGGATTCGGCACCACAAGCTGAGCGACGGCAGAAGCACTCAATAGAAACCCGCCATCGTACACATGAACCTCATCGGTCCACTGTGTACCCGGTTCGCAGTTGTCGGTCGCCTGTTACTTAACGGCATACACTTTGCGCACATACCGCGTACTTTTCCACGCGCACAGCGCGCCTTGCGGTACGAATACGCTGTCACCGGTGTTGACCGTCACGTTCGTTCCATCGGGTGCCAGCAAGGTGACGCTGCCTTCAATCAGGTGCATCAGCTCGTTGAGCTTGTGTGCTCGGCCATGACGTTCGTACGGTGTCGAGTCCCACACACCCACACGCAGTTCGGTGGCGTCGTCTTCGAAGGCATTGCGCGATCGGCACTGCGGGGTGGGGCCTATCAGTATTTGCGGTTCCGGTGCTGCCGAAGGAGAAAGCATGGCCAGTGGGTCGAGCGCTGTCAGTCCGGGTGTAGGTTCAGCGGCGGGGCATAAGAGCGCACAGAAGGCCCAACGAGTGTCAGGTTGGGCCAGGATCCGCAACGCGGTACCACGACCGATCACCGCGCTGGCACCGATACTCAGTTCGAGCGTCTGTGTTGCGGTTTGGAGTACGACGTGGCCGGCATGAACCACGATCACTTCAGTGTGCGGAAAGTTATCGTTATCGAGCATTCCGCTTGCCTGCACGATGCCCGCCGTCACGCCATCAGGCCCGGTATAAGCAATCTGACGACCGTCCATGAAGGGGTCGATGGGGCTTAAGGGGGCAGCTTTGAAGGTCGTATTGACAGGACCGCCGTTGGCGCGAGCCAACAGCAGAACGGTAGGTTGGGACATACGGTAACGCTCCATGAAATGAGGTATAGAGGGGAATTGGGTAGCGGTGGCTTCATCGCACGTGTGGTCATCCAATGGCTTGGGTGACTAGTGCGAACTGCCAAACGCTGTCGGTGGTGTGTGGCGGTGTGCCCCGGGCCATCTGCGCCACTGTGTCGACTTGCTTGAGACCTGCCAGCTCCAGCCACTCGGCTAGGCCACTGTCTGCCGGAATGTCGATGCGCACGAAAGCGTCCGGCACTTGCGCCAGCAAAACGGTGATCAGGTGTTTGGCCTGTTCGAGGTTTTCGGCGACCACCGGGCCGATGCAACGACCGCGGCCGAAGGGGCGCAGCAACGCGAAGGCGCGGAGTTGACCGCCACGTTCAATGCCTGCCGACCGCTCGACCACACTGAACAGATCGGTGAGCACCGCTTTCCGATCCAGCCCGCTGCCGGCATTGGCCAGCGACAGCACTTGAGCCTGATCCGCATCACTCAATTCACGGCACAGCTGGCCCTCGGCCAATGCTTCTGTAGCGGGTGCAGAGACGATTCCCTGATGTTGCTGAATCCGGCCGAACTCGACAAAGCCCTGACTGGTGTAAAGCGGTGCACCGGCCAGCGTGGCATTGAGCACTGGCGTGCGTGTCTGGCAGGCATCGAGTGCAAGTTCCATCAGCTTGCGACCGATGCCTTTGCCCTGATAGTCATCACTGACGATCACCAGGCCAATGGTCGCAAACTTGCCCTGTGGGCAGGCGAAAGCGGTGCCGATCAAACGCTCGCCATCCAGCACCACGAAACCATCACTGACCCGTTGCAACATCGCCCAGTCTTCCAAGCGATGCGGCCACTTCAATTGCACGGACAAGGCATGGGCTGCCGGGAGATCTGCTGCGGTCATCGGGCGATAAATATAAGCGGATTGTTGCGGGGCGGACATGGCGAGTCTCCGATAAACAGTGTGCACGAGCGACCGGTTTTCCAGCGCAATGGTGCTTGTATCCCATCTGTGTGAAGGCCTGACAAGAGGGGGTGGAACATTCGGCAGATTCCTCACGTCGAAGGCTGCCAGACCACACTTACTACTTAATTGCACCGCAAGGTCGGCAGCAAATGCTTGGGCTTTTTTTCTACGATGGAAGCCTGAGTTAACGACTCGCCGGCCCTTATTTGGAGTGCTCCATGGATAGTTTCGATCCTCGTCTTATCGCTGTGCGCAGCGCTCATTTTATCGGCGGAAAATACCGCGACGCTCAACCGGGACTGGAAGTGGTGCGGCCCTCGGACGGCCAGGTGTATGCCGGATTGCCGATTGCCGATGTCAACCTGGTGGATGAGGCTGTCAACGATGCCTGGCAGGCATTCAACCGCAGCGATTGGGCTCGTCGCCCACCCCGCGAGCGGGCGCGGGTGATGCGTCGCTGGGCCGACCTGATCGAAGCGGATGCCGAGATCCTCGCACCACTGGAAGCCGTCGGTTCGACCCGTCCGCATAAAGATGTGATTGCCTGGGACATTCCCTATGTCGCCGAAGGTATTCGCTTTTTTGCCGAGCTGGCGGACAAGCACGGCGGCCAGGTCGCGGCGACCCAGACCGATCGGTTGGGCATGCAAATCGCCGAACCCTACGGCGTGATTGCGGCCATCGCGCCGTGGAATTTTCCATTGAGCATGGCTTCCTGGAAAGTCGCCCCGGCGCTGGCAGCAGGGAATGCTGTAGTGCTCAAGCCTTCAGAGCTGACGCCATTCTCCAGTCTGCGCTTCGCCGAGCTGGCGTTGCAGGCGGGCATTCCTGCGGGGATTTTTAACGTGGTGCAGGGTGACGGTCGCGTCACGGGCGATGCCTTGTGCCGTCACCCTCGTGTTGCCAAAGTAACCTTCACCGGATCGACGGCAACAGGTTCTAGCATCATGTCCACCTGCGCGTTGGTCGGTCCAAAACCGGTCACCCTGGAGCTCGGCGGCAAAAGCCCGCAACTGGTGTTTGCCGACGTGCCGGACATTGCCAAAACCGCGCACACCGTGGCGCTGGCCATTACCGGTAACGCCGGGCAGGTCTGCGTATCCGGTTCACGGCTGTTGATCCAGCGTTCGATAATGGAACCCTTTATTGCGCACTTGCAGGCGTATTTCGAAGGATTGCGACCGGCTCCGACCTGGTCACCTGACGGCACATTGTCGCCAATCATCTCCCGATTGCAGGCCAGCCGCATCGACGGCATTGTCCAGCGTTCGCGTCAGGCCGGGGCCGAAGTGTTGACCGGCGGCGGATTATTTGAAGGGTTGGGCGGGGCTTACTACAAACCGACGCTGCTGGTCGGCCTCGACAACCAAAACCCTGCGGTCTGCGAAGAAATCTTCGGCCCGGTACTGACGGTGCAGGCGTTCGATGACGAAGAGCAGGCGCTGAGCCTGGCCGCACACGCCACTTATGGCCTCGCGGCGGGAGTGCACACCGCCGACATCAATCGCGCCCTGCGGCTGGTCCGGCGGCTGGAGGCGGGGACGGTATGGGTCAACCGTTACGGTCGCAGTAACGACTACATTCTGCCAACCGGTGGCTACAAACGCTCCGGCATCGGCAAGGACCTGGGCCGCGAAGCGTTCGAAGCTAACTTGCGCTTCAAGAGTGTGCTGATCGATATCGTGCAGTAGCGCAACTGCTACAAGCGCTTTGAAACCGCACCCAAACGGGCGCTTCCTCAGGGAAGCGCCCGTTTTAGTTCTGCCCGACGCAGTTTCTGCGGCGAATGGCGGCGCACCTGAGCCGCACAGGGCTATAAAGGTCCATAAGAGCGCACAAATACGGGGTTTGCCCAAGCCTGGAGCGCCCCGCAAAGTCTGCTGAGGGGGAGGGGCAAAACGGTGGTTTATATCGGGTGGCGGTCGCTTTTAACGCCATCTGCTGATTTCACGGTGTTGTAATGACGGTGTGCTGCAGCGTTGCATCACAGCTTTGCATCACAGCTTTGCAAGCCAAGCGAATGCTTGTCGCGCCATGACCTCAACGAACTTCAGGACCGCACTCAATGAGCTTTCTTCGCCCCAAATTCATTACGTTCGACTGCTACGGTACGCTGACCAATTTCCACATGGGCACGATGACGCGCGAGATTTTCGCTGATCGCGTGGCGCCCGAGCAGATGGATCAATTCGTCAAGGATTTCTCGGCCTATCGTCTGGACCAGGTCATGGGTGACTGGATGCCATACGACGAAATCCTCAAGACCGCCCTGGCGCGGACCTGCAAGCGTTGGGGTATCGAATACCGCGACGAAGGTCAGCTGTATTACGACGCCGTGCCGACCTGGGGCCCGCACCCGGACGTACCGGCCGGCCTGTCGAAAATCGCCGACAAGATCCCACTGGTGATTTTCTCCAACGCCAGCGACAGCCAAATCATGTCCAACGTCGACAAGCTCGGCGCGCCATTTCACAAGGTCTTCACCGCCGAACAGGCACAAGCCTATAAGCCGCGTCTGGCAGCGTTCGAGTACATGCTCGACAACCTAAACTGCGGCCCGGAAGACATCTTGCATGTGTCCTCCAGCTTCCGTTACGACCTGATGCCGGCCCACGACATGAAGATCAAGAACAAGGCCTTTGTTGCCCGCGGTCACGAAGTCCCGGCCAATGCTTTCTACGGCTACCAGCAGATCACCGACATCGGTGGCCTGGCTGCGCTGGTCGGTCTGTAACGGCACTTTTCCTGGCATAGGCGGATTAAACATGGGCAGTGAATCCTACTGGCTCGACACCGCACCGGCGTTCAGCGGTGCTCAACTCGGTGCTTTGCCCAGGCAGGTCGATGTGGCCATCGTCGGCGGTGGTTTCACCGGCCTGGCGGCGGCCCGGGCGTTGGCCTTGAAGGGCGCCAGTGTGGTGGTGCTCGAAGCCGGGCGGGTGATCGGTGAAGCTTCGGGGCGCAACGGTGGCCAATGCAACACCGGCGTGGCCCAGGATTACGCCGGGCTTAGCGCCAGCCTCGGTGCCGACAAGGCCCGGGCCTATTACCAGGCCTACGAAAGTGCGGTGCAGAGCGTGGTGTCACTGGTGGAGCAGGAGCAAATCGCCTGCGACCTGGTCCGCAACGGCAAGCTCAAGTTGGCCGCCAAACCGATGCACTATGAAGGCCTGGCGCGGACTTGCGAGTTGATTCACAAGGAAGTCGATGCCGACGTTGAGTTGCTGTCCGCCGAGCAGACCCGCGCAGAAGTGAATTCGGTGCAGTTTCACGGTGGATTGCTACAACGCAACGGCGTGCAGATGCATGTCGGGCGCTTCGGTGTCGGCTTGGCTGAAGCGGCTGCACGGCACGGCGCACTGATCCACCAAGGCACCTCGGTGCTGGACTGGAAAGCACAGGCTGGCGGCTATCAGGTCAACACCAGCAAGGGTTCGCTGCACGCCGGGCAAGTGTTGCTGGCCACTGGCGCCTGTCAACACGGTGGCCTGGGTTGGTATCGGCGGCGGATTGTGCCGGTGGGCAGTTTTGTCATTGCCACCGAAGTGCTGCCGCAATGGTTGATCGATCAGCTACTGCCCGGCCGCCGAGCCTATGTCACCAGCCGTATGATCGGTAACTACTTCCGTCTGACCCCGGACAACCGCTTGCTCTTCGGTGGTCGTGCGCGGTTTGCCATGTCCGACAGCGTCAACGACGCCAAGAGCGGCAAGGTACTGCAAGCCGCAATGGTGCAGATGTTCCCGCAGTTGGCCAACGTGAAAATCGACTACTGCTGGGGCGGATTGGTGGACATGACCTCCGACCGATTACCCCGGGCCGGTCAGCACGGAGGGGTTTTTCACTCCATGGGCTACAGCGGCCACGGGGTGCAGATGTCGGTGCACATGGGCCAGGTCATGGCCGAGGTGATGGCCGGCAACGTCGAGGCCAACCCCTGGCGCGAACTCGACTGGCCGGCGATCCCTGGGCACTTCGGCAAGCCCTGGTTCCTGCCGTTCGTGGGTGCGTATTACCGCTTCCAGGACTATTTGCATTGAGTTGATGTTGTGGTGACACCGTCGTTTGCGTTTCCAGGACGTTCCGGTCAACCGGAGCACTCGAGCCTTCTCATCTTCGACAGGTACAACTGATATGACTGACAACAAAATCGACTCCCAACTGATTTCCGGCCAGGAAAGCCTGCGTGTCTTCGAAGGCCTCAATCGCGGCATGTCGCGCCGCAATGCCCTGCAAATGCTCGGTGTAGCGGGTGTTGCTGCGGCCGGCGCCGGCAGCCTCTTCGGCGCCGCCGGCAAACTGTTTGCTGAAGAAGCCGCCGCACCGGGCAAGGGCAAACCGGGCGGGCGGATTCGCGTCGCCGGGATGTCCAGTTCCACCGCCGACACCCTCGACCCGGCCAAGGGCGCGTTGTCCACCGACTACGTGCGCCACTTCATGTTCTACAACGGCCTGACCCGTTTCGATAAGCATCTGGTGCCGCAACTGGAACTGGCCGAGCGCATCGACAACACCGACGCGACGCTGTGGATCATCACCCTGCGCAAGGACGTGACGTTCCACAACGGCAAGACCCTCAGCGCCGCCGACGTGGTGTATTCGCTGAGCCGGCACAAGGATCCGCTCACCGGTTCCAAAGTCATGCCGCTGATGGAGCAGTTCACCGAAATCAAGGCCACCGGCACCCACGAAGTGCAGGTTCGCCTCAGCGCACCCAACGCCGAGTTGCCGTCAATTCTCGCCGTCTCGCACCTGCTGATCGTTCCCGAAGGCACCACCGACTTCAACCTGGGCATCGGCACCGGACCGTTCAAGGTCAAGGAATTCAAACCGGGGGTACGTTCGATTGCCGCTCGCAACACCGGTTACTGGAAACCGGGCCTGCCTTATCTGGACGAAATCGAGTTCATCGCGATTTCCGACGAACCGTCGCGGGTGAACGCGCTGCTCTCCGGCGACGTGCACATGATCAACGAAGTCAATCCGCGTTCCACCACGCGGATCAAGGCCAGCGCCAAGCACCGGGTCGTTGATGCACCGTCGGGGAACTACACTGACTTGATCATCCGTCAAGATCAGATGCCGGGCAAAAGCGCCGAATTCACCCAGGCGATGAAGTACCTGCTGGACCGCGAACAGGTGAAATCCGCTGTGTTCCGTGGCTTTGCCGTGGTCGGTAACGATCATCCGATTGCGCCCGGTTCGCGCTACTACAACGCCGACCTACCGCAAACCGTATACGACCCGGAAAAAGCCAGGTTCCTGCTGAAAAAGGCCGGCATGGAAAGCATCAGCATGCCGCTGGTGGCATCCCCGGCGGCCACCGGTTCGGTAGACATCGCCGTGCTGTTGCAGCAATCGGCGAAACAGGCCGGGCTCAAGCTCGACGTCAACCGCTTGCCGAGCGACGGCTACTGGTCCAACCACTGGATGAAGCACCCGCTGAGTTTCGGCAACATCAACCCGCGGCCGAACGCCGACGTGATGTTCTCGCAGTTCTTCCAGTCGAAAGCGCCGTGGAACGAGTCGGGTTGGCAGAATGATCAGTTCGACCAGTTGCTGATGCTCGCTCGCGGCGAAACCGACGACGCCAAGCGCGGCAAAATGTACGCCGATATGCAGACGCTGGTGCATGACCACAGCGGCATTGGCATTCCGGTGTTCATCAGCAACATCGACGGCGTCGACCAGCGCATCAAAGGCTACGGCAGCAACCCGCTGGGTGGCTTCATGGGCTACATGTTCGCCGAGCAGGTCTGGCTGGACGCTTGATAGGGCCTTGATGGTCAGTTATGCGGTACGTCAGGGACAGTGCAGGAGGGTAGTCGATGAATAGCAACACACTGTGGTTGATCGGCCGGCGTTTGGGCGCCGGGATCGTGACTCTGTTGATCGTGTCCATGGTCGTGTTTGCGATCACGGCGGTACTGCCGGGGGACGCAGCGCAACAATCGCTCGGGCAGTTCGCCACACCGGAACAGGTGGCGGCGCTGCGCCTGAAACTGGGGCTCGACCAGCCCGGTGTGGTGCGTTACCTGCACTGGTTGATGAACCTGATCAGCGGTGACATGGGCCTGTCGGTGTCCAACGCGATGCCGGTCGGTGAGTTGATGGCCGGGCGCGTGCCGAACACCTTGATGCTGGCGGCCGCCACGGCACTGGTGTCGGTGCCGGTGGCGTTGATCCTCGGTATCGGCTCAGCCATGGGCCGTGGCGGACGCATTGATAGCTTCCTGAGCTTTTTCACCCTAGCCATGGTCGCCGTACCGGAGTTTCTGGTGGCGACCCTGGCGGTGCTGATTTTCGCGGTGAACCTGGGCTGGTTGTCGGCGTTGTCCTATGCCAGCGACGTCACCTCACCGTGGCAATTCATGCGCACCTACGCCTTGCCGGTGATGACCTTGTGCTGCGTGATCGTCGCGCAAATGGCGCGTATGACCCGCGCCGCCGTTATCGATCAACTGGACAGCCCCTACGTGGAAATGGCCCGGCTTAAAGGCGTCAGCCCGATGCGCATCGTGCTGCGTCATGCCTTGCCCAATGCGATCGGGCCGATCGCCAACGCCATCGCCCTGAGCCTGTCGTATTTGCTCGGTGGGGTGGTGATCGTCGAGACGATCTTCAACTATCCCGGCATCGCCAGCCTGATGGTCGATGCCGTGACCAACCGTGACATGGCGCTGGTCCAAGCCTGCACCATGTTGTTTTGTACCGCGTACCTGGGGTTGGTGCTCATTGCCGACCTGTGCGCGATTCTGTCCAATCCGAGGCTGAGAAACCAATGAACAATCTCATTGTGAAATCGACGCCTGAGACCCCCGACCTGTCGGTTGGCAAGGTATCTCATGGCCCTGCATGGCTGGGTCTGATCGGCGCTGCGATGTGCGTGATCTGGTTGCTGGTGGCGATCTTCGGCCCCTGGCTGGCACCGCACCCGGTGGGTGAAGTGGTCTCCGACAATGTGTTTGACAACATCAGCGCCGTTTACCCGTTCGGCACCGATTACCTGGGCCGTGACATGCTCAGCCGCGTCCTCGTCGGCGCGAAATTCACTGTCGGCCTGGCGCTGATTGCGGCGGTGTTGGCCAGTGGTTTGGGCACCAGTTGTGCTCTGCTGTCGGTGGTGTCGCCGAAATGGCTGGACGAAGTGATCAGTCGCTTGATGGACGCGTTTATCTCGATCCCGAGCAAGATGCTGGCGCTGATCATGGTCTCGGCTTTCGGCTCTTCGGTGACCTTGCTGATTTGCACCGCAGTACTGAGCTTCACCCCCGGTGCGTTCCGCATCGCCCGCAGCATGGCGGTGAATATTGAAGCGCTGGAGTACGTGCAAGTCGCCCGTACCCGTGGCGAACGCCGCTTGTACATCGCTTGCGTGGAAATCCTGCCGAACATGCTCAACCCGGTGCTGACCGACCTTGGGCTGCGCTTCGGTTTTATCGTGTTGCTGCTCAGTGGCATGAGTTTCCTCGGTCTCGGTGTGCAACCGCCGGATGCTGACCTCGGGTCCTTGGTGCGGGAAAATATTGGCGGCCTTAATCAGGGCGCGCCGGCCATCGTGATTCCGGCCCTGGCCATCGGGACCCTGACCATTGGCGTGAATCTGTTTATCGACAGACTGTCGTCCCGCCGCAGTCGCCGCACGGGAGGTCATTGATATGAGTGAATTGATTCGAGTCGAAAACCTGCAGGTGGTCGCTTGTGGCGAGCGCGGCGAAATGAAAATCGTCAAAGGCGTGAGCTTTGCCCTGGCAAAAGGTGAAGTGCTGGCGCTGATCGGTGAGTCTGGGTCGGGCAAGACCACCATCGCTTTGGCGTTGTTGGGTTATGCGCGACGTGGCTGCCGGTTGTCCGGCGGAGTGGTGCAGGTCGGTGAACACGACATGCTGGCGTTGAGCGAAAAGGAATTGCAGGGCCTGCGCGGTAACCGCGTGTCGTACATCGCACAAAGTGCGGCGGCAGCGTTCAACCCAGCGAAGAAGTTAATCGATCAAGTGGTGGAGGGCGCGTTGATTCATGGCCTTGGTACCCGCGCGGCACTCGAAGCCAAAGCCATTGAATTGTTCCGTGACCTCGCGTTGCCAGACCCGGACCACATCGGCCAGCGCTACCCGCACCAGGTGTCGGGCGGGCAACTGCAACGGGTGATGGCGGCCATGGCGCTGATCAGCGATCCGTTGCTGGTGGTGCTCGACGAACCGACTACCGCCCTCGACGTGACCACCCAGATCGACGTGTTGCGCGCCTTCAAGCGCGTGGTCCGTGAACGGGGAGCGACGGCGGTCTACGTCTCCCATGATCTCGCGGTCGTGGCGCAAATGGCCGATCAGATCGTGGTGCTCAACGGCGGCCAGATCTTCGAACAGAGCGCCACCGCGCCGTTACTCAAAGGCCCGGCCCACGAATACACCCGCAGCCTGTTAGCCGCAGCGCAGCCCGATACGACGATTCGTCCGCCTTGCGGCGTCGCCGAAGACGCGCCGTTGCTGACGATCAAAGGCCTGACCGCCGGTTACGGCAACAAGAACATGCAAGGCATGCCGGCGATCCGCGTGCTCGAAGACATTGACCTGACCGTGCGTCGGGGCCAGGCCATCGGTGTGATCGGTGAGTCGGGGTCCGGCAAATCAACCCTGGCGCGCGTGGTCGCGGGGTTGCTGACCCCGGCGCTCGGCGGCTTGACCTTCGACGGTCAGCCCTTGGGCGGCAGCCTGTCCGAGCGCACCGACGAACAGTTCCGCCGCATCCAGATGGTTTTCCAGAACGCCGACACCGCGCTCAACCCGATGCACAGTGTCAGCACCATTCTGAGCCGGCCACTGAAGATGTATTTCGGTCTTAAAGGCGCCGCATTGCGCGAGCGCATCGGCGAGTTGCTGGATCTCGTTCGTTTGCCGCGCACGATGGCTGAACGGCGTCCGAATGAACTGTCCGGCGGGCAGAAGCAACGGGTCAACCTGGCCCGGGCCTTGGCGGCGAAACCGGACCTGATCCTCTGCGATGAAGTGACCTCGGCGCTGGACACGGTGGTCGGTGCTGCAATTCTCGAACTGCTGCGGGACCTGCGCCAGGAGCTGGGAGTTTCCTATCTGTTTATCAGCCACGACATCTCCACGGTGCGGGCGTTGTGCGACGACATTGTGGTGATGTACAGCGGCCACAAGATCCAGGCCGGCAGTCGTCAGTCGTTTATCCAGGCACCGTTCCATCCGTACACCGACCTGTTGATCCACTCGGTGCCAGAGTTGCGTCAGGGCTGGCTGGAGAACTGCGGCACCACCTGCGACGCGTTGCCGCCGATCGGCGCCAAGACCAATGAGCCAGAGCTGTGCACCTTTCTCAATCGGTGCTCGGTGCGGATCGATGGCCTGTGCAATCACACCGCGCCGAACCGCCGAGTCATCGCCGGTGGCAGCGAAATTCTTTGCCACCACGATACGGCCGAGCTGCTGAAAACCCAGCAGGATTTGAACACCATGACCCAGGGAGCCTATGCATGAAGGGGCGTTTTGTGAGGCTAGCCGAGCAGGGCAGGCCGACCGTCAATCTGAAGGTGGACGGCGCACCCATCGAGGCGTTGAAGGGGGATACCTTGATGGTCGCGTTGTTGGCCCAGGGCTCGGCGTTGCGCCAGTCGGAATTCGATTCGGGCCGGCGCGCTGGTTTTTGCTTGATGGGCGCGTGTCAGGATTGCTGGGTCTGGACTCGCGGTGGCGAACGCCTGCGGGCTTGCTCCAATGAGGTCCGTGAAGGGCTGGACATCGTGACCACACAACCGGAGGCGACATGGCCACTGCACGGCTGAGCTCTAATAAAGTCGCTATCGTCGGCGCCGGACCGGCCGGTATTCGCTGTGCCGAAACCTTGGTGGCTGCGGGTTTAAAACCCATCCTGATCGATGAAAATCGTAGGGATGGCGGGCAGATCTACCGTCGCCAACCGGAAGGCTTTACCCGGGATTACGCCACGCTGTACGGCACCGAAGCCGCCAAGGCCCGGGACCTGCACGAAAGCTTTGATCACCTGCGCGACCGGATTGACTACCGACCGGACACGCTGGTGTGGAACCTGACGGCGGGGCAATTGTGCTGTGTCAGCCAGGGCAAACATTCGACCGTGGATTATGACGCGCTGATCCTTTGCACCGGTGCCACCGACCGCTTGATGCCGATTGAAGGCTGGCAGTTGGCGGGCACCTACAGCCTTGGCGGAGCGCAGATCGCGCTCAAGTCCCAGGCCGTATCCATTGGTCACAGCGTGGTGTTCATGGGCAGCGGGCCATTGCTGTACTTGGTTGCGAGCCAATACGTCAAAGCAGGCGCGAATGTCGCGGCGGTGCTCGACACGTCGCCGCTGATCAAGCGCATCGGTGCCTTGCCCAAACTGCTGGCGCGTCCCGGATTGCTCTTCACCGGGATGAAACTGTTGGCGCAGCTGTATCAGGCGAAAATCCCGGTACATCTGGGGATCAAACCTCAGCAAGTGCTGGGTGACGCCGGGAACGGGGTCAGTGGCGTGCGGGTCAGTACGGCGCGCGGGGAAACCCTGACGATCGATTGCGATGCCGTGGCGCTGGGTTATCACCTGCGCCCGGAAACCCAATTGGCGGATCTGGCCGGTTGTCGCATGCGCTTTGACGAGGCATCCGGTCAATGGTGGCTGGCGGTTGATGAGGAGGGCCGGACCTCGGTCAACGGCGTGTATGCCGCCGGTGACGGCTCGAAAATTCGCGGTGCGGATGCCGCTGAACACGCCGGACGCCTGGTGGCCATGGCGCTGCTGGAAGACCTGCAACAACCGGTAAACGCCGGGTTGCGCAACGAACAACGCCAAGCGTTGGCGGTAATGGATCAGTTCCGCCTCGGTTTGGCCCAGGCCTTTCCCTGGCCCGCTGAACAGGCCAAAGCGTTGCCGGACAGCGCCATCATTTGTCGCTGCGAGATGATCAGCGCCGGCGAGTTGCGTGGGGTAGTGCGTGAGAAGGGCGCCTGCGAAGTCAACCGGGCAAAAGCTTTCAGTCGGGTCGGCATGGGCCGCTGCCAGGGGCGTTATTGCTCCCAGGCCGGCGCTGAAGTGATCGCTGCGGCGGCGGGTGTCAGCGTGCAACAGGTCGGTCGCCAACGCGGCCAGGCGCCAGTCAAACCGCTTTCGATGCTTACCGAGGAGGTGTCGCCATGACAGTTCAAAAAGCCGATGTGGTGATTGTCGGCGGCGGCCTAATGGGCTCGGCTGCGGCGTTTTTCCTGCGTCGTCGCGGTCAGTCGGTAATCCTGCTGGAGCGCGACCAGATTGGTCAGTACGCCAGTGGCGTGAACTTCGGCAACGTTCGGCGTCAGGGGCGTTATCTCGGCCAACTGGAGTTGGCCAACCGTTCCTGGGCGTTGTGGAAGCGCTTGCCGGAACTGATCGACGATGACCTGGAGTTCATCGCCAGCGGGCACATGCGCGTGTGTTATCGCGAAGATGAAATTGCTGAGCTAGAGGCGTATGCCGCTGCTCCCGAAGCCACGCAATTGGACCTGAAGATTTATAGCGGTGCCGAGCTGCACCAGCGCTTCCCGTTCCTCGGGCCTGACGTGAAGGGCGGCTCTTACGCCCCCCACGATGGTCACGCCAACCCGCGCCTGGCTGCCCCGGCGTTTGCTCGTGCTGCCCGACGACTCGGCGCACAGATTGAAGAGCAGACCGAAGTCGCCGAAGTGCAGAAGGTCGGCGGTGAATTCAACATCACCACCACTGATGGTCGCCAGATCAACGCCGCACAACTGCTGATCACCGCCGGGGCCTGGGGGCAGAAGCTGTCCCAACAGTTCGGCGAACCGGTACCGCTGGACACCCACGGCCCGCAAATGGCCGTGACTGAACCGGTGCCTTACGCGCTGCCAACGGTGATTGGCGTCTACACCAAGATTCCCGAAGAGGTGATTTACTTTCGGCAAATACCGCGCGGCAACATCGTCATCGGCGGTGGCTATCGCAGCAAGCCGGACATGCTCAATCGCCGAGCCTATGTCGAGCCGCGCAGCATCCTCAACCAGATGGAACAGATGCGCCGACTGCTGCCAGGTGTCGGCAACCTGAACATCATCCGGGTCTGGAGCGGCATCGAAGGTTATCTCCCAGACTCGTTGCCAGTGATGGGCCCGAGTGGCACCGTCGACGGCTTGTTCTACGCCTTCGGCTTCTGTGGTCACGGCTTCCAGCTCGGCCCTGGCGTCGGTGACGTGATGGCCGAACTGATCAGCACCGGCAGCACCAGCACTTCGATTGAGCCGTTCTCTATCCGTCGGTTCGCCCATTTAGCCGAGCAACGGAGCAAGGCCTCATGAAACCCCGTGTACTGGAAATTCTCAAACGCCTGATGGGCTTCGACACTGTTTCTTCAGAGTCGAACATGGCGCTGATCGACTACGTGCGCGACCTGCTGCTGACCAAGGGCATCGAGTCACTGATTGTCAAGGATGAAACCGGGAAAAAGGCCAACCTGTTCGCCAGCACCGGCCCGAAAGAACTGCCGGGGATTCTGCTGTCCGGCCATACCGACGTAGTGCCGGCGGCGGGGCAGGCCTGGACCTTCCCGGCGTTTCAGGCAACGGTGCAGGACGGCAAGATTTACGGACGCGGCAGTTGCGACATGAAGGGCTTCATCGCCCTGGCCATCGACGCCATGCTTGATGCTGCCGACCATTCCTTGAGTCGGCCGCTGCAACTGGCGTTGTCCCATGACGAAGAGACTGGTTGCGTCGGTGTGCGACGTTTGCTCGACGTGCTGCACCTGGCGCCGGTGCGGCCGTTTTTATGCTTGATCGGTGAACCGACCAGCATGCAGTTTGTGCTGGGACATAAGGGCAAGGGGTCTTATCGCACTTACTGCCGGGGCCTGGAGGCGCATTCGTCGCTGGCGCCCCGTTCGGTCAACGCGATCCACGTTGCTTGCGATTTCATCGCGGCACTGCGTCAGAGCCAGCAACAACTGCAAGAGCAGGGCGCCCAGGATGCCGACTACGATGTGCCTTACAGTACTGTGCATGTCGGGCAAATCGGCGGAGGCCGGGCGTTGAACATCGTGCCGAACCTGTGCACCCTGGATTTCGAAGTGCGCAACTTGCCGGCAGATGACCTGGACCAGTTCCTGGATCAGATGCAGGGGCGAGCCGAACAAATCGTGCGCGAGGCCCGGTTGCTGTCGAGTGTGGCAGCGATCGAGATCGAAACACTCAATGTTTATCCCGGTCTCGATACCCACCCTAGCGTGGACGCCGTGCGCTTTTTGAAAAACTTCGCCGCTCCGGATACCGGTACATCCAAGGTTTCGTTTGGCACCGAAGGTGGGTTGTTCAAGCAACGTCTGGATGTGCCTGTGGTGGTTTGCGGGCCGGGTTCGATTGAGCAGGCGCACAAGCCGGACGAGTTTATCGAGATCAGCCAGATGGAGGCCGGGGAGCGGTTTATTAATGGCCTGCTCGGTTCCCTGAAGTTGTAATCGATTCTGCGGCAAACAAAGATCAAATGTGGGAGCGAACTTGCTCGCGATAGCGGGTTGTCAGTTACCTCTATTTCGAATGCCAGTCCCTCATCGCGATCAAGCTCCCACAGGCTTTTGTGTTTCCTGATAGACCACAAATCTGCCGTTCCACCGCTAATTTCAGCATCCGACACTGTCCTCGAATCGCTTTCAGCATCCTCATCCGCAGCACCTCCCTAGACTGGAGCGTGTCTCGGATCAGGACTCGACCATGCTCAAGAATCGTTTGAAAGACCCCAGCCTTTTGGCAGAACTCGCGTATGTGGACGGGCAGTGGATCGGCGCCGACAACGACGCGACCCTGGACGTCATCGACCCGGCCAGCGGCCAATTGCTCGCCCGCGTACCCGCCATGCAAGGCGCGGACACCCGGCGAGCCATTGAAGCTGCCGACAACGCCTGGCCGGCCTGGCGCGCACGCCCGGCTGCGGAACGTGCGGCGCTGCTGGAGCGTTGGTATCAGGCCATGATCGACAACCTCGACGACCTTGCGCTGATCATGACCTGTGAACAGGGCAAACCGTTGAACGAGGCCAAAGGCGAAATCCGCTACGGCGCCGGTTTCGTCAAATGGTTTGCCGAAGAGGCCCGTCGTGTCTACGGTGAAACCATGCCGGCCCCCAGCGGCGATCGCCGACTGCTGACGCTCAAGCAACCCGTGGGCGTCTGCGCTGCAATTACCCCGTGGAATTTCCCCAACGCGATGATCACCCGCAAATGCGCGCCAGCTCTGGCCGCTGGCTGCCCGATCATCGTCAAACCCTCCGACCTGACGCCGCTGTCGGCTCTGGCCCTGGCGGTATTGGCCGAACGAGTGGGCATTCCGGCCGGGGTGTTTAACGTGTTGACCGGCATGCCCGCGGGTATCGGTGAGGAGCTGACCGCAAACCCGACAGTACGCAAGATCTCGTTCACCGGTTCCACCGCTGTTGGTCGATTGCTGATGCGCCAGAGCGCCGAACACATCAAGCGCTTGAGCCTGGAACTCGGCGGTAACGCGCCGTTCATCGTGTTCGATGACGCCGATCTGGAGCAGGCCGTGGCCGGGATCATGCTCAGCAAGTTTCGCAACGCCGGGCAGACCTGCGTCTGCGCCAACCGGATTCTGGTGCAGGACGGCATCTACGAACGCTTCGCCCAGCGTTTGGTGGAGGAGGTCGGCAAACTCAAGCTCGGCAACGGCCTCGATGCTGACGTCACCATCGGTCCGCTGATCAACGCGGCGGCCGTCAGCAAAGTCGCCCGGCACATCGACGATGCCCTGAGCCAAGGTGCTAGGTTGCTCTGCGGCGGCATTCCCGAAGGCGACAACCAGTTTGTGCAGCCCACGGTCCTCGGCGAGACCCACGCCGGCATGTTGTTGGCCAACGAAGAAACCTTCGGCCCAGTGGCGCCGCTGATGCGTTTCACCGACGAAGCCGAAGCACTCGCACTGGCTAACGCCACGCCTTACGGTCTGGGCGCCTACTACTTCACCCAGGACCTGCGTCGTTCATGGCGGTTTGGCGAGGCGCTCGAGTTCGGCATGGTCGGGCTCAACACCGGGATCATCTCCATGGAAGTCGCCCCGTTCGGTGGCATCAAGCAATCCGGGCTGGGTCGCGAAGGCAGTAAGTACGGCCTGGATGAATACCTTGAAGTCAAAGCCTTCCACATCGGCGGGCTGTAATTCACAGACACTGGGGAGGTACGATTGATGAGCAAGACATTCAAAATCGCCGCGATTGCCGGCGATGGCATTGGCAAGGAAGTGCTGCCGGAAGGCTTGCGGGTGCTGGAGCTGGCCGCGAAGAAATGGCAGCTGGATTTAAGCATCGAAGTGCTCGACTGGGCCCACTGTGATTACTACCTGGAACACGGGCAAATGATGCCCGACGACTGGTTCGAACAGCTCAAGGGCTTCGACGCGATCTACTTCGGCGCCGTGGGTTGGCCGGACAAGGTGCCTGACCACATTTCCCTGTGGGGCTCGCTGCTGAAGTTCCGTCGCGACTTCGATCAGTACGTGAACATCCGTCCCGTGCGGCTGTTTCCCGGTGTGCCGTGCCCGTTGGCCGGGCGCAAACCGGGGGATATTGATTTTGTGGTAATCCGCGAAAACACCGAGGGCGAATACTCCTCAGTCGGCGGCAAAATGTTCGAAGGCACCGAGCATGAATTCGTGCTGCAAGAGTCGGTGTTTACCCGGCGCGGCGTGGACCGGATTCTCAAGTTCGCCTTCGACCTGGCCCAGACCAGCCCCCGCAAGCGCCTGACGGCGGCGACCAAGTCCAACGGGATTTCCATCAGCATGCCGTACTGGGACGAACGCACCGCATTGATGGCGGCGCAGTACCCGGACATCACCTGGGACAAGCAGCACATCGACATTCTGTGCGCACGTTTCGTGCTGCAACCGGACCGTTTTGATGTGGTGGTGGCGTCGAACCTGTTTGGCGACATCCTTTCCGACCTGGGGCCGGCGTGTGCCGGGACCATCGGCATTGCGCCTTCGGCGAACCTTGATCCGGAGCGCCGGTTTCCGTCACTGTTCGAACCGGTGCATGGTTCTGCGCCGGATATCTATGGGCAGAACATTGCTAACCCGATCGCGATGATCTGGTCCGGGGCGTTGATGCTGGATTTCCTCGGGAATGGCGATGAGCGATATCGCGCGGCGCACGATGGAATTCTGCAAGCCATCGAACGGGTGATTGCCGATGGGCTGATTACACCGGATCTGGGCGGGAAGGGCTCGACACAGGATGTCGGTAAAGCCATCGCCGACAGTCTGTAAGTCACAACCTAACAACTGTGGAGCGGGCGAGCCCGCTCCAAAGTTGATTTGTGTTTTAGTCAGTAACCTTTGGTTCGGTCGATCTGGCCTACCATCGGTTCGCCTCGCTCAAACCGTCGAATATTCTCCAGCAACACCCCAAACGCACTCTCCGGCTGAGTCATCGCCGCAATATGCGGTGTCAGCAGGATCTTCGGGTGCCCCCAAAACGGATGATCCGCTGGCGCAGGTTCTTCCTGCAGCACATCCAACACCGCACCACTGAGCTGCCCGCTGTCCAGCGCCTCCAGCAGATCATCTTCCACCACATGCCCACCACGGCCCATGTTGATCAGCGCCGCGCCATCGGGCAGTTGCCGAAATAGTTCACGATCAAGAATGCCCTGGGTCTGTTCCGTCAGCGGAAGCACGCACAACAAAATGTCGCACTGACTGAGAAACGCCGGCAACTGCTCGTTACCAGCATAGCAATCCACGCCAGCGACCCGATGAGCACTGCGCGCCCAGCCTTTCAACGCAAACCCCAGCGGTTGCAATGTCGCAAGAATTTGCTGCGCCTGGGTACCCAGCCCCATCACGCCCAACCGACGTTTGCTCGCTGGTTGCAGCAAGTGCGCCTGCCAGCACCGCGCCATCTGCTGCTGGCGATAACGCAACATGTCGCGATGCAGGCTGAGCACCGCAAAACTCGCGTACTCGCACATGCCACGGGTGATGCCCGGGTCCAGCAGGCGCACCACTGGCAAACTTGCCGGCAAGCGGCTGAGGTCCAGTTGATCGACTCCGGCAGACAACGCAAATAGCACCTTGAGATTCGGTAGCAATGTATCGAGATCATCGGGTGCCTGCCACGCGGCCAGATATTTAATTTCGGAGGGTTCGCCGATGTCCGGCCAGGCGCGCCATTCGATATCCGGGGCGTGTTCGGCGAACAGCGCCTTCCACTGTTCGCCGCGTGCAGGGTCGGCTTTATAAAGCAGGGCCATGGGCAATTCCTGAAAGGGTGAAGGTGCTCTCATCATCGCGCAACGCCAGAGCAGGATCTGTTGAAAGCGCCGGGTTAAACGGGGTGCGCCACGTTGTATCGGTGAGACTCCGGCAGATTCGGCGGGCTGAAGGAATCTGCCGTTTGGCAGGGTGAAAACAGTCGATCCGAATTTCTCAGGGGTCAAGTTCGGCGTAGTTCGTTTCGCACAGGCCTTAACCTGAACACCCTCGCAACCACCTCCCGGTTGCCGCACTCACGATGGGAAATGCCATGAATAGCAAAGTCGACGAAACCCCTCATTTGCTCCGTCAGCGCGATCAATTCGTGCCGCGTGGCCTGGTTACCGCTCACCCGTTGGTGATCGATCGCGCCCAAGGTTCCGAGTTGTGGGATGTGGAGGGCAAGCGTTACCTGGACTTTGTCGGCGGCATCGGTGTGTTGAACATTGGTCACAACCACCCGAAAGTGGTTGCTGCAGTGCAGGCGCAACTGCAAAGGGTGTCCCACGCCTGTTTTCAGGTGGTGGCCTATAAGCCTTACCTCGATCTGGCCCAGCGTCTGTGTGAAATGATCGGCGGTAAAGAAGCCTATAAAGCGGCGTTCTTCACGTCTGGCGCCGAGGCCGTGGAAAACGCGGTGAAGATCGCCCGGGCTCACACCAATCGTTCGGCAGTCATTGCTTTTCGTGGCGGCTTCCACGGTCGTACTTTGCTTGGCACCACGCTGACCGGTATGAGCCAACCGTACAAACAAAACTTCGGGCCGTTCGCGCCAGAGGTGTTCCACACGCCATATCCGAATGCCTATCGCGGTGTGACCAGCGACATGGCGCTCAAGGCGCTGGACGAGTTACTCGCGACTCAGGTTGCGCCGGAGCGGGTCGCCGCAATCATCATCGAGCCGGTGCAGGGCGATGGCGGTTTCCTCTCCGCACCGACGAAGTTCCTGAAGGGCCTGCGCGCGCTGACAGAGAAGCACGGTATTGTGCTGATCCTCGATGAAATCCAGACCGGTTTCGGTCGCACCGGCAAGTGGTTCGGTTTCCAGCACGCTGGCATCCAGCCGGACCTGGTGACCGTCGCCAAGAGCCTGGCCGGTGGTTTGCCGCTGTCGGGCGTGGTCGGCAAGGCCGCGATCATGGACGCGCCGTTACCCGGTGGCCTGGGCGGCACCTACGGCGGCAATGCGTTGTCTTGCGCGGCGGCATTGGCAGTGATCGATGCCTTCGACGAAGAACAGCTGCTGGCGCGTGGTGAAGCGTTGGGCGAGCGTCTGCGTCAGGGACTGCTGCGTTTGCAGACCCGTCACCCGCAAATCGGCGACGTGCGCGGTACCGGGTTCATGCTGGCGATCGAACTGATCAAGGATGACGAGGCCCGCACACCGGACGCCGACCTGAATCAGCGACTGATCGATGAAGCCCGGGCCGGTGGTTTGCTGGTGATCAAATGCGGTGTGTACCGCAACGTGCTGCGCTTCCTCGCACCGCTGGTGACCACCGAAGAGCAGGTCGATGAAGCGCTGCAGATTCTTGAAGCGGCATTGGCACGCGTCTTGAACTGAGCTCATGGCCGTTCGGGGCGGTGCCATAAGGCATCGCCGGTGAGCGTTTATGGAGCATGGATTGATAGAATGCATCATCGGAGGCTTTGCGCACCATGGGGCTGACTGATTATCGAGCACTGCTCATCGATTGCGATGAGGTCCTGGTTGACCGCGACTCGGGTGTCTGGACGGCACTGCAACCACTGTTGGACAGCCGAGGCGGTCATCCGGACAAGGAACAGGTGCTGGCCGAATACAGCGAGGTGGTGCGTGCGCTGTATCCGCGCTTCGGTGAGCTAGGCTTCAGTGGACTGCTGTGTTTCGCCCATCGTCAGTTGGCTGAGCGTTGGGGCCTGAAAGCCAGTTGGGAGGAGGGCATGAGCTTCGCCCGGTCGGTAACCGGTTGGTCGCTGTTTGAGGATGCACCGGGGGCGATGTTGTACCTGCGCAAGTTCTATCGCCTGCTGGTGCAGGGTGATCGGGATGCTGAGGATCGCGGTCTGCTCTGCGAACGTCTGGGGATCATGCCCGATGACTTCATCTCGCTGGTCTGCGACCCGCTGCAGGATTTGGATTGGTTAAAGGCAAACGCACTTGAGCCCGGAGCGATCCTGCAAGTAACCCGGCCCTCAGCCAGTCGGCGGGCGAGCAGCGATGTCTGCCTGATCTGCCGCGGTCGGGTCAAACACCCGGCGCCTTGCGCCGCTGATTACTGCATCAACAGCATGGCGGATCTGGTGGCTCAGCATCAGCTGTCTTTACGGCGCTGATTTTGCTAGAAGATTGTCCAACAAATGGCAGTCAAGAGGTATGCAATGGAAGGTTTAGTCAAACTGGACCGGATCGATATCAGCATTTTGGTTGAGCTGCAAAAGGACGGCCGCATGACCAATGTCAGCCTGGCCGATGCAGTGGGATTATCGGCCAGCCCCTGCCTGCAACGGGTCAAGCGGCTGGAATCGGCCGGATATATTTCCAGCTACAAGGCGCACCTGAACCTGGCGAAAATTACCGATTCGGTGACGGTCTTCACCGAAATCACCCTGAGCGACCACAAGCGCGAAGACTTCGCCAAGTTCGAGTCCAATATCCGGCTGGTGGATGAAGTGCTCGAATGCCATTTGATTAGCGGCGGCTACGATTACCTGGTGCGCTTCATGACCCGCAGCATCCAGCACTATCAGGAAGTGATCGAAAGCCTGCTCGACAAAAACATCGGCATCTCCAAGTACTTCAGTTACATCGTCATCAAGTCGCCTGTGCTCAAGGACGGCGTGCCGTTGCGCAAGTTGCTGCGGCACTGACTAACTCCATACCCAATCCCAACACAAACACTTGTGAGCGAGCTTGCTCGCGATGAGGCCCTTTCAGTTGATAGAAATGTCGACTGACACACTGCCATCGCGAGCTAGCTCGCTCCCACCAGTGTTTTATGGTGCCGCAATGCACCGCGTTCGGACATTCCCCCGCCAGATCCCCTCAACCCGCCTCATTCTGGCGCAAGCCGCATAAATAGCTGTTTCGAGCCCTCAAAACAGTTCCCGGGTGCCCCTTGAGTCATGAATTCGCAACAAAGCGCAAAAGTCTCTGCGTTGTAATGCGTACAGAGAGAGAGGGGCGCTACTGGTGCCCTGAAGATGGATGGCCCTGGCGCGCATTCGCTGTTACTTGTCACCGCGAATCCGTTTATGAAGGCGCCAATGCAGCGACTAAACAGGCATCTTCGACGTATGGGATGGATCACTCCGGTGCCATCAGTACCGCGAGCGTCATGTTGATGAACTCTTCGCTCCTACTGATTTTATTAAGAGCACCGCGCACACTGTCGACGACATCGGCAGATCCGTGTTGCTCGACTTTCAAATGAACTGGTTATGCAGTCAAAGGCTGGCAGTATAGGAATAGCCAGCTTTGGCTTGGCACATGGAGTAGCACGTGAACAAGCTTATGTCTGCGATAAAAGTCCTTGTGGTCGACGATCAGCCGTTGATCGTGGAGGAGTTGTGCGAGTTTCTCGAAAGTAACGGTTACCGTTGTGTGCCGTGTGGGTCCAGCCAACAGGCGATCGAACGCTTTAGCGAAGATGCGCAAATTGGTCTGGTGTTGAGTGATCTGCATATGCCGGACATGGACGGCATTCAGTTGATTCAGGAGCTGCAGCGCCTGGCGGGAAAGCATCGGGCGTTCGAGGCGATCATGTTCACCGGTCGTGCTGACAAGCAGGACGTGATCAAGGCGTTGCGCGCCGGGATTGCCGATTATTATCAGAAACCGATCAATCAGGACGAGTTGCTCGAAGGGTTGCAGCGCCGGGAAGTGGCCCTGCAGGAGCGGCAAAAGAATGTGCAGTGGGGGCATTTGAATCAGAAGCTGCAGTATCTGTCCGAGTCGATTGATGATCTTTGTCAGGATCTGGACAAGGTACTGCGCAGTGCGCCGGCGGTGGTTCTCGATGTGATGGGTGGTGAGCCGGCGGAAGTGGAGATGCCGGAGATTTTCAATCAGCTGTCGCCGCGGCAGCTGGATGTGGCGCGGTTGGTGGGCAAGGGGCAGACCAATTATCTGATTGCCTGTGAGTTGGGGATTACCGAGAACACGGTGAAGCTTTATGTTTCGCAGGTGTTGCGGTTGACGCATATGCATAATCGGACGCAGTTGGCGCTTGCTTTGTCGCCGGCGGCTTCGGCTTCGCGGCAGCGGGTTAAGGGGCACTGATTTTGGCCTTGGCGGCCTTTGGGCCGACCATGCCGTTTTGGGTTTTGTGTCTATATCCGTGTCGGCGCTGATTGAAAACTGACCCACCGGGGGGGGGGCAAAAAACTTGAACTGGTTATGCCGCGAGGCCTAGGCTCTCACGATACTCAACAGAGCTGAGAGCGCCGAGGGAAATCTTGATTCGTTTCTCGTTGTACCAGCGAATGTGAGTCCAGGACCTGAATGAACTGCTCAATGCTCGTTGACTGTCAGTTGCGAGGATAGAACAGTTCCGTTTTCAGCCGGCCGAAGAAGCCTTCACAAGCCGCGTTGTCAGGCAAGCATCCTTTGCGCGACATCGAACGAATCAGCTTCGCATCAGCGATGCGCGATAACCAGCCGGGCCACCGGTAGTGAGCGCCACGATCGGAGTGAACGACAGGCCGTTTGTTGTTGCGGGCCACCGTTTCGACGGCGGCATCCAGCATCGTGTTCACAAGCCCGGCGTCCGGGCGCGTGCCGATCGACCAACTGATGACCTTTCCATCGAAGCAGTCAATCATGGGGGACAGGTACACCTTGCCGGCCGGGTTCTGGAACTCCGTAATGTCAGTGAGCCATTTCTCATTCGGAGCAACAGCCGTGAAGTCGCGGTTGACGAGGTTTCCGGTGCCGGACTGATCTCCCCGAGGTAGGAACCGTATCGACGCCGTTTCGGCTTGGCGACGACCAGGCACTCCTGCTTCATCAAGCGCTGCACCTCCTTCTCTGACAGACGCACACGCTGCCTGCTCAGCGAAGCCCGCATCTGGCGGTAGCCATAGCAGCGATGATTGCGCTCGAAAATGTCCGCCATCGCACGACGCACTTCGGTGTATTTTTCCGCGACCTGCATTCGGGCTCGATGATAGAAATAAGAGCTTCGGGCCAAGCCCAGCGCTTAAAGCAGCTCTAACAAGGAGTATGTCTGCCTCAGGGCATCAGCCAGCAATGTCTTCTCCCGATTGGTCAGGACTTGCAGGTCGATGCTCGTATCTTCTTTTATGAGTTCATTCGCCTTCATCAACAGGTCGTGTTCAAGCTGCAGACGGCGCACGTCGAGCCGAAGAGATTCAAGTTGCCGCTCGAACTCTTCTCGTTCCGGTGACGATGGAGTTTTTTGTCGGCGTTTCATGGATGCGGATGCCTCTGGGCCGAGTAGCTGATTTTTCCAGTTGTACAAGGTCGGCCTGCACACGCCCAGCTTTTGAGCCACGGCGTTCGCACTTTCTTGTCGCGTGCACAGCGCGATGACAGCAGCCTGCTTCATCGCTGGCGGGCGTGCTAGCCCGCCAGATCGACTAACGACGCGCGTGTGCAGTTCGGGGTGCAATTTGTAAATCCAGGCACGCAACGAATCCCGTGCCGGGTAGCCCAAAGCCTTGATGGTGGAGGCGATGCAGCGCCCGTGGTCGAGATAGTTCCCGACAGCCTTTGGGCCAGTGAGTACTTCGGCTTCAAGATCACGTAGCCACGCGACAGGTCGAGGCATCGCTCGTACTCTTCAGGCCAGCTCGTCAGAGAGTTCTTCGTCGGGTAACCCAACTGACGAATAGTTGCCCCGGTGTGCTTCCCCAGTTTGATATAGAGCTTGACTGCTCGGATACGGTCTTCGTATGAACACGAACCACCTCCAGGTAGTCCAAGATTTCTAACGCGCCCCCGGTCAACTGGATCGCGGTGCTCACCACATTCGCCTCTATCGCTTTTTACCTCTGGCTTTGCAACCCGGTGACATTGGCCACGCAGTCTGCCTTCGTTTACTTGGGTGCGGGTGTCCCGACCATGCTCTTCACGGGACTGGTGTATTACGTGTTGATGAAGTGTTTTGTGGTCGGCCGGCTGGGCGCATAAGCGAGGCGGCATTTACTCTCGACGCTTGGAGAACCGGGGAACGAGTTCTTGCAACGGTTTTAGCGTCGCCGGAATCTGCGCGTTTTGCACGAGTTGAGCGGCTGATATTGATGCCGGTGAGCAGCGGATGGCTGCCAATTTCTTCTGCGTTGGAGCGTTCCAAGGAGCGGTACCTAAGAGAGGAGGGACGCTGCTTCTGGAAGCCACTGAGTGTTGATGCCAAGGTCTTGCGGACGCTCCCGGACTTTTGGCTGGAAGAGGACCGCGGCCAGAAAATGTGACCACCAGAGTCGACCTAGTGCACTGGCCGGGAAAGGGCATCGTTTTAGCTAGGCACTCAAGATGCCGAGGTGAGGAGGAGTCTATCCCATTGCTTTTGGCCATGGCGGACATTTAGCTGCTACTTTTTCCACCCCCGATAATGTCCGTTTATTAGGTCACGCCGGCGGGTCACTCGTGCATGGTTTTCGTTTCTTTCAGCGTCGTGCGGAATGCTGTTGGGGCGCCAAAAATGCATCGTGGAAATAATTACGAAAAGCCTGCATCGCCGGGCTGAATTCCCGTTCGCGATGCCAGGCCAGACCCACGCTCATGGGCGTGACCTTGTCGGTGACGGTCAGGGTTTCGATGCGTTTGCCTTCCAGTGACCAGGGGCGGTGCACCAGATCCGAGAGGATCGCCACGCCGCTGCCATTGGCGACCATGCTGCGCACCGCTTCCACCGAACTGGTCCGCACCCGCACGTTTGGCTGCTGGTGCGCATGTTCCCAGTAACGCATGGCGCTTTGTTCGGCCTCGTCGACGGTCAACAGGATGTAGGATTCCTTCGCCACGTCGGCAAGGCTGACGGCCGAGCGTTCGCACAGTGGATGGTGGCTGGGCAGCCATAGCCGGCGCTCGGAGTTGAAGAGGATCTCCGAAACGATGTCCGGGTGAGTCAGGTTCGCCGTGAGCACCACCGCCATGTCGAAGCGGCCCTCGAGCAGGCCTTGCTCGATGGCCGTGCGCTCCTGTTCGTGAACTTCGATGGCCACGTCCGGATGCCAATGCTCAAGCCGTTGCAGGTGGTGTGGCAGGAAGTAGCCGATCACCGTGTAGCTCGCCGCCAAGCGCAACAGGCCGCTGGCGCGGACATCCGGCAGCGGGCTGTTCAACGCGTCATCGACGCTGCGCAAAATCACGTAGGCGCGGTTGAGAAAGTGTCGCCCGGCATCGGTCAGGCTCATGCCCTGAGCCGAGCGCTGGAACAACAGGGTGCCGAGTATCCCCTCCAGTTCCTTAATCGCCGTGGTCACCGCCGACTGGGAAATATTCAAATGAATCGCCGCCTGGGAGATCTGCCCGATCTCGGCGGTGGCGACGAAGTAGCGGACCTGGCGCAGGGTCAGTGACATGGGCACTCCGGGTGACTTGGTATCTGATTTTCAGAGGATGGCCTATCTGATAATAGATCTTCCCAAGGGGTTGGCTGGAATTTAACTTGGCCTGCATGAAGTCACAAGCGTCGGGAGCAAGCGTCATGCAGGCAGTAGATTTCAACTCGGACATGGGCGAAGGCTTTGGCCCCTGGACCATCGGCGATGGCGTCGACAATGAGCTGATGGGCTTCATCAGTTCGGCCAACATCGCCACTGGTTTTCATGCCGGCGACCCCAGCACCATGCGTCGTACCGTCGAGCAGGCCAAGCGCCTGGGCGTGGCCATCGGCGCGCATCCGGGGTTTCGCGACCTGGTTGGTTTTGGCCGTCGGCACATCAATGCGCCGGCCCAGGAACTGGTCGACGACATGCTCTATCAGTTGGGCGCCTTGCGTGAGCTCGCCCGGGTTCAAGGCGTGGCCCTGCAACACATCAAACCCCACGGCGCGCTCTACATGCACCTGGCCCGAGACGAAGAGGCCGCCCGTTTGCTGGTGGAGAACCTCCAACGTCTGGAACCGGAGTTGCTGCTGTATTGCATGCCCGATTCGGTGATCTGGCGGGTTGCCACGGAACTTGGCCAACCGGTGATCCGCGAGTTCTACGCCGACCGCGAATACGACCTCAGCGGCTCCATCGTCTTCACCCGCAACGTGCGGGCTTACGACCCGGCCCACGTCGCCGAGCGAGTGCTACGTGCTTGCCAACAAGGCGTGGTGCGCACCGTCGAGGGCGAAGACCTGGCGATTGAATTCGATTCCATCTGCTTGCACAGCGACACACCGGGTGCCCTGGCGTTGGTCGAAGCCACGCGCAAGGCACTCGATGGCGCGGGAATAGAGGTACGAGCACCGCGCTGAGACCATTCGAAAACACCTGGCACATAGATGCCAGGGTTTGCACTCCGATTCACTTTTTGCCTGCCTTTCTACAACTATTCCAAGAGGAACAGACATGGCCGAACACACTGTTATCACCCCGTTGCCGGGAACCTTCTACCGCAAAGCCACCCCGGAATCGGCGAACTTCGTCGAGGTTGGTGCGCAGGTCAGCGCCGACACGGTGATTGGCCTGATCGAGGTCATGAAGCAGTTCTCCGAACTGACCGCCGGGACGGCCGGTCGCCTCAGTGCCTTTCTGGTAGAAGACGGTGATCCGGTGGAACCGGGTCAAGTCGTCGCAACACTCGACGACGAGTGAGGGTGCGATCATGACGCAAGCCATTCATAAATTACTGATCGCGAACCGTGGCGAGATCGCCGTACGGATTATCCGCGCCGCCAAAGAATTGGGGATTCCCACCGTTGCCGCGTGCAGTGAGGCGGACGTTGATTCCCAAGCCGCGCGCATGGCTGATGAGGTGCATATCCTCGGCCCGGCCCGCGCCGACAAAAGTTACCTGAACGTCGAGGCATTGCTCGGCGCCTTGAAAGCCACGGGCGCCAACGCAGTGCATCCCGGTTACGGCTTTCTGTCGGAGAACGCCGATTTCGCCGAAGCAGTGGTGGCTGCCGGCGCCATTTTCGTCGGCCCGAGCGCGGAGACGATCCGGCGCATGGGCGATAAAGCCGAGGCGCGGCGCACGGCGCAAGCCGCTGGCGTGCCGGTGGTGCCGGGTTCGCCGGGTGAACTGTTCGACGTTGAATCGGCGCTCAAGGCTGCCGAATCCGTCGGCTTCCCGCTGTTGATCAAAGCTTCGGCCGGTGGTGGCGGGCGCGGTATTCGGCTGGCGGAAAACGCCGAGCAACTGAGCGAAGAATTCCCCCGTTCCCAGCGCGAAGCCCAAGCGGCGTTTGGCAATGGCGCGGTGTACCTGGAGCGGTTTATCAGCCGGGCCCGGCATATTGAAGTGCAGGTGCTGGGCGACGGTCAGCACGCCGTGCATTTGTTTGAGCGCGAGTGTTCGCTGCAACGGCGCCGGCAGAAAATCTTCGAAGAAGCGCCGTCGCCAGTCCTCAGCCAGCAGCAACGGGAAACGCTGTGCGCCAGCGCCGTGCGCCTGACCGAATCCCTGGGCTACAAGGGCGCCGGCACCCTGGAATACCTGTATGACGATGCTACCGGTGAGTTCTTCTTTATCGAGATGAACACGCGGATTCAGGTAGAGCACCCGGTCAGCGAACTGATCACGGGCATCGACCTGGTCCAGGCCATGTTGCGCGTCGCTGGCGGCGAGCCGCTGGGCTTCAAGCAAAGCGACATCCGACTCAACGGCGCCGCCCTGCAAATGCGCCTGAACGCCGAAGACCCGGCGCGGGATTTCTTCCCCAGCCCAGGCGTGGTCGAGGAACTGACCTGGCCGCAGGGCGAGGGCATCCGCATCGACACACATCTGTATCAAGGCTACCGCGTGCCGCCGTACTATGACTCGCTGCTGGCGAAGCTGATTGTTCACGGCGCGGATCGCGCCGAAGCCCTGGCCCGTGCGCGGGTTGCGGTAAGGCGGACCACGCTTACCGGCATGGCCAGCACCTTGGCCTTGCATGGTGAACTGCTGGAACAGCCGTGGCTGCACAGCGCCGACTTTCACACCGGCACCCTGGAAACCTGGCTGGCCGAGCGCTGCAGCGGAGGTGAAGCATGAGTACTCCCATCCGCTACAGCTTTGGCGCCGATGAACATTTGTTTGCCGAAGTCAGCGACAGCATGTCCCTGGACGCGTTCTTCAAAGGTCTGGCCGTCACTCGCGCCGTGGAACGGCTGGCGCTGGATGGCGTGCTCGATGTCTGCCTGGCTAACGCGTCATTCCAGATTCGTTTTGACCCGGATCGCATCGCCCCTCACACCTTGCTCGAAGCGGTAAAAATTGCCGAGGTCGGGGCCGTCGCCGAGCGCACGTTGCAGACGCGGATCATCGAGATTCCCGTGCTCTACAACGACCCCTGGACCCACGAAACCCTGATGCGTTTTCGCGACCGTCATCAAGACCCGAGCGCCACGGACCTGGAATACGCCGCACGAATCAACGGTCTGGCCGACGTCGATGCATTCATCGCGGCCCACAGTGGCGCGCCGTGGTTTGTCTCGATGGTCGGCTTCGTTGCCGGGTTGCCATTCATGTTCCAGATGGTCGAGCGCGAGCGTCAGTTGCAGGTGCCCAAGTACCTGCGCCCGCGCACCGACACACCGAAATTGACCCTTGGTCACGGCGGTTGCTTTGGTTGCATTTACTCAGTGCGCGGCGCCGGCGGTTATCAGATGTTTGGCGTCACGCCCGCGCCGATCTACGACCCGCAACAGAACCTCGCGTACCTGAAAGAACACATGGTGTTTTTCCGCCCAGGCGACATCGTGCAGTTCAAACCGATGGACCGTGAAGCCTACGACTACGCGGTGGCCGAAGTGGAAGCCGGTTGCTTTGATCTGCGGATTCGTCCGGTGGAGTTTTCTCTGGATGCGTTCCTCGCCGATCCCGTTGGCTATCCCAAGTCGTTGCAGGAGGTGTTGGCATGATCAAGGTCCTCAAACCCGGCCTCGCCACTTCGGTACAGGACCTGGGCCGCGAAGGGTATTACCACTTGGGGATTCCACCGTCCGGCGCACTCGATCAATACGCCTTAAGCGCGGCCAATCAACTGGTCGGCAACCCGGCCGGTGCGGCGGCGTTGGAATGCACGTTGCTCGGGCCGGAGCTGGAGTTCCAGCAGGATGCACTGGTGGCTGTCTGCGGCGCACACATGACGCCACGGGTCGATGGCGTGGAAATGCACCACGACACCGCGTTCACGGTGAAAGCCGGGCAAGTGCTGCGCTTTGACTTTCCCAAGGCTGGTGCCCGCGCTTATGTGGCGGTGGCCGGCGGCCTTGATGTGCCGGTGGTGCTCGGCAGTCGCTCCACCTATGCGCTGGGCGCGCTCGGCGGTTTTCAGGGGCGACGCCTGATTGCAGGCGACGAATTGCCGGTGGGCATCGCCAGTGGCAAGAGCCGCGCCGGGGCCAGTTTGCCCATGGCGTTACGGCAATCATTGGGTGGCGAAATCACCCTGCGGGTGGTGCCCGGTTTGTACTACCACCGCTTGACCGAATCGGCGGCGAAGAGCTTTTTCGCCGAGCCGTGGACGGTCGGTTCGGAAGCCGACCGCATCGGCTATCGCTTCAAGGGCGGCAGCGCGCTGAGCTTTCAGCCCCGGGAGCAGCCGTTCGGCGCCGGTTCCGATCCGTCGAACATCGTCGACAGTTGCTACCCGATCGGCTCGATCCAGGTGCCCGCCGGGCTCGAACCCATCGTGCTGCACCGTGATGCGGTGTCCGGTGGCGGCTACGCGATGATTGGCACGGTGATCAGCGCCGACCTCGACTTGATCGGCCAGATGCAACCCAACCAGAAGGCCCGCTTTGTCGCGGTAACCCTCGAAGAGGCGCTGGAAGCGCGACGTTCCTATAAGAAAAAACTCAGCTGCCTGAGCAAGCTGTTCCCTTCCTGATTCTGCCCGCCGTCTAGCGCGGGCCATGCCAAACGGTACGCCAACGCCGCACTTCGGTGCGGTGACGGCTGCCCGCGCTTCAACCTTTGACTGGTTTTGGAGTTCACGCATATGGCTGCTTTATCGCAATCGAGTCAAACCGGGCAAGACCCGGCGCATCATCCTGTTCCCACCGAAGCGCGCATGGGTCGACTGTCGCTGACCATGGCCTGGTGGGCGGTGTGCAGTGCGATGTTTTACATCGTGGTGGGTGCTTCATTGGCGTTGTCGTTCGGTGCGCGCAATGCGCTGATCGGCATGGTCCTGTCTGTGATCAGTTATGGACTGGTCAACAGCGTGCTCAGCCGTTTTGCGATTCGCAGCGGCTTGTCAGTGGCGTTGTTTTCACGGCTATTGTTCGGCAGCACCGGGGCGTGCCTGGCGACGTTGATTTTCTTCTCGACCGCGATCTATTACGCGGTGTTCGAAGGTTCGGTGATCGCCGTCGCGCTCAATCACCTGTACCCGGAACTGGTCTATCCGCTGGCGGCATTGGCGGTGGTGCTCTACAGCGTGCCGATGATCCTGGGCAGCGTGCAGCACTGGCTGGACAAGCTCAACGGCGTGTTGCTGCCGGTGTACCTCGGTGGTTTGCTGGTGGCGGTGGGGGTATCGATCAGCCGTTATGGCTACCAGCCGCAATGGCTGGATTTCGGCCCGGCAACGCCTAGTGCATTTGGCTGGTGGGATTGTTTTGTCGCCTACATGGGCGTCTGGGTGTTGATGCTGTTCACCTTCGACTATGCGCGTTTCGGCAAGCCTGAAGACGCCGAGTACCACGGTCGCTGGAACTTCGGCATGCCGTTCTACGCGGTGACGTTTCTGCTCAACGGTGCGGCGGGTATCTATCTGGTTAGCAGCATTCCCCATGAAGGCGCCTTGAACGAAGTGTCGGTGGTCATGGCGATCCTGCAATTGATGGGCCTCTGGGGATTGTTGTTCGTATGGGCCACGCAAACCCGGATCAACACCGCCAACTACTACCTGGCGACGATGAACATGCAGGCGTTCTTTGCGCGTTTTGGCGTGCGCGGTTCGTACCTGATGTGGGCGCTGGCGGTCGGGGTGATCGTGTACGGGCTGATGCTAGCCGATGTGTTTTCCTACCTGCTCAAGGCCCTGGCTTATCAAGGCATTTTCGTCGTCGCCTGGGTCGGCGTGGCGTTGGCGCAGATACTCTGTGGCCGTAGTGACGTGGCCGCGCTCGAACGGGTGGTCGCGTTTAACCCGGTGGGCTTGACGGCGTGGTTTGGTGCCACCGCTTTGGGGCTTGCGTTGATGTTTTTCGGCGGCAGCCTGAGCAGTTTTTCCGCGCCATCTACCGTGATAGTTGCATTTGCCTTGCAAGCAGGCTTATCCCATCGAAGCCGGTTGCGGTTACGGTTGGCAGAGTAGAGTTTTTCATGCACTCATCCTTGTACCCGCCTGTCCTAACAGGGTAGAGCGGGTAATGGAAGCCTCATTACGAATTCGCTGATGGATTTTCCAATGACTGCTTCTGGCCCAGAGTGTGTAAAAACGCCTTCGCGACCCCCTGCTATGATTTCTGAGGATTTCATCTCAGGGATCGCCCATGAAGCGCTTTATCCAAGGTGAACATCGAGGCCAAGGCACCTTACTTCCCGAGAGCCTCGACGACTACGTCAGCGATACCAATCCGGTGCGTGTAGTCGACGTCTTCGTCGACGAACTCGACCTGGTCTATCTGGGTTTTGAAGGTGCCATTTCAACCGATACTGGCCGGTCGGCTTACCACCCCGCGATCCTGCTGAAGATCTACATCTACGGCTATCTCAGCCGCATTCAGTCGAGCCGACGTTTGGAGCGAGAAGCTCAACGCAACGTCAAACTGATGTGGTTGACCAGGCGTTTAATGCCCGATTTCAAGACCATTGCCAACTTCCGAAAACACAACAGCAAGGCCATCCGAGGCGCCTGTCGCCAGTTCGTTGTGCTGTGTCAGCAGTTGGGACTGTTTGGAGAACATCTGGTCGCCATCGATGGCAGAAAATTCAAAGCAGTTAACAACCGCGACCGCAATTTCACCAGCGCCAAACTGAAGCGGCGCATGGAAGAAATTGAATCGGAATCTTTGAGATCCACTGCCGACTGGGCTTGATACAGTTTGGTCCTAACTGCATCGATCTTTTGAGCCGCAGTTGTGATGCCGGATTTAGAAAGTCCATGAGTGCCAGAAAGCGGACTCACCACGGTAAGCATGCAGTCCATTGCAGTCGTCGCCTTCCCGTAGTTCAGTGATTGGATTATGAACTCGTAGCGCTGGCCATAGATCGATGAGCCTGCCGCTATTGCACCACCGGTATAGACAGTGGAGGTCGACTTAACCAGACCCCAATGACACCGATGATGCTCCCGCCTAGGGTTATGTCTGTAGTCGCGTTTTTTTGCACGGACAAGTTCGTTTTTGACCATCAGGTAGTGGTCGCGATAAACGAGAAGATTCAGTTTCAGGTCATGCTGAGTCTGTGGTTTGCCAGAGGGGAGGCCAAACTGCCAGGTCGTTTAGGGTTGGCTTCGCGCTCAGTGCGTTCCTAAACAACCACTTTCCCAGCTTCATCTTTTTCTTCACCCTGTTGCTGTAAAACCGAATCCTTCTCTGTCGGTGTTGACGCCGACGCCGAATTGACCCACGTGCCGATGCAAGACTGCCCCACCTCCAACCGGAACAAATTCAGCACAGGCAATGGTTCGCAAGGAATCAGACTGGGTCAGTGAAATGTCGGCAACTGGGTCAATTCGGCGGCGGCGCCAACACCAACAAGATTCTTGCAGCATCTCGTGCAGGAGGCAGGCCAAATACCCGCGCGTAATCGCGGCTGAACTGAGTCGCGCTTTCATAGCCGACCTCGAAAGCAGCGCTCGTGACGCTCTGGGCATTGACCACCATGAGCGTGCGAGCCTGTAGCAATCGAACCCTTTTTTGATACTGCAACGGGCTTAATGTGGTTACGGATTTGAAGTGGCGGTGGAAGGCGGACACGCTCATCGCCGCCTTTTGGGCAAGGGTGTCCACTCTAATGGACTGGGCGAAATCTCGACGAATGCACTGAATGGCCGTACTGACTCGGGCCATGGCGGTATCCGGAGCCGCGATCTCCCGCAGCATCCAGCCGTGTGGACCTTGCAGAACCCGGTACAGAATCTCCCGTTCGTAAGCGGGGGCGAGGGCGGCTATATCCTCAGGTTTGTCCATCAATCGCAACATGCGTACCCAGGCGTCCATCAATTCGGGCGTGACGGCGGCTACCGAAAATCCTGCATCGTTATCGTGACGCCCGGAGGGCTTGGGGAGGTCGGCGAGAAGCGACGACACCACTATCGGGTCAAGTGTCAGACTGACCGCGAGATAGGGCTCGCCGGAAGAAGCGGGGTGCACTGTTCCCACCGCTGGCAACTCGATGGACATCACGAAATATGTCGCCGGGTCGTAACGCAGCGTGCGGTCGCCGACGGTTATCGTTTTGCTGCCTTGCAGGATCAGGTTGATCATCGGATCGTAAACGGCGGCCAGCATGTGCTCAGGAACTTTGCCCTGGACCATGGCCACGCGTGGGATGCCCGTTTCGGTGCGGAGGTTCTGGGCCTTGGAAGCCAAGGACCGTAGCTCGATCAGTTGATTGTTCATGGGGGCATGCTGATCGCAGGAGGGTGCCATGCGCAAGCAAAAAGCAGAAACAGGCAGGTTTTGAGTAGGAACGGCTGCGCTCTTACGCAGCATCATGGTTACTGTGATGGCTCATCTGATCAACAGTGGAGAGCATCCCATGAGCGTTATCCTTATCACCGGAGGCAGTCGTGGCATCGGCGCCAGCGCGGCCGAACACTGCGCCCAGCGAGGCATGGGGGTTATCCTCACGTACAAAAATAATCCGCAGGCTGCCAATTCAGTTGTCAGTCGTATCAAGGCCGCCGGGGGCAAGGCCGCCGCGCTTGAGCTTGATGTCGCCGATATCGGCAGTTTTGAGACGTTTCGAGAATCGATACTGCAGACCTTACAGGCGACGTGGAACGTGACCACCCTCAGTGGTTTGGTCAACAACGCAGGCTATGGTCTGTTCAACCCTCTTGAGTCAGTCACTGAGGCACAGTTTGATGGCCTGCTGAACGTGCATCTCAAAGGGCCGTTTTTCCTCACCCAGTCGTTGCTTCCTCTGATGGAGACTGGCTCCAGTATCGTCAATCTGACCAGTGCAACCACCCGCGTGGCGACGGCGGGCGTGGCGCCTTACGCCGCCTTCAAGGGTGGGCTGGACGTGCTCACCCGTTACATGGCTAAAGAGTTTGGTGATCGGTGCATACGTGCGAATTCGGTCTCGCCCGGTGCGATCCGCACCGAGTTGGGCGGTGGTCTGAACGCCGAGTTCGAGGCGCTGCTTGCTTCGCAAACAGCCCTCGGCAGGGTGGGTGAGCCGCAGGATGTTGGCCGCGTTATCGCCATGCTGCTTGGCGAAGAGGGGCGCTGGATCAATGCTCAAACGATTGAAGTCGCGGGCGGCTACAGCATCTGAATCAGCAACTGAACAAGCGAGGCTATCCCATGCTGGATCACATCTTTGTTTCTGTGAGCGACATCGAGCGCTCCATCCGTTTCTACGACGCAGCGCTCACTCCGCTCGGAATTACCGCGCGACTCGATTACGACGGCAAGGATGGTCCCCCGGGTCACCCCGATCTCAAAGGATTTGGTGCTGATGGCCGAATGTTTTTCTGGTTGCGCGAGGGCGTTGTGGAGGGGCGAGCTGTGCACGTTGGATTCGTGGCGAGCAACAAAGCCGAGGTTGACGCTGCCTACGCCGCCGCCATGGCGAATGGTGCTAGCGACAACGGTGCCCCTGGTGCGCGTCTGCATTACGACCCGAATTATTACGCCGGCAACGTCCTTGACCCCGACGGTTACAGCCTTGAATTCGTTTACAAGAATTGGCAGCACGCGCAATGAATACTCTGCTGATTTACGGTGCTACAGGCTATACCGGCCGCATGGCGGCAGAACGCGCCAAAATGTTGGGGCTGAACTTCGAGATTGCCGGGCGCAATGCCGAACGGTTGCAATCCCTTGCCACGCTTCTGGATGTTCCTTACCGAGTCTTCACTGCCGATGATCGAGCAGAGCGCTTTATGGGCGGTATCGACACGCTGCTGAACTTTGCGGGGCCTTTCGCGCAAACGGCTGAAGCGCTGATGCGCGCATGCATCAACGCCGGGGTGAACTATCTGGACATCACGGCCGAGATCAACGTTTATCGCCTCGCGGAAAGCTTGGGTGCTCAGGCCGCGAAGTCAGGCGTCATGCTGATGCCTGGAGTCGGCTGGGACGTCGTGCCAACTGACTGCCTGGCCGTGCATGTCGCGCGTCGTGTACTACAACCGCACTCGCTGAACATTGCACTGCAGGTCCCAGGTTCCATGTCGCGGGGTTCCGCAATGAGCGTCGCTGAAATCATTGGCGCCGGCCTGTTGGCGAGAGTCGACGGCCAGCTCGTTTCGACGCCGGATGCGCAGCCGCGACACTTCGATTTTGGTGATGGCCCGGTCCTGTGCCTACCACTTTCCTTCGGTGACCTGGTGACAGGTTGGCATTCGACGGGGATTCCCAATATCGCGATGTTTGTACACCTCTCTGGAGACGCCTTCCCCGAGGGTGATCTATCGCAACTGCCGGATGGTCCGAGTGTTCAGCAACGTGATGCTCATCGCGCTCGTGCAGTAGCTGAGGTGTCGGGGGCTGACGGTACGGTAGCACGGTCGATGATCGAGACCGTCAACGGTTACTCTTACACGCCACTTGCCGCCGTTGAGGCCGCGCGACGGGTATTGGGCGGCGAGCGCAGGCCAGGTTTTGAAACGCCTGCGCGGTTGTTCGGTGGCGGATTCGCCGAGACTATCGCGGGTACGACAGTCAGCGATTTCGAGCGCTAAATCCGTCCCATAGTGGCTTTGATGCGGCATATTCACCGCACTGGCGTTTATCTTCAGGAGGCTGATAGCGGGTGGAAATGATCCTGAGTTCAATCCGCCTTGCGTCGATCGGCGCCGTCAGGGTTGCCGCTATCAACCAGCCTTCTCTCCACCAAAATATTCTGCAATGCCTCACGAGCTGCCGGGTCTAGCTGATGTTCTCTTTCCTTCAGCTCCAGCAAGATCGGGCTGGACCAGGTGCGGTAGGTTTTTTCCGCCTCACGAATGGGTGTCATGTGTTCCTCCTTGATCAGTCGCCTGCCCACATCGTCGGCGCCGCCTCGATGCGATAGAAAACATAGCTGAGGAAAGCGTTTACCGCCAAAAACGAAATGCATACGGTGCGATTGAACTTATCGTCAAATAGTCTTTTCGGCGTTTTCTGCCTATCTAATCTTAAGGTTCTGTTTGCCTTATAAAAAAATAATAGGTGAAGTTATGATCAGGCTAATGACGGTCCTCTCTGTAGCGTTGTTTTTAGCAGGATGTTCTTCAAGTACTCACACTCCCAATGATGCCCATTCGCCTGCGCCAACAAGTGCGAAACAGCTTAGCGGCGATGAGATACAGCAGGTTTTGATAGGCCGCAAACTTCAAAGCCGCACCGAAAAGGGTGATTCTTTCTGGGAAACCCTGAGCCCTGGCGGGGCTGCAGCCATCAAGATCGCGGATTACCCTGAAGCAAAAGGCAGTTGGACGATTGCCGGAGATGTGATCTGCGTGACGTATAAGGAATATGGAAAGGAGTGCAATACCGTACGCAGTGATGGTGTTTCAATCTGGCTCATCGATGAGTCTAAAAAGACCACGAACAACAAGTTCAGTGCGCATTAGATCAGTTCTGCCTGATGCACACTGACGTAATCCGTTGCTTAAATCATGGGGCCAGCGGCTGGGCCGAGTGAACGCGCTTCAGCCGCCGAACCTGCCTAAACGAATGGTTGTCCGGTAAAGCCTCGGGGCAACCGTTGCAGCCCGGCCATGGCGGTAAGCCGCTCGACCCATGCTGCGCGCCAGTCATTGGCCGTGTGAGTGACTTTGGCTTTGCGTGCGGCACGGCGTGCCGCGTTGCGTTGGTCTTTGCGTGCATCCTTGAATGCATCGGTGTTTCGGCAGCTTCTGCATTTCACCCGGGTCAGTTCAGTGGTTGAGGTGAGTTTGCTGCCCTTGTGACCGCAGGCCAGATGCCCGGCAACTTTGAAGTGAGTAACCATCAGACGCCTCCTTCGTGACGTGTGATTGTTAGACCCCCCGCGAGTGATGACGTTCGTTAACCGAAAAAAGGCAAAAATAAGGCCCGCATGCGGGCGGGCCAAGGGGTGTTTCAAAAGGAGTAGGGCCACTGTAGGCGGTGAGATGTGAAGGCAGTGTGAAATGGTCGGGCAAAAAAAATCCCGGTACGGGCCGGGTGTGGGATTCAGCAGCAGGTGATCAGGCAAGGACGCACCCGGTGACGATCATCGTCGCCGTTCATGCGTCCTGAAGCAGGTGGCGCGCGCGTGTCCGAAGTCCAGATTGAATCATCTGAACCGCGGTAGGGGCGGCTCGACAGGTTTGAGCGACGACAGCGTATTACGAATCAGTGGCGCGTCTTTCTCGATGTCGTTCAGACGATCACGAATCCTCAGGGCGGTCGGATGCCCGCCTTGATGATCGACCCAGTCGGCGATTTCCTTGCACGCCGCGGCCAAGCGAGCCTGGCGCGAGTCAAGCAGGGTCAGCAGGGTGGTGATGGACTCTTTTTCGGACATGGCAAACACCTCCGTTCAAGAAACCTGGCAATGGCAGCAAAAAGCCCGCAAGAAGCGAGCTTTCTGCCGATGGGTGCGCTGTTCCCTCAGCCATTTTCAGTATAGACCCGGACTTTAGCCTTGTCGGGCCGTCATTTGCGATCTGGCATTGAGCTGATGACACACGCGTCGGGCGTCTTCCTCAAGATCGTAACCGTCACCGATGAAGCCGTGGGTCCGGGTATCGGCGATGCGATACCAGATGGCAGCGTCAGGTGGTTGATGATCGACTTCCCCGGCTCTGCGGCCATGAACGATGATCCTGTTGCAACGCTTCACAACGAAAATGTCTTCCATGGCGTCACTCGAAGCTAATTCTTGTCACAACAACTATAGAAGCCATTTGTAATCACGCAAAAAATGCAGAGGTCAGTTCGTCGGTTGAGTCGCCTCTATCATCTTCTCCAGATACATCGCCAGACTGACTTCCTCGGCCCTCAGGCCTTTGCGTGTTCTGGGGCGCGGTAACTGGGCCAATGCCCCCAGCAGGAAACCCTCGAGCACCGCCGGGTGGATGTAGCATTTGCGACAAACCGCCGGGGTGTTGCCGAGTTGCCTGGCGACGCTCTTGACCATCTCCACCACATGCCGCTTGGCGTCCGATTCGGGCTCCCACTGCAAACCGCGCAGCACCGACAATGCCAGCGCACTACCCGCCCACGTGCGGTAATCCTTGGCAGTGAAGTCAGCGCCGGTGAGGGTTTGCAGGTATGCGTTGACGTCGGAGGAACTGACGGTGTGCCGCTCACCGTTTTCATCCAGATACTGAAACAGATTTTGCCCGGGAATTTCCTGGCAGCGCTTGATGATTCGTGCAAGGCGCCGGTCTTTCACGGTGATCTGGTGTTCGACACCGCTCTTGCCACGGAACTGGAACCGGATTGCACTGCCGTTGATCTCGACGTGACGGCTGCGCAGGGTGGTCAGCCCATACGAGCGGTTGTCCCGGGCGTACTGCGTGTTTCCGACCCGAATCAGCGTCGCATCGAGCAAGGTAATGACCGTGGCCATGACTTTGTCGCGGCTGAAGCCCGGCGCCGCCAACAGCGTTTCAAGCTGTTTGCGCAGTTTCGGCAGGGCGAGCCCGAAATCCCGCAGGCGCGAGTATTTGTCGGCATCGCGCACTTCGCGCCAGCGCGGGTGATAACGGTATTGCTTGCGACCCCGGGCATCACGGCCAGTGGCTTGCAGGTGCCCGCGCGGGTCGGCACAGATCCACACGCCAGTGTAGGCGGGGGGCACGGCGAGGGCGTTGATGCGTTTGATCTCCCCCGGGTCGGTGATGCGCTGTCCGTCCGGGTCGAAGTAGCAGAACTTGCCGCGCAGTTTCTTGCGGGCGATGCCGGGCTGGTTGTCATCGACATAATGCAGGTCCGGTGGCAGCACATCAGTCAGCGCGGAATCGGGCATGGCGGTAGTCCTTGGCGACGAATCAGGGGCCGTTACAGCCATTGACCGCGCGCCGATGCAGTGGTGCCAGCGGATTTACGCCAGCACCGCCACCGCTTTGATTTGCGCCCAGAGCGGCTGGCCGGGATGCACTTGCAGCTGGTCCCGGGAATAGCGGGTGATCCGCGCCAGCAGCGGCGTGCCGGCCGCGTCGAGACGGATCAGCACATGGGCGGCGTTGTCCGCGCCCATTTCACTGATCACGGTCACCGGCAGGCGGTTGAGGATGCTGCTTTGTTCGACGCTGTGCAGGCTCAGGCTGACATCGCGTGCCTGAACCTTGCAACGCAGCGCCTGGCCGGCATCCAACGGCGTGTGCGCCACACGGATGTTCAGAGCGGTGCCGGGCAGTTGCAAGGTCAGCAACTGATAGTCGGCGTCGTAAGCACTGACGTGGCCTTCGATCACCACGCCGGCGTCATCGCCCAATGCCAAAGGCAAATCGAGCCGAGCCAGCGTTTCACCAATAGGCCCGCTGGCCAGGGCTTTGCCGTTGCTGAGCAGGACGATGTGGTCGGCCAGCCGCGCCACTTCATCCTGGGAATGGCTGACGTACAGCACCGGGATGTCCAGTTCATCGTGCAACCTTTGCAGGTAGGGCAGGATTTCGCTTTTGCGTTGCGAATCCAGCGCCGCCAGCGGTTCGTCCATCAGCAACAGTTTCGGACTGGTAAGCAGGGCGCGGGCGATGCCGACACGCTGTCGCTCGCCACCCGACAGGTGCTGTGGGTGGCGGTCCAGCAGATGACCGATACCCAAGAGTTCCGTCGCGTGATCCATGTCGACCCGGCGTTGGTGTCTGGGGATCCGTTTGAGGCCGAACTGCAGATTCGCCAGCACCGACAAGTGCGTAAACAGACTGGCTTCCTGGAAGACATAACCGATCGCGCGTTTGTGCGGCGCGACGAAAAGCTTCTTGTCGCTGTCCTGCCAGACTTCATCGTTGACCTGGATAAATCCTTGTTCGGCCCGTTCCAGTCCCGCGATGCAGCGCAAGCACGTGGTTTTGCCCGAGCCGGAATGACCGTAAAGCGCAGTGACGCCACGGCCGGGCAGTTGCAGGTCCACATCCAGGGCGAACCCCGAGTATTTCAGCTTCAGGCGCGTTCGAATCATCGATCAGCTCCAGCCCGCTTTGGTTTTGCGGCTGGAGTAAAGCGCCAGCAACACGGCAAACGAGAACACCAGCATCGCCCCGGCCAGCCAGTGGGCCTGGGCGTATTCCATGGCTTCGACGTGATCGTAGATCTGCACCGAGACCACGCGGGTCTTGTCGGGGATGTTGCCGCCGATCATCAGGACCACGCCAAACTCGCCGACGGTGTGGGCAAAGCCGAGAATCGCGGCGGTAATGAATCCCGGTCGGGCCAGCGGCAGAATCACGCTGAAAAAAGTGTCCCAGGGATTGGCGCGCAAGGTCGCCGCCACTTCCAGCGGGCGGGTACCAATGGCAGAAAAAGCGTTTTGCAGCGGCTGCACCACGAACGGCATCGAGTAGAGCACCGAGCCGATCACCAACCCGGCAAAACTGAACGTCAGGGTGCCGAGCCCGAGCGATTGAGTGAAGTGGCCGACAAAGCCGTTAGGGCCGAGCGCCAGCAACAGATAAAAACCAATCACTGTCGGCGGCAGCACCAGGGGCAGGGCGACAATCGCCCCGACCGGGCCCCGCAGCCAGGATTGGGTGCGCGAGAGCCATAACGCAATAGGGGTGCCAATCACCAGCAGGATAACCGTCGTCAGGGACGCGAGTTTCAGGGTCAGCCAGATGGCGGAAAAATCGGCACTCGTCAGCGTCATTTAGAGTTGATAACCATAGGACTTGATGACAGCAGCGGCTTTCGGACCTTTGAGGTAGTCAACCAGTGCCTTGGCGGCCGGGTTGTCCTTGCCTTTGTTGAGGATCACCGCGTCTTGTTTGATCGGATCGTGCAGGCTGGCTGGAACGATCCACGCCGAACCGCTGGTGACTTTGCCGTCTTTGTAGATCTGCGACAAGGCGACAAAGCCAAGTTCTGCGTTACCGGTTGAGACAAACTGATAAGCCTGAGTGATGTTCTGCCCTTCAACGATCTTGTCCTTGACCTTGTCGGTCAGGCCCAGCCTGGCCAGAACCTGGGTGGCAGCCAGGCCATAAGGGGCGGCTTTCGGGTTGGCGATTGACAGATGCTGATACTCGTTCTTTTTCAGCACATCGCCCTTGGCATCGACGTAACCTTCTTTAGCCGACCACAATGCCAGGGTGCCGACGGCGTAAGTGAAACGCGAGCCCTTGACGGTGTCGCCTTCGACTTCGAGTTTTTGCGCGGTGGCGTCGTCTGCCGAGAGGAACACCTCGAACGGCGCGCCATTCTTGATCTGGGTGTAGAACTGGCCGGTTGCACCAAAGGAGGTGACCAGTTTGTGCCCGGTGTCTTTCTCGAAATCGGCAGCGATCGCCTGGATCGGCGCGCTGAAGTTGGCCGCGACGGCGACCTGGACTTCGTCCGCCTGGGCCGCGCCGATGGCGAATACAGCGAGCAGGCTTGCGAGGCACCCAGGGGCAAAACGTGAGGCACGAATGGTCATGAAACGGCTCCGTGGTAGGCAGGGGCAGCGAGGGACGAAAACGCTATATAGCGGAATATATAGCGAATTGCCTGCAAACGGAATGTGTTGAACTCGATTGCATTGCGGCGAGGCTCCCTCGCTGCTGGTCTTATGCCTGCCGGTGCAACAGTTTTGCCAATCCCTCTTGCGCCAGATGCCGCGTCAACTCCGCCGTCGTCATCTCCACCCCCAACGTAAACGCCTGCCCGGCCCAGAGGTTGCTGAAATCCGCTTCGCCCTTGGCCCGCAACGGCATCAACGCCCCACCCGCCAACGGGAAGGCCGGTGCTTTATCGCAGATCGGTCCGAGCTCGCGCATCACGCGATTGAGAATCCCGCGCGCGGGACGGCCAGTGAAAATGTTGGTGACGGCGGTTTCGCTTTCTTTGGCCGTGCGCAACGCCTTGTGATGGGAGGCGCTGACCTTGGCTTCCGGCGTGAACAAATACGCCGTGCCCACTTGCACAGCGGATGCGCCCAGCAGAAACGCCGCCGCTACGCCTCGCGCATCGGCAATGCCGCCAGCCGCAATCACCGGCACTTTCACTGCGTCGACAATCTGCGGCAGCAGTGCGAAAAGCCCCACCTGGCTGTTCAAGTCGTCGCTCAGAAACATGCCCCGATGGCCGCCGGCTTCGTAGCCCATTGCGATGATCGCATCGCAGCCATGCTGCTCAAGCCAGAGAGCTTCGTCGACGGTTGTTGCCGAAGACAGCACTTTCGCCCCTGTCGCCTTGACACGATCCAGTAGGGATTTTTCAGGCAGGCCGAAGTGAAAACTCACCACGTCGGGACGACATTCTTCGATCACTTCACAGGTCGCGTTATCGAACGGCGCGCGATTGGACACGGGCGTCGGCGCGTCGAAATCCACGCCGAGTTCGCGGTAGTAGGGCTCCAACAGTTTCTTCCAGTCCCGAGCGCGTTGCTCATCGGCCGCAGGCGGTTGATGGCAGAAAAAGTTGACGTTGAACGGGCGCTGGCTGTGTTGGCGAATGGTCTTCAATTCTTCACGCAATTGCTCGGTGCTCAGCATGGCCGCGGGCATCGAGCCCAGGCCGCCGGCATTGCTCGCGGCGATCACCATGGCCGAACCGGTTGCACCCGCCATCGGGGCCTGGATGATCGGCAGTTCGATCCCTAGCAAATCAATCATTCGGGTGTCTGGCCATTGGCTCATTTCAAAGGTTCTCCGGCATCAAAAACAGGGCAGGACGGTAGAACAGGATTTGTATCAGCAAAGCGGCCCGAGACCAACGAGTTGTAGCGGGTAGATCGTCAGTTTTATAGCGCCGCTGCTCAGCGCCTGCGGCCAGGTCGGGCTCGTGGGTGCCTGCGATGCAGTATTGGCTTAAGGTCGAGTAGGGCAAAATGTTGCCGTGTGTTATTTCAACTGCACCACAACCCAGTGATTTAGTAGGAGATAGCAATGTTCCAAGGCATTTTGATCGACAAAGACGACAGCGGTTACCGGGCCACACTGCAAGAGATCAATGACGATCAACTGCCCGAGGGCGATGTGACCGTGCGTGTGGCGTACAGCACGCTGAACTTCAAGGACGGTCTGGCAATTACTGGCAGCAGCCCGGTGGTGCGAAAATTCCCCATGGTGCCGGGCATTGATCTGGCGGGGACTGTCGAAGTCAGTGGGCATCCGGACTACAAGGTCGGTGATCAAGTCGTACTCAATGGCTGGGGCGTAGGCGAAGGGCATTGGGGCGGGTTGGCACAGAAGGCGCGCCTGAATGGCGATTGGCTGATTCCGCTGCCTCGGGAGTTCACCGCCGCCCAGGCAATGGCGATCGGCACGGCCGGTTATACGGCGATGCTGAGCATCCTTGCGTTGGAACATAACGGTGTGACGCCTGAGCAGGGTGACGTATTGGTCACAGGCGCCAACGGCGGTGTAGGCAGTTTCGCCATCGCGCTGTTGAGCAAGCTCGGCTACCGGGTGGTCGCGTCCACTGGCCGCACCTCCGAACACGACTACCTTAAACAATTGGGTGCCAGCGACATCATCGATCGCGCGACGTTGTCCGAGCCGGGAAAACCGCTGGCCAAGGAGCGTTGGGCGGCCGTGATCGACTCGGTCGGCAGTCACACGCTGGCCAACGCCTGTGCCGGCACGAAAGCCAACGGCACTGTCGCGGCATGTGGCCTGGCACAGGGCATGGACTTTCCGGCCTCTGTCGCTCCGTTTATTTTGCGTGGTGTGACCCTGGCCGGAATCAACAGCGTGACCCAACCCAAAGCCAAGCGGGTATTGGCCTGGAACCGTCTGGCCAAGGATCTGGACTTTGCCTTGCTGCCGCTGATCAGCCATGAAATCGGTTTGAGTGAGGCGATCGAAGCTGCACCGCGATTGCTCGCCGGTCAGTTACGTGGCCGTGTGGTGGTGGATGTAAATCGCTAACAGCGAAAATCGCAGCACTGCGCCAGCGCCTGCACAGTCCGCAGGCGCTGGCGCAGGCTGCGATCTTTGGATCTAGAGGCCTTCACGCTCCAACAACTGCCGCTTGCGCTCCACCCCCCAACGATACCCGGACAAGTTGCCGTCACTGCGCACCACGCGGTGGCACGGGATCGCCACCGCCAGACTGTTCGCGCCGCAGGCCTGGGCCACGGCGCGTACCGCTTTCGGTGAGCCGATGCGTTGTGCGATATCGGCGTAACTGGCGGTGCTGCCCACAGGAATTTCCCTCAGGGCTTGCCAGACGCGCTCCTGAAACGCTGTGCCGCGTACATCCAGCGGCAAGTCCAGGCCGATCGCCGGCGCTTCGATAAACCCGACAACCTGGGCGATCAACTGCTCGAACCCGTGATCGGCACCGATCAGATTGGCCCGCCGAAATTTGTCCTGCAGGTCGCACACCAATTGGTGCGGATCATCGCCCAGCAGGATCGCGCACACCCCGCGTGCGCTTTGCGCCACCAGAATCGCCCCCAGGGAACACTCGCCGACGGCAAACCAAATGTCGTTGTTCTGGCCTTCGGCACGGTAGTCGCCGGGTTTCATCCCCAGCAACTGATCCGCTGCCTCATAAAATCGGCTGTTGGAATTGAAACCGGCGTCATACAGGGCATCGGTCACCGAGCCTCCATCGGTCAGGCGTTGGCGGACTTTGCGTGAGCGGTGGGCCGTGGCGTAGCCCTTGGGCGTCAACCCGGTAACGGCTTTAAACACGCGGTGAAAGTGGAAGCTGCTCAATCCCGCGGCGCCGGCCAGTTCACTCAGTGCCGGCAGATGTTCTGCGGACTCGATCTGACGGCATGCGGCAGCCACCGTTGCGGCATGTTGGGCGGCGACGTCACTTTGATCCTTCGCCGCGCGTTTGCTCGGGCGGTAACCGGCCGCCCGGGCTTGCTCGGCCGTATCGAAGAATTCGACATTCTGCGGATTGGGCAAGCGCGCCAGACTGCTGGGGTTGCAATAGATGCCAGTGGTCTTCACTGCATACACAAACTGCCCGTCTGCGCGAGGATCGCGCGCGACGACGGCGACCCAGCGCGGATCGTTTTCGGTGGCGATTTTTGTCGTTTGGCGTGTCATGGCTTCTTGTCCGTTGACCTGTTTGATTCAGCTTAATCAGGCGGCGGAGTCGTCACACTCCGGTGCTTGCGGTCAAATTCGAGGATTCATTCAGCGGTACGGAAAGTGAAGTTGATCCGTTGCTCGCCCATTCGCCGGTGCTGACCTTCCTTGATCGGCAAGACACCGTGATAACGCAAGCGGTCAACGCCGCCCCAGACCACGATATCGCCATGCAACAGTGGCACTCGCTGGCTTTTATCGCTGCGTTCAAACCCGCCGAACAGGAACATCGCCGGTAAGCCCAGGGATACCGAAACGATCGGCGCTGTGTAGTCCGCTTCATCCTTGTCTTGATGCAATGACATTTTGGCGCCGGGGACATAGCGGTTGATCAGGCAGGAATCGGGTACGAAATCAGCAAAACCGGCTTCGCGCGCTGCCGCTTGTGCAAGCGCAAAAAACACCGCGGGCATTACCGGCCAGGGAGCGTCGGTTTGCGGATCATTGCGCGTGTAGCGATAACCGCTGCGGTCGGTGGTCCAGCCCCAGGTGCCGCAACTGCTCATGGCGGCCGACATGGTAAAGCCGCCGGGTGTGACCATTTGCCGAAGCGGTGCGGCGGTCAGAACGGCTTCCAGTTCCGGCAGCAGTTGATCCAGCCAGGGTAGGGCAAAGCCTCTCAGCACGCAGGATTGTTCGCCGATCTGCTCGCGCCGAGGTTGCTGCTCGGGCTCGGCGTCGGCAAACAGGTCAACAGTGGTCGGGCTCATGGGTTCATGACGCATCGTGGAAGATGATTCCAAGGGTATGCCGTTTTCCGCTGTGCAGGCGACTCACCCCGTGCCGCAAGGTGACCCGGTAGTAGCCGCGAACGCCTTTTACCGGCCGTTGGTTGACGGCAAAAATCAGTCCGTCACCTTTCTTCAGGCCCATCACTTGGGGGCGAGACTGCATCCGTGGACGTTGCTCGGTCAGTACAAACTCGCCACCGGTGAAATCTTCGCCGGGCTCTGACAGAAGAATCGCCACTTGCAACGGAAAGACGTGTTCACCGTACAGATCCTGATGCAGGCAGTTGTAGTCCTGTGGCCCATATTGCAGCAATAACGGCGTTGGGCGCTCCTGACCGGCGGCATGACAGCGCTCAAGGAACGCCTCGTGCCGTGGCGGAAAACGGATCGGCAAGTCCATCTGCTCGTGCCAGCGATTGGCAATCGGCACCAGTCGCGGGTAGAGCGTACTGCGCATTCGGCAGACGAGATCCGGTAGCGGGTAGCGGAAATACTTGTACTCGCCGCGGCCAAAGCCGTGACGGGCCATGATGACCTGCGAGCGGAAAGGCTCAGGGTTCGCATAAAGCGCGCTGATGTCGTCGCACGCTTCGACGCTCAGCAATGACCGGATGATGGCGCAGCCATCCTGATCGAGTTGCTGGTACAGGCCGTCCCAGTCGAGTGCATCGAGCGTACGCTCGTTAAACATGTGCTGACTCCTTAACCCAGGGTTGAGGTGGCCAGTCTAGGGAGCGCTGCCGTCGTGAACACTCCGGTGCTTGCGGTCGAATTCAACGGACGGAGCAGACTTCCCGGTTGTCGCTCCGAATCCCGTTACAGCGCTTTGCTGACGCTGATGTCGCTGATGACGTCTTCGCTCTGGCCATGAAGGGCGTCCAGTGCGGCTTTGGCCTCTGCTTCGGTGCCGTTTTCAAGTTGGGCAAATTCGAAGCGGCGTTCGCCGTTGAGTTTGTATTTGATGACGTACTTGGTCGTTTGGGCCACGGTCATATCTGCCTGTGTTCGAGTCGGGGGCTTAGCTCAGCTTCGTGGTAGAGCGGCGGATGATCTTGATCGAGTGAGTCAGGGTCGGCTTGCGGGTCACACTGATTGGCCGACGGTTGACGGTGTCGATGGTGATGTTCCAGAAACCGGTGCTCGGTGCAGTAATGCGGGCCGGGAAGGTGTCGAACGCACCGCCATGATAAGTGTGACGGCCGCCATTCTTGAAGCTGCGAAAATTGGCGTCGTTCATCAAGCGGATGTTGCACGTTTGCGAGCATTGGATGACGACGATGTCGTCTTCGTTGAGGTGCTCGCGCTGGTGGATAAATTTCATGAGGCGCCTCCAGAAGGGCTTTTTCTACAAAATCAAAACGATAGCATGGACGATTGGCGCAGTTTATCAGCCCGAACAGGTTATTATCCGGTCGTCGGGCTCCGCTTTGACAATTAAAAACAGTTATTCGGAATTCTATGAGCGATAAAAGCAGTGGTCCTCGGAGAAAACCAGCATTTGTGCTGTCGGAGGGTCTTTATCGGAGGTTTTGTATGAAGTGGGGTGTGTTGGGCTTGCCGTTGGTGTTGGCGATGAGTGGTTGTGCGAGTGTCTCGGAAATCAACGAGACGCTGCCCACCATGAACGTGATTTCAGGCAAGAAGCCCCATGAGTACGCACAATGCCTGGCCGAGAAACTGGCCAGCAGTCGCGGTGCCCTGCAGGTCGAGCCGCAAGAGAAAGAAGGTGTGCGGGTCATCGTGCCGCAAAAATTCTCCTCAGGCCCGGCCGCCGTATTCGATATCGAAGAACGCTCCAGTGGCAGCAGCATCAAGCTGCATGAGCGCATCTCAAATGTGCCGTTACGCCCCATGGATGTACGCAATGCCGCTACCGCGTGCATTTCCGGCTGATAGAATGGCGACAGTCAGCATCGATGCCGTCAAAGCAACGCTTTGGCGGCATTGTCATTTCTGGAGTCGAGCATGAAGCGAGAGCAGGTACGGGAGCGGCACGCAGAGGGTCAAATTTCTGCTACCCACGTGATTCAGAATCCGGCTGATCCGGGAGAATGGATCGTATTTTTCAAGAAAAGCGCCGGGCGCAGCTACTTTCTGGTGGACGATAACGATGAAGTCGAGTCCTTCAATCGTCTCGACGAGCTGATCGAGACCGTGCGCGGTCTCGGGATCAAATTCGCCGAAATTCACATGTAGGGCAGGGCGCCTTACTTGCAGACCACCACGACGCTGCGGTTTTTGTAGTTGCCTACGTCGACGCCGAGGGTCTTGTCGCTTTCCTTGGTCGAAGGCGTACCGTCGGTGCCGACGATTCGATAGCCGGTGCCGGCGCAGGAGGCATCGGCTTTTTCATAGCAGGTGGCCCAGGAATTGGCTTCGCCGGAGCAGTCGATTGACAGGCCTGTTTCGCCATTGTCCAGGTAAGTCTTCTCCGAAGTGGCACAGCCGCTCAGGGCCAGTATCGCAATCAAAGGCAAAAATCTATTCATGTCGTTGTCGTCGTCAGGATGATGGGGCTTAGCCTGTGACAGCGCCGTAATCAAAAGGTTATAGCGAAAGGCCACTTCGTTTCAGCCAATCACAAAAAAGCCCTGCGTTGCGGCAGGGCTGGGTCATGCCAATTGGCTTCAGATCAGGACTTGTCCTTGCCGCGACGTTTCGGGGCCGGGTGTTCGAGTTCCAGCACGGACGCCACTTCAATGGCCAACGCTTCGGTCGGGAATGGCCCGGCGATGTTTTCGCCGCCGACGCTGTCTACCCACCACTGGCCGTCTTTCGCCTGATTGATCAGGAACCCGTTGACACTTTTTGCTACCGACATCTATCTGCCTCGTTGGCTGGTTCAATTGCGCAATGATAACGCCAAACGCACGCAACGGGTGCTGATAGGCGTATGGTGGTTTCGTTTGATTCGCAGGCGCAGGTCGGAAACTCTGCTATCTATAAGAGGCAGCGCGACCTTCTGCGGAACTATCCGCGAGAATATTTCTCTATGATGGCATCGGTTAGCCAGTGCGGGGCATTGTAAGGTGCACGCCGCCTGATTAGACTGCGCCGAAACTCGTACACACAGCCCTTTCAAGGACTTTTATGATCAAGAAATGCTTGTTCCCAGCAGCCGGTTACGGTACTCGCTTCCTGCCAGCGACTAAAGCCATGCCCAAAGAAATGCTGCCGGTGGTAAACAAGCCACTGATCCAGTACGGCGTCGAAGAAGCACTGGATGCCGGTTTGACCGAAATCTCCATCGTCACTGGTCGTGGCAAGCGCGCCCTGGAAGACCACTTCGACATCAGCTACGAGCTGGAAAACCAAATCAAGGGCACCGACAAAGAGAAATACCTGGTCGGTATCCGCAAACTGCTCGACGAGTGCTCTTTCTCCTACACTCGCCAGACCGAAATGAAAGGCCTGGGTCATGCCATCCTGACCGGTCGTCCGCTGATCGGCGACGAACCGTTCGCCGTGGTGCTGGCGGATGACTTGTGCGTCAACCTCGACGGTGACGGCGTACTGACGCAGATGGTCAAGCTGTACAAACAGTACCGCTGCTCGATCATTGCGATCCAGGAAGTCGATCCGCTGGAAACCAACAAGTATGGCGTGATTGCCGGTGACCTGATTGGTGATGATCTGTACCGTGTTCGCAACATGGTCGAGAAACCAGCCCCGGAAGACGCACCGTCGAACCTGGCAATCATCGGTCGTTACATCCTGACGCCGGACATCTTCGACCTGATCAAGCAAACCGAGCCAGGCAAGGGCGGCGAGATCCAGATCACCGACGCCTTGATGAAGCAGGCGCAAAACGGTTGCGTCATTGCCTACAAATTCAAAGGCAAGCGTTTCGACTGCGGTGGCGCTGAAGGCTACATCGAAGCGACCAACTTCTGCTTCGAGAACTTCTACAAGACGGGCAAGGCTTACTGATAGCGTTTGAGCTGCTTGTACTGAAAAGCCCCGACTTGTTCGGGGTTTTTTTTGGTCGAATCAAAGGTAAATATTTCCGCCAGGAAATACTTTTCCTGTTGCCCGATTGATTGGTCGTTGTCATTAATGAAGCTGATTCAATCTTGGCAAGGGAGTGCCAAAGGTATGGTTCGCGGCTGCATTACTGAATGCCCCCGTGAATTTTCTGGCGGTGACAGGGAGTTTGGCTAATGGCGTTAACAAATGAGGCGATTCATAGCGGAGCAAAATCGAAAAGGTGGCTAGGCCTCAGCGTGCTGATGCTGCCAGTGTTGCTAGTGACCGTTGACAATACGGTGCTTGGATTCGCGTTACCAAAGATTGCCGAGGCCTTGCGTCCGAGTGCTAGCCAGCAGTTGTGGATGATCGATGCATACTCGCTGGTGTTGGCGGGATTGCTGGTGTCGATGGGTAGTCTGGGAGATCGAATTGGTCATCGTAAGTTGTTGCTGGTCGGGTCTTTGGGTTTTGCCATTGTGTCGGTGCTAACCGCGTATTCCGATACCACCACGCAACTCATTACTGGGCGAGCTTTTATGGGCGTTTTCGGTGCGATGCTAATGCCCTCAACGTTGGCGTTGATACGTTCGGTGTTCGAGGATCGAGAAGAGCGCCGACTAGCAGTCGCGATCTGGGCTACGACGTTGACGGTCGGCTCGGCACTCGGTCCTTTGGTGGGCGGGGTGTTGCTGGAATTTTTCAGTTGGGGATCGATTTTCCTGTTGGCGGTGCCCGTGTTGGTGCCACTGCTGGTATTGGGGCCATTGTTGTTGCCCGAATCCGAGCGAGATGTTTCAGGACCGTTGGATCCGATAAGCATCCTGCAATCGATGGTAGCCCTTGGTGCCATCGTTTATGGCATTAAACACAGCGCCAGTAATGCTATCGACTGGACAGCGCTGACAACATTTGCAGTAGGCGCAGTGGCGGGCTGGATGTTTGTGCGTCGACAGTTACGTCTGCCAGTGCCGCTGATGGACCTGAGTCTGTTCCGCAGTGGCACCTTTAGCGGCTCTGTCGCGATCAATTTGATGAGTCTCGCGTTTCTCGTCGGCTTCGTATTCTTTACCACTCAGTTCTTGCAGATCGTTCTTCAGATGTCGCCCTTGAGTGCTAGCCTCGCGTTGGTCCCTGGTCAGATCATGGCGATCCTGGTGGGGATGGCGGTCGTGCCTGTCGCGCAGCGATTACCGGTGCATGTGCTGATACCGATTTTGATGGCGTTTGCTGGAGCGGCGTTTTTGCTGGTCGCCAGCATGGGCAGTAGCCTGACCGTTCTCGTGGTGGCTTTTGCCTTGCTGAACATTGGCGTGGGCGCGATCGCGACGGTGTCCAATGATGTGATTTTGTCAGCCGCACCACCGGCAAAGGCTGGCGCTGCGTCGGCCATTAGCGAAACGGCCTATGAAGTGGGCGTGGTTTTGGGGACGACAGTGCTCGGCGGTCTCGTCACCGCCTACTATCGCGGTGCATTGCAGCTTCCGGGGTTTCTGAGCGAAGTGCAGATGATGCTGGCGAGTGAGACGCTGTCTGGTGCCCATCATGTGGCGGCAGACTTGTCGGGTGATCAGGCAAGAGAATTGATGACTCAAGCGGGAAGGGCATTCGAAGGTGGGATCGGATTGGTTTCGTGGGTGACGTTCGGCTTGGCGCTCATGGCGATTTTGATTGCTTGGCGCACTCTGCAGATACCGAAATGCAATCTGCAGAAGGGCATTGATCGATAGCGAAGATCGGGCCGCGCACCTTACGGCACCAGCATTTCAGCGTAATGCTTGCTCAACGGACGTCTGCGGGTATGCTGTTTGCCTGCCGAGGAGATTGAAAATGGCCTACGATTTTGACCTTTATGTGATTGGCGCCGGTTCCGGCGGTGTGCGAGCGGCGCGTTTTTCGGCCGGTTTTGGTGCGAAAGTGGCCGTGGCCGAGAGTCGCTACCTGGGTGGTACGTGCGTGAACGTTGGCTGCGTGCCGAAGAAGTTGTTGGTCTACGGCGCGCACTTCGCTGAAGACTTCGAGCAATCTTCGGGCTTTGGCTGGACCCCGGGCGAGGCGAAGTTCGATTGGGCGACGCTGATTGCCAACAAGGATCGCGAGATCAATCGCCTGAATGGCATCTATCGCAACCTGCTGGTCAACAGTGGCGTGACCTTGCATGAAGGCCACGCCAAAATCGTCGACCCCAACACCGTCGAGATCAATGGCGAACGCTTCACCGCCAAGAACATCCTGATTGCTACCGGCGGCTGGCCGCAGATCCCGGAGATTCCGGGGCACGAGCATGCGATCAGCTCCAATCAAGCGTTCTTCCTGAAAGAGCTGCCCAAGCGTGTTCTGGTGGTCGGGGGTGGTTACATTGCCGTCGAGTTCGCCGGGATTTTCCATGGCCTGGGCGCCGAAACCACGTTGTTGTATCGCGGTGACTTGTTCCTGCGCGGTTTCGATGGAGCGGTGCGCAAGCACTTGCAGGAAGAGTTGACCAAGCGTGGCATGGACTTGCAATTCAATGCCGACATCGAGCGCATTGAAAAACTCGCCGACGGCAGCCTGAAAGCAACGCTCAAGGACGGTCGTCAGCTGGAAGCCGATTGCGTGTTCTACGCCACCGGACGGCGTCCGATGCTGGATAACCTCGGTCTGGAAAACACCGGGGTCAAACTCGACAAGAAAGGCTTCGTCGAGGTCGATGAGCAATACCAGACCGCCGAGCCATCGATCCTCGCGCTGGGCGATGTGATCGGCCGGGTTCAGCTCACCCCGGTCGCGCTGGCGGAGGGCATGGCCATTGCGCGTCGTTTGTTCAAGCCTGAGCAGTATCGCCCGGTGGATTACAAGATGATCCCGACCGCGGTGTTCAGCTTGCCGAACATCGGCACTGTCGGCCTTACGGAGGAGGAAGCTCGCGAGGCCGGTCATGACGTGGTGATCTTCGAAAGCCGTTTCCGTCCGATGAAGCTGACCCTGACCGAGTGTCAGGAGCGCACACTGATGAAGCTCGTGGTGGACGGCAAAACCGACAAGGTTTTGGGTTGCCACATGGTCGGGCCGGATGCCGGCGAGATCGTGCAAGGTCTGGCGATTGCCTTGAAGGCGGGCGCTACCAAACGCGACTTCGACGAAACCATCGGCGTGCACCCGACAGCCGCCGAAGAGTTCGTCACCATGCGTACGCCGGTCGCGGGTTAATCGGCCTTGGCGGCGTCTGGCGCTGTCGCAATGACTGCTGCCAGGCGCACGCTTTCATCGAGGCTCGCCTGAGTCTTCACCAGTTCGATTTCCAGCGCCTTGTTTATCTGCGACTGCTCATCGACGTTCTGCTTCAGCGACTGGCTCTCCAGCAGCGCTGCGCGCAAGCGTTCCTGGAGGAGTGTGCGTTCGCTGTCGATTCGATTGACCTGTTCCAGCAGTTGATCCTGACGGCTATGGGTGTGCTTGAGCTGTTCCTGCAGCAAGCTCAACTCGCGTAACGTGCCGCGGTTTTCGGTGAGCAGGCGCTCGTTGTCGCGGTGCAACTGAGTGATTTCGTCCTGGCGCACCAGGGCGCTTTGCTGAGCCTGGCGCAACTCCATCTGAATCTGCTGCACCTGACCTTCGTGGCGGCTTTGGTCCTGCTCGCGCTGCTCTTTGACGGCGTTGCGGTAGTGTTCCAATGCGTCACGAGCATGCAGGTGTTTTTCTTCGAGGGAGTGGATCTGCTCGTCCTTGTCCTGCAAGCGCAACTCAAAATCGGCTAGCGCCTGGTTCATTCCGGCGTTGCGGGTTTGCTCGGTCTGCAGCATTGAGAGGGTGTTTTGCAGGGTGTCGGATTCCTGCGTCAGCGCCAGGGTTTGAATCTCGTACTGCTGCTGCAATTCGCTGTTGGCTTCCTGGGCTTTCGTCAGCTGGCTTTCGAGGTCTTTTCGTTGCTGTTCGAACTGCGCGCGTGCCTGATCGATGGGTTCTTGCGCCTGCTCTTTGAGGCGCTGAGCCAAGCGTGAAACCAGCCCTGCCAACTCGTCATCGATGGGCTCGGAGGAGGGGGCGGCGGTTTCAGCGCCGTCGTCCAGCTCCTTCAGATAGCGGTGGATGGTGGTTTTCGAGCCAGTATTGCCCATCTCGATCCGTACTGCGTCGATGCTGGGGTTTTCACCGCGAGCCAGAATTGCCAAGCGTGCCGCTTGCACCACTGCTTTGTTTACACCGCCGCGTGCCATGAACTCTCCTACGATTTCGTACTGTGGTACATACCACTAAAGTACATAATGTACCACGCTAGCAATTAACTTTAAATACGTGAAGTATTCATGCGGGATATACTGGTATTACCCCGTGTGATGCACGCTGGCGCGGCTTTTCAGCCCAGAAAAAGTACGACTTCGAGAAGTAAGCCCATGAGCGATCTGGATCGTTACCTGCAAGCCGCAACGCGCGACAACACTCGTCGCAGCTATCGCGCGGCCATCGAGCATTTCGAAGTCGGTTGGGGCGGGTTTCTGCCGGCCACTGCCGACAGCGTTGCGCGCTACCTGGTGGCGTATGCGGGTGAGTTATCGATCAATACGTTGAAGCTGCGGTTGTCGGCGCTGGCGCAGTGGCATAACAGCCAAGGGTTTGCCGATCCGACCAAGGCACCTGTCGTGCGCAAAGTCTTCAAAGGCATTCGCGCACTGCACCCGGCGCAGGAAAAGCAAGCCGAGCCATTGCAGCTTCAGCATCTGGAACAAGTGGTGGCCTGGCTTGAACAGGAAGCGCTCACCGCGAAATCAGAAAACGACCGACCGGCGCTGCTGCGGGCACGACGTGACACGGCGTTGATCCTGCTGGGCTTCTGGCGCGGTTTCCGTAGCGACGAGTTGTGCCGCGTACAGATTGAGCACGTTCAGGCCAGCGCCGGTTCAGGCATCACCTTGTTCCTGCCACGTAGCAAGAGCGACCGCGACAACCTGGGCAAGACCTACCAGACACCGGCATTGCAGCGATTGTGTCCGGTACAGGCATACATCGCCTGGCTGACCGAAGCGGCATTGGTCCGCGGGCCGGTGTTCCGTGGTATCGACCGCTGGGGCAATCTGGGTGAAGAGGGCTTGCACGCCAATAGCGTCATCCCGTTATTGCGTCAGGCACTGGAGCGCGCCGGCATTCCGGCCGAGCACTACACCAGCCATTCGTTGCGACGCGGTTTTGCCACGTGGGCCCATCAAAGCGGTTGGGATTTGAAGTCGTTGATGGGTTACGTCGGCTGGAAGGATATGAAGTCGGCCATGCGCTACGTGGAAGCCAGCCCTTTTCTGGGGATGGCGCGGATTTCGGAAAAGCCGCTGGCGCCCTAGATACCGTTTCCTTCTATTAATACTGCCTGCTAATAGCGAAAACCAATCAGTAGCATGAGGTTTGCCAATGAGCCATCCGTCCGTCGAGTGGGTAGAGTTCACTCCATCAACTTCTTAACCCCTGACGGAGAGTCAACGATGCCTATCATCAACAGCCAAGTTAAACCGTTCAAAGCTACCGCTTACAAAAATGGCGACTTCGTACAAGTGTCGGACGCTGACCTGAAAGGCAAGTGGTCTGTCGTGTTCTTCTACCCAGCCGACTTCACCTTCGTTTGCCCGACCGAACTGGAAGACCTGGCTGACAACTACGACGCGTTCCAGAAACTGGGCGTCGAGATCTACAGCGTTTCCACTGACACCCACTTTGCTCACGCTGCCTGGCACAACACTTCGCCAGCCATCGGCAAAATCCAGTACACCATGATCGGCGACCCGACCCATGCTATCTCCCGCAACTTCGACGTACTGATCGAAGAAGCCGGTCTGGCTGACCGTGGCACCTTCGTGATCAACCCTGAAGGCCAGATCAAAATCGTTGAGCTGAACGATGGCGGCGTTGGCCGTGACGCTTCCGAGCTGCTGCGCAAAATCAAGGCTGCTCAGTACGTCGCTGCTCACCCAGGCCAGGTTTGCCCAGCCAAGTGGAAAGAAGGCGAGGCCACTCTGGCTCCGTCCCTCGACTTGGTCGGCAAGATCTAAGTCTGTGAAAGCATCATCAGGGCGGGTTTCCGCACCTAAGTAAGCTGCAACCGCCCAATAGAAAAGCCCGGGCGAGATTCGCTCGGGCTTTTTTTCGCCTCAAGAAAATCAAGGAAATCGCCCGTATGTTGGACGCCAATCTTAAAGCCCAGTTGAAATCGTACCTGGAACGGGTCACCCAGCCGATCGAGATCGTTGCATCCCTCGACGACGGTGCGAAATCCCAGGAAATGCTCGAACTGCTGAAAGACGTTGCCAGTCTTTCCAGTCAGATTACCCTGCTCGATAACGGTGACGACGCACGCAAGCCATCGTTCTCGATCAACCGCCCGGGTGCCGACATCAGTCTGCGTTTCGCCGGCATCCCGATGGGCCACGAATTCACCTCGCTGGTGCTGGCCTTGCTGCAAGTCGGCGGCCACCCCTCGAAAGCCAGCGCGGAAGTGATCGAACAGATCCGTTCGCTCAAAGGTCAGTTCAGCTTCGAGACTTATTTCTCGCTGTCCTGCCAGAACTGCCCGGACGTCGTTCAGGCGCTGAATCTGATGGCCGTGCTCAACCCGAACATCCGCCATGTCGCCATCGACGGCGCATTGTTCCAGGCCGAAGTCGATGATCGCAAGATCATGGCCGTGCCAAGCATTTACCTGAATGGCGAGATTTTCGGCCAGGGCCGCATGGGCCTGGAAGAAATCCTCGCCAAGATCGACACCAGCGGCGCTGAACGCCAGGCCGAGAAAATCAGCGCCAAAGAAGCCTTTGACGTATTGGTTGTCGGTGGTGGTCCGGCCGGTGCTTCGGCGGCGATCTACGCGGCCCGTAAAGGCATTCGCACCGGTGTGGCGGCTGAACGTTTTGGTGGGCAGGTGCTGGACACCATGGCCATCGAGAACTTCATCTCCGTGCAGGAGACCGAAGGGCCGAAGCTGGCCAGCGCACTCGAAGAACACGTCAAGCAATACGACGTGGATATCATGAACCTGCAACGGGCCACCGCGCTGATCCCGGCGAAGAATCCCGGCGAGTTGCACGAGGTTCGCTTCGACAGTGGCGCCACCCTAAAGACCAAAGCGCTGATCCTCGCAACGGGTGCGCGGTGGCGTGAAATGGGTGTGCCGGGCGAGCAGGAATACAAAGCCAAAGGCGTGTGTTTCTGCCCGCACTGTGACGGCCCGCTGTTCAAAGGCAAGCGCGTAGCGGTAATCGGCGGGGGTAACTCCGGCGTTGAAGCGGCGATCGATCTGGCCGGTATTGTCAGTCACGTCACGCTGCTGGAATTTGATAGCAAGCTGCGCGCCGATGCGGTGCTGCAACGCAAGTTGTTCAGCCTGCCCAACGTCGATGTCATCACCAGCGCACTGACCAGTGAAGTGAAGGGCGACGGCCAGAAGGTGACCGGTCTGGTCTATAAAGATCGCGATTCGGGTGAGTTCAACACGGTGAACCTTGAAGGTATCTTCGTGCAGATCGGTCTGCTGCCGAACACCGACTGGCTAAAAGGCACCATCGAGTTGTCGCCGCGTGGCGAGATTATTGTCGATGCGCGTGGTGAAACTTCGATGCCGGGCGTGTTCGCTGCCGGTGACGTGACGACTGTGCCGTACAAGCAGATCGTGATTGCGGTAGGCGAGGGCGCCAAGGCTTCCCTGAGTGCCTTCGATCACCTGATCCGGACCTCGGCCCCGGCCTGATTTTACCAACGCTGAAACACAAAACCCCATGAGTGATCATGGGGTTTTTTTGTATGCGCAGCAGATCTCTGTAGGAGCCGGCTTGCTGGCTCCTACAGGACGATGTTGTGTTTCAGAGCGGGGCTGGCTGAATGATCTCGACCCAGTAAGCATCCGGGTCCTTGATGAACGCCAGGCTCTTCATGCGGCCGTCGTTCAGGCGCTTCTGGAAATCGCAGCCCAGCGCTTCGAAGCGTTCGCACGCAGCGACGATGTCGGGCACCGAGATGCAGATGTGGCCGAAACCGCGCGGGTCGGTGTTGCCGTTGTGGTAAGCGAAATCCGCATCGTTTTCGGTGCCGTGGTTGTGGGTCAGCTCGAGGATGCCGGGGATCGATTTCATCCATTCAGTGCGGGCTGCGGCATCGGCCGGGATCTGGTTTTTATCGACCAGCGCCAGGAAATACAGGCTGAACTCGGCTTCCGGGAAGTCGCGTTTTTCCACCAGCGAGAAACCCAGGACCCGCGTGTAGAAATCCAGGGACTTGGTGATGTCCTTGACCCGCAGCATCGTGTGGTTGAAGACGAAGTTCTGCGTCGCGGTGTCAGGTTGGGCGGTGACGCCTGGGAAGGTGTTCAATTCGTGCAGGCTCATGGGCCCTCCGGAAAATAAGTGGGGCTAACGAATGGCGCCAATGATACGCAAGGGCGCAGGCATCACCAAACCCGAACCGTCAGCTATTGCCTGACAGACGGGCGAGGCTCAGACTTTATCGCTCAATCCGTGAGTGTTCATTGCAATGATCCGATCCTGTAAAACGCTGTTCGTTCTGATTTTCTGGCTGTCAGGTGTTGCAGGTGCTCATGCTGATGCGCCGGTCGTGACCTGGCCGGATGGTTGGGTCGTTGAATCGACCCCGCCAGATCAGGCCGCGCCTCAGGTGTCCCGGCAGCGCGCGGTGAAAAACGATCAAGGCGGTGCACCGTTGATGGTCATGGAGTTGACCATGACGCCAGTGGAAAGCGGTCATCAGGTCAATTTGCAAGGCGTGTTGCTGGAGATGCGCAAGGCCGTGCAGAAGGACTTCTTTCAGGGCGGCTATCAAAGCGTGTGCAACAAAATCCATCCGGCAACGTTGAGCCGCTTGGCGGCACTGGAAACGACCTGCACGATTACGCAGAACGGGCGGCATGTGCTCTCGCAAACATTGGTCGCGGCGGTGGATGCCGATAAGGCTTATGTTCTTTCGTACGCAGGGCAGGCGGAGGCTTATAAGGCCAGTCAGGAGGAAATAGAGCGTGCTCGCAACAGCTTGAAACTTTAATTGACGCCAAAAATCTCCAGCTCGGCCCGTAATCTTTAGATACCTAAACGGATTAAGCACAAAGTTATTTGGCAAGTAGCGAGTGGATCGATTCAAATCGTTGCATTTAGAGGGTATCCATGAAAAAGCCCTGCAATTGCAGGGCTTTTTTTTTCACCGCGAGTGATTAGCCGCGCAGCCAGGAGTCAACGGTGGAAGCGCCGTATTGTTCCTTCCAGGCTTTCAGGCCGCGGTGATTGCCGCCCTTGGTTTCAATCAGTTCGCCGGTGTGCGGATTCTGATAAACCTTGACCACGCGAGCGCGGCGGGTTTTAGGCGCGGCGCTCTGTTGCAGGCCGGATTTTGCCGGGTTCGGATCGAGAATGGCGATGATGTCGCGCAGGCTCTTGCCGTAGGTTTTCATCAGCCCCTGGAGCTTTTCTTCGAATTCGATTTCTTTCTTGAGCCCGGCATCGTTCTTCAGGGATTCCAGCTGCTTGAGCTGCTCTTGAAGGGCCTTTTCAGCTGCACGAAATTCAGCGAGTCTGGACAATATCTTTACTCCAATAGTGTGTTTGGCTGATACCAACCGCAAACAAAGCTATAAGCCAGGAGCCTTGTAGCGACTCGGTGATAATGGCTCACCTGCTAATTCAGCGCAGGCACGAAAAATTGTAGTAGTTAATGGGCAAAGAGTAAATCCTGACTTTTTCTTCATGTAACGAGAGTAGTCTTTTGATTCAATTTGGTGCGCAGCCCTGTTGCCCGTCGCTTAATGCCGTAAGTTAATGGTGACTTAATGCATTAATGAAGTCTGCACCGGACATCGGCCGACCGAACAGATAGCCTTGCAGAAAGTTCACGCCATGGGCGGTGAGGTAATCACTTTGCTCTTCGGTTTCCACGCCTTCGGCGACAATGCCCAGATCGAGCTTGGCCGAGAGCTCGATGATGGTATCCAGAATATGCCGGGAGAGGGCGTCCGCGCCGATCATGGCGACAAAGCTCTGGTCGATTTTCAGGAAGTCGACATTGAACTGGCGCAGATAACCCAAGCTTGAATGACCGGTGCCGAAGTCGTCGATGGCGATCATCACGCCGAGCTCATGAAGTTGCTCGAACAGCTGAAGCGTGATGGCGGTGGGTTCGATGAGCTCTCGCTCAGTGAGTTCCAGCACCAGGCTGATGGCGCCGGGCGCGAAGGCGGCGAGGAACTCTCGGCAATCGGCGACCAGTTCAAGGTCCTTGCAGTGGCTGGCGGTGATGTTGATGCCGACGTGAAATGGCGCATCGAATGTCGCCGAATGCGGCGCCAGGAGGGCGGCGGTTTGCTGCATCAACGAGCGGGTCATCGGCACGATCAACCCGGAGTGTTCGGCAAACGGGATGAACAGATCCGGACGTACCAGGCCTTCCTTGGGATGGTTCCAGCGCATCAGGACTTCGGCGCCCGACCACTTTTTGCTGTCGCCATGAACCACGGGTTGAAAATACGGAACGAATTCCGCCGCTTCCAGGGCTCGTTGCATTTCATGACTGGGCGACGACGAGCGCTTCTGCAAAACATGGCCGATGAAGCCGGAAACCACGCCGAAAAAGATCAGCAGACTGAACAGTGAAGGATATTCGCTACTCATGTAACGCCAGGTTTCTCCTTCGGGGAAACCGGCCTCCACGCTAAACGCATAACGTGAGGACGTCAGCGTGCTCTGCGCGACGGGTAAAGCGAGCAGGGCGTCGTTGTGGAACTGACCGTCAGCGGACAACCAACTGGAGCCGACTTGCAGTAACAGCACCGTCTTGCCACCGATCATGCGCAACACGTTACTCAGGTGATAACCGTCCAGGGTGCTTAACGCGCCCTGTTTTCCTTCGCCCAGCCGATACACCAGTAAGGCGGTATCGGGGGTGACCAGATTGCCTTTCATCAGCAACAACTGTCCTTGGGTGTAATCCCCGGCATCGATTTTTTCGTGATAATCCCCAAACAGCGAACTGCAATAAATCGTGTTGTCCCACACCAGATTGGTCGAGCGCACGAATGGGCGGCGAGTCACTTGCTCGCGTAACGCCAGGTTGACGTCGATGCAACTTTGCCCGGCCAGCGGTAGCAACTCGCGTGCGGCCTGGGCGGTGTTGTCGAGCATCAACTCGAACTGGCGAACAGCTTCTTCGGCCGTCTGCTCGGTACTGTGCTTGAGCGCGCGTTCCGCCTGCATATAAAGAATGGCGAACCCCAGTAACATCGGGAGCAAACCACTCAATACAGTGACAACAATCCGCTTGCCGCGTTGGCGGCGGGTTTTTACAGTCAGGGGCATTTGCGAAACCTGTAGCGATGAAATAGGGCTCTCAAATGCAGGCAGGACAACGGCAAGCCTCCCCAAAAGAGTTCGGTCAGAAGCCATGATAGTTGGGCTTTGTAGCTTATGCCGCTCATCGGTAGGCCAAATTTGCGGCCAGTTTGATAAAGGCCAGTGCCGCTGGTGAACTCTGGCGTTGATCGAGTACGGCCAGACCGACCTGGCGTGCGATCGCCGGCGACAGAGGTTTTTTCAGGTAACGGTCGTCGTGATACGCGGGCAACGAGCCTTCGGCGACCACGGTCAAGGCATCGCCCCGGCCAACGGTATCCAGTGTGCTGAGTAGCTGCGAGCAGCGATAACGGATGTTGGGCGTCAACCGCGCGGCACTGAACAGGCGGGAAACCAGCTCCGAAGAGCCGGCTTCGGTCAGCACGAAAGGGTCGTGACACAAATCGCTCAGGGTCAGGCTGGCGCGAGCCGCCAGCGGATGATTGGCGGGCAGCAAAGCGACCATCTGGTCTTCAAACAGCGCAACGGTATCGAAGCGTTCTTCAGGCAACACCACGAAGCCGATGTCGATGCGCCGCTCTTCCAGCCACTGGATCACCTGCCGGTCGGGGCCTTCATCAATGTGCACCTCGATGCCGGGGTGAGCGGCGCGGTAGTGCTGCAGGATCGTCGGCAACAACTTGATCGACGAGGTCGGGCCGAACGAGCCGATGCGCAATGTGCCGCGTTTCATGCCCCGAGCATCTGCCGCTTCCTGGCGCAAAGTGTTGGCCAACCCGAGCATTGCCCGGGCGCGCAGTAACAGCTGTTGGCCGATGTCGCTGAGTTCGACCTGAGACTGATGCCGGCGTAGCAGCTCGACGCCCAATTCCTGTTCCAGCGACTTGAGGGCGTGGGACACCGCGGATTGAGAAATACCCAGACGATTGGCCGCCGCCGTAAAGCCGTGCAGCTCGGCGACGAGCGAGAAGATCTCCAGTTGAGTAAGGGTCATGAGTTTTTACTCATTTTACGATGATCAAGTATTAACGGAATGATACCCCATCAAATCGATTGGTCGTTCTGGAGACTTATGACTGCATATGAGCAAAACCTGTCGGGGCCTTCCTATGTCGCGGTTTATTTCAAACTCGCGGCGGTCACCATGATTTGGGGCGGCACCTTCGTCGCCGGGCGATTTCTGGCGGACAGCCTCAGTCCGTTGTTCGCCGCGAGCCTGCGGTTTTTGCTGGCCAGCGTGGCGCTGCTGCTGTTTTTACTGCTGGCGCGCATTCCATTGGCCCGACCCAGCTCCCGGCAATGGTTACAACTGACGCTGTTGGGTTTCTTCGGGATTTTTTTCTACAACCTGTGCTTCTTCTATGGCCTGCATTACATCAATGCTTCGCGGGCGTCATTGATCGTCGCGCTGAACCCTGCCGTGATCGGGCTGGCCTCGTGGTTGCTGTTCAAAGAGCGCATGAGTCGAGCGAAAGTCATCGGCATCGCGATCTGTATTGCCGGGGCGAGCCTGGTGATTGTCAGTCGTCATCCACAGTTGATGGCCGGTCAGGCTGATGCCTGGATCGGCGACTTATTGATCTTTGGCTGCGTGCTCGGTTGGGGCATCTATTCACTGTTCTCAAAAGACCTGAATCAAACCCTGGGGCCGGTGCAAACGGTGACGTATTCGATTTTGCTCGGCACGGTGATGCTCTGGGTGGTCAGTGCCGTCAGGGGAGAGGTGAGTGTCGCGGCGCTGGTCGGCCTCGGCTCGGCGCAATGGTTGAGCCTGATCTATCTGGGCGTGTTGGGCTCGGCGCTGGCGTACATCGGCTATTACGACGGTCTGCGCACAATCGGCGCGACACGCTCCGGGGTGTTCATCGCCTTGAATCCGCTGACCGCTGTGATCCTCGGTGCGTTGCTGCTCGGCGAGCAGTTGACGCTGACGATGTGCCTGGGCGGCGGGCTGATTCTGGCGGGGATTTTCCTCTGCAACAAACCCCTTGCGCGAGCAGGGAAAAAGGGGATTTGATACAGAAGGCGGACAAACCGATTTACGCTGTGTAGAATCCGGTTACGCATATAAGAATAAATGTCTTCTGGCAGCAGAAGCCTCGCCCGTAACAGCCTTGGGTCGACAATGAAGAGTTTTGGGTTTCAATTGATCTACGGTGATTTCCTCGCCCGCAGCGTGCGGGGCATCTCCTGCGCGCCACCCGTCGGTCTCAGCATTGCCAGCAACTAACGATTCGTTAATTGACCAGAAAATGATGAGGCGCCGACCATGGCAGATTTATACGAAAACCCGATGGGCCTGATGGGCTTTGAATTCATTGAGTTCGCATCGCCAACCCCGAACACGCTGGAGCCGATCTTTAAGATCATGGGCTTCACCAAAGTCGCGACCCACCGTTCCAAAGACGTGCACCTGTATCGCCAGGGCGCGATCAACCTGATCCTCAACAACGAACCCAACAGCGTCGCTTCGTACTTCGCGGCCGAGCACGGCCCGTCGGTGTGCGGCATGGCATTCCGCGTCAAGGATTCGCAAAAGGCCTACAAGCGTGCGCTGGAACTCGGTGCGCAACCGATCCACATCGAAACCGGCCCGATGGAGCTGCACCTGCCGGCGATCAAAGGCATCGGCGGCGCGCCGCTGTACCTGATCGACCGTTTCGGTGAAGGCAGTTCGATCTACGACATCGATTTCGTGTTCATCGAAGGCGTTGACCGCAACCCGGTTGGCGCCGGCCTGAAGATCATCGACCACCTGACTCACAACGTGTATCGCGGCCGCATGGCGTACTGGGCGAACTTCTACGAGAAGTTGTTCAACTTCCGTGAAATCCGCTACTTCGACATCAAGGGCGAATACACCGGTCTGACCTCCAAGGCGATGACCGCGCCGGACGGCATGATCCGCATCCCGCTGAACGAAGAGTCCTCCAAGGGCGCCGGGCAGATCGAAGAGTTCCTGATGCAGTTCAACGGCGAGGGCATCCAGCACGTGGCCTTCCTGGCCGACGACCTGGTGAAAACCTGGGATCACCTGAAAAGCATCGGCATGCGCTTCATGACCCCTCCACCGGACACTTACTACGAAATGCTCGAAGGCCGTCTGCCAAACCACGGCGAGCCGGTTGACCAACTGCAAGCGCGAGGCATTCTGCTGGACGGTTCGTCCGAGTCGGGCGACAAGCGTCTGCTGTTGCAGATCTTCTCGGAAACCCTGATGGGCCCGGTGTTCTTCGAGTTCATCCAGCGTAAAGGCGACGACGGGTTCGGTGAAGGCAACTTCAAGGCGCTGTTCGAATCGATCGAACGCGATCAGGTTCGTCGTGGCGTGTTGTCCACCGACTAAACCACCACCGCCGTAAAAACTGTGGGAGCGAGCCTGCTCGCGATGGCGCCAGGTCAGTCAACCGAGAGGTTGAATGTCAGGCTCTTATCGCGAGCAGGCTCGCTCCCACATTTGTTTGGTATGTGTTTAAGGCCTGCGCTGTCGCATCAGGTGCTTGAACCCTTCGAACACCAGCACCAGCACCGCCATCCAGATCGGAATGTAGGTCAGCCATTCTCCGGGCTTGATGCTTTCCCCGAGCAGCAACGCCACGCCAAGCAACAGCACCGGCTCGACGTAGCTCAACAGCCCGAACAGGCTGAACGGCAACAGTCGGCTGGCGATGATGTAGATCACCAGCGCCGACGCACTGATCACGCCAAGCATCGGGATCAACAGCGACAACCACGGATGCTGATCAAACACATTGAACCCTTGCTCGCCGGTCTGTACGAACCAGAAGGCCACCGGCAGCGTCAACGCCATGTCCAGCCACAAACCGCCGAGGTTGTCCGCCGCCAGACGCTTGCGCAGGATGAAATACGTTGGATAGCCGATGCACACCAGCAAGGTTGCCCAGGAAAAACCGCCGACCTGATACACCTCATTGATCACCCCGAGGCAGGCGAAAAACACCGCAATTTTTTGCAGGTAGGAGAGGCGCTCACCATAGGCGAGCCGTCCGGTCAGGACCATGGTCAGTGGCAACAGGAAATAGCCCAGCGACACATCGAGGCTGTAGCCGTTGAGCGGCGCCCACATGAACAGCCAGAGTTGCACGCCGAGCAAGGCCGAAGAAGCGATCAGGCCGGCGATCAGTTTCGGCTGGGCAATGGCTCGCCGAACGAGCTCGACCACGCGCTTCCATTCGCCGGACACCACCATGAACACGGTCATGCACGGCACTGTCAGCAGCATTCGCCAGCCGAAAATTTCCACGCCGCTCAACGGAGTGAGCAGTGAGGTGTAGTAATACATGACGGCAAACAGCACCGAGGCCGAAACCGAGAGAGCGATACCTTTAGACAAACTGTCCTCGCGAAGTTGAAGGTGAAACGGGGGCGGAGGATACGTGGTTTTACGGTCGAATATTGTCCGATCGATCAACACCGATCCATTGTGGGAGCGAGCCTGCTCGCGATGAGTGCCTGACATTCAACATCCCGGTTGACTGATCTGGCGCTATCGCGAGCAGGCTCGCTCCCACATTAGGTCTGTGTTGCTTCAGGTGTTGCGGGGCTTACGGCCCGACACGAAATGGCTCACATCATTGAACCCCGGCGTGGACGCATGCCCCGGTGTCACCAGCGAATCGATAAACGCCTCATCTTGCGCCGTGATCTTCACCGCTTGGGCTTTAGTGTAGGCATCCCATTGCGCTTCCGTGCGCGGCCCGACAATGGCCGAGGTCACGGCGCTGTTGTTCAGCACCCAGGCAATCGCGAACTCGACGATACCGACGCCGCGGTCCTGGGTGTATTGCTGGATCTGTTGGGCGATGCGCAGGGATTCGACGCGCCATTCGGTTTCCAGAATACGTTTGTCGGCGCGCCCGGCGCGGCTGTCGGCATCCGGTTTTACATCCGGCGCATATTTGCCGCTGAGTACGCCGCGCGCGAGCGGGCTGTAAGGCACCACGCCCAAACCGTAGTTCTGCGCGGCGGTGATCTGTTCGTTTTCGGCTTGACGGTTGACGATGTTGTACAGCGGCTGGCTGATGACAGGGCGGTCGACACCCAGTTTGTCGGCCACGCGAATGACCTCTGCGATGCGCCAGCCGCGATAGTTCGACAACCCCCAGTAGCGAATTTTGCCCTGGCGGATCAGGTCGCCGATGGCCGACACGGTCACTTCCAACGGCGTGTTGTGGTCTTCGCGGTGCAGGTAATAGATGTCGAGGTAGTCGGTGCCGAGGCGCGTCAGGCTGGCATCGATGCCATTGAAGATGTGCTTGCGGCTCAGGCCGCTGCGGTTCGGCACGCCGTCCACCGGGCCGAAACCGACCTTGGTGGCGAGCACCCATTCGTGGCGGTTGCCGGCAATCGCCTCACCGACGATTTCCTCGGAGCGGCCGCCCGTGTAGACGTCGGCGGTGTCGATGAAATTGATGCCTTGGTCCCAGGCCTTGTCGATGATCCGCAGGGAATCTTCGGTGCTGGTCTGTTCGCCGAACATCATGGTGCCGAGGGTCAGGGTGGACACCTGCAAACCCGAATGACCCAACGTGCGATAGCTCATGACGAAATCCTTTTACCGGTGGGAAAGGCTCAATCAAATACCAGAACTGTGACAGGGAGCAAACGCAAATCTCAAACATCCCCGGAACAAATGTGGGAGCTGGCCTGCTAGCGATGGCGGTTTGTCAGCAACATCAATGCTGACTGACATTCAGCCATCGCTAGCAGGCTAGCTCCCACAGGGGTTTTGCGGTGCTTAAGCGCGCAAGGTGCGGGTCATGCGCAATGCCAGCAAGCTGCCGCAGACAATCACGCCCGCCAGCAAGTAAAGCGCGGCATCGGTCGAACCGGTGCTGTCCTTGACCCAACCCACCAGGTACGGGCTGAGGAAACCGGCCATCTGGCCCATGGAGTTGATCAACGCCAGACCACCCGCCGCAGCGCCGGCGCTCAGCAGTGCGGTCGGCACCGGCCAGAACATCGGCAGGCCGGTGAGGGCGCCCATGGTAGCGATGGTCAGGCCTAGGATCGCGATGGCGGGCGTGGTGGCGAAGTTCACCGCGATCAGCAGGCCCACCGCGCCCATCAACATCGGCACCACCAAATGCCAGCGACGTTCTTTGCGCAAATCCGCCGAGCGGCCGACCATCAACATGAACACGGCCGCCAGCAGGTACGGGATCGCACTCAACCAGCCAATCACCAGGTTATCGCTGAAGCCCAGGTTCTTGATGATCGACGGCAGCCAGAAGTTGATCGCGTACACGCCGCTCTGAATGCAGAAGTAAATCAGGCCGAACGCCCAGATCGCCGGGTTCTTGAACACCGCCAGCAGCGAGTCGGTGGTGGTTTTCGGTTTGTTGGCGAGGTCTTCGGCATGGTCGGCTTCCAGCACCGAGCGCTCGAACGGCGTGAGCCATTTGGCGTTGGCGTAACTGTCGCTGAGCAGGAAGTAGGCGAGGGCGCCGAGGATTACGGTCGGGATGCCTTGGAGCAAGAACATCCACTGCCAGCCGGCCAGACCGCCCTGGCCGGCGGCGAAGTGGTTGAGGATCCAGCCAGAGAACGGGCTACCGAGCAGGCCGGACACCGGGATTGCCGACATGAACAGCGCCATGATGCGGCCACGGCGGAAGGTCGGGAACCACTGCGAGAGGTACAACACCACGCCCGGGAAGAACCCGGCTTCGGCCGCGCCGGTGAACAGGCGCAAAGTGTAGAACTCGGTCGGGGTGGTGACGAACAGCAGGCAGGTCGACAGCGTGCCCCAGACGATCATCATCAGTGCGATCCAGCGGCGCGGGCCGAATCGGGTCAACGCCAGGTTGCTGGGCACGCCGCACAGCACGTAGCCGATAAAGAAGATCCCGGCACCGAGGCCGTACACGGTTTCGCTGAATTTCAGTGCATCGAGCATCTGCAGCTTGGCAAATCCAACGTTCACCCGGTCGAGGTAGTTGAACAGGTAGCAGATGAAAATGAAGGGGATCAAACGCAGGGTGATGCGTTTGTAGACGGCATTTTTTTCGTCAACGATGGCCTGGGTAGCGGCGGCGCTCTGTGACATGGCGGGCTCTCTCTTTATTATGATTTTTTGCGATGCAAAGGGTAACGTTGATCGCCCTGAGAGTCTCGACCACCCTCAGGGCTGCTGTCTTTGTGCCTGAGCACAGGGTTTGCCACCAAGCCCTGTGCGGGTGAACAACCGCGTTTTCAAGGACCACCACCATGTTCGAACTCGATCACGACCTGGCCCAGGACATCGTCGACCGGGCGATGGCCATCCTGCCGTACAACGTCAACGTCATGGACAGCCAGGGGTTGATACTCGGCAGCGGTGAGCCGGAGCGAGTCAACACCCGGCACGAAGGCGCGCAACTGGTGCTGGCCAACGGGCGCGTGGTGGAAATCGATGCGCAAACCGCTATCCACCTCAAAGGCGTGCAGCCCGGCATCAACCTGCCGCTGTTGCTCGATCAACGGCTGATTGGCGTGCTCGGCATCACCGGCGAACCCGAGCAATTGCGCACCTACGCCGAACTGGTGCGCATGACCGCCGAGATGCTGGTGGGCCAGCGCAATCAGCAGGCCGAGCAGCAATGGCGGCGCCAGCGTTGCGATGATTTGTTGGCGTTGCTGTTGAGCGAGTCCGGGGATTCACCGCGCCTGATCGATGAGGCGCAGCAGCTTGGGCTCAAACCGCAACTGACGCGGGTGCCGTATCTGTTTGAGCTGGGGATGGAGCACGGTCCGGGGCAAACCGTCGACGCACTCAGCGCCTGGTTGACCTCGCGCTACCCGGACAGTTGGTGCGTGAGTTCGGCCAAGTCGTCGTTGCTGTGGTGCCGACCGGCAAACCAGGCGATCGAGAACGACCGTCTGCTGGAAAAACTCGACGGCCTCGGCTGGAATATCTTGCGCATCGCCGTGGGCGGGCAGGCCGAGGGGTTGTCGGGCTTGCGTCGTTGCTATCGCCGGGTCGGCGACTTGCTCGCCTACGGGCGCGATGTGTTGCCGCATTCACGTCTGCTGACGCTGACCCGTTATCGATTGCCGGTGATGCTCTGGCGCCATCGCAACGACGATGCGCTGGACGAATTGCTCACGCCTTTGCGCAAAGTCATCGCCAAGGACGGCAACGGTCAACTGCTGGCGACCTTGCGCAGTTGGTGCGATCACGATGGCCAGAGCCAGGCCTGCGCCGATGCGCTGGGCATTCACCGCAACAGTTTGCGTTACCGAATGGAGCGGATTGCCGAGCTCAGCGGCGTCGATCCGTTGAGGCTCGATGGCATGCTTGCCCTTTATCTCGGTGTGCAACTGCTTCCGCAAACTGACGCGCCCGCGCCTTTGTAGGAGCCGCTGGCGATGGCGATCTCAAGGACGCTTTCGCGAGCAGGCTCGCTCCCACATTTGATTCTGTTCGCTCTTCAATTTTGTGGTCACTGAAGATCCCCTGTGGGAGCTAGCCTGCTAGCGATGAGGCCCTCACATCCAACATCAATGCTGACTGGATCAAAGCCTTTGTAGAAATGAACAATAATCCACCATGCCGCTTGTGCAGCGGACTGGCGTTATTGTTCAGGCCGGCTGGCAGCATGAGGGCATTGGAACTGGAGAATTCGCATGAAAATCGTCATCGCCCCCGATTCGTTCAAGGACAGCCTGAGTGCACAAGGCGTGGCCGATGCCATTGCCCTTGGTCTGGTTGAAGTCTGGCCCAATGCGCAACTGGTCAAATGCCCGATGGCCGATGGCGGCGAAGGTACGGTCGAGTCGATTCTGGCAGCATGCGATGGCGAACTGCGCCGGACCACCGTTCGCGGGCCGCTCGGCGTAGCGGTCGATGCGGCGTGGGGTTGGTTGCCCGACAGTCACACCGCGATCATCGAAATGGCAGAAGCCAGCGGTTTGCAGCTGGTTGCGGTGGACCAGCGCGATGCCTGCATCAGCAGTACGTTCGGCACCGGTGAACTGATCCGCACCGCGCTCGACGCCGGTGCGCAGCGAGTCATTCTCGCCATCGGCGGCAGCGCCACCAACGACGCAGGCGCAGGGGCAATGCAAGCGCTGGGCGTGAAACTACTCGATGCTCAAGGCCAAACCCTGGCACCCGGCGGGTTGGCGCTGACGCAACTGGCCCGCATCGATCTGAGCGACATCGATCCGCGTCTGGCCGAGGTGCGTTTCGACATTGCCGCCGACGTCAACAATCCACTGTGCGGCCCCCACGGCGCCTCAGCGATTTTCGGTCCGCAAAAAGGCGCAACGCCCTCGCAGGTCGAGCAACTGGATCGCGCGCTCGGGCACTTTGCCGAACTGTGCGCACGAACCCTCAACAAAGACGTCAGCGACGAACCGGGCAGCGGCGCGGCGGGCGGCCTGGGGTTTGCCGCCAAGGCCTTCCTCGGTGCGCAGTTCAAGGCCGGGGTGGAAGTGGTCGCCGAACTGGTCGGCCTGGCCGAGGCAGTGATGGACGCAGACCTGGTGATCACCGGCGAAGGCCGTTTCGATGCGCAGACCCTGCGTGGCAAGACACCCTTTGGTGTTGCGCAGATCGCGCGGCAACACGGCGTGCCGGTGATCGTCATCGCCGGCACCTTGGGTGAGGGCTATCAGGCCTTATACGAGCATGGCATCGATGCCGCGTTTGCCGTCGTGAGCGGGCCGATGACGCTGGAACAGGCCTGTGCCGAGGCCCCCCGATTGTTGTGTGAACGGGCGAGCGACATTGCCCGGGTCTGGCGTCTCGCCGCCCGCAAAACCTGATACCCCACGATCCTGTAGGCGCCCGCAGCAAACTGGCTCCTACAGGATTTGTGTGATTCTTGAGTGTTTCATGGGTGAAGCACTCTTGATCCCTTAAAAAATATTTCGCAAATCCCCCGCAGAAATCCTCAAACCCAGCCGATACAACTATCAGGCGCACACAAACCTATTACAACAGTGGCGCCAACCTGAACGGTGTGCCTCAGCGCCCACCCGCCAGTGATTACGGCAAGGACGCTCGAAGCCTCTATCACCCGAGTACCGTCCTATGTCCCTGCGTAATCTGAATATCGCGCCTCGAGCTTTCCTGGGTTTTGCCTTCATTGCCTTGCTGGTGATTGTGCTGGGTGTGTTTGCGGTCAACCGCATGTCGATCATCCGCCAGTCCTCGATCGACATGGGCAGCACCCAACTGCCCAGCGTCGGGTTCCTGGGCAATGTCACCGAAAATATCCTGCGCATGCGCATTCTGTCGTTCCGCATACTGGTCAATCGCGAGCCGGCCAGTTTGCAGGAAGCGGAAACCCGTATCGGCGTGTTGACCGACAAGGCACTCAAGGCCCAGGCCAGCTACGCCGCATTGCCGATGGGCCCGGACGAAGCGGCGCTGTATAAGGTGTTCAGCGCGACTCTGGACAATTACATGCAAGCCCAGCGCGAAATGTTGGACCTGTCGCGCCAGAGCAGACTTGACGAGATGCGCAACCTGATCAACACACGGATCAAGGACGGCACCGACAAGATGGGCGAACAGCTCAATCGACTGGTGACTTACAACACCGAGGGCGCCAAGGCAGCAGGGCTCGTCGCCGAAGACAACTACAACACCGCCGTGAACGGGATCATCGGGGTGTCAGTGGTGGCGGCGCTCATGACCGTGCTGCTGGCCTGGCTGCTGACCCGCAGCATCGTCACGCCGTTGAACCGTGCGGTGCAGGCAGCGGAAACCATCGCCGGTGGTAACTTGACCAAGGCCATTGAAATCGATGGCAAGGACGAACCGGCCCGCCTGCTCGGCGCCTTGTCCACCATGCAAGACAACCTGCGTAAAACCATCGAGCAGATCGCCGGTTCCGCCACGCAACTGGGCGCCGCCGCCGAAGAGCTCAGCGCCGTGACCGAAGAAGCGTCCCGCGGCCTGCAACAGCAAAACAACGAAATCGAACAAGCCGCCACCGCGGTCAACGAAATGACCGCCGCCGTGGAAGAAGTGGCGCGCAATGCGGTGTCGACTTCCGAAGCCTCGAACCAGTCGACCCAGGCCGCTCGTGAAGGTCGTGACCGTGTGGTGGAAACCGTCGACGCCATCCAGACCATGACCCACGACGTGCAAAACACCTCGCTGATGATCGAAGGCCTGGCGGCTCAGGGCCGCGACATCGGCAAGGTGCTGGACGTGATCCGCGCCATCGCCGAACAGACCAACCTGCTGGCCCTGAACGCGGCGATCGAAGCGGCCCGCGCCGGTGAAGCCGGGCGTGGTTTTGCGGTGGTGGCGGACGAGGTGCGGGCGCTGGCGCATCGCACCGCGCAATCGACTCAGGAAATCGAGAAGATGGTCGCCGGCATTCAGAACGGCACGGGGGAGGCGGTGTCGTCAATGCAGCAAAGCAATCAGCGCACCCAAAGCACCCTGGAAATGGCCCGTGCCGCTGGCATTGCGCTGGAGCAGATCACCCAGTCGATCCATCTGATCAACGAACGCAACCTGGTGATCGCCAGCGCGTCCGAAGAGCAGGCACAGGTGTCCCGTGAAGTGGACCGCAACCTGGTGAACATTCGCGACCTGGCTACTCAGTCCGCTGCCGGGGCCAATCAGACCAGCGCCGCCACCCACGAATTGTCGCGACTGGCAGTGGATTTGAATGCGATGGTGGCGCGGTTTGTGATTTGATCGATGGCTCGGAAGTGATAGTTGCGAATATCTGCCGAAGGTGTCGCTGCCCGCGAAAGCTGCCTGAATATCATCGGGTTTTTCAGCCCTGCCACGCAGTGCTGTTAACCCGATTGCCGCTTCTGACAAACCCCTGTACAGATCTCCACCTGTCAACTCTGACAGTATCGCGATTATAAAAACTGCTGCTTAATTCGCTCAAGGCCTCAGTGGCCTCGCAGAACGAGGGGAGCGGCTCGCCGTGCCCGACTGTATCGATCTGCCCGACAGATATTTTGACTGCCATTGCATTCGCAGTGGCTTGAACGATATGAGTGGGAGAGCGATAACATGGCGAGTGACGGCAGAAAACAACCCTTACCTGCGTGGAGCCAACGAGTGCCGGGGCGTGCTGACGCAGATCCGTTTACCCCCCCGGTCGTGGACGCGGTCACACTACCCGGTTTGCCGGCGGGGCTGTTCCCCCGTGCATCCCTTGACACAGGGATCACGTTGGAAATCCCAAGATGGGCCACCGTTCCAACGGATCCAATAGATGTTGAGACAGTAGAAGTCCAGCTCGCGCGTGTTGGCTCTTCCAACTATGAAACTGTCGACACCGCGAGCTACGTTCCTGGCACGACCACATTCCCTATCGAAGTAACGATACCTGCCGACTGGTTATTGAAAGACGAAAACGAAGGCGCATTCAACCTGAGGTATCGCCACGAGAATTATCTCGGGACACCCAGCGAGTCCGCGCCCGTACTTGTTTTCGTCGACAAGATTCCTCCCAATGGCACCGCTGCGCCTGAGAAGCTGACGTTTGCGTTTACAGGCCCGATTGTCGATGCCACGCTCACGGGGATAACAGAGCTGGAAGCGACAGTTCCCGAGTGGACCGGTGCGGCGGAGGGCGACCAGGTTGCTTTCACCGTGGTTGCAGACAAACTGCCTGACGACCCCGAGGACATCGTACCCATCGCCGTGGTCCCGTTGCCGGCGGACCGAAAGATCAAGTTCCCGGTGACACTGATAAAAGACTTGCTCGACGGTAATTACTGCTTTGGCTATGTGATCGTGGACAAGGCTGGCAATCGAAGCCGCATCTCCCTTTACGACTTGATTCCGGTGGCACTCGGCCAGTTCCCCCCCCTTCCATATCCCGCACTCAGCGTGCCCGAGAATGAAGATGACGGCAAAATAGACCGGGCAGACGCCCTGCAGGGGGTCTTCGTCGAGTTTCTAAGAATTTTGCACGCCAAGGCAACGGATCAGATCGCGATCAGTTGGGGGGGCAAGGAGCTTCCTTACCGGACACCGGTGGGCTCCAATCCTCCGAACATGATGAGTGTCTCTGTCATCTGGGAGCATATGCGGGACGAGTACGGCGCAGCGACAGCGCCGGTCATTACGCCTGTGGAATACAAGCTGTACCGTGGCTCGGTGCCCATGGGCGGTGCGACCGGTAACGTCACGGTCGATTTCTCGACGACAGGCCCCGAAAACCCCAAGCCTGAGCCCGGCAACCCGGCCCTTCTCCCGCTGGAGGTGTACGGCGACAGCAATACGGCCAACAAACTGGTCGCGAACGATGAGAACAAGCCTGTCGTCGCGAGGATCGAACTCTATGACCCCCTAACGGCCGGAGATAAAATCCAGGTGTACTGGGACGGAACGGCTATCGGTGCTCCCTATTCTGTCGACCCTGCCACCGACGATCCTGGTGACGAAATCGAGATTGCACTGGATTGGGACATCATCAGGAGGGCAGGCAACAACGCTGCAATGCCGGTGACCTACCAGCTAACCAATACCGCTGTTGCCAACCCTCAGGAACCGTTGGAACCCACCGAAGTTGAAATCACGTTCTTTACCGTGACGTTGCCGTTGGCTATTCCACAAGATCTCTTCAATTCCAGGCTGACTTGCCGCTCATTACATTTTGACGGTACCAAAATCGGCTTCCAGTACCTGATTCCTCCAAGCGACTACCTCAAAGCAGGTATGACCGTGAAGCTCGAGTGGAAGGCAGCACATACCTATGCAACACCCGTCGATGTTCCAGCAGCCGGAAAAACGGTGACATATGGGCCGATTACCGCGGATGAGGCCGTGTCCGGCTTCCTCTGGTTTATCGAGCCTTATGACACTCATATCTTGCCGACATGGGCGAGTGCAACCAACCAGATAGGCAAGGGTGAAGTCCGCTACACGCTGGACATCGGTGGCGTCCCGGTGCCATCCAGCTTCTCGGATACGCAGGTGGGGCTGACACAAGGGATCGGTACCTGTGATCTGACGCCACCCACTTCCTGAAATTTACTCGCACAGCAGCAGGTACCACGCGGTGCCTGCCGCTGTTCTGCGAATGACTCTTGCCTAGCTTGCAGGATAAATCCTACAGATATGTCAGGAAGGTCCTGCATCTCGATAGGAGGTGTCTGGATATTCTGCGGCTCCTTTGTAGGTGGGCTCGTCGCTGATTGTCAGGATGAGCCTGCCTTCGTGTAGTCCAGATCCCATGGAGTCGGTCATGTCTGCCAGTCAGCTTTTTTTGCTAAGCCCTCTTTCACGGGCTTTACGTCTGTTGCCCTTCTTACCGTTTTTAATCATCAGCGAACAAGCTCAGGCCATCCGCTTTATCGATGGCAGCCTGGAGCCCGAGGCCTCCATTGACGGGACAACCCCGCAGGACAAATACAGCGTGTTCAATGGCGCCACCTTGAATGCCGTGGATGCGCAAACGCTGGATATCACTGTGAAAGATTCGACCCTGAACCTGACCGGCACCCAGGTACAGGGTACTGGCACCAACGGGGTGCATCTGGATAGCAGTCTGGCAACGATCGTCGGTAGCCACATTTCCAGTGACAGGATCGGTCTGGTCCTGAGTCACGATTCGGCGAACACCACCGGGTCCACCGCCCACGTAAGCGGCAACAGCACCATCATCGGCACGCGTAACGGCGCGACCGTCAACGGCTTGAGCGAGTTGAACCTGACCAACAGCACGGTCATCGGCACCACGCTGGCAGGCATCCGTATGTTCAATGGCACGGTCAACGCGACTGGCAGCTCGATCCAGGGTGGAACCGTTGGCATTCAATTAAATGCCGACCCGGGCGTCGCTGGCCCCAACACGCTCAACTTGAGTAATACCCGGGTCGAAGGGCTGAACGGCGCGGCGATTCTGGTCGACAATGCCGAGGCTAATATTGCCGTACTGAACAATTCAACGCTGGTCGGCAGCAACGGCATCCTGATGCAGTTGACCAACGGTGCCGAAGGTAATCTTCGGGTCGGCAGTAGCCACCTGGTGGGCGATATCGTCGCGGACGGCAGCAGCACCGCCAATGTGCTGCTGGAAGACTCCGCGACCCTGACCGGGCGCTTGCAGAACGTGCAAAACCTGGGTGTCAACAGCAATGCGCGCTGGATCATGGTCGGTGACGGAGAGGTGGAAAACCTGTCCATGAACGGTGGTGCCATCCAGTTCGGCAATCCCGGCGAATTCTTCAAGTTGAACGTCGGTACGTTGTCGGGTTCCGGCGGTACGTTCCATATGCATACCGATTTCAGGACCGGTCAGGTCGATACCCTGACCGTGACCGGCGCGGCCACCGGCAACCATACCGTGGCGATTGATTCCAGTGGCACGGAGCCCGCGGGCAGCGGCTCCATTCGGGTTATCCAGATCGGAAGCGGCGATGCAACGTTCACCCTGGCCGGTGGCGCTGTGGATCTGGGCGCGTTCTCCTACAACCTCGACCAACTGAGCAGCACCGAGTGGTACCTCAATACCCTCACGCGTGCCCCCAGTTCGGGCACCCAATCGGTGATCGCGCTGTTCAACGCCGCGCCGACCGCCTGGTATGGCGAACTCAGTACCCTGCGTACTCGCATGGGTGAAGTGCGCATGGACCATGGCAAGGCCGGTGGCTGGATTCGCGCCTATGGCAACAAATTCGACATCGACGCCAGCTCGGGCGTTGCTTATCAGCAAGTCCAGCAAGGCCTGTCGTTCGGTGCCGACGCGCCGTTGCCGATGGGGGACGGGCAGTGGCTGGTGGGTGTGTTGGGGGGTTACAGCAAGTCCGATCTGGATTTGAGCCGTGGCACCACCGGTACGATCAACAGCTATTACCTTGGCGCTTACACCACCTGGCTGGATGAGCAGAGTGGCTACTACTTCGATGGTGTGCTCAAACTCAACCGTTTCCAGAACGAGTCCGACGTGCATTTGAGCGACGGCAAGAAAACCAAGGGCAATTACGACAGCCATGGCGTCGGCGGATCCCTGGAGTTCGGCCGTCATATCAAGCTGGCTGATGACTATTTTGTCGAACCCTTTACCCAACTGTCGGGCGTGATCATTCAGGGCAAGAGCTACGACCTGGATAACGGCCTGTCCGCCGAAGGCAGCCGCACGCGTTCGCTGCTGGCCAAGGCCGGGGCCACCGCCGGACGCGACTTCAAGTGGGATGACAAGGTCGTGCAGCCCTACATTCGCGCTGCGTATGTGCACGAGTTCGCCAATAACAACGAAGTGCAGGTCAACGACAACACCTTCAACAACGACCTTTCGGGTTCCCGTGGGGAGTTGGGTGTCGGCGTCGCTGCGGCGTTGAGTGACAAGGTCTCGATACATGCTGATTTTGATTACAGCGACGGCAACAAGATCAAGCAGCCGTGGGGCGCCAACGTGGGTGTGCGATATAGCTGGTAATCGCGATGTAGGTGTTGTCGCTCAAAGCTAGCGTCCACTCGGGCTTGATGGCTGTCCGCAATGACAGCCCTCAGGCCCTTTACGGTGTTGAGGTTTCATTGAATGGTCGGACCTCAGTGACGCCTTCGTCTCTGTGTCTGGCACTTAGCGAAGGAGAACATCAATGTCATCAGAAAAGAAACGCGCAGAAGACGAATCCGTGCTGTTAATGCCCGCACCGTGGACAGAGCCAGAACCACTGAGCGATATCGTGGGCGGTGAAATCAATCTGTTGCCCAGATCGGCGTGGAGCGATCCGGGCAATCCCCTGAAAGTGGAGTTCCTTCCGTGGGCGCCCTCGAATCCGTCACCAACCGGAGCTGAGTCGATTGAAATTTTTCTGGGGACTGCCTCAATCGGCTTCAAGGAGTGGGACGCCCCGATCGCGCCCAATGATCACTTTGTACCCATCAGTGCCGATAAGCTGACTGACGGCGAGCACACACTCACCTACACCATGACAAACTGGCTTGGAACAACCCAAGGCTCCCTTCCGTTTACCGTCACCGTCGACAAACAAGAACCGCGGCTCCACGCCCCGAGTGGATTAGTGTTCCCCGCCGAGGTGCTTCGCCCGAACAAACTCACCGCCCAGTACCTCGATCTCAACACCGACAAGGTCAAAGCCGATCTCCCAGCTTATGTGACCCCACGCCCCGGCGACCGCATCACCTGGTACTGGGGCGCAACCCCGGGCAATCTGGATGTGGGCGGCGTCATCGAGCTCGATAACACTGACTTTTCTGCACCGATTGTCATCACTGTAGAGGGGGACTTGATTCGGGACCGCAATGATGGATTTCGGTACGTGTGGTATCAGGTGCATGACCGAGCGGGTAACCCGAGTGCGCGTTCCGATTTTGTCGAGCTGGATGTTGCGGCCACCCCCATCCCGCGCTCTTTGCCCTGGCCCGACGTTGAACGGGCCGCTGGAACAGGTGAACAACAGACACTTGATCCGTTGCAGGCTGATACCGGTGCGGTTGTGCAAGTCCCCCAGGACGCCGTTATCTACCCGCAAGAGGGAGTGTTCGTGCAATGGGGCGAGCCCGGAACCCCGGGGGCTGTTCGAGTTGAGCAGGCGATTATTCCCGGGCAGCGACGTTACGCGATACCGATGAAATCGGTCGCTGCCTATATCGATAAAACACTGTGGGTGAGCTATGGCGTTACCGATAGTGATAACAGGGAGTGGCCTTCGCTACGTCGCAAGTTGCGGGTTTCAAGATTGAGCAATTTGCCGACGGTACAATGCAATGGCCTCACCGGGGGCAGTTTGAGTTTGAAAACGGTGCCGGCCGAGGGTGCGATTCTGCGATTGGCCAAATGGCCCCTGATAACGAGCGACCAGTGGATCATGATCACCATGACGGGAGTCGGGTCCACGGGGCACGATGCCGTCGAAACCGTGATCACAAAGCGAGTGCTCAGTGCTCAGGAGGTCATTGGCGGAGTGGGTATGCAAAATGACGTCAGGGTCAAAAAGACGTTTCTCAACACGTTGCGCCGCAATGCTCCGCTCACCGGCAAGGTCTACGTGAGCTTTGACGGTGGTGCAACATGGCCACCGGTTTCTTCGCCCAATTTCCCCCTGTTGCAATTGACTTTGATTGATTAAGGCGGCGAGCCTGGCGACCCCGACTCACTGTTTCCAGAAGTCGGGGTACGTTATTCACAGAGATTGTGACATTCAACGCTTGAACAGCAAGACGAAACCGTTGCAGCGTCGGTGCAAAAAGTGAGGCATCAGGAACGCTGCCTGTCTGCGTGGGCGAGGATTTCAGAAAGCGGGGTAGGGCGCGCAGGTGAGAGTACGCTGAGTGTGGGCGGGGGGGTAACGGGGAATGTTGCTGAGTTGCCAGTCGGCAAGCTGAACGCTTTCCTGGCTATCGGGACAGCATTTTTCCGATAGCCAGGAGGAGCGTGGGCTGGTTAGGTATTTGACGGACGTGTGGGCGGGGCGACTCTACCCGTACCAAGTTCTATCCCATTATTGCCGTTTTCGTCGAAGAGGTAATAGCCTGATTCTTCCCGTACTCCGGTGAATTGAGGTTCGACCTTCCTCACGCCTTGCACGGTAGCGGACTGAGGGACACTGCCGGTAGCCGCCCCGTCACGGCCCCCGGCTGGGCCTTGTTTCCCGGGAAGACCTTGTCTCCCGCGATGACCTCGCGGCCAGGTATGCCCGAGAGACTCCGGCTTGCCCGAGTTAGTGAATCTTCTCTTGATCATCGCCATCCACCCGGCTCCCCCTCCCCCCCCACCTCCCGCTGCTGTAAGGCTTGCACGCGTCCCGACACCAACACTAGCACTCGCCACGTCCGTAGTCGCCGTAGCCACCGTAGCCGTCGTAGTCACCGCTTTCGCAGCTTCTTTTGCCGCCAGCTGGGCGGCCTTTACGGTCGATCTCACTGAGGAGATGGCGCCACCACTGACCAATCCACTGACAGCGCCGACGCCATACCCAATGGTAGTCAGCAAACTGTCGTTCGTCATTCCCCCCCAAACTTGCAGACCGACACCTGCAGCTTGCCCCACAATCCCGACGATGGCGACGATGTACATGACCGACATGGGGGCCGACCAGGGCATGAGAATGGCTGAGCCTACGAGAAATATCCCCGCCAAACCCACACCAATCCATGCCTCGATACTCATCCCTCCGCCACCGACGTAAACCGGCAACTCTGGACGTCCCCCTCGAGCTGCGTGGCCACTTGGATCGCTCAGGTTGATCGGATTACCCCGGCAGTACATATACGGGTTGATCCCGCCCTCCGCGAAGGGGCTGAGCGAGTCCGGGCTGTGGAATCGCATCAGGCCGGGGTTGTATGCCCTATAGCCACGTCCCAACAGATACCAGCCGTGAGACCTTTCGCACACCTCGCCGTTGAAGGCCAACAGGCTTTGCAGTTCCTCTTCGTTGAAGAGCTTGCGTGCGCCATAGGCGCTATAGCTCACCCAGCGAACGGAACCGTTCAAGCTCTCGCCGATTACGCTTGGGCTGGCGTCGGTCATCAGCAACAAGGTGCGGTCGTGGTCGTTGAGCCGCTGTTCACCCAGGGGCGTATCGGCCTGATGCAGGTAGTAAGTGCGCTTATCCGCCTGCACGGTATGGTGCACACGATAGCCGCTGTAAAACCGCAGGGTTTCCTCTTGCTGGTCCTCGCGCACGCCTAACAGGTTGCTATGCCCGTCATAACGGTAAGTGCTCAAGGTTTGTTGTCCTGAAACATCTTTCACGGCAAGCAGGCGACCCCTGCTGTCGTAGCTCAATTGTTTACCGTGCTGATCGTTGAGCATGTTGCCGTCGGCATCGTATTCGAATGACTGGCTCGCCGGATAACCGCCTGCGGTATGGGTATGCGTGACCGACGACAGTTGGCATGCATCGTCGCCGGTGTAGGTGAAGCGCGCGATATCAGTGGTGTCATCCTTGAACGTCGTGACGCAGCGTTGGATATTGTCCAGCGCATCGAAGGTGAATACTTGTTGGGTGATGGCATTGCCGTAGACATCGGTGGGCAGGTTTTCGCCAGAGCAGGTGTGCCTGATCAACCGATTGCGCGGGTCATAGGTGAATTCTTCTTTGAGAAGGCTGCGCCCGGCGGTTTGCAAGTGGCGGCTTTGCAACTGGTCATCGGCAAACCAGGTTTGTGTAAGGGTATGGAGCGGTTGGTCCGTCAGTTGAAACGTGCGTTCGATTTCTCGTGTCAGGGTGTCATATTTCACTTCAGTCGTGAGTGAGAGCCGGGTGCGCAGGTTCCGGGTGATGGTCCTGCTGAGCAGGCTCAACCCGTTGTAGGTGAATTCGGCCTCAAGCTCGCCTTGTGTCAATTTTGCCAGGCGCCCGCTGTCGTCGTACTCCATGTGCGTGTCCAGCCCGCCGGCAACGCTGCTACTCATTTGCCGGCCAAGCAACGAGTAAACGTATTGCCTGTCCTGGATCGTTTTACCGTTGTCGACTTGTTTCTCGCTCAACAAATGGCCGTCGGCGCTGTACTTGTACTGGATACCGTTGTCGTCGGTGCCTACCCGGCTGATCGCCGCATCCAGGGGGTCGTAGGCGTAATTCTCCTGGCCTTCCAACGTTGTGATGCTGACGGGTTGCGGGGAGAGCGCCAGGTTGTATTCATGGTCAATATTTTTTCGGGCCGGGGTAACGCGGCGCCAAACCTGCATCTGTCTCTCTTTATAGCGGTACTGTTCAACCCTTGGATTATCCAGTGAACCCACCCGCACCTCGGTCAAGCGTTCGAGTCCGTCGAACGATTGCTGACCTACGACGACGGTGGGCTGATTGGCGTTGCCGGGGGTCACCTGCAAATCAATGGTCAGCTCGCTGGAGCTGTGGTCGGCGAAGCGGCGGTTGACGATCGTTTTGTCGGGAAGCGTGGTACTGGAAACACGTTTCCACGCGTCGTACGCGTAATGGGTCACACGCTCCTGTTCGTCAGTCAGTTGCTTGAGTTGTATGCAATTGCCCAGTCCGTCATAGGTGTAATAGCTGGTGTCGAGCGCCTGCAATTGCTCGCTGAGCAACAAGGTGTCCAGGTGCTGCTTCACCGAGAGCTGGGCATCGGGACTCTGAGTCTGGCGCAGGTGCGCATTCAAGCGCTGGGCGTCAAGGCGTTGCGTCGAAACCACTTTGCCGAAGCGATTGTAGTGGCTGATGGTCAGTCCGCTGACCTGAGGCGGTTGCTCGTCGCTTTGCTGCCAATTGCGCTCTATGGGGCCGTCTTCGCCAAAGGGCGACAGGTCGGTAATGATCGCCACACCGTCCAGGCCGAGGGTGCTGCTCAGCATGCCCCAATTGTCGTACTTGAACGCCTGAGTGATGGGGAGTTGCTTTTCTCCGATCAAATCAAAGTGGGTTTCTTCGATCAACTCGCCGATTTCGTTGTGCACAGCCGCGTAGATCTGACGGGGTTCAGCCCTTGAGTCGGCGTCTGGCTCGATTCGCCCTTGATAAACAGCACGGTTCAAACCGTCGAAATGGGTAATGGTTTTGGCGTTTTTGACATCAGTGACCACCATGCTGGATTGCTGACCGTCGGATGAAGTCAAGGTGTATTCATACGTGCGTGTAGCTTGCGCCTGTGGGTCACCGGGGGACGCCGTTTCGCTGGTCACCCGGCCCAGAGCGTCATAGCGAAGGAGCATCGGCACGTTGGTCAGATCCTCCTTGAGCACCAGTTGGCCCGTGATCAGTGAATAAACCTGCTTGAGGCTGATTTGCGCATGATAGGTTCCATCCTTGTGGTCGAACCCTGTCAGTAGTTCGTCTATTTGCAAGACCGCACCACCGGCCAGCGTGTTATCGGGTTGGCTGTACTGATAGTCGGTGCGCGTGGTCTTGCCGTTAATGATTTGACGCTGACTCAGCAAGCGACCATGCAGGAATACGTCGTTGGGCAGTTGGTTATAACTGCGCAGGGTCTGCTGTAACTCGGTCTCGGTTGTACCGTCGACTTGCAGCAAGGTTTCATCGGTGATGACCAGCCAGTCCTGCAAGTCGCTGTTGGCCAGCGGCTTGAGCGCTTCATGCCGCAGGCGGGTACAAAGGGTCGGTGCGGGTGTTTCGCCCTGGCCGTCAGGTGAGGGGTAAACCGTCGTTTCCTTCAGGCTGCGCACAAAGCCGTGCGGGTCGGCCGGGCAACCGTCGGACGCTTCTATGGGGTAGTAGGCGTAGACGGTCTTGATGCCGCTCGATTCAATCTTTTCAGTTGGATTGCCATTTTCATCAAAGCTTGTCCGTTCAACTTCAGCCCGGAACTTGGTGCCATCGTTGTCCATCTCCCAACGGGTGGTTTTTTCCTTGGGCAACTGGAACTGCGGGACTTGCTGATCGAACGGTCGGTTATCGGCGTAATACGTGGTGGTGACGCGTTTGACGCAGTGTGCCTGGGTCGTCTTTTCCTCGGTTTGCAGATGAAAGCGGTTGTAGGTGCGATCTACTTTGCGCACGGTTCTACTGGTGCGGTTCACCAGTTCTGCGGTGCTGCCGTATTCAAAATCCGAACTGAGGTTGTACGTCGGGTCCATCCCGTCTTCCCAAATGACCGTGGCACCGGCCCCGAGGAAGTTTTTCGCGGTGTAGCTGTAATTGACCACCATTTCCGGTTGACCAAACCCCGGGTCGGCTCGATGACGCGTCACACGGGGCAAGTTAGGTCGGCTGACACCACCGGGATAGGGATGCCCGTTATCGGCATACTCAAGGGTTTCACGGCCCCCGACCGGGGTCTTGACCTCATGCAGGCAGAGAATGCCGCGAATCGGCCCGTTGCCATAACCAAAGCGCCACGAAGCTTTTTCGGCGGTGGGCAAGACGATTTCGGTGACCCAGCCGCTGTTGTTCAGCTTCATTTCATAACGCGCAAGCGGAGTGCCGCCGGGGCCGCCATATGGGCGCACGAGGATTTCGATGAAGTAGCGATTACTGTCACGGTTGATCTGCAGCAATTCACCCTGGGCATCGCTGATCGATTGCAGGCGCTGGCCGCCCATGAACGAAGCGTAGGTGAGGTTGATGCTGTGACCGGCCGGGGAATAGATGCGGCTGGGCAAGGCCACCCGGTCTTTGTCGCTGCCGCCGGTGGTCAGGATTTCAATGATCCCGGACTTGTGTATCACACGGTAAGTGCCATCCAGGTTGTCTTCAAAATGGAAACTGTCGAGTTTCTTTTCCTTGATGGTGGGGTGAGTACCGCTGCCGGTGACCTTGTAGGTTTCGCCGGTGCTCAGGGACAGGATGCTGTTGTGCGGGGTGAACTGGGTCAGGTTGAGGTTCCAGCCCAGGCCCCAACCGGAGTCGATGATCGTATTGATCGGATTGAACGTCAACTTGAGGGGGATTGAGGGACCGCACAGTTGGTTGCTGTTGAATTCGGGAATATCGATGGTTTGGGTGTATTGCCCGGTACGATGGTTGACACCGCCTGTTATGGCACTCATGAAGCCAAAGGCTTGGGAGTTCACAGCGCTCGAATTAGTCATGTTATGTGTCTCATGGGGAGGAACCATTTATAACAATTCAGGATTTTTTCGAAGTTATGGCGTCGTGGGTGGGGCGCCTGATATTTTAATACTCAAGCATGAAAGTTTGTCCCTGAGATGCGACTTGAATTCGATTGATTTCATTTGCAGGCCAGGCTTGATCATCTGTTCAGGTTTGTAGCTAGGTAGATGGTCAAGTTGAATAACTTCTGTGGTGGTTTTTAGTCTTGTTGTTTTAAGTGTGACGATGAAATCGCCAGGGCCTTGAGAGTAGGCTCCGTTTGTGTCACCGTTTTTGGGAGTGCCTTCATAATTTGTCAAGACAACGTCCGTGGCTGAGGGAGCGTCGAGGAATGTAATGGGCCGGACATTGTCATTGAAGTGGCTACAGGGTGAGTCTACTCTCCTAAAGTTGTAGCGGATATACGTATTCGGCAGTGCAGGAAGGGGTAGAGTGCATATTGAGCCATCTTCTTTGGCGAGGATAACTGTGCCCGTTACGGCCGCATTTGAGTATGCAATTGGAATCGCAAGTAATAGCCCGCAAACTGCCGATTTTATGTGATTCATGAAGATAAATCTCTGAGTGGTAACGGGGCTGAGTGTCAAACCAGGTAGTCTTACGTTATCAGGTGCTCGGACTTTGTGAACCTAGCAGTTCTGATAGTATTGCCCAGCGGTATTGCGCAAAACACGAAATTGCGCTCAGAGATACGGTCAAGTGCATAGGCTTGTTATTCAATGGGTTATAGCAGGCAGATGCCGGTTTCGTCGGAACAGGCAGTTAGGCGGGCGCGCTAAGGTAGAAGAATTTCAGCGTTTTGCAACCTAGCAGTTCTGATAGTGGTCATTGAAGATCGTTGTGCCTCAGATTGAGGTCATCGGCATTACAGGCGGAAACGCCATCATCAGCTATCGCAACGAGTCCCCCGGCACTGGGCAGCCAGATGAATCCGAGAGGCAGACGATCGACATAGTCAAACCGGTTTCAGCGCTGTTGCCGGAACTTTTGATCAAAGACTACATCGGCGGCCCGGTGAGCCCGGGACGCTATCCCTCCGGCGCCGCCAGTAGAAAACCGCCGTCCATCAAACTCAAATGCGCCAGGTGTACTGGGTCAGGTTGAGGTTCCCTCCCAGGTCTCAACCGGAGTCAATGGTATTGATCGGACTGAACGTAAAGTTAGTTGCTGTTGATTTCGGGGATATCGATGATTTGGGTATATTGTCCCGTGCGATGGTTGACACCCCTTCCATGGCACTAATGAAACCAAAGGTTTGGGGGGCGACGACTATTTACAAAAATTGTTTTTTCGAGATTATGGTGCTGGAAGTGGTGGTGCCTCTGAGATTCTAATGCTTATGCACGACAGGCTATTTCTTAAGTGAGAAGTGATTTTGCGATATTTCATTTGCAGTCCCGGTGCTATTATCTGACCAACTGCATAGGTGGCAAGGTGGTCAAGTTCAATGTTGCGTGTGGTGGTTTGTCTTTTTGTTGTTGTAAGATATATTAAAAAATTACCTTCAGCTCCGCAAATCCCGCTGTACCTATCGTCATTGTTATTGGGGTAACCTTCATGATCGCTGAACGAGACCTCTGTGGCGGAGGGTACTTCAAGGAAAGTAATAGTACGGGCTTTGTCATTGAAGGATCTGCAGGGGCTGCCGTCTCTTCTGAGGTTGTACCGAACATAAGTATTCGGCAGTACTGGAAGAGGGACGGTACATGTTGAGCCATCTTCTGCCGCGAGGAGAATGGCGCCCGCTACGGCCGCATTTGAGTATGCGATCGGAATCGCAAGTAATAGCCCGCAAACTGCCGATTTTATGTGATTCATGAAGATAAACCTCTGAGTGGTAATGGGGCTGAGTGTCAAACCAGGTAGTCCTACGTTATCAGGTGCTCGGACTTTGTGAACCTAGCAGTTCTGATAGTATTGCCCAGCGGTATTGCGCAAAACATGAAATTTCGCTCAGAGATACGGTCAAGTGCATAGGCTTTTTATTCAATGGGTTATAGCAGGCAGATGCCGGTTTCGTCGGGACAGGCAGTTAGGCGGGCGCGCTAATCTAGAAGAATTTCAGCGTTTTGCAACCTAGCAGTTCTGATAGTGGTCATTGTGCAAGTAGCGAGATAGGGTGAGTTCAAATGCTTCGTTGCATTTTAACTTTCGGGAATCACGCTATGGACTATGTTAATCCTCCGCCGGTTACTGCCGACCCTTCTATGACCGATGTTAATGACCTGGATCAGCTGGATAGATCCAGTGACTTTCCGGTCGTCCAGGTCAAGGAGTCCCATACGCTCAAGCTGGATCCCGCTGCCATCGGTCAAGCCGGGGCCATCGCCATTGTGCCGCCTTATCAGGATATGGCAGTCGGCGACAAAGTGGCTTTCACCTGGCAAGGGTACTTTCAAGGTACGCCCGAAACTGCGCACCGCGAGGTTCTTGAGCTGAAAGCCGAACACATTGGACAGCCCCTGAAGTTCGTTGTGCCTCTGATTGAGATCATCAGCATTCCAGGCGAACACGCCATCATCAGCTATCGCATTGAGTACGCCGGCACTGGGCTGCCAGATGAATCCGAGCGGCAGACAATCGACATAGTCAAACCGGTTTCAGCGCTATTGCCGGAACTGGCGATCAAAGATTACACCGGCGGGCCTGTGAGCCCGGGACGCTATCCCGATGGCTTGGTGCTGCAGATCAAAACTGTTGATACGGGCATTCAGGAAGGCGACTGGGTGCTGGTGTACTGGGCAGGTAGCGAATCGGCAAAAAGCGTGACCAAGGCACTACGTGTCGATCATTCGACCCTCGACAACGGTGATATCGAATTCACTATCGAACCGCGATGGCTGACTGCCAACGCCGGTGCGCGCGTGACGGTGAGTTATCAATACGCACGGGCAGGGCACGCGGAGTCTGGCGAACCCAGGCAACTGGAGATCAGCAAACCGTTGTATCTGCCGCCGCCGCCGGTGGAAAACGTAACTCCGGTCGGGGAGAACCGAGGGGATTTGCAGGCCAACACCAGTGGCGCCTACGTGACCATACCGCAGGATGCAGAAATCGGCACAAGTCACGTAGAGGTGCATTGGGAGGGCAACCCCAATGGCGGGCGTGGCAGCATTTCGGTGCCTGTGGGGGGCACGGGCCGGCGTTTTCATGTTCCGCCTGACTTGATCGCAGCCAACATGTCAAAAGAGGAAAGCGCACGTTTTCCGGTGAGTTACACCGTTACACCGCCTGGCGATAGATCAACTGCATTCCACCTGCGCATCGAGCCTTTGCCTCGCTCGCAATATCCCAATGTGCAATGTACCCAGGCCGTGGGCAATGTAACGCTGCGGCTGTCCAGTGTCCCACAGACCGGTGCCGACTTGACTATTGCGTCGTGGCCATTTATCGCGATTGGCCAACAACTGACGATTCAAGCCACAGGGATCAGTCATGGCTCAGCCCCGGTTTCCATAACGGCGCGCGATAAAATCCCAGTGACAAGCGACGAATTTTACAAGCGGAAAATAGAAGCAAAGCTCTCTCTTAATTATTTGAAATCTCTCAAGCTCAATGAGCAGTTCACGATTAGGGCATGGGTGAGTTTCGACAATGGGGAGACGCTTACGCCCTTTAACGATTTTCGTCTCACGCTGACAAGTTGATAATCCGAGCGTATTAAATATTTTTAATCAATAGCGGGTGCCATCATGGAAAATAAATCAGTCGAAGAAATGCTTGAATGGTTAAGAGTTGAGCCGAGGACCAAAAAATGGGACTCAGTACTTGCTTTTGATCGTGCCAAAACCAATACGGTCCTGCTGCAGGAGTATATCGGTCGGTTTAGTACGGATGATTATCTGGCGCCAATTACTGAAGAGATCCTTGATAATTCGACTCCAACGCAAAAAGAATACATCGTCGACTATGTGTTTGACAGTCCACGTTTGTCGTTTCAGAACGCCAGTCTGCAAAACTCAAAGGCACAGTTGGATATTAAAGTGGTTGGAGGTACACATCTTACATTTTCAAAAGTTGCTGGTGATCTTACCTGGAGTATTGCCAGGATTGCGCTGGAGGATGCTCTGGATGGACCTAAGTTGTCGGCTGAGATCGACTTGGCGGTGAATAATGGGGTGGTGTCCTCCGCTGGGCAAGTGGAGATAAAGATTGACCAGGGCGTGGATTATAAATTGACCTACGTTGATACTCCGCACTTACAAAGGGTGGCGGGGGAACGTATCAAACAACTTTTCAGTGTATTGCCGGAAAAGCAGACAACCTTCGTACTCAATCAACTGAAATTTGAGCCGGATCAGTTTTTAAAGCCGAAGGAGTTCATTGTTCGTACCCACAATAAAAAAGGCTCGGGTGCTCGACTTCAGGCGGATGAGAATGACACTGAAGGGGCAGTGCTGTTGTTTGTCACCATGGAGGGTGGGACAAATGGTGATCTGCCGGCAACTAACAAGGATTTGAGGTATTTGTTGGCGGATGGGTATTCGGCGACGGTGTTGTTAAGTCATGAAATCATCAAGGAAAAGATAATCGTCGCTGGTATGCGGCTCATGAACCAGAGCAATATCGAATTTAAGTATACGCCTATTGAGCAGGATGGAGGTTTTTACGGGATTCGTGCAAGAGAAGGCGCGTTGGTTGAAGATGGCGATCTAATTGTTACGCCGGGTTTTGATCTTAAAATAGATTTTTTGCATATAGAATTTATAAAAAATCCCCATGAGCACCTCCTTAATGTTTTTTCGTTCCTACTTCCTGGTTATATGCTGTCGACAGACCCAGGTTGGGTAACAAAAACTTGTAGTTTGGTGGCAGCAGGCTATTCGTATCAGAGTGCGGTTTGTCTCAGGTTGCAAGGTAAAGAAGTTTGGATTCCCGGTACGATTACGTTTACGTGGAATACCCACTTCCCCCTTGACTTGGTTATTGAGAACGGGGATGTGAAATTTGTACCACGCCCCATTCAACCACCAATTACAGAAATGTTTGCTGTCTCCGCTGGAACATTTGAAGATATTCCGGCAATAAATAGTGCGATTAATCTGGCACTACCGAAGCTTGAAGAGTGGCTACGAACTGCCATTCACGCAGCCTATGATCGATTCATGACTGTATTGCCCCGAATCAACACCTTCACGCTTAACAGCCTGCTGTTCCGCGGTGACAATACGGTGCAACTCGACAACGTACATATCCCAACAGACATGGTCCTGTTCGGCCACGTGGGCCCAACCTTGACCGCCTTTACCCTCAATCGTCTGGAACACGTGATCGGCCACAGCGAAGAATTCAAGTTTGCAACCGTACCCTTGCGCAACGATGTGACCTGGAAGGTCGAGAACATTCCCGGTAGCAGCGGAAACCCCGGCTCCATTGATGCTACCACTGGGCTATACAAGGCACCGACCTCTGACCAGCTCGTGGGTGATCACACACGCCTCAAAGTGACCGCAACGGATGGCACCCACAGCAGTTCCGCGCTGGTCTCGGTGTTGCGACGGGGCATAACCATCAACCCACTGGTTCAAATCGCTACGGCCGGAGATTCCATGGGGAATGAACTATCGGCCGGTAGCCTGGACGGTGGACCGCTGGACTGGTCCGTCGATCCCGCTTCGGATGCCAGGGTCGTGCCCAGCGAAAAACCGGGGGGGGACCATACCTATTTCCCTGGCGAGTTTAAACCGGGTACGGGTTTTAGTATCGACACGATTGAAGTGACCAACCCTAGAACAAGAACAACCGAGTATTCGACAGTTCTGGTGATTCACGGGAAACCATATTTCGCCGTGGATATTTTGAAAGCCGCCAGTTTTTCGGAGAACAGCGTTCAACTCGTTGTACTGACCCCGGATGGTCGTCCTATCGAGCCTGGCGTGCTTGACTTGACCTGGCAAGTCCTGGCGGGTTCGGGGCGAGTGGATGAAAAATCCGGTGTTTTTGAAATAGATCCGGCAGGAACTGACAAGTTCTCAATTATTACCGTGAAACTTCCTGAGATAGTTCCGGGGATGGGGGCTTTTTATGGTTTCAAGATTCTCCCGATACCACTGTTTAGTGTACCGGAAGCCATTCGAATGCTGAGTCTGGATGGGAAGTAAGTTGATATTTTATGAATGTCCGGGAGCACGGCTATGTCTTCTAACTCACTGCAAACTTTATTGAATCAAATGAAAGGCGCTTCGGTAACCCGTGACTGGGGTGCCATTGCAGTCTTCGGTCAGGCGCAACTCAACCGTTTGCTGGAAGAGCAGTACCTGGCGTGGTTGAGTGACTCACGCTTTATCCCGCCTATCAGTGGCAACATCGTGTTGGGTGGTGGGGAGGAGTCCGTTGAATTGGTGGATCTGTTTCTGGGTAAACCGGTGTTGTCGTTTGGCTCCGCTTCATTGAACAGATCCGTTGTTACGCTGACCATGAACATCATCGGCGGCAGTTACACCGCGATGAGTAATTCGGCCACTAGCGCTCCCAAGTTGATTTCAAGTTTCAGTATCGCTGAAGAGATGGGCTACAAGGTCGAGTTGCTGATCAACCTGGGGCAGGTCGAAGGCGAGGTGGACAAGCGGGGCCGCGTCACACTCGATCTGGCCAGTGACCCTGATATGAAATGCAACCTGGGAGACCTGCCGGCTGTACAAGCGAAGATTGCTGCGCTCATTCAATTGCATTTGGCCGCGTTGCCGGTTGACACACGCACCTACGAGCTGGGCCTGTTCGATTTCAGTGGGTTCAACCCCCTGAGCCCGAGAGGGTTCTACATCCGTACCCAGAAAGCCCCAGGCGCTGAAACCCCGTCGTCGCCCAATTTTGGAAAGGGGGCAGTGGTGGTGTTCATCCGTCTGAAAATCAATGATAGAAATGGGGATATGCCCGTTGAAGGCGGTGATTTTCCCTACTTGATCCCGGACGATCAGGCCGCAGGAAAAGATCTGTACTCGGCATCGGTGGTGTTAAGTCAGCAGTACCTGAAACTGCTGGAAGAGACGCAACTGGATGTGCTGAAGAACCTGCTGTTTCCCGGTGAAAACGTCTTTGTCGAAAGTACCAACGGTCGGCATACGCCGTTCGATCTGCTGGTGTTGGGCAATGTCAAGGCCACCGACAAAAGCGTGCGGATCTTGCCGTCGTTCATCAATCTCAAGGATGGCAAGGCGCAACAGTTCACTGCACTTAAGAGCAATGGCGACGCCGTCAATGCCACATGGACCGTAAGTAATCTCATCGAACCCTTGGCGGTAGGGACGATCAACCCTGTGGATGGCTTGTACACATCCTCGGGCACACCGCGGATGGGAAAGGAACGCCTTCCGATTATTGTGACCGCCCACTACGCTGAGGATGGCCAGAAGTCCCGTTCGGCATTGGTGCTCGGTGCGTTTGAGAGCCTGAACGTCTCGCCGCGGGTAATTGTCAGCGGCATCGGCAGCGGGGCCAGTCCGATTCCATTGACGGTGACCAGTCTGACCGGAGGGGAGTTGCTCTGGCCCACGCTGTCACCGGAAGAAGGTGTGCTTACCGTCGTCGATAACAATCACGCGATTTATACGCCGCCTCTGGCTCTGCCAGGCAAAAGTCTGGCGGTACAGACCATCAACGTCAGTGAGAAACTGACCAATGAGAGGATCGACGCCACCATCGTGTTGTTGGCCGGGCCCCACCAATTAGTGGTTGAACCACCGTACGTCGCCGCTGTATCAGCCTCATTCCCGATTCAGTTCCGCACTACGACGCCTGCGGATGCGCTGCGCTGGGAAGTCTTCGGCGAAGGGAGTGTCGATGGGAATGGCTTGTTTACTCCGCCTCAAGCGCCACGCTCACGGTGCAGCGTCGTGAAATCCACCTATTCAGTGAATGGCGTTGATCTGGTAGCCGGTTTCAGCGTTATCCAGCTCACTGAACAACAGGCGCCAATGCCTCAATGGTCAGCGTTGCAGGAATTTTCAATCTCCACCATCGGCGGGCGAACCACAGCGTACGCCAATGGTTTCCAGCAGATCCCGGTGCGGATCACGATTGAAACCAGTTCGACATCGTATGGAGGCCAGGAATATGACATACCGATCAGCGATGCCGAATTGGCGACCTTGGAGATCGTAGACAAATCCACGGGCAATGCAGTGCCTTTTGTGCATGTGGCGCAGGACGGGATTGAATACGGTAGCGGTATCCAGTACGCGGCCAATAAAAAAAGAAACCGGTTCCGGCTCTATGCCCGCACGGACCCGACCCAAGGTTCGCCATTAGCGCCGCCTGATGCAAAAAACAACCGAGTCCGTACCCGAGAGCTTTACATTCAGCTGGCGGTGGGGGGGAGCCGTACGTTCTATGCTCAGTTTAAAAGTGCGGGTAACAGCATATTTAAATCGATTGACAAGAAGGGCGAGAATTTTGAAGTCACGGTACACGGCGAAACATTCGCGCCGCCGGACGCGGACACGGAGCAGGGCAGGAGTCTCTATAAATTTACACGTGATCGTGTGGCCCAGGATCCGAATGGCCATGATGAAGCCCCCGGTAGTGATTCCCCGGAGTGGGATTACTTCAGCTACTATCTTTGGTCTACCGATTATTGGCGCTTAACTTATACTACCGGCGATAGCAAGATTATTGAATTCGTCTCGGCGTCGATTCAGGAGAATATTTCGACGATTCGGTGGGAGAGTGAACTACTTGCAGAAACATTTTTCAGCTATACCGGCTGTGCCTTTAATCCGGCAAACTTCGAGGGGTATGACAGTCCGCGGCCTGAGGTGCTTTCTTTTGACCCCTATTTATGGGGGTTGATGAGAGAGAAAAACAAGGTGTTGAGTGCATCTTTCGAGCCGGACAGTGCGCCGGCGGCTGGAGAGTTTGTGTTCAGCCTGCACCGGGTCCACGATATGCCTTACTGGTATGACGGCGAGGCCAATGGGGACAAGACTAAACTGTTCAGGCAATACCTTGATCGGGGTGTTAAATTGACATTGTTGGACATGGACGGCAATCGACATTCACTACAGGTCTCATTTGATCTTAAAGAACGCGAGGATAGTCGTAATAGACTTATTCTCCGACGTCAGTCTTAGCTCATGAACTTGTGTAAGTAACCTTGCAAAACGATGCAATTCCAAGGGCTTCACTGGCCACAGTGTAATTCTTGGAATCATGCATGCATGTTTGTGTTACCTGAAAAAATACACAATTGATGTTGATGAATTGGATAAATAAGGAAGAACCAACATGACAACTTCCAATGCTGTGCATTCCCAAGCCTTCGGTTTCATGAGTTTTGTCGAAGGCGGAGTTGATGATCGCACCGGACAATACACGGTTTCCATCAGCTTGCCCGAAGTCGAGAGCAATCAGCTTTGCGGCCCCGCCGTCCCCCTTAACCTTGTGTTCAATCCGATCAATATCCTCGACTCCGGTTGGGGCCTGGGCTGGAACCTCAACCTGACCCAGTACACCCCGCACAACAGTATCCTGTCCCTGAGCACCGGCGAAACCTACAAGGTCACCGGCAGCGGCACTCACCCGACCATCAAGGAAAAGAAACTCGACAGCTTTCATTTTGAAGATTACCTGGATGGCACTTACCGTGTGATACACAAGTCCGGGATCATTGAAATCCTCACCACCGGCGGCAGCGACAAAGACCGGGTGGCCTTGCCCAGCCGTATCTATTCCCCGGCCGGTCACTGCATCAACCTCACCTACGCTTCGTTCATGGGCGGTCAGCGCCTGCAATCGATCAGCGATGCCCAGGGTGAATTGCTGTTGATCAATCGCGAGCCTGACAGCCACCTCATCGAAATCCTCGTGCGCCCATACGGCGGCCCCGGCGGCACTCCGCTGGCGCGTTATGAAATGAAGCTGAACAACAGCGGTTGGGTCACCGAAATCGTCTTGCCCACCGCCGAAAAAGCTTCGTGGCGCTTTGGTTATGGCAACGGGCCGATTCGCGGCATTCTCTGCCTGCATGAGGTCAAGACCCCGGTCGGGGGCCGTGAAACCCTTGAGTATGCCGATAGCGGGCATCCCTATCCCGGTGGTGTCAGCCGACCTAACTTGCCCCGTGTGACGCGGCATCGGATCGACCCGGGGTTTGGTCAACCGGAAATGGTGGTCAATTACAGCTACACCGCGAAAAACTTCCTCGGGGCCGGTGCCACGGTCATTTGGGAAGACGGGATGGACCCGACGTACAACCTCGGTTCGGATTTTGAATACGGTACCTTTTCAACCCGGACGGACCGTACCGGCAGAACCGAGCGAAAGGCTGAGTACAGGTTCAATCGCTTTCACTTGCTGATTGAACAAAAGACTACCCAGGGACACTGTGTGCAACGGGTTGCTACCCAGTATTACGCCGATGACAGGCTCTTTGAACAGCAAGTCCCGCAGTTCCAACTGCCCAAGGAAGCCACCACCAGCTGGGAACTCGACAACGACTCCACCAAATACCGCACGGAAATCACTCTGACCGCATTTGATGAGCAGGGTAATCAGACCGAGCAAACTGAGCCGAATGGCATCAAGACCGTTTATACCTACTACCCCAAAGAGGCTTCCGACGGTTGCCCGGCCGACCCGCACGGTTTTGTGCGCAGCCTGAAGGAAACGACGGTTTTCCCTTCGCCCGATGGCGAGGGCGAGGGCGAGGGCGACGCACTTGCGCCGACCCTGCGTACCCGCCTGCGTTATGAAGCGCTCAAACCGCTGGCCAACAGTGACTTGAAGGACTGGCTGGTCAACACCAGTGAAACCTTGCTGCAAGTCGAAGGCACGACCGAAACCCAGCTGCAACAGACTCTTCGCACTTACAACGAACTACCCAACGATGTGTTTCTGCACAGTCGCCCATCGAGCCAGCGCGTCACCCTCAATGGCAATACCAGTGTTTCGGAATACGCCTATCGTTTGCTGAACAGTGCACTGGCAGGCGAAACAGTGTTGGAGACCACCGAAACCTTCACGGGGTTTGACCATGTGGAAGGGGAGACCGACGTTCGAAAGGTGATTGTCTCCGAAGATTCCCTGCTTCATGGCAAGCCACTGCTGACCCGGGATGACAAGGGCGACGCTGCCGTGAAAATTCTCTATACCTACGACGAGCTGCAGCGTGTGCTGACCGAAACAGTATCGCCGGACAACCCGAAGTTCATCGCCACGCGCAGCTATGAGTACTGGCTGACTTCCATGGATGGGCAGCAAGCGAGCCAGGTTGTGACCGATGTCAAAGGGGTAAAGACCCGCACACTTGTCGACGGGCTCAATCGTGCGGTTTACGAAGAACGCCAGAATGCCGACAGCAGCCTGCGGGCCGATGAGTATCGCCCTACGTATTCGGCGCAGTACGACGTATTGGGCAACCTGATCGAGGTGACAGAAGAGGATTGGGAGGGCGAGGAGCAAGTACGTCTGACCAGTCGCTTCGAGTTCGATTCCTGGGGCATGCAGCGTTGCACGATTGGCCCGGACGGAGTCAGGGTGTATGAGGAAACGAATCCGATCGGCAACGCTGACTGGAAGGGGCCGATCCAACGGGCCTGGCGCGAAGGCACAGGCCTGGAACCGAGGGCCAGCGGCATCACCGTCACCTACCTCAATCTGTTTGAAAAACCGGCTCGAATTGAACGTCTTGAGGCCAACGGTCGCTTTGTGAGCGCGCAATCAAACCGCTACGACGGACTGGGTCAAACCGTTGAGGAAATCGATGCGCTCGAAGCCCGGACGCAATATCGCTATGACGCCTTTGGTCGCATGACCACCAATATTTTGCCCGGTGGCGCTACGGTCCGTCGCCGTTATGCTCCTCACAGCAGCGCCGATTTGCCGATCGACATCAGCGTCGACAATGTCGGGCTGGGCCAGCAGGTGTTCGATGGCCTTGATCGTATGAAAAAATCGATTACCGGCGGGCGCGAGCAAGTCTTCAGCTTTGCAGTTGGGCAAACCCAGCCAATGATGACCTTGACTCCCAGCGGGCAGGAAATTCGCTACGAGTATGAGTTCCAGCTCAGTGAGGAGCCGCGTCAGCGTCGCTTGCCCGGCAGTGTCACGGCTGATTACGAGTTCGATCCTAAAAGTGCTCGACTGCTCAATTGCACAGAGCAGGGCCTTATGTTGTCGCGCGAATACTTCAGTACAGGGGAGTTGAAGCATGAGCAGCGTCAGCAGGATGGTGAAACGTATGACATGGCCTATGACTACAGTTTGAAGGGGCGCTTGTTGGCCTATACCGATGTGCTCAATCAGGTTCAGACGTATAAGTACGATGACGCAGTTCGCCTGATTCACACCGAACTGGGCACCACATCATCGGTTTTTGCCTATGACAGCCTCGGGCAAACGAGCAGCATCAGCACAAGCGATAGCGCTAGCGGACAGCATGTAACCATCAGCCTGGAATACGATGATTTCGGCCGGGAAATCAAACGCACCTTCGACCTGGATGGTGTCGAGCAAACACTTTCGCAGGTCTATAACGAAGTCGATCAATTGGTCCAGAGAACGTTGCGTGAAGGCCCGGCGTTGTTGCGTGACGAATCCTATAGTTACGATCCCCGCGGGCGCCTGGTGTTGTATCAGTGTGAGGGCAGTCAAGCGCCGGTGGACCCTTACGGCAACGTCATCCTCAGCCAGGTGTTCCGCTTCGATGTGCTGGACAACTTGACCCGCGTGACCACGGTCTTCCCTGGTGGGACCAACGTTGCGGTCTATGCCTACGAAGGCATTGACCCCGCGCAATTGACCAAAGTGACCAATTCGGCCCCTGGGTATCCGCCCGTTATCGAGCTTGAATACAACCCGGATGGCCATCTGATCAGCGATGAACAGGGACGGATTCTTACTTACGATCCTCTGGGGCGTTTGATCGAGGTCAGCGCCTTGTCGGGCGAGCTACCGAGCGGCTATCACTACGATCCGTTGGACACGTTGTCCGGGAGCGATAGCGGCGATGGCACGCAACAGCGCTTTTACCAGAATGGTGAACTGACGAATCTGGTAGATGGGGCCAACAGCAGAACATTCATGAAGGGTGATGGAGTCGTGCTCGCCGAGCACCAGGCAGGTGATGGCCCAAAGTCTTGATGCTGGCCAGTGATGACAAAAACAGTGTGTTGTCTGAACTAGGCCAGGCGGGGCGCCATGACATTGCTTTTTCACCGTACGGTGAAGGGGCGATGGGTGGGGCGTTGGGCTACAACGGCGAGGTATGTGAAATGCTGACCGGTTGGTATCTTCTGGGCAATGGAACCCGGGCTTATAGCCCTTGTTTGATGCGGTTCCAGAGTCCGGATGATCTGAGCCCGTTTGGTGAGGGGGGCTTTAATTCGTATGGGTACTGCGGTCAAGACCCGATCAACTATGTTGATCCAACGGGGAACTTGCGATTTTTCGCTTGGTTCGCCCGCAAGCTTGGCCTTTCGCAAAAATCCGGGACGCCAAAAACGGTACAAAAAAACGAACCTCCGCAGCAGGCGGCGCCCGGCAAAACCGGAAAGAAAAAACCTCAGGTATCTGCTGGTAAAGTCAAAACTCCAGCGCGGCACGGGCGAGTTAATGATGGGAATATAAAGGGTGGATTTTGGGACGATCAGAGCAAGGGCATTGTCCGGCGCGGTTTTGAGCCCGAGAAACAGCCCCGAACGCCTGTCAGTTCGCCCTCTTCCGAGGGGAAAGGATCCAGTCTTGAAGCTCCAAGCACCGGTTGGCAGATAATGAAGGAAAGGTTAAAAAAGCCTTTTTTGAATGAGGACGCTCGCAACCTTTTCAAACCTTCTACGTCAGGTGAGGGGTCAATGTTTCAAAGTCATGCGAAAGCTATAGGAAAGTACAAAAGTCGTTCTGAGGAGGATATGGCAAGCGTCCGCGAAAACCGCTGATACAACGTATCGTCTCACCCCTTTAACCCGCCGCCATGCTCAAGTTCTACTTGTCCATGGCGGTGGTGTTTTCGACTAATGGTTTTGAGTTATCACAGCGATCAATGCCCGTGCGACACGGAGGTATCGCCACAGGCATTTTCGGGGGAAGGTTGCAGCATGAAGAACGAGGGGCTGACGCAAATTGATGACTTGTCTCAACAAGGATCAATAACGCGCTGACTCCTGCGGCGGCTCCAGTTCAAGGCGTTTGAATCAAGCCCTGTTCCAGTGCCATGACCAACGCGACCCAGCGCGATCTCACGCCAAACTTTCGGCGGATATTGCAAAAGTGGTAATTCACCCCTGCCTCGGTGCAACTGACGATCTGAGCGATTTCCCAGGACGACTTTCCAGCGGCGCTCCATTGCAAGACTTCTTTTTCCCTGGCCGTGAGCGAAATCGCCTTGGGTTGTTTGCATTCCTGAGGCTTGAAACTGACCTGGGCAGGTGAGGACAGATCTGCAGCGGTATTGGCGCGGTACATAGTTGAATCTCCCATTCATCATCATTGACGGCGTGGGCGCGGCGGAATCTTCCTACTTCATAAAGGCGTGGTTCGCGCGGCCGTCCTTCAGGCACCTGAGCAGGGCCGAAGGGAACGGTTTCCTTATATCGCGATTGATCCGGTTTGGAACCTGTCACAAATTACAGGTACAGGGCGTCAAGCAGCAGTGGTGGAAGAGTCTGTCAGGGGAATCGCCGCCTGTTTGCGGTGTGGGACTCGATGTTTTCCTGTCCTGCTGACTGAGCGTTAATTTCTTGATTGGACGGTTTTTTTTTGTTTTAGAGGGCACGGCATAACGGGCAGAAAATGCAGGGCAGAACAGTGCATGAGTGCGTCTTTTTCTCGAACTGCGAGGTTGTGTCCGTCCGTCGCTGTAAAAGCCATGCTGGCGCGTTGCGTGATTTGAGATAGGGTTGAGTCAGGAACTCGCGCGACTGGAGAAATGCATGCGCTATTCAGGCTTGACCCAACGCATCGCAGGAGAAGGCGCTGCGGCCTGGCAGATTCATTACCGAGCATTGGAGTTACGAGAGAAAGGTGTCGATGTGTTGCTGCTGTCGGTGGGCGACCCTGACTTCGATACGCCGCGACCCATCGTTCAGGCGTGCATCGACAGCCTGTTGGCCGGCGATACTCATTACGCAGCAGTACGTGGGAGTCGTGAGTTGCGCGACAGCATCGTCAGCCGTTATCGGCGGCGTAGTGGGCAGACGGTGGATGTCGATGAGGTAATCGTGATGCCCGGCGCCCAGTGCGCGGTGTATTCGGTAGTGCAATGCCTGCTCGATCCGGGCGATGAAGTGATCGTCGCCGAACCGATGTACGTGACCTATGAAGGCGTATTCGGTGCCTGCGGGGCGAAAGTGGTGCCGGTGGCGGTGCGTCCGGAGAACGGTTTTCGCGTCGATCCGGCGGATGTCGCGGCGCTGATCACGCCGAAAACCCGCGCTATTCTGCTTAACAGTCCAAACAATCCTTCCGGCGCCAGTTTGCCGCTGATGATCTGGCAGGAACTGGCGTCGCTGTGTATCCGGTACAACCTGTGGTTGATCAGTGACGAGGTTTACAGCGAACTGTTGTACGAGGGCGAGCACATCAGCCCGGCCAGTCTGCCAGGCATGGCCGAGCGCACCGCGACGATCAACAGCGTCTCCAAATCCCACGCCATGAGCGGCTGGCGGGTCGGTTGGGTGATCGGGCCCAAACCCTTGATTGACCATCTGGAACATCTGTCGTTGTGCATGCTGTTCGGCATTCCGGACTTTGTGCAAAAAGCGGCGCAGGTTGCACTGGATGGCAATCTGCCGGAAGTGGCGATGATGCGCGACGAATACCGTCAGCGTCGCGACCTGGTGTGCGCGAGCCTCAATGCCAGCGCGGGGCTGCGCGCGGTTCGGCCCGATGGCGGAATGTTTGTGATGGTCGACGTGCGCCAGACCGGGGTATGCGCCCAGCGCTTTGCTGAGCGGTTGCTGGAGGGGTATGGCGTGTCGGTGCTGGCCGGCGAAGCGTTCGGGCCGAGCGCGGCGGGGCATATCCGCATCGGGCTGGTGGTGGATCAGCAGAAACTGGCGGACGCGTGTCGGCGGATTGCGTTGTGTGCGACGGATCTGTTGGAGGTACGGCGGGCCTGAGGGATTTGAGTTGTCAATGCCGGCCCCATCGCAGGCAAACCCCGCTCCCACAGGGTGATGAGTCGCTCACAAACGTTGTGTTCGACCCTGATCCTTGTGGGAGCTGGCTTGCCAGCGATGACTGACGGGCGACGCAATTCTCAGCTTTTCCACGCCCGCACATTCACCAGATTCTTCGGTCGCTCACCCGCCAGCGCCGCCAGCAGATTGTCCACCGCACACGTCGCCATCGCTTCGCGGGTTTCATGAGTCGCCGAGCCAATGTGCGGTGTCGCCACCACGTTGTTCAGCTGCAACAGCGGTGAGTCAGGATTCAACGGCTCACGCTCGAACACGTCCAGTCCCGCCGCGCGAATCTGCCCTGAGCGCAATGCCTCGATCAGGGCGGCTTCGTCCACCACTTTGCCCCGTGAAATATTGATGAAGATGGTTTCCGCACGCATCAGCGCAAACTGTTCTGCGCCGATCAATCCCTCGGTTTCGGCGGTCAGCGGCAACGTCAGACAGACGAAATCGGCCTGCTGCAACAGCTCCGGCAGGCTGCGGTACTGCGCATTGAAGCGCTGCTCCACCGCCGGTTTCGGCGAGTGGCTGTGATAGATCACCGGCATGCCAAAACCGAAATGTCCGCGCTGGGCCAACGCTTCGCCGATCCGCCCCATGCCGATGATGCCCAGGGTTTTGCCGTGCACATCGCTGCCGAACTGCGCGGGGCCGATGTTGCGGTTCCACAGGCCGGCGCGAACCATGTTCGCCAGCTCCACCACGCGTCGGGAGGACGCGAGGATCAGCGCAAAACCGGTGTCGGCGGTGGTTTCGGTGAGCACGTCCGGGGTGTTGCTGAGCAGGATTCGTCGCTCGGTCAGGTAGTCAATGTCGTAGTTGTCGACGCCCACCGAGACGCTGGCGATAGCCTGCAGATTCGGCGCCAGATCCAGTAGACCCGCGTCCAGTTTCAGACTGGCGCCGAGCAAACCGTGAGCGCGGGGCAGGGCCTCGCGCAGTTGCGCCAGGCCGTCGGCGTCGAGGTTGTCGATCAGCGTCACTTCGGTCTGCTCATGCAGGCGAGCCATCAGCAACGGAGAGAGTTTCTTGTACAGAACAACCTGTTTTTTCATGGTCTTCATCTCAATCAGGAAGGTGTGGCAGCGCGCGTCAAAGCAACCGTGGGCCGCTCCCGGTCGCTGGCGCCGGGCTTGAGGCAAATCGTCAGTACCACCGAGAGCATCAACGCGCCGCTCATCAACAGGTACGACGCGCCCGGCGAACCGGTGGAGCTGTTCAGGTAACCGACCAGATAGGAACCGCCAAACGAACCGAGCGCGCCCATGCTGTTGATCAACGCCATGGCGCCACCGGCGACGTTGGCCGGAAGGATTTCCGGAATGATCGCGAAGAACGGCCCGTAAGGTGCGTACATGCAAGCGCCGGCAATCACCAGCAGGGTGTACGACCACCAGAAATGTTCAGCGCCCAGCGCGTACGATCCGTAGAACGCAATCGAGGCGATCAACAGCGGCGGCCAGACAAAGCGTTTACGTTTTTGCAGTTTGTCCGAACCCCAAGACACCAGCAGCATGCCGATCACCGCCGCCAGATACGGCAGCGCCGACAGCCAGCCGGCTTCGATCATGTCCATTTGTGCACCGGCCTTGAGGATCGATGGCAGCCACAATACGAACCCGTAGACGCCGATGCTCCAGCAGAAAAACTGCAAGGCCAGGATGATCACTTTCGGCGAGCGGAAGGCTTCGGCGTAGTTCTTTACCGCCTTGATGCCCACTTGTTCCGCGGCGAGGGCGCTTTCCAGATCATGCTTTTCCTGATCGCTGAGCCACTTGGCCTGGGCCGGACGATCATCCGCCAGACGCCACCAGATAAACGCCCAGAGCACCGCCGGCAAGCCTTCGATGATGAACATCCAGCGCCAGCTGTAATGCTGCACCAGATACCCGGACACCACCGACATCCAGAGCATGGTCACCGGGTTGCCGAGGATCAGGAAGGTGTTGGCCCGCGAGCGTTCGGCACGGGTGAACCAGTGGCACAGATAGATCAGCATCGCTGGCATCACCGCCGCTTCGACCACACCCAGCATGAAGCGAATGACGATCAGCCAGTAGGCGTTGGAGACAATCCCGGTCAGCGTCGCCAGGCCGCCCCAGAGGATCAGGCTGACGAAAATCAGTTTCTTTACGCTGTGCTTTTGCGCGTAGATCGCGCCGGGCACCTGGAAGAAAAAGTAACCGAGGAAGAACAGTGCACCGAGCATCGATGACAGACCCGGCGTGATCATCAGGTCGGCGGCCATTCCGGAGGCCGCGGCGAAGCCGTAGTTGGCGCGATCCAGGTACGCCAGACTGTAGGTGATGAACACGATGGGCATGATGTACCACCAGCGGCGGGTGGCGAGCGTTGCAGTTTTCATGATGGTGCTCCTGAGCTTGTTGTTTTTGTCGCAGCAGGTAACGGGTTTAAATCTTCAGTGACTGTGCTGGCCTCATCGCTAGCAGGCTAGCTCCCACATTGGATCGATAGGCGACACAAATCCCCTGTGGGAGCTAGCCTGCTAGCGATAGCCACTTCGAATTCGGCGGACATTTCGGATCGAGTGGGCAACCCCTCCATATCCCCGCGACTTTGCACCGCACGGCTACCAATCCAGTTGGCGCGTTTCACGGCGTCGGCAACGCTGTGGTTTTCCAGCAGCGCACTAATCACGCCGACGGCAAAACCGTCGCCGGCACCGACGGTGTCGACCACCGTTTCCACGGGTACGCCTGCCACGAAGCCTTCATCCAGATGCGTGCGGTAATACGCACCGTGCGGGCCGAGCTTGATCGCCACGGCTTCGGCGCCCTGGTCGAGGTAGAACGCCGCGATATCGGCGGGGTCTTCGAAGCCGGTGAGCAAACGACCTTCGCTCAAACCCGGCAGCACCCAGTGGGCGAGGGCGGCGAGGCGGTTGATCTCCGTAATCATCTGTTGCGTGCTGGCCCACAGGCTCGGGCGCAGATTCGGGTCGAAGGACACACTGCGTCCGGCCTCGCGCATGCGTGTCATCAGTTCGAAGGACATTTGTCGCGCCGTTTCCGACAGCGCGGGAGGAATGCCAGTGGCGTGCAAATGCCGCGCCTTGAGCAGTTCGGCAATGATCGACTGCGGCGACAAATGGCTCGCCGCCGAGCCGCGGCGGAAATACTCGACCCTGGGATCGTCGCCATCGTCAGTGCGCGACTTGAGCTGGAACCCGGTCGGATGGGCCGTATCGATGGCGACGTTGCTGCAATCGATGCCTTCCTTTTTCAGGGTGTCGATCACGAACCGGCCCAAGGAATCGTCGCCGACCCGGCTCAGCCAGGCCACATTGAATCCCAGCCGCGACAAACCGATGGCGACGTTGCTGTCGGCCCCGGCAATGCGCTTGTGGAAGTGGTCGATGGTGGCCAGCTCGCCGTTCTGATCGGCGACGAACATCGCCATGGTTTCGCCGAACGACAGAATATCGATCTCAGACATGAGCGCACTCCAGGCGTGTTTGTCCCAAGTGGGCGAGGGCGGCGACGTGCTCGGTGGTGAGCTGTACCAGATCGTCGCCTTGCAACGGATATTCCGCGGCCCGCATCACCCCTTGGGTCATGTGCCGCAGCAGTTGTTCCCACAGATGCAGGTCGCTGGCGGCGGGTGCAATGGCGACCAGTTTGCCGTCGACCCGGCGTGACACGGCCTTGCAGTGCACGTAACCGACGTGGCGTCCGAGCAGGCGCGCGGCGCTGCTGGCGGACTGGTCCTGCCAGTGCCAGTTGCCGATGTCGAAGGTCATTTTGATCGGCAGATTGTGCTGCTCGACGGCTGCGAAAAAACGCTGGAACGGTTCGATGCGACCACCGTGCAGGGTCTGATCGTTTTCCACCAGCAACTGCACAGCTGTTTTACCGAGCACTTGGGCGAGGGTCTGCAGATCACAGGTGTCGTTGAAATAACCGAGGGACACCTTCAACCATTTGGCGCCGAAGGCCTGGGCACGTTGCAGGGCAGTGATCAGTTGCGGATTGGGCTTCGACTGGCCGGCCAGCCACAGTTCCATCGGCGAGGAGTACACGCTTTCGAGGCCTTGCGCATGGGTCGCTTCGGCCAGTTGTGCAGGGTCTTCGGCGGTGAGCAGTTCTTCGCGCCATTCAATGTGGGTGGCGCCCGCAGCGGCGAGGATATCGATGAAACTGCCTTGGCCGCGTTGGCGGACGAGGTCGGCGCCGTAGCTGGAGAGGCTGATGGAAACGGGTGGTTTTTGCATTGTTCTGAGCCTCTGAAACCGGTTTCATTTTTGTTCAAAAAAAAGGGCATGAAGATGTGTGGTGATCTGTCGGGCCTCATCGCCAGCAGGCTGGCTCCCACAGTGGCGCGGTGTTCGCAAATCCAATGTGGGAGCTAGCCTGCTAGCGATGAGGCCATCACATTCACTGGAGATTCCCTCTGGTCGATCCACGAACAATCAACTGCGCTGAAAAATCCAGGGTCCGCACCGGCCCGTCATCCCCGCGCAAGCGCTTGAGCAAGCATTCGAACGCGCTCGCACCCATCTCGGCCGTCGGTTGGGCGAGGGCGGTGATGCCACTGCCCACCAGCGGGTACCAATCCAGATCATCGAGGGCGATCAGGCCGACGTCCTCGAACAAGTTGCACTGCAATTCGCGCAACGCATGGGTCGCGGCCAACGCCGCAATCCCGTTCGCGCAGAACAACGCCTTCGGGCCGGGGCCGGGGGTATCGAGAAACGTTTTCAGATGGGTGGTCAGGTCACTGCCGGTTTCGCTCAGCGTCCCGCGCAACGCCGCGCGCCGGGCGATCTGCGCCTTGAAACTGCTGACCCGCTCGATCCGCGAGCTGGTGCCATCAAACGGTTCGGTGACCAGCAGCACATCGCGGTAACCGCGTTCCTCAAGGTGGGTGAGGGCTATCTCGACGGCTGCCGGGTTGTCCAGTCCGACCATGTCACTGTCGAGGTGCTCGACCTTGCGGTCCACCAGCACCAGCGGCATCTCCCGATGGAGTGCCTGCAATTCGTCGCGGTGGTGGCCGAGGGTGTTCACAATCAGCCCTTCGATGTTGTACGAGCGCAGCAAGGCGAGGTGCTGGCATTCCTGCTCGTCATCGCGGTCGGTGTTGCACACCACCAGGCTGTAGCCGTGTTGACGGCAGGCGGTTTCCACCCCGTGCATCACGGCTATCGAATAAGGGTTACGAATGTCGGCGACCAGCATGCCGATCAGGCGGGTTCGTCCACGCTTCAGGCCGCGAGCCATCTGGTTCGGGCGATAGCCCAGTTCGGCAATCGATTGTTCGATGCGCAACGCAATCGCATCGGACAGCAAGGCGCGATCCTCGCCGATGAACCGCGACACGCTGGCCTTGGAAACTCTGGCATGTTCAGCGACATCAAGCATGGTCACGCGGCTGCGCTGGGCGGCGGAGAAATCGTTCACGGGCTGAAACCTTCTTATTGGATTTATAAGGTCCGTGCGTTTGAGATCGCACTGAAACCGGTTTCAGAAGACACCAAAAACAAATACGCCGTCAAGTCCCGTGTCGTCGATTGTCCGACAATGGCCGACGAATGGGATTTAGGCCCAAAGACTCAACCAGGCCGACCCCAGCAGCAACAGGGCCATGCAGCGATTGAAACGTTGCATCGCCCGAGGAGAACGCAACCAGCGCGTGGAACCCGCGCCGAGCAACGCCCAGACCGCAAGGCAGGGCATGGAAATCAGAAAGAATGCCAGCGACAAAACCATCACATGGCCCAGGCGCTGTTCGCCGCCCCCGGCAAATACACTGACGACCGCCAGCGCCATCATCCAGGTTTTCGGGTTGATCAGTTGCAGGCCGGCGGCGCCTATCAGACCGAGACGGGCATCGGTACTTTGGCTGGTGATAGCGGCTGCCGGGGCGCTGAAGATCTGCCAGGCGAGGTAACTCAGCCAGGCTACGCCGACCCACTGCATCGCGGTTTGCACGGCGGGTAATGCGCTCAACCACGACCCGGCACCGCTGCCGACCAACAACACAAGGGTCGCGGCACTGGCACACGCGCCGAAGATGATCGGCACGGCGGCCCCCAAGCCGTATCGGGCACTGTTGCTCAACACCAGAATGTTGGTCGGCCCGGGCGTGATCGACGCCACGAACGCAAACAACAGGAAGGGCAGTAACGTCGGGAAAGTGGACAGCATCGCAGGCAAACTCCGGTAAAGATCATTGAAATCGATCTTTACAATGCCACGCTCAACTGTCTGGAAGATTTGAGCAGCGCTTGCGATACAGCGCGGGTGTCAGGCCGTAGGCCCGCACGAACCAGCGGCCCAGATGACTCTGATCGGCAAATCCCAGCGTCATGGCCACCGTTGCCGGTTGCTCGCCTCGGGCCAGCATTCTGCGGGCCGTGGCCAGGCGCAATTGCACCAGATAGGCGTGAGGGGCGATGCCGTAAGCGGCCTTGAACGCGCGGGTCAGACGGAAGCGGTCGACGCCCGTTGCGGCGGCCAATTGATCGAGGCCGATGTCCTCGTTGGCATGGGCGTGCAAATACTCCCGAGCCTTTTGCGCCACCAACGGCAATCGCGGGTCTTCGCCACAACGGGCGCGCCAGTGCAGGTGGGCGGTGAGGCGTTCGAGCAAGCCATCGAGGGCGGTCTGGCGGACGATTTTCAGCTCGCCCTCATGCAGCGCCTGAAACGCCATGCGGGTGGCGTGGGCCAGGCGCACGTCGGTGGCCAGGGTGTTGGCGAAGCTCAATTGACTGTTGTCGGGCGCGTTGTCGAAAACGGCACTGAGTTCGCGCTGCAACCACTGCGGATCGAGGTACAGCATGCGGTAGGTGAACCCGTCGACCGTCGGCGCCTCGCCGTCGTGAATGTCACCGGGCTCGAGCAAAAACACCTTGCCCGGCGTGCTTTGGTGCCTGGCCCGCCGGCAGTTGAATTGCTGAACCCCTTGTTCGGTGACCCCCACCAGATAGCTGTCATGCCAGTGCGGATCGTAGGCGTGGCCTTCAAAATGCGCGCGCAGCGTCTCGATGCCGGTGTCGGCGTCCCGGGCCAGGTCGATCCAGTTGTGAGTCGTCATGCTGCACCTGTGAGACGGATTGCCGGGTTATTTAACGCCCGTGGCGCGGGTGATGCCTAGAACGTTTGTGCACGAAGCGCCCAACGTTGACACCTCGAACACGCCCGCTTTAGCACAACCCAACCTGTCGCACCACTATCAGGGTTGATAGTGGCGCGAGCGACAGGCATCAGTTTCACTGTGTTGAACTTACCTTGCGCGAGCAGGCACTCCATGAGCAGTGACGACGCATCCGGCAGCCCAACCGAAACGCTGACTAAATCGGTCTCTGGCTCTGAGGTGCGAATTTGCGCTCCCGGTGGTGTACGAGGACTGCGCCAACCACCCAACGCTGCCCAATTGACTTGGGACGAACCCTACGCAACGTGCCATTTGTGTCCGGATGCCATTGGCTATGATGTTTACGGAGAAGGCATTGCTACACAACATGTGGTTCGGCCACCTTGTGAAATAACGGGATTGAAAACAAATATCGAATACCTGATTTACGTCACCGCAAAAGCTGGCGGGAACAATGTTTCGATACCCAGCGCCTATCGTTTCTTCAAGACTAAACCCAACGCACCTGGCCCCCCTCAGCTGAGCGATATTACTTATTCATCCGCGACGTTGACCTGGACACCGTCGACTGACAGTGGCGAGATAAAACGCTATAGAATTTATCTAAATGGATTCCTGGTTGGTCAGACGAGGGAGACTCGTTTCAATCTGAACCATTTGAAATCAAGTTTCGGCTTTTTAGTGCAGGTCTGTGCCGTCAACGAGGTGGGTGTGTCCGATCCCGCGTGGGTCACCTTCAGGAGCTTACTGGCTCCGCCGAAAAATCTGAGGCTGCGGCATAATTCTGGGACCTGCAGACTTACCTGGAGTCCGCTTTTTTTGGTCGCGCCCACTCATGAGGGGACGGTTAACGGAAGGCCCTTCACCGCCGGGCCTCTCGGCTATAGCTTCAGTCTTGCTGAACTTTCTCCAGGGCCAGCCCCGCATCACTTTCACTTCACGGTTTTTGCCAGACTCGGTGGGCAAGTCTCCGAAACAGCAACGTTTACCACGACCTTGGATGACGTTGTTCCGCCCACCAGACCTGGAAAGCCTGTCGTTAGCAATATTACTCATGATTCGGCGCAATTGACGTGGGCGCCTGCAAGCGACAATACGGGAGTTACCGGTTATAGAGTAGTAGTCAATGGCATACGTGTCACTACCACAGCGAACACTCATTACCTTTATAAAACCTCGAGTAACGGCAACTACAAGTGTGTCTATATTCGCGCAGAAGACAAAGATGGGAACCTTTCCATACCCAGCGATCGAACAGTGTTCAGAACCACCGGGCCAGTGGATACACCTTTACCCTCGCCAGTAGCGATCATCACAAGCCTGACATCCACGACAGCCAGACTGGATTGGTCATTTGTGGAGGGGAGCGGCTTACCGCCGGTAGGGGTAATGATTATGATTGATGGCAGTCACTATGAAACGTCGATGATTACCAATACTGCGGTGCTGCGGGATCTTATTCCGGGGTTTGAATACATTATTGAAATGTTTGCTTTTGATTCAGTTACACAGATGTCTGAGCCGACAGTGATTCATTATGAGCCAAAGGACACTACGCCTCCCAGCATGCCGGGGAGTTTAAGGGAAATAGATTCGACATCTGATTCAGTTACGTTGAGTTGGGACGTTTCGGGAGATGATGTTGGCATACTTGAATACGCTATTTATAGCAATCAGGAGTACTTCGATAGCACAGCGCTTACTACTTATGTGGCGGTTAACCTACTGCCCGGCACCTATGCCTTTGAAGTGTGCGCCATGGATGCATCTGGAAATGTCTCCGAGCCAGCTTCTATAAACGTTAGCGTTGGAGGCGAGTTAGTAAGCGCGCCGTCCAACTTTCGGTTTACCCAGGCCACAGGGACGCTGCCTATACCAACCCTTAAATGGGATGCCCCCGCTAATATGGATAATGTTGTTCGATATGACATCGTCTTGACCGGACCCATGGGAACCGCTCTTCCATACAATACAGCTCGGACATTTCTGCAGCCTCTCCTGCTTCCGCGCACCCGATACGATGTCAGTATTACAGCTCTTAATGAAATCGGAAGTTCATTGCCGCTGATTGCAGAGATAACCACGAAGTAAAGGGTTGCGCTTACGGGTGTCGAAAGGTCAGCGCACTTTCATCCAAACAACCCCGCAGCAATATTGATTGAAAACCCGAGAATTGCCGTATTGAACAGAAAACCGATCAACGACTGCGCCAGCACGATCTTGCGCAAATCGCGGGTCGCCACGCCGACGTCAGAGGTCTGCACCGCCGCGCTGATGGTGAACGAGAAATACAGGAAGTCCCAGTAGTTGGGGGTGGTCAGGCCTTCGGCGAAGCGCAGTGCCGGGGCTTTGCCTTCCCAGGTGTAGAACAGGCGTGCGTAGTGCACGCTGAAAATCACGCCGATCAACAACCATGAGCCGATCACGGTCAACGCGGTGAAGCCGTAGTGCAGCAGCTTGGGCGTGGTTTCCAGGGCCTTGCTGCCGGCCAGTTCGAAGGTGATGGTCGCCAGGCTGGCAATCGCGGCGATGCATACCACCAGCAGCACCAGCCCGGCATTCTCGTCTTCGACTTCGGCAATGCGTTTCACATCCGGCGCTTTGGCGCGCGCGGCGAGCCAAAGCATCAGCACCAGATATGACCAGACCCCGGCGTTCCAGCCGAACAGGATTTTACTGATGATTGAATCGGCCGGAGCCAGAATGCCCACCGCCACGCCAAGAGTGGCGGCGGCGGACAGGCGAGGGTGGGTGCGGGCGAGGAAGGGCATGGAGGCTCGATGCATCAAGACGTTGCAAACACCTTAGCCCAGCGCGCTGCGTTGTGACCAATCCTGAAACCAACGAAGAGCTTTGTGGGGAGCGAGCAGGCTCGCTCCCACAGGGGATGGGTGGTGTGGGCTAGAGATGCCGTTTGCGGACGAGCTTCATCACCACCACAAAAAACACCGGCACAAACACCACCGCCAGTGTCGCGGTGATCATTCCGCCAATCACGCCGGTGCCAATGGCTTGCTGGCTCGCGGAGCTGGCGCCCGTGGCGATTGCCAGGGGCACGACGCCGAGGATGAACGCCAGGGACGTCATGACGATCGGCCGCAAGCGCAGGCGTGCGGCTTGCAGCGTGGCGTCAATCAGGTCGTGGCCTTCGTCGTACAGGCTCTTGGCGAACTCGATGATCAGGATCGCGTTCTTCGCCGACAGGCCGATGATGGTGATCAGCCCGACCTTGAAGAACACGTCGTTGGGCATCCCGCGCAAGGTCACGGCCAATACCGCACCGAGCACGCCCAGCGGCACCACCAGCAGCACCGAGGTCGGAATCGACCAGCTCTCATACAACGCCGCCAGGCACAGGAACACGATCAACAGCGACAACCCGAGCAGGATCGGTGCCTGACTGCCGGACAGTCGTTCCTGCAAAGACAGGCCGGTCCATTCCTGGCCCAGGCCTGCCGACCCTTGCGCGACCAACCGTTCGATTTCCGCCATGGCTTCACCGGTGCTGTGACCCGGCGTCGGCTCACCGGAGATACTGATCGCCGGATAGCCGTTGTAACGGGTCAATTGCGCCGGGCCCTGGGTCCATTTTGCCTGGACGAAGGCGGACAACGGCACCATTTTCCCGTTGCTGTTGCGCACGTGGATCTTCAGCAGATCGGCGACCTGACTGCGTTGATCGCCTTCGGCCTGAACCACCACCCGCTGCATCCGCCCCTGATTGGGGAAGTCGTTGATGTACGCCGAACCGACCGCGGTAGACAGCACGCTGCCAATGTCAGCAAAGGAAACCCCCAGCGCATTTGCCTGTTTACGGTCGACGATCAGTTGCACCTGCGGCGCTTCGGCCAAGGCACTTTCGCGCACGTTCATCAGGATCGGACTTTTCTCGGCGGCCGCCAGCAACGCGGTGCGCGCCTGCATCAGCGTGGCATGCCCGAGGCCGCCACGGTCCTGCAAGCGGAACTCGAAACCGCTGGAGGTGCCGAGGCCGTCCACCGGCGGCGGCAGGACCGCGAACGCCACGGCATCCTTGATCTGGCTCAGTGCGATGTTGGCGCGGTCGGCAATCGAACTGGCCGAATCGTCGCTGCCGCGATCCGACCAGTCTTTCAACGTGGTAAACGCCAGCGCCGCGTTTTGCCCGCTGCCGGAGAAGCTGAAGCCGAGAATCACCGTGCTGTCACCGACGCCCGGTTCGCTGGCGTTGTGCGCTTCGATCTGCTCGACCACCTGCACCGTGCGATTCTTGCTCGCGCCGGGCGGCAGCTGAATGTCGGTGATGGTGTAACCCTGATCCTCCACCGGTAGGAACGAAGAGGGCAGACGACTGAAGCTCAGCCCCAGAGCGACCAGCAGCACGCCGTAGATCAGCAGGTAGCGGCCGCTGCGTTTCAGCGCATAGGCGACCCAGCCCTGATAGCGCTCGGTCAGTTGCTCGAAGCGCCGGTTGAACCAGCCGAAGAAACCGCCCTTGGCGTGATGCTCGCCCTTGGCAATCGGTTTGAGCAGCGTGGCGCAAAGCGCCGGGGTCAAGGTCAGCGCGAGGAAGGCCGAAAACAGAATCGAGGTGGCCATCGACAGCGAGAATTGCCGGTAAATCACCCCGACCGAGCCCTGCATGAACGCCATCGGAATGAACACCGCCACCAGCACCAGCGTGATGCCGATGATCGCACCGGTGATCTGCTTCATCGCCTTGCGGGTCGCCTCTTTGGGCGACAGGCCTTCGGTGACCATGATCCGCTCGACGTTCTCCACCACGACGATGGCGTCGTCCACCAGAATGCCGATGGCCAGCACCATGCCGAACATGGTCAGCACGTTGATCGAGAACCCCAGCGCGAGCATGGTCGCAAAAGTGCCCATCAATGCCACCGGCACAACGAGGGTCGGAATCAGCGTGTAGCGGATGTTTTGCAGGAACAGGAACATCACCGCGAACACCAGCACCATCGCCTCGACCAGGGTGTAAACCACTTTGGTAATCGACACTTTGACGAAGGGCGAGGTGTCGTACGGAATCTTGTATTCCACATTGGCCGGGAAGTAGCGCGCCAGTTCATCCATCTTCGCCCGCACCAGCGTCGCGGTGCTCAGGGCGTTGGCGCCGGGCGACAACTGCACGCCGACGGCGGTGGACGGCTTGCCGTTCAGGCGCGTGCCGAACTGATATTCCTGGCTGCCGATCTCGACCCGCGCCACATCACCGATGCGCACCGTGGAGCCGTCGGCATTGGCCTTGAGCACGATGTCGGCGAACTCTTCCGGGGTCGACAGCTGGCCTTTGACCAGAATGGTCGCGGTGATTTCCTGGGTGGTGCGGGTCGGCAGATCACCGATGCTGCCGGCCGAGACTTGGGCGTTCTGCGCAACGATGGCGGCGTTGACGTCTGCCGGTGTCAGGTTGAAACCGATCAGTTTCTGCGGGTCGATCCAGATCCGCATCGCCCGTTCGGCGCCATACAACTGGGCCTTGCCGACGCCGTCCAGGCGCTTGATCTCGTTCATCACGTTACGCGCCAGATAATCGCTGAGCGCCACGTCGTCGAGCTTGCCGTCAGTGGAAGTCAAGGTGATCAGCAGGAGGAAACCGGCGGAGACTTTCTCCACCTGCAAACCTTGCTGATTGACCGCTTGCGGCAGGCGCGACTCGACGACTTTCAGGCGATTCTGCACATCCACCTGGGCCATTTCCGGGTTGGTGCCCGGCTGGAAAGTCGCCTTGATCGTGGCGCTGCCGAGGCTGCTTTGCGACTCGAAATACAACAGATGATCGGCGCCGTTGAGCTCTTCCTCGATCAGGCTGACCACGCTTTCGTCCACGGTTTGCGCCGAGGCGCCCGGGTACACGGCATAAATTTCGATCTGCGGCGGCGCGACATCGGGGTACTGCGCCACCGGCAACTGCGGAATGGCCAGGGCGCCGGCCAGCAGAATGAACAGGGCAACCACCCAGGCGAACACCGGGCGATCAATAAAGAACTGCGGCATAGAAAAGCGTCCTGCTTACTGACCAGAAGCCTGGGCAAGTGGAAGAGGGGAGTCGTCGATCTGCACTTTCTCGCCGGGCTTGGCGTGTTGCAGGCCTTCAATGACGATGCGGTCGCCAGACTTGAGGCCTGCGGTGACGATCCAGCGATCGTTTTGCACGACGCCCAGTTCGACCGGTTGCTGGCCGACCCGTTGATCCGCGTCGAGCATCAGCACCTGCGCAACGCCCGCGCTGTCACGCTGGATGGCGCGTTGCGGCACGCTGATGCCTTGCTGATTCACGGCTTGTTCCAGGCGCACCCGCACGAAGCTGCCGGGCAGCAAATCGAGGTCCGGGTTGGGAAACTCGCTGCGCAGGATGATCTGGCCGGTGCCCGGGTCGACGGTGATGTCGGTGAACAGCAGCTTGCCCGGCAGCGGATAGAGGCTGCCGTCGTCCTGAATCAGCGTGGCTTTGGCCTGCCCCTGACCAACCTCCTTCAACTGACCGGAACGGAAGGCGCGGCGCAGGTCGTTGAGTTCGCGGGTCGATTGGGTGAGGTCGGCATGAATCGGATTCAACTGCTGGATCAGGGCCAGCGGTGTGCTTTCGTTCTGCCCGACCAACGCGCCTTCGGTGACCAGTGCACGGCCGATGCGTCCGGAAATGGGCGCGGTGACGGTGGCGTAACCGAGATTCAATTTCGCTCGATCCACGGCGGCCTTGTTGGCCGCGACGTCAGCGGCGGTTTGCCGCACGGCGGCCCGGGCGTTGTCGTAGTCCTGGCCGCTGATGGCGTTGCCTTCTATCAACTGGGCGTAGCGCTGCTCTTGCAGTCGGGCCTGGAAGGCGTTGGCTTCGGCCTTGCGCAGCGAAGCTTCGGCGCTGTCCAGGTCAGCCTTGAACGGTGCCGGATCGATGCGAAACAGCACGTCGCCTTTTTTCACGTCGCTGCCTTCGTGAAAAACACGCTGCAATACCACTCCGGCGACACGGGCGCGCACTTCGGCAATGCGTGGCGCGGCAATCCGCCCGCTCAACTCGCTGGTGATCGACAGGGGGCGGGCTGTGAGGGTCTCGATGCGTACGGTGGCCAACGGCGCCTGTTCTTCAGCGTTCGAGGACTTGTCACACGCGCTCAGCGTCAACGCCAGGGCAAGCAGGCTGAGCTTGGCAAGCAGGTTCTTTGACATGTAAATCCCCCAATAATGAACTCCCGCATCCTACGGGGAGCCGACGAGGGTAGCGGTGAAGCTTTGTTGGTGCTGTGTGAAATTGTGTAAGGGTTTTACTCAGGCATGGGTGAGGGCGTATATCCTTCACGGCTTGATTCCTTCAGCGCCTGTCATGCCGCCATCGCCAGCAGGCTGGCTCCCACAGTTGATAGGGGATGTTCACAAAATCTGTGCTCACATCAAACCCCTGCGGGAGCTAGCCTGCTGGCGATGGCGGCACAACAGGCGCCACTGCACTTTCTGGAAACACCCATGCCCAACATCCTCCTGGTCGAAGACGACACCGCGCTCTCCGAACTGATTGCCAGCTACCTGGAACGTAACGGCTATTGCGTCAGCGTGATCAGCCGCGGCGACCACGTGCGCGAGCGCGCGCGGGTCAATCCCCCCGACCTGGTGATCCTCGACCTGATGCTGCCGGGGCTCGACGGCCTGCAGGTCTGCCGCTTGCTGCGGGCGGATTCGGCGACGCTGCCGATCCTGATGCTCACCGCCCGCGACGACAGCCACGACCAGGTACTGGGCCTGGAAATGGGCGCCGACGACTACGTGACCAAACCCTGCGAACCGCGTGTATTGCTGGCCCGCGTGCGCACACTATTGCGCCGCAGCAGCCTCAGCGAACCGCAGACCGCCAACGACCGCATTCTCATGGGAAACCTGTGCATCGACCTGTCCGAGCGCACCGTGACCTGGCGCGAGCAACTGGTCGAGCTGTCTAGCGGTGAATACAACCTGCTGGTGGTGCTGGCCCGGCATGCCGGCGAAGTGCTGAGCCGCGACCAGATCCTGCAACGCCTGCGCGGCATCGAATTCAACGGCACCGACCGCTCGGTTGACGTGGCGATTTCCAAGTTGCGACGCAAATTCGATGACCACGCCGGCGAGGCGCGCAAGATCAAGACCGTGTGGGGCAAGGGTTACCTGTTCAGCCGTTCCGAGTGGGAATGCTGAAGCGATGTTCAGGATCCTCTTTCGCCTGTACCTGGTGACGATCATCTCGTACAGCGCCGCGATCTATCTGGTGCCGGACGTCGTGATCAAGGTCTTCCAGGAGCGCTTTGTCACCTACAACCTCGATTACTCGCGCGGCTTGCAGTCGCTGATCGTCAAGCAGTTTCACGCCGTGCCCGAAGCGCAGTGGCCGGCCTTGGCTGCCGAGTTGGACAAGGCATTCAATCCGCTGCACATCGTCCTGAGCCGCAATGACGATGACGGTTTGACCCTGGCGGAACAGAAGCGTCTCCAGCGTGGCGAGAACGTCGTGCGCATCGGCGATTGGGGCTGGCGCACGCTGGCGGTGGCGCCGCTGAACGCGCAAGTTGTCGTGCAAATGGTCGTGCCGCCGGACCCGCTGGACGTCAATTTGCTGTACTGGAGCATCAACGTGCTGATCGGCGCGACCCTGCTCGCGTGCCTGTTGCTGTGGCTGCGCCCGCACTGGCGCGACCTGGAGCGGCTCAAAGGCACGGCTGAGCGCTTCGGCAAAGGTCATTTGAGCGAGCGCACCCGGATCCCCGGCCACTCCAACATCGGTAGCCTGGCCAACGTGTTCGACACCATGGCTGGCGACATCGAAAAACTGCTCAACCAGCAGCGGGATTTGCTTAACGCCGTTTCCCACGAACTGCGCACACCGCTGACCCGACTGGATTTCGGCCTGGCCCTCGCGCTGTCCGATGATTTGCCTGCCTCCAGTCGGGAGCGGTTGCAAGGGCTGGTTGCACACATTCGTGAACTCGATGAGCTGGTGCTGGAGCTGCTGTCTTACAGCCGCCTGCAAAACCCGGCGAAAGTGCCGGAACAGGTCGAGGTGGCGCTGGATGAATTCATCGACAGCATTTTGGGCAGTGTCGACGAGGAGCTGGAAAACCCGGACATCGTCATCGACGTGCTGCTCCACGGCCAGCTCGAACGCTTCACGCTAGACCCACGCCTGGCTGCCCGCGCGATTCAGAACCTGCTGCGCAACGCAATGCGCTATTGCGAGAAGCGCATTCAGATCGGGGTGCAGGTCTGTGCGAAGGGCTGTGAAATCTGGGTCGATGACGATGGCATCGGCATTCCCGATGACGAGCGCGAGCGGATTTTCGAACCGTTCTATCGATTGGATCGCAGTCGGGATCGGGCGACGGGCGGGTTTGGTCTGGGGCTGGCGATCAGTCGTCGGGCGCTGGAGGCGCAGGGCGGAACGTTGACGGTCGAGGCCTCGCCGCTGGGCGGGGCCCGGTTTCGGTTGTGGTTGCCGTCGCTGGTTTGAACACGTCCCGCTGACCTTGCGGTGATTTCATCGCGACCGGGTGCGAATAGAATTGCCGACTGGTGCCAAATCCGATGCGCCGCTGGGTCTGGTGGTCGGCGTACCATTTGGCCCTTCAAATACAGGACTACCGTTGGGTCGTTCGCCAAGGCGGTGTTGGGGCAGATTCGGATCTCGTGCTTCGGTTCGAAACGCAGGTGGGCGCTGGCTGAATCTGTTAAGGCCACGGTCGACCGGGGCAGGCGGGTTATAGGCGGGGGGCGAGCTCGGATTGCCTTGAGGAAGACTGTTCATTTGGATTGTGATTGAGGTGTTACCCCTCGGCTGGACGCTTCCACTCATCTGCGGTTGGCGGGCTTTTCTTAAGGGCGCTAACTTACTGCCAAGAGCAATGCCGCCTGCCAGCCCTGAAATCCCCGAAAGTATCAACCCCAGCGTCTCATCCTCTACATATAGTGATCCAGCAAAAGTACCCACTGCAACAACGGCGGAAACGTTGAAAATGCTGAAAACATTCGACAAGATAGATAATTTTCCGTTCGGATCACTCCGATTAACCGGATCCCCCCCGCAATACGCATAGGCATTCTTCCCACCGTCGCTGAACGGACTCAAGCTGTCCGGACTGTTGAACCGCATCAATACCGGGTTGAACTGCCGATAACCATTACCCAAATGATAATGCCCGGTCAGCGGATCAGGCCGTTCGCCATTGAACGCGAGCAGGCTGAGCAAGCCGTTTTCCGGAGGGCGGAGGGCGGTGGCCGTAGGGTGTGAGGGCGAGAGGGTGAGGCTCAGCAGCGTCGAGTGCGTTTATCACGGAACGTTGTTTGTCGGTCGCCAGAAGGGTGGTGTCGATCTTGCCGTTCTGGCGCAGTTGTTGCGCCAATAGCTGGTCGTCGTGCTGGAAGATGCTGCGGTGAACCGCGCCTTGAATTTCGTTAGCCAGGCGCGTTTTGCAGTAAAAACGCTGGAGCCTGCCTGTTGCGGACGGGGCGCAATCAACCTGACGGTCCAGCGGATCATAACCATAGCGACACAGCACGGTACTACTCGAGGAAAGTGGCATCGAAGCAGCTCCATGCACAATTGGACAACTGGGGCCTTAGTGTCGGACATCCGTCAATCGTTGACCACTATCAGAACTGCTAGGGCTTTTACTGACAAAAGGCCCCGTTTTGTCGCAGTCATGGGCTGAAACTGTAAAACCTGACAGTAGTCATCCTCGCCACTTAAGCGTTTCATTGTCTCTTCGCAGTCCGACTTCGGCGGCAGGGCAGGAGGGCCGGCATGGGTGATCAAATAACCAAAAGAAACGGTGAGGGCACGATCAACGCGATCAGGACAGTCTGGGTTGATACAACGTCGACGAAGTTCGCCATGGTCACCCCTGATGATGGTTTTCGTTCCAGGCTGGCAATCCGCGTAGGGCCCAATACCACGGCGGGTGGCGATGACTATATTCTCGTCGGTGACAAAGTGAAATACACCGTGCTGATGGGACCGGCAGGAGAATGTGCAGGCGCTAAGGACCTGGTGAAATTCACAGCAGGCGCCTCGGTCAATTGATGAATTCTGATGTAGCAGCTGCCGAGCCTGCAAGGCTGCGTTCGGCTGCGCAGCAGTCGTAAATTCAGGCAGCGGAATTTATCAGGCCGACCGCAGAGGCACGCTCCGCAGCTGCTACGGATCTACGCGTTGATTCGACTCCGTAGCAGCTTGGCCATGTCCTCCAACTCCGCCGCCGGGTTATGCCCGATCAGCATCCATGCATGTTCCATGTCTGCCCAATAGACGATGTTCATTCCATGCCGGCGTTCCCGGGCGAAATCCCGGCTGCCGCTGTTGGAGTGGGTGACGCACAGCGCCATCGGGCCGTGGACCGGGTCCAGATAGGTGATCTGGGCGATGGCCACGCCATCGTATTCGAGGATCTGCGCACGCTTGAACTCGGGGCGCGGCAAGGTCAGTTGCGCGGGCATGAGGTTCAGGCCCAGGCGCGTATCGATGGTCCGCAGTTGCATGCGTTGGGCGGCTTCGTCTCTGGGCAAATGTTCCAGGGTTTGCGGCACGTAGAGGGACATATAGTCGGCGACTAATCCGCGCCAATTGTTTTCCTCCCGACTCGATTGCCAGCCGAGGAATAACCGGTCCGCCAGCACGCCGCTGACCACCAGGCTGGCGGCCGCCGCGAGGAACCAGCGCCGGTTCATCCCAGGGCGTTCAGGCGAGGGCAAGGTGTCGAGCATGGATTGCAAGCGATCCACCGGAGCTTGCCGAGTCAATTCCTCGAAGGCCACGTTGAACGGCAGGCTGCTGCGAGCCAGCCATTGCAGGCGCAGGTTGAGCATCGAATCCTGGGCAATGGCCGCGTCGATGCGGGCGCGTTGTTCGGTGTCGAGCTGGTCGTCGAGGTAGGCGACCAACTGCTCATCCGAAGGTATCGCGTGATCGTTCATCGACGTTCTCCAGTGTTAGGGTTCGGCACGGCCTGCAACGGCGGATACTCGGCCAGTTTCCCCCGGGCGGCGGCGAGGCGGCTCATGACCGTGCCGATGGGCACCTGCAGGACCTCGGCGACTTCGCGGTAGGACAAGCCCTCGACGTAGGCCAGAAACACGGTTTCGCGCTGGGCCTCGGGCAACGCATCGACGCGCCGGATCACCTGCGCCGCGAGGACGTGGGTCTGCGCCGCGTATTCACCGTCAAACGACAAGGCATGGTCGGCATCCACAAGCCCCTGACCCTGACGCACCCGTCGCGAGCGCACTTCGTTGAGCCAGATCGAATGCAGAATGCTCAACAGCCAGTGGTCCATGCGGCTGCCGGGGACAAATTGCCCGGCACGTTCCAGCGCCCGGACGCAGGTGGCTTGCACCAGGTCTTCGGCGACATGCCGCTGCCGGGACAGCAGCAGGCCGTAGCGCCATAAACGCGCCAGGTGCTGGCCCAGCTCTGCCCGTATTGCCTGATCGCTGGCGATGGCGACCTCCGTCCCGTCAGGTTTTCGATGAATCGTGAATGGCTTCGGCCAAGTCCTGGTATTCCTCGCAGGTGCTGCCACAGATCGATTTTATCTGTTGCAACTGCTCTTGGGCGAGGTCCAGTCGACCCTTGACCACATAAGCCTCCCCGAGGTACTCGCGAACTTGCGCGTATTGCGGATCGAGCTTCACCGATTGCAGGTAATAACCAATGCCTTCGTCGGTGCGCCCCAGTTTGCGCGTGGCGTATCCGCGATAGTTGAGCGCCTTGGCGGTGTTGGGCTGTTTCAGGGTGTCGAGCAGTGCCAGGGCTTCTTCGTAGCGACCGTCTTTGGCCAGCCGATAGGCGTAATCAGTGCGGTCGGCATCGGGCACCAGGCTGCTGGTCTGCCTCACGCACTTTTGCGACCTGGTGTCGAAAACCTGGCCTTTTGGACAATTGGGTTTGGCCGGCGCGTCATCCTCACCATTGGCTAATGCGAGGGAAGCGGACAACGCAAAGGCAAGCAGTAGCTGGACGGTAAAAACAGCAAGACGGGTATTCATGGATGATCTCCACAGGTTTATTCGTTTCAGTTCAACCACGCCACGGCCGGAATCACGATGGCCAACGCCATTTGTTCGGCCCGGCGAAACAGGAAACCCGATACGATCAGGCTCAACAACAAGGCATGCAACGTGAACACCGCAGGGTGAACAATTATTCATTTCTTTCTGCCGAAACCGGCGTGAGTTGGGTGCCGAAACAGGATGCGATCGTCACTGCGCTGGAGGGAGACATCCCGCGTTTCTACAATGGAGCCGGGCGCCGGGCGTTTTCGCATGCGGCATTCGGACCGTTGCAAGAGCAGCAATTCAACCATGGACACACGGGCTCGCCGGAATTGCCGCCGAGCCCGAATTGCGGGGCAAAGCCGTGGTTACGGTGCCTTGCGACGGCGGCGTTTGTGGCGGTGAACGTCAGTTAGATCGGTGGTGCGGCTATCGCTAGCAGGCTAGCTCCCACAGTGGATCTCCAGTGTTCACGAAATCCCTGTGGGAGCTAGCCTGCTAGCGATGAACGATGACGCGATATCAGCTTAGAAGGCGAATCGGCGTTCCAGCAGACCAGGCCTGAATGTCCTCGATCATCTGCGAAAAGAACTGATGGTAATTCTGCTGGCTGACGTACCCGACATGCGGCGTTGCCAGCACATTCGCCAGCGTCCTGAACGGGTGATGAGCCGGTAAGGGTTCTTGCTCGAACACATCCAGCGCCGCACCGGCCAGGCGCTGTTTCTGCAGTGCCTTGATCAGCGCCGCCTCATCGACAATCGGGCCGCGAGCCGTGTTGACCAGCAGTGCGGTGGGTTTCATCCAGTCCAGTGCCTGCGCGTCGACCAATCCGCGGCTGCGGTCGCTGAGCACCAGATGCACCGACAACACGTCGGCCTGTTCGAACAGTTCCTGCTTGCTGACGTAGGTTACGCCCACTTCGGCGGCGCGTTCGGCCGTGAGGTTTTCGCTCCAGGCGATCACCCGCATGCCAAACACCTGGCCGAACTGGGCGACTCGCTGGCCGATGCTGCCCAAACCGAGAATCGCCAGGGTCTTGCCGTGCAGGTCTCCACCCAACCCCTGTTGCCAATGCCCTGCGCGCAGGGCGTTGGCTTCCGCGACCAGATTGCGGGTGGCGGCCATGATCAGCGCCCAGGTCAGTTCCGGCGCGGCGTGTTTGTAACTGTCGCTGCCGCTGACCTGAATGCCGAGCGCGGCAGCGGCTTTCAGGTCGAGGGCGGCGTTGCGCATGCCACCGGTGACCAGCAGCTTGAGTGCCGGTAGCCGACGCAGCAGGTCCTCATCGAACCGGGTGCGCTCACGCATCACGCAAATCACTTCAAACCCGGCCAGCCGAGTTGCCAGCGTTGCGTTATCGGCCGGGTAGTCATGGATGAAACTCACCTGCCCGATGGCCTCCAGCACCGACCAGTCCACCACCTGCCGCGCCACATCCTGCCAGTCATCGAGTACCGCAATCTGCACAGCCATCCGCCTTACCTCATCAATGAACGGGGTTGGTGTTGTTCAGCCAGGCGAGCAGGGCCTGGTGGAATTTTGCCGGTTCTTCCATTTGTGGCGCGTGGCCCATGCCGGGGAATTCGACCAGCGTCGAGTGAGGAATCAATTTCGCCACCTGTTTGCCGAGTACGTCGTAGTGCCCGATTTTCGCTTTGACCTCGGGCGAGGCGATGTCCTTGTTGATGGCCGTGGAGTCGGAAGTGCCGATCAGCAGCAGCGTCGGCACCTTCAGGTCCTTGAACTCGTAGTACACCGGTTGGGTGAAGATCATGTCGTAGATCAGCGCCGAGTTCCACGCCACCTGGCTCTTGCCCGGGCCTTTGGCCATGCCCGAGTACATGTCTACCCAACGGTCGAATTCGGGTTTCCAGCGGCCGTCGTAATAGGTGCTGCGCTGATAGTCGTGAATGCCTTGTGCCGTCACCTTGAGCTCACGCTCGTACCATTGATCAACCGTGCGATACGGTACGCCGAGGGCTTTCCAGTCTTCAAGGCCGATGGGGTTGACCAGTGCCAGTTGCTCGACCTGCTCGGGATACTGCAGCGCATAGCGGGTAGCGAGCATGCCGCCCGTGGAATGCCCGAGCAGGCTGGCTTTCTGGATACCGAGGGCCTTGAGCAGTTGTTGGGTGTTGGCCGCGAGTTGCTGGAAGCTGTACTGATAATGGTCCGGTTTGCTGGAGGTGCAGAACCCGATCTGGTCCGGCGCGATGACCCGGTAACCGGCGTCGCTCAAGGCCTTGATCGAAGCATCCCAGGTTGCGCCGCAGAAATTCTTGCCGTGCATCAGCACGATGCTGCGCCCGTTGGCCTTGCCGTGGGCCGCGACGTCCATGTAGCCCATTTGCAGGGACTTGCCCTGGGACTCGAAAGCGAAATGCTTGACCGTATAGGGGTACTCGAAGCCTTGCAGTTCAGGGCCATACGCCGGACCTTCGGCAGCGATCGCCGGCAGTGCGGCGGTCAGCAGCAGACAGGGTAGCCAGCGGGAGCGTGCGAGGGACATGGGTAGACTCCAGAGGAAATCGGCGATGCTGGATCGGCATGATTAGGGCGACATTAAACACAGGCAATCGCGGCGGGTGATGGTTCAACCGATCCAGCCCAACGTCGCCACGGCCAGTACGCCGTAACGGGCGCCTTTGGCGAGCGTCACGATCAGCAGGAAGCGCCCCAGCGGTTCGCGCATGACGCCGGCCACCAGGGTCAGCGGATCGCCGATGACGGGCACCCAACTCAACAACAGTGACCAATGACCGTAGCGCTGATAGTGGATGCGGGCCTTGTCCAGATGACGTGGGTTGACCGGAAACCAGCGCCGGTCGCGGAACCGCTCGATACCGCGTCCCAGCCACCAGTTCAGCAGCGAGCCGAGCACATTGCCCAGCGTCGCAACGGCCAGCAGCGACCAGAGCCCATACTGCTCGCTGAGCAACAGCCCCACCAGCACCGCTTCGGACTGCAACGGCAGCAGGGTCGCCGCACCGAATGCAGCGAAAAACAGCGCGATGTACGCAGCAGACATCAATGGGCGGCGGGGTAGTCCGCCACCACCACGTCAGCGCCGTCCCTTTTCAGGCCGATCACCTGATAAGCGTCGCTCATGCCGTCCATTTCCATGCCGGGCGAACCCATTGGCATGCCGGGCGCGGCCACACCCAGCAGGTCGTCACGCTTGCTCAAGGCCAGCACCTGATCGGCCGGGACATGACCTTCGACGAATTTGCCATTGATCAAACCGGTGTGGCAGGACGCCAGACGTGGCGGCACGCCGTGCTGTTGCTTGAATTCGCTCATGTTGGCTTCGACGTGATCCTCGACCTTGAAGCCATTGGCCTCCAGGTGGCTGATCCATTTTTTGCAGCAACCGCAGTTGGCGTCGCGGTGGACTTCGATGGGGATGAGGTCGGCAGCCTGGGCCAGGGAAGAAATGAACAGGGCGCTCAGGGCGACCAGACGCAGGTGGGTTCTCATGGAGGGGTCTCGACTCGGATGGCGGTCAAAAAAAGGCATTTTGACTAGTTTAGCCGGCAACGAGGCAAGAGATTGTTTCGAAGTGATACGGGATTAAGGACAGCACCTGTGGGAGCGGGCTTGCCCGCGATGAGGTCAGCGTAGCCAACAATGATATCGACTGTTACACCGTCATCGCGGGCAAGCCCGCTCCCACAGGTTCTACATGAGCAGCGAGATTATCGGACTTTGAAACGCCCCATAATCGCGCTGACGCGTGAATTGGCTTCCAGCAACTGCCGCGTATTGAGCTCACTGGCCTGACCGCTTTTCACCAGTTCATCCACCATGTGGCGGATCTGCACCATGCTGCGGTTGATCTCTTCAGTCACCGCACTTTGCTGTTCGGCGGCGGTGGCGATCTGGGTGCTGAGGCTGTTGATGTGGCTGACGGAGCCGGCCATTTCGTCCAGTCCGGTATTGACCCGCGCGGTGGCGTCGGCTGCTGACTGGCAGCTGGCCTGGGTGTTTTCCATGGCGCTGACCGATGAACTGACGCCTTGGGTCAGGCGCGTGAGCATCTCGTTGATTTCCGAGGTGCTGGCCTGGGTGCGAGCGGCGAGGGCGCGGACTTCGTCGGCCACCACCGCAAAACCGCGACCTTGCTCACCGGCACGTGCCGCTTCAATCGCCGCGTTAAGGGCCAGCAGGTTGGTTTGCCCGGCGATGGCGCCGATTACCCCGAGGATTTCAGTGATGCGCTGGGCGTCCTGTTGCATGCTTTCGACTTTATGGGTGGCGCTGGCCACTTCGTCGATCAACGCAATCACACTGCTGGACGCTTCACCCACCACGACCCGCGAACGGTCGGCATTTTCGTTGGCGCGTTGAGTGAAAGCGGCGGTTTCGGCCGCGTTCTGCGCCACGCTTTCGGCGGTCGAACTCATTTCGGTAATGGCGGTGACGGTCTGATCGGTTTCCGAGGCGTGGCGCACCAGAATCTGGCTGGTGTGGGCGGAGGTGCGTTGCAGGTTATCCAGGCTGGACGCCATGGCGCCCGTGGCCTGGGTGACTTCGCCGATCATGTTTTGCAGGTAAGCGATGAAGGCGTTGACCGAGTGGCCGATGGCGCCCAGTTCGTCTTCGGCGCGAATGGTGATGCGTTTGGTCAGGTCGGCGTCACCGGCGGACAATGCATCGATATTGGCCTTCAGGGCTTTCATGCGCTGGATCAGTTGGCGGATCGCATAGATTTGCAACAGCACCAACAGGATCACCATCGGGATTTGCAGCAGGCTCAGCGTGCTGAGCACGTCGTCACGCTGCGCGGTGATCAACTGGGTCGGCAGGGCGGTGGCGAGAAACCACGGCGTGCCTTCGATGGGGCGCATGAAGAAGGTGCTGGCTTCGCCGTTGTTGTCGAACTCGACACGCTGCGCCTGATCACGCTTTTGCAAGCCGGCCTTCACTTGGCTGGCGAAGGGTGAGTTGCCAGCCAGTTCGCTGATGTTCTTCAGCACGATCGGCCCGCTGATGCGCGAGCTGTTGCTGATGATCTTGCCGTCGGCCTCGACGATCAGCATTTCGGCGCCGAGGTCTTTTTCCTTGCGCGCCACCAGGTCGTTGAAGAAGCCCAGGGTTACGTCGATGGTGGAGACGCCGTACGCCGCGCCGTTTTTCTGGATGGCCATGGCGCAGTTGGTGCGCGGTTCGGCGCTGGCGTCATCTTTATAGGCTGCGGCCCAGGCGCATTGCCCGCGTGGGGTTTGCATGCCGCCCTTGTACCAGGTCTGGTCGTAATAGTTGGGCGCCGCGTCGCTATTCCAGAAGGTGTTGACCGTCAGTTTGCCCGAGGCATCGCGATGCCAGAAGGTGCTGAACTTGTTGCGCCCGGCTTCACGCTGGCCGGGCAGGGGCCAGATACCGCCGCCGAAGACTTTCAGTTCGCCGTACTGATCGACCAGGCCTGGCAGGACCGTGTCGATGGCGGCGCTGTCGAGCAGGGGGATGGTTTGCGTGATGCTGCGTTGTTGCGCCTGAACCTTGTTCAGTTCGCCCTGGATTTGCTCGGCGACTTCGGCGATGCGATTGAGCGCGACTTGTTCTTCGGTATGGCGCAGTTTTGGCGCGACCAGTTGACTGATGCCAACCACGGTGAGAATGAACAGCAGCAGAATGAACAGGACCAGAAACAGCGTGTAGCGAGCCTGAATAGTGCGGAATGCGGGCATGGAGCCGGGTCCTTTTTAGCAGCGATCTTATTGTGGGTATCGGTATGAAATTCGGCGCTTCAAAGGGGCTATCGGCTGGCTGGGGACGAGCTTTAGGTACGTTCGTGCAAGAACGGCGGGAGGTGACGGACGGCTCGATTGCGCTGGCCCGTTCAGGCATTTGAACGGGCCAGACGCTGGTTAACGGTCGAGCAACTCCAGGACTTCTTCCGGGTAGCGCAAGCCGACAGGGGCATTCGCCGGGAAGATCGCTTCCAGCGCGTGCAACGCTTCGCGGCCAAGTTTTACCTCCAGCGCTGCCACGTTTTCTTCCAGGTATTTACGCTGTTTGGTCCCGGGGATCGGGATCACGTAATCACCCTGGGCCAGCACCCATGCCAGCGCGAGTTGACCCGCCGTCACGCCTTTTTCTGCCGCCAGGTCCTGTACTTGCTGCACCAGCAACAGATTTTTCGCGAAGTTGTCACCCTGAAAACGCGGGCTGAACCGACGGTAGTCGTCTGCCGCAAAATCGTCCGGGCTTTTCAGTGCACCGGTCAGAAAACCCCGGCCCAGCGGGCTGTAAGGGACAAAGGCAATGCCCAGCCGCTGGCACGCGGCCAGGCAGCCATTGTCTTCCTGATCCCGGCTCCACAAGGAGTATTCGCTTTGTAGCGCGCTGATCGGATGAACCTGGTGCGCCCGCTCCAGCGTTGCCGCCGAGGCTTCGCTCAAGCCCAGGTATCGCACTTTGCCGGCCTTGACCAGTTCGGCCATGGCGCCGACGGTTTCCTCGATGGCCACTTGCGGGTCGACGCGGTGCTGGTAGTACAAGTCGAGGGTTTCGACACCGAGCCGTTTGAGGGTGCCGTCGATGGAGGTACGGATATATTCCGGACGTCCGTCGACCCCGCGTGCGGTCGGGTTCGAAGGATCGCGAACAATGCCGAACTTGCTCGCCAGAAACACTTGATCGCGCTTGCCGGCGATGGCTTTGCCGATCAGTTCTTCATTGGTGTGCGGGCCGTACATGTCGGCGGTGTCGAGCAGGTTAATGCCCAATTCGAGCGCGCGATGCAGGGTGGCTGTGGCTTCGCGGGTGTCGGTGCCTGTGGTGTAGAAATCGGACATGCCCATGCAGCCCAGACCGATCGCGCTGACTTGCGGACCGTTCTTACCCAATTGACGTGTTTGCATGAAATCAGCTCCCTGTGAATGTGAATCCCATTGTTAACCTCGACAGAATCCAGATAAACCGGCTAAAACTGCTATCACTATTAGTAATTTCTAAATAATCAGTCAGCCCGAGAGCACAATGGATCGATTCAACGCCATGCGCGTATTCACACGGATCGTCGAGCTGGGGGGCTTTGCCAAAGCGGCAGACAGCCTGCAATTGCCCCGCGCCTCCGTGACTATTCTGATCAAACAGCTGGAGGCGCATCTGGGCGTGCAGTTGCTGCAACGCACCACCCGGCAAATCAGCCTGACGCTCGACGGCGCGGCCTACTACCCGCGTTGCGTGCGTTTGCTGGCGGATCTTGAGGAAACTGAAGCGGTGTTTTCTGCCGCACGCCACAACCCCAAGGGTTTGCTGCGCGTGGAAATGCCGGCGGGGGTGGGGCGCCTGATCGTGATCCCTGCTTTACCGCAGTTCACGGCGCGCTATCCGCTGATCGAGCTGGAAATCGGTTTGAATGACCGGCCGGTGGACCTGATTCGCGAGGGGGTCGATTGCGTACTGCGCGGCGGTTTGGCACTGGACGATTCTCTGGTAGCGCGGCCACTGCTCATGCTCGATCAGATCACCTGCGCCAGCGCGGGTTATCTGCAACACCACGGGACGCCGCAGTGCCTGGCCGATCTGGAGGGGCATGAAATGGTGGAGTACGTTTCCAGTCACAGCGGCAAACGTTTCGGACTGGAGTTTGTAGTCGATGGCCAGATACAGCCGATCAATCTGCCCAAACATGTGGCGGTCAACAGCGCCGATGGATATCTGGCGGCGTGTGAGGCAGGGTACGGATTGGTCCAGGCCCCGTACTATCACGTGGCCAGGCAGTTGAAGGATGGCCGTTTGATCGAGGTGCTGAGGGAGGTGCCGCCACCGGGGATGCCGTTGACGGCGCTCTATCCTCCTCACCGTCAACTATCGCGGCGGGTGCGGGTGTTTGTCGACTGGATGGTTGAGCTGTGTGCGCAGCCGGGAAATGACTTTCGCAGAGAGCATTCAGGTCACTGAAAAAGACCTAGCGATGTGGGTAGTATCCCGGCCCGCCTCGGTCATAGTGGTGGCCGCCGTGCCATCCGCCGTGGGGGAAAATAATGCAGCCGCTCAGGGAAAGGATGGCCAGCAGGGGAATCAGCAGTGTGATTCGACGGAACATTTCAAAATCCTCATGGTTATCGCCGCTATGAAGCCAAAAGGCTTCATCGGCTGTAACATGAGACCCCGTTTGCAGCGCCCCATTCCCGGAAAACGGTAGTGGCTTGGCATGCATTCGGATACAAACCGGATACATCTTTAAGGTTCGCGTTCGCTTACGTTTAAGCTTTTTGTTTAAGGAAAAGGGCCATGACCCAGTCGCAACGTTTGAAATACTCGATTCTGATTTCCCTGGTGGTGCTGGGAATCATGTTTGGCCTTTCGTATTTGCAGAATACCGGCGTCATCAGCGAAAAACTGTTCCAGTACATCGCCATTGGCGTGGCGGTGATCGTGGTGGTGGTCAATGGCGTGATGCGTCGCAAGGTCAAGCCCTGAACGACGCGCCGGGGTCAGGTTATTCGCCGTGCAATGCGGCGAATGCCTGCGGGTGCAAGCGGTAGCTTTTGTCCGGGTTCAGGGTGATCACGCCTTCGCTGCACAAACGTTTCAACACTTCGCGCACACTGAGAAAGGACAGCGGAATATCCAGGTCCAGCAGGTGGCTGTGGACGCCGCGCACACCGAGGCTGCGATCGCTTTCGGCGGCGGTCAGCAAGGCGTCGATGACTTTCAGGCGGATCAGGCTGGTGCGCAGGCCGAAGCTCTTGAGCAGAACCCGAATCCGTTCGTTGCCGTGACGTTCGGTTCGCTGATTGAACAGGCCCGAGCCCATGGAGGAGCCCATTGGCGCAGGGCTACCGTCCGTTGGCAGTTGCGAGTTGTACATGCAAAATCTCCTTTTCAGAGCCTGAACCGGATAAATGTGTTGGGTGCTCTTACTCAATAAGACGTACGAGCTACTCAAATCATGAAGGCTCAGATGTAGAAATTTTGTCGCCATCACGTCACAAGCGTGTAAATCCCCGCAGAAACGCCCTCCAGCGCTCTAAATTTTTCTCGTGAATTTCGTTCCTACATGACGGCAGCACTATGCCTATTGGATCAGGAGCGAGCGTGATTATGACCAGGCAGTTAACCCGATTGAGCCTTGCCGCCGTGTTGGTGGGCTTGAGTCTTGCGGCAAACGCGCGCAGCCAGCCGGATTCGGCGGCGGCCGATATCCGCCGGACCAGCTTCGGCGTGCCGCATATCCGCGCCGACAACGAACGTGGCCTCGGCTATGGCATCGGCTACGCCTACGCCCAGGACAATCTGTGCCTGTTGGCCAATGAAATCACCACGGTGAACGGCGAGCGTTCACGCTATTTCGGCCCGGAGCAGTTCACGGTCGAAGAGCGCGAAAACCAGGTCAGCGACGTGTTTTTCAGCTGGCTGAACACCCCGCAAGCCGTCGCCGCTTTCTGGCAGGCGCAAACCCCGGAAGTCCGCGACCTCATCGAGGGTTACGTGGCGGGGTACAACCGCTCGCTGACAGAGCGTCGCGCGCAAGGTTTGCCGCAGCAATGCCAGGGCGACTGGGTGCGCGAGATTACCGCCCAGGACCTGGTCAAGTTGACCCGGCGCCTGCTGGTCGAAGGCGGCGTCGGGCAGTTTGCCGAAGCACTGGCCGGTGCCACGCCGCCCAAAGCCGTCGCGCAGAACACCGCGGCCTCGGCGCAGTTTCAGGTGGCTGCTGCGCGCATTCAACGCTTCGCACTGGATCGCGGCAGCAACGCGGTCGCGGTGGGCAGTGAGCGTTCGTTCAATGGCCGTGGCATGTTGCTGGCCAATCCGCATTTCCCGTGGGTCGGCGGGATGCGCTTCTATCAGATGCACCTGACCATCCCCGGCAAACTCGATGTGATGGGCGCCGCGTTACCGGGTCTGCCGATGATCAACATTGGCTTCAACCAGCACCTGGCCTGGACCCACACCGTGGACTCGTCCAAGCATTTCACCCTGTATCGCCTGCAACTCGATCCGCAGGATTCGACCCGTTACCTGCTCGACGGCAAGTCGTTGCCGATGAAGCAGCAGACCGTGACGGTGAAGGTGAAGCAACCTGACGGGCAGACCCGCGAGGTCTCTCATGTGGTCTACAGTTCGCCGTTCGGCCCGGTTGTGCAATGGCCGGGGAAACTGGACTGGGATAACCAGTTCGCCTACAGCCTGCGCGACGCCAACCTCGATAACGACCGGGTTCTTCAGCAGTGGTACGCGATGAACCAAGCAGTCAGCCTCGAGGAATTGCAGGCGTCGGTCCACAAGATCCAGGGCATCCCGTGGGTCAACACCCTGGCGGCGGACGATCAGGGGCAGACGCTGTACATGAACCTGTCGGTGGTGCCGAACGTCAGTGCCGACAAACTGGCCGCGTGCAGCGATCCACGGATCGGATTGGAGCTGATCGTACTCGACGGTGCCAACAGTGCCTGTGCCTGGGATATCGACCCGACGGCGGCGCAAAAAGGCATCTATGCGTCGGACAAGTTGCCGCAATTGTTGCGCAAGGACTTTGTGCAGCACTCAAACGATTCGGCATGGATGGCCAACCCGGCACAACCGCTCACCGGTTTCTCGCCATTGATCAGCCAGGACGGCCAGCCGTTGGGCCTGCGTTCACGCTTTGCCCTGGATCGCCTGGGCACCCTGAACAAGGCCGGACCGATTGCTGCGGCTGATCTGCAACGGATGGTGATGGACGATCAGGTGTACCAGGCGACTCAAGTGATGCCGGACCTGTTGCAGTTCTGCGCGGCGGACCTTGGGGCCGATGCGCCAACGCTCATGCCGCTGTGTGCCAGTCTGAAGGCTTGGGACCGTAGCGCGAATCTGGACAGCGGCTTGGGGTTTGTCCACTTCCAGAACGTCATGGAAGCGCTACAGGAAACGCCGGATGTCTGGCGTGTGGTGTTTGATCCGAAAGACCCGCAATACACACCGCGCGGCCTGGCGGTCGATCGCCCGGAAGTCGCCAAGGCGGTGCGCGAGGCGATGCTGGCGTCGGTGGCATCGGTCAACACGTCGGGGCTCAAGACGGACAGTCGCTGGGGCGATATCCAGGTCGTCAGCAGCGGTGGCCGGCAGACGCCGATTCACGGCGGGCCAGGCACGCTGGGCGTGTACAACGCGATTCAGAGCGTGCCGAGAAGCGACGGAAAACGCGAAGTGGTCAGTGGCACCAGTTATTTGCAAGTGGTGACCTTCGACGACAAAGGACCTCAGGCCAAAGGGCTGCTGGCGTTCTCGTTGTCCAGCGACCCGGCCTCCAAACATGCCAACGACCAGACGCTGGCCTTCTCGAAGAAACAGTTGAGCGTGTTGCCATTCACCGAGCAACAGATCACTTCGGACCCGCAGTACCAGGCACAGACGATTCGCGAGCAGGATGACAAAGCCGCGAAGGTGGCCAAACAGTAAATCGAGCAGTGTTTGAGTGCACAAAGAAGGCCGCACCCCGCAAGGGTTGCGGCCTTCAGCTTTTAGGTGGTTGCTGCGGCATGGAGTTTAGGACTGGATTGCCGTCCCTGTTGCGGGTCAGGTAGACCGGCAACACCTTGGGCAACGTCGCCACAAGGTTGTTGAGTTCCTTGATGTTGTAGATGCCACCGAGGCGGATTGAGCCGGTGCTGCTATCGGCGACCATCACCGGGGTGTTCAGATAACGATTGATCAATGGCAGGGCTTCGGACAGCGCCAGGTTATCGAGCACCAGTTTGCCGTGACGCCAGGCCAGTGAGCTGTCGTTGGCGTAGGTCTGGCTGATTTGTGGTGTGAAGTCGCCTTGTTTGTAGCGCGCCTGCATCGATGGCTCAAGCCGCAGGCCATCACCCGGCAGGTCATTGTTGCTACTGACCAGTACCGAGCCTTCAATCAGATTGACGCGCACCTGATCCTCGTACATCCAGACATTGAACTGGGTGCCGGTGACCCGAATTCTGCCGTCCGCCGCCCGGACGACAAAAGGGTGGTTCGTGTCGTGACTGACGTTGAAGAAGGCTTCGCCTTTTTCCAGCCTGACGCGACGCTGATCCTTGTAATTGCTGTAGGTCAGCTCGGTGCCAAGGTTCAGTTCGACCTGACTGCCATCGCTCAATGTGACCTGACGGACCGTATTGCCGGCTTCGAAATGCTGGTACGAGTTCGGAATCCAGCCCAGGTTCCACCCGCTGTAAGCCGCCAGTGGCAACGCCAGTGCACACACGGCTGCAGCGATGCCGAACGTGCGCCAGGGCGTTGCCGGTTGTAGGCGAGCGACGGGCATGACAGCTTCGGGACGAGGCAAATCTGCCGCGACATCCCAGATCTCCAGCATGGCCTCGTATTCGAACGCATGCAGCGGATCAGCATCAAGCCACTGTTCGAATGCATGCCGTTCCTCGGCCGTGCAGTCGGTGGCGTGCAAACGCATGCACCAGTGCGCAGCGGCATCGGTGATGGCGTCATATTGGGCTTGGGAGAGAGGGCTGTCGGTCATTGACTCATCCTGATTTCCCGCATTCTAACCTTGAGGGCAGTCTGCGAGAACAGCCGTCATGGCATTTGCCCATCAAACACCTGTTTATTTTCTGCAATCAGGGTATATCGACGTGTAACCGGCGTCCGAGATGACTGATTAACCAGGCCACGCTGTCGGCATTGCCGAGTTGTACCGCCAGGCGGGTCAGGGGATTTTTTTTAAAGGTATCGCGAGCACCGCTGAGGTTTTCTGCGCGGGTCAACGTCAGAATGTGCTCTTTTACCCGATCGGTGTTTTCCCAAGTGGTACTTCCAGGGTCTTCCCACACACCGGTGTCGGGATCCCGGGTCATGAACAGCTGTGTGTAAGGGGTCTTGATCGATAATGCGGTGTCCTGAATGTCGGTCAGTGCATTCTTGAGCTCAGTGGCGGTCACGCTGGCCGTGCCGATCAGGTCAGTGAAGGGTCTGCCGGCGTCCATGTAGGAAATGTCTTCGGTTTTACAGGCAATGTGCGAAAGCTCATGCAACAGGGTCATCGCCCGGGCATGCGTGTTGATTGGGAAGGTTGTGTCGGAAAGATGGTCGCGGTAATAATCGAAACCGGGATTGAAGAATTTTTCTGCCAGATAAACTGTCTTCTTTGCGTCTTTCGGAACGATAAAGCCGAAGGTGCTTTCTGCACCTTCGACCATCCTGCCTACGACAAATCGATTGGATTTGGTCTTTCTCAAAGTTGGGTCTAACAACGCGGTAAACAGGTCGCCCACGACTTTTTCCAGTTTCTCGACATGCGCGGGCAACACTTGCGGCACATCTATGAAACGCTTGATGAGTTGATGCACAGGGGTTTCTGTGTCATCGGATGTTTTCAGCAATTGCAGGTTTCGAAAGCTGTTCCAGGCATAGGTCGTTGCCAGGTCCAGCGCTTCGTCGATCTGACGAGCTTTTTGCGGAAAAAACCGTCGTATCTGCGGCATTCCCCGGGCGTCAATGTTCATGTCCTTCCAGGCAATTACCGCCGCTTGCAGCCGATTCACGAAGCTGAATTGCGGCGTCGGTGTATTCCGGTCGAGCACCCATTGTTTCGATGGGTTTTGACGCAGATAAGGGCCGAGTGTCTGTGTATCGGCAATGCGCCAGCGGCTGCCGCGTTTTGTCACCGGAAACACTTTGCCTTCAACCGGCCCGTAAAGCTGTTTCGACGTCGGATGCGCGTAGAGCCCGGGCGTTGAGTCGGGCTTCAGCGAATTCAGGTCGACATGCAGGCTTTCATGACGCTGCAAGCCTGTGCGCTCGTGGGCGGTGACCTTGATGTCCTGCCATTTGCAGGTGGCGTCGGGGTTTGCTGGTGCCGGTGCGACTGGCATAGAAGTCGCTGGCGCGTGGGTGTCCAGCGATTGGCGCAATGAAGCGAGTTGTGCGATCCCGCTAATGAATTCCCTGATGGCCGCGCCCCATTTGTGCGTCTGCAGGTCTTCGGCGGATTGCTTGATGTCCCGGTAACTTTTCCACACCGTGACGGGGTAGGCGAGTTTGCCCATGAAAAACGAGTACGCCTCGTGCAGGTCTTCGCCCAGTACGTGCTTGATGGTTGCCCACTCACTCTGCTTCTTGTCATCGGACTGACAACCGAGCAATCGGCCGAGCAACGCGGCATTGTCACGGAACAATTGCCCGAAGAGGTGCCCCTTGACGGGATTGGACGCCAGTGTGACCTCGGCATCGTTATTGCCTGCGGCTTGCGACGCGGCTCTTGTTACCCGGTTAGTGCGCGTCGCCATGCGGGTCTCCAGCATGATCCGGTCAGGATTCTCCAGGTTCATCAGGACCCAGTCGAGCAGTCCGCCGCGCGTCTTCAGTTCTGCCAGCAGCTGTGTTTCGCTTTCGTATTCTTTTATCCCATGCCGAGGACTGTGAGGTGCGAGGAGCACCTGCGGCGACGTGCTATCGACCGATGAACCGATCAGATAGACGCCGGGTACCTTGACTGTTTGCCCGCTCCTGACGCCGAGGAACTCCAGGGGCCGGATGATTGCGTGGGCACCGTTGACTGCCGCACGGGCGATGGCGTCGGGCATGTCCATGACCTGGCGAATCAGATCAAACCCGGTTTCGCTCAGGCGCTCCTGCAGTTTCTCCACATGGGCGTGGTGCATCAGTTGCCAGGGCAGCTGTGTGTAAAAACGCTGCCTGCGGTCCGCGTTCGCCGAGGTGTCTGCCAGGGCGGCGCTCACTATCTTCTGTTGATGCTCACCCGGTTTCAGATCGCGTATCAGGTCTTTGAGGTAGCGTTCGTCCATGCCCTCTGGAATGACTGTGTTATCCAGCGACGTCAGTGTGAGATAGACAGCGTCCAGGTCCTTTAGGTGAGTCAAGGCAAAGTCGGTCAGGGTTTGGGTGCTGGACGCAGACCTCGGGCTCGCTCTGATCTCGACCTGGACCTTGTCCGGATCAATGTTGAAGTCGTCTGCCTTGAGTTGTTTTTCCAGTTCATGGTGGGCGGTGCGCTGCAATGAGCGGATGCCGGTGAGGTAATCCTGGTCGTCTTGGACGTTGTGAAGGTATTGCTGAAGCAGTTCGCCATGCAGAATCAGCTCTTTGAGCGGCGCCTTGGCCAGCCACGCCGGCAGTTTTTGCTGGGTGGTCAGTGACTCGGCAATATCGGTCGCCCGGCGCAGTCCGGTCATCGGTTCGCGCAGGGCCACCAGATTCAGCAGACTGGCCAGCGGTTCGGGGGAGAGCGGGGTGACCAACGCCTGGGTGACACAGGCCTGGTCCAGATCGACAAAGGGCTTTTGCAAGTAATCGAGAAAATGCCCATGGACCCGTTGCAGTGGCGCCAGCGTGTAAGCCTTGCCTGGCGACCGCTCGCTCCGGCCGAGGTTTTCCAACAGCATGAAACGATGGTTCTCGTCTTTAAGGCGCCGTTCGAGCTCGTCCTTTAGCGGCGCCAGTGCCTTGAAGGCTTCAAATCCCAATGCCGGCGTCCACAGAATGGCCTTGCCCGAGTGCACCGGGTCCAGTCCGCCCCGTTCAGTGAGGACAAAACAACTGGCCAGTTTCAGCGGAGTCGCCGTGGTGCCGGCCTTCAACGCCAGGGAAAAGACCTCCGGCAAAAAACCGTTCAATGCCGCTCGCTGCAAGTGTATCGGGGTATCGAGCACGGTTTTGATGATCGCTTGTTCCGTCGCCCCCAGGGTGCGCGACACGGCGCGAAGCTTCAATTCGCTGCGCAGTGCCGTTGACAGGGTATGGGTAAAACTCGATTGCAAACCTGCCAGCGATAAATTGACGAGACTTTGCGCGTCGGTGAACGTGCGGGTCCTGGGGGGAATGGCCGGGTGTTTTTCAAGGCGTTGATCAAGTGCCTGTTCGACCGAGTTCAGCAGCGACAACTCGTGTTTGGCCAACTCGGCGCGGACGGTGGCCGGTCGGGCGTTTACGCGGCGGTCCGGGCGCGTGCTCCAGCGACCTTCGACATCAGCCAGGAGCAGGCGGTGATCGATCAATCCCCGGACGTCCAAGGCATTGTCGAGCAAGGCGTGAGGGTCCAGCGTGCCTTCGCTATCACGGTAGCGGCTCAAGGCGTGGCTGAGGTTTTGCCGTTGTTTTTCAACGACGTCGGCCATCACGCGTTCGAACACCGAGCCGATGACCGGCTCTCCCACGACCACCCGATCGTCCGGTTCCATCCCAAGAAAAGTACCGCGTTCGTCCAGCGACATGAAATTGAGCAGCGTGTCTTCATGCCCCTCGCTTTTGAGCATTTGCAGCACGATTTTTTTCACTGCGGGCAGATTGCTGGTGGCCTCGATGCCTCGGGACGGGCTGTATAGAAAACTCAGGGTGCTGGTGCCCCCGATCATCAGGGTCGAGGCAAGCTCGGCGAAATGTTTGAACAGGGTGGTGACCCGCACTTTTTCGATGTGAAGGGGATTGCCCGTGGCAGGGGCGAGGCTGACGTTCATCAGTTGCAGATATTCCTGCGTCGTTAAAGTGCCCTGCTGGCGTTGATGTAAAAGCCGCGTGTGAAACGTGTCGCGTATGCCGTCGGTGAAAAAATTCAGGCGCGACAGGCCATTGCTCATGGGCGTGTTCCAGAACGTCTCAAGCAGGCTGTGCAGGTGAGGCGTAAAACTTTGCGCGACTTCTTTTACGGCGCTTTCCCATGTCTGGTTGTCGGTATCGCTGCTGACGCTGTGCTCGGGATGGGTAAACACCCTGGAGTCGCCCGTCGGCCACTGGTTCGAAAGGTAAAAATGCAGGAGGGCCTCGCTCAGTGATATCGAGGACATCGTATGGGCCGTTTCGTGGTCATCGAACGCGGAACCCGTACTGACAAAACTCTTCAGCCGAGTCAGGCGTTGGTCCAGTTTGGGGAACGGTTTGTACAACGCGTGCTTGAGTGTGTCCTCCAGCATCGATTGCAAGGTGGGCATCTTGACCAGTTCGTCCGCCATCGCCTTGATGTTTTGCTCCTGCTGTTGCTTCAGGACGAATTCCTGGTCTTCGAACACCGCCCCTTCGATGTCAGTGGTGGAGATGTCGAGTGCCGTGGCAGCGGCCAAAGGCAGGCGTTGTTCGATGGAGAGAAAACGCAACAACTCACGTTTTCCAGTGGCCTGCGCCAACCACTCCTTGAGTTTGCTTTTGAGGTCGTCCATGTCGGCGAATTTGATCAAGCCCTTCCACGGTGTGTAGAGCGTGACCTCGCCATCGTTGGGCCGGCTCATGGCAAAAGCGCCGGCCAACGGGATGCCGGCCTTGCCTGGCAACGACAACAGCAGCCGGTAGGCCTGCATCGGTTTCACCTGTGTTTTGCGGGCTGACTGGGTCGGTAGATAAACGGCCTTCAGCCAGTTCAGATCATCCAGGCTAAAGGTCAGCGCGTGTTCTCGCTCGCCGGATTGCCTGGCAGCGGATGCGCGTTCCGCTTCGTCAAAAAAATACGGCAGTGCAGGTGTTGTCATGATGTTTCCTCGAAGGGCTGCGACGGTGTTCAGCGCAGGTCGTTGGGTCGAGGGGCAACAATAGGGGCCGGGAAAAGGCGGGGGGCGGTACATATTGCTTGCGCGAGAGACTTGACAGGACGCCGGTAAAAAAGCGCTTAATCGACCTGTCGCCCGTCTCTAAAAATAAAACTGGAGCTTCAGATGACCGCTTCGCCTGAAATGGCAGTCAGTTCGGCCAACTCAACCCTGGATTTTGATTCTCTCGTCCTTTTGCTCGAACGCATTTTCGTTCGTCACGGCACCTCTGCCGAAGTCGCCAGGACACTGGCCCTCAACTGCGCCGGTGCCGAACGCGATGGCGCCCACAGTCATGGCGTGTTCCGCATTCCCGGTTATGTGTCGACGCTGGAGAGTGGCTGGGTCAATGGCCAGGCCGTGCCGGTGGTAGAGGACGTGGCTTCGGGTTTTGTCCGGGTCGACGCCGGCAACGGCTTCGCCCAACCGGCGCTCGCCGCCGCTCGCCCCTTGCTGGTGGAAAAGGCCCGCAGTGCCGGAATTGCAGTGTTGGCGATCCGCAACTCCCACCATTTTGCGGCGCTGTGGCCGGACGTCGAACCGTTCGCCTACGAAGGGCTGGTGGCGTTGAGCGTGGTCAACAGCATGACCTGCGTGGTGCCGCACGGTGCCGATCGCCCGCTGTTCGGCACCAACCCGATTGCTTTCGCCGCCCCGCGCGCGGACGGTGATCCGATTGTCTTCGACCTGGCCACCAGTGCCATCGCCCATGGCGATGTGCAAATCGCCGCCCGCAAAGGTGAGCGTTTACCCGCAGGCATGGGCGTGGACAGCCTCGGTCAACCGACCCAGGACCCGAAAGCGATTCTTGAAGGCGGGGCGTTGTTGCCGTTTGGCGGGCATAAAGGTTCGGCGCTGTCGATGATGGTGGAGCTGTTGGCGGCGGCGTTGACCGGCGGCAATTTCTCTTTCGAATTCGACTGGAAAAATCACCCCGGCGCCAAAACACCGTGGACTGGCCAATTGTTGATCGTGATCGACCCGAGCAAGGCCGCCGGGCAAAACTTCGCCGAACGCAGCCAGGAACTGGTGCGGCAGATGCACGGTGTGGGACTTAAACGGTTGCCAGGTGATCGACGCCACCATCAGCGGGCCAAATCCAGCGCGGATGGCATTCCGCTCGATGCGCAGACATTGGCGAACCTGCGAGAGTTGGCAGGGATTTAGCGTCGAAACACGGATTCTGCAGGAGCCGGCATGCCGGCTCCTGCAGTGAAATGCGTTTAGCCAGTGTTCTCGTAAATTAAACGGGACCGGTTAACGACGACCCAGCAACAACCCGACAACCAACCCGAACCCGGCGGAAATGGCCACGGTCTGCCATGGATGCCCGCCAATATAGGTTTCTGTGGCTTCGACCGCGGGCAGGGTCCGGTCACGAACGCTGGTAACCGAATCCCGTGCCTGCTGGAGTTTCTGGGCGATTTGCCCACGGAGCGTCTCGGCTTCCTCACCGACCAGTGAGGCACTGCTTTTCAGCAGTTTTTCCGACTCTTCGATCAGCGCCTGAAGCTCGCTGAACGCTTGATCCTTGATTTGGTCTTCGGCGACTTGTGCGGTGGTTTTGCGGGCCATTGGGTTACTCCTTGCAGGTGAATGGGCAGTGAACAATGGAGTCTGCGACGATTGAAAAAGTTGCAGCGATTTTGCCTGTGGAGGCCATCCAGTCGAAAAATCCTGCGCAGGACATTTCTTCCTACAGTGTAAGATGTCGCCTATTTACGCAGCAGGTAACTCCCCATGAGCTTCAATCTGGCCGACAAACCCCTTGCCGAGCGCGCAGCGCTTGAAGATGAGAAATCCCGTCTGTTCGAACTCTGGCAGAACAACCTGGGTAAAGCCAAAGGTGAGGCCGCACGCTTGTTCGGCGAGCGCGCCAAGCGCAAAGGCAAATGGGCCGAATGGGTCCGTTCCGAACTCGACGGCATGTCGCCTCCGGAATTTGCCAACATGGTGCGCAGTGAAGTCAATCGCTTGATGGCAGCCAAGTAAGGCTGAACCTTACGCAAAAATCGCGACAATTGCCTCACGCACTTTCAACACCACCGGGTCGAGTTGCGTGCTGGTGCGCCAGCCCAGTTCGATCGGGTAACGCGGCAACGCCAAAGGGCAGGGCAGCAGCGCCAGCCCGGTGAGCGCTGCAAGGCTTCGAGCGGCATGCGCCGGAATGGTTGCCACCGCCTGACTGCCCTTGAGCAGATGCGGCAACGCTGCGAAATGCGTGGTCGAAGCGCATACCCGTCGGCTCCGTCCCAACGCGGCCAGCCCTTCGTCGGTGATCCCGATAAAGCCACCCGATGACACCAGAATATGTTCACGGGTGACGAATTCCTCAAGGTCTATGGTTTTCTGTCCCGCGACCAGACTGGTTGGGTCAACCAGACACAAGTAATCGCCTTCCCCCAGTACCTGACGGCTGAGCAACCGTTCGGCGAACCCGCCGGCCGTGATCGCCAGATCGATGCTGCGTTCCATCAACGCCTGCGCGACGATCTGACTGTGAGTCTGGCGGAAGATCAGCCGCAGCTTTGGTGCGGTGCGAGCAATCTCCTCGATCAAACGGCGCCCGTAGGCGATTTCGAAATCATCTGACAAACCGACCGTGACCGAACGGCCTTCGTAGTGATGGGCGGCCGGATCGACCATCGCCAGACTTTGCCGGCATTTGTTCAGTGCGTCGCTGACCACCGGTTTCAACTGATTGGCCTTGAGCGTCGGCGCCAGGCCTCGGCCGGTGCGCACAAACAATTGATCGCCGTACACCTCGCGCAGCCGGCGCAATGCCGCGCTGACCGCCGACTGCGTGACGCCCAGACGCAATGCCGCACGGCTGGCGCTGGACTCTTCATGCAAGGCTTCGAAGACTTTGAGCAGGTTGAGATCGACGGTGGCGATATTCATGGCGTTCATATCATTCAGCAGCGAACGGGGCTTTATTCATGATCCGGTAGCGCCTGAAAATGAGCAACACCCGATTCGAATGGAGTTATTGAGATGCCCAAGTCAATCGTTGCTGCACTGCAAATCGGCGCACTGCCCGGCGGCAAGGCCGACACCCTGGAGCAGATCCTCTCGTACGAAAACGCGATCCTTGAAGCCGGCGCGGCGCTGGTGGTCATGCCCGAAGCAGTGCTCGGCGGTTACCCGAAAGGCGAGGGGTTCGGCACGCAACTGGGTTATCGACTGCCGGAAGGTCGAGAAGCATTTGCCCGGTATTTCGCCAACGCCATCGACGTGCCTGGCGCAGAAACCGAAGCGCTGGCCGGGTTGTCGGCGCGCACCGGGGCCAACCTGGTTATTGGCGTCATCGAGCGCGCCGGCAGCACCTTGTATTGCACCGCGTTGTATTTCGATCCGCAGGCTGGACTGGTCGCCAAGCACCGAAAACTGATGCCCACGGGCACCGAACGGTTGATCTGGGGCAAGGGCGATGGCTCGACGTTGCCGGTGATCGACAGCCAGGTCGGGCGGATCGGTGCGGTGGTGTGCTGGGAAAACATGATGCCGTTGCTGCGCACCGCGATGTACGCCAAAGGTGTGGAGGTGTGGTGCGCACCAACGGTGGACGAGCGGGAGATGTGGCAGGTCAGCATGCGCCACATCGCCCATGAAGGTCGCTGCTTTGTGGTCAGTGCCTGTCAGGTTCAGGATTCACCGCAAGCCCTGGGCGTGGAGATTGCGAACTGGCCGGCGGACCGACCTCTGATTGCCGGCGGCAGCGTCATCGTCGGCCCGATGGGCGATATTCTGGCTGGCCCGCTACGCGGCGAGCGTGGACTACTCACCGCTGAAATCGACACTGACGACCTGATCCGCGCGCGCTACGACTTCGACGTCGTCGGCCATTACGCGCGCCCGGATGTGTTCGAGTTGACCGTGGATGAGCGGGCCAAACCCGGCGTTCGGTTCAACGCATGACCAAAGCTGAAGTCACCAAGTGCCGACTGTCGACCCCGGCAAGCTGAGCCTGCCACTGTCGGTGAATCGCATCGTGCCGAACAAGCCTCCGGCCAGTTTGCCGCGCAAGACATAAGGCAGGTTGTTCAGCGTTTGGGTCTGGCTCAGGCCCAGTGTCTGGCGCAGCACCGAGAACGCCGAAACACTTACAGGAACGGTCAGCACTGTCTCGGAAAAGCGCGCAATCGAGCCCGACTGATCACTGACGCCGGAGGCGAGGGGCTGGCCGTTGACTGACAGGTCCAATGCCACGCCGTTGTAGGTGATCGCGGTTTCATTGGGATTCTGCACGCGGATTTTTACCGCGAAACGCACTTCCATGTCCTGGCTTTGCAAGGGTTCGAAACCGACCACGTTGATGTTCAGCGGGTCGCGATTGGGCAGCAGGGCGCAGGCGCTCAGCGAGAGCAAAAGGAGGGAAAGGACAACGGCGTGGACGCGGCGCATGGACATGCTCTCTTGAAGAAAAAGGCCGAACCACCAGTGGCTCGGCCTTGAGCCTGTCTAGCGGTTCAACTGTGCGACAACGGCGGGCGTGGCGGGTTCACCTTTGGCCGGCACATCCGGGTTTTCCATGACCTGGAGGATCGAGGCTTCCGGATCGAAATCATCTTCTTCCAGCTCGATGAATTCTTCGGGCAGGAAGATGTTCAGCACGATAGCGCACAAGGCACCGACGGTGATCGGCGATTCGAAGATGTTATGCAGCGCCTTGGGCAACTCGCGCAACACCTCTGGCACGGCCGCCACGCCCAGGCCCATGCCGAGGGAAATCGCCACGATCAGCATGTTGCGCCGATGCAGGCCGGCTTCGGCGAGGATCTTGATGCCGGCCACCGCCACGGTGCCGAACATCACCAGTTCAGCGCCACCGAGCACCGGTTTGGGCATCAGTTGCAGCACCGCGCCGATCATCGGGAACAACCCCAGCACCACCAACAGACCGGCAATGAAAAACGCCACGTAGCGGCTGGCCACGCCGGTCAGTTGAATCACGCCGTTGTTCTGCGCGAAGGTCACCATCGGCATGCTATTGAACACCGCCGCCATGGCCGAATTGAGACCGTCCGCCAGCAGACCGGACTTGATCCGGCGGATGTAGATCGGGCCTTTGACCGGCTGCCGGGAAATCATCGAGTTGGCCGTCAGATCACCGGCGGCCTCCAGCGGCGACACCAGGAAAATCACCGCGACCGGGACGAACGCGACCCAGTCGAAGTTGAAACCGTACTTGAACGGCACCGGCACGCTCATCAGCGGTACGTCAGGCATGCTGCCGAAATCCACGTGGCCCATGAGCCAGGCGACGACATAACCGAAGGTCAGGCCGATCACGATCGCCCCGAGGCGCAGGAACGGCACGTCCACCCGGTTCAAGACCACGATGGTGCCCAGCACCAGCGCCGCCAATGCCAGATGACTGGCCGCGCCGAGGTCCGTCGCGCCGAAACCGCCGGCGATATCGGTCATGGCGACTTTGATCAGCGACAGCCCCATCAGCGTGATGATCGTCCCGGTCACCACTGGCGTGATCAGCATCCGCAGTTTGCCGATGAACTGGCTCAGCACCACTTCAATAAACGCGGCGAAAAAGCACACGCCAAAGATCGTCGAGAGGATTTCATCGGTGCCGCCACCGCGAGCCTTGACCATGAAACCGGCGCTGAGGATCACGCTGATGAACGAAAAGCTGGTGCCTTGCAGGCACAGCAAACCGGAACCGATCGGGCCGAACTTCCGCGCCTGGACGAAGGTGCCCAGGCCCGAGACAAACAGCGCCATGCTGATCAGGTAGGGGATTTCGCTTTGCAGACCGAGGGCGCTGCCCATGATCAGGGTCGGGGTGATGATGCCGACGAAACTGGCGAGTACGTGTTGCAGGGCGGCGAAGACGGTAGCGGTCAGATGCGGGCGGTCGTCGAGGCCGTAGATCAGGTCGCTGTGGCGCGGGGCAGGGGCTTTTTCAGAGGCGGTCATGGTGGTTTGCGTGCCGAAGGGCGGGCCGGGTCAGAAAATGGAGGCGCAGGATGCCAGAAAATTCATCGACTTACACAATCCCACAGGGGGATTACGGAGACCTCTAAGCAAATGCCGCAAGCAAATCCTCTTCAAACGCCTTTTGCGCATCCCCCGGCACTTGCGCCCGGTGGCGGGCCAGATGAAACGCCACGTCGAAACTCATGTCGCTGCGGCGCACGGCCCTGAGCAATCCTTTGTCTTCCCAACTGCGGGCAAAGTGGCTGGGCAGATAACCGACATGCTTGCCGGAAAGGATGAAGGCGAGGGTGCCTTCGACCTGTTCCGAACGCGCCGAACACCGCTTGCCCTGGAAGGGCTCGTCGCTGCGCAGGAAACGGTAAGGGTGATCCACCCGGTCGCACGCCTGCAACGCTTGATCGTCCGGTGCATCGTCGGTGAACAACGGATGGCCGGAGGCGCAGTACAAGTGCTGGGTTTCCGTGAACAGTTCGCGGTAGTCAAACGCGCTTTGCACCTGTGAGAAATAGCCGATCGCCAGGTCCAGCCGTTGTTGCAGCAGCAAGCGCTCCATCTCACCAGGCATGGCGCTGATCAGCTCGATACGCACCGACTCATCGCGCTCGCGAAAACGCCGGATCGCCTCGGCCACCCGTTGCAGCACCGATTGATCCACCGCTTCGGACAGCCCCAGGCGCACCTCGCCGATCAGCCGGCCGGCCACGCCATTGGATTGATGACGGAACGCCTCGATGGACTCGAACAGTCCGCGCGTCGCGGTCAGCAGTTGTTCGCCTTTGGGGGTGATCCTGAATCCGCTCTTGCCGCGACTGCACAGCCGATAGCCGAGCCGGGTTTCGAGCCTGGCCATTTGCTGGCTGATGCTCGATTGGCTCAGGCCCAGCTCACCCTGGGCCGCGCTGAAACCGCCGCATTCCACCACGCTGACGAACAGACGCAGCAATTGCAGATCCACATCGTGAAGCTGGCCGAGCATCAAACATTACTCCGCAATAAAGTCAGGGTAACTGACTTGGTATTTTTCCAATGTATCCGACGACGCATGCTGCGGCCACTTCCTCTGGTCAGGTGTTCGTCATGGCTCCCTCATTCAAGCTGTGTTTACCCGCGTTGTTCCTTTCCATGGCGGTGTCGGCTCAGGCCGAGGAAAAGGTCGTCAATCTCTACAGTTGGGCCGATTACGTGGCTCCGGAAACCTTGCAGCGCTTCGAGCAGGAAACCGGCATTCACGTGCGCTACGACACCTTTGACTCCTCGGAAGTCCTGGAAACCAAGCTGCTCACTGGCGGCAGTGGTTATGACGTGGTGGTGCCGTCGTCCAGCGTGCTGGCGCGCGGGTTGGCGGCCGGTGCGCTGAAGGCGATTCCCCACGAAGGCCTCAAGGGCTACGCCAACCTCGATCCGGACTTGCTGGGAAAACTCGCCGCGGTCGATCCCGGCAACCGTTATGGCGTGCCTTATACCTGGGGCACGCTGGGGCTCGGGATGAATGTGGAGGCGGTGAAGAAACGCTTGCCGGATGTGCCGCTCGACAGCCTCGATCTGCTGTTTAAACCGGAATACGCCAGCAAGCTGAAAGAGTGCGGCGTGGCGATCATCGATTCGCCGCAGGAGGTGATCGGTCTGGCGCTGCACTATCTGGGTAAAGATCCCTACAGCACCGACAAGTCCGATCTGTCAGCCGCCGAGGCATTGTTGCATCAGCTACAGCCGAATGTGCTGTACGTCGCCAGCGGTCGGCAGATCAACGATCTGGCAAACGGCAGCGTCTGCCTGGCCTTGACCTACAACGGTGACGCCAGCATGGCGGCCGATCAGGCGCGCAAGGCCAACAAACCGTATGAAGTGGCGTACCGGATTCCGAAGGAGGGCACGCTGGTCTGGCAGGACAACCTGGCGATTCCCAAGGATGCACCGCACCCCGAAGCTGCCCGCGCTTTCATAGAATTCATGTTGCGCCCCGAATCCGTGGCGGCGCTGACCAATACGCTGTTCTTTGCCACCGCCAACCAGGCCGCCACACCGCTGGTGGATGAGGCGGTGCGCACCGATCCGGACATTTTCCCCCTCGCCGATGTGCGCGAACGGCTGTACGCCGACCGCAGCATGAGCCTCAAGGACATGCGTCAGCGCACCCGTTTGTGGACCACTTTCCGTAGCCGCCAGTAATTCAATAAGAAGGAGCACCTGATGGACGTCCCAGTGCAAAACGATCAGGCCATGACCCGCGACAGTCTCTACGGGACTGCCGCCGAAAGTACCTACGCCGGTATCACCAGTTTCATGCGTCGTCGTTACAGCCGCGACTTGCGCGGCGTCGACGTGGCGGTCAGTGGTGTGCCGTTTGATACCGCCACCAGCAACCGCCCCGGCGCGCGTTTCGGACCTCGCGGCATTCGCGCGGCGTCCACCGGGATCGCTTGGGAACGCCATTGGCCATGGACGTTCGACCCGTTCGATCATCTGGCGGTGATCGACTACGGCGATTGCGACTTCGATTACGGTTCGCCGCAGTCGGTGCCGGAAAGTATTGAAGCCCATGCCGAGCGCATTCTGAATGCCGGTTGCGCCATGCTGACGTTCGGCGGCGATCACTTCATCAGTTACCCGCTGCTCAAGGCGCACGCCCGTAAACATGGAGCGCTGTCGCTTATCCATTTCGACGCGCACAGCGACACCTGGCCGGATGAAGAGGGCAAGCGCGTCGATCACGGCACGATGTTCTGGCACGCGGCCAAGGAAGGTCTGGTGGACCCGTCGCGCTCGGTGCAGATCGGCTTGCGCACCACTAATGACGATCATCAGGGGTTTCAGGTGCTGGATGCCCGGCAGGTGCATCGTCGAGGGGTGGACGCGATTGTCGAGGCCATTCGGGCAAGGGTCGGCGACAACCCGGTGTACCTGACGTTCGACATCGATTGCCTCGATCCAGCGTTCGCACCCGGCACCGGCACGCCAGTGTGTGGCGGTTTGAGTACGGTGCAAGCGCTGGAAATCCTCGGCGGTTTGCGCGGGATCAATCTGGTGGGGATGGACGTGGTGGAAGTGGCGCCGGCCTACGACAGTGCGGACATTACCTCACTGGCAGCGGCGACGTTGGCGATGGAGATGCTGTGTTTGTATGCGGCTAAACATAAGGTGGATCGGTAATCCACAAACCAATGTGGGAGCGAGCCTGCTCGCGATAGCGGACTGACATTCAACATCTTTGTTGACTGACGGGGCCCCATCGCGAGCGGGCTCGCTCCCACAATTGTATCTGCGTCAGGCCACCGGGATTATCGGCAGATCCAGAGTTTCGCCACCGCTAAACCGCGCAACAGAACCGGCAATGGACTCATGCGGTACACCCTTGGCCACTTCGCTGACGCCATCCAGTCGCGACACCTGATCGGCACTCAACTGCACGTTCAAAGCGCCCAATGTCGCATCCAGTTGCTCACGCGTGCGTGAACCCAGAATCGGAATCAACGCCGTGGTCGAGCGTTTGGCTTTGTCCCGCAGCCAGGCAATGGCCACGTGCGTCGGGCTGGCGCCTAGCTCCGCCGCGACCGCGAGCAAGGTGTCGAGCAGGGCGGTTTCGCGGGCACTTTTCTCGGCGTGCACCAGCATGCCCAGTTTGGCGGCACGGTTGTTCTCGTCACCGGAGCGGTATTTGCCGGTGAGGAACCCGCCACCCAGCGGCGACCACAAGGTCGCGGCCAGCCCTAACGCTTCGGCCATCGGCAGTTGTTCACGTTCAGCCGTACGCTCGGCGAGGCTGTACTCGGCCTGAATGGCGGCAATCGGCGCAAAACCGCGCACTTCAGCCAACAGATCGGCACGGGCGATGCGCCACGCCGGGAAATTCGACAGGCCGGCGTAATGAATCTTGCCGGCGCGCACCAGATCATCAAAACCACGAAGGATTTCTTCCATGGGCGTGACGCCGTCGCTCATGTGCGCCCAGAACAGGTCGATGTGATCGGTCTTGAGCCGTGTCAGGCTTTCTTCCACGGCGCGAACCATGTTCTTGCGATTGTTGCCGGTGTGGGAAATGCCTGCGGCCGGCGTAGTCCCCAGCGTGTATTTGGTGGCGATGACCAGACGATCGCGCTCGGTGGCGATGAACTCGCTGAGCATGGCTTCCGACTGACCACCCTGATAGCCGTTGGCGGTGTCGATGAAATTGCCGCCGGCCTCCAAGTAGCCATCAAAAATGCGCTTGGCTTCATCGCGTTCGGCGCCATGGCCCCAACCGGTACCAAAGTTGCCGGCACCCAGCGCCAATTCCGCAACACGCAAGCCGGTTTTTCGGCCGAACACTTTGTAATGCATGGGATGACTCCTGAAGGAAGACGCTGTGACTGAGTATAGATGTCGTAAAACATGTATTTAAGATGATGCCAATAATGTATTGGGTCAAGACGCTTTTTCATGAGGAGCAAAAAGGCCGACCATCGGGCTCATCGCCACTGCCACTTTCTGACAGGGGCCTCTGCTAATCTCCGACATCTTTTCCGCACAGAGCCTGCCGATCGTGTCTCGTACAACGCGTTTACTGACCTTGTTGCAAGTGCTTCGCGGCAAAAGCCGCCCGGTCACGGCGGCGACACTTGCCCGCGAGCTCGAGATTTCCGAGCGTACGCTCTACCGCGACATCGCGGAACTCACCGCACTCGGCGCGCCGATCTACGGCGAGGCGGGCATCGGTTACGTGTTGCGCAGCGGTTTGTTCCTGCCGCCTCTGATGCTCAACGCCGACGAAACCGAAGCCATCGTGCTGGGGTTGCGTTACGTGGATCAGCGCGGCGATGAGGTATTGAGCAAAGCGGCCGCGAACGCGTTGGCCAAGATCGCTGCGGTGCTGGCGCCCGAAGCGCTGGACGCCTTGCACAATCCAACCGTGCTGCCGGGCCCGCCCGGTTACGGCTTTGCGCCCAACGCCGTGCCGCTGACGGTGTTTCGCCAGGCGATCCGCGATCAGGCCAAGTTGCACATCGACTATGCAGACGCCCAACAAGTCCCGAGTCAGCGACTGATCTGGCCGTTGGCCCTGGGGTTTCTCAACGAGGTGCGAATCATCGTCGCCTGGTGTGAGTTGCGCGGCGCCTATCGGACGTTCCGCACCGACCGGATCTCAGCGGCGAACGAGCAGGGCGAGCGTTATCCGGGGCGGCGCAGCGACCTGTTGCGCACCTGGCGCAAACAGATGCAACTGGATGAATCGGGGCGTTTCACTCCTGACAAGAACTGACACAGGGGTGTTCTAGCATGGCGTCAGAACCAACCCACAAGGAGCTGTCACCATGTCCCATCCTGCCTCTGCACTGGCGCCCGCCATCGCCGCTTACATTGCTGCCGCCAATACCGGCGACACGTCGAGGGTCGCCAGTTTTTTCGCTGAGGACGCCAATGTGTTCGATGAAGGTCAGCACCGGATTGGCACCCAGGCCATCGCCCAATGGATGCAAGACACCGGCCGGCGTTACCAGCCCAAGGTCGAAGTGCTCGACGTGCAACAGCGCACCGGCAAGGTGCTGGTGCACAACCTGATCTCCGGGACGTTTCCCGGTAGCCCGCTGGAGTTGCGTTACATGTTTCGCCTGAACGAACAGGGCAAGATCGCCCGGCTGGACATTTCACTGTAGACGTCGCGTTGCGATGGCATACTGCCGCGCATGAATCTCGACTCCCCGTTAAGCGCCTGGCAACACGCCATTGAACAGAAGGGCTTCGTCCAGGACGAAGCCCAGGAACATGCCGTCTGGGCGCTGCAAAAATGCTACGAAGCGCTGCATGAAGGTCGCACCCCGGTCATGGGTGTGTACCTGTGGGGCCCGGTCGGGCGCGGCAAAACCTGGCTGATGGATCAGTTTTACCAAAGCCTGCAGGTCCCGGCCCGGCGCCAGCACTTTCACCATTTTATGGGGTGGGTGCATCAACGCTCGTTTCAACTGACCGGCACCGCCGATCCGCTCAAAGCCCTGGCCCGCGAGCTGAGCGAAGCAGTACGCGTGCTCTGTTTCGACGAGCTGTTCGTCAACGATATTGGCGACGCAATCATTCTCGGGCGCTTGTTTCAGGTGATGTTCGAGGAGGGCGTGGTGGTGGTTTGCACGTCCAACCAGCCGCCAGACATGCTTTACGCCGATGGCTTCAATCGCGACCGCTTCGTGCCCGCCATCGAGGCAATCAAGCGTCACATGCAGGTGATTGCGGTGGATGGCGGCGAAGATCATCGCCTGCATCCCGGCGCCGGTTTGCAGCGCTATTGGGTCGCCGCGCCCGGACAGCCCAGTGCGCTGGGGGAGGTGTTCAAGGCACTGAGCGCCGGTCAGTCGGTGTCCAGTGAGCCGATCGAGGTTGGCTACCGTTCACTGAACGTGGTGCAGGCCAGTGCAACGGTGCTCTGGTGCCGATACGCCGACCTCTGCGAACAACCCTTTGCCGCCATGGATTTCATGGCGCTGTGCGACACCTTCAAGGCTATTCTGTTAACTGACGTGCCCAACCTCAGCGCGCAAAAACGCGCCGGTCGCATTGCCCGTGGCACCGAAGACGGGGTCGAGCGGGTAGTGGCGGGGGATCGCGAATTGCCGCAATTGTCGGTGCACGACGACGGTGTGCGGCGCTTCATCGCGTTGGTGGACGAATGCTATGACCGCAAAGTGCCGTTGTACCTCGAAGCTCAGGTGCCGATGGAGTCGCTCTACACCGACGGCTATCTGGAATTTCCGTTCCGCCGCACGCTCAGTCGCCTGCAGGAAATGCAGCTGCAACGTTTCGCCGACGCTTGAACCCAAGGAGCCGCGAACATGATTCAGCCCTTGTCCCATCATTTGCTGACCATGGCTTATCAGAACGCCTGGGCCAATCATCGACTGGCCAAGGCCTGGAGCCAATTGAGCGCGCTGGAGCTGACGGCGCCCCGCGTCAGCTTTTTCCCCAGCCTGCGGGCAACCCTTAACCACATCCTGACCTGCGACTGGTTTTACGTGGATGCGCTGGAACGGGAATTACGCGGCGATGTTCCGCATCCTGAGTGCACTGTGTTTTTCAACAAAGACGAGCCGTTCACCGCCGCCGCAGATCTTCAGCGCGAACAGGCCCATGTGGATCGCCGGTTGATCGCTTACTGCGAGCAGATGCGCGACGCCGACCTGGGCAAGATCGTGACCATCGCCCGAGACACACCGCAACACGACAGCCGATTACGCCTGCTGTCCCATCTGTTTGAGCATCAGATTCATCATCGTGGGCAGGTGCACGCGATGCTCAGCGGTACGTCGGTTGAACCGCCACAACTGGACGAGTTTTTCTGTACCGGGGAATCGGGTTTGAGGGCTGCGGATTTCGCCGAACTGGGGTGGACCGAAGCGTTGATCTGGGGGCATTGAAAGCTGCTTTTCCCCTGCAGGAGCGAGCACGCTCGCGATGGACGTCAACGATAACGCAGGCTTGCTTTTTAAACGCGGTGCTTTCAGGCTCATCGCGAGCAAGCTCGCTCCCACAATCGAGGATGGAAATGGAATCCGCAGAAATTCTTGTGCTTCAGGCCAGTTACACCAATCCGGTGCATGCCGAGGCTGTGCGTCTGGTGTTGAATCATTACGCCGAGGACCCGATGGGGGGTGGTCATTCCTTGCCTGCCGAGGTGCTGGAGCACCTGCCAGAGGAGCTGGCCAAGCGTCCTCATGCGTTCAGCGTGCTGGCCTTCGTTGGTGGCGAGCCGGCAGGGCTGGTCAATTGCTTTGAAGGGTTTTCGACGTTCGCCTGTCGACCGCTGATCAACGTGCATGACGTGGTGGTAGTGAAACAGTTTCGTGGGTTGGGCCTGAGCCAGAGGATGCTGCAAAAGGTCGAGGAAATCGCCCGCCAGCGCGGCTGCTGCAAAATCACCCTGGAAGTGTTGGAAGGCAATGCCGTGGCGCAGTCGTCCTACGCCAAATTCGGCTTTTCCGCCGGCATGTTCGATCCGGCGCACGGCCAGATGCTGTTCTGGATCAAACCCCTTTAACCTCGCAATCTGTTTTTCGTAGGAGCCAGCTTGCTGGCGATGGCCATTTTGATGACGCCATCGCCGGCAAGCTGGCTCCTGCATATCCGAGTTTTCCTGATTCGGCTTAAAGTTTGTAATGTTCCGTCACTTGCGCCGTTTGATCGTCCGGAACCCGTACCTCAGCGGTTTGCTGACGTTGATTTTCCTGTTGGCTGAGCCTCAGGCTTTCGTAGTAATAGCGCATGCGTTCTGCGCCACCTTCGGCAAACGCGCTGACCGAAACGAACGTCATCAGGCCAGCAACGATCAAGGGTGTACGTTTCATGGTTCGCCTCCCACAACGGATATCGGGTGCCTTTCATCCATGAAGCAATGTTGAAAGGCAATAGTTGGCCGATTCCGTTAAACGAGAATTAACTGCGTACGGGATTTTTGATTGTTGCGGCTGACCGCGTGCGAGCGGATGGCGCAAGAAAAAGGGGCCGGAACCGGCCCCTGGACGGGATTACTTCTGAACGATTTCCGCCGGATTCGGCTTCGGTTTGATCAGGCTGAAGTCGATCAGCGCCTTCTGCTCACGCTCATAGGGATTGCCGATCATCAAGGGACGCGGCTTGAAACTGTCGCTGACCAGGCTCTTGCTGCGATCGAGTTCATCGAAATTCAGGCCCGCGAGATCGGCCCAGGTATGGATCAGGTGCGAGCTGCTGTACGGCCGCCCCAGATCTTTGGCAAAGCTCCAGTCATGGCTCTCACGCCATTTCGGTGAAGCCCAGGCCATGAACGGAATGGTGTACATCGGCGCTGTCGGCTTGGCCTCGTTGCGACCCAGTGTGCTGTGGCCGGGGGAGTCGAAAACGTCTTCGCCGTGGTCGGACAGGTACAGCAGGAAACCGTTCGGATCGGACTTGGCGTAGTCCTTGATCAGGCTCGATACCACGAAATCGTTGTACAGCACCGCGTTGTCATAGCTGTTGTAGGTCGGCAGCTGATCGTCACGCACGCCGTCCGGAACGCCTTTGCGATCCTTGAACTTGTCGAACGTCGAGGGATAGCGGTACTGGTAGCTCATGTGCGTGCCGAGCAAGTGCACGACGATCAACTTGCGCGGCGCTGCGTCGGCCAGGGCCTTGTTGAACGGCGCGATCACATCGCCATCGTATTGCGCGGCGTTCTGGTTGCGATTGTTGTTGAGGTACACCTGCTCATCGGCCTGTTCGGAGAACGTCGTGAGCATGGTGTTGCGCTTGGTCATGGTCTGCTGATTGGTGATCCAGAAGGTTTTGTAGCCGGCCTGTTTCATCATGCTGACCAGCGACGGCGTGGACAGGTACAGCTCCGGGTTCTCTTCGTCGGCGAAGGTCAATACCTGCTGCAACGCCTCGATGGTGTAGGGGCGCGGGGTAATGACGTTGTCGAAGACCGCCAGTTGATCCTTGAGTTTGTCCAGCTCCGGGGTGGTTTCCCGAGGATAGCCGTACAGGCTCATGCGCTGACGGTTAGTGGACTCGCCGATCACCAGCACCAGGGTGGCCGGTTGATTGGCCGTTGAATCCTTGAAATTGTGCAAAGGCGGGATTTTGCTGGCGCTGTCGAGCATGTCCTGCATGCCGGCCAGGGTGTCGAGGTAGCGGTGATAGGCCACGGCCATCTGCCATGGGACAGCAGGCTCGATGCGGGTTTCGAACTTCTCGAAACCACTGGCGAAACTGCCGGTGCGCAGGGTCTGTTTGACCAGCGGATAACCGATCACCGCCACCAGAATGGCGGTCGCCGCCACCAGTGCGCGGCCACGAGGCATGTACACCGGACGCAGACGAGTCCAAAGGAAGTACGCGAACAGCGTGTGTGCGAGGAACGCCGCGATCATCCACCAGGCGAAATACTGGGTCATGTACTCGCCCGCTTCAGAGATGTTCGACTCGAACATGATGAAGATGACGCTCTGGGAAAATTCCTGCTGATAAATGAAAAAATACCCGAGGCTGGCCATGGAGCAGGCCCACAGCACCACGCCGATCAGTGCGGCCATAACACGCGTCTGACGGGGAAACAGCAGCATCGGCGCCAGCCAGATAGCGCTCATGATAAAGGCCTGGCGGAACCCGCTAAACCCGGAAGTGCCCGTCAATTGGATCAGTAGTTGGGTAATGCCGGAAAAATACCAGAAGAACAGGAACAGCCAGAAAAACCCTGCCCAATCAAACCTGCCCGCAGTCGAACTGCTGCGTTTATACAAAGCCATTGCTTGCTCCAGCCAGAAGTCACTTCCACCGCCGGGACGTGAAAATCGCCGACGAACAGGCGCCGCGCGGATACCGGACGGCCATAACGGGCCGGAGTATCAACAAGGACGTGTGAAAGTTTTGTGAGCTGCGAGTGCGGGCGAATCATGTGGCGTATCGGAAACAGCGAGGCTGCTTCCGATTCAGGCGGGGGAGATCAGGCGTGGGGAGCGCGCAGGGTGACGGGCGTTGACTGAACCTGGATTCCTTGCGTCAGCAGGCGCAATTGCTCGACTTCCTGCTTGAGCTGGTCGCGCTCGTCTTTCAACTGGCGCAGTTCGTCGCGACGGATCGTGACGTAAAGGGTTTGTGCTGGCCGTGCTGCTTGTACTGTGCCCATTGCTCACCTCGCAAATGGCTGTCTCAACTGTAAATCCGCCCCGACATCGGTGCTTATTTACTATCGGCGCTGATTTTGATTTCTTTTGCCCCGGAAGGGAACTTTTTTATTTTTTACGGTCGTTGTGTCTTCGACACGATTCCGGACGTTATCAGTCAGGATCGGGCACAATGCCCGGAAACTTCACGCCAACGCTCTGGACTAACCCACATTAGTCGCGTTGGGCTATAACCTTTGACACACTTTATTTGTAGTAGGGAGCATCAGCACATGCAACTCGGGATTATTGGACTGGGCCGCATGGGCGGCAATATTGCACGGCGCCTGATGCTCAACGGGCATACCACCGTTGTTTACGACCGCAATACCGCCTTCGTCGATACCCTGGCCGCTGAAGGCGCCAAAGGCGTCATCGACCTGCCGGCCCTGGTCGCTGGCCTGGCCAAGCCACGAGCGGTCTGGGTCATGCTGCCGGCCGGCGTACCGACCGAAGAGACCATCGATACCCTCAGCAACCTGCTCGAACCCGGCGATACCATCATCGACGGTGGCAACACCTTCTATAAGGACGACATCCGCCGGGCAAAAACCCTGTCGGAAAAAGGCCTGCACTACGTCGACGTCGGCACCTCCGGCGGCGTCTGGGGCCTGGATCGCGGTTACTGCATGATGATCGGCGGCGAAGCCGAAGTGGTGAAACGCCTCGATCCGCTGTTCGCCAGCCTGGCCCCGGGCATGGGTGATATCCCGCGCACCAAGGACCGCAAGTCGGACGACGATCGCGCCGAGCGCGGTTACATCCACGCCGGTCCCGCAGGCTCAGGCCATTTCGTGAAGATGATCCACAACGGCATCGAGTACGGAATGATGCAGGCCTTCGCCGAAGGCTTCGACATCCTCAAGACCAAGGCCAGCACCAACCTGCCGGAAGATCAGCGCTTCGACCTCAACGTCGGCGACATCGCCGAAGTCTGGCGTCGCGGCAGCGTCGTGTCCTCCTGGCTGCTCGACCTGACGGCTGACGCCCTCGCGAGCGATCCGAAACTCGATGGTTACTCCGGTTCGGTGGCTGACAGCGGTGAAGGTCGCTGGACCATCGAAGCCGCCATGGAGCAATCGGTGCCCGTACCAGTGCTGTCGAACTCGCTGTTCTCCCGCTACCGTTCGCGCGGCCAAGGCACTTTTGGCGACAAGATTCTCTCGGCTCAGCGCTTCGGCTTCGGCGGTCACGTGGAGACTGCGAAAAAATGACCCGTTTGATCCGCAATAAATCCAAGGCAGAACCCGCACCACCGACCACGCTGTTCCTGTTCGGTGCCCACGGTGACCTGGTCAAGCGCTTGCTGATGCCGGCGCTGTACAACCTGAGTCGCGACGGTCTGCTTGGCGATGGACTGCGGATCATCGGCGTTGACCACAACGCCATCACCGATGAGGCCTTTGCCCAAAAACTCGAAGACTTCATTCGGGCGGAAGTGGCAAGCAAGGTCGGCAAAGGTGATCAAGCCCTTGACCCGGCGTTGTGGGCGAAGTTGGCCAAAGGCATCAGCTACGTCCAGGGCGACTTCCTGGATGACAGCACGTATCAGGCGCTGGCAGCGAAAATCGCCGCCAGCGGCACCGGCAACGCGGTGTTCTATCTGGCCACCGCGCCACGGTTCTTCAGCGAAGTGGTGCGTCGTCTCGGCGCCGCCGGTTTGCTGCAAGAGACGCCGCAAGCGTTCAGAAGGGTAGTGATCGAAAAACCGTTCGGCTCCGACCTGCACACCGCCGAAGCCTTGAACGCGTGCTTGCTCAAGGTCATGACGGAAAACCAGATCTACCGGATCGATCATTATCTGGGCAAGGAAACCGTACAGAACATTCTGATCAGCCGGTTTTCCAACAGCCTGTTCGAAGCGTTCTGGAACAACCATTACATCGACCACGTCCAGATCACCGCTGCGGAAACCGTCGGCGTGGAAACCCGTGGCAGTTTTTATGAGCACACCGGCGCGCTGCGAGACATGGTGCCCAATCATCTGTTCCAGTTATTGGCGATGGTAGCCATGGAACCGCCAGCCGCTTTTGGCGCTGATGCAGTGCGTGGCGAAAAGGCCAAAGTGGTGGGGGCGATCCGTCCCTGGACCACCGAAGAGGCACGGGCCAATTCGGTACGCGGCCAATACGCCGCCGGCGAAATCGACGGCAAACCATTGCCGGGTTATCGCCAGGAAAGCAACGTATCACCCGACAGCTCGACCGAAACCTATGTCGCGCTCAAAGTCATGATCGACAACTGGCGCTGGGTCGGCGTGCCGTTCTACCTGCGCACCGGAAAACGCATGAGCGTGCGCGACACCGAGATTGTCATCTGCTTCAAACCGGCGCCTTACGCGCAGTTCCGTGATACCGAGGTCGATGAGCTGCAACCGACCTATCTGCGGATACAGATTCAACCCAACGAAGGCATGTGGTTCGATCTGTTGGCCAAGCGACCTGGTCCGGCGTTGAAAATGGCCAATATCGAACTGGGTTTTGCCTACAAGGATTTCTTTGAGATGCAGCCGTCCACCGGCTACGAGACCCTGATCTACGATTGCCTGACCGGTGATCAGACGCTGTTCCAGCGCGCCGACAACATCGAGAACGGCTGGCGCGCTGTGCAGCCGTTCCTCGATGCCTGGCAGCAGGACGCAAGCGTGCAGACATACGCGGCGGGCGAAGATGGGCCGGCAGCGGCAGAAGACTTGCTGACCCGCGACGGTCGCGTCTGGCATAGCCTCGGATGAGTGACGAAACGCAACAACCCATCCGTTTTTTGCTCAGTGACATGGACGGCACGTTGTTGCTGCCCGATCACAGCCTCAGCCAGCGCACCATCGAAACGGTCCGTTCGTTGCGCGAGGCGGGCGTGCTGTTCAGCCTCGCCACGGGCCGGCCGCCGAAAGCCATGCTGCAGCAGATCGAAGCGCTGGGCGTCGACTTGCCGACGGCGGCATTCAATGGCGGCACGATCGTCAATCCCGACGGCAGTTTGCTGGTCGCGCATTATTTGCCGGCAACGGCCGCGCTGACCACGTTGACGCAGTTTGCCGATCTGCCGGACATCGAGGTGTGGGTATTCAGTGGCGGCGATTGGCTGGTGAAAGACCCAGGCGGGCCGATGGTGCCTCGGGAGCAGCATGGCCTGGGGTATCCGCCCGTTATGGTGGAGAGTTTCGAACCGTATCTGCAACGCATCGACAAGATCGTCGCGGCCAGCAACAACACGCAATTGTTGATTGAGCTGGAGGCGCAGTTGCTGCCCAGGGTCGAGGGCCAGGCGCAGGTGTCACGTTCACAGCCGGTGTACCTCGACGTGACCGCGATGCAGGCGAACAAGGGTGACGCCTTGGCGACACTGGCCGAGTTCCTCGGCGTGCTGCTGGCCCAGACCGCCGCCATGGGCGATGGCGGCAATGACCCGGCGATGTTTCATCGCGCCGGATTGTCGATTGCCATGGGGCAGGCGGAGGAGGCGGTGAAGCGTCAGGCCGACGTCGTGACCGGCGCCAACACCGAAGATGGCGCGGCGCAGGCGATCGAGCGGTACATCCTCCCTCGCTAGCGACACAAAACCCTGTGGGAGCGGGCTTGCCCGCGATGGCGGACTCACATTCAACAATGATGCTGAATGTGAGGGACTCATCGCGGGCAAGCCCGCTCCCACAGGGTCGGTGTTACAGCCAAAAACTTACGGCATACCAGCCCAGCCCACCCATCACCACGGTATATGGCAACGCCATCCACACCATCCGCCCATACGACAGACGAATCAGCGGTGCAATCGCCGACGTCAGCAGAAACAGAAACGCGGCCTGACCATTGGGCGTCGCCACGCTCGGCAGGTTGGTGCCGGTGTTGATTGCAATTGCCAGTGTCTCGAAATGTTCACGGCTCATGTGGCCGGAGATGAACGCCTGTTTCACTTCGGTGATGTAGATGGTCGCGACGAACACATTGTCGCTGATCGCCGACAACAAACCGTTGGCGATAAACAGCATGCCCGGTTGCTGATCCGCCGGCAGCGCCAGCACCCACTGGATCAGCGGCGTGAACAACTGCTGGTCGTGAATTACCGCCACCACCGCAAAAAACACCACCAACAGCGCCGTGAACGGCATGGCGTCCTTGAACGCACTGCCGAGGCGGTGCTCGTCAGTAATCCCAGTGAACGCGGTAATCAGCACGATCACCATCAAGCCGATCAGGCCCACTTCAGCCAGGTGGAAAGCCAGGCAGCCAATCAGGATCAGCGCCGCCAGCCCCTGAACAATCAACGCAGCGCGTTGGCGCGAAGTGCGTTCGGCGTTGTCTTCGGCGGCATAGTTGGCCAGCACCGCGCGCACGTTGTCCGGCAGCAGCGTGCCATAACCGAACCAGCGCAATTTCTCCAGCAGCACGCAAGTCACCAGGCCCGCCACCAGCACCGGCAGGGAAACGGGGGCGACTTTCAGGAAAAACTCAGCGAAGTGCCAACCCATTTCGTGGCCGATCAGCAGGTTTTGCGGTTCGCCGACCAGCGTGCAAACACCTCCCAGTGCAGTGCCCACGGCGCCGTGCATCAGCAGGCTGCGCAGAAAGGCGCGGAACTGTTCGAGATCCCCGTGATGCAGCGTTGGCAGGTGCTGGTCATCGCTGAATTCACTGTCCTGACGCGGATCGTTGCCCGAGGCGACACGGTGATACACCGAGTAAAACCCGACGGCGGCACTGATGATCACGGCGGTCACGGTCAAGGCATCGAGAAATGCCGAGAGAAACGCCGAGAGAAAGCAGAACATCAACGCCAGCATGGCTTTGGAGCGAACGCCGAGCAGCAGGCGCGAGAACAGAAACAGCAGCAGGTCTTTCATGAAGTAGATGCCGGCCACCATGAACATCAGCAGCAGAATCACCGGAAAGTTGTGCAGCAGTTCGTCATACAGCGCCTGAGGCGTGGTCATCTTCAGCAACAGCGCTTCGATCAGCAGCAAGCCGCCTGGCATCAGTGGATAGCACTTCAGCGCCATGGCTAGGGTGAAAATGAATTCCAGCACCAGCAGCCAACCGGCCGCTACCGGACCCACGGTCCAAAGCACCAAGGCATTGAGAATCAGGAAACCGACAATACTGGCCTTGTACCAGCGGGGTGAGTGCCCGAGAAAATTATGCGCGAACGCCTGGGCCATTGAGCCGGACATCGGCTGCTCCTTGTATTAAGAAGCGCGCAACTTGCCGTAAGCGGCCCGGAAGATCAAGTGTGGGAAATGTCGGCAGGTCTATCCCAGGTAGCGTGCGACGATTGCCCGGTAGTTGCCATCCAGCGAATAGCCACCTACGACGATGTTGCCATCGTCCTGCACGGCCAGCGACGTCGCCGTATCCAGGCTGCGACCCAGGCGGGTACGGACCCAGCCAGTGCCATTGCCGAACTGCTCGTCGAGTTGTCCGTCAGGACGATACCGGGCCAGGATGAAGTCGGCTTCGACGCCACCGATGGTCGCGCCAACGGTCAACACACGCCCGTCTGCAAGGGCTTGGGCGGCGGTCCACTGGCAGCCACTGTGGCCGATGCCCAGCAGGTGCGGCTGGCCGTCGTTGCAATGAATGTCCGGGCGACCGTTACTGTGGACTTTCAGGGCCATGCAATGCATCGGGTCGCGGCTGCTGCCAAAACAGTGCAAGTCGCCGTTGTCCTGTTGGATGATCTGGCTGACCTGAGCGTGACGTTCCTGTGCCATGAAACTCATGAAGCCATCCACGGCGAAACTGTCGTCGAGGCTGCCGTCGCTGTGATAGCGCGCAAGCAGGCCCTCTTCAGGAAAGTTGATTGAGCCGCCCACCAGTATCCGGCCGTCGCGTTGCACCATCAGGCTGCTGAGCCAGGTGTTCATCAACAGGTGCCGGACCAGGACGAAGCCGCGACCGTTGAAGGTATCGTCCAGTGTGCCATCGGGGTTGAGCCGCATCAGCAGGCCGACGTGATCGGCGAGTTCGAAATGATGATTGGCCAGCAGGAGCAGTCGTCCGTCTTCCTGCACGCACACATCACAGGCTTCGGCGCCCGGTACGCCGGGGGGAAGCCAGCCATCCCGCACACCCAGGGAAAGATTGCCCGGCAGGCGCACGACACGGCGTCCGTTGTTGCCAAAGCCTTGGACCGGTTTGCCTTGCTGATCGAACAAGGCGAGGGCGGGCAGCGTCTTGTGTGCATTTTCATAGTGCAGGCCGGTCAACAGAATGCACCCGTCGGGCAGGATCAGCACTTTGCCCCCCATGGCTTCGAAGCCGGGTTCGAACTGGCTGATGACACTGCCTTGATTGCCGAATGCCAGATCCGCCGAGCCGTCCTCAAGCAGGCGGGCCAGACCGAAGCGGCTGCCACCTGGGGTTCCGACCTTGGCTGCGACGAGTAGCCGACCCTGCGAATCAATCGCGACGCCATTGGCCATGCTCGACGTGCTGCCGGCGAAATACACCTGGGTTTTACCGGCGCTGGCAAAGGTTTTGTCGAGTGCCCCGGCGCCGCTCAGTGTCGCGGGTAGGGCAAAAGCGGTCTGGGTTGGCATCCACGCATCTCCTTGCGAGTCGTCAGGGGCCAGGAGTTGGGGTGGCGACTTATAGGGGAAACATTCAATCCCTGAATGAATGGCTGCACAACTCCAAGAACTAACAGGCGGAGGGTCGCTGTGTGCCAGAACAGTGTCTTTTCGATCCACTGACAAGCCTGCCAAGTAGTTGGCCGCGTTCAAGTACACACAAATAGATGTCGCGAGTGCTATTGGCCTGCAACGCCAACAAACTAACGATCAAGGAGGAGGGTGCGGATTACCACCAAGTAATCCGCAAAAAGATTAGTGCGGCATCGACCACGATTGCAGCGCGTAACCTTCCTGGCTCAGCTCTTTACGGGCTTCTTCCAGAACATGTTCCAGTTGCGCTGGATCGGTATAGGCACTGCTCGGGATCTGTTTGCGCCCGATGCGGTTATTGGTGCGGTCGATGACGGTCAGGCTGAGTTCGCCGTTGCCGTCTTGTGGGGCCCAGGCCACGCATTGAAATGGCTTGAACGCGCGGTCGGCAATCAAAAGAGCTTCGTTGATACGGAGCGGGGCGGTCATGGGATCTTCTCTCTGTATGCCCAATCAAGTGATGTGCCGTCGGTTGGGCTTACCGTTCGGCTGGTTACTTGTACTGATGCCCGCAACCCGTGGGTGGGTCACATACAATTAAAAGAATTTTCAACTTTCTTTCATTCGTTCAGGTTTCTGACGTTTTTTGAAAGCTGAATGAATGGTTCGACTCGTTAGGTAACTAACAAAGTTGCTTCTTATAACTGCTTGCTCGCACTCCCTATAGTCAATCGATACAAGCCAGCGTCAAATTCTTGCTAATGTTACAGCCAGATTCGCCAAATGATTGTTTTTAATAATATTTCCTATAATTTGGCGTCAAGGAACAGTCATGATCGAAACGCCTGCGTTACGACGTCTGTTAGTAGTGGACCCTTGCGACGACTGTCATCGCCTGCTGCCAGGTCTGCGTTCTGTCGGTTGGGACGTTGATAGCTGTACGCTGGAAAATGCCGCCGACCGAACCTGCGACGTTGGCCTGTTGCGGCTCCAGCCGTTTCACCTGGAGCGCCCCGATGCCGTCAAGGAGCTGATCAGCCGCAGTGGCACCGAGTGGATCGCCGTGCTTAACCAGGAAGTCCTGCGGATGCAAAATGTCGGGGACTTCGTCTGCGAATGGTTTTTCGATTTTCACACCTTGCCGTTCGATGTATCCCGGGTTCAGGTGACGTTGGGCCGGGCGTTCGGCATGGCGCGCTTGCGTGGCCAAGGCACGGTTCACATCGATCAGCCCGAACACGAGCTGCTCGGTGACAGTAAACCTATTCGCGAACTGCGCAAACTGCTGAGCAAACTGGCGCCCACCGAGTCTCCGGTGTTGATTCGCGGCGAGAGCGGGACCGGCAAAGAGCTGGTCGCCCGGACACTGCACCGACAATCCCAACGCCACAACAAACCTTTTGTCGCGATCAATTGCGGCGCGATTCCCGAACACTTGATCCAGTCCGAATTGTTTGGCCATGAGAAGGGGGCCTTTACCGGTGCCCATCAACGCAAGGTCGGACGGATCGAAGCGGCCAATGGTGGCACCCTGTTTCTCGATGAGATCGGTGACCTGCCGCTGGAGCTGCAAGCCAACCTGTTGCGTTTCCTCCAGGAAAAACACATCGAACGCGTGGGCGGCAGCCAGCCGATTCCGGTCGATGTGCGGGTGCTGGCGGCGACTCACGTCGACCTTGAAGCGGCCATCGAGAAGAAACGCTTTCGCGAAGATTTGTATTACCGCCTCAACGTGCTGCAAGTGGTCACCGCGCCGCTGCGTGAGCGGCATGGCGACTTGTCGATGCTGGCCAACCACTTTTCCCATTTCTACAGTCATGAAACCGGGCGTCGTCCGCGCAGTTTCAGCGAAGACGCATTGATTGCCATGGGTAAGCATGACTGGCCGGGCAACGTGCGCGAGCTGGCCAATCGCGTACGTCGCGGGTTGGTTCTGGCTGAAGGACGACAGATCGAGGCGCGTGACCTGGGGTTGATCAGTCAGCATGCCATCGCCGCACCGATGGGCACTCTCGAAGACTACAAGACTCGCGCCGAACGGCAGGCGTTGTGCGATGTATTGAACCGCCACAGCGACAACTTGAGCGTCGCCGCCCGTGTGTTGGGCGTGTCGCGGCCGACCTTTTACCGATTGCTGCACAAGCACCAGATACGCTGATCTTCAGACACAATCAAAAGCCCCGCTACGATCGAAATCGCAGCGGGGCTTTTGTGTTGCGGGTCAGAAGTAGTACGGGAATTTCAGGCTGAAGGTGAAGTCCGGCGCATCGTCCGTGAGTCCAATGGACAGGTTCGGCACGATGGTCAGGTTGTCGGTGGCCGCAACGGTCATGCCGATGTTGAAGTAACCGGCGTTGGCATCGCTGGAAGTAACCGATTGCCAATCCCCGCCATCCTCCTTGATCTTGCTTTTACGCTGCACCAGGTCAGACACCGAGAACGACATACTCATCTTCTCGTTCAGTGCGAACGCAACGCCGGCACCGATCTGGAAACTGTCGCCAATACTGACCTTGCCAGGGTTCTTCACGTTTTCCGTGGAGCTGATGTCGTCGAAGGACTCCTCAAAGTTGTGGGTGTAGGACAAGCTGCCGAACAGTACGGCCGGGTCGAAGGTTTTGACGAGCGAGATGCCCGGGCTGATCGACCAGACGCCATTGCCGGTCGGCAAGGTGTCAGGCACGAACAGGTTGGTGTTCTCGTCGGCCTGGCGCAGCTTGATGCCGAACGGGTCCTTGCCGGTAGGCGCCTTGACTCGCAAGGTGACCACGGCATCCGGCGTACTCACCGATTCGTCCATGAACTTGTAGGCGATGCCGAAGTTGACGTCGCCAATGGTCGGATCCCGGGTGACGCTGTCTTCGGTGGTGACGCCTGCTGAACCCTGGTTGCCGCCGCCGGATTGATACGTCGATTCGCGGTAGATGACGGGCACGTTCAGGTCGAACTGCCAGCGGTTGTCGAAGTTGTAGCGGCCGGTGAGGTCAAGTGTCCAGGTGTCGGCCTTGATCCGGTCCAGGTTGATGTTGCCGAGAAAGATCGAATCCAGTGCGAGGAAGCCGTTGAGAATCAGCTGGCGGGTGTCATAGCGGGAGTAGGTAATCCCGGTTTCGAAGCTGAACTTGCCGCCGCCGAAGAATCCGCTGGCCTCGTCGTAGAGATTGGAAACGCTTTGTGCCGGTTGTGAATCATCAGCCAGCGACTGCCCGTAGGAACTGCCGCTTCCCCCGGCGGCGCCACCTGAAGCTGCCGCGGCGCCGGTGCCGGTCGCTACCTTGTTGCCTTTCATATCCGCTGGCGACTTGGCCAGGCGTTTAGGTTGTGGGGTTGCCGGTTGATCTTCGACCTGGCGGACCCGTTGCTCGAGTACCGCCAGGGCTTTTTGTTGTACTTCGTATCGTTGCTTCAGCTCCAGAAGCTCTTGTTTCAGAAGCTCTACATCCGCATCGGGCGCTGCTTGCAGCATCGCCGCCGGGAACAGAGTGCTCAAACATACAACTGCGCGCAGTGATACTGATCGATACATGTAATAAGCCGTCCCTTTAAGCCCAATGATCGAGAGTCAGCGTAGTTCAATATCCGAGGGAACGTAGTGCGGTTAGTTGAGAAAGGTTGCAGTCCAGTCCACCTGCACTCGGGCCGTTATTATTGAGCACTACGTTGAGTTGGGTCATGTTGGTGACCATATTGCTGCTACCCAGTAGCTGGGTGTTTTGGAGCAGGCCGCCCTGGCCAACCCGTTGCATGGAGGACCCCTGGTTGTTGTTGGCCGCGATGGCCATCTGGATACCACCGCGCGTAGCGGAAATAGCCACATTCCCCGCAGCATTGCCGCCCGTCACAGTTTGTCCGCTCATCAGCAACTGGCCTTGGCCAGGGCTCAATGCAGGGGGCAGTCGGCCCTCGCTGACGTTGATGCCGACGTTGTTATAGGCGGTGTTGCCATCGCCAGCGGCACGTACGCTTTGCGTGACGCCCTGGCTGCCGTTCAGCCCGGCGCCGCCGACAATAACGCCGGTGCCTTGAGCGGGCGTACTGCCGTCGCCGCTCTGGCTGTAGGTCGAAACATAGAATTCGGGTTTGACGGTAGACGACTGGATCTGCATCGAGGAAGTCGCCCCGATCAAGTCACCACTGGCGTTGCGCCAGGTACTGCTCATGACAATACCGAAGCTGATGATCCGCCCCGGCATAACGTAACGACCGCGTAGCTCACCGAGCTGCTGATCACTTATTTCGATGGGTTTGAATCCGTTGGCAAAACTTGAAGCGCTCGCTGCCAGGCAGGCGGCGGCCAGCAAGTATGACGTTTTCATTTGCTGCTCCCGGGGCATCCAGCCCGAATAACATCGTAGGCGATTAAAAGAAGTCGCTCTGAATGAAACCAAAGTCCATCAATTCAGCATCTTTGACCGGGTTGAAGTTATCCAGCTTGTTCTTGGCTGTCAGGGGTTCCGGTGGACTGCGTAATGCATTGGTTTTTTCGTAACCGGGCCCGACGATAGCGAAAACGATGCCGTTCCAACCTTTGACAAAGTCATCGTGGGAGAAGCGTTTGTGACCGAGTACCGGGTCGCCGATATAGACCCAGTTTTTGTCTGAGCGCTGCAACACCACGAAATGCTTGTAGCCGCGAATATCCATCAGTACCACCACCGGAATAGTGACTGCATCCAGCTTTTCAGGTGGGATCTTGTAGCCCCGTGCACGCATGCCGATGCTTTCTACGTAGCGCTTCATGTCCAGCATGGAGAAACCTTGAGTGCGAACAAGGTCCTGGTCAGCGTTGACCAGCATGCCTTTGATGACGTGCTCTTCATCGACGTCGAGCCAATAGGCCTGGCGTAAAATCGTTGCCAGTGCGGCGGCGCCGCAGCTGAAATCGGTTTTTTGTTCGACGATGTCGGTGAACTTGCGCTCACGCACACTCTGCACGTCTTTGTAGATCAGCACGCCGCCAGGCAAGGCGGCCACAGGCATCTGTGCGGCCTGAGTCAGGCCAGACAGGCAGAGGAGGGCGAAAAGGGCAGTCTTACGCATGATCGATACGCCTTTGCGGACTGAGGAAAAGCCCCGTTTCCGGGGCTTTCGTTTCGATCGCGGTTACAGGCAGGCTCTGCAGCCTGCGGCGATGGACAGCGAGTTGCTTTGTTGGTTGCCTACGCCAGCCGATACGTTGACGCCACTGTTGCCGGACATCCCGTTCATCGAGTTGGTCATGTTGGCAGTGTTGGTGACAGGGTTTTTCCAGCCGTCTGGAGTCATCACTTGTTGGGTGTATACGCCAGCCAGGCCGAATACGCCTACAGCCACGAAGTCAGAGGTGTCGTTGTCACCATGACCACCACCGTTGTTGCCGCCGCCTCTGTAGTCATTGCCGTGACCATTGCCATGACCATGATCGTCATCACGGGTAGTGGCAGTGCCTGCGGCTACGAACACGCCAGCCGCATTAAAGGTACCGACCAAGGTATCTTTTTTGTAGACCTGGGTGCCGTAGTTGTTGACTGTCAGCCCGCTGGAGGTTTGGTTGGCCGACGCAGCAGCTGTTGCTACACGTCCACCCGATACAGCGATCGCCAGGTTGTTTTTCTGTTGGTTGAAGTTGCCGGCCGCCACGTTGACACCGATGTTGCCGGAGCCGTTGTTGGCAGCGTTGTTCAGGTTGGCAGTGTTGGTACTGGACCAGTTGTTGACCGTGTTGTTGGTGTTGGTTTGTGTGGCGCTGGAAACAGCGACGGCGGAGCCGAAGATGAACCTTTCGTCAGCAGTGGCCAGTGCCGCGGCGTTGTCTTGTTGGTTGCCGTCGCCAGCTGCAACGTTGGCGCCCATGTTGCCGTTGGAACCATTGAGCGAGCCGTCGACTTTGGCGTCGTTTTTGGTGCCTTGGTTCGAGACGTTGTTGCGTTGGCTGCTTTGAGTGTCAATGACGGCAGCCCCAGCGCCCGCAGTGATTGACAGCAGAGTTTCAAGGCTTGGGCCCCGAGGACCATGGTTGTTGCCATGCCCGTTGCCATGCCCGTTACCATGACCGTTATTATCGTCACGCCCGTTAGCTTGTGCTGCGATTGCCATCACTGCTGCCAGAGCGAAAACCAGTGGTTTGAGAGCCATTGTAGGTTTCATGGTGTTTCTCCGTGCTTATTAGTTGGTTAAGTATTGGTACTTTCTAATCGCACTGCGTTTGGGTCAGTCAGCGACCCGGATGCTCAGGGTGTTAGCCATTCGGTTCCCCACCCCAGCACTCTGGTTCACCTGAATCACGCCCCGGCTGCCGGTGAAGGCCTGGTCGCTGGTAACGACCTGGCGACTGCCGATTGGGGTGCCAGTTGCTCCTGAGCTTGGTAGCAACGCCACGTTCTGTTGAGAAAGGGCGCTATCGTCAACGGCTTGCGGCCCGGCACTGATGCTGATGCGCATGACGTTGGCCATCTGGTTGTTGGCCCCGGCGCTCTGGTTGACGCCCAGAACTCCGTTGCCATTACTGAAAGAGGTGCCGCCGATGGTGGTGGTCGCGTTCATTGACCGGTTGGCGGGGGTATCGATTCGCTGGTTTACGCCAGTGATCGCAGCGGCTTCGGTGCCGATGGCGATTGCACGAACGTTGGTTTGTTGCTGCTGGTCACCGGCCGCCTGGTTGACGTTGTAGTTGCCTCTGTATTGCGTGCCGGAGTTTTGAATATTGGCGGTGTTCACCGTACTGACGCTGGAGTCAGCCATTGCAGTGGTGCAGGCGAACATGGCAAGGAGCAGGAGGGTACGATTCATGTCATTGACCTCCAGCCAGTCTGCCCAATGGGGCGAGGCCGGAACCCATGGCACGGTTGATGGTTCCCGAAATCGCGCTGCCACTGCCGCCGCCGTGGCCGGCGCCCATGCCAGACATGCCGTTGGGGTTGTTGACTACGTTGAGGCCGTGAATGCTGCCATTCGGGATGACGGTGTTGCGAATGGAAGAGCCGCTGGATACGCCGGCGAAGTCACCGTCGCTCAACTCGTTATTGGCAATGTTCTGATTGACGCGGCTGGATGGATTGGCATTGACGGTGGTCGGGTTGGGATCCTTGCCACCGGTACGGCCGAAGTGAACAGGCTTGACATCACGAGTCAGCACAATGATGCCATCGCCCTCTGCCTGAGCGGTGAAGCTGAGTAGCGAGCTGGCGGCACATCCGATCAGCAGGAGGCAGGTCAAACCTTTATTGATAGTCCCCACGGCGGCAATTCCTTCTTCTTGTGGGCTGGCCCTAGTCAGCGTTGTGAAGGAGAGAGCGAAAGCTGTGCCGCTTTTGGATTATTGTTTTAATTCAATAGCTTGCAAGTTTTGTCCGGGAAGGTGGTGTCTAGGCTGTTTCACGATTGAGACAACGCCTCGCACCTGCAACTGAACAAAGTGGGCGCAATGCTCTAGAACAAGGGTTTGCGCGGAGGTGTTTCACAACCTTGACACTTTGCGCACCAAGACCGCACAGGCCGCTGAAACGGCCTGTTTTGGGTGCAAGGTGTGTATCAGAGACGGACACTTTTCCCCCTCAACAGGGGAAACGCTGGGGAAAAGGCCCCAAAAACAGGGTCAGGGGCCGAGCAGTAGCGTGACGGCTTGCAGTGCGTGGTGACGGCGCTCCGCCCAGTTTCCCCGCAGTATCTGGAACGGTTGTTCATGGGTTTGGAGCCAGGTCAGGGTCGCGTCGAAAAATGCCCGGCGCTCACTCAAATCGGGTTGGCAGCGCTGACCATCGTCCGTCCAGTCGACCTGTTCAGGCGACAGCAACAGGTGCAAATCGTACTGCCGAGTCAACAGTGCTTGCTCAATCCATGGCGGGCAATCGCCAAACAGCGTCTGGCTCCAGAGAATGTTGCTCAGCAAGTGAGTGTCGAGAATCAGCAGCCGTGGCCGCCGGGTGCGGGCCTCGTCTTCGCACTGCAATTGCCCACGGGCAATGTCGGGAACATCGGCCAGGCAGGTATCTCTAGGGTTCTGCTCGATGAACCGGCGCACATATTCGTCGACCAGAACCCCGCCGAAATGCGCTTGCAACTCGGCTGCGAGCCAGCTCTTGCCGCTGGATTCGGGACCGGTGAGTACCAGGACTTTCATGTGCGCAATGCCGGATCAGCCCGCCATTCCCGCCAGCCCTGTACGGCAATCAGGGTAAACAGCGCATAGAGCCCGGCGGTCAAGTACATGCCCTTATAGATGAAGAGACCGACGAAAATCACATCCAGGGTGATCCACAGGGGCCAGCATTGAACGCGCTTTTGCGCCATCCAGACCTGTGCCACCAGGCTGAAGCCAGTCAACGCCGCATCGAGCCAGGGCTGGGCGGCATCCGTCCAGTGCGCCATGGCCGCGCCGAGCAGCAGACTGCCGAGGGCTCCGATGGCCAGACTTGTCGTAATCGATTTGCCCCCGAGGCGGCTGACCTGCCGCCCTTGTCGCGCATCCCCGGCACGCGTCCACTGCCACCAGCCATAGAGCTGCAATGCGGCGTAGATCACCTGCAATAGCATGTCCGAATACAGCTTCACTTCAAAAAAGACCCAGCTGTAAAGCAACACCATGACCAGGCCGATCGGCCAGCACCAAGGATTCTGTTTGACCGTCAACCAGACGGCAATGACACCGAGGGCGGCGGCAAACAGTTCAAGCCCGGACATGGAGGTTCCTTGGAGGAGACGAAGAGGGGGGTCGGATTGTACCCGGATTGTGGCGGATGGGATTGTGATGGGGAGGGAGAATGCACCCGCTGACCTGTAGGAGCCCGGCTTGCCGGCGATGGCGATTTCATGGTCGCCATCGCCGGCAAGCCTGGCGTCTACACCCGGAATTGCTTGAGCAACCCGTTCAGTTGCTCGCTCAATTCCTTGAGGTGGACGCTCGCCACGCTCGACTGTTCTGCCGCCAGCGCCGTGCTGTGGGACAAACCGGCCGCCTGGGTCACGTTCTGGTTGATGTCTTCGACCACATGGGCCTGTTGCAGAGTGGCGCTGGCAATGGATGCGTTCAGCCCGTTGAGGTTGCGCAGTGCCTGGCCAATGGCATTCAGGCTCGCACCGGCGAGGCCGGCCTGTTCGATAGTCAGTTGCGAGGCGCGACTGCTGTCGCCGATGACCTTGACCGCCGCTTCAGAGTGGCTTTGCAGGCGTTCGATCATTGCCTGGATCTCGGCGGTGGACTTCTGCGTGCGCTGGGCCAGCAGGCGCACCTCATCGGCCACGACGGCAAACCCGCGCCCTTGCTCACCGGCACGGGCAGCTTCGATGGCCGCGTTGAGGGCCAGCAGGTTGGTTTGCTCGGCGATAGAGCGGATCACTTCCAGGACGCTGCCGATCTGGGTGCTTTCTGCGGAGAGGGTACGGATGACCTCCACGGCCTGATCAATCGTTGAAGACAGCTTGTCGATTTGTTGCAGGCTGCTGTCGATGTTGACCTGGCCCTGCTGTGCCTGAGACTCGGCATCGCGCATTTCACTCGCGGCGTGCTCGGCATTCTTCGCCACGTCCTGCACGCCATAGGTCACTTCATTGATGGCCGTGGCCACCAGTTCCATCTGTTGCGATTGCTGCTGACTTCGTTGCTGGGCCTGGGCGGCGTCGTTGCCCAGTTCGCTGGACGACTGGCCCAGGGCGCTGGCAGACACCTGCAATTCGCTGATCACCTGTCGTAGCTTGGCGGTGAACGCATTGAAGTGACGTGCCAGCTGCGTGACTTCGTCCTGGCCGTGGGTGTCGAGGCTGCGAGTCAGATCGCTCTCGCCGCTGGCGATGTTGGCCATGGCGTTCACGGTGTCCTGCAGCGGACGGACGATGCTGCGGGCAATCAGGATCACCAGCAGCGCCATGATGGCGGCGATCACCAGCCCGACGACTGTCGCTTTCCAGACCTGGCCCATGAACTCGGCTTGCATGTCATCGATGTACACACCCGAGCCGATCACCCAGCCCCACGGCTCGAAGAGTTTGACGTAGGAGGTTTTTGCGACCGGATCGCTGGCGCCCGGTTTCGGCCAACGATAGTCGATCGGGCCGGCGCCCTTGGCCTTGGCGAGGGCGACCATTTCATTGAACAGCGCAAACCCGTCGGGGTCGCGGATCGCCGAGAGGTTCTGGCCATCGAGCTTCGGGTTGACCGGATGCATGATCATCACCGGCGTCAGGTCGTTGATCCAGAAGTACTCGTTCTGGTCATAGCGCAGGCCGCGAACGGTGGTCAGTGCCTGTTTTTGTGCGGCTTCGCGCGTCAGCGTGCCGGCGGTTTCGAGCCCGTGGTAGTAGGTCAGAATGCCGCTGGCCGTCTGCACGACGTGCTGGGTTTTCTGCGCCTTGGCTTGATACAGGTCCTCGTGAATCTGTTTGAGCATCAACACGCCCAACGTCAAAAGCATCATGACGGCCACGATCAAAATCAGCCACAGACGCCGGCTGATCGACATATTGCGCAAGCTGTTCATAACGCTGTCACTCCTGTTTCTTTTTCTTGTAATAAACGACCGCCAGCATCCAACCACATTTTGCCGATCGGGCATATCCGACCCAAGTCCAATAACGTGGCAGCGTTATTCGGCCTTGTCTGATAGGATTTCGGCCCCGCACGGAAAAACCTGAATCCAAGTTGATTTTTCACGGAATGTTTACGGTTCCGTCTGGATTCTGTGCGCGTCGGGTTGCAGCGACGATGATCGCAGTCAATGTTTTGGAAAATATTAACGGGGCATGCCGCAGTGCATTGCTTTTTGGGGGATTGATGGATCTTTGGACCGCCTTTCAGGCATTGATACTTGGCGTTGTAGAGGGGCTTACGGAGTTTTTGCCCATTTCCAGTACCGGACACCAGATCATCGTGGCCGACTTGCTCAACTTCGGCGGCGAGCGGGCCATGGCGTTCAACATCATTATCCAGCTTGGGGCGATCCTCGCGGTGGTGTGGGAGTTTCGCCGCAAGATTCTCGATGTCGTCATCGGTTTGCCGACGCAGCCCGGCGCCCGTCGCTTTACCGCCAACCTGCTGATTGCCTTCATGCCGGCCGTGGTCCTGGGGGTGATTTTCGCCGACCTGATCCACCATTACCTGTTTAACCCGATTACCGTCGCCACGGCATTGGTCGTGGGCGGTATCGTGATGTTGTGGGCGGAGCAGCGCCAGCATGAAGTGCATGCCGAAACCGTCGACGAGATCACCTGGAAAGATGCCTTGAAAATCGGCTTCGCCCAGTGCCTGGCAATGATTCCGGGTACCTCGCGTTCAGGCTCGACGATCATTGGCGGCTTGCTGTTCGGGCTGTCGCGAAAAACGGCCACCGAGTTTTCGTTCTTCCTGGCGATGCCGACCATGGTCGGTGCGGCGGTGTACTCGGGCTACAAGTATCGCGACCTGTTCGTCCCGGCTGATTTGCCGGTGTTTGCCCTCGGCTTCGTCACCGCGTTCATATTCGCCATGATTGCCGTCAGGGGCTTGCTCAAGTTCATCGCCAGCCACAGCTACGCGGCGTTCGCCTGGTATCGCATTGCATTTGGCCTGGTCATTCTTGCCACCTGGCAGTTTGGCTGGGTTGACTGGACCGCGGTCAAGCCATGAGTGACGCCAGCGCACGCAACCATCCCGGAGGCCGGTCCGGGGGCGGGATCCAGAACCCACGGTTGAAACTGCTGGTGTTCGCGATGGTGTGTGCGCTGCCGTTGTTCGGCTCGATGTCGTTCTGGTTGCGAGGGATTTCGCTGATTCCCCTGGCGGCCTACGGCATCGTCAGCGTGCTCGCGTTCTTCCTTTACTGGAGCGACAAACGCAAGGCCCGGACCGACCGCTGGCGCACGCCGGAGAACGTTTTGCATGCGGTGGAACTCGCTGGTGGCTGGCCGGGTGCGTTGCTGGCTCAGCAGGTGTTTCGGCACAAGACCCGCAAAGTGTCGTTTCAGTTGCTGTTCTGGGTGATCGTGCTGCTGCATCAAGTGTTCTGGATCGATCAACTGTTCCTCGGCGCCAATCTGGCGCTGCTTTAAAGCAGCAGCCCGACCTGCGTGCGTTTGGGCAGTTTGCTCACCACCAGTTGATGAGAACGTTGCAGCAGCCCTTGCAGTTCTTCGCTGCCCAGCGGGTAGGGCGTTTGCATGATGATCCACTGGGCCCGCGCCAGATAGGGCGCCGGATGAATTCCCGGGCGGTCGCAATGCCCCAGAAACAGATCCTTGTCGACCTTGAACGCCAACGAGTCGCCCCGCAGGTTTTGCAGGGCGAACATCTTGTTCCCGGCAATCGAAAACACCCGCACGCCTCCCCATTTGTAATCTTCCCGCGCACCCGGTAGCGCGAGACAGAACTGCGCGACGTCCTCTTCGCTCATACGCCCAGCCTTCATATCAGTCGGTCCCCACAGGCATTGAATGATTCGATCAAATGGTCGAGCCAGGCGCGAACGGCCGGCATCACCCCGCGCCGATGAGGGTAGACCGCTTGCAGCCAGCCGCCAGGTAAAGACCAGTCCGGCAGCAATTGCACCAGCGCGCCGCTTTCCAGTTCCTGCTCGCAATACATCATCGGCAACATGGTAAAGCCCTGGCCGGCGAGGGTGCAGGCCTTGCGCACGATAAAGTCATCGATGCCCAGTCGTGCTTCGAGGGCGAGTTCATGACTTTTACCCTCTTGGTCGAGCATACGGATGTGCACCATGCGGTCCGCTTCAAGTGCGCCGAGCACGGGCAAGCCCTTGAGGTCTTCGGGGTGATTGATCTCGCGCCCATGTATAAAAGCCGGACTGGCGACCAGGAGCATCTGCGCCTGACGTAGACGCCGGGTCACCAGCAACGGGTCTTCATCGCCCAACTCGCGCACGCGCAGGGCGACGTCGACACCCTCGGTCACCAGATCCACCCGACGATTGAGCAGCATGACTTCCAGTTGAACCTGCGGGTACTTTTCGAGAAACCGGCTGATCACCGTCGGCAACATTTGATGGGCGAGCCCGACGGGGCAGGACACCCGCAAACGTCCGCGAGGTTCACTGGACATGCTGGCCACGGCCTCATCGGCCATCTCGGCTTCCAGCAACATGGCCTGACAGTGGCGTAAATAACGCTCGCCTACCGCCGTCAACTTAAGCTGCCGGGTGGTGCGTTGCAGCAGGCGCGCGCCCAGGCGTTCTTCCAGTTCGGCAATGCGACGTGACAAACGCGACTTGGGAATCCCCAGCAAGCGCCCGGCCGCCGCGAATCCGCCGGCTTCGACCACCTTGGCGAAATAGTAGAGGTCATTGAGGTCTTGCATGCGTTTAGCTCGATTGTTCTATCAGTGAGACGAACTATCGCATTGTTGCGGTCTAATCAGCTATTGGTTTCGTCTGTAGGATTGTCTCCATCAGATCGCCCCGTGGCGATCCTCACCTGGAGATCCCACATGAAACTGCTGCATATCGATTCGAGCATTCTTGGTGACAACTCGGCTTCCCGTCAGCTGAGCAGCGAAGTCGTCAACGCCTGGCAAGCTGCCGAGCCGACCGCCGTCGTGACCTACCGCGACCTGGCCAGCGATGCCATCAGCCATTTTTCCGCCACGACCCTGGTCGCTGCCGGCACCACCGCTGAACTGCGCAACGCCGCGCAGCAGCACGAAGCTGAACTGAGCGCTTCGACGCTGGCCGAATTCCTCGCCGCCGATGCCGTCGTCATCGCAGCGCCGATGTACAACTTCACTATCCCGACCCAACTCAAGGCCTGGATTGACCGCATCGCCGTTGCCGGTCAGACCTTCCGCTACACCGAAGCCGGCCCTGAAGGCCTGTGCGGTGGCAAAAAAATCGTGATCGTGTCGACTGCCGGCGGTTTGCATGCTGGTCAGGCGTCCGGTGTTGCGCACGAAGAGTATTTGAAGTTGCTGTTCGGCTTCCTTGGCATCACCGACATCGAATTCGTCCGTGCTGAAGGCCTGGCGTACGGAGACGAAGTGCGCACCAAAGCCATGAGCGATGCCCGCACGCACATCAGCGAGCAACTGTTCGCCGCCGCGTAAGGCTTGCGTAAAGGTGTAAATCAGCTCGGGTAACACCCCAAAAAACTCTGTATTCTGATCCTGCAAGATCAGATACGGAGTTTTTTGTTTCAGATCATTGCGTAATTTTTCATGTTGTGGCCCAGGTTATGCAGTCGAGGGTTTAACGTCCCCGTTCTGTAACGACCTTGGTGGCCGCAAATGCGGGTACAAGGCCGCTTCCTCGGTAGTCGATGGAGAACGGGCTTCCCGGTCAAGTAACAAAGGTGGGGCATCCCATGGTGCGTCTTTGGGCAACGTTACTGATTTGCCTGCTCTGCAGCCTGACTTCAGTGCACGCCGCGCCTGCGCCGCATCCTCACTGGAGCGTCGGTTTCCATGAGATGAGTTTTCTCGATCCGCTGGACCTGCAACCGATGCGGGCCATCGCGTTCTACCCCTCCAGCGACCGTGAGCACACCAGCAAACTCGAGGGCTACACGGTCGAGGCGGGTGAAGACACTCGCGTCGCGATTGGCCGCTTCCCGATGCTGATGTTGTCCCACGGCAACACCGGAACGCCGCTGGCCCTGCACGACCTCGCCACGTCGCTGGCGCGCAAGGGTTTTGTCGTGGTGGCGGTGATTCATCCCGGCGACAACTCCAAAGACCACAGTCGCCTCGGCACCTTGAGCAACCTGTACGGGCGGCCGATCCAGATTTCCGAAGCCATTACCGCGACTCTGGGCGACCGCATGCTTGCGCCGTTCGTCAATGCCGATCAGGTGGGGGTGATCGGTTATTCGGCCGGTGGGGAGACGGCGCTGATTCTGTCGGGCGCAACGCCGGATCTGGATCGTCTGCGTCGCTATTGCCAGGAGCGTCCGGACGACCATGATGCCTGCAACACCCAAGGTGAATTGATCGTCGACCGTGATGACCTGCAACCGGTCGCGGATCCGCGGGTTCACGCGCTGTTGCTGATGGCGCCGTTGAGCCTGAAATTCGGCCGTCATACGCTGGCCGACGTGCATGTGCCGGTGCTGCTGTACAGCGGTGACGGCGACAAACTGGTGGCCTTCGACAAAAACGCCGCAGCGTTGGCGCGCAAACTGCCGATCGCACCGGACTTCAAGTTATTGGCCGGGGCAGGGCACTTCGTGTTCATGGCGCCGTGCAACGAAGAACAGATCGCGGCAATGCCGGCGCTGTGCACCGATGCCGACGGTGTCGACCGCGAGGACATTCACCGCAACATGATCTCCGAAGCGGGGCGCTTCTTCTCCCACGCCCTGGGCAAACCGACCCGCGCCGGCATGCAAACCGCCGATCAATAGGATTCACGCACCCCTTGCAGGAGCCGGCTTGCCGGCGATAGCGCCCTGAAATCGCCATCGCCGGCAAGCCGGGCTCCTGCAAGGTTTGTGTTTTTCAGGTTGTTGCGCGGCGTTTCAGTAACAGGGTCAACGCCAGGCCGGTGATTGACAACATTGCCGCACTGAAGAAAATCCACGAATACCCCAGGTTCAACGCCACCGCGCCCATCAGCGGTCCGGCAATCGCCAGCGCCAGATCGAAAAACACCGCGTAAGCACTCAAACCCGCACCGCGACTGGAATTGGGCACCTGTTTGATGGCTTCCACCCCCAGCGCCGGGTACACCAGCGACAGGCCAAACCCGGCCAGACCCGCGCCGATCAGGGTGAAACCGGTCGACGGCGCGAGCCACAGCAGCACCAGACCCACTGTTTCAATGCTCATGCAGACAATCGCCGACGTGAACCCACCAAAACGGCTGATGCTGGAAATGAACAGCAGCCGCGCCAGAATGAAGCAAACGCCGAACACCGTCAGGCAGTACGCGGCGCCGGTCCAGCCACGGCTCACGTAGTACAGGGTAATAAAGGTGGTCAACGTGCCGTAGCCGATCGACGCCAGGCTCAAACTCGCGCCGAACGGCGCGATACGCCCGAACACCGCCCAGAAGGGCAGGCGCTCACCGCGAACCACCGGCACCGAGGGTTTGTTGCGGATCAGCAACAGCGCCAACGCGGCCAGCGCCGACAGCGCGATCCCGAGGCTGGCAAAACCGTATTCAGCCACCATCACCACGCCCAGCGGCGCACCAATCGCAATGGCCCCGTAAGACGCGATGCCGTTCCACGAAATCGAACGCGCGGTATGTTCAGCGCCGACCTGACCCATGCACCAACTGATGGTGCCAACGCCGATCAAGCCCTGTGCGATGCCCAGCAACAAACGGCCGGCGATCAGGATCAACAGGCTCGTCAGCGGAAAGCTTTGCAGCAGCGTCGACAGCAACGTCAGCGCGCCGCTCAAGACAATCCCCGCCAACCCGTAAACAATCGAGCGTTTGGTGCCGATGCTGTCCGACATGCGTCCGGCCATCGGACGGCTGAGCAGGGTGGCGAGGTATTGCGAACCAATGGTCAACCCGGCCACGACCGCACTGAAACCCAGCTGCTCGTGGACATAACCCGGCAGCACCGCAATCGGCAGGCCGATGCAGAGGAAGGCAATAAAGGTATAGAAAACGATAGAGACGATCTGCAGGGTGATCGCCATTGAGCTTTGCGGTGGCAGTTGCGGCGCAGACATAGGGCTCGTTCGCGGGCAGCGGTGGGAGAACTGCATCATGGCGCGGGTGTGGCATAAAAGAAAGCAGGCTAACGATCAAAGCGAGCAGGTCTTGCCTTGAAATACGCCTCCTACAGAACTGCGGTACGCAGGCTCAAGCAGTTTGATGCTGAAAATGCAAAAAGCCCCGTCACAAGGACGGGGCTTTCAGTCGAAGCAGGCTTGTTTAGAACACTACGCCTTGGCTACGCAGGTAATCATCATACGTACCGCTGAAGTCAATCACGCCACTTGGGCTCAGCTCGATAATGCGAGTGGCCAGCGACGATACGAACTCACGGTCGTGGCTGACGAAGATCAGCGTGCCCGGATAGTTCTCCAGCGCCAGGTTCAGCGCCTCGATGGATTCCATGTCCAAGTGGTTGGTCGGTTCGTCCATGATCAGCACGTTCGGTTTTTGCAGGATCAGCTTGCCGAACAGCATGCGACCTTGCTCACCACCAGAGATGACCTTGACCGACTTCAGAATCTCGTCGTTGGAGAACAGCATGCGCCCAAGGGTGCCGCGAACGATTTGCTCGCCGCCCTGAGTCCACTGGCCCATCCAGTCGAACAGGTTGCAGTCGTCTTCGAAGTCGTGCGCGTGGTCCTGGGCGTAGTAGCCCAGTTCGGCTGCGTCGGTCCACTTCACGGTGCCGGCGTCCGGGGTCAGTTCGTTGACCAGGGTGCGCAGCAGGGTGGTTTTGCCGATACCGTTCGGGCCGATGATCGCTACGCGCTCGCCCGCTTCAACCTGGAAGCTGAAGTCCTTGAACAGTGGCTTGCCGTCGAAGCCTTTGGCCATGCGCTCGACGATGACCGCTTGACGGTGCAGCTTCTTGGTTTGTTCGAAACGTATGAACGGGCTCACACGGCTCGAAGGCTTGACCTCGGCCAGCTGGATCTTGTCGATCGCCTTGGCGCGGGAAGTGGCCTGCTTGGCTTTCGAGGCGTTGGCCGAGAAGCGGCTGACGAACGATTGCAGTTCGGAAATCTGAGCCTTCTTCTTGGCGTTGTCCGACAGCAGTTGCTCGCGGGACTGGGTCGCCACGGTCATGTACTCGTCGTAGTTGCCCGGGAACAGGCGCAGCTCGCCGTAATCCAGGTCAGCCATGTGGGTGCACACGCTGTTCAGGAAGTGACGGTCGTGAGAGATGATGATCATCAGGCTGGAGCGTTGGGTCAGGATGTTTTCCAGCCAGCGGATGGTGTTGATGTCCAGGTGGTTGGTCGGTTCGTCGAGCAACAGCACTTCAGGATCGGAGAACAGTGCCTGTGCCAGCAAGACACGCAGCTTCCAGCCTGGGGAAACCTCGCTCATCGGGCCGAAGTGTTGCTCGATGCCGATACCCAGGCCCAGCAACAGCTCGCCAGCGCGGGATTCGGCGGTGTAACCGTCCATTTCGGCGAACTCGGTTTCCAGCTCGGCCACGGCCATGCCGTCTTCTTCGGTCATTTCCGGCAGCGAGTAGATACGATCGCGCTCGGCCTTGACCTTCCACAGCTCTTCGTGACCCATGATCACGGTGTCGATCACGGTGAATTCTTCGTAGGCGAACTGGTCCTGGCGCAATTTACCCAGACGCACGTTCGGCTCGAGCATGACCTGACCGCCGGACGGCTCGAGGTCGCCACCGAGGATTTTCATGAAAGTCGACTTGCCGCAGCCGTTGGCGCCGATCAGGCCGTAGCGGTTGCCCGCGCCGAATTTGACCGAAACGTTTTCGAATAGCGGCTTGGCGCCGAACTGCATCGTGATGTTAGCTGTAGAGATCAAAGGTTTTTCCTGCGAAGCATTCAGAGTAGCTAGGGTTGCGGCAGTACCGATTCAGTACCCGTTTCCGGTATTCAAACCACGGGAAATGCATCCCGGTCAGAAGCGGAAGGTCCATCTGGCAATAAGTGGACAGCAGCAGTTGGAGCGCTTGGCCCGAGTCGAAGCGCGCTGAAACGGGGTTCATTCCCGTCATCAACCAAGGGGGGCGCGTAATGTTTGGCGGCGATTGTACTGGTCTGGCTCTTTAAACGATAGGGCGTTGAGGCCGCACGGCTGCTTTGGTGGTATCAGCGGACAGATTTTCACATCTGAAGGTTAACTATTGGTTACAAATTGTGACTAAAATGCCATCTTTTCCACCTGATGCCGGCCGCCGGCGTGCTCAAGGACGCGCCTCAGGGACGCTGTTTCGTATTCAGACGCTGCACAAGACCCTTGAGCCGTTGGGCTGGCAGGGGACGCAGTTTGTTCACTTCTGACGTGTGACGATTTCCGTGAAACTCATCATTGCCGCTATTTATGTTGTATCGATTGCCTACGTCCACCTGCGCGGTCGCGTGCGCCACAAGCTGGGCCGCCAACTGAGCGATCACTCGACGTTTCTCGCACCGATCAATTGCTTCCTTTATCTGTTCTCGAAAATTCCCAACAAGCCTTACCTCGATCCAGCCGACTTCCCCGACCTGAGCCCATTGCAGACCCATTGGGAAGAAATCCGCGCCGAAGGCCAGAACCTGCTCCGGGCGGGTGAGATCAAGCGTTCGAACCAGTACGACGACGTCGGCTTCAACTCGTTCTTCAAGACCGGCTGGAAGCGCTTTTACCTCAAGTGGTACGGGGACAGCCATCCTTCGGCAATGAAGCTTTGCCCGCGCACCACCGAACTGGTGCAGAGCATCGGCTCGATCAAGGCGGCGATGTTCGCCGAACTGCCGCCCGGTTCGAAGCTGGTGCGCCACCGCGATCCGTATGCCGGTTCCTACCGTTATCACCTGGGCCTGGAGACGCCGAACGACGCCGGTTGCTACATTAACGTCGATGGCGAGAACTACCATTGGCGCGACGGTGAAGCGGTGATGTTCGACGAGACCTTCATTCATTACGCTGAAAACACCACCCAGCAGAACCGCATCATTCTGTTCTGCGATGTCGAGCGACCGATGAAGTACCGCTGGGCGGCGGCGTTCAATGGTTGGTTCAGCCGTAACGTGATGTCGGCGGCGGGCGCGCCGAACGATGTGGGCGACAAGACCGGCGGCATCAATCGCCTGTTCGCCAAAATCTACAAGATTCGCCTGCGCGGCAAAGCGTTGAAGAAGCGTAACCGCAAGCTGTATTACCTGGAGAAGTGGGCGATTTTTGCCGGGTTGTTGGCGATTTTTGTCTGGATCTGATTCTGTGTCGCCGCTTATTGCGCCATCGCCAGCAGGCTGGCTCCCACAGTTGGAATGCATTTCATTGTGGGAGCCAGCCTGCTGGCGATGGGGCCGGTAGATTCTCCGAAAGACGCTCAGATGCCCTCGTAATTGATCAACCACTCGACCGTTTCGTCCCTTTTTTCGCCGCCGCCGGCTTTTCCGTCGACTTCGCTTTGGCCACCGCTTTACCGCCAGCCTTGCCCCCCAAACTGCGCTTGAGCAACTCGGTCAAATCAATAACATCCGCCGTCTTCCGTTCCTCTTCACTCGTCGCCGACTCAACATCCTCAATCTTCCCTTCGTTAGCCTTCTTCTCGACCAACGCCATGATCTTGTCTTCGAAACTGTCGCGGTAATCCTCGGGGCTCCAGTCGCCGCTCATGTCCTGCACCAGCCGCTTGGCCATCTCCAATTCACCCTTGGCCAATTCCGGTTTGGTCACCTCGCTGCCCAGTTCGAGCGTGTCGAGACTGCGCACTTCCGCCGGCCAGCGCAGCATCACCAGCACCATGGCCGAGTCCAGCGGCATCAGCGCGGCCAGATGCTGACGGGTATGCAATACCACATGGGCGAGGGCGACCTTGTTGGTTTTACTCAGCGTTTCCCGTAGCAGCGCATACACCTTGCCACCGCGTTTATCCGGCGCCAGGTAATAGGGCGTGTCGATGTTCTGCAACGGAATCTGTTCACTGTCGACAAAGGAAAATATGTCGATGGTCTGCGTGGACAGCGGGTGCGCCGACTTGATTTCCTCTTCGCTGAGCACCACGTAGCGACCCTTTTCGTACTGCACACCCTTGACGATGTGCTCCTTGGTCACTTCCTTGCCGGTGACCTTGTTCACGCGCTTATAGCCCACCGGGTCCATGCTGCGGCTGTCGAGCCAGTCGAAATCCACCCCTTGCGAAGACGTCGCCGAGACCAGCGCCACAGGGATATGCACCAGCCCGAAACTGATTGCGCCTTTCCAGATTGCCCGTGCCATGGTCGTCTACTCGCGAGTGATGATCAGGTGACCCGCGCCCCGGCGCAAAAGTTTCAGCGGCGTGCCACCCCGTCCGGCCGGGGGATCAACTTCGTGTTACATCTTGCCGGGGAGGTTTTGGTTAACAAATCCGAACCCTGGGCGTAGCGTGCTATCGAAGGCTCTATCCACGTAGAGAGGCTACCCATGAATCGATTTGTGCTGGGCGTCATCGCGTTGGCACTGAGTGGCGTGCTGAGCAATCTGGCCCAGGCCGCCGCCCCGTCGCCCACATTCCCTTTGCTGTTGGCCCAAAGCCCGACGGGCGCCGCCAGCAACCCTTACAACAGCCCGATCCGCCGGGCCAATCCCAACAGCATGCAAGGCACACAACCCAATGCGCCGGCGATCCGCGGGCCGAACACGGTTCCCGTTCCGCGGCCACCGACGCTGGACAACGGTGGCGTCGGCAACCGCTACCCCCAGGACCGGTCGGCGCCCGCCAGCCCACCGAAATTCATCCCCAATCCGCCGCATCGGGACGCAGACACCAGCAACCGTTGAGCGGCAGGACGCAGGTCTTGTCAGCCATTCAGACGACAAAAGGAATCGTGCATGTTGCGTAAAACCCTCCTGGCCACCGCGTGTGCCAGCGCATTGATCAGCGCCGCCACCGCTGTTTTCGCGGCGCCCGCGCAAGAGCTGAAAAGCGAACAGGGCACCCTTGAGGTCGCACCCATCGCCAAGGGGCTGGATCACCCGTGGGCCTTGGCGTTTCTGCCAGATCGACAAGGGATGCTGGTGACCGAACGGCCCGGTAACCTGCGCGTGGTCAGCGCCGATGGCAAACTGTCGGCGCCGCTCAGTGGCGTGCCGAAGGTGTGGGCCAAAGGGCAGGGCGGTCTGCTCGATGTGGTGCTCTCGCCCGACTTCAAGCAGGACCGCACCGTTTATCTGTCCTATGCCGAAGGCGGGGGTGAGGGCGGTAAGGCCGGTACGGCGGTCGGTCGTGGGCAGTTGTCGGAAGACCTGACCGCCCTCAGGAATTTCAAAGTGATCTTCCGTCAGGAGCCGAAGCTTTCGGTCGGCAATCACTTCGGTTCGCGCCTGGTGTTCGACCGCGACGGATACCTGTTCATCACCCTCGGCGAGAACAATGACCGGCCGACCGCGCAGGATCTGGACAAGCTGCAAGGCAAGGTCGTGCGGATCTACCCGGACGGCAAGGTGCCCGACGACAACCCCTTCGTCGGCCAAGCGGGTGTGCGTCCGGAAATCTGGTCCTACGGCCAGCGCAATCCACAAGGCGCGGCACTCAATCCGTGGACCGGCGTGCTCTGGGAAAACGAACACGGCCCGCGCGGCGGTGACGAGATCAACATCATCGAGCGCGGCAAGAATTACGGCTGGCCGCTGGCGACCCATGGAATCAACTACTCCGGTCAACCGATTCCCGAATCCACGGGCAAGACCGCCGAAGGCGCCGTTGCGCCGCACCACGTCTGGGAAAAATCCCCCGGCCTGAGCGGCATGGCGTTTTACGACGCGGACCGCTTCAAGGTGTGGCAGCACAACGTCTTCATCGGCGCGCTGGTGAGTCAGGAGTTGATACGCCTGCAGTTCGACGGCGACAGGGTGGTTCACGAAGAGCGTTTGATGGGCGAGCTGAACCAACGCATCCGCGATGTGCGGCAGGGGCCGGACGGGTATTTGTATGTGCTCACCGATGAAGATGATGGTGTGTTGTACAAGGTTGGGCTCAAGTAAAAATAATGCGCCGCCATCGCGAGCAGGCTCGCTCCCACCGTTGACCGAGATCGAATGTGGGAGCGAGCGTGCTCGCGATGGCGGCGTTGGACTGAATAACCGTTCAGTGATTCTCCCGCGCATACAGAATCACCGCGGCCCTGAGCTTGCCGCGCCCGAAACTGCACATCTTCTCGAACTCCCCATGGCTGACCGGCAAATGCTGGCAGTCCATGGGCTGACGATGCTGGCTATGGTCGACATCCGGGTCGTGCAGGTACACAAAATCCTCATCGCAATCGGTGACGATCACCCAGTGCGGCGACTTGGAGCGGGTCAGCCGGTAACTGCTGATCAACACCATCGGCTGTCCGCCGTCGTTCAGTAACCGTGGCAGGTCCAGCGGTCCGCCGAGTATCTGTTCGACGTCGGTCGCTCCCAGTTGGGCCATGAACTCTTCGTGCACCAGGCGCATGACATCTTTTTTATGCTCATCACGCACGCCGTCGAGGAACAACGGCCCAGCCATGCTCACTTGCAGGCGCACACGAAACCCGCGTCGCGTCGCCGCCAGTGCCAGGCCCTGAGGGCTGCACCCGCCATGACCCGAAGTCATAAACACGGTGGTCGCTTCGCGCCAGATCTGCAATTCTTCGCGGCGCTCCAGCACGCGACCGGTTTGCAGCGCGCCCATGGCCATCAACAGGCACGCCGGGCCACAGGTGAAATCGGTGGTCTGGGCGTACCAGGGGACATTGATATTGCGCGAGTCACGATGCTCAAGGATGCGTTTCTCCAGGCGCAGCGCATCGGCGTGGTCCTGGTAATAATCGTGAATCAGTGCGAAACGCCGATAACCGTTGCGCTCATACAGGGCGATGGCGGCGGGGTTGTCGATGCGCACCTCCAGCCGCAGGTACGCGCAGTCATGCTCAAGGGCACAAGCCTCGATGCGTTCAAGCAATTGCTTGCCGAGCCCGCTGCCGCGAGCCTGTTCGGCGATGGCAATCGAGTAGAGCCGCGCCAGCGATGTGCCTCGGTGAAACAACACCACCGCGTAACCCAGCAATTGCTCGCCACGCTGGGCCACCAGCAGTCGTCCGTGAGCACGGGTGATCATCCATTGAAAACTGCGACTGGTGAGCCGGTCCGTGGTGAAACATTGCTGTTCGAGTGCCAACAACGCGGGTAAGTCTTCAACTACCGCCAAGCGAAAGACAGGATTCATATGACCGCCGTAAAAGTTGCGTAACGAAACGGGACTTTCGAAAAAGTTCGTGCTTAATAGGAAAGGTCTTGTTCTCCAACGGATCAATCACTATGTCAGCGGTACAAGGTCATTGGCGCGAAGTATCCGAGCAAACTTTGCCGGCAGCAACTTATTTAAATGACACGGTCAGAACTTCAAGTCAGTTGATTATCATCGTCGAGCGCAAGGAAGACTGGGCATCTTACTTTCCCAGCGAAGACATCGTCACGGCTCAGGAATACCTCGAGCAGACCCGCGACAATGAGCAGGGCAAGCGGGTCCAGGTGATCAACCTGTGCCGCAGCTACAAGTACCTGGGGCACGGTTATTACTGCTCTTTGCTGGCCGAGGCGCGGGGGCACAAGGTCATTCCGTCGGTGCGCACCATCAGCGAACTGACGCGCAAAGCGCTCTACGGTCTGGCGCTGGATGATCTGGATAAAACGTTGGAGAAAGCCCTCAGTCATCATCTTTACAGCGATACCGAAGGCTTTACCCTGACCCTGTATTTTGGCAAGACGCATATTGAACCTTTGCAGGACTTGGCGCGGCAGTTGTTTGAAGTGTTTCCGTGCCCGATATTGTTAGTTGAGTTTCGTCGAACTAACGGTTGGCACATCGAAGGGATAAAGTCTGGCGCCTTGCACAAGTTGCGCGAAGATCAGGAAGACCAGTTCGCCCACTCACTCGACACGTTCAGTCGCAAGATCTGGCGCGTGCCACGGTCGCGACGCGTGGCCCGTTATGACCTGGCGATCCTGCACGATCCGCAGGAAGCGCTGCCGCCGTCCAACCCCAAGGCGCTGGAAAATTTCGTACGTGTCGGCAAGACCTTGGGCATCGATGTAGAGCTGATCGAGCGCAAGGACTACGCGCGCATCGCCGAATACGACGGGCTGCTGATCCGGGAGACCACAAGCGTCGACAACCACACCTATCGTTTTGCGAAAAAAGCCGAGAGTGAAGGGTTGGTGGTGATGGACGACCCGACATCGATCCTGCGCTGCACCAACAAGGTCTACCTGACCGACCTGCTCAACAGCCATCAGTTGGGCATGCCCGCCACCGAAATCCTCTACAAGGAACGACCGGAAGATTTCGAACGGGTCGGCGAGCGCCTGGGATTTCCGCTGGTGTTGAAGATCCCCGACGGTTGTTTCTCCCGTGGCGTGATCAAGGTCGAAAGCCAGCAAGCCTTGCTTGAAGCGACCGCCGAACTGTTTGAGCACTCGGTGCTGTTGCTGGCTCAGGAGTTCTTCTACACCGAATACGACTGGCGCATTGGCGTGCTCAACCGCAAACCGATCTTTGCCTGCCAGTACTTCATGTCCAAGGGGCACTGGCAGATCTACAACCACAAGGCCAAGGGGCAGGACATCAACGGCGAATGCCGCACCCTTGCGGTTCACGAAGCACCGCGCGCCGTGGTGGAGCTGGCGGTAAAAACCGCCAACCTCATCGGCGACGGCCTCTACGGCGTTGACCTCAAACAGTCCGGCGACAAGGTGGTGGTGATCGAGGTCAACGACAACCCGAATATGGACGCCGGCATCGAAGACGCGTATTTGCAAGACGATTTGTACTCACTGGTACTGGAAGAGTTCGTCCGCCGACTGGAACTCAAACGTCGCGGCCAGGCCTGGTGACCGGCCGATGATCAAGAGCTTTCAACTGACCCATGGCGCGTTGCATGCGGTCGAACGGCTGGACGCTGAAGTGATGCTGTTCAGCAACCCCGACGCGGCCGAGCGTGACTTGCTGCACAGTCATTTCAAACTCGATGAACACGCGTTGGCCTCGGCGCTGGACCCGGATGAGGTGTCGCGCATCGAGTTTCACCCCGACAACCTGTTCCTGATCTGGAAACGCCCGGAGAACTATTCCGGTGCCGGCAGCCTGGCCTTTGAAGTGTCTTCCTGCGGTTTGCTGTTTTGTGCGCAGCGCTTGCTGGTGATCGCCACCGACGACTCGCCGCTGCATGGCCTCGGCACCCGGCAGAAGTTGAACACGCCACTGGATGTGTTGCTCGATCTGCTGTTCAACAACATCCACCACTACCTGGGTCACCTCAAAGTGATCAAGCTGGTTGCACGGGAATTGCAGCAGAAATTCAACGCGTCGATGCAGAACCAGCACCTCATCCAGATGTTCAACCTCAGCGAAAGCCTGATCTATTACATCAACGCGATTCACAGCAACGGCGCGGTCCTGACACGGCTGCGCAACCACGCGGAAAAGCAGCGCTTCAGCGCCGAGGCCATCGGCCTGATCGACGACCTGATCATCGAAAACAACCAGTGCTACAAGCAGGCGGAAATTTACTCCACGGTGTTCTCCGGGCTGATCGATGCCCGGGGCAACCTGATGAACAACAGCATGAACAACCTGCTGCGCAAACTGACGCTGATCAACGTGGTGTTTTTGCCCCTGAACCTGATTGCGAGCATCGGCGGCATGTCCGAGTTCAGCATGATGACGGCAGGTACGCCGTGGTGGGTTTCTTACCCGTTGTTTCTCACGGTGATGATGCTGGGGGCGGGGGTGATGGTGTTGGGGCTCAGGCGGTTGGCGAAATAATATCGGCGGCTGTGATGCCGTCATCGCGAGCAGGCTCGCTCCCACAGTAGTCCGAGTGATCAACTCAGATCCCCTGTGGGAGCGAGCCTGCTCGCGATAGCTATTTCATTAACCCGACAAATCCGGAATCAGGCCACTTGTTCGGCGTCGACAGGCTTTTTTCTGTCCTGCAGCCCACGAACAACGAGATACAACAACGGCCCAACCGACACAAAAACCGCAGTGAGCAAAAGATAGGGAACAACGGACCACCCCGACCGCCCACGCTTGCGCACATCGCTATACATCCACACCCCGGCCAGCGTCGCCAACAGGTACAGATCTATCACTACCTGCGCCGTATCAGGTCGCGACATCAGGCTGATACCAAACTCGATCAACGACTGTTCGGCCTGGAGCATCACCGAAACGGTGTAGCCAGCGAACGCGAGCAGGGCAATCAGGGGCAGGGCGACAGACTTCATGGTTTCCTTCCTTGGGACAATGAGCAGAACAGCGAGCCTACACAGGCCGGGGAAAATTGGCCATTGACTTGACTGCCATGCCCGGCTAATTTCCAGCCATGACTTCCACCGTATTGCGTTGCCAGCCAAGCATTATTACCGCCATTCCTTATCTGGCGGGCTAGCTCACGACTGCAGCACCCAACCCGCCCTAGAGGCGGGTTTTTACTTTCCGTCTCCCGGGTTTTGATCAGTGTCAGGAGACGACCATGAACAGCACGCCCGCCCAGCAGACCTTGCTCGAGCACTACGTCAAAAAGATCCTCGCTGCGCCGGTGTACGAGCTGGCGGTACGCACGCCGTTGCAAGCAGCGCCAGCGCTGTCCGAAGCCCTGGGCAACCAGATCCTGTTGAAACGCGAAGACTTGCAGCCGACCTTTTCCTTCAAAATCCGTGGTGCCTACAACAAATTGGTGCAACTGAGCGATGAGCAGAAGGCACGCGGGGTGATCACCGCGTCTGCCGGCAATCATGCCCAGGGCGTAGCGCTGGCGGCGCGAGAGTTGGGGATCGCCGCCACCATCGTCATGCCCGCCACCACACCGGAATTAAAAGTGCTCGGGGTGCGCAGTCGGGGCGCCGAGGCCTTGCTGCACGGGGAGAGTTTTCCATTTGCCCTGGCGTACGCCTTGAAGCTGGCGGAACAAACCGGGCGCACCTTTGTTTCGCCCTTCGACGACCCGGATGTGATCGCCGGGCAGGGCACCGTCGCCATGGAAATCCTCCGTCAACACCAAGGACCGCTCGACGCGATCTTCGTACCCGTGGGCGGTGGCGGCCTGATCGCAGGCATCGCCGCTTACGTCAAATACCTGCGACCTGAAATCCGCATCATCGGCGTCGAGTCGGAACATTCCGCGTGTCTGTCCGCTGCGTTAGAGGTCGGCGAGCGCGTTGTCTTGCCGAGCGTCGGCACTTTCGCCGATGGCGTCGCCGTGGCTCAGATCGGCGCTTATGGTTTCGAAGTCTGCCGGTTTTGTGTGGATGAAATGCTGACCGTCAGCAACGACGAACTGTGCGCAGCGATCAAGAACATCTACGACGATACCCGCTCGATCACCGAACCTTCCGGCGCGTTGGCTGTGGCAGGCATCAAAAAGTACGTGGCGCAGTCGGGCGTGCGTGGTCAAACGTTGGTGGCCATCGACTCCGGCGCCAACATCAATTTCGACAGCTTGCGTCACGTCGCCGAGCGCGCTGCATTGAGCGGCACCCCGGCGTGAGCGGGCGCAGGGGACCAAGCAATCACCCAATCCCCCTGTGGGAGCGAGCTTGCTCGCGATTGCGGTGTGTCAGTCGACAAAGATGCCAGCTGACACATCGCCTTCGCGAGCAAGCTCGCTCCCACAGGTTTTGCATTTGGACGGGCCGCAGTGGTTATTCCTGAACGGCTTTTTCAACCTTGCTGGACGCCGACCAGATCCGGTAGCGCACCTCAACCTCCTTGGGCACATACAGCACGATCGGCAGTTTGCTGTTGTAGCGCAGCATGAAGCCGTCGCCGACGACCGGGACGAACTCCTGCCGGCTTTTGCCATCGGGACAGGCCATTAGGGTACTCATCGGGCCGATCACTTTTTCCAGACGGTAAAACGGATAGCCCCAGCCCTCGAGGTTCTTCTCTTCGAGCATGCCGCCCAGGCGCTGGCGATTGCAGTCCACGGCCAGGGTCTTGCCGGCAAGAATTTCGACCTGGTAGCTGTCTTCCTGCTGCTGTGGCGCCAGGTGAATAACCTGGCGGGTGAACCCGCTGTCGGCTTTGGGGAAGGGCGCGACGTCTTCGAGTTTCGCGGCGTGAACGACGGTCGAAAGCCCGGCAACTATCAGCCCGACGGTAGTGACACAGGTCAATGAACCCATGAAGCCTCCTTGCGTGTGAGTAGGGTCAGCGGATACTGAATGGACGGGATCGCAATTTTTACTGCCATGGGCGGCCAATGCAAACCTGGCGTCACCAGGTTGCAATTTGCAGGAAGCAAAACCTCCTCTCTTGCAAATTGCATGAGGGTATTTATAGACGAGTTGAGTAAACCATTGATTTGCCGATGAGCTGCAGGGCGAAATGTGCGGCATGTTTTATGCTGTAGCTGGTTCTTAAAGCTGACCGGGTTTTACAAGTCAGTTATTTGCTCGTTGTTTGGCAAACTCACACTCAGGAGAGGGTCGCCATGTTTCTTTCTGCCTTGGAACTCCGCAACATCGTCGAAAGCAGTTTTCTGCCGAAACGTTGTCAATGCACGTTGTCGCCGGACTTGTTAATGACCGTCAAGGTGTATTCGGACGGTAAAACCGATCAAGTGGATCTATTGAAGACCGACATCGATGCCAAGTCGCTTAATGGATGTCGGGAAATAAACGATCTGATCGCCGCATTGCGCTCCGACATGCAGCTTCAGGCCAACACCCAGACGCTGCACCCCGACAAGCAAGCGCTTTAACTCATCCTCGTCGCATTCCGGGTCTGGCCAAGAAGCCAGACCGCGGTCGTTGTTTTCGATCAACCCTGATAACTGCACGCATCCGACAGTTTGCGATACGTGATCTCTGCGGGTTTGCCGGACGTATCGATGTACTTCATGTTTGCCGTAATGACTTTGCAGTCCAGCGTCGAGGGTTCGGTCAGGGCGACGACCTTGGCCACGTGCAGCGGCATCCCGTATTCGTAGGGTACGGCTTGAGAGGATGCGGTGTCGTTGGCCTGGGCAAGCCCGGCGAACCCGGTGCAGGCGAGAGCGGCGGTAACCAGCAAAATGCGCGTATTCATGAGCAATCTCCGGTGCGGACGGAAGGAGAGTTCGACGTAGCGAACGTCGAACCTGCCGCACTGGGCATCAGAAGAACCTGAGGGCGTGCGGTCCAGTAAAGTTTTGGACCGCAGCGTTAAGCGATGGTTAACCGGGCTGAGTGCCGCTTGTCGTGTGGTGCGATTCTGTCAGGCAATTAGTCGGGCAAGAATCTTCGGTAGTTTCGGCTTCGTCCTGCAAGGATGGATGCCCCGCCTGACTCATTTCCGACTAAAGTCGTCTGTAGCCGGTAAAAGCCCTCTGCCATCATTGCCCCTCACCCCGTGTGTCGCCTTCATCCTGGCCAGTTTCCTGGTCCGGGGCGAAGCTATTTTCTGGCTTATTGCGCCTTGCGCAAACGCTGCACTGTTGGAGCTTTTTTCATGCGTCCCCCCTTGCCACTCATCACCGCGCGCCAGTCATTTGGCCTCGGCGCTTTAGTCCTGTGCGCCGGTTTTACCCTCCCGGCTCAAGCGAGCGGTTTTATCGATGACACCACGGCTAAAATCGAATCGCGCACGGTGTATTTCAACCGTGATTTTCGCGATGGGCACACGTCCACCGAACAGGGCGCGTCCAAGCGCGAAGAATCGGCCCAGGGCTTCATTCTCAACCTGCAGTCGGGTTACACCGACGGCACCGTCGGCTTCGGTGTTGATGCGTTGGGCATGCTCGGATTGAAGCTGGATTCCAGCGCCGACAGCAGCAACAGCGGCTTGCTGCCCTCATCGGGTGAAAACCCGCGTGGCTCGAAAGACCAGTACGCCAAACTCGGCCTGACCGCCAAAGTACGCGTGTCCGACAGCGTGTTGAAGTACGGCGCGCTGTTGCCTGACGTGCCGCTGCTCAAGTACAACGACGGCCGTCTGCTGCCGACGATGTTCAACGGCGCGCAGCTCACCTCTAAAGAGATCAAGGACCTGACGTTCATGGCCGCGCGCCTGGACCAGTACACCGCCCGGGATTCCACCGATGCCCAGGACATCCGCGTGCACTGCAAAAACAAGCGCTACGCCTGCAACGTCACGGCCGATCATTTCGATATGTACGGCTTTGACTATAAGATCAACGAGCGCCTGACCGCCCAGTATCACTACGCGGAACTGGAAGACATCTACCGTCAGCACTTCGTCGGTCTGCTCGCCAATCAACCGTTGGGCAGCGGCGTGCTCAAGGCCGATCTGCGCGTGCTCAAGAGTGCCGACAGCGGCGCCGAACGTGCCGGCGCCATCGACAACCGCGCATTGAGCGGCATGTTCGCGTATGCCATCAGCGGCCACACCTTCAGTGCCGGTTGGCAGCGCATGAACGGCGACAATTCGATGCCGTACCTGGATGGCACCAACCCGTATCTGGTGAACTACGTCCAGGTCAACGACTTCGCCGCCGCGCAAGAGCGTTCGTGGCAACTGCGTTATGACTATGACTTCAAGGCGATCGGCATCAACGGCCTGAGTTTCCTGACCCGCTACGTGAACGGCGACCACATCAAGGTGTTGGGCAGCGATCAGGAAGGCAAGGAGTGGGAGCGCGATAGCGAGCTCAAATATGTGGTGCAGAGCGGGACGTTCAAGGATGTCAGCCTGCGGCTGCGCAATGCGACATACCGGACCAACTACGAGAAGTTCGCCCGGGATGTGGATGAGACGCGGTTGATCATCAGCTATAACTTTTCAGTCTTGTAGCGCCTGACAGAAAGTCATCGCGAGCAAGCACGCTCCCACATTGGAACTTTGGTGAACATGGATCTTATGTTCGGCATCGATTCAATGTGGGAGCTTGCCTGCTAGCGATGAGGCCATCACATTCAACGCAAATCCAACTGCCGCCGATACGGCAAATCCGGCCCGGCCTTGCTGCACGTCAACGCCGCCGCCCGCACCGCAAACTTCAACATCCCGTCGATCTGCTCACGCGCCAGCGATTGCACACCCTCGACCGAGTCCAGCTGCTGCTCGGTCAACCACGTAAGCAACGCCGCCTGAAACGTATCGCCAGCCCCCACGGTGTCGGCAATCTTCACCGAACAGGCCGGCACCGACCACGAACCATGGCTGCGGCTGAACACCGTCGCCCCCTCGCCACCCCGGGTCAGGAATACGACCTGACAGCGATGCTGCAACCAGCCTTCGATCACCCGCTGCGGATCCTGCCCGGGGTACAGCAGGCTCAAATCCTCGTCGCTGACTTTGATCAGGTCGGCCAGCTCCACCAACGTAGCAACCCGCGACCGCCACAGGTCGATGTTCGGTTCAGGGTTGAGCCGCACATTCGGATCAAGGCTGATCAGACGCTTGCCACTTTCGCGCTGCACCAGGGCCAGCAACGTGTCGGCAATCGGCTGCACCACCAGCGAGAACGAGCCGATGTGCAAACCGCGCACCTCAGGCCCCAGTTCCGGCAGATGCTCCAGTTTCAACTGCCGATCCGCGCAACCCTCGCCACGGAAGCTGTACTGCGGCGAACCGTTGGCGCCGACCGCAACCATCGCCAGGGTGGTCGGTGCGGCAAAATCCGCCAGGTAATCCGGACGTACACCTTCATCGTGCAGCACTTGCCGCAAGCGCCGGCCCAGGTAGTCGGTCGACAACCCGGCAAACAGCGCTGCGTCCACGCCCAGGCGGCGCAAACCGACCGCTACGTTGAAAGGCGAGCCGCCGGCAATCGCCTTGAAATTCACTTTTGAAGCCAGGCCGCTGGCGTCGTCTTCACTGAAGAAATCGAACAGCGCTTCGCCACACACCAGGTACATAGTTGTTCACTCTTTAAAGGGTTGCGACATGCTGTTGATAGCGTTCATAGGCCTGCTGACAGGCCGCCACGTTTGCTGCGATCGGCAAGGTTTCGCTGGTGAGGTCGAGCTTAACGCAACGCTCACACAGGTCCGCGAGGCTGTCTTCGTGGCCGTTTGCCCAGGATTGGCACCACGCGGCCTGAATCGCCGCGCCGAGGGCGGCGGCTTCGCTTTGTTCGGTGCAGATCACCGGGGTGTTCATGATGTCGGCGACGATCTGTCGCCACACCGGGCTTTTCGAGCCGCCGCCGATCAGGCAGATGGTGCGGCTTTGTAAGCCATTCTGACGCAGCAGGTCCAGCCCGTAACGCAAACCGAAAGTGGTGCCTTCGACCACGGCGCGGCACAGGTTGGCTTGCGTCAGGTTCGTCATGGTCAAGCCGAGCAGGCTGCCGGTGGCGTGGGGCAGGGCGGGGACGCGCTCGCCGTTGAGAAACGGCAACAGGGTCACCCCTTCGGCGCCGATCGGTGCTTGCGCGACGAGGGCATTGAACTGCTCGATATCCAGCTCGAACAAATCGCGAATCACCCCGGTGGCGTTGGTCAGGTTCATGGTGCAGATCAGCGGCAGCCAGCCACCGCTGGAGGAACAGAACGTCGCGACCGAGGCATCCGCACTGACGTTCGGTTGATCGGCATAAGCGTAAACCGTCCCCGACGAACCGAGGCTCATGGTGATCGCGCCGGGGCGGATATTGCCGGTGCCGATGGCGCCCATCATGTTGTCGCCACCGCCGCTGGACACCAGCGCCTTGGGGTTGATGCCCAGGTGTTCGGCGATGCCTGGCAGGAGCGTGCCGACGGCTTGATGGGCGTCGATCAGCTCTGGCAGCGCCGCTTGCAAACGCCCACTGGGGTCGATGTCGCGCAGCAGCTGCAAGTCCCACTGGCGGGTGCGCACGTTGAAATAACCGGTGCCCGAGGCGTCGCCGTACTCGCTGCAACTGCGGCCGGTGAGCCAATGGTTGAGGTAGTCGTGGGGCAGCAGAATGTGTGCGATCCGCGAAAAAACCTCCGGGTGTTGTTCTTTGGTCCAGAGTAATTTTGAAACCGTGTAGCCCGGCGCGATGACCACGCCGAGGCGTTCGAGCGAGCCTTTTTCACCGCCCAGATGGGCTAGCAGGCGGTCGTTTTCCGCAGTGGATTCGGTGTCGCACCAGAGCTTGGCGGGGCGCAGCACCTGGCCTTGATCGTCGAGCAGGACCAGGCCGTGTTGTTGCCCGGAGACGCCGATGCCGAGGATGTGTTGGCCGTCGACGTTTGCCGCGATCAAAGCACGGCGAGTCGCCAACGTGAACGCTTCAAGCCATTGCGATGTGTCCTGCTCACGGCGGCCATTGGCGCCGCTGAGCAACGTGTGCGCGGCGGCGCCCTGGCCGAGAACCTGACCACTGGCCGCATCGAGAACGATGGCCTTTGTGCCTTGGGTGCCGCAGTCGATGCCGAGGAAAAATTGTTGGTTTGCCATGGGCGGTCCTTGCTGCGTCAGTTCGATATCAGTGCGTATTCATCAACATGTCGGGAGGCTGTCAGTCAGCCATCGCGGGCAAGCCCGCTCCCACAGGGATCAATGTCGTTCACAAATCTGTGTTCCACCACGGGCCACTGTGGGAGCGGGCTTGCCCGCGATGTCGGCAGTAGTTTCACCACTGTATTTAAGCCAGCACCCGCTCCAACGTCCGCGTCACGCCAACCTCCCGCAAACTGTTACAGCACCACTCAAACGCCGCGACAAATTCCGGCGAACGCGGAATAACCGTGCCAAAAATATCCTCGATCCCCAGCAATCGCTGGGTAATCAACGCATCATCCGCCACCAGCGCCTGGCAAAACGCGGCGCGCGGGTCGGGAATCGAATAGGTATCGCCATTCTCATCCACCCCCTTCAAATACAGCGCCCACGCCGCCACCACCAACGCCGCACGTTGTGTCTCCCGGCCATCGGCAATCAATCGGTTGATCGTCGGCACGGTGAACTTGGGAAACTTCGACGAACCGTCCGAACACACGCGTTCGAGTTGGTCGGCAATCGCCTGATTGGAGAAACGCGCCACCAGGGTGTTCTTGTAGTCGCTCAGGTCGATCCCCGGAACGGCGGACAACTGCGGCGTCACGTCCAGGTCCATGTAGGCACGCATGTAGCGCACGAACAGTGGATCGTTCATGGTCTCGTGAACGAAGCGATATCCCTTGAGGAACCCAAGATAGGTCAGTGCCAGATGACTGCCGTTGAGCAGCTTGATCTTCATCTCTTCATACGGCGTGACGTCGTCGGTGAACTGCACGCCGACCTTCTCCCACGCCGGGCGCCCGTTGACGAACTTGTCTTCCAGCACCCACTGCACAAACGGCTCGCAGACCACCGGCCAGGCGTCGTCCACCGCGTGTTTGTCGTGCAATTGCAGCTTGTGTTCGGTGCTGGTCATCGGTGTGATGCGGTCGACCATGGCGTTCGGGAAACTGACGTTTTTGGCGATCCAGTCGTGAAGTTCTGCGTCGCGTAATGCGGCGAAGGCCAACAGCGCTTTGCGCGTCACTGCGCCGTTGTGCGGCAGGTTATCGCAGGACATCAAGCTGAACGCCGGCGTGCTGGCAGCGCGGCGTTTGGCCAGCGCGGCACAGAGGAAACCGAATACGGTTTTCGGCGAATCCGGGTGCGTCAGGTCGTGCTGGATCTGCGGCAGGTGTGCCATGAATTCGCCGTTGCTGTCATCGATGCAGTAACCGCCCTCGGTGATGGTCAGCGAGACAATGCGAATCTCGGGGCTGGCCAGCTTGTCGATCACCGCCTGCGCGCCGTCTTCGGCCAGCAGCATGTCGCGGATCGCGCCGATGACCCGGACCTCGGTGTCGGTATCGCCGAGTTCAAACAGGGTGAACAGGTAGTCCTGATCCTTCAGGTCGTCACGGGCGCGACGGTCTTCGGCGCGCAGGCCGACGCCGCAAATGGCCCAGTCCAGCGCTTCGCCAGTGTTCATCAAAGCGTCGGTGTAATACGCCTGATGAGCGCGGTGGAAGCCGCCAACGCCAATGTGCGCGATGCCTTGGCGCGTATCGCTCAGGGCGTAGGCGGGCAGGACCACTTCGGGGGCTAGGTGGTGCAGGTTCTGTTTATTCAGTTTCATCACAGGCTCTCTGAAATCAGGCCGCAGCGCGCAATGGACGGGTCAGCGCCACGCCGTCGGCATCGAATAAATGGCAGTGTTCGGCGTCCAGGTGCAGGCTCAACGCTTCGCCATATCGACTGGCCAGATCGCCGCGAACACGCATGGTCAGCGCTTCACCGGACGAGGTCAGCACGTGGCAGAAGGTGTCGCTGCCCAGCCGTTCGCTGACGTCGGCGGTGACCTGCAAGGTGCAGTCGCCGGTTTGCGCGAGGTTGAGGTGCTCAGGGCGAATGCCCAGCGTCACGGCGCCGCCAATGCTCAAGTTGGCGCCGGTCAGCGGCAAGGTGATGCGGGTGCCGGCATCGAGCGCGACTTCGCAGCTTTGGCTGTCGACACGGGTGACTTTGCCCTTGAGGAAGCCCATTTTCGGCGTGCCGAGAAAGCCCGCGACAAACAGGTTGGCCGGCTGGTGATACAGGTCCAGCGGCGAGCCGACCTGCGCGATCTTGCCGCCATTGAGCACGACCACTTTGTCGGCCATGGTCATGGCTTCGACCTGGTCGTGAGTCACGTAGATCATCGTCGCTTGCAGTTCTTTGTGCAGGCGCAACAGTTCCAGACGCATCTGCACCCGCAGTGCCGCATCGAGGTTGGACAGCGGTTCGTCGAACAGGAAAATTTTCGGGTTGCGCACGATGGCGCGGCCGATGGCCACGCGTTGACGCTGGCCGCCGGACAGTTGTTTCGGCTTGCGCTCCAGCATCGGCCCGAGCTCGAGGATGCGCGCCGCTTCGCCGACTTTTTTCTCGACCTCGGCTTTTGGTACGCCCGCGAGGTCGAGGGCAAACGACATGTTTTTGCGCACGCTCATGTGCGGGTACAGGGCATAGGTCTGGAACACCATGGCCAGGTCACGCTTGGCCGGGCTGACTTCGGTGATGTCGCGGCCGTCGAGTTCGATGGTGCCGCCGCTGACTTCTTCCAGGCCGGCGATCAGGCGTAGCAGGGTGGATTTGCCACAGCCCGACGGGCCGACGAAGACCACGAATTCCTTGTCGTTCACTTCCAGGTCGATGCCTTTGATGATGGAAAAGCCTTCGAAGCCTTTTTGCAGATTCTTGATTTTCAGGTTGGCCATGGTGGCGCTCCTTTATGCTAATTCTTGAGGGCTATTTCACTGCGCCAAACGACAGGCCGCGGACCAGTTGTTTCTGGCTGATCCAGCCGAAGATCAGGATCGGCGCGCAGGCCAGCGTGGACACCGCCGACAACTTGGCCCAGAACAACCCTTCGGGGCTTGAGTACGAAGCGATCAGCGCGGTCAGTGGCGCGGCTTTCGACGAGGTCAGGTTCAGCGACCAGAACGCCTCGTTCCAGCACAGGATCAGCGACAACAACACCGTGGAAGCCAAACCGCCCTTGGCGATCGGCAGCAGCACCCGGACCATTTCCTGCCACAGCGTGGCGCCGTCGAGGCGCGCGGCTTCGAGGATGTCTTTGGGGATGTCCTTGAAGTAGGTGTAAATCATCCAGACCACGATCGGCAGGTTGATCAGCGTGTAGATCACGATCAGCGCGATGCGTGTGTCGAGCAGGCCGAAGCTCTTGGCCAGCAGGTAGATCGGCATCAGCACGCCCACTGGTGGCAGCATCTTGGTGGAGAGCATCCACAGCAGCGTGCCTTTGGTGCGCTGGGTTTCGTAGAACGCCATGGAGTAGGCCGCCGGCACCGCGATCAGCAGGCACAGGGCCGTGGCGCTGAAGGAAATCACCACCGAGTTCCAGGCGAAACTGAAGTAATCGCTGCGCTCGTTGATGTGCAGGTAATTCTCCAGCGTCGGCGTGAAGATGAATTGCGGCGGCGTGGCGAACGCGTCGATTTCGGTTTTGAAACTGGTCAGCACCATCCAGAAGATCGGGAAGAAGATCAGGATCGCGATGGCCCAGGCCAGCGTGCCGAGCAGCAGGCTTTGCAGACGACGGGATTGTTGAAGGGTCATGGCGCAGGCCTCAGGCTTTGTCTGTCAGGTTTTTGCCGATCATGCGCACCAGCACGATGGCCGCGATGTTGGCAATCACCACCGCAATCAAGCCGCCGGCGGACGCCATGCCGACGTCGAACTGCACCAGCGCCTGGTTGTAGATCAGGTAGGCGAGGTTGGTCGAGGCGTAGCCGGGGCCGCCGTTGGTGGTGGTGAAGATTTCGGCGAACACCGAGAGCAGGAAAATGGTTTCGATCATCACCACCACCGCAATCGGTCGCGCCAGGTGCGGCAGGGTCAGGTGCCAGAAGATGGCGACAGGACCGGCACCGTCGAGGCGCGCGGCTTCTTTCTGTTCCTGGTCGAGCGACTGCATGGCGGTCATCAGGATCAGGATCGCGAAGGGCAGCCATTGCCAGGACACAATGATGATGATCGACAGCAGCGGGTAGTGCGCCAGCCAGTCCACCGGCTGCGCGCCGAAGAGTTTCCAGACGTAGGCGAGAATCCCCGAGACCGGGTGGAAAATCAGGTTCTTCCAGATCAGCGCGCCGACGGTGGGCATGATGAAGAACGGCGAAATCAGCATGACCCGCACGATGCCGCGACCGAGGAACTCACTGGCCTCCAGCAAGGCACTGATCAATACGCCAAACACCACGCTGATCAGCAACACGCTGCCCACCAGCAACAAGGTGTTGGTGGCGCCGGGCATGAACCCGGAATCCGTCAGGAAGTAGGTGAAATTCTCCAGCCCCACGAACTCGTTTTCGCCCGGGTTGAGCAGGTTGTAGCGGATCATCGAGAAGTACAGCGTCATGCCCAGCGGCACGATCATCCACAGCAGCAACAACGCCACCGAGGGGCTGACCAGAAACCAGCCGGGGTTGGCCAGGCGGTTTTTGCGCACCGGCTGGGGGATGTCCACTTGAGCTTTGGCAGTTGAAATATTCATGGCGTTAAAACCGATTGGGAACAGACGATGAAGATCAACTGTGGGAGCGAGCCTGCTCGCGATAGCGATTTATCAGCCAACATTGATGTTGAATGTCATGGCCTCATCGCGAGCAGGCTCGCTCCCACATTGAAATGGTGGGGTTACTTGGGATAACCCGCGCGCTTCATCTCACGTTCGGTGGTTTGCTGGGCAGCGGTCAGGGCTTGATCCACCGTGGTCTGACCGATCAGCGCCGCCGAGAAAGACTTGCCGACCTGGGTGCCAATGCCCTGGAACTCGGGAATGGTCACCAACTGAATGCCGATGTAAGGCACAGGTTTGAGTGTCGGCTTGCTCGGGTCCGCCTTCTTCAGCGACTCAAGCGTCACCTTGGCGAATGGCGCAGCGCTCATGTACGCCTCGCTGTAAGTCGAGGCCCGAGTGCCTGGCGGCACGTTGGCGATGCCGTCCTTTTCCGCGACCAGCGCCCCGTATTCCTTGGAAGTTGCCCAGGCGCTGAAGGTCTTCGCCGCATCCTTCGCCTTGGAGCTGGTCGGAATCGCCAGCGCCCAGGAATAGAGCCAGGCCGACCCTTTGTCAGTGATCTGATGCGGCGCGTAGGTGAAGCCGACGTGCTCGCTGACTTTGCTCTGGGTCTTGTCGGTGACGAACGAGCCGGCGACGCTGGCATCGACCCAGATTGCGCACTTGCCGCTGTTGAACAGCGCCAGGTTTTCGTTGAAACCGTTGCTCGACGCGCCCGGCGGGCCGGATTTCTTCATGGTCTCGACGTAGAAGTTGAGTGCGTTTTTCCACTCCGGACCGGTGAATTCCGGCTGCCACTTCTCATCGAACCAGCGTGCGCCGTAAGCATTGGCGACGGTGGTGATCAGCGCCATGTTCTCGCCCCAGCCGGCCTTGCCGCGCAGGCAGATGCCGTACTGCTCTTTGTCCTTGTTGGTGAGTTTGCTGGCGAATTCGCCGATCTGTTCCCAGGTCGGATGTTCCGGCATGGTCAGCCCGGCGTCCTTGAACAGGTCAGTGCGGTAATAGGTGATGGAGCTTTCGGCGTAGAACGGCAAGGCATACAGCGAACCCTTGACCGACAGGCCTTCACGCACCGAAGGGAACACGTCGTCAAGGTCATAAGTGGCGGGCAAATCCTTCATCGGTTCCAGCCAGCCCTTGGCGCCCCACAGTGCGGCTTCGTACATGCCGATGGTCAACACGTCGAACTGCCCGCCCTGGGTGGCGATGTCGGTGGTCAGGCGTTGGCGCAGGACGTTCTCTTCGAGCACCACCCAATTGAGTTTGATGTCCGGGTGCTCGGCCTCGAAGGTTTTCGAGAGCTTTTGCATGCGGATCATGTCGCTGTTGTTGACGGTGGCGATGGTCAGTGTCTGAGCGCCGAGGCTGACGCTGCTGAGGGTCATGCAGGTGAGGGCTAGCAGAGCTTTTACAGAAGGTTGCATCGTGCACTCCTTTTCTGCACCCGGCGGGGGCAGAAGGACAGTTATTGTTTTTGTGTCTTCCGAGGCAGGAAGAATGTGCACTGATTACAGCCTTCAATTGAGGATGAGACAAATCATCCATCGCACTTGAATCGATACTATTTTGCACTGGCGTTTGGAGTGGCAAACGAAGGGAAGGGCTTTTCAGCGCTCAAGCGTTATCGAATACGTATAGGTTTCTGGCCTCAACGCCGTAGCGGTGCTAGCCCAGATTCTGCTCGGTCAACCGCTGTACCGCCAACCGCCGATAGTGCGACGGCGTCATGCCTTTTAACTGCTGAAAACGCCGGTTGAAATTGGAAATGTTGTTGAATCCCGACTCGAAACACACGTCGGTCACCGGTTTGTCGCCGTCGGCCAGCAGTTCGCAGGATTTGCTGATGCGCAGCCGGTTGACGAACTCGATGAAGCAGCGCCCGGTGGCTTGTTTGAACACGCGGCTGAAATAGGTCGGCTTCATGCCCAGGTGCTCGGCGACTTCCTCCAGCGGCAGTTCACGGGCGTAGTGGGCAAAGATGTAATCCACCGCACGGTTAGTGCGATCGATATTGTGTTCATCCGCCAGTTGCGGCGTTGTGGCGCCGGACAACAGTTGATAGTCGTCGCAGGCGGCGAGCAACTCCAGCAGAATGAAAAAGTGCCCGAGGCGGGTCACGCCTTTGGTGTCGGCGATGCGTTGCATCAAGGTCATTGCCTGGCGGATGGTGTGTTTGCAGCGAAACTCGATGCCGTATTGCGCGCGCTCCAGCAAGGGCGCAAGCGACTTGAGCTCGGTAAACACTTGATGGCCGCTCTCGAACAACTCGTCGGTGAAATTGACCAGCATGTCGCGCTTGGGCACCACCTCGTCTTCGGCGACCTGGCTGATCCAGTTGTGGGGCAGGTTGGGGCCGGTGAGGAACAGTGTTTGCGGATAGAAGTTGCCAATGTAGTCGCCAATGAACACCTTGCCCGAGCTGGCGACGATCAGGTGCAATTCGTATTCCTTGTGAAAATGCCAGCGCACCAAGGGGCAGGGGAAACCGTGCTGGCGATAGATGATCGACAACCCATTGTGGTCGTCCATCAGTTCGTAGGAAGGATCGGTGACTCTGGCAGTCCGGGTCATATCAGGGCGCTTTTATTGTTATTGCACCCTGATCATGCCTCTTTACCGGCCGACATTGCCAGCCTTGGGCATGTCGACCGGCGTCATGCGTCCGCTTACTGATGCAACGCGCTGCCGTAAACCGCCTTCATGCTCGACGCGCTCCAGCAGTAACGCACGATGTCTGACTCATCGAAAAAGTCGGTGCTGATAATGCTGCAACGCGTTACCCAGTCGCGGGTCGGGTTGAACCAGGCGTTGATCTGGGTCTTGATGTCCTGAGGCCCGCCCAGAAAGCCATAACTGGTGGCCGACAACAACCATAAAAAGGTCTCGAACGGTGCGTCTTGCAGCTCGCTGGCAATGTGGCGTTCCAGTTCCGCGGTGTCAGTGAAGGTTTCACCGCTCCATTTGTGCGGGATACGCGGCCAGAAGCAATCATCGTCCAGCCCCGTTACCACGTGCGCAGCCAGTACCAGTCTGCGGCGGGTGCTGATGCGCTTGAGCTCGCCCACCGTTTTCGACGCGTCGTAGGGCGGTATGACGCGGTTCCCTAGTCGATTTACCAACAAATCATTGAGTTTCTTGTGGTCAAAACGCTTCGCACCGTCGCCCATTTGGTGAAAGTCGAAGACGATGAATTCGTCCGGGTTTTGATCAAGGAACGTCGTCGTCGCGTCGATCAGCTCATCAAGGACGCGATGAGATTGAAAACCGTTGTGATGAAAGTAGAAGATCGATTGATCGTGCCCCTCGGTGTAACCAAGACGAATATCAAAGGCCCGTGCGCCGTTGGCCAGTTGCCACGCAAATGAATCGTTCTGACACGTGGTCCAGTTGCCAATCACGACATCATAGTTGGGGGCTTTTTTATCCATGCCGCTGTTATGAGTGCAGGGCCAGACCAAGTCGGTCAACTTCAGGCGGTCAATGTCGAGCACATTACTCATCCATTTCTTTTTGTCGAGAATACCTTGTAGAGATTGGGTCATTATCTTTCCTGATAGTGGCTTCAGCCCGTCCGTGGGATGAAGTGGATAAATGTAAATTCAAGCATAGAAGTGCGCTCCGACATTGCCAGTGATGGAAACATCTGCACAAATTAATGGTTGTAGGCGTTTACCTTGAACAGGTTGGCCGTTCGACAATGGCCTACCAGATTCGACGTTTCAAAAAAATCGACATTGATAATGCTGCTCTTCAGAACCCATTCGCTGGCGGCCGGATTGAACCATTGATCAAGTTGCTCGCCGATGTTCACCGGACCGCCCGCTGCATGGTAGCTGGTCGCGGAGAGCGACCACGGCAGGCCGCTGGATGGCGGGTATTTCATCACGCGAGTGATATGCGCGTTCAGTTCACTGATGCTGGTCGTCCCGATCCCGCTCCATTCGTGCTGGATGGACCGACTAAAGAAGGTTGCATCGAATGCCGGGTGATAGTCGGCGGCGACCAGCACACGCTGGGCATGACTGGCCCGTTTCAATTGACTGAGGGGCAGGTTCGCATTTCTGCGAGGAATGATCCGGTCCCCCAGATGTGTCATCAGCAGGCGGTTGAACTCGTGATGGCCAAGGGGCTGGTTGCCTGTGTTCAGCTGATGAAAATCCAGGATGATGAATTCATCGGGGTTTTCCTGCAGAAACCGGATCACGCTCGTGATCAGATTTTCCAGGGAGCGGGAAGAGCGAAAACCGTTGTGCTGAAACCAGAACGTTCCGACGCCATTGCTGCCGATTTCATACTCAAGGCGCAAATCGAGCGCACGTGCGCCGTGGGTCAATTGATAATAAAACGAATGGGTCTGACAAGCGGCCCAGTGACTGATCCCCGGCGCCGCGTAGGAAGCCTTCTTGTCCACCCCGGCATTATGAGCGCCGGGCAAAACCAGTTCCGCAAGCGAGAGTGCATCAATAACGGGAAGTTGGGTCATCCAGTTGTGGGCGGTGAAAGCGTGAGTGTCATAGGGGACGTCGGGCAGAAGTCGAATTGCATCGTTATTCATAGTGCATCCTTGCACAGTGGGTTAATCGTCAGATGAGACGATTCTAACGATCAAGTGTCCGCTTTAGTTTGGTTTTTCGCTTCAATCCATTGCGCCATGTATTGAGTACTTTTGTGTTGATGGTGACGCAACATGCTGCCGGTGAAGTTGTCCCGTCTAAGTGTCGCCAAGTGCTGTTGGCAATACTTGAGTTGTGCAATCAACGCCGGGCCGTGAGTGTGCACCTGGTAACGTTCGGCGAGCAGTTCCAGGCCAACCGTCTGGGCGTTCGACCATTGCGCCTGGTCTTTATAAAGTTGCACCGCGCAATCGGCAAACTCGCGCGCCGTGCGGGTCACCGCACCCGGCCAAGGGCCTTGGCCATGCATGGCTTCGGCGCCGATCGGCGTGGTGACATTAGGCGTACCGCAGATCATCGCATCGACGATTTTGCCCTTGATGCCGGCACCGAAACGCAATGGCGCCAGGCACACGCGTGCGGCCGACATGACTTGCAACGCATCTTCTGCCCAGTTCATTACATGGAAACCTTGAGCCGCATTGTGCAGCGCGGTCGCCTTGGGGGGCGTGTAGGCCCCGTAGATGAGCAGACGGGCAGTGGGCAATTGCTCGCGAATCAGTGGCCAAATGGTGGTTTTCATCCAGAGCACCGCATCCCAGTTGGGCGCGTGGCGGAAGTTGCCAATGCTGAGAAAGTCCGCGCGTTCCTCAAAACCCGCTGGCGGCACGCTCGGCAGATCGACCATCAACGGGCACCAGTGCAGCAGGCTGCGTGGCACCTTGAACTGCTCGACCAGCAACTCGATTTCCGTTTCGGAAATCATCAGGTTCAAGTCGCAGCGATACAGCGCAGCGATTTCCCGTTTGGCCAGGTCGGTGTCGGCCATCAGTTCGAATTCTTCACGCAAGGCCGGCGCGAACAGCTCGCTGAAATCATTGTCGTCGTCGCGGGCCTTCAACCGGTCCTTGAGCCGTTGATGACGGGCATGACGCAGGCTTTGCAAATCCTGGGTGCCGAGTACGCGCAAGGCATCTGGGCAGTGCTTTTCAACACGCCAGCCGAACTGTTCTTCCATCATGAATTGTTCGAACAGCACGATATCCGGCGCCAGTTCACGGACAAACACATCGAAACTGCTGTTGTTCAGTTCTATCGGCACTTCACGAATGCCCAACGCCGTCAGGTCTTCCTGATGTTCGCCAGCGCCGGCCGGGCTGCTGAATGTCACGTCCCAGCCTTGTTGCAGAAACGTCCCGAGCAGTTGCATCACATACCCACCCGCCGCAGAAGAGCGAGGCTCGGGCCAGACGTAGCCGATAACCAGGACTTTGGTGGCGCGGGGCTGACTCATGCAGGGAGGTTCCTTGAAGCGGGGCAGGGGAATAAAAGCGGGGCGCAATTAAACCACAGCCGTGGGCGATTCCTCAGCCCGCTCCAGCGCAGACTAGGTGTGAGCGAGTATGTCTTTGACCTTTTCGCGCAGTTGATCAATGGAAAACGGCTTGCCGATCACCTGCATCCCTGCCGGCACGTCAATGTGTTCGGCATACCCGCTGGCGAACAGAATGGGGAGTTCGGGGCGCAGCATCCTCGCCTGGGTGGCCAGCTCTCGCCCGTCCATTACCGGTAAGCCGACGTCGGTCATCATCAGGTCGATGTACTGGTCTTCGTCGTTGAGAAACTCCAACGCCTTTTCACTGCCGTCGGCTTCGAGCACGTTGAATTCCAGCTCCTCCAGCACATCGACGATCAGCATGCGCACAATGTCGTCGTCTTCAACGACCAGGATGATGGATTTTTCAGCGGACATAATGGGGCTCTCGAAGGTTGAATGTGCGGTGACCGGTCGATCGGAAATGCCGGGCTTGTGCTTCAGTAAGTGACGGAACCCGACAAGTTCCCAAGCTCGCTGAAAAAAGAATAGCCGCATCGCGCCGGCAAGGATAACCACTCCTTTGCGCAGGGGCAGCTGAATGTAGGAATTCGCGTATAAACACGTCAGAAAATTGGATCAATGCGGCAGTTTTGGGGCAAACTCCTTGGTTTCCAACAGTTCGACAAGGCCCTCCCATGACCACTGCGTCTTCGGTTGATGAGCAACGATTCCGTAAACTCCTGAGCCGCAACGTCAGCCTGCCGTTGGGTGTCGGTGTGCTCAGTGCGGTGTTCTTTGTCTCGCTGATCACCTATCTGCTGTCGGTGATCCAGTGGGTCGAGCACACCGACCGGGTGATCAATAACGCCAATGAAGCGGTCAAGCTGACCGTCGATCTGGAAACCGGCATGCGCGGCTACCTGCTCAGTGGCGACGAGAAATTTCTTGAACCCTACGAAACCGCCCGGCCGAGAGTCGCGGTAGCGGTCAAGACCTTGCTCGAACTGACGGCAGACAACCCGGTGCAGACTGACCGCTTGCAACGGCTCCAGGCGTTGCAGGATGAATGGGCCACGTACGCGCAGAGCATGATCGACTTGCAGCGTGCGAGCGGTGATTACCGCGGTGCCGTCAAGGCCGGGCGCGGCAAACGCCTGACCGATGAAATCCGCAAGCAATTCGAAGACGTGATCGACATGGAGCAGCAGTTACGCGCCACGCGTAACGAAGAAGTGCGCCGTACCACGATCTGGAGCATCAGCCTTTATCTGCTGTTCATTGTCGGCATCAGCGCGTTGCTCGCCTATATTGGTCGCCGCGATCTGCTCAACCTTTCGCAAAGTTACAGCGCTAACCTGGCCGCGCAACAGGCCAGTGCCCATCGGCTGGGGCAGCAAGCCTGGTTGCGCAACGGCCAGACCGAGCTGGCCGAACAAGTGCTGGGGCAACTGTCGCTCAATCTGCTGGGGCGCAACATTTTGCAGTTTTGCGCGCAATACCTCGGCTCGGCGGTGGCGGCTATTTATGTGCGTGAAGAACATGGCGGCCTGAACCGCATTGCCTCTTACGGTTTCTCCCGGGAGCAGGAAGCCCTTGGTCAACAGATTTACAGCGACGAAGGGATTGTCGGGCAAGTGGCGCAACAGGCGCGGCTGATACGCCTCGACAATGTGCCCAGTCACTATTTCAAGGTCAGTTCCGGCCTGGGTGAAGGCTTGCCGCACAGTGTGCTGGTGGTACCGACCAGCGATGACGAACGGGTCAACGGGGTCATCGAACTCGGCTTCCTGCGCCCGCTGAACGACCGCGACATCGAATTGCTGGAATTGATTGCTGGCAACATTGGCACTTCCATCGAGGCCGCACGCTATCGCCAACGCTTGCAGGAAGTGCTCGCCGAAACCCAGCAGCTCAACGAAGAACTGCAAGTTCAGCAGGAAGAACTCAAGACCGCCAACGAAGAGCTTGAAGAGCAATCAAGGATTCTCAAGGAATCCCAGGCGCATCTGGAAACCCAGCAAGTCGAACTGGAGCAGACCAACGAGCAGCTCGCCGATCAGGCACAGATCCTCGCCGAACAACGCGATGCCATGGACCTGAAGAACACCGAACTCAATCATGCCCAGGCGCAGCTCGAGGAGCGCGCCGAAGAGCTGCAGCGCTCAAGCAAGTACAAGTCTGAATTCCTCGCCAACATGTCCCACGAATTGCGCACGCCGCTGAACAGTTCGTTGATCCTGGCCAAGTTGCTGGCGGAAAACCCGCAGGAAAACCTCAGCGCCGAACAGGTCAAATTCGCCGAGTCGATCTATTCGGCCGGTAACGATTTGCTGAACCTGATCAACGACATTCTCGACATTTCCAAGGTCGAGGCCGGCAAACTGGATATGCGTCCGGAAAACACCAGCGTTGCCCGTCTGGTGGACGGTTTGCGCGGGATGTTCCAGCCATTGGCGACGGACAAGCGCCTTGATTTCCAGGTCGATGTGCAGCCCGGCGCGCCGATGATGATCTTCACCGACCGCCAGCGTCTGGAACAGGTGGTGAAGAATCTGCTGTCCAACGCGGTGAAGTTCACTGAGAAAGGCGCGGTCAGCCTGACCGTCGCCAGTCAGCCAAACGACGGGATTGCCTTTATCGTTCGCGATTCCGGGATCGGTATTGCAGCGGAGCAGCAGGAAAGCATTTTCGAAGCATTCCGCCAGGCCGATGGCACCACCAATCGCCGTTACGGCGGCACGGGTCTGGGCCTGTCGATTTCCCGCGATCTGGCGACACTGCTCGGCGGCTCCATCAGCGTCACCAGCGAACCGGGGCAGGGCAGTGTGTTTACCCTGGTCTTGCCGCAGCACTACATTGAACCGGGCGAGACGCCGGTCAAGCCGATGCAGGCCTCACCGGTCGCGATGGCGCCGAGAGCGCCGACTCCCGCCCTGGTGCCGCTGATAGCTGACGTTGATATTCCGCGTTTCGACGATGATCGCAGCAAGGCGCCGTTCAACACTCGCTGTATTCTGGTGGTGGAGGATGAGCCGAACTTCGCGAACATCCTCTACGATCTGGCCCACGAATTGGGGTATCAGTGCCTGGTAGCCCATGGTGCCGACGAAGGTTACGACCTTGCGAAGGCGTACATTCCCGACGCCATCCTGCTGGACATGCGCCTGCCGGACCATTCCGGTCTGACGGTGTTGCAACGTCTGAAGGAACACGCGCAAACCCGGCACATTCCGGTGCACGTGATCTCTGTCGAAGACCGCGTGGAAGCCGCCATGCACATGGGCGCGATCGGTTATGCGGTCAAGCCGACCACCCGCGAAGAGCTCAAGGATGTGTTTGCACGCCTCGAAGCCAAGTTGACCCAGAAGGTCAAACGCGTGCTGCTGGTGGAGGACGACGATTTGCAACGCGACAGCATTGCCCGCTTGATCGGCGACGATGACATCGAGATCACCGCTGTCGGCCTCGCGCAGGATGCGCTGGATCTGCTGCGCACGACGATTTTCGACTGCATGATCATCGACCTTAAGCTGCCGGATATGCTGGGTAATGATTTGCTCAAGCGCATGTCCACCGAGGACATCTGTTCGTTCCCGCCGGTGATCGTCTACACCGGGCGCAACCTGACCCGGGACGAAGAAGCCGAACTGCGCAAGTATTCGCGCTCGATCATCATCAAGGGCGCGCGCTCGCCAGAGCGTTTGCTGGATGAAGTGACACTCTTTCTGCACAAAGTCGAATCGCGGTTGTCCCATGAACGGCAGACGATGCTCAAGACCGCGCGCAGCCGCGACAAGGTCTTCGAGGGTCGCAAAGTGCTGTTGGTGGATGACGATGTACGCAACATCTTCGCCCTCACCAGCGCGCTGGAGCAAAAAGGCGCAGTCGTGATCATTGGCCGCAACGGCCGTGAGGCGATTGAAAAACTGAATGAAGTCGAGGACATCGATCTGGTGCTGATGGACGTGATGATGCCGGAGATGGACGGTTTCGAGGCGACGAGCCTGATCCGCCAGGACCCGCGCTGGCGCAAGCTGCCCATCATTGCGGTGACGGCCAAAGCCATGAAGGACGATCAGGAGCGCTGCCTGCAGGCCGGTTCCAACGATTACCTGGCCAAGCCTATCGACCTGGATCGCCTGTTCTCGCTGATTCGCGTGTGGTTACCGAAGATGGAACGCATTTAGTGGAACGCAATTATTCAGTGGAGCGAAATAGCGAAATCGAACTGCGCTTGTTGATTGAGGCGATCTACCTCAAATACAGCTACGATTTTCGTGATTATTCTGGCGCGTCGATCAAACGCCGCGTCCAGCATGCGCTGAGTCAATTCGAGTGCGCGACCATTTCGGCGTTGCAAGAGAGGGTGTTGCACGATCCGAAGGCGTTCATGCAGTTGCTGCAATTACTGACGATCCCGGTCAGCGAGATGTTCCGCGACCCTTCGCACTTCCTCGCCATTCGCCAGGAAGTCGTGCCGCTGCTCAAGACCTACCCCTCGATCAAGATCTGGATTGCCGGTTGCAGCACTGGTGAAGAGGTCTATTCGATGGCGATCCTGCTGCGCGAAGAAGGCTTGCTCGATCGCACCATCATCTATGCGACCGACATCAATCCGCGCTCGCTGGACAAGGCCAAGCAGGGGATTTTCTCCATGGAGAATGTCCGGGCCTACACTCACAACTACCAGCAGGCAGGTGGCCAGCGTTCGTTCGCCGACTACTACACGGCGGCGTACGGCTACGCGATTTTCGACAAGAGCTTGTGCGAAAACGTGACCTTTGCCGATCACAGCCTGGCGACGGACAGCGTCTTTTCAGAAACTCAATTAATTTCGTGTCGTAACGTATTGATTTATTTCAATAAAAAACTTCAGGATCGAGCGTTTGGATTGTTCCACGAATCCCTTTGTCATCGGGGTTTTCTGGCGCTGGGCAGCAAGGAAACCCCGGACTTTTCGGCTTTCGGCAATCAGTTCGAGTCGTTGGTCAAACAAGAACGGATCTACCGTAAATCATGAACAGTGCAGCGGATTTGCCTACTGTCGAGGCCATCGTGATCGGCGCTTCAGCCGGTGGCGTGGAGGCGTTGCTGAGTATTCTCAGCCCTCTGCGTGAAGGTTTCGTGCTGCCGATCATTGTCGTGCTGCACCTGCCGGACGAGCGTCGCAGCCACCTCGCCGAAGTGTTTGCCCGAAGAGTCGCAATGCGCGTTGTCGAGGCACATGACAAGACGCTGATCGAAACGGGAACGTTGTATTTCGCCACACCGGGCTATCACTTGTCGGTGGAGCAGGACCGCACCTTTTCCCTGAGTCTTGAAGACCGCGTGCATTATTCGCGGCCGGCCATCGATTTCCTGTTCTCGTCGGCAGCGGATGCTTACGGTCCTGCCTTGGCCGCGGTGCTGTTGACCGGTGCCAATCGCGATGGCGCGAGCGGCATGGCAAAGGTCCAGCATCTTGGCGGCCTGACTATCGTGCAGGACCCGAACGAAGCCCAGGTTGCGACCATGCCCCTGGCGGCGCTGGATGTTCACCAACCAGACCACATTCTCCCCATACGCGGCATCGGCCGTCTGCTTGTCGAGCTGGAACGAATAGCATGCTAAGTAACATCCAAGCCAAACTGCTGATCGTCGACGATCTGCCGGAGAACCTGTTGGCGCTCGAAGCGCTGATCAAGCGTGAAGACCGTGTGGTCTACAAAGCCTTGTCCGCCGACGAAGCCTTATCGCTGCTGCTGCAACACGAATTCGCCATCGCCATTCTCGATGTGCAGATGCCCGGCATGAATGGGTTCGAACTGGCCGAGTTGATGCGCGGCACGGAAAAGACCAAGAACATCCCGATAGTGTTCGTCAGTGCCGCCGGCCGTGAACTGAACTACGCGTTCAAGGGCTACGAAAGCGGCGCCGTGGACTTCCTGCACAAACCCCTGGATATCCACGCGGTGAAGAGCAAGGTCAACGTCTTTGTTGATCTGTACCGTCAAAGCAAGGCCATGAAGCAGCAGGTCGAAGCGCTGGAACAGAGCCGCCGCGAACAGGAAGCGCTGCTAAAACAGTTGCAGAGCACCCAGTCGGAACTGGAGCAGGCGGTGCGCATGCGCGATGACTTCATGTCCATCGTCGCCCACGAAGTGCGTACGCCGCTCAACGGTCTGATCCTCGAAACCCAACTGCGCAAGATGCACCTGGCCCGGGACAATGCCGCTGCGTTCACCCTGGAAAAAATGCACGCGATGGTCGATCGCGACGAGCGGCAGATCAAAAGCCTGATTCGCCTGATCGAAGACATGCTCGATGTGTCGCGCATTCGCACAGGCAAGTTGTCCATCCGTCCGACACGCTTCGATCTGTCGGCTTTGGTGCGCAATTTGCTGCAGAACTTCGCCCCGCAGATCGATGCCGCCGAATCCGCGGTCACCCTGGACGCCGAGCATCCGGTGGAGGGCAATTGGGACGAATTCCGTATAGAACAGGTGATTTCCAACCTGTTGACCAACGCATTGCGTTACGGCGCCAAGAGCCCGATCAACGTGAAGGTGTACAGTGAGAACGATCAGGCGCGGGTGGAAGTGTGCGATCAGGGCATCGGCATCGGTGAAGAAAACCAGAAGCGCATTTTCCAGCAGTTCGAACGCGTGACGGCTAAACATGCCGTCGCCGGGCTGGGCCTGGGGTTGTTTATTTCAGAGCAGATTGTGACCGCCCATGGCGGTACCATTACCGTCGAGAGCCGGATTGGCGAAGGCGCCTTGTTTCGCGTTTGTCTGCCGCTGTAGGAAAACAGCCAGTTAAACGCAACCTCTGATCGACCTCACGGTCGTATCAGCAGCTATTGACCGAACAAAGGCTTCCCATGAGTGAAGATGCACAAGATGTCGTATTGATCGTCGAAGATGACCCCTCGATCCTGATGGTGTTGTCGGCTTACCTGTCGGGTGAGGGCTACCGGGTATTGCAGGCCGAAAACGGCGAGCAAGCCTTCGAGATTCTGGCGAGCAAGCCGCATCTGGACATGATGATCACCGACTTCCGTCTGCCGGGTGGGATTTCTGGCGTGCAGATCGCCGAACCCGCCGTGAAATTGCGACCGGAGCTCAAGGTGATTTTCATCAGCGGTTACCCGCAGGAAATCCGCGAGACCGACAGTCCGATAACGCGCACGGCGCCAATCCTGGGCAAGCCGTTTGATCTGGATGTGTTGCAGGAATTGATGCAGGACATGTTGTCTTAATCATTTGTCGGCATGGCTCGACCGGTTGACCCCGGACCAGCAGGAGCCGACTTGCCGGCGAAGAGGCCCCTGAGGTTTGCGTCGATCTTGCGGCCGCTATCGCCAGCAAGCTGGCTCCTGCAGGGGCGATCTTCAGATTCGGATCATCTCCCGCACCTTCGCCGTCAACAGGTCGAAGGTAAACGGCTTGGTGATCATCTGCATGCCCGGATCAAGGAAACCACCGCGCACTGCCGCGTGTTCCGCATAGCCGGTGATGAACAACACTTTGAGGTCGGGCCGGTACTGGCGGCCGATTTCTGCCAGTTGCCGGCCATTCATGCCTGGTAACCCGACGTCGCTGATCATCAGGTCGATACGCTGCCCGGAGTCGAGAATCGGCACCGCGCTGTCGGCGTCACCGGCCTCGACGAAGGCGTAACCCAGGTCACTCAGCACCGTACTCACCAGCACCCGCACAGCCGGATCATCCTCGACGATCAGCACCGTTTCGCCGTTTTGCGCGAACAGCGCATGCTGGACGCCTATCGGCGGGGGCTCGGGCAGCTCACCACCAAAGCGTGGCAGAAACAGACTGACGGTGGTGCCTACATCCACTTCACTTTGAATGGCGACATGCCCGCGCGATTGTTTGCTGAAACCGTAGATCATCGACAACCCAAGGCCCGTGCCCTGGCCGATTGGCTTGGTGGTGAAAAACGGGTCGAACGCGCGGTTGATGGTGCTTTGCGGCATGCCGCAACCGTTGTCGGTAACGCTAAGCACCACGTAATCACCGGGTTTCAGGGTGTTGTGGGCTTCGGTGAAATCGCTGTCCAAGTATTGATTGCCGGTTCTGACGACAAGTTTTCCGCCATCAGGCATGGCATCCCGCGCGTTGATCACCAGATTGAGCAGGGCACTCTCCAGTTGATTGGGATCTGCCTCGGCCACCCACAACTGCTCGCTCAACTGCATGTCCAGTTGAATGCTCTCATTGATGCTGCGCTGCAACAGCTCGCCCATGGACACCACGAGGGTGTTCATCTCCACGGGTTTGGAGTCCAGCGACTGACGCCGCGAGAACGCCAGCAGACGGTGGGTCAGCCCCGCCGCACGGTTGGCCGACGTCACGCCAAGATCGATCAGGCTGTCGAGGTCTTCAGTGCGTCCACGCGCCAGGCGTCGGCGCAACAGTTCCAGGCTGCCGATGATCCCGGTCAACATGTTGTTGAAGTCGTGGGCAATGCCGCCGGTGAGTTGACCGACCGCCTCCATTTTTTGCGATTGGCGCAGGGCTTCTTCGTTGTGGCGCAACTGTGCGGTGCGTTCCTCGACCTGCTGTTCCAGGGTTTCGAGGGTGGTTTGCAGGCGCAGTTCGCTTTGACTCAGATCGATCAGCCGATCCCTGGCGTCATACTGTCGTCGTCGGCCGCGCAGCGCGGTGGTCACCAGGCTGATCAACGTCACCGGATGAAAAGGGCGCTCAAGGAAGGTGACATTGCCCAGTTGCGGGCCGAAGCGCGAGGCAGGGTTCTGTTCCGGGCCGCCATGGTAGGTCATCAGAACAATCGGCAGATCGGACCACGACGGCTGTTGTTCAATCAGTCCGACCAACGGTTCGATATCGCCGCCCAGCAAGGCCTCGGAGGAGATCAGCAGCAACCCGGCGCCTTGCTCCAGCTCGGCGCACAGGCCGATCAGATCCCGGGTAATGACACCGTCGTAACCGGCTTCGTTGAGCATCATCAGGGCAATCTGGCCGTCACGTCCCAGCGGCGCGAGAATGATCGCGCGCTCGGACGTAGCTTGCATGACCGTCATGGGAACGGGTCCCCGAGCAACGGATTGCTCGCACCCAGGTAAGTTGGCACGCCGCGCAACACACCCTGGAAAGCGTCCAGCGGTTCGCCGATGGTCATGCCGTGTCCGCTGATGCGGTATTCGCGAATGGTCGATTCATGGCTGCCCGTACGTTTCTTGATGATCGAAATGGCCCGGCGAACCTTGCCCAGTGCTTCGAAGTAGCGCAGCAGGATGACGGTATCCGCCAGGTAGGTGATGTCCACCGGGGCCTGCATGTCGCCGACCAGACCGTGCTGGGCGACGGTCATGAAAGTCGCAGCGCCCTGGCGGTTGAGGTACAGCAGCAATTCATGCATGTGCAGCACGAGGGCGTTTTCTTCGGGCATCGCCGCCTGATAGCCGTTGATGCTGTCGATGACCACGGTCTTGATATTGCGCACATCGACGCAACGCCGAACCCGGTGGGAAAACTCGCCGGGGGACAATTCCGCCGCATCCACTTGCTCGATCAGCAGGTTGCCGGTGTCTTGCAGGGCCTTGAGGTCGATGCCCATGTTGTTCATGCGTTCAAACAGCAGGCCGAGGTCTTCATCGAAGATGAACAGCGCGGCTTTTTCTCCCCGAGCCACGGCGGCAGCGGCGAAAATCATCGAGATCAGTGATTTGCCGGTACCGGCCGGGCCGAGGATCAAGGTGCTGGAACCGGTCTCGATGCCGCCGCCGAGCAGGGCATCCATTTCCTTGATGCCACTGGTGAGTTGCGTGCGCACGTACTTGCCACGATGTTCGGCGGCCACCAGGCGCGGAAAGACGTGGACGCCGTCACCCATGATGGTGAAGTCATGGAAACCGCCGCGGTATTTCTGGCCGCGGTACTTCACCACGCGGATGCGCCGGCGTTCGGCGCCATAGTTGGGGGTCAGCTCCTCAAGGCGAATTACGCCGTGGGCAACGCTGTGCACGGTTTTGTCGAGGGATTCGGTGGTCAGGTCGTCCAGCAGCACCACGGTGGCGTCATAGCGCACGAAGTAGTGTTTAATCGCGAGGATCTGGCGGCGATAGCGCAATGAGCTTTGGGCCAGCAGGCGAATTTCGGAAAGGCTGTCGAGCACCACACGAGTGGGTTTGACCCGTTCGACCACTTCGAAAATCTGCTTGGTGGCTTCACCCAGTTCAAGGTCCGAGGAGTACAGAAGGCTCTGCTGATGCTCGGCATTGAGCAGGCTTTCCGGCGGGGTCAGCTCAAAAATGTGGATGTTGTCATCCAGCTCCCAGCCATGGGAGCGCGCCCCTTGGCGCAGCTCGCGCTCGGTTTCGGACAGGGTGATGTACAACGAGCGTTCGCCGGCTCTGGCACCGGCCAACAGAAAATGCAAAGCGACGGTGGTTTTGCCGGTTCCGGGTTCACCCTCCAGCAAAAACACGTGGCCGCGGGACAGTCCACCGGCCAGGATGTCATCCAGACCTTCGATGCCGGTGGCGGCTTTTGCACTGAACAACTCGTTAGATGTAGACAAAAAATGCCCTCTCATGACTAGGGGAAGCGAGGCAGCAGGTCTGAATACCTGAATGGACTGCCTGATCACTTGACCGTTGGCCGAGACGACGGTTCAACCTTTTGTTACACCTGACTTTGCAGGAGCCCGCGTGCCAGCGATAGCGGCCGCCAGGTCAATAATGATTTAAAGCCCTTGCTGTAACGCCGGGTCGTCCGGATTGAGCTGTTCGAGTTGCGCCAACAGAATCTGCACGTTTTGCAGCTGCCCGCTTTCTTTCCAATAGTTGATCAACAACACCCGTGCCTTACGGTCGGCCGGGTGGCGCTGGACGATTTCCTGCAACTGCTTCTGCGCCGCTTCCAGCTCTTGTTCGTCGTGCAGCGTGGTGGCGAGGTCGTAGCGGTAATCCTTATTGTCCGGTTCCAGCTCCACGGCTTTGGACAGGCCGAGCAGGGCGAATTCGCTCTGTCCGTGATGCAGCAACCAGAGCCCCAGGGCATGTTGCAGGTAAGCGGAATCGGGCTGAGCCTTCAACTGTTTGGCCAGTAGCAGCCGGGCGGCTTCGTTTTGGCCTAGTTTGTCCAGCACCTCGATCTGCATCACCAGTGCCGGCAGATTGTCAGGAGCAAGGCGCAAGGTGTTCTCCAACGCCTGTTGCGCCGCCTTGAATTCGCCGTTATGCAGATGCAGTCGGGCCAGCTGGAACTGGTTGTCCGCGCTGTCTGGCGCACTGGTGAGCACTTGCTCCCACGCGTCGATCGCCTGCTGCAACGGTCCGAAATACAACCCAAGGTCGTCCGGCGACAGTCCCAGCAACGCGTTCACCGCGGCGAACCGCACGTGTTGTTCGCTGTCATCGAGCAGCGGCCCCAGCAGCAGGCTGCGTTGCCCGCTCGGGACTAAACCGCTGATGCTTTTGATCGCAGCGATGCGCACCTCGACGGCCGGATGCTGCAGGTCTGCGTCCGCCAGTTTCAGGGCAACAGTGCTCGGATAATTGGGCAGTTCGGCATGCAGCCAGACGCGGCGCTTGGGGGAAATGTCAGGGCGGCCCAACTGCTGATACAAAACCCGCGCTGCGCCCGGTTGCCCCGTCCGCGCCTGGTTCAGCGCTTCGCTGTAACCGCGCTTGATCGCTTCCGGCACCACGGGCGCAGTGCTGCGCAGGAAAAACCACGCAAGGCCGATGGCAAACAAGGTGCAGAGGCTGATGATCAGGTAACGGCGGGACTGGGGCATGCAGGAATCCGGGAGCTGGCAAGCTTTTGCAAGGTCGCCAGCTTCGGTCAGGCCGGGCTGTGAGTCAAACCCTGAGGCCATTGCGCAGCGGATTGACAGTATTTTTCCTACAAGTCCTGTCGATACTGAAACCCTGTCGAGCCACCGAAGCAGTGACTACGCTTGCTGGAGAGAACTCGATGAGCACGCCCATGCAACCACTGCTTCAATACTTCAAGGCAATACTCAACCCTGGGCCGGCGGTGGTGTTGTTCGCCTTGAGAACCATTGCAGCCGGGCTGTTGACGCTGTACCTGGCGTTCCTGTTCGACCTTGACCAGCCCAAGTGGTCGATCATGGCGGTGGTCATCGTCAGTCAACCATTGGGCGGAATGGCCCTGGCTCGCAGCTTCGGCCAAGTCGTCGGCACCACACTCGGGGCCGTGGTCGCGGTGTTGATCATGGCGATCTTTCCCCAGGCGCCGTTGCCTTTCATCGTTACCCTGGCCTTGTGGCTGGCGTTGTGTACCGCTGGCGGCACCTTGTTGCGTTACACCAGTTCCCAGGCATTTGTCTTGAGCGGCTACACGGCGGTGGTCGTGGCGCTGCTGGCCGTGCCTGATCAGGACGGCACGTTCCTGCTGGCCGTGACCCGCGTCACCGAAACCTTGTTGGCGGTGGCCTGCGTATGTGTGGTCAGCCTGCTCACCGCGCGCCCGGAAACCGTGGCCCGGGACTATTTCGCCAAAATCGATCAAGTCATCAAGCTGCTGGCTACCCATGCCGCTGCGGTCATTCGCACTGAAGAAAACGAGGCTGACTTCCACCGCCGACAGATGCAACTGTTGGGGGAGATCAGCGCTCTTGAAGGCGTGCGTCGGCATTTGTATTTCGACGCGCCACGGTTGCGCAGTGCCAATGGCCTCGTGCAGTTACTGGGCAACCAGCTCGTGCTGCTCACCTCGCGGCTGACGGCGCTGCGTCACCAGCGAGAACTGCTGACCGAGCGTTGGCAAGGAGCTCTACCCGAGGAAATTCAGCTGTTGCGCGCTGAAGAGCTGGCCTTCCTCGATCAACTGGCCCTTCAAGGGCGCTCGCTGTCGAGCGAGGCGCGGCACCATTTCGCGGCGCTGCAACAGCGTTTCGATGATCAGGCCTACAAGGCTGAACAACTCACCGAGACGATGCCTGCCACGTTGCGCTCCCTGGCCTGGGCACTGCGCTGGGAACAGGCCCGGATGTTGGAGCAACTGGGACAGATGCTCGAGCTGAGCGATGCCATTCAGGAAGAACGTGCGGCCAGCTGCGTCTTTCGCGGACAGGACAATCCGTTGCATCTGGATTTCACGCTGGCGGCAATGAATGCGATCCGCGCCTTTACTGCCTTGGTGGTCGCCGGGTTCATCTGGATCGAGACCGGTTGGGACGGGGCCCGGGGCGGGATGATTGTGGTGGGGATTCTCTGTTCGCTGATGGCGACTTTTCCCCGACCACTACTGGCCAGCCAAAGCTTTGCCAGGGGTTTGGGTCTGGCGCTGGTGGTGTCGGCGCTCTACCTGTTCTTGCTGATTCCGATGATCAGCGGCTTCGAACTGCTGGCCTTGCTGCTCGCGCCGTTGCTGTATGCCGTTGCGGTGGGTTTGTCCAGCCCGCCAACCACGGGCACCGGGATTGGCCTCGGATTGACGACGATGCTGTTGCTGGGCCCGCAAAACGTCGGCATCGGGCAAAACACGGCGATTCAGTGGTTCGAGTTTGCCGGGGCCTATATCAGTGCCGCCGCACTGGCACTAAGTGTGTACGCCTTGATATTCCCGTTCCGGCCCGTGTTGCGGATACGTCGACTGTTCAAAGAGAACTGCGAGCAGGTCTACGCATTGCTGAAGACCCCGGCCACCGACGAACAACAATTTTCCTTTGAAAGCCGCATGGTCGATAGCCTGACCATGATGTTGGGCCTGTTGCCGGCCACCACTGACAAGCATTCCAGAGACCTGTTTGAAGTCAGCCTCGGGTGCATGGCACTGGGCGTGGCGTTGAATCAGCTCAGGCAACAGGGGCAAAGCAACGCGTTGCTGAGTACCGATCAATTGAACCGTTTGCTGGCGGCAGTCCGTGAGACCGGGCGACTGATTGCCGGGCGCCCCGGGATCGACCTTGAACGGTTGCTGGAAAACCTGCGAGTCCTGGGTGATGAAATGGACGACTTGCATCTGGACGTTCATCAACACTTGTGGTCGGTCTTCAGGATGCGCGTGGCGTTATTGATTGTGGTGTCGTTTCTGGAGCGATATCGCGCTTGGTTTCAACCCACTGAACAGGAAGGAGATCCCGTCCTTGCCCATTGACCTGGAAGTAGGGGGCGTCTATTTGCCGCCGATTGCGCAGGCGCTGTTGCTGGCCCTGCCGATTTTTTTGCTGCTGGATTGGACCCTGCGCCGCCTCGGTGTATTGCGGTTCGTCTGGCACGAAGCCTTGTTTGAGGGGGCGTTGTACGCCTGTGTTTGCGCAACGCTGATTCTGGTGATGGGAGCTTGATGCCTTGAAGAAGATCCTTGCCCGGCTCGCAACAGTAGCGGTGGTGGTGCTGGCCTTTGTGCTCGGCTGGTTCGCCTGGGAGCATTACACCCGCGCACCCTGGACTCGCGATGCGCGGGTGCGGGCTGATGTGGTGACATTGTCTGCCGATGTCTCGGGTCGCATTGTCGCGCTGGGGGTTCAGGACAATCAGCATGTCGACAAGGGCCAGTTACTGCTGGAGATCGACCCGGCTCGCTACGTTCTCGCAGTGGAACATGCCAAGCGTTCGGTGGAGGTTTCGAAGGCTAGCCTCGGTCAATCCGAAGCAACGATTGTCGCCAGCGAAGCGCTGCTGCGCCAACGCCAAAGTGAAGAGCGCCGACGGCGCACGCTCAAGCAACGCTTTGCGATTTCTGGCGAAGAATGGGAAAAGTCCAGTACCGAGGTGGCGGTAGCGCAGGCCGAGTTGCTGCGTAACCAGGCCAACCTGGGGCTGGCGCAGGCCAATGTGCAATTGGCCCTCGCGGCATTGACCCAGGCTGAGCTGGATCTGCAGCGTACCCGGGTCGAAGCGCCCGTCAGCGGTTACGTCACCAACCTGCTGACCCGGCAGGGCGACTATGCCGCGGCCGGAGGCGCGTTGTTGGCGTTGGTGGACAGCGGTTCGTTCTATGTCAGCGGCTATTTCGAAGAAACCAAGTTGCCGAGAATCGGGGAGGGTGATCGGGTCAGGATCGAATTGATGAGCGGTGAAACGTTCGGTGGCACGGTACAAAGTATTGCTTTCGCCATCGCCGACCGCGAGAACTTGCCCGGTGGCCGCCTGCTGGCCAACATCAACCCCAGTTACACCTGGGTCAAACTGGCGCAACGGGTGCCGGTGCGGATCAGGATTGACCCCGACTATGCCGGCAAAGACACACTGCGGGCGGGGACAACGGCCACTGTGACCATTGAGGAAAACCGCACTACCGAAGATCACCGCTAATCACTGTGGGAACGGGCTTGCCCGCGATAGCGGTTGATCAGTCACCACGTTGTTGAATGTGCGACCGTCATCGCGGACAAGCCCGCTCCCACAGGGGACTCTAGTAATTTCACTCATCGTGCAGACAAAAAAAAGCCCCGCGACCGAATGAGGCGCGGGGCAAAAAATCGGTTGGTTGCGGCCAACCAAAGAAGCAATTGACGCGTTACTTGCTGGCGACCGTCTCTGGTTGCCAACCGCCACCAAGGGCCTTGTAAATCGCGACAATGCCGCGATACAGATCGACTTCGGCCTGGGCCTGAGTGTCTTCTGCCGCCAAACGTTCGCGCTGGGCATCGAGCAGGACGAGGAAGTCTGACGACCCTTCGCGGTAGCGAATTTCCGCCAGATCAGCGGCCGCACGGCTGGATTCACTCTGGCGAATCAGCGAAATCAGACGTTGCTGGCGTTTGCCGTAATCACTGAAGGCGTTTTCCGACTCTTCCAGCGCCAGCAGCACTTGTTGCTCGTAAGTCGCCAGAGCGCCTTCGGCATCTGCGTCGGCACCGCGCAAGCGGGCTCGAACACTGCCTAGGTCAAACGCTGCCCAGGTGATGCTCGGGCCCAGCGCCCAGGCGTTGGCCGCCGAGGAACCGATCTGCGAACCTCGCCCGGCAGTAAAGCCGAGGAAGCCACTGAGGCTGACCCTTGGAAACAGATCCGCCTTGGCCACGCCGATACGCGCCGTGGCTGAAGCCAGTTTGCGTTCGGCGCTGAGAATGTCCGGACGACGTTGCAGCAGTTCGCCCGGATCACCGATCGGCAGCGCTTTGGCAATCGCCGGCAAGTCTTTCGGGCTCAAGTCGACGGTCAGTTTGTCCGGACGTTCACCCAGCAGGGTGGCGATACGGTTTTTCTGCCGGACCTGCTCGGCCTGCAACTGCGGCACGCTGGCTTCGACAGACGCCAGACGCGCATCGGCGCGGACCACATCAAGCTGATCGCCGACGCCGGCATCACGTAGGCTTTCGGTGATCTTGCGCGATTCCTGCTGGTTGTTCAGGTTGGCCAGGGCAATTTTTTCCCGCAGTTGCGCACCGCGCAGTTGACCGTAGGCGTCCACCAGTTCGGCAATCATGCTGACTTGCAGTTGGTACAGATCGGCTTCGGCCGCTTGCTGTTCGGCGTCGCTGGATTCCAGGTTGCGCTGGATGCGACCAAACAGGTCCAGTTCCCAGGCCATGTCCAGACCCAGGTCATAGCGTTCGCTATTGACCCGTTTGGTGGTCTGGCCCGGAATCTGGCCTTTGCCCAGATCACTGCTGGCGCGGCTGGTGATGGTCGGCATGGCGTCATTGCTGGCGTCATCACGAATCGCCCGGGCCGCTTTCCAGCGCGCGAAGGCGACGCGCAAATCGCGGTTGCCTTGCAGGGATTGTGTCACCAACTGGTTGAGGGTCGGGTCTTCGAACTGCTGCCACCAGATGCCCTCGAAACGCGAGCGGTCGTAGTTTTTCTGACCGGCAGCGCCATCGGTGGCGGTGGTGATGTTCGCCGGTTCGGTGGCCGGGGTCTTGTAGTCCGGGCCGACGGCACAAGCACTCAGGGCCAGTACCAGCAGGCTCGGCAGGAAGGCTTTCAGGCTCATTGTTGCGCCTCCAGTTTCAGGGCCTTGGCCGCTTTGCGCTTCTCGCCGCGCTCCACGAAATTACGAATCAACACGTAGAACACCGGTGTCAGCAACAGACCGAAGAACGTCACCCCGAGCATCCCGGAGAACACCGCCACACCCATGGCGTGACGCATTTCGGCACCGGCACCGCTGGAGAACACCAGTGGCACCACACCCATGATGAACGCGAAGGAGGTCATCAGGATCGGCCGCAGACGCAGGCGGCACGCTTCGAGCACCGCAGCCAGCGGGCTCATGCCTTCGTCCTGCTGTTTGTCCTTGGCGAACTCGACGATCAGAATCGCGTTCTTGCACGCAAGTCCCACCAGTACGATCAAGCCGATCTGGGTGAAGATGTTGTTGTCGCCTCCCGAAGCAATCACACCGATGATGGCCGACAGCAGGGTCATCGGTACGATCAGGATCACCGCCAGTGGCAGGCTCCAGCTTTCGTACTGCGCCGCGAGTACCAGGAACGCCAGCAATACGCAGAGCGGGAACACGAACAGCGCGGTGTTGCCGGACAGAATCTGCTGGTAGGTCAGGTCAGTCCATTCGTAGGTCATGCCGTTCGGAAGTTCTTCCTTGAGCAGTTTCTCGATGGCCGCTTGAGCCTGGCCGGAGCTGTAGCCGGGGGCTGCCGCACCGTTGATTTCAGCGGTGATGAAGCCGTTGTAGTGCATCACGCGGTCCGGGCCCGAGGTGTCGCTGACCTTGATGAAGGTCGCCAGCGGGATCATCTCGCCTTTGTTGTTGCGCACTTTCAGCTGACCGATCTGGTCCGGCTCGAGGCGGAACTGCTGTTCAGCCTGAACGTTGACCTGGTAGGTACGACCAAAGCGGTTGAAGTCGTTGGCATACAGCGAACCCAGGTAGATCTGCAGGGTGTCGAAGATGTCGCTGACGGCCACGCCGTGAGTCTTGGCTTTTTCCCGGTCGATGGCGGCATCGACTTGCGGCACGTTCACCGTGTAGCTGGTGAACAGGGCGGCCAGTTCCGGCACGTTGTGGCTCTTGGTGATGATGTTCATGGTTTCTTTGTACAGCTCGTCGTAGCCCAGGTTGCCCCGGTCTTCGATCTGCAAGCGGAAACCACCGATGGTGCCCAGGCCTTGTACCGGCGGCGGCGGGAAGATCGCCATGTAGGCTTCCTGAATCCCGGCGAACTGGCCGTTCAATGCACCGGCAATCGCACCGGCGGACATGCTCGGGTCTTTACGCTCGTCGAACGGTTTCAGGGTCACGAACACGATGCCGGCGTTCGGGCTGTTGGTGAATCCGTTGATCGACAGGCCCGGGAACGCTACCGCGCTTTCCACGCCAGGCTGTTTCAAGGCCAGGTCGGACATGCGTTTGATCACGTCTTCGGTGCGGTCCAGGCTGGAAGCATCCGGCAATTGCGCGAAGGCCACCAGGTATTGCTTGTCTTGGCCGGGTACGAAACCGGTGGGGGTGCTGGAGAAACCGAAGAAGGTCAGCACCATCAAGCCTGCGTACAACAGCAAGGCAATACCGCTGCTGCGGATAACCCGGGCTACGGTGCCGACATAGCCATGACTGGCGCGTTCGAAGAACCGGTTGAACGGACGGAACAGCCAGCCGCCCAATAGTTTATCAAGCACTTTGGTAAAGCGATCTTTCGGCGCATGGTGGCTCTTGAGCAGCACGGCGGCCAGGGCAGGGGACAGTGTCAGCGAGTTGAACGCCGAGATCACGGTCGAGATGGCAATGGTCAGGGCAAACTGTTTGTAGAACTGGCCGGTGAGACCGGAAATGAACGCCGCCGGGATAAATACCGCACACAGCACCAGCGCCGTCGCGATGATCGGGCCGGTCACCTCTCGCATGGCTTTCTTGGTGGCTTCTACGGGCGTTTCTCCCAGCTCGATGTGCCTTTCCACGTTCTCCACCACCACGATGGCGTCGTCCACCACGATACCGATGGCCAGTACCAATCCGAACAGTGATAAGGCGTTCAGCGAGAAGCCGAACAAATGCATCACCGCAAACGTACCGATCAGCGAAACCGGCACCGCCACCAACGGAATGATCGAGGCACGCCAGGTTTGCAGGAACAGGATCACCACCAGCACCACGAGGATCAGTGCTTCGAAGAGCGTGTGAACCACCGCTTCGATGGAGCCGCGCACGAAGATCGTCGGGTCATAGACGATGCTGAAGTCCATGCCTTCAGGGAAGCTCTTCTTCAGCTCCGCCATCTTGTCGCGAACTTCGTTGGAGATTTCGATCGCGTTGGAACCCGGGCGCTGGAAGATCGGGATCGCCACCGCCGGTTGATTGTTCAGCAAGGAGCGCAGGGCGTACTGGCTTGAACCCAGCTCGACGCGCGCGATGTCTTTCAGGCGGGTGATTTCACCGTTGTCGCCGGAGCGAATGATGATGTTCTCGAACTCTTCTTCGGAAACCAGACGACCCTGGGTGTTGACCGACAACTGGAACGCCGTGGCATTCGGTGCGGGTGGTGCACCCAAGGCACCGGCAGCGACTTGACGGTTTTGTTCGCGGATCGCGGTTACGACGTCGGTCGCGGTCAGATTGCGCGAAGCGGTCTTGTTCGGATCGAGCCATACACGCAACGAGTAGTCGCCCATACCAAACAGCTGCACGTCCCCGACACCGCCCAGGCGCGCCAGCTCATCCTTGATGTTGAGCAGGGCGTAGTTGGACAGGTAGAGCATGTCGTAGCGTTTGTCCGGCGAGGTCAAGTGCACCACCATGGTCAGGTCGGGCGAGGCCTTGTCCACGGTGATACCGATGCGCGTCACTTCTTCTGGAAGCTTCGGTTCGGTGCGGGTCACGCGGTTCTGCACCTGCACCTGTGCGTTGTCCAGGTCAGTGCCCAGCGCAAAAGTGATGGTCAGGGTGATCTTGCCGTCAGCGGTGGACTGCGAGGACATGTACAACATGTTCTCGACGCCGGTGATGGCTTGCTCCAATGGAGCGGCCACGGTTTCACCGATGACTTTTGGGTTGGCGCCCGGGAAGTTCGCGCGGACCACAACGGTCGGCGGCACGACTTCCGGGTATTCGCTGATCGGCAACTGGAACAGCGAGATGGCGCCGGCGATCAGGATCAGCAGCGACAGCACCGCTGCAAAAATTGGCCGTGAAATGAAGAATTGGGAAAAATTCATCGGAGTTTGTCGTCCCTTAACCGCGTGGAGTCGCAGCAGCCAGTTTCACAACCGAACCCGGCGCGACCTTGGCAGGTGCAACTTGAGGCAGGTTGCTGGCTTCCAGCGCTTGTCGTTGTTGTGCGAGTGCCGCGAGGGTTTGTTCGCTGGCCATCGGGATCACCTCAGGGGTGACTGGCGAACCGGGACGTACCCGTTGCAGGCCCTTGACGATGATCGTGTCATCCTTGTTCAGGCCGTTGCGCACGATGCGCAGGCCTTCGATTTTCGGACCCAGTTCAACTGCGCGGTAGGCGGTTTTGTTGTCCGCATCCATCACCAGCACGAACTTTTTACCGAGGTCAGTACCGACTGCTTCATCGTTGATCAGCACGGCGGAGTAGGTGCCGCTGCCGACCAGTTTCAGGCGGGCATACAGGCCTGGGGTGTAGGTGCCGTCGGTATTGTCGAACACGGCGCGACCACGAATGGTGCCGGTTTTCGGGTTGACCTGGTTGTCGACAAAGTTCATCACGCCCTGATGCGGGTTGCCGTCTTCGTTGGACAGACCGAGGTAAACCGGGGTGGTTGCGCCGCGTTTGCCCTGGCGAGCGAGTTGGGTGTACTTGAGGAACACCCGCTCGTCAGCGTCGAAATAGGCGTAGACCTTGTCGGTGGACACTACGCTGGTCAGCGGTGTGGTGTCGGCGGTCACCAGGTTACCCGCGGTGATTTCCGCACGGCTGACACGGCCGCTGATCGGTGCGGTGACGCGGGTGAAGCTCAGGTTCAGTTTCGCCAGGTCCAGTTGTGCCTGGAGGGCACCGACTGCAGCGCGGGCTTCTTGTGCAGCGCTGGTGCGCGAATCAGCCAGCTCGGCGGAAATCGCGTTGCTGATGCGCAGACGCTCACCGCGCTGGGCTTCATTTTCGCTACGGGTGGCATTGGCGCGAGACTGCGCGACCAGCGCTTCGAGGCGGCGGACTTCAGCCTGGAAGGGACGCGGGTCGATCTGGAACAGCAAGTCGCCTTTCTTGACCAGCGCGCCTTCGGTGAAGGCCACGTCATCGATCTGACCGGAGACCCGTGGACGAATCTCTACCGTTTCCGGCGCTTCGAGGCGCCCGGTGAATTCGTCCCACTCATTGACCGGTTGTTCCAGCACCTTGGCGACGCTGACTTTCGCCGCAGGCATGGTCGCGGCAGACTCCGGAGCCTTGCCGCAAGCGCTCATCACCACTACGGCCAAGAGGGCCAACGGGAAGCGCAAATGTTTGAATGACTGTTCCATGGATGCATCCGCCAATGTATTGAGATGGGCGGATGATGCTCGGCGAGGGGGTATCGCACGAATCGAATGAAGCAAAGGTAACTATCATTCGGAATGATATGAGGTCAGAGCAAGCCCTCTAGCATGCGCCTCAGGCTAGAACGCGATCAATGTGATTGATGACAATTCAGTGTTGCGTGGAGTGCAAAGGACAGGAGACCGAGTCGCAGTCTTCGCGGGCAATCCCGCGCCCACGGGGATCCGATGAGCGCCACAAATCCCTGTGGGAGCAGGCTTGCCAGCGAAGGCGCCAGAAGCCGTTATAAACAACTCAAGCCAGACTGTCCGGATCCCCAAAGAACATCTGAATCCGCGACCGCAACCAACGCTCCCCCGGGTCATTGTCCTGCGACCCGCGCCACGCCATGTGCAACTCAAAGCTGCGCACCGGCAACGGCGGATCTTCCGCCCGCACACCGCCTGCGGCCGTCAACGCGTCAGCCGTGTAATCCGGCACCGTCGCGACGATATCCGTACCGCTGATAAGTGTGCTGAGCCCGTTGAACTGCGGCACAGCGAGCACCACGTGACGTTTGCGCCCGAGTTTTTCCAGCTCTTCATCTATAAAGCCGCTCAGGTCGCCGGCAAATGACACCAACGCGTGGGGGCGTTCGCAGAAGTCGTCGAGGCTCAGCGGTCCCGGAACGGTGTCGGCGCGCAAGAGTTTGGGCATGCTGCGGCGCAGCACTTTGCGCTTGGCGTTGGCCGGCAGGTCGGCGGTGTAGCTGACGCCGATTGAAATCTCGCCCGAGGCCAGCAAGCTCGGCATCAGGATGTAGTTGGCCCGCCGCACCACCAGCACAATCCCTGGCGATTCGGCGCGCAGACGCTTGAGCAGCATCGGCAACAAAGCGAACTCGACATCGTCCGACAGACCGATGCGGAACACCGCCGTGCTGGTCGCCGGGTCGAATTCCGCTGCACGGCTGACGGCCGTGGAAATCGAGTCCAGGGCCGGGGAGAGCAGGGCGAAGATCTCCACCGCCCGCGCGGACGGTTCCATACTGCGCCCGGTGCGCACGAATAATGGATCATCGAACAGCCCGCGCAGGCGCGAGAGCGCCGCACTGATGGCCGGCTGACCAAGGAACAATTTCTCCGCAGCGCGGGTCACACTGCGTTCGTGCATCAATGTTTCGAAAACGATCAACAGGTTCAGGTCGACACGACGCAGGTCATTACGATTCATCTGGAGTCCTGGCAGAGTCATCAAGCTTGACGGGAGCGGCCATATGAGAACAATGGCCGGCATGAATATTACGGGGAAAGGCTGCTACTCTGCACCGAGTAATTCAGTTTTCCTACAAAGGCTGCTTCGGTTTCTTACGGCATTTGAAGATGTCGCCGTCGCTGCGGAATCAATGACAGGCATGTCGACTATTAATAGCCACTGATAGTCTTGGGTAGAAAGCCCAGATAGAGTTCAGGGCATTAGAGGTTTCTTTGACGAGGTTTGCGATGTCCCGCACGATCCGTTTTCACAAGTTTGGTCCAGCCGAGGTGCTCAAATGCGAAGAGCATGCGGCCGCTCTCCCTGCGCCGGGCGAAGTGCAGGTGCGCGTCGAGGCGATTGGCATCAGCTGGTACGACATTCTTTGGCGTCAGAACCTGGCGTCCTCCCATGCTCGCTTGCCTTCAGGCCTTGGCCATGAAATGTCCGGCGTCGTGACGGCGGTCGGCGACGGTGTCGATGACCTCGCGGTCGGTGACAAAGTCGCCAGCTTCCCGGCTGAAAGTCCGAACGACTATCCCGTCTATGGTGAGCAAATCGTTCTGCCACGCTCGGCACTGACCCGTTATCCGGACGTGCTCAGCCCGATCGAAGCGGCGGTGCACTACACGCCGCTGTTGATTGCCTATTTCGCTTATGTCGACCTGGCACGGGTCAAGCCTGGGCAGTTCGCCCTGGTTACCGACGCCAGTCACTGCGCCGGGCCTTCTTTCGTCCAATTGGGTAAAGCCCTGGGTGTTCGGGTGATTGCCGCCACGAAGACCGCCGAAGAGCGTGAATACTTACTGTCGCTGGGTGCCGAGAAGGTCATCGTCACCGAGGAAGAAGATCTGCTCATGCGGATCAACAAGATTACCGATAACCGCGGCGTCGATGTGGTATTCGATGGCCTGGGCGGCCCGCAAATGTCGCTGCTCGGCGATGTGCTTGCGCCACGTGGCAGTCTGGTGTTGTACGGCCTGCAAGGCGGTAACCAGACGCCGTTCCCGGCCTGCGCAGCGTTCCAAAAGAACATCCAGTTCTTTGTGCACTGCATCGGCAACTTCACCGGCAAGCCGGAGCTTGGCATCGTTCAGGACCAGGTTGCGCTGCAACGGGCCTTGCGCGATATCAACCAGCTGACCGCCGACCGCGTGCTGCTGCCGCTCAAGACTCGGGTCTTCCCGTTTTCCGAGTTTGTCGAAGCGCACCGCTACATGGACGAATGCCCATGCCGCGAGCGGGTCGCCCTTCAGGTTGAACCTGCGTAACAGCCCCAGAAAAAGTCCGTGCTTGCACGGACTTTTTTATTGTCCCCTCGCAAAACATGAGACGTCTCATCGATCTGTCGATGGGTCAGTTCAGCAACTGAACTGGTTTTTGCTCTCGATCTGTATCTTCTAATCAGCATCTAAGCCTTGATAATTGGATGATTACTTTCATCTCAAGGAATGAGTCATGTCTGGGTGTCAGCCTGATACGTTTAAATGCACATCGTTAATAGATATCCGACCAACAGTAAGTCGTTGCGCTGCGGTCAAAAAAACAGGTGCGGCTTCTCTCTTTATTTCTTGTGCTACATGTCTGTGGGACGCTGTCGGACATTTCCTAGGATTCTCTGTGAAGTCGCCAGATGCCAGTGATACTGGGCTTTTGCGCCGTTCAGCCTCGACCGGAACAACGTCGGCGTTCAACTATTTCAAATAATTACTAAAAGCATAAGTGCTAGCATTTGACAATTACGTCCAGCACTTCATTGGTGTCGGTTAATCCGCTGTGCAATGCATATTGCTGTTTATGCAGTACCGAACTTACGAGCATCAGGTAAATAAAGATGACCCATATCCATGACCAAGCGATGAACTATGTCTACCAACAAATGCTGCAACGCGTGCTGAGTTTTTTCTCGCGGGCAGAACGCACGGCATTGCAACTGATGATTCAGCGCCTGGTGGTCGCAGCAGGGGGCATGGAGCGCATTGGGGATTACAAGGTGCTGGCGATCCAGTCCGGGTCGCGGGACAGTTGCTACACCCTGGCGCTGCTGCGTGCTGCACAACTGAGTATTGCCGGACGGGCACCTGCCACATTCCAGTTGCGCGTGGCCTCCCTGCGAATGAACGGTGCCAGCTCGATGGCGCAGGAAAACATCCATCGCAGCTACAGCTCGCTGTTTCTCTACGACGATCCGCGGGTCGAAGTGTTGATGGTGGATAACCGCGAAGTGTTGCCGTTCAGCCATCCGACGCCGATCTCAGATGCCGGTCGCGAAGCCAATCGGCTCAATGTGCTGATGGTGGGCCATCGTCGAACGTGGAACGGCCCCATCGATCTGTGGGACGACCGCTATCTGGCGACTGGAGAGTTCTATGGGCAGATCGCTCGCTGGGACGGCGGCGTCGATGCCCTGGTCAGCAGTGACACGCCACGCCAACAAAAGCTGTTTCTCGAAGGCTTGAAGCGCGCGGCAGCGAAGGTCGGGCTCAAAACCTCCAGTCCCGTCGAAACAGGCTTCGATGAGCTGTTCGCCTTGCTCGACGAGCTCGGCAGTGATTGCTATCGCGCGTTTTATGGTGAATTCGGGCAGGCGGCATGGCGACCGGCCGAGCGCTTTGAGGCGTGTCGCCGGACCACGTTCATCGACATTCACGATATGTTGGTCAGTAACCTGGAAGAGCGCTGGCCGTTGCTCACCGAGTTTCTCGGCTTTCAACCTGACGAACTGGCAGCTCAGCTCAGCGACAACGAATTCGTCAGCCTTTCGATATCCGCACACGTGCGGGGGTTGCAAGCGTGCTTCGTGCACGGTCGCAGTTATGAGGCGGGTGTTGCCGAATACTTGCAGCGGGCATTGGTGATGATGCGCCGCAAGCGGCTCCCGGAGCGTTTATGCGAGCAAGCCGTGGAGGTCTTCGGTAACCCGGCGAGGCAGTCTGAACAGCGGGGGCTGGCCGCGGCCGAGGTGCAAAAAGACCTCGGTTTGACCGAGGCTCAGTTGGTGTGCCTGCTTTTCGCGCCCTTTGTCGAAAACGGCGCTGCCCTTGAGCGCTTTTTGCGCCAGTGTCATCCCGGCATGCTGGTGGCGATGCCTGACTTGCACCGGGCAATGCAGGGTCATCCGGTGCCGGAGCAGATTCTGCAATGGATGGTCGACGTCAGCGGGTTGCCCGTCAGCCTGATCTGCATACTTTACCGGATGGGCCCGGTACCGGGGATCGAGGACATGCAAACCGCCCCGGACTCCGGCGGCGCGGATTTGTCATCGCAAGCTCCCGACTTTGGCGATGATGCCTCGATGGCGGGTCAAGGGTCAGCGGGACATTGAAAGGACCGCGCGAGACCGATTTTGCTTATCAGGCGGTGTACCGATACCTGACGCACCTGATCAACGAGCCGGTCAATGACACGCGCGTGCGCCTGCCGTCGTTGCGGCAGTTGGCGGATCGTCTGAGCGTGTCGATTTCGACGATTCAGTACGCTTATTCGTTGCTGGAGAAAGAGGGGCGTGTGTATTCGGTCGCCAAATCCGGCTATTACGCATTGCCAGTGTCTGCCATCAACACGCTCGGCCATGGCAATGACCTGCTCGAAACCGTTTATTTCAGTGCCAGATGTCCAGGCATGCTGGTTTTGAGTGCCGATGAGCCGGCATTGTTGCAGCCCCTCGACAGCCCGTTATTGCTGCTGGAGCGCGAACTGCTGCGACAGTATCCGCGCCAGCCTCAACCGCCTTCGCAACCCTGCGGGGAACTGGAACTGCGCACCGCCGTGGCCGCGCGCTACACCACGACACCGGTGCGCTGTTGGCACGCCGATGACGTTTACATTGGCGCCGACTTGCGCGGCGTCCTGGAAATACTGATCGCCGTGTTGTGCCTCAAAAACGCCGCCGTAGTGCTTGAGTCTCCGTGTGACTGGGCGATTCTGCGCTTGCTCCAGGCCGCCGACGTCCAGGTGATCGAGTTGCAGCTGCAAAACGATGGCGGTCTGGATGTCGAACAACTCAAAGAGCTGCTGGAAACCCGAGCGGTGCGGTTAGTCATGCTGTCATCCGCTTTGAACATGCCGCGAGGCAGCCTCGCGGCTGACGACAACCGGCGCGCCATTGCGCAGCTATTGGAGCGGCATGGCAGTTGGGTGTTGGAAAACGATTGCTACGGCGAGCTCGAATTCGAACCGGGCGGCTTGCGGTTTCGTGATCTGCTGGACCCCGACCGGCTTATCGTGTTTTCCACGTTCGAAAAGATCATCGGTCCGGAAGCGCCTTACGGCTATCTGTTGTCACGGCATTTCAGCGCCGAATTGCAGCGACACTTTCTGCTGCGCTCCTTTCGTCTGTCGCCGATTCGCCAGAAAGCCATCGCCCGTTTGTACGGGAATGGGCGGATCGATCAGCACCTTCAGGTTTTGCGCAGATTGCTCAAGGACCGCAAGGTGCAGATGATGCAGCTGTTGCAGGAGCGCTTGGGCGATGCCTTGCATTTTGTCGAGCCGCAGGGTGGCGCAACGATTTGGGCCCGCTCACTGCGTCAGGTCGATGTGCGGCGGGTGTTTCAGCGTCTGCTCAAACATCAGGTGGTGATTGCGCCGGGCGAGCTGTTCAGTTTGCAGGGGCTGCACTCGCAGCACTTGCGCCTCAGCCATACCTTTGGCGGTGATCATGATCTGGCCGCTGCCCTGAGCCTGCTCGGCGATGCCTTGCGCCTGGAGTCGGTCGACTGAGCACGTCCGCCGGACATCCTTCGCGCTCGTGGATCGATCCCATCGCGTTGCGGTCAAACTGCCAGTAAACTGCGTTCCTATTCCTGAACCACTCTATTCAGAGGTTTTGCATGACTCTCAGTCCTTTTGCGGGAAAACCGGCACCGGCAGAGTTGTTGGTCGACATCCCGCGACTGGTAACGGCTTATTACACCGGCCAGCCCGATGCTGCGATCTCCACCCAGCGTGTCGCTTTCGGCACGTCCGGGCACCGCGGTAGCTCGTTCGACTTGAGTTTCAACGAATGGCATGTTCTGGCGATTAGCCAGGCGATCTGCCTGTACCGCGAAGCCCAGGGCATCGATGGTCCGCTGTTCGTCGGCATCGACACCCACGCGCTGTCCACCCCGGCCGGCACCAGCGCCCTCGAAGTACTGGCCGCGAACGGCGTGACAGTGATGATTGCGGAGGGTGACGAGTACACCCCCACACCGGCCATTTCCCACGCGATTCTCTGTTATAACCGTGGCCGCACCTCAGGCCTGGCAGACGGCATCGTCATCACGCCCTCCCACAACCCGCCGCAAAGCGGTGGCTACAAATACAACCCGACCAACGGTGGCCCGGCCGATACCCACATCACCAAGTGGATCGAAGCCAAGGCCAACGAGCTGTTGAGCAACAAGCTCGCCGGCGTCAAGCGCATCAGCTACGAGCAGGCGCTGAAAGCCAGTACCACGCACCGTCACGATTACCTCAACACCTATGTCGCCGACCTGATCAACGTGATCGACTTCGACGCCATCCGCAACGCCAAATTGCGTCTGGGCGTCGATCCGCTGGGCGGAGCAGGGGTGCGTTACTGGTCGGCGATTGCCGAGCATTACAAGCTGGACCTCGACGTGGTGAACAAGCAGGTCGATCCGACTTTCCGCTTCATGACAGTCGACTGGGATGGCCAGATCCGCATGGACCCCTCGTCCAGCCACGCCATGCAAGGCCTGATCGGCCTCAAAGAGCGTTTTGACGTAGCGTTCGCCTGTGACCCGGATCACGATCGCCATGGCATCGTGACGCCGTCCGGTGGTTTGCTCGCGCCGAACAGTTACCTGGCGGTGTCCATCGACTACCTGTTCAAGAACCGCCCGCAATGGCGCGCCGATGCAGCCGTGGGTAAAACCGTGGTCAGCAGTGGCTTGATTGATCGAGTGGCCAAGCGTTTGGGTCGTCGACTCTACGAAGTGCCAGTCGGTTTCAAATGGTTTGCAGACGGCCTGTTCGACGGCTCGCTGGGATTTGGCGGCGAAGAAAGCGCCGGTGCCTCGTTCCTGCGCAGGGATGGCGGCGTCTGGAGCACTGACAAGGATGGTTTGATTCCGGCCCTGTTGGCCGCGGAAATGACTGCCCGTACCGGCCGCGACCCGAGCCAGGCGTATCGCGCGTTGACCGATGAGCTGGGTGAACCGTTCTCGGTGCGGGTCGATGCCAAGGCCAATCCGGAACAGAAAGCGTTGCTGAGCAAGTTGTCACCGGAGCAAGTCACCTCGACCCAGCTTGCGGGCGAAGCGATCCAGAGCATCCTCAGCCACGCGCCGGGTAATGACCAGGCCATTGGCGGCCTGAAAGTCATGACCGAAAACGGCTGGTTCGCAGCGCGTCCGTCAGGTACGGAAGACATCTACAAGATCTACGCTGAGAGTTTCGTCAGTGATGAGCATCTGAAGCAGTTGGTGGCTGAAGCGCAAACATTGGTGGATAGCGCAATTTCTGCGAAATAGTAGAGGGCCCCTTCGCTGGCAAGCCAGCTCCCCACAAGGAATGCACAAAACCCCTGTGGGAGCGAGCCTGCTCGCGATGGCGTCGGCACAGTCACCAACAACTATGAAAAAGGGGCGACCATTTCCGGTCGCCCCTTTTTTCGCCCTGCATTTACCCAATCAAGCGAGGTCCACCAGGACAATTTCACTGTCCTCAATGGCTGTTACGCTCAACACCTGCTCATCCGTCACCGCGACACCGTCTCGAGCTTGTGCACGCAAGCCATTGACTTCAATGACGCCCGTCGCCGGCACCAGGTAGGCACGACGGCCATTGTCCAGCCGATATTGCGCAGACTCGCCCGCCTTCAGGTTCGCCGCAACCAGGCGCGCATCCGCACGGATCCGCAGGCTTTGATCGTCACCGGTCTTGCCGCTGGCCAGGGTCACGAAACCTTCGCGCTGACCTTTAGGGAACGGTTTCGCACCCCAGGACGGCGCCAGGCCTGTTTCGTTCGGGATGATCCAGATCTGGAAGATTTTAGTTTCAGTCGCTTCCAGGTTGTACTCACTGTGGGCGATCCCGGTGCCAGCGCTCATGACCTGCACGTCGCCCGCTTCGGTACGGCCTTTGTTACCCAGGTTGTCCTCGTGGGTAATCGCGCCTTCACGGACATAAGTGATGATTTCCATGTCCCGGTGCGGGTGTTTCGGAAAACCGGTGCCCGAGGCGATCACGTCGTCGTTCCATACCCGCAGGTTGCCCCAGTTCATGCGTTTGGGGTCATGGTATTCGGCGAACGAAAAGTGGTGATGAGCATCCAACCAGCCATGGTGGGCGCCGCCCAAGGAGTTGAAGGGTCTGAGTTCGAGCATGATCGTCTCCTGAAAGAGGTGGTGAATGGCGAGCATCATCTATCAGCCACTGATCGATAAAAAGCGTAAAAAATGCCTCAATACAATCAAATAAACTGATATCAAATCAGCTCGAAACATTCTCACCCAGCCTTCACTTCATCGCATAAGCCAATGACCTGTAAGCATTTCACTAGAACTGAATGGCAAATGCAGACACCATAGCCCGCAACAGCCTCACACCCTGGAGTCAGCCCGCGTGCCGCAACACACCCCCGATCTTCCTCCTGAACTACGGCCCCTGGCCGAGATGCCATTGCTCAAGCGTCTGGCCGCCCGATTCTTTGGCCATGGGTTGACGCGTCTGCGTGCACAGCATCGGGCGTCATGGCTGCATGGCCAGGCTGATGGTTTTCGCAGCGGCCACAGCGCCGGGGTGGATTACGGCTACAAGGAAGGCAGGCTCGAAGGGTTGGAGGAAGGTCGGCAGGTGTTGCTGATTCGTGACTCGCGCTCGACCGAGCACCGGCCACCCAACGTCGATGACAACCTGTTCGACGACTGGCGCCTGCCATTGAGCGCTGAACTGAAGAAACGCATGAAGGCCGATGTCGCTCGTTTGCTCGCGCCACAGGCTCAACCCAGCACTGCACAGTGGAAAATGATCTTCAGCGATACGCCATCGACGTCGGTGATCGCCGGCGCGGGGGCGGGCAAGTCGACCACTCTGGTGCTGCGCATTTTGCTGCTGACCCACTATCTGGGCTTCGAGCTGAACTCAATGACCGTCGTAACGTTCACGCGAGAGTCGCGCAAGGACTTCATCAACAAACTGATCGAGATGTTTGCGCTCTGGGGGCGGCCACTCGGCTTCAAGGAGGCGCGGGATCTGGTGCGCACCTTCCATTCGCGAATCCTGCCGATGGTGCGCAGCCTGCCGGGCTTCGAGCGGCTGCAAGCGTTCGAAAACCTCAGCAGCCGGGCACAAGGCGCTGACGAGGAGGTCGACAGTAATCCTTTCGACTTGCGCATCAACGACGCCCAGCGCCAGCAACTCAATGCCTGCTATCACCACCTGCACACGCGTGATGAGCGCTTTCGCGAACTGATCAAACCGTTGTCGCGGCATGCCTTGCAGCTCAAGGAGCTGGAGCGCGATCACCCCGACGTGCAAAAACGCATGGCCGTGACCGAACTGGCCGCCAAGCGTGATGAAGAGTTATGCGACTTCGTTGAAGATTTGTGGTTCCGCGCAGGCGCCTGGCCCATCAAAGGCATCGAGCCTAATCGACAGTCGTTTGATATCAACGGCTCGACCTTTCATTGCCATGGCTATATTCCGAGCCTGGATGCGTGGGTGGTGCTGGGTTTCGACCCGCGGGAAAACCCGCAGATCAGCCGTCCGAATGCCAAGCTCAGTGTTCGCGCCGAGTGGGCGGTAAAGCGAACCCTGTTTCAAGCTTTCTGTCGTAAGCCTTTGATATGGATGGATAGTTATGAAACATCCAAACGTGTTTTGGCGTCCCTTGCGGGCGATGCCAGCGCCGGGCCTGGGTTCGATTACAAGGTCAAGGGCGAGCTCGGTTCCGCGCCGTTGCTGGACTGTTTTGTCGCAGCGGCCGGGTTTATTGAAAATCTTGGCCTGGATGTTCCGAGCGCCGTAGGCCAGATGAGCTTCGCCAAGGACGACCCTGACCGGTTTTTCTTCGAGGCCCTGAGCCTGTACTGGCGAGCCTTGGAGGATCATTTGCTGGATCAGAAGCCGCCGGTAATGACTTACAACCGCATGTTCGCTTTGTTCAGCGAGCATTCGCCGGAAAACCAGAAGCTGTTGAGCGATGAACTGCTGCGGCCGCTGTCGCACCTGATGATCGACGAATTTCAGGACGTATCGCCGCAGATTGTTTCCTGGATTCGTGCCAGCCTGGCTGAGATTCGCAGTCGTGGCCCGGCCATGCATGTGGGGCGCGGCGCTCAGCGTTCGTCGCTGCTGTGTGTGGGCGATGACTGGCAGTCCATTTATGGATGGCGCGGCAGTTCGCCGACGTATTTCATGGAATTCAACAAGGAATTCCCGTCGCCGAGCACGACCAAGGTGATGCTCAGCGACAATTATCGCAGCCATCAACACATCATCGACGCCGCCGAACACATCGTGCGCGCCGCGCCGGCCATTGCCGGCAAGAAGGCCAAGGCCAGCGGCGAGTCAAAAGCGCTGCTGCCGGTCAACGTGCTGGATCGGGACGATCAAGACTTGGCCAAACGGTTGATGGAGCACTACAGGCAAGGCGATACCATCTTGATGCTCTATCGAAAAAGTAGCGATAAGTCATTGATAGAAGAGCATATTTTGCCTGTAGTTAATGTTGATTCTAACTTGCCGTACGAGTCGCGACGGCTGAAGCAGTTGACCTATCACAGCGCCAAGGGTCTTCAGGCTGATGCCGTGTTTTTGCTGGGAGACTGCCAGCACCTGACCAGTTCCCCGTACAAGAATCAGGTCTACCGCATGGCCGGTCTGGGTAAGGCTGGCGACAACGAAGCTTACGATAACGCGCAAAAAGACGAGATTCTGCGGCTGGCTTATGTCGGCATCACTCGGGCGGTCAGCCATTGCTACTGGTATGTCGATGGGCAGGACAAACAAGCGGCGAACATGCCCAAGGCCTCCGACCGGATCGGCAAGGGCAAGGCATTCTTTACCGATCACCGGGGCAACAAGGCATTGGTTTAAAGCCTTTTGACCCTCACAAAAAAGCCCACACGCTGTGGGCTTTTGATTGTGGCAACGGCGTTTCAACCTTCAGGCATAGCTCCTGAGGGCTACCGGTGGAATGAAAGATTCGAGCTCATCCTCCACCGCTTCGATTATTCGTTCTACGTCCGCCGCGTTCATGACAGTCGCGCACGGAATGCCGGCAATGGCGATCATGGTCTCGCCCGTGGCACGGTCAAAAAGACGGGCGATCATACTGCCCGGTGCGTCCATGCTCGCCTCAAAACCCATGGGATGAAAATGCCAGCGCATCAACTGGCAGGCGTTTGGAAAGGTGACTTTACTGAACCCTTTATTCATATGTTGCCCGCCTTCATTATCGAGCGCTTCCGTTAGCTCATGTTAGGAGGGAAGAGCCTTCATTGGCTCAACCGGTGACTGCCCTTTAAAAGTAGCATCCGCATGTGAAAATAATGTGGATTTTTCAGGCCGTTTGGCGATTGCTTCAGTTTTTTTGATTCAGGTCACATCGCTGCGGTATTTCGGCAAAAGGCCAGCATTGATTGATCATTGAAGCCGGTGCTGAATTTCGGCAAGCTCGCCTTTTTCTCGTCGAGTCCTTTATGCATGCCGATGATGATGGTCCGTCGCAGACCCAGGCCACGAGCGAGACGGTCATGCGCTATCACCTGCGCTGGAAGCACCGGGATCTTGACGGTGTCATGGCGTTGTATCACCCGGACATCCAGTACAGCGACTTCTTCCAGAACCGCGTGATGGGGTTGGACCAATTGCGCGAGTACGTGCGCAGCAGCATGCCGCGCGGTCCGGATGAAGCGCTGGAGCATTCGGACCGCATCCGGCTGGACGGCAACACCGCGTTCATTCAGTACCGCATCACCCTGCGGGGCGGTGAAGGGTTGGTGTCATTTCGGGCCAGCGAGGCGATTACCGTCCGCGACGGGCTGATCTGGCGGGTTAACGAATACGCCTCGCTGGTGCATGAACTGCCCGTCAGCAAAACAACGAACAGTCAGCGCCCGGCCGTCAGCCGGCTCGGCTTGTCGCCGCGTCAGCTGAGTTTCATGGCGCAAGACCTGCAACAGTATTTCCAGCGCCAGCAACCTTATCTGGATCCTGAACTCGACCTGCAACGGGTGGCGAAGGAGTGCGGGTACAGCCGCAATCAGATGTCCTACCTGCTGAACCAGGTGCTAGGCCAGAGTTTCTACCGCTACGTTAACCAGGCGCGCTTGCAACATGTGCTCGCCGCACTGGAAAACGTCGCACCGCCGCTGCGCATCGACGATCTGGCGTTTGCCGCCGGCTTCAACTCGTTGTCCGCGTTCTATAGCTGTTTCCGCCAACACACCGGCCTGTCGCCCAAGGCCTACGTCAAACAAATTTCTTTGCGTGCACGCGCGCAAGACAGACTCTGAGCCCACGCACTAGGATCGACGCCATCGAAGTTTGAGTGGTGGAGTCTTACATGCCGGCGTGGCGCACTATCAGTTTGTGGATGGATCAACTCGACGAGCCGTTGCTGGCGCGGCCGGCGCTGGAACACGATCTTGATGTCGATGTCGCCATCATTGGCGCGGGGTACACCGGGCTCTGGACCGCGTACTACCTCAAGTGCCTGGCGCCGGCGTTGAACATCGCCATCATAGAAGCGCAAACCGCAGGTTTTGGTGCCTCCGGGCGCAATGGCGGCTGGTTGATGGGCAACCTCCTGGGAGAAGACCGCTTGCTCGCCGACTTACCGCCCGAGCAGCGGCGGGCATCGTATGAACTGCTGCACAGCATTCCTGATGAAGTAGAGATTGTCCTCGAACGGGAAGGCATCGACTGTGATTACCGTAAAGGCGGGGCGCTGTATTGCGCTGCGCGCTACCCCGAACAGGAAACCAGCCTTCGACACTACCTGGACAAGCTGTATAGCCAGGGCCTGACCGAAAGCCATTACCGCTGGCTCAGCCCCGAGCAGTTGGCGCAACAGATCAGAATCGCCAAGCCTTATGGCGGTATCTATGCACCGCACGTTGCGACCCTGCAACCGGCAAAGTTGGTGCGAGGTCTGGCCCGCACGGTAGAACGCATGGGCGTCAGGATTTACGAAAACAGTCCGGTCACCCACTGGCAATCCGGCAGTCTGCGCACGGCGAACGCGGCGGTGCGCAGCCGCTGGATCGTTCCGGCGGTAGAAGGGTACGCGACCACGCTGCCCCCGCTGGGGCGCTATCAGTTGCCGGTGCAAAGCCTGATCGTCGCCACCGAGCCGCTGTCGGCTGCCACTTGGGACGAAATCGGCCTGAGCCACGGGCAGGCGTTTGGCGAAAGCAGCCGTCAGGTCACTTACGGTCAGCGTACGGCGGATAACCGCCTGGTGTTCGGCGCGCGGGGTGGCTATCAGTTTGCCGGCAAGTTGCGCCATGACTTCGACCTGACCACCAGCGAAGTGGAGTTGCGGCGTTACCTGTTCGGCGAGCTCTTCCCGCAACTCAAGCACGTGCGCCTCACTCACGGCTGGGGCGGCAACCTGGGCATGTCTCGGCGGTTCAAGCCGCACATGCTGTGCGATCACGCGAGCGGCATTGCGATTTCCGGCGGTTACGGCGGGGAGGGTGTCGGCGCCAGCAACCTGGGTGGACGGACCCTGGCCGACTTGATTCTGCAACGCGACACCGAGCTGATTCGCCAGCCGTGGGTCATCCCGCAGGGCGGTCTCGATGCGCTCAAGAGCTGGGAGCCGGAACCCTGTCGCTGGCTGGGTTACAACGCGATCATCCGCAGCTTTGTCCACGAAGACCAGACCCTGGCCAACCCGGCCACCGCGCCTTGGCGACGCAAGCTGGCCAGCGGTGTCGCTGGGTTCATGGAGGGTTTCATGCAGTAAACAGCGCGCTTTTCACCTAAAAGATCAATCGACAGGTACTCCCATGGGCATCACGCAGTTCAAGAACACCGCAACCCTGACGCTGGACGAATCTAACCCGGTCGCCGTGCCACTGGGCACCCCCGTGGCGGTGGCTTCCACCACCAGCGTCGAACGCGACGACGGGGTCGAAACCGGCGTCTGGGAATGCACCCCCGGCCGCTGGCGTCGACAGATCGTGGCGCAAGAATTTTGTCATTTCATTCAGGGGCGCTGCACCTTCACCCCGGATGACGGTGAAACCCTCCACATAGAAGCCGGCGACGCACTGATGTTGCCAGCCAACAGCCTCGGTATCTGGGACATTCAGGAAACCGTGCGCAAGACCTACGTTTTGATTTTTTGATCCTCTGATTGCCTGCCAACAACAATAACCCACACAGGAATCCACTCATGATCCGAAAGACTTTGGCACTGGCCCCACTGGCGCTCGTTGTTTCCCTCAGCCACGCGGCCGACACCGTCAAGATCTACAACTGGTCGGACTACATTGCACCGGACACCACCAAAAACTTCCAGAAAGAAACCGGCATCGCCTTCAGCTATGACGTCTACGACAGCAATGAAACCCTCGACGGCAAGTTGATGACCGGCAAATCCGGGTACGACGTGGTGTTCCCGTCCAACCACTTCATGGCGCGGCAGATTCAGGGCGGTGCGCTGAAGAAACTCGACAAGAGCCAGTTGCCGAACTGGAAGAACCTCAATCCGGTCTTGCTCAAAGCCTTGCAGACCAACGATCCGGGCAACGAGCACGGCTTCCCGTATCTATGGGGCAGCACCGGCATCGGCTACAACATCGCCAAGGTCAAAGCGGTGCTGGGCGATAACGCGCCGGTGGATTCCTGGGACCTGATCTTCAAACCCGAAAACATGGCCAAACTGCAGAAGTGCGGCGTGGCCATTCTCGACAACGGGCCCGAACTGTTGCCGGCCGCGCTGAACTATCTGGGTTTGCCGCATCACAGCAAGAACCCGGAAGACTACAAAAAGGCTGAAGCGCTGCTGATGAAAGTCCGGCCTTACATCAGCTACTTCCATTCGTCCAAGTACACCAGCGACCTCGCCAACGGTGACATCTGCGTGGCGGTCGGTTTCTCCGGCGACATCCTGCAGGCTGAAAATCGCGCCAGAGAAGCCAAAAATGGCGTGGACATCGGCTATGCGATTCCCAAGGAAGGCGCCGCCATCTGGTTCGACATGGTTGCCATGCCCGCCGACGCCCCGGACGAAAAGGCCGGCTACGCCTTCATGGACTACCTGTTGCGCCCGGACGTCATGGCCGGCATCAGCAACTACGTGCACTACGCCAATGGCAACGAACAGGCTGACAGCCTGATCGACCCGGCGATCAAGAACGACACCAAGGTTTACCCGAGCCCGGAAATGATGGGGAAACTGTTCGCGCTGGAAGCGATGCCGTTGAACATCGACCGGATTCGGACACGAGTGTGGAACAAGATTCGCACGGGTAGCTGACAGGCGGGACCGGGCCATCGGGACAGGGTTGTCCCGTTGCGCGATCAACTGACCGGCTCGGCCGTACAACTCATTTGCCCCGAGCCCGGCATCTGGAACAAGGCGTCGCTGCCGTTTTGCCAGAAGTTGTAGCTTCCCCGGTAATCCTTGCCGTTGTATTGAGTTGCGGAATCATTCGGCACCTGGATTAGGGTGGCAGAGGTATTCCCCCATTTCAGGTACGCGACACGTGGCTGGACATTGAAGTAAGTGACGGCAATTAACGCGTTGAGCCCGGCGCAACGGAAGGCGATCGGGCCGTCGGTCAGTCTGCTCGGATCCTTGGTGCGTGCAATTGCCGAGCCCTGACGAAGCTGATGCGCCCGCTCGGCATAACTTCGGATCGTGCAGGCGATGGGCTGTGCTTCGGAAGAGCACTGATTGCGGGCGCCCACCCAGAACCGCTGTTCGATCTCGATTTTGTCAGGACGTGGCACCGAATGATCGTCCGTCAGTGCCAGGCGATAAAGGCGCGTCAGTTCAATATCCATCTGTTTCAGTTGAGGGGTACGGCAGATCAGCTTCTCGACGGCTGCGGCGGCCCTGGCGCAGTCGAAGCTGGTTTCCAGGACCACGGAAGTCTCGGCATTCGTACACAGGCTCGCTGCCGCACCTGTGCCAGCGGTGATGAGCGCGACTAAAAAGGGTGTGAACATTTTCATGTCGGCTTCACCCGGATCATTTTGTGAGGCCCGTGGAGTAACGAAAACCTGCATCGTCATGCGTTACATGGGGTGTACGCAGTTTAAGGCAGTGTGCGAAACCTGCCACATCGAGGAGGGCTCGCGATGAACGATAACGAGGTGTTTAATCTTCCTTGCGAACCGTGGCCACATCATCAACCTTGATCTTCACTTTCGCCCCGGAAATATCTTCGAATTCGTAAAAGCCTTCCTTGTTGTTGGCTTTTGGCATGTCCTTGGTCAAATACTGAGTGCCGTTCTGCAGCGTCACGACCGTTGGCGTCGAGCAACCGGCCAATGTCAGAAGCGCGGCGGCTGCCAGGGGCAAACCCAGAGTCTTGATGTTCATAACCACCTCATATCCTCCAAAAAAACAGCGCGACGGCCTTGGACCCTCCAATCGCCACTGTACCTCTACCGCGGTTGGTGCGAAGTATCCGCAGAAAGTTCGACGGTCCAGAAAAAAAATCTGCATCGCGCTGCCGCTTATCCTTTTCCGTTTGCACCGGACGGGTTGTAGCTGGTATCTGTACGCATAACCAGTACTCTTTCGCCATGGCCCTGTTTTCCTGTGACTACAAATCCCCTCGATGATCCGTTCTATTACTTGAATAACTTCATGCAAGTACTTGATTGGCTTGAACATCGCTATGTCGATGTGTTGAGTGTCGAGGAGCAATGCTTCATTCGTGAATTCAACCGACTGCCCCGGGAGCCCCGTGCGTTACTGGTGCGGATGGTCATGCGCAAGGGCGTTCACTTCCGGGCGAGCAAACTGCATTACGTCGAGATTGGCGACATTGCCCGGGCCGCCGAACCGTTGTTGGCCCTGGGCTGGATTGATGAGCAGTCGCCGCTGCCGCTCGACGTGGTGTTCGAGGTGCTGCTCAAGGCCGAAATCCTTCAATGCTTCGGTGCCGCCATCGATCAGCCCAAGGCGAAAAAGTCCGACTGGCTGCCCGAACTGAGCGAACAGTTTCCCGAGATACAACCCTTCAATCAGTGGTGCGCGCCACTGGATGATCGATTGTTCAGCCTGACTATCATGGGCTTGTGCGATCGCCTGCGCCTGATGTTTTTCGGCAACCTGTACCAGGACTGGTCGGAGTTCGTGCTCGCTGACCTCGGCATCTTTACCTATGAAAAAGTCGAGTTCTGTACCGAATCACGCGGCTTGCGCAGTCGCGAGGACGTGGATACCTGCCTGTTTCTTCATGATTGTCAGCAGCGTTTCGATGCCGGAGAAGCAGTGGCGGCGATTGTCGAGCAGATCAACGGACTGGCGCTGAGCAATCCCTGGCTGCAAAAACGGCGCGGCAAATTGCTGTTCCTGATCGGTCAGCATTGCGAGCGCATGGCGGACTTCGCCAATGCCCTCAATATTTACCGCGAGTGCGCCTGGCCTGGTGCTCGGGGGCGATTGATTCGTGTGCTGGAGCGCTGTGGCGAGTATCAACTGGCGATGGACCTGGCCGTTGCTGCCGGGCAGTCGCCGGAAAGCGCCGCCGAACAACAGCAATTGCTGCGTGTGGTACCCAGGCTGCGACGCAAGCTCGGCGGGCCGGCAGTGAAACGATCTTCTCCACGGGAAATGCAACGGCTCGATCTGCAACTGCCCAGAACCGACCCGGCGCTGTCGGTGGAATCCTGCGTTCAGGCGCATCTGGCGGAGGACTCGGCACCGGTGCATTACGTCGAAAACAGCCTGATCAACTCATTGTTCGGGCTGCTGTGCTGGCCGGCAATCTTTGCGCCGTTACCGGGTGCGTTTTTCCACCCGTTTCAGCGGGGGCCGGCGGATTTGCTCAATGAAGACTTCCAGGCGCGCCGGGCTGATCTGTTTCAGGCCTGCCTCGTCGAACTCGATGACGGGCGTTACCGTCAGACCATCCGTGAGCGGTATGCCGTGAAGTGGGGGGTGCAGTCGCCTTTCGTGTTCTGGGGGGCGTTGAGCGAACAGTTGCTTGAACAAGCCCTCGATTGCCTGCCCGCCGAGCACCTCAAACACTGGTTCAACCGCCTGTTGCTGGACATCAAGGCCAACCGCGCCGGTATGCCGGACCTGATCCAGTTCTGGCCGCAGCACAAGACCTACCGCATGATCGAAGTCAAAGGCCCCGGTGATCGCCTGCAGGACAACCAGTTGCGCTGGCTCGAATTCTGCCATGAACACCAGATGCCGATTGCTGTTTGCTACGTGCAGTGGGCGGAGCAGAGCGCTTGAGCTACAGCATCGCAGTGCGGGCGTTGTGTGAATTCACCGCCAAGGTCGGGGACCTCGACCTGCGCTTCACGCCATCGCCGACGGCACTGGAGGGAATCGTCGGCCACCGCACGGTGGCGTCCCGGCGCAGCGAGGGTTACCAGAGCGAAGTCGCGCTTGAAAGTGTGTACCAGACGTTGAAGGTCAAGGGCAGGGCGGATGGTTACGACCCGGCGCAAAACTGCCTGGAAGAAGTCAAAACCTATCGCGGGGACTTGAGCAAACAACCGGCCAACCATCGTCAACTGCATTGGGCGCAGGCCAAGGTTTACGGCTGGTTGATGTGCCAGAAACTGGACCTGGCGCAGATCAACCTGGCACTGGTGTATTTCGACATCGTCAGCGAAAAGGAAACCTGCCTGGTCGAGGCCTTCAGCGCTGAAGAACTGCAGGCATTCTTCGAGCATCATTGTCAGCTTTTCCTGCATTGGGCCGAACAGGAATTGGCCCATCGCGAGGCGCGCAACAGCGCGGCGCAGCAATTGGAATTTCCCCATGCCGGTTTTCGTCCGGGGCAGCGTCATTTGGCCGAGTCGGTGTTCAAGGCGGTCAGCACCGGACGGTGCCTGATGGCACAGGCGCCGACCGGTATCGGCAAGACGCTTGGCACGCTGTTTCCAATGCTTAAGGCGCTGGCGCCGCAGCAACTGGACAAGGTGTTCTTCCTTACGGCAAAAACGCCGGGGCGCAAACTGGCGCTCGACGCGGCGCAGGTGATCCTCGACAGCGGTGCTGCGCCACCGCTGCGGGTCCTGGAAATGATCGCCCGGGACAAGGCTTGCGAGCATCCGGACAAAGCCTGCCACCGCGAATCCTGCCCCTTGGCCCTGGGCTTCTATGATCGCTTGCCGGCTGCGCGCCGGGCCGCCAGCGCGTTGACGCTGTTGAACCAGAACGCCTTGCGCGAGGTAGCGCTCAAACATGCGGTTTGCCCGTATTACCTGAGCCAGGAAATGGCCCGCTGGGCAGACGTGGTGGTCGCCGACTACAACTACTATTTCGATTTCAGTGCGCTGCTGTTCGGGCTGGCCCAGGCCAACCACTGGAAAGTGGCGGTGCTGGTGGACGAAGCCCACAACCTGGTGGAGCGCGGCCGGCAGATGTACAGCGCCAGTCTCGACCAATCGACCTTCAACGATGTGCGTAAAACCGCTCCCGAGCCGTTGAAGAAATCCCTGCAGCGGGTCAATCGCGAGTGGAACACCCTGCATAATCTGCAATTGGGGGCGTATCAGGCCTACGACAAGCCTCCGGAAAAGCTGCTTCAGGCGCTGTCTTCGTGCACGGCGAGCATCGGCGATTACCTCAACGATCATCCGCAGGGACTGGACAGCGCATTGCAGACGTTTTATTTCGACATGCTGCAATTCTGCCGCGTCGCCGAACTGTTCGATGAACAGTTCCTGTTCGACATCGGCAAGCGGGACCTCGAGCGCAAAAAGCCGCTTTCGCAACTGTGCCTGCGCAACGTGGTGCCTGCGGGCTTCATCCGCCCGCGCCTGACGGCTGCACGCAGCACCGTGCTGTTTTCTGCGACGTTGAGTCCGCGTCATTACTACGCGGATCTCCTCGGGACGCCGGCGACCACGGTGTGGATCGACGTCGAATCACCGTTTCACGCCGACCAGTTGAAGGTGCATATCGTCAGCCAGATATCCACGCGGTTCGTCCATCGGCAATCGTCCCTTGCACCGATCGTCGAGCTGATCGCCCGGCAGTTCAGTCAACGCCCCGGCAACTACCTGGCATTTTTCAGCAGCTTCGATTACTTGCAGCAAGTGGCACAGTTGCTGGCCGAAAAACATCCGCACATCAATTTGTGGGCGCAATCCCGGGGCATGGGGGAAGCCCGGCGCCAGGACTTTCTCGACCAATTCACCGCGGATAGCCAGGGAGTTGGCTTCGCGGTGTTGGGCGGGGCATTTGGCGAGGGCATCGACTTGCCCGGCGCGCGGCTGATCGGTGCATTTATCGCCACCTTGGGTCTTGCGCAACTCAACCCGGTCAATGAACAGTTGAAACATCGCATGGCAGCGATTTTCGGTGCGGGTTACGACTACACCTACCTGTTTCCCGGCGTGCAGAAGGTGGTGCAGGCCGCGGGTCGGGTGATCCGCACCCAGCAGGATGAAGGGGTGGTGATGTTGATCGATGACCGGTTTGGCGACAGCAAGGTCAAGCAACTGCTACCGCGCTGGTGGTCGGTTGCGCTGGCGAATTCGGTCTCGGTCGAGTAGGAATTTTTACTTTTAAAAACATAGACATACCTTGAAAAACACAGGCATTTGAACAAGTGGCGTATGCCCGCTTTAGTCATAGAGGCAATCATCACTTTCAGCCAGTCTTTGATAAGGAAATCAAGGTATGTCAGCAGCACCGAACTATACGTACACCCAAGAGCAGGTCACGGCAGCATTCGATGAAATAAAAGCGACGCTGTTCAGCGGCATCACCGCCGAGGCAACTCCGAAAATGCTGATCGCTGCCGGTCTGCAGGGGTCGGGCAAAACGTATCTGCTTGAAAAAAGTCTTCTGCCTTCGGGCCGCTATAAAAACTACGTGCGCCTTTACCTGCTCGAATACCGGGAAAAACACCCTCAGTACGCCGAGATGATCAAACTCGGTGTTTTGCATGCGTATGAACATACGGAGGCGTTTGTACGTGATGTCTGCGCGAAAATCTTTGCGCAGGCATTCGTCAGTAAATTCAACATCATCATGGAATGCGCATTCGACAGTATCGATTTTGCGAATTTTCCACCTTCAGCGACCATCGCCGGTTATCAATTCGAGACTCACATTGTCGGGTGCAATCAAGCGTTCGCTCATGTTTCGAGCATCAAGAGAGCGTTCAACAGCCTCAAAGAAAAACAAATGGAGCGCTTTCTGACGTCATCGGCGCTGGACGCCAGCATGAGCAATGCGCAAGCGATCATCCTGGCCCTGGAAACAGCCGCGAAAGCGGTCAGCGGATCACAAATCACCCTTTACGAACGCGGGTTTGGTGAGTTGAAGGAGCGGACCTTGCGTGCCCAAAGCCTCTACACCAGGGATGCCGACGATGAACTGGTGATCACCGGCTCACCAGCGCCTTACTCCTACGGTGCTTACGGTGAAATCATCAACAATCCTGTATACACCATGGGCGATCGTGACGAGATCGTAAAAGAGTGCCACATGGCGCTGCTCAAGGCCGGCCTGTACGACAGTCATGTTCCTGGCTTCGTATGCAACGACTTGTATGCCTACATTGTCAGATACGTGTACCGCTGACTTTTTGCGGCGAGCATTGCTTTTCAACTTTCCAAATCCCGCTTTGTCGCATACTCCAGAAAAATAATCCTGCCGAGATGGATCAATGATTGAAGATCGAACCAAAGCCAGCGCAATCGAGGACGGGCGCTTTCGCCTGTTGATCGATGCGGTGATTGACTATGCGATCTACATGATTGATCCCGACGGCATCATTACCAGCTGGAACGCCGGAGCTCGACGCTTCAAAGGGTATGAGGAAGCGGAAATCCTCGGTCAGCATTTCTCGCGTTTCTACACGGAAGAAGACCGTCTCAAGGGAATGCCCCAGCGAGCTCTGGAAACTGCCATTCGGGAAGGGCGTTTCGAAGGCGAAGGCTGGCGGATACGCAAGGACGGTACACGTTTCTGGTGCCATGTGGTGATCGACCCGATCCTCGACCCGACGGGAAAATTGCTGGGGTTTGCCAAGATCACCCGGGACCTGACCGACCGCAAGATGGCCGAAGAAGTCCTCAAACAAAGCGAGCAGCAGTTCCGGCTATTGGTTCAAAGCGTCACGGACTACGCCATCTACATGCTCGACGCCAATGGATGCCTGACCAACTGGAATCCTGGGGCCCAGCGCATCAAGGGTTACTTGCCCGAAGAAGTGATCGGCCAGCATTTTTCGATGTTTTACACCCCGGAAGATCGCGCAGCCGGCGAACCGAAACGCACGCTGGACATTGCCGTCCGTGAAGGACGATTCGAGAACAAGGGCTGGCGACTGCGCAAGGACGGCACACGGTTCCTGGCGCATGTCGTGGTCGATCCGATCTGGGGCGAAACCGGCACGTTGCTCGGTTTCGCCAAGATCACCCGGGATATCACCGAAGCGACCCGCGCTCAGCACGCCCTCGAACAAACCCGCGAAGCGCTTTTCCAGGCGCAAAAAATGCAGGCCATCGGGCAGCTTAGCGGGGGGATTGCCCATGACTTCAATAATCTGTTGACGGTGATCCTTGGCAATCTGGAAATCGTGCGCAAGCGCGTGGGGGAGGATAAAAAAATCACCCGCTTGCTGGACAACGCCACTCAAGGCGCCTTGCGCGGAGTGTCGCTGACCCAGCGCATGCTTGCATTTGCCAGACGTCAGGAATTGAAGACCGAACCGGTCGAGATACCGGCGCTGCTAGAAGGTATCACCGGCCTGTTGCGCAGTTCCCTCGGGCCTACGGTGGTTCTCGAAACCCGTTTTACGGAAGCAGTCGAGCCGGTTTTGGCCGACATAAACCAACTCGAACTGGCAGTCCTGAATCTGGTGACCAACGCCCGCGATGCCATGCCCCATGGTGGCAAGATCCTGATCCGCGCCCGGTCTGAAGAAGCCAGTGATCACTCCGCGCTCACGCCAATGTCAGGCCGTTATGTTTGCCTCTCCATCAATGACACAGGGGAGGGCATGGACGACGCCACACTCGCCGTGGCGATGGACCCGTTCTTTACCACCAAGGGGGTTGGCAAAGGTACAGGGCTGGGATTGTCGATGGTGCATGGCTTCATCGAACAACTGGGCGGGCGATTCATCATCAAGAGTCACAAGGGCGAGGGCACCACGGCCGAACTGTGGATTCCCGTGGCTACACAGGGTTCGGTTGCCAAACCTGTAGAGGAAAATGCCGCGCCGCCGGTGTCTCGTCTATGCGTGCTGGTGGTGGACGACGACAGCCTGGTGCTGACCAGTACCTGCCTTTTGCTCGAAGACTTGGGGCATCGGGTGATCAGTGCGGTATCCGGGGCTCAAGCGCTGAAAGTGTTCGACAGCGAACAGGCCATCGATCTGGTCATTACCGACATGGCTATGCCACAAATGGACGGCGCGCACCTGGCGCAGGCGATACGCAGCATCAAACCTGACCTGCCGATCATCCTGGCCACGGGTTACGCCGAGCGGCTGGAAGGCTTTGCGACCAGACTACCGCGCTTGTCCAAACCTTTTACTCAACTCAATCTGGTGGAAATCATTGCCTCGACGATGAAGTGAATCATTGTTCGGTTGCGGAGCCTGCGTTCTTTTTGAACCCGCGCAAGTTCATGGCACACAGGCAAAACTGCAATACGATCAACGCGTAGGCCTGAGTGTGATACCCCCAGATCACCCATAAAATATTGCTGAGGATAAAGCAGACGAACCCCCAGACCCGGCGCCTGGGGTTTCGTGAACCGATCAGCCAAGCCGCCAGCACCGTGACCAGCATCGCTGGCCATTGCACCCAATCAAGATCGTCCATTGCAGGCCCCTTGCCGTGTTAATCCAGCTGAACTTGTCAGTAGGCGTTTCTTCTAAACGTTTTCCATTCTGTGCGTGAATCCCTTGCCAAGAATACTGACTGAAGCTCCAGCCGAAGAAGCCCTGACCGAACACAACGCCAAGATGTTCGGCTCGCCCAAGGAACGTCTGGATTTCTACCGTCGGGAAATCCAGTACGAAACCAGCATTCTGGCCAATCGCACCGACGCCTACCTCGCGGCGCAATCGTTTCTGGTGATTGCTTTTGCATCGTGCATGTCCAACCTTAATCCCGAGTGGGGCAAACTGTTCACCCTGGTGGTGCCGCCGTTTCTGGCGCTGTTGGGGATACTCAGTTCACTTAACGCCTGGCCGGGTATTCGCGCGGCGTACGACATCATCGATCACTGGCACTTCAAGCAGAGTGAACTGCTGCGCAGCGAACCCCTGATGGGGCTCGCTTACGACGAGTCGCCGCTGTTCAGCGAAATGGAATCGTCCCACAAGGGCTACCGCAAATCCCTGTTGTTTTCGGTGCGTACACCCTGGATTTTTGCCACGTTCTGGGTATTGCTGGGCAGTTACGCGGTTTTTATCCAGGTGACCAATCCCGGCGCGTAAGACGCAAAAGCAAAAAGGCCCGGCAAACGCCGGGCCTTTTATTGCCTGCCACTTTGATCAGGCTGCCAGATTGGCCGCACTCATTTCTTTCTTGTACTGAGCCTTAAGACTTTCCATTTGCGCACCCAATTCTTCGAGGGTGGCCTTGCCCAGCAGCTTTTTCGCCTGAGGAAACATTTCTGTTTCTTCCTCTTCGATGTGGTGTTCCAGCAACTCCTTGACCACTTTTACGCGGCCGGCGAATTCCACAGAGGATGGATCGGTCACTTTCAAGTCAGGCAACACCAGCGAGTCAACGGTACGGTGTTCTTCCTTGGCTTCGTAGTACATGACGTCCTGTTCCTTGCCGCCCGCTTTTTTATACGCGGGGTACAAGACTTCCTCTTCGAGACGGGTATGGATCGTGATCTCCATTTCAAGCTTGGCCAGCAGCTCGGTGCGTTTTTTAACACCACGCTCGGTGGATTCGCTCAATTGGGTCAGGATGCCCTTTACGCGTTCATGGTCGGCTTGCAGCAGGTCAATAGCGTTCATGGTCGAGTCTCTCCAATAGTCACGGGGATGAGCGCGAACGGTCTCAAGGCCGAAGGTCGCTCATGGTGCAGGAGCATTTGTCGTGCCGATTTTTCTGCTGTGGCATCTGTCTTGAAAATCAACAGGTTGAATTGGCTGATGGCGATCTGAAGTCATGCAGGCTGCATGAGTATGTTTTTTGACTCATGCAGATCGCGGCGTTGAATTTTGCGGAAATTTGCAGGTATCCAATCAAGCCTTTTGCTTTTTGCGCTGTTCGTACCAAGCCAGCATCGGTTGCGTGCTGATGCCATGGATGAGGATGCTCAGCGCAACCACCGACAACGTCAAGTCGGTGCAAAGCGCTGCGATTGAAGGCGCGAGCCCATGGTTCAGGGCATAGAAAAGGTAATACAGGCTACCGATGCCGCGTATGCCGAACCAGCCGATCAATAGGCGCTGGCGCCCGTCCAGCAAGCCACGCCAGGGCAGGGCGACGACGCTCAGCGGCCGGATCAGGCAAAACAACACGCCACCGATCAGCAGCGCTCGCCAGTCCCAGTGCCCAATCAGCACGACACCGAGCAGCGTCACCAGAAACACTTCCATGGCGCGTTCGACCAGACTGCCGAAGGCGAGCATGTCGCCCATCATGATGCCGGCGGCGACCTGCGTTTCTTCAAGACCTTCGGTGTCGCCATGAACGGCCTGGTGCGGTTCGACGTTCTGATGGCCAACCACCGGCTGTATCCGATGCTCGGCCGGCAGTTCGTCGTCGCCGGTGGATTTGACTTCTACATGGCGCAGGCCCAGGCCTGCTGCGAACACGGATAAAAAGCCGTAGCCATGAATCGATTCGGCAGCGACGTACGCCAGGGCGATCAACGCGAGGGCCAGGTAGTCGTTGGGGGAAAGGGTGCTGTCGTCATTTTTGATCCGCAGTACCAACGTCAGGCGACCAATGCCGCGCCCCATCACGTAACCCGTGAGCAAACCGGCAGGAACGGCCCAGAGCAGGCTGCGCAGCGCCCAATCGCCCAGCCAGCCGGGGTTGCCGTCGTGTTGCAACAGCAGCAACCCGAGGATCACGAACGGAAACGCAATCCCGTCGTTGAGCCCGGCTTCACCGGAGAGGCCAAATCGCACGCTGTCGTCATCCCGGGCGTCATTGACTTGCACCAGCGCGGCGAGAACCGGGTCGGTGGGTGCCAGTATCGATCCGATCAACACGGCCGCGCCCCAGGACAATTCGAAACCGTAGTGCAGCAGCAGGGAAACGCCGGTAATGGTCAACACCATCACCGGGCCAGCCAGACCTGCGGCGATGCGCCAGTTTTTGTCCTTGAAGGGCGAGCGTAACTTCAGGCCACACACAAACAACGAAAAGAGCACCGCGACTTCCGTCAGATGCTCCATCCAGATAGAGGCGTCGTTCATGTCCAGCTTCAACAGGCCGAGCGCTGCCGGCCCGATGGCGATCCCCAGCATCAGGCACACCGCCGAGGTCGTCACCGGCATCCAGCGCAGGTACGACGATGTCAACGCCAGTGTCAGCAGCACCGCACCCAACACCGCCACCCAGAGAATGAAGCTCATGCGCTGTACTCGCCGGACAGGTGTTGCGAGGTTGGGCCGTGGGCGATCAACCGACAGTCGCGCGCAGGTATTCCGGTGTCAGTACGTTGAACCACACCAGGATCATTTCCACCAGGGCAGTGACCAGCACCAACAACCCGACACCCCAGACACAGGCGGCATTCAGCAACCCCTGTTCCTTGCGTTCGTGCATGAACGTCGGCATGCCGATGAACAGCAAAAACGTCGAGTAGATCGAGGCCGCACCGAGCACGGTAATCGCCAGCCAACGACTCGGGTACAGACCGGCAAAGCCTGCAAGGAAAAACGGGGTGACGGTATACGCGGCAAAACCGATGCACTGGTTGACCGTCGGCCGCGCATCGAACGAGCGGGACATCCAGCGGATGAACAGACCCATCAACGCCACGCCGGCGACAATGGTCACGTAAAGCAGCACGCACAATTGCAGCGCGCTACTGCTGCTGAGCTTCACCGTTTCGTTTTCGGCCAGGCTCCAGCCAACGTAGGTAGTCCCGATAAACAGGCAGACGGCAGGGATCAAGGCGAGCAGCAACAAGTGAGCGAGGTAGTGGCGGGGGTGAGCTTCCTCTTCTTTGCGGATATCCGTCCACGCGAAGTTCGGTTGGGTAAACAGTTTGACGATAGGTGCGGACATGACGACCTCCTGATCGGGAGCGGCCCCGTGACAGGAGCCCCTAAAGTATTGAGGGGCGAGCCTTGTCCTGGGTTCACTTTTTTCTTGCCGCAGCCGGGCAGGGCCCGATAGAGGGAATGTTTACTGTGGTGAAGGCGCTTACTGTGGCGAGAGAGCTTGCTCCCGCTGGGCTGCGCAGCGGCCCCCTTTTGTGAGCGCTGCGCCCTCAAGCGCGAGTAAGCTCGCTCCCCACAGGATGTCCCTTCAAAGCATCGGTTTGCCTCCGGTAATCCCGTAGCGCTGACCAGTGATGTAGCTGGCCTCATCCGACGCCAGCAGCACATAAATCGGCGCCACTTCGACCGGTTGTCCCGGCCGTCCCAGCGGTGTCTGCCCGCCAAAGTTCTGCACTTCCTCATCCGGCATGGTCGAGACGATCAGCGGTGTCCAGATGGGCCCCGGCGCCACGCAGTTCACTCGGATGTTTTTCGGCCCCAGCATTTGCGCCAGACCGGCGGTGAAATTGGCAATCGCGCCTTTGGTCGTGGCGTAGGGGAGGAGCGTCGGCTTGGGCGTGTCAGAATTGACTGAGCTGGTGTTGATGATCGAACTACCGGGCTTCATGTGCTTCAGCGCCGCCTGGCAGATCCGGAAGATGGCAGTGATGTTGACGTCGAAGGTCATCACCCATTCTTCGTCCGGGATGTCCTCGAAGTTTTCGTGGGTCATCTGGAACGCGGCGTTGTTGACCAGAATGTCGATACGGCCAAAGCGCTCGACGGTTTTATCGACGAGCGCCTGGCATTGCGCTTTCTGTGCGATGTCGCCGGGCAGCAACACGCACTGACGCCCGGCCTGTTCGACCCAGCGCGCGGTTTCCTGCGCGTCTTCGTGTTCATTGAGGTAGGCAACGGCGACGTCCGCGCCTTCACGGGCGAAGGCGATTGCGACTGCGCGGCCGATACCGCTGTCGGCGCCGGTGATCAGGGCGATCTTGCCGAGCAGACGGCCGGAGCCTTTGTAGCTCTGCTCGCCGCAATCCGGATACGGGTCCATTTTCTTCTGGGAGCCGGGGACGGGCTGGCCCTGTTTCTTGAAGGGCGGTTTTGGATAGTCAGTCATCGGGAAATCTCCGTTCTCAAGGCAGAAGCGTCAAAGGGTGGACCCCGCTCTTTTGCCTTGAGTTCGGTTGGATTTCGGACGGTTGCTGAAACCTTCAAATCAACCCGACCTCCTGTGGGAGCTAGCCTGCTAGCGATGGCGTCGGATCAGTCAGCGTCTATGTCGACTGACACTCCGCCATCGCTAGCAGGCTAGCTCCCACAGGGGGGATTGTCTTTACCTTCAGATGGAATCAGGCCTTGAGATTGAGCAAGCTGCGCTCCATCCGCGCAATCCCTTCCTCCAGCAACGCACGCGGGCAGCCGAAATTCAGGCGGACGTACTGTTTGCAGTCATCGCCAAAATCCAGGCCTGGGCTGAGCCCGACCTTCGCCTGTTCAAGGAAGAACTGCTGCGGATTCTCCAGCCCCAGCGCCGAGCAATCGAGCCAGGCGAGGTAGGTGCTCTGAGGTACATTCATGCTGACACCGGGCAGGCGCGAACGAACGGCATCCACCAGGTAATCGCGATTGCTTTGCAGGTAATCCTTGAGCGCGGCCAGCCAGGGCCCGGCTTCGGCGTAGGCAACGCGTGTCGCTTCCATGCCCAGCGGGTTGACGCTGTCGACCATGCCGCAGCGCGCATGGTTGACGCGCTCACGCAGGGCGCGGTCCTGAATGATCATGAACGAAGTCTTCAGGCCGGCGATGTTGTAGGCCTTGCTCGCCGACATCAGCGTGATGGTGCGCCGGGCGATTTCCGGGCTCAACGACGCGGAGGGAATGTGTTTGCGCCCGTCGAAGCACAGTTCGGCGTGGATCTCGTCGGAAATGATCCACGCGCCCTGTGCCAGGCAGATATCGGCCACGGCTTGCAGTTCTTCCCTTGGGAACGCTTTGCCCAGCGGGTTGTGCGGGTTGCTCAGCAGCAGCGCACCGCCGCCATCCAGCGACTGGCGCAAGGCATCAAGGGGCGTGGCGTACGTGCCATCTGCCATCGCCTCGAAGTTCAGTTCAACCTTGTTCAGCCCCCAATGTCCCGGTGCATGACGCAGCGGCGGGTAGTTGGGCGTCTGTACCACGACGTTCTGTTGCGGCTGGACCAGCGCCTTCAGGGCCATGTTGAAACCCGATTCCACGCCCGGCAGGAAAATCAGCTCCTGCGGCTCGACGCGCCAGGCGTACTTGTTCCAGAGGTCGGCAACGATGGCATTGCGCAAGTCATCCTGCGCCACGCTGTAGCCGAGCAACGGGTGCTCCAGACGTTTTTGCAGGGCCTGGATGATCACCGGTGGCGCGGCAAAATCCATGTCGGCAACCCACATCGGCAATACGTCCGCCGGGTAGCGGCTCCACTTGGTACTGCCGGTGTTGTGGCGGTCGAACACCTGATCAAAATCGAAAGTCATGCTCATCTCATAAAGGCCGGGATTAATTCGGCAGACATGATAAGCGCCAAGCCGTGCGGGAGCGAGCCTGCTCGATGGCGTGAGCAACTCCATGCCTGTGGGAGCGGGCTTGCCCGCGATGACGTCGGTACAGCCAGCATCATTATTTGCTGATCTTCCGCCATCGCGGGCAAACCCGCTCCCAGATATTCAGACAAACGTCCGGCGGTCGGTTTTCACACTGTCTTCTTCTGCATTGTCTAGAGTTTGAAGTGTCGGTAGCCACGCTGCCGTCACCGTGATTGTCCAGAAAAGCCCGGCACAAGTACCGGGTCTCCACCTGATCAGGAGTGCACGATGGATCTCAACCGTCGTCAGTTCTTCAAGGTCGCCGGTATCGGCCTTGCAGGCTCGAGCCTGGGCGCGCTGGGCATGGCCCCGGCGCCGGCCTTCGCCGAGCAGGTGCGTCACTTCAAGCTTGCCCACACCCATGAAACCCGCAACACCTGCCCGTACTGCTCGGTAGGCTGCGGCTTGATCATGTACAGCCAGGGCGATGCCGCCAAGAATGTCGCGCAAAACATCATCCACATCGAAGGCGATGCCGACCATCCGGTCAATCGCGGCACGCTGTGCCCGAAAGGCGCGGGCCTGCTGGACTTCATTCACAGCCCCGGCCGCTTGCAATATCCGCAGGTGCGCAAGCCGGGCAGCACGGAGTGGACGCGCATTTCCTGGGATGAAGCGCTGGATCGCATCGCCGACCTGATGAAGGCCGACCGCGACGCCAACTTCATCGAGAAAAACGCCCAGGGCGAAACGGTGAATCGCTGGCTCACCACCGGTTTCCTCGCGGCCTCGGCGGCGTCCAACGAAGCGGGTTACATCACCCACAAAGTCATTCGCAGTCTCGGCATGCTGGGGTTCGATAACCAGGCGCGTGTCTGACACGGCCCGACGGTGGCAAGTCTTGCCCCGACGTACGGCCGTGGTGCCATGACCAATACCTGGACCGATATCGCCAACGCGAACCTGATCCTGGTGATGGGCGGCAACGCTGCAGAAGCGCACCCGTGCGGTTTCAAATGGGTGACCGAAGCCAAGGCGCACAACGCCGCGCGGCTGATCGTGGTTGACCCGCGATTCACCCGTACCGCGTCCGTGGCCGACTATTACGCGCCCATCCGCACCGGCACCGATATCGCCTTCATGGGCGGACTGATCAATTACCTGCTGACCGAGGACAAGATCCAGCACGAGTACGTACGCAATTACACGGACGTGTCGTTCATCGTCAAAGCCGGGTATGGCTTCGAGGACGGAATCTTCAGCGGGTACGACGTGGCCAAACGCGCGTATACCGACAAGTCCGGCTGGGGTTATGAACTGGGTGAAGACGGCTTCGTCAAGGTCGACCCGACTCTGCAAGACCCGCACTGCGTCTATCAATTGATGAAGCAGCATTACAGCCGCTACAACATTCAGTTAGCCAGTCAGATTTGCGGCATGCCCGTGGAAGCCATGCAAAAGATCTGGGAAGAGATCGCCACCTGCTCGCAACCGGGCAAGACCATGACGATCCTCTATGCCCTGGGTTGGACGCAGCACTCGATCGGTTCGCAAATCATTCGCAGCGCCGCCATGGTGCAGTTGCTGCTGGGCAACGTTGGTATGCCGGGCGGGGGCGTCAATGCCTTGCGCGGGCACTCCAATATCCAGGGGTTGACGGACCTGGGGCTGCTGTCCAATGCACTGCCGGGCTATCTGACGTTGCCGCAGGACGCGGAGCAGGACTACAACGCCTACATCATCAAACGCACGCAAAAACCATTGCGGCCGGGGCAGCTGTCCTACTGGCAGAACTACAGCAAATTCCACGTCAGCCTGATGAAAGCCTGGTACGCCGGCAACGCTACGGCCGAGAACAATTGGGCGTACGACTATTTGCCGAAACTCGACATTCCCAACTACGACATCCTCAAAGTGTTCGACCTGATGGGGCAGGGTAAGGTCAACGGCTACATGTGCCAGGGCTTCAACCCGATTGCCGCGTTGCCCGACAAAAACCGGGTGATGGCGGCGCTGGCCAGGTTGAAATGGCTGGTGGTGATGGACCCGCTGTCCACCGAGACCTCGGAATTCTGGCGCAACGTCGGGCCTTACAACGACGTCCAAACCGCCGGCATCCAGACCGAAGTGATTCGCCTGCCTACAACCTGTTTCGCTGAAGAAGACGGCTCGCTGGTCAACAGCAGTCGTTGGCTGCAATGGCACTGGAAAGGCGCCGACGGCCCTGGCGAAGCGCGCACCGACGTGCAGATCATGAGCGAGCTGTTCCTGCGCCTGCGTCAACGCTATCAAGCCCATGGCGGCACTTATCCCGACCCGATCCTCAAACTGTCGTGGCCCTACAGGATTGCCGACGAGCCGGCGCCGGAAGAGCTGGCCAGGGAGATAAACGGCTACGCCACCACCGACTTCACCGATGCGACGGGCGTGGCGATCAAGGGCAATGCGCAGCTGGCCGGCTTCGGCCAACTCAAGGACGATGGCAGCACCGCCTCAGGTTGCTGGATTTTCTGCGGCAGCTGGACCGAGACCGGTAACCAGATGGCCCGGCGCGACAACAGCGATCCGTACGGCATGAAACAGCATCAGGGCTGGGCCTGGGCCTGGCCAGCGAACCGACGGATTCTCTACAACCGCGCCTCGTGCGACCCGCAAGGCAAACCGTGGGACGAGAAAAAACGCCTGGTGTGGTGGAACGGCAAAGTCTGGGGCGGTACCGACGTGCCGGACTTCAAGGCCGACTCGCCACCGGAAGCCGGGATGAATCCGTTCATCATGAACCCCGAAGGCGTGGCGCGGTTCTTTGCCGTCGACAAGATGAACGAAGGCCCGTTCCCGGAACACTACGAGCCGTTCGAGACGCCCATCGGCATCAACCCGCTGCACCCGGAAAACAAGAAAGCCACCAGTAACCCGGCGGCGCGGATCTTTGATTCAGTGTGGGATTCCCTCGGCGTGGCCAAGGATTACCCGTACGCCGCCACCAGCTACCGGCTGACAGAGCATTTCCACTTCTGGAGCAAGCATTGCAAGCTCAACGCCATTTCCCAGCCTGAGCAGTTCGTCGAGATCGGCGAGGTGCTGGCCAAGGAAAAAGGCATCGTTGCCGGTGACCGGGTGCGGGTCAGCAGCAAGCGCGGGCATATCGAAGCGGTAGCGGTGGTGACCAAGCGGATACGTCCGCTGCAGGTCAACAATCAGGTGGTGCACCAGATCGGCATCCCGTTGCACTGGGGATTTACCGGGCTCACGCGTCACGGTTACCTGACCAACACCCTGGTGCCGTTCCTCGGCGATGGCAACACCCAGACCCCGGAATCCAAGTCATTCCTGGTCAACGTGGAGAAAGTCTAAATGGCCAGCCAAGACATCATTGCCCGCTCGGCCACCACGACGGTTTCGCCGTCAGTGCGCAATCAGGAGGAAGTGGCCAAACTGATCGACACCACCAAGTGCATCGGCTGCAAAGCCTGCCAGGTCGCCTGTTCGGAATGGAACGAGCTGCGCGACGACGTCGGTCACAACCTCGGCACCTACGACAATCCCCAGGACCTGAGCGCGGAGACCTGGACCCTGATGCGCTTCACCGAGCACGAAACCGACGCCGGCAACCTCGAATGGCTGATCCGCAAGGACGGCTGCATGCATTGCGCCGAGCCGGGCTGCCTGGCGGCGTGCCCGAGTCCGGGGGCGATCATCAAGCATGCCAACGGCATCGTCGATTTCGATCAGGACCACTGCATCGGTTGCGGTTATTGCATCACCGGCTGTCCGTTCAACATCCCGCGGATCTCGCAAAAGGATCACAAGGCCTATAAGTGCACCTTGTGCTCGGACCGGGTCGCGGTGGGCCTGGAACCGGCCTGCGTGAAAACCTGTCCGACCGGGGCGATTGTGTTCGGCACCAAGGACGACATGAAGGAACACGCCGCCGAACGTATCGTCGACCTCAAGAGCCGCGGCTTCGCCAACGCCGGTCTTTACGATCCCGAAGGCGTGGGCGGCACGCACGTCATGTACGTGTTGCATCACGCCGACACTCCGGTGCTGTACGCCGGTTTGCCGAACAGCCCGACGATCAGTCCGCTGGTGGAATTGTGGAAAGGCGTAAGCAAACCCCTGGGCTTGCTGGCCATGGGACTGGCGGTACTGGCCGGGTTCTTCCATTACGTGCGCATTGGCCCGCAGTTGGTTGAGGAAGATGAACTTCCGGTCCTCAAAGACCCTGCGGTACACGAAGTCGATCCGGCGGTGCACACCTTCGATCCGCGCGGGGAGGACAGACCATGATCCGCAGACAGATCCTGCGCTACACCTCGAACCAGCGCACCAACCACTGGCTGGTGGCGATCTCCTTCATCATGGCGGCGTTGTCGGGGCTGGCGCTGTTTCATCCGGCGCTGTTCTGGCTCAGTCACCTGTTCGGCGGCGGGCCATGGACACGCATCCTGCATCCGTTCATGGGCGTGGTGATGTTTGTGCTGTTCCTGGGGCTGGTGATTCAATTCTTTCGGGCGAATTTCTTTATCAGCAATGACCGCTTGTGGCTGCGCCGCGTCGGGCGGGTGATCCAGAACGAGGAGGAGGGCGTGCCGCCGATCGGCAAGTACAACCCTGGGCAGAAGCTGCTGTTCTGGACGTTGCTGCTGTGCATGCTGGTGTTGTTGTTCAGCGGGCTGGTGATCTGGCGCGCATATTTCAGCGAGTATTTCGGCATCACCGCGATTCGCTGGGCAATGCTGCTGCATGCCTTGGCGGGATTTGTATTGGTGTTGAGCATCATCGTGCACATCTACGCCGGCATCTGGATCAAAGGCTCGGTGAGCGCCATGGTGCATGGCTGGGTCAGTCGCGCCTGGGCAAGGAAACACCATGAGCTCTGGTACCGGGAAGTGACGCGCGACGAGCACCCCGAACGACCGGTCAGCAAAAAAGGATAAGCACCTTGGCGACGATTCTTGAGCCTGGCGAGATTGAAGCGGCGGCGAGTTCTCCGCCGTTACTGCACCTGCCGCCGAACAACCTGTTCGCGTTGCGCGCGCGGCGACTGGAACGGTTGGCTGAGGGGCATCCTTTGGCCGATTACCTGCTTTTGGTGGCCGGGCTGTGTGATGTTCAGCAGCAGATGATGGACGATCCGCCCGTCAATGCGTTGCCCAATTCCGAACGCTTGCGGGTTTGCCAGCAGCATGGCTTCCCGCCGTTCGCTGCCGACGGTCTGGTGCGCGAGGACGATTGGTTGCCTTGGCTCGACGCGCTGTTGCAGCGTTATCGGCCACCGTCGCAACTGGAAGTCGAGAACGCGATAACCCGTTTGCGCAATGCCAGCGTCGGCCAACTTAAAGCCTGGGCAATTGCTTTGGTCAGTGGCCAGTTTGCGTTGCTGCCGGCGGAGTTGGTGCCCTTTCTGGGCGCCGCATTGCAGGCCGCCTGGAGCCATTGGTTGCTGAGCACGCCTGATCTGGCCTTGAAACCCGGCGACAGTCTCAGCCAGTGTCCGGCGTGCGGTTCGCCGGCGATGGCCGGGGTGATCCGCCATCGCGGCAAACACAACGGCTTGCGCTATCTGGTGTGTTCGCTGTGTGCCTGCGAATGGCATGTGGTGCGGGTCAAATGCGTGTATTGCGAGCAGAGCAAGGGGCTTGAATATGTCAGCCTCGATGATGATCGCCACGCCGCCAACCAGGCACCATTGCGCGCTGAAGTCTGTCCCGGTTGTCGCAGTTACCTGAAACTGTTGTACCTGGAAAACGACGCTGACGGCGAAGCGCTGTCGGGTGACTTGACCAGCCTGATGCTGGACATGCGCCTGGAACAGGAAGGGTATCAACGGTTGGCGCCGAATCTTTTGTTTGCGCCTGGGGGGGACTGAAGCTTCTCTGTTGGCTTGGGGGACATATCCGTTGCTGCGCAGAACTTCCACTCGGCCTCTCGAGGGGCGACCACCGCTACAGCACCGCGAGGCGGCCTTCCGGCGACCTGGCTCTTTGATAGTTCGCATTCCCCTGTGGGAGCTGGCTCGCCAGCGATGATCGTTAACGATGACGCGGGCTGCCTGAATAAACGCGTTGTCTGAGCGTCCATCGCTGGCAAGCCAGCTCCCACAGGATTTTTGGCGGGTCTGACATGGGGGGCACCGCCGATGTTCTTGACGGAATTCAGGTCGGCTGTCAGGCCGCCATCGTACGAGCGCCAGGCGTACGCAGATTCATTGTGGGAGCGAGCCCGCTCGCAAAGAGGCTCAGCGGCTACACTCAGGCGGTCAGCCGTTTACGGGAGCCCCTGATGTCCTCCAGATCTGCCAGCCCGGCCTTGCGGCTACCTTCCATCGACAGTTTGCTGCGCCATCCTGCATGTCAGCCACTGGCCGAGCGTTATGGGCGCGAGGCGCTGCTGGCCAGTTTGCGGCAACTGCTGGATGACCTGCGTGAGCCGGTCCTTTCAGGGCAACTCGACGCCATCGAAATCACCCCGGAAACCCTGGCGGGCAGGGCTGGCGAGCGCCTTGCCCGGCAGCATCGCAGCCATGTCCGCCGCGTATTCAATCTCACCGGCACCGTGCTGCACACCAACCTCGGTCGCGCGTTACTGCCGCAGGAAGCGATTGACGCGGTGCAGATGGCCGCCCGTTATCCGCTCAACCTGGAATTCGACCTGCACAGCGGCAAGCGCGGCGACCGCGACGACCTGATCGAAGGCCTGATCCGCGAGCTGACCGGCGCCGAAGCCGTGACCGTGGTCAACAACAATGCGGCCGCCGTGCTGCTGACGCTCAACAGCCTGGGGGCGCGCAAGGAAGGGATCATTTCCCGGGGCGAACTGATTGAAATCGGCGGCGCTTTCCGCATTCCCGACATCATGGCCCGGGCGGGTGTCAGGCTGCACGAAGTCGGCACCACTAACCGAACCCATGCGAGGGATTACGAAGCCGCCATTGGACCGCGCAGTGGTCTGGTGATGCGAGTACACGCCAGCAACTACAACATTCAGGGTTTCACCACGAGCGTGCCGACTGCCGAGCTGGCAGAGCTGGCGCACCAACACGGTTTGCCGCTGCTCGAAGACCTCGGCAGCGGCAGCCTGCTGGACCTGACTCGCTGGGGCTTGCCCGCCGAACCGACGGTGCGCCAGGCTTTGCTCGACGGTGCAGACATTGTCACCTTCAGTGGCGACAAGTTGCTCGGCGGCCCTCAGGCCGGGTTGATCGTTGGTCGCAAAGACCTGATCGCCAGGATCAAGAAGAACCCGCTCAAGCGTGCGTTGCGGGTGGACAAGTTGACTTTGGCGGCCCTCGAAGCGGTGTTGGGGTTGTATCGCGATCCTGATCGGCTGGCCGAACGGCTGCCGAGCCTGCACCTGCTGACCCGGCCGCAGGCTGACATCCTTGCTCAAGCCGAACGCCTGCAACCATCATTGGCGCAGGCTGTGGGCGAGGGCTGGAGCGTCAGCGCAGTGCCGGCGCTGGGCATGATCGGCAGCGGCAGCCAACCGGTAGCTCGGTTGCCGAGCGCGGCTTTATGCCTGCAGCCACTGGTCAGTAAGCGCCTGCGCGGACGGCAATTGTTGGGGCTGGAAGCCGCGTTTCGTCATCTGGCCATTCCGGTGCTGGGCCGAATTGACGACGACGCGCTGTGGCTGGATCTGCGGCAACTGGACGACGAGCCGGCGTGGCTGGCGCAACTCGATCAACTGCAGGTGACCGGGTGATCGTTGGCACCGCAGGGCACATCGATCACGGCAAGACGTCCTTGCTGCAGGCCTTGACCGGCCAGGCGGGCGACCGTCGCCGGGAAGAGCGTGAGCGGGGCATGACCATCGACCTCGGTTATCTGTATTGCGCGCTCGAACCCGGTGCGGCCCTGACCGGTTTTATCGACGTGCCCGGTCATGAACGCTTCACCCACAACATGCTGGCCGGAGCGCAAGGCATTGATCTGGCGCTGCTGGTGGTGGCCGCCGATGACGGCGTCATGCCCCAGACCCGCGAACACCTGGCCATCGTCGAACTGTTGGGTATTCCTCGGGCATTGATTGCGATCACCAAATGCGACCGGGTCGATCCTTCCAGGGTTCAAGCCGTACGCGAACAGATCGCCACCTTGCTGGCGCCCGGCCCATATGCCGGTGCGCCGCAGATTGCGGTGTCGAACACGACGGGTGAGGGCATCGAAACGCTGCGTCAGGCTTTGCTGGATGCACAAAAAGACGTACTCCTGCGCAGTGCCCACGGCGGGTTTCGCCTGGCAATTGATCGGGCTTTCAGCGTCGCCGGCGCGGGAATTGTGGTGACCGGTACGGCGTTGTCCGGACAGGTGGCGGTCGGCGACACGCTATTGCTCGGTCCGCAGGGCAAACCGGTGCGGGTGCGCGGCCTGCATGCGCAGAATCAGGCCGCCGACAGCGCCACGGCGGGCCAGCGAGTGGCGTTGAACCTGAGCGCCGAGCGCCTGGCACTGGAGCAGATTCATCGGGGGCACTGGCTGTTGGCCGAGTGGCTGTATGCGCCGACGCAGCGGCTGGACATTGACATGCACCTGTTGGCCAGCGAAACCAGGGCATTCGAACATTTTCAGCCGGTGCACGTGCACCTCGGGACTCAGGATGTAACGGGGCGAGTGGCGTTACTGGAGGGTTCCAGCCTGGCGCCGGGTGAGCGAATGTTCGCGCAACTTCTGCTCAATGCATCCGTGCAAGCGGTGAACGGCGACCCTTTGATCCTGCGTGATCAAAGCGCTCAGCGCACCCTCGGCGGTGGCCCGGTGCTGGACCCGTTCGCGCCATCGCGACAGCGCCGAATCCCGGAGCGCCTGGCGCAATTGCAGGCGCTGGCCACGAAGACAAGTCTGGAAGACGTCTTGCCGGTGTTGCTGGCCAACAGCGACGCCGGACTTGACCCGCAGCGTCTGGAGCGTCAGTTCAACCGCCCGCGCAGCACCTGGAATTTACCCGAAGATGTCCGCCTGATCGACACGCGTCAGGGACAGCTGTTGTTCAGTGCACTGCGCTGGGAAACGCAAAAAGCACTGTTGCTGGAACATCTGGCACGCTTTCATCAACTGGAACCGGATCAAATGGGCCCGGACCGGGATCGCCTGCGCCGGTTCAGCGGCACGGCGCTGGACCGTGCGACGTTCATCAGCCTGGTCGACGAACTGTTGGCCGGCGGCACCCTCGCTGCCAGCGGACCGTGGCTGCATTTACCCGGTCATGAAGTACGGCTGAGCGCGGAGGACGAAGCCCTGTGGCAACACTTGCAACCGTTGTTCGAACAGGCAGGATTCGATCCACCGTGGGTGCGTGATCTGGGTTTCGATGAGCTGGCGGTGCGCTTGCTGCTGCGCAAGATGGCGCGCCTGGGCTTGGCGCATCAAGTGGTCCGTGACCTGTTTTATACCGATGCGATGCTGCGTCGTCTGGCGGCTATGCTTTTGCAACTGGCGGCGCAAAACGAGGTGATTCAAGTCACGGCGTTTCGCGATGCGGTGGGCCTGGGGCGCAAACGTAGCATCCAGATTCTCGAATACTTCGACCGGCTGGGCCTGACCCGACGCTTTGGCGACAAACGTCATATCCGCCTCGACAATGCCCTGGCGCAACGAGCCGAACACTGACTTCAAGGAAGGCAATCGCGCCCGGTGGCGCGGCCGGGCTTCAAACCCGGTTGGGGACGGCATCCGTTCCCGGGCAGGTTCGACTCCGGCTGCCTTCCGCCATTTTTCCTTCACAGATGCCCGAAGTTCAGCGGGTACTGGATGACCACGTACACCCGGTCGATGTCATCGCCTGCCTGGGCGGTGTTGGCTCGATGTGACACATGGGACAGTTGCAGGGACAACCCTTTGGCTGTGCCGGACTGCACGACGTAGCGCAGGTCTATGTCGCGCTCCCAATGCCGGCCGCCATCGCCTTGTTGCGGCACGTAGTCACCGACTGACTCATCAAAAGGGTGGTAGGCGCCGCCCTTGGGCGCATGGGTGCCGTCGATCTGGCTGCCCGTGACGTAACGGGTCATGAATTTCAGACCCGGAACGCCGTAGGTGCTCAAATCGAGGTCGTAACGTGCCTGCCACGAGCGTTCGTGGGCGCCGTTGAAGTCGGCGTATTTGATCGAGTTGGCGAGGTAGATCGAGTCGCCACCGACGAAGTCGAACGGCGTGTCGCCATTGATTTTTTGAAAGGCCAGGGTAAAGGCCTGCGCATCGACGGTGTACTTGCCCGACAGGCTGAACGCGGTGTTATCGATGGCACCTGCCAGCGCCTGGCCGGTGTCCCGTGTCTGGTAGAGGTTGGCGTCGAGGAAAACACTGGACTGTTTGAGGTGCAGATTGGCGTAGTACTGATGCCAGGTGTCGGTCAGTTCAGAAGCATACAGCGCACCCCCGAGCGGACTTTGGGTGAACATGTCGGCGCCGACAAAGGTGATGCCGCCGGCCTCGGTATTGGCGCCGTAACCGTAGAAGTCGTCCTTGGCTGATGAATGGTCCTGATTCTTGAACGCCGTGAAGTGTCCGGCCTGCAGCGTCGTGCCATCGAGTTCGCGACTGTTCAACAGAAAACCGCTGGCGTATTCGGGTTGCAGGCGTTTGTCTGAGGTATCGAAAACCGGGGTTTCGACCATCATTTCGCCGAAGGCCAGAGTCGTTTTCGATGCCTTGATTTTCAGCGCGCCGCCGCCACTGGAATATTCGCTTTCGCTGCGACCGTCACTGTCCAGCGGCAACAGTCCGGTGCCGGAGTGCCCCTTGCCACCGTCAAGTTTCAACCCCAGAAACCCGTGGGCGTCGAGCCCGAATCCAAGGCTTCCGGGTGTGAAACCAGATTCAAAAGAGCTGATAAACCCTTGAGCCCATTCGGCTTTGTAGTTCTTTTCCGCCGGTGACGGCGATCGATAGTCGTTGTTGAGGTAGAAGTTTCGGCTCAGCACTTCAAGCTTCGCGCCGTCCAGAAAGCCCTGCGATTCATCCGCCAGGACCATGCCCGAAAACAGCACGGGCAAGCACACGCACAACCTGCGATTGAGGTCTCGTGAGGAAAACGTCATCGATCAATCCACCGCGAGATGAGGCGACTCCGGTGTGCCCGGAGTCGCGACTGTTACTTAATGGGCTTCGGACGCGCCGAACATGCTCTTGGCGTAGATCAGCCCCAGGCCGTAGGCGCCGCCGTTGGCAATCGAGGTCTTGACGGTTTCGTCATAGGTTTCGCCGCGAGCCCAGTCGCGTTGCAATTCAAGCAGGTATTGCAACGAAGTCATCGGCCGCGCGCCGATCTGGATCATGCGCTGCATCGCCATTTCATGGGCTTCGGTGGTGACGTCGCCACAGGCGTCGGCGATCACGTAGACCTCAAAACCCTGATCGATGGCCGACAGCGCCGGGCCGACGATGCACACGGAGGTCCACAGGCCGGCGAGGACGATTTTCTGTTTGCCGAACGCGTTCACTTCAACGGCAATGCGCTCGTCTTCCCAGGTGTTCATGCTGGTGCGGTCGATGACGTTGTGTTCCGGGAATACCGATTTGATTTCGTCGAAGATCGGGCCGGAGAAGCTTTTCTCGGCAACGGTGGTGAGAATGGTCGAGACCTTGAAGCCGCGGGCAGCCTTGGCCACCAGCGCGGCGTTGTTGCGCAGGGTCACGGCGTCGATCGACTTGGTCGCAAAGGACATCTGCGACTGGTGGTCGATCATGATCAGCGTGTGGTCGGTCGGGGTCAGCAGGGTTTTGCCGGGAACTGCTTTTGCGATAGCCATGGCGATGTCCTTTCAGGATGAGTGAGGAGGCCATGGTGGCGTAGAGTCGGGCGGGGATCTTGAACCGATGTGCTGTGTTTTGGCTTTGTTGCGGGGCGAGATCAACGAGACGCCCCGCGCAATAAACGCTATTGCGCGGGACTGCCGATCATTGCATCACGTACTGACCGGGTGCCGATGCCAGTGCAGGGTATTGCGCATTGCCGGTGTGCAGCACCGAAGGCTGGCGTTCACCGGCGTGTCCGGCCAGCCAGACGAACCAGTCATTCCACCAGCTACCGCAATGTTGCTCGGCATTCTTGAACCAGGTGTCGGGGTTTTTCGTGACCCGGTTATTGGTCCAGTAATGGCGCTTTTCCTTGGCCGGCGGGTTGATGACCCCGGCGATATGTCCTGAAGCGCCCAGTACGAAGCGCTTGGCGCCGGCCAGCAGTTCGGTGCTGGCGTAGGCGCTGCGCCACGGCACGATGTGATCGTCATGGGTGGCGAGGATGTACGCCGGCGCGTCGATGGCGCGCAAGTCGAGCTTGACGCCACAGCAGTCCAGTTCGCCGGATTTCAGATCGTTCTGCAGGTAGGTGTGGCGCAGGTACCAGCAATACATCGGACCCGGCAGATTGGTGCTGTCGTTGTTCCAGAACAGCAGGTCGAGGGCGATCGGTTTTTGACCCTTGAGGTACTTGTCGACGTTGTAGTTCCACCACAAATCATTCGGGCGCAGCAGCGAGAAGGTGTTGCCCATGTCCTCACCCTTGAACAGTCCGATCGGGCCGTCAACGCCACCGATGGTGCGCTCGCGGTAAGCCACCAGTTGCTCGTCGACGAAGATGTCGATGGGGCCCGTGTCGAGGTAATCGAGGAACGTGGTCAACAGGCTGACGCTGGCGATCTCGCGATCACCACGGGCCGCCAGCACGGCCAGCGCGGTGCTCAGCAGCGTGCCGCCAATGCAGAAACCGACGCAATTGGGCCGTTGCTCGCCGCTGATTTCGCGGGTCACGTTCAGGCCTTTGATGATGCCGGTTTCGATCAGGTCATCCCAGGTGGTGCCGGCGTGTGCCTGATCGAAGTTGCGCCACGACATCAGAAACACCGGATGACCTTGTTGCAACAAATGGCGAACCATCGAGTTGTCCGGGCGCAGGTCGAGGATGTAGTACTTATTGATCGACGGCGGGACGATGAACACCGGGCGCCGGTACTGGGTTTCGCTTTGCGGGTAGTACTGAATCAGCTGGAACAGTTCATTCTCGAACACCACTTCGCCAGGGGTGCTGGCCAGGTCGACACCGACCTTGAAGGCGCCGCTGTCGCACTGGCGCATCTTGCCTTCCTGCAGGTCGCTGGCCAGGTGCAGCAGGCCCGTGAGCAGGCTGCCGCCTTGAGTCTCTGCGGCGCGCTGCAATGCATCGGGATTGCTCGCCAGAAAGTTGCTCGGTGCGCCGGCGGCGATGGCTTGTTCCACCAGATACAGCAGGCGCTGGCGTGGTTTTTTGTCTTTGATCGGGAGCTTGTCGAGCAGTTTGAGCAGGAACCCGGCGTTGAGCAGGTAAAAAGCAGCGAGGGAGCCAAACAGCGGCTCGCTCCAGTTGCCACTGGCGAAACGTCGATCTTCAAAGATGAAGGGCTGGCCGCTCATCAACCGCTGGCCGAGGTCCGCCCATTGCAGTTGATAGTCTGATTGCAGGCTGTCCAGGGTGCCGCGCGGCAGGTCGAACCACTCGTTGTATTCCTGCCCGGTGAACCACGGATTGCTGCTGACCCATAAACGTAATTGTTGCACTGCAAAGGAGGCAATGAACGGAACCTGGCCGGACCAGAAGGTATTGAAGGTGTGCGCGTTATTGTCCATGGAACTCCTTGCCCACATCAGTAAACCGGGCAGAAAAAAACCGCGGTGCCGGACTTCGGCACCGCGTCAGCAGTCAAGCAAGCAGTCCTGTGTTTCTTCTTATCGTTCGATGATCAGGCTGACGCCTTGGCCGCCGCCAATGCACAAAGTCGCCAGGCCTTTTTTGCCGTCTCGGCGAATCAGTTCGTGCACCAGCGACACCAGAATCCGCGCGCCCGACGCGCCGATCGGATGACCCAGCGCAATCGCGCCACCGTTGACGTTGACCTTGCGGGTGTCCCAGCCCAGTTCTTTGCCGACCGCCAGTGATTGCGCGGCAAACGCTTCGTTGGCTTCGATCAGGTCGAGGTCGTCCAGGCTCCAGCCGGCCTTCTCCAGTACCAGACGGGTGGCCGGGACCGGGCCGATGCCCATGATCGACGGGTCGACGCCTGCGCTGGCGTAAGCTTTGATGCGTGCCAGCACCGGCAAACCGAGGGCCTGGGCCTTGGCTGCGCTGGCCAGCAGCAACACGGCGGCGCCATCGTTGAGGGTCGACGAATTGCCGGCGGTCACGCTGCCGTCTTTCTGGAACGCCGGTTTCAGGTTACTCAAGGCTTGCAGCGTGCTGCCCGGGCGAGGTTGTTCGTCGGTGTCGAACACCAGCGGATCGCCCTTGCGCTGAGGGATCAGGATCGGGGTGATTTCACGCTTGAAGTAGCCCGCTTCGATGGCGGCGGCCGCTTTCTGTTGCGAGGCGGCGGCGAAGGCGTCCTGGTCTTCGCGGTTGAGGCTGTACCGAGTGGCCAGATTCTCCGCGGTAATGCCCATGTGGTAGTCGTTGAAGGCGTCCCACAAACCGTCCTGAATCACGCTGTCTTGCAATTGCGCATGACCCAGACGCAGGCCGGTGCGTGCCTTGGGCAGCACATAGGGCGCCAGGCTCATGGTTTCCTGACCGCCGGCAATCACCAGTTCGGCGTCGCCGCAACGGATCGCCTGTACAGCCAGTTGCACGGCCTTGAGGCCCGAGCCGCAGACCTTGTTCAGGGTCAGGGCCGGGGTGGTAAAGGGCAGGCCAGCCTTGATAGCCGTCTGGCGTGCCGGGTTTTGTCCCGAGCCTGCGGTGAGGACCTGGCCGAGGATCACTTCATCGATCTGCGCACCGTCCAGACCGGTTTCTTCCAGCAGACGGCGAATCACTGTAGCGCCCAGCTCGGTGGCTGGAATCGCGGACAAGGCACCCTGAAAACTGCCAATGGCGGTACGAGTAGCGGCAACGATTACGACTTCGTTCATGCGTGACCTCATTAAAGTGTTGTCCAGCGGGAGCAGGGCGTCCTTGCCCTGATCGGTCTACTGCATGTTCATCCCGCCGTTCACCGAGAAGTCGGCGCCGGTGCTGTAGCCCGATTCATCGGAAGCCAGCCAGGCGACGATCGAAGCGATTTCTTCGGGTTGGCCAAGGCGCCCGACCGGAGTGGCCGCGATCATGCTGTCGAGGATGTCCGGGCGGATGGCCGCGGTCATGTTGGTCTGGATGTAACCCGGCGAGACGGTGTTGACGGTCACGCCCTTGCCCGACACTTCTCGTGCCAGTGCCATGGTGAAACCGTGGATGCCGGCTTTGGCCGCGCTGTAGTTGGTCTGGCCGAACTGGCCGCGTTGACCGTTGATCGAGGAGATATTGATCACCCGTCCCCAGCCTTTGGCCAACATCCCTTCAATCACCTGCTTGGTGGTGTTGAACACGCCGCTCAGGTTGGTGCAGATGACCGCGTTCCAGTCCTCGGGCGTCAGCTTGCGGAAAGAAGCATCACGCGTGATGCCGGCGTTGTTGATCAGCACATCGATCGGGCCGAATTGTTCCCGCGCCATCTCGAAGGCCTTGCGCGTTGACTCCCAATCGGTGATGTCGCCGTAGACGCACTCGAACTGGTAACCCGCCGCCAGTTGAGTGGCAATCCAGTCGTTCTTGCGGTCGGAATCGGCGCTGCAACCGACGATGACCTTGAATCCTTCCTTGTACAGGCGCTGGCTTATCGCCGTGCCAATCCCACCCATACCACCGGTGACCAACGCAATACGACCAAGCGACTTCATAAGCTCCAATCCTTTTTTGTTTTTGCGCTGCAAGATGGGAGGATTGTTCGGTATGGTCGCGGGATGCGGAAGTGTTGGGAGGTGACGGCGTGGTGTCCAAAGGTGCCATGTCCGGCTTAGTAGCATCCGGTCGACGAATGGCCTGAAACAGTGGCTAAAAATCGGGATTACCTATACTGGGATCAATATTGGCAACTGAACCACCCGTTAGTCTTTGATTCATCGCAGATCAGTCATGGCTCCGGACAGGATGTCCGGTTCCACAGGTCATTGAGGACGCCATGTATAGAATGAGCTCAGGCTATGCCAGCGTGCTGGTAAATACGCTCTCGGCTCAAGGACTGGATGTTGCCAGTCTGTGTCGGGAGGCTGGACTGGACATTGATCTTGCAAACAAACCAGGAGCGTTTTGCGAGCGAAAGGCCATCTATCGACTCTGGGAACTGGCCGCTGAGGCCTCGGACGATCCGGACATTGGGCTACGGGCCTATGGCAGTTTCCACCCCGGCAGTTTTCAGATCGTCGGCTACACCATGATGTCCAGCCTGAACCTGAAAAAAGCCCTTGAACGCCTGGTCCGTTTCAGTCCGTTGATTAGCACCGGGTTCAGCCTTTTCTTCACTTCGGAGCAGCAACATTTCCGTCTGTCCGGGCTCGACCATCAGCAGCAGGGTTCGGTCAAACCTCGGCAGTACACCGATGCCGGACTGGCATCGTTGTTGAGTTTCTGTCGCAAGCTGTCGGGCGGCAACGCACCGCACCCCTTGAGCGTTGAGTTCACTTACCCCGAACCCGAAGACACCTCCGAGCATCGACGGCTGTTTGGCTGCAATCTGCAGTTCGACGCGGCTTACGACAGCATTTTGTTTGACGGGGAGGAGCTGATGCGGCCGTTGAGCATGGCCAACGAAACGTTGGCGGTGCTGCATGACAGCTTTGCCGAGGCGCAATTGGACCTACTGTTCGGTTTTTGCATTGTCGGCCGGATTCGCGCGCTGATTACCGAGCGCTTGAGTCAGGGGCAGGGGCAGTGCGACATGGAGTCGATCGCGGCGGCCTTGAACATCAGCAAACGAACGTTGCAACGTGCGCTGGAAAAGGAAGGGACACAATTCAAGAATGTGCTGAACGCGGTGCGTCGACAATTGGCGGATTTCTACCTGCGTCATTCGCACTTCAACATGAAGCATGTCGCGTATCTCCTTGGTTTTCATGATCACAGCAGCTTCAACAAAGCCTGTAGCCGCTGGTTTGGCATGACACCGGGGCAGTACCGCTCCGATGAATCGTTCGAGATCCAGGAAGCTGCGCCGGTGTGACTTTCCCTGTGGGAGCGGGCTTGCCCGCGATGGCGATTTCACATTCAACGTTGATGTCGCCTGACGCACCGCTATCGCGGGCAAGCCCGTTCCCACAGGTTGATCATCATGGTGCAGGAGGTTTTTTCGCGCCTTTTTTGCCCTTCGCGGGTTTGCGCGTTTTTGTCGGCGTTACCGGTGCGATCGGTTCAGGGGTGACCACCGCAATTGGATCGGCTTCACCTGGCGGTTGGGTCAGGTTGAAACCCGGCAGCGGCACATCGAGTAGCGTGTGCAATTCACACCAGGACGGGTTGTCTGCGCCGCTGGTCAGCAGTTCCGGCAGCAAATTGGCGACGGCCGCCAGCACTTGTTGGCGCTCTTCGAGCCCAACCAGCATTAGGGGCAAGCTGTGCAGGCTTTCCTGCGGGTGGGTGGCGACCAGCAGTTTTTGCAGGCGAAGGGTTTCGCGCAGGTCCCGCGGCTCGGCACTGTAGTCCTGCTGCAGCACTTGCAATTGCAGGATCAGTTTTTCGACGCTTTGCTTGCCCGGTTCATCGCTGTCGCGGCCCAGCAGGAACAGGATCCGGATCAAGGCTTCCATCAAACCGCCCAGGGGCAGGGCGTCCTGGAGGCGTTCGGTCAGGACTTTATCGTGCTGCCTGGCATGCGCCTGGAGATCTCGCCCCGGGGCATTGCCGGCTAGGCTGTTGAGGACGCCATACACGCCATAAAAACTCATCTCCTGAGCGGCATCACGCAGGTCCCGATAGCCGTTCAAGGCGTCCTGTATCTGGTTGGAAAACAGTTCCTGCCAGGCCAGCAACGGATTGGACGGGCTGGCCGGATGTCGATCCTTGCTCACTTGAGCGGCACTGCCTGGCAGCCACCAGAGTGCGGGGTTCAGACTGTTCCACATCACTTGTTGCTGGTGGAACGGGTGTGCCTTGCGCATCATTTCAGCGGTCGGCTCGTTGATCAACTGTCGCAACCACGGCCGTACAAATCCGTCATAAAGCGTGTTGTTGAAATCAGAGGCACGTTCGACCAGCGCGAATTCGCGATCGTCGTCACGGGGCGGCTGCACTTTACCGTGGATGTCGGCGATACGCCGTGGCTCGAAACGCACGGCGTACGGCGTATCCGAGTTTTCCGGCAGGTCATCGATGAGCATTTCATACAGCCCGCCCGGCAGTTCATTGATCGCGTCGACCGCGCCCAGCAACTCACGGTGTTCACGCCGCGCCACTTCACCCGACACGAAGATGCCCAGGTGACCGATGCTCGCGTGACGCAGGTAAACGATAGTGCGCCCGGCATTTTGCAGGGCGAGATCGCTGGGATAGACGTCGGTGATCCAGTCCAGCGCCTGTTGCGGCGAGGTGATGTTGTCGCCGTACGAGCAGAACACCACCACCGGCACTTCGATGCGCTTGAGGTCGAGCCCGCTGCTCTTGCGACCGAGGCCGCCGGACAGCTGATTACCGATGAACAGGTCGTCGACAATCTGCTCGATCTCTTCGCCATTGAGCAGGGTCGGGCTGCCCCACCAGCGCTCGAAATCGAGAAACCGTGCGGCCTCGCTGTCGACTTCGCTGAACAGGTGGTAGTACTTGCCCCACACAGCGTTGGCCGGGTCGAGGCTTTCGAAATTGCTGACCAGCCAGGTGCCGTCGAAACGGTCATTGCCCAGGTCGCTGCCCAGTCGCGCCATCCAGCCGCCGCCCAGCAAACCGCCGGTGTAGCGCATCGGGTTGCGACCGTTGACACCGGCCCAGTATGACAACGGCGCGCCGTTGACGATGATCAGTCCTGGCAGTTCCGGGCGGGTCGCCGCCAGGCCCATCAATGCCCAGCCGGCCTGGCAGTTGCCGATCACCACGGGTTTGGCGCTGGCGGGATGTCGCGCGCTGACCTCTTCGAGGAACCTCGCCTGGGCTTCAACGATGTCCGCGAGGGTTTGCCCCGGGCGTGGCGAATGGCTGAACGAGATGAAATAGGTCGGATGGCCGGCGCGCAGGCTTTCGCCGATGACCGAATCCTGTTTGAAACCGCCAATCCCCGAGCCGTGACCGCCGCGAGGGTCAATGATGATCACCGGTTGTTTTTGGCTGTCGAGCCGTTGCCCGGGGCCCGCCAGGATCTGCAGCAACGAGTAGTTGACCGGGCGAGGCAGGTCTTCGCCGGCGACCAGGGTTTCATGATTGAACTTGAGCAGCAGCGGATACCCGGCGCGTTCGTGGGCCAGGGTGTTGTCACCGCGCTGACGCAAGGTGTCCCAGAACAGCACGCTGCGTTGGCCCAGGTCGGTGAGGTATTCCTGCCAGTCAGCGGCGTTCGGCTGTTTGAGTAGCCCAAGGCTTGAAGGCGCGTAGGTTTTGGCCTGGCGCTGTTGCGTGGCGTCGAGAACGTTGAGGGTGTTGAGACGCTGGAGATGGTTCAGGTGTTCGAACAAACCGGGCGAAGCTGACAGCCCTTCATCTTGCAGTGCAATATTTTCTTCCTGGCCCATCGTGAACTCCTGACGCCATGCGTGGGAACGTCGCCCTGACTAATAGAAGCCAAGCCGCTCATCCGATTTTCACGAGTGTATAGGGAATTTCAGCCAAGGAAGCGAACTTTATTGTGCGCCGCACAAAATAGCCGTTGCCAAATGGTTTTGTGCGCTGCAATATCAAAACCAGCGCGATGACTGTCAGGATCGCTATCGCGTCCTCAGGCCCATTCGGGCCTTCCCGTACCAGGAGATTCAAGCATGTCTTTTTTCAACCCGGAAAATCTGCAAACCGCCCAGAAAGCCAACCTCGACCTGTTGCAGCAAATCAGCGGCAAAGTGTTCGCCAGCGTTGAGCAGCTGAGCCAATTGCAGTTCAAGGCACTGCGTGACTCCACCGAAGAGCATTTCGAAGGCGTCCGTAAATTGCTCGCCGTGCGCGACCCACAGGGTTTTGCTGACTTGCAGGCGTCGTTCACCCAGCCAAGCGCGCAAAGCGAACGCCTGGCCGAGTTCAATCGCCAGGTTCAGGCGCTGATCGTGGGCACGCAGTCGGACATCGCGAAGCTGACGTCGAGTCAGGTCGAGGCGGGCACCCAGCAGGTGAATGAGTTTGTTGAATCGATCAGCAAGAATGCACCGGCCGGCTCCGAGCCTGTAGTGGCTGCATTCAAGTCGGGCCTGGCGAATGCCGGTACCGTGTTTGAAAGTGCACAGAAAGCCGTGAAACAGGCAGCCGATGTGGCTCAGAGCAATTTCGACGCTGCGACCGCCGCGACCCGGAAAGCGGCACCGGAAGCCAATGCCAAGGCCACCAGCGGTAACAAGTAAGTCAAATCAGGCCGGCAGCACCAATGGCGACGGGTTTATTCCCCGTCGCCATTTTTTTTCGTGCCGTTTTCTGCTTCAGGTTTGCCGGTGAACAGGCCGAACATGTTTTGTGTGTTCAGGTAGAGCGCCTTGGACTGGTCGACATACTGACGCATGAGGTCCTGCATGACCGGCGCTTGCTGGTGCATGAAGGTGCTCCAGGCCTCGGACGATTGCGCGCCTGTCTGGGACTGGATGTCGATCACGGTCTGAATGCTTTTATCGAGGTAGCTGCCCAGTACACCCTGATAAGGGCCGTAGAACTGGATAATCCCCATCAGCATGTCGCTGGTGAAAATCGGCTCACCGCCGCTTTCCGCTTCCAGAATCACCTGCAGCAGGATGCTGCGAGTCAGATCTTCGCCAGATTTTGCATCGACCACCTGAAACGCAATCTTGTCGACGACCAACTGGCGTATGTCCGCCAGGGTCAGGTGACTGCTGGTGTGGGTGTCATACAGTCGGCGATTGGGGTACTTCTTGATCAGGCGGGGGGTGTTCCGACTGTTATCTGGCATGCGGGGCGTCTCGTGGCGAGCCTGGTTTGCAGGCATCTTAACCTACTATGGCTACGGCCGCGGGGCGGTGTAGGGGGAGGGATGCCACGCTAGAGATCTTTATTGGTTCGGGGCCCTCATCGCGGGCAAGCCCGCTCCCACAGGGGTTCTCTGTGAATGCAGTATTTGTGAGCAACAGAGATCACTGTGGGAGCGGGCTTGCCCGCGATGAGGCCCTTCATAACACGCCTGCTCCAACAGAAAAAAGGAGACTGCGCCGTCAAGCGAGTCCCCCTTTTTTGAAACCTGAATCGGGTTACCAGATCGGCAACGTGTAGCTGACGATCAAACGGTTTTCATCCAGATCACTGCCAAAGTTGGTCGAGCGCACTGTCGCATTGCGCCATTTCACGCCGACGTTCTTCAGCGGCCCGCTCTGCACGACATACCCGATATCGGTATCGCGCTCCCATTCCTTGCCTTCCGGGCGGTTGCCGCCCAGGTCGATATTGTCACCGGTGATGTAGCGGGTCATGAACGTCAGGCCGGGGATGCCGAGGGCGGCAAAGTTGTAGTCGTAACGGGCTTGCCAGGATTTTTCATCCTTGCTGGCGAAGTCTCCGATCTGCACAAAATTCACCAGGAACGCATCGGTGCCATTGACGTAGGCATACCCGGTGTCGCCGCTCATGCCTTGATAACCCAGGCCGAACGCATGCCCGCCGAGGCTGTAAGTGAACATTGCGCCAATCGCATTGTTATCGACATTGCTGCCGCCATCATCGGTAGAGCGGGCGAAACGCAGGTCGGTCTTCAACGACTGGCCGGTGGTGACCGGCAACACGTAGCTCAGGTTGACCAGGTGCTGGCTGTAGAAATTGTCGAGGTGACCGTAGCTGTAACCGGTGGCGAGGTTACTGGTCCATTTGTAGTTGAGGCTGGCGAAATCGAAGCTGTCGCTGTCCAGATGGCGGCTGGTGATGCCTTTGGCGCCGGTGCGGGTGATGCCCATGTCCTCGTAGTCCGAGGAGTCGCGCTGGTTGACCTGCGTCAGTCGACCGGCATCCACGCTCAGGCCTTCGACTTCCAGCGAAGTCAGCTGACCGCCCTTGAAGGTTTGCGGCAGCAGACGCGAATCGTTGGCCAGTACCGTCGGCAGCTTGGGCAGCAATGTGCCGAGTTTCAGCGTGCTTTTGGAGGCGCGCACTTTGGCGGTTAGGCCCAGTTCACCGTATTCGTCCTGAGCGCCTTTGCGCGTATCGCGATGGCGCTGGAGCACGCCGGAACCGGCGCGATCCGGGCTGGAGTCGAGTTTGACGCCCATCAGGCCGATTGCATCGAAACCAACCCCGATCAACCCCTCGGTAAAGCCGGATTCGTAGCGCAACAGGAAGCCCTGCGCCCATTCCTCCTGTTTCGATTGCGCCGCGTTGGCCTGACGATAGTCGCGGTTGAAGTAGAAGTTACGCAGCTCGAGGCTGGCTTTGCTGTCCTTGATAAAGTCAGCAGAGGCGGGGGCCGAGAGGCTGATGACGCCACCGGCCAGCAACAGTCGGGTAGCGAGAATGCGGGTGTTGCGATCCATGGTGAAGCCCCTTTGTTTTTATTATGGAATGACGGCTTACGCAGCCCTCGCCAACCGGGCGAGGGCCTATCAATAAAAAACGCGAGCGCCGAAAAGAGAGGAGCGTGGCGCCGCGTGCGGTTCAATCGTTAGAACTGCTCGGCGCTCAGACCGAACAAGGAGGCACTGCCGGCGCGAATCGATTGTTCGAGGCTCAAAATGCGCGGCAGCAAGCGATGGATGTAGAAGTCGGCGGTTGCAATCTTCGCCCCGTAGAACGCTTCGTCGTCGCCGCGTTTTTGCCGGGCAACCTGTGCCATGCGCGCCCACAACCAGGCGTAGGCGACATAACCGAACAGGTGCAGATACTCCACGGAAGCGGCGCCGATTTCGTTGCGGTTGGTCGCCGCTCGGTCCTGCAACCAGTCGCTCAAGTCTTCCAGGCGCTGCACGGCATCGAACAGTTGCGCGGAGTAGGGCGCATCAGGCTGGTGGGCGAAATGGCGAATCTCGCCGGTGAACTGACGCAGCGCGGCGCCGTTGTCGGCCAGCACTTTGCGTCCGAGCAGGTCCAGCGCCTGAATGCCATTGGTGCCTTCATAGATCTGTGCGATACGCACGTCGCGGACCAATTGTTCCTGACCCCATTCGCGGATGTAGCCATGGCCGCCGAACACTTGCTGGCCATTGATGCAGCTCTCCAGACCGGTGTCAGTGAAGAACGCCTTGGCAATCGGCGTCAGCAGCGCGACCAGGGTCTGCGCGCTGTCGCGTTCTTGTGCGTCATCGGAGAACTTCGCCAGATCGAGCTGCTGCCCGACATAGCTGGCGAACGCGCGGCCACCTTCGGTCATGGCTTTCATGCTGAGCAGCATGCGGCGCACGTCGGGGTGGACGATGATCGGGTCGGCGACTTTGTCCGGGGCCATGGCGCCGGTCGGGGCGCGGCTCTGGATGCGTTCACGGGCGTACGCCACGGCGCTCTGGTAGGACGCTTCGGCGCAGCCAATGCCCTGAATGCCGATGGACAGGCGTTCGTAGTTCATCATGGTGAACATCGCCGCGAGGCCTTTGTTGGCTTCGCCCACCAGCCATCCGCTGGCACCGTCGAAGTTCATCACGCACGTGGCCGAGGCCTTGATGCCCATCTTGTGTTCGATCGAACCGCAACTCACGGCGTTGGCGTCACCGAGGGAACCGTCGGCATTCACCAGCACTTTTGGCACCACAAACAGCGAGATGCCTTTCGGCCCGGCCGGTGCGTCGGGCAGTTTGGCCAGCACCAGATGGATGATGTTTTCGGTCAGGTCCTGATCGCCACCGGTAATGAAGATCTTGCTGCCGGTGATGCTGAAACTGCCGTCGGCCCGAGGTTCGGCGCGGGTGCGGATGAGCCCCAGATCAGTGCCGGCATGGGCTTCGGTCAGGCACATGGAGCCGGCCCAGCGACCTTCATACATTGGCGGCAGGTACAGGTCTTTCAAGCTGTCGCTGGCGTGAGCATCCAATGCCAGGCAGGCCCCGGAACTCAATGCCGAGTACAGCGCGAAGCTTGAATTGGCGCCGTAGAGCATCTCTTCAAACTGCACGGCCAGCATCTTTGGCATGCCCATGCCACCGTATTCGGTGTTACCGGACAAACCGACCCAGCCACCTTCGATGAACGTGGCATACGCCTGTTTGAAGCCGATCGGCGTCGTCACCTGACCTTCGTGCCACTGCGCGCCTTCTTCGTCGCCGCTGCGGTTCAAGGGGGCGATCAGGTGCGCGGTGACTTTCCCCGCTTCCTCCAGGATCGCGTCGGCGATGCCGGCATCGATGTTGTCAGCCAGGGCAGGCAGGCGCGCCCACAGGGCCGGGGCGTCGAACACTTCATGCAGGACGAAGCGCAGGTCGCGCAGGGGGGCTTTGAATTCGGGCATAACGTGAACCTCGACAGGACGGTTGTGCACGGCGCCGCAAACGGGCGCCGTGCCTTTCAATCAATGACTGGAAGCGGCGGCAGCACCAAGGCCGGTCTGGGCGCGTACAAACTGGTCGGCGTAGGCATCGCGTTCCTTGTCGGCCCGCACGCTGCGGTCGAGTCGGGACACGACGACGATCACCAGGAACGCCAACGGCATGGAGAACAGCGCCGGGTGGTCGTACGGGAAGATCGCGTGAGCATGACCGAGCACGGTCACCCACACGGCCGGGGACAGGATCACCAGCACCAGCGCACAGATCAGGCCGGCGAAACCGCCGATGATCGCGCCTTTGGTGGTCAGGCCTTTCCAGTACATGGCCATGATCAGCACCGGGAAGTTGGTCGAGGCGGCGATGCCAAAGGTCAGGCCCACCAGGAACGCGACGTTCATCTTCTCGAACAGGATGCCCAGCAGAATCGCAATGATGCCCAGGCCTACGGTGGCCATGCGGGTCACGCGCATTTCCTGTTTCTGGGTGGCCTTGCCTTTCTTGAACACGGTGGCGTAGAGGTCGTGGGAAATCGCCGATGCACCGGCCAGGGCCAGCCCGGAGACCACTGCAAGAATGGTGGCGAAGGCCACGGCCGAGAGGAACCCGAAGAACAGGTTGCCGCCCACCGCTTTGGCCAGGTGCATCGCGACCATGTTGCCGCCACCGATCAAGGCACCGCCGACTTCGCCGTTGACGTAGTACTGCGAATCGGTGCCGATGATCACCATCGCGGCGAAGCCCAGGGTGCACACCACGAGGAAGAAGAAACCAATGAAGCCGGTGGCGTAGAACACCGACTTACGCGCTTCCTTGGCGTTGGGCACGGTGAAGAAGCGCATCAGAATGTGCGGCAAGCCGGCGATGCCGAACACCAGGCCGAGGGACATCGACGCCGTGTTGATCGGGTCGGCGAGCATTGAGCCGGGGCCCATGATGTTCCAGCCGCTGGCGTGCGCCTCGACTGCTTTGGTGGCGAGGGTTTCGTAGCTGAAACCGAACTGCGACATGGCCATGACCGCGAGCGTCGTGCCACCGGCGAGCAACAGCACAGCCTTGATGATCTGCACCCAGGTGGTGGCGATCATGCCGCCGAAAATCACGTATACCAGCATCAACGCACCAACGATCACCACGGCTACCGGGTAGTCGAGGCCGAAGAGCAATTTGATCAACTGGCCGGCACCGACCATCTGCACGATCAGGTAGCAGCACACCACCGTCAACGAACCGAACGCAGCGAAGATCCGCACTTTGTTCTGGTCCAGACGATAGGAAACGATATCGGCAAAGGTATAGCGCCCCAGATTGCGCAGGCGCTCGGCCATCAGGAAGGTGATGATCGGCCAGCCGACAAAGAAGCCGATGGTGTAGATGAAACCGTCGTAACCCTTGGCGAACACCAGGCTCGACAGCCCCAGCAAAGTGGCGGCGGACATGTAGTCACCGGCAATCGCCAGGCCGTTTTGAAACCCGGTGATGCCACCGCCGGCGGTGTAGAAGTCCGACGTGGATTTGGTCTGGCGCGCGGCCCACCAGGTGATCGCCAGCGTACCGAGGACGAACACGAAGAACATGCCGATGGCATGCAGGTTCAGCGGTTGTTTTTCTATGGCGCCCAACGCGGGTGCGGCGAACACAGCGGAGGCCGGCAACAGGCAGGCTGCGGCGAGGATGAGTTTACGCATCACTTGCTCTCCTCAAGAATGGCGGCGCCCAGTGCATCGAAGCGCGTGTTGGCGCTGTAGACATACCAACCGGTCAGCAGCCAGGAAAAGATAATGATCGCCGCGCCAACCGGCATGCCCAGGGTCAACATCCGATGCTCGCCGAGGGGGGCGTGCAGCCACTGCGGGGCAAACGCCACCACGAACATGAACAGGTAATAAGTGCCCAGCACGGCAGCACTCAACGACCAGGCCAGGCGCGAACGGCTGCTGACCAGTTGAAGGAATTTCGGATTGGTCCGAATACGTTCACAGCGTTGGGTATCGGTTGCATGGATGTCGATCATGGTGCGCTCCACATTGTTGTTGTTATCGGTGTGAGAGGGGCTGAGCAGGCCGAATCCGGCCTGCACGAGCCCGAAGCGGCAGGTAAGACACCTGCCGCCTTCTAGGTGAAACGTGGGTGAGGGTTAGAGGGCCTTGGCCCTGTCGCGCAGCACGTACTTCTGGATCTTGCCGGTGGAAGTCTTCGGCAGCAGGGTGAAAATCACCGTGCGCGGGACTTTGAAACCGGCCAGGTGCTCACGGCAGAAACTGATGATGTCGGCTTCGCGAACGTCCTGGTGATCCGCCTTCAAGGTGATGAAGGCGCACGGCGTTTCGCCCCATTTTTCATCGGGACGGGCGACCACCGCGGCTTCCATCACGCCCGGATGGCGGTAGAGCACGCCTTCGAGTTCGATGGTAGAGATGTTCTCGCCACCGGAGATGATGATGTCTTTGAGGCGGTCCTTGATCTCGACATAACCGTCCGGGTGACACACCGCCAGGTCGCCGGTATGGAACCAGCCGCCCTCGAACGCTTCGGCGGTGGCCGTCGGGTTTTTCAGGTAGCCCTTCATCACGGTATTGCCGCGCATGAACACTTCACCGATGGTCTGGCCATCGCGCGGGGTCGGCTCCAATGTCTTCGAATCGCCGACCATCACCCCTTCGAGTGTCGGGTAGCGCACGCCCTGACGGGATTTGATCTGCGCACGTTCATCCAGTGGCAGTTCATCCCATTCGGCATGCCAGGCACACAGGGTCACCGGGCCATAGGTTTCGGTCAGGCCGTAGACGTGGGTGACCTTGATGCCCATTTCTTCCACGGCGCCGATGACTTTGGCCGGTGGTGCAGCACCGGCGACCATGGCGTTGACCGGGTGATCGATGGCTGCCTTCGCCGATTCCGGCATGTTGACCAGCGCATTGAGCACGATCGGCGCGCCGCACAGGTGGGTGACCTGGTGTTCGCGGATCAGCGTAAGGATTTTCTGTGGATCGACCCGGCGCAGGAACACATGCACCCCGGCCATCGCGGTGATGGTCCACGGGTAGCACCAGCCGTTGCAATGGAACATCGGCAGGGTCCAGAGGTACACCGGATGGTTGCCCATGGCCCAGGTCATCTGGTTGCCCAAGGCATTCAGATATGCGCCGCGGTGGTGATAGACCACGCCTTTCGGATTGCCGGTGGTGCCGGAGGTGTAGTTCAGCGAGATGGCTTGCCACTCGTTGGCCGGCCATTGCCAGGCGAACGCCGGGTCGCCTTCGGCCAGCAACGCTTCATAGTCCAGATCGCTGACAGCCTGACCTTCGCCGTATTCCGGGTCGTTCACGTCGATCACCAGCGGCGGATGATCGAGCATGCCGATGGCGGCGTGAATCACGTCATGGAACTCGCGGTCGGTGATCAGCACCTTGGCCTCGCCATGCTGCAGCATGAAGGCAATGGCTTCGGCATCCAGGCGTACGTTGAGCGGGTTGAGCACGGCGCCGATCATCGGTACGCCAAAATGCACTTCAAGCATTTCCGGGATGTTGGGCAACATCACCGCCACGGTGTCGTTCTTGCCGATGCCGCGACCGGCCAGCGCCGAGGCCAGGCGTCGGCAACGGGCGTAGGTCTGCGCCCAGGTGCGGCGAATGGAACCGTGGATGACGGCGGGGTAGTCGGGGTAAACGTTGGCAGTGCGCTCAAGGAAGCTGAGCGGAGACAAGGCGATGTGATTGACAGCCGAAGGGCCTAGCCCTTGTTCATAGATCGACATGTGCGGGTACTCGGTGGCTGATTGTTAGCTCTATCGGTGGCCTTTCAGCGTAGCCGCTGAGGTCACCTTTTATGTCCGGTGTGCTTTATATAACAATCCACCACCAATATGGAAGTACAACCTATAGCGTATAGGATATGTACTATATTAAATGCTTCGTGACCTAAATGACTGCAGTCATGCCGCCAAGGCCGGTATATCCTTGGCTTCCCCAACGAGGCGGACCTGTGATGACCCTGACTCCCGTTCGATTGCACAGCTGGTTGCGTCTGCAGCGCGAGGCCGTGCCTCTGGCCGCTCGAGCCGATGCGTTGTGCCGGGCCTTGCAGGATTGCCCCGAGGTGCGTCGCGCGGTTTACCTGAGCTGGCAACCCCGTGCGCGGATTTACAGCCATGAAGGCGCCGCCCAGCATTTTCCACCGGGCCAGGGCGACCCTTCGCAGGCCAGCGATCAGTTGCTGTACGAGCGGCTGCTGGAAGCGGGGCGGCTTGATCTGGCGCAAGTACGGCAACTCGATTGCTGGCTGGCCGGTCGACTGCGCCGCGCCGCCATCAGCCATGGCCAGGTGTTTGATCTGGCGTTGATGCCTGGCCAGGCGGGCCTGTTGCTGGTGGAAGTGTGCGAGGGCGTGAGTTTCGATTGGCTGGGTTGGGTGCAGGATCTGCTGACGACCTTGCTCAGCAGCGTCAACGGCATGCTGCGCAGCTCGCCGCTGTTGGGCCACGATCCGCAGCCGAGCCTGTTGCTTGACGCGCAGGGCCGGCCGCAGGAATTCAACGCGGCGTTGCTGGCGCTGCTGGCCGAAAAGCCGCTGACCGACGTACTGGGATTTCTGCCGGTCAATCATCGGGTGCTGGTGCGCGCCTGCCTGGACCAGCAACGCGCGATTGAAGGGGTCGAAGCCCAGTTCGAAGCGCAGATTCTGATCTGGACGTTCATTCCCGATCCCCAGGACAACCGTGTGCTCGCCCGTTGTCGCGACGCCACCGCGCAAGTGCTGGCCGAACGCGAAGCGACCCAGGCGCGGCGGCTGTACCGATTGATCATCGAGAACACCACCGACCTGATCTCCCGGCACACACCAGATGGTTGTTTTCTCGATGCCTCACCCGCCTCATGGACGTTGCTCGGTTACTGGCCGGAAGAGTTGCGCGGGCAAATGGCCCAAGGCCTGTTCCATGGCCAGGACCTGGCCAGCCTGGTGCAGCGCGCCCGCGATGCGCTGGAGCAGGATGGTTATCACACGATGACGTACCGCATTCGCCATCGGGACGGACATTACCTGTGGTTCGAAACCGCCAGTCGAGCGATTCGTGAAACCTACACCGGCACGGTGGTCGAGGTGGTCAGCGTCTCCCGGGACATTACCGCCCGCGTGCAGGCCGAAGAGAACAAGCGGCGCCTGGCCGAAGTCGTCGAGGCCAACATCGACCCGGTGCTGTTTATCGACCCTGAGGGGCAAGTCACTTACCTCAACCCGGCGGCACGCCGCATCCTTGGCATCGACGAGCAACAGCCGATGCCGGTCCTTGGGCAACTGTTTGCCAGCGCGGACCTGACACGCCTGCAACGTGACGGCTGGAGCGGCGCCGAACGCGACGGCGTCTGGAGCACCGATGCGCGCTTGCAACCACCGGGCGGTGGCGCGTCGGTGCCGGTGTCGCTGGTGCTGTTGGCACATCGTTCCGCCGGCGGCGAGCGCTACTATTCCCTGGTGGCGCGGGACATGACCGAACGTGAACTGCGCGAAGTGCAGCAGCGCCGCCATCAAGATGAACTGGCGCACACCGCACGCCTGGTCACCCTCGGCGAACTGGCCTCGGGCATTGCCCACGAAATCAATCAGCCGCTGGCCGCGGTGGTCAACTATGCCAATGCCAGCCAGCGCTATTTGCAGACCGTGGACTCCAATCCGCAAGCCGCCGCCCGGGTCGCGCAAGGGCTGGAACGCATTACCCATCACGCTACCCATGCCTCGGAAGTGATCCGCCGTTTGCGCGCGTTTCTACGCAAAGGCCAGCGCCGCATGCAGGCACTGAATGTCACCGACGTCGCCCGCGAAGCCGTGCGTTTGTGTGCCTGGGAGGCGAGCAATTGCCAAGTGACAATCGAGGATCGACTGCCGGATAATCTGCCGCCGGTTTATGCCGACCGGGTATTGCTGGAACAAGTCCTGCTCAATCTGTTGCGCAATGCCATCGATGCCAACCGCGAACAACATCCGGGCCAGCCGTCGCTGATCGTGATGACGGCGGGGCAGGGCAGCGCCGCCACCGTGGACATCAACGTACAAGACGAGGGGCCCGGTGTGAGCGAGCCGGAACTGGAGCAGATCTTTACCCCGTTCTATACCAGCAAGGCTGATGGCCTGGGGCTCGGGTTGTCCATGAGCCGCAGCATCATCGAAGGTTTCGGCGGCGAATTGCAGGCCCGCCGCCAACCGGTCGGGCTGCTGATGTGCTGTCGCTTGCCGCTTGCCGGTCCAACAAAACAACAACAGGAATAATGCAATGGCGGGTGTGACGGAGCACGTGGTGTATGTGGTCGATGACGATCAAGGCATGCTCGACTCAACGGTCTGGTTATTGGAATCGGTCGGCCTCAAGGCGTTGCCGTTCACCAGCGGCGTCGAGTTCCTCAATGCCTGCGATGCCAGTCTGGCGGCCTGTGTGCTGCTGGATGTGCGCATGCCAGGCATGGGCGGCTTGAACGTGCAGGAAGAAATGCGTTTGCGCGAACTGAACCTGCCGATCATCTTCGTCAGCGGTCACGCCGATGTGCCGATCGTGGTGCGTGCGTTCAAGGCCGGCGCTCACGACTTCATTGAAAAGCCCTACAACGAACAATTGCTGCTGGACAGCGTGCAACAGGCACTCAGCAATTGCGCGACCCACCGTTCGGGCAATCAAGGGCATGAGGCGTTGCAGGCGCGTTTGCTCACGCTGACCCCTCGGGAACGCGACGTCTTGCTGCCGCTGGTGCAGGGTTACACCACCCGCGAAATCGCCGAGCAACTGGGCGTGAGCGCAAAAACCGTCGACCTCTACCGCTCACGCGTGATGAAGCGCATGCAGGCCAATACCCTGCCGGACCTGGTCGGCATGGCCATTGCCGCCGAACTGGTTGATCCGTTGAAGCTGCGTTGAACCCTCGCGTTTTCCATCGAACGTCTATGCTGGGCTAACCGATCCCGTACCGCAGTGATCAGGGAGGCATCCATGGAGCCCTCGTCGTTCTCGGATAAAACGCTGACGCGCACGCTGCTCGATGTCTTTATCCGGGCCGGGCTGATCGCGGTTCTGGTGCTGTTCTGCTTTGAAATCTTCAGCCCGTTCCGCGACCTGATGCTGTGGTCGCTGATCCTGGCGATCACCCTTTACCCGCTGCAAGAGCGGCTGAAGGGGCCGCTGGGGCAAAAAGAAGGGCGTATCGCGACGCTGATCATTCTCGTCGCCATTGTCATCCTGATGGTGCCGATCTACCTGCTGGGCACCTCGATTGCCGACTCGGTCGAGCATGTGATGGAATTGGTCAAGGGCGGCGATTTCCACATTCCACCACCCTCCGAATCAGTCGCCAGTTGGCCGCTGGTGGGGCAGTCGCTGTCTGATTTGTGGCTTCAGGCCTCAACCAATCTTCCCGACCTGACCGCCAAATACATCCCGCAGATCAAACATGCCAGCCTGACCCTGTTGAGCAAGCTGGCCGGCGTCGGCATGGGCTTCCTGACCTTCATTTTTGCCTTGATCATTGCCGGTATTTTCATGGCCCATGGCGAGAGCGGCAGCCGCAGCGCGGTGCAGATTGCCTCGCGCGTCAGCGGCCCGGTCAGAGGGCCAAAAATCGCCGCGCTGTGCACCGCGACGATCCGTGCGGTGGCGTTGGGCGTGGTCGGGATCGCGTTCATCCAGATGCTGCTGGTGGGGCTCGGTTTTGTCTTCAAGGGTATCCCCGGCGCCGGTTTGCTGGCCCTGGCGGTGCTGTTGCTCGGCATCATGCAATTGCCGGCGACGCTCATCACGATTCCAGTGATTGCCTTTGTGTTTGCCACCGAGGGCGCCAATACCGCGACGATCGTGTTCGCCCTCTACGTCTTCGTTGCCGGCCTGGTGGATAACGTACTCAAACCGCTGCTGTTGGGGCGCGGGGTCGATGTACCGATGCCAGTGGTGCTGATCGGCGCCCTTGGCGGGATGGTCACCAGCGGCATCATCGGGCTGTTCATCGGCCCGGTAGTGCTCGCGGTCGGGTATCAATTATTCTGGCAATGGGTACGGGATCGACCACCGGAGGAAGGAGGGCCGCCAGCATGACTGCGCAGCGTGATGAACTGCTGAATCAGGTACTTGTCGCCCACGGTGGTCTGGAACGCTGGAACAGCTTCAGCCAGGTACGCGCCACGATTGTGACCGGTGGCTCGCTCTGGGCAATGAAAGGGCTGACTCAGGACAGCGCGCCACGCAAGATGACAGTCTGGCTGCATGAACAGCGGGCCTCGGTGACGCCCTTTGGCGCGGCCGATCAGTTCACGGCCTACACCCCGGATCGCATCGCCATCGAAAACACCGCCGGCAAGGTCATTGCCGAGCGATCAACACCCCGAGCGTCCTTCCGCGACCATGAGGAAAACAGTCCCTGGGATCCGCTGCACCGCGCGTACTTCAACGGTTATGCACTCTGGTCCTACCTGACCATGCCTTTCCAGTTCACCTGGCCGGGTGTCTTGACCGAGGAGGTCGAGACCTGGCGCGAGGGCACTCAGCGTTGGCGGCGATTGCGGGTGGCCTTTCCCGAGAACGTTGCCACGCACTGCGCCGTACAGGATTTCTACTTCGGTGAAGACTTTCTGCTACGTCGACACGACTACAACGTTGACGTCAGCGGTGGCCTGCCTGCCGCCCAGTACGTTCATGGCTATGTCGAAGCCGATGGCTTGTGCATGCCCGGCAAGCGGCGCGCCTATCGACGCAAGGCTGATGGCCAGGCGGACAAGGACGCCTTGCTGGTGGCCATCGATCTCAGCGACATCGGCTATTCATAATCCACTGCGGAGGCATGAATCATGACCGCGCATTCGTGGGAAAAACTGTATCTCGATGACCTGAGCCTGGGTCAGGAATTTGAAAGCGACCCTGTTCGCGTCCACCGGGAAGCGATGCTGGCGTTTGCTCGCGAGTACGACCCGCAACCCTTTCACCTGAGCGCTGAAGAGGCCGGGTTGAGCCTGTTCGGTGGCCTGGCGGCCAGCGGCTGGAACACCGCGGCCCTGACCATGAAGATGCTCGTGGCCAGCGTACCCCTGGCGGACGGCATCATCGGCCTGGGCATCGAACTGAGTTGGCCGACGCCGACTTATCCGGATGACGTGCTGCGCCTGTTCAGCACCGTGCAGGCCATCGATCCGTCGGCCTCGAAACCGGATCGGGGCGTGGTGACGCTGTTCATGGAAACGCTGAATCAGAATGACAAGGTGGTGCAGCGCGCCACCGGGAAGTTGCTGGTGTTCAGAAGGCCGGCAGAGGATTGATTGGCTGGCCCTGGCTTCAGGTTTCGAGGGCAGAACCCACTGCAGGTGCGAAAGCTTGCCCTCGATTTCAACCCGCTTGACCGACAGCGAACTCAACAGCTCATTCCCCATGAAATGGTGCATATTTTCCAACAGCAGTTGCTCGGGAGGAAAAACCTGTACGCCATCCAAACTTGGTTTTCCGAAGGAATGGCGGTTGCATTTTCCGGGCAATCGGTAATCTGGGAGGCTAACGATTTTACGGAAGCCGCTCTTTCATTGGTTAGTATCCCTGCTGCCAAAACCATCCGTGATGTAATGGAAGTTAGATATGACCAAGAGCGTTACAAAGTCTGATAGTGCCATCGCTGATTTTTCGGCAAGTTTCATTGAAAAAGCGTGGGAGCTTCGATGGGGGATTCAGTTGACTTACGTGGTGCTTTTCCTGGATGCAGCCCTAGCATTCTGTGCAGGGAAAAACCTCATGAGCTTGTCGCTGTCGACGGATGAAATGTGGAAACACGCGGGAATAATCCTCGTGGGTGTGGCTGCTTTTTGTTTGACAGTTTCACTTTTCATTCCATTCTCTGCGAATTTTTTCAGAGCTATTGGCGTGTTCGTTCCATGGGAGAAGCTTGATTCCACTGATGTGTCTTCAAACCGACCATTTGGTTATGTCTTGATGTCGGAATTGAAGGAGCATGCCTTCAAAGAGAACGATGATTTTGCATGGGAACTGTACAAGTCCAAATGTGAAGCCGTGAAAAAGGAGGATGAAACCAAACACGAACTCGGCGTATTGATATTTGGTCTGGGGGCGCTGTTTTGCTTCGATGCCTGGGTAGGGAGTGCACAAGGAGTAGCAACGCTTGGAGTGATGTTTGGGGAGATTGTTGGATATTCAGGCTGGGTGACCGCTTTTATTTCCTTGATCGTAGTGCTCCGAATGACTTGGTGGGCACCCTGGAAAACACGGTGGGTCCACTATCCGCCCTTGTATCATCAGGTAGCGCGGGTTAAGCAAATATAAGACCTTGAAGCCAAGGTGTGAAAAATGCTCATTACCACCCCCCGTCATAGCATTCAAACGGCCGTTGATGGTTTGACGGGGGCCGGGCCTTTTAGAGACTGAACCGCTGCAGAATAACGCCCAGTCCGTCGGACATTGCCTTGAGTTCCTGGGTCGTTCGAACGATCCCGCCTTGGGCTGTGGCGTTCTCTTCTACACTTTGCGCCACTCTTTCGACGTTGCAGGCAACCTGCTCACTGGCGGCGCGTTGTTCCTGGAGCGACAAAGATATGAAACTGACGGCCGCAAGGGAATCGTCCAGTGCCCCCTTGATTCTGCCCATGGAAAGGCCCGCGCTTTCGACCAGTTTCTGGCCATGGGTCACGCGTTCACAGCCAGCGGCCATGCTGTCTTTGGCTTTGACCATGCCGTTTTGTATGGCATTGACCAAGGCCACGATTTCCGTGGTGGATTGGGCAGTGCGGGCAGCCAGGCTGCGCACTTCATCGGCGACCACGGCGAAGCCGCGACCCTGTTCACCCGCACGCGCCGCTTCGATGGCGGCATTGAGGGCCAGTAGATTGGTCTGTTCGGCGATGCCCCGAATCACCGCTACAATCAGACTGATGTCATTCGACTGAACCGCCAGTTGATCGATGTCCGATGAGCTTTGTGCAACCAGATCGGCAATCTGGTCCATTTCCTGGATGGATGCTTGCATGACCTCCATGCCTTCGCGGGTGATTTCGCCCGCTTTCTGCGCGGTGCTCTGAGCCTGTCGAGCATTGTCGGCGATGTGAGTGATGCTGACGGAAAGCTCTTCTACCGTAGCCGCCATGGAGGAGGCTGTCTCGCTTTGCAGGGCGGCGCTGCTCAATCCTTGTTCGGAAGATGCAGACAGTTGCAGCGTCGCACCCTCGATCTGCTCGGAGGCCTGGCTGATCTTGCCGATCATGTCGCTCAAGCTGTGGCGCATCGCCTGGACGGAGTGCAGCACCCCCGTCGACTGCTGTTGCTGGTCAAATTGCGTAGCGGCGAGTTTCCCTTGGGCGATGTTCGAACTGATGGCGGCAAGTTCTGCGGGTTCGGCCCCGAGCTGGCGGCTCAACAGTCGGGAGAACAAAAACGTGTAGGCCACGCCTGCGATCAGCGCCAATGCCAGAATCAACAGGCTGAATCGGAGACTGGAGGTATAGGCGATCTGGTTCTGCTCGAACTGGGTCTTGGCCTCCACCAGTTGAACCTCGATCAACTCGGAAAACTTGGCTGACAAGGGATCGATCAATGGGTACAACTGATCGGTCGCGAAGCGTGCGAGACCGGCGTTGTCGTTCTGGCGCAGCATGCCCTGCAAATTTTGCAATGGCCCGTGGGTGGCTTCCATCAGCGGATTGATTTGCGCGATTAAACGAGTTTCTGCCGGGATCAGTTGCGTCGATTTGTACGCTTGCCACGTGTGATCAATTTCCCTCTGCGCTTGCTCTATCCGGGTCAGTGATTCAGCGTTGGTGAAGTTGCCATTGCGTGCCTTGTGGGTGGCATCCACGATGTCCACGGCGTACAGGTCAGCGATTTTTTTCAAGTCCCGCAGCGGCACGACTCGATCGAGATATACAGTCTCCAGACTGCGTACAGCGGATTGCATTCCCAAGAGTCCAAGCCCGCCGACACACAGCAAACCCAGTAGCAAAGTGCTGGTGAGCACAAGCAGATGAGTCCTGATTTTCCAGCTTCCCATAGTCCGTAATTCCTGAGTCAGCTAAGCGATAGCGATCGAGAGGTTAGCGTCAGTTGCAATAAAGGCACATTGACATCATCTGCTGGGGCTCAAGAGAAGAACATCGTTTGACCGGCGAACATTTATGAATTTGCGACGTTTGATCACCATACGTCTCGAGCTTTTTTCACACATACCGCACGCTACTTGTTAACCCTGAGGGCTAAAGTCTCATGAGCGATTCGGATGATCTGCCTCCCGTTCCTGAACCGGGTCGGATTATGCGCAGGCATACTGGCGATCAAACCGGCTGGCGCCGTTGGCTGCCGGGGCTGCGGACGTTGGGCCGCTATAAGATGGCATGGTTGCAGCACGACATTGTGGCCGGACTCGTGCTCACCACCATGCTGGTGCCCGTCGGTATCGCCTACGCGGTGGCATCGGGGGTGCCCGGCATTTATGGCCTTTACGCGACCATTGTTCCATTGCTCGCTTATGCGTTGTTCGGCCCCAGCCGAATCCTGGTGCTGGGGCCGGATTCCTCATTGGCAGCCGTCATTCTCGCTGTCGTTCTGCCGCTGTCCGGTGGTGATCCGCATCGCGCGATCGCCCTGGCCGGCATGATGGCGATCGTCTCGGGGACGGTGTGCATCCTGGCCGGTGTGGCGCGGCTGGGTTTCGTCACCGAGCTGCTTTCCAAACCGATCCGCTATGGCTACATGAACGGCATCGCGCTGACGGTATTGATCAGTCAACTGCCCAGCTTTTTCGGCTTTTCGATCGAAACCGACGGACCGTTGCGCAACCTGTGGGCCATTGCCACCTCGGTGATGGATGGAAAAACCAACTGGACCACCTTCATGATCGGGGCTGCCACTGTGGCGGTCATCTTGTTGCTCAAGGACAAAAAACGCGTGCCGGGGATTCTGATCGCTGTGGCAGGAGCCACCGTCGCCGTTGGCGTGCTGGACCTTGCAGCCCACGATGTGGCGATCCTCGGTTCTGTGCCCCAAGGCTTGCCGGCGTTTGCCATCCCCTGGATCCGCAGCGCCGATATTGTTCCTGTGCTGATCGGAGGTTGTGCCGTTGCGCTTGTATCGTTTGCCGACACCAGCGTGCTCTCGCGTGTCTATGCGGCGCGGACCCGGACCTATGTCGACCCAAACCAGGAGATGGTAGGACTCGGCATCGCCAACCTTGCCGGCGGCTTGTTCCAGGGCTTTCCCATCAGCAGCAGTTCGTCACGGACGCCCGTTGCCGAGGCCGCAGGCGCCCGAACCCAACTCACCGGCGTGGTGGGCGCGCTGGCGGTTGCTTTATTGCTGATGTTTGCCCCGGATTTGCTGAAGAACCTGCCCACCAGCGCACTGGCGGCGGTGGTCATCGCATCGGCGATCGGCCTGATCGAAGTCGCCGACCTGCGACGGATTTATCGTATCCAGCGCTGGGAATTCTGGTTATCGATCGTTTGTACGGCAGGTGTGGCCGTATTCGGCGCCATCGAGGGCATTGGCCTGGCCATCGTCGTAGCCGTGATCGAGTTTCTATGGGATGCCTGGCGTCCGTATTCTGCGGTTTTGGGTCGCGCCAAAGGCGTCCAGGGCTATCACGACATCACGCGTTATCCGGATGCGCATCTTATTCCCGGTCTGGTGCTGTTTCGCTGGGATGCCCCGTTGTTTTTTGCCAACGCAGAATTGTTTCATGACCGAGTGCTGGACGCCGTGGCGACATCGCCCACGCCGGTTTGCTGGCTGGTGGTAGCAGCGGAACCGGTCACCAGCGTGGATGTGACGTCCGCCGACATGTTGGCCGAACTGAACGAAACCTTGAGCGCGGCAGGTATCACGCTATGCGTGGCCGAGATGAAGGACCCCGTCAAAGACAAGTTGAAGCGATTCGGGCTTTTCGAGCGGTTTGGCGAAGCTGCGTTCTTTCCGACATTAGGCGTCGCCGTCAGCAGCTATCTCAAGGTCCATCCGGAGGACAGGAAGGAAGGGCGGGGCGAGAATCGCGAGTAAACAATAGTGCGTGCATGCTATCGGGGCCGGCGCGGTAGTCCGGCCCCGAGGCAATCGGACTGACGATCCCGGCTACTTGCGCACGTTCTGGTACAGCATCAATCTTGAAGTTTCATGCAGGCCGCGGGTCAGTTGCACCAGGCGTTTGAACTCTTCAGGGTTCTGCCCGGCCACGTTGTCCAGCGGCGTCGGTGAGGCCAGGTCGTGCAGCGTCGGCGAGCTGCCGTCGTGCTGCATCTGCACCATGTAGTGTTGAGTGACGCCCGCAATCAACGGGAACGTGCCTTCACGCAGCACCAGTGGCACCACGCGTTCACCCTCGGGCGCAGGCTGCTGAATATCACGCCCCAGGCCACTGTTGCGAAATTCCAGGCCGGCCATGCCGGCCACGGTTGGCAGTAAATCCACCAGGCCGACGGCTTCCTTGACGGTCCGCGTGCCGAGCAGGCCCGGTGCATGGATGATCATCGGCACCGCGTTGCTTTCCAGGCCCAGTTGTTCATAAGCCGGTGCCAGGAAAGGGATCTGGGCGATGCGGGTGTTATGGTCGCCAAACAGCACGAAAATGGTGTTGTCGTAGTAACCACCTTCCTTGGCAATTTCCATCAAGCGTCCAATGTTGAAGTCCAGCAAACGCACGGCGTTGTACTGTTCGACACTGCGCGATCCTGCGGCCTGGACTTCCTCCAGGGTAGGGTGCTTGACCTCGAACCCATCATTGCTCTTGGGAATCGTGAACGGACGATGGTTGCCGGCCGTCTGCACATAGGCAAAGAACGGTTTGTCCTTGGGCAGTGCCTGCAGGATCTTGTCGGTTTCCTTGAACAGATCCAGATCGGAAATCCCCCAGACATCCACTACCGGAGATTTCCAGTCCCGCTCTTCGAACAAACGAACCCCGTCGATACTCTGCCGAATCAAGGCGTTCATGTTGGCCCAACCGGAGTTGCCGCCAATGGTGTAGATCTTCTCGTATCCGGTGAAGGCGTTGATCAATGTGTGCTGTTTGGTAATCAGCGGATTACGCGTCGCGGTTTCCTGTCGAGTGACGTCCGGGACCCCGCTAATGCTGGCCCAAACGGTTTTTGCGGTCCCGGTGACCGGAACATAGAAGTGCTCGAAAAACCAGCTCTGCGTGGCCAGTCGATCAATGTTGGGCGTCGGATTGATCGGGTTGCCATACGCGCCGACGGCACTGGTACCCAGCGACTCGAGCATGACAAACATCACGTTCGGCGCTCGTGTGCTCGATACTTTGTAGGGTTGTGGTGCCTGGTGACGGACAAAATTCAGGGTTTGCGAGTCGGGTTGTTCGACGCCCAGGTATTTGGACATCACGGCGTAGTGGTCACGCACCTGCGCTTCGTCATAGCGTGATTGGCCGACCTTGACCGTGTCGTAGAGGAAAATCACCGGGTTCAAGCCCAGCGCTGCGACCTGGTTATTGCCGGAGAAGAACGCATCGCTCCAGCGCAACGGGACAGGGTTTTCGAGGTTCATGTTCTCGACACGGCCCAGGATGCCAAGCAGTACCAACACGACCATCAACGCGCCACCCCAGGTGGCGGAGAGCGGGTGAATGGCTTTGCGGGGCCGGTCCAGCGTCACACGCTCCAGGCGCACCAGAGCCAAAGTCACCAGTGCGACTGTTGCCAGCCACCCCAGTGAAATCCAGATGACCGGGTAGGTTTGCCAGACCATGTCACGGGATATTTGCGCGTCTTCGATGAAGCGCAGCACGGTGGCGTTGATCCTCACACCCAAGTAGGCGTAATGGCCAAAATCTACGATATAGATCAGCAGCAGGGCGCCCATGGCGATGGACACATACACGCGTGCCAATTGGCGAAGCAGGCGGCTGCTGACGAGATTCCAACGCGGAATCCAGGCCAGCAACGCCATTGGCAACATGACCAGGATGGCCAGGCGCAGATCGAAACGAAAGCCGATGCCCAGGGTTTCCAGGACGGTACGGTCGTCGCTCAATGCGTTGGCGTCGAAACCGGAAAAACCGAAAAAGAACACCACCCGCAGCAATGCAAACAACACAAACGCGATCGCTGTCGCGCCTAGCCAATAATGCAAACGTCTTGATTGCAGCCAACCCATCCCTGTTCCCCTGTTAAAAACGTCGTTGAATCTCAAACGGATCCGGAGTCTTTCACTGAGCCACGCAGCGTGTTCCGCCAGCCATACGACCAACGCACTGCCAGCGTCAGCAGTGCCGCGCAGCAATACAGGCCCAGCAGCGGATCAACCAGGTAATCCCAATAGTTATGTGAAGGTTTTACCCCGACGACGAAGGCCAGGGTTGCACTCGCCAGCATCACGACGGCCAGGTAACTGCGTACATAAAACAGGCCTGCCGTGAGCAGTGCGACGAAGATCAGCATCGGGCGCGGACTGAAGCCAAGCCGGTAAGGGTCCAGATAACTCAACCCCAGCGTTGCGGGGTAGAGCACCAACGCCATCGCAGCGAAGATGATCAATACGCTGGTCGTGCCTTGCTGCGCAGGCGGCAGGAAACCCAGTCGACGCAAACAGCCCCACACCATGAACACCAATGTCGTGACCGCCAGGTCATCGATGTGGCTGCGCAAGTACGCAGCCAACGACAAGCCATCCAGCGGTATGAAGCTGGCTGCCAGCAATGCCACCAACAGCGCGATCCTCGCAGTCCGCTTTAAACCAAACGAAGGCAGCAACAGAAAGATGATCAGGGTGAAGCTGATATGGGCTTGCCACAGGTTGATCATTTGGCACGCTCCGATAACCATGCATCGTTGAAGGTGACGTGCTTGATGAAGGTGTTGTTCCAGGAATAAACCAGGTGATACATACCGTCGGGACTTCGGATGAAGTACGGGTATTCATATTCGAAACTGCAGCCTTGCGCCTTACAGACCCTGCTGTCGAGGTTGTTCAGGAACTGCGCCTCCAGCGGTTGGCGCAGTGCACCACTGGAACCGCGAAACTCTCTGCCGATGATTTCCTTGTAAGCCTCGGGCGAAAACGTATCGCCTTCAGGATCAGGCGATTTGTCGAGGTCCCGCAGCGAACGCCAATCGTCCATTTTTGCGTCGGTACCATAAAGACTCAGTTTGAATCGGCCCTCCTGCAAATCATTGAGCGCCACCAGCAATCCGTGTTCGGGCGTGGCGATGGCTGCCAACGAGGAGTTCGGATTGGAGGGGTCGAGCGGGTAGGGTTCGCTCCAGGTTTGCCCGGCGTCTTCAGTGCGGGTCGCCAGCACACGGTGATGGGTGTTTCCGGCATAGCGCAACAAGGCGATACCGCGCCGTCCGTCCAGCGGAACGACCGTGGGTTGCAATGAATTGTTGCCGTGGCTGATGCGGAATTTATCGATCACATCGCCGTCTGCGCTCAGGTACAGGTACTCGGAAAATTTGCCGAGAAATTCGTGGTAGACCGGTAAACCGATGGAACCGTCGGCATGAAACACCGGGGCCGAACGTACCAGGGTGCTGATGTTCAGAAAGGGTGAAGTGATCAATTGGCGTGGTTCGGACCATTGGCGACCATAGTCGTCAGAGACCATCACGTTGACCGCACTACCGGCCCAGCCCCCCATGGACACCGACACGTAGAACAACCAGAGGCGTCCGTCCGGTGCGAGCGCGACAACCGGGTTGCCCAGCTTGCGGATGTATTTTCCAGTGCCCTGTTGGGTCGATTTCCGCGTCGCCAATACCTGCTCGGCACCCCATTCGCCGGTATTCGCGTCGAAGCGTGCAGAACGCACCTGCACGTCGGCTGCGCCTTCGCGGGTGCCGGCGAACCAGACCGCCATCAGGCTACCGTCTGGCAAGGCGGTTACCGCCGAGGAATGCACGAAGTCCACCAGCCCGGATGAGGCAAAACGACTGGTATAGATGGGTTTGGCGACTTGATCAGTCACAGCCTTTACGGGATTCATCAAGGCGAAGGACGAGTGTTCCGGAGCAGGATGGGTGAACCATGCGACCGAAAACAGGCAGAAAAGGGCGACATAAGCCCCGAAGGCAGGGAAGGTGGGTAGGGGGATGCGCATAATTCAGGTTGTGCATCTCATGGCCAGTTCAGGCCGCTCAACCTATCACTTGTAGTTCCAGACTCGGTCTTTTGCGAGCTGCTAATTCGTAAGCAAATGTTTGTAGTACGCCATCCTGTCGACTGCGTAGTTGATAGTTCTTATGTATCAATAACTTGCATCCCTGCTTGGGAACCGGACCGTTGATCGAATTGTTGATCTTTACCGTGAGTGATGAGGCGCGCACAAGGAACCAGAGATCCGCTGGATTGACTGATAAGGACGCAGGGCGAGTCCATTTGAATGGATGGTGACGGCGATCGCCCAACACCTAGACACCCTCTGGAAGTTTCGCTTGCATCATTTTTCTTCTATCCAATGTGCGTCCGTCCACGACGAAGGAACCATCACCCACTGAATGAATGGTTCGTGTCTCTTTGGGTGAATCGTCGATGTAGGCGGCGAGGCCTTCGAGGACAACAATATTGTGTTTCTCGATGATATCGACAACCTTGCATTCGATATTTGCCAGGCATTCCTTAATCAAGGGTGACCCGACATGTTTGCCTTTCACGGGCGTCAATCCGAATGTTGCAAACTTGTCGGTGTCGGCACCGGAACAGGTTCCCACACCAATAACGCGATCGATCAAATCGACGGAGGGTATCGAAATGACGCACTCCTTGGTTTTCAGAAGCGCTGCGTATGAATAGTTCCAGGGGCCGGTGGTGATGGCGAAAATCGGCGTGAAGCCCATCACCATGGTCCACGAGACAGTCATGATGTTGTTCTTCTGGCCATCATTTGTGGTGACGAAAACAACCGGTCCCGGCTCAATCAGTGTGAATGCTGTGTTGATTTTGATCTTTTTCAACTGCAGGCACTCCCCATTGTCTTTGGTCGGCAACATCATCTGTTCAGACGGTACCAAATCGTCCATTTTCAGCCAGCAAGGTGGCTATCAGGGCGGTGCTGTCGAGTACGTGCAAATGTTGCGTCACGCACTCGGTGGGCAGGCGAAATGGAGGTAAGCTGTCAGAGATCGCAATGTGCTCGAAAAGCGGCTGGTCGAACAGATGGCTGCCCGTAGTGAACAAACCATGGGTCGCCGCTGCGAACAGTCGGGTGGCTCCAGCGTTTTGACAGGCAAGGCCCGCATGTTTCAGCGTTTCGCCGGTACTGATCAGGTCATCGAAAACAATGGCTGTCTTACCCGAGACTTCGCCAACCAAGAGGGTGCCCGTCAGCGTCGTGTGAGCACGGTGCTTTTCCATCAGCGCACTGCCCACTGAGCGTCCCAGTTGTCGTTCGAGGGCCTGACGAAATTGTTCAGCGCGCTTGATACCACCGGAATCAGGGGACACCGCCACCACGTCGGTGTCGCCGACGAACCTGGCGAAATGCCGGGCGAACAATTCGGTGCACTGCAAGTTCCAGGTCGGAATGCGAAAGGCATTGTCGAACGCGGCTGGATTATGCACTTCCAGGGCAATCAGACGATCTACGCGGCAGGCTTCAATCATGGCCGCCAGGTAGCGAGTGATCGTTGGGTCTTGAGGCTGGCTGCGACGATCTTTTCGTCCGTAGCAGAGGTAGGGCGTTACTGCCTGCACCTCGCGAGCGCCGGCATCCTTGAGGGCTGCGCAAAAGAACAACAGGCGACACAACTTATCGTTAGCGCTTTGCCGGCCATCCCCATACAAGGAATGGAACACCACGACCTCGCGACCGTTAACCGACTCCAGCGGTCGGCATTTATGCTCGCCATCTTCATAGTCACGCTCTTCATGAAGGGCCAGTTGGCAGCCAAGCCGTTGCGCGACGCGTGTCGCATAGTGCTCACTGCCTTGCAGAGCAAAAAGAAGCGGGCGATCGGTGAGCATGCTTTTGCTCCTTTGAGGCTTATCAAACAGGCCTCACCCGGATGGCTTACGTAGACATCAACTACCCTGCAACCCTTGCGCCATCATCGGGCAGCACCATGACGCAAAACTTCAATGCAGAACTCCATTTCGTAGGGCGGGACGTTGCATTCGACGATGTCATGGGCGGCAACTTGCAGGTGCACGCCGATAATGTCGGCACGGATCGGCTGCTGGCAGACATGCCGGTCAACCAGTACCGCAGTGTAGACCCGACGAGCACCCAGTTGTGCCAAATAGGCACAGGTGCGCAGGAGTGAATGTCCCTCAAAAAGCACATCGTCGACAACAAGCAGGGTGGTATTGACAAGGTCCAGCTCGCCCAGAAGTGGGTTCTCGGTCAATTCCGTGTGTGCATGCAACACCTTGAGGTCATCGGCATAGCGCTTGACCTTCAGAGGGTAAAGAGGCAGTTCTGGCTGACCGGTCTGACGTGAAAGGTGTTGCTGTAAACGCTGTGCCAGCGGCTCGCCGCGGCGCTGGATGCCAATCAGTGCCGCTTGCGCGGGCGGCAACAATGTCGCGGCTTGGCGCGCCATCGCCTGCAGCACGCCATCGAGTTCATCGCTGTCGTACAAGCGTAACCGCTGACTAGCAGGTAGGGTCGGCATCGCAATCTCCTGTCGGGAACCGATGGGTTGATCCTGCCAACATAATCCTGCTCGGCCCGTCCTTATTGATATTGATCAAGCGCGATGAAATGAAAATTCAATCCATTTTACCAGCGCGCCCCCGAGCTCCTTGAGCTGCGTTGGCGCAGGGATTTGATATAAATCAACGCCAGGGCGACATCAACAGAGGACTCTGAATCAACGCTGGTGCCTGATCCGGTGCAGGCGTTACGGCTGGCCTCAATGATGGGGCTGCGGTGGACGTCGAGTCCCATCTGTCTGGAGTCAGATCATGAGCCAATATCAACGTTTGTTACTCATCATCAACCCGGTCCTGCGCCATTCTCCTGCGATAAACCATGCGGCCGCACTGGCCAAGGCTAGCGGCGCGAGCTTGCATATTGCTGCGTTTGTCAAGCCGTTGGAGATACTGTCTCTGCTGGACGAAGGCGTGCGGGAAAAAGCCCGTGAAAGCTACCTTCAGGACCATCGCGACTGGCTGGAGAACCAGGCCACCCATCTCCATGCTCTCGGGCTCGAAGTGACGACGGAGGTGACGTGGGCCGATGACATGAAACAAGACATTCTTGATCACGTCACGGAAATGCAGCCCGACCTGCTGATCAAGGAAGTGCAGCACGAATCAGCGCTCAAACGCGCATTCTTCACCCCGCTGGACTGGCATTTGTTGCGCCACTGCCCGATACCGGTCTATCTGGTGGGCGGTGGTGGTCATGCCTTGCCGCGCAAGGTGGTGGCGGCGGTTGACGCTTCGGCTACCGAGTCCCCAGGCACCGAGCTGAATGAGCGGATCATTCAGCAAGCCACCAACCTGGCATTGCAGTGTGATGCCGAGTTGCACCTGCTGTATGCCTGCGATCTTTCGGGCGTCTATCTGGCGGACATGGGGGGGCTGGCCCTTTCAGACATCACTAACGAGCTGCGCACAACAGAGGAACAGTCGTTCATCAAATTGGCCGGTAAGAACGGCGTGCCCGCTGACCGTCGGCATTTCGTTCTCGGTCACCCGGTCTCGGCGCTGAGCGATTTTGTCAGCAAGCAGCAGGTGGATGTGATCGTGATGGGCAGAGTCCAGTACCACGGACTGGAGAAGCTGCTGGGCAGCACGACAGAACATATTCTGTACCAGGTGTCTTGCAGTATTCTGGCGGTCTGAAACGGAGAAGGCCCTGTTGTAACGAACCACAGGCGTTATCGCCTGAGGAGGTTTTTCATGAGTCAAAGCCCCTCATTGCAAACCACCTTGAAGGACCGGGCTGATGCCGGTCAACGGCTGGTGGAACCGTTACTCAAATACGCTCATCGGCCCGATGTCATCATCCTCGCCTTGCCCCGTGGAGGCGTTCCGGTCGCCTACGAAGTGGCTAAGGCCCTGGACGTGCGTCTGGACCTGATGCTGGTCCGCAAACTGGGCGTTCCCTCCCACCCGGAATTTGCCATGGGCGCCATTGCCAATGGCGGTATCCAAATCATTAATGAAGACGCCTTGCGGGCGCACCCCATTACCCCGGCCGCATTCGATTCCGTGCTCGCGCGCGAAACACAGGAGCTATTGCGTCGTGATCAGGTGTACAGGGGCGCTCGCCCAGCTGTGCAACTCAAGGATCAGGTGGTGATCCTGATCGACGACGGCCTGGCAACCGGGGCCTCTATGATGGCGGCAATCCACGCGGTGCGAATGCAAGCACCGTCCCGCATCGTCGTCGCCGTGCCGGTTGCACCGCAGGAAACGGTGGAAGCGCTGCGCAGTGAAGTCAATGAAGTGATCTGCCCACTGATTCCCGAGTGGATGATGTCGATCGGTTATTGGTACTTGAGTTTCCCTCAGACTTCAGACGAAGAGGTCATCGATTTGTTGATGCGCGCCTGGCAGCGAGAGCCCGCCACCCGCGCGTCGGCTCAGGAGAGTGTCGATGACTGAGTTGAAATATCGACAGCTCGACCTGAGGGCCGTTGCGCTATCAGCCGCTTGACGTCTGCGGACCAACGCCAGCGCTCTAGTGGTCTTGGGGCATGGCAGAAGTCGCCAGACTCGCTGGCGACTGGTTCGTGAAGCATCTGCACGGCCCCGACTGAAAACGCTTGATCCGCCTCACACGCCAAAGGGATAGGTTTCGTCTTCCGGTTCCCAGTGCTGTCACCGGTTGAGTCTGTTCAATCCAGATCATGGCGTCGAACTGTTCGGCCATCATCGCTTCGAAGTAGTGACTGTAGAGTGTCGAACATGTGCCGGTCGCGCAGGTTCCAGGAGGTGGTCGAACCTCGTCCTACACCTTGATCCAGACAAATAATTGAGTTTCGTCAATAAAGGGTTCAACGCCTTGAGAGAAGGTGTCTGGATCAAGTATTCGTTGGCTGCCTGATATGAACAGACGCGATGGTGGTTAGTCCGAATGCAGATCCGAATGGCTCCTTTGCCTCTGACCTTGTAAATGGTCTGCGTCTAGCTAGGCTCCAGCCAACGGATGTCATCAGGCAGCTTTTTTCAGAGGGATTTGATGTAGAGGAAGGATGCGTTTTGATCCGCTAAAAGTAGGGGCGTAGATCATGGAAGCATTTGGCACGACGCGTATTTTCCACCAGTCACCTCTTGCTCTGGCCCTCTGCGTAGCAGCGCTCATGGGCTGTACCCGAACGAGCGAAAAGACTTTGCAAACAACATCACCCATGTCCGGTATTGCCATGGCGGACCAGGTTTGCGCCCAATGCCATGGGCTGACGGGGGAATCCGTCTCGCCGGCGTTTCCCAAGTTGGCCGGTCAGCAAAAAGAGTACCTGAAGTTGCAGTTGGCCGACTTCAAGGGCCATGCTCGCAGCGATAAAATCGGGGTCCAGTACATGTGGGGGTTTACCCATCTGACAGAGACCCAGATAACCGAACTGGCCGACTATTTTTCAAGCCAGAGCCCCATGAAGGCTGATGCCGACACGCCTGATGCGCGCGGTGAGTTGATCTTTCACCAGGGCTTGCCCGAATCTGGCGTCGCTCAGTGCAGTTCCTGTCACGGTGCAGGCGGCCAGGGTGATGGTCGGTTTCCCCGCCTGGCGGGTCAACACGCAAACTATATGAGTCGCCAGATCAAGGTTCTTCAACGATCCGACCAGCGCCCCCGTGACACCCTGATGAAGCAGGTGAATCATTCACTGTCTGATGCGGATGCCGAATCTGTCGCACATTACCTGGCATCACAGGGGTCAAAAAAATAGGGCGTCCGCTCGAAGTGCAATAGCTAACGCACGGCGAGCGGCCTGATCACGGCGACTATCAGTCAGCCAGTTCTTCGGGTGAAATCACCCACACGCTGCACGGCATTTTGTACAGCAGATGTTCCACCGTACTGCCGACCAATCGGCCCAGGCCACGATGGCCTACACGGCCCATGACGATGACGTCGATGTCATAGGCATCAGCGTAACTGGAAAGAACCTTGGCCGGATTGCCCATGATCATGTGCTGGTTCTCCGCTGGAATGCCATTGCGCTCGGCCAGTTCGCGGAAGGCGTCGCCCTGTGCATCGAACAGGGTCTTGGCTTTGCCTGAAGAGAAAAACGCGGAGGCGTTGTCGAAACCGAATTCGTCGGCGCTGATGGATGAAAGGTCATGGGCATAGATCACATCCAGCGTCGCATTACAGGTGCTCGCCAGTTTTGAGGCCTCACGCAGAATCCGGTCGTTAAAACCTTCGTATTGACCTTCGCGATGGAAAGGATCAACCGCAGCGACAATTTTACGCGGCAAGACGTGCTTCACATGACTGACAAAATGCAAAGGCACGGGGCATTCGCGCAGCAAATGGATATCGAGGGGCGTGAACATCAGGCGTGACAGCAGCGATTCGTATTCGAGTGACTTGATCAGTGCGGTCATCGGCTGTTCTTTGAGGTGAATGAGAATTTCCTGCAAGGGTCTTTCCACCCAGACCACTTCAGTGGTGACGTGCACTCCGATTTTGCGTAAGGGGCGGGCCTGTTCTTCCAGCCACTGGCGATGGCGCTCGACGTACCCGATGCGCATCTGCTCCAGCGCTTGTTCGTTGACCATACCGGCGGTCGCCAGACCTTCCAGGTAATCGAACGCCACGATATGCAGTGCCGCCCCCGAAGCCTTGGCCAACGCCGCAGCCCGGTCGAACGCGGGGCTGTTTTCCATCAGGGGCGAGACGACCAGCATGAAACGTGATTGCTCAGACATGACAAATCTCCCGTAGGTAGTCCAGAAACGCCTGCGCTTAATGGCAACGGTGCGTTTGGGCAGTTGAAGCCTTATGCACATTGTTGCTGCTAGCCAGGGAGGGGAGATTGATTTTTGTCAAACAGGCACGGGATGGAAAAATGCCCTCCGACATGCGGTTAGTCACACCGTGGCCATCATGAAAGGGTTGACCATTATCAACCTCCCGTCCGTCATTGGGGCGCACTCTTCAGGGCGTGCTGAACTCAAGCGCAAGCAGGGGACTGGAGGGATCGCCATGGCGAACATAAGGGCAGGGCACCCATGATCGAAGCCTTGGGCCTGGCGGGAGTGGCCGCTGCGCTGGGGATCGGCATGCTCATCGGTCTTGAACGCGAACGGCACAAGGGGCGAGGGGACAGCCGTGCCTGTGCCGGCTTGCGCACGTTTGCGATTACCGCGTTGTTGGGTTACGCGGCAATGGTGGTCGGTGGTGGCCTGCTGGTGGGGATCATGGCGTTCGGACTGGCGATGCTGGTCTGCGTGGCGTATTGGCGAAGCTTGAGCAATGACCCGGGCGTGACCAGCGAAGTGGCGTTGCTCACGGTGTTGGTATTGGGCGCGTTATGTAGCACCGCGCCTGAGCTGGCCATTGTCATGGGCGTGGTGATTGCCGCGCTGCTGATGTACCGGCAGAAGTTGCACCACTTTGCCCGCAGCCAACTGACCGAAGCGGAAATGCGCGACGGGTTGGTGTTACTGATTGCTGCACTGGTGGTGCTGCCATTGGCACCGGACCGTTTCATCGGCCCCTACGCCGCCATCAACCTGCGCACCATTTGCACGTTGACCGTATTGCTGATGGCAGTGGGGGCGATGGGGCATATCGCTGTGCGTGCCTTGGGCAGCCGTTATGGCTATGCGATCAGCGCCATCGCTTCCGGGTTTGCGTCCAGCACCATGACCATCGCCGCCATGGGACATCTGGTCACCAAAGAGCCCGAACACATCAAAATTCTGAGCGCGGCAGCGATACTGTCCAACTTGGCTACCGTCACCCAGGTCGGCCTGATCCTCGGGGCGGTCGATACCGATCTGCTGCGCCCCATGTGGGGGCCGCTGCTGTGCGGTGCCGCTGCCACGGCGTTGTATGGCCTGGGCTTGATGTTTCCCGCATCTGCGAGCGGCACCAACCAGCCGATCAAGGTGGGTGGTGCGTTCAATCTCAAGCTGGCCCTGGTCGTCACGCTGGCCATGACCGGCATCACGTTTCTGTCGTCGGTGATGCTCAGCCACTTTGGCGAGGCCGGGGTAATGTTGACCGCGACCCTTACCGGGTTTGCCGATGCGCATTCCTCGACGGCGTCCATTGCCTCCCTGGCCAAGGCCGGGCTGGTGCCTTTCGATGCCATTGCCGGCCCCGCGCTGATTGCTGTCAGCAGTAACTCGCTGAGCAAATGCCTGGTGGCCTGGGTCAGCGGCGGACGACGGTTCGCCGCTTATGTGATCCCCGGCCAGGTGTTGCTGACACTGGCGATGTGGGTGGGCACCTTGTTGCACTGAAGCCCGTGTATTGAATGCTCAATCAGAGACTGGCGTCAGAAGGCTGAAACGGCAGAGATTGCCACCGGTTTTTTTTGCCTGGTACATCGCACCGTCAGCCTGACCGAGCAAGTCTTCGGCGCTGACGCCATCAGCGGGAAACAGGCTGATACCGACGCTTATGCGTACTTCAATACTCTGTGCCTCGATCATGAAGGGCTGATTGATGGCGGCGATTAGTTTATGGGCCAAGGCCTCAAGCTGGTCGACTTGATCCATGCACGTGATCAGAATTGCGAACTCGTCCCCGCTTAAACGAGAAACAATATCGGATCTGCGCACGGACTGGCCCAAGCGCTCGGCCACCGCTACCAACAGCTTGTCGCCACAGGCGTGCCCCAACGTGTCGTTGACCGACTTGAAGCGATCCAGATCGATAAACATCAACGCGAACGACTGGTGGTTCTTCGTGGCGTAGTTAATGGCCTGATCAAGCAGATTCAGAAACAACCTGCGGTTAGGCAACCCGGTCAGGGGATCATGGAATGCCAACTGCTGCATGTTGGCGCGCTCGTCATCCATCAACGTGAAATTGTGCAAGATGGCGATGAAGTGCGTCACCACACCTTGATGATCGAGCACTGGGGTGATGACCTGATTGACGGTACAGCTACCGCCATCCTTGCGTCGCTCGACCATTTCACCTTGCCAGGTGAGGCCCGCCAGGAGCGTCAGCCACAGGTCCCGATAGAAGGTCGTACTTTGTCTTCCCGAGGAGAGCAGGTGCGGGGTTTTCCCCACCAGTTCCGGTTTGGTATAGCCACTCAAGAGGCAAAACGCTTTATTGATCCAGACGATGCACCCCGTCCTTTCTGTGATCAATACCGGATTTGTCGCAGCGTCCAATGCTCTTACCAACAACTGCTGGTCATAGTCGATCATTGCCCCTCCGATACTGCCATTGAAGCGTTAAGCCTTGATTCAGGCTAGGTGGAAGGGGGGCGCGATCGTTTGATCAAGATCAACTTTATCTGCCGTGATTAATGTCAAACGGAACGTCGTTGCTGATAAAGATCAAGTCGCCTCCGGCTCGAACGCTCAGTCTGAATGCCTGAACACTTCATCCAGATGGCCGCGTGCCGAGGTGCCCCATGTCGCAGACTCAGCGTTTACTGTTAATTGCTCCCCCAGCCATGACCCGCACGTCGGCGTTCGACCGCGCCGCGGCGTTGGCACTCGCGATGCAATTGCCGTTGCATATCGTGGCGTTCGATTATTTGCAGGCTTTGGCGGTCGCCGGCCTGTTCGCTCCAGAACAAATCAGCCTGGCACGGGACGGGTACTTGCAAACCCATCGGCAGTGGCTCGCGGAGCAAGCCGCGCTGATGAGCAAGCACGGGGTCGTGGTCACCAGCGAGGTGGTGTGGGTACAGCATCCTTACGAGGAGATCCTGCACTTCGTCAACGAGATGCCGCTGGCGCTGATCATCAAGGATGCCCAGGAAGAATCGGCGTTGAAACGCGTGTTTTTCACACCACTGGATTGGCAGCTGCTGCGCGATTGCCCGGTGCCGGTGCATCTGGTGACCAACGCCCTCAACCCACGACCCCACAACGTGCTGGCCATCATCGATGTGATGCGCAGCGAAGACCAGGATCATGTGTTCAACGACCAGATTATCGACGCGGCGACCAAGCTGGCTGAACAGTGTGGCGCCCGGCTTGAGCTGTTGCATGTCTTTGACTGGACCGCCATGTATGCGCAGGACATGGGGTTTGGTGCACTGCCGCTGGCCGTCGGGATTTATGAGGCGTTGGGCGTGGCTCAGCACGAGGCATTTGCGGCCCTGGCAGAGCGTCACGGCGTGCCACCGGAATGTAGGCACTTCGTCGAGGGCATCCCGGTGTCGAGTATTTGTGAATTTGCCGCCGACCACCGCACCGATGTCATCGTGATGGGGACGGTGCAACACAAGGGGTTGAGCAAGTTATTGGGGACCACGGCCGAGCAACTGTTGCATCGGGCGCCTTGCAGCGTGCTGGCAATAAAACCGGGCAAAGTGCTGCAATCCTGAGAACCTGGATAGCCCCGCGATGAACCGTTGGCCGGAACATCGCGGGGCGATTTTTTACAGGTAAAGACGATGAATGACCTGACGACTGTCATCGGGATCATTGTGCGTCTCGAAACCCAAGACTTTCGCCAGGTCGCGCATCGGCGCATTACTGGAAGCGTCCACCGAGTACATTTGGCGAAAACCGTTCTTGCGTGCAGCCTTGATCAGATGTTCCATCAGTAACGTGCCCAGCCCCAGGTGCTTCCATTCATCGGCAACCGTCACCGCGCATTCACACTCATGCTCGCCCGTGGCGGCGTAGCGGCTAATGCCGATCTCGATCAACTGGCCGTTTTCGTGAACCAGTGCGATATAGGCCGTGCGCTGTTGGTTATCGGTGTCCATCAACTGGTCAAGCATGGCGGCGCCGGGTTCATTTATCTGCGCCAGGAAACGCATGTGCCGGGACTCGGGAGATAGCCGTTTGATAAAGGCGTATTCACGATCGCGATCTTTTGACTCCAGCGGCCGGATCAGCACATGGCGACCGTCCTTGAGTGCTTCGATCCAGTATTGTCCGGTGACTGCGGCGTAGGCGGCAGCGGCCCGATCATTGTGGTCTTTGACAGTGAGCATGGGGTGATCCTCCATCCGGTTTGAAAGGTTGGCGCGCGGCGGAAAACCCCGCAGTTCACTCCTTTCTACACCGCCGTCGGCGTCAGAATCTGATCTGGATCAGAGAGACGTCACGTGGGCATTGATTGGCGCGTGTTTGATGTAAATCAACCCGGGGGAGGGGGCAACGGGCGCATCTTGAAACCGCCGGCGTTTAACGACCGGTGTCGAGCCGAGGTGTGTGATGGGTCAATATCAACGTTTGTTGCTGATCGCCGACCAAACCCTGCATCCGTCCCCCGCCATGCTGCGTGCCGTCGCGCTGGCCAAGGCGAGTGGGGCTGTGCTGGATGTGCGGGCCTTTGTCGAACCGGTGCCGATCGTGCATAGGTGGGAAGAGAAAGTCGACGACGCAGGGTATCAGCGCTATCTGCGCCGCTATCACCGGTGGGAGGCCGAAGAGCTCGAGCGGCTCAGCGGTCTGGGGCTGGAGGTAACGGTCAAAGTTGTGTTCACGACCCATCCGCTGCCGGACATTTTGAACGCGGTCGCAGACCTCAAGCCCGACCTGCTGATCAAGGATGTCACCCTGGAGCCAGTGCTCAAGCGGGTGTTCATCACTCCGCTGGATTGTCACTTGCTGCGCGAATGCCCGATCCCCGTGCACCTGGTCAACCATGCCCGTTACGGTTTGCCGCACCGGGTCGTCGCTGCGGTGGACCCGTTTGATCCGTCGACACACATCAGTGGTCTGAACGACACCATCATTCAGACCGCCAACGCACTGGCCTTGCAATGCGACGCGCCGCTGCACCTGCTTTACGCCTATGACTTGTCGCCAGCGTTCAATGGCGATGTGCCGCTGAGCGGCGGTGGCTGGAGCGAGGACTACGTTGAGGCGTTGCGTGAATCCCTGCATCTGGCCTTCGTCACCCTGGCCGATCGTTATGGCGTTCCACCGGAACGTCGGCATTTTGTGCTGGGCCTGCCGGTGCCGGTGATCAGCGAATTTGTCGAGCAATACCTGGCCGATGTGGTGGTGATGGGCACGGTGCACCGGGTCGGGATCGACCGCTTGATCGGCAGCAACACAGAACGGGCGCTGTATTCGGTGCCGGGCAGTATTCTGGCGGTCGGGGCGGGCATCAGGGGGTGAGCACGATCGCGCCATTGAACTGACCGGCCCTCAAAAACGCCAGTGCCTGATTGGCGTCGTCCAGAGCAAAACGGGTGATGTCGCAGTGCACGGGCGTGTGCTGCAACACTTCAAAAAACCTCGTGCCGTCTTCGCGGGTCAGGTTGGCCACCGAACGGACGCTACGCTCGCCCCACAGCAGGCGATAAGGAAAAGCGGGGATGTCGCTCATGTGAATACCGGCGCAAATCACGCAGCCGCCCTTGACGGTAACGGCCAGCGCCGCCGGCACCAGCGCGCCTACGGGGGCGAAAATCAGGCTGGCATCGAGCAGGTGTGGTGGAGGCTGATCCGGCGGGCCGGCCCACTCGGCCCCCAAGGATCGGGCATAGGCCTGGCCTTCGCTGTCCTCCGGCCGGGTGAACGCATACACCCGCTGCCCCCGACCGCGCGCCACCTGAATTGCCAGATGCGCTGCCGCACCGAAACCATACAGGCCCAGGTGGCGTGCGTCTTTGGCCATTTGCAGGGCCCGAAAGCCGATCAGCCCGGCACACAACATCGGTGCTGCTTGAATGTCCGAGAGCACGGCGGGAATCGCGAAACAGAAACGCCTGTCGGCCACGGTGTATTCGGCGTAACCACCGTCCAGATGACAACCGGTGAACTGCGCTTGATCACAAAGATTCTCTCGGCCGGAACGGCAGAACACGCACTGACCGCAGGTCCAGCCCAGCCATGGAACGCCCACTCGCTGGCCGATCCAGTCGGAGGTGACGTCTGCACCCACCGCCATGACTTCGCCAACGATTTCATGCCCCGGCACCCGCGGCAGTACCGCTTGTGGTAACTCACCGTCCACCAGGTGCAGGTCGGTACGGCACACGCCGCAAGCCAGGACTTTGATTAACAGTTGGTGTGGGCCGGGTGTCGGGATGGGGCGTTCTTCCGCTTGCAGCGGTTGGCCGGGGATACGCAGAACCATGGCACGCATGACAATCCTCCAGACGTGCGGGTGTCAGCGTGGGGAGCGATGACAGCCCGCGACCAGCTGCTTGAGCCCTTCCATGTTCTGGATTTTGACGTCTCGGCCCGCTATGTCTACCAATCCCTGATCCCGCAGGTGCGCAATGCCCCGGCAGATGGTTTCCAGGCGCAGCCCAAGGTAAGAGCCGATTTCTTCGCGACGCATTTTCAGCACGAAGTCCCTGGATGAATAGCCACGGATACTGAAACGTTGCGACAGGTTCAGCAGAAAAGCCGCCAGCCGCTCATCCGAGTTCATATTGCCCATCAGCATCAACATGCTGTGATCACGCACGATTTCACGGCTCAGGAGCCTGTTCAGGTTGTGCTGCAGCGACGGCAGGTTTTGCGCGAGTTTCTCAAGTTGCGCGTAGTGGATGGGGCAGACTTCGCTGTCCTCCAGGGCAAACGCATTGCAAGCGTGCTCATCGGCACTGATGGCATCCAGACCGAGCATCTCGCCGGGTATGTGAAAACCCGTGACCTGTTCACGACCATCGACTGACAACACGCTGGTCTTGAATGAGCCAATACGGACCGCGTAAAGCGAACGCAATGGATCACCCGTGCGGTACAGCGCGGCACCCTTTTTAACCTTGAAACGTTGCACAATCAGCGTATCCAGTCGCTCGACTTCCGCGCCGCTCAGGCCAATCGGCAGGCACAATTCCAACACGCTGCAGCTGGAGCACGCGGCCTTGAGGTGATGAACTTGAAGGGGGCGGGTTTCAGGCATGGGAGGGGGACGCCATCTGGAAGTGCTCTAAGCATAGATGGTGGGTCTTCGGGCGCGCACTTCATTCGGGCGATCGTCGGGGGTAATCGACGAACGGGGAAATACGCGCCCTGCGGACCGGCTTTCACAGCGCTCCCACGCCATTCAACGGAGTCGCAGGCGGTGAGACTTGATGTAAATCAAGTCCTGAGCGTTTCAGACTCCCAGAATCCTCGAATGACTATGGGCAGGCCGGGCCGTTGGCGGAGAAATTCATGAGCGATTTTCTGAGTAACGAGCAACTGGAAGGGCTGGATGCCTATTGGCGGGCGTCCAATTATCTGGCGGTCGGGCAGATCTACCTCAAAGACAACCCCTTGCTGAAGGTGCCCCTGACCCTGGGCCACATCAAGCCGCGACTGCTGGGCCATTGGGGCACGACGCCGGGGCTGAACCTGATCTACACCCACCTCAATCGACTGATCAACCACTACGACTTGAACATGCTCTTCGTTGCCGGCCCCGGTCATGGTGGGCCAGCGGTGGTGGCACAGACTTATCTGGAAGGGACGTATACCGAGTTTTATCCTTCGGTGGAACGCAACACCAACGGACTGGTTCGCCTGTTTCGGCAGTTTTCCTGGCCTTACGGAATCTCCAGCCATGTGTCCGCGCAGATTCCGGGATCGATCCATGAAGGCGGCGAACTGGGCTATAGCCTGGCCCATGCCTATGGCGCCGCGTTTGATAATCCTGAGCTGATCGTCGCCTGCGTGATCGGTGACGGCGAGGCCGAAACAGGGACGCTGGCCGCCAGTTGGCATTCCAACAAATTCCTCAACCCGGCGCGTGACGGCGCGGTATTGCCGATCCTGCACCTCAACGGCTACAAAATTGCCAACCCCACGGTGCTGTCCAGAATCAGTGAGGAGGAATTGTCAGCCCTGATGTATGGCTATGGCTACGACCCGTATTTCGTCGAAGGTGACGACCCGGTGCAGGTGCATCAGGCACTGGCACAAACGCTGGACACGATGGTGCTGAAAATTCGTGAAATCCAGCGCGAGGCGCGTCGGCCCGGGCTATCCGGACCACCGGCGCGACCGCTTTGGCCAATGCTGGTATTGCGCACGCCCAAAGGCTGGACCGGCCCGAAATTCGTCGATGGCCATCGGGTTGAGGGCACCTGTCGCGCGCATCAAGTGCCGCTGGCCGATTTTCAGCAGCCGATTCATCTGCGGCAATTGGAGGAATGGCTCGAAAGCTATCGTCCCGACGAACTGTTTGATGCAACGGGCGCCTTGCTGCCCGAAATCGCTGCACTGGCACCCACCGGGCACCGACGCATGAGTGCCAATCCCCACGCCAACGGTGGCGTGTTGCTGCGTGCGCTGGACCTGCCGCAGTTCACCGACTACGCGGTGCAACTCGAGGTGCCTGGCAGCCTTCGCGCAGAGGCCACCCGGGTGCTGGGTACGTTTTTGCGCGATGTCATGAAAAATAATTTGCTCGCGAAAAACTTTCGTCTGTTCGGCCCGGATGAAACGGCCTCGAACCGACTGGATGCGGTCTACGAGGTCAGCGCCAAAGTATGGATGGAGCCGCTGGAGCCGGACGATGTGAACCTGTCGGTCGACGGCCGGGTGATGGAGATCCTCAGCGAGCAGGTGTGCGAAGGCTGGCTCGAAGGCTATTTGCTGACGGGCCGCCATGGTTTGCTGTCCTGTTACGAGGCGTTCATCCATATCGTCGATTCGATGGTCAATCAGCATGCCAAGTGGCTTAAAACCGCCGCCGAGGTGCCCTGGCGCAAGCCCGTTGCTTCGCTCAATTATTTACTGACGTCCCATGTCTGGCGCCAGGACCATAACGGTTTCTCCCACCAGGACCCCGGGTTCATCGATCTGGTGGCGAATAAAAAGTCGGACGTGGTGCGGATCTACCTGCCGCCCGATGCCAATTGCCTGCTATCGGTCGCCGATCACTGTTTACGCAGCCGTAACTACATCAACGTCATCGTCGCCGGCAAGCAACCGGAATGGCAGTGGCTGGATATCGATGCGGCCATCCGCCATTGCCAAACCGGCATCGGTCGATGGGACTGGGCATGCCGGGATGATCAGGACCCGGACGTGGTCATGGCCTGCGCCGGTGACGTCCCGACCCTGGAAACCCTGGCCGCCGTGACCCTGTTGCGCGAGTACGTACCGGATCTGCGGGTGAGGGTGGTCAATGTGGTCGACCTGATGGTGCTGCAGCCATCCTTCCAGCATCCCCATGGTTTGCCGGACACGGCGTTTGACGAGCTGTTCACGGTCGATAAGCCGGTGATTTTCGCCTTCCATGGCTACCCTGCGCTGATCCACCGACTGCTGTACAAGCGCAATAATCATGAGAATTTCCACGTTCGTGGCTTCAAGGAGGAGGGCGCGACCACAACACCGTTCGACATGGCGGTGATCAACAACCTGGACCGTTATCAACTGGCGCTGGACGTCATCGAACGGGTACCCCGTCTGCACGATCAAGTGCAAACCGCGCGGTCGCGTTATTGGTCGACCATGGAGAGACACAAGCTTTACCTCATCGAGCATGGGCAAGACATGCCCGAGGTACTGAACTGGCAATGGACGCCACTGGCCGATGGCTGAGGACCGGTGTGTACGGGGGATCTGATTTAAATCAAGGGCACGCAGGCGCCGCAGGAGGATTCTGGAACCACGCTGGTGCTTGAACCAGCGAGGACGCCATCGCTGACCTCGGCAACTGGCCGCAGCGTCGAACACCCACCTGACTGGAGGCAGATCATGAGCCAGTATCAACAATTGTTACTGATCATCAACCCGGCCCTGCGCCATTCCGAGGCAATCAATCATGCTGCAGCACTGGCCAAAGCCAGCGGCGCGAAATTGCATATTGCCGCCTTTATTCCTTCGTTGAAAATGTTGTCGCTACTTGAAGAAGGCGACCGGGAAAAGGCTCGGGAGAGTTACCTGCAAGACCATCATGACTGGCTAAAGAACCAGGCAAACAATCTGCGTGGCCGGGGGATCAATGTGACCACAGAGGTGGCCTGGGCCGATGACCTCACGCAAGACATCCTCGATCACGTCTCGGAGATGCAGCCCGACCTGTTGATCAAGGAAGTTCAGCATGAGTCAGCGCTCAAACGTGCCTTTTTCACGCCTGTGGATTGGCATTTGCTCCGTCACTGCCCGGTACCGGTTTATCTGGTGGGCGGGAGCGGCCTTGCCCTGCCTCGCAGGATTGTGGCGGCGGTCGAAGTGTCGGACACCGAGTCTCCCGACGACGAGCTCAATGACCGGATCATCCAGCAAGCGAGCAGCCTCGCCCTGCAGTGTGATGCCGAGTTGCATTTGCTGTACGCCTGCAATATTTCCGCCGCCTTTCTGGCGGACATGGGCGGTCTGACGCTGGCTGACCTCACCAAAGCGCTGCGCAGAGACCTGGAAAAATCGTTCCTCAAATTGGCGGGTCGGTACGGTGTGCCCTCTGATCGTCGACATTTCATCTCAGGAAACCCCGTCACGGCGCTGAGCGAGTTCGCCCACGATCATCACGTGGATGTGATTGTGATGGGCAAAGTTCAATCCCATGGGGTGGACAAGCTTCTGGGCAGCACAACCGAGCATATTTTGTATCAGGTGCCTTGCAGCGTCCTGGCGGTCTGAAGAGTGCCAGGTCGTTTATTCCACACCGACAGGCGAGCGGGCAGAAGGCTTCCGCCGCCGCTGTCGGCTATTTGCTCTTCCAGTATTTCTGCATTTCGAGAAAGAGAAACGAAGCCGTCCAGCTAATGAGCACCAGCCCCGTCAACGCCTGCAAGCCGGTCAGGTACTTGAGATTGCCCACGGGTGAAATATCGCCGAAACCGATCGTGGTGTAAGTCGTAAAGGAAAAATAGACACAGTCCAGCAGCGAACCATCGAAGTTGCCCGTCAGGCCGCCCCATTCGCCGGAGCGCACCATCAGGTAATAGACCAGCGCGAAGCACCAGACTTCCAGCGCGTGGGCCAGCAGGGCGCCGAATACCCCGGCGACAATCCTGAAACGGCTCCAAAGCTTGAGCCGCGGCAACCAATCATTCAGACGCAACAGGCATTCATAGTGGATCACCACCACGATGATCACCACCAGTGTATTGATCAAGGTGACTGCCAGCATGGCGAACCTCCGGCGGTAGCTGATGCGTGGTGGTCGGCGCTAAGGGCTGACAACAAGACACGCTCCTCAGGTGGGCGCCACGGCCAGTGGGGCGGATACAGGGGCGGTTTTGATCGGCATGAGCGGTGGAAACTCTGCGGGCGTCAGGGTTTCCTTTTGCAGCAACAGGTGTGCACCTGCGTCCAGATCACCCCGACGACTGTCAAGCAGGACTTTTGCCCGCCCATAGGCTTCATCGAGCAGGGCGCGAATACCCAGGTCCACTTCTCTGGCCGTTTGTTCCGAATAGTCTTTCTCGCCAATACCCTGCATACGTTCGCCCAGATAGGTCGTGCTTTGCCGCTCCAGCACCGACTGTCCGAGTTCGGTGCTCATGCCAAACCGGGTGATCAATTGGCGGGCGATATCGGTGGCGCGGGCCAGGTCATCGGCAGCCCCGGTAGAAATCTGACCATAAGCAAGGTATTCGGCGGCGCGTCCTGCCATCAGGACGACAATCCGGTCCTTGAGCATTTGGCAACTCATGAGGAAGTGATCCCCGGTCGGTCGTTGCAACGTATAGCCCAGCGAGCCCATGGTGCGAGGCACAATGGAGACTTTGTGAACGGGGTCCATGGCTGGCAGGCTACTGGCGGCCAGGGCATGCCCCATCTCGTGATACGCCACCACCTGGCGCTCGTCGGGGCGTAGCACGCTACTCTTGCGTTCAACCCCCGCGACGATTCGTTCCACTGCCGCCGTGAAGTCATCCAGGCTGACCGCTTCGGCGCCACGACGCGTGGCCACGATCGCCGCTTCGTTGACCAGGTTTGCCAGATCTGCGCCCGTGAAGCCGGTGGTGATTTCGGCAATGCGCTCGCCATCCAGACCGGGCTCCACGGTGATTTTTTGAAGATGGACCTTGAGGATCGCTTGCCGGCCTTTACGGTCAGGACGATCAATCAGCACCTGGCGGTCGATCCGGCCGGCTCGTAGCAGCGCCGGGTCCAGGATCTCCGGCCGATTGGTCGCGGCCAGCAATACAACGCCCTCACGGGGATCGAATCCGTCGAGTTCTGACAGTAACTGGTTGAGGGTTTGCTCCTTTTCGTCATTGCCGCCAAATGCACCGACACCGCGCATTTTGCCCAGCGCATCCAGTTCGTCGATGAAGATGATGCAGGGCGCCGCCTGCCGCGCTTGCTCGAACAAGTCGTGCACACGGGCGGCACCCACGCCAACGAACATTTCGACGAATTCCGAGCCCGAAATCGAGAAAAACGGCACACCGGCTTCACCCGCGATGGCTTTGGCCACCAGGGTTTTGCCGGTTCCCGGCGGGCCGACCAATAAGGTGCCCTTGGGAATGTGCGCCCCCAATCGTGCGTATTTGGCCTTGTCCTTGAGAAAAGAGACGATTTCTACCAGTTCGGCCTTGGCTTCATCGATACCCGCGACATCGGCGAAGGTCACGCCGGTATCGCGCTGGACGAATACCTTGGCCCGCGACTTGCCGATGTTCATCAACCCGCCGATGCCTTGTTTTTCCGCCATGCCGCGAAACAGAAAATGCCAGATCACCATGATCAGGAAAAACGGCAATAGCCAGCCCAGCAGTCCATTCAAAAAGGTATTTTCGTTGACCCCGGTAAAACCGACACCCGATTGCGCGAGATCCGTCGCCAGCGCCGGATCGACCCGCACGGTGGAGAACAGGTTGTGCCCGTCAATGGGCGCCTGCAGTTTGCCGCTGATCTGATCTTTCTCGACCCTTAAATCACTGACCTTTTGCTCGTTCAGCAATTGCAGAAACTGACTGTAGGGAATGCTCTGGACGCCACGACGATCAATAAACAGAAATTGAGCGAGGGTGAACACGACAAACGCGATCGCGAAGTAAGACAGGTTCCATTGGTGATTTTTTTTCATGACCTTCGCTCAGAAAGGAAACGTGGGTCGAACAGGCAATCCTTGGGGCACCTGGGGCGATTGCAGGTTGATCGGCTCAAGCAAGCAGCAAATGATCCTCCACCTCTCTCACCCCTGGCACCGACCACGCCGCCCGTTCCGCTATTCGGCGCTCGCGCCACAAATGAACTCTGCCTTCCAGCCTCACCACATCGCCATCGACCCTGACGTGAATCTCCTTGGCGCCGACTTCGGCGTTGCGCTTGAGGGCTTCTTCAATACGATGCTGGATATCGACGACGTCCACCCGGGGGACGAGGCTGAGCCGGTTTTCTACACCGATCACGCCGGACAATTTGTGCACGGCTCGCTCTGCGGCTTCTTTCTGGTACTGCCAGTCCACTTCACCTTCAAGGGTGATCCAGCCGTTGCGCACAATGACTTTAATGTCGCCGTCGGGCACGTCGGCACTCCATTTGATGATGTTCAAGGCGCGGGTCGCGATGATGTCATCCGCGGTGCCGGCTCCTTTCTCCAGCCTGACCTGGATTTCATCGGCGACAGCGCGCACCCCTTTGATGCCTTTTACCGCGCGCTCCGCACTGACTTTCTGTGCATAGCTGTTGACGTGACCGGAGAGGGTGACAACGCCATTGTCCACGGCAACGCCAATGCTGGCGGCGTCGATATCAGGCTTGAATTCAAGCTCTTCCATGATGATTTTGCGCAGACTCAAGTCGCTCATGACGGTGGCCTCTTTTTGATCCGGTATTGACGGGACGCAGCGTCCGTTGCTTTTTTTTTACGCCTGAGCGACGCCAGGACATTGAGCTAAATCAACAAGGCTGCAGTGAGTGCTTCACTAATCGCCGGCGGGCCATTAGTTGACAAAAATCAGAGTGTGCAGGCGATGGCGTCAGATACTGGGGTCAACTATCGGAAGCTTTTCCAGTTGTCATGCACCGAGGGAAAACCATGAACATGCGCTTGTCCATTACCTTGCTGAGCATTCTGTTGGCAACGACAGCCGGTTGCAGTCATCGGCACGCCCAGGAAATCGACGCCCGATTGGAGTCCGCCGAAAATAATGCCGCGACCGCACGGCTGCGGGCCGATGAGGCGTACATCAAAGCGGAACAGGCGCAGCGCGCTGCCGATGAGGCAAACCTGCGCGCCAGTCGGATGGCCGAAAAGGCGCCTCGCAAGTAGTCAGCTACGACACAAAACCTGCGCGGGAAATCGAGCTTGCAGTCAGGCAGTAAAGCGCTCCCAGGACGAGGTATGTGATGCTCAAACTCAAAAGAATCCTATTGATCGCCCCCGCCGAAATGACCCGCACCCCGGCGTTTGATCGAGCGCAGGCACTGGCCTGCGCAACCGGTGCCATGTTGCACATCGTGGCGTTCGATTATGTCCAGACGCTGGCGGTGGCCGGCCTGTTTGACCATGACGCGATGGCCCAGGCACGGGAGGGCTACTTGCAGGTGCATCGACACTGGCTGGAGCAGCAAGCCAGGTTTCAACGGTGCGCGGGGTTGCAGGTGAGCACTGAAGTGGTATGGGCCAAATCAACCTTGGCGCACATGCTTTCGTACGTGAATGACTTCCACGCGGACCTGGTGATCAAGGATACCCACTATGTGCCGGCGCTCAACCGTGCTTTTCACCGCCCTCTGGACTGGCTGTTACTGCGCGATTGTCCGGGCCACTTGCACCTGGTTACCGAATCCAGACATCCCAAACCCTTGAAAATTCTCGCGACCATCGACCTGTCCCATCTGGAGGACATGACCCAAGGGCTCAATGACCGGATTCTCGACCTGGCTTCTACGCTGGCGGCCACCTGTGGCGCCGCCTTGCACCTGCTCAATGTCAACAATTGGTCGGTGATGGGCGATGCTGCGATGAGTGTGCCGACACGCAGCCTGGATAGCAGTTTGAGAGACGCGGTCAACGATGCTCAGCAAGAGGCCTTTGAGGCGCTTGCAGAGCGCTATGGCATCGAGAGCAAATGCCGACATCTACTGACCGGCATTCCCCACAAGGTGATTGGACTTTTCGCCCAACAGAATGCCTTCGATATGGTTGTAATCGGTACGGTCTATCATCACGGGCTCGATAAGTTCATCGGCAGTACCGCCGAGACCTTACTGAATAACGCGCCGTGCAGCTTGATGATCGTCAAGCCATTGCCCTGACTCGACTGAAACGGCAACGCCGTCGCGCACAGTTGATAAAAATCAACTGCTCTTGAGCCAAAAGGAGCGATCAATAACGCTCCCATGAATGCTCAAGGAGACGGCCATGCGAATGACATTTCTCGGTGCAGCAGGCACAGTCACCGGCAGCAAATACCTGCTGGAACATCGCGACCAACACGTATTGATCGATTGCGGCCTGTTCCAGGGCTATAAACAACTGCGGTTGCATAACTGGGACACGTTCCAGCTCCCGGTTGGTGAGCTCGGCGCCATCGTTCTTACCCATGCCCACCTGGATCACAGCGGCTACCTGCCTGTATTGGTGCGCAGCGGTTATCGCGGCCCGGTGTATGCCACCCCCGCCACCTGTGAGCTGGTGAAAATCCTGCTGTTGGATAGCGGCCGCTTGCAAGAAGAGGCCGCCGAGTTCGCCAATCGGCATGGTTTCTCCCGGCACCACCCGGCTTTGCCGCTTTATACCGAGCAAGATGCCGAGCGGGCACTGAAACTGTTGCGACCCGTGGAGTTGCATCACAGGGTCGAAATTGCCGCGGGCATGACCATCCAGTTTCGTTGCGCGGGGCATATATTGGGCGCGACGACGGTGGAGGTGATCGCCGATGGCATCACGCTGGTCTGTTCCGGGGATCTGGGGCGGCCAGATGATCCATTGATGTTCGCTCCAGAACCCGTCGAGCAGGCTGATTACCTGCTGGTGGAATCGACCTATGGAGATCGCAAGCATCCGGCCGAGTCACCTGAAGCGCAATTGGCCGAAGTCATCACCCGCACCTCGTTGCGTCATGGCATCACCTTGGTGCCGTCGTTCGCAGTAGGGCGCGCCCAGTTGTTGATGTACCACCTGTATCGGCTGAAACAGCGCCATGCGATTCCCGATGTGCCGATCTATCTCAACAGCCCGATGGCCACCGACGTCACCAGTTTGTACCAGCGTTTTCGCAGCGAGCACCGGTTATCCCTCGAGGAATGCGAAGGCATGTGTCACGTCGCGAAATTCGTGCGCAGCACTGCTGATTCGATCAAGCTGGATCAGCAACGCGCCCCGGCGGTGATCATCGCTGCGAGCGGCATGGCCACGGGGGGGCGTGTGATCCACCACCTCAAGGCGCTGGCCCCCAACCCGATCAACACGCTGCTGATGCCGGGATTCCAGGCCGGCGGTACCCGTGGCGCGCAAATCGTCGCGGGCGCTCCTTCGGTGCGCATCCACGGCAAGGATGTGCCGATCAGGGCTGAGGTGGTGCCGATGGAAACCCTGTCCGCGCACGCCGACGCCGATGAAATCATGCAATGGCTGCGCGGGTTCAAACGGCCGCCCAGACACACCTATGTCGTGCACGGAGAACCCAATGCCTCGGATGTGCTGCGCCGGCGTATCAGCCTGGAGTTGGGGTGGTCGGTTTCGGTGCCGGAGTATCGCGACAGCGTTGAGCTCACGCCCTGAGCCCGGTTCAGGTGAACGGTGCGATGACATAAAACCCCGGCCGTTTTCACGGCCGAGGCGGTGTAAGTCAAGCGTCAATCAGCCTTGATTGGCACAACTTTGTCGGCTTTCATGGCTTCGGGCTTTTTCGGTAACGAGATGCTCAACACGCCTTTGCTGAAACTCGCGTCGATCTTCTCGGCATCGACACCTTTGGGCAGGTTGAACACCCGCTCGAAGGAACCATAGTGACGCTCGCTAAGGTGATAGCCCTTCCTTTTTTCTTCCTTGTCCTCTTTCTTTTCGCCTTTGATGATCAGGCTGCCGTTGGACAGTTTGATCTCTATGTTTTTCTGATCCATGCCGGGCAGCTCAGCTGTGATTTCGTAGCTTTTGTCTTTCTCGGTGATGTCCACGGCAGGGAGGCTGCGACCGATCAGTTCCCGACGCCAGAGCGGCTCGACATCGAACAGCCCTCGACCGAATGGCGACAGCCCCGAGCCGCGATTGAAGTCTTCGAACAGGTGGTCAACCTGTTGCCGAAGCTTTTCCATCGGCCGCCAAAGGTCTGTTGTCAGCGGATGCTGGTTGGTTTTTTCTTCGGAAGTGACAGGCATTTTTTTCACAGAGTTGCTCATTTTCGGTTCTCCTCTTTGGATAGGAGGCGGACGGCGAACATCCAGTCTGCGGTCCACCACGACAGAACAAACACATGACACGGCCCCTACAACGCCAATGTCCCGGACCACAGCATCCAGCCGGCAAAGGCTGCCGCCGTCCAGATGATGATCAACAGCCCCGTCTCAGGGCCGCTGAGCGGTTGTCCCTGACGCGCTTTCATGCTGCCCAGGTAGATCAACGATCCGGGGGCGTAGAGCAAGGCGCTGAGCAACATGTATTTAGGCCCGGCGGCATACAGCAGCCACAGGCAATACAGCGTGGCGACCGAGGCGATGGCCATGTCGCGCAGTTGCAGGGCGCGGTGGCCGGCATAGGTCTGGCCCTGCCAGGTCAGCTTCAACGCATACAGACCGCTGAACAGGTACGGCAGCAGAATCATTGAGGTGGCCAGGGAGATCAGCGCGAGGTAGCTGGCGCTCGAATACAGCGTCAGTAACAGGAACAGTTGAATGCAGCCGTTGGTGATCCACAGCGCATGGGCTGGCACCCCTTGGCTGTTTTCCACAGCCAGCGCGCCCGGCATGACCTTTTCCTTGGCTGGTGTGAACACCGATTCCGCCGCCAGCAGGGTCCAGGCGAGCAGGGCGCCCCCCACCGAAATGATCAAGCCAATACTGATCAGCACCGCGCCCCATGGCCCGGCTGCGGCCTCAAGCACGCCGGCCATCGAAGGGTTTTTCAGGGCTGCCAGTTCAGGTTGTCTGAGAATGCCCAGCGACAACAGGGACACCGCAATCAACAGCAACAGGGTGATGACAAAACCGATGACCGTGGCGCGACCAACATTGGCCCGTTCTGCCGCACGCGCGGAGAACACGTTGGCCCCCTCGATCCCGATGAACACCCAAACGGTCACCAGCATGGTGCTTTTGACTTGGTCGAGGGTGCTGCCCAGTGCGGGCGAGCCCCAGAAATCGACACTGAAGGTTTCACGCTGGAAGGCCGCGATCACCAGACCGATAAACAGCAACAACGGTACGATCTTGGCGACCGTGGTCATCGCGTTGGCCCGAGCCGCGGTGCGCATCCCTCTGAGGATCATCCAGTGCAACGACCACAGCACCACGGACGCCCCGGCAATCGCAGCTTTGTTGTTGCCTTCGCCGAACAGCGGGAAGAAGTAACTCAGCGCGGCGAACAAAATCACCAGGTAGCTGACGTTGCCGATCCAGGCGCTGATCCAGTAGCCCCAAGCGGAGTTGAAACCGAGGAACTCACCGCCTAATGCACGGGCGTAGGCAAATACGCCGTTGTCCAGCGCCGGTTGGCGGTTGGACAGGGTTTGGTAGACCAAAGCGAGCGACAGCATGCCGACACCGGTGATCAGCCAGCCAATCAGAATTGCCCCGGCGCCTGCACTGGCCGCCATGTTCTGCGGCAGGCTGAAAATGCCGCTGCCAATCATCGAACCGACCACCAGGGCAATCAGCAGGCTCAGGGACAGACGCTTGGGTTCCACCTTTCGCAAACTGCCTGCAAGGGGGAGGGTGGCAGTCGGCGGATCGACCGGTTGAGTGCCTTGAAGGTGCGTAGCCATGAGAGCCTCCACGAAACGAGAGTTTCTGCACTCATCGACGGATGAGTGCGAATGCTGACTCTAATTTCTGCGTGAACGTCCAACGTCTGTTTGATATAGATCAGAAAGCCGGAAAACAGCCGTTTTATCCAGACACAACCTCAATGGCAGTACCCCGGCAGACACGAAAGACATTCGAGTCCTAAGCTCTACCTCGATGAGCGACAGATGTTTTTAACGCGAGGCATGAAATTCTTTTGAGGGGACTCTCTTCGATGCTCAGTAAGTGGCTGGACCCCGCGCTGTTGCTGCTCACCGCCCTGACGTTGCTGGCCGGGGGTGTTGCGTATGTTGCGCAGAAACCTGATTGGGCATCGCTGTGCTGGGCCGCGGGCAGTCTGGTGATGTCCGCGGTACTGCTCGTTGAAATCGTCAGGCGCCTGGCCCGGCGCGAGGCCGGTGTCGACCTGATCGCGCTGCTATCGATTGCCGCTGCCCTGGTCTTTGCGCAAACACTGGTGGCGGCCGTGATCGCCTTGATGCTGGCGACTGGTCGGACCCTGGAGTTTTTCACCAAACAACGGGCTGACCGTGAGCTTCGAGCGCTCATCGACCGTGCGCCACGTGTGGCCTGGTTGCAGGAGGAGGGCGGCTTGCGCGAGATCCCCGTTGAGCAGGTCCAGCTGAATCAAACATTGCTGGTGCGGTTGGGAGAGGTGATACCGGTCGATGGTCGCCTGCTGAGTCCTGCGGCCATTCTTGATGAGTCGGCGCTCAGCGGTGAGTCGTTGCCCGTCACCCGTCGAGAAGGTGAGCAACTGTCCAGTGGCGTTTCCAACGTCGGTGCGCCCATCCTGATAATTGCCACGCGAACGGCCGCGCAAAGTACCTATGCGGGCATAGTGCGCCTGGCCGAGGCGGCACGCCGTTCGCGCGCACCTTTCGTGCGCCTGGCGGACCGCTATGCAGTGATCTTCATCCCGCTGACGTTGCTGATTGCCGGACTGGCCTGGCAGTTGAGTGGCGATCCCTTGCGAGCGCTGGCGGTTCTGGTGGTGGCCACACCTTGCCCTTTGATTCTGGCCGTGCCGATTGCCTTCATGTCAGGTATTTCGAGGGCCGCGCGGCGCGGCATCCTGATCAAGGACGGCGCAACCCTGGAAGCGTTGGCCGGGGTCAAGCAGGTGTTTCTCGACAAGACCGGCACCCTGACCAGCGGCCATGCCCGCCTGCAATCGATAGAGGTCAATGGCCCGGGCGATCCGCAGCGTTTGCTTGGCCTGGCCGCTTCGCTGGCACAGGCCTCGACGCATCCTGTTTCCCAGGCAATTGTTGAAGCGGCGCATCAGCGTCAATTGACGCTCAGCGTCCCGCAGGCAGTAGAAGAAAGCCCCGGCTCCGGGCTTTGTGGGCGCGTCGATGGCGTGCAGGTGCGTTTCGGCACGTTGTCTTTTGCTGACAAAGACGCCCCTGCAAGCGACTGGGCCGCCGCCATGTTGCGCCACATGGATTACCTGGCGTGCAGTGGAAGCTTCATCGCCGTGGATGGGCAACTCGCGGGCCTGCTGGTTTTCTCGGACAAGGTTCGGCGCGAAACGCCGCAGACGCTGCGTCGACTGCGCAATAGAGGCATCGAAAAGATCGTCATGCTCACCGGGGATCGTCTGGAAACCGCCGAGATGATTGCGCTGTCTGCGGGCATTGACGAACTGCGCGCCGGGTTGACCCCCGAGGACAAAGTGCGTGCTGTTCAGCAAGGTTGCCTGCGCACCAGCACGCTGATGGTTGGCGATGGCATCAACGATGCCCCCGCGCTGGCGGCGGCCAATGTTGGCGTGGCCATGGGGGCCGGCGGCGCCACTGCTTCCGCACAAGCCGCGGGTGTTGTGCTGCTGGTGGATCGTCTGGATCGTCTAGTCGAGGCGCTGGACATTGCCCGTCGCACCCGCTACATCGCCCGCCAGGGCGTGCTGGTCGGCATGGGGATGTCGTTGCTGGCGATGACGGTGGCGGCCCTTGGTTACCTGCCGCCGCTGATTGGCGCCGTGGTGCAGGAGGGCATCGACGTAGTGATCATCCTGAACGCCTTGCGGGCGCTGGGGCCGTTGAGGGCGCTGAGGAAACGAAAGCTTGCCGCAGAGCATATCGATCGCCTGCAAGATGAACACCAGCAACTCGCCACCGTACTGAGTGATCTGCACCAACTGGCCAATGACTTTGCCCACCGCCCACTTGCGCAAGCACAGGCCGACTTGGTGGAACTGGTCAACAAGCTGCAAACATCACTGGCGCAGCATGAACGCGAAGATGAAAAAATGCTGTACCCGCTGCTGACGCGAAACATGCCGGGCGAGGATCCGATGTCGGCGATGAGCCACGCTCACCGGGAGATTTTTCGCCTTATCCATTTACTGGCGCGCATGAGCAGCGACTTCAGCTCCGACCCCGCCACTGCATCTGCTGATGAGATTCAGCATCAGCTGATTCGGCTGGATACCCTCGTGCGACTGCACTTTGATCAGGAGGAGGAACTGTTTCGTTATCTGGATTGGCGCTAGAAATTCAAGCAAGCCCATGTCGAAACGCTGAAGCAGCCAATGACGCAGGTGTGTCAGGTTCCCGCGACCAACCGTCAGTCACGGCCCCGAAAAACCGCAGCATCGAAGCGTGATCACCGATGAGGGCGGCGATAACTAACTCCTTGTCAGCCCGACTTCAAACACCGGGTAAGCTATTCAGTTTTTCTTCTTGATGAGTTTTCTAATGTAGTACTTGAGGCTAAAACGATCTTTGGGTCTTGGCTTGTAATGTGTTTTGTTTCTTTGTGCGGGGTCGACCACCTCGGTGGCTGCGGTGTAGTAATAGAGCGCTATAGACTTGCGAGTGATGTGTGGCGGCGTGGTTAATGGTTCAGGATGCCCGTGATTGCTGTCCGCGTCTGTATTGAAAATTACACAGCGGTTATAAATCGGCAGGACTTTTTTAAGGCAAGTCTTCATGCCGGCGTCCCAAAGCTCCAGGTTTCCGCCGTATTCTTCTTGCCAGTCTTTGTTGAGATAGATAATGGCATTCAGCCTTCGGTAAATATTGAGTTTCTTGTTGAGTCTGAAGTCAGAGTGAACGCCGAGGTAGCCACCGCTTTTTGTTTCATGCAGCCCGCCGCCAGTGAAGTAGGGATCAGGTATTAAGCCCTCTATACCTGTCAGCTTTTCAAGAAACTGCAACATGGGTGCGGAGTTAAAGGCGTTGAAAACAGCCTTCAGGTAGGGGGTGCATTCGTTGGGACTGATTTGCCGTTTATTCTGACCTTTATAACCACGCTCGTAGAGCATTTCGTTGGCAGTGGGCTCGGCGGGAAAGTTTGAATGAATATTCGCAATCAGATCTTCCGGAAGAAAATTATCGATGACGATGTGAGGGAATGGGGTGGCCTGGACATAGCTGCTAGCTAGCGACTGACCAAAAGCGCTGGCGGCATTCTGGTCAAAATCGAGCTCGGGGGAGTGGGTGATGGGTAGCATTTTAATGTCAGGTTTCATCGCGACTCCAATGAAATAATATAAAAAATCCTTAAGTTCCTTCAGGTTGCATCGCAGACACTGCTCATGGGCGTGCTTTGGGTATTTGGCTTTTGCTTTTTTCTTTGGTCAGGCGCTGAAGGATATTGTTGTACATAACAGTTCTTCGATGAGTTGTTTCATAACCACCCGCTGCGGCGACAGTGCCCGACTGGATGTGATCAAGATAGCTGAATATCTTGCGTGGCGACAAACGCTCAACGACATAACCGAGTTCGGTCATACGGTCCTGGAGGGTATAGCCAGGTACACGATCGTCCATCAAAAAATGCAGGCCGTGTTGTTTGATCAGCTTGCAGTTCCACAGCGTACAGAAGCTTTTAAGGTAAACTTCCCTATACGGCTTGGGCTCTCTGGAACGTAGCCCGAGGGAAAGTTTCATGCGTCTGGCGTGATGCTTTAATAGTCGTGAACTGAATCGCCAGAGCGTTCTAACGGTGCCGCGATTTAATTGTTCTACGCAACCAACGGCTACGACATTTGGATTGACTACGCATTTGTTTAACATCATCGAAAATACATTACTGTCGAAAATAAACGTATCAGTGTGCAGCAGGAACACATAGTCAGTCTCGATACGTTCCAACGCCATATCGAGTGCTTTGCCATGCGCAATATGGCCCGATTCCTTTTCTGGAGTGGTTCGCTCGATCAGGTTTATCCAGTCAAGTTCGCGCAAATACGTTGTGCTTTCATCGGCGGAGTAGTTGTCAACCACCCATACTGGAATGCCGGAATCGATCGCATACTGGTGCAATAGATCCAGGCAGATTTTGGTGATTTCTGGTGTTTTGTAATTGACAATAATAATACTGAAGGGTTTTTTGTTTTTTGTCGAAAAATCAGTGCCTTCCATTGTTTAGTTGCTCGATAGGATTTTGAAGATAAATGCGATTAATGGTAGCGCCGGTACAGAACTGCCGCTTGTTGTCGTGCGCGCTAAATTAACCTGATCTGAAATCATACCTTTATTAATCTACTTCGCGGTTGGTAAGTGTTTATCGCCAGTATAGTCGCTATAGCGAGTAGGGGTTGCGACATAATCGTATGAGACAGCTGCCAAGCAAGTAAATATTACCGTAGTGCTTTTTTACATTTATATGGCTATTAGAGAAGTATTCTCGAATGACAGCGAGTTGGATTCCCGTTCGGTGTCAGATGCATCGTGTTTCATTCGGTACCGCACCTAACGGTAGTGGCGCGGATTTCCAAATTGATCTGGTCGGGCACGTCGCCCTGACAGCGAGCGATTTCGTCGGCGTGGTTTAGCTCGTCAACCCGTAAAGGGCGCCCCTTTGGCTAGCGGGCGCCCTTTGTTTTTGGAGGACGTCCCGCTAGACCACTGCGCCAAACAAGTGCCCCACCAGCGCCGTAATACCCATGGCCAGCGCCCCCCAGAAGGTCACCCGCCAGGCGCCGGTCAGGATTTTGGCCCCGCCTGCCTTGGCGGCAATGGCGCCCAATGTCCCGAGAAACACCAATGACATGACCGAAATCCAGATCCCGACGCTGTGCTCCGGCGCGACAAACGTCACCGCCAGAGGCAACGCGGCACCCACCACGAAACTGGCAGCGGAGGCGAGGGCGGCCTGCAAGGGTTTGGCGGTGAGGGTGGCGCTGATGCCCAACTCGTCCCGGGCGTGAGCGCCCAGTGCGTCATGGGCCATTAATTGATCGGCCACTTGATGGGCCAGTTCGGGTGATACGCCGCGATGCATGTAGATGTTGGCGAGCTCGATGTGCTCGGCTTTCGGGTCGCTCGCCAGTTCTGCCCGTTCGCGGGACAGATCGGCCCGTTCGGTATCGGCCTGGGAGTGTACGGAGATGTACTCGCCAGCAGCCATGGACATGGCGCCGGCCATCAACCCCGCCATGCCGGTGACCAGCAACGTGGCGTGGCTGGCATTGGCAGCCGCGACGCCGATCAACAGGCTGGCGGTAGACACAATACCGTCGTTGGCCCCAAGGACGGCGGCGCGCAACCAGCCGATACGATCGCTTCGATGTGCCTCGGTGTGCCGGTGCATGAATTTCATTGTTTAACGGGACTCACTGTCATTAAGCGGTTCAAATCGGTCGGCATCAGCGGGTTTCAATCTGCGCCTGCAACTGGCCGCCGACAATGGATATTTCTTTGAACTGTTGCCCCTCGCGCAGCACGAACAACGCATCCATCCCGCGTTCCTGAGCCAGACGTGGGCCCTCGGTTTCGCCCAGGACCATCAGCGCCGTGGCCCAGGCATCGGCGAGCATGCACGAGGCCGCCACCACGGTGACGGCGGCGAGCGGGTTGCGCAACGGGGCGCCGGTAGCCGGGTTCATGGTATGAGCATAGGACTGACCGGCCACGTCTACCCAATGTCGATAGTCCCCGGAGGTCGCGATTGCGGCATCGCTGAGTTCCATCACCCCCATGACTTCACGCACGCCCCGGTTGGGCTTTTCCAGGGCCACGGCCCAGCACTGGCCGTCAGGTTTGACGCCCCGGGCGCGCATCTCGCCATCGATGCCGACCAGGTAGCGGGTGATGCCCAAACCCTCCAGGCAACGGGCCAGTTCATCCACGCCGAACCCTTTGGCGATGCCACTCAAGTCAAGGTTCAGCGGCGCGCGCTTGCGCACCTGATTGCGTTGCGGGTCAACCACCATTGCGGCGCTGGCCAACAGCCGGGCGCTGGGCGCAATCGTGGCGAACGCTTGCTCGTTGACCGTTTGCTCTGCGGGGCCGAACCCCCAGGCGTTAACCAGATCACCGATAGCGATGTCGAAGGCGCCGCCCGATTGTTGACTGACCCGCAGTGCCGCAGACAGCACCGTGGCCAGTTCCTTGGGCACGGACACCCATTCCTGCTCGGGGGCGGCGTTGAGGCGGTTGAGGTCCGAGTCGGGTTTCCAGGTGGACATTTGCTGGTCCACCCGGGACACGGCGTGGGCCAGGCGCTGGCCGATTTCGTCGGTATCGATCCCGGCCTCGGCGTAAAACAGGGCGGTGTAGCGGGTGCCCATGGTTTCGCCGTTCAGGCTATAGCGCTGCAACTCAGTACACGTCTTCACGGTAGCGTCCCTGTGCCTTGAGGGTCTGCACACTCAGGTTGAGCGGCGCCAACACTTCATCGAGGGCCTGCATTACGCCTTTGGCCATTTCGCGGCTGCCACACACCAGCACCTGGGCACCTTTTTCAATCAGTCGGCGCAAGGCCAAGGCATCGCCGATCAGCCGGTCTTGAACGTAGCAGCGGTCCTGGACCTGAGAGAAGGCGGCGCGCAGTGCCGTGAGGCGGCGGTCCGACAAGTATTGGTTGAGCTCCGGTTCGTAGAGAAAGTCCGAGGCCGGGTTGCGCCCGCCCCAATACAAGTGCATCGGGTGTCGGGCCTTGTTGTTGCGGATAAAACCGGCCAGGGGACCGATGCCGGTACCGGCGCCGATCAGGATCACCGGGTGCGTGCCCGATGCCGGACGAAATTGCGGGTTGGGCTGGATGAAGGCTTCGATCTGCGCACCGATGTCCAGGCCATGAAGGAATTCCGAGCACACGCCACCGTTGTGTTTACGCACACAGATCTCCAGCACGCCGTCCTGGGAGCCGCTGGCCAGCGAGTAGAAACGCGGGACCGGGCTGCCGGGGGGCACAATCCCGACCAGGTCACCGGCCAGGAAGTCCGGCAGCGCGCCGGGTGCCTTGAAGCGCAAGACGTGGGTCGGTGCGTTCACCTGTTCGCCGTAGACGATGCGCTCTGTCAGCAGCAATGGGTGGGTCTGTGGCGATTGCGGGGCATGGACCAGTGTCAGGTCATGTTTGAGCACGTCACCCAGCGCGTGGCCCCAGCGCGCAAACTCCTGAGAGGATTGGCGGTTGACGGTTTCCAGCGGCAGTAACGGCGAGCCACCGGCCTGCAACATCGCGTCCTGCACCTGATGGGCGAACTGACAGAACTGCGCAAACTGCCGGTCACCAAAGCCCAGCACGGCAAAGGGCAGGCCGGGCTTGAGGCCGGTGTTGGCCAGCCGCGCCAGGAATTGCGAAGCCGAGGCTGGCGCGTCGCCGTCACCGTAGGTCGCGGTGAGGATGATCACGCGTTGGGCGCTGCGGTAGTCGTTGGCGTATTGATTCATCGCCGCGCTATGCACCCGGTGTCCGGCCAGGTGCAAGGCGTCGTGCAAGGTGTTGGCGAAGCCCCAGGTGCTGTTGTTTTCACTGCCCACCAGGATCACGCTGTCGGCGGAGTGGGCCGGGCTGTTATGGCGGATGTTCGGGCCAGCCTTGCGCCGACGCCACCACAACAGGATGCCGGTCACGCTCATCAACGGTACGCAGAGGGCGCAGAGCCCCAGCGGCAGGCCCAGCCACCAGAGGCCTTCGCCAGTGTGCAACTGATAGATCAATTCGTAGAGGTTGTGCATCGAGTCGTGGGCTTGATAGGACAACAAGGCGCCGCTGGCCTGATCCACGTAGCCGTCGCCCTGGGCCGTGCGCAGGGAAAACACATCACTCGGGTTGCCGGGGCTCGGGTAGACCAGCTCGCGCAGGTCGTTGAGGTCGGTGGCCTGCAAGGCTTGCAGTTTCGCCACCGGCAAGGCCGGGCCGGCGCTGACGTGGGCGGGGAAGGCGGGCTCGCGTTGACTGCCGTCGGCGATAAAACCAAAGGTGGTGGCGGACATGTAGAGCCCGCTCAATGCCGACAGCAGCAGCCCGAGCAAGGCCAGCCGCCCGACTTCCGCATGCCAGCGCTGGCTGAACGTGCCCCGCAGTGGCCGCAGCAGGTTGCGCCAACCGCCCAGGCGCCGGGCCAGCAATAGCGCGCCGGACACCGACAGCATCAGCATGAACAGCGCGCCGGCACCCGACACCCCATGGCCCGGCGTGCCAATAAACAGCGAGCGGTGCAGGTCTTTCACCCAGCGTGTGAACGCGGATGGTTCGTAAGGTGCGAGGCCTTGGCCGGTCAGTGGGTCGACCTTTTCCGCCCCTGCCTGGCCGTTCTGGTTGTAATAGACGATCACCGTACCGGACGCTATGCGCTGGATCTGCTCCACGCCCGAAAAGTGGCTGGCAACGCGCCCGGCCAGCTGGCCGACGTTGAGTTGCCCGGCAGGCGTGGAGGTGCTGTGCAGGCGTTCCAGCGCCGGATCGACAGACAGGATCGCGCCGCTGATGGCCAACAACATGACCAACAGGGCGGCGATCAGGCCAGGTAGGGAATGGAACTGACGAAGCATGTTCAGCCTCCGGAAATGGGGGTGCTACAGATCGTAAGTAAAGGACTCGACGTAGGTACTGCCGGTCGCTGGCTTGCCGGCGCCCTTGGACGTCAACGGCACGCTGACATCGGCGCGAGCGTCGCGTTTGTCCTCGACGGCGCTGTCGATGCGGATCTGATACCCGGCATCAATCAGGGTGTCTGCCAGTTCGACGCTGACTTTGAGCGTGCGCCCACTGCCGACACTGGCGCCGCTGACGCCGTCAAACTCGCTCGGGTTCATCCCGCTGCCACGGGCCCAGTCGCCCAGGTGCTTGTAGTACTTGGCCTTCTTGCCGGCCACCCACAGGGTTTTCTGGTACTGGCCGTTGGCGTCGGTCACATAGATCGCCAGGTAGGCATCATTGCCGCTGTAGTCCTTGAGCTGGGTGGTCAGGGTCACTTCACGGGCCTGGGCCAGACCCGGCAGGGCAATGGCGCTGGCAAGGCAGGTGGCTGCGATGATCTTTTTCATGAGGGTGTCCTTTTGATCGTTAGGTCGAGAGCCTGGACCTGCTTGCTGACAGCAACCTGAAGCGCAGGAAAAACTCATCGACAGGAGAGGCGTCATTCGCTGAGCGGGCTGCCGAGGTAATCCCTCGCATCATCGTCGTCGCGGAAATGGATCTCGAGTGTGCGCAGGCGTAGCGAGGCCGGTGAGTAGCTGGCTTCGATGGCGTTGCCTTTGCGGTCCAACCCCTTGAGCTCGTAACAACCGTCGTCGACCTTGATGCGCTGCACGCTCCAGCCGTATTGCCGCTCGACCTGCTGACGCAAGGTTTCGCGCGGTTGCCAGTCGCTCACCGGGTCGCTGCAATCGTCATCGGCCAGGGCGTAACCACTGAGCAGCAGGCTCAACAGCGTGGCATGGGCAATAAAACCTGATTTCATGATCTGTCTCCTGCCGAGGTCGGCGTCTGTGGCATACCCTAAAGTGCATTCCTGACAACCAGCTGAATCTTCAGATTCACGTCAGGTAAGGCGATTAAGGTGCTGCACGACAACCATCACAGGAGGTGCCAGATGCGGGTTTTATTGGTCGAAGACGCAGCGGGGCTTGGGGAAGCGGTGCGCGAACAGATCGCCGATGACGGCCACGCCGTCGATTGGGTGCAGCGTCTGGAACATGCGCGCAACAGCGTGCGCACCACGCCTTACGACCTGATCCTGCTGGACCTGATGCTCCCGGACGGTCGCGGGCTGGATTTTTTGCGTCAGCAACGCTCGGCAGGGGACGTGACTCCGGTGATTATCCTGACGGCACAGGATCAGATCTCCGATCGGATTGCTGGCCTCAATGCTGGCGCCGACGACTACCTGGTCAAACCATTCGACCTGTTTGAGCTCTCGGCCCGGGTGGCGGCGGTGGCCCGGCGTTACAGCGGCAATCCCAATCCGCAGATCAAGCTTGGTGATTTGCAGGTCGACATGAGCGCTCGCACGGTGCAGCGGGCCGGCGCGACGGTGGACCTCACGGCGCGGGAGTGGGCGCTGTTCGAGGCGTTTGTGCAGCGCCCCAGCGCGCTGCTGTCCAAGTCGCAGCTGGAAGAACGGCTGTATGCCTTCGGCGCCGAAATCGAGAGCAATACCATCGAGGTCTATATCAGCCGGCTGCGTAAAAAGCTCGGGCGCGACCTGATTGAAACCGTGCGGGGCATGGGCTACCGGTTGATGTCCGCATGAAGCCGTCGTCAAGCCTGCAAAAACGTCTCGGCCTGGGATTGACGTTGGGCACGACCTTGCTGTGGCTGGCGGCGACCGTCGGTGCCTGGCTGGTGGTGCAACATGAATTGAACGAGGCGTTCGACAGTGCGCTGGAAGAGACCGCGCAGCGCATCCTGCCCTTGGCCGTGCTGGAAATCAGCAACCGGGAAGAACCCCATGAGGCGCAACATGTCGCCACCCTGAAAATGCACAAGGAATACCTGACGTACCTGGTGCGCGATGCCAAGGGTCAGATCCTGATGCAGTCCCACGACGCCAACCCGAAGATCTTCAACCAACAACCGGCCGAAGGCTTTTCAACCACCAAAAAATACCGTCTGTACGGCGCGAGTGCGCTGCGTGAAACGGTGTTTATCGAAGTTGCCGAACCGCTGGAGCATCGCCGTGAAGCGGCACGGGAAGCCTTGCTGGCCTTGTTGTTGCCGTTATTGGCGCTGATTCCCATCAGCCTGTTGGGTACCTGGATGTTTGTGCGCATCAGCCTGCGCAGCGTATTGGCCTATCGTCGTGCCGTGGAGGCTCGCGGGGTGGGTGATCTGTCGCCGATCAACGGGGCGCAATTGCCGGCGGAAATCGCTCCATTGGCGGAGGCGGTCAATCATCTGCTGGAGCGCTTGCGCAAGGCCTTGGAGACCGAGCGCAGCTTTACTGCCAACAGCGCTCATGAACTGCGTACGCCACTGGCGGCGACCCTGGCGCAAATCCAGCGACTCCACCATGAGGCGCCCGAGGGCCCGTTGCGAGTGCGTGCGGCGAAGATCGAAAACGCTTTGCGCGACCTGGCACGGCTCTCGGAAAAGCTCATGCAACTGGCCAAGGCCGAAGGCGGTGGGCTGTTGTCCGAAACGCCTCAGGACCTGATTCCGTTGCTGGCCCATGGGGTTGACGAGTGGAACCAACGCAGCGGCCAGCGAATTGCGTTGCAGTTACCCAGCCAGGCTTGCGTGTACTCGACCATCGACCCGGACGCCTTCGGCATTTTGCTGCGCAACCTTATTGAAAATGCGCTGAAGTACGGCGCGTCGGATCAACCGATCGAAGTCAGCCTCACCGAACAGGCCCAACTACGGGTCATCAATGGCGGCCCGGCGGTGCCGGCATCGGTATTGCAGCACCTGACCGAACGCTTTGTGCGAGGTCACAGTGAAATCAGCGGTTCAGGCTTGGGCTTGGCGATTACCAAAACCATTGTGCAGGGCGTCAACGCGAGAATGAATTTGGTCTCGCCAGCAACAGGTCGTCGGGATGGCTTCGAGGTGTGCGTCTGGTTACCGCTGGCGTTGACTGAGCGAGCGAAATAACAGGACTACTCCCTATCGGGCACGAGTCTGATGTCTGACTGATCGAGTGATCAGGTGGTATCTGCCAAAAAATTTTTACGCTTTCTTTACGGCCAGTGTTTTTGTCGGAAACGATACTGGCCGCGATTTTTTGATCGTCCATGTGCCTTTCTTTCCCGGTGGCCCTGGAAAATGTATTGCCCAAGGATGGCGTGCAGTACTCCCCGAAAATTGAGAGAAGCGCCCCTTGAGTCAGACAGTGACCGTTGCAAACGAAGACTCCCCATCCAAAACGTCAGGAGTGGGCATGCTCGTCGCCGCTGTCGGCGTTGTTTATGGGGACATTGGCACCAGCCCCCTCTACACGCTGAAAGAAGTGTTTTCCGGCCACTACGGCGTTCAGGTAAACCACGACGGTGTGCTAGGGATTCTTTCGTTGATCTTTTGGTCACTGATCTGGGTCGTATCGATCAAATACGTGCTGTTCATCCTGCGTGCCAACAACCAGGGTGAAGGCGGCATCATGGCATTGACGGCTTTGGCCCGCCGCGCGGCCAGCCCTTATCCGCACATGAGCAAGGTACTGGTGCTGCTCGGTTTGTTCGGGGCGGCACTTTTTTACGGGGACAGCATGATTACCCCGGCCATCTCGGTGCTCTCGGCGGTTGAAGGCCTGCAGCTGGCATTTGACGGAATAGAGCACTGGGTCGTGCCCCTGTCGGTGGTCGTGTTGGTGGCGCTGTTCTTGATACAAAAACACGGCACGGCACGCATCGGCATCCTGTTTGGCCCGATCATGGTGCTGTGGTTTGTGGTGTTGGGCGCGCTCGGAATCTTCGGCATTTTGCAGCGGCCCGAAGTGTTGCAAGCGCTCAACCCTGTTTGGGCGGTGCAATTTTTCGTGGTACATCCAGGAATGGGCGTGGCGATTCTGGGCGCCGTCGTGTTGGCATTGACCGGTGCTGAAGCGCTGTACGCTGACATGGGCCACTTTGGTCGCAAACCGATTTCCCGTGCATGGTTCATCCTGGTGTTGCCCGGGCTGGTGCTCAATTATTTTGGCCAGGGTGCCCTGATTCTGGAGAATCCGGAGGCGGTGCGCAATCCGTTCTATCTGCTCGCGCCGACCTGGGCACTGCTGCCGATGGTCGCGCTTTCCACACTGGCGACCATCATCGCTTCTCAAGCAGTAATCTCTGGTGCTTTCTCCCTGACACGCCAGGCCATCCAGCTAGGCTACGTCCCTCGGATGTTTATCCAGCACACTTCCAGCCAAGAGCAGGGACAGATTTACATCGGCACGGTCAACTGGGCGCTGATGGTCGGTGTCGTGTTACTGGTGATCGGTTTCGAGTCGTCCAGTGCCTTGGCCGCTGCCTATGGGGTCGCTGTGACGGGCACCATGTTGATCACCACCATTCTGTCTTCGGCGGTCGTGCTGCTCCTCTGGAGAACGCCCCGCTGGCTGGCCATCCCGATGCTGCTCGGCTTTCTGCTGGTCGACAGCCTGTATTTCGCGGCCAATGCGCCGAAGATTTTCCAGGGCGGTGCGTTCCCGGTGATTGCCGGCATCGGCTTGTTCATCTTGATGACCACTTGGAAACGGGGGCGGAAAATCATCGTCGAGCGGCTGGACGAGACCGCGCTGCCGCTTCCGTTGTTCATCAGCAGCATTCGTTCGCAGCCGCCGCATCGGGTGCAAGGTACAGCGGTTTTCCTGACGGCCAGGGCCGACGCCGTTCCCCATGCACTCTTGCACAACCTGCTGCATAACCAGGTGCTGCACGAGCAAGTGGTGCTGCTCACCGTAGTGTCCGAAGACAGTCCTCGAGTGAGTGCTGATCGACGCTTTGAGGTTGAAGCCTTTGGCGAAGGGTTCTTCCGGGTCAGTCTCCACTTCGGTTTCATGGAGGAGCCCGATGTCCCCGCGGCCCTAGGCTTTTGTCACTTGAATGAGCTGGATTTCAGCCCGATGCGCACGACCTATTTCCTCAGCCGAGAGACGGTGATCGCAACGAAACGCATGGGTATGGCGCGCTGGCGAGAGGGGCTGTTTGCGTTTCTGCTGAAGAACGCCAATAGCAATCTTAAATATTTCAAATTGCCACTCAATAGGGTGATCGAACTGGGGACTCAGGTGGAGATGTAAGGACGAACACGGCCGCCTTTGCGGCCCACTGCCTCTGAAGCACCCAGTTGGTAGAGTTGGCAAAACTGCTGCCGACATCTTCGGGTTAAAGAGAAAAGAGTTCTTCGGCAATCTGGTTCACTACGCTATCTATGGAACAACGGTCCACACTCCGTTGTAAAAGGGGATGCCATGAGTAGCGCAGTTGAGCCTGACAGTCGTCGCATCGCGTCTCCATACCTCGAAGAAGTCGAAACGATTGCCCATAGGCTGGATTCTGACATTCGTGCAGGCTTGTCCAATGCACAGGCTCAAATGCGCCTGTGCCGTGACGGGGCCAATGAGTTACGCACTCAACCGGTCAAACCCGCCTGGCATTACTTGCTGGCGCAATTTCGGGATCCGCTGGTTTATCTGCTGCTGGTCGCAGCGACCATTACCTTGGTCACCTGGTTCCTTGGAGAGGGGCGAGAATGGCCTGTTGATGCGGTGGTCATCACGCTGATTGTGCTGGCTAATGCGCTTTTGGGGTTCTTCCAGGAAACCCGCTCGCAACGAGCGGTTGCGGCATTGGCCAAACTGACTCAAACCACATCCTCCGTCATTCGCGACGGAGTGTCGTCGCGCATCCCCAGTCACCAACTGGTGATCGGTGATCTGCTGGTGTTATCCGAGGGCGACTCGGTGGGTGCCGATGCCCGACTTATTCAGGCCAATGCCTTAGGGGTACTGGAAGCATCGCTGACTGGGGAAAGTGAAGCAGTCTGGAAAAATGCAGCACGTTTGCGTAACGAAGTGCCTTTGGCAGAGCGCTCCAACATGGTGTTCAAAGGCACCGCTATCGCCCAGGGTTCGGGGCTCGGCGTCGTCACTGCGATCGGTATGGCGACTGAAATCGGTGCGATCGCTCATCTGCTCGACGTCACGCAGGAAGAGGTCACGCCGCTGCAAAAGGAAGTGCGCGAAATAGGGCGGATGCTCGGTATTGCTGTTCTGGTCATCGCTTCGGTTGTCGTCGTCGCTGTGCTGATGCTCACGGATATTCACAGTGCTGACGACGTATTGCGGGTTCTCCTGTTGGGGGTATCTCTGGCGGTGGCCGCAGTGCCTGAAGGGCTGCCTGCCGTTCTGTCATTGGTGCTCGCTTTCGGTGTGCAAAGGATGGCTCGCAACAAAGCCATCATCAAGCAACTGTCCTCGGTGGAAACCCTGGGGTCGGCATCGGTCATCTGCACCGACAAGACTGGCACGCTGACTCGTTCCGAGATGACCATCCAGCAAACCATGACGGCATCCGGCAAGGCGGCGGTCAGCGGTGTCGGTTACGCCCCGCAGGGCCAGATACATCACCAGGACCAGCCCATGACTTGCGGCCCGGTGCACAGCGAAAATGTCCTGTTGTTACGCGGCGGAAGCCTGGCAGGCAATGCCGCGCTTGCGCAGCAGGAAGATGGCATCTGGGTGATTCAGGGGGATCCGACCGAGGGTGCCTTTCTGGTGGCTGAGCGCAAACTGGATGCACCTGCACGCAGCATCGAACGCTTCGAACGCGTGGCAGAAATACCGTTTACCTCCGATCGAAAAATGATGTCGGCACTGGTCATCGATCACGAGCACAGCGATGAGCAGCTGCTGATCAGCAAGGGGGCGCCGGATGTACTCCTTCAACATTGCACACAGGTTCAAGTCGGGATGGATGTCGTGCCACTCACCGACGACCTTCGTGCAAAAGCCTTGGCCGATGTGAATGAGTTGTCGGGGGCCGCGTTGCGCACACTTTCCGTGGCGTACCGTCCTTTGGCGGCCGGTGAAGATGTTGCGGCCGGTGAATCCCTTGAGGCAGGGCTTATTTTCATCGGTACGGTCGGCATCATCGACCCACCGCGCAAAGAAGTCGCACCGGCCATTGCCGAGGCCCATCGAGCAGGCATCCGCATCATTATGATCACCGGCGACCATCCGCGAACGGCGGCCCGCATTGCCGAGGATCTGGGCATCATCGAGGCCGGTGCCGGTGCGTTGACAGGTGCCGATCTGGATAAGCTGGACGATGAGGCTTTGGCCGAGGCGGTTAAATCGACCTCTGTTTACGCCCGTGTTGCGCCATCGCATAAGTTGCGGATTGTCGATGCGCTTCAGGCGCAGGGACATGTGGTGGCGATGACCGGGGATGGTGTCAATGACGCACCCGCACTTAAGTCTGCAGATATCGGCATTGCCATGGGCATCACCGGCACAGAGGTGACCAAGCAGGCAGGGAAAATGATTCTGGCTGACGATAACTTCGCGACCATTGTGTTGGCCGTTCGCGAAGGACGCGGGATTCTGGACAATATTCGCAAGTTCCTTCGTTACTTGCTGTCTTCCAACATGGGTGAAGTACTGACGGTCTTTCTTGCCGTCGTCGGGGCCGGCGTCGTCGGCCTGGTGGATGAGGAGGGCGGGATCATCCTGCCGCTGCTGGCCACCCAGATTCTGTGGATCAATCTGATCACGGATGCAGCGCCTGCCATTGCCATGGGCATTGACCCGCACAATAAAGACGTCATGACGCGTAGCCCGCGCAAGTCTACGGACAGAATCATCGATACACGCATGTGGCTGGGCGTGCTGCAGGTGGGGTTGGTCATGGCGTTGGCGACTTTGTTGACGGTCGACTGGATGCTGCCAGGAGGGTTGATACCGGGAACCGATTCGCTGGATACGGCGCGCACCGGTGGTTTTACGGTCCTTGTATTGGCCCAGCTGTTTAACGCACTGAGTGCTCGCTCGGAGTCAGCCAGTGCATTCGTCGGGCTGTTCGCCAATCGATGGCTCTGGGGGGCAATTGCCCTGGCAGTGGCCTTGCAGATTGCGGTGGTGCACTGGTCGCCACTCAACAAGGCTTTCAGCACGAGTGCATTGACGCTGAGCCAGTGGGGGTTTTGTTTGGCGATGGCGAGTGCGGTCTTGTGGTTTAGCGAACTGCGCAAACTTGTTTTGCGGTTGAAGGGCCCTGAATGAAAAAAGGATACGTGCCAAAGGTGCTGACAGTTCAGCATGGTCCATACGGAACAACTCCTGGCCCAACGTTGCGTGTTCATCAAGCCCGATATTTCTGGCTAGTCACTACGGTATCGCATAGACCTTGAACAGCTTTTTGGCCGTGTCGCTGGCGCCACCCAGGTATTTGTCGAATGCCTGCTCAATCTCGCCGGAGCGATACATTTCACTCAGTGCGGTGTCGACCAGCAAGCGGAAATTTTCATCGTCTCGATCCACCGCCATTGCAGTCGGCGCGTACTCAAAAATGCGATCCAGCAGAACCAGATTTCCTGCGGAGTAATGTGTACCGAGGAGGTTCTTGAGCACCATGCGCTCAGCAAAGAAGGCATCGGCTTTGCCTTCGGCAACCCGTTTGAGGCCTGCGTCAGTGTTCTCTACGGTGACCAGAGTGGCCACCACACCCAGTAATCGCATCTGCTGACGGATCCAGGTCTCGGTGACTCCGCCAGCAGTGGTGGCATAGGTTTGGTTGGACAGCCCACGATTGACCGTCGCTCGCCAGGTTGGCCCGGTACGCGCCACCTTGCCATTAAGCACATTGAGCAACGCCTCGGATGCATCCTGGCGCACCACGGCCGAAAGGCCGGCCGTGTAGATCGGCACCGAGTAGCTCACAGCCTTGCGCCGCTGCAGTGTGGGGGGTGTCGGCGTACAAAGAATGTCGATTTCCCCCGAGCTGACGGCACCCATCTCGTCGGTCGCTGTGACAGGCTGGTAACGTATTTTCAACCCGGGCAAACCCAACTCGGACTTGACCTTGTCGGCGATTTTCAGACAGAGATCGATGGCATAACCGCTGGCTTCATCGGCTGCCTGGACGCTAAAAGGTGCAAAGTCCGGCAGGTAGCCGAGGGTGAAGGTGTTGCTCGCCCGTACGCGTTCAAGCGTGTTGGCATTGGCCAGTACCGGTACCAGCGTGAGCAGGCAGACGAGCAGCAGTTTGTTGGTTTTGGTCGATTTCACGTTCATGTCCTGGTTCCCCGAATTCAGATGTTTGTGCAGTCCTGAAATCAACGGTCAAGGGTTGTCGGCTCGGGTCTGAGCGGTTGGAGATACCTCGACAAAACGTTTGGCGAGGAAACCGTAGAGCAGGTAGCCAATCACCAGGACAAGGGTGCCGCCGAACACGGCGTCTTTGCCGCAGGCATACAGGGCGTACAAGGAATAGGCCACGGCAACCAGTAATAGCAATGTGTTGCGGGTGTATACGCCGGTACTGACTTTGGCTTTATGCATCATGACCAGCAGGCCGGTGGCCGCCGTCACATAGGGGATCAGGTTGGTCACTGCTGCCAGGCTGACGAGTTTTCCGAATTGGGCACTGGCATTGGGCGAAATGGTCGACAGCGCCAACAAGGTCTGCAACAGACCACAGACCAGCATGCCGACTATGGGGGCATTTCGTGCGCTGACCTTGGCGAACAGTTTCAGGAACATGCCCTGGTCAGCGGTCATCTTGGCGGTTTGTGCCAGGGTAAACTGCCAGCCCAGCAGCGAGCCGACACAGGCCATCACCGCCAGTGCCATGATGATGTTGCCGACCGAGGGGTTGAACATGTGTGCGTAGACGAGCGCAAACGGGGCCGATGAGTTGGCCAGTTCGGCATTGGGTATGATGCCTTGGATAACCGTAGTCGATAGCACATAGACCACTGCCGCACCGAGCGTGCCGAACAGGCAGGCCAGCGGCACGGTGCGTTTGGGGTCTTCCACGGCATCGGAGGCCTGGGCCGCCGACTCCATGCCGAGGAAGGCCCACAGGGTCAGGGGAATCGCCTTGCCAATGGCTTCGGAGATCGGCAGGTTGTTCGGGTTCCAGGCGGCAGCCAGCACATCCGGCTTGAACCAGAACCAACCGATGATGCTCAAGCCGGCCACCGGGATGATCACCCCCCACACGGTAATCGCACCGATCTTGCCGGTGATGCCGGGGCCACCAAAGTTGGCCACGGTGGTTAACCAGAGCAAGCCGACCGTTCCAATGAACAGCGGAATGGCGCCACTTCCCAGCCAGGGCACGAAGGATGTCATATACCCCACTGCGGAGATGGCGACCGCCACGTTGGCGATGGCCAGCGAAAGGAAGTACAGATACGAGCAGAGGAAAAATCCTGATTTTGCGTGCGCCTCTTCGGTGTAGGCGGACAACCCGCCTGGGCGCGGACAGTAGAGGCCACACTGGGAAAAGCAGTACGCGATGGCCATGGAACCGACGGCAGTGACGATCCATGACAGTAATGAAACGGCTCCGAGTTGGGCCATGCTCGTCGGCAACATGATGATGCCTGAGCCCATCATGTTCACTGTCACCAGTGTGGTGAGCCCCATGAGGCTCATTTTCTTGCTTGAGTCGGCCATCGGGAACTCCTTGATCTGCTCAACGCATTGATCCTGAATCCGGCGCTTGATTATTTGTCGTCGAGCAAGGGGTCAAACGAAATAGAGCCATTCGCCGTGCGAGATCTGTTCGATCACACCGTAGGCGTGCAGGTCGCTCCGATCAGCCGCTCAGCCATCAATCTGTCTGAAGCCTGATCATGGTTTTTTTTCGCTGACGGTAGCCGTCAGCTTGTCCGCCTCGGTCACCCAACCGCCACCTGTTGCCTTGTACACATCGATCATGGCGGTGAACACCGAACCTCGGGTCTGGGTGTAATTCAACTCGGCATCGAACAAGCTGCGTTCGGCATCCAGGACTTCTATGTAGCTGGTGTATCCGTTGTCGTAGCGCAATCGCGCAAACCGGGTGTAGGTACGCAACGCCTCGACCTGACTGGCTTGGGAAGCCAACTGCTCGCGAGATTTGCTCGCCGCCACCAACGCGTTTTCAACGTCCCTGAAGGCTGATTGAATCGACTGTTGGTAGACCAGCAAGGTTTGTTGTTGAAATGCCTCGGCCTGTTGGACCTGACCGGCGATCCCGCCGGCGGTGAAAATGGGCATGCTCGCGGCAAGACCATAGGACCAGGTGGCGGACGGCCCGGTGAACAGATTCGAGAGTTGATTACTGACTGAGCCCAACAGCCCGGTCAGGGATATCGTCGGAAAGTACAACGCCTTGGCGGCACCGATTTGGGCATTGGCCGAGATCAGGTTCAGTTCGGCCTGGCGTAGATCGGGGCGTCGCTCCAGCAAATCCGAAGGCAACCCGGCAGGGACCGATGGCAGGGTTAGTTGCGTCAGATCACGGCCTCTGATGATCGGTCCTGGATTGCGTCCAAGCAGCACCGCCAGATTGTTTTCCTGTTGCGCCACCTGGGACTCGAATTGCGCTACAGAAGCCTGGGTGCGCTGGAACTCGGAGAGGTTTTGCGCCAGTTCCATTTCGGAAATGGTCCCGGCGCCAAAGCGTAGTTTAAAAATGTCGTAGGAGTCGCCACGGGCCTTGGCGGTGGTGCGGGCGATTTCCAGTTGTCGGTCAAGATTGCGTAGCGCTATGTAGCTGGATGCCACCGACGATACCAGGCTCAGAATGACTGTGCGCCGACCTTCCTCTGAGGACAGCAAGTCAGCACGCGCCGATTCATTGAGTCGCCGTAGACGACCCCAGACGTCCAACTCCCAGCTTACATTGAGGGTAGCCTGGTAGTTTTTGTAAATCGGATCAACGCTGGAATCCAATGGTACCGGGCCGTTGTCGCGCGGCGCCCTGGAGCGACTGCCTTGCGCGCCGGCGCCGATTTGCGGAAACATCTGCGAGCGCACCACGCCGTAACGCCCCTGAAATTCCTCGACCCGGGCGGCGGCAATCTTGATGTCCTTATTCTCCGCCAGCGCACTGCGGATCAAGTCATTCAACACCGGATCCTTGAACTGTTCCCACCACAGGGTGTTGGACAGATTGTTGGCCTCCTGGTCCGCATAACGATAGGCATCCGGGGCGTCTGTGGCAGGGCGCTGGTAATCCGGGCCGAGCATGCAGCCCGTCAGGCTCAGACAAATCAACAACGGGAGATGGAGTGTGCGCATCTCAATCCCCCTCATGTCTGTGCAGGGGGGCGCCGCCGGGAATCTCCCCGGGCGACGTCAAGGACGGCGGCGGGGTTGTCTGTTTGACCGCGCCTTTTTTCTCAGTCAATCGTTCAACGAGGTAGTAGAAGAGCGGGATAAAGAAAATGGCGATGACGGTCGCCGCCAGCATTCCGCCGATCACACCTGTACCGATGGAGTGTCGACTGTTTTCGGATGCACCGACGGCAATGGCCAGCGGAACACAACCCAGAATGAACGCCAGGGACGTCATCACGATGGGCCGCAAGCGCTCCCTGGCAGCCGTCATTGCAGCATCATAGGCGGACATGCCGCTTTCCCGGTTCAGTACCGCAAACTCGAAAATGAGGATGGCGTTCTTGGCGGCCAGGGCCACCAGCATGGTCAAGCCGATCTGGAAGTAGACGTCATTGCTCAACCCCCGGATCAGAACGGCAAGCAGTGCACCGAACAATGCAAAAGGCACCGCCAGCAACACGCCGACGGGCAGTGACCATTTCTCGTACTGAGCCGCCAGGATCAGGAACACCATGATCAGGCCGAAGATGAATACCTGAGAGGAGGCCCCCCCGCTTTTTTTCTCCTCGAAGGCCTCGCCACTCAAGGCCAGGGCGTAGTCGTTGGTCATGATTTCAGCGCTGATTTCTTCCAGGGCCTTGAGCGCTTGACCGGAACTGTAGCCCGGCGCCGCGTTGGCGGTAAGTTTGACTGCCGGGAAGTTGTTGAAACGAGTCAGCAAGTCGGGGCCGGTGACGTAGCGGGTGCTTAGCAGGGCTTTGAGCGGCACCATCTGAAGGTTTTTGCTGCGCACGTAAATCTGCTGGAGGTCTTCGGCCTTGAGCCGATAGTTCGGTTCCGCCTGCAAAATCACCTGCCACAGGCGGCTGAACTTGTTGAATTGAGAGACATAGAGAGAGCCAAACATGGTTTGCATGGTGCTGTAGACGTCTTCCACCGGCACACCCAGCGTCTCGGCCTTTTCACGGTCTACGTCGACCAGCAATTGCCGGGAAAACACGTTGAAGGTCGAGGTTATGGCACCGAGTTCCGGACGCTGCCTGGCTTTTGCAACAAGGTTGCCGACCATTTCAGCCAGTTGGTCGACGCTGGCGTCACCCTTGCTTTGAACCCATACCTCCATGCCGCCGGTAGTGCCCAGGCCGGGAATGGATGGCGGATTGACCGGAAGAATGATCCCGCCCTGTACCGTGGAAAAAGCGCGCGCAGCTTTCTGAATCACCGCAGGGGCACTTTGTTTCTTGATTGTTTCCGAGTCCTTGTAGCGCTCTTCGAAATCCTTGAACCCGACGAAGAAGGCGGCGGCATTGTTCTTGTTCTGGCCATCTAGCAGGCTGTAGCCGTTAACGATAGCGACGCCCTCGACCGCTTCATCGTTCATGAAGAAGTCACTGGCGACTTTGCCCACCTCGCCGGTGCGGTCCAGACTGGCGGCATCGGGCATGATCACGGCGCCCAGCAGATAACCCTGGTCTTCCGGTGGCAGGAAGGCACTGGGAATGCGCTGCGCCATCAGCAGAATCAGAGCAATCATGCCGGCAAAGAGTAACAACGCCAGGACAAAACGCTTGATCATGAACGCCACCGAGCGTGAATAGCCCTCGGTCATGCGTTCGAAGCTGCGTTCGAACCAGCGGAAGAAAGCGTTCTTTTCGCCGTGTTGGGGCTTGAGCAGCAGGGCTGCCAAGGCTGGCGAAAGTGTCAAGGCCACAAGGCCCGAGATCACCACGGAGATGGCGATGGTAATCGCAAACTGTTTGTAGAGTTGGCCAGTGATTCCCCCCATGAATGCCACCGGGATGAACACTGCGCACAGCACCAGCACGATAGCCACCACGGGGCCGGCCACTTCATCCATGGCGCGTTTTGCCGCGTCCTTGGGGTTCATCTTGTGCACGTGCATATTGCGTTCGACGTTTTCAATCACCACGATGGCGTCGTCCACCACGATGCCGATGGCCAGTACCATGCCAAACAGCGTCAGCATGTTCACCGAAAACCCAAGGGCCGACATGCCGATGAAGGTGCCAACAATGGACACCGGCACGGCGAGCACCGGGATCAGCGTGGCGCGCAAGCTCTGCAGGAAGATGAAAACCACCACGACCACCAACACCAACGCTTCGAAAAAAGTGTGAATCACCTCGGAAATCGACGCGCGGGTAAACGCGGTGGTGTCCATCACGATTTTGTATTCGATCCCTTCGGGAAAGGTCGTCTTCATTTGCGCCAGGGTTGACGTCACGGCTGCCGAGACATCGAGTGCGTTTGCCCCCGGTTGTTGATACACCGCGATCAATGTGGCGGGACGTCCCTGATAGGTGCTGCGCAGGGAGTAGTCTTTTTGCCCTAGTTCGGCGCGACCAATGTCTTTCAGACGAACAATGGCAGCCCCGTCGTTGCTGGCGCGCAAGATGATGTTTTCGAACTCCGCAGGTTCAGTCAGGCGTCCCTTGGTGGTCACGGCAAAAGACTGTTCCACGGCCTGGCCCGTCGGGGATTGGCCAACACGGCCCACGGCGAATTGCTGGTTCTGGTTGGTGACAGCTTTCTGCACGTCGGCGGCGGTAATCCCCAACTGAGCCATTCGATCGGGTTTGAGCCAGATCCGCATGGCGTAGTCCGGCGTACCGAAAATACTGGCCTGGTTGGCGCCCGGAATACGCTTGATCGCATCCAGGATGTAGAGGTTGGCGTAGTTGGCGACATAGGTACTGTCGTAGCGGTCGCCCGCCGAATACACGGCAAGAACCATCATGAACGCCGAGGATTTCTTCTGCACCTGGATACCCTGGCTCTGCACCGCGGAGGGCAATTGGGGCAGCGCCAGATTGACACGATTTTGTACGTCCACTTGGGCAAGCGAAGGGTCGGTGCCAATCTCGAAGAAGACGTTGAGGGTCATGTTGCCCGTCGCCGAGCTCGACGAGTTCATGTAGATCATGTTGTCGGCGCCGTTGACCTGCTGCTCGATTGGCGCTGCCACATTGTTGGCCACGACCTGTGCATCGGCACCCGGGTAGGTCGCTGAAACCGTAATTTGCGGTGGCGTGATGTCCGGGTACTGGGCGACCGGCAATTTAGCCATCGCCACTGCGCCAGCCAACGTGATGATGATCGAGATCACCGAAGCGAAGATGGGCCGATCAATGCAATAGTGTGAAATGCTCATGGGCTACGCCCACGGTCTTGCGCCGATTTGGCAGCTGTCGGTTTCGCCGCGGTCTCGCCTGCCTGCGCGGGGGGAGGGGGGGCGATGATATTCAGCGACCCTCCGGGCGTCACTCTGATTGCGCCGTCGACCACGATGCGTTCGCCCGCTTGCAACCCTTGGCTGATGAACCAGTCATCGCCATGCCAGTCACCCACTTCGACAATGCGTTGCTCGGGCTTGCCCTCTGCATTGATCACCCAGACGAAGTGGCTCTTGGCGCCCTCCAGAACTGCCTTCTGCGGCACAACAATCGCGTTCGGCCTGGAAGCTCCGATGGCCCGCGCCCGTACAAATTGGCCGGGACGCAGTTGGCCGTTCGGGTTGGCCACCACGGCGCGGACCAGAAAGGTGCCCGTGTCCTGGCTATAAGAGGGCGCGGCAAAATTCAGGCGACCACGGTCAGGTACCACTGAGCCGTCGGCCAGCACCACTTCTACGACAAACTCACTGCGCAAAGGGAATATGAGGTGCCCGGAGGCAATCTCGTCGCGGTACTTGAGCGTCTCGTTTTCCGAAAGACTGAAGTTGATGTAGATCGGGTCCATCTGTGAAACGGTGGTCAGCAGCCCGGATTCACCTGGCGTGACGTAACTGCCTTCCTGCTTTTTGGCGAAACTTGAAAGGCCGGTGAGGGGGGAGGCGATGGTGGTGTAACTGAGGTTCAACTGCTCGGTTCGAACCGTGCCCTCGGCGGCAAGCACGGCGGCACGGGTTTGACGCTCATCGCCGACGGCATTGTCCAGATCCATCTTGCTGACCGCATTTTGCGCCGCCAAGGGGCGGACACGGGCCAGTGTGGCCTTGGCCACTTCCCAGCGTGCCTGTTGTTGAGCCAATTGGCCCTGCGCCGACAGCAACGAGGCTTCAAAAGGTTTACGGTCCATCTGGAACAGCGTTTGCCCGCTTTTCACCCAATCGCCTTCGGTGTACAGCCGCTTTTCCAGAAAGCCCGCAACCCGGGCGCGGATCTCCACCTCGCGGGAACTCTGTGTCTGGGCAACGAATTCGAACGTCACCGGGGTGTCGCGCGCGGTGACCGTCATGACCGTTACATCGGGGGCTTGACGGGCCAGGGTAGCGGGCTCTTTGCCGCAACCGGCAACCAGGCTCAAGACCCCTATCATTATGGCGATGGGCAAACCAACGAGCCGTCTGACAACATTCATGTTTCCACCCATAACCTGCTCCGTGATGGTTACTCGAAAGAAGCATAGCCACTTTCATCACAACGCTAGCACCGGCAAAAGGTGGCATTTCTGACAAAAATCAAGGATCACGATATGTCAGTCGAGAGACCCATGGAATGGCACTCAAACCATGCAGCAGCACGCTGAGTAAAACGGTACAGACCGCGGCAGCGATCAAGGTACGACTGGCTTGTAGTGGGTAGTCCAATATCATCACTGCAAAGACGATGCTCGCCAGGCCTCGCGGGCCGAACCAGCCGATGAACAGACGGGTTTCGAAATCGTAGCGAGTTCCTGCCAGGCTGATGAGCACAGGCAGTACGCGAATCACGGTCAGGCTGAGCACTGCATAGAGCCAAGTGTCCAGGGTAAGACTGCTCCAGGCCCGAGGGATGACCAGCGCGCCAAATACGACCCAGGTAATGACCGATAACAGGCTGGCGAACTCTTCGTTGGCCTCGAGCAAGTGTTGCTTTTGCTCGGTAAACAAATAGCTGGCGAGCAACCCGCCGACGAACGCGGCGATAAACCCGCTACCACCTAAAGCTTGTGCTGTGGCAAAGCAAAGTATGGCTAACCCGGGCAGTGTCAGTTGTGACCACATGGGTGTTTGCCAATGGTGTTTTCCGGAGTAACGCTGCAACAGCCAGGCGCCAAGCGTAAGAGCGACACCGGTGACTGCACCGATGCCCAGCTCCTCGATAACCAACTCCACGGCCAGCGAAAGGGGAGACGGCGTATGCTCTTCGACCAGCAGGGCCAGGAACATCAATAGCACCGGAACGCAGATACCATCATTCAACCCGCTCTCTACGTTCAAGCCTTCACGCACGGACGCCGGGACCTTGGGATTGCTCACAACGGCCTTGCCCAGTGCCGCGTCGGTGGGAGCCAGTAGGGTTGCCAGTATGGCGACTTCAATCGGCGGTACCTGGGGGAATATCCAGATGCCGACCAGCCAACCACCTAGCATGGTCAGTGGTAGCCCTATCATCAGCAAGCGCAGCGGCAATCCTTCGTGCGCTCGTAGAACCTTGAGGTTGGCGTTGGCTGCATCGCTGAAGAGAACAATCGCCAATGTCAGCTCTGCCAGGATTCTGAGGCCGTCCTTGTCAATCCGAGGTAGCAGAATACCCAGACACGCCGGGCCGAGAATCAGACCGGCAAGCATGAACATGAGCGGACCATTGAGCAGGCGTGACTCGAAACGCCCCGCGAATATGCTGTAGGTCAGGAGAAAAGCGGCAAGCAGGGCCAGGTTCTGATACATCGTTGACCTGCTTGTACAGGTGGATGCTACGGCAATGGCGCCATTGCTCTTATGGCGCGGTCACTACGCAGGATAGTCAGGTTATTAGGATGCGCGGGTTTTTCTGGGTCCCTGACTTCAAATCCAGCGGTCCATTAACCTCTTCAAGCGTCACATCAACGCGTTCATTTCTCCCATTGTTCAAGCAGAATCGAAACAAATTTTTCCGCCGCTGGAGATAACGATGCTCCTCGTCGGTAAACGAGCCCCAATGATCGGTTCACAATAGGCTCTATCAAAGGGATGCTTACCAACGTCGGATGATCCACGGCAGGCATCGCCAGGCTTGGCATTGCCGACACGCCTAACCCGGCTTCTACCAGGCCCAGTGAAGTAGAAAGGTGTTGCACCTCATAGAACCACTGCGGACGCCAGCTCAGGCCTGACAAAGCGTGGTCGAGCAACATGCGGTTGCCGCTCAGGCGACCGACACCAATCAGGCGGTAATTGCTGAGTTCAGACCAGGTTACCGAGCTACGCTCGGCCAGCTCATGATCGCGTCGACACGCTAAAACAAAAGGCTCATTGACCAACGGCACGAACTCTATGTCCGGGTGCTGGCCGCTCATCATGTTGATGCCGAAGTCGGCTTCGCCACGCAGCACAGCTTCCAGCCCTTCGTTCGCACTGAGATCAAGCAAGCGAATGCGGATTTGTGGATAGCGCTCGTTGTAGAGGCGGATGACCGAAGGGAGGAAATAGAAAGCTGCGGTCGGGATACAGGCGAGGGTTACACGGCCGCTCTGGCGCTCCGCCAGCTCTCGGATGTTGAGTATTGAGTCGTCAAAGTCATCCAACAAGCGTCGAGCCTTGGGCAGGAAATCTCGCCCAACGCTGGTGAGGCTTACCCTTCTTGTGGTGCGATCAAGAAGTGCTGTTCCCAATCCCTCTTCAAGCTTTTTCATTCTCCGACTCAACGCGGGTTGAGAGAGATGCAATGCATCGGCAGCTTCGTGGAAGCTTCCAAGTTCAGCGATCTTCACGAAAGATCGGATGTCATTGAGCTCATAATTCACTTTTTTATCTCATCGGACGAGTGTTGTTCTGCTCAGTCATCCTAGATTTATCATTCGTCAAACGCAATAATCAGGCTGATATTTGCATTGGAAACAATTTTTAAAGCCTGCGACTCTTGCTCACAAGACATCAATTACCCCGATTGATTAACAAGAGTCAGTGTTCATGCAACGAATTCCCTGTGTGCTAATGCGCGGTGGTACTTCCAAGGGCCCAGTGTTTCTCGCCTGGGATCTACCAGTTGCGATAGAAGAGCGTGACGAGCTGTTGCTCAACCTCATGGGCTCTGGCCATGAGCTGGAAATTGACGGCATCGGTGGCGGTAGTCCACAAACCAGCAAGGTGGCTATCGTAAGCCCGTCGCTCCACCCTGACGCTGACGTCGACTATCTGTTCGTCCAGGTCATGGTGTCCCAGCGTCGGGTCGATACCGCGCCCAATTGCGGCAATATGCTGTGCGCCGTCGGCCCGTTTGCCATCGAGCAGGGTCTGGTTAAAGCCTCCAAAGACCTGACCCGCGTACGCATTCGCAACATCAATACGGGTACGTTTGTAAACGCAGAGGTACACACCCCCGAAGGGAAGGTCAGCTATGAAGGCGACACTGCCATCGATGGTGTGCCGGGTACCGCTGCTCCTGTGCAACTGACCTTCCTCGATGCCGCAGGCAGCAAGACCGGTAAACTTTTCCCGACTGGGCAGACCCAGGACGTGATTGACGGTATCCCGGTAACCTGCATCGACATGGCGATGCCGATGATGATCGTCGAGGCCAGCCAATTGGGTAAACGCGGTGATGAGAGTCCTGCGGAACTGGATGCCGATAAAGCGTTTCTGCATCGCCTGGAGTCGTTGCGACTGCAAGCTGGCCTGGCGATGGGGCTGGGTGATGTCAGTGACAAAGTGATCCCCAAGCCAGTACTGGTGTCACCGGCCAAGGCGGGCGGCACCATTCAGGTGCGCTACTTCATGCCACACAACTGCCACCGGGCTTTGGCGATCACCGGTTCCATCGGCCTGGCAACCGCTTGCGTCACTGAAGGCAGTGTGGTCGCGCAATTGCTCGGCGGGGTCAGCGAGCCGCGCTTGAAGCAAGTACGCATTGAACATCCAAGTGGTGGAATAGATGTCGTATTGTCCTATACGGGCGCTCAGGGTGAGACCATTCGCGCCTCAGTCGTGCGAACATCGCGCAGGCTTTTCTCCGGTTATGTCTACGCCACGGCTTCCCAACGACTCGCCGGATAATGTCCCCCAGTCATTGCCGTCTTTGCATCAGCACAATTCTAAAAATGGGTGATGCCATGAAAGTTGTAAAATCGCTCTACTTCCAGATTCTCTGCGCCGTGCTGTTGGGCGTACTGGTCGGACATTTTTGGTCGCAACAGGCCATTGCCTTGAAGCCACTGGGTGATGCCTTCATCAAACTGATCAAGATGATGATCGCTCCGGTCGTGTTCTGCACCATCGTCACCGGTATCGCCGGTATGAGCGATAAACGCTCCCTCGGACGCCTGTTGAGCAAGACCATGCTGCTGTTCCTGGCGTTGACTGTGATCAGTTTGATTATCGGCCTGGTGTCGGTCTACCTGTTCAAACCGGGTGCGGGCATGAACATTGACCCCACACAGTTGAGCACCAAGGGCCTGTCGCAGTACACCGACTCTGCCGCGAAACTGGGAGTGGTCGAGTTTTTCATGCACATCATCCCCGATACCTTCATTGGCGCATTCAATAAAGGTGAAGTGCTTCCTGTGCTGTTCATTGCGGTGCTCAGCGGCTTTGCTCTTTCTGCCATCGGAGAGCGGGGCAAGCCGGTACTGGACGTGCTGGAATCTGCCTCGCACATGGTGTTCAAGATCTTCTCCTACCTGATGCGCTTCGCTCCGATCGGTGCGTTTGGTGCGTTGGCCTTCACCGTGGGCCAGTACGGCATCACGTCTCTGGGCTCGCTGGCAAAGCTGATCATGACGTTGTACATCGCCTGCGCTTTCTTCGTCTTTGTGGTGTTGGGGAGTATTTGCAGGGCCAATGGCTTTAGTCTCTGGAAGTTGCTGCGCTATTTCCGCGAAGAATTCCTCGTGGTGCTCGGGACTTCTTCGACAGAGCCGGTGATGCCGCGGATGTTGGAGAAGCTTGAGGCGCTGGGCTGCAAGAAAGGCGTGGTGGGATTGGTGTTGCCGACGGGTTACTCATTCAACCTCGACGGCACGGCGATCTACCTCTCGCTGGCCGCGGTGTTCATTGCTCAGGCCTGCAACATCGAGCTGAGCCTGACGCAGACCGTGACCATGCTGGCAATCATGCTGTTGTCCTCGAAAGGTGCTGCGGGTGTCACGGGTGCCGGTTTTGTCGCGTTGGCCTCGACCCTGACCGTGATCCATGACATTCCCCTGGCTGGCCTTGCCCTGCTGATCGGTATCGATCGCTTCATGTCGGAAGCCCGGGCCTTGACCAGTTTGGCAAGCAACGCCGTGGCGACCGTGGTGATGTCCATCTCGGAAAACGCCTGCGATCGCGAAACACTGATGCGCACTCTTGACGGCAAACCGTCGCCTGTCCTGACACCAACCCAGAGTGAACACTGGGACGGCCACAAGGTCACGGAGCAGGTCTGACCGGTCACCGCTGAAAAGACCAAAACCAACCTTTCATTCAATTTCCCGCCAGGCACCGTTGATCGTGCCGCCTGGCGGGTTCGGGGTCGTGCGCCTGCGCGTCGGCCACGCTCATCATAAGAACAAGAGAACTGACCTATGCTCGCATTTCTTGGTTTGGCCATGGTGGTGGTTTTCACCTACCTGATAATGTCGAAACGCCTGTCGCCGATAGTTGCCCTGACTCTGGTGCCGATTGTCTTTGCGGTCATTGGCGGTTTTGGCGGCACTACGGGCAAGATGATGCTCGACGGCCTGAAGATGGTTGCTCCTTCGGCTGCGCTTCTGCTGTTCGCCATCCTGTTCTTCGGCCTGATGATTGATGCCGGGTTGTTCGACCCGTTGATTCGCAAGATTCTAAAGCGCGTAAACGGCGATCCGATGAAAATCGCGATTGGCACCGCGCTGCTGTCACTGGTGGTCGCCCTCGACGGCGACGGCACCACCACCTACATGATCACCTGCGCAGCAATGCTGCCGTTGTACAAGCGTATCGGCATGAACCCGATGATTCTGGCGACCATCGCCATGTTGTCCTTGAGCATCATGAGCGGCATGACCCCATGGGGAGGACCCGCTACAAGGGCGATCGCGGCACTGGGACTGGATGCCGGCGAATACTTCGTGCCCTTGCTGCCGACCATGATCGGCGGCGCGATGTGGGTGGTGTTCACCGCTTTCCTCCTGGGCCGAGCCGAGCGTAAGCGCATCGGTAATGTGCAGCTACAGAGCGGCGGCGGTGATTGCTACATCGACGCGATCCTGGGCGATACCCCGCACAAGCGGCCCAAACTTGCCTACGTGAACCTGTTGCTGGTGATCGCGGTCATGGTTGCGCTGGTCATGGGGATCATGCACTCGGCGATCCTGTTCCTGATCGGCTTTGTCCTGGCTCTGATGATCAACTACCCGCAACTGGATATTCAAAAAGAGCGCATTCTTGCCCATTCCGGCAATGCGATGACGGTGGTGTTGCTGGTGTTTGCCGCCGGTATCTTTGCCGGGATCTTCTCGGGCACCAAGATGGTCGACTCTCTGGCGCAAACGCTGGTGGACTGGATTCCGCCATCCTGGGGGCACCTGTTCCCACTGGTGGTGGCGATCACCAGCATGCCGCTGACCTTTGTTCTGTCCAACGATGCTTACTACTTTGGGGTTGTACCGATCCTGGCCAACGCGGCCGCAGCCTATGGCATTGACCCGGTCGAAATCGCCCGTGCCTCGATTCTCGGACAACCTGTGCACCTGATGAGCCCTCTCGTGGCTTCGACCCTGTTGCTGGTGGGGATGGTTGATCGCGATATCGGCGACTTCCAGAAAGCCACCGTCAAATGGGCTGTACTGACTTCCCTGGTGATCACGGCGATAGCCCTGTTGACCGGTGCGATCAGTCTCTTCACCTGATTCAACCACACCACTTGTTTTCTCCTGATGCGCCTCACCCGTGAGGCGTGCGATGTCCTGCACTCCAAATAACAACAACGAGTAGTTTGCCATGACCACTTTGTTCACCCAACGAACGCTGTTTTCACTTCTTGGTTTGTTGCCGCTGGCCAGCGCCAGTGCAGAGGGATTTATCGATGACAGCAAGTTAAAGCTGCAATTGCGCAACGTCTATTTCAATGAAAACTTCCGCGACGAGCATGGCTTGAGTGCGAAATCTGCAAGGACGGCGAAGAGCGAACGAACCGAGTGGGCGCAGGGATTTCTGTTGGATTATCAGTCGGGATTTACGCCTGGCACTATCGGGTTCGGGGTGGATGCCCTTGGCCTGCTGGGGGTCAAACTCGACTCCGGCCGTGGTCGTAGCGGTACTGGATTGTTGCCTGTCCATGATGACGGTCGTGCAGCTGACGAATTCGCAAGTCTGGGCATGACCGCCAAAGCGCAACTGGCCAAGACTACGGTCAAATACGGCACCTTGTTACCCAAGACACCGGTGCTGATCTACAACGATGCGCGTCTGTTGCCGCAAACGTACCAAGGCACACAGATCAATAGCGTCGACATCGAGAACCTGACGCTCACCGGGGGCTACCTGGATCGATTCAAACTGCGTGATTCCTCAGACAGCATGCCTATTGTTCCCGACGGATATGGCGGAGATAAATCAGGCGACTTCAGCTATGCAGGAGCCGAATACAAGGTGGGGAAAAACCTTCGCTTGAGTTACTTCTACGGCGAACTGGAAAACTTTTACCGTCAGAATTTTGCAGGTGTCCAGCACGATCTGCCCTTGGGCGGCGGTGTGCTGACCAGTGACTTGCGCTACTTCAACAGTGTCGATAACGGCTCTGCCTACGGTGGCAAGATCGACAACAACATGCTGAGCGGACAATTGTCCTACGCCATCTCCGGCCATACCTTCGGTGGCGGATACCAGACTCTCAATGGTGATGCAGGATTGCCCTATATCAGTGGCGCAACCGTTTATTCGTTCAGCAACGCCGGGATAGGCAAGTTCATCGAAGAGGACGAGAAAACCTGGATGCTTAATTATGGCTACAACTTTGCTGCCCTCGGCGTGCCGGGCCTGACATTCTCGACTCGTTACCTGAGCGGTAACGACGGTAAATCCAACACCACGGTCAAGGAGTGGGAACGTGACGCCGAACTGGCGTACGTAGTGCAACAAGGCACCTTCAAAGGCCTGGGTGTGCGGTTGCGAAACTACGTTTACCGCTCTGACTTTTCCCGTGGTCGAGATAGCAACCGGATCTACTTCACTTACGACATCGCTCTCTGGTGATCCCATGAACGCGGCCAAGCGACGTTCGCTGGCCGCGTTTTCGCCAGCGGCTTCATAGGATTGGGTGAAGGAATTCAAGATGTCGTTAAAAACCAAAATACTGTTGCTGACCTTATTACCAGTGATGTTGTTTGCGCTGGTTTCAGGTTTGAGCACTCGCGGCACTTTGCAGTCCCAGGCCGAGCAAGAAGTCGCTCAGACCCGCGAGCGATTGCTTGAAGAGGGCCGCACTCGGCTCAAGGATTACGCGAGCATTGCTCGCACTTCCGTAGCCGAACTTTATGATCGAGCCGCTTCCGGAGATGCCTCCAGCCGAGCCTTAGCGATCAGCCGCTTGTCGAAAGTGAAGTATGGTGATGACGGTTATTTCATCGGTTATGACAGCCAGGTTATACGCCTGTTTCGCGGTGACAGCAGCGAAGGAGTCGGGACCAATATGAGTGATCGCAAAGACATCAACGGGATTTACTTGAACCGCGAAATGGTCGCAGCGGCAAAAAATGAGACGCACTTCGTCACCTATTCAGGTGGTGTGGTCAATACCGACAAGGTGGTGCCGAAGCTCGCCTATAGTTTTTATTTGCCCAAGTGGGACATGGTCGTAGTTACCGCAATTAACCTGGACAGTATTGAAGTCCAGGTTGCCAAGGTGCGGGCCGATGTTGATCTGCGGGTGCGCAGCTTGATGTACAGCATTGCCATCATCGCTTCGGTGCTGGTCGGCATGATCGGGGTACTGACTCTACTGCTGGTCAAGCGCAGTTTGCGCCCCTTGAACCTGATCCGAACCCATCTTGACGAGATTGCAGCAGGTGAGGGGGATCTGACCCGGCGTCTGCCGCTTGTCAGTCGGGATGAGCTGGGACAACTTGCCGGTTCGTTCAACGCGTTTATCGAAAAGATTCACAGCCTCGTCAGCCAGATCGTCGCCATGAGCGAGCAGTTGAATGGATCTGTGAGCCATGTGGCCGAGCAGAGCAGACAGATTGACCGCGCTATGGATGAGCAGCGCCAGGAAACCGACCAGGTGGCCGCGGCCATCAACGAGATGTCGTCTGCTGCGCAAGAAGTATCGGTCAGCGCGCAAAATGCTGCAGACGCTGCTGTCGAGACCGACAGGCACTCCCGACACGCCAGGCAAATAGTCAATGGCAGCATTACTCGAATTCAGGCACTGACCGTTGAGCTTGATGAGAGTGGCCTCGCCATGAAGAGTCTTCAAAACGATGTCACTTCTATTGTCACCGTGCTGGACGTCATTCGCTCGATAGCCGAACAGACCAATCTACTGGCACTGAATGCGGCCATTGAAGCTGCCCGTGCCGGTGCTGCCGGGCGCGGGTTTGCGGTGGTGGCTGACGAGGTGCGAGCTTTGGCCAGTCGGACTCAGCGCAGTACCCAGGAAATTCAGGCGATGGTTGAGCGTCTCAAGAGCACTACGGGTGGCGTAGTCAGTGCAATGCACCAATCCACGCAAGCCGCACAAGACGCGAACGCGCAGGCTGATCAGGCGGGTGAGTTTCTGGGCAACACCGTCGAACTGATCGCAACCATCAATGCAATGAACGCGCAAATCGCCGCCGCGGCAGAGGAGCAGACCTCGGTGGCCGAAGAGATCAACCGCGGGGTGCATCAGATCGCGCGCGCAATTGACAGCGTCGCCAACCAGACTCAGATCGGGGTCAAGACAGTTGATGAGTTGCATATGATCGGTAATCGTCTGCAAAGCTTGCTGGGGCAATTCAAAATTTGACTCGCCCTGCGCGGCGCTTGGAATGAGTACCGCGTCTGCCTGGCGCAGACGTAGAAATGGCTGGGGCCGAGGGCACGCCTCAATCAGAAAACAGTTCGAACATCAGCTGGCGAAGCCAACGATTGGCGGGGTCCTTGTTATAGCGCGCATGCCAGAACAGATTTATTTCGATGTTAGGCAGTTCCACTGGCGTCGGTAGAACCGCAAGCCCAAAGGGTTGTTCGCAACTGCTGGCGAATCGTTCAGGCACGGTTGCCATTAAGTCGGTGCGTTGAAGTATGTGACCGACTGCGACGAAATGGGGAACCTCGAGGCGTATCTTGCGCTCGATGCCGGCCCGGGCCAGAAACGTATCGACTTCGCCGTGCCCCGTGTTCGCCGCTACGACCCGGACGTGGTCAAAACTGCAAAAACGCTCAAGCGTTAATGGCTCCTTGGTAGCCGGGTGGTCCTTACGGCAAATGCAGACATAGCGATGGTGAAACAGGCGCTGCTGAAAAAATCCGGCTTGCAGGTGCGGCAGTAAACCAACGGCGAGGTCGATTGCACCGTTTTGCAACCCTTCGGCCAAGGTATCGGAGGTGTTGCGCAACGTGCTGATCGAGCAGCCCGGAGCGCGTTCAGCCAGCGCGTCCATCAGCCGCGGCATGAAGTAGATTTCACCAATATCGGTCATCGCCATCGTAAATCGACGATTGCAGTTGAGCGGATCAAACGTGTCCTGTCGGCCCAGTGCATCACGTAAGGTCTGGATGGCCAGTGCAACCGGCTCAGCCAACTGCCGGGCGTAGGGCGTGGGCTCCATTCCTTGATAGGTGCGAACGAACAGCTCGTCGTTCAAGGTGACACGCAGTCGCTTTAACGCGTTGCTGACAGCGGGCTGGGTCAACCCAAGGCTATCCGCCGCTGTTGATACCCGGTGGTCAATCAGCAGTTGGTTGAACACCAGAAGCAGATTGAGATCCAGCTCACGTAATTCCATAACGCCTCGTGCAGATTACGCGGCCATAGCGGCGATAGATTCTTGCCCGTTGTGGGGCCTGCACCGCGCTGAAATTGCCGCTGCAAGCGCCAAAGCCTAACAAGTGCCAGACCGCTGCGTCCATCGTGAAATCGATGTGGGTTTTGCTCCCCTTCGATCTTTATTCACGTTCGAAATAATGCCTATTCATCTGGCTGCATTTATCACCGTCGATCGTTTGCCCATCATCGAATCCATGTCCAGTGCTGAACGCTCTGCGTAACACCATTGGGCACCGCGCAATTTCCGGAGGCATCAGATCCTCCGGCTCTATAACAATGACAAGAAGAGCGATGCCATGCGTACGATTGATGTCTCAGCCCTGATTGACGGGGCACGTTTCAATGCCTTCCATGCGCGCGTGCTGTTCTGGTGCGCGCTGATCATCATTTTCGACGGTTACGATCTGGTCATCTATGGGGTCGTATTGCCCTCACTGATGGCCGAGTGGGGGCTCAGTTCATTACAGGCGGGCGCGTTAGGCAGCTGTGCGCTGGTGGGCATGATGTTGGGTGCGTTGTTTTTCGGTTCACTGTCGGATCGTATAGGCCGGCGAAAAACCATCATGATGTGTGTCGCCATCTTCAGCGCAGTCACAGCGATTAACGGCTTGGCGAAGAGCCCCGAGGCGTTTGCGCTTTGCCGGTTCATCGCCGGCCTCGGCATCGGCGGGGTGATGCCCAACGTGGTCGCGTTGATGAACGAGTACGCGCCAAAGAAATCCCGTAGCACGTTGGTCGCAATCATGTTCAGTGGCTACTCGTTAGGCGGAATGCTGTCGGCGAGCCTGGGCATGGTGCTGATCCCACAGTGGGGATGGCAAGCGGTGTTTTATGTAGCGCTGATTCCTCTGTTGGCCTTGCCCTTTCTGATCCGCCAATTGCCAGAGTCGATGGATTTTCTTTTGCGCACCGGGCAGACCGTCAAGGCCCAAAACCTGTTGGCACAAGCTGCACCGTCTTATCAACCAAGCGCAAATGACCAACTGAACCAGATGGTCGCCAAAGGCACGACTGTGTCGATTGCGCAGCTGTTCCAGGACGGGCGCAAGTTGAACACCTTCATGCTGTGGCTGGCGTTTTTCTGTTGTTTGCTGATGGTGTATGCATTGAGTTCCTGGCTGCCAAAACTCATGACTGCCGCAGGTTATGGATTGAACTCAAGCCTGGCGTTTCTGGTGGCGCTAAACGTCGGCGCGATTATTGGCGCGGTGGCCGGTGGATGGTTGGGGGACCGTATTGGAATCGCCAAAGTCTTGTTCGCGTTTTTCAGCTGCGGAGCGCTAGCCCTGAGCCTGCTGGCGCTCAAGGCGCCGTTACCGATTCTTTACGTGCTCATCGCGATAGCCGGGGCCTGCACCATTGGCACGCAGATCCTGGCCAACGCTTGCACGGTGCAGTATTACCCCGCGCACATACGTTCTACAGGGCTGGGTTGGGCGATGGGTGTCGGTCGCACCGGAGCCATCATCGGTCCATTGTTAGGAGGCGCACTGCACGCTTCATCATTGCCGCTGCAGGCGAGTTTTCTGATCTTCGCCGTACCTGGACTGATAGGGGCCATCGCTATTCTGGTGTTTCTGATTCAGAACTCTCCAGGCCGCCAGGCTGCTTCATCCAAACACCCCGTGCCGCAGTAACGATTGCAGAAAAAGGCGAGCTCAAGGAAGAACTCGTCTGGCCAATGATCGATCGTCCTGAAAAGCAATATTCATATGCGTGATGGCATGTATGAGAGTTGCGGTATTTATCAATAGCGCTCGGATGGCGATGATTTGGTGACTCCAATAACAATCAGCCTCATGGGTAACTTGCTATGCGTACTTCTCAATCCAAATTGCAAATCGGCATTGTTGGCGGCGGTATTGCCGGCGTGGCTCTGGCCCTGGACCTGTGCCGTCATTCCCACCTGAACGTGCAGTTGTTCGAATCGGCACCCGCGTTTGGCGAGGTCGGCGCGGGTGTCTCTTTCGGCGCGAATGCCGTGCGTGCCATTGCGGGTCTGGGTATTGCCGAACCCTACCGCAAGATTGCCGACCAGACGCAGGCCCCCTGGCAGGACATCTGGTTCGAATGGCGCCGTGGTGAAGATGCCGGCTATCTAGGCGCTAGCGTGGCCGAAGGGGTAGGGCAGTCGTCGGTACACCGTGCTGACTTCCTCGATGCTCTGGCCAGCCAGTTGCCCGAAGGGATCGCCCAGTTCGGCAAGCGCGCCGTCAGCGTGGAACAGGATGCCGAGCAGGCTCGCGTACTGTTTACCGATGGTACTGAGCATCGATGCGACCTGTTGATCGCCGCGGACGGTATCAAGTCTTCCATTCGTGATCATGTTCTCAACGGTCTTGGCCACCCCCTGGTGGCACCGCGTTTCAGTGGTACCTGCGCTTACCGCGGGATGATCGACAGCCAACAGCTGCGTGCGGCGTACCGAGCTCGGGGTATCGATGAGCACTTGATCGACGTCCCGCAGATGTACCTGGGGCTCGACGCACACATCCTCACATTCCCGGTCAAGCAAGGCCGGCTGATCAACGTCGTGGCCTTCATTTCCGATCGCAGTCGCCCTGATCCAGCCTGGCCGAGCGATTCGCCATGGGTGCGTAATGCCAGCCAGGAAGAAATGCTTTCTGTCTTCAATCATTGGGGAGACGCTGCACGGGTACTGCTCGAATGCATTCCAGCCCCCACTCTTTGGGCGCTGCATGAGCTCGATGAATTGCCAGGCTACGTGCACGGCCGCGTAGGTTTGATCGGCGATGCGGCGCACGCCATGTTGCCGCACCAGGGCGCTGGCGCAGGTCAGGGCCTGGAAGATGCCTGGCTTCTGGCACGATTGCTGGCCGACCCGCAGGTCCTGGACAGCCAGCCACAAGCGGTGCTCGCGGCTTACGACGTCATCCGTCGTCCCCGTGCCTGCCGTGTGCAGCGTAGCTCCTGGGAAGCCGGGGAGCTTTATGAACTGCGTGATCCGGCTGTGGCCGATAACGAACAGTTGCTGAGCAAAACCCTCGCCGAGCGTTTCGACTGGTTGTGGAATCACGATATGCAATCCGATCTTCAAGAGGCTCGTGCCCAATTGGGTTGGCGAGCACTCGCCTGAAGAACTTCACCGACAAGTACGCAGGGACCGTCCCGCAGCTCTGGCTATCGCTGGCAGCATTCGCTTACACGAACTGCAAAACCTCGTTAACGGCTTTACGAGGTTTTTGCGGCCAGTTGGCCGAGCCAGGGTAGCCAACGGTGATCAACATCACCGGGATCTCCGTAGTAGAAAGACCGAATGCTTGCGCCACTGCCGACGGGTCGAACCCGATCATGGGTGTCGAAACAAGGCCTTGTCCTTTGGCCGCGAGCATCAGGGTCATGGCCGCCAGCGAACCTGAGCGGATCGCTTCGTCGCGCTGTAACTGCGGGTTGTTCTGGTACATGCCTTGAGCGGCGCCAACCCACATGTCGTAGATCGCCTGATCAATGATCCCTGCATCCAGTGTCGGTCTCAGGGCTAAAGGCAGGGTTTCATGGGGATTGAGAGTGCCACAGACAATGAAGGTCACGGCAGCATCCATGACTTTCTGTTGACCGTAGGCCAATGGCAGCAAGCGCGCCTTTGCTTCGGTGCTGCGAACGGCCAGAAACTTCCAGTTTTGCAGGTTGAAGGCCGAAGGGGCGTGTGTGGCCAGATCGATCAGGTCAGTAACCTGTTGATCGGTCAACTCACGTTCAGTGTCATAACTGTTGGCGGAAATTCGGGACTTGATAATTTCAGCAATAACGGACATGGGGATCTCTGTGCAGGGAAGGGGATGTGCGCAGTCCCGGTGGTTGCCGTCGAGTCTGCGCCTTCGTTGAACTCAGCGGCTGAAGCCGTCAAAAGGGGTCATGTAGACCGCGCCGAACGGGTCCAGGCGTTTACGGACTTGTGCATTCGGTGTGCCGTAGACCACAAGGCTGGTCACGCTGCACAGTTCAAGGAAGCGTTTGCCGAACGGTGCGAAGGTGGTGTCTACGTGACTGACGACGGCATCGGCGTTATAGCGTTCAAGGATGTGAACGGTGCTGTTGTCTTCGTTGACGCTGTATTCGTAAACCAGGGTGCCCGGCTCGGTTCGGGTAGCTGCCACGATAGTCGAGATCAGCGCCTTGAATTCTGCAAATGCTTCGGGCTTTACCGCGAGGGAGAACAGGCAAGAAATATGAGGGTGCATGAGTAGCCTTTGCGTCAGAAGCTTCATGAAAAGCCTGTTGAGGATGCATCGCGGGCCAAGCCGATGCATTCGATGCTGATGGGGATCAGGATTTCTCGGGCGCGTCCCCGAACAGTTTGCCGGCGCCAGCCCAATCCGACGCCGCAACGTCCTCGAAAATGACGTAGATGTAGTTGGCATCTGTACCGGTGTGTTTAACGATGCTTGCGGTGATGTCTGCGGCAACAGCGGCTTTTTGCGCGTGTTCTTTACCTTCGAACCAGCTCACTCGTACGACGGGCATGAGGGTGTCCTTTTTTGGGCATTGATGATCAGGTGCGCGACGTGCGATCACGATCTGCACCGTTGCATGACTGGAGCCCATATTACTGTTGAGTCTTCTGGCGATAAACGACCTAAAACTATAATCTGGGTAGCTATAAACTCTACAATTATCGAGCCCGCATGGTACCTATCGATTCGTTTCAAGGGGTCATCACGTTCGTCGTGGCGGCGCGCTCGAGCAGCTTTACCCAGGCCGCCGAGCGCCTCGGCGTGTCAAAATCCGCCGTAGGCAAAGCCATTGCGCGTCTGGAAGAGCGCTTGGGCACACAGCTATTTCATCGCACCACTCGCCGGATTTCCCTGACCGCGGATGGTGAGGCTTATTTCGTGGCGTGCTCTACGGCCCTTGAGGAAATGGGTGCTGCAGAAAGCGGATTGGGGCCCGGCGTTGGTGAGCCCTCCGGACGCCTGCGAGTAGACATTCCTGTGGCATTCGGGCGTCGGGTCGTGGCGCCATTGCTGTTTGAGATCGCCAACAAGTACCCGGCTTTGCAGCTGAGTCTGACGTTTTCCGACCACCTGGTTGATCCCATCGAGGAGGGTATCGATTTACTGGTCCGCTTCGGAGAACTTCAAGACACCAGCGGCCTGGTGGCGCGGCGCCTGACCCGACAACGCTGGGCTATTTGTGCCGCCCCCGACTACCTGACGCGTTTTGGTGTTCCGCAAACACTGGAAGATCTGAGCCATCACCGTTGCATCGTCGGGCACCGGCGCGGCCAGCCGTTGGCGTGGCGAGTCACGCAAGCAGGGGAGACCGTCCGTTACGCGCCACCCTCAGCCCATCAGATTGGCGATGGCGAAGCCATGATTCTCGCCGCAGTCGCCGGCACAGGCTTGTGCCAGATGCCACGCAGCCTGTTCCAGGACGATATCGAAGCGGGCAGGCTGGTGGAGGTTCTGCACGTGTATGAGCCGGAACCTGTCGATGTGCATGCGGTGTGGCCGAAGGTGTCGCATCTGCGGCCGAAGGTCAGGTATGTGGTCGATGAGCTGGTCAAGCTATGTGAGCATTGGCAGTGATGCCGTCACAACGACTCCCCGTTATCCAGTTTGGCGAGCAATTTCTGGCCCCGCTCCCAGAGCGCTTGCTGCTTGGGTTCAGTCATGCGGTCGAGATTTTTGTAAACCATGCTCATGCGCTGATTGCTGCGAAGCAGGTCGCCGTGACGCATCAGGAAATGCCAGTAAAGTGAATTGAAAGGGCAGGCGTCGTCTGTCGTGCTTTCACTGACGTTGTACGCGCAGTTTCGGCAGTAGTCAGACATGCGCTTTATATATTGGCCACTGGCACAGTAAGGCTTGGAGCCCAGGTAACCGCCGTCGGCGTGCATGACCATGCCCAGTGTGTTGGGGAGTTCGACCCAGTCGAAGGCGTCCATGTAGATCGCCAGGTACCAGTCGCAAATCTGGCTCGGCGCGATGCCGGACAGCAGCGCAAAGTTGCCGGTGACCATCAGCCGCTGGATATGGTGGGCATAGGCATGTTTCAAACTTTGGCCGATCGCCTGGCTCATGCAGTTCATGCGGGTGTCGCCCGTCCAATAGAACTCCGGAAGTGATCGGCTGTTGCCGAACAGATTACCGCCGGCGTAATCGGGCATTTTCAGCCAGTAAACGCCCCGTACGTATTCACGCCAGCCGATGAGTTGGCGGATAAACCCTTCGGCGGCATTGAGTGGAATCCGCTGCGCCCAATACGCAGCCTCCACGTCGTGGCACAACTGACGCAGATCCAGCAGGCCAATATTGAGCGCCGCACTGATACGCGCATGGAACAGAAAGGGTTCATCGCTGGCCATGGCATCCTGATAGTCGCCGAATCCTGTCAGGCCGTAATCCAGAAAATACGCCCACAGCGCCTGCGCGTCGGCATGGGTGACCGGATAGTTGAAGTCGTCGAGCGCGCCGTAGTGATGGTTGAAACGCGCCCTGACCAGCGCAAGCACCTCGCGGGTGATGGCGTCGTCGCTGAAGCGGACCGGGTAGGGCGCTTTCACCCCTTTGGGCAGAGCCTTGCGGTTCTCGGCATCGAAATTCCATGCGCCGCCCACCGGAGAGCCATCGCCATTGAGCAACAAACCGCTCTTGCGCCGCATCTCGCGGTAGAAGAACTCCATGCGCAACTGCTTTTTGCCTTCCGCCCAGGCGCTGAACGCTGCGCGACTACACAGAAAACGCGTGTCGACGTGCCAGTGGATGGGCAAGCCACAGTCCTTGAGCGACTGTTCCAGCCGCCAATCCCCGCACTCGGTGACGTGCACTTCATCTGCCTGCAACAGCGGTTGCCAGCGTCGCAACTCACTCGCCACTGAACCGCTGTTATGCGGATCATCCAGGGTGACGTACTCGACCTGTATACCCTGGTCTTGCAGCGCCTTGGCGAAATGGCGCATGGCACTGAAGATCAAGGCAATCTTCTGCGGATGGTGGGGCACATGGCTGGCTTCCTCCATGACCTCGACCAGCAGCACCGTATCGCACTCGGCATCGAGTTCCTGTAATGAAGCCAGGCCAAAGGACAACTGGTCGCCCAGCACGAGGCACAACCGACGGCGTTTGTTCATTCAGTTCAGCCCAGCGTCATCCGGTTCATAAAGGCGTGGTCAGCGAAAACGGAATTCGCAGATCCTCGACGGGCCCGGCATCCCGGCCGCACATCTCGTCGTGCACGCATTGCTGCACCAACACGCAGGGAAATGCCGGCACGGTGTGCATCAAGTCACGCAGGTGGGTGATTGACCGCAGGTGCATTGGCTTGGCCGCATCGTCGAGCAAGGTGAACTGGCCATGATCCAGACGGATCCGAGCCAGATAAAAACCACCTTCGAGTGACAGCAACTCCAGCTCGCGTATTTCGCTGTTGGCCGCGCGCTCGATCAGGGTTTGCAGGTTCATGCTTTCTCCTTGCCTACCAGGGTAGGCGTTCTCCATCGTAGGCAAAGAAATGGCCGCTATCGGCCGGCGTCAACTGGTCAATCAAGGTCAAAAGTTCAGCCGCGGCAACGTCTGCCGGACGTGCGCTAGAGGCCCCACGAAAAGGTTGCGACAACCCCGACACGACGGTACCTGGATGCAGACTCAGCAAGCGGCTCTGCGGACGAGTGCGGGTCAGTTCGATGGCGGCGGTCTTGATCAGCATGTTCAGCGCAGCCTTGGAGGCGCGATAGGCGTACCAGCCACCCAAACGGTTGTCGCCAATGCTGCCGACCTTCGCCGAAAGCAACGCCATCGCGCCTCGGGGATCAAGCAGCGGCAGAAAGTGCCGCAACACCAGCGCCGGTCCCAGCGTGTTCACTTGAAACACGGCTTGCAGCGCCTCCGGCTCAATCGCGCTGTAGCTTTTTTCTGGCTTGACCTGGCCGCGATGGAGCAGGCCGGCGGCGTGGACGATCAACTGATATGGCGCTTCTGCTGCCAACTCGGCGGCGGCGCTGGCGATCGTTTCAGGTTGTTCCAGATCCAGCCCGGGAACGGTAGTGCGCCCCAACTCGCGAACCCCGACACATCGCGGGTCCTGATGGAGCAGCTCGCAAAAAGCTGTACCGAGGGCGCCACTGGCGCCGATCACCAGAGCGCGATAACCGTCACCGAGGGAGGCCAGGGTGAACGCGCTGTTCATTGGGTTTCTCCTGTGCCCTGGCGACGGAAGAACAACGTCACCTGGCCGACCTCGACGCCCAGCTTGGACATGCTGGTGCGGTTGATCAACGTGTCCTCGTCCATCAGGTACATCCAGTCGTCCATGCTCATTTCGTAGGTTGAACCATCAACCGGCAAGTTCAGGCGATAACGCCAGCGCAAGGCACTGCCGGCGATTTCGCCCCGAGCGACACCCACCACATCATCCGCGCGCCCGCTCCAGCGCCCCTGGCCCTCTGGCGTCAGGGTCCAGACACGGCGTTGGCGGGTGCCGTCGCTGTACAGGAAGCGCTCATCGAGAATCAGGTTGTTGCCCTCACGATGGCTGACGATGTTGACCTCGAAGCGCTTGGCCACCTCACCGGAGCGCTTCTGAAACATCCCCCAGGCTTTGACCGGTTTGCTGAAAAAACGCTCCAGGTCTAATGCCGGTTGCTGATCCGCATAGTGGGTGACGTCCACGCTGCCACAGCTCGCAACGCTGAGTACCAGAGCCAGTAAAACCAAAAGTCGGGTCATTGCCTTTCTCCCTGAGTGCACAGGTGACGAGGGTGAGTTTTCGAAGTACACGCATCTACAGTAAATCGATCTTGTACGGGTCTATGGCGCCTGCCGAAAGTCAGAAGCCGGCTACTTGCATCACCTTCGCCGCCCGCTCAGTTGCAGGAATCGCGGCGTGGTTTCAAAGTGGCTGGCTTGTCTGCGGCGGGTTGTGATTCCGGCACCTCGCAACGGTCATCGACACACCGACGGCGGCCATCCGGATGAGGAAGCCACGCCAAGTGGGGGCGCAAGCGGCAGAAAAGGCGATAACCGACGGCCAGCAGCGGTCGGATGGCAGGCCATGTCAGTGGCGTGGCCCAAAACCCCAGGCCGGCGGCACGCCAACTCCATAGGGTGGCGTCCAGGCCGTTAACCCAGCGGCCATCAGCAAAACAGGCATGAAGCGACGCCTGCATTTGCTCGAACGTGAACCCAAGTGCATTTGCGTCAAAATCTGCGTTGTTAATGTCAACACACAGCAGTCGATTCTCTGCGGCGTGTCGGCGCAGGATGATGATTTCGCGCGCGCACAGCGGACATGTACCGTCAAAGTACAGCGTCAGTGGCCAAGGCTCTTTGTTGTACATTGATTATCGTCTTGTATAGGTTTTGTATAAGATAGACCCAAAAAAACGAACTGACAATCACGTCATTCCTTCAAGCAAGAAGGGGAATGGCACCCACCGCTCATCACGCTAAACAAGGGGCGCCGGGGACTTTGTGGAAAGGCGCCCAACCATGGCTGGGCGCCATTTGACTCAGCCAGTGTGGTGGCTCTCGGCAAGGCCGTAGACGGATGTGTCGATGCCTTCGAAGCGCGCCTTTAACTGCAGCGCCAGATACAGCGAATAATGCCGTGACTGATGCAGGTTGCCACCATGGAACCAGAGGTTTTCCTGCTGCGTTGGCTTCCACATGTTCCGCAGTTCGCCCTCGTACGGGCCAGGATCATTCGTGGTGCCAGAACCCAGGCCCCAGCAGCGGCCGACCTTGTCAGCGACTTCCTGGGAAATCAGCTTCGCCGCCCAACCATTCATTGAGCCATAGCCCGTGGCGTAGACGATGAGATCTGCCGGTAGTCGGCTGCCATCGTTGAGTACGACGGCGTCTGCTTCGATGCGTTCGACACCCAGGCCAGGCGCGCTCTTGAGCTTGATCGTTCCATTAGCGATCAGTTCGGAGGCGCCGACGTCGATGTAGTAACCAGAACCCCGGCGTACGTACTTCATGAAAAGACCAGACTCGTCGTCACCGAAATCGAGCATGAAACCGGCCTTGGCCAACCGCTCGTAGAAGTCCTTGTCACGCTCCTTGATCGCGTCAAAGATGGGTTGATGAAAACTTGGCATCACCTTGTAGGGGATCGAGGCGAACAGCATGTCAGCCTTGTCCGTGGTCAACCCCGTCTCCAGGGCGTCTTCCGAGTAGAGCCCGCCGAAGACGAGGTCCATTAAACTGTCGGAACGCACGATGTGGGTGCTGGAGCGTTGCACCATGGTCACCTCGGCGCCGTTCTCCACGAGGTCGGCGCAGATATCGTGAGCCGAATTGTTCGCCCCGATGACCACCGCGCGCTTGCCGCTCCAGGCGTCTCCGCCGGGGTGGCGACTGGAATGATGCTGCTGGCCATTGAAAACCTCGGCACCCGGATACTTGGGAACATTGGGTACGCCGGACATGCCGGTGGCGAGGATCAACTGGGCAGGCTGTAACGTCACACGCTCGCCATCGCGCTGAACTTCAACCTTCCAGGTGCCGCTTTGCTCGTCAAAACTGGCGCTCACGCATTCTGTACGCGGCCAATAATTGAGCTCCATGACTCGGGTGTACATTTCAAGCCAGTCGCCAATCTGGTCTTTTGGGGTGAAGACGGGCCAGTGATCGGGGAAGGGCAGGTAGGGCATATGGTCGTACCAGACCGGGTCGTGCAGGCACAGTGACTTGTAGCGACCGCGCCACTGATCACCAGGACGCTCGGCTTTGTCGACGATCAGCGTGGGCACGCCCATTCGCTTGAGCCGCGCCGCGAGCCCCAGCCCACCTTGGCCGCCGCCGACGATCAGGCAGTAAGGTTGGGTGGTGATGCCCAGCGAAGCTTCTTCATCGCGACGGCGTTCCAGCCAGTTGCGTTTGTCGGCATGGGCGTGACCATGATTGGCACCCATTGGCCGACGGCGGCCCCTGGGTTCTTCAAAGCCTTTGAGCTCGCGCATGGTCGTCAGCAGCGTCCAGCACAAGCCCTCTTTCAGACGCACGTAGCCTTTACCTCGCGCCGCCTCTGTTTCCAGGCTGATCCAGCCTTCGAGCACACCGTTGTTCAGCGTCGCCTCACCCTCAAGTTCCCATCGCTCTGGACGAGTCTGGTCGAGACGTGTTTCGAGCATGTCCCGGATAGCAGGCTTGCCTTCCAGGGTCACCAGGTTCCAGCTGAAAAGCAGCAGGTCACGCCAGTGACACTCTTCGGCAAACAATTCCAGTGTGCCGTCCAGATCACGTTGGGCGAGACGCTCGCCGAGGCTTTCGACCCACGCCGCGAGCTGAGCAGTTGGCGTTTGCAGAGGTGTTTCGATAGCGATGTTCATGGGCTTCTCCCGTTCTTGTTGTTTTTGTAACAACTTACCCTAGAGCAAGGCCCGGGCCATCTTCATGAAAGCCCCGTTGCAGAGCGGCTGACGCAGTACTGCTCAGGCCTTTGCCCGGATCTATGTCACGATTCTGGGAATGGCGGATGACAGAGTGTCACGCGGCGCATAGAGCGCTCTTCGCGGTCTTTTCATATAAGCTGCGAACAGCCCCGTGTCCTAACCGTAGCGGAGAACAAGAACAATGAAGCCGGCCTTTATCAACGCCCATGCACAGCAAGTGCTACAAGCCGTACAGGGCACCTCTGCCAGCCATGGCCATGCTACTGACCTGGCTATTACACGGTCCTGGCGTCGTTGCCTGGATCAGCATCAGCTCGATCCCGCCAGCCGCCGCGCGCCTAATGTCGTTGAGCACCCACGCTTACAGGATCACCGCGCACCCCTGGAACACATCATCTCCGTGGCGCACTGGCAGATGACCAGCTTGCACCAACAACTAGGGTGTGACGGCCACGTGGTGCTACTCACCGATGCCCGCGGTGTGGCGATTGACAGTGTGTTCAACGAATCCGAACGAGCCGAGTTCCAGCGTTCCGGACTGTGGCTCGGTTCGGTATGGAGCGAGGATTGTGAAGGTACCAACGGTGTCGGCACCTGCTTGGTCGAGCGACAGCATGTCACCATCCGCCGTGATGAACATTTCCGTGGCAAGCACGCCGGCTTAACGTGTTCGGCCAGCCCGATATTTGATGCGCGCGGAGAGTTGCTCGCCGTTCTTAACCTCTCTTCTGTGCGAGAGGAACAAAGTCTGCAGCAGCACTTCAAAGCCATGGCGTTGACCAACCTGACCGCCAATTTGATCGAGAGCTGTTATTTCCTGGGGCATGATCCGCAACGATACTTGCTGCGCTTTCACCCTGAGGCAGGCTTCGTTGGGCTGTTGGGTGAAGGTCTGCTCAGTTTCGACGAGAGTGGCCGTATCTGTTCAGTCAATCATGCTGCGCTGGATCTGTTGGGCCTAAGCCGAGACCAGGTGGTTGGGCAATCTCTGACGATGCTGCTGGAAACACCTATCGAGCAGGTGATGAGTCAGGCCAGCACTCAGCCGAGTGTCTGTTGGCCAATGCGGCTGGTGGACGGACGCCAGCTCTACGGACAGTTGCGAGAACCCTTACGCCAGCTGCCTTCAGTCACTCCTGCAAGCCCAAAAATCAACGACGTGCACGTGTGCCTGGAAGACCCGCGCCTGCAACGCGGCTTTGCTCGCGCATTACGAGTTTTGGAGCGTGACGTTCCGGTGTTTTTACAAGGCGAAACCGGTACCGGCAAAGAAGCTTTTGCGGCGGCCCTACACCGTGCCAGCTCCCGAGCGAATCAGCCGTTTGTGGCGATCAATTGCGCGGCCATTCCAGAAACGCTGATCGAGAGCGAGTTGTTCGGCTATCGCGGCGGCAGCTTCACTGGCGCACGCAAGGACGGGATGATCGGTAAGCTGGAGCAGGCCCATGGCGGCATTCTATTTCTCGACGAGATCGCCGATATGCCACTGGCGTTACAGACTCGCCTGTTGCGTGTGCTGGAGGAACGGCAGGTGGTGCCGCTAGGTGGCGCGACGGCACGTCCGCTCGACGTACGCCTTATCAGTGCCAGCCACCAGGATTTGCACGCCTGCGTGGCCGAAGGGTGCTTTCGCGAAGATCTGTTTTATCGCATGGCTGGATTCGCCGTGCAGCTCCCGCCGCTGCGGGAGCGTTCAGACAAGGGCCGTTTGCTCGACCTGTTGCTGCACGAGGAGGCAGCAGGCGTCAGAGTCCGGCTGGAGGTGGGCGTCAGAGAGCGCTTGCTGGCGCAACCCTGGCCGGGCAATGTTCGGCAGCTGCGTACGTGTCTGCGCACACTGGTAGCGTTGGCGCTGGAGGGGCATGTCACTCTGGAAGACTTGGCGGAGTTGCTGCCGGCAGCGCCAGCGACAGCCGCGCTGGCCGAAAATCCGCTTGGAGTATCCGAACGGCAGACGCTGCTGACGTTGATTGAGGCGGAACACTGGCATATCGCCCATGTTGCCGCCCGATTAGGAATTAGCCGCAATACGCTCTACCGCAAATTACGTCAGCACGGTATTTCACGACCCGGTTGAACACAGAATGAAATCGTCGCGTTTCCTGCCGCAGTGGATTTGGGCTGAGACAATAGAGGTCGAGCAGAAGAGGGCGCTAATGTGAGAAGCAACCATTATCGCCATAGTTTCTCCGCATTTGATTGGCCTCAGTTCAAGGCATGGAGGTGTCTACGAAACCCGGGACGATTCACGTTGAAGGCTGTTGATAAGCGGCTGTGACCCTGGATTTTGGGACTCGTTAGCCACAAACCAAGTTAGAGTGTCCATCAATGTCTGCTCCTAAAGGCCTTCCACTCGATTCGCGTAGTCGCGTCAAGCGGTTCCAGCGAAGGAACAGGGCAAAAATAACCGTATATCAATCGTTAGTTGAAGAATGAATCGTCCGCTGTTTGTTTCTCTAGATGGGCCCAAGGGCGCCGGCAAAACCACACTGTTGGAAGCCGTGACGAAAGCACTTAGGGCAGACAACAAAAAGGTGATCCGGCTTTGCGAGAAAAAAAGCGATCCCTATAGAGGCGAAACAATGACCCTCGTTAACGAGCTCGTTAGAAATCCCTCCCGGGATTTGGAGTTGAGGGTCTGTGAGCGCTTTGCCGATAGCCGTCACTGGATTTCCCGGCACGTGCTGACTAAACAGCCACTAGACAGCATTATCTTGATCGATCGCTGGTACCCGTCTGATGCCGCGTTTCGCCGGATAGTCCCGTTTGCAGAAATTCTACAGTTGAACATTGATCGAAACGTGCGAGTGCCAGACCTGCATGTCGGGGTTGTCACCGCCCCTGATATTTCATGGGCGAGGGCTGCGGCACGCGGGCGTGGCCTGGGCAGTACTGTGATCCATAAGCTGGAAGAACATGTCGCTTGTACAAAGGCGTTCGAGCAAGCAATTGCAGATCACGGCTGGGTTTTATGCCGTAACGAAGGAACGATCGAAGACGCAACGATGCAGGTGGTTTCTGAGATCTACAGAGTCCTTCAGTGCCCGTAGGCGAAGTTCGCTGCACCGGCCTTGATCAGAGGGTTCAAGCGTCGATTGCTGGAGATGTATGCCAAGAGGACAGGACCCATGTGCACCGATAGAGTAATACGTGATTTAACAAGTGGGCGATGTCAGATGTTCATAAGCTGTTCGTAAGCCTCCCGCTCATGGCTCAACACGCTAAAGATGAATGCATTTGTTCATCGACTAATGTTCATGATCGAGTCCTCCCGCTTGTCTAGACGGTCCGACTTTTGGCGGCTACTCAAGTGCTGAGGACGCTGCGGTAAACGGGTAGGGATTCCCAGCCTCATACCCTCATCAGAATGCGCAGACGGGATTTCAACCTGACTCTGAATCGGGAATTTTAGGACCCTATGACGGTACTGTTAGCGGATTTACCACCCTTCAGGAATCAATGAAACTGTGGGTCATGCTTCTGGCGGCTGGTTGGTAACGACCAGGGGAGACTAGAGGTGGAGCGGGGTGCTCGCAACGGAAAATGTCGGTAGGAGTATGTTTGGGAAATGGATTACAAGGAAGGGGGGAAGTCTGACTTTTGGCGAAGGAGTGATCATACACTAGACCAGTAATGTCACATTGACATGAGCATTTCTGTCTGGCCTACTCGGGCCAGAAGGTGGGCTATTAGTATAAAAGCGAGGTTATGTCGCAATTTCAATTAACTAGCCTGCCGATCTTGAGTAAGGCGATGAGGTTAACATGGACGTAGATCTGGTTAAAATTATAGCGAAGGAATTAGTGCGTCTCGCCAAAAAGAGGCGTTTAAAAATACTGCCTCCCGGTGTGGCTCCCAGCCCCGGATGGTTAAATGAAAGATCCTTTTTTCGTATGTCAGCGATACGTACAGAAGGAATGGTGCTGTGGCTGAACACCCTGCAAGAAGATTCAAGCCTAAGCGTGCAGGAACGAATTGAATATTTATTAAAAGGGAAGGATGACTTTAAGAAGCTATTAAGAGATCCGGACGTTTCGGATCTTCTAAAAAGAACATTTCATGTGGATGGAGCGATTAAGCTCAGCGAAGACGAAGTGGCAAGTTTAGCTTCGTTACCCTATGGGGTAGATTTATCCAACCAAGGGGTTCGAGAGAAAATTGAGCGTATTTTATCACTATGTGCTTACCCCCTAGGTCGTCATTATGTATTCAGGGGGCCGAGCTACTACTTCATGTTTGAAGGTGCACATGTAGACATGAAGGGGCCGCTGACATCGATAAATGATTACGAAGTCCGCGAGTTAAACTACGATCAATTCGCCCGGAATCTCTTGACGCACTATAATGAAGTCGGTGATGCGTTGCACTTCGCGACCCGGCATTTACAGCATGAAGTATTAACGAAATTTTCGTCAGTTAGAGATGCGCTATGCAGGGAGTTGTTGAGCAAGCTGTCGCAGAAAAAACTCAGCGCTATACGAAAAAAAGCCACCCACAGCAATCGCCTTCTCGGCCATCAAGATACTGATCAATTCTTCGGGCACCAATTGGATCAAATACTTGACTCTCTTGAAGAGTTTCGCGAGATGGTGGCCAGTTATCGCAAGACAGGTGGCGGCCTAGACCAGATAATAATATTTGTTGCGCATGGGAGTTCTACGCTGCGTCAGGCCAAATTAGTGCTGGGGGTGGACGTAGACTCCGTATTAAATAGGCATCTAAAATTAGTGCAGAGTAAGCCTTTTCGCAAACTTCTTCTCGGGCTGCTGGACTCAAAAATCAATGTCCTTGCCTTCCATCAAAATGCCTCGCAAATCCTCTATAATCGGGACTTCTTAAATCCTGAATCGCAAGGAAGCCTTGTTCTCAATAGAGATACAGTTAGGAACATGGAGAGTGTATGCCTTAAAGAGTTTCGTGAATTCAGCAATGCTCAGGAAAACGCTAGAAACAAGGAGGGAAACTTAAGTCTTTTGGCCGAATTGGAAGACACAGTCGCTCTATATATGGATGTATTGATAAACGACAATGATGCTAGCTACGTCAGGCTGGCAGGCTTGCTTTCGCCGGAGGTTTGGAGCCTAAGGAGCAGTCCTTATGGGGCGTGCCCCAAGATTCTATATGATTCAATTACCTTGATGGGGAAATTTTTTAACTTCCTCGATTTATATCACAAAACTTTTGAGCTTGAGCAGCAGAGAAAGCAAGCTAAGAGTCAAGCTCGCGAAAAATCATTTAGAAAGTCCAATATTCATGACGTTGCGCAAAAGAATGCGCGGGCGAAGCTTATACGACTTTATCGTGAAGAAAATGATCCTCTAACAATGGTGCTCACAGCCCAGCAGGCCATGAATGTCATTGTGCACAAGGGATTTGATCCAGAACGAGACGTATTGCATGCAATGAGCATTAACTACGGGGGGGCGTTGGTCGGAATGTATGCGAAGCACACATTTTCGCGAATGGTGCCTGGAGGGCAATTGTCAGTAAATACTGGGGCGCTCATATATTCAATTTATGACCTGAAAACAAAAGGCTCATTTTTTGATTTATCAGACTATCCATATTCTTCGATAGCCAATGATATGACGCTGGGGCATTTTGCGAGAAAGAAGCTGAAGTCAGAGAACTGGCTATTGGTCTTTGATGACAATACCAACAGTGGTGAGACGGTAGATAATGTACGGAGGCTAGCCTTGGATTCCGATCTTTTCGGACGTATTGATACGTTCACTTGTCGTGCCAATCCAAATATTGAGAAATATAAGGAATCTCTGACCCCTAAGCAACGGATCGATATTGTTGGTGTGGCCGGGCTGAGATTGAGGAAGGCCAAAGCCGCGGGTGCTAACGAACGCTACAAAGAGCTCATTGGTACGATAGTGGGCAATCGACTGTTCAAGATAGTTAATGCTCAAAAACCCCCCCAGTAACTCAGTGGGGAACTTTTTGAGCATTCTTTAATGTGCTTTTCAGCTATTGCCACGGCGGCAAAATGTAGAATCTTGTCGATTGGCACGTTGCCGTGGCTCGCGCGATAAGGGCTTCACATGATTTAACTTTTTGGCGATGTTAGATGTTCATAAATGCGCCATCCTTCAGTCAGTGCGTGGCTTTCGTCCAGTATAATAAACCAAATGCTCACAGTTATATGTTCACGAGGACGCCTCCGACTGTCCGTAATAAACTTCCTGTAATCACTGGCGCGTGTACCTGACGCTAACTGAGAAGTGACAGGGGTTGAGATCGGCGGGAAGGCCTGATATTCCGGCCTCCCAGATGCCAGCAACCCCTCTATCGAGAGTCGCAAATTGGTTAAGGTCGCTGGGCGCAGGTGTTCTTTAATGGCGTCTGGCGTCATTCGACCGCTACACATGCTCGGATGGGTTATGCAGGTCGATGAGCAGGGGATTTTCTCCAGCCCTACCTTCAGGACTCACAAAGGGCATCCAATTTGCTGGATGAAGTCGCCCAGTTCCAGGCTGCCGTTGTCGTATGTCGGGATCCGAGTGGAGACCAGAGATGCCGTTGAAGCCGGCGGTGTCAGGGAGAATGGAGTCGGCATCTATTGTCACAGACGCATTGGTGGCATTACGCTATTGATGCGAGAATCACTTGTTCCGCGGCGACGCTTTCGATGGAGCTGGATGCCTTGCAGCAATCAAATCAATCACCACGTTCGCGACAATCGCTCTCCATTGTGCCAGGTCTGGGGTGGACGTATCTGTCCCGTGAGGCGCTGGCACGGGCCAAGGCCCAGATGGACGCGGAGTCCACCGGGGTGCGTGACGAACTAGGTTTTCTGACCATTCACCAGCGCTACGCAGACCTGTTCTTCCCGGGCACGTCGGTTCTGCACGGGCGTGCCCGCTACGCACTGTTCGTGCCCTGGTTGTTCGAAGACCTGGCCGGTTTTGACGGCGCAACGGCCAAGCGTGAACTGCAGGCGCGTGAGTGTCAGCTTGCCGGTCGCCTCATCGAGTCGGGATCACAGCAGGTTATTGGAGGCACCGTCTTCCCCAGGGCAGCCAGCCAGCCTCCCTCGACGGTGTATTGGAATGCGCTGGCGACCTGGGGGATCCTGCGGTCACGAGGCAGCACTCCAACACGTGCCCAAGTGCACCAACTGCTGCGGAACAACCGTTCCCGGCTGGACGACGATGGACAACCATTGCTGGCGCTCGACCCGCCGTTCGTGCCTCTACCCGATCGGCCGCAGGGATGGCGGGGCGGTCCGATCGATTTGCAACTGACCCGCGCAGAGGCAGATTTTCTGCACGATCGACTGGCTCAATTGCTCAGCAGTAAGAATGGGGAGCTGTCACTGCTTGCGCGCCTGGTCAAAACCAGGGCACCTGCACCGGACGACATGTGGGCGGCCGAGACGCTCGCCGTAGCAGGTCACCAGGCACCAATGCTGCTCCGGGCGCGTCAGGCCGCCAGCCTGGCAGGCCTGGGGCGTGCGGTGTACGACGCACTGCTGGAGCACCTGGTACGCGGGCACGACAAGGGGGCTGCTATCGACGAACGCCACGAGCACCTGAAAAACATAATTCTTGAACACATGGAGCCGGCTGCGCGGCTCGATGTGGATGCGCTCGAGGAGCACGTCGGTAGCTTGCCGCGGCCACTTCGCGAGCTGGTGATTGCCACACGCGCCTGGGCCGCGGCTGGATCTACCAACCCACTTCCGCTGTTGGAGATCTACACCCAGGCTGAGGCACGGAAAGGCGCCCGCGCCCGCCTGGCCATGACCCGCGACGGACGGGCTCGGCGGGAAGAGTGGGCGCGCGACAACCATAGCAAGGCCCAACCGCTGCATTTCAGATGGCATAACGTCAGCATGTTGCTCAACGATCTGGCGAACGCCTCATGAGTGCAGTCGTCAATTGGCCCGCACTGTCATTCCTTGAACACCTGCGCCCCGGCCCCAACGAGAACGTCGAGCTGGCCTTGCTCTCTTTCTACTCCGCGGATCTGGGCTCGATCGGCGCGGCCCTGCTGGCGCTGGCCGGCAAGGACTCCGATGCGGGGCGCGGCAGCCCCACCGACTTTGCTGAGGCCGTGGAACTACTGCGGGGTAAAGTGCGTGTCGTCATCCAGCGCGGACGTCTGGCGAGGATGCAACGTACACCACGTATGGCGGCTGTGCTGGATCAGTTCGTGCGCGAAGTCGATTTCGATGAGGCCAGCCATAGCTGGCACGCCAAGGCTGCACTGGTGCGCTTGCGACGCGAGGACGGCAGCCAGAGCTGGCGCTTGTGGGTCGGAAGCCGCAACCTCACGGAGTGCATGAATCGCGACCTCGGGTTGCTGCTGGTGTCGGCCGCCAAGGGCACACAAATCCCCGGCGTCGAAAAGCTTGCCCACGCCCTGGCCAAGCAGGCCGGGCTGAAGGGCATCGGTGCACGCGCGCTGGCCGCATCGGTTGCCGATGTCACCTGGCAGGCACCGTCAGGGGTAACAGTCGAATGCCTTCTCTGGTCGGACGGAAACGGGACGCTGGCCTTGCCCACCCCGCGAGACGACACCGAAGCAGTGGTGGTGGTCAGCCCTTTCATCGACCACGCTTTCCTCTCGGCCCTGGCATTGCCAATGGACAAGCCGCGTCGCCGGGTCCTGCTTAGCACGCTGCGCGAGATCGAACGCGCGGGACCTTCACTGCCCGCTTTTTATGAGCTGCTGGCTTTGGATGCGCCGGATTATCCGCTGGCCGATGCGCCGTCCGAGGAGCAAAGCGCATCGGAGCAGGTCAACGACGGCGAGCGCCCAGCGGAGGAGGAGGCCGTCGGCAACGGGCTGCATGCCAAGCTGCTGTTTATGCGCAGCGGTCAGCAACGCTGGCTCTGGCTCGGTAGCGCCAATGCCACGATGCGCGCCTGGTCTGGTCGGAATGTTGAGGTCATGGCGCGGTTGCGTATCGACAAACAGGTAGAGCAGGGCTTACTAGCACTGCTGGGGAGTGCGCGGCCGGTCGAGCACCCCAAGGTCGAGTATGAGCCTGATACGGCTGCCATCGAGCAGGAATTGCTGGAGCGGGCACGGGCCCAGGTGGCTGCCCGATGGGCGGTGCGTCAGTCGATCATGCACCAGCAGCTGTGGCTTGAGCAGCAAGAGGGCGACATGTGGTCAGGCCCGCATCCGGACCACCCGGACATTGTCCTGGAGGTTGGTACTCTGTGCGGCGCTCTGCAGCGCTGGCCGGCGAACCACCGCAGGATCGAAATCGAGCCTCCCCCGGCGGCGGAGCGCAGCGATTTCGTCCTCTTGCGGGTGAGCTATGGCGACCGCGGCCTATGCTGGCTGCAACGCGCGCCCACTGATCCGGAACTTGGGGAGGAGCGAGATCGTGCAGCGTTCGTGCATTTTCTAGGCGCCCACGGTTTCCTGCGTTGGGTGTCGGCAATGCTGGCCGAGGAGGGGGGCCACACGGATGCGGACTGGCGCAGCCCCGGATCCGGGAAAGGAGACGATCAGCAGGGTTCAACGGCGTCGTGGGAGGCGTGGATGCCGACGATGGAGGACATACTCGCGGCGTGGTCACCCGACAGCACAGTATTTCCGGCGATAGAGCAACGCGTATCGCGCTACATGCCCGCCCTTCTCGAACGCGCAAGGCACGACGAAGCGTGGGATACGCTGGTTCTGTTGCAGCGCTTCGAGGCACTGTGGGGTCAGGTGTACGAAGGGCTTGGCGTTGGCTCTTCAAGGAAAAAACCTCGATGAGTACCCCCAAACCGTTCCAGAAAGCCACTGTCGATGCGGCATTTGCGACCTTGAGCAACCTTCTCGGCAAACGCCGATTTCTTGTGGCCGATGAAGTCGGGCTTGGCAAGACTGTCGTGGCCAGTGAAGTAGCTCGGCGCATGTTCGAAGGCCGCAAGCGCGCGATGACCATCTATTACATCGCCAACGGCCATTCGGTGTCCTATCAGAATAAGAGCCGCATTGCCGGTTTCCTGAAAGACCCTGAGTTCAAGTGCGCGACTAATACGCCCGACCGGCTTTCACTCATCGCCCAGCAACCCCGCCAGAACACCCCGCTTTTGATCTATGCACTCACGCCACTGACGTCTTTTCCCGGTGGCAGGGCGCGGCTAACGGGAGGGCGCAAAGAGGAACGCGCCTTTCTCTGGATATTGTTGCAGAAGGCCTATCCGGCGTTCGCCGCTGGTCTGGGCGCCCATCGCTTGCAGCTCAATGCTCATAGTTCGTGGGAGTTCGCCCTGGAGACTGCCAGAGCCCGGCTCGCAGACTCCCCGCCTGGGCTCTGCAACCGGTTCCGTCAGGCCTTAGCGCAGGAGTTTGGCCTGTCGGTGCGCGAGGAGCTGGAGCTGGCATCACATGGCTGTACACAGCGCAATATCCAGCCGCTTCCAGCAACGGTTTTAGTGGGACGTTTACGACGTGCACTGGTCCTGGCCGTTTTGCAGCATCAGCCGCCGGATCTGATTGTTTTCGATGAATTCCAGCGCTATCGAAGCCTGCTGGATGGCGCTGATGCTAATTCGCTGATGGGCACGTTGCTGGAGCCCGAAGACAGCCCGCCACCTGCAGTCCTGCTGCTTAGCGCAACGCCATACCCGCACCTCACCACCCGTTGGGACGAGACCCAAGGCGTGCTTGCGCATGCAGAAATGTTCAAGCTGATCGGTTTTCTCGCCGGCGATGATGTACGTGAGTCCGCCAAAAAGCTGTTTTCCCGGTTTGGTGATTGCCTGCGGGAAATTGCCGCGGACGCGGACAACTCGCTGGAGCAACTGCAAGACCGGCTCGCCAAAGGTCGCCAGATCGGGGACGAGCTGCGCAAGCTGTTAACACCGTTCATGTCACGCACTGAACGGGACAGCGTGGGAGGCGCCGAGTCACCGGGCATCACTCAGCGCTTGGCCGCACAGCCCAGGGTCGAGGACTTCAAGGTGTTTCGACATCTCAAGGAAGGCTTCAGTGCAAGAACGCGCCACGAGGCGCTTGCCTACTGGGCGTCGGTGCCACTGCCGGCGCAATCGCTGGGCCCACATTACGTGGCTTGGAGGTCGGCGAATTTCCTCGCCACCAGAGGCCTGCCGCAAATGACTCTCGAACGACGTGTTAAGCGCCCCAAGGAAAATGCCTCCTGGCCCGACGCCAAACTGCGTGCACTGGAAAAGCTCGTTCCACCTGAGCAACTAGCACTGCCCTGGGTGGCCCCATCGTTAGCCTGGTGGCCCCTGGGCGGCCAATGGAAAACTGAGAACAACAGCCCTAAGCTGCTGATGTTCAGTCGTTTCAGGGCGACACCACCAAGCGTAACGGCACTGCTCAGTTTCGGTGTCGAGGAGCATTGCCTTCCCCGAGGCCAGGCCTACGACAAGGTCTATCGTAAACGTTGCTTCAAACTTACAGCTGTCCCTGGGCCGACTATGGCCGCCTTCCATCCGTCAGAGTGGTTGATCCGCCATACCGACCCGCTCGCCAAACCTGGTGCCAGTCTGCGCGTGATCCGCCAGGATATTCGTCGACAAATTCTGGCAGCTCTTCCTGAGAGCACCCTTGACCGGACTACGGCCAAGGTCCGGCGCCGCCACCGCTCGATTGCCACCACACTGGCCGCACTGGAGAACAGTTTCGGGCTAGCCGATCAGTCTGTAAGGGCATGGCGGACGGTCATTGGCGAGGACAAGGGGGCGCAAAGCGCCATTGATAAATGGGCACGCACGCCGCCGCTCACCCGGTTATCGTCGCTTGAGCTCGACGACCTGGTGGAGTACGCGATCGCTGCGCCAGGCGTGGTGCTGGGTCGCTCGCTGTTCCGGCATGACTGGACAATTCTCGACGCCGGGCGCTTTACCGAACTGCTCCAGCTGAGTTGGCAGGGGTTGCGTGCCTACTTGGACAACCCGGTGTTTCTACCGGTGAAAAGAAACAAAAGTGCGTTGGCACAGGTCATGACGGCCGTCCTCGACGGCGGTCTGGAAAGCGTACTCGACGAGCATTTCTGGCTGCGTTCGCAGAATCTGCCCAATGGCAAAGCAGGGCTGGCGCAAGACTTGCTGGCATCTCTGCGCCTTCGCGCCGGCTCTTTCGGTTTCCATCCCCTAGGTGGAAAGACCGGCAAGATCAAAGTGCGTTGCCATGTCGCCGTGCCGTTCGGCAACGCTGAGGCCGAGCCCACGGCGGGTAGCGATGGCACTACGGCGCAGGCAGCGCGCCCCGACGAGGTACGCCAGAGTTTTAACACACCGTTCTGGCCACACGTATTGGCCACGACGTCGGTGGGGCAGGAGGGCCTGGATTTCCACCCCTGGTGTGCCCGAGTACTGCACTGGGATCTGCCCTCCAACCCGCTTGACCTGGAGCAGCGCGAGGGCCGGATCCAGCGCTACGCGGGGCTGACAGTCAGGCGCCAACTGTGCAGGCTGCTAAGGGACGAAGTGATCAACATTGCGGGCCCGCTGCGGGAGTCGCCCTGGCAGCAGGTGGCGCAACGCGCCGAGCGCTTCGCCGATGCGAGCGGCCTGCGCCCTTGGTGGGTACTGGATGACGCCGCGATTCAACGCTATATCTTCGAGCGACCATTCGGACGGGACAGCGCGCGGTTTGAACGGCTCAAGGAGCAGCGGCTGATCTATCGGCTGGCATTGGGCCAACCTAACCAAGAAGACTTCATCGATATCCTAGCCAGAGGTGGCGAAAAAGCCCGCGACGTGTTGCAGCCGCTGGTACTGGATTTGTCTGCGATGGGGTTACGGGAGCGGCGAGATGCCGAAACGCCTAGCAATGTAGCGCCTGGGCGCGAGCGGCTGGCGGTAGATCAGACCGTATAGACACATACGCATTTAGACACTAGGTCAATCTGGCCTAATTCGATTTAAGATTGCGCGAGCTGCGGAGTTCAAAAAAACCAAGCAACGGCTCCGCGTTGCCAGCGTGCACGAGCAGCGGAACACGCTGACCTGAAGAGAAACGGCACTGAATCAGTTTCATCGGCAGCCACCTCATTCAATGACTCGCCATGAACACGAAGGACATGGCCCGTTGAGAGAATGGATGCCAGAAGCAGATATGTCGAATCAGTGCCTTACGAGACTCATGAACATTTTTAACATAGCACCTCGTTTAACAAGTGGGCCATGTCATATGTTCATAGGCAGGCCGTTACTATGTTCTGCGGCACGTCCGAAGGCTAATGGCATGGAAATGTTCATGGGTCCAAGTTCATGGAAACCGGGCTGCAGCTTCCGAACTGTCCGGCCCAGCAGAACGGAGCACCCCGACCATTCCAGCCAAACGGCGGCAATCTGATACCGTTTTTTATGTTGGATCTGAGCCTTTTTTTTGCGGGTCGGTGCTCTATAGAGTGCGCGTCCGACGCACTAGTGGACAGTGATCGGCCGCCCACTGTTTCAGGCTCTCTGAAGACCGGACGACCTCGAGAGTCTTCAGGAACCACCATGAATACTCGTCCGAGCTTTCACAGCAAGACCTTCCCCGAGTCGCAACGTGACATTCTCGGCATGATCGCGACCGACCATCATCTGGGCGACATACTCTGCGCCATCTGTCAGATGCACGACGCACAGACCCCCGAAACCTTCTGCTCTATCCTGCTCACTGATGCCGAGGGCAAACACTTGCTAAGCGGCGCGGCGCCCGGGCTGCCGGCCGAGTACAGCGAGGCGATTCATGGAATGGCCATTGGTCCACAGGAAGGAACCTGCGGCACCGCAGCATTCCGGCGCGAGCTTGTGGTCACCGAAGACATCGCCCAGGACCCAAACTGGGAGCGTTTCCGCAGCCTGGCGCTGGGGCATAACCTGCGTTCCTGCTGGTCGGTGCCGTTGCTCTCCCATCAAGGAAACGTGTTGGGTACATTTGCCCTGTACCAGAACCGCGCCCATGCGCCGGACGAGGCGCAGATTCAACGATTGGCCTTTGCAGCCCAACTGGCAGTCATTGCGATCCGCCGCGAACGTGACGGCCAACGTCTGGAGGAAAGCGAACAACGTTTTCGATCATTGTTCACCTACAACCCCAACCCGGTGTTCGCCCTCGATCTGGCCGGCAACATCCAGAGTGTGAATCCGGCAGGCCTGAAGCTGAAACCGCACACCGCAACCGATTTCCTCGGTCATCACTTTTCCCGCCTGTTGCTCGAAGAAGACCTGGAACGGGTCAGTCAGCATTTTTCCGCAGCCCGCGCTGGAGAGCCTCAACGCTTCGAGGCACGGCTTCTCGACGAGAGTGATAAATTGCTGACCATGGACATTTCCAACCTGCCGATCATGGTCAACGGAGAGATCGTCGGGGTATTTGGCATAGCCCGAGACATCAGCGAGCAGAAGCATTTCGAGCGCCAATTGAGCTTCAATGCCAGCCATGACCGGCTGACCGGTTTGCTTAACCGTGTTTCGCTTGAAGACCGGCTTGTTCTGGATTGTCACATCAGTCGTCGGCGTAAGCGTCGTCTGGCGGTGATGTGCATTGACCTGGATGGATTCAAATCCATCAACGATTCGATCGGGCATTACTTCGGCGATCAGGTGCTGATTGAGGTGGCGCAGCGTATGACCCGGCAGGTTCGTCCCGGTGACACCATCGTGCGCATGGGCGGTGACGAATTTATCGTGCTGCTGCCGGACCTGCTTCGTGATGAGGACGTTGTACCGGTGGTCGAGCGCTTGATGGCCAGCATTGCCAGACCCTACTGCATCCAGGGCATTGACCTGCACGTGAGTGCAAGTATCGGCATCACCCTGAGCGATGGTCACATCGAGCAGCCGATGCAGTTGATCCAGCAGGCTGACATGGCCATGTACAAAGCCAAGCAGCAAGGGCGCAACAACTTTCAGTGGTACACCAGCGATCTCAATCAGCGCGTTTGCGAGCACGCGAGCCTGCGCAATGACCTGCAAAAGGCTATCGAAACTCAATCGTTCAAGCTGCATTATCAACCGCAGATAGAGGCGCGCACGGGGCGGGTGGTCGGGATCGAAGCGTTGCTGCGCTGGGAGCATCCTGAAAAAGGATTTATCTCACCCGCTGTGTTTGTGCCGGTGGCAGAGGACAGTGGTCAGATCATCCCGCTGAGCCTTTGGGTACTCGATACGGCCTGCGCGCAGCTGCGCCAGCTCGGCGAGCAGGGCATCACCGGCATCTCGATGGCGGTGAATATTTCGCCGATGCATTTTCAGCGTGGCCATTTCGTCCAGTATGTCCAAGCCACCCTGGAGAAACACGGACTCTATGGTGAGCAACTGGAGTTGGAGATCACCGAATCGCTTCTGTTGCATAACGCTGAACAGGCGATCGACACGTTGCACCGGCTCAAGGCATTGGGGGTGCGCATTGCGCTCGATGATTTCGGCACCGGTTTTTCCAGCCTCAGCTACCTCAAGCGTTTGCCCATCGACAAGATCAAGATTGACCGCTCGTTCATCCAGGAAATCGCCACCGACCATCACGATGCTGCGATCACCCAAGGCATAATTTCCATGGCCCATCACCTCAGCCTGACGGTGGTCGCCGAAGGTGTGGAAACGGCGTCTCAGGTGGATTTCCTGAAGGGCAGTCGCTGCGATGTTTTTCAGGGGTATTACTTTGCCAAACCAATGCCCTATGCAGACATCGAAGCTTTCCTGAGCCATCCCGCGTCCCATCCCTGACCGCCAATTCTGTCTGGACCCAGACCTGAAAATCAGACGCTAAGGCAAATTTTCAGACCCCAGCGCAGAACTCCCTCTCCCCAGGCAAGGCGCTCCCTGCGCCTTTCTCACACACTCGGCTCTAACGCTATCGCGCTGCACAACAACAAGAGCCGCGAAAAAAATGACTAGTTTCCAGCCTGCTACCGAAAGCCAGACCGGCCACATCGGCGCCCGTCAGACCCGTGTCGAGGACGCCGCATTGTTGCGCGGCCTCGGCTGTTATGCCGATGACGCTGCGATCCCTCCGGGAACGCTACACGCGGCGATCATCCGTTCACCCCACGCTCATGCGCGGATCACCTCGGTGGACTTTTCCAGTGCGCTGCTGATGAAAGGCGTGCACGGCGTGCTGGTCGGCGAAGACGTCAAACGCTGGGCGCTGCCGTTTCCGGTGGGTGTGCGTCAGCCGATGGAGCACTGGTGCGTCGCCGTCGACAAGGTGCGTTACGTCGGAGAGCCGGTGGCCGTGGTGATCGCTGAGAGCCGCTATCTGGCCGAAGACGCCATCGAAGGGGTGCGCGTTGAATACGAGCCGCTGCTCCCGATCATTGATCCGGAACTGGCCACCGCCGAACAGGCACCGATCCTGCACGAAGCAGTCGGCAGCAACGTGGTCAACGAACGGCGCTTTCGTTATGGCGAGCCGGAGCAGGCGTTCGAGCAGGCGCCGCACAAGGTCTCGCTCAAAGTGAAGTTTCCGCGCAGTTCCTGCACACCCATCGAATGCTATGTGGTGTTGGCTCAGTACGAACGCGCCACCGGCATTTATGACGTGCTGGCCAATTTCCAGGGCCCCTATGCGTTGCACACGGTCATGGCCCGGGCACTGAATGTGCCCGGCAACCGCTTGCGTTTGCGTACACCGAAAGATTCCGGTGGCAGCTTTGGCATCAAGCAAGGGGTTTTCCCTTACGTGGTGATGATGGGCTTGGCGTCACGCAAGGTCGGTGCACCGGTGAAGTGGGTCGAGGACCGTCTGGAACATCTTCAGGGGGCTTCTTCGGCGACCAATCGGGTGACCGAAATTGAAGCGGCGGTAGAAGCAGACGGGCGTATCACCGCTTTGCGTTATGACCAGATCGACGATTGTGGTGCCTACCTGAGAGCGCCTGAACCGGCGACTTTCTACCGCATGCACGGCAACCTGACGGGGGCCTACGCGATCCGTAATTTGCAAGTGCGCAACCGAGTGGTGCTGACCAACAAAACCCCTTCCGGCCTGAACCGTGGTTTTGGTGGCCCACAGGTGTATTTCGCCCTGGAGCGTCTGCTGCAACACATCGCCGTGCAGTTGAAGCTTGATCCGTTGGACGTGATCCGCCGCAACCTGGTGCCGGCCGATGCCTTCCCTTATCGCGCGGCCGCCGGTGCGTTGCTCGATTCCGGCAATTACCAGGCAGGCATTGCCTTGGCGGCGGCTGACGGTGGACTCGACGAGTTGCTCGAACGTCGTGATCAGGCGCGTGCCGAAGGCCGGATCTACGGCATCGGTTATGCCGCCGTCATCGAGCCTTCGATTTCCAACATGGGATACATCACCACCGCGATGACACCCGAAGAGCGGCGCAAGGCCGGTCCGAAAAACGGCGCTGTCGCCACCGCCACCATCAACGTCGGCCCATTGGGTGACGTCAGTGTGCACGTGTCCTCGGCACCGCAAGGGCAGGGCCATCAAACCACCGTCGCTCAGGTCGTCGCTGAAGTGCTTGGGGTTGCGCTGGAATCCATCGTGGTCAACGTCGAACTGGATACCCAGAAGGACGCTTGGTCGATTGCCTCGGGCAACTATTCCAGCCGCTTCGCCGGCGCTGTGGCCGGTGCCGTCTACAAGGCGGCGCTGAAGATCCGCGATCGCCTCGCCGCGATTGCCGCCGAGCAATTGCAGGCCAGCCCCGAAGATATTCGTTTCGCCGGCGGCAAGATTTTTGTGGTCAATGGCGGAGCGGTCGCGCCATTCCATCGGATTGCCGGTGCGACCCACTGGTCGCCGGGCCTGCTGCCGGAAGGTGAAAGTGGCGGACTGCGCGAAACCGCGTTCTGGAGCCCGCCGCAATTGGTGGCCCCGGACGACCAGGATCAGGTCAACAGCTCGCTGTGCTACGGCTTTGTCTTCGACATCTGTGGTCTGGAAATCGACCGCATGACCGGCGAGATCCACATCGATCGCTACGTCACCTGCCATGACGCCGGCCGCCTGCTCAACCCGGCGCTGGTCGATGGCCAGATTCGTGGTGGCTTCACCCAAGGCCTCGGCGCGGCGCTGATGGAAGAGTTCGCCTATGGCGAGGACGGCAGTTTCCTCTCAGGGACCTTCGCCGATTATCTGGTGCCGACCGCACCGGAAGTGATCGAACCGGTGATCCTGCACATGGAAACGCCATCGCCATTCACCCCGCTGGGTGCCAAGGGTGTGGGCGAGGGCAACAATATGAGCACGCCGGTGTGCATTGCCAACGCGGTGGCCGACGCCCTCGGTCGCTCGGACATCCGTCTGCCGCTGACGCCATCGAAAGTACGCACGCTAATCGGGATTGACGAGCCGGCACGGCCCGCAGGTATGGAGCCCGATGAAGACCTGGACGCAGCACCTGCCGGTGGACCGGCACTGCGGGCCAACGACTCGGTGGTGATTCCTGCTTCGCCGCAACAGGTCTTCGATACCTTGCTCGACCCGCAGACGCTGGCGGCGATTATTCCCGGTTGTCACGACCTCGTGCTTGAAGGCGAAAACCGTTACCGCGCAGACGTCACCGTCGGCGTCGGCATGATCCGTGCGCGCTTCGAGGCCAAGGTCGCCCTGAGTGATCTGGACCCACCGCATTCATTGCGTCTGTCCGGTTCCGGCAGCAGCTCGATGGGCTCGGCTCAAGGTCAGGCCAAGGTGCGTTTCGTCGAACTGGAAAATGGCCACACACGTCTGGAATACCAATACCAGGTGGCGGTCAGCGGCAAAGTCGCCGCGGTCGGCGGCCGAATGTTGCAAGGGGCCTCGAAAGTGATCATCGGACAAATCTTTACTCGCTTGTCGCAACGGGTCAGCGGCCAAGCCATCTCCACCGGCTGGTGGGCGCGACTGCGGGCCTCGCTTGGCGCGCTGTTTGGCAAGGGAGGTGCGCAATGAAACCGGCTGCTTTCGATTACGTTCGGGCTGACACCCGTCGTCAGGTGGTGGAGTTGCTCGCCGAGTACGGCCAGGAAGCTCGCATCATCGCCGGTGGCCAATCGCTGATGGCGGTGCTGAACATGCGCCTGGCTCAACCCAAGTTACTGATCGATATCAATCATGTGGCTGAACTGGCCTATATCGAACTGCGCAAGGATTGCCTGGCGGTAGGTGCCGGGGTACGACAGGCGCAGTTGCTGGCGCGTTCGACCCTGATGGACGAGGTGCCTTTATTGGCACTGGCGATGCCCTGGATCGGTCACTTCCAGACGCGTAATCGCGGCACGGTCTGCGGTTCGGTGGCTCACGCCGACCCCAGCGCCGAGTTGCCGCTGTGCCTGGTGACGCTGGGCGGCGAGATCGTTCTCGAGTCGAAAAAAGGCAAGCGCATCGTCAAGGCTGCCGACTTCTTCCAAGGCATTCTCACCACCGACAAGCGTGCAGACGAACTGGTCGTCGAGGTGCGTTTTCCGCTCAAACGTGAAGGCATCACCTATCGCTTCCGCGAAATCGCCATGCGCCACGGCGACTTTGCAATTGTCTCCCTGGCCGCGGCCATCGGCGCGGACCAGGTCGAACTTGGCATCGGCGGGGTCGCTGACCGTCCGCAACGTCGCAGTCTGCCTCGTGGTGCGGGGCTGCCGGACGCGCTCAATCAAACCGCCTGGTCGCTCGACGCACAAGACGATGTGCAGGCCAGCGCTGCCTATCGCCGCCAACTGATTCGCGAGCTGGGTCATCAGCTGATCGAAGGAGTCTGAATATGCGTGTAACTGCCGACCAAACCTTTCCGATTCGCCTGGAACTCAATGGCCGCGCCCGCGAAGCGCTGGCTGAACCGCGGACCCAACTATGCGACTTCCTGCGCCACGACCTCGGTGCCACCGGTGTCCATGTCGGATGCGAACACGGTGTCTGCGGTGCCTGCACGGTGCTGGTGGACGGAGTCGCCATGCGTTCCTGCCTGATGCTCGCGGTACAGGGGCACGAGCGGCGTATCGAGACCGTCGAGTCCCTGGCCGACGACGACACACTGAGCGATCTGCAACAAGCCTTTCGCCGTCATCACGCCTTGCAGTGCGGCTTTTGCACTGCGGGCATTCTCATGTCCTGCGTGGATTTCCTTGAACGGGTACCCAGCCCGGACGAGACCCAGGTACGCGACATGCTTTCGGGGCATCTATGTCGCTGTACGGGCTACACCGGCATCGTCCAGGCCGTGCTCGAAGTCGCTACCCAGCGCCAAACGAACAAAGGGGTATAACAATAATGTTCGATCTCGGACGCAGTTTCCTCGCTGCCGTTGAACGCCGGCCGCACGCCGTGGCGGTCAGTGACGGTGCATTGAAGAAAACCTATGAAGACTGGTTCGTCGATATCCAGAGCGCCGCTTGGGGCTTGCAATGCCTTGGGCTGCAACGCGGTGATCGACTGCTGGTCGTGATGCAAAACCGCTGGCAGATGGCAACCCTGCATTGGGCCTGTCAGTTTGCGGGCATCGTCATGACCCCGTTGAACTGGCGTTCGACTGCCGAGGAACTGGGTTACTGCATCGAAGACGCGCAAATCCGTGCAGTGGCTTACGACGACGCTACCGTGACCGCCGTGGCCGGTTGCAGCGTAGCCACAAGGCTGCCACGGATCGCCACCGGGCTCCGTGCCGCCAACACCGACCTGAGTTTCGAGGAACTGTGTTCGCAGACCCCCTCCGGCATCATTTTGCAGGCCGACGCCGAAGACTTTTCACTGCTGCTGTACACCTCCGGAACCACCAGCAAGCCCAAAGGCGTGCCGCGTCGGCACCGTAGTGAACGCGCCGCGGCGGTTGCCCACGTCGCGCAAAACCTCTACCGCCAGAGCGAGTGCACGCTGGGTGTCATGCCGCTTTACCACACCATGGGCGTGCGTTCGTTGTTGTCCATGGCGCTGATCGACGGACATTTCGTCTGTGTGCCGAAGTTCGACGTGGAAGCCACCCTGCAGGCCATCGAGCGGGAAAAGGTCAGCAACCTGTACCTGGTGCCGACGCTCTACCACATGCTCATCGAACACCCGGCCTTTGCCCGCGAGCGAGTCGCCAGTGTGGAGAAAATCGGCTTTGCCGGTGCACCGATGAGCGACGGTTTGATGCGTCGCGTCGAGCAGGCGTTCCAGCCGCAGTTATTCGTCAATCATTACGGCAGCTCGGAGATCTACACCTTCACCATCGACCAGCAAGCCAGCCGCAAACCCGGTTCGTCAGGGCGCAGTGCAATGAACCAGCGCGTGCGCGTGGTGCCGATCGATGCTGAAACGCCGGACGTGCAGGTCAACCCAATGGAGGAGGGCCAGATCATCGCCGACCTGGCGAGTGACGAGGCGTTCGAAGGCTACCTGAACCGCCCCGAAGCGACCGCCAAGGCCTTGCGTGATGGATGGTATTTCACCGGTGACATCGGCTACTTCGATCTGGAGGGTGATCTGTTCGTCACGGGGCGTGTCGATGACTTGATCATCACCGGCGGCGAAAACGTCAGCCCGGCGGAAATCGAAAACATGCTCTCTCTGCACCCGGCAGTGGAAGAAGTGGTGGTGGTCGGTCTGCCCGACGAGCAGTGGGGCAAGATCATTGCCGCGTTTATCAAGCTGCGCGCCGAGGTCTCGGAAGACGACCTCGATGCCCATTGCATCGCTTCGGGCCTGGCCAAATTCAAGCGGCCACGGCGTTATCAGTTCGTCGATCAGATTCCCAAATCACCAGTGGGCAAGGTGCTGCGGCGCGTGCTGCTGGCTCAATTTCAGGAACAGGCCTTGAAGGCCATCAGCTAATCATCCAGAGGAAACTCTCATGCAACAGCAAGCGATCCAGCAATTTCTCGACACTCAGTTCGATGGTTTCCAGGTTGAAGTCGATGTGTCCCGCGAGCGCGCCGACATCATCCTCAACCGCGCACCGTTGAACGTCATTTCCATGGGTCAGCGTGATGAACTGCGCCAGGTCTTCGAAGCCCTCGATGCACACAAAGGCGTGCGCGTCATCGTGCTGCGCTCGGTGGGTGAACACTTCTCCAGCGGTGGCGACATCAAGGGCTTCCTCGAAGCGTCGCCAGAGCACGTTTCCAAGCTGGCCTGGAACGTCGCGGCACCGGCACGTTGCGAAAAACCGGTGATCGTTGCCAACCGTGGTTACACCTTCGGCGTCGGTTTCGAACTGTCCCTGGCCTGTGATTTCCGCATTGCTTCGCAAACCACTCGCTACGCCTTGCCTGAGCAGAACCTCGGTCAGATCCCGGGCTCGGGTGGCTCCGCACGCCTGCAGAAAATCATCGGCATCACCCGCACCAAGCACATGGTGATGCGCGCCAAACGCATTACCGGCGACCAGGCCTACGCCTGGGGTATCGCGACCGAGGTCGTGCCGGATACCGAACTGGAAAGCACCGTCGACGCGTTGGTCGATGAACTGCGGCGCTTCTCGCCGTTGGCTCAGCGCACGGCGAAAAAACTGATCAACGACAACGAAGATGCGCCGCTGACCGTCGCGATCGAAATGGAAGGTCACTGCTATAGCCGTCTGCGTAGCTCCAAGGACTTCAAGGAAGGCGTTGAAGCGTTTCACAGCAAGCGTACGGCCGTGTTTATCGGCGAGTAAATCGTACTGGCGAGCGGGCCCGGGAGTATGTTGGTAACAGCGTACGCCTTACGGAGCAGGGCCTGCCGCCCCTTCAATGCAACTGAAAGGGCACATCAAGGTTTCACCGCTGACCTGCTGATTACTCGCAACCCGTGCACCGGGATGCAGAACGTTCGATCACCGTTTGTGTGAGGCAACCATGACTACGACAACAACAATAACTGCATCACCCTCCAGCGCCGCTAGCGATACACCACAGATTCCACCGGGCAAGGCCTTGCTCGCGGCATTTGCCTCGACATTCGGCTGGGCGCTGGATTTGTTTGACCTGTTCATTCTGCTTTATGTGGCACCGATTATCGGCCGCCTGTTCTTCCCCTCGGACACCCCGACATTGTCGCTGGCCGCGGTATATGCCTCGTTCGCCGTGGCGTTGCTGGTGCGTCCGCTGGGCTCGGCGATCTTCGGCGCGTATGCCGACAAACACGGCCGCAAGCGTGCGTTGATGGTGTCGATGGTCGGCGTCGGTATTTCCACGGCACTGTTTGGCGCGTTGCCGACCATTCATCAGGTCGGCATATTGGCCCCGATACTGTTTTTGGTCTTGCGGGTGATTCAGGGCATTTTCGTGGGCGGCATCGTTGCCTCCACTCACACCATCGGCACCGAATCCATCTCGCCGCGCTATCGCGGCTTGATGTCCGGGTTGATCGGTGGTGCCGGCGCCGGTATGGGCGCGCTGTTGGCGTCATTCACTTATCTGGTGTTGTCGGAGATCTTTCCCGGGGAAGAATTTGACGTCTGGGGCTGGCGCTTCATGTTCTTCTGCGGCCTGCTAAGCACGTTTTTCGGTCTGGTGATGTTCCGTTACCTGGAAGAGACCCCGGTCTGGCAGCAACTGCAACAAGCGCGCAAAACCAAGGGGCCGGCGGTAGTTGTCGTGTCGCCGCTCAAGCGTCTGTTCGGTCGCGAGTACCGCGGCGTGATGCTGGTCAACCTGCTGATTACGTTCGGAGGCGGTGCCACGTATTACCTGGCCTGCGGTTATCTGCCGACGTTGCTCAACGTGGTCGCCAAAGTGCCTCATGCGCAGACTTCGCAGATGCTCATGTACGGGTCGGTGGCAACCATTGTCGGAGCACTGGCCTTCGGTTACCTGAGCGACCTGATCGGTCGCAAGAAGACCTTCATGCTGCTGGGTGTGATCAACCTGGTGAGCCTGCCGATGATGTTTCTGGGTGTCGCCGAATCGGGTTCGCTGACCCGTACTGCGCTGTATTGCGTGGGTATAGGCTTCATAGGTGGGGCGATCATCGCGCCGATTCTGATCTTCCTCAACGAACGCTTTGCCACCGAGCTGCGAGCCAGCGGCACCGGATTGTCCTGGAACATCGGTTTCGCCCTCGGCGGAACCATGCCAACCTTTGTGTCCCTGGTCAGCGGCAGCCCGGCGCAGATCCCCATGGTGTTGGCGATGTTCGCCGTCGGTCTGTCGGTGATCTACCTGATCGGCAGCGTGGTGATTCCAGAAACCCAAGGCAATTTCAAGTAAAGGCGGGGAGGCGCTTCAGGAATTCGCAGATCAGCTGCAAGGTCTGCTCGGTCGCTTCGGTCTGGGGAAAGTGCCGACAGTTATCCAGCAACACACAGCGGCACGGTCCAGCGACCTGTCGCTGGATGACCACCAGTTGCTCGGGCGTGGCGTAGTGGTCTTCGCGACCCTGAATGACCAGCAACGGCTTTTCGATATAAGCCAACTGCGCTTCGAGATCATCCAAGGAAAAGTCCGGGTGCAACCAACTGTCGCTCCAACCGTGAAAAGCGCCATCGACATTTGTCCCATGGTGGCGTGCCAGGCGCTCGCGCAACTCGCCCTGATGCCAGGCCTCGGTGGTGTGGCGAATGCCATCGAGGCTCTCGGCCTCGACAATCACGTGAGGCGCCAGTGCGATGCTGCCCAACACGCGTGGATCGTTGGTGGCGGCATAGGCAAGGACGATGGATGCGCCGTCACTGTGACCGAGCAAGACCACTTGCGGCAGTTGCAAGGCATCGAGCAATTGCCGCAGTTCCCGAGGGCCGTCGCTGCTCAGGTAGTTCAGCGGACGCGGCAGGGTTACCGGGCTCGATTGCCCATAACCCTGACGGCTGTAAGTGACCACACCGTAACCGCTGGCCTGGGCCAGGCGCAGGGGGAAGTCTTTCCATTGGTCGGCGCTGCCGAGGCCTTCGTGCAACAGCACCAGTGTCGGTCGCGATGGGTCAGCCGGAGGCAGTTGGCGATATTCCAGGCGCAGCGCCGCGAGTTGCAAAAACTGTTGTGGCGACATGTTGAATCAACGATTGAACAGGATTGCTAGCAGGTTACCGTAAACGTAACCCTGCATGCAGCACCACGCTTTGCTTGAGGTACAGAAAATATGCGTCATCTCGATGTTCAGGTGATCGACCAGGCACTGCAATGGGCTCGCGCCGGGCAGGCCCAGTGGCTATGTACGGTGCTCTCCACCTATGGCTCGGCACCGCGTGCGCCGGGTGCGATGCTGGTGACCAATGGCACAGGCGAACACGTCGGCTCGCTGTCGGGTGGCTGCGTCGAAGAGGAGTTTCTCGAAAGCCTGACGCGCGGTGAATTACGCGAACCGGCACAGATCGTCAGTTATGGCGACAGCGTCGAGCAACGCCACCGTCTACGATTGCCCTGTGGCGGCGTGCTGATCGTGCTGGTCGAGCACCGCGCTGCCAGTCTCGAATGGATCGCCCACCTGGAGAGTCTGCAAGCAGCGTTGCTGGGTCAGCGTCGTCTGCTGCGTCACGTCGAACTGAGCAGTGGTGCCTTGCGCCTGGACCCGGACACCGGACACGGCAGCGAGCGGGTGCTAGTCGTCGACGAAAGCGTGCGCATCAGCGTCGGCCCGGCGTTACGACTGATTCTGGCGGGGCTCTCGCCGGTCGCCGAATTCTGCGCCAGTTTTGCCCGCGCCATCGGCTGCGAAGTCATCGCCTGCGATCCCCGGGAAGAGATGCTGCAAGTACAACTCGAAGGTGTGGAGATGCAACGCGTGCTGCCCTCGATGTTCATTGCCGCCGGAGGTTGCCACGCGGCGACCGCGGTGGTGGCGCTGACTCACGATCCGCGAATCGATGACCTGGCGCTGATGGAAGCGGTGCACACTCCGGCGTTTTACATCGGCGCCATGGGATCTCAGGCAACGTCGGCCAAGCGCGCTGAGCGGCTGAAACGCATCGGTGGTCTGACGGATGAACAGATCGCCCGTTTACACATGCCCATCGGCCTCGATCTGGGCAGCAAGGCCCCGGCGGAAATCGCTCTGGCGGTGGTGGCCGATATCCTGCGCGTTTATCACGGCAAAGAACGCCATGCCTTGTAAGGCGGTTTTTCCGACGAACGTGGGGGCTGCGAAAGTCGAGGTAGACGCTCGGTCATTCGCGCGCGATAGTGGCCAGCCAAGTGTTGCTGAACCATGGACCGATCGACGGGCTTGAGAAATAGATACGCGCCCCGATGATATGCATTGAGGCCGATAACAATATCGCTTCAAGCGAGCGGAGGAATCTGATGTCGATTGCCCAACGGGTGTTCCACGGCAGGTTTGGCCGGGTCGCCTTGCTGAATATGGATCATTCGCTGGTCACCCATACCCATTCCGAATGCCATGTGCTGGTCAAAGTGTCCGGCGAGGACACTTACTTCAACGTTAACGGTCGGCGGGTTCCGCTCAGTGATCGCACGGCGGTGCTGGTCAACGCCTGGGAGCCGCATTTCTACGATCCGCAGCCGGGTGCGGGCGCCACCGTCATCCTGGCGCTCTACATCGAGCCCGCCTGGCTGGCCACTGCCCAGCAGTCGCTGGCGCTCAGCGGTCGGCCGGACTTTTTTGCCCAATCATGCATCGAGCTGTCGAGTCGAAATCGCACCCTGGCCGACATCCTGGTCGCCGAAGCGCATGGTTGTGGGATCGTGCCGAAAGAGCGCTTGGAGTTCATGCTGTTCGACTTCCTGATCGAACTGATCGAGGACTTTTCCAGCTGGCGGCATTTGTCGCTGCTGGGTGCGCCGAACTCAAATGAGTTTCGGGACGCGCGCGTGCGCCGTGGCACCGCCTGGTTGCTTGAGCACCTCGATGATCCGAACCCGATCGACAACGCCGCGCGGGCTTGTGGTCTGTCTCGGGCACACTTCTTTGCGCTGTTCAAGAAAGACACCGGCATGACGCCGACCCTTTTGCTGAACGACGCGCGCATGCGCCGCGCTTTTGCCTGGCTTGAGCGTGAGCGCAGTGGAACGCTGGGTCTTTTGTCGGAGAACCTCGGGTTCTCCGAGCAAGGTCATTTCACACGGTTTTTCCGTCAGCACATCGGAGCTTCGCCCAGCCAGTATCGGCGTGTAGTGGATAGTTACGCGGCGGTTTGAATCGAGAGGAGGGCGGGGTATTGGGCAATACTCCCGCCGATGAAGTTAGTCTTTTATCTTGAAACTGGCGGCTTGTATAGGCTACGAAAGTTGTAGGATCTACTAATCGTCCAGAAAATCATAAATCTCTTTCATGCGTTCTTCACGCATCAACTCAAGCTCTTCCTTAGTTTCAGCCACCCACTGCAGAATGAAGTCCCAGCAATCGCAGTCGTGAGCATCCGCTTCTGCTTCAAATGCTTCTTGTAGAAATTTCAGGCGATATTGTTCTGGCGAAAGCCCGCAGTTTTCAGCGAGGTTGTAGTTCAGCTCGCTGAGTTCAAGCTGGATCCATAAGTTGGCGTCCAGGAATTTCTTCAGGGCGAGTTCGGCTCTAAGTTCTTTTGCGATCATGAATACACTCTCGTGTCATAAAACAGGTAGACATTTTTTTCGAGATCAGTAGCGCTACACAGGATTATGTCAATTTCCCGCCATCATCCATCCTCTAACACCATGACTTTCACTCAACTCTTTCACGACTCGAGCCGCGTCCTGCTTTTGTTTATACGGGCCAATGACGACAAAGTTGTTTTCTTTACGCGCTACCGGCAACTCCAACTGCTGAATGGCTTTTACTGCGCGATGGCGGCTAGGTGTATTCAATGCAATTTCGACCACCCATAGGCCGGATGAAGGCGTGATTGAAGCTTCTTTTTTAGTGTGGAAAATGTAGCCGCCACATGTCAAGCACGGGCGTTCCAGCGTGATCAGCGAGCCTGGTACTGTGCGAAAGGCATGCCATTGCGGATCAATGGTTTTTTTGCGGGCGAAGAGTGCCAGAAGCAGGCCGATAAAAGTAGTCAGACCGCTGAGAATAATTGTCCATTTGTGTGCCTGTGTGGGCAATGAAGTCAGCGTAAGTACGGGTGTTTCGCCTGGCTTTTCGAGCAAAAACTGTACGGCGTCAGCCTCCGTTGAGTCGGGTATGCGGGATTCGTTTTTCGTAAGGTGTGCGAGCTCGTCAGAATGTATCGTACCGAGCTCTGTCGCAACTTTATTAGCGGTGTCATCGAGTAGTTGTTCGAACTTTGTCACTTTTTGCTGGATGTATGAATTGTCGACGTTATTTTGACAAATGGGTCCTGTGGACGAGTAGGTCCATAGAAGTGCTGATAGTTGCCCAAAAACGCCAGTTAACAGGAAGCCCAAGCCAAGCTTTCGCACAGCGGCCGTCTCCAAAGCAAGTGAATAGTTATTTGCCCCGTTTATTTCTGATAAACAGGGTTCTTTTGTTGATCCTGGGATTGTCTAAATTCTTGAGCGCGTCAGTGTGCTCAAGCGCCAAAACTAGTTGGCTGCTTTATTGTTGTTGAAAGAACATCGGGCTTGCACTTTATAGACTGTTGGTAGACGAAAAAGGCTCAGGTGATCGAAAAAAAACCATATCAGATGGATTGCAGAGCGATCCATTAATTACTTGTATTCAAGGTGGATATCGTGGCCAAAGTTGCCTTTTTCAAGATTCAAGCCATGCCTACTCGCTTGGTATAAATGAAAGGATTGTTAGCCAGCCCTTTCCGGTACGGACAGGGAGAAGCTACTGAATTTTTTGTCTCCCTTTCAAACGATGCCAGTGTCTGCACTACACTTCAGGTGTCATTCCTACCCTGGAGAGTTCCTGGTGAACCCTCCAGATATTGTGCTTGGTCCTGAAAAAATTGCGGGACTGAGCGCTGAGCTTTAAAGCTCTACTCGACACGCCTGGCCGTGAACGCATTACCGGTCCTGATGTGGGATGAGGGTCAATGCCATGGCTGTTGAAGGCAATGCAGGTCAATTATTTGCTGTCGTCACTTTGCTTGCCGCCGCCGTGGTGGCAGTGCCGCTGCTCAAACGCATCGGGCTCGGCTCAGTGGTCGGTTACCTGGCGGCGGGGCTGATCATTGGCCCCTTCGGACTGCAACTGATCAATAACCCCCACACCATCATTGAGGTGGCCGAGCTGGGTGTGGCGATGTTTCTTTTTGTGATTGGACTGGAGATGAAACCCTCGCACCTATGGGATCTGCGTCGGCAGATCTTTGGGCTGGGCAGCCTGCAGGTGGTGGTCTGTGCTGTTCTGCTCACTTCTGTCGGCATGGCTTTTGGATTCCCTTGGCAGGTGTCATTTGTCTGCGCAGCGGGTTTTGTACTCACCTCCACGGCCCTGGTTATGCAAGTTCTCTCGGAACGCGGTGACATTACCGAGCCGAGAGGGCAGCACGTCGTGTCCATTTTGCTGTTTGAAGACCTGTTGATAGCCCCTTTGCTGGCGGTGGTGGCATTTCTGGCGCCCACTGAGTTGGCGAATGGACCCACGTCTCCCCTTTGGCAACGCATAGGTACCGCAGCGCTGTCCCTGGGTGCATTGGTGGCCATCGGATTGTGGCTGCTCGATCCCCTGTTTCGAGTATTGGCCCATGCCAAAGCGCGCGAGGTAATGACTGCCGCTGCGCTGCTGGTTGTGTTGGGAGCAGCGCTGCTGATGGAAATCGGCGGTCTTTCAATGGCGATGGGTGCTTTCGTTGCCGGTGTGCTGCTGTCGGAATCCACATTTCGCCACCAGTTGGAGGCCGACATAGAACCGTTTCGTGGCCTACTGCTGGGGCTGTTTTTCCTCGGCGTCGGCATGTCGCTGGATCTGCAAACGATGGTCAGCGCGTGGAGGCTCATCATCTCTGGTGTGCTGGCACTGATGCTGGTCAAGGCCCTGTGTATTTATGCAGTTGCGCGTCTGGCGAAAAGCGGTCATCGCGACGCGCTGGATCGCGCCGTGCTGATGGCGCAGGGTGGCGAATTTGCTTTTGTGCTGTTTGCCGAAGCGCTCAAACTCAGGGTCATCGGTCCTGACGTCAACGCCAACATGACGGCTATCGTGGTGCTCTCCATGGCGTTTACACCGGTGACCTTATTGCTGTGCAAACGGTTTACTCGCCCACAGCCCGTGTCCATGGACGGTGTGGAAGCCGCACACAATCTGCAATGCAATGTACTCATCATCGGTTTTGGCCGTGTGGGGCAGATTGCCTGCCAGGTGCCGCTCGCTCAGGGAGCAAAAATTTCAATCATTGATATAAATCCGGAGGTCATCCGCGCCGTGACACCCTACGGTTTCAAGGTCTATTACGGCGACGGCGCCCGCCATGAAATATTGCACGCTGCCGGTGCCCATCACGCCCGCGCCATCATTATTTGTGTGGATGATAAAAAAGCCGCGACACGCATTGTCGAAAGTACGCGGCACTACTGCCCGCAGGTGAAAGTGCTGGTGCGCGCTTTTGACCGCGAACACGCGCTGGAACTGGTCGAACACGACGCCGACTACATAGTGCGGGAGACCTTTGAGGCCGCACTGCTGCTCGGCCGTCAGGCCGTGGTGACGCTGGGTGCGTCTGAGCACGAAGCCGACGCGGTGATCGACGAAGTGCGCAAACGCGATGCCGAACGTTTTGCCTTGGAAACAGCGGGCGGCCTGTTTGCCGGACGAGCGTTGGTGTTGGGGAATATTGAGCGCATTGATCCGCCGAACAATGAAGCGCGGGATGCTCAGTGAGCATCAATCGCAGTCATTCGGTTCACGGCGCTCCAGCGCAGAAAACTGATCACTCAGCCACGTATAAAGCTGGGAAACGGCAGGGCTGATCTGCTTGCGATGCGGGCACACCAGACTCAACGGCGAAGCTTCGCCAGGATAATCTGGCAGCAGCACAAGCAGGCGCTCAGCGGCGATATCGGCACTGACATCCAGCCAAGATTTGTAGGCGATACCTTCACCGTCCAACGACCAGCGTCGCACGACATCGGCGTCATCGCTGAACAGTGGCCCCGAAACCTGCACGGTTTGCCCGCCCAGGTTCCACTTGTCGTAGACCCGGCCATTTTGCAGATAGAGCAGGCAGTGATGCTTGCTCAAGTCATCCGGCGTTTGGGGAGAACCGCAGCGTTGCACATACTCCGGCGAGGCAACAAGCACCCGCTGGTTCCACGGTGCAAGCGGCAGTGCCACGTAGTTGGCGTCTTCATTCGGGCCGTATCGAATCGCCACGTCCACCGGGTCGCGAAACAGATTGGCCATCTGGTCCGACAGGAAAAAACGCAACGTCAATTCTGGATGCTGACGGCGGAACAGCGTCAGCCACGGCAGCAGTATGTTGCGCCCCAGATCGGACGGCGCTGTCACTTGCAGTACGCCCCGCAGCGTGGCGTTCTCACCACGCAGGTTTTCCTTGCCTTGCTTCAGGGTCTCAAGCACTGAGTGGGCGGTGGGCAGATATTGCTCGCCCTCGGCAGTCAATCGCAGGCTGCGAGTGGTGCGGGCGAACAGGCGTACGTCCAGCTCGCGCTCCAGACGTTTGATGGCGGCGGCGACCTGACCAGGCAATAGATCAGCCTCCAGCGCCGCTGCGGTGAAACTGCCCAGCGCGGCGCTGCGGATGAATAAACCAAGATCATCGATGCGGATCATTTTCACTCCTGCAGTGAAAGTGTTGGCGCATTCTGCTTGTTTTTCTTTGTACTTGGGAAGTCGAAGATGGCTGCAAACGAGTGCATCACCCTTCAGACAGCGAGTGTCCATGAAAGCCATCACCTTTACCGAACACGCTTTGCCCATCGACAATCCACACGCATTGATCGACATCAGCCTCCCGGTGCCCACGCCTGGTCCACGGGATCTGCTGGTCGAAGTTCGCGCGGTGTCAGTAAATCCGGTCGATACCAAGGTGCGCGCCGGAACTTTCACAAAAGAACCCAAAATCCTCGGCTGGGATGCCACAGGCATTGTCCGCGAGATCGGCTCTGAAGTGACGCTGTTTCAGCCGGGCGATGAAGTGTTCTATGCCGGCTCGATTGCCCGCACCGGCAGCTACAGCGAATTCCATCTGGTCGATGAGCGGATCGTCGGGCACAAGCCTCGGTCATTGAGTGCCGCCGATGCGGCAGCGTTGCCGTTGACCTCGATCACTGCCTGGGAATTGTTGTTTGACCGGCTTGGTGTCGTCGAGGGTTCGGGGGAGGGCAAGTACCTGTTGATCACCGGAGCGGCTGGCGGCGTCGGTTCGATGCTGGTGCAACTGGCCCGACAGTTGACCCGCCTTACCGTCATCGGAACTGCCTCACGCCAGGAGACCGCTGATTGGGTGCGGCAGTTGGGCGCGCATCACGTGATCGATCACAGCCAGCCACTGTTCGCACAGGTGCAAGCGCTCGGCGTGCCGGAGATCGACTATGTCGCCAGCCTGACTCACACCGAACAGCACTTTGCACAACTGATCGACGTGCTCAAGCCGCAAGGGCGTCTGGGTGTGATTGACGACCCCGACAGCCTCGATGTGATGCCGCTCAAGCGCAAGTCGCTGTCGTTGCATTGGGAGCTGATGTTCACCCGCTCGCTGTATGAAACCCCGGACATGATCAACCAGCATCATCTGCTCAATCGGGTCAGCACTCTGATTGACCAAGGTGTTCTGCAAACCACTGTGGGCGAGCACTTCGGTGCGATCAATGCGGCAAACATGCGTCGTGCCCATGCGCTGGTCGAGAGCGGCAAGGCCCGGGGCAAGATCGTTCTAGAAGGTTTCTGACTTCACTCCTCGGGCGGGCTCGCTTGCGGGCCTCTGAACCGCCTGCGGCATCACTGCCATTCTTTATGTCGCAGAGTTGACGATGAATCCGTCCAGTAACGTATTGGTTTCAGTTCGCTTCGTAACGAGGCTGTACTCCGAATTGCGGAACGATGTGAGTGCCCAGCTCCTCAATAACTTGCGCAGCAGGGCGCTTACCGTATTTGAGATTCAGGATAACGTGGTCCACCCCGATTTCCTGAAGCACCTCCAGCAAACCCCGGAGGTGGTCGCGTCCAAGCCTGAACCCCAAATGAATACGAGTGGGCGGCGTTGACGGGTTCTCAGCGAGGTCGATGTATAGCGACTGAGCGAAGGGCTTATAGACGGAACCACATTGCTTCATGACCTCCAGCCGCCAATCTTCCACGATCAGTCGCTGCATTTTCGGTTGGCGTGGATAGTTGATCCATCCGGTGCTTTCGCGCGCGATCCAATCCAGTGACTGGCGACTATTCCCGGTCACGAGCATTGGAATAACTTGGGTCGTAGGTTTCGGAATGAGGTCTGCGCCCTGCATCTCACCACCGCTCCAGCGGATGGGTTCAAAGCTGGTGCTGTGGGCTCTGCGAATCACCTCGTAGTACTCTCGAAAAATGTCTCCGCGCCTTTCGGCATCGACGCCAAAAGCCGAAAACTCCACAGGGCGATCGCCGGAAGCTACCCCCAGAATCAAGCGACCTGCGCTCAACTGATCGACGCTGGCCGATGCCTTGGCCGTGTGCAGCGGATGGTGTAACGGGATGGCAATGGATGCGGTGCCAAGCGCTATCTCTGACGTATGAGCGGCTATATATCCCAGGTAAACCCAGGGGTCGAAGACTTGGCCGACATCGCCGAAACCAGGGTCGCGAAGAGGCACGTCGCGAAACCAGAGCGCGCAGAAGCCCAGCGCCTCTGCTCGTTTGGCCAATGCGACTTGGTTGAGCATGCTCGGAGTGTCCCCATCGAAGGCCTCCAAAGGAAAGAACAATCCAAGGCTCAAATGACCCTGAGTGAAGGTTCGGCTGAACCCTCGATGCTGCTGATAAGGAATCGTGCTCGGCCGATACATACTCATCTTCCTCAATGGGAGAAACGTGAACAGCGCCCCTGTTTAAGAAGTGCTGCGGCATCGGTCGCTTGGGAACGACAGGTGGGTAGTGCGTGCAGCCTTTATCCGTTGCGCCATACATGCTGGTCGGGTCGACCGGGTGAGGGGACAGCTGCTGGCAAAACGCGTGGGCAGGCCCGGATTGGCGATGAACGGACGGTCAAAATAAATTAGATCGTTCCGGCCCGATACATCGCCTGAGCAAAAGCAGGGAGACCATCCAGCAAGAATAGGCGGCGTTGCGGGGAACCGCCATGTTCGTCGTCCGTCCCGGTACCTGACGCAGATTGGTTACACCGCAGTCTAGGCCTTGGGCGTCGTGATCGGCGCGCCGCGGGTTGCTATAGAGGACAGTCGTCAGGTCAGCCCGCTGAGCCTTTGGGTACTCGACCGACAATTGTGTCCGGCCCCAGTCCTGAAATTCAGACGATAAGATAAATTTTCAGACCGCAACGCAGAACTCCATTTCCCCAGGCAAGGCACTCCCTGCGCCTTTCTCACACAATCCGCTCTAACGCTATCGCGCTGCATAACAGAAACAGGTGCGATGAGCGACTTTGGAACTTGCATTAACAATATTAACTTGATGCAGGAGGGGAGGTATCGTCGACTTCTCGTTTTCAGCAGGGTATTAAGAATAATAAAAAACGCACACCTGAAAATTTTGCGTTGCTTCTATCACTTTAAAATAACAAATGGAGCGCTATATAAATGAGTGGAAAAACAATAACTGCAAGTTCGGTGTTTCTTAGTATCACCCTGAGTGCCCAGGTGCATGCTGACTTCCTGAGTGATAGCAAAGCCACCTTGGGAATGAGAAACTTCTACTTCAATAACGACAACCGCGATGGCGTTGCCGCACCTTCCAAAACCGAAGAATGGGCGCAGGGTTTCATGCTGGACTTCAAATCGGGCTATACCGATGGAATGGTTGGCTTTGGTGTCGATGGCCTGGGGTTGCTGGGAGTTACCTTGGACAGTGGCAAAGGACGGCATGTCGGTAGCAGCATGATGCCTTCTGACAGTGACAACCGTGCCGTCGACGAGTGGAGCCGGCTCGGGCTGACCGTAAAAGTCAAAATGTCGAAAACTGAACTTCGCTACGGCACTTTGATTCCGAAACTCCCAATTCTGGTCGCCAACGATGGGCGCGTGCTTCCACAAACCTTCGAGGGCGGTCAAATCACCTCGAGCGAGTTCAAGGGGCTGACCTTGACTGGAGGTCGGATCGAACATGCAACAGGACGTGGTTCGAGCGATCAGACGGGGTTGGCCGTTGCTGGTGGTACGCGGGAAAGCAATCAGTTTGACTTCGCCGGGGGCGATTGGAACGTCACCAAGGATCTGACAGCTCAGTACTACTACGCCAGCCTCGACAACTACTATACGCAGCATTTTATGGGATTAATTCACACCCTTGCCCTCTCGGACAATCAGTCCCTTAAAACCGACCTGCGCTATTTCAAAACTGACTCGTCAGGGGCAAATAGCTCCGGGACGTCAGGCTACAGAATGAGTGGCTACACCAAAAACGGTAGTGGAGAGATCGACAACCGTACCTGGAGTGCCGCGTTGATTTACACACTGGGTGGTCACGCGATTACTGCGGGGTACCAAAGTGTGTCGGATGGCAGCAACTTCACTCAACTCAGTCAGGGTAGCCTGACAGACAAGGGCGCCGGTGGAGCAAGCCTGTATCTGTATACAGACCGCCTGATCCAAACTTTCACCCGTGCAGGCGAGCGCACAGCTTTCGGTCAGTATGCTTACGACTTCGCCGCTCTGGGTGTCCCTGGCCTGAAAGGCTCGGTCATGTACCTCTCCGGCGATAATATTAAAACTACGTCAGGCAACAACCAAAAGGAATGGGAAAGAGACATTAGTCTGGACTACGTCCTTCAATCCGGAGCGCTCAAAGGCGTCGGGTTCGGCTGGCGTAACGGCAAGTCCAACAGCGAAGCATCTCGAAACGTAGATCAGAATCGAGTTTTTGTAAGCTATAGCATTCCGCTTCTCTAGATAGTGGTGCGGGAAGTTTGATTTAACCAACGTCCGAACCCGTTATGGCAGACAAACGATTGTAAAGGGCGGGCCGGGATATCGGATGCTCATGATCGGCGCAGACCCGGAGTGCGACACGCCAGTCATGGTCAAGCTGGTCGTCGATGCTGAGGTAAGAGTGGTCCTTTTCTACCGGTCGGGTGCCATGCACCTCGGGCTACATTTGATAGTGTCCATTCGAAGGCATACGATTGAGCGGGATGGTGTCTACGTACAAGTTACAGATCCGCCACGGTGACACCACGCCGGAAGCGGTCAGCAGACCGGGAGGTGTTACTTGAAGCACACAACTGATACGCCCGCTAGCGTCATCACGACACTGACCTACCTGGTCAAGCACGATGCGAAGCCCTATGTGCATACCGAGGCTCTGACCGGTGACAGTGAACCGCACTACTTTGCCGAGCAGGAGGAGCGCGAGGTCACGATACACAACGGTCGTCCGTTGGCAGGCAGCCTGTCTCTGGACAAGCAGGGGTTTGAGCTCCATCGGCGGGATACGGTGGTCGACGACCTCTACGACGATGCTTTGGTGGAAAGCGTCTACTATGACGAGGTCAAGGCCTTGATCAAGGAGCTGACGGGCGCGAGCCGGGTCGTCATCTTCGACCACACCAGGCGCAGCGACGCCGAGGGGCGGGATATTCGCGGCCCAGCCAGCCGTGTGCATAATGACTACACCGAGCGCTCGGGTCCTGAGCGTATTCGCGACGTGCTGGGCCAGGATCTGGCCGCCGCACTGGTGTCGGTGGCCCAGATTAACCTCTGGCGCCCGATGAGCGGGCCCGTCAAGCGCTCGCCGCTGGCCGTGCTGGACGCCTCGACGCTTGACTCCAATGACCTGCTGGCCACCGACTTGGTCTATCCGGATCGTATCGGTGAGATCTACCACCTGGCCTACAATCCGCAACAGCGCTGGTACTATTTTCCGGACATGCGCCGTGACGAAGTCTTGCTGATCAAGGGGTATGACTCACGTCACGACGGCCGTGCCCGCTTCACGCCCCATACCGCCTTCAAAGACCCCAATACGCCGCCGGGAGCCCCGCCGCGCGAGAGTATCGAAGTTCGCACCCTGGCCTTCTTTGATTAGGTTTTGCCACTTGTTGGTGTCTGCGAGTTATCTGTTAGGTCGATGTATAGCGACTGGGTGAAGGGTTTGAACAGCTCACCACATTCGGCACGAACCGCAGTGCGCCAGTCCTCGACAATCAGCTGCTGAGTCTTTGGTGCGCGCGGATAGCTGATCCACCCGTGATATGGCCTAATTATAAAGATTCAACGATATCTGAAATTTAGAAAAACATAACAGATCATGGTTGCTGTTAGGCCGACCAATATGTACTCGACGCGGGGTAGGAATATAACCAACCCACCCAAAGAAAACACGATCAAGGTGTTTTGTAGTATGTATTTCCTTATTCTAGGTACGGCTATGAAATAGCCATATTGCTTACCTAGGAAAAATAAGACCATGCCGATGATTGACGTAATCTGGAAATCGCGCATCGCAATGTCATTCAAGATCGCATGCCTGATCAAATTTGCGAGAAGTGCTAGCCCCATAAATAGAAAAAGGTGCGAGTAGATTAAGGAGTGTCCACTCATACTGCTTTCATTTTTGCTCAGTAGGTAAAAGCTATCAAAATAGATCCACCAGATACTGCAAATCATGATAAATCCGGTGATTGCCGCCATCACATTATAACGATCCCATTGAATGTCAGATAACCCTCCAGAAAGGCTAATTACCGACTCGCCCAATAAGATGAGGGTGAGTAAACCTAGTCGTTCAACCAAATGTTCTGTATGTGCGGGCAATGGCTTTAGCTTACCCCAAGAAAATAGAGGGAGCAGAATGTCAAGTAAAATCCCAATGTAAGCGACAAGGTAACGCATAGGTGGGTCAAAAAGAATGGATGAAAGACTAACAACTGCGCTAACTAACAGGGCGAAGCCAAGCCTGGAGGAGAATTCGCTACGGTGATCGAATTTATTTATGGACGTAATGTACATAATACTGATGATGGCACGTATACCAAAATAGCAGGCAATAACAAGCGCATAGTTTACTTCCAATTCTTCCCCAATCCGTGCAGACAGCACAATGAGCAGCAACATTAAAAATAATGTTGCCAAGCGGTGAAGGTTACTGTCTGTATCAAACCTATTTGAGTAAATCGTGTGGCTGGACCAGATCCACCATAATGGAACAAAAAGCAGTAAAAATGTCCATAATTGCTCCTGTTCAAAGTGGCCGTGATGAAGATGTCCGAGAGTATGCGTAACCTTGCCAATTGCAACAACAAAAATGAGGTCAAAAAACAACTCTAACCATGTGGCGTGTCGATTTTTTTCATAATACTTCAAAGATTTCATTCGCTGCTGGCTCCGTGTGCACCTCTTTAATGTAGAAGGAAACTAACGGATAAGCGAACGGGTGGACGGGTATAGGCGTCAACCTTTGGGGGCGGTCGCAAAAACTGAGTGCAACACCTGACCTAGTCCACCACCACGTCTGTTAGTACGGTCAATACAGAATCCAGCGTGCCATCGGGCCGATAGCAACATTGCGCACGGGCGGACCTTAGCGGGCAACTGGGCTGCTGTTCCGCCAACCATTCATTCAGCGCCTCGACCAGGACACGGGCCTCGACTATGGAATCTTCCGAGCTGTCAAAAATTAACATCGCCAATTTTTTATGTCCTCGTTTCGCTGGGCTGATATTTTCGTGCCGCTGCTTTATGAGCGATGCTTATCGTTGGCAGCACCGTGGATTCTTCAATCTCCCGTATTGAAATATTATCGAATGCACACCTGGTGCGCTGCGCAATGGGGCACGTTCGCCCTCGGCTACGGTGTGGGTGATGCCAAGCGATTTCACTATCTAGCGATTTCGTCAACTCACTAACGAAAGCTCAATCATCTGACTCATCTCGGTGAACTCTGGAGCCCCGTCATAGCGAAGCCCGTCAATGTAAAACGCTGGGGTGCCATTCACGCCGCTGCGTACGCCGCCATTAAAATCGGATTTTATTTTGGGTACGTAGGTACCGTCTTGCATGGCAAGATAGAGTTCTTCGTCGGAGAGGCCATGTTTTAGAGCGATGGCCCGAAACAGCGGCAGGCCCAATCGATCCTGATTTTCATACAATTCGTCGTGAGCCTCCCAGAAGAATCCTCGACTCCCGGCAAACTCAGCGGTGACAGCTGCAGCCATCGCATGCGGGTGAGCAGTGGTCAGTGGAAAGTTACGGAACACAAACTGCAGATCATCGCGAAAATGCTGCTGTAGCTTTTTGACGACCCAATACGCTAAACCGCAGTAGGGACATTCATAGTCGCCAAATTCCACCAGTGTGACCTTGGCATGCGCACTTCCCTGGCGATGGTCGCTGGCACTTACCGGGACTTTGAGAGTGGCCATGGGATCACCTGTTAATTTTAGGTTGGCGTGCTTTGTGATGAATTCGCCAGAGCATCCAGCGCATCCAGAATGCCGTCCGCCCCCGGATTGATTGCCATTGGTGAGATGTAGCTCCAGGCGATCACTCCCTCCTTGTCAATCACGAACAACGCCCGCTTACAAACTCCCAGGTGGGCGTCGTACGCTCCATACTGTCGCGCCACAGCCCCTTTGGGCTCGAAATCGGCGAGCAGGCTGAAGTGAAAATTCCGATCTTTGGAAAAGGCCTGATGACACCAAGCGCTGTCGACCGAGATACCCAGTAGCGTCGCACCGTATTCTCTGAATGTGGGTAGCAACTGGTTGTACAAGGTCAGTTGGTCGCCACAAACCGAAGTCCAGTCTGCGGGATAAAACGCCAGTATCACGGGATTTCCCTTTAGCTCGCGTAGGGACAACTGCTGATCAGGGGTTGCGTACAGAGTGAAGTCGGGCGCGACAGTGCCGGCCGGCAGCGGCCCCTGAACCAGGTCGCCATTCGTTTCTTTCGCATCATCCAATTCTGAAGTGTGCATGGCTTGAGCCTTTATAGATGGGCGGTTGGGGTCTGCTCAGCGGGATACGACTTGCCCGGGGGGATAACTCCATCCACCGCCAAGTGATTTATAAATGGCGACGATGCCTCGATACACCTCGTTCGAGGTCTGAGCCTGAGTGTCTTCGGTTGCGAGACGTTCACGATCCGCATCAAGAAGCACGAGGAGATCCGCCGTGCCTTCGCGGTATTGGATTGAGGCCAGGTTGGTAGCGGAAAGGCTGGATTCGCTCTGACGCACCATTGACTATAGTCGTTGTTGGCGCTTGCCGTAATCGCTGAACGCGTTCTCCGTTTCCTCCAGCGCAGGCAAGACCTCGCGCGCTCGTTCTTTTGCTGTCATTTTCGGCGTTTTTTTTATCCGATGGTTTTGGTGCGAACCGCAATCATGTCCTTGCTGATCGATTCGCCCCTGCGAATTCCGACATCGAATCGTTGCTCGATCACGCTGGTGATTCCATAGCCTCATTTGCTGATGAGTTGGTGGTTTACGACTGGCGGTATTTTTGAGCACGAATTTATCAGACGTCGTTCGTCGGTATCCTGGGTCGCCCATAGCGTGTTTTGATGAGATCCGACTATCGTTATTGGACGGCGTCGTCTGCCGAGACTGCCATTCCCTCCAACGTAATCGTCTTCCTGAGCAATCTCAGCGTATTGCGGATCTCATGCCCCTATGTCTTGAGCATCGTTTACGGGGACGTAGATCCATCTGAATGAGTCCGTGTTATCCATCTTTGGAGACAACTCATCATGGCTACTCTCTGTGAAATATGTAATGCGAGACCCGCTGTAGCGCGAGTGACCGTATCGCAAAATGGCCAAGCCAGGACAATGTCCATTTGCGACCACGATTACCGTCAACTCTTACGCCATCAAAGCATGTTGAATCCATTCGACTCTCTACTGGGCGGGGGTGTGTCCCGCTTTTTCGACAGCATGGGCGGAGCAAAAGATCAAGCGGGTGATGACTTCAGGCTCTCTGCGCAAGTGCCTCGAGAATCTGTCGATGCAACCGATGCATTCAGTTCCCAGACGCTGGAAATCCTGCAACGCGCGGGTGAGAAAGCCCATGAGCTCAACCGTAGCGAGCTCGATACTGAGCATTTGTTGTACGTGCTTGCGGATACCGATGTGGGTACGGCGTTGCTTAAGGAGCTGAAGCTTTCTCCGGACGAGATCAAAGGCTACATCGATCAACATGCTCAGAGGGGCACAGCGGAGGCCCAGGCCCCGGTGGACCAGATGAGCATTTCGCCACGGTTAAAGAAAGTTTTCAATTTTGCGTTCCAGGCATCTCGTGATTTAGGACATTCGTACGTTGGCCCAGAGCATTTGTTGATCGGGCTTGCCTCTGTACCAGAAAGTATCGCCGGGACATTGCTTAAAAAATACGGCGTAACGCCTGAAGCCTTGCGGCAGAAGGTGGTAAAGGTGGTGGGTAAGGGGGCTGAGGATGGGCGAGTCGACACCCCGACGGGAACACCGACACTCGACAAGTTCGGTCGCGACCTGACGTCACTGGCTCGTGAGGGCAAACTCGATCCCGTACTGGGGCGCGCGCAGGAAATCGAAAATACCATCGAGGTGCTGGCGCGGCGCAGAAAGAACAATCCGGTTCTTATCGGCGAACCTGGCGTCGGTAAAACAGCCATCGTTGAAGGGCTTGCACAATGAATAGTAAAGGGCGATGTCCCTGAGATTCTGCGTGGCAGACGGCTTGTTGAAATCAATCTGAACTCAATGGTTGCGGGCTCTAAATATCGTGGTGAATTCGAGGAGCGAGCCAAGCAACTACTTGATGAAGTCGCCGCAAAAAGCTCGGAGCTTATTCTGTTCATCGACGAGCTGCATACGATCGATGGCGCGGGGCAGGGTGGTGAGGAGGGCGGCCTGGATATTGCCAACGTACTTAAACCCGCATTGGCACGCGGGGAGCTTAGTTTGATCGGTGCGACGACACTCAATGAGTATCAAAAGCACATCGAAAAAGACGCAGCGCTTGAGCGACGTTTTCAGCCTGTGCTGATATCCGAGCCCACCGTCGAACAGACCATCATTATCTTGCGTGGGCTACGCGATAAGCTTGAGGCTCATCACCAGGTCACATTCGCCGATGAAGCATTTGTGGCGGCAGCAGAGCTGTCGGATCGTTATATCACCTCGCGCTACCTGCCGGATAAAGCCATTGACCTGATCGATCAGGCCGCGGCCCGTGTTCGAATCAGTTCCTCCTCAAGGCCGGCTGGCATCCAGGAGCTGGAAGCCGAAATCACGCAACTTAAACGTGAACAGGACTATGCATCTTCCCGTAAACGTTTTGATGAATCCAAAGGCTTCGAAGAACGCATTGGTCAAAAACAAGCGCAACTGGGAGAGGAAACAGAAGCCTGGCAGCGCAAGACAGGTTCCGAAACCCTTGAGGTGACCCTGGAGTCAATTGCCGAGGTGCTGTCCCGTCTCACCGGTATTCCTGTGACCGAGCTTACGCAGGAAGAGCGTCAAAAGCTGTTGAACATGGAAGACACGTTGCGTGAGCGGCTGGTTGGGCAGGAAGACGCTGTTCTCGCGGTCAGCGATGCCGTTCGTTTGTCTCGAGCCGGCCTTGGCCAGGCGAACAGACCTATTGCCACGTTTCTCTTTCTTGGCCCTACGGGCGTTGGCAAAACTGAACTTGCCAAAGCGTTGGCGGAAACGGTGTTTGGTGACGAGCAATCGATCATTCGTATTGATATGTCGGAGTACATGGAGCGGCATGCGGTTGCTCGTTTGATCGGCGCGCCACCCGGTTATGTGGGATATGACGAAGGCGGTCAGTTGACAGAGCGTGTCCGCCGCAAGCCCTACAGTGTGATTCTGCTCGACGAGATCGAGAAAGCGCATCCCGATGTGAGCAACGTATTGCTGCAGGTATTCGACGATGGGCGTCTAACGGACGGTAAGGGACGTGTCGTGGACTTCAGCAATACGATCATCATTGCCACCAGCAACTTGGGCTCTCCCATTATCATGGAGAATCTTGAGCGCCCCGAAGATGAACGCCTTACGGATAAAGCGTTACGCGATGAACTAATGGGCGTCCTGAAAGGGCATTTTCGTCCCGAATTCCTGAACCGTATTGATGACATCATCGTGTTCCATGCCCTTACCCGTGACAACATCCGATCGATTGTGAGCATTCAGCTTGATCGGGTCATTCGAACCGCAGCTGCACAGAACATCACAGTGAAAATTGATGGCTCACTCATCGATCATCTGGCGGATGTTGGTTATCAGCCTGAGTTTGGCGCGCGCGAGTTGAAACGTCAGATTCGCCAGGCCGTCGAAACGCGGCTTGCGAAGGAAATGCTCGCAGGCAAGCTGCAAGCCGGCGACAGTGTTGAGTTGGGATACGACACGGAACGTAGGGAAGTGGTCTTCAATAAGGTGGAGGTGGATGCGCCAAAGACCTCCGGAAAGAGTAGTCCGCCAGACCAGCCAGATGATCTGGCACCTACTGCGGAGACTGGGACTTAGGCTCAACACACTCACGTAACCTGGGAGCAGGCCTGTTGATCACGACGTGCAGTGGTGTACTGGATCCTCAAATGCCTGGACGAGCCCGGCGGACCGAAGACGCAAGTGTGGAGGGTTATCGTGTCAAAGCCTGATTCTGAAAGGCGTGAGCGCAACTCGACGCTGAAAAATTTCAGACTTCAGTGGGCGCTGATGAATGCTTACGAACGTTTCGAACAATTGGTTGTTATTGCGCTCAGTCTCATCATCGCGTCTGTGATTTTGATGGCGCTACTGCAGCTCTGTCGCAGGGTTGTGCCGTTGGTGATCGGTGGTGCGATTGACCCTCTAGATCACGATGTTTTCCAGGCCCTCTTTGGCTCAATCTTCACCGTGCTGATAGCCCTGGAGTTTAAGCATTCGATTGTGCGCCCGGCCCTACGACGCAACAGCATCGTTCAGGTTCGCACAGTGCTGTTGATCGCCTTGCTGGCGCTCAGCCGGAAGTTCGTTATTCTCGATTCTGCCGCTACTCCTGCGCTCACCATTGCCGCACTGGGATTTGCCACCCTGGTGCTCGGCATCGTCTGCTGGCTCTTACGGGAGCGTGATAAGGATAACTTACGAGAGTGTGGTAAGGATGAATAGCTACGAGGGCTTCGCAATGCCAACAATTTTCCACCGAGAGAACATCAAGGCCAGCGAGATATTTCTATGTTGCGAGACGGTTACAGCGCGTTCATCGCATTCTGAGATGGCGGTGCGCCATCATCCGCAATACTTGTATAAATACGTATAGCGCTGACTGTAGATTTTAAGTAATGAACATTTTAGCCGGTTCCCCCGGACAGCCTTTCAGCGGCATAGGAGACAGGGATGTTCCGTCGTTTAGCTCAGGTGTTTTCTTCGAAGGGCGAGTACGTCAGCTCGTTCGTGAATCATGCGATAGGACAGTACAAACGCTACAGAAAAGCCGCCGACAAAGCCGTGGCCGCCGCACGTGAATACTTGGCGGTACCCAGCGGTAAAAATGTCTTCGAACTTTCATCGGCAGCCACCTCATTGAATTATTCGCCATGAACACGGAGGACATGGCCCGTTAAAAGAGTGGGCGTCAAAAGCGTGTTTGTCGAATCAGTGGCTTGGGCAGCTCATGAACATCTATGACATGACCTGTCGTTTAACATAATATACATTATACGTAACTAGATGTTTCTAGGCTGGCCCCGTTGCACGCAGATCTGGCGGTGCTGATTTCACCCTCAGCTCTCATTCTATTGTCAGCCGTTCAATCAGCGCCGAATGCTCGGGAAACTCCGCACAGAGCTTTTGCCTGTCGCCCATCTGCATATCCGCGAAATCAAACCCTGGCGATACTGCCTCACTGATCAAACCGAACCCTGCTGAGCCATTCAAAAGCTGCGAAGCTTTCCAGATGCCGCCTGGCACATGCAGCTGTAATAATTCTCCAGCGATGACGTTGCTGCCCATCACGACAGTTCTCAGTTCGCCATTAGGAAAAATCAGGCTGTACCGAATGGCATCGCCCAGATGGTAGTAATGCACGATGTCGGATTGGTTAAAGTGAAACTGGCCGATCGGAGAATCTGTGGTCAGCAAGTAATAAATGGACGTCATCAAGTAACGTGGACCACCAACCGTCTCGATCAGAGGTTGCTGATCCGCCTGAAAAGTTCTTCGGTAATAGCCACCCTCGAGATGTGGTTCCAGGTTAAGCGCCGTCACTATTGCTTCACTGATAAGCCGCAATTGTTGCTCCAGATACCATGATGGCAAATAGCTATACTAAATAGCTCTTTAGTTAAGTTATTCAATCATCACACCGCACTCGTGTTCACGACCCGTGCGGTGCGAATGAACAATGCACGCACTTTTTCCCAGAAGTTTCCGCCGAGTACAAAAAAGCTGCCGATCAACATCAAGTCGCCCAACAATTGCAACTGCCAGAGATTCGGCCTGAGTCCAGGCCAGATACTGTCGACGTAGGGCTCCAGAAATGCCGACACCAGCGGCAGACAAAACATCACCACGCCGATCCGATGACGCCACGGCCCAACTTCAGTGTCGACTGTCGGCGCCATTGAAGACACGTAGCCAAATACCCGGCTTTTAAGTTGCTGAAACCCCGCCTTGCCCATGACCGCAATCACGATAATCAACAGCACTTTGTTACTGATAAAAAGGACGCCTGTCAGTGCCGCGATCCTGGAACCCGGCATGCCCGCTGCCGCCAGGATGGGCACCAGTAGCCATGAGCCGAGCATCAGGCAAATGATCGCAATACCCAGTTTGAAGCGCCATCCAGCGGTATGGGGTGCATTCATGGCTGTCGTTCCTTTTTGACGGGTCATATTGAATGTGATGACGCTTGAGAAGCTTAGCAGTCAGTTGATCATCAGGGCGTCTATGCTCCTGTGAGCTGACTGGAATGGAAAACATGCATGCATTTGACGCGATCAGGCCAATTGCTCCTGCTGGGTGTGCTCGGCTTGAGTGGTTGCGTGCGCCTCGGGCCGGATTTTCAGTCGCCGAAGCTGGCGTGGATCGACCGTTGGAGCTCCCCTGCCCTCGAACAATCCAGCCAGCGCAGCCTGAATCCCGATTTGCGGCAGTGGTGGCAAGTCTTCGGCGATCCGCTGCTCGATCGTCTGATCGCCGAGGCGGATGCCCACAATTCGGATTTGAGGATCGCCGGTCTGCGAGTGATGGAGGCCCGGGCCCAACTGGGGATCGCTCAAAGCGGACGCTACCCGCAGCTGCAGCAAGCCAGTGTCGACAGTCTGTACTTCAACCGCAGGCAATCCGGCGGGAGCAATCCACAGGACAGCCATTTCTGGCAACACAGCGCCGGGTTCGACATAGGCTGGGAGCTGGATTTCTGGGGGCGCTTCGCCCGTGCCATCGAATCGGCCGATGCCGGTTACTTCGCCGCACAGGCCAACTACGAAGACGTGCTCGTCCTGCTGCGTGCCCAAGTGGCGGACACCTACTTTTCGTTGCGCACCACCGAGGCGCGTTTGCGCGTTGCGAGGGAAAATGCCAGACAGCAACAGCGTAATTTCGAGATCACCGAAAAGCTGTTCAACAGTGGCCAACAAGCCGAACTCGACCTGCAACAGGCCAAGACTCAATACCTGGGCACCCTGAGCACCATTCCCAACTTCGAAGACCAGGTGCTGCGTACCCGTAATGCGTTGGCTGTGTTGATCGGCCAGCCGCCCGGCGCGCTGCCGCAGTTACTTGAGAATGAAGGATTGATCCCGCTAGTAGACCGCGCGGTGCTGCAGGATGTACCCGCCAACCTGCTACTTCGCCGGCCCGACGTGCGCGCGGCCGAACTCAATGTCGCAGCACAATCGGCGCTGATCGGCGTTGCCGAAACCGATTTCTACCCGTCGTTGACCTTGCTCGGCAGCATCGTCTGGTCGGCCGACACCCTGAATGGCACCTCCAGAAGCCTGGACTTCATCGGTGGCCCCAGTCTGCGCTGGAACCTGTTCGACCATGGCCAGATCAGCAACAACGTGCGTATCCAGGATGCGCGGTTGCAGCAGTTGATCGAAGCCTACCGCGACAAGGTTCGCCAGGCGGCGCGCGAGGCCGATGACGCGGCCAGCGGATTGATCAAGTCCCTGGAACGCGAACGCATCCTGCGTGAGGCCGAAGTCGCCGCCAAACGTTCGTTGGTGCTGGCCAGTGTGCAATATCGTGAAGGTTATTCGGACTTTCAGCGGGTGCTGGATGCGCAACGTGCCTTGCTGGAGCAACAGGACAACTATCTGGTCAGCCGCAGCAATGCCGTGAGCAATGTGATTGCCCTGTACAAAGCCTTGGGTGGTGGCTGGTACAGCGCGCTGCCGAAAATCGATGCGGCCACCCGCCGACAGATGGAGCAACGCACGGACTGGGGCGATCTGCTGGATGAGCCTTCAGCTGCACAAGCCAACAAGGTAAAAGACCATGAGTGAAGCCGCACCGCCCTCCCCCAAGGCACCCGAGCCGCCCGCCGATCCGGCGAAAAAAGGCATCAAATGGGTGTTGCTGGTCATCGTCCTGAGCCTGGCCTGGTACCTGTCGGCGGACCGGTTCACGCCTTACACCCAACAGGCCCGGGTGGGCGCCTTTGTCATTCCGGTGGCTGCGGAAGTGGCCGGTCGGGTCATTCGCGTCAACGTGCGCAACAACCAGGACGTCAAGGCGGGAGATGTTCTGTTCGAAGTGGATCCCCAGCCGTATCAAATCGCCGTCGACCGTGCACGCGCAGACCTCGAATCGACTCGCCGACAGATCGGTGCCAGCACCGCCGGCATTGCCTCGGCACAAGCCAATCTGCGCGCCGCCCAGGCTAACGAACTCAAGGCGCGCCAGGACAATCAGCGCCTTGAGGGGCTGTACCGCGATGACCCCGGAACCATTTCCGTGCGCCTGCTCGAAGTGTCTCGCGCCAACCGCGAACAAGCCGTCAGCCAGGTCGCCGCCGCCCGTGCCGAAGTCCAGCGCGCTCGTGAGCAGGAAGGAGGTAGCGAAGAAGATAACGCTCTGCTGCGCAGTGCCGCCACGGCGTTGTCGAAAGCCGAACTGGACCAGGCCAACACGCAGGTTCGCGCACGTTCGGCAGGTTTGATCACCGACTTGCGCACCGATACCGGACAGTTCGCCGCCGTCGGCAGTCCGGTCATGACCCTGATCGCCATCCACGATGTATGGATCAGTGCCGACATGACCGAGAACAACCTCGGTCTGGTCAAGGTCGATACGCCGGTGGCGATCGTTCTGGATGCGCTGCCGGGCGAAGTATTCGACGGTCGCGTACGCAGTGTCGGCTACGGCGTCAGTGTCGGTCAGACGCCGGCACCCGGTACGTTGCCCAGCGTGCAGAACAGCCGCGACTGGTTACGCCCGGCTCAGCGTTTTCCAGTGATCATCGAGCTTTCCGACGACGCCAAAGCGCGGCTGCGCGACAGTCGTGCGTTGCGTGCCGGCGGCCAGGCTGAAGTCATGGCCTTCCCTAGTCAAGGCAATCCGCTGAACCCGCTTGGCCGTCTGTTTCTTGGCCTGATGAGCTGGCTGTCCTATGCCTACTAAACGCACGCCCCGGGCTCAACGCGCACTGCGTCTGGCCACGGGCACTGCGTTGTGTCTCGCAGCGAGTTTCGGTTTGGGCTTGCCGATTCCCTTTATCGCACCGGTGCTAGCGTTGTTGCTCCTCGCCACCGTCAACCGGCCATTGCCGTTCAAGGCCGGAATTGTTCTGGCCGTCGTTGCGATGTTGACCACCGGTGTCGGCCTGTTGTTGATTCCGATTCTGCGTTATTACCCGGTCAGTGGCGTGCTGCTGATCGGCGTCAGTCTGTTCCTGGTTTTTCGTTTTGGATTGCGCGGCGGCAACAACCTGATCGTCACCTTTCTGGTGATCGGTCTGACCATGATTTCCTCTGCCGGCGTCGCCGAGTTCGACCTCGCGGCGATGGTTATTGGTGCCCTGGTCAAAGGATTACTCCTTGCCGTGATGGTGGTGGCGGTGAGTCACTGGCTGTTTCCCGACCCGCCCAACGCGCCGTCGCCACCCGCCGCACCGCTGTTGCCGGCGGAAGAAGTCAGCCGGGTTGCGCTGCGTGCAACCCTGATCGTGCTGCCGGCTTTTTTGCTGGCAATGGTCGATCCGGCCAGCTACCTGCCGATCATTTTGAAGGCAGTCGGCCTGGGTCAGCAGAGTTCCACCACGGCCCGGAACGCCGGTCGCGAACTGGTCGGCTCGACCCTGCTGGCCGGCGTGCTGGCGGTGCTGTTCTGGAGTGCGCTCAGCCTGTTCGTGCACCTATGGATGTTTTTTCTGTGGATGCTGCTTTTCGGTCTGGTCCTGGCGCGCAAGTTGTACGCCCTGAGCCCGACCCGGTTCAGCCCGGGGTTCTGGCTCAACAGCCTGATCACCATGATTATCCTGCTCGGTCAGTCGGTGCAGGACAGCCTCGCGGGCAAAGATGTCTACACCGCATTTGCCGTGCGCATGGGGCTGTTTATTCTGGTGACGCTGTATGCGTGCCTGATGGTTTATCTGCTGGATCAGCAACCGCCAAAACGCGTTCAGGGATTGACCTGATACCCCTTGCCTTGCAGGCAACTGCTGTAGGCGGTCGAACTGGTGGATGCGGCGGTTTTCTGCTGCGCACGACGCTCCTGACGTTGACGCGATGCACCCACCATCGCACCGGCGGCGGCCGTCTCTTTGGCCCGGTTCTGCCGATAATCCTGCTTCACATCGTCATCCACACGGTCATAAAACTCATCGTGCTGGCGCCCGCGAACCTGAGCTCCAGCCGCTCCGGCAGCAGCACCGACCGCCGCCCCTTTCAGGCGGCCACCGGATGCCGGCGGCGTCGTTGAACTCTGACTGGCGGCGATGTTGTGGCAGGCGTCGATGTCCAGTTGGGTTTGTTGCGAAGTCTGGCCCTTCATCGGGACCACCGTTTCGGCCCATGCCTGCGTGGCGGCAATCGACAGCGCGGCACACAGACCAAGGGAAGACAAGCTGTTCATGATGACCTCCGGGCAATTCTCAGCCATCAAAAGTGTAGATCACCCACGCTCGCCCTCCCCCGACTTATGACTGACGGCCAACGCGCTTGAGCGTTTCGCTCGGCAGCTCTTTGAACAGCGCGCGATAACTGCTGGAAAATCGCCCCAAATGCCAGAACGACCACTGCATCGCCACTTCGGCCACGGTGGTTTCCATGGGTGAGCGGCTGAGCAGTTCGCGGTGGGCGCTGTTGAGCCGGCGCAGGCGCAACCAGTGCGTCGGCGTCATGCCGGTATACGCCTTGAACGCGTGCTGCAACTGACGCAGCGAAACCCCGGCGACCTGGGACAGCTCGAGCAAATTCAAGGTTTCTTCCGGGGAATCGGCCGCCCATTCGCCGATGCGTTTCATCACCGCCCGCTCTTCGGCGCGACGCTGCAAACCGCCGCGGTCCAGGCAGACGCACGCGTTGTCGAGGATGTACAGACAGTCTTCCAGCAATTGCTGGGTCAACGCCTCTTTGCTCGGCGGATCGAGGGTCTGCGCCAAACGAGTCAAGGTTCCGCTCAGCCAGCGACTGAACAGCGCGTTCTGCCCCGAATTCAGCGGCGCCATGAACAACCCTTCGAGCCTGGCGACATTCAGGCCGTGGCGCTGAACGAACTCAGGCCCGAACACCACGGCAATTTCCTGGTAGTTCTCCGGGGTGATCCAGATGTTGCGGCTTTCTTCATTCAACACGTACAGCGCGTTGTCGCTGCGATCGAAACAGAACGCCAGTGAACCCTCGGGCGCGCTGAAATTCTGTTCGACCCGGGTGTTCATGTGTTCCTCGTAAATCTCTACGCCTTGCAGGTCCAGATATCGCACCCGCCCGGCGAAATGCCCCGGCGACATCTGCTGGTACTGCTGGACCCAACCGGGTGTGGCGCGGATTTGTTCGGCGACATCGGCGGTGTTGAACGCTTGGACCTGCAATGGATTGCACGCTGTCATGGGTGACCTTACGCACTCGTTTGGTGCGTTTTGGTGCTGCTGAAAGTGGATAGATGGAACGTCAAGGCTCGCCCAAGATAGTCGTCAACGCGTCCCAGGGGAAGTGTGTGGCGGATGAAACCACCCTCCCCGGCGTTAATAAAACCAATAATGAGGTCTTTATGAATGTCCCTTTCGATCAGCTGCTCACGTGGCTGAAAGATCACAAGATTACCGAAGTCGAGTGTGTCGTCAGCGACCTGACCGGCATTGCACGCGGCAAGATTGCACCCACCAACAAGTTCCTGCATGAGCGAGGCATGCGCCTGCCGGAAAGTGTGCTGTTGCAAACGGTAACCGGGGACTTTGTCGACGACGACATCTACTACGACCTGCTCGACCCGGCCGACATCGACATGGTGTGCAAGCCGGTTTCCGACGCGGTCTACGTGATCCCATGGGCCATCGAGCCTACCGCGATCGTGATCCACGACACCTTCGACAAATTCGGTAACCCGATCGAACTGTCACCGCGCAACGTGTTGAAGAAAGTCCTGCAGCTTTACACCGATAAGGGCTGGAAGCCGATTGTCGCGCCGGAAATGGAGTTTTACCTGACCCAGCGTTGCGAAGACCCGGACTTGCCGCTCAAGGCGCCGCTCGGCCGTTCGGGCCGTGCGGAAAGTGGCCGTCAGTCGTTTTCCATCGACGCCGCCAACGAGTTCGATCCGTTGTTCGAAGACGTCTACGACTGGTGCGAATTGCAAGGCCTGGACCTCGACACGCTGATCCACGAAGACGGCCCGGCGCAGATGGAAATCAACTTCCGTCACGGCGACGCGCTGGACCTCGCCGACCAGATCACCGTGTTCAAACGCACCATGCGCGAGGCCGCGCTCAAGCACAACGTCGCGGCGACGTTCATGGCCAAGCCGATTGGCGATGAGCCGGGCAGCGCGATGCACATTCACCAGAGCGTGGTGGACATCGCCACCGGCAAGCCGATTTTCGCCAATGCCGACGGTCAGATGAGCGAACTGTTCCTGCACTACATTGGCGGCCTGCAGAAATACATCCCCAAAGTGCTGCCGATGTTTGCGCCCAACGTGAACTCGTTCCGCCGTTTCCTGCCGGATACCTCGGCACCGGTGAACGTCGAGTGGGGCGAAGAAAACCGCACCGTGGGCCTGCGTGTGCCGACCTCCAGTCCCGAGGCGATGCGCGTGGAAAACCGCTTGCCGGGCGCGGATGCCAACCCCTATCTGGCGATCGCCGCCAGCCTGTTGTGCGGGTACCTCGGGATGGTCGAGCGCGTCGAGCCGAGTGCTGCAGTGCAGGGCCGGGCCTATGAGCGACGCAACCTGCGTTTGCCGATCACCATCGAAGACGCGCTGACGCAGATGGAAGAATGCGAAACCATCGGGCGTTATCTGGGCGACAAGTTTGTCCGCGGTTACGTGGCGGTCAAGCGAGCGGAACACGAGAACTTCAAGCGGGTGATCAGCTCCTGGGAGCGGGAGTTTTTGTTGCTCAGCGTCTGAGCCCTACACACATCCCCTGTGGGAGTGAGCCTGCTCGCGATAGCGTCGGCACAGCCAACCTCTGTATCGATTGGCCCACCGCTATCGCCAGCAGGCTGGCTCCCACAGGAATAGCGAAACACCTGAATAACCCAATAATTCCAAGAGGTGTCGATATGCGTCTATTGAAATCCGTGGTTCCGGCCGCGCTGGCAGTCTTGTTCAGCGCTGTTGCGCACGCTCAACCACAGGTCAGCGTCTACAACTGGACCGATTACATCGGCGAAACCACCCTCGCCGACTTCCAGGCGAAAACCGGGATCAAGGTGATCTACGACGTCTTCGATTCCAACGAAACCCTTGAGGGCAAACTGCTCGCCGGCCGTACCGGGTATGACGTGGTGGTGCCGTCCAACCACTTCCTCGCCCGCCAGGTGAAGGCCGGCGCGTTCCTAAAACTGGATCGCGCACAGCTGCCGAACTTCAAGAACCTCGACCCGAAACTGCTGGCGCTGCTGGAGAAGAACGATCCGGGTAACGAGCATTCGGTCCCCTACCTGTGGGGCACCAACGGCATCGGCTACAACGTCGACAAGGTCAAGCAAGTGCTCGGCATTGATCACATCGATTCATGGGCCGTGCTGTTCGAACCGGAAAACATCAAGAAACTCAGCCAGTGCGGCGTGTCGATGATGGACTCGGCGGATGAAGTGTTCCCCGCGATCCTCAATTACATGGGCATGGACCCACGCAGCGAGAACCCGGAAGACTTCAAAAAAGCCGAAGCCAAGCTGTTGAGCATCCGCCCGTACATCACCTACTTCCACTCCTCCAAGTACGTGTCGGACCTGGCCAACGGCGACATTTGCGTGGCCTTCGGTTATTCGGGTGATGTGTTCCAGGCCGCCAACCGCGCCAAGGAAGCCAAGAACGGCGTAAACATCGCTTACGCGATCCCCAAGGAAGGCAGCAATTTGTGGTTCGATTTGCTGGCCATTCCCGCCGATGCCAGCAACCCGAAGGAGGCTCACGCCTTCATCAACTACCTGCTGGACCCGCAAGTCATCGCCAAGGTCAGCGCCTTGGTCGGTTACGCCAACCCCAACCCGGCCGCCAAGCAATACATGGACCCTGAGCTGGTGAACAATCCCGAGGTTTACCCGCCTCAGGAAGTCCTCGACAAGCTCTACATCTCGACCACCCCGCCCCAGGCGATCATGCGGCTGATGACCCGTTCCTGGAGCAAAGTGAAGTCCAACAAATGAATCAGTACAGCAACGAACATGCGCGCTCCTATTACGCCGCATCGGCCCATCCGCTAACGCCCTTCCCTGCGCTGGAGGAAGACCTCATTGCCGATGTCTGCGTGATCGGCGGCGGGTTTACCGGGGTCAACACCGCCATCGAACTGGCGCAGCGCGGGCTCTCGGTGATTTTGCTGGAAGCCCGTCAAATCGGCTGGGGCGCCAGCGGGCGCAACGGCGGTCAGTTGATTCGCGGCATTGGCCACGACGTCAGCGGTTTGGCCCGGCACGTCGGAGCAGAAGGCGTGCGTTATCTGGAGCGCGCCGGGACCGAATCGGTCGAGCTGGTGGGCAAGCGCATCCGCGAGCACGGCATCGATTGCGACTTGCGTTGGGGTTTTTGCGAACTGGCCAATACCAAGGCACAGTTCGCGGCGTTCAAGGCAGAGCAGGAAGGCCTTGTCGGCTCGGGTTACGCCCACGAAACGCGCTTGGTCGGGCCGGAACAGATTCGTGAACAGGTGGTGAACTCGGGGGTGTATGCCGGTGGCTTGGTGGATATGGGCTCTGGGCACTTGCACCCGCTCAATCTGGTGCTCGGTGAAGCGCGACTGGCGCGTTCGCTTGGGGTGCAGATCTTCGAGCAGAGCCCGGTGCTCGAGTTGATGCATGGCCACACCGTGCAGGTGCGTTGTGCCGGTGGCACGGTGCGCGCCGGCAGTCTGGTGTTGGCGTGCAATGCACATCTGGACGAACTCGAACCGAAGCTCAGCGGCAAGGTGCTGCCGGCAGGCAGCTACATCATCGCCACGGAGCCTTTGGCGCCGGAGGTTGCAAAGCAATTGATCCCGCAGAACCTGGCGCTGTGCGACCAGAAAGTCGGCCTGGATTACTACCGGCTCTCGGCGGACCGGCGTTTGTTGTTCGGCGGTGCCTGCCATTACTCCGGGCGTGATCCGTCGGACATCGCCGCCTACATGCGCCCGCAAATGCTCAAGGTGTTCCCGCAACTGGCCGATGTGCGCATTGATTATCAGTGGGGCGGCAAGATTGGCATCACGGCCAATCGCTTTCCGCAGGTCGGGCGCTTGAGCCAGCATCCGAACGTGTTCTACGCCCAGGGTTATTCCGGTCACGGCCTGAACGTGACCCACTGGTGCGCCAAACTGCTGAGTGAAGCGATTCATGCCGGGCACAGCCAAGGCTTTGACGTATTCAGCGCCGTGCCACACATGACTTTCCCTGGTGGCCCGAAGCTGCGCTCGCCGTTGCTGGCACTCGGCATGTTCTGGTATCGCCTGCGTGAAGTGCTCGGCTAAAGCGCAACCGTGTTTGAGCTACCGCTTTCGCGGGCAAGCCCGCACAGGATCTTCAGCGGACACAGCATTGGTGAACGACGAAGATCCTTGCGGGAGCGGGCTTGCCCGCGAAGAACGATGACACGGACTATCGGTCGTTTGAGCCTTTCGATTTGCTCATTCACAAGGCACTTCTATATTGAGGAGGTGCTCTGACTTTCCTGTGTCCTGGCGAGTGCGGCCTATGGCTACGACTGACCAACTGATCATCTGCGAGCACTGCGACTGCGTGTATCAAAAAGTCACGCTCGCCAAACATCAGAAAACCCTGTGTACGCGCTGCGGCGGTGTGCTTCAGCGTTATAACGGCCTGACGGTGGAGCAGCGACTGGCGTTGACCGTGACGGCATTGATGCTGTGGATTTTCGCCAATTTCTATCCGGTGATGAGCATCAGCCTTAAAGGCTTGAAAAACAGCGCAACGCTGTGGGATTCCATAATGGCCCTGACGCTGGGCCCGATTACCTTCATCGCCCTGGTGGCGGCCATTTCCATGATCATTGCGCCGATTTTCCAGTTGCTGCTGTTGATCTGGGTCTTGAGCTTCGCCCTCACCTCCCGTCGCTCACCGGGTTTCAGATTCTGCATGCGCTGGCTGGAAACCCTGCGGCCCTGGAGCATGCTGGAAGTCTGCCTGCTGGGGGCGATGGTCGCGGTGATCAAGCTCGCCGGGTTGCTCGACGTGCTGCCCGGCATCGGACTGTTCGCCCTGGCCATTCTCAGCCTGATGATGATCCGCATTGCCGGGCGCGATATACGTGAACTGTGGGATGTTTTATGACCACGCCTCCGGTCGCGAGCGAACTCAACCTGTGCCTTTGCCACAGCTGCGACCTGGCCTGTGACATGACCGGCGAACCCCAAGAATGCGAGCGTTGCGGTGCACCGCTGCATCGGCGCAAGCCCAACGCACTGACCCGCACCTGGGCCTACCTGCTGACTTCGCTGGTGTTTTACATCCCGGCCAATGTGTTGCCGGTGATGAACACCAAAATGGTTGGCGCCGGCGCCGACAGCACCATCATGGGCGGTGTGCTGGATTTCTGGCAGCACGGCGCCTGGGACATTGCCCTGATCATTTTCATCGCCAGCATCGCGGTGCCGGGCGTCAAATTCGTCGCTCTGACGCTCCTGCTGGTGACCGTTCAGCGCGACAGCCAATGGGCGCGCAAGGAGCGGTCAAAAATGTACCGCTTCGTCGAGCTCATCGGTTATTGGTCGATGCTCGACGTGATCGTGGTGGCCCTGGTGGCTTCACTGGTCAAGTTTCAAGCCCTGGCCGATATCGAACCCCGCGTGGGCATTCTCTTCTTTGGCCTGGTCGTGGTGTTCACCATGCTCTCTGCCATGAGTTTTGACCCGCGTTTGATCTGGGACCAACACCATTCGAATCACGAGGAGGTCATGGATGAAGTCGCAAGCCACTGACGGGCCGCAAGCTCCCGGGCAGGCCCCGATCAAGACCCGTCGTTTCAGCGTTTCCTTGGTATGGATAGTCCCGATTATCGCGGTGCTGGTAGGTATTTCGCTGGTGGTGCACAGCATCCTGCAGGAAGGACCGACCATCACCGTCACATTCAAGACCGGCAGCGGCCTGACCGCCAACAAGACCGAGGTCAAATACCGTAACGTGGTGATCGGGCAAGTCTCCGAGGTAGAACTGAGCAACGACCAGAAAAGCGTCAACGCCACCATCAAACTGGCCAAGCAGGCGGAAAGTTTCACCCGCGAAGACTCGCAATTCTGGGTGGTGCGGCCCCGAATCGGCGCGGGCGGCGTGTCGGGTATCGATACGCTGCTGTCCGGGGACTACATTGGCGCCGACATCGGCCAGGCCAATGCGCGGGCGAAGAACTTCAAAGGCCTGGAAAACCCGCCGCCGATCACTTATGGCGAGCCGGGCAAGCGCTTCATGTTGCATACCCCGGACCTCGGTTCACTGGACATCGGCTCGCCGGTTTACTACCGCAAGATTCCCGTCGGGCAGGTCGTCGCTTATGCCCTGGACGCCGACGGCAAAGGGGTAAACATCGAAGTCTTTATCCATTCACCCAACGACGCCTACGTCACCGAAAACACCCGGTTCTGGAATGCCAGCGGGATCGATGTAAATGTCGGGGCCAACGGTTTTGCAGTAAAGACCGAATCGCTGTCCTCCATACTGGTGGGCGGCATCGCTTTCCGCGCCCCGGAATACAGCCCCAACGATAAATCGGCTACCGAGGAAAAAGCGTTCGAGCTGTTCGAAGACCAGCAAACCGCCCTCGCCCCGCCCAACGGCAAGGCGCAATACCTGAGTTTGCGTTTCGACCAGGCACTGCGGGGGCTGAAGGTCGGTGCGCCGGTGGAATTCCTTGGCATCGAGTTCGGCAGAGTGGTGTCAGTCAATCTGGATTTCGATGCAAAAAAGCGCAGCTTTCCGGTCAACGTCGGCATCGTGATCTACCCGCAACGGCTCGGTCAGGCTCACGCCAAAATGCTTGAGGCGTTGAAGCACGACCCCAATGACGAAGCCGCCGGTGTCAGGCTTATGGGCTCCTTCATCGAAAACGGCCTGCGGGCACAGGCCCGAAGCGGCAACCTGTTGACCGGTCAGCTCTATGTAGCGCTCGACTTCTACCCGAAGGCAGAGAAAGTCGTGTTCGATCCAACCGCTCGGCCGGTGTCCATCCCGACCATTCCCGGCAGCCTTGAACAGTTGCAGGAAAAACTCGAAAGCATGGTCAACAAAATCAACGACCTGCCCATCGGACGCATAGCCGGCAACCTCGACAGCAACCTCGTCGAGCTGCGCAAAGGCCTCGCGCAATTCAACGCCAAGACCTTGCCCGGCGTGCAAACCACCCTGGCGGACGTCAGCAAGACCCTGCAATCGGCCAGCTCGACCCTCGCCGAGGACTCGCCGCAACGCGAGCAATTGACCCAGACCCTGGACGAACTCGGACGCATGTCGCGCTCCTTGCGTGAACTGTCGGATTACTTGGGCCGGCATCCAGAGTCGCTGATTCGCGGTCGGCCCAACAACGCAGCACCGGCTGATCTGCAGGGTCCACCACGCAACTGACCACAGGAGCAACACCCATGGCTTTTTCGCTGAAGATTGGCTTGGTCACTGCGTGTGTACTGCTTGTCGCCTGCCGCAGTGACCCGATTCAGTTCCACACGCTGACACCGACTCAATTGAGCGGCACCGCACGCGGCAACGGCGCAGACATCCAGATCGAAGGCCTCAGCGTACCGCCTCAGGTCGATCGCCCGCAGATCGTCATTCGTCAGGGCAACAGTGGTTTGGCGATTCTCGAGACCCAATGGTGGGCCGCGAGCCTGGTGGACGAGTTGCGCAGCGCATTAGTCGATCAACTGGCCAACAGCAATCCGCAACGTAAAGTCTCGGTGCGCCTCGATGTGCAACGCTTCGACTCGATACCCGGGCAGTACGGTTTGATCGACGTCAAATGGCGTCTGCGCAATCCCGGTGAAGGTGATAACACGCTGATCACCTGCCGCAGCACGTTGCAGACACCTTCAGGACCGTCCATTGATGACTTGGTGGTGGCCCAGCAAAACAACGTCAAGCGCCTGGCCGCGTTGATCAACCAGGCCGCGAGCGGCACACAGAAAGGTTGCCCGGTGGCGCAATGAATTGACGTTTTTTTCTCATTCCATCCCTTACATTTGGCGCCGCCTCAAAGCTGCAAATGATTCGTATTGACCTACAATCATTCACAGACCCTTCCGGTCTGTCAGCGTCCAAGATTCTAAAATAACGGGAGCCGCCACCGCATGAATCGCCATTTCCCCTCTTTCCTCAAAAAAGCCCTGCTGGCTACTGCCCTGCTGAGTGCTGGCCACGTCTACGCTGCGGATGCCGACGGCATCGTGGTCTACAACGCCCAGCACGAAAGCCTGACCAAAGCCTGGGTCGAAGGCTTTACCAGGGAGACCGGGATCAAGGTCACGGTACGCAATGGCGACGACACGGAAATGGGCAATCAGATCGTGCAGGAAGGCGCAGCCTCCCCGGCTGACGTGTTCCTCACCGAAAACTCCCCGGCCATGGTGCTGGTGGACAACGCGGGGCTGTTTGCGCCCGTGGCGCCGACTACCCTCGAACAAATCGACGCGGCCTACCGTCCGGCCCATGGCAAATGGGTCGGGATCGCGGCGCGCTCCACGGTGTTTGTCTACAACCCGGCCAAACTGCCCGAAGCCGAGCTGCCGAAGTCGTTGATGGACCTCGCCGATGCCAAATGGAAAGGCCGCTGGGCAGCCTCGCCCGCCGGTGCCGACTTCCAGGCGATTGTCGCTGCCGTTCTGGAGCTCAAAGGCGAAGCCGCCACCCTGGAGTGGTTGAAGGGCATGAAGATCAACTTTACCGCCTACCGGGGCAACAGCTCCGTGCTCAAAGCGGTCAACGCCGGGCAAATCGACAGCGGTGTGATTTATCACTATTACCGCTTCGGTGATCAGGCCAAGACCGGCGAGAACAGCAAGAACACCGCACTGCACTATTTCAAACACCAGGATCCGGGCGCCTTCGTCAGTATTTCCGGTGGCGGTGTCCTGGCGTCCAGTAAACACAAAGATCAAGCCCAGGCGTTCCTCAAGTGGGTGACCGGCAAAGACGGCCAGGCCATCCTCAAGACCGGCAATTCGTTTGAATACGCGGTCGGCAAGAACGCGCAATCCAACCCAAAACTGGTGCCCCTGCAGCAGCTCGACGCGCCGAAAGTCGACGCCTCGAAACTCGACAGCAAAAAAGCCGTTGAGCTGATGACACAGGCCGGACTGCTCTAATTGATGCCTGAAACATTACCGGCGGTCGTCGCTGAGGCGATACCCGCACATTTGCGCCGCCGCTCCCGCGGAGTGTTCGTGGGTCGCGGCGGTGCATGGGTGATCGGTTTGTCGGTGCTGGTTTCGCTGCTGGCGCTGCTGCCAATCGCTTTTGTCATCGGCGTGTCCGTGCAAACCGGCTGGACAACCTTGCTCGCACTGGTGTTTCGGCCACGGGTCGGCGAGCTGTTCATCAACACAGTATTGCTGGTGCTGATCACGATTCCCCTGTGCGTCGCGCTGGGCGTGACACTCGCCTGGCTGACCGAGCGCAGCGATCTGCCGGGGCGGCGCTGGTGGTCGTTGCTGGCGACCGCGCCGCTGGCGGTCCCGGCATTCGTTCACAGCTATGCCTGGGTCAGTCTGGTGCCGCCGATTCACGGGCTGTTTGCCGGGGTTCTGGTGTCGGTCATCGCCTACTTCCCTTTCCTCTACTTGCCGATTGCGGCGACGTTGCGTCGGCTCGATCCGGCCATCGAAGATGTCGCGCAATCGATGGGGCTCAAACCTTGGGCAGTGTTTTTTCGCGTGGTGCTGCCGCAGCTGCGTCTGGCCATTTGTGGCGGCGCCTTGTTGGTCGGGCTGCACCTGCTCGCCGAATACGGCCTGTACGCGATGATCCGCTTCGACACCTTCACCACAGCGATCTTCGATCAGTTCAAATCCACCTTCAACGGGCCAGCCGCGCACATGCTGGCGGGTGTGCTCGCGCTGTGTTGCCTGGCGATGCTGACCGTCGAATCGGCGGCGCGTGGCAATGCGCGGTATGCCCGCGTTGGTTCCGGGAGCGCCCGGGAACAGCAGGTCGTGCGCCTGAAAAAACTGCCAACCGTGCTCGCGCTCACCTTGCAGATCGTGACCTGCGCCCTCGCGCTGGGGGTGCCGTTGATCACCTTGGGCAAGTGGCTGATCGCCGGTGGCTCGCAGGTCTGGCAGATGGCCGAGCTGATGCCGGCGCTGCAACAGACGCTGCTGCTCGGGGTTGCCGGCGCGGCTCTCACCACCTGCGCGGCGATTCCGATTGCGTGGCTGTCGATCCGCTCGCCGGGTCGGCTGCAACGGGTCCTTGAAAGCTGCAACTACATCACCAGTTCGTTGCCGGGCATTGTGGTCGCCCTGGCGTTGGTGACGGTCACGGTGCATTTCGCCCGTCCGATTTATCAGACCACGATCACCGTGCTGCTGGCGTATTTGCTGATGTTTTTGCCCCGTGCGCTGGTGAGTTTGCGGGCGGGCATCGCTCAGGCGCCGGTTGAGCTGGAGAACATCGCCCGCAGTCTCGGTCGCTCGCCCGGTCGTGCGTTGTGGTTGATTACCCTGCGCCTCGCCGCGCCCGGTGCTGCTGCGGGTGCCGCGCTGGTGTTCCTGGCGATCACCAATGAATTGACCGCCACCCTGCTGCTCGCCCCGAACGGCACGCGCACGCTGGCGACCGGGTTCTGGGCGTTGACCAGCGAGATCGACTACGCCGCCGCTGCGCCTTATGCCTTGCTGATGATCCTGCTGTCACTTCCTTTGACCGGGCTCCTCTATCACCAATCCAAACGAACGGCTGGCCGATGAACGCTCTTGAACTGCATTCGATCTGCAAATCCTATGGCGCGCATCGCGCCCTGGAAAACATCAGCCTGTCGGTGCCCACGGGTAGCCGCACGGTGATCGTCGGGCCTTCCGGTTCGGGCAAAACCACCTTGCTGCGCATGATCGCCGGTTTCGAGTTTCCGGACTCGGGCCGCCTGACGTTCAATGGCCAGACGTTGGTGGACGACACCCACGAAGTCCCGGCGCATCAACGCCAGATCGGTTATGTCCCGCAGGACGGCGCCCTGTTTCCGCACATGACCGTGGCCGCCAACATCGGTTTCGGCCTGTCGACCAAGGGCGCCATGAAACACGAGCGTATTGCCGAACTGATGGACAGCGTGGCACTGGATTCCAGCATGGCCAATCGTTGGCCCCATGAGCTTTCCGGCGGCCAGCAACAACGTGTGGCACTGGCGCGAGCGCTGGCGCAACAGCCACGCCTGATGTTGCTGGATGAGCCATTTTCCGCGCTCGATACCGGCTTGCGCGCCGCCATGCGCAAACTGGTTGCGCGGCTGCTGGCCGATGCCGGTGTCACCACCATTCTGGTCACCCATGACCAGAGCGAAGCGCTGTCATTTGCCGATCAACTGGCGGTCATGCGCGAAGGGCAACTGGTGCAGTCAGGTCATCCACTGGATCTTTACCGCTATCCCGGCGACGAACAAACCGCGCTGTTCCTCGGCGATGCGGTGGTCATGCCCGCCAGGATCGAGGCCGGCTGGGCGCATTGTGATCTGGGGCGGATCCCGGTCAACAACCATCGCAACAACCGCTGCGCGCAGATCATGCTGCGGCCCGAGCAGTTGCAACTGATCGGCATCGTGTCAAACGACGTAGAGGTCGCTGGATGCCGCGCGGTAGTGACCGAGCGGGATTTCAGCGGCAATACCTGCACCTTGACCGTGGAGCTGGAGTCTTTGCCTTCAGCGCAACAGCCTGGCCGCACACTCATGGTGCGCAGCTCAGGCTTGTACGCGCCACCTACCGGCAGTGCGGTTCAGGTCTCGACCATCGGGCATGCCCATGTGCTGAGTGAACCTTAAAGATCGAAGCGGTCCACGGCCCGTCGCCGCTCGTTGTCATCGCGCACGTCGTAGTTGGCGGTCGTCTGGATATTGCTGTGATGCGCGAGTTTCTGCGCGATCGACAAATCGTGCTCCTCAATCACGCGGGTAATGAACGAGCGTCGAAAATCATGCGGCATGATTTTCACCCCGACCTGCGCACCCCGCTGGCGGGCGATGTAATAGATCGCGTGTTTGGTGATGCGCTCGCGGGTGATGTGACTGCCGCGACGGATGCGATTGAACAGAAACGGATCGTCCACTTCGCCGTCCTTGAGCTGCGAACGGCGCAGCTCCAGCCAGGCATCCAGTTTGGCGAACGCCCAGGCCGGTGCGTACTTGATCAGTTGTTTGTTGCCTTTGGCGGTCACCCGCAGGCTGCGCTCGGTGAAATCCACCTGATTCAGGTCGAGGTTCACCGACTCCGATTTACGCATGCCCGAGCCGTACAAAATCCCGATGATCGCCGCGTCGCGCAAACCTTGTGGCCGTGGGTCGGCGGCACAAACCGCCATCATCTCCTGAATCAGTGAGCGCCGCAGATTGCGCCCCTGCGACAGCCGTGTGCCGGCAATGCCTTTGACCGAGCGCATCTTCAGCAAGTGCTCCTGACTGATCAGGCTCATGCGCCACGCTTCGTTCATCACCCCACGCACAGCGTTGACGTACAGCGACGACGTATTCGGTGCGTAGCCATCCTCGCGCAAGGCCGCGACCAGCGCGATCACATCCTCGGGCTGCAGCTCGTGCCAGGGAATGTCCTCGACGTTCATGTCTTCGAAGCCCAGGCGATCGGCGGCGTCCTGCAACACATAGCGCATGGTCAGTTGGCTGGACGGCGCCAGTCGCGCCAGATACACGGTCATCGGGTTCTTTGCAGCAGTTGAATCAGCAACAGGTAAGTCAATCAAAACAAACGGCCTTGAGTGGAAACAGTTCATTAAAACAACTAAGGATTGAAACATTCTTCATATAAAGCGGGACACTTCTGTAGGACTTTTCTACGCAATAACGCGATGAACGGCAGAAGTCTGAACACAGGCTTAATAGACTTCGGATAAACGATTCGCCCACCGGTTTTTCATGTTCCTTTCACAAAAACGCGCCTAACCTCTTATATATCCGGTGAGCCGCGATGGGCACCCAACCTGCCGCCCATGGCCGCAAAAGTCAAATGCGGTTCGTGCCAGACAGGTTACTAAACCACTGAAACTCTGTTTCTTTCGGCCCTTTGGCTGAAGGACTTCCAACGCCCTGAGGTTCTCCATGAGTCAGGCTTTTCTCCCCTTCTCCCGCCCCAGTATCGGCGATGAGGAAATTGCGGCCGTAGAGCAAGTTTTGCGCTCTGGCTGGATCACTACCGGGCCGAAAAATCAGCAACTCGAAGAACACTTCGCCAACTATGTTGGCTGCCGCCATGCCGTGGCACTGTCCTCGGCCACTGGCGCCATGCATGTCACGTTACTGGCGTTGGGCATTGGTCCCGGCGACGAAGTCATCACGCCGTCCCAGACCTGGGTCTCCACCGCCAACATGATCTGCCTGCTGGGCGCGACGCTGGTGTTTGTCGACGTTGACCGCGACACGCTGATGAGCAGCGTCGAGCACATCGAAGCGGCCATCACCCCGCGCACCCGGGCGATCATTCCGGTGCACTACGCCGGCGCGGCGTTCGATCTCGATCCGCTCTACGCGTTGGCCGAGAAACACGGCATCCCGGTGATCGAAGACGCCGCCCATGCGGCGGGCACCGTTTACAAAAACCGTCACGTCGGCGCGAAAGGCACGGCGATCTTCTCGTTCCACGCGATCAAGAACATGACCTGCGCCGAGGGCGCGATGTTCGTCACTGACGATGAAACGCTGGCCAGCCGAGTGCGCATGCTCAAGTTTCACGGCCTTGGCGTCGATGCCTACGACCGCCTGACCCACGGCCGCAAGCCCCAGGCGCAGGTGATCGAGCCGGGGTTCAAGTACAACCTGGCCGACATCAATGCCGCCATCGCACTGGTGCAACTGCAGCGTCTGGACGACATCAACGCCAAGCGTACAGCGCTGGCAAAGGCTTACCTGCAACGGCTGGAAGGCTCACCGGTGCAACCGCTGGCCATTGCGGCCTACCCGCAACAGCACGCCTGGCACCTGTTCATCTTGCGTATCGACGCCGAACGCTGCGGACTGGACCGTGAGGCGTTCATGAAGTCCTTGCAGGAACACAGTATCGGCACCGGCATTCACTTCATCGCCACGCACCTGCACACCTACTACCGCCAGCGATTCCCCAACATCTACCTGCCCAACACCGAATGGAACTCGGCACGCCTGTGTTCGATCCCGTTGTTCCCCGACATGACGCTCGACGACGTCGACCGAGTGGTCAGCGCCATTGAAAGCACATTGGACAGACGCCTGTGAAACCTTACCCGATCCGTTGCGTGTCGATTGTCATCCCGGTCTACAACGAACAGGACAGCCTGCCTGAATTGCTCAGGCGCACCGAAACGGCGTGCCAGCAATTGCACCATGACTACGAAATCGTGTTGGTTGATGACGGCAGTCGCGACCACTCGGCGCACATCCTCGAGGAGGCCGCCAGTCGCGATTGCAGTCCGGTGGTGGCGGTCATTCTCAACCGCAATTACGGCCAGCACGCGGCAATCATGGCCGGTTTCGAGCAGTGCAAGGGCGATGTGGTCATCACCCTCGATGCCGATCTGCAAAACCCGCCCGAAGAGATTCCGCGATTGGTGGCTCAGGCTGAACTCGGCTATGACGTGGTCGCCACGGTGCGCAGCAATCGTCAGGACTCGGCCCTGCGCCGTTGGCCGTCGAAACTGATCAACCTCGCGGTCCAGCGCTCCACCGGTGTCGCCATGAGTGACTACGGCTGCATGCTCCGGGCTTACCGCCGGACCATCGTCGACGCCATGCTCGCCTGCCGCGAACGCAGCACCTTTATTCCGATCCTGGCCAACAGCTTCGCCCGACACACCACGGAAATCCTGGTGACTCACGCCGAGCGCGAACACGGCGAATCGAAGTACAGCCCCATGCGCCTGGTCAATCTGATGTTCGACCTGATCACCTGCATGACCACCACCCCGCTGCGGTTGCTGAGCATCGTCGGCTTCGCCATGGCCGGATTGGGTGTGGCGTTCGCCACGGCACTGATCGTGTTGCGGCTGGTGTTCGGCGCGAGTTGGGCGGGTGACGGCACGTTTGTGCTGTTCGCCGTGCTGTTCGTGTTTACCGGTGGCCAGTTCATCGGCATGGGTTTGCTGGGTGAATACCTCGGGCGCATGTACAGCGACGTCCGTGCGCGTCCGCGCTTTTTCATCGAAAAAGTCCTGCGTAGCCAGCCGGCCACCCCGGCGCCTGTCGTCACCGTCGACGGTCTCACTTCCACTTCTTCAGATCAGGTTCTCTCATGAGCGCAAACGCTGTTGTCTTCGCCTATCACGATATTGGCTGTGCCGGCATCGAAACCCTGCTCGCCAGCGGATACGAGATTGCCGCCGTGTTCACCCATGCCGATGATCCGCAGGAAAACACCTTCTACGGCTCGGTTGCGCAACTGTGCGCCCGCCGGGGGATCCCCGTGCACGCACCGGAAGACGTCAATCATCCACTGTGGATCGAACGCATCCGTCAACTCAACCCCGATTACCTGTTCTCGTTCTACTACCGCCACCTGCTCAGCGAACCGTTGCTGGCCACGGCCCGTAAAGGCGCGTTCAACCTGCACGGTTCGTTGCTGCCGCGCTATCGCGGACGTGCGCCAGCCAACTGGGTGCTGGTCAACGGCGAAAGCGAAACCGGCGTGACCCTGCACCGCATGGTCAAGCGTGCCGACGCCGGCGCCATCCTTGCTCAACAACGGGTGGTGATTGACCGTAGCGACACGGCGCTGAGCCTGCACGGCAAGTTGCGCGTGGCCGCTGCCGATCTGTTGCGCGACACGCTGCCGGCCTTGCTTCAGGGCAAAGTCAGTGAAACCGCGCAGGACGAATCCCAAGCCACCGTGTTCGGTCGCCGCACGCCCGCCGACGGCAAGTTGATTTGGCAAAAACCGGCCGAAGAACTGTTCAACCTGGTGCGTGCCGTGACCCAGCCGTACCCGGGCGCGTACTGCGCCGCTGGCGAACACAAACTGATTGTCTGGAGCGCTGAAGTCGTCAAGGGCAACGAAGGTCAGCCACCGGGCCGGGTCATCAGCGTCGATCCGTTGCGCATTGCCTGTGGTGAAGATTCGCTGGTGATCCGCGCCGGTCAACGCAACGACAACGGCTTGTACCTGAGCGGCCCGCAACTGGCCAGCGAACTCGGTCTGGTCGACGGTTCCCTGTTGCGCGGCGCCGAATCCGGGCGCGCACCACGGCGCACTCGCGTATTGATCCTCGGCGTCAACGGTTTCATCGGCAATCACTTGTCCGAGCGTTTGCTGCGCGATGACCGATACGAGGTCTATGGTCTCGACATTGGTTGCGACGCCATCGAACGTTTGCGCAGCCATGCGAATTTCCATTTTGTCGAAGGCGACATCAGCATTCACTCCGAGTGGATCGAATACCACATCAAGAAGTGCGACGTGGTCCTGCCGCTGGTGGCGATTGCCACGCCGATCGAATACACGCGCAACCCGCTGCGCGTGTTCGAACTGGACTTTGAAGAAAACCTGAAACTGGTTCGCTATTGCGTCAAATATAAAAATCGCGTGATTTTCCCCTCGACCTCGGAAGTCTATGGCATGTGCCAGGACGCCAACTTCGACGAAGACACGTCCAACCTCGTGGTGGGTCCGATCAACAAGCAGCGCTGGATCTACTCGACCTCCAAGCAATTGCTCGACCGCGTGATCTGGGCCTACGGCCAGAAAGGCCTGAACTTCACCCTGTTCCGCCCCTTCAACTGGATGGGCCCGCGCCTCGACCGACTGGACTCGGCGCGCATCGGCAGCTCCCGGGCGATCACGCAACTGATCCTTAATCTGGTGGAAGGCACACCGATCCGCCTGTTCGATGGCGGTGAGCAAAAGCGCTGCTTCACCGACATCGCCGACGGCGTCGAAGCGCTGGCGCGGATCATCGATAACGACAACGATGCCTGCAACGGTCAAATCATCAACATCGGTAACCCGGACAACGAAGCCAGCATCCGTCAGTTGGGCGAAGAGCTGTTGCGTCAGTTCGAAGCGCACCCGCTGCGTGACAACTTCCCGCCGTTCGCCGGGTTCCGCGACGTTGAAAGCAAGGCGTTTTACGGCACCGGTTACCAGGACGTGTCCCACCGCAAGCCGAGCATCGACAACGCCAGGCGGCTTTTGGACTGGGCGCCGACCGTGGAGATGAGCAAAACCATCGGCAACACCCTGGACTTCTTCTTGCGTGAAGCGATGCTCGAAATCGCGGACAAACACTGATGCAGGCGGGCCTTCGGATTGATGTCGACACCTACCGTGGCACCCGTGATGGCGTGCCACGTCTGCTCGAGATACTCGATGAAGCCCAGGTCAACGCGACGTTTTTCTTCAGCGTCGGGCCGGACAACATGGGTCGTCATTTGTGGCGCCTGACTCGCCCGCAGTTCCTGTGGAAGATGCTGCGCTCCAACGCCCCCGGGTTGTACGGCTGGGACATCTTGCTGGCCGGCACCGCGTGGCCGGGTAAACCGATCGGCCGCGACCTCGGGCACTTGATGCGTCAGGCCCTCGCCGCCGGGCATGAAGTCGGTCTGCATGCCTGGGATCACCACGGCTGGCAGGCCAATGCCGGGCGCTGGAGCGACGCGCAGTTGATCGAGCAGATTCGCCAGGGCGTGGACACGCTCAGCGATATCCTCGGGGAAAAAGTCCAGTGCTCGGCCGCTGCCGGTTGGCGCGCCGACGCGCGCGTGATCGAGGCTAAACAGGGTTTCGGCTTTCGCTACAACAGCGATTGCCGTGGCCACAGCCTGTTCCGCCCGACATTGGCCGGGGGTGGGCTGGGCACGCCGCAGATCCCGGTGGACCTGCCCACCTTCGACGAGGTGGTCGGCCCAAGCCTTGCGGCCAAGGACTTCAACGCGTTATTGCTTGACCGGTTTTCCGCGGAAAAACTCAACGTCTACACGGTGCATGCCGAAGTGGAAGGGATTCTGCTGGCCGATGCTTTCCGTCAACTGCTGGCCGATGCGCGTGGGCGTGGGATCGGCTTTCAACCCTTGGGCGAATGGCTGCCGCAGACGCCAGACACTTTGCCGGCCGGTCGCGTGGTACGCGGTGCGTTCGCAGGTCGTGAAGGCTGGCTGGGAGTGCAAGGCGCATGAGCCAACGCTGGGCATTACCGCTACTGCTGGGCCTGTTTTTGCTGGGTTATCTGCTGCCATTGGGTACGCACGGCCTGTGGATTCCCGACGAAACCCGTTACGCGCAGATCAGCCAGGACATGCTCTTGAGCGGCAATTGGGTCTCGCCGCACTTCATGAGCCTGCGCTATTTTGAAAAACCGGTGGCTGGGTACTGGATGATCGCCCTCGGTCAGGCGCTGTTTGGTGACAACCTGTTCGGTGTGCGGATTGCTTCGGCGCTCAGCACCGGGCTCAGTGTGATGCTGTGTTACTTGATCGCCTGCCAATTGTGGAACGAGCCGCGCAAAAGTTTTGCCTGCGCGCTGCTGTACATGAGTTTCACCGTGGTTGCCGGCGCGGCCGGTTACGCCAACCTCGACCCGCAATTCACTTTTTGGGTCAACCTGAGTCTGGTCGCCTTGTGGTTCGCGTTGGACAGTGCCACCCGCCCTCGGCGCCTGATCGCTTGGGCAACCTTGGGCCTGGCCTGTGGCATGGGTTTTCTGACCAAGGGCTTTCTGGCCTGGCTGCTGCCGGTGCTGATCGCCCTGCCCTGGATGCTTTGGCAAAAACGCGGGCGTGAATTGTTGATCTATGGCCCGGTTGCGATTGCCGTGGCCCTCGTCGTGAGCCTGCCCTGGGCCTTGGCGGTGCACGCGCAGGAACCCGATTACTGGCGGTTTTTCTTCTGGCACGAGCACATCCGGCGGTTCGCCAGCGATGACGCTCAGCATGACGCGCCATGGTGGTTTTATCTGCCGTTGCTGGTGGCATTCAGTCTGCCGTGGATGGCGCTCTTGCCGTCGGCGCTTCGCCAGGCGTGGCAAACCCGCAGGCAGGAAAACGTTGCTTTTCTGTTGCTGTGGCTGCTGATGCCACTGCTGTTTTTCAGCATCAGCAACGGCAAATTGCCCAGCTACATCCTGCCGTGCCTGCTGCCTCTGGCCTTGCTGCTGGGCCACACGCTGGCTGATCGCCTGCGCCTGGAGCAAGGCCGGGTGCTGGGTTTCAATGGCCTGCTCAATTTGATTCTGGGCATCACCGTCCTCCTCGCGCTGGTCTATCTGCAACTGAAAAAGCCGCTGTACGACCATGAACTGCACAACCTTGTGCTGGTATTCATCTGCTTGATCGGCTGGATCATGGCCAACGTGCTGCAAGCCTTCCGGCCCTTGCAATGCTGGGCGGCGCCGGCGTTTGGCAGCCTGCTGCTGATCGGGATCCTGCCGTCCGCCATGCCCGAATCGGTGGTGGCGAACAAAATGCCCGACCAGTTTGTCCTTGAACATGCCCGGGAACTTGGCGAGACCGGCACCTTATTGAGCAACGATCTGGGCGCTGCCTCGGCCCTGGCCTGGCGCCTGAAACGCCCGGACGTGGCGCTGTACAACACGATAGGCGAACTGAAATATGGCCTCGCTTATCCTGACGGCGCGTCGCAGCGCGTCGACCCTGATCGCGTTCAACAGTGGATGCACGACGCCCGCCAGCGTGGCTCGGTGGGCGTGCTGATGCGGGTCAAGGGTGAAGACGAACTGCGTGAAATCGACCGCTTGCCCAAGGATGGCAAACGCTATGAACAAGGCAACCTTGTGATTCTGATTTTCCCTCAGGGTGCGTCATGAGCCTGTTGCTGGTATTGGCGGCCTGCCTGCTGACCTGTCTGGGCCAGATCGCCCAGAAATACGCCGTGGAGAGCTGGCGCGTCACGCCGTCGGGTTGGGGCAAAAAACTGCGTTCGCCATGGCTGTGGCTGGCCCTCGCTGCGTTGGGCGCGGGTTTGCTGGTGTGGCTGCTGGTGTTGCAGCGCCTTGAAGTCGGCGTCGCCTATCCAATGTTGAGCCTCAATTTCGTGCTGATCACCCTGATCGCCCGCTTTCTCTTCCACGAAGCCATCGACCGCCGCCACTGGATGGGCGTGGCGCTGGTGATCGGTGGCGTGATTCTGCTGGGGTTGAACACATGATCCTGCGCCGGGGCATCTCCTTCGCGCTGGGCAGTGTGCTGCTCGGCAGTGCCGCGCAGCTGGGCATGCGCTGGAGCATGACGCGCCTGCCGCCACCGGAACACGTGCTGGCCGCCAACATCGACCCGACCGCGGTCGCGGTGGTGCTGGCCGCGATCCTCGCCTACGCCCTGTCGATGCTCAGTTGGCTCGTGGCCCTGCGCGATGTACCGCTGGGCCGGGCGTACTCGGTACTGAGCATCAGCTACGCGCTGGTGTACCTGCTCGCCGCCGTCCTGCCGGTGTTCAACGAAGACTTCAGCCTTTGCAAAAGCCTCGGGGTGGCCCTGGTCATTCTGGGCGTCATCACCATCAACGCTCGACCCGCTCACGCGCCCACACTCAGGAGTGACCTATGAAAATCAGTGTATTTGGTAGCGGTTACGTTGGCCTGGTGCAGGCCGCTGTCCTGGCTGAAGTCGGCCACGACGTGGTCTGCATGGACATCGACGAGAAGAAAGTCGAATTGCTGCAACAAGGCCACGTGAGCATTTTCGAGCCGGGGCTGGCCAGCCTGGTGCGCGAAAGCCTTGAGGCCAAGCGGTTGCAGTTCACCACCGATGAAAAATTCGCGGTGCAGCACGGTCAGGTGTTGTTCATTGCGGTCGGCACACCGTCCCGGGACGATGGTTCGGCGGACTTGCGGTACGTGCTGTCGGTGGGCGAAGCGGTGGCCCGTCATCGCGAACATCCGGTGATTCTGGTGGAGAAATCCACGGTTCCCGTGGGCACCGGCGATACCCTGCGTGCGCACATCGACAAATGCCTGATCAAAGTTGGCCGATTACTGCAGTTCGAGATCGTCTCCAACCCGGAGTTCTTGAAAGAAGGTTCGGCGGTCGCCGATTGCCGGCGTCCGGACCGTATCGTCATCGGCTGCGAAAACGATGACGTGCGCGATGTCATGCGCGACCTTTATGCGCCATTCAACCGTAACCATGACCGAATCATGTTCATGGACCTGCGCAGCGCCGAGCTGACCAAGTACGCCGCCAATTGCATGCTGGCGACCAAGATCAGTTTTATCAACCAGATCGCCGAACTGGCCGAACACCTGGGCGCCGACATCGAATCGGTACGCCTGGGCATCGGCGCCGATTCGCGCATCGGCTATCACTTCATCTACCCCGGTTGCGGTTATGGCGGTTCGTGTTTCCCCAAGGACATGCGCGCCCTGATCCACAGCGCCGAAGAAGCGCATTGCTCCAGCGATTTGCTGCAAGCAGTGGAAGCCATCAACCAGCGGCAGAAACACAAGTTGTTCGAACGCATCAACGCGTTCTACAAAGGCGATTTGCAGGGCAAGACGTTCGCCGTGTGGGGGTTGGCGTTCAAACCCAACACCGACGACATGCGCGACGCGCCCAGCCGCGTGCTGCTGGAGTCGCTGTGGTCCGCGGGTGCGAGCGTCCGGGCGTTCGACCCCGAAGCGATGCAGGAAACCCAGCAGTTGTACCCGGACGAAGCGAAATTGATGCTGATGGGCACCCCGGAATCGGTGTTGGCGGGCGCCGATGCCTTGATCATTTGCACCGAGTGGCAGCAGTTCAAGGCGCCGGATTTCAACCTGATTCAGCAACGGTTGAAGGCGCCGGTGATCTTCGATGGACGCAATCTGTATGACGCAGACCGGTTGGCGCGCAGCGGGTTTATGTACTTTCCGATGGGGCGCGGTGAATCGCGCAAGTTGCCGATTCCGCATCAGCAATGGCCGGTGGCTTCCGACGTCGCTTGATCGTTAACTCGCTGAGCATTTGTCAGCAGTCCCTGGGGATGGGGCTGCTGGCACTGATGTTGTTCAGTGCCGGGGTTTGCCAGTCGTTTCCTGCGCTTAGCGCCCCCGATACAACGGAGTTTCACGCCCTCCCTACAGACCCCTCCTACAGCCATGCGTCGCTGACCGTAGATTGCAACTTAACGGACTCGCCCTACGCCAAATAGCGATTCGTCTGACATTCATCAATGAGCCGATCCACGCAAAGTCCTGTGTCTTGAAATAGACACAAGGAAATGTGGATGTTCAGCGCCGTTAAACCCGTCATTTTCACCCTCGACATTCAAGGTTTTCCCCGCGACTTGCAGGTACACGAATTCCGCGCCAAGGAAGCGCTGAATCAACCCTATGAAGTCAATCTCGAACTGGTCGGAGAACGCCGCGACCTGGACATCAAGTCGCTTCATCATCGCGCGGCTTTTTTGCGCTTCGGAGCTGACGGTTCCGGCATCCACGGCCAAGTCTATACAGTTGCCGAAGGGGATTCGGGCAAGCGTCTGACCCGTTACCAGATGACCCTGGTGCCGCACCTCACCTATCTCTCCCATTGCCACAACCAGCGCATTTTTCAAAACCTCAGCGTGCCGCAGATCATTGCAAAAGTACTGAAAGATCAGGGAATGCAGGCCGATACCTGGCGCTTTCAGCTGAATGCCGAGTACCGACCCCGGCTGTATTGTGTTCAGTACGAGACTGACATGCATTTTCTTCAAAGGCTGTGTGAAGAAGAAGGTTTGCACTTCCACTTTCAGCATAGCGCCGAGGGGCATGTGCTGGTGTTCGGTGACGATCAAACCAGTTTTTCGAAACCAGAACGGTCAACCGCCTACAGGCAAGCCAGTGGCATGGTCGCGCAAGCGCCAGTGATTGACCAATTCAAGCTACAACTGAATACCCGCCCGACCCATGTCAGCCGTCGTGATTACAATTTCGAGAAACCACGCGTGCAACTCGACAGCGAGTCTGAAAACCCTCTGCTGCCGCACCTTGAGGACTACGCATTTCCAGGGCAATTCATCCATCGTGACCGCGGCCAACAGCTCACCCATCAGGCACTTGAGCGCCACCGCGCCGATTACCAGGTGGCCAACGGCCGCAGTGACCAAAGCGCCCTGCGCAGCGGCCACTTTGTCGAGATGACGGAGCACCCATGCCCTGAACGAAATGGCCTGTGGTTGTTGACGCAGGTCGAGCATGTCGGCTTGCAACCCCAAGTGCTGGAAGAGCAGACGAGCGACGTTACTGCGCAGGATGGTTTCAGTCAGGGCTACCGTAACCACTTCGTCGCCACACCCTGGGACGTGATATTCCGACCAGCCCTTGAACACCCCAAGCCCCATATGAAGGGCAACCAGCACGCCGTCGTCACCGGTCCACCCGGTGAAGAGATTTATTGCGATCAGTACGGTCGAGTGAAAGTCCAGCTGCTATGGGACCGCGACGGCCAGCAAAACGAACAATCGAGCTGCTGGCTACGAGTCGCTACCGGCTGGGCTCATGACCGTTACGGCAGCGTGCAGATCCCACGCGTCGGCATGGAGGTGCAGGTAGGTTTTACCGATGGCGATCCGGACAAACCCTACGTCTTGTGCTGTCTGCCCAACGCCTCGACCCCGGTGCCACTGGATTTGCCCGCGGAACAGACCCGCAGCATTTTCCGCAGCCACAGCTGCCCCGGCGGTGGTGGTTACAACGAACTGCGCATCGAGGACAGAAAAGGCGCCGAGGAAATTGCCCTGCGTGCGCAGCGCGACTTCGTGCAGCACGTTCTGAACGATGAGCGCATTCAAGTCGACAACCAGCGCAACGTGGTGGTCGGTGGCATAAGCAGTCATGACCTGCGCGGCGAAGAGCGCCACTTGACCCATGGCAACCGCCTGACCGAACTCAAACAGGATGACCACCTGTTGGTCCTTGGCGATCAGCATGTGCGCGTCGCCAATCAACGACTCAGCGCCACACAACAGCTCCACTTCAGCGCCGTTCAACAAGTCGCCATCAGTGGCGGGACGTACCTGGCGCTCATGGGCGGCGGACAATGGCTAACGCTGGGGCCGGAAGGCATTTTCAGCAGCGTGCCGATTCTGGTGGGCGGCGCTCCGCCCGTGAGCTTGCCGGCGGAGCCGCTGATGCCGGGCGCCCTGCCCTTGCTGAAAGTGACGTTTGATGCGGCCCAACAACGTCATGCGCTGATTTCAACCCGCGCCTCGCGTTGCCTGATTTGCGAGGCTGCCCAAGCATGAAACTCTCGACTTCCCTTCCTGAAAACCTGCCGTGGAGTGAGCAGCACGCGTTCCTGTTATTGGACGGCGCGACCCTGAGCGATTTGCCGCAGCGCCTGAAGACACTGAGCCCCGGCGCCAGCATCCTCGCCCTGTATGACAGCACGCCCTTCAATGCGCTGCGCGATATCTCACCGCTGCTGGTGGCGATGGAACAACCTGACGCGGATTTTTTTCAGTTCTTTGTGCAACGCGCGCAGGAAGAATGGGGCGTGCTGTTGTTCAGCCCCAAACCGGCGCATGAGGTGGCGCAGCACTTGCGCAAACTGCTGACCGTTGAGTTACCAGACGGGTTGCAGGTTTTCCTGCGACTGGCCGATGCCGCCGTCGCGAAGGCTTTGTTCAGCAGCAACGATCAGCGCTTGTTCGGCCCGTTGTCCTGTGTGGTGACTGCCGATAGCGTCGGCGCCACATGGCATCGTCATCAGCCTCGCCAGCCGGAATGCCCGGACTTGCCAATACCCTATCGTCTGAGTGCTGAGCAGAGCTTGGCGCTGGATCTGGTTGACCGTCGACGCGTACTGCTCGAACTCGACGCGCACCTGCTCAAGCACTTCCCCGAACGCCATGGCAGCGAAACTGTGGCCGAACGCTGGTCAATGCTGGAACAACTGGAAACCGAAGCCAGCGCCCTGGGCCTGGATAACCCGTCCGGGCTGTTCTATTACGCGAATGTCATGGCCCGGCTGGACGGGTCCCCCCTAGGCCAGCATCCCGAGATCAATCGACTGCTGCATAACCCTTCCCTGCAACCCGTCGGCGAGCGCATCGTGCTGGCCGCTGACCTGGCTCGCCAATGGGCCAATGAACGAGGCCGCCCATGAACAAGCCACACCCTGCCGACCTCGCTGCGGCTGCCGCGTCCAAATCGCCCATTGGCTCCCTTGGCGCCTGCCCTTTGCGACAAACCCACGTGCAGCTACTGCCCTTGCGTTACGGGCTGGTGGAAAAGCCCCTCGACCCGAGTGCCGAACTGAAGCTGCCGTATGCCCTGACAACCCGCCCGTTGGGCATTCGCATGCTGCGCGATGGCTGGCTGTACATCATCGACAGCGTGACCGGCCATCTGCACGAATATCAGGTGCTCAACGGACTGGTCAGCGCCTTGCTGCACAAGGGCGCCAAGGTTGATGGTGATCAGCGCACGGCCATCGAAGAGCGTCCGGCGCTTATTTTTTCAAGGCGCAGCACCCTGCATGTGACCTTCGCCGAAGTGCAGTGGACGGCGGCCAAATGCGCGCAAGTGCTCGACAGCCGCACCGAACGCGACCACTTCATGCAGGCCGTCGACCTCGGCCCGGTTCATTGCCAAACCGGTGGCGAGCATCTGCTGACAGTGGCGCAGGGCAAACAGTGGCTGGCAGAGATCGCGACCGCTCCGGTCCAGCAGGCGCAAGCCGCACAAGACCGCGCGAAACATGAATCCGAGGCGCCGCCGCACGCCGTTCTATTGCCGCCGGTGCACGTCAGCGATGCACCCGCGCACGAACGTGAACCCTATCTGTGGGAGCAGCCGCGGCGCTTTCGCGAGGCGCACATTGGCGAGTTGCTCGGGCGGGTGCGCCCGGCTTATCAGGACGACACGTTGTTCCTCGTGGTGCAGGACGACCTCGGCGTGCTGCGCGATCTGGCCGAGTATCAAGACACCGTGGTCGGCTGGGTCGATGACTGGAGCAATGCCGACACCAACGAACGCGATTACCTGTTGGCCTGCTACATCGAGTCCCTGAGCCGGCTCAGTGCCGAGGATATCGGCAACCTGGCCGATGCCAGCGACGATCCGCGAGTCCAGGCGCTTTTTGGCGATCTGCAACAGTTGCCCGAACCGGATCAGGAGCAGACCCGCAACGCCTTGCTCGACTACCTGAACAAGGGCGGCAAGGTCGAGCCACCGGACGGGCCCGTGCCAGCGGCGCTGGAGCAGTTGCGCAAAGAAGCCCATGCCGAAGCGTTCAAATTCGCCAAGTACCAGGGTGGCACACCCGACTTCACCGCCCACAGCCGCGCCAGTGACGAGGCCGACCACCGCTACTATGCTCGACAACATTTCAAGGTCGCCCCCGATGATTTCGTCGAGCGTCACCTCGACACCTTGGTAAAACTCGGCCAAGCGCAAAACAAACGCATCGTCGATGTGCTCGAAGGCTCCAGCTTCAGTGGTAAGCGCGGGGTCAATGATTTCATCGACCGGCCTGCCATGGACAGCGCGCTGTTGCAGCATCGCGACGACCTTGGCCGCTGGAACCGGATGCTGGATCGCATCACCACCGACCGCATCATGCTGGTGGGTGCCGGTCGTTTCCATCGTTCGGCCTGGTACTACGACGCGCAGGATCAACAGCAACACCACCAGGCCCTCACCACCGAATACGCCTGCCTCAAGGACCTCTGCCGCAGCGATTACGCCAGCGAAATCCTCCTCGGTTATCTGGAAAAACACCCCGAACTGACCCGGCCACTGTTCTACACCTTGCCCCTGCGCCTACAGCCAGAACGGGCGGCGCAATACGCCACGTTGTTCAACGCCGGCATGGGCGTGTTCAACAACCTGCCGCACTGGCTGGGCGAGTTGCAGAAAATCGAACCGCCCCTGCCGTCCCTCGACGATCTGCCCGAACACACCCGCGCCGTGGCCGACGCGGCCCAGCACAGCCTCAGCCCGGCGCTGAACCTCGGCCTGAGCCGGGCCTTGGAAGGTTTCGATCTGGCGAGCGAGAAAATCCCCGACCTCGATGAACTGTTCCGGCGCCTGCCCAAGGCGTTACCGGCCCGGATTCTCGACGCAGCAAAAACCACCGGGGTGACCTTCACCGTCGCCAGCCCGGCGGAACACGCGGCGCTGCAAAACAACCTCAAGGACCTGCTCAGTGAGCGCGACTACCTGAAAACCCTGACCCGCGAACGCAACCAGATCACCCACAACAAAAATCGCCAGGGGCACAGGACAGCACGGGCGTTGGAATTGCAGGGTGAGATCGTTCGGGTCCGGGCAGAGTTGACGCAACTCGAAGGTCGCTTGGCCGGGGCGTTGAGCCCGATTGCGGAACTGCCGGATCAGTCGGCGCGCCTGTATGGCGCGACACCTGCTCGGGCGGGGGTGACGGTGGTGTTTCCACCGGCGCAGCAGTTGGAGGTGAGGAGTTTGCTGAAGGATATTCGGCTGGGGGTTAGCTCGGTGCCGAATGGGAAGTTGATTAGAAGCGAGGGGATGGGGTTGTTGGTGTTTTTGGTGCAGGGGGTGAATTTGGTTTCGGTGTATCGAGAGATGCAGGGTCAAACCGGTAATAAGCGAACATGGGCTCCCTTGGCCAATGCGCTGGCAGCTACCGGAGCTGCGGGATTCACTGCGGCGCAGAGTCTGGCCGATACGGCACTGAAAGCTCGCAGCGCTGAACTCGTCGCGAGTCTTCAGCATCATGCTTTGCAGAATGTACATGTACAGATGGGGAAGCTGCATGTCGGGCTTGGTATTTTTACCTACGGCTTCGGTCTTATATCTTCAATGGTAAGTTTCAATATCCAGCAGCAAAAATGGCAACAAGCCATACGTAGCGGAGATCATTTGGCACAGGGTAGTGCAGCGCTTGCCACATTGGGTGCAGGTGGAATGACAGCCGCAAACGCCTATGGCCTAAATCATACCGTCCGCTCTACGTTTAAAGTGCTGACGGCACGGACTGCCGCTACGCGAACGGCTGCCTGGGCCGCGGCGGGTACGCGTCTATCCACGGTATTCTTCCGCTTCAATCTGGCCGGTGCCCTGTTCACCATTTTGGAATTGGGCGGAACCTGGCTATACAACCGCTACAACATCAGCGCCCATGACAAATGGCTGAAAACCACACCCTGGAGCCTGGACACCGATCATCGCGGCGACCATACCCTGGATGAATATCAGCATTACTTGGGTTATTTGCTCAACGCTCCGTATGCGCAACTAGGCCCGAATGAACATGACTCCTGGTTGAAAAACTTCCTGCTAAAAGCCAAACCCAGCGACATTCACTTGGTGCTGCCAAGGCTCAAACTCAGTGATTTGCAGCCACCGTTGAGTGGACAACCGGCTCATCGCCTGGGGATCGGCGCCCACCGTCTGTCCGTTCCCCTCCACAGTCGTGGTGTACCGCGCGAGCGCAAGGACGTCATCAGCGAGGAAATCACGGACAACCTGCGCATCGTGCAAGCAGAGCCAGATCGTCTGGTGTTATGCCTGCAGTATCCCGTGGACCCAGACTCTGAATTTACCCCAGCGTCCGAAACTCTGGAGCTGGCCGTCTGTGTACAAACCTTGAACGCCAAGGGGGTGTGGGAGTCGCGGACTGAGGTCATTCACCTCAACCCGCGCGGTAAAGGACATTTTCCTTCGTTGCCCCGTCAATCCGTTACCGAGCATCCACCATTGTTGCTGGTTGAAACCCATCTGCTGGAGCTGGCCGACCATGCCCACCAAGATTGATGTGCCTCTGCCGCCCCAGCACCTAGAGCAATCCGGAAAAGCCGGAGACGTTGAGCCGTTTCCAAGTGGGAAAATCACTTATCTCGCGCCGTTGCCATTACCGACAACGTTGCCGCCGCTTGGCCCCCATATCGGAGAGCTCAATGAGGTGTATATGGACTTCGGGCTGGGATCACCGCAGATATTTTCATGGCAGGTCATACTAGGCGGACCATTCAGTGTTGCCTTCTCGGTTGCATTTCTATTCCCGTTAGTCGGGGGCTTCCTTGGATTCGTTCTTGGATATAGTTGGGAAGATACTAGTGACTCCATAGAAGGGATCTTCCATGAATCCTATGGACTAGCCTTAAAAGGCGGTTTTTTCATGCTACTCATCGGCCTCTGTACTTGGCACCACAACCACAAAAAACGCCTCTACATCATCCCCACCCGCTTCAACCGCCAACGCCGCGAAGTCTGCTTCATGCCCGAAGACGCCACCGAACCGCTCTTCGTCCCCTGGGAATCCCTCTCGGCCTGGGTCATCGAAGCCCAAGGCGCCACCCAATACGGCATCCACCGCCAGTACGGCATGGGCATCGGTTTCCAGCACGGCGAGACCCTGACCAGCGTCGAATTTCCCTGCTTCGGTCTTTCGCTGGCCATCAGCCACTGGGAAGCCATTCGCGGTTACATGGAATACGAAATCCACGACCTCAAATCCATTCAGGACCTGCAAGACCTGCAAGACCTGCAAGGCCCGAACGACCCGCCCCACGAAGGCCTGCACACTTTTCACAACGCCCGTGCACGCATGCACCAGCAAATCCGCGACGGCCAACGCGGTCGGGTATCGGGATTTTTCTGGTACCTGTACCACGTCATGACCCTGTGGACGATTCCCAACCACCTGACAGAATGGGAAATCCGCCGCCTCCAGAAAATGGCCCCGCAGGCCATGCCCGAAGTGATGCGCCAATGGTCCGAGCCGTTGCCGAAAGAGCAGTGGGCAAAACCAAGTGAAGAACTCGTTCGGATGAGCCTACAGGTCCGCGCATTACACAAACGCCAACCACGACGACCGATTACCGAAATTTTTTCCGAGGTGCAGCGCTTGAATCCGACCGACAAACGTCGCGCATGAACGTTGACAAACGTGATGAGGACCATTTCCAATCGTTGCCCGCCAACCCATCACCGAACGTGGCCCGAACCTTCGGCAGCCCCCCTTGAGATACATGACGATCATTGTTCGCCGCGCTTTGGTTACCGACGCCCCCGCCCTCCCCGTCATCGAACGTTGCGCTGCTCAATTGTTTCGCGGCGACCCGTCATTGGCCTGGCTGGCCGACAGCCCTGTACCCGATGCCGAACACCATCAACGGGCAATCGAGACAGAGCTGGTTTGGGTTGCGCAATCGGCGGAAGGTGCACTTGCAGGGTTTCTCGCTGCGCGGGAAATCGCCAACCAACTGCATATTCAGGAACTGTCCGTCAGCCAGCCATTTCAGGGCCGGGGCATTGGTCGAAAGTTGCTGTTAGCCGCAGTTTCATACGCTCGCGGACAAGAACTCGCCGGTCTGACTTTGACCACGTTCCGTGACTTGTCATGGAATGAACTGTTTTATCGGCGCATGGGCTTCGTAACATTGAGCCCCGCTGAAACAGGCCCGCGATTAACCCAGGTGTTAAACGACGAAATCGCCCACGGCTTACCCGGTGAGCGCCGTTGTGCGATGCGCTTCAGCCTTGAACCGGCGCCTTCAAATCCACCCCCAATGCCTGGGCGAACGCCTTGACCAGCGGACTGCGCACGGTGTTGTGTCGCAGGATCAGATTGAACGGCGTGACGATGTTGATCAGGTCCGGACGCACGGCGCGAAATTGCCCTTGGGCGACCAGGTTTGCGGCGTAGTGCTGGGGCAGAAAACCCACGAAACGCCCGGTCTTGATCAACAGCGCCACAGCTTCCACTTGGGTGGCGGAGGCGGAAAAGCTGTCGTAATGGGCAAAATTCAGTTTGTCGCGATGGATCGCGTAGCGGTGGTTGATGCACTCGTAATCCTTGAGTACGTTGCTGCCGATTTCTGCGTCCGGCACCGAAAATAAAGGGTGACCGTCCGCGCAGTAAACCTCTGAGAGTTCTTCATACAACGCGTAATAATCGAACTCTTCACGTTTCTGATAAACCGGCACGATGCCGGCCACTAACCTTCCCTCTACAACGCCTCTTTCCACCTCATCCAGTTGCGACGCCTGAAGTTGAAACCTTACTTTCGGTGACGCTTCATTGATTCGTTTAAGCGCTGCAACTAACGGTGAATTAACATCGGAAATCGTATTATCAATAACACCCACACCAAGATCGCCGATAAGTTCATTTTGCGCTGAACTAAGCCGGTCACGAAAGTTGTCGACCGACGCAAATAAATCAATCGACGCCTGATACACCAGTCGGCCTTCTTCGGTCAGATGAAAGCCCTCGCGGCCTCGGGTACACAAGCGCATGCCGATGCGAATTTCCAAGTCGGAAATCTGTTTGCTGATGGCGGCCAGCCCCACATTCAGCTCGTTCTGCGCCGCACTGAAACCGCCGGCCTCGACCACGGCCTTGAACACTTTGAGCAGTTTGAAATCCAGTCCGCTGAGGGCCAGCGGTGCCCGTTGCACCGGTTTTGGCGCGGGGTTTCCGGAATTGGAAAGTGGGGTTTCCATAATGCTTATTTACCTCTGGTGCGCTATTCAACAACCTGTGCCCAACAACAAAAACATAGCTGGCCAATAATAATGAACACAGAAAACCAGGCTTGGCAACCGCTAATAATCTCCGTACTTCAGTGCCAACTCACTGATTTCGAACCATTAAAAGCTGACACTTCGATCAGCTCTCGCAACGACGTAACTGCGCTTTTCCCCTGCCCTTGAATATTGAATAGGCCGAAACACGCCCAATTGATTTGCGGCGGACGTTTCCGACCTGGCACACCGATTTCAGTTCGCTTTACCGACGAGGAAAACAACAATGTCTCAAACCACCGACCGTCTCTGGGGTGCCCGCTTCAAAAGTGGCCCATCCAAAGCCTTGGCGGCCCTCTCCCGTTGCCCCGAGCGCTACTTTCGCCTGACCCCGTACGACCTCGCCGGTTCCAAGGCCCATGCCCGTGAACTGCAGCGCGCCGGACTGTTGAGCGAGCAGGAAACCCTGACGATGCTCGACGCGCTGGAAGGTATCGGTGCTGACTTTAGCGCCGGCAATATCGCGCCAACGCTGGATGACGAAGACGTCCACACCTTCATCGAACGTTTGCTGACCGAACGCCTCGGCCCATTGGGCGGCAAGCTGCGCGCCGGCCGTTCGCGCAACGACCAGACCGCCAACGACCTGCGTCTGTTCCTGCGGGACCACGTGCGCACCCTGGCCGTTGAAGTACTGGCCCTGCAACAAGCGCTGGTGGATCAGGCCGAACAACACATCGAAAGCATCTGCCCCGGTTTCACTCACTTGCAACAGGCTCAGCCGATCGTCTTCGCTCACCACTTGCTCGCTCACGCCCAATCGATGCTGCGTGACGTGCAACGGCTGGTGGACTGGGATGTTCGCACCTCGTTGTCGCCCCTCGGGGCTGCCGCCATGGCCGGTTCCGCCATCGCCCGCCTGCCGCAACAGTCGGCCAGGGAAATGGGCTACAGCGGCGTCTGCGAAAACTCCATCGACGCCGTGGCCAGCCGCGATCACGTCGCCGAGTTCCTGTTTATCGCCAGCATGCTCGGGATCAACATTTCCCGCCTCGCCGAAGAATTCTGCCTGTGGTCGTCGCGGCAGTTTCGCTGGGTTGCGCTGGACGATGCCTACGCCACCGGCAGCTCGATCATGCCGCAGAAGAAAAACCCGGACATCGCCGAACTGGCTCGGGGCAAGGCGGGTCGCCTGATCGGCAACCTCACCGGCCTGCTCTCCACCTTGAAATCGCTGCCGCTGTCGTACAACCGAGACCTGAGCGAAGACAAGAACGGCGTGCTCGACAGCGTCGACACCTTGCTGCTGGTGCTGCCAGCGATGGCCGGAATGGTCGCGACCATGAAGGTCAACGTCGAAGAACTGCGCCGCCAGGCACCGCTCGGTTTCACCCTCGCCACTGAAGTCGCTGACTGGTTGGCAGTACGCGGCGTGCCGTTCAAGGAAGCTCATGAAATCACCGGCGCGTTGGTTCAGGCCTGTGAGAAGCACGACATTGAACTGTGGGAAGCGTCCCCGGCGCTGCTGGCCGAGATTGATCCTCGCCTGACCCCGGAAGTGCGCGACAGCCTGACCCTCGAAGCCGCCATCGCCGCTCGCAGTGGCTGGGGCGGTACCGCACCGCAGCAGGTGCGCGAGCAGATCGGCCGGTTGAAAACCGCCCTTGCGGCGCAGCAAGAATGGACCGAAAACTATCAGGGTTTCCGCCTTTAACGGCCGCCACGCATAACCCTGTGGGAGCTAGCCTGCTAGCGATTTGGCTCTGTCTGACAACCACTCGCTGATTGACACACCGCAATCGCTAGCAGGCTAGCCCCACAAGGATCTGTGTTGGATTTGAAAGAACAGTTCGGAGAAACAACATGAGCCAGACTCAGGCAGAACGACTCCAGGCGGAGCGCAAACTGGCGGAAAACCAGTTCGATATCACCCAGTACGAACACGTGCCACGGCGATATTACGGGCGGATTTTTTTCGCCACCGTGATCGTGATCGCAATCATCGGCCTGGTGCGGGCCTTCGCCGAAGGCAAGATCGAGTGGTCGTACATCGGTCAGTTCCTCACCTCCCAAGCGATCATGTGGGGCTTGCTCAATACCATTGTCATGGCCGTGCTGGCCATGGGACTGGGCATTGTGTTCGGGGTGATCACGGCGATCATGCGCATGTCGGCCAACCCGATCCTGCGCTACGTGGCGGTGACCTACACCTGGCTGTTCCGCGGCACGCCGCTGATTCTGCAACTGCTGTTGTGGTTCAACCTGGCGCTGATCTTCCCCACCATCGGCATCCCCGGCCTGTTCGAAATGGACACCGTGAGCCTGATGACGCCGTTCGTGGCCGCCCTCCTCGGTTTGAGCATCAACCAGGGCGCCTATACCGCCGAAGTGGTGCGCGCCGGTCTGTTGTCGGTGGACACCGGGCAGTACGAAGCCGCCAAGTCAATCGGCATGCCACGCCTGCAAGCGCTGCGCCGGATCATCCTGCCGCAGGCGATGCGGATCATCATTCCGCCGGTCGGCAACGAGTTCATCGGCATGGTGAAAATGACCTCGCTGGCGAGCGTCATCCAGTACTCGGAACTGCTCTACAACGCCCAGAACATCTACTACGCCAACGCCCGGGTGATGGAGCTGCTGATCGTCGCGGGTATCTGGTACCTGGCCACGGTCACCGTGCTGTCTTTTGGTCAAAGTCGTCTGGAGCGTCGTTTCGCTCGCGGCGCCGGCAAGCGTTCTTGAGGAGCCCCACATGAGAAGCATCGTCAAGGCCGTGAGCCTGAACAAGTACTACGACCAGTTCCACGCACTCAAAGACGTCAACATCGAAGTCGAGCAAGGCGAAGTGCTGTGCATCATCGGCCCGTCCGGCTCCGGCAAAAGTACCTTGCTGCGTTGCGTCAACCAACTGGAAAAAATCGACAAGGGCGGCCTGTGGGTCGATGGCGAGCTGGTGGGCTATCGCATCGTCGGCAACAAACTGCATGAACTCAACGAGTCGCAGATCGCCCGTCAACGCCTGGCCACCGGCATGGTGTTTCAGCGTTTCAACCTGTTTCCGCACATGACTGTGCTGCAAAACATCATCGAAGGGCCGTGCCAGGTGCTCAAGCGTTCGCCCAAAGAGGCGCACGAAGAAGCCGTGGAACTGCTCGCCCGCGTCGGCCTCGCCGACAAGCGCAACAGCTACCCGATCGAGCTTTCGGGTGGTCAGCAGCAACGTGTCGCCATTGCACGCGCATTGGCCATGCGCCCCAAGTTGATGCTGTTCGATGAACCCACTTCGGCACTCGACCCGGAACTGGTCGGTGAGGTGCTGTCGGTGATGCGCGACCTCGCGCAATCCGGCATGACCATGATCGTCGTCACCCATGAACTGGGCTTCGCCCGTGAGGTTTCCAACCGCATGGTGTTCATGGACGGCGGGCAGATCGTGGAGGCAGGAAGCCCCGAAGAAATACTAATAAGTCCGCAAAACCCGCGCACCCAAAGCTTCATTTCTGCCGTTCGAACCTAAGCGCCGGTTGGCGTAACAACACTCATAAGAGAACGACCATGAAGAACTTCGTTATCCCCGCAGTACTCGCAGGCCTGATCGCCTCCAGCGTCAGTTTCGCCGCCGAATTGCCGGCCAGCATCAAGGAAAAAGGCGAGATCGTCGTCGCGATCATGCCGAACTACCCGCCGATGGATTTCAAGGACCCGGCCACCAATACCCTCACCGGTGTGGACGTTGATCTGGGCAATGCCCTGGCCGAACGTCTGGGCGTGAAGATCAAATGGCAGGAAACCGGCTTCGAGCAAATGATCAACGCCCTGACCACCGACCGCGTCGACATGGTGCTGTCGGGCATGACCGACACCAAAGAGCGTCAGGCCAGCGTGACCTTCGTCGACTATTTCACCAGCGGTCCGCAGTTCTACACCCTGCAGAAGAACAAGGACTTCAACGAAATCACCGACCTGTGCGGCAAGAAAGTCGGCACCAGCCGCCGCACCACGTTCCCGGCGGAAATCGCTGAATACAGCAAGGCCCACTGTGAAGCCGCCGGCAAACCGGCCATCGTCGTGATCGGCACCGAAGGCTCGGCGGATGCCCGCGCGCAACTGCGTCAGAGCCGTATCGATGCGGCGATGCAAGGCAGCGAGACGTTGTCGTACCTGAAGACTCAGGAAAAGGACATGTACAAAACCGTCGGCCAGCCGATTTCCGTGCAGTTCTCCGGCATGGGCCTGAGCAAGAAAAAGCCTGAGCTGAGCGAAGCGGTGAAGGTGGCGTTGCAGAGCATGATCGATGACGGCACCTATCAGACCATCCTGAAAAAATGGGACCTGGAGTTGGGCGCGATCAAGACAGCGACCATCAACGCCGGCAAGTAATCAGGCAGACGATCCGCATCCATTATGGGTCTGGGTCGATCACGATTATTTGGCCAACCGATAAGCCTGTGGGAGCAGCGGTGCGACGATTCGACTTGCCCGCGATGACGGCGGCACATTCAACAGGGATGTCGCCTGCCATGCCGCTATCGCGGGCAAGCCCGCTCCCGCAGGGTCTTGTGTCTGATGCATAAATAGTTGGAGCACCACGATGTCCTCCTCACCCCAACCCACCTGGCCCGACCAGCACAAGGCCTGCCTCGCCCTGGCCTTCGACCTCGACGGCCCCACCGGCGATGCGATGCTCAACGGCTCGATCTGGCACAAGCCCGAGTACTTCGGCTTCGGTGGTTACGGCCCTTACCGGGCACTGCCGCGGATTCTCGATCTGCTCGATGAATTCCGGATACCGACCACCTTCTTCGTCCCGGCCTGGGTCGTGGAGAACTGGCCGAAACAGTGCCAGGCGATCGTCGAGCGCGGGCATGAGGTGGCGTATCACGGCTACAAACACGAATCCTTTTACGCCCTGACGCTGGAACAGCAAAAGGACGTGATAAAGAAATCCCGCGAGGTGTTCTGGAAACACCTGAACATCCGCGCCGAAGGTTTCCGCACGCCGTCCGGCGACTGGCGCGCCGAGACGCCGGCGATGCTGGTGGAAGCCGGCGTGACCTATTCCAGCAGCATGCGCGGCGACGACCGGCCCTATCTGGTCAACGTCCCAGGCTTCGAAACGCCACTGGTGGAAATCCCCGGTCGCTGGGAAATGGATGACTACGCCTCCCTCGCCTACACCCGTGCACCCGACTTTCCTTCGGGGCTGGACCGCACCGCCAGCTACGAGCTGACCCTGGACAACTGGTGCCGCGAGTACGACGGCGCCATGAATGAAGGGTTGTGCCTGACCACCCTGTTTCACCCCAAGATCACCGGCAAACCGGGGCGCATCCTGTTGCTGGAAAAACTCTTCGAACACATGCGTCAGCGCGACGACGTGTGGTTCGCCACTTGCCGCGACGTCGCCCAGTGGTGGCTGAAGGAGCATCACCATGGCTGATTCCAACGTCTGGCCTGACGGCTATCGCTGCGCGGTGGTGTTGACCGTCGATTACAACGACATTCACGGGATTCTCACCCAGGCGCCGGAAGTCGCCGGGCGCGACAAGACGCTGTCAGTCTGGCGTTACGGCACACAACGGGGTGTCGACCGCTTGCTGGGTCTGTTCGAAGAACTGGGTGTACGCAGCAGTTGGTTTGTCCCCGGCATCGTTGCCGAGGAAAACCCGGAACACATCCGGGCGATTCAGGCGGGCGGGCATGAGATTGCCTGCGCCGGGTATCGCCACCAGAACTACGACACCCTCGATCTGCAGCAGCAAAACGCCGAGATCGACCGTGGCTGCAAAGCGCTGGAAGCGCTGACAGGTCAACGCCCTACCGGGTTTCGCATTCCCGCCGGCAACGGTGCGCCGGGTTTCATCGAGGCATTACGGGATCAAGGCATTCGCTGGTCTTCCTCGTGGCGTGGCGACGATTTGCCGTTCGCTCACCCCACGGCGCCCGGCGTGATCGAGCTACCATTGCATTACGAACTGGAAGACGAACCCTACTTCGCCTTCAACCTGAGCCCGGCGGTGCCGCCGGCGCAATCGCGGATCGCCTCTTACAGCCACACGCTGGGCAACCTGCAAATGGACTTCGCCGGGTTTCACCGCTTCGGGCTGTGTTACGTGCTGCGTTTGCACCCGGAAATCATTGCCACACCGGGACGGATTGGCGTGTTGCGCGAATTGCTCCAGGGCATCCAGCAACACAACGACGTGTGGATCGCCACCGGAGCCGAAGTCGCTCAATGGTGGGCCGATACTGCGCAGCCTGTGACCGAGGATCACCCGGCGTCGGTGTACGAGCGGCATTATCGGGACTACCTCCTATGACCGAACGCTTGCAACGGCTGACGCAGTTTTGCGTCGACACACGATTTGAAGACTTGCCCCCGGCACTGGTGGCGCAAGCCACGCGGCACATCCTCGACACCTTTGGCGCGTCGCTGGCCGGGGCTGGCAGCGACGTGGCAAAGCAGGCGCGTCAGGTGTTCGAGGGTGAAGGCGGAACCACGCTGGTCTGGGGCACGGAGGTGCGGGTCGGCGCCGCTCAGGCCGCCATGCTCAACGGCGTCGCCGCCCATGCGCTGGAATTGGACGACACCGGTGGCTGCGATCATTCCGGCGCGGTGGTGCTGCCGGCGGTGATGGCTGCGGTGTCGATGTGCACAAGGCCTGTCAGCGGTCGCGAGTTGATCACCGCCGTGGTCATCGGCTACGACGTAGGCCGCCGCGTGCTCGAAGCCTGTGGTGGTTATTCGGCACACAACGGCGCCGGCTGGCACTCCACGGCGACCTGCGGGATATTCGGCGCGGCGGCCGCGAGTGGGCTCATTCTGGGGTTGAACGCCGAACAAATGGTGTCGGCACTCGGCATCGCCGGCAGTTTCAGCGGCGGCTTGTGGGCCTTCATCCACGACGGCTCGCAAAGCAAAAAACTGCACAGCGGTCGTGCGGCCGAGGGTGGACTGCTCGCGGCGCGGTTTGCCCAGCAAGGCATCAGCGGACCCGCGAAGTTGTTCGATGACGTCTGGGGCGGTTTTCTGCCAACCCTGGCCGGCGAAACGGCACAACCTGAGGCGCTGGATGCCGATCTGGGTGTCGTGTGGAAACTCGCCCGCTGTTCGATCAAGCCGTACGCCTCATGCCGAGGAACGCATTCGGCCATCGACGCGTTGGGGCTGTTGCTGGAACAGCTGCAGGTCAACATCGATCAGGTCGAGGACATTCAGGTGTCGCTGTGCGGTTTCCTGCAGGACATGTGCGGGGGGCAGGAGGTGAGCACGCTGGCGGCGGCGCAGATGAGCCTGCCGTACGCCCTTGCCGCCCGGTTGGTGCAGGGTCACTGCCGACTGGAAGCCTATGACGATGAACAGCGGTGCGATCCACGGATAGCTCAGTGGATGTCGCGCATTCGCCTTGAAGTGGACCCGCAACTGTCAGAGGATGGCGAGCCTGTTGTCAGCGTGCTGACCGTGGACGGTCGGCGGGCGAGTCTGTGTGTCGACCCGCCATTGGGGGCACCGGGTAATCCGTTGAGTGACAAGGCGCTGGAGGATAAGTTTTTCAGTCTGGCCGGGCGAGTGATGCCGAGGTCGCAGGCTGAGGAATTGATCGGGCAGTTGTGGCAGCTGGAAGCACTGGAATCGACTCGGTCGCTGGATCGGTGGCTGACTTGAGCTTTGTGTTGCCTGATCCGGCCTCATCGCGAGCAGGCTCGCTCCCACAGGGGAACGCATTTCAAATGTTGGAGCGAGACCGGCTTGCCGGCGATAGCCGCGACACGGTACATCGACGAACACCATGAAATCTGAATAAGGACATTTGCCCCACCGTGGCCACTTACTCGCTTGTTATCCGCCGGTTGATGATCGTTTCGCTGACCATCGTCGTCAGCCGCGCCATCACCAGCCCGTTGCTCACATTGTTCCTGAGCAACAAACTGGGCCTCAACCAACAGGACGTTGGCTTGCTGCTGGGCATCGCGGTGTTCATCGCCACCTTGCTGGCGCTCTACGGCGGCTACATCATCGACCGCCTCGAAAAGCGCCGGCTGCTGATCCTCGCCATGCTCTCCAGCGCTATCGGCTTCGTGCTGCTGACCTTCGCCGAAAACCTCTACCTGACCACCCTGACCCTGGTGATCACCGAAACCGCTTCAGCGCTGTTCCTGATCGGCTCGAAGGCGATCCTCAGCGAAAACCTGCCCGTGGGCCAGCGCGCCAAGGCCTTTTCCCTGCGCTACACCCTGACCAACATCGGTTACGCCACGGGGCCGATGCTCGGCGTGGTGATCGCGGGTGTCTATCCGATTGCACCGTTCCTGATTGCCGGTGGCATTGCATTTTTCAGCATCTTCCTGATGAGCGGGATCCCGAAAGATTCGAGTCAGACACCGGCGATTGGCCAGCCGCAAAGCTTTCTGAAAACCCTGATCACGCTGAAAAACGACCGCACGCTGATCATGTTTACCTGCGGCTGTCTGCTCAGCACCGTGGTCCATGGCCGTTTCACCTTGTACCTGTCGCAATACCTGCTGGTAACCCACGATTCCAAACGCGCTCTGGAAACCATGGCCACCCTGCTTGCCTGCAACGCCATCAGCGTGATCCTGCTGCAGTACCAGATCGGTCGTTTCCTCAAGCGTGAACAACTGCGCTACTGGATCGCCGGTGGCACCAGCCTGTTCATCGTCGGCCTGATCGGCTTCAGCCTGGCGGATAGCCTGGTGTCGTGGTGCATCGCCATGTTCATCTTCACCCTCGGCGAAATGATCATTTACCCCGCCGAATTCTTGTTCGTCGACACCCTGGCCCCGGAAGAATTGCGCGGCAGTTACTACGGCGCACAAAATCTGGCGGCCCTCGGCGGTGCCCTGAGCCCGGTGATTTGCGGTTTCCTGCTGATGCACACCCCGGCGCCGACGATGTTTTACGCCCTCAGCGCGCTGACCGCCATGGGCGGTTTCCTGTGTTTCATGAGCGGCCGCCGGGTGGCTTTACATCAAAATTAATGCACTGAAGCTGCATTAATATGAATTTGTCTCTGTCTGGAATGAGCGGCACACTGTGCCTCGTTCCTCCCCCAATAGTTGGAACAACTTCAAGGGCTTTCTGGGTATCCCAGCTAAGCCTTTTTTTTGCCTCGATTTTTACACCGGACTGTCTAACTCATGTTCGCTCGCTGGTTACCTTCTGCCATCAACACTCGACCGTCTGAATGGAGCCGCGCCGCCATCGGCATGGCCCTCGGTACGCTGTTCAGCGTCTGGCTCTGCTCCGAGGTTTTCGGCATCGAAGTGGCGCAGCACCTGATCGGTCCGCTGGGCGCCTCGGCGGTGCTTTTGTTTGCGGTGTCCTCCGGGGCGCTGGCGCAACCCTGGTCGATTCTCGGCGGCTACCTGAGTGCGGGGGTGATCGCATTGCTCGTCGCTCACGTGCTCGGGCGAACCCTTGGCAGCGCTTGCCTCGCCGCAGGCATGGCGCTGATGCTGATGTGCTGGCTGCGTTGCCTGCACCCGCCGGCCGGCGCATTGGCATTGTTATTGGTACTGGCCGACCCCGCGACCATCGCGCTGGACTGGAAAGCCCTCGGCCCGGTGATGCTCGGTGCCGCGACCATGCTGCTCAGCGCCCTCGTGTACAACAACCTGACGCGCATTCGCTACCCCAGACGTGCCAGTGAGCCGGTAGCGGTCGTGCCGGCCGATCATCCGCCAATCGACAGCCAGGCGATTACTGCCCAGGACCTGAAACACGCGCTGGCGGATATGGAGGCTTTCTTTGACGTCACGCCTGAAGACCTTGAGCAGTTGATTCAGGCCAGTGAGCTGCATGCCAAGCGCCGCAGTATTGGTGAAGTCCTGAGCCGTAGAACCTGACATCACACAAATGCTTGCAGAGGCACTGCAAAAATGCAGACAGCACCTGCATTTATCCCGGTTGTACATCACAAATTTGCACTGTTACGATCCTGCATCGCTCGCGCGCGAGCTTCTCTATAAAGAACAATAAAAGCAGGGAGTTAGTGATGACTGCTCAGGTTTCATCGAAGGACGCTTCGTCCATGGATGCCACGCAAATCGAGGTGCTGGCCGAGGTCCGCAACCACATCGGTCACCTGACCCTCAACCGCCCCGCCGGTCTCAACGCGATCACCCTGGACATGGTCCGTCAACTGCAGCACCAACTCGACGTTTGGGCACAGGATCCTCAGGTGCATGCCGTGGTGCTGCGCGGTGCTGGCGAAAAAGCCTTCTGCGCCGGTGGCGACATCCGTTCGCTCTACAACAGTTTCAAAAGCGGTGGCTCGCTGCACGAAGATTTCTTCGTCGAGGAATACGCCCTCGACCTCGCTATCCATCATTACCGCAAACCCGTACTGGCCTTGATGGACGGTTTCGTCCTGGGCGGCGGCATGGGCCTGGTGCAAGGCGCCGACTTGCGGGTGGTCACCGAGAAAAGTCGTCTGGCAATGCCGGAAGTGGCGATCGGTTACTTCCCGGATGTGGGCGGCAGTCACTTCCTGCCGCGCATCCCCGGTGAACTGGGGATCTATCTGGGCGTCAGCGGCGTGCAGATCCGTGCGGCAGATGCGCTCTATTGCGGCCTGGCCGATTGGTATCTGGACAGTGACAAGCTCAGCGTACTGGACGAACAACTCGATCAGCTCGAATGGCACGACACACCACTCAAGGACCTGCAAGGCTTGCTGGCCCAACTCGCCGTGCAGCAACTGCCCGATGCGCCATTGGAAGCGCTACGCCCGGCCATCGATCACTTCTTCGCCCTGCCTGACGTGCCGAGTATTGTTGAGCAACTGCGCGAAGTCACGGTTGCCGACAGTCATGAATGGGCGACGACCACCGCCGACCTGCTGCAAAGCCGTTCACCGCTGGCCATGGGTGTGACTCTGGAAATGCTGCGGCGCGGTCGGCATCTGAGTCTGGAAGACTGCTTTGCCCTGGAACTGCATCTGGACCGTCAGTGGTTCGAGCGCGGCGACCTGATCGAAGGTGTGCGCGCATTGCTGATCGACAAAGACAAAGCCCCGCGCTGGAACCCGCCGACCTTGCAGGCGCTGGACGCCGAGCACGTCGCGAGTTTTTTCACAGGGTTTGACCGGAGCGGGAGCTGAGCCATGCACGATATCGAATTGAGCGAAGAGCAAGTCATGATCCGCGACATGGCCCGGGACTTTGCCCGCGGCGAAATCGCGCCCCACGCGCAAGCCTGGGAAAAGGCCGGCTGGATTGATGATGGCCTGGTCGCGAAGATGGGCGAACTGGGGCTGTTGGGCATGGTGGTGCCCGAGGAATGGGGCGGCACGTATGTCGATTACGTCGCCTACGCCCTGGCAGTGGAAGAGATTTCCGCCGGCGACGGCGCCACGGGCGCACTGATGAGCATCCACAATTCCGTGGGTTGCGGACCGGTTCTGAATTACGGCACTGAAGAACAGAAACAGACCTGGTTGCCGGATCTGGCCAGCGGCAAGGCCATCGGCTGCTTCTGCCTGACCGAACCGCAAGCCGGCTCCGAAGCGCACAACCTGCGCACCCGCGCCGAACTGCGCGACGGCCAGTGGGTGATCAACGGCGCCAAGCAATTCGTCAGCAACGGCAAACGGGCAAAATTGGCGATCGTGTTTGCCGTGACCGATCCGGAACTGGGCAAACGCGGTATTTCTGCGTTTCTGGTGCCAACCGATACCGCCGGCTTCATCGTTGATCGCACCGAACACAAGATGGGCATTCGCGCCTCCGATACCTGCGCAGTGACCCTGAGCAACTGCACCATTGCCGAAGCCAATCTGTTGGGTGAGCGCGGTAAAGGCCTGGCCATCGCCCTCTCGAACCTCGAAGGCGGACGCATCGGCATCGCCGCGCAGGCGCTGGGCATCGCCCGTGCCGCGTTCGAAGCCGCGCTGGCCTATTCCCGTGATCGCGTGCAGTTCGACAAGCCGATCATCGAGCACCAGAGCATCGCCAATATGCTGGCCGACATGCACACGCGCCTGAATGCTGCACGGTTGCTGATCCTGCATGCCGCACGGTTGCGCAGTGCGGGCAAGCCGTGTTTGTCGGAGGCTTCGCAGGCCAAGCTATTTGCGTCGGAAATGGCCGAAAAGGTCTGCTCGTCGGCGATGCAGATTCATGGCGGGTATGGGTATCTGGAGGATTACCCGGTGGAGCGTTATTACCGGGATGCGCGGATTACACAGATTTATGAAGGGTCGAGCGAGATACAGCGGATGGTCATTGCGCGGGAACTCAAGCACTACCTGGTTTGAACCCAAGACGCGTTTTTTGCTGAAGCCCGCTTCCGTATCAATTCTGGAAGCGGACGCTTCGCCCCGAGTTATTCGGGGACTTCCTGCTTATCGCGCCAACACACCCGTGATGGCCTCTTCCTCTTCCGCGGGAAGCTCATCAACTTTGAAAAGAACCGATATGACATCGTCATTTTCGTCAAAGATGATGGTGCGTTGTTTCACTAAAACAGCCTTCCCTTTGTTTCTCGACCAGTAAACGACATCGCCTACATTGGGTTCTCGGTGCAGAAAGATACCCTGCGGCGCATCCTGTATCGGGGTGCAGCAAGCAGCGTGTACGAAATGACAATTGGCCAGGGAAACCTCTGAATATCGGTGATTGTTTGGCCTTGGAAAGTTGGCTTCATCCTGAAGCCTCGGGTCGCGTCCAGGCACTTTCACGATAGTTGATGAGCGTGGAGGTCGAATACGGGCGAAGTAGTGGCCTTAACCCCTTCATATTATTCGGAATGTTTCTTCCGGTATAAATGCTCACCAAGGAGTGATCGACCAAACGCATCGCGAGCAAGCCCGCCCTCGCATTTGACCGCATTCCTCATGAAGGAACGCGATTGAATGTGTGGAGCGGGCTTGCTCGCGAAGGCGTCGGTGAAAACGCTACGTTACTTACCGACGAACTCCGCTTCACGCTTGGCAATAAACGCCGCCATCCCTTCCTTCTGATCCTGCGTCGCAAACGCCGCATGGAACACCCGACGCTCAAAGCGCACGCCTTCCGACAGGCTCACTTCAAATGCACGGTTGACGCTTTCCTTGACCATCATCGCAATCGGCAGCGACTTCTTGGCGATCAACGCGGCGACTTTCAGCGCTTCGTCCAGCAATTCGTCCGCCGGTACGATCCGCGCCACGATCCCGCAACGCTCCGCTTCCACCGCATCGATCAAACGCCCGCTGAGGCACATTTCCATCGCTTTGGCCTTACCCACCGCGCGGGTCAGGCGTTGGGTGCCACCCATGCCCGGCAACACGCCGAGGTTGATTTCCGGTTGGCCGAACCGGGCGTTGTCGCCGGCCAGGATGAAGTCGCACATCAGCGCCAGTTCACAGCCACCGCCCAAGGCAAAACCGTTGACCGCGGCGATGATCGGCTTGCGGCGGTTGGCCACGCGATCACTGTCGCTGAACAGGTCGTCGAGATAGATCTGCGGGTAGGTCAGCTCAGCCATTTCCTTGATGTCGGCACCAGCGGCGAAGGCTTTCTTCGAGCCGGTCAGTACGATGCAACCGATGTTGGAATCGGCTTCCAGGCCATCGAGGGCGTGGTTGAGTTCGCTGACGATCTGCGCGTTCAACGCGTTCAGCGCCTGCGGACGGTTCAGGGTGATCAGGCCGACACGGCCGTGGGTTTCCAGCAAAATCGTTTCGTAACTCACAAGGGTGCTCCTTCTTAAAGACTGCGCGAAATGACCATGCGTTGAATATCGCTGGTGCCTTCATAAATCTGGCAAACCCGCACGTCGCGGTAGATCCGCTCCAGCGGGAAGTCGTTCAGGTAACCGTAACCGCCGAGGGTTTGCAATGCGGCGGAGCAGACCTTTTCGGCCATTTCCGAGGCGAACAGTTTGGCCATGGATGCTTCGACCAGCGCAGGTTTACCACTGTCTCGCAGCGCCGCGGCGTAATGCACCATCTGCCGGGCGACGGCGATCTGGGTCGCCATGTCCGCGAGGCGAAACGCGACGGCCTGATGCTCGATGATCGGTTTGCCGAAGCTCTCGCGCTCACGGGCATAATCCCGGGCGGCTTCGAACGCAGCGCGGGCCATGCCGACCGATTGCGAAGCGATGCCGACGCGGCCGCCTTCGAGGTTGGCCAGGGCAATTCGATAGCCTTCACCCTCCTCGCCGAGTCGATTGGCGACCGGGACTTTGACGTCTTCGAACAAAATCTGGCAGGTGTCGGACGCATGCTGGCCAAGCTTGTCTTCGACGCGGGCAACTTTATAGCCCGGTGAATCGGTGGGCACGATCAGCGCGGTAATCCCGCGTTTGCCGGCGCTTGGGTCCGTCACCGCAAACACAATCACCACCCCGGCGTTCTGCCCGGAGGTGATGAATTGCTTGCAGCCGTTGAGCACGTAGTGATCGCCTTCCAGACGCGCACGGGTTTTCAGGCCACTGGCGTCGGAGCCGGCCTGCGGTTCGGTCAGGGCAAAGGCGCCGAGCATCGCACCGCTGGCCAGCGGTTTGAGAAAACGTTCTTTCTGGTCGTCGTTGCCGTAGTTGAGGATCGGCACGCAACCCACGGAATTGTGCACGCTCATGATGGTCGAGCAGGCGCCGTCGCCGGCGGCGATTTCTTCCAGGGCCATGGCGTAGGCCAGGTAACCGGTGTCACAACCGCCCCACTGCTCCGGCACCAGCATGCCGAAGAAGCCCAGCTCGGCCATTTCGCCGATGGCTTCCTTGGGGAAGCGGTGCTCACGGTCCCATTCGGCGGCGAACGGTTTCAGCCGTTCCTCGGCGAATTGCCGGGCCATGTCGCGGATCTGTTGTTGGTCGTCATTGGGAATCATGGTGAATCCTTTAAATCCGGGTACGACATAGAACTCTGTGGGAGCTAGCCTGCTGGCGATAGCGTCATGTCAGTTAATCTCTACTTTTATGACACACCGTCATCGCCAGCAGGCTGGCTCCCACAGGGGGGAAGTTGGCCTAGTACAGGCATTCCACGGCCATGGCCGTGGCTTCACCGCCGCCGATGCAGATCGCCGCAACGCCGCGTTTCAGGCCTTTCTGGCGCAGGGCCGAGAGCAAGGTCACGAGAATCCGCGCTCCGGACGCACCGATCGGGTGACCCAGTGCGCAAGCACCGCCGTGCACATTGAGTTTCTCGTGGGGGATTTCCAGGTGAGTCATCGCCGCCATGCCGACCACGGCGAAGGCTTCGTTGACTTCGACCAGATCGACGTCATTCAGCGACCAGCCGGTTTTTTTCATCAGCCGTTTGATCGCGCCGATCGGTGCCACCGGGAACAGGCCCGGCGTGTCGGCGAATGCCGCGTGCCCATGGATCACCGCCAGCGGTTTCAAGCCGCGTTTCTCAGCTTCGGAACGGCGCATCAGCACCAGTGCCGCCGCGCCGTCGGAAATCGAACTGGAGTTCGCCGCCGTAACGGTGCCGCCTTCACGGAACGCCGGTTTCAGCGAGGCAATCTTGTCCAGTCGGGCTTTCGGCGGCTGCTCGTCATTGCTGATCAGCACCTGCTCTTTGCCGACGGTCACGGTCAGCGGCACGATCTCGTCCTTGAAGCTGCCGTCCTTGATCGCTTGCTGCGCGCGGGTGGTCGAAGCGATGGCAAACGCGTCCTGCGCTTCGCGGCTGAAGCTGTTGGTTTCGGCGCAATCTTCAGCGAAAGTGCCCATCAGGCGGCCTTTATCGTAGGCGTCTTCCAAACCGTCGAGGAACATGGAATCAAGCACACGACCATGGCCCATGCGGTAACCGCTGCGGGCGCGGTCGAGCAGGTACGGCGCGTTGGACATGCTTTCCATACCGCCGGCGACGACAACATCGGCGCTGCCGGCGACCAGCATGTCGTGGGCCAGAATCGCCGCTTCCATACCGGACCCGCACATTTTGTTCAGGGTGGTGCAGCGGGTCGATTTATCCAGCCCGGCACCCAGTGCAGCCTGACGGGCCGGGGCCTGGCCGAGGCCGGCGGGCAGCACGCAGCCGAACAGCACTTCTTCAACGGCGTCCGGCGCCACACCGGCGCGCTCAACGGCAGCGCGAATCGCGGCAGCGCCCAGTTGTGGCGCGGTCAGACTTTTCAGTTCGCCCTGGAAACCACCCATCGGGGTGCGGACGGCGCTGACGATAACAATCGGATCGTTGGAAAGGGTCATGACAAATCCTCCTTACTTGGCGGCCATGCGCAAGGCACCGTCGAGACGGATCACCTCGCCATTGAGCATGCTGTTTTCAATGATATGCCTGACCAGCGCGGCATACTCGCCCGGTTTGCCCAAACGTGGCGGAAACGGCACGCCAGCGGCAAGGGAATCGCGGACTTCCGGGGTCATGCCGGCCATCATCGGCGTCTCGAAAATGCCCGGAGCGATGGTCATCACGCGGATACCGAAGCGCGCCAGCTCACGAGCCGCCGGCAAGGTCAGGCTGACGATCGCACCTTTGGACGCGGCATAAGCCGCCTGGCCGATCTGACCATCGTAAGCCGCAGCCGACGCGGTGTTGATGATCACCCCGCGCTCGCCATCGGCATCCGGCTCGGTTTCGGCAATGGCCGCCGACGCCAGACGCAGCATGTTGAAGCTGCCGATCAGGTTGACGTTGATTACCTGGCTGAAGCTGGCCAGTGCATGCGGACCGTTTTTGCCGAGGATCTTCTCGCCACGCACGATGCCGGCGCAGTTGACCAGACCGTTGAGGCCACCGAAGGCTTTGACCGTGGCCTGGACGGCTGCTTCAGCCGCCGCTTCGTTGCTGATGTCCGCGACCACGCTGTGCGCGCCGAGACGTTCAGCCTGGGCCGCAACGGCGTCGGCGTTCATGTCCACCAGCATCACTTTGGCGCCGGCCGCGATCAGCATTTCAGCGGTGGCCGCACCGAGCCCGGAGGCACCGCCGGTGACCAGAAAAACCTTGTTTTCGATCTGCATCATTGTTTCCTTGGGTTCAAGCTGAAACGTTCTTCGCTGCGGCCTCTTGAGCCTTGGCGATTTCCTGGTTGCGCAAGATAAAGCGCTGCAATTTGCCGCTTGGGGTTTTCGGCAACTCGCTGACAAATTCGATTTCACGCGGATAAGAGTGCGCGGCCAGACGCTTGCGCACGTGTTGGCGCAGTTCTTCGGCCAACTCCGGCGCCGCGCGGTATTGCGCGCTGAGCACGACGAACGCTTTGACCAGCTCGGTGCGTTCCGGATCGGGCTTACCGACCACCGCGGCTTCGACGACGGCCGGGTGCTCGATCAATGCACTTTCGACGTCGAATGGCCCGACGCGATAGCCGGAGGTGGTGATCACGTCATCACTTCGCCCGACGAAGCTGATGCTGCCGTCCGGGTTCCACTCGACGGTGTCGCCGCTCAGGTAATAGTTGCCGACGAAGGCCTTGGTCGGTGCGCCTTCGTAACCGGCGAACCAGCACATCGGCGACTGAGTGCGGTCGACGGCGAGGATGCCGGGTTGGCCGACGCCCAGTTCCTTGTACTCGTCGTCCAGCACCACGATACGGTGGCCTGGCGAGGCAAAACCGGCGGCGCCCATGTGGATCGGGTGCTCGAGGCCGTGGTGGTTGCACAGGACCATGCCCAATTCGGTCTGGCCATAATGGTCATGAATCACCACACCGAGGTTATCGGCGAACCAACGGATCACTTCCGGGTTCAACGGCTCGCCGGCGCTGCTGACGATGCGCAGTTTGCCCTTGATCGATTTCGCGAACTCGTCGCCACCGGCAATCAGTAGACGGTAGGCGGTCGGTGAACCGGTGAGGTTGGTGATGCCGTACTTGTTGATCACCCGGCAGGTGCTTTCGAGGGTGAACGGGCCATCGTAAAAGGTAATCGGATGCCCCATCGCCATCGGTCCGGTGACGCCGAAATAAATGCCGTAGGCCCAGCCCGGGTCGGCGACGTTCCAGAACGCATCTTCAGGGCGCAGGTCCACGGCGTCACGGGTGTAACTCTGGAAGGCGACGATTGCCTTGAGCGGTACCGACAGCGCTTTCGACGGGCCAGTAGTGCCGGAGGTGAACATCAGCAGGAACGGGTCTTCGCCGGTCAGCAGCACCGGTTCGCAATCAGCGGAAAAATTGGCCAGTTCGGCCCAGAAACTGAAATCGCCACGGACAATGCCCTGGCCTTTGGCACCGCCGACGGTGACGGTGGTCGGGCAGTCGGCGACTTCAGCGAGTTTGGAGCGGTTGACCGCGTCGGTCACCACCACTTTGGCGCCGGAACTGCTCAGGCGATGTTCGATGGCTTTGGGGCCGAACGCGGTGAACAGCGGCTGATACACCGCGCCGATGCGCCAGGTGGCGAACACGGTGATCAACAATTCGATGTTGCGCGGCAACAGGCCGGCGACCTTGTCGCCTTTCTTCACGCCCTGCGCCAGGAGGAAGTTGGCGAAACGCGCGGCTTTGTCCTGCAAGTCGCTGAACGTGTACATCGCGCTGGCGCCGTCGCGGCCTTCCCAGAAGAGCGCGATACGACCTGGCAACGCATGCCGGTCGCAACACTCGACACAGGCATTGAGGGCCGTCAGATCGCCCGCAAGTGCGGTGTCGACGGTGTGCTGATAATTGAACTGTGACGTGGCAGACAAGTAATCGCGCATTGCCAGAATCCCTGTGTATTTTTATTAGGTTGGGGGAACCGTAACCAACAGGGAAATACTCGCTCTGCGCGGGGGGTGGGGCAATGGTCAAAGCTATCAAGTTGTCTGACTGGTTTGGCCAAGGTTTGACAGATGTGGCGTCTGGGCGGCCGCCATCGCGGGCAAGCCCGCTCCCACAGGGTTCTGCGGCGAGCACAACAATTGTGATCACCGACAATCACTGTGGGAGCGGGCTTGCCCGCGATGGCGTCGGCACAATCACCAAAAAATCCGGATCAGTGGGCCTCGTTCAGAATCAAACTCCGGTAATGCCCCGGATTCGACCCCGACCATTTGCGAAACGCCTTGTAGAACGAGCTCGCATCGGCAAACCCCAACCGCGTGGCGATTTCGGCGAAGCTGATACTCGGCTCCGCCAGCCAGACGATGGCCAACTCCTTGCGCACGCTGTCCTTGAGGCCTTGATAAGTCTGCCCCTCTTCCGCCAGCCGCCGGCGCAAGGTTGATGCCGACATGCACAGTTGCTGTGCCAAGGGCTCGGTTTCCGGCCATTGCTCTGCGGGCAATTGCCGCAAATCCTGCTTGATCCGACTGGCCAGGCTTTCCGGGTCGCGATATTTCACCAGAATGTTTGCCGGCGCGTGGGCCAGGAACCGCTTGAGTTCTTCAGCACTACGCTTGATCGGCAGATCCAGGCACTCAGCCGAAAAAATCATCCGCGTGCGTGGTCGGTCAAAACGCAGGTTCTCGGAAAACATCACCTGGTAGTCGTCACAGAAATCCGGTTCCGGGCAGCGCAACTCGATGGCCAGAATCGGAATCCGCCGCCCCGCGAGCCAACAGGCAACGCCGTGAACGATCATCCAGTAAGTGAAATAAGTGAAGGCACGGCGCGGGTCCTGTTCGTCTTCCAGCAGGACGATTTCCGCGAGACTTTGCTGACGAACCAGTTGCGCAGGCAGGTGTTCGAGCATTAACGACAGAAACCCCAGCCCCGACGTCAGGCCCGCGGCAAGGCTCTGCTGGACCATCGAGCTGCGACACAGAAACTCCAGGCTGCCGGATTTGAGTTTGCGCGGGTCCATGCCAAAAAACTCATCGTCGCGACGCCGGGCCAGTAAACGCCACAGCCTGGCGTAGGCGGTGGCCGGGACGCGGGCATCGGCAGACTCCAGCAGCGCCGGATCGATGCCAACCTTGTGCAACACCTCGTCGGTGGCGGCGCCCGGAGCGCAACTTTGCAACAGCGCTTCACGCACCAGTTGAATGGAGATGGTGTCTTTTTCCGACATTGAGCGAGGTGTGCCGTGTTGTTGTTTGAGTGGTGGGCATATTAGCGCAGCCCGCCAGAGCAAAGGAGATCCTGTGGGAGCGGGCTTGCCCGCGATGGCGGCGTAACATTCGATAGTTATGCCATCTGACCCACCGTCATCGCGGGCAAGCCCGCTCCCACAGGGTTTAGGGTGATGCTGAGGGTTGTTCAGCTTAGGTTCAGGTAAATGTCAATGATTGCTATTTGGGAATGAGTGTCATTATGTTACAAATTAGCACCCTATCTAATCCCGCGACGGTGCTGAATGCTTGTTCCTTTTTTGATCATGCTGCGCGAAGGCATCGAGGCCGCATTGATCGTTGGCATCATCGCCAGCTACCTCAAGCAAACCGGGCGCGGCCAGTGGATGCCTGCCGTGTGGATCGGCGTGTTTCTCGCTGCTGCGCTGGCGTTGCTGGTGGGCGGTGGCCTGGAATTGGTCAGCGCCGAATTCCCGCAAAAACAGCAAGAACTGTTTGAAGGTGTGGTCGGTCTGGTCGCGGTCGGCATCCTCAGTTCCATGGTGTTCTGGATGCGCAAGGTCGCGCGATCGATCAAACATTCGCTGCACGTATCCCTCGATCAGGCGCTGACTGGCTCTAAACATCAGGTCACGGCGCTGATCGCCATGGTGTTTTTCGCCGTCGCCCGGGAAGGCCTGGAAACGGTGTTCTTCCTGCTCGCGGTGTTCCAGCAAAGCGAAGGCCCGGCGGCTCCGATTGGCGCCCTGCTCGGCCTGATCCTCGCGATCATCGTCGGCTTCCTGATCTACACCGGCAGCATGCGCTTGAACCTTGGCGCGTTTTTCCGCTGGACCGGCCTGTTCATCCTGGTGGTGGCCGCCGGCATTCTCGCCAATTCGGTGCAGGCACTGCATGAAGCCGGGCTGTGGAATCACCTGCAGACCGTGTTGTTCGACTTCAGCGCCACGCTGCCGATGGATGGCCCCCTGGGTTCAGTGCTCGCGGGGATGTTCGGCTACCAGGACGCGCCCACTGTCAGCACCCTCGGCGCTTATCTGATTTACCTGGTGGTGGCGCTGGTGATGTTTTTTCTCCCCGCGCCTGCTCCCGCTAAACAAGCTTCTTCCTTTTCCAGTCAATAAGGGCCTTCATGTCAACGCCTACTCCTCCCGTGGCCTCCCCTCCCCGCGCCTTGCGCTGGGCGGTGGCCGGTTCGGTGATCGTGATGATCGCCGCCGGTGGCCTGTTCTACTACGCGTCGAAAATGGCCGCAGCCAAGCGTCAGACCAACCACGACGAAGTGCTGGTAACCATTCACCCGCACAGCTGCGAGCCGAATGCGCTGACGGTTCCGGCCGGTCGCGCCAGTTTCCGCATCGTCAACCGCTCGGACCGCGCCGTTGAATGGGAAATCCTCGACGGCGTGCTGGTGGTCGAAGAGCGGGAAAACATCGCCCCCGGCCTGAGTCAGGTGATCAACGCCAACCTGTTGCCCGGCGACTACGCGATCACCTGCGGCCTGCTGAGCAACCCGCGCGGCACGCTGCATGTGACGTCTACCGCGGCGTCCGATGCCGCGGCCAAGGCCAAGCCGTCGATGGTCGCTTTCATCGGGCCGTTGTCGGAGTTTCGCGTTTACCTGAGCAGCCAGAGCACCGCACTGATCAAAGCCGTCACCGCGCTTGAGCAAGCCATCGAAGCCCGTGACCTGAGCCAGGCACAAGCCTTGTACGTCCCCGCGCGCAGCGCCTATCAACGCATTGCCCCGGCCGCACAGCGTCTCGCAGAACTGGACAACGCCATTAATGCCCAGGCCGATTACTTCGAGAAACGCGAGCAGGACCCAGGCTTCAGCGGTTTCCATCGCCTCGAATATGCGCTGTTCCAGCAACGCAACCTCGACGGCCTGGCACCGCTGGCCCAGCGGCTGCTGACCGACGTCACCACGCTCAAGCAACAACTGCTCGCGCAATCGCTGCCGCCGGAACAACTGGTCGGCATCGTGGTGCGCAACCTCAACAACCTCGGTGATGTGCGCGCCAGCAGTGGTGAAGAAGAACGCTACAGTCATACCGACTTGAACGGTTTCGCCGGCAACCTCTTTGCTGCCCGCAAAGTCGTCGACTTGCTGCGTCCGCTGCTGACCAAATCCGCCGCCGAACGGCTGCCGGCCATTGACAGCGCCATCGCCAGCCTGGATGCCGAACTCAACGGCTTCAAGGTCAAGGACGGCTACGCGAGCTACGACACGGTCAACGCCGAGCAGCGCAAACAGATCTCCGACAAGGCCAAGGCCCTGGCCGACGCACTCGACGGAATCGACCCCGCCCTTGGCCTTTCAGGCCTGTAAACAGAAGACGACCTTTCAGATGAACGACTCAGAGCAATTCAACCTCCAGCGTCGCCGGGTATTGATGGGCATGGGCGCTGCCGGTGTGGCACTGGCCGGTTCGGCATTGAGCTGCCCGGCCATGGCCGCCAGCCCCGCGCAAGTCACCGAAGCGCCAAGCAGCGACAAGACCGAAGACCGCCACGCCTTCCACGGCCAGCACCAGAGCGGCATCGTCACCCCACGCCCGGCGTCGGGCATGCTGGTGTCGTTTGATGTGTTGGCCAGCGATCGCGAAGACCTCGAGCGACTGTTCCGCACCCTCAGTGAGCGCATCGCGTTCCTGATGAAGGGCGGCCCGGTGGCGCAGGTCGATCCGAAACTGCCGCCGTTGGATTCAGGGATTCTCGGCCCGGTGGTCACGCCGGACAACCTGACCATTACCGTATCGGTGGGTGAATCCTTGTTCGACGAACGCTTTGGTCTGGCCCACGCCAAACCGAAACGGCTGAGCCGCATGGTCGGTTTTCCCAACGATGCGTTGGAAGTCGATTGCTGCCACGGCGACCTGAGTGTGCAGTTCTGCGCCAACACCACCGACACCAATATCCACGCCCTGCGCGACATCGTGAAAAACCTGCCGGACTTGCTGTTGGTACGTTGGAAACAGGAAGGCAGCGTGCCGCCCCAAGCCCCGGTGAAACCCGGTATGCCGGCGCAGAGTGCGCGCAACTTTCTGGGCTTTCGCGACGGTTCGGCCAACCCCGACTCCAACGACGCCAAGGCCATGGATCGCATCGTCTGGGTCCAGCCCGGCAGCGACGAGCCGGCGTGGGCCGTCAATGGCAGTTATCAAGCGGTGCGGATCATCCGCAACTTCGTGGAGCGCTGGGACCGCACGCCGCTGCAGGAGCAGGAAAGCATTCTCGGCCGGGTCAAAAGCACCGGCGCCCCCCTGGGCGGCACCCATGAAACCGAAGTGCCGGACTATGCCAAAGACCCGGAAGGCAAGCTGACCAAGCTCGACGCCCACATCCGCCTGGCCAACCCGCGCACCGCCGCGAGCCAGGCCAACCTGATCCTGCGCCGGCCGTTCAACTACTCCAACGGCGTCAACAAAAACGGTCAGCTGGACATGGGATTGCTGTTCATCTGCTACCAGGCCGACCTGGAAAAAGGCTTCATCGCCGTGCAAACCCGCCTCAACGGCGAACCACTCGAGGAATACCTCAAGCCGGTCGGTGGAGGGTACTACTTCACCCTGCCAGGTATTACGGACGACCAGGACTTCATCGGTCGCTCACTGCTCAACGCGGCCCAAACAAAAGCCACCGCCTAACCAACCTCCCACCACGGAACCGTCTCATGAAAAAGTCGCCTCTCGCGTTACTGCTGACCCTCGGTTTGCTCAACTCCCCGCTTTCGGCTTTCGCGGCGACGGCGCCGTTGGAATTGGTGGGGCCGGTTTCGGACTACAAGATCTACGTCACCGAGCAGCTGGACGAGCTGGCCAGCCACACTCAGCAATTCACCGACGCGGTGAAAAAAGGCGACCTCGCCACCGCGCAGAAACTCTACGCGCCGACCCGGGTTTACTACGAATCAATCGAACCGATTGCCGAGTTGTTCAGTGACCTCGACGCGTCCATCGACTCCCGTGTGGACGACCACGAAAAAGGCGTGAAAGCCGAAGACTTCACCGGGTTCCACCGCATCGAGTACTCGTTGTTTTCCGAGAAGAGCACCGAGGGCCTGGGCGAGCTGGCCGATGGTTTGAACAAAGACGTCCAGGACCTGCAATCGCGCGTGGCCGGGCTGACCTTCCCGCCTGAAAAAGTGGTCGGTGGCGCGGCTTCGCTGCTCGAAGAAGTCGCCGCGACCAAGATCTCCGGTGAAGAGGATCGTTACAGCCACACCGACCTGTATGACTTCCAGGGCAACATCGACGGCGCGAAGAAAATCGTCGACCTGTTCCGTCCGCAGATCGAGAAACAAGACCCGGCGTTCATTGCCAAGGTCGACAAGAACTTTGCGACGGTGAACAAGACGCTGGCGAAATACAAAACCAGGGACGGTGGTTTCGAGACTTATGACAAGGTGAAAGAGAACGACCGTAAGGCGCTGGTCGGCCCGGTGAATACGTTGGCTGAGGATTTGTCGATGTTGCGTGGCAAGCTTGGGTTGAACTGAGTTTTGTAGCGTCTGAGCGGGCCTCATCGCGAGCAAGCCGGTAGGGGATCTGTGCCGACCACAAGTCCAATGTGGGAGCGAGCCCGCTCGCGATGGCTTTCTCACCGGCGACGCATTTTGCTGATGGATTGCACAGGCCGCGCTAACATCCCCCGCCAATAACAAAAGTTCACGGAAGACTCACCCATGTCCGCTTCAACCTTCGACCTGCGCCCGCTAATGGCCGCCAACATGGCCTGCACCATGGCGATGATGGCGTTCGTCTCTTTGATCGGGCCGATCGCCCGGGTATTGGGCCTGGCCACCTGGCAGGCCGGTGCGGCGGTGACGGTGTCGGGGGTGATCTGGATGGTGCTGGCGCGTCCCTGGGGTCAGGCCAGCGACCGTTTCGGGCGACGGCGCATTCTGTTGCTCGGCACCGCAGGCTTCACGCTCGCCTATTGGGCCTTGTGCCTGTTCATCGACACGTCTTTACGCTTCCTGCCTTCAGCAGCGCTGGCGTTTATCGGGCTCATGCTCGGACGCGGGCTGATCGGCGTGTTCTATGCGGCGATCCCGGTGGGCTGCAATGCGTTGATTGCCGACAACGTCGAACCGCAACACCGCGCCAAAGCCATGGCCGCGTTGGGTGCGGCCAACGCCTGCGGGCTAGTGATCGGTCCGGCGATCGCCGCCCTGTTGTCGCGCTACAGTCTGAGCCTGCCGTTCTACGCCATGGCGGTTTTACCGTTGTTGGCATTCCTCGTGCTGCGTTACAAACTCAAGGGTCAGGAACTGCATCTGCGCCAGGCACCGCGCAAGGTTCATTTGAATGATCCACGGCTGCGCCGGCCCATGGCAGTCGCATTCGTAGCGATGCTCTGTGTGTCCATCGCGCAAATCACCGTTGGCTTTTTCGCCCTCGACCGACTCGGCATGAGCCCGGCCGACGCCGCGCAAACCGCCGGGATCGCCCTGACCATGGTCGGGTTCGCGTTGATCTGTTCGCAGTTGATGGTGCGTCGACTGGAATGGCCGCCGCTGCGGTTGATTCGGGTCGGCGCAATAGTGGCTGCACTGGGCTTTTCCGGCACTATCATTGCCGGCACCGCGTGGGGCTTGTGGTTGTGCTTCTTTGTCTCGGCGGGTGGCATGGGCCTGATTTTCCCGTCCTTCGCCGCGCTTGCCGCCAATGCGGTCGAGGCCTCGGAGCAAGGCGCGACCGCCGGGTCCATCGGCGCCGCCCAAGGGTTTGGCGTAGTGATCGGGCCGTTGACTGCCACGCTGATCTACGGCATCGAGCCGCGCTTGCCGTATCTGGTGGCCGCCGCGTTGCTGCTGCTGGTGGCCCTCTGGCCAGGGCCCCGGCACGCTTTATAGAATGCGATAGAGCAAGCGTTCAATGCGCACGCGACTGACACGCTTGAGGAACTTGGCCACGCCCGCCGGATAATCCGGCAGGGTTTCCAGGTCCTGATACCGCTCGATGCGCGTGGTGTGCTGGAAGATCTCGGCCAGCTCACTGCGACGCGGCGCCAGCAACTCGCCTTTGGGGTCATCTATCAGCAGCGCGTTTTCCAGATCGAGACGGAAAGCGCGCGGATTGAGGTTGTTGCCGGTCAGCAAGGTGTAGCGCTGATCGATCCACATGCCTTTGAGGTGATAGGTGTTGTCGCCGTCCTTCCACAGGTGCAGGTTCAGCTGACCGCTGTCGACGCTGCGATGATGACGCTTGGCGAAACGGCGCAGGCTGATCTCATAGAGGTATGGCAATGCGGCGATCACTTTGAACGGCTCGCTCGGCGGGATGTAGAAATCGTTGGCGGTTTTGTCGCCGACCACAATGTCGATCTTCACACCCCGGGCCAACGCCCGGTTGATCTCCCGGGTCACCGCCAATGGCAGGTTGAAATACGGCGTGCAGATCGTCAGTTGATGCTGAGCACTGGCGATCAACTCGCAAATCACCCGGCTCAACGGGTTGTTCTTGCCAACCCCGAGCAATGGGCTGACCGACAAACCGTCTTTCGCCGTGCTGCCCGTCGTAGTGTCGTATGTCGCGTGTTTCAGGCGGCTGCGCAGGTCGCCGATGTCATTGCGCAGGCTGCGGGTGGTCGGCAGGTTCGGCAAATCGAGGCGATGCACCGCTTTCGAGGCGACCAGGCCGTGCTGAACCAGGTGCTGCATCGAATCGGCCAGGGCGCCGTTCTGCAGCAGGTGATAACGGTCGTAGCGGTATTTGTCGAACTTGTGCAGATAAACGTTGTTCAGACTCGCGCCGCTGTAGATCACGCAGTCGTCGATCACGAAGCCTTTCAAATGCAGCACGCCGAACAGCTCGCGGGTCTGCACCGGCACGCCGTACACCGGGACTACGCTTGCGTGGGTTCGGGTGGTTTCCTGATACCACGCCGAATTGCCCGGCTGCTTGCCGGCACCGATCAGGCCACGCTGGGCGCGCAGCCAGTCGACGACGACCACGACATCCAGTTCCGGACGCGCCAGTTTGGCGGCGTGCAAGGCATCGAGAATTTCCTGGCCGGCTTCATCCTGTTGCAGGTACAGCGCGACGATATAGATGCGCCGGGTCGCTGTGGCGATTTTTTCCAGCAGGCAACGACGGAACTCGGCAGCGCCAGAGAGGATGGTGACGGCATCGGCGGTCAGCGGAAAACTGCGCAGTTTGGGCAGCAGAGAGCGTTTGAAAAGCGACGGCATAGGGCTCGCAAATGGGTCGAATCTGGAGAGTTTGAGAGCTTACACCATGGAGGGGTTTGGGTCTTGCTGGAGTCTGTGCCGCCCCTCATCGCTAGCAGGCTAGCTCCCACAGGGGAATGCATTTCAAATATGGGAGCTAGCCTGCTAGCGATGGCCATCCAATCAACAATAAAATATTCGCTTGACCATGGAGAACGATCGTTCTACTGTTCGTCGCATGAACGAAATCACAAGCAACGACACACGCGACATCATTCTGGATGTCACCGAAAAGTTGATCTATAAAAGTGGCATCGCTGCCACGGGCATGGATCTTCTGGTGAAAACCGCCGGCGTCTCCAGAAAAAGCATTTACCGCTACTTCGCCAACAAGGAGGAGTTGACCGTCGCCGCCCTGCAACGCCGCGACGTGCGCTGGATGCTCTGGTACAGAAATGCGGTCGACCAGGCCGAAACTCCAGCCGACCGGTTGCTCAACCTGTTTACCGTGCTCAAGGCCTGGTTTGCCTCCGAAGGCTTCCGTGGCTGCGCTTTCATCAACACCAGCGGCGAAACCGGAAACCCGCAAGATCCAGTCCGGCGGGTCGCCAAAGAACACAAACAGAAGCTGCTCGACTACGTGCGCGAGCTCTGCACCGAACATGGCGCCACCGACCCGGAGATGCTGGCCAAACAGCTGCTGATCCTGATCGACGGCGCCATTACCGTGGCGCTTGTCATGGGTGATCACAGTGCCGCCGATAATGCGCAATGCATGGCGCGAAAGTTATTGGACCTGTAACACTTTAACCAAGCCCGACAACTTGCTTGAACTTGTATTTGAGAGGGAGACTTTAAATGTCTAACGCTGAAGTTCGTCCGCCATTGCCGCCATTTACCCGTGAATCGGCCATTGAAAAAGTTCGCCTGGCCGAAGATGGCTGGAACTCCCGCGACCCGGAGCGCGTGTCGCTGGCCTACACACTGGACACGAAATGGCGCAACCGCGCCGAATTCGCCTACAACCGTGAAGAAGCCAAAGGCTTCCTGACGCGCAAGTGGGCCAAGGAACTGGACTATCGGCTGATCAAGGAACTCTGGGCGTTCACCGGCAACCGCATCGCTGTGCGTTATGCCTATGAGTGGCACGACGACTCGGGCAACTGGTTCCGTTCCTACGGCAACGAAAACTGGGAGTTCGACGAGAACGGCCTGATGGCCAATCGGTTCGCCTGCATCAACGACATGCCGATCAAGGAAAGCGACCGCAAGTTCCACTGGCCGCTTGGTCGTCGCCCGGATGATCACCCAAGTTTGTCCGACCTCGGTCTATAATTCAGATTCACAATTCACAATTCACATCAAACCCTGTGGGAGCGGGCTTGCCCGCGATAGCGGAAATGTCAGTCAACGAATGTGTTGAATGTGACGCCGCCATCGCGGGCAAGCCCGCTCCCACACTGGTTTTGTGGTGGTCAGGCGACTGCGGCTTGTTGTACAGCAGCCTCGGCTTCCAGCTCCCGCACCAACGGCAACACCCGCTTGCCGAAATACTCCACCTCTTCCTGAAAGTGCAGGAACCCCGCCAGCACCAGATCAACCCCCACCGCTTTCAACGCCACAATCCGCTCGGCAATTTGTTGCGGCGTGCCGATCAGATTGGTCTTGAAGCCATCGTTGTACTGCACCAGATCCTCGAACGTCGATTTGGCCCAATTGCCCTCGCCTTCCGGTGACGCCCTGCCCGCCTGTTTCGCCGCATCGCCAAAGGCATTCACCGCCTCGGGGTCGGCCTGATCGATGATCTGCGCGAGTACCGCGCGCGCCTCTTCTTCGGTGTCGCGAGCGATCACAAACGCATTCACCCCGACTTTCACCGAGTGATTATTCGCGGCAGCCTTGGTGCGGATGTCATCCACCTGGGCCTTGATACCTTCCGGTGTGTTGCCGTTAGTGAAGTACCAGTCCGATACACGTGCCGCCATGTCCCGCGCCGCACGGGAGCTGCCGCCCTGGAAGATTTCCGGCTGGCCGAGCGGTTTCGGTTTGAGGCTGTAGTTGTCGAATCGGTAGAAGTCACCACGGAAGGTGAAATTGTCCTGGCTCCAGATGCCTTTGAGCGAGCGGATGAATTCTTCGGAGCGGCGATAACGCTCGTCGTGCTCCAGCCAGTGTTCGCCGATGGCCTGGAACTCGCCTTTGAACCAGCCGCTGACGATGTTCACGGCCACCCGGCCATTGGTCAGTTGATCGATCGTCGCCAGTTGCTTGGCGGCCAGCGCCGGCTGCCAGGGACCGGGCAGGATCGCGGCGATCACTTTCAACGTTGTCGTGGCAGCCAGAAGTGCGTGACTGAAGGCGACCGACTCATGCTGGTACTCGGCGCCGTAACCGGCGGTGAAGCGAATCTGCGTCAAGGCATATTCAAACCCCGCTTCCTCGGCCAGTTGTGCCAGTTTGCGGTTGTAGTCGATGCCCCAGTGGGTGCGTTGCTCGATCTTGCTGACCACCAGCCCGCCGCTGACGTTCGGCACCCAGTAGGCAAATTTGACGGCTTGCTGACTCATTGGCATATCCTCGGGACGTTAGGAAGTCCTTGGGTGAGAGCAGCAACCGTGCCAGCCGGGCGAAACGACTATCTTGAGCCCGGCGAGAACCCCTGTGGGAGCGGGCTCGCCCGCGATAGCGGAATGTCAGTCAATGGATGTGTTGAAAGTGACGCCGCCATCGCAGGCAAGCCCGTTCCCACAGGGTGCTGGGCGTGGCAGGGCAATTTGCTGTTGCGCTGTTGGTACGGCAACAGTTCAAGCGGCATCTGAATCCAAGCCCCTAGCAAAACCTGGCTGTTTCTACCCGGCACGGACCCTGCAATCCCCCTCGGCACTAACTGCCGATCCAAGGAGCTGCCCCCATGACCGAACACCAGGTAATCAATCCACTGTCCATTGGCACTGACTATGAAGCGCTGGCCGCGAGATTCCGCCCGATTTTCCAGCGCATCGCCGCCGGAGCGGTCGAGCGCGAACAGTCCCGCAGCCTGCCCCACGAGCCCATTCAGTGGCTGAAGGAAGCCGGCTTCGGCGCCGTGCGTGTGCCGGTTGAATACGGTGGCGGCGGCGCGTCCCTGCCGCAACTGTTTGAGTTGCTGATCGAACTGGCCGAAGCCGACTCCAACGTTCCGCAAGCCCTGCGCGGGCATTTCGCGTTTGCCGAGGACCGCTTGAACGCCACTGCGGGGCCGGCCCGGGACCTGTGGTTCAAACGTTTCGTCGACGGTGACATCGTCGGTTGCGCGTGGACGGAAATCGGCAGTGTGGCCATTGGCGATGTGATCACCAACGTCTCGCCCCATGGCGAAAAGTGGCGCCTCAACGGTGAAAAGTTCTACAGCACCGGCAGCCTGTTTTCCGACTGGATCGACGTCTACGCCCAGCGCAGCGACAACGGTGGCGACGTGATTGCCGCTGTACGCACACGCCAACCGGGGATCGTGCAAAGCGATGACTGGGACGGATTCGGTCAGCGCACCACGGGCAGCGGCACGTCGCGGTTTATCGACGCCGAGGTGGACGCAGAAAACATCATCGACTTCGCCACCCGCTTCAAGTATCAGACGGCGTTCTATCAGCTTGTGCTGTTGGCCACGCTGGCCGGGATCGGTCGTGCTGCGTTGCATGATGTGGCGCATCAGGTGCGTGAGCGCAAACGTATTTACAGCCATGGCAATGCCCAACGCGTCAGCGAGGATTCGCAAGTTCAGCAAGTGGTCGGTGAGGTGGCGGCGTGGGTGTATGCCGCTGAAGCCAGTGCCTTGAAGGCGGCGCAACCGGCACAGCGGGCGTATCTGGCACGGTTTTCTGGCGACGAGGGGCTGGAGCGGGCGGCAAATGTTGCGGCGGAGCTCGAATCGGCGAAAGCGCAGGTGGTGGTGTCGGAACTGATTCAGCGGGCGACCACCGAGCTGTTCAATGCGCTGGGGGCTTCGGATGTGCGTCAGGGGAAATCGCTGGACCGGCATTGGCGCAATGCGCGGACCGTGTCGTCGCATAATCCGGTGATCTACAAGGCGCGGATTGTCGGGGATTGGGAGATTAACGGGACTGAGCCGCCGTTTGTGTGGCAGATCGGGAATGGGCCTGCCTCGAAGTGATGTAGTGCCTGAAAGTCAGTCTTCGCGGGCAAACCCGCTCCCACAGGGCCCCGGGTGAACACACATATGTGAACACCCTCAATCCTTGTGGGAGCGGGCTTGCCCGCGATGAGGCCAGACCAGTCGCAGCAGAAGTTGGATCTAGGTAAGATATCGGCCCTTCCCCGCAGCCACTGGCTGCACCCCGCCGAATAAGCCCATTTCCATGCCTTTCGAACTCAGCGTTGACCTCACCACCCTGGCCATCCTCGCCGTGGTTGCCTTCATTGCCGGTTTCATCGACGCCATTGCCGGCGGCGGCGGTCTGTTGACCACCCCGGCGCTGTTGACCGCTGGCCTGCCGCCGCACCTGGTGCTAGGCACCAACAAACTCAGTTCGACCTTCGGCTCGGCCACCGCCAGTTTCACCTTCTATCGACGCAAACTTTTCCATCCCCGGCAGTGGGTGCACGCCATTGTCGGCACCCTGGTCGGCGCGTTGACCGGTGCCGTGGTCGCGCATTACCTGCCCGCCGAGTGGCTGAACAAGATGCTGCCGGTGATCGTGTTCGCCTGCGGCCTCTACCTGTTGTTCGGTGGCACGCCGAAAGCACCGCTGGACAACGACGCGCCGATCAAGAAAAAGTGGCAATCGACCCAAGGCTTCAGCCTCGGTTTCTACGACGGCGTGGCCGGCCCCGGCACCGGTGCGTTCTGGACCGTGAGCAGCATGCTGATGTATCCCATCGACCTGGTGAAGGCCAGCGGCGTGGCGCGCAGCATGAACTTCGTCAGCAACATTGCGGCGCTGTCGGTGTTCATCTTTTCCGGGCAAGTGGACTGGATCATCGGCCTGAGCATGGGCCTGTCGGTGATGGTCGGTGCATTCTTCGGCGCGCGCTCCGCCATCAGCGGCGGAGCCAAGTTCATTCGTCCGGTGTTCATCACCGTGGTGCTGGGCTTGACCGTGCGGCTAGCCTGGCAACACTGGTTCAGCGTGGCCTAAGCGCCGGGCCACATAGACGTCGATCAGGTAACGGGCTATCGAGCGTGACGCCGGCAACGGCGGCAGCTCGTACACGTTGAACCACTGGGCGTCCTCGATCTCGTCTTCCTGACAGACAATCTCGCCGCCGGCGTACTCGGCGTGGAAGCCGAGCATCATCGAGTGCGGGAACGGCCAGCACTGACTGCCCATGTACTGGATGTTCTTGACTTCGATCTGCACCTCTTCACGCACCTCGCGAATCAGGCAGTCTTCGGCCGACTCGCCCGGCTCGGCGAAGCCCGCCAGCGTGCTGTAGACCCCGGTGACAAAGCGCGGTGAACGCGCCAGCAGGATTTCATCGCCACGGGTGATCAGCACAATCATGCTCGGCGAAATGCGCGGGTAGTAACGCAGACCGCATGGCTCGCAGTACATCGCCCGTTCCCGGATGACTTGCTTCGTGGCCTGTCCGCAATTGCCGCAAAACCGGTGCTCGCGGGCCCAGGTGCCGATCTGCGCGGCGTAACCCAGCACCTTGTAAACGGCGTGATCGCCGTCGAGCATGAACGCCCGCAAACCTTTCCAGTTGCAGCCCGGCACTTCGCTGTGACTGCGCAGCTCCAGCAGATAGACCGGTTCGCCGTCCAGATGACCGATGCCATGTTCGGCAAGAATCGTCAGGTCCTGGCGCTTGAGCCATTCACGCGGGAACAGCGCGCCATTGTCGTCGAACAGGAAGCCTTCAGGGCTGCGCGCGACGGCCCAGCCGCCCGGTTGATCGGTGTCCAGTACTGCAGTGGTCCAGCGTGAAGTCATTTTTCAATCAATCCAGAAATTCGGGTTTCTGTTTGCTCATATGGGCGGCCATGGCCACGCGCAAGTCAGTGGATTGCAGCATGGCGGCGTTCCACGTGGCGACGTATTCGAGGCCGTCATCGATGCGATGGTCGCGCATGTAGCTGATCATCTCCTTGGTGCCGGTTATGGCAATCGGCGACTTGCCGGCAATGTCTCGGGCAAGGCCCATGACGCCGTCCAACAGGCTGGCGGCGTCGCTGTAGACGCGATTGACCAGACCGATGCTGCGCGCTTCCTCGGCACCAAACGAGCGACCAGTGTAAGCCAGTTCACGCAGCATGCCGTCACCGATGATCCGCGGCAAGCGTTGCAAGGTGCCTACATCGGCCGCCATGCCGATGTCGATTTCCTTGATCGAGAATTGCGCGTCTTCGGCGGCGTAACGCATGTCGCAGGCGGCAATCAGGTCGATCGCACCGCCCAGGCAATAACCCTGAATAGCTGCCAGTACAGGCTTGCGGCAGTTGTCGACAGCATTGAAGGACGCTTGCAGTGCGAGGATCTTGCGGCGCAGCAGACGCGCATTGCGGCCAACGTCCTTGCCCAACTCATTGGCCACTCCGGCCAGCATCATCAGGTCGATACCGGAAGAAAAATGTTTGCCGGCACCACTGAGCACAACCACCCGAACTTCGTCGGTGTCATCGATCCACTGGAAGATCTCGATGATCTCGCTCCAGAACGCGGCGTTCATCGAATTGATCTTTTCCGGACGATTGATCTGCACATGGGCAATTTTATCGGCCAGTTCGACGGTGAACGCAGTGTACTGAGACATGGCAGTGATCCTTTACCGGGCAAAAAAAGAGGCCCGAACTATACCAAGGCAACCCTCGCCGCAGTAAGGCAGCGGTTCGGCCAAAAGCGGGACCTGGGAGCGCACCACAACAGTGCGCCGGTGTAATCGCCCTCGCACATCCATGTGACTGCCAGGTTACTTTTTGGGGCCTGATCGCAAAAAAACATGCCCTTCGTCGGAGCGTTCGACTCTCTATCCGGCACGTCCGTACCGCTTTGAACCGATTGTCGAACAATTTTGCCATCTGGCCTTCACCGCTCTAAGTTCTGGCCTAGACTCATTTTCGCGGGGCAAAACCGGCCGGTCACAAAGTGTCAAAAAAATCGAAACTTTTGCCATTCATGGTCGGTCCTCTGAAAGGTAGGTGCGTTGCTACTGGTGCAATCCTTGCAACGGCCACTCCAGCCATTCTGCTTTAACGCATGGGCAGCGTTTGCTCGCCGATGCGTAGCGCGTTTGCGCCCGGCCACAGGATTTGGCCACGAAACACCGTTTGCCAGACCTAGAATTAGATCAACAACACGGGAGATTCATATGATCAGTGCGGCTTTAGATATTCAGGGAGAACGTGCTCATCAGCAGGTCGGCGAAACGAGCGCCGTGAGCGCCCCAAGTGCCCAATCCATCAGCGTCCCGGGCACGAAGACGCTCACACCGGTGGTCAAGCAGAATCCCAATCGAAAGAAAGTGTTGTTCGTGACCTCGGAAATCGCCGACCTGGTGAAGACCGGCGGTCTGGGCGACGTTTCCGCAGCGCTGCCCCGGGCCATGGCTTTATTGCACGACGTACGTGTGCTGATCCCCGGTTACCCGCAGGTGCTGCACAGTGAAAACCCGATTCACATTATTGGCGAACTCGGCGGCCATGCCGCACTGCCTCCCTGCAAGATCGGGCGCATGGACATGCCTGACGGTCTGGTCATTTACGTGTTGATCTGCCCTGAACTCTACGAGCGCGAAGGTTCTCCCTACGGCGCCAATAACGGCCGCGACTGGCCGGACAACCATATCCGTTTCGCCCGCCTGGGCCTGGCGGCTGCCGATATCGCCGCCAACCTCGCACAAATCCACTGGTGCCCGGACCTGGTGCACGCCCATGACTGGCCTGCAGGCCTGGCCCCCGCCTACATGCACTGGCGCGGTCAGCGCACGCCGACGCTGTTCACCATTCATAACCTCGCTTACCAAGGCGTGACCAGCCTGGGCTCGTGCCCGGAGCTGGGCATTCCCAATCATGCGCTGCAACAGGAAGGCATGGAGTTTTACGGCAAGATGTCGTTCCTCAAGGCCGGCATGGCTTACTCAAGCCACATCACCACCGTCAGCGCCACCTACGCCCAGGAAATCACCACGCCGGCCTTCGGCTGCGGCCTCGACGGTTTTCTGGCCGCCAAGACCCAGCAAGGCCTGCTCAGCGGTATTCCCAATGGCATCGATGAGAGCTGGGACGCGGCCACCGATCCGCACCTGTTCTGCCCCTTCAGCATCGGTGACTGGGACGGCAAAGCGGTCAACGCGGCGCACGTGCGCGAACTGTTCGGGCTGGACGATTCCGAAGGGCCGCTGTTCGCCGTGGTCTCGCGCCTGGTCTATCAGAAAGGTCTGGACCTGACGGAGGCGGTGTCCGAATACATCGTCGAATCCGGTGGCCAGATCGCAATCATCGGCCGTGGCGAGCCCGAAGAAGAACAAGCGATGCGTGAACTGGCCCTGCGGTTTCCGGGGCAGATCGGTGTGCGCATCGGCTTCAACGAAACCGACGCCCGCCGCATGTTCGCCGGCAGCGATTTCCTGCTGATGCCCTCGCGTTATGAACCTTGCGGTTTGAGCCAGATGTACGCCCAGCGCTTTGGTTCGTTGCCAGTGGCGCGCAACACCGGCGGCCTGGCCGACACCATCGAAAATGGCGTAACCGGTTTCCTGTTCGACGAATCCACGGTCGAGAGCTATCAGGAAGCCCTGAGCCGCGCCTTCAAGGTATTCGCCTTCCCCGGCCTGCTCAATGCCATGCGTTGCCGGGCCATGGCCGCACCGTTCAACTGGTGCAAAGCCGTCGAACCCTATGCCGAACTCTACGAACAACTGGTGGCTAAAGCGCTGGGGAAATCGAACAAACAGTAAGAGGTTTTTGAACAATGCCGTTACGGACCCTTGAGACCTGGCCCCACGGCGCAATCATGCTGGACGCAGAGCACACGCGTTTTGCCTTGTGGGCGCCAGATGCGTTTTTTGTCAGTGTCGAACTGGAAGATGGACAATCCTTGCCGCTACTGCCTCAGGCCGATGGCTGGTTCGTGATCGAAACGCGCTGTCCTGCGGGTACGCGTTACCGCTACAACATTGATGGCGAGCTGGAGGTGCCCGACCCGGCCTCCCGCGCTCAGGCCGGTGACATTCATCGGCACAGCGTGGTGGTCGATCCTCTCGCCTACACCTGGCGACACCGCGACTGGCTGGGGCGGCCATGGAACGAGGCGGTGATCTACGAGCTGCACGTGGGTGCGCTGGGCGGTTTCGTTGAGGTCGAGCAGCACTTGGCGCGGCTTGCCGAACTGGGCATTACCGCCATCGAACTGATGCCACTGGCGCAGTTCCCAGGTGATCGCAATTGGGGCTACGACGGGGTTCTGCCCTACGCGCCCCAAGCCTCCTACGGCACGCCCGAACAACTCAAGCACCTGATCGACACCGCTCACGGCCATGGCCTCGCGGTGATGCTCGACGTGGTCTACAACCACTTCGGCCCGGACGGCAATTACCTGCACCGCTACGCCAAGGCGTTCTTCAATGAAGACAAGCACACGCCCTGGGGCGCGGCCATCGACTTCCGGCGGCGCGAGGTGCGCGACTTCTTTATCGACAATGCGTTGATGTGGTTGCTGGAATACCGCTTTGACGGGTTGCGCTTCGACGCGGTGCACGCGATCAAAAGCCCGGACTTTCTACAAGAACTGGCGCAACGCATCCGGCAGCAGACCGACCCGGCGAGGCACGTGTGGTTGACCGTCGAAAACGAACACAACCAGGCCAGCTTGCTGCAGGAAGGTTACGACGCACAGTGGAACGACGACGGCCACAACGCCTTGCACGTGCTGCTGACCGGTGAAACCGACGCCTATTACGCAGACTACGCCGACAATCCCACCGAACAATTGGCCCGCTGCCTGAGCCAGGGTTTCGTGTTCCAGGGTCACACCGATCGGCACGGCGAAGCCCGAGGGGAGCCCAGCGGTCACTTGCCGCCCACGGCGTTCGTGCTGTTCTTGCAGAATCATGACCAGATCGGTAATCGCGCGTTCGGCGAACGACTGCACCAACTCGCCCAGCCCGACGCATTGAAAGCGGCGACAGTGTTGTTGCTGTTGTCGCCGATGATCCCGCTGATGTTCATGGGCGACGAGTTTGCCGCCGAGCAACCGTTCCTGTTTTTCACCAGCCATCACGGCGAACTGGCGGAACTCGTTCGCGAAGGTCGACGTAACGAGTTCTCCGCGTTCGCCGCATTTGCCGATCCGGACAAGCGTGAACAGATTCCCGACCCGAACGCGCAGCAGACCTTCGAAGACTCCCGACCGAACTTGACGGCGAGCGGGCAGTCGGCCATTTACGCGTTGTATCGCCAACTGTTGCAAATCCGCCATGAGCAGATCATCCCGCGCCTGCCCGGTGCGCACCCGTTGGGGGCTGAGGTACTGGCGCCGGGCGCGGTGACCGCGCGCTGGCAATTGGGCGATGGCAGTCTGCTGCGCATTGACCTGAACCTCAGCGACACGCCGGTGGTCCACTCCCCACAGGCCGACACTTCGTTGTTGTTCGAACACCCGCCGAAGTCTGCCGACCTGTTGAATCAGGGCACCCTTGCCCCGTATTGCGCGCTAGTCAGCCTCACGGCCGCAGCCCCTTTGCTACCCCCGGATGGAGAGCGCCAATGAGTGATGCGCAATTGGAAATACTGGCCAGCCGAGCTGGCCTGGCCGTCGACTGGATCGATGCCAACGGCCGCCCACAGAAAGTCGCACCATCGGTGTTACGCAATGTCCTGACCGGGCTCGGCCATCCGGCCGGCAGCGCCCAGGAAATCGATGCCAGCCTGCTCGAACTGCAGCAGGTGCAGCAAACCCGGCATCTGCCGCCACTGCTGACCGCGGACTTTGGCGTGGGCCTCAGCCTGGCGCATTATTTCGAGCCGCAAACACCCTGCGAGATCCACCTTGAAGACGGCTCGCGACTCACGATGAAACTGGATGCCGAGGCCATGTTGCCCGGTCTGATCCCGGTCGGTTATCAGCACGTCAGTATCGACGGCCAATCGTTTACGCTGGCCGTGGCACCGACACGCTGCTACAGCGTCGGCGATGCGGTCGACAGCCCGATCCCTCGCGCCTGGGGGCTGAGCGTGCAGTTGTACTCGCTGCGCCGTCCCGGCGACGGTGGTTTTGGTGACACCCAGGCGCTGGAAGATCTCGCCCGTGTGGCCGGTGAGCGCGGTGCCGAAGCGCTGGCGATCAGCCCGCTGCACGCGATGTTCAGCAGCGACACCCAGCGCTACAGCCCTTATTCGCCGTCCAGCCGTTTGTTCCTCAACAGCCTGTACGCAGCGCCCGGCGCGATCCTTGGCGAACGCGCGATGCGCACGGCGATTGACGCCACCGGGCTCGCTGCCGAGCTCAAGCATCTGGAACAACAGACGCTGGTCGACTGGCCTGTCGCGGCCGAAGCCAAGCACCGCCTGTTGCAGGCGTTGTACGAAGGCTTTGTCCAGGGCGAACACCCGTTGCACGCTGACTTCAGCAGCTTTCGCCACGCGGCGGGCGAAGCATTGGAAAACCACTGTCGCTTTGAAGCCATTCAGGAAGCCCGCGCCGCCAAGGGTGAAAACCTCGACTGGCGCGAATGGCCCGAACAATGGCGCGACCCGCGCAGCGCTGCGCTGGCTGAATTTGCCGAAGAGAACGCCGGACGCATTGGCTTCTTTGCCTTCTGCCAGTGGCTGATTACCCGATGCCTGGAACGCGCACAAACCGCCGCCCGCAGCAGCGGCATGAGCATTGGCCTGATCGCCGATCTGGCGGTCGGTGCCGACGGTGGTGGCAGTCAGGCCTGGAGTCGCCAGGACGAATTGCTCGCCTCGCTGACGGTGGGCGCGCCGCCGGACATTCTCAATCGCACCGGCCAGGGCTGGGGCATTTCCGCGTTCTCGCCCGAGGGCCTGGTGCGCCACGGCTTTCGCGCCTTCATCGAAATGCTCCGGGCCAACTTCGCCCATGCCGGCGGCCTGCGCATCGATCACGTCATGGGCCTGCAGCGTCTGTGGGTGATCCCCAACGGCGCGTCACCCGCCGATGGCGCGTATCTGTACTACCCGGTGGACGATCTGCTGCGACTGCTGACCCTTGAGTCCCATCGGCATCAGGCCATCGTGCTCGGCGAAGACCTCGGCACGGTACCGGACGGGCTACGGGAAAAACTCATCGCCCGTTCGATTCTCGGCATGCGCGTGTTGCTGTTTGAACAGGACAACGCCCACTTCAAGCCGATCCTCGACTGGCCGGACAACGCACTGGCCACCACCAGCACCCACGATTTGCCGACGCTCAATGGCTGGTGGCATGGCCGCGATATCGACTGGAACGCCCGACTGAGCCTGGTCGACGCCACGGGTGAAATCGAGTGGCGACGTCACCGTGAGCACGAGCGCGAAGGCCTGCGCCGGGTGTTAAGCGAGGACCCACAGAACTTCCGCGAAGAGTCCCATGAGACCGATCAGATACTCGACGCAGCCATCCGCTTCCTCGGCCATACCCGCGCGCCGCTGGTGTTGCTGCCGCTGGAGGACGCCCTGGGTGTCGAACAGCAATCCAACCTGCCCGGCACCATCGACACCCATCCGAATTGGTCGCGCCGTTTGCCCGGTGCCAGCGAAACCTTGCTCGATGTCCCGGACGCTGCCCGGCGCCTGGAATTGCTCGCCTGCGCGCGGCTTCAGGCGGCCGAGCGTGACCGATGAATCAACAACGCCTTCAACCGCTGCGGGCAACCCTGCGCCTACAGTTTCATAAAGACTTCACCCTCGACGATGCGGTGCCGTTGGTGCCGTATTTCGCCCGCCTCGGCATCAGCCATGTTTATGCCTCGCCGCTACTGAGCGCACGCGCCGGTTCAATGCACGGCTATGACGTGGTGGACCCGACCACGGTCAATCCGGAACTGGGCGGCGAAGCGGCATTACGCCGTTTGGTCAGCGCGTTGCGCGAGCAGAACATGGGGCTGATCCTCGACATTGTCTCCAACCACATGGCCGTGGGCGGGGGCGATAATCCCTGGTGGCAGGACTTGCTGGAATGGGGGCGCTTGAGCCCGTACGGCGAATTTTTCGACATTCAGTGGCATTCACCCGATCCGTTGATGGAGGGTCAGCTATTGCTGCCGTTCCTGGGCAGTGATTACGGGGTTGCATTGCAAGATGGCACCCTGACCTTGCGCTTTGATGCGCAGCACGGTGCTTTTTACGTCGAGCACTACGACCATCATTTCCCGATTTGCCCGATGAACTACGGCGAATTGCTCAAGGACGATACCGAGCGATTCAAATCACTGGCCGACCGTTTCAGCACCTTGAGTTACCAGACAGACGCCCACCGCCTGGCGAAGCCGTTGAAAGACGAACTGCGCGAACTGGCCAGCAATCCGACCCTGCTTCACCTCATTGAGCAGAATCTGCAAGCCTACGATTCGCTTACGCCCGAAGGTTTCCAGCGCCTGCACCAGTTGCTGGAACGTCAAAGCTATCGTCTCGCCAGTTGGCGCACGGCAGCGGATGACATCAACTGGCGGCGCTTTTTCGATGTCAACGAACTGGGCGGTCTGCGCGTGGAGCGCCCGGCCGTGTTCGAAGCGACTCACGCAAAGATCTTCGAACTGATCGCCGAGGGCCTGATCGATGGCCTGCGTATCGACCACATCGATGGCCTCGCCGATCCGCGCGGTTACTGCCGCAAACTGCGGCGTCGGGTCGATAGCCTGGCGCCGGGGCGACACCTGCCGATCTACGTCGAGAAAATACTGGGTGAAGGCGAAACCCTGCACCGTGACTGGTCGGTGGATGGCACCACCGGTTATGAATTCATGAATCAGTTGTCATTGCTCCAGCATGATCCCGCCGGAGCGCAAACCCTCGGCGAAGTGTGGAACCGTTACAGCGAAAGGCCCGCCGACTTCCGTCAGGAAGCACAACTGGCCCGTCAGCAAATTCTCAACGGTTCGCTTGCCGGCGATTTCGAAAGCGTCGCCCAGGCCCTGCTGCAAGTGGCCCGGGATGATCTGATGACCCGCGACCTGACTCTCGGCGCGATTCGTCGGGCGTTACAGGAATTGATCGTGCACTTCCCGGTGTATCGCACCTACATCAGCCCTCGTGGGCGCTCCGCTGAGGACGATGTGTTTTTTCAGCAAGCCATGGACGGAGCGCGGCAAACCCTGGGCGAAGCGGATTGGCCCGTGCTCGATTGCCTGGCCCTTTGGCTCGGCGGCGAACCCTGGCGCAAACGCCCGGTGGGCCGCGCGCGCAAGATGCTCAAGCATGCTTGCGTGCGCTTTCAGCAACTGACTTCACCGGCGGCGGCGAAGGCGGTCGAGGACACCGCGTTTTATCGCTCGGCGGTATTGCTGTCGCGCAATGACGTGGGGTTTAGCACCGAGCAATTCAGCGCATCGGTGGCCGACTTTCATGCTGCGTGCCTCAATCGGCTCGACGAATTCCCCGACAACCTGCTGGCCACCGCGACACACGACCATAAACGCGGCGAAGACACTCGCGCACGGCTGGCGGTGTTGAGCGAATGCAGCACGTGGTTCGCCGAGCAGGTCGCGCTCTGGCAGACGCTGGCCCGGCCGTTGCGCGACGACGATGTGATGCCCTCGGCGGGCGATGAATTGATTCTGTATCAGGCGATTCTTGGCAGCTGGCCGCTGGAACTGCGCGGCGACGATCAGCCCGCGCTCGAGGACTACGTCAAACGTCTGTGGCAGTGGCAGCAGAAAGCCTTGCGGGAAGCCAAGCTGCAAAGCAGCTGGAGCGCACCGAACGATGCGTATGAACGTGCCACCCAGGTGTTTATCGAACGCCTGCTGCTGAGCCCTGACGGTGAATTGCTGCGCGCGGCGCTGGGCAAAGCGGTGCAGACCATTGCCATTGCCGGGGCACTGAACGGATTGGCGCAAACCTTGCTGCGCATGACTGTGCCGGGCATTCCCGACCTTTATCAAGGCAACGAATACTGGGACTTCTCGCTGGTCGATCCGGACAACCGTCGCCCGGTGGATTACCCGAGTCGCCAACAGGCCCTGCAACGTCCGCCGGAACTGGCAAACCTGCTGGCCAACTGGCGTGACGGACGCATCAAACAAACCCTGATCGCGCGCACGTTAAACCTGCGTGCCGAACAGGCCGAGCTGTTTCAGCGCGGGACGTATCAAGCGCTGGAAGTGGTCGGCAGCGAGGCACACCGGGTGCTGGCATTTGCGCGCTCGTACAACCAAAAGCGGGCCATCGTGATCGTTCCGATACGTTGTGCAGGCCTGCTGAAAAACAGTGCCAATCCCCATGTCGGCGTGCCGCAGTGGGGCGATACGCGAGTCAAATTACCGTTCACCACCCCTGCCGAAAATCTGAAGGGACTTTTTTCCAGCGTCGCAGTCACAGAACACAAGGAGCTGATGATTGGCGCCGCGCTGGGGGATTTCCCGGTCAATCTCTTTATCCAAAACTTTGAGTTCAGTTCAGGAGCATAGCGATGAGTACCGACGATAAACGCATCCGCGAATTTGCCTATCAGATCTGGGAATCGGAAGGAAAACCCGAGGGTCATGAAGCCCGGCACTGGGAGATGGCTCGCAAACTGGCGGAAGCCGAAGCTTTGGCCCCCAGTAAATCGCCCAAGGCGGCCGGCAGCAAAACGGCAGGCACCAAACCTGCCGTCAGCAAAACCGCCAACGGCAAGGCTGGCGAGCCGAAAACCAAAGCCAAGGCAAAACCCGTCGCGGCGGCAAAGGTGATCCCGCCCGGGGAGAAATCCACCGAGAAGAAACCTCGCGCAGCGCGTAAACCGCCTGCGGTCTGACACTTCCCGGCACTGTCCTGACTGAAACTCGTGGCGAGTCCCCTCTCGCCACCGTGGGCTCGCTTGCCCACGATAATCTGCTCTTGTGGGAGCGAGCCTGCTCGCGATGGACGTTAACGACAACGCGTTTTTTACTGATTGAACGCATCGCTCTTGAGTCCATCGCGAGCAGGCTCGCTCCCACAAAGTGCGAAGCAGCTATCGGATAACTGACTGGCCCTGGCCACGCAGCGTCCCCCCCTTTTTGCAGGAGCATCTATGACCAGTCCCAAAAAAGCCGCGCCAGAACCTCAAGCCGAGGCATCGCGAATCCGTGAAGGTCTGCCCTTCCCGCTGGGCGCCACCTGGGATGGCCTGGGGGTCAACTTCGCTTTGTTTTCCGCCAACGCCACCAAGGTCGAACTGTGCATTTTCGATGATGCCGGCGAAGTTGAACTGGAGCGCATCGAACTGCCGGAATACACCGACGAGATCTACCACGGCTACCTGCCCGACGCCCATCCGGGGATGATTTACGGCTATCGTGTCTATGGCGCCTATGACCCGAAAAACGGTCATCGTTTCAACCACAACAAACTGCTGATCGACCCCTACGCCAAACAACTGGTCGGCCAGTTGAAATGGTCCGAAGCACTGTTCGGCTACACCATCGGCCACCCCGACGCCGACCTCAGTTTCGACGAACGCGACAGTGCGCCGTTCGTGCCCAAATGCAAGGTGATCGACCCGGCACACACCTGGGGCCACGACCATCGCGTCAGCGTGCCGTGGGACAAGACGATCATTTACGAAACGCATGTGCGCGGCATCAGCATGCGTCACCCGTCCGTCCCCGAGAACGTGCGTGGCACCTTCGCCGGGTTGATGGTCGATGACGTGCTGGAACACATCCGCAAGCTCGGGGTGTCGAGTGTGGAGTTGCTGCCGATTCACGCGTTTGTGAATGACCAGCACTTGCTGCACAAAGGCATGACCAATTACTGGGGTTACAACAGCATTGCGTTTTTCGCGCCCGACCCGCGCTACCTGGCCAGCGGCAAGATCGCCGAGTTCAAGGAGATGGTCGCGCACCTGCACGAGGCCAATCTGGAAGTGATCCTCGACGTGGTCTACAACCACACCGCCGAGGGCAACGAACAAGGCCCGACGCTGTCCATGCGCGGCATCGACAACGCCTCCTACTACCGCTTGATGCCCGACGACAAGCGTTTCTACATCAACGATTCCGGCACCGGCAACACCCTGGACCTGAGTCACCCGTGCGTGCTGCAAATGGTCACTGACTCCCTGCGCTACTGGGCCACGGAAATGCATGTCGACGGTTTCCGCTTTGACCTGGCGACCATTCTCGGGCGCTACCACGACGGGTTCGACGAACGTCACAGTTTCCTCGTTGCCTGCCGCCAGGACCCGGTGCTGCGCCAGGTAAAAATGATTGCCGAGCCATGGGACTGCGGTCCCGGTGGTTATCAGGTCGGTGGCTTTCCGCCGGGTTGGGTCGAGTGGAACGACAAGTTCCGCGACACGGTGCGCGCGTTCTGGAAAGGCGATGACGGCCAACTCGCCGACTTCGCCAGCCGCATGACCGCTTCCGGCGAGATGTTCAACCAGCGCGGTCGGCGCCCGTATGCGTCGATGAACTTTATCACCGCCCACGACGGTTTCACCCTCAATGACCTGGTGTCGTACAACGACAAACACAACGAAGCCAACGACGAGAACAACCAGGACGGCAGCAACAACAACCTGTCCTGGAATCACGGCGTCGAAGGCCCGACCGACGACCCTGAGATCAACGCGCTACGCCAGCGGCAGATGCGCAACTTCTTCGCCACGCTGCTGCTGTCCCAGGGCACGCCAATGCTGGTGGCCGGTGACGAGTTTGCCCGCACTCAGGAGGGCAACAACAACGCCTATTGCCAGGACAGCGAGATCGGCTGGGTCAATTGGGACCTGAGCGAGGACGGCAAGGCCTTGCTGAAGTTCGTCAAGCGCCTGATCAAGTTGCGCCTGGCCTACCCGATCCTGCGTCGCGGACGCTTCCTGGTGGGCAATTACAACGAGGACATCGGGGTCAAGGACGTCACCTGGCTGGCGCCGGATGGCAGCGAAATGAGCATCGAACAATGGGAGGAAGCACACGGCAAATGCCTCGGCATGTTGCTCGATGGCCGCGCCCAGGAAACCGGGATTCGTCGCAAGGGCGGTGATGCCACCTTATTGTTGGTGGTCAACGCGCACCACGACATCGTCAACTTCACCCTGCCGGAAGTGCCGGATGGCGGGTTCTGGACCTGCATGATCGACACCAATCAACCGTCGATCCGCGGCCAGGAACGTTTTGAGTTCGGCCACGAATATTCGGTCACAGGCCGGTCGCTGCTGCTGTTCGAACTGCAGCATGAGGAAGAAGAGTGAAATGGACCTCGAGGCGTTTCTTCATCACCAGGCACCGGACTACACCGACACTCAGGCATTAGGTCGGTGCCTGCGGGCGTTGGTTGACGCAGGTCTCGATCAGCTGCCACTGCCTGGCAGCGGTCGGACGCTGGAACGGTTCCAGCGATTGGCCGACGTCGGCGGGCATGATCTGGGGTTGTGCAAGTTGTACGAAGGGCATACCGATGCCTTGGCGATCATTCAACAACTTGGCGGTTCGCCCACGCCTTCCAGCACGTGGGGGATGTGGGCCGCCGAACCGCCGGATGCGCGGGTGCGGGTCAGTTCTCAAGGTCAGAGGATTGAACTCAATGGCCGCAAGGCGTGGTGCTCGGGCGCGGCGGTGCTTAGCCACGCCTTGCTCACCGCGTGGGATGACCGGGATCGTCAGCAATTGGTGGCAGTGGCGCTGGATCAGCCGGGCGTGATCGTCACTGGTCACGGTTGGCAAGCCGTGGGTATGGGCGCGACCGGCAGCGTCGAGGTGCTGTTTGAAGGCGCCGAAGCACAGGCCATCGGCAATCCCGGCGACTACCTGCACCGCCCCGGTTTCTGGCAAGGCGGGATCGGCATTGCGGCGTGCTGGTATGGCGCGGCACAAAGCCTCGCAGAGCGATTGCGCGGTCACTGCGCGCATCACCAGGAACCGCATGCCCTCGCCCACTTGGGCGCCGTTGACAGCGCGTTACAGGCCGCTGCGGCAGTTTTGCGCATCAGCGCGTTGACCCTTGATGCCGCGCCACTCGACGATGCCGAACTGCTGGCTCGCCGCACCCGCGCGGTGGTCGAGAACAGCGTCGAACAGGTGATTCAGCATGTGGGCCACGCCCTCGGTGCTGGCGCTTATTGCAAGGATCGGCAGTTCGCCCGACTGATCGCCGACCTGCCGGTGTTTCTGCGCCAGAGCCACGCCGAACGCGACCTCGCGGCCCTCGGCGAACAGGTCATTAACGGAACATGGACGTTATGAAAACCAACCCCATCGTCGGCCAGGGCACGCCGTTGCATCTGTGGCAAACCTCCAGGCAGCTGGCGCAATTACCGGCGATCGACATTCTGGATCTGGTGCCTGAGGGCTCCCGTGCGGTGATCATCGCCCCTCACCCGGACGACGAAGTGCTCGGCTGCGGCGGTTTTCTGCAATTGCTCGCCGCTGCCGGCCGCCCGCTGCAACTGATCTCGGTCACCGACGGCAGCGCCAGTCATCCCGGCTCTCGACGCTGGCCGGTCGAGCGCCTGAGCGCGGTCCGTCCGCAGGAGTCGGTCGAAGCGCTGCGTCGCCTCGGTATGCCCTTGCACAGCCTGAAATGGCTGCGCGGCGGGTTCGCCGACAGTCGCGTCGCGGCGCGGGAAAGCGCATTGATCGAATTCATAGAACGTCATCTGCGCGCCAACGACGTGGTCTTCACCACGTGGCGCGAAGACGGTCATTGCGACCATGAGGCGGTCGGTCGTGCCAGCGCCGAGGCGGCGAAACGCGTCGGCGCGCGCGTGCATGAGCTACCGGTCTGGACGTGGCACTGGGCAACCCCTGAAGACAGTTCCCTGCCCTGGCACCGGGCGCGGAAGATTCTGTTGAGTCCGCCACTGGTCGCGCGAAAGCGGCACGCGATTCACGCCTTCGCCAGCCAGTTGGAAGGCGACCCGCGCATTGGCTTGCCGCCGGTGCTGGCGCCGTATGTGCTGGAACGTTTGCTGCAACCCTTCGAAGTGGTGTTTCTATGAGTGTCGAGGATCGTTATTTCGACGGATTGTTTGCCGGGAATGATGACCCCTGGGCCTTTCGTCAGCGCTGGTACGAACAACGCAAACGCGCAATCACCCTCGCCGCGTTACCCCGGCCTCGCTATCGTGCGATCTTCGAGCCCGGTTGCGCCAACGGCGAACTCAGCGCCGAGCTGGCCACCCGCTGCGATCGTCTGTTGTGTTGCGACACCGCAATGGCTGCCGTATCGCTGGCGCGCACGCGCCTGAGCCTGTTCGAGCACGCAGAAGTCCGCCAAAGCCGCTTGCCGGACGATTGGCCAAACGAACAGTTCGACCTGATTGTGCTCAGCGAGGTCGGCTATTACCTGGATGCCGACGACCTCAAACACCTGATCGAGCACATCACACAATCACTGACCGCTGACGGCCAATTGCTCTCCTGCCACTGGCGCCCGCCGATCGAAGGCTGTCCGCTGAATGCCCGTCAGGTCCATGACTTGCTCCACGAGCATTTGCACCTGCCGCGCCTGGTCCTGCATCAGGAAGCCGATTTTCTGCTGGAGCTGTGGAGCCGCGAACCGCGCTCCGTGGCGGCTCTGGAGGGTTTGCGATGATTGGCATTCTGATCCCGGCGCACAACGAAGAAGCCTTGCTCGAAGACTGCCTGCAAGCCGCCCTGCGCGCCGCGCAACATGAGCTGTTGGGCGGTGAAACGGTCGAGGTGCTGGTGGTGCTCGACAGTTGCACCGATCGATCGTCAGACATCGTTGGCCGTTACCCGGTCCACTGCCTGCACATCGACGCGCGCAATGTCGGTCAGGCCCGCGCCGCCGGGGCGCGATTTCTGCTGGATCGCGGGGTGCGCTGGATATCCTGCTCCGACGCCGACAGCCGGGTGGCCCACGACTGGCTGGTGGCGCAACTGTCGCTCGATGCCGACGCGGTGTGCGGCACTGTCACCGTGGACGCGTGGCATGAGTCGTTCGATGAGTCGGCGCAGATTCGCTATCACCAACACTATCAGGCCCGTGACGGCCATCGGCATGTGCACGGCGCCAATCTGGGCATCAGCGCCGAGGCCTATAGGCGTGCCGGTGGTTTTAATCCGTTGGCGTGCAATGAAGACGTGCAACTGGTGCGGCAACTGGAACGTTGCGGCGCGACGATCGCCTGGAGCCACCGACCACAGGTGCTGACCAGCGCCAGGCTCGACAGTCGGGCGCGAGGCGGTTTCGGTGACTATTTGCGCGATTTGGCTCAACCTGGATAAAAATGAGCACCGGTGGGAACATCGACGCGACGAATAGCGTGACTTGAGCAATACTCTGTTCGCGGCAATCCAGGGTTCGGAGAGCGGCACATTGCTATCAACCAGAACAAGGACGTAGCCCGATGAAACCTGTTTCCATCAGCGACAACAGCCTGGCAGCGCAGATCTGGAACAACGCGCCTCAGCTGGACAACATTCCCGTCATCAACACCCAGACCCTGGTCCCGCCCGGCGCGCGCGCCGTGGTGATCGCGCCGCATCCCGGCGATGAAGTCGTGACCTGCGGCGGACTCCTGCAATTACTCAGCACGCTGGGCCATCCCCTGCAATTGATCTCGATCACCGACGGCAGCGCCAGCCATCCGGGGTCGCAGCAGTGGTCGGAGAAACGCCTCAGTGTGTTTCGTCCCCAGGAAAGCGTTGAAGCCTTGCGCCGCCTCGGTTTGCCGATGCACAGCCTGAAGTGGATTCGCGGAGGTTTCACCGACAACGCCTTGGCCGAGCGCGAGCTTCAAGTGACTCAATTCATCGCACGGTACTTGCGGCCCGGTGACGTGGTGTTCAGCACCTGGTGCGAGGACGGCAATGTCGACCACGACGCTGTCGGCCGCGCCAGTGCCAAAGCCGCCGCCTCGGTCGGTGTGGCATTTAACGAAGTGCCCGTCTGGGCATGGCACTGGCCCGCGCGTGATCGAGGACTGATCCCGTGGCATCGCGCCCGCAAGATCCGCCTCGACACCTGGACCGTCGCACGCAAAAGCCACGCCACCCACGCCTACGCCAGCCAGCTCGACGGCGAACCCGCCATCGGCATCGCCCCGCTGCTACCCCGAGTGCTGCTGGAGCGCATGCGGTTGCCGTATGAAATCGTCTTCGTCTGAACCAACCCCTCCTGTATGGGCCGGCTTGCCGGCGATGAGACCCTTGAGCCTTGCGCTATTCTTGAGTACACCATCGCCGGCAAGTCGGATCGCCGCACCGTAGCGTCTGTGGATGGCAATGCCGAGGGCACTGTCGCTCAAACTGAACTGCCCGCCCCCACATCAGTCGCATACCTAAGCAAGCCTGATTCAGAGGAGTGAAAGTGACCAGTGATTCCAAGCGCCAGACCGTCGAATCGACGCCATTGAACACGCCGCCGGCGATTCATCGACTCAGAGTGCTGACGGTCAACACCCACAAGGGTTTCACCGCGCTCAACCGGCGCTTCATTCTCCCGGAGCTGCGTGAAGCGGTGCGCAGTACGTCCGCCGACCTGGTGTTCCTGCAGGAAGTCGTCGGCGAACACGAACGTCATTCTTCCCGTCTCAACAACTGGCCGCAGACCTCTCAATACGAGTTCCTGGCCGACAGCATGTGGAGCGATTTCGCCTACGGCCGCAATGCGGTCTACCCCAACGGTCACCACGGCAATGCGCTGCTGTCGAAATACCCGATCCGTGAATACCGCAACCTCGACGTCTCGATCACCGGCCCCGAACGCCGTGGCCTGCTGCATTGCATTCTCGACGTACCCGGACACGCCGAAGTCCACGCGATTTGCGTGCACCTGAGTCTGCTGGAAAGTCATCGCCAGTTGCAGCTCCAGTTACTCTGCCAACTGCTCGAATCACTGCCCGACGATGCACCGGTGATCATCGCCGGCGACTTCAACGACTGGCAGTTGCAAGGCAACGCCGCCCTCGCCCGTCACGACTATCTGCACGAAGCCTTCGAGCGCCACCATGGTCGTCCGGCAAAAACCTACCCTGCACGGTTTCCATTACTGCGCCTGGACCGGATTTATCTGCGCAATGCCAGCAGCCATGAACCGCGGATATTGGGCAGCAGGCCGTGGACGCATCTATCGGATCATTTGCCGTTGGCGGTGGAAGTGCATCTTTGAGGTTTCAGGGTTGATCCGTTGAGCATCATTGATATTGACAGTAATGTTCAACGAGATGTTATCGGCAATCTCGCCGCTCACATCGTTTTTTGGACCGACTGTCGGCTGCTTGAACACTTCTGGGGCAGTGCTTCCACGATGATTTTTCGTACAAACAAGAACTTATATAACCGCGAAAAAACAATCAGTTGCATAGGCTAAATTAGTCATACCGCTTATCGTTCATTTTCTTGACGCAACGCCATCAGTCTTCTTAGCTTCACCTTACTACCCCCGGAAGTAACACCTGAGGCAAACCATCAGACACCCGTGAAAACGGGCGGGTCAAGGCTTGCCCCACGCCATTCGGTCGCCCCTCATTCGGGGTAGGAGAGACGCCAGAGCGAGATACCGCATGCGACAGCAAGGTAGACCTCCATGAAAACTTCATTCACCCAACAAGAGATCAAAGTTACTTTTTGCACTGTCTCGAGTTCGCTCCTGCTGTGCTCATCCATGGAAGTGCAGGCCTCGCCTGCCGAGGAAGAAACAACCCCCTGGTATGACCAGGAGGTCCCGGTGCTTACCTTGCCCGCTCTCGCTACCACCTATCCCGGCCGCTTCAACGCCAATCCTGATTTGCGAAGTTCACGCCTGACCATCGAAGACGCTGCGCCGTCAGCCTGGGATCAGCTTTATGGACAGGCATCGCGTCAGGCACAATCCGATTATCTGTCCCAGGGATTCAGCATTCCTGGCGCCCACGAATTCAAAGGCCCGGCGATCCTCACCCTACAAAGCGGCAGCGGCCATACCCAGCAGGTCGGGCTGATCGGCGGCGTGAGCCAGTTTCAAGGCAACAGCAACGGCCTGCTGACCAATCGCGCCCTTGCCGCCCCCGCCACCGACACCCTCAACCTGCAAGGCCAGAGCCTCGGCGCCTATTGGAGCCTGACCGGCCCACAGGGCTGGCACGTGGATTTGACGGCCAGTGGGGGGCGGGTCAACGGCTTCAGCCGCAATGAACAGGGCGCCCGACAAGCCACCGAAGGCAGCGCGGTCACCTTCTCGGTGGAAGGTGGCTTCCCGATTGGTCTGGGCGACAACTGGGTGGTCGAACCCCAGGCGCAGTTGATCAATCAGCGCATCACCCTTGACACCCCGTCCGCCGGCTCCGGCAATGCATCGTCCAGCGACCTGACGTCCTGGAGCGGCCGGGTCGGTGCGCGGTTGAAAGGTAGCTACGACATCAACGGCCTCGGGGTCGAGCCGTACGTGCGGACCAACTTGTGGCACACGGTGTACACCGGCAATACCGTCACCCTGGATCAAGTCGACAAGATCAGCAGCAGCCGCAACTCATCGACAGTCGAAGTGGGTTTGGGTCTGGTGGCCAGAGTGACTCCCGCCGTGAGTCTGTACGTCAGCGCCGATTACAGCAGCGATGTGGATGAAAATGACTTGAATGGGCTGATTGGCAGCCTTGGCGTGCGGATGCGCTGGTGAGCGTCAACTTTCAAGAAATGCGTTGCCCGGGCTGACGCTATCGCGGGCAAATCGGGTCGCCACACCGCCGCTCCCACAGGTACAGCGTGATCCCTGTGGGAGCGCATGGCAGCGACGCGGTTTCAGATCAACCCTCCGGCCTCAACATCAACACCGCCAACGGTGGCAAATTCAACACCAGTGATAGCGCCTGCCCATGGCTCGCCTCTTCCTCGGTAAACGCCCCGCCGCTATTCCCATAATTCGACCCGGCATACGTCGCCGCGTCGCTGTTGATTACCTCAGTCCAGCGCCCCGCAAACGGCACGCCGATGCGATAGGCCTGGCGCGGCACCGGGGTGAAGTTCGCGACAACCAGCACCGGACGCCCGTCCTTGCTCCAGCGCAGGAACGCATAAACGCTGTTGATGGCGTCATCGCCGATCAGCCACTGGAACCCTTGCGGCGCGTCGTCCTGGTCATGCAGCGCCGGTTCTTCGCGGTACAGCCGATTCAGGTCGCCCACCAACGCCTTCACACCCTGGTGTTCCGAATATTGCAGCAAGTACCAATCCAGCTGCTGATCGTGATTCCACTCGCGCCACTGGCCAAACTCGCAGCCCATGAACAACAGTTTCTTGCCCGGATGCGCCCACATGAAGCTCAGGTAGGCGCGCAGGTTGGCGAATTTCTGCCAGCGGTCGCCGGGCATCTTGTCGATCAGCGAGTGTTTGCCATGGACCACTTCGTCGTGGGAAATCGGCAGGATGAAGCGCTCGGACCAGGCATACACCAGACCGAAACTCAGTTCGTTGTGGTGATGCGCGCGGTACACCGGATCCTGCTGGATGTAATGCAGCGAATCGTGCATCCAGCCCATGTTCCATTTGTAATCGAACCCCAGACCGCCCTGTTGCGTGCTTTGGCTCACGCCCGGCCACGCGGTGGACTCTTCGGCAATCACCAGCGCGCCGGGCGCTTCAAGGTTGACCACATCGTTGAGGTGACGCAGGAAGTCGATCGCTTCAAGGTTTTCCCGGCCGCCGTGACGGTTCGGCACCCATTCACCCGCCTTGCGCGAGTAATCGCGATACAGCATCGACGCCACCGCATCGACGCGCAGGCCATCGACATGGAAATGCTTGAGCCAGTGCAATCCCGACGCCAGCATGTAGCCGTGCACTTCGGTGCGGCCGAGGTTGTAGATCAGCGTGTCCCAATCCTGATGGAAGCCTTCCAGCGGGTTGCCGTACTCGTACAACGCGGTGCCGTCGAATTGCGCCAGACCGTGAGTATCGGTCGGGAAATGCGCCGGGACCCAATCGAGGATGACGCCGATGTCGGCCAGGTGACAGGCGTTGACGAACGCGGCGAAATCATCCGGCGAACCGTAGCGTGCGCTCGGTGCGAATTGCGAAAGCAGTTGATAGCCCCACGAACCGCCGAACGGGTGTTCCATGATCGGCATCAGTTCGATGTGGGTGAAACCCAGCTCTTTCACGTACGGGATCAACCGTTCACCCAGTTCGTGCCAGGTGTACTGGCGCGCGACTTCGCCCAGATCGTCCAGCTCGCACTGCCAGGAACCGGCGTGCAACTCGTAGATCGACAGCGGCGCGCTCGGTTGTGAACGCTCGACGCGTGCCTGCATCCACTCGTGATCCTGCCATTCAATGCTCAATGGAGAGGCGACTTTCGACGCCGTGTCCGGCGGCAACGTGGTGGCCAGCGCCATCGGGTCGGCCTTGAGCGGCAGAATGCCGTGGGTACCGAGGATCTCGTATTTATAAGCCTCGCCTGCCTGCAGGCGCGGGATGAACAGCTCCCAGACGCCGGTCGGGTGACGCAGGCGCATCGGGTGCCGACGGCCGTCCCAGTTATTGAAGTCGCCGACCACCGACACCCGTTTGGCGTTGGGTGCCCACACGGCGAAACGCACGCCGTCGACGCCCTCGACGGTTGTCAGCTGCGCACCGAGGCAACTGCTCAAGTCGCGGTGATTGCCCTCGGCGAACAGGTACAAGTCCATTTCACCCAACAAAGGACCAAAGCTGTAAGGGTCCTCGGAAACCTGTTCGCCGCCTGCCCAACGGGTGCGCAGCACATAGGGCTGCGCGCGCTCGAAATGCCCGACAAACAACCCCGGCGTCTGGGTGGCTTCCAGGCTGCCAAGTTCCTCGCCGGAGTCCTTGGACAGCACCTGCACGCTCAGCGCGTCTGGCAGATAAGCCCGAATAAATTGCCCGCCGGCGCCATCGCCATGGGGGCCGAGGATTGCAAAGGGGTCGTGATGTTCGGCGCGCACCAGGGCGTCGATGTCCCGCGATCTGGGCAGTAACGCCTCTTTAGCGTGACCCTGTTCCTTGTTCGAGAAACTCATGACTACTCTCCACCAAGATCGGAAAAGGGTTTAAGCCCACTCAATAGTCCATATAAACCGTGCAACGGCACAGGCAGCCAAGTGGGCCGATTCTCTGCCTCATAGGCCACCTCATACGCCGCTTTCTCCAGACCGAACAACGCCAGCGCGGCGTCCTCGCCTTCCGGATCTTGCCATGCATGAGCAAGACTAGCTGCCGCCAGCCGATAAGCGTCGACAAATGCCTGTTTCGCCTCATTTAAATAGCGATCCGAGACCCGTAACCGTGCTGCCTGGGCCTCGGCGGTGTTATCGACGTTGTGCACGTTGATCGCCATGGCGGCCGCGTAATCGAACGAGCGCAAGACACCGCTGACGTCCTTGTAAGGACTGTGCTTGCCGCGTCGCTCAGCCAGTGGACGTGCCGGCTCACCTTCAAAGTCGATCAGGTAAGCGTCGCCCTTGATCACCAGCACTTGCCCGAGGTGCAAGTCGCCATGGACACGAATGCGCAAACCACCGATCGCTTTTTTGCCCAGTTCCTGGACGTGGCCGAGGATGGCTTTTCTGTTGTCCAGTAAACGAGTGACCAGGGTTTTGTCCGCCGGGTTCAGTTGGTTTTGATGCTCTTTGAGCAACTTCAGCGCGTGCTCCAGTTGCGCGGCGACATCCTTGGCCGAAGCCAGGGCCTCTTTTTGCGTAGTGACTTGCGGAGCGAAGTCCGGATTGTCCGTCGGCGCTGCCAGTACCTGATGCATTTCCCCCAAGCGCTGACCAAGCATGCCGGCGAAGTCACGCAGTTCGCCGAGGGCGTTGTAGTGCTGTTCCTGCTCCGACATGGCATCGGCGAGTTCATCGCGCAATGCCCGTTCGAGGTTGTTCTGCGTCCACTCCCACGCATCGCCCTGATTGCTCAGATAGCCTTGGGCGATCATCAGCAGGTTGTCTTCGCCCTTGGCATCGCGGCGCACCACCGACCCCAGCAACGGCGAGATATTGGCGAAGCCTGCACCGGTCAGGTACGCACTCATTTCCAGTTCCGGATGCACGCCCGAGGCGACCTTGCGGATCAGCTTGAGCACCAGGCTGCTGCCGATCACCACCGAGCTGTTGGACTGTTCGGCCGACAGGTAACGCACTTCCGATTCAGCCGTCAGGCCCAGTTTGCCCAGCTCGGCAGTCGGCTCGAAACGAATCTCGCCGCCATCGGAAGGCAACACGGTGTTGTCCTGCATGCCTTGCAGGACAGCGCGAATGAAGTGTTCAAGACTGAATGCATCGGTAATCAAACCCACTTGAGGCCCGCGCCGAACCCGAGACAGCGCCAGTTGCTGCGGCAACGCGGGGCCCACCTGATCGTCCGCAATGAAGCCGAACGGCAGCTGATAACGGCTGGTCTGTCCGCCGCTGGTGACTTCGATTTCACTCAACAGCACCGGATGCAGCGCATCACCGAAGCGCACGCCGTAAGCCAGGTTGACCTTGTCGATGGACTTGTCTTTGCCGGCGAACCAGCGGCGGTTTTGCAACCAGTTCGGCAAGATGCCCTGCTCCAGCGTGTCGCGGGACGGCGCTTCAAGCAGTTCCTCCATGCGTTTCTTCAGTACCAGGGTAGTGAAGTCCGGCAGGCTTTGCGCCGGCTCGACATGCCAGCTAGGCATCTGGTTTTCTGCGGCCAGCGCAAACCAATAGAAACCATACGGTGCCAGGGTCAGGAGAAAATTCAGCTGACCAATCGGTGGGAACGCATTACCGCCGAGCATCTCAACCGGCACCATGCCGACGTAGGCCGACAGGTCCAGCTCTGCCGCTTGCGCGCTACGGGACACGTTGGCCACGCACAGGATGATCTCGTTCTTGCCGTCGGCCCCGGTAAATTCACGGGTGTAGGCCAGAATTCGACGATTGCTCGGCGACAGCATTTTCAGCGTGCCACGGCCGAAGGCCTTGGACTGCTTGCGCACCGCGAGCATGCGGCGGGTCCAGTTCAATAACGAATGCGGGTCGCCGGCCTGGGTTTCGACGTTGACCGACAGGTAACCGTATTGCGGGTCCATGATCGGTGGCAACACCAGGCTCGCCGGGTCGGCGCGGGAGAATCCGCCGTTACGGTCGATCGACCACTGCATCGGCGTACGCACGCCGTCGCGGTCGCCGAGGTAGATGTTGTCGCCCATGCCGATTTCATCGCCGTAATACATCGTCGGCGTACCAGGCATCGACAGCAGCAGGCTGTTGAGCAATTCGACGCGACGACGGTCACGCTCCATCAGCGGCGCGAGGCGACGGCGAATCCCCAGGTTGATCCGCGCTCGACGGTCGGCGGCGTAGTAATTCCACAGGTAATCGCGCTCCTTGTCGGTGACCATTTCCAGGGTCAGCTCATCGTGGTTGCGCAGGAAAATCGCCCACTGGCAGTTGGCCGGAATTTCCGGGGTCTGACGCAGAATGTCGGTGATCGGGAAGCGGTCTTCCTGGGCCAGCGCCATGTACATCCGTGGCATCAGCGGGAAGTGAAAGGCCATGTGGCATTCGTCGCCGTTCAGGCCTTTTTTATCGGTGTCACCGAAGTACAGTTGCGTATCTTCCGGCCACTGATTGGCCTCGGCGAGCAGCATGCGATCGGGGTAATTGGCGTCGATTTCGGCCCGAATCTGCTTGAGGACGTCGTGGGTCTCGGGCAGGTTTTCGTTGTTGGTGCCATCGCGTTCGATGAGGTACGGAATCGCATCCAGACGCAAACCGTCGATGCCCATGTCCAGCCAATAGCGCATCACCGACAGCACGGCTTTCATGACTTGCGGGTTATCGAAGTTCAGGTCCGGCTGGTGGGAATAGAAACGGTGCCAGAAGTACTGGCCGGCGACCGGGTCCCAGGTCCAGTTGGACTTTTCAGTGTCAAGAAAGATGATGCGGGTGCCATCGTATTTTTGATCGTCATCGGACCACACGTAAAAGTCCCGCGCCGCCGAACCGGGTTTGGCTTTACGCGCACGCTGGAACCACGCGTGCTGGTCCGAGGTGTGGTTGATGACAAGTTCGGTAATCACCCGCAAGCCGCGTTTGTGCGCTTCAGAGATAAAGCGCCTGGCATCGGCCATGGTCCCGTAATCGGGATGCACGCCGCGATATTCGGCGATGTCGTAACCGTCATCGCGCCGTGGCGACGGATAGAACGGCAACAGCCAGATGGTATTGACGCCGAGGTCGGCAATGTAATCGAGTTTGGCGATAAGGCCAGGAAAGTCGCCGATCCCGTCATTGTTGGAGTCGAAAAAAGACTTAACGTGAACCTGGTAGATCACCGCATCCTTGTACCAGAGCGGGTCCTTGATAAAGGTGGCAGCCTTGGGTTTCTTCGCCATTTGGAACTCCTGTTGAATTCGAAAAATCCGCCGGGCCTAGCCCCTCCCTGTGGGAGCGAGCCTGCTCGCGAAGACGATGTAGCAGGCGACATGGATGTTGGATGTGCTGACCCCTTGGCGAGCAGGCAGCTCCCACAGGTGCCGGGGCTAAGCCGTGATGCGCCAAATCCCGAACGGCTGATGTGCCGGGTCGATCCGCATGAACTGGTACTTGCCGTGCCAGGTCCAGCGATGACCACTCATCAAATCCTCGCCCTGGGTGCTGGCGTCGTCAGGCAAACCCATTTCCCACAGCGGCAATTCGAAATTCGCTTCCTGAACGTTATGCGGATCGAGGCTGACGGCCACCAGAATGAAATTGCTGCCATCCGCGCTGCGTTTGCCGAAATACAGAATGTTGTCATTCCAGGCGTTGTAGACCGTAAGCCCTAAATGCGTGTGCAACGCCGGGTTTTGCCGACGAATACGATTGAGTTGCGCGATTTCGGCGATGATGTTGCCAGGCGCATTGAAGTCTCTTGGACGAATCTCGTACTTCTCGGAATTGAGGTATTCCTCCTTCCCCGGCACGGGTGCGGCTTCACAGAGCTCAAACCCGGAATACATGCCCCACAACCCGGAGCCCATGGTCGCCAACGCTGCGCGGATGAGAAAACCGGCGCGTCCCGACTCATGCAAAAACGCCGGGTTTATGTCGGGGGTGTTGACGAAGAAATTCGGCCGGTAGCATTCGCGCCACGGCGACTCGTTCAACTCGGTGAAGTACGTCGACAGTTCGTACTTGGTGTTGCGCCAGGTGAAGTAGGTGTAGCTCTGCGAGTAACCGACCTTGCCCAGACGCGCCATCATTGCCGGCGTGGTAAAGGCTTCGGCGAGGAAGATCACTTCCGGGTACAGCGCCCGTACATCGGCGATCAGCCATTGCCAGAACGGCAGCGGCTTGGTGTGGGGGTTATCGACGCGAAAGATCTTCACGCCCTCCTCGACCCAGCCGACCACGATGTCGCGCAATTCGACCCAGAGGCTAGGAATCGCGTCAGCGGCATAGAAGTCGACGTTGACGATGTCCTGATACTTCTTCGGCGGGTTCTCGGCGTATTTGATCGTGCCGTCCGGACGCCAGTTGAACCAGCCGGGATGCTGTTTGAGCCACGGATGATCCTGGGAACACTGGATGGCGAAGTCGAGTGCGATTTCCAGGCCATGGTCGGCGGCTGCGGCAACCAGCCGACGAAAGTCTTCGCGGGTGCCCAGTTCCGAGTGGATCGCCTCATGCCCGCCCTCTTCGCTGCCAATGGCATACGGGCTGCCCGGATCGTCAGGGCCGGCGGTGAGGGAGTTGTTCGGGCCTTTGCGGTAGCTGCGTCCGATCGGGTGGATCGGCGGAAAGTACAGCACGTCAAAACCCATGTCCTGAATCATCGGCAGCCGCGAATGCACGTCGTTAAAAGTGCCATGACGGGCCGGATCGTCGGTGATCGAGCGCGGAAACAACTCATACCAACTGGCGAACTGCGCGATCTCACGTTCGACGTCCAGCGGATACTCGGGGCTGAGGCTCAAATAGGCGCGGTGATCGGCCTGAGCCATCAGATCAGCGCTGCGATGGTGCAGAAACAGCGCCACCTGCTCGATTTCGAGCAACCCGGCCAGTTCGTGGTGCAGCGCTGCCAACGCTTCACTCAGTTGACCTTCGGAGCGTTCGGCTGCCTGTTGAACCAGGGTGCGACCTTCCTGCAACTCAAGACTGACGGGCACCCGGGCCGAGTGCTTCTTCTCCAGCTCATAGCAGAAGCTGGCGAACTGATCGATCCAGGCCTCAATGCAGAACACATAACGGCCCTGACGCGCGACGCGGAATTGGCCTTGATACCCGTTATTGCCCAGCTCACCCATGACTTCGCTTTGCCAGGCGTCATCATCGGCAGCACGCCAGCGAACCCGAACGGCCAGTTTGTCGTGCCCGTCGGCGAAGACTTTACTCGTGACCACCACGTCTTGTCCGATCACGGCCTTAACGGCGAATTGCCCGCCATCAAGGGTCGGCATGGTGTTTTCAATGGCGATGCGCGGCAGCAACAAGGCCTGCGACAGCGGCATATGAGGGTTGTAGTTCAGCTCTGTCGGTTTTTCTGCAGTCATCGAGCATCTCTCCTTTACGCCCCATGGACGCTCTTGTACCTGATCGTCGTTCGCGCAAGGCCAGCGGCCCCGGAATGAACTCACTTAGGTTCCGAGCGACAGGCCTCGGTAAAGTTCACGTGGATTTGCCCGGATCTTCGGTGGAATCAATTCCTGTGCGCGGTGGTCAATCCACTTAAGCACGACTTGCGCCATCTGCCACTGGAGGCTTCAACGATGAGTATCCCAATCCCGGCCGAAACGCCTGATCCGAATATCGATAGCCCGACGATTCCACCGACTGAACCTGCGCCGGTGCCCGAGCAGGAACCGCCGGGGACCACCCCGCCACCAAGGGAAGATCCGCCGGAGACGATGCCGCCGGTGATCGTTGTGCCGGAGTGATGATGGCTCTGATGCGCCCTCGCCGCATTGTAGGAGCGAGCTTGCTCGCGAAGATCGTCAACGATAACGCCGCAAGCTTGAACCCCAACGCGAGGTCGGGCGTTTCGCGAGCACGTTCCTACAAGGTTTTTTCCCAGAACGGTGTAGTACCGATCCTGTAGTGACATTTCCCGCTATCGAATGCTTTACGAAATCCCCTTGCATGCTCTTAGATACCCCAGTCCCTTAAGCCAGAGCATCCAGCCATGTCATCAATATTTTTCAGTGTCAGCAGCTTTACAGAAAGCGTGAGCGCACAACGATCTGCGCTCAACCGTGAATCACTGAGCGACGGCTGGCCTGAAAGTGAAACTATTCAACTACGAGCTACTTTATTTCATGATCGATCGCGAGCAACCGGAAAAGGCCGTCAAGAGCTCACTCGCTCACGACATTGACCTGCGTTATCGGAGCTTCGATTTCTCCCAAAACGAGTTAGCAAATGAAAACCATTGGGACGTCCAATCGGCATTGAATATGACCGAACCTGAACCGGCATCTGAACGGGCACCTAATAGTCGCTAAGGTTTATCTTCCGAATCGCTTTTTTCGAGCATCCTCACAATCCTCGGCATCACACTAAAGATCACCAACGCCAGCAACGTACTGAATACCGCCGTCGCCTCACGCCCCAACCCGGCGGAAACACCAATGGCTGCGGTCATCCACAACCCGGCGGCGGTGGTCAGGCCTTTCACGTGGCCCTCATCGCCTTCCTGGTTTTTCAGGATGGTCCCGGCGCCGAGGAAGCCGATCCCGGCGATCACCCCTTGCACCACCCGACTCATCGCATCGGCCTGAGAGCCGGACATCTGCGGCACCAGCACAAACAGCGCGGCCCCCAGCGCCACCAGCATGTGCGTACGCACACCGGCGGCCTTGCCTTTGTGCTCGCGTTCAAAACCGAGAATCCCGCCCAACACGGCGGCTATCAACAGTCTTACCGTGATACGTGTCAATTGCGAGGCGTCGCCGATGTCGGCGAACTCCGCTTGCAGCGTCACCCAAACCTCATGCCACCAGGCGTCCATGGTGCAATCCCTGTAAATGATCGATAGAGGATGGACCGCGCCGACCATTAATCGGTTGCACAGAACGATGGCGGCGGGATGTGCCCTAACAGTTAAGACTCCGCAGAAAAAAGGACCTCTCCATGACTGTGCGCATCGAAAACCAGACTTGCTTCTTTACCACGGAGAACGGCGAAGAAATTCGTCTGTGTCCCGACGTCACCATCGTCACCGACGGCGCCAAAGCCATGTCAGCGGTGGACATCAACGGCCAGCGCATCTACATCACCGAAGCAGAAGCCGATGCATTGACCGTAGCAGGCGCCGTGGACGGTCGCCGGCATTTGAAGGCCACCGACAGTGATTCGGTGATTTGACTGACCCCGATCAACATCGCGCGCGGGCGTCTGATATAGGCGTCTGCGCCCCGTTTTGACGGGTGCATCAACTTGTCGCAGGGTGTGGTTCAACACTCATCTGATCCGCTTTTTATTGCGATACCTGAGTCTGTTATGCAAACAGATCGCCGCTCATAGTGCTCATGCCTGATGGAGGCTGATGAGCGAAAGACCATGAGCGAGAGAATCCCCGTCCGAACCGTAGAACCCGACTCATTTGTAAAAATCGAGCCTTCGCGTCCAAAGATGAAGGCCAAATCCAGCGACAACCTGATCCACACCCGTAGCTTCACCGGCCTGTACCGCACCCTGCGCATGAGCGGTGCGGGTTTTCTGTTTCTGCTGTTTTTCGGCACCGTGTGGTTGAACTGGGGCGGCCGTCAGGCAGTGCTCTGGGACCTTTCTGAAAGCAAATTCCACATCTTCGGTGCGACTTTTTGGCCGCAGGATTTCATCCTGTTGTCGGCGCTGCTGATCATTGCGGCGTTTGGCCTGTTTGCGATCACCGTGTTTGCCGGCCGTGTCTGGTGCGGCTACACCTGCCCGCAGAGCTCCTGGACCTGGATCTTCATGTGGTGCGAGAAGATCACCGAAGGTGAGCGCAACCAGCGGATCAAGCTGCAAGCCGCGCCCTGGGGTCTGAACAAACTGATGCGCCGCGCCGCCAAGCACACATTATGGCTGGCGATCAGCTTGCTGACCGGCCTGACCTTTGTTGGCTACTTCACGCCGATCCGGCCGCTGGCCGAAGAACTGCTGACCTTGCAGATCGGCGGTGTCAGCCTGTTCTGGGTGCTGTTCTTCACCGGTGCGACCTACATCAACGCCGGTTGGCTGCGCGAAGCGGTGTGCATGCACATGTGCCCGTATGCGCGGTTCCAGAGTGTGATGTTCGACAAAGACACCCTGACCATTTCCTACGACGTCGCCCGGGGCGAAAACCGTGGCCCGCGCAAACGTGACGTGAAACCTGCCGACGCCGGCCTCGGCGACTGCATCGATTGCCAACTGTGCGTGCAGGTCTGCCCGACCGGCATCGACATTCGCGATGGCTTGCAGATGGAATGCATCGGGTGCGCCGCCTGTATCGACGCCTGCGATTCGATCATGGACAAAATGGGCTATGCCCGCGGGCTGATCAGCTACACCTCGGAGCACGAGTTGCAGGGTGGCAAGACCCATCTGCTGCGGCCACGGCTGATCGGCTACACCGCGGTGTTGCTGGTGATGATCGGCGCCCTCGCCCTCGCGCTGGTGGAACGGCCGATGGTGTCGCTGGACGTCAGCAAGGACCGTGGCCTGTTCCGCGAGAACAGCCAGGGGCAGATCGAAAACATCTACAGCCTGAAAGTCATCAACAAGACCCAGCAACGTCAAGACTACCGATTGACCCTGGTCGATGGCGACGGCTTCCAGCTGCAAGGCAGGACCGAACTGAGCCTGGCCCCGGGGGAAATTGTCGACGTGCCGGTGTCCGTCGCCATGACCACGGAACGGCCGAGCAGCAGCTCGCAGAGCATCAGCTTCCAGATCGTCGACAGCGATGAGCCTGATGTTTACAGCGTGGCCAAAAGCCGGTTTGTTGCGCCGATGAACCGTTGATCCCTTAGACTGCATCGCCAGCAAGCCGGCTCCTACAGAATTGCGCAGACCTGTAGGGGCCGGTTTGCTGGCGAAGAAGCCCCCCCAATTTCTCTGCATACCGCAACGCCAGGGCACTCGATGAAACGCTACGAAAAATTCGCCGACGACATCGCTGAACTGATCCGCTCCGGCGTCCTCGGCCCTGGCCAGCGCGTGCCGTCGGTGCGCTACGCCAGCCAGACCTACGGCGTCAGCCCGTCCACGGTGTTTCAGGCTTATTACCTTCTGGAGCGCCGCGGCCTGATCCGCGCCCGCCCGCGTTCCGGCTACTTCGTCAACACCCACGCGCCGAGCCCGTTTTCAGAACCGGTGATCAGCAGCCAAGTCAACGAATCCACCGAAGTCGACGTCAGCGAACTGGTGTTCTCGGTCCTCGACTCGATCAAAGACCCCAACACCGTCCCCTTCGGCTCGGCGTTCCCCAGCCCCACCCTGTTTCCCCTGCAACGGCTGTCCCGTTCATTGGCCAGCGCCGCCCGGGACATGGATCCGCGCATGGTCGTCACCGACATGTCGCCGGGCAACCCGCAACTGCGCCGACAAATCGCCCTGCGCTACATGGTCGGCGGCCTGATGCTGCCCATGGAAGAATTGCTGATCACCAACGGCGCCCTCGAAGCGCTGAACCTGTGTCTGCAAGCCGTCACCGAACCCGGCGACCTGGTGGCCATCGAAGCTCCGGCGTTCTATGCCTGCCTGCAAATCCTCGAACGGCTGAAACTCAAAGCCGTGGAAATCCCCGTGCATCCGCGCGACGGCATCGACCTCGGCGTGCTCGCGCAAACCCTGGAACGCTACCCGATCAAGGCCTGCTGGTGCATGACCAGTTTTCAGAACCCCATGGGCGCGACCATGCCCGAGGCAAAGAAACAGGAACTGGTGGAGTTGTTGCGCAGCCATCAGGTGCCACTGATCGAAGATGACGTTTACGCCGAACTGTATTACGGGCAACAGGCGCCGAAACCGGCGAAAGCGTTCGACACCGAGGGGTTGGTGATGCATTGCGGCTCGTTCGCCAAGAGCCTCGCCCCTGGCTATCGCATTGGCTGGGTGGCTGCCGGGCGCTTTGCGCAAAAAATTGAACGGCTGAAACTCATGACCTCGCTGTGCGCCTCGATGCCGGCGCAGGCGGCCATTGCCGATTACCTGCAACATGGCGGCTATGACCGGCATCTGCGCAAACTGCGTTATGCGCTGGAAGAACAGCAGAGTGCGATGCTGGCGGCGATTGCCCGCTATTTCCCGGCGCAGACTCGCGTGAGTCAACCGGCTGGCGGCTATTTCTTGTGGCTGGAATTGCCCGCGCAGATGGATTCGTTGAAGTTGTTTCAGATGGCCTTGGCGCAAGGAATCAGCATCGCGCCGGGGCCGATCTTTTCGCCGGCGCAACGGTTCAGGAATTGTATTCGGCTGAATTATGGCAGCCCTTGGGATGAGGCTTCGGAGAAGGCGATGGAGACGTTGGGACGGATTGTGCGGTCATTCTGAGGGTTTGAGGTTGACTGTTCCGGCCCCATCGCGGGCAAGCCCCCACAGTTGACCGCGTAACCCTGTGGGGGCTTGCCCGCGATGGGGCCCGAGCCGAGACCGCACCTTTCAGAGATTAACGCCCGCCCCCAAGATCGACAAAAGTCCCGGTCGCATACGACGCCTTGTCCGACAACAGCCACACAATCGCTTCCGCCACTTCATCCGGCCGGCCACCGCGCGCCATCGGTATCGCCGATTCCAGTTTGCTGACCCGGTCCGGATCGCCGCTCAGCGCGTGGAAATCGGTGTAGATGTAGCCAGGTCGCACGGCGTTGACGCGGATACCTTCGCCGGCCACTTCCTTGGACAGGCCGATGGTAAAGGTGTCGAGCGCGCCTTTGGAGGCCGCGTAGTCGACGTATTCACTGGGGGCGCCCAAGCGTGAGGCCACCGAGGAGACGTTGACGATGCTGCCACCCTGGCCGCCATGTTTGGGCGACATGCGCAGGATCGCGTGCTTGGCGCAGAGAATCGGCGCCAGGACGTTGGTTTTGAGGATTTTCAGAATGCGAAATTCGGACATTTCGTCGACCCGGGACTTGTGCCCCACAGTGCCGGCGTTGTTGACCAGTGCGGTAACCCGGCCCAGCTCGGTGTCTACCCGGTGAAACAAGGCAATCACTTCGTCTTCGATGCTGACGTCCGCTCGGACCGCGATGGCTTGGGCGCCGAGGGCGCGGACTTGCTCGAGCACCCGGTGCGCGGCTTCTTCATCGGATTGATAGTTGATGCAGATCCGATAGCCCTGTTCGGCGGCCAACAAGGCAGTGGCGGCGCCGATGCCGCGGCTTCCACCAGTGATGACGATGACTTTGTCCATGCGAGCTGTTCCCCATTCAAGCGTAAGCAGTCGGGGGCAAGAATAACCGCCATCGGCGTTTTTTGCATGGGGTGTTGTGATGTCAGCGGGGACGCCACCGCTGGCAAGCCAGCTCCTGCATGGGACTACGCGGACCGATAACGCGATCTTGCTTCAGGCCAGCGCCAGTTCCTCTGCCCGAACTATATCGATCATGAAGCGCTCTGCCGGCAGCGGGTGCCCCAGCAGGTAACCCTGCAACGAATCGCAGCCCAGTTGAGTAAGGAAATCCTGCTGCACGTCGGTTTCCACCCCTTCGGCGACGATCCGCAAACCCAATGCCTGGCCCAGCGCGACGATGGCGGAAACGATGGCGGCGTCGTCGCTGTCCCGTTCCAGGTCGCGGACAAAACCACGGTCGATCTTCAATTCGTTGGCCGGCAAACGCTTGAGGTACATCAAACTCGAATAGCCGGTACCAAAGTCATCGATGGACAGGTCGACGCCCATCTCCGAGAGCTCATTGAGCACCATCATGCTCGCATCGGCGTCACTCATGGCGGTGGTTTCGGTGATTTCCAGGGTCAGGCTGTTGGCGGGCAAACGGTGCGTGGCCAAGGCTTTGGCGACACTCTGAACCAGGCCTGCATGGCAGAACTGCAGGGCCGAAAGGTTTACCGCGATACGCCAGTCGGTGTAGCCGAGCACATACCATTCGCGCATCTGGCGGCAGGCTTCGTTGAGCACCCATTCGCCAATCGGAATGATCAGCCCGGTCTTCTCCGCCAGTTCAATGAACTTGTCCGGCAGCATCATGCCCTGAGTCGGGTGCACCCAGCGCAACAACGCTTCGGCGCCGACCGGCCGGCCATTGCTGGCGTCGAACTTGGGTTGGTAGTAGAGGCTGAATTGTTGCTGATCCACGGCATTACGCAGGTCTTGCAGCAATTGCAGCTGTTTGCGCGCGTTGCTGTTCATCGAGGCGTCGAAGAAGCTGTAGCCGTTTTTACCCACGCCCTTGGCGTGATACATCGCCGCGTCGGCATTCATCAGCAGCTCTTCGGCCGTCTGGCCGTTGCCCGGATAGAGGGCGATGCCGACACTGGCTGAAATCTGCAAATCATGTTCGGCGACGCGGAACGAGCGCGCGATCATTGCGACCTGACGTGCCGCCAGGTTCAAGGCGTCATGTTCATCGCGCAATTGCACCAGCAAGACGAATTCGTCACCGCCGATCCGCGCCAGGGTGTCCTGGCTGCGCAGATCCTCGCGCAAGCGCAAGCCGACTTCTCGTAAGAGCAGGTCACCCATGTGGTGGCCGAAAGCATCATTGACCGGTTTGAAACCGTCCAGATCGATGAACATCAATGCAAAACAACCGCCCTGCTCCTGCACCCTCGATGTGGCCTGGTCGATGCGATCCGCCAGCAACACCCGATTCGGCAGACCGGTCAGGGGGTCGTGCAGCGCCAGTTGGGTGAGTTCGCGATTAGCTTCTGTCAGCGAGCGGGCCAATTCGGCGGTGCGAGCCTCCAGACGTGCATCGAGAATCGAGGTGAGCAAGGCAATGCTCAGCACCGCCATCGTGGTGATCAGCACCAGGCTGTCCAGGCCCTTGCCGTTCAAACCGCTGATCGCCGCGCCACAAAAACTGCCGTCGGGAAAACGCGCAGCGGCCATGGCGGTGTAGTGCATTCCAACAATGGCAATGCCCATGATCACCGCCGCGCCGCCTCGAAGCAGGCTGACATGAGGCGTGTGCCGGCGCAGGCGAAAGGCGATCCATAACGCAGCGCCCGACGCCCCGACGGCGATGAGCAGAGAGGCACTAAACAGTGTCGGGTCGTAATCGATACCCGGCTGCATGCGCATGGCGGCCATGCCGGTGTAGTGCATGGCGCTGATACCAGCGCCCATCGCCAGCGCTCCAAACCCCAGTTGCCAGCCCGGCAGTTGTGGCTGGCTGACCAGCCACAAGGCAAAGCCGCAGGACAGAATCGCGGTCAGCAGCGACAGGGCCGTCAGGGTGATGTCGTAGCCGAGGTCAATAGGCAGTTCAAACGCGAGCATGCCGATGAAATGCATCGACCACACGCCGATGCCCATCGCAAAAGCCCCGCCCACCGTCCACAAATGCACGGCCCGACCTCTGGCGGTAGCAATGCGCCCGGTCATGTCGAGCGCGGTATAGGACGCGAGAATCGCTACACAGAGCGAAATGATAACCAGCGTGGGTGAATAGCTACCGATAAGCATTGGATTTCTCGCGACTACCCCGCCGTACTGCTTCCGTTCTCGGGGGGTAAATCGGGCGATTGTACTGACTGCGCGAAAGAACGCACTGAGAAAATTAGCAAAGGGCCATCAAGCCGATGAAACGCTTGTTTGATTACCCGAAACAGGTCAATTATTGAGCTCGAGCTGGCCATCCCATCCACCGCCCAACGCCGCGATCAATTGAACGCTGGCGATCAGCCGGCTCTGTAACAAGTCCAGCATATTGCGTTCATTGTTCAGCGCCGTGGCCTGCACCACTACCACATCCAGATAGGCAATCAGCCCGGCCTTGTACTGATTCTGGGTCAGGCGCAGGGACTCACGCGCCGCATCCAGTGCCTGTTGACGCACGGCGGATTCGTTTTCCAGGACCTTGAGCTGAACCAGGTAGTTTTCCACTTCACGGAAACCGTCGAGTACGGTCTGGCGGTACTTGGCCACTGTCTCGTCATAGGCCGCTTCGCTGCGGTCGACTTCCGCCGAGCGCTGACCGCCATCGAACAAGGTCATCGCCAGTTGCGGGCCGACCGACCAGAAGCGGTTCGGCACACTGATCCAGTTCGAAGAGGTGCTGCTGCTGTAACCGCCGTTCAAACTCAACGTCAGGTCCGGGTAGTACGCGGCCTTGGCCACGCCGATGTTAGCGTTGGCGGCCATGACCGAGCGCTCGGCCGAGGCGATGTCAGGACGGCGTTCCAATAATTGCGAAGGCAGGTTCAGCGGCACCTCGGGCAACAGCGGGATGTCCGTGGTTTCCGCGAGGTTGAACTCGGCGGGCGGCAGTCCGATCAGTACGGCAATGGCGTTCTCGAACTGCGCGCGCTGCCAGATCAGATCGACCAACTCGGCTTCGGTACTCTTGAGCTGAGTGGTGGCCTGTGCCACCGCGTCCTTGCCGGAAACACCTGCGCGGTACTGGTTTTCGGTCATTTTCAGCGAGCGCTGATAGGCCTCGACTGTCGCTTGCAGCAGGCGCTTTTGCTCATCGATCACGCGCAATTGCAGGTAGTTCTGCACCAGTTCCGACTGCTGGCTCAGGCGCATCGCTGCCAGATCGGCAAAACTCGCCTCGGCGTTGGCCGTGTCGGCCTCAAGGCCTCGGCGCAGTTTGCCCCAGACGTCGGCCTCCCAACTGACACCGGCCTGGGCCGTGTAGGTATTGCGAATGCCGCTGGACGTACTGCTCAGGCTCGAACTGCTGCTGCCAGTGCCCTGGCTCGAGCGGTTTTTGCCGACGGTCAGGTCCACCGTCGGGAAAAACGCGCCGCGGGCACTGCGCACCAGAGCTTGGGCTTGACGGTACTGGGCTTCGGACTGGGCAACGGTCTGGTTGGCGCTGTTGAGTGTGTCGATCAGGCCGTTGAGTTGTTGATCGCCATACAGTTCCCACCAGGCACCGCGGGCCAGGGAATCGCTCGGGTTGGCCTGACGCCAACCGGCCGCTTCCTTGTACTGTACCGGCGCGGCGGCTTGCGGGCGCTGGTAATCCGGGCCGATGGCGCAGGCACTGAGCAGCGCCACGCACAGCGACAGGCTCAACAGACGCGAGCCTCGGGCCGTGATCAGCAGTGCAGACAGGTTGATAAGCGAACGGTCAGTCATAGCGGAGTTTCCAGAGCAGCGTCGGTACGCACCCCACGCCATTTATTGAAACGATGGCGCAGTTTGTCGAGATAGAGGTAAACCACCGGGGTGGTGTAAAGGGTCAGCACCTGACTGAAGATCAGCCCGCCGATGATGGTCAAACCCAGCGGCTGGCGCATTTCCGCACCTTCGGCACGGCCCAGCAGCAGCGGCAACGCGCCGAGGATCGCAGCCAGCGTGGTCATCAGAATCGGGCGCAGACGTTGCAGACAGGCGCTGCGAATCGACTCCAGCGGTTCCAGGCCCTTTTGCCGCTCCAATTGCAGCGCGAGGTCGATCATCAGAATGGCGTTCTTCTTCACCACGCCGATCAGCAAAAACAGCCCGAGCAACGAGATCAGGCTGAATTCTCCGCCCAATGCATAGATCGACAGCAATGCGCCGACCCCGGCCGACGGCAAGGTCGAGAGAATGGTCAGCGGATGGATGTAGCTCTCATACAGCACGCCCAGCACTAGATACACCGCCACCAGCGCACCCAGTATCATCCACGGCTGGCTCTTTTGCGTAGCGGCGAAGGCGTCGGCGGTGCCGGCCATTTTCACGATGACGTCTTCCGGCATGCCGAGCCTGGCAATCGCCCGTTCGATGGCCGCAGTACCCTGCTCCACCGTCACGCCTTCGGCCATGTCGAAGGAAATGCTCTCAGACGCGAACTGTCCTTCGTGGCTGACGCGGTCATCTTCCAGGCTGTTTTCGTAGTGGGCGATGGTCGACAGTGGAATTCTCGCGCCGTCGGCGGTGATGACTTGAACCTGCTTGAGGGTGATCGGGTCCTGGGCGTATTTCGGATTTACCTCCATCACCACCTGATACTGGTTGAGGCTGTCGTAGATCGTCGAAATCTGCCGCTGGCTGTAGGCGTTGTTCAACACGGCGGTGACCATGTCCATGTCGACCCCCAGGCGTTTGGCCTGATCGCGATCGACGATCAAGGTCACTTGTTGCGCGCCACGTCCTTCCCGGGCATCAATCGCGGTCAACTCCGGTAAGGCCTTGAGCGCAGTCACCACTTTCGGGTACCACTGGCGCAACTCGCCAAGGTCGGCGCTTTGCAGGATGTAGGAATACTGCGAGGTGGTCTGTTCACGACCACCGCCAAACTGCAGGTCCTGATCCGCCATCAGCATCAATTGTGCGCCGGCGACTTTGGGCATTTCCTTGCGCAGGCGTTCGATGACTTTTTGCGCGGACACGCCCCGTTCCTTGATCGGCTTCAGACGTACCAGCATGAAGGCGTTGTTGGTGCCGTTGGTGCCGCCGATAAACCCGGCGACGCTTTCCACTGCTTCATCCTTGAGTACCGCGCGGCGGAATGTTTCCATTTTCGGTTGCATGACGCTGAACGACAGACCGTCGTCACCCCGCACGAATCCAATCAATTGGCCGGTGTCCTGTTGGGGCATGAATGTTTTAGGAACAACGACATACAGCGCAATGTTAACGCCAACTGTCACGATCAGGCTGAGCAAGGTCAGGCGACGGTGACGAAGTACCCAGTCGAGGCTGGTGGCGTATTTGTCGACCATCCACTCGTTGGCGCGCTGACTCCATCGCTGCAAACGGTTTTCCTGGCCCGGCGTATGTGGCTTGAGCCAACGGGCGCACAGCATCGGCGTCAGGGTCAGCGAGACGACCAGCGAGACCACGATGGACGCGGCCAGTGTGATGGAAAACTCACGAAACAGGCTTTCGATGATGCCGCCCATGAACAGGATCGAGAGAAACACCGCCACCAGCGAGACGTTCATCGATAGCAGCGTAAAGCCGACTTCCTGGGCCCCGAGGTAAGCGGCCTTCATCGGCGGCACGCCTTCGTCGATGTGCCGGGTGATGTTCTCCAACACCACGATGGCGTCATCCACCACCAGCCCGGTGGCCAGGATCAGCGCCATCAGCGACAGGTTGTTCAGCGAGAACCCATAGAGGTACATCACCGCGAAGGTGCCGACCAGCGACACCGGCACCGCGAGCGTCGGAATCAGCGAGGCGCGGAAGTTACCGAGGAACAGGAACACCACCAGAATCACCAATGCCACGGCGATCAGCAGGGTCATTTCCGCTTCGTGCAGGGTCGCCTTGATCACCGGCGAGCGGTCCATGGCCAGGTTCAGTTTGACGCTGGCCGGCAGCACGGCTTGCAACGCCGGGAGCTGGGCCTTGATTTCGTTGACCGTCTCGATGATGTTGGCGCCCGCCTGACGGTTGATCACCAGCAGCACCGCCGCGTCGTTGTTGAAAAAACCGCTGTTGTAGCGGTCCTCGACGCCATCACTGACCTTGGCCACGTCCTTCAGGCGCAGTGCCGCACCGCCGTTGTAGTGAATGATCAGTGACTCGTAATCCTTGGCCTTTTCCAGTTGATCGTTGGCCTGGACCTGCCACAAGCGCTGGCCGTCTTCGACCGAGCCCTTGGGCCGACGCACGTTGGCGTTAGCGATAGTGTTGCGCACATCATCCAGCGCCACGCCGTACTGGTTGAGCGCTTGCGGTTCGAGTTCGATACGCACCGCCGGCAAGGAGCTGCCACCGATCTGCACTTCACCCACCCCCTGCACCTGAGACAGGCTCTGCGACAGGATCGTCGAGGCCAAATCGTAGAGCTGGCCCTTTTCCAGCACATCCGAGGTCAGCGACAGCACCATGATCGGTGCCTGGGACGGGTTGACCTTCTTGTACGTCGGCATGCTGCGCATCCCGCTTGGCAGCAGGTTGCGCGAGGCGTTGATCGCCGCTTGCACTTCCCGCGCCGCGCCGTTGATGTCGCGATCGAGGTCGAATTGCAGAATCACCCGGGTCGAGCCCTGGCTGGAGCGGCTACTCATGGTGTTGACCCCGGCGATGGCGCCGAAGGAACGTTCGAGCGGCGTGGCCACGGTCGAGGCCATCACCTCCGGGCTCGCACCGGGGAGACTGGCCTGGACCACGATCACCGGGAAGTCCATTTGCGGCAGCGGCGACACCGGCAGCAAACCGAAGCTCACCCCGCCCAGCAGCATGATCGCCAGGCTCAGCAACAGGGTGGCAACCGGGCGCTTGATGAAAGGTCCGGAGAGGTTCATGGCTGCTCGACCACGTCCACGGACTCGGATGTACGGCCCCAGCGTCGACCGAGGCGATCGAAGTACAGGTAAATCACTGGTGTGGTGAACAGCGTCAGCACTTGACTCACCAACAAACCACCGACCATCACCAGACCCAGTGGCTGACGCAATTCAGCGCCGGAACCGGTGGCGAGCATCAATGGCACCGCGCCAAACAACGCCGCCAATGTAGTCATCAAAATCGGCCGGAACCGCAGCAACGCGGCTTGATAAATCGCCGTCTCCGGGTCCATGCCCTGATTGCGTTCGGCGTCGAGGGCGAAGTCGATCATCATGATCGCGTTCTTCTTCACGATACCGATCAGCAGGATGATGCCGATGATCGCGATCATCCCCAGGTCATTGCCACTCAACAGCAGCGCCAGCAAGGCGCCGACCGCCGCCGAGGGCAAGGTCGAGAGAATGGTGATCGGGTGGATGTAGCTCTCGTAGAGCACGCCGAGCACGATGTACATGGTCACCACCGCCGCCAGAATCAGCAGCAAGGTGCTCGACAATGACGCCTGGAACGCTTCGGCCGCACCCTGGAACTGGGTCTGCACGCCAATCGGCATGCCGATGTCCTTTTGCACTTGCTCGATGATGTCCACCGCATGCCCCAACGCCACGCCGGGTGCGAGATTGAAGGACATCATCACCGCCGGGAACTGGCCTATGTGGGTGATCGCCAGTTGCGCCTGACGTTCCTCGATGTGCGCCAGGCTGGACAGGCGCACTTGCCCGCCATCGGTGGTCTTGACGTGAATCTGGTTCAGCGCGTCCGGGCCGATTTTCTCGCCGGATTGCGACTGCAGCACCACGCGGTATTGACTGGCCTGGGTGTAAATGGTCGAAATCTGCCGCTGACCGAAGGCGTCGTACAGCGCATCGGTGATGTTCGACACCGATACGCCGACCCGGGACGCGGCATCGCGGTCGATCACCAGATAGACCTGCAAGCCCTTGTCCTGAAGGTCGCTGGCGACGTCGGTCAACTCCGGCCGCTGGACCAGCGCTTCGACCAGGCGACTGCTCCACAGGCTGAGCAGCTCGGAATCCGGTGAGGACATGCTGAATTGGTACTGCGTGCGGCTGACCCGGTCTTCAATGGTCAAGTCCTGAACCGGCTGCATGAACAGACGGATACCGACCAGTTTGTCCAGTTCCGGTTGCAGGCGCGCAATCACTTCGGTGGCGCTCAAATCGCGGTTGCTGTGGGACTTGAGATTGATCAGCAAACGACCGCTGTTCAACGTCGAGTTATCGCCATCGACGCCAATATAGGAAGACAGACTCTCTACGGCCGGATCCGCCAGAATCACCTTGGCCAGTTGCTGTTGCCGCTCACTCATCGCCGCAAAGGAAATCGACTGCGGGGCCTCGGAAATGCCCTGAATCACCCCGGTGTCCTGTACCGGAAAGAAGCCCTTGGGCACGATCATGTAAAGGAACACAGTCAGCGCCAAAGTGCCGATGGCCACCAGCAACGTCAGCGACTGATGCTTGAGAACCCACTTTAACTTGCGCCCGTAAGCCGCGATCATCCAATCAATTGTGGCGCCACTGGCCCGGTAGAAACGGCCCTGTTCTTCTTCCTTGGGTTCGCGCTTGAGCAGTCGTGCGCACATCATCGGCGTCAGGGTCAACGACACGACCAGCGAAATCAGAATGGCCACCGCCAGGGTGATGGCAAATTCCCGGAACAAGCGCCCCACCACGTCGGCCATGAACAGCAGCGGAATCAGTACCGCGATCAGCGACAGCGTCAGGGAAATCAGGGTGAAGCCGATCTGCTTGGCGCCCTTGAGCGCCGCATTCAATGGGCTGTCACCCTCCTCGATGAACCGGGAAATGTTCTCCAGCATGACGATCGCATCGTCCACCACGAAACCGGTGGCGATGGTCAGGGCCATCAGGGTCAGGTTGTTCACCGAGAAACCGGCGAGGTACATCACGCCGAAGGTGCCGATCAGCGACAGCGGCACGGCCACCGAAGGAATGATCGTGGCGCTGGCCCGGCGCAGGAACAGGAACGTCACCATCACCACCAGCGCAATGGCAATCAGCAGTTCGTGTTGCACATCGGTGACGGACGCGCGGATGGTCTGGGTGCGGTCGGTCAGCACAGTGACTTCGAGACCGGCCGGCAGGTTGTCGGTGATGCTCGGCAGCAAGGCCTTGATCCGGTCGACCACTTCGATGACGTTGGCACCCGGCTGGCGCTGAATATTCAGCAACACCGCCTGGTTTTCATTGGCCCAGGCCGCGAGGCGTTCGTTCTCCGCTCCATCGACGATTTCAGCCACGTCCTTGAGCCGCAACGGCGCTCCGTTGGCATAGGCAAGGATGAGGTTGGCGTAGTCCTTGGGTGAAGTCAGTTGATCGTTTGCATCCAGCATTGAGACCCGGGTCGGGCCGTCGAAGTTACCCTTGGGCTGGTTGACGTTCGACGCACCGATCAGGGTGCGCACGTCCGACAGGTTCAAACCGTTGGCCGCCAGGGCTTCGGGGTTGACCTTGATCCGTACGGCCTGACGTTGACCGCCGGCAATGCTGACCATGCCGACGCCGCTGATCTGGGCGATTTTCTGCGCCATGCGCGTATCGACCAGGTCATTGAGCTTGGGCAACAGCATGGTCTTGGAGGTGATCGCCAGGGTCAGTACCGGGGTGTCCGCCGGGTTGACCTTGTTGTACACCGGTGGCGCCGGCAGGTCCTTGGGCAGCAGATTGGTCGCGGCGTTGATCGCGGCTTGTACCTGCTGCTCGGCCACGTCCATGTTGATGTCGAGGCTGAACCGCAGAGTCAGCACCGAAGCACCTCCAGAACTGGTCGATGCCATCTGGGTGAGGCCGGGCATCTGCCCGAACTGACGTTCGAGCGGCGCGGTGACTGCGCTGGTCATGACGTCCGGGCTGGCGCCGGGATAAAGAGTCATCACGCGAATGGTCGGGTAATCGACCTGCGGCAACGCCGACACCGGCAACAGCCGATAGGCGATCACGCCGGCCAGAATAATGGCCAGCATGCTCAGGGTCGTGGCGACCGGGCGAAGAATGAACAGCCGCGAGATGTTCATGCGCCGCCCTTTTTCGCCTTGTCGGTGATCGCCGGCTCAATCGCGTTGGCCGCCGATTTGCCTTGCAGGTGCCCGGTCGGGGTGGTCGGTACATCCTTGGTGTCGTTGACCACTTCCACTTCGCTACCTTCCTTCAGGCGGTCGGTGCCTTCCAGGACGACACGATCGCCGGCGGCCAGGCCTTCGGTGATCACGGTGTTGTCACCGTCGCTGGCGCCGACTTTCAACTGGCGGATCGTGACTTTCCTGTCGCCATCCATCGCATAGACGAAGGTGCCGTTGGTGCCGAATTGAATCGCTGCCGAAGGTGCGAGTATCACGCCCTTAAGGGTGTCGGCCAGCAGATGGACGTTGACGAACTGATTGGGGAACAGCGCCTGATCACGGTTATCGTAGCGCGCCTTGAACTTCAGGGTGCCGGTGGTGACGTCGATCTGGTTGTCGAGGCTCTGCAATACACCGGTGGCCTGCATTTTGGTGTCGCTACGGTCCCAGGCTTCGGCGGGCAATTTGGCGCCGCTGCGATAGCGGGCCAGCACCACATCAAGACTATTTTCCGGCAAGGTGAAAGCGACGCTGATCGGTTGGGTCTGGGTGATGATCGCCAGCGCCGTGGTGTCGTTGGCAGCAACCAGGTTGCCGACGTCGAGCTGACGCAGGCCCACTCGCCCGGCTATCGGCGCGCGTATCTTGGTGAATTCGAGATTGAGCTTGGCGTCGTTGACCGCTGCCTGATTGGTCTTGACCGTGCCTTGGTACTGGCCGACCAGCGCTTCGGCGGTGTCCAGGGTTTGCTTGGCGATGCTGTCTTCGCGGTACAGGCCGCGATAACGTTCGACATCAACCTGCGCGTTTTTCAGTTGTGCCTGATTTTGCAGGAGGGTGCCTTCGGCTTGCAGCAAGGCATTCTGGTAAGGGCGCGGATCGATTTCCGCCAGTAAGTCACCGGCCTTGACCATCTGCCCTTCTTCGAACGACACCTTGATCAGCTCGCCGCCCACCCGACTGCGCACATTGATGGTGTTCAGCGCCGTCACGGTGCCCAGCGCCTTGTAATACAGCGGGAAATCCCCCTTGACCGCTGGCGCCACACGCACCGGAACCGGCCCGGTCGCCCCGCCGAAACCGGGACGCATCCCCCCTGCCTTGCCGGTGTGCCCGGCCACGGCTTTTTGTCCGGCGCCTTCTTTTGGCACAGCGCTGCCAGGCCAGAATTTCCAGCACAGGCCAGCGATGACCAACAGGACAAGCAGGCCGAACAGCCAGCGACGAGGACTACGGGAAGCGGAGGATTGCATGGAATGATCAACCATTGGGCGCGTGGGCTTCTTCTACGGGAGGCTGAACGATAAGCACTGGCGGGTATTTAGCAAAGCGCCTTTACCGGCAATTTACCTTCGGCTTACGTAACAGGAGATTTTTCTAAGACACTGAAGCACAAATGAAAACGGCCTGGACAGAGGGGGCGTTCTCACTGAATTTCCCCTCCGCGGGGAAATTCAGTGAGAACGCCGCCAGGCCGTTAACAATTGTAATGAACTGCTTATTTCAGAACAGCGAGTGCCGCTTCGTAGTTCGGTTCTTCAGCGATTTCCTTGACCAGCTCGCTGTGCAGTACGTTGTCGTTCTCGTCCAGCACCACGACGGCACGGGCGGTCAGGCCTTTGAGCGGACCATCGGCAATCGCCACGCCGTAGTTCTCGATGAACTCGGCACCGCGCAGGGTCGACAGGTTCTGCACGTTTTCCAGGCCTTCGGCGCCGCAGAAACGGGCTTGCGCGAACGGCAGGTCAGCGGAGATGCACAGCACGACAGTGTTGGCGACGTCATTGGCCTGAGCATTGAACTTGCGCACCGACGTGGCGCAGGTCGGGGTGTCGACACTTGGGAAGATGTTCAGCACTTTGCGCTTGCCGGCGAAGCTCGCCAGGGTCACGTCGGACAGATTGCCGGCAACCAGAGAAAAGGCTGGCGCCTTGGAACCGGCTTGTGGCAGTTGGCCGTTGACTTGAACAGGGTTGCCTTTGAGAGTGACTTGAGCCATGAACGGAGTCCTTCTGAACGTTGATGTGGAGAAATTCGACGAGGCAGAAGTTAACCATGAAATGGTCCGGCGACCTATGGCCTGATACAAATTGTGAAGTGTCGTCGCAGAAACGCAACAGCCCTTGCGGAGAAAAAAAACCTGAGGAGATCCAGCACGTACGGTATTGCACGCACAATCCAGGAATGTGCCGAGTCTGGTCACCTCGCCCCCAATGCCCTCAATTGCGCCGGGTTCGTATTTGGCGAACCATGGGCTTATTCCTGTTATTGATTTTCACATATTAAATTGTTTCTTAACGATCTAAAAAACTGTCAACAATAACAGTTATGCCGGCGGAGTTTATTCCGTCAAATAATGATTCTTCATTATTGACAGAGTTCACCCCATGTCCGTATCGATCTTTTTTTCTGACCCTGCACGTGCAATGGCCCAATGCACTCATTATATGGTTTCACCCGGTAAAACACTTCAAGGAGTGCAGCTTCAGTTACAAGGGCCATCCCATCAAGGTTTCCCCGTCGCGGTGATGCTGCCGCAGGGCTTTCGCCACGAAGACGGCAGCTTTGGACAAAAAGTGTTCGAGACCGATGCGGATGGAAAAATCGATATTACTGGCGTGACCTGTGAGGCAGGAACTCCTACAGGCCAATATTTGCTGATCGCTGAGTGTCAGGATGGTCACGCACTGGCTGAAATCTTCGTTCAAGCTGATATTATCCCCCTGAAAGGACAAGTCTATCAGACAGTTATTGATAGCAAGGGGGTTCTCGCGTATGTCGTTTCTCAAGATGAAGATCGTCGTCACTATGTTGCGGTCATAGAAATAGCCAGCAAATCAGTTATTGCAGAAATCGTAAATCCTGTCCGCAGTCCAGAGGCAATCGCCCTCAGTCCTGACGACAAATACCTCTACGTCTGCGACCGCCTCGCCAGAAAGTTGTTGGTCATAGACACGCAAACCCTCGACACCATTGCCGAAGGCACACTCGATAGAGCTGGCACCCGTATGCAGGTCCATCCAGATGGCAACATTGCCTATATCTCGTCCGCAAACTTTATTATGGTTGTCGATCTCAATACCCTGAACACTATTGAGTATATTTTTCTCGACGGTACAGCCGCCATCATATTCAACCCCAACGGTCGGGCCTATGCGCTCTTTATCACGATTGGAGGAAGCCGTATTGCAGTCATTGACAGCCAGACTCATCAGATTGTCACGAGACTTTCCCTTGGGGGGTATTGCCGTAAAATCAGCATAAGCCCAGACAAACTCAGCCTTTATGCGGCGATCTACACGAAAAGCGAGACGGATATCCGTAGCTGGATTGTTGTTATTGACACCTTGGTGGATGGATTCAAGAACAACATTGAACATGGGCGCGCTACAATTTCCGAGTTAGGAATAAGCTCAGACGGAAAGACACTCTATGCTGCAAACACCTATATTCCTGAAATTTACGCAATTGACATTCAAAGCCAGGCATTGGAAACGATCCCTTTAGGGCACGGAATCCAACCGTATAATATTTCAACAAGCTCCACGCAGATTCTCGGTGGCGATTTAGAACAATCACGGCTGTTTGTTCTTAATATAAAAAGCCGTTCAAAACAGAATTCGGTCACTTAACAACTGCAGCATATTGCGATGCAGAGCCTCGAAGGTCCTTCGCATGCCAGTTTTGACCATCAACCAATCCAACACCACGCCACCAGTCGCTGCCTGCGTCACACGGTCGGTCTACAGCGTACCGCCCGCTCCCGCAGCCACCCGGTGCTCATGACGATGGCGGCTATTAGTCCCTTGAGCATTTCGTCGATGAAATGCCGGTCGCCGTCGTCACGGGACATATTAATAACGAACTGAATGTGAAAAATTGAGCGGCCGAATCCCGTTAAAACGACGTTTTTTTTGAAACGTTGTCGATTTGGCTACTCACCAATCGACCAGACAGTGAGTCATTCAAATCCAGAGGACACACCACCATGCGATTCATGATCATTGTCAAAGCCAGCCCCGACTCCGAGGCCGGTGTCATGCCCAGTGAAGAACTGCTGACCGCGATGGGCAATTACAACGAGGAACTGGTCAAAGCCGGGATCATGCTGGCGGGAGAAGGCCTGCACCCGAGCAGTAAAGGCGCGCGCGTACGCTTTTCGGGTGACAAACGCTCGGTGATCGACGGCCCGTTTATCGAAACCAAGGAATTGATCGCTGGTTACTGGCTGTGGCAAGTGAAGTCAAAAGAAGAAGCCATCGAATGGGTCAAGCGCTGCCCCAACCCGATGCCAGGCACCGAAGCCGAAATCGAAATTCGCCAAGTGTTCGAGGCGGAGGATTTTGGCGCCGAGTTCACGCCAGAACTGCGGGAGCAGGAGGAGCGGCAGCGTGAGCAAATGAACAAGCGCTGAGTGATGCGGCGATTGTTGGTCCGCCACCGCGAGCGGGCTCCCACATTGGATCTGTGTCGATCACAAATCCAATGTGGGAGTAAACGGGTTCCGGACCAAACTGCGACGAAGAGGTCATCAGCCCCGATACATCACTTGGATTTAAGCTTCAGATACGACTGATGCATATCCGAAGCCCAGCCATCGATCACGCCTTTCACGTCATCGGCCTTCATCACCTGCGATTCATTTTCCAACGGTTTACCGGTGCCTTTGCGCACAACCTGGGCCAAAACATTATTGTTGCCGCCATCGAGAAATACCGCCTCCGTAGCCAGGTCTGTTTGCTGATCACGAATCCCGCTGGCGGTACTCACCGCCGCCGCGACCAGCGCAATCGGGATCACTTCATAAGGCTTCAGTCCTTCGGTCTTGCTGCTGACGGCAGTGATCGCCGCGCGCACCACCATCACACCCGGGCCAGGGCCGGAGGCCAGCGGCAGGGATTTGCCGATTTCACGTTTGAGCGCCTGATCGTAGTAACTGGTGATCCCGTTCAGGGTGGCCTGAGGAATTTTTACAGTCGCCTGAGGCTTGGGATACAGCTGCGTCGGTTCGATGTACACGCTTTTGAATTTGTTGATGTCGAGCTTTGGATCGACCCAGCGCATCACCACCGCCCCCGAAGGTGACTGGGCTTCCTTGAGCTGGCTGTAATCCTTGAGAAACCCCGAATACTGGTCCGGCTCGACCTTCTTGCTGGCGCAGCCAACTAAGCCGATCGAGGCAATGCACAGTGTGCTCATCATTAATGCAAACTTCATGCGGTAACTCCTGTAGGGCGGTCGACTACGATTTGGAAACCGGGTTTAACAGGTATAGCCAATGCCGCGCACTTTGTTGTGCAGAATCACAATATTCATCCATCGCTGCCGCCACCCTCCGGCGAAACTGAATCGAACGTGTACGCACGCCTGACGGCAAACGCACCCGGACTTTGGAAGTCGCAATGCCGAATCGTAGATCTCCATCGGACGCGCCTGCTCGCGAAGGCACTTGAAGGCGACGATTCTTTGATCTTCGACATTGTCTAACGGCGCCGAAACAACGGTCGCGGCTCAATCACCGAACGCCCATACAACACGCTCATGCCGACGAGGCCCTTGAGCGCGTCTTCGGCGGACTTGTCTTCGCGCACCGCAAAACTGTCGAATCCGCATTGGCGCATATGGCTGAGTTGATCGCGCAGAACATCACCGATCGCACGTAATTCGCCGGCCCAGCCCAATCGGGTACGCAGCAAATAGGCCTGGCTGTAACCACGACCGTCGCGAAAACTCGGGAAATCCAGTGCAATCAGCGGCAGTTGGTCGAACCACGGCTTGAGGCTTTCCACTTCATCGTCCGGCCCCAGCCACACGCCATGCTGTTTGGGCGCTTGCAGCCAGCAGGCCAGCGGCACAATAACCGGACCTGAGGGCCATCCGGCAGCGAGGTCCCTGACGAGAGTCCACGGATCGGCGCCATCGATCCGCGCCACACCGCCCTCCAGTCGCAGCAGATTGTTCATGCCGACACCTCCAGCAGCTTCGGATAGACCGCCTCCTTGAACGGCTCCAGACCGAGGCGCTGCAGGGTGTCGACGAACAGCTCCTCACTCTCGCGGTAACGCACGAACGTGGCGATGATCTGCTCAATCACGCCGGGCACTTCGGCAGCACTGAAGGATGGGCCAATAACTTTGCCCAGCGCGCTGTGCTTGCCCTGAGCGCCGCCGAGAGTGATCTGGTACCACTCGCTGCCGTTCTTGTCGACGCCCAGAATGCCGATATTGCCGATGTGGTGGTGGCCGCAGGCGTTCATGCAACCGGAAATGTTGAGGCTGATATCGCCCAGATCATGCAGGTAATCCAAGTCGTCAAAGCGTGCCTGAATGCCTTGTGCGATCGGGATCGACTTGGCGTTGGCCAACGCGCAAAAATCGCCACCGGGGCACGCGATGATGTCGGTCAGCAAGCCGACATTGGCACTGCCCAATCCGTGCTCGCAGGCCACACGCCAGAGCGTGAACAGGTCCGACTTCGGCACGTCCGGCAGGACAATGTTCTGTTCATGGGCAATGCGAATCTCGCCGAAACCGAACTGCTCGGACCAGTCGGCCACAGCATCCATTTGCTCGCCGGTGACATCACCCGGCGGCGAAGCACTGCCCGGTTTGGTCGACAGCACCACACTGGCGTAACCCGGCACCTTGTGCGGCTCGACGTTGCGCGACACCCAGCGGGCGAACGCCGGGTTTTCCGCCAGACGTGTGCCAAATTCGAGGTCGGTGCCATGCAGCGAACGGTAATCCGGCGGCACGAAGGCACTGGCAACACGCTCATATTCGTCACCGGTCAATTGCGCCGGCCCGTCCTTGAGGTACTGCCACTCCTCCTCCACTTCCCTGGCAAAGGCTTCGATGCCGAGCGCCTTGACCAGAATTTTGATCCGCGCCTTGTACTTGTTGTCTCGCCGGCCATGGCGGTTGTAGACCCGCAGCACCGCTTCGACATACGACAGCAGATGCTGCCACGGCAAGCCTTCGCGAATCTGCAGACCAAGAATCGGCGTGCGCCCCAAACCACCGCCAACGATGACTCGCAGGAGCATTTGCCCGTCGGCGTCGGGGTAAAGATAGAGGCCGATGTCGTGCATCATGATCGCCGCGCGGTCTTGTACGGCCGAACAGATGGCGATCTTGAACTTGCGCGGCAGAAACAGGAATTCCGGGTTGATCGTCGACCACTGGCGCAGGATTTCCGCCAGCGGTCGCGGGTCGATCAGTTCGTCGGCGGCCACCCCGGCGAAGGCTTCGGTGGTGATGTTGCGCACACAGTTGCCAGAGGTCTGGATGGCGTGCATTTCCACCTCGGCCAGGCGCTCGAGAATCTCCGGCACCTGGGCCAGTTCGATCCAGTTGAACTGCATGTTCTGCCGGGTAGTGAAGTGGCCGTAACCCCGATCGTAATCCCGGGCGATGCTCGCCAGCGTTCGCATCTGTGGCGCGCTCAACGTGCCGTAAGGAATCGCCACGCGCAGCATGTAAGCGTGCTTTTGCATATACAGGCCGTTCTGCAAGCGCAACGGCAGGAATTCTTCTTCGCTCAACTCACCCGCCGTGAAGCGTTCGACCTGATCGCGAAACTGCGCAACGCGCTCGAAGACCAGCGCCCGGTCATAGTCGTCGTACTGATACATGTGGCTACCTCATCAGGATGGGACGGGCTCTGCGGCTCGTTTTCTGGGTGTGACTATGGACCTGCGGCGCAGTACGTTACAGATTCAGCTAAACGGTAAAAAACCGTATCAGAATGCGGGCAAGGACCGCAGGCAAGCGTTGTATCTGATCCGCATAAACTCGGTTTTTCTGAGTCTGTTTTGTTTACGCGCGGGTTTCTACAGTGGGTTGCATGCCAGTCCGGGTGGCCTGGCAAGACTTTGCAACCGTGGAAGCATTGACCATGAGCACAGCAATAATCGGACAGGCCTATAACTACAAGGTCGTCCGCCAATTCGTCGTGGCGACCATTTTCTGGGGCGTCGTGGGGATGGCGATGGGGGTGTGGATCGCCTCGCAACTGGTGTGGCCCGAGATGAACCTCGACCTGCCGTGGACCTCGTTCGGGCGTTTGCGTCCGCTGCACACCAGCCTGGTGATTTTCGGCTTTGCCGGTAGCGCGCAGTTCGCCGCCAGTTATTACGCGGTGCAGCGTACCTGCCAGGTGCGGCTGTACTCGGATACCCTCGCTGCCTTCACTTTCTGGGGGTGGCAGTCGGTGATCGTGGTGATGCTGATCACCCTGCCGCTGGGGTACACCACCACCAAGGAATACGCCGAGATCGAGTTCTCCGGCGCGGTGTGGATGACCGTGGTCTGGGTCGCGTACGCCGTGGTGTTTTTCACCACCGTGGTGCAGCGCAAGACCCAACACATCTACGTCGGCAACTGGTTCTTTGGCGCGTTCATCGTGGTGATCGCCATGTTGCACGTGGTCAATCACCTGTCGATTCCGGTGGACTGGTTCAAATCCTATCCGGTGTATTCCGGCGCCACCGACGCCATGGTGCAGTGGTGGTACGGGCACAACGCGGTGGGGTTTTTCCTGACCACCGGGTTCCTCGGGATGATGTATTACTTCGTGCCGAAACAGGTCGGGCGGCCGGTGTATTCCTATCGCTTGTCCATCGTGCATTTCTGGGCATTGATCACCCTGTACATCTGGGCCGGCCCGCACCATTTGCACTACACCGCGTTGCCGGACTGGGCGCAGTCGCTGGGCATGGCCATGTCGTTGATCCTGTTGGCGCCGAGTTGGGGCGGCATGATCAACGGAATGATGACGCTCTCAGGCGCCTGGCATAAGTTGCGTACCGATCCGATTTTGCGTTTTCTGGTGCTGTCGCTGGCCTTCTACGGCATGTCGACCTTCGAGGGGCCGATGATGGCGATCAAAACCGTGAACGCCCTCTCCCACTACACCGACTGGACCATCGGCCACGTGCACGCCGGCGCACTCGGCTGGGTGGCGATGATCACCTTCGGCGCGGTCTACCACATGATTCCGAAAATCTTCGGCCGCGAGCAGATGTACAGCACGCCGCTGATCAACCTGCATTTCTGGCTGGCAACCATCGGCACCGTGCTGTACATCGCCTCGATGTGGGTCAACGGCATCACCCAGGGCCTGATGTGGCGCGCGATCAACGACGACGGCACGCTGACCTACTCCTTCGTCGAGGCCTTGCAGGCCAGCCATCCGGGGTTTGTGGTGCGATTTGCCGGCGGCGTGTTCTTCCTCAGCGGCATGCTGCTGATGGCGTACAACGCCTGGCGCACCGTGCGGGTTTGCGACGTGGCGATGGCTGAACGTGAAGCGCAGATTGCCTGAGGCGAGGAACTTGAGATGATCGAGATAGTGTTGAATGGCTTGGGCGTGGCGGGGCTTTGGCTGGCGGTCGAGTACTGCCTGAAGCAGCAGACCGAGCAGAGTCTGGAAGAGGCGAGTCTGATCCCGTTTGCCGATGACCCGGAGGTGGCGCGTCGGGTGGAGTTGGCGACGGGGAAAGTGGTGAAAGCGGTGGCGCCGGAAGAGCCGAAACCGGGATGGATAAACCTCGAACTCTGAATCACCGCCCATCACTGTGGGAGCGGGCTTGCCCGCGATAGCGGAATGTCAGTCAACGAGTGTGTTGAATGTGACGCCGTCATCGCGGGCAAGCCCGCTCCCACAGGGTTATGTGTCAGCCTCTGAGAATTCAACCCCGATCGCGGGGGATCAGACTCTGCAACTGCTGCGCCAGAAAATTCGCATCGAAGGCGAAGGTGTCCGGGTCTTTCAAGCCATTGGTCTTGCGCCACTGCCAGTTGTCGGACGGCGGCAGGCACACCAGCGAAATGCTGCCATACCGCGCGGCGGTCAAACCCATCACCGCCAGGGAAATCTGCCCCCCGGCGCCCATCACGTCCGGCACGAACTCCACGGGTTTGCCGGCGATCACGATGCCCAGTTTCTCGGTCTTGAACGTGGAAGTCTCGACTGGAACGCTAGGCCCCGAGGCGACATACGCCTCACGGCTGACTTCCAGCAGGTTTGGCGCCTGGACCGGCTCCAGCCATTGCTGGATCTGATCGAACAGTTCGCCAATGCGCGTCGTCCACACGGCCGATTGCGACTCGAACAGTTGTTTTTTGTGCGCTTCGCTGTCTGCGTAGTGGCGAAGCATCTCGCCCAGTTGCTGTACGTCATCCATTGCGGTGTTCCTTTGGTTGAAGCAGTGCTGCGGACTTTGAGCATGGCAGATGCGCGCCGCGGACGTACGACTAAAAGCGTGAGCGGTATTGACTGGGGGTCATGGCGAGGAATTTGCGGAAGGCGCTGCCCATGTGCGACTGATGCGTGAAACCGGCATCGAGGGCGATGTCGGCCAGGCTCAGCCCGGTGCACTCAATCATCCGCCGTGCCGCCTGAAGTCGTAATTCAACGAGGTAAGCGTGCGGTGTCAGGCCGATGGCGCGAGAAAAGTCGCGGAGAAAGCGCAGCTCGTTCTGGCCGTAGGCTGCCGCCAATTGTTGCAGCGTGAGGGGCTGATGGAATTGTTCGGCGATCAGGTCCAGCACTTTGGCGAGGGCCACGGGTGCCGGCCGATGAACCCTTTCGATCTGCGGTTGCGCCAACCCCACGAATCCCAGGGCACATTGCTCCAGTGCCAGAAAGTCGGGTTGTGGCGCCAGCAACAAACGCCGCACTTCGCGCGCCAGGCTCAGCGCCTGTCGATTGCCGCAAGACTGTACGCGATGGCCAACGTCGGGCAAATGCTCATCGGCGAACGATTCGTCCAGCTGCATCAGCAAATATTCGCCACCGCTGGCCGATTCGGAAAACACTTCGACGCCTACCGGCGTATACGCCAGAACACCGGGCAACGTATCGAAATCCACCCGTCGATCCGAGTCAATCGCGTGCACGCCCTGCTGGCGTTCCAGCGTCACCCCAAGGGTTTGCGACTGCGCCGGATCGCGTGCGCTGTAAGCGGCACGGGGCAGGAGTTGCAGGCTGACTTTAGCGCCCGACAACCGTTGGCTCAGCATGTGAAATTTCCTGATAGAAAGCCGCTAGGCGCCACGGGATACTCCCACTCAAAGGGTTGCCAACAACAGGAGCACGCCATGCGCACCATCGGCCTTATCGGCGGCATGAGCTGGGAGTCCAGCGCTGAGTATTACCGTCTCATCAACCAGCAGGTACGCGACCAACTCGGGCCGTTGCGTTCGGCGAAATTGCTAATGTACAGCGTCGACTTCGGGCCTGTCGAACAGGCGCAGCATGCCGGTCGCTGGGACGATGCGGCGTTGATTCTGGTGGATGCCGCGCGGCGGCTGGAAGCTGGCGGCGCCGATTGCGTAGTGCTGTGCACCAACACCATGCACAAGGTGGCCGGGCAGATTCAGGCGGCGATCAGTATTCCGTTCCTGCACATCGCCGATCCGGCCGGACAGGCGGCGGTCGATGCCGGTGCGCGAAACGTCGGGTTGCTGGGGACAGCGTTCACCATGGAACAGGACTTCCTCAAGGAACGCCTGACATCGATGGGGCTGACCGTGCTGGTGCCGGATGCCGAAGAGCGTCAAGCCGTGCACCGGATCATCTACGACGAGTTGTGCGTCGGGGTGATCAGCGAGGCATCACGCCGGGTTTATCAGCAGGTGATCGAATCCCTGGGTCGGCGTGGCGCCCAGGTCATCATTCTCGGCTGCACCGAAATCGGCCTGCTGATCAAACCCGAGCACAGCGCCCTGCCCCTGCTCGACACCACCGAACTGCATGCGCAGGCGGCGGTGGCGTTCGCCTTGGGCGAGTGAATCAACCGGCCTTGGGCGTGCGCCGCAGACGCGCCATGCTCAAGGTGTCCACCAGCCGCCCGTCACGCACGGCGTAGTCGCGAAACAGGCCTTCGGTTTCAAAACCAAACTTGCGGTACAGACCGATGGCCGCTTCGTTGTCGGCGTACACCGACAGCTCGACCCGTTGCAGATTCATCCAGTTGTCGGCGATGTCCAGCGCGGTGGCCAGCAACTTCGAACCAACGCCCTTGCCCTGCCACGCCGGCAAGACGCCCATACCGAAGCTGCCGGCATGACTGCGACGGATCCGCGAAAACTGCTCCAGGCCAATGCTGCCGATCACCTGGCCCTGATGCAGCGCCACCAGTTTGATTTCGCGTTCGTTGTCCGACGCCAGGCGTTTGCGCCAGAGCTCGATGGACTGAAACGGCATTTGCAGCACTTGCCGGGTAACCGCCGGCTCGTTGTAAAGCGCAGTGATGCCTTCGAGGTGTGATTCGTTAAAGCGTTCGAGGGTAATGACAGCGTCAGTGACCGACATGGGTGATTCATCCTTGATACAGACATGGCCGCTCACTCTACAACGCAATCTTCCAACATGGCGAATACCAAAGGCTCGCTCCCACAGGTTGGGGCAGTGCTCAACCGTCAAACCACTCCCGGCGCTCATTGAAGGTGTTCTGGATCAGCTCGACAATCATCTGCACCTGCGCCTCTTCTTGCGACTGCACATTCACCGCCATCCACACCTGACGCTGCATCGGCTGGCCAAACAAGCCCGGCAGCGCGATGAGACCACGGTCAAAACGGCTCATGTAGCCGGGCAGCAAACCAATGCAGGCGCTGCAACGGATCATCTCCAGCATCAGCTCATAGGCATGCAACTGCACGACCCCGGCCAGGCGCTGCTCCACCAGCGCATTCCACGGCACAAAGCTCTCGACCTGAAGGTGAGGCTGCCATTGCACCAGCAGGAAATCGGCGAGGTCATCGAGGCTGTCCGGGCGCGACGCGGTGCGTGAGTAACGCTTGGCAATGTGCGGCAGGTAGTCGAGCTGCGCCAGGCGTCGAGGCTCGTCGACGGCAAAACTCGGGCCCGGCAGCGGCGAATCGGTGCCGGCCAGCCACACCACGACATCGGCGCTGACGGCGCGCAGGGCCAGCTCGCTGTCGAGGGAAATGATCTCCAGACGCACGCTGGCGTTGCGGCGCAGCAAGGCCACCAGGTCACGACCGAGAATGTCGTGCAAGATGGATTCGGCGACGGCCAGGCGCACCAAGGGTTGTTCGATCACCGGCAAATCACGTTCATGGGCCAAGGCAATCAGCTGCGCCTGAAGCTGCAAGCCTTCACGACTGAGGGCGACGCCATTGTCGCCATGGCTGAACAACGCGCACTGCAGTTGCGCTTCGAGTTGCGCCAACTGCTTGCGCAGCAAAGTCGCCTTGATGTTGAGACTGCGCGAGGCCTGCATGAAACAACCGCAGCGGGCACTGACCGTGAACGCTTGCGCCAGTTGCGGGTCGAGCGCGGCGGCCTGAGCGCGCAAGGAAAATGAAGTGTCTACGGGTGAGCGGTATTCGGCGGGGCTTTGGCGCCCAGTGGTTTCCATGAATGACATCGATGACTCCCTGTCGATCTGTCTATTGGAAACCTCATCCTGCGCAACGTTCATGAACCTGATGTGACAGCGTCATCACACGCTGGGGATTTGACGAAAACTGACCGCCAGGCGATTCCAGCTGTTGATGGTGGTGACGGCGATGGTCAGGTCGACCATTTCGCTCTCACTGAACTGTTCCCGGGCCTGGGTGTAGACGTCGTCCGGTACGTGGCTTTGCGAGAGCAAGGTGACCGCTTCGGCCCAGGCCAGCGCCGCGCGCTCGCGCGGATTGAAGAAGCCGCTGTCACGCCAGACCACAATCGAATACAGACGCCGGTCGGTCTCGCCCAGGCGCCGTGCGTCCACCGAGTGCATGTCGGTGCAGAAGGCGCAGCCATTGAGCTGCGAGGCGCGGATCTTGATCAAGTGCAGCAGCGCCGGCTCGATGCTCAGGTTGCTGGTCAGCGCCTCCATGGCAATCATGGCTTTCATCGCTTTGGGCGACGCGCTGTAGTAATCCAGACGGGAAGTCATGGCGTGCCTCGCGGATCGATAGATGCTTTCACGGTAAGCGCTGATGCGGCGGCGTTACAGATCCAATTGCACGAAATACCGGTGGACCACGCCGAAGCAGGCCAATCCACGGTTTTTCCCCCACGCAACTTCTGCACGGTGGCGCTTGCGGGTAATCTGGCGCGACGCACACGCGCCTCAACCGCCCAGGAGCCCCGTCGGTATGGAACTTCATGTTGTCATCAACGGCCGCAAGGACCTGGCAGGCCAGTTGTACAACCAACTGCGCAGCGCCATCGAATCCGGTCGCCTGGCAGCCGGGACGCAACTGCCGCCCAGCCGCCTGCTGGCCGAACAGCTGGGCATCTCGCGCAAGACCATTTCCGACACCTATGCGCAACTGACGTATGAAAACTTCCTCACCGGGGTGATCGGCAAAGGCACCTACGTCAATGCCCGGGCGGCAAAAGCGTTGCCCAAGCAAAGCCATTCGCAGTTGGCGAGTGCCGAAGTCATCGAGTCATGGCGCAATTTGCCGGTGTTTTTACGTCACCCTACGCTGGAAGGTTCGCTGCGTTATGACTTCATCGGTGGCGCCACCAGCAAGGGGCAGTTCCCCCAGGACGATTGGCGGCGCTGCACCTCTCACGCGCTGCGCCAGATGACCGGCTCCAAAGGCTTCTACAGCTTGCCGGAAGGCCTGCCGGCGCTGCGTAACGCGATCGCCCGGCACATCGCATTTTCCCGTGGGGTGAATTGTCAGGACGAAGACGTAGTGGTGTGTAACGGCGCGCAACAGGCGCTGGACCTGATCTCCCGCGTGATGACCCGCCCCGGCAGCATCGTCGCCATGGAAGACCCTGGCTACCCGCCCGCCCGCCTGCTGTTCGGCAGCCACGGCGCCACGGTGATCGGCGTGCCGGTCGACGCCGAAGGCATTCAGGTCGACCAAATCCCTCTCGGCACGCAGCTGATTTATGTCACGCCATCGCATCAGTTTCCGCTGGGCATGCCGATGAGCCAGGCGCGGCGAGTGGCGTTGCTGGAGCGTGCCTACGAGCTGGGCGCGATCATCATCGAGGACGATTACGACAGCGAATTCCGCTATGAAGGCCGGCCCACCGACTCCCTGCAAAGCATGGATGAGCGCGGGATCGTCGCCTACGTCGGGACCTTTTCGAAAACCTTGCTGCCGGAGTTACGCCTCGGTTACGCGATCTTGCCGCCAGCGATTCTCGAAGCAGTGATCCAGGCCAAGCAACTCACCGACCGGCATACCTCCACCCTGCCCCAATGGGCGCTGGCCAAATTCATTGCCGAAGGCTGCCTGCTCAAGCACATCCGGCGCTGTCATACGATCTACGCCGGGCGGCGCGAACGCATCCTCACGCGCATCGCGGGCGACCTGTCACCCTGGCTCGAAGCGATCCCGAGCACGGCGGGTTTCCATATGGTGCTTATGTGCAAAGTGCCTATCGATATGCCATTGCTGATTGAACTGGCGAAAAAGGTCGAAGTCGGGCTGTATTCCATTGACACCTTTTACTACCAGCGGGCGCCACAGGCCGGGCTTCTCATGGGATTTGGTGCCATCGAAACCCTGGACATCGACACCGCGCTGGACCGCTTGCGGGACATTTTGCAGCAGGTCGCCTGAGCGATTGGTCTGGGTTTTTATCCGGCGATTGGCTATTGGCGGTCCGTAAGTGCAGGCCTATCCTGCATAAGCGTTATCCCTCAATGAGCAGGATTCGTCCGGCCTGATTCAGGAGTGTGAGCAATGTCCAACGAAGTGATCAACACCGTAAAGGTGCAGGCCGCCGCCGGCCGCTCGGATGAGCTGGGTAAGCAACTGCAAAAGATTGTCGAAACCCTGCGCAAACAACCGGGCTGCGATTCCTATATGGTCGACCGCTGCCCCGAGGACAGCAACCGCTGGAACGTCAGCGCCCGCTGGCAGTCGGAAGCGGCCATGCAGATGCATTTCAACTGCCCTGAAGTACAAGGCTTTATCGGTCTGATCGATAACCAACTGGCGAATGCCGTGGACTTCAACAGCTTTCCGATCCGTTAAATCCCCCTGTAGGAGCCGGCTTGCTGGCGATCCATTCACCGTGGTGCAACTGATGCACCGCAGTGATGCGATCGCCGGCAAGCCAGCTCCTGTATGTTTTTATTGCCTAGCGATAATCCTGATTGGTCCCCTGACCTTCTGCTGAATTGGCTGTTTGATTGCGCTCCCCGGCGGATTAACGTTGTTTCTGACAACTAACCACCGCAGGTGATAAATCATGAAAGTTTTGCGTTTACTGGCCGCCCCGCTTGCGGTCCTCGCCCTGAGTGTTTCTGCCTCGGCATTCGCCCACGACCCTTCGGAAAAAGTCACGATTCTGCAAGATGAAGCACTGAAGAACGTCCCGGGCAAAAAAGCGCTGATGATCGAAGTCGATTACAAGCCGGGCCAGTCCTCCATCGCCCATAAGCACGAAGGCACGGCAATGGCTTACGTGATTTCGGGCACGATCATTTCCCAGGTAAAAGGCGGCAAAGCGATCACCTACAAGGCCGGTGAATACTGGTATGAACCCGCCGGTTCGGAACATCTGGTGTCGAAAAATGCCAGTGCGACCCAGCCAGCCAAACTCCTTGTTTTCATGGTGTTGTCCCCCGACGAGAAAGTATTGATCCCCTTGGAAAACTGATGGCTGAACGTACAGCCATAAATAAACAGGCCCGAATCACACGTCCGGGCCTTTTTATTCCCCGGTGCAATTAACCGGCAACTTTTAAACCAAACAATACTATGGGTCACCTGACCAGCGCATGAATTGGCTATTTCATTCAGCCGTCACAGGTTTAGTCTGAAGTCACTGCCGACATCGGCCACTTTAACTTCCCGACTCAAGTTGTTTCACTGGAGAAACACCCATGAAACTTGCACTTGTCAGCACCTTGGCGATCGCCTCTGTTTTAACCGGCTGTTCAATTCCTACTGCGCCGACGGCAGTTTCTTCACTCGACGGTATCTTCAACGCGCCCGTCGGGCGCAGCAGTACCCGCCATGTCGCCAGCGGCGGCCAGGTCTCGCTGGGCATCGTCTACAGCCGTAACACCCAGACCAATCGCGCTTACCTGCAGGACTATCAAGCCAATGCCGGCACCGGTTTCGGCCAGAGCCTGCTGGTGCAGCCGATTCATGATGCCTACGTCGCCACCTCCAAACCCGACCTGGCGGTGGAGTGGATCCAAGCCTCGTTGCAACGTCAGTTCGGCTCGGTCACGGTGTACCCGGACATGCAAAGCCTCAGGGCGGAGAAGCCCGACGTGGTCGCCGTTGTCGACATCCGCAGCCAATTGATCACTTCGCGCAGTTCGGATATCAAGGCCGATGTGAGTGCGGACTTTTATGATGCCAACTTCAATTACATCGGGACTGCGCAAGGGCATGATGCCAAAGCATTGAGCCCGGTGTGGGCGGATTATAAACGCAGCGAAGAGATCGTCGCGGATATTAATGAACAGCAAAACGTGCAAGTTCGGGCATTGCAGAAGTTTGACCAGTCGCTCAGTAATTTATTGACTGGGCCGACAGATAAAGTGTCGATGTTTGATAATAAAACAGGCAGGAAGTTGTATTGAAACCAATGGCCCCATCGCGGGCAAGCCCGGCTCCCACAGGACTTGTGTTGGACACATATCATCACATGACACAAAACCTGTGGGAGCCGGGCTTGCCTGCGATGAGGCCCGACCAGAAACCAAAAACCCAGGCAAAAAAAACCCCGCATATTTCAATGCGGGGCTTTTTCATTCAGCGACTGATCAGGCCGCTGGCTCCAGTTCTGCACTGGCGGTGGTGGCAATAGCAGGCACTACCGCTTGCCCGCTCAATGCCAGATCCAGCAACTCACGGTTGGCCACGGCATACATCGCGTAGTCAGTGCCGCTCGCCGCACGGATTTCCACCAGCATGGCGCGCCAGCGTTCGATCATGCCTACGTGCTCTTCCATCCACAGCGCCAGGCGTGTTTCCACGTCGTGAGAGCCGTCGCCCTGTTGCAGGACCGAGATGGTAATCGCACGTTGCTGCCAGTCGACGTCATCGCGGAACGCTTCACGGGCCAGGGCCTGCCAGTTGTTTTCAACCGGCAGAGCGCTGATCTGTTGCAGGTACCAGGTGATGTCCAGCGCACTGCCCACGGCGAAGTAGGCCTTCGCCACGTCCGCAGGGTTCTGGCCGGTCACGTCGGAGGCCTCGATGATCGGCAGCAGCGTGTACAGGTGCGACGTGCCAGCCACCATGCGTGCGAGCAATTCCGGCACACCAGCTTCGACGTACGCCTCGTAGCGGGCCTGCCAGTTCTCGTGGATCTCGCCGCTCAGCAGTTCGTCGAGCTTGAGACCCAACTCCTTCAGATGCGGACCGAAATGCGCGACGTCACGGGCAGCGTTCTGCTCGTTGCGACGGGCACGCAGGAACCAGCGCGTAGCGCGACGGCCCAAGCGCATCAGTTCGTCCATCAGCTCCAGTTGTACGTCAGCGGAAACCTGGTAATCCAGAGCTTCAATCTGACGGAACCAGTGCGGGAGATGGAAGATGTCACGCACGATCACGTAAGCACCGGCCACGTTCGCCGGGCTCATGCCGGTCGACTCTTTGAGTCGTTGAACGAAGGTGATGCCCATGTGGTTCACCAGATCGTTGGCGATCTGGGTGCTGACGATCTCGCGCTTCAGACGGTGACGGCGCATGGCTTCGGAGAACTTGCTCACCAGGCTCGGCGGGAAAGCGGTTTCCATGTCGCGCGTCAGGTAATCGTCGTCCGGCACACGGGAGTCCAGCAACTGCGCCTTGAGGTCGATTTTGCTGTAGGAGATCAGCACCGACAGCTCGGCACGGGTCAGGCCGTGGCCTTCCGCGAGGCGCTCGTTGATCGCTTCTTCCGACGGCAGGAACTCGATGGCGCGATCCAGCTTGCCGCGGCCTTCCAGATCGTTCATCAGACGTTTGTATTCGGCAATCCGCACGAACGCACGGCGGGCTGCCAGGGACAGGGCCTGAGTCTGTTTGTAGTTGTTGCCCAGCACCAGGTTGCCGACTTCGTCGGTCATGCTCGCCAGCAACTGGTTACGTTGCTTGTCGGTCATATCACCGGCCTGAACCACTTCGTTCAGCAGGATCTTGATGTTCACTTCGTGGTCGGAGCAATCCACGCCACCGGCGTTGTCGATGAAGTCGGTGTTGGAACCGCCGCCATTGAGGCCGAATTCGACACGACCCAGCTGGGTCATACCGAGGTTACCGCCCTCGCCCACGACTTTGCAGCGCAGCTCGTTACCGTTCACGCGCAGCGCATCGTTGGCCTTGTCGCCGACATCGGCGTGGCTTTCGGTGCTGGCCTTGACGTAGGTGCCGATACCGCCGTTCCACAACAGGTCTACCGGCGCCTTGAGCAAGGCATTCAGCAGTTCGGTCGGGGTCAGCTTGTCGGCCTGAATGTCGAAGCGTTCTTTCATCTGCGGAGAAATCGCGATGCTTTTCGCGCTGCGAGAGAAGATCCCGCCGCCTTCGGACATGATGCTGGTGTCGTAATCCGACCATGCCGAACGTGGCAGATCGAACAGGCGCTGACGCTCGGCGAAGCTGTTGGCGGGCGTTGGGTTCGGGTCGATGAAGATGTGCAAGTGGTTGAACGCAGCGACCAGTTGCAGCTTGTCGGACATCAGCAAGCCGTTACCGAATACGTCACCGGCCATGTCGCCGACGCCTACCACGGTGATGCTGTCTTCCTGGACATTGATGCCGCGCTCGCGGAAGTGACGTTGTACGCCAACCCACGCGCCCTTGGCGGTGATGCCCATTTTCTTGTGGTCGTAACCGGCAGAACCGCCGGACGCGAACGCGTCACCCAGCCAGAAACCGTAGTCGATGGCGATGCCGTTGGCGATGTCGGAGAAGGTTGCAGTGCCCTTGTCCGCAGCGACCACCAGGTACGGGTCATCGTCGTCATGGCGCACGACGTTGACCGGCGGCACCAGTGCGCCGTCTTTCAGGTTGTCGGTGATGTCCAACAGGCCCGAAATGAAGATGCGGTAGCAGGCGATGCCCTCGGCTGCGATCTCGTCACGGCTGCCGCCCAGTGGCAGGCGACGCGGCAGGAAGCCGCCCTTCGCGCCGACTGGCACGATGACCGAGTTCTTCACTTGCTGGGCTTTTACCAGGCCCAGGACTTCGGTACGGAAGTCTTCTTCACGGTCAGACCAGCGCAGACCGCCACGAGCGACGTTGCCGAAGCGCAGGTGCACGCCTTCGACGCGAGGCGAGTAAACGAAAATTTCGAACTTCGGAACCGGCTTCGGCAGCTCTGGAATCTGATGCGGGTTGAACTTGAAGCTGAAGTAGGACTTGTTCTGACCGTTGGCATCGGTCTGGTAGAAGTTGGTCCGCAGGGTGGCTTTGATCAGGTCGAGGTAGCGACGCAGGATGCGGTCTTCGTTCAATACCTGGACGTCGTCCAGTGCTGCCAGAATCGCGTGTTCCAGACGTTGCTGCTTGTCTTCCAGATCGTCGCCGGTCAGCTTGCGCGCCAGGTAGAAACGGGTCTTGAACAACCGGGTCAACTCGCGAGCGATGTCGGTGTGGTTGTTCAGGGTGCTGGCGATGTAGCCGAGGTCGAAGCCCAGACGAATCTGCTTCATGTAGCGAGCGTAAGCACGCAGCAGCGCCACATCGCGCCATGGCAGGCCGGCGGTCAGCACCAGACGGTTGAACGCATCGTTCTCGGCATCGCCACGCACGATGTGGACGAAGGCGTCCTGCAAGGTGTCGTTGAGTTGCTGGATGTCGAGCTCCAGGCCTTCGGCGGCAGTGAACGCGAAATCGTGAATCCAGAACTCGCGGCCATTGTTGTGACGCAGGCGATACGGGAATTCACCCAGAACGCGCAGGCCGAGGTTTTCCAGGATCGGCAACACATCGGACAGGGCCAGCGGGGTATCGGCGTGATACAGCTTGCAGTGCAGCTCGCGCTGGCCGGAGACCTGACCCAGTGGCTGATAGAAGCTCATCACCAGAGGATTTTTTTCGTTCAGGTTCAGCAGGTGCTGCATGTCGACCACAGCCGAATGCGCAGCGAAACGCTCGCGGTAACCGGCCGGGAAGCCTTTCGGGAAATCCGCCAGCACGTTGGTGCCGTGTGCTTCACCGAAGCTTTCCACAACCAGGCTGGCGTAGTCGTCCTGCCAGCTGCGGCAGGCTTGTACCACTTCTTTTTCCAGCAGGACCGGGTCGATGTCCAGACGGTTCTTCGGATCGACGCGCAGGATCAATTGCACGCGGGCCAGCACGGACTCGGAGAAGAAAGTCCAGAACTCGCAATCCGAGGCTTTCAGGCGATCCATCAGCACTTGCTGGATCTTCTGGCGCACTTCGGTGGAGTAGATGTCACGCGGCACGTAGGCCAGGCAGTAGCAGAAACGACCGTACGGGTCTTTGCGCAGGAACACGCGGATCTTGTTGCGTTCCTGGATCTGCACGATCGACATCACGGTGCTGAACAGTTCGTCGACCGGGGTCTGGAACAGGTCATCACGGGGCAGCACTTCAACCACCTGCGCCAGTTCCTTGCCCAAGTGAGCCTTGGCCTGGAAGCCGGAACGGCGTTCGATTTCCTCGACCTTGCGACGGATATACGGAATGACCCGTACGCTCTCGCCATACACCGACGAGGTGTACAGGCCCATGAAACGGCATTCCTTGATGACCTTGCCGTCGGCATCGATCTCGCGGATCGACACGTAATCCGGGTAAGCCGGACGGTGTACACGGCTCGGGTGCGCAGCCTTGGCGAACGACAGCAGGGTCGGTTCGCGCAGGTAGTTCACGGCGTAGTCTTCGATGCGCAGGTCATCGTAGGTCAGGCCGGTACGCAGCAGTTTGGTCAGGCCGAGGAAGGAATTCTGGTCGTAGACGATGTGGCCGCCATCGACTTCATCCTGAACCACGAACTCTTCGTAGCCGAGGAAGGTGAAGTGGTTGCCCACCAGCCATTCCAGGAAACTTTTGATTTCGGCTTTTTCTTCGCTGTCGACAGCAAACTTGCTGTTGTCCAGGCCGGTCAGGATTTCCTGGACCTTGGCTTTCATCGGCTCGAAATCGGCGACCGCGACGCGGACTTCACCAAGAACCTGTTCCAGCTCTTTGCTCAGGACATTCAGTTCAGCGGTGTTCGCGCAACGGTCGATTTCCAGGTACATCAGGGATTCTTGCAGGATCCCTTCGCCCTGAGTGCCTTTTGGCAGGATTTCCAGCAACTCGCCTTTGCTGCCGCGACGCACGCTCAGCACAGTGGTTTGCAGGGTATGAATGCTGTAGCCGCGACGGTTCAGCTCGGTACGCACCGAGTCCACCAGAAATGGCAGGTCGTGGTGCAGCACTTCGACCGCGGTGTGGGTCGACTGCCAGCCGTGGCGTTCGTAATCAGGGTTGTAGACGCGAACCTGCGGTTGCGCGTGATCGAAGCGCTCAAGCAGGCGCCACGCAGAAAGGGTGCAGCCGGCGAGGTCGGACAGCCGACGCTGAGTCAGCTCGTCCAGGGAAATGATGCCGAAGAATTGTTCAGCGAACAGCGCCACTTGTGGCAGTGCCTGTTCACTGATGTGCTGCGCCAGTGCCGCTTGCAGTTGGTGCTGGAAGTCGGCTTTGCTGGCTGCGGTGAAGAACGCCATCTGTGGTACTCCGCTTGGGCTTGTTATTGATGGAAGCGTCGCGTGCAAACCCCTTTCGGGGCGATCCGTCACCCGGTTCCTGATTCTCGGGCAGAGGAAACAGGATGACAGGTGGGTGAAGCTGGACGAGACACTCAGGTCACATTCACCTTCCATGAATGGGCATCTGCAAAAACGACTCTGCGATCAATTGCACAATGTCTTTACAGGTATCCATTCGATGCGCAGCTTAACCAGAGCGGCAAGGCCTGTGCTTGCGGTGCTGCGACATATTCGGTCATCGGTACGCAGCTCTGCGGCGGCGCATCGAATAACACTAGCAGCCGTGTAGGAAATTGGGCGTTTCATGCTCGGATTCATGGTACGTACGTGCCAGAAATGACCAGTCATGATGAATCCAGTCACAACAGATAATGGCTTGCATGGCTTTATTGCAAATGGTGTCAGTGAGGGGATCCTAGGTTCGAACGCGACTAACCGGACGCTTAACCTTATCGAACACAACGGGTCGATACTGCACACCATACCGTTTTAGTGAAATGTCTTTCTTTGCGACCCCGAAATAGTATGGTCCCTCATAAACTTCGCCAATTTTCAGATTTTCGAAAACCTTGCCCGTATTGATCGTTTGAATCCTCCCCGAATAAGCCTTAACCGGGCGTTTCGCAAGCCGATTAATACTTTCAGCAAATGAAATATCTTCTATGCCAAATGAATTTCTTTCTATATCTGCCGAGTGACATGCCGCAATTCTTATACTCTCAAATTTTGAGACATCAACCCCGTGGCGCTTAGCAAGCTTAAGCAAATCCAATCCAGTAAAATCGCCCTCCACGCCCCCTGGAAAACCATGGGTATCAAAGGTAAGCCTGGAACCGCCCTTGTAAACATCTTCAAATGTAAAAATACCTTCAGAGAGCCTTGTCACATTCGATACAGGCTTAAGTTTTATCCCAAGTTCATATGAGGCGGCCACTGCGGGAGCTTTCTTCAAAAACTGACTTAATGAAGAAGCAAGATGCCCCGTAGGATCACTTCGATTGATCGGATCCCCCAGACAGTACGCGTAAGTATTTACCCCGCCGGCCCCAAACGGACTCAAATTATCCGGACTGTTGAACCGCATCAGAATCGGGTTAAACGCCCGATACCCATTACCCAACAAATAATGCCCGGTCACGGGATCCGGTAGCTGGCCGTTGAAGCCCAACAAGCTGTTCAACCCGCATCCGCAGGGACGATGACCGTAAGGAGCGTAAGTGGTGGAGCGTGATTTACTCGCGTTGAGGGCTATCAGCACAGAGCGCTGCAGGTCCGTGGCCAATAACGTGTTTTCGAACCCGCCATCCTTTTGCAGCTGTTGCGCTATCAGTTGGTCGCTGTACTGAACGAACGATTGGCGTTCCTCGCCTTGTATCTCGGTAGCCAGGCGATCTTCGCAATAAAAGCGTTGGCGCTCGGGGCGATCCAGCTGCCTGTGGCTAGTGATTCGATCCAGTGCATCGTAGTGATATCGGACGGACAAGGCTTTCTGCTGGCTAATCATCGTTAAGTCCTGCGAGAGAACTGAATTATCGATGGCTATAGCAACCAATAGCCACTAGCAGAACTGATAGGCACTCACCCAACACAATCCAGCAAAAAACCCTCAACACTGGCAAAATCGCCCTTTGCCTGCCAACACCGCGCCCAGCGCCAGGACTGCTCAAATGCAAATGACCACCACCCTCCTGATCGTCAACCCGTGCGACGAGGAAGAAGACAACATGGCCATGCTCGCCTGCCACAGCGATCAAGGTGAAATGTTCCTGATGAGCCGCTACCCGGACGAGGACGAGCTGGAGATTACCCTTGATGGCGAGCCTTCGACGCTGGACGGCGTGAAAGTGACCCTCAGCCCTACCCGTTTGCTGATCGAGATTGCGGCGGCGGATGCGGATGCGTTGAATGGGGATGATTCGCTGGAGATCATTCACAGCACGGATGCGAGTGACTTGGCGGAGGTTGAAGAAACGTTGCAGAACATTCTCAAGGGGACAGGGACTTACATCAGCAAGATTTGATGATGTCTGGGCCGGCCCCTTCGCGGGCAAGCCCGCTCCCACAGGTATCGAGTCAGACACAAGATCTGTGCACACCCTAATTCACTGTGCGGGCTTGCCCGCGAAGGCCCGTTTGATCGACGCATCCGCCTGGCCTGTACAACCTTCAAACACTTTTACCCATCTATTCCCACACTTTGCACAAAATGCCGTTAGTCGCCGCCCCCCGCGATGCTTTAAAGTAACGCCCCCAGCCCTGGCGTTATTCGAACGTCTTCGGTCACCCTTTCCAGGAACAGTCATCGATGGAACATCGTGAAGCGCTGCTCGCGCTGCGAACCTTTCTTTCAACGCAGATTCTCGGCCAGGAAAAACTCATCGAGCGCTTGCTCATCGCCCTGCTTGCCGACGGCCACATGCTGGTCGAGGGCGCTCCCGGCCTGGCCAAGACCAAGGCCATCAAAGAACTCGCCGAAGGCATCGAAGCCCAGTTCCATCGCATCCAGTTCACCCCGGACCTGTTGCCCGCGGACATCACCGGCACGGAAATCTATCGCCCGGAAACCGGCAGCTTCGTGTTCCAGCAAGGCCCGATCTTCCACAACCTGGTGCTGGCGGACGAAATCAACCGCGCTCCGGCCAAGGTGCAATCAGCCCTGCTCGAAGCGATGGCCGAGCGTCAGGTCAGCGTCGGGCGCAGCACTTATGAGCTGTCGCCGCTGTTCCTGGTGATGGCCACGCAAAACCCGATCGAGCAGGAAGGCACCTATCCGCTGCCCGAAGCCCAGCTCGACCGCTTCCTGATGCACGTGAAAATCGGCTTCCCGGACGCCGCCGTCGAACGCCGCATCCTGCAACAGGCCCGTGGCGAAGCCCTGAACGGCGAAACCAAACCGGAGCGCCGGGTCAGCCAGCAGGCAATATTCGCCGCTCGCAAGGAAATCCTCGGTCTGTACATGGCCGACGCGGTGGAGGAATACCTGGTGCAACTGGTCATGGCCACGCGCACGCCGGGCAAATTCGACCCGGAGATGGCCGAGTGGATCGCCTATGGCGCCAGCCCGCGCGGCTCGATTGCCCTCGACCGCTGTGCCCGCGCCCACGCCTGGCTGGCCGGTCGCGACTTCGTCAGCCCGGAAGACATCCAGGCTGTGCTGTTTGACGTGTTGCGCCACCGCATCATCCTGTCCTTTGAAGCCGAAGCCGCTGGCATCGACCAGGACAGGGTGGTCCAGCGTATTCTCGACGTCGTAGCCGTCGCTTGACCCCAATGAACGCCCCCCTGCCGCCCGAGCCGGGCATCCGTGTCAGCCTCGCCGAGCTGATCGAGATGCGCCATCGCGTGCGTGAAGTGCAGCTGTTTTCGACGCCGAGCCAGCGCAGCCCGCTGATCGGCCTGCACCACTCGAAGCTACGTGGCCGTGGCGTGGACTTCGATCAGGTGCGGGTCTATCAGGCCGGCGACGACGTGCGCACCATCGACTGGCGCGTCACCGCTCGCACCCAGGAACCGCACACCAAGCTGTTCCATGAAGAACGCGAGCGGCCGATTTTCATCATGGTCGAGCAGAGTCGCCGGTTATTTTTCGGTTCCGGGCTGATGTTCAAATCGGTGCTCGCTGCGCAAGCGGCGAGCCTGATTGGCTGGGCCGCACTGGGCCATAACGATCGGGTGGGCGGACTGGTGTTCGGCGACAACGAACACTACGAAATCAAGCCACGGCGCAGTAAGCAGAGCCTGTTGCAATTGCTCAACCGGCTTGTGCGCGTCAATCAATCACTGCACACCGAAAGCGAAACGAACCGTGACGCCCTCAACCTGGCCCTGCGTCGCGCCCGGGAAGTGCTGCGTCCCGGCAGCCTGGTCATCGTGATCTGCGACGAACGCGCGCTGACTGAAGGCTCCGAGCAACAACTGAGCCTGTTGTCCCGCCATTGCGACCTGTTGCTGCTGCCGCTGTCCGATCCACTGGACCACGCCCTGCCCGCTGCCGGTTTGCTGCGTTTCGTCGAACGCGGTGCGCAACTGGAACTCGACACGTTGAATTTCGAGCTGCGCCAGACCTACCGCGCCCAGGCCGAAGCACGCATCGCCCATTGGGAATTGCTCGCGCAAAAACTGCGGGTGTTGCTGATGCCCTTGAGCACCCAGAGCGAGATGGTCGAACAACTGCGCGAGTATCTGAACCCACAGAAACCGGGGAAAGGTCGATGAGCAGCCTCGATCAACTGCAACCGCTGATCTCCCCGCCACCGATAGGCTTCTGGCCTCCGGCGCCGGGCTGGTGGCTCTTGCTGTTGTTGCTGCCGCTGATCGGCTTCGGCCTGTGGAAGGCGCGGCGTTTTCTGCCGAACAAGCGCCCCATCGTGCGCGCCGAACAACCGCTGGACCCGGTGCGCCTCGCCGCACTGGCCGAACTGGCGCTGATGCCCAAACCCTACGATGGCGCGCCGGCCGGTGCCTGGCTGCAGCAACTCAACGGTTTGCTCAAGCGCCTGTGCCGCAACCATTACCCCTACAGCCAGAGCCACACCCTCAATGGACGCAAATGGTTGGCGTTTCTCGACAACCGCTGCCCGGCTGCCGGCCTGACGCGCTGGATGGTGCTGGTCGAAGGTGCCTACAAACCCGAATGCAAACTCGACGACAAGGCCATCGCCGGCCTGACGCAAGCCGTCGACACGTGGATTCGCAAACATGTTTGAGTTCGCCTGGCCTTGGATCTTCGCCCTGCTGCCGCTGCCCTGGTTAATGCGCATCGTGCTGCCGGTGGCCGACAGCGGCGAACCGGCGCTCAAAGTCAGTTTCCTCAGCGACCTCGAAGGCCTGGCCCGGCGTCGCGCTCGGGCCAATCTGCCGGCCTGGCGCCAGCAAGCGCCGTTCATGCTGCTGTGGCTGTTTTTGCTGATCGCCGCGGCGCGCCCGCAGTGGCTCGGCGAACCGTTACCGATTGCCGCCAGTGGCCGTGACCTGCTGGTGGCGGTGGACGTTTCCGGCTCCATGGACTTCCCCGACATGCAGTGGCGAGACGATGAAGTCAGCCGCCTGACGCTGGTGCAACATTTGCTCGGTGATTTTCTGGAGAGTCGCGAAGGCGACCGTGTCGGCCTGATCCTCTTCGGCAGCCGGGCGTATCTGCAGGCACCCCTGACGTTTGACCGGCGCACTGTGCGGGTCTGGCTCGACGAAGCGCGCATCGGTATCGCCGGCAAGAACACCGCCATCGGCGACGCTATCGGCCTCGCGATCAAACGCCTGCGCATGCGTCCGGCGCAAAGCCGCGTGCTGATTCTGGTGACGGACGGCGCCAATAACGGCGGCGAAATCGACCCGCTGACGGCAGCGCGGCTGGCGGCCAATGAAGGCGTGAAAATCTACCCGATCGGCATCGGCGCCGATCCCGAGCAAAGCGGCACCGCAGGATTCCTCGGTATCAACCCGAGCCTGGACCTCGACGAACCTGCGCTGAAGGCCATCGCCGCCGCCACGGGAGGTCAGTATTTCCGCGCTCGCGACGGCAAGGAATTGCAAGCGATCAAGGAAACCCTCGACCAATTGGAACCGGTGACTCAACAACCGACCCAGGCCCGCCCGGCGCAGGCGTTGTATCACTGGCCGTTGGCGATGGCGCTGCTGTTGAGCCTGTTGCTGGTGGCTCGCGAACGCTGGCCGGATAACCCGTTGCAGCGTCTGTTTACCAAGGATCTGTTCTTGCAAACGCAACTGCCTGACTGGCGTCAGCGACTCAAGCGCCTGCGCCTGCGGAGGCGCCGATGAGCGCGCTGTGGCCTTATTGGTTCCGCCCTTGGTGGCTGCTGCTGTTGCCACTGCTCGGCTGGTTGCTCTGGCAACTCTGGCATCGACAGAAGCGCGCCGGGCGCTGGCAGATGATTCTGCCGCCGGCCTTTCATTCCGCGTTGCTAAGTGGCGGCAACGGTCGCGACAGCAAGCTGCCGTGGGTCGCCCTCGGTGTGGCGTGGCTGCTGACGATACTGGCGTTGTTGGGGCCGAGCTGGGAGCGCGTCGAGCAACCCAGTCAGAAACCGGCCGACCCGCTGGTGGTGATCCTTGAGCTGACTCCGGAGATGCTCGCCACCGACGTCACGCCAAACCGGCTGGAACAGGCCCGACGCAAGCTGTTTGACTTGCTGCAAAACCGCAGCGACGCCCAGACCGCCATCGTCGTCTACGCCGGCAGCGCACACACGCTGGTGCCACTGTCGGATGACCTGTCTACCAGCGGCAATCTGCTGGAGGCGCTCAAGCCGTCGTTAATGCCCCAGACGGGCCATCGCGCCGATCTCGCGGTGACCAAGGCCCTTGCACTGCTAAATCAGGGCGCGCTGGGTGACGGCCGGATTCTGCTGATCGGTTCATCCCTGACCGAACTCGAGCGCGAAGGCATTCAACAGGCGCTGGATGGCAAGTCGACGCAGCTTTTGATGCTCGGCATCGGCACCGCCGAAGGCGCACCGATCACTCAGGAAGATGGCAGTTTCCTCAAGGATGACCAAGGCGCGATTCTGGTACCGCGCCTGGACGAGCCGAACCTGAAAGCGTTCGTCAACGGCCTCGATGGACGTTATCGCCACGCGCGCCTGGACGATGCCGACCTGCGCGCCCTCGGCCTGCTCGATGGCCCGCGCAACTTGCGCAATGACGGCCAGACCCTGCGCCTCGATACCTGGGCCGATCAGGGGTATTGGCTGTTGTTGCCGCTGTTGCTGCTGGCGGCCTGCGCCGGTCGTCGCGGCTGGCTGTTCTGTCTGCCGCTGCTGTTCCTGTTGCCGCAACCGAGCTACGCCTTCGACTTTGAGGACTTGTGGCTGCGTCCTGACCAGCAAGGCCTGCATCTGTTGAAGAAGAAGCGTCCGGCCGAGGCCGCGAAACATTTCGAGGATCGACAATGGCAAGGCGTGGCGCTCTATGAGGCCGGCGACTACAGTGGCGCCGCCCAGCGGTTCGCCCAAGGCAATGACGCCCACGCCCACTACAATCGTGGCAACGCCCTGGCCAAAGGCGGTGAGTTGGAAGCCGCGCTGGATGCCTACGAACAGGCGCTGGAGCTGCAACCGGATCTGCGCCCGGCGCTGACTAACAAGACCTTGGTAGAAAGCCTGATCAAGCAGAAAAACACACCGGCGCCTGTCGAACCGGACAACACTGAAGGTGACGAGACCGGGACCCCGCAGGAACCACCGCCGGGTGCAGCCGCCCAACCGTCGAACAGTGGCGAACCGGAGTCCGACGCCCAGACGACTCCGCCCGATGCGCAACAATCGGAGACGACACCAGCACGCCCCGGCACCAATGAGGTTCCCGGCAGCGAATTGGGCGACGAACAAAGCACCACCCCGCCGCTGCGCCCGGCCAGCGACGCCATCGATGGCGAGCAGCGCCAAGCGCTGGAGCAATGGCTGCGCAAGATCCCGGATGACCCGGGCGAATTGCTCAGGCGCAAATTCTGGTACGAACAGCAGCAACATCAGGATCAGGAAAAAACTCGATGACCCGCTTCACCGCTTTCATGCTCGCACTGTTGATCTGGACCGTTCAGGCCCAGGCTGCGGAGCTGGTCGCCAGTGTCGACCGCAGTCGCCTGAACTCCGGCGAAACGGTCGAGCTGACCCTGGAATCCAACGATGTCACCCAATTCGGCAAGCCCGACCTGACGGCGCTGGAGCCGCTGTTTGAAGTGCGCGGCACCCGTCAGGTCAACCAGTTGACGACCCTTAACGGCGGCAATGGCGCCACCACCCGCTGGATCATTACCCTGCTGCCTCGGCAGAACGGCAGCGTGGTCATTCCGTCGCTGCAACTGGGCGAAGTACAGAGCCAGCCGATCACCCTGCAAGTGGTCGAGAGCGAAACCCAGGACAGCACGCAAAAACTGGCCCCGGTGTTCATCGACGCCAGCCTCGATCAAAACAGCGTGTACGTGCAGGCCCAGGCGATCCTGACCTTGCGCATCTACCATTCCGTGTCGCTGTACGACGACAGCAGCCTGACGCCGTTGCAGATTCCCGATGCCCGCATCGAGCAGTTGGGTGAGTCGCGCACTTACGAAAAAGACATCAACGGCCTGCGCCACGGCGTGATCGAATTGCGCTACGCGATCTACCCGCAACACAGCGGCCAGGTCAGCATTCCGGCGCAGATTTTCAGCGCCACGCTGGTCGACGCGCAACCGGCCAAGGACGTCGAATCCCAGGTGCCGAAATCCGGCAAACTGATGCGCGTCAGCTCGGTCGAACTGCCGCTGACCGTCAAGCCGAAACCCGCCACTTACCCGGCGGACGTGCCTTGGCTGCCGGCCCGCAACCTGACCCTGAGCGAGAGCTGGAATCCGGAACCGGATCACGCCCAAGTGGGTGATTCGCTGACGCGCAGCCTGTTTTTGAAAGCCGAAGGTTTGGCCAGCTCACAACTGCCGCCGTTGCCGGCCACCGACGTCAACGGCTTGCGACGCTATCCGGATCAGCCGGTGCTGGTCAACCAGAACAGCGAGCGCGGCCTGATTGGCAGTCGCGAGGACCGTGAGGCTCTGGTGCCTGTCCAGCGCGGAAACGTCGAGTTGCCGGCGGTGGATGTGGTCTGGTGGAACACCTTTGAAGATCATCTGGAACACAGCAGCCTGCCAGCGCGGACGCTGCAAGTGGCGAACAATCCGGGATTGATGGTCGATACCCCGGCCGGCGCGCCGCTGGTCATTTCCGCTGCCGACAACGAAGCGCTCTGGTGGTGGAAACTCAGCACCGTAATACTTGCCTGCACCACCCTGCTGGGCTTCGGCCTCTGGTGGCGCGCCCGCTGGCAACCGGCGATCCTGCGCGCAGCCCAGACCGGCCCGAGTCCGCGCACCGTGCTCGACGACCTCAAGCGCGCCTGCCAGGCCAACGACTCCCACGCCACCCGCCAGGCCCTCGACGCCTGGGCCCGACAACAACCGGAAACCCTGGCCGACATGGCGGCGCGATTCGTGCCGTTGTCCGATGCGCTGGATGGTTTGAATGGGGCGCTGTACAGCGAAACCGGCCAGCATTGGCAAGGTGAGGAATTGTGGCGCGCGATCAAGGCGATCCCGATTGCCGAGCGCATTCAAGACCCGGTCGGCGACAGTGGCCTCCCGCCGCTGTATCCGAAGTGACCGCGATCCTGTGAGCCGGCTTGCCGGCGAAACGGTCCTGAATTCCGCGTCGTTCTCAAGGCCGTCATCGCTGGCAAGCCAGCTCCCACAGGTTCGGGGGTTGCCCAGAAAATGGCATGACACAAACCCTGAGCAGGCTTGCCGGCGAAACGATCCTGATTTTCATACTGGCCTCAGATCTGCCCCCGTGGCGAGGGTAGGTGTACTCACCTCTTTACCCGTAAACTCTCTCCCCTTTCGCCGCTGTCAATTTCCTCGCGGCCACTACCTTATTTCCTACGGAGCTCGCCTTGCGTCTGTTTCACACCTCCGACTGGCACCTTGGGCAGAACCTTCACGGCCAGGAACGCGATTTCGAGCACGGCTGTTTCCTCGAATGGCTGCTGCGTCAGCTAAAGATGGACCAGCCCGATGTGCTGTTGATCGCCGGCGATATCTTCGACACGGTCAATCCACCGGTCAAAGCCCAGGAACGCCTCTATGACTTCATCGTCAGCGCCCACGAACAACAGCCGAAGCTGACGATCGTGATGATCGCCGGCAACCACGATTCCGGTTCGCGCATTGAACTGCCCGCACCGCTGATGCGTCGTTTGCGCACGCATGCGCTGGGTCGGGTGCTGTGGCTGGATGACGGGCAACTCGACGCCGAACGTCTGCTGCTGCCGCTGCCGGACGCCAAAGGCAAAACGGTGGCCTGGTGCCTGGCGCTGCCGTTCCTGCGACCGGCCGAAGTGACCGGCGCGCACCTGGGCGACAACTACCTGCGCGGGATCGGCCAGGTTCACGAATGGCTGATCGAAGCCGCCAATGCCAAACGCAAGAAGGGCCAGGCGCTGATTGCCATCAGCCATGCGCACATGGCCGGCGGTTCAGTATCGGAAGATTCCGAGCGCAGTCTGATCATCGGCAACGCCGAAGCGCTGCCCGCCAGCCTGTTCGGCCCGAGCATCAGCTACGTTGCCCTCGGGCATTTGCACAAGCCGCAGAAGGTCAACGGTGAAGAGCGCATTCGCTACAGCGGCTCGCCGATTCCGTTGTCGTTCTCCGAAATCGGTTATCAGCATCAGATTCTCGACATCCAGCTCGACGGCGAAACCCTGGTCAGTGTCGAACCGAAGCTGATTCCCCGCGCCGTCAACCTGCAACGTATCGGCCCGGCGCCTTTGGCCGACATCCTGCTACAACTGGCCGACCTGCCGAATATCGATTTGCTCGCCGACATTCAGCGTCAGCCGTGGCTGGAAGTGCGGGTGCGCCTCGATGAGCCGCAACCCGACTTGCGCCATCAGGTCGAAACCGCCCTGCAAGGCAAAGCTGTGCGCCTGGTGCGGATCGCCGCGGAGTACGCCGGTAACGGCAGCCGTGACGGGCTCGATGACGGTACGCCCCTGGTTGAACTGGACCAGCTCACACCCCAGGAATTGTTCAGCCGCGCGTGGCTGGACAACTACGGCAGCGAGGTCGACGAGCAAACGCTGAAGGACTTTGCCGAGCTGTTGCAAGACGTGCAGATGGAGAGCGAACAACCATGAAAATTCTCGCGATCCGCCTGAAAAACCTCGCTTCCCTTGCCGGGCCGTTTGAAATCGACTTCACCGCCGAACCCTTGGCCAGTGCCGGTTTGTTCGCGATTACCGGGCCGACCGGAGCCGGAAAAAGCACCCTGCTCGATGCCTTGTGCCTGGCACTGTTCGGCGCCGTGCCTCGACTGAGCAACGCTCAAGTGTCGGCCAAAGCGCCGGATGCCGACGGCGAAATCAGCACCGGCGACCCGCGTACGCTGCTGCGTCGCGGCACGGGCGAAGGCTATGCCGAAGTCGATTTCGTCGGCATCGATGGCCGTCGCTATCGCGCGCGCTGGGAGGCCAATCGCGCTCGGGAGAAGGCCGGTGGCAAGCTGCAAGCCAGCCGTCAGAGCTTGCGTGACATCGATCTGGATCAACTGCTGGCCAGTCAGAAAGTCGAGTTCAAGACCCAGCTCGAATCCGTCCTCGGCCTGAACTTCGAGCAGTTCACCCGTGCCGTGTTGCTGGCTCAGAGCGAGTTCAGTGCGTTCCTCAAGGCCAACGACAACGAACGCAGCGAACTGCTCGAAAAACTCACCGACACCGCGCTCTACACGCGTCTGGGCCGTCGCGCCTTCGACAAGACCAAAGAGGCCCGTGAAGCGCACAAGCTGTTGCAGGATGAGGCCACCGGCGTCACGCCGCTGACGCCCGAAGCCCGTACAGAACTGGATCAGCGCTTCAACGAAGCACAGCAGCAACTCAAGACCCAGCAAGCGCAACTCAAGCAGCTTGAACTGCAGAGCCTCTGGCTGAAAGCGCTGCGCCAATTGCAGGACGAACAGCTCAGCGCCACCGAACAACTGACCAGCGCCCGGCAGGATTGGCAAAGTCTGACCGCTGAACGCTTGAAATTGACCCGCCTGGAGCAACTGGCGCCACAACGGCACCAGTTCGCCCGCCAGTCCGAACTGAGCGCCTTGCTCACGCCGCTGGCCGCGCAGATTCAGCAGCACACGCAGCAGCAACAAGCGCTGCACGAACGCCAGACTGCACTCGAACAGAGCCTGAGCACTGCGCAAACTGCGCTGGTCGAGGCCCAACGCCAACACAGCGCAAACGTGCCGCTGCTGCGTCAGGCCTTCGAAGCGCAAAGCACCCTCGCCCGTTTGAACAAGGACGCAGGGCACAGTGCCGAGCTCAAACAGCACGCGGAGCTGGCCTGTACCCAGGGCCAAGGCACGATTCAAAGCTTGCTTGAGCAGCAAAGACAAGTGGCCGAGCGTCTGCTGCGAATTGCCGGGGAACTGGCGCAAAGCGCTCATCTGGCCCCGCTCAGCGATGCCTGGAGCGCCTACCGCGACCGTCTGCAGCAATTGATGTTGATCGGCAATCGCCTGAACAAGGGTGAAGCTGAACTGCAGGCGCTGGAACAGAGCGCCAGCCGTGCTGCCGCGGAACTGGTTGCGCAAAAGCAGCATCTTGAAGTGCTCTACAAAGAGGCCGGTGCCGAGCCTGAAGCGGTCGCTGAACAGATCCAGTTGCTGGGTAATCTGTTGCAAGACAACCGCAAAAACCTGCGCCACTTTGAAGAGCTGACGCGCCTGTGGGCCAGTCAGCAGGAACTGGACCAGCGCATCGCCGAATTGCAGCGACGTCAAACCGCTGCCCAGCAGGAACGCGATCGCCTGACCCAGGACGGGGTAAAAAGCAAAAACGAGCTGACCGTCGCCGAGCAGACCCTGACAGTCACCCGCGAGTTGCTGGAGCGTCAGCGCCTGGCCCGCAGCGCCAGCGTCGAAGAATTGCGCGAGCAGTTGCAGGACGATCAGCCCTGCCCGGTCTGCGGCAGCCCGGACCATCCTTATCATCAACCGGAAGCCTTGCTGCAAAGCCTCGGTCGTCATGATGAAAGCGAGCAGGCCAACGCGCAGAAAGCGGTGGATTCGCTCAAGGAAAAACTCACCGATCTGCGCACCGAAGTCGGTGGCGTGATCGCCCAGCAAAAAGAACTATTGCAACAGCAGGAACACCTCCTCGCTCAACAACAGAGCCTGGCACCGACCCTCGACACGCACCCGTTGTCTGCGCAATTGCAGGCTCAGGACGCCACCCAACGCGATGCCTGGCTGGCCCAGCAAAACAGCCAGCTGCAACAAAGCATCACGCAGGATGAACAGCGGCAAACCGCCCTGCTCACCCTGCAACAGGATGCTTCGCGCCTTCAGCAACAACTGCGCGGCGCCGAAAACGCAAGCCAGCAAGCGACCCAGCAACTGGCTAACCAACAACGCGAACTGAACAGCGATCGCCAGCGTCTGGACGAAGAGTTGGCTGCGTTCAGCGCCCTGCTCCCTGCCTCTACCCTGCAAGCATTGCGCAACGAACCGGCTGCAACCTTCATGCAACTGGACCGGCAGATCGCCGAGCGCCTGCAACAACTCGAGCAGCAACGCGATGAGCTGGATGAACAGCTGCAACGCCAGCAAACGCTGGAGAAAGAACAGGACCGCCAACTGACACGCGTCCAGCAACAAGAGGCCGCCCAGCAGCAATTCGCTGCGCTCGCCGAACAGCAACAGACTTGCCAGCAGCAGTTGGCTCAACTGCTGGGCCAGCACACCAGCGCCGAACAGTGGCAGCAACAACTGGATCAGGCGGTGGAACAGGCGCGCAATGCCGAAACGGCGGCCCACCAGGAACTGCAAACCGTACGTACGCGCCTGGTAGAACTGGCGGCCGAGCTCAAAGCGATGCAGGAACGCCTGATGGCGCTGGAAACAGAAGACCGCGAACTGAGCGCGAAGATTGCCGACTGGCGCGCCTTGCATCCGGAACTGGATGATGGCGGCCTGGAAGACCTGCTGAGCGTCGACGACCAGCAAGTCAGCGCACTGCGCCAACGGTTGCAGCAAAACGAAAAAGCCATCGAGCAGGCTGAGGTGTTGTTGCAGGAGCGAGAGAAACGCCTGGCCAGTCATCTGGCGCAGGACAACGGTAATCTCGATGCCGGGCAACTGGCCACCGCACTGGCCGATCTGCAAAACCAGTTTGCCTCCAGCGAGCACCGTTGCGCCGAGCTGCGCGCCCGGCAGGCCGAGGACCAGCGCCGGCAAAACGCCAATCAGGCCCTGGCCCAACGAATCGCCGACGCTTACAACGAGTACCAGCGCTGGGCGCGTTTGAACGCATTGATCGGTTCAGCCACCGGCGACACCTTCCGCAAGATCGCCCAGGCCTACAACCTCGACCTGCTGGTGCATCACGCCAACGTGCAGTTGCGGCAACTGGTGCGGCGCTATCGTCTGAAGCGTGGCGGCAGCATGCTCGGCTTGCTGGTGATGGATACCGAAATGGGCGATGAACTGCGTTCGGTCCATTCGTTATCCGGTGGCGAGACATTCCTGGTGTCGTTAGCGCTGGCATTGGGCCTGGCATCGATGGCATCGAGTACGCTGAAAATCGAATCGCTGTTCATTGACGAAGGCTTCGGCAGCCTCGATCCGGAATCCCTGCAACTGGCGATGGACGCCCTCGACGGTTTGCAGGCTCAGGGCCGCAAGGTCGCGGTGATTTCCCACGTCCAGGAAATGCACGAACGGATCCCGGTGCAGATTCAGGTCCACCGCCAGGGCAACGGCCTGAGTACCCTGGAGGTGAAATGACCACGCTTTACTCCTTCCGCCGCTGCCCGTACGCCATGCGGGCGCGGATGGCCCTGCGTTACTCGGACGTTGCCGTGAACATCGTCGAGGTCAGCCTGAAGGCCAAGCCTGCCGAAATGCTCGCGCTGTCGAGCAAAGGCACGGTGCCGGTGCTGAGCGTCGACGGCCAGGTGATTGATGAAAGCCTGGCGATCATGCACTGGGCATTGGCACAGAACGATCCGCAGGATTGGCTGCTAAAGGATGATCCTGCGGGGCGGGCGCAGATCGCCGCACTGATCGAAGAGAACGATCAGGTGTTCAAGGTGCATCTGAATCACTACAAGTATGCCGAGCGTTATCCCGAGCAGCCGATGGAATTTTATCGAGCCGAAGGCGAAGTGTTTTTGCGCCAGCTGGAGGGGTTGCTGGAGGGACGCGACTATTTGCTGGCGGACCATCCGAGTCTGGCGGATGTGGCACTGATGCCGTTTATTCGGCAGTTCGCGCATGTGGATCGTGAGTGGTTTGATCAGACGCGCTACGTGCGGTTGCAGGCTTGGTTGAAACGGTTTTTAGAGTCAGACCTGTTCACATCAATCATGAAGAAGTAACCGGCCTCTGTAGGAACCAGCTTGCTGGCTCTTACAGAGTTGGTGGCGTATTAAGGATTCAGGCCAACACTTCGCACATCTGCAGCACCGAGCAATCGACCTGGAACGGACCGAAGAAATCGCCTTGGCGTTTGATGGGTGGATTACCGGCCAGCAAGCCCATGGCCTTCTCGGTTTCGATGCTGCGAGCGAGGTTGTGATTGGCCTCGATCGACCGCGCTACAGAGCCTGCCGAGGCTTGTCCGATGCCCAACAGGGAAGCGCCATTGGTCATGAACGCCAGGAAGGCGATGACCCAGAGTTTGCCCCCTTTCATGCCCCTGCCACTCCCGCCACGTCTGCGTGATCGATCACGGCGTTTTGAGCGCGGTGTTCGAACTGAATGGCGGGATAAGCGACCTGAATCGGCGCGTCGATCTCGTGTTGCGATTGCGCGGTAATGCTGACAACCAACACCAGCGCCACGTAAAGACCGATGGCCAGGTAGGCGCCGTATTTGGCAGAAGTGAGGATTGCGCTGGCCATGGTGTTCTCCGTGGGCATGTTTCAGTGCCCACAGAATCGATCAAAAAAGCCGTGATAACCACTCAGTGTTATCCATAGTCACCATCAGCTTCGTTGATCATTAAGCCAGTCTATTTCAGCCTTCGATAAAACTCATCATGCGCTCTCGAGCAGCGTCAGGCTCGCCTGGAGCGGGCGGTGCGGCGGATAAAATAGGCGTTGAATAGAGGAACAGGAGTACCACGGCCAGACGCATCGCCATGCTGTCGATCCTTTTTATTAGAGAAGGAGTCAATAAATCAGCGTCAAATTTAAACTCATGGCCATGTGATATCAAGAGCGACATTGATAGCAATGTGATGCTGTCGTAAACGCGTTATGCAGGAGCGACATCACTCAGGCTTTTTCAAAGCTTTTCAGCTTGATCCGCGCAAGTGACTTCGCTCCTGCATAAAGGGTGCAGGGCTGGAACTTCAGGCTTGGGTTTTGTGATCCAGGGCCGCGTAGAAGTTGGCGCTCTGTTGCAGGTATTTCTGGGTATAGCTCTGGGTGTGGGATTTTTTGTCGCTGATTTCAACGTTGGCGCTGGCTGGCAGAGCAACGGTGGCAGAGATGGCGGATGCGGCGATAACAGAGAAGAGATTGAAGTTCATTGCGGTATTCCTCGGATTCAGTTGGCTTGCTTGCCCGGTGGGGCCGTGAAGCAAACTTAACCTTCGAGGTTGGCGCCTTGAAATCTTTTGTAGCATTAGCAGATATCAGCGTCATTAATAGAAGGATGCAGGCCCCATCAAACGGGGCCTGCGGCCTATTGACGCAGCAGGAACTTGAGGTCGCTCGGGGCATCCATCGGCAGTTTCTGCACGGTTTTACCCAGCAGACCGCTCTTGGCATCGCGCTCGACGACGACAATCTGGTTGCTCTTCTGATTGGCGATCAGCACGAACCTGCCACTCGGATCGAGGCTGAACTCGCGCGGGTGATCCCCTTCCACCGAACGGCGTTGCAGCTCTTTGAGGTGGCCGTTCGCGGGGTCGATGGCAAACACCAGCAACTGATTGGCGGTGCCACGGTTGCTGACATAGAGAAACTTGCCATCCTTTGATGCGTGCAACGCTGCGGCGGCTTTGTCCGACGTCGGTTGCCCGGCTGCCAGGTCGACCATCTGCGTTTGTTCAAGCTTGCCGTTGCGGTAATCGAACACCGCGACCTGCGCGCTCATTTCCATGGTCAGCCACGCGTGTTTGCCATCGGCGCTGAACAGCAAGTGCCGCGGCCCGCTGCCGGGCGGCAACTGGACCGACGCGGGCGTCGCCGCGGTCAACGGCAAGTTCGGGTTGGCCTTCGGATCGAAGCGATAGACAAAAATCTTGTCCGCGCCCAAATCATTGGAGAACACAAACTTGCCATCCGGCGAGGACACCGTCGAATGCACATGCGCCGACATCTGCCGCTCGGGGTTGACCCGGCTGGACGGATGACTGCTCATTTGCACCACGCTTTTGAGCGTGCCATCGGCGCCCACCGGCAACACCGCCAGCGTGCCGCCCGGGTCTTCAGCCACTGAATAGTTGCTGACGAACAGGTGGCTGGCATCGCCACTGAGGCTCGAATGGGTCGGTTCGTTGCCCAGGCTTTGGACCTGATTGATCAGGCTCAGTGCGTGGGTTTTGGCGTCGATCGAGTAACTGCTGACGCGCCCGACCGGGTCTTTCTGTCCCGGGCCGTTTTCGTTGACCACGAACAGGTGACGCTGATCCTTCGACAGGGTCAGCCAGGACGGGTTTTCGCTGTTGACCACTTGCGACGGTTTGGCGTCGATCAGCCCTGTGCCGCTGTCGAAATTCAGGCGATAAAGGCCTTGGCTTTGCCCTGCGGTGTAGGAGCCCACGAACAATTGATAGTTGTCGGCGCAGGCGGCCTGAACACCCAGTACGCCAATGCTGCCGGCGATCAACAGCGGCCAGAGGTTACGCATCCCCTTGCTCGTCGTCTTCGTCTTCGTTGTCGCCGCTGACGCCGTCGCCAAGGCAGACCAGGCGGTGTTCGCCGCCGTTGTCCCTGATCAGCCAGCTCTGCAAAGTCGGGTCGAAGGTTGCCGCTTGAATCTGCGCGGGGGTGAATTCCCAATGCAGCGCATTTCTACCATCGATGCATTCGATATGCAGATTGTCATCCTCATCGAGGGCGAATTCGAAGGCATGCAACCCGTCGATTTCCACCATTCCGCAGTGTTCGAGGGCGTTGAGCAGGGTGTCGGTTGGGGCAGTCATGGCAGTCAATCTTTGAAGGGGAAAGACGCAATGATAGCTCAATGAGAGAGCGATCCAGTGCCGGTCACAAAATGCGTGTACACCCCTAACAACTGTGGGAGCGAGCCTGCTCGCGATGGCGGTGTACCAGTCAAAGAATTGTCGACTGACACTCCACCATCGCGAGCAGGTTCGCTCCCACAGGGGGCTGCGTTTAGTTTTTAGATTGCGTCGCGCGAAGGTTGTCCATCCACCAACCGCTGAATGCGCAGCGGATTGCCATTCTTCAACGCCTCCGGCAGCAAGTTGTCGGGATAGTTCTGGAAGCACACTGGCCGCAGGAATCGATCAATCGCCAGCGTCCCCACCGACGTGCCACGCGCATCGGACGTGGCCGGGTACGGCCCGCCATGGACCATCGAATCGCAGACTTCCACCCCGGTCGGATAGCCGTTCAGCAGGATCCGCCCGACCTTTTGCTCGAGCAAGGCCGTCAACTCACCGAATTGCTCGAAGTCGGCCGGTTCACCAATGACGGTCGCCGTCAGTTGCCCGTGCAGGCCATTTAAAGCAGCGCTGAGTTGCGCCTGATCCGCCACTTCGACAAACACGGTGGTCGGGCCGAAGACTTCTTCCTGCAGCACGTCATCACCGTCGAGCAACAAACTGACATCGGCCTTGAACAGCTGCGGCTGCGCCTGATGGCCTTGCTGCGGGCTGCCGGCCAGATGCTCGATGCCGGGATGCGCGAGGAGTTTTTGCAGGCCTTGGCCATAACTGCTCAAGGTCCCGGCATTGAGCATCGTTTGCGCGGGCTGATCGTTGATCAACCCCGCCACCTGCTGCACAAACGCACTGAACTGCGCGGAGCGAATGCCGATCACCAGACCGGGGTTGGTGCAGAACTGGCCGCAGCCTTGCACCACTGACGCGGTCAGATCGCGGGCCACGCTTTCAGCGCGAACGGCCAGGGCCTGGGGCAAGACGATCACCGGGTTGATGCTCGACATCTCGGCAAACACCGGGATCGGTTGTGGGCGCGCCGCCGCCATGTCGCACAACGCGCGGCCGCCCTTGAGCGAACCGGTGAAACCGACTGCCTGGATCGCCGGGTGCTTGACCAGCGCTTCGCCGACCCCGCCACCGTAGATCATGTTGAACACACCGGCCGGCATACCGGTTTTTTCTGCGGCGCGGATAATGGCGTCGGCCACGAGCTCGGCCGTGGCCATGTGACCGCTGTGCGCCTTGAATACCACTGGGCATCCGGCAGCCAAGGCTGACGCGGTGTCGCCGCCGGCGGTGGAAAACGCCAACGGGAAGTTACTGGCCCCAAACACGGCGACCGGGCCGAGGCCGATGCGGTACTGGCGCAGGTCGGGACGTGGCAGCGGCTTGCGCTCTGGCAGGGCCTGATCGATCCGTGCACCGTAGAAATCACCGCGCCGCAGCACCTTGGCGAACAAGCGCATCTGGCCGCTGGTGCGACCACGCTCGCCTTGAATACGGGCGGCGGGCAACGCGGTTTCCCGGCAGACCAGGGCGACGAAATCATCGCCCAGCGCATCCAGCTCATCGGCAATCGCATCGAGAAATTGCGCGCGACGCTCGGCACTCAGGCTGCGGTAGGCCGGGTAAGCAGCAGCGGCTGCCTTCGCGGCGGCATCGACTTCTTCCGGCGTGGCCTGGAAGAAATCGTGAGGCAATACTTCGCCGGTGCTGGCATCAACGCTGTTGACGATGATAGTACCGACAGCGCTGCGCTGGCCGCCGATGTAGTTGTGACCGAGTAGCTGGGTCATGGGTTGCTCCTTAAAGAATGCCGATGGTGCCGGGTTCGAAGGCCGCTGCGACCGGCGCGATGCCGTTGATCAACGGCGCACCGAACTCGGCCTGACTGATCTCGAACACGTCACCCGGTTGGGTGCGAATGCCGTCGGCAAAGGACAGGGTCGCGGTGCCAAAGAAATGAATGTGCACGTCGCCCGGACGCAGGAACTGGCTGTATTTGAAATGGTGGTATTCGAGGTTTTCCAGGCTGTGGCACATGTTGGCCTCGCCGCTGAGAAACTCGTTCTGCCACAGCACTTCGCCGTCGCGCAAAATGCGGCTGGTGCCCGCCAGATGTTGAGGCAACTCACCCACCCGAAGTTCCGGCCCATAACTGCAACTGCGCAGTTTGGAGTGCGCCAGATAGAGGTAGTTCTTGCGCTCCATGACGTGATCGGAAAACTCGTTGCCCACCGCATAACCGAGGCGATACGGCTTGCCGTCGTGGCCGATGACGTATAGACCGCTGAGTTCCGGCTCTTCACCCGCATCTTCGGCAAACGGCGGCAGCGGGAACGGTTTACCCGGACGCACGACGATGCTGCCGTCACCCTTATAGAACCATTCCGGTTGCACACCGGCCTGCCCCGCTGCCGGTTTGCCGCCCTCCACGCCCCATTTGAAGATGCGCATCGTGTCCGTCATCGCCGCTTCATCACCGGCCTGCTGATGCATCTTGTCCCGCGCCGAAGCACTGCCCAAATGAGTCAGGCCGGTGCCACTGACGAGCATGTGCGCCGGGTCCGGATGGTCCAGCGGTGGCAGGATGCGCAGCTGGGTCAGCAGCTCTGCATACTCGTGGCTGATGCCCAGGCCCAGGGCATTCACCTGTTGCTCAAGACTGACGCCCGCCTCGATCGCCGCCAACGCAAGATCGCGCACCGTGCGCGCGTCCTGCACTTCGCGTACCAGACTGCCCTCGACCACGCCAACCCGGCGCTCGCCGTTAATCAATTCGAATTGAACCAAACGCATGGATTTTCTCCTGTTTATTGAGAACACCACGGCCCCTGTGGGAGCGGGCTTGCCCGCGATAGCGATCTGTCTGACACATCGTTGGTGCATGTGCCGCCGTCATCGCGGGCAAGCCCGCTCCTACAAGATCTGCGGTGATTACCTTCTTTCCTGTCAGGTGCGGGTCGCGCCACGCGCGCTGGCGGCAAACTGGTCGGCGGGCAACACATGCTTGCGCTCCAGCACGCGGTAGACCACGCCCGTCAAAATCAACCCGAACACCATCACTCCCGAAAGGAAATACAGCCCCGAAGCCAGGTTCCCGGTGTATTCCTTCAGCGCGCCAATCACGAACGGACCGATGTAACCACCCAGGTTGCCCACCGAGTTGATCAGCGCGATCCCCGCCGCAGCACTGGCGCCGGCGAAGAAACGACCCGGTAACGTCCAGAACACCGCGGTGCAGGAAAACAGCGCGAAAGCCACCAGGCACAGCGCCGCCAGTTGCAGCACCGGCACCGTCAGCCAGGCACTGAGAAACAGGCCGATGGCACCCAACACATACAACACCGCCAGATGGCCGTAGCGATCATTCAAACGGTCGGAACTGCGCGGGATGATCAACAGACCGATGATCCCGAAGATGTACGGCACCGACGACACGAAGCCCGTCACCAGGTCAGTGCCACCGAACTGCTTGATCAGCGTCGGCAACCACAGGCCCAGGCCATAAATGCTCAAGGTCACTGGCAGATAAAACAGCGCCAGCAGCAACACGCGTTTGTCCTTGAGCGCATGCAACGGATTGCCGTGACGGGTCTGGCCGTACTCTTCAAGGTCCTTCTTCAACTCGCCGGCCAGCCAGTCTTTGTCGGGCTGATCCATCCATTTCACCTGTTGCGGACCATCCGGCAGCCAACGCAGCACCGGCCAGGTCAGCAGGATCGCCGGGGAACCGATGACGATGAACAGCCACTGCCAGCCGTGCAATCCAAGGATGCCGTCCATGCCGAGCAGGCCGCCGGACACCGGGCCGGTGATCAGCATGGCGATCGGTTGGGACAGGATGAACAGCCCGAGAATCTTGCCGCGATGGCGAACCGGGAACCACTGCGTGATGTAGTACAGAACGCCCGGGAAGAACCCGGCTTCGGCGGCGCCGAGCAGAAAGCGCATCACATAGAAGCTGTGCGGCCCCTGAACGAAGGCCATGCCGATGGTGATGGCGCCCCAGGTGACCATGATCCGCGCAAACCAGCGCCGCGCGCCGAAGCGTTCGAGCATCAGGTTGCTGGGGATTTCCAACAGGAAGTAGCCAATGAAGAACAGCCCGGCACCGAGGCCGTACGCCGCGTCGCCAATACCGATGTCGGCACCCATGTGCAGCTTGGCGAAGCCGACGGCGGAGCGATCCACATAGGCGATCAGGTACAGCAGGATCAGGAAGGGAATCAGTTTCAGCGTGATGCGACGAATAAGCCGCAGTTCCTGGCTCATGAGATCGGTCTCCGATTGTTGTTGTTATAGAACCTCGGGGGACGCCTCTCGCCAAAAAATGCCAGGGCCTTCCCTCCGTTGAATCGGACTATATAGTAATACTATTTGAGCAACAACACTTCCAAACAGGCGAAATTGAGCTTATGCTAACCCTCAGCTCGAACAATATAGTCATACAATAAGAGAATCGATCATGTCTGATAAGAAACCCACCCTGCGCTCCGCCCAATGGTTTGGCACGGCCGACAAGAACGGCTTCATGTACCGCAGCTGGATGAAGAATCAGGGCATCGCCGACCACCAGTTCCACGGCAAACCGATCATCGGCATCTGCAACACCTGGTCGGAACTGACCCCCTGCAACGCGCATTTCCGCCAGATCGCCGACCACGTCAAACGTGGCGTGATCGAGGCTGGCGGTTTCCCGGTGGAATTTCCGGTGTTTTCCAACGGTGAATCGAACCTGCGTCCGACCGCCATGTTCACCCGCAACCTGACGAGCATGGACGTCGAAGAAGCCATTCGCGGTAACCCGATTGACGGCGTGGTGCTGCTGACCGGCTGCGACAAAACCACCCCGGCGCTGTTGATGGGCGCGGCCAGTTGCGATGTGCCGGCCATCGTCGTCACCGGTGGGCCGATGCTCAATGGCAAGCACAAGGGCCAGGACATTGGCTCGGGCACCGTGGTCTGGCAGCTCAGTGAACAAGTGAAAGCGGGCACCATTACCCTCGATGACTTCCTCGCGGCCGAAGGTGGCATGTCCCGCTCCGCCGGCACCTGTAACACCATGGGCACGGCCTCGACCATGGCTTGCATGGCCGAAGCGCTCGGCACTTCCCTGCCCCACAACGCGGCGATTCCAGCGGTCGATGCGCGTCGCTATGTGTTGGCGCACATGTCCGGCATGCGTGCGGTAGAAATGGTTCGCGAAGACTTGAAGCTGTCGAAAATCCTCACTAAAGAGGCCTTCGAAAACGCCATTCGAGTCAACGCGGCCATCGGTGGTTCGACCAATGCCGTGATTCACTTGAAAGCCATCGCTGGCCGCATCGGCGTGGACCTCGAGCTGGACGACTGGACCCGCATCGGTCGCGGCATGCCGACCATCGTCGACCTGCAACCGTCCGGGCGCTTCCTGATGGAAGAGTTCTACTACGCCGGCGGTTTGCCTGCGGTGCTGCGCCGCCTCGGTGAAGCCAATCTGATTCCGCATCCGAACGCCCTCACCGTCAATGGCAAGACGTTGGGCGAGAACACCAAGGACTCGCCGATTTACGGTCAGGACGAAGTGATCCGTACCCTCGACAACCCGATCCGCGCCGACGGTGGTATTTGCGTATTGCGCGGCAACCTGGCGCCACTGGGTGCCGTACTCAAACCGTCCGCCGCCAGCGCAGAACTGATGCAGCATCGCGGACGCGCCGTGGTGTTCGAGAACTTCGACATGTACAAGGCGCGAATCAACGATCCGGAACTGGACGTGGATGCCAACTCGATTCTGGTCATGAAAAACTGTGGGCCGAAGGGTTACCCAGGCATGGCCGAAGTCGGCAACATGGGCTTGCCGGCCAAACTGCTGGCCCAAGGCGTGACGGACATGGTGCGCATTTCCGATGCGCGCATGAGCGGCACCGCGTACGGCACGGTGGTGTTGCATGTGGCACCGGAAGCGGCAGCCGGCGGGCCTTTGGCAGCGGTGAAGGAAGGCGACTGGATCGAACTCGATTGCGCCAACGGGCGCTTGCACCTGGACATTCCGGACGCCGAACTGGCGGCGCGCATGGCCGATCTGCAACCGCCGCAGCAGATGATCCTCGGTGGATACCGCCAGCTGTACATCGACCATGTGCTGCAGGCTGATCAAGGGTGCGACTTTGACTTCCTGGTCGGTTGCCGCGGGGCCGAAGTCCCCCGCCACTCTCACTAACCTCGCAAAACCCTGTGGGAGCGGGCTTGCCCGCGATTGCGGTGGATCAGTCGCCTTCAATGGTGAATGTGATGGACCCATCGCGGGCAAGCCCGCTCCCACATTTTGATCTTCATTGGACGCAGGACCGTGCTTGCTCGGGCGACCGTCCTCGCCGCGCCTGCTATCATGCGCGGCACCTCCATCGCACAGGATCGCGCCGTTCCCCATGGATTACCGCAAACCCTCCGACCGCAAAAGCATGCACTCGCGCATCGTCCAGGAACTGGGCATGCAGATCGTTTCCGGACGCTTCAAACCGGACGACAAGCTGCCCGCAGAAGCCCTGTTGTGCGAGGAATACGCGGTCAGCCGGCCGGTGCTGCGCGAAGCCACGCGTGTATTGGTCGCCAAAGGCCTGGTGTATTCCCGTCCGCGGGTCGGCACGGTGGTCAAGCAGCGCAAGGAATGGCACATGCTCGACCCGGATGTGCTGCACTGGCTGATGCAAAGCAGCCCGCAGAATCAGTTCTTCGATCTGCTGACCAGTGTGCGCAGCATCATCGAACCGGCTGCCGCAGCCCTCGCCGCGCAGTTCGCCACCGACGCGGACATCGCCTCCATCGGTGAAGCCTACCAACGCATGGAAGCCGCGCCGACCCCCGAAGCGCTGTTGCAACCGGACCTGGATTTCCACAGCCGCATCGCCGACGCAACGCACAACGATTTGCTAGCGAACCTGTGCAACATGCTGTCGGTAGCAATTGCCGAAGCGTTGAAGCATTCCAACCAGCGGCCGAACCTGCATGAATTGGCCTTGCCACGGCACAAGGCGATTCTCACGGCGATCGAAAATCGCGATGCGCTGGGTGCACGGCATGCGACGCTGGTGCAGCTGGATGATGCGCGCAGTGCGTTGAATGTGGTGCTGGGCACCGATCCTTCGTAAACCAACGCGATCCCTTGCAGGAGCCGGCCTCTACAAAGGGTTGTGTGAATCTTCAGATGTAAAAAAGCCGCAACCCTGAGGTTGCGGCTTTTTCGTTTCCGGCCTGAAAACCTTCCTTGCCCCATCGAATCGAACAATGTGCGGTAACCCGCTACCGCACATCCCTTTCGATTAGGTTTTACGTTGAGCAACCACTCATGCAAAGGATTGCATCATGCCCACACCTGCATCACCGCCCGCCACCGCGAGCAACACAGACATCATCGCGCGGGCGGTTCACAACCGATTCAACACCCGACCGACATTGCGCTCGCAAACCGCCCGCATGCTCAAGGACGGCATTCTGGAAAAATACCCGCAACTGGCGTTCGACCCTGACCTGACCAAAGTCGCCCAACCGACCCCGGAGGGAGGCTGGCGGCTCACGCCGCTTATCGATTTGGTGCTTGAGTCTCTCGCCAGCGGTACATTCCCGGATTTTAGCGAGCAATTCGGTCGCATCTGCTTTTTGACCAACCGTGCCCCTGCACGACTCGCCGTCAACAGCACCTCATCGCGGCGGCCTGAGCTGCAAGTGATCGCGGATGTCATCCGCGAGTTACCCGACATTCTCTACATCGGCGCTCAGGAATCATTGAAGGACTGCTGGAACGAAAAAGACCAGACCGGCGTCAGCCGCTGGCAATGGCTGGGGGATCTGCTCGCCGGCGTGCTGAAAACGTCCGCGACGCGTCTCGCGGAGACTAATGCGTCCCAGGCCGAGATTCTCCTGGAGTTGGCGCGCCAACCCGACAACCGTGAACGCCTTCAGCGACCCTGGGTCAAAGGTGCTATTGAAGCCTGTACGCTTCAAATCACGCTGAGCAGAGGTGAAGTGACGATCACGCTGCAGACGTCGGATATCCTGGTGATTTACGGTGATACCCATTTGTTGTGCAGCGTGACCGGCGACATCGAGTCGTTCCCGTCCAAGCAAGCCTTCGGTGCTGCATGGAATGCGCGGTTGCAGCAAGACTTCACGGCCGATTCCATCACCTGGAAACGTTTTGCACCGGACGGCAACATTTTTGATACCCAGGCAGCCCTGCTGCTGAACCAGCAACTGCAAGACCTGGAATCGCTGAAACTGCCCGCACGCCAGAGCCTGGCGGAACTTGAAAAACGTTTTGATGCAATCACCGATGTGGCTGCACGGTTTATCGGCAGCGACCACCACCCGATGCACCTTCAATCCCTGCAGGCGTCGATGCCCGAGTGGTTGCAGGGTGCGGGCGGCAGTGATCGCATGGCGTGGCGCAAATACACGTTATCGATGGCCAGCGCCAAACAACAGACACAGGGACGTTCGTTGCGCGACGGCGTCGTTGACCTTCGCACGTTCACCAGAAATGCACTGCATGAGCAAATGCTCAAAGACCAGCCCCTGGCCCCCGGCTACAAGTCCGATGAGCTGGAACTGACCTTTCATGTGCCCGTTGGCGACTTGGGCAGTGGCTACCTCGAACCAGTCCAGATGTCGCTGACCGATCTTGCGATCAAAAATCTCGCCGGCAAACCCAAAGGCCGGATGACCATCCGCCACACCGCAAACCAACTGATTCAAGACTGGACCACCGAGGCTTATTTACTGGAGCTGGTGAATCGAGTCGATGTCGGAAAACATTACCCCGAGTACTTAGAAGCGCAACTGCTTGGCGATAGTCCCGAGGCCAAGGAACGCCAGCGACTGTTCGGTCTTGAACTTAGCGTAGGTATGCCGCTGCGCGCCCTGGAACATTCGATCAAGGGTGAACACGGCTTCACTTTCCCGGGCTATCGATATGTCGATGCATTGTTCCAGCCGTTGGCTGCCGAGCGCGTCGTCGAGGAGCAGTCGATTGTCATCAGGCCTTTGGCATTTCAACGCAAGGCTGGCGCCACCTGTGATGTCGTCAGCAACATGTTCATCATCGAGCCCAAAGACCTGACGGCGGGCGGCCCGCATATTCTTTACCGACCGCTGTACCCGGATCCCCTGCACCAATACCCCAGCCGTCAGGACTTGCTGAGCGCCATTGCGCAAACCGGCCCTTTGCAAACCAGTGTGCTGACCTGGCTGCCGGATCGCGCACGGCCGATCTACGACAACAACGGGTTCACCGAACCCCACATTGTTCACTTTCATGCCGGCGACGAATTCTCACCACCGGATAAGCCGAAACCCGCGATTCTCGCAGGCGACGAAGCGGTCGGTGACTGGCTCACCGCGCTGGAAGAAGGTCGATTGCTGGCCAGTCTGTTCGTCAGCAATGCACGTGCACTGATTGATCTGGCAGACCGGCAATCGGTGTCGAATGCCGAGAGCCGTTGGGCGATCATCCTCGAGGGTGGCTGGCTGGTATTCAACAACGTGATTCTGCCGCTGTTACGCGGCCCCGCCATGGTCGTGGGCTGGATGCAGCAAATCGCCCACAGCCTGATCAACGATCTTCCCGCACTGGACAGTGATGACCCAAAGGCGCGGAACCAGGCATGGGTCGACGTGCTGTTGAACATTGGCCTGGTGGTTCTACATGTGGCCCGAGAGCAAGGTGCCCCGGCACTTTCCGACAGCACGGTGGCGGAAATTCAGGGCCCCCTCGCCTCCCCGCGCCGTCCTTCACAGACATTCTCATGGCCCACCGAACCGACCATCACCGAGGACTCCCCGGGCCTGCCTTCCGAACCGCCGGGCAGTGGCAATACCCTGCTCGACTTCAACCTGTCGAGCGCTCGCGATTCGGCATCGGCCCGGTTGTTCAACACGTTGCGGGAACTCCAGGTGCCATGGCCGACACCTCTGCCAGCGCCCATTACAACCGGCACCTTCAAAGGCTTGTACCGGATTGGCAACACCTGGCACGCCACCGTCGCCGGGCTGCTGTTTCGCGTCAGTATCGTGCCCGGCTTCGGCGAAGTGTATTTGATTCACCCGGAACACCCGGATCATCCCGGCATCAAGCTCAAGACCGATGGCAATGGCCACTGGACCCTGGATCAGGGGTTGAAGCTGCTCGGCGGCGGGCGCAATGCGCGAATCAATGCCCAGCGAGAAATGACGCAACAACGCATCAGCCTGCTGCAACTCAATCGTCAGGAGTTCGTGGATCAACAAACGCGGGTGCAGAAGCGTGTCGACATCGCTGAGAACCTGATGCAGCTGAAAAAAAACGATCCTGCCAGCACCGAGCTCGATCGCGCCACGTATAGGCAACGCTTCGTTGATGAGCTGGACAAACAGACCGAAACCTACGCCACGCTATTGGCCGAGATCAGGGAATTGAGCGAATTGACCAAATCCGATCCCGATCCCCTGCAATTGTGCAACCTGTCAGAAAACCTCATCAACAACGCTCGCAAACGGGTCGTCATCCTTGACTGGGAGCGCGAAGCTATCGATAGCGAATACACGGACTTGAAAGACGGGATCAGGCATCTGCATGAAGCGATAATTCGCGAGGGCGACGTGGTACTGGATCGCTACTTTGAGTTCATGCGCAAAACCGCCGAAATCAACGAAACCATGATCAAGCTTTTTGAACAGGTAGACGGTCGGCTGCTGGAACTCAAGCAGATCCCTCGCCTGGGCATGGAGTACTGGAAGCGACTGACCGGCAACAGGCCCGAGAATGAAATGACGGCACTGCGAATCAAGAGCTATCAATTAAGCGTCTTGCGCCTGCTCAGCCTCAAGGCCCTCGGAAGCAATACCATGGGTGCGCTCGAACGCACCCTCAGCCCCCTGCTGTTGCTGTCTCGGTCCCATGCCGAACTGCAAACGGACCACACCTACATCAATAGCGATCGAATCGCCGTTCTGGATAACCTCGTCGATCAGTACAACAAGGCACAGGATGGTCTGGAAGCGATAGGCATTTTCAGTACCGATGAGCTGCAAGCACACCCTTTCAATCGACTGCGCGAACTCATTGATCAGCTGCGTGTGGATGCCGAGCGACGTCTGGCGCAAGCGCTTCAACTGCAGCCACAACCGGAGGAACCGCCCGCGTCAGCATCCGGCTCCAGGCCGCCGGTGAAACGTCCTGATTCACGGCCCAGCCGCAAGCGGGTTATCAACACCGCCAAGGGCGCGTTTATCGGCGATCTTCGCCAACGAGTGGCCAACCAGGGAGGAGACATTGTCGACATCAACGACCCTTTCGAGGAAAAGCCACTGGCCTCGTTTCATGAACACGAGCCCAACGTCTGGGTAGAAGTTGTCGATGTCAGGCCCGTAACACCCAAGGCTCCACGCCCCTATCAGCAGGTCAAGGGCGATGCTCGCAAAGCCTTGGCCGATACCGATAAACACGTGCAAAAGATCGAGGGTTACGCGCAACGCGCCAGTTCTCCCAAGGAAATCGAAGAGCAACTGCAGCGCGAGGCACAAAAACTGATCGGGTACGCCGATAGCCTGGAACATCACGAAAGCCCGCCGGCCAACCGGGCTCCCGACGTTTCGCTGATCCACGGCCTGCGGGACAAGGCGCGCAACCTTTACACCCAGGCGAGTGACCTTCGTACTCGCATGACCCTCGCCCGGCCGCCCACTAGCGAGGGTGTGGAGTTCCTGCTGCGCAACAATGCGATTTTTGCGCGAATCATCGGCCAGCGGGTTCAGCTCAAAACCGGACGCAAGGATTTCATGCAGGAGTACGTCTTGTTGAATAAAGAAAATCAACCCTGGTGGTACGCACATTTTCACTACGCCAACGCAGAGGACGCCAAGGCTGACTACAGCCAGGCGCATCTGAAAACCAGGGAGCAACGTTTCGAAACCTACGAATCGGCCATGGCCAAGGCAAAAGATCCGAAGCAACAAATCGCCATTCATCATGGAATCATCAGCAAGGAACTGGCCAGCAGCGATTTCTTGCCGCTGCTACCGCGCTGAGCTGTTCAATCGCCCATAAAAAAGCCGCAACCCGTGTTGCGGCTTCTTGTTTTGCTTGAGGTTAGTGAGCAAACAACGAATTGCCCTTCTGTCCTGCCAGTTTCTCCGGCTTGATCAGGAACCGCGCCAGCGCTGGCAGCAGCCACAGCGCGCCGAACATGTTCCAGAGCAGCATGAAGGTCAGCATCAGGCCCATGTCGGCCTGGAACTTGATGGCCGAGAAGATCCAGGTGCACACGCCGATGGCCAGGCACAGACCGGTGAACAATACGGCTTTACCGGTGGACTTCAGCGTTTGGTAGTACGCCTCTTGCAACGGCAGACCGGCACGCAGGAAGCTTTCCAGACGGCTGTAGATGTAAATGCCGTAGTCCACGCCAATCCCCACACCCAATGCCACCACCGGCAAGGTCGCGACTTTCACGCCGATGCCCATGAAGGCCATCAGGGCGTTGCCGAGTACCGAGGTCAGCACCAGTGGCAAAACGATGCACAAGGTCGCCGCCCAGGAGCGGAAGGTGATCATGCACATGGTCGCGACGCAGATATAGACGAGGATCAGGATGGTCAGTTCGGATTCCTTGATCACCTCGTTGGTGGCCGCCTCGATGCCGGCGTTACCGGCGGCGAGGATGAATTCCAGGCCTTCCTTGTTGTTCTCCTTGGCGAAGTCCTGAACGGCATGGACCGCACGATCCAGCGTTGCAGCCTTGTGATCGTTGAGGAACACCAGCACCGGCGCCAGGGAGCAACTGTTGTTGTACAGGCCATCAGCCCGGGCGATGGAGTTGTTCAGCACGTCCGGGTTGCGCGACAGGGTTTCCCATTTCAGGTTGCCCTCGTTCATGCCCTTGATCATCTGCTTGGACACGGTCACCAGCGAGATCGCCGACTGCACGCCCTCGGTGTTCTGCATCTTCCACATCAGCTCGTCGATCGGCGCCATCGCTTCGTAGCGCGAGCAACCTTCGGACTTGGTCTTGACCATCACCACCAACACATCGGAACTGGTGGAGTAGTTGCTGATGATGAAGTTGTTGTCCTTGTTGTAGCGCGAATCCGGACGCAACTCTGGAGCACCCTGGTCGAGGTCGCCGATTTTCAGGTTCTGGCTGTACCAGAGGCCGCCACCGAAGGCCAACAGGGCCAGGACAATCGACACCGGGGCGACTTTCGGGCTGGCGAAGTTCGACAGCAGGCGCCAGAACGGGTGTTCGCGGTGCGCGTCTTTCTTGCTGCGCTCGACAGCGCGCTTGCTGATGCCGGCGTAGGAAATCGCCACCGGCAGCAGGATCAGGTTGGTAAATACAATCACCGCCACGCCAATGGATGCGCCGATGGCCAGCTCTCGAATCACGCCGATGTCGATGATCAGCAGCGTAATGAAGCCCACCGCATCCGCAAGGATCGCGATCATCCCCGGCAGGAACAATTGGCGAAAGGTGCGCCGCGCCGCAGTCAACGCGTTGTCGGCTTCACTGGACTGCAACGCGATGCCGTTGATCTTCTGTACGCCGTGGGAAATACCGATGGCGAAGATCAGGAACGGCACCAGCATCGAGTACGGATCCAGCCCGAAGCCGAAGAAGTGCATCAGGCCGAGCTGCCAGACCACCGCCACCAGCGTCGTGGTCAACACCGCCACGGTGCTGCGCATGCAGTTGGTGAACCAGTACAACAGAATCAGGGTGATGACGAAGGCGACACCGAAGAACATCACCACCATCACCAGACCATCAATCAGATCGCCGACTTTCTTGGCGAAACCGACGATGTGGATCTGCACGTTGGGGTTCTGTTTCTCGAACTTGTCGCGGATCTTTTCTTCCAGCTCGTGGGAGAACTTGCGGTAGTCCAGGGCCAGCAGCTTGCCCTGGTCCTGCGGGTCCGGGTAGGACTCCAGCAGCGGGATATCGACGATGCTCGACTTGAAATCGTTCGCCACCAGACGCCCGACCTGCCCGGACTTGAGCACGTTGTTGCGCAACAAATCGAGACTTTGCTGGGAGCCGTTGTAGCTCTGCGGGATCACTTCACCCCCGGCGAAGCCCTCCTCCGTCACCTCGGTCCAGCGTACGCTCGGACTCCACAGCGACTTGAGACCGGAACGGTCGACGCCGGAGATGTAGAACACTTCGTCGTTGATCTGACGCAGGGTCTCCATGTACTCCTTGGAAAAGATGTCGCCGTCGGTGGCTTCAACCGAAATGCGAACGGTGTTGCCCAGGTTCGCCAGATCGTTACGGTGCTCCATCATCTTTTGAATGAATGGATGCTCGAGCGGGATCATCTTTTCGAAACTGGTGGACGGCCGGATCAGCGTCGCCTGCCAGAACAGGAAAATACTGACCAACAGGCAGATCACAATCACTGCCGGGCGGTTGTTGAAAATCAGGCGCTCCAGAAACGTCGCCTTGTCTTGGTGATGGCTGCTCAAGGATGTCATAGACCCGCCTTCTTATTATTTGCCCGGCTCATTTGGACGACCCGTTTTTTCCATTCTCTGCGCCGGCACCAGTTGGCGAGGTGACGCGAACGCCGCCCTGTCCTGCCAGAATCAGATTGCCGTTGCCTGCCGCGGTGACCGCCGAAACGGAAATGCGATCGGGACGGTTGAACACGCTGAAGGTTTCGCCGTTGTCGTTGCTGCGAATCACCGAGCCGCCGTTGCCGACGATCACGATCGAACCATCGTCAAGCAAGGTGGCGCCAGACAGACCGAACTCCAGCGCACCTCGGGTGGCTTTCAGCTCGACCGGCTCCCAGGTGCTGCCGAAATCGGTGGAGCGAAACAGGTTGCCGCGCAGACCGTAGGCCAGCAGCGTGTTGGCCTCGGCGGTGCCGATCACACCGAACAACGAGCCTTCGTATGGGCCTTCAAGCTTTTCCCAGGTCTGTCCCCAATCAGCGGAGCGGAACATGCTGCCCTGCTCACCGACGATGAACAGCCCGGCATCCTTGACCGCGGCGATGCCGTTGAGGTGGTACTGGTCTTCGTTGTCCAGGCGATCGCTGACGTCTTCCCAGTTCTTGCCGCCGTCGGTGGTGGCCAGCAACGCGCCGTAAGCGCCTACGGCAAAGCCGCTGTTGGCGTCCTGGAACCAGACGTCGAGCAGCGGCGATTCGCGTTTAAGGTCTTCGTATTGCTTGGTCCAGGTGACGCCGCCGTCCTCGCTGGCGAGGATCTGTGCATCATGGCCGACGGCCCAGCCGTGTTGGTCATCGACAAAAAACACCGAGGTCAGCAGTGCACGGGTCGGCACCTTGGCCTGGGTCCAGGTTGCCCCTTGGTCATCGGAATAAAGAATGTGCCCGCGATCGCCGACCGCCACCAGGCGCTTGCCGGCGTGCACGACGTCGAGCATCAGGCTTTTGCTGGCCTTGGCGGATTCAACGGAATAGACAACGTCGGTGGCTGGCGCCGCAGCGGCCAGCGCAGGTGCCGACAACACGGCACAGCCCAACAGCGAGAGCGCTGTAGCCAGCAATGCGAATTTGCGCAGTGCCGGCGGGCGGCAGATACCCACACCCATGACAGGCTCACTCATAGACCTTCCCCCATTATTATTGTTAGGTCGTTCAACCTTTCAGGGCGCCGTTAGGGGTGCTCGCTGGGATTGAGTCATTAGGAGCATAGTCCTGAAACCCGCAATCCAGAGCCCCTTCGGAAGCTGGCTTATCCTATCGGTGTTTGGAAAGGTCTGACAATCGACGCCACGTTATGTTTTGTTAACCTGGGGGGGATGGGGGCAGGCTGAATGGTGGGGTATCAGGTAGGGTGATTGGTCTTGTCGGTTGGTGGTTGGTGTCCATAACCGTTGCTGCGGGGCTGCCTACCGGCCGGCCTGTCGTTTGAAGCGTTCGCGTTCCCCTGTGGGAGCTGGCTTGCCAGCGATGGACGTCCGGACACAGCGTTCATTCAGACCGCACGCGTAATCGTTAACGTCCATCGCTAGCAGGCTAGCTCCCACAGGGGTTTCGGGTACATCCGCGAGAACAGGCCGGCTGTCAGGCCGCCTTCGCGGGCAAGTCGGATCGCCGCACCGCCGCCCCCACAGGAGTCGAGTGAACACCTGCGGGAGCAAACCCAAACTCACGCCAGGCTTTTGCTGACCACTTCAAACACATCGCTGGACAGTTGACCCGAAGCGCGAATCCGCTCCAGCTCGCCTTTCATCAATGCCTGACGGGCGTCGTCATATTTGCGCCAGCGGGTCAGCGGCGCCAGTTGGCGCGAAGCGATCTGCGGGTTGAAGCCGTTCAGTTCGATCACCAGATCCGCGAGGAAGCGATAACCCGACCCATCTGCCGCATGGAAGTTGATCAGGTTCTGCCCGGCAAACGCACCGACCAGCGCCCGCACCTTGTTCGGGTTCTTGATGTTGAACGCAGGATGCTGCATCAACTGACGCACACGCTCCAGCCCACCCGGCAACGTGCTGCCCGCCTGAACACTGAACCACTGGTCCATGACCAGCGGGTTGTCCTTGAAGTGCTCGGCAAAACTCGCCAGCGCCCGCGCTTTGTCTTCTTCGAACGACGAGTTGACCAGCACGGCCAACGCTGTGAGGCGCTCGGTCATGTTGTCGCTGGTCTCGAATTGCTCAAGCGTCGCCGCCAGGACTTCAGGCTTACCGCTCAACATCAGGTAAGACAGCGCAATGTTCTGCAATGCGCGACGGGCAAAGTGCTCGGCCTCGGCCACGTACGGGGTTTGTTTCGACAGATCGCGGTTGGCCTGGTAACGCAGCCACAACGCTTCGAACAAGCCGTCCGCCAATTGCTTGCGGGCAAACTCGCGGGCGATGTGGATGGCATCGACGTCCGCCACTTCGCTGATCTCGGTCAGATACGCTTCACCCGGCAACGACAGCATTTCAGCAACCATCGCCTGATCCAGCGTTTCGTCCGACAGTACAGTGCGCAACGCGGAAACCAGACGCTGATCCAGTACCAGCGTCTCGCCCTTCTGTTGCTGAGCGATCAGTTCCTGCAGCACTTGAACCGACAGTTGCTGACCGGCATCCCAGCGATTGAAGCCGTCGCTGTCGTGCTGCATCAGGAACATGAGTTGATCGCGGTTGTACGGGAAGCTCAGTTTCACCGGCGCCGAGAAACCGCGCAGCAGCGAAGGCAACGGCTGTTCAGCGATGTCGACAAACGTGAAGGTCTGCTCCGCTTCAGTCACCGAAATGACCCGCGAAGTACCCTGAGCGCTGGCTTCACCGGAAAGACGCAACGCAATGGCCGCGCCTTTGGAGTCCAGCAGGCCCAACTCGACAGGAATCACGAACGGCAGTTTTTCAACCTTGTCCGGGGTGGCCGGGCAGCTCTGGCGGAAGGTCAGGCTGTAGGTTTTTGCGGCGGCGTCGTAGGACTCGCTCACTGCCAAGCGCGGCGTGCCCGCCTGGCTGTACCAGCGTTTGAACTGGGTGAGGTCGACACCGTTGGCATCTTCCATGGCCTTGATGAAGTCGTCGCAGGTCACGGCCTGGCCGTCATGGCGGTCGAAGTACAGGTCACTGCCTTTACGGAACCCTTCGGCACCGAGCAAGGTGTGGATCATGCCGACCACTTCCGAGCCCTTTTCGTACACGGTCAGGGTGTAGAAGTTGGAAATCTCGATGAAGCTGTCCGGGCGCACGGCGTGGGCCATGGGACCTGCGTCTTCGGCGAACTGGTGGGTCCGCAGGTAAGCCACGTCCTGAATCCGTTTCACGGTGGCCGAGTTCATGTCGGCGGAGAAACCGGAATCGCGGAACACGGTGAAGCCTTCCTTCAGCGACAACTGGAACCAGTCGCGGCAGGTCACGCGGTTACCCGACCAGTTGTGGAAGTATTCGTGGGCAACGATCGCTTCCACGCGCTGATGCGCGGCGTCGGTCGCGGTTTCGGCGCGGGCCAGCACGGCGCTGGAGTTGAAGATGTTGAGGCCCTTGTTCTCCATGGCGCCCATGTTGAAGTCGTTGACCGCGACAATCATGAAGATGTCCAGGTCGTACTCGCGACCGTAGACCTCTTCGTCCCAGCGCATGGACTTCTTCAGGCTGTTCATGGCGTGCTGGCACTTGTCGATGTTTTCCGGTTCGACATAAATGCGCAGCGCCACGGAGCGCTCGGTCATGGTGGTGAAGGTGTCTTCGACGCACCACAAATCACCGGCCACCAGCGCGAACAGGTAGGCAGGTTTCTTGAACGGATCTTCCCAGGTCGCCCAATGGCGGCCGTCTTCGCCCGGACCACTGGCAATCGGGTTGCCGTTGGACAGCAGCACCGGGTAGCTGTGCTGCTCGGCAACCACCGTTGTGGTGAACGTGCTCATCACGTCCGGACGATCGAGGTAATAGGTGATCTTACGGAAGCCTTCGGCCTCGCACTGGGTACAGAACATCGTGCCGGACTTGTACAGGCCTTCCAGCGCGGTGTTGGTTTCCGGGTGGATCTTGACGCTGGTGTCGACGGTGAACGTGGTGCTGGTCGGCTGCAGGGTCAGGTGATTTTCGGTCAGTTGGTAATCGGCATCGCTCAACTCGCGGTCGGCCAACGTCACCGACAGCAGTTCGAGTTGCTGGCCGTCCAGCACCAGCGGCGGCAGGCCCGGACCACGTTCAGGGTTGCGGCGCATCACCAGTTGCGCATGGACCAGGCTGTGGTCCTCGAACAACTCGAAGGTCAGGTGCGTCTCGTCGATCAGGTACTCAGGCGCCTGATAGTCTTTCAAATAGATCATCTTCGGTTGTTCGGTGCGCATGCTGGAGTCCTTACTGATGCACGGCGAGCTGATAAGCCGTGTATTTACGAATATTGATCACGCCGGTGTCGAAGATCAGGTACTGGCCCTTGATTCCCAGCAGAGTGCCTTCGGCAATCGGGTTCTTGTCCAGGTTGAAGCTGACGATTTTGGCCGGGTACTGCTCGACCGGATAGCGGATTTCGAGCGGTTCCACATCGGCAATAGTCTGGATTGCCTGTAGGCCGAATCGTTCCTGCAAACCCTGCAAACCTTCGGCGCAGCTATCGAACAGCTGATCGCGAACCTCGGCCAGATCCACCGAAACCGCTTCGCCCTTGAGTAAAGCACGCCAGTTGGTCTTGTCCGCCACCTGACTGCGAAACAGGTCTTCGACGAAGCCCGACTGCTGGCGGGTCGAAACACGCATGATCGGCAACGCCTGACGGGCGCCCTGGTCGATCCAGCGGGTCGGCAGCTGAGTCGCGCGGGTAATCCCGACTTTGACCCCGGACGAGTTCGACAGATACACAATGTGATCGGTCATGCAGAACTTCTCGCCCCACTCCGGCTCACGGCAGGTACCCGCGTCGTAGTGGCAACGCTCCGGGCTCATGATGCAGATATCGCACTGCGCCAGTTTGGTCATGCACGGGTAGCAGTAACCCTGGCTGAAGCTGGTTTTGGTCTTGCGCCCGCAATGGGAGCAGTGGATCGCCCCGAGGTACTCAAGACGCACCGTCGTGCCGATCAACGGATTGACCGGTACCTCGACGTCGCCCAGACGAAACGCATACTGCACGTCGGACCCGTCCAGGCGCGCCGACATTTTACTGACTGCACCGCGGCCAATCTCGATCAATGGATGGCATCCGACTTGAACAGGATATTCGGCACTTCAATCGACTTCGAGCTGCATTCCTGCACCCCCATGTAACCGGTGCGCTGGTCTTCGGGCAGGTTCTGGATTTCCCAAGCGATCATCGCTTGCAGCGACAGTTCGCGTTGCTCGGCGGTGAGTTTGCCGCCATCGGACCATTTGCCGATTTCCACCGCCAGTTTCAGGCTCTGGTAGATGTCCGGGGTGATGTTCTTGATCATTTCGTTGAAAGAGGACATTGGGTCTCCGCGCTCTTTGATTCACGTAACTGTTTTAGACGGCCAGTTTACGGCGGTTGTACAAACCACCCAACAAACCGGTGAAGCATCCGATGAGTAACCCGCCGACGTGGGCGGCGTTGGCGATTTCACCGAAGCCGATCATCGAGACCAGCCCGGACAGGCACAGCAGCAGCCACACCAGCATCATCACCAGCACACCGCGCGGCAGGCGATAAGCCCGATTTGGCGACAGCAACTGGAAGATCCAGCAATGCCCGAGCAGGCCGTACAGCACGCCGGACAACCCGCCAAACAAGGTCGGGCCGCTGAAATAAAACTGGGCGTAGTTCGACACCAGGGCGAACAGCAAGGTCAGGCCGATCAGGTTGATTGCGCCCTGACGCGACTCGATGCGTCGGCCCAACTCCCAATACCACATGCCGTTCATCGCCAGGTGCAGGAAACCGAAGTGAATCAGCATCGGCGTCACCAGGCGCCACCACTGCCCCGCCGCCAGGCTGTCGGCCAGTGGCACAAAATGGATGTACTCGCCAACCACCCGAAAATCGAGAAAGGTCAACCAGCGCATGGTGTCGAGGTTTTCGCCCAACAGCGTCACCGCGCCGACGATCAGGCTCAGCAACAGCACCAGCGCCGTCGCTTTGGCGTGGCGCAATTGCTCGACGAAACCGGGACGCTTCGTTGTTTTCGCCACCGGAATATCCAGCTGCTGATCGGGATCACCCGCTGGAAAACGCTCGTACAGCGCACGCACGTCTTCACTGATATTGGCGGGCACCCACAGCACCTGCTCGCCCTGCTCTTCACTGACCCGATGCGGCACCTGCATGCGTTGCAGCAGCTTGACGAACCCGCTCAGGTCCACCGCCAACGGCAGGCGTAAAACGGCCACGGCACTCATCGCAGGGCCTCCGGCCGTTCGACATCGACCCAGACGAACTTGTGCGGATCGAGCCGGGCTTCCTGGTCCAGGCGATAGGCAACCAGCTTGCCGTAAAGCACCGCGCTGTAATCCAGGCAGGCCAGGTTCGGGCGGATCGGCGCCGGTTTGCCGCTGCGCCAGTAGTGGCCGACGAACAGCAAGGGCTCTTCAACACCATAGCGCAGCAAGGTGTTTTTCTCGGTGGACGACAGCGGCGTCCGGGCGACGGGTTCAGGCAAGGCGTCAGGCTGGAACACAATGTCTCCGTAGGTTTGCGGATCGTCTTCCCAGAATTTGGTGCGGAAGAACGAGCGCGTCAGGCCATCGCCGCTGGTCATGGTCAAGCCGTCAGGCAAGCGCATGTCGGTGCCGCGCAACAAGCGATCGAACACGGTGCAGGCAAAACTGCCCGGCACCGCAGAGGCCTGGAGGAAATGTTCATCGACGCAACCGTCGGAAAACAGCGCGCGCAGCGGCTCGATCAGGCCCGAATCCCAACACGCGTGGACCACTCGGAAACGCCCGGCATCCACAAACAGCGGCAATTCGTAGAACCATTGCTGGAAGTCATGCCAGTCGGCGGGATGATCTTCAAATTGGGTCAGGGTTTCACCCAGCAGGCGCGCGTGCCGCGGCGTGTGTTCACGGACGAATTGCTTGCCGCTGCCCGGCGGCGCCGGTGTGCTCCAACCGAGCGCGTTGAATTCATGGTTGCCCATGATGCACAACGCCTGGCCGGCCTCGACCATATCGTGGACGATGTGCAGCGCCTCGCGAATCCGCGGGCCGCGGTCGATGATGTCACCGACGAACACCGCCATACGCGACGAATGCCGCCAGACGCCACCCTGTTTGTGATAGCCGAGCCGGTCGAGCAAGTGCTCAAGGGTCAGAGCGCAACCGTGCACGTCACCGATCAGGTCATAACTTCGCGCGGGATCGAGCATCAGTCGCCTCCACCCCCCAACTTGCTGCCCCAGCCGAGTTTGGTCCGGCAGACTTCGTAGTAGTTGTGGTCCAGCGGATGAATCAGCCGTAGCTTCTGCGCTTTTTTGCTGATAGTGATGGTGTCACCCGGCGCGCAGGTGAAATGGTTCTGCCCGTCACAGGAGACTTGCGGGTAGATCTGCATATCCTTGGACACGACGATTTTCAGCTCACTGTTGCCATCGACCACAATCGGTCTACCTGACAAGGTATGGGGGTACATCGGCACAATCACAATAGCGTCGAGCTTGGGGTGCATGATCGGGCCACCTGCCGACAGCGCATACGCGGTTGAACCGGTCGGCGTGGCGACGATCAGGCCGTCGGCCTTCTGGCTGCAGACGAACTGGCCGTCGATATACAGCTCGAATTCGATCATGCGTGTCGATTTGCCGGGATGCAGCACCACGTCATTCAGCGCATCGCCCTGGCCGATGGCCTCGGCGTGGCGGCGGACTTCGGCTTGCAGCAGGAAGCGGTTTTCCACCAGATAGTGGCCGTCGAGCACTTCGGCGACTTTGACTTCAAGTTCATCAGGGCGAATATCGGTCAGGAAACCGAGGCTGCCACGGTTGATGCCGAGCACCGGAATATTATGTCGGGCCAGTGCGCGCGCGGCGCCGAGCAGGCTGCCGTCACCGCCGACCACAATCACCATGTCGCAGACTTCGCCGAGCATCTTGCGCGACGAGGTTTGCAGGCCATGGCCCGGCAGGACCTCGGCGATGGTGTCTTCAAGGATCACATGCAGGTGACGATCGAGCAGAAACCGTTTCAGTCGGCGGACGGTATCCAGCACCTGCGAACTGCCCAGGCGACCGATGATGCCGATATTACGAAATTGCTCCATGGTGCCCCTACGGTCTGCGACGGCCAAAAGCACGATTATGGGCGAAAGCGCGGGATAGACAAAATCCTTTCAGCCACAAGGGTGTACTCATGTTTAGGGCTATGCTCGCAAGATGATCCTATTTCCCGATTTGCTGCTGTTACCCCACCAGTTGCGCCACCCCGAAGTGCGCGACCTGGCTTGGGTCATCCTCGCGCCACCGATGCTCGAGGCCACGCCGTGGCCGCAACGCCATCCACTGGCCGGCAGTGACTGGGTGCAGGCGCCGGAACGGCTGGAGCTGTGGCTGCGGCAACTGGATCGTGACAGTTATGACCTGCTGCACTGGCTGGCCCAGGCCCGGACCCGGCGCCTGGGTTTGTATTACGAACGGTTGTGGCAATACGCCGTGCGCCATGCACCGGGCATCGACCTGATTGCCGCGAACATGCCCATCCGCCGCGAAGGCCACACGCTGGGCGAACTGGACATGCTGCTGCGCGATCGCGACGGCGTGCATCACCTGGAACTGGCGATCAAGCTTTACCTCGGCCCGCAAGACGGCAATGGGCGTGACACCGCGCAATGGCTGGGGCCGGGCTGCCACGATCGACTGGACCGCAAACTGGCGCATTTGAGTCAGCATCAGTTACCGATTTCCGCCCGGCCGGAGAGCCGTGAAGTGCTGGCGGCGCTGGACATTCAACAGTTCAGTGCGCATTTGTGGCTGGGTGGGTATCTGCTGTATCCGTGGCCGGGGCAGTCCCAACCACCGGACGGCGCACATCCGCAACATTTGCGCGGAAGCTGGCTGCATCAAAAGGACTGGAAGGATTTTGTCGCACAGCGCCCGTCCGGGCGTTGGCAACCCCTGCCCCGCCATGCCTGGCTGGCGCCGGCGCATTATCCGGTGGAGCAGACCTGGAACACGGAACAGCTGGAGGCGTGGCTCGTCGATCTTGAGCCGCTGGCGCCGGCGCAATTGCTGGTGCGGTTGATCGAAAATGCCGATGGGGATTGGGAAGAGGCAGAGCGGTTGTTTCTGGTGGCGGACCTTTGGCCGAATGTGCCGGGCAGTGGTTGAGATTTGTAGCGGCCGTACCGACTCCATCGCGAGCAGGCTCGCTCTCACAGGGCCTTCATCATAAGGATGATCCAGTGTGGGAGCGAGCCTGCTCGCGATGGGGCCAACCCGGTCTAAACGGACAACCGCACAGCCAGCGCCGCCAACGTCACCAACAACACCGGCACCGTCAACACAATCCCGACCTTGAAGTAATACCCCCACCCGATCCGGATATTCTTGCGCTCCAGCACATGTAACCACAGCAACGTCGCCAGACTGCCAATCGGCGTAATCTTCGGCCCCAGGTCGCTGCCGATGACGTTGGCGTAGATCATTGCCTCCTTCACCACCCCGGTCGCCTGGCTGGCATCAATCGACAGCAAACCAATCAACACCGTCGGCAGATTGTTCATCATCGACGACAGCAGCGCCGTCAGCACACCCGTGCCCATGGCCGCGCCCCAGACGCCATAACCGGCGAAACCGTCCAGCCAACCCGCCAGATACCCGGTGAGCCCGGCGTTGCGCAGCCCGTAGACCACCAGATACATGCCCAGCGAGAAAATCACGATCTGCCATGGCGCTTCTTTCAGCACCTTGCGCGTAGAAATCTTGTGGCCTCGGGCAGCAATGGCCAGCAGCAACGCCGCGCACACCGCCGAAATGGCACTGATGGGAATGCCCAGCGGTTCCAGCGCAAAACAGCCAAGCAACAGGATCAGTAACACCGCCCAACCCGCGAAAAAAGTCGCCCTGTCGTGGATGGCGCTGGCCGGATGCGCCAGTTGCTCGGGATCGTAATCCTTGGGAATGTCGCGTCGAAAGAACCACATCAGCACCGCCAGCGTCGCCGCGACGCTGACCAGGTTGACCGGGATCATCACCGCCGCGTAGCGATTGAAACTGATGTGGAAGAAGTCGGCGGAAACGATGTTCACCAGGTTCGACACCACCAGTGGCAAGCTTGCGGTGTCGGCGATGAACCCGGCGCCCATCACGAACGCCAGGGTCGCCGCCGGGGAAAAACGCAACGCCAGCAGCATGGAAATCACAATGGGCGTGAGGATCAGCGCCGCGCCGTCATTGGCAAACAGCGCCGAGACCAGCGCGCCAAGCAGCACCATGTAGGCAAACAGCTTGCGCCCACTGCCCCGCCCCCAACGGGCGACGTGCAGCGCCGCCCAGGCAAAGAACCCCGCCTCGTCCAGCAACAGGCTGATGATGATTAGCGCGACAAAGGTGCCGGTGGCGTTCCAGATGATCTGCCAAACCAGCGGGATATCGCTCAGGTGCACCACCCCGAAAATCAGCGCCAGCACCGCACCGAGTACCGCACTCCAGCCGACGCCCAGGCCTTTGGGTTGCCAGATCACCAAGGTAATGGTCAGCAGGAAAATCAGCGACGCTACAAGCATCCGAAGCAGCCTTCAAAAAGTGGAAAGAAAGATCAGCAGCAGCGAACCGGCCGGTCAGCCATCGCCTGCAAACGTGCAACATCGGCGGCGAGCCATTCAACGTTGGCGGCCAGCGCCCCCTGCAACAGCGTGATGACCCACGGCAATAGTTGCGGATGCAGGCGATAAAACACCCATTGCCCCTGACGACGATCCGCCAGGAGCCCGTTGCTGCGCAATTGCGCCAGATGACGCGAGATCTTCGGTTGGCTGAGGTCCAGCCCGGCAGTCAACTCACACACGCACAACTCGCCTTCGCGGGCAATCAGCATGGCGATACGACTGCGCGTGTCATCGGCCAGGGCCTTGAAAATATCGACGGGACCACGGGAATCGGACATGAGGGGGAACACGCCTCCAGACAAACGAGGCGTGAATATATGGAATTTCGAATATTCAGTAAAGCAAAGACTTGAAACACCTGCCCTGTAGCAGCTGCCGAGCCTGCCGCTACAGGAGGTCGCTGAACTTACAGCCGAATCACATGCCCTTCCACCGGCGCGACCTGTCCATGAAACAGCCGGGAAATGATGTTCTGCGCCGCTTCATAGCCTTCACGCTCAACCACGTGCAGCAACGGATTTTCCACCGCGGTCACGTGCCGATAAAAACGCTGCAAGCCCTCACCTATATGCCGACTGACGCCTTCGGGGCCCCAGTCGGCATTGCGCTTGCGGATCTGGATCGGTGCGAAAAAGAACACCGGCTGCGGCCCCTCGATGGCCGTCAACCGTGCCTCTTCGGTGCTCTGCGCAGACCCGGCGAAACAGCTGTAAACCAACTGCCCGGCAAAATGCTGGTGCACCCGGTCACGTAAATCCAGGTCACCGGAAAAATCCACATAGAGCGTTGGACGGTCATTGGCCAGGCTCGCCAGCTCTGAGTAGGACACCGTTCGCTCATAACACCCGAGCTTCTCGACAAACGCCTTGTTGCCGGCGGATGTCAGCGCCACCCGTTCCAGATCGGGCTGATTGTCCAGACACACCGCCGTGCCATACGCGGTTTTGCTTGAAGCGCTGGAGAACACCAGCCGGGTCGCGCCGAAGAACTGATTGTCCTGAAGGAAGTCCGCCAGCATCGACGAGGTCAGAAACAACGGTTTGAGCAAAATCTGCAGGTTTTCGGTTTCAGGGCTGTAGTACTGATCCCAACTGCAACGGGTGTATTGGTTGTAGGCCGACGTCAGCGCCTGCCGATGTTGCGCAGCATCATAGAAACCACGGTCGGTAACACGCTCCGGACGCATCCAAAGATGGCTGGCAATCGGAAAATAGCCGTAGAAACGCTCTCCTGTGCTTACGCCCTCAACCGTTGAAGCAATCACATCGGCAAAACCCCAGGCCGGTATGTGGCCCCATTCAGCCAGTCCCGTAGGAAAGAACCCCCAGTAATTCATCGAATCACCATACGCAGCGTAGGTAATGTTGTTGGTGGTCAATGCACAGCGGTCGATCTTCAGGATCACCTCCCCACCAGCCGGAATCAGACTACGCGGCTCCCGTTCGATTCGACTCTGGTCGAGGGCGTTTTTGCGGGTGATCAGCCGTGTTACCGTGCTCGGACGTTGCATCTTTCAAACTCCTGCTGCGAGTGAATGGCGGGTAGCACCAGAGTAGTGGCAGCCGATGAAGAGCGGGTTCGGAAACTCAAGGGGCAGCGTCCCCACCCTCAATCCCCGCGCCAAGCCGTTGAAACGGCCGAGTCAGGCTCGGGCGATTTTCACCGTCGAGGCGATTTACGAGGCGTTTGTTCGGATTTGGCTGCGCGACGGCTGGTCGGGGTTGACCACTCGCGAAGTGGCGCTGGAAGCAGGCGTTGCCGTCGGCACGCTGTACGACTATTTCCCGAGCAAGGAAGCTTTGTTGTCGGGGTATATCCGACATTGGCTGGATACCTTGTTACAGCACCTGGATGAACACGTCATTCGAGCGGACGACCTGGCCTGGCCAACCCGAATCAAACGTCTGGTACGCCTGACCTGCGACCCGAGCAATGCCGGGCAGCCACTGTTTAACCATGAAATGCTGGCTTTAGAACACCAGATCGCCGAATCCAAGCATCATCGGCGGGTGTACCAGGAGTTGTCGCAAAAATGGCGCGAGGCCTTTGCAGCCTGTAGCGACTTGCCCACACAACCGTCAGAAACGACCATCGACGCCTGGGTGATCATGGCCTGGGGCGGGCGTCGTTATTGCGTCACCGCACAAGCGGCGGCGGAGCAAACCGCCGCATGGCTGTCGGAAATGGAAATGATGATCTGTAGCCGCTTGCTAACAAAACCGTAGGAGCGAGCGGTATTTGTCAGACCTTCTTGTGCTGCTCGACCCACTTCCCATAAGCATCAATGAATTTCTGCAAGAATGGCCTGACCGACTCCGACAGATTGCCGGCCTCGTCGAACGCCGATCCCGCCCCGCTCAGGTAGGCTTCCGGCTGCTGCATGCACGGCACATCGAGAAACACCATGGACTGGCGCAAATGATGGTTGGCGCCGAACCCGCCGATCGCCCCCGGTGAAACGCTGATCACCGCACCTGGCTTGCCACCCCATGCACTCTTGCCATACGGACGCGAACCGACGTCAATTGCGTTCTTCAACGGTGCAGGGACCGAACGGTTGTACTCGGGGGTGACAAACAGCAACGCGTCGGATGAACTCACTTGTTGCCGGAAAGTGCTGTAGGCTGCCGGCGGTGATTCGCCATCGATGTCTTCGTTGTAGAGCGGCAGGTCGCCAATTTCGACGATGTTGAGTTTGAGATGTGCAGGCGCCAGATCGGTCAGGGCCAACGCCACCTTGCGATTGATCGATTCCTTTCTCAAGCTGCCGACCAGAACGGCGATCGTGTAGACGTTGCTCATGGAAGATTCTCGACTGTCCGATGGAAAGAGCTTGTAGTTATAGATGACGATTCAAGCAGTGGGCGACTGAAAAACGCCGCCACTGACTATTTTTTTCCTGTAGGAAAACTTACCTCGCCCAACCACGGTCTACAGAACCGCAAATTGAGTGATTTATCTCCAGAGGTTCTAAGCAGATGGCAGCAGTACTCGTCGGTCAGTTCCATGCAAGAGACGCGGAAGGCCGTGTCTATTCCGTGCATGAGTTCCAGGAATCCACCCCGTCGGCAGACGGTCTCACCGCTGTCACCACTTACAAGCTGGCCATTGGCGATCGTGTGAAGAAGCTCGATGACAACCAGTTTTTGCTGGTGCAATCGGACGTCACCATCGTGCGCGAACCCGACACCTATGTCGGCAACCTGCCGGAAACCAACGTCGCTTCATAACCTCGCGTTATGAGCAGAAGTCATATGCGCGGACTTGGGTTAGGATTCAGCCACTGACTCCCCCACCTGCTGAACATGGACTTCACGCATGCGTTTACGTCATATCGAAGTGATCCAGGCGCTCTTGCAGACCGGTCACCTGGGCACCGCCGCCGAATGGCTGCAGTTGCCAGTGGCCGAGGTCGAAAGCATTCTGCGCGACGCCGAGAGTCAGTTGGGTTTCATGCTGTTTTCCAGCGTGCGTGGACGCTTGCAGGCCACGCGCGAGGCGCGGGAGCTACAGGTCGAAATCGCCCACGTCTACGATGCGCTTGAGCCGGTCCAGCGACTGGCCAGCAGCCTCAAGCAATATCAGGCCCCACCCCTTCGCATCATTTGCACGCCGCCCCTGGCGCAACAGTTGTTGCCACAGAGCATCGCGGCGTTGCGCCGGCGTCTTCCCGACGTGCCTTGCAGCCTCCTGAGCCAACCCACCCGCGATATCGTCAGAAGCCTGCTGCTGCGCGAAAGCGATCTGGGCCTGAGCCTGCACGATCCCGATCACGCCGATGTTCATTGCCAGGTGATTGCCCAGGGCAAACTCCAGCTGCTGGCACCCCATGGCTGGCTGCAACCGAAGCAGAAGTACATTTCGCTGCAAGACCTGGCGGGGCAGTCGATGGTTGGCCTGGAAGGTCATGATCCGCTGAGCCCGGCGCTCGACAACAAACTGCATGCCCTGCGCCCTGCCCCGGTGATCCACACCCGGGTTCAGACACACCAGATGATGCGCAGCATGGTCGAAGCCGGTGAAGGCCTGGCGATTGTCGACCCGTTCACCGCGCTCGGGGCCAAGTCGGCCGGTCTGGACGCCTGCCCGTTGGCGCCCGCCGTGCCAATCAGCGTCTACGCCCTGACCCTGAAAAACGGCGAGCCGTCACCTGCTGTTCAAGCACTGTTGGACATTGTTACGGAACAAGCCGTGGCGATGTTGGCGAGCTGATCGGGTTTTCCAGCGGATTGTCGAATAATCGATACCAAAACAATGCGATTTCGGCGGTGTTCGGGTCGATGCCGCGATAGCGCAGATGATCCACGCCCCCCATCACATAACCGCAGCGCTCATACAGCCGGCACGCGCCCAGATTGTTGTTCTGGGTTTCGAGCATGATGCCCGGCAGTTTTTTCTTGCGACTCCAGAACTGCGCCACATCCAGCAGCGCCTTGGCCACGCCATGCCGGCGGGCTGGCGCATGCACCGCCAACTCGTCGATATGGGCAAAACCGTTCCAGTTGGTGCTGACCACCAGGTGGCCCACCGGCTCATCATCGAGATAAGCCATGAAAATCGCGCTGTCGGCGGCGTCGCGGAAACTGCTGAATTCCTCGGGATCAATGCCATAGCACTTGCGGTAAGGGGTGATCGGCGTCACCGGCCACTGCTCGACCGGCTTGCCGATGTCGGCTGCGCCATAGGCCGTGACTTCAAAACTGAAATCACTGCCCCAGATGTAAGCCGCAAAGCCGTCGTCAGCAACACGAACAGACAGGCCTGGGTATTTTGGATTCATGACCGGTTGCATACTGGGAAAGGTCCTCACTCCTTGATGCAATCGACGGTGTAATGCCGCCCATTGCCCTCGTCTTCGTGTTGCAAGCCGTGCACATCAGCGACAAACCCCGGAAAACTGCTGTCGAACGTGCGGGCAAACGCCAGGTAATCGATGATTGAGCGGGTCGACTCGGTGAAACGTTCGCCGGGCATGATCAACGGGATCCCCGGTGGGTACGGCACCAGCATCACGGCGGCGATGCGGCCGTCCAGCGCGTCGATCGACACCGCCTCCACCTCGCCCCGCACCAGTTGATCATAGGCGTCGGCCGGCTTCATGGCGATTTCCGGCAGCACGGTGTACATGCGTTTGAGGTGTTTGGCCGTGGCGTTGCTGCGGTAGCAGGCGTGCAGTTGATCGCACAAATCGCGCAACCCCATGCCTTTGTAACGAGCGCCATCCTGTTGCGCCACACAGGGCAGACAGGTCGCGAGACTGACATTGGCGTCGTAGCTGCGCTTGAACTCCAGCAACTCGGTCAGCAACGTGCTCCATTTGCCTTTGGTGATGCCCATGGAGAACAGCACCAGAAACGAATAGAGCCCGGTCTTCTCGACCACCAGCCCGCGTTCCCAGAGGAATTTGCTGACCACCGCCGCCGGAATTCCGCGCTCGCTCAACGCACCGCCGGCGGTGAGCCCCGGCATTACCAGCGTGACTTTGACCGGATCGAGCAGCACGTAGTCATCGGTCACGCCGCCAAAGCCGTGCCAGTCGGCATCGGGCTGCAGCAGCCAGTCTTCGGTGACGACACGCTCGATGCCTTCAACCGACGGCGGCTGCCAGATGGAGAACCACCAGTCATCAGCGGCAATGTGCTGACGCAAATTGGCCAGTGCCCGACGGAAACTCAGGGCCTCGTCGAACATTTCCTGTAACAGCGAGCGACCCGCCGGGCCTTCCATCATCGCCGACGCCACATCCAGAGAGGCGATGATGCTGTACTGCGGCGACGTCGAGATGTGCATCATGAACGCTTCGTTGAAGCGGTCGCGATCCAGTTGCCGGGCGCCGCCATCCTGAACATGAATCATCGAGGCCTGGCTGAACGCTGCCAACAGCTTGTGGGTGGAATGGGTGGTAAACACCAGCGGGCTGTCCACGCTGCGCGAAGTGCCCATGCCGTAACGCCCGGCGAAGAACTCGTGAAACGCCGCGTAGGCATACCAGGCTTCATCGAAATGCAGCACTTCGACGCTGTTGCCCAGGCTTTGCTTGATCAGTTCGGCGTTGTAACACAGGCCGTCATAGGTGGAATTGGTCACCACCGCCAGTTTGACCCTGGGCTCACGGCCCTTGGTCAGCGGGCTGGCATCGATCTTGGCCTGGATCGATTCGCGGCTGAATTCACTCAGCGGAATCGGGCCGATGATCCCCAGTTCGTTGCGCTCCGGACACAGGTACAACGGGATGGCGCCGGTCATGATGATCGAGTGCAGCACCGATTTGTGGCAATTGCGGTCCACCAACACCAGGTCATCGCGGGCGACCATGGAATGCCAGACGATTTTGTTGGCTGTCGACGTGCCATTGATCACGAAAAAGGTGTGATCGGCGCCGAAGTTACGCGCCGCTCGCGCTTCCGCCTCGGCCAGCGGCCCGGTGTGATCGAGCAGCGAACCCAGTTCCGGCACCGACACCGACAAGTCCGAACGCAGGGTGTTTTCCCCGAAAAACTGATGAAACGCTTGCCCCACCGGACTCTTGTGATAGGCCACGCCGCCGCCATGGCCAGGCGTATGCCAGGAATAATTGGAGTCGGCGGTGTGTTGCACCAAAGCCTTGAAGAACGGCGGCAGCAGGCCATCCAGGTATTTACGCGCGGCTCGCGCAACCTGCCGCGCCAGAAACGGCACGGTGTCTTCGAACAGATAAAGAATGCCGCGCAGCTGATTGAGCTCGTCCATCGCATCGGCCGGGGCGTTTTCCAGCGTCACTTGCTCGCCCAGCGCGAAGATCGGCAAGTCCGGCGCGCGAACCCGCGCCAGGCTGATCAGTTCGGCCATGTTCTGCAGCAGATGGGAATTGGCGCTAGGGTCCTCGGCGGCGATCAGCATGCACGAGAGGCCATGATGGGTCGACGCGACCAGCCGCCCCTCGGCGTAATCCACCGCCGAGACAATGCTGAAGCCTTCCTGCTCCAGCTCCCGGGCGATGCCACGCACGCGATCACCGGCGACGGTGTCGGCCTTGATGTCGCGATGGACGATCAGGACCGGGAATTTCAAATCTTTGTACATGGGGCTCAGTGTCCTGAGGCGGCAGACCATGGTCTGCCAATATCCTCAGGGTAGAGGGTTGGAGCGGATGTGGCGAGCGCCGATGCCCCGAAATGGGTCAACCGGCGCACCCTCATGTCGCCATCCACTCAGGCCTGCGCCTCAGCCTCGACGAGTTGTTGCCACAGCGATGGAGCACCCGCGGATTTGGCGATGACTTCCAGACGGGCCACGTGTTGCGCCAAATCATCTTCACTGGCGCGGATGATCCGGGTTGGCTGGCGATCGGCCGGCAAGCGACGGATTTCCGTGGCGGAATTGTCCGCGCCTTCACCGGAACCGTTGCCGTCGGACGCATTACCGGCCAGCGACAGGCTGGTCTGGCCGCCAGTCATGGTCAGGTAAACGTCGGCGAGAATCTCGGAGTCGAGCAAGGCGCCGTGAAGTTCACGGCCGGAGTTGTCGACGCCATAGCGTTTGCACAAGGCGTCGAGGCTGTTGCGCTGCCCCGGGTGACGTTCCCGGGCCATCATCAGGGTGTCGAGGATCGAGCAGTGTTGCGTGATGTCGGCGCGATCGTGCTGACCCATCAGGGCGAATTCGTTGTTGATGAAACCAACGTCGAACGCCGCGTTATGGATGATCAGCTGCGCGCCCTTGATGAATTCGAAAAACTCATCAGCCACTTCATTGAAGCGCGGCTTGCCTACCAGGAATTCGTTGGTGATGCCGTGGACACCAATGGCGCCTTCGTCACTCTCGCGGTCCGGCTGCAGGTAAACGTGAAAATGCCGGCCCGTCAGGCGCCGACCAATCAACTCGACACAACCGATTTCGATAATCCGGTGGCCGTCGGTCACCGGCATGCCGGTGGTTTCGGTATCGAGTACAACGGATCTGGTGGCCATCAGTGCTCAGCTCTCAACGGGTCAACGTACAAAAGCGGCGATGTTAACACGCTCGCCGAGGCTTTCAGATAGACCGTGTCGCCCCAATCGCCGACAAGCCGGCGAAGGGGACGACGCGGTCATTGAGGCGTTTACGCTAGGCCTGCTTGTAACCACGCACTTCATCCACGCCACGGTTGGCCAACTGGTCGGCCCGCTCGTTACCGTGATGCCCGATGTGCCCGCGCACCCACTTCCAGGTGACATTGTGGCGGTTGACCTGCTCGTCCAGCAGCTTCCACAAGTCAGCGTTTTTCACTGGCTCTTTTGCCGCCGTTTTCCAGCCACGCTTCTTCCAGTTGTCCATCCATTCGTTGATGCCTTTCATCACATACTGCGAGTCCGTCACCAGCAGCACGTCGCAGGAACGCTTCAGTTCTTCCAGCCCGCGGATCGCGCCCATCAGTTCCATGCGGTTGTTGGTGGTGTTGGCTTCGCCACCCCAGAGTTCTTTTTCAACGCCCTTGCACACCAGCAGTGCGCCCCAGCCGCCTGGGCCAGGATTGCCCTTGCAGGCGCCGTCGGTGAAGAGTTCTACGCTATCGCTCATGCCAATCTATCCAGAAAATGCGGTGGCCCGCCGATCGTTGATCGACGATGCCCGAGGCCGGGACGCGCCCGGCCGGGAATATAAAAAGTGTTACGGCTCGATGTTGCGGCGGTTGACCTTGGCCATCGGCAATGGAATCAACTTGCCCATAGGCTCGCGACGCTCTTGACGCACCGGTCGCAGGCCAACCACGATCTTGCGTGCGACCAGTAAATAGAAGCCGCCACCCGAGAGTTGCCAGTCACCGGCCTTGCGCTCCCACCCGGCCAAACGGGCTTGCCAGGCGGGGGACGCAAGCGGCGGACGATAGCACCCGAAGCGGCGTTTCTCCAGCGCGAAGCCCAGCAGGTTCAGCCAGTCGGCGACCCGCGAAGGTGAAATGCATCGAGCCTTGCGCAGGGCGTCATGGGCGAATACGTGACGCAAGCCCCAACTGCTCCAGGGGTTGATTCCGACGATCAGCAAATGCCCGCCGGGCCTTACGCTGCTCGCCGCTTCGCGCAGCAAACCATGGGGCGACAGGCAGAAATCCAGACCGTGCTGCAACACCACCACGTCGGCGGCATGTTCGCTCAACGGCCAGGCCTGCTCTTCACAAACAATTTCGACACCCGGCAATGGCGCACCCAGCCGCACATTGCGCTGAACCTGCGGCGCCGACGGCGGTGTCTCGGCCGAAGGACCGTAATGCACCAGATAGCCACCGAAGAAGCGCCCAAGCTCGTCTTCGAGCATGCGCCGTTCTTCGTCCAGCAGAAATTGCCCGATGGGGCCGGACAGCCATTCACGGGCCGCGCTGATCAGGGCCAGCCAGTCAGGATCAGCCTGAGCGAACGCTTTATCAGTCATTGCATTCTCCAACGCGCCAGGAAGTTCTAAGATGCGCCATTGTTTTCCGCTTGGCGAATCCGACGATGATACAGATCAGTGCCCTGCCTGCCTTCTCCGACAACTACATCTGGTTGTTGCAAGACCCTGCCACACGACGCTGTGCGGTGGTCGACCCCGGCGATGCCGCGCCGGTTCAGGCCTGGCTCGCGGCGAATCCGGGTTGGGCACTGAGTGATATTCTGATCACTCACCATCATCACGACCATGTCGGCGGTGTCGAGCAGTTGAAAAAAGCGACGGACGCGAAGGTCTACGGCCCGGCCAGTGAAACCATCCCCGCGCGAGACGTCGCGCTCAAGGACAACGACCGTATCAGCGTGCTCGGCTGCGACTTTGAAGTCATCGAAGTAGCCGGTCACACATTGGGACACATCGCCTTCTATCACCAGGGCCTGCTGTTTTGCGGCGATACCCTGTTCGCCGCCGGTTGCGGGCGGTTGTTCGAAGGCACCCCCGAGCAAATGCACACCTCCCTGACACGCCTCGCGTCGCTTCCCGAAGATACTCAGGTGTATTGCGCGCATGAATACACCCTGAGCAATCTGCGCTTCGCCGCAGCGGTCGAACCCGGTAATCCGCACACGGCCGAACGACTGGCAAAAGTTACCGAACAACGCGCAGCGGGCATCATCACGCTACCTTCATCGATTGCTCTGGAAAAGCTGACAAACCCGTTTTTGCGTACCGGCGAAACATCCGTTAAAGAAAAATTGGACGAACGGAATGGCACCGATAACCGGGCTCCGAGTGCGGTTTTTGCTGCTCTGCGGGCATGGAAAGATACGTTCTGACAGGGCTTGCGGTCGGTGCGAAAAATCTGAATGGTTGACCGCAGGGGGTGCGCTTTCTAGAATCGCCCGACATTTTTGCCCGGAACTTACTTCCAGCCAATGTCGTCATCTATTCGTAAAGCCATCAATTCAGACGCATTGACCCGCTTGGCTCAAGCCATAGCGGTGGCTGTGTCCGCCACTCTGGCGGGCTGTTCCAGCCAGGTGCCGCAGACCGACGCGGCCCACACCCCTAATATCGCCGCTCGAGCCAAACAGAAGCCCATCTGGCTCAGCGAAAAACCGACCCCGCAAATTCCACAGGACGTCTGGGAGCGCATGCGCCAAGGCTTCCAGTTGCAGGAAGGCCTGGGCGTCAACCCGCGCATCGAGCAACAGCGCCTGTGGTTCGCCAGCAATCCATCGTTCCTCGAAAACGCCGGCGAACGCGGCAGTCTCTACATTCACTACATCGTAGAACGCCTTGAAGAACGCAACATGCCGCTGGAGCTGGCGCTGCTGCCAGTGATTGAAAGCGCCTACAACCCGATGGCCTATTCCCGGGCCGACGCGGTTGGCTTGTGGCAATTCATTCCCTCTACCGGACGTTACTTCAACCTGCGCCAGACCCGCTTCTACGATGGCCGACGCGACATCACCGCCTCGACCACCGCCGCAATGGATTACCTGACGCGTCTGCACGACATGTTCAACGGTGACTGGCTACTGGCCCTTGCGGCTTACAACGCGGGTGAAGGCACGGTCAGCCGGGCCATCGAGCGTAACGAAAAGCTTGGCCTGCCCACCGATTACTGGAACCTGCCGCTGCCGTCGGAAACCCAGGCCTATGTGCCGAAGTTGCTGGCCCTGTCGCAAGTGGTCCTCGCGCCAGAAGCCTACGGCGTGAACCTCAATCCGATCGCCAACGAACCGTATTTCCAGGTCGTCGAAATCAACCAGCGCATGGACCTGTCCAAGGTGGCTGCGGTGGCTAACATCGACGAAGACGAACTGTTCCAGCTCAACCCGGCCTTCAAGCAGCGCACCACCACGCTAGACGGCCCTCAGCATTTGCTGGTGCCGACGTCCAAGGCGCAACTGCTGACGGCCAGCCTCTCGACCATGCGTCCCGAAGAGCTGATCAGCAAGAAGCCGCTCAAACCGGTGTTCGAAGGCGCTGACGACACCCAACTCGCCGGCCTCAAACGTGCCTACCGCGTCAAACGTGGCGACAACCTCGGCACCATTGCCAAGGCCAACAAGGTCGACGTGAAAGACCTGCAACGCTGGAACAAGCTGACCGGCAAGGACCTCAAGGTCGGTCAGACGCTGGTGATGCAGGACAAGACCAAGCGCAGCTCCGGGCGCGTCAACACCGTAGTGGCAGCCAACACCAAGACGAAGGCCAAAAAATCGCAGACCCAATACAAGGTCCAGCAAGGTGACTCGCTGTACATCGTGGCCAAGCGTTTCAACGTTGAAATGCAACACCTCAAGCGCTGGAATCCGCGTGTCGGCCAGGCGCTGAAGCCGGGTCAGATGCTGACGGTCGCTTCGCCGCACTAAAAAAAGCCCCTGACTTCAGGGGCTTTTTTTTGTCGAAATACCATAAGCAGGTTCACACAAACCTAGTAGGAGCCAGCCTGCTGGCGATGGGCTCAAGTGCGCCGTGTTCAACCAGATTTCACGCGTTATCGTTAACGACCATCGCCAGCAAGCTGACTCCTACAGGGTTTGTGTGCGACGAGCGATCAAATAGGCTTCCAAGCCTCCACAAGGAATCTGCGCCGGCAATTAAGGGGTCGTTAAATCCCTGTCTTTTTCCTGTCCATACAAGCTGTTACTGTACGGCCCACAAAGCCCAAGCCGCCTGGATCGGATCTCTGACTTGAAGCGTCCCCTCCTCCTTCTCCTGATCAGCCTGGCCTTGAGCTCCTCCGCAAGCGCGACGATCAGCGAAAGCCATGGTTATGCGCAGTTCGGCACGCTCAAGTACCCGGCCAGATTTACCCACTTCGACTGGGTCAACCCGCAAGCGCCCAAGGGCGGTACGTTGCGGGTGATGGCGTTTGGCACCTTCGATACGCTCAATCCCTACACGTTCAAGGGTTCGAGCCCGGTTTCCACCGCGAACTTCCTGCAATACGGCATCAACGAGCTCAACGAACCGCTGATGGTGGGCACCGGCCAGTACGCGCCGTCCGGCGACGAGCCCACGTCCAGTTATGGCTTGATTGCCCAATCGGTGGAATACAGCGAAGACCGCAGTTGGGTGGTGTTCAACCTGCGCCCCGAAGCGCGCTTTCACGATGGCACGCCGATCACCGCGTACGACGTCGCGTTCTCTTACCGATTGCTGCTCAAGGAAGGCCACCCGCAATACCGCACCAATCTTCAGGAAGTGTTGCGGGTCGACGTGCTCAACCCGCAGCGCATCCGTTTCGTCTTCAAGCGCGCTGGCAATCCCTTGCTGATCCTGCGCCTGGGCGAGTTGCCGGTGCTGCCGCAGCATTACTGGAAAGGTCGCGACTTCAAGGCGACCACCTTCGAGCCGCCGCTGGGCAGCGGGCCGTACCGCATCACGGCGGTCACGCCCGGGCGCCAGATTGTGTTTGAACGGGTCAAGGATTATTGGGGCAAGGACCTGCCAGTCAATCGCGGCAAGTACAACGTCGACCGCATGGAAGTCGAGTTCTACCGCGACAGCGACGTCGCGTTCGAAGCCTTCAAGGCCGGCGAGTTCGATATCTACATCGAACACCAGGCGAAAAACTGGGAAAACGGTTACAACTTCCCGGCCATGCGACGGGGCGACGTCATCAAGGCGCAGATCCCGCATCAGATCCCGACCCAGAGCCAGGGCCTGTTCATGAACACCCGGCGACCGGCGTTTTCCGACGCCAGGGTCCGTGAAGCGCTGGGGCTGATGTTCGACTTCGAGTGGACCAATCGCACGCTGTTCAGCGGCGCCTACAAGCGCGCCATGAGTTACTACCCCAACAGCGAGTTCTCGGCCACCGGCCTGCCGGTCGGGCATGAATGGTTGATGCTCAAGCCGTACCGCGAGCAATTGCCCGCCAAGCTGCTCACCGAGCCGTTCAGCCTGCCGCAGACCCAAGGGCGCGGGATTCCGCGGGAAACCATGCGCCAGGCCCTGAGCCTGCTCGCCGAGGCCGGCTGGAAGCTCAACGGTCAGCGGATCGAAAACGCCAAGGGCCAGCCGCTCTCCCTTGAGATCCTGCTGGTCAACCCGAACCTGGAACGCATCCTCCAGCCTTATGTCGAGAACCTCGCCAGCATCGGCATCGACGCCCGACTGCGCACGGTGGATCGCGCCCAATACAAACAGCGCCTCGACCAGTTCGACTTCGACATGATCCTGATGACCCTGAACCAGACCCTCAGCCCCGGTCTGGAACAATGGCAGTATTTCCACTCCAGCCAGGTAGGGGTCAAGGGCAGCAAAAACTACGCGGGCATCGCCAATCCGGTGGTCGACCATTTACTCGAGAAACTGCTCTCCGCACAGACCCGCGATGAACAGGTTGCCGCCGGCAAAGCCCTGGACCGCGTGTTGTTGTGGCAGCACTACATCATTCCCAACTGGTACCTCAATTATCACCGCCTGGCCTACCGCAACCGGTTCGCCTTCGTCACCACGCCGCCCTATACGCTGGGCCTGAGCGCGTGGTGGCTGAAATCTTCGGAGAAAGATCGATGAAACCCCTACGCGCCCTGCTCTTGCAGGCCAGCGGCCTGTTGTTCGCCGGGCTGGCCTGCGCCGCCCCGCAACACGCCCTGACCTTGTACAACGAGCCGCCGAAATACCCGGCCGGCTTCAAGCATTTCGACTATGTAAACCCCGACGCGCCCAAGGGCGGGATCTTCCGTCAGGCTGGTTTCGGTGGCTTCGACAGCCTCAACCCGTTTATCAGTAAAGGTGTGCCGGCCGACGATATCAGCCTCATCTACGACACCCTGGCCAAGCAGGGCCTCGACGAACCGTTCACCGAGTACGGCCTGGTCGCCGGCAAAATCGAGAAAGCCCCGGGCAACGATTGGGTGCGTTTCTACCTGCGCCCCGAAGCGCGCTTCCACGACGGTCATCCGATTCGTGCCGAAGACGTGGTGTTCAGCTTCGAGACCCTGATCAAGGACGGCGCGCCGCTGTATCGCGGTTACTACAGCGACGTCGCCGAAGTGGTCGCCGAAGACCCGCTCACCGTGCTGTTCAAGTTCAAACACACCAATAACCGCGAACTGCCATTGATCCTCGGTCAGTTGCCCGTGCTGCCCAAACACTGGTGGGCGACCCGGGATTTCAACAAGGGCAACCTGGAAATGCCGTTGGGCAGCGGCCCGTACAAGGTCAGCGAGGTGAAGGCCGGGCGCTCGATTCGCTATGAGCGGGTCAAGGATTACTGGGGCAAGGACCTGCCGGCCAACCGCGGCTTCTACAACTTCGACGTTTTGACCACCGATTACTACCGCGACAACACCGTGGCCCTGGAAGCGCTCAAGGCCGGACAGTTCGATTACTGGCTGGAGATGAGCGCGAAAAACTGGGCCAATGCCTACAACATTCCGGCGGTCAGCGAAGGCCGGCTGAACAAGGAACAGATCCCCAACGGTAACCCGACGGGCATGCAGGGTTTTGTCTTCAACCTGCGCCGACCGGTGTTCCAGGACGTGCGGGTGCGCCAGGCGCTGACGTTGCTGCTGGACTTTGAATGGACCAACAAGCAACTGTTCAACGGCGCCTACGTGCGCACCCGAAGTTTTTTTGAGAACTCGGAAATGGCCGCCACCGGTTTGCCAGATGCCGAACAGTTGGCGATCCTCGATCCGTTCCGCGGCAAGATTCCCGAGCAGGTGTTCACCGAGGCCTTCCAGAACCCGGTGACCGATGCCAGCGGCATGATCCGAACGCAGCAGCGCAAGGCCTATCAACTGCTGCAAGAGGCTGGTTGGCGGATCGTCGACGACAAAATGGTCGACGCCACCGGCAAACCGGTGACCATCGAGTTCCTGCTGGCCCAGACCGAGTTCGAACGCGTGTTGCTGCCGTTCAAGCGCAACCTCAGCGACCTCGGAATTGATATGGTGATCCGCCGGGTCGATGTCTCGCAGTACATCAACCGCGTGCGTTCGCGGGACTTCGACATGATCGTCGGCAGCTTCCCGCAATCCAACTCGCCGGGTAACGAACAGCGCGAGTTCTGGATGTCTGCCGCCGCCGACAAGCCCGGCAGCCGCAACTCCATGGGGCTGAAAGACCCGGTGGTGGACCAACTGGTCGAGCAACTGATCAACGCCGATTCGCGCAAAAGCCTGGTGGCCCACGCCCGGGCACTGGACCGCGTGCTGCAATGGGGCTATTACGTGATCCCCAACTGGCACATCAAGACCTGGCGCGTGGCTTACTGGAACCACATCGGTCATCCGAAAATCTCACCCAAGTACGACATCGGCACGGCCACCTGGTGGATCAAGCCCAACGTGACACCGGCGATAGAAGTCGAAACCAAACTGCAAGCCGACCCTGCGGGCACGGAGTAATAGATGCTGGCGTATATTTTTCGGCGACTGCTGCTGATCATCCCGACGCTGCTCGGCATTTTGCTGATCAACTTCGTGATCATCCAGGCCGCCCCCGGCGGGCCGGTGGAGCAGATGATTGCCAAGCTCGAAGGCTTTGAAGGCGCCACCAGCCGCATTGCCGGCGGGGGCGCCGAAGTGTCGGTGGCCGGTTCGGCCTATCGCGGCGCCCAAGGCCTGGACCCCGCGCTGGTGAAAGAAATCGAGCACATGTACGGCTTCGACAAATCGGCGCCGGAACGGTTGTGGATCATGGTCAAGAACTACGCCACCCTGGATTTCGGCGACAGCTTCTTCCGCGACGCCAAGGTCATCGACCTGATCAAGGAAAAGATGCCGGTGTCGATCTCCCTCGGGTTGTGGAGCACGCTGATCATGTACCTGGTGTCGATCCCGCTGGGGATCGCCAAGGCCACGCGGCACGGCAGCCACTTCGACGTCTGGACCAGCTCGGCGATCATCGTCGGCTACGCGATCCCGGCGTTCCTGTTCGCCATTCTGTTGATTGTGGTGTTCGCCGGCGGCAGCTATTTCGACTGGTTCCCGCTACGGGGACTGACCTCGAACAACTTCGATGAACTGAGCATGGGCGGCAAGGTGCTCGATTACTTCTGGCACCTCGCGTTGCCAGTCACCGCTCTGGTGATCGGTAACTTCGCGACCATGACCCTGCTGACCAAAAACAGCTTCCTCGACGAAATCAACAAGCAATACGTGGTGACGGCCAAAGCCAAAGGCCTGACCAATCACCGCGTGCTCTACGGCCACGTGTTTCGTAACGCCATGCTGTTGGTGATTGCCGGTTTCCCGTCGGCGTTCATCGGGATCTTCTTCACCGGTTCGTTGCTGGTCGAGGTGATCTTCTCCCTCGACGGACTGGGGCTGATGAGTTTCGAAGCCGCGATCAACCGCGATTACCCGGTGGTCTTCGGCACGCTGTTCATCTTCACCCTGCTGGGCCTGGTGGTGAAACTGATCGGCGATCTCACCTACACCTTTGTCGATCCGCGCATCGATTTCGAAAGTCGGGAGCATTGAGATGAACCTGTCCCCTCTCAATCGCCGGCGTTTCGAACTGTTCAAGGCCAACAAGCGCGGCTGGTGGTCGCTGTGGCTGTTTCTCGTGTTGTTCGGCCTGAGCCTCGGTGCCGAGCTGATCGCCAACGACAAACCGCTGGTGGTGCATTACGACAACAGCTGGTACTTCCCGGCGCTCAAGCGTTACCCGGAAACCGCGTTCGGTGGCGAGTTCCCGCTGGAAGCCAATTACAAGAGCCCCTACATCCGCGAACTGCTCAAGGCCAAGGACGCCTGGGTGCTGTGGGCGCCGATTCCCTACAGCTACCAAAGCATCAACTACGACCTGAAAGTCCCGGCCCCGGCGCCCCCGTCGGCCGACAACCTGCTGGGCACGGACGATCAGGGCCGCGATGTGTTGGCCCGGGTAATTTATGGGTTCCGGATTTCGGTGCTGTTTGCCCTGACGCTGACCATTCTCAGCTCGATCATTGGTGTGATTGCCGGCGCCTTGCAGGGTTTCTATGGCGGCTGGGTCGATCTGGCCGGGCAGCGTTTCCTGGAGATCTGGTCCGGGTTGCCGGTGCTGTATCTGCTGATCATTCTCGCCAGTTTCGTCCAGCCGAATTTCTGGTGGCTGCTGGGGATCATGCTGCTGTTCTCGTGGATGAGCCTGGTGGACGTGGTGCGCGCCGAGTTCCTGCGCGGGCGCAACCTCGAATACGTACGCGCGGCCCGGGCGCTGGGGATGCAGAATGGCGCGATCATGTTCCGCCACATCCTGCCCAACGCGATGGTTTCGACCATGACCTTTATGCCGTTCATCCTCACCGGCGCCATCGGCACGCTGACCGCCCTCGACTTTCTGGGCTTCGGTTTGCCGCCGGGCGCGCCGTCGCTGGGTGAATTGGTGGCTCAGGGCAAATCCAACCTGCAAGCGCCGTGGCTCGGCATGAGCGCGTTTGCGGTGCTGGCGTTGATGTTGAGTCTGCTGGTGTTCATCGGCGAGTCCGCTCGCGATGCCTTCGACCCGAGGAAGTGAAATGAATCAGGACAATCTGATCGAAGTGCGCGACCTGTCCGTCGAATTCGTCGTCGGTGATCGCTGTCAGCGCGTGGTCGAAGGCGTCAGTTTCGACATCAAGCGCGGCGAAACCCTGGCGCTGGTGGGTGAAAGCGGTTCCGGCAAATCGGTGACCGCGCACTCGATCCTGCGCCTGCTGCCCTACCCGCTCGCCCGACATCCGTCCGGCACCATCGAGTATTCCGGGCAAGACCTGCTGAGCCTTAAAGAGAAAACCATCCGCCATATCCGTGGCAACCGGATCGCCATGATCTTTCAAGAGCCGATGACCTCGCTCAATCCGCTGCACTCGATCGAGAAGCAGATCAACGAAGTCCTGGGCATCCACAAAGGTTTGATCGGCAAAGTCGCGACCAAACGTACGCTGGAACTGCTGGAAATGGTCGGCATTCCGGAGCCCGAAAAGCGCCTGAAAGCCTTGCCCCACGAACTGTCCGGCGGCCAGCGTCAACGGGTGATGATCGCCATGGCCCTGGCCAACGAGCCGGAACTGCTGATCGCTGACGAGCCGACCACCGCGCTGGACGTGACCGTCCAGCTGAAAATCCTCGAATTGCTCAAGGAATTGCAGGCCCGCCTGGGCATGGCGTTGCTACTGATCAGTCACGATTTGAACCTTGTGCGAAGAATTGCGCATCGCGTATGTGTCATGCAGCGCGGTTGCATCGTCGAACAGGCATCGTGCGAAGAGTTGTTCTGCGCGCCGCAGCATCCGTACACTCGGGAACTGCTGGCAGCGGAGCCCAGCGGCAAGCCGGCAACCAATGTAATCGGGCCGCCCTTGCTGCAGGTCGAGGACCTGAAAGTCTGGTTCCCGATCAAGAAAGGCTTGCTGAAAAAGACCGTCGATCACATCAAAGCGGTGGACGGGATCAATTTCAGCCTGCCACAGGGCCAGACCCTGGGGATTGTCGGCGAAAGCGGTTCCGGCAAATCGACGCTCGGTCTGGCGATTTTGCGGCTGATCGGCAGCAAAGGTGCGATCCGTTTTGAAGGCAAGCAGCTAGACTGCCTGACGCAGCAACAGATTCGACCGCTGCGCCGGGAGATGCAGGTGGTGTTCCAGGACCCGTTCGGCAGCCTGAGCCCGCGGATGTGCGTGAGCCAGATCGTCGGCGAAGGCCTGCGGATTCACAAGATGGGCACCGAGGCGGAACAGGAACAAGCGATCATTGCGGCACTCAAGGAGGTAGGTCTGGATCCGGAAACCCGGCACCGCTACCCCCACGAATTTTCCGGCGGGCAGCGGCAGAGAATCGCCATTGCCCGGGCATTAGTGCTAAAACCGGCGCTGATATTGCTGGACGAGCCGACATCGGCCCTCGACCGGACAGTGCAGCGCCAAGTGGTGGAGCTTTTGCGTTCACTGCAAACCAAGTACAACCTGACGTATCTGTTTATCAGCCATGACCTGGCTGTCGTCAAAGCGCTGAGCCACCAGTTGATGGTGGTCAAGCATGGCCAAGTGGTCGAACAGGGAGACGCGCAAAGTATCTTTGCCGCCCCCCAACATCCGTATACACAGCAGTTGCTGGAAGCCGCTTTTCTGGCACCAGCCACTGCGCAATAACCTGAAAGAGAGGAGCAACACATGGGTTTTCTCGCCGGTAAGCGCGTACTGATCGTCGGTGTCGCCAGCAAGCTGTCCATCGCATCCGGCATCGCTGCCGCCATGCATCGCGAGGGCGCTGAGCTTGCCTTCACTTATCAGAACGACAAACTCAAGGGTCGTGTCGAAGAGTTCGCACAAAGCTGGGGTTCCAACCCGGACCTGTGCTTCCCGTGCGACGTGGCCAGCGATGAAGAAATCGCCAAGGTCTTCGTTGAGCTGGGCAAAAAGTGGGATGGCCTGGACTGCATCGTGCACTCCGTCGGCTTCGCCCCGGGCGACCAACTGGACGGCGACTTCACCGAAGCCACCACCCGTGAAGGTTTCCGCATTGCTCACGACATCAGCGCCTACAGCTTCGTGGCCCTGGCCAAGGCTGGCCGCGAAATGATGAAAGGCCGCAATGGCAGCCTGCTGACCCTGTCGTACCTGGGCGCCGAGCGCACCATGCCGAACTACAACGTAATGGGCATGGCCAAGGCTTCGCTGGAAGCTGGCGTCCGTTACCTGGCCGGCTCCCTGGGCCCGGACGGCACCCGCGTCAACTGCGTATCGGCTGGCCCGATCCGCACCCTCGCCGCTTCCGGCATCAAGAACTTCCGCAAGATGCTGGCCGCCAACGAAGCGCAAACCCCGCTGCGTCGCAACGTCACCATCGACGAAGTCGGCAACGCCGGCGCCTTCCTCTGCTCGGACCTGGCGTCCGGTATCAGCGGCGAAATCATGTACGTGGATGGTGGTTTCAACACCACTGCGATGGGTAGTCTGGAAGAGTAATCTTCGGTTCGTCCAATAAAAAACCCGCCTGCACAGGCGGGTTTTTTTGTGCCTGAAATTTCAGAGTTCACCGCAATCCCCTATGTTTAGGTCGATTGGGGCGAGGCAGTTGGCAAACAATCGCTGGATCGGTTGTGTACGCTGGCTGTAGCGCTGCAACAGGACGATCTCGCGGTAGAACGTCAGCTCGCCCAACCGGATGATCCTGACCTTCGCACCATATTCAAGCCATAGCCCCGCCTCGGGAAGCAACGAGATACCCAGCCCGCATTCAACCATTTTCACGATGGCTTCCAGTTCATCCAGCTCCAAAGCCACCTGCACATCAATGTGCTGCTCACGCAGAAAACGCGTGACCAAGCGGCCCCCAAACGAATTGCGGTCATAACGCACGAGCGGGTGTTCTGCCAATAACCGCAACGGATCGTCGCCAGCAAGGTCAATCGGCACGATCAACACGAACGGTTCGCGGCGAATGACCTGCGCCGCCAACTCCTTGGGCAACTCGAACGGCGGTTTGATCAGGATGGCCAGATCAACCTCCCCGGTATCGACTTGGCTCAACAGGTTCAACGACACCCCTGGCACCAGTTTCGGTTCCAGCAACGGCGCTTGCTGGCGCAATCGCAACAACGCCTGGGGCAACAAACCGGTCTGGGCAGTGGCCACCGCGCCAATTCTCAATTCGCCGCGGTACTCGCTGACGTCGTCGCTGACCGACATACGACTGAAGGTTTCCAGCATGTCCCGAGCCATCGGCAAGGCCCGCTGCCCTGCCGCATTGAGAATCGCCTGACGCCCCGTGCGATCGAACAAACGAATGCCCAGCGCCTTTTCCAAATTACGCATCTGCGCGCTGACCGCCGATTGGGTCAGGCCGATGTGCATGCCGGCGGCGGCGAATGTGCCGTAGCGTGTCACAGCGATAAAAGTCTTCAACTCACGCAGCATGACCGGTCTCGATTGATCGAAATAATTTGAGCTCGATGCAAAAACTAACGTCTTTCAATCAAAAATCACAGCGTTAAACTCAGTTCCAACCACCGACCAACTGCGAGGCTCAGCCATGCAACTCTCCCCTTTCCACTTGGCCATTCCCGTGTACGACCTGGCAGCCGCACGCCGTTTTTATGGTGAGGTCTTCGGCCTCGAAGAAGGCCGATCCAGCGACCATTGGGTCGATTTCAATTTTTTCGGCCATCAACTGGTGATTCACCTGGCGCCCAAAAACGCCTCTCAAGAAGCGGCGCACACCAACGCAGTGGACGGGCATGACGTGCCGGTGCCGCATTTTGGCGTAGTGTTGGGGATGGACGAATGGGAAGGTTTGGCTGAACGACTGAAAGCCCGTGACACCCGCTTCGTGATCGAACCCGGCATTCGGTTTCAGGGTTTGGTGGGCGAGCAAGCCACGATGTTTCTGTTCGATCCTTGCGGCAATGCGCTGGAGTTCAAGGCATTCAAGGACATCAGCCAGTTGTTTGCCAAGTGAAGGCATCGGCCTCAGCCAGCAATCCCTCGACCGAACCGTGACGCACAGGGTCATACTCGATCTGGCCAATGCTGAAGCGAATGTCATAACCGCGACGCATCGTGGCATTGCGCTCGTCGAGGATTTCTTCGAGCCGCGACTTGATGGCGCCAATGTCCACAGCGCTTGAACCGGTCAGCAACGCAACAAACTCGTCGTCGCCAAGCCGGCCAACCACATCGTTTTCGCGAAAGGCGATACGCAGTACGTCGGCAAAGGTTTTCAGGGCGTTATCACCCTCGGCGCGGCCATACAAATAGTTGATGTGTTTGAAATTATCGAGATCGAAAAACAGCAGCGTGGCCGGTTTTTCGAGGCGCTGACAGGCGTCCAGCCCCAATTGGGCCAGTGTCATGAAGCCGTGACGGTTGGACAGCAGCGTCAATTCATCCATGCTCGCCATCTGCACGCCAATCACGTCCTGCTCGGCCTTGCGGGCCAGATCGCGCAGTAATTGACGCTCTTGCTGGGGCGACAGCAAAGGGTCTGCATGAACGCCGTGTTTGACCGGTTTGCCTGGGATCAGCATGACTCACTCCATGGGCGGGTATGTTCTTTAGAGTCGTCGATACCCGGTTTGACTCACTGTTAACGGACCGCCGGTCAACTGCCCGCCACCGGGCAAGGCCCTCCCGCCTCGGCCCAGCGCTTGAATTGAGTGACGAAAATGTCGTGCGGCACCGGCACCGGCGCTCGCCCTTCACCCGGATTCCAGCCCCAGAGCACCAGTTTGTCGTCGCTGACATGCTTGATCAGCGCGGCGAAATCCCGGTCGCCGTTGCTGCTGCGATCCTTGATCATCGCGCACAGCTTGTCAGCCGGCAGGCCGATCCAGGCCATTTTGTGCGCCGCTGGCGGCAGGCTCCAGTGCGGCGCACCCGGCGGTGCATGCGGGCCGTAACTGGCCGGCGGATTGCTGTCGGCGTGGCAAGTGGCACACGGCAAACCGGCCGCACCCTTGCCATCCATGCCGCGTACGACGTTCATCGCGTGGGGAATGCCGGCGTCGAACTGCAACGGTGAATCACCGGGAATATGGCAATTCTGGCAACGCGGGCTTTGAAACACCTTCTGTACGGTATCGAAAGCCTTCAAGGCTTCCTTGTCCTCCGCGAACAGGTCTGTGGCGTAGACCGTCAGGCCGACCAGCACCACTGCGCCCAGAATCAGATGTCGTCTCATCTCACACCCCCGACAGTTGCAAGGGCAGTTCGCGCAACCGTTGCCCGGTCAGGGCAAACACTGCGTTGGCCACGGCCGGCGCCGTTGGCGGTACGCCAGCCTCGCCGATGCCGCCGGGCTTGTCGGTACTGGGCACGATATGCACTTCGACCACCGGCATTTCGTTCAGTCGCAGCACCTGATAGTCGTGGTAATTGGACTGCACCACCTGGCCATTTTTGAAGGTCAGTTTGCTGTGCAAGGTAAACCCGAGACCGAAGGTGATGGCCGACTCCATTTGCGCCGCGATGCTCAGCGGGTTGACCGCAATCCCGCAGTCCACCGCGCACACGACCCGGTGCACGCGAATTTTCAGGTTGTCCTGGGACACCTCGGCAACCTGCGCGACGTAGCTGCCGAACGACTCATGCACCGCGACACCCAGCGCATGCCCATCCGGCAATGGCGCTTTCCAATTGGCCTTCTCGACCGCCAGGTTCAGCACACCCAGATGCCGCGCATGGTCCTTGAGCAAGGTGCGTCGGTATTCCACCGGATCCTTGCCCGCCGCCTCTGCCAGCTCGTCGATCAGCGACTCCATCACGAACGCCGTGTGGGTGTGCCCGACCGAACGCAGCCACAACACGGTGATGCCGGTTTTCGGCGAATGCAGTTCCACCTGATGATTGGCCATCCCGGCAAGGTAAGGACTGTCGGCAACACCTTCGACCGACGTTTTGTCGATACCGTCCTTGACCATGGTGGCCGCAAACGCTGTGCCTTCCATGATCGACTGCCCGACCATCACGTGCTGCCATGCCGTCGGCATCCCGCCGGCGTCCAGGCCGATACGCGCCTGGTGCAGGAACGCCGAGCGGTAATAGCCGCCGCGAATGTCGTCCTCACGCGACCAGACCGTTTTCACCGGCTCGCCCGCCGCCTTCGCCACTTCGACGGCCTCGGCGACAAAGTCCGAAGTCGGGTTGGCCCGACGGCCGAAGCCGCCGCCCAGAAACTCGGTATGAATCTCGACTTGCTCGGGTTTGAGCCCGGTGATTTTTCCCGCGATCATCTGATCCAGCGTCTGGAACTGCGTACCGGTCCAGATCTCGCATTTATCCTGAGTGATTTTCACGGTGCAATTGAGCGGTTCCATCGGCGCATGAGCCAGGTATGGCACGCTGTACTCGACGTCAATGGTCTTCGCCGCTTTGCGCAAAGCGCCCTGCGCATCCCCGGCCTTGCTCGCCGAAGTGCCCGGCGTGGCGGCGAGTTTGCGGAAGCTCTCCAGCAGATGTTGAGTGTCGAGCCCGGTGTTCGGCCCCAGATCCCAATCGATCTTGAGTGCATCGCGCCCCAGTTTCGCCGCCCAGTAATGATCGGCAATCACGGCGACGCCCGTCGGCACTTGCACCACTTTGTGCACGCCCGGTATCGCCAGCGCTTCGGCGCCTTCATAGGATTTGACGCTGCCGCCGAACACCGGCGCGCGGGCAACCATCGCGGTCATCAGGCCGTCGAACTGCACGTCGATCCCAAACCTGGCTCGACCGGTGATTTTCTCCGGCGTGTCCAGGCGTTTGGTGGGTTTACCGATGACCTTCCAGTCTTTCGCTTCCTTGAACGTGATCGACGCCGGGTCCGGTGCCGGCAACTTGCCCGCATCATCGGCCAGTTCGCCGTACGTGGCGCGGTTGTCGCCGGCAATCACCACACCCGACTCGGTGCGGATGGCCGAAGGTGCGACATGGAAGCGCTGGGCGGCAGCGTCGATCAACATCAACCGCGCCGCTGCGCCTGCCTGACGGTAGCGATCGAACTCCATCCAGGTCGAGGTCGAACCGCCGGTGATTTGCATCCCGCCAAACCCGGCCAGACCATAGTCGGCGGCCGAGGCCGGGGAATGTTCGACGCGGATTTTCGACCAGTCGGCGTCCAGCTCTTCAGCGATGAGCATGGTCAGACCGGTCCAGATGCCCTGGCCCATTTCAGAATGGCCGAGCAGCACGGTGACGCTGTTGTCGTTACTGATTCTTAAAAACGCGTTCGGTGCGAAGACGTTGCCCTGATTCTCGGCGCCCATCGCAAAACGGTGGGCGCCGGGGATGACAAAGGCGATCACCAGCCCACTGCCCAGCACTGCGCTGCCCTTGAGAAACCCACGGCGTGATAACGGATTGCTGCTGTTCATGGCGTATGCCTCCCATCAACCGATGTCGGCGGCGCGTTTGACCGCGGCACGGATCCTGGGGTAGGTGCCGCAGCGGCAGATGTTGCCGGAGAGCGCCTGGTCGATGTCGCTGTCGGTGGGTTTAGGGATCTTCGCCAGCAGCGCCGCCGCCGACATGATCTGCCCGGACTGACAATAACCGCACTGGACCACATCGAGTTCTGCCCAGGCTTGTTGCACCGGGTGCGAACCGTCGGCAGACAGGCCTTCTATGGTGAGGATTTTTTGCCCATGGGCCACCGCCGTGGCGGGCGTGATGCAGGAGCGCAACGGCGCCCCGTCGACATGCACGGTGCAGGCGCCACACTGGGCCATGCCGCAACCGAATTTGGTGCCGGTCAGGTGCGCGACATCGCGCAGGACCCAGAGCAGCGGCATGTCCGCGGGGACGTCCAGCGCCTGATCCTTGCCATTGATATTGAGGGTCAGCATTGCGAATTCCTCAGGTTCACGGTGACGCCGTTTGTGTCGGTGGGTCGGCGTTATCCTTTCAGCTAAGCGCAAAATGCCGGGCGAGACCGGTTCATCGACCACCGGTCACACACAGACTACCGAGAAACTGTAGGAGCGAGCTTGCTCGCGATGGTCTAAAGGACGCCGCGTTTTTCCAGACAACACGCGTTATCGTTAGCGACCATCGTGAGCAAGCTCGCTCCTGCAGTGGCATCAAGCATTTAGAAGTCGGTTGACACTGACACCTCACGCCACATCTGCAATTCGCTGGCGACAAACGCGTTTTTGCCTTCGATCGCCGCGACGCAGTCACTGCCCAGCGGCAGGCGCAGCGGTGCTTTTTCCGCATCGACCAGGGTGATCATGACCTGGGCCAGTTTGTCCGGATCACCGGGCTGATTCAGGGTCACGGCTTTGGCGATCTTGCGCACTTCACCGGCAGTGCTGTCGTAGTCGGCAATCGACGAAGGCGACTCCACCAGCGAATTGCCTTCAAGGAACTCCGTGCGGAAGTAGCCGGGCTCAACGACGGTGACTTTGATGCCCTGCGGCTCCAATTCGGCATGCAGCGCTTCACTCAAGCCTTCGACGGCGAACTTGGTCGAGCAGTAAACGCCGAAACCCGCCCCCGACCTGTAACCACCCACCGACGACAGGTTGATCACATGCCCGCTGCGAGCGGCGCGCATGTGCGGCAGGACGGCACGCGTGACGTTCAACAAGCCGAAGACATTGGTTTCGTACAGGCGCCGCACTTCATCGGCACTGGCTTCTTCCACCGCGCCCAACAGACCGTAACCGGCGTTGTTGACCAGCACGTCGATGCGTCCGAAGTGCTCGATGGCAGCCTTGGCGACCGCAATGCCCTGTGCTTCGTCGGTGACGTCGAGGGTGACGGCCAGCAAACCGGCTTGATCGCCAAAACGCTGAGTGATGCTGCTGGCATCCCGGGCGGTGGCAACCACGGCGTCACCGTGGGCCAGTGCAGCGGCGGCGATTTTTGCGCCGATACCGCGAGAAGCGCCCGTGATGAGCCAGATACGTTTGAAGGTGTTGGACGTGGTCATGAGCGTATTCCTTGTGTGCAATGGGGGTAGGCACAAGGTACGCAGGATGATTGCCCGTAAAAATGCCCTCGTGTTACAAGCACTATGAAACGCTCTTTCATAATGGCGCCCCGATGAATCACGATCCTTTCGATGGCTTGACCGAGTTTCTGGCGGTGGCCGAGCACAAGAGTTTCACCCTGGCCGCAACACGCTTGGCAGTGACTCCCACCGCTGTCAGCCATGCGATCAAATTACTCGAGCGCCGCACGGGCGTGTTGCTGTTCCAGCGCACCACGCGCCGGGTGGCGTTGACCGAAGCCGGGGCCAGCCTGTTTGCGCGGTTGCGGCCAGCGGCCAGTGAAATCGATGAGGCGCTGAAGGGGCTCAGCGGGTTTCGCGATCAGCCCATGGGCACGCTGCGCCTCACCGCACCGCGGCTGTCCGGCGCCTTGTTGATCGAGCCGCTGATTCCGTTGTTTCGCGAGGCTTATCCGCAAGTCACTCTCGACATTTCCCTCGATGACGCCACGGTGGACCTGATGGCCGGCGGCTTCGATGCCGGGATCCGGCTGGGCGAGTCGATCGAAAAAGACATGATCGCGGTGCGCCTCACGCCCGACCTGCAATGGTCGGTGGTGGGTGCGCCGGAGTACTTCGCCAAGGCCGGCAAACCGGCCAGCCCTGAAGACTTGACCCGTCATCAATGCATCGGCTTTCGTTTCTCGACCTCGGGGAGCGCGCATCGCTGGGAATTTCGCCGCGAGGGGCGCGACTTTACGGTGGGCGTCGCGGGCGGCGTGATCGTCAATGATCGAAGGTTGCTGGTGGCCGCCGCCCGCAGCGGTTCGGGCCTGGCGTATGCCTGTGACCTGGAGATTGCCGACGAGTTGGCGGACGGCCGACTGGAGCGAGTGCTGCAGCCGTTCGTGCCGCTCAGTTCGGCGCTGTACCTGTATTTTCCCAGTCGAACCCAGACTCAACCGAAGCTGCGAGCCTTTATCGATCTGGCAACACGGTGGATCGCCGAACAGGGAGGCCTTAAACCCTCGGTTTGAGCAATACGTCGGTGTAGCGCACCAGGAACAGTCCGAACGCGGCACACCAGAACAGGGCGGACAACGCCAGTGCGCCCCCGGAGAACGGCACCAGAAACACCCGGCACAGGCCGGCGATCAACAGCAGGATAAACCCGACCACAATCGTTTTCGACGGCTGCAACAACCGCCCGGTATGACCGAGGCTGACCCGGGCACTCATCGCCAGGATCAAGCCACCGATCCCGCCGACAGCCAGAGAATGCGTGGCCAGACTTTGTTGCGGCATTGCACCCGCGTGCCATAGCGCCATGGCCAGCGCGGCAATCGCCAGCCACGCATACGCCAGATACAACGACCACAGCAGCGGCACCCGCCAGATCCCCCGGTCATGCCAACGCCACAGGCGCAGCAGGTGCAACCCGCCGAGCAATAAAAACAGGGCCGCGAGCCACCCTCGTGGGATGTCGTTCAAACCACCGGCAAAGGAAACGGCGGCCAGCAAACTGCCCGCCAGCAACACTCTGGTTTGCAGCGGATGCACAGGGCTGGCCGCAGGACGATTCAAACCGCGTTGAATAAAGAACGGAATCACGCGCCCGCCAATCACACTCATCAACGCGCCGATCAACCACACGGCCGCGAGTACACCGCGCCGTTGCAGGCCGACGTCATCGGTCGAAATCCCCCACAGCGTCATGGCCTGAGTCGCGGCCAACAGCGCGACGACCAGCAGAATCGGATAGTTGTCGCGTTTGCCGGCAGCCACAAGGTCCCGACCCAGCACCCATGCCAGCAACGGCAGAAAAGGTAGTTGCAGCGCAATCAACGCAACGCCGGGAATGGGCATCAGCCACGCCAGTCGCGCCAACAGCCATACCAGCAGCAGACCGATCAAAGGCCAACCGTTGAGCCCCGCACGCCCGGTCCAGTTCGGCACCGCCGTGAGCAGGAACCCGGCGATGATCGCCGCTGCGAACCCGAACGGCATCTCATGCCGATGCCAGCTCAGCATGCCGCCGACCGGTTGCGCATCCGGCAAGCGTCCGTACAACCACACGGCCCAGATCGCCACGGCGATGGTTGCAAACCCGGCGCCGGCCAGGAAAAACGGGCGAAAGCCAAGGCTGAACAGCGGTGCGGCAGCGAACTGTCGCATCAGGCCACCGCCCTGACCAGACGACTGCCCAACCGATGCTGGGCCAGCAGGCGCATGACGTAGCCGATCTTGATCAGGGTCGGGCCGATGATGGTCATGGAATGCATCGAGACCAGCACCACGATCGGCAAATGTCCGGCGTAAAGATAAGCGCCGTAGATCCCCGCCAGTAGCAGCGCCAGGCCCGCGCCCAGGACTTTGCTCGACAGCTGCAGGACGTTCTGAGGATTGCTGAAGTAAGCGAACATTTTTCCGTACTCCCGAATCGAACCAGTTGTACGTTAGTTACTTCAGGTTTCGTGCCAGGTTCATCACACCTGTAAATCAGTGGGTTAGAGCGTATGCAGTCAATTTGACCCAAACGAATAATAGTCAATATGACACCTAAAGACGTCATATTGACTGCACGAAAACTCACACCATCTAAAAGCAAACCAATATCATTTGCACACAGCAGAACCTTTTGTTTTAATCGCGACCAATTCTTATTTGCAACCACGGCGCCGGTCGCCCATGGATATCTGTTCACGATGATGGTCGCCGATTCTTCCAGCGTTCAGAACCTCTACGTCACTCATCACCGCTGGCTGCATGAGCTGCTGCGCCGTCGCTTGAGCAATGCGTTCGATGCCGCCGACCTGGCCCATGACACCTTTATCCGCGTGCTCAAGCGCCCCCAGGTGTTCGATTGCGAAAGCCGCGAGCGCTCCTACCTGGCCACCATTGCCCGGGGCTTGTGCATCGATCACTGGCGGCGTCGGCAGCTGGAACAGGCGTGGCTTGAGACGCTAGCTGCACGCCCGCAGGCGGTTCAGCCGTCGCCTGAGCAACGGGCAATCATCGTCGAAACCTTGTACGAAGTGGACGCCATGCTGCTGCGTCTGCCCAAGCGCGTGCGCGATGCCTTCATCCTCGCCCAGCTGCACGGCCTGCCCTACCGCGCCATCGCGGAAGAAATCGGCGTGTGCGAGCGCATGGTGAAAAAGTACCTGGCGCAGGCACTGATGCACTGCGCGATACTTGAGGCCGAACTCGATGGCCTGTTGATCGAGTAACGCCATGCCCTCCCTTTCTTCCAACGCGATCAGCCATGCCAGCCTGGAACAGGCGGCGCAATGGTATGTGCAACTCAACGATCAGCACGTCGGCGAACAGGAACGTCAGCGCTGGCAAGCCTGGCTGGCGCAAAGTGGTGATCATCAGGCGGCCTGGCGCTATGTCGAGCGCGTTGGCCAGCGCTTCACCGCGCTGCAGGCTGATCACCCGCAGGCCGCCGGTCTTGTTCTGCGCAATACCGCGCGCTCGCCGATCAGCCGCCGGCAGACCGTCAAGAGCCTGCTCATCCTCGCGTCGGGCGGGCTACTGGGCTGGAGCGCCTGGCGGGAAACCTCGCTGCCGGACGCTCTGGGCCGATGGACCGCCGATCTTTCTACGGGCACCGGCGAAACCCGGGAAAGCCTCCTCAGCGACGGCAGCCGCCTCTGGCTTAACGCCCTCAGCGCGCTGAATGTGCGTTTCGACACCACGCAGCGCCTGCTGCTATTGAGTGCCGGGGAAGTGTTGATCGATACCGCCAAGGACAGCCGCCGAGCGTTTCTGGTACAGACCACCGAAGGCCGGATGCGCGCGCTCGGCACTCGTTTCAGCGTGCGCCAGGAACAACAGCGGACATTGCTGAACGTCTACGAGGGCGCGGTCGAAGTTCGAACGACGGCAGGCCAGGTGCAGGTGGTCGAGGCCGGACGACAACTGGCGTTCACGCAAAACCACACACCGCCCTCCACCGAAGCAGCGGCGGGCCGCGAAGCCTGGCGCCGCGGTCTGTTACTGGCGGACAACCTGCCACTGGGGCAGTTGATCGAAGAACTGAGCCGCTACCGTACGGGGCATCTGGCGTGCGACCCGGCCATCGCCGGTTTGCCGGTGATGGGCTCGTTTCCGCTCAAGGACACCGATCAAGCCTTGCGCCTGCTGGAAGCGGCGTTACCGATACGCGTCGAAAAAACCATGGACTGGTGGGTCAACGTCGCGCCAAAAGCGTGAACCCAAAACATTTCAACGCCACAGTTCCCTTTTTGGTTTTTCGTTCGGTTAACCCTGTGAAGCCCTTCAATTGCCGATCGATCTGATTCCAGGGAACAGCCTTTTGCGCGACTCCTTCGCTCGCACGCGTTTTGCCTTGCGCCCGTTGGCACTGGTCCTTCCGATCGCGTTGCTGAGTCTTGCCCCGACCTTCGCCCACGCCGAAACCGCCGACGCCAATGAACAGTCAGGCAGCCAGAAGCGCTATTACGTGATCGCTGCCGGCTCGTTGGTCAGTGCACTCAACCGTTTTGCCGAACAGGCGGGGATATTCCTCGCCGGCCGCAACGAACTGGCGAGGGATAAACACAGCCCGGGGCTTGAGGGCGAATTCACCGTGCAACAGGCCTTGCAGCGTTTGCTGCAAGGCAGTGACTTGCAAGCCCAGCCTCAGGGTGACCGCGGCTATGTCCTGCAGGTCGCCCCCACGGCGGATCGGCCGCTGGAACTGGGCACCACCAACGTTTCCGGCCAAGTGCCCGGCGCCATCACCGAAGACAGCCACGCCTACACCCTTGGATCGACGTCTTCAGCGACCGGGCTGTCGCTGTCCTTGCGTGAAACACCGCAATCGGTGTCGATCATCACCCGGCAGCAACTCGACGATCAGGGCTCCACCAGCATCGCCGACGCCCTGCGCCGTGTGCCTGGCGTCAGCGTGCAGAACTACGACAGCGAGCGTTGGGAGTTCTCCAGCCGTGGCTTGCCGATCACCAATTTCCAGTACGACGGCGTCAACACCGACTACGACGGCGTCTACGATTACGGCACCACCAGCACCGACATGGCGACCTTCGATCGCGTCGAAATCATCAAGGGCGCCACCGGTCTGATGACCGGCTCGGGCGACCCATCGGCCACCGTCAACCTGGTCCGCAAGCGCCCGACCAAAACCTTCAAGTCCTCGATCACCGGCGCCGTCGGCTCCTGGGACAACTATCGCAGTACCGGTGATATGGCTGGCCCGCTGACCGAGAGCGGCCACGTGCGCGGGCGTTTCGTCGGTGCGTATCAAGATCGCAGCGCCTACCTGGACAACTACCGCAACACCCGCGACATCGCGTACGGCATCCTCGAGGCCGACCTGACGCCGGGCACCCTCGTGACCTTCGGTATCGACCAGCAAAATACCCGCTCCCGTGGCGCCAGTTGGACCGGTTTCCCGATGTACAACAGCGACGGCTCGCGGACGCACTTTTCCCGTTCGTTCAACCCGGCCACCGACTGGAGCCGGCGCGACTTCACCAACCAGACGATTTTCGCCTCGGTGGAACAGCAACTGGCGAATGACTGGACGTTAAAGGTCAGCTACGACCGCAAGCATCGACAACACGACACCTTCCTCGCCTCGGCCAGCGGCGGCCATCCGGACCCGCTCACCGGCAACGGCATGTTTATGTACATGGGCCGGTTCAAGGGCGATCAGTTGCAGGACAACCTCGACGTCAACTTCACCGGCCCGTTCAGCCTGGCGGGCCGCGAGCATGAGTTGATCGCCGGTTTCGTGACGATGCACACCCGTCAGGACATTCCGGTGCACGGTTCGACTTACCCGCCCTTGGGCGGCAGCATCTTCGACTGGCGCGGCGAGTTCGCGAAGCCGGACATTGCCAGGGTCGGCGACAACGACATCGTCCAGCGTCAGACCGGTGCCTACCTGGCCACCCGACTCAGGCCAACCGACGACCTGGCGGTGATTCTCGGCGCCCGGGTCAGTCAGTTCACCGCCAACGATGAGCTGGACTACATCGACCCGAACACCCGGGATGTGCACGACAGCTACCGCCAGACCGGCGTGGTCACCCCGTATGCCGGGCTGATCTACGACCTCGACGACACCTGGTCGGTGTACACCAGCTACACCAGCATCTATCAGCCGCAGATGAGCAAGGACGCCGAGCGCAAACTGCTCGAACCGGTGCACGGCGACAGCTACGAGGCCGGGCTCAAGGCCGAATTCCTTGACGGGCGCCTGAACGCCAGTTTCGCGGTGTTCCGTATCGAGCAGGACAACGTTGCCGAGTACGTCAGCGGCGTCGATACCGAGTCGGTGTACCGCCCAGTGCAAGGCGCCACGACCAAAGGCTTTGAAGTCGAAGTGGCCGGTGAAGTGATGGAAGGCTGGAATCTGTCGGCCGGCTACAGCTACAGCCACACCCGCGATGCCAAGGGCGATTACGTCTACGGCTCGATCCTGCAAACCACCGCGCCGGAACAGGTAGTTCGGGTGTTCAGCACCTACCGGCTGTCAGGGTCGTTGGAAAAACTCACCGTCGGCGGCGGCGTGAACTGGCAGAGCGAGTTCTTCGGCCATGTGTTCCAGCCCAACCCCAATGACTCGGTCAACTTCGGCCAGTCTTCGAAGATCACCCAGCAAAGCTATGCCCTCGTGGACGTCATGGCGCGTTACCGCTTCAACGATCACCTGAGCACCACGCTGAACGTGAAGAACCTGTTCGACCAGACCTATTACACCGGGCTCGGCAACTTTGGCACCGGGTTCTACGGCGAACCTCGCAACGTGCAACTGACTACCCGCTGGGATTTCTGATCGGCAAGTTGTCGATCTACGGTACTTCCGGACCACTGCGGGCTGACTACGCTGAACGTTCAGCACGAGTGACCCGTGGAGAGGATTACCGCCATGCAACGCATTCAGAAACTCACGCCCTGCCTGTGGTTCGACGATCAGGCGGAGGAAGCCGCGAGGTTTTACTGCTCGGTGTTCGATCATTCAAAAATCACCGCCACGACCTACTATGGCCACGCCGGCTTCGAATTCCATGGCCGCCCCGAAGGCTCGGTCATGACGGTCAGCTTCGAGCTCGACGGCCAAAGCTTCACCGGCCTCAACGGCGGTCCGGTGTTCAAGTTCGGCGAGGCGATCTCGTTCCAGGTCAATTGCCAGACCCAGGAGGAAGTCGATCACTTCTGGGATGCCCTGAGCGCCGGGGGCGTCCCTCAGGCCCAGCAATGCGGCTGGCTCAAGGACAAGTTCGGCCTGTCGTGGCAGATCGTGCCGATCGTCCTGATGGACATGATGAAAGACCCCGACACGGCAAAATCCCAGCGCGCCATGGAGGCGATGCTACAAATGAAAAAACTCGACATTGCTGCACTGCAACGAGCCTTTGACGGAGAGAGCTAATACACTCCGGTGCTGACCTGCCGAGGACACCGACGATGAAGCCCACCGCTGGCAAAGACGCCGACAAGGCCCCACGCTTCTGGCGCGACGACGCCCTGCCCTTCATTGAGGCCCGCTCCATCGCCGACGGGCGCCAGGTCTGTTACACCCGGCATGCCCACGAGCACTTTTCTATCGGCTCGATCACCGCCGGACGCAGCACTTATATCCATGAGCAATCGGAATTTCAGGTCAGCGCCGGCACCGTGGTGCTGATGAACCCTGGCGACGTCCACGCCTGCAATCCGATCGATGACCAGCCCTGGTCGTACCTGATGCTGTACGTCGCGACGCCGTGGCTCACCGACTTGCAGCATCAACTGGGGTTCAGCAGCGACTTGGCGTTCCGGCGGTTTTCCATCACCCATACGTCTGACGCCAGCCTGTTTGTCGGCCTGAAGGCGTTGTACGAAATACTGGTCGACAGCGAGCAGGACGTACTGAGCAAACACAGCGCGGCGGTCGAGTTCTTCACTGAAGTGCAGCAACGACTCAACCCCGGCGATCAACCCCTGCGTGAGCCCAATTTCAAACTGGAGCGCGCCGCTGACTACATCCGCGACAACTGCACGCAACTGCTCAAACTCGAAGACATTTGCGACGCCGCGCAACTGTCACCGTCCTATCTGATCCGCGCCTTTAAACAGCATTACGGCATGACGCCCCACGCGTTCCTGGTCAATCGACGCATCCAGTTTGCTCAGGATCGCCTGCGCAGCGGCAAGCTGATCGCCGACGTGGCGCTGGAAGCAGGGTTTGCCGATCAGGCGCATTTTCAGCGGGCATTCAAACAGCATCTGGCGGCAACACCGGGGCAGTATCGCGGCTGAATGTTCGATCAAGGCAGTAACAGATACATCGCGCTCATCGCCAGCAACAACGCCATGATCCGGTTGAACAAGCGCATCCCCGCCGGGTTGTTCAGATAGCCGCGCAAAAAAGTCCCGGCGTACGCCCAGCAGCCGACGGACAGGTAGCAGATCACCAGATACACCGCGGCAAACTGCCAGACCAGCCGCGCCTCGCCGTCTGCGACGAACGCGCCCATGCCGGCCACACAGGCCAGCCAGGCTTTGGGGTTGAGCCATTGCATGACAGCGCCATACAGCATCGACGGCGCCCGCCCCGACTCCTTCGTGTCGAGCTGCCCGTTGTCCGCTGCCAGTTTCCACGCCATGAACAACAGAAACGCCACGCCGGCCAGTTGCACCACCCGCGTCAGCGCCGGCCATGTCTGCAACACTTCATGCAGCCCCAACCCCATCAATACCAGTAGCAACACAAAGCCCAGCGTTGCGCCGGCCACGTGGCGCTGACTGGCGCGAAAACCGAACTGCGCGCCGGAACTCAGCGCAACAATGTTCACCGGTCCCGGTGTAATCGAGGCCACCAGGGCAAACGCGGCCATAGAAATAATCAGACTCATTGCATACCTTCTTCAATTCAGTTGAACCAGGCCTCAAGGTAAGGCGCGGGCTGGTCCGCGTATTGAAGAAAACTGCCCACCCGTTCTAGGAATAAGCGCCGACCACCCGCTTCACTTTGATCAGCGCTGATCGAAGCGAATCCATGTCCACCGACCCCAGCGCCAACCGGATCGCATGCGGTACATGGACCGAGGTTGCAAAAGGTTCGGCAGTGGAAACCGCGACTTGCTCGTGCATCAGCTCGACCGCGATCTGGTCCGCTCGGGCGTCTTCCGTCAGTGGCAACCACAGAAAGTACGAATTGGGATGAGTCATGCAGCGCAGTCCTTTCAGCAGGTCGGCGGCCATAGCTTGCCGGGCCTGTGCGTCCGCACGCTTTTGCGCTTCCAGTTGGCTCACGGTTCCATCGTCGAGCCATGCGCAGGCAATCGCTGTCATTACGCCGGGGGTGTTCCAGGTGGTGGCCCTGATTGCGCGCTCAAGCGCAGGCACTTTCTCGACCGGCGCAGCGATGAAGCCCACGCGCAGTCCCGTGGCGACATTCTTGGAGAACCCCGACACGTAGACGGTCCGTTCCGGCGCCAATTCGGCCAAGGGTGCCGGGGCGTCTTCGACCAGAAAGGCGTACGCAGCGTCTTCAATGATCAACAGGTCATGCTGACGTGCAATCGACACGAACTGATCTCGCCACTGTGCATCCATGACCCAACCCAGCGGATTATGCAGCGTGGGCATGCTGTAGACGGCCCGCACCGACCGGCGCCGGCAAAGCGCTTCGAACGCCTCAAGGTCAGGCCCGGTCTCCGTGGCGGGAACGGGCACGATTTCCAGGTGCAGCGATTCGGCCAGCACCTTGAAACCGGTGTAGGTCAACGCATCCGCCGCGATGACATCGCCTGGTTTGAGCAACGCCATCATCGTCACCGCCAATCCATGCTGGGCACCGCTGACGATCAATACCTGCTCGGCCTGGACGCTCAACCCGCGTGAGACCAGATGGTTCGCAATCGATGCGCGCTCATGCAGGCGCCCGGCATGGGGCTGATAGCGCAAATGAGCTTCCAGGTCGCCGGACAACGCGAGTTGACGCAAGGCCGTTCGCAACAGATCCGCCTGACCGGGTAATGACGGGTAGTTGAAGTTGAGATCGGCCATACCCACGGCAACCACGTGCTGGCTGACGCCTTGGCCGGGGGGAAGCGATGTCTCTCTGACGAACGTGCCCCGGCCGGTTTCACCACTGACCAGGCCCATCGCCTCAAGCTCTGCATAAACTCGGCTGGCGGTCACGAGCGCCAACCCGTGCTCAGCGGCGAGCTTGCGATGGGTTGGCAAGCGCGTACCGGGCGACAAATGTCCTGAACGGATGTCTGCGGCAAAGGTGTCGACCAGCGACTTGTAGCGCAAGCGAGGCATAGGGCGATGTATCCATGACAATTTTTTGATTGTCTTTATACTCGGCCATACGATGCGCTCAAGGCAACCCGCCAAGAAAACAATCATCGAGTGTGACCTCAATGGAACGCGTATCGAACCTGCACAGCCAGCCCCAGGAAAAGACCACCAACGGGTGGATCAACGGATTGATCGGCGTACTGATCTTCAGCGGCTCGCTACCGGCCACGCGCTTGGCGGTGCTGGAGTTCGACCCGGTTTTCCTGACCGTCGCACGGGCAACCATCGCCGGCATTCTGGCGCTGTGCATGCTGTGGCTGTTCAAGGAAAAGCGTCCTGCAAGGAACCAGCTGTTGCCGTTGTTCATCGTGGCCATGGGCGTGGTAGTCGGCTTCCCTCTGTTGACGGCGCTGGCGCTGCAATACGTGACGTCGGCACACTCCATCGTCTTCGTTGGCCTGCTGCCCCTCGCCACCGCCGTGTTCGGTGTGATCCGTGGTGGTGAGCGGCCGCGACCAGTGTTCTGGTTTTTCTCGGTCCTGGGCAGCCTGCTGGTGGTGGGATTCGCCGCCTCCCAAGGCCTGACCGCCTCACCTGAAGGCGACCTCCTGATGCTGGCGGCGATCCTAGCCTGCGGCCTCGGTTATGCCGAAGGGGCGAAACTGTCCCGGACACTGGGTGGCTGGCAGGTGATTTGCTGGGCATTGGTGCTGTCGCTGCCGGTTATGGCGCTGTTGACGTGGTGGCTCGCACCCGCATCGTTCTCGGGGACCAGCACACCGGCCTGGTTCAGCCTGGGATACGTGTCGCTGTTCAGCATGCTGATCGGTTTTGTTTTCTGGTATCGGGGGCTGGCGCAGGGCGGGATTGCGGCCGTGGGACAGTTGCAGTTGCTGCAGCCGTTTTTTGGCTTGGCGCTGGCGGCGACGTTGCTTCATGAGCAGGTCAGCATTGGCATGCTGGCGGTGACTGTGGCGGTGATCCTGTGTGTTGCCGGAGCAAAAAAATTCGCGAAGTAATGGGGATGAATGGCGGAACCCCACACGACTTTAACGATATGGACGTCACCGACGTGATGCATTTATCAGAACAAAAAAACGTTTTTCTATCGCGACCGCGGTGATGACAAGATACATCATAAAAACTGGTTGGCGAAGTATGAAATGCGCGCCGGAAAATACGATCAATGCGAGGAGTAACATGAGTGAAAACGGATCTTTGGCTTTAATTGCGCCTAAAACCAACCATAATAAAGTCACCGCAAATAAAGCAACCCCGACAACACCTACTTGAGTAAGCATGTCTAACAACAAATTGTGAGCCTCATGCTTTTGGCCGGGCATATCCAGATAGGAAAATGCCCCTGGCCCATGACCAAATATGGGCGACAACTTCCAAACATCCACTGCGTGTATCCACAACATTTTCCGCACGCCTACTTTATTTGGATCGAGCCCTACGCCTAACACGGAATCAGATCGCCCAAAAGCGGGCACTACTGAGTCTATTTGACTTACTTGCTTGCTATCACATTCACAATCAAATTGATCGAGGTGGATTTCCGTTGATATCGCCTGTTCAAACACGCCCGTATTGACGTCCTCAACGCTGACAACCGGATCGGAAGACAGCGATTTCATTTGTGCCTGAACGGCGTCGAAAAATGGCTGCCCCACACCGTCAAAAAAACATTTGAAAAAAACAAATGCAAGCAGGAAAGCTAGGAGCATGGTTGTGAAAAATCTCCAATTAATATTTTTCAACCAGCACCAGACCAACACTGTCAGCAGAGGAATGCCGATGCACCAAGCCAGTAGCAGTGCATCGCTTCTGACACAAAAACCTAAAAAAAATAGAAACCAGAGAAAGACGAACTTCTTTACGATCCGAACCTTTGAACAGTACTGGCCTTGAGAGATTGCCGCCAGCCAGAACGGAATCGGGAGCAGAAACAGTGCAAGCTGGTTAGGGTTCATCGACCAGGCCGCTACTCGTGAGGGATAAAAATCTGTATTAACTCCCAATCTATCTGACAGCCAGATATCCCCTAAAAAAAACAACGACAGTGGGATAAACAGTAGAAAAACAGGAATGGTAATTATTGCCCGAAGGTACCTGTGGAACTCAAATCTTTCCAAATCGGCAGCACAGCCCAATACCACCGCTGTAAAACAGGCCACATAAAAATAAGCAGCGCCCGTGTAGATCCGACCTTCGCCGCGCTCAGAGCCTGTTATATAACCCGCTACAGCAACCACAATAAAAAGAGCCCAAAACAACATCAGCGGATGTTTAAAGTGCGGCAGGAACTTTTTTTTAACAATCAGCACAATCGCCAAAAATAAAACAACAAATTCCGAGGCTCCGACAGGCAGACCGGGAACTCGAAGCATCGTTGAAACCGATAAAAACGCGACCAGCGCCGCAACCACCGGAGCACCCGAAACTAACTTTTTATTAAGCATGGGAGGATAATTCTCATTGACTAACCACAGCAAATTATTCTGCATACAAAAAATGTCATATTTTTATTGCGTTCGAATTAGGTCTAGTCCTAAAGAATGGTGGGATTTTTCTTTAACAGTTGTAGGAGTTTTCTCCGACGAAAACGCAACTGCCCGATATTTGCAGTAAGGCTGCGAGAAGCATTACCGATTGGGAGAGGCTCAGTTCTTTGCACATGCCTCTAGGATGCACGCTGGAAAACCGAACTGAACCGCATCGAAGCGTGATGATGATTGATCGCAATTCTCTGTCGATTTTTCGGTGGAGCCCCCGGCCAACGCGCCTTATGCTCGACCCATGAACCTACAGAACGCTGTACTTCCGCCCCACGCCGAGATGGTTCGCGCCATGCTCGAACGAGACACCACCTACGAGGGGGTGTTTTTTACTGCGGTCAAAACCACCGGCATCTTCTGCCGCCCCAGTTGCACGGCGCGCAAACCGAAACCGGAGAACGTCGAGTTCTTCGCCCATGCCGATGACTGCCTGTCCGCCGGCTACCGCGCCTGCCTGCGTTGCAAACCGCTGGACGCGGCCGCCATCGCGCCGGACTGGGTACAGAAGCTGCTCCAGTCGGTGGACGCCGATTCCGAGCTGCGCTGGACCGATGCCCAGTTACTGGCCGAAGGCATCGAGCCGCTGAAACTGCGACGCTGGTTCAAGCAACATTTTGGCATGACCTTCCATGCCTGGTTGCGCACCCGACGCCTCGGCATGGCGCTGGGCGGGATCAAACAGGGCGATTCCATCGACAGCGCAGCGTTCGATTCCGGTTACGAGTCCCTGAGCGGGTTTCGCGATGCCTTCCAGAAATCCTTTCACATCACCCCCGGTCGTGCGGCCAATAGCGAGCCCTTGCTGTTCACGCGCCTGACCACGCCGTTGGGGCCGATGATCGCCATGGCCGAACGGCGCGGGCTGGTGCTGCTGGAGTTTCTCGACCGGCCGGCGCTGACCCGGGAAGTCGAAGCGTTGCAGAACCGTCATGGCTATGCGGTCGCGCCCGGGCACAACGTTCACTTACAGCAGATCGATACAGAGCTGGCCCTGTATTTCGCCGGCAAGCTGACCGAATTCAAGGTGCCGCTGCACTTGCCCGGCACCGAATTTTCCCGGCAGGTCTGGGCCGAACTGGCGAAAATCCCCTACGGCCAGACCAGCACCTACGGCGCCATCGCCGCACGGTTGGGCAAACCCGGTGCCAGCCGCGCCGTGGGCCTGGCCAACGGGCACAACCGGATTTCGATTGTCTTGCCCTGCCACCGGGTGATCGGTGCGGACGGCTCCTTGACGGGCTATGGTGGAGGACAACCGCGCAAGGCGTTTCTGCTGAGGCTGGAAAACGCTGCGGTGCAGGTCACGCGACAACTCGCGTTCTGACTCATGGCTGTTTTTCATAAGGAAGGAAATTCGATGAACACGCTCGACCAGCAATTCCACAGGCTGCATCAGGACGGTCTGCTGATTCTCACCAACGTCGCCGATGCCGCCGGGGCGCGCATCGTCGAGCAACTGGGCTGCAAAGCCGTGGCCACCAGCAGTGCGGCAGTTGCCTGGTCTCACGGTTACGCGGACGGCAATACCCTGCCCCTCGAACGCCTGGTCTCGACCATCGAATCCATCGCCCGCGTGATTTCCCTGCCGTTGACCGTGGACATCGAGGCCGGCTATTCCGATGACCTGACGCGGGTTGCCGAGGTGATTGATGCGGTGATCGCTGCCGGTGCCGTCGGGATCAATATCGAAGACGGTGCATCCCCGCCCGAGCTGCTGGCCCGCAAGATCGAAATCGCCCGTCAGGTTGCCGAGCGCCGCGAGGTGAAGCTGTTCATCAACGCCCGCACCGATGTGTACCTCAAGAGCCTGGTGCCGGCCGAAGACCGCGTCGCGGAAACGCTCAAACGCGCGGCGCTGTATCTGGCGGCGGGTGCTGACGGGCTGTTCACGGCCGGCGTTTCGGCGGAGTACGAGATCGCTGCGCTGTGCCGTGGTACCCCGCTGCCGCTGAATGTACTGGGGCTGCCGGGGTTGCCGTCACCTGAAGCGTTGAAAGCGCTGGGCGTTCGCCGGTTGAGCGCCGGTTCCGGTATCGCCGAGTTTCTTTACGGTGCGATGGCGGGCCTGGCCAAAAGTTTTCTGGAAACCGGTAAACTCGATAGCAGCCAACTCAAGGCGTTCACCTATGGGGAATTGAACGCACTGCTCAAGCCTGTGGTGAACGCTTGACCGATCCTTACTTGCCAGCGACGGCGTTTCTCGCGTCCATTGACGACGACTGGGCGCGCCACATCGCAGCCATCGGCCCCTGCCTGCACCAGCCGCATGCGGCGCATGATCCGTATGAGTCGCTGGTGCGGGCGATTGCCTATCAGCAACTGCACGCCAAAGCCGGGGATGCGATTATCGGTCGGCTGCTGGCGGTGTTTCCTTCGGCAGCGTTTCCGCGTCCTGAACAGATTCTGGCGACCGGATTTGATCAACTGCGCGGGTGTGGTTTTTCCGCGAGCAAGATTGCGACCATTCAGGGCATCGCTCAGGCGGCGCTGGACGGTGTGGTGCCGGATTATCCGACGGCCCTGGCGATGGACGATGAAGCGTTGATCGAGCGGTTGATCACATTGCGCGGGGTTGGCCGCTGGACGGTTGAGATGCTGCTGATCTACAGCCTGGAGCGGCCGGATATTTTACCGGCCGATGATTTCGGGGTGCGCGAGGGGTATCGGCGGTTGAAGGGGTTGGAAGTGCAACCCACGCGCAAGCAGATGGTGGAGATCGGATTGGGATGGAGCCCTTATCGGACAGTGGCTGCCTGGTATTTATGGCGGGTGCCCAACAAGTAGACCGCGTTATCGTTCATCGCTAGCAGGCTAGCACCCACAGGGGTCTCATGAACGCTGGAGATCCACTGTGGGAGCTAGCCTGCTAGCGATGGCGTCAGCCCATTCATCACACATCCAGAGCCACCGGCACTCGCACCTCAAGTTGTGCCCCCCCCTGCCGACAAGCCATGTAGGAAACTACTGGTACTCAGCATGGAGCAGCTATGACTGTCATCTCTTCAATCTCTTCCTTGCCGCCACTGGCGGTCGTCAGGAGTGCTGCCACCCAGCCCGCCGTTGGCACTACCACCGAATCAACAGCCGCCCTGTCTTCCCCCGCATCGATTGTCACCTTGCATCAAGATAACAACACCATCAATGCGCAGACTTACACCTCTCGGGGTGTCATTGCGGAGCCTGATGCTCCGCTTGCCTGGGAATACACGCAGCCTGACAAAGTGTCGTTTCGCATGGGTGGCAATTTCGGAAACGCTTCAGCCAGCGCCCGGTTCCGGGGACTGGGTGAGACACTGCTTCTGCAGCTGGCGCAATCCAACCAGAACATCTCCCAGTCGGTCATTCGCTCATCGACCGGACGGGAACTTGGACCGGCAGAGTTGGCGGCTGCTCAAGCCAGAATCCACAGTGGCGTTGCAGACAACAGCATCAACCTGACCCTGAAAACAGCTAGCGGAAAAACCGTCGAGATCACCCTGTCCAGTCAGGATAACGCGTTGGCGGTGCAGGCTCAGGTCCAGGGTGGCGACCTCAGTAAAGAAGAACTTGCCGCGCTTGGCGCCATGGCCAAAGGATTTGAATCGGCCATCCAGGGCCTCACCGCCGTTCCACCGCAACTCAAGCTGGATGCGCTGGCCCAGTTCGACACTGGCGTGTTTTCCTCGGTCGACCTGACCACCCGGTTCAAGCTCGACGATGACAGTACGCAGAGCCTTGAGCTGCATGCCGACGCAAGCCAGCGCCAGGTGCGCATGAGCGGTGCGGCAGGCGATTTCGACATGTCCGTGGACCTGAAAAACGCCGCCATCCTCGGCGACAGCAATCAGAAAGCCAAGGCGCTCGCGAGCTACCTGCGTCAAATAGAAGCGGCGCGCGATCGAGGCGACGGCGACCAGAATCTGCTGTCGATGTTCGAGAGTGCATTCAAGACCGTGCACAGCAGCTACCCGGAAAGCCGCGCTGTTACCGGACCTCAGGCGCTAACGGCGATCAAGCTGACGGACACCGACCGTAGCGTTCTCACCGGCCTCGCCGATTTCAGCGCGACGGTCACCGAGAAAACCGTAAACGGCAATCCTGCGCGGCCTGGTGAACTCGACTCGTTCAACTATGGATTATCGCAGTCCACGCAATCCAAAGGTCAGGATCAGTTCAATCGCAAGGTCGCCCAGAATCAGCAATCGCATCTGACAGCCCAATACCATAAGCCACTGCATGCCGGACAAAAGCTGGAACTGACGACTGACCCACAATCCCAGAACTATCAGTATTACCAGATCGACGATCAGGCCAGCAGCACGAGCAGCATCGGCTATGTCAAAGGTAAGTTGGTCGAAGCGTCCGTCAGCCATTCGGCAAGCCAGTCCACGCGCATTTCCAAATATGTAATGGGGCGTCTGGATGAAGATAACGTGACACCTGTCTCGTCTTCGAAGACGCAAAATCTCCTCGGTCTTCTGCAACAGGCACTGCAAGAAGACAAACTGGCGAAACAGGGACTGGGTACGTCAAACACCTTGGCCGCTATCCAGGACAAGGTGATGTTGGTTAGCAGCCCGATGGAGATTAAGGACTGACCCGAAAACCGATGCCGGTTCGGGAATTCGCTGCGTCAGTTTGTCGCAAGTTATGAGTAATCCTTTGAAGCGTATAATCGATGCCCTCCGCTAAACCGGCATGCATCATAGACGCCCTGTCCGAGGATGATTATCCGTTCGGGCTCATCAAAAGGTCTGTAGAACATGAGTGTTTCGTTGACCCGCCGCCAGGTGGTTGCAGGTATCGGCTTGTTCAGCCTTGGCCTCCTCGCTGGCTGTGACAATAGCGTCAGCCTGTCGTACAAGTACGGCAAGGACCTGAGCGACAAGATCCTCGGACGGACATTCAAACTCAAGGACTCTGAAGGCAACCTCACAACGCTCTCGAGCTTTCGTGGTTTGATGCCTATGATTTTCTTCGGCTTCACCCAGTGCCCGGCGGTATGCCCCACTACCCTGGCTCGCGCAGCGCAAATCAAGAAACTGATGGGAAAAGACGGGGATATTCTCCAGGTCGTCTTCATTACGCTGGACCCGGAGCGGGACACGCCGGCGGTGCTGGATGCCTACGTCAAGACGTTTGATCCCTCATTTGTCGCGCTCCATGGAACACTCGAGGAAACGGCGGAAACGGCCAAGGAGTTCGGGGTGTTCTACGAAAAAATCCCGAGCGGCTCGACCTACACGCTCTCCCATACAGCGACTAGCTATGTGTATGACACAAGAGGCAGGTTGCGCGTTGGACTGTCCCAGTCTCTTTCTGCACAAGAGTGTACGGAAGACTTGCTAACCGTTATGGAGGTCTGCTGATGAACTCGAATGCCATTAAAACTGCCATCAATGTGCGCGTTCAAACGGCTGTCCTGGGGCTTTTTCTGCTGGGAACGGCGCTTCAGGTTTCAGCCCAGACTCAAGTGGAAGACGCCTGGGTACGCGCCACCGTTGCCGGGCAACAAGCAACCGGAGCGTTCATGACGGTGACCGCGAGCAGCGACAGCAAACTGCTAAGCGTGCAAACACCGGTAGCTAAAATTGTGCAGATTCACGAATCAACGATGAAAAACGACGTGATGAGCATGCAACCCGTGGACTTCGTCGCTTTGCCCGCAGGGAAAGCGGTCACTCTGGATCCTCATAGCTATCACGTGATGCTGATCGACCTGGTAGGCCAGGTCAAAGAAGGCGACAAAGTGCCGCTGACCTTGACCGTCGAAAACGCCAATGGCGAAAAAGAGTCCATCAAGGTTGAGGCTGAAGCGCGCGCGCTGAATACGTCGGATCACAGCAAAATGCATTGATGGCTGGGAGTCACCCAGACATCGTTGGCGTTCAGTGGGACCGCGTTATCGTTCCTCGCTAGCAGTCTAGGGTCTCATGAACACTGGAGATCCAATGTGGGAGCTAGCCTGCTAGCGATGAGGCCTTAATATTCACCATAAATCCACCCACCCATCACCCTTCTTTATCCACCATGACATCCCCCAGAACCCGGCGCATGTTGATGCCTCAACCGGAGGGATTCGCCATGCTTGATGCACTCAAAAAGATCAATTCAACGTCCGCCTTCAACCGCTGGGCGGGTTTCGACGTCACTCGCGCCACGCCGGGCGAGGTGGAACTGACCATGGCTTTTCGCGAGGCGGACATGGCGCAATACGCAGGTTTCCTGCATGCCGGCCTGATTGGCGCGCTGCTCGATACCGCCTGTGGGTTTGCGGCCGGAACGGTCGCTGGCAATGTCCTGGCATCGCATTTTTCGGTGAATTGCCTTGCACCCGCCGTCGGTGAAGTGTTCATTGCGCGCGGCCAGGTGGTGAAGTCCGGCAAGAAGCAGGTGTTTGCCCGTGCCGAACTGTTCGCACAAACAGGGGATCAGTTGAAGCGGGTGGCAACCGGCGATGCGATCCTGGTGCCGATCCAGCAGTGAACCACCGGTTTTCGGGGCGGTCAGGGAAGTAACAGCCAATCATTTGGAGGTTCTGCCATGCGACTCGAAGGCTCCTGCCACTGCGGCGCCGTGTCATTCAGTCTGACCAGCACCCACCCCTACCCTTACCAACGTTGCTATTGCTCGATCTGCCGCAAGACCCAGGGCGGTGGCGGTTACTCGGTCAACATCGCGGGCGATTCAGCCAGCCTCAAGGTGCGCGGTCGAAAATCCATCGCGATCTATCACGCGCGACTCAAGGACGAAGGCGACAAACGCGCCCACCGCAGCACGGCAGAGCGGCACTTCTGCTCGGAGTGCGGCTCGGGCTTGTGGCTGTTTAGCCCTGAATGGCCGGAACTGATTCACCCGTTTGCCTCAGCCATTGATACGGCGTTGCCGGTACCACCCGAGTACACGCACGTGATGCTCAATTCGAAAGCGCCGTGGGTGGAGGTCCCGGCGCATGCCGGTGATCGGCAGTGCAAGATCTGGCCCGAGGAGTCCATCGCACAGTGGCACGAGCGACTGGGGCTGGCTCGCTAATCAAAACCTCGATTTTTTTGCACACGGCAGTTCCCCTTTGCGTTTTTCGTTCGGTTAACCCTCAGAAGCCTTTCACTTACCGATCGATTCGATACAAAGGGATCTCCATGTCGCACCCACTTGCCGCGCGTTTCCGTTTTGCCCTGTGCCCCTTGGCTCTGGCCCTTCCGGCCGCTCTGCTGAGCCTGGCCTCCACCGCCCATGCCGCCGAAACAGCCACCGGCAAAACGGCAACCAAGGACGATGGCGCGCTGCAACTGGGGGCGACGAACATCGAGGGCGTCGCCTTGGGCGCAACCACCGAGGACACCCATTCCTACACCACCGGTTCAACGTCTTCGGCCACGGGCCTGCCTTTGTCGATCCGCGAAACACCGCAATCGGTCACGGTGATCACCCGTCAGCAGATGGACGATCGCGGTGTGCAAAGCATCAGCGACGCGTTGCGCAATACCCCCGGTGTTTCGACGCAGAAGTACGACAGCGACCGTACCGAGTTTGCCGCCCGCGGCTTTGCCATCACCAACTTCCAGTACGACGGGGTCAACCAGCCTTACGACGGTGTTTATGGGGAAAACCCGAACAACAGCGACGACTCCGCCAGCCTTGACCGCATCGAGGTGATCAAGGGCGCGACCGGCCTGATGACCGGCTCGGGCGACCCGTCCGCCACCGTCAACCTGATCCGCAAGAAGCCGACCAAAGAGTTCAAGGCCTCGATCAGCGGCACTGTCGGTTCGTGGGACAGCTACCGCACCGCCGGCGATGTTTCCGGTTCACTGACTGACTCGGGCAACGTGCGCGGACGCTTTGTCGGCGTGTACCAGGACAAGGATTCCTACATTGACCATTACAGCCAGAAGAAAGACCTGTACTACGGCATCCTCGAAGCCGACCTGACTGACGATACCCTGCTGACGTTCGGCATCGACAAGTCCAGTGCCACCCCTCGCGGCAGCTCCTGGACCGGTAACGCGACGTACTTCGCCGACGGCGGCCGTACCGATTTCTCGCGCAGCTTCAACCCGGCAGCTGACTGGAGCCGTCGCGATTTCGACGAAATCAGCTACTTTGCCTCGCTGGAACAAGCGTTGGCCAACGACTGGAAGTTCAAAGCCAGCCTGAGCGAGAAAACCACCGATCACGACACCCAGCTGGCCTCGGCCGGCTATGGCAATCCGGACCGCGCGACCGGCGAAGCATGTCCTTATTCTGGGGTCGTTTCGAAGGTCATCGCGTGCAGGACACGGCCGACGTAAACGTCTCCGGCCCCTTCACGTTGGGCGGTCGCGAGCATGAACTGGTGGCCGGCGTCATGACGTCCCACTCCCGTCAGACCGGTTCCACCTACGACATCAGCGCCTTCGAAAGTGTCCCGGGGAGCATCTACGACTGGGAAGGTCGTCTGCCGAAACAGGAATTCCCGGTAAACGGCAAATACGAACGCACCCAGAGCCAGAACGGTGTTTACCTCGCCACCCGCCTGCGCCCGACCGATGATCTGTCGGTCATCCTCGGCAGCCGCCTGAGCACCTTCAAGTACAACGAAGACTACCGCTACATCGCGGCCTCACCGCTGGACGACACCCACGCGAGCTACAAGGAACACGGCATCGTCACGCCGTATGCCGGCGTGGTCTACGACCTGAACGATGTGTACTCGGTGTACGCCAGCTACACCTCGATCTATCAGCCTCAGACCTACAAGGATGCCAGTGGCATGACCCTGGCACCGGTTGAAGGCGACAGCTATGAAACCGGGTTGAAAGCCGCTTACTTCGATGGCCGGTTGAATGCCAGCCTGGCGTTGTTCCGCATCGAGCAGGACGGCGTCGCCGAGCAGACCGGCACCAACGCGATCACCAACGAAGGCATCTTCAAAGCCGTCGACGGCACCACCACCAAAGGTGTGGAACTGGAACTGGCCGGCGAACTGGCCGAGGGCTGGAACCTGACGGCCGGTTACACCTACGCACGCACCCGAGACAAAGACGAACAGCGGATCTTCGGCTACCCGCTGTCCACCAGCAAGCCTGAGCACGTGGTACGGACGTTCACTACCTATCGCCTGCCTGGCGCCCTGGACAACGTGACCGTCGGCGGCGGCATCAGCTGGCAGAGCGCCTTCTACGGCAAAATCTACAGCGCTCCCGCGGGCGACTACACCTCAATCAAACAGGGCGGCTACACCCTCGTGGACCTGATGACCCGTTACCAGTACAACGAGCACCTGAGCTTCACCGCCAACGCCAACAACGTCTTCGACAAGAAGTACCTGTCCGGCCTGGGCAACTACGACACCACGTTCTACGGCGAGCCGCGCAACCTGATGCTGACCACCCAGTGGGACTTCTAAGCTGAACCTGTGGCGAGAGGGTTTACGCCTTCGCCACAGGCTGCTCACCGCTCACCAACCCGTTCACAGTCTTTGACAGTTTTGCGACAAAGCTGCCAAAGATTGCCGGGCGGCACCCGCCTAGCATGGGCGCATCCAATCTCCCCCAGGGTGCTCCCATGCTTCGTTCGCTGTATTTGCCTTTGACTTCTTTCTGTCTATTCCTCCCCTGCGCCGCCTTGAATGCCGAAGACTGGCACTACAGCCTGCGCGCCGGTGCTGCCAGTGCGCCGCGTTACAGCGGCAGCGATGAACGCGTGGTGGCGCCGCTGCTGAGTGGCGAAATCGTCAGCCCTTATGGTTTTTTTCTGGACACTGGAAAGGGCTTGGGCTGGGCATTTGACGAGGATGACTTCGGCCTCAGCGTGTACGTCGGCGCCAGTGATGTACGCAAGGATCGCAAGACCGGGTTCAAGGGCTCCGACGAGCTGGACGGCATGGGCTCGATCAAGTCACGACCGGTGCTGGGGCTCGACGGGACGTATCACATGGGGCCGATCATTCTCGGCGCCAGTTATGAACACGCGCTGGAAGAAGACGACGATGAACACGACACCGGCTCAGCCTGGAATCGCTTGAAACTGAGCATCAGCGCGCCGTTTTACGAGGGTGACCATGGCAAGGTCGTGGGCAGCCTCAACAGTCAGTTTGGCGACGGTGATTACATGCGCACCTGGTACGGCGTCAGTACGGGTCAGGCGGCGCGCAGTCAATTCCGAGCGTATGACGCTCATGGCGGGCTGTTGAGTCGCGGGGCGGACTTGACCTGGTCGTTGCCAATCAATGATCAATGGAATGTGTCGACGGTGCTGGCGGTGCAGTATCTGGCCAAAGAGGCGGCGGACAGCCCGATTGTGGAGCGGCGGATGCAGACTTCGCTGGCTGGGCAAGTGGTGTACAGCTTTTGATTTGAGGTGATGCAGATGACGCCATCGCGGGCAAGCCCGCTCCCACATTGGATTTGTGAACGACATAGATCCATTGTGGGAGCGAGCCTGCTCGCGATGGCGTACTCAAGAACGCCACAATTAATCCTGATGCGCCCACGTCATACGAAACGACGCCCCACCCCATGGCGAATCCGCCACGTCCACTTGCCCGCCATGGGACTGGGACACCCGCCTGACCAACGCCAAACCCAGGCCAAACCCACCCGTGCGGCGATCTCGACTGGCGTCCAGGCGAGAGAACGGCTCAAAGATCTTCTCCCGACCGGCCACCGGCACACCCGGCCCATCATCGTTGACCTGCACTTCGTAATGATCACCGGTGCGCACCAGCGACACCTCCACACGCTCATCGGCATAGCGAATGGCATTGCGCAGCAGGTTGATTACCGCGCGCGCCATGAAGCGCGGTTCGATGCGTACCTCATCGACCTGACACTCGACAATCAGCAGCTGTACTCCCGCCGCCTCGGCCTCCAGCGCCACGCTTCCGACCACGCTGTCGAGCCAACTGTTGGCCTGAATATTTTCCCGCGTGATCACCGTGGCGCCGCGCTCGAGGCTGGCGTAAGTCAGCAGCTCCGAGACCATTTCTTCCAGCTCGCCGAGGTCGGCGTACATGTCGGCAATCAGTTCACGGCGCTGGGTCGGATCGGATTGTTGCTTGAGCTGATCAAGCTCGAACGACAACCGTGCAATCGGCGTGCGCAATTCATGGGACACCGCGTTGGTCAGCTCACGTTGATTGGCGATCAGGCCTTCGATGCGCGCCGCCATTAGATTGAAATGTTCAGACAGGTCGCGAATGTTCGAGCGCTTGGACAGCTGGATCCGCGCCGACAGGTTGTTGTCGCCAAAGCGTTCGGCGGCGAGGCGCAGTTTTTCCAGGTCTCGCCAGTGCGGACGCACCCAGAAAAACAACACGAAACCGATCATCACCGCGATCATCAGATAGGCCGTGGCAATGTAGAACGGCATCAGACTCGGCTCGGCCGGCAGCTTGATGCTGAGCAACTGCGAGCCGTCGTCAATGCGCGAGATGAACTGCGTGTACTTGTCACGAAGCACCAGCAGGCCTTGGGCCAACTCGCCTTTCTCCTGATCGGTCAGGGCCAGTTGATCCGTTTCGACCAGGCTCAGGCCCAAGCCATAGTGAGGGCGCACGGCTGCCAGTTGGCGCTCCCGCGCCGAACCGTCCAGGCCACGCAACTGCTCCACCAGCGACCAGGCCTGGCCCCGCACCGCCTCGCGGTTGTAGCTCTGCATCTGACCGTCGAGCAATGCATCGAACGTGCGTTCAACGGTTTGCAGCCCCAGTACCAGGCCAACCGTCATCATCAGAAACAGTCCGAGAAATAACCGCAGCATTTACAGCTCCCACGCGAACGGATTGAACAGGTAGCCCTTGCCCCAGATAGTCTTGATGCACACCGGTTCGCGCGGGTTGTCCTTGAGCTTGCCGCGCAACTTGCTGATATAGACGTCAACGCTGCGGTTGAGACCATCGAAGGCAATGCCGCGCATGCGGTTGAGGATGTCGTCGCGGGACAGGGTCTTGCCCGCCGCGCTGGCCAGCAACCACAGCAGCTCGAATTCCATGGTGGTCAGTTCAATGCCCTCACCCGCCAGGCGCACTTCGCGGCAGCTACGGTCGATGCTCAGGTGGCCGAATTCCAGCGAGCTGCACACACTGCTGTCCGGCGTTTGCCGGCGTTGTAACGCGCGCAGGCGGGCCAGCAATACCGGCGGTTTGATCGGCTTGATCACGTAGTCATCGGCGCCGGATTCCAGGCCAAGGATGTGATCGAGGTCGTCTTCCTTGGCGGTGAGGATGACGATCGGTGTATCGGACACGCTGCGAATTTCACGACACACGTGCAGGCCACTCTGGCCCGGCAGCATCAGGTCGAGTACCACTATTTTCGGCTTGAAGTCGAGGAACGCGGCCAGCGCGAGATCACCGCGGTGCACCTGCAACACCTCAAAGCCGTGTTGGGACAGGAAGTGCGCGATCAGCCCGGCGAGCTTTTCGTCGTCCTCCACCAGCAGTACTTTGCCAAAACCCAGGTTTTCCATAACGAACGCGTGCCAACCCTTGTGAAGTGGGCGGCATTATGGCGCCAATCGCGGTCGGGACGGCTATCGCAGGCAGCAAAAACCGGCCGCTGGGGCCGGTTTTCAGTGATCTTTCATACTCTTAAGAGTTTTTAACAATTCAGGCGCGAAAGATCACACCTGTAGGCGCCCGCTTGCCGGCGATAGCGATCTAAGGGCCACCATCGCCAGCAAGCCGGACGCCTACCGGTTATGCGGCAGCCGGGACGCCACTGTGGAAACGGAATTCCACGTCCGGCGATTCGATCAGCTCCTGTTCGGCCACGCGGACCCGGTCGATCACCTGAGCGATGTCCTTGGCGTCACCGTACTGGTAGGCCAGTTTCAGGTAACCCTGAAAATGCCGGGCCTCGCTTTTCAGCAGGCCGAAGTAGAACTTGCCCAGTTCTTCGTCCAGATGCGGCACCAGGGCCTCGAACCGCTCGCAGCTACGGGCTTCGATGAACGCACCAACGACCAGGGTATCCACCAGTTTGACCGGTTCGTGACTGCGCACCACTTTGCGCAGGCCTGAGGCATAACGCCCGGCCGAGAGCTGACGCAGCCCGATCTTGCGCTTCTTCATCAGGCGCATGACCTGTTCGTGGTGCACCAGCTCTTCCCGGGCCAGCCGCGACATCAGGTTGATCAAATCAGCATGGGAGTGATACTTGGCGATCAGGCTCAATGCCGTGCTGGCCGCCTTGAATTCGCAGTTCTTGTGGTCGATCAGCAAGGTTTCCTGATCGGCCAGCGCGGCCTGGACCCAGCCGTCCGGGGTGCGACAGCCGAGGAACTCGTGAATTTCGGGAAGGATCATGGGGCTCACGGATAAAAGGTTCAAAACGAAGGGCGCCGATTATACCGGCCCGCCGTCAGACCACCAGTCGCGACCGTTGATATGCATCAAGTCCCGAATGCGCAACCAGCAACTATAGTTGTGCAACGCCACGCTTTTTTACCCTCTGGAGATCCCGATCATGCAAGCCATTCGCAGCATTCTGGTGGTCATCGAACCCGAACATTCGGAAAGCCTGGCGCTTAAACGGGCCAAGCTGATTGCCGGCGTGACCCAGGCGCATCTGCATCTGCTGGTGTGCGACCGCAAGCATGACCACAGCGGCATGCTCGGCGTACTCAAGGCTGCGCTGCTTGAAGACGGCTATAGCGTCACCACCGAACAAGCCTGGAACGAAAGCCTGCACGAAACCATCGTCGATGTGCAGCAGGCCGAAGGTTGCGGGCTGGTGATCAAGCAGCATTACCCCGACAGCCCATTGAAAAAGGCCCTGCTGACCCCGGGAGACTGGAAACTGCTGCGCGCTTGCCCGACGCCGGTGCTGCTGGTCAAAACCTCGAAACCCTGGACGGGCGGTGTGATTCTGGCGGCGATCGACGTGGGTAATACCGATAATGAGCACCGCCATCTGCACAACACCATCATCGATTACGGTTATGACATCGCCAGCCTTGCCAAGGCTCATCTGCATGTGGTCAGCGCCCATCCCTCACCGATGCTGTCGGCGGCCGACCCGACGTTACAGCTGAGTGAAACGATCGAGGCGCGCTATCGCGAGCAATGCAAGGCGTTTCAGGCCGAGTTCGACATCGATGATGAGCACCTGCATATCGCGGAAGGTCCGGCGGATGTATTGATTCCGTACATGGTGCACAAACTGGGTGCGGCGGTGACGGTGATTGGCACAGTGGCGCGGTCCGGGTTATCCGGGGCGTTGATCGGGAATACGGCGGAAGTGGTGCTGGATGCAGTGGAGAGTGATGTGCTGGTGTTGAAGCCGCAGGAGATCGAGGATCATCTGGAAGAGATGGTGTCCCACCATTGAGATAGTGGCGCCCATCAGGCCGCCATCGCGGGCAAGCCCGCTCCCACAGTGGATCATGTTGGAACACATTTATGCGTTCACTGCTAATCCCTGTGGGAGCGGGCTTGCCCGCGATGCTTTTCAGCCGCCGAAAGCGTCTTTGAGGAAACCCGGCGCAATGTACCGCTGGTAATGCGCCTCCGAGAGCAAAAAGAACTCCCGATCAATCGCATCGCGCAACTCCGGCAGGTTCCAGTCGCGAAACTCCGGCATCAACACCATCCCGTAGGCCTCCAGATTGTTGATCACCCGCGCGCCTCGGGCGATCAACTGATAGGCCCAGCAATATTCCGACTGATGCGGCACAAAGCGAATCTTGCGCTGCTCCAGTTGCAGACGCAGGCGTTGGGGATCGAAAACCTCCAGCTTGCTGGCCATCACCTGGGACAACAACTGCTCGAGCCGCAGCCATACCGCGCGCTTCTCCTCCTCGTTGTAACCGTTCCAGTTGATCACTTCATGGTGGAAACGCTTGCAGCCACGGCAGACCAGGTCACCGTAAACAGTGGAGCAAAGGCCGACGCAGGGGGTCTTGATGGTCTGATTGGGCATAGGTCAGGAGAACACGGGAAAGCAGAACAGGCCGGCATGTTAGCCCTTTGTCTAACATTGATCACCCCTCAATCTTGAGGGGCTAACTTACCTTTATATTTTTTTTGCCGTAGAATCAGCCAGCCTTTTAAGGCGCCAATGTCCGTTAGAAGCTGTTTTCAAAGCGTCACGAGCACAGTCGTTCCTTCAGAGCGGTGTTGGCGAAGGGTTTTTCCAGCGGGGAAAAGCCCAACGCCAACCCTCATCAGCTCCCCGTTCTGCAGGCGTAAAACTTTGAAAGCAGCTTCTGTAAGGAATTGTCGGTAATTCTGGCTAAGTGGCCCACAACGCCACGCAGCGCATGAGTACGGCAATTTCGGGATGAGCGTCCCGGACACCCATTTGGGACCACTGATGAGGGTAATAACTGTGCTTGAAGCCTACCGCAAACATATCGAAGAGCGCGCAGCACTGGGTATCGTTCCCCAGCCGCTTAACGCCGAACAAACTGCAGGCCTGGTTGAGCTGCTGAAGAATCCCCCGGCTGGCGAAGAAGCTTTCCTCGTTGACCTGATCACCAATCGCATTCCACCTGGCGTGGACGAAGCGGCCTATGTAAAGGCCGGTTTCCTGTCTGCCCTGGCCAAAGGCGAAGCCACTTCCCCTCTGATCGACAAGAAACGCGCTGTAGAACTGCTCGGCACCATGCAGGGCGGCTACAACATCGTGACCCTGGTTGACCTGCTCGACGACGCCACACTGGCCCCTGTCGCTGCCGCTCAGCTCAAGCACACCCTGCTGATGTTCGATGCGTTCCACGACGTCGCGGAAAAAGCCCGCAACGGCAACGAACACGCCAAAGGCGTTATCCAGTCCTGGGCTGACGGCGAGTGGTTCCGCAACCGCCCTGTCCTGGCCGACAAGATCAGCCTGCGCGTGTTCAAGGTCACCGGCGAAACCAACACCGACGACCTGTCCCCTGCTCCGGACGCCTGGTCCCGCCCGGACATCCCGCTGCACGCCCTCGCCATGCTGAAAATGGCCCGCGAAGGCATCGTGCCTGACGTCCAGGGCGTTACTGGCCCGATGAAGCAGATCGAAGAAATGCGCGGTCAAGGCTTCCCTATCGCCTACGTCGGTGACGTGGTCGGTACCGGTTCTTCGCGTAAATCGGCGACCAACTCGGTGCTGTGGTTCTTCGGCGACGACGTTCCTTACGTGCCGAACAAGCGTGCTGGCGGCTTCTGCTTCGGCAGCAAGATCGCTCCGATCTTCTACAACACCATGGAAGATGCTGGCGCACTGCCGATCGAATTCGACGTGACCAACATGAACATGGGCGATGTGATCGACCTGTATCCGCATGCTGGCAAAGTCTGCAAACACGGCACCGACGAAGTCCTGACCACCTTCGAAATGAAGACCCCGGTTCTGTTGGACGAAGTTCGTGCCGGCGGCCGTATTCCGCTGATCATTGGTCGCGGTCTGACCGACAAGGCGCGTGCCGAGCTGGGCCTGGGCCCTACCGATCTGTTCAAACTGCCAGAAGCACCTGTCGACACCGGCAAGGGCTTCACCCTGGCACAGAAAATGGTCGGCAAGGCGTGCGGCCTGCCAGAAGGCAAAGGTGTTCGTCCAGGTACGTACTGCGAACCGAAAATGACCACCGTCGGCTCTCAGGACACCACCGGTCCTATGACCCGTGACGAACTGAAAGACCTGGCGTGCCTGGGCTTCTCGACCGATCTGGTGATGCAGTCCTTCTGCCACACCGCGGCTTACCCCAAGCCGATCGACGTGACCACCCACCACACCCTGCCAGACTTCATCATGACCCGCGGCGGCGTTTCCCTGCGTCCGGGCGACGGCATCATCCACAGCTGGCTGAACCGTATGCTGCTGCCGGACACCGTCGGTACCGGTGGTGACTCGCACACCCGTTTCCCGATGGGCATTTCGTTCCCGGCCGGCTCCGGTCTGGTTGCGTTTGCTGCGGCCACCGGCGTTATGCCGCTGGACATGCCGGAATCGATCCTGGTGCGCTTCAAAGGCAAAATGCAACCGGGCGTCACCCTGCGTGACCTGGTTCATGCCATTCCTTACTTCGCGATTCAGGCCGGCCTGCTGACCGTCGAGAAGAAAGGCAAGAAGAACGCCTTCTCCGGCCGCATCCTGGAAATCGAAGGCCTGGACAACCTGAGCATCGAGCAGGCTTTCGAGCTGTCCGACGCCTCGGCTGAACGTTCGGCTGCCGGTTGCACTATCAAGCTGTCGAAAGAATCGATCACCGAGTACCTGAACTCCAACATCACCCTGCTGCGCTGGATGATCGGCGAAGGCTACGGCGATGCGCGCACCCTGGAACGTCGTGCTCAAGCGATGGAAGCCTGGGTTGCCAACCCTGAGTTGATGGTTGCCGATGCTGACGCCGAATACGCTGAAGTCATCGAAATCGACCTGGCCGACATCAAAGAGCCTGTGCTCTGCGCGCCGAACGATCCGGACGACGCCCGCCTGCTGTCCAGCGTTGCTGGCGAGAAGATCGACGAAGTGTTCATCGGTTCGTGCATGACCAACATCGGTCACTTCCGCGCTGCCGGTAAACTGCTGGATCAGGTCAAAGGTCAGCTGCCAACCCGTCTGTGGCTGTCGCCGCCGACCAAAATGGACGCTCACCAACTGACCGAAGAAGGCTACTACGGCATCTACGGCAAAGCCGGCGCACGCATGGAAATGCCAGGCTGCTCGCTGTGCATGGGTAACCAGGCACGTGTAGAGCCGAACTCCACTGTGGTGTCGACGTCGACTCGTAACTTCCCGAACCGTCTGGGTGACGGCGCGAACGTCTACCTGGCTTCGGCCGAGCTGGCGTCCGTTGCGTCCATCCTGGGTCGCCTGCCGACCGTCGAGGAGTACATGGAATACGCTGGCAAGATCGACAGCATGGCGGCTGATGTTTACCGCTACCTGTCCTTCGACCAGATCGCCGAGTTCCGTGAGGCTGCTGCGAACGCCAATATCCCGGTCGTTCAAGCCTAACGTTACAACGCTGTAAAAAACGCCGCCCATCGTGAGATGAGCGGCGTTTTTTTATGTCCGAAAGGCTCGCTCACACAGGTAATGTGGTTGGCTTGAGGGCTTGTTGAACTGCGCCATCGACACTCAGCCCACTGAGAATCACCTGCTCCAGTTCCTGAATCGGCAACTTCGCCAGCACCCCTTTTGCCTGATGCTTGAGCCGCGCCAGAATCAGCAGTTTGTCCTCGGCGCGCACCTGCATGAAGAACGCCTCCAGTGCTTCGATGCTGGTGCCGTCCAGGTCGGGCGACTCTTCGAGACTCAGAATAACCGTATGCACCGGTGGCTCCGCGTGCCGCGCCAAGCGCAATGCACCGCCGAGAATGCGTTCCACGTTGGCGAAAAACAGCGCCTCGCTGGGCCGCACGATCAGCACACCGGGGATTTCCTTCGCCTCGGGATGTCGATGCAGATCAACAAAATCGTGACCTCCCGCCATTTGCCCCAATACCTGGATATCAGCCGACGACATCTGCTTGAGCATCAGCACCACGCTGATCGCCACCGCCAGCAGTAAACCGTCCAGCACGCCCAGCACCAGCACCGCTGCCACCGCGCAGATCACCAGCAGGCGGTCGCGGCGCCAGATGAAATACCGGCCCAACGGTTGGAGGCTCAAGCCGCGGGCCAAGGCATGAATGACGATGGCGGCCAGCACCGGCTCGGGAGTCAGGGCGATCCACGGCAACACCGTCAGGACAATGAGCAACACCACCCCCGCCGCCACCGCCCCGGCCAGTCGCGAATTGGCGCCCGCCGCTTCATTGGCCGATGTCGCCGAGTAACCGGCGCCTGCGGGCATGCCATGAAACAGCCCCGATAGAAGATTGGCCGCACCGAGGGCCAGCAGATCGCGGTTGGAAGAGACGCGGTCGCCGTGTTTGAGTGCGAACGAACTGATCGAGCCGAAAGACTCTGCATACAGAATCATCACCATGGCGAACGCCAGTTCACCCAGGCGCAACCAGTCGGTGAACGGCAACACCGGGAGCTGCGGTACCTCAAGACTCAAATCGATAACGCCGATCAGTTTGACCCCGTAGGCCGGCAGGTTCAGCCATTGGCCCGCCGCGATGCCGAGCGCCACCACCAGCAAGCCGCCGGGCAAACGCTTGACCCGCGCGCACAGCCACAACAACAGCAATGCCACCGCCGCGACCAATGCCCCGACTTTATTCCACTGCGGCCACTGCTCCAGCAGTTGCGGCAGGAAGCGGATCACGTTGCCGGTGCTCAAGCGAACATCGACGATGCTCGCCACTTGCTTGAGGATGATGGTCACGGCCAGCCCCAATGCAAAGCCGCGCAGCACCGGTTTGGCGATAAATGAAGTGACGCTGCCGAGTTTGAATAACCCGGCCAACAGGAAGTAACCACCGGTCACCAGTACCAGACCGATCGCCAAGGTCATGCGCAAGGCAGAATCGCCATTGGCCAGCGTGGCGGTGGCGGCAGCCAGAACGGCCGCTGACGACGAGGTTGCGGAAACAATGGCAAACCGGCTGGTGCCGAACAGTCCGTAACACAGCAGCCCGGCAAACAAGGCAATCACCCCGGCCTGTGGCGGTAACGAGGCAATGCTTGAATAGGCGACCGCCTCGGGCAGCAACAGACCGGCAATCGACAGGCCGGCCATTATGTCCAGCCAACGGTGGGGTGTATCGGCACGGGGTTGCGCCGATGCGCCAGGGGCACGAGCCATGAAGCGTCTCCAGTGACAGCGCTCTACGCCGCGCCGATGCAGCCGCAGCTTAGCCTTTTATCTCGGGGGACAGCTGTTCTGGATCAGGTCAAATCATCCTCGAACCCGTGTGCCAAACAAAAAAACGGCCAACCCGCAACGCGGATCAGCCGTAATTTCATCAACCAAGCAAACAGCAGAAATCAAGCACTCAGCGAATAAATCAACGCCGAAATAGCCACCAGACCAACCGCCGTCACAAACACATTGGACGCTTGACCACGGAAACGTGCCATCGCCGGCACTTTGCGGATTGCATACATCGGCATCAGGAACAGAATCGCCGCAATGATCGGGCCGCCGAGGGTTTCGATCATTCCCAGAATGCTCGGGTTCAGCGTCGCCACAATCCAGCACACCACCAGCATGAACGCCGCGGTCATACGGTCCAGGGTCTTCGGCGCTGGACGCTTGCCGCTCTTCACGATCAGGCCTTTCAGACCTTCGCTGGCACCGATGTAGTGCCCCAGGAACGACTTGGAAATCGCCACAAAGGCAATCAATGGTGCCGCAAACGCGATGGTCGGGTTGCTGAAGTGGTTGGCCAGGTACGACAGAATCGACAAGTTCTGCGCCTTCGCTTCCGCCAGTTGCGCCGGCGACAAGGTCAGCACGCAGCTGAACACGAAGAACAGCACCATCACCACCATCAATACGTGCGCGCGGGACAGGATCTGCGAGCTGCGCTCTTCGGCGTGCTCGCCGTAGCGCCGCTTCTGGTCCACCGCGAACGCCGAGATGATCGGCGAGTGGTTGAACGAGAACACCATCACCGGAATCGCCAGCCACAAGGTGTGCAGCAGCGCCGACGGCTCAGGCAACGTCGATGCCGTGGTGAGGATGCCGCCGTTCCAGTGTGGAACCAGGAACACCGCCAGAAACAGCAACGCCACGATGAACGGATAGACCATCAGGCTCATCGCCTTGACGATCACCTGCTCGCCGCAACGCACCACCGCCAGCAGGCCGAGGATCAGCACGAACGACAGCACGGCGCGCGGTGGCGGCATGATGTGCAGTTGATGTTCGAGGAAACTGCCCACGGTGTTGGTCAGGGCCACGCTGTAAATCAGCAGGATCGGGAAGATCGCGAAGAAATACAGCAAGGTGATCAGCGCACCGGCCTTGATGCCGAAATGTTCTTCCACCACTTCAGTGATGTCCGCGCCTTCACGACCGGACAACACGAAGCGGGTCAGGCCACGGTGCGCGTAAAACGTCATGGGGAACGCCAGCAGCGCCAGGATCAACAACGGCCAGAAACCGCCCAGACCCGCATTGATCGGCAAAAACAGCGTGCCTGCCCCAATGGCCGTGCCAAACAGGCCGAGCATCCAGGTGGTGTCATGGCGATTCCAGCTTTCAAGGCTGACGGGGTTCGCCGCTACATAGCGTTCGTTGACGCTATTGGCCTGATCATTCATCCGGTGGGATCTCCGCATTCCGGTCAGTTGCTACCCGGTCAGGACGAGTCGGAAAAATCCGACAGGCAGCGCCCTGGCCGAAACAGGGGCGCGATTGTCCGGGATTAATGAGCAGAAGCAAAGACTTAGCTGAGGAATGGTTATGCGGATCAGATCGTTGGGGACGACATAAATCCCTGTAGGAGCGAGCTTGGTCGCGATGGCGGCAGCAGATTCAGCATCACAGTGACCGGTAGCTCGCTCCTGCAGGGATTCGGGCTGTCTTCAGGAGCTGCGTCACGACGTTTCATCGCCACACAAAAAAACTTTCTTGATAAAGGTTATCCGTCATGTATTTTGATCAAACCTGCTTTCCTTCCGGAGACCTCCCATGCCACTGGTTCGCGTCGACATCAAAAAGCATCAGGACCCCACCCACGCCAAACGCATCGGGCAGTTGATCTACGCCGCCATGCACAGCGCCATTGGCGTACCGGAAAACGATAATTTCCAGATCCTCGCCGAACACGACGAGCAACACTTCATCTTTGACCCGCAATACCTGGGGATCAACCGCACCGACAAGCTGGTGGTGATTCAGATCACCCTCAGCGAAGGCCGAACCGTCGACCAGAAGAAACTGCTCTACAAAACCATCGCCGAGAGCCTCAACACTGAACTGGCGGTGCGCCTGGAGGACATTTTCATTAATCTGGTCGAAGTGAAAAAAGAGAACTGGTCGTTCGGCAACGGCATCGCCCAGTACGCCCTCTGATCTCCATCCTTAACTTTGTGAGCCGCCAATGCCCCGTGTTTCCCGCAAGCAAGCCGAACTCAACCGCGAGATTATCGTCGAGGCGGCTACGCGGCTGTTTCGCGAACGGGGCGTGCACGGCATCAGCGTTATCGATGTCATGGCGGCAGCGGGCCTGACCCATGGTGGCTTCTATGGGCATTTCGAGTCCAAGGAAGCCTTGGCTCAGGAGGCCAGTAGCCGCGCGTTCCAGCAATCGGCAGATCGCTGGAAAGACTGGATCGCCGCCAATGAAGACAAGAACACAGCCCGCCAGGCCTTGATCAAATCCTATCTGTCGGCTGCCAGCCGCGACAATCCGGGCGACAGCTGCCCGGTGGCGGCGTTTGCCGGGGACATGTGCCACGAAACCGCCGAAAGCGGCCTGCGCCAAACGTTCATGGAAGGTCTCGACTCCTTGCTCGGCACATTCGCGCCCCTGATGAACACCGGCGATGACGCCCGCGATCATCAGCAAGCGCTGGTGCAGTTCTCGCTGATGGTCGGCGCCCTGACCTTGGCCCGCGCCACTCAAGGCGAGCCGTTATCCGATGAAATCCTTGAAGCAGCAGTGAGCTCTCTGACCCGAGTTTGAATCCGCTCCTCACACCATTAACCTTTTTTAGTACTCCATCAACCCCCTCGCATCAATGGATGTTTATAACCGCCCCCCTTGCAAACTTTGTGATTATTTATTGTCAGCCCCATGCAAACTTCAGGCATGACAAACATAAATACTACATAAGCAATCACTGCATCACCACTCTTCGTCATGTATAAAAATATTTCAGCCAACAGATGAAGCAAATACGAGCAACATCTATCGCCCTGCAATGCCGGCAGGTAGGCAGGCAGGTAGGAAAAATCCGACAGCAAAGTCATAAAAACATATGCGTCAGAATATTACCTGCATTAACAAAATACCCAATTGTTACAAACAACTACCAAACTATTGAACACCTCCCCACTCCAGGCTTATAGTTTTTGCGCTTTTAATCTCGATCATTGATTGATGGCGAGCGACCAATAGACAAGGAGTTATCCGTTTGCAGAAAAAAAATTTACTTCTACATGCCTGCTTCTAACGGCACTGCTTTGCCCCCTCGGTAGCTTTGCGCAGCAAGCTTCGACCATCGACGTTCGAGAACTGGCATCCTCTCCTCGATGGCTGACAACCAAGGTCTATATAGAGGGAGCGCCACAAACGGACGTAAAAGCTAATTATCCTGGCGTGGTGGGAATATCGACGTGGGATCCCGAGCGCAATCGCTATGAGTTTTTTTACACCGATACGGGGGAGTCAAAGTACAACAATGGCGGTGGAGGTTACTTCTTTGTCACCGGCGATTATAAAACCCATATTCTGGTACCCGATATCGGGCCAACCAAAACCGTTGTCAGAAGACTGGAAAAATTAGATCGAAGTGAATTCACTTATTCTCGCGAAGTGCCCCGCGACATGGTCGCCAACAACCCACTTGTGCGCATCTATGTAGTTCATGCCCCGTACACTGGCACAGTGGATACAAAGTCGAGTATGAAGTCCGACCTGAACATCACACGATGAAACCGGCCAACCCGTCGGACATAAACGGACGCCGCCAACCTCGCTTTAATAGCACTATCGTTTAACCAAATTAAATCCCCCGAATGAAAATGCGGAATTTCAACATGCAAAAAACAATTAAAACAGTACTGATATCTACACTGCTGATATCCTCGGCCTTCTGCGGAGTCGCCAGTGCGCAATCCCCAACCGCCCCCCTTGCAAAAACTGCCGTTGCCACCCCAGATAATGCTGTCATGCTCACCGTGTTTTTAAAACATGATCAGTCGAGACCATTGGGTGAACTAAAAGCTCAGCTAACCAAGCAAGGATTTTATAAAACATTTCCACCTGCCGGCGTTGAAGTTGTTAGCTGGAACATAATGATGGGCATCGGGCAAGTCGTCACACTCCGTCTTCCGGCCTCTCGTCTGGCGGAAGTAAACCTTGCACTCGAAAATACAGCGTGGGGAACTTACAGAACCGAGTTTTATCCGACCTACGATTTCAAAGCGATAGCGCTGGCGGAACAAAACAAGGCACAACAAATGCCAACTGCCCAGTGACACTTGCGGCAGCACACTGAATTTACAGTGTGCTGCACAATGACGTGACACGGCCTCCGGCCACCCTGAACCGTGAATTTGCTTCTTCCGGGAAGCAGTCCAGACTAAGCAAGTACCGCTCTGCGATTGACGACCATTGCCAAGCAGCTCGGGGATCAGCACCCTGAAACTATTTTGCGCCCAACGCAACGACGACCACAGGAGCATAGCAATGCCCGCAACCGTTCTGGTACTGGTTGAAACCATCAATGATTACTTGCCGATTCTGGAGCATCAGGGTTTTCACCTGATTCTGGCGCCCACCCCCGCCGAGCGCGCCGAGGCCATTGCCACCCATGGCGGGCGGATCGATGCGGTCCTGACCCGCGGCCCGTTGGGTTTGTACGCTGACGAAATAGCCGCGCTGCCGGCGCTCAAGATCATTTGCGTCATCGGGGCGGGCTACGAAAACATCGACCTGCAAGCCGCCGCCGACCGGGGCCTGACCGTCACCAACGGCGCTGGAGTCAATGCTTCTTCGGTTGCCGACCACGCGATGGCGATGCTGCTTTCGCTGGTGCGCGATATCCCGCGTTGCGACGCCGCCGTCAGACGGGGCGAGTGGCCGAAAATCATGCGCCCTTCCCTCGCCGGCAAACGCCTGGGAATCCTCGGCCTCGGTGCCGTCGGCATGGCCATCGCCAAACGCGCTGCCAACGGCTTCGACATGACGGTCAGCTACCATAACCGCCAGCATCGCAGCGATGTGCCATACAGCTTCTGTTCGACGCCCACCGAACTGGCCCGCGTCTCGGATTTCCTGGTGGTGGCCACACCCGGCGGGCTCGGCACCAGAAACCTGATCAATCGCCCGGTGCTGGACGCTTTGGGTCCCAACGGTTTCCTCATCAACATCGCTCGTGCCAGTGTCGTGGTGACCGCCGATTTGATCAGCGCACTGGAACAGCGACGCATTGCCGGCGCGGCACTGGACGTCTTCGACCACGAACCTCAGGTGCCGGACGCCTTGAAAGCCTTGGGCAACGTTGTTCTCACGCCGCACGTCGCGGGACTGTCTCCGGAAGCGACCCAGGGCACGGTCGAACTGGTCGGGCGCAACCTCATGGCGTTCTTTTCCGGCGAACCGGTGCTCACCCCGGTCACTCTGCCGACCACTGCAAATCAGGCAGCGCTGTGACAACATTCAAACAGGTGTATCAAAAGCAATGATTGGCCGGCAACACGCTCACCTATAAGGGCGGATCGTGGTTGTCGGTGCCGGGTACGCGCATTAGATTAGCCAATAGTCTCAGGCCTCCAGAATAAGCAGAAGGGATAAGCATGGCGCTTACTGACCAGTCCACCCGTATCCGCTCCGGCGAAGAACTCGATGCCAGCCTGATCGATCCGTACCTCAAGGCCCACATTCCAGGCCTCAGTGGCTTGCCGCAAATCAGCCAGTTTGCTGGCGGTGCATCCAACCTCACCTACCTGCTGGAATACCCCGAACAGGAGTTTGTCCTGCGTCGGCCGCCGTTTGGCCACAAGGCCAAGTCTGCCCACGACATGGGGCGCGAATTCCGCATTCTCAATCAATTGCGCGACGGCTTCCCGTATTGCCCCAAAGCCTACGTGCACTGCACCGACGAGTCGGTGATCGGTGCCGAGTTCTACGTGATGGAACGGGTCAACGGAATCATCCTGCGCTCCGAACTGCCGCCGGAACTGGGCCTCGATTCGGCGAAAACCGAAGCCCTGTGCAAGAGCTTCATCGACAAGTTCGTTGAATTGCACCAGGTCGATTACAAGGCCTATGGGCTCAGTGACCTCGGCAAACCTGAAGGTTACGTCGCGCGGCAGATCAAAGGCTGGAGCGATCGCTACGAAAAAGCCCTGACCCCGGACGCGCCGCAGTGGGAAGCGGTAAAAGCCTGGCTCAACGACAAGATGCCGGCCGATCACCCGACCTCGAGCATCGTGCACAACGACTACCGCTTCGATAACGTGATCCTCGCCCCCAACAACCCGATGCAGATCATCGGCGTGCTCGACTGGGAACTCACCACCCTTGGCGATCCGCTGATGGATCTGGGCAACACCCTCGCCTACTGGATCGAAGCCGGCGACCCGGCGCCGGTGCAACTGATGCGGCGCCAGCCGAGCCACGCACCGGGCATGCTGACCCGCCGCGAATTTGTCGATTACTACGCCCAACGCGCCGGCATCCAGATCGACAACTTCGATTTCTACTACACCTACGGCCTATTCCGCCTGGCCGGCATCGTGCAGCAGATCTACTACCGCTTCTTCCATGGTCAGACCCAGGACAAACGCTTCGCACAGTTCATTCACATGAACAAACTGCTGGAGCAGATGAGTTTGCAGGTCATTCAGAAATCCAGCCTCTGATCCAGGCCCTCTAATAAGACTTTTCATAAGGGAATCCCATGTCCAAGACTCAGTTGTTCGACCTCGACGGCAAGATCGCTTTCGTCTCCGGCGCCAGCCGCGGCATCGGTGAAGCCATCGCCAAACTCCTGGCCCAGCAAGGCGCCCACGTCATCGTTTCGAGCCGCAAACTCGACGGCTGCCAACACGTAGCCGACGCCATCATCGCTGCGGGCGGCAAAGCCACCGCCGTCGCGTGCCACATCGGTGAAATGGAACAGATCAGCCAGGTCTTCGCCGGCATCCGCGAACAGTTCGGCCGCCTGGACATCCTGGTCAACAACGCGGCGACCAACCCGCAGTTCTGCAACGTGCTGGACACCGACCTCAGCGCGTTCCAGAAAACTGTCGACGTCAACATCCGCGGCTACTTTTTCATGTCCGTTGAAGCCGGCAAGCTGATGCGTGACAACGGGGGTGGCAGCATCATCAACGTGGCGTCGATCAACGGCATCTCGCCGGGGATTTTCCAGGGCATCTATTCGGTGACCAAGGCTGCGGTGATCAACATGACCAAGGTATTTGCCAAGGAATGCGCGCAGTTCGGGATTCGCTGCAACGCCCTGCTGCCTGGCCTGACCGACACCAAATTTGCCTCGGCGCTGGTGAAGAACGAAGCGATCTTGAACACTGCGCTGCAGCAGATTCCGCTCAAGCGTGTGGCGGATCCAAGCGAAATGGCCGGTGCAGTGCTTTATCTGGCCAGTGATGCATCGAGCTACACCACCGGCGTTTCGCTGAACGTGGATGGCGGCTTCCTGTCCTGATTGGAAATACTCGGCGCTGACGCAGACCTGCAGGTGCCGGATTGCTGGCGACAGGCGACATCAATGTTGACTGATGCGCCGCCACCGCCAGCAAGCCTGCTCCTGCAGGGATCAGACGTTTGGCTCACTGAGTGACGCAGCGGGTCGTGGTAGTCACCCGCGTTACCTCCCCCTCAGCCTTCATGTCACCCATGACATCGGTTTTATCCATGGTCTGACAGGTGCGCACAGGCGGTGGAGGTGGTGCAGCGGGTGGAGGTGGCGGCGGACTGGCACAGCCACCGAGAATGACGACACAGAATGCAAACGGTGTGAAAACGCGTTTCCCAAGACTTTTCATAGGATGACCCGCGGAAAGTGATCGACAAGTTTGTGACAACAAAACCCTGCCAAAAAGTTCACGGGTGGCCATAGAAAAGCTGATTTTGCGGGTGTTCACGTCCGGTCAGCAGTCAAAACCGACACAACTAGCACACGGGATCGGGTCGATGCAGTGTGTTGCATTCCAGTTCGTAGCGCAGTTCCTCAATGAGCGCTGCAACCGCTTCGCTGGTCTTGAGCGTTGTCACGTTTAACCCGCTGACCACCAGATCCACCTGCCCCGACACCGGATGGTAGAGCTTCACCGTCAACGAATGATCACCGGTGATCGTGCACTCACAGGCCAGGGGAGAAAAGCTGCGTTCCAGTTGCAGCCGCAGTTGCGCCAGGTGAATCATTGCGATTGACCCTCGTGGCAAGGTACTGCAAGGGGGATGCACTTGTACGGCATGGCTGATCCTTAGGCGACTTGAAAAGGCGCGTGCGGATATTCCTCGGACCCGCTCGCACACTCTCAGCCTATGCGCCGTCGCCCCCTGTCAAAACATGAATTTGCACCACCTCAATTAGTGCATTTGCACCTTAGCGCTGCCCCCTGTTTCGCGCCGTGCCTGAGAACAATCCACGCTCACGCGCCCAGACGATCGCCTCGCTGCGGCTGTGCACATCGAGCTTGGAATACACCGTTGCTACGTGATTGCGTACCGTGTTCGGCGCGAGTTTCAGGCGCGCAGCGATCTCCTTGTCGGCCAGGCCTGCGCAAATCAGCTCCAGCACATCACGCTCCCGGGCCGTCAGATCGGTAAACGACACACTGGGCAATTTCGGCGAACTGACGCTTTTCACATTGGCGAGTTTTTCAATCAACGTGCGGCTGAACCAGGATGCGTCTTTCATGACTTCCTCGATCGCCGCCAGCAACTCCAGTTCGGTGCGTTTGCGCTCGGTAATGTCCATCAACACCAGAAGGTAACAAGGGTTGTCCTGAATGTTCACCGTGTCGGCAGAAATCGCGCAATCGATCAGGTCAGTGTTTTTTTTACGGATACGCACATCGATGCGATCCAGGCTGCCGGTTTTCTCCAGCACCGCAAACAGCCGTGTACGGGCGCCCGTGTCGTGGATGAAATCGATTTCCGCGAGCGTCTTGCCCAACACTTCTTCGCTGGGGTACGCGAGCGTATCGAGAAAGGCTTCGTTGACGTCGATCACCACCTGATCGTCAGCACCGCACACGAGGGTGGGCACCGGGGTCAGTCGAAAAGCCTTGGCGAAACGTTCCTCGCTTTGGCGCAGGGCCACTTCAGCCTTGTGTCGAGGCTCCATGTCGACGAAAGAAAACAGCATGCAGTCTTCGGCGTTCAGCTCCAGCGGCTGACCCGCAACAATCACCTGCTTGCTGCTACCGTCGGGCAACTTCAGCTCAGCCTGCATTTGCGGGATGGTCGCGTGTTCGCGCAAACGCTCGATCGCCAGGTCTTTCTTCTCGGCGCCTTCAAGGATGTCGAGCTCATAGGTCGAAACGCCGATGACTTGATCGCGGGCATACCCGGTCATTTCCAGAAAACCCGCATTGACCTTGATGTAACGCAAATCGCTGAGGCGGCAGATCACCGCCGGGGCCGGGTTGGCGTTGAAGGTCCTTTCAAAACGCTGCTCGGCACTGGCCCACTCGGTGACATCGTTAATGATCAGCACCAGCGACTCCGGCTCCCCGCTACTGGTCGCCAGCACCATGCTGCGCACATTGTGGACCCAGGTGCGGTCCTCGTCGGCTGTCGACGTTACTTCCACCATTACATCGCTGAAGGTCTCGCCACGAGCAACTCGGTTGATCGGGTAATTGTCGGCCGTTACCGGGTGGTTATTGCGATAGCGCAAAGCGAAAAGCCGGGCATATTCCGTGGCGTTCGCGCCCAACTCGCTGATCCGGCTGACGCCGTGCATGGCTAGGGCGGCGTCATTGGCCCACAGAATGGTCTGGTCGAGTTCCAGCAGAATCACCCCGTCGGACAAACCGGCGATGATCTGTTGCAACTGGCGGCGATTGGTTTCGGTGGTCAGGACGTCCTGGCTCATTGGCTCTCCACTGATGTGTCCGCACCACCTCGTGATGCTGTGTGAAGATGTGGACCGCTGCAGTCTTCGATAGTGCAAAGCACTTGTTCGACCTTGCAATCCTCTCACGTAGCCACAGAAACTACTGTCGAATACTGCCAACTGTCCGGGCGGGAGAAACAGGAGGTTTCGAGAGCATTCTATTTGCTGCCACGGCATCGTCCATTCTCTCTATCGAGCCTAACAATTGGCGCATGGGCAGATTATTAGCATTCCCGAACAGATACTTAAATCTTACTGAAATATTAGTTTGCCCTACGCCATCTGGGGGTGGGACCGACCCAGGCCCATCAGAATCAGACTTCGTAACTAAACTAAAATTCTCTCTTTCCATTTGTGCCGTGTGCCTATCCACTCTCAACTTTACCTTACTAAGCTTTCTATACTGATTCTTATTAAGGTCAACCCTGAACAGCGTATTTTCATCACCAGAAAAACCACCAAGAGTTTTTATGGGCCTACCGTCCAAATACACAACTTCTGCAGCGAGCAATTTCTTAAATACAGAACTCGACGATTGTCGAGACGTGAAAATATTTTTTAAAGGTTTAGTAAAAACAGACCCAAAAGAATGGCCATCAGGATCACTTCGCAGTATTGGCTCCCCCTCACAATAGGCATACGCATTTAACCCACCCTTCCCAAACGGACTCCAACTATCAGGCGTGTTTAACCGCATTAACACCGGATTGAACTGCCGATAGCCATTTCCCAAATGATAATGCCCAGTCACCCGATCCGGACATTCGCCATTGAACCCCAGCAAACCGAGCACGCCATTTACCATTGGACGATAACCGTATGGCGTATAGACGAAGAGGCGAGTCGAAGTCGCGTCGAGTGCGTGTAATACCGAACGCTGAAGATCCGTCGCCAGCAAAGCGATTTCCACCTTGGCCCCCTCATACTTTCGCTCCGCCAACAACCGGTCTTCGCATTGCACGATACTGCGTTGCACCGCATCTTGAACCTCAGTAGCCAGGCGGGCTTTGCAATGGAAACGCTGGATAGCCTCTTGATCGAATGGAGCGCATGTGGTCTGACGATCCAGAGGATCGTACCCGTAGAGGCACAAGGTTTTACCGGTTGACGTAGGCATTGGCAGAGCTCCATGCAAGATCCGACAGCAGGAACCAAAGCTTCGAAGTTTTTGCAGCCTTTGCCTACTATCAGAACTGCTAGTGCATACCCCCTCACTCAACAACGGCATCGGTTGAGGGCGGCATGCGATCTTTTGATTTTCAAGCCGCCAGTTGGCCCCCAGCAATCGCTGCCGAAGCCGCCAGCATCGCGCGCAACAACACCGCACACCCGGCCGCCAGGTCATCCGGCGCGGCGTTTTCGATTTCGTTGTGGCTGATGCCGCCTTCGCATGGCACGAAAATCATCCCGGCGGGGCCGAGTTCAGCGAGAAAGATTGCGTCGTGCCCTGCTCCGCTGACGATGTCCATGTGCGACAAGCCAAGCCCTTGGGCCGCACCGCGTACCGCTTCGACGCACCCCTTGTCGAAGTACAGCGGCGGGAAGTCGGCGGTGGGTGTCAGTTCGAAAGTCAGGCCGTGCTCCTCGCAGGTGGTTTCGATCACTTCACGGACTTCGGCGATCATCGAGTCGAGTCTTGCCGGTTCCAGATGACGGAAATCCAGGGTCATGCGCACTTCGCCGGGGATGACGTTGCGTGAGCCGGGATAGGCTTGCAGGCAGCCGACGGTGCCACACGCGTGAGGCTGGTGGCCAAGGGCGGCACGGTTGACCGCACCGACGATGACGGCAGCGCCGACCAATGCATCCTTGCGCAGGTGCATCGGGGTCGGGCCGGCATGGGCTTCGACGCCGCGCAATTTCAAGTCGAACCATTTCTGCCCGAGGGCGCCCATCACCACGCCGATGGTTTTGTGTTCGTCCTCAAGGATCGGGCCTTGCTCGATGTGGGCTTCAAAATAGGCGCCGACCGCGTGACCGCTGACTTTTCGTGGCCCGGCATAGCCGATGGCGTTCAGTGCTTCACCGACGGTGATGCCTTCGGCGTCGACCTTGGCCAGGGTTTCTTCGAGGGTGAATTTTTCTGCAAACACGCCAGAGCCCATCATGCACGGTGCGAAACGCGAGCCTTCTTCATTGGTCCAGACCACCACTTCCAGTGGCGCTTCAGTTTCCACGCCCAGGTCGTTAAGCGTGCGCAGCACCTCGACCCCGGCGAGTACGCCGAAGCAGCCGTCGAATTTGCCGCCGGTGGGTTGGGTGTCGATGTGGCTGCCGGTCATCACCGGCGGCAGGTTCGGGTTGCGACCAGGGCGACGGGCGAAGATGTTGCCGACGGCGTCGATGCTGACGGTGCAACCGGCCTCCTCGCACCACCCGACGAAAATGTCTCGGGCCTGGCGGTCGAGATCGGTCAGGGCCAGGCGACAGACGCCGCCCTTGACCGTGGCGCCAAGCCTGGCCAAGTCCATGAGCGACTGCCACAAGCGGTCGCGGTTGATGTGCTGATGGGTGGATTGCAGAACGTCTACGGCCGCGTTCATGGTGATCTCCTCAGGCTGTTGTTATAGGTTTTTTCAGGCAATTCTCGGGTGTGTTCGAGGCCGTCATCGCGGGCAAGCCCTCTCCGACAGGGATTGAGGTCGAACACAAATGTTGTGCACTCCCAATCAATTGTGGGAGCGGGCTTGCCCGCGATGAGGCTCGAACTCACACCGCAGATTTCGCAACAGACGGGCTGGGCCGCATCGAGCACAACCCGTAATAAATCAGCCCGCCCAGCGCCGAGCCCGTGAACCAGCCGTAACTGTAAAACCAGCTGAATGCATCGCTGCCCAACGACAACAACGTCAGTACCACCGGCACCCCGAACGCGATGAAACCGAACCAGTTCCACGCCGGATACACGTCATCGCGATACAAACCAGCCAGATCCAGTTGCTGTTTCTTGATCAGGAAATAGTCCACCACCATGATCCCGGCGATCGGCCCGAGCAGGCTCGAATAACCCAGCAGCCAATTTGAATAGACGGTTTCCAGGCTCATGTCCGAGACAATCAGCCCAAGCTTCTTCAGCAATTCATGCCCCATCAGCAACAGCCCCACCAGCCCGGTGAGCAACACCGCTTTGGTGCGGTTGATCACCTTCGGCGCGATGTTCTGGAAGTCGTTGGTCGGGGACACAATGTTGGCCGCGGTGTTGGTGGACAGCGTGGCGATAATGATCAACGCCATGGCCAGCGCGACCCAGACCGGGCTCTGGATATGCCCGATCAAGGTGACTGGATCGGACACGGTCACGCCCACCAGTTTCACCGACGCGGCGGTCATCACCACGCCCAGCGAGGCGAACAGGAACATGGTCAGCGGCAAACCGATAATCTGCCCGACAATCTGATCTTTCTGGCTCTTCGCATAGCGACTGAAGTCGGGAATGTTCAGCGACAACGTCGCCCAGAACCCGACCATCGCGGTCAGCCCGGCAGCGAAATAGCTGACCACGCTGGCACCTTCCGGACGTTTGGCCGGGATCGCCAGCAATTCGCTCATCGACACGTTCGGCATGGCCCATACCAACAAGCCAACACCCACCAGTATCAGCAACGGTGCCGAGAGCGTTTCCAACCATTTGATCGACTCGGCGCCGCGAATCACCACCCACAGGTTGAGCGCCCAGAAGATCATGAAACCGATGACTTCGCCGGTGCCACCGAGGGATTTCCAGCCCTCGAACACCGAGCCCAGAAACAAGTGAATCGCCAGCCCGCCGAACATCGTCTGGATGCCGAACCAGCCACACGCCACCAACGCACGAATCAGGCAAGGAATATTGGAACCAAAGATGCCGAAGGAAGAACGCAGCAACACCGGAAACGGAATGCCGTACTTGGTGCCGGGGAAAGCATTCAGTGTCAGCGGGATCAACACAATGATGTTGGCGAACAGAATCGCCAGCAGCGCTTCACCGACGCTCAGGCCGAAGTAGGCGGTCAGCACCCCGCCGAGGGTGTAGGTCGGCACGCAGATCGCCATACCGACCCACAGCGCGGTGATGTGCCATTTGTTCCAGGATCGTTCGTGCACCTTGGTCGGTGCCATGTCGTGGTTGTATCGGGGACTGTCGAGGACATCGCTGCCGGCTTCTAGCTCGAACAAGCCGTCGCGCTCGGTCACTTGTGATCTGATCTGTTGCATGGCCGCTCCACTGTTCTTTGAATTATTTTTTGCTCATCAGGGGCTGGTGGCATCAATAAACGTGCCGGGCACCCCGATTGCGCATCGGGCAGTTCCATAAAAACTTTGCAACCTACTGATGTTTATCAGTTTTATATCTATCTGCGATGAGTAATCGGTCACTTGTCTGTGCACTGAGGCTAAAGGCCAGGCAAGTTGTCCGAACCGTCAGGACTCAATCTGGTGCGTTGATCTTTTTTTCAAACTTGCGCATCAACCATAGACCATTCTCAAGCGGCTGATTTCACATAAGAAATCTCGTCTATTTTTAGAACCTGTCAAGTGCGTCAAAATGGTGAGAGGTCTCACCATTTTGGTGATTAATCGTTTTAGTTCTTATTTATCAACTACTTAAAACAGATATATGCTTATAAAAAATATTCTTGCTCAATCCTTGAACTCATACTAGCTTCTATTCCTGACAGCACTGACAGGAATACTCCTGTTGGCGCACGCTTCATATAAAACATTTAGAACCGGCACAAGTCGGTCATGCCTGCGAGGAACTCGGAATGTCTCTGTTGATCCGTGGCGCCACCGTTATTACCCATGATGAAAGTTATCGCGCCGACGTCTATTGCGCCGACGGCGTGATCAAAGCCATCGGCGACAATCTTGATGTTCCGGCGGGTGCCGAGGTGCTCGACGGCAGTGGCCAATACCTGATGCCCGGCGGCATCGACCCGCACACCCACATGCAACTGCCCTTCATGGGCACCGTGGCCAGTGAAGACTTTTTCAGTGGCACGGCGGCGGGACTTGCCGGTGGCACCACGTCGATCATCGACTTCGTGATTCCCAATCCGCAGCAATCGCTGATGGAGGCTTTTCATCAGTGGCGCGGATGGGCTGAGAAGTCGGCCTCCGATTACGGTTTCCACGTTGCGATCACCTGGTGGAGCGAGCAGGTCCGCGAAGAGATGGCCGAGCTGGTCAGTCAACACGGGGTCAACAGCTTCAAGCATTTCATGGCCTACAAAAACGCGATCATGGCGGCCGACGACACGCTGGTGGCGAGTTTCGAGCGCTGCCTGGAGCTGGGCGCGGTGCCGACGGTGCATGCAGAAAACGGAGAACTGGTTTATCACCTGCAACGCAAGCTGATGGCGCAGGGCATCACCGGCCCTGAAGCGCATCCGCTGTCGCGTCCGTCGCAGGTCGAAGGTGAAGCGGCGAGCCGGGCCATCCGCATCGCCGAGACCCTGGGCACGCCGCTGTACCTGGTTCACGTGTCGACCAAGGAAGCCCTCGACGAAATCACTTACGCCCGCAGCAAGGGCCAGCAAGTCTACGGTGAAGTATTGGCCGGGCATCTGCTGCTGGACGACAGCGTCTATCAACACCCGGACTGGCAGACCGCCGCCGGTTACGTGATGAGCCCGCCGTTCCGTCCTCGCGGCCATCAGGAAGCGCTTTGGCATGGTCTGCAATCCGGCAACCTGCACACCACCGCCACCGACCACTGCTGTTTCTGCGCCGAGCAAAAAGCCGCGGGGCGTGACGATTTCAGCAAGATCCCGAACGGCACCGCCGGTATCGAAGACCGCATGGCCGTGCTGTGGGATGAAGGGGTGAACACCGGGCGTTTTTCGATGCAGCAATTTGTGGCACTGACCTCCACCAACACCGCAAAGATCTTCAACCTCTACCCGCGCAAGGGTGCGATTCGCGTCGGAGCCGATGCGGACCTGGTGCTGTGGGATCCCGAGGGCACACGGACAATTTCGGCGAAGACCCATCACCAGCAAGTCGACTTCAACATCTTCGAAGGCAAGACCGTGCGCGGCGTGCCGAGCCATACGATCAGCCAGGGTCGGGTGGTCTGGGCCGACGGGGATTTACGCGCCGAGCGGGGTGCCGGGCGGTATGTCGAACGGCCGGCGTACCCGGCGGTGTTTGATTTGCTGAGCAAGCGGGCGGAGTTGAATCAGCCGGTTGCCGTGAAACGCTGAGATCGAGACCTTCGACCTCATCGCCAGCAAGCTGGCACCCACAGGGTAAACGCATTCCAAATGTGGGAGCCAGCCTGCTGGCGATGAGGCCCGTTCAGACACCGTACAAACCAATGCCCACCAGAGGCATCACCTCAATAACCGTGAGGCCAACACCGTGATCAAGACCCTGACCCACCTCCCGCATCCCTATGAGAATGCGGCCGCCCTCGCCGGCCATTTCACCGATCTGGCGCCGCCGCTCAACGACCGCCAGGCGCATCTGGAAGCCTCGCGCTGTCTGTATTGCTACGACGCGCCGTGCGTGAATGCCTGTCCGAGTGAGATCGATATCCCCTCGTTCATCCGCAATATCCATCAGGACAACGTGCAAGGCGCCGCACAGAAAATCCTCTCGGCGAACATCCTCGGCGGCAGTTGCGCCCGGGTCTGTCCGACGGAAATCCTTTGCCAGCAAGCCTGCGTGCGCAACAACGCCCATGAATGCGCGCCGGTACTGATCGGCCTATTGCAACGCTACGCCGTGGACAACGCGCACTTCAGCGAACACCCCTTCCGTCGCGCCGCAGCCACCGGCAAGCGCATCGCCGTGGTCGGTGCCGGCCCGGCCGGTTTGTCCTGCGCTCATCGCAGCGCCATGCACGGGCATGACGTGGTGATTTTCGAAGCCAGGGAAAAGGCTGGCGGCCTCAACGAATACGGGATCGCCAAGTACAAACTGGTGGACGACTACGCACAGAAGGAGCTGGATTTCCTGTTGCAGATCGGCGGTATCGAAATCCGTCACGGGCAAAAACTCGGTGAAAACCTGACCCTCAGCGAACTGCATCAGCAATTCGACGCGGTGTTCCTCGGCCTCGGTCTCAACGCCAGCAAACAGCTTGGGCTGAATCACGAAGAGGCACCCGGCCTGCTCGCCGCCACCGAGTACATCCGCGAATTGCGCCAGGCGGATGACCTGAGCCAATTGCCCCTCGCGGATCATTGCATCGTGCTCGGCGCCGGCAACACCGCCATCGACATGGCCGTGCAAATGGCCCGCCTCGGGGCACATGATGTGAATCTGGTGTACCGCCGTGGCGTCGAGGACATGGGCGCCACTCACCACGAACAGGACATCGCCAAAGCCCATCAGGTGCGTTTGCTGACCTGGGCGCAACCCGAAGAAGTGCTGCTCGACGATCAAGGCCAAGTACGCGGCATGCGTTTCGCTCGCACACACTTGGTGGAAGGTCGCCTGCAAACCACCGGCGAAACCTTCGAACTGGCGGCCGATGCGATTTTCAAAGCCATCGGCCAGGCTTTCGACTCGAGCGCGCTTGGCGATCCGCTGGCTCGCGAACTCAAGCGTTCTGGCGATCGAATTCAAGTCGACGAGCACCTGCGCACCAGCATTCCCGGCGTGTATGCCGGTGGCGACTGCACCAGCCTAGATCAGGACCTCACCGTGCAAGCCGTGCAGCACGGCAAGCTGGCTGCCGAGGCGATCAACGCTCAATTGATGCTCAACGTGGAGGCCGCGTAAATGGCTGATCTTTCGATTGTCTTCGCCGGCATCAAATCCCCCAACCCGTTCTGGCTGGCCTCCGCGCCGCCGACTGACAAAGCCTACAACGTGGTCCGCGCCTTCGAGGCCGGCTGGGGCGGCGTGGTCTGGAAAACCCTGGGTGAAGACCCGGCGGCGGTCAATGTGTCGTCGCGCTACTCGGCGCATTTCGGCGCCAACCGTGAAGTGCTGGGCTTCAACAATATCGAGCTGATCACCGACCGTTCCCTGGAGATCAATCTGCGGGAAATCACCCAGGTGAAAAAGGACTGGCCGGACCGTGCGCTGATCGTGTCGCTGATGGTGCCCTGCGTCGAAGAATCGTGGAAACACATCCTGCCGCTGGTGGAAGCCACCGGCGCCGACGGCATCGAACTGAACTTCGGCTGCCCCCACGGCATGCCGGAACGGGGCATGGGCGCGGCGGTCGGTCAGGTGCCAGAGTATGTCGAACAGGTCACGCGCTGGTGCAAGACGTATTGCTCGCTGCCGGTGATCGTCAAGCTGACGCCGAACATCACCGACATCCGCGTCGCTGCCCGTGCGGCCCATCGCGGCGGCGCCGATGCGGTGTCGCTGATCAACACGATCAACTCGATCACCAGCGTCAACCTGGAACGTATGGTCGCCAACCCCACCGTCGGCAGCCAAAGCACCCATGGCGGTTATTGCGGTTCTGCGGTGAAGCCGATTGCGTTGAACATGGTCGCCGAGATCGCACGCGATCCGCAGACTCAAGGCCTGCCGATATCGGGTATCGGCGGCATCGGCAACTGGCGCGATGCGGCGGAATTCATCGCACTGGGCAGCGGTTCGGTGCAGGTATGCACCGCGGCGATGCTGCATGGCTTTCGGATTGTCGAAGAAATGAAGGACGGCTTGTCACGCTGGATGGACAGTCAGGGTTACGCCAGCGTGTCGGAATTTTCCGGACGGGCGGTGGGCAATACTACGGACTGGAAGTACCTGGACATCAACTATCAGGTGATCGCGAAGATTGACCAGGAAGCGTGTATCGGCTGTGGGCGTTGCCATATCGCTTGCGAAGACACGTCCCATCAGGCGGTGGCCAGTCTCAAGCAGGCAGACGGCACGCATAAATACGAAGTGATCGATGACGAATGTGTGGGCTGCAATTTGTGCCAGATCACCTGCCCGGTGCAGGATTGCATCGAGATGGTGCCGATGGAGAACGGCAAGCCGTTTCTGGACTGGAATCATGATCCGAGGAATCCGTATCACGTTGCGGTCTGAAATCTTCGGCGCCTGAACTGACGCCATCGCGAGCAGGCTCGCTCCCACATTTGAAATGCATTCCAATGTGGGAGCGAGCCTGTTCGCGATGAGGCCGGCAGCACCACTCGAGATTTTAAGGCTCCAGACCGATCCCGCGCAAAATCACACTCGTCACCGTCTGCACCGCCCGCTCAAACTGCATGTCCGACAGCGGCTGGTGATCATTCAGGATATTCACCTGATGATCAAAGTCCGCGTAATGCTGAGTCGACGCCCAGATCATGTACAGCAGGCTGGAAGGCTCCACCGGCAGGATGCGTTTGTCGTCCACCCACTGGCGAATTTTCGCTTCTTTCATCTTGGCCCAGTCGTACAGGCTGACGTCGAGTTTCTCACCCAGCGTCGGCGCGCCGTGGATGATTTCGTTGGCCCAGACTTTCGAGCCGTAAGGCCGGCTGCGTGAATGGTTCATCTTGGCGCGGATGTAGCTGCTGAGCACCACGCGCGGGTCATCGAACATCTCGAAACACAACGCGTCCTGCTTCCAGACCTCCAGCAAATCGAACAACACGGCGCTGTACAACTCGGTCTTGGTGCTGAAGTAGTAATGCAGATTGGAGCGCGGCAGTTGCACTTCGGCGGCAATGTCGGCCATGGCGGTGCCGCCGAAACCTTTTTCGGCGAAGACCTTTTCGGCCCCGAGCAGAATTTTTTCGACGTTACTGCGGCGAATCTCGATCTTGTGATTGCCCATGAGGGCTCCCTGACAACAGCGTTGCTCAAGACTAGCATCCGCTCTACATCGCGGCGACAGCCTAAACCGAAACTTCCTACACCCGCCCGCCGGCGCTCGCAGTTAAACTGCCCGCCTTCTTCGAACCTGCCTCTGAGGTACCCGCGATGCTTTTCAAGAAAACCCTGACCACCGCAGCCCTGCTCGGCTCGCTGCTCGCCGCCTCATCGGTCTTTGCCCACGCCCATCTGAAAGAGCAGGCCCCAGCGGCCGACAGCACCGTCAGCGCGCCCTCGGAGCTGCGCCTGGTGTTTTCCGAAGGCGTCGAAGCGACGTTCAGCAAAGTCACCCTCAGCAAGGATGGCGCCGACGTGCCGGTGAAAAGCCTGGCCACCCAAGGCAGCGATAAAAAGACCTTGATCGTGACCCCGGCCGCGCCATTGGCGGCGGGTGCTTACAAAGTGGAATGGCACGCGGTGTCGGTCGATACCCACAAAAGCGAAGGGGCCTACAGCTTCAAGGTTGGCCAGTAATTCATGACGAGCGCGATGGTGCTGTGCCGCTTCCTGCATTTCACCGTGGTGCTGATGCTGTTCGGGGTCTGGGTATTCAGGCCGCTGCTGTTGGGTCGTGAAGCATTGCTGGACACACCTCTGGCGCGAGTCAGCCGCTGGCTTGCGCTGGTCGCCTTGATCAGCGGCATCGCCTGGCTGCTGCTGATCACCGCCAGCATGGCCGGTGCGTGGGACGCCGCGCTCGATCCATCGACCTTGCGCCTGGTGCTGGGCAATACGTTTTTCGGTCAGGTCTGGCGCTGGCATCTGCTGCTCAATGGTTTGCTGATGGTTGTGCTGCTCACGCCACTTCACTCGAACCCGCCCTTGCGTCTGGCCCTTGGCGGCCTGCTGTTGGCGACATTGGCGCCGGTCGGTCACGGCGCGATGCTCGATGGTCTCAGCGGCCAGTTGCTGATTCTCAATCAAATCATTCACCTGACCTGCGTCGGGGCCTGGCTCGGGGGGTTGTTGTTGCTGGTGATGATCCTGCGGCAACCGGCTGGCCATGCTGTCCGCGAAATACTGCAACGCTTCAGCGGTGTCGGTTATGCGCTGGTGGCGGGATTGGTGATTACCGGGCTGATCAATGTGCGGGTACTGACCGGGCAGTTCTGGCCGACCCCGTTGCTCTCCGGTTTTGCGTTGATTCTGCTGATCAAGGTGGTGCTGGTCATCGCCATGCTGGGTCTCGCGCTGTTCAATCGGCTGCGGATCAAGGATTGCGAAGAACGCCTGGCGACGCTCAAAACCAGCGTGATTCTGGAATGGTTGCTGGGAATCGGCGCGGTGGCGGCGGTTTCACTCCTGGGCACCATGCCCCCGATGATCACGGGGTAAACACCCTCCTTGCCGCCGATGGCATGCCTGAGATCGCCATCGCCGGCAGGCCGGGCTCCTGCAGCGGCAGCGGTGAAATGACCTTTGTCGACAAACCGCATACCTGCGACATGATCAACCCGCTCGTCGAATTGCCTCAGGTCATCGTACAACTTCCGATTGACACAACTCGAAACACTCGCAAATAATCGCCCCCTTGTTGTACGACGACGTATAACAAACATAAAAACAACAAGAAACTTAGGGAACGTCACAGTGAGCAAACTCGCCCGTAACTCCTCCACCAGCACCTCTCGCCCTACCTTCGCACGCCGTCATACCCTGAGCCTCATTGGTTGCAGCAGCCTGGCCGTACTGGCGATGCCTGTGACCAGCCACGCCGAAGGCTTCGTCGATGACGCCAAGGCCACGCTGAACCTGCGTAACGCCTACTTCAACCGCAACTACACCAATCCGACCTACCCCCAGGGCAAGGCTGAAGAGTGGACGCAAAGCTTCATCCTCGACGCCAAGTCCGGGTTCACGCCAGGCCCGGTCGGTTTTGGTGTGGATGTGCTGGGCCTGTACTCGCAGAAGCTCGATGGCGGCAAAGGCACCGGCGGCACGCAACTGCTGCCGATTCACGATGACGGTCGCCCTGCCGACAACTTCGGTCGGATGGGAGTGGCGCTCAAAGGCAAGATCTCGAAAACCGAATTGAAGGTCGGCGAATGGATGCCGGTACTGCCCGTCCTGCGCTCGGATGACGGCCGCTCCCTGCCGCAAACCTTCCGCGGTGGCCAGGTGACCTCTACCGAAATCAGCGGCCTGACGCTCTACGGCGGCCAGTTCCGCCAGAACAGCCCGCGCAACGATGCGAGCATGGAAGACATGTCCATGAACGGCAAAGCCGCGTTCACCTCGGACCGTTTCAACTTCGGCGGTGCTGAATACCAGTTCAACGAGAAACGCACTCAGGTCGGCGTCTGGTACTCGGAACTCAGCGACATTTATCAGCAGCAGTACTTCAACCTCAGCCACAGCCAACCCATCGGCGACTGGACACTTGGCGCCAACCTCGGTTTCTTCAACGGCAAGGAAGATGGCAGTGCCCTGGCGGGCGACCTGGACAACAAAACCACGTTCGCGATGCTGTCCGCCAAATACGGCGGCAACACCTTTTACGTCGGCCTGCAAAAGCTGACCGGTGACAGCGTCTGGATGCGCGTCAACGGCACCAGCGGCGGCACACTGGCCAACGACAGTTACAACTCAAGCTACGACAACGCCAAGGAAAAATCCTGGCAGTTGCGTCACGACTACAACTTCGTCGCCCTCGGCATTCCCGGCCTGACCCTGATGAACCGCTACATCAGCGGTGATAATGTACACACCGGTGCCATCACCGACGGCAAGGAGTGGGGCCGCGAAACGGAGCTGGCTTACACCGTGCAGAGCGGCGCGCTGAAGAACCTCAACGTAAAATGGCGCAACGCGACCATTCGCAAAGACTTCAGCAACAACGAGTTCGATGAAAATCGCATATTCATCAGCTACCCGATTTCGTTGTTGTAAGACGTTTCCCGGCGGGCCCAAAACCTGTAGGAGCCAGAAAGCTGGCGCCTACAGGGATAGCGTTCGTGGCGGTTACCCTCCGTCAATTTCCACAAAAGTCGCGTTGACAAGACCCGGAAACCCTAACGATACTTCGACACGGTCGTACGACAACTTACAACAAACTCAACAACAATAATTTCGCGCCCAGGAATTTCCATGACCAGCACTTCCCAAGTCCCTTTCAATCGCCTGCTGTTGACCGGTGCCGCCGGTGGCCTCGGTAAAGTGCTGCGCGAAAGCCTGCGTCCTTACGCCAAGGTGATTCGCCTGTCGGACATCGCCGACATCGCCCCCGCCATCGATGACCGCGAAGAAGTTGTGACCTGCGACCTCGCGGACAAGCAAGCCGTGCATCATCTGGTCGAAGGCGTGGACGCCATCCTGCACTTTGGCGGCGTCTCGACGGAACATTCGTTTGAAGACATCCTGGGCGCCAACATCTGCGGCGTATTCCACATCTACGAAGCGGCGCGCCGCCATGGCGTGAAGCGGGTGATTTTCGCCAGTTCCAACCATGTCATCGGTTTCTACAAACAGGATGAAGTGATCGACGCCCGCTCCCCTCGCCGCCCGGACAGTTACTACGGTTTGTCCAAGTGCTACGGCGAAGACGTGGCCAGCTTCTATTTCGACCGCTACGGCATCGAGACCGTCAGCATCCGCATCGGCTCCTCGTTCCCGGAACCGCAAAACCGTCGGATGATGAGCACCTGGCTGAGCTTCGGCGACCTGACTCATTTGATCGAATGCGCCCTGTACGCCCCGAACGTCGGCCATACCGTGGTCTACGGCGCTTCCGATAACAAGAACGTCTGGTGGGACAACCGCTACGCCACCGCGCTGGGTTATGCACCAAGGGACACGTCTGAAGTGTTCCGCGAAAAAGTCGAAGCCCAACCGATGCCGGCTGCGGATGATCCGGCCATGGTTTATCAGGGGGGTGCCTTTGTCGCGTCCGGCCCGTTCGGTGACTGAAGCCTCCTGTTTCACTTGATCCCCACAACAAAAAGCCCAGGGAATGAGTTGCCATGCAAGCCGAATTGATTGTCGATGCCCGTAACGGGGTCGGTGAAAGCCCGGTCTGGGTTCCTGAGGAAAACGCCCTGTACTGGGTCGATATTCCCGCCGGGGGCCTGCAACGCTGGAGTGCCGAAACCGGCCATGTCGAGGCCTGGACGGCACCGGAAATGCTCGCCTGCATCGCGCGTCACCGCGATGGCAGCTGGGTCGCTGGGATGGAAAGCGGGTTCTTCCGCCTTCAAACGCACAACGACGGCAGCCTCGACAGCGAACTGCTGGCGCCTGTTGATCATTCCCGAACGGACATGCGCCTCAACGACGGTCGCTGCGACCGTCAAGGACGTTTCTGGGCCGGCAGCATGGTACTGAACATGGGCGCCAATGCGGCCGAGGGCGCGTTGTATCGCTACAGCGCCGGAGAACGCGGGCCGCTCGGTGCGCAACTGGGTGGATTCATCGTGCCCAATGGCCTCGGCTTCAGCCCCGATGGCCGCACGATGTACCTGTCGGACTCGCATCCTTCGGTCCAGCAAATCTGGGCCTTCGATTACGACATCGACAGCGGCACACCGACCAACCGTCGGGTGTTCGTCGACATGAATCACTTCTGCGGTCGCCCCGATGGCGCCGCCGTGGACGCCGAAGGCTGCTATTGGATCTGCGCCAACGACGCCGGGCTGATACACCGTTTCACCCCCGACGGACGCCTGGACCGCTCCCTCACCGTACCGGTAAAAAAACCGACCATGTGCGCTTTCGGCGGCAGTCGGCTGGACACTCTGTTCGTGACCTCGATCCGCCCCGGTGACGACCATGACGAACAGTCACTGGCGGGCGGCGTGTTCGCCCTTGATCCGGGCGTGAAAGGCCTGCCGGAACCTCGCTTCAACCCCTGATTGAAAACGCGTTACCTGTAGGAGCCGCCCGCAGCAAGCCGGCTCCTACACATTATCCCCGTACTCATTCCTATCGCGGGTCAACATGACGCCAACACTGCTCGAACTCGAAGACGAATTCACTCACCTCACCCTCGCCCCCGAACTCGGCGGCAGCATCGTCAACTGGACCGTCAACAGTTCGGGGCAGCCCCTGTTGCGCCGCAGTGATACGCACGCGCTGAACACCGGCCTGCCCGGCAAACTCGGCTGTTTTCCTCTGGTGCCATGGTCCAACCGCATTTCCGACGGTGGTTTCGATCGTCCGCACGGCTGGCTTGCGCTTGAGCCCAACAGCCTCACCGATCCGCTGCCGATTCACGGCAGCGCCTGGCAGCAGCCGTGGCAGTTGGTTTCGCAAACCCGTGATGAAGTGGTGCTGCAACTCGACAGCACCACGCCGTTCGCCTATCGCGCCCGGCAGCGGTTTCATTTGAGCGAGGGCAAACTGAGTATCGAATTGCACGTCACCCATCTGGCCGAGTACGCGGCGTGGCACGGTTTGGGGCTGCACCCGTATCTGCCGCGCACTGCCGACACGCAGTTGCAGGCAAAAGCCGGGAAAGTCTGGTTATGCGACGCTGCCAAACTGCCCACACGACTGAGCTCGTTGCCCGCCGATTGGGACTTCCAGCACCTCAAGGCCCTGCCCGACACGCTGGTCGACAATGGATTCTGCCAATGGGATGGGCATTGCCTGATCCAGCAACCCGACCTCGGTTATGAACTGGAATGCCAGGCCAGCGGCAGCGATTACTACCTGCTCTACTGCCCGGTGGACCTGGCGTTTTTCTGCATCGAACCGGTGAGCCATCCGGTCAATGCGCACCACTTGCCCGGTCGGCCGGGTCTGGTGTTGCTGGAGCAAGGTCAGTCCGCCGAGCTGGGTTTCAGCCTGCAATACCGCGCCTACCCCAATAACTGACTCAACACTGCGCGCAACTTGCCGGGTTTCACCGGTTTGTTCAGCAACGGCGCATCCAGTCGCTGCAAGGAGCGCCGGCACTGGTCGGTGCGGTCCGCGGTGATGATCACCGCCGGAATGGTCTGGCTGAAATGCTCGCGTAAATGCCGCACCACCTCACACCCCACCACCCCGTGATCGAGGTGATAGTCCGCCAGAATCAGTTCCGGCGCCTGGCCCTGCAACGCGGCCAGTGCCGAGGTTTCGTCGGTGGCGACGACCACTTCGCAGCCCCACTGCCCGAGCAATGCGCTCATGCTTTGCAGAATGCTCACTTCATTGTCCAGCACCAGCAAGCGCCGGCCCGGCAACGGATTGCCGGTGCCCGGCTGGGGCGCCGCGAGGCTGATGGGCAACGGAACCTCATGGGAAATCGGCACCTCAATACTGAACATCGAGCCGCGTCCCGGCAGCGAATGCACCTGAATCCGGTAGTCGAGGATCTTGGCGATGCGCTCGACGATCGCCAGCCCCAGCCCCACACCTTTGCGGTCGGCGGCGCGGCCGACGTCCAGTTGATTGAACTCGAGGAAGATCGAGTCGAGGCGATCCGCCGGGATCCCGCGCCCGGTGTCCCAGACTTCCAGACGCAGCCAGTCGCCGCGCCGCCGGGCCCCGAGCAAAATGCTGCCCTGATCGGTGTAGCGACAAGCATTGCTGAGGAAGTTGCGCATGATGCGGGTCATCAGGCGCAGGTCGGTGCGAATGGCGAAATCGCCCATGTGCACGCGCAAACGCAACCCGGCCGCATCGGCCACTGACCGGAACTCGGACACCAGCGGCCCGAGCAATTCATCGAGGCGGTACAACGCGACATCCGGTTTGACCGCGGCCTGATCGAGCCGGGAGATGTCCAGCAAATCGGTGAGCAAATCTTCTGCCCCTTCCAGGGCCTGATGGGTGCGTTCGACCAGCACCTGTTCGACGTCCGGCAGCTTGCGCTCACGCAAGGTCGAAATCAGCAAACGTGCGGCGTTGAGCGGTTGCAGCAGGTCATGACTGGCGGCGGCGAGGTATTTGTCCTTGCTGCGATTGGCGGCCTCGGCGGCGTCCCGGGCATCGCGCAAGTCTTGGGCAATCTGTTTACGCTGGGTGATCTGCTGTTGCAGGTTGCGGTTGGCTTCCAGCAATTCGTCGGTGCGCGCGGCGACCCGCTGTTCCAGTTCGTCATTGAGTTGTTGCAGGCGCTGCTGGGCGAATTTGCGTTCGGTGATGTCGGCGACAAAACCCTCCACCAGCCCTTCCTGGTCGGGTTTGAGCAGCAGGTTCATCAGCACGTCGAGGCTGGTGCCGTCCTTGCGCCGCAACTGGGTTTCATAGCCGTGCAAGCTGCGCTCGCGCTGGAGCATTTCACGGATTTTCTCCAACTCTTGAGCGCCGCCGACAAACAGGTTGCTCGCCAGGTCGGCCAGCGAAAACAGCACCTCTTGCGGGTCCTGATAGCCAAGCATCCGCGCCAGGGCCGGGTTGGCGGCACGCATGCCTTCCATGAGGCTGGCCTGGAAGATCCCGTGGACGGCGTTTTCGAACAGCCATTTGTAGCGATTACGCTCAGCTTCCAACTCGTCCAGCCGTGCGGCGAGTTCCGGGTAATGGCTCTTGCGCGCCGAGTGACTGCCTAATCCGAGTAACCCGGCCAGCGCACGTTGTTGTTCGTCAGAGGGCTTCGCCATAGACGACCTCGACATCACGCTGACTGGATTCGCGCGGGTTGGTCAGGATGCACGGATCGTGCATGGCATGTTGCGACAGGAACGGGATGTCCGCCGTGCTGACGCCGTGCAAACCGAGGGTTTCGTGGAAGCCGATGGCGTGTTTCAGCGCGATCAGATGTTCAACCAGACGCCCGCAGATCTGCCGGTGATTGAGGCCTCGGCAATCGATGCCGAACGTCTCGGCAATCACCTTGAACCGTTCCGGCGCGGAGCTGTAATTGAAGGCCACCACGTGCTCCACCAGCACCGCGTTGCACAGCCCATGGGGCAAGTCGAGGAAGCCGCCCAGGCTGTGGGACATGGCGTGCACCGCGCCGAGGATCGCGTTGGAGAACGCCAGCCCGGCCTGCATGCTGCCGAGCATGATCTTCTCGCGCAGGGCGATGTCGCTCGGGTTGGCGATCATCTGCACCAGGTTGCCGTTGATCAGACGCATGGCTTCCAGCGCGTGGGGGTCGGTCAGGGGTCCGTGGCCGGTAGACACAAAGGCTTCGATGGCATGCACCAACGCGTCGATGCCGGTACAGGCCGACAGGAACGGGTCCATGCTCAGGGTGGTTTCCGGGTCGATGAGCGACACGTCCGGCACCACCGCTTTGCTGACGATGGAGAACTTCATGCGTTCTTGCTGGTTGGAGATGATCACGAATTGCGAGACATCCGCCGAGGTGCCGGCGGTGGTCGGAATCAGGATCAGCGGCGGGCTGGGCACGCGAATGGTGTCCACCCCTTCGAACTCGAGGATGCTGCGGCCGTGAGCGACGACAATGCCGATGCCCTTGCCGCAATCCATCGGGCTGCCGCCACCGACGGCGACGATCACGTCGCAATGGTTTTCCCGGTACAACTCGGCACCGAGCATGACCTCCTCGACGCGCGGGTTGGGTGAAACGTCGCTGTACAGGAAGTAATCGATGCCCTGGGCTTGCAGGCTGGCCTCGACATCGGCGACCCAACCGGCGGCGATCACACCGGGATCGCTGACCACCAGGACCTTACGCGCACCAAAGGTCTTGGCATAGTTGCCGACGTTGTGCCGGCAACCGGCACCAAAGATGATTTCAGGGGAAACGAATTTACGTAGCTGACTGAGACTCTGGCTCATTGGAAAGCCTGTTTTTTATTGTTTTGGAAGGTAAAGCCACACTAACCCATCCGGCTGCGAATGCAATCAGACCTATGGGTACACCGCAGATCCCTGTGGGAGCGAGCCTGCTCGCGATGGGGTCGGCACATTTAACATCTGTATTGCCTGACAAACCGCTATCGCTAGCAGGCTAGCTCCCACAGGGATTTGTGTTGATTGATTCATCCGCGATAGATCAGCCGCGATGCCTTCTCGTTACGCAAGATCAAATGTTCCATCCCCAGCCCCGGCGCATCGGCTTCCTCGCGTGCCTTGAGGATCACACCGTGGTGCGGCGACTTGCTGCACACCGGGTCGGCATTGGCGGCATCGCCGGTCAGCATGAACGCCTGGCAGCGACATCCTCCCAGGTCCTTGTGCTTTTCATCGCAGGAGCGGCACGGTTCCTTCATCCAGTCGTCGCCGCGAAAGCGGTTGAAACCGAAGGAGTCGGTCCAGATGTGCTCGATGCTGTGTTCGCGCACATTCGGGAACGTCACCGGCAACTGCCGGGCGCTGTGACAGGGCAACGCCGTGCCGTCCGGGGTGATGTCGAGAAACAGATTGGCCCAGCCGTTCATGCAGGTCTTGGGGCGTTCTTCGTAGTAATCCGGGGTGACGAAGATCAGTTTGCATGGATGACCCTGCGCCTCAAGCCGTTCACGGTATTCGTTGGTGATGCGCTCGGCGCGCTGCAATTGCTCGCGGGTCGGCAACAGGCCCACGCGGTTGAGCTCGGCCCACCCATAGAACTGACACGTGGCCAGTTCGACGAAATCCGCTTCCAGCTCCAGGCACAAGTCGATGATGCGGTCGATGCGGTCGATGTTGTGCCGATGGGTGACGAAATTCAGCACCATCGGGTAACCCTGGGCTTTGACCGCACGGGCCATGGCGAGCTTCTGTGCGAATGCCTTGCGCGAGCCGGCGAGCATGTTGTTGACCGCTTCGTCGGCGGCCTGAAAGCTGATCTGGATATGGTCGAGCCCGGCGACTTTGAAATCATGGACTTTCTGCTCGGTCAAACCGATGCCCGAGGTGATCAGGTTGGTGTAGTAACCCATGTCCCGTGCGGCTTTGATCAACTCCGCCAAATCCTGGCGCACCAACGGCTCGCCACCGGAAAAGCCCAGTTGCGCAGCGCCCATTTCGCGCGCCTCACGGAACACGCGAATCCACTCTTCGGTACTCAACTCCGCGCCTTGCTGGGCGAAATCCAGTGGATTGGAGCAATACGGGCATTGCAACGGACAACGATAAGTCAGCTCCGCCAACAGCCACAGCGGCGGCCCCGGCGGCAAATCATTCGATCCAGAACTGAGCATGGGCCACCTCCAGAAACGCCAGCACGTCCTCATCGATCCCCGGCACACCGGGGAAACTCGCGGAGAGTAAATCAATGATCGCCGCCACGCTGCGCTGACCGTCCAGCAGATCGAGAATCTGCCCGGCACTGGCGTTGAGTTTAATCATGCCTTCGGGGTACAGCAGCACATGGCAGTCCTGACGCGGCTCCCACTGCAAGCGAAACCCCTGGCGCAAGGTCGGTGACTGCGCACGTTTGATCAGGCTCACAGTGCGATCCCCCGATGCCAGACGCGTTCGGTGGTCACCGTGTGATACGGCGGGCGTTGCAGCTCGTAGGCCATGCTCATGGCGTCGAGCATGCTCCACAGCACGTCGAGTTTGAACTGAAGGATTTCCAGCATCCGCTGCTGCCCTTCGACGGTGACGTAATGCGCCAGGGTGATGCGCAAACCGTGCTCGACATCACGCCGCGCCTGACTCAGGCGCGTGCGGAAATAGTCATAACCAGCGACGTCGATCCACGGGTAATGCGTGGGCCAGGCGTCGAGCCGCGACTGGTGGATCTGCGGTGCGAACAGCTCGGTCAGCGAACTGCTGGCCGCTTCCTGCCAGCAGGCACGACGGGCGAAATTGACGTAGGCGTCCACGGCAAAACGGACGCCGGGCAATACCAGTTCCTGGGACAGGATCTGTTCACGGTCCAGGCCCACCGCTTCACCGAGGCGCAGCCAGGCTTCAATGCCGCCTTCGCTGCCGGGCACACCGTCGTGGTCGAGAATTCGCTGCAGCCATTCGCGGCGCACGTCGCGGTCCGGGCAGTTGGCCAGGATGGCGGCATCCTTGAGCGGAATGTTGATCTGGTAGTAGAAACGGTTGGCGACCCAGCCTTGAATCTGCGCGCGAGTGGCGCGACCGGCGTACATGGCTTGGTGGAACGGGTGATGGATGTGGTAGTACGCGCCTTTGGCGCGCAGGGCGGCTTCGAATTCGCTGGGGGTCATTGGGGTGTCAGTCATTGCGGGGCTCCGGGAAAGCTGCTGTGTCTGGTCTGGCCTCATCGCTGGCAAGCCAGCTCCCACAGGTTTTTGTGTACACCGCAGAACCTTGTGGGAGCTGGCTTGCCAGCGATGGGGCCCGCGGCTACAACTCAATACTCATGCCGTCATAGGCCACTTCGATCCCGCGCCGCTCCAGCAACGCCCGCTCAGCCGAGTCTTCATCGAGGATCGGATTGGTGTTGTTGATGTGGATCAGCACCTTGCGCTGGCGGTTGAAACCCTCCAGCACTTCAAGCATGCCGCCCGGTCCGCTTTGCGGCAGGTGGCCCATTTCACTGCCCAGGCTCTGGCCGACTTCACACACGCGCATTTCGTCATCGCGCCACAACGTACCGTCCAGCAACAAACAATCGGCGCGTTGCATCCAGCTCGACACCTCATCGTCGATCTGACCCAGGCCCGGCGCATAGAACAACGACGCGCCCGTACGCAGGTCTTCGATGAACAGGCCAATGGTGTCGCCCGGTTGCGGATTGCCACGATTGGGCGAATACGGCGGCGCGTTGCTGACCAGTGGAATCGCCCGAAACTGCAAATGCTTGCAGGCCGCGATGCTGAATGGCTCGCGGTCCAGCCCCACGGGTTGCCACTGCAAGCCGCCATTCCAGTGTTTGAGCATGGTGAACAACGGGAAACCGCTGCTCAGGTCTTCATGCACCCGCTCGGTGCACCACACCGAATGCGGGCAGCCTTCGCGCAGGCTCAACAGGCCGGTGCAATGGTCGATCTGGCTGTCCATCAGGACCACGCCGGCAATCGCCGTGTCGCGCAGGCGGCGGGCCGGTTGCAGCGGCGCGAAACCCTCGAGTTGCGCACGGATATCCGGGGAAGCATTGCACAGCACCCAGTCCACACCGTTGTCGCTCAGGGCAATGGAGGACTGCGTGCGACGTTGCGCGCGCAGGCTGCCATTGCGCACGCCGGCGCACTGGCGGCAGTTGCAGTTCCATTGCGGAAAACCACCGCCAGCGGCGGAACCGAGAACGCGGATGTGCATGGGCGATGCTCCAGAAGGCAGGCCCGGCCAACTCAGCGGCTGGCCGGGTGGACGATCAGCGGTTGGCGAAATACATCGTCACTTCGAAGCCAATGCGCAGATCGGTAAACGCGGGTTTAGTCCACATGGGTCAATCCTCTTCTTGTGCCGGACGATTCCGGTAAAGCCATTAATGCACGAGGCGGCAGGCGCCCGAATGCTACTTTCGAAGGAGGTCGTGGGGTGCGTTGGTAGGGGGTGTTTGCGCGGTCTTCAAATACACACAAAACCAATGTGGGAGCGAGCCTGCTCGCGATGAGGCCAGCACATTCAACATGGATGTTGGATGTCAGACCGCTATCGCGGGCAAGCCCGCTCCCACAGGTTTTGGTGGTGTTTTTGCGGGGGTTAGAAGAAGCCCAGCGGATTGATGTCGTAGCTCACCAGCAGGTTTTTGGTCTGCTGGTAGTGGTCGAGCATCATCTTGTGGTTTTCACGGCCGACGCCGGATTTTTTGTAGCCTCCGAACGCAGCGTGCGCCGGGTACAGGTGGTAGCAGTTGGTCCACACGCGACCAGCCTTGATCGCCCGGCCCATGCGGTACGCACGGTTGATGTCGCGGGTCCACAGACCGGCACCGAGGCCGAACTCACTGTCGTTGGCAATCGCCAGGGCTTCGGCTTCGTCCTTGAACGTGGTGATGCCCACCACCGGACCGAAGATTTCTTCCTGGAACACGCGCATCTTGTTGTGGCCCTTGAGCAGGGTCGGCTGGATGTAGTAACCCGTCGACAAGTCGCCCTCAAGACGCTCGGCCGCGCCGCCGGTGAGCAGCTCGGCGCCCTCCTCCTGGGCAATTTTCAGGTACGAGAGGATCTTGTCGTATTGCTGCTCAGACGCCTGGGCGCCGACCATGGTTTCGGTGTCCAGTGGGTCGCCGCGCTTGATCTTGGCGATCTTCTTCATCACCACTTTCATAAAGTCGTCGTAGATCGATTCCTGCACCAGCGCTCGTGATGGGCAGGTGCAGACTTCGCCCTGGTTGAAGAAGGCGAGCACCAGGCCTTCGGCGGCTTTCTCGATGAACTGTGGCTCGGCGTTCATGATGTCTTCGAAGAAGATGTTCGGCGACTTGCCGCCCAGTTCAACGGTGCTTGGAATGATGTTCTCGGCCGCGCATTTCATGATGTGCGCACCAATCGGGGTGGAACCGGTGAAGGCGATCTTGGCGATGCGTTTGCTGGTAGCCAGCGCTTCACCGGCTTCGCGACCGAAACCTTGCACGATGTTCAGCACGCCGGCCGGCAGCAAGTCGGCGATCAGTTCGGCGAAAATCATGATCGACAACGGCGTCTGCTCGGCTGGTTTGAGCACGATGCAGTTACCGGCCGCCAGGGCCGGGGCGAGTTTCCACGCGGCCATCAGCAGCGGGAAGTTCCACGGAATGATTTGCCCGACCACGCCCAATGGCTCGTGGAAATGGTAGGCGGTGGTCAGCTCGTTGATCTCGGCGGCGCCGCCTTCCTGCGCGCGGATGCAGCCGGCGAAGTAACGGAAATGGTCGGCGGCCAGCGGCACGTCGGCGTTCAGGGTTTCGCGCACGGCTTTGCCGTTGTCCCAGGTTTCGGTGACGGCGAGAATTTCGAGGTTCTGTTCGATGCGATCGGCGATTTTCAGCAGCACCAGCGAGCGGTCCTGGGCCGAGGTTTTGCCCCAGGCATCGGCAGCGGCGTGGGCGGCGTCGAGGGCCTTGTCAATGTCGGCGGCGCTGGAGCGCGGGAACTCGGCGATCACTTCACCGTTCACCGGCGAGGTGTTGGTGAAGTACTCGCCATTGACCGGCGCGACGAACTCGCCGCCGATGAAGTTGCCGTAGCGCGCCTTGAACGTCACGACGGCGCCTGGTGTTCCGGGTTGTGCGTAGATCATGGTGAGCCTCTGTCTGGGTCGATGCCTGTCGGGCAAACAGGCGATGAACCGATAGTAGAGAGCCCCGCGTGCCGAACGAATGCGCCGTTGGCAGGGGGGTTCTCGTTATTTGGTAGTAGGTTTGCCGACAAATCCCCCAGTGAGAGCGGGCTTGCCCGCGATAAGGCCAGCACATTCAACATCTTTGTTGACTGATAGTCCGCTATCGCCGGCAAGCCGGTCTCGCTCCCACAGGGTTATGCGGTGGACTTGGGGTTAGTGCTTGGCCACCACGAGGTCTTTTGGCAACTTGAAGGTCCAGAGCATGCCGCCCTGGTTGAAGTCCTTGATGCGCTTGGCCACTTCACCGCCCCACAGCGGAACAGCGCCACCCCAACCGGACAGCACCGAGACGTACTGCTCGCCGTCCATTTCCCAGGTCACGGGTGAACCCAGTACGCCAGAGCCGGTCTGGAATTCCCAGACTTTCTCGCCGGTCTTGGCGTTGAACGCCTGGAGGAAACCTTCCGGCGTGCCGGTGAACACCAGGTTGCCTTTGGTGGTCAGCACCCCGCCCCACAACGGCGCGAAGTTCTTGTGGCGCCAGACTTCCTTGCCGGTTTTCGGGTCGATGGCGCGCAGCACGCCGATGTAGTCTTCGTTCAACGGTTTGATGGTGAAACCGGCACCAAGGAACGCCGCGCCTTTCTTGTAGGCGATGCCTTCGTTCCAGATGTCCATGCCCCACTCGTTGGACGGTACGTAGAACAACCCGGTGTCCTTGTTATAGGCCATCGGCATCCAGTTTTTCGCGCCGAGGAACGCCGGGGCGACGAACACCGAACTGCCCTTGGCTTCGGTGCCCGGTGCGCCCGGACGGCTGGCCTCGTTGTAGATCGGCCGGCCGTCTTTATCCAGCCCGGTGGCCCAGGTGATCTTGTCCACGAACGGGAAGCCACGAATGAATTTGCCGTTGGTGCGGTCCAGCACATAGAAGAAACCGTTACGGTCCGCGGTCGCGGCGGCTTTGATTTCTTTACCGCCTTCGGTGTAGTTGAACGAGACCAACTCGTTCACGCCGTCATAGTCCCAGCCGTCGTGGGGCGTGCTCTGGAAGTGCCATTTGATCGTGCCGTCGTCCGGGTTCAGCGCCAGACGCGAGGATGAATAAAGGTTGTCGCCAGGACGCAGGTGCGAGTTCCACGGCGCCGGGTTGCCGGTGCCGAACAGCAGCAGATTGGTTTCCGGGTCGTAGTAACCGCCGAGCCAAGGTGCCGCGCCGCCGGTTTTCCACAGATCGCCCGGCCAGGTCTTGCCGGCTTCGCCACCGGAAATACCGTTCTCTACCGCTTTCCCGTCCTTGTAGACATAGCCCATGTGGCCTTCGACGGTCGGGCGACTCCACAGCAAGTCGCCGTTTTTCGGGTCATAGGCTTCGATCTTGCCGACCACCCCGAACTCGCCACCGGCCACACCGGTAATCAGCTTGCCGTTGATCACCAACGGCGCTGCGCTGATGGAATAGCCTTCCTTGTGGTCGGCGACTTTCTTGCTCCACACCACTTTGCCGGTGTCTTTGTTCAGGGCCACGAGTTTGGCGTCAAGGGTGCCGAAGAACACGAGGTCGCCGTACAGCGCCACGCCCCGGTTGATCACGTCGCAGCACGGGCGGATGTCATCGGGCAGGCGGGCATCGTATTGCCAGAGCTTCTTGCCGGTGCGCGCGTCCACCGCGAACACCCGCGAGTAAGAACCGGTCATGTACATCACGCCGTCCTTGATCATCGGCTGTGCTTGCTGACCGCGTTGTTTTTCGCCGCCGAAGGAGAAGGCCCAGACCGGCCGCAAGTCCTTCACGTTGTTGACGTTGAGGGTGTCGAGCGGGCTGTAGCGCTGACCCTGGACGCCCAGACCGTTGGTGACGATCTGCTCCGGGTTCTTGGGGTCCTGGAGAATGTCCTGGTCGGTGACGGCGGCCAATGCCGTGCCGGACAACAGCATGGCACTGAGCAACAGGCTCAAGACGAAGGGTTGGCGACGTGCGGGTTGGGTCATGACGGCTGCCTCTGCGGTTTTTGTTATACCCGGGAAATTTTCCCGGTCTGGTGCAGATTCTTGGGCGCGGCCGCCGTTGCAACAATTGCCCGCAGTGCTGAGATTGCTAGTTCCTTAGTAGCGGGTCGGATGAGATGAACACCGGTTTTTGTGATCGACACCAGTCCCCTGTGGGAGCGAGCCTGCTCGCGATGAGGGCCTGACAGTCGATATCTTTATTGACTGCTACACCGCTATCGCAAGCAGGCTCGCTCCCACAGGGTTGCGTGTTGGTCATTTGCTTGCGGCGGAGTCGACTCGGGTCATCTGTTCGCGCTCGTAGCGAGGGTAGAGATGACTGACACTGCGAATCAGCTCATAACGACTCAGGCTGATCCCGGCGAACCGTTCGGGAATCGGGCTGCGGATCATCTCGCCCATGTCGCTACCATTGGCGGCGCCCTCACGCATCAGTTGATCGAGCCAGCCAAGGTAGTCGCGCATTTGCTCGAAGGGTTTTGCGTCCGTGGCTAACGGGCCGTGGCCGGGGACGATGAGCGTCCACGGCAAGCCTTGCAGCGTCGCAATGTCCGCCAGCCACACCGACAATCCCGGACTGTTGGGCGTGGTCAGCGCCCGCTGATAAAACACCAGATCCCCGGCAAACAGCACGCCGGTTTTCTGGTCGAGAATAGCCAGATCAGCGCCCGTGTGCCCACCCAGGCTCAGCAGGCGCAGATCGTGATTCCCAAAAGTTCGCACGCCCGGTGTCAGCGTCTCGGTCGGCAACACCACTTCGGTGCCACGCATCCAGTCGCCCACCAGTCGGTACATGTTCTCGGCCATGGCGTCGCCCTGCTGCTTCAACAGCTCGGCTGTACCGCCCAACGCGCCGATCGGCACGTCGCTGAAGGCCTGATTGCCCAGCACATGATCGGGATGATGATGGGTCAGCAGCACCTGGATCACCGGTTTGTCGGTGGTCGCGGCAATCGCTTTGCGCATCGCTTCGCCGTATCGCCTGGACGGCCCGGTGTCGATCACCACCACACCGCGTTCGGTGACGATGAACGCGGTATTGACGATGTTGCCACCGTTGCCCTTGGCGAAATTGTCGGTGCTGCCCTCCAGCAGCCAAGTGTCTGCGGCGATCTGCCGGGGCGTGAGTGAATAGTCGAGATCGGCCAGCGCAGGAAGGCTCAGGCTCATGAACAACAGCAGCATCCAGCGCATCGCGCGCTCCTTTGAGTCAGGGTATGGCCGCATCGAATTCGTTGCCGCTGTTGTCGCGCAGCAACAAGCGCGTCTGCCCTGCCCCTTCGATGTCGAACGCCAGGCTGGGGTTTTCGCTGACGGCGGGAAACAGTTCGAGGCGGGCCAGCAACTGATCGTTGTGATCGCGCAGCTCGGCATGGTTAATGAAAAATTCCGGGATGCCGCCGACCATGCCGTTGTCCATCGGGTGCGCCACCTGCAAGCGCAAGCGGCTGAATTCACCACGGGGATAACGCCCGCCAAGCACTTCGCCGATATGCTCTTCCCAGCCCGGTTGACTGCGCACCACGCTGGGCGCCGTGCATCCACCGCCCGCCGCATCGATCAGGGTCGAGCCGACATGCCACAGCCCATCGCGGGTCAGCACCGCTGCACGCAACGGCGTGGCTTGTTCGATACGGATGCGGATCGACAGCCACGGCAGCACGCGATCCAGCGGTTGAAAATCAACAATTTTTGGCAACGGATTGAGTTCGGCCCACGCAAGGATTTTCACCACCTCGCCCTTGAACGCCCGGGCGTCGATTTCCAGCGGCACTTGCCGGGCATCTTCGGCGAACGGCGGCGCCAGCAGCTTGACCCGCTCGTCGAACACGAACGGCGCATCGCCGAGCATTTGCTTGTGATAGAAGGCCCACATGACCGACGGTACCGGGTCTTTGCCCGGTTCGATGGCTGCCGCGTGCGCGGCCAAGGGTAGCCAGCAGGCCAACAGGCAACACGCGCTCCAGTTCACTGTTGATACATCTCCGGGACGTCATAGCGCAGGCCGTATCGGGCATAAATGGCTTTGACCGAGCCTTCACGGATCAGGGTTTCCAGGGTTTCTTCCACGGCATAGGCCAATTGACGATTGCTTTCGTGCACCGCCATGCCGATCTCCCAGAGTTGCTTGCCCATGTTCGGATAGGCGTTTTCCGCCAGCGCGAGTTGCGGGTCCGCCGCCTCGTGAACCTGCCAGTCGATCTCGCCGCGCATCGCCATGACCGCGTCGACTTCACCGGCCTTCATGGCCGCGAACGCCTGGGGCACGCCGGGGTAGTGGCGGGTTTTTCCGGCGAGCATGCCGTTGAATACCGAGGTCAGGTAGAACGACGGCACGCTGTCCACTTCGACGCCGATCGGGTGGTGCTCGAACACCGCGACACTGCCTACCGACTCCAGCCGACGGCGGTCATAAGCGACTTGCCATTGTTCGTTCTGGTACGGACCGAACATCACCACATGGCCGTTTTCCAGTTCACCCAGTTCGTTGCGCTTGCGCGCGTAATCCTGGTCGTAGGGCACACGCATCATCAGGTCGGCCAGTTGCAGATCGTGCAACTGACTGGCGCGCCAGATGTAGTCGCGCAGGTCGTCGTCGAGCTTCTCGCCGGCGGGCGCCCAGATCAGTTTCAAGTGCACGCCAAGGGCTTTGGCCAAGGCTTCGGCCAGTTCGACATCGACGCCACGGGGCTGGCCGGCGTCTTCGAAACTGTAGGGGGCGAAGTCTTTGTAGACCGCCACCTTCAGTTCCCCGGCGGCGATCATTTCGTCATAGGTACGGACCTGCGCCTGCACCGCCTGGCAGCACAGCAGCACAGCACTGATCAACAGAGCGAGCAGGCGCATGCATTACTCCTCGACGCGAACGCTGTCCAGGTAAGTGCGCACTGCCCACAGGGCTTCCTGACTCAGGTAATCGGCCATCTTCGGCATGTACACCCGACCGTCCCTTACGGCGCCGTGGCGGACCCGTTCGACGAACCATTCATCACCGGCCTCGCCGACATCGAGCATGCGCAAATCGGGGGCGATGCCGCCTGATTTGGCTTCCAGGCCATGACAGGCCGCGCAGTTCTGGTTGTAGGCCGATGAGCCGATCTCGATGGCTTTATCGTGTTCCGGGGAAGTGCGGTAAGGGTTCACCGCCGCCCACCCATCACCATCGACCTGCACGCCGGCGTCCTTGATCGGGGTCAGTCCCTTGGTTTCGACGGCTTGTGGCACCACGTTGCCGTGGGCCCAGACCGAACCCGCACTGATAAAGCCGGCCAGCAGTCCGGCAACGAGCAAGGCGTTGCGTTTTGTTGTCATTGTTATGCCCTCAGGATTGCACGCAAAACCTCTTGGCAGAGGCTATGGCAACCATCTTAGGAAGCGTTTCGCGCAAGCCCCATGCTGCTTTGGTGGCCGCCGTCTAATCCCTTGGTAGTAGGGCTTGTGGCGCACACCCAAATCAGGTGCCGTCTGGGAAATCTTCCCGGCAACAGCGGGACTTTTTCCGTATTCGCCACCCCGTCGAACGCACCACCCTGTGCAGGCCAAAACCTCCACTGGGAACTGCAACCATGACAATAAGATCGCTACCCGCCCTTTCCCCTTTGACCCTCGCCGTGCAAGCCTTTTTGCTGGTGAGCAGCCTGTCCCTGAGCGCTGCCGGCCAAGCCGCGACCGAACCGGCGAAGCCGACGCACAACGTGAGCTGGGAAGACATTGCCAACGATCACCTGACCACCAAGGACGTTCTGCAATACGGCATGGGCACCAACGCCCAGCGCTGGAGCCCGCTCGCTAAGGTCAACGACAAGAACGTATTCAAACTGACGCCCGCCTGGTCCTATTCGTTTGGCGACGAGAAACAGCGCGGCCAGGAATCCCAGGCCATCGTCAGTGACGGCGTGGTGTACGTCACCGGTTCGTACTCGCGGGTGTTTGCCCTCGACGCCAAGACCGGCAAGCGCCTGTGGACTTACAACCATCGCCTGCCGGACAACATTCGTCCGTGCTGCGATGTGGTCAATCGCGGGGCGGCGATTTATGGCGACAAGATCTACTTCGGTACCCTCGACGCACGCCTGATCGCGCTGGACAAGAACACCGGCAAAGTGGTGTGGAACAAGAAATTCGGCGACCACGCCGCCGGCTACACCATGACCGGCGCGCCAGTGCTGATCAAAGACAAGACCAGCGGCAAGGTGCTGCTGATTCATGGCAGTTCCGGCGATGAGTTCGGCGTGGTCGGGCAACTGTTTGCCCGCGACCCGGACACCGGCGAAGAAGTGTGGATGCGCCCCTTTGTCGAAGGCCACATGGGCCGCTTGAACGGCAAGGACAGCACCCCGACCGGCGACGTCAAGGCGCCGTCCTGGCCGAACGATCCGACCACCGAAACCGGCAAGGTCGAAGCCTGGAGCCACGGCGGAGGCGCCCCTTGGCAAAGCGCCAGTTTCGATCCGGAAACCAACACCATCATCGTCGGCGCCGGCAACCCTGGTCCGTGGAACACCTGGGCGCGCACTTCCAAGGACGGCAACCCGCACGATTACGACAGCCTCTATACCTCGGGCCAGGTCGGCGTCGATCCAAGCACCGGCGAAGTGAAATGGTTCTACCAGCACACGCCGAACGATGCCTGGGATTTCTCCGGCAACAACGAGCTGGTGCTGTTCGACTACAAGGACAAGGACGGTAAAACGGTCAAGGCCACCGGCCACGCGGACCGTAACGGTTTCTTCTACGTGGTCGACCGCAACAACGGCAAATTGCAGAACGCCTTCCCCTTCGTCGACAACATCACCTGGGCCAGCCACATTGACCTGAAGACCGGGCGCCCGGTCGAGAACGAAGGCCAGCGTCCGGCGAAACCGCTGCCGGGCGAAACCAAAGGCAAACCGGTTGAAGTTTCGCCGCCGTTCCTTGGCGGCAAAAACTGGAACCCGATGGCCTACAGCCAGGACACCGGGTTGTTCTACATTCCGGGCAACCAATGGAAAGAGGAATACTGGACCGAAGAGGTCAACTACAAAAAAGGTTCGGCCTATCTGGGCATGGGGTTCCGCATCAAACGCATGTACGACGATCACGTCGGCACCTTGCGTGCGATGAACCCGACTACGGGCAAAGTGGTGTGGGAGCACAAGGAGGCGCTGCCACTGTGGGCCGGCGTGCTGGCGACCAAAGGCAACCTGGTATTCACCGGTACCGGCGACGGTTTCTTCAAGGCCTTCGACGCGAAAACCGGCAAGGAGCTGTGGAAGTTCCAGACCGGCAGCGGCATCGTCTCGCCGCCGGTCACCTGGGAACAGGACGGCGAGCAGTATATCGGCGTGACTGTCGGCTATGGCGGCGCGGTGCCGTTGTGGGGTGGCGACATGGCCGAGCTGACCAAACCGGTGGCTCAGGGCGGGTCGTTCTGGGTGTTCAAGATTCCGAGCTGGGATAACCAGACCGCACAGAAGTAAACCACTACCCCACCCACCGCCAACCTCTGTGGGAGCGAGCGTGCTCGCGATGGACCTGAGACTGCCACGGGGCACCAGACGCCCCGCGTCTTCGTTGACGACCCTCGCGAGCAGGCCCGCTCCCACAAGGGCCCCAGAGACTTCGCCATGAACTGTCTGCCTCTACTGCTTCTATTAAGCGTTGCCACGGCTTACGCCACCGATGACGGCGACGAAGCCCCGTTGATCATCAACGGCTGCACCCTCGCCGAGCACAGCCAATGCCCCGGCGCCAACCTCAAAGGCGCCAACCTGAGCAATCAGGACCTGCGCAACATGAACCTCAGCGGCGCCGACCTGCGCGATGCCGACTTGCGCCACGCCCGCCTCGACCTCGCCAATCTGGAAAAAGCCCAACTGCAAGGCGCCAACTTGACCCGCGCCAGCCTGCAACAGAGCAACCTGCGCCTGGCCGACTTCAGCGGTGCCTCGTTGATGGCGATCCAGGGTTGGGGCCTGTTTGCCCAGGGCGCACAATTTCAGGACGCCAACCTCAGCGGCGCCTACCTGCAATTCGCCCGCCTCTCCGGCGCCAAACTGCACAACGCCAACCTGCGGGCGGCCGATCTGGAAATGACCTGGTTAAGCAAGGCTGATCTCAAAGGCGCGGATCTGCGCGATGCCAATCTGCAGGAAGCCAAGTTTGGCGAAAGCAACCTGGAGCAGGCGAACCTCAATGGTTCGCGCCAGCATTATGCGAATTTTCAGGATGCAAATATGGAGGGTTGCACCGGTTGCCCAACGACATGGAACAAGTAACCCCTCTCCTGTGGGAGCGAGCTTGCTCGCGATGGCGGCCTGTCAGTCGACATCAATTGTGGATGGAAGGCCCTCATTGCGAGCAAGCCCGCTCCCACAGGGTTCTGCGGTGGATAGAGTCACATCGCCTTGCGCACCACCCCCATATCAATCCCCAGATGCACCAGTTCGGCATGGGAGCTGACCTGCAATTTGCTCTTGAGCAACGTCAGGTGATTGGAGACGGTCTTGCTGCTGATGCTTAACTGCTCGGCAATCAACCGGGCCGGAGTGCCTTTGGCAAGCATCACGAAAATTTCCAGCTCACGCTGGGTCATGCTCTGCAAACGCGGATCACTGGCGTCGTCCTGTTGCGGGTGACAGACCAATTGAGTGGCCAGCGGTTGTTCGATATAGGCGTGGCCGGCAAGGATGCGCCGCACGGCCTCGATCAACACATCCGGGGCCGAGCTTTTGGTCAGGTAACCCGAGGCGCCCGCGTCCAGCGCCTGGCGTACCAACGGCAGCTCATCGTGCATGCTGAAAAACAGCACGCGCAATTGCGGCAGACGCTGTCGCAACCGGCGCGTGGTTTCCAGCCCGCTGATTCCCGGCAAACCGAAATCCATGATCACCAGATTCGGCACGGCTTCCTGAACCTTGGTCAGCGCCTCTTCACCCGTTGCGGCTTCACGCACTTCCATCGCCGGCAACAACGCGCGCAACAAACTCGCGTAGCCCTGACGGACCACCGCATGGTCATCCACCAGCAGAATGTTCATGAAGCCTCCAAAGGCATGCTCAAGGCCAGCGCCCAACCGGCGCCGGGGTGGCTGATAATGCGTAGGTCGCCGCCCAGACTGCGGGCGCGCTCGAACATCGAATACAAACCGACTCCCCGTCGCTGCGGCTGGAGTGCGCCGCAACCGTTGTCACGCACCAGCAAGCACAACTGCCCGCCGCGATGGTGCAGACGCACCCGCACTTCGCTGGCACCGGCGTGACGGGCAACGTTGGTCAAGGCTTCCTGCAACAGACGGTAGAGGTGGGTCTTGTCCGGCGCGGACAACGTCGGCAAGTGCGCGCTGACCCGTAACCGGCAATCGATCCCTTGTCGGGCTTGCCATTGTTCCACCAGCAACCCAAGGGCTTCGGCCAGCGGCAGGTGCTGCAACACCACCGGATAGAGGTCGTGCACCAGCGCTCTGAAACCTTGTTGCAGGTGTTCGCAGTTGTGTTCCAGCTCACGCACCGTGCGCTCCACGGTGTCAGGCTGATCAGCGACCAAGCGCAACAGACAGGCCTGAGCCCGAATCCCCGCCAGGTATTGACCGAGATCGTCGTGCAGGGTCTGCGCCAGATGAGTGCGCTCCTGTTCCTGCACCGCCAGTAACGTCTGGGTCAGTTGCGTGTTGTCGGCGCGTGCCTGTTCCAGTGCTTCGGTCATGCGGTTGAAATGCGTCGCCAGTTGCCGCGCTTCCGGCAGCCCCTGCGCACGCAATCGCACCTTGAGCTGGCCGCCGGAGACCTGCCGCAACGCGCGCAGCAACTCGTCGAGCAACCCCATGCCCCGGCGCACGGCCCAGCGGATGGTCAACAGACTCGACAATAACGCCAGGCCACACAGGCTCAGTAATTGTTGGAGGGAATCCCAGACCTCATCGATTTCATCCCGTGGGTCGACCGCGATCTGCACGCGTCGGCCATCCTGCAGATCCAGCACCCGCACGCCGTGCCGTGCCTCGGCAAACAGCAATCGCCCGAGCCAGGCGTCCAGCCCGTCCTGCATCGAAGGGTGTGCCGCCTCGCCCGGTTCGAGCCAGTGCACCCGCACGTGACGCAGACTTTGCGTCAGCCGTGGTTGCAGGCTGACGGGATCACGCTCGGCGGTTTCGCTCAAATATTCGACCACCGCCTCGGCGGATTGCAGCTCACGCTCCACATCCGCCAGCGCCTGATGCACCAGCAAGCCCATGCACGCCAGGGTGACCAGAGTGAAGAATCCGCAGACCCACAGGTTGATCCGCCACAGCGCTGACATGCCTAGCGCCCCGGCGTCGCGGGCAAAACCGGCAGCGACGCGGGGCGCGGGCCGTGGAGTTTGTCGATGCCGATCAGGCTCAGGATCAGCAGCAACGGCAGGAGCAGCGCTTTGAGAATACGCATGATCGATCTTCTCCAGAATGATGGCCGTTGTTGTCCATGCTAAAACCGCGCCGCCCACGGCGAGTTACTACCTTGGTACTGCCTCACTGGTACTTTCTGCATATTTCATCCTGTCCTCAGGCTTCCTATGCTGGCGCTAACCGTCGTGGAGTGCCTTATGCGCCAGCTTGCCCCTTACGCCCTGATCTACCTGCTGGCGATTGCCTGCGCTGCGGGGCTGGCGACCCAGAGTCAGGCGGCCGACGCGCCCTTGCAGGTGCAGATCGGCTACCTGGGTTATCGCCCTGATCCGGGGCCGCTACTGTCCAACGTGATTCCCGAGCCGATCGATGCCGGAGGGCGTGGCGCCGAACTGGCGATCACAGACAGCAACAGCACCGGGCGTTTTCTCAATCACAGTTACAGCCTGGCCAGCGTCAACGCCGACAGCCCGGAGGCCTTGCTTGAAGCGGCCAAGGCTCAACACGCGCAAGGTCTGCGCCTGTTTGTGGTGAACGCGCCAGTGGCCAGCCTGCGCCAACTCAGCGCGGCTCTGCCTGACAGTTTGCTGTTCAACGCCGGTAGCCCGGATGACAGCTTGCGCACCACCGACTGCTTGCCAAACGTGCTGCACACGCTGCCAAGCCGGGCGATGCTGGCCGATGCGCTGGCGCAGTTTCTGGTGGTGCGCAAATGGCAGCGGGCGCTGCTGATCGTCGGCCCGACCGCCGACGATCAAGCCTATGCCGCCGCCCTGCGTCGCGCGGCGAAGCGCTTCGGCGTGCAACTGGTCGCGGAAAAAGCCTGGAGTTTCGATAACGACCAGCGCCGCAGCGCCCAGGCCGACATGCCCCTGTTCACCCAGACCGCGGAGTACGACGTGGTGCTGGTGGCCGATGAGCGCGGTGACTTCGGCGAATACGTGCCCTACCAGACCTGGTATCCGCGCCCGGTGGCCGGCACTCAAGGCCTGACCCCGGTGGGTTGGCACAAGACCGTGGAAACCTACGGCGCCGCCCAATTGCAAAAGCGCTTCGAAGCCATGGCCGGGCGCTGGATGAACGACCGCGATTTTGCCGCGTGGATGGCCGTGCGCAGTATCGCCAGCGCCGTGAGCAAACTGCGTCAGACCGATCCGATGGCGATCCGCAACCTGGAAATCAGCGATCAATTGCCGCTGGATGGTTTCAAGGGTCGCAAGCTCAGTTATCGCCCGTGGAACGGCCAGTTGCGCCAGCCGATCCCCATCGTCCAGCCACGGGCGCTGGTCAGCACCTCGCCGCAGGACGGCTTTCTGCACCCTTTCAATGAAATGGACAGCCTCGGTTACGACAAGCCCGAAGTCAGCTGCCGCTTTCCCTGATCGTCCACAACAACGACAACAATAAGGAATCTGCCATGCGCCGCACCCTGCTTTCATGTGCCCTGCTGCTCGCTGCCGGGCACGCCGCGGCCAGCACCGCCTGGGTCTCGAACGAGAAAGACAACACCCTGAGCCTGATCGACATGCAGACCCTGCAAGTCACCGACACCCTGCCCGTCGGCCAGCGCCCGCGCGGCCTGTTGTTGTCCCACGACAACAAGCTGCTGTACATCTGCGCCAGCGATTCGGACCGGGTGCAGGTCATGGACGTGGCCACGCGCAAAATCATCAAAGAACTGCCCTCGGGCAAGGACCCCGAGCAATTCGCCCTGCACCCGAACAATCGCTGGCTCTACGTTTCCAACGAGGACGATGCGTTGGTGACCGTGATCGACACCGAAACCTCCAAGGTGCTGGGCCAGATCAACGTCGGCGTCGAACCCGAAGGCATGGCGGTCAGCCCCGATGGCAAATGGGCGGTGAACACCAGCGAAACCACTAACATGCTGCACTGGATCGACACCAGCACCCAGACCCTGGCCGACAGCACGCTGGTGGATCAGCGCCCGCGTTTCGTCGAGTTCACACCCGATGGCAAACAACTGTGGGCCTCGGCGGAAATCGGCGGCACGGTGACGGTCCTCGACGTCGCAACCCGGCAGGTGCTCAAGACCCTGACCTTCCAGATCAAAGGCGTGCACCCGGACAAGGTGCAACCGGTGGGCATCAAGCTCAGCGCCGACGGCAAGTATGGTTTCGTCGCGCTCGGTCCGGCCAATCATGTGGCGGTGATCGATGCCAAGACCTTGGAAATCCTTGATTACCTGCTGGTCGGCCGCCGCGTCTGGCAGATGGCGTTTACCCCGGATCAGAAGCAATTGTTGGCAACCAATGGGGTCAGCGGCGATGTGTCGGTGATCGATGTCGACAGCCTCAAAGTGAGCAAATCGGTGAAGGTCGGGCGTTATCCGTGGGGCGTGGTGGTCACGCCATGAACGCACTGGAAGTCAGCGACGTGAGCTTTGCCTATGGCGCGCGGGAGGCGTTGCGCCAGGTGAGTTTCAGCCTGGCGCCCGGTCGTTTTGCAGCGCTGCTGGGGCCCAACGGTGCAGGAAAATCGACGCTGATCGCCCTGCTGACGCGGTTGTATGACTTGCAGCGTGGCGACATTGTTGTCGGCGGCTGTTCGCTGCGTAATGCGCCGCGCCCGGCGCTGAGGCAACTGGGTGTGGTGTTTCAGCAAAGCACCCTGGACCTGGACCTCAGCGTCGAGCAAAACCTGCGTTATCACGCCGCGCTGCATGGAATGTCACGCCGCCAGACCAGCCTGCGGGTCGACGCCGAACTGGCCCGGCAAACGCTGACCGAACGCCGTCGCGAACGGGTTCGCGAACTGAACGGTGGCCATCGTCGCCGGGTGGAAATCGCCCGTGCGCTGCTGCATGAGCCACGCCTGTTACTGCTCGATGAGGCCAGCGTCGGCCTCGATCCGGCCAGTCGATTAGCGCTCAATCAACACATCCGCAGCTTGTGTCGCGAGCAACACCTCAGTGTGCTCTGGACCACCCATTTGCTGGACGAGGTGCAACCGAGCGATGACTTGCTGATTCTCCATCAAGGACGCTTGGTCGCCAGTGGACAAGCCGATGCCCTGAGCCTGGAACACGGCGGCGACCTCGGTTCGGCTTTCGCGCGTTTGACCACCTCGGGAGCCGTGCGATGAATGCTTACTGGCAATGCTTCAGCGGCATCGTGCTGCGTGAATGGCTGCGTTTTGTGTTGCAGCGCACGCGGTTTCTCAGCGCGCTTGTCCGGCCGTTGCTGTGGCTACTGGTGTTCGCCGCCGGTTTTCGCGCAGCACTCGGGATCGCGATCATTGAGCCCTACGACACCTACATTCCCTACGAGGTCTACATCATTCCAGGTTTGGCCTGCATGATTCTGCTGTTCAACGGCATGCAAGGTTCGCTGTCGATGGTCTACGACCGGGAGATGGGCAGCATGCGCGTGCTGCTCACCAGTCCCTTGCCCCGCACGTTTCTGCTGTGCAGCAAATTGTTGGCCACGTCGCTGATTTCGCTGTTGCAGGTGTACGCCTTTCTGGCGATTGCCTGGGTGTACGGCGTGCAACCGCCGGCCATGGGGCTGTTGATCGCCTTGCCGGCGCTGTTGCTGGTGGCGTTGATGCTCAGCGCGCTGGGCCTGTTGCTGTCGAACGCCATCCGTCAGTTGGAAAACTTCGCCGGGGTGATGAATTTCGTGATCTTCCCGCTGTTTTTCCTGTCGTCGGCCCTGTATCCGCTGTGGAAGATGCGCGAGTCGAGCGAGTGGTTGTATTGGCTGTGCGCCGTGAACCCGTTTACCCATGCGGTGGAGCTGGTGAGGTTTGCACTGTATGAACGCTTCAATCCGTTGGCGCTGGCGGTGTGTGTGGGGCTGACATTGTTGTTTGCCCTGCTCGCCGTGCTCACCTTCAACCCGCAACACGCTGCCTTACGCAAAGGCAACTGACCAGCCAAATCCCCCTGTGGGAGCGAGCCTGCTCGCGATGGCGGAGTGTCAGCCGACATCAATGCCGGATGTGAGGGCCTCATCGCGAGCAGGCTCGCTCCTACAATTGGATCTCCATCAAACATGGCAAAATTACTACTTTAGTACTGGTTTTCCTGTCTATCGTCGCATTCCCAATGCACCGAGACTGGCATGTAATGGGCTCATAACTATAAGGACTGAACCAATGCCGCGTGCCCGACGTGTTCTGCTGCGCCCTTCCCTCGCCGTGTTATCGCTGAGCCTGTTGCTGGGTGTCGCACACGCTGACACACCGCTGTTCTCCGCCGAAGGCTATCGCATCGGCCTTTATCGCAGTCCGACCCCGAATCAACTGCAAGGCGCGTCCATTATCGATACGCCAGCCCTGCAAACCCTGCTCTCCCAGACACCACGCCCGATCTTGATCGACGTCTATCGCCGTCAATGGCTGCAAGGTCGCTTCATCGAAGACCAGCCCCATGAGAACCTGCCCGGCAGTCATTGGCTGGCCAATACCGGCGATGGCGACCTGACGCCCGACTGGCAGGGCTATTTTGCGCGTAACCTGAACACATTGACCGCGGGCGATCTTGCGCAACCGCTGGTCTTCTACTGCCGCTCCGATTGCTGGCTGAGCTGGAACGCGGTCAAACGCGCCGCCGCCATGGGCTATAAGACTCTGTATTGGTATCGCGACGGCCTGGATGCCTGGCAAGCGGCGAACCTGCCGGTGACGCCCGCCCGGCCCGAGCCTTTTCCCTGACCTTTACGCGTGGGTGTTGTTGCCACACCATAATCAAAATAATGAGGTGAAAGGCTATGTACAAAATTCTGATTGCCGACGATCACCCGCTGTTTCGCGAAGCCATTCATAACGTCATCAGCGACGGTTTTCCGGGCAGCGAAGTCATGGAAACCGCCGACCTCGACAGCGCCCTGGCGCTGACTCAGGACCACGACGACCTGGACCTGATCCTGCTCGACCTGAACATGCCCGGCATGCACGGCCTGAACGGCCTGATCAACCTGCGCAACGAAGCACCGACCATTCCGGTGGTGATCGTCTCGGCTGAACAGGACAAGCAGATCGTGCTGCAAGCCATCACCTATGGCGCGGTGGGTTTCATCACCAAGTCCTCGCCACGGGTGCAAATGACCGAGGCGATCCAGCAGATTCTCAACGGCAACGTCTACCTGCCGCCGGACATCATCCGCACGCAAAAAAGCGGCACCCACCGCCGGATGAACGACAATCCGAGTTTCCCGCCGGAACTGCTCCAGGCCCTGACCCGCAAGCAATTGCTGGTGTTGGAGCGCATGACCAAAGGCGAGTCGAACAAACAGATCGCCTACACCCTGGAAATCGCCGAAACCACGGTCAAGGCCCACGTCTCGGCGATCCTGCGCAAACTCAATGTGCACAACCGGGTGCAGGCGATCCTGAGTGCCGGGGATATTGATTTCGGGTCTTATCTGCGGCGTTGATTCTGGTACACCGAGTCGCTCCCCATCGCGGGCAAGCCCGCTCCCACAGGATTTGTGTTGGAACACTGCAGAACCTGTGGGAGCGGCGGTGCGACGATTCGACTTGCCCAACACATCGCGAGCCTCAAGGCCGGCCGAGCAAATGACTCATCGCCGTCTTCAGCTTCATCGGCCGCACCGGTTTGTGCATCAAGGTGTGCCCCAACTCACGAATCTGCAATTTGAGTTCATTGCTGTAATTGGCCGTGATCATCATCGCTGGAATGGCTGAGCCGCGTCGGGCGTTGATCCGCGCCACCGCATCCACACCGTTCTGCTCGTCATCCAGGTGATAATCGGCAATCAGCAAATCCGCCTCGGCGTGATAGTTGTCCACTTGCCGCGCCAGGTCCTGCTCCGACAACGCCGTCACCACCAGACAACCCCACCCTTCAAGCAAGGTACGCATGCCGGCACAAATCGCCGCGTCGTTGTCCAGTACCCACACCCGCGCGCCGCGCAGACGCTCGAGCATCGGCTCACTCATCAGCAGGTTCGGCAGTGCCTTGGGTGCCGTAGCGCTCAGCGGTACTTCGACGGAAAACATCGAACCCTTGCCCGGCCACGAACGCACGTGAATACGGTGCCCGAGAATCCCGGCAATTTTCTCGACAATCGCCAGCCCCAGACCCAACCCGCGATCCTGATCCGGACGTTGCACATCACCGCGTTTGAACTCCTGGAAAATCTCTTCCAGGCGGTTGTCCGCAATGCCCATGCCGCTGTCCCAGACCTCGATCGACAGGCGCTGATGATGCCGCCGACAACCGAGCACCACACGGCCACTGTAGGTGTAGCGAATCGCGTTGCTCAACAGGTTGCGCAGGATCCGTGCGAGCAATTGAATGTCACTGCGCACCAGCGCCGAACAGGGGATGAAATGCAGCTCCAGCCCTTCACTGCGGGCCACCTGGGTGTACTCGGCAGCGAGATTTTCCAGCAATTCGCTCAAGGCGAACGGCGCAATGTCGGCCTTGATCACCCCGGCATCGAGCTTCGAAATGTCCACCAGCGTGCCGAGCAGATTCTCCACGTCTTCCAGGGAATTGCTGACATTGCGCACCAGAATCTCGTTGGCCACCGGCTCCCGCCGTTCGAGCAAGGCGCTGGTAAACAATCGCGCGGCATTCAGTGGCTGCAACAAGTCATGGCTGACAGCGGCGAGAAACTTGGTCTTCGACAGGTTGGCCTGCTCGGCTTCGAGCTTGGCTTCACGCAGACGTGATTCAACCCGACGACGTTCGTCGATCTCGCGCAGCAGCTGATCATTGAGGTTCGTCAGCTCCGCCGTACGCTCACGCACCCGCAGTTCAAGGTTCTGATAGGCCTGGTGCAACGCCTCGGCGGTGCGGCGGCGCTCGGTGATGTCGCGGATCAACACGAAAATCCCCACCACCTCCCCGGTAGCCAGCCGATTGGGCACATAGGAGCGCAGCATGTAGCGCTCCTGGTTGTTGATGTTGGTTTCGGCGAACTCGAACGTCACGCTTTCACCGGCCAACGCCCGCGCCACGTAGGCCTCCAGGCGCTGGTAATGCTGTTCGCTGTGCACTTCGCGCAGGCTCTGCCCGAGCATCACGCCGCGAGGCCAGCAGTACCATTCTTCGTAGACCTTGTTGGTGAACTCGTAGACCAGATCGGCATTGAGGTAGGCGATCAGCGCCGGTACGTGGTCGGTGATCAGGCGAATCCAGCGCTCGCTTTCGCTCAGCGCTTCGGCGTGCTGATAGCGTTCGGTGATGTCGGTGAAGGTGTTGACGAAGCCGCCGGTGGGCAGCGGATGCGTGCGGATTTCCAGGACCCGGCCATCGTAGAGGCGCTGCTCGCATTCCTGCACCGGGCGCCCGTTGCCGTCGCGGCTGGCCGGGGTCAGCAGGTTCAACTCGCTGTCGGCGATCACTTCGGCGAACGGCCGATGCGCCGCCACCGGCGCAAGGCCGCTGAGCTCGAGAAAGCGCCGGTTCCACAATTCCAGAATGCCGTCGGCGTTGACCATCGCCACGCCTTGGGACAGGTTGTCGACCGCCCGTTGCAGCAAATGGGATTTCTGCGCCACCGCCTGCTCGCGGCGCATGGTTTCGCTGAGTTTGACGTCGGTGATGTCGGTGAAGAGGATCACCCTCCCGCCTTCCTGGGTCGGCCGTTCGCTGACTTGCAGCCAGCGACCGTCCTGCAAACGGAACAGCAGATTTTCGTCGGCCTGCCCGCGCGGTTCTTCGGTAAACAGGCCGGTGGACAGCATCAGCCGCTTGACCTCGGCCAGGCGCATGCCGGCGTTGATCCGCACCCGACTGTTGCCCCAGAACGCCTTGAAGCGGCTGTTGAACAACACAATCCGCTGCTCTGCGTCGAACAGCACAAAGGCGTCGGAGATGCTTTCGATGGCGTCAATCAAGTGTTGATGCGCAGTTTCCGCACGCAGGCGCGCTTCGCTGAGCAAATGGTTGCCTGACTTCAGTTCGGCCATGGCCTGGTTCAAGGCGTCGGTCCGCTCGCGCACCTGTTCGGCCAGCACTACCGAATGCTGGAAAGCCGCGTACGGGTCGTTGCCGCGAGTGATACCGGATTCGATCCGTTCGATCAGCGCGCCATTGATGCGCTGCAGTTTCTGGTTTTCGTGCCGCAGGCTGGCGATCTCTGCCTGAAGCTCAGCGATGTCCAGGGGACCGGCCTCGGGCAATGGCAACCCCGGTGAAGGTCTGGTTGATGTGCATGCCATTGAACTGTTCTCCGTAGGTGTTGAAACCCATCACCCGCTGGTCTCGCAAAAACGTGCCGATCTGCTCCAGGCTGCCGCCGTCTTCCAGTTCCATGCGCCTGAGAAAGCAGTCGCAGCCGATGGTCAGCAACAGGTCGCCGAGGCGGTCCTGCAAACCCTCGAACAGATTTTGCAGGTTCGGCAGCATCGGGCCGGGCGTCATGACCGTGAGGACGATGCCGTTTTCCACCGCACAGTAGAAACTCAGGCTCAGGTCCGGATGCACCTGCTGGATCGCCCGCACGTAATACTGATCGTTGATCCGCACCGCCAGCGGGTGTGCGGCGAAGACCCGGTGATCGAGCTCGGCCACGGGCACGCCGATGTGCCGGGCGTACTCCTCGGCGGCGGGTTCGGCATTCAGTTCGAAAACCCGGCGCGAAGCGCTGTCGGCTCCGGTGACGACCAGTTTTTCCGCCCGCGGCAGGATGTGGTGGGTGGTGAAGACTTCGAAATCCAGCCAGGTGTTGACCAGCACCACCACCGCCGCGCCACTGTGGAACTCGCCATTGAAATAGACGTGGGTATGGGTCAGGTAATTGTCGTCGCCGGCCGAACCGCCGAAATGCGGAATGTCGCCCAACGCCGCACTCAGCGCCGCGAGGACCATTTCTTCACGACTGGACAAACCATCAAGCAGGGTCAGGGCAAAGCTGTTGCCCTTGATAGGCGCCAGGGTGTTGCTGCGACAGCCACTGACCAGACGTTCGACCATTTGCTGGGCGTCGATCAGGCTGAATCGCTCCATCTCGGAGATCAGTTCGGCGTCGATGGAAAAATGCCGATGGTCGAAACCCACGGCCGTCACGCAGTTGCGACCGTAGCCCAACGGAGTGATTTCACCGGCGCTGGTGCAGCCGACCAGGCGAATACCGCCGAAGCTCTGTTGCAAGGCCTGACCCAGCGCCTGCAAGTCGTACTCGGCGGAACAGAAAAACAACACGAACCCCAAATGCGGATGCAACAGCTGCCGCGCCAGTTCCTGAGCCACCTGTTCGGCATCGGTCGACTGGGACATTGCACTGACGACACCTTCGCTCTGAACCTGCTGCATCGTCGCCTCCCGCAGGTGCGCATGTATGAGGTTGGAGTGTACGAAGGCTACGGGCTGCCACGTATGCTACTTGGGTAGCGGTCAGGCGGTTCGATGGGATGATATCTGTCCGGGTGTTCGATTTTTGTGGCGAGCGAGATTGCGCCCGCCGGGTCGCGAAACAGCCCCCAAAAACCAGCCGATGCGCGACCAGAATCGGGGGCCGCTTCGCGACCCGGCTGGAGCAAGCTCCCTCGCCACAGATGATCTAAATGTCAGCGGTTACCAGGTCAGCACCGCCCCCACTGCAAAGGTGTCGGTGTCTTCATTCTGCGCGCTGGTGTCGTGGCCATTGATTTCGAACTGGTTGTACTCGGCCACCAGCTTCAGGTTGTCGTTGACGTCATGAAACAGCGCAATGCCGCGAGTCTCGTAGTCCGCACCGCTGCCGACCACACCATTGCCGTCGTCCTTGGTCTTGCCGTAGGACAAGGCCAGGCGGTTTTTCCCCAGTTTGTACGAGCCCTGCAACAGGTAACCGTCACTGTCGACGTTGCGCAACGTCGGTTCGCCGGCGTTGTTGGTGAAGAACGGGTTGATGCCCTTGGCCTGGAAGCCGGAACCGGTCAGCGATAAACCGCCCATTTTCGCTTGAACGCCGTAACCGACACCTTTGGAGGTCACGGATTGCACCGTGGAATCGGTGTTTTCCGACGTCTGATAGCTGCCGTTGACCCAGCTGTAAATCTTCGCCCCGGCGAGGTCGAACTGATAGGTGACCTCGCTCTCGGTGCGCGGGTTTTCCTGATAGGCCTTGCCGGTCGGGCTGCTGTCGTTGGTGTCCACCGGGTCCATGATCCCCACCGCCACTCGCAAGCCGTCCATCACCGGGGTGCGGTAGGTGATCTGCGAGGTCGGGAACGGGTACGGATAACCGCTGCCGATGTTGCCGAACGACACTCCGCCACCGTCCACCAACCCCAGGGTATCGCTAACCTGACCGTAACCGGCGAGCAATTCATCGAGCAGGATGTTGGAACGGGCAAACAGGCCGAAGTCCTTGCCGATCAGCACCTCGCCCCATTCCGGGTTGGCTACCGTGCCGTAGAACTGCCGCACATCGATGGCTGTGTCGGTGCCGTTGGTTTCGCTGTCATTGATCGTCACCCAGAACGACGCCCGGGCGCCGAGCTTGAGATCATCGACCTGCTTGCCCATGTTGAAGCCCAGGTAGTTGGGCAGAAAGCCCATTTTGACCCGCGCCTGTCGACGATCGTATTGATCACCGGCGCGGTCCACATCACTGTTCACGTAAAACGCATTGATGTAGCCGTCGGTGGAAAATGTGGTCTGGTCCTTGTCGTACAGCATGATCTCGGCTTCGGCTATCGAGCTCAAACCGAGGGTCGACAGGCCGGCGATCAAGGCTGGCAAGTAACGATGCTTGAAATTCTTATTGTTGTGCATGACGCGCTCCGAGCGGGGGGACTGGATGTCGGAGGCGATTATCGAAAGCTGACCGGCGGCGTCATACGCTGCCTTGGAGGGGGTATTGAAGTGCTTTGGCGTGGCGGGTGGCGTGCAGCAATTTCGACGTAAGACCGGACCGCGACGAGGGCCCGGAACTTTGGGTGTAAGACGGCTAGAGTCCGGCTCTGAGCAGCATGTAGGCAGCGACCACGACGCAGACGCTGGCGAAGCCGATTTGCAGGGCCCTGGCCGGAAATCGGGCGCCAAGCTGCCGGCCAATGATCATGCCGACGATGCTCGCGACGATGAACGCTACGCCCAGACGGTCGATCCGCACCCCGGCCTGAAACGCACCGATCACGCCGATGGCGGAAATCAAGCTGATCACCATCAGGGACGTCGCCACAATCCCGCGCATCTGCACATCGGTCAGTTGCTTGAACGCCGGGACAATCAGAAAACCGCCGCCGACCCCGAGCAGCCCGGAGACCACACCGGTCACCGCGCCCAATGCCGCGAGAGTCGCAGTGCACTTGGCCGTCCAGGAAAAGCGCCCGGTCTGTTGATCGAGCATGCAGTTTTTCTGGCCCCAATTGGCGTGGCCGTGGTCGCTCGGGCCTTCGTCCTGGCGCTCGCGGCGCAGCATCCGCCAGGCCACCATGACCATCAGCAGGCTGAACAGAATCATCAGGATCCTTTCCGGTAACTGGTGGGCGAAGTAGATGCCGACCGGTGAAAAAATCGCCCCCAGCAATGCAATCAACAGTGCCGCACGGTAACGCACCAGGCCATGGCGCAACCCGTCAATCGCCCCGACCGCCGCCGCGCTTCCCACCGCAAACAAGGCGACGGGGGCCGCCTGAGTCATGGTAAAACCCAGCCCCAGCACCAGTGCCGGAACCGCAAGAATGCCGCCACCGGCACCGGTCAATCCGAGGACCAGGCCCATGACCACACCAAAAAAGCTTGCCAGCAACATAAAACGCTCGTGGTCCGTGAAAAGGGCCGGGAACGCCCGGTATCGATGACTGACAGGATAGAGCCCGCGCAGGTTTTTTCCTGCATTGAATTGATCGGGGCTGGTCAGCGCAGGGAAAATGAAACTACCCTGAACACCCGTCCCAAAAGAAACGGTCGCCATGCCCGCCTTGATTGAAGCCTTCCTCGACCCCGCCTCGTCGACCTACAGTTACGTGATCTACGAAGCTGATGGCGGCCAGTGTGCGATCGTCGACCCGGTGCTCGACTACGACCCGGCTGCCGGGCGCACCGCCACCACTCAGGCCGATAAAATCATCGCGTTCGTGGGTGAACATCAGCTGCAGGTGCAATGGCTGCTGGAAACCCACGCCCACGCCGATCACCTGTCCGCCGCGCCGTACCTGCGTCGGGAGCTGGGCGGTAGAATTGCGATTGGTCAGTCGATCAGCAAGGTTCAGGGGGTATTCAAGAACCTGTTCAACCTTGAGCCGGAATTTGCCGTGGACGGTTCGCAGTTCGATCATCTATTCGCCCCGGACGAATCGTTCATGATCGGTAACCTCAAGGCCACGGCGCTGCATGTACCCGGTCATACCCCGGCGGACATGGCCTATTTGATCGACAGCAGCGTCATTCTGGTGGGCGATACGTTGTTCATGCCGGATGTCGGCACTGCGCGCTGCGACTTCCCCGGCGGCAATGCCAGCCAGTTGTTTGCCTCGATCCAGAAGTTGCTGGCGTTTCCGGCCAGCGTGCGGCTTTACGTTTGTCACGACTATCCGCCTGAAGCGCGAGAGCCCCAATGCCAGACCACGGTCGGCGAGCAGCGCAAGCGCAACATTCACGTTCACGACGGCATCGACGAAGCCGCGTTTGTCGCCATGCGCACCCAGCGCGATGCGGGGTTGGGCATGCCGACGCTGCTGTTGCCAGCGATTCAGGTAAACGTACGCGCCGGGAATTTTCCGCCGCCCGAGGATAACGGCATCACTTACCTGAAAATCCCCCTGAACAAACTCTGACCCTTGTAGGCGCCGGCTTGCTGGCGATGGCAATCCCGAAGCCGCCATCGCCAGCAAGCCAGGCTCCTGCAGGTGTGTGGTGTTGAGTGAATCGGTGACAGGTCAATTGGCCAGGGTCAACCCGTTCGCCGGCAACGGCAGCGCAGTTTTATAGCGCACTTGCTTGAGCGCAAAACTCGAACGGATGTTGGCCACGCCGGGAACCTTGGTGAGGAAATCCATCATGAAGCGCTCCAGCGACTGAATGGTCGGCACCAGCACCCGGATCAGATAATCCGGATCACCCGCCATCAAATAGCACTCCATCACTTCCGGGCGATCCGAGATCGCCTCCTCGAAATGCTGCAACGCCTCCTCCACCTGTTTTTCCAGGCTGACGTGAATGAACACGTTCACGTGCAGCCCCAGCAGATCGGCATCCAGCAGCGTCACTTGCTCGCGGATCAGCCCCAATTCTTCCATCGCCTTGACCCGGTTGAAGCACGGCGTCGGCGACAGGTTCACCGAGCGAGCAAGGTCAGCGTTGGTGATGCGGGCGTTCTCCTGAAGGCTGTTCAAAATGCCGATGTCGGTACGGTCCAGTTTGCGCATGAGACAAAACCACCTGTTTTTTGTGTTTATGCAGATTTTTTATCCTCAAATGATCTCAAGCGCAACGAAACAGAGAGAAATATTCTTCTTGGCCGGGCCTATGATTGTTGTAGGACAAGATTTCCTCCACAGCGGAATGACGGTCAGCTCACTACAAGAAATTCACAAGATCGAGCGTAGAAGCCATGAACCAAGCGTACGAACCGCTGCGCCTGCACGTTCCCGAACCTTCGGGCCGCCCAGGCTGCAAAACCGACTTCTCCTACCTGCGTCTGACTGACGCCGGCACGGTGCGCAAACCCGCCATTGACGTAGAACCCGCCGACACGGCCGACTTGGCCAAAGGCCTGATTCGCGTGCTCGACGATGAGGGCAATGCCCTCGGTCCGTGGGCCGAAGGCGTCCCGGTCGAGATCCTGCGTAAAGGCATGCGTGCCATGCTCAAGACGCGGATCTATGACAACCGCATGGTCGTCGCCCAGCGCCAGAAGAAAATGTCGTTCTACATGCAGAGCCTTGGCGAAGAAGCCATCGGCAGCGGCCAGGCCCTGGCCTTGAACGTCGATGACATGTGCTTCCCGACCTACCGTCAGCAAAGCATCCTGATGGCACGCGAAGTGCCGCTGGTCGATCTGATCTGCCAACTGTTGTCCAACGAGCGCGATCCGCTCAAAGGCCGTCAGTTGCCGATCATGTATTCGGTCAAGGATTTCGGCTTCTTCACCATTTCCGGCAACCTTGCCACCCAATTCGTACAAGCCGTGGGCTGGGGCATGGCCTCGGCGATCAAGGGCGACACCAAAATCGCCTCGGCCTGGATCGGCGACGGTGCCACAGCTGAATCCGACTTCCACACCGCCCTCACCTTCGCCCACGTTTACCGTGCGCCCGTGATCCTCAACGTGGTCAACAACCAGTGGGCAATCTCGACGTTCCAGGCGATTGCCGGTGGTGAAGCCACCACGTTTGCCGGTCGTGGCGTCGGTTGCGGCATTGCCTCCCTGCGGGTCGATGGCAACGATTTTGTCGCGGTCTACGCCGCCTCTGCCTGGGCCGCCGAACGCGCTCGCCGCAACCTCGGCCCGACCATGATCGAATGGGTCACCTACCGTGCCGGCCCACACTCGACGTCCGATGATCCATCCAAATATCGCCCCGCCGACGACTGGAGCTGCTTCCCGTTGGGCGACCCGATTGCGCGCCTCAAGCAACATCTGGTGAAAATCGGTCACTGGTCGGAGGAAGAACACATCGCTGTCAGCGCTGAACTGGAAGCCGAAGTCATCGCCGCACAGAAAGAAGCCGAGCAGTACGGCACCCTCGCCGGCGGCCAGATTCCAAGCGCCGCGACCATGTTCGAAGACGTCTACAAAGAGATGCCGGAGCACTTGAAGCGCCAGCGTCAAGAGTTGGGGATCTGACATGAACGATCACAACAATAAAATCGAGTTGGAAACCGCCATGACCACGACCACCATGACCATGATCCAGGCCCTGCGCTCGGCCATGGATGTGATGCTTGAGCGTGACGACAACGTCGTGGTGTTCGGCCAGGACGTTGGCTATTTCGGTGGCGTGTTCCGCTGCACCGAAGGCCTGCAGAACAAATACGGTACCTCTCGCGTATTCGACGCGCCGATCTCCGAAAGCGGCATCGTCGGCGTTGCCGTGGGCATGGGCGCTTACGGTTTGCGTCCGGTAGCCGAAATCCAGTTCGCCGATTACGTATACCCGGCGTCGGACCAGATCATTTCCGAAGCTGCCCGCCTGCGTTATCGCTCGGCCGGCGAGTTCACCGCACCGATGACCCTGCGCATGCCTTGCGGCGGCGGCATCTACGGTGGCCAGACCCACAGCCAGAGTATCGAGGCGATGTTCACTCAGGTCTGCGGCTTGCGCACGGTGATGCCGTCCAACCCGTACGACGCCAAAGGCTTGCTGATCGCCTCCATCGAAAACGATGACCCGGTGATCTTCCTTGAGCCAAAACGTCTGTACAACGGCCCGTTCGATGGCCACCACGACCGCCCGGTAACACCGTGGTCGAAACACCCGGCCGCCCAGGTCCCGGACGGTTATTACACCGTGCCGCTGGACGTCGCCGCCATCACCCGTCCGGGCAAGGACGTGACGATCCTGACCTACGGCACCACCGTTTATGTGTCGCAAGTCGCCGCTGAAGAAACCGGGATCGACGCTGAAGTCATCGACCTGCGCAGCCTGTGGCCGCTGGACCTGGAAACCATCGTCAAGTCGGTGAAGAAAACCGGCCGCTGCGTGATCGTTCACGAAGCGACCCGTACTTGCGGCTTCGGCGCCGAACTGGTCGCCCTGGTGCAAGAGCATTGCTTCCACCACCTGGAAGCGCCAATCGAACGCGTCACCGGTTGGGACACGCCCTACCCGCACGCGCAAGAGTGGGCGTATTTCCCTGGTCCGTCCCGTGTGGGCGCGGCGTTGAAACGGGTCATGGAGGTCTGAATGGGCACGCACGTTATTAAAATGCCGGACATTGGTGAAGGCATTGCAGAAGTTGAATTGTCGGTGTGGCACGTCAAGGTCGGCGACATGGTCGTCGAAGATCAGGTGCTGGCCGATGTGATGACGGACAAGGCGATGGTCGACATCCCTTCGCCGGTGCACGGCAAGGTGATTGCGCTGGGCGGCGTGCCCGGCGAAGTCATGGCGGTGGGCAGCGTCCTGATCAGCATTGAAGTCGAAGGCGCGGGCAACGTTAAAGAGTCGGCTCAGCCTGTGGTTGCCGCCGCGAAAGAAGCACCGGCGCCGAAAGCCGAAGCCGTTGTAGAAAGCAAACCAGTTCCTGCTGCAGCGCCGCGAGCAGCCGTCTGCCAGGGCCCAATGGTGGCTCGCGAGGCCAACGAGCGTCCGCTGGCCTCCCCGGCTGTGCGCAAACATGCGTTGGACCTCGGCATTCAATTGCGTCTGGTACGTGGCACCGGCCCTGCCGGTCGCGTGCTGCACGAAGACCTCGACGCCTATCTGGTGCAAGGTCAGTCGAATGCATCGACCGCCACCACTGCGTATGCACAGCGTAACGACGAAGAACAAATCCCGGTGATCGGCATGCGCCGCAAGATTGCCCAGCGCATGCAGGACGCCACTCAGCGCGCTGCCCACTTCAGTTATGTCGAGGAAATCGATGTCACGGCCGTGGAAGAATTACGTGCCCACCTGAACGAAAAACACGGCGCGACCCGCGGCAAGCTGACCTTGCTGCCATTTTTGGTCCGCGCTTTGGTCGTCGCCCTGCGCGACTTCCCGCAGATCAACGCCCGTTACGACGACGAAGCCCAGGTCATCACCCGCCTCGGCGCGGTGCATGTCGGCATCGCCACTCAAGCCGACATCGGCTTGATGGTGCCGGTGGTGCGTCACGCCGAAGCCCGCAGCCTGTGGGACAACGCCGCAGAAATCTCCCGTTTGGCCAGCGCCGCGCGTAACGGCAAGGCCAGCCGCGATGAGTTGTCCGGCTCAAGCATCACCCTGACCAGTCTCGGCGCGTTGGGCGGGATCGTCAGTACGCCAGTGCTGAACTTGCCGGAAGTGGCGATCGTCGGCGTCAACAAAATCGTCGAACGCCCGATGGTGGTCAAAGGCCAGATCGTGATTCGCAAAATGATGAACCTCTCCAGTTCCTTCGATCATCGCGTGGTCGATGGCATGGACGCGGCGCAATTCATCCAGGCCGTGCGTGGCCTGCTCGAACAACCCGCCACCCTGTTCGTGGACTAATTATTAATGGAGCAGGCATGCAATCTCTGAACACTACACTATTGATCATCGGCGGCGGCCCTGGCGGTTATGTAACGGCGATTCGTGCCGGTCAGTTGGGCATTTCGACCATTCTGGTGGAAGGCGAATCGCTGGGCGGGACGTGCCTGAACATCGGCTGCATTCCGTCGAAGGCGCTGATCCACGTTGCCGAACAATTCCATCAGACTCAGCACCACAGCAAAAACTCGGCATTGGGTATCAGCGTTTCCGCGCCGACCCTCGACATCAGCAAAAGCGTCGAGTGGAAGGATGGCATCGTTGATCGCCTGACCACCGGCGTCTCGGCGCTGCTGAAGAAAAACAAGGTTCAGGTCATTCAGGGCTGGGCGAAAGTGATCGACGGCAAGACTGTTGAAGTCGGCGACACGCGGATTCAGTGCGAACACCTGGTGCTGGCCACCGGATCGAAAAGCGTGAATCTGCCGATGCTGCCGATTGGCGGACCGATCATTTCCTCCACCGAAGCCCTGGCGCCGACTGCTGTACCGAAACGCCTGGTCGTGGTCGGTGGCGGTTACATCGGTCTGGAACTGGGGATTGCCTATCGCAAGCTCGGTGCCGACGTCAGCGTAGTCGAGGCGCAAGATCGCATCCTGCCAGCCTACGACGCCGAACTGACCCAACCTGTTCACGATGAACTGAAAAAACTTGGCGTGAAGCTTTACTTGAAGCACAGCGTCCAAGACTTTGATTCTTCGAGCAATATGCTCCAGGTTCTGGAGCCGAGCGGCGACACCCTGAACCTGGAAACCGATCAGGTGCTGGTAGCCGTCGGTCGTAAACCGAACACCCAGGGCTGGAACCTCGAAGCGCTGAATCTGGACATGAATGGCTCGGCGATCAAGATCGACAACCGCTGCCAGACCAGCATGCGCAACGTCTACGCCATCGGCGACCTGAGCGGCGAGCCGATGCTTGCACACCGGGCCATGGCTCAGGGCGAGATGGTGGCCGAGTTGATCAGCGGCAAAACCCGCGAATTCAACCCGACCGCTATCGCCGCCGCGTGCTTCACCGACCCGGAACTGGTGGTGGTCGGCAAGACCCCGGACGACGTCAAGGCGGCGGGCCTGGACTGCATCGTTTCGAGCTTCCCGTTCGCGGCCAATGGCCGGGCAATGACGCTGGAATCGAAAAGCGGCTTTGTGCGAGTCGTCGCTCGTCGGGACAATCATCTGATTGTCGGTTGGCAGGCGGTCGGTGTGGGTGTTTCGGAATTGTCGACCGCGTTTGGCCAGAGCCTGGAAATGGGCGCCCGGCTGGAAGACATCGCGGGCACGATTCACGCGCATCCAACCTTGGGTGAAGCGGTGCAGGAAGCCGCGTTGCGTGCTTTGGGGCATGCGCTGCACCTGTGATTCAGAGAAAAGGATGGCGGCAGAGATGGCCCCATCGCTAGCAGGCTAGCTCCCACATTTGGAATGCGTTCTTCTGTGGGAGCTGGCCTGCTAGCGATTTCTTTCGGCCAACTTGATTTATCTGCCCGTCATCCGATAGTCCGGGCTGCGAAATGGGCCCGGAATGAAGTATTGTTGTCCCCATCCAAAAAACGTCAGAAGCCTTGAACCGTTTCGGCGGTTGTTAAGTGATAGAGGGTGTCATGGGTAACGAAAGCATCAATTGGGACAAGCTGGGTTTTGATTACATCAAGACAGACAAGCGCTATCTGTCGCACTGGCGTAATGGCGAGTGGGACAAAGGCACCCTGACCGAAGACAATGTGCTGCACATCAGCGAAGGCTCCACTGCCCTTCACTATGGCCAGCAGTGCTTCGAAGGCCTGAAGGCCTATCGTTGCAAGGACGGCTCGATCAACCTGTTCCGCCCGGACCAGAACGCCGCACGCATGCAACGCAGCTGCGCCCGCCTGCTGATGCCACAGGTGTCCACCGAGCAGTTCATCGAAGCCTGCAAGGACGTGGTCCGTGCCAACGAGCGTTTCATCCCGCCTTACGGCACTGGCGGCGCGCTGTACCTGCGTCCGTTCGTGATCGGCGTGGGTGACAACATCGGCGTGCGTACCGCACCGGAATTCATCTTCTCGATCTTCTGCATCCCGGTCGGCGCTTACTTCAAGGGTGGCCTGACCCCGCACAACTTCCTGATCTCCAGCTACGACCGTGCAGCTCCACAAGGCACCGGCGCGGCCAAGGTCGGTGGCAACTACGCCGCCAGCCTGATGCCAGGTTCCCAGGCCAAGAAGGCGCATTTCGCCGACTGCATCTACCTGGACCCGATGACCCACACCAAGATCGAGGAAGTCGGTTCGGCCAACTTCTTCGGGATCACCCACGACAACAAGTTCGTGACCCCGAACTCGCCGTCGGTCCTGCCGGGTATCACCCGCCTGTCGTTGATCGAGCTGGCCAAGACGCGTCTGGGCCTGGAAGTGGTTGAAGGCGACGTGTTCATCGATAAGCTGTCCGACTTCAAGGAGGCCGGCGCTTGCGGCACAGCTGCCGTGATCACCCCGATCGGCGGCATCAGCTACAACGACCATCTGCATGTGTTCCACAGCGAAACCGAAGTCGGCCCGGTCACCCAGAAGCTCTACAAAGAGCTGACGGGCGTACAGACTGGCGACGTCGAGGCGCCTGCAGGCTGGATCGTCAAGGTTTGACCCAGCGTTTCAAGCACTAAAAAAAAGCCCACCCCTCGCGAATGCGTCGGGTGGTTTTTTTGTTGGCCGGCCGTTTTTCAGCGCGGGTCACTTGCAGGCCAATCACCTTGTGATCCGCCCCCCACCCGACCGGTATCCTTTTCGATCCGGGTAAACAACCACTCAACAAACACCCGTGTCTGCGCCGTCACATCCGGCGCAACACCGTAGTAATAACGCGGCAACGGCATCCGTAACTCGGGCAACGGGCAAATCAGGCGACCGCTCGAAAGGTGGGTGCCCAGCAAGGAGGTCGGGCACAAGGCAATGCCCTGTCCATCCACGGCGGCCTCAAGCACCAGGTGCATGTGATCAAACTGCCGAGTGACCTGAGTGGCTGACTGGGTTTGACCAAAGTGCAGGGCCCAATTGTGCCAATCTTCGCGGCGCGCCTTGGCGGTCAGTAACGTGTGCCGGCCCAGGGACGCGAGGTCTTCAAGGGCCAGGCGCTGGATGAGCGTGGGGGCCGCGACCAGCAACAGCTCGTCTTCGAAGAGGGCTCGCGCCTCAATCGCCGGCGCCCAATCGTCACGACCACGGCGTATGACGAGGTCAAACCCGTCGCGCGCATGATCCGGTGCCTGGGTCTGGGTAATCACCTGCGGCTTGATGTCAGGGTGCTGCGCAATGAAATCCTCCAGCCTGGGCATCAGCCACAGCATGGCAAAAGAGGGACGGACATTGATCTTCACGGTCGGCAGCGAGGCATGTTGCTTGAGTGCAGCGGCGGCGTTGGCGATCTGCGCCAGTCCGGCACTGACTTGCTCATAAAAGCGCTGACCGGCCGGCGTCAGCACCGATTGACGGACACGCCGCTCGAACAGCAGCACCCCCAAGTGCTCCTCAAGCAATTTGATATGCCGGCTGACGGCACTGTGACTGACATGTAGCTCCTCGGCCGCCAGGCTGAAACTCTGATGGCGAGCAGCAACGGAGAAGGCGCGAACAGCATTAAGAGGGGGTAGTTGATTAGTCATGCGTCTAATTTAGTCACACATGCGCTGCATTAAAAGTGTTTGTCACGTCCACGCCGTCACGCCAATCTGCCAACACGCAGCCAGCACCACCTGACGGAGCAAGACATGAACAGCTACGGACTCTTTCTACTGTTTGCCACCCTGACCATTTTGAGCCCAGGGCCTGGCGTGGTGCTGACCCTTTCCAACGCGGTGCGCCACGGATGGACGGGGGCAGTGCCGGGCATTCTGGGGATCGCGTCGGGGGCGTTTGTCGTCGCCACCATCAGCGCCACCAGTGTCGGCCTGATCCTCAGCACCTCCGCCAACGCCTTTACCGCATTGAAATACGCAGGGGCCGTCTATTTGTTGTACCTGGGTTACAAAAGCTGGCGCTCGGATCGTTTCAGTACGCGGCTTGAAACGCGCCCCTCAAGTCCGGGCTATCGCTTTCTTGAAGCGGCTTCCATCCAGTTCTTGAACCCCAAAGCGGTGTTTTTCTTTCTGGCGGTGTTCCCGCAATTCATCGACACCTCGGCGCACTTCTCCACCCAGTTTTTCAAGCTCGTCGCCTCCTACGCCGTACTGGTTGTCCTGGTGCATGGCAGCTATGCCTTGCTCGCCAATGCAGCCAAAGGCTGGTTATCGAGCCCGAAAGGTTCCTGGCTGGCGGCGAAAGTCTCGGGCGTGACCTTCGCCGGTTTCGGCGTGCTGATGGCCTCGGCCAGTCGTTAAGGCGCAGAACTGATGATCGCGCGGCGCTTGGTCTCGGTGGACGCGAGTTGTGCTGTCGTTACCTGAACCGGCAGTTCAACGGCAAACCGGCTGCTGAATTCCTTTCGCCCCGTTGCCGTCAACGTCAGCGCCCGACTGTCCAGATCCTGAGTCACCCATTTGCGCTGGATCGCCGTCTGCAGCAACGCCGCCCCCAGTGAACCGCCCAGATGCGGCCGGCGCATGCTCCAGTCCAGGCAGGGACAGGCGAACCGCCGGCGCAGGGTGTTCAGGTCCTTGACCTCAATGCCCAATCCTTCAAACAACACTTCGCCGCTGTCGCTCAGCCGATAAGCCTGCTCATCGGTTTCCAGCAACCAGCCTTTTTCCAGCAGCCGGTCATGCAGCAACACCGCCAGCGTGCCAGCCATGTGGTCGTAGCAGGTGCGGGCAAATTGCAGGCGGTCCGGGGTGCGCGGGCTGAAGGTCGGCGCGCTGTTCTGGCCGATCACCATCAATGCTTCCAGTGCCTGGGCCACGCGTTTGTCCGCGAGGCTGTAATAGCGATGGCGCCCCTGAACGTGCAGACGCAGCAGTGCCAGTTCCCTGAGTTTCGCCAGGTGCGCGCTGGCGGTGGAAGCGCTGACCTCGGCAATCGCCGCCAGCTCGGTGCTGGTGCGGGCGTGTCCGTCCATCAACGAACACAACATTCTGGTCCGGGCCGGTTCGGCAATGGCCGCCGCTACGTGTGAGACACCGAGGTCGTGTTGTTCTGCGTTCATATTTCGCTCCCGGACGAATCAAGCCCCTTTCGGACTGGAGATAGTAGCAACACTTTCCCCACCACGAACAAGGACGCGCCCCATGGACCCGATCATCGCTGCGACTCACGCCGATCCTTATCCTTATTACGCGCAGCTGCGCGCTCAGGGCGGACTGATGTTTCACCAGGGACTGAAACTGTGGGTCGTCAGCAGCGCCAAGGCTGTGGCGGCGGTGCTGGCGCATCCTGACTGTCACGTTCGGCCGACGCATGAGCCGGTGCCCAAGGCCATTGCCAGCGGCATGGCCGGCAAGGTTTTCAGTCAGTTGATGCGGATGAACGAGGGCGAACGCCAGCGTTGCCCGCGATCAGCGATACAACCGGCGCTGGCGCTGATTGACGTGGAGGAAGTCAACGCACTGGTCGGCGCGCGCTTGCTCAGTCCGGACGCCGAAGGGCTGCACAAGGCAATGTTCCTTGGTCCGGTGTGCGTAGTGGCAGCGTTGCTGGGATTTTCGCCCGCACAGGCTCGGGTAATCAGCGAGCTGACCGGGGATTTCGTCGCGTGCCTGTCGCCCCTCAGCGATCAGGCGCAACTGGACGCTGCCCATGCGGCGGCGGAACAGCTGAGCGGCTACTTCATTGAGTTGCTGGATGATCCGGACAACCAAAGCGCCTTGCTCGCCGGTATTCGCCAGCGGTTTGCGGCTTCCTCCGACACCGATGCAATGATCGCCAATCTCGTCGGCCTGCTTTCCCAGACCTATGAAGCCACCGCAGGGCTGATCGGCAACGCGTTGTTGGCGCTGATTCGAAACCCACAGTGGTTGAACGATTCGATCAACATTGACGACCTGGTGGCCGAAGCCCAGCGCTTCGATCCTTCGGTGCAGAACACCCGTCGGTTCGTCGCCGCCCCCTGTGAAATCGAAGGCGTAGCGCTGAATACCGGAGACGTGATCCTGGTGCTACTGGCCTCAGCCAATCGTGACCCGCAACTCAATGAGCAGCCTGACACGTTCATGTTCGAACGTCCGCAGCGGCGCAGTTTCACCTTCGGTTCAGGGCGGCATCATTGTCCGGGGCAGGTGCTGGCACTGAGTATCGCCAGCGCCACGTTGACGCAGGCTCTGGCGTCGAAACCCGCACTGGACCGATTGACCTGGCACTACCGCCCTTCCCTCAACGGCCGGATCCCACTGTTCTCGTAAAGTGCACGCTATTAGTTACATGGCGTCAAAGGTGTAATGACTGGCAATGCGTTTATCGCGAGTGACTTTCTCCATAGAGTCACTCTGATAAACGTCAGCGAGGCGCCATCGATGCAAACCCAACTGGACAAGTCCCTCAATGCTTTTGCGCGAGCAGACCTCCTGCAAGGTCCAACACCCATTCAGCGCGCCGAACGTATCGAGCAGCTATTGGGCCTGGAGACCCGGGGAACCCGCCTGTTTCTCAAGCGCGACGATCACATGTTGCTGGGCGGTGGCGGCAACAAGCTGCGCAAACTCGAATTCCACATTGGTGCTGCGCAGCAGGCCGGCATCGATACGGTCATTACCGTGGGCGGCGTTCAGTCCAACCATGCGCGACTGACCGCGGCGGTCTGTGCGCGTTTGGGCATTGACTGTGAATTGATCCTCACCCGCTCCGTCCCCAAATCCGAGGTGGATTACGAACTTAACGGCAACGTTCTGCTCGACCAATTGTTTGGCGCACAGCTACAAGTGCTTGCCGCAGGCACCGACTCACTCGCCCGGGCCGAGACTCGGGCGGCGCAACTTCGGGAATCAGGGCGCAAGGTGTTGGTGATTTCCATGGGTGGCTCAACCCCGCTGGGCAGTCTCGGCTATGCGCGTTGCGCGGCGGAAATCGCGGAGCAGGAGACGGCGCTCGGCCTCACCTTCAACCAAGTCGTGGTGCCCAACGGCAGCGCCGGCACCCACGCCGGGCTCGCGAGCGGTTTCCAGTTGCTGGGCCGAGGCACAGCGGTCGTCAAGTCTTACTCGGTGTTATCGGATCGAGACTCGTCAGCGACCCGAACCCTGAAACTGACCCAGGACACCTTGGCGTTACTGGGCAGCGACGCCATCGTACGGCCCGAGGACATCGTGATTGACGGCAGTCAGTTGGGCGAGGGTTACGGTCTGCCGACCCAGGCCATGCAAGACGCCGTACGCCTGATGGCTCGCGCCGAAGGTTTGCTGATAGATCCGGTGTACTCCGGCAAGGCGTTTGCCGGGTTGGTGGCGGATTTCAAGCAGGAACGTTTTCGCGACGGGGACAACGTGCTGTTTGTAATGACGGGCGGGACACCGGGGTTGTATGCGTATCGCGAGACGTTTCAGGGTTAGCGACGCCAGATTGAGCGCGTTATCGTTCATCGCCAGGCCGGCTCCTACAGGTACTGCGCTGCCCCTGAAGGAGCCGGCTTGCTGCGGGCGGCGTTCCGACGATGGGGAATGACTAGTGACACATCGTTTTCGCGCGTACATCTACGGGAAAACGCCCTCCACCATTGCCAACAACTACGTCCGCTCAGGAAAGATCAATCGAGTCGAACTTGTAACAGCAGGCATGTTTTCAGATCCGTCCTACAGCCAGGAATAGCCTTAACGAGATAGCGTCCGCATCGTTCTCAACGGATGAAACAAGGACGCTCATGTCTCGCAAAATAGACATCCCACGGGTTCAAAACCCACCATCAGGTGATGGGCATCACATCACCACCCGATACATGACCGCCACTGAACTGGCGGAGCGGGATGCCAGACAAAAATCCTATGACGACATGATGGCCCGGCAGCAGGCCTACGAAGATCGTCATATCAGGCAGCCTCTGCGGGAAAATCGGACCAAGGGTTGTGTGTTCACCAAAAGTTGCAACCTCCCGGACGGAGTAATCAACCACGACAACCCAGCGGGATTTGTTCCTGTCGAGAAACTGACTGACTACGGAAACTTCTCTCTTCTGGGTGGTCGCGAAAGGGACGCAGCGGGAAACATTCCTCTCAAAAAAATCAGCGGTGGTGCGTTACCCGGTTCACTTGGAACGCTTTTCTTGGGCGGGGTTGGAACGACTGGTTTCGGGACCACTGTTGCCGTGGGTCCAGGAATAATGACTGCTGGTCTTGCTGCCGGCGCTTTGGCGGGTGTCGTTGCGCTGCTCTGGCCGTCCAGTCTCGGGGACAGTTCCCTATATTCAGAAGAACAGCTCAAGTCACTCAAGGAAGGTCGTTCACGTATCCGCCTGTATGTAGAACAACTGGCCGATGGCACTTTAAAGGGCTATGGGTACAACACCCAGACGCGCAGAGATTGGGAAATGATTCCGGTCGTGCAGTTCATAACTCAAGACTCTCAACAGGTGGCTGACTTTGGTAACGGGATAAAACTGATATGGACACCCGCCGCAGACCCGTCCGGCAATTCGGGAATCCCAGCGCTTGAAGGCGCTCCACAAGCCCCGCACATCTGGATTTATCCGCCTACACCGGCTGCAGACAGCATCATCGTCAATCCGATCTACCCGCCGGAATACAAGGATTTCATTCTTGTATTCCCGGCTGACTCTGGTGTGCAGTCGCTGTATATCGTGATTTCAAGACCTGCCCTTGGCGGTGATATAAAGTACCACCGGCCCCCGCTGTCATTACCTGCATTCCCAGATGCCCTCCCTGTTAAATCGAAAAGCAGTGTTCAGGGCGGTGGAGGCAAACGAAGTCGGTGGAAGGACCGAAAGGGGCGAATATATGAATGGGACAGCAAGACAGGTGCCATAGAGATTTATGACAAGCAAGGTAAGCATATTGGAGAGTTCAACCACGAAACAGGGGAGCAGATAGATCCCGCAACTCCCGGTAGATTCACCGCGAAATGAATAAGGAAAATAGCTATGTTTTTATGGATTAGTGGATTTTTAAAAGGTGACGTTGAGGATGACTCATTAAAATACCAACTTACCGTTCGGCCAGAGTTTGAAGCCTTGGTAATGGAGGTGCTTGGATGGAAAAGTCTTGATGAGTGCGCGGATGGAGAATGGTTGCTAACTAGCGAGCAGGTCCAGCGACTCGTTCTAGCTCTCAATGAGCAGTTGCCGACAGAACTGGATCTATTCATAGGGGTAAGAAGTTAGAGAGGTGAGTCTTCTCTATCAAGATCCATCAATAAGCCACGACGAAACGGTCAGTCTTCTTGATAGCGGCTTAGAAGCGGATGTTGTCTCCGCATTGATTTCCATTGGCTTGAATGAGCAGGACAGAATCTGGGCTCAGACCATTTGCTTGAATTACCTCGACAGCAGCAGCGAACGGGTCGTGGCATCGGCTATCACATCGCTCGGTCATATAGCCCGCAGACACGGAACATTGGATATGAACACGGTGCTTCCCGCCCTCGATACTGCGAAAACAAAATTCCCGACGCTTGAAGCGACGGTTGCTGACACGCTAGATGATATTGAGACTTTCATCTGACTCGCTAAATCAAAATCGGAAATTCTCCTCTTCCAGAACATAGAACCTGCCATCACCTCTAAGCTAGATGACAGGTTTGTGTTTTCAGGCCACAACCAACAAATCAATCATCCCGCGTCAGCACTTCCAGCAATTCAATCTCGAAAATCAGGTTCGAATTCGGCGTGATCTTGCCCATGGTTCGCTCGCCATAGGCAAGGTGCGCTGGCACCCGCAACTTGCGCTTGCCGCCGACCTGCATGCCCATGATGCCCTGGTCCCAACCCTTGATAACCCTACCCGTGCCAATCACACACTGGAAAGGCTTGCCTCGGCTGTAGGAAGAATCGAATTCGGTACCGTCTTCCAGCCAGCCACGATACTGGGTGGTGATCAGTGCACCTTTGACGGCGGCTTTGCCGTTGCCCGGCTCGATATCGATGATTTGCAGTTCGTCGTTCATGCTTCTACTCGTTTACGGTCGCCCGGTCCGGGGCGCGGACGGAGGTTTTCGCAGAATTCGGCGCCGAAGGCAATCCATGGAACTGAACCCTCTGCACCCACTCACATGAGTATCGACTTCGTGCTCAGGAAAGGATGCTCTGATGACCGACCCAGGATCACTGCGCAGTTTCATTCCGCCCTACATTCTCAATCGAATCATCGCCCACGGGTCCGAGCATCAACGCTCCAGCGCGATGCTCACGCTGACACACGTGCGCACACTTCGGCACACGCCGGGCTCACCGGTGCCTTCTGCTGCGGCGGCGATCCTGCCCCCCTCGGTTCAACCCGGCCAGCTCCAGCGCAGCATTCATGATGCGCAAGGCAAAATGCTGCTGCCGGGAATGCCTGCACGCCTTGAGGGCCAGCCAGCGACGGGCGATCCTGCGGTGGATGAGGCTTACGATGCAATGGGCGCCAGTCATGATTTTTTCTGGAAAGTGCTGGGCCGCGACTCCATCGACAATCAGGGTTTTGCGCTGATCGGCAGCGTGCATTACGGCCAGGATTACGAAAATGCCTTTTGGAATGGCGCGCAAATGGTCTTCGGGGACGGCGACGGCGAGATCTTCGAGCGCTTCACCCGCTCGCTGGATGTCATCGGGCACGAGTTGACACACGGCGTGATCGAAAGCGAAGCCGGCCTGGTCTACGCCAACCAGTCGGGGGCATTGAATGAATCGATTTCGGACGTTTTCGGCGTGCTGATCAAGCAACATGTGCTCGGCCAGACGGCCGCAGAGGCGGACTGGTTGATTGGTGCTGACTTGCTGACGCCTCGCATCAAGGGCATCGGCTTGCGGTCGATGGCTCATCCGGGCACGGCTTACGACGACCCGCTGCTGGGCAAGGACCCACAACCGGAGCACATGCGCAAATTCGTCATCACCCGGGAAGACAATGGCGGCGTGCACATCAATTCCGGCATCCCCAATCGAGCGTTTTATCTGGTGGCCGAAACCTTGGGCGGGTTTGCGTGGGAGAAGGCCGGGCGCATCTGGTACGACACGCTGTGCGACAAACGATTGGGCGGCGAAGCGTCGTTCGAGCAGTTCGCGCAACTGACCCTCGCCCACGCCCGCCACCGCTTCGGTGCCGATGAGGCGCGGGCGGTAGCACACGGGTGGGCCGAGGTGGGGGTCAAACTGACGCAGGAGGGTTCATGAAAACGCTGCCGACACTGGGCGATGATACCGTGGTGCGACTCTCTCGCCAGGGCGGTTTCGCGGCTGTTCACGCCCTCACCCGTCCTCGCGAAATCGAATTCGCGCAATGTGATATCGATCAGCGCGCGCGTATCGGCACGTTGCTGGAGGGTTGCCTGCCACTGGCCCGGGAGTCTTGCGGTCAGGGTGATCAACGCTTCTATCAAATCGAAGTGCGCTTGCGCCTCAATGATCAGGACGGTGGATGGGTGCTGAATGTCCCCGAGGATCAGGCCCCGGGGGAACTGGTGCAGTTGTGGGACAAAGGTGTACTTCTTTAGGGGGACCGTGCAATTGAGCAAGCGTGTGAACTAACATAAGCACACCTTTTCTTGATGATGGCACGCCATGATGGCAAACCCTGAATGAATGTTGTCTGGACCAGCGCAGCCCTCGGCTCATTGGTAGTTGCCCTGATCATCCTGCTGATCTGCCGCGAACGCTCGCACCGAAAGCAGTTGGCCGAGTATCGTGCGCTGATTACCAACCTGTCCGAACGGCAAACCATCCACCAGGATGGCGACGCCGAACGCTTCAAACGCAGCCAGTATTTCGCCAGGATCGGCACCTGGGACTGGGATGTCGACACCGATCGCCTCTACTGGTCCGAGGCGATTTACGGCATGTTCGGCTTCAAGATCGGCGAAGTGACGCCCTCCTACGCCTTGTTTTGCGCCTGCGTGCACCCCGACGACCGGGTCAGGGTGCGGGCCGGTGAGCTGCGTTGCCTGGAAACCGGCGAGAATCATGACGAGGAATACCGGGTGATCTGGCCCGACGGCACCATTCGCTGGCTACGCGAGACCGGCAACGTGGTGAAGAACGATCACGATGAAACGATCAAAATGATGGGCGTGGTCCGTGACATCACCGAGGAAAAAGCGTCCGCCAGTTACTTGCAGCACCTGGCCCACTTCGACCCGTTGACCGGCCTGCCCAATCGATTGGTGCTCGAAGAACGCCTGTCCCAAGCACTTGAGCAGGCGCGAATCACTGCCACGCGAGTAGCCCTGGTGTTCGTCGACCTCAATGGTTTCAAGGCCATCAACGACCATTACGGCCATGCCGCCGGTGACCGCGTCCTCGTCACCACCGCCACGCGCCTGAAGAAGATCCTGCGCGCAACCGATACCGTCGCCCGCATCGGCGGCGACGAATTCGTGGTCATCCTCCAGGGCCTGCCTCAAGGTGGCAGCCTGCAAGACGAAGCCCGGCGTATCTGCCAGAAAATTTTCGTCGAACTCTCGCCGCCGGTGACCATCGGCAACGACCAGCGCCACATCGGCACCAGCCTGGGCGTCGCGGTGTTCCCGGACCATGCGCCGAGCATGGACCGATTGATTCATATTGCCGACCTGGCGATGTATGCGGCTAAACGCAGCGGGAACAATCAGTACCGGTTGGGTGAGCAAGGGTTGAGCCATAGTCGGGTTGAATGAAACAGTTCAGTCTTTACGTTGGCCATAGGCAACGCCGTTGAAACTGTGGGTGCAGCATCGGCAAAACGTCGGCATGTTCTCGGCGGTCAACTCAGGTGCTACTGACGCAAGCAAACCCTGATCATCAACGAACAAACCACTGAAGTAGCTGGCTTCATCTGTCCTCACGAATTCCTTCTGCTCACTTTCGCGCAAAGCAACCATCCAGAAAATCGGCTCTGGTCGATCAAGTCGAGCAACCGCTTCGCTGAAAACGTCATCCCAACGTTCACCCACTCTGGACAGCAGAAACCTGAACAGCGGCGTGTAATCGCGGCCGTGCTGACGGGTTCCATGCATTGAACTTCGTAACGCATCGCTAGTGATTTCGGCTTTTGTATGCCGCTGGTGACGATACTCGCCTGAGTAGTCGTTGCTCCGCACACCCCATGTACGGGTATTGACCTTGCGATAAAGGGGTTTCTTTACCAACGAGTCGCTCCTGACGTCCAGTCAACAAAATCGCCGTGGAGCTTTACCGCAAGCCAGGACAATTTCAATCAACCGTCCATGGCCAATTGTTGCTGGCGGCCTAACGCTCCACCGGCGTGATATCCATGATCGTCCCGTTGGTGATCATCACCATCATGTACTTGCCATTGATCTGCACCCACTGCGCCTGTTCTTTCGGGGCTTTCAGGCCCTTCGCCTTCCAGTTGCCGATGGCCTTCTCGCTGCGCTGGTAAACATCCGGGGCGCGGTCGCCGACCACCAGTTCGCGGGTGTTGTTGACGCCGGGCTGCACGGTTTTTTGCGGTTCATCGGCTTGAATGATCGGGCTGATACCGGCGAGGCCTGCGACGAGGGCAAGGCTGGCGATAAGGGTCTTGCTGTTCATGGGTGAACCTCCAGTGATGTCGTGGTACCTGAACTCCGACTGCGACGGTACGGAAACATTCCTTATGATTGCGCGTGGCATACGCAACGACGCGCCCTTCATACAATCATTGCAGGTCAGGCTGACGCCTGCCGTCACAGCCTTTATCCTTGTGCCCCCCGCCGTACCGAGTTCAGGAGTTTCGCCATGCCCCATGAAGGCAACCTGTTGCAAGCCGCTGTCGTGTTTCTGTTCGCGGCGGTGCTCACCGTTCCTCTGGCCAAGCGCCTGCAACTGGGGGCGGTGCTGGGCTATCTGTTTGCCGGCGTGATTATCGGGCCGTCGGTACTGGGCCTGATCGGTAACCCACAAAGCGTCAGTCATATTTCCGAACTTGGCGTGGTGTTGCTGCTCTTCATCATCGGCCTTGAACTGTCACCACGACGCTTGTGGGTGATGCGCAAAGCGGTGTTCGGTGTCGGTCTGGCGCAGGTGCTGCTGACCGGATCGGTGATTGGCGTGGTGGCGCTGTCCGTGTTTGGCCAGCCGCTGAACAGCGCGATTGTGCTGGGGCTCGGCCTGGCGCTGTCCTCCACGGCTTTCGGCCTGCAAAGCCTGGCCGAGCGCAAGGAGCTGACCAGTCCTCATGGACGGCTCGCGTTCGCGATTCTGCTGTTCCAGGACATCGCGGCGATCCCGCTGATCGCCATGGTGCCGCTGCTGGCGGGCGGCGATCACACCAGCAGTGCTGCCGAGGACGTGAACCACGGTTTGCGGGTGTTGGGCAGCATCGCCGTGGTGGTGATCGGCGGACGTTATCTGCTGCGCCCGGTGTTCCGCGTGGTAGCCCGGACCGGTCTGCCGGAGGTTTCCACCGCCACCGCGTTGCTGGTTGTGATCGGCACCGCGTGGTTGATGGATCTGGTCGGCGTGTCCATGGCGCTTGGCGCGTTCCTCGCCGGTTTGCTGCTGGCGGATTCCGAGTATCGCCACGAACTGGAAGCGCAGATCGAACCGTTCAAGGGCTTGCTGCTCGGGTTGTTTTTTATCAGCGTCGGCATGGGCGCGAATCTCAGTCTGCTGCTCAGCGCACCGATCACGGTACTGGGCCTGACGCTGCTGCTGATCGCCATCAAGTTGCCGCTGCTGTTTGTCGTGGGGCGACTGGCCGGTGGCTTGGGCAAAGTCAGTGCGATTCGCCTCGGCATCGTACTGGCGGCGGGCGGTGAGTTTGCGTTTGTGGTGTTCAAGATTGGCCGCGATCAGGGTTTGTTCGAGCCGCGCCTGTACGATTTGCTGGTGCTGACGATCACCCTATCCATGGCGGTGACGCCGCTGTTGTTGCTGATCTGCGCACGATTGGTCAGCCCGAAGGTGCAGCCGGTGGTGGTGCCGGAGAAATTCCGCGAGATCGACACCGACGAACCCCGCGTAGTGATCGCCGGCATGGGCCGGATGGGGCAGATCGTCGCCCGTATTCTGCGTGCGCAGAACATCAAGTTCGTCGCCCTCGACACCTCGGTGGAAACCATCGAGCTGTCTCGCAGCTTTGGCGGCGTACCGGTGTTCTACGGCGACCCGATGCGCCCGGAAATCCTCAGCGCAGCCAAGGTCGAGCAGGCGGAATACTTCATCATCGCCACCGATGACCCGGACACCAACATCAAAACCGCCGAGGTGGTGCACAGGCTGTACCCGCACATCAAGATCATCGCCCGCGCCCGAAACCGTCAGCATGTGCACCGGTTGGTGGACCTGGGGGCCGAGGCGATTCGGGAAACCTATTATTCGAGCCTGGAAATGAGCCGGCGCACGCTGGTCGGGCTGGGGCTGACCCAGGCGCAGGCCGATGCGCGGATCAAGCGTTTCAAGCATCACGACGAACAAGTGCTGGAAGCGCAGCATGCGGTGTATGACGATGCGGCGAAGGTGTTGCAGACCGCGCAGGAAGCCAGGACGGAACTGGCGAAGCTGTTCGAGTCGGATCAGCTGGAAGAAGAATCCAGTAAGCGTTGAGGTGAATTTGAGGGCCTCATCGTCGTAACGCCGCCCGGACCAAGCCTGCTCCCATAGGGTTCGTGGGTATACGCAAAATCGGAGTTACCCCGAATCATTGTGGGAGCGGGCCTGCCCGCGATGAACGATGACGAGGTGTATCTGGATAAATAACGATTTCAAAGGAATCCACAATGGCTACCGATCAACCTTCTCCCGCCCTCAAGGAAATCTTCAACGCCGAGCGCCTCAAGCACATCGCCACGGAGATGACCGCGGTCTACCCCGACTTCAACGCCAGGGCGTTCTTGAAACGGGCCAACGACGGTCTGGCCGAGTTGTCGATCATGCAGCGCATGGCCCGGGTCAGCGAATCCCTGCACGCGGTGCTGCCGTTGAGTTTTGAAGAGTCGCTGGAGGTACTGCGCGCCCTCGCCCCGCGCCTGAACAGCGGTTTCGTCAGCATCTCGCTGCCTCATTACGTCGCGACCTATGGCGCCCATGCTTTCGAGCCGTCCATGGCGGCGCTCAAATACTTCACCACCTTCGGTTCCGCTGAATTCGCGATCCGCTATTTCCTGCGCACTGACCTCAAACGCACGCTGGCCGTGATGCACGATTGGTCGCTGGATAAAAATGAACATGTCCGGCGCCTTGCCAGCGAAGGCTGTCGCCCGCGCCTGCCGTGGTCATTTCGCCTGGAGCAGATCCAGGCTGACCCGAGCCTCGCCGCCACGATCCTCGACAATCTCAAGGCGGACGACAGTCTTTACGTGCGCAAGTCGGTGGCCAACCACCTCAACGACATCACCAAGGACCACCCCGAGTGGGTACTGGACCTGATCGAAAGCTGGTCGCTGGAGAACAGGCATACCGCGTGGATCGCCCGACATGCACTGCGCAGCCTGATCAAACAGGGCAACCAGCGGGCGCTGGCGATCATCGGCGCGGGCGGCAAGCCTGAGGTCGAGATCATTGAGGTGAAGGTCGAACCGGCGGTGATTGCCCTTGGGGAGAAAATCACCTTGTCCTTCAGTGTTAAATCCACGGTCGAGGACAGTCAGCGACTGGTGATCGACTACGCCATCGATTACGTCAAGGCCAACGGCAGCACGTCGGCGAAAGTATTCAAACTTAAGGCGCTGACGTTGCCCGGCAAGGCCTGCGAGCGCATCGCCCGTGGTCAGCACATCAAGGCGCTCACCACCCGCAAGCACTACGCAGGCACGCATGCAGTGCACGTGCTGGTGAACGGTGAACGCCTGGCCAGCACCGCCTTCGAGATTACCGCTGACGCTGATTGAGCCCATTGCCGGTCCTGCCGGGCAGCATGCGTGTCAGGGTGTTGTCGCGGACCCAGTAGTGATGGAACAACCCCGCCGCCGCGTGCAACCCGATCAGCCAGTAGCCGCTGCTGCCGAGCAGCTCGTGCCAGTACTTGAATTGCTTGGCCAGGTCCGGATCGACCGCTACCAGTGACGGCAGGTAGAAGCCGAACCAGGGCATCGGCTTGCCGCCTGCCGACAGCATCAACCACGCCAGGAGCGGCGTGGCGATCATCAGCCCATACAACGCCAGGTGCATCAGGTGCGACAGGCCGGTCTGCCAATGGGGCAGCGCCGGGCTAATCGGCGGTCGCGGCGTCAAACGCCCGAGCAACCGCAGCCACACCAACACAAATATGCTCAGGCCGAACACGCCGTGCAGGCCGAGAAACAATCCCTTCAGTTCGTGGCCCTTGGGCAACAAACCTTTGATTTCGATGCAGGCATACACGCCTACAAACAGCGCCAGCATCAGCCAGTGCAAGATGATCGAGAGTTGTCCATAGCGCGGGGCGGTTGAATCGCGGGTCATAAAGGGCCTCATGAAGTCGTAACCGGCTGCCGACTCATTCGCGCAGCCCGGATCCGGTGCGTGACCGAACCGACGGGCGCCACCTTGCCCGCCCAGTCTTAAGACAATCTGAAGACAGCCCGAGCAAACTTTTCGCCACCTTCAGACTTCGTTAAGAAATGCCTCCGATACTTCTCCCACATTCACTCCGGGAGGCATCTCCTAATGCCTGATTACGACTGGAACATCCCTCTGCCCCTGCACTTCGGCCACGCGGAAACACCGCAGTTCAGTCTGGCCCGAGCCTTGCCGGACGAGCCTCAGCGTCCAGTCTTCGAAGCTTTTATCCAGCAACGTTTCCGCAAGGCACACGGCGCCGACATCCGTCACTTCATGCCGGAACTGTTCGGCATGCACAACGCCGCCGGTGAACTTTGTGCGGTGGCCGGCGTACGCCTGGCCAGCGCCGAACCATTGTTTCTGGAGCGCTATCTGGACGAACCGATTGACCCGCTCATCAGCGCCGCGGCCGACCAACCGGTAGACCGTGCGAGCATCATCGAGGTGGGCAACCTGGCGGCCAGCGACACCGGCAGTGCGCGCCTGAGCATCATCGCCATCACCTATCTGCTGGCCATGGGCGGCCTGGAATGGGTGGCGTTCACCGGCAATATCGGCTTGGTGAACAGCTTCCATCGCCTCGGCTTGAAACCCGTCACCCTCTGTGCAGCCGACCCCGCGCGGCTGGGCGATGACCGTCATAGCTGGGGCAGTTACTACGAGAGCAAGCCGTGGGTACACGTCGGCAACATCCGCGCCGGTTTCATCCACTTGCGCAATGCCGGCCTGTTCAATCGCCTGGGGTTGCCGTCGTCCCTCGAGGAGTCCAGTCATGTCGCCTGAACGGGTACGTTTCAAACAGACTCTGCGTAGCCATGCCGAACGCAAGCCCAATGCCCTCGCCGTGTGGGGTGATCAGTTGAAGCTGGACTACGCCACGCTTTACGCCGAAGTGGTGTATCGCCAGCAGCGTCTGCGCGATGAACAGGTCAAGGTGGTTGCACTGGCCCTGGACAACGGCGTCGAAGCGATGCTCTGGGACCTCGCCGCGCTGTTCGAAGGCCTGACCTGCCTGACGCTGCCGCCCTTCTTCAGCCCGGCGCAACGCAAGCATTGCCTGGAACAAAGCCAGGCAGAGCGGGTAATTGCCGAACCTGAGCTGGCCGCTGAAATGCAATCGGCCGGGTATGAGCAAACCGGTGAGTTCTGGCGTCGTACTTTCGATGGGCCGAACCGGATGCCCGCAGGTACTGCGAAACTGACCTTCACCTCCGGCACCACCGGCACACCGAAAGGTGTGTGCCTGAGCGCCGACAGCATGTTGCGCGTCGTCCATGAGCTGGATCAGGCCAGCAAACCGACCAACCCCCTGCATCATCTCGCGTTGCTGCCCTTGGCGATCCTCCTGGAAAACCTGGGCTGTTATGCCGCGCTGTACGCCGGGGCGACCTTGAGCCTGCCGAGTCAGAAAACCCTGGGCATTCAGGGTGCCAGCGGTGTTGATGTGCCGCGACTGCTGGGCTACCTCGCCGCCCGTGCCCCGGAAAGCCTGATCCTGGTGCCGCAGTTGCTGTTGCTGCTGGTCAGCGCCGCCGAACAAAAAGCCTTCTCGCCCTCCTCGTTACGTTTTGCCGCCGTGGGTGGGGCACGGGTGTCCGAGGAGTTGCTGCACCGCGCACAACGTCTCGGTCTGCCGGTCTACGAAGGTTATGGGCTGTCGGAGTGCGCGTCGGTGGTGTGCCTGAATCGGCCGCAAGCCCAACGCCCCGGCAGTGTCGGCAAACCCCTGCCGCATGTGGAGATTCGCCTGGCGGACGACGGTGAGGTGCTGATCAAGGGATCAACCTTGCTGGGCTATCTGGGCGAAGCGCCACACACCGACGAATGGTGGCCCAGCGGTGATCTCGGCGAGTTCGACGCCGATGGCTTCCTCTACCTCAAAGGGCGCAAGAAGCATCAATTCGTCAGCAGTTTCGGGCGCAACGTCAACCCTGAGTGGGTCGAGGCCGAGTTGACTCAACGCCGACACATCGCTCAGGCCTTCGTCTACGGCGAAGCCATGCCACGTAACCATGCACTGCTTTGGCCGCATCGCCCGGACTGCAGCGACGAAGAACTGGCCGCCGCCGTGGCCGAGGCCAACGAGGCGCTGCCCGATTACGCCCAGGTCCATCACTGGACGCGCCTGGATCAACCCTTTACACCGGCCAACGGGCTGCTGACCGCCAATGGTCGACCGCGCCGCGACGCCATCGTCGCGCTTTACCGCGCGCAACTGACTGAATCGACACTTTCCGAGGAATCGGCATCATGAGTTTTTTCGACACCCTGCAAGAAGCCACGCAACAGGAACGACACGAACTGTTCAACCTGCCCATCATCCGCGATGCGCTGGAGGGCAAGGTCAGCCTGGAAGGCTACCGGGCCTTTCTGACCCAGGCCTACTACCACGTGCGCCACACCGTGCCATTGATGATGGCCTGTGGCGCGCGGCTGCCCCTGCGCCTGGAGTGGCTGCGCGAGGCCGTGTGCGAGTACATCGAGGAAGAATACGGTCACGAAAAATGGGTGCTCGACGACATCGAAGCCTGCGGCGGTGACAAGGCGGCGGTACTTGAAAGTCGTCCGTCCCTGCCGATCGAGTTGATGGTCAGCTTCCTCTACGACCTGATTGCCCGGGACAACCCGGTCGGTCTGTTCGGCATGGTCAATGTGCTGGAAGGCACCAGCATCGCCCTCGCCACCCACGCCGCCGGCAGCATTCGCCAGCGTCTGGACTTGCCCGAAACCGCCTTCAGCTACCTCAGCTCCCACGGTTCCCTGGACATCGAGCACATGCAGACCTACCGCCGGTTGATGAACACCCTTGACGATCCAGCCGATCAGGCCGCGGTGATTCACGCCTCGAAGGTGGTCTACAAACTCTACGCGGATATGTTCCGTGGCCTGCCGCGTGACGGGGGGAACTCGCATGCGCCTGTCTGAGGCTCGCGTGGTGCTGACCGGTGCCAGCGGCGGCATCGGCCTCGCCATCGCGTCGGCCCTGTGCGCCAGTGGCGCACGGGTGTTGGCGGTGGCCCGGCATCGGGAATCCCTGGAGCCATTACTTGCGCGCTATCCGCAGCACCTGTGCTGGGTCGGCGCCGACCTGACGTTCCTCGCCGACAGACGCAAAGTACTGGCCGCCGCCGAAGCCATTGGCGGCATCAACCTGCTGATCAATGCCGCCGGGGTCAATCACTTCGCCATGCTTGAACAGCTGGATGACAGCGACATCAACGCGATGCTGGCAGTCAACATCAGCGCGCCCATCTGCCTGACCAAACTCTTGCTGCCGCTGCTCAAGCAAGCCGACAGCGCGATGGTGGTGAACGTCGGCTCGACCTACGGCTCGATCGGGTACCCCGGTTACGCCAGCTATTGCGCCACCAAATTTGCCCTGCGCGGATTTTCCGAAGCCCTGCGTCGAGAGCTGGCGGACACCCGGGTCGGCGTTCTGTACGTCGCTCCCCGCGCCACCCGCACGACCATGAACAGCCCGGCGGCGCAGGCCTTGAATGACGCGCTCAAATCCAATGTCGATGATCCGCAAACCGTCGCCTCGGCCGTGATCCACGCGATTGCCGGCGACCGCCGCGACTTGTACCTGGGCTGGCCGGAGCGCTTTTTCGTGCGCCTGAACAGCCTGCTGCCCAATCTGGTGGACCGTGGCTTGCGCAAGCAATTGCCACTGATCCGTCGCCTGAGTCAGAAGCCCGACAACGAGAACCTCAAACCATGAAAAAATTCGCCGCTTGCCTGCTGTTGGGCGCCCTGAGCCAGAGCGTCTGGGCCCTGGACAACACAGATCAACAGCGCCTTTCCGGCATCCAGCAAAGCTGGGCGCACATTCAATACGAGCTGCCCGCCGATCAACGCACCACTGCGTTTGAAAAGCTCGCCGCCCAGGCGACAGCCTTTACACGGGAGCGCCAGTCGGTAGCCGAAGCCTGGATCTGGTCCGGCATCGTCACCAGCAGTTGGGCCGGCGCCCAAGGCGGGCTCGGTGCGTTGAGCAAGGTCAAGGACGCCAAGGCCGATCTGGAAAAAGCCCTGACCCTGGACCCCAAAGCCCTGCAAGGCTCGGCCTATACCAGCCTGGCCGCGCTGTATGACCGTGTGCCGGGCTGGCCCATCGGTTTCGGCGACGCTGACAAGGCCGAGCAGTTGCTTAAACAGGCCTTGCAACTCAACCCGAATGGCATCGATAGTCTGTACTTCTGGGGCGATCACCTCTACCGTCAAAAACGCTACAGCGAGGCCAAAGGTGCGCTGCAAAAAGCACTGCAAGCCGAACCAAGGCCAGGCCGGGAAACCGCCGACGCCGGACGTCGCAAAGAAATCGAAGCGTTGCTGGTGGACGTCAACAAGAAACTCGAGTGACAGGAGTCTGTGTGCGTTTATTACTGATCGAGGATGACGTGGCCCTCGGCGAGGGCATTCATCAGGCCCTGTGCCGCGAAGGCTACACCGTCGACTGGTTGCAGGATGGCAGCAGCGCGTTGCATGCGCTGCTCAGCGAAACCTTTGACCTGGCCGTGCTCGACCTCGGCCTGCCGCGCATGGACGGGATCGAAGTGCTGCGCCGCTTGCGTGACAGTGGTTCCAATCTGCCGGTGCTGATCCTGACTGCCCGAGACGCCACCGAAGACCGCATCGCCGGGCTTGATGCCGGTGCTGACGACTACCTGATCAAACCCTTCGATCTGGCTGAACTCAAGGCCCGTCTACGGGCCTTGTTGCGGCGCAGCGCCGGCCGCGCCCAAGTGCTGATCGAGCACGCTGGCATCAGCCTGAACCCCGGCACGCAGCAGGTCAGCTATCAGGGTGAGCCGGTGGCACTGACGCCCAAGGAATATCAGTTGCTCCACGAACTGCTGTCGCCACCGGGCCGGGTCATGACGCGCGATCATTTGATGCAGTTGCTGTACGGCTGGAACGAAGAAGCTGAGAGCAACACCCTGGAAGTCCATATCCATCACCTGCGCAAGAAATTCTCCACCGACCTGATCCGCACGATCCGCGGTGTCGGTTATTTGGTGGAGGAGCGCCGATGACGTCTATACGGCGCCGCACCCTGACGCTGATCATTGGCTTGATGCTTGCTGGCCTGGGAGTGATCAGTGCGTTGAACCTGCACGACAGCAACCACGAAATCGCCGAGGTCTACGACGCCCAACTCGCCCAGAACGCCCGGTTGCTACAAGGGGTGATGCGCATGCCCTTGGCGACCAAGGAACACGCCGAGCTTTATCAGGCGTTCAACAAGGCGCTGGGTGAAGCCGAGCCAAGGGTCGACGGCCATCCGTACGAAACCAAGATTGCCTTTCAAGTCTGGAATGCCAAGGGCGAAGTGCTGGTGCATACCGCCAGTGCCCCCTCCTTCATCGCGCCCCCGGCGAAACCGGGTTACAGCGATGTCGTGGACCTGAACAACCGCCACTGGCGTGCGTTCATGCTCGAAGATAAACAAAACAACCTGCGCATCTGGGTCGGCGAACGGGACGATGTGCGTTCGGACCTGGTGGACCGGATCGTTCGTCATACCCTGTGGCCCAATGTGCTGGGCAGCCTGATTCTCGCGGCGATGATCTGGATGGCGATCGGTTGGGGCCTCAAGCCTCTGGCCGACATGGCGGCCACCCTGCGGGCACGGCACAGCGGCTCATTGGAACCTCTGCAATTGAATCCGTTGCCCAGTGAGCTGGAACCGATGCAAGCCGCACTCAACCGCATGCTCGCGCAGATACAGGAAGTGCTCGGTCGCGAACGTCGCTTCATCGCCGACGCGGCCCATGAAATGCGCACGCCCCTGGCAGTGCTGCGGGTGCATGCGCAAAACCTGCTGGAGGCCGGCACCGAGCAGGAACGTCGGGAGTCTCTGGCGTTTCTGATCGCCGGGGTTGATCGCACCAGCCGCCTGGTCAATCAACTATTGACTATGGCCCGCCTGGAACCCAAAGCCACCGCCCCGGTGTTGCATGTCATTGACCTGAGCGCCACCGTGCGCGCCAGCCTGGTTCAACTCACGCCCTGGATCCTGAGCAAGAACCTTGAATTGGCATTCGACGTCAGTGAGCAGCCCTTCGAAATGGTTGCCGACGCAGCTGTGATCGATATTGCCCTGAACAACCTGATCAGCAACGCCGTAAATTTTTCCCCTGAACAGGGCGTTATCACGGTGAAGCTCAGTCAGGCGGACGGGTTTTATTCGCTGAGTGTCGAGGACCAAGGGCCCGGCATCAACGAATCGGATCGCGGGCGATTGTTCGAGCGTTTTTACAGTCGCGGGAATGCGCAAGGAGCGGGATTGGGCCTGACCATCGTCAACACCATCGCGACTCGACTGGGGGGCCATATCACCCTGGCCAACCGCCCCGAAGGCGGGTTGTGCGCAACCTTGTCGATTCCGGACGGCCATCCTCGCAACCCATTGCAGCGCACCACCCGAGATCTGCCGCCGAACACCTGAAACCGCTTGAAACGCCGCCCCTGCGAGAACTGCCTTGCCGGTGCGGCTCAAGACGGTATCTACAAGGGATCGGGGCCTCGCAGTAAATCCTGTTCCCGCTCACACAACTCCACCACGTAATCCCACAATACCCGCAGCCGCACGGATTTGTGCAGCTCGCGGCGGGTGCTGATCCAGTAACTGCGCTGGATGCTTTCATCCGGCAACAGCGGCACCAAGTCCGGATCGGCGCTGGCCATATAGCACGGCAGCACCGCAATCCCCAGCCCCGAGCGCGCCGCCTGTTGCTGGGCGATCACACTGGTGCTGTGAAACACCACCTGCGGGTTGCGACAAAAGCTGTTGAGAAACATCAGCTCCTGACTGAACAGCAAGTCATCGACATAGCCGATCCACGCGTGGCGCCCGAGGTCTTCGCGGCTGCGTAACGGTGGAGCGTTGTCGAGGTAGGCCTGGCTGGCGTACAGCGCCAGGCGATAGTCGGTGAGTTTGCGCGTGACCAGCATGTCGGCAGCCGGGCGTTCAAGGTGGATACTGATCTCCGCTTCGCGGTTGAGGATGCTGACAAATCGCGGCACCGCCACCAGTTCCACCTCCAGCCCCGGATAGCGTTCGAACAAGCCGTTCATGCGACTGGCGAGGAACATGATGCCCAGGCCTTCGGTCACCCCGACGCGAATCTTGCCCAGCGGCGCCGTCGATTGAGTGATTTCTTCCTGAGCCAGCAACGCGACGTTTTCCATCGCTTCAGCGTGTTTGAGCAGCGCTTCACCCGCTGGCGTCAATTCATATCCCTGAGCGTGCTGGACGAACAGCGCCGTGCCGAGACTTTTTTCGATGGCCTCGATGTGCCGGGCCACGGTGGCGTGAGTGGTATTCAAACGGCGGGCAGCGGTGAGCAAACGCCCGCTGCGCTGCAACTCGAGAAAAAACCGCAGGTCATTCCAATCGAACATGAACCTTCCTTAGGGCTGCGCTGTTTAAAAACGCACAGCAGCTGCGCAAAAACTAACATTCTTTTGACGAAAGCTAACAACTAGGATGACCGACAACAAGAACAACAATACGAGGTCAGGGATGCAGACTTCCCTTGATGAATACGACTACATCGTGGTCGGGGCCGGGCCGGCGGGTTGTTTGCTGGCCAATCGATTGTCGGCCAACCCGCAACACCGGGTGCTGCTGCTCGAAGCCGGCGGCCGCGATAACTACGCGTGGATTCACATCCCCGTGGGTTACCTGTTCTGCATCGGCAACCCGCGCACCGACTGGTGCTTCAAGACCGAAGCGCAGGCAGGCCTGCAAGGTCGCGCCCTGAGTTACCCGCGCGGCAAGGTGCTCGGTGGCTGTTCCTCAATCAACGGCATGATCTACATGCGCGGCCAGGCCAGTGACTACGACGGCTGGGCGGCCGATGGCAATCCCGGCTGGCGTTGGGACGATGTATTGCCGTTGTTCAAGAAAAGCGAAAACCATTTTGCCGGCGACTCGCAATTTCACGGCGCCGCCGGGGAATGGCGGATCGAACGTCAACGACTGTCCTGGCCGATTCTCGATGCCTTCCGCAGCGCGGCCGAACAAAGCGGCATCGCCAGCATCGACGACTTCAATCAGGGCGACAACGAAGGCTGCGGCTATTTTCAGGTCAATCAAAAGGCCGGGATTCGCTGGAACGCGGCCAAGGCATTTCTCAAGCCTGTCCGCCATCGTCCCAATCTCACCGTGCTGACCGACGTAGAAGTCGACCGCGTGCTCCTGGAAAACGGCCGTGCAGCGGCGGTCAGCGCACGCTGGCAGGGTCAGGCGAAAACCTTCAAGGCGCGCAAGGAAATCGTCCTTTGCGCGGGTGCCGTCGGTTCGCCGAGCATCCTGCAACGCTCCGGCATCGGCCCTCGCCCCCTCCTGGAAAAACTGGGCATCGGTGTGGCCCATGAGCTGCCCGGTGTAGGCGGCAACCTGCAGGATCACCTGCAACTGCGGCTGATCTACAAACTGCAAAACGCACGCACCCTGAACCAGATCGCTGGCAGTGTGTGGGGCAAGATGGGCATGGGTTTGCGTTACCTGTACGACCGCAGCGGCCCGCTGTCCATGGCCCCGAGTCAGCTCGGTGCGTTTGCCCGATCGGGGCCGGAGCAGACTTCGGCGAATCTCGAATACCACGTGCAGCCGCTGTCGCTGGAACGTTTCGGTGAACCGTTGCATGCCTTCCCGGCCTTCACGGCTTCGGTCTGCGACTTGCGACCGCAAAGCCGTGGGCGAATCGACATTCGTTCGGCCGATCCGCAGGACGCGCCGCTGATTCAACCTAATTATTTGAGCCATCCGGAAGATTTGCGTATCGCCGCCGATGCGATCCGCCTGACCCGACGCATCGTTTCCGCCCCCGCCCTGCAAGCGTTCAAACCGGTGGAGTACCTGCCTGGAGACAGTTTGCAAAGCGAAGAACAACTGCACGAAGCCGCTGCGCGAATCGGCACGACGATTTTCCATCCGGTCGGCACCTGCCGAATGGGCAACGACGTGGATGCGGTGGTCGATGCCGAACTGAAAGTCCACGGCATTCCCGGCCTGCGCATCGCCGATGCCTCGATCATGCCGCGCATCACCTCGGGCAACACCTGTTCGCCGACGCTGATGATTGCCGAGAAGGCCGCGCAACTCATTCTGGAAGCACCCACAAGGAGTCTTGCACCTGACAAAAACGCACTGACCGCAGTCTCTTGAGCAAAAGGAATAGCGGCACCGTCCACAAGACGTGCCGACAGTGGAACAACAAAAACAATCACTGTGAGGGATACCGATATGTCAGAACATGTTCAGCCTCTGGAAATCACGCGCAGCAGCACCGACGCCGGCCGTGACACCCGCAAAGTCATCTTCGCTTCGTCACTGGGAACGGTGTTCGAGTGGTACGACTTTTTCCTCTACGGCGCCCTCGCGGCGGTGATCAGCAAACAGTTTTTCGCCGGGGTCAACGACACCACGGCATTCATCTTTGCACTGATGGCATTCGCCGCCGGCTTCATCGTACGGCCCTTTGGTGCGCTGGTGTTCGGGCGGCTGGGGGACATGATCGGGCGCAAATACACCTTCCTCGCTACCATTGTTCTCATGGGTGTCGCGACGTTTTGCGTCGGGCTGCTGCCGACTTACGCGAGCATCGGCATTGCAGCGCCGATCATCCTCGTGGTGCTGCGCATGCTTCAGGGCCTGGCCCTGGGCGGTGAGTACGGTGGCGCTGCGACCTATGTCGCGGAACACGCGCCCATCGGCAAACGCGGTTTCCACACCAGCTGGATTCAGTCCACTGCAACCCTTGGCTTGCTGCTGTCGTTGCTCGTGGTGCTGGGTTGCCGCTACTTCACCGGCGACCAGTTCGAAGTCTGGGGCTGGCGGATTCCGTTCCTGTTTTCCATCGTGCTGCTGGGCATCTCGACCTGGATTCGCCTGAGCCTGCACGAATCGCCCGCGTTCGTGAAAATGAAAGAGGAAGGCAAACTCTGCAAGTCGCCTTTGCGCGACTCCTTCGGTAAATGGGAAAACCTCAAAGTCGTGCTGATCGCGCTGTTCAGCATCAACGCCGGGCAAGCGGTGACATTCTACGCGGCGCAGTTCTACGTGCTGTTCTTCCTCACCCAGTTCCTGAAAATGGACCCGGCCCTGGCCAACAGCCTGCTGATCGTCAGCGTGATCATCGGCGCGCCGTTCTTCATCTTCTTTGGTTGGCTGTCGGACAAGGTCGGGCGTAAACCGGTGTTGATGATCGGCCTGTTGCTGGCTACCGCGTTGTACTTCCCGATCTTCAAATCCATCGCCCACTACGCCAACCCGGCCATCGACCAGGCCAGCCGCCAGGCGCCGATCACCGTACTGGCCGACCCGGCCACTTGCACCTTCCAGTTCGATCCGGTGGGCAAGGCGAAATTTGACAGCCCGTGCGACAAGGTCAAAACCTTCCTGGTGAAACAGGGCTTGCCCTACATCAGCGAAGCGGCCCCGGCCGGCAGCGGTGTGCAGGTCAGCGTCGGCGAGGTGAAAATCGATGGCTACGACGAAGCGGCCCTGCGCGGCGCGGTAACATTGGCGGGGTATCCGTCAAAGGCCGATACGCAACAGGTCAACAAGCCGATGATCGTGGCGCTGATGGTTGTGCTGATCATCATCTCCGCGATGTGCTACGGCCCGCTGGCGGCGCTCATGGTCGAACTGTTCCCGACCCGCATCCGCTACACGTCGATGTCCTTGCCGTATCACATCGGCAACGGCTGGTTCGGCGGGTTCCTGCCGACGGTGTCGTTTGCGTTGGTGGTGTATACCGGGGATATCTTCTATGGGCTTTGGTACCCGGTGGTAATTACTGCGGTGAGTCTGGTGGTGGGGATGATCTGTTTGCGTGAGACCAAGAACGTGGATCTTGATACCAACTGAGTGAGGTTTGAACGGGGTGTGGGCAAGTGAGTGGGGGTTTATCCGTTTCTTCGGTAACGGCCACTTAAGGTTCCGCCCCTACGACGGGTCACTTGGAAGAGCGCCGCCATCCTTGGCCGGGGGCGGCTACCGCCACCGGCCGGCCTATCCCTTGCAGCGTACGCGTTCCCCCTGTGGGAGCTGGCTCGCCAGCGATGGACGTTAACGATAACGCGTGCTGTCTGAATGCACGCGCTGTCTGGACCTCCATCGCTGGCAAGCCAGCTCCCACAGTGGGTTGTTGGCAAACATGGGGGTTCACCGCCGATGACTTTGATGGCCATCAGGTCGGCTATCAAGCAGACTTTAAAGCACGCTATGACGCTCTTCGGGAGCGAAGCAAGAGCGCGAAAGTCGCGCTCATCGACTGCATGCGAGTATTACTGATCAAACTGAATGCCATGCTGAGAGACGGCACCGAATGGCGCTGACAAATGGCAGGTTGAAGACAGTTGCTCCCACAGGGTTTCAGGTACATCCGCGAGAACAGGTCGGCTGTCCGGCCGTCTTAGCGAGCAGGCTCGCTTCAACAGGAGTCCGTGGCCCCTTCCGCGGGATCAAACCGCAATCCATTTCCTCAAGTGAACAGAATTACCGCAAACGCGATCCGTTTTCGCTACTCTGACCCGATGCACCCATCGCCCCGCCACTCACCCGACCGAGGCACCATGATCATTTCATCCGCATCCGACTACCGCGAGGCAGCCCGCCGCAAACTTCCCCGTTTCCTGTTCGACTACATCGACGGCGGCGCTTATGCCGAACACACACTGAGGGCCAACAGCGCCGACCTGACGGGCATCAGCCTGCGTCAGCGCATTCTGAAAAACGTCGAAACCCTGAGCCTTCAAACCACCCTCTTCGACCAGCCCCTGGCAATGCCGATCATCCTCGCGCCCGTCGGCCTGACGGGCATGTTCGCCCGACGGGGTGAAGTGCAGGCGGTCAAAGCGGCGGAAAACAAAGGCATTCCCCTGTGCCTGTCAACCGTGTCGGTGTGTTCGATCGAGGAAGTGGTGGCGCAAAGCCAACAATCCATCTGGTTCCAGCTGTATGTGCTGAAAGACCGGGGCTTCATGAAAAATGCCCTGGAACGAGCGAAGGCCGCCGGCGTAAAGAACCTGGTGTTTACCGTCGACATGCCCACGCCCGGCGCGCGCTACCGGGATGCGCACTCGGGGATGTCCGGGCCGTTTGCATCATCGCGGCGAATGCTTCAGGCGATGACCCGACCCGACTGGGCCTTCAACGTCGGCGTCATGGGGCGCCCGCATGACCTGGGCAATATCTCGAAGTACCTTGGCAAAGCCGTCACGCTCGAAGATTACATGGGCTGGCTGGCGAACAACTTCGACCCGTCGATCAGCTGGAGCGATCTGGAGTGGATTCGTGACTTCTGGAAAGGCCCGATGATCATCAAAGGCATTCTCGATCCTCAAGACGCGCGGGACGCCGTCAGCTTTGGCGCGGACGGTATTGTGGTGTCGAACCACGGCGGGCGACAGCTGGACGGCGTGCTTTCCACGGCCAAGGCCTTACCGCCCATCGTACAAGCGGTGGGGAATGATCTGACGGTGCTGGTCGACTCCGGGATCCGCTCGGGGCTTGATGTCGTGCGGATGCTGGCGCTGGGCGCAAAAGGCGTGTTGCTGGGGCGCTCCATGGCGTACGCGCTGGCCGCCGACGGTCAGCGCGGGGTGGAAAACATGCTGGATATTTTTGCCAGGGAAATGCGCGTGGCGATGACGTTGACCGGGGTGACGTCGATTGCTCAGATCGATGAATCGACGCTGGTGCAGGCGGTTCGGTGAGCTGATCGTGATCATTAAGAAAACCGCGCAAAGGCGCGGCTTTTTTAATGAGGCCAGCGTCAGAAACTCGCTTTGACCGACACCATGAAGTTACGCGGGTCGCCGTAATAGTTGCCGAAACTCTCGGTACCGATGGTGGTGTAGTAGCGTTTGTCGAACAGGTTGTTGCCGTTCAACGCCACCGACCATGTGTCGTCGATGCGGTAGCCGATCCGACCGTTCCAGATTGCATAACCCGACTGAGTGATCTTGTCACCGGTGGCCGGAGAGACGCGGAAATTATCACTTTGCGCGTTGACGCCGGCACCAATGGTGAACTGCTCGAGAGCACCGCCCAGCGCGTAATCACCCCACATGCGCAACACGTGTCTCGGCACGTAACTGTTGAACGCGGCGCCGTTCAGGCTGGTGTCGATATCGTCCAGGGTTTTGGTCTGGGTGTAGGTGTAACCCGCGAGCAATTGCAATCGTTCGATCACTTCACCGCTGATTTCGGCCTCGAAGCCCTGAGCGCGCACTTTTCCTGCGTTGACATAGCAGTAGCCATCCGATGACGGGCAAGAGGAGTTGAAATCCGTCTGCGCCTGGTCCTTCTGGACGGTACGGAACAGGTTGAACGAGCTGTTCAGGCGACCGTCGAACCAGGCGCCCTTGATCCCCAATTCATAACTCTGTCCCACCAACGGTTTGAGGGCCGAACCATCTTCCGATCGGAAGTTGCCTTGCGGGGTAAAGATATCCGAGTAGCTGGCGTAAGCCGTCAGGTTCTCGTTCAAGTCCAGCAGCACGCCGGCAAACGGCGTCACCTGGCCTGTTTCCGTGGTGCTGGCGTGTTCCGAGGTGCCTGTATTGATGAAGTCGTAGTCGGTTTCCGAGTTGTACCAGCTCACACGACCGCCGACGACGAGGGTCAACGGATCCGCCAGTTTCAGGCGCAACGTCGAGTAAACACCTTTCTGTCTGGTCACGGAATTGACCGGCCCGCCGCGAGACGAGTTGTCGATGAAGTAGCTGTCGTCCGGTTCTGGAATGTGCTTGTCAGGGTTGAACACATTCTGTCGCTGCGGCAGAAACGCTACCGAGTAGAAATCGTCTTTTTTCGCACGGCTGGCGTTGAAACCCACCACCAATTCATGTTGTTGGCCGAACGCGTCGAACTTGCCGTCCACGTAGGCATCCAGGCCGTAATCGACCTGATCGTAGTCATACATACTGCCCAGCATGCCCGTGGTGTTGATGCCTGGGGTCACCGCGCCGGAGGCAAACGCATACTTGATGTCCTGGGTATTTTTTGTGTAAACGCTTGCGACCTTCAGGGACCAGTCTTCGTTGATCTGATGTTTCAGATCACTGAAGACGGTGGTGCGCTGGCTGCGCCAGGTATTCCAGGAGGGGTCGAGGCAGGTGGAGCGGCTGAGTTTCAGGTCACTGCGATCCCGATACCGCGGCAGACCGCCCCAGCAAGGATTGGCGTCGACATCTTCATAAGCCACGCCCAGCCCGAGTGTCGTGTCGGCGCTCACATCAAAATCGAGGGCGCCGTAATACACCTGATCCTTGCGATTGGCGTCGTCCACAAAGTAATGCCGGCTCTGCTCGGCGACCACGGCCCGACCGCGCACCGTGCCGGAGTCGTTCAGCGGTCCGCCGGTGTCGACCTGTCCGCGATAATTGTCCCAACTGCCACCGGACAGCGTGATGTCGGTATGCGGCGCGGTCTGGCCACGCTTGCGCACGAAATTCACTCCCCCGGCCGTGCCCCCCGAGCCCTTCATCATTCCCGCGGCACCACGGAGGATTTCGACCCGGTCGTAATACGCCATGTCACCGCTGAAACTGTCGGCCTGAACATACAGGTTGCCCATATCCAGCGGCACGCCGTCGTACTGATACTGGCCCGACATGCGGAAGCCGCGCGAATAGAAATATTTGCCACCCATGGTCGAGTCGTAAACAGTAATACCTGGCGTCTTTTCCATGACCTGTTCGATGGTATTGAGGTTCTGGTCATCGAGCATCTTGCGGGTCATCACCGTGACCGATTGCGGCGTTTCCTTGAGCGAGTGCTCGCCCTTGCCGATGGTCACCGCGCCCGTGGTATACGAGCCGCTGTTCTCGGTGGTCGCGCCCAGCATCTGCCCGTTGATGTTGGTCGCACCCAGTTCCAGCGCCGAACCGGCGGCCGGTACTGGCCGCAGCACGTACGTGCCGTTGGCTTGGGGTTCAGCTTGCAGACCGCTGCCGCCCAGAATTCGCGCGAACCCTTCACTGACACCGAACGTACCTTTGAGTCCGGGGGACTTCAACCCTTCGGTTTGTCGCGCATCAAAGGAAATGGCGGCGCCCGCCGCACTGGCGAAATGGCTGAGGACCTCGGTCAGACTGCCGCCGGCAATGTCGAAGGATTGAACCGAAGTTTGCTGTTGCGCCGCCATCGCCGCGACCGGCCATACGCACATCGACGTTGCCGCGATCAATCCGACGTTCACCGCAATCGCCAGGCGACCTGACGTGTAGACCCGAGACATGCTTACCCTCCCCCAAAGACCATCAATAAAAACTCACTGAGGGATGAGCCGAACGATGTGGTTGAAAAGTGCAAAAGATTGAAAATATTTTTTGTCGCCTCAGCCGGAAACATTGACCCAATAGCGGCTGAATCGGCTGATGCGCAGGGAAAAACCACTTTCCAGCGCAGCCAGCGCCAGGTCCGTGTTATCGATGGGGAACGCGCCGGACACCTTCAGATCGGCGATGCGCGGATCACAGCGCAGCACGCCAGTGCGGTAGCGCGACAAGTCGGTCAGCAACTCGGCCAACGGACGATTGATGGCGATGATACTGCCTCGCTGCCAGGCGCCCGTCGAAGCATCATTGCGTCGTACCGTCCCCAGAGAAGCGGGATTGAAACTGAGGGACTGGCCAGCCTCGAGGCGCACCTTCGAGCCACCGCCATATGAAGTCACCTCCACCGCTTTCTCAAGCACGGCCACCTCGCCCTCCTGATTCCCGGACCGGACGATAAACCGTGTGCCCAGCGCCAGCACCTCGCCATAGCGGGTGACCACCTTGAGTGGTCGCTGCAAAGGATCGACGGCGGTCGTGACAATCATTTCGCCCCACAACAGTTCCAGCACCCGTTGGCGCCCATCGAAACGCAGGTTGACCGAAGTATCGGTATTCAGCAGCAATGAACTGCCATCCGCCAAGCGGAACTGCCGGCGCTCCCCCACGGCGGTGCGGAAATCGGCAAACAGGTTCCGGGTTGTTTCGCTGCGCCATCCCAGCCAGCCCAGTGAACCGGACGAGGCCAGTACCACGACGCTACGTAACACCTGTCGACGGGAGCTGTCAGCGCCGCGCAGGGCCGGTGAGGCCAGGGCGCCAGGCACGCGACTCATTTGCTCGCCAACGGCGGCCATGCGCTGCCAGGCTTGAGGGTGCGCAGGGTCGGCGAGCAGCCATTCGTTCCATGCCGCGCGATCGGAATCGGTCGCGACACCTGACTGTAACCGGGCATACCACTGGGCCGCGACGCTGATCGCTTTCAATTCGGCGGGTGAAAGACTCATGCCAGTTGCAACTGGATTTGCATCAGGCAGCAATGCTCCATGGCCTTGGCCATGTGATTGTTGACTGTGCGCACGCTGACGCTCAGGCGCTCAGCAATCTGCGGGTAGGTCAGGCCTTCGAACTGAGACAGGATGAACGTCTGTTTGACCTTCGGCCCCAACCCTTGCAGCAAACGATCGATTTCCATGAGGGCTTGCAGCAGGATCGCCTGTTCTTCCAGCGAAGGTTGTTGCCATTCGGGCATGGTCGCCAAGGCTTCCAGATACGACTGTTCCAGCGAACGCCGGCGGAACAGGTCAATCAACAAGCCCTTGGCGATCATCGACAGGTACGGCCGCGGCTCGCGTATCTCCAGCGCGTTGCGCGCCTTGATCACCCGGACGAAGGTGTCCTGTGCCAGATCCGCCGCATCGAAGGCGTTGCCCAAGCGCTTGCGCAGCCAGCCATTGAGCCAACTGTGGTGGTCGCAATACAGATCATTGACGGCGCTGCGCAGGGACAAATCGTGGGCGGACATGACAATGGAATAATTCTCGACTGATAATGAATCGCATTGTCATCGGTACGGGAGGTGATTGGCAATAGCTGTATTGCCCAACCCCCTCCTCCCCCCGAAGGGGTGACGGAGTCGTTAGCGTCAGAGATGCTATCTTCGCTGAAGCGACCCTCATTCAACGTTTTTGAGAATCTCGAACGTCACTTGATCGGGATAGAACGCCACGTAATCTTTAATCTGTTCTACCGACACCTTGGGGTTTTCATAACTCCAGACCGCATTGGCCCCCTCATGCCCCGGGATCTGCAGGCTGAAATAGCTCGCGTCGCCCTTGTAAGGGCAATAGCTGGTGTGATCGGTGCGGGCAAAATACTGCTCGGCGATGTCCTCCCGCGGGACGTAATACACCGGAGGGTAATTGGCCTCCAGCAGCACCAGCGCGCGGGTGGACGCGGCCACCTGAATACCGTGAAACTTCACCAGCAGGCAGCCTGGCTGCTCGGCAATGGTGATGACAGGACTGGGACCGGAGCTTTTCATGAAATGCGTTCCTCGGGACGATGATAAACCTGTGGGAGCGTGCGAGCGGCGGTCCGACTTGCCCGCGATGGGTCGCGCAGCGGCCCCAAAACGTGAGAACACAACGTCAGGTATAACCCAGATTTTGCCATCACGACGGCTTCGCAGCCGAACGGGATCAAGTGCTTTATCCGTCCGAGGACCGGCTCACCGCTTCCCCATGCCTCGATATCACGCGTCATCGCCTCCAGCCGCTCGCGCACCAGCTGCAGCGCATCGCTACCGAGCAACAGGTGCGCAGGTGGCACCTCACTGTCAATCAACATCAGCATGGCTCGCGCGGCTTTCACCGGATCGCCCAACTGTTTGCCGCTCTTGTTCTGCCGCGCGCTACGGATCGGGTCGAAAGTGGCATCGTATTCGGCAATGCTGCGTTCGGACCGATGCATTGAGCGCCCGGTCCAATCGGTGCGAAACGATCTCGGCGCAACGGCCGTGACCGCGATGCCGAATGGCTTGAGTTCCTTGCTCAAGGTGTCGGAAATCCCCTCCAGTGCAAATTTGCTCCCGCAGTAACAGGCAATGCCAGGCATCGTAATGAAACCGCCCAGGGTCATTTCAAAGCGGTCACCCACACCTCGCCGATGCAGTACCTCAAGACCAGGCGCCTGCATCCAATGAATCGAAATACACGAACTGTACATCCATACAGATAAAGATTGCTCCATTGCTCATCAGCCGCCATTCTGTGCACCTCCCGGCAGTTGATGAACGATGGTGGTTATGCGGTTGTACCTCTGTGAAAAACCTTCCCAGGCCAAAGACATTGCGGCCGTGCTCGGCGCCCGGCGTCGCGGCGACGGCTGCTGGCTGGGAACGGACGTCACGGTAACCTGGTGCATCGGCCACCTGCTGGAAACCGCGCCGCCGGATGCCTACGACGCGCGCTACAAACGCTGGGTGCTGGCGGACCTGCCGATCATTCCGGACAAATGGAAAATGACCGTCAAACCGCGCACTGCCAGCCAATACAAGGCCGTCAAACGTCTGCTAGGCGAGGCCGATGAACTGGTGATTGCCACAGATGCCGACCGTGAGGGCGAAATGATCGCCCGGGAACTGGTGGAGCATTGCCGGTACCGCGGGCCGATCCAGCGGTTGTGGCTCTCGGCGCTGGACGATGCATCCATCCGCAAGGCATTGGCCGCGCTGAAACCGGGAGCGGAGACCTTCAGCCTTTATCATTCGGCATTGGGCCGCTCACGGGCCGACTGGCTGATCGGGATGAACATGAGCCGATTGTTCACGCTGCTGGGGCGCCAGTCCGGTTATCAAGGCGTCTTGCCGGTCGGTCGGGTACAAACGCCAACCCTGCGCCTGGTGGTGGACCGCGACCGCAGCATTGCCGATTTCGTCCCCGTGGCTTACTGGGCCATCGATGTGCAGTTGCTGCACGATGGCACCGCGTTTACCGCACAGTGGCGTGCGCCGTCCGATGTTTGCGACGATCAGGATCGCTGCCTCGATCAGGCGCTCGCACAGCAGGCAGCGGCGGCGATTGGCAGTGCAGCGAGTGCCCGAGTGATCAAACTGCGTACCGAGCGCATGCGCGAAGTGGCGCCCTTGCCGTTCGATCTGGGCACCTTGCAGGAAGTCTGTTCGAAGAAACTCGGGCTCGGCGCTCAGGAAACCCTCGACATCGCCCAGGCACTCTACGAAACCCACAAAGTCATCACCTATCCTCGTAGCGACTGCGGTTACCTGCCGGTGAGTCAACACAGTGAAGCGCCCGGTATTCTTGCCGCCCTGCGCCAGGCAGACCCGGCGCTGAACGCCTTGCAGGACTACCTTGAACCGCAACGGCGTTCACGGGCCTGGAACGACGCCAAGGTCAGCGCTCACCACGGCATCATCCCCACGGCTGCGGCAAAAAACCTCGATCGACTGGTGGGCAAGCAGCGAGCGGTCTACACGCTGATCCGTGCGCGTTATCTGGCGCAGTTTCTACCCAATCACGAATACGACCGGACTCAAGCCGACTTCGACTGTGCCGGTGAAGCCTTGCGCGCAGTCGGCAAGCAGATCGTCGAACCTGGCTGGAAACGCGCCCTGCCCGAGGCCCTTGCTCCGGCCAAGGGCCGCGAAATACCGGCGCCGCAAACACTGCCAACGTTGAGCGAAGGCCGTGATTGTGCCGTGGCCGAGGTGAAGCTCAAGGACCTCTGGACGCAACCGCCCAAACCGTTCACCGAGGGTGATCTGATCAAGGCGATGAAAAACGTCGCCAAACTGGTGAAGGATCCACTGCTTAAACAAAAGCTCAAGGACACCACCGGGATTGGCACCGAGGCCACCCGCGCCTCGATCATTCAGGGCCTGCTCGACCGTGGTTACCTCATCAAGAACGGCAAGGCCCTGGCCGCCACCCCGGCTGCGTTCAGCCTGATCGACGCCGTGCCACGCGCGATTGCCGACCCCGGCACCACAGCGATCTGGGAGCAGGCGCTGGACATGGTGCAGAGCGGCGAAATGAGCCTTGAGGAATTCGTCACAAAACAAGCGGCGTGGATGAGCAAGCAGGTTGCCCGCTGCTCCGGCCTGAGCCTGACCATCAGCGGGCCCGCAAGCCCGGCCGGGCGAGGTGCCACGCCCTGGAAAAACAAACGCAAACCGGCCAAGCGCAAGCCGTCTACCGGCGCCAAACGGGCAGCAAAACCGGCGAATAAAGCTTGATGGCACTTCGAACGGACCTTGATGGTCTAGTGTTCTTCAAACCCGGCTACAGCCCTGTTTCCTGAAAAGGCATCGACCATGATTATCGTGCATCACCTGAACAACTCGCGCTCCCAGCGCATTCTATGGCTACTGGAAGAACTGGCCATCCCTTATGAATTGAAACTCTATCAACGCGACCCGAAGACCAACCTGGCTCCGCCGGAACTGAAATCGATCAACGCCCTGGGCAAATCGCCAGTCATTGAAGACGGCACGCAAAAGCTGATTGAGTCCGCCGCAATCATCGACTACCTGATTCGCCGCCATGGCGAGGGGCGCCTGCAACCCGACCCGTCCACCCCGGCCTACGATGAATACGTGCAGTGGCTGCATTTTGCCGAAGGCTCGGCCATGTTGCCGCTGATGTTGAACCTGTACGTCGGCCGTCTCGGTGAGGCCGGTGCGCCGCTGCATCCGCGGATCAACGCGGAAGTCGCCAACTACCTCGGCTATCTGAACACGGCATTGAGCCAGTCCGATTATCTGTTGGGCAATGAGTTCAGCGCCGCCGATATCCAGATGAGTTTTATTGGCGAAATCGCCCGCGCCCAAGGCAAGCTCGGCGACTACCCTCATGTAGCGGCCTGGATCGAGCGCTTTCAGGCGCGCCCGGCTTATCAAGCCGCACTCAAGAAAGGCGGCAAATACGACTTCGCGCCCCACTGATTGATCCCGCTCTGAACAGGAGCCAGTCCGCATGCCCTCGATAGAACTGCACGCCGCTCAGCGCGACGAACTGGAAACGCTTGAAAACCTCATGCAGTTCTATATGTACGACTTCAGTGAGTGGCTGCCGCTCAAACTCGGGGGGCACGGCTTCTTTCACATCCAGCCGCTTCAGGACTACTGGCGCAACCCCGCAACCCGCCCGTACCTGATCCACGTCGACGGGGAACTGGCCGGTTTCGTGACCGTAGATGACAATACCCATCTGGCTGGGGCCCAGTACAACGTCGGCTACTTTTTTGTCAGCCGACGCTTTCGTGGCCAAGGCGTCGCGACGTTTGTCGTTTCTACCCTCTTGAGCCAACTGCCCGGTCAATGGCAGATTTTCCACATCGACGCCAACCCGCCTGCGCGGCTGTTCTGGGGCCGTGTGATACCTGATCTCACGGGGGGCGCGTTCTCCCGGCATCAGCAGCCGGTAGACGGTTATCCCTGCACCTTTTACCGCTTCCAAAGCACGCAGCCATCGTCCTGATTGGCGCTTTCCCCTGCTGCTTTCTAATTCCAAACGGCTTTGTCCGACAATATGTAGTGACTGAAAATAATCACTACAAAACCGTTGACGCCTCCGATTTGCCCTTGCATGATGCAGACATCTCCCCGATCGGGAGTACAGCAACATGTTTGAGCAAGCTCGTCTGACCGCCGAGCTGTTTTTCCCGGATACACGCTGCTCACAAGGCAGATTGAAGAAGCTGACCTGGCCCGAACGTCCAGAACAAGGACGAGAAGCGCTGGCGATCAATCCTCATGAAGCTTGTGGCCGACCCTGAAAACGTCGGCAGTGGCCTGAAGGTTTTCGCTGCTTCTCTTCGTTGTGACGCTATTGCGTAGCAGTTATTCAACACGACTACATGCAACAGACGCGGGCCCCCGTCAATCTCGACGGCCGACCGCTGACGTCCTGGTTTCGGTGCCAGGGATCAACTAACCGATGGGCTACCTGTATTAGCGAATCAACTTTGAAAGATCACCAAATGGTCAAGGGGCATATTATGAATCTGAACAATCAACCTACTATCGATGAACTGGCTCGTATGTTCGCTGCGCAAAAAGACAGCCACGACAGCCACATTCTGTGGATCAGCAAATCGGGCCAGGTTCATATGGATTGCCTGTCGCCGCACGCCCATGAAGCCGAGTTCGACCAGAACAACCAGAACCTGTTGGCCCGACTGAAAATGTACCGTCGCGGCCAGGGTTATGTCGGCAAGAAAGCCGCAGCCGACAAGGACTTCATTGGTAGTGTTCTGCAAACGCTGAAGCAGGCCTGGGCCTCGATGCAGAACCAGAATGAAGTTCGGGTGATTGATCGGTTCTACTGATAAACCATCGCAACAAAAAAGGCCCCGCTCGAATAAACGAGCGGGGCCTTTTTGTTTGTCTCCAGTTTGCCAAACAAAGCTATTGTTAAGCGTATCCGCTGTTGGTCCCTGGAGACTTGCGATGAAAAACAAGCTGATATTTCCACTATTGATGGTTTTGACGAGTGCTGTTCAGGCAAACAGCGTCGCCGGTGTCCCCTCGTTCGCGGTCGAGTGCCCCGGCAAGTTTCTCGTCCAGGCGGATCAGGATGGACCGGTAATGATCAACAGCAAGGAAGCCGACACCAAAGTCATCAATGATCGCCACTTCGAAGCCAAAGGTGCCGGCATTACCCTGTCCATCGTCCTCGCCGATGATGACTCGGTGGCCGTGACCTCCACCGGCAAGGCCCCCGACGGAGTGTGCCAGTCAGTGGATGACTGAGCTCGATGACTCGGCCATTCCCGACACCAGCTCCATAAACGCCACCGACGCCGCACTGTGGTAGTTGTTTTTACGCCGCAGCAGCGCGGCCCCGCGTTTGGGCGCCTCCCCCAGCAATGGAATCCTGCGCAACGCGCGGTCCTGAGTGGCGATGGGTTCCGGAAGGATGGTGGCGATAGCCGTGTGACGGATGACTTCTAGCAAGGTGCTGACCGAGTTCACCTCGATGGCCACTTTGGGCGTGATCCGCTGATCAGCAAAATACTCATCGATTCGGGTTCGGGTGACGAAATCCGTGGCCAACAAGGCAAATTCCAGCTGCGCCACCGCCTCAGCGGATAGCGCGGCCCGGCTTTGGTACAACGGATGATCCCGCCCCACCATCACCCCCAGGGTTTCGGTAAAGGCCGGGATCGATTCAATGTCGGCATTTCTGACCTCATTAAACGCAATGGCGATGTCCAGTGAGTCCTCCAGCAGCCCGGCCTCGATGTCGGCCATCGACAACTCGAAAATCTCCAGGTGAATATTCGGGTAACGCACCACGTAGTCGCGCACCAACGGCCCGACCAGATACGCCATGAACGTCGGCGTCATCGCCAATCGCAACGTCCCTCGGGACAAGTCCTTCACGTCATGCAGCGCCCGCTTGCCCGCCTCCAGTTCCACCAGCACCCGCCGGGCGCACTCGATGTAGGCCTCACCCGCATCGGTCGGCTTGACTGTGCGCGAGGTGCGGTCGAACAGGCTCACGCCGAGGGTTTCCTCCAATTGGCGGATCTGTTGCGACAAAGTCGGCTGGGACACGTGCAATGCCTCGGCAGCACGGGTGAAGCCACCGTGGTCGGCGACCGCGAGCAAGTAGCGCAAATGTCGGAGCAACATCGGGTTCAACCTATAGGCAGGGCTTATGCGAAGCATTGTATATCGATCTTGGACGCTATGAATCAATCGGCAGAAGATGGCTTCACACCCAAGCAATAGCCCACCCGATAGGAAAACCACCATGCAACAGTCCCACGCTTACAACGACCCGAGCCTGACCTTGACCACCTCGATCCTTGATGCCAAGGCGCGTAAAAACCTGTCCTGGCAGGACCTGACCGATGGCACCGGCCTCGGTCTGGCTTACGTCACCGCCGCCCTGCTCGGTCAACACCCGTTGCCGGAAAGCGCCGCCAAAGTGATTGGCGAGAAACTCGATCTGGACGCCGACGCCGTGGCCCGCCTGCAAATCATTCCGCTGCGCGGCAGCCTCTCGGGTGTGCCGACCGACCCGACCATCTACCGCTTCTACGAAATGATCCAGATCTACGGCACCACCCTGAAAGCGCTGGTCCATGAACAATTCGGCGACGGCATCATCAGCGCGATCAACTTCAAACTCGACATGAAGAAAGTCGAAGACCCGGAAGGCGGCTCCCGCGCCGTGATCACCCTCGATGGCAAGTTCCTGCCATTGCGTCCTTTCTGAGTTGAACCCGGCCCGCACTCCGATGCGGGCCCGATCCTGAACCCGAATTGCTTGTTTGCTCACCACATTGGTCTGGAGGATGCCCCATGAAAAAAATTCTGTTGGTGCTGTCGTTGTTAGCGGGCGTGTCTGCCCAGGTTCAGGCCCAAGAAGCGGCGGCTACGTACGAGTACGGCATGAAACTGGATATCGCGCATGTCGTGAGCATCTCGCCGATTGCCAATGAATGCGGGGTTGTCCCCGTGGAAATGACGTACCAGGACTCCAAAGGCGTCACTCACATTCTGGATTACAGCGTGTTTGGCACCGGCTGCTCGAACTGACCCCCATCACTTGAAAGGAAATGCCCCATGAAAGCGCTCATCGACGGTTTTTTGAAGTTCCAGAAAGAAGCCTTCCCGCAACGGACCGACCTGTTCAAGCACCTGGCCACCACGCAACACCCCGGTACGCTGTTCATCACCTGCTCCGACAGTCGTGTGGTGCCGGAACTGCTGACCCAGCAAGAACCCGGTGAACTGTTCGTGATCCGTAACGCAGGCAATATTGTGCCCTCCTACAGCCCACATCCAGGCGGTGTCTCGGCAACGGTCGAATACGCGGTGGCCGTGCTGGGCGTTACCGACATCGTGATCTGCGGCCATTCCGATTGCGGCGCGATGACGGCCGTCGCCAGTTGCAAATGCATGGACCACCTGCCCGCCGTCAGCGGCTGGTTGCAACATGCGGAATCGGCGAAGGTCATCAACGAATCCCGGCCGCACGCCAGCGACGCGGCGAAAGTGAGTTCGATGGTGCGGGAAAACGTGATCGCGCAACTGGCTAACATTCAGACGCATCCGAGCGTGCGGCTGGCTCAGGAAAAAGGCCTGCTGAACCTGCATGGCTGGGTCTACGACATCGAAACCGGTTCGATCGATGCACTGGATGCCAACAGCCGCACGTTCGTGTCGCTGATCGAACATCCGACCACGTGCGCCCTTCACGGCAAAGCGGCTGAAGCGGCTTGATCCGTGCCCCTGAGGGTCATCGCCCTCAGCCGGCAGCGCGCAGCACATCAGCGTCAGCGCTAAATAGCCGAGAGGTGAAGATGCAGCGCGCCCGGTTCACGGGAACGCTGCACCCCGCTTCATTTGTCTTCCGGTTTGGCTGACGATGACGGCCGGATCTCCGGGCTTTCCTCGGCGTTCGGCGCTGCTGGAAAGCTCCCAGGCGTGAACACGTGAGTCAGCAATTCCCTGGCATCTATTTCATTGACACCACTCACCGTACGGGCCAGCGCAACTGCCTGTTCACATTGCTTATGAGTGTTGACGCGACCACTCAACATCACCGTTCCGGCGAGGGTTTTGACGTGGACTTGCAGGCCAAGGCCCGGATCGGCCAACGCCATGGCCGACTTCACCCGGGCAGTCAGCCACGCGTCGTGCGCGGCCATTTCCAGTTGATGAGAGTAGTGCTCAAAGGATTGAAGTTTCATGGCGTACCCCTGTCTCAAGACGCAGTCACAGACACCCTTAATTATAGTGCGGTCCGCGCTTGAGGTCGGGAACTCAGCGTTTGACCGACAGATCGATCTGGGTCATGCGGCTGCGGATCGTGAACACGCCATCGCCCGAGAGAATCGCGCTGCGGGCAAACAGACGCCCGCTCTCCCAGTTCGAAAGACCCAGTTCCGGTTTATTCAGCGCGTACTGCCCGTCGACCCAGCGGGTAATCCCGTTGCCGACAAAAGGCGCATTGACCGCGTTGTAGAAGCGTTCATGGGCCTCGGCATTTTCACTGATCAACGACACGGTGAATTGCGGGCTATAGCGATTGAACAAGGTGATGGCCTGGCTCAGGTCGTCGACGATCTTGAGGCTGACTTCCGGGGTTTCTTCCCACTCCCACTCGCGGCCCAATTGGTCTTCGGGCAGTGGCTCGGCCAACGCTTCGGTCTGGTAGCCGTCGGCGCGATAGACCTCGACGGTTGCGGTCCGCCAATGGCTCGGCAAATACGCTTCGCTGCCCTCGACGATGTGCAATTTGCAGCCCTCTTCCCGGGCGGTGCCGGCTTTTTGCAGGGCGTCCAGAAACAGCGGCACCAGTTCGGCGGCACGATCGCGGTGGATCAGGCATACGTTCAGGGTGTTGCAGACTTTACGGTCCAGGGAATTGCGCACGACGGCGGCAAAACGCTTGGCGTCGGCGTCCTTGTCGGCGACCAGCCAGGCGCCGCCGGTGCCATGCAGGCTGACGGCAGTGCCGACCTGTTGCGCGATGCTGCCCAACTGACTGACCGCGCGCCCCGAACCCCGGGCGACCGCCAGTGACAGGCGCCGGTCGGCGAACATCGCCCAGCCGGCGGCGTGATTGACGCTTTCCACCAGCGACACCGCGCCCACCGGCAAACCGGCTTCACTCAATGCCGGATTCAACGCGTGGGTGACGATGGCTTGCGCCGTGCCCAAGGCATCGCTGCCAATGCGCAGCACCGCGGTGTTGCCGGTGCGCAACACGCCGGCGGCATCGGCGAAAACATTCGGCCGGCCCTCGAACACGAAGGCAACGATGCCCAACGGCGAAACCACCTGCTCGACTTTCCAGCCGTCATGCTCGACGCAACTGATCACTTTACCGCGCGTAGCGGAGGCATCGCGCCAGGCCCTGAGGCCAGCGATCATGTCGCGGCGCATGCGTTCATCGGCCAGCAACCGTGTGGTTGAGCGCCCACGTGACTTGGCCCATTCGATGTCGGCGCGGTTAGCAGCCTCAATCAAATCCCAGCAGTCCTGGTTTTCCAGGCGCAGGGCAAACAGGTCGAAAAACGCGCTGATCGCTTGGTCGGAAACAACGGACATCGCCGTAAACGCTGCTTCGGCCCGCTCAATCGCGACCGACGCCGCTTTCTGGTCTGCCACGGGAATCAGCAGCAACTCGCCGCTGAGCTGCTCCACCAACAGGTGGTCCCCGGGCTGAAACCGCAAGGCCAGTTCGGGGCTGACCACAGTGACACGGTTACCAGCGAAAGGGATTGGCGTGCCAGCGACTAGACGTTCGAGCGCAAGAGACATGAAGCGGTTTCACCATGCAGTGGGCGGTCGGAAAATGTATAGCAAATTTCCAGGAGCGTCATTAACCGGTGGGCATCCGGCTCCTTTCTGACCACGAACAGCAAAGGCAGTACGCCGCGCCTCCTGTGGGAGCGAACCTGTTCGCGAAAAAACTCCCGGACCAGCGGTCAGAACACCGACCAGCCAATCCGCTGACTCAGCAACTCCAGGGCGGCCATGCCCGCAAGCGAGTTGCCGGCCGCGTTCAGTTCCGGCGACCAGACGCACACCGTGAACTGCCCCGGCACCACCGCGACGATCCCGCCGCCCACGCCGCTCTTGCCGGGCAAACCGACGCGATAGGCGAAGTTGCCCGCCTCGTCATAGAGCCCGCTGGTGGCCATGATCGAGTTGACTTGCTGGGTCTGGCGGGCGCTAAGGATCTGTTCGCCGCTGTGCTTGCAGAAGCCGTCGTTGGCCAGAAAGCAGAACGCCCGGGCCAGGTCCACGCAGCTCATGCGCAAGGCGCAGTGGCTGAAGTAGCTGCGCAGCACCGCTTCGACATCGTTGTGAAAGTTGCCGAAGGATTGCATCAGGTACGCCATGGCGGCGTTGCGCGCACGGTGCTGGTATTCGGACTCGGCGACCTTGCCGTCTACCATCACCTGCGGATTGCCCGACAGACGCCGGACGAAATCACGCATCGACAACGCCGGGGCGGCAAAGCGCGACTGGTTGATGTCGCAGATCACCAGCGCGCCGGCGTTGATGAACGGATTTCGCGGGCGCCCGCGCTCGAATTCCAGCTGCACCAGCGAGTTGAACGGCTGGCCGGAAGGTTCGTGCCCCAGGCGCTGCCAGATGGCTTCACCGGAATGCTCAATGGCCTGCACCAGGCTGAACACCTTGGAAATACTTTGCACCGAGAACGGCGTGTGGGCGTCGCCGGCGCAAAACAATTCGCCGTCATTGCCATACACGGCGATGCCCAGTTGATTGGCCGGCACGGTGCCGAGGGCGGGAATGTAATCAGCCACCTTGCCCTGACCGATCAGGGGCCGGACTGCGTCAAGGATCTCGTTCAACAGCGCTTGCATGCCGGGTTCCGAAGTCTCGCCCCATGGGATTGCGGGGACACTGACGCTAGACGCTGTCGGTCGGCAGCGAATCACAGATGCCTGAGCACAATCTTATAAACTCCACGCCCCCTGTGGGAGCGACGGTGCCTGTGTATCAGCATGTATACAGAGCCGCCCTTGAAACACCCCGGCCATAAAACCCCACCCCGACGACACATCGCAGATACACCCGATTGATGAAATGTGCCTGTCGATTGGCTCAGCCGATCAAAGCGCTCAACTCACTCAATGCAACGGAGTATCACCATGTTCAAGCTCTCGACTGCTTCCCTGACCCTCGGCCTGATCATTGCGGGCGGCTTGGCCCTGTCCAACGTCGCATCGGCCTCCGAGTCCGAAGCGTTCAGCATGAAGCAACTGGCCCACGGCTACAGCCAGGTTCAGGCCGACACCGCGGAAAAACCGGCTGAAGGCAAATGCGGCGAAGGTAAGTGCGGCGCTGGCGAGTAACCCTTGCGCGGGGCCACGAGCCCCGCATCCCTGACTGAACGGAGACCACGTCCATGAACTCTGCAATCTCGTCGGCTGTGAAAGGCCTGCACCTGAATCTCGACCGTGCCGGTAGCTGGCTCGCTCCTCTGACCTTACGGCTGTTCATCGCCTGGGAATTTTTCGAGTCCGGCCTGGAAAAATGGAACGGCGAAAACTGGTTCGCTGATATCCAGGATCGTTTCCCGTTTCCCTTCGACCAAGTGCCGGCCACGCTGAACTGGGAACTGTCGATGTGGGCCGAACTGATTTGCGCCCTCGCCATCCTCGTCGGGCTTGGTACGCGGATTTCGGCCGTCGTGCTGATCGTGGTGACCATCGTCGCGACGGCTGCCGTTCACTGGCCAGCCGATTGGTCTACATTGAGTGAGCTTGCTCAAGGCTACTCCATCAGCAACAAGGGCTACGGCAACTTCAAGCTGCCGCTGATCTACCTCGCCGCCCTGCTGCCGCTGTTGCTCTCGGGTGCCGGCAAGCTCAGTCTCGATACGTTACTGGCTCGATTCTTCTGGCGTCGCAACCACCGCTGAGGCGCCGGCGTTTCGATAACGACCGCGCCCGCACCCACATGGCCCGGGGCATTTATGATTTCTACGGTTATGGCGCACTGGTCTCGGTGTTCGGCTACCATCTGTTTCCCGACTTCATTGGCGGGCAGAATGAGGATTCGCGCCGCCAAGGCATCGAGAACTCGAAACGAGTGCTGCGCGAACTAAACGGATGCAGGCGCTGAGAAGCTTTAAAGCCACACAGCCGCAGTAAGCTACCCTCCAACTCACTTGCGAAGACAGGAGCCACCATGAGCGTGACCACCCAATGGATCGAAATCGACAGCGCTGAAGGTAAATTCGACGCTTACCTGGCGATTCCGCATACCCAGAAAGGCCCGGGGATCGTGCTGATCCAGGAGATCTTCGGTGTGAATGAACACATCCGCTCGGTCGCCGAGCAATACGCCGCCGACGGCTACCTGGTCATTGCACCAGACCTGTTCTGGCGCAGCGGCCCGCGCATCGAACTGACCTACGACGAAGCCGGCTGGAAACGCGCCGTCGAATTGATGAATGCCACCGATGTCGGCAAAGCACAGAAAGACATCGAACTGGCCATCGACGCCCTGAAAGCACAGCCGGGTCTGGATGGCGGCATTGCCTCCATCGGTTATTGCTTCGGCGGCTTGCTCTCGTACCACACCGCCGCCAATGGGCTGGTGGACGTGGCGATCGCCTATTACGGCGGCGGCATCCAGAACCAACTGGACCGCGCCGACGAAATCGAAGTGCCGCTGCTGATGCACTTCGGCGAACAGGACAGCCACATTTCGCTGGACGACGTGGAGAAAATCGCCGAGCGTTTCGACACTAACGATAACGTGGAAATCGTGGTTTACCCGGAAGCCGAGCACGGCTTCAACTGCTCGCATCGCGACAGCTACAACCAGCGCGCAGCCGTTGAAGCCCATGGCAATACCTTGATCTTTTTGGGTATGGAACTCTAAGGCCGGCACGCGTTTCGCAGGAGCCAGGCTTGCTGGCGAGGGTGTCCTCGAATACGCCATTGCCAGCAAGTCGGATCGCCGCACCGCGCGGCTGACCCTCTCATCAAGCCCAGCCAATCTGCATTGGCCGGGCTTTTTAATGGCTATCGCGAAGGATCAGCCGGTGCAGCCGTTCAGCGAGGTCGATGGAACGTCTATTTCCAGTGAATGATTTTTGCAGCACCGCTTATTCAAGGCAAAAAAAATCCCAGGCAGCTGATGGACGCCCGGGATTTAAAAATGCATAAACCGTGGTGGTGAACGCGGGGCGGATATTACGGAATATTTCACCTTGTAACAAGATATTTTAACTCACCATCCGGTTACTAATACTTCCAAGTCCTTAAATATCCACACTTTTTTTGAGGTCGAGTGACGACAAGCGGTCAACTACAGGTACCAGCGATATTCACGCGCATTGATGTCCTGCATAAATGCCAAATGGTCCTGACGTTTGTTTTCGCAGTACACGTTTACAAACTCCGCACCCAATCCTTCGCGCAACTGCGGGTGGTGTTGCATGGACTGAACGGCCTCCAGCATCTCCAACGGGAAGTTGATGCCACTGCTGCGGTCTTCATTGAGCGGCGCGATCGGTTGACGACCGGCTTCGAGTCCTTGTTCCAACCCGACCAGAATCGCCGCCAACACCAGATAAGGGTTGGCATCGGCGCCGGCGAGGCGATGTTCGATGCGCAGATTCCTGGCGTCCGACTCAGGAACCCGCAGGCAGGCGTCCCGATCTTCGAAGCCCCAACTGGCACGCGTCGCGACATTCACGGTGCCGCTCAAGCGACGCAGCGCGTTGTGATTCGGCGCGAAGATCGGCATGCAATGCGGCAACAATTCCAGGCAACCGGCCACGGCATGGCGCAGCGGTTGTTGGTCATTGGCTGCCAACAGATTGTTGCCCGCCTCGTCGTACAGGCTCACATGAACATGCATGCCGCTGCCGGGATGTTGCAAGTAAGGCTTGGCCATGAAACTGGCGCGGTAGTTGTGCTTGAGCGCCACGCCGCGTGTGCTGCGGCAGAACAGCGCCGCCCAGTCGGCTGCCCGCAGGCCATCATCCAGGTGACCGAAGTTGATCTCGAACTGACCCGGTCCCAGCTCGGCAGTGATCACTGTGGTGTCGATGCCTTGCGCCCGTGCCGTCTCGACCATGTCATCGAGCACCGGCGCAAACCGCGACAGCCGCTCGATGTGCATGTTCGGCTGATCGTCCGCATCGTCGGTCAACGGATCGCGCGCAAACTGTGGCAAGCCGTCACGTAACTGGCGATCGAACAGATAGAACTCCAGCTCGAAGGCCACCACCGGAAAAATCCCTTTGCGAGCGAGGCGGTCAAGAACCTGCGCCAGTACTTCCCGTGGTTCGAAGACGATGGGTTTTTCAGTGCCGCTGGAGGTGATCAACATCTGCCCCAGCGGCTGTTTTTCCCAGTCGACGATTTTCAGCGTGCCTGGCACCAACCGACGGGGCGCATCCGGGTCGCCGTCGTTGAAACAGTAGTCGCCGATTTTGAACAGTCCACCTTGAGTCCCAAGCAATACACAATTCTGCGGCAGCTTGAGCGCACTGCCGGCGGCGACCTTTTCGAGCATCTCGATTGGATAGCGCTTGCCGTAGAAATGCCCGGGAATGTCCAGGGCAATCAGGTCCACGTAGCGCACATCCGGGAAGCGCTGGCGAAACGCGCGAACTTCAGCAACCAGATCAGAGCAGACAGCATCCATCATGTTGTTCCTTGTTGTTTTATCAGGTGTAAACCCAGAGCACCCGGGTGAGCTGATCGGTGAGATTGCCGTAGCGGCAATGGGCATGGCTGGCGAGCTGAAAGCTGTCTCCGGCCCCCAGGGTGACCGGTTGATCGTCACCCAGCCAAAGCGTCAGTTGCCCTTCCAGGACATAACCGCCCTGCTCCGAGCTGTCGTTCATGTGCCGGTCACCGCTGCTGGCGCCGGGTTCGAGCCGGCTTTCGAGCATCGAGAACGAGGCGCGCATTTTCGGCGAGACCAGGATGTCGGTGATGCCGTCGGCGTAATACAGCGTGCGGCGCTCATCCGGCCGGGTCACCCATGGCAAGGCCATGGGTTTGGGCAGGCTGTAGAAATAGGTGGTCGGTACGCCAAGGGTTTCGCTGATGGCGGTCAAATCCGCCACGGTCGGACGGGACAATCCACGCTCGACTTGTGAGAGGAATCCGACGGAGCGACCGATTTTGTCCGCCAGTTCCTTGAGCGTGTATTTTTTGTGTTTGCGCAGGTCCTGAATCAGGATCGCCAGCGCCGAAATCTCTTCTTGCATGTCCATCTGAAAGCTTCCAGAAAATGTGCGGTTCAAAGGCTGTCGCGCAACCGATACCAGGCCTTGCCGATAGCTTCCAGCGGCGCCGCCATGTATTTGCCGCCGGGGAAACGGCTGTTGACCAGGCCCTGATACAAGGCCAGCTCATCTGCCTGACCGAGTATCGCGTCGGACACAGCGCGGGCCCCGGCCAGGGTCGGCAGTACACCGTGGCCAGAATAACCCTGCAGCCAATAGAGATCGCCGCGTCGACCAATGTCAGGCGTGCGCTTGAGTGTGAGGTCGATATGCCCGCCCCAAGCGAATTCCAGTTCGACGCCCTTGAGCTGGGGAAACACCCGTTGCAGGAACGGCCGGGTCGCGGCAGCAATGTCCTTCGGCATGCCACCCAGGTAGGTGCAGCCACCGCCGAACAGCAAGCGGTTATCCGGCGTACGACGGAAATAATCGAGGACGAATTGATTGTCGGTGACGCAGACATTGCTCGGCAGCAGCGCGGTCGCCTGCGCCTGAGAAAGCGGCGCGGTGGCGACCTGATAGGTGCCGACCGGCAACACACAACTCGACAGTTGCGGATCGAGCCGATCCAGGTAGGCATTGCAAGCCAGCACCAGCACATCGGCCCGGATGCGCCCGCGCTCAGTGGTGACCACGTACCGGCCACCCTCCTCGCGGTAATTCAGTGCCTTGCTTTGCTCATGAATGCGACCCCCGGCGCACTCGATAGCCGCCGCCAGGCCGAGCGCCAGTTTCAACGGGTTAAGGTGACCGCCTTCAGGATCAAACAGACCTGCCTGATAGCGCTCACTGGCGACCCACTGCGGCAACGCTTCACGGGGAATGAATTGCAAACCATCGTGGCCCCATTTGTGGCTCGCTTCGTGTTGCCACTCGGAAAGCAGGCTCACCCGGCGCGGCATCACCGACGTCCAGAGGTGGCCGGGCCGGTAATCACAGTCGAAGTCATGTCGGCCGGGCAGCGCGCGCAACTCCTGTGCGGCCCAGCGCATGCTGTCCCACAACCGCCGCGCGCGCTCATAACCCAGCGCGGCCTCCAGCGGCGGCATATCGCACGACCAACCGAGAATGGCCTGACCGCCATTGCGCCCCGACGCGGCCCAGGCCACCCGACTGGCTTCCAGCAGCGTCACGCGCTTGCCCGCCAGCGCCAGTCGCAACGCCGTGTGCAAGCCACTGAAGCCGGCGCCGATGATCAACACTTCGGTGTCCTGCTCGCCCTCCAACGCCACACGATCCACCAGTCGATCTGCGCACGTGTGGGCGTAGTAACTGGCAACGTGGCGTGTGGATTGCTGGAACATGCGGGCCTCATGAAATTTTATTATTTAAATTTCATGAAAAAATACACACTTTATTTCACGCACGCAAGAACCTGCAGGAGCGAGCATGTTCGTTCCTACAGGGATCCAGGTGGTTTCCAGTTCGCGGAAGGCTCCCACGGAGCTCACGGCTCATGTTGATAACGGGATAAGTGATCGCAGGGACAAGTGAAGCGCGGCCCTGGCTGCTGGCGAGCAGACCAGTGAGGTCACCAACATTTGAAATGTGTTTGGCGAAGACGGTCTATCAAATGCCGCCACGACTCGCGGCCAAGCCCTACAAACAATCCCGAACCGCCTGACGCAGTGCGCCTGACTTGGCCCATGGCGGCCCTTGATACAGCGAGACCCGGCTGCCCTCTTTCGATTTCACAATATCCAGAATCTCGTCGGCCGTGATAATGCTCGGCGCCTTGATCCGGTAGCCATTGGAAATCGGCGTTTGAGTCGTATTGGAAATCTGTGTCTGCCACGCCGGCAATACACAGGCGGCATACTCCTTAGGCGCCTTCTCGCTGTATTTGCTGAAATTCGGCTCACCTGGGACCAGTGACGCGGGCAAGGAACAGCCTGCCAGTAGCACCACTACGACTCCTGCAATCAACGTCCGCATGACGCACCCTTATTCGGAAAAAAGGAAATGTAGCGCGCCGTCATACGGACATCCATTCATTGGGTATTTTTCATTGTTTGTCGGTGGTCTGGCCGGGGTCCGGATAGGACCGCTCGTTCAGGTAAGTCATCCACCGCTCATACGCTTCGTGCTGCCATTGAGTCACACGCTCCCATTCCGGGCCGCTGAGCTGATGAGCAGAAATGAGCGTCATCATCTCTGTGGTCGCCGCGTCCAGATCGACGATCAGCTCATGCGCGTGAAACCTGAAGTCATCGGTCGTCGTCATTTGAAGTTGCCTCTCCCCTGCGAAAATTCGCCACATCACTACGACAGCAGATCTGTTCGTTCGCACGCATCTTCCCGACCAAAGGTTATTGCGGGTGTTCGGACGAACAAAACGTCCTGCGTCAGGAATAGAGACTAAAATTTCGTAGCGGACAATGTTCAGGAGGTCGTCATGTGGCTCAACGAATCTGAAAACGAACTTCGACGTGACCTGCAAAGCGTTGCGTCGGATCTGAGATGGTCGGCGGTGGAGCTTCTACGCTTGGCAGATCAATTAAAGCTGTCTGGCAATGATGTCGATGCGCAGGCGGTGCTGCGGCTGTGCGACCTGTTCCAGGGCGACGAACAGCGCTTGGCCGGCTACGCCGAAGAAGTCAAAGCCAAGGCCATCAGTCGTAACAAAGCGCACTAAACAGGAGCGCGGTCATGAACAAGCCTCTATTCGCGCTGGTTTTCGGACTGTCAGCGTTAGCGGGCTGCAGCACTGAATCGCGCCTCTATGGCGACCTGCCATTGGTCGCCAAAGTTGAGACGGGAATGAGCAAGGATCAGGTCGAGCAAATCGGCGGACCGCCTCACACCATCACCGAGCGCACGGCGGTGCCCGGCACGTGCTTTGACTACAAGCTGACGAAAGCCGGCCATCAACAGGCGTACAACGTCAGTTTCGATGATCGGGGCAAGGTCGATCACACCAGCTTTATCACCTGCGCGGAATGGAGCCGCCTGCAAACAAAAGCCAGGGAACCTTCCCACAGCTCCGGCGGGGGCGGCGGTTATTGAGAAAAAGCCCCGGAAAAAACCGGGGCTACAAGCGTTTTACTTAAGCGTCGTCTGGTTGCTTGCCGGCCGTTTGGCCCGGGATTTGTAACCGGGAAGCGCCGCGGCAAAGGCCAACGCCTCTTCCCGGCTGGCAAAAGCGCCCAGCCGATCACCTTGGGTGCACACCCGCCATGGGCCGTTGTTCACGCTGAGTACGTCATAACCGTTCATGTGCATCTTATTCAGCATCGGAACGCTCATAAGTTACCTCCATTTTCGGTACTGATTCCAGGATTGACCCTGCCTACCTTACACCCACGTTTCGCCGGGGTGCCGACCAGACGTCGCGACAGGATTCCGTCATTCGATTGCACTTTCAGTCCTTGTGGCACCTCCAACCAGACCAAGAGGTCCGAGTAAACGTGGGCGGCCTGAATATTGCATTTTTATTACCGATTTATGACAACGGGCAATCAGGTAACACATGAAAGTACGCGCAACCGTCATTTGCGAGCAGGACCGGCACATTCTCCTGGTGCGCAAGCCAAGGTCTCGCTGGACGTTGCCCGGCGGAAAGGTCGAGCCTGGCGAAACCACGGCAGGCGCCGCCATGCGCGAGCTTCAGGAAGAGACCGGGCTCGGGATCGACGGCTTGCTGTACCTGATGGAACTGGAAACGGGCGGCACCCGCCACCACGTGTATGAGGCATCGGTGCTCAACTCGTCGGAGGCCCGACCGCAAAATGAAATCTTTGACTGCCTGTGGTTTCCGCTGGACGCGGTACAGAACCTGAACACCAGCGACGCCACGCTCAGAATTGTCAGAGCGTTTCAGCGTCGCCTGTAGCGTTCAACGGTTGTCAGCCCTGGTCGCCACCACCCACCGGCATGATCATGCCAGTGATGTAGGATGCTTCGTCACTGGCCAGAAACAGAATGGCGCCTGCCTGCTCATCCAGCGTGCCATAGCGTTTCATCAAACTGCTGTCGAGCGTCTGATCGACGATCTGCTGGTACCACACTTTTTCCTCGGCGCTTTGTTCGGCGCTGTTGCGCGGAATCACCCGCGGCGGCGCTTCAGTGCCACCGGGTGCCGTGGCGTTGACTCGCACGCCACGACCGGCAGTTTCAAACGCCAGGCACGCGGTCAGCGCATTCACCCCGCCCTTCGCCGCACCGTACGGCACACGGTTGATGCTGCGCGTGGCGATGGAGGATACGTTGACGATGGCGCCGCTGCCCTGCTCCAGCATGAACGGCAGCGCGGCATGGCAGCACCATAACGTGGGGAACAGCGAACGACGGACTTCGGCCTCGATCTGGTCGGCTTCGTAATGTTCGAACGGTTTGGCCCAGATCGTCCCGCCGACATTGTTGATGAGGATGTCGAGACGACCGAAGCGCTCGACGGCGGTTTGCATCACGCGGCTGCATTCGCCGTACTGCTCAAGGTCCGCGGTCAGCGCGAGCACCTGGCTGCCCGTCCCCAATTGCTGTTGCACTTCGAACACCAGCTCGGAGCGGTCGACCAGAATCAACCGAGCCCCCTCCTCCGCCATACGTTCGGCAACGCGCCGACCGATGCCTTGGGCGGCACCGGTGATCAACGCGACTTTTTCGTGAAATCTGTTCATACGTGCCTCGAATCGAAAATCGCTCTCGATCTGTAGGAACTGGCAAGCCAGCGCCTACAGAACGGCGTCGCCACACATTTTTATGCCGCGCTGGCGGCGAATTTTTCGTAGTAGAAATTCACCGGCGCAATGCCTTGTTCGCGAATGTACTGGCTGACCGCTTCGACCATGGGTGGCGGGCCGCACAGGTAGACATCGACATCGCCCTCGTTCAAATGTCTGGGCTCGATGTGCTGGGTCACGTAACCCTTGAGCGGATGCTGACTGTCGGGGCTGGCCACGCAGGCGCTGAAGCTGAAATTCGGGATGCGCGCAGCGAAGGCTTCCAGCCGATCCATTTCCACCAGATCGAAATCGTTGGTCACGCCGTAGATCAGATGCAACGGGTGCTCACTGCCCTGTTCGGCTATTTTTTCCAGCATCGCGGTGAACGGCGCCAGCCCCGTACCGCCGGCCAGCAGCAACAACGGCCGACGGATGTCGCGCAGGTAGAAACTGCCCAGCGGCCCGGCCAGGCTCATGCTGTCGCCAGCCTTGGCCATGCCGGTGAGGAAACTGCTCATCAAGCCACCGGGCACGTTACGAATCAGGAAACTGACCTCACCGTCACGCTGCAACGAGCTGAACGAATAGGCGCGGGTCTGCTCGCTGCCGGGAATCCCGAGGTTCACGTATTGCCCCGGCAGGAACGCCAGTTTGCTCAGTGCCTCACCTTTGATCGACAACGCGATGGTGCTGTCGGACAACTGGCGCACGGCGCTGATGGTGGCCTCAAAACTGGCCTGTTGCGTGCGACAGACCTCCGAGGAAGCTGGCACGCGCACCACACAATCGCTCTGGGCGCGCATCTGACACGTCAGGACAAAACCTTGCTCGGCTTCGTCCGCCGTGAGGGCGTCTTCGATGTACTCCTCACCGAGGTCGTAGCGACCGGCCTCGGCGAAACACTTGCAAGTGCCGCAGGCGCCGTCGCGGCAATCCAGCGGAATGTTGATGCCTTGGCGGTACGCGGCATCGGCCACGGTTTCGCCAACGTTGGCGTCGATGAAACGGGTGACGCCGTCTTCAAAATTGAATGCGATGGAATGAGTCATGACGGCCGCCTCACAGGTGGTAAACATCGATGACCTGGCGAACGTAGTCGTTCTTCAGGATCACTTTCTTGGCCTTGATCAGCGGGTTTTCGCCGCGCACATCCAGGGTGTAGAAACTGCTGCCGAAATAGCTGTCAACGGTCTTGTAGCGGAAGCTCAACGTGTGCCAGTTGAAGCGCACCTTGCAGAGGCCGTCAGCCTGTTCCAGCAGCTCGATGTTGCTGATGTTGTGCGAGGTGCGGGTGTCCGGCACGGTGGCGCTGGAACGCTCGGTCTTGATGCGGAAGACGCGGTCTTCAAGACCGGTGCGGTTGCCGTACCAGATCAGCGAGATTTCCCGCTGCGGATCTTCAGTCAGTTCGTCGTTGTCGTCCCAGGACGGCATCCAGAACGTCGCATCCGGGGCGTACAACTCCAGCCATTCATCCCATTGCCGATCATCGAGGTAGCGCGCTTCGCGGTAGAGAAAATCGCGCACGGTTTCATAGGTGAGGGTCATTGCACGGTCTCCAGGGCAATCAGCTTCGATTGCTCGGCGGCCAGAGCCTTGAGCATGGTCTGCTGCCAGTATTTGTGCTGCAGCACGAACAGGCCTTCGTCCTCGGTGCGCACGCCGCTGAGCAACGGATGCAAGTCGATTTCCTTCGCCGCATCATCGGCACCTTCGACCCAGTGCTCGGCGCCACGGGACATGTCGTTCCAGGCGGTCACGCTGCCCTGATAACCGGTCTGGCAGGAGCGAAACTCTTCCAGATCGTCCGGGGTGGCCATGCCGCTGACGTTGAAGAAATCCTCGTACTGACGAATCCGGCTCGAACGGGCGTGATCGCTTTCGCCTTTGGGGGCGATGCAGTAAATGGTGATTTCCGTGCGGTTGACCGAGATCGGCCGGGCGATGCGGATCTGCGAGCTGAACTGGTCCATCAGGTACACGTTCGGGTACAGGCACAGGTTGCGCGAGTTCTCGATCATCCAGTCGGCGCGGGCCTTGCCGAAGTCCTGGGCCAGTTCATCGCGGCGTTCATAAAGCGGGCGATCTTCCGGGTTGGCCCAACGGGTCCAGAGCAACATGTGGCCTTTGTCGAAGGAATAGAAACCGCCGCCCTGCTTGGCCCAGCTGCCGGCACTCATGGTCGGATTGGTGTCGCCGGCCTCGCGCTGTTTGCGCTGGTTCTGGGTGGCGGCGTAGTTCCAGTGCACCGAGCTGACGTGATAGCCGTCGGCGCCGTTTTCGGCCGTGAGTTTCCAGTTGCCTTCGTAGATGTAGCTGGACGAACCGCGCAGCACTTCCAGGCCATCGGCGGACTGGTCGACGATCATGTCGATGATCTTCGCCGACTCGCCCAAGTGCTCAACCAGCGGCACGACATCGGCCTTGAGGCTGCCGAACAGGAAGCCGCGATAGGATTCGAATCGGGCGACTTTGGTCAGGTCGTGGGAGCCTTCGCAATTGAAGCTCGCCGGGTAGCCAGCCGCTGCCGGGTCTTTGACCTTCAACAGTTTGCCGGAGTTGTTGAAGGTCCAGCCGTGGAACGGGCAGGTGTACGAGCTCTTGTTGCCGGATTTGTGTCGGCAGAGCATCGCGCCACGGTGACTGCAGGCATTGATAAAGGCATTGAGCTCACCGTCCTTGTTGCGCGCGATGAAGATCGACTGGCGCCCCATGGTGGTGGTGTAGAAGTCGTTTTTGTTGGGGATCTGGCTTTCGTGCGCCAGGTACAGCCAGTTGCCTTCGAAGATGTGTTCCATCTCGAGATCGAACAGCCGCGGGTCGGTGAACATCTCGCGCTTGCAGCGATAGATTCCTTGTTCTGGATCGTCCTCAAGCAGGGAGTGAAGATATTCGGGTCGCAGGGTCATGGCCGCCGCCTCCATTGTTATTGTTCAGGCAAGGCTCATGCTAGGACGGGGCAATGGGGTGGACTATCCACTGGGTGCAGATCTGTATCCATTTAGTGCAGAACGTATTTTCGGAATCGGACTACATAACTGCTTACAACTTCTGCCATAGACTGCCCGCCTGACTACAAGGAGTGGTTCTATGGCTAATCACGGTTACATGACCATAAACGGAAAAGCTCAAGGATTGATTTCAGCGGGCTGCTCAACCCAGGACTCTATCGGCAACAAATATCAGGCTGCGCACACGAACGAAATCATGGTGCTGTCCTACAGCCACAACATGACCAACGTCGGCAACATCAACAGCGCGACGCACAGCCCGATCATCATCACCAAAGCGGTGGACAAATCATCGCCGCTACTCGCCCAAGCGCTTTCAAACAGAGAGGAAATCAACTGCACGATCAGTTTTTACCGTGTGTCCTCCTTCGGCATACAGGAAAAGTTCTACACCGTGTCGATCAATGGAGGCGTCATTGTCGACCTGACACTTGAAGTCCCTCACGCCATTTTTCAAAACGACGCAGAGCCACAAGAGCAGGTGGCGATTCGTTACCGCGACATCGCGTGGACCCACCATCTGGCTAAAACCGCCGGTTACGGTTCTTGGGGGGAAGAAGGGTGAATTCCAGCCGTCACGACCTTGCGGACGTCAACAGCGTTGCCGGGAAACTGGTCGGGCAAGCCCATACTGTCAGCGCTCGATATCTTGCCCACGGTTCGGCGCGGGTACAGTTCAATCGGGAAGTTGCCTATTACGCGAAGCGTATTGCCGATGATGTCGCGCAAGGCAACAAAACGCCGAAGCAAGGCATACAGGCGCTTCTGCAAGAACAACGCGACCTGCTTATCCAATCGCAAGCCGTCGCGCGAAATGCTCAGGGCGCGATGACCGCACGGCTTAAAAGAACACCGACCTCGACGCTGACTCAGCCAGTATTAAAACCTGACCCTGAACGCTTGTTGCGCTTTGTCCATGCGCAAAACTTAAAGTCGACTACCGCGAATTCGCCCGATGCATTGAAGGCCGCCTCTTCGCCGCATCCGGTGTCGGATTTAAAGTTTTTTCCTCGAGAACGATGTCCAGCGGAAGTCCCGCAAGAAGACCCCGGTTTCTACATCGTTCCCAGAAGCACGACGGCTGACAAACTCGAAGCTCAGCTTTTCACCTCAGCCTCCCCCGCTGTCATCGCAAAATTCAAGGCCCTGAATCCGAATCTGGATCAGGTGAAAGCCGGGACGATGATCGTTCTCAGCGATCCAAACAATCATCTGTGTACTTTCGAAGAAGCGTTGTTGATGCAGGCGGCGGGCAATGTAAACAGAGCCTTGGAACCGCTGAGTTCGGAAGAGGCCGATTTCATGGCGCGGCACTATGACGAGATTGCGTTCCTGATTTCCAAGGGGTCACTCGGGGCTAGTGCCGGGCTGACGATGTTCTCGAAGAATCTGAAAGACGTAAGCGGCATTTTAAGTGACATCGAGAGTTTGCATACCCGGACCTTTCAAGCCAAGGGTCACCTGAACTCCCCCGAGTTCTATGCCGAACGCAAACGCCTGCTGGCTCAGTTGGACGTCCAGCTAACCAAACTGACAAAAAAGAGCATCGGCTTTCCGGATCATCCCAATCTGAAAAACGTGTTGGGCCTATCGACGAAAAATCTTGTACATCGCTGGAGAAAAGCTGGGGCTGTTGGTCAGATTCCTGGTTATGCCACACATATTGACGCTGTTTCTAAAGCGGCGAAGTACGTCAAATATGGTGGTTGGGTTGGCACTGCGGTGGGTGGTGGAGCGTCAGTCATCAAGGTTCAGGGTGTTTGTGCAGAAGGGAATGTGGAGGCGTGCGAGAAGGTGAAATTTACCGAAGCTGGAGGTTTTTTAGGAGGGATCTTGGGCGGAGTGGCAATCGGAGCAACATTATCGGCACCCGCGGTAAGCAGTCTATGCGTTGCACTTTCTATACCGACGGGTGGGACGGCCGGTCTCGTATGCGGCGTGTTAATAGTCGGTGCTGGATCTTACGTAGGTGGCTCGGCCGGGGGAATTCTCGGAGAGAGTGCAGGGGAAATAGTCCACGAGAATACAAAATGAGCACTGCTCGGTTTGTTGTAGGTTTGCTATCCGCATCTGTATTTTTATGTATGTCTGTTTGGTGCTGGGTCGCGCTTTATATGGCTTATAAAAAAATCGAAATGCTTTTACATCTATTCCCAAAAAGCGTTGGAGTAAAAACTTTGACTCCTTTAAGGCATGCAGGAATCTGGGGGAAATTGATGTTGATTGGAGGGATAACCGGTTACGTTGCTTTTCCACGACTTTATCTGAAAAATGGTCAGTTAAGCAGTGAAGACCTACAAGCCATTCCAAACTCACTGAGACTTAAATTGGCAATTATGCACTGGCTTCTCGTAACACTTGTGTTAGCGATGCTTGCACTTTGCTTTATCAGCAAATCCGGATTGTTTTATTAGCGGCACCCTAAAAATTTACGCCGGAGAAAAAATTCATGAGATCGCTAAATGAGCCAGGGAACTGTTGACGTGTTGATCGCCGGCATCGGCCTGATTTACTTTGCAGCAGCATTAGTTTGGATCACTGTCGCATTGCACATGGCTTACACCAAGATGGACTGGATGCTTGAGCAGCTTAAAAATTGTACGGCGATCATGGTGCGAGCCCCTCTCAAGCATGGTGGTCCATGGGGACGGCTAATGCTCATAAGAGGCATTTCCGGGATCGTGACTTTCCCGAACTTTTATCTGAAAAGAGGCGAATTGTGTCCGGAAGATTTGGAAAAATTTCCCGCGAATTTAAAGCGAAAATTGGCCGTTTTGCAGTGGACCTTATTGGGGCTCTTATTTGTGATGTGCTGTCTCGCAGCCATAGCCAGGTTTGACCTCGCATAAAACATGCTAATTGGCCGCATGATTCACTCCCGCCGCTTCAACGTATCCGAAGGCAACTCCCCAAACTGCTTGCGATAATTATCCGAAAATCGTCCCAAATGCAGGAACCCATAATCCATCGCCACCTCAGTGACGTTCCGCACATTGCAGGTGGGATCGATCAGGCATGCATTAATGCGTTCCAGGCGTTTCTGCCGAATGTAGTTTTTCGGCGTAGTGCCGGCGTTGCGTTCGAACAAGCCATACAACGAACGCAGGCTCATCCGCGCCTGGCGCGCCAGTTCTTCGCTGTCGATGTCCTGCTTGAGGTTGCGCGCGATGTAGTCGGCAATCACCTCGAACGTAGCCGTCTGTGAACCGAGGCTAATGCGGCTGACGTTGGTCTGCATCAGGCTGAGCATTTTGCTGACGATGATTTGTGCGTAGTGCTCCTGCACCTTGGGAACTTGCTCGGTGGCTTCGGCTTCCTGGCAAATCATCGCCAGCAGGCCGACAAACCCTTCCAGTTCATTGAGCTGATAACGGTTCTCCAGGAACCGCACGCCCTGCGCCGGATACCGCCAGCGCTGCTCGTTGCAAACCGATTCCAGCAATGACGTCGGGACTTTGAGGATGAATTTTTCGCAATCGTCGGAGTACGTCAGGTCTACCGGATCGTCGGGGTTGATCAGCAGCAACTCGCCGGGGGCAAAATAGTGCTCCTGACCGTGACCGCGCCACAGGCAATTGCCGCGCAGCAGCACTTGCAGGTGATAGATGGTTTCCAGTGCGCCGGAGGTGACGCGAACGCTGCCGCCGTAGCTGATACGGCACAGGTCGAGACTGGCAAATTTGCGGTGATTGAGACTGGCCAGCGGATGCCCGGCTCGGGGCATCAGGATGCAATGATTACCGACATGCTGATTGACGTAGCCCGACACCGCGTAGGGGTCGGCATGGTCGAATACGGAGCTGCGCTGACTCAACAGTTGCGCTTGCATCATCGGGTCACTCTCGTTGTTGTTATAAGTTGCGTCGGGCCATTCTAGGGCACAGCCTGCACCGATGTGTCATCTGAGCGACTAGTGGGAGCGAGCCTGCTCGCGAAAAGGCCATCAGCTTCAACATCAATGTTGACTGACACTCCGCTTTCGCGAGCACGCTGGCTCCCACCAGGTTTGGCTGTCGAGGGGATCAGTCCTCCAGTGCGCGAACCCGCTCGAGGCGCTGCTGCTCTTCAGGCTGGGCAGACGACTGCAAGGTGAAATCGAACTCGATTTCAGCAAAACGCCCGCTCACACCATAAGCCGCCGCACGCGTCTGATCATCGCTGAAAGTGATTTTCGCGATCAGCTCGTCACGGGTGGCGTAGGCGAAATCGTCGTGCAGGTATTGGTCGCCATCAAGGTTGATCTGGGTGGTCAGGTGGCGATGATCCGGCGCCGAAATGAAGAAGTGCACGTGCGCCGGGCGCTGGCCGTGACGGCCCAGTTGATCGAGCAGTTGTTGGGTCGGACCGTCCGGTGGGCAGCCGTAGCCCGACGGCACGATGCTGCGGAAGCGGTAGCGACCTTCGGCGTCGGTGACGATACGGCGACGCAGGTTGAATTCCGATTGGGTGGTATCGAAGTACGAATAAGTGCCGCCGGTATTGGCGTGCCAGACATCCACAATCGCGCCGGCCAACGGTTCGCCCGCGGTGTTGAACACGCGGCCCTGCATGAACAGCGTCACACCCGGGTCGACGCCATCATCCAGACGCGCTTCGCCCTGGGACAACGGTGCACCCGCCACGTACAGCGGCCCTTCGATGGTCCGCGGCGTGCCGCCAGCCTTGCCGGCCTGCTCGTCTTCGGCGTCCATCAGCAGGTCCAGGTAATGTTCCAGACCGAGCCCGGCCACCACCAGACCCGCTTCCTGACGCGCACCCAGCACGTTGAGGTAGTTGACGGCTTTCCAGAACTCTTCCGGGGTCACGGCGAGGTCTTCGATGATGTTCACCGAGTCACGCAGGATGCGGTAGACCAGGGCTTTGGTGCGTGGATCGCCGGCGTCGTTGTGCAGGCCGCTGGCCTCTTCGAGAAACTTCTGGGCGCTGGCAGTGTGGGAAATTTTTACGTTCATTTTCTGGGTTCCTCATCTTGTAATTATTAGCGTGGCGAACTGAACAGGCTGGGTTCAGCGGTCATCCTCGCGGATGGACGAAGGATGCCGGCACATCGCGGTGACTTCGATCGCCATGTACGGATACAACGGCAATTGCATGAGCAGGTCGTGCAGTTCCTGGACGCTGTCGACATCGAACACGCTGTAATTGGCGTAGAGCCCGGCGATGCGCCACAAGTGACGCCACTTGCCTTGATCCTGCAGGCGCTGGGCCAGGGCTTTTTCGTCGGCCTTGAGCTGCGCGGCGCGTTCGGGGTTCATGTCGACCGGCAAATTCACGGTCATCTTTACGTGGAACAGCATAATGCTCTCCTCAGGCTGAATGAATGGCAGTGGATGTCTTGTCGCGACGGAAAAACGCCAGGCGTTCTTCATCCAGGGTCACGCCCAGACCCGGTGTTTTCGGTACATGCAGCTCGAAATCGCGATAAACCAGCGGTTCGCTGAGAATGTCTTCGGTCAGCAGCAGCGGGCCGAACAACTCGGTGTCCCACGCCAGTTTGTTCAGGGTGATAAAGGCATGGGCCGACGCCATGGTGCCCAGGCCACCTTCAAGCATGGTGCCGCCATACAGGGCGATGCCGGCTGCTTCGGCGATTGCGGCGGTTCGCAGAACGGCGCGCGGGCCGCCGTTCTTGGCGATCTTCAGGGCAAACACCGACGCCGCGCCTTCACGGGCGAGGTTGAATGCATCTTCCACGCACTCGATGGATTCATCGGCCATGATCGGCGCCGGGCTCACGGCGTTGAGCCGCGCCATGCCCGAGCGGTTATTGCGCGAGATTGGTTGCTCGATCAGGTCGATGCCGTTGCTGCCGAGAATCCGGCAGGCGCGCAATGCGACGGCTTCGTCCCAGGCCTGATTGACGTCGACCCGCACGCTGGCGCGATCGCCGAGGGCTTTCTTGATCGCAATGACGTGGGCCAGATCGCGGTTGACTTCGCCGGCACCGATTTTCAGTTTGAAAATGCGGTGGCGACGCAGGTCGAGCATTTTTTCCGCTTCGGCAATATCCTTGTCGGTGTCACCGCTGGCCAGGGTCCAGGCCACTGGCAGCGCATCCCGAACCCGGCCGCCGAGCAGTTCGCTGACCGGCAGGCCAAGGCGTTTGCCCTGGGCATCAAGCAACGCGGTTTCGATACCTGACTTGGCGAAGGTGTTGCCGCGGATACTGCGCTCCAGGCGCAACATTGCAGCGTTGACGTTGGCGCTGTCCTGACCGAGCAGCAGCGGCGCGAAGTGTCTGTCGATGTTGGTCTTGATGCTGTCCGGGCTTTCATTGCCATACGCCAGGCCACCGATGGTGGTGGATTCGCCAATGCCTTCAATGCCATCGGCGCAGCGAACGCGAATGATCACCAGCGTCTGGTTCTGCATGGTGTGCATCGCCAGCTTGTGCGGGCGGATGGTCGGCAGATCGACGATGATCGTCTCGATCGATTCAATGGCAGTTGCAAGCATGGCGATACCCGTCAGGTTCTTAAAGTTCTGGAACTGATTCTGGTACGGCTTTTTTCGGGAAGCCAATATAGAATTGGTCTGACTTCATACCTTTAAGGTATGCAAACTGCTTTGCGGAGGCCTCATGGAACTGCGTCACCTGCGGTATTTTCAGGTGTTGGCTCAACACCTCAACTTCACCCGCGCCGCCGAATTGCTGCACATCGCCCAACCGCCGCTGAGCCGACAGATTCAGCAACTTGAAGATGAACTCGGGGTGCTGTTGCTGGAACGCGGGCGGCCGCTCAAGCTGACCGATGCCGGGCGGTTTTTCCATGAGCACAGCACAGCCCTGCTCGAGCAACTGGGCAAGGTCTGCGACAACACGCGACGCATCGGGCTGGGTGAAAAAACCTGGTTGGGCATCGGTTTTGCGCCGTCGACCCTTTACGGCGTGCTTCCGGAACTGATTCGCCGTTTGCGCAGCGGCGAACCTCTGGAGCTTGAGCTGGGGCTCTCGGAAATGACCACGCTGCAACAGGTGCAGGCGCTCAAGGCCGGACGGATCGATATCGGTTTTGGCCGCATCCGCATCGACGACCCGGCCATCATTCAGACGGTGTTGACCGAAGACCGGCTGGTCGCCGCCCTGCCCGCTGGTCACCCCTTGCTGGGCGGGCCGATCAGCCTTCGCGAACTGGCGAACGAGCCTTTTGTGTTGTATCCCGGCAACCCGCGCCCGAGCTACGCCGATCATGTGATCGCGTTGTTCGAATCCTATGGAGTGAGCATCCATGTGGCGCAATGGACCAACGAGCTGCAAACGGCGATTGGCCTGGTAGGTGCAGGAATCGGGGTCACCCTGGTGCCGGCCTCGGTGCAATTACTGCACCGCGACGACATCGGTTTCACGGCACTGCTGGAAGATAATGCGACCTCGCCGATTATTCTCAGCAGGCGAGTGGGCGATGTCTCGCCAGGGTTGAATCATTGTTTGCAAATGATTGATGAGCTGTTACCGCAAACGGTCTGAAGCAACCCGGGGCGAGCCCTGTAGGCTCGCCCCGGATCATGGCACTGCGATTTAGGCGATTTCGATATCGGACTGCGTCAAACTGGTAACCCCGGTGAGCTGGATCGCGAAGTCAGCCTCGGCCCCCAGATCCGTTGTCCCGTACAGCACACCGTCAATCAACTTCAGTTGCCCGACATCGGTGAAGGCCGTATTGCTGTCGAGCAGCTGGAAACTCCCCAACCCTGACAGATCAATATGATCGATACCGGATTTGAAGTCTGTGATGATGTCCCAGGTCGCACTGGTCTTGCCCAATTGACTCAGGTCGTCGAACTTGAACGTGTCACTGCCTAACCCCCCGGTAAAGACGTTCTGCGAGGTATTGCCGGTCAGCACGTTGTCCAGGGCGTTGCCGACCAGGTTGAGCTTGACGCCAGCGTTGGTATTGCTGAGGTCCAGGTTCTCCAGATTGGCGCCCAAGGTGATGGTGGCCACCTTGGTGCTGACAACCCCGCCGAAAACGAAAACAGTGTCGTTACCCTCGTTAGCCGACTCGATCAATTTGTCTTCCAACACATTGGTGCTGGTCAGGTCGACATTGTATTGGTCGTTGCCCGCGCCCCCCACCAACGTATCAACTCCCTCCCAGCCATCGAGTTTGTTGTCGCCACTGTTGCCGGTGATGATGTTGGCCAGTGTGTTGCCGTCACCATTGATGTTGCCGGTTCCCGTCAGTGTGAGGTTCTCGACGCCGTTCTCATCCAGGTTGAAGGTGATGCTGGACAGGACGGTATCCACCCCGGAGCTGTCAGAGATCTGGTCACCGATGTTATCGACGATGTAGGTGTCGTTGCCGGCGCCACCGATCATCAAATCGGCCCCCACGCCACCATCGATGCGGTTGTTGGCCGCGTTGCCTGTGAGGATATTGTCCAGGTCATTACCGGTCAGGTTGAACGCTACGGCGTTGACCAGCGTCGCATTCTCCACGTTGGCGCTCAGGGTGTAGGTACCCCCTGCGGCGGCAATGGCGACCTTGACCAGATCAGTACCCTCGTCTGCGTTTTCCGTCACGCTGTCGCTCAGGTTGTCGACTGTGTAGGTATCGTCGCCCAGCCCGCCGATCAGGATATCGACGCCCAGCCCGCCAATGAGTATGTCGTTGCCCGCACCGCCTGTGAGCGTATCGTTGCCGGCACCGCCGTCGAGGGTATTGTTCGCGCTGTTGCCGATCAGTTCGTTGTTCAGCGCGTTGCCCGTCAGGTTGAGCAGCGTGTTGCCGGTCAAGCTCGCATCGAGATTTTCCAGATTCGCGCCCAGGGTCAGCAGGGTGAAAGTCGCCAGTGCCGCACCGCCCTGCAGGCGCACGGTATCGACCCCCTCGCTGGCGTTTTCAGTCAGGGTATCTTCCAACTGGTTCTTGGCGTTCAAATCGACCAGATACAGGTCATCGCCCTTGCCACCCTTGAGGATGTCGACCCCCAGACCACCGTAAAGCTGGTTGTTGCCGGTGTTGCCGATCAGCGTGTTGATCAGGGCGTTGCCCGTCGCATTGATGTCGGCGCTGCCAATCAGGGTCAGGTTTTCAACATTGTCGGTCAGGGTATAGCTGACCATCGACTGGACCAGATCGGTACCCTCGTTGGCCAGTTCCTGCACGATGTCGCCGGCCCCCACAATGTAGGTGTCATTGCCCTTGCCGCCGGCCAGCAGGTTGGCGGCGCTGTTTTGCGAGCCGTCCAGGATGTTGGCTAACGTGTTGCCCGTGGCACTGACGACGGCGCTGCCGGTCAGCGTGATGTTTTCCAGGGTCAGCTTGTCGGCCAGGGTGAAATCAAGGCCGGTTTCCACCGTGTCGATGCCGGCGGTATCGGTGATTTTGTCGCTGACGTTATCGACCACGTAGGTATCGTTACCCGCCCCGCCCTGCATATCGTCAGCACCCACGCCACCGTCAATGCGGTTGGCCGCCGCGTTACCGATCAGGATGTTGGCCAGCGCATTACCGGTCACGTTGAAGGCCACCGTGTTAGTCAGCCGGGCGTTTTCCACGTTGTCGCTCAAGGTGTACAGCCCACCTGCCGCAGCGATAGCGATATTGGCCTGGTCGGTCCCTTCATCGGCCAGCTCTTCGATTTCGTCACCCAGGTTATCGACCACGTATGTGTCGTTGCCCTCATTACCCGCCATGAAATCGGCACCGGCCCCGCCGTCGATAAGGTTGGCAACGTCATTGCCCACCAATGAGTTGTCGCCAGCACCGCCTTTCAGGTTGAGCTTGACCCCAATCGCCTCCGAGGCATCAATGTTCTCGACGTTCGCCACGAGACCCAGGGTGACGGTCGTGGCGAGACTTGAATTACCTCCGTAGACCAGCAGCCAGTCATCGCCCTCGTTGGCCTTTTCAATGACTTTGTCGACGATGGTATTGGTCTGGCTCAGCTCAACCCCGTAACCGTCATCGCCCTTGCCTCCTTGCACGGTGTCAACACCACCTGCACCTACTATCAGATTGCTGCCATCGTTACCGGTGATGATGTTGGCCAGACTGTTGCCAAAACCGTCGGTGTCGGCGCTCCCCAACAGCGTGAGGTTTTCAACGTTGTTGCCTAACGTGTAACTCAGCTCGGTCTTGACCAGATCGATACCACCGTTCAAGCCTTCGACCACCGAGTCGCCAGCCCCGACGATGTAGGTGTCGTTGCCGGCCAGGCCGGTCAGCACGTTGGCGGCGCTGTTTTGCGAACCGTCGAGGACGTTGGCTATCGCGTTACCCGTGGCGTTGACGGCGGCACTGCCGGTCAGCGTGATGTTTTCCAGGGTCGGCTTGTCGAGCAGGGTGTACTCGAGGGCGGTTTCCACGGTGTCGATACCGGCGGTATCGATGATTTTGTCAGCAACGTTATCCACCACATAGGTGTCGTTACCCGCGCCACCGTTCATCGTGTCGGCGCCCGTACCGCCATCGATGCGGTTGGCCGCCGCGTTACCGGTCAGGGTGTTGGCCAGCTCATTACCGGTCAGGTTGAAGGCCACGGTGTTGGTCAGCGTGGCATTTTCCAGGTTCGCCCCCAGCGCGTAGGTGCCGCCCGCCGTAGCGATGGCTACGTTGACGGTGTCGATCCCGGCGTCGGCCTCCTCGGTGACGGTGTCACCGACGTTGTCGACGACATACGTATCGTCACCCAGGCCACCGATCAGGGTATCGGCGCCCAGCCCGCCATTGAGGGTGTTTTTGCCGGCATTGCCCTGGATGATGTTGGCAGAAGCGTTGCCGGTGAGATTCAGCGACAGCGTGCCGGTATCGCGGGCATCGACGTTCTCCAGATTGGCGTCCAGCACCAGTGTGGTGACCGTGGCGTTGCTGAACGCACTGGCCAGCGTCAGGGTGTCGATGCCTTCGCCGGCCTTCTCGACCACCTTGTCTTGCAACTGGTTGGTGGCCGTCAGATCGACCACATACTGGTCATTGCCCTTGCCACCGATCAGCGTATCCACGCCCTCGACACCGTCGAGTTTATTGTTGCCGTCGTTGCCGGTGATGATGTTGGCCAGGTCATTACCTTTGCCATTGATGTTGTCACCGCCGATGAGCGTGAGGTTCTCGACGTTGTCATCCAGCAAGTAGGTCTGGTCGGTCTTGACCAGATCGATACCACCGTTCAAGCCTTCGACCACCGAGTCCCCAGCCCCGACGATGTAGGTGTCGTTGCCGGCCAGGCCGGTCAGCACGTTGGCGGCGCTGTTTTGCGAACCGTCGAGGACGTTGGCTATCGCGTTACCCGTGGCGTTGACGGCGGCACTGCCGGTCAGCGTGATGTTTTCCAGGGTCGGCTTGTCGAGCAGGGTGTACTCGAGGGCGGTTTCCACGGTGTCGATACCGGCGGTATCGATGATTTTGTCAGCAACGTTATCCACCACATAGGTGTCGTTACCCGCGCCACCGTTCATCGTGTCGGCGCCCGTACCGCCATCGATGCGGTTGGCCGCCGCGTTACCGGTCAGGGTGTTGGCCAGCTCATTACCGGTCAGGTTGAAGGCCACGGTGTTGGTCAGCGTGGCATTTTCCAGGTTCGCCCCCAGCGCGTAGGTGCCGCCCGCCGTAGCGATGGCTACGTTGACGGTGTCGATCCCGGCGTCGGCCTCCTCGGTGACGGTGTCACCGACGTTGTCGACGACATACGTATCGTCACCCAGGCCACCGATCAGGGTATCGGCGCCCAGCCCGCCATTGAGGGTGTTTTTGCCGGCATTGCCCTGGATGATGTTGGCAGAAGCGTTGCCGGTGAGATTCAGCGACAGCGTGCCGGTATCGCGGGCATCGACGTTCTCCAGATTGGCGTCCAGCACCAGTGTGGTGACCGTGGCGTTGCTGAACGCACTGGCCAGCGTCAGGGTGTCGATGCCTTCGCCGGCCTTCTCGACCACCTTGTCTTGCAACTGGTTGGTGGCCGTCAGATCGACCACATACTGGTCATTGCCCTTGCCACCGATCAGCGTATCCACGCCCTCGACACCGTCGAGTTTATTGTTGCCGTCGTTGCCGGTGATGATGTTGGCCAGGTCATTGCCTTTGCCATTGATGTTGTCACCGCCGATGAGCGTGAGGTTCTCGACGTTATCATCCAGCAAGTAGGTATGAGCCGACTTGACGAGGTCGATGCCACCGTTCAAGCCTTCGACCACTGTGTCATCCGCGTCGACGATATAAGTGTCGTTGCCGAGCCCGCCTTGCAGGGTGTCGGCACCTGCGCCACCGTCCAGCACGTTGGCGGCAGCATTACCGATCAGCACGTTATTGAGCGAGTTGCCGGTGAGGTTGAACGCAACGGTGTTGACCAGCGTGCCGTTCTCAAGGTTGTCACCCAGCACGTAAGTGCCGCCGGCGGTTGCGATGGCGACCTTGACGGTATCGGTTCCTTGATCGACCCCTTCGTTGATGACATCAGCGAAGCTGTCGACAATATAGGTGTCGTCACCTGCCCCACCGCTCAACGTGTCGGCGCCAGCACCGCCGTTCAGGATGTTGGCTGCGTCGTTACCGATGATGTTGTTAGCCAGCGCATTGCCCGTGATGTTGATCTGCACACCGCTGTTGCTGAAACTCGCGTCGGCTTCTTCAAGGTTCGCGGCCATGGTGATGTTGACCGGTCCCAGGCTGGAATCCCCACCCCAGATCTCGACAAAATCGTAGCCTTCACCCGCCTTCTCGATAATGACGTCGACCACTTTGTTGTCGTCGGTCAACTCGATGACATAACCATCGTCACCCACGCCGCCCTGATAGGTATCCGCGCCGCCGAAGCCGTCAAAAAAGTTATTGCCGGTATTGCCGATCATCAGGTTATCAAGGGCATTGCCCTTGGCCTTGACGTTGCCGGTGCCAGTAAAAGTCAGGTTCTCAATATTGTCCCCGAGACGGATAGTGACCGACGACTTGACGGTATCGATTCCTCCCGCCGCACCCACGCCGGTTTCACTGACGACATCGCCCAGATTATCGACAATATAAGTGTCGTTGCCAGCGCCACCATCAAGCTTGTCGGCCCCGGCCCCGCCATCGAGCAGGTCGTTGCCGGCGTAACCCAGCAAGGTGTCATCACCCGAACTGCCAGTGATGGTGTCATTGCCACTCAGGATAAAGGCATAGGTCGCCTGGGTATCGCCCGGCGTTTGGGCGAACTCGGCCAGTTGCGCTGCGCTTTTGGATATCCCGGTGAGGGTGTATATCGGCACTCCGTTTTCCGCGTAGGTACTGCCCGTCACGGTGCCGGCGACAACGCCTGGAGAGGGGTAAGTGAAGCTCCCGGTAAAGACTTGCGTGTGCACCCCGTCACTGATGGTCAGCGAATTACTGGTAGCAACGGTGACAACCCAATCCCAATCCTGATCCGCTAGAAAACTGAAGCTATTCGATAAGGTTAAAGACGCCATGGTTAGTCACCTGATTATCAGTATTTTTTTAGTGGAGGTGTGCTGGAAGGGCTCACTGGAACGACACAGGGCCAGCAGAGAGCCATCATCGGAGCATAGTTGGATCCATCTAAAAAAAAACATCACAAGTGACTAATTCGAAACTTTCCCGCTGAGCGGTTATACCCAGACGGAATAGGGGTCAAACAAGGGTGTGGCAGTGCAGATTCGATTGAAATTTGACGTCAGGCAATCGTCTTTCAATCCTCCTGAAGGGCTGTCACAGGGACGACTTTTTTAGTGCCTGTCGCCATCCCAGATCCAGTTCCAGATTCCCGGCAGTTTTACCGCATCAGAGTTGTCGCGAACGGTACGCGCCATGGCAGCTCGTTGCAGCGCTGCCGTGTCGTCATAAAACGGCTTTTCAGCCAGCCTGACCCCAGTGGCCTGCGCACTGTCGAGCAGAATTTGCAGGTACTCCAGGGCATGCCGGGCGGTGTAGCGATTGAGATCGTGGAAGGTCACCACCACCGGAATCACCCCATCCACCGTCGGCAGCTCCCCCAAGGCAATACGCTCGCGGACTTCCGATAACTGGCGCAGCATGTTGGCCCGGCGGCGGGGGCTGGCGTTGAAGCCCCAAATCTTGCCGTCGTTGGCGCTCAGGTCGGTCAGCAGCACATGCATGCCGTGTTTTTGATAAGCGGCGAAGACCCGTTTGTCGTAGTTCCAGAAGGGTGGACGTACCAGGGTCGGCGGCGCACCGGTGATCGTGGCGATATCGGCACTGCCTTTGGTCAGCGACTGCTCCAGCTCTTCCGGGCTCAGTGAGCGGTGATTGGTGTGCCAGTGGGTGCCGGTGTGGAAGCCCAGAATTTGCCCGTCCGCGTGCTCACGGCGCATGACCTCGCGGCCGATCTCGCTGTCGCCCGCCCGTGGCGCGCCGGTCTGCACAAAGAACACCGCTTTGAGGTTCGGTTGCACCGGATTGATGGCGAGGCTGTCGAGAATCGTCATCGTCGGATTCCAGAAACTCGACGCACTGGGCCCATCGTCAAAAGTCAGCAGGAAGCGGATCGGAGGTTGCGCGCGCAGACGCTGTTCGGTCTGCGGCGTCATTTCGATTGGAGAAGCAATGCAACCCGCCAGCCCGAGAGCGACGGCCATTGCACAGAGAACCTTGAACAACTGTTTCATGATTTGCCTTGGCCAGACCGTTGCGCCCGCACATGGCTGCGGGCGCAGGTTGGATAAGGTACACAGTGTTTGGTTCCGACGCTGCACGGCGTCGTCGGTTACTGGTTAAAAGCCTGCTGGAACGAGTTGTCGATAATCGGTGCGGTCGCCAATTCAGCCGGCAGCGCCTTGACCTTGAACAGGAAATCCGCCGTGCTTTGCAGGTCTTTCGCGGCCGGTGCATCCACCGGCCCCACGGTCATGTGGGCCTGGCGCAACCAGTGACGCGAAACGTTTTGATCGAGATTGGCCTTCTTCGCCCACAGATCGGCATATTCGTCGGTGTGGTTGTCGACCCAGGCCCGCGCCTTTTTCAGGCGGACCAGGAAGTCGGCGATGGCTTCGCGCTTGCTGTCGATCGACGGTGTCGAGGCAGCGATGGCACTGAGGCCTGGCATGAGGTTCTTGGCGGTGAGAATCGGTCGCGCACCAGAGAACAGAATCTGTTGGGAAATGTACGGTTCCCACACCGGAAACGCATCGATGCTGCCCTGAGGCAGCGCGGCGGCGGCATCAATCGGCATCAGTTTGATGAAGTCGACGTAGTCTTCCGGCAGGTCGGCTTTTTCCAGAGCGCGCAGGGTCAGTTGCTGACTCCAGGCGCCAGGCCAGTACGCGACTTTCTTACCCTTGAGATCGGAGATGGTTTTGACCGGTGAATCCTTGGGCACCAGCAACGCAATGGTTTCCGGGTTCTGCCGCGAGACGCCGATCAGTTTTACCGGTGCCTGTTTGGCGGCGAGGAACAGGAAGCCTGAATCGCCGAGAAAGCCCAGGTCCAGTGCACCGGTGTTCAGCGCTTCGGCCAATGGCGCGGCGGCCTGGAAATGCTTCCAGTCGACGGTATACGGCGCCCCCTCCAGCACACCTGAAGCCTCCACCGAGGCACGCACGTTGTAGTAGTTCTGATCACCGACGTGCAGGACAACGGGCTCGGCGGCGTAGGCCATTGGTGCAGCAAACACAGCGCTGGTCAGCAAACTGCGAACAAATCCGGACAGGTTCATCGGGGGGCTCCTTGAGAGTGAATGTCATAGACCATAACGCTCTTACAAGATGCTTTTTAAATTCGATTTACGCATAAGCTCATGACTGTCCGCCAACACTGTTCAGCCAACAACAGTGAGTCGACAGACTGTTTTCACTGCAACACCCATCTGCAACGTCTTTGGCATGGAAACCTTTAAAACACGTGATCTCCACGACATGGCACAGAGCCTGCGATATTCCCGGCGTTCGTGTTTCAGGAGCCTCGATTGATGCCCTGGCTGACCGTCGAGCAATACATCGGTTTCAGCGCCGACAACCGCTACGACAAGGCCTGGGTCGCACAACTGATCGATGAAGTCGGCCTCACCGGGTTCGCCCAAGCCTTGCCCAAGGCGCTCTCCGGCGGCATGGCGCAGCGGGTCGCCATCGCTTGCGGCCTCTACTCGCGACCCGACGTGCTGTTGCTCGACGAACCTTTTAGCGCGGTGGACGCGTTCACCCGGATGAAACTGCAGGACCTGTTGCTGCAACTGGCCGAGCGTCACGCCATCGCCCTGCTGCTGGTGACCCATGATGTCGATGAAGCGCTGTACCTCAGCAATTGCGTCCTGGTCATGGACAATCGCCCCAGCAGCATTCGCCAGGAACTGGCGGCACAACTGAAGGCCTAGTCGTTGAACGAGTTGCAATGGGTGCATGTCATTTGAATCACCCCAAACGATCCGTAGGGGGCGGCTCCTACAGGCGAAGCGTCTAAGCTGAAGGCTTCAGCCAGAGGATTCAGTCGATGTGCGGAAGACTCTCGCAATACCGGGGCATTCATGACTTCGTGGCGGTGCTGAGTATTCCCGACGCACTGATCAACCATGTTGGCGATGAACCCTTGGCTCGATACAACGCCGCGCCGACGAATCAACTCGCGTTGTTTCATCGGGAAAGCAATGGGCTCCGGGCCGACAAGGTGCGCTGGGGATGGCGGCCGCACTGGGCGAAGGACCGGGCGGCGCCGATCAATGCACGCGTGGAAAAAGTCGCACACGGCCCGTTCTTCCGCGCCATCTGGCCGCACCGTGCGATTGTGCCGATCGATAACTGGTTCGAATGGGTCGATGCCCCAGACGCAACGAGACAGCCTTGGCTCATCCGTCGGCAGGACCGCGCACCGATTTTCTGTGCGGCGATTGGCCGGTTCCCCACAGACAGCGAGGCAGCAAGAGACGGCGACGGCTTCGTGATTATCACCGCGGACAGCGCCGGCGGCATGCTCGACATTCATGACCGGCGGCCGGTGGTGTTATCGCCGGAACTGGCGCGGGAATGGCTCGACCCCGCCACCCCCATGGAGCGCGCCGAACAAATGGCCTTGTTTCAGGGGGAAAGCAGCGAAGCGTTCGAGTGGTACAAAGTCAGCAGAGCGGTAGGTAACGTGAGGAATCAAGACGCGTCGTTGATTGATGAGAGTGCGTGAACTATCAATACCGACAGCAGCGCGAGCGTTAATGATAGTCATTAATGCAAACCCATAACTCAAACGTTACACAGACTGTTTCACTCAAGAAACACTTGTTGATAGGGGGTGCTTGGCAGTGTCAACCGCTTGTCCGACATCTCTATCGTCGTACATACATTTACAATCACTACGGATAGCATGCGCGCCGCATTTCCATTGGTATCGCCCAGTTGACCAAATAGTCAACAAATAAGGAAATCCCTACTACTACAAGCCTTACAGAGAATTAAATGCGCGACGATTTTACAATCAATCAAGTCGTTGGTCTGGAGTGCGTTTATCTTTCGACGACAGAACACTATCGGCTGGACTGTTTTATCGAGCAGTACATAAAGACCCGTAACCTGCGATCAGTTCCGGGGATAGACGGCACCTTGCGTTTAACGCTCAAACACTATCCGGGCAAGCCGCCGGTCATGGTCAACGAAGTGAACGCATGGATCGACAAAACCCTCGGTTATCGGGCGTTGCACCCAGATGTATTGCAACTGGACGACGTTTGAAACGACCCACGGAACCCGTTTGGCACAAAAACTGAACGAACCCGTCGTCGAACGACTCTGACCAGCTGAGGCTCGCTGAGCCTCATCCTTTTTCAGCCTTGTCATTTCTGCACGAACTCGCACCGCAGATCTCTCTGAATGTCCTGTTCTACGACTAAGCCAAATGACTTGGCTGGCTTCACGAGAAATACATGAGCGAACTCGTTCCTTATGCAGTGCATTACTTGTTCGACGGTGTGCGACAACACTTTTTCAAACTGGCCGTACATTTTACCGATGTCGAAGCGATTCATTCGGCGTCCGCGCATGCTTACCCGAAATCCGGCCGTAAGATCGCCGAACACGCCACCCTGGAAGCGGCACGGCTCAAAGCACAGCAACTGGGCATTACCCAGGTTCGCTGGAACGTGTCGATCTGATTGACTGGCAAAAAATAGCCCCGCTCATTGCGGGGCTTGTTGTATGCGCAGTTCTATCAGGGCTCCGACTAAAATTTTTTATCCAGATCTGACAGTTCCTTCCCATCGTCGGGGTGCTTCCAGTCAGGCGTCGAACGCTTCTGTTGCTCGATCTCTTCTTCCGTCGGTTCATCCATGTCTTCTTCATCCGGATCAGGACGCTTTTGTTCAGTTGCCATGCTCACCTCTCTTCCTAAGGGATCAGTCATCAACTTTAAGCGTAGAACAGTTTCGGGCACCTGGCTCAGAGCCACCAGCGCAGCAAAAAGAAAAACCCCATGCTCAACAACATGCTGAGCAAGGTGTTGCGGGTGTACAGCACCAGCCCCACCGCCACCAGCGAACTGATCAGGTACGGGTTGTCCCAGTGCAGGTTCAGTTGCTTGTCTGGCATGAACACGATCGGGCCGCAGATCGCGGTCAACATGCCCGGCACCGCGAAACCAAGGAATTGCCGGGCATTGCTGCTCAGGCGCAGCGGCAGCCGTGGCTCGAGAAATACATAACGGTTGAGGAAAACCAGAACCCCCATACCGACAATCACTGCCCAGACCATCATGTGCGCCCACCGTAGAATTTGTTGCAGATGAAGCCCGCGGTCATGCCCGCCAACCCCGACAGCACCAGCGCCGAGCCCCATTGCCAGTAGCTGAACAACACCGAGCAAAACAGCGAAACCGCCACACAGACCACCGTCGGTACGTTGCGCACCACCGGGGTGATCAGGGCAATGAAGGTTGCAGCGATGGAGAAATCCAGGCCCAGATGTTCCAGCCCCGGAATGCTGCTGCCCAGCACGATGCCGGCCAGCGTGAAGAGGTTCCAGGCGATGTAAAACGTCAGGCCGACGCCCAGTGCGTACCAGCGGTTGAACTGCTGTTTGTCATGCTGGCTGGTCAGGGCAAACAACTCGTCGGTGAGCAAAAAGCCCAACCCTGCACGCCAGCGACCTGGCAGCGGCGAAATCACCGAGCGCAGGCTCATGCCATAGAGCAAATGCTGCGACGTCAGCAGTAACGTGGTCAGCAGAATCGAAAAGATCCCGGCACCGCCCTTGAGCATGCCGATGGCCACCAGTTGCGCCGCCCCGGCAAATACGATGCTCGACAATCCCTGGCCTTGCAGCGGCGTGAGGTTGGCTTCGATGGCCATGGAGCCGGCCAGCAATCCCCACGGCGCGGTCGCCAGGGACAACGGCATGATTGCCGCGGCGCCGCGAAGAAAGGCACTGCGCGGCATGAGTGTGTGAGTCATAACGCTCTACAAACAGGAAAAGACGCCTGACTGTGCCAGCAGTCGCGCCCGATGGCTTGAACAATCTTGCGCACTTGTGCCGATTTTCGTGATTGACAAAAGGCCCGCCGACTTTTAAAACTGAGCGCCTCATTTAGGGTGTAAGCAAACATGTCCGCAACCTTCAACCTCAACATTGACGTCATTGGCTTGATTGCCAAGGCGCAAGGTTGCGTTGCGCACGCCCTCAAATCGAAGAAACAGTCGCTCATGTGACCGGGGCGCGCTGTCCCGTCAGATGAGCTGACAGGACATTGAGCGCGACGGGCACCCTCCCCCTGCTTACTTCCTTCTACGCTGCTGACGGTGACTAAATCGGTCAACTTTCAGGAGTAAGTGCATGTCATCGTTTCAAGGTATCTGGGTTCCGCTCGTGACGCCGTTTCAACACGGAGCAATCGATTTCGTCGGGTTGCGCCGGCTCGTCAGCCATCTGCTGGAAAAAGGCGTCGATGGCCTGGTGGTGTGCGGCACTACCGCTGAAGCGGCGGCGCTGAGTAAACATGAACAATTGGCAGTGTTGGATGCCGTGCTGGAGTCAGTGCCTGCAGATCGGGTGGTCATGGGGCTGGCCGGTAATAACCTGACGGAACTGCTGCAATGGCAGAGCGAAATCCTCAAGCGGCCACTGGCCGGGTTGCTGGTGCCGCCGCCGTATTATATCCGCCCGTCCCAAGCAGGCCTTGAAGCGTTTTTCAAAACGGTTGCCGATGCGTCCACGGTGCCGATCATTCTGTACGACATCCCGTATCGCACCGGCATCGCCTTCGAACAGGCAACGTTGCTCAACATTGTCGCCCACGAGCGAATCGTCGCGATCAAGGATTGCGGCGGCAATCAAGCCAACACCCTGGCGCTGCTGAACAGCGGCAAGGTCGACGTGTTGTGCGGCGAAGACAATCAGATTTTCAGCGCCCTGTGCCTCGGCGCCAAAGGGGCGATTGCCGCCTCGGCCCATGTGCATCCAGAGTTGTTCGTGGCGCTGTATCAACAGATCCGCGACCAGCGGTTGGCGGAAGGCCGGACCACGTTTTTCCGGTTGCTGCCGTTGATTCACAGCCTGTTCATCGAACCCAATCCAGCCCCGGTGAAAACCGCACTGGCCCTCGAAGGCTTGATCGGCGACGAACTGCGCGCGCCGATGCAACGCAGCAGCGAGGCCATGGTGCTGCGTTTGAAGGCCGTGCTCGCCGGGCTTGGCAGCAACAATCGATAGAGTGACGACGCCCCGCCCGAGTAACATGGAGCGATTCGCATCACGCGTCAGGGAGTCGACATGCTTTACCGAATTGCCGCCGATGGGCTGGTGCTGTTTCACCTGTTGTTCATTCTGTTCGTGCTGTTCGGAGGGCTGCTGGTGCTCAAATGGCGCCACCTGGCCTGGTGGCACCTGCCGGCCGCCGCGTGGGGGGTTGCGGTCGAGGTGTTCCACCTGACCTGCCCGCTGACACAGTGGGAAAACCTCATGCGCAACGCGGCCGGGCAAGTCGGCTATGGCGGTGGTTTCATCGAACATTATGTGTGGCCGGTGATTTACCCGGCCGGGTTGACCCCGAGTATCCAGTTGGGGCTCGGCGGCGTGGTGTTGCTGATCAACATGTTGGTCTACGTGCGGGTGTTCCGGCAGCGCAAGTCACGCCGGACTTCCACCCTTTCAAACTCCACACGATCCCTGTAAGCGGTCTTGAATTCAATGCAATGTCCAAGGGACTCATCGCCGGCAAGCCAGTTCCTGTAAGGTTCTCGTCGTTCCGGACATTTGTTTCCAGGCCGTTCGCTCGAGGATTCAGAACATGTTGTCGATTGAAGACCTGGCGTTGCTGGAGGCCATTCGGGAAACCGGCAGCCTGTCGCGGGCGGCGGTGCATTTGGGCAAGGCGCCATCGACCGTGTCGTATGCAGCGCGGCAACTGGAAGAGCGTTTCGATGCCTTGCTCTTCGATCGCCGTCGCTACCGCTTGCAGCTCACCCCGGCCGGGGAACTGTTGGTAAACGAGGCGGCGCGGCTGATGCAGGACGTTTCGCGCCTGACCCAACGGGTGCAGCAAGTGGCCAATGGCTGGGAGAGTCGGCTGTGGATCGTCACCGACGAACTGCTGGAGTTCGACACCTTGATTCCGGTGATTCATGAGTTCGATGCGCTTGAATCCGGCGTACCGCTGCGCATCACTCAGGAAGTGCTCAAAGGTGTCTGGGAAGCCCTGCGTGAAGGCCGGGCGGACCTGATCATCGGCGCCACCAACGAACCGCCGGCCATCCCTTCCTTGCGCTGGATGCAACTGGGGGAAATGGAATGGGTGTTTGCAGTCTCGCCCAGCCACCCGCTGGCCAGGGCCAGGGAACCGATCTCACGGGCAACGGTGACGCAGCACCGGGCGATTGTCGTGGCCGACTCGTCCAGAGCCACCGAGGGCAGCACTTATGGCGTCACCGGCGGACAACCGGTGCTCGCCGTACCGACCATGCGCGCCAAAATACTCGCCCAGTGCGACGGCTTGGGCGTAGGGTGGCTGCCAAAACACCGGGTCGGTTCGTTACTGAAAAACGGCACACTGGTGGCAAAGCAAATGGCCGATCCACGCGAGCCGAACATCCTTTATGCCGGCTGGCGCGGCGACCATGACGGTCGCGCTCTGGGCTGGTGGCTGGAAAAACTCAAGCAATCGTATCTGGCGACCAAACTGGTGCAGGGCAGTGGTGGGTTTGCTTGAATTCAGTTGGCAATGACGCTCATGTTCCGGCCGCTGGCCTTGGCCACGTAAAGCGCCTTGTCCGCAGCGCCAACCAGGTCGTCCGGCTGGGCCTGTGATGCCGGATCGTAGGCGGCGACGCCGATACTGACCGTCACCATGCCTTCCGCGCTTTCGCTGTGGCAAATACCGGCCTGCGACACGGCGCGACGGATCTTTTCCGCGACCAGGAACGCCCCCACATAGTCAGTGCCTGGCAGCACCACCGCAAACTCTTCACCGCCGTAGCGCGCCGCCAGATCCCCGGGGCGATTGATATTTTCGGTGATGATCGCGCTGATCTTGCGCAAACACTCATCGCCGGCCACATGGCCGTAGTGGTCGTTGAACGGTTTGAAGTGATCGACATCGATCAGCAGCAGCGCGAGGCTGCTCTGGCTGCGCCGGGCGCGGCCCATTTCCGAGTGGATGAACAGATCAAACTGACGGCGGTTGGACAGCCCCGTCAGCGCGTCTTCCAGGGCCAGCAGTTCCAGGCCGCGATTGACCTCGAGCAGTTTGTCCTGAGCGTCCAGCAACTGGCTCTGAACGCGGTTCTGCTGCTTCATCAGATTGATCAGGCGATAACCCAGTACGCCGAGAAAACCCAGCAACAGGGCGACGATACCTGCACTGAGCATGGACTCTTTACGCCAGCTAGCCAGGACTTCGTCCTTGTCGAGCGCAGCGAAAACGACCAGCGGATACCCCTCGACCCGGCGATACCCTACTACCCGCACCACGCCATCCATCATGGATTTGATCATTGCCGTCCCAAAATCCGCCGTGGGCAACAACTGTTTGAACAGCGGGCTGTTAATGAGGCTGGCGCTGATTTCCGCTTCGTTGAACGGCCGGCGAACGATGATGGTGGCGTCGTTGGCGATCAGGTTGATCACGCCGTTTCGGCCCATGTCGATGCTGTCATACAGGGACAGAAAATGATTAAGGTAAATCGTCGCCAGCGCCACACCGGCAAAACTTCCATCAGCATGATTGATCCGGCGCGACACCGTCATGATCCATTCGCCGCTGGAACGGCTTTTGATCGACGGGCCGATGTGAGGCCCACGGTCGGGATGATCACGATGGAAGATGAAATACTCCCGGTCGGCATTGTTGGCATCAGTCAGTGCGGCGCCGTTGGAATTGGCAATCCAGCGCCCCGTTTCGTCATACACGAACAGGCCGTGCAACTGGCTCAACTCTCTGCGCTGGGCGCTGAGCAAGCGCTCCAGGTGTGGCAACCCGGCCGGATTGAAGCCCTCGGTTTCGAGGCGTTCCACCAGCGTAAACAGCAGCGTATCGGCTTGCTTGATCGTCGCCTGCGCTTGCGAGGCCAGGGTCTGCGCAAGGTTGGACATCGCCACTTCCTTGTCATGCAGATTGTACTGGCGCGAATTCCACGCTTCCCAGATCACGATGACAATCATGGACAGGCACACCGCAACGAGCAGCACCACCGCGGAGCGCACCTTGAGCGTGGCTCCGGCCTGTTCGGTGATCAAAGGCACGCTGTGGCGCAATTGTTCAATTCGGTCTTTGACGGACGGGTTACCCATGACGCTCCCTGACTCCTGCTGAATGGCGACTGATCCCGTTCGCCTTTTAATTATCAATGTGCCTTAACCCCACACCGGTTAGCGTGGCGTCTGTTTCACAGCGTCAAGCCACGCCGGGTTCAATTGTGTCTGTTCGGTCTCGATGCCCAGCGCTTCCATTCGTGCCTTGTGCAGGTCCATTTCACGTATCAATTGGCTGTGATCACTTGAGTTGCCGTCCAGTTGGTGCATCTGGCTCAACCCCAGGTGATAGAAGCGCAGCAGCTTCATGGCGCTCGGATCCCCCGCATCCACCGCCGTCGTCACCTGGTGCATGACGTTGGTGATGCTCATCAGGCTGCGTTTGAGCTGCCAGCCGTAGACCGCCGGCGCCATCCACGCCTGGGTCCAGAACGTGCCGCGCATCAGCGCCGCCATCAACAGCACCGCGACAAACACGCCGCCCACGTTGAAGCGTAGATTGTCACCCCCCGGTTCGCCGAACATCGCCACTGCCGCAGTGGACAAAACCATCGCCAGGGCGAGGAAAATGAGGGCGATGATGATCGTGCTGCGGCGCGTCTGGCTTCGATAGATTTCGGGATTCTGCGGCTGGATTTCGAACATCGCGACGGGTTTCCTCGGAGGGGTAGGCAAAAAGACTGCGAGGCATTATCGCCTCTGCGGGGGATTTAGCTATGCTGGGGCTCCTTTTCATCTTTTCATCGTCAAAGGGGAACATGGCGATACTGCGCAGTTCGTGCCATCTTCTTTTATGGATACATACTATTCAGATGTCATGCGTCCCCGGCGGGTGACATCGTTTTAAGGATCATTGAATGTCCCAACGTCAAGTAATCAACGCTTCGGTCAGCCCGAAAGGCAGCCTGGAAACCCTCTCTCAACGTGAAGTGCAACAACTGAGCGAAGCCGGATCCGGCAGCACCTACACCCTCTTCCGCCAGTGCGCCCTGGCCATCCTCAATACCGGCGCCCATGTCGATAACGCCAAGACCATCCTCGAAGCCTACAAGGACTTCGAAATCCGCATCCACCAGCAGGATCGCGGCGTGCGCCTGGAATTGCTGAACGCCCCGGCCGACGCCTTCGTTGATGGCGAAATGATCGCCAGCACCCGGGAAATGCTGTTCAGCGCCCTGCGCGACATCGTCTATACCGAAAACGAACTCGACGCCCAGCGCATCGACCTGAGCACTTCCCAGGGCATCAGCGACTACGTGTTCCACCTGCTGCGCAACGCCCGCACCCTGCGCCCCGGCGTCGAGCCGAAGATCGTGGTGTGTTGGGGTGGCCATTCGATCAACACCGAAGAATACAAATACACCAAGAAAGTCGGCCACGAACTGGGCCTGCGCAGCCTCGACATCTGCACCGGTTGCGGTCCTGGCGTGATGAAAGGCCCGATGAAAGGCGCGACCATCGCCCATGCCAAGCAGCGCATCCACGGCGGTCGTTACCTCGGCCTGACCGAACCCGGCATCATCGCCGCCGAAGCGCCGAACCCGATCGTCAATGAGCTGGTGATCCTGCCGGACATCGAAAAACGTCTGGAAGCGTTCGTACGCGTCGGTCACGGGATCATCATTTTCCCCGGCGGCGCGGGCACGGCCGAAGAATTCCTGTACCTGCTGGGCATCCTGATGCACCCGGACAACAAGGGCCTGCCCTTCCCCGTCATCCTCACCGGGCCGAAACACGCGGCGCCGTATCTGGAACAACTGGATGCGTTCGTCGGCGCCACCCTGGGTGAAGCGGCGAAGCAGCACTACGAAATCATCATCGACGACCCGGCTGAAGTCGCGCGGCAGATGACTGCCGGCCTGAAAGCAGTGAAACAGTTCCGCCGCGAGCGCAATGACGCGTTCCATTTCAACTGGCTGCTGAAAATCGACGAAGGCTTCCAGCGCCCGTTCGACCCGACCCACGAAAACATGGCCAACCTGAAACTGAGCCGCAGCCTGCCGGCCCATGAACTGGCGGCCAACCTGCGTCGCGCGTTCTCCGGCATCGTCGCCGGCAACGTCAAGGACAACGGCATCCGGCTGATCGAAGAACACGGGCCGTACCAGATCCGCGGCGATGCGGCGGTGATGCAGCCGCTGGATCAGTTGCTCAAGGCTTTCGTGGCCCAGCACCGGATGAAACTGCCGGGCGGCGCGGCGTATGTGCCGTGTTATCGGGTGGTTGCGTAACAAGACCTCAGAAGAGGTCAAGTCGCGAGCCGTGCATTGCTCATCCGGGCGCCATCGCTGGCAAGCCAGCTTCTACAGGTTCGGCGTTGTGTGAAGGTCTAAGGACACCTGCCATTCCCGTAAGAGCCGACTTGCCGGTGATGAGGCTCTAGAGCCCTGCGTCGCTCTCAGAGGTGATCCGCATCGATCACAGCCTTGGCAAAGGCCTGCGGGTCTTCCTGCGGCAAGTTGTGGCCGATGCCGCCGCTGATGAGTCGGTATTCGTATTTGCCGGTGAAGCGCTTGGCGTAATCCTCGGCGGCCGGATGCGGCGCCCCGTTGGCGTCGCCTTCCATGGTGATGGTCGGCACCGTAATGACCGGTGCCTTGGCCAGCCGCTGCTCCAGCGCTTCGTATTGAGGTTCGCCCTGAACCATGCCCAACCGCCAGCGATAGTTGAAAATCGTGATGGCAACGTGATCCGGGTTGTCCAGCGCCGCCGCGCTGCGGTCGAACGTCGCGTCGTCAAAGCGCCATTTCGGCGATGCCAGCTCCCAGATCAACTTGGCGAAGTCGTGGCGATTTTTTTCGTAGCCGGCCTGGCCACGCTCGGTTGCGAAGTAAAACTGATACCACCATTGCAACTCGGCCTTGGGCGGCAAAGGGTTCTTGCCCGCGGCCTGATTGCCGATCAGGTAGCCGCTGACGGCGACCAGTGCCTCGACCCGCTCCGGCCAAAGCGCGGCAACGATGTCCGCCGAGCGCGCACCCCAGTCGTAGCCGCCCAGCACCGCCTTCTTGATCTTCAGCGCATCCATGAAATCGATGACGTCACTGGCCAACGCCGCAGGCTGGCCGTTGCGAACAGTCTTGTCGGACAGGAAATGCGTGTCGCCATAGCCGCGTGCGTAAGGGATCAGCACCCGGTAGCCCTTGGCCGCCAACAGCGGCGCGACTTCGCTGTAGCTGTGAATGTCGTAAGGCCAGCCGTGCAGGAGAATCACCACCGGCCCATCGGCGGGGCCGACTTCGGCATAAGCCACACTCAGCAACCCGGCATTGACATGCTTGAGCGGGCCGAACGTGTCGGCTTTGAGGGTCGCGGCAGCGGCCACCACCGGCTCCGCGGTCGCGGCTTGCGCATTCGCAGCCCCGAGAGCACCGAGCTGCATCAGCGCGAACGCGAGGACCGAAGGGCCAAGGAAACGGCGACGACGCGAGGCGGATGGACTGCTCAACACATTGATCTTCATGATGATTTTCCTGCAGGTCATTGATCTGGTGTTTGGACGAAATGAATCAGCCATCGCGGCTCGCTGAGCAGACTGAGCGCTCGACATCGACAACGATGAGCGTAGTGGAAAGATCAGCCGCCCTGATTGGCGCACTCTGCGAATTTTTTGTAACCGGCGACTTTCTGCATGCCACTGGAATCGAGGTAGGTCAGCCGGGCATCGACAATGCCGCAGGCGCCGCCGTTGTCGACGATGGACACGACTTTCTTGATATCCAGATGGGTGCCGTACGCCGTGCTCTGCGCCGGGACTTGAACATCGGCATGGGCCGAAAATGCCGCAACGTTCAGGACCGCGAAGAAGCTGGCGGCAATCAATTTGTTCCAGTTCATGGTGATTTCCTCAGGGTTGCAATGGGCAATGGTTGCGAGGCACTTGTGTTGTCTCGATGGAACCCATTTAACCGGCCCGAGGTATCTGCCATGTGTCGTAGAACCACGGGTATTAAGGCGTAAGGTGTCAGACAGGGCAGCAGATACACTGAGATACAAAGCCTATGGGCAGGTGCACCGTGGCTGCCTAGAATGCGCAACGTGCGAATAAAAAGAGGGTTGGGCAATGGAACATGTAAACCACATCCTGATCGTCGACGACGACCGGGAGATTCGCGAGCTGGTCGGCAATTACCTGAAGAAGAACGGCCTGCGCACCACGGTGGTTGCCGACGGTCGGCAGATGCGCAGCTTTCTCGAAGCCAATCAGGTGGACCTGATCGTGCTGGACATCATGATGCCCGGCGATGACGGCCTGCTGCTGTGCCGCGAATTGCGCTCGGGCAAACATAAAGCCACGCCGATCCTGATGCTCACCGCACGCGATGACGAAACCGATCGAATCCTCGGCCTTGAAATGGGCGCCGACGACTACCTGACCAAACCCTTCGCCGCCCGCGAGTTGCTGGCGCGGATCAACGCGGTATTGCGCCGTACGCGAATGCTGCCGCCCAACCTGCTGATCACCGAAACGGGCCGACTGCTGGGCTTTGGCCGCTGGCGCCTCGACACGACCGCCCGCCATCTGCTCGACGAAGACGGCACGATGGTCGCCCTCAGTGGTGCCGAATACCGTTTGTTGCGCGTGTTCCTCGATCACCCGCAACGGGTACTCAGCCGCGACCAGTTGCTCAACCTGACCCAGGGTCGCGACGCCGACCTGTTCGATCGCTCAATCGATTTGCTGGTGAGCCGTTTGCGCCAACGCCTGATGGATGACTCGCGCGAGTCGACCTACATCAAGACCGTGCGTAGCGAAGGCTATGTGTTCTCCTACCCGGTGGAAATGCTCGGCGCGGAATCATGAAATGTGCCTGGCGATGACCACGTGCGCCCTTCACCTGCGAAAGGTTTTGTATCCGTCTGTATAAGAACCCGCGACAGATACGCAGGCAGCGATTTCGCTGTGTTCAAACACACATCAGCGATACACCCGGACGTTTAACTGTGATCACCGGATAGCAACCGCTACCGACTCACTCAAACTAAACGCACGGAGAATCACCATGTTCAACTTCTCGAAAGTTTCGTCCCTGGCACTCGGCCTGGCACTGATAGGTGGCCTCGGCCTGTCGAATCTGGCCTCGGCCAGCACCGTGAGCGCAGTGTCTGCCGGCCAGATCCAGCAGTTGCTGGTGGAAGGTGGTTCGGATCGGCTGCAACAGAATCGTGTGGCTGAAGGCGGTGCAGAGCGTTTGCAAGAGCTGCGCGAACGTGTCGCCGAAGGTGGCGCCGATCGCCTGCAGGAACTGCGTGAACGTGTCGCCCTGATCAGCCCGGACAATGCAGTACGCGGCGGCGTGATCGTGGCGGATAACCGCGCAGAGTTCGGTTCGAAATATCAGCGGTATTGATCCAGCGGTCTCCTGAAACACCCAAAAGCCCGGTTCCCCGGGCTTTTTGCTGTGTGGCCAACAGCGCCCGGTGATACCCATAAATCCTCAGGTCTGACGCAAAAGCCCGCTCAATTCCTCGGGACAGTGACCGTGTGCTCGTACTAAGCTTTGCGGCTCATTCGATCAAGGAAGATTCATGAAACGTATTGCCGTTTGTCTGCTGTCGCTATTGACGCTCACTGCGGTCGCGGCAGACCTGAACATGCTGACAGACAACCATCCACCCCTGCACTTCCGGCAGGGTGATCAGCTGGTGGGTTTTGGTGTGGATGTCGTGCAGGCGCTGGCTGACATGGCTGGCGACCAGGTGCATTTTCAACAAGTCCCGCTACCGCGCGCCTTGCACGTGGCCAGCACCGAACCCGCCACCGGGGTGTTCACGGTGTTGCGCACCGCCGAACGTGATCGCCAGTACCAGTGGGTCGGTCCGCTGATGGAGGTGGAAATCGCTCTGTATTCCACTGAAAACACTCGGCAACCGGTGCGCAGTCTGCTGGAGGCCAGTCATCAGGGGCGCATTGTCGTTCCCCGAAAATGGCTGGTCTACAGCTACTTGCAGAAACAGGATGTGAGCAGCCTGTACGGTGTGGAAACGCCCGAACAAATGATGCGTCTGGCCCGCCTGGGGCGCGCGGAATTCGTCGTGGCCGACACCCTTTCCGTCGCCACCATGGCCCGCGAAGAAGGCTTGCCACCCGAGCAGTTGCACTACCAGATACCGCTGATGAAGGAAGCCACCTACATCGCCTTTTCGCCGTTGACCGATCCGCGCCAGATCGCACGCTGGCAACAGGCGCTGGACGCGATGCGCCTGGACGGTCGCCTGGAACAGCTCAAGCAGCGCTGGCTGGTGGACCGCACACCACGCTGACGGCGCGGATCAACGTTCTCGATAACGACTATGCCTCAGGGTGTTTTTTCATCGCCAGGCTCCAGCACTACAGTGGCCACATCTTCTTCCCACAGTTCTGGAGCAACCTCATGAAAAGCATCATCGGTCTTGGTTTCGCCCTTTCGGTTCTTGGCGCTACATCCGCCATGGCTGCCCCGCATGCCACGTTGCCCGTGGTGGCGGCGGCGAAAGTCAGTCAGCCGGCTACGTTGAATGTGAATACGGTTGGCGTTGATCGTAAAGACACTCAGGCGAGCAAACTCTACGTGGCTGATAACCGTCCTGAGTTTGGTTCGAAGTATCAGCGTTATTGATTGGCTGGTTTGTGTGGCTGTGAACAGGGAACCCCGGGAGGATTTGATCTTTCCGGGGTTTCCTGGTTTTTGATGGGAGCGTATGCCCCCAATCTAGAACCCAGCCAAGCGAACAGCCAAAGCCTTGGCCTGACTCGCCACATCCGTCACCGCCGTACTCTCCCACCACATCCCCCGCAACGGCGGTCCCATGGCAAACAGTCGACGGGCCACCTGCCCATCACTCCCCTGCACCGCGCCATCGACCGCCGCCGCAATCCCCAACGCCAACGGCCCGGGCCGCACCAGTCCACGGGCCAACAGCTGCTGCGGCAGCGGTCGCGCCACACGTCGCCAGTCGTACTCGATGCCACTGGAATTGATCAACGCTGCGCCACTGACGACAACCGTTTGCGCTTCACCCCGTCGACGAATGCGGATACTGACACCGCCCGAAGCCGGCTCCAGCCCTTTGAACGAAGCCGCCTGAATCCGCAACCGCCCTTCCCCGTGAAGCCGCTCCACCAACTGCGCACTCAACGGCGGCGACCGGTGATGATGACTTTCCCACCACGGCCGCACATGCCGCACAAACTGCCGACGCTGCACGTCCGTCGCCTGATTCCACAACCGGCCGATGTGCGCCCGCACTGTGTCCAGCGGCGCCTGCCAGTCGATGCCCTGCGCAATGGCATCTCGACAATGCCGGCGCAACTCACGCACCAACTGTCGCGGCGTACGAATGCTGTGATCCTCGGCCAGAAAATCCGCCCAGGCCGGTGGTTGCCGCCGCACATGCGGCAGCAGCCCATGCCGTGAAAACACTTCGATGGGCCCACGATGCCCGGCCTGTTCCAGCGACACCACAGCATCGACCATGGTCAGGCCAGAACCGATGATCAGCACCGTCGATTGCGGGTCGAGCTGACGCATGGCTGCCACATCCCAAGGATCGAGCGCTGCGGCGTTCAAGCCGCTGGACTCGGTCTGCGGCGTGCGTGCAGCGGGGAACATTCCCGTGGCCAGGACCGCATAAGCGCCCTGCAATCGCTGCCCGTCACTCAAGCTCAGCCGCACCGAATCGCTCAACGTTTCCAGGTCAACCACCTCGGCCCGCACATGCTCGACGGTCGAGCCGTTCAACGCGCCCAGCGCTTGCGCTTCGGCCAAACGTTGCTGCACGTACAACCCGAAAATCCCCCGGGGCGGAAATAGCTCGCTGACCGGTACATGCTGCTCATCGGACTCCGGCCAGCCACCGGCGGCGATGTACTCGGTCAGCCACTGAGTCAGGTCATCCGCGTTGTCCGGGTCGACACTCATACGCGCCGCGTTGCCATTCAGCGTATGGCCCAGCTCGACCGCGCTGTACGCCTCGCCCCGACCGAGTTCCGCTCGGGGTTCGATTACCAGCAACGAGCGCTTGCCGGGCAAGCGCAACAACTGCGCCGCCAGCATCGCACCGCTGAGGCCGCCGCCGACGATCAGGATGTCCGTGTGGCGGATAGCGTCGGTCGCCTGTCCGCTTTGGGTTTCAGTCATGGCGCTCTCACTGCTCAGTGTTTACCTAAATAAAAGTCATGCAGATCGCCCCGCGCCAACAGCGCCTCGCTGCTGCCGGACAACACCACACGGCCGGTGTCGAGCACGTAAGCCGTCGAGGCGTATTTGAGCGCCACATTAATGTTTTGCTCGGCGATCAGGAAGCTCACCTGCTCGTCGCGATTGAGCTGGGCGACGATCTCGAAAATCTCCTGAACGATAATAGGCGCCAAACCCATGGAAGGTTCATCAAGCAGTACCAAAGTAGGACGCGTCATCAGCGCCCGACCGATGGCGACCATCTGCTGCTCGCCACCGGACGTCAGCCCGGCCTGGGTCTTGCGCTTGGTTTTCAGACGCGGGAACCAGGCGTAAACCCGCTCCAGGTCCCGGGCCATGTCCTGGCGGCTCAACCCCCGTACAAAACCGCCACTGCGCAGGTTGTCCTCGACCGTCAGTTGCGCGAATACGTGCCGACCTTCCAGCACATGCACCATCCCCTGACGCACCCGCAGACTGGGATCGACACCCGCCGTATCGCGACCGAGAAACTCGATTGTGCCGCGACTGACCTCCGCCCGCTCGGCCCGCACCAATCCGGAAATCGCCTTGAGCGTGGTGCTTTTACCCGCGCCGTTGGCACCGAGCAACGCGACGATGCCGCCCTTGGGCACCGTCAGCGAAACCCCGGCCACGGCCAGAATCGCGCCGTCGTAGATCACCTCGATGTCGTTGACCCGCAACAGATCGTTGGCGGCTATGTCGCTGGCGGCTTGGCTCATGGTTTATTCATCCCCGGTGCAGGTGCGTGGCGTCAGGCCTTTTTCCTTGGCGAACGCCGCGGATTTTTCATCGATCAGGGGTCGCAGCAAAGCGCGGTCGGCGGCGATCCAGTCGCTGATCAGCGTCCAGTTCGCGCCGTCCCACTGCTGAACCCGTGCCGAACCGCCACCCTCGTGGTCCTTGCACGACAACTTGAGATTCTGCATCAGGCCGAAATAGCCCATGTCCTTGAGCCGCGCATCGTCGATGTTCAGGTGTTCCAGGCCCCAGCGGCCTTCTTCGCCATTCAACGGACGCTTGCCGAATTTGCCTTGGGCGGTGCGGATCGCTTCCACCATCACCGCAGCGTTCACCAGCCCGGAGTTGTAGTAGACGCTGCCGAAGTTTTTCAGGTCCTTGAGGTCGCTTTTGCCCTTGTCGAGGATGAATTGCTTGAGCTGTTTGTGGATCTCGAAATCACTGCCGGCCGGGTATGGCGTCAGTGCCAGATAGCCTTTGGCAGCCGCGCCGGCAGGCAACACGTCTTCGCTGGAACTGGCCCAGATGTCGCCGACGATGTGGTCCACCGGGAAGCCGAAACGCGCGGCGGTTTTCACTGCGACCGGCGTCGACACACCCCAGGTACGCAGGAACACCCAGTCCGGGTTGACCTGGCGAATCTGCCGCCATTGCGCCGATTGCTCGTTACCCGGATCGGCCACTGGAATCTGAATGTTCTCAAAGCCGTACTTTTCTGCCAGTAACTTCAGCGGCCCGAGGGTTTCCCGGCCATAAGCGGAGTCGTGGTAGACCGTGGCAATCTTTTTGCCCTTGAGTTTGTCGAAACCGCCCTCGCGCTGGGCGATGTAATTGATCAGGCTCGATGCCTCGCTGTAGAAGGTCAGCATCACCGGGAAGTTGTACGGAAACACCGTGCCGTCTGTGGCTTCGGTGCGCCCGTAGCCCAGGGTGATCAATGGGATCTTGTCGACTTCCGCGCGCTCGCTCAGCGCATAGGCCGCCGGCGCACCGTTGGGTGAATAGATCGCCACCGGCGCGCCATCCAGCCCTTTCTTGAAGCGCTCGTAGCACTCGATGCCCTTCTCCGCCGTCCACTCGGTTTCGCATTCCTGCCAGACCAGTTTGACGCCGTTGATTCCGCCTTCCACATCGTTGATGTAGTTGAGGTAATCGAGCATCCCGGCCCATACCTGTACGCCGCTGGAGGCATAGGCGCCGACGCGATAGGTGGCCAACGGGAAGAATTGCTGGTCCGGCGAGGCTTGAACCACCGGCACTGCACTGCTGAAAACGGCCAGCGTCAAAGCGGCGCCGACCAACGAACGTTTCAAGGATGCACGCATGTTGTCTCTCTATCTAATAATGGAAAGGATTCAGAAGCGCAGCGGCCAGTGACTCAGCCGTTCACGAAGGTTGCCCAGCAGGCGGATCAGACCTTCCGGTTCCTTGATCAGGAACAGGATGATCAGCGCGCCGAAGATGATTTTTTGCAGGTTCTGCAGTTGCCCGGCATCCACTGAACCACCGAACAAGGCTTGTCCGGCGTGGCTGAGCAGGATCGGCAACAGGCTGATAAACGCCGCGCCGACAAAGTTGCCGGCGATGCTGCCCATGCCGCCGATAATGATGATGAACAGGATCTGGAACGACCGATTGATATCGAAGCTGCTGGCGCTGGCGGTGCCCAGATAGGCAAAGGCCCACAGCGCCCCGGCGATGCCGAGGTAGAACGAGCTGACGGCGAACGCCAGGTGTTTGTAGCGCACCACCGGAATGCCGATCACGGCGGCGGCGGTGTCCATGTCGCGGATCGCCATCCAGTTGCGACCGATCTGGCTTTTTACCAGGTTCACCGCCACCCAGGTCAGCAACAGCACGGTGCTCAGGGTCAGCAGATAGCGACCGAGCGGCGTGTTCAGGTCACGGCCGAACAGCGCCAGTTTCGGCGCAGAAATGGTCCCGGACGATCCGTAGTTATAGAACCAGGGAAATTTGACGAACAGCCACTCCAGGAAAAACTGCGCTGCCAGCGTGGTGACCATCAGGTAAAAGCCCTTGATCCGCGAACTCGGCAGGCCGAAGACGAAGCCCACCACCGCACTGATCAATCCGCCGCCGAGCAGCGCGACGGGCAAGCCCAGCTCAGGCAAACGCAACAAAAACCCATAGGTGGCAAATGCACCGACCGCCATGAACCCGGCCGCACCGACCGAGGTCTGGCCGGTGTAGCCGGTGAGCAAATTCAGGCCGAGGCCGGCCAGTGACAGCACCAGAAACGGGATCAGAATCGCGTTCAGCCAATAGTCGTTGCCGGTCAGCGGCACGACCACGAAGGCGATCAACAACAAGGCGAGCAGTCCGAACGGAACGCGGCGCTGGATCAACACCGACGGCGCGGTTTCGTGGGTAAGGGATATCGACATGGGTTCAGACTCGCTCGATGGCGCGCTCGCCGAACAGGCCGGCGGGACGGATGTACAGAAAGGCCAAGGCCAGGACGTAGGCGAACCACGGCGTGATGCCGCCGCCAATCAACGGACCGATGTAGACCTCGGCGAGGTTCTCCGCCGCGCCGACAATCAGCCCGCCGACAATCGCCCCGCCAATCGAAGTGAAGCCGCCAATGATCAGCACCGGCAAGGCTTTGAGCACCACCAGCGACAGCGAAAACTGCACCCCTTGGCGCGCGCCCCAGAGCAATCCCGCCACCAGCCCGACAACCCCGGCCACGGCCCAGACGATCTGCCAGATGCGGTTGAGGTTGATGCCGATCGACAACGCGGCAGTGGTGTCATCCGCCACCGCACGCAACGACACGCCGATGCGGGTCTTGTTGAACAACAACGCCAACACCGTCACCAGGACGATGGCGACAGCGGCAGCAATCAGGTCGAACTGGCTGACCATCATCGCGCCAATGAAAATCGGCACATCGTCGATGCCCAGGTCCAGCGCCCGCACTTGCGAGCCCATCAAGCCTTGAGCCAGGCCTTCGATGATGAAGGACAGCCCAAGCGTGGCCATGAACAGGGTGATCTGCGAGCGATTGACCAGTGGCCGCAGCACCAGCCGTTCGATCAGCAACGCGCCGATGATCATCACTACTACGGTCAGCAACAGCGCCAAAGCGAACGGCACGCCCTGATCGTGCAGGCTGACGAAGGTCAGCGCGGCGAACAACAGCATCGCGCCCTGGGCAAAATTGAACACGCCGCTGGCCTTGTAGATCAGCACGAAGCCGATGGCGACCAGCGAATACAGGGTGCCGGCAAGCAGGCCGCCGAGCAGGGTTTCGAAGAAGAACGTCATCAGTGCGCCACTCCCAGATACGCCGCGATCACTTCGGGATCGGCCTGCACTTCGGCGGGCGTGCCGTCACCGACCTTGCGTCCGTAATCGAGCACCACGACGTGGTCGGACAGGCCCATGACCACGCTCATGTCGTGCTCGATCAACACCACCGTGGTGCCGAGGTCGCGGTTGATGTCGGCGATGAAACGGGCCATTTCCTGTTTCTCTTCGGCGTTCATCCCCGCCATCGGCTCATCCAGCAGCAACAGGCGCGGGCCGGCGATCAAGGCGCGACCGAGCTCTACGCGTTTTTGCAGGCCGTAGGACAGATTGCCCACCGGCACATCGCGATGGGCTTGCAGCTCAAGGAATTCGAGAATGCCCTGGGCTTGTTGGCGGAAGGCTTCGGCTTCGCGTCGTGCTCGCGGCAGGTTCAGCGCCTGTTCGATGAAGCGGCTGCGCAAGTGCCGCGACAGACCGGTGAGAATGTTGTCGATCACGCTCATCTTCTTGAACAGCGCGTTGTTCTGGAAAGTGCGGCCAATGCCTCGGCGCGCAGCGGTCAACGGGTCGATGCGTTTGAACGGCTGTTGTTCGAAGACAATCGAACCGGCGTCGAAGCGGTACACGCCGTTCAGCACGTTGAGCAGCGAACTCTTGCCCGCGCCGTTAGGGCCGATCAGCGCGCAGATCTCGCCCCGACGCACGTCGAAGGACAGTTCGTTGATCGCTTTCACGCCTTTGAAGGACAGGGAAATGCCGCTGACTTGCAGGATGGAATCGGTCGAGGTCATGCGATGTCCCGTTTGAATTCAGTCAGCCAGGTTGGCGCGGCTATCACCTCAGGCGTGCGCGTGGCCTGCCAGATGTAATGCAGGTTGTGAAACCCGAGCAGTCGGCGAACGCGATTTTTGATCAGCCGTTGCAGGCCTTTTTCCGGGCGAGCGATGGCCCACTCGCAAAGACGTCGACGCCAGGTGCCTTGGGCGGCGAGGCGACTGTCGATTTCCTCGGCCAGCAGTTGCAGACGTTCGGTCGACAGCAACAGCCCGGATGGCGCCACTTCACGACGGTCGCGACTGGCACTGCCGGGGCTTTCCGGGAAGGCCAGCGATTGGCCGCTGCTCAGCCATTGCTCCAGCAACACCGTCAGGCCGGCCTGCCATTGCGTGCCCTCTTCGCTCCACAGTTGCGCGCCCTGGTTCCAGCGGTTGAGGCGTTGCGGGGTGTCCACCGGCCCGAGCAGGTCGTGGAAATTCAGCAGCGTTTGGCCCTGATTGAGCCACAGTTGCTGCGTTTGCCGGCCCTGAACAAAGGCGTGCGTGGGACCGCGGCGCCACAGGATTTTGTGCAGGGATTCGGGGGCGAGGTTGTCCGGCAGCGTCAGCCATTGCCCGCCAATGTGTTGCGAGGCCAGGGCCAGCAGCAACAGATTAGGTTCGAACGCACCGCTGAGGGCCAGGCGCGAATCCTCGGTGAAACCTTGCTGGCGCAAGCCGTCGGCCAAGCGCTCGACATCGCGCAGGGCATCGATCCAGCGCCAGACAAACCACTGGCCGTGGCGTTTGTGGCGTAGCGCCGGTTGCAACGGGCTGACCTGCGCCCAGTGGCGCAATTGCTCCAGCGCAGTGGGCAGCTCGACCCGCCACTCGGCGGTGTCCGCGACGGGCGGACGTTTGAGTTCATGCACGCTCATGGGGTGACCTCCTGTTCATGGGTAAAAGCGTGCGGTGGTCCGCTGGGCTGAAATCTTTTACACACCACAAAACCCTGTGGGAGCCGGCTTGCCGGCGATGGCGTCTAGGCCGAAACGACTTTCTTCTCCTGCTGCCGCAACGCCGCCAGATCCCGATACCCAGCGCCCGGATGAATCTGCGGCAGCCGCGGCCCTTCGCCGAACAGCTTCTCGCGCAAGGTCCCCGGCGCGTACTCGGTCTTGTAGACCCCACGCTTCTGCAACTCCGGCACCAGCAATTCCACGGCGTCGATAAAGGTTTCGTGCGTCAGTGCATAGGCCAGGTTGAAACCGTCGACATCGGTCTCCTCAACCCACTCTTGCAGCAGATCGGCCACCGTTTCGGGACTGCCGACAAACAGCGGACCAAACCCGCCAATCCCGACCCAGTCGGCCAGTTCGTTGGGCGTCCAGACCTTGTTCGGATCAGCCGTGGAGAACGCCTCCACCGCCGATTGGATGGCGTTGGTGTGCACATGTTTGAGCGGCTCATCCGGCTTGAACTGACTGAAATCGATCCCGGTCCAGCCCGAAATCAACGCCATCGCGCCTTCGTAACTGACCCAGGTTTTGTATTCCTCGAACTTCGCCTTGGCCTTGGCGTCGGTCTCGCCGAGGATCACGGTTTGCAGGTTGAAGATCAGGATCTTCTTCGGATCGCGCCCCGCTTCCGCCGCACGACGGCGGATGTCGGCCACGGTCTTTTTCAGCAGCACTTTCGACGGTGCCGCCACGAACACGCATTCGGCATGTTCGGCGGCAAACTGCTTGCCGCGACTCGATGCGCCGGCCTGATACAGCACGGGCGTGCGTTGCGGCGAAGGTTCGCAAAGGTGAATGCCCGGCACCTGGAAGTGTTTGCCGACGTGCTGGATTTCGTGGATTTTGCTCGGATCGCTGAAGATCCTGCGCTCGCGATCGCGCAGGATTGCACCCTCCTCCCAACTGCCTTCCCAGAGTTTGTAGCAAACCTCCAGGTACTCTTCGGCGAAGTCGTAGCGAGCGTCGTGTTCCGTCTGGTTTTTCTGCCCGAGGTTCTTCGCACCGCTTTCCAGGTACGAGGTCACGATGTTCCAACCCGCGCGGCCCTTGGTCAGGTGATCGAGGGTCGACAGACGACGGGCAAACGGATACGGGTGTTCAAAAGACAGCGACGCGGTCAGGCCGAACCCCAGATGCTCGGTGACCAGCGCCATCGGCGGAATCAGTTGCAGTGGGTCATTGACCGGCACCTGCGCCGCCTGGCGGATCGCTGCGTCACCGTTGCCGTTGTAGACGTCGTAGATGCCCAGTACGTCAGCGATGAACAAGCCGTCGAATTTGCCGCGTTCGAGGATTTTCGCCAGATCGGTCCAGTACTCGAGGTCTTTGTACTGCCACGAGCGGTCCCGTGGGTGCGCCCATAAACCGGGCGACTGGTGACCGACGCAGTTCATGTCGAAAGCATTGAGACGAATTTCCCGGGCCATCAAACGGCGCTCCTGAAACTTGGGGGATGAATGCCGTTGAGGCGAAAATTACCGATGAGGTGGAGTTTCCAGCGCAGCGGTTCGTGCAGTGAGCCGGGCAAGGTGGTGCGTTGTCCGGTGAGTTCGAATTCGGCGTTGCTGACGGCGCTCAACGCATCGGCACTGGCCAGATGCGACTCGGCGATGGCGATACTGATTTCGGTGTCGTCTTCGTGACTGTTCAGAAAAGCTTCGGCACGTTCCAGCAGTGCGGCAGCGACTTCGATGCGAATGTGCAAATCACCGAAACGGCTGATGACGTAAGGGTCATCCTTGATGTGGCTCTGCTGACGAACGAAGCGCAGGGTCGCATCGAGCAAACTGCGGGCGTTGTGCAAGTCATGCTGACTGTTGGCCAGGGGTTGCCCGGCAACAATCGGTTGGGTCAAGGCATTCATAGTGGACTCCTCAGTTCCAGGCGTGGCGCGCAGGCTTGACGCCGTTGAGCAGGTAGTGGCCGATCAGGTGATATTTCCAGCGTGCAGGGTCGTGCAGCGTGTGCGTACGAGCGTTGCGCCAGTGACGGTCGAGGTTGTACTTGCCGAGCACCGAACGGGTGCCGGCCAGCTCGAAGAGTTTGCTGCTGGCGAGCAGTGCGATTTCGGCCGAGAGGACTTTGGCCTGGGCGACCACCACTGAGGCGTGGGCCACGGTGTCTTCATTGGCGTCAAGCAACGCCGCATCGATGGCTTGTCCGGCCTTGTTGAGGATCGCTTCAGTGCCGTGGACCCGCCATTCGAGGTCGCCGATGGCGGCGATGCTGAACGGGTCCTGCCAGCCGTGGTCCTGTCCGCTATCGATCCAAGGGCGGGATTCGCGTGCATAGCGCTTGGTTTCTTCCAGCGCGCCGACGGCGATGCCGGTGTCCACCGCGGCTTGAATGATTTGCGAAATCGGGCCGTCGGCGGTGGGTTCGTCGAACGCCTTGTGAGCCGGGATCACCGCGCTCAACGGCACCTTCACCGCGTTAAGGGTGACACCGCCGCTGGCCGTGGTGCGCTGACCGAAGCCGTCCCAGCTGTCGATCACGGTCAAGCCTGGATTGTCGCGTTCGATGAAAGCGATGAAGGCCTGGTTCTGCTCGTTCACCGCCACCGCCGGGACAATGTGCGCGAACAGCGCGCCGGTGCAGTAGAACTTCTCGCCGTCGATTTGCGCCGTGTCTTTGTCGAAACGGATACGGGTTTCAAAGGCACCGGCGTTTTTGCTTTTGGCTTCGGAGAAGGCATTGCCGAAGCGGTAACCCTGCAGGACTTTGCCGAAGTAGTAACGCTTCTGCTCTTCGGTGGCGGTTTGCAGCAGGATGTCGAGCACGCCGAGGTGGTTTTGCGGGATCTGGCCGAGGGAAGAGTCGGCGGCGGAAATGATCTTGATCACTTGCGCCACGGTCACATAGGAAACGCCGGCGCCACCGTATTCCTTGGGAACGGTGATGCCCCATAGGCCGCTGGCGGAAAACTCGTCAAGCTCGGCGACCGGCAAACGTCGCTCGCGATCGCGCACGCTGGCCTCGACGGCGAAGCGGGCAGCGAGTGTGTGAGCGACGGCAATCGCCTCGGCGTCCGAGCGGATCACATGGGCGGTGCGAGGGGTTTGGGCAGAGGCTGTCATGGGCCGACTCCGGGATTCTGGTGGATGCACCAGAGCTTTTGCAGGAGTCGTGCCTGAAATAATTTACGTTATTTATCAGTATGTTGAAGAATTATCAGAGAAAGTCTTGCAGCTTAAAAACAACAAAGTGTCCGTCCAGTGTTGATCGGCGAACAGTTAGATCACCACGTTGCGCACGAACCGAACGGCGACCGGCCCATCATTGCGATAGCTGTGCGGCTGGTTGCTGGCAAACATATAGAACTCGCCGGCGGCGATCTCATGGGGCGTGTCGCTGAGCATCAGGGTCAGGCAGCCTTCGAACACATAGATCTGTTCGCTCCAGCCTTCGGCATCCGGTTGCGATGGGTATATTTCGCCCGGTTGCAGGCACCATTCCCATTGCTCGACCTCGCGGGTGGCGGTGGCTTTGGACAACAAAACGGCCTTGCTGCCCGGAATTACCCCGGCCCAGGCCAGTTCGTTGATTCGGCTCGGGTCGCGGGCGTCCGGCGCCTGGATCAGGTCGCTGAAGGCCACGTCCAGCGCTTCGGCCACACGGTCGAGGGTGGTCAGGCTGACGTTCTTTTCGCCGGCCTCGATGGCCACCAGCATGCGGCGGCTGACCCCGGACTTTTCCGCCAGCGCGGTCTGGCTCATGTCAGCGGCGTGGCGCAGACGCCGAACGTTCAGGCTGACGTGCTGAAGGACCGAAGCCCGTTGCGTTGAATCTTTGTGCACTATATTGCTCACTTGGCGGGGTTGGGCAGTATACTGCGCAACATCCGGCGCATTGTGCGTCGCCCTCAGGTAGCGCGCAAGGTCATGACGTCGTTGAACTCCTCCCAGGCTTCTTCCCGCAAGTTCAGCAAGGCCGAGTGCGTGCTGGTGTTGATCACCATGGTCTGGGGCGGAACCTTCCTGCTGGTGCAGCATGCGATGACCGTCAGCGGCCCGATGTTCTTCGTCGGCCTGCGCTTTGCGGCGGCGGCGATTATCGTCGCCCTGTTCTCCTGGCGTCATCTGCGGGAACTGACCCTGTTCGAACTCAAGGCCGGCGCCTTCATCGGCGTGGCGATCATGCTCGGTTACGGCTTGCAGACCGTCGGCTTGCAGAGTATTCCCAGCAGTCAGTCGGCCTTCATTACCGCGTTGTATGTGCCCTTTGTGCCGTTGCTGCAATGGCTGGTGCTGGGGCGGCGCCCGGGGTTGATGCCGAGCGTCGGGATCATGCTGGCGTTTACCGGGTTGATGTTGCTGTCGGGGCCTGCGGGTGCTTCGTTCAATTTCAGCCCCGGTGAAATCGCCACGCTGATCAGCGCTATCGCGATTGCTGCGGAGATCATCCTGATCAGCACCTACGCCGGTCAGGTCGATGTGCGGCGAGTGACGGTGGTGCAATTGGCGACCACCTCGGTGTTGTCGTTCTTGCTGGTGGTGCCGACTCAGGAAGTCATTCCGGATTTTTCATGGTTACTGCTGTGCAGCGCCCTCGGCCTCGGTGCCGCGAGCGCGGCGATTCAGGTGGCGATGAACTGGGCACAGAAGAGCGTTTCGCCGACGCGGGCGACATTGATTTATGCGGGTGAGCCGGTGTGGGCCGGGATCGTCGGGCGGATCGCCGGGGAGCGGTTGCCGGCGATTGCGCTGGTGGGCGCGGGGTTGATAGTAGCGGCGGTGATTGTGAGTGAGTTGAAGACCAAGGGTAAGGCTGTGGCGGCCGAGAAAGCGTTGGAGCGGGAAACCCAAGGTTAAGCCTCGATATCTGCGGTGTCTGATAAGTAGCTATCGCGGGCAAGCCCGCACACAGGGCCGGAGGTGCACACGCGATGCGCATAACAACCAAGAACTTTGTGGGAGCGGGCTTGCCCCGGGCGGCGCTCCGACGATGGCGTCGGCACAGGCAATATCACTCTTCCTGAAACAATGTGAACCAGGCTTTTTCCGTCTACCTTGTAGGATTCTGCCACAGCTTGCCGTTTGGTGATCCAGGGACTGGCACGTATGATGCTTCACAAACTTCCGCAGATTAGAAGCCTATGTCCCTGATAGTTCTACTGCTTCTGCCCTTTGTCGGCAGCTGTCTGGCAGCTTTGCTGCCGCACAACGCGCGTAACACCGAATCTTTGTTGGCTGGCGTCGTTGCCCTTATCGGCACCGTCCAGGTCGCTTTGCTGTACCCGCAAATCGCTCATGGCGGGGTTATTCGCGAAGAATTTTTCTGGCTGCCCAGCCTCGGCCTGAACTTCGTTCTGCGCATGGACGGGTTTGCCTGGCTGTTCTCGATGCTGGTGCTGGGCATCGGCACGCTGGTGTCATTGTATGCCCGCTATTACATGTCACCGGACGACCCGGTGCCGCGGTTCTTCGCGTTTTTCCTGGCGTTCATGGGCGCCATGCTCGGTTTGGTGATTTCCGGCAACCTGATCCAGATCGTGTTTTTCTGGGAGTTGACCAGCCTCTTTTCATTCCTGTTGATCGGCTATTGGCACCACCGCGCCGATGCACGACGCGGCGCCTACATGGCGTTGATGGTCACCGGTGCGGGCGGTTTGTGCTTGCTGGCGGGGGTCATGCTGCTTGGCCATGTGGTCGGCAGCTATGACCTGGACAAGGTCCTGGCCGCCGGCGATCTGATTCGCGCACATGCCCTCTACCCTATCCTGCTGCCCCTGATTCTGATCGGCGCCCTGAGCAAAAGCGCACAATTCCCTTTCCACTTCTGGCTGCCCCACGCGATGGCGGCGCCGACACCGGTCTCGGCTTATCTGCACTCGGCGACCATGGTCAAGGCCGGGGTGTTTCTGCTGGCGCGGCTGTGGCCATCGCTGTCCGGCAGTGAAGAATGGTTCTACATCGTCAGCGGCGCCGGTGCTTGCACCCTGTTACTGGGTGCGTATTGCGCGATGTTTCAGAACGACCTCAAGGGCCTGCTCGCCTACTCGACCATCAGTCACCTCGGCCTGATCACCCTGCTGCTGGGATTGAACAGTCCGCTGGCCGCCGTGGCCGCGGTGTTCCACATCCTCAACCACGCCACCTTCAAGGCGTCGCTGTTCATGGCCGCCGGGATCATCGACCACGAAAGCGGCACTCGCGACATTCGCAAGCTCAGTGGCCTGATCAAACTGATTCCGTTCACCGCCACCCTGGCGATGGTCGCCAGCGCCTCGATGGCCGGTGTGCCGTTGCTCAACGGTTTCCTGTCGAAAGAGATGTTCTTCGCCGAAACCGTGTTCATCAACGCGACCGCCTGGGTCGAGATGACGCTGCCTATCGTCGCGACCATCGCCGGCACGTTCAGCGTCGCTTATTCGCTGCGTTTCACGGTTGACGTGTTCTTCGGCCCGACCGCCACCGACCTGCCGCACACCCCGCATGAACCGCCACGCTGGATGCGTGCGCCGGTGGAGTTGCTGGTGTTTACCTGCCTGATCGTGGGGATTTTTCCGGCACAGGTGGTCGGGTCGTTACTGGCCGCCGCTGCCCTGCCGGTCGTCGGCGGCACCTTGCCTGAATACAGCCTGGCGATCTGGCACGGCTGGAACGCACCGATGATCATGAGCCTGATCGCCATGTCCGGCGGCATCGTGCTTTACCTGCTGCTGCGCAACCAACTCAAGCGCGGACGTTTCAAATACCCTCCGATCATTGGCTTGTTCAATGGCAAGCGCCTGTTCGAACGCAGCCTGGTGATCATGATGCGCCTGGCCCGCCGCCTGGAGCGGCGGATCAGCACCAAACGCCTGCAAACCCAGTTGTTTCTGATGGTGCTTGCCGCCGTGCTGGCCGGACTGATCCCGATGCTGCACAGCAGCCTGAGCTGGGGCGACCGGCCGAAGATTCCGGGCTCGATCGTGTTCGTGACGTTGTGGCTGCTGGCGATTGCCTGTGCGTTGGGGGCGGCGTGGCAAGCCAAGTATCACCGGCTCGCGGCCCTGACCATGGTCAGCGTCTGTGGCTTGATGACGTGCATCACGTTTGTCTGGTTCTCCGCACCGGACCTGGCGCTGACGCAACTGGCGGTCGAGGTGGTGACCACGGTGCTGATTCTGCTGGGCCTGCGCTGGTTGCCGCGTCGGATCGAAGAAGTCTCGCCGCTGCCAAGCACCCTGCGCAAGGCGCGCATCCGGCGTCTGCGCGACTTGCTGCTGTCGATTGCCGTCGGTGGCGGCATGGCGTTGCTGTCGTACGCGATGCTGACGCGCCAGACCCCCAACGATATTTCCTCGTTCTACCTCAGCCGCGCCCTGCCGGAAGGCGGCGGCAGCAACGTGGTCAACGTGATGCTGGTGGATTTCCGCGGCTTCGACACCCTCGGCGAAATCACCGTGCTGGTGGCCGTGGCGCTGACCGTGTTTGCGCTGTTGCGACGCTTCCGCCCGCCGAAAGAAAGCCTGCAACTGCCGGCCCAACAGCGTTTACTCGCGCCGGACGTGGTCACCGACCTGGTCAACCCGCGTCACGCCAGCGACACCGCGTTGGGTTTCATGATGGTGCCAGCGGTGCTGGTGCGCCTGTTGCTGCCGATCGCGTTCGTGGTGTCGATCTACCTGTTCATGCGCGGGCACAATCAGCCAGGCGGCGGTTTTGTCGCGGGGCTGGTGATGTCGGTGGCGTTCATCCTGCAATACATGGTCGCCGGCACGCAGTGGGTCGAGGCGCAAATGAGCCTGCGACCGCTGCGCTGGATGGGTACCGGTCTGCTGTTTGCCACCGTCACCGGGCTCGGCGCAATGGCGGTCGGGTATCCGTTCCTGACCACCCACACTTGGCATTTCGAACTGCCGGTGTTTGGCGACATCCACATCGCCAGCGCGCTGTTCTTCGACATCGGCGTGTACTCGGTGGTGGTCGGCTCGACGCTGTTGATCCTCACCGCCCTCGCCCACCAATCGGTACGCGGCCACAAAACCGCGGCCCTGCCCAGATCCGTCGCCACGAAAGGAGCCGTCTGATGGAAGAAGTCATCGCAATCGCCATCGGCGTGCTGGCCGCGTCCGGCGTCTGGCTGGTGCTGCGGCCACGGACGTTCCAGGTGGTCATGGGTCTGTGTCTGCTGTCGTATGGCGTCAACCTGTTCATCTTCAGCATGGGCAGTCTGTTCATCGGCAAGGAGCCGATCATCAAGGATGGCGTGCCTCAGGACCTGTTGCATTACACCGACCCCTTGCCGCAAGCGCTGGTACTGACTGCCATCGTGATCAGTTTCGCCATGACCGCGCTGTTCCTCGTCGTGCTGCTCGCTTCGCGCGGTTTGACCGGCACCGACCATGTGGATGGCCGGGAGCCTAAAGAATGAATGCGATGACGCACCTGATCGCCGCGCCAATTCTGCTGCCGCTGCTGACTGCCTCGATCATGCTGATGCTCGGCGAAAAACACCGACCGTTAAAAGCCCGGATCAATCTGCTTTCCAGCCTGTTGGGCCTGGGGATTTCCGTACTGCTGTTGCAATGGACGCAAACCACCGGCGTGCCCGGCTCCATCGGCGTTTATCTGCCGGGCAACTGGCAAGTGCCGTTCGGGATCGTGCTGGTGGTCGATCGCCTGTCGGCACTGATGCTGGTGCTGACCGGAATCATCGGCGTCAGCGCGCTGCTGTTCGCGATGGCCCGATGGGACGGCGCCGGTTCGAGTTTTCACGCGTTGTTCCAGATCCAGATGATGGGTTTGTACGGCGCGTTCCTGACGGCGGACCTGTTCAATCTGTTCGTATTTTTTGAAGTGCTGCTGGCCGCTTCTTACGGCCTGATGCTCCACGGCTCGGGCCGGGCGCGGGTGTCGTCGGGGCTGCATTACATCTCGATCAACCTGCTGGCCTCGTCGCTGTTCCTGATTGGCGCAGCGCTGATCTACGGCGTCACCGGCACGTTGAACATGGCCGACCTGGCGCTGAAAATCCCGTTGGTGCCGGAAGCCGATCGCGGTTTGTTGCATGCCGGCGCGGCGATTCTCGCCGTGGCGTTCCTGGCCAAGGCCGGGATGTGGCCGCTGAATTTCTGGCTGGTGCCGGCCTATTCTTCGGCCAGCGCACCGGTGGCGGCGATGTTTGCGATCATGACCAAGGTCGGCGTCTACACTTTGCTGCGCCTGTGGACCTTGCTGTTCTCCGGTCAGGCGGGGGCCTCGGCGTACTTTGGCGGCGACTGGCTGATCTACGGCGGCATGACGACCATCGTCTGCGCCGCCGTGGCGATTCTCGCCGCGCAACGTCTGGAGCGCATGGCCAGCCTGAGCATTCTGGTGTCGGCGGGTATTCTGTTGTCGGCCATCGGTTTCGCCCAGCCAAACCTGATTGGCGCGGCGCTGTTCTATCTGGTCAGCTCGACCCTGGCGTTGAGCGCGTTGTTCCTGCTGGCCGAGTTGATCGAGCGTTCGCGTTCGGCCAATGAAATGCCGCTGTTCGATGACGGCGACCTGATTGCGCGGCCGCTGGAATCCCTGCAACCGCCCAAAGGCATCAACCTCGATGACGAACAGAAAGCCGTGGTCGGCCAAGTGATCCCCTGGACCATGGCCTTTCTCGGTCTGAGCTTCATCGCTTGCGCGCTGCTGATCATCGGCATGCCGCCGCTGTCCGGTTTTATCGGCAAACTCGGTTTAATGCACGCCCTGCTCAACCCGCTGGGCCTGGGCAATGGCGCGGATGAACCGGTGTCGAACGCCGCGTGGGGCTTGCTGGCGCTGCTGATTGTCTCCGGGCTGGCATCGTTGATTGCTTTCTCACGCCTGGGCATCCAGCGCTTCTGGACGCCTGAAGAACGGCCGTCGCCGTTGCTGCGACGGCTCGAATGCGTGCCGATCTTCGCGCTGCTGGGCCTGAGCATTCTGTTGACCTTCAAGGCTGAACCCCTGCTGCGTTACACCCAGGCCGCCGCGCAGACTTTGAACAATCCGCAGCAGTACGTGATGGCGGTACTTGGCACCCGTGCGGTTCCGAGTCCGGAAGCCAAAGCCGCGGTCGCGGAGGTGCAACCATGAAACGTCTGTTTCCTGCCCCATGGCTGTCGCTGGCGCTCTGGTCGTTGTGGCTGCTGTTGAACCTGTCGATCAGCCCCGGCAATCTGCTGTTGGGTGCGGTGCTCGGGTTTTGCGCGCCGTTGATGATGCGCAAGTTGCGACCCCTGCCGATCCGTATTCGTCGCCCAGGTGTGATCCTGCGCCTGTTTTTCATCGTCGGGCGCGACGTGCTGGTGTCAAACCTCGCCGTGGCCTGGAGCGTTTTGAACGCCGGCCGACGCCCGCCCCGCTCGCACTTCATCAAGGTGCCGCTGGACCTGCGCGATGCCAACGGCCTTGCAGCGCTGGCGATGATCTGCACGGTGGTACCCGGTACGGTCTGGTCGGAACTGGCGCTGGACCGCAGCATTTTGTTGCTGCACGTCTTCGATCTGGATGACGAAGCGCTGTTCATCGACCACTTCAAGGCAGCCTACGAACGCCCATTGATGGAGATCTTCGAATGAGCCCGCTGCTGTCGAACGCGATTCTGCTGAGCCTGTTCATTTTTTCGCTGGCGATGGTCCTGACCCTGATCCGCCTGTTCAAAGGGCCGTCGGCGCAAGACCGGGTTCTGGCGCTGGATTACCTGTACATCGTGGCCATGCTGATGATGCTGACCCTCGGCATTCGTTATGCCAGTGACACCTACTTCGAAGCAGCGCTGCTGATCGCGCTGTTCGGCTTCGTCGGCTCGTTTGCCCTGGCGAAATTCCTCCTGCGTGGCGAGGTGATCGAATGAACGCTGAACTGTCTCTGTGGGTGGAAATCCCGGTGGCGATTCTGCTGGTACTCAGCAGTGTTTTTGCGCTGATCGGGGCGATCGGGCTGGTGCGCATGAAGGATTACTTTCAACGCATGCACCCGCCGGCCCTGGCCTCGACATTAGGTGCGTGGTGCGTGGCGCTGGGCTCGATCATTTACTTTTCGGCGCTCAAGTCCGGGCCGGTGCTGCATGCCTGGCTGATCCCGATTCTGTTGGCGATCACGGTGCCGGTGACTACGTTGCTGCTGGCGCGGGCGGCGTTGTTCCGCAAGCGTATGGCCGGGGACGATGTGCCGGCTGAGGTGAGTAGTCGGCGGAGTGAGAGCGGGAGTTAAATTCAGGGATTTGTGTTGATGGCAGGGCCTCATCGCTAGCAGGCTAGCTCCCACATTGGATCTTCATTGTTTACATGCCCCCTGTGGGAGCGAGCCTGCTCGCGAAGGCGTCAGTCGAGGCAACTCAGATCCAGGCAACAGCCAACAATCCCGCCCCCAACACCACACACAACGGCGAATAAACCCACGTATCCAGCCGGGCAAATTTTGAGCCTTTGACCTGCTTGAAAAACCCCACCAGGTTCGAATCGCCAATCGCCCGGGCGAACATCAGCATCGCAATGGCGCTGATCACCCATTGCAGCGATTGATGGGACACCGCCGGCACCCACCAGCCAACGCGCAAACACACCAACGCAGCAATCAGCAGCAATCCGAAAGCCACCAGCAACGTCAACCACCCCGTGGGCTTGAACGCGGGCCGCGATCTTGCGCCGCCCTCCTCCGGCACCTGCGGAACGGCCGCGACGGCAGCCCACTGGCCACCCAGCGCCCAGTAGACATGTATCAGGCTGATCACCGCGAAGATCGTCACCAGCCATTGAGCCAACACAAATGTCATGGTCGGGAATCCTTGAAAGGGATTTGAACAGAATGATCCTAGTCGGCATTTTTAGAAGTGCGCGGATGATCGACGGTGATAAAGCGGCCGCCGCCGAGCAACCCGACGGCACGCAGGACTTTGATGTCTCGACCGGCAAGCAATGGGAGGTTGGCAGCCAATTCGACTATCTGGACGGTCGCGGCTCGGCAACCTGTGGCTGACTTATGACTATGCGCCGCAATGGCAAGGAGGCGTCGATGCGCGGTTTGCAGGAGCCGGCTTGCTGGCGATATCCCTTCGCCGGTCTCGCCAGCAAGCCGGCTCCTACAGTCCGGCGATATCAACCGCTCCCCATCATTTCAACTCGGCGGAGACTTTGTCCGCCACATCCTTCGGCACCCACGCCTGCCACACATCGGGATGCGCCTTCATGAACGCCTCCGCCGCCTGACGTGGCGGGGTGTGTTTTTCGCTCATTTCAGCCAGCGCCTTGTTCAATGGGCCGATCGGAAAATCGACTTTGCTGAAGAATTCGGCAATCTGCGGATACTGTTTCTGGAACGGTGTGGACACGCCAATCGACAGCTTCGAGGGCAACGAGCGCGTCGGTTTCGGATTGGGATTGTCGGCGTCGGTCAGGGTTTTCCAGGCTTCGGCGTCGAACGGCGGCTCTTCCAGCTGAACCAGTTTGAAACGCCCGAGCAACGGTGTCGGTGACCAGTAATAGAACAGAACCGGCTTGCCACGACGGATCGACGAACTGATTTCCGCATCCAGCGCCGCTCCGGAACCGCTGCGGAAATTCACATAACTGTCGTTCAGGCCATAGGCCGTGAGCTTCTGCTTGTTGACCACCTCCGAGGTCCAGCCGATCGGGCTGTTGAGGAAGCGCCCCTTGCCCGGGCTTTCCGGGTCACTGAACACGTCCTTGTACTTCGGCAGGTCACTGACACTGCGCAAGCCGGGTGCCAGCGGCTTGATACCCTTGGCCGGATCGCCCTTGATCACGTATTCGGGCACCCACCAGCCTTCGGTGGCACCCTTGACGGTATCGCCCAGGCTCGCGACTTTGCCTTCAGCTTCAGCCTTGACCCAGACCGGGCTGCGACCGGCCCATTCTTCGCCAATGACCTGAATGTCATTGTTGGCCAGTGCGGTTTCCAGGGTGATGGTCGTTCCCGGCAAGGTATCGGTCGGCAGCCCGTAGCCCTTCTCGACAATGATCCGCAGGATATCGGTGATCAGACTGCCGCTTTCCCAGTTCAGGTCGGCGAAGTGGATCGGCGCCTGGGCGGCGAATACCGGAATGGGCGAACCCAGACCGAAAGCGATCAGAACAGTGGCCAGCAACCGTCGAAATCCGTTCATGCTTTTGCACCTCGTGCTGTTCACAGCAATAGCAGGATGGCCTGACAAAAAGACCGCAAGCCTCAAAATACTCAGTCAACTGACTGTAGTAGAGGTTCCTGCTTTCGAGGGGCGAGGATTACTTTTCAGAAATTTCCTGCAAGCGCGCCAGCTCTCTTCTGACCATGCTGGCGTATTCCGCCGGGCGCAACGTGTAGATCTGCGACGCGACCCAACCCAGCCAGGCCCCCTGCAGGATGGACTTCTGCTCGAACAGCCGTCGGGCTTCCACTTGAGCGCTGGCCTGGTTCTGCAGGTGGAAATCGGCGCGAGTCAGGGGCATTACTCGCTGGCCTTGAAAGTCACCAATTCGCCCTTGCGCCACTTGGCGGCCTTGGCCGTCACGGCTTTCAGGGTTTTGGTCAGACCTTCCTGCAACTGTTGGTGGGCGGCAAACACCATGACCACGCTGTGACCTTCCTTGAAGACGATCCCGTGACCGTCGGCGGTGGTCACGAACGCGTAATCGCCGAGGCCATACACCGTCAGTTTTATTTCGCGGAACTTGATATCGAGCTTGCCGCCTTCGCGACTGGGCAATACCGAAGCGCTGAAATGATCGCCGACTTTAAGTTTCAGGCCGGGCTTGTCGTCCACCACCAGAGCTGATTCGGTGTCGATCTCGGCAATGTAAATGCCTTCGGCGTTCTGTTCGGTGATGTAAACAAAACGTGACTGGAACTGTTTGACCAGCTTTGCGCGCAAATCACCCAGCACGAACAAAGCATGCATATCGAGATTACTTACTGCCAAGGAAACATCCCCACATCTGAAATGATGCTGCACGCTGGCAAACAGCGCACAGCAGAAAAAAGCGGCAATGCCGAAGGTGTCGCCAAATGACCCGTGTTGAAATCCAGAAACGAGCAGAGCGCTCATTCATCGCGAGGCGTAAGAAGACTAATGGAAAGTCACTCGCGTCGTCTTGCCTGGTGTTCGTCAGAGGTTGAAGGAAAAAGCCCTTCTGACAGCCAGAAAAAACGGATTACCAACCTTAGGGAAAAAACTCCTTAAAAAAAGCACTTTTCCGACATATCGCCCGCAAAAAATTGCTTTAGATAAACATCAGTCGCGCACCAGTGACGGTGATTCTAGAGCAGCGATGCTCATCGAGACTACCCAAAACGACGTACACACGTCGGTAAAACAACGAAAAGGACTTCATATGTGCACCCTGACACACTTCACTCCGTCCTTGGCGCCTGATCCAAGCAACGCCTCGACGCCATACCCTGCGGGGTTTCAACACCCTGAGTTCAGCCCTGAAGCGCTTGCCACACCGCGTTTTCAGGTTGTCCTGGCCGGTAATGCGTTCTTCCACATCAAAGAAATTTCCACCGGTCATGTCAGAGGTTTCCGCAGCGACCACAACGAAGCGTGTGCGCTCGCCCGAAAGTTCGAACTGCATCGCTGAGCGCTGCGCTCAGTCCCTTCTTATATACGTTTCGTCATGCCGACGACTTAACTCAGCCGTCGGCGGGCAACTACTGCCATACTGCCGAACCAATGAAATCCGTTCCCAAGCCGGACGGCGCTCAACACAACAGAACATTTCCAAGGGAAGGCTGCTACGTGACGGAATTTGATATCGGTGAATTTTTTATCCGGGGCGAAGCCAGAGAAGTCGAAGGCGAATTTCAGGCGGTGATTATCATGCGCGCCAAACCGCCGCTGACCACAGTGACGTATCACCAGGTCGAGAAGGATCGCTGGTTCAAAACCTCGGACGTCGCCGAAATCGCTGCCAAGGAGGCCGCCATGGCCCTGAAGCTGGCGGTCGATGATGGGGCATTGAAAGCCTGAAATGGGCATGGACATGTCCGGCGCCGGACAGCGCGACTTCATGCCCCCCAGCGCGGAATCAGGCCAGAGCGTGCCTCGCCGATAGCGTCGGCACCTCGGCCCGAGAGGTGTCTGCAGCGTGCCAACCTTGCACAGGTTGCACGCTTTCAAATTGACAATTAATCAGATCAGTTTGCGCTTGACCGCTTCATCCAGCGTGCTTTGGGTCAGGTGCTTGAGCAACACGTCCCCTCGTTCATTGAACGGCAACCCGACAATCAGCAGAATCTGCAACCAGGTCCGAGTGCTCTCCTGTTTGACGATTTTGCCCAGCACGTTACCTTCCTGATCCTTGAACACCGTTTCCAGCGTGAAGGTATTGCTGAACGTAGTCGGGATCACGAACAACGTGAATCCCGTCAACCAGGCACTGGCGATATTGCCCTGCTCGTTATTGGTCAAGGTACTCGTGACGTACACGTTCGAGTCAACTTTGTCCGTGGTCACGTTTTTGAACTGTCCGGATTCCTTAAAGGTTTCCAGCATGTTCTTTTCCACCAGCGCCGCATTGCCCATGCCACCCGACAGTTCGCCGTTGAACTGCTGCTGAGTGGTCACGTGCAGATAAGCACTGGGCTTGTCTTGCCTGGCCTGAGCCGGGGGCCACTGATCCACTGGTGGCAAGTCATGCTGGGAATAGGAAATACAGCCCGTCAGGGCACTGCTGACCATCAACAGCAAAACCAAAAGGTATTTATTCATGTGCAGCCAATTCCTTTGACAGTGGACGCAGTTGAGGTGTGGCACCGGCCAGCAATTGAGCGACCAATTCGCGCAATTGAGTACCGCCCAGGCGGGGATTGAGATAATCGGCGTTCCACAGGCCAACATTCTTGTCGAGCTTCACCTGCTCGACCGACCTGGCCAGTTGCTTGCCCTGGCGGTCTTCGATGATCAGTTCGCCCGCGAGGTCGTATTTATCGACGTAGATCGGACCGTCGACCCAGATCCAGATAGTCAAGGTCACCAGCGCACCGGGAATGTAAGCCGGATGCATGGTGCGTTTGCCTGCCAGCGAGGTCAGGTTGAACTTGAGCACCACGTCGTCCTCCCCGGCCTTGGCCGGGAACACCACGATTCGCTTGAAGTAATCGCTTTTGTCGACATAGGCGCTGATCTGCTCCGTCAACTGCCGGCTGCCGGCGACACGCACTTTATCGTCCAACTCAGGGGCGGAAATCACGACATCGCTGATCTCGGCACTACGATCGAGGGTCGATGGCGCGGGTTTCAAGGGTTCACCAATGGGGCCCAGCGGTGTGAACGACACACAACCAGTCAACGACAGGCCAAGTGCGATGGCCATCAGATAAACAAGACGCTTCACTGCTTACATCCTTTTCATGCGGGATCGGGGACGCGTCGACTCGAAAGAAAATCGAGCAAGGAGTGGGTAGTTCAGCACTGGAAGGCGGTAAACCTGGGAATCGAGTGTCGTCCACATCCTTGTTCGAACTCTTCGCATGGCGGCTGATTGGCGCCAAAAACGCGACAGCATCGTAATCGTTGCAGCCCTGCCAGGCAATCGCATACTGCCACCATCATGGCGAATCTCGAGAAAGCTGCTAAACCCCTATCGAACTCTTGGTGCGCGGCTCCCTCTGATGCAATGACACTGCACGGCCGAATGCATACTCGATGCGACTGAATAACCTCAAGGAGATGAAGATGGATTCACCTACACACGATTTGAAAGGCTTGTTCGACCAACTCGGTCTGGACTCCAGCGAAAAAGCCATCGACGATTTCATCGCCACTCACTCCCCTCTGCCCGATGATAAAAAGCTCATCGATGCCGAGTTCTGGACGCCGCAACAGGCCGGTTTCCTTAAAGAGCAATTACGTGAAGATGCCGATTGGGCGCGGGTAGTCGATGACCTGAACCTGCGTATGCACCAGATTCACTAGTCAATGCAGGCTGTCGGGGGCTTCGGCACTTAATTGCGCCAACCAGGCAGCCCTGCACTCCTCCGCTTCATCACGGCGGGCGAACGCCGTCCCCCGGCGTTCGCCGTTCAGCAGCACGACCCAGCAGACGCTCTGCCCCTGCGCGCGCAAACTGGCAGGCACACCGCTGCCGATCATGACGGCAACATCGACTTTGCTACGCATGCTGACCTCTCCAACTTCATTAGCAGCCTAACTATGTAGGCATGGTAATGAGTTCATCGACGAGGAAACAGCAACGGTGTTGCATAGATCAATTGCCGGAATCGCAACAATGCCAACCCTGTCAGCGAGGACTTTGCGGCTTATACCCCAACCGCAACCCACCCCAATGCCGCCCCTTGAGCATGATTGGCACCGAAAGATCGTGCATCAACTCCCCGGTATCGCGCGTATAGGTCTGCAACAGAACAGCCTGTTGATGACTGCCACAACGAATCCCGGTGCGGTCGGCAAATTTGCGTTTGGTGCGGTTCTGCAGCGTATCGACCTGCGCATCACCGGTCAGTGGCTGACAGAAAACCTTGTTGTGGGTCGGTACGTAACCCTGCTGCGTACACGCGATGGCGAACACCAGGCCTTCATGAAGCGGCAACAACGGCTCCTGAATCGCCGGTAACACCTGATCGGTGTAACGGTCGAAACGCGTCTGAAACTTGGCCGGGCTGGTATTGGGGATAGCCTGGTAATTGCGATCGAACAAATCATCAAGACTGACAAGGCCCTGGTCGATATCAGCTTCGAAACGCGCCGTAATCTGACGCGCGCCTTCGCGGGCCAGGTCATAAACACGCTGGTGATAGTCATCCAGTCCGACTTCGGCGAGACGTTCGCTGATGGTTTCGGCCTGCCCCTCCATCTGCACAGCGGCCTGAGCCAGACGCTGGGTCTGTTGATCGCTGATCGCCAGATCGCTGCGCATCTGTTCAATGGCGTGAAACAGGCTGTCGAGTTGTTCGCGGTTGGTCTCGGCGCCCTTGGCGATTTCGCCGACCTGGCTTTCGACGCCAGCCGCCAGGCGGGCAATGTTTTCCAGGTGCTGACCGGTGTGCTCGACCTGCTCGACACCGATATCGAGGTCGCTGGACAACTGCCGAATCTGCTCCACCACTTGTGCGGTGCGTTGCTGGATATCGGCGACCATCTCGCCAACTTCGCCAGTGGCCGTCGCCGTGCGTGCGGCCAGGCCTCGAACCTCGTCGGCCACCACCGCGAACCCGCGACCGTGCTCCCCGGCCCGGGCCGCTTCGATGGCGGCGTTCAATGCCAGCAGATTGGTCTGACTGGCAATGGACTGGATCACCAGCGTGACCCGCTGGATGTCGTCGCTGCGCAGGCTCAGGGCTTCGATCAGCTCGCGGCTGTTGCTGGCGCGCTGACTGAGTTGATGCATGCGGCTGATCGATTCGACCAGCTCCGTGCGCCCGGCCGCGCTGCTCTGATGGGCTTCACTGGCGGCACTGAGGGCGGCGCGACTGAGGGTCGAGGTGGCTTGTTCGGTGGCGATCATCACTTCGGCGTTGCTGACAATCTGCGCCGCCGCACCGAGTTGTGATTGCAGTTTGTCGGCCAGTTGCTTGACCGAAAACGCCACGCCGGCGGCTGACAGGGCGTTGTGACTGGTGGTGTAGGAAAGATCGCGAGTCAGTTCGGCGATGGCGCCGGAGCTGTCGACGGGTGCAGCTGCAGCGGTGCTGCGGGAACGCAAGCGAGGCAGCCAGACAACCAGCAAGGCCAACGGCAGGCCAACATAAAGCGACCAGCCACCCAGCGTCATACCGCATAGCAAGAGCATCAGGGCGATGCTTTGCAGCGTCGGCGTCAACCAGCGGGTATTCGGTGCAAGCACTGGTGCAGGCAATGCCCCAACCAGAGATCCGTCTCTCGTCATCTTCGTCACCCCATGCGTCTTCTAATTGTTGTGACTGCATTAAACGCCACTACAGGGCCATTATCCATGGTCCATTAGTAGTGGGCGTTGAAGCAGATCAATAGAAGTGCCCGAGGTTTTCCGCAGACGAAAAAAAGCATCGCGGGCAAGCCTTGCTCCTGGAGGAGTGAGGCTTGCCCGCGATGCGGGCGCTACGAAATCAGGCCTGACGCTGGTGCTTGTCGATCTGTTCGTGACGCTCTTGCGCTTCGATGCAGTACTTGGTGGTCGGGCTGATCAGCAGACGCTTCAGGCCAATGGCCTCGCCGCTGTCGTCGCACCAGCCGAAGCTGTCTTCCTTGATGCGTTCCAGCGCCTGTTCCAACTGAGGCAGCATGCGCTGGTCGCGATCGATCGCGTTCACCAGCCAGGTGCGCTCTTCTTCGACAGACGCCGCGTCAGCCGGATCGGCTGGGGTGTCCAGGCTCTCGATGGCGATGCGGTTCTGTTCGATGCGCTCATGGGTTTCGACTTTCATGTTCTGCAACAGCTCAGAGAAAAAAGCATGTTGCTCGGCATTCATGTAGTCATCCGCCGGCATGGCCAGCAACTTGTCCTTTGTCATTGATATCTCTATAAAAAAACGTGCATTAAGGCGAATTAGGGAGCGTTCCGGCGGACCTGGTCTGGCCATCGGAAAGGCGCCGTTTATTCCAAGCGCCACCCGGCACTCAATTTACGAGGGGCGGCAGTCTAAGGCCGACTTGAGGCCTCAGCAACTGAAAAGACAGCGAATTTGTCCGACAAAGCCCTGAAAAGTGCTCTATGGCAGTCTTTGTGGTGATTATCGGAGTGCGTTTATAGCAAGAAATTCAACCGAGCGGCTGTATATAGAAGACAAACGGCCTCGACGACGGTGTTTCTTGAACCCATTTGCAGGGCAGTGAACCTCAGCTAAGGTTGTCCATCCCGAAATGGCAATCTTGAGGAGAGGTTCAATGAAGCTGATCGGCATGCTGGATTCGCCCTATGTACGGCGGGTCGCCATTACTGCCAAACGCCTGGGCATCGACCTCGATCACCAATCTGTTTCGGTGTTTCGGCACTTCGAGCAGTTCCAGCAGATCAACCCGGTGGTCAAGGCGCCGACGCTGGTGCTGGATGACGGCGAGGTGTTGATCGACTCGACGTTGATCATCGATTACCTGGAGGTACTGGCCGGACCGGGTAACAGCCTGATGTCTGGCGAGCCGCCTCAACGCCTGCGTTCGTTGCGCCTGATCGGCCTGGCGTTGGCAGCCTGCGAGAAATCGGTGCAGCTTTATTACGAACGCAACCTGCGGCCCGCAGAAATTCAGTTCGAGCCATGGGTGGAGCGGGTCGAGGGGCAATTGGCGGCGGCGTATTCGGCGCTGGAACGGGAGCTGGAATTGCACCCGTTGAAGGTCGATGGTTCGATTGATCAGGCCGGAATTACGTTGGCGGTGGCCTGGAGCTTTACCAACCTGGTCGTGCCTGATCAGGTGGACGCCCGGCAGTTTCCGCAGATCAGCGCGTTTACCGCGTATGCCGAGGGGCTTGAGGCGTTTATGAGTACACCGATTGAGTAGATGGATGTGTTGCGCCTGACCTGCTCCCGGTGGCGCTCGCAAAAACGCCGCTTCTACCCAAGGCAGAAGCGGCGCAGGCATGGACCTCAGCGGATCAATGCATGAACAGGGCAATCAGGATGATGATCGGGATCGGTACACCGAGAAAAAACAACAGTAGTGAGCGCATGAGAATTCTCCTGGGTTAACGAATAGGGGCTGTGGCGACATAGGCATCGGATTCGACATACACCACCGCATCCCGACGACGACCACCAAAGGTTGCAGCGAAGCTGGCGAAGAACGCGCCGATCAACAGTGCCACGAACATCCACAACGCCGTCATGGCCGCCACTTTTGCTGCGGTGTCGGCCGCTTGTCTCGCGGCTACCTTGGCGTCTTCCACGGCTTTATGCGCAGCGGCATAGACTTCATCGACACGACGCTCAGCGTCCGCTTGCGTCAGGTTGGTCCGTTGCGCCACCAGTTGCGCCAGATAGGTACGGTCCTCAGCCGCCAGTTGACCGTCGTTGCTCAACGAGCGAACGAAGATGCGAGTCACGGTGCCACGCGCCGCGTCATCGCTGATGGCTGCGGGACGATCGTCGCGAAACAGACTGTCGACGAAATAGCCGTATTGATCGCTGGGCGTATTCCCGGCGGCAGTGCCCGCCGCTTGCGTGGCCACACTTGCAGCACCGCCGACAACACTCGCCCCGGCCTGCACCCCACCGCTGACAATACTGCTGACCGAGCCGACGACCAGCGTTGCGGTCACCAGGGTCGCCACGCACCAGGCCAGGAAGCCATGAGCGGTGTCGCGAAAGTAGACTTCATCGCCATGCATGTTCGCCCATTTCACCCGCAGGCGACCGGCGATGTAACCCCCAAGCCCGGAAGCGACGATTTGGGTAACGGCCAGCCAGACAATCGTTGAAACGCCCAAACCCTTGGCACTGACGCCTTCATGGGCCCACGGGGAAACCGCCGAAAAACCCAATCCGAAACCGAGCAGCACCAGGATCAGCGACAACGCCGCCGCCGCAGCGGCCCCGGCGAAAATCGCTCCCCAGGAAACGCCCGACAACGTGCTTGACTCTTCTGCGGCAGGATAGAAACCATCAGGGGATCTATTCATTGTTATGTCGCTCCAGGCAGGAAAGATGTTGTTACAACTCGTCAAATGAGGAATTGCAGTCAACGTGCCAGTCGCCCGTTTTCAATAAATAGATAAATTTCAATGATTTACAAAGTTTGAACTTCTCATTCCCATGCATTTTGCAAGGAGCGGCCGCATCGCAGCGGGTTTTATGCATTGCCCTACTTGCGCTTGTAGCTCTTGTTACCGCTGGGTGTCAGGCAATACACCCCGCCTCTCGGGCCAGTGCAAAACGACCCCGAACCGCAGGCGCAGCCATCGGCGCTCTGCAATAAGGTTTGCGGGCGAGCCTGGCTTGATTCGCCATAACGAGCCGAGCAGCTTTTCTTCGAAGCGCTGATAGAGCCGTCATTACACACAAACAGGTCGCCATCACAGCGATCGATACCGCCCTTCTTTCCTGAACACGGCGTGTTACCCGCCCAGGCACTACTGCTGATGACGTACAGCAACAACACAACAATCGGCATCCCGACACGGCAAATCAAAGTGCGCACAGTCGAACTCCCTTTCAAGGTTATGGCCATATGATATCAACGTTCCGGGCCGCCCCATGAGCCACATGAAAGTTAATTTAAAAAGTCACCGGCATTTCTTGGCAGAATGCCCACACACTTGCCTTGAACTGACTATCAGGTCCGCCCTATGACCCGCATCTTGACCATCGAAGACGACGCCGTGACCGCCCGGGAGATCGTCGCCGAATTGAGCAGCCACGGGCTCGACGTGGATTGGGTCGACAATGGTCGCGAAGGACTTGAGCGCGCGGTCAGCGGCAATTACGACTTGATCACCCTCGACCGCATGTTGCCCGAGCTCGATGGCCTGGCGATCGTCACCACACTGCGAACCATGGGCGTGGCGACGCCGATCCTGATGATCAGCGCCCTCTCCGATGTCGATGAACGCGTGCGCGGATTGCGTGCCGGCGGTGACGATTACCTGACCAAACCGTTTGCCACGGATGAAATGGCCGCCCGGGTCGAAGTGCTGCTGCGCCGGCAGAACACCGTGACCGCCCAGGCCACCACGTTGCGGGTGGCGGACCTGGAACTGAATCTGATCAGCCACGAGGCCAGCCGCGACGGTCAACTGCTGACGCTGTTGCCCACCGAGTACAAGCTGCTGGAATTCCTGATGCGCAACACCGGCCAGATTCTCTCGCGGATGATGATTTTCGAAGAGGTCTGGGGTTATCACTTCGACCCCGGCACCAACCTGATCGACGTGCACATCGGCCGCCTGCGCAAAAAGATCGACCCGCCCGGCAATGTCCCACTGATTCGGACCGTGCGAGGCTCGGGTTATGTCATTGCCGAACCCCTCTAAAGGCTGGCGTTCGTCCAGCAGTCGGTTGCTGGCGCTCTACAGCTCGCTGTTCGTGCTCTGGAGCGGGATTCTCATGGGGGTCATGTATTACGAGGTGTCCACCTATCTGGACAACCTGGCCAAGCACTCGCTAATGCAACGTCAGCATTTGTTCTCGCGTTTTTCCGGCGAACAACTGGTGGACGCCCTCGCCGTCAGCATGACTTTCGACATTCGCGGCATCGATGCCTATGGCCTGTTCGATGCCGAGCATCACTACCTCAGCGGTGCCCTGCGCCACATTCCCAAAGGTTTGCCGCTGGACGGCAAGATCCACATGCTCAGCGACTGCGCCGACTCCGACGACCCGACGCTGCCCGCCGACAGTTGCGACGCGGTGGCGACCCAGACGCCGGACGGTCGCTGGCTGATTCTGGTGCGTGACAACGGTTCACTGTTCGCCGTGACCCGCATCATCCTCCACGCGTTGTTCTGGGGCGTGACCCTGACCATTTTGCCGGGCATCGTCGGATGGCACCTGTTGCGCCGTCGACCGCTGCGACGCATTCGCGGGATTCAGGCCAGTGCCGAGGCCATCGTCGCCGGCGACCTGACCCGACGTTTGCCGCTGTCTGATCGCCGTGACGAACTGGACATGCTCGCCGCCATCGTCAACGCCATGCTCGAACGCATCGAGCGCTTGATGAACGAGGTCAAGGGTGTGTGCGACAACATTGCACACGACTTGCGCACGCCGCTGACCCGCTTGCGGGCGCAGTTGTACCGCATGCAGCAACAGGCTGGCGAAGGGTCGGCAGAAGCGACACAACTCGATTCGGTGCTCGCTGAAGCGGATACGCTGATGGCGCGTTTTCGCGGGTTGCTGCGGATTTCCGAGCTGGAGGATCGGCAGCGGCGTTCGGGGTTTGTGCAGCTGGATCCGCTGCCGTTGTTGCAGGAACTGCACGACTTTTATCTGCCGCTGGCGGAGGAAGATGAGCTGGTTTTCAAGCTGCAATTGCCCGAATCACTGCCGGCGCTGAACGGTGATCGGGCGCTGTTGTTCGAAGCCGTGGCGAACCTGTTGAGCAATTCCATCAAATTCACACCGCCGGGCGGCGAGGTGATTTTGCGCGGGGTCAATGAAAATGGGCATACGCGGATCGAAGTGCTCGACTCGGGACCGGGCATTCCTGCGACCGAACGGGACGCCGTATTCCAGCGCTTCTATCGCGCCGAAGGTGGCAATCAGCAAAGCGGGTTCGGCCTGGGCTTGTCGATCGTCGCGGCGATTGTCAGCCTGCATGGATTTACGCTTGAGGTGGGTGAAAGCGAATTGGGCGGCGCACGGTTGCTGCTCGACTGCCGGCAGAACCTGATTACCCAGACCTGACCCGGATCTCCTGAACTGATACAAAACCTGTGGGAGCGGGCTTGCCCGGGATAGCGACCGGACAGACAAAATTATACTGCCCGACACTCCGCCATCGCGGGCAAGCCCGCTCCCACAGGGATTGATGGCGAAATCAGGCGGGGTAGTTTGCCCGTAAAGCCTCAAGACCACCCTGATAAATGCCGGCAAACAGCGCCGCCACTTCTTCCTCACTCACACCCACCGGCGCAAACCGACCCGACCACGTCACCCGGGCACCCTCGCCTCGTGCTTCGACGCGGATCGTCGCCAGATAATCCGTCGCCGGAAACGGTGCCTGCACAATCGAGTAGCTGTACGTCTTCCCGGCGTTATCAAACGACTCAAGCCGTTCCACCACCACTGCGCCATCGGCCGTTTGCAGACTGCGCACACGCCCGCCTTCGCTCAGTTCACTTTTGGGAATGAACGGCAGCCAGTCCGGCAGCGAATTGAAGCCGCCAATCAATTGCCAAACGCTGTCGGTCGAAGCCGGGATATCGATAAATGCTGATGCAGTTGCCATGTAGTCCTCTCTCTCAAGCAAAAAAATTCAGATCGCCAGGCTGTCGACCACGCCACCGTCCACACGCAATGCCGCGCCCGTAGTAGCCGAGGACAACGGCGAAGCGATGTAAGCCACCAGGTTCGCGACTTCCTCGACGTCCGCCACGCGCTGGATGATCGACGTCGGCCGGGCCTTGCGCACAAACGCATCGGCCTCTTCGCGCACACTGCGCCCCGATTCGGCCGTGGCGTCCTTGAGCATCTGCTCCAGGCCATCGGTCAGGGTCGGCCCCGGCAGGATCGCATTGACCGTCACGCCAGTACCCGCCAGCCGTTTGGCCAAACCATGAGACACCGCGAGGTTAGCGCTTTTGGTCACGCCGTAGTTGAGCATGTCTGCCGGGATCGCGATCCCGGATTCCGAGGACAGGAAAATCACCCGGCCCCAGCCCTGCTTGACCATCTCCGGCACATAATGCCGCGACAGACGCACACCGGAGATCACGTTGACCTCATAAAACCGCGTCCATTCGCTGTCTGGCGTGTCGAAGAAATCCACCTCGTTAAAGATTCCGAGGTTGTTCACCAGAATGTCTGCTCGTGGCTCGGCGGCGAACAACTGCTCGGCCCCTTCGGCGGTGCCGAGGTCCGCCGTCAGGCCACGCAGTTGCGCGCCCGGCACGCTCTGGCGAATGCTTGCCAGCGCTTGCTCGACCTTGGTCGTCTCGCGGCCGATCACCACCACCGTGGCACCGGACTCGGCCAGCGCCTTGCTGATACCCAGGCCAATGCCGGCGGTGCTGCCGCTGACAATGGCGAGTTTCCCCGTCAGATCGATCTTCATGCTCAAACTCCTGCGATGGGTAATGGAGCGCGTTCGGACACCAGTTTCGCTTCGCGCATGGCTTGCCAGAACGCAGCGGGAATCACCGCCGACAACGCGGCCACGTCTTCGGCAATCCGCTGCGGACGGCTGGAACCTGGAATCACCGCGGCAACCGCCGGGTTAGCCAGGGAGAACTGCAACGCGGCGGCCTTGATGTCGACCCCGTGAGCCGCTGCGATACCTTTGATCTGCTCGACTTTATGGATGATCGCCGGGCTGGCCTTCTGGTATTCGAAGTGCGCGCCGCCGGCCAGGATGCCCGAGCTGTAGGGTCCGCCGACGACGATCTCGACGTTCTGCGCCAGCGCGGCGTCCATCAGGCGTTGCAAGGCACGGTCGTGGTCGAGCAGCGTGTAGCGCCCCGCCAGCAGAAAACCGTCTGGTTGGGCTTCGGTCAGATCGAGGGTCAATTCGCACGGTTCCACTTTGTTCACCCCCAGTCCCCAACCCTTGATCACGCCTTCTTCGCGCAAACGGGTCAGCACTTTGAAAGCGCCGATACGGGCCTGATTGAAGTATTCCAGCCATTGATCACCGTAGAAATCCTGCGCGATGTCGTGCACCCAGACAATGTCCAGGCGATCGGTCTGCAGACGTTTGAGGCTGTCTTCAATCGAACGCATCGTCGCGTCGGCGCTGTAGTCGTTGACGATCTTGTTCGGGCGGCCGTGTTCGAACACACCGCTCTTCTCACCCAGATCACGGGCCGCCGCGTCTTCGACTTCTTCAAGAATCACCCGCCCGACTTTGCTGCTCAGCACATAGTCGTCACGGTTGTATTGGGCCAACGCCGCGCCCAGACGAATCTCCGACAGGCCCGAACCGTAAAACGGTGCCGTATCGAAGTAACGCACGCCGGCATCCCAGGCCGCGTGAACAGTGGCCAGCGCTTCTTCTTCAGGGATGGCGCGGAACATGTTGCCCAATGGCGCGGTACCGAAGCCCAGCGCGCCGGGCAGTTTGTCTTTCAAGCTCATGATTCAATCCTCGTCAGTTTCAGAGGTCAGTTGAATGACCGTTGAGCAGATCGTAGATTGCGACGTTCGGACCGTCCAAGACATAATGCGCAGCACTTGAGTCCCTACAGGTCTGACATGATCGACATCCGCCAATTGCGCTACTTCGTCGCCGTCGCCGAAGAAGAACACGTCGGTCGCGCCGCCGAACGCCTGCACATTTCCCAATCGCCCCTGAGCCGACAGATCGCCCAGCTCGAGGAACGCCTGGGCCTGACCCTGTTCGAACGCAGCCAGCAACGCATTCGGCTGACCCGCGACGGTCAGACGTTCCTCGCCGAAACCCGCGCCCTGCTGACCCACGCCAATCGCCTGGAATCCCTTGGCAAACGCCTGGGTCGTGGTGAAGAAGGCGGTTTGTGCATCGGCTACATCGAGAACGCCATGCATGCCGGCGTCCTGCCGAATGCCTTGCGCGTGCTGCGGGTCGACCGGCCGAACGTGCACGTCGCGCTATACAACCTCAGCTCCGCCGAACAACTCGAAGGCCTGCGTCAGCGTAGCCTCGATATCGCACTGGTTAGCGAACCGCCCGTCGCCGACGATCCGGACCTGCTGGGTTTTCAGGTGCTGGACGACCCTATGCTGCTGGCCTTGCCCGAGCATCATCCCCTCGCCCGCCAAGCAACATGGGGCCCGGCAGACCTGGCCAATCAGGAATGGATTGGCGTGCAACACCGCCAGAACTGTGCGAGCCGAGACGACTTCATCAGCGCCTGCATCCGCGCCGGTTTTACCCCGGACATCCGCATGGAGGCGACCGAACCGTTCACTGCGCTGGGGCTGGTGGCGTCGGGGCTGGGAATCGCGATGATTCAGAAAGGTTTGAGTCGAAACGCGCCACCGGGTGTGGTGCTGCGCGAGGTGCCGTGGATTTCCTTTACCACGCCGCTGTGGGCGGCCTGGCATCGGGTTAATTTGCGACCGTTGGTGGAGACGTTCAGGAAGGTGTTGACCGAGCCGGCGGATGTTTACAGCGGCTGAAGTTGGCGCTGAAACGACTGGCCCATGGATTTCGGTAAGAACCGGAACGACCTATCAGTTCTGCTAGTTCCCAGCCATTGGCGAAATCGCCAATACTGATCGAAGGCACGTTGAACCTTCGGAGCATCCCCATGCCATTACTGCGCGAACCCCTCTGCCACTATCGCTACGACGCCCTCGACCGGTTGATCGGCCATGCACAGCAGGACGCGCAACAGCATCGGCGTTTCTACTGCAAAAGCCGCCTGGCCACCGAGATACAGGGTGCGCTGCAGCATTCGATCGTCCAACACGACGACTGGCTGTTGGCGCAGCAGCGAAGTGAGGGCGATGCACTCGACACCACGCTGCTGGCCACCGATCAACAACGCTCCGTGTTGCACACGCTTAAAGCGAACCATCAGTGCCAGCCCATCGCCTATTCACCCTATGGCCACCGCCACCCTGAAAACGGGTTACTCAGCCTGTTAGGGTTCAATGGCGAACGGCCCGACCCGGTGACGGGGCATTATTTGTTGGGAAATGGGTATCGAGGGTTTAATCCGGTGTTGATGCGGTTTAACGGTCCGGACAGACTTAGTCCGTTTGGCAGGGGCGGATTGAACGCATATGCTTATTGTTTGGGGGACCCCGTCAATCTGAGTGATCCGAACGGTACAATCCCCGGCGTCCTCAACCGGATGTTAGGCCGGCCTGTCTATAAAAGCGGCCCGGGACTAACATTTAGTGCGGTTACTAAAAACAAAAATAACTACACGGACGTCACTACATTTACCCCAACCCTGGATACCACGCTTCATAGCTTTAATGAAGTCACTCATAGAATCAAAGCCAACGAGGGACACAGCACCCTGATTAAGTCAGTTATAGGCTTTGGTTATGACGAAGTCTCGATTAAAAAAGGGAATAAGATTTCGTTTATGCAGAGAAAGCTCACACCCGACGAGAACAGCTACTCTGATACACTTGGACTTGAATTAGAGTCGTTTTACAGTCAATTAGAATTACCAGAAGTCCCTATATCAATTGATCATCGTAACTTATTGAAAGCCAGGGATGAGTTCAGTAATTCCATGACCGTCGGACAGGTAAACACCGCTGCGGAAAATGGGCTTCTTAAGGGAGTGCGCCCAAGCAGAGCAAAGTTACTCATCAGAGATCCTCATTTCAGGTTTGACGGTGATCGTTGGTGGGAACAACGCACTAGCGACCGTACGATAGTTCAGTTTAAGGTTTAACATCAGACAAAATCACAACAGCTGAAGTTGGTGATGTCCTCACCAATCCCCTGTGGCGAGGGAGCAAGCTGCCCTCGCCACCATCACTCCAGGGCCCACAGGTTCCGGACTATCAGTTCTGCTAGTTCCCACCCATTGCGAAACCGCCAATACTGATCGAAGGCACGTTGAACCTTCGGAGCATCCCCATGCCATTACTGCGCGAACCCCTCTGCCACTATCGCTACGACGCCCTCGACCGGTTGATCGGCCATGCACAGCAGGACGCGCAACAGCATCGGCGTTTCTACTGCAAAAGCCGCCTGGCCACCGAGATACAGGGTGCGCTGCAGCATTCGATCGTCCAACACGACGACTGGCTGTTGGCGCAGCAGCGAAGTGAGGGCGATGCACTCGACACCACGCTGCTGGCCACCGATCAACAACGCTCCGTGTTGCACACGCTTAAAGCGAACCATCAGTGCCAGCCCATCGCCTATTCACCCTATGGCCACCGCCACCCTGAAAACGGGTTACTCAGCCTGTTAGGGTTCAATGGCGAACGGCCCGACCCGGTGACGGGGCATTATTTGTTGGGAAATGGGTATCGAGGGTTTAATCCGGTGTTGATGCGGTTTAACGGTCCGGACAGTGTGAGCCCGTTTGGTGAAGGGGGATTGAATACCTATGCGTATTGCCAAGGTGATCCCGTGAATCAAAACGATCCGACGGGACATAGATCTATTTGGTTATTGGGACTTGAACGACAAACTGTACGTGCACGCTATCCTCGACGCCCCCTTCCAAACGCTATGAACGGATTAATGGATCAGCCCACGCCAACGCCACAACCCGCGGCAAGAACTGAGACTCCTCTAATTCCCACTCAACCCAGGACCAATGGATGGGTGCCCGCAAGGCGCTTCACTACTACCCCCGTAATATCGGAAAACACTGTGGTTATTACTGAAACGATAAGTAACGACCAATTTGCCCCAGCGGCAACCGATATGGCATTCAGAGAGCGCTTGCAAAATAGACGAATGTCACCGGTGAACGTCGAAGTGCCAAACTTTTTCCAAAACCTCACTCCAAGTCCAACTCAACGCTCCGTCCAAGCTGCTCCCACAACCAGCCACGGCAGCACAGAAGCAATGAACGTCGACAGACTTCGCAGAGGTACATAACCTATCAGTTCTGATAGTGCTCAACCGCAACACCTTCGCCGACACTCAAACTCCATGCCCTCGAAAATCGAGCCTGACCGGATACGATGCACCGGACAGGTTTACTGCTTTAATGAAAAGACCCTGAAAACTTTCGAGCACCCCCACCATGAACCGCAACGACCTGCGCCGCGTGGACATGAACCTGTTGGTGATTTTCGAAACCCTGATGTTCGAAAAGAACCTGACCCGGGCCGGGGAAAAACTGTTCCTCGGCCAGCCTGCGGTCAGTGCTTCGCTGGCAAAACTGCGTGACCTGTTCGATGACCCGCTGCTGGTGCGTAACGGTCGTGTTCTGGAGCCGACCCAACGCGCATTGCAGATTCTCAAGGAATTGCAGCCAGCGATGGACACCATTTCCGGCGCGGTCAGCCGAGCGAAGGATTTCGACCCGGCCACCAGCCGCGACGTGTTTCGCATCGGTCTGTCCGACGACGCCGAGTTCGGTCTGTTTCCGCCGCTGCTCAAGCAGATCCGCGAAGAGGCGCAGAACGTGGTGGTGGTCGTGCGGCGGGTGAATTTCCTGCTGATGTCGTCGATGCTCGCCAGCGGTGAGATTTCCGTCGGGATCAGCTACACCACCGAACTCCCGGCCAACGCCAAGCGCAAAAAGTTGCGTGACCTGAGCGTGAAGATCCTGCGCGGCGACAATCGGCCCGGCGCCCTGACGCTGGATGATTACTGCGAGCGGCCGCACGCACTGGTGTCGTTTTCCGGAGACCTGACCGGGGCCATCGACAATGACCTGGCGCGCATCGGCCGCTCACGCCGTGTGGTGCTGGCGGTGCCGCAGTTCGCCGGACTGCGCGCGTTGCTGGCCGGCACGGACATGCTCGCCACGGTACCGGATTACGCCGCGTGCGCGCTGATCGAAGGCAGCAGCCAGTTGCGCGCCGACGACCCGCCGTTTGACATTAACCTGTCCGAACTGTCGATGGTCTGGAACGGGGTCAACGATAACGATCCGGCAGAACGTTGGTTGCGCTCGCGAATTGCCCAACACATGTCGGCGCCGCTGCCGGGGCCGGTGCCTGGATCGCGTTGAAGGACGGGTCGGTCTCGCGCAGGAAGATTGGCAGGTCCGTCATCGGCGGCATGGCCGGAATGTCGAAATACATCTGGATCACCCAGCCACGGTGATAACTGGCGTGATTGACCACGTGCATCAACATCGCGCCGGCGCTCATGGTGCCGCTTTCGCCCGAGACAAACGTGAACTCGACGGGTTTATCCAGCGATGCCTCGGTCTGCCGTTCGCTCCAGGCGCAGTACCAGTGATCGATGTCCTTTTGCGCCAGGCGCAGGTCATCGAGGTCGGGATGCAGCAGGTCATGCGAGGTCTTGAAGCCGTGCCCCCGGCCTTCGAGGTGAGCCTTCCAGATGCAGTCCACCACGTAGATGTGGTTCAGCGTGCCGATCATGTTTTTGAACACTGAGATCCGTTCCTTGTTGACCTCACCCGGCGGCAAATCAGCGAGGCTGTCAAAGAGACGTTGATCGGCCCAGCGTTTGTAATCGGCGAGCATGCGGGCAGTGCGTACGTTGATCATCAGAGGTCTCCCATTGCGATGGGCGCACTGCAAAGCATAGTCCCAAGGACGCGAGGCAGCGCGGACGCTGATCATCGGTCGATCAAAGCGTACCGGGGTGACGACCGCCGTCCAGCGGCAGATTTTGACCTGTCAGGGAGCCCGATTGTCACGCCTGCAAACGAGGCACCGCGCAGGAAAAAATGAGCGCTCAACACGAGCGCTCATTTCTGCCCAACTGGCTGAGGAACCCGGCCGCTCTGTTTTCAGGCAGCAGGCCGGCCACGCACCGGCCCGCACGTGCGGTGAGGCGAAACTGGCAGATCCGGGGTTACGGGTTGAAGTGATTGTGTGTGCGGCAAGGAACTCCTGACGGTCTCCGCGCATCCTAAATTATGTGGTACTTCCTTTACGCTTCACGCTTTCGGAGGACACCGTCATGCGCCGTCTGATCATCATCTCTTCCCTTGTGTTGTGCTTACCCTTCGGCTCGGCTTTCGCGAAAGTGGATGCGGGCGATGTGGCCACCTCGGCCGGGGTTTCCGCTTCGCTGTACTCGACGTTCAAGGACGACAAGCTCATGATCCCCGCCCGGGATGACGCCTCCAGCTTCGTGGCCAGTGGCGGTGCGATTCGTGGCGTGTATCTGGAATCGGTCATCAAGCAGATTCGCCAGGACAATCCCGGGTTAGACGCCAGCGACGAAGACCTGGCCAGAGCCATTCTGGTTCAGGAAGGCCTTTCGGTCGGGCAATAACAGCGTCCGGTTGACGCCGACAAGCGTAGCGGCTGGAAGATCAAAAATCGCCACCTCGCTGCGCTCGACAGCTCCTACAGTTGGACGTAAATCCCTGTAGGCGCGGTCGAGCGCAGCGAGGTGGCGATCTTTTTTCAGCCTCAACGATAGCGCGGTGCTGCCGTGGAGTTGCCGAACAATCCAGAAAGGGTTTTGCGCTGAGCTTCGTAACGATCCCACTGCTCGCCATCGTGCAGCCCCGGAATGGTCACCACTTCACCACTCGCAAGCCCTACCAGTGCGGCATCGACCATGTCTTCAGCGGACATCACGATCTCCTGCGGTAGGTTTTCCACCGGGTTGCCCGCCTCGCTCCAGAAGTCAGTCGCAGTGGCGCCGGGCAGTACGGCCTGAATACGAATGCCTTTATCCGCCAATTCGTGGTGCAGCGATTGGCTCAGGCCCAACACAAATGCCTTGGTCCCGCCGTACACGCCGTTGAGAATTTCCGGCGCAATCGCGACGATCGAAGAAATGTTGATCATGGTTCCGGTGCCACGGGCGACAAATCCGGGGGCTACCGCGTAGGCCAGGCGCATCAGCGCGGTGATGTTGAGGGTGATCATGTCTTCCATGTCATCCACCGGGCTGCCCAACAGCGGCATGACCGCGCCGACCCCGGCGTTGTTGACCAGCAATGTAATGCTCGCGTCAGTACGCAGAATGCCTTCAACACGGCGCAGATCGGCCTGGTCTTTCAGGTCGGCGGCGACCACTTCCACGGCGCGGCCGGTTTCGTTGCTCAGGTGATTGGCCAGCGCGTTGAGTTTGGCCTGGCTGCGGGCGACCAGAATCAAGTCATACCCCTGACGGGCGAGACGGTCGGCGTAGACCGCGCCGATACCGGAAGAAGCGCCCGTGATCAGGGCGGTGCCTTTGGACGAGAGAGTCATGTTCAGTTTCCTTCACAATGAGGCGAGGTGTTCGCCGGGTGTGAACAGTTATAAATTGAGTGACGCCTGTCTCAAATGACGTTTAAAGTACGTTTTCAGGACATTTCCATTTGAGGGTCTGGCAATGACTTCCGTGGCGTTTGTGGTGTTTGAAGGCTTCCAGTCCATGGCGCTGGCGGCGATGCCGGTGTTCGAGTACGCCAACTTCAGCGCTGGCGAGACGCTGTATGAGGTGAGCGTGGTGTCCGAAGACGGCCGCACTTTGCGCGCCTCCGGTGGCTTGAGCGTGGGCACCGAGGCGTTCGGTGAACAGGTGTTCGACACGGTGATCGTGGTCGGCGGCGATGCCATTCTCGAGCAGGCGCCCGAAGGTGTGTTGAATTACCTGCGCGCCAGCATCAAGACCGCACGGCGTACGGCGTCGATCTGTTCCGGCGCCTTCGTGTTGGCTCAGGCCGGTTTGCTTGAAGGGCGGCGGGCTACCACGCATTGGGCGTACGCCCGGGAGCTGCAAGCGCGGTTTCCGTCGATCAACGTGGAAGAGGATCGCATTTACGTGGTCGATGGATCGATCTGGACGTCCGCCGGAATGACCGCCGGCATCGACCTGGCATTGGCCATGGTTGAAAAGGACCACGGCGCCGAACTTGCCCGCTCCGTGGCGCAGAAACTGGTGATGTACCACCGACGTGCGGGCGGACAGTCCCAGCATTCGGCGCTGCTGGAACTGGAACCGAAATCCGACCGTATCCAGACCGTGCTCGGCTACGCCCGTGAACACCTCGCCGAAGCGTTGTCGGTGGAACAGCTGGCGGACGTGGCGAGCCTCAGCCCACGCCAGTTCAGCCGCGCGTTTCGCGCCGAAACCGGGCAGTCGCCAGCCAAAGCCATCGAAAACCTGCGCCTGGAAGCGGCTCGGCAAATGCTGGAACGCGGACGGCTGACCCTCGATCAGATCGCCACCGAGACCGGTTTCACTGATCGCCGGCGCATGCGTGAAGCCTTCCTCAGAGCCTTCGGCCAACCGCCGCAGGTAATTCGCCGCAGCGCCCGAGCCGAGATCCTGTAAGAGCCAGCTTGCTGGCGAAGGCGATCTCACGCACGCCATCGCCGGCAAGTCGGAACGACGCATTGCAGCGCCTACACTGATGTGTATGTGGACTGAGTACCTGGGGTGTTTATGAAAATCTCGGCCAGACTGGCGTTTTTCGCCATTGTCGGCACCCTCGCCTACCTCGGGCTCGCCGTGTGGGGGTTAGGCGGGTGGGCGGCGTTTTTCTCTCATGGGGCGCTGGTGGTCGTTGTGTTGGCGACGCTGCTGATGACGGTCGCCGCGCTGTTCACCGAGGTCAACCTCAGCTCCGGCGAACGTGAAGACCGGGCCAATCGCTGGGTGCTGCCGGCCTTCGGGGTGATCGGGATAGTGAGCGGTTTTCTACCCGCCTACACCGACCGGATCGACTTCTGGACCTTCGGTGGCGAAGGCGTGCGTTGGTTCGGGGCATGGGTGTTCATCGTCGGCGGTGCGTTGCGCCTGTGGCCGGTGTTTGTGCTGGGCAAGCGCTTCAGCGGACTGGTGGCGATCCAGCCGGGGCATAGCCTCGTGACGGAGGGGATTTATCGCCGTTTGCGCAACCCCAGCTATTTGGGGATGTTGGTCATTGCCGTGGGTTGGGCGCTGGTGTTTCGTTCTGGCGTTGGCCTGTTGCTGGCAGCGCTGACGGTGATCCCGCTGATCGCCCGCATCCACGCTGAAGAAGCGCTGTTGCGGGCGCAGTTCGGCAGTGAATATGAGGCCTATTGCAGCCGTAGCTGGCGGTTGATTCCCGGTGTTTATTAACGCCTCGGCTCCTTGGTGGATGGTGTTGTTACGAAGCAAGCAGGCGAAGCTGGCCGTCGGGGTCAACCTGCACGGTGACCGAGTCATAATCGGCCATCGTCGCATGCGGCGTTTCGATCGGATGATCGTGAGTCGAGGTAATGATCAAAAGGTCTGCGCCCGCGGCTTGTGCGGCGAGAATGCCGACGGTGGCGTCTTCGAAGATCAGGCAATCGGTCACTTCAGCACCTAACCGCAGGGCCGCCAATCGATACCCCGCAGGATCCGGCTTGCCGGCGCTGACGTCTTCCGCTGTGACCATCACCGCAGGCTCGGGAATCCCCGCCGCCGCCATCCGTCGCAGCGCCAGCGCCTTGGGCGCAGAAGTCACGATGGCCCACTGACTGGCAGGCAACGATTTCAAGAACGCCGCCGCACTGGCCACCTCGACAATCCCCTCGACGTCCTCGATTTCCGCCTCGGTAATCCACGCGGCTTCAGCCTCTGCATCAACACCCGGCAATGCCTGGCGGTTGACGGTGTCGATGGCTCGGGCGCCGTGAATGGTCGGCAGAAAAGATTCGACATCCACGCCGTGGCGCAAGGCCCAGCGAGTCCAGATGCGCTCGGCGGCGGCGATGGAATTGAGGACAGTACCGTCCATATCAAACAGGAAGGCGCGATAAGGCGTGTTGAAAACCGAGGGTTGAGCTGACAAGGATGAGCGTCCTTTTACAAGAGCCGGGCGGGTTTTGCCGAGCAATGTAGCATTTGCGAGTGAACGAAGCCCAAGCGTTGCGTGTCGTTTCAGCCAACCCTCTTTGACTTCAATGCACCTTCCACGCAATCGAGTAACTGCCCCAGCGCCCAAGGTTTCTTGATGAACGAAACCTCATGCCTCACCCCGGACGTTTCCGGCGTTTCGAAACCGGACATGATCATGATCGGTTTGTCCGGCCAGCGGTCGCCGAACTGATTGGCCAAATCGGCACCGTTAAGTTTGCCGGGCATGGTGATGTCCGTCAGCAGCAACGCGACGTTGTCCGCGTGCAGCTCCAGATAACCGGCTGCAGCGTCCGCGCTAATCTGCGGTTCGACTACGAAACCTTCCTCCTGGAGGATCTCGCAAAGAAACTCCAGGATCAGTGGGTCGTCTTCAACCACAAGAATCAACCCGCCAGGAAGGTGCTCGCCCGCCGTCGATACTGGACACATGAGTTTGCCACTCCCTGATTGCCTAATGATTTCGCGGGCTCAACTCCGCGGCTTACAGGTATGAGCAGCGGGCTCGGCGGAAATTCATTTTTGATACAACCAGATTGATGAAGTCAGCGGTACTCACCCATGTTCCATGAGCGACGGCGTTCGAGTTACTGCGCCATGTTGTCCTTTTTCATGGGGTCCTTGGACATCGCGTCTTTTTTCATGGCGTCTTTGCTCATGGAGTCCTTCGACATGGCGTCTTTCTTCATTGAATCCTTGCTCATGGAATCCTTGGACATCGTGTCCTTTTTCATGGCGTCTTTGGACATCGAGTCCTTGCTCATGCTGTCCTTGCTCATGCCATCACTGGTTGTGGTATCGGCGGCAAACACGCTGACGGCGCCTACGGCGAGGCACATGGACAATACGACGGTGGTCAACTTTTTCATGATGAAACTCCTTGAAGCACAGGTGCGAATGAACGCAGCGTGAGCTGCGTGGTGACGTTGCCGTCAGCTGCCACCGAACCAGTTGTAGCCCTGGTCTTCCCAGTAGCCGCCGCTGTAGGTGTTGCTGACGAAAATAGCCTGAATGTGTTTGGGGTTCTTGTAGCCGAGCTTGGTGGGCATGCGCAGCTTCATCGGAAAGCCGTATTCGCGCGGCAGCACCGCGCCGTCATAGGTCAGCGCCAGCAAGGTCTGCGAGTGCAGTGCGGTGGCCATGTCGATGCTGGTGTAATAATCGTCGGCGCATTTGAAGCCGACATACTTGGCATCGGTGTCGGCGCCGACTCGTTTCAGAAAGTCGCTGAAGCGCACGCCCCCCCAACGCCCGATCGCGCTCCAGCCTTCGACGCAGATGTGCCGGGTGATCTGTTCGTTCTGCGCCATGGCGCGCAGTTCTTCGAGACGCCAGCTGCGCTTGTCGGCGACCAGTCCGGTGACTTCCAGTCGATAGCTTTGCTCCTCGACGGTCGGCGCCTCGTCGATGCCGTAGAAGGCATTGAACGGAAACGGCCGGGTGATCATCGACGCCGGATAGGTCGGCGCCAACACATTGGGATTGAACAACCAGCCCTGTACCCGATCGTTGAACCGCGACATGGAGGACAACGCGGTCTCGACGCTGTCGTTATCGGTAATGTTGCAGCCCGACAACATGGCCACGCCACCGAGGGTCAGCCCACGCATCAGGAACGAGCGACGCGAGCGGTCTTCGATCTGCGGCGCAATGATGTTCCGGGCGTCTTTGAGGATGGATGACTCGTCCAGACCTTCAATGGGCTTTTTCATACGGGCTCCTTGCGACCGATAATCATGGCCAGCAGCGTTTTGGGAACGAGCGCGACCATCACCAGATGCACCGCAACAAATGCCACCAACAGCGCCATCGCGATGAAATGCACATGACGCGCCGCGTCGTAGCCCCCCAGTAACTCGCGCAACAACGGAAACTGGACGGACTTCCACAACACCAGCCCGGAGACCACCAGCAGCGTGATATCAAGCATCACAAACAGGTACGCCAGCCGTTGCACCTGGTTGTAATGACTCAGGTCGGCATGCCCCAGCCGTCCGCGCAATGCGGCCCACACGTCCTGCAGAACACCTTTGGGCGACACCGGGAAAAAGCGGCGTGAAAGACGACCGCTGGCGAGGTTGATGATCAGGTAGACAAGGCCGTTGATGGCAAGGAACCACATCGCCGCGAAATGCCATTGCAGCGCCCCGCCGAGCCAGCCTCCCAGCGTGATGCTCTTGGGAAAACTGAAGTCGTAAAGCGGCGATGCGTTGTAGATGCGCCAACCGCTGGTGACCATGACCAGCACCGCCAGGGCATTGAGCCAATGGGTCAGGCGCAGCCAGCGCGGATGGGATGAAGCAGGTATCGGCGACATGATCGGCTCCCGGCGGTTGTTGTTATTCGTTGGAGCCGAGTATGGGAGCCGACAGATCGCCAAATCCTCACGTAAAGTTAAATAAAACGTGATAACTCGCGACGCCCGGCTGCGGTCCTTGAGTGGCAATTGTGGTTAAAATGCCGCCCCCTCCAATGACCGACACCACCCGATGAATTCAGAAGCGCTCACCACCCTCCACGACCATCTGCTGACCGCCCTCGCCGCGGCTCCCGCAGAAACCCGCCGACTGTTTCACGGTCGAGGTCGCTGCTGGCCGGGGCTGGAGCAATTGACCGTCGACTGGCTGCAGGGCGTGGTGCTGGTGTCGCTGTTCAAGGAGCCCGAATCGGCGCAGCTGGAAGATTTGAAACAGCGGCTGCTGCAGATCTCCCGGTCGCCCGCATGGGCGACATCCGGCGCGCACACGCTGGCGTTGCAACATCGTTACCTGCTGCAAAGCACCACCGAATGGCTGGTCGGGGAAGTCATCGATGACATGACCATCACCGAGGGCGGCCTGCGCTATCGTGTGGACCTGGGCCGCAAGCAGAACACCGGGCTGTTCCTCGACATGCGCTACGGCCGCGATTGGGTGCGCGCCAATGCCGAGGGCAAGCGCGTGTTGAATCTGTTTGCCTACACCTGCGGTTTTTCCGTGGCGGCCATCGAGGGCGGCGCCGAACACGTGGTCAACCTGGACATGTCCAGCCCGGCCCTGAACCGTGGCCGCGATAATCACCGGCTCAACGGCCACGACATGAGCAAGGTGAGTTTTCTCGGCCACGACCTGTTCAAGTCCTGGGGCAAGGTGATCGGTAAAGGGCCTTATGATCTGGTGATCATCGATCCGCCGTCCTTCCAGAAAGGCAGTTTTCTGCTGACCAAGGATTACCAGCGCGTGCTGCGTCGGTTACCGGAATTGCTCACGCCACAGGGCACGGTGCTGGCCTGCATGAACGACCCGGCGTTCGGTGCGGATTTCCTGATTGATGGCGTCATGCGCGAAGCGCCGAGCCTGCGGTTCGAGCAACGGTTGGAGAACCCGCCGGAGTTTCCGGATGCGGATGTCGAATGCGGGTTGAAGGCGTTGGTGTTCCGGCAGTAATACCGAGCGCGATTACTGTGGGAGCGGGCTTGCCCGCGATAGCGTCTGCACATTCAACCTTCATGTCGGCTGGTACGCCGGCATCGCGGGCACGCCCGCTCCCACAGGGTTTTCGCTGAACTGACAATCGCCAATCGCCAAGGTTCAGCGCGGCTGCAACACCAACGCAAACAACTCCCCATGCCCATTCACATTGAGCTTGTGATAGACATTGCGCCGGTGCACCTTCACCGTTTCCGGCGAAATCCCCAATTGCTGGGCAATCGCCTTGCTTGAAAAGCCCTGAAGAATCAGACGCGCCGTCTCGATTTCGCGCACCGTCAGGCGTGCGTCAAAGCGATCCAGCAGGGTCGCCAGATCCCCGGCCAGCGCCTCGACCGCCGGGCCCTCCGCTGGCATCAATTGCAGGTGACGGCGCATCGCCGCCAACACCCAGTCGCGCACACAGAGCAGACGGCCCTGCTCTTGCAGACTGAAACGCGTGGAACGACCGAGTGACAACCCGAGCACGGCATCGTCGGCGTTGATCATGAACTGCAACTCGTCACCGCCCACCACCGAGCGGAAGTAGCTCAGGTAGTACTCGCTCTGCTGAAACTGGTCTGGCGCCACCGATTCAAGGCTGTGCAAACCATCGGCAATGCCTGCACACGCAGCCTGATAAAACGGATCGAGCAGGTACATGCCAGCGCTGTAACCGGCCAGTTCTTCACGCTCATCGGCGCTGCCCTTGGCGTCGAAATCGATCAGCAGGCGCGGCACGCGCCCCGGCCGCATCACCGCGACCAATGCGTTGTCCAGCGGCACCAGCAACCGCAGCGTGTCGACCAGCGCGCGCCAGAAACCGTCCTGGCCCAGTGCGCCAAACACCCGCGCCAGGCCCTGGTGCATCGGCAACTCTTTCAGCAACGCGTCCACGCTCTACCCCTTTCGAGTAACCCATGATGGGAATGGGTGAGTCCCCGGCCTGCCGATACGCTGCAAGCACCTGTTCATCACCGGCCTGCAGCAGGCCAGGAGTGCCGCATCATGAGTCGTCGCCATCAACAGATCAATCTCGGGCTGAGCGCGTGTTTATGCGTCTCGCTGTCGGCGGTAGCGGCCGAGGGCCCGACGGTTCATGTCTACAACTGGTACGACTACATCGGCCCCAACACCCTGCATGACTTCAAGCGCGACACCGGGATCGAGCCGGTTTACGACACCTTCGACAGCGCCGAAGTGCTGGAAGGCAAACTGCTGACCAGTCGCAGCGGCTACGACGTGATGGTGGCCAGCAACTTCAGCCTGCCGACGCTGATCAAGGCCGGCGCCCTGGCGCCGCTGCCACACGCGCAGATGCCTGACTTCAAAAACATGGATGCGGACCTGCTGGCAAAACTGGCCAACAACGATCCGGGCAATCAGTACGCCGTGCCATACCTGTGGGGCACCAACGGCATCGGGTACAACGTCGATAAAGTGCGCGCCGCGCTGGGCGACAAGGCGCCGGTGGACTCCTGGGACCTGGTGTTCAACGAAGCCAACCTGGCCAAGCTCGGCCAGTGCGGCGTGGCCATGCTCGACTCGCCGTCCGAGATGCTGCCGGTTGCCCTGCACTACCTCGGCCTGCCGCCCAACAGCACCAACCCCGAGGACTACAAGAAGGCCGAAGCGCTGCTGCTCAAACTGCGTCCGCACATTGCCTACTTCAACTCTTCGAAATTTATCAGCGACCTGGCCAACGGCAACATCTGCGTCGCGGTGGGTTGGTCCGGTGCGATGCTGGAAGCCAAGACCAACGCCGAGCAGGCCAACAACGGCGTGAAGATCGCCTACAGCCTGCCGAAAGAAGGCGCGCCGGTGTGGTTCGACACCCTCGTGTTGCTCAAGGACGCGCCGCACCCGCAGCAGGGCCTGGCCTTCATCGACTACCTGATGCGCCCTGAAGTGATTGCCCCGGTCAGTGATCACTTGTCCTACCCCAACGGCAACCGCAGCGCCACACCGCTGGTGGCCGAAGCGACTCGCAACAACCCGGCGGTGTACCCGTCCGCCGAAGCCTTGGCCACGTTATTCACCCTCCAGCCGCTGCCGCCGGCTACCGAGCGCGTGCGTACGCGGATCTGGAGCAAAGTCAAAAACGGGCAGTAATTGTGCCGTAAACCTGTGGGAGCGGGCTTGCCCGCGATGGCGGTGTGTCAGATGACATCAATGTTGGATGTGACGACCTCATCGCGGGCAAGCCCGCTCCCACAGGGTCCGCGTCAGATCCAACCACTTTTTTCTGCCACGAATTGAAGATGAGAGAAACAATGAAACCACGTGCCCGCGACCTGAACCTCCAGTTCGGCCAACTGCAGCCCGGCCCGCTCAATGCCATCACCGATGTGCCCGGCGTCCGGGTCGGCCACAGCAATGTGCGAGGTCGCACCGCCAACGGTCGCGACATTCTGACCGGCGTCACTGTGATCGAACCGCGTGTCGGTTCCACCAGCCAGCAACCGTGTTTTGCCGGCGTCCATGTGCTCAACGGCAATGGCGACGCCACAGGTCTGGAATGGATCCGCGAGGCCGGCCTGCTCACCAGCCCGATCGCCTTCACCAACACCCACAGCCTGGGCGTGGTGCGTGATGCGTTGATTGTGCTGGACCGCGAACAGCAACCGGATGACGGGCGACTTTACTGGAACATGCCGGTGGTGCTGGAAACCTTCGATGGCTTGCTCAACGACATCAACGGCTTTCACGTCAAACTCGAACACGTGGCCGAAGCCTTGCGCACGGCGACAAACGGGCCGGTGAAAGAAGGTGCGGTGGGTGGCGGCAGCGGCATGATCTGTCACGAATTCAAGGGGGGCATCGGCACGGCTTCGCGACGTTTGAATTCAGCTCAGGGGGGCTGGACGGTCGGCGCCATCGTCCAGGCCAACCATGGCATCCGCAACGAATTGCGCGTCGACGGTTACCCGGTCGGGCGCTACATGGAAAAGGCCGACTCGCCCTTCCTCAAGGCATCGCTGCCGCATCCGGGCATGGGCTCGATTGTGGTGTGCCTGGCCACCGATGCGCCGTTGCTGCCGCATCAATGTACCCGCCTCGCCCAGCGCGCCAGCCTCGGTCTGGCGCGGACCGGTGGCGGTAACGAAGACCACAGCGGCGATATCTTCATTGCCTTTGCGACCGGCAATGATGTGCCTCCCGCAGCCTATGAGAGCAAGAAGGCGCCGACCTGCGACCACTTGCGCATGGTCAACAACGACCACATCAGCGAGTTGTTCCTGGCCGCCACCGAAGCCGTTGAAGAAGCGATCATCAATGCGCTGCTGGCCAGCGACACCGCCGAAGGCAATGGCCATGCGGTGCCGGGACTGGACGCTGAAACATTGCTCAACGCATTGCGGCGGGCGGGCTGGCCGGGCGAACAGGCTTGACGGGATCAGGATGTCCACCGGAAGGCGCGCGCAGACTGACAGTGAAAGACGTCTGTCTGGATTTTTACGCCTGATCAGTTAATTGAGGCATGGCTCACGGCCCTATCGCCGGCAAGCCGACTCCTACTGGATTGCGGTGTTCCCGAATTCATCGAACACCTCAAACTGTAGGAGAACGCTGACCGAGCTCACTCCCACAGTTGATTGAATGGTCGGGTGTGGCGCGGTCAGCGTGCCCCATCGCCCCACCGCTCGCGAACAAACTCACTGGCCTTGTGCGTCAATTGATCCAGATGCCGGTCACGCTGTTTTTCCGCATCGAGCATCGCCCGCTTGCCGTGTTTTTGCAGCAGGTACGTATGAATCTGCCGCACCTCCAGCGAGCTGTAGATCGACGCCACGTCGAGCAGCCCCATCAAGCCGTCAGAGCGATGGTCACGGGTGTTCATCAACACCTGCGTACCGCGCGCACCCAGCACCTGAAAGCCCATCGACTCGAACCAAGGCACCTTGGCCACCGCGCAAGTCAGCTCGGCATGCGGATAGCGGCCGACCATTTCCCGCAGCATCCGCCGCGCCGCGCCCTGACGCCGATGACCGGACTGCACCGCCATGTACGCGACGCCGCACGCCTCGGGATCGTCCTTGATCGGCAGGTACAGCAAGAAGCCGATGACCTGCTCCGGATCGTCCACATCGGTCGCGACCAGCAACTCCACCGACACCCCTTTCGCCCCGTTCAGCGCCTCCAGATAGAGGTGAACCTCATAGCCGATCGCGTACTGATACACGTTGTACAACAGGTTGCTCGGCGGGATGGCGACCATGCTGATGTCGGTCAGGTTGTCGACCACCATCTGCAAAATCTGGCTGGTGAGGTGCTCGGGGCACGGGGTTTTGAAGTGGGTGATCTGGGGCATCGTGGCTCTGCTCTGACTCTGGCGGCGGACGCGCCTATCATAACGCGCCGACGCGACCGGGGTGGCGTGTCAGTTGGCAGCCACGCCGGATGTTCCGGCCCTATCGCCAGCAAGCCGGCTACTGCAAGGGAGCTTTGCCGTATGGAGATCCACTGTAAGAGCTGGCCTGCCAGCGATGGCGGCCGGGAGACGGGTGCAAAATTTGAGCGCGCCATCGCCAGCAAGCTGGCTCCTACAGAATGAGGGATTACCAGTCGTAAGACATTTCCACCGACGCCACGCGCTCCTGGCCGTAGTAGCAACCGAACGAGTAGTTGCAGTCCGAGACGTACTCGCGGTCGAAGACGTTTTGTACATTCAGGCGGGTCTGTAAACCGCGCAGGCTCGGGTCCAGTTTGCCCAGGTCGTAACGGATCGTGGTGTCGTAGACGACATACGACGGCACCTCGAACGAGTGCGACGAATCACCCGGCTTGCGTCCCGTGTACCGCGCACCCGCGCCGAAGGTCAGGCCGTTGAGTGCCGCTTGGGTGAAGTGATAATCCGCCCACAACGAGGCTGATACTGGCGCCTGTGCTTCGTTGCGGTTGCCCTCATCGCCATAGGTGCTCTTGGTGTAGAACGAGTCGATGTAGGTCGCCGCCGCCAGCACGTCGATGTTGTCGAGGCTGGATTTGACTTCCAGTTCGACGCCGCGTGAACGCACTTCGCCGTCCTGGGATTGATACTGTGGGTAGTCGTCGTCGCCGGTCAGTACGTTTTTCTGTTTGACCTGAAAGACCGATGCGGTGATCAGCGTCTTGTCGAACGGCTGGTACTTCACACCCACTTCGTATTGCTCGCCCTCGGTCGGCGCGAAAGCTTTGCCGCCGCGCTCCGGTGCCTCGGTACCAATGGTCGGCAGGAAGGATTCGGAATAGCTGATGTAAGGCGCCAGCCCGAACTCGGTGACGTAGGTCAGGCCCACGCGCCCGGTGAATTTATGGTCGCGCTGTGAAGCGACCGTGCGGGCGAGGATGTCCTTGTTATCGATTTCCGCCCAGTCTTCACGACCACCGATGGTCAGGATCCACTGATCCAGTTTGATCTGGTCCTGCACGTACACGCCCGTCTGGCGCAGGGTGTTGTCCCACTTCGTATCCAGCACCGGGACCGCGCTGCTGGTGTCGAAGTTGTTCTTGCCGTAGAGGTTGACCGGCGTCACGTTGTAAGCGTTGAGGCCGTCGTACTTGCGGTTGAAATGGCGGTAGTCCACACCCGCCAGCGTGGTGTGTTCGAGGGCGCCGGTGTTGAATTTATATTCCAGGTTGTTATCGAGGGTGTAGGCGATGTTGTGCTGGCGCCAGTCGACCTTGGTGCGACTGACGCGGGTGTAATCGGTGTCACCCGCCGCGTCGGTGGCGAAGGCGCGCAGGTACAGGCCCTTGTAGCGGTCGCGCACGTCGGTGTAACGCGCGGTCGAGCGGTATTTCAGGTCGTCGGTGAGGTTGTGGCTGAAGTCGTAGCCGAAGACGTACTGATCACGTTTGTAGTCGTTGAAACGCGTGTCGCCGGAGAAAAAATCCCGGTCGATTTTCTGCCCGGTAGGGCCGCGATCAAGCGAACCGATCCTTGGCAGCGACTGATAATCTTCGAGCCCGTCATCGCGCTGGATCTGCGCCAGCAAGGTCAGCGACGTGTCGTCGTTCGGCGTCCAGGTCAGGCTCGGCGCCAGCAGCATGCGTTCGCTGTGAGTGTGCTCGACCTGTTCGTTGCCTTTGTTCGCGACACCGATGAGGCGATAGGTGAATGCCTTTTGATCGTCGATCGGGCCGCTGGTATCAAAGGCGCCGTTGACCCGGTTGTAGCTGCCCGCGCCGAGTTTGACCTGGCTGCGCTGTTCGCTGGTCGGGCGCTTGGAGACCAGGTTGATCAGGCCGCCCGGCTGGTTCTGCCCGTACAGCACCGAGGACGGGCCTTTGAGCACTTCGATGCGTTCCAGGGTATATGGGTCGATTTGCGGTGCACCGCCGAGGCTGCCGGCGTAAGGAATGTACGCACCGTCGAGGTACAACGGGGTCGGTGCGAAGCCACGGCTGGTGATCTCGTCGGCAATCGAGTTGCGGTCGGTGAAGCCTCCGGTGTTCAGGCCCGGCGTGTAGCGCAGCGCCTGGGTCAGGTTGCGCGCGCCCTGGGTTTCGACCTGAGCGGCGGTGACCACGTTGATCGCCTGGGGAATTTCCAGGATCGGTGTGTCGGTCTTGGTGCCGGTGGCGCTGCGGGTGGCGACGTAACCCTCTACCGGGCCATAGGCCGACTCGACAACCTGGGCAGAAATGCTCGTCGCCCCCAGTTGCAACGCCGCGCCCTCCACCACCGGCAACAGTGAATAACTGCCATTGTCATGACGCACCGCCTGCAATTTGCTGCCGGCGAGCAGTTGGCGCAAACCGGCATCGACCGTGTATCGACCGCGCAGCCCTGCGGTTTTCTGACCACCGGCAGAGGCTGGCTCGAACGAAACCGTCACGCCTGCCGTGGAGGCGAATTGGGTCAATGCTGACGACAGCGAACCTGCCGGGATGTCAAATTGCGTTTCGACGTCGGCTTGTGCCCAAGCGGGTTGCGCCACCACCGCGAAACCGACAGGAACCGTCAGCGCCATGCCGAGCAATGCGGCATGTACGGCGCGGTTCAAGGGTTTGGCGGACAGTTTCAAAGCAGAAAAACGGATAGAGGGATTGCGAGGGGTCATGCAGTTTCCTTTCGCCCGATGGCAGTGATTGGCGGCGACTATTGCGCCTCTACCTACAAAGTCGAACGAGAATCAGAATCAACAACCCCTCATTGAAAATTCTTTTCGGATACGTCATCCAACCGCTTCCACACTCGCCCAATAGCGACTGAAGCGACGGATGCGCACGGGCAATGTCGAGGTCAGGTTGTCCAGAATGGTGTCGGTGCTGCCGAGGTGGAACGCACCGGAAATACGCAACGCCGCCACTGCGCGATCACACCCCAGGTGGCCCGGACGGTAGCGCTGCAACTCAAGGATGAAATCGCCCAGACGCCAGTCATTGACCACCAGCATGTCGCGGGTCCAGGCATCGGCCTGAGGGTTGGCGGATTGCACGGAGGCCACGCTGTCGTGCGCAAAACTCATTTGCTGGCCGGCGTCCACTCGCACTGGCGGGCCAGTCAGGCTGGCCGTGCGCACCTCGACGGCATGCTCCTGCACACAGACCTGCGTGCGCCCCGCTTCGCAGCGCACGATAAACCGTGTGCCCAACGCGCGGATGCTGCCTTCGGCCGTGTGCACGATGAAGGGCCGCGCCAGATCGTCACGCGCCGTTTCAATCAGAATTTCCCCGTTGAGCAAACGCACTTCTCGCAAGGTGTCGCTGTAGCGGATGTCCACCGCGGTGGCGGTGTTGAGTTGCAGTTGACTGCCGTCATCCAGACGCAGGCGGCGACGCTCGCCCGTGCCGGTGCGCTGGTCGGCCATCAACGTCGGCAGTGGCGTGGTGTTCCAGGCCAGCGTGCCCGCGCCGCCCGCCGCCAGCAGGATCGACAGGACCTTGAGCACGTCACGCCGTTTGGCACGGGCGCTGGTCAACGTCGGGCGGGCGATGCCTGGGGCGACTTGCCCGAGTTTGTCCTGCAAGCGTGCGAGACGTTCCCACGCCTGCGCATGGCGCGGATCACGCTCCAGCCAACGCCGATGGGCTTCACGGGTGGCGTCATCGGGCACCTCACCGCGCAAGTCGACGTACCAGCGCGCGGCAGCTTCGAGGGTTGCATGATCCAGCGATTGGGCACGCATGGCGCTTCAGTCCTCGACCAGCAGCAGGCAATGCGTCAGGGCCCGCACGGCATGCTTCTTCACCGTGGTCACCGAGACGCCCAGACGCCGGCCAATCTCCACGTAACTCAAACCATCGAGCTGCGCCATGAGGAAAATTTCCCGGGTCCGGCCGCCGAGGCCATCGAGCAAGCGGTCGATTTCCATCAGGGTTTCGATAATCAACGAACGGGTTTCGGGGGAAATCTCCACCGGTTCCGGGCTGAGCGCGAGGGTTTCCAGATAGGCCTGCTCCAGCGCCCGACGCCGGAACATGTCGATCATCAAGCTGCGTGCCACCGTACTCAGGTAGGCACGCGGCTCACGCAACTGCGGTGCCTTGCGCTGGGTCAGCACGCGAAGGAAGGTGTCCTGCGCCAGGTCCGCCGCGTTGTCGACGCAACCGAGCCGCTTGCGCAGCCAGCCGCAGAGCCATGAATGATGGTCCTCGTAAAGCGTATGCACGGCGTGTTGCAGCGAGAGATCGACGGAGGACATGGAAAAGGCCCGGAGGAGGATTTTTTGATAATGAATCTCATTTTCTTCCAGGGCACTGCATGTTTGCAAGACCGATCCTGCAACGCCTTCGGCGATGGCGTCGGTACGCCCCGAATCCGTATGGATGACGGGGCATGGATCGGCGGGATCTGTCAGCGTTTCACCACTGGTACGTCGCGCTCGCCTGCACCGTGCGCTGTGCGCCATACCAGCACCACGAGTAGGAATAGCAGGACGCGACGTACTCTTTGTTGGCCAGGTTGCTGGCGTTCACCGCCAGGCGCAGGTTGTCCTTGAGGCTGTTGATGTGCGGGATGTCGTAGTGCACCGCCGCATCCAGCAACGTGTAGCCCGGGACTTTCAACGTATTGGCGGTGTCACCCCAGGAAGAGCCGACGTAACGCGCCCCGCCGCCGACGCCGAAGCCTTTGGCGACGCCGTCATGGAAGGTGTAATCCGCCCAGACCGAGGCGGTGTGACGCGGCACGCCATAGTTGGTGGTGCCTTTGGCGGACACGGCCGGGCCGACGGCGATATCGGTCAGCGGCGCGTAGTTGACGGTGCTGTTGGATTTAGTGATGCGGTTGTCCAGATAAGCGTACGCGGCGGTGATGTCCAGGTTGTCGTTGAGGCTGGCCTTGCCTTCGAGTTCGAAGCCACGGGAGCGCACTTCACCGCTCTGTTCCTGGCAACGCCCGGTACCGCACAGGTGCGTCGGGTCCGGATCAAGTGTCGGCACGTTGCTTTGGCGCAGGTCGAAGACCGACGCGGTGATAAAGCTGTTGCTGCCCGGTGGCTGGTACTTGATCCCGACCTCGTATTGCTGGCCCTCGGTCGGTTTGAACACCGAGCCACCGTAGCCGGTGCCCGACTGCGGTTCGAAGGATTCGGCGTAGCTGATGTACGGAGACAGGCCGTTATCGAACAGATAGACCAGACCCACCCGGCCGGTGAACGCCTCGCTGTCCAGAGAGGTTTTGGTCTTGACGTTGTTGCGCAAGTTCATCGAGCTGTTGTGGTTGGTCGCCCAGTCGTAGCGGCCGCCCATCAGCAACACCCACTTGTCCCATTTGATCTGGTCTTGCAGGTACAGGCCTTTCTGCTGGTTACGCTGCGTCGCGTCACTAGTGAACGCCGGCGTGACGACCGGAACGCCATAGACCGGGTCAAAGATATCCAGCGTCGGCCCCGTGCCGAAACCGGATTTGGTATCGGTGCTGGTGTTCTGATAATCGCCACCAAACAGCACGGTGTGTTGCACGGGTCCGGTGTCGAATTTGGCCTGCGCCTGGTTGTCGAGGGTGTAAGAATCCAGGTCGACGTCTGTAGCAATGGTCGACCGGTTGGCGGTGCGGTAATCGGCGCGCAGGTTGCTGTTGTAGAGGCTGCGATAAACGCCTTCGCTGCGCAGGTAACGCGCGTTCTGACGCACGGTCCAGACATCGTTGATGTGGTGTTCGAACAGATAACCGAGGGAGAAATATTCGCGGTCACTCTTCTCGAAATCCTTGTCGCCGTCATAGAAATCGACATCGATGTCACGCCCGGTCGGGCTGTGCAACACCGAGCCCCACGCCGGTATCGAGCCGTACGACGCCGCCTTCGGGTCTTTCTGGAAATGCCCCAGCAGCGTCAGCGACGTGTCGTCGCTCGGGCGCCAGGTGAACGCGGATGACATGGACTGACGCTGGGTTTCGGTGTGTTCGAGTTGACCATCGGCCTCGTCGTACAGACCGGCCAGGCGATAGGAGTAAACGCCTTGATCGTCGAGCGGGCCGCTCAAATCGAAGGTCGTGCGTTTCTTGTCGAAGGTGCCGTACTCGACGCCGATTTCATGGAAGGGCGTATCCAGCGGCCGCTTGCTGACCATGTTCACCACCCCGCTGGGGCTGGCCTGCCCGTACAGCACCGACGACGGCCCGCGCAAAACGTCCACGCGTTCCAGGTCAAACGAGTCTTTTTGCGGCGAGGCATCGCGACTGCCCGGCATGCGCAAGCCATCCAGATACACCGCCGGAGAAAATCCACGGATGGTCATCTGATCCAGTCGCGAGGCCGTAGAGCCACGGGTTTCGGGAATCACGCCAGCGGTGTAGCGCAAAATCTGATTGAGGTTTTCCGCGCCTTGGGCACGCATTTGATCCTTGGTGACCACGGAAATCGACTGCGGCGTTTCGTTCAGCGCCGTATCGGTCTTGGTCGCCGACAGCGCACGCGTCGCGACATAACCCGCCACCGGGCCGGTCGGACTTTCGCTCGCATAGGCACCGTTGATGTTGGTGGCCTGCAACTCCAGAGAACCTTCGACCGCCTCGGGCGCAGGCTCGATACGATAGCGCGTGGCCGACAGCGCGATAGCGCTGAGGCCGCTGCCCTGAAGTAATTGCGTGATGGCATCGCCGGTGCTGAAGGGTCCGTTCAGGCCGTTGCTGCGTTTGCCCCGCGTCAACGCAGGATCGAAGGCCAACACCAGCCCCGCCTGCTCGGCCAGGCTGTTCAGCGCCTGGCTCAAATCCCCGGCGGGAATTGAAAAACTGCGCACAGCACTACTGGCGTGTGCACCAGAGACCGACGATTCGGCAGCCAACAGCGGCGCCGCGACAAAAGCCATCGCCACTGAAAGCGCCAGTGGGTGCAACGGACGAGCAAAGCGTGACATGGGAAATCCTGCGAAATGGAAGGCGTTACTAACCATGACGGCCATGTCGGAAAAACAGACAACGAATGCGATCGATTTGCATTAATATTTTTTGGGCGTGGGGGTGAAACGATGTTGCTGCCTTCACGCACCACCTTGTAGCAGCCGGCTTGCCAGCGATGGCGGCGCGTCAAACACACCGCGTCGCCTGGATCGCCGGCAAGCCGGCGCCTGCAGGTTGGGGTTTCAGAGGGGTTTGATCACCACCAGTAGATCGGTGAAGTGCTCGACCTGAATCGGCAGGTTGTCCGCCAATGTCGCCAGCGCAGCATCGGTGTCGTCGAGGCGGAACACGCCGGAGACGCGCAGCCCTTGCAACGCCTGCTCGTCGTATCGCACCAAGCCGCGTCGATAACCGGCAAGGGCCTGAAGCACTTCGCTCAACGGGCGGTCATCGACTTTGAGCAGGCCTCGAGTCCAGGCATCCGGATGGGCGTTGCCGAGGGGTTGCGGTGCTTGCACCCGGCCCTCTTTGAGGGTGGTTTGCTCGCCCGCCGCAACGTTAACTGCCTCGGCGCCGTTGGCTTTGGCGGCAACGACGGACTCCAGCACGCTGACCACGGTCGAACCATCGGCTGCGCGCTTCACCAGATAGCGCGTACCGAGCGCCGTCGCGGTGCCCTGATCAGTGCGCACCACAAACGGACGTCGGGCGTCCTTGGCCACCTCGACCCACATCTCCCCTTCCAACAACTCGATGACGCGCTGCTTGCCGTCGAACTTCACGTCCAGCGCCGAATGACTGTTGAGTTGAATATGGCTGCCGTCCGAAAGCGCCACCTCACGCCGCTCGCCCACGCCAGTGCGCTGATCGGCGAGCCATATCGGCATATTGTCCAGGCCGATCCAGCCACAGACCAACACACCCAGCAGCGCAATCGCCTGGGCGCCACGACCCGACACTCTCGGGCCCGGCCGCGCAAAGGCCTGCTTGAGGGCAACGCGTGCAGGCGCGGCGGGCAGCTCGTCAAAACCGCCCCACAACGCCTGCATGCGCTCCAGCGCGAGCGCATGGCGCGGATCGGCTTTGCACCAGGTGTCGAAAGCCGCGCGGTCGGCTTCCGTGGCCAGGTCGTCGTGCAACAACGTCAGCCAGTAAGCCGCCTCGAGGATCATCTGTTCTGAGGGTGGATGAGTGCTCGTCACGACGGCTGTTCCGCACCGTACAAGGTGTTGTAGCAATGGACGAGCGCACCGGCGACGTAATTCTTGACCGTGCTGGCCGACACCTTCAGCTCAATCGCGATCTCGCTGTAGGTGAGGCCGTCGAGCCGGCTGAGCAGGAACGCCTCACGGTTCTTTTCCGGCAACCCGGCGAGCATCACGGCAATTTTTTCCAGTGCCTCAAGCGCCACATGGACCGCTTCGGGGTCGGGCATGCCGGCGTCATGCGCCTGGATCGCCAGCGCCTCGAGGTACGCCTGCTCGATCCGTCGGCGTCGGGCGCCATCGATCAACAAGCGTCCGGCCATGGTCGCCAGAAACGCCCGCGGCTCTTTGATGGTGTGAGGCTCGGCGAGGGTGAGCACGCGAATGAACGCGTCATGGGCCAGATCGGCCGCACGGTGCGAGCAGCCGAGTTTTTTCCGTAGCCAGCCATGCAACCAGGAATGGTGATCGCTATAGAGGTCGGTGAATGTCCGCTGACGACGGGAAAAGTCGTCATCCGCTACGGAAAAATCGCGCATACGCAAAAATTTCTCAAATAAGAAAGATTACCAGTCGCGCAAACGATGACAGCAAAACCATGGCAGGGCAAGCGACGAAAAGACGCAGTGAAGCACAACGCTGCACAGCACGCTAAACGGCTATTGCGCAGGCGCAACCATCCGGAACCTGATGTTGATATCGTCGGAAACCACCGTGTCCGCCCACTCGCCGGCACCGATTTTGAAGTCGCTGCGTTTGAGCGTCAATTGACCATCGAAAATCCCGATGCCGCTCTCGGACTTCAGCAGGACCGGCACTTCCACAGCGCGTGTAATGGTCTTGAGCGTGAGATTGCCGGTGATCGCATATCGGTCGTTCCCCAGGGCTTTCACACCGGTCGACTCAAAGGTCCCCTGCGGATAAGTGGCCGAGTCGAACCACGCGGGCTTTTTCAGTTCTTCATTGGCGTCGTTGCTTCCGGCATCGATGCTGTCGAGTTCAATGGTGAGCCCGGCGCGGGCCGCCGAGGGGTTCGCCGTGTCGAAATCCAGCGTGCCTTCAAACTTGCCGAACGTGCCGTAAACCCGTGAACTGAACTGGTTGTAGGTGAAAGAAAGCGTGCTGGCGGACGCATTCACCTGCTTGTATTCAACGGCATCGGCGCACGACAACACGCCGAACGAGAGCGCGACAAACACGGCAGCAGAACGCGTAAAACGAAGGGTCATGGGATGCTCCGGCGGGACGCCCGATTGCAGTGAGGGTGCTGCACACGGTGGCCAGCCACAGGTGGACTAAAGCAAAAAATCGCCGTTTATGCCATGTCCGCACTGTCGGCGCCGACCACCTGACGCCGGGCGCGAATCCGATCGTGGGCGCGACACGTTTTGAGCAGTGGCTGAAGAGCACGTCGTCGCCCTATTGACGCTTATCGATATCGACCGGGACGGCGGCCGGTTCGACTCGCCGGGCGAAATCGAACCGGTCGTGCGCGGCCTCACTCGGTGATGACGTTCAGCGCCACGTCGATGTTGCCACGGGTGGCTTTGGAGTATGGGCAGATCTCATGGGCGCCATGCGCCAGTTTCGTGGCGATCTCGTTCGACAGGCCCGGTACGCGCAGGGTCAACCGACCCTGGATGAAGTACGCCTGACCGGTCTGGCCCAAATCAACTTCGATGTCCACCGCCGTGTCGGCCGGCAGTGTCACGTCCAGCTCCTTGGCCACCAGGCCGACGGCGGCGCTATAGCAGGCTGACCAGGCGCCGGCGAACAATTGCTCGGCGGTCGGGTGCGGCAGAATGTTCGAAAACTGGTGCGCTGGTTTTGCGCTGCCGGGCGAGGACAGCACGATGTCGAGGTTGCCGTTATGGCCACGCGACGTGTTACCGGCTGCGCTGGGGGTGGTGTGGGTTTTGCCGGTGGCCAGGACTTTTTCGATCTTGCTCATGATGAAAGCTCTCAATAGGGAATTTGTTTTCGCGTGCGCTTTTATCGCACGCGATTTTTATACAAAAATTAAACCGTGATGACGTTCAGTGCCACATCAATATTGCCGCGAGTTGCTTTCGAGTACGGGCAGATCTGATCAGCGGTGTGCGCCAGCGTGGTGGCGACGTCGTGCGGCAGGCCAGGTACGCGCAGAGTCAAACGCGCCTGAAGGAAGTAGGCCGGACCGGTTTGCCCCAGGTCGACTTCGATGTCGACGGAAAAGTCCGCTGGCAGCACCACGTTCAGATCATTGGCCACCAGACCGACAGCAGCGGTGTAGCAAGCCGACCATGCACCGGCGAACAGTTGCTCGGCAGCCGGGTGCGGCTGGGTGGCGGCGAACACATGAGCAGGCTTGGCACTGCCGGGTGTCGACAGGGTGATGTCGAGGTTGCCGTTGTGGCCGCCAGCAGCGCTGGCGGTGGTGTGGGTTTTGCCGGTGGCCAGGACTTTTTCGATCTTGCTCATGGGTGAATCCTCTGCGGTGCAATGGGTTTGATTTCTTGTCGCGTTCGATTATGTCGTGTGCGATGGATCAATATTCTCGCAGACACTCGTGGGTGTCAATAGGTGGTAACGCACCTCGTCGACGAACGGTATTTGCTGCATCGGCTTCCCCCCCGCCGACATCCACGTCACACTTGCACCCAGGCCAAATACAATCTGCCTCGCTACGCTTCGTCTAACTTCACAAAACGCCTTGCCGTCACCTGCGTGTGCCCGGCGGCTCTATAGTGTCCCGTAAATGCACCGGAGAATTTTCATGCTCAAGCGTACCCTGGCATTGACTGCCGGCTTGGCCCTGTCTTTTTGCACCCTGTTGTCGCAAGCCGCCGACACCCTGAAGGTCAGCGCGATTCCCGATGAAGCCCCCACTGAACTGTTGCGCAAATTCAAGCCGCTGGGCGCCTATCTGGAACAGCAACTGGGCATGAAGGTCGAGTTCGTACCCGTCAGCGATTACCCGGCCGTGGTCGAGGCGCTGGCCACCGACCGGATCGACATGGCCTGGCTGGGCGGCTTCACGTTCGTGCAGGCGCGCCTGAAAACCGGCAACGCGATTCCGCTGGTACAGCGCGAACAGGATGCCCAGTTCACCAGCAAATTCATCACCGCCGACCCCGCCGTCAAATCCCTCGCCGACCTCAAGGGCAAGACCTTTGCCTTCGGCTCGGTCTCCTCGACATCGGGCAGTCTCATGCCGCGTTACTTCATGCTGAAGGATGGCATCAAGCCGGAAGCCTACTTCAGCCGCGTCGGCTACTCCGGCGCCCATGACGCCACGGTCGCCTGGGTCCAGGCCGGCAAGGTGGACGCCGGAGTGCTGAACGCCAGCGTGTGGGAAAAACTGGTCGCGGCCGGCAAGGTCGATACCAACAAGGTCAAAGTGTTTGCGACCACCCCCGCCTACTTCGACTACAACTGGACCGTGCGCGGGACCCTCGACCCGGCGCTGGCGGCCAAGATCAAAGCCGCGTTCCTCGCACTTGATCCGGCGAATCCCAAGGACAAAGAGATTCTGGATTTGCAGGCCGCCAGCCGATTCATCGAAACCAGCCCGGACAACTACAAGGGTATCGAGGAAGCCGCCCGCGCTGCCGAACTGCTCAAATGACGTTGCATCTGACCCAGGTCAGCCTTACTCACGCCAACGGCGTTCAGGCGCTGCGTGGCGTAGACCTGCACATCCAGGCCCGCGAACAGGTCGCCATTATCGGCCCGTCCGGGGCGGGCAAGTCGAGTCTGCTCAACGTGCTCGCCACCGCCCTGCGACCGGGCGACGGCGAGCTGCAAGTGCTCGGCGAACGCGCCTGGCAGCTGTCGGCCGGTCAGCGTCAACGCCTGCGCGCACGCATCGGTTTGATCCATCAATCGCCGCCGTTGCCACCGCGCCAGCGTGTGGTCACGGCGGTTCTGGCCGGCAAACTGGGTCAATGGGGATTGGGCAAGAGCCTGCTGAATTTGCTGTATCCGCAGGATATTCCGGGGGCACGCGCGGCCCTGGCCAGGCTGGACCTGAGCGACAAGCTGTTTTCGCAATGCCAGCAGTTGTCCGGGGGACAGTTGCAGCGCGTGGGCATTGCCCGGGTGTTGTACCAGGCGCCCGAGGTGTTGCTGGCCGATGAGCCGGTCTCGGCCATGGACCCGGTGCTGGCCGAGCACACCCTGTCGGTGCTGTGCAGCCATGCCCGAGAGCACAGCGTTACGCTGGTCGCCAGCTTGCACGCGGTGGAGCTGGCCCTGGCGCATTTTTCACGGATCATCGGCCTGCGTGACGGGCAGATTATGTTCGACCTGCCGGCCAGCGCCGTCGACCGCGAGCGGCTCGACTCGCTCTACGCCAACGAGCAGTTGGAACGCTCGCCGGTGCCTCCCGCTCACTTGAGTGTGCAGATTCCCCGATGCTGACATACGCCACCCGCGATCCGGCCGCCCTGCCGCGCCTGTTGCTCAGCCTGTTGGCCATCGCCCTGCTGTGGCCGGGCATCCACTACAGCGAGCTGGACCTCAGTGTGCTGATCGCGAGTGACAGCCAGAACGAAATGGGCCGTTTCGTGTCCGCGTTCTGGCCACCGGCTCATGATGAGCCGTTCATCGAGCTGTTGCTGCAAGCCACCCTGCAAACCCTGGCCATCGCCACGGCGGGCATGGCCCTGGCGTTGCTGTTGGCGATTCCCGCCAGCCTGTTGGCCAGCCGAGCACTGTCGTTGTCGGCGGCGTCGCGTGCGGGTCGCCCGAGCTATTGGGGCCAACTGCTGCGCTGGCCGGTGCGCGGGCTGCTGATTTTCCTGCGCAGCGTGCCGGAAATCGTCTGGGCGTTGCTGTTCGTGCGTGCCGTCGGCCTTGGTCCGACCGCCGGGGTGCTGGCGATCGCGATTACCTACAGCGGCATGCTGGGCAAGGTCTACGCGGAGATTTTCGAATCGGTTGATCAACGCCCCGCCCATGCGCTGCTGCAATCCGGCGGTGGTCGGCTGGCGGCCTTTTGCTACGGGATCCTGCCCAATGTCTCGGCGGAACTGCTGTCGTACACGGTGTATCGCTGGGAATGTGCGATCCGCGCCTCGGTGGTGATGGGCTTCGTCGGCGCTGGCGGCCTGGGTCAGCAAATCGACCTGTCATTGCGCATGTTCGCCGGCGGTGAAGTGGCCAGTCTGCTGCTGACGTTCCTGGTTCTGGTGCTGCTCGCCGATCAACTCAGCCGCCTGCTGCGCTGGAGGCTGGCATGAATCGCCTGTTCAACCTGGCCCTGCTGCTCGGCATTGGCGGCGCGGTCATCGCCTCGTTCATCTACCTTGGCATCGATCTCGGCGAACTCGGCAGCACCGGCAACCTGAACCAGATGGGCGCTTATGCGCAGCGCTTTCTCAGCCCGGACTTGAGCCCCAATCATCTGCAAGCCATCGCCCATGGCGCCCTGGAAACCATCGCCATGTCCGCCCTTGGCACCCTGCTCGCGGCGGTGCTGGGTTTGCTCTTGGCATTGCCTGCGGCCGGGCGTTTCGGCTGGCCGTTACAGAGTGCATCACGGCTGGCACTCAACGCTTTGCGCGCGGTGCCGGAACTGGTGTGGGCCGCGCTGATGGTGCTTGCCGCCGGTCTAGGTCCCAATGCCGGCACGCTGGCGCTGGCCCTGCACACCACCGGCGTGCTCGGCCGGCTGTTCGCCGAAGCGCTGGAAAACACCCCGTCCGAACCGGCCGACGCCATCCGTTTGCAGGGCGGCAACGCCGTGTGGGCATTCTGTTACGGCACCCTGCCCAACCTGTTGCCACAGCTGCTGGCCTACATCCTGTACCGTTGGGAAAACAACATCCGCATGGCCAGTGTGCTCGGCTTTGTCGGGGCCGGCGGCCTGGGACAAATGCTCTATGTCAGCCTCAGCCTGTTTCAGGAAGCACAAGCCAGCACGGTGATTCTGGCGATGCTGATCCTGGTGTTCGCCGTCGATACCTTGAGCAGCTGGAGTCGGCAGCGCTGGGTCCAGGCGTGAGTGCCCAAAGTGATGCGTATTGACGTTGTCACTCATGACCGGAGCGCTGCCCGGGATCGCTCGCCTCTCTCTGCGAGGTCCGCAGGGAAAAATCCAAGTACCTTCGCTCTACATGCCTGTTGTCTTCACGTGCTTGCCGAGGAAATCCCCCACCAGACGCGCAATTTCATCAGGCTTCTCATCCAGCGCAAAATGCCCCGCCTCCAGCACATGAATCTCGGCGTTGGGCAAATCCCGGCGATAAGCCTCCGCTTCTGCAACCTCGAATGACGGATCGAACTGGCCCCATACCACCAGCGTCGGCGGTTGATGCTCGCGCAGCCACGCTTGCCACTTCGGATAGCTGGCAACGTTGTTGCGGTAGTCATAGAACAGGTCACTCTGGATATCGGCCTGCCCTGGCTGATTGAGGAAATTGAATTCGTCGGTCCACAGGTCCGGGTTGAACACCTCGACCTGCGGGTTGGCGCCGACATGCCGTTGCCGGGTCGTCGCCAACGAGAAAAAGCTCGCTCTCAACCCCGCCTCGTTGGCGGCCCGGTTGGCCCAGAATTCACGACGCTTTTGCCACAGCGGCCCCAGGCCCGCTTCATGGGACACCGCATTCTGAACAATCAGCGCCTGCACGCGTTCAGGGTGGGCGAGCATCATTCGCATACCGACGGGGCCGCCGTAATCCTGCACATACAGCGCGTAACGATTCAGGCCGAGGGCTTCGGTGAAATGCTCCATCACGCTGGCCAGATGATCGAACGTGTAGGCAAATGCCTTGGCATCCGGCGCATCGCTATGGCCGAACCCCGGGTAGTCCGGCGCCACCAGATGATAGTGCTGTGCCAACCGCGCCAGCAGCGGGTCGTACATGCGTGAAGAACTGGGAAAACCGTGCAGCAGCAACAAGGTGGGTGCATCCGCACGACCGGCTTCACGATAGAAAATGCTCAGGCCATCAACCTTGACACTGCGGTAGGCCACCGCCAACTGATCTGAGGAATGACCCACCGGTTCGGCGGCGTGGGAAGTGTTGACAAGCGACAGGCCCAACGTGCAACCCAGGGCCAGGGCGGACAGCAACTTATTCATCGGGGGCTCCGACTGAAGAGTGGACAGGAGGTATGGGCAAACACTGCCACCTCGATGTATCCCCCACGTATCGGATTTGTAATGGCCTGTATCTCTCGCGGCCGATCTTACTTAGCGATACCTCTTCATGCGCAGCCGTACGGAAAAGCGCTACACCAACCGCTCAATTTTCTGATGCTGCCACACCAATTTGTAATACAGCGTCTGCAACACCAGCATCCCCAGATACGCCACCGGAAACGCCATCCACACACCCTGCAACCCGAACTGCCCGTCCAGCACATACGCCACCGGCAACTGCACCCCGAGCACACACACAATCGAAATCGCCATCGGCACCAGCACCGTGCCGCTGGCGCGCATGATCCCGCCGATAATCGCCTGGAAGCCGAACACCAACAGGCTCCAGAGCATGATGTGCAGCAAGTGCTCGGCCATCGCCTGCGTGGCATCCTCGGTGAGGAACAACCCCAGCAACCAGTGCGACAACAAATAGCCCAACAGCACCAAGCCACCGGTGAGGCACACATTGATCAACAACCCGGTGCGCAGAATCGGCCCGATGCGCTCGATGCGCCCTGCCCCGATCGCCTGAGCGCCAAGAATCGACGCCGTGATCGCAATCGACAACGCCGGAAACTGCACGTAATTGACGATCTGCGTCACCGCCCCATATGCCGCCGTCGCCTGCGAACCGTGCTGATTCACCAATGCCAGAATCACCAGCTCCGACACCGACAACACCACCATCTGCAACCCGGTCGGCAAGCCGATGCGCAACACCTTGCCGAGAATCACCCGATCCAGGCGCATCGCTGCAAACATCTCGCGATCCGGCGCCAACGGATGCCCCTTGCTGATCAACCGCCACGCCAGCCACGCCATCGCCGACAGGTTACCCACCAACCCCGCATACGCCGCACTCTGAATCCCCAACATCGGCAACCCGAACCAACCGCGAATCAACGCCGGCGTCAGCGCCAAACCGATGCAAGTAGAAACTACCAACGCAATCAGCGGCGACACCGTATCGCTCACCCCGCGCAGCAGTTGGGTGAAGAGGACGTAGACCAGCAGCGACGGCATGATCCACATCATCACGTGGGCGTAGGAGACGGCGTCGTCGAGTACGTCGGCCGGGGTACCCAAGCCTTGCAAGGCGGGTCGTGCGAACACGCTGCCCAGCACCGCCGCCGTCAGGCCGATGATTGCGCCCAACAGCAACGTTGTGCCTGCGATGGTTTTCACCAGATGCGGTTCGCGCGCGCCCCACGCTTGACCGATGAGCACGCCCGCCCCCGCGCCGAGGCCGATGACCAGGGCGATGAAGAAGAACACGATGGGGAACATGCCCGAGACGGCGGCCAGGGCTTGGGTGCCGAGCATTTGGCCGATGTAGATGCTGTTGATAGTGCCCGACATGGATTGGAGGAAATTGGAGAGGACCATGGGGGCCAGGAAAAGGAGGTAGGTTTTCCAGAGGGGGTGTTGGGCGGTGGGGGTTTGCATTGGGTGGAGGTCCGTCTCGACTGCAGAGGTTGGGATTCTAGAGGATAGCGTTAGCGGTGATGAACAAAGTTGAATGAATGTTTTGGCGATGTTTTCGATCCATTCCGCAACGTTGGTTACCGGTCCTAGGACGGCATAAAAATTCCTACACAAACCTCGGAATGCGTCACCTTCCCCGCTGTTCTGATGAGGCTTATAGTCCGACCCGTCGCCCAAAATGGCGATTCGGGTTTGGCGACCTGATCGGATCGGATGCAAAAGCACTGTGCTTTAATGCAGTCGCTTTTGCATGCCCGCAAAGTTGTCTTTATGGCAGCTGTGCGCGGGAGACCTTCGGGTCTGCCGGTATTCCGATCCCGGTTCGCCAACCTGCGTACAGCTGTCACCCATTCGTTTGGCGACGATTGAGGGGCAGTCGACCTTTGCCTTGATCGGAGTTTCATCTATGGAAAGATACATGCCCCTCACCGGAATCGACCTGATCCCGGCCTCCCTGCTCATCGACACTCAAGCTCCACTCGACGTTCTGCAAGCCGCCGCTGACTACCGAATTCGCGCCGTTACTCAGGTGCTGGAAAACATCGCCTTTCGCGCAGAGATTGGTTGCGACACGGTGGTGCTGTCGGACTTCTCCAAACTGCTGGCCATTCCGTTGCGCGATGGTTGTGACTTGATGGATGTGATTGGGCGACCATTGCGGGCGCAGACGAAGGAGTGAATGAAAACGGGCGCTGAAGGCGCCCGTTTTTTGTTCGAACATAAAAAGATCGGACATCTTTTTTCTGCGGCATAACTCTTGTCTGCTTTCGGCTGAACGATCACGGCTTGCCCCAACCAATACCGATAAGAAGCAATCCGCTAAACGCTCTTGTAAGTCCTGCACCACGCGTGCCGGTTCGTGTGTCTTCATTGCCGTGTTGAAGGTTTACCGGACTGCATCAGGCGTTTGACGTGTGCCTGGGTCTATAATGGAAGACCCCTGTTAATCAGATCCCCCTGATCACCTCACAGCCCACCAGGCAGAACACGTGAATCTTTCGACACTTACTGCCGCGCTGCTCTGTTTATTTCTTGGCACTCCCGTCAGGGCCGAGCAGTATCAGGTCGTTACTGAAGAGTGGGCGCCGTACAACTATCAGGAGAACAATCAGCTCACCGGCATGGCCACGGAGATCGTTCGGGGCATCATGGCGCTGACCGGGGATGACTTTAAGGTGATGCTGCTGCCCAGTATGCGAAGCACCCACGCATTGAAGAGCCGGCCCAAGACCATAATGTATTCCCTATTCCGCACCGCGGAGCGCGAATCGTTATACAAGTGGGTCGGACCGATCGTGGAAGAGTCCATTCACCCCTATCAGTTAGTCAATGCGCAGCCGCCGGTGAATTCATTAGAGCAGCTAATGCACGCCCCACGGATCACCACGCGACATGCCGGCCTAATACCCGAGATGCTGCAGTCGCGGGGCTTCAACAACCTCGAAAAAAGTGCAACCGAGAGCCGGCAGCTCTATCGCATGCTGCTAGCCGGGCGCACCGACATCATCATAGGCGACACCGATGCGGGGGTGACTTATTACAGCCGCCAATTGAACATTCCCCCCGGCACGCTGCGACAGATCCCCATCGAGCTCTATCGCTCATCGCTGTACATCGCCTTCAGCCGCGACTGTGACGACGAACTGGTAGACGCCTGGGCCAGAGCCCTGGAGCAGTTGCGCCACTCTGGCGAGCTGAAGCGCATCCAGGATCGGTACAATCAACCGATCGGGCAATGAAAGCGAGGAGCCAACGCAAGCCCGCTTCGCTGTCTGGCGCCGCCCACGAGGTAAACAGATCGCAATCCGCTGTCAGCATGCAGATGAAGAAACTGGAGGCCGCGCTTGGACGGCAGTTGTTGAGTCGTGGCCCGAGGCACCTTCCACTGACCGCTGACGGCCAGACACTGTTGAGCTACGCCCGTCGCATGCTCGCACTGTACGCTGAGACCCAAGCGGCTTTTCACGGTGAAGAGTTAACCGGACGAATCCGCCTTGGCGTCGCGGAGGACTACGCGGCAAGGTATCTCACGCCGGTTCTGAAGCGGTTTTCGCCGCGCTACGCAGGCGTGGAAATAGAACTGACCTGTGAACAGTCGACCACGCTTATCCCGCGTGTGCGAAGCGGCGATCTTGATCTTGCGCTGGTGTCCAGGGACTCGCCTCAAAGCGGCACATTTCTCTTCAAAGAACCCATGGTTTGGGTTGGCTCACCCCAGTTCGAACTGTGGAGGCGAGACCCGGTGCCTATCGCAGTCTACGAAAGTGAAAGCCTGGCCCGGCGTTATGCAGTGAACTCACTGACCCAACAGGGACGCGAATTCAGGGTGGTATACAACAGCTCCAGCCTTGCTGGTCAGGTGGCAGCAGTTGAGGGTGGGCTCGCTATTGCCGCGATCACTCAGTGCAGCGTGCAGGCATCGCTTCACGTCTTAAGTAGCGAGCACAACTTAGGAAACATTGAACCTATGGAAGTTTCGATTTTACGTAGCCGAGCCTCTCGCGGGTCTAAAGCGGTCAATAGCCTTCATGCTTTCATCATCAGCGCGCTAAGACTTCAGGCTTAGTCATTCATCTGGTTTGGGGGCGGATGAGGTGGGGAACCGGACGGTGTTTGCCGAGGGCAAAGGTGTCGCCTGGAACAACGCGCAGAGTTACAACGCCGAACGGCTGCACCCCATCATCACGCGCACCAGAGGTAGGCCGCCCGCCCTATCAATGCCGTCGATGGTCACCATCACGCCAATGAAGTTCTCTTAAAAATTCTGCGGCGTAACATCTGCTCCATACCAACCAACAACACCCCGGAGCACACGATCATGAAACGCCAAACCATTCTCAGCATCGCTTTCTCGGTTTTTGCAGTTAACGCTTTCGCCGCTACCTCGACTCACCCGGTTGTCGCTGAAGGCGGCTCGGATCGTCTGATTGAAAGTCGTGTCGCTGAAGGTGGTTCGGATCGTTTGATCGAGAATCGTGTGGCTGAAGGTGGTTCGGATCGCCTGATCGAAAACCGCGTCGCTGAAGGTGGTTCGGATCGCCTGATGGAAAACCGCGTCGCTGAAGGTGGTTCGGATCGTTTGATCGAGAATCGTGTGGCTGAAGGTGGTTCCGACCGTCTGATCGAAAACCGCGTTGCTGAAGGTGGCTCGGATCGCTTGATCGAAAGCCGCGCTGCATAAACAAATCGCGTCACCGCAATACCCAAAAAGCCCGGCCTGATCAGCCGGGCTTTTTCGTGTTCGCGTTTACAAACTGCCTTCTTTGTCGATAGGTGACTGAAGAAACTCTGCTATCAGCGATGTGATCTGCTGTTGAATCACCTCACGCGGACGCCCATTGTCGCCATCCCGGCAAATGATGCCATCGCCGGGCACATCTTCTTCGAGCATTACCTCCGCACCCGGTTTGCAAATCGACAAGAAGCTGAAATGGCTTGCATCGCTGATTTCGACGTAACGGCTTGTCGCTGAGGGCAGGCGTTTGGCCAGGTTGGCAGACTCCAACTCAGCGGGAAGATCGTGCGACGGTACGCCAGCAGCGATCACCAGCGTGGGTACCGGCAACGCGGCCAGGCTTTCATCGGTCATGCCCCGTGAAAGACCCAGGTCCAATGTCACCACAGCAGTGACGCGTTTATCACGCAAATCGGCGCCCAGCGCGGCCTTTGATTCTGCGGTGCTTGCGGGGTTTATCTTTTCATAGACGGAGCAACTGGCTAACTGCGGGTAGGCTTTGCAGTTTTGCGCGAAGCGGTCTGGATCGAAACGAGCTCCGGCGATCTCCAGGGCGGTCATGCCGCCGAGTGAATGGCCCGCTACTGCAATTCGATCAGTGGCGACCACGCCGAATTTTTCAGGTTGAGCCGTGACGCTATCAATGGCCCGGCGCACATCAACGGGCCGCTGCCACAACTGCGCCGCTGCTTGAGGGCTACGGTCATGAGTGGTGGTGCCAGGGTGATTGATCGCGGCGACGATGTAACCCCTGTGGGCCAGAGCACTGGCAAGCCAGATCTGGTTGCTCCAGTTCCCCCTGTACCCATGGGAGAGCACCAACAAGGGATGCTTGCCAGCAGCGGGCGGCGCATCACGAACGGCAGAAGCTCCGACGAACACCACATCATCGCCGATCAATTGCGTGGCGGCGGTAGTTGCACTGGGGTACCAGACGACCATCTCCAGTGCGCGGCCGTTGTGCGAGTCCGGCAGTGTGGAAGACTGGAAGCCGACAGGGTTCTCGTCAGCGAATGCGAGAGTTGTCAGGCAGGTCAAAAACAGGGTGCAGAAAGCTATTTTCAATGTCGATTCTTCCTTGATTAGACAAGTGCATGGCCACCTGAACCCGCCGTCAGGCGCATCCCTCTTCGTTCGGAGTCGAAGCTTATGTGGCTGCCTATGAGCACGGACATTAAAGCTCACATTCGCTGCCGCGCATACTTTCATCGTTCGCGGTGTTTAGTGGGGAGGCGGAGTGTCGCGAGGGACTGCAGTCGGCCGATTCTGTTGAAAAAGTCGGTCTGCCCAAACTGCCTGATCATTGAGTGGAGAAAACGCCTTTTTTGCACGCTGCTACGTGAAATCCGAGTCCGGAAGCCCCTGCAAAAAGTAAAGTTTTCAATCTCGGACGCGTACTTTTCTGACGCGTAAACCATGGCCGGCTTTTTCAACAGAATCGGCCAAAAGCAGGCATTAGACGCGTGTACGAACCCAGCGGCTATTCACTGCTCTAAATCCCGCGGTCTGCCGAAGACGTTCACGGCGCCGACGCCCTATTGCATCGGTCTCGCTGATCCCGTCTCGCACCACCCCAAAAGCATCTGAGGTCAGGGTGTGGGGGCTGCCGGTGTTGATTCCGTACGTCGCACTATACGGCCATCGACGTCCAGGCCTCCCCAAGGGCTGCCCTGGCTACAGGTAAACTTGAGGCGTAAAAAAGCCCGCGCTGAGCGGGCATCGGAAATCATCCGAACTCATTCAGGCACCTGATTCAGGGTCACTCGCAGGCATACCGCGAGCTTCCTTATCGTTTTCGTCTTGATCGTCCATCTGTGGGTCGGCGTCAGGATTATCGACTCGACCGCTCTGTCCAGCTTCTGGATGCTCACTCGACACCGAGTTATTTGCATACACGTCAGTCATGTCTTCGTCGACAGGAGCCTCGTCGTCTGGAGGCAGCGGAACTTCGGGCTCGTCCCTCTTGGGGTCATGGCCGGTTTCGTTGTCCGTCGTGCGCGTTTCGGGCTGCTGTGATTTGTTGCCAGGTGCGTTCTCGTCAATGTCCATGCTGAACCTCCGTACTGATGCGCGGGATGTCCGTGCTTGATCATGAGAAACGGCAAAGCGTTACAAGTGCAGCGCAGTGGACGAACGGAGAAGAAAAACCCGGCTCAACGGCCGGGCTTTCTCTCCTATCTCCTATCGTCTGAAAGCGGTGTCTGTTCATCCGCCTCTGGGGTAGTCCTCTCACCAGGATCCTTCCAGTCTTCTGGACGATCATCGCTTGGATTTTTCAACGGATCGTATTTGTTCGGATCGTCTGGATCTAGCGTCGGCTCATCTGAACTTGGCTCAGGCTTGGATGGAACAGAACCTTGTGTTTGGTTTTGAAAACTCGAATCGGTAGACATACCCACCTCACCATTGAGGTCCAGCTTTTCTGGGCCGTAACAGTTTGAATTTGGCAGGTGAAAAGCGTGCGACTGAGCAGACGAGCGGGCAGTAAAAAGCCCAGCGGGCGGCTGGGCGTTTGGAGTTGCACGGACTTGCCCCCCATCTGCATCACAACTGACCAGTCATTTGCTGCCGACTGGACCAGCGCACGTGGGAATGACGACCCGCAGAGCTAGTCCCCCCCATAACCGGGAGCCATTTCTCGCAGCAACACGGCTCGCGATGAAACGGCAACAGCCCCTAGCGCAGCGCATGCTCACAATTAGCGCGCCCTAGCTCACCCCATACAAAATACCTGTACAGAAATAGCGCTACGCATTTTTACAGCGCTCGCAGGATTCTATCGGCCCAAAGATGGCCTTGGGCTGTATCGCCGCCAAACAGTAGTCAGCCCGATGGCCAGACCTCTATTTCTCGGGCCGGCCAGAAACCGGAGGTTACTGACCGTTCATCGGGATCGGATGATGTCATGACGACATCATCCCAATATAGCTGTACAAGACTTGTACGAGTAAAAACACTTGTATAAGTTTTAACTAGCCAGGAAATAACGCCGCTACTCGTTGCCGTCGAACAAGAGAATACCTGCGCAGGATGCGTACCAAGGGCGAATACATACCCTTGAAGGTGCCCCTAAATTGCTCCTCCCATTACGCAGGTACATCATGCCATCGCACACTCCCCGGCTCTCTACACGGACCAGTCTCTATGCCGGCTATGCCAGCCTGCTCGCGCTTATGTTGCTGATCGCCGCTATCTCGCTGTACGCCCTGGCTAACAGCAATAAGGACTTTTTTCTCTACGTTAATGGCGTTGATGCACGCACCCGCCTGGCCAACACACTGAACGACGCCGCCGCCCAGCGCGCGATTGCCCTGCGTAACATCGCCTTGAACAGCAATGTCACCGCGAGAGGACAGCAACGGGGCGCGATTGCCGTCAACGAACAAATGGTGGCCAGCAGCCTCGCCGCGCTACGCCAGGCAATTGATAACCATGATGATGTGTCGCCCAAATCACGTGAACTGTTCTCAACCATCGAGCAGGTCGAGAGCCGCTACAAACCGGTAGCGCACACCATTGCCGAACACCTGTTCAAGGGTGAAAACGACGAGGCCCTGCGCATGGTCAGCGAGCAGTGCACACCATTACTGGCCGAGCTGACCCAGGCAATTGGCGAATACCTGCGCTACACCAACCAGAAGGCAGACCTGCAGGTCAGCGAAAATGACGCAAACTATCTGTCACAACGCAACCTGCTGCTCGCCATTACTGCGCTGGCCGTCTTACTAGCAGCGGTACTGGGCTACGTCATCAGCCGCAACCTGCTGCGCGCGCTGGGTGCCGAACCGAGCGAACTCAACCAGCTCGCCCAACGGGTTGCCCAGGGCGATTTGCGCGCTAGCGAGCGCACGATTGAGCCACCACAAGCCAGCATAATGGCTGCCCTGCTGAGCATGCAGGAGAACCTGCGGGACATGACCAAGGGCATAAACCTGTCCTCACAGACCGTGGCCGAATCCAGCCAGGAGCTTAGCCAATCGAGCCTGAGAAACGCCGAAAGCGTGGCCATGGCACAGTGCGAGGTCGAGCAGATCGTCACCGCCGTTCACCAAATGGCCGCCACCGTGCAGGATGTCGCGCGCAATGCCGAATCCGCCGCCAGTGCCGCCAGCGAGGCCGATAGCGCAGCCCTGTACAGCCAGCAGAAGGCCAAAGATGCCGTCAACATGATCGGCGAGCTGGCCGAGACAATCGAACAGTCCAACATGGCCATGGGCCGGCTGAAGAATGAAACCGGCAATATCGGCGGCGTGCTTGAAGTGATCAAGTCGGTGGCCGACCAGACCAACCTGCTGGCCCTCAATGCAGCCATCGAAGCTGCCCGTGCTGGCGAGGCCGGACGCGGCTTCGCGGTGGTAGCCGACGAGGTGCGCAGCCTGGCACAGCGTACCCAGAAGGCCACCTCAGAGATTGAGGGGCTGATCGCCAGTCTGCAGAAAATTGCCGACGAGACCTCGCAGCATATGCAACGCTGCAAGCGCTCCAGTGCGCAGTCGGTGTCCGGCGTTTCCGAGGCCGGTGACGCGGTAAGCACGATCGTAACCATGATCGAGCGGATCAACGGCATGAACCACCAAATCGCCGCTGCCGCCGAGCAGCAGAGTACCGTTGCCGAGCAGATCAGCCGGGGCATCGTGACCGTCAGCGAAAGCGCCGAGCAATCCGCTGCAGCCTTCCGCAGCGCTCAGCAGGAAAGCGAAGGACTGGCACGCACCAGCGTGACATTGCGAGAGAACATCTCGCGCTTTCAGCTCTAGGGTTGGGATCATCATGTTCGTCAGTCCTAAAAGTTGCCCCCCTCAATATGGAAGACCTTCGGTTCGTCCGAAAAATATTCCTCCAAGCCCATCATGAACAGCCGATGGTCTTCACTCGCCTCAAAGCCCGGCGTGTGATCTTCGAGTGATTGCCACCTCACGATCAGGTTGAACATCTCCGGGCTTTCGATGCCTTGCGCGAGCAGATGGCCGCCGTAACCTTTGGCGCGGCTGAGCAAAGGAGCGACCTCGGCAAATGCACGTCGGAACGGTTCAATCCGTTCTTTGCGAACGGGGAGCAGAGCGATTTCATAAATCATGGCGTGCCTCTAAACTGACTTGAACGATTAAACGTACGCACTTACGAGAGGAGCGATGGCTCGACTGCAATCGCGATTTTTCCTTGAATACCGTTGTTGAGACTTTCCAGCCGGGCATGAGCGAGGGGAATCTCGGCAAGCGAATAGACGGCGCCAACGTGGGGCCGCAACTGACCGCGCGCTATCAATGCGCTCAACTCATCAAGCTTGCCGCGGTTCTGCCGGGTGAAAACGAAGTGATAACTCGCGTTCTTGCCCCAGGCCTGAACGACGTTTTGTGGCTGTGCAATGTCCACGATCGTGACGACGCGGCCAAGTTGCGCGAGTACGTCGGGGCTGCGTGACAATGTGTTGCCGCCGATGGTGTCGAACACAACATCAACGCCGCGGCCACCCGTCTCCCGAATGACGGCGTCAACATAATCTTCCTTTTCGTAGTCGATGATCACATCGGCCCCCATGCTGCGTGCGAACTCAACGTTTGCTTCTCGCACGGTTGTGAACACCCTTGCTCCCATGGCTTTCGCCAGCTGGATCGCGACATGACCGACGCCTCCCGCGCCGCCGTGTACAAGAATGCTCTCCCCTACCCTGAGCGCCGCCCGCACGACCAGCGCTTCCCACGCCGTCCCGCCAACCAGCGTCAGGCTTGCCGCCTCAAGATGGCTCAGCGAGGGAGGCTTCTTCCCGACGATGCTTTCGGCAGCGACGTGGTACTCGGCATAACTGCCAGGCCCTTCAAATATTTGCGGGGTGTACCAGACTTCGTCTCCCGGAACGAAGGTCGTCACACCAGGCCCAACTGCTTCGACAACGCCAGATACATCGTGGCCGGTAATGGCCGGCAGTGACACCAGGTCGGGATAATCGCCACGTCGAACCTGGTAGTCCAATGGATTGATGGAGGTTGCGTGCACCCGGACCAGGACCTGTCCCGTATGCGGCACGGGCTTGGGCACGTCGCAGAGTTCGAACGATTCAGGACCGCCAAATGATTTAAGTATCATCGCTTTCATGGTAAATCCTCGCATCGATAAAAAGGAATATCGAGATATCTCGATATATTGCGGTAAAAAATTACAGATCTTTCCCGATGATCTCGGCAAGAGCACTGATGGTTGCTTCATTGCGTTTGTAGTAGGTCCACTGACCGATGCGCCTGACTTCGACCAGGCCCACTCGTTGCAACGTGGCCAGATAACCGGACACCGTTGACTGCGACAGTCCGATACCTTCTTGAATACTGCTGACGCAGACGCCGACCGTGAGAACGTCACCTTCGTCCTGCGGAGGGAAGTTCTTTGCGGGATCCTTCAAACCTTTCAGAATTTCAAGACGCGTAGGGTTTGAGAGGGCTTTGAATATTTCGATCAATTCCATAACCCGAGGATATCGAGATTTATCGATATGTCAATGCGAAAGATTAGAACAATCTTGAGCTTCGAATAATTTCTGATCGATTTTTCATACAGAGGACGCAGGGTCACAAATGGTAGAAGACGAACCAAAAGCGGTCACCCAGGGCAAGTGACTATCCAGATGCTTTCTTCAGCCCTTTCAAGCGCACATTCGCTCTTTGCACAGCGGCCATTTTTTCAGGCCGCTTCATGCGTTTCCACTTTCTGATGTCTTCCTTGCTTCGCCCGCAACTCACACACAGATCACCACTGAGCTGGCAAACTGAGATGCACGGACTTTCGATTTCTTTAGCCATTGTCAGTCACCTTTGGCAACGCGTGATTGAGTCAGGCGTTTTTTCCAGTCGCCACCATGAGTGCGTTGGCACTCTTCCTCAGAGTCGAAGCGGACGCTGTGGTCTGAAGGGGTCAGGTCGATGTCGGCCTCCTTCAACGCGATAGCCGTCAGCTCAAAGACACGCGCCTTCGCGTCAACCAGGGCGAGCTTTCTGTCCGCCAGGGTTTCGAATACCCAGGTGACCTTCAGGGTTTCAGCCAGCGAGTTCAGGTCAGCGGTATGGGTGAGCCAGGTAAAGCCTTTGATTTCACCTTTTGCTGTTTCACACGCTTCGGTGAGCGTGGTAATCAACCGGCGTTCGATCCGCGCCAGTTCGCGTTTCCCTGGAGGCATTGCGGGTTCCTTTGGAGACAATGGAGGGCAGGCTCTGAATCAGGCCAGTCGAAATTCGACCGTCAGATGGCTGACTTCGTGAACCGGCTTGAGACGTTCACGAATGCTGTCGGCGTTCGCAGTGCTATCACCAAGGACACTGACGATGGCCGCATGGGCTTGCGGCCCCACCCGCCAGACGTGCAAGTCCGTGATGGTGACATCCCCCGGTTTTTCCACCCGTTCGCGGATTTCCTCGGCAACGTGCGCATCTGTCTGATCCAGCAGTACACCTGCGGTGACCCCCATCAAGGTCCAGGCCCAACGCGCGATAACGATGGCGCCGACGATGCCCATGACCGGGTCCAGCCACACCCAACCGAGATAACGCCCGGCGAGCAGTGCCGCAATGGCCAGAACCGAAGTGAGCGCGTCCGCGATGACGTGGACGTACGCCGATTTCAGGTTGTTGTCGTTCCCGTGATGGGCATGGGCATGGGCATGATCATCATGGTCGTGCTCATGACTGTGCCCGTGGCCCAGCAACAGCGCACTGACAATGTTGACAATCAAACCGGCAATCGCGATGAGCGTAGCGGTGCCGAACTGAACTTCCGTTGGTTGCAGCAGGCGCATGACAGACTCAACGCCAATTCCCAGGGCGACCATACCGAGAATCAGCGCCGAGGCGAACCCGCCCAAGTCTCCTACTTTTCCGGTTCCGAAACTGTAGCGCTGGCTGGAGGCGTGACGTTTTGCGTATCCGTAAGCGGCCGCCGAGATGCCCAACGCGCCGGCATGGGTTGCCATGTGAAAGCCATCGGCGAGTAACGCCATCGAGCCAGTGATATAGCCGGCGGTGATCTCGCCAACCATCATCACAACGGTCAGTGCCACCACCCAAAGCGTGCGCTTGGCATTTTCGTCGTGCGCTGAGCCAAGGAACACGTGGTCATGTGTGTGGTTGATGTGGGGGTTACTCATGAGTGTGTACCTGGATGCGTTCACTTGGAGTAACGGCGAATGGCTTCAAGAAGCTCTTCAACGCCCTTGTTACGCTCTTCTTCGCTGAGAGCAGGGTTCGCAACATGCTCCCGCGCGTGCTCCTCGATGATTTCCTCCATCAAGCCGTTGATGGCTCCGCGAGTGGCGGCAACAAGGTGCAGTGTTTTGGCGCAATCGAGATCCGATTCCAATGCCCGTTCAACGGCTTGGATTTGTCCGGCGATTCTTTTTACGCGTTTGAGAAGATCGTCTTTGTTTGCTGCGATATGGCCCATGACATACCCCCCCTACCTATGTTGCGCGCATGATAGGCATACCCCCTATACCTATGCAAGATTGGCGGACGAGTGATCATCTACAGCCCCAGGCGGTAAAGAATGACTTCAATGGCAGGCAAGCTGACGGCACGAATCAGGCATCCTCAAGGCTCGAACCGCAGATGGTGAGCAGGATAGTCCACGGCGACCACTGAGCAGCCGCGGCGAGCCACAATGGAATGGTGTGCATGCCGAAGCCCGCGCCGAGATCAACGGCGGTGGTTCCACTGGCTCGATTTGGGAGAACGGCTTCGATCTCGGCTTCGCCCCGAGATACGGCGGCATCAAAGCCGCCGGCCATCCACAGGTAGACAGGCGCGAGGTGGGTCTCGTAGTGATCAGCGACGGTGGCCTTGAATGTGGGGGCCAAGCGTCTAACGTTCAGGTTCTGGCCCGCAGTACGCGGTCCCAGTGAGCGGAGCGAGCGATTTGAACCGTTTGTTGGGCATTGATGCGCTTAAGGAAGCAAACCGTACCCCGCCGCGATGAGCAGCGGAGAGACCAGGAGCGTTGCCCAGAACCCTGATTTTGGAACGGCAATGACGCAAATGATTGAGGTGATGAGCACGTAGATGCCAACGATTTTGAGTAGTGCGAGGTCGCCAACTGATACGGCATGAATGGCTGCGTGCCCGGCGAGCATCAAAAGCGGCCCCAAAATGGTAAACCACAGTGCAGTACGCCGAACTTCATGCGCTCTGAACTGGTCGACGAAGCCGGCGCTCACGGCTTCGGCGAATGCTGTTTTGAACTTGATAATACCGAATGGAATATGAAAGACGCCCAAGGCGAACAGGGTCCATGCGACGATGTTTGACAATGTCTTATGCTCCGTAACGGTAAGGTGGAATGAGTGGGCCTAACGACCGGGTTGAGGGGCGCGCATGAAGCGGGCGAAGCCCGCAAAAGGCGCATCCCGCTCGAACGACTGGTTAGACCTCAGTGGGCTGCGCATGGCGACTGGGAGTTTCGCTCACGCCTCCGCGGCCATTGGCCAGCCGATTCGTGCGGCACGACGGAGATTGGATTGAACGACCAAGCGGTGGAACGGGGCGATGACAAGAATATAGAGACGACCCAGGCGGTTGTGGCAATGGACCACGGTTGACAGAGTCAGGTGACGTTTGCCTCCCGCCGACGGCTGATTGGAACAGAGGACGGAGAGCCTGAAGTCCAGGTGCTTGTCGTCTTCTCCAAGGATAACTTCGGTCGGGCTTGTGCCGTAGATCCTGAAGATGCCGACGCGGCCTGTCTCGCTCTCCGCACCAAGTGACGAAAGTTGCTTGGCAGTTTTGAGGCCGAATCTGCCGACCACCGCATCTCGGACTGCCATGAGGCTGCTGACCCACAGTGCTTGCTGGGAGAAGATGAACCTCGCCAACAGTTCGGGATTGGTCGACGCTCCGGGCGGAAGCTCGATTGAGTAAGCATCAGCAAGATTCGTCGATGCGTAGGCTCTGGCAATTGCCGACTCCGGAGGAAGCGATACCGGCGTTGCGCGATGCTGTTGGGTTGGCATGTGTGCGATCCAGTGGTTGGGTTCTGAGGTCTAACGCGCCGTTGAGCGACGCCGGAGGCGTCCGCTCCAACGGCTGGTTAGGCGTCATTCACATCGTTTCCAGCAGACGGAGATTCTTCTCTAAGTCCAATTCTTCCACCGTAACAGCAATTCCTTTTGAGTTGTCTGTGCACAGATGAATGATCTTTTGGTACTCGGGTGAGTGGTACTAACTATTAAGCGCTTCCTTTGATTTGAATCGAATAACGACCGTCATCGAGCCTGGTTCACCCTCTAACGGTTCCGATTCATAATCGGCTACGAGTATTTCTGCGCCGTGCGCTTCAAGCGTCGGAAAGACGGCGGGGACATAAGATTTAAAGCCATCCGGCTTCGTGAGTTCGAAGTTGGCAACCAGATATGCGCTCATCAATCTCTCCTTGACTCGTCGTGTTAGTCACTTGGTTTGTCATTTCGTCGAGGAACCTGGCTGCTGCAGGATAATCGGACGGCTCCTTGACGCTTAACGATTAAGCTAAGGGGCCGCGGCACGCGGTCCCAGTGAGCGAGGCGCCAACGTTTCCTTGTCGGATACTGAGCCCGATCAAGGCATCATAGAGCTCTTGCTGGCCAGCTGGCAGAACAGGGAGCAACGTCGCACGGCGCTTGTCGACATCGAACCAGGATTCAACCAACCATCCCACCAGATAGAGCGCCGAAAGACATCCGCCAGCGGTTGCAACGTTCCCTTGGCATACAAGAGGCTGGTCCACGGTCTCAAGTCCCGGCGCTTGCAAGCTCGATCGTGCATCCGGGTGTGTAGTTGCTTGGCCGCCGAGCAGCCCGAGCCGTTCGAGAATGAAAGCTCCGGCGCATATGGAGCCGATTCGCTGGCGTCTGGAGTCAAGTTCAAACGACGGCAGGAAGTCTGCCGCGGCAAGTGCAGCGGGTATCCCTTCCTTGCCGCTGACGAACAATACCGCGTCGGCACTATTAGCCTCGGAAAGCGGACCGTGCACCGAAACAGGCAGGCCGTGCGCCGATCGCACGATAGCGCTAGAACCCAATATCCGGACGTGCCAGTCCTCAGTGTTGCGACCCAAAATGTCCCACATCAGGAATAGGTCGATATCAGTGAATTGGTCGAAAGCAACCAGAACGATTTTCTTCAAGGCGAGCTCCATGAAAAGTGCTAGCGTGCAAAACGCAACGGCCATCTTTGCTGGTGTTCGCAGCGTATCAATCGGTTGCGCACCATACACAGTCTGTATGGCGCTAAATATGGAGCGAAATAACGGGTGGGAAAACTAACTCGCAACCATTGGATCGCGGCTGGTTTTGAGGCCCTCGACCAAATAGGACATATTGGTGTTTCGGCCGAGAGTCTATCGCGTCGATTGAATGTGACCCGCGGATCGTTCTATCACCATTTCCGTAATCGCGAAGACTTTGTCCGCACCTTGCTGGCCGCTTGGGAAGAAGACTACACGGAGCGCATGCTCGCTTATGCGGCGCAGGGTCGTAGCGCGGACGAAATCTTGAAACGCTACTTGAGTATTGCTGCTGAAAAACAGCCTGGGCGGGAAGTTTCCATCCGAGCCTGGTCGCTGCACGATCCGTTGGTAGGCGAGTTTCAGCAGCGTGTTGACACAAGACGACTGGACTTCGCGATACGGACGTGCCGCCGCTTGGTCCCTATGCCAGGCGAAGCTGAAGTGATTGGTCGGGTGGCCCATCTGTGCCTGATTGGTGGTCAACAGGCAGGGCTGCGGCGTGATGCCGCTCGCTTCAACAGTTTCCTGAGTCGAGCCTTTTCACTTTTCGAAGGGGCTCTTCCACCGTGGCGGGCCTAAGTCATGAGCTAAATTGGGTAACTGAATAAATAGAGGTCGCGTGCCTGCCTGGCCTGGATCAGTACAAGAGAAAGCGGTGTAGTCTTTCATCGCCCGAGCTACAGACTGAATCGCCCCTAATTTCGTAGTCACTCGATGACCGCTTCTGGCCGAATTGCAGTCGTTCGCAGAAGGTACATAACGGTCTTGGTACCCGCCTAGCTAACTTTTAAAACCCATTAAATCCTGAGCGATACCTACAGCCCTTTCTTACTTCGACGCATTACGTGGATCATCATGGCTATCAATATACTCAAGGCCTAGCGGACCCGTTCCGTAAACCTGTGAAATGTACTCTCCTGATTTAGCCCAGTGAAAGTGTGGCGTATTAGCCGGAAGTATCACCACGCTGCCTGGACCGTAAGCAACCAGCTTGGCCGGATCGAAAACAGTGCCGAAGCCAATATAGAAAACACCGGACATGACGGTGTAGATGCGGTCCTCAGGATGTGTATGGGGCATCAATTTTGTGCCATTCGGCACTTTGACTCTTACCACATAGGGGGCTGGCTTACTCGGGTCGCCGGCCACCACAGCCAGCTTCACTTCTTTGGGGAAGGCTGGAAAGCTGCGCCACTCAACGTCTTCATTATGTAATGCGCCGACCTTATCAAGTGGCAATGGGTGGGCCTGGGCGAACGCCATTGTTGCGCTGGTGGCAACAAGTGCAGCCAGACAAGCAGTTTTCATAATGTTCTTGATCATGAAAGGCACCTTAATTACGCCGTAAAAAAATTGATATCGTCACCTACGCTGCGAGTAAATCCGCTGGAGAAATCGAGGCGGGTCGAATGCGGCTTACTGTATTTGTCACTGACTGCAATGATAATGACGTTGTCGCGCATTACTGTTGATACGCAATGTAATCAATGCCCTGTCACATTCCCGTGGCCAGTGCTCCCCACCCTCATCACGCTCACCAGAGGTAGGCCGCTCGCCCTATCAATGCCGTCGATGGTCACCATCACGCCAATGAAGTTCTCTTAAAAAATCCGCGGCGTAACATCTGCTCCATACCAACCCAAAACACCCCGGAGCACACGATCATGAAACGCCAAACCATTCTCAGCATCGCTTTCTCGGTTTTTGCAGTTAACGCTTTCGCCGCTACCTCGACTCACCCGGTTGTCGCTGAAGGCGGCTCGGATCGTCTGATTGAAAGTCGTGTGGCTGAAGGTGGCTCGGATCGCCTGATCGAAAACCGCGTTGCTGAAGGCGGTTCGGATCGCCTGATCGAGAATCGTGTGGCTGAAGGCGGTTCGGATCGCCTGATCGAGAATCGTGTGGCTGAAGGTGGCTCCGACCGCCTGATCGAAAACCGCGTTGCTGAAGGCGGCTCGGATCGCCTGATCGAAAACCGCGTAGCAGAAGGTGGCTCCGACCGCCTGATCGAAAACCGCGTTGCCGAAGGTGGCTCGGATCGCCTGATCGAAAACCGCGTTGCCGAAGGTGGCTCGGATCGCCTGATCGAAAACCGCGTTGCCGAAGGTGGCTCGGATCGCCTGATCGAAAGCCGCGCGGCATAAACAAATCGCGTCACCGCAACACGCAAAAAGCCCGGCCTGATCAGCCGGGCTTTTTCGTGTTCATTGTCTCGTCCTCAATAGGGTTTTTACCTTCTGACTTCTTATCAGGAAGGTGCAATGGATACGGGAGCAAAACGCAGCCAGCGAGCTCACCCTTGCCTGACAATATCAACCGAGATCTCCACCGCCGCCATTGTTCCTCTATTCTCAAGCCAGTGCGTGGTGTTCCTGTCCTCGGGCCAGCCCACTCCCGGCCCATAGTCCGTGGCGACGCCGTCTCGGTGGTCGGTGATTATTCCTTGTAGTATGTAGACGGTGCCTGGTCTGTCTTTATGGTTGTGAATCGGCCCGAAGACGCCTCCGGGATCGATCGTCACCAAACGCATTCTAAGTTGGCGCCCTGTCATGCCCTCGATTTCAGGACCGAGGTCGACCGTTGCCAGTAACTTCACCGCCACCCCTTTCGTTTCAGGGGCCACCTGTTCGTTGCTCATCGCGCTCTTCTCTGTAAAGACAAAGGTCTTACTAGAAGTAAACACCCTTGAAGGTGTGATCAGTGGGGAGGCGACAAAGGGTCGAACTCGGACTATTTATTATTTTCTTAGCAAAAGGAGCTTTCTACATGGACGTCATAAATCAGATTCAGCCCGCAAATTGCGCAGGTATGGAGGACATCCGGCGCGAGATTGATGCCCTGGATCAGGCCGTTATCACGTTGTTAGGAAGACGATTCCAATACGTACTCGCGGCTTCGAAGTTCAAGACCTCTGCGGCCTCGGTACAGGCTTCGCAGCGATTCGCTTCCATGCTGGTGACACGTCGCGATTGGGCCACGGAAGCAGGCTTGAGCCCGGATGCAATCGAAAAAATGTTCCGCGACCTGGTAACCCACTTCATCGCCGAAGAAATGAGACATTGGACAGCTCAACAGTCTGAGTGAATGGCATTGATCTCCACGCGCGGAAGAACAAACAACAAGCGTGTCCGCCAGCTCCGAACCAAATCGAGCCACCAGTTTGTTGCGATGAGTCCGCGCCATGACAAATTCCAGATCAGCCCACTGCAACAACGCCAGGCTGACTGGAACATGCGCATCATTGCTGATCCCCGCCGACGCAGTTTCCACAGCCGGCCAAGCAGCAAAATGTTGGTCAGCCGTGGGGCTTTGCAGTCGGTTCTGGCTACATGAAAAGTACCTTCAACATCGTGTGACTCCAAACAGTCAACGTGATTCGGGCCCCGGGGAGATTACCGAGTCACCGATGCACTCCGAGTGCCCGCAAACGCACTCGTGCCAAGCCAGCGCCATAAGCTTTGCGCATCCTTCACCGCGCCATACACACACAACTCCCGAGACTGAAGCACCTCACGCGGTGTGCGGTCACCCACCCACACTTCGGTCAATGCTCGCACGCTGGAGTCCACGATCAGGGTCAGTTCGCGTCCGGGGTCGTCGCGGCACAGGTCTGCCACACCCTCCTCGACCACGAGCCACCACGCTTGTTCGCCGGGGCGAGCGTCGCGGAATTTGAAGTGGATGACCACCGGTCGGGGCGGGAACGTTTCGATGCGCACGAACCGACGCACATCCCACATGAGAAGGCCTGCGTCGAGTTCGTCATCGCGCAGACGACTGCCGATCCAGCGCGCCCCCCAATGACCCAGTGCCATGATGATGGGGCGCAGTTCCTCGCCCGCTGCGGTCAGACTGTACTCCCAGACTTTGCCTGTGGCCGTGCGGCGTACGACGCCCATTTCTTCCAGATGGCGCAGCCGCTGTGCCAAAAGGCTGGTGGACATTCGGGGGACGCCCCGGTGCAGTTCGTTGAAGCGTTTACTACCGCACAACAGCTCGCGCACGACCAATGGTGTCCAGCGCTCGCACAGGGCTTCGGCACCGCGTGCGACTGTACAGAACTGACCGTAGCTTTCATCCATCGCCTGGGCTCCGCAATTGAAACGCTTCAGATTTTGAACTAGCCCCGCCACTTCGCCCCGCGCACGCTGAAACCTCGAAAGCCATCCGTCAAAGGAGAACGCCATGACCAAGGTAGCCATTATTCAGCGCCCGCCCGTGTTGCTCGATCGCGGCGCGACGATCGTCCGGGCCGTGCAAGCGGTCGCCGAGGCTGCGGTGGCGGGAGCCTCGCTGATCGTTTTGCCCGAATCGTTCGTTCCAGGTTACCCGTCGTGGATCTGGCGGCTGGCGGCGGGAAAAGACGGCGCTGTAGTGGGCCAGTTGCACACCCGGCTGCTGGCCAATGCGGTCGATATCGCGAACGGTGACCTGAGCGAATTGTGCGAGGCCGCCAGGGTTCATGCCGTAACGATCGTGTGTGGCATCAATGAATGCGACCGGCAAACGGGTGGCGGCACACTCTATAACAGCGTAGTCGTTATCGGCACGGACGGCGCACTCCTCAACCGACACCGCAAGCTGATGCCCACGAACCCCGAGCGCATGGTGCATGGCTTCGGTGATGCCTCCGGGTTGCGTACAGTCGATACATCGGTCGGCCGCGTGGGTACGCTCATTTGCTGGGAAAACTACATGCCGCTGGCCCGCTATTCACTGTACGCGCAAGGGGTGGAAATCTACGTCGCGCCCACGTATGACACGGGCGATGGCTGGATCAGCACGATGCGTCACATTGCGCTAGAAGGCCGCTGTTGGGTGCTCGGCAGCGGCACCGTGCTGCGCGGCAGTGACGTCCCTGACGACTTCCCGGCGCGTACGCAACTGTTTCCCGACCAGGATGAATGGATCAACGACGGCGACTCGGTGGTGGTCAATCCGCAAGGCCGGATCGTGGCCGGTCCATTGCACCGGGAGACCGGCATTTTGTATGCGGACATCGACATCACACTGGTAGCGCCGGCGCGACGGGCGCTCGACGTTACTGGACATTACGCGCGCCCTGACATTTTCGAATTGCAGGTGCGGCGCACGCCGGCGACAGCGGTGCGCTACATTGACGAGTGAAGGCTAACCAGCGATCAAGGAGCAACGCCATGAACATTGAACGGTCTTACAAGGGCAGTTGTTTTTGCGGCGCGGTCGAACTCACCGTCAGCGGCGAGCCGGTCGGGATGGGCTATTGCCATTGCGAGTCGTGCCGGCATTGGTCAGCCGGACCGGTCAATGCCTTCACGCTGTGGAAACCCGAGGCGGTGCAAGTGACTCGGGGGGCTGACAACATCGGCACCTACAACAAGACACCGCAGAGTTACCGTAAGTGGTGCAAGACGTGCGGCGGGCACCTCTTCACCGAACACCCCGGGATGGGGCTGATCGATGTGTATGCCGCGATCATCCCGGATCTCGCATATTCGCCAGACCTTCACGTGCACTATCAGGAGAGCGTGCTGCGTATCAAGGATGGTTTGCCGAAGCTGAAGGATGTCCCCAACGAACTGGGAGGATCGGGGATCCGCATGGACGAATAGCGCTGACACCGGTGTCAATGAAAACGGGCGCCTTGTCGGGCGCCCGTTTTGTTCAGGGTTGCGTGCTGGGAGTAACGCTGATCAGTGCGATTTCTTTGAAACCGACGTTCCGGCTTTACTCAACCCTTTCGTGTTGTGGTCCCCTGGCGTCGAGGTCGAAATTGCAGTGGCTTTGGTCACGCCGCGCGTATCTTTGGAATTGGCGATGCCCGAAGTCGTGACCCCATGACCGCGCTCACCATTGCGATCATTGCCGTAGTGGTTTCCGCTTTCGCCACGGTCACGAACAGACTTGCCGGCATGATCGCTGCTCAGCCCATTACCACGGCCGTTACTGTTAGCGCTGCCGTGATCGGAACCGCTGTGACCACCACCTGTACCGCCGCCATGGCCACCGCCGTTTCCACCACCACCACCACCACCACCACCACCACCACCCTTCGCATAGGCGGCGTTCATGATAGAGAGGTCAGCTGGGAGTAAGGGGGCGGCTGCAAGCATCATGGCGCATGACATGACAGCAACGAGACTCTTGTTCTTAAAAAGCATGATTGCTTCCGTAGGATTGATATCGCGTACATTCAGACGCATTTGCCCCCCGACAGTTCAAGTCATGCGACAGATGGAATGCAATCAGCGCGCCGCTGGAAAAATCACCCCAATCCGCCGTTCAGGCATTAATCAAAGGCGCCGTTGAGCACTTCATAGATGAGCCCGGTTGCCAACGCGACCAGTATCAAATCGGTGCCCGCTTGCTGCCATTCGTATCCGTCATAATGCGGCAGCCGGCCGATCAACCGACCGTCCAGTTTTTTCGCAATGCCGGGTGGTAGAGGTTTGCCTCGAGCGAGGTTTTTCTGAATGCCGGGCGGCAAGGCAGGACCAGGACTCCAGTAGTCCCTGTAGCCGCCAACGATCCCGAGAATGCCTCCCCGATCGATACGTGGGCCATGACTCCAATCTCCGCCCCCGGCGTTTTTGCCTTGGCCTCCCTGCCCTCCCTGATTGCCATGGACCTGGCTGTTCTGCGGATATCCCTTGCCGTTTCCCTGGCCCTTTCCATTGCCGGGGTCGGCTAATGCAGTCGCTGTGCCGCTGACCAGCGCAAGACATGTAACGGCGGCAATCAATCTGCGAAATCTGTGCATGAGTCGTTCCTTCAGAGTGGCGGGATATCGCTTTGTACTTTAGACACTAATGACGAGGCGGGTTCCAGGATCTGCGGAGCTGCCGCACTGACAAGCTCGACGTAACTAGACTCCCCTCCGCCCGTCGCGCCCGACAACCAACCCCATACGAACGCCAGGGTGGTACGCCCCGCGTGGTCAACGCCCACCTTGCCACGCGACCAGCCTGCAAGCATCTCCCCTTGCGTAGTCAGGCACTGAAAAAGAAGCTCTATAGTATCGGGCCCCGTTATGCGCCCGACTTGATGCCCGATGCGAATCCGGCCGCCTTGGTAAGTGCCCGAAATGGCATCCTCCTCGACATGGTAAAGAAATACAGTGCCTGCACCGGATAGCCCTTGGGCGTTGTCCGCTACCGTAAAACGGCGCTTGTTCAAACGCTCGTTGATCTGAGCAAACGGGTTTTCCATAAATGTCGCACCCTTTAGTCGAGAGGTTCCATTCCAGCCTTCGATTATCCTAAGTCATTTCGACAAGCAGCCACTGGCAAAAGCAGACGCTCGTCGTCACTGGTCGCGCATCTCTCGGGCGACTTTTCATGAATACCATCGAATTCCGAAGGCGCGGTCGTTACCATGGGCGTCAGTTCGCAAGGAGGCATGCAATGGATCTGAAGTTCAGTCACGTCGATGTACTGGTCAATAATCTCGAAGAAGCCTGTGATTACTACGCACAGATACTGAAAGCCAGGATCTCCAAAACACTCGTCTGGGAGCGCGGTGGCCTGCATGTGCGCTATGCGATTGCGCTGATCGGCCAAGAGCGTTTCATGTTGGTCCAGCCGTTGGCGGGGAATCTGAAGGCGCTGCTGGACTCTTCGGGCGAGGGGATGATTTATCGCCATTGCTACTCGACACCGGACATCGAGACGGCCTATGACGAATTGATGGCTGCGGGTGTTCAACCGGAAGACGAAAACGGCAAGCCCTTGGCCCGCGCGAACCTGCAATCCCCATCCGGAGCACGCATCATCTGGCTACCCAAGCGCTTCGGGCACTTCTCTATCGAGATTCTGGAAGCCAAGGCGCTGGAAGAGTTTGTCGAAGCTGCATTTGCCTGAGCACTTTCGAACTCAGCTAGCGCACCCAGGCAATGCTATCCAAACCATCCACTCAGCACCCCTGCACCCAACACGACCAACGCCGTATTGAGGCAGACCAGCGCGAAGCCAAACCTTACCAGGTCGCCCTCTTCCGTGGCCTGGGTTTTCGCGAGCCCCAGGATCAGCATGACGATCGACAGCGAGCCCAGTGCGGCATGCCCTGCCGCGCTGTTCTGTACCGCCGCCAGCAATAGTCGAGAGGGTTCGGGCAACATTGCGATAGCCGGCATGAAGATCGCGTTGCCGCCCACATTCGACCCCGTCATGTAGCCTGACAACGCACCAAACAGGGCCACCATCGAGGTGGCGGCGGTGGGCGACAGGCCCGCCAGCAGTTGCATCAAACCCGCCAGGAAACCGGCTTTCACCATCATCTGCGACATCGCGAGGAAGAAGAAAATGGTCAGCAATGGCCGCTTCGCGCGCGTCGCCAACGCAGCGAGCACGCTGATGTCGGGCGCAGTCTGACGTGGTGTGTTGCGCGTATGAAATCCGAGTCCGATCAGCACCAGAATCAATGCCAGGCCCGGTGAGGCCAGTGGCTTCCAGGACACTTGGGCACCCTGTACGACCCAGCCGTCTTGCCACGCGGTGATCGTCCACGCCATCTTCAGCGCGACGATGTAGACAATCAGCAACAGATACGGCCAGGCCTGACGCGGCCATTGCACCGCACCGCGCACGCCATCGCTGCGGCGCAGGCGCCACAGTCCGGCAGATAGCACTGCAACGGCCGTCACCAGGCCCGCGGCAACGCCGGCCACTTCCGGCCCCAACCATCGACTGGCACTGTAAAGCACACCCACAAACAGCAGCCAGAAAACGCCCAGCGCCCTCCACTCCCGGGGCTCACGAACGCCTGCCAGATAGAGCGCCATCGCACTGAGGGCGAAAAAAACCGGTGCGCTGGTGAGTGCCGAGGTCGACGCCAGCGCGGCGGCGTCCAGGTGAGCCAGCGAGGCGCCAATGACCGTTGCCAGGCCCAGCGTTCCCCACGGCATGATCGCCATGCCGGCCAGCGCAATGCGCAGCGCGACCCGGCGCTCGAAGAGGCTGAGTAGCAGAGGCACCGTTGCGATCAATGACACGCCGAAACCGGTCATCGCTTCCAGCAACGGTGCTAGCCCGAGAACGATGAACGCCACTTGATCGCCGCGGCGCAAACCCAGTGAACGCACCCATTGGCTAAGCGCCAGGTTGACACCCAGGCGCTCGATAAAAATCACGAAGGCCAGACCCGGCACAATCACGAAAGCCGTGCTGGCAAACAGCACGGCGGTATCTTGAGCGGCGGCCACCATACTGCTCGGCTGCCACGCATCGGCGGCGCCGGCGAGCCAGAGCACCACGACGAGGAGAGTCCCGGCGATGGCCGCGTGAACGGGCGGCCGGCGCAGCACGACGAGCATGGCGGTGACCAACAGGACAGGGGAAAGATGAAACAGTGCGAGCATGCCAATTATCCTGTGTGAATTCCCGATCAAGGCGGCGAGAGCCGTTTGCAGGCAAGATAATATTTCGCACGGCTAGATAAAGGGCCGCAGTTTTCTGGTAGTTTTCGAGAAAATTTCTCGCGAGCCTGACATGGCAAAACACGACGCTGCCTCTGAACCACTGGACAAATTCGACCGTGCCATCCTGGACCTCGTCCAGCGCGACAACACCACTCCGCTGCGCCTGATGGCCGAGCAGGTCAATCTGTCCACGGCCGCCGTGCAGCGCCGCATCAAGCGCATGGAAGAAAGGGGCGTCATCACGGGCAATGTCGCCATCGTCGACCCCACGGCCGTAGGACGGCCGATCACGATCATTGTGGAAGTGATGGCCGAGCGCACGAGCATCGAGGCACTGGAGGCGATGAAGGCACACTTCGCGGTGCCTGAAGTTCAGCAGTGCTACTACGTCACCGGCGAAGTGGATTTTGTCCTGGTGCTAACCGTTGCCAGCATGCAGGAATACCAGGCGTTGGCGCGGCGATTGTTTGCCGAGAATGCCAACGTGACCTGGTTCAAGACCATCGTGGCGCTGGACCGTGTGAAAGTCGGGCTGGATGTACCGAGTGTGCCAGGGCACTAATCGTAGAACGGCTCAACCGACGTCCGACTCCCGACAAAAAAGCTGTCGGCAACAAGGCGCAGCGGCTGGAGATCCAGGTCACTGACCTTGTCGCCAATCAGCTGTTGAAAATGTCGATAGACCGCGGCGTACTCGCCCTCCTCCGATACGGCCTGGCGCACGCCGTCGATACTCAACAGTGCGCCACCGTTGTCCAGTCGCAGGATGCCTTCGGTGCAGCGAATCTCGATGCTCCAGAGTTCGTCATGGCCGTGGTCAAAATCAAACTCCGCGCGGACGTCGAGGTGACGCGCGTCAGACATTTTGATGGACGCGGCGATAGGCGACTGGCAATTGCTCGGGACTCGCAGCTCGGCAGATTCGACAAACAGCGGCAGCGCCAGCAAATGGGTGGCAATCGACAAGGCATTGATGCCGGGATCGAAAACGCCCAGGCCGCCGGGTTGCCAGATCCATGCCTGGCCGGGGTGCCATTTGCGCACGTCTTCCTTCCAGTCGATTTGTACGCTGTGCAAGGTACGGGTAGCCAGCCAGTCACGGGCGGCTTCGATGCCGGGCGCGTAGCGTGAATGCCAGGCGAACAGGCCGCTGACGCCTTGCTCGCCGACCTGATCCACCAACGCCATTGCTTCACCCAAGGTGGCGCACGGCGGCTTTTCCACCAACACGTGTTTGCCGGCGGCCAGCGCCTGTTGCACCAGCGCGAATCGTCCTTGTGGCGGCGTGCAAAAGGCAATCGCATCCACAGGCGGGCCGTTTTCAAGCAGCTCGCTCAGGGACTCAAAGTTCTCTACCCCGACGCAGGGCTGCCCTTGCGTTGCGACAGCGACCAACTGGAATGCGGGGTTGGCGTTGATCGCTGGCACGTGTTGATCCTGGGCAATCTTGCCGTAGCCCACCAGACCGAGACGGATCGGTTGCATCAATGACTCCTGTTTTTTTCTTATCTTGAGAAGTGAACTGCCGAGATTACGTTTGTGCAGCGGGGAAGTCATTGATGACGTGCTGAGTTTCATTTGCCACGTGAACACGACCCTTCAGTCAGTCCCTTCTCGCACCCACCGTCTGACCTCAGTCTGTATGGCATAAGCCGGCGCCTCCACCGTATTGAAATCCTGTGTATACCGCTGCGCAAACCCTTCCACCCCCCACTCCTGAAACTGCTGCACATGCTTGAGCTCGTGCGCCCAGAGCGCGATGTTCTGTTCGGCGGTTTGAGCGTCCCGAAACAGGATGATGTCGATCAGCGTCACGGCACCGACATCGGGGTTTTGCAGCATGGCAGTGGCTGCAGTGAATTGGCCGTTATCGCTGACTTTGTAGTGCGCGGCATCAAGGACGCCGGGGTCGTACCAACGCAGCAGTTGCTCGCGGATGTGCGACGGAATGGGTTGCATGCCGGCGCTGGCGGCTTGAGCGCGGGCCTGGGTCAGCCATAGCGCCAGGGCAGGTGCCGCGATCTGGTAGATGTCATCAGGCACGGGGCCGAACACCTGTCCCAGATCTGGCAGGCAGATGCAGCCGTCCAGGCACACCTGTTTCTCACCCGCCGGGCAGACGTCCTGGGCTGGCACTTCAAGCGTCAGGCAAAGAACAAGCAGCGCCACCAGGCGCGTGGTGATGGGCGGCATTGAGCCCTCCAGGGACGGAAGCAGGTCAGCGGCGTCGCCAATGAGGCGTTTCGGCGCCTGTTTCCTATTGTTCAATTGTAATGTTCCGCGAGCCGGTGAAGACACTGTGCAGTCACCTACGATGGGGCCTGAGGCCAGCGCTTGACTCTGTCCCTTAGGGCAACCCGCATCCTGCCTTATCTGAATCAGGTTCCGCCCTCAGGCGAATAAGGCAATCCATGAATACGCTATCGATGGTCACCGGAGCCAATGGGCATCTGGGCAACACCTTGGTCCGGGCGCTACTCGCCCGAGGGCAACAAGTGCGCGCCGGGGTCCGTGACCCGAACCGAAGCCCAGCCCTGAACGGGCTCGACTGCCAGATTGTACGCGCCGAACTGCAAGACCCTGACTCACTGTGCCAGGCCCTGCAAGGGGTGGACGTGCTGTACCAGGTGGCGGCAGTGTTCAAACACTGGGCGAGGAATCCACACGCCGAGATCGTCGACGTCAACGTGCAAGGTACGCGTAATGTACTGCGTGCCGCCGCCGAGGCCGGAGTCCAGCGTGTGGTCTATGTCAGCTCCGTGGCAGCGGTTGGCCACAACGGTCAGCGTCTAAATGAAAACAGCTGGAACAACGATCAGCAAAACCCGTACTACCTCTCAAAAATCCTCTCTGAACGCGCCGCCTGGGACACCGCCCAGGCCTATGACCTGCCAATGGTCGCTGTGTTGCCCTCGGCAATCATTGGCCCTCATGCCACGCGACTTACCGACACGATGGGATTTCTTGCGGCTGTGCTGGCGCGCAAACTGGTGCTGGACCCGAACTTTTATTTTAACTTTGTCGATGTGCGCGACGTGGCCGATGGCCTGATCCGCGCGGCTGAAAAAGGTCGCCCCGGCCAGCGTTACATATTAGCCAATCAGCAGGCTTCATCACTGGCCGAGGTGATCGAGGCGCTCAACACGCTTTGCCCCGGCTTTCGCCTGCCGCCCCGCGCACCAAAAGCCTTGCTGTTGCTGATCGCCTGGCTGCAGGAACAGCGGGCACGGTACACCGGTCAGCCCGCCGAATTGCTGCTCAGCCAGGTGCAGATGTTTTACGGAGTGCGCCAGGTTTACTGCATCGACAAGGCCATCAACGAGCTGGGCTACCAGCCGCGCTCGCCGCAGAACGCCCTCAAGCAGGCGTTTGCGCACCTGTTGGCGCGCTGATACCGGGCGCAACGCCAGGCAACGAGGTGGGGGCGAATTTCTGGTTGATCTGTTGTTGCAACTGCGTCAGGTGCTGTTCCCGATTCTGCAAGGCGAGAATCTGCGCTTGCAACTCCAGGCGCTTGAGCTCGATGCCCTGATTGGCCAGTGCCAGGGGAAATGGCGCCTGATGTTTCTTGGCTGCGAGCAACTCGCTCATCTCCCCCAGTTTGAACCCCACCGCTTGGGCGCTGCGGATCATCTGCACCAGCGTCAAGTGATGAGCCGTGTACAGCCGATAACTGCCACGGCGCTGGGGGGTCAGCAGGCCCAGTTGCTCATACAGACGAATGGCTTTCGGAGTGCACCCCGACAACGTGGCAAGTTCACCTATGTACATACAACCGCCCTCTCCTTCATCCCGCTCCGGCCCGCAGTTTATCGGCGGTGGCCAAAGGTTGTCTTGGCGCACCCGGTGTTCATTCAGATTCCGTCAGCGGCACCGTCTTGCAAGAGAAGAAGGCACAGGTTTTTTCCATCCACGTATCGGCCACTCTTGGCCGATTTCTGCCGGCCTTCAACGGCGTCTGGCGGACACGTGCCAGGCAAATATCCGTCATTTGGCTAATCAAAACATATGCCTCAACTATGGCTCGTTCGGTAGGTCGCAGCGCTCCAGTATCGATTGCCGGTACTTGTATGGCGAGTCCATCCAGCTGCTTCCAGCTGCTTTGCGATCATCCGGTTCATGAATCCATGACCAAGCAGAAGGACCGAACCTTCACAGCTAAGGGACTGAAGTCGTTGTGCAGCCTCAATGGCCCGCACCCTCGCCTTGCCGGCAGACTCAACATTCCCGGAGAAACCGCACAACCATAAAATACGAAGAATAAATGCCCACGTGAAGGGTGAAAGTCGCGGCAGTGCCCATTGCCCATAGGGTAACTGCGCCTCGCAAAAGATCTCATCCACGATGGTGGGTTGAAGGCCCAGGGCCCGGACAGATGTGAGCGCACGGGGCGCACTGCTTGACACGATTATTTCGGCGGTAACAGCCAGCTCCAAACTCGCTGCAGGGGCAGGCTGGTTCGCAATTTCGGATAAGTCATATTGCTCGATCCAGCGTTTCATACCAAGTGCTGAAACCTTGTCGAGCCCGGCCAGATTCGGCTGACCATGACGCATTAAGATAATTTCTTTGCCCACTGGAATCACGTCCTTGATTTGCTGCTGAACGAGTACGTAGATTGCACTCTGAATAGCGAACGGAATGCTCGTGCCTGAGCAATCCTGCTTAACGGAGTGCAATAATAACTTATGCCTCCGCGCGACACATTACGTGCGGTCGAACGGGCCTCCATCGATGCGGCAGCCGGCTTGAACACAAGCGGATTCACGCTCTGAATATTCCCGATGACTTTCGCAACATGAATCCTGAGCGGGACAGACTCGAAGACGCGGTGAAGTCTTTTCTCACTCCCCAGGCTTCGTACGCAAACCTCTGCCATCCTTCAAGAACTGACAAGCTGAGTAGAAAAACATGAATCGTCAAAAAAAGATAAAGCAGCTATTAAAGGCTCACGCAAAAAAGGCCAGTGCCAAATTGGCACCGCAAAGCAAGACTAAATACATTAGTAAAGCTGACCGACTGAAGCTGGCGGCTGAATCCAGTCAAGACTCAGATATGTCCTCTGAGAGCTGAGCTGCATCGCTTAAACACCACGAACGCTATGGCAATGCTTGCCGCTCTCGGCAAGCGCGTGCCACCGACTCACCTCAAAAACCTGAACACAGCGAATCACTGGTTAGCGTGCGGAAACAGTTTCGTTGGTTCGATGGCGGCCCTGCGCGACAGTCTGCAATCGGCTGTGGATTCAACCGGTCGATGCAACAGATTGACCAAATCGTTCAGCGGTTGTTGCGCGGTTGAGGCCTTTCACTTGATGGACAGCGAGCAATTGATCATTTTTGTCGGCCAACTGTTCGCCGATTTGAAATGCTCGCATAACCAAAGGAACAACCTGCCTGTCTTGTAGAACAACGAGACAAGATCCTTGCGCCACAAAACCATTAGAAAAATGTGATCTCGTAGCCAAATCGTGAGGCTGCGTTGACGATATGTTCCCCCATGATCTGGCGCGCCGCCGCCGCATTGCGATCGATGAACGCTTGCACGAGTTCTTCATGCTCTCCGCGAGCGGCATGCGGAATGTTGCTGAATACCGGGCCTCGCCGCGCGAAGGTCATTGTGATCAGCGCCCGCATCGGCTCGAGCACTGTGCGAATCATCGTCTCGAGATAATCGTTACCCGACGCTGCAGCAACAGCCCTGTGAAAATCGAGATCGGCGTTTACGGTTTCCAGGGTGGGTTCGCCCTCGTATTGCATGCGCAGGACCGCTGCCTGAATGATTTTCAGCTTGGCCGGGGTCATGTGCGAGGCCGTGAGGGCTGCGGCCTGGCTTTCCAGGACGGCCCGCACTTCAAACATGTTTCGGATGGTGTTGTCACCGTCCAGCATCGGCACACTCGCTTGCGGGGCCAATGGCTCTGACGATTGAGGGGCGGTGGAGACGAAGACGCCTACGCCCTGGCGTGACTGAATCAACCCCTGCGCACGAAGCGTGGCGATGCCCTCGCGCACCACGTTCCGGCTGACGCCGAAGTTCTGCGAGAGAAACTGTTCGGTGGGCAAGCGGTCTCCCGGTCGCAGCCGTCCGGAAGCAATCTCGTCGCTCAACGAGCGGGCGATGTGCTCGGCCAGATGAGGTCGCCGCGTTACGGGTTGCACATTCATTTCACTCATTCTTTTTCATCCCCTCACTTGTCTTCTTAATCTACATCAGAAGACTTGTTCCTGACAGTTAAAACTGAATTTCATCAAACGCATAAAATATATTACTTATTCAAATCAACTACTTAACTAGAATACAGACCAATTCCCGCCGGAACGACTCAGTTGTTCTGTTGAAGGACAACAGGACGTCATGTACGTTGTCCTCAACCTGACACGGGCGAATTCAAAAAATCGCTGTGCCAGCTTCGCAACCCGCTTGAGGCGCAGTCTTATGAAAATTGCCAACATTGAAACCATTCCGCTTCGTATTCCCTTCACCACGGGTGGCCGGTCGGCCGGCGGGGTCTGGGGGCCGAAAGACCTGCAAATGGTTGATTCTCTCGTGGTCAAGATCACCACCGACGACGGTATCGTTGGCTGGGGCGAAACCTTCGGCTTCACCGCGATCCCTGCGGTAAAAGTCGTGATAGACACAATCCTCGCACCTGAGCTGATCGGCAGTGATGTCACCCGACGGGAAAAGTTACAGGGCGATCTGCAAAAGAAATTTCACGTTTTCGGCCGCAGCGGTGCGTTTATCTATGGCCTCTCGGCGATAGACATCGCGCTCTGGGATATCGCGGGCAAAGCTGCCGCCAAACCGATCTACCAGTTGCTGGGCGGCAGTGAGGCCACGTCTCTTGCGGCGTATGCAAGCCTGATCCGTTATGCCGACCCCGAACTCATTCGCATCAATGTACAGCGCGCGGTCAACAGCGGTTTCCGCCACCTCAAACTGCACGAGGTGGATGTCGACGTTATCCGCGCTGCGTGCGAGGCCGCCGGCCCTGGCGTGGAAATCACCCTCGACGTCAACGCTCCGTGGACGGTGCGCGAAGCGCTGGACATGACCGAGAAACTTCGCCCGTTGAACCTGCGCTGGATCGAAGAACCGGTGTGGCCACCGGAAGACTATTCGGGTCTGGCAAGGGTGCGCGCGCATGGCGGCATACCGGTTGCGGCCGGCGAGAATGCCTCGACGCTCATGGACTTCCAGCACCTGCTTGAGGCCGGCGCAGTGGATTTCGTGCAGCCGAGTCCCGCCAAAATGGGCGGCATCACCGAACTGCAAAAAGTGTATGCGCTGGCTAACGCCCATGGCGTCACCGTGATGGTCCACGCCTTTTATGACGGCCCCGGCCTGCTGGCGGCGGTGCATGGAAGTGCGGCGCTGGGTGGTGCGAAATCACTGGTCGAATGGCGCTACTTCGATCTCGAAGCGCAACTCTATGGCAACGCCATCATTCCGCGTAACGGACGCATCGACGTACCGCAGGGGCCGGGGCTCGGCATCGAGCCGGACCAGGACGTCATCCGGGATTACCGCTTCAAACCTTGACCCCATAAGCCGCTTGTTCATTACAGCGTTGATCGAAGCCCAAGTGTCGGCCTCGATCAGCCATGACGACATTCTTGATAAAAACAACTACGAGGATTGATGACATGTTAGACAGGATCGTAGGGCCCATCTTGCCCGTCGCTTTTGTGATCGCGCTTGGCTACATCGCCGGTAAGCGCGGACGGCTTACCCATTCGGACAGCCTGCTGATCAGCCGGCTGGTGCTGGGCTGGATATTCCCGGCACTGCTTTTTGTCGGGATGGCGAGCACGCCCCGTGAACAGCTCTTCGACTTCAAATTCATCGTGGCCACGTTCATCGGCATCATGGGCATGTACACGATTGCGTTGGCGATCGGCTGGTTCAGCACTCGCGATCTCAAGGTTGCAACGCTCAAGGGTTTCGTCAACGGTTACCCTGACGCCGCCTTCATGGGCATCCCTATCCTGGGTGCGATGTTCGGCGCGGGCAGCATCTACTCGGTGCTGGTGCTGAACCTGGTCGCGAGCCTGGTGATGATCCCGCTGACAACCATGTTGCTCACCATCGCTGATGGCAAGGCCAGTGGCGGCCAGGCGTTTTTGTCGAGCCTTTCAGGGGCGGTACGTCGCCCGCTGATGTGGGCGCCGGCCTTGGGAATTCTACTTTCCGTGTTGCAGGTCAAGTTGCCTCCGCTTGCTGCGGAGTCTCTCACTCTTCTCGGAAAAGCCACGCCTGGTGTATCCCTGCTGTGCCTGGGACTGATCATGTCGTCGGAGAAACTGAAAATGTCCGGTGAGGTCTGGGGCAACCTTGGGCTCAAGCTGCTCATTCACCCGGTGTTGATGTTCGGCGCCACGGTACTGCTCGGCACTCATGGCCTGTACGCACAACAGATGATCCTGCTTTGCGCGCTTCCATCGGCGACGATCCCGGCGATGTTTGCGAACCAGACCGGCGCCTATCAAAGTGAAGCAGCGACCTCCATTCTGGTCAGCACCGTGCTGTCGATCGTGACGTTTTCTGCCGCGATCTACCTGATTGATGGAGGCCTTGCCTCTGCTTGACTGCTGAAACAGGTTTACACCTGTTTCACCCCAGCGCCCGATGCACCGCATCGGGCGTTTTGTATTCAACGACAGGTGCGGGCACTCGCTGAACCGAAATTGCCTGGTGACTTCAACAACCCCTAACGCCCCATCAACGAACTCGCCAACAACGCCTCCAACCCCATCGGCTTGGCAAAATAATAGCCCTGGGCCTGCCCTGCGCCCATTTCGCGCAGCAAGACCAGCGTCGCTTCATCCTCGACACCTTCGGCCACAACGCTGAGGTCCAGTGATTCGGCCATCCGCACAATCGCCCGGACGATCGCACGACTGCGAGCACTGGTGGTCAGTTCGAAGATGAACGACTTGTCGATCTTCAAGCCGCTGAAACGGTATTGATGCACATAGCTCAGGGATGAAAACCCCGCACCGAAGTCATCGAGCACGACTGACATGCCGTTGTCGGCCAGTTGCTGCATGGTCAATCGAGCGAGCGCCGGCTCCGCCACCAGCGCACCTTCGGTCAACTCCAGGCAGATCCGCGACGGCTCGACCCGGTACCGCGCCAACAGCGCAAGCACATCACTGGCGAAGTCCGGACGCGTCATGCTGTAGCTGGAGCAATTGACGTGCACCGGCGGCCAATTGGCGTGTTCGGGCTCTGCGAGGATCGCGGCGATGCTGGTCAGCATGTACAGGTCCAGGCGACCGATCAGGCGCAAACCCTCGACATCCGGCAAAAACTCGCCCGGCGCGATCACCCGGCCGCCCGGCTGATGCCAGCGAATCAGCGCTTCAAGCGCCAACAGTTCACCGCTTTCGACGCTGACAATCGGCTGAAAATACGGCAGCAATTCGTCGGTACGTTTGAGCGCGTTGCGCAAGGCCCCTTCTCGCTCAACCTGGTCAGAGACTTCACGGCGCACTTCCTGATTGAACACCGCGTAGCTGTCGCGCCCGGCACTCTTGACCCGGTACATCGCCGCATCGGCATCGCGCAGCAAGTCGGCGGGTTCCTGATGGAACTGACTGTCGGCGCTGACAATACCGATACTGCAGGACGAAAAAACTTCATAACCATTGATTAAAAACGGCAGGTCAAACGCCAGCAGGATCCGTTCGGCGATGTCGATCACCACCTCCGGCGGTGCCTCGGGAGCCAATACGGAAAACTCATCGCCCCCCAGGCGCGCGAGCATGTCGCTGTCGCGCAGACAGCCGCGCAAACGGTGGGCGGCCTGCATCAGCAGCAGGTCGCCAAAATGGTGGCCGTGGCTGTCGTTGACCAGTTTGAAACGGTCGAGGTCGATGAACATCACCGCCAGGTGCCCGCCTTCGCTGCCGAACTGCGTCCAGGCCAGATTGAGGCGCTGTTGCAGGTAGGTACGATTCGGCAGCCCGGTCAGCGCATCGTGGGCGTTTTCGTGCTGCAACTTGGCATTGGCGTGATCGAGTTCGCGGGTGCGGTTCTGCACCCGGGCTTCCAGCTTGAGGTTGGCGGCGTGGATCGCTTCGGCGGCCGTGCGTCGCGACAACGCGGTGTCAATGTGCCGCGACACGAACGTCAGCAGTTCCTGGTCGCGCAAGGTATACCGCTCCTGCGAGGTATAACTTTGCACCGCAAGCACGCCACGCACTACATCGCCATCGAACAAGGGAATGCCCAGCCAAGAGTAGGACCGGACATATTCCTCCGCCAGCTCGATTTCACCTTGCACAGACAATCGCTCCGCTTCGCCGGGGTCAATCAGGCAAGGTCGACGCTGACGAATAACATACTCAGTCAAGCCCCGGCGCCCTCGCCGGGCCACCGGGCAGGTCGTCTGCCGCTCATCGACGAAATACGGGAAGGTCACTTCACCCGTCGCGTCATCGAACAGCGCAATGTAGAAGTTACGCGCGAACAGCAGATCACCGACGATGCCATGCAAGGTTTGAAACAGCTCAGCCATGTCGCCAGGCTGGCTGGAGAGTTCAGCGATCTGGAACAGCGCGCTCTGCAGATGTTCGGCGCGCTCGCGTTCTGCCACTTCCTGCCTCAAGGCATCATTGAGCGCCGAGAGCTCCAGGGTGCGACGTATCACTGTTGCTTCCAGATCCTCGCGGTGCAGAATCCGGTCCAGCGCCATGGCCACGTGACGCGCCACCACCAGAAACAGCGCGCGGTCCTCGGCGCTGTAGGTCCGAGAAACGTCGTAGACCTGCATGGCAAGCATGCCAAACACCTCATCGGAGGCATTTTTCAACGGTGCGCCCATCCAGAACTCGGGACGATCACCTATGCAGAAAAAACGTTTCTCGGACTGGGCCGCAAGAATGCCGGCGGCGTCGATCAACAACGGTTGGCCAGTGGTCAATACCTGGCCGGTCAAAGACAGGTGCTTCAGGTCAAGGTACTCGTAGTGCGAGGACTCCACGGCATCAACGTCGATGATGTCGACGTAATACGGGTAGTCGATCTTGCCGCTGTGCGGGTCATACAGAGCGAGATAGAAATTCTCTGCGTCTATCAGGCTCGCCAGCAGCCGGTGAGCCCCCACCAGAAACACTGACCGGTCGCGGGTCGAACTGGCCAGGTAAGTAATTTCATACAGCACACGCTGAGTAATCTGCGCACGGGCAAGGGTATTGGTCTGTACCTGAATGCCCAGGCGCTGGGCAAACTCGGCGAGTGCCGGATTCGCGGCATGGTCGACTGGCGCCAGTAGCCAACCCAGCTCACTTTCGCCCTTGCCGGTCGGCCAGCGGTGCAGTTGCCCGGTCAGGCAAAAGGCTTCAAACGCTTCATTCGCGATACTTGCCGGCCACTGCGCCCGTGGGTCGCCCTGCCCGACCAGATGCATCTGTTCACCGGCGCGATAAACCACCCATGCGGTGGTGTGCCCCCAATTACGCGCTGAGTCCAGCAAGTGTTCGATCGTAGGTTCGTTGCCAGCGTACGCCATGCCGACAGTCTCCGAATTCCCTTTTCGTTGAGATGCAACCACGCCGCAATCGTTCGATTGCAGCGCAGAGCCGGTCAATGGACGAACACTCATCAACGCTCCCTGAGCCAATAGCTGGCGATACTCACTTAGTGCTTGCTAGCAATGTGCCAGTGAGCATCTCATTTAAAGCTAATAGAGTTTTTATTCAATAGATTTTTTCGGTTTGCTACACACGTTGATCTACGACGTGTATCTGCGTCAGCCCTACCCGCTCGGCCTGTTCTAAAACCTGCGCTGGCGTTGCATCCGCATTGGGCATGATCAGGCTGTTCTCTCCATCCCCAAAATGCAGTTGCAGCAGGTGCATTGCCGCCTCAGAGACTGACAGCCGAGACTGCTTTAACTCGAACACGTGAGTGCGGGCTCACTGTTGAACAGGTATTGCACAGCGTAGTAGCGCATGGCGGGATCCTCGGAATAGGAGAAGTGCACGCGGTTGAACTAACCTTCCATTGCCAATGATGCCCAGCATGCCCTCATCCGAGGAAATGAATATGAAATTCGCATTCGTCGCAGCCGCTGCCGCGGTCATGCTCACCTCTTCTCTTGCGACCCATGCGGGTGAAACGCCTCGGTACACCCGCTACGTCGCCCAAGGTGGCAACTGGGGAGCCTCGATCACCAGCGCAATGGCGCGCCATGTACTGGCTAACAAACAGCGCCGCTTCAGCAGGACGGCTGTATTGGAAAAACATGGGACGCAGCCCTCTTTCCTCAGCCGCACAGAAGACCAGCGAAATTTCCCTGCCAGTGGCGGTGACGGTGTTTCCTGATGATGCTTACTGCCCCCCGCAAACCTGGGCCCGACGCGCCTACAGCGACCTGATCTACTTCCATCAAGCTTAAAAAGGCGGTCACTTTGCAGCCTGGGAACAGCCGCAACTCTTTACTGAAGAACTCCGCACAGCGTTCAAGCCTTTGCGTTAACGGTGTCGGTCAATCGTGAGAGGATGCGTGCGGCCTGGAGCGGACAGGTGTCCCTCTGCCCAATGATCCAGTTTGTTTACCAAGGAGGGAGCGTACTTATGAAACCCGTCAGGATTCGAACCCTGGAAAGCGCTGATGCTGAGGCATTGCTGACATTTGAACTGGACAATCGCGAGTGGTTTGAGCGCCACATCGACGCGCGCGATGCTGCTTTTTACTCGGTACGAGGCGTCACCGAGCACATCACGGCTTATTTGTCTGGTTATGCCGCCGGAAACTGGCATCCCTTTGTCATCGAAGATTCAGGTGGAAAAATAGTCGGGCGAGCGAACCTGAAAGACATCGACACGTCCCAGCGGTCGGCAGAAGTCGGCTATCGGATTGCACAAAGTGCTTGCGGACAAGGACTGGCCACACAGGCGGTGAGGCACCTGGTCCAGGAGGCGCGCTTGCGTTGGAACCTTAAACAACTGGTTGCCAACGTGTACGCTGAAAATATCGGCTCGGCAAAAGTACTCAAACGCTGTGGCTTCTTGATTGAGCATCCATCCGGGCAAGAAGGGACAGGCAAGGAATATCGATTTGGCCTGTCGATTTAGACGAGGGGAAAAACAGCTATCGTTCATTCGCGGACAAAAAAAGCCCCGCCACCGAATGCGGTGCGGGGCAAAAAATTGGTTGGTTGCGGCCAACCAAAGGAGCTCTGTAGAAAATGTTTACGACCGGGGTCAGATGCAATCCTGCGCGGCGCGTTCAAAACTCGAAGGCAACACGTTCGAAGCCAGCAAGTGCCGCTCGTAGATGAACACCTTGCCGCCATTACCGGCCTTGTAGGCTTCCAGCACGTTGTCCGCCGAAACTTTGCTCGGCACCACGATGCGGTAGCTGCGCTGGGTTTGCGAGACAGTCGGGCTCAACGCTTGGCTCTGCAATTTCGGTACGACGCATTCAGCGTACTGAGCCGGGGTCTTGCGGGTCTGCAAGGTCAGGGTCGGGTCGTTCGGCGCGGAGGCACATCCGGCGAGCAACAAAGCGCCAATCGCCATGGCAGGCACAAATAAAAGACGCATCGGTCTCATCCTGAAAGGTTCGTTCATCACGTCACGCAGATTTCGTGAATGGTGTGTCGTTGGAGGTGATTTTCCGGGTATTGCCATCAAAGTAGAACTTGTGTTTCTTGATGGTCACTATTACCTCTAGCAATAGTTGCGCGCCGCGCAAACGGATACACACTCAATCACCACTGAAAAAGATGGATGAGGATCTCTCCTTGAGAACTTTTGACTTGATCCGCGACGCTGTTTTGCCCGATTTCCGTGACCGGGTCGCCGAGTACCTGATCCAGTACGAAACCGTACTGCTGGGCGAAAACGCGTTCGATCCGGAGTTGGCGCAGGCCACCGCCAATCAACTGCGCGGTTACTTGCGCGGGTTGAATACCACACGGGTGTTGGGCATGGCGGACTGGGAGGAGCTGGATCGGCGGGTGGTGAATACCTGGCTTTCAGCGACCGAGAATGACAACTAAGGTCTTGCGATCGGCAAAGCAGCCCACAAAGCAAAAAAGCAGTTTGCGTCATGACCGAGGATTCAAAAATAAACGGGCCAGCAGGGATTATGAGAGAAATCCCTCGCCGACGAACGAATGGCTGTTACCGGCCCAGGCTGTGTAAAAACGATTTTCAATCGGTACGGATGTGCTTGGGCACGGGATGCCGTTAACCCGGCACGTTGCAGATTTCGGCGGCTTTGGGAGATGGCCAGCGCGGTTGCAGCGACCCAATGGCAGCCATGCTTCTTTGCTTACTCTATTCGGTGAGAAACCAGTGCTCCGTGGTCGAATGCTCCGCTGACTCATTGAGCAAATTCAACACTGCCAGGGGATCGCCGGCGATGTCACCGTAGATGCGGTTGAGCATTGGGCCAGGCGATGCATTCACTTGAAAGCACGGAAAGTCTGCGTTGAAAAAACACGTGCGCCATAAGGATTTCCGCTTACCCCTGCCAGGCTCTCAACGCGCGAACGTAAATACTCGCTTTCTGCGGCCTCAATCTTATGAGCCAGTTCAACATCCATGTTCGTCATCCTTCTTGAAGATTTCCAAGTGAGGCAAAGCCTCACCGGGTCGATTCCGGTCGCTTACGACTTTGGTATCTGGTTAGTCAGGTGCAATGCAAATAATCAAGCTTGCAGCATGTCGGGATAGACGGTGGTGCTGGAGCCAAAGCAGATCGCCCCCCAGCACCTACGGCCCGGCTCGCCCGGAACGGCCGCTCAGGATTACTTCAGTTTCGCCAGCATGGCCACGGCGACTGCCTTGGCCGACTGTGGGTTCTGCCCGGAAATGACTTCGCGGTCTTCGATCACATTCTCGCTCCATGGCTTGGCTTCGGAGAAGTTAGCACCGGCGGCCGTCAGGCCATCCTGCGGGAACAGTTTCATATGGCCGCCGCCGAGGAAACCTTTGGCCTGCTCCTCTTCCGCGTCGGTGAAGGCGGTGACTTTGTAGCCCTTGTAAATCCAATTGGCTGGCGCTGCCGGCTGTTTGCCCGATTCCAGCGCGGAGACAAAACCGTGCGCGTCCGGGATCGCCGACAACATGGCTATGGTGCCATGGCAAGTGAAGCCGGTGATCTTGCCTTTTTCATGGAAGTTGGTCAGCAGTTGGCCCAGTTGCTTGTCCTTCAGCAGATCTTGCATCGGGATATGGCCGCCAGGCACGAATACGGCATCGAACTTGTCGTAGCCGATTTTCTGAACCTGCGCGAAGCTGATTGCCGGCGAGTCGCTCTTCGAGGTCAGCTTCAGCGTGGCCAGCAGCGCGAGACTTTCCTGACGGGCCTTTTCATCGCCGCCCCAGAAGCTCACATCATTGGATTTCTGGTCCGCGGTTGGCGCCTTGCCGCTAGGGGTGGCAAATACGACGGTTTGACCCGCCGCGACGAAGGTCTGCACCGGTTGCATTAATTCGTTCAGGAAGAAACCTGTCTGCATAACCTTGCCGTCTTTCAGGTCCAGTTGAGCCTGATCCGACAGTACGACCAATACCGTGCCGGCGTTGGCATAGTTAGCGGCAGCGGCTAACAGGGCGGCAATAATGGTTTTTTTCATGCGACTCTCCAGTAGGGATGGTTTGACGGAGCCATCTTATTACTAGAGCAGACGGCGATAGAGCCCCTGAATTGAATTTCACTTATTACATTGAGTAATCAATAGTTGGGGCTTACCGAGCGCGTATCGACGCTCGCGAGAGGGTCATTTTTTCTATCAGCGCCGCGATGTCCTTCGCACCAAAAACAACGAAATTTAACGCTGCCGGCGTCGGTGTCCAGACGGACGATCTTCGTGACAAACCCACCTTCAACGCTGACTTTCCGGACCAACTCCAGTGGCAGTTCAATATCCAGGGTCCCCTCCTGAACGACGCGATTCAGGGCATTGGCGCTCAAGCGAACCACGGCGTGGGTCACTTCCACCTTCCCGCCAACCCAAAGTCCTCCGTATGCGTGCCTGAAGGCCTCAAGCACATCGGCCACCGCGTCCACATCACCATTCTCGGCTTCGGCGTATAGATCGCTCACGGTGTCGTAATTCACACTGGCGTCGGTGACCAGAAAATTGGCCAGCTTGGACTTCAAAATCTCTTCGACCATCTCGGTGTCTCCCTGATATGAGTAGCAGTCCTGTTAATCAGACACCTGCTGTGCACTGGCGCTGAGTGCATGGGGCAATAATGTTACGCGTCGAATGGAGAATCCCACAAAAGCAAAATTGCCATGTGTTTCGCTCGTTAGTTCATACGTCGCAGTTCTCACTGCCCGTTCTTGTCTGTCTGGAGTTTTCTCGATGCCCTCGCCCAAATCCCTGCCCGCTGCGTTGTTTGGGCTGGCATTTGCCTGTCCGGCCATGGCCGAGGCCGAAGGCCTGGAGCTGGGGCAAGTGCTGATCCAGGCTGAGGAGCGCAGCGGCGAAAACCCATCGGTCGAGGACGCCAAGTCCCGGCTTGCTCAGGTGCCCGGCGGCACCAATGTGGTCGACCTGCGCCGTCCCCTGCAGGGCCGCGTGGCCAGCAACCAGGATGTGCTGGCTTATCAACCGGGGGTCTATGCCCAGTCTGCGGGCAATGAAGGGGTGAAAATTTCGATCCGTGGCTCGGGAATCAACCGTGCACCGGGCGCCCACGCCTCGGGGCTGTACGCCATGCTCGACGGTCTGCCGCTGAGCGGTCCGGGCGGCACACCCTACGAACTGCTGGAACCGCTGTGGCTCGACCATGTGGAAGTGCTGCGCGGCGCCAACGGTTTCGACAGGGGCGCACTGGCCCTGGGCGGCGCCATCAATTACATCAGCCACACCGGCTACGACGCACCGCTGTTGCAGGTGCGCTACGCCATGGGCAGCCACGGTTATCAGCAGCGCCAGGTCAGCTCCGGGCAAGTGCTGGGCGACTTCGATTATTACGTGTCCACGACCGATGCCCGCGCAGACGGCTACCAGGACCACACGGCCAGCGAAAGCCAGGGCGTGATCGCCAACTTCGGCTATCGCTTCAACCCGAACCTGGAAACGCGCTTCTACCTGCGCTATCGCCAGACCGACAACGACCTCGCCGGGCGGGTGACCAAGCACGCCATCGAGCACGACCCACGGGCGGCCAACCCCGCCTACGTGACGCGGGACGACCGCCGGGAGCAGCCGGGAAGTACCTTTTTCGGCAACAAGACCACCTACTACATCGATGACGATTCGAGTATCCAGACGGGCCTTGTCTACCACGACTATCCGATGGACTTGCGCGAAGGCCCCAACCGCTTGAAGGTGGCGTACACGGATGTCAGCGGCACCTTCGACTACAAGCGTCGCGACACCCTCTGGGGTCTGGAAAGCCACAGCACGCTGGGCCTGCGCGTGACCAAGCACTTGCCCAATGCCGGCGCCAGCGAATCGGTGCGCATCCCCACCGGCAACACCGCCGGCTATGCGCCGGGCACGCCCATTCGCAACTTCACCTACCAGGGTTCCGACACCGTTTTGCATGTGGGCAATGATCTGGAGATCGCCGACGACCTGTGGCTGACCACCGGCCTCGCGGCCATCTACACCCGCCGCGAAAGCGCCGTGACCTTCCCGCAAGGTGGCGGCAAAACCAGCCTCAACGACTGGGACTACGCACCACGCGTGGGCCTGCGCTACCAGCTGACGCCGGACTTGCAGCTGTTCGGCAATCTCAGCCGTTCGGTCGAAGCGCCGCACCCCTGGTCGCTGATCTACAGCTCCAACATTCGCTTCCCGGCCGGTAGCGGTGCCGCCACAGGCGCCCAGCGCGATCCGGTCGAGCTGCAAAACCAGACCGCGACCACCCTCGAAATCGGTGGCCGCGGCGACAGCGCGATGGGGCAATGGAGCCTGGCCTGGTACTACGCGCAGGTGCAGCACGAATTGCTCTCGGTGTTGCCGGATGCCAATGCCGTCACGCCTTACGAACTCAACGCCAGCCCGACCGTGCATCAGGGTGTGGAGGCCAGCTTGCAGAGCACTCTGTGGTCACCCGATGATGGCGGTCAACTGAGCTTGCGCCAGAGCTACACCTTCAGCGACTTCCACTACCGCGACGACGATCGCTTCGGCGACAACCGCCTGCCAGGCCTGCCGATGCACTACTACCAGGGCGAACTGCGCTACGACTGGCCCCAAGGTTTCTTCGCCGCGCTCAATACGCAGTGGGTGTCCAAAGTTGCGGTGGATTACGCCAACAGCTACTACGCCGATCCTTATGCAATTTTCGGCGCGACCGTGGGCTACAACGCGCCCAAGGACGACTGGCAAACCTGGCTGGACCTGCGCAACCTGACCGGCAAGCGTTACGCCGCCACCGTGACACCGGGCTACGACGACAAAGGTCTGGACGCGGCACGGTCCACGCCGGGTGAGGGTCTGGCGGCGTATGTCGGGGTGTCGTGGAGTTTGCGCTAGCCCTCAGGGTTGCTCAGTATTTCCACTACCGGCCTCGTGTCACTCGTTTATGAGGCCTCCAATCCCATGCCGGACTGATTAACCCCTGAGCGCCGCTTCAATCGCCGCCACATCGATCTTGCCCATCTGCATCATTGCGTCGAATGCGCGCTTGGCCACCGCGCGATCCGTATGGGTGATCGCCGCCGTCAGCACCCGCGGGGTGATCTGCCACGACACGCCCCACTTGTCCTGGCACCAGCCGCAGACGTTCTCCCGGCCGCCGTTTCCGACAATCGCGTTCCACAACCGGTCCGTTTCGGCCTGGTCGTCGGTCGCTACCTGGAACGAGAACGCCTCGTTGTGCTTGATCCCCGGCCCGCCATTCAGCCCGAGACACGGGAGGCCCATCACCGTGAACTCGACCGTCAGGACGTCGCCCTGCTTGCCCGCCGGATAGTCGCCGGGGGCGTGGTGGACAGCGTTCACCGCGCTGTCCGGGAATGTTTCGGCGTAGAACGTCGCGGCATCCAGTGCGGTACCGTCATACCAAAGGCATATCGTGTTTTTGCTGACCATTTCGGTTCTCCAGAAGTGGGGCTGACCTTTCATTCTCGCTGCGCAGTCAGCCGGGACGAATGTGAGTTTTTTCTGCTCGACATCTTCGAACGTGCCTGTGCGCACATCACCGCTGCGCACGTAGCGGGTGATCAGGCGCATTTCCTAACGTTAGTCGAACGAGACGCCGGAAAATCGACAGGGCGATGTCCGGATGACGGGCGCTGCGTGAGCCGTTTCACCAGGCCGCCTCGCAGACTTTTGCCACGCCTGAACCGGTCACCCTGAGCATCGGCGCCAACCTGTTCGACGAGCCGCAGCATGCACGTTGATGCGCAATGGGTTGGCTTTGCTGAACCAGGTAAATGCCGAGGACCGGACGGGCGCGGTCGGTTGTCCTTAGTCTTCAAAACGTCCCGCGCCCTCACGGTCGCGTTCGTATCGTCTACTGAGCGCAAATGCTGGCAGCCAGGACTCGCGACGGACAATCCAGCTTTCGTAGGTGGGCGTCAGTTGGTCCGGGGCATCCAGCGATCCAAGGTTCACTTCGACTTCGTCGTCGGTGCGGGCGAAAACCGACGAGCCGCAGCGCGGACAGAAGAACCGCCCGGCGTAGTCGCGTGTTTCGCCGGTGATCGTCACCGCGCTCTCGGGGAATATCGCGCAGGCGTTAAACAGCGCGCCATGATGTTTGCGACAGTCGAGACAATGACAGAGGCCGACCCGGTATGGCCGCCCTGATGCCTCGATTCGCACGTTGCCGCACAGGCAACCGCCGGTGAAAGGGTCCATGGTGCGCCTCCTCTGAAATCGTGCGATGGGAAGGCTTATCACGATAGCAGCCACCACCGGTCGCGACGAACTTGCTCCACAGACGCTTTTTATTTAATTTTTTATCTACAGATTCAAATTGAGGTATTGAACATGGCCGTTGCCCTCCAGCAACAAGCCTTTACCAAAAGCCAGTGCGTAACCGGACTGCGCGCTGCTGTCGGCATCCTCGATAAATGGCGTGCCTCCAGCGATCAGGCCTGCCGAATCCTGCGCATTTCCCGCAGCACCTATACCCGAGCCCGCCAACGCGATCCCGACTGGGCCGTGACGCTGGATGCGGATCAGATGCAGCGCATCAGTTTCGTGCTCAACATCCACGCGGCGCTGCGCCTGGTGTTCGATAACCCGGAAAACGTCTACGGCTTCCCGTCGATGGCCAACGACAACGATTTCTTCAACGGCCGCTCCCCGCTCGAGATCATGGCTCAGGGCGATATGATTTCCTTGTATGAGACCTTCCGGCGCATCGACGTGCTGCGAGGCGCGCAATGGTGAAGCTGAGCGAGCTGGCAGCACTTGCCGGCGAGCCATTGCAGGCCTATCGACTGGTCAACTCCAAGTTCCCACCGGTCGCGTTGTTTGATGACGTGGCGGACGCGGACGAGTTTGAAGTGCTGTATCAGATCCAGGAACTCACCAACCCGAGGCTGAAAAATGAAGTGGGTCGCCTTGAGCTGATTCGCCGCAGTGAAATCCCGTTCGGCATTCCCGGCTGCTCTTATGCGACGGCGCCGTTCACCCACGTCAACCCGGCAGGTTCGCGGTTCAGCGATGGCAGCTTCGGGGTGTTGTATCTGGCAGACACCCTGGAAACGGCGCTGGCTGAAGTGAAGCATCATCAGAGCCTGTATTGGTCGAACGTCCCGAGCCTCAACTACGAGCGGTTTGTTTTCCGCGGGTTGTCCTGCTCTTTTGTAGAGGCCGGGATGAAAGATGCGACGTCCATTTCGATGACGGATCCTGTTTATGATCCCGACGATTACACCGACTCCCGTCGTTTGGGGAAATGGGTCAAAGAGGCTGGCTGTCCCGGGCTTCGTTATAACTCGGTGCGGATGCACGGCCGTTATTGCTGGGCATTGATGACGCCGAAACCGGTTTTATCGGTGATTCAGGCGGCGCATTACGAGATGGTCTGGAATGGGCAGCTGACGAGCGTCAGTCAGATTCATGAGGCTTGATTGCGTTGTACCGAAGGTGCGTCCCAAAGGTTCAAACTCTGCTTGTGCGCGCTCTCCCATCCATCCATTGCTGACGTCGATAGTCACCATCAATTCAATGAAGTTCTCTTAAAAACTCCGGGGCGTAACATCGCCTCCATACCCAACAACGACACCCCGGAGCACACCCTCATGAAACGCCAACTCTTGCTCAGCATCGCTTTCTCGGTTTTTGCAGTTAACGCTTTTGCCGCTTCTTCTGCTCACCCGGTTGTCGCTGAAGGCGGCTCGGATCGTCTGATTGAAAGTCGTGTGGCTGAGGGTGGCTCGGATCGTCTGATCGAGAACCGCGTTGCCGAAGGTGGTTCCGACCGTCTGATCGAAAACCGCGTTGCCGAAGGTGGTTCCGACCGTCTGATCGAAAACCGCGTTGCCGAAGGTGGTTCCGACCGTTTGATCGAAAGCCGCGCGGTATGAATGAATAGCTTTATCGCGGTACTCAACGAGAAGCCCGGCCTGATCAGCCGGGCTTTTTTCTGCGTCACGTAAATGAGTCAGTCGAGCTATTTAAAGGTTGCCCTCTACCCCGCCAAAGAGGGCAACCACCTGGCTTATGTGTGATGAATTTCCCGATCCTTGGTTTCCGGCAGGAAGAACGTACCGAGTATGGCCGTCATTACCGCGATGACGATCGGATACCACAGCCCGTAGTAGATATCCCCCGTGGCCGCGACCATGGCAAATGCCACGGTCGGCAGGAAGCCGCCGAACCAGCCGTTGCCGATGTGGTACGGCAGCGACATCGAGGTGTAGCGGATACGCGCCGGGAACAGTTCCACCAGCCAGGCGGCGATGGGGCCGTAGACCATGGTCACGTAGATCACCAGGATGGTCAGAAGCAGCAGCACCATCGGGTAATTGGTCTTGGCCGGGTCAGCCTTCTCAGGGTAGCCGGCGTCCTTGAGCGCGGTGCCAAGGGTGGCGGTGAAGGCGTCGTTGCGGGTCTTGAAGTCGGCGGCCGGCATGCCGGTGCCCTCGAAGCTCGAGATCACCTTGTCGCCGATGCGCACTTGCGCGACGGTACCAGGTTCGGCTTTCTCGTTCTTGTAGGGGATTGCCCGTTTCGCCAGCACCGTCTTGGCGAGGTCGCAGGAACTGGTAAATTTGGCTTTGCCCACCGGGTCGAACTGGAACGAGCACTGGTCAGGATCAGCCACCACCGTGACCGGATTTTTCGCCTGGGCCGTGAACACGTCGGGGTTACCGTACTGGGTCAATGCATGGAAGATCGGGAAGTAGGTCACCGCCGCCAGAATACAACCGGCCATGATGATGCCCTTGCGGCCGATGCGGTCGGACAGGCTGCCGAATATCACGAAAAACGGCGTGCCGATCAGCAGCGAGCCGGCGATCAGCAGGTTGGCAGTCTGCGGATCGATCTTGAGCATTTGCAGGAGGAAGAACAGCGCGTAGAACTGCCCGGTGTACCAGACAACAGCTTGGCCGGCAGTGCCACCCAGCAGCGCCATGATCACGATTTTCAGGTTGTCCCAACGGGCGAAGGATTCGGTCAGCGGGGCTTTGGACGCCTTGCCTTCGGCCTTCATTTTCAGGAACACCGGCGACTCGCTGAGTTGCAGGCGGATGTACACCGAGACGATCAGCAACAGGATCGACAGCAGAAACGGAATCCGCCAGCCCCAGGCCTCGAAGGCTTCAGTACCAAGAATCGTGCGGCAGGCAAGGATCACCAGCAGCGACATGAACAGACCGAGGGTCGCGGTGGTTTGAATCCACGAGGTGAAATAACCACGCCGGCCCTTCGGTGCGTGCTCCGCCACGTAGGTCGCTGCCCCGCCGTACTCACCGCCCAGCGCCAGGCCTTGCAATAGGCGCAGTGTGATCAGAATGATCGGCGCCGCCACACCGATGGTCGCGTAGCCGGGCAGAAAACCGACGATGGCGGTGGAGATACCCATGATGACAATGGTGATCAGGAAGGTGTGCTTGCGCCCGATCATGTCGCCCAGTCGGCCGAACACAATCGCGCCGAAAGGCCGCACGGCAAACCCCGCCGCGAACGCGAGCAGCGCGAAGATGAAGGCGGTTGTCTCGTTGACGCCGGCAAAAAAATGCTTGGCGATGATCGCGGCGAGGGAGCCATAAAGGTAGAAGTCGTACCATTCGAACACGGTGCCCAAGGACGAAGCGAAGATGACCTTGCGCTCCTCCCTGGTGATTCCGTGGTTGGGCGCGTTGCCCGTGGTGGTGTTATCGATTACGGCCATCAGTCTTCTCCGTCTTGCTCTTGTTTTAGGCCGGAGCACCTCACTACCATCGTCGCACCCAGGCCCTGGGGCTGAAGTCATCGGACTACGGATTGCGCAAAGCCTGGCAACAGGCTGACCGCCTCACATCACTGCAAGGATCCCTGAAGCATAATCACCTTCGCGCAGATATCCACTCGCCATGATGTTTCGGATCGTCTGATCGAGAATCGCGTCGCCGAAGGCGGTTCCGACCGCCTGATCGAAAGCCGCGCCGCATGAATGAATAGCCCTACCGCGGCACTCGACAAAAAGCCCGAGCTCACCCACCGGGCTTTTTCGTGCACAAATAAATCAGCGCCCCTTAATGCCACTGGCACACCTGTGATACATAACACCTGATTGCGAGTCCGTATCCAATGAGGTTTGCCCATGTTTTGCTCCCCACGTCTGCTGCTGACCTGCGCCCTGTCCGGTTTGCTCGCTTGCGGCGCGCAAGCCGGCATGCCCTCCCCGGCGCCTGCCAGTTTGCAACCGCTGCTGATGGCGATGAACGAACGCCTGAGCATGGGTGATCTGGTTGCGCTGACCAAATGGGACAGCGGCAAACCGATCCTCGACAGTGCGCGGGAAGCGCAAGTCATTGCCAACGCCAGGAAGATGGCCGTGGATCGAAAATTGAACCCGGACGAAATCGCCGAGTTGATCGCCGCGCAGGTTGAGGCCAACAAGCTGGTGCAATATGGACTGCTCGCTCAATGGCAAGCGGCGGGCAAGGCGCCTGACACGCCACGGCCAGACCTCGCCAAACAGATCCGGCCACGGCTGGATGAGTTGCAAAATCGCCTGTTGCAGCACTACGCCGATTTCGCGCCCTATCGCAAAGACCCGAACTGCGCTCAGTGGCTGGCCAAAGCGCGGTCCGCGCTGATCAAGGATCAGTTGCATGGTCAGGCACTGATTCGTGCCACCGGGGATTTGTGCATAACGGAGTGATGGGCTACCGAGGCTGAAACGTCTGCAAGTACGCCAACACATCCTCGATCTTCTCCGGATCGCTGAGCCCCCAGAAAATCATCCGGGTGCCGGGCACCACTTTCTTCGGCGCTTCGAGGTAAGCCGTCAGCGTCTCGCGGGTCCAGACAATACCGGCGGATTTCATCGCGTCGGAGTATTGATAGTCCGCCACGCTACCCGAAGGGCGGCCGAAAATGCCGTTGAGTTGCGGGCCGAAGCCACCCCGCGCCGATTCCCCGACTTGATGACAGCCACCGCAGATCCGCGTGAACAGTTTCGCCCCGGCGTCAACATCGCCAGCCGCAACGGCGGGCGCGCAGAAGAACACTGCGTTGAACACCACGGCGACTGCAAGGGCTACGGTTTTCATCATGTTCGGTTCCGGATCAGTGGGTGATGACGCGAACGCAGACTAACTGAAAGGACCGGTTTTGATCACCAAAACTTGCGCCATCCAACAGTAGGCTAAGCTTGGATCAGCTCATTGCTCACGATGCTCGATTCTGCAGGGTTTTTGGTTGTTCTGGAGAGCGTCTGCAACAGCTATCTCAGACAGGCCCAACCCTTTCACGCAGGATTGACGTGATGACCGAGCCCCTCCTCAGTTTTGACGCGCTCAAGCGCGCTGCCGCCGCTGGTGAAATCGATACCGTATTGGTCTGCATGGTCGACATGCAGGGACGCCTGGTCGGCAAGCGGTTTCAGGTCGAGTTTTTCATCGACAGTGGCCACGAAGAAACCCACTGCTGCAATTACCTGCTGGCCGACGACATCGACATGGAACCGGTGCCAGGTTACGCCGCGGCCAGTTGGAGCAAAGGCTATGGCGACTTCGTCCTCAAGCCTGACATGTCCACGCTGCGCCGCGTGCCCTGGCTGGAATGCACGGCACTGGTGCTCTGCGATGTGCTCGATCATCACCATCGAAAGGATTTGCCGCACAGCCCGCGGGCGATTCTGAAAAGGCAGGTCGAGCGCCTGCGCGAACGCGGCTACACCGGCATGTTCGCCTCGGAACTCGAGTTCTATCTGTTTGATGAGAGCTACGAGGCGATCCACAAGCGCAATTATCAAAAACCGAAAACCGCCGGCCATTACATCGAGGATTACAACATCCTGCAGACCACCCGCGAGGAGCCAGTGCTGCGGGCGATTCGCAAGCATCTGCAAGCGTCCGGCATTCCCGTGGAAAACTCCAAGGGTGAATGGGGCCCCGGCCAGGAAGAAATCAACATTCGTTATGCCGATGCCATGACCATGGCCGACCATCACGTCATCATCAAACACGCCTGCAAAGAGATCGCGCAGTTGCAAGGCAAGGCGATCACGTTCATGGCCAAGTGGCGCTATGACACCGCCGGTTCCAGCAGCCATATCCATAATTCGCTGTGGGACAAAAACGCCAAAAAACCACTGTTCTTCGACGCGAAAGCCGAGTTCGGCATGTCGAAACTGATGCGCGCCTGGGTCGCCGGGCAGCTCAAGTACGCCAACGACATCACCTGTTTTCTTGCGCCCTACATCAATTCATACAAGCGCTTCCAGGCCGGCACCTTCGCACCGACGCGGGCAGTGTGGAGCCGGGACAATCGTACCGCCGGCTTTCGTTTGTGCGCCGAAGGCAGTAAATCCATCCGCATCGAATGCCGCATCGGCGGCGCCGACCTCAACCCTTATCTGGCCTTCGCCGCGCTGATCGCGGCGGGCCTGGCCGGTGTCGACGAGAAGCTCGAGCTCGCGGCGCCGTTCGAGGGCGACGCCTACCTCGACGAGCAACTGCCGGAAGTCTCGAAAACCCTGCGCGATGCCTGCTCCGCCTTGAAGGGATCGAGCATGTTGCGCGAGGCGTTCGGCGACGAAGTGGTCGATCACTACGTGCACACCGCCGAGTGGGAGCAGAAAGAGTACGACCGGCGAATCACCGACTGGGAACTGCAGCGCGGCTTCGAGCGCTATTGAGCACACCATGACTGCGAAAATTCAGCTTATTTCTCCGGTCGATGGCCGGGTGTACGTCGAGCGCCAACAAACAGATACGGTCCGGCTCCTTCAGGCGCTTGAGGCGGCTGCAACTGCCCAGGCGCAATGGAAGCGCCGACCACTGAGCGAGCGCGCAACTTTTTGCAGTGCCGCTGTGGACGCGATGCTCGCCATGAAAGATGAAATCGTGCCGGAGCTGGCCTGGCAAATGGGTCGACCGGTGCGTTTTGGCGCTGGCGAACTGCGCGGTTTCGAAGAGCGAGCCCGGCACATGATCGCTATTGCGCCTGAAGCGCTTGCAGCCGTTGAGCCCGCACCGGTCGCGGGTTTTCGGCGTTACATCACTCGCGAGCCGCTCGGTACGGTGCTCGTGATCGCCCCGTGGAATTACCCCTATCTGACCGCCGTCAACACGATTATTCCCGCGTTGATGGCGGGCAACAGCGTCATCCTCAAGCATGCATCGCAAACCCTGCTGGTCGGCGAGCGTTTCGCTGAAGCTTTTCGCCGAGCCAATCTGCCTGAAGGGTTGTTCCAGAACCTGCTGCTCAGTCATGCCAGTACCGCAGTAGCCATCGTCACCGGAGACATACAACAGGTGAACTTCACTGGCTCGGTGGACGCTGGCCTGCAAGTCCAACAAGCAGCCAGCACAGATTTCATCGGCATGGGCCTGGAGCTCGGCGGCAAAGACCCGGCCTACGTTCGCGCCGACGCCAACCTCGAACACGCCGTGGAAAACCTGGTGGACGGCAGCTTCTTCAACTCAGGGCAAAGCTGCTGCGCGGTCGAGCGCATCTATGTGGACGAGAAAATCTATCCTGCCTTCGTCGAGCGCTTCGCCGATTTGACTCGCCAGTACGTGTTGGGCAACCCGCTGGACGAAGCCACCACGCTGGGTCCGATGGTCTCGCCGGCCGCCGCTGATTTTGTTCGCGGACAGATTGCCGACGCGCTGGCCGAGGGCGCCAGAGCGTTGATCGATCCGAAAACTTTTCCCGCCGATGCACCGGGCAGCGCTTACCTGGCGCCTCAAGTGCTGGTGGATGTGAACCATCGCATGTCAGTGATGCGCGACGAAAGCTTTGGCCCGGTGGTCGGCATCATGCCCGTGACTGGCGACGACGAAGCCATCGCCTTGATGAACGACAGTGAGTTCGGACTCAGCGCCTCCCTGTGGACCCAAGATCTCGCCGCCGCCGAACGTCTCGGCAACGAGATCGCCACGGGCACCGTATTCATGAACCGCTGCGATTACCTCGACCCGGCGCTGGCCTGGACCGGGGTCAAGCACAGCGGACGCGGCGTCACGCTGTCGCGCCTGGGTTACGAGCACCTGACCCGCGCCAAATCCTTTCATCTGCGCCACGAGGTGTAGGCCATGAAACTGACTGGAAACTGGAACTACCCCACCAGCATTCGCTTCGGTGTCGGGCGTATTGCCGAGCTGGCCGAGGTCTGCCGCAGTCAGGGCATCCAGCGCCCGTTGCTGGTCACCGACAGCGGCCTGGGGCGCGCGCCGATCACCACGGCGGCGATAGATGCCTTGCGCGCCGCGGGCCTTGGCGTCGCGCTGTTCTGTGACCTCAAGCCCAATCCGGTCGAAGCCAACCTGGCCGGTGGGCTCGAAGCCTGGCGCGCCGGCCAGCACGATGGCGTGGTTGCCTTCGGCGGTGGCAGCGGCCTGGACATGGGCAAACTCATCGCGTTCATGAGCGGGCAGACCCGACCCGTTTGGGATTTCGAAGACATCGGCGACTACTGGACCCGCGCCGACGACAGCCGCATCGCCCCGGTCATTGCGGTGCCGACCACGGCGGGAACCGGTTCCGAGGTCGGCCGCGCGGCGGTGATCATCGATGAACGCACGCACACCAAACGCATCATCTTCCACCCGAAAATGATGCCGCGGGTGGTCATCAGCGACCCGGTACTTACCGTCGGTATGCCAGCAAAAGTGACTGCCGGCACCGGCATGGATGCGTTTGCCCATTGTCTGGAGGCGTATTGCGCCCCCGGTTTTCACCCGCTGGCCGACGGCATTGCAGTGGAAGGCATGCGCCTGGTGGCCAATGCCCTGGTGCGCGCCGTGCACACCCCTTCGGACCTCGAAGCGCGCGCACAAATGCTCGCCGCCGCAGCGATGGGTGCCACTGCATTTCAGAAAGGCCTGGGCGGCATGCACGCACTCTCGCATCCGGTGGGCGCGCTGTACGACACCCATCACGGCATGACCAACGCCACGTTCATGCCGTATGTGTTGCAGTTCAATCGCCCGGCCATCGAGGAACGCATCATTCGTCTCGCGGCTTATCTGCGGCTGCCCTCCCCCGGCTTCGACAGTTTTCTGGCCTTCGTTCTCAAGCTGCGCATAGACATCGGCGTGCCGCATACGCTGGTTGAGTTGGGCGTGGATGACCAGCAGGCCGACCTGATTGCGGACATGGCGATTGTCGATCCCTCGGCCAGCGGCAATCCCCTGCCATTGACCAGGATTGGGGTGGCGAGCATTTTCGACGCGGCTTATCACGGCCGCGTTTAGATGGGTAAAAGGAGCAGTACGACAAGGTGTTGAAGACCAGCCCATTGCGCAAACGCCAATGGATTGAATCAAAACCTGATGGGGTACACAGCATGAACCCAGCAAGCCAGCCCGGCACCGACGCGCACGACGATGACGTCAAGGTGCTGCACAGCATGGGCTATGCCCAGCAATTGTCGCGACGAATGGGGGTTTTCTCCAACTTCGCGATTTCCTTTTCGATCATCTGCATCCTCTCCGGCGGTATCAATTCACTGGCCCAGGGCACCTCGGGCGCTGGGGGTGCGGCGATCGGCATCGGCTGGCCCATCGGCTGCCTGATCTCCGGGGTGTTCGCCCTGGCCATGGCGCAGATTGCCTCGGCCTACCCCACCGCTGGCGGTCTCTATCACTGGGGTTCGATTCTCGGTAACCGCTTCACCGGCTGGCTGACGGCCTGGTTCAATCTGCTGGGACTGGTCACGGTGCTCGGCGCGATCAATGTCGGCACCTATTACTTCTTTTTCGGTGCCTTCGGACCGGCGCTGGGCATGGAAGACACCACCACGGTGAGGGTGATTTTCCTGGCGATCCTGACCGGCATCCAGGCCTTGTGTAACCATCTGGGCATCGGTCTGACCGCGAAACTCACCGACTTCTCGGGCTACCTGATTTTCGCCACGGCGCTCGCGCTGACGGTTGTCTGCCTGATCTCGGCCCCGAGTTATGAGTTCGCCCGGCTGTGGACTTTCGGCAACTATTCCGGTGAAGCCGGCGGCAGTGTCTGGCCACAGGTGTCGAACAGTTGGGTGTTCATGCTCGGCCTGCTGTTGCCGATCTACACCATCACCGGTTATGACGCTTCGGCGCACACCTCCGAAGAAACCCGCAATGCGGCCATGTCGGTGCCGCGCGGCATGGTCATGTCGGTGATCTGGTCGTTGCTGTTCGGTTGGGTGATGCTGAGTTCGTTCGTGCTAATGCTGCCGAGCATGGACGAAGCGGCGAAACAAGGCTGGAACGTGTTCTTCTGGGCCATGAATGCCCAGGTGAACCCCATCCTGAAACTGGCGTTATACGTGGCGATTTTCATCTCGCAGTTTCTCTGCGGCCTGGCGACCGTCACCTCCGTGTCGCGCATGATCTTCGCGTTTTCCCGTGACGGCGGCCTGCCCTGCTCGAAAGCGCTGGCCTCGGTCTCGGCGAAATATCGCAGCCCGGTGGCCGCCATCTGGACCGGCGCGACCTTGGCCGTGTTGTTCGACTGGGGCTCGTCGGTCATCTCGATCGGGGCAACGCCGGTCTACACCATCGTGGTCTCGTGCACGGTGATTTTCCTGTTCTTCTCTTTCATCATTCCCATCGTGCTGGGCCTGTTCACTTATGGAACTGCGAAGTGGCCGACCATGGGGCCGTGGAACATGGGGCGCGGGTTGTTCTCCTTATTCGCTGTGCTCTCGGTGCTCTCGATGGTGGTGATCTTCGTCATCGGCATCCAGCCACCGAATGATTGGGCGCTGTACATCACCATCGGCTTCCTGGTGCTGACGGCCATCGTCTGGTTCGGTTTCGAAGCGCGGCGTTTTCAGGGGCCGCCAACGGGTGACTTGATCATCAGGCGCCAGGCGGAAATCGCTGCGACTGAGGCGGCGTTGAACAAACAGGGGTGAAGCCTTTTCCTGTGGGAACAAGCTCGCTCCAGGAGGTTTCTGGTGCTCGATTTGTATCGGCGTGTATTTTTGCGCGGTGATCTTACACCGCGTTACACAAGCGCCGGATCAGGACACATCCGCGCTACATGGAAGTGAAAAAGTGGGCCACATCGGACGCTAAGACACGCTCCGATGACACCGACGTAGAAGAGCCCACCCCTCTCAGCAGGAACCGCCATGATCAATCAAATCGACACCGTGCTTTACACCGGCAAGACCCACACAACCGGGGGCCGTAATGGCGAGTCGCGAAGTGACGACGGCCGTCTGGACATCAAGCTTTCAGCCCCCGGCTCTTCCGGCAGTGGCACCAACCCCGAACAACTGCTGGCTGCTGGCTGGTCGGCCTGCTTCATCGGCGCCATGGGCAAGGCAGCCATCGCGTTGAAAGTGACCTTGCCGACTGACGTGTCGGTCGATACCGAAGTGGACCTGGGCAAGACCGAAAACGCCTTTTTCCTGCAGGCGCGCCTCAACGTCAGCCTTCCCGGCCTGGACCCTGCTGTCGCACGGTCAGTGGTGGATGCCGCGCACCAGACCTGCCCGTACTCGAAAGCAACCCGTGACAACATCGACGTCGTGATCAACCTGGTTTAACCGGAGCGACATCTGCCCAGGATTGTGGGCTCATCCAAAATCTGTAGGAGCCCGGCTTGCCGGCGATGGCGGTTTTACCGATGCCATCGCCAGCAAGCCGGCGCCTACTGATCGTGGGGTGTCCGGGATTGTGGGTTCAGGATTCATGTGAAATCCGTCAACAGTGTTTGTCCAGTCAACCAATATATGTGGCTTTTCTCGGCAAAGCCGCTCATTGCGCGCTATCCGGCCAACGCGACGTTGCCTGGGGGCTTCAGTCGCCGACATTCGCTAACGCCTCGGTCTGGGTTCTGCCCAACCCGAGTGGCCGCAATCGCGCTTTCACCCTGGATCAACTGGTTGGCGCGTATCGACAACTCTATCTGGCCCAACTTGGTGTTAAATAGCAGGCTGTCGCGTAATGCAGTGCAACGAGAACGGATATGAGAACCCCTTTTGAGAAAAGTGATGCCCCTGAGCCAACGCCCCGGTGTGATGGAAACATTCACTCCGTCACCCCTCAGCAGCCGGTGGTAAGCGCATGATCGAAGTCACTGAAGTGTCCATTGCCGAACTGCGCGCGGCGCTCGAATCCGGCCAGACCACCGCGGTCGAACTGGTCCAGGCTTACCTGGCCCGGATCGATGCCTACGACGGATCAGACACCTCCACCGCGCTCAACGCAGTGGTGGTGCGCAATCCCGAGGCACTGAATGAAGCGCGGGCGTCCGATGCCCGTCGAGCCAAAGGTGAAACGCTGGGGCCGCTCGATGGCATTCCCTACACCGCGAAAGACAGTTATCTGGTCAAAGGGCTGACCGCCGCCTCTGGCAGTCCCGCGTTCGCTCACCTGATCGCCTATCGCGATGCGTTCACCATCGAACGGCTTCGCGCCACGGGTGCGATCTGCCTGGGCAAAACCAACATGCCGCCGATGGCAAACGGCGGCATGCAGCGCGGGGTCTATGGCCGTGCCGAAAGCCCGTACAACGCTGACTACCTCACCGCCCCTTTCGCCTCGGGTTCGTCGAACGGCGCCGGGACGGCGACCGCCGCCAGTTTCGCGGCCTTCGGCCTCGCGGAAGAAACCTGGTCGAGCGGTCGCGGGCCGGCCTCGAACAACGGCTTGTGCGCGTACACGCCGTCGCGCGGGGTGATTTCGGTGCGCGGCAACTGGCCGCTGACGCCGACCATGGATGTCGTCGTGCCCTTCGCCAGAACCATGGCCGACCTGCTCGAAGTGCTTGACGTGGTGGTGGCGGAAGATCCCGACACCCGTGGCGATCTGTGGCGTCTGCAACCCTGGGTGCCGATCCCGAGCGTCGCCTCGGTGCGCCCTGCCTCCTACGCCGAACTTGCCGCGAACGCCGATGCACTCGCCGGAAAACGCCTCGGCGTGCCGCGCATGTACATCAACGCCGATCCCGACGCAGGCACGAGCGACGCACCGGGAATCGGTGGGCCGACGGGGCAGCGCATCCACACGCGTCCATCGGTGATCGGCCTCTGGGAAGAAGCCCGCAAGGCACTTGAAGCAGCGGGTGCCGAAGTGATTGAAGTCGACTTCCCGCTGGTCACAAATTGCGAAGGTGATCGTCCGGGTGCGCCGACGGTGTTTACCCGGGGCCTGGTGTCGAAAGAGTTCCTGCATCATGAGTTGTGGGACCTGACGGCCTGGGCATTCGATGATTTCCTGCAGGCCAACGGCGACCCGACATTGAACCGTCTGGTCGATGTCGATGGGCCGCTGATATTCCCCCACGACCCTGGAACCCTGCCCAACCGCGAAGGCGACCTGGTCGCGGGCATGGACGAATACGTGCGGATGGCCGAGCGCGGCATCACGCCGTGGGACCAGATCACCACACTGCCTGATGGCTTGCGCGGGCTGGAAAAAACCCGTCGAATCGACCTCGAAGACTGGATGGATCGGCTCGGGCTCGACGCGGTGCTGTTCCCGACAGTGGCCGACGTTGCGCCGGCGAACGCCGATGTCGACCCGGCCGCCGCGGACATCGCCTGGAGCAACGGCATCTGGGTGGCCAACGGCAACCTCGCCATCCGGCATTTGGGGGTGCCTACCGTCACTGTGCCGATGGGCGTGATGCCGGACATCGGCATGCCCGTCGGGCTGACGTTTGCCGGCCGCGCCTACGACGACTCGACGCTGCTGCGCTTCGCGTCGGCGTTTGAGTCGACGGGGAGCAAGCGCATGATCCCGCCTCGAACCCCAGCGTTGTCGGCTGCTAAAAAGTAGCTAAAAAGTAGAACGGACGGGATTGGGGCTTACGCTCCAATCCCGCTCTGCTCATCAAGTCGCAGGCGCCACCGACCCGTGGTAATCCTCCCCGGCGACCGCACGCAAGTAAGCCTCGTCGCCCTGCTTGCGCAACGCCCGCCACTCCTGCCAATCAATGATCCCCTGGCGATCCATCTCATCAGCCTGTCGCAGCAGTTCCTCATGATAAGCATCCGGACACTCCCGGCGCAGCGAGCTGTTTTCGAACGTACGGTGCCAGGCATCCAGGGCGCACAGTTTGCGCGCCTGGGCCGTCGTCAGCAGGTTTCTGAATGAATTCATGGCGGCGTCATCCGAAGTCATTTCTGAGTGGGGCCGCGGTAAACAACGCCGGTTCAGCACGCCCGACCGAAGGCAACGGGCGGCGGCTCAGCGTCAGTAGACCGGACCTGACCATTGAGCGTTTGCGGGCGAAAAATCTCGAACTCGCCGGTACCCGTCGCATCCAATGTGTAGGCCAACAGAGGTACACGACATGAACAATGATGACCGTGATAACGCACTCGACTCGCAGGCACCGTCAAACGCTCCGCCGACTGATTCGTCGGGCAAACCGGTGAATGTGGTCGAACGGGATTTACAGGACAGAGACCGTGAAGCCGAAACGGTCGATGAAACCCTTACGCCGTCCTCTACCCGGACCAAAGAGCAGGACGCCGAAACGCTCAAGCAAAAAACAGACGCGATAGAACGCAAGGTCGCCGACGGCAACTAGCCACGGCACCTCACTCGGACTTCTGCGGTTTCACAGGGCAAGGCGTTGGTCGAAATTTTCTTCCTTGAGAATATCGAACAACGCCTGCGCCGCCGCCGACAACTCCACCCCAGGTTTGGTCAACACCCCGATCGCCCGCTCCACCACCGGGTCGCGCAAGGTCATACACCGCGCGCCCAACTCGCGCATCTGCCCGACACACAGCGCCGGCACCGCGCTCACCCCCAGGCCGCTGGCGACCATTCTCCCGACTGTGGCCAACTGATGGCTTTCAAACTCCACCGGCAACTTCATCCCTCGCGCCTGCAAATGCTCTTCCAGCATCACCCGGACCGTCGACGGTCGCTGCAAGGTAATGAAAGGCTCTTCAAGCAACGTCTGCCAATCAATGTCTTGGCGTTCTGCAAAAGGCGAATCTAACGGCACCACCGCCACAAACCGGTCCCGGTACAACGGCGTGAATTGCAGCGATGAGCTTTGTGTCGGTTCAAACGCTACGCCCAACTCGACCTGCCGATCCCGCACCATTTCCAGCACCTGCTCATTGATCACGTCATTCACCGTGACGTTGACCTTGGGATAGCGCGCGCGAAAAGTTTTCAAGATCGACGGCAACAGATTGCCGGCAAACGACGGCATCGCCGCGAGCGTCACGCGCCCGCGCTGCAGCGTGAAACGCTGGCGCAGTTCGTCTTCGGTGTTATCCCAGTCCGCGATCAGGCGCCGGGCCAACGGCACAAGGGATTCACCTTCGGCGGTCAACGCCACGTTTCGTGTATTGCGGGTGAACAGGCGTCCGCCGAGGCCTTCTTCCAGGGCCTTGATGGTCAGGCTCAGCGCCGATTGCGACAGGTGCAACCGTTCACAGGCCACGGCAAAGCTCAAACTCTGGGCCACGGCCAGAAAGGCGCGGATCTGCTTGACTGTCATGACCGGTGTCTCCAACGTAGTACGAGCACTTGATTGGTGAGTTTTATCTATCAATCAACCTTAAAAATCAACTTAACAAATCAATTACCCGGCGAGACACTTCATCCCATACGGCTAGCCAGCCGCCCACAAAGAATAAAAGAGGTGCATATGGCAGGTTTCGACAAGCGCGTGAGTTCCTACGAGGAAGCTCTGGCAGGTCTTGAAGACGGCATGACCGTGATCGCCGGCGGCTTCGGCCTGTGCGGCATTCCGGAAAACCTCATCGCCGAGATCAAACGCAAAGGCACCCGCGACCTCACCGTGGTTTCCAACAACTGCGGCGTCGACGGTTTCGGCCTCGGCGTGCTGCTGGAAGACCGGCAGATCAAAAAAGTAGTGGCCTCCTACGTTGGCGAGAACAAACTGTTCGAAGACCAACTGCTGAAAGGCGAAATCGAAGTCGTCCTGACCCCGCAAGGCACCCTCGCTGAAAAAATGCGTGCGGGCGGCGCCGGCATCCCGGCCTTCTTCACCGCCACCGGCGTTGGCACCCCGGTCGCCGAAGGCAAGGAAGTGCGCGAATTTCACGGTCGCAAGTACCTGATGGAAGAATCCATCACCGGTGACTTCGCCATCGTCAAAGGCTGGAAAGCCGACCACTTCGGCAACGTCATCTACCGCCACACCGCCCAGAACTTCAACCCGCTGGCGGCCACCGCCGGCAAGATCACCGTGGTCGAAGTCGAAGAAATCGTCGAACCCGGCGAGCTGGACCCGGCGCAGATCCACACCCCTGGCATCTACGTCGACCGGGTCATTTGCGGCACGTTCGAGAAGCGCATCGAACAGCGCACCGTGCGTAAGTGATCCCCTGCCCCCGGACCGAATGAAGGAATAACAACAATGGCACTTTCTCGCGAACAAATGGCTCAACGCGTCGCCCGCGAAATGCAGGACGGCTTTTACGTAAACCTGGGCATCGGCATTCCGACCCTGGTCGCCAACTACATTCCCGAAGGCATGGAAGTCATGCTGCAGTCGGAAAACGGCCTGCTCGGCATGGGACCTTTTCCTACTGAAGAAACCATCGATGCCGACATGATCAACGCCGGCAAACAAACCGTGACCGCGCGTACCGGCGCGTCGATCTTTTCCTCGGCCGAGTCCTTCGCGATGATTCGCGGTGGTCATGTCGACCTGACCGTCCTTGGCGCCTTTGAAGTCGACGTGCAAGGCAACATCGCCTCGTGGATGATCCCCGGCAAGCTGGTCAAAGGCATGGGCGGCGCCATGGACCTGGTGGCCGGCGCAGACAACATCATCGTCATCATGACCCACGCATCCAAGGACGGTGAGTCCAAACTCCTGTCCCAATGCAGCCTGCCGCTGACCGGCGCCGGTTGCATCAAGCGAGTGTTGACGGACCTGGCTTATCTTGAAATCGAAAACGGCGCGTTCATTCTCAAGGAACGTGCACCCGGCGTCAGTGTTGAAGAAATCGTCGCCAAGACCGCCGGCAAACTGATCGTGCCTGATCACGTGCCGGAAATGCAGTTCGCTGCCCAGTGAGGAATCATTCCATGCAAGAAGTCGTCATTGTCGCCGCCACCCGTACTGCCATCGGCAGCTTCCAGGGCTCGTTGGCCAATGTGTCCGCCGTAGACCTCGGCGCTGCGGTGATCCGTCAGTTGCTGGCGCAAACCGGCCTGAACCCGGCTGAAGTCGATGAAGTGATCATGGGCCAGGTGTTGACCGCCGGCGCCGGGCAAAACCCTGCGCGTCAGTCCGCGATCAAGGCTGGCTTGCCGTTCACCGTGCCGGCCATGACCCTGAACAAGGTCTGCGGTTCGGGCCTCAAGGCCTTGCACCTGGCGACCCAGGCGATTCGTTGCGGCGATGCCGACGTGATCATTGCCGGCGGCCAGGAAAACATGAGCCTGTCCAACTACGTCATGCCCGGTGCACGCACCGGTCTGCGCATGGGTCACGCACAAATCGTCGACACCATGATCAGCGACGGCCTGTGGGATGCGTTCAACGATTACCACATGGGCATCACCGCCGAGAACCTGGCGGAGAAGTACAGCCTGACCCGCGAGCAACAAGACGCCTTCGCGGCGGCCTCACAACAGAAAGCCACGGCCGCCATCGAAGCCGGGCGTTTTGTCGATGAAATCACTCCGATCCTGATTCCGCAGCGCAAGGGCGACCCGCTGTCCTTCGCCACCGACGAGCAGCCACGCGCCGGCACCACCGCCGAATCGTTGGGCAAACTGAAACCGGCTTTCAAGAAAGACGGTTCGGTGACCGCCGGTAACGCCTCTTCGCTGAACGACGGCGCCGCCGCCGTGATCCTGATGAGCGCGGAAAAAGCCAAGGCTTTGGGCCTGCCGGTACTGGCTACAATCGCTGCCTACGCCAACGCGGGCGTCGACCCGGCGATCATGGGCATCGGCCCGGTCTCGGCCACGCGCCGTTGCCTGAGCAAGGCCGGTTGGTCCATCGACCAACTGGACCTGATCGAAGCCAACGAAGCCTTTGCCGCGCAATCCCTGGCGGTGGCCAAGGACCTGGAATGGGACTTGGACAAGGTCAACGTCAACGGTGGCGCCATCGCCCTCGGTCACCCGATCGGTGCGTCGGGCTGCCGTGTGCTGGTGACTCTGCTGCACGAAATGATCAAGCGTGACGCCAAAAAAGGCCTCGCCACCCTGTGCATCGGTGGTGGTCAGGGCGTGGCACTGGCGATCGCACGAGCTTAAAGCGTTCAACAGACGGCGCGGGGACCCACGAAGATCCGCGCAGTCTGGCAACACCCCCCGCTTTAGCGAGGGAGCATGTCTGTAGGAGCCAGCAAGACGGCTCCTACAGATTTGCGTTCATCGCCACAAACCGGTTTTGTGCCCGGCTTTCAGCCGAACTTCACCAGGTTCAGTACCGGCAAAGGTCCACCCGGAAACTGCGCCAGTCGTGCGCCGACGCTCAATTCCCCAAGGTCGATCCCGAAGAAGCCCAATCGCTCAATCAACGCGCCTACCTGAGCTTTCGCCTCGGCATCATCGCCCGACACAAACAGCACCCGCTGACCACCCTCCGCCGTCGGATCACTCTCCAACAAGCGCGCCGCCAAGTGATTGAACGCCTTGACGACCCGCGCCCCTGGTACCCATTCGGCGAACACTTCGCTGGACGTACGACCCTGCAAATCCACAGCCTTGAACGATGGTGCCTCGATCGAGTTGTTGGCGTCGATCACGATGCGCCCGGCAAAATCCGGTAAACCGGCCAATGCTGTCGGCAACCTGGACCAGTTGACCGCGACCAGAACGATTGGCTGGGCCGCCGCTTCTTCACGGGTGCCGGCACGCGCCGTCGGGCCGAGTTCCGCTACCAGGGCGGCCAGGGTCTGCGGGCCGCGACTGTTGGCGATGACGACTTCGATGCCCTGTCGGGACAAGGCTCTGGCAAACGCTGAGCCAATGGCGCCAGCGCCGATGATACCGATAGTACTCATGGTGATTCACTCCAAGGGGTTGTCGTTGGCGTGAATACTGCGCTTGCCATTAGCCCTTGATTAGCGGGTAATGACTTGAATGATTTTCAAGTATTCATAGCAGGTGCCAGCCGTGGAAACCCTCGCCAACCTCGAATCTTTTGTACGCAGCGCTGAAACAGGCAGTTTTTCCGCCGCCGCACGGTTGCTGGCGCTGACACCCGCTGCGGTCAGCCGCAACGTGGCGATGCTTGAACGCAATATCGGTGTGCGGTTGTTTCAGCGTTCGACCCGCAAGCTGTCGCTCACTGAAGCCGGTGAGGGTTTTCTGGCGAGCATCGGCGGCAATCTGGAGGCGCTGCAAGAGGCGATCAGTGCCGTTAGCAGTGACCGCGGGGAGCCGGCGGGTGTGCTCAAGGTCAGCTTGGCGCCGACGTTTGGCATCGGTCATGTGTTGCCGTTGTTGCCGCAGTTCCTGGCCCGTTATCCGTTGATCCGGCCGGAGTGGCACTTCGAAAACCGCCAGGTGGACTTGATTGCCGAAGGCTATGACGCTGCCATCGGCGGCGGCTTTGAATTGACCCCGCGGGTCATCTCGCGGACGTTAGCGGCGGCGGATATCGTCGCGGTGGCCTCGCCGACCTACCTGGCAGGACGTACGCTGCCGCGCACGCCGGCCGACCTGCTCGGACACACCGGCATTGTGATGCGCGGCATTCGCACCGGGCGGATTCGTCAGTGGGTGATGCATGATCGAGCGGGCCACGAAGAGAGCGCCGTGCTGAACGAGAACATGGTGCTCAACGATCCGGCCGCCATGCGTGAGGCCGCGATTCTGGGCCTGGGTGTGACGCTGCTGGTGTTGCCCGATGTCGTCACGCACATCCAGCGCGGTGAACTGGTGCGTCTGTTGCCGGACTGGCAGGCCGATGCCGGGCCGATCTCCCTGTACTACCCAAGCCGGACGCTGATGCCGGCCAAGACCCGGGTGTTCATTGATTTTGTGGTTGAGGCGTTTCAGCGCTAGACCGCGTTATCGTTCATCGCGGGCTTGCCCGCGATGAGGCCAGACCAGTCACCCGAAAAACTGAAAGATCAACCAGCTATTCGCCCCACTGATCACCGTAAACAACCCCCAAGCCAACACCCGAGTCGGCAACCGATTCACAAACGGCCCCATCAATTTCTGGTCATTGGTCATCCGGATCAGCGGATACAGCGCAAACGGCAACTGCAAACTCAACACCACCTGACTCAACACCAGCAGCTTGCCAATCGCATCGTCACCCATCAGCCACACGCCGACAAACGCCGGGATCAGTGCCAGCCCTCGCGTAATCAACCGCCGCTGCCAGCAGGGAATCCGCAGATTGAGATAACCCTCCATGATCACTTGCCCGGCGATGGTGCCGGTAAACGTCGAGCTCTGACCGGACGCCAGCAACGCGACACCGAACAGCACACTGGCCAACGCACCGCCCACCAGTGGATCAAGCAAGTGATAGGCGTCCTGGATGTCCACCACGTCGGTGTGCCCGGTCTTGTGGAACGCCGCCGCTGCAAGGATCAGGATCGCCGCGTTGACCAGCAGCGCCAGCGCCAGGGAACCGATGGTGTCGATGCGCGCCAGTTTCACCGCGTCCTGCTTGCTGGCCAGGTCCTTGCCGATCATCCGGGTCTGCACGATCGAGGTGTGCAGGTACAAGTTATGCGGCATCACCGTAGCCCCGAGAATCCCGATGGCCAGGTAAAGCGGCGCCGCATCGCCGATGGCCGACAGTGACGGCGTGAATCCCCGTGCGACGTCCGGCCAATAGGGCTTGATCAACAACAACTCAACGAAAAAACACACACCGATGGTGCTCACCAGCACCAGCATGATCGCTTCCAGTCGGCGGAAGCCACGGTTCTGCAGGGCCAGCACCAGCAGCGTGTCGAATGCCGTGAGGGCAATGCCGACGCTGAGCGAACAGCCCAGCAGCAGATGGAACGCCAGCGCGCAGCCGAGCACTTCGGCGAGGTCGGTGGCGATGATCGAGATTTCCGCCAGCACCCATTGGGTGCGCGCGGTCCGCGTGCTGTAGCGCTCGCGGGACAACTGCGCCAGATCGCGCCCGGTGGCGATGCCCAGACGCGAGCACAAACACTGCACCACCATCCCCGCCAGACTCGCCAGCAACACCACAAATAACAGGCTGTAACCAAACCGCGAACCGGCCTCGATGGCGGTGGCCCAGTTGCCCGGGTCCATGTAGCCGATGGACACCAACAAGCCCGGGCCGGCGAAACGCAGGACCCGTTTGAAAAATGACGCGCGAGGGTCAACGGCAACGCTGCCCGCCACTTCCGGCGGACAAAAAGGCGCAGTGGCGACTTTGGGCAAACTGAATTTCACGCAAACATTCCAAAAACCGGACGGGAGGGGCAGCTTAGACGTTTCGCGCTTTTGGGTGTACAGACAAACGCAAAAGACCGCCGCCCTTGCTGATGCTGTTGCTGTTGCTTTTGTGGTCTTCAGGGTTGTGCAGTACCCAGCAACTGCTGCCGCAACTCGGGATTGCTGGTGCGCGGGTCGAGCCAGATATCAAAAAACGCCCGGGCGAACGCCGGGTCTTTTATCTCGTACCGCAACTGCTGGCCGACAAAAAAGCGTGCGCCCCGCCCCGGTAAGTAAACCCCGGTGATTCGGGTGCCGGCCTGGACATCGACAAACGCCTGCTGCATCTGCGCCTCCCATCCCGCGAGTTGCCCGGTACTGACCGACGTGCCCGACAATCGTTTGATTTCATCGACGCTGGCCTGCACCAGATCGTCCCGGGAAATCCTGCGCTGATAGATCAGCTCCAGGGCAAACGGCTGGTCGCTCGCCAACGGCTGCGTGGCGCTCCAGAGTCGGGCGTTGTAGACATCGAAACCGAACATCCGGAACTCGCCGGTGCCAATGATTTGGGCGCCGGGTAACGAGTCCTGCCAATTGGCCAACGCTTGGCTGCCCAGCAATGCCAACAGCCACAGGCTATGACGCAGGGGTGATCGTGCTCGGGTCATGATCGGCTCCATTGCGCGCGAATGATTGATGAAACTTATACGCAAAATGTGTGACTGTACAAGTCTTGAGCTTTGTATACAAAAACCAACAATCCCTAGAGCAATCCATCTTCGGCAATGCTAACGTTGCCGCCTCACACAGGTCGGAGGCGCCTTCGTGCTGCTGCTCAAACTGCTGGTCATTCCCGGGTTTCTTTTACTGATCTCCCTCGCGGGCAAACGCTGGGGCCCGAGCGTTGCCGGTTGGCTGTCGGGGTTGCCAGTGGTGGTCGGACCGATTCTGTTCTTCCTCGCTATCGAACAAGGTGAAGTGTTTGCCGCGCAATCGGCGACCGCCGCGTTATCCGCGATGTTCGCGATGATTGCCTTTTGCGTGACCTACGCCCAGGTTGCCCAACGGGCGGGATGGCCGTGGGCGCTGACGGTTTCGCTGCTGGTCTGGGCGACAGCGGCGGTTGCACTGTCGGTGATCCCGCCCTCCCTGGTGTTCTCGGTAATCGCCGCCGCGACCGCGTTGCTGGCGGCGCCGTACCTGTTCCCCCATGTGCAGCCGATCATCTCGGGGCCGGCGCCGAAGTCCGACAAATTGTTGCTGCGCATGATTGCCGGCGCCCTGCTGACCCTGGCGGTCACTTGGCTGGCCAGCACCGTCGGTGAACGCTGGAGCGGCTTGCTCGCGGTGTTCCCGGTGCTGGGCAGCGTGATGGCTGTGTTTTCCCAGCAAACCCGCGGTCCAGCGTTTACCGCAGCGTTGTTGCGGGCCACGGCGACCGGGATGTATTCGTTTAGCGCGTTTTGCCTGGTCCTGGCGCTGACTTTGCCGAGCATGGGTCTCAAGGCCTTTGGCCTGGGCGTCGCGGTGTCCGTAGTCATGCTCGGCATCACCAAACGCCTGTTGGCCAAACCGGTAGCAACGCCCACAACACGTTCAACTTTATCGAACAAGTAGAACAACAACCCTGTACGTCAATCGAACAGGTTTCGCCCACCATTAGCCTCAGTTCCAGACCCACCACTGACTGAGGCCTCCACCATGAAATTCTTTTTCCACCCTTCGCCCAACCCGATGAAAGTCGCCCTGCTGCTTGAAGAACTGCAAACGCCGTACGAATTGATCGGCGTCGACACCTTCAAGGGCGAGCAACACCAGCCAGCCTTTCTGGCGATCAACCCGAACGCCAAAGTGCCGGCGCTGATCGATGGCGACGCCACTGTGTTTGACTCCCAGGCGATCCTGCTGCACCTCGCACAAAAACATCAGCGCTTCCTGCCGACCTCCATTGCCGGCCAGGCCGAACTGCTGTCGTGGCTGATGTTCATCGCCACCGGCCTGTCGCCATTCTCTGGTCAGGCGGTGCACTTCCTGCATCACGCCCCGGAAGACCTGCCCTACGCGAAAAACCGTTACCTCAAGGAAGTCGAGCGTCATTACCGCGTGCTCGATCAGCGCCTGTCCGACCATCAATACCTGGCCGGCGACACTTACAGCATCGCCGACATGGCGCTGTGGGGCTGGGCCAATTACGCGCCGTACATCCTCGGCGAGAACGGTTTGGCGGCGTACCCGAACGTCAAGCGCCTGTTCGATGAAGTCAGCGCCCGCCCGGCCGCCCAGCGTGCCCGGGGTCTTAAAGAGAAACTGGTGCTGAAAGCCGAATTCGACGAAGAAACCCGGCGCAATCTGTTTCCGCAAAACCAGGCGCAGTAAGCCACTGCGACCTGCAGCCCCCTGGGGTGAGGGCTCGCCTCGCCACAGGGACGCAGACGTGACCTGAACGGTACTCCCCCGCCCGACCGTCCGTTAGCCCACGCTGGAATGCATCACGACCTCCATGGGATGATCGCCCCCCCACCGCGAGACCACCCTGGAGATTTTGAATGTCACTGTTGAGTAAAAAAGCCGTTGTCCTGCTGCTGGCAATGGCTGCCAGCCTGGGGGCTTTGAATGCACAGGCGGCCAAAGAGACAGCGCCAGCACAGAGCGTCTCGATGCTGGGCGGAAAATTCAAATTCACCCTGCCGAAGGGCTTTGTTGCCAATCCGCTTCCGGCGGACGCGACCGGTGCGAGTGGCACCCTGTACACCAACGAAACCACGAAAACCGTGGTGATCGCCGCTGAAAACACCATCCCCGGCGGCGTCAACGCCAAGGACAACGACGGTGAGTTCCTCGACGCCACGGCGTCCGACTTCGCCACCCACCAAGCCAAGGCATTGCCGGATTTCACCAAGCTCAGCGAAAAAAGCATCACGCAGAAAGGCACCGGGCTGGGACTGCGACAGATCGACAGCATCGCCACCCAGGGCGGCGGCAAAACCCTCGACACCACGCTGATGGCCGCCTCGGGCAAGCGTATGGCGCTGATTCAGGTGATTTCCCGCCTCAGCGACAATGCCGGCCACGAAGCGCTGGTCAAGCAGATCGTTTCCGGCAAATAAGGCTCAGGGGTTGAGACGCTGCAACCAGGCGCTCAAGTCCTGCATCTCTGTGCCGCTGATGCTGTGACCGACGCCTGGGTAGGCGTGAAAGTCAGGCTTGAGTGACAGACGCTGCAACAGGCTGTCCGCCTCGGTGCCGTCGTTGAACGGAAGGCGTTTGTCCGCCGTGCCATGTCCGATGAAAATCGCCAGTTTCTGACGTTGTTCATCGGGTTTGAGCTCGGACTTGAGCACGGGCAGAATCCGCCCGCTCAACGCGGCAATTCCACCCACGGCCTCGGGATGACGTAGCGCGACCTCGTAAGACATGATCGCGCCCTGGCTGAAGCCCACCAGGAAAACCTTGTTCGGTTCTGTGTGATATTTCTTCGCAGCCTGTGCGACGAAATCCAGCAGCACCTGGCCGCTGGCCTTCAGATCATCCGTCTCGCCGTTGTAGGCGCCTTCACCTTTCTTGCGAAACCACTGATAGCTGCCCTCCTCCATGACCATCGGCGCGCGCACCGACAGGTAGTTGTAGCGGGCCGGCAGCTCATCCTTGATGTCGAACAGGTCGTGTTCGTTACTGCCGTAGCCGTGGAGGAAAACCACCAGAGGCTGATTGACGGATTCGGGGTTGGCCTGCTCCAGGTATTTGAGCGGCAGATCGGTGTGTAGCGGGGTTTGAGCGTGGACGGCGGTGGACGCCAGGAGTGTCAGCAGAGCGAGAAACTTCAACATAAACCTTCCTTCACAGAGCGCAGGATTCGGGGCAGAGCCTAACACTGTGAAGCCAGCCGGGGGATTTTCGGTGCGGCTGATGCCGTCATCGCGGGCAAGCCCGCTCCCACATTTGAAACGCATTCTCCTGTGGGAGCGGGCTTGCCCGCGATGAGGCCTTATGAAGCGCCAAATATATCTCGGTTAGTCGTTGATCAGTTTGCCAACCCGGATCGGCTCGCGCCCCGCGACTTTCGCCTGCCACGTCCCCGGTTGCGTGTAGCGTCCACGATCAATGGCAAACAACACGCCGCTGGTGCCAGCGCGCACGGTGGTCACCCGGTCGTTCAACGGGTCGACCACTTCAAACAGCGCATCACCCTTCTCGACCCATTCACCGGCTTCGCGCAGAAAACTGACCACGCCGTGATGGGGCGCGAACAGGTACTCCGTGCCTTCGAAAGGCATGCCTTCACAACATTCACTCGGTGCTGCCGGCCAGGTGCCTTTGATGAAACCCTGCTCGGCGAGGAACCCGAGAATGGCTTCGCAGTTGGCCTGGGCCTGATCGACCCGGGTATCGCCCATGCTGCCCAGCTCCAGCGTTGTCGCCAGGTTGGCCGGTGGAATCGCCGCCCCGGGGAACGCCCTCGCCAGGCGCAACCACGGTGAGGAACAGGATTCATCAAAAGAACTGCCGCCGGAATCTTCACACAACAACGCGACGCCCGCCTTCAGCCGAGCCGCCAGGGACTTCCATTGCGACCAGTGTTGCGGCAGTGCATAAATATGAATAGCCGCTTCGAAATCGCAATGCAGATCGAGGGTGATGTCGGCGTCGCAAGCGTGGCGCAGCAGCAAGCGGTGCATGGCTTCCAGTTGCGACTTGGGTGCAGGCAAACCGTCGAGAACCTGAGCCATGGTCTGACGAATCAACGCAATGTTGGCTTGGGCATCGGCGCCCAACTGATCGCCGATCAGCTCACCCACCGGCGCGCTGAGTTCGACGAACGAGCGATTGAAATTTTTGCCGCTGCCCAGTTCGAAACGGCCCATATGGCTGCCTTGCAGGTGCTGATCCAGACCGATGGGATTGGCCACCGGCACCAGTTCGATCACGCCTTGCAACTGGCCTTGAGCTTCGAGTTCGGCCAGGCGTTTTTTCAGCTCCCACGCCGTGCGCATGCCCGGCAGTTCGTCCGCGTGCAGGCTGGCCTGAATGTAAACCTTGCGTGTGCCCGCGCCATAACGAAACACGCTGAGGGTGCGCTCGGTGCCCAGGTGGCTCCAGGGCAATGGGTGGTCGATGCGTTGCATAGAAACTCCTGTCGAAACCGACGCTCAGGATCACGAAGCCAGCTCCAGCAATGGAAATATGTTGGCCGGGTAAATCACGGCACATAAAAAAAGTGGCAACCGCATTCACGGTTGCCACTTTCTTATACGGTTGAATTACTCGCCGTAAACATCAAAAGCGAAGTACTTGTCCTGTACTTGCTTGTACTTGCCGTTGGCGCGAATTTCAGTGATGGCGGTGTTGAATTTGTCCGCCAGCTCTTTATCACCCTTGCGCACCGCGATACCGGCACCGCCGCCGAAGTACTTGGCGTCTTCGTAAGTCGGGCCGACAAAAGCAAAACCTTTGCCCGCGTCGGTTTTCAGGAAACCGTCGTCGAGGTTGACCGAGTCGGCCAGCATCGCGTCGAGGCGGCCGGAGACCATGTCCAGGTTGGCTTCCTGCTGGGAGCCGTAACGCACCAGGATAATGCCGGCCGGTTGCAGCACTTCAGTGGCGAAGCGGTCGTGGGTACTGGCGCGAAGTACACCGACTTTCTTGCCCTTGAGCTCGGTCAGCGGGTCTTTCACGTCGGTGCCTTCCTTCATCACGAAGCGCGCCGGGGTGTGGTAGTACTTGATGGTGAAATCGACGTTTTTCTTGCGGTCATCGGTGATGGTCATGGACGACAGGATTGCATCGATCTTCTTGACCTTCAGCGCCGGGATCAGGCCGTCGAACTCTTGCTCGACCCAGGTACATTTCACTTTCATCTGCTCGCACAGCGCGTCGCCGATATCGACGTCGAAACCGGTGAGTTTGCCGTCGGGGGTTTTCATCGAGAATGGCGGGTAACCGGCTTCGATACCGATGCGGATCGGCTTGGCGTCTTCGGCCACAGCGGTCAGGGACAACATCGACAGTGCCAGGGCACCGAACATCACTAGCTTCTTCATTTATAACTCCTGTGGGCGGAGGCTTTTATTGGCAGCGTTCGATTGGTAGCTTTCGGTCAGAGCTTTTTTATTGGAAAAGACCGAAGTGGCGGGCAGTCTAGAGCGGCTTCAGGCCTGTAAATTGTGCATAGGCGACAAATATTTATAAGAAAGGCGAGCTAAATGAACGATGAGATTCGCACGTTGAACCTGATCCAGCACCACCCCGCCGAAGGTCCTGGCGCGATTGCCGATTGGGCTGCCTCCCGAGGATTGACGCTGAACGTCTTGCGCGCCGACCTTGGTCAACTGCCGCCAGTGAGCGCGGAACCGGTGATTTTATTGGGCGGGCCTTATGAGTCCAACGCCGGCCCCACGTGGCTGGAGGCTGAACGTCAGTGGCTGGCGCGCAGTCTGGATCAGGGCGCGGCGGTGTTTGCGATTTGTCTGGGGGCGCAGTTGTTGGCGCTGAGTCTGGGTGGGAATGTGCGGCGAATGGACCGGACAGAAACCGGCTGGATACCCGTGCGCTTTGTCGATGGTCAGGTTTTGAAGGTGCTGGAATGGCATGAAGACGCCATCGACCTGCCGCCCGGCGCGCAGCTGCTGGCCAGCAGCGATCAATGCCAGCAGCAGATGTATCGCGCAGGGCCTGCGCGGGTGGGTTTGCAGTTTCACCCCGAATGGAATGCCGAGTCGGTGGCGACGCTCAATGCGCACTTTGCCGAGGAGTCGCCGCTGCCACGGGGAGAACCGGACAGCGCCGCCCACGCCGCCGTTTTTGGCTGGTTGCAGGCGACGCTGGATGACTGGTGGGCGGTATCCGGCAATTGACCAAAGATCTGTAGGAGCCGGCCGCAGCAAGCCGGCTCCTACCGTCAGCATTCGCAGCCGATGGCGGCTGGCCGTTGCACCTCAGTGCTCAACTCAAACCCTTCATCCAGCCACCCGGTCACCCCGCCGATCATTTCCTTGACCGGGTAGCCCAGCGCCGCCAGCTTCACTGCGGCCTTGTTGGCACCGTTGCAATGCGGCCCGGCGCAATAGACCACGAACAGCGTGGACTTCGCCCACGTGGCCAACCCTTCAGCGGTCAGCAGTCGTCCCGGAAGATTGATCGCGCCCGGCACATGACCGCGCTCGAACGCCTGCGGACCGCGCACGTCCACCAGCACAAAATCCACGTCACCGGCCTGCTGGCTCGCGTTGACGTCGGAACAATCGGTTTCAAAGGTCAGACGGTTGCTGAAATGCATCAGGGCAATGGCCGATGGGGCGGCGGGAATCTTGCGGACCAGGCTGGTCATGAGCGGTACTCCAACGGTGTGGTTGTGGTGGGCGTGAGAAGACTTTATCCGCCACGCGCTTGCGGCTAAAGTGGCGCAGAAGACACTCACCGGGAACTTTCCGCCAAATGCAGCCCAACCCTGGATTAGTCGCGATTCTGGCCTACGACGGCCTCTGCACCTTCGAATTCGGCATCGCCGTGGAGATCTTCGGCCTGGCGCGCCCGGAGTTCGATTTCCCGTGGTACGAACACCGGATCGTCGCCGTGGATCAGGGCCCGATGCGCGCCATGGGTGGCATTCAGGTGCTGGCCGATGGCGGCATGGAACTGCTCGGCGACGCCCGAACCATCATCATTCCCGGTTGGCGCGATCGCAACGCTGCGGTGCCCGAAGCGTTGATCACCGCCCTGCGCCAGGCCCATGCGCGGGGCGCGCGGTTGCTGTCGATCTGCTCGGGCGTGTTCGTCCTGGCGGCGACCGGTTTGCTCGACGGTCACGGTGCCACCACGCATTGGCGCTATACCTCGGAACTGGCCGCGCGTTTCCCGAACATACGGGTAAACCCCGACGTGCTCTACGTCGACTCGGGCCAACTGATCACGTCGGCGGGCAGCGCCGCAGGTATCGATGCGTGCCTGCATCTGGTGGCACGGGATTTCGGCACCCAAGTGGCCAACTCGGTGGCGCGGCGGCTGGTGATGGCGCCGCAACGCACCGGCGGCCAGGCGCAGTTCATTCCGACACCGGTCAGTCCTGCGCCGCGCAGCGATCTTTCCCGCGTGATGCAATGGGTTCGGGAGCGTTTGCATGAGCCGCTGGAGGTCCGTGACCTGGCCAGCGAGGCGGCGATGAGTGAACGGACGTTCTTGCGTCGGTTCACTGAAGCCACGGGCATGCCGCCCAAAGCGTGGTTGCAGCATGAACGCCTGGCGAGGGCCCGTGAATTGCTGGAAAGCACGAGCAGAAATACCGACCAGATTGCCGAGCAGTGTGGCTATCGCTCGGTGGAAAGTTTCCGGGTGGCGTTTCGCAACGTGGTTGGCGTGCCGCCGTCGGTGTATCGGGAGCGGTTTGGGCGGGAGGTCGAAGCGAAGATTTGAAGTGGGTTTGAGGGCCTCATCGCGAGACAAGCTCGCTCCCACAATAGATCTCTGATCGTCACGGATCCCTGTGGGAGCGAGACCGGCTTGCCGGCGATGGCGTCGGGGCAAACACTTGATCTCTCAAGGCTTGCGCAAAAGGTACGTATCCATAATCCACCCATTGGCCAGCCGCGCCGCCTTGCGCACCCGTTCTATCTCGTCCGCCACGTCCTTGAGCTTGCCGCTGATGAGGATTTCATCCGGCGTCCCCAAGTAAGCCCCCCAGTAAATCTCCGTCTCCTGATCCGCCACTTGACGGTAGGAATCTTCCGCGTCGAGCATCACCACCAGGCTGTCGGCATCGCTCACCTGTCCTGCCGCCAGGCGCCGGCCCGTGGTGATTTCGAAGGAGCGTCCGATCCGGTTCAGCGGCACTTTATGCTGGGCCGCCAACGCCTGGACGCTGGTGATACCGGGGATCACGTCGAACTCGAAGACGCAGCGACCGGACGCCAGAATTGCCTGCAAGATCCGAAGGGTGCTGTCGTACAACGCCGGATCACCCCACACCAGGAATCCGCCACACTGGCCGTCGGATATCTCCTCATTGATCAGCCGCTCGAAGGTCAACTGCTTGGCAAGGTTCAGGTCTTCCACACTCGCCTTGTAGTCCACGTCTGCGCGCTCGCGCTCCGGGCTGAGGGCTTCGACGAAGCGGTAGGCGTGATCAGTGATGTAGCGCTGGCAAATCTCGCGACGCAGGTCGATCAGTTTGTCTTTGCTTTGGCCCTTGTCCATGAGGAAAAACACATCGACGAGGTTCAGTGCCTTCACGGCCTGCATCGTGATGTAGTCGGGGTTGCCGGCACCGATGCCGATGACCATCAGTTTTTTCATCAGCAGGCTCCCTCGAGGTCTGTGCCCGACACGCGCAAGCGCCAACGACCATTGAACCGCAATTCAATGGCGGACAGCGGTTCGACATCGATCAGATTGAACGCGGAACTTTGCAGCACATGGGTCAGCGCCGCGCGAATGACAAATGGATGGGTGATGGCAACGCAGTGTCCCGGTGTTGCCTCCAGCGATTTCAGCCAGGTGGCCACCCGCTCGCCGAGTTGCGTTACCGACTCGCCACCGTGAGGGGCCGAACACGGATCATCGAGCCAGGACTGCAACGCTTCGGGTTCCGATTGCTGCAAGTCGTCAATCCGCGCGCCCTTCCAGCGTCCGAAATCACACTCCCTCAGCGCCTCGACAATCTGCGCGTCACCGGCGAACAACCCGGCGGTTTGCCGGGCCCGCAATTCCGGACCGCAGAACAGGCGCGGCGCCTTCTTGAACCGGGAACCCAACGAACCTCTAGCCGATTGCCAATCCATCTCCACCGGCTCGTCCGTAGGAAAGCGCGCCAATTTCTGTGCGACGGTTCGAGCGTGGCACATCAGGGTCAAACGGGTCGCCTGCACGAAGGATCACTCGATAAAGGGAAAGGAAAACGGCGTCACGCCGCCAACAATCAGGCAATTGTGCCGCAAGAAACACGATTGGGGGCGTTTCGTTTCACACCTTGCCAACGCTTGTCGCCCTTGAAAAACAGCGGTCTGCGCCCCCCCTGTCAGCGAGGACCTACAAGGTTGATCGACATTGGTGTAGCCCTCTACATACGGGCATTTCGCCCCATTTTGGGGCCGGAAATAAGCGCACAAAAATTCACTAGACATGGAGCGCGCGTTCCATAAATACTCCTGCAACGGATTATGAAATCTAAACGCCACCCTCATCCAGCAGGAGCCCGGATGCCCTCTCCCAGCAACATGTACCACCGCCTCCGCTCCCACCCGACCGACAGCATCGCGCTGCCTTCGGCAAGCAGCGACTGACTGAAAAGAAAAAGAGCGGCGCCTGGCAACTGCAGCAAGCGACCGCCGATTCAATGCGTGGAAACCGACAGTGATAGTCAGGTTCGTGCCAACCGCCGAACCCTTTGATACAGGAGTGCATCCATGCTGGTCTTACGCCCAGTGGAGTTAACCGACCTGCCCCAATTGCAGCGACTTGCGCAAGAAAGCCTGGTCGGTGTCACGTCCCTGCCGGACGACACCGAACGCTTGCGCGAGCGGATTCTTGACTCCTGCGCCTCGTTCGATAAAGACGTGCGGCGCAATGGCCCGGAAAACTATTTCTTCGTGCTGGAGGATCTGACTACCCGGCGCCTGGCGGGCTGTTCGGAAATCCTCGCCACTGCCGGTTTCGGCGAGCCGTTCTATAGCCTGCGCAACCGACACTTCACCAGCGCCTCGCGGGAACTGAACATCGAGCACGGGGTGCCGGCGCTGTCGTTGTGCCACGACCTCAGTGGCCACACCTTGCTGCGGGGGTTTCACATCGATGCGGCACTGGTACGCACACCGTCCTCCGAACTGTTGTCACGGGCGCGACTGATGTTCATCGCCGCGCACCTGCAGCGCTTCGCCGAAGCGGTAATCACCGAAATCGTCGGCTACAGCGACGAAGAAGGACAGTCGCCATTCTGGGATGCGCTGGGCAAACACTTCTTCGACCTGCCCTACTCCGAGGCCGAGCGGCTTTGCGGGTTGGAGAGCCGGACATTTCTTGCCGAACTGATGCCGCACTATCCGATCTACGTGCCGATGCTGCCTCAGGCCGCACAGGACTGCATCGGCCGTATTCATCCCGACGGCCAGGAGGCCTTCGATATCCTTGAGCGCGAGGGGTTCGAGACTAACAGCTACATCGACCTGTTCGATGGCGGCCCGACCCTGTATGCACGTCTTGCCAGCATCCGCTCTATCGCGCAAAGCCAGAATGGCACCGTCAAACAGGGCTCGACCATCGATGCTCGCGGACGCTATCTGGTGAGCAACGACTCACTGCGAAACTATCGCGCCATCGTCGCCGATCTGGACTACACCGCCGGGCAACCCGTGGTCCTTGGCGCCGAGATGTGCGCGGCACTGAATGTCACCGAAGGCAGCCCTATCCGGGTGATCGCACTGTGAGCCACTTCACACCCAGTGCCCAACGACAGTGCTCGAACAAGCGTGTAGAAGGAGCTGCATCATGATTGTCCGTCCGGTCCACGTCACCGACCTGCCCGCCCTGTTGGCGCTGGTTCGACACGCCGGTCCCGGGTTTACCACCCTGCCCGCCTGCGAGGACCGCCTGGCGCACCGGGTGCGTTGGGCGCAACGGACTTTCGCGGAACAGGTTGAACGGGCCGATGCCGACTACCTGTTCGTGCTTGAAGACGACGATCAGCAAGTAGTGGGGGTCAGCGCACTGACGGGAGCCGTTGGACTGCGTGAGCCCTGGTACAACTATCGGGTCGGGCTGACGGTCAGTGCGTCACCGGACCTGGGCATCCAGCGGCAGATCCCGACGCTGTTTCTGAACAACGAAATGACCGGGCAATCGGAGATTTGCTCCCTGTTCCTGCGTCAGGATCAACGCCACGGCAGCAATGGCCGGTTGCTGTCGTTGGGGCGTTTACTGTTTGTTGCCGAATTTGCGCACCTGTTCGGCGAGAAGCTTATCGCCGAACTGCGTGGCAGTGCCGACGAGCAAGGCTGTTCGCCATTCTGGGACAGTCTGGGCCGGCACTTCTTCAAGATGGACTTCAACCATGCCGATCACTTGTCGGGGCTGGGCAGCAAATCGTTCATCGCCGAACTGATGCCGCGCCAACCGCTGTATACCTGCCTGCTCACCGAACAGGCCCAGGCCGTCATCGGCAAAGCTCACCCGAATACCGAACCGGCATTGAAAATCCTCACCGCCGAAGGTTTCACGCACAAGGGCTACATCGATATCTTCGACGCCGGCCCGGTCATCGAAGCACCGCTTTCGAAAATCCGCACGGTGCGCGACAGCCAGGCGCTGACGCTGGCCATCGGCACGCCGGACGACCAGGCGCCGGTCTGGCTGATCCACAACCGCCGACTGGAAAACTGTCGCATCACCGCCGCTCCCGCCAGACGGGTAGGCAACAGCCTGATCGTCGACCGGCTCACCGCCAAACGCCTGCAACTGCAACCCGGCAGCTCGGTACGCGCGGTGCCGCTGCTCAACCGACAGCAGCAGGCTGCGGCGGCTTGAAGAGCAACCTCACTCCTCGCCATGAGTGGTTTCGATCAGGCCCGCGCTGCAAATTCGTCATCATTCTTCCCCCCTTTGCGTGATAGCCTTTTGTTTTTCGGCGTTGACACTTTTGCTCAAGCCCTTCCATTCCATTGGTGGAACTCATATGTCCAGGCTTTCACATCAAGATTTGCGCCGTAACTTCCGTGAGCTGTTCGCTTCCAATACCTGCTATCACACCGCGTCGGTTTTCGACCCGATGTCGGCGCGCATTGCCGCGGACCTGGGTTTTGAAGTAGGGATTCTGGGGGGGTCTGTCGCCTCGCTACAGGTGCTGGGCGCTCCCGACTTCGCCCTTATCACCCTCAGTGAGTTCGCTGAGCAAGCCACTCGCATCGGCCGTGTCGCCCAATTGCCGGTGATCGCCGACGCCGACCACGGCTACGGCAACGCCCTCAACGTGATGCGCACCATCGTCGAACTCGAACGTGCCGGCATCGCCGCCCTGACCATCGAAGACACCCTGCTGCCGGCGCAATTCGGCCGCAAGTCCACCGACCTGATCGGCGTCGCCGAAGGTGTCGGCAAGATCCGCGCAGCGCTGGAAGCCCGGGTCGACTCGGAAATGGCCATTATCGCTCGCACCCACGCGGGAATCCTGCCGGTGCAGGAAATCATCAGCCGCACCCAGCAGTACCAGAAGGCCGGTGCGGACGGGATTTGCATGGTGGGCGTGCGGGACTTCGACCACCTGGAACAGATCGCCGAACACCTGAGCGTACCACTGATGCTGGTCACCTACGGCAACCCGCTGCTGCGCGACGACAAACGTCTGGCGGAGCTGGGTGTGCGGGTCACCATCGACGGTCATGGCGCTTACTTTGCGGCGATCAAGGCGACTTACGACAGCCTGCGCGAGCAGCGGCAGTACTTCACTCAGGCCTCGGATCTGAGCGCTACGGAATTGACGCATACGTACACGCAGCCTGAGGAGTACATCCGTTGGGCCGAAGAGTTTATGAGCGTTAAAGAGTAATTGCGGTGTGAGCCGTTCTGACGCCTTCGCCAGGCCGGCTCCTGCAGGGTTTTGCGTCATCCTTGCAGGAGCTGGCTTGCCAGCGATAGCGTCCGAACAGGCGACCTATTTCTTGGCCAACTCCATAATCATCCGCGACAACAGGTAAATCCGCGGTGCCACGCTTTCTACCTCCGCGTATTCCTGCGGCGTATGAATATTGCCGCCGACAATCCCGAACCCATCCAGCGTCGGTGTACCGACAGCCGCCGACAGGCTCGCGTCCGCCGCGCCGCCACTGCCCTCTTCCGTCAACTTACGCCCGATTTCGCCGTAGATCCCTTGAGCGATTGCCATCAGCCGATCCGATTCAGCCGTTTGCGGCATCGGTGGCAAACCGCGCTGAAGGGTGGTGGTAACTTCGGTTTCGGGTATCAGCTTGTCCTTGGAAACCCGCGCCAGATCCTTTTCGATCCGGTCGAATTCTTCCGGCACTGCCGCGCGCACATCCGCCCTGGCCGTGGCCTGATCGGGAATCACGTTGGTGCGGTCCCCCGCCTTGAGCACGGTGAAGTTGATGGTGGTTTTCTTTTCCTCATCCCCCAGTTTGCCCAGTTGCAGAATCTGATGTGCCACCTCCATCGCGGCGTTGCGACCCAGTTCCGGCGCGACACCGGCGTGGGCAGCCTTGCCTTTGACTTCGACGACGGCGGTGGCGCTGCCCTTGCGCCACACCACCAGACCATCCGCCGGGCGACCGGGTTCGAGGTTGAGGGTTACATCGTGGGCCTTGGCGGTTTTCTTGATCAGATCGGTGGCGACGTCCGAGCCGGTTTCTTCGCTGGCGTCGAGCAGGAAAGTGATTTGCGCATAGTCCTTGAAGCCGAGATTCTTCAGGACTTTCAACGCGTAGATGCCAGCAACGATGCCGCCCTTGTCATCCATAACGCCCGGCCCGTAGGCGCGGCCGTCCTTGATGTGGAACGGACGCTCGGCGGCAGAGCCTTCCTTGAAGACAGTGTCCATGTGCGCCATCAACAGGATTTTCGCCTTGCCGGTGCCTTTCAGGGTCGCGATCACGTGGCTGCTTTTATCGGGTGTGTTCGGCACGAGTTCGATGGTGGCACCGAGCTTTTTCAGTTCATCGATGGCGATGTCGCTGACCTGGGTCAGGCCCGGTTCATAGCCGGAACCGGAATCGATATTGACCAGCCGCTCCAGCAGTTTCAGGGCTTCACCTTTGTACTGCTCGGAATCGGCGAGAATCTGTTTGTGCGGTTCGGCAAAGGCTGCAGGGGCAAAAGCGCCGAACGCGAGCGTGAGGCCGAGGCTGGTGGCCAGCAGGGAGCAAGGGAGTTTGAACGTCATGAATCGATCCTTGTTTCGTGTCGGGAGCCCAGACCCTACCTGACTGAGTCACACGGCTCTATACCGAGTCGAGCAATTCGTGATGGGGTTCGCCATCGCCGCTACAGATGACGCGATTACGGCCGGTGGCCTTGGCTTGGTAGAGCGCCTGATCGGCATCGTTGAGCCAAAGCGTCGCGTCGGTGTGCGCAGGGGTGAAAGCGGCCAGGCCGATGCTCAGGCTTACCTTCAGCGCCGGGTTCTGTTCGTAACCGAGGGTGGCGAAGCGATCACGCAAGGCATCCATGGCCGCAGCGGCGCTGTTGAGCGCAAGGTCCGGAAGAATCACACAGAACTCGTCACCGCCGTAGCGGCCGGCCACGTCAGTGGCGCGAAGGTTCTGTTTGAGCACCTTGCTCAACTGACGCAAGACGATATCCCCGGCGACATGGCCGTAAGTGTCGTTGATGGCTTTGAAGTGATCGATGTCGATCAAAGCGATCGCCCCGCCCCGGTTCTGACGTTTACAGCGCTGGAATTCGACTTCCAACTGGTCCTTCCAGGCACCGTGATTGAGCAGGCCGGTGAGACTGTCGGTACGGCTCAGGGCGAGCAATTCGCGCTTTTGCCGGCCAAGCGTGGTGGCCTGGCGAAAGCAGATCCAGCCCAGCGCCAGCGGGTACAAACACAGCAAGGGCAAACAGGCGTATAGCTGCAGTTGACTGGTTTCAGGGATGAAGGCCGGAGTAAACAGAAAAAATCCGACGATAACGCCGAGAATTTGCGCAACCGTGCCCACCAGCAGGAATCGCAAACCGCCAATGGCCACATTGTTCATCGCCATCATGGCAATGGTGGCTGCGCTGGGCAGCGGATTGAATTGCATGGCGGCGACCCAAAAGCCGCCGAGAAAGGCGTCGATCAGCAGGTTACGGTGTTCGGCGTGGTAGGGGACTGTCGCCCGACGCGACCATAGGTAGGCCAGGTGTGGCCAGAAGATACCGTTGAAGAGCATGATCGCCCAGACCCACGGGGCCGGATCGAGCGGGTACATCGCGGCGGCCACACACACCAGTCCTGCAGCTAGCCCCAGGCTTCGCGATGCATAAAGCCTCCTGGCCAGTGAAAGTCCTTTTCCTCCCGTTTTTCCCATAGGGCCTCTGTGCCACTGAACGGAACCTGATCACACCGGGTTTGCGGGTGTGCTGGAAGTCTAACAGGGCAACGTCAAATAGCCATCACCGGCCGGCAATCTGAATACCGCGCTATAGACAGGAAGCGCGCCTCCAATGATTGGCTATACCTGAAAGGATAAACAACGATAAACAAGGAGGCCTATGCAGTCTTTTCAAGTGTTGATCATCGGCAGCGGTTTCGGCGGCCAGTGCGCGGCGATCAATTTGCTCAAGGCCGGTATCGACGATTTTCGTCTGTTGGAACGCCGGGACTTTTTCGGCGGCACCTGGTGCCAGAACACTTACCCCGGCGCCGCTGTCGATGTGCCCTCGCCGCTGTATTCGCTGTCCTTTGCGCCTTACCGCTGGACGCAAATGTTCGCCGAACAAGCAGAATTGCACCGCTACACGCAGCACGTGGTCGAGCATTTCGGCCTGCGCGACAGGGTGGAGCTGGAGGCGAACGTCGAACGCATCGAGTGGGACGACAACGCCAAGCTCTGGGCGGTGCACACCGCCAGCAAGGGCACGTTCTACGCGCAGTTCCTGATCAACGCCACAGGGCCGCTGAGCCAGCCTGTCGTCCCACGCTTCGAGGGCCAGGAGCGCTTTCAGGGCAAGACTTTTCACACCAACCATTGGGATCATGCCTACGACTATCGGCATAAACGTGTCGCCATCGTTGGCAGTGGCGCCAGTGCGGCCCAGGTCATTCCGGCGATTGCCCCGGACGTTGCACATTTGCATGTGTTCCAGCGCACGCCGCATTGGGTGCTGCCACGGGGCGATCGCACCTTTGGGCCATTCCAGCGCTGGCTGCTGGGCCTCAAACCCGCCTACAAACTGCTGCGCTGGATGATCTACTGGCAATTCGAAACCCGGGTGATTGCCTTCAAATATTCGAAACCGGCGATCCGCATGGTCCAGCAACACGCCCTGCGCTTCCTCAAACGACAAGTGCCCGACCCCGAACTCAGACGCAAACTGACCCCTGACTACACCATCGGCTGCAAGCGGGTCATCGTCTCGAGCACCCTGTACCCGGCGCTCGGCCGCAACAACGTAACCTTGCACAGCCGCGAACAGGGCATTGCAGCCCTCGACGAAACCGGCATCGTCATGCAGGACGGGCAGCATATCGACGTGGACCTGATCGTCTGGTCCACCGGCTATGACGCCACTGACGGGGTCATTTCCTACCCGGTCAGCGGAAAAAACGGCAAGCAACTCAGGGATTTCTGGGAGACCTACCCGCGCGCCTATCTCGGCACCAGCCTGCCGGACTTCCCCAACCTGTTTATCGTCACCGGTCCCAACACCGGCATCGGCCACACGTCGGCGCTGTTCATCATCGAATCGCAGATGAATTACATCCTCGACTGCATTCGCACGTTAAAAGAACAGGGTTTGCGCAGTATCGAAGTACGCCCCGAGGCAGAACGTACCTACACTGAAATGATCCACCGGGAGATGGAACGCACTGTCTGGAAGTCTGGAGGCTGCCACAGTTGGTATCAAAGCAAGAGCGGTCATGTGATCGCCATGTTCCCGGGGTTCAGTTTCAGCTACCACCGGTTGACCCGGACACTGAAACCCGCCGATCACATGTTGTCCTGATCAGAGAGAAGGGAGACACCTGATGCTTGTGCTGGTTGTCGCTATCGCGGTTTTCGCCGCCTGGAGCTGGTTGAGCTACCCGGCCATCGGCTATTGGCTCTATGACTTGAACATGGCAGCCGAAGCCAAGCTGTATCGGCTGCACAAAATCGTCGTGCCCATCGCCGAAATGACCGTCTCGACCTGGCAAGGCGGGCCTTATGAAGCGTCCAGCAGCGTGCTGATGCTCCACGGCTACAGCGCCGACAAGAATATCTGGCTGCGTTTTGCCCGGCACTTTGTCGGCAGCTACCGGGTGATCATTCCCGACATCGCGGGGCACGGCGAAACCGGCTTCAAGGCCGGCGGCGGTTATGACATTCCCTTGCAAGCCAAACGGATGATCCAGTTGCTCGACGTCTGCGGCGTCGAGAAGGTCCATGTGATCGGCAATTCGATGGGCGGTTACATGGCGGCCTGGCTCGCGGCCACCTACCCGGAGCGCATCGCGTCGGTCGCCCTGATCGACCCGGCCGGTGTCACCGCCCCCGAAGTCAGTGACCTGGAGCGCCACCTGGCCAAGGGTCACAACCCGTTCCTGATTCATTCCCGGGAAGAATTCCGCAGCTTCTACGCCATGACCATGGCCGAACCACCGTGGGTGCCCGGTGTGGTGCTGGACGCCATCGCCCAGCGTTATGAACAGTCCCGCGATGAATTGGCAGAAATCTTCAGCGACTTCCGCGCCAGCCCGCCGATGGAGCCAAAACTGCCCGACATCAAGTGCCCGGCGCTGCTGTTGTGGGGGCGCAAGGACCGCTTGATCGATGTCAGCAGCGTGGCGATCTGGAGCAAAGGCATCGAAGATCTGCGGGTGGAAGTCTGGGACGGCATCGGCCATATGCCGATGGTCGAAGAGCCGGGGAGCACGGCGCGGTTATATCGGGAGTTTTTGGCATCCCAGCGCTCGGAAAGCCCTCAAGACCAGAGGATGCATTGAACAATCAGTCCTTGGCAGAATGAAGTCCGTAAGATTCTTCGTTTGTCGGCGGCGCTGAAGGCTGCGATCTTTTCCACATCCTTTACGTCACCGCGCCAGGAATTTTTTCATGAGCCACCCGAGCTTTGTCAGCCCTGACCTGATCCGCCAACGCTTCTCCAAAGCGATGTCCGACATGTACCGCGAAGAAGTGCCGCTGTACGGCGCGCTGATGGAACTGGTGGAACAGACCAACCGCCATGTACTGGACAGCGACCCGCAGATCGCCCGGCAGTTGAACAGCACCGGCGAAATCCAGCGTCTGGACCTGGAGCGCCATGGCGCGATCCGTGTCGGCACCGCCGCTGAGCTGGCGACTCTCGCCCGGCTGTTTGCGGTGATGGGCATGCAACCGGTCGGCTATTACGACCTGACCCCGGCCGGCGTGCCGGTGCATTCCACGGCGTTTCGCGCGGTGCATGAAGCCGCCCTGCAAGTCAGCCCGTTTCGGGTGTTTACCTCGCTGCTGCGCCTGGAATTGATCGAAGACCTCGAACTGCGCGCCTTTGCCCAATCGGTGCTGGATAAACGCTCGATCTTCACGCCAAAAGCATTGAGCCTCATTGATCGTGCTGAAACCGAAGGTGGCCTCACCGAATCCGAGGCACAGGTCTTCGTCGAGCAAGCGCTGGAAACCTTCCGCTGGCACCACAGCGCCACGGTCACCGCCGAGCAATACCAGAAACTCTGCGCCCAGCATCGCCTGATCGCCGATGTGGTGGCGTTCAAGGGCCCGCACATCAACCACCTGACGCCGCGCACGCTGGACATCGACATCGTGCAAGCACAAATGCCGGCCCACGGCATCACCCCCAAAGCGGTGATCGAAGGCCCGCCCCGCCGGCAGTGCCCGATCCTGCTGCGCCAGACCAGTTTCAAGGCGCTGGACGAGCCTGTCGCCTTCACCGATCAAACCGAAAATCGCGGCAGCCACAGCGCCCGCTTCGGTGAGATCGAGCAGCGCGGCGCGGCGCTCACGCCCAAAGGTCGGGCGCTCTATGACCGTTTGCTCAACGCCGCCCGCGACGAACTCAAGGACTTCCCCAACGAAGGCAACGCCGCACGCTACAACGCGCTGATGACACAGCACTTCAGCGAATTCCCTGACACCGTCGAGGGCATGCGCCAACAGGAACTGGCGTACTTTCGCTATTTCGTCACGGACAAAGGCGTGGGCGCGGAGGCACTTAAATCCTCGTCGCTGGAAGATCTGCTCAGCGATGGCTATTTGCGGGTTGAACCGCTGGTATACGAAGACTTTCTGCCGGTCAGCGCGGCGGGGATTTTTCAGTCGAACCTGGGCGATGCCGCGCAAACCCACTACGGCGAGCACTCGAACCGACAAGCGTTCGAGAACGCCCTGGGACGATCAACCATCGATGAGCTGGGGCTGTATGCCGAGACGCAACGGCGCTCGATCGAGGAATGTTTCGCAACGCTCCGTTAATCACCACTCAAACCTGTAGGAGCCGGCTTGCCGGCGATGGGGCCCTTGGATTTGTATTGCTCTCAAGGGCCTTATCGCCGGCAAGCCGGCTCCCACAGGTTTTGTGGCGATCTTTTGTATCTATTTCAGCTTCGCCAGCAGCGCTTCAGCCGCCGCCTCGGACGATGCCGGGTTTTGCCCGGTCAGCAGCAATCCATCCGTCACCACATAACTCGCCCAGTCATCACCCTTGGAGTAAATCCCGCCCTTCTCCTGGAGCATGTCCTCCACCAGAAACGGCACGACGTTGGTCAGTTGCACCGCCTCCTCCTCGGAGTTGGTGAAGCCGGTCACTCGCTTGCCTTTAACCAGCGGCTGGCCCTCCGCGCCCTTGACGTGACGCAACACTCCCGGCGCATGGCAGACCAAAGCGAGCGGCTTGCCCGCCTTGTAAAACGCCTCGATCAATGCGATCGAAACCTTGTCTTCAGCCAGATCCCACAACGGGCCATGCCCGCCCGGATAGAAAACCGCATCGTAATCTTCGGCTCGCACGCTGCTGAGCAACGCAGTGGACGCCAATGCTGACTGGGCAGCGGAATCCTTGCGAAAGCGCTCGGTCGCAGCGGTCTGCGCATCGGGCTCATCGCTCTTGGGGTCCAGCGGCGGCTGGCCACCCTTGGGCGAAACCAGCGTCAACTGAGCGCCAGCGTCTTTGAAAGCAAAATACGGTGCCGCGAATTCTTCCAGCCAGAAGCCGGTTTTCTTTCCGGTGTCGCCCAATTGATCGTGGGACGTCAAAACCATCAGGATTTTCATGTCGCACTCCTTGAATGAGGGAAATGTTCGGTCAATCTCAGCGCAGTTTTGACCACCCGGCGGCGCTGTTCGTTGCACTTGTTACACAGGCACTCTCAATGATGGCTGACAGCCTGGATGCGCAAGAAGTTGCGCAACCGAACGACTGAATCATCCTGGTTCAACGCTAAACACCCGGCCTGTCAGGGTCTCCAGCCGAGTACGCAAGAAGTTGCGCAGTGCTGCGCAAGTTCTTGCGCACATTAGGAGAAGACCGTTGCCCAGACGCTCCACAACGATAAAAAAATACGATAAGTCTTTGTTTTATATACTTTTTATTGTTTACGGCACGAACCTTGATAACAGCTTCTCACCCACCGGGCGATACCGCCTCCCGGGCACCTTATTTGTTCAGCAAGGAGAGCATCCATGGCAACACCAGCGTACATGTCCATCACTGGCGAAAAACAAGATCTGATCACTGCCGGCGCATTCACCGCGAACTCCATTGGCAACAACTACCAGGAAGGCCACGAAGACCAGGTCATGATTCAGGCTTTCAGCCACGACGTGATCATCCCGTGTGACCCGCAATCCGGCCAACCGACCGGTCAGCGCATACACAAGCCCGTCGTGATCACCAAGGTCTTCGACAAGGCTTCGCCACTGCTGCAGGCGGCTCTGAGCGCCGGCGAGCGCATGACCAAAATCGTCATCGAGTGGTACCGCACCTCGGCTCAAGGCACTCAAGAGCACTACTACACCACCACACTGGAAGACGCGATCATCGTCGCCATCAACAACAAAATGCACAACTGCCAGGATCCAGGCAACTCGCACTTCACCCACCTGGAAGAAGTGCAGTTCAGCTACCGCAAAATCACCTGGACCCACGAAGTATCCGGTACTTCGGGTTCCGATGACTGGCGTAATCCAGTCGCGTCATGACAGCTGATCGTTTCAAACATCGGCCCGCTCTGCTGGTCGATGTTATTTACGTTTCTCCAGCGTTTCGCATGCGTTGAACCGCTGTGCGGTTATCGACGAACCCGATGCAAAAAAACAAGTAAAGAAAAACGGGCGATCCAATGATCGCCCGTTTTTTTATGCATGCTCGCCCCCTCCTCAACCTCATACCGCGCTCTCGAGTCGGTCGGCCGACCAGGCGGCAGAAGGAAAAGTATTCGCCTGGGCCAATTTAAGGTTCACAACTGTGTTGTGTTGCAGCTGCACATCGGAGTCACCGAGTTTGCGGATCAGTTTGGAGGTGTGCTTGAGGTATCGATACGGCAAACGCTCAAAGGCGTCTTTCGGGCGAGCGTAACGTTTGCGGGAGAAGCGCCACGCCAGTTGGCGGAACAGTCTTTTTTGCCACACGCGCAGCCAGTAGAGGGCCGGGCGATAAAGGGAGAGAGGTTTCATCCGTGTCAGAACGGCGGCTGCCGTTTTTATCCTTGATATGAAATGCTGAGCATCATATCGAACTAATGCTGCGTTTATTGCACTTGAAGAAGGTGTTCGCCCAGTGTAGTGGCCTCGGCAATCCATGCACTGGTAAAGAGCCTGACACTGGGCGAACGAGTAGGATTTTAATAGAAGTTGGCGGATATGTCCGTGTGCATAAACATGAAATTTATGTACACAATGTTTAATAAAATGTCGATTGCAATATTACACCCACAACTTTCCAAACCCGCCAGCTCGATCATTAAAACCGATCATTCCTATACAAGAAACTGTACAACAATGATCAGACTGTAGAGTTAATACTCAACTTCCCTGTTGACTGGTGACTTTCAATCTATCGGTATAAGTCACGACGACTTGCTGCCCTACTTTCAGTTTTTTCTGAACTTCAGGTTTTTCAGTGTTGACGATTCTGGACTGACCGGCGGGGTTCAGGTGGCCCAGACCCTAGGCAAAAGCGCTGTTCAAGGCGTGTTCGCAGTTTCCTGCGCAGTGGATTCGCCACTGTCGGTGCCTTTGCCGCTGTCCTTGCGGCGAGTCGGATCGGTGGGCCGCAAGGCGTCGTTGTCGCGCTCGACTTCTCCGGGTGGACGCGGCTCGTCGGGGTGTTCCGAGGTGTCAGGTGATTGCGGTTTCATGGTCGTTCTCCTCAGGCTTCGGGATCGTCAACTTCATGGGCGACGTTCACGCCAGGCGAGTATTGGTGGGATTGATCGGCCTTGGCCTTCAGGGCCTGCCACTGATCGAGGTCGATGGCGCCCTGCCCGAACAATTCGTCGGCGATTCGCAGTAGTTCGCTGTAATGGGCGTCGGGGGATTGCTGCCAATAGGCCGTGTCGTCAAACAGGCGCTGCCACGCGGCAAGGTCGGGCGGTGTGAGATCGTCGCTCATGGCGGGCTCCTGAAAACGGGGCATTCATAACGTAGGAGGACGCCGCTCTGTCGAGAGTTCCGACTCAATACCCGGTCATTTCCAGATAACCCTGCCCCGTGTGACTGCCGCTCAGGCGCACCGGGCCTTCCCAGTACGGAATGCGCAAATCCATCCAGGCCTTGCGGTTGAGGGCATCAAGGGTGATATCGAGGTGTTTGGCGGGGATTTTGATCGACCAGCGCACGGGCATCGACCGACCGGCGACTGTCGCGGTGTCTTGCGGTGTGAGGCGGATGTCGTTGGCGTGCAACACCTGCGTCTGGCCCTGTGCGTCGATCCAGGTGCCGGTGAGATACGGCTCGCCATTCTTCTGCCGCATGCGATAGAGCATGACCTGTTCGCCGCTATCCAGGTGCAGGGAGAACCAGTCCCACCCCGTCTGATTGGCGGTCAGTGGCTGGCTGCTCCATTCGCGATCAAGCCAGGCCGGCCCGCTGACCTGATAAACCTTGCCATCGATGTTCAACGTGCCGCTGGCCTGGAAAAACGGCTGGCTGTAGTAGTACGACGCCTGGCCCTGTTCGGATTTCTGACTGAAACCCTTGTCGCCCTGGAGCACCAGCGCACGCGTGGACGTCAACCGCAATTGGTAGTTGAACGCCTTGTCGCCGGCGCTGAGTTGTAGCTCCGCCAGCGGATCGGCGCCCTGACTGCTGAACCGCCAATCGTCGATCCACGCATTGAACGGCTCAAGACTCACACCCGCCTGACCAACGCCGCCCCGGGCATAACGCTCGGCAGCATGATGCACCGTCGCAGACGTTACCGCCGCATGCCCCAACCAGATCACCTGATTGCCCCACCCCGCCACCTCGGGCACCGCTTTCAACGCACTGCGAAACAACGTCCATTGCACGCCGAACTCGCGGCCCTGATCATCCTTGAGGTTCGCCGTGACGTACCACCACTCGATACGAAAGCCATCGTGGGGACCGTGATCCGCCGGGAAGTTGAACACCCGGCCGGGCACCACCGGTGTGAACACGGCGGCTTCACCACCGAGCCCGGCGAAGCCTTTTTCAACCGGCGCCGAGTCATCGCAGCCGCTCAAAAAAAATACCAGCAACCACGCGCCAAGTTTAATCCTCATGAGCAAACGTCCTCAGCAGGTCCGCCGGTTGCGAGCGATACAGCGCGTAGAGCGGCCACGCCGACGCCAGCAAGGTCGCGAGCAATGCCAGCCCCATCAACTGCAACAGCTGCAATGGAAAGACCCGCAACGGCAAGCGCCAGCCGAACGCCTGAACGTTGATCACCGTGTCCAGGCACCACGCCAGCGCAATGCCCAACGGCACCGCCAATACCAGCGTCAGCACTGCCAGCAGCCAGGTCTGCCCGAGGTTGAGCAGCATCAATTGTCGGCGCGTCACGCCCAGCGCCCACAGCGGTGCGAGTTGGCCGAGGCGGCTCTGGCTCTGGGTCAGCAGGCTGATGAACAGCGCCACGCCCGCGACGGCGAGGGTCAAGCTGTTCAGCGCGGCGGTGGCGGCGAAGGTGCGTTCAAACACTTGCGTGGACCAGCCCTTGAGCCGGGCCTGATCGACGATGCGACTGTCATCGAGGGCAAAGCGTGCTTGCAGCGTTTTCAGGAACGGCGCAATCAACGGCGGCTCGATGCGCAGGTTGAAACGGTTCGGCGTCAGTTGCGGCCAGCCGCGCAACAGGTGGTTGACGTTGACCAGCAGGTGGCCCTTGGGGTTGCCGTAGTCGGCGTAGATCCCGACGATCCGCGGCGACCAGGGTCCCGCCGGTGTGGGAAGGGTCAGGTGATCGCCCAGACGCACCTTCAACCGTCGCGCCAGTTGTTCGCTGAGCATCAGCGCGTCGTCCTTGGCCAGTCGGTCCCACGGGTTGTCGCCCAGGGCTTCCAACAGCGGCCAGTGTTGGCGGTACGTCGGGTGATCGATCACGCCGAACACCTCCGCCGGCCAGCCTTGCAACTGGATCGACACCTGCCAGTTGGGCAGCACCGCCGTGAGTGAAGGCTGCTGTTTGAGCCAACTCTGCAGCTCTCTGGCCTGGGCCGGATTTTGCGGATTCACGTACAGCTCGGCAGTCAGTCGTTGTTCCAGCCAGTCGCTGAACGTCTGGCGAAAACCGGCGGTCATGCTGCCGGCGCCGATGTTCGCCGCCAAGGCCAACAGCAGCGCCATCAGCGCCAGGCTCAGGGCCGGCAGTTGCTGACGGCAATCGGCGAGAAACCATTGGCCTAGCACCGAACGGCTGCGATGCAGCGTCAGGTTCAGCACGCTATTGAGCACCACCGGCAGCGCCAGCGCCGCGCCGATCAACAACGCCGCCATCAGCACAAATCCACTGGCGAGGCTGTCGCCCCAGATCAGCGCCAGCAACGCGATCACCCCGGCAATCGCCGCGACCCAAGCCTGGCGGCGCAACCAGCGTGCATGGGCCTGATGCCAGGCTTGCGGATCGGCCAGGGACAGCAACGGCAGACGCGCCGCCCGCAACAAACTGTTGGCACCGGCCAGCAACGCGCCGAACAGACTCAGGCCAATACCGCTGAGCCACCACCACGGGCTCAGGCTCAACTGCCCCGCCACTTCGGCACCGTACAAGCCGCGCAAACTGGCGGCGACATCTGGCAACAGCACGCTGGCCAGCAGGTAGCCGCTGACAACGCCGGCAAGGCCGCCGATCAGTGCCAGAACGGCCAGCTCAACGGCAAGGCAAGCGATCAACATCCGTGCGCTGACGCCACAGGCGCGCAGGGTTCGCAGCAGTCCTCGGCGTTGCTCCAGCGCCAGCCCGATGGCCGCGTGAACAATGAACAGACCGACCACAAAAGACAGAAAACCCAAGGCATCGAGGTTCAGGTGAAAACTTTCGGTCAGACGCGAGAGGTTGTTTTCTTCGCCGCTGGTCTTGAACTGGAGCTGGCCTTTGAACGAGTCCGGCAAGGTCGCGCTGAAATCCTTGGGCAACAGCAGACGCGACAGTTGCTGCGGCAACCCCAGAATCTGCTGGGCGAAGCCGATATCCACCAGCAACACGCCGGGGGCCATGTCGGTTTGAACCTGCAGCGGCGGTAATGCCGCACCGTTCAACGTCAGTGGCTGCTCGCCTTCGCGCATGCCCAATGCCTGCAACGTCTGCAGCGAGATCCAGGTGCTGCCTGGCGGACTGAAAAACCTGACGATCTGCTCGATGTCCAATGCCTGCCCGGCCACCGCCGAACCGGCCGGCAGCGACACCGGCTCAATGCCCATCAACTGCAAGCGCTGATCTTCATGGCCCTTGAGCACCACCCGCCCTTGCAGCACCGGCGACACCGGCCAACCGGCACGGCGCAGTTCGACAAACCAGGCCTGAGGAAACGTCCCACCACTTGGCGCGCTGAGGCTGGCCTGTGGCTCCCCGCCGATCAATTGACTGGCCCTCGCGTAACTTTCCCGCGCCTGACTGTTCAGCGCCTGCACACCGGTCAACAGGCTGGTGGCCAGCCACAGCCCGGTCAGCACACTGAAAAACTGCACCGGGTGCTGCCGCCAATGGCTGAGCAGTGCCCGCAACGCCTCGCGAAAAACCCGCACTTCAGCGCTCGTCCGCGCCAGCCAGCCGGCCACGGTGCAGCACCACTTTTTCCGCCAGTCGCGCAGCCACTCTGGGGCTGTGAGTGACCATCAACAACGTCGTGGGGCTGTCGTCGAGCAACTCCAGCAACAAGTTCAGCACTTCATCGCTGCTGGCTTCATCGAGGCTGCCAGTAGGCTCGTCGGCCAGCAGCAATTTGGGTTGCGACGCCAACGCCCGTCCCAGCGCGACTCGCTGCTGCTGGCCGCCGGACAACTGCTCCGGATAACGCCGCAACACATCACCCAACCCCAGACGCTTGACCAGATGCGCCTGCCAGCGCGCATCATGCCGCCCGGCCAGCCGCGCCTGGAACGCCAGATTGTCCTCAACGCGCAAACTGCCGATCAGGTTGAACTGCTGGAACACCAGGCCGATTTCGGTGCGTCGCCAGTTCGCCAGTTGCCCTTCACTCATCCGTTCAAGCTGATGTTCACCACTGCGGATGCTGCCGCTATCCACCTTGTCCAGCCCGGCGATCAGGTGCAGCAAGGTACTTTTACCGCTGCCCGACTCGCCCATCAGCGCCAGGCTGCTGCCGGGTTTCAGCGTCAGGTCGACACCTTGCAGCACCGGCAGCGGACCTTGCGGTGTGGCGTAGCTTTTGAAAACGCCTTGGACCGAAAGCATGGGTAAACCTGTTTGAGGGGCGTGGGGCAAGGATAGCGGCCCGGCGCGGGTTTTGTCCGTTGGGGATGCGACGCGACCGACGATGCACCGTGGACACCACGGCGAGCATCAATGACGGTTAAACGTCCCACAAACCTCAAGGAAAAAATACATCAGGGCAAGGAACTGCCTGACTGCCAACCTGTATCCAAACGGATACATTCGAGCAATGAAATATCTCATCCAACAAACCACAAACTTCGCGCAATGGCATGCTTTGATTCGTGACTTGCGAGCGAAGGTGGCTATCGCTCGTCGCATTGATCGGGCATCTGCGGGTAATCTTGGGGATATCAAGCCCGTAGGTGATGGTGTTTCCGAAATGCGCGTGGACGTCGGTGCCGGCTATCGGGTCTACTTCACCTTGCGAAGGAACGTTGTCATTGTTCTGCTTGCCGGTGATGACAAATCCTCGCAAACCGCTGACATCAAGCGGGCAAAAAAATTGGCTAAGGAGGTTTAACCATGAGCCAAACTTTGACTACATTCGATATGGCAGCATTGCTGGACAGTGACGAAGCCATCAGTGAGTACCTTTCCCAAGTGCTGGCAGACGGTGACAACGAGGAATTTCTTCGGGCTATCGGCTACGTTGTAAAAGCGCGTGGAATGACACAGATCGCCAAAGATTCCGGTATGGGTCGCGAAAGCTTGTACAAGGCCTTCGCTCCCGGTGCAAAACCACGTTTTGACACGGTTTTAAAAGTTATTCATGCGCTTGGAATTGATCTCTGCGCACAGCCCGATCACCCGGTCGATCACTCGGTTCTCTGAGAGACTCTTCTGACCCGGTCTCAGCGCTTCACCCCCACCCACGTAAAACACAACGGCAACTGCGCCTCTCGCTGCTGATACTGATCGTAAATCTCCTCGCGATTGGAATGCGGATACTCCTTGAAGTGGCTGATCTGCAACCCGGCCTCGATGGCGCCGGTGAATATCTCGCCCAATGTGTGGACGAACCAGTAAGACGTCGCGGCCTGCTGTTCGACCTTGCCTTCGTAGACGATTGGCTGATCCTGCACGAAAGGCTCGCGGCGAAAGTACGAAGTGACCGGACGGAAAGGGTCGGCGACCTCGGGGTCGAACATTTCCAGGAACGGGTGGGTTTCGTACACCACCAACGCCCCGCCGGGTTTGAGGGTATGTGCGACGTGGCGGAAGAATTCGCCGATGTCCGGCATCCAGTTCAGTACGCCGATGGTGATCAAGGCCACATCGAACCGCTGGTGAAGTTCACTCGGCAGATGATGAATGTCGGCCTCGATGAATTCAGGTGCGTGCGGCGAATGCGACGCCAGCTCCCGCGCCTGATCGAGAAAAGCCGCGGACTGGTCAACGCCCACCACGCTGCGCGCACCCAGCGCAAACAGTGAAATACTTTCGCGGCCGTTGTTGCAGCCCAGTTGCACCACGTCTTTAGCCTCGACACCGACCTGCTCCAGCACACCGCGCAAGGTGTCGTCGATGCAGCAAAAATCGCGCTGAGTGACGGCCTCCAACAGGACCTGCCAATCAGGATTGTCTTTGTGGTGTCGGGCAGAGTCATTCCACGCATCGCGGTTGCCGGCGATGGCTTTTTCTTTGCTCAGCATTTCCATTGCACGCTCCAGAACTCGGGTTTCATCAGACCGGCCCGAGTCTAGATCAGCGTTTTCACAATTCCCATGCAGTGTTTGTTGCAATCTTGTAAGCCCGGCACCCCCCGCGGACGGCAGCTATAGTTAATGGCCTTGGGGAAATGCGCGAAAACCGATTTCGCAGGTGCAGCCATGAAACACACTGATCTGACGCTGTTGCTCATCCTCTGCCTGAGTGCCACCACGGGCGTTCACGCCGACGACAACCTGACGCCGCCGTCCGAGTACAGCAGCGACTTCAACTACTACGGCGAAAACCAGCCCTTCGCCCATCCCGTTCCACCGACGCTGAGCACCGTGCCACCGCGCTCGTACATTCCCACCGCGCCGCAGGATTTCATCCCGATTTCCAGCGAACACGTGTTTTCCGACTCACGATTGCCGACGGTCGCGGATGCCACCGTCCGGGTGTTTATCCGCTCCTATGACCCGGAGCGCGGCGTGTACGTCAACGAAGAAGTCGTCGACCCCACCTGCCTGCTGGCCTGCCTCAGTCGACAGGACCAGGCGACGCCGGTCTACCACTGACGCTTGTCCGGGCGGGCGAGGCCGAGTTTTTCGATCCGGTAACGCAGCATGTCGCGGCTCAGGCCCAGCAGACGTGCGGACTTGGTGACGTTCCAGTCGGTCTTGTCGAGCATCTTGCGCACCATGTCGCGTTCCACTTCCGGCAGGTTCATCGACTCGCTGCCGTTGTAGACCGGACGTGGTTCGCTGTGCTGTTGCACCTCCAACATCGCCAGTGGTTCATCCACCAGGCTCAGGCAGACATTCAACTGGTGCGCAGCGATGGCGTCGGCCTGGGCCAGCAACACGGTTTGCTCAAGCATATTTCGCAGTTCGCGCACATTGCCCGGCCAGCTGTAGTTCAACAGCAATTCTTCGGCCTGATCGCTGAAATGCAGGTTCGGCTTGCCATAGCGTTTGCCGTGGATCGCCAGGAAGTGCCGGGCCAGCAGCAGGATGTCTTCGCCACGGGCATACAGGCGCGGGACCTTGATCGAGATGATGCGCAAACGGAAGAACAGGTCGCGGCGGAACTTGCCCTGCTGGACCATCTGTTCAAGGTTGCAATTGGTGGCGCTGATCACCCGCAAATCGACTTTGCGCTCCTTCACCGAACCGACCCGGCGAATGGTCCGGTCTTCCAGAAGCTTCAGCAGTTTGGCTTGCAGGAGCAGGTCCATTTCACCGACTTCATCGAGAAACAACGTGCCGCCATCGGCGGCTTCCACCAGCCCGACACGACGGTCCTTGGCGTCGGTGAACGCACCCTTCTCGTGACCGAACAGTTCCGACTCCACCAGATTGGACGGGATCGATGCGCAGTTGAATTCAATGAACGGGCCCTTGGCGCGCGGGCCGTCGAAGTGCAGTGCTCGGGCCACCAGCTCCTTGCCGGTGCCAGTCTCGCCTTCGACCAGCACGGGCGGCAAATCGGTGTTGGCCATCCGGCGTTCGGCATCGAGCAACTGGCCGATGGTGTTTTTCAGATAAAGCATGGGCGCCGATTCGCCGATCAACGCCTGCACCCCCGACTTCTGCGCTTCGCGCTCCTGATAGAACGACAACGTGCGCTCCATCCGGTCGGTGGCCAAGGCCTTGTCCAGCAACAGCTTGAGCTCGGGCAACGCCACCGGTTTGGTGACGTAATGGAACGCGCCCTCTTTCATCGCCACCACGGCGTCTTCGACATTGCCGTAGCCGGTCATCATGATCACTTTCAGGTCCGGCGCGCTGATGCGCAGCTTCTGGATCAGATCGTGACCACTCATGCCCGGCAACGAGTTGTCGGTCAGCACCACATCAGGGGCGAACGTGCCCAATTGCTCCAGCGCATCTTCAGCCGAGTGGCAGACCGTCACCTCGAAGTCTTTGCGTTCCAGGTAAGTCTGAATATTCTCGGCGAGGATTTCGTCATCCTCGACCAGCAGAATGCTGTACCCCATATTCCCCTCCCGTTGCCACTTTGAAATTCAGACAAACGCGGGTTCCTTCCTGCTCCTGGCTGGTCAGTTCGACCGAACCTTGAAAACGCTCCATTATTCTTTTGACCAGGGCCAGGCCAACGCCCAACCCGCCTTGTTTGGTGGTGAAAAACGGTTTGAAGACCATTTGCTGTTGCTGTTTGGTCATGCCCTTGCCGCTATCACTCAAGGTCATGCGCAAGTGGCCGGGCTGCGGCGACTCGATGTTGATGCTCAGCACGCCGCCCTTGGGCATGGCTTCAAGGGCATTGGCAAACAGGCTATTGAGAATTTGCGTGAGCAGCACCTGTTGGCTGACAACCGGCGGGCAGGTCTGCGGCGTAAAGCGGACTTCGACGTTGGAACGTTTGATCAGCGCGTCGAAGGCACTCAAGGTGTCGTCGATGGCCAGCACCAGATCCACGGTTTCGTAATCGTCACTCATCGGCCGCAACGACACCAGCAACTCGCGAACCCAGCGCGACATGCGATCGACCTGATTGATGATGTCGCCGATGTTCTTCTGCGCGCTCTGACTGGCAATGTCCTGGGCCAGTTCGGCGCTGGAGCGAATGTTCGCCAGCGGGTTGCGCAAGCTGTGGGCCACGGCCGACGACATTTCCCCCAGTGCCACAAAGGTTTCGTTGGCGATCAGCTGATTCTGCTGGCTCTCCAGCAACTTGGCCGCGCGCCGCACAATCCAGAACAACGCGAGGTAGATGGCCGCACCACCCAGCACGGTCGCCACCCAGATCGACTTGAAGCCACGCTGGATACGTTCCACCAGGTCCGCCGGCTCCTTGTAGACCTCGACCATGGCGATCACTTTGCTCTTGTCGGCGTTGAACATCGGGATGTAGTTCTCGATGAACAAATACGTGGGCTCGCGCAGCAACATCTGTTCGGGCCGCTCGTCGTCGATCTGGTGATAACTGGTGGACACCGGCTCCTTCATTTCAAAGGATTCGTCCAGCTCCTCATCCCCTTCGACACGCATGCCGATCATTTGCGGGTTGGTCGACCAGACCACGGTGCGATCCAGTGCGTACACCACCGCCAACAGGGAGTCCGGCAGGTGTTCGACATGATCGAGAAACTCAATGCGGGCCGCCGCACGGGACTTCGGATCGACGTCGGGATAGCTATTGTCATGGCGTGGGTCAAGCATTTCACCCATGGTTCTTGCCGGGGTGATGCCCGCGTGACGAATTTCAGCGTCGCCAATGGCCTGAATAAACTGTGCGGTCAGCATGGAGTCGCGCTCGATGCTCTCCTCGACCACGAAACGCGTGGAAATGTAGCCCAAACCCAGCGCGACAGCGGCGATGATGAAAAAGCTGCCGAAGGAAAACCAGCGCAGCAGGTTGAACCGTCCACGCCAGCCTGGGCTTTCTGCGGCCGGCGTATTCGGCGGCGCAGGTACTTTTTGTTGTTCCAGTATCGGCATGGCGGGGTCCTGGATGCTGAAGCCTTTGCGGTGATGTTTCGGTTCAGTGTAGGTGGCATTGATCGAGGCTGACGGCTCAATGATGGTAATTAGCCGCTATTGCACCTGCGCCGCCTGCAACGGTTGCTGACGATCGGTTTCTTCCTGCAAAAAACCCACAATGGACTGCGCCGCGTTCTCATCCAGGCGCAGGTTCGGCATCGAAATCTTGTCAAAACGTTCAAACAATTCCACCGCGATCGGGTCCTTTTCGGCCAGCATGCGGTCCGGCTCGCGGATCCAGCGATTGAGCCAGGCGGGGTCGCGCAGGCGGGTTACGCCGATCAGATCCGGCCCGATGTTGCGCATGCCGATACCCTGCCCGTCTTGCGGCCCGAGGCTATGGCACGAGGCACAACGGGTGCGAAACAACTCTTCGCCATTGCTCGGCGGGCGGATCTCGGGCGCATTGGCGTAGCTTTCTTCAACGCTGGGCTGTTTCCAGTTTTGCAAGGTGTTGGCCAATTGATCGGCGAGGATCCACGGGTTTTCGAAGGGTGAGGCTTTCATCCAGCGCCCCGTGCCCTGGTTGCCGACGATCAGGCTCAGGTTGTGATCTTTGTTGCGGCCGTTGTCGACGCCTTCGATGAACAGCCCGAGTTTCTTGCGCAGGTCAGTGACGGCTTCGAATTCCCCGGTGAGAAACTTCCAGCCCGGGCCGACCTTGAAACGTTGGGAATAGGCTTTGAGCACTTCGGGTGTATCGCTCAAGGGATCAATGCTGATCGAGTAGAAGAAGATGTCCTGGCCGACCCTGTCGCCCAACAACTTTTGCACCTGACGCAGGCGCGCAGTTTCCAGCGGACAGGAGTCGCTGCAGGACGTGAAGATGAAATTGATCACCACCACTTTGCCCTTGATCAGGTCATCAAAAAAATGCACCTGCCGACCGTCCTGGTCGGTCAGCAGGGTGTTGGGGAAATAGTCGCCGCCCCAGGGTGTCGCCGACTCCTTTGGCGACAGCACACCTTCGTGAGCGAGCAGCACCTGACTGGCCAGCAGACAAGTCACCAGTACCAGAATCAGGTGCATGCCCAGGGCGCGGGAGCGCGGCGTGTGAAGTGACCTGTCGGCGCCCCTGCGGTTCATGGTTTGACCACCACTTTAGGACCGAAGCCATCGCCATTACGGAAGGTTGGCAGCGCGGCGGAGTTGACGTAACGCACGCCATCCCAGCTCGGCAGCGGTGTCGGCATCAACTGGAATTGCCCGGGTTTTTCGATGTCCCAGCGCAGCAGCATCGAGTTGTCCTCATGCTGAGTGTTGTGACAGTGCTCCATGTAGGTCCCGGCAAATTCACGGAAGTTGATCGCCATCTCGACGCTGTCCAGGCCGTCGTTTTCCGAGCCGATGCGGTACACGTCCTTGCGTGCCCATTTTTCCCATTCCGGTGGCGCCTTGCCGCCGCGACTGAGGATGATCCCTTCCTCGAAGTGCACGTGCACCGGGTGGCTCCAGCCCTTGCCGCCGGCCTTGATGTTCCAGACTTCCAGGGTGCCGAAGCCGCTGACCCCCGCATCGGTCGGGCCGGTTTTCAACTGGGTGGCCGTGTTCAAGCGACGAGGGTCCATGTGGAAGCCGAAGCCGCCATCGGTCTTGACCGTCCACGGAGCTTCATCGGTGCCGTCGGAACGGCCGAACGTGAAGGTGCGGTGACGGGCCTGGGACAGCAGGACCTTGTCGGCCGCATTGTCGCGATGAATCTTCAGCGGGATCATCACCAGGCCTTCCGCCTTGCCCGGTTTGGCCGGTTCATAGGCGGCAGGGTTCATTGCCAGGTCCTGACCGGTATAGGCTTTGACGTTGAGTTGCAACACCTTGCCCACCGCCGGATCACCCTTGTCCCACTGCGGCCCTTTGCTGCTTTGCTTGATCACCGCCAGGTATTTCTCCGACAGCACGTCTGCCAGTGACACCGGTTCTTTCGGGCCTTTGCCGTCGTCATGCACCAGCAGGTTGATGAAGAACAGTTTGTCGCCGGGCTTGATCCCGTTTTTCGAGAAATTGACGATGATGTCGAAGCGCTCGGCGATGCCCTGAGTCGGCAGGATCGCGTTGTGATTCTGTTTATCGCCGTCGGCGTCTAGGTCCATGCTGCCGTCGAATGGCACGCTGTGTTCCATGATGTTGCCGTCGTTGGCGATCATGTGGAATGGCACGCGGCTATAGGAAACGCCGGAGTTTTTCGGCCCGGGAAACTCGCCGCTGTTGCCCTTGACCTCGCGCACCAGCGCCAGTTTGAAATAGCGCGACACCGAGCCGTTGAGGATGCGGAACCGATAGCTGCGGGCGCGCACATCCAGAGTGGGTTTCCACTGCCAGTTGACCAGCACCTGGTCACCGAGGAAGCCGTCGGTGTTGAACGGGTTGAACCACAACTGTCCGGTCTGATCCCACGCCTTGTCGGCTAACACCAGGTTGACGTCGTAGTCGCGGTTGCCCCACGGCAAGGCGCTGCCGCTGGGCAAACGCAGGTTGACGCCGTCGTTCACCGATTCGTTGCCACGGTCCAGGGCGCTGTAGTAGTTCATCATCGCCGCGTTGCCCTTGTAGACGTTCTGCGCGGTGAAATCGAGCATGTGGTCGTGGAACCAGTGGGTGCTCATGGTTTCGCGCCAGTCGCCACGGATCTTGATCGTGCCGTTTTCGCAGGTCTTGCGGCTCGGGGTGACGTCGTTGGTCCACAGGGTTTCGCCCGGCGCGCAAGGGAACGCCGCGCGAGGGTCGTGGGCGTCGGTGTTGATGCTGTCGTAACCGGCCAATTGGATCGGCCAGCGATAATCGTAGTACTGCCCCGGAAAGAAAAACGCGTTGGCGTAGCCGTCACTTTCCGCCGGCGCGTGGCCGTTGTGTTCGTGGGTGCTGATGGTGTGCAGACCAAACCCCATGTTCGCCGACGGGTCGATGGGCAAGCCGTTGTAGTGACGCATCAGCACCGGTTGGCCATAACGCACCATGAGCAATTTGGGGGGCAAGGTGCCGTCGAAGGTCCACACCGAATTGTGGTTTTGCACCGGCATGTTCGGGTGGAAACGCGCATCGACGCCCTTGGCTGTGCCATCGGTTGCCGGCACGCCGGCGACATTGTGATAGAGGCCACCGGGGCCAAACTCGCCCAGCGCATAACCGTGCATCTGCCGAGCGTCACGCAGGCCGCCATTGACGCGTGCACCGGTCTGCACGGTTTTGTAGGCCAGTTGTGGGTAGAACTCGTTCCAGCGCTGATGCGACCAGCCCTTTCCTGGCGGACGGCCTTCCGCCGACGAACCGATGTGGCGGTTAAGGAAGTACTCGATCTGCGCCTGCCAGGGATTGCGATCAACCACGTTGGAGAACTGACTGGGGAACGGCGTCAGCCCCGGTTGGCGCAGGAACGCATCGAGTGCCGCACTGGGTGGCGCGCTGCGGGCCGCGCTGGTGGGATCTTGCTGCGGCAACGGCCCAATCGCGGCCGGTGGAAACGGCAACGGGGCTGCCGGCGTGGTGGGGTCGAGTTTTTCCGGACCGAACTCTTCGAACAGCACCAGTTGCTGCGTGAACGGCTGAGCGCCGAACAGCGGGCTGGGTTTGCCATTGGTGGGGTAATTGAAACTGGTCTGCATGGCCGGCGGCAGGATGTTTTCCTGGCGCGGGGTGTTGCGACTGCCTTTGACGCCATCGGGCAAATCGAAGGAATCTTCGTTGGCCTCGGGCATGGTCAGGATGGCGTTCAGGGCACCCGCTTTGTCTGCCGGTTCGTCGTAATACGCCGAAGGGTCGGACGGCTCGGGCTGTCGCTCATCGTCGATCGGGCTGGCACGCAGGCTCGCTGTGCCCAGCGTCATTGTCAGCAGGACGCTCAGGGGCGTCAGGAGTCGAAACCATTTGCAGGGGTGCCGCGCTATTCTGTCCATCACCAGCCGCCTCGAAGTCGTGAAGGGGGTGAGGGAGGTTTTGCAAGGAGCCAGCCAAATTTGTAACAACTTTATACAAAGGCATTAATCCTCGACGAAACAATGGCTTATCAACATCAATGTGCCACGACCGACAACAGCACTGGGGAATCGCACCCGCTTGCGGGGAATGTTCCCACCCATTTCAGGGAACCCGTTTAAACGCCAGACGCACGCTCGTGCCCTCACCTTCGCGACTGTCCAGGCTCACCGAACCGCCGCAACGCTCCATGATCCGCTTGACCAGTACTAACCCGACGCCCAGCCCGCCTTGCTTGGTGGTAAAAAATGGGCGGAAGGCCAGGTTGCGCTGTTCCTCGGTCATGCCTTTACCGGTGTCGCTCACCACCACGCTGACGCCCCTGGCATCCGTCGACTCCAGGGTGATGGCCAGCGTGCCCCCCTTGTCCATGGCTTCCAGTGCATTGGCCAGCAAACTGTTGAGGATCTGCGACAACTGCACCTGTTGGCTCAGAACCATGGGCGTTTCCTTTGGCTCGAACACTACGTGGACCCTGGCCTTGGCGATCTGCTGTTCGAAAGCCATGAGGCTGTCGTACAACGCCGCCACCAGATTCACCGGTTCGGGCTCGTCATGCAGCGGGCGCAAGGATTGCAGCAGTTCCCTGACCCACTTCGACATGCGATCGACCTGACCGATGATGTCGTTGATGTTTTTGTGCGCCGCGCCGCTGTCGAACTCCAGCGCCAGTTCCGCACTGGAGCGAATGGTCGCCAACGGGTTTCGCAAACTGTGGGCCACCGCCGACGACATCTCGCCCAGTGCGACGAAGGTTTCGTTGGTGATCAGTTGCTTTTGTTGCGCCGCCAGCAGAGTTGCCGCCCTCCGCACGATCCAGTACAGCCCCAGATAAATCAGCCCGCCGCCCAGCGCGGTGGCCAGCCAGATCAGCACCAGGCCGCGCTCCATGCGGTCGATCAAATCCTTCGGTTCCTTGTAGATCTCCACCATCGCCGTGACATTCTTGCCGTCGGCATCGAACAGCGGGATGTAGTTTTCGATGAAGATGTACTCCGGCTGCTTGATGAACTTTTGCTCCATGCGCGCCGTGTCCACATCGTGATAACTGGCCGACACCGGCGTCTTTAACTCGAAGGCCTGGTCCAGATCTTCGTCGGCATGGATCGTCGTGCCCATCAGCGCCGGGTTGGTCGACCAGATCACCATGCGATCGGGGGCATAGATGTTGGCGAGGATCACGTCCGGCAGGTGCTCGATATGGTCGAGAAATTCGCCCCGGGCATTGGCGCGGGCCAGCGGATCGACGTCGGGAAAATCCCTGTCCTTGCGCGGGTCGAGCAACTCACCCATGGTCCGCACGTTGGGAATCGACACATGGCGTACCTCGGCCGAGGCAATCGCCTGAATGAACTGCGACGTCAGCAACGCATCGCGCTGCACACTTTCGGTAATCACGAACCGCGTGGACACCGCGCCCAGCGCCACCGCCACCGTGCCGATCACCGCCATGCTGATGAGCGAAAACCAGCGCAGCAGATTGAACGACTGCTTGCGCGAGCTCAGGCGGATATCGCCGTTGTCGGTCTGGAGTGTTTGCGTAGGCATGTTCATGGGCTACTTCTCGGCGATTCCCCCCATTGGTTATAGCCCACTCAAAACTGTTTGCCCGATCTTGGGTCCCCACTTCCCCCAACCTCCCCGCTATCCCCACCTGCCCCCAATGCTGGGGACAGTGGCCCGTTCACGCGGCCCTCGATTGGCCCCCGCCTGAACGCGGCACACCGTAGAACCGGGCCTCTGACGGCCCTTTTTTACGATTGGTATGGAAGTTGCCGAAGCTCCCTCAACTGACCCATCCCTACGGGACAGGTACTCTGATAGAGGGAATACTCATGCACCCTTTACTGTCCAAAACCGCGATCGCCCTGGTCGTTTCCGCTCTGGCCCAAGGCGTCGCCCAGGCAGCGCTGTTTGCTGTCGATCCGGGCCCCTACGTTCCCGCCAACGGCAATTTCGCTTCCTGGTATCAGGACTCCCACGGTCGAACCCTCGACTTGTGCCTGTCCAAGGCTGTCAGCTCCAGGGTTCCAAGCGCGCCCGGTGCGCCGTCCTACATGTGCCTCTTGAATCCGAACCCCGGCATTTTCGACGACACACAGCCCATCGTTTTCCCGACCAACTTTCCCGATGAAGCGTTCTGGTTCACCGGTGACGGATCCATTGTCGACGCAGCAAGGGGCATCGACCTGACCTACGTCAGCGCCGTCGAAGCAGCCTTCGCCGCTGGAGATCCGGTCGAAGGCGACCAGGTCAGTTTTGGCCGTATCCGTATTCGGGTCGACGTGCCCACCGCTGGCACCTATGTGATCACCCATCCCTACGGCGTCGATGTCTTCAATGTCGATACCCCCGGTGGTCGCGCGATCAACATGACCCGGGACATCGGCATCGGCTCGCCGAAAACCTATGACGGCGCGCTCAAAAGTGACCTCGGCCCTTTCCTGCGCAGCGTCAACGGCCCCTACACCGAGACCAACCCGGTCACGGGTTCCGCCGACAGATTCGTCGGTGATCCAAACCTGGAAGAAGCGTTTACCGGCAGCCCTTTCAACACCAACTACATCCGCATTGAGGGACCTGGCGGGCTGGACTTGCGTACAACGGTAATGGCCATCTCCGGCAAGCTTTCGACGGTGGTTCGACCCACCCCGATTATTGCCGAACGCAGCACTTACTCGCGCAAGGCCGGCAGCAGCGCGCCCGTGGCCCAGCAGGATGTCTTCGTCCTGGCTCCGCCACCACCGGCCACTGTGACTCTGGACAGCAACAGTCCGGTGCTGAACCTGACCGAGGCCAACACCACCGGCCACTGGTACGCCCAGTCAGCCACTAACCCGACATTGCCGAGCAACTTGCTGGTGACGGCCGACAACCATCTGGCCATCCCCAGCAGCACGCCGACTTCCTTGACCATGCCGCTGACCGACCTGGTGGTGATTTCACGGGCCGAGTACAGCCTGAGCAGCGGGCAAATCACGGTCGTGGCTTCGACCAGCGACGAAACCTCGCCACCGGTACTCACCGTCACCTCCGGGACCGGTGTCGCCATCGGCGCCCTCAGTGGCAACGGCGCAGAGAAAACCCTGTCGACCGGCATCTCGCCGATTCCACCGGCCAAGGTTCGGGTGACGTCATCCAATGGCGGCACCGATACCGAAGAAGTGGTCATCGTGCAATGAACGCTCTCATGCCCAGATCCGCATCAGGAGGCATCATGAACAAGTGGCCACGCTTCGCGCTCAACGCGCTCGGGCTGACGCTCTCGCTGTCCGGCAGTGCGTTCGCGCAACTCAATGCCGTCGATACCGGCCCCTACACCTTTGCCACGGGGAAATTCCCCATGTGGTATCAGGACAGCAATTTGCTGTCGCTGGAACTGTGCCAGTCACGGGCGACCAGCTCGCGCTCACCCGGCGCTCCTGGCGCACCCTCCTACATGTGCATCCTGAACCCGGAACCTGGAATCTTCGACGACACCCAGCCCATGGTGTTCCCGGATAACTGGCCACCGGAAGCGTTCTGGTTCCTCGCCGAGACCAGCATCAACGACGTCGGAGGTTATGGCGTGGATGCCTACGTGGCCGGGATCGAAGCGGCATTCGCGGCGGAAAACCCGGTCGATGGCGATCAGGCAAGCTTCGCGCGGATTCGCCTGCGGGTGAACATACCGGTCGCGGGGACTTACACCATCACCCACCCGTATGGCGTGGAAACGGTCAACGTCACCACGCCGGGCCGTCGGGCGATCAACATCACCCGCGACATCGGCATCGGCGCACCGGGCAACTTCGCGGGGGCTCTCAACGGAGAGGTCGGGCCATTCCTGCGCAGCGTCAACGGTCCGTATACCGAAGTGAATCCGGACACCGGGTCCGTCGAAACTTATGTTGGCGATCCGAACCTCACCGAAGCGGTCACCGGCAGTCCGTTCAACAACAACTTCCTGCGTGTCCAGGGGCCGGCCGGCACCATCCAGACCAACCTCTTCACCGTGTCCGGCAAAGTCCTCGACAGCCGTGCGCAAACCCCTGTGGAAATCGGCCGCGCCACTTACCGCCGCACGTCTACAGGTCCGGGAACGAGCAGTACCCGGGTAGAAGTCTTTGGCAAATCTTCCAACAGTTCGAGCCTGTGCTTCCGCGAAACCGTGGCTCTGGTTCCAGGACCACCGCAGACGCCATGCCTGGTCAACATGCTCGGCGACAACACCGGTGAGTTCTTCGCTCATCGCCTGACGGGGACCACCGTTCCTTCGGTGGTGGTGGTCACCGCTACCGACCCGAGTGGCACCAGTCGGCCAACGGCGGTGTCGAGCAAAGTCACCGACGTGGTGAAAATCCAGACCGCACGCTACAGCTGGAGCAATCACAGCCTGTTGATCGAAGCCACTTCGTCTGACGAAGTCGTGGTGCCAGACATGGTCGCGCAGGGTTACGGACGGCTGTCGAAAACCGGCACCTTGCAGCGCCTGACCGTTGCCGACCTGACTCAGCCACCGGCCAGTGTCACCATCAAATCCGCCGCCGGCGGCAACGACACCGAGCCGGTTGTCGTGGTCGGGACGGCCCCCGACAGCGGCGAGAACCAGGCCCCTCTGGCCGTTGCTGACACCGGCAGCACCAGCTTCGGGGTGCCGATCACCCTCAGCCTGCTGGCCAACGACAGCGACCCGGACGGCAATACGCCGCTGAGCATCACCGCGCTGACCCAACCAGCCGCGGGGCAAGGCACCGTGGCATTGAGCGGCACCACAGCGGTGGTCTACACACCGCCCGCCGTGGTCAATGCACCGCTGACCACAACCTTCACCTACAAGGCTCAAGACATCAAAGGCCTGGTCTCGACCGCGGCTGCGACCGTGACCATTACCGTGGCGCCTAACCAGCCTCCGGTGGCCGTCGCCGACAGCATCGCAACCCTGGGTGTGGCGGTGCCGATCAACGTGCTGGCCAACGACACCGATCCGGAAGGCAACGTACCACTGGCGGTCGCCAGCTTCACGCAACCAGCGGCAGGTCGCGGCACCGTCAGCAGCAACGGCACGGTGATCACCTACACCCCACCGACCACCGTCACCACGGCGTTCACCACGACCTTCACCTACATCGCCCGGGACAGCTTCGGCGCTTTGTCGGTGACACCGGCGACGGTGACGGTGCAAGTCTCGCCACGGCCACCGGCAGAAGCCTTCACGGTGACCACGGCAACGGTGTCGGCGCGCTCCAACAACCGCTTCACCTGGGACTTTGCGGGCACCTCATCGGTGATCACCGGCAACACCATCACCGTCCGGGTCAGCACCCCAACCGGGCTGCAAACCCTGGGTACCACCACGGTGCCGGTGACCGGTCGCTGGCGGTTGACGGTGAACAACACCACCACGGTGATTCCGTCGGCGAACCCGACCGCCACCATCACCTCGTCCCAAGGCACCGTGCGCTCGGTGTCGGTGATCTCGAACTGAGCCCTTGCCCCATCGGTCACGTGGCCGATGGGGCAGGCCTCCTGCTAAAGGACAGCCTCATGAAAACGTCGACCGCCGCCCTGCTCTGCCTGCTTCTGCTCTGCAGCAGCGCGGGCGTGCGCGCCGACGATCTGATGGAGAACGACGACCTGGGCCCCGGCACCGACCTCGGCGAGTTGCCACCGCCCATCGGCCAGCACGCGCTGATCGACCAGAACGGCCAGGCCAACGTGGCGCTGCTGCAACAGAACGGCCAGTCGCTGCTCGGCACCATCGTCCAGTCGGGGAGCAATCAGGAAGCGTACATCCTGCAACAAGGCAGCGACCTGATGGCAATGATCACTCAGCAAGGTTCCGGCAACTCAGCCTCGATCACGCAGAACGGCAGCCAGAACCGCGCGCAGATTTCCCAGAACGGCAATAACAACGACGCCAGCATCGACCAGGCCGGCACGGGGCTTTCCAGCGCCGTGACCCAGTCCGGAAACGGCATGAGCGTTTCGGTCAAACAATACCGCTAAAGCACTGCACCACCCTGGAGGTTTCATCATGTTCAAACTGACGCCCCTCACCGCCGCCATCCTGGTCATTGTCAGTGCCCAGGCGTTGGCCGACGACAGCATTTCCAGCCAGGACCAGGTCGGCACCGCCAACGTCGCCGACGTGAAACAGACCCTGGCCCCCTTCAGCACCGCCACCCAGCAGCAACTTGGCCAGGGCAACGATGCGGCCGCCGTGCAAGACTCGGCCACCAGCACCATCGACCAGAACCAGGTCGGCGAATACAACGCCGGTTACGCCGAGCAATTGTTCGAGAACAACAGCACCATCACCCAGCAGCAGACCGGCAGCTTCAACACCAGCCACGCCAGCCAGTCGATCGGTGTGGGCGGTGGCGAAGTGCTGCAACAACAGCAAGGCACCGGCAACTTTTCGTTTGTCTATCAGGACAGCCAGGAGGGCACTACCGGTCAAACCTTCCAGTTCGGCGACAGCAACGAAGCCTACATCGAACAGATCCAGCTCGGCATCGCCAATACGGCGGTGATCATCCAGTACGGCAGCACCAACTACGCCACCGCCGAGCAGATCAACCACATCGGCGGCCAGATCGACATCAACCAGACCGGCACCAACAACTATGCCTACGGCGACCAGCGCAACGGCGACGGCGGCAACCTGTCGATCAACCAGCTCGGCGACGGCAATGGCACCGAAGTCTGGCAGGACGGACAAACCGGCAGCATGGCCACTGTCGACCAGATCGGCCTGACCAACGAAACCGTGGTTGACCAAAGCTTCGGCGAAAACAACACCGCCCAGGTGTTCCAGGTCGGCGACCTCAACGCGATCTACGCCGACCAGTTCGAATCCACCGGCTCGACCATCGCGCTGTACCAGACAGGCACGGGTAACACGCACTTCACCTACCAGACCGGCGAAGGCCACTCGCTCACCGCGACTTCGGTGGGCAACGACAACAAGGTCTACGCCAGCAACTGGAAAGGCCCGCAAAAAGGTGGCCAGTTCGGCAGCAACCAACGGGCAACCATCAACCAGACCGGCAGCGCCAACATCGCCAACTTCACCCAGGATGGCGTCGGCCACATCATGACGACCAACCAGACCGGCACCGGCAACAAAACCACGGTCAGCCAGGCCGACAGCTACAACGAGCTGTACTTCGACCAGAACGGCAGCGACAACATCCTCATCGCCGATCAACGCGGCACCGCCAACCGGGCCGAAGGCAGCAGCAACGGTACGGGCAACAGCACCGCGTTCGACCAGTCCGGCACCGGTAACCAGGCGTACACCAATCAGTGGGGCAGCGATAACCAGATCACCCTGAAACAGGCTGACACCATGAACGTAGCGTATGTAACCCAGGGCGGCACCGGGAACATTGCCAATGTCGATCAGAGTGGCGTGACGCAGATGGCGACCATTCAACAGATGGGTTCGGATAACCGGGCGACGGTGTTGCAGCAGTAATTGCGGAGGTACAAAAAACCGCGGCCCTTGATGGAGGTCGCGGTTTTTTTATGGCTAACCCTTTTCTGTAAGCGCTGGCTTGCCAGCGATGAACGATAACGCGGTCGACCTGCCGCTACTCCTGCGGATCAAGGTTATCCAGCGCCCGATTCACCGCCAGATCCGCCAGCATGATCACCTGCTGGATGCCCAACAACAGACTGCGCTGCGGCCCGTCCAGAAACACCGCGAAATCACTGGCCATGACACTCGCCGACGCCAGTGACTCACAGGCGTGGGCCAACAGGCTTTCGGTGTCGATATCCGGGGCGATGAAAAACATGTTGCTGGGATTGTGGGGAGCGCAGGATTTTAGGAGGGTGGGTTTCAGGTGGAGGTTGGAAGCAGGGTTGGTGGGGTTGCTTTTGGTGTCTGATTCGGGGGGATTTGGGGTTGGTTTTGGCATGGTGAAGCTCCTTGATCAATGGAGCCGCCACACGTTGCTGCTAAACAAAGGGGTGGCGACTGTACGCGGGTTAGCAGACCAGGGATCAAGGAACCCGGCGCACCGAAGTGCCCCACGCACAGCCACCATAACGTAGACCTGCCTACGCAATATTTGCGAGGAAGGATCAGAAGGTGACACTGGCGTGCCTTGATATTGAACGAGCTGCTAAACCCGATCGCTGAATTGGCAGCGACGCGGCAACGATAGAGATCAGGACCAAAGCACACAAGCCGGCGGATTCTGGCGTAGTTGTAGGCAACGGCGCAAGACGATGTAGCCGGCGACTCACACTTTGTAGGAGCTGGCTTGCCAGCGATGGGACCATAAGATTTGCATCGTCAATGAGGCCGCCATCGCTGGCAAGCCAGCTCCTACAGAGAATCGTGTACCGCAGAAGCTCGCGTGAGCTTTTGATCTTGATCTGCCCGCCCCTTCGGGAGGCCGAGTGGAGGTTCTGCGCAGTGGTAACCCGGCAAGGATGCCGGGTTAGCCGCGCACGGCCAGGGATGGCCGATCGCGGCGGGCCCACGGAGCAGGACCGGAGCGAGGGGCCGGACGCTTGGGGCGAGACTTTTTGGTTACTTTTGTCTGGGCCGGCATTCCGGGCGTTTGTCAAAAGTGACTCGCCGTAAGGGCGAAACCATAAGTGGCCGTTACTGCAGGAATGGATATGTACTTGGTCAACAAAATATAGGTCGGCTATCAGGCCGCCTTCGCGGGCAAGCCCGCTCCCACAGGGTTCCGGGTACATCCACGAGAACAGGTCGGCTGTCAGGCCGCCTTCGCGAGCAGGCTCGCTCACACAGTTTTGAATCGGGTACATCTGCAAGAACCAGGTCGGCCCGAAGGCCGCCTCGGTTTACTCGTCCTCACCCTCAGGCACAACCTTGTTCTGAGTCAGATACCGATCAAGTGTCTCACTGCTCTGCGGCGAATTATCCCCCGCCACCTGCCACAAATGCCGCTCGATCCCCTGCGCCAACAGATGCCCCACCGCCGCTTCGATCGCCGACAACACACACAACTGCGCCGGTTCGTTGGTGGTGTAGCCGACCTCGGCCTCGAGCAGCTTCTTGAACTCGATAAACTTGAACACCCCGGCACTACGCCCCACGGAGTAAATGGTCTTGCTGGTCATCACATTGGCCAGCACCTGCCCGCTGCGCACATCCACCGCACGCAGGTTCACCGTGACCTGATCCACCCGATACTCCCGCGATATATCGATACCCAGGTAGCGCGCCCCTTCCCCGCCGCTTTTCACGTTGGTGTCGTAGGCAATGATCCCGCCCTCGAGCATCATGTTCGCTGCTTGCAGCGGCGGCAGTTCACCCTGGATATTCACCGGTGTGTTCGGTTTTTTCTGCGAGGCGCGGATGATCTTGCGCTCGGTCAGCAGGTTCTGCAGCCCTTCGCGTTCCAGCACCACAAACCAGCCGCTGGCTTGCAATGCATCCATCAGCATGCTCGCCGCGCCCTGGGTGACGCTGGTGGAAAACGAACTGGCCGGCGTCGGTTTGTACTGACCGGTCTGGTCGCGAAAACCGTACACCACCGCCATCAACCGGCCCTTGGGTCGCGGCATGTTGATCAAGTCGTAGTAGGTCGAAGCCCTCGGGGTCAGCGTCGGGGTTTCGGTGTCCTGCTCAGCCCCGATCGGGTCGCGCAGACTGCACCCTTGTAACGCCGCCAACATCAGCCCTAGCACTATTATTTTTTTCATGTCCTTCACTCCCCATCAACCCGAATCCCGTCAAGGGGCCAGGCCGCTTACCTGAATTTCGGAGACTTCACCGGTCGCTCGGTCGGTCACGACGATGGTCAATTGCCCGGAGTCGTCGACCACGTTGACGATAAAAGCGTCGGTGGTCAGGCTCCCGGTGTTGCCCGCGGAGATGTTGTCCAGCAACTGACCGAGCAGCCGTGATTGCAACTGACTGGTGAACCGCTCCAGCGCCGACGTCCCGGCCGCAGCGGTGCGTTTTTTCAAGTCGGGATCGTCGTAGTCGTTTTGCGCCTGGGCGTTGTTGAGCAGCCAGGTCCCGTTCAACGGGTTACCGCCAAACGACGGATTGATGGGCGTATAGACCAACTCGGTGGCCTGGACCAGGCCACAACTGCCGAGCCCGAGTAACCAGATGCCTGCCCTGGAAAACAGGCGGCGCTGCGAGAACGTTGTTGTTTTCATAATTCGTCCCTCTCAAGGTCCGTTGTGTCCTGCAACATGGCTTCCAGCTTGCGCTGGACGATCTGCCCGCGAACCCAGTCGGCGGCGTCATAGGCCTCGTCCTTGAGCTCCACGGTGTTCGGCGGAAGAAAACGCCGGTAAACCAGACGCTGCTGATATTCCACGGTGACCAGGGCGCCCCAGCGCGCCGAAGGTCGTTCGCGCACCACCAGGTTGAAATCCATCGGGCTGGTGGCGCGCAGGCGTTCGCTGAACGAGTAGTAAAAGTCGTGACCGATATGCGAGATCGTGTCATCGACGATGAAACCCATCATTTCGTCTTCTTCGCCGGCCGGGGCGGCAGCCGACATCAGCATCAGGAGCGCCGCCACACAGAATCTGTTCATGGCTGCAACGCCTGAGGCAATTTCGACTGGCCCTTGGCAGGTCCCGATGTGCCATCGAGAAAGGCTTTCTCGGCGACGAACTGCCAGTCCTTGTAACTCGCCATGCCGGTGAAGTCCGACCACTGCGTCGGGAAGTCCGCCTGCTTGAGCGGCTTGTCCGTGGAGGCGCTGCTGAGGCCGGTGATGCGCCCGTCGAAACCGCGCATCAGGCTCCATTCGCCGCCGCCAATCGGGTCCGGATACAGCTGCCGGATATGGTGTTTGGGGCTGGGAAAACGCTCGTCCTGCAACAGGTCTTCCAGCGCTTTCGGGTATTGGGCCAAACCTGGCGAACTGCGGTAGTAGCTGCGCAAGGCCTGGGCGTATTGCGTACCGACCCAGAGCAACTGACGCTCACGATCGCGGCGCGAAGCGGTCGACCACAACTCGCCGGCACTGGCCAGGCCCATGCCCATCAGCATGATCAGGAACAGCACGCCCAGGTACGTGAAACCGCCCTCGTTCGAAGGCTTACCACTCGGAATAAAGGCTGCCATCACGCGCCCTCCCTGTGGCACCGCTTTTGATATCGGCGACCCCACCCGGTACGCCATCCGGCGGCGCGACCATGACCCAGAGGTCCTTGCGTTCGGCAATCGGGTCCATCGGCGGGTTGCGCAGGTAACGTTGTTCCACCAGTTGTTCGATGGAGTCGGGATAGCGCCCGGTGTCGCCGTAGTAGTGATCCAGGGCTTCGCGCATCGCCGACAGGCTCTGGCGCAGCGTGGTCTCTTTCGAGGCTTCAAGGCTGTTGAAATAGCGTGGCAAGGCGATGGTCATCAGGGTCGCGATGATTGCCATGACCACCATCAGTTCCAGCAGGGTAAAACCCTTTTCCCGACGCATAAACTCACCACTCCCGGTAGGCGATGCCGTTAAGCCCCTTGCCGCGCGCCTGGGAGTAAACGTCAAAGACGTCTTCGCCCTCGCGCGGGTTTTGAGCCGTGCTGTCATAGGAGCGCAAGCCCCAGCCGCCGTCGTCGTCACGCTTGACCGGCTTCAGCGGGTCATGAGGCACGCGGCGCAGAAAATAGAACTTGGCGCCCTTGGCGCTGCGCACATCGCGCACGCCGTCCACCAACACTTTCAGGTTCGGCGGATAGCCGCTGCTGTTCAGTGACTTCTCGATGTAACCGGCATCGAATGCACGCTTGTAGGCGTCGATGGCATCGCGGATCTGGTACAGCGCGGTGCGCAACTCCTGCTCTTTGCCCCGGCGCACCACGGTCTCGGTCAGCGGCGCGGCCATGCCGGCCAGCAAGCCGATCAGGGCCAGCGTCACCACGACTTCGATCAAGGTAAAACCGCGTTGCGAGGCGTTCATGATCAAGGCTTCCCGACGCTGACTTGCACATTGGTAGCAGCCACCGGCCGGTCGACGGGCTGATCCTGAACCGCTGATTCCATCCGCCGGTCCGGTGCCTGAATGTGCATGCTGGTTTCAGTGCCGGTCGGGAACTCCATGTCCGACGGGCTCTGGTACGGCAGGTTGCGCACGATCCGTGGCGTGATCGACAGCACCAGTTCCGATTTGCTGACGTTGTCCTTGTTGCTGCCGAACAACCGGCCCAGGCCAGGAATGTCGCCAAGGCCCGGAATCTTGTTGCCGGTAGCGCCATGGTCGTTGCGCATCAGGCCGGCGAGTATCTGGGTTTCGCCGTCATGCAGGCGCAGCGTGGTCTGGGCGTTGCGGGTATCGACCTGCACCGGAATCGTGCCCTGACGGGTCGGTTCCAGCGGCGTCGCGTTACTCACTTCCAGCGCGATCTTGATCGCCACCTCGTTGTTCAGGTGCACAGTCGGCTGCACTTCCAGCTTCAGACCGACGTCCAGGTAAGTGACGCTTTCGGTGATCACCGGGCCTTGGGTCGACGGCACCGACGTGGCACTGATGATCGGAACACGCTGACCGATGTGGATGCGCGCCTGCTCGCGGTTGCTGACACGAATCACCGGGCTGGCCAGGGTGTTGATGTCGTTGTCCTGGGCGTTGATCTTGAGTTGTGGCGATGGCGAGATGGTGATCCGGCTGGAGTCGATGCCTTTCAATTGATTGAGGATCGTCACCGCCGAACCGTCGCCGTTGATCACGCCGAAGGTATTCGGCCATTGCAGGCCGAGGTCGAGAATCCGTTGGGTCGCGACCTCCATCACCTCCACTTCCAGCACCACTTCAGGGTTGGACTGGTCTTGCGATTGCAAGAGTTTTTCCGCCATGCGGATGGCGTCTTCGGTGTCGCGCATGGTCAGGGTATTGAGGCGTTCATCGACAAACACGTCGCGGGTCTTGAGCATGGTTTTGATCATGTTCAGCGCGGTGTTGGCATCGATGCTGGTCAGGTAAAAGGTGCGCATGACCAGTTCCTGGTAATCCTTGAGCTTTTGCGGCGAGTCCGGGTAGATCAGCAAGGTGTTTTCGTTCACCACTTTCTGGTGCAGCTGGTTCTGTTGCAGCAGCAGTTCCACGGCGTCTTCAATGCGTACGTCGCGCACGAAAATCGTGGCTTTCATGTCCGGGCGCAGGTCTTTGTCGAAGATGAAATTCAACCCGGCGACCTGCGACAGCACCTCGAAAATGGTTTTCAGGTTGGCGTCGCGAAACTCCAGGGTCACCGGCCGCTCCAGGCGAGTGCGCAGTTGTGGATACGGGATCACATTGCGGCTCTGCACCAGGCGGATGTTGCTTTGCAGTTCAAGTGCGCCGTCGTTTTTCGGGTCGAGTTCGAGGATCTGTTTGACCTGACGGTCGGCCCCGTAGATATCGCCGCGACGCAGGTCGCCACGGGCCAGTTCCAGCTTCTCATCCAGGCTGCGCATGTAGTCGAGCTGACGCATCGCATCCTGGGCGCGCCGGTTGTTCGGCTCGATGGTCAGCACCCGGCTGTAGTTGACGCGCGCGGCGGCAAAGTCCCGGCGCGAACGGTCGGTGTCGGCCTCGGTCAGCAACGCGGTAATCGCCTTGGCGTGGGCGGTGTTCAGGGCCAGGTGCAGTTCGGTATCGCGCGGGTTTTTCCGCAGCCCTTCTTCGATCCGCGCCAGGCCGGCCTCGTATTGCCCCTGCTCGATCAGCTCGGACGCTTCCTTGTTGGCGACCTGCGCGGAACTGCACGCGGCCAACCCTGCACACACACAGAAAAGGCTCATCAGCGTGCCTATCGTATTTCGGCATGATCTGTTCATTGCGCGCTCCCCACAGACAAGGTCTGGGACAAATGCAAGGGCAGGTAGACGAAGCTCAGTTCCACGTCGGAAATGCCCTCGATCCGCCAGGTTTCGTCGATCACATCCCCTTTGCGTACGACGTATATTTTTTCTCCGCTCTGCAAAAACACTTGCAGGTCCGAGCGATCATCCATGCGCCCGACAAACTGAAAAGGCATCGGCGGTGCGCTGGGGACGGTCACCACCGGGGTCAGGTTGACGGGTTGTTCGGTGACGCTGGCGAGCGTCGGTGCTGCCTTCCAGCTGCGGGCGGCGAACAGGTCGCCCGCCGGGCTCAAGTCCTTGACCGCCACGGTTTTGCCGGCGGCTGGCGCGGCAGGCAGCGCACCACGGGTTTTGCTGCTGGCCGCCGTGGCGACGACGGCGACGGACGCCTCGCCGTCGTCCGCCGGCATCCAGTAATCGGGCAACCAGGCCAGCGCCGCCGCTATACCGAAGAACCCCGCCCACCCCGCTACGCGCTTGGTATTCATCATGACCTCGACAGATAAAGGGTCAGGCGGATCCGCCCGGTCAGGTCGGTGTCGGCGATCTTTTTGCGCTGAAACTCCACGTCCTCCACCACCACCGCCGGCAACTGGCCGAGCAAGGCATGCAGGAAGCGCCGCAGTTGCGGGTAGCTGCCGCGCACCGGCAGCAGAATCTGATAACGCGCCAGATGGGTCTTGGGGTCGATGCCCAGGGCATATTCACCGCGTGCCAGGGTGATGTGTTCCTGGGCCGCCAACGCGTAGATCTTGTCGATGGCCACCGTGGCTTGCGGCTGCGAAGGCAGCTTGCTGCGGAAGTCGTCGAGCTGACGTTGCGGCACCACCGGGGCGGCGACGCTGCCGTCTTCAACCCTGGCCAGGTATTCACCGGCTTCGCGGGTCTGCTGGCTGAGCTGTTGCAGCGACTGCCAGTCCGGCATCAGGCCCGCCAGGCCATAAACCAACGCCAGCGCCAGCAGCGCCAACCCTGCCAGACCGGGAATGCCCAGGCCTTGCAGATATTCGTGGACGATCAATCTAGGGATTTGCATCGCCAATCTCCCAGGTAGCCGACAGGTTGAACTGCACCGGGTGTTCCGGCACGTTGGCCACGATTTCGTGGCTCAGCAGCGACACATCGGACAGCTCATCGCTGGCCTCGAGGTTGCGGTGGAAGTCGAGCATGGCGTCGAGGTCTTTCGCTTCGGCGCTGATCCGCACCTGGCCTTTGCGCGCATCAGGGGTCAGGGTCAGCAAGGCGATGTCGCCCCGGGGCATGGCTTCGAGCATGGCGAACAGGCTTTCCCACGGCCGGCGCAGTTGCTGCGAGACCTTGCGCATCTCGGCGAGGTTCTGCGCCTGTTCGCGGATTTGCGCCGGGGTCAGGCTGACCTTGCCGCCGGTGTCGCCGGTGAGGACGCGCTGGGCGGTTTGCAGATGGCCCTGTTGTTGCGCCGTCTGATCACTGAGGTGCTGCTGAACCAACACGCCACTCAGGGCCGCCACCACGCCCACGGCCAGCAGGCTCCAGCCCAGGGGACCCGAGCGCCGGCGCGGCTGAAAGTCGAGCATCAGGGGGCGCATGTCAGGCCACCGCCCGGGACATGACGTACAAGCCATCGCGTACGGTGGTCCGGGCTTCTTCAAGGGTGCGCAAGTGCACACCGGGGATGTCGGGCTGCACGTCCATACGCGCTGGCGCATGCAAGTAAACGTTCAGTGGCCGCTCGCTGGTGGAGGCCTGCAATTGGCTTTCACGACCGATCAATGCGGTCAGTGCGGCGTCGCTGTCGCTGCTGCCCACCGAACGCACCGAAGTCCAGCGGCCTTCCCGCGCCAGCAGCAACACGCTGCGCACCGGCTCGGCGACTACAAACAGGAAATCACCGGCATCGAGGCTTTTATCGAAGTGGTTGAACGCCGCCATCAGGTACGGCTGCACCGAACGCAGGCGCAGGCCACGGGCGCTGACCAGGGTGCGCAGACGCGTCAGCAAATCCTCTGGCAATGCGCTGGCGATCCGGTCGTAGCCCACCGGTTCCGCCGACAGCACCAGGCGCCAGGGTTGCGTTGGCACGCCGTAAAGGTCTTCGAAGCAGAGCCGGGCAAACCCGAGCAACTCGTCAGGTCTGCTGATCTGTTCGCTCCAAGGCACCAGGCAGAAGCGGCTGAAGTGCCCGGAAATTACCACGCTCAGTTCGGCACCGGCACGGGTGTGATCGGCCAGCAGATGGTCGAGGGTGTCCAGCGCCACCGCCCAGGCATGGAAACCTTCGTCGATAAAACCGACGCTGCCCAGCCACAGAGTGTCGCTGCCACGGCGCTGACCGAGGCCGACACCACTGGCGCCGAGCACGGCGACAAAACGATCACGAGACAAAAGTGACACGATTGATCTCCTCGAGCGTGGTCCGCCCTTCCTGAACCAGTTCCAGTGCCGACTCGCGCAGCAAGCGCAAACCACGTTTGCACGCATGGGCCTTGATTTTCGAAATCGGTTGGCGCTCGACGATCATCTGCCGCAACTCGTCGTCCAGGTGCAGCAGCTCGGCGATCGCTGTGCGTCCGCGATAACCGGTGCCGCGGCAATGCCCGCAGCCCTTGCCGTGAACGAAATGGAAGTGATCGACGTTGTGTGGGTCGAGACCCGAAGCGCGCAGTTCGTCATCAGTCGGGTTGCTCGGCGCGCTGCAATGGGTGCAGACCAGACGGATCAAGCGCTGCGCCAGCACGGCATTGAGCGCCGAGACGAGGCTGTAGGGGTCGATTTCCATCTGGGTGAACCGGCCGATCACGTCGAATACGTTGTTGGCGTGGATCGTGGTGAACACCAGGTGCCCGGTGAGCGCCGATTGCACGGCGATCTGCGCGGTGTCGGGGTCACGGATTTCACCGACCATGATCTTGTCCGGGTCATGACGCAGGATCGAGCGCAGGCCGCGAGCGAAGGTCAGGCCTTTTTTCTCGTTGACCGGAATTTGCAGCACGCCCGGCAACTGGTATTCCACCGGGTCTTCAATGGTGATGATCTTGTCCACGCCGTGGTTGATCTCGGTGATCATCGCGTACAGCGTGGTGGTCTTGCCGCTGCCGGTGGGGCCGGTCACCAGTACCATGCCGTAGGGTTCGGCGGCCAGCCGGCGCAGTTGGCGCAGGGTTTCGTCTTCAAAGCCCAGGGCCTGCAACTGCACGCCGCAGACCTTGTCCGCGAGGTCTTGTTTGTCGAGCACCCGCAGCACCGCGTCTTCACCGAAAATGCTCGGCATGATCGAGACCCGGAAGTCGATCTGGCGGCCACTGATGCCGATCTTGAAGCGACCGTCCTGTGGCACGCGTTTCTCACCGATGTCCAGCTCGGCCATGACCTTGACTCGGGAAATCACCTGCTCGGCGAACTCGCTGCCCTGAATCTTGCTGATGTTGTTGAGCACGCCGTCGATGCGGTACTTGATCACCAGACCGCTGCCGGTGGTACCCAGATGGATGTCGCTGGCGTGCATTTTCAAAGCGTCGTACAGGGTCGAGTTGACCAGTTTGACGACGACGCTGGCGTCTTCGCTGATGCTGGTCAGGGACAGGCTTTGCAGGGTGTCGATTTCGATATTGGCGTCGGCCTGGGCGTTGAGCGATTCCACCGCGTGGAAGCTCTCTTCGTGACGTGCCAGATAGGCTTTCAGGTCGTCGGCATGCACCAGGTACAGCGGCGCGCCGTGCAGGCAGTCATCGATCCAGGCCAGCCGCGCCGTATCGAACGGATCGGCAAACACGCCAATGACCGCATCGTCGTGACGCAGCAGGATAAATTCGCGCTTGAGACATTGGGCCAGGGTGACCCGGTCGAACACCGGGGTGGCCTTGAAGAGGCTGTCGGTGTCGAGCACCGGGTAATGCAAGGTGGCGCCGAGGCACTGGATGAAGGGCATGGGGGCCAGTTCGCACAACACCCCGAGGGCTTCGAGCATCCGTTCGCCGGAACTGGCGGCCAGTGATCGGGCCTGGGCCAGTTGTTCACTGGAAAAACGAGACGGTACACATTCCAACTGCGCCGGTTCGACGGCAAGGGATAGACGGTCCATGGCTTGCTCTCCAACGCCGGGGGCTTTGAGCCCTGTCGACGCGGCGAGCGATTACGGCGGTTACCGGAACGGCTTGTCGCGCCACTACTCCCCGGTGAGCAATTGTTCGTCGTCTGGTGCCCTGGAGGTCGATGAACTTCGTCGACGATCCGCCAGCACCCAACTGCCGTCGTACAACTGCAGCGGGAAACTCTCGGTCCTGCTCTGGCGTCGTTCGACAAAACCTTCGGATGTGCTCACGCCTGCTTTGGGTTCGCGCTGCATTCCCAGAAGGTCACAGACTGCACGGGCCAGTTCCGCCAATGGAAACGGTTTGAACAGGATATGGCTGACTCCCAGTTGCCGGGCCCGCTCACAAACTTCAGCGGTGGGGTGCCCGGTGATCAGCACAAAATGACACTTCCTGTTCTGGCGGACGGCATCGAGCACCTCAAAGCCTTCCATGTCGGGCAAGCGGTAATCGAACACCATCACATCGGGTGCAAACTGTTCGGCTTCACCGATACCCGTCGCACCGTCATGTGCAATCCGGACGTCCAGCGCTTGCGCCTGCAGATAATCCTGGAGGTTTTGTGCCAGCAGCTGTTCGTCTTCGACAACCAGTACTTTGTTTAACAAGGTGGACTCCTTGAAACCGCAGGTCCGATTTCCGAACCTGGCAGAGTGCGCGCCTTACTGAGGCTAACGCACACTTCATGCCAGGCTGAGCGCCGGGTGTTTTACCACTGCATGCCATTGATATTCATGGAAAAGCCTTTTCGAGCAAGTACCCCGCCCCCCAAAGGCGGGGACGCACACGGATCTGCCCTGAAGCTTTTCCCCACTATTGGGGGGGAATCTTCAATCGTCGTTAATTCGTTCGATTCGATTGCTCGATCGCAGTTGCGCCAGAACCTGCAGGCGAACTTCAGCCTGTTGCTGTCGGGCAAGGTACGCCCTGACCATCTCAAGCCCCTGCACTTCTGTGACATCGGTCGCCTCCAAGTGGTTCTGCACCTGAATCAAGTGCCAGCCCAGCGGTGTCCGCACCGGCTCGCTGAGCGCTCCCGGTGCCTGGGCAAAGGCTGCCGCTTCGAATTCAGGCAGCATGCGCCCACGTGGAAAGTAGCCCAGATTTCCGCCGTCGCTAGCGGAAGCATCTTCGGAACCGGTCCTGGCCACGCTGGCAAAGTCCGCGCCCTGGCTGATTTTCACTTGCATCTCAACTAAGCGTAGCCGTGCTGCCTCGACTGTGGCGGCATCAGCAGCCTGAGGCACCTTGATCAGTATGTGCCGCGCTTGCACTTCCTCGGGCCGGCGCATCTCGCTGCGATGTTCTTCGTAGAACGCGCGGACCTGTTTGTCGTCTGGCTCGGCGACCTTGGTCAGTTCGGCAAACACCTGCTGCGCCGCCAGTTCCCGGCGGGTGTACTCGGCAAAAGCGGCCTCGTCGAAACCGGCGTCTTCCAGGCGTCGGGCGAATTTCTCGGCACCGCCGATGGCTTGCCGGGTCTGCTCAACCTGGCTTTGCACGGTGGCGTCACTGATCACGACCCCGCGCTTGAGCGCTTCCTGCCACAGCAACTCGCGATCGATCAACGCGTCCAGCGCCTTCTGGCGCAGTTGCTTATACGCCTTGGGGTTGCGAATGCTGCCCACCGCCCGGCCCTGATCCTCCAGGTACTCGGCAAAATAGCGTTCGAGGCGGAACTCGGTAATGTCCTCGCCATTGACCCGCGCGGCGACCGGGCCGTTACTGCCGAAGGCCACGGGCAACCACATCATCAGCAGGATCAGCAGAGTCTTGAGCTTCATGATCGAGACCTCCAGTCAGGGCATCGCGGCAATGGGTTTGTAGGGGGCGACCAGGTAGAAACGCTGGTCGGGCAGGTCCACGGTGACGATGTGCGCGCCGCTCAATCCGTGACGCCGGCCGGGACCGAAGCTGATCAGCGGGGTCAATCCGGTCTCGAAGTCATGCAGGCCTTCCAGCGCAGTGATCAGTTTTTCGCGGCTGGCATCGCGCCCGGCCTGTTTCATGCCTTCGCTGAGCAGCAGCATCGAACTGAAGGCGCCGACTTGCAGCACCGCATGCTCTGCGCCGAGCCCCTGCTGCTCACGCAGTTGTGTCAGGGCCAGGCGCCCGCCCAGCGTCCAGTCACTGGGCACGAACGGATAGGACAGGAACACCCGCCGGGAAAAACCGCTGGGCACCTGCAACAAGTCACCGGCGACCTGATTTGACGTGGCGAACAGGTAAGGCACCTGCCCCGCCGCCTGCAAACGTTCCGCGAGCCGGCTGAAACCGCCACCGCTGCCCAGGTAAAACACCGACCGCGAGCCCAGCGGCAGTTCGTCCTGCGCCGGGTCGTAAGCTTTCAGCGTGACCTTTTGCCAGGCGTGATCTTGCAGGTACTGGCTGAGGTTCTGCGCCGCCCGTTGCTGGCCGGGCTCGTCCGGGTAGGTGATCAGCGTCGGCCCCGGGAGCACGCGCAAACTGTCGGTGGCGTAATCGGCGAGCGCAATCAGTTGTTCGTGCAACCCCGGCATCGGTTCAAATATCTGCCGACTGCTCTGGGACGAGCCTTGCAATGAGAGTGGCCCGATCAACGGAATGCCCGCCCGCTCCAATCGCGTGACCAATTGTGTGTTGAGTGCCGGTGCCAGCGGCGCGATCAAGGCGAACACGTGTTCCTGCTCGATCAACCGGTCCAGGGCCTGCTCGGCGCTGGTGCGGTTCGGCCCCGGATCGAGGATCGTCAGGCGCAGTTGCCGGCCATGAATACCGCCCGCCTCGTTGATCCGCGCCACGCTGCCATTGAGCACCGCCGCCACCGTGGCGCCCTCCTCGGCCAGCGGTCCCTGACTCGGCAGTAAGGTGCCCAGGTGCAGGCTGTCCGGCGTCAGGCCGGGATCGCGGTCATCGGCCAGACGTTTGAGGTAGGCCGTGAGGTTGCGCTGATCATTCATCGACAGCACGAACCGCGGCATCGCGGGGTCGAGGCGATTGTTACCAGGATCGCGACCTTCCTGAATCGCCCGCGCGAGCGTGCCTTCGGTGTAGGCCGGGTAATTGCGGCCATTGATTTGCTGCTGCCCGTAAGTGCTGGAGAGCCTCGACCACGTCAGATCCGGCGGTCGCACCCCGCCCTCGGGCCGCCCGAGACCATCGGCACCGTGGCAGTTGGCGCACGGCAGGCTGGTGGCCGGCAGCATCATATCCGCTGCCCCGACCCGCGCCATGAGCGGCTCACCGCTGTCCGAAACACCTTCGCGGTACAAGCGTTTTCCGGCCGTTTCGCTGGGGTTCAGGGGCAGCGCATCGGCGACGCAATGAATGCCGCCGATCACTAGCAGGCCGAGGATGAGGGGCAGTTTCATGGCGCGGCTCAGCGACCGGCCACAGGCATTGTCAGCAACTGCAAGCGCTGGGCAATGGCGGCAGCCGGGGCATCCGGACGGATTTTGCTCCAGCGCTTGTTGGCTACGTCACCGACAATCAGCTGCGTTGAATGTTGCTCGGGGGTCGGCACAATCTGGCCGATGCGCCCCAGCACCAGGTCCATTTGTGCCTTGTCGCCGGTGAGAAAAAGCCAGTGGGGCCCATCGACGCCCTGCTTCAAGGTGTAAGCCTTGAGTACCGCCGGGGTGTCCCGCAGCGGATCACTGGTAAGGGAGATGAATGTGATGCCGTCCGCCTTGTCGCCCAGCAACTCACGCACTTCCTTGAGTTTGCGGGTGATCAGCGGGCAGGCATCGTTGCAACTGGTGAAAATCACGTTCAGCAGCACCACGCGGTTTTGTAGTGCGTCGCTGTAGAAGCGCAGGGTTTCGCCGTTCTGGTCCTGCAACGGCGTGTCGGTGAACCAGGTTTTCGCATCGCGCGTGCCGCTCGCCGGTGGTGCAGCCACCTGCGCCGGAGCGGGTTCTTCGTGCCCTTCATGAGCGAAGGCCATCGAGCTGAAAATCCAGAAGCACAGACTCAGGGCAATCCAGTCGACAGCTCTCATGGCTGCTGCTCCATGGCGATGGCAGTGTGTTTGGCGTGGGCATTGCGTTGGCCGCTGAGTTTTTCCACTTCACGGGTCAGCACGGCCGGATCGGTGAAGCCGTAATAGCGCGTCCAGTGGCGACTGTTGCCGTCGCCGACGAGGATCAGCGGCTGATGATTTTTGAAGTCACCGCTAAACGAGCCGAGGCCTTTGAGGGTGGCATTGATGGACTGCGAACTGCCAGTCAGCCAGCTCCAGCCCGGACCGTTCTGGAAGCTGCGCGCGTAGTCGTTCAGGCGCTGGGCGTCATCGCGCTGCGGGTCGATGCTGATCGATACCAACTGCACCTCGGTGCCCACCCGGGCGCCCAGCTGTTTCTGCACTTTGCCCATGATCGACGACACCACCGGGCACACCGTGGTGCAACTGGTGTAGATGAAGCTCATGACCACGATTTTGTTGGCCACCAGGTCCTGTTCCAGACGCACCGGTTTGCCGTTCTGGTCCACCAGCGCGACGTCGGCGAACTTGACCTGGGCGCTTTCCGAACGGGCGCTTTTGGCCGGCATGTCGTGCCCGGCGTGTTCATCCGCCGAGTGCGCCAGGGCTTGCCCAATGCCGACGGCCAACAGGCAGAACGTCAGCAGTCCACGGTGTGCGAATCGGTTCATGTCGATTTCCTCTTCAACGGGCATCGCCGGGCAGGACCCGAACGCTGGCAAAGGTCTTGTCATCGAAATTCGCGCCAAGGGACGCCGCACGCACGTGCAGGTACCAGGCGCCGTTCTGGTCGAGCGTCACTGGGGCTTCGTAGATTCCGTTACCGACCTCAAGGGCCGCGACTGTTTGCGCCCGCGACGTCGGCGCGCGGAAGTAGCGCACCTGAACGTCCTTGACGCCGCTGCGCTGAGCTTTGTGCTGGCCCTGAACGATGCGAAAGCGCACGGTGTAAGGACTGCCGAGGGCGGCGGTGGCTTTGTCGAGCATGAACTCGACTGTCGGCACGCCGGGGTGCTGGGCGAGGCGGCCATCGGGCTCAACCAGCGTCGTGAAGCAATGGATGATGTTCGGTTGATTGAGCAGGAACGCCACGTCGAAACGCCCCGCCGGCGGCAGTTTTATCCGCGCGCTGTATAGCCCCGGCTCGACTTCGCGCAGGCTGCGGTCGATGACCATCGCCGCCCGCGCCACTTGCCCGCGATTGGGGTAACCGGACATCGGCGCGTTCATGCCTTCGGCATAGAAATAAGTGGTGTTGTCCACCGGGTTGACCACGAACACCGCGTTGTCGTCCCGCGACACCGCGAGGCTCGACGCCAGCGGCAAATCACCCGCCAGCCGTGGTGCCTGCGGCCCGGCTTCAAAGCCCTGGCTGATCGGCGTGCGGCCTTCACCGAGGGACGACAGGTTGATCATCGTGACTTTGGCCGAAGCCAGTCCGCGCACGTAGGCGTAGGCCTTGGTGAACACCACTTGATAAGGCTCGGCGGACACGTCCAGTTCATGAACCAGCGAGTCGGTGGCGGCGTCGATCACGGCCACCTGGTTTTCCAGGGTGTTGAGGACGATGCCGAATCGTCCATCGGCGCTGAAACCCATCGGGCCCAGGCCCTGTTTGATTTTGATCACACGGCGCACGTCGAGGCTGGCGGTATCGACCACGGTCACGGTGCCGTCCTTGCCGTCGGCGACATACACCGCCTGGGACAGTGGCGAGTACGCCACCGACAAAGGGCGCGTGCCGGTCTTGAGTTGTTTGCTGAGGGTCAGGCTGGCGATGTCGATGATGCTCAGCGTGCCGTCGTCGCGGTTGGTCACGAAGGCAAACCGGCTGTCCTTGCTGAAGGCGATTTCGTGATGGCCGGCGCCGGTGGCCAGGTGTTTGAGCGGCTTCAGGCTTTGGCTGTCGATCACCGTGACCCCGGATGCTTCGGCCTTCGGCGCATTGTTGCCGACCCACAGCAGGCGCTCGTCCGGTTGCAACGCTACGCGCACCGGATGGCTACCGGCCGCCACCGAGTCGATCAACTTGAATTGCTCGCTGTCGATCACCGCCACTTCGCCAGCGGTGGGCATGGAGACGAACACGCGTTTGTTGTCCTTCGGGGTGACCCAATCCATCGGCGGCTGCTTGAGGTCGATGCGCGCCATGGTGCTGGTGATGCCGCCCACCGAGACCGATGGGTCGACCACCGAAACGCTGGCATCACGGTTCATCACCAGCAGGAAATAGCTGTTGAGGTCCAGTAACGGTCGCGCACCAATGCTCGATTTGAGGAATACGCCGACCCGTGATTTGCAGCTGCGTTCGCGGCCCTGGGCCTGGTCGGCCGCGACCGCTTCGGGGTCCAGCCAGGCACCGGGATTGACCCCGGAAAGGGGTTGGCCCGACGTGCTGTCACTGACCCGGAAAAGCACGTCGGCAAACTCGCCTTCGCGCAACACGCCATCCTCGGCCAATGGCCGCACTTGCAACGCTACGGACACGCCGTCACGCTCCAGCGTCTGACCGCTCCAGGTGTCCGGCAGCGCCACCTCGCTCAGCATGTCCGGCGGTATCGTGCGCCAGACACCCAGCCAGATCAGCGCCACCCCGACAACCAGTGCACAACCGACGATTCCAATGGTCCTGTTCATTTCACCTCTCCCCTTACAGATCTGCGCCTGTCTTGCGGCCGCCATCGCTGGCAAGCCAGCTCCCACCATTTGCACCCTGCAAACCCGAACCCTTGTAGGAGCCAGCTTGCTGGCGATGAGGCCCTCACGCCGTGCATCAATCTCGAGACCGCCATCGCCGGCAAGCCAGCGCCTACAGGGCGCGTTCACTCCATAACGGTTGCTACGGTGCCGGCGCCGGTTCGGGTTCGTTGGTCACGCGCAACAGCCCCCACAACCCGGCGGTGTTGCCGTACGCGGCGTAATCGCGGAACAGGTAGTCGCCCGGTATCGCGTTGCTGCCCCCGGCGCTCGGGTGCATGAAGCTGAAGTGCGCCGCCGGCAGGATGCTTTCGTGGGCACCGATGTACATCGACATCGGGTTGTAGCCGAACCGCACCGAACCCACGCCTGGCGTCATCATCGGATAGCCACCGGTATCGCTCTTCTCCGACTGGAACGGGTTGACCGACCAGACATGCCCGTCGAGCTGAAAGGTCGTGCCACGGCTGCCACCGGTGGGCATCAGGATGTGCGTGCGGAACGGTTGCCCCGGTTTTACATACAGCACCGGCGTCTGCGGATCGCCGCCCACCAGCGCATTGCTGAAGGCCATGTGCGCGTTGACCACGTCACCATAACCATGGCCGTCGGCGTGACCGAACGGCGCATCCGGTGGTAGGCCGAAGCGGAACCACATTGGCTCGGTCTTGTAGTTGATGGCCATGCTGGAATTGTCCTGCGGATCGGTCGGTACCCCGGCCTCCGAGGCAATGCCTTCCACCGGACGCCCATTGGCCCAGCGTATATTCAACGCCTTCTGCCAGACCATCGTAAAGTCGCGGTAGCTGGTCTGTGCGGGCGCAGTGACGGTCGCGTTTACCTTGCGCGCATCCTCAACCCAGGTGGCGCCGATCGGCAGGACGCTCATTGCACCACCCAGGCCTTTTTGCGGCTGCTTGATCACATCTGCCGGGGTGAAATTCAACCCGCCAAATTCCACTGCCGTAGCGTTGATGTTGTCGACACTGCGGCCCAGTTGCGTGATCGGCTTGCCTTCACGTTCCAGGTGCCCGGCGTAGTACTGATAGGTACGCGTCGGGTACGCACCAACGGTGCCGACGCGGGGTGGCACGGTCTGGATCGGGTTGGTGCCGACGTTGGTGCCGTCGGATTTGGTGATATCGTACGCCAACAGTTGCGCGTGCAGACCGACATGGCTGGACGGCCGCATCAGGTTGTTGCTGAAGGTGGTAGAGCCTTCGCCATTGTTGCGGTCACGCTTGACCATGCCCATCACCGACGCCGTCTGGGTCAGGTCCGGCATGACCAGGGGCAGACGGTTTTCCAGGGTGATGTTGATGCAGTCCCCTGCCGTCGCGCGCAGCACCAGCGGTTCGACCGGCACACCGGGTTTGAGCTTTCCGGTGATCGGGTCAAGGTCGCCCTTGCGCACATAGAGGATTGCCGTCGGGTCATGCAACGGCCCGCTTTGCCCGCCGATGGTGAAGGTTGTTCCGTCTTCGGGGTCGCTCACTGTCACCTGAGGAATGCTCACTGGGCGTGAGTTGAACACCAGGGTGCCGCCTGCCGGGTTCAACGCCCCGCCGACGTGTTGAGCGAGCCCGGCTGGATCTCCGATGGTCAGGCCCAGCGGGTTGCCGAGAATATCGTTCGCCAGCGCCGCGACCACTTCATAGTTGCGTTGCACGGTTGGCCGGGTGCCGATGCCGTTGGGGTTGGCGCTGTACCGTGGGCAGGAACCGTCGAACGCCACGGTGTTGCGCATACCCGCCGGTTTCGGGTTGTTGGGCAGCGCGAACAGGTCGCTGCGTTGCGCGGTGTAGTTACGCATCACGCCCCAGATTCCGCTCCAGTAGCCTTCGATCGACGCGTCCATCGAGTACAGGTAGTCACCCGTCGTCGCCGCCGAACTCGACAGCATCGAGACCGGCGCAATGAAGCCCATCTGCTCGGAGATCCCGATCATCTGCGACGCACGCCAGCCGGAGTTGGAGCTGTTGCCGAATCCCGAGCCGCTTTGCAGCCACTTCACGCCGTGCAGGGTCACGTTGTGCTCTTCTTCGTGACCGCCGGCATGCACCCGCAGCCGTACGTTGTCACCGGTGTAGGTGCGCAGCATCGGCGTGAACGGGTCGCCCGGTTCGGCGCCGCCGCGGTTGATGTGCGGTGGGAACTGAGTGGTGCCGCCGGTCGGGCCGGTGGCAGCGGTAATGAGGTTCGGTGCCAGGTTCATCGCCGGGATCGCACGGTCGGTGCGGCTTTGCATGGCATACGCCAGGTCGCCGCCGAGGCCATCGGCCTGCATGCCGCGCTTGCCGTCGGGGCCGACCTTGTTCGGGTTGTACACTCGCAGGGCCAGTGGTTCGTTGCGGTAATTGACCACGAACATGCCTGGGTCATCGACCGAGATGGCTTGTGGGCAAGGCCGGCTTGGACAGCCCGGCATCAAGCCACCACGGGCCTCGACTACCTGCTCAAGCAGCGTCTCGGCTTCTTTGCGCACCGGCGGGTTGATGGCGTAGCGGAAGCTGTCGGCAGTGGCCGGAAAGGCTTGCGCGTCAGGTATACCGTCAGGACCGGCGCCCACGTACACACCGGCTTCATAGGCGTGCTGGAAGTCGCTGTATTCGAGGAAGAACTCGCGGAAGCTGTCGTTCTTGCCGTCGCCGTCCAGGTCGCCGGTGGACACCACCGCTTGCCATGAGGTCGGCCCGCCATCCTGCCGCGCGCCGCTGTACAACGGCTCGCCGGTTTCGGCGTGGAACCAGGTGGAACCGGCCGGCTCAGCCAGTACAGTGGCGTACAGACCAATCTGTTGGTGAGTCGATGGGCCGAGGTGGTCGTGGGTGAAAATGGTCCCCAGGCCACGGTCGACACCTTTGGAGTTCACCACCGGATCGACAAACCAGCGCTGCATCGCCGTCCGCGCGCCGACCCAGTCGGCCCGGCCGAACTGCCCGAAGTACGGATGATTTTTAGCCTTCGGACAAGCAGGTGTGCCCTCACGCGGGTCGCTGCCCGTGCATTGGTTGAACTCTCGAATGGCGTGGATGCGCTCCTGCACCGCACCGGGGGAAAGTACGCCGTCTTCGTAGTTCCAGCCGTTGGCCGAACCGTCCGCCGCCGTCAGGTCCCACTTCGGCAAGTGAATGTGCTGGCCGATCACGTCGGTCGGCGTGCGCACTTGATAGTCGTCCATCTCATAGATGGCCGGCACCAGGTTGGTTTGCTGGTATTGCACGCAGTCGAAAGTGTTCATGCGCATCACCAAAGGCTCTGGCGGACGCTGCTTGGTGATCACCGGCCAGGCGTCTTCCCAAAGCGCCAGGATGCGTGCTTGCGGGAAGTGGTAGCCGACCTTGTTGTACACCGCGTCGAACTGGATGTTCGCCGCTTTGTAGACCCGTGGCCGGTCAGCCGTGAAGGTCGAAGACCCGCTGAACGACATGCCGTCGAGCCGTTCGCCACTGGCAAACTCGCCCATGCCGGCGCTGCTGGTCAGGCGCTTTTGCCGATCATCCATGCACGGTTCGTAGTAAGGCGCACCGGCGGTTGGCAACGCGCCGTTGGTGCGGAAGTTGCGCGCGACGATTTGATTGCCAGGCAAAACGGCAAAGCTTGGGTGGTCCTTTTGGGCGTGGAATTTCATGGCCGCCTGTTCGACTTCGGTACCTTCTTCGGGCATGTAAATCGGCTTGGCGCGGGTCACTTCCTTGGAGAAATCCAGGGACGTGGTCACGGTGCGCGCCACGCCACCGGCCGAGAATCCATCGAGGGAGTGACGCCCCAGACCGCCGTCCCAACCACCGGACTGCGCCGGGTCAAGATTCGCCCACAAGGCATTGCCACTGGTCTTCAAGGCCTGGGCCTTGGCGGCGTCGAGCATGTCCAGCGGTGGGGTCGGTGGACGTTGGCCAACCGAACTTTCCATGCCGCCGATCCAGAACGGATAACCCGGGTTTTTCAGGCTGCCGTCGGCATTGCGATTGGCTTCGCTGCGATCCACCAGCGCCAGGGAACCGATGGCTTGCGGGCCAGCGTTGCCGCCCTGGTGCTCACCGTCATCGTCATCATTGCCGGCCACCAGGGTCTCGCCGATTTTCGGCACCACTGCGACCTTGCCCGGCATCGGCGCCATGGCTTTGCCCGGTAGCGGCACCACCGCGGGTATCGGCGTACCGGCAATGATCTCGCCATCGGGCAAGGCCCGGGCACCCGCGGCCGGTTTGCCGCTGCGCAGTGCGTAAGGCTCGCTGTGATAACCGTCGGCGCCTTGCTGGGAAACTTCCAGTTTGGTGCCTTCTTCAAATACATCGTGCACCCGCCACATGCTCCACATGCCCTGGGCGAAGTGCGGATAGAAGTGGCAGTGATAGATCGCATCGCCTGCTACACGGTTACGGTTGCCCGAACCGCCGTTGGCAATTTCATAGGTGTAGCCGGCACCCGGACCGATGCCTTGGGCGTCCACATAGTCGGAGTTGTCGTCGTTGGGATTGAACAACCACTGGTGCCCGTGCAGGTGGAAGATATGCTGCTCGTGGCCGTTGTGGGTGTTGCGGAATTTGACGAAGTCACCGATGTAACTGTGGTTGACGTTGGACGGCTCGGACGGATACAGCGCCATGGTCGCCTTGACCCCGACCTGATCGGCGCGCGGTGTTTCACCCGGACGAATGTTTTCCAGACCGGCGTTGGCCGGCACATCCACCAGCATCGCCACGTCGCCGACGGTGTGCGAGCTGAGGAAGAATTCTTCATAGGCGCAGGACAGGCAATCGTGCATCGGCCCGACACCCAATCGGTTGGCCACCACCTCGGCGCCCATGCCGCCGGAACCGTAGTTGATCATGAACGAGTCGCGAGCCGGCTCCAGCACATGGGCCATGACCGGGTCTGCCCAATAGGCAGGGAATGCCTGGGTTGCGGCGGTTTCATCCTGGAATTGCGAGGCGAAATCGCGGAACGGTTCCAGCCGGTTGGGCAGCGCCGGGTTGCGTTTGCCGATGGCTTCCAGCGGATAGGTCGACGGCGGGAAGCTGCCGTCGGCGTTGCTGCCCATGACGATCGCATCGCTCTCGCTGGAAATGATTTCGTTGCCGTCGACCATGTTGATGATCGGCGTGCCGGCCTTGCCTTCACGAATCCACGGTTCACGCTGCGGGTAGCGCGCCTGGTAATCGACAATCGGCTGACCGGTCGGCGTGCGGCCGCTGCTGGCAAGGCGCATTTCTTCTTCGGTCACGGTGTTGCGATAGGCGCGGCCACCCTTGGGCACCACCACCACTTCGCCGAACAGACCGTTGGCGACGTTGCCCGCATCGCCTTCACCACCGAACGTTGCACCGCGGCTGCTGGCGGCGAAGGCCCCTTCGCGCTCGGCGTACAAGGTGTAGGAACGGGTTGCGCCCGGCGGGATCAAGGTGTTGGCGTTGCGCCCGGTAAAGGACGCGATGTCATCGATGCTGTTGACTGCCTGCATCCCGTTGACCTGAAAGCCGACGTGGCGGTCGGTGACCTGCTCATCGACTTTGAAGTCCTCTGCAGCGCCGATTTCTACCTCGCCCTCAATCTCGCCCTCTTCCTCCCCCCCGTTGTCATGACTGCCGGGGTTGGCCTGGTAGGCCAGCAGGTTCTGCAGATTGATGGTCAGGCAATCACCAGCCGCAACCCTCAGCACCAACGGACGCGGACGCTTGTCGGGCCGCAGCGAAACCTTGCCCGGAACCGCCGCGCCACCGTGGGCCAGGGACATGTCATGGTCATCGACCACGTCACGCCGCAGGGCGAACATCATGCCGTTGGCGTTCTGTGCGCCGAGGCGGTTGAACATCAGCGGCTGATCCAGCGCCACGACGTTCGCTACCAGATTGCGCTCGCAGCGCAAGGCGGCTTCGGCCATCTCGACGCCCAGCATCGACGCCGTCAGCAGCAGCATTTTTAACAAGGACGGAACGTGGTGCATGCCGGTCATGATCGCGGGCCTCGCTGTGGGTGCTCACAGGGAATAATTCTCGACAAATCCTCTTGAGCAATCCGCATGCCATAAATATTGTTGTTTTTTTTCAGTTAGTTACATAAACGACTTGATAAGTCGGGGGATATTCCCCACCCATTCCCCACTTTTCGGTCGGGGCCACCATGCCCCACTGTTGGGGCAAGGTTCCCCACGTTCGCCCATCACAACGGCGCATCCACGGCCAAGCCTTGCAAGCGGCGGTATTGGCGCAACACGCTCGGTACATAACGCTGGGTTTCGGCGAACGGCGGGATCACCCCGCCACGGCTCAGCACCGCTTGCGGCCCGGCGTTGTAAGCCGCCACGGCGAGGGCGATGTCGTTGTCGAACAGGGTCATCAGGCGCTTGAGGTATTTGGCTCCGCCTTGAATGTTGGCCTTGGGGTCGTAGACGTTGGTCACGCCCATTTCGCGGGCGGTGTCGGGCATCAATTGCATCAGCCCTCCCGCCCCTTTGGCCGACCGCGCGCGGGCGTCGTAGGCGGACTCGGCCTGGATCACTGCATGCAACAGCGCCGCCGGTAATTCATTGGCCGTGGCGGCCGCCGACACCAGCTCGGCATAGGGCTGCCGGGCAATCATCTGCGGCTGTTGATCGAGGCTGACCAGTGACGATTCGGGCTCGCGAATCACCCGTTCATAGGTGCGACCTGGACGGTGGACATTGGACAAAACGTAGCTGCCCTTGCTGTCCACGGAAACGAACACATCGGCCTGAGCTGTACCTGCCAGCAGCACACAGCCGAGCAGTCCAGTGGTGAGTGTTTTCATTTTTCTGTCTCCCCTGACCGACCCCGAAAAATGGGGCTAATGCCCCAATGGCCGGTAGTGAATCAGCCGTACGCAAGCACTGTGCCGGAAGCGCAGAGGCCCGTGATTCAGGGGTTTCGCAAGGAAGTCAGGTGGTGAGCATGGCAATTGCATAAGCCTTCAGGCGACCCTTCTGCCGACTGTGTGAGGTCATCATGAATCAGCGTCTGTGTAGTGCCCCGCGTCACGGCTCACCGCGAGCTCAGCGCGGGTTCACGTTGCTTGAACTGTTGGTGGTGCTGGTGGTGCTGGGGCTGTTGGCCGGCATTGTCGCGCCGAAATATTTCGCCCAGCTCGGCCGCTCCGAAGTGAAGGTGGCCAAGGCGCAAATCGAAGGTCTGGGCAAAGCACTGGATTTGTACCGTCTGGAGGTCGGCCACTACCCGTCGACCGAACAGGGTTTGCAGGCGCTGGTCACCGCGCCCAGCGACGAAACCCGCTGGACCGGCCCGTACTTGCAGAAAAAATTGCCGCAGGACCCGTGGGGCCGCAATTACACCTACCGCTACCCTGGTGAAAACGGCGAATACGACCTGCTGTCCATGGGTAAGGACGGTCAACCCGGCGGCGAAGGCGAAAACGCCGAAGTCACCAGTTGGCAGTGACGGGAGGCGAGCATGCGTTTTCATCTCAAGGCCGTCGGCAAGACCGGCGTGGTCTCGATGACCGTCGAGGCCCAAGGGGACAGCGAAGCCCGACGCATCGTCGAAGAAAAGGGCCTGCGGGTGGTTAGCCTGCAAGCCGAAAGGCATTGGCGGGCATTGCGATTGCAAAAGCGCGAGACGTTCAACCTGGTGCTGTTCAGCCAGGAACTGACCACCCTGCTCAACGCCGGCCTGCCATTGATCGATGCGCTGGAAAGCCTGGCGGAAAAAGAAACCGCGCCACAGGCCCGCAAAACCTTGAGTGAACTGGTGCGCCTGCTGTATGAGGGCAAATCGTTCTCCCAGGCACTGGGTCAGTTGTCGGCAGTGTTCCCGCCGCTCTACGTGGCACTGGTGCAGTCCAGCGAGAAGACCGGCGCAGTGGGCGATGCCCTGGGTCGCTATGTCAGCTATCGCCAACGCATGGACGAGGTTCGACAAAAGATCGTCAGCGCTTCGATCTACCCCATGCTGTTGCTGGTGGTGGGCGGTGGCGTGGTGTTGTTTTTGATGGGTTACGTGGTGCCGCGCTTCAGCCTGGTGTTCGAAGGGCTGGGCAACAACCTGCCGTGGTTGTCGCAAGTACTGATGAGCAGCGGGATGTTCCTGCATGCTCATCAGGGCGAATTCTTCGGCGCCCTGGTGGCGATCGTCGTCGCCCTCGCCTTCCTCCAGCGCCAACCGGCCTTTCGCCGGAGTGTGGACCGGGTGATCGAAAAACTTCCGGCAGTCCACCAGCGCATCTTCATGTACGAACTGGCGCGCTTCTATCGTTCGCTGGGGATCCTGCTGCAAGGCGGCATCCCCCTCGTCACCGCCATGGGCATGGTCCGTGGCCTGCTCACCGTCGCCTCGCGTGTGCGCCTGGACCAGGCCTGCGAGCGGGTGCGCGAGGGGCAATCGCTGTCGGCGGCGCTGGAGCTCAATCATCTCGTCACCCCGGTGTCCCTGCGCTTGCTGCGTGCCGGCGAGCAGTCCGGCAACCTCGGGCAGATGATGGAACGCAGCGCCGACTTCTATGACGAAGAAATCAGCCGCTGGATCGAATGGTTCGTGCGGTTGTTTGAACCCTTGCTCATGACCTTCATCGGCCTGTTGATCGGGGTCATCGTGATCCTGATGTACATCCCGATATTCGAACTGGCCTCGAGCATTCACTGACCCCTGAAACAGGGTCGAATTGCCCCGTTCATCGCTCATCGAGGTGGCAACTGAATAAATCAGGACGTAGCGGTGTTCACCGACTGAATCGAGCAGCACGTTGCAGTGTTTATCAACGTTCAAATCTGAATAAGAAGACGGAGAACGGCATGCACATCAACAAGCTTTTACTGGCAGTAGCGATTGGCGCAGTGTTGTCGGCGTCGACCGTATTGATTCCGGACAGCCTGTCCGGTGTATCGAGCGCTCAAGCCAAGGATGGAGGGAGTGGAGGCGGTGGTGGTAGCGGTGGAGGCGGCGGTGGTCACGGTGGCGGTGGTGGCGGAGGCAGTGGCGGTAATGGTGGTGGTCACGGTGGCAGCGGCAGTGGTCATGGCGGCGATGGCGGTGGTCACGGTAGCAGCGGCAGCGGCCACGGCGGTAATGGCAGCGATCACAGTGGCAACGACCATGGCTCGGGGCGTTCCGGGCATTCAGCCGACTCAGGGCGACACAGCAATCACGCAGAACCGGGGGACGATCATGGGGTTCATCGTTCCGGTGAAATGGGCGATGACCACGGCGTTCATCGCTCCGGTGAAGTTGGCGATGACCACGGCGTGCACGTCGGTGGCGAACCGGGCGATGACAAAAGGACCTGATCACCATTGAACAAAGGTTCGCCACACATCCCCTGTGGGAGCCGGGCTTGCCCGGCTCCCACAGGGGATGTGTGCAATCAGTGATTTACAACCCATCCTCGGCCTGATCCAGCCGCTCGCGCAAAAACTCGATCAGCGCCTGCACCGGACGCGAGCTCTGGCGATGCTGCGGGTACACCGCCGACAACGTCAGCGGCTGCGGGCGAAACTCATCCAGCACCGGCACCAGCCGTCCATCCTTCAACGCGGCCCCGACAATGAATGTCGGCAGGTAAGTAATCCCCATCCCGGCCACCGCCGCATCCCTGAGCAACTCACCATTATTGACCCGCATCCGCCCGGTTACATTGACCGCCAGTGGTTTGCCCTGCCCTTCAAAACGCCATTGCACCTGACGACCGTGGCCGTAAGGCAGGCAGTCGTGCGCGTGCAGGTCCTCGGGTTTACGCGGTATTCCGCGCTCGGCCAGGTAAGCCGGGCTGGCGCAGTACACCCGCTGGATCGAAGCGATGCGGCGGGCGATCAGCGTCGAGTCTTCCAGTACGCCGATGCGCAACGCCAGGTCGTAACCCTCGCTGAGCAGATCCACCGGGCGGTCGCTCAAATCCACTTCCACCGTGACCTCGCGATAACGCTGCAAGAACACCGGCAGCAGGCAACCGAGATGCGCCAGCGCAAACGATAACGGCGCGCTCACGCGAATGGTGCCGCGCGGCTCGGTGGTCTGGCCGGCGATGCCCTGCTCCACCTGCTCGACTTTGCTGAGCAGCCGCAACGCCGACTCGTAATAACTCTGGCCCAGTGGCGTGACGTCCAGGCGCCGCGTGGAGCGGTTGAGCAAACGCACGCCCAAACGTTCTTCAAGTTGCATCAGGCGACGGCTGACGAACTGCTTGGACAGGCCCAGTTGATCGGCGGCCGAGGTGAAGCTGCCGGAGTCCATGACCTGGCAAAAAATACGCATGTCTTCGAACGGGTTCATTGTCGCTTTCCGGTTGACAGTTAAACGCTTTATAGCCGCTTTTTCCTTATCTGGCACCCTATTAATCTGTGTCCACGGTGTTGCTGAGGCCTGAACCCCAGCGCAGCAGCAACCTGCCCCTCAGGTAATCAACAACTCATTAACTAAAAAGGATTTCCCCATGAACATCGTCAAGAAAACCCTGACCGCTTCCCTCCTCGCCCTCGCCGTCGGCAACGCATTTGCTGCTGGCAGCCCAGGCGTTGAACACAACACCCAGGCCTTCCTCGAAGCCCTTGCCGCCGGTGGTGGCAAGCCGCTCGAGCAACTGAGCCCGAAAGACGCCCGTGCGGTGCTGACCGGTGCGCAAAACTCGGTGAAGGTAGATCTGTCGGGTGTGGACGTCAGCGATCGTGCGATCAAGGTCGATGGTCAAACCATCAACCTGAAAATCGTACGACCGGCCAAGGTCAAAGGTGAGTTGCCGGTGTTCATGTTCTTCCACGGTGGCGGCTGGGTGCTGGGCGATTACCCGACTCACCAACGCTTGATTCATGACCTGGTGGTCGGCTCCGGTGCCGTCGCAGTGTATGTCGATTACACGCCGTCACCTGAAGCGCACTACCCGACCGCGATCAATCAGGCCTACGCCGCGACCCGTTGGGTAGCCGAACATGGCAAGGACATCGGCGTCGATGGCAAGCGCCTCGCCGTGGCCGGCAACAGCGTCGGCGGCAACATGGCGGCGGTCGTCGCGTTGATGGCCAAGGAACAGAAAACCCCGGCGCTGCGCTTCCAGCTGCTGATGTGGCCGGTGACCAACGCACAGTTCGAAACCGGCTCGTACCAGCAATTTGCCGAGGGCCACTTCCTCACCAAAGGCATGATGAACTGGTTCTGGGACAACTACACCACCGACCAGGCTGAGCGTGCGCAGATCCACGCTTCACCGTTGCAGGCCAGCGCCGAACAGCTCAAAGGCTTGCCGGCAGCGCTGGTGCAGACCGCCGAGTTCGACGTGTTGCGTGACGAAGGCGAAGCCTATGCCCGCCACCTCGATGCCGCCGGGGTACCGGTCACGGCAGTGCGCTACAACGGGATGATTCACGACTTCGGCTTGCTCAATCCCCTGAGCCAGATTCCGGAAGTGAAAGCGGCGGTGCGTCAGGCAGCACTGGAACTCAAGACTCATCTGAACTGAGCCCCTTCGCCCCTCCCACGGTCATCGTGCGAGGGGCTTTTTCTGTAGGAGCCAGGCTTGCTGCGGGCGCCTGCAAAAACATTCTTCCGGAGCTCCCCCACATGTCCCTCATCTACGCTCATCTGCTGTCCTGGAGTGCCCTGCTGCTGGTGATCGACGCCGTGCTCTGGCACCTCGCGCCGTTCAAGCATCGCGTCACGCGGGTCGGTGTGCGCCTGGCGTTGTTCCTGATGTTCAGCGCGCTCATCATCAACGCCGGCGTCAGCCCGTTGCAGGCGCCGCTGTTCGCCGAGGACCGCGTGGCACAACTGGGTGCCACGGCGCTGGGGATTCTCTGGTGGTTGTACGCGGCGCGAGTGCTCACCGAAGTCATCGGTCTGGTACTGATGCGGCGCATCGGGCACAGCGGTCGGTTGCTGCAGGACGTCATCGGCGCGCTGGTGTTTCTGATCGCCATCGTTGCGGCTGCCGGTTATGTGCTGGAACTGCCGGTGAAAGGGTTGCTGGCAACGTCCGGGGTGGTGGCAATCGTTGTCGGCCTGGCGTTGCAGAGCACCTTGAGCGATGTGTTTTCCGGGATCGTGCTCAACACCACCAAGCCGTATCAGGTGGATGACTGGATCATGATCGACGGCGTCGAGGGCAAGGTGATCGACATCGACTGGCGTGCGACGCACCTGTTGACCAGCGCGGGCAGTACCGCGGTGGTGCCGAACTCGGTGGCGGCCAAAGCAAAGATCGTCAACCTGAGCCGGCCGACCAACATGCATGGCGTGTCGATCAGCATCCAGGTGCCCAACCACATTCGCCCGCGTCGGGTGCTGGATGCACTGGACCGCACGCTGCAGGGCAGCAGCAGTCTGCTGCTCAACCCGGCGCCGAAAGCGGTGCTGAAAGAGGCTGGCGAAAGCATGTCCGAGTACGTCGCCAGCGGGTTTATCGCTGAGCTGGGCAAGAAAAGTGAAGTGCGCAATCAGCTGTTCGACCTGGCCCACAGGCACCTCGAAGCCGCGGGAATTTCCCGTCAGCTCGACGGCGTGATTGAGCCGACTACCCGTGCAAGGGCGTTGCTGGATGAGGTGAAAATTTTCCGTTCCTTGAGTGAAGAGGAACGCGATCAGATGGCCCAATCGATGGTTGCGCAACAGTACGCGGCCGGTCAGGTGGTGCTGGAACTGGGTGAAGTACCGGACAGCCTGATGGTCATCGCCACGGGTGTGGTCAGCGCGACAGTGCCGGACGGCGCCGGGCAAACCGAAGCCGGACGCATGGGGCCGAGCGAAGTCATGGGTGAACAGAGCATCCTCACCGACACGCCGTCGCAGGCGACATTCACTGCGTTGACCTCGTGCATCATCTACCGGATCGACAAATCCCTGACCCGCAGCTGCATGGAACAGCGGGTTGAAGTGAGTCGGGCGTTGAACAAGTTGCAGGCGGTGCGGCAGCAGAACAGTCGGTTGGCGTTGCTGGCCAAACCGGTGCCGGTCAAGAAAGGTGGTTTTTTGGGGTGGTTGCAGAAGCGGTGAGTAAACCCTGTGGGAGCGAGCTTGCTCGCGACGGCGGTAGCAGATCCAACAGAGATGCTGGCTGATCCGCCGCTATCGCGAGCAAGCTTGCTCCCACAGGGAAAGCGTTGAGACCGAATGGAGTTACTTCGAGGTCAGCACCGAGTAGCTGTTCATCAGGTTGCGGTAGTTGGGAATGCGCGGCGACAGCAGGTTCGCCAGGCCTTCCATGTCGTTGCGCCAGTCGCCCTGCAGCTCGCACGCCACCGAGAACCAATTGACCAATTGAGCACCGGCCGCCGCCATGCGCGCCCACGCGGCTTGTTGCACGGTTTCGTTGAAGGTGCCCGAAGCGTCGGTCACCACAAACACTTCAAACCCTTCGGCCAGCGCTGACAGCGTCGGGAAAGTCACGCACACGTCAGTCACCACACCGGCGATGATCAGTTGCTTGCGGCCAGTAGCCTTGACGGCCTTGACGAAATCTTCGTTGTCCCAGGCGTTGATCTGGCCTGGACGCGGGATGTACGGCGCGTCCGGGAACTGCTCTTTCAATTCCGGAACCATCGGGCCGTTCGGGCCGTTTTCGAAGCTGGTGGTGAGGATGGTCGGCAGTTTGAAGAACTTGGCCACGTCACCCAGGGCCAGCACGTTGTTCTTGAATTCGTTCGGCGAGAAATCCTGAACCAGCGAGATCAGACCGGTCTGATGGTCGACCAACAGGACAACCGCATCGTCTTTATTCAGGCGTTTGTACGGAACGTTGCTCATGTGAATCTCCTCGATGGATGGGTGTTACATAGGGCGCCGACGCTGTGCATCGGCGCTTTTTGAGATCGTCAGAACGCGAAGCACGAGCAGCCAAAGGCGCCCCAGAAGCCGGCGAAATCGCTGACCGGCGCGTTCGACAAACGCGCCTTTTCATGACTGTGGGAATGCACGCCGCACGGTCCGCTGCAATGGTGAACCTGTGCCTGCATCGGCGAGGTCGGACGCCAGTGCCCCGGCACCTTCACCACCGGCGACCAGTCCGGCAGCACCGGCACGCTGGCAGGGCCGAGCTTTTCAAAATCACCGGCGGCGTACACCACCTTGCCGCCGACCACGGTCAACACCGATTCGATCCACTTGATCGCTTCTTCGTCGACGCTGAAAAAGTCCGCGTTCAGGGCCGCGACGTCTGCCAGTTGGCCGACCTTGATCATGCCTTTCTTGCCCTGTTCAGAAGAGAACCAGGCGCTGCCGTGGGTGAACAGTTCCAGCGCGGTCTGCCGGGACAGGCCCTCGGCGTGCAGCTCCAGGCCGCCGACGGTGCGGCCGCTGACCATCCAGTACAACGAGGTCCATGGGTTGTAGCTGGACACCCGCGTCGCGTCGGTGCCGGCACCGACCGGTACGCCTTCGGCCAACATGCGCTTGATCGGCGGCGTCGCTTCGGCCGCCTTGGCGCCGTAACGCTCGACGAAATACTCACCCTGGAACGCCATGCGGTCCTGGATCGCGATACCACCGCCCAGCGCCCTCACCCGCTCGATGTTCTGCGGGGTGATGGTTTCGGCGTGATCGAAAAACCACGGCAAACCGTTGAACGGAATGTCGCGGTTGACCTTCTCGAAGACGTCGAGCATGCGGCTGATGGATTCGTTGTACGTGGCGTGCAAACGGAACGGCCAACGCTGCTCGACCAGGTGGCGGACCACCGGCTCCAACTCGTCTTCCATGGTTTGCGGCAGGTCCGGACGCGGCTCGAGGAAGTCCTCGAAATCCGCCGCCGAGAACACCAGCATTTCCCCGGCACCGTTGTGTCGCAGGAAATCGTCGCCCTGATGCAGGGTCACGCTGCTGGTCCAGTTCTTGAAATCGGTCAGCTCTTCTTTCGGCTTCTGCGTGAAGAGGTTGTAGGCAATGCGGATGGTCAGTTGCTGGTCCTTGGCCAACTGCTCGATCACTTGGTAATCGTCCGGATAATTCTGGAAACCGCCACCGGCATCGATGGCACTGGTGAGGCCGAGACGGTTGAGTTCGCGCATGAATTGGCGAGTCGAGTTGACCTGGTATTCCAGCGGCAACTTCGGCCCCTTGGCCAGCGTCGAGTACAGAATCATTGCGTTAGGACGCGCCACCAGCATGCCGGTCGGCTCGCCGTTGCTGTCGCGCACGATCTCGCCTCCCGGCGGGTTCGGCGTGTTACGGGTGTAACCGGCCACGCGTAACGCAGCGCGGTTGAGCAAGGCACGGTCGTACAAGTGCAACACGAACACCGGGGTATCGGGCGCGGCCTGGTTGAGCTCTTCGAGGGTCGGCATGCGCTTTTCGGCGAACTGGAATTCGTTCCAGCCACCGACCACCCGCACCCATTGTGGCGTCGGCGTGCGGTCGGCCTGATCCTTGAGCATGCGCAAGGCATCGACCACTGACGGCACACCTTCCCAACGCAGTTCGAGGTTGTAGTTCAAGCCGCCACGAATCAGGTGCAAGTGCGAGTCGTTGAGGCCGGGGATGACGCAGCGGCCCTTGAGGTCGATGACCTGTGTGCCTGAGCCGCGCAGGGCCATGGCTTGGGCATCGGTGCCGACCGCAACAAAGCGACCATCGCTGATGGCTACGGCGCTGGCGCGCGGGTTTTCACGGTCAACGGTATGAAATTGGCCATTGAACAAAATCAGATCGGCGTTCATCGCGTTTCCTTGGGCTGAGTGGAGGGGGACAGCCAAGGCGCGAACAAGCGCGTCGCCATCGGCATGAACAGGTACACCACCGAAACGACGATGGTCAGCGTGATCAGGAACGTGGCGACCACGTAATTGGACAGAAATGCGTTGAGCCGCAGCAGCGGACCCCAGATCAGCGGTACCAGCAGGGTGTGCGGCAGAATCACCAGCAACGTGACCACGGCCTGCTTCCAGCGAGGCGGCGGTGAACCGGTTTCAGCCTGGGGCGCGAACCAGAATTCATTGACCGGGTTGACCTCGGTCTGGTCGCCATCGGCGAGCATTGGCGTGGCTTCGTTGACCAGTTCCAGCCGTTGCGGCGAATCGAGCCAGTGCTGCATCGCCTCGGTGGAGCAAAAGCGCAGCACGCAGGTGTACAGGTCGAGGCCGGCGTTCTTGCCGCGAATCACGTCGACGCCCAAGTGCCCTTCCTGCTGCCCGGCAATGCTGACGATGTTGCGCAACCAGGCTTCATAGGGCACTTCAAAACCAGCCTTGACCCGGTGCTTGATGACCAGGGTCACGACTTCTTCGAAACGATTGGATTCAGGCATAACGCAAAGCTCCGGAGAATCGGACATTGAGCGCCAGCCGTCCCGGCCCGGCGATTAGAAGGCTGGTGAACAGGATCAACAACAGCCAGCCGAACTGCCCTTCCTCGAGGCTCCATTGCGGATGCACCACCAGCAGTGCGATCCACAGAACAGACAAAATCGGCAGGCACGCCAGACGCACCAACACCCCGGCAATGATCAGCAGCGGGCACAGCACCTCGGCGAAAATCGCCAGCATCAGCGTGACGTTCGCGCCCAGGTGGAAAGGGGCTTCGATGACCAGCAGTTGAGCGCTGTAGTTAAGCAGCTTCGGCAAACCGTGCACCCACAGCAGAAACAAACCGCCGCAGACCCGCAAAAAAAACAGCCCGAAGTCCTGGGCTCGTTCATCCCGTTGCGAAGCGTTCATGGGCTACCTGCAAAAATGAAAAACCACCGGCGTCAAAGCGCCAGGACCTCATTCGATAATGCCGGTATGGGGGTGGGGAAAATTGAATGTACGTGCTCTTTTTATCAGCCGCCCCGGATCGTCAAACCCTCGGCGGTCTTTCCTGTGCAACTTGAACGACTGCCAAGTCACAGGCCTTGTGCGGCCTTACTCGGAAATGGCGATCTGATTGCGGCCACGTGCCTTGGCTCGATACAGGGCTTTATCGGCGTTATTCATCAAGCTGTGCAAATCAAGGTCAGCGGCGTCCATCGACGCGACACCGAGGCTGGCCGTTATGCAGTGCACCGGGCCAGTCATCAATCCGGCAATGGAGCGGATGAGTTGCTCGGCAATGTTCAGGGTTTCTTCAATCGAAGTGTCCGGGAGCAGGATGGCGAACTCCTCTCCCCCCAGCCTGCCGTAGACATCCGTTTCACGGAACGACGTGCTGATGACCAGGCCCATCTGACTCAGCACCTGATCCCCGACCTGATGACCGTAGGTGTCATTGATGTGTTTGAAGTGATCCATATCCAGCATCACGGCACACAGCGGCAACTGGTTGTGTTTGCAGTAACTGTGTAGCTGCTGGGCGTGCTCGAAAAAAGCCCGGCGATTCCTCAGGCCTGTGAGTTCATCGGTCTGCGCGGCAAGAGTGGAAATGCGGTGCGCCTGCTCCATTTCACGGGTCAATCGAAAGGCGGTTTCCAATGCATCGGAGAGTTTGCGGGTAGCGCTGGCCACAAAGGAGGCAAACACCAGCACCGCCAGCGCCATGCCGACTTGCATCGCTGACGGCTGGAACAACAGCCACATCGTGCACGGCAACAACACCAAGCCAATGGACACCAACGTCATGTAGCGGTAGGCCGAGTAGCAGGACACCGCGCTGACCGACATCCCGACAGTAAAAAGCATGACCAGTGCCTGGGACAAAATATCGTCTGCGGGCATCAGCGCCAGCGCACCTGCGCCCCAGATACCGGCAGATAACACCAGCGTGCTCCAGTATTTCCATTCCCAGAGCTGAGGGGTTCGCGCACCTTTGTCGCTGCGAAAATAGGCAACAAACATCAACACGCGTAATGAAGTCGACGCCGCCAGGATGCCCATCCACCAAAAAATGACGCGATGATCGAAGCGTTCCCAACACAACAGACACAACATGATTGCAGCCAGGACACTGCCCGGAATCGCCGTCACCGACTGATGAAACAACTGATGCAGACGATCAGTGCGTACCTGCGCTGCTATCAAAGCATCCGGGTTGTACCGGGGTCCAAGTCCGTCCATTTGATCCGCCTGATCATGATGCTGCGACAAAGGAGCATTGTGGCACCCGGCCAGTAGCGCAAACAACCGCGCCCTTGAAATGTTTCCGGGCGCCAGATTGAAAGAGTACGTCTATCACGCCCCAACACTCGCCCTATTAGCTGACTTCCCGGCTCGGGTCTAACCTTAGTCTGCGCTGGCGCCATAAGCCGGCCGGATTAGCGCTGAAAAGGAGACAGGAATGAGCCCGAAGCTTGACTAGGCCACCCGTGGGCCACCGCGCAGGCAACCTGATTGCCGCTGTCCAGAATTCCCGTGTGGTCACCACAATCAGTTGATCCAACTGCTGGCCCTGCAGCCTATGTCCTTGATTCCGCTCGTCGCTATTTAATGCCCGTCCCGGGCCCGATAGCCGGATGAACACGACCAAAGGTAGCTCGCACATGGCAAACGAATCGAAATGCCCGTTCAATCACGCCGCTGGCGGTGGCACGACGAACCGCGACTGGTGGCCTGACCAACTGAATTTGAAGATCCTGCACCAGCACTCGTCCCTGTCAGACCCCATGGACGAAGGCTTCAATTACGCCGAAGCGTTCAAAAAGCTCGACTTTGCCGCGGTCAAGCGTGACCTGACCGCGCTGATGACCGATTCGCAAGACTGGTGGCCCGCAGACTTCGGTCACTATGGGCCGCTGTTCATCCGCATGGCCTGGCACGCCGCAGGCACCTACCGCACCGGTGATGGTCGTGGCGGTGCCGGTTCCGGCCAGCAGCGCTTCGCCCCGCTCAACAGTTGGCCGGACAACGTCAGCCTCGACAAGGCGCGCCGGTTGCTGTGGCCGATCAAGCAAAAGTATGGCAACAACATATCCTGGGCCGACCTGATCGTCCTTACCGGCAACGTCGCGCTGGAGTCGATGGGCTTCAAGACCTTTGGTTTTTCCGGTGGTCGCGCGGATGTCTGGGAACCCGATGAAGACGTTTATTGGGGCTCGGAAAACAAGTGGCTGGGCGGAGATACTCGCTACGGTAAAGACAACGCGCCCGTGCAAGCACCCGGCGATGTTCCACTCGTGGCCGAACCCGGTAGAAATGAGGACAGCCGTACTGAAGAGGGGCGCAATCTGGAAAACCCTCTGGCCGCCGTGCAAATGGGCCTGATCTATGTGAACCCGGAAGGTCCGGAGGGCAATCCCGATCCGGTCGCTTCGGCCCTGGATATTCGCGAAACCTTCGGCCGCATGGCCATGAACGACGAAGAAACCGTGGCACTGATCGCGGGCGGCCACGCCTTTGGCAAAACCCACGGTGCCGGCCCTGCCGACAACGTCGGTGCCGAGCCGGAAGCCGCCGGTCTTGAAGCCCAGGGCTTTGGCTGGAAAAACAGCTTCGGCACCGGCAAAGGCCCGGACACAATCACCAGCGGGCTGGAAGTGACCTGGACCACCACGCCCACCCGGTGGAGCAACAACTACCTCGAAAACCTCTTCGGCTTCGAGTGGGAATTGAGCAAAAGCCCGGCCGGTGCGAACCAGTGGGTAGCGAAAAACGGTGCCGGTGCCGGCACCATTCCGGATGCGCACGACCCGTCCAAGCGGCGTAACCCGACCATGCTCACCTCGGACCTGGCGCTGCGCTTCGACCCCATCTATGAACCGATTTCCCGGCGTTTCCTGGCCAATCCCGATCAGTTGGCCGACGCCTTCGCCCGCGCCTGGTTCAAGCTGATTCACCGCGACATGGGCCCGCTCTCACGCTACCTCGGCCCGGAAATGCCCAGCGAAGAGCTGTTGTGGCAAGACCCGATTCCGCAAGTCGACCATGCCTTGGTCAACGACAGCGACGTCGCCGCACTCAAGAGCAAAATCCTCGCCTCTGGCCTGAGCGTCTCGCAGCTGGTATCAACGGCCTGGGCAGCGGCGTCGACCTTCCGTGGCTCCGACAAACGTGGCGGTGCCAACGGTGGACGCCTGCGACTGGCGCCACAGAAATCCTGGCCAGCCAACCAGCCTGAACAACTGGCGAATGTGCTGGCGAAACTGGAAGGCATTCAGCGTGAGTTCAACAACAGCGGCAAGAAAATCTCGCTGGCGGACCTGATCGTGCTGGCCGGCAGCGTCGGTGTCGAACAAGCCGCAAAAAATGCCGGTCACAGCGTGACGGTGCCATTCACACCGGGACGGACGGACGCCTCGCAAGAACAGACGGATGTCGAATCCTTTGGCTTCCTCGAACCCATCGCCGATGGTTTCCGTAACTACCTGAAAACCCGCTACCGCGTGTCGGCCGAACACCTGTTGATCGACAAGGCGCAACAACTGACCCTCAGTGCACCGGAAATGACCGTGCTCGTGGGCGGCTTGCGGGTGTTGAACACCAACGTCGGCCAGACCCGACACGGCGTGTTCACCCAGCAGCCGGAGGCGTTGACCAACGACTTCTTCAAAAACCTGCTGGACATGGGGGTGGAGTGGAAACCGGTGTCGGACGCCAATCAGGAGTTCGAAGGGCGCGATCGCAAAACCGGCGAAGTGAAATGGACCGGGACGCGGGTCGATCTGGTGTTTGGCTCGAATGCGCAGTTGCGCGCTCTGGCTGAGCTGTATGCCAGCAGTGATGCGAAGGAGAAGTTTGTGAAGGACTTCGTTGCGGCCTGGACGAAAGTGATGAACCTGGATCGTTTCGATCTGTAGGCGCCGGCTTGCTGGCGAATCGATGGTGGTCGAGATGACGCCATCGCTGGCAAGCCAGGTTCTAAACGTTACGGGTTATGCCGACAGTTTTTTGCATAAACGGTATCGCTGAAACAACAACGCCTCCCGGTATGGAGGCGTTGTGCTTTTTGCGCATTGAGGAAAGTAACTAGGTCGGCGAGATCGTGGCCAAGGCACCGATCAAAAGGGTTAGCAGCAGAAATCCACCCAGAAAAATGGCCATCTTGGGCATGGGGCCTCCTACATCATGAGTTTGCGGTTCAGTGGCTACCGCGATTGCGGACCGTGCGGTCATTGTGGGGCGCAAGCCGGGTACATTACAGATGCAGATAGCGCAGAAAAATACGGATCAGAGCAAATTCTGTCGGCTCGCCGCACCGCAGCGATAGCGTCTGCTCAGGTACACCGCGCCGCCTCAGTCATCACGACCGCGTTGCCGACCATGGCCAGCGCATTCGGCATTACGCCGGTCGACATGAACATCGGCATCACCGCCTGCATTCTGGCAGTGGCGATCTTCATCCCACTGTCCAGCTGGATCGCCGACCGCTTTGGTGCGCGAAAGGTGTTTGCCGGCGCAATCATCGTTTTCACCCTCGCCATGAGCTTCAGGCGCAGGTGGCTGATTGTCGAGTGGCCTTTGTGGGCGTGGCGGTGTTGGGGTTGTTGGCGTTGGTTGATGTGATCAGGTTGCCCAAGAATGCGGGCGACAGTGTGCTGGAGCGGTCTTGAGTCGGCTTCAAAGCGGCGGAACAGAGACGGCTCATTCGAACCGCCTCTGAGCTTGATCAGCCGCGTTTTGGCAATGTCCAGTTGGGGCGGATGAAGTGGCAGGTATAACCGTCGGGAAGTCGTTCCAGGTAATCCTGGTGTTCCGGTTCCGCTTCCCAGAACGGCCCGGCCGGGGTGATTTCGGTCACCACCTTGCCGGGCCAAAGGCCGGAAGCTTCGACGTCAGCCACGGTGTCTTCGGCAACCCGTTTCTGCTCATCGCTGAGGTAGAACAGCGCAGATCGGTAGCTGGCGCCGATATCGTTGCCCTGGCGATTCTGAGTCGTCGGGTCATGAATCTGGAAAAAGAACTCGAGAATCTGCCGATAGCTGATTTGTTGCGGATCGAACACGATCTCGATCGCTTCCGCGTGATTGCCGTGGTTGCGATAAGTCGCATTCGGCACATCGCCGCCCGAGTAACCCACTCGCGTGGACAGCACGCCGGGGTAACGTCGCAGCAAATCCTGCATACCCCAGAAGCAGCCACCGGCCAGGATGGCGGTTTCGGTTTGCGTCGTCATGAACAGTAATTCTCCCCAATGAAAGTGGCGCGTTATTGATTGCCGATCGGACTGTTGAACTGGTCGGAGTAACTGCCGTCCATCAGCGAGGATGCCACTCGATCAGAACCAATGCCATTACGGGAGTACGCAAGACGCGCCGCGCCGATATGGTCCGCGCCGTCCGCTGCGACCGCGCCAGCCCCAACGTGATCTGCGCCGTCCGCTGCGACTGCACCAGCGCCGACATGATCTGCACCGTCCGCTGCGACTGCGCCAGCGCCGACGTGATCTGCACCGTCAGCTGCGACTGCGCCCGCTCCGACATGGTCGGCGCCATCCGCTGCGACTGCGCCCGCTCCGACATGATCTGCACCGTCAGCTGCGACTGCGCCAGCCCCAACGTGATCTGCGCCATCCGCTGCGACTGCACCAGCGCCGACATGATCTGCGCCATCTGCTGCGACTGCGCCAGCGCCGACATGATCTGCGCCATCCGCCGCTACTGCGCCGGCACCTACATGGTCGGCGCCGTCAGCTGCGACCGCGCCCGCTCCGACATGATCTGCGCCGTCAGCTGCGACTGCGCCAGCGCCGACGTGATCTGCGCCATCCGCTGCGACCGAGCCAGCGCCGACATGATCTGCACCATCCGCTGCGACCGCGCCAGCGCCGACATGATCTGCACCATCCGCTGCGACCGAGCCAGCGCCGACATGATCTGCACCATCCGCCGCAACTGCGCCCGCTCCGACATGATCGGCACCATCCGCCGCAACTGCGCCCGCTCCGACATGATCGGCACCATCCGCCGCAACTGCGCCCGCTCCGACATGATCTGCGCCGTCAGCTGCGACTGCGCCAGCGCCGACGTGATCTGCACCATCCGCTGCGACCGAGCCTGCCCCTACATGATCCGCGCCATCCGACGCCAAGGCTCGTGCCTGTGCAGCCGAGGCACCGGGCGTTACCACCGCTGCCGCAAGTGCTAATAAAACGCCTGAAAAAAGTCTGTATTTCATGATGTTCTCCACGACCCACTAGCTACAAAGCCAAGAGCACTGCCAGTCATTCAATGCTGGAGACGCGACGCGTGGACTCTGCGCTGGTTACGTTGGCGGTTGGCACGGGTGCTCCGTACAGCGCACGGGTGTCGACGGCTTGCATGACAGAAAGACAACGAACTGCTCCAGTATAGATCGGCTATTGCAGCTGACCCGACCCGGTGACCATCGGTGCTTTACCGCATGGCTACCGCACAGATGGCTACGCAATGATCACAAAAAACTTAGCCGCTAGCCCGTAAGCTCGACGTAGCTCGACTCCCCGCCGCCAGTCGCGCCCGACAACCAGCCCCAAACGAAGGCTAGCGTGGTACGCCCTGCGTGATCAACGCCCACCGTGCCACGAGACCAGCCGGCAAGCATCTCGCCATCCGCCGTCAAACACTAAAAAGAAGCTCAATGGTATCGGGGCCTGTCACATCCCCGACTTGATTACCGATGCGTATCCGTCCGCCCTGGTAAGTGCTCGAAATGGCATTCCCCTCGACCTGCTAGTGAAACACGGTGCCCGCACCGGACAGCCCTTGAGCGTTATCCGCAACCGTAAATCGGCGATGGTTCAAACGCTCGCTGATTTGAGAAAAGGGGGTTTCCATGAATGTCGCGTCCTTTGGTTGAGATGTTCGGTTTTAGCCTTTGACGATCCTGACTCATTCATTTCCGAGTGATGAAGGCACTCGTTTGGCTATCTCTGGTGCTGCGGCTTCAATCCAAAAACAAAAAAGCCCTGCCCCGGCTAAATGGGGCAGAGCTTCTTTTGGCGCATCACGTCACATCAACGCCCTCGCCTACTCCTGCGGGTCAACTTGATCCAGCACCCGATTCACCGTCAATTCGGCTAAAGCAATCATTTGCTGAATTCCGAGTGCCAAATTGCATTTGGGGCCTTCGAGTATGAACGCCAGTTCACTGGCCATAACGCTTGCAGAGGCAAGTGTTTCGCAGGCGTGAACCAGGAGGGTTTCGTTATTGACGTTGGGGGCGATGGTGAAAATGGGGTTGGGACGGCGCTCGGCCTCGGCGGGTTTGCGGGGTGGGGATTCGAAATCGACTTCTGTGCAGTCATCCGCATCGGGGGGATTCGGGGTTTCTTTGATCATTGTGGAGCCTCTATGAAGTGGACCTCTCCAAATTTGCTACCACGCAAAATAAGGAGACGGCTGTACACAGGGTGGTAGACCGGTCATAGAAACCCGGCAGGCCGAAGCCTCCCATGCACAGCCGCCACAAAGCAGCCAGCACAAAAAAACGCCCTGAGGCGTTCTGGGTCTATGAAATAACCGGGCTACCACACCCGTTCGCTGAATTGGCAGCGACGAGGAAGGTTAGCGAGGTGTGTTCCGAAGAGCAAGTGCATTGGCCCGTCGAAAATCCCCGAAGGTCGATGCAAGTCCTCTGCGCCTATCCGGCCAGCGTATGTAAAAAACACTGCAATCCGTTTCGATCTTCAAATCAAAAAAACGACCTGGCCCATTTAACAAAGATGGAGTCGCGGACTCGCGAGCTATTCATCAAGGCCGAACCGCAGTAACCCTCCATCGACGCGATCTCTAGGCAACCGCCCACCGCATTCAAGATCGAGCCATGCTGTGACAACGGAACGAACGAACTCTCGTGCCTCGGTTAAACAGCCGCTTACCATGCATTTCGAGACGCAGGTAGTGGCCTCTCCAGCGTTCTGATTGCGGCGCTCGGAGTTAAGAGGGCCTGAACGCCGGCTCCGCAGTCGATGGAGAATCAAGTAGCGATCAAGCAAGCCAGTGTGATAGCACTTAGGAGAGGGGCTAATGGGTAATTGTGCAGGATCCCCTACTCATCTGCTTTCGACCTAACCAGCCATCTTGCATCGAATTTTACCTGTAAGCTTCGTCGATATGAGAGGCAGAGAACGGCCAGAAGCGGACAGCGATCGATATTACAATCAGTCTTCATGCACGTACCATTCACTTGCCAACCCGGTACCGCGCAGCTACTGTCAGCCCTATGAACCAACCACGAATTAACTTGACCACGACTACCACGACCGCCAAAGGCGGGTCGTGAGAGGTGTCGTGAGCCGATAACGCACGAACTTCAAAGGCCCGCCAGTGATGGATAGGGCCTTTTCTTTTGCCCTTGTGTCGCTGGCCAAAACGCAAGGAAAAGCGCTATGTATGCACTGTTGATTCTCGATATGCAGGTTGGATTATTTCATGGCGCGGATAAGCCATGGGCTGGCGAAGCGCTGGTAGACACGTTGAACAACCTGTTGAATAAAGCCCGGCGTGCGGGCGCCCCCATTTTTCTCGCCCGCCACATTGGTCCACCGGGTTCGCCAATCGAGCCTGGAAGCCCGTTGACGCAGCTGGTGCAGGAACTGGTGCTGCAGGGCGACGAAGTGATTTTCGAAAAAAGTCGACCCAACGCCTTCACCAAGACAACTCTGGTCGATCAGCTACGGGCTTGTGGTGCTCAGGGTGTGGTCATTGCCGGAATGAAGACCCAATACTGTGTCGACAGCACCTGCCGCGCCGCACGAGACCATGGTTTCGATGCCGTGCTGATCGCCGATGGTCATACCTGCTCGGACACCTCTGCGCTGAAGGCCGAAGAAATTGTCGCTCATCACAATGCGACCCTCGCGGGTCCATTCTGTCGTGTCGTAAACGCTGAGGACTGGTGTTTCTAACCGCCATCGACGGACCGGTCCACGTCAGGGCCGATCCGTGCACTATGAGTTGAATGCAGCCCCTGAATCACCTTTGCGAAGCCCACATAGGGATGGGCCTTCAAACACCTTTTGCGTCCTCGAACGATTTTAAGTCTTCGACAAAGCGAGGAATTAAGAGGCTCGGACTGGTGTTTGCGTTCCGCAATTTTAGCTTTTCTGCTTCCACGTGAACCTTTGTTTTCAATACGCGAACAATAATTGCGGAACGAAAAAACCTAGCATTCACAGTAGAACCGCGGGTGGGTGTATCGCGTCATTATGCGTCAACGACATATCTTAGGTTGTGCTACGCGCGGCAACAGACGACGCCAATTAGAGGTGAGTATGCTGAGGCACGTCGCTCACCCTAGCTGTCGCTGTACTCATGTTGCCGAAGTGAGTACCCAAAGGCAGCAATCGGCTGTGGATTCAATCGGTCGATGCAATAGATTGGCTAAATCGTTCAGCGGGTGTTTCGTAGTCTACTATTTTCCGAGAGCGGCTATTGAGCTGCCTTGCGACTTCATTCAGCGTGGCTGCCTTCATCCACTTCGAGGAATTACTAATGGAAAAGTTACATGCTATCGCTTGCGCATTAATCGCAAGCTTCATTTCGATAAATATATGCCATGCAACCGAAAGTTCAGCAGTCGCAGCAGTCGGGGTTGCGCCAGATGCCGACGCCTGTCGGTACCTGCACGGCGCGCCGTCGGCGACACGATTGATCGACCGCGCAAAGTTTTGGTCAAAGATGGAAGAAATCGTCCGACATCCAGAAAAATTCGAGTACGACTATAAACAGCCAGTGAAAGATGCAAGCGGGAAGCACGTAATGGACGCATCCGGTAATCCCGTGATGAAAAAACGTCATGATGCAATCTCCTTCAATGACCTTAGATCGATCCTCAACGGCGTTCCCAAATGCACGATCGAAGGGATCTTCGATTATTGGGAGACCAGTGGAGGCGGCGACCCCAAGGTGCTCGCACTGTCAATAGCCACCGCGTTAAAGGAATCCAATTACACTTTGCAACCCGGATATATCGAAAAATTCTCGAAAACCAACCCTCCTGCGTATGCAAAACCGGATAAACACCGTCGCGCTTACTATGGCCGCGGCCTGACGCAGCTCACTAAGATAGAGAACTACAAGACTTTTGGAAACCGACTCGGCATAAATCTAGTCAATCAGCCTGAGCTGGCTGTTATCCGCGAGTATTCCATTCGAATTCTGGTCGACGGCGCACGACTTAGTCTGTTCAATACAAAGTATGGCAAAGTCGAAACCTATTTGAATGATACGACGTCCGATTGGGTAAGGGCACGAGGCTTGGTTAATCCTGGCAGTTACCGCAAACGCACCACAGGCTACTTGGCCTGCCGGTTCTACGACGCGGTGCAGCCATCCTACCTACAGACCGCGCCTGTTCAAGACGCAGCATTGTGTATGCAGCTCAGTCGACAGGTAGACGACAGCCCGCTCTAAGTTGCATCTAATCCTATATCGCAGGCCCAACAAGGCACTGCGGCGGACGGCTTCGACGCCGCTGAGTTTTGGCGTTGGGCTGCTCTGGGTTGTATGGAATTAAGAAGTGATACCGCTCGATAGGTTTTGGCTTCTCATCAACTGTAATGCTTGAAAACCACGATGAGCCTTCCAATGCTCCAAAACGGCCAAACCTCATCTCATCCTGAAAAAGCTGATGCACCAGTGATTTGACTCACGCACAGATAGTGGCATTTTGCTGACTCTGTGCTGTACTGCTATCCAGCCTTCGGTATGAATTGTATGGGAGAGAGCGATGAAAAGAGCCGCACTGCTGATAATAATTGGCACGACCGTGCTTTCTGGATGCACTTTTTATCAAGAAAAATTCAACGAACTGGAGTCCAACTCCTTCGTTGCTTACGTACCTGTGGACTCAAACTCACTGAACCCGCCTATACAAAAGGGAGGAAAATCGAATTTTTTGCCGTCGTATGATCCAAATGTTGCTAAAGCGAATCTTCAGGGCGATGAATTCCATGCTGGGGACTGTATCATGGTCGTCATGAATACCGGCAACCTGAATCAAAACTTCGAGACTTGGTTCGAGAGAAAGTTGATAGGTGAGGATAAAACTAGAAACGAGATTTCCTTTACCTCACAGGTTTACGAGACACCAACTGAATTACCAGCAGGAACAACCGCCCCCGGCAAACAGCTTTCTATCCATGAATCGAAAGGACAACTCAAGAGTCGCCCTCTGACTGTGGATAATCTGATTTTGTACGGCCCACGAAAGTATTATGGCGGCCCTATCACTTTCAGCCTGTACGTATCGGAAAAAGATCATGACGAGCTTACGAAGGTCAAAAAGGACATTACAGATTCTACGAAGATTATCAACGCTCAGCTGCCAGAGGGGAGCAAAACAACCTTCAAGGATTTTGTTGCTGCAGGCGTTAATGGGGCCACGTTAGACGCTTTTGGCTATGTTGCGATTGGGGCACAGGCGATAGATTTATTCGCGGATGTGTTTTATCAGCTGAATGAACAAGACGACGTTGTAATGAAGGCCAACTTTACGCTGCTTCAAACTGGCACGAAATCAAAAACATATCAGTCATTTTTGAGAGAGGGCTATTTCCCAGTAGTTCGGCTTTCAACAAATGAATCATATCCAGCCGGCCTTAGCGGCTTAGTTCTTGACCCACAAAGTGGCGAGGTAAAGATGTCTGGTCATCATCAAACCTCTCTAACCCTTCAGATAACAAAACCTAGTTCTTGTCCAATATGACATAGCCGGGACTGGCATGTTGTTGGTTCAGTCTCGGCGTTATTCCTATGGCACATAGGCATTGGTGCAGCCATGTGGGACGGCTGCACCGAAATCTTGCTTAACCGACGTCAGCTTCTGGCCCAGAGTGTGTAAAAACGCTTTCGTATATCGAGTGCGTCATTCAGGCGCTCCTGGGCGATGCAATTGTCCAAGCGTTTTCCGTGATAAGCATTAATGACCTTCCAAAGCGGTTATGTAGCGGTTGAGCGCCTTCTGGGGCAGAGAAAACCGAGACTTTACACCGCCATCGCCTTCAGCAAGCTTGCTGTACCGATAATGCTCATAACTCGCTTCATGTTGTAGGCGAGTACATTCAGACTCATCTCAGCGCTTACCCCAACCAGTTTGCGCGTCAGGAAATGCGTTGAGCCCATCCATTGTTTGAGCGTCCCGAAGGGATGCTCAACTGTCCTTTTTTCGGATTCGCATCATGTCCGGCGCATCATTCAACCGACGCTGCATTTCCTCGAGCACCGTTTCATGTTCCCAGCGCCTTACTCGACGATTTTTGCTCGGCGTGCACTGCGTTTTCAGCGCGCAACCCTGGCATTTCGAACTCCAATAACTGTGCATATTCATGCCTTTCTCAATACTGGAGAAGCGCCAAGGCAGCGCCTCTCCAGCCGGGCAGATGTATTCGTTTTTCGTCGCGTCATAAACGAACGCATCTTTGTTGAATCGACCATCCGCCTTGGCGCTTGAAGTCATCGGCTTTGGCACGTAGGCAGTGATGTCCGCGTCGTGACAGGCAAGGATTTCTTCACTCTTGAAGTAACCTCGGTCAGCTACCACCGCCAGCGTTTCGGACGCCATGGCATCGCGAGCCTGCTTCGCCATCGAGCTGAGTTGATCTCGGTCGAAACCGAAGTTGGTGACCTCATGAGCAACGATCAAATGGTTCTGGGTGTCGACCGCTGTTTGCACGTTGTAGCCGACAATTCCCGTGCCGCGCGTCATCATGGAGCGGGCGTCTGGATCGGTCAGTGAGACCTGTTTATCCGGCGATTCGTTGAGCTGGATTTCGATCGCTTTAAGCTCTTTCATTTGCGTCTTCAGCTTGGCAATTTTCTCCTCCAGCCGCACGGCGCTGGGCTCGGAGGCTGTTGGCTCTTGCCGATCGGCAGCATCGAGTGCTGTCAGGTAACGGTTGATGCTCGATTCAATTTCTTCCATTCGCCGCTTCAGTTTGGCGCTGGTGAAATTGCGGTCGCGGTTGTTGACTGCTTTGAATTTACTGCCATCGATGGCGACCAGATTTTCTCCGAAAAGTCCCAACTGCTGACAGAGCACAACGAACTGGCGACAGACGCCTCGAATGGCCTTGCTGTTGTCTTTTCGGAAGTTGGCGATGGTCTTGAAATCCGGCATCAAACGCCCGGTCAACCACATCAGCTCGACGTTGCGTTGAGCTTCTCGCTCCAGGCGTCGGCTCGACTGGATGCGGTTGAGATAGCCGTAGATGTATATCTTCAACAGGATCGCGGGGTGGTAAGCGGGACGGCCTGTGTCAGCCGGAATAGCACCGTCAAAACCCAAGGAAACCAGGTTGAGTCCGTCGACAAAAACGTCGACTACGCGCACCGGATTGGTATCGCTAACGTAGTCGTCGAGGCTCTCGGGAAGTAAGGTGCCTTGGCCTCGATGTTCACCTTGGATAAAGCGCTTCATGGGCGATCCCTGCGATGAAATCCTCAGAAATCATAGCAAGGGTTCGCGAAGGTGTTTTTACACACTCTGGGCCGAAAGCCGTCCTCCACGAGCGACCACGACAAAGAAGCAATCAGTCTTTTAGCAAGCTATCCGCAACTGTCCCCGAAAAAACCGCCTCCACCGGCCCAATCAAAAACACCGCCCCCACACCATCCCATTGAACCGTAACACTCCCGCCATCACATTCCACCTCAACGGTATCGTCCAACAACCCGCGCCGAATTCCATTAACCGCGGCGCCACAAGAACACGAACCTGAACCGAGCGGAATAGCGCCCCAGCGCTCCCAAATGCGCAGTCGAATGTGCTTGCGGTCAATGATCTGAACCAAGTGCACGTTGGTCCTGTTGGGGAACAGCGGGTGGGTTTCAAGGGTCGGTCCGATGGCCGCGATATCAATCGCCGTCAGGTCATCCACAAAATAGGTGCAGTGCGGATTGCCCATGCTGCACGCTGCCGGATCGCCATCAAGGGGCAGAACCGCGGTATCCATTTCCTGCGCCAGGGGAACATCCGACCAACCGAACAGCGGCTGCCCCATGTCGACCGAAATGGCGCCGCTGGAGGTTCGTTGGCACGTGAGCAGACCCCGGTGGGTCCGAAGTGTTATCGACTTCGAATTCGATTCGCGCATCAGCCTGTCCGCAGCCCCCCGCGTGGCGCTGCCACACACATCTAGCGGGGAGCCGTCGGTATTCCAGAACATCAATCGCGCATCGGCATCCTCGCAATCGAGCACCACTGCGAGTTGATTGAAGCCGATGCCACGATTGCGATCGCCCATGCGCCGAGCCAGGGCACTTGTCACTGGATTGGCCGAGTTTCGCGCGTCCACGACCACGAAGTCATCGCCATTGGCGTGCATCTTATGGAAACTCAGCGGCATAAACAGATCCCTGTGGTGAATGGCCGTTTGCAGGCGATCTAGCCCCATCTGCATTGCTTTTGCAAGTTGCGTGAAGGTAAACGAAAGCTACCCGCCAGCCCCGTATTCCAGGCACAAAAAAGCCCACTGACCGTCACCGGTGAAGTGGGCTTTTTGACTGGGCGTCTAGTTACAGAGCCATATCAGTTGCAAGGGAAAGCGGGACAGATTTCTTTTCATAAAAAACAAATCTAAAAATAACCCACCCCATTTCCTGCACTGATAATACAATATTAATCTGACTCAACAACCTAATAATATTAGGGCGTAAGACTAGCAGCGGGCACTACCATCACTTCGCTTGCTGATTTTTTCGAATACGAAATTGCCGCATGAACACCAATAGTTATGAGCAAAAAAAACATTAAAATACATGCTCGAATCGACCACTTCTTTGTCTCTTTGTAAGCTGGCTCACCAAGCTTAACCGTCTCCCACTCCGTCTTTAGAATACTCCTAGAAAATGCAGTCATATCATTAGCCGCGCTATGTATTTGCTCTTTTATAGCACCAATTTTTTCATCACCTTGCTCAGCCTTTAGCTCTTCAAACTTCGCCATACACCATTCAAACTTCTGCTCCACCCTATTAAATCCCAGATCATCTGGTTTGAAGTGAAGTCTCACACTAGCATATGCTTGATAGATTTCAGAAGTAAGACTATTCGACTTCTCATATCCTGACTCGACCAAGACTCGCTGAAGTTCAATTAAATTTTTTGTTCGCAACTCATCCTTCCCTTCGCACTCTTCATGAAGCGCAAAATAATTCAAGATGTTTTTTTTGGCTGACACCATGGTCGAAGCCTTAGCGTTAATTTTTGCGATCAATTCAGCCATTGCAGTGCGTACAGACTCGGTCCAAGCCTGCCTATACTCAGTTGTTTTACTTTCTTTCTCATTGACCAACTTAACAATGCTCAATGCGGCCGTAATAAAACCAGCCAGCGCGGTCAGAAAAGCCGTAAGCAGTATTTTATCCATCAACCTTTCCTTTTTATAACCATACATACACAAAGAACAAAGGAGCGGATTTATTTTTAGACATCCATCAGTTTCACGACAAATAAACCCACCATTTTTTAATCAGAAAAACTAAGGGTGATTCTCTCTAGTTGGCCAACTGCGATGTAGCGTTTTTTATTCGTACTTTGTGAAACCTTAAGGACTCCGAAAACAAGTACATAAGAGCCAGCGAAATCATCTAAGTCTGAACAAGGGAATCTAGCGGTAAATACATCACTTAAATCTCCACCCACGACGATACTAACGGCCTCTCTACCTCCGCTGTTCAACCATAGACTACCAGATGAAATACCAGCATCCGATATCATCCCCCAGTAGCCACGATACTGATTTAAGTGCATATCAGAAGTGCTAGAAAACTCAACAAAAAAATCCCTCACCCGAAACTGCCCTTCAGGTAAAGCTATTATCTGATCTGAGTTTCCAAAATCCGTACTGTGCATCAAATTTTTTAGCAAAGTGCTAAGACGGCGGTGCATTGCGGGACGTGCTCGACCGTTAGCACCTCTACTATATCGTCCCCCCCTTCCATTCGGATCGATAGGATCGTCGGGGTGAACATGCTGTATCGGATGAGCACCAAAATTAAAATCTACTTCAATTCTTTCTCCAGAATTGATTCGCTCTTCCTTATCAGGGCCGAGTCCTCCACCTTGTTTCGACTCAACTGCAGCTAAATCGCAGTTCGCTGCGTGAGGACGTGCACCAAAACACGCAGCCTGCCCACTTGTTGATTCCTTGCGATAGAAGGCCGGCCCACGACATTCTGGACATGCAAGTTGCCTTCGATACATCGAAACAACGTAGTCCCCCAGCAGCTCAAAAGCTTGAGTGCTGTATTTTTTCCCGTCCGCTAAACAAAGCACGATATCCATCTGGCTCTCCCTGTAGGCCAAAATACGCCGCATGATGGCACAAAGCTTTCACGCGATGAATCCTCTATGACCAAAGTCGAATCAGTAACAGTGAGGCGCATTACACAACGGATTATCGATATCTGGGTGAAGATACTGAGTGGGTCTGCTTCGCAGCCAACGGGGGCAAGCCCCTCGCCACAGCCTGCTCACCAGGTGAGGAGGTTGTGTGATCCGAAAAAGCTGAATCTCGGACACAAAAAAACCCACTGGACCGTCGCCGATCCAGTGGGCTTTTTGATCAGGCTTCCAGTTACAGAGCCATATCGCTAGCAGCATTGGCCTTCGGCGCCTTTGGCGCTTCAGCCGGAGCAGCAGCCGGGGCCGCAACCTGACCGATCGCCGGTGGCGGGGTCAGTTGCAAGACCTTGGCGGTGTAAGCCCACTCTTGTGCAACCTTCTCAGGACTGCCATTCAGCTGGGTGCCATAGCTCGGCACGATCTGGTGCAGTTTTTCCTGCCAGGCTGGGGACGCGACCTTGTCCTTGAACACTTTCTGCAGCACGGTCAGCATGATCGGTGCAGCCGTTGAAGCGCCTGGCGAAGCGCCCAGCAGGCCAGCAATCGAGCCGTCTGCGGAAGCTACGATTTCGGTGCCCAGTTTCAGCACGCCACCGGCGGCTTCATCACGCTTGATGATTTGCACGCGCTGGCCGGCTTGCCACAGGCGCCAGTCTTCAGCCTTGGCGTTCGGGAAGTATTCTTTCAGGGCGTTGAGGCGGTCTTCATCCGACAGCATCAGCTGACCGGCAAGGTACTCGACCAGCGGGTATTCCTTGATGCCGACCTTGGTCATTGGCCACACGTTGTGCGTGGTGGTGGTGGTCAGCAGGTCCAGGTACGAGCCTTCTTTGAGGAACTTGGTGCTGAAGGTCGCGAATGGGCCGAACAGGATGACGCGCTTGCCGTCCAGGACACGGGTGTCCAGGTGCGGAACCGACATTGGCGGTGCGCCAACCGAGGCTTTGCCGTAAGCCTTGGCCAGGTGTTGCTCGGCGATGGTCGGGTTTTCGGTGACGAGGAACGAACCGCCGACCGGGAAGCCTGCGTATTCCTTGGCTTCAGGAATGCCGGACTTTTGCAGCAGGTGCAGTGCACCGCCGCCCGCGCCGATGAACACGAACTTGGCGTCGGTTTCGGACTTAGTGCCGTCTTTCAAGTTTTTGTAGCTGACGCGCCAGGTGCCGTCTTCGTTCTTGGTGATGTCTTGCACTTCGCTAGACAGTTTCAAGTCGAATTTCGGCGTGGTTTGCAGGTGCGCAACGAACTGGCGGGTGATCTCGCCGAAGTTCACGTCGGTGCCGATCGGGGACCAGGTGGCCGCGATTTTCTGGTTCGGGTCGCGCCCTTCCATCATCAGCGGAACCCACTTGGCGATCTGCGCCGGGTCTTCCGAGTACTGCATGCCGGCGAACAGCGGGCTCGCTTGCAGGGCTTCGTAGCGCTTTTTCAGGAACTTGATGTTGTCATCGCCCCACACAAAGCTCATGTGCGGTGTGGAGTTGATGAACGAGCGCGGGTTCTTCAGCACGCCTTGCTGAACCTGCCAGGCCCAGAATTGACGGGAGATCTGGAACGCTTCGTTGATTTCAACGGCTTTCGGGATCGAGACTTTGCCGTTCTCGTCTTCCGGGGTGTAGTTCAACTCGGCCAGGGCGGAGTGACCGGTACCGGCGTTGTTCCAGCCGTTGGAGCTTTCCAGGGCGACGCCGTCGAGGCGCTCGATCATTTCCATCGAAGTGCCAGGTTCCAGCTCATTGAGCCAGACACCGAGGGTCGCGCTCATGATGCCGCCGCCGATCAGCAGTACATCGACTTTCTTTGCCTCTTCCGCGTGGACGGAAGTGATCCCCATCGACAAAGCCAGCCCCAGCAGGGCCGTATTCACTTTTTTAAACATCTGTAGCACCTATGATAAAACGCCATCCGCCCTTCCATCTTCACTTCACGAGCCCCTTGTTTCACGGCATACAGGCAGATGCCGCGGGTTCTCGCGCATGACGATTGGAGGGTGGGCACACAAGGCCGACGTGATCCATCGACCTCAGTTTATATGTCCCTACTGAACTGACTTTTTATCGTTATTGGCTTCAGCTACTTGAGCGACAGTGATTCTGTTGGCGCGTCTCGAGGACACGCAAACTGAATAGGTCAAACCAAGTTGAGGCGAAGAATATCACGCTGGAGCAAACCCGCGCGTCTGTTCCCGACCTGATAGTCCGGACACGCGCGCCGGGGCCACTATACTCAACCTGTTTTTTTCGATGAGCCGGTGAGGAGCAGTCATGGTTATTAAAGACGATCTGCGCAAATATTCCTCTCAAGTGGTCGATGGCGTGGAGCGTGCGCCCGGTCGCTCGATGCTGCGGGCGGTGGGTTTCACCGACGAGGACTTCAAGAAACCGCAGATCGGCATCGCCTCGACCTGGGCGATGGTGACGCCGTGCAACATGCACATCGACAAACTGGCGATCGAGGCGGAAAAAGGCGCGAATGCCGCCGGGGCCAAGGGCGTCATTTTCAACACCATCACGATTTCCGACGGCATCGCCAACGGCACGGAAGGCATGAAGTATTCGTTGGTATCGCGCGAGGTGATTGCCGATTCCATCGAGGTCGTGGCCGGTTGCGAAGGCTTCGATGGCCTGGTGACCGTGGGCGGCTGCGACAAGAACATGCCGGGCTGCCTGATCGGCATGGCGCGGCTGAACCGCCCTTCCATCTTCGTCTATGGCGGGACGATTCGGCCCGGCGCCGGCCACACCGACATCATCTCCGTGTTCGAAGCCGTGGGCCAGAATGCGCGTGGCGACATCAACGAAATCCAGGTCAAGCAGATCGAAGAAGTGGCGATTCCCGGCCCTGGCTCCTGTGGCGGCATGTACACGGCCAACACCATGGCCTCGGCCATTGAAGCGCTGGGCATGAGCCTGCCCGGTTCGAGTTCTCAAGATGCGGTCGGCAGCGACAAGGCCTCGGACAGCTTCCGCGCCGGCCAGCAGGTCATGGCGTTGTTGAAGCTGGACCTCAAACCGCGGGACATCATGACCCGCAAAGCCTTTGAAAATGCGATCCGCGTGGTCATCGCCCTCGCCGGCTCGACCAATGCCGTGCTGCATCTGTTGGCCATGGCGCATGCGGTGGATGTCGAGTTGACGCTAGATGATTTCGTCGAGCTGGGCAAGGTCTCCCCCGTAGTGGCCGACTTGCGCCCCAGCGGCAAATACATGATGAGCGAACTGGTTGCCATCGGCGGCATTCAACCGCTGATGAAGCGCATGCTCGCGGCCGGCATGCTGCATGGTGATGCGATGACGGTGACCGGCAAGACCCTCGCGGAAAACCTCGAAAATGTGGCGGATTATCCCGACGGCCAGGACGTGATTCTGCCCTTCGACCAGCCGGTGAAAAAGGACTCGCACCTGGTAGTGCTGCGCGGCAACCTTTCGCCCACCGGCGCGGTGGCCAAGATCACCGGCAAGGAAGGTCTGCGCTTTGAAGGCACGGCGCGGGTCTACCACGGCGAAGAAGGCGCATTGGCCGGGATTCTCAACGGCGAAGTGAAAGCGGGCGAGGTGATCGTGATTCGCTACGAAGGGCCCAAGGGCGGCCCGGGCATGCGTGAAATGCTCTCGCCGACGTCGGCGGTCATGGGCAAGGGCTTGGGCAAGGACGTTGCGTTGATTACCGACGGCCGCTTTTCCGGTGGTTCACACGGATTTGTGGTGGGGCACATTACACCGGAAGCCTTTGATGGCGGGCCGATTGCGCTGATCGAAGACGGCGACAAAATCACCATCGATGCCGAAAGCCGGCAGATCACCGTGGATGTTTCCGATGCTGAACTGGCCGAGCGCAAGACCCGCTGGGTGCGGCCGGAATCGAAGTACAAACGCGGGGTGTTGGCCAAGTATGCGAAGACTGTTTCCAGTGCCTCCGAGGGTGCTGTGACGGATAAGTATCTCTAGACCATTCGTTCTGTTTTGCCTGAGCGATTGCCATCGCGGGCAAGCCCGCTCCCACAGGAACCGTGTCGTACGCAGTAGTCAGGCTCGACACGGACCTTGTGGGAGACTGTTTCCAGTGCTTCGGAGGGGGCGGTGACGGATAAGTATCTCTAGGCCATTCGTTCTGTTTTGCCTGAGCGATTGCCATCGCGGGCAAGCCCGCTCCCACAGGAACCGTGTCGTACGCAGTAGTCAGGCTCGACACGGACCTTGTGGGAGCGGGCTTGCCCGCGATGGCGTCAGGTCAGACGCCGCTTCACAGCCTGAACCGATCCACCGATTGCGACAACTTGCCCGCCAGCGCCGACAAATCATCCGTGGTCGAAGCCGTCTGGCCAATGACCTTGCTGTTGCCTTCGGACATGCCCGCAATCATCTCCACCTGATGCGCTATTTCATTGCTCGCCAGGCTCTGCTCACCAATCGTGCGGGAGATGTCATTCACCAGTTGCGTGGTGTTCAGCGTGGCCTCGAGAATTTCGCGGATGGCGCGTTCGACGTCGGCGGTCACGGCCATGCCCTTGTCGACCTGCGCGACGCCCGCCTCCATGCTGGTGACGGCTTCGCGGGTGCTTTGCTGGATGCGTGAAACCATCGCGGCAATTTCCTGGGTCGAGGCGCTGGTGCGTCCCGCCAGGCTACGGACCTCGTCGGCCACCACGGCAAAGCCACGGCCCTGCTCACCGGCGCGAGCCGCCTCGATGGCCGCGTTGAGCGCCAACAGGTTGGTTTGATCGGCAATGCCTTTGATCACTTGGATGATGCTGAATATCGCCTCGGAATCCTTGTCCAGCGTGCGAATGACCTGTGCCGACTGCTGTGCCGAACGCGCGATCCCGTCCATGTCATTGACCACCTGATGGATCACCCGACCACCGTCCTTGGCCAGCGTCTCGGCCTGGTTGGCCATGTTCAGCGCACGCTCGGCGTGCCGGGTGATTTCTTCGATGCTCGCGGTCATTTCACTCGCGGCGGCGGCCATGGTGCTGGCGGCGGCGCTTTGCTGCTGGCTGCTGCCAGCGACTTCGTGGCAACCGTCGCTCAATTGCGCGCTCATGCCGCTGACGCCGTGGGCGTTGCTGCGCACGACTTCGATCATGCCGCGCAAGTCACGTTGCATGGTCGCGAGGCTGCGAATCAGTGCGCTGGCTTCGTCATTGCGGGTGGGTTCGACAATGGGTTCGCTGAGGTTGCCGTGGGCGATGCTCTCGGCAATACGGCTGGCGGTTCGCAACGGTCCCATGATGCTCAGGATCACCCAGCGGCCCTGGGCAATCAGCAGCAACAGACTGACGACGAGCACAATACCGAGCGTGACGTTGGCGTTACTGATGGCGTGCTGCGTGCCTGCGCTGGTCTGTTGAGTGTTGGTCTCGATCAGCTCGCTGAGGGCGGCCATCTGGTCTTCCAGTTGGCTGAACACCGTGTTGAACGTGCCCAGTTCCTTTTGCGCGGCATCCGGGTTTTCCAGCGCCAGCCCGACGATGCGCTCGGCGGCACTGATGTAGGTGTCGAGGCTCGGTTTGATCTTGTTCAGGCCAGCCTTGATGGTGTCGTTGACCGGCAGTTTGAGGTTTTCACCCAGCACTTCACGAAAGTGCGAGGCGTGTTCCTCGATGGAACTGCGCACTTCGGCAGGGGTGCTGGTGCTTTTGCCCAGCCCGACGACCATCGCCAACAGCACATCCGCGCGTAACGCGTCGTGCATCATGTCGGCTTCAAGGTGATTGCGCAGCGCGGCCATGCTGACCTCGTTGTCATTCACCGCGGTCGCCATTTGCGAATTTCCCAAGTAACTGACCAGGCTCATGATCAACGCCGTGAGCAGACCGGTGCCTATCAGCAGGATCAAACGTAGTTTTATCGACACTCTGTGGGTCCCCTGTCAGTTGGGTACAGCCATTCGCGGATGGCTTCTGAACAGGTTATCGACTGCATCACAGTGCAATTGAAGGCTATTTGCATTCGGGCGGGGTTTTACGACATGCGGTATTACCCGCCCGGCCATGTTCGCTTTTTTCTCAGTGCATGCTAGGTTGTACGACGACTGACGAATGAATCTATATCCGCCACTCGATCACCCACAACAACAAGGAAACACCCAATGAAAAAAGCGAAATTGCTGATCGGTTTTCTGTGCCTCTTCAGTGGATACGTGGCGGCAGCCTCGTCCTCCGGCGAGAAAGATGTCGCCCAGGCCGTCGACCACCTGACCCAGGCGATGCTGAAAAAGAACATTGCCGAACTGAACGCACTGACCGCGGAGAACCTGACCTACGGGCATTCCAGCGGCAAAATCCAGAACAAACAGGAATACATCGCCGACATCGAAACCGGTCGCAGCGCCTTCAAGACCCTGGAAATGCAAAACCAGACCATCACCCTGTCCGGTGACGTCGCGCTGGTCCGCAACCATTTCTCGGCACAGGCGCTGAAAGGCGCCGAGGTGATTCCGACCGAAATCGAGAATTTCCAGATCTGGCAGAAGCAGAAAGGCAAATGGTTGTTGGTAGGGCGTCAGGCGTTCAAGTTCTGATTGTTACGTGATGGAGGGGATGGGGTATTCGAGCCCTGTCCCCTTTTACTTCAATCAGGAATAGCGTCAGTGTCGACAATCGTCAGCCAAGGCCAGCGAGCCTGATAACTTTCGGCTTTCTGCACGAACAGATCAGGCTGATGATTGAGCGGATTGATCCGTAACAGCCCGTCAGCGACATCGCCCAAACCGTAAGGCGCGTACACCTCGCCGCTCACCACATCGAGGCCGATGCACGTTCCCGCAATCAGATACCGGTCGATGCCGTCCTTCGCCGACTTCAGCTTCGGGTACGGCCTGCCGAACCGCCGCTCGTACCAGCGATGGACCCGTGCCTGGTTCTTGATTTCGATGTTCACGTCAAGGTCGTGAAAGAGCGCTCGCGCCGCCAGGATGACTTCGTTTTCGGCGTCCCACGATTCGTCTTCATCAAAGTAGAACACGTCGTAATCCTTGATGCCCCACGCGGCAGGCCGGCCGGACTGATGGTTCCAGACCGCCTGAAACAGGCAGCCTGCGGTCAGCATGCACTGGTTCATCCCGAGCGCAGGCAGGCGCCGGGCAATCTCGGCGTTGGCCGGGTTGGTCATGGCCATTTCGATTAGTGTTTCGGTGGTCAATGTCATGTGGGCTCCGTGCACAGTCTCAACTCCTTGCCGGAAGACGATACATCAAGAAGCACGGGCGGGCATTCATCCCGCCCCGCCATCGGCGAAGTCAGAGATTGCAGTGACGATCCTCTCAAAGGTAGTATTGAGAACGATTCACACTAACATCTGGAAAGCCAACCGGTGCAACCTCCTCAGACCAGCAAGCTGGGCTTCTTTTTCAGCGACCATCATCGTTGGCTGCTGCAGCATATCCAGCGGCGCCTGCGCAATCACGCGGACGCTGAGGACACCGCCGCCGATACGTTTTGCCAGATGCTGACAGCCCGCGTAGACCCCGACAGCATCGAACAACCGCGCGCGTACCTGTCGACCATTGCCCGACGATTGATCTTTGATCGTCATCGCCGGCGCAAGCTGGAACTGGCCTACCTCGAACGCCTGTCCACGTTGCCTGAATCGTTCGCCCCCTCCCCTGAAGAACAGTTGCAGCTGATCGAGGCCCTGGTCGCTATCGATCGGGCACTCGATGGCTTGCCAATGGTCGTCAAAGCCACGTTCCTCTACAGCCAACTGGACGGTCTGAGCTACGTGGCGATTGCTGACAAGCTGGGGCTTTCGGAGCGCACGGTCAGCCGTTACATGAAACAGGCATTGCGTCAGTGCTATCTGAGCGAGTTGACGCCATGAGCAAGCCGCGCCTTGATCCGGTCAGCGAGCAGGCCATTGACTGGATGGTGAGCCTTCGTGCCGGCAAACCCGATGCCGCACTGCAAGAACGGTTCAACACATGGCTGGCGATGAACCCCGCCCATGCCCGGGCCTGGGCCACCTTGCAGGAACGTCTCGGGGCTTCCTTCAACACGATTCGTGCCCTGGATCGGCGTTTGCCCGGTCAGGCCGGCGAAGCGCGGCAACTGCTGCTGCAGCCCCACGGCTCACGCCGCGATGCGCTCCGCGTGATCGCGGGCCTGGGCCTGCTGGGTGGCGGCGCGTGGCTCGGCATTCGCAGCCCGCTGGGTGACTCGCTGCTGGCGGATCTGCACACCGGGCGCGGCCAGCGTCAGGATTTCACGCTGGCCGACGGCAGCCGCCTGAGCCTCAACGCGAACAGCGCGGCGGACCTGCGTTTCGATGACAAGCAAAGGCTGGTGATTCTGCGCCACGGCGAACTGGTGATTCAGGTCGCAGCCGACCCCCAGCGTCCGCTACGGGTGCGCACCGCCCAGGGTGAAATACGTGCACTGGGCACCCGTTTCCTGGTGGCTCAGGAACACGACGCGACTCGCGTGGTGGTGTTGCAGCATTCCGTTGAAGCCCGTCTGCTCGACGGCACGACGCTCGACCTGCAGGAAGGTCAGTCGGCCTTGCTGTATGCAGGAACAATTGCACCAGTGGCCGGAGATCAACGTCATCGCGCGGATTGGCTCAGCGGACGACTGAACGTGCTGGACGATCCCCTGGAACACGTCGTCGATGCGCTACGCCCTTACAGCCGGGGCTTTGTCCGCGTGGCTCCCGAGGTTCGCGACTTGCGAGTCCAGGGCGTATTCCCGTTGAACGATCCGGATCGGGTGTTCACGGCACTGGCGGAAACCCTGCCGATTCGTGTGGATCGCTACAGCCCATGGCTGACGCTGATCCGTGCGAAATAGCCCCACCGATAAAATTTTTTTGGAAATAACTCTCATTCGTGTCCGGTTTTCAATTCTCGTCCCACCTATCTCCTGACACTTCCACATTTTCAGGAGAACGCTGTGTTCAACCCGTGGCCCCATGCCCTTTCCGCCGCTGTCGCCCTGGCAACTCTGGCGAGCCCTGCCCTGTCGCAGGCCCAAGACCTGACATTCAACCTGCCGGCCGGCCCACTCGCCAGCACGTTGAATGCCATCGCCAGCCAGAGCGGCCACATCGTTTCATTGGAGCCTTCGCTGGTGCGGGGCAAACAAGCGCCGGCGGTGGTCGGCCAGATGCCCGCGGAACAGGCAATGCAGAAGGCATTGGCGGGCAGCGGCCTGCAATTGCAAGTGACCGGGCAAGGTAACTTCAGCGTCGAGCCTGCCGCGGACAACAGCGCAGCATTGCAACTGGGCGTGACCAACATCGTCGAACACAGCACCGACGCCACCACCGAAGGCTCAGGCTCCTACGCCGTGCGGGCCGTGACCATCGGCAAGGGCACCCACACCCTCAAGGAAATTCCGCAGTCGGTCACGGTGATGACCCGTAAGCAGATGGACGATCAGGATATCGTCGATCTCAAGGACGCGGCCAACAAGACCACCGGTCTGGTCGGTGCCCAAGGCGTCGGCAGAGGCATGATTCTGAGCTCGCGCGGTTTCCAGATCGATGACTGGCAATACGACGGCGTGCCGATCCCGCGCAACACTTACGCGCTGGGCAACTGGGCCACGCAGGACCTGATCTTCTTTGATCGCATGGAAGTGCTGCGGGGCGCGTCCGGTTTGCTGCAAGGCACCGGCAGCCCCGGCGGCGCCGTCAACCTGGTGCGCAAACGCGGCCAGAACGCACCGACCGTGACCCTCACCGGCAAGGCCGGCTCCTGGGATCACTACGGTCTGCAGCTGGACGCCGGCGGGCCGCTGAACCAGGCCGGCACAGTCCGCGGACGCCTGGTTGCCGACCAGGACGACAGCCACTCGTTTGTCGATTCCGAGTGGTACAAGACCACTTCGCTGTATGGCGCGCTGGACTTCGATCTGAGCGAAGCCACCACCCTGGGCCTGGCGGTCAGCCAGTCCGACGGCGAATCACGCTCCAATGTCCGCGGCTTCCCGCGCTACGCCGACGGCAAACCCGTCGACCTGCCGCGCAAGACTTACACCGGGGCGAAGTGGAACCATTCGGATATCGATGTCACCACGCTCTACACCGACCTGGAACACCGATTCAACGACGATTGGGCCTTCAAGGTCGGCGCCGTGCGCATGACTGAAACCAACAAGGCGAAGAACACAAGGGTGCAATCCAGCGGCACCGGCATCAATGCCGATGGCAGCGGCGTGCAATACGCTGACTTCGTGACGGATATGGATTCCACCAAAGTCGCTCTGGACATGAACCTCAACGGCAAGTTCGAAGCCTTGTCCATGCAGCAGGAAATCATGGTGGGCGGCAACTACTCCAAGTACACCTCGGATGACAAATTCGCTCGGACCTTCAATAACAGTACCGACACTATCTTCGACATCAATCACGACCGTCCCGAAATCAGCTACGACGGTTTGCTCAATAGCCCCGGAGGTCGGGGGACGCCGAGCAAATATGACATCCGCCAAAAGGGTCTGTATGGCAGCTGGCGGGTCAAGCCGATCGATCCGCTGACCTTGGTGCTCGGCTCTCGGGTCAGCTGGTACGACTACAGCTACAAATCCTGGGGTCAGAACGCGACCAGCATCACCGCCGATCCTGAAAGCACCAGTAACGAAAACGGCGAAGTCACCCCCTTCGCGGGCATCGTCTATGACCTGAGCCACGAATGGGCGGTCTATGCCAGCTACACCGACGTGTTCACACCGCAAACCGAACGCGATACCGGCGGCTCGGTGGTTAAACCGATTATCGGCACTAACTACGAAGTGGGTCTCAAGGGCGAGTTGATGGAGGGTCGGGTCAATACGTCCCTGGCCTTGTTCCGTTACGACCAGGAAAACCGGGCCACTCTCGATACGGACGGTGGGCAAATCTGCGACGGTTGGTACTGCTCGAAGGCATCCGGCAAAGTGCGCAGCCAGGGTCTCGACGCCGAAATCAGCGGCGAAGTGCTGGACGGTCTGCAACTGTTTGCGGGGTACACCTACAACACCACCAAGTACCTTAAGGACCCGGACAACGAAGGCAAAGTCTTCAGCTGGTGGACGCCGAAACACATGCTGCGCGTCTGGGGCAACTACCAGTTCAGCGGCGACTGGAACCGTGTCAGCACTGGCCTGGGCTTCGTTGCTCAAACCCACACGATTGGTTACGACCACAGCGTCAACGTACCGGGTTACACCGTGTGGAATGCCCGTGTCGGTTACCAGCTCACGCCGGAAATCGAGCTGGCGATGAACGCCAACAACCTGTTTGACAAGACTTACTTCACGGCGGCCTACAACCAGATCAATGGCAACAACAACTACGGTGATCCACGCAACGTGATGTTCAGCGTGAAATACACGCCTGAGTTCTGACAGCGCAGATCGTTTGATCGACGCCCTCCCCGTTCGCAAGCGCAGGGAGGGCGGTTACCGCCTCCTTACGCTTGGCTCCGACTCGCTTTGAAAGCCTCACGCCGCGTTTGTCGTTCTGCGGCATAGGCTTCGCTCTGCTCACTGATCAGCTCATCCCGACGCAACAACTCACCGCAATGATCGCAAAGTGGTCCTAAACCTGCGGGTTCGCCACAGGTTTTATGGGTGTACACCACCGCCAGGCCTTCCTCCGGCGACTTGCACCAGGTTTCCCCCCAAGCGCGCAACGCCTGCACTACGGAGTAAAAGGCCTGCCCTTTTTCGGTCAGGTGGTATTCGTAGCGTGGCGGGCGTTCATTGTAGAGACGGCGTTCGACCAGGCCGTCAGCCTCCAGACTCTTCAAGCGTGCAGCGACCATTTGCGGGGTGCCGCCGGTTTGCGCCTGGATCTCGTCGTACCGATGACTCCCCATAATCAACTCACGCAGTACCAGCACGGTCCAGCGGTCGCCCACGATCGCCTCGGCCCGGGAAATCGGGCACAGAGTGGTGGGAACACTGGTATTTATTGACATACGGACTTGCCTCTTACGCAATTACTATGATTATCATACTAACAAGATGCCCAGGCAAGTCCCCGGCACCGGTCACTCAACTTTTCGTGGAGAACATCGTCATGTCGAACGCCCTTTATCCGCTCAACAGGACCGCCTATCTGCTGGTCGATCCGTACAACGATTTCCTCTCGGAAAACGGCAAGGTCTTCCCCTTGATCAAACCGATCGCCGAGCAAGTCGGCTTGCTCGACAACTTGCGCACGCTCGATCGCACGGTTCGCGCCCTCGACATTCCGGTCGTCATCGTACCGCACCATCGCTGGGAACACGGCGACTACGAAGGCTGGGACCATCCAACACCGACCCAGTGCAAGATCATGCACATGCACCACTTTGCACGCGGGGAATGGGGCGGTGAATGGCATCCGGATTTCGCGCCGAAGGACGGTGACATCGTCGTTCAGGAGCATTGGGGTTCGAGCGGTTTCGCCAACACCGACCTGGATTTTCGCCTCAAGCAAAAAGGCATCACCCACGTGATCATCGTGGGTCTGCTGGCCAACACCTGCATCGAAGCGACTGCCCGCTACGCGTCGGAACTGGGTTACCACGTCACCCTGGTGCGTGACGCGACTGCCGCCTTCCGCCCGGAAATGATGCACGCCGCCCACGAGCTGAACGGGCCCACATTTGCCCATTCGATTGTGACCACGGACGAACTCGTAGCCACCCTCGCAGGGCAGGAATGACCGATGAAGAAACTGACAGGAAACCTGATCATCGGTACGCACGATGTCGCGGCCACCGAAGGAACGATGAAGGCGCTCAACCCTGCGACCAACACGTTGATCGAACCGGATTTTGCCCTCGGCGGCGTCGCGCAAGTCCACCAGGCGGCGACACTCGCTGACGAGGCGTTCGACAGCTACAGCCATACGTCGCTGGCACGGCGCGCGGCGTTTCTGGAGAGCATTGCCGACAATCTCGAAGCCGTCCGCACTGATTTAGCGGCACGGGCCGCACTTGAGACGGGCTTGCCGCAAGCGCAACTGGAAGGCGAGGCAACAAGGGCCGCCACACAGTTTCGTCAATTCGCCGAGGTCGTGCGCAAAGGCCGCTTCCTGCAACTGGCCATCGACCCGGCACAACCGGATCGCCAACCTCGCCCGCGCATGGACCATCGCCTGCAGAAAATGGCCATCGGCCCGGTGGCCATTTTCGGTGCGAGCAACTTTCCGATCGCCTATTCGGTGGCCGGTGGCGACACCGCTTCGGCACTGGCTGCCGGCGCGACCGTCATCCTCAAAGCGCACAACGCCCATCCCGGCGCTTCGGAAATCCAGGCACGGGCCATCCAAAAGGCGGTGCAGGACCACGGGTTGCACGAGGGGGTTTTCTCGATGGTGCGCGGCAGCGGCAACACCATCGGCGAAGCGCTGGTCGATCATCCATTGATAAAAGCCGTGACGTTTACCGGCTCGGAACAGGGCGGCATGGCGCTGTATCGGCGTGCACAGCTGCGGCCCGATCCGATTCCGGTGTTCACCGAAATGACCAGCATCAATCCCACGTTCATCCTGCCCGCGGCACTCGCCGAGCGCGGCGCGCAGATCGGTGACGGCTTTATCGAGCGCATGCTGGTCAATGTCGGGCAAGCCTGCCTCCGGCCCGCGTTGCTGATCGCGATCAAAGGCGCCGGTCTCGAAGCACTGCGCGCGGCCATGGTGCAGCGCGTCAGCGAGGCCGCAGCCCGCACGATGCTGACGCCGGGGATCCATGCGTCTTACCTGAATGGTCTGGCCGCGATGGAAAACGCCGGTGCGCAGCGCATCGCCGAAGGCACCGCCGCCAGCGCGGACGTTGACGGCCAATCGGCGCTGCTGGAGGTCACCGGCCAACGCTTCCTCAAGGAAGCCACACTGTCGCAGGAAGTCTTCGGTCCATCGGCGCTGCTGGTGACCGTCGAGGACGAGGCTGAACTACTCGCCATTGCCCGCTCGCTCCAGGGCCAACTCAGCGCCGCCCTGCACCTGGAGACAACTGACTTGCCACTGGCCCAACGCTTGCTGCCGGTGCTGGAGCGCAGAACCGGACGCATCGTCGTCAACGCCTTCGCCCATCCGCAGGAAGTGACCCACGCCACTGTTCACGGAGGACCGTTTCCGGCGACCTCGGACAGTCGCTTCACTTCGGTGGGCATGACCTCAATCGAACGCTTCTTGCGCCCGGTGGCTTACCAGGGTTTTCCGGATGCGTTGTTGCCTGAGGCATTGCGTGATTTCAACCCGTTGCAGCTGCCTCGCCTGGTGGACGGGCAATAGTTGCCATCCCGTCCGGTAATCAGGGATCGACCTGAGCCATCAGCTCGACGACCGTTTCCGGACGATTGGCGTAGCGCTGCGCCAACACGGCGCAGACCATCAGTTGAATCTGGTGGAACAGCATCAACGGCAGGATTAACACGCCAATGGTGCTGCCGGCGAACAACACCTGAGCCATCGGCACGCCGGTGGCCAGGCTCTTTTTCGAACCGCAGAACAGGATGGTGATGCGGTCTTCCTGATTGAAGCCGAACGCCTTGCCCAGCACGGTGGACGCCAACAAGACCAGCGCCAGCAAAATGCAGCAAACGGCCACCAGCCCGGCCAGTCCCCAGAGCGGTATCTGATGCCAGATGCCTTCGATCACCGCCTCGCTGAACGCGCCGTAGACCACTAACAGGATCGAGCCCTGATCAACGAACTTCAGCCAACTCTTGTTGCGCGCGACCCAAGCGCCGATCCAGCGTCGGGCGATCTGCCCGGCAATGAACGGCAGCAACAGTTGCACGCTGATTTTCACAATTGCATCGAGCGTCGAGCCGCCATCACCGTGCACGTCCAGCAGTAACGTCACCAGCAACGGCGTGAGGAAAATCCCGAACAGGCTGGAGGCCGCCGCACTGCAAATCGCCGCCGGGATATTCCCGCGCGCCAGGGAGGTGAACGCAATGGCCGACTGCACTGTTGCGGGCAACGCGCAGAGGTAAAGCATGCCCATGTACAGGTCGGCGCCGATCATCGGCGACAGCAAGGGTTTGAGCGCCAGTCCGAGCAAGGGGAACAGGACAAACGTCAGGCCGAACACCAACAAATGCAGGCGCCAGTGGCCGGCCCCGGCGATGATCGACTCGCGGGACAGCTTGGCGCCATGCAGAAAAAACAACAGGGCAATGGCGAGGTTGGTCAGCCAGCCAAAACCGACCGCGACCTGGCCGCTGGCGGGTAGCAGGCTGGCGAGAACGACCACGCCGATCAGGGTCAGGGTGAAGTTGTCGGGCAAAAAACGGGGGCGGGTCATCGGTGGCATCCGGCGGTGGCGAGGAACAGTGCCTCGACTCTAACGCGCCAGCGGATTGCCGACTAACGCTAACAAGCCAGTAGATGTCGCCAAAGGGACATAACCGCGCTTCAGGCATTCGAGCTGTCGAACAGCATCGCGCGTTTGATTTCGCAAGCTTTGAAATACCAGGAACGCACTTTCCGGGGCGTTCCTTTGCATCGACCAGTACCGATCCCGGGTTCACCGGATTCGTACATGAACTCGTTACCCCCTCTGGCGTTGGCTCAATCATCCTCATGCAACTTGATGCCCCTGGCATGCAGCAGATGCGGGACCAGCAGCACCAGCAACGTCAACGCCAGAAACGCAGCGGAAATCGGTTGCGTCAGAAACACCGTCCAGTCGCCCTCGCTGATCGACAACGCGTTACGCAGTTGTTTTTCCGCCATCGGCCCCAGCAGCATGCCCACGATTACCGGGGCGACGGGGAAGTCGAATCGCCGCATCAACACCCCGCCCCACCCGATCGCCAGCATCAGCAACAGGTCGAAAGATGAGTGACGCATGCCGTACACGCCGATGGTGGCGAACACCAGGATCCCGGCGTTCAGGTACGGCCGCGGGATTTGCAACAGCTTCACCCAGAGCCCCACTAACGGCAGGTTCAGCACCAGCAGGATGACGTTGCCAATGTACAGCGAGGCCACCAGGGTCCAGACCAGTTCACCCGAGGTTTCAAACAGCATCGGCCCCGGTTGCAGGTTGTAGTTCTGGAACGCCGCCAACAGGATGGCTGCGGTGGCGGACGTCGGGATTCCGAGGGTCAGTAACGGCACCAACGAACCGGTGGCACTCGCGTTGTTCGCCGCTTCAGGGCCGGCGACGCCCTCAATGGCGCCCTCGCCTTTGCTGGCGGCAAATTCTTTCGGGTATTTGCTCAGCTTGCGCTCGGTGGAATACGACAGGAATGTCGGGATCTCCGCGCCACCGGCCGGAATCGAGCCGAAGGGAAAACCGATCAGCGTCCCTCGCAGCCACGCCGGAACCGAGCGCTTCCAATCGGCGCGCGTCATCCACAACGAGGTCATGCGGTGTCGGCCAGTAGCCTCTTCCTTCTGATACAGCAGGCTGTACAACGCCTCGCCCACCGCAAACAACCCGACCGCCACCAGCACGACTTCGATGCCATCGACCAATTCCGGCACGCCCAAGGTGTAGCGAGCGATACCCGAGGTCGAGTCCAGCCCGATCAAACCGACGGTCAAGCCAATCCCCAGAGATGCAAAGCCACGCAACATGGACGCCCCGAGCACCGCCGACACCGTTGTAAACGACAGCACCAGAATCGCGAAATACTCCGCAGGCCCAAAATTCAGTGCCAGTTTCGCCACAATGGGCGCAAACAAGGTCAGCAGAACCGTGGCGATAGTGCCCGCCACAAAAGAGCCGATGGCCGCCGTGGCCAGGGCCGGTCCTGCCCGGCCATTGCGGGCCATGAGGTTGCCTTCCAGGGCCGTGACCATGGAAGACGATTCCCCCGGGGTATTGAGCAAAATGGACGTCGTCGAACCGCCAAATTGAGCGCCGTAGTAGATGCCGGCGAACATGATCAGCGCGCCGGTGGGATCGACCTTCGCAGTAATGGGCAGCAACAGCGCCACGGTCAGCGCCGGCCCGATGCCCGGCAAGACACCGATGGCGGTGCCGAGCAGGCAGCCAATGAACCCCCACATCAGATTGATTGGCGTCAGGGCCGAGGAAAAACCCATTGCCAGGCTTGCGAGAATATCCACCCTGTTGATCTCCTGCGGCCCGAATCAGATCCAGGCGTTGACAAGCGGCGGAAGGGAAACCCCCAGCCCGGCATTGAACAGCCAGTAAATCGGTAGCGTCAGGGCAATGCCGATGGCGAGATCGCGCAGCGGATGGCGACTGCCGAAGCCCCGCGCCGAACAGGCAAACAACAGCGCGGCCGCCAGGACGAAGCCGATCAGATTGATCAGCACGGCCACCCCCAACAGCCCCCCCGTCACCCACGCCACACCGGCCTTGCCGCCGGGCAAAGCCTTGGCGGACTCGTCTTCGTGGTCCGCCAGTTCGCGAAACCCGCCGGTGACGGCCTGATAGCTCAGTACCACGCCCACGCCTGCGAGGAATACCGCCACGGCATAGGGATAGACGTACGCGCCAAGGATGACGAACCCCATTTCTTCGGGGAACAGAAAGGCGCCGTAGGCCAGCATGGCGCTGATGGCGATCACACCGACGCCTATCGCCAGTTGCACCGGCACGATTGCGCGCGATTGACTCATGGTTTGACCAGCCCTACCTCGACCAGCATCGCCCGCAGCCGCACATGCTCCGCGTCGACGAATTTGCCAAAGTCGTCACCGGTCAGGATGTTGGGTGACCATTTGTTGGTTTCGATATTGTCTTTCCAGACTTTGCTGTTGGCGGCGGCGACAACGGCGTCGGTCACTTCCTTGCGTTGCTCGGGCGTGAGGTTCGCGGCACCGTAAACACCCCGCCAATTGCCGATGATCACGTCATACCCGCTTTCTTTAAGCGTCGGCGCATCGATGCCTGCAACGCGCTCCGGTGCACCGATGGCGAGCACACGGAACTGACCATTCCTGATGTACTGGCCCAGTTCGGCGTAACCGCCGGTGATGACTTTGATCTGCCCCCCCAATGCCTGGGCAACCACTTCACCCCCGCCCGCGAAGGCCACGTAATTGACCTTGTTGACCGGAATACCCATTTTCGCGGCCAATTCGGCAATGCCAATGTGATCGATCGACCCCTTGGAGCCACCGCCCCAGGAAATACTGGTCGGTTTATCTTTAAAGACTTTCAGCAAGTCCTCCAGGGTTTTGAATTCGGACTCCTTGCGCACTGCAATCACGTTGTACTCGGTAAAGAGGCGGGCAATCGGCGTCACATCTTTCAAGGTAATCTGCGGATTGTTTTGCTCAATGCCAGCGACCATGATCGCGCCGACCACCAGCAGCGCATTCGGGTCGCCTTTAGTGCTGTTGGCAAACTGCGCCAGTCCCAGCGTGCCCCCCGCGCCCCCTTTGTTTTCGAAGGTAGCGGATTTGGCGGTGTTGGCTTCAATCAAGGCTTTGCCCAGAACACGGGCGGTCTGGTCATAACCACCGCCCACCGAACCGGGGGCCATGAACTTGACCGTATCCAGGGCAAAGGCAGGCATTGCGAGCACAGCGGTACTGAAGACAACCGCGAGGCAAAGGGTGGACCGACGTAACAATGCAAACATGCGTTTTCTCCCGAGACTTTTGTTTTTATAGGGCGCCGGTTGAACGTCGATCAGGGCGAATACCCCAATCAATGAACATCCATCTCGGGATAAGCGTAGGCCATGGTTAGAATGGCGGCATACAACAGTGAATCACTTCATTTCAGGAAGACGCGTATATGGACGAACCCCGTGCCGATAGCCGCAGCAGCCCATGGTCGGTGTTTATCATTTTCCTGCGCCTCGGGCTGACCTCGTTTGGCGGCCCGATCGCGCACCTGGGCTATTTCCGTGAGGAGTTCGTCACACGGCGTCGCTGGTTGTCGGAGCGCAGCTATGCGGATTTGGTGGCGCTGTGCCAATTCCTGCCGGGGCCGGTCAGCAGCCAGGTCGGCATGGCGCTGGGCCTGTCTCGGGCGGGATATCGCGGAGCGCTCGCGGCGTGGGCCGGTTTTACGCTGCCTTCGGCCGTCGCCCTGATCCTGTTTGCACTGGGCATTTCCCGCTACGGCACGGCGTTGGCGCCTGGCGCGCTGCACGGGCTCAAAGTGGTGGCCGTCGCGGTGGTTGCGCAAGCCGTGTGGGGCATGGCACGAAACCTGTGCACGGACGGGCTGCGCGTCACCCTCATGATGATTTCAGCCTGCATTGTCCTGCTTGAACCGTCCGCCTGGACACAGGTCGGCGTGATGGTCGCCGCTGGCGTCGCCGGCCTGTTGTTGTTCAAACCCGCGCAGCGTGACGGGCACGATCCTCTGCCCATCCCCCTCAGCCGACGCGCCGGGGCGATCTGGTTGTCGCTGTTTGTGGCCCTGCTGATCGGCCTGCCGATCTTGAATCAACTCCTGCCGAGTCAAACTCTGGCGCTGGTGGATGCCTTCTACCGGACCGGCTCACTGGTGTTCGGTGGCGGCCACGTCGTGCTGCCGCTGCTGCAAGCCGAGGTGGTGCCTTCGGGTTGGGTTGGCAACGAAGCGTTTCTCGCCGGGTATGGCGCCACGCAGGCCGTACCGGGTCCGCTGTTCACGTTCGCCGCATTCCTCGGTGCGTCCATGAGCCTTGCGCCGTCGGGCTGGCTCGGCGGCTTGATCTGCCTGCTGGCGATCTTCGCGCCGTCGTTTCTGTTGATCCTCGGCGCTCTGCCGTTTTGGGAACGATTGCGTCGCAGCGTACGTGCGCAGGCCGCACTGATTGGGGTGAATGCTGCGGTGGTCGGTTTGTTGTTGGCAGCGCTGTATCAACCGGTCTGGACGAGTGCGATTTTCAAAGTGCAAGACTTCGGCCTGGCGCTGGTCGCCCTTGTTGCGTTGATGTTCTGGAAGCTTCCGCCGTGGCTGGTGGTGCTCGGCTGCGCGATTGCGGGATGGCTGTTGAGCGCCATTGACTAGGATTGATCAGCGGGTACAACCCCTTCCCTGACTGGCACACGTCAAGGAAGGGGCAATCACCCTCAGGTATTGGTTTTCAGCTTGGTCCAAAGACGCGTGCTCAACCGCGCAATCGCCGCCGGCAGTTCCGGGGCGGTGTTTACGCGTTGAATCTGCAATCTTCAGCCGCCGCACATCCGGCCTGTGCGCTGGTTCTGCAATGGTTTGCACAGCAGGCCAAAAAGGAAGGCGATGAGCTGATTGGGCCCTAGGTGCCCCTGCCCACCCCTTCTGTCGCACTGTAAAACGCCACCCCGGCCTCGCGCACCAGGGTTCTCCATTCCGCACTGCTGATCAGCCCTTTGCGCTCCATCTCCTCGGCCGCCTTGAGCAACTCTTGGTACTGCTCCTCCACATCCATGCGAATCTCGGGTTGTGCGAGGAGTTTGTACCAGGCCGCCAGTGCATCCTGTCTCGGATCATCGGTCATGGTCTAACTTCCAGGGATTGTCTTCGCTTGGAAGTGTGTGAGTGGGTGACCGTTCCGGGCTCCCGACATACGGCAGACCCTGCATTACAAACTTGTCATCGAGTTGTCAGCGTAGCCAGCACCCTCGCTTCCTAAAGTGGCGTCGTCAGTCACCCACACCGGGTGACGCCTCCCACTGAAGATGACAAGGGTCGATATCATGAAACCATTAAGCAAACTCTGCCTGATCGCCGCCAGCCTGTTGATGCTTGGCACCGGTTCCGCCATGGCCAGCGACATCGCGCCGGTCAAGGCCGACAACGTCGTACTGGTGCACGGTTCCTGGGCCGACGGCTCGAGTTGGGCGGATGTGATCTCGCGGTTGCAGGCCGCCGGACTGCACGTCACTGCGGTGCAAAACCCGTTGACCTCGGTTGCCGACGACGTCGCCGCGACCCAGCGCGTACTCAATCAGCAAGACGGCCCGACGGTGCTGGTCGGCCACTCTTATGCCGGCACCGTGGTCAGTGAAGCCGGGGTCAATCCAAAGGTCAGCTCGCTGGTATACGTCGCCGCCCGCGCACCGGACGCCGGGGAAGACTTTGTGGCGCTGTCGGGCAAATACCCGACCATGCCCGTGCGCGCCGGCACCGAAGAACACGACGGTTTCGTCAGCCTGAAGCAGGACGCCTTCCTCAAGTACTTCGCCAGCGACGTGCCCCACGACAAGGCGATGCAACTGTTCGCCGTGCAACAACCGATCGCCAAAACCCTGTTCGCTGATCGCACCACCGCAGCCGCCTGGCACAGCAAACCATCGTGGTACGCGGTCTCCAGCCTCGACCAGACCATCAATCCGGACCTCGAACGCTTCCTCGCCAAGCGCATGGGCGCGACCACCATCGAGCTGCCGTCGAGCCACTTGTCGCTGGTCTCCCACTCCAAAGAGATCGCCGACCTGATCCTCGAAGCCTCCGGCCGTCAGCCATAAAACCGAGACCGTTTCATTACAACTTTGTCATTGAACTGTTGGTCGGCTGTCCGGATCGCCTGGTTAACCTGAACTCACTGCCAGGTACCGCCGGCAGCCTCCAAACCCTGAATAGAGAGCCTCATCATGAAAATGTTTATCCTCGGTTTCGCCGCCCTCCTCGCCACCGGCTCGGCGTTTGCCGATACGCAAACAACCACGGCGCCGGTGATCCACGACAAGACCGGCTTTTTCGTGCACTTGGACGTCGACAAAGTCCTGTCCAGCACCGACATTTCGCAGCAGTGCGGTCTGATTCCGGCGCGGCTCGACTACCTGGACCACCAGGGTCGCGAGCATGTGCTGGATTACCAGGTCGACGGCACTGGCTGCACCAATGATCATTGATCCGGCTACACTGGCGCCAATTGGCTGAGGCAGACTTTCATGAACATCCTCGTAGTCGAAGACGAACCCAAGGCAGGCAACTACCTGCTCAACGGCCTGCAGGAACTCGGTTACTCCGTCAGCCTGGCGCGGGACGGCGTCGACGGCTTGCACCTTGCCCTGGAGCACGACTTCGACGTCATCGTGCTCGACGTGATGATGCCGAAAATGGATGGCTGGGAAGTCCTGCGCCGCTTGCGCAAGGAAGCCGACACGCCAGTGCTGTTTCTCACCGCCCGGGATGACATCGCCGACCGCATCAAGGGCCTGGAACTGGGCGCCGACGATTACCTGATCAAGCCTTTTTCCTTCGCCGAACTGGTGGCGCGCCTGCGCACCCTGACCCGCCGTGGTCCCACCCGCGAAGAAGAACAGTTGCAGGTGGACGACTTGCAGATTGACGTGCTCAAGCGCCGCATCACCCGTGCCGGCGTGCGGATCACCCTGACCAACAAGGAATTCGCCCTGCTGCATTTGTTTGCCACGCATCAGGGCCAGGTCCTGTCGCGCTCGATGATCGCGTCACGGGTCTGGGACATGAATTTCGACAGTGACACCAACGTCGTCGACGTCGCCGTGCGCCGCTTGCGCCTGAAAATCGATGACCCGTTCCAGCTCAAGCTGATACACAGCGTGCGCGGCATCGGCTACCGTTTCGATACCCAGCCATGAGCCGCCTTCGCCATTCCCTGACACTGCGCCTGGCGCTGGTGTTTGCCTTGCTCGCATTTGTCTCGTTGACCCTGTTGGGCGTGGCGCTGTACCGCGACCTGGAGCACGAATTGATCCGCCGCGACGACGCTGCGCTGGTAAACCGCATCGATCAATTGCGCACCTTCCTCAATGACAGCAATACGCTGGAGCTGATCAGGACCAAACCCGCGCTGTTCCAGAACATGCTGGGCAATCGCGAAGCGCTGTTGACCATCGGCGCGCCCGGGCAAAAGCCGCTGCTGGTGGTCAACCCCGGCAACCTCGCCTTGCCATCGCTGGCACCGGTGCCGATGGACCATCCGTTGAGTCTGGCCGATGTGCAGCACTATCCCGGCGTGGAAGGCATTCCCTTCGCGGCCGTCGCGGCGACCATCGAATCCGATGACATGGGCAGCTTGCAGGTGGTCACCGGGCGCCTGATGACCGAGCGCACCGCCGTGCTCGCCCGCTACCGGCTCAATGTGTACCTCTTCGCCAGCGTGGCAGCGATTCTGCTGGCGCTGTCCGGTTATCTGCTGGTGCATCGCGGCCTGCTGCCCGTGCGCCGCCTGGCCCGGCACGCCCACGGTATCGGCGTCGGCAACCTCACCGAGCGCCTTGATGGCCAAGGCGCGCCACGGGAACTGCTGCCGATGATCGAGGCGTTGAACGCGATGCTCGACCGGCTGGGCAAGGGTTTCGTGCAACTGGGTCAGGTGTCGACCGACATGGCCCATGAACTGCGCACGCCGATCAACAACCTGCTCGGCGAAACCCAGGTCGCGTTGCAGCAGAACCGCAGCGTCGAAGCCTATCAGCAACTGCTCGCCTCTAATGTCGAAGAACTTGAGCGTCTGGCGCGCATGCTCGACAACATGCTGTTTCTGGCCCGCACCGATCCGGCCAGTGCACTGAGTCAACGCCAGGAACTGGACGCGGGCGATGAAATGGAACGCATGGCCGACTATTTTGAAGGGCTGGCGGCGGACGTCGGGATCAACATCGACGCTCAGGGCAGCGGCGTGATCTGGGCCGAGCCGATGCTGCTGCGCCGTGCGCTGGCCAACCTTTGCGCCAACGCCATCAAATATGGGGCGCCGCAGTCCGAGCTGGTCATCCGCGCCACGCCTGCGGCGGACGGCATTCGATTGATCGTGCGCAACCAGGGCCCGACCATTCCTGCGGAGCACTTGCCCCGGCTGTTTGAGCGCTTTTACCGGGTCGACGAATCCCGCGAGCGTTCGGCTCATTCCAATGGTTTGGGGTTGTCGATTGTGGCGACAATCATGCAGTTGCATCACGGGGGGTACAGCGTCAGCAGCCGTGAGGGGGTTACTTGTTTTGAGCTGTTTTTTCCGGGGCGGCGCGTGGGTGAGTGACGCTGGCTGGTTTTTTGGTTGGGTACATATCCGTTTCTGCGGTAACGGCGGCTATTGGTTCCGCCCTTACGGCGGGTGACTTGGAAGAGCGCCGATGGAGGTCGTCACAGAGTGACGGACAGCCTCAGGGCGTGGGGGCGATGCCGGCCGGCCTGGCTCTTTGATCGTGCGCATTACCCTGTGGGAGCTGGCTTGCCAGCGATGGTCGTCAACGATGATGCGTGCTGCCTGGGATGAACGCGGTGTCTGGGCGTCCATCGCTGGCAAGCCAGCTCCCACAGGGGATTGTTGGTGGACATGACATTCGTGTTCACCACCGATGCTCCTACCCGGTCAATAACCCATAGGCCCCGTCGCAAACTTCGCCAGCCCTATAAGCCGATCTAAAATACCCCCCTCTGAAATGGCAAAAAACACCACCCCCCTTGAGCACTTTCGACATATCCCAACCCCACCGCCGCCCCTAGACTCTTGCCCCCAATAACAGCGCCAAACGCGCACCAGACTGAACCCGGGAAACCCTCATGAACCCATCCGACATTTTCGTTATCAGCGCAGTCCGTTCCGCCATCGGCAGCTTCGGCGGATCACTCAAAGATGTGCCGCCCATCCAACTGGCGACTGACGTCTGCCGCGCCGCCATCGAGCGCTCCGGCCTGGCACCTGAGCACATCGGCCATGCGGTGATGGGTCATGTGATCCCGACCGAAGCGCGTGACGCCTATATTTCCCGGGCGGTGGCGATGAACGCCGGGCTGCCGAAAGAGACGCCCGCCTTCAACGTCAACCGTCTCTGCGGCTCCGGTCTGCAAGCGATTGTCAGTGCCGCGCAAAGCCTGATGCTGGGTGATGCAGGCGCGGCGCTGGCCGGTGGCGTCGAGTCCATGAGCCGTGGCGCGTATCTGTTGCCACAAGCGCGCTGGGGCGCACGCATGGGCGACATGCAGGCCATCGACTACATGCTCGGCGTGCTGCAAGACCCGTTTGCCGGTTTCCACATGGGCATCACCGCGGAAAACATCGCCGAGCGCTACGGCATCACCCGCCAGGCCCAGGATGAACTGGCCATGCTCAGCCAGCAGCGCGCCGCGCGGGCCATCGCCGAAGGTCGCTTCGACGGTCAGATCGTGCCGATCGAAGTGGCGTCGCGTAAAGGCACCGTGACCTTTGCGACCGACGAACACGTGCGCGCCGAAGTCAATGCCGAGCAATTGGCCAAGATGAAACCGGCCTTCAAAAAAGACGGCAGCGTCACCGCCGGCAATGCCTCGGGCCTGAATGACGGCGCCGGTGCGCTGATCATGGCCACGGGAGAGATGGTGCGCGCTCAAGGCCTCAAGCCGATGGCCCGACTGGTCGGCTACGCCCACGCCGGGGTCGAGCCGGAATTGATGGGACTGGGTCCGATTCCCGCCACCCGTCTGGTGCTCAAAAAAGCCGGCCTGACCGTCGCCGACCTGGACGTCATCGAATCGAACGAAGCCTTCGCCGCGCAAGCCTGTGCCGTGGCGCAGGAACTGGGCTTCGACCCGGAGAAGGTCAACCCTAACGGTTCGGGCATCTCGCTGGGCCACCCGGTGGGCGCCACCGGCGCGATTATCGCGACCAAGGCCATCCACGAACTGCACCGCGTCCAGGGCCGTTATGCCCTGGCGACCATGTGCATCGGCGGCGGCCAGGGCATCGCCGTGTTGTTCGAACGCGTCTGACACATGCAGCCTGCCCCCGCTCGGTGGGGGCAGGCGACCAAACTATTCCTCACAGGTTTACCTGATGACCTAACCTCATAGGCTGAATGACTAACAACAGAGTCGGACACTCCTATGCGTCATGTACTGAAAGCCATGATTTTCGTCGCTTTCACGCTTTTCGGGGCGGGGCCCGGAATGCTGTCGGCAGCGGACCTTCCGGACGTATCAACCCCCAGGGCAGGAGCCGCGACCCTCACCGTTTCCCAGAGCGATCTCCAGGCGTTGCAACTTCGGCTGGACAGCCTCAAACAGCAGATCTCGCTGGTGGATAACTACAGCCAGCTGGAGGCTCCCCAGGACCTGGTCCAGATGTTCATGCTGGATGTCGATCGCCTCTCAACTTCACTGCTTCCCGTGCAGAGTCAACTGCGCTCGCAACTGGGCGTGCTGGGACCTGTCCCGCCCGATGGCGCCGCAGCCGAGCAGCCCGATATCACCGCGCAAAGGGTCGTGCTCACCGAGCAAAAAAACAAAGTCGACGCCACCCTGAAAACCCTCGCCGCACTGAAAGAGAGCGCCACCGACCTCATCACCCAGATTGCCGGCATCCGCCGTAACCTGCTGGAAAGCGAACTGACCCTGAGCACTCGAAGTATCCTGAACCCCGATTTCTGGTCACCGATCTTGAGCCCCTCAATGGATGATCGACTGCGTTTCAAAACGTTCTTCGATCAGGCGAGAGAGGTCGTCAAGGTGGCCTGGCAACCGGGCCAACGTCTCGACACCAGCGTACTGTTGCTGCTGGCCCTGGTCATCTGGACGCTGGGCCGCCGTGCCGCGGAACGCGGGTTGACCTGGCTTTGCATTCACCGGATGCCAGAAGGACGCCTGCGCCGCAGCTCCCTCGCGCTAGCGTCCGTATTGGCCACGGTGCTGACTGTCGGCCTGTCCCTGCAACTGCTGTTTTATGTCTTCACACGCCAGGCTCCGCTGACGCCGATGCTGGCGACGTTTTCCCAGGAATTCGAAAAAGTCGCCTACACCTGTGTGCTGATCACCGCGTTGAGCCGCGCCCTGTTGTCCACGAAACACCCGTCGTGGCGGCTGCCGGCGATTGCCGATCCGGTGGCGCTGTCACTCGAACCTTATCCGCGGATTCTGGCGGGCGTGCTACTGGTCATGGTGACGACAATCCAGATTACCAACGCAACCGGCATGAGCAGTGGCGTCGTGATCTCCGGTCGAGGGGTCATCGCCTTGGTGGTTTCGTTCATTCTGGTGGATTTATTGTTGCGCACCGGCAAAGTCCGAAGAGTGGTCGTGGCGTCTGGCGAAGCCCCTGAAGCCGGCAGGACGTTCGCGGGCGTGCTTTACACCATCGCCGGTCTGGCGATGGTGATTTGCCTGTTGGCCCTCTTGACCGGTTACGTGTCCCTGGCCAGGTTCATCACGTATGAACTGGTCTGGGGCTTTCTCATCCTGTCCGGTTTCTACCTGCTAATACAGTGTTTCAAGGATGCCTGCGAATACCTGTTTTCAATCAAAAGCCCTAGCGGCAAGGCACTTAAACAGGTGCTCGGCATTGAAGACCGGCGCCTGGAGCAGATTTCGATCGTACTGTCGGGAGTCGGTCGGGCGGGACTCTTGCTGTTGGCGCTGATCACCCTGCTCGTCGGGGGTGTCGGAACGACGCTCGGGCAATTGCTCACCAACGTCTTTACCATTCTCGGCGGCGCCGGGCTGCGCAAACTGAATATCATCCCCGGGCATTTGCTCAATGCCGCCCTGGCCTTGTTGATCGGCATTTACCTGATACGAACGCTGGGCCGCTGGCTGGACAAGGAGCTCCTGCCAAAAACCGAGATGGACCCGGGCATGCGCGCTTCGCTGACCACCCTGTTTGCCAATATCGGCTATGCGTTGGTGATCCTGATGGCGCTGTCATCGTTGGGCGTACAGTGGACCAACCTGGCCTGGATCGTCAGCGCACTGTCGGTGGGGATTGGCTTTGGCTTGCAGGAGATCGTCAAGAATTTCGTCTCCGGCCTGATCCTGCTGACCGAGCGTCCGGTGAAAGTCGGCGACCTGATCAGCATCAGCGGGGTCGAAGGCGACATCCGCCGGATCAACGTGCGGGCCACCGAAATCCAACTCAGTGACCGCTCGATTGTCATCGTGCCCAATTCGCAGCTGATCTCGCAGAACCTGCGCAACGTGACCCTGGGCGGTAGCGCCCAAGGGGTGGCGACACTCGAACTCACCTTCCCTCTGGACATCGACCCCGAACAGGTGAAAGACCTGCTCTACAACACCTACTGCGAGCACGAGACCATTCTCGACAAACCGGCACCGATGGTGCGATTCAGCAAACTGACCCCCGAGGGCATCACCCTGACTGTTACCGGCTACGTCGGCAGCCCGCGAATCGTCGGCGTGACCAAGAGCGACCTGCTGTTTGAAATCCTCAAGCGCCTGGGCGCTGCGGGTATCGAACTGGCAAAGCCGGCACCCGCGGTGTGAATCAGTGCGCGATGCACACTGGTTTCAGCTCCGCGTACGCTCGATCACCGCACGCCCGAACTCTCCCGACTGATGACAAGACGACCCTGCGGCAAATGCCGCGGGCGCATCTCACCTTGGCTTGCTCGGCACCGCGTGCCCGGCTGCATTTTTATTCATGGATATTGTCTGAAACCGTAGCTATTCAGTGAATGTTTGCACAGTGGTGCTAAAGTGACAGCACCCGTGTTCGTCTCACCAGATTTACACATTTGAGGGTAGAGACCTGTCACGAGTATGAACAGGCTTGTCGGTGATGCTGAGGCTCTCGAACGAGGGCTGTGTTGACCTGAATCTCGTCATCAGCGAGCGCAAGGGAAAGCAAATGAGGTCTAAATATGCTATTTGAGCCCAACAGTACCCGTTCCGTGCTCCAGCGAAGAAGCAGTACCAGTATTGTCATTCAGGCCGGTCTCGATTGCGTTGCGGTAACCGGCGTCGCGTGGTTTTTGATCAATTATCATATCGGCTTCATCTCGCAAGACTACGTAATAATGCTCCTGCTGCTGCTGGGCGCGTTGGCCGTCGTGTATGACCACTATGCCATTTACCGCAGCAATGTCGGGTTCACCGTCAAAGCCTTCAAGCTTTTGAAAGCATGGACTGCAACGTTTGGTTTTCTCGTTGCCATGGCCTTTCTCACCAAACAAAGCGAACAGTACTCGCGCTTACTGGTCGGGGAGCTGTTTGTTCTTGGCTATTTTGCCCAGTTGTTTTTGCACCTCGCCACACGGGAAATGCAGAAGAAGTTTCTTACCCATCCCACGCAACTGGAAAACTCGCTGATCATTGGCTCCGGCGAGTTGGCCAGCTACCTCCACAAGAAAATCAGTAACAACCCCTGGCTCGGCGAGCGCATTGTTGGCTGTGTGTTGATTGGCGCGGACGACGAGTGGGGAAAGGAAAGTCTGGAAGGCTCACCGCGCCTGTCGGTACTGGGCAATATCTCTGATCTTGATGAATTGGTTGTTAAACATGCCATTCGTACCGTCTATTTTGTGACCCCTGTGGGTGGCTCCGAAGTTATCCAGAAGGTTTACTTGAGTCTGTTCGATAAACACGTCCGGGTTAACTGGGTACCTGATATTTTCGCCTTGAAGTTGATCAACCACAGTGTTCGCGAGATTGCCGGTATTCCGGTGCTGACCCTGTCCGAAACTCCGCTGATGGGGATGCGACTGTTTCTGAAGAATCTTGAAGACAAGGTCGGGGCTTTTCTCATCCTGCTTTTTGCGGCGCCGGTGCTGGCGATTGTCGCCCTTGCGATAAAGATCGATAGCCCCGGCCCCGTGTTCTTCCGTCAGCAACGCATGGGGTGGAGTGGCGAAGTTTTCCGGATCTGGAAGTTCAGAAGCATGGTGGTCCATCAACCGTCGGACGGCACCGTCAAGCAGGCACAAAAGAATGATCCACGCGTGACCAGGGTGGGCGCCTTTATTCGCAAAACCAGCCTGGATGAGCTGCCGCAGTTGTTCAACGTGCTAATGGGTGAGATGTCGCTGGTGGGGCCTCGCCCGCACGCGATTCAACACGACGTACAGTACTCGCCCGATGTCTCGGGCTACTTTGCGCGCCACAACATTAAGCCGGGCATCACCGGCCTGGCTCAAGTACGTGGCCTTCGCGGCGAAACGAAAGATATAGAACAAATGATTCGCCGGGTTGACTCAGACATCGAGTACATCAACAACTGGTCGCTCTGGCTCGACTTCATCATTCTTTTACGAACGGTCTCTGCCTTCTCCGGCAAACAAGCCTATTAGTGCGCGATGAAACGGTAGGAGCGAGCTTGCTCCTACACTTCGCCGTACGATGACGGAAAGAGATCCAGCGTGCGCTCGACTTCATCGGGGTCGATGGTGAAACCGGCGCCCGGTGGTGTACCGACCACAAAACCAAAGTTCTGCCGGTCACGATCGGTCAGGTACTTGAAGAAGCAAACGACGGTGCTCGGGAGGATAAAACAGCGCCTCGGCCCACCCCGTACACGTGCCAGTTGATCGGGCAAGTAAAAAGCGGGCGGAGCCATCGCGATTTCGCCCGGGGCAATTTCCCAGGTTTTCACAGCCTGGCTCTGCAGGGACTGCGATGGCGTCCGAGTGACGCGCGTGTTGAAAAGGTGTTTATACGCCGCAAAGCTTCATTTCGATTGGTGACCACTTGTCAATGCATTAAATTGAGACATAGCCACCCCACCCAGACAAGGACAAACAGCAATAAGCGTTCTTGGTTAAAACCGACTGTTTAAACGCAGCAACTTGTTCAGGTGGAGACGACCGTTTCCAGGACAGGGGGTGACTTCAAATGAGCGTAACGGCTGCGCAAGGTGTCGAGAAGCACTTCTCCCGGAACCTTGGAACAATGGATATATATTCTGGAAAGACCACCAAATCCCATTTCGCGATATCGATTGGCAACTTCCTCATCACTCGGCCCATCCGGCAACCCGAGATGAAGTGTCAGGTTTTTCCCCTCCACAGCAAATAGCGGCGCCTCCCAGAGAAACTGCGCTGCGCCTGTCCGGGGTAGTTGAACAAACAAATAGCCGTGGTTACCCAGCGTATCGACGTCGCCGCCGCGTCTTCTTTTCCATTCCAGAAGTCCGTCGTCCGGGCGCGCCAGGCAAGTTCCAATGTCGTAATAGTCAAAACCATTTTCAATCGCCCACTCCAGCGCCATGAAGGTAGTAATGGAGTTAACTTCACGTAACTTCTTTGTGTCCGAAAACACTACATCAGGGTAACCGAAGCGTACGGTACTCCAATAACGCTTACCTGCCCGGGTGACTACGCAGCCAAGATGGCAGGCAACAACCTCGTCTTCCAGCAGCACCAGATCGAGTCGCCCGGCAACTTTTGCTACCCGATGAACTTCCTGTGCTTCAATTTGCGAGGCCGCCGAACCATGCCGGGCCGCGGCATAAGGTTGAAGCATTTCCCGATCCGCGATCTCGATCTCGTCATCGTTCAACGCTTGTTTCATGCGGTAACGCAGACGGTTCTTGCGCAGATTTCGGCGCAGCTCGGTGTTGTATCTCGCGGTGATCTCGTCGATTGACCTGCTCAGCGGCACGACAGCACTCAAGTACTGAGGCACATATAAGGCCCCCGGGGTCGGCATTTCACTGACCACCACTGTCCGGTCTGACTTGCCCAGCTTCAACTGACCATCCATCGCTTGAGATTGAACGCCCAGTAAAACCTTCACAAACTCTCGCTGTGTTTTCCTGCCCACATAAAGAATGTCGTAGAGGCTGTCTTCCCGCAGCTTGAACCTGACAATTTCCCAGCGCCAAAAACAGGCTCGCCCGAGAATATCCCGCAGCCAGGCGACCGCTTTCCTTAGCTCAAATCGCATTGAAGGCGTTAATAGGCGACGCATTAATTCTGCTATAGATTCTTTCATTTGGTTATTAGCACAATTCAAGGAAGGACCCTTTGAGTTTCAAATCAACAAACCAAAGACTTGAAATGAAAGCGCGACAACTGAGCACATTGTTCAAACTGGGCGGACATTACAATCTCGATACAATCCGTCATCCACTTTGAGCCTGTCACCTTCCTTCTTGCGAAAAATTCGCAACTCCCTCCCTGGAACTAAAGATTGTCCGACAACATTTTGTTGACGCCAACCTTAATGAAGCACACAACCTCAAGCACACCCGTCAAGTCGAAACTTCAACATGAGTAAAGGTGCAATGCCGAAGCTTTGCAAGATATTTCAGACGCTGTTTTTATGGCGCCGGAAAAGCTTAAGCGCTATATCAAAATACCCGCTGTGTCAGGCTTGCCTGAAGATCAAAGTACGTAATAGAAACAGTGGATTACCCATCACATAACGACGGAAGAGTCGCTTTGGCTCAGTGATGAGTCTGAACACCCACTCGCAACCGATACGACGCACCCATTGCGGAGCGCGAGTCACCTTGCCGCCAAGAAAGTCCAGGATCGCCCCGCCGCACACGACAAGACAGGGCACGCCACTGTCGGCCAGCCTGGCAGCAACGGCTTCTTGCTTGGGCATGCCCATCCCCAGCACAACCAGTTGTGGCTGAAACTCCCGAGCAAGATTGATGTAGGTATCCACTGGCGCGAAGCCATGGTGAGCAGAGACAACATTGACCGCAAATTGCGCTTCGCTGTGCCGCACGGCATGGGTTAGAAAAGGTTCTTCAGTCCCCCAGAAAGCCACACGCCGGCCCTTGTACGCGGCCAGCAGTTTGGGGATGAAATCGGTGCCATTCATATTCAGTCCCGGTTCCAGACCGAGGCGACGAAACAGGATGGCCAGGCCGGAGCCATCCCGCAGCAGCACGTCCGCCGAGAGCAGCGCGCTGTGGTAATCGGTATTGGCTGCCACCAGGTTCATGGCATGGGCATTGGCGAATCCGAGCACGGTCGTCGCGTCAGGTCTGGACAACGCCTCAATCAATCGTTGCTCATCATCAACGTCGCTGACCACCCTGAGTTTGCGGGTAATCGTTTGCCAGCGGTGTTGCCAGGACAAAGCGTGCATTAATTATCGTCCCTCTTCGACCGCACCCACTCAACCTGGCGCTTCAGAATAAAGCCAATGTACAGGGGGATTTTTTTCAATGCGTAGAACGGCGCGTACAACAAGGTCGAAAAAGCGATGATCCCCCGACCGAAGCGGCTCCACGCCAGCAGGACAGTCCCTCCCAACAGGGCCATCCCGAGCGAAGCGATCAATGCGGGCACCAATGCTCCGCCCAGCAAAAACACCAACCATGACAGGATAAAGGCTGCAGCCAGAACCAACGTCAGCAAGGCCAGCGGAGGCACCAGCAAATCCAGCGTCATCGCCAACAGGCCTCCGTTACGCCGGGTGATCGCTTCTACCATCAACTTTGGCGCATCACCCAGGATGACCCCCAGATGACCGTGTTCCCAACGCTTACGCTGGATACTCAAGCCTTCGTCACTGCGTGGAAAATAACTGGTGACCAGCGCATCGGGGCAAAACAACGGCGGCTTGCCGCTTCGGCAGAAATCCAGGCCCATCTTCAGGTCTTCAACGATATGGCCGCTGGCGAGATCGATCAAAGCCAGATCCTTCCAGACGAACGCCATTCCCGAGCCCATTAATGAACAAGGCAAACCAAGCCGTGCCCAGCCTTGCGGCCGCACCCGGTTTTTCACACACCAGGCGAACTCGGCAAGCTGCACTTTCAAACCGGAACCCGCTGGGGCATGCATCAGATACAGTGCCTGCACTGGCCGCCCCGAGTTGATGCAACACAGGGCGAGACGCTCGATCGAGCCTTCACTGGCCAGGGAGTCGGCATCGACAATGATCATGACGTCCGGCGCATCGCTGGCCAGATGACGCACCCCAAAGTCCAGCGCATACCCCTTGCCACGCTGCTGTTCATTGCGACGCTCCACCACCTCGGCACCGGCTGCGCGGGCCAGCACTGCGGTGTCGTCAGAACAGTTGTCCGCCACCACCAACAGGCGATCGCCTTCCAGTAGCTGCGGCCGAATGCTGTCCAGCGTCGCAACGATAAGCGAGGATTCGTTGTGCGCCGGCACCAGCACCGCCACCCGCGGCCGCGGTCCCGGTGTCGACGATCGAGACCGCGCAGGCAGACAGGCCAGCAGCACCTGGGCAGACAACACCCACACCGGCAGGACGATGAGCACCAGCAGTGCGCTGAACAACCAACCCAGTAACGTGATCATGCTTGCGCCTTGAATAAATCAGCCAGCCTGGCTGCTTCGGTATCGATATCGTGGCGTTCCACTACCCGCTGCCAGGCCGCTTCGCCCATCCGCTGCAACACCTCGACAGGTTGCGCGAGGCAGTCGGCCATCGCTGCAGCCAGCGCCTCCACTTCGCCGGCGGGAAACAGCCAGCCGTTCTCGCCCTGGCGCACGAGCTCGGGAATGCCCGCCACATAGGTCGTCAATACTGGCCGGCGCAACGCCATGGCTTCCATGATGACCACCGGCAGACCCTCGGCAAAGCTGGGCAGTACCAGCGCGCGCGCGGCAAGAATTTCCGTGCGCACCTGGTCGCTGCTGATCCAGCCAGTAATTCGTACCTTCGACTGCAAGCCATGCTGTGCAATCAGGGCTTCGATTTGCCCACGCATTTCCCCATCGCCAGCCAGTACGATTTCGAACTCCACGCCTTGCGCGGCCAACAGACGCGCGGCCTCCAGCAACAGCAACTGACCCTTTTGCTCACACAAGCGACCGACGCAAACCAGACGCGGCACGGCAGGCACCGCCACCGGCGTCACATCGTGAAAGCTCCGCTCCAGGCCGCAATGCACCACTTTTACTTTTGCCCAGTGCGAATGATCCACCCAGCGAAACAACTGGCTGCGGCCATAAGAACTGATGGCCGCGACAAACGCCGCGCGCCGTACTTTCTCGCCCAGATGAATGAACTGCGGTTTGTCGAACTCTTCCGGGCCGTGCACGGTAAAACTGTACGTTGGCCCGCCGAGTGCGTTGGCCAGCATCACCACCTCGGTGGAGTTAGTGCCGAAATGCGCATGCACATGCCTGGCGCCGAACGCCTGCAACCAAGTCAGCAGGCGACAGGCTTCGAGCAGATAAACCACGTGATACGGCCAGGCGCGATCAGCACGCCGGCCCATGCGTAACGCCAGCCACAGTGCCGAAAAGAAGCGGCGTGGCTGGGCGCGCAATACCTGCAGCGCGGGGCTCAACAGCCCCTTTATTCCATCCTGCAAGACATACCGGGTTTTATCGCGTTCAGACACGTCCTCGGCATCCACCAACTCGGCATCCCAGCCACGCAGCGCAATACGCTGCACCTCAAAACCCTGACGTTCCACCGCCAGGATCTCGCGACGAATGAAGCTATGGCTGACCTTGGGGTACTGATTGATGAAATAAGCAATGCGCATAGGAACCCAGGCTTAGTGGTCGTTGCGGAGGGTTATTGCTGCAGGTGACTCCACCGTCGTGCGCCGATCAGGAACGTCACTCCGCTTGCTGTAACTGGCGGACAACACGCTGTCTATCCTTCTGAACGTGTCATCCAGAAGCTCATAGCGTCGGCGGTACATCGCACGTTTTTTTGCAACAATACTGTCGAGCGGTTTTCTGGACGGTTCCATGGGAATCTCGAAAAAGTCCTCGCGCTGCGAAGGCGTCGCGCCGTGCTCCAACCAGATCACGTCGTAATTTGCCGCCAGATCCTGAGCCTTTTCAGTACCGAAATACGGGTGACGATGGTGGCGATACCCGTCCCCTACCGCATAGATTTTTTCGACACCCAGGTTGAGGGCAAGGTATTTGATGACTTCGATCAGAAAGCTTCTTGGCCGCAGACCTTCAAAATCTTTTGTCAGGTCCCTGTAGATGCTCAACGACAGATCACTCTCCACGCCTTTGTGTATCCCTTGAACGGCGCCGATAAAAATACATAACTCAGTGTCCGTGCGGCACAAGGTGAACGCGATGGAGGCGATGCGCAAATCACCCTGGAACAAATTCAGTACCAGTTCCCCTTCCCGCATGAACCACGTCGGACGATCCAGCACCAAGGAACAACCTGCGGAGTATTCCGACAAGTCACTCAACACCAGACTTTCGTTTCGCCCGAACAGCAATAATTGCGGGCAGCTTTTGGTGATCACTTCGTAATGCGAAGCCAGCACACCCAATCTGTCCTGAGCGCTCCAGTTTTTACTGATGTAGGGCCAATGAACCACACCGATACAATCGTCCCCCAATTTCTCGATACCGGATTTGCCCAGGGCGTTCGACATGCGCGCCAAAAACACATTGAGTCCCGACCAGTTCTGTCCAATCAAAACCAATAATTTAAGCTTGTTTTTCAAGGCTCTCAGCGAATAGCCCGCGTGCAAGGTAAACACGCTTTTCAATAGCAGCCAATTATTCATGGACGTCTCACTTGTATTCGATCAACGCGGTTTTGCCGGTGCCGAATCTGTTCAGAAGAAACTTGGCTTGTCCGAGCATTTCGGGAAATTTTCCCAGCACGAGGAATAAAGCCAGCAGCCAGTTTTCGCGCGTTGATCTACCGCCCCAGCGAGCCAGGCGCACGACTTGCAACGGGTAGACCAGCAGCAGAAGCAGCCCTGACCAGCCCAGCATCAACATCGCGATCACCGTCGCCAGCGGCACGCCCAAGCCCCAGAACCAGGCACGACGCGATTCCCGTAGCCAATGTTTCTCCGGTGCAGCCCCATGTAAAAAAGCACCTTCGGCAAAGGCATGGCCACCGCGCAATGTACGCCGCCACCACTGGCCGAAGCGGGTCATGGCCGCATCGTGCAAGGTCATTTCCTCAGCCAGACGCCAGACCTTCCATCCATTCGCCCGCAGGCGCACACACAATTCGGGTTCTTCCCCGGCGATCAGGTCCGCTCGAAACCCCGACGCTGCAGCGAAGGCATCCGCTCGCATCAACGCATCGCCACCACAGGCCTTGGCCTCACCTATCGGCGTGTCCCATTCGAGGTCGCACAACAAGTTGTAAATCGAGCGCTGCGGAAATCGTTCGCGGCGCCGTCCACAGACCACCGCCACGTCAGGCCGGGTATCGAGAAAGTCCTGTGCCCGGGACAACCAGCCGTCGACAACCTCGCAATCACCGTCGACAAATTGTACGTAACGCATCGCCGGCAGCAGACGTTGCAGACGGGAAAAGCCTTCATTGCGCGCGCGGGCCGCCGTAAACGGGATCGACATATCCAGCTCGACCACCTCGACCCCGCGCGCCCTTGCCATCTGCACCGAATCGTCCGTTGATCCAGAATCGACATAGACCACCTGCTCTGCCGCACCCGCCAGCGAAGCCAGGCAACGCTCAAGCCGCAAGCCCTCGTTGCGACCGATAACAACGACTCCCATGCCGATCGCCATGGGATTCACTTGGCGTCGCCGTCGGAATTGTCCAGGGAGGATGCTGTTGCTTCTGCCGACCGCCTGCTCTTGATAATGGCGGGCACGCCCACTGCCACCGAATCATCCGGTACATCGGTCAGCACCACGGCGTTGGCACCAATCACGACATTGTTACCAATGCGGATATTGCCCAGCACCTTGGCCCCGGTGCCGATATCAACGTTGTTGCCGATCACCGGGGCGATCGGCTCTTTCACATTCTTCAGGCCCACGACCACGCCGTTGCGGATCCGGCAATCATCGCCGAACTGCGCGTAGCCACTGATAATGATGCCGCCGAAATGATCGATGACAAAGTTGCGTCCGACCACGACTTCACAGGGCAGCTCGATGCCTGTGAGGACCTGCACCAGTTTGTAGAGCACCTTGTAGATAAAGGAGAGCAATTTACGCAGCAGTGCCGGGCGCACACCGTAGCGCCAGCGCCCAAAGCGATAAACCAGCATGACCCAGAATCCCTGAGCGCCCCAATCACCGCCATAAGCACGCAAGTCCGCACGTACATTCTCGAACATTGATTGACCTACCGTGTGGGTTGGGTTGCGAATTGGGTCTCGCGCAGCAGCGCCCAGGTGGCACGCGTATGCTGCCAGCACGCGTTGATGGCGGCTCGGCCACGACCTTTCAACAACGCCTTGAGCACCAGAATCAGATCACCCAGGCACACCAGAAACATATGCAAGGCCAGACCGGGCAGACCGTGGTGCTTGCGGAAATACAACAGCTCGCTTTCGATCTGCATCTTGGGTATCTGTCGACTGACCGCATTGAGCTCGACAACTGTCTTGGCACTCTCACCGCCGATATGCACCACCGTGGTGTCGGGGTAATACACCACTTTCCAGCCGGCCTGCTTGACGCGCTTGCAGTGATCGACCTCTTCGTAATAGAGGAAGTAACGCGGATCGAACAAGCCTATCTGGTCGATGACTTCACGGCGGATCAGGTAATAGCAACCAGGTACCCAGTCGCACTCGCGAACCGAGGCGTGATCCCAGTCCATGTCATCCACCCTCTTCACCACGGGAAAAAACCGTTCAAGCCCGGTGCGTGAGAGGAAGACATTCAGCGGCGTCGGAAAGTAGCGACACGAGGGTTGCAGATCGCCTTCCCGGCCAACCAGCCGAACGCCGAGGACACCGCAATCCGGATGAGCCTCCATGTAGTCGAGGGTTTTTTTCAGGGTGTCGGCGGCAACGAAGGCATCGGTATTGATGAGCAACGCGTACTTGCCCTGCAGGTGCTCAACCAACTGATTGTTGGCACGGCCAAAGCCCACGTTGTTTTCATTGACCAGCAACAATGCCTCAGGACAGACGCTTTCCAGGCGCTCCAGGGAGTTATCGGCAGAGGCATTGTCCACGACCAGATAGCGCGTCAGATCCGCACTGTTTGACTGGCGCAATGCATCAAACATGGGCTGCAACAGCTTCGCGGTGTTGTAGTTGACGACCAGTACATCAAGGGGAGCACGGGTCATTTTGGTGACTCGCCAAAAAAGTACTGCACTCGCCTTTCCATAAGCTCCGACTCCAGATGGGGATCATAGCTACCGGTGCGTTCTCTGATCAGGTCCATCCACGGATAGTCGTTGCAACGCGACTCGAATTTTTTCATCAGGTCTTCAACGGTACAAAAAACTCTCGCTGGATTGCCCCCGACCACGACACCCGGCGGGACGTCTTTCCTGACAACAGCACCTGCAGCGACAATTGAACCCGGACCTATGGTCACGCACGGCATGATGATCGCACCGTGCCCGACAAAACAGTTGTCACGAATGTCGACGGGGCCGACAGAATCAAGTTTTACGTTGTAGAGAGTGGAGAAGAAAACCGCTCCATCGTGACAGAACAGCGTGCAATCCGATAAAGCGATATTGTTGCCGAGGCGCACCAGCGAAGGGTCAGCAATATTGCACCCGACATTGATCCACACATTGCTGCCGACGGAATGCAGCGATCCCCAGCGCGCCAGATATCGAGCCCACTCGAACCCGTCAGGATTACAAAACCGTTTAAAGATCCAGCGTCCCCGCCCCGTTTTGTTGACGTAATAACTTACAGCACGCCTTGCCAGCCCTATCATCCTGTCAGCCTCACAAATCCTGCGATTTTCATCCGTGCCAGAGCCAGATACACCCCGGTTTTTTTGATTGTAGTATCAGGAATACTTGTCCGCCGGGCCCGCTTGATGATTAAGGTGATCTGCCAGCCTCAGGGCAAGCTGCAAAAGTGGCATGGTCGGATTACACGCACCGGCTGTAGCAAAAACACTGCTGCCCGCTATGTAAAGATTGTCGACGCCAAACACTTTGCAGTTCTCGTCGACCACGCCGGACTCAGGCGCCGAGGCCATCCGCGTAGTCCCCATATGATGAGCATGGGGCGCCACTTTCAATGGCACGGAGACGTCATACACGCACTCTTCCAGCTTGACGAAGCCCAGCCCCGTCTCGGCAAAACACTTCGCCACCTCCATCCCAATGCACTTGATGGTACGTCTGTCTTCGGGTACCACTTCCCAATTGATGCTGACCTTGCGCATCCCCAATGCATCCCGTTCATTGAGCAACGTGAGGCGACTATTTCGATTGGGAAATTGTTCGATAAGGGTGGTGATCACCCCATCCCCGGGGCAATTGAAGTGGGAAATGAAATCGAACTTGTGCGCAAACCCTGCATCGCAGGCGAGGGTCTCCAAAAAGTCCTTGATGGCTGCCGTTCGTCCGTAAGCTTTCACTTCCGCCAGCAGCGCAGCAGAGACATTCCCTTTACCTGACTGAAACTGCGCGACAAACGCATCGGTGGTGAAGTACTGCCGAGGCTCGGTACTTTGCCCTTCCCCCAGAATGAATGTACCCAGGTCGAGGTTCAGGTGTTCCATGAAACATCTGCCGGTGAAACCGTCCTTGCTGACAATGCCGGCGGATGCCAGGGACTCACTGTTCATCAGTTGCCGGGCATTCTCAATAGCGCCCGTCGCCAGAATAAATTGCTTTGCCTTCACTCGCTCCCGGTGCTTCTCGTAATCGGAAACAACGATGCAAGCTATCCGACCGGTCTTGTCATCGAACTCCAGATCGACACAGTTGCAATTGATGAAGACATCAAGCCCTTCGGTCTCTTGAAGATCCTTGGCGTACTTTTGTGCAAATCTCGTCGGTGGGCTCAGCAGGAAACGATCCGCGTCAAAGTCGTCGCCTTCCATGGACGCATTGATGGCCTTGAACCCCGAGTCCGCCGGAAGATCCACAATGGCCATGGCCGCTGGCAGATAACGCTCCATCTCGGAAAACGCTATGGGCCAACCGGGCAGATTGATGGGAGGGGGCACGTCAAAGTCTGACTTCTCGAAGGGTCGGCAACGCCCCGCCCAATGGTTGGATGTGCCGCCAAGAAAGCGCAGGCGGGTTTCTTCGGCGTAGACATTCATGCCTGTCGAAGTGCAGCTGTAGAGGGTTTGCGAGGGCTGCGAATACTCGCGCCCCCCACCCTCCAGAAGCAGCACGCGCCGACCATTCCCGGCCAGACGCAACGCCAGCGTGATGCCCGCCGGCCCGGCGCCGATGATGCAGAAGTCGTAGCCGTCACGCAGTTCTTTCTGCGATTGGTAATCTTTGATCATGTTCGCGTTTGCCGAAAATACTGGGCAGGCAACACCCAGCCGTTGATTACGACAAACCCGTTTTTCTCAGAGGAAGGCGGAGCAAGGAGCGAGGACAATCCAAATGTCACCCCTCCAAGACTCAATACCGCAAACGCCTGGAGGAATTCTCTGCGCCCCATCACAGAGGTATTCAAATCAAGTTCACTCACGATTCAAAGCCCCACGACATTAAGATTGCGTTTGTATTCTCAGCTACACATCAAACCCCATCACTCCCCCGAAGAGTGACGTCGCGCCAAGGCGTTGAACGCAACAAGTGACCACGTTCAAATCAAAACCATTCGGCAATGCCCAGCACCAACTCCCCGCACAACACCCCGACCAGCAACATTGGCAGCACAACAAGCTCACGCTTGAGATCGAACAGCCCCACACGACAGTTCACATAAACAATTAGCACAAGTGTAGGAAACGTATGCAGCGCGACCCCCCAAATTGCATATTTCACTCCGCCAATAGCCAACAGCACAGGCAGCAACACCCATAACGAGACGGCGCGGATGATGTTATCCATGGCCTGGTACTTCGTGAGCCCCAAGGCCAGCCAGGCTTGATGCGCCACGCCGTAGCGCAAGGTGAAGAAAGACAGTGAAAGCACGGCCATCATGCTGCCGGCCTCGGCATAACGCTCGTCGTATAGCCAGTGGATGATCAGTGGGCTGATGGTCCACAACAGTCCGGTGATAAACAGCAAGGCGATGTCGACAATCAGTCTGAAGCGGTCATACAAAGCGCGGAGCCGCACGGTGTCATTGCTTCTTGCCGCTTCGCCGAAGGCTGGCAACGCCACGGCGCCAACCAGCCTCTGCACACCGAGCGTAATCGCCCCCAGAATCAGCACGGCAATGGAGTAGACACCCAGTTCGGCGGCCGACATGCTGCCGCCGAACCAGATCCGATCGCCATTCATGGCCAGAACGCCCACTGCCGAAGACAGCAATATCCATCGGCCGAAGACGACCAGCTCCTGGAGCGCACTACGATCCCACAGCAGACGGTTAGGCGGGCCCGGAAACCAGAAATGCCCCAGAAGCAGGCTGACCAGAGCGGAGACCAGGCCCGCCCCTACCAGCGACCAGATAGACCGGGTGAAGTAACCGATCACCAGCATCACCAGCAGGCCGGCAATCTGGGACGCAAACTCGGCGAGCACGACTTTCTTTTGCTGGAATGAGCGAACGGCCACGTCGACTTTTGTCGACTGAAAACCGTAGATGATCGCGGACAAACCGGTAATGGCCAACACCAGCGGCAACTCGGGTGCACCATAGGTGGATTCGGGCGACCACAGTTGGATGGCCTGCGCAAACCAGGCGAAGCCTGCGATCAGAAGTGTCGTGGCAAACAGGATAAAACCGCGCACGATCTGCACGGTCCACACGGTGTTGAGAAATACCGGGTCGTCACCACGCGGGCTCTGGATGATGTTTTGGCGCAAGCCTACATCGGAAAGCAAATGGATGATCACCGAAACGGTGGTGGCGATGATCATGATGCCGAACATCTCCGGCATCAGCAGGCGAGCCATGATCAGGTTGCCACCCAGGCGCATGGCCTGAGACGTGACAAGTGCCCCGAGATTCCAGGCTCCGGCGAATATCGCTCGCTTGCGCAGGCTCAACGATGGCGATATATCAACTGAAGGCATAACATCAATCCCGGACGCTGTTGCACGAACGTTACTATAGCCGCAATCAGGCAATCCACTATGCTTCGCTCACCAATCAATAAGTGCATTCATTCATGCCTGAGCACATACGCGCGCTAATCGTCATTCTGGTCCTCGCCGGCACCGTTTTTACCCTTGCCCGTCGACCCGCAAAGGACCTGATTCCGTACAACGACTTCACACGGCGCCGCAATCTGTGGTTCGTTTTGACCCTGCTGGTTTTTTTCGCGCACAGTTTCTGGGTGTATGCCGCCGTTGCCGCTGTGGTGCTGACGATCGCACGAAAACGCGAGCGCAATCCCGTGGCGCTGTTCTTCATGCTGCTGTTTCTCGCCCCGCCGGCGTCGGCGCAGATTCCCGGCATGGGCGTCATCAACTATTTCTTTGATCTCAACCATATCCGGCTGCTGTCCCTGTGCGTCTTGCTTCCCGCGTTCTTCGCGCTGCGCAGGCGAGCAGACACGTTGCCTTTCGGACGCACCTGGCCTGACAAACTGCTGGCCGGCGGCCTGGTACTGACGAGCCTGCTGTTGCTGCGCGAAACCACGCCCACCGACACGTTGCGCCAAACGGCCTACATGTTCATCGAAGTTTTCCTGCCCTACTACGTTGCCAGCCGGGCCCTGAAAGACCTCAGCGACTTCAAGGACGCCCTGTTGGCCTTCGTCCTCGCCGCCATGGTGCTGTCCATTATCGGGCTCTTCGAATTTGCCCGCAGCTGGCTGCTCTACAGCGCGCTGACGGACGCCCTGGGCATGCAATGGGAAATGTCCGGCTACTTGAGCCGTGGTGGTTCATTGCGCGCCAGCGCCACCACTGGCCAGGCCATTGCGCTGGGGTTTGTCATCAGCGTAGCCCTCGGCCTCTACCTGTTTTTGCAAGAAGGCGTGCGCAGCAAATTTCAGCGCCGGCTTGGCGCTCTCCTGCTGGCTGGCGGACTGTTCGCGCCGCTGTCGCGCGGCCCCTGGATCGGCGCCGTCGTGATGATCACAGCGTTCATCGCCACGGGTCGCGGCGCTGCCAAAAAATTGATGTTGCTGGCGCTCGCCGCTGTACTCGCTCTTCCGTTGCTGGCCATCGTGCCGGGCGGGCAAAAAATCCTGGACCTGCTACCGTTCATCGGCACCCTCGAAGTTGAGAACATCACGTACCGGCAACGTTTGTTCGATAACGCAATGATCGTTATTCAGCGCAATCCCTTGTTTGGCGCTTTCGATTTCCGCAACACCCCGGAAATGCAATCCATGATTCAGGGCCAGGGCATCATCGATATCGTGAACACCTACATCAACGTGGCGCTGCAGGTCGGGTTGGTCGGGCTGACGCTGTTCGTGGCTTTTTTTGTCACTGTTCTGCTGGGTATCCGCAAGGCGATGCGTTCGTTCCCCGATAAGGATGATGAAAGGCGCCGGCTCGGACGCGCGCTCCTGGCGACACTGGCCGGGATCATGGTGACCATTGTGACGGTCAGCAGTATCACGTTCATCCCCATTGTGTATTGGTCGGTGGCCGGGCTGGGTGTTGCCTATGTCCAGATGGCTCGCAAGCTCAAACACACGTCGACCGCAGTCACTGCGAGTGCCCACCTCCAACTCCGGTAATGCCAATGACCACTTCATTTCGCCGCACTCCGATGCTGGTTCTGGCGCTCCTGTGCGTTGCCATTTGGCCGTTCAGGACCTGGGCCTCGGAGTGGGTCGCCAGCGTCGATGAACTCAGCGGTCTGCCAGTGCTGACGCGCGGCGGCAGCCCTGTCGCGGCCTCAAAATTCACCTTCTGGGGGAGTAATTGGGACTGGACGTCTTTCGGCACCCGGTTCAAGGTCGACGGCCCCTACAAATACACCCTGGAAGGCCAGAACAAGGACCTGGACTTCGACCTGGCGACGCAGATCCAGAAAGAAAACGAGCAGACGCTGACCTGGGACTTTGACCTGGAAGCACACAGCGTGAAGTCGGGCGTGATGGGTGGGGGTATCGTCTTCAATTTCGACCCGGCCCTTTTCGCCGGTGAAATGGGCAAGCCGGATTTGCTGCCCGGCAACCGCGGCTGGTCGTGGGGCAATGCACAAGGTCGACGCATCGAGATGCGTTTCGAGCCGGCACTGGCAAGTGTTTACTTTGAACCCGGCAATCCATCCGAGGTGCGTGCATTCTTCTACAAAAACACGATCAAGCCCGGCCGCCAACACGTCAAAGCTACCCTGAGCATTTCTGGCGACGTCGTTCTCGGCCCTACCACGACAGAGCGTTTTGGCCTGGCTGACCCGAAGACCTGGCCAGATGACAAGGTCGACATCAAAACCTCTCCCGTCGATCTGTCCTTCCTCAACGCGGATGAAAAACCTGCGGGCAAACGCGGCTTCGTCAAAGCGTCCGGCGAACAACTGCTGTTCGCGGACAACACTCCGGCGCGTTTCTGGGGCACCAACATCACCTCCTATGCGCTGTTTCGCACCTCTGACGAAGGGATAAAGCAGCAAGCCAAACGCCTGTCGGCACTGGGTTTCAACCTCGTGCGACTGCACCACCATGACTCGCCTTGGGTCAGCCCCAATATCTTTGGTGACCGCGACCTCACGCACGACACTCAGCAACTCAGCGCAGAATCGCTGAAAAAAATCGACTGGTGGATCAAGTGCCTGAAGGATGAAGGCATTTATGTCTGGCTCGATATGCACGTCGAGCGAGCCCTTATGGCCAGGGACAACATTTTCGGCTTCGATGAGCTGCCAAAAGACCAGCAGAACAACGCCAGCCTCAAGGGCTTCGCGTATGTAAACATCACCATTCAGCAGGCAATGAAACGCTTCGCCGAAGCCTACGTGACCCATGTAAATCCCTTTACCGGCCTCGCCTATAAAGATGATCCGGCAATCGCCGCCGTGCTGATCACCAACGAAAATGACGTCACTCAACACTTCGGCAACGCCCTGTTGCGAGACAAGGGAGTCCCCAGGCACTGGGAGCTCTACAAGCGTCGGGCCGATGCCTTTGCCAGCCAGCACAATCTCTCGGCAGGGCTCACCTGGCGTTCGTGGGAGCACGGCCCCGCCAAGCTGTTCCTTAACGACCTGGAACAGAGTTTCAACGTAGAGATGATTCAGCATCTGCGCGAATCAGGCGTGAAGGTGCCCATTGTCACCACCAGCAGTTGGGGAGGCGATGGCCTGAGTTCCTTGCCGGCCCTGACTGCGGGCGACGTCATCGACGTTCACAGCTATGGCGGCGCGGGCCAACTGGAGAAAAACCCGCTCACCAGTGCCGGCATTGTCGACTGGATCGCCGCCGGCCAAGTGACAGGCAAACCCCTGACCGTCACCGAGTGGAACAACGAACCGTTCCCGACACCCGACCGCCACTCGTTGCCCCTCTATGTCGCCGGCACCGCGAGCCACCAGGGCTGGGACGCGCTGATGCAATATGCCTACAGCCAGCAGCCGCTCGACGGTGGCTGGGTAACGGCTGACAACTGGCACGCCTATAACGATCCCGCCATGCTGGCCACCCTGCCCGCCGCCGCCCTGCTCTATCGTCGCGCCGACGTCAGCGAAGCCAACACGACGTACGTCTTTGCGCCGACGCCCGACACCCTGTTCAACAAGCCCGTCTCACCGGCCAACTCGGTTCTGCTGCGTACCGCCATGGAGAAAGGCAAGCTGCAAATCGCCATGCCAAAAACGCCGGAACTACCCTGGTTGCAACCGGGCGTTATCCCGAGCAATGCGCAGGTGTTTCATGACCCTGACCAGTCGTTGCTGGACGCCAATGCCAGCGAGTCCACGACCGACACGGGTGAACTCAAGCGCAACTGGAAACAAGGCATCTACACCATTAATACGCCGCGCACCCAGGCCATTACGGGCTGGATCGGTGGCGACTCGATCAGCCTCGGCAACATCCAGGTCCACGTGAAGACCGCCAATGCCAGCGTGGTGGTGCAAAGCCTGGACGCCGCGCCTGTCGGTCGATCGCAGAATCTGCTGATTTCTCTGGGCACTCGCGCCATCCCCAAAGACGATGACAAAACACCTTTTTATGTCGAGCCGCTTGAAGGCACGCTCAGCATTCAGGGACCGCCAGGCCTGACGCTGTACACACAAGGCACGTCGGCACAAATGAAGAAATTGCCCGCGACTTACCTTGATGGGCGCTACACGATCACGTTCGACGGCGTGCAGGCTTTCAATTGGTTGTTTTTGAAAAAAAGCGCGGCGCACTGACGGTACAATCTGCGTATGCACAGCAACAGTTTCCAGGAGGACAGGATGAATTTTTTGGTGGTCGGCGGCGCAGGTTACATCGGCTCGCACATGGTCAAGCATCTATTGCGCGCAGGCCACGAGCTGGTGGTGGCCGACAATTTTTCCACGGGGTATCGCGACGCCTTGACGGGCGGAACGCTGGTTGAGCTGGACATCGCCGATGCGCAGGCCCTGGACGCCTTGTTTGCCGCACACCACTTCGATGCCGTGTTCCACTTCGCCTCGTTCATACAGGTCGGCGAATCCGTCACTGAACCGGCCAAGTACTACCAGAACAACCTCGCCGCCACGCTGACGCTGCTACAAGCCATGGTTCGCGCGAACGTCAAGCAGTTCATCTTCTCCTCGACTGCCGCCGTCTATGGCGACCCGGTGTACGTGCCCATCGACGAAGAACACCCCAAGGCGGCGATCAACCCGTATGGTCGCAGCAAGTGGATGGTGGAACAGATGCTTGAGGATTTCGACCGCGCCTACGGTCTCAAATCGGTCTGCCTGCGCTACTTCAACGCCGCCGGCGCCGACCCTGAAGGACAGCTGGGTGAACGCCATGAACCGGAAACCCACCTGCTGCCACTGATCCTGCAAGCGGCCTCCGGTCGACGCGCGTCCATCACCGTTTATGGTCGCGATTACGACACGCCGGATGGCACGTGCATTCGCGACTATGTCCACGTTGCCGATCTGACGGCCGCTCACGCACTGGCCGTGGATTACCTGTTGGCCGGCGGTGCAAGCACGGCGTTCAACCTCGGTAACGGCCAAGGGTTCTCGGTACAGGAAGTCATAGACACCGCGCGCCGCGTGACCGGTCAGGACATCTCCGTCAGCGATGCGCCGCGCCGTGCGGGTGATCCACCACGACTCGTGGCAGACCCCCAACGTGCCTGTACGCTACTTGGCTGGCAGCCACAATTTGCTTCACTGGAACAGATCGTGACGCACGCCTGGAGCTGGGAAAAGAAGCATCCCTGGCACTGAAGTCGGCGCTCGCCAATAGCGCCGACCGTGTGAGGGTAATGGACTAGTAGTACGAGCGGTTTTGCGGCTCGGCTTTGTTCAGCACGGTGCCAATCAGATTGGCGGTCCCCAGATGGTGAAGGCTTTCCTCGATTTCTTTCCTGCTGTTCATGCCATTGGCAACCACGAGCAGGACGCAGTCGAACTTGGGCAGGACGGTAATGACATCGTCCGAACTCAAGATGGGCGGCAAATCGAAAATCACGACTCGTGAGTTGTAGCGTTCGCGTAAATCACCGATCAAGTGGCTCACCTTGGGCGATGACAGCACCTCGGTGGAGAGAGGAATCGGCTTACGGGTCGGCAGGACTACAAAGCGCGGCAAGGTCGGGTTAACCAGAACCTCTTGCAGTTCCGCTTCATCGGCCAGGTATTCATTAAGCGATTTCTCCATCGACAGCCCCAGGCAGGTACCCACCGTCGGACGGCGCAAGTCGAAATCCACCAGCAATGCCGTCTTGGTGGTGTGATGAGCGATGCTCATTGCCAGGTTGATCGCCAATACCGTCTTGCCGGCCTCCGGTGTCGGCGAGGTGATAGCGAGCGTGCGCCAGCCATTTTCTTCCATGACTTTCAGCACTTGCGTACGCAGCAGATCGAACGCCCCGCCCATATGTGAATTCTTGTTGTACGCCACAATGCGATTGCGCTCGAGGTGATCCGGCCGCAAAGGGACAACTTTGGTTTGCACATAACTGAGCGCATTCAGACCTGTAGATTGCGCAGTGGGTGTCATGGCTTTTGACGAGTTCTTGGGCTCGGTGTTTTCGGTATCGGGCTTGATAATTTCCATATCTATATTCCTTATGCAAACCGGCCCAGCGTTTTATACGCCAGCTGATCCAGAGGCATGTAGAGCAAGTGCACGAGCACCAGAAGGATCGCGAACAACACGACTCCACACAGGATCAGGCGCGTTCGCCATTTTTTGCGGCGCTCCAGTTCGGCCATGGTGTGAATGTAGGGAATGGAAACCAGTACGCGTCTGCCGAGCACACTGGCCAGGGCTTCAGCACCGCGTACGCGCGAACTCATCATCTCGAGCAGCATCACCAGCGCGCCAGCGCCCACCGGGGCAAGCACAAAGCCCATCGCGACCACTTTCTTGCGGTTCGGCCGAACCGGCTTTTCAGGCATCAGCGGCGACTCCAGGAGAACAAAGCGTTCCGCCTTGTTTTCCTGTTCCAGGCTTTCGGAAATTCTCGCGTTCATCTCTTTGGCGCGCATCTCCTCATATTTCTTTTTCGCGTTGTCATGGTCGCGCATCAGTGTGATCAGGCCGCGCTCGACTTGAGGCATTTCAATAATCCGCGCCTGGTATTCGGATATTTTCTGGACCGTCTGCTGCTTCTGATCGGCCAGTGACTTGATACGTACCTCGGTGGCGGCGATCCGCGCCTGAGCCTTGGCTACATCCATATTGACGGGCACTGCCGCACTACCGGCCACCGCCTTGTTCGCCTCAAGTGCCGCAATCTTGCGTTTCACGGCACGCACATCGGGGTGGGCGTCGGTATACAGCGTCTGCAAACGGGCATACTCCACCTTGAGACTGCCCAGGTCCTGCGGCTTGTCAGCCGCTGCACCCGTTGCTCCTGGCTTGGTCGCTACGCCGGTGTTGGCGGCAACAAGCTCCAACTCGTTGAAGCGCAATTCCTCACGGGCAGCCTTGTAGTCACGGTCGACTTCTTTGAGGTCGCTTTCGGCGCGCGTCAACATGTTCGTGAGCAACTCCCGATTCTCGGGCAGCGCGTCGCTGAACTTCTCCTTGAATTCAGCCACGCGACTGTCCTGGGCATTCAGGGCAACCTCGAGCTTGTCTGCCTCCTGCTTTGCGAACTCTGTGTTCTCATTGGCGCGCTCGGTGCGCTGCCTGATGTTTTCATTCAGGAACAGCGTCACCAGTTCGTTGGCCACCTGGGTGGCAATCTCTGGCCGGCGGTGCTCAAAGGAAAGGCGAAACGCAATCGTCACTTCCCCGCGCCCCTTGATCGCGGCGCTGACCAGAGTGACGCCAATCGCATTGCGCATTTCATCGATTTTCTCGGAAACGCTCAAGTTCCGGCCTTGAGAAGAGAACAAATTGTATTTATCGATGATCGCTGTCAGATTTTCCCGGGTCATCACGCGCTGGCGAATGACTTCGATGCGCTCATCGGCAAAGGTGCTGTTGTTCGCCGCGACCAGCTCAGGCGAGATCTGTTGCGACTCGATCAGAATCGTGCCGGAGGACTCAAAGGTGGGCGGGAGTGACATCGCGACCGCGATGCTCACGCCGAATATCACCACGCAACTGACGATCAACAGCACAGCGTGGTGCTTGATGATTGCAATGTAGTCGTTGACCGACATTTCATATTCAGTAGTCATAGATCATCACAAAGCTGAATTTCAGAGACCGGGGTAACTATAAGTCAAGGTCAACCCGACGACATTTGCGCTGGCATCCGGCAAGCTGTCCTGCTTGCGTTCTTTGTATGTGAAGAATAGGCGGGCATTCCAAAAAGGCGAGAGTTCTTGACTGACCCATGCGCTGTAATTGATCAGGGTATTCGGCGTCTGCCCCTTGGTGTCTTGCCAGGAGGCGTCAAAACCGGTGCGTCGGACCTCATCGATGGCGTAACTGAATGTTCCCCTCAGAGTGTCCGCCTCGACGAATCCGCCGTCCCCGCTAGCGACCGTACTTCGACCGGCGTCGACGAGCGCATCAAACCGCTCGCCGGCGTATTGCAAGGAAAAACCGCCTTGCCCCTTGGGGCCGTCCCCCGAACCGGAGACTTGATTGACGCCCGCGTACACCGTGCCCTTTAACTGCTCGGAGACCTGGAAATTCACGCCAACCGTGGGTGTGTAGCTGTTTGAGGAGGAGGCCGTTGCCGAGCCCTTCTCAGGCTCATAGCGTCTGACGCCTAAACGGGTGAACACCTCGGTCCTCTCGCTCCACGCGTAGTTCCACGTCAAGCGGGTGGCCAGTTCGTCGTAGTTGATCAGGGTGGGAATGTCGTAAGTGACATGAGTGTAGTCAGTCTCGTTGAGCAAGGTACTTCGCTCGCTGAGAGCCCTGCGCCAGTTGCCGCCCAGGGTATAAAGTTTCTGCGTGCCGTCGGCCGCTACCACGCCGGTTTCCTGAACGGCAGTTGAGAGCGTCGAGCTCTCTTCATACCTGGCAGTGAATCCGAAACCGCCCGTTTCCGTCTCACGCTGCCACCCCAATTTCAATCGGGGGTCTTCACGGTCCGTCACGATGTCGGTATCCGAAGAACGCACGACGTATACGCCGAGACCGAACTGAAACTCATCCGGGCCGGAAGTGCCGACGAGGCTGAGATCGGGGGCGATAATGGTGCGGGTCACGCCCTTCTCACCACTTGTGAGCAACAGTGGATTGCTGTCGTACTCAACAGTCGAAGGCACCGTTATTGCCGGCTGCCAGGTCGCCGCAGAGGCCACACCGGAACACGAAAGGATCAGGGTTGCCGTGGCAACCCCGGCAGATCGAAGAGCAAGCAAGGTAATCCCTAGTGCATCGCGCAAGGCTAAGGCACGACCAGCGTATCGCCGGCCTTAAGAATAAAATTGGTGGTCATGTCATCGCCGGACATCAACTCGTTGTAATCGACACGCAGGATCTGTTGTTTTGATCCATCGAGTCGCACGACCTTGATGTCATTCTTGGCGGCGAATTTGTCGAGTCCACCCGCCATGCTCAAAACCTGCAGCACTGACGTTTGACCTGATAAGTGGACACTGCCGGGCTTCAACACTTTGCCCTGCACGTACACGAGATTGCCGGCGGTGCCCGTGACAACCACGCTCACCTGCGGATCGGGTATGAATTTTACAAGCTTGGCCGCTATTTTCTCTTCGACTGCGGTGGTATCGAGACCCGCCACCTCAACCTGCCCTGCCAGCGGGAAAGTGATGCTTCCATTGGGAAGAACGATCACATCCTGCTTGAGCTTTTCTTCGCCCCAAACTGAGACATTGAGCGTATCGCCCGGACTCAATGTGTAAGCCGTTTCTTTTTCTACAGCATTGGAAATGCTGGGCAAAATTGCCAGCGCACAGACCACGGGTAACCAGAAACGCGACATCGGGATCCCTCCGCCTAAGTAGCCTTGCCAAGAGTTTCACACAAAAGCCGGGGTAAATCACTCTTGCTCATTTATAGGTCAAGGAAACGATCAAGGGGCAGATTTTCGTGATCGGTGCCGGCCCATTTTCCTCGGCCCGACGCTTCTATTGCCTGCCGAAAAACGGCTGGCGAAGGATGTTTTTTATTTAACAGTAAGTTGCCGTTAAACATGTCGCCCTCGATGTCTGCCTGCCAAATTAATAGCACTCTGCTTAATAGAATCCGTCATTCAACGGATACATCGCCATCCCTCTAGCACATCAAACTGATATCAATTACTAGTATCAATGCGCCATATAATCGCCAGCAAAAACAAGAAGCTAGCTATACCTTCCGCCGGTTGGCGACCATAACAAAACCGAATAACGCTGATGAAAACAGCCAGGCGGCAGCAGATAACGAAACTGCATTCGGTTGATGGGTGAGGACATCATTCTCGCCACTCAAAACTTTACTTTGCGCACCTGAATTTGCCATTAACTTGTCAATTGCAACTTGCGCCATTAATCCGTCGCAGGAAGAACTATTGACGGTAGCGCCCACCTTGGCGGCAGACTCAATCAGATGGTTGAGTTGACTTTTTGCTGTATCAGCGAAGCTGATATCACCGGCCCCAGCTGTATCGCCCGGAGCATTCGCAACGGTGGAAGGGGCGCTACCCTGATCGGCGGCAGTCATGCCCACTTTTGGACCATGCGCTTCGCAAGTATTACCTATGCGGTTAATTTCACGAGCCAAATGTGCCGCCTGGGCGGTGGCAATGGCCGCACCATTAAAGAGCACGCAGAACAAAACGGATTTGAGAATCAGTGATGAACGCATAAAGACCGCCTCCCTGCACACAGGGTTTTCCTGATACCGAATGAAGGATTCGTTACCCAGCTGATTTGAGCCTATAAGCACATCGCCATTACGTCAATGGTCCGTCACAACAATAAATAAAAATAAAAATCAAGGGAGTATGGCGTCAAAAAAACGGCAAAAAGCCCTCGTCGCTCCAAGGATCTCTATGCCCTTGAAACGCCTCAAATGTGGGCCTCCGCCCCTCTGAAACCGGCTTTGAAACTGAGTTCTTCCGCTGCCGAAAGACCGGCGACAAAAAACTATCGACGCTTGCTGCTGTGCAACCACTCTCGCGGACTGACGCCTGTCTTGCGCCGAAACGCACGAGCGAGCGCCGAAGGGCTTTCATACCCCACTTCATCGGCAATCAGGGCAATGGACTTGCCTTCACGCAAGCGTTTCTGGGCGAGGCTGATGCGCCAACTCACCAGATAATCAACCGGGGTTTGCCCCACCACCTGCCGAAAGTGTTCGGCAAAACTGGCTCGGGACATGTTGGCTGCCGCCGACAACTCAGCCACGGTCCAGGACTGGCCGGGCGTGTCGTGCATCAGACTTAACGAGCGTGCCAGGCGTGGGTCGGCCAGACCGGCCATCATGCCGGGGCTTTGTTCGCGGTTAGTCAGAATGTGCCGCAGCAACTGGATCACCAGCACCTCGAACAGACGGTCCATCATCGCTTCGCGACCGCAAATGCCGCCGAAGGCTTCGTTGAACAGCCAGTCCAGCGTACCGGCCATGCTCGGCACCTCTTCGAGATCAAGCACCAGGTAATCGGGCAAGGCCGCCGCCAGGGCATTCCCCCCACCGCCATCGAACGTCAGCGAGGCGCACACCAGTTGCGTGTCGGACGCGTCAGAGGCAATCAATCGATGGCGGTAAGGTCGAGGGAAGAAAATCAAGGTGGGTGTGTTGAGCTGAATCGCGCGCTCATCGGCCAGTTTCAGGGTCAACTCGCCCGATTGCAGCAGATGAAGATGCCCACAGGCCTGATCACCGTCAAAACCGGTGGTGCCGCAGAACGTGCCGCTGTGGAAGGTGCCGGCGCTGACGCCGAAATGGCTGAGCAAAGTGGACAGGCGATCCATGGACAGGCTCCTGATGGCATATCTGGACGATCTGTCGCATATCCTCGACGATTTGCAGCCAATAGGCCAGCGCTCGTCACTAACATGGACCCCGTACCCAGCGCACACCGCGCAGTCCTCTACGGAGATTCACCATGAGCCGCATCAACACCCTGAGCCTCGAACACGCCACCGACACCACCCGCCCGCTGCTGGAAGGCGTGCAGAAAAAAATCGGTTTTTTGCCCAATGTCTTCAAGACGCTGGCGCAGGCACCCGCCGTGCTGTCCTCTTATCTGCAACAGTCTGCGGCCCTCGGTAAAACGTCGCTGAGCGCCACCGAGAAAGAAGCGATCTTTCTCGCCACGTCCCAGGTAAATGGATGCGACTACTGCCTCGCAGCCCACACAGTGTTTGCCGGCAAGGCCGGGTTGTCTGCGCAGGATATCCTCAGCGCCCGCAACGGCCAGCTCAATGCCTTTGCCACCCTCGCCCGACAGATCACCGAAAGCCGCGGCCACCTGAGCAACGAGCAGATCGCAGCGGCACGGGCAGCCGGCATCAACGACAGCAAGATCATCGAAGTGATCGCCCACGTGGCCTCGCAGACCCTGACCAATTACCTCAACAACGTCGCCCTGACCGAGATCGATTTCCCGGCCATCGATGCTTGAACGACTTTCAATTTGGGAGCACCACTTATGAACACCGTGACGCTCTACACCACTGACACCTGCCCTTACTGCCGTAACGCGAAAATGCTGCTGGCCAGCCGAGGCATTGCGGCACAGGAAATAAACGTTCAATCGGAACCGGGGAAATTCCAGGAGATGCTCAGCCGTAGCGGTCGGCGCAGCGTGCCGCAGATTTTTATCGGTGACACGCATGTCGGAGGGTTTGACGATCTGGCCAAACTCGATCGTCAGGGTGCTTTGCTGTCGATGCTGGCCTGAGGTTGACGAGTTTACGGGGTGCTCAAATCGGGTCAGACGTTTGACCCGAATCTTGCACTTGCTCGGTGAGGGGTAAGACGGTATCTACAGGGGATCGGTGTAATCCGAGAGGCCGAGTGCAGGTTCTGCACAGTGGGCAAACACGCGCAGAGCGCTCTATGATTGAGTCCTATGACCACTTCGCTGCCGATCCGCCAACCCTGCCCGCCCGGTGCCTGCAACTGCGAGCGTGAACCGCTGCTGGAACAAGCGGGGGCGGACTTGCGCATCCTGTTTCTGACCCGCACCGAGGAAAAACGCTTGATCGAGCGCCTGGAAAACCTCCAGAGCCTGGGCGACCTCGAACGGCTGCAGCAGCGGATGTTCGAGCAACTGGGCATCCGGGTGGAAATCGCCCCCGGTTTCAACGAAGTCCGCACCATGCGCGGCATCGCCATCTCCATCGGCGAGTTACCGGGGCTGTGCCGCAAAACCCGCCAGGCGATCCCGGCCGCGATCCGTCGCGGGTTGGAGAAACGCCCCGAAATCGCCTACGAACTGCTCAACGCCAACGACCTGTTGCGTGACGCTTGACGGTTGAATGCCCCGCCGCCCCCGAATGCCACGAAAGAGGATCAGCGGTCGTACGTGAATCCCGGCGCGCTGCTATGCCTTCTCAAGGGAGAAAAGCTTTCAAACCCGTCAGGATGAAGCGGGAAACAGGCGCGACCGTGGCCCCGGCGCCAGCCAGGTGCGCGAAGAGCAACAGGTGCCAATCCATAGCAGGAGGTGGCAGATGTTATTCATGGTCAGTTGGTCGATCAGTCCGCAAAACCGTAACAGCGTGATCAAGCGCTTTCTCGAGACCCAAGGTGCCCCGCCACCCGGCGTCAAAATGCTTGGGCGCTGGCATGCCGTCGGTGGCTCGCGCGGTGTTGGCATCGCCGAAACCGACGATGTCGTACAGATTCAAACGTGGGTGCTGCAATGGAATGACCTGATGGACATGGAAGTCCATGCAGCGTTGACCGATGTACAGGCCGCGCCGCTGCTGGCAGCGGCAGTCGGCAAGCAATAGTCGTCGCGGCGGCGAGTTCTGCTCGCCGCCCGATGTCGGTTCCAGCGCCCGGAAGAATGCGCGCGCAGTTGTATCGCGCAGGCTACTTCTTCATCCCTACGCGCCGCCGCATCTCGGCGGTAATGGTCTGTTTCGTTTTCTTCAGATCAGCCCACGGTTCGTTCCCGACGTCGGCCAGTCGTTCATGCACAGTGCGCACGTTCCACTGATTGCCGCCCCTGAGCCCGGCCACCTCCTCGCGGAAAATCGGCACCGACACCGGCAGCCCTTCGCGGGTGCGCGCCGCGTAGGCGCAAATGGTGGTGGCGCCGAGGCCGTTGCGCAGGTAATCGATGAAGATCCGCCCGACCCGGTTCTTCGGCCCCGACACGGCGGAAAACCGCTCCGGCAACAGCTTGGCCATGTGACTGACGATGGCGTGGCTGAATTCCTTGACCTCATCCCAGCCGAGCTTGCGGGTCAGCGGCACCACAAGGTGAATGCCCTTGCCGCCGCTGGTCTTGAGAAAGGCCTTGAGCCCCAGCTCATCGAGCACCGACAGCGTCAGTTGGGTGGCCTCGACCATGCTTTTCCACGGCAGCGCCGGGTCCGGGTCGAGGTCGAGGACAAAGCGGTCGGGCTTGTCCAGTTTGTCGCGAGTCGCGTTCCAGGTGTGCAGCTCCACGGTGCTCATCTGCACCGCGCCGATCAGCGCTTCAGCACTGTTGATGATCATGATCGGCTGGCCGGTGAGAGCCTTGTCCAATGTGGTGATCCCCGGAATCGCCAAGTGTTCGGCGTTCTTCTGGAAGAACAGTTCACCGGCAATCCCGTCGGGCGCACGGACCAGCGCCACCGGCCGGTCTTTAAGTTCGGGCAGAATCCATTCGGCGACGCTGGCGTAATACTCCGCCAGTTGCACTTTGGTGGTGCCGCTGCTGGCGTCGATCACCCGGTCCGGATGAGTGATGCGCACCTTGCCCTCACCCAGGCCAAGCTGAGAAGGCGCGGGGGCGGCTTTTTCCGAGGCTTTGTTTTTGCGGGCGGCGGCAGGTTTTTCGGCTGTGCTTTTCTTCACCACGGCAGGACGCTCCTCGGTGATGTCTTGGGCCGGTTTGTCATCACGCAGGCCATGGAACACCGCGTGGCGCACCGAACCCTCCTTGGTCATTTCGGCGAAGGCGATTTCCGCCAGCAACGTGGGTTTGAGCCAATGCACACCCTTGGCATCAAAACCGGTCGGTGGATTGACCACCGACGGCTTCTTCGTCTGCAACGGTTTCAGTTGTTCGTGGATGCGCTTCAGCGTGGTCTCGTTGAATCCGGTGCCGACCTTGCCCGCGTAATGCAACTGACCGCTGTCACGGTCATGCAACCCCAGCAGCAACGCCCCAAACGCATTGCGCGAACCTTTCGGATCGGTGAAACCGACCACCACAAATTCCTGCCGATGCGTGCACTTTAGCTTGATCCAGTCACTGCTGCGCCGGGACACGTAAGGCGAACCCAGGCGTTTGCCGATCAGCCCTTCCATCTGCATAGCGCAAGCGCTTTTCAACAAGGCATCGGGCTGCTCTTCGAAATCGTTCGAAAATCTGAGAATCGGATCGGCGTTGTGTATGAGCAGTTGCTTCAGCGCATCACGTCGCGCCTCAACTGGAACCTCTGTGAGATCGAAACCATTTAGGTATGGGAGATCAAACAGGTAGAAGACGATGCCGGCGCTTTGTCCTGAATCGAAGGCATTTTGCAGCCTCTGAAAATTGGGCACGCCTTCCTTATCCAGGACAACTATCTCTCCATCCAGCCAAGCGGTATCCAATGACAGCTTCGCGAGCGCCTTTGCCTGATGGGGAAGCTTTGCAGTCCAGTCGTTGCCGTTCCGAGTAAAGAGTTTGACCTCTCCATTTTTTATCCGAACAAGCATCCGAAAACCATCAAGCTTTAGTTCGTACCGCCAATCATTGCCTTCAGGGGGATTCTTCACCAGCGTCGCCAACTCCGGGGCCAGTTTCTCTGGAAGCTCGGCCCGACGTGCCTGGGGAGCGTCTGCGTGTGCACTCTTCGCCCGTTTTGAAGCCTTTTGAGGCACGCGCTGAGACGTAGAGCGCCGCAGCCGTGGGATGATGGTTCGGTCGCTCAGGACACTATCAGGCCTATCTTCGACGATGCTGTAATCCGACTCTGACTGTGCAGCGGAGTCTTGATGCTTGATCAAAAACCATTGTTCTTGTTTGCCCGCAATACGCGTCCGAACGAGATTCCAGATACCGGCCAGCTTTTCACCCTGGAGCACAAATTTAAGTCGCCCCTTGCGATAGTTTTCCAGCGGATCGCCAATGGGCACCCAGACGCCTCGATCCCATACGATGACATGCCCTGCCCCGTAGTGCCCTTCAGGAATAACGCCTTCAAACGTCGCATACTCCAGAGGATGGTCCTCGACGTGAATGCACAGCCTTTTGACTTTTGGATCGAGGCAAGGCCCTTTTGGAATCGCCCAGCTTTTGAGTGTACCTTCGAGCTCTAATCTGAAGTCGTAATGAAGCCTGGTAGCATCGTGCTTCTGAATGCAGAACTGTAGGGCGCGCGCTTTACCCTTGCGCTTTTCTTTTGCAGATTCAGCGACGCCTGCGGGTTCGGGGCTCTCTTCAAAGTGCCGCATGTTGTTGTACTTTTCGAGTGGTTTTTCCATGGTGCCCTCCACGGGAGTGAAGACAAGATCGACCTTCCGTTGTCTTGAGACTCCTGCCATGCATGGGAAGGTTCAACCGGTAAGCCGCCGCGCCCACAGAAAAGCCTTCGCCCTTGACCGGTCCTGCGTCAGCACGGGAATGCGAAATCATGTGCAACTCATAAACTTGCACAGCCGAGTGGAAAACAGAGTGTGGCGCTGACATTGTCGAGTCGTGGTGCACTCAGTAAAGTCGGTTTGATAACAAGAGCCCTGCATCGGCCTTTTTTTGTTGGAAAATGCAGAGCTTTGGTTTGAAGGTCATTGCGGGGAGTTCCGCTGCCAAACAGACGGTCTGGGTATGCCTGCGGCAGGTTTCCAAGGCTTGCAGGCCTACCTTGGTAATACTGCGTCATCTCTTGTCGCCAGTCCTCAATGTAGAAACTTTACCCAGCCAGCAACTGCAAGCGTCGCAAAACAGGTCCAGCCTGAGAAAAGCCAACGCCACACGAGCATCCGCGGGACAAAACCCACACCTCTCACAAAAGCCACACTCATGGCTGCGAACAATGCAGTAGCCAGGACATGGTCAGGCTTCCCGTCAGGAGCGGCCATCATGGGAGGATAGAGTGTACAAGCAAGCATGATCGCTATAGCGATAACCAGACTCAGCACATGAATGTGTGAGATCGGTTGAGGGTTAGCAACACGCGGCGTCATGACAGTGTCTCGTCGTTGTCGCTCAAGGCTCGGCCAACTTCGTTCTCGCCCCACATCGCATTTAAAATAGCCAGTAGCAATGCAAAACCGACCCCCAGCATCCAGGCGAAATACCACATGTTCGTTACTCCTTTGCCGGTATTAATAGGCGGAATGTTCGTTGGCTTTGATGTGTGCGACGGTGACCTTGCCCCGCATAACGCGATAGGCCCACGAGGTGTAAATCACGATAAGTGGCATGAAGATCAACGTGGCCCAGAACATGATGGCCAGGCTTAAATGACTGGAGACGCTGTCCCATACGGTAAGGCTTGCCGCAGGCACTGTTGATGACGGCATGATGAATGGAAACATCGACACACCCGCCGTGCTGATGACTGCGATCACCGCAAGCGATGAGGCAACAAACGCCGAAAGTGTGCGACGCATCATCAGCAACATGGCGGCACCTGCTGCGCCAACCAGTCCCAGTACGGGCAACAGCCACAACACCGGATAATGACCATAGTTAGCCATCCAGGCGCCCGCTTCGCGCACCACGGACTTGTTAAGAATATCGGGCAGTCCGGCGGTATCAACCAACGATGTAATGCGATAACCGTCGATCCATTGCAGCCAGATGCCGGCCGCTATAAACGAGCACGCCAATACGATTGCCGCCCCCACCGCACCTTTGATTGCCCTGGCCTGGATAACACCTTCAGTGCGATGTGCCAGATAAGCGCCGCCCTGCAAGGTGATCATTGCACTACTCACAACGCCGGTCAGAAGCGCAAAGGGATTTAGCAGTTGCCAGAAACTGCCGGTATAAGTCGACACCAGAAGATCGTTGAAGTGGAACGGTACACCTTGCAACAGGTTGCCGAACGCAATCCCGAACACCAGAGGTGGCACTGCCCCACCCACAAAGAGTCCCCAATCCCAGGTGCTACGCCAGGTGGAGTTGTGGATCTTGCTGCGATAGTCAAAACCCACGGGGCGGAAGAACAATGCCCAGAGGACCAGGATCATCGCCCAATAGAAACCGCTAAACGCTGTGGCATACACCACTGGCCATGCCGCGAACAATGCGCCGCCCGCAGTGATGAACCAAACCTGATTGCCATCCCAATGCGGACCGACGGTATTGATCACGACGCGCCGCTCCATGTCATTGCGGCCAACAAAAGGCAGCAGCGTGCCAACCCCCATATCGTGGCCGTCCATGATGGCGAAGCCGATCAGCAGCACGCCGACCAGCGCCCACCAGATAATTTTCAGGGTGAAGTAATCAAGCATGATGGAGTTCCTTCAAATGGGCGTCGTGAACATAACGGCCGGTACCGAGGCTGCCAGGACCTTGACGGGCAAACTTGACCATCAGGAACATTTCAACCACCAGCAGCACGGTGTAGAAAACGATGAATCCCGCCAGCGAGCCATAGAGGTTGTTGACGCTGAGGGTGGAAACACTCATGTGGGTCGGCAGGACGCCGTAGATGGTCCATGGCTGACGGCCATATTCAGCGACGAACCAGCCCAGCTCGCAGGCAATCCATGGCGCAGGCAGCATGCAAAGTGCCCAACGCAGTAACCAGCGGCTTCGCGTGCAGGTCGACTTCAAGGTGCTCCAGAAGGCAAGCCCGAATAGCATAAGCATGGCAAAACCAAGGCCTATCATTATCCGGAACGCCCAGAACATAGGAGTCACGCGCGGTACGGTATCGTTTACGGCCTTTTCGATAATGTCCGGCGTAGCCTGGTTAACGTCTTCGACATACTTTTTAAGCAGCAGGCCAAAGCCCAGATCGGCTTTGTAGTCTTCGAATGTCTGGAAAGCCACCGAATCGCTGCGATTGGCCCTGAGGGCCTCAAGCGCATTGACGGCAGTAATGCCGCGGAGAATTCGAGCACGGTTTTTTTCTTTAATGTCATGTATGCCTGGAATTTGCTTGCTGACTGACCGGGTGCCAATCAAGCCCATCACCCAGGGCACTTCAACTTCCCAGTTATTTTTGGACTCGGCTTCGTTGATGCTGGCCACCAATGTCAGGCCCGCTGGTGCGGGTTTTGTTTCCCACATGGCCTCCATGGCTGCCATTTTGGTTTGCTGTGCTTCACCCACCGTGTAACCCGACTCATCACCCAATACGATCACACTCAGCACTGATGCCAGGCCAAAGGCTGCCGCCACCCGGAAGCTGCGTTTGGCAAACTCGACATCACGATTCTTGAGCAAATACCAACTGGAAATCGACAACACAAACATCGAGCCGGTGACGTAACCGGCTGAGACGGTGTGCACAAACTTGGCCTGCGCAACCGGGTTGAAAACCACCGCCCAAAAATCAACCATCTCCATGCGCATGGTGATGTAACTGAACTCTGAACCCACCGGATTCTGCATCCAGCCATTGGCGATCAAAATCCACAATGCTGAAAGGTTTGTACCAATCGCCATCAGCAGCGTGACCAGCAAGTGGTGCTCTTTCTTCAGACGATCCCAACCAAAGAAAAACAGGCCGATCATGGTTGATTCAAGAAAGAACGCCATCAAGCCTTCAATGGCCAGCGGGGCACCGAAGATGTCGCCGACGTAGTGTGAGTAATACGCCCAGTTGGTACCGAACTGAAATTCCAGGGTGATGCCCGTAGTCACCCCGAGGGCGAAGTTGATGCCGAACAGCTTGCCCCAGAAGCGCGTCATGTCTTTCCAGATGACATTACCGGTCATCACATAGACGCTTTCCATGATGACCAGCAGCCACACCATGCCAACCGTGAGCGGTACAAAAAGAAAGTGGTAAAGCGCAGTGGCTGCAAACTGCAGCCGAGACAAATCCACCAGTTGTTCTGAAATCACTTGCTTGCCCCTTGAGTCGAGGTGGGTACGCCGAACCTGTCGCCGATGGTGTTCGAGTCGACGCTGACGCGCGAATCCCGGATGAACAGCCACCAAAACACTGTCAGCACCAGTAGTTTGATCACTACTGCCGTGAGCAGATGGCGTCGAAGTCGTTTGTCGGAAATGGTCATGGCTATGCAGTTAGCACAGGGCATGCCAAGGGCGAGCAATTTGATTTTATCGTATTAAAACAGTCACTTAGTCAGAAGCTCGGTGATCCGCGGGAGGCGTCGACAGGCCAGTTCGCTGCCAATCTGCCAGGGCTGGCAGTCATTGGCAGTCTTGCGAATTGAGCACTTACTACTAGGCCAGACCTTGTTCTTTCAATCGTCGGTACAAAGTCCGTTCGCTAACCCCCAGGTGCTTGGCCAGCTCACTGCGGGTACCTTTGAAAGTCGCCAGTTCCTGTGCCAGCGAGCTGCCGTCGAATGCAGTTGAAGCAGCGGCCTGAGCAGACGCCACCACGGATACCTGGGGCAAATGTATGGAGCGGATCACCCCATCGTCAGCGAACAGACTGGCTCTTTCCAGAACATTGCGTAATTCACGGATATTGCCGGGCCAGGAAAATCGCTGCAATTGCATCAGAGCATCTGCATCTATCGTCAGTCGGCGTTTGCCTGTACCGGCACGTTGCAGAAATGAATTCACCAGCAAACCAATGTCTTCAATCCGGTTGCGCAAGGGCGGCAACTGAATGGGAAAGGCGCTGATGCGGTAGTACAGGTCCTGCCTGAACTCACCTTTCTCCATCATTTTTTCCAATGGTTTGTGGGTCGCAGCAATTAACCGGAAGTTAGCGTGAAGGGTCTCGACACTGCCGACACGGCGATAGGTGCCCGATTCGATCAGGCGCAGCAGTTTCACCTGCATGGCCAGCGGAACATCGCCAATCTCATCAAGGAACAACGTGCCGCCCTGGGCCGTTTCGACCAAACCGGGCTTGCGCGTGGTAGCACCGGTGAATGCTCCTTTTTCATGGCCGAACAGTTCGCTCTCAAATAACGTTTCGGTCAATCCAGAGCAATCAACGACGACAAAGGGTCCAGTGGCCCGCTCGCTGGTTTCATGTACGGCGCGGGCGAACAGCTCTTTGCCCGTACCGGACTCGCCTAGCAGCAGCACCGGCAGCATTGAGGGTGCCACCCGCTGCAGCTCCGACAGGGCACGGTTAAAGGCAGGTGAGCAGCCGACCAACCCTTCGTTGCTGGGTCGCGCAGATGCACTGCGGACCAGGGTGAGACGCTCCACGTAGGCAGTAATAACACCGTGCTCGTCTAGAATCGGGCGCAATTCGACGTCGACATGCTCTGGACCACGAGGCGTGTGGTGAATGTGCAAAACACGATCCGGTCCGCGCATTTCCTGCGCCTTTTTCATCGGGCAGTTCTCACCCGCCTGATCACAAGGAACGTCGTAATGGTGTGAGATTTGATAACACTTATGGCCGATAAAGGGTTTGTCAGCGCTACCAAACTGCCGTTGATAGGCAGTGTTGGCAGCCAGGATGTTGTAGTCCGGATCGAGCACGATCATCGGCTGGGGTTCGTGCTCAAGAAACGAAACAAGTGACTGCACTTGATCCGAGTGCGGAAGCGAAGGGGTTGGGGTGGGCAGGATAGTTTTCATCGTGACTCCTGAGAATCCATCCATCCTGTAATGGCACTGCCACCTCTGTCAACATGGACTGCCAATGGCAGTAAATCCAGGTGAATGTAGAGAAGGTCAAACGACTTCAATAAAGATAAAACACAATAAAATCAAATAGATAACATCATATTTTTGTGCGATCCCGGCCTGGCAGACTTATTGCTATGTCAGTCCTTAGTGTGAGCGGCTTGGTAAAAGGCCCCCTAAGGAGACACTTCATGAGCGTAAAACTTCACGTCGAAGGATTCTTCGATTCTGCCACCAATACCGTCAGCTATCTTGTGCTGGATGAAGCCACCCACCACTGCGCTTTAATCGACAGCGTACTTGATTACGACCCTAAATCCGGCCACACCGCCACAACGTCTGCCGACAAGTTGATTGCGAGAGTGAACGAACTCAATGCGAAGGTCGACTGGATTCTCGAGACTCACGTCCACGCAGACCACCTGACGGCAGCGCCCTACCTGAAGGAAAAGCTTGGTGGAAAAATAGGGATCGGTAGCCAGATTTCGACGGTGCAAGAGGTGTTCGGCACGCTGTTCAATACAGGTCGCGATATGGCCCGCGATGGAAGCCAGTTCGATCACCTGTTCGTTAATGACGAGCCGTTTGCCATTGGCACGCTGCAATGCCACGCGCTCCATACACCCGGTCATACGCCAGCCTGTATGACTTATGTGATCAGCGATGGGACCGAAACGGCTGCATTCGTCGGCGATACCTTGTTTATGCCGGACTACGGTACTGCACGCTGTGACTTTCCCGGCGGCAATGCGCGTACGCTGTTCCAGTCAATCAACAAGGTGTTGAGTCTGCCGGCCAATACCTTGCTGTACATGTGCCACGACTACCAGCCTGGTGGCCGCGAGGTGCAGTTCGTCAGCACCGTTGCGGACCAACGCGCGCACAACGTTCATGTGCGTAATGGCATCAGTGAGGAGGAGTTCGTGGCGATGCGCACCAAGCGTGATGCGTCGATGGACATGCCGACACTGATCCTGCCATCCGTTCAGGTCAACATGCGCGCCGGGCACTTGCCTGAACCTGAAGCCAACGGGACGCGCTACCTGAAAATCCCGCTCAACGTCGCCTGACGTTGCCCTCCCCCCAAAAAAACTCAGAAGAAAAATACCCATAACGGAGACCCTTATGGACATTCGTTGCCTTGCGCCTGGACTGTCGGTATCAGAACAGATTTTCCCCAATCAATTGGCAGAACTGAAAGACGCCGGTTTTCGCGCCATTGTGTGTAACCGTCCCGATGGTGAAGGCGGCGATCAACCCTTGTTTGCCGAAATCAAACGAGCCGCCCAAGCGCTCGGCATCGAGGCGCACTACCTTCCCGCGGAATCAGGCAAAGTCACCGACGAGCAAGGTATTGCCTTCGGCAAGCTCCTTGAAACACTGCCAAAACCGGTGTTGGCCTATTGCCGTTCCGGTATGCGCTCGACAACGATGTGGGCGCTGTCACAAGCGGGCCAACAATCCCTGCCACACATCGTCGAGACCGCCAAAAAAGCCGGGTTCGATATGAAAGGCGTCATTCGCCGGATTGTGAATCAGGGGCGCACGCCGGTCGAAGTTGCTGAGGCGCAACATACAGTGGTCATCATCGGGGGCGGTGCGGCAGGTATCGCGACTGCATCCAGTTTGCTGGCACGAGACCCAGGACTCGACGTTGCCATCATCGACCCGGCAGATGTGCACTACTATCAGCCAGGCTGGACACTTGTCGGCTGTGGAGTCTTCGATGCGCCCCAAACTGCCCGCACGATGGGTACGACCATCCCCCGCGGTGTGCATTGGATCAAGTCGGCGGTCGCTGCTTTCGAACCCGAGAGAAATGCCGTCATTCTTGATGGATGCAGAGTCGTCAAATACGAGCAACTGATCGTGTGCCCTGGCCTGAAGCTCAATTGGCATGCCATCGAGGGTTTGTCGGACACCCTGGGCCGCAACGGCGTGACTTCAAACTACCTGTATCACCTTGCGCCTTATACGTGGGAACTGGTGCAGCAACTGCGTGGTGGCCGAGCCATTTTCACGCAACCGCCCATGCCCATCAAATGTGCCGGGGCGCCGCAAAAAGCAATGTACCTATCTGCCGATCATTGGAAACGTACCTGCGTATTGGACAACGTCGAGATCGAGTTTTGCAGCGCCGGCGCGGTGCTGTTCGGAGTTCCCGATTATGTGCCAGCACTGATGAAATACGTCACGGCCTATGGTATCGATCTGAATTTCGGCAACACGCTCACCAGTGTGAATGGACCCGCACGGACTGCAACGTTCAACTGCGTTAATCCGGATGGCAGCGCCCATCTTGTTACACGCGACTTTGATCTCCTTCATGTGGTTCCACCGCAGATTGCGCCGGATTTCATTCGGGTCAGCCCTCTCGCTGACGCGGCTGGCTGGATTGATGTCGACCCAGTCACTCTGCGTCATAAAACCTGGGCAAATATTCACGCACTGGGAGACGCCGCCAACTCCAGCAACGCCAAAACCGCGGCAGCAGCGCGCAAGCAGGCGCCAGTCGTTGCCCACAATGTGTTGGCTGCCATGGGTAAAGCGAAAGGCAGCGCCCATTACGACGGTTACGGCTCCTGCCCGCTGACGGTTGAACGCGGCAAGATCGTACTGGCTGAATTCACCTATGGCGGCAAGGTTGCCCCCAGTTTTCCATCCTGGCTGATTGACGGTACCCGGCCATCGAGGCTGGCATGGCTGCTCAAAGAGCGGATTCTTCCACCGCTGTATTGGAAGGGAATGCTCAAGGGCCATGAGTGGATGGCGAAACCTGAGATGGCCGACCTATGAAATCAGACTTGAAGGCAAGGAGACTGGGATGATCGTGGTCTTGCTGCTCGGGCTTACTGTAGGAGTCATTCTGGCGCTGACCGGCGCCGGCGGAGGAATACTGGCTGTTCCCTTGCTGGTGTTTGGAGTGGGCTTGAGCATGGCTGAAGCAGGGCCAATTGGTTTATTGGCTGTCGGTTTAGCCGCGACCCTGGGTGCCGTAATGGGACTCAAAAACGGCACCGTCCGCTATAAAGCGGCGCTTTTAGTTGCAGGCGCAGGGATCGTCTGTTCTCCACTCGGCCTTTGGCTGGCGCAGCGCACACCTAACCGCCCGTTGACGATCCTGTTTGCCTTCGTGCTGATGTACGTTGCGTTTCGGGTCTATCAACGATCACTCGCGCCCTCCACGGAGTCGAAGCCCCCCGTCACATCCAAACCACCACCTTGCCTATTGGACGTCAACCGAGGAAAGCTTAACTGGACGGGTCCGTGTGCATGGGCACTCACCGTCTCTGGCATTGTCGCGGGAGGGCTTTCTGGTTTGCTCGGCGTGGGCGGTGGCTTTGTGATGGTGCCAGCGCTCCAGCGATACACCAATTTGACAGCGCAGTCGGTGCTCGCGACGTCTCTGGCCGTTATTGCGCTGGTATCAATTTCCGGCGTTGCCGCAAGCTCGGCAGCCGGGCACTTGCAGTGGGCAGTTGCCATTCCGTTTTCCATCGGAGCATTGGTCGGAATGGTCGGCGGGCGTCTGATCGCGGCACGGCTGGCGGGTCCACACTTACAAAAAGGCTTCGCCGCAGTTTCCATGGTGGTTGCGGTGGCCTTGCTGGTGAAAGCGATTTAGTCATGTGCATGAGCCGCCATCACGGAAAGCAGGTGTTCTATCGCATCAGCAGCCCCGCAGCATTGGCAGTCATCCACCCCCTCTATCAACAATTTCGCGCCGGAGAATCCACATGAATGTCGACTGGCTCAACTTCACGCCCTGGTCATCCCTTGCCGGAGGCGCATTGATTGGCCTGGCGGCCAGTCTATTTGTCGTTGCCAACGGACGTATCGCAGGCATCAGCGGTCTGATCGGCAGTCTTTTACAGCGCGGGAGCGAGGGGGTGAGTGAGAAAGTACTTTTTCTCCTGGGCCTGCTCATCGCGCCGCTGCTATGGGGCTTGTTCGCCACGCTGCCACAGATTGAGTTCAAAAGTGGCTGGTTCGGACTGATCGTCGCCGGTGTATTGGTGGGCATCGGCACACGATACGGCTCAGGTTGCACCAGTGGCCATGGAGTGTGCGGCCTATCGCGCCTTTCGCCGCGATCGATGGTCGCCACTGTGTGTTTCATGCTCAGCGGTTTCTCCACAGTGTTTGTCCTGCGTCATCTTCTGGGGGGTTGGACATGATCAAACTGACCGCATTCATTGCTGGCCTGCTGTTCGGCTTGGGTCTGCTTCTGGCAGGCATGGCCAACCCGAGCAAAGTACTCGCTTTCCTGGACTTAACCGGTGCCTGGGACCCTTCCTTGGCGTTGGTCATGGTCGGGGCCATTGGCATAGCCGTTGGCCCGCTGACCTGGGCACGCCGACAATCCAGTTCGCTGCTGGGAAGGCCAATGCAGCTACCGATCAAACGTGAGTTGGACCCGCGCTTGATTGGCGGGAGCCTGTTGTTCGGCATCGGCTGGGGAATAGCCGGCATCTGTCCTGGCCCCGCCGTGGCAATTCTGCTGACAGGACACTGGCAAGTGATCGTATTCATGTTGGCCATGCTGGCCGGCATGTTGTTGTTTACTGCGCTGGAGACCCGGCGCAACCATTGATCGGGAGATCGCCATGAAAACGAACATTGGAACCATTGACCGAGGCTTGCGCGTCGTCGCCGGTCTGCTTCTCATTGGCCTCAGTTTGTCCGGTGTGATCGGCATGTGGGGTTGGATAGGTTTAGTGCCACTGGCCACTGGCATTTTCCGTTTCTGCCCCGTCTATACATTGCTAGGCATCAAAACCTGTAACCGTTGCTGAGCGACAACCGTTGCACGCTTGCGGGTGCTTGAAGATGCCCGTGGTGGTTTAGGTACGCAGCGCTGATCACGGTTCCTTACCAAAACCCTTTGGTAGATCAGCACTCCACTTCGTATATCGAAAAGAAAGCGAGTTCCATCATGAACCCCATGTGGAAGCTTTTTTTGACTCCGCTACGCACCAGGAAAAGAGGATGTCTTCCAGCAATCCTTGGTTGTAGGTTGGGCAAACACGATAACCCTCGCGGTGTTGCCGTTGAGCGAAGATTAGTACCTCCAAAAAACCGGTGTAATAAGTACCAGCACAGTGAGTATCTCCAATCGCCCCAGTAGCATGCCAATGGTGAGCAACCATTTTGCGGCATCAGGTAATGATGAGAAGTTACCGGCAGGCCCGATGATCGTACCCAGACCTGGTCCAACGTTGCATACCGCAGTAGCCGCGCCACTCAAAGCTGTCGTCCAATCCAGTCCGATTAATGCGAGTCCCAGGGCGATTACCGCAATGGTGATGGTAAAGAAAAATGAGAAGGTCAAAAGCGAGCGCAAGATTTCCTCATCAATGGGGTGACCATTGTACTTTTTCTGAATCACTGCTCGCGGATGGATCAATTGCTTCAAACTACTTACCAGTAAAGCGGCAGCAACCTGGAATCGGAAAATTTTAAGGCCGCCAGCCGTCGAGCCTGAGCATCCGCCGACAAAGGTCAGGTAGAAAAAAAGCAAAACTGCGAAGCTACCCCATAGGGTGTAATCGCCAACCGCAATTCCGGTGGTGGTGACGACCGAGGTCACATTGACCGCCACGATACGAAACGCGTCCCACCATCCGTAATCGCTGTGAAAACACAGCCAAGTCCCCACAACCAGCCAGGTGACGATCAAGAATCCTAGAAACCCGCGTACCTGATGATCCTTGATGAGCGCACGCCGATGGCCGCGCAATGTCGCGACGTATAAGGTAAAGGGCAGGCTACCCATAATCATGATGACCACCGCTACCCAGTGAATCGATGGTTGCGCCCAATGCCCAAGTGAGGCATCCGAAGTTGAGAATCCACCGGTCGAAATCAACGACATTGCGTGGTTGACCGCTTCAAACGGCGTCATCCCAGCGATCCAGAGCGCCAGTGCTCCGACACCAGTAAGCCCCAGATAGAGCGAAAGGATGTACTTGGCTGCCACATGGGAGCGCGGCGTCACTTTTTCCGACCAGTCAGAGGACTCTGTCTGAAAAAGACGCATGCCACCTACTCGCAACAGTGGAAGGATCGCCACAGCCATGCCGATGAAGCCGATACCACCCAACCAGTGAAGCATCGAGCGCCATATCAACAAGCCAGGAGATGAGGTATCCAGACCGGTGAGGACAGTCGAGCCCGTGGTCGTGATGCCAGACATTGTTTCGAAGAACGCGTCGGTGTAGCTGATATCGCTGATAAACACCATTGGCAACGCTGCGAAGGAGCACACCACCACCCAACTAGCCGTAGTCAGCAGGTACATGTCCCTCGGGCGAAGCTGGGCAATGTCTGGGCGCCCCCGCACGATCAATAGGAGGCCACAGATGATCGTAATCAAACTCGACCAAAGAAAGGCCGACAGATCGTCGTTACGATCGAAAGCCAGCAGCGTGATCATTGGAATAGCCATGCTTATGGCTAGAGTGATCAGAAAAATGCCTAAGATGAAGCCGATAAGCCGCATTGCTGCGAGGGACATAAAATAACCTGCCAAATTAGCGCCGCGCAGTATCGAATGCCCAACTTATAGGCCCCGTAAATTTTTCGTAAAATTTTTTACAGGCAATCAGTCAACCAGCGGGAGTACCCGCACAGATCATAGTCCTGCTTTCAGGCGCTCAGGAAGGGTTCGGGGGATTGGCCTTTTGAAAACCTTTCATTTCCATCTCCTTAGCGCATGCCAATCATCTGACAGGACACAAGCCCGACAGTGGTCATCGCCAGATTCTTCACGGCTCACCCCCCGCGGCAGATTCAACGCTTGCGTCGATCCCCGGACTGAGCCGCGTCACGATCAGCGCAACCACCGCAATCCGCTCCACGCGCTGGTAGCCGGGGTTCAACAACTCTTCGCCGAACACGTCAGGATCGATTTCGCGATAGGTCCAGCCGCAGCGCGCCGTCTCCAGATACGGGGTGACCGCGTCCAGAAAAGGATCGCGGCCCTCGACCATCGCGACGCCGGTGTACAGCACCAGCGAGCCGCCGGGGGCCAGGCGATTCAACGCTTGCTCGACAATGCGCAACGACAATTGCGCGCCGAACGCACCGCCGCCATGGCGATAGGCGCGCTCGGCCGGGTCAGCCATATAGGGTGGATTGGCAACGATCAGGTCGAAGGTGCCGTCGACATCCTGCAGTACATCGCTGGTCTCGATGCGGACGTTGGTCACTTCCGCGAGTGCGGCGTTGATGGTTGTCAGACGTAACGCCGCCGGATTGATATCGACCGCCAGCACCTCGGCTTCGCGGCGCGCGCGGGCGATCACAATGGCGCCGACGCCGGCCCCGCAGCCGATGTCCACGGCGCGCCTGATCGGTGCGAAGCTCTGCTGCAGATGGGCGTGGATCAGTTGAGCAAACCGGTAAGTGTCGGGGCCGAAGAACACCGAGTCTGCCGCGTCGGTGGGGAAACTCGAATGCACGAACAACAGCTCATCCAGGCTTGACCAGCGCACCCGGCTTGCCAGCCGACCGCTGCGCTCTTCGAGGATGCCGGCCTGTAGCAACTGACGCTGTTCATCCGCCGACAACAGCCCTGGCGCAAACGCCCTGGACCAGCCGTAGACATCGCGAAGGTTCGCGGCGAGCTGTCCGGCGCGGGCATTGACCCGTTCATGCGTCAGCGGCGTCGGCGTGATAAAGCGGTAACCGTCAGCCTGCAAACGGCGCCCCAGTTGCAGCAAAGCCAGATCGTCGGCGCTCAGGTGCGCTTCCTGATTCATAAAACGCTCCCTATCGCAGGCTGGATTTGAGTTCGATGAATCGTCGCGTGGCCATCAGACCGGCGGGATGAGCGTGGCGGTGGGCAGACAGCCACGGGATCAACACGTGCATCTGCTGGTGCGCAGACAACCCTTGCAGCGCCGCTTGCAGGCTTTGGATGTCCGGGTCATTGGCTGGCACGGGAGGTTCTGCCGGGACGCCACTGTTGCGTCGAACGGCGGCCGCTGAGCGCTCAGGCGTCCAGTCACCGGCGATCCAATCGTGCAGCAGCTGTTTTTCATACGGACTGAACACCCCGAACATGGCGGCGCCGTCGCCCTCGATCAACTGCCAGAAGCGGCTGTCCTGCGGAGCCTGGTGGCGTTTGATCCAACCCTTGTTTTCCATGGCGGCGAGAAAACCCGGCAACTGCTCCGGCGCGCTCAGCCACTGATTGACGGTCTTGCCGTCAAACCGGCAGTAATCGGAATGCATGTGCTGGCCGAACGGGCGTTTGCGTTCCAGCATGTTCAGCACTTCGCCGTAAAGGTCGAATGATTCGATGATCGCGCGACTGCCCTGCCCCAAATCATTGAGTCGGTAACCGCGGGCGACGCGGCGTAGAAAGTCCTCGCGATCACCCTCGACCGGCAACAACTGCAACACCGACTGCACGGCTTTTTGCGCGTGCCCGGTGCTGGCGTTGTCGATGGTCACGTGCAGGGTGAAGTAATACGGATCGATGCCCAATTCGCTGAGCTCGTAGGCGCTGATCAGCAAGTGCAGGGGCAGTTGTTCATAGCCGAGGTTGTAGCCGATCACCTCGGGCAAAAACCCGTCGCTGCACTCACCCAATGCCAGTTGTATTGCACCTTGCAGATAATGCTCGTCAGCGATCACGCCGCTGTCGTGCAAGCCATGGTCGGCGAGGAGTTTTCGGTAGATGACCACGTGATTCTGCGCCGGATTGCCCTCACCCAACTCTTCCAGATAGGTGCACACCAGTCCTTCGAAACGCGGGTCGCGCCAGTGCTGCAGCAAGCCATACAACCAGGCGCCGTCGACAAGTTTGGTCGGGGCAACGGCTTGCAGAAAAAACAGCGCGTGCGCCTTGTTGCTGAAGAACTGCCGCGGCCCGCCGTCCTTGCGGGCTTTCAGGTAGTCGGCGTATTGGCGAGCCACGTCCGCACTGTGCTGTTCGACGAAGGATTGCAGGGCCGATACGTCGTGCGGCAGGTCGTCGGGCAGGTCGGCGGTCTGTTGCAGCTGCGCTTCAAGCAAGGCCTGGCCCAGCGCCCGGCGTTGCTCGCTATCGCTGTTCATCAGCAGTTGCTCATAGCATTGCTTCAGGCTGCCGGCGGTCGGGATTGCGTGCTCATGGGCAGGCTGGGATTCCAGTCGTGTCAGGGCAGTCATGGTGCTCATCTCTCGGTCTGAGGCCAGTGGCAGGACGCTGAATCAGCACGTCTCTACATCAGCAGAGCAATTCGCCTGGAAAAAAATTCAATCGGGGTTGAAATTGCCCTGACAGACGGACAGATGGCCGGGCACCGGGCACATCTGCAAGTGAATATACTCAGCGGGGTGTGGACGCATCCTTCGGAGAGCAATCATGCGAACGGTTCACGTCATCGTGCCCGAAAAAACCCCGGGGCCGGTCAATGTGGTGGGCGAGGCAATCACGGTTCTCGCCGGCGGCGATCTGAGCAAACCCTTTGAAATGCACATTCAGGAAGGCGTGCAAGGAGGCGGGCCGCCGCCGCATTTCCATCCGTGGGACGAGGCTTTTTACGTCACTGACGGGCAGGTCGAAGTGACCGTCGAGGGCAAGTCCAGCACCGTTTCTGCCGGCGGCTATGTGCATATCCCCGGGGGGTCGATCCATGCCTACAAGAACATCAGCGCGACCGCGAGGATGATTGGTGTGGTGTCCGATCCGCGCGGCGGGCAGTTTTTTACAGCCGTTGATCGGCTCAGGGTGCCGGAGGATTTGCCGCGAATTCTGGAGATTGCCGAAGCGCACGGGGTTACGTTTCTGATTCCGAAGGCGCCTGTCTGAAGTTCGGTGCAAGATTCCAGGGCGCTTCGCCAGCAAGCCGGCTCCTACAGGTCACGGGTGTACCCATTGCAGGAGCTGGCTTGCCAGCGATGGCGATTCAAGCCGCGCCACCCTTGGCCTGCTGCTCCAGATGCACCTGCAACTGCGGATCAATCTTCAGCGCCGCCGCCAATTCATCCAGATAGCTGCGCTCGGCGTCTTGTTGATCGTCCACCAGCATCACGCTGGCCAGGTACATTTCCGCGGCCATCGCCGGGTCCGTCGCCGATTGCGCCACATCCGCGGCATCCAGCGGCCGGGCGACTTCATCATCCAGCCATTGCTGCAGTTGCGGGTCATCGGTGTGGCGGCCGATTTCAGTGCTGATCATGTGTTTCTCGGCGTCGTCGATCCGGCCATCGGCCTTCGCCGCCGCTATCAACGCGCGAAGGACCGCGTGGCTGTGGTCCTCGACTTCCGGGCCGGAGAGCAGATCCACGGTGCGTGGTGCCTGTTGCGGCGCGGTCGCCTGGCTGCGTTGCCAGGCCTGATACGCCTGAAAAGCCATCATCCCCAGGGACGCCAACGCCGCGTAGTTGGTGCCTCCGCCCGAGCGATGCTGGGTCGAGCCGCCCACGGCAGATCCGCCGCCGAGCAAGCCACCGAGCAAGCCGCCCAAACCGGCGTTTGCACCGGCACCGCCGCCCAGCAGACCACCGAGCAACCCACCGAGTCCGCCGCCCATACCGCCTTGAGGTGTGCCGCCACTTTGCCGAGTCATCGAGCCCTGGCCGGCACGCAAGAGTTGTTCGAGCAAATCGCTGGTGTTCATGACGGCGTCCTCATCGGTGGGAGTTATCCAGTCAGGCAACAATAGTCCTCGTAGGCCATTGCGCCATTACCGTTTGGCTGACTTCGTTGCCCATTCTGTCTCACACTCGTTCCCCCTGTAGACGCTGGTTGCAGGCTCCTACGGGGGGATGTGGCTATCAGATACATTGGTCGCCTGAACAAGAATTTCCTCAAGCGAACAGGACCCGCATTAATCCAGAGTATTTTTCGGTGGCCCAGCTAAGATTCACGAGTGGTGAACCTTATTCCCGGATTTCCGGTCGATACCTGCAACCCGACCCGGTTCGCCGCCGCTCTCGATCAACGAGGGTGATGACTGGCTTGCTTCACTTTCTGGAGAACGCCCCCGTGATATCCACCCTACACATCGCCAGGCTCAAAGCATGGGGCGCCCATGGTTTTACCGCCACTGGCGTGGTCACAGCCTTCCTCGCCACCCTCGCGCTGCTGGAAAACCAGCCCACCAATTGCCTGCTGTGGCTGGGCGTCGCACTGATCGTCGACGGGCTCGACGGCGCACTGGCGCGCAAGGTCAATGTGCAATCGGTGCTGCCGAGCTTCGACGGTTCGATCCTTGACCTGGTCATTGATTACCTGACGTATGTGTTCATCCCGGCACTGTTTATCTATCGTTACATCCCGTTGCCGGACTACACGCTACTGCTGACCGTGTCGCTGATCCTGGTCTCGTCGCTGTTTTGCTTCTGCAACGTCAACATGAAAAGCAAAGACAACTACTTCCAGGGCTTCCCCGCCGCGTGGAACGTGGTTGCGCTGTGCCTGTACATCATCGCCCCGTCGCCGTGGATCACCCTGCTCACCGTCATCGGCCTGGCGGTGCTGACCGTGACCCGGATGAAATTCCTGCACCCGTTTCGCGTACGCAAGTTCATGCCGATCAACATCGCCGTGACGGCTATCTGGCTGCTGTGCAGCTTGTCGCTGGTGATCAACCATCCGGTGATCAACCCGATGGTGATGGGGCTCTGGTTGCTGATGTCGGCCTATTTCCTGGGGATTTGCATCTGGCGCACGGCAATGGAGTGGTTTGACGGCTCGCGACACCCGTAAGTCGCCATGCCCATTCATATCGTGCGACTCGGCTCACCGCGCCTGCCCGATGAAGGCCTTCGGATAGGCACGGTACGCCGCCCGCCCAGGGGCGTGCCAAAGGCTGACTTTGCCCGTCGGGATTTTTATGATGTGTGGCAGCCGCTGTTGTCGCCCAGTGCCGAATTAGTGACCGAGGCCAAGGCAGCGGCAGACGAAAAAGCCTGGGAAGGTTTCAAGCGCAAGTTCAAGGCTGAAATGAATCAGCCGGCGCCCAGCCATTTGCTGGATCTGCTGGCGGCTCTCTCCCATCAAACCTCACTGTCCGTCGGCTGCTATTGCGAGGATGAAGCGCACTGCCATCGCTCCGTGCTGCGTGAGCTGCTGGAAGCACGCGGTGCCAAGGTTGTTTAAACAAGACAAACACAACAAATCCCCTAGTAGAAGCTGGCTTGCCGGGCGCCTACAAGGGGGCCGCGTTGTGATCGGGATTTCGTTTCAGAGCGTGCTCGCCACGTTCATCACGCCATCTCGCCCCGCCTGGCCGGACGGCAGGTTGATCATGGTCAATACTTAAAGGATTGAATGCCTGTCGAATGAGCCTAAGCTCGTTTACCCACGGGAGGTTTGTCATGTCTGAGCAATCACGTTTCATGCTGGTCGCCTCACCCCTGATGGAACACAGCCCCGCCTTCGACAGGGCCGCAGCGCTGGCCAAGGCTGAAGACGCGGCGCTGCACATCGTTGCGTTTGATTACCTGGAAGGCCTGGCGACCGCCAGTCTGGTCAACGAAAAGGCGCTGGAGCAGATGCGCCTGGGCTATGTCGATCGACACCGCCAATGGCTTGAGGATCAGGCGCGGCCCTTGCGCAAGATCGGGGTGCACGTCACCACCGAAGTGGCGTGGGTCGATCGGCCGCTGGAGGAAATCCTGATTCATCTGAAAGAGCAGCCGATGGACGTGCTGATCAAAGCGCTGGAGCCGCATTCGATGCTCTCGCGGCTGATGTTCACGCCACTCGACGTGCATTTGCTGCGTGAATGCCCGGTGCCGTTGCATTTCGTCAGCCATGCCGTGCATGCGTTGCCGCGCAAGATCGTCGCGGCGGTCGACCCGTTCCATCGTGATGATCACTACAAAAGCTTCAACGACCGCATTCTTCACGAAGCGGCGAAACTGGCGAGCGCCTGTAATGCCGAGCTGGATGTGGTCTACGCCTATGACCTGTCATCCATCAGCGCCGATGAATTCGGCTTCGACAACGGTTCGGCGTTTTTCTCGTCGAGCACCGCCAGGACCCTGTTCGACTACCAGGAAGCCGCCTTCAACGAACTGGCCGAACGCAACGGCATCGCGCCGGAGCAACGGCACATGATCATGGGCAACCCGGCGAAGGTCCTGACCCGCTACGCCGACGCCTACGACGTCGACGTGATCGTCATGGGCCGGATCGGCCATCGCGGCCTGGGCAGGTTGATCGGCAGCACGGTGGAGCACTTGCTGTACAAAATGCCCTGCAGTGTCTGGGTGGTGTACACCGAGCGGCTGGATGAGTAACGAGGCCAGTTGAAAACGCACGAAAACTGTGGGAGCGAGACCGGCTTGCCGGCGATGACTGAGTCATAGCCAACATTGATGTCGATTGACTCACCGCCATCGCGAGCAAGCCGGTCTCGCTCCCACAGGGTTTTGTGTGGGAAAGTCAGCGCCTTGTGATCACCACTTCCAGGTATTCACTCGGCACCACCAGCGACTTTTCACCCGCCCGGTTCAAGCGGTTGATCAGCTCGGTCAAATCACTTTCAAGGGCCTGGGCGCCTTCGGGAGGCAGCGCCGCGAACGCCTTGTGGACCGGGCCGTACCAGGTGCGGAACGTGTCGATGAAATGTGCGGCCGAGCGGTAGCGGAAGTTAAAAAGCCGCCGTGTCACCTGAAGCAGAAAGTCGCGCTCATCAAAGTGCGTATGCAGCCACGCTTCGGAACCCCAGTTCGACGGGGGTTGTGCCCCCGGCGGAGGCGGCAAGTGCCGGCCCAGGGTCTTGAACATCTGGCCGACAAAGCCTTCGGGCGTCCAGTTGGCGAGACCGATCCGGCCCCCAGGACGGCAGACCCGCGCCAGCTCGGCGGCGGCTTTGGACTGGTCCGGTGCGAACATCACGCCGAAGGTCGACAGCACGGCATCGAAACTGCCGTCCTCGAACGGCAGCGCCTCGGCGTCCGCCACTTGGAAGGTCACCTCCAGGCGTTCCGCCCTGGCCCGGTCTTCACCGCGCTCAAGCAGCGCGGCGACATAGTCGGTGGACGTGACGTGGCTACCGCGGCGCGCGGCCGCCAGTGTCGCGTTGCCGTTGCCGGCGGCGACGTCCAGCACACGCTCATCGCATAGCAGGTCGCAGGCTTCGGCAAGCTGCTCGCCGACAATCTGCAACGTGGTGCCGATCACGGCATAGTCGCCACTGGCCCAGGCGGCCATCTGACGGTTTTTCAAGGCAGTGAGATCAATGGGAGTACTCATTCGATCGCTCCGTTACGAGTTCAAACGCCCCCGGCTTATTCTGCCGTAGTGGGGTCGATGACGGTCATGACCTGGGAAATGCGGTTGGCCGGAAAACCGCTCTGCCTGGCGTGTTCCCTGATCAACTCTTCGTTGGGCGAGATGTACACGCAGTAGAGCTTGTCACCGGTGACATAACTCTGCTGCCACTGCACCTCCGGCAAGTCGCGCAACGCCCTGCAGGACTTTTGCGAAGCCGCTTTCAAATCCCTTTCTGACAGTGTTCCAGCACCCGGAATCTCGCGTTCAATGACGAACTTCGGCATGGCAACCTCTCATTCTTGTTATTGATGACAGGGTCGGCAGACCCTGTGTGACCACTATCGCGCTGCTGGCCGGGGGCGTCCTGCCCGATCGTCGGCCAACACTGTCCGATCGTCCGGAGGTTTTGCGTTGCGCCGCGACAGGCTCACAATCAAAAGCTGCCCGCCCACAGGGGAAAACCACCATGGACGCCCTGTCCCAGACCCTGCGCGTCGTCCGCCTGGTCGGCGCGATTTTCATCAACGCCAGGTTCTCCGCGCCCTGGTGCTACCAGTCGCCGAGCGCCGATACGGCAGCACCGTTCCTGGAGCCCGGCGCCGAACGCGTGGTGATCTTTCATTTGATCACCGAAGGCGAGTGTTACGTCGAACTCGGCGATGATCCGCCCCTTCTTCTAACGGCCGGTGATGTAGTGGTGTTCCCTCAGGGAGACGCGCACCGCATGGCCTCGGCACCCGGCCTCAAACCGGCAACAGGTGCGCGGCTGGACGTGGTGCTGTCACGGCGTCCGCGACAGTTGAGCTACGGCGGTGGCGGCACAGTCACGCGGCTGGTGTGCGGCTATCTGGCGTGCGACACGCGATTGGCGGGCATGTTGCTGACCGGGTTGCCGGCCGTGGTGCGGGTCAATGTGCGCGGCTCGAATGCCGGCATGTGGCTGGAATCGTCGGTTCGTTACGCACTGACTGAAGCACGCTCGCCGAGGCCCGGCGGCGAAGGGGTTCTGGCCAAACTGGCCGAGGTGCTGTTCATCGAGGTGCTGCGCCTGTACATGCATGAACAGGGCGAAGGACGAACGGGATGGCTGGCGGGCGTGGGTGACCGGATCGTTGGCGCCGCCCTCAACGCGTTGCACAAAAAACCCTGTCATGCCTGGACACTGGATGAACTGGCGCGCACCGCCGGCACGTCAAGATCGGTGTTGGCCGAACGCTTTCAACAATTGGTGGGCATTTCGCCGATGCAGTACCTGACGCAATGGCGGATGCTGCTGGCGGCGAACCTGTTACGCAGCAGTAACAGCTCACTGTTGCGCATCGCCGAAGAGGTCGGCTACCAGACCGACACGGCCTTCAGCCGAGCATTTCGTCGTGAGTTCGGCGCGCCGCCCGCGGCATGGCGACGAGGTCAGACGGCTTCGCGGAGCCACCTCGGGATTGCCGGGACGTCGTGAATCGGCTCTTATGGGCCACCGACTTTTGAAAGGATTCAACCATGACACCCCAACTGGACTGGCTCGCCGCCCACCCGCAGCACAGCGACACTTTCGCCGCCTGGCTCCATCGGCAATTTCACTACGAATACGTCGACCAACCCCTGCCCGACTGGCAACAGGAGTTTGCAGAGGGCCAACTGAACGGCCACTGGAAATGCCTGATTGCGCTGGAGGGGGATCAATTGAAAGGTGGCGCAGCGTTGGCCAAAGCGGATCTGGCCCATCGCCCGGATCTGGGTCCGTGGCTGGCCTGCGTCTTCATCACACCTGAAGCGCGCGGGAAGGGTCTGGCGGAGCGATTGATCGAGGGTATCTGCGAGGAAGCGAGGGCCAGCGGTGTGAAGAGGATTTATCTGCACACCCAGGATAAACGCGACTACTACGCCAAGCGTGGCTGGACGGTGCTGGACTCATTTCGGGCCTGGGACAAAGAACAATGGCTCATGGTGCGAGACCTGTGAGCCATTGATGTTCAGGTTTACACCGCGGGTGCGGTGGCGGCCTTGGCGTCTGCCTTGGCCTCTTCCAGCAGTTGCTGAATCACCTTCTCCTGCGTGTCATAGCTGCCTTCACCGAAGTGGGTGTAACGCACCTGACCCTTGGCGTCGATCAGGTAGTGAGCGGGCCAGTACTGGTTTTCAAAGTTGCGCCAGATCGTGTAGTTGTTGTCGATGGCCACCGGGTAGGTGATGCCGAGCTTCTTCACCTGATCCTTGACGTTGCCAATGATGCGTTCGAAGCCGTACTCAGGGGTGTGGACGCCGATCACCACCAAGCCATCCTTCTCGTATTTCTTCGCCCAGTCCTTCACGTAAGGCAGGGTGTGCTGGCAGTTGATGCAGTCGTAGGTCCAGAAGTCCACCAGCACCACTTTGCCTTTGAGCGAGTCATTGGTCAGTGCTGGCGAGTTGATCCATTCGACGGCGCCGGACAGCGATGGCATCGGACCTTGAGCATTGTCCAGGCTCGAATCGGCCTTGACTTTGCTGACCAGGAAATCGACCACTTTCGGGACGCTTTCCAACACGCCTTTCTCGAGGCTGCTGACACCTTCCGAAGAAGTACCGGCCAGCAGGGTCTTGTCGGCGCCGGTGGAAATCACCGCAGCAGCCGCCAGCACCGCAACACCGGCCCCACGACGCAACCAGCCCGTGACAGGGATCGACGCTTTCAAGCGATTGACCAGGCCGCGACCAGCGAAGATCAAGGTGCCCAGGGACAATGCGCTGCCCAGGCCGTAGGCCACCAGCAACAGACTGGTTTGGGCGTTGGCACCTTGCAGCATGGCGCCAGTGAGGATCACCCCGAGGATCGGCCCGGCGCACGGCGCCCAGAGCAGACCGGTAGCGACGCCGATCATCACTGAACCCAGCGGGCCGGACATTTTGCGGGTGTCGGGGTCGAGGCGATTGCCCAACAGAACGAACGGGCGTGCCAGCCAGCCGCCGACCCGCGCGGAAATCAGCGACAGGGCGAACAGCGCCATGACGATCAGGGCCACGTGACGACCGGTGTTGTTGGCTTGCACCACCCATTCACTGCTGACCACGGCCAGACTGGAAACCAGGGCGAAGGTCAGGACCATGCCGCCGAGGGTGAGCAGGATCGACGAGCGAGTACGGTCAACGCCGGCGAACAGAAATGGCACGACCGGGAGGATGCAAGGGCTGAGGACGGTCAATATGCCGCCCAGGAAAGCGATGAGAAACATGGGGATCACCTTGGAAATAATAGAGGGCGGCGCACCACACATAACCTGTGGGAGCGGGCTTGCCCGCGATGAGGCCGGTACATTCAACGTTGATGTCGACTGACAGTCCGTCATCGCGGGCAAGTCCGCTCCCACATTGGATCAGGGGGTGACTACTGAAATACTGTCCGGCTTCAGGCCGTCTGCTCATCCAGCAACTGACCCTGTGGTGTGCGGCTGCTACCGTTCTCGGCAACCATCTGACCTTGCGGCGTGCGACTGGAACCGTCCTGTACCAGCAAGTCATTGACGCCCTGCTCGTTCACCGGGGTCAGCTGGAAACAGGTGCTGCTGCCGCAGGTGCTTTGTTCAACGGCGGCGTTGGCGTGGGCGGCAGCGCCGGCAAGGGCGAAGGCAGTGGCGGTCAAAAAGCGGGTTACGTTGTTCATGGTGTTTTTCCTGTTGCGAAGGGGATTGGCAATCGGTCAGCGAAGGACTCAGTTGTCTGAGTCGCAGTCAGCAAATTTGCGGTAGTCCAGGACCTGGGTTTTGTTCTGGGAATCCAGGTAAGTCAGCTGGGCATCGACAATCCCGCAGGAATTCGAGGCGTCCTGTTTCAGCGACACCACTTTCTTGATGTCCAGGTGCGTGCCGTAGGAGTAGGTTTTAGCGGTGACGTCTGCTTCGGCACGAGCCGACAAGGTGCAGATATTCAGTGCGGCAAACAGACAAGCGGCGTAGATGGCTTTAGTGTTCATGGCGGTTTCCTCAAGGCTTCAATGGGTAGATCGTTCAATGGAGCCGAGGCGGTTGGGTGTGCCTCGATGGAACCTATTAGAAGGCCCTGAGGTATCTCGTCTGTGTCGAGAAGCGGCGCGTGTAAATCGGTACGTATCAAAGGGGCCTGCCGATACACAGCGATACAAAACCCCTGAAATCCCGGGTTTTTAAGTCCATGTGTATCCCTCGACACAGCAGATACACTGCAATACAAAGGGTGGCGGGCGAGCGGGCAAAGGCTCGATAGACTGTGTGTCATTCCCTATTTGAAGAGGCTTGGCCCCATGGAACACGTCGATCACATCCTCATCGTGGACGATGACCGCGAGATTCGAGAGCTGGTAGGCAACTACCTGAAGAAGAACGGCCTGCGCACCACCGTCGTGGCGGATGGCCGACAGATGCGCGCGTTCCTGGAAACCACGCCGGTGGACCTGATTGTGCTCGACATCATGATGCCGGGCGACGATGGCCTGATGCTGTGCCGCGAGATCCGCGCCGGCAAACACAAGACCACGCCGGTGCTGATGCTCACCGCCCGCAACGATGAAACCGACCGCATCATCGGTCTGGAAATGGGCGCCGACGATTACCTCGTCAAGCCGTTCGCCGCCCGTGAACTGCTCGCGCGAATCAACGCGGTGCTGCGGCGCACGCGGATGCTGCCGCCCAACCTGGTGGTCACCGAAAGCGGACGTCTGCTGGCCTTCGGTCGCTGGCGCCTGGACACTTCGGCCCGCCATCTGCTCGATGACGACGGCACCATGGTCGCGCTCAGCGGCGCGGAATATCGCCTGCTGCGGGTGTTCCTCGATCATCCGCAACGGGTGCTCAACCGCGACCAGTTGCTGAACCTGACCCAGGGCCGCGACGCCGATCTGTTCGACCGCTCCATCGATTTGCTGGTCAGCCGCCTGCGTCAGCGCTTGCTCGACGACGCGCGGGAACCGGCCTACATCAAAACCGTGCGCAGCGAAGGCTATGTGTTTTCGCTACCGGTGGAAGTCCTCGGGGCGCCCTCATGAACCTTTCTCTGCGATGGCCCCGCACCCTCGCCTCGCGGCTGTCGCTGATCTTCCTGATCGGCTTGATTCTGGCGCAGGCGCTGTCGTTCGGCGCGCAGTACTACGAGCGTTACGAAAGCGCAAAAAACACCATGCTGGGCAATCTGGAAACCGACGTTTCGACGTCCATCGCCATCCTCGACCGCTTGCCGGCCGGAGAGCGCATGAGCTGGCTGAAACAGCTGGATCGCCGCAACTACCGCTACTTGCTGGATGAAGGCTCGCCGGGCACGGCGATGAGCGATACGCCTATCGCGGTGACCTCGATCAAGGACGCCATCGGCAAGGATTACCCCATGACCGTGACCGACATTCCCGGTCCGATCAAACATTTCCAGGTCCATCTGAAACTGGCCGATGGCAGCCCCGTCACCATCGACGTGCGTCCGGCGATGGTTCCGTTGTCTCCCTGGTTGCCGATTGTTTTGCTCGGCCAACTGTTGCTGATGATTCTCTGCACCTGGCTGGCCGTGAGAATCGCCATTCGCCCCCTCACCCGTCTCGCACAGGCGGTCGAAACACTGGACCCCAACACCCACCCGGTGCACCTGGATGAAAAAGGCCCGACCGAAGTCGCCCATGCGGCCATGGCCTTCAATGCCATGCAGGCGCGCATTGCTGCCTATCTGAAAGAGCGCATGCAATTGCTGGCGGCGATTTCCCACGACCTGCAAACCCCGATCACCCGGATGAAACTGCGCGCCGAGCTCATGGACGACTGCAGCGAAAAAGACAAACTGTGGAACGACCTTGGCGAGATGGAACACCTGGTGCGCGAAGGCGTGGCCTATGCCCGCAGCGTCCATGGCGCCACCGAAGAGAGCCGGCGCACCGATCTGGATTCATTCCTCGACAGCCTGGTGTTCGACTATCAGGACGTGGGCAAGGACGTCCAGCTCAGCGGAAAAAGTGAGACCGTCATCGACACCCGGCCGCACGCCTTGCGTCGCGTGCTGGTGAACCTGACGGACAATGCGCTCAAATTTGCCGGCGCTGCGGAACTGCGGGTGGAATCGAAGCCTGGCGGCAGCTTGTCGGTGAAGGTCATGGACCGCGGCCCCGGGATTGCCGAAGAGGAACTGGCCCATGTCATGGAGCCGTTCTACCGCGTGGAGAACTCACGCAACCGCAGCACCGGCGGGACCGGCCTCGGCCTGGCGATTGCCCAGCAACTGGCGCTGGCGCTAGGCGGCTCGTTGACCCTGAGCAATCGCGAGGGCGGCGGTTTATGCGCGGAGTTGAAATTACCGACTCGCCCTGCGTAGGAGCCGGCTTGCCGGCGATGGACGTTAACGATAACGCGTGTTTTCTGGATAAACGCGTTATCGTTAACACCCTTCGCGAGCAAGCTCGCTCCTACAAAAGTGATATGGACATTGCCAATGGATGAAAACAGAAGACCCATCAAGACGCGCTCTGCGGGCTGGGCCAAATACGTCACCGACAGGTTGGTGAAAAGGGACATCTCCCCCAATCAGATCTCCGTCGCCAGCATCGCCTTCGCGCTCGCGGGCATCATCGCGCTCAATATCGACACTGGCGTCATCGGCTCGATCCTCTGTGCGCTCGGCATTCAGTTGCGCCTGTTGTGCAACCTCTTCGACGGGATGGTCGCGATTGAGGGCGGCAAGAAATCCGACATCGGCAGCCTCTACAACGAATTCCCCGACCGGATTGCCGACAGCCTGCTGATTGTCGGCCTGGGCTACGCCATCGGCTACTCTGACCTTGGCTGGTTCGCCGCTCTGGCCGCAGCATTGACGGCTTACGTCAGGGTATTTGGCGGTTCGATCGGTCTCAAGCAGAGCTTCATCGGCCCGATGGCCAAGCAACACCGGATGGCGGTGATGACGGCGGGCCTTGTGTTGAACGCTGTCGAAGCGAGCGTTTATGCCAGTCACTATGTGCTGTTGATTGCGCTGGTCATCATCGCTGTCGGCGCCGTCGCGACGTGCGTCACGCGAACGCTGGACATTTCCAAACAGCTAAAAGGTGCCGTCCATGTGGATCAGTAATGCGCTGATTTCAGTCCTGCGATTCCTCATCGGCGTCACGGCGAGATGGGAGAGCCCCCCGGACCTCACGCGCCAGCGCATCTATTTCGCTAACCACACCAGCCACATGGACACCCTGGCAATCATCGCCGCCCTGCCCCCCGAGGCCCGGGTCAATGTGAAACCGGTGGCCGCCGCCGATTACTGGGGCAAGAACCGGTTCCTGTCGTACATCTCCCAGAAAGGCCTGAATGCAGTCCTGATCGAACGTAACCCGGCGCCCGGCGTGAACGTGCTGGAGCCGATTTTCGATGTGGTGCGCGCTGGCCATTCGATCATCATTTTTCCGGAAGGTACGCGGTCCAGCCAGGCATTGCCCGGTGAATTCAAATCGGGGCTTTACCGCTTGAGCGAAACCTTCCCCGATGTCGACCTGGTGCCCATCTACCTGGAAAACCTGCATCGTTCCATGCCCAAAGGCAAACACGTGCCGCTGCCGATTATCTGCACGATCCGCATCGGCAACCCGATGCAACGGGTTGCCGGTGAGGAAAAACAAGTGTTCCTGGAGCGGGCGCGTGACGCCATTGTGAGGCTGTCCAAATGAGTCTTGAATCAAAGTTCCTGTGGTTCTTTTTTGGCATAGCCTGCTTGCTGGCGGTGGCGTCGCTCACCGGTCGACTGCTGGCCAAACGGGCAAAATCGGAAAGCTCGGCCGCGACCATCGACAACCTCAACCAGCGCGTGAATGCCTGGTGGGGAATGGTGGTCATCTTCTTCGTGTCCTACCAGTTGGGCGGCAATGCCACCGTCGTGCTCTTTGGCTTCATTTCGCTGTTCGCACTCAGGGAGTTCATCACCCTGACACCGACCACCCGGGGCGACCATAACGCGTTGTTTTCGGCGTTTTTCATCCTGATTCCACTGCAGTATGTGCTGATCGGAACCCATTGGTATTCGATGTTCACATTGCTCATTCCGGTGTATGCGTTCCTGCTGCTACCGGCGATTGCGGTGCTGAGCCAGGACACCGAAGGCTTTTTGGAGAGAACGGCGAAGATCCAGTGGGGCGTGATGATTTGCATCTATTGCATCAGCCACGCACCGGCGCTGTTATTGCTGGATCTGGAAGGCTTCCAGGGCCAGAACGCGCTGCTGCTGTTCTACCTGGTGTTCGTCGTGCAGTTGAGTGACGTGTTGCAGTACGTGTTCGGCAAGCTCTTCGGCAAGCACAAGGTTGCGCCGCTGGTGAGCCCGTCGAAAACCGTGGAAGGCCTGGTCGGCGGCGGTTTGTCGGCCACGCTGATTGGCGGCTGCATGTTCTGGATGACGCCGTTCAGTTTCTGGCAATCGCTGATGATGTCGTTTGTGATTGTGGTGATGGGTTTCCTGGGCGGCCTGGTGATGTCGGCGATCAAGCGCAGCCTCAGCGCCAAGGACTGGGGCACCATGATCAAGGGCCACGGCGGCATGCTCGACCGGATGGACTCGATCTGCTTCGCGGCACCGATCTTCTTTCACCTGACGCGGTATTTCTTTTCGGCCCAGTAATTTCAGACACCACCCGTCCCCTGTGGAAGCGAGCATGCTCGCGATGACTGAGTGTCAGCCAACATCGATGCAGGATGTGTTGGCCTCATCGCGAGCAAGCTCGCTTCCACAGGGTTATTGGGTGTTTGGAGGATGGTGTTTGGTCAGGCAATTACGCCAACCACCCCTTCCCCCTGCATCTGCCGCAACAACGTCGTCCCGCTATCGATGAAGTCCTGCGATCCGGTTGTTCCTGCCTCGACAGCCAAACCCTCCAACTGCTCGCGCCCGTTCAGCTCGGGAAACTCGCCAATTCGCTGCAACAAGCGCCACGCCAACGGGCTCAACGCGGAAAACTTCACACTCCAGTCCTCAACCCGGCGCACCAGCAGCAACGTCGGCTCGGCCGGTACAGCGTCCGGTTGATAATCCGGTCCGACCAGATGCACCGGCCAGGCATACGCCAACGGCCAGGCCAGCGACGAAAGCTGCAGCGGTCGATCCAGCAACAGCCCGGCATCGCCGGGTGGCAAAGGCTCGGCCTCGGCTTGTTGCAACACCATCTCGACCCACTCGTAATGCGCCAGCTCCACCATGAACGGCGGCCACGGCCCCTCGCGCAACGCTGACGGCTCTGACGCGAGAAAGTCGACAAACTCCCTGGCGATCTCCCCGAATTTGGGTGTGTACGCTCGGTAGTCCCGCAGGAAAATTCGCAACAGCGAACGCCAGTGCTCATCGCCAAGAATCTTGATCAGCACCGGAAAGGTGCCGCTGAGCAATATCGAGAGGTTGTTGAAAATCAGGTCGCGGTAAACCTGCGCCCGCGCCACGTCCATTCCGGCCGGCGGCGCGCAATGATCGGGGTCACGCAGGTAAAGCCCCAAGGTGTTTTGCTGCTCAAACAGGCCTGAGTTAGCCACGGGTCACCCCCTCGGTTTGCAAGCGGCGGATGGTCTGCAATTCGGCGACCAATTCAGAGAACGCAGGGAAATTGAAATCACGCTCAAGCAACGTCGGTTGCGCGCCGAACCGGGCATAGGCCTGGGCCAGCAACGACCACACCACCGGTTTCACCGATGCACCGTGGGTGTCGATTTTCAACGTGTCGGATTCATCGAAATGCCCGGCCACGTGCATCGCCACCACCCGGCCCGAATCGATGCCGGCCAGAAACGCCTGCGGATCGAAACCGTGGTTGATCGAGTTGACGTACACATTGTTGACGTCCAGCAACAGGTCGCAATCGGCTTCACGCAGCACCGCGTTGGTGAACGTCAGCTCATCCATGTCCTGCTGCGGCGCGGCGTAATAGGAGACGTTTTCCACCGCCAGGCGCCGACCGAGAATGTCCTGGGACTGACGAATGCGCGCGGCGACGTGGTGCACCGCTTCTTCGGTAAAGGGCAGCGGCAACAGGTCGTAAAGGTGACCGTCATCGCTGCAGTAGCTCAGGTGCTCGCTGTACAGCGGCACGTTGTACTGATCGAGAAAACCCCGCACTTCCTGCAAAAACCCGACGTCCAGCGGCGCCGGCCCGCCCAGTGACAGCGACAGACCATGACAGGACAACGGATAACGTTCGGCCAGGGCCAGCAACGCCGCGCCATGGGCGCCGCCGATGCCGATCCAGTTCTCCGGCGCGACTTCCAGAAAGTCGAAATCGCCCACACGGGCGGCTTGAAGGTCTTTCATTAAACCGCGACGCAGGCCCAGTCCGACGGTGGCCTTCGTTGATGGAATGGAAGTCTGCATGATGGCGATCTCAGAGGTTGTCAGAACGTAATCACAGTTAACCGAAACGGTGTATCGGGCCTGTGTTGCGTTCCGGCAGAAATTCGCAACGGTTGTATCGCCGGCGGCTCTGTACACACTTCGGTACAGAGCCGCCGGTGGGCGTTACGCCAGGTCGTATTTTTCGCGCACCAGATGGCCGATGCCGATGCGATCGAGTACGTCCATCGGGCACAGGAAGGTCACGCGCACGGTGCCGGGCAAGCGGCTGATGTCAATCGAGCCGGTGATGGTCGCGCGGTTGAGCACTTCGTCATACGGCAGGCCAGTGACCGAAGCGGCACGTTGCAAGCCGTTCTCCACGGCCACGTTAAGGTTCTCGCCGCTGCCGATAAAGGTGATCGGGCCGCTCTGCTCGATCTCGGTCTGGCCCCAGCGCTCGCCCAGTTCGCGGACTTTCTGCCGTTGCAGGGCATTCATCGGCCGTGCCATCGGCGGCAGATCGTCGAGGTTTTGCAGGAGGATTGGCCCTTCCAGTGTCAGGTTCTTGATCACTTCGACCTGCACTTCGGTTTCCCCGGAGCAGTCGGTGGCATGCCCGGCGATCTCGCCGTTGCCCTGCTGGGCATGCATGTCGCCCATGTACACACCGGCGCCCGGGACTTTCACCGGGCAGATCAATACGCAGCCTTCGCGGATCGAGTTGGTGTCCATGTGACCGTCGGTTTTGGCCGCATGCAATTCCTCACGCGTCATGCCGAAACGGTGCGGTGCGCCGATCAGGTATTGGCCGAAGTCGGCGCAATTGTGCGAGTCCGGCAAGTCCCGCGATGGCGTGGTGCCGATGTTGCCGAGGAACGGCCGCATGTGCGCGGCGACGCCGGGGATGTCGGCGCGGGCCAGGGACAGGATCGAATGCTGGGCGGCGAATTCCGGCAGCGCCGACATTTCGGAGGCATTCCCGGCCAGTTGGTTGGCCGCGTCCTGATTGACGGTCAGGCTGACCTGATTCTGCGCATCGAACACGATCACGTACCCGTGGCTGAAGCGGAAGGCGCTGACCTCGGCGCCGCAGTTGCTGCAACGAATCGAATCTTCACCGATGCCTTCGACGTAGCTGGCCGGGTGTTCGGTGCCGCATTTGCTACAGAATTTCGCGACGAACGGATCACCGTTGTAGCGGCCTTCAACGAAGCTCATCACGCCGGACGACGTGGCCAGCGAGGTGACGCGCATGCTTTTGATCTTGATCGCCACGGCGTCGCCGATTTCGGCACCGGCGATGGCCACCGGCTGGGTCACTTCATGGCCGCCCTCGAAGGCCGGCGTAATCATCGGCCCCCAGCAGCCCGGCGGTGTGCCGGTGATCAGGGTGCCGCCATCGGCCAACGGGCCGAGCATTGGCTGGCTTGGGCCGATGAGGCCGTTGGTGTACTGGTCGACGCGCAGGCGCTCGACGGGGGCAGATGTCAGGTCGGTTTCAGGCAGGAGTGTGGTCATTGTTGTCCCCTTCACGGTGTATAGGGTGCCAAACGGCCTATGCAGTTCATCGCAGGTTTGTATCTGGGCTGTGTTCGGCAGTGGCCCGGTATTAAGGGGAAATGTATCGATCAGGAGTCGGGATACATTGGGATACATGCAATCTCAGATCACTAATGGACTCTGTGGGAGCGGGCTTGCCCGCGATGGCAGTGTGTCAGGCGACAGGTAGGTTGGATGTACCGACCTCATCGCGGGCAAGCCCGCTCCCACAGGGTTCAGCGCGAACCAAAACGTGCAGCCTCAGGCGCTTTCGTCGCTCCAGCCAGCAGCCCACAGCCCCCGAACTAAACTTAGTGCACTCAGGACGCGGTTATTGTCCTGTTCATTCCCACGACCACCGCCCAGAGCTGGATGCCTCGAAAAACAACGCCTCTGGACCGTGATCCTGCAAAAGGAGCACACGTGATGGACGAGGCCAGACTCAACGATTTCATGGGCAAACTGGTGAACGACATGGGTGGGGCGGCGATGCTCGCCAACGTCATCCTCGGCGAAGAGCTCGGGCTGTACCGGGCGATGGCTGACAGTCAGTTGATCAGCCCCGAAACCCTCGCCGACAAAACCGGCTGCAACCCCCGCCTGCTGCGCGAATGGCTCAGCGCCCACGCCGCGTCCGGTTACATGGAACACCGCGACGGCCAGTTCCGTCTGCCCGAAGAGCAAGCCCTGGCACTGGCGATCGAAGACTCACCGGTCTACGTCGCGGGCGGTATCGGCGTGGTCGCGTCGTTTTTCCACGACAAGGACAAGCTGGTCAAAGCCATGCGCGGCAATGGCGCCCTGCCCTGGGGCGACCACCATCCGTGCATGTTCAGCGGCACGGAACGGTTCTTCCGGCCCGGCTACAAAGCGCACCTGGTCGCCGAATGGCTACCGGCCCTCGACGGCGTCGTCGCCAAACTGGAGGCTGGCGCCAAGGTCGCGGACATCGGCTGCGGGCATGGCGCATCGACGGTGATCATGGCCCAGGCGTTCCCGGACTCGCGGTTCGTCGGCTTCGACTACCACGCGCCGTCCGTCACCGTCGCCACCCAACGTGCCGAGGAAGGCGGTGTGTCCGGGCGGGCGCGGTTCTTCCAGGGCACGGCAAAAAGCTATCCCGGTGACGACTACGACCTGATCTGCTATTTCGACTGCCTGCATGACATGGGCGACCCGGTGGGCGCGGCACGGCACGCCTATGAATCGCTGAAACCGGACGGCACGGTGCTGCTGGTGGAACCGTTCGCCAACGACAAGCTCGATGACAACGTTACCCCGGTTGGACGGTTGTTCTACGCCGCCTCGACGTTCATTTGCACCCCGAACTCGCTGTCTCAGGAAGTCGGCCTCGGGCTCGGCGCCCAGGCAGGCGAGGCGCGGCTGCGCAAGGTGTTTACGGAGGCGGGATTCAGCACATTCCGGCGGGCGACGGAAACACCGTTCAACCTGATACTCGAAGCTCGCAAGTAAACACCACACCTGTAGGAGCCGGCTTGCCGGCGATGGCGTCCGAATGATCGCCATCGCCGGCAAGCCGGCTTCTACAGGGTTCAGTGCTACCCTGCACACACTCAAGGTTTACCGGAGTGTTAAACATGCTCGACAGCCGTACCCGCGAAGAACTCGACCGGCTCCAGCAACTCATGGCCGACCAGCCGTTCGTGGTCCTGACCGGTGCCGGCATCAGCACCCCGTCGGGCATTCCGGACTACCGCGACCACCAGGGCGTGCGCCGTGGCCGGCAACCGATGATGTATCAGGAGTTTCTCGGCGCCCCCGAATCCCGGCGCCGCTATTGGGCGCGGGCGATGCTGGGCTGGCCACGGGTGCGTCAGGCTCAGCCGAATGTGGCGCACGAGGCGCTGGCCAGTCTGCAAAGTACGCAGCAAATCAGTGGATTGATCACCCAGAACGTCGACACCTTGCACGACCAGGCCGGCAGCCACGACGTGATCGAACTGCATGGCAGCCTGCATCGGGTGCTGTGCCTGGATTGCGGGCAGCGCAGTGAGAGGGATTCCATCCAGCAGTTGATGGAAGCGCAGAATCCGTACCTGGCCGGCGTGGATGCGGTGCAGGCGCCGGACGGCGACACGCTGCTCGACCCGGGGTTCGAAGCGCGGTTTCAGGTACCGCATTGCCCGCATTGCGCGGGCGAGCGAATGAAACCGGACGTGGTGTTTTTTGGCGAGAACGTGGCGCAGCAGACAGCGGCGAAAGCGATGGCTGCGGTGGAAAAAGCGGCGGGATTACTGGTGGTGGGCTCTTCGTTGATGGCGTATTCGGCGTTTCGCTTGTGCCGGGTGGTGGCGGATCAAGGCAAGCCGCTGATTGCAATCAATCTGGGCAAGACGCGAGCGGATGACCTCCTCGACCTGAAAATAGAGGCCTCCTGCGAGCAACTATTACCGTTACTCGCCCAGCGCCTGACACCGTAACAACTGACACTGCAGGCGGGAGGTCTTCACTGCACATCAGGCGATACCACGCTTTACCTGCCGCGCCGTTGCTGGATAATGGCAACCTGCCACAACGGGCGACCGCTCCTCGGCCTCCCGCGGTATTTTTTTGCAACAGCCCGACATTTGCCATCAAGCACGGACGGCTACAAAACAAGGAGTTGGCAGCGTTGATACCACAGCAAGATTCACTCACAGCACCTACCCGCACTCAGAAAGTTGCCTCGATGATCACCCGAGGCATGGCAGGCCTCGGGGTCTTGCTCGGCGCCATGTGGGCATTGATCACCTATGCCGTGCCGGATCCCAGCGTGTTCGGCTTCAGTTTCATCAGCTGGAAAAACGTGGTGTTGCTGGTCAGCACCTTCCTGTTCCTGGGCGTGGTTTCCATCGGTTGGCAGATCCGCAACCTCACGCCGATGCTCAGGGGTGTGTTGCAGTTCTTCATGGTCGCAGGCCTGTCTTTCGGCTTTTTCATTTTGGGCACGGAGTACGCCAAGCCCTCGTTCGAATTCGCCAAACTGCAGTCCAAGGTCGTAGAAAACGAAGGCAGCAACCTGCTCGGCAAACGCATGGAAGTGCTGGATAACGTACGTATTGAATTGGAAGGTTGCGAAAACATCGGTCGTTTGCCGACCTGCACCTTTGAACTGACCAACCTGAACGTCGACCGCAGCTTCCGCTTCAACGATGACACCGTGCTGTTCGACGAATCTGGCGGTCCACTCAAAGGCCAATCAGCCCGGGTGGGCCAGGTCGAGGACAACATCTGGCTGCAGTTTCAGCTGATCCGCAACGTACCGACCCGGGTCACGCTGACGTTCCAGCAGAGCAACAGCAAGTTGAGTAAAACGCCAGCGATCAAGCTCGCGTTTCGTGACGGGAACAATGACCCGCTGCTGCTCAAGTTCAGTGAGGTTGCACTGCACTAAACGTCTGACTCAGTCGTTCATTTCCGCAGCGAGCAGATTCACCAGCGCAGCGGCCGGCATCTCACGAACCAGGGGCGCACCCTGCCCCGCCCATTGCACGGCAAACTCCGTGTTGGCCTTGGCGCTGGCCACGGCGTTGAGCGCTTTGTTGGCGTCATAGGCGCGCGGATAATCTGGCAGGGCCGTTCCAGCCGCCTCGAGGTCGGTGAAGTTGCGATTGACCATGCCCCGGGCAGGACGCCCGGAAATGACGCTGGTGACCTGGGTCTGGTGGGCTCGCGGCCCTTTCAAGGCCTCGCGATAGGCGTTGTTGGCGGAGGATTCCGGGCAGAGGATAAACGCCGTTCCCAACTGTGCGGCACTGGCGCCCAGCTGCATGGCCGCCTTGATCCCCGCGCCGTCCATGATGCCGCCCGCCGCGATCACCGGCAGTCGGCAAGTCGCCGCCAGTACACGCACCAACGCCAACGTCCCCATCTGCGAATCCTGCTGCGGATCGAATACCCCGCGATGCCCCCCGGCTTCGTAACCTTGAGCGACCAGCGCATGCACGCCGGCGTGTTCCGCGCTTTGCGCCTCGGCGAGGTTGGTCACGGAGCACAACAGGATGATGCCGGCGGCCTTGAGCGCATCGATTGCCGGTTGCGGCGGCAGCCCGAAATGAAAGCTGACCACCGCCGGACGTTCTTCCAGCAGCATCTGCAGCATGTCCGGGTCTTCGACGAACGAGGTATAAATCTCACGCAGCGCTGTTGGTGCAGCCGCCCCGAACTCCGCAAAAAACGGCGCCAGAAATGTCAGCCACTGCGTCTCGCGAGCGCTGTCGTGGACAGCAGGCTGGTGGCAAAAAACATTCACATTGAACGGTTTGTCCGTCAACGCGGCCGTCTCGCGAATCATGTTCCGCGCCTGCTCGACGTTGCTCGCCCCGATGCCAATCGCGCCGAGGCCGCCGGCGTTGGACACCGCTGCCGCCAGTCGGGGCGTGGAAATACCTGCCATCGGCGATTGAAGGACGGGCAGTCGAATGTTCAATAGGGACAGCAGCGGAGTGGACATGGCAGCACCTGAAAGAGAATTGCACGGAGGTAAAAACGGACCCCTAGGCCCACACGGCGAAGCCTAAAGTTCACCGGTCATAAATTGCGCCTTTCCACGGCCGAAGGACCAGTCCGCATCGGCGTTCTCCACCAGCGAAACAATCAGGTCATCGGGCGACAGGCCACACGCGGCTTGCAGCTTCTCGGCCAGCAAGCGGTAGAACACGGTTTTCTGCACCTCTGAACGCGGTCGCGAAATCACCGTCAGCAACACCACGTTGGTCGTGCGTGTGTAACCCAATCCCGTGTCGTGCAGCACCAACTCCCCCGGACGATGTTGCGTAACGCATTGGTAGCGGTCACTGTCGGGCACTTCAAAGGCCTCGACCATCGCTTGATGGGTCACGTCCAGAAGGGTCCTGAGCTGTTCGTCATTGCGCCCCTGGATGATGTCGAACTTGAGCAACGGCATAGTGGTTCACCTGTGCGGAAAAAACCGGGAGCGAGGTGTTCGCTCCCCCTGGGAAAAAGGATGCCGTGCCAGCCCGTGCCAACACGTCATCTACCCCCAAACCTGTGGAGCAGAAAGCCGTGTTTACTTGGAGGTCGGCATGGCAAATTCCGCGCCCTTGGCGATGCTGTTCGGCCAGCGCTGCATGATCGACTTCTGCTTGGTGTAGAAACGCACGCCCTCTTCGCCATAGGCGTGTGTGTCACCGAACAGCGAGCGCTTCCAGCCACCAAAACCGTGCCATGCCATCGGCACCGGAATCGGCACGTTGATGCCCACCATCCCCACCTGAATGCGGCTGGCGAATTCACGGGCGATGTGACCGTCGCGGGTATAGCAAGCGGTGCCGTTGCCGAACTCATGCGAGTTGACCAGATCGACCGCCTCGGCAAAGTCCTTGACGCGCATGCACGCCAATACCGGACCGAAAATTTCCTCTTGGTAGATTTTCATCTCGGGGGTGACATGGTCGAACACCGTGCCGCCGAGCCAGAACCCGTCGGCGCAATTTGCGCCCGCCTGAACGCCGTCAAAACCACGACCGTCGACCAGCAGCTCGGCGCCTTCCTCAATACCTTGTTCGATGTAGCCAGTGATGCGTTGCAACGCAACTTGCGACACGATCGGGCCCATCTCGGCGGCCAGGTTCATGCCTTCGAGGACTTTGAGCGTGCGGGTGCGTTCCACCAGTTTCGGCATCACCTTGTCGGCGACGTCACCGACAAACACCGCCACCGAGATCGCCATGCAGCGCTCGCCAGCAGAACCGAACGCCGCGCCGATCAGCGCGTCGACCACCTGGTCGATGTCGGCGTCGGGCATCACCACCATATGATTCTTTGCGCCGCCCAGGGCTTGGACACGCTTGCCGTGGCGGGCACCGGTCTCGTAGATGTAATTGGCAATCGGCGTCGATCCGACAAAGCTCACGGCTTTGACGTCCGGATGATCGATCAGCGCGTCCACCGCTTCTTTATCACCCTGCACCACGTTAAACACGCCATCCGGCAACCCCGCTTCCTTGAACAATTCGGCGATCAGCAACGACGGCGACGGGTCGATGGGGCTCGGCTTGAGCACGAAGGTGTTGCCGCAGGCGATGGCCACCGGGAACATCCACATCGGCACCATCACCGGGAAGTTGAACGGCGTAATGCCCGCCACTACGCCCAGCGGCTGGCGCATGGTCCAGTTGTCGATGTTGGTGGAAACCTGCTCGGTGTAGTCACCCTTGAGCAGTTGCGGGATGCCGCAGGCGAACTCGACGACCTCGATGCCGCGCGTCACTTCGCCTTGGGCATCGGTGAAAACTTTGCCGTGCTCGGCGGTGATCATTCGCGCCAGTGTGTCGCGGTGTTCATTGAGCAACGCCAGGAACTTGAACAGGATGCGGGCGCGACGCAGCGGCGGCAGCGCCGACCAGGCGGGAAACGCGGCCGCCGCCGATTTCACTGCCGCGTCGACTTCAGCGGCATTGGCGAGCGCCACTTTGCCGATGACGGAACCGATGGCAGGGTTGGTGACGTTCTGCGCGCGACCTGAAGTACCGTGCGTCACGCGGCCGTGAATGTAGTGTGCGATGTCTACTGGCTGGTTGCTCATGGCGGGTGTCCCCTGGTGGTGGATAAGAGCCATCTCTTGTTGTTGTCGGGAGAGCGTCAGGCGGCCGATGGCGCGCCTGCCAGAGTCAAAGTAGGCCAGGCAAAGGATCATGTAAAATGATGATTAATGATCTTATGGATCATAAATGGTGAAGGTGTTTGAGGTATTAAACAGCGCGGGTGAATGCTTGTTTAAGCGCGCTCGTGGTTACGTGATGAAAGCTACAAAACCTTGCGTCGTTGCCTACGGGTACGCCAGAATCCGCCGGCTTGTGCGCTTTGGGGGTGCCCGGTAACTTGATTCGTGCCACTGCTCATCAGTGGTCGGGTTTAGTCGCCCGGGGGTGATTCAAAGCGTATTTGCATCCAGACAATCAGGTCATTTCATGCCTGAACTTCATGGTAGCTGTACGCAGGGCGCCTTCGGGTGCGCCGGTTTTGAGTCTCCCCCGGTCGACTAACCTGCGTACAGCTGCCACCCCTTGTTTAGTCGCAAGTCGGTGACGGCTCCACGTTTTTGGAGACAGAACCATGATCAAACCCTCACCCAATCCGCCAGACACCGATCCAGCCTCCCCGTACGAACCCGACTCAAACAAACTCAACGAGGCCGCCGAGCGTGCCCTCGACTACCACTTCCCGTCGACTGCCGACATCAAAGCCACGCCGCGCACACCCAGCACCCTGTTTACCGTGGACCCAGCGCTCACGACCGAAACCCTGATGGTTTATCTGGTCGAGACGCTGGCCTCGGTGGATGTGATGGTCCATCACTTGGTGGACCTTCTCGACGGCGGGTCGCGTAACGCGCTGCTGGGCATTTCCAACAGCATCATGCTGGCGGAAATAACAGCGAACCGGGTGCTGGATCAGATTGATCCGCGTGAGTAAACACCGCTAAGCAGAGCTTGTGTGGCGAGGGGGCTTGCTCCCTCTCCACACGTGCACATGCGTGTACAGCTATTGGCCCTGAACCGCTTTTTGCAGCCACTTCGCCCGTTCCGACAGGCGCCGCTTCCAGTCTTCGGCCAATCCACGGCTTGCCGCCAACGCCAGCAGATCGTCGATCACCGGGCGGTGAGAAAGCTGCACCTGCCAGAATTCATCGATGGAAAAGCGCTCTGTCTGCCTGTCCAGCAGCTCGATCCTGTCGCCCGCTTCGATGCAGCCCGGTTGAAGCACCCGGTAATACCAACCGGTGATTCGCTCTTTGGCGACATGCATCGACATGTGTTCGGCGTCGAAACGATGATTGATTTTCCAGCACGGGCTGCGCGGCTGAGACACCTGCAACACTGCACTGCCCATCAGGAATACATCGCCGATGTGCACGTTGCGCTCCGAGAGTTCGAGCGCGGAAATGTTCTCCCCCAGGCTGCCCGGAAGCAGCTCATGGGCGCAGTGCGCAAAGGCCTGCGCCAGACGCAGATAGTTTTCTGCCGCATAGTGATGAACCGCCTTTTCCGGACCGCCGTGAACCCTGGTGTCGCCGTGCTGGTCACCGACAATCCCGTGCAGCTCGACGCGAACGGGGCTCGAACGTCGCTGTTTGAAGATGCCCGTACGCTGCCCTTCGGGTTTCAATATCCCCAGGCCGCCGGCGAAGACGTGATCAATTTTCGAAGTCAATGTCATGGGTCCGATCGCACGTGTTAGCGGGTTTCGGCCACTTTACTAACCGGCGACAAAGGCCGTAAAGTGATCGTTAAATATGTCCATAATCACTTTTTATGATGGATGGTGACGATCATGGAAATGCGCCAACTGAAAATTTTCTGCGCGGTTGCCGAGCTTGGCAGTTTTACCGCAGCCGCCGTCAACGTGAATACGGTGCAGTCCAACGTCACCATGCGGGTGAAGGAGCTTGAAGCCGAACTGAATCGGGAGCTGTTCATCCGCAAGAAATCCGGGGTGGTGCTGACGTCGGCGGGCGAGACCTTCCTCGGTTATGCGCGGCGCATCCTGCAACTGACAGAAGAGAGTCGCAGCGCCTTGACGGACACCGGTGTTCCGACCGGACTGCTGCGGCTGGGCTCAATGGAAACCACCGCCGCCATTCGCTTGCCACAGGTGCTGACGAAGTACCGCGAGCAATACCCCGAGGTGCAACTGTCGCTGCTGACCGGGACGACCGTCGAGCTGATCAAGGCGATTGAAGCCCATCGACTCGACGGCGCGTTCGTCGGCGGATTTCACCAGAACTCGACCTTGGCGCAGGAAGAGGTTTTTCAAGAGGAACTGGTGCTGGTCAGTAGCAGCCAGTTCGAGACACTGGCTGCGCTCATCGAGAAGATCCCCCAGCAAACCGTGCTGGTCTTCCGCACCGGATGTTTCTATCGCTCTACCCTGGAAAACTGGTTCTACCAGGTCGGGCTGGTGCCCAACCAGATCATGGAACTGGGCACCCTCGACGGCATCCTGTCATGCGTCGCAGCGGGCATGGGCGTGACCTTGTTGCCCAAGGCCATCGCAGAGAATTGCAGCGTGCGGCATGCGATTCGCTGCCACACGCTACCGGCCGAATTCGCCAACGTTTCGACCGTGTTCATCCGCCGAAACGATTCGATGATCACCTCGGCCATGAGCGCGTTCATCCGCCTGGCGCAGAATCAGATTGCCCGGCCGGCAGCCTTGTAAACCATTGCGGCCGGCGCCGCGCACCCACGCAAAACGGCTCGGTCAATCACCCCGAGCCGTTGCTTTCTTCACGCGATCAATCAACGTTCACTGCCAGCCAAGCGGCCTTCTCTGCTCCAGCAAAAAGCTGCCAGCGGCGGCATAAGCGTCGCCGCGTTCAAACAGGCTTGTGGTCATCGGCAGTCCTGTCACCAGTTCCGCCACACGCTCTGCCGCAGGGACGACACTGTGGATTTTGCCAACCCCCTGCCCCGCGTACAGCGACAGCTTCTTGGCCATGCGTGGTTTGTCGATTGCGCGGGCGCCACCGCCGATAAAGCGCAGCAGGTTCCACTTGTCGCGATTGGGAATCACCCGGTGCGGCGTGCCATAAGTCCAACCGAACGAATACCCGGTCCGGTACTCGGTGTCATCCGTCGTCGCCTCGACAATCTTTTGCTTGTAGAGCGGGTGCGCATTCGACTCGTCGGTGGCAATAAACGCCGTGCCCACCACCACCCCTGACGCGCCCAGCGACATCAGCGCGCGGACATCGTCGCCGTTGGTGATGCCACCGGCCGCCAGAACCGGTCGTCCCTCGGCAATGGACAGGATCGACGTCAGCAACGGCATGATGCCGATGGTGCCTCGATTCAAATGACCGCCACTTTCGCTGCCTTGCGCCACGATGATGTCAGCGCCTTGCGCGATGGCGATTTTCGCCAGTTCCACCGAGCCTGTTTGCACCATGACCACCAGCCCCGCGTCCTTCGCCCGGGGAATCATGTCGGCGGAATAGGCCTCGGCGTAAAACAAGGAAAGCAGCCGCGGCTTTTCTTTGAGGACCACCTGGAATTGCGCTTCAAACACGTCAGGGCCGCCGAACTGCGGAACAAGGTTTACACCAAAGGGTTGGTCGGTCAGCGCTCGGGTTTCCTGGATCCATCGGCGTAAGGTCAATGGCGGCAAGCGCAACCCACCCACCACGCCCAGCCCCCCGGCGTTGGCGACTGCCGCCACGAGTGGCGGGCCGGAAATCGCCGCCATCCCGCCGAGGAAAATCGGGTATTTCACGCCGCACAGTTGAGTGATGGCGTTACCCGCAAAATCGAATCTGGCTTCGTTCATGACTCACAGCTCCACATGTTTTCCAAGCATCCGCTTGAGCGTGTTGTTCTTCAGGAGAAAGTGATTCTTGAGCGCACCGAAGACATGCAAGGCCAGGCCGGCCAGGAACGCCCACGCTCCGATATCGAAGAGCACATCGACGACCTGCTTCAGTGCGGCATTGGTGGGCAAGAGCGCCGGAATCGAAAAACCTCCGGGCAGCCCCACTCCCTCGCCGGCTGCCGAGCGTGAGGCCCACACCGCGACCGGCAGCAGCACCATCGCCAGGGCGAGCGCTGCCGCCACGGAACGGCTGATGATCACTTCAATGGGGTTGGGCGTGCCCACCGGCAGCGGGTGGTAAGAGGTGATCCGGGCCCAGAACCGATAGATCGATACGAGAAACAGGATCAGCCCCATCAGGTTTTGCAGGTGTTCCAACGACGTCCGCCCGGCCTCACTGGACGCCTGGCCGATCACTACTTGCAAGCAGAGGATTGCGAGCAGCGACAACGCCACGACCCAGTGCAGCACGATCGTAATGGGTGAAAACCTTAAGCCATTGTCTCGAAGTTGCATGGCTGACTCCTTTTGCAAAAAGCGCACATCAGGGTGGGGAAGTGACGGGCACACCTTCATCGCGATGACGGTGTGCCGCGTCTTAGTGGCTGACCGCTTGCGATGCGCCAAGGCCCGTTCGGGCGCGAATGAGCTGATCATCGAAACGCTCGCGTTCAAGCTCTGCGCTGCGACTGCGGTCGGTGACCGAGCCAAGCCAGGTAAACAGGAACGCCACGTTCATCGAGATGATTGCCGGATAGTCGAAGGGGAAGATCGCGTCGGTATTGCCCAGCACTTTGACCCACACCGCCGGCGAGAGAATCACCAGGCTGACCGAGCTCACCAGCCCCGCGATGCCACCGATCAACGCCCCCCGCGTGGTCAGCCCTTTCCAGTACATCGAAAGCACGAGGATCGGAAAGTTGACCGAGGCTGCCACGCCAAAGGTCAGCGCGACCAAGAAGGCGATGTTCTGATCCTTGAACAAAATGCCCAGCACCACCGCAACGATGCCGATGCCGACCGAGGCGATCTTCGACACACGCCGTTCGTCTTTCGCATCTGCGCGGTTTTTGCGGAAGACCCGAACATAGAGGTCATGTGAAATCGCCGAGGTCCCCGCCATGGTGAGCCCGGAAACCACGGCCAGGATCGTGGCAAACGCGACGGCCGAAATGAAGCCCAACAGCAGGTCGCCGCCGACGGCTTTTGCCAGATGCATCACCGGCATGTTCCCGCCGCCGATGAGCTTTCCACCGACAATGCCGGACTCATAGAAGGCCGGGTCTTGCCCGACGATCACGATGGCTGCCAAGCCCAACACCGCAACGATCAGGTAGAAGAAGCCGATGAAGCCCGTCGCGACGAATACCGATTTACGCGCTTGCTTGGCGTCCGGCACGGTAAAAAAGCGCATGAGGATATGGGGCAATCCTGCGGTACCGAAGACCAGGCCCAGTGACAGCGAGATCAGCGCCAAGGGGTCGGCCACCAGTTTGCTGGGCAGCAGGATCCGCTCGCCATCGTGATGTGCGGCAACCGCTTTCTCGAACAGCAGCTCGAAAGAAAAACCGAACTTGCTCAACGCCAACACAGCCAGCAATGTTCCGCCCACCAGCAGCAATCCTGCCTTGATGATCTGCACCCACGTGGTGGCGACCATCCCGCCAAACGTGACGTAGATCGCCATCAACAGACCGACAGCGATCACCGCGTAGTTGTAGGGAAGACCGAACAGCAGCTGAATCAACTGCCCTGCCCCGACCATCTGCACCACCAGATAAAAGCAGACCACGGTCAACGAACCGAACGCGGTCATGGTGCGAATCCGGTTTTGATCGAGCCGGAACGACGCGATGTCCGAGATGGTGATGCGCCCCAGATTGCGAATGCGCTCGGCAAACAGGAACAACAGCAACGGCCAGGCGACAAAGAAGCTGATCGAGTAGAGCACCCCATCGAAGCCGTTGAAGAAAATCATGCTGGTGACGCCCAGTAAGGCCGCCGCCGACATGTAGTCCCCCGCCAGCGCCAAACCGTTCTGGAAACCGGTGATGCCGCCGCCGGCGTTGTAGAAATCGTCCATCGATTTGGTCTTGGAAGCGGCCCAATAAGTGATGCCCAGGGTCGTCAGCACGAAGACCAGAAACATCGCGATAGCCGTGATGTTCAGCGGCTGTTTTTCTACCGCCTGCAAGACGTCGGCAGCCGAGGCGCACGTGGTGACCGCGCCCAGCAGAGCAGGAGCAATGAGGTAGCGAAGAATGGGTTTCATACGATGGCCCCCTCGCGAATTTCTGCGGTGAGGTCATCGAACTCGCCATTGGCGCGCACGATGTACAGGCCGGTAAACAACCAGGCCCCGACGATGAAGGCGACGCCCAGCGGCCAACCGATATTGATGATGCTGGTCGCGGAGAGTTTCTGGGCTAGAACGTGGGGCGCGAACGCCGCGACGAGGATGAACGTGAAGTACGGGACAAGGGTGGCGGCAGTAAGACAAGCGACGAATCTTCGCTGCCGTGATACCAAATCCTGGTACCGGGGATGGTTGCGAATTCTGGCTGACTCGGATGCATGATTCACGTTGACTCCGTGTTGCAGTGGACAGTTATTGTTGTTCCACAGCCTCAAATTCGAAGACTCGATTTGCCACTGGCTGCGGTGTATTTGCACCTTCAACCTATGCCCGGCTTAAGATCATGTAAAACGATCATTAATGATGCGTATGATCTTTTTTGATGAATTCATTCGTCCCCAATGTCGACCGTTGCTTGCCTTTGCCGCGCGTGAAACCTAATCTCTTGAACGCAGATGACTTGCGGTTAGTTATTGGTTTTCGAGATAGGTGAATTCGATGGATGTCACGGATCTGAAGGTGGTCGATGCGGTCGCGCGCCACGGCAGCATGAACAAGGCTGCGAGTGAGCTGAATACCGTGCAGTCCAATGTTTCCGCGAGGATTCGATCGCTGGAAGACGAGCTTGGGGTGGCGCTGTTTCAACGCAGCGCCAGAGGCGTTCAGGTCACGCCGGCAGGGCGGCGGATTTTGCCCTTCGCCGCCCGACTGTCCAGGCTATTGTCCGATGCGTCCTGCGCTGCGCGCGACGATGGGCATCCAAAAGGTGTGTTTGAGATCGGTACGCTCGAGACGACACTGGCACTGCGTCTTCCACGGCTGATCGCCAAGTTTGCCAAGGCTTACCCTGAGGTTCGCCCGGTGATTCGCACCGGCACCACGTGCAGCCTGATTCAGGGCGTCATCGACTGTAAGCTCGAAGGGGCGTTTGTCGTGGGCCCGGTCAATCATCCGGAATTGCTCAGTGAACAAGCCTTCCGCGAAGAGCTCGTGCTGGTCACGTCCTGCGCCATTGACACGCTGGACGCGCTCGCCACCGTCGATAATCTGAAGACGGTGGTCTTTCGCATCGGCTGCTCCTACCGCCAGCGCCTCGATTCCCTGCTGGCCAACCTGGGCATCCTGGCGCCTGAGCCCCTTGAGTTTGGCTCGATCGAGGCGATCATTGCCTGTGTGTCCGCCGGCGTCGGGGTCACGCTGTTGCCCAAGGGCGTTGTGGCGAGCGCGTTGCGCGAAGGGTTGGTCAACGCGCATGAGCTCGCGCCAGAAATCGCCGACGTAGAGACGGTGTTTGTCAGGCGCCTTGATGGCTATTTTTCCAGCGCGTTATCCACCTTTCTGGACAGCGTTCGTCTGGATGGCGTCACCCAGGTAGCGATGCTTCACCCAGCTGTTCATTCCAGCGCATAACACCAGCAACGCCGCCGTCACCAGGAACACATGATGTAAACCGAGATGGGCACCAATCTGGCCGCCAATCAATGGACCGATCACCTGCCCGGAGAACTGCGCCGATTGCAGGTAACCGAGGATTTTGCCGGTGTTGTGCTCTTCGACCGAATGCCGGATCAGCTTGGCAATCGCCGGCAGGAGCCCGGCAATGGTCATGCCCATGACGCCGCGCAATACCGCCAGTTGCCACCATTGCGTGACGAACGCTTGGGGCACCATGACCACGGCGGTCAACAACAGACAACCGACAATCACGCGCCAGCCTCCAACCCGGTCGGCCAATGCCCCCAGTCTGGCGGCCGTCAGGATGCTGCCCAACGCGGAACAGGCCATGACCACGCCGGCAATCCGCGCCTGATGATCAACCGGCACACCGAGGTCGCCGATGTAAACGGTGATGATCGGCTCGATCGACATATTGGCGAGCAGCACCATCATCGCGGTCATGAGCAGTGCAGCGATGACCGGCCATTTCGAACCGGCACCCTCAGGCCGGTTTTTCCGGTCGCGTTGTCTGGCGTCCGATGCCCGGTCGAAATCCTCACGAACGAACAGGAGGGTGGTCAGGGCGGCGACCGCAATCATTCCTCCCCCGACGAAAAAGGTGCCGCGAATACCGACAAACTCCGGTAAAAACCCACCGACCAGCGGCCCGATCAGGTTGCCGGACAAGGCCCCCGTGGACAAAACGCCGAGTGCCCACCCCGCTCTTTCACGCGGGACCTGCGACCCGATCATGACGATGGACGCCGAGGCGTAACCCCCGATGAGGCCGGCGAGCAGGCGCAGTGCAACCAGGTCGGTAACGTTCCGCGCCAGCCCGATCAACGACATGACAATGGCCATCCCGATGGCCGCTCTGACCAGCATGGGTTTTCGGCCATAACGGTCGGCCAGGCGTCCCCACAACGGCGCGGTAATCGCCGTGCCGAAAAAAGTCGCGCCGAATGCCACGGCCGACCATTGCACCACGTCCGCCTGCGACGTCACGCCCAGTTGTTGAACGTACAGCGGTAAAAAGGGCAACAACATGCTCAGGCTGACCAGTGTGGTGAACGAGCCGAACACACAAACGGTCAGGTTCCGCCGCCAATACATCACGTTTCGATCGGAGTAATTCACGTTGTCAAAGGCTCCGGGAATCGCTGGAATTTTTTGCACCCGCCGCCACGTCAATCACGAACGCAAGCAGCATGGCCGCAGTCCCCATCATGAATAGCAAGCTGTAGTTGCCGTCGCTGTAGGAGAACAGGAACGACAAGCCATAGGCGGCGACCGCTTGAAACAAGGCAAATCCCACTGTGGCTGTTTGCCAGGCCGGACGCTGTTGGGCGGGATGGTGGGCGAGAATTTCATGGAGTCGACCCAATACCAGCGGCACGGTCCCGGTCACAAACGCCCCGACGATGACGCTGGATGCCATCAACCAGCCGGCGTCGAGCCCAAGGACGGGGACAATCACCGCGAATGCCTCGACGATGAACGACAGCCGTAACGCGCGCCCGAAACCGATCCGGTCCGCCAGTGCACCGGCCAACAGTGGTCCGACAGTCGCGCCGATGCCGAAAAGAACCCAGTACTGCGCCCCCACCTGAAGACCTTCGCCCCTGCCCCGGGCAACGAAATCAACCAGGAAAATCATGTGCGGTACCCAACCGGCAGCGTTGAGGGCGTATTCAACGTACAACGCCTTGAGCGTTCCGCTGCGTGCCGGGCGCGGGTGGTGGGTGGTTTCGGTGGCTGGCGCCTGCTCCTTCGGCCAGCCCCGCCAGGCAAGGGCGGTGAGCAGCAGGGAGATCACACCAAGGCCGAGCCACGTTTCGCCAAGACCCTGTTGCAGCAACAGCGGCACCAGCGTTCCGGACAGGGCAATGCCAACACCCACACCCATGAAAATCACCCCGGCAACCAAACCGCGCCGGGACGGCGGCACATGGGCCAAAACCGTTGGAGCGGCCAACACCATCAGCGCGCCACCGGCGGTTCCGGAGAGGAATCGCCACGCGAAGAACCACGCGAACGACACGGGATAGGCGCACGCGAAAAACGCCACACTGGCCAGCAGCATCATGGCTCTGAGCATGAATGTCGTTGAGGTTTTAGCCGCCAGGGAACGGCCGAAAATAGCGCCGCCCAGATACCCGGCAAGGTTGGCGGCGCCCAGGTAAGCGGCCTTGGACGGATCAAACCAGTGGGCGCCAATAATCGCCGGAAGCAGCGGCGTATAAGCGAACCGCGCAAGGCCGATGCCCACCAGGCTCGCAGCAAAGCCTGCCACCGTTGCCCAGCCTGCGCTGGCCGGGTGCATCGCGGGCTGCGCATTGGCGATCGTTGTGTTCAACCTGTTCATCATCCGCCCTTCTCTATTTCAGATAGGGCAAACACTACGCGCGCGGGAAGTATCTCAAGAAGCGAATTAATCTGATCAGGGTTATCTCTAATTGAGATACCAGGCACCACGGCCAATCGGGATATCAACCGGGGCCTTGATCCTCGACGAACAACTTCGCGTCGCAGATAATGCACGACCGATGCCCCTGGCAGCTTGCCCACCGGGTAACTTATCTCGTGTGCAGCAAATCGAGTCTGACGACGCCCCTGTCATTTGACCTTGCATCAAGGAGATGCGATTACATGATCACGTGCTATCTGAAATACGTGCTGGACCCGTACCAGATCCCCGCATTCGAACACTATGCAAAGTTGTGGATTCCATTGGTGGAAAAATTCGGCGGCCAGCACCACGGCTATTTCCTGCCATCCGAGGGTGCCAATAACATTGCGTTGGCGATGTTCACCTTTGCGAGCTTTGCCGAGTACGAGCGCTATCGGCAGGACTCCATGAACGATCCGGACTGCCTCGCGGCGTTCAAGTACGCCGAAGAGAAAAAATTCATCCTCAGCTACGAGCGAAGTTTCTTCCGCCCGGTGTTCGGGGATCAGGTATAGACCCGTCAGGAAAGTCTTTGCAGACGTTCCCTCATGCCGTCATGACGGGAACAGGTCCAGGGTGCGCTCCACCTCTTGAACGTCGATCTTGAAGCCGTCGCCCTCTGGCGTTCCGACCACAAAGCCGAAATTCTGCCCGTCGCGATCCGTCAGGTACTTGTAGTAACTGACGAAACGGTTCGGTGGCTGCAGTGTCAGCAACGAACCACCCGGCTGGAGCACATTGACACCGTGCACCAGCTGACTGCCTTCGACCCCCACCACCGTCCGCGCCCCGGCGCACATCGCCACGATGGTCGGGACATCGGTTTTCAAAGGATCGAGAATGCGAAACCCCCTGCTCTTGCGCAGATGTTCAGCGATCTCGAGTTCATTGCGCAAAAAGCGCAAGTCGCCGTCGCCACCGCGCAGAATGAACACGCCGGGGTGAGCGTCATACTTGACGTGCGACAGCAGTTTTTCTCCCATGGCCCGGTACCGCAGATGCCTGTTTCGATTGTTGCTCATGTCGTCGAACAGCACGACCTCACGCAAAAACGCACTGCGCAAGCGCACCGGTTTCATGCCAAACCAGTCTTCGTAAGCGGGAGCCTGGGTGAATAACGGAAACTTCGCGGAGGGCGCGGTAGTTACCGGCACGCCCTCATCGCAGGCCAGGGAATAGGTCGGGCAGTCTTCCATCAACCAGGTGCCAAACCAGGTATTGCCATTTTGCGTGCAATAGACGGCTGCGCGATCGATCTCGGTGTCCACGACAATGCGCGGAAACATCCCCGGCTTGAGCGACAGCCACAGACTGGCGTTGTCCTTGTAGAGCGCGCCATCGATCAGCCAGACATCCTTGAGCAAGTAGCCACGGGTCGGGCCCTGTTCTACGTTGCCTAACCCTTGCATCGTGCGGGAAGGATGTTCGAAAGGATAAAAGCGCTTCGCCTCCCACCCTGTCACACGGTCCATTTGACCGGGCAGGAAGAAGGCCGGCGGAGAATACGAGGTCTCACCGGGAGCAATGTCCCAACTTTTCAGCGCGACGCTTTTCAAGTTGATGTCCGCTTGGCGCGCGAGTCTTTTTCTCGCCATATTTTTGTAGGCGGCCAGGGTCCATTTTTTCCGGTTGCCAGCGGTCGACGTGCTGATTGGTGAAACATCGCTTTCCATCATGAGTCCTCCCTGCTGGGCAGGGTCAATAGTCAGGTGCGAGCACTGTGAGTATTCAGTCCCGGAAATGGCTCAGTTGGATGAAATCCGTTCCATGACGGGTGGGGTTTGCAAATTGGCATAGCGACTGCGCAAGGTGTCTAGAAACTGTTCGCCCGAGCTCTTGGCGCAATAGAGATAAATCTTGTGCAGCCCGCCAAAGACCATTTCGTGATAACGACTGGCGACCTCCTCATCGCTGGGCCCGTCCGGCAGGCCAAGGTGCAGGGTTATTTCCTTGCCTTCGACAGCAAACAGCGGTGTGTCCCAGAGGAATTTGGCTTTCCCGGTCTTGGGCAGACGGACGAACATGTACGCGTGGTTTCCCAGGGAATCGATATCGCCACCGCGCCGTCTTTTCCATTTCAAGAGTCCATCATCCGGGCGGGCCACGCAAAGACCGATGTCGTAATAATCGAAGCCATTTTCGATGGCCCATTCAAGTGCCATGAAGGTGGTAATCGAGTTCACCTCGCGCAGTTTTTTCGCATCCGAAAAAATCGCCTCGATGTATCCGAAACGTAGCGTGCTCCAATAGCGTTTTCCGCCCCGAGTGATGACGCAACCCAGGTGGCAGGCAACCACCTCGTCTTCCAGCATGATCAGGTCGAGCCGGCCGACAGTCTTGGCGATCCTCAAGACCTCCTGAGCGGGGAATTGCGCAGCATGGATGCCTTGCCTTGCTTCGGCATAAGGTCGAAGCATTTCCCTGTCGGCCTTTTCTATGTCCTCATCCAGCAGCGTCTGGACCATCCGGTAGCGCGGGCGGTTCTTGCGGATGTTTCGACGCAACTCGCTATCGTACTTTGCAGTGATATCGTCGATGGAGCGCCCCAGCGGTACGACGGCACTCAGGTAGAGGGGCACATTCAAAGCCCCCGGGGACGGGGCTTCACTGACCACCACCACGTGATTCGACGCGGCCGGCCCGGGTTCGCCGTCGGTCGCATCGGACGGCCCCTGGGACTTCCCGCCGATGAGCAGCCTGGCCATTTCCCGCTGCTTTTTCCTGCCGATGTAGAGGAATTCGTATGGACTGTCCTTCTGCAGCCTGAACCGGGCAATCTCCCAACGCCAGAAACACGCACGCCCCAGGATGTCCTGCAACCAGGTTGCCGCGTTCCTGATCTCATAGCGTAATGAAGGAGAAATCAGTTTTCGGATAACGGCCGACAGCTTCTCTTTCATTTCTTTGTCATCCTTTGAGTTATCTGTCATGAGATCAGGACAAGATCCAGGCGGGGCTTGAAAAATATTCTTAACCTTTGAAATTAAAGAAATTTCTTATCAAGTTACACTTCCCCGTCAGTACTATTAAAGTTCAAGGCAGGGACTTTGCAAGCGACGTTCGGGTAGCGTCAACCGTATATTTCATGACGCCAGAATTTCTGCTCTTTTGGACAAAAGAGCAGACCCGGCAAATACCCCAAAAATACGCCAAACCGAGCCAAGAGCAGGCGTCATGCCGTCTAGACTGCAGGATACAAACACGCCTCTGGCCAATTGATTCTGGGGACGAGTGCAGAAATGAATGCGGGCGTCACTGACAGTGTCCGCTCAACGCGCACTTGCCCTATTCTTCTCTCCAACCCACAACTCCGGACATCGACATGCCCGCCCCCGAATCGACCCTCCTCGAAAGCTGGCACCACAACGCCCAATCCTGGGTCGACGCAGTCCGCACCGGGTCCATCGAAAGCCGCCTCAAGGTCACCGACCAGGCCATCCTGTTGGCGGTGGCAGGCCGTCAGCCCGAGCGCGTCCTCGATCTGGGCTGCGGCGAGGGCTGGCTGTTGCGCGCGCTCGCTGAACGGGCGATCAACGTGGTCGGTGTGGATGGCGATGCGACGCTGGTCGAGGCGGCGCGGGCGGCGGGCTCTTCGCCGGTGCATCTGGCGACTTATGAAGAGTTGGCGGAAGCGAAAGTGGAGATCGGCAGCGACTACGACCTGATCTGCGCCAACTTCGCCTTGCTGCACCAGGACATCATCCCTCTACTCGCCGCCATGAACGCCCTGCTCGCCCCCGGCGGCGCACTGGTGATCCAGACGCTGCATCCGTGGAGTGTAGCGGCGGGCGACTATCAGGATGGTTGGCGGCAAGAGACTTTCACCGGGTTCAAGGGGCAGTGGCAGCCCATGCCGTGGTACTTCCGCACCTTGTCCAGTTGGCTCAACGCGTTGGACATGGCTGGCTTTCAGCTGACCAGCCTGCAAGAGCCACAGCACCCGCAAAGTCCTGTGCCGCAGTCGTTGTTGTTGGTGGCTGAAGTGCGGCGGTGAGTCTGTTTGATGGATGTCGGCGGGGTGTTGTTTGGTTGAAGACTCACTAGCGGATCTCGGGCGATTGCTGCGCTTCACTAAAGGCGGCAATCGGCCCAGAGTGTGTAAAAACGCGTCGCCAAAATTGAAGTGTGCGCATCTACGTTGAATCTGAAATTTATCGGCACATCAGCAGATGTGGATTTTGCGTAGAAGCGCGATTTCCAGTCTGGTTTTGAGTACCTGTCGCGCTGAAAAACGTTTTTACACAGCCTCGGCCAAAAGCGGACGGTCGGATCAGGTCCAGTTTGGCAGTAAAAAAGGCGGTCGATCGACAAACCTCACCTGGAGTCTTAGGCTCAACTACAACACAAATCTTAAAACAAGCAGCGACTGTCGCCGGTAAAAGAAAAGTCGCTTGCCCCAAGGTATTCCAAGGAGTGGTATGGGCATTTTGGATCGGTTGTTTGGTGGGCGCTTTACCATGCCTCCACCCGAGGAAACTAACCTCAGCGCTTCAGCGATCATGAAAGAATTACGGCCCGGCCCACCCGATCCCGCACAGAAAAAGGCACTCGAGACTTTTGCCCTGGCGCTGTTGGCGGTGGTTCCAGAAAAAGAAGGCGCCAGACTTGTCAGGCGCGTCATGCGTAGATACGCGATGGGAGATGACGCATGCAGTGCTTTCACAGATGGATTGTTGGATGGTTCAAAGGCGCAAAAACTTGAACACCTCGTTTTAATGAGCCTGGATTGGAAAGGTTTTGATGTGTTTGAATATCAGGTTCCTTATCTGGTTAGCGCCAACCAATTGAAAGAGCCCTACGTCTACGTGCGAAACGGTGCCTCATCAATGCCAGAGGTGCTTGATGAATTCGACCGATGGTTGGTTCGGTTTGGTAAACGTTATCTTCACTTGGACTCCGGTGGTGAAAATTACGATGGTTTTATTGTTGACGCTGACCGAGTGGAAGAGACCATTGAGTTGGCCAGCCGTGCGGGCATTAAAGTCAGTCTCGAGAACTTCTGACGTTGAGCAGTGCATAAGCGAAAATGGGCGGTGTGACGACCGTGGTGTCAGTGTTTACGAAAGGCCGCTGTGGGTCGAATAGCGACGGTCTAGTATCGACCGTCACTAGGGGGTGGTTAGACTTCTGTCTGCTCCGCCATTTCCAGGGCATCATCGACCTCGATTCCCAGGTATCTGACGGTGCTTTCAAGCTTCGTATGACCTAGCAGGAGTTGGACAGCTCTTAGGTTCTTCGTCCTGCGATAGATCAGCGAGGCCTTGGTTCGCCGGAGCGTGTGAGTGCCGTACATGCTTGGATCAAGGCCAATGGCGGTCACCCATGCTTTTACTATTCGAGCATATTGTCTGGTGGAGAGATGATCTGAGCTGTGCAGCCGGGTCGGAAACAAAAAATCCTCGCTGCGGAGGTAGGCCTGTCGCATCCAAGCTTCCAGAACCGTTCGGGTTTGCTCAGTGATTTCAAATTGCACTGGGTGCTGGGTTTTCTGCTGCATCACGATGGCCCGTGACGACACATGTTCTCCATGGGCTATATCCCTTACTCGCAGCTTGGTTAAATCACAGGCACGCAGTTTGCTGTCAATAGCCAAGTTGAAGAGCGCCAGATCCCGTGTCTTCTCCGCGAGCTGGAGTCTGACCCGAATGGCCCAGATATCTCTGACTCGAAGCGGGGCTTTCTGCCCGACAAGCTTTCCCTTGTTCCAAGGCTGATGTCTGTTTTTAGCAATAATGTTCATGGCTCGTCCTCCACGTTGAGGGAGGACAAGGGTGGATCAATCACAATGAGTGGAGGTCGCTAACCGACCCAATGCTGACGATGGCGAAGGGCTGCAATGCGTGAATGATCAGTTAGCTTGGCTGCTTTGTGGAGGAAAATCGAAATCAGTATTAGTCTAATATTTGTATCTGGCTCTGTTCGAATCTGTATCTATGCAGAAACACAACTGCAACGCGTAAACCAAATGATACAGATCTAAGCCTTTATTGGTTAAAAATATTGATGGCGCAGGTCAATATAAAGCAATCTACTTTATGTCAGGTGTCTGCCTTTTAATTAATAATAATGATTTTTCAGCACTGTGTTTTTGTAGGCGTCCCCTTGGATCTCCTTCATCAACCCAATAAGGAGTCACTACAGCTTTAATTTGAGCCTTTTCAATTCTGGTAGGAAAAATTTTCACTACGTTTTTTTGCGTTCCTAATAGAGTTTTTTCATTTATAGTGAATGTAAAATTCATCACCTCAAGAAGCTGCCATATTGCGTACGTTTTTCCGCCATGAAAAACCTGCGTAACCTTTTCCGCGTTTTGGATTCTCCAGACTTCCTTACTGCTATTCGTAATTTTTAGTTGATCTTCGTAGTTTGAGGCTAGCTTAATCAAGTCGATATATCCAACACCTGCTCCATATGTGCTTTTAATTGTTTTTTCCATCACCTCCATGTCCTCTTTCTCATATCCTTGGGATAATGAAAGCTCGATAGTTGTGTCTTGGGGGAAGTGATCTTCTCGTTTTCTTCGCCATTGGAAACGACGCTCTACAAAAACATCTATATCAGTCCGCTTCCACTCATAAAAACCTGTGCTGGTTCTGACTTCCTTTCTTTCAAACCAAGAGGCTGTTCCGACAGTTTTTCCAAGTTGCTTTTCGCTTAATTCCAGCGTGTTATGTTCATCAATGAAAAGAGGTGGATTTTGATAAGTAAAAATGTAGCTAGAGCCATCAGATGATGCTGCTCGTTTATTAATACGTTCCTGGGCGTCGCTGTAGTTTGTTTTACATTCTGACTCGCAAAATTTATTTTGAGTCGTGCATTTCCCAATGCATGCGAGATCACCATCACACTTAACATTACAAGAAGTTGGCCCGTCGGCACAATTACCGAGACAAGCTTCGCCCGAACCTGCTGCCAGTACTAACTGTGGTTGAATTAAAATAAAAGCTAGCACCATCCTCAATTTCATAATAATCCACCCTCAGTTTGATTTTCATTTTTTTTGCACGTGTACGATGAAAGCTTAGGAGGCCGTTCAGAAAAAGCTAGCCTAATTTAAAAGGCACACAAATTTTGGCTAGTGCTATTAAATTCAGCCATACCGCGTCATCAGCCGGATTATTACGATTAAAGTTGGTGCTTATATCATAGCCATTACGCTGGTCCGAGTGTGGATTGTGCGATTTGAAGAGAGTTTTTTGGGAACGCTCTTTTCAGGTTTGAGATAATTTTTGGCCCGCTTTTAACCGTCTATCATTAAATTACGGATTGAAGAATAATTAGAGTGCGCACTCTGATTGGTTTTTTTTTACTTTTCGCCCTCTTGTTACATCTTGGTAATAGTGAAGTCTTATTGTCGCATTGGTCTGTGTAATATTCTCAATGCTTTATCAATTTGAAATCGTCACCACTAATACTCAAGGGGAGGTTATGCAAGTGGCTTCATAAACTGTATATCCGCATTTGTTTCCTCCTGAGGTGGAAATTACTTCGATTCGATGGTCTAAAATTTTCTCGCCAGTGGCTGTATTAATCGTGCAGATTGATTTGGCTACAGCTTTATCGCCTGGCCCGCCATCCTGTGGACAGGGGTAAACCGGTTTTGCGGGACACTTGTTCGCATCTTCGCCTACGCACCACTGTTTTTTATAATCAGCAGTAGCAGCACTTGAAAATATAATTGCAAGCGCTGAGAGCATAATGAATTTGTTCATAATGTATCTCCAGTTTTTATCGCTGTGATAAGTGTTATTGGTTGCAGGTGCTATCTTTAACATTGGTGACCTCCAAGCTAAAGACACCAGGGCCATCTACCATGTAACGGCCAGTTCTTTTTTCTCCATCAGGTACCTGCTCCCAAGTCATACCTAAATCTGTGTAAGATCCATTTTTCTTAGGTGCAGTAGTCAGATCTATACATTTCCCACAGTTATTTATGAAGTCAATCAAATGTGAATTAGGAGGGAGTGGGCGTGTAGAATCCATTAACCTAGGGTTTTCTCGTTTTACACACGAAATTGGCAAATCGCCTGAGCAGGCGAAGTTTGTAAATATTAATAGTAATACAAGTGTAATTGCCTCTCCAATTTGCGGCTCGGAAAATTTATGATTACCCAATATAATATGTCTGTCTTTCATGCCTGAGCCCATTGAAATGGAGTCCCTACAAAAAATACTTCAGTTTGTAGTACCAGATACAGTGCTTAAACATTAATTGTACCACTTGAGTTGATAGGTTTAGCTTGTACCTATGTTCTTTGCAAGTATGCTTAGAAATTTTTTGGCGCTTGGCTTGAGTTTTTAATTCCATTTGATAATAGACGGTTTCAGTTTTTATAGGGGCTCTTGTGACTCGCTTCGATGCGCTCACTATCAGTCTATAGAGCTCGTAGGACGTTTTTTAACTAGCTCATAAACGTTACACTTTTGTTCAATATCTGATGTTATAAAAATACAGGTGGTGATTAAGGGGGGTTGATGCGTTAGCAGAGTTTCGCCTCGGATTGCTTAGCAGCACATAGGCCCGAATGATCATTTTATGACCTTATGCTCGCCCGGGGTCAACCGACAGCGCTCTACTAAGGTGCATTTTACAATCAACCAAGTGAAGCTACGGGCGTTGTGCTATAGCTAAAGTGAATTTTTATGGAGTATTACTTATCTTCCGCCTGCTGGAAAAATTCCCAGCAGGCGGTTTTGTGAGCCTATAGAGGCTTATTTACATTCGCACGTCGGGGCTCCGGCCCCCGCCGCATTTGTACATTGTTCCGCCTTCCCAACTGGACAGGTTATGGAGCACTGTCCGCCGGCATCATTTGTTGCAGTACAAGCTAGGGCGCTCATTGGTACGCTTAGGCCGATTAGTAATAACAAAAACGCTGATCTAACCATTTTTATGATTTTCAATTTGATAGCTCCAACTTCAATGATCCGCCGCGAGTGTGACGAACGATTAAAATATAGTAGACATTGGCGATATTTGCGTTACTAGAGATAAATTTTTGTCGCGCAATTATTCAGCGATCTGAAGGCGTTCATCGTTATGAGTTGTTTAAATCAATAGTTATGAGTTCCGGCGGGCGACAATCTTAACTACCTCGAAATATTTAATTTAGCTTCATGCGGCCATCGTTTGGAGAGTTCCGGTTTTGGCCTAAAAGCAGGACTCGTGTCTAACAGTGACGTCCTTTCTCCGCGCTATTAGATCGCAATTTAAGAATTTTATGAACGACTGCTCTTGGCCGATTGTTGCCTGTCGGAAGGGCAGTAGTCGACCGGTTGTTGCCTGTCACGAAGGCTGATATCGACCCAAAACTGTGTTTCGCGAGAGACAGCGTATGGTTGAATCCATAGACAAATGCAGACACTCCATACCGAAGCCGTCATGTGTGGACACTTAAACAACCACAACTCAGACGGTAGGTCTTTGTTGGCGCCGCATCATTTTTATCAGAACGGCAGTGGATGCATCAACTGCGTCTTCATTGCCAAGCGTTGACAAAAGCAACGGATAAGCATGTTTTGGGCGCTGAACCATCAAACGCCCCAAAAAAGCTGCGGCTCTGAGATTATCTTTAAACCCCTTCCGTAAACACCTTCGCAAACCTGCGCTCAGCAGATCCGCCAGCTGGATCCCGAAACTGTCTTTGGAGTTGACGAACTGAATATCCTCCCTAAAGATCTTTCCAATATTCAACGCACCCGTAAGATCCAGCTCGATCCCATAGCTTTCTTTTAGATAGCTAGGGGCTTCTCCTTGGGCATACACGTATGCGCCCATGTAGCTGTAATCAAATTCAGTCACCGTGATAATGGGGTCGGCCAAAGACATCGTTTGAAGGTACACGGGAGATAACTGCTCAAAGGCCTCTTCGTATTCGGTTTTTTTTTCGAGAGCCTTACGATCGACTCGCCAAACAAACGCAGACAGAGTCTTCGGCTCGTGCTTACCGTAGTAAAGGACAGACTGCCAGACCACCAGTTGCATGAGTTTCATCTGACAAATGAGCTGTATGTGAAGCTGGGCAGGCATATTACGAATCTGATCTGCCGCATATTGGACAGATTCACGCCCCTCCTGATGAACCATTTTGTCTTTGTTCACCAGCATGCCCCTAGCGGTAGCCTCCTTGTGAGCCGTTACCGCTTCGGTGGTGTTCAAATGAGCGTCGGTGACTACGCCATACAAAGCGCAATTAGTCCGGGCGAGACGTATGAGAAGTCGGAAGTAGCTCATCTCGTTGTCTAGCGCGCCGAGTTTCAGCTCGTCCGATAGCGCGAAACCACTTTCTATTTTGAAATCTGCAAGCGCACTCTCTGCTTCGTCTAAAAAGCGTTCCGGAATAACGAGCGCGCAAATAGAACTCCATGCAGCCTTCTCCGGCGTGTATACAAAACTCCCTGACTCGTCGATAAAAATATGCATATCCTTCCCACTTCTGGATCCATGATGGACTGGTTATTTTTGCGTTACCCCGTTCTCCAACTCCAGCGTCCTCAAACCGGTAATAAGCTGACTCATAGGCTTGCACATAACAGAAGCCAGCTTCATCGCGCTCCTACTTGTGCTTAACGCTCAATGAATCACTAGCTGTGGGAGGTTACGCAATGCGTTGCAATCAAACTCACATGACTTTGCGCGATCGCCCATGCGGTCCATATGTACGGGACGTCGAGTTGAAACGATGGAGTATAGAGACCGTTCGGCTAGGTCGGTCAGACGATGACATGGCCATCAGGAATTCGCTTGTAGCGCTGCCCGATGTGCTTTTTGAACGGGCTAATTGCTCTCTCGGAATCACCGATTATGTGCACCATGGCTTGGGCCGCCACTTTGGTATTGAGTTCTGCGACGGTGGCCTCATTAACCTCATTCTTACCCGGCGTGAATCGGTCTGAGTCGCAGATAATGTATGCGACTCGCGGCGAGATCGGATAGTAGAAATCGGCATGCTTTGGTGCGGCGAACTCTGTCTCTGAGATGCACGAGTGCACATTAACGACGGGCTGGTCGGACGTGATAAAAGGCACCTGCGTGTCATTTATCAGCAACGCGTGCTTATCATTGTGGCGCGTCATGTACAGACTGAGGCCGATACTCATTCCGAACATGTAGCTTAGGAACCACCAGGCATGCGTAATCGCGTCAGCCATTTCAATCTCAAGGGCGTTACGCCTGGGTTGAACCCGGAAAACACCGTCTCGAAAAGTCTTTGTGCGGGCGATCTGGTGGCCGAAGAACATCATGAACTCAATCATGTACCGTTCATCCTGCAGTACATCGAGTTGCTCCTCTGCGAGTGCCGCCAACACCGGCAGTGCCTTTTTTTCGTGGGATGCGTGGAGATTTTCCATTAGGTTGCACTTCATCGAATGTAGAAGTAGCTCGGCTTCATGATTCTGAACGCCAGACTTTCGGTAGGCAGTTTCAACCTGCTGCATCTTCAGAAAGTCATTAAGGTATGACATGTGTTGTTGGTGAAGATGGTCGGGGCTGTGTCGGGAGAAGCTTTTAATTACCTCGACATGCTTGCTAGTAAGTGCGGTGGTTTTGTAGAAATAGTCATCAGCAACTAAGGCTCGCACGCTGTCATGGGCAATTTTCCCCGTCTTCGTGGTGTAGAAAACATTCTTCGTACCACTGCCCCAGCGGGTCAGGTAATGCGCCCAGACGTAATGGTGACGCTTTTTGGCTTCAAGATCTTTGCGCGACATCGGCTTCCGTTCCGTTGGGTGTTGCCTCGCAAGCTCTCAGCCTACGAGTCTCTCGTCAAGCTATCGTTCTACCTGCTTGGGGAGCTGCTCGCCTGAGAACCGTCTCACTGAACGTCCGCTGATGGCCGAATCCTGCCCTCCACGACCGGCTGAAACCGACCCGAAGCGGACGTTTTGAGTACGGAAAATGCGTCGGTCGCCTTTTCTCAGGGCGTCAGTTCTCAAGCAGATCATCAACAATGGAGAAGGCTTCGGCTAACTGCTGGGGTGTCTTGCCGACACGGGTTGCCGATGAGATCCGGAACTGCAGGCTGCGATGGGTCTTGTTTATGTCTGCTGGATTCTTGCCCAGCCAGTGCGAGCGATCTGGACGCATCCGCAGGGCTTTATGGCAAGCATCGATAAAGGCCTTTTGGTTAGCGTAGGTTTTTGTGCGTACGCCCTTGCTGATCGTCCAGTCGCTACAATGTTTTTTGCGAGAAGTCGGCTGAACGGAAATGGCCTTATTGCGATTAACTGGCTTGTTGGCTAAGCCGATGGCGATTAGCAAGTCATTGTTGTAGGGGTTGGCGCCGAGTTCGAGCAACCTAGCCTTGATATTTGAAAAGCTGTGGCCCGGTCGGGCATAGAGGTTGGCCAAGGCATTCACACCGTGGCTAATGCGTTGGCCATTGGGCAGATCCACCGTTATTGGTTTGCTACGGTCCTGAGGCTTACGCAAGTGGTCATGGATTTCCCGTGGGGTCATGAAGTCCAGTCGCGCCGCGATCTGTGCTAAACGAAAACGCCCGGTCGAGGCGCTAATGCCGAGGGTCTCAAACAACGCTTTCTGTGATACCAACTGGCTAGGGTCGTCAAGGGAAGGTAGCTTTCCGGTGTTCACGCCGTCCGCTAGTCGCTTGTCCCGCAGTTTTTGCCGCTGATAGCGTGACCGCTCTGTATCCACCGACCGCCCAGAGGCTTTCGCCGCTCGACTCAAATCCGTCCTGCGCCCATCTTCGCGGGGTTCTATGCCCAAGGCTTCAGCCAAGCTGTACTTGGACTCTGGCTTGCCCTTGCTTCCGCGCATTTTCATACTGGCACGGGCTATGAAACGCCTTATTTCATTCGGGTCGACAATCCCTTCGGAGCTGGCGACAGCCTTGGCGGCGGCGGTAAAACTGCTGAAGGTTTGCAATCGGTCGCCAAGGAATATCTCGCAAGGCTTGGCGTTTGATGGTCCTCCGACGCTGCTGCCACCGCGCATGAGATTGAACCCGTCTGGTGCCATGGTCTTCAAGGTATCGATCCAGAAACCTTCGCCATCACGCATCTCGTCCAAGGAGGCATAGTCTTTAAGCAACTCGATCACGAACGCCTCCGTAGGGGGCACATCCGGGAACTTTTGCAGGTGATCGCGTATGGCGTAGCCCAGATGGAAGGGCGAAATCCCTCTGGGCTTTTCACGGGTGCTCTCGTTGAAGTGAGCGTTAAGTCGATCCTTCAAGGTGCGTTGAGTCAAACCGACATAACGTTTGCCGGTTCCGAATGGCAGCCGATAGGTGATCTGGTAAATCGAGAAACTCACTGAGCGTCCTTGGTGTCAGTTACATGGGTGCTTAGTCTAGAGCACCCGAGGCCGCATCAATAGCGTCGCAGCCGTGTGCGGGGATCAGGTATCGAGAAAGCAAGGGAGTGGATGTCTGCTTTTGGCCGACTGCTGCCCTTTCTTACAGGCAGAAATTGGCCGATTCTTGCCTGTCATGAGGGGCAAAAAACGACCCTAAGCTGACGGTGAAGCAGAGCCAACTACTGGTACGTACTTGGACGCAAGCGTATTGTTCGATGCGCTTTCCCTCCCTTGGAAATCTTCAAAAAAGGACGACTTACATGGATGTTGAACTGGCACATCAGATTGAGGCCGCAGAAAGCGAGTATTTGCGTTCGCGTGTTCAGAACTTGGCAGGGATAAGTGGAAATCCTTATGGCGCACGTGTTTTTTCCAACGGAGACTTTTCGTGCTTTCAGGTGAACGCATCACCTAGCCCAATGTTCAACCGCATCTACGGCGACAGCGCCCGTGATCCCCAGGCACTGTTGAAGTTGCTCAAAGATTCAGCGGAACATTCGGTCGTAACTCCCCTTATCGGGAAACTTTCCGCGTTGGGGCGGTACTCACTTGTGGGCGAAGCGCAGCTTGAGCGTTTGAGGGGCTGGACTCACTTGCAATTCGCGTGTGCCATCGAGAAGGTGGTCTTGAGTCGCCACTCATTCGAAATCGAGGAAGTCACGTCAAAAACTCTTGCTCAGTTCGCAGATGTGCATGCGGGTGGTTTTCATACCAAACCAGAGTACCAATTGCTGAATCAAGCATCCTTCGCAGAGCAGACGTCGAGCGGACGTCTGAAAATCTGCGTCCTGAAGGCTGATGGGAAAGTCGTGGCAGGAGCCTCAATGTATTTGGCCAGTAATGGCATTGCCTACCTTGGAACGGCTGCCACCCGAAAGGATGCCCGGGGCCTTGGCTACCATGGAGCACTGATATCTCATCGAATTGAGCAAGCGAAGAAGCATGGCTGCCACTTGATCGCCGCGACCGCGCTGGCCAGCTCCCAAAGTCGCCGAAATCTGCAACGTGCCGGGTTGACGACATCTCATGCCCAAGCACTGTACCGCCTCGCAGATAACTAAGATAAACGGCTGAACACGACCGTCCGCTCTTGGCCCAGAGTGTGTAAAAACGCTTCGCAAAAATTGAAGTGTGCGCGTCTACGTTAAATCTGAAATTTATTGGCCCGTCAGCAGATGTGGATTTCGCATAGAAGCGCGATTTCCAGTCCGATTATGAGTACCTGTCACGCTGAAAAACGTTTTTACACAGCCTCGGCCGATTTCTGCCGGCTGCTACCCTCCGTAACTGGTCGTTATCGACCGAACGTAAAGAGGCACGAACTTTTAACCCCCCTCTCCCACAACTCAGCAGCCACCTGCGAGCATTGCTACGTCCAGTAATCGACCTGATGATGCCAACCGCTCGACAGAAGTCGCAATCAATCCCGAGCAATCTTGTCATTTGCCAAAGCTTAGGGCAGGGTCGATACCACTGACATCTCTGCCAAAGGAGTCACCCATGTCAAAGCTATATCCCAGCATCGATCCTGAGGGGTTGGTCGAGTACTCAGTGGTCTACACCGACCGCTCGCTCAACCACATGTCGCAGTCATTTCAAGGGGTGATGAAGAACATTTCCAGGACCCTGAAACAGGTCTACAACGCCCAGGGTGTTGCGGTGGTCCCGGGCAGCGGCACCTTCGGCATGGAAGCGGTGGCGCGACAGTTTGCCACCGAACAGCAATGCCTGGTGATACGCAACGGCTGGTTCAGTTATCGCTGGAGCCAGATCCTTGAGATGGGCAACATCCCGGCGGCCACCACGGTGCTGAAAGCCCGACCGGTCGACACCGGTCGCCAGGCTGCCTACGCCCCACCCCCTCTGGACGAAGTGCTGGCAGCCATTGCGGCGCAGAAGCCGCAGATTGTCTTCGCCCCCCACGTTGAAACCTCATCAGGGATTATCCTGCCCGACGACTACCTGCGAGCCGTCGGTGACGCCGTGCATGCGGTAGGTGGCCTGTTCGTGCTGGACTGCATCGCCTCAGGCACGCTTTGGGTGGATATGCACAAATGCGCAGTCGACCTGCTGATCAGCGCACCGCAGAAAGGCTGGAGCGCCTCCCCTTGCTGCGCCCTGGTGATGCTCAGTGCTTTGGCCCTGGAGCGCATCGAGCAGACGCAGAGCAGCAGCTTCGCCTGCGACCTGAAAAAGTGGCTTCAGATCATGCAGGCCTACGAACAGGGCGGACATGCCTACCATGCGACCATGCCCAGCGATTCCCTCGCGCGCTTCAACGAAGTGATGAAAGAGACGCAAGCCTACGGTTTCGACAAGGTCCGCGGCGACCAACAGGCTCTGGGTGATCGGGTGCGCGCAATGTTGACCGGCAAAGGCATCAAAAGCGTGGCCGCAGCCGGCTTTCAGGCCCCTGGCGTCGTGGTGAGCTACACCGATGATGCCGACATCAAGAGCGGCAAGAAATTTGCCAGCCACGGCCTGCAGATCGCCGCCGGAGTGCCGTTGCAATGCGACGAACCGGCCGACTTCCAGACCTTCCGCATCGGCCTGTTCGGACTCGAAAAGCTGCAAAATATCGAGCGCACGGTGAGCACCCTCGAACAGGCACTGGACGAGGTGATGGGAAACTAAGCCCTCATCTTGCCTGCCGCACATACCGAACGTGTGAATTCCAGGAAGTCATCCTGCCCTGGGCACTGCCGGCCCAGGGCGCTGATCTTCGACGAATATGACGCTGGTTGTCCGGACGTCATGTTAGAACCACAAGGGAAAGCCCGTGCACGCGTCTTGCTGACACGTGCGCCCTTCAGCGCTATGAAAAAAGGGTTCCAACGAAGCCTTTCACGGAGCGGATGATTGGCGGCTGTATGACTTGGATCGACCCATTCGGTGTAGGAATTGAGTGCTGCCGAGAATTTAGCGACGCGCGAACTCTATTTATTCAGTTATCCAATTTAGCTCAGGACTTAGGCCCGCCACGGTGGAAGAGCCCCTTCGAAAAGTGAAAAGGCTCGACTCAGGAAACTGTTGAAGCGAGCGGCATCACGCCGCAGCCCTGCCTGTTGACCACCAATCAGGCACAGATGGGCCACCCGACCAATCACTTCAGCTTCGCCTGGCATAGGGACCAAGCGGCGGCACGTCCGTATCGCGAAGTCCAGTCGTCTTGTGTCAACACGCTGCTGAAACTCGCCTACCAACGGATCGTGCAGCGACCAGGCTCGGATGGAAACTTCCCGCCCAGGCTGTTTTTCAGCAGCAATACTCAAGTAGCGTTTCAAGATTTCGCCCGCGCTACGACCCTGCGCGGCATAGGCGAGCATGCGCCCCGTGTAATCTTCTTCCCAAGCGGCCAGCAAGGTGCGGACAAAGTCTTCGCGATTGCGGAAATGGTGATAGAACGATCCGCGGGTCACATTCAATCGGCGCGATAAACTCTCGGCCGAAACGCCAATATGCCCTATTTGGTCGAGGGCCTCAAAGCCAGCCGCGACCCAATGGTTACGAGTTAGTTTTCTCACGAGTTACTCGCTCCATATTTAGCGCCATACAGACTGTGTATGGTGCGCAACCGATTGATACGCTGCGAACACCAGCAAAGACGGCCGTTGCGTTTTGCACGCCAGCACTTTTCATGGAGCTCGCCTTGAAGAAAATCGTTCTGGTTGCTTTCGACCAATTCACTGATATTGACCTATTCCTGATGTGGGACATTTTAGGCCGCAACACCGAGGACTGGCACGTCCGAATATTGGGCTCTGGCTCTATCGTGCGATCGGCCCACGGCCTGCCTGTTTCAGTGCACGGTCCGCTTTCCGAGGCCAATAGCGCCGACGCGGTACTGTTCGTCAGCGGCAAGGAAGGGATACCCGCTGCACTTGCCGCGGCAGACTTCCTGCCGTCGTTTGAACTTGACTCCAGACGCCAGCGAATCGGCTCCATATGCGCCGGAGCTTTCATTCTCGAACGGCTCGGGCTGCTCGGCGGCCAAGCAACTACACACCCGGATGCACGATCGAGCTTGCAAGCGCTGGGACTTGAGACCGTGGACCAGCCTCTTGTATGCCAAGGGAACGTTGCAACCGCTGGCGGATGTCTTTCGGCGCTCTATCTGGTGGGATGGTTGGTTGAATCCTGGTTCGATGTCGACAAGCGTCGTGCGACGTTGCTCCCTGTTCTGCCAGCTGGGCAGCAAGAGGTCTATGATGCCTTGATCGGGCTCAGTATCCGACAAGGAGCGTTATACGACAAACCATCGCAACAAGAAACGCGACATGGCATGTCGTCTAATTGGTAGTTAGAACTCAGGAGAGATCCCCGATGCCCCGAGAATTTGAGCTCATTATGTCCGTGCCAGTACCCTCGAGGTCCGGCATCACTCACCTTTACAAGTCGATGAACCTGGCGGACGCTTTTGCGATTCGGCTCCCGGCGGGCACCTCCAGCAATCCAGATTTGCTAGCTCGATTCATCCTTTCCCACCAGCCATCCTGGATCGGATGGCTCATGAAAGTCCGAGACACTATCGTTGCCTGCTTTGGTCTCAAGACAGCCAAACATTTGGCATCACTTGCTCATCGGATTCAAATCTTCAAGGTCTACAGCTCGAACCAGACTGAAATCGTGTTGGGAGAGGACGACAAGCACCTCGACTTCCGGATATCGATCCTGTGTTCGGGAGAGGCAGAGCCAGAAGGCAGTCGCCAACTGGTTTTTTCAACCGTGGTCCAGTGCCACAACCGTCTAGGCCGGGCCTACATATTCGTTATTGCCCCATTTCACCGCTGGGTTGTTAAGGCCAGCCTCCGACGCGCAGCGCGCATCGGTTGGCCTCTGGCTACCTGCCCCTAAGGCTGGGAGCGCTGGTGATCAAGTTGCTGGACCGGATGGACCGATGTCGTGGAAGGGGTTTGCCTTGAAATAGCCCGGGGAGAGACTTTTGGTCTCGTCGGGGAATCGGGTTGCGGAAAATCCACGGTGGCCTACCGGCTGCTCGGTTACGGCGCCGCCAACAGCCGCGTGCAGACCGGTGAAGTGTTATTCGAAGGGGTCGACCTGCTCAAGCTCGACGCCCGTTCACTGGCAAAGCTTCGCGGCAACCGCATTGCGCTGGTCCCGCAGAATCCGACAACCGCGTTAAGCCCCGGCATGCGGGTCGGCCAGCAAATACGCGAGATGATCCTGACTCACCAGGCACTGCCGGACGGGCTCTCCATGGAACAGCGCATCACGGACCTGTTTGCCTTGGTCGGGTTGCCCGATGTCAGCCGGCGTTATCCCCATGAGCTGTCGGGCGGGCAACAGCAACGGGTGACGATTGCCATGGCGGTTTCATGCAATCCGGACCTGCTGGTCCTTGACGAGCCGACCACAGGACTGGACGTCACCACGCAACGGCAGATTATCCAGCTGCTGTCGGACCTGCGAAGTCGCATTGGCATGGCCATGCTCTATGTCACCCATGACCTCGCCCTGCTGGCGCAAATCGCCGACCGCATTGGCGTCATGTATGCCGGCAAGCTCGTCGAGGTCGCGCCTTGCGAGCGGTTGTTATCGCACCCTGCTCATCCGTATTCACGCGGGTTGATCGGATCGATCCCGACGGTACAACACGGCCATCGTGCGGGTCGCGGTCTTCGCGGGATGCTACGGCGGGATCAGATGGCCGAGGGCTGCAAATTCGAGCCGCGGTGCGACTTTGCGACAGCCACCTGTCGCTCGACGCCGCAAGAGCTGATACCTGTGGCGGACGCGCAATCCGTCGCCTGCATGCGCTGGCCCGACGTCGCCGACACTCCAGATCCAACACCGTCGGCGACGGGTAACCTGCGGCCCGATCGGGAGCCGGCACGATTATTATCAGTGGAGAATCTCTCGCTTTCCTACGCACGGTCCGGATGGTACGCAGAGCTGTTGGGGAAAGTGCCGATCTCCATCGCACGGGATATCGATCTTGAACTGCGCGCCGGTGAGATCGTGGCGTTGGTGGGTGAATCGGGCAGCGGAAAATCAACGATCGCTCGCGCCATCAGCGGGCGACTCGCGCCCAAATCAGGCACCATCAGCGTTGACGGGAAGGCGTTGGAGCCTACGCTCGCGGGCAGGTCGGTCGAGCAATTGCGGGAGATTCAATACATCTTCCAGAACCCGGATGCGTCACTCAATCCGCGCCGAAGTGTGCGGGCCATTCTTGAACGACCGCTGCACCATTTCGCGATCGAATCGACCCCTGAAAAACTTGAGACGGCACTGGGAAATGTCGGGCTGCATGCCGGGTATCTGAATCGTTTTCCCGAACAACTGTCCGGCGGCGAGCGCCAACGGGTCGCGATTGCACGTGCCCTGCTGGTCAACCCCAAACTGTTGATCTGCGATGAAATCCTCTCGGCGCTCGATGTTTCCGTGCAAACGAAAATTGTCGAGTTGCTCATGGCGCTCAAGGAGCAGCATTGCGTTGCCATGCTGTTTATCTCACATGACCTCGCGGTCGTGCGGCAGTTGGCCGACCGAGTCGCCGTCCTCTATCGCGGCGAACTGATGCAGATGGTCGATACCGATGCACTCTTCAATTCGCCATTGCATCCGTATACGCAAATGCTCCTCGGTGCGGCACCGGGCCTGAGTAAAGATGACTACGTGCCAGAACCGCCGGCAATGCCAGACTCGCCATCGATTGGCGGCCGTGGCTGCCCGCTCGCCGGACGCTGCCCTCGACAGGTGGGTGCCCTGTGCGCCGAAAGTCGTCCGCCCACGCAGATGACGCAGAGTGGGTTCGTTCGCTGCCATATCCCGCTCGCCGAGCTGGCGCATCGAACCGACGACTCAGCCACGCCTCGACCGGTGCAAGTAGCGGGGCCGACATCTCCTGTTTTGCAGTTTCAGTCGAGAGGTTGAACGACGTGGAAGAACTCCGGGCCATGACCGGGGGCGGCACAGGATCTGGACGATTCCCCAATCAACTGTAGGAGCCGGCTTGCTGGCGATAGCGGTGGGTCAGCCAGCCTGTTTATTGACTGTTCGGACGCCATCGCCAGCAAGCCGGCTCCTACAGGGGAAATGCGTACATGTCCGGAATGAGTTGACCGCAGCTCCCGCCGTAAGGGCGGCCTCCTGGGCCGCCGATACCGCATGGACAAAGTTCGCCATCAAGCAACGCGCTCAACCGTATCCGCCCCCCCCTTCTTGCTGGCGCCATTCCAGCGCACCAAAACGATTCGAACAACGTTATTCCACACATACCCAACCCCAATTCCACCGACGATGGCAACGACCACCGCGAGCGCGGGCAGGTCAACAATATGCCGGGCCAAGGACTGAAACTGAAAATGCGTCAGATAAATAAACAGCGTTGACGCCGCAATTAACGCAAGCCCCCGGGCAATAAGCCCTGGCACCGGAATTGACCTGACCCAAACCAGTAAAAGTACGGCAGGGATGGCGATATCAACATAGTTATTGGCGATTTCTTGCGCGCCAGGCCCGAAGAGCAGCAGAAGATCCTGCCCGCCAATCACCACCACGGCAACCGCACTGACAATCCACTTCTGGGCCCGGGAATGAGCATAGTGAACGGCCATTCCAAGCACCATGACCGCAAGGTAGTGCTGCGGCACGCGGTTATAGAGCGGTGCCGCATCAAACACATACGCACTGATCATGATGTCGGCCACGGCCAACGCACATGACGCCATAACAAGGCAGCGAAACGGGTTGGCAGTAATGACGTTCCTGACGCGCTCGAACGACAGAACAAACCCGATGATGAGTATCATCTGCAGGAGCACTTCAACATACCAGTAGGCAAAAACACCGATGAGACTCGGTGGAAACCAGTTGGAAATCAGCAACATTGTTTGCCAATGAACCCGGTCGAACAGCATCTGGTTCAAGAGTGTGTAAAGGATGGTCGGCACCGCGATACTGACCACTGACCTGATCAGCGTATGCACATTGCCGCGCTCATTGATGGCTTGAAACTGGAACCTCGCCAGACTGATGCCAGAGATCAAAAACAATACCGTCGTTTCGCCTGCCACTAACCATGTCGAGAACAGTTGAAGATGCCCAACGACAATCAGCATGATCGAGATGACACGTAACAGGACAGGAACTTCCATTGCCCTGATGGACAACTTTGAGGCCCTGGTTTTACCGGCCAACCCGGCAAGTTCACGCACCGGTGTCATTTCCCATTGATCAGGCAGCTGACCGATCAGCTCTTCAAGCACCATTGAAGCCTGAACAAACGACAGCGAATCTCCACCCAGTTCGACAAATGTCAGGTTGGCGTCGATGCGCGGGACCTGAAGTATTTCAGCCCAGGCCTGCGCCAGTTTTAGCGCGAGCGGCGATAGGTCCTGATGGGAACTGACGGACGCCGCCTCTGTGTTCGCGGCTATCGCAGGCAACGCCCGCTTATCGATCTTTCCATTGGGCGTCAGTGGAATAGCGTCCAGGAAGACAAACAACGCCGGCACCATGTATTCCGGGAGGCGAGTGTTGAGGTACTCGCGCAGCTCAACCGTTGAAACAGCGGTTATTGAAACGCAATAGGCGACCAACCTGACCAGCGCGTTGTCATTGACTGCCAGTACAACGCACTGCTTGATCAGTGGATGCTGTGACAGTGCGCCCTCGATTTCAGCCAGCTCGATGCGATGACCGCGAATTTTGACCTGACTATCGCCCCGCCCCAAAAAACTGACACTGCCATCTGAAAGATAAGTTCCAAGATCGCCGGTTTTATAACAAATGTCGTTCTCGACATTCGTAAACGGATTCACCACAAACTTTTCCCGGGTTTGCGCGATGTCACCCCAGTAACCCTGAGACAAATAAGGACTGCGTATCAGGATTTCTCCGACCTCTCCTTCATGCACCAACTGATGGGTGTCATTCACGACCAGCAACTGCGCGCTTTCAATGCCTTTGCCCAGTGGAATCCTGGCGTTGTCGGCTTCAGGGTCGACGCGGTGGTACGCCATGGCCTGGGGCGTTTCCGTCGTGCCGTAAAAATTAACACTGACGGCATTGGGTGCAATGACGCGCATTTGCTCGTACAGCGAAAGGCTGAGGGCATCGCCGCCCCAGAACAGGTATCGAAGCGCGCTGAATCTTGCCCCCTGAAGTTTTGCGCCGGTTTCTATCAACTTCCCCAACGGCGGTGTCAGATGAACAATTGAAATTCCATTCTTGTGTATCCACCTCGCCAATGCCGCAGGGTCTATGACCGTCGATTGAGCGGGGATGAAAACTTTTGCGCCAATCGACAATGGGGTAAATACATCCCGGTACACAGGGTCGTGTCCCAGTCCGGACAACAGGGAAAAGCAATCGTCTTTTGACAAGGAATGATGCTGGGTATGCCACTCGATGAAATGTACCAAAGGTGCATGAGTGGCCACGATGCCCTTCGGTTCGCCGGTGCTGCCGGAGGTGAAGGTGATGTAGGCCGGATGCGCAGGGTCGACTTCCGGCAAGGCACTTTGATGAAAGGCGAACTCACGCAGTGATTCGCCGGGATCTTCCGCAATGCTGACGACTCGCGGCGCCGAACGCCCTGCCTCGAGGTGTTCGGGATTGAGATCGACGCTGGCCCCACCGCAAAGCAGGACAAAGGAAGGTTGCAACGCCCGGATGATTTGCCCGATGCGCGCCGGTGGATACGCGACGTCGGCAACCGTGAACGTCAACCCGGCACGCAAGGCGCCGAGCATTGCATAGACCAACCCCGCACAGCGATTGGAAACAATAACCACCCGGTCGGATTCGTTAGCACCATTGACCTTCAGAAAGGACGCAATGCCATGGCTTATCTGTTCGAGCTGACGATAGCTGCACGTCGCGTCGTGAGAGACGACCGCTACGGCGTCGGGCGAGCGCTGAGCCTGTTGCAAGAAGTCCATGAATATCGGGCGATCGGCACAGTACTCCAGATGAAGCGCTGGATTTGGGCGGTGGTCCTGCATCTTGGATTTGTGCTCCGCATGATCTGTACAAGGTTAATACCGTGACCCGCAAATGCTGAGTGAGATTAGCCCCCCTGACCTCAGTCTGCTACCTTTCCCACGTTCATTTGGTACCCGGCCTCCTGGAGGCATCGCATGCGCCCTCTTCGCACCCTCGCCCGTCGCTGGCTGCAATCACTGCTGTTGCTGAGCAGCGTCATACCGGCGATGGTCAATGCCGAGCCACGACCCGGGCACATGGTCTATCTGCGCGCGATTGATCCGGGCATTGAGCAGGACATTCGCTACGCCAGCCCTCACAACTTCACCGGCCACCCACTCGACGGTTATGCCGCTGCCGAATGCCTGTTGACGCTGGACGCCGCCAAGGCCCTCGCCCGGGTGCAAGCGTCGTTGCGCGCGCAAGGCTACGGTTTGAAGGTGTTTGATTGTTATCGACCGAATCGGGCGGTGGCCGATATGGGCCGCTTTGCCAATGAGCCGGGCGACCCACGCAAGACTGAGTTCTACCCGCGCGTGGACAAGCAGGACTTCTGGCGCCTGGGGTATGTGGCGCGAGTGTCGAATCACTCCAGAGGCTCGACCGTGGACCTGACACTCACAGGTCCGAAGGCCTTGCCCGCCAGCACCTGGACGCCCTCGGCCACGCAGGTCGATTGCACCGCACCCTACGATCAGCGCTGGCGTGACGGCGCACTCGACATGGGCACCGGCTTCGATTGCTTCGATGAGCGGGCGCATACCGCCAACCCGACGATCAACGCGAACGCGCTGGACAATCGCCAACGGCTCGCTAGCGCCATGGCAAAAGAGGGCTTCTCCGGGTACTCGAAAGAATGGTGGCATTTCACTTATGGCGGCGCACAGGCACCGAACAACGTCATGGATTTCCCCATTGCCCCGCTGGACGCCAATGCAGCGCTCGACAGCAGCCATCAACTGATTGTGGTCACCACAAAAAGCTGGGATGACCTGCAAGGCAGCGCCCAGCGCTATGAACGAGACGGCAACACCTTCCGCAAGTATGGCGAGGCGTTTACGGTGGTGGTCGGCAAAAACGGCATGGCCTGGGGCAAGGGGTTGAACAGCGTTGAGCCAGGTGCAGAACCCGTCAAACACGAAGGCGATGGAAAAGCGCCGGCCGGGGTATTCAAACTGGGAACGGCGTTCGGTTACGCGACCAGGGACAACACGAAACTGCCCTACCTCGCACTGACGGCGACCACCGAATGCGTAGACGACAGTCGTTCCGAACACTACAACACGCTGGTCGACGGCGCGGCGACGCCCAAGGACTGGAACAGCTCCGAGCGCATGCGAAGCGAAGACGGCTACCGCAAAGGCATTTTCATCGAACACAACACGCCGGCGTCTCCCACCTCGGGCTCATGCATTTTTTTCCATATCTGGCGCAGCCCGACATCGCCGACAGCAGGTTGCACGGCCATGGATCAAGCGGACATCAGCCGATTGTTCGACTGGCTCGATCCGCGGCAGTCTCCCCTGTTGGTGCAAATGCCCGAAGCGCAATACGCGCACTTGCGCGAGCGCTGGAACCTGCCGGAACGGTGATCAGTCAGCCTTGCTTTAAATCGAGGCAATAGGTGTAGTAACCCGTTTCGCGCACGTAGCCCAAAGATTCATACAAACGCTGTGCGCCGTGATTGTCCGTGGCGGTTTCCAGCACCAGGCCTTTGGCGCCGCTCAACACCGCGAAGTCGCGCGCGGTGTTCATCAGCAGCGTTGCGACCCCACGCCCCCGTGCGACGGGTGCGGTGAAGAGGTCACCGAGCAGCCAGGTGCGGTGTGCGTCGATGGAGGAAAAAGTCGGGAACAACTGGACGAACCCCAGCGCTTCGCCAGCAGCGTCGAGGACGACGAAGATCGCCGACTCATCCCGGGCAATGCGCTCGGCGATGAAATCGCGAGACTGTGTCAGGTTCGAAGGTTGGCCGTAGAAACCTCGATAGGCGTCGAACAGGCGGGCAACGTGGTCGAGGTGGGTGGCGTCGGCGCGATGTACCTGGACATCCATGAGCGGGGTCTCCGTGAGGCAGCAGTGATGTGTCGGGCGATGTCGACAAAGGGTGTGACGATCAGACTATAGATCGTCAGGTACCGATCGTGGTCGTGCTCGCCAGTGCCAAACCGGATCTGCTCGGGCTTCGAGGTGGTGACGTACAGCGTACCGAACATCCAGTCCCGCTAGAAGGTGATGTCCGCGGCGGGTTTCACATCGATCCGTGCCACCGAACCGGTCAGGTGCGCCAGGTCCTTGTTGTGCTCGGCAATGATGTCTTCGGCGGCGAGGTTGCCGTTGTCGACGGTGGAATGAGCGTCAGCGGCCAGCACCACGTCATACCCCAGTTTCAGCGCCTGACGCACAGTGGCGTTAACGCAATAGTCGGATTGCAAACCACAGATGACCAGGCGTTCGAAATCCTGCACCGGCAACAGCTTTTGCAGGTGGGTCTGGTAGAACGAATCCGGTGTGGTTTTGCGTACGCGCCAATCCGTGGTCGAGACGTCCAATCCTTCGGCCAACTGCCAACCGTCGGCACCATGGGCCAACGGGCTGCCGGCTTCTTCGTGTTGGATCAACACGATCGGAATCCCGGCCCTTCGGGCACGAGCACTGAGCGTGTTGATGGTGTCGATGACACGCGCAATCTGGAAGCACTCGTACTCACCGGAGCATAGAGCCTGCTGGACGTCAATGATTAACAGTGCGGTGGTCATGGTTCCTTCCTTGAAATATCGGTGAGTCAGGGGACAGAAAACCTGTCCCCTATGTAAAAACGATCCCCTTCCAAATACAACCCTCAATAACCGAGCGATAACCCGGTGTTACGACGCGGATCGTTCGCTCCGTAGAAGCGGTTCTTGCCCACCGGTTTACCGTCCAGCGACGGCGCGCCGACCAGGATCGCGGCGATATGGTTGGCATCCTGCGGCCCGGCAAACTTGTGACCCCAGCTTTCGAGCAGCTTCACCGTGTCCGGGCTGGTGGTGAAGGTTTCCAGGTTGGTCTCCTCCGGTAGCCATTGCTGATGGAAACGCGGCGCATCGACCGCTTCCTGGATGTTCATGCCGTAGTCGATCACGTTGAGAATGGTCAGCAGGGTCGCGGTGATGATACGACTGCCACCCGGTGTGCCGACCACCATCACGACTTTGCCGTCCTTGGTGACGATGGTCGGGCTCATGGACGACAGCGGCGCCTTGCCCGGCGCGATGGCGTTGGCCTCCCCTTGCACCAGGCCGTACATGTTCGGCACGCCGATTTTCGAGGTGAAGTCGTCCATTTCGTCATTGAGGATGACCCCGGTTTTGCTGGCCATGACGCCAGCGCCGAACCAGTCGTTCAAGGTGTAAGTCACCGAGACCGCGTTGCCCCATTTATCGACGATGGAGTAATGGGTGGTGTTACTGCCTTCGTGCGGCGCAACGCCTGGTTTGAGCTCCCGGGACACGCCGGCTTTTTGCGGATTGATGGCGGCGCGGATTTTGCTCGCGTAGTTTTTATCCAGCAAATGGGCGATCGGGTTCTTCACGAAGTCCGGGTCGCCAAGGTAGCTGTTGCGGTCCACATACGCGTGGCGCATGGCTTCGATCTGGTAGTGCATGCCCTGCGCCGAGTGGTAACCCAGATCCTTCATCGGGTAACCGTCGAGGATGTTCATGATCTCGCAGATCACTACGCCGCCGGAGCTTGGTGGCGGTGCCGAGACCACGTGGTAACCACGGTAATCGCACTCGATGGGCGCCAGTTCGCGGGTCTTGTATTTGTCGAGATCGGCCTGGGTGATGATGCCCTTGTTTGCCTGACTGGAAGTGACGATCGCGTCAGCAACCCAGCCCTTATAGAAGCCGTCGGCCCCCTTCTCGGAGATTTCCCGCAGGGTTTTGCCCAGGTCTTTCTGCACCAGTTTCTGACCGACCTGCATCGGCTCGCCATTGCTAAGAAAAATCGAGCCGGAATCTTTTATGTCCTTTTTGAAGACGTCGGTGGCGTACTCCAGCAAATCGACATCGCCCTGTTCCAGCGTGAAACCGTCTTCAGCGAGCTTGATGGCCGGGGCGATCACTTCCTTGCGCGGTTTGGTGCCGTACTTGCTCAGCGCCAGTTCCATACCGGACACGGTGCCCGGCACACCGACGGCCAGGTGACCACGGGTGCTGAGGTCCGGCACGACGTTGCCCTCTTTGTCGAGGTACATATCGGCAGTGGCGGCCAGCGGGGCTTTTTCGCGGAAGTCGAGGAAGGTCTTGCGCCCGTCCGCCAGTTGAATGGTCATGAAACCACCGCCGCCCAGGTTACCGGCCGCGGGATACACTACCGCCAGCGCATACCCGACCGCGACCGCGGCATCGACGGCGTTACCACCGTTCTTGAGCACATCGACGCCCACATGACTGGCCAGATGCTGGGCCGTGACCACCATGCCGTTTTCGGCTGCGACGGGAGCAACGGAAGCGGCGTGAGCGACCAGGCAGCTCAGCGCCAATGAAGTCGCGATGAGCGATTTGGCAAAAGGTTCGAACTTCATGAGTCGGTCTCTTTTTGTTTTTAGGGTCGGTAAAAAACAGAGAAAACGTTTCAAGAGCAGTACGCAGTATGGCTGGGATTGCGTATTGCGCCTCCCCGTCGAGGCAGTATGCTTGCCGCCTGCTCACCTGTTTTCGGAGTTGGCCCGCATGAGTTACACCTTCACCACCCTGGCGTCTCCGGTCGGCGAATTGAAGCTGGTTGCGAACGGTTCAAGACTGGCAGCCATCCTCTGGGAAAACGACAAACCGAACCGCGTACGGCTCGGGCCGATGAGTGAGTCGGCGGACAACCCGATCCTGGTGCGCACGGTTCAACAGTTGCAGGAATACTTCGCCGGCACGCGAAACCGCTTCGACCTGGAACTGGATTTTTCCGGAACAGACTTTCAGAAGAAGGTGTGGCAGGCACTGTTGACCATTCCGTTCGGCGAAACGCGCAGCTATCGCCAGATTGCCGAGCAGATCGGCAACCCGAGCGCGGTGCGTGCGGTGGGTGCGGCGAATGGCAAGAACCCGATCTCGATTATTGCGCCGTGTCATCGGGTGATTGGCGCATCGGGAAAGTTGACCGGGTTTGCGGGCGGGCTTGAGGCCAAGGAATTGTTGCTGACGCTGGAAGGCGGCCAATGGGGTGGGACACGGCGACTGGAAGGTTTTTGATTTTTGTAGGAGCGGACTTGCCAGCAATGGCGACCTCAACGGCAATGCAAGTTTCAAGGTCGCATCGCCGGCAAGCCCGCTCCTACGGCTCAGACTGCGGTGAAAATAGTGTTCATCGCCGCATACTGCAACAGCATGATGGTCTTCGCATCGCAGATCTCCCCGCGATAAAACGCCTCCAGTGCGTCGTCGAACGGCCATTCCAGCACTTCCAGTTCTTCGGTCTCTTCTTCCAGCCCCCCGCCCTCGCTGACTTTCGACGAAGCGTCGTATTCGGCGATGAAAAAATGCAGTTTTTCAGTCACTGAACCGGGGCTCATGTAGGCCTCGAAGACCTTTTGCACATGGTGCACGCGATACCCGGTTTCTTCCTCCGCTTCATCGCGGATGCGTTCTTCGGGTGCGGCACCTTCGAGCAACCCTGCGGCCACTTCGATCAACAAGCCGTCGTGGCCATTGACGAACACCGGCAAGCGGAACTGACGCGTCAGCACGACGGTTCTCTTTTCGCGGTTGAACAGCAGAATCGCCGCGCCATTGCCACGGTCGTAGACCTCGCGGGTCTGGCGTTGCCATTCGCCGTTATTGCGCTGGTAGTCGAAAGTGATTTTCTTCAGCAGATACCAGTCGTGGGACAACACCTGGGACTCGATGATGTTGACCCTCTCGGCTGTGTTCGGCATGACTACGCATCCTCATTTCGTCAGAAAACGCCCATCTTAGACGAAAAGCCCCTCACGACAGTTGAGCCTTGTATTCCTTCTCGTATTGCCCGGCGAGCGTTTCTTTCTGCTTGTCATCGAGCAGCTTGCCGGCCATCTGGAAGAACTTCTGCTCTTCCTCCTTCAGATGGTGATGAACCTTCTCGGCGAGCTTCTTCGCGGTCGCCAGCCAAGCCGGGCTGGACATCTCGGTCTCGTCGAGTTCTTCCATCATTTCGTCCATCTCGTGATGTTCGGAAATCGCGTGGCGACTGAGGTCGACGCCGTTGTCGAACTCCATCAACGGAATGTAGAAATGCCGCTCTTCAGCGGTTTCGTGTGCCTGGAGTTCGGACTTGAGCTGCTTGTAGGCTTCCGCGCGTTCCGGGGTGTCGCCGCTGGTCTGAATCAATGCATCGGCGTAGGTGCGTTGGCGGTCATGGCTTTCGCGCAAGGCTTCAAAAATGTTCACTGGCAATCCTCATCGGCCGCGTTCTGGAATGACGCTGTAAAGCCTAGACAGTTGCGCGCTGGCGACGGTTCCTCTGTTCAACAGGGGATAGAACAATCTTCGCGACCCGGATACGCTCGTACCTCACCGCCATAAGGATGTAGCCGATGACACTCAGCATCGAACTGTCGCAAAACCCGACACCGGAAGATCGCGAGGCGATCCTTGCACCGTTGCGGGCCTACAACGTCGCCCAAGCGGGTGATGGCAAGGCACAACCGCTGGCATTGCTGGTGCGCAATGACCAAGGCGAAATCCTCGGCGGGCTGTACGGCCGGTTTTTCTACCAATGGTTGTTTATCGAATTGTTGTCGGTACCGGAACAGGGCCGAGGACAAGGCATCGGTTCCAGACTGATGCAGATGGCCGAAGATATGGCGCGGGAGAAGGAATGCATCGGCATCTGGCTGGACACCTTCGACTTTCAGGCGCCGCAGTTCTACAAGAAGCTGGGTTACAGCGAATTGGGGCAGATCGTTGACTACCCGCCGGGGCACAAGCGCTTCTTTTTTCAGAAGCGCCTGATCAACAACGCATGACCCTGTGGGAGCGAGCCTGCTCGCGATAGCGGCGTATCAGTCGACATTGATGTTAATGACACCGCTATCGCGAGCAGGCTCGCTTCCACAAGGGTATTGCGGGGTTCAGAAGATCAGAGGCAAGTAGCCAACGCCGCCAAACGGCGCTTGGCGACAAAGTCGTCATGCTGCGCGTAGTAACTCAACGCCGTACCGGACGCGTCGGTGGTCACGTCCACAAAGGACTCCGCCGAACGCGTGTAAACGGTCGACCCGCCCTTCTTGCCCGGCTGCAAGTAAGCGCCTGCATCGACGCCGAACACCGCCTCGTCCTGCCAGGCAAACTGCACGCACTGGGCGACGACTTTTTCCGGCTTGTCCGACGTCAGGGTTTTGTAAGGGGTGCCCGTGCGGGCATCGTCCATCACCGAGCCGGCGCATCCCGCCAGCAACGTTGCGGCCAGCGCCACCATCAGAATTCGCATTGCTTGTGCTCATCAAGAAAAAGCGGACTGTATCACCGTGGGCCGGCGTATCGTTCTGCTTTACTGCATTTATACCGCGACACCGCGCAACGATTCGCGCACCCTGTCGCGCCAAACGCTGCATCGCCCCTATTTCCGGGCCCATTTTTTCTGGAACGTCCATGACACCCAACGCCGAGTTTTACAAACCGACCGCTGAATATGCCGACAAGCTGATCAGCCAGATCGGTCAGACACCTTCCTGGATCGCCAAGCGAATCGGCGTCACCGACAAGCGGATCCGTTACATTCTCGACGGCGAACGCACCGTCAAGGGCGAAACCACGCCGATCCAGATGACCTACCCCGAGCAGTGGGCCCTCGAATGCCTGGCCGCTGCGGCCAAGGCCAGCAAGAAGCAGTCCGTGTAACCCATTCTCAAGGAGCGACCATGGCGGCAACCGAACAGCAATACGAGCAGGCGCTGCAGAAATTTCTCGACGAGCGCCCCGAGCTGCGCCACGAACTCGACAACCTCAACCCGCTGTTGGCCCAGGCCAAGGGTGAAACGGCGGCTCAGTATCGCGACGAACGCTTGCATGAGGCGTTCGAAGCCGAGGCCGAGCGCCTGGGGGTGTTTGCCTGGGAGCTGACCCTGCAACTGACCGCCGCGACCGCGGAGGACTATCAAGCCCAGCGCCTTGAAGTGCACAGGGAAGTGGCCGAAATGGCGGGGATGGACTGGCGGGAATATTGTGAGTTATATGGATTGACCCCATAACCGTCGCCGCACAAGGATCCCGTCACCGATGCTGCCTTCGTCCTCCACGACCCGCGCCAGTCCGGGGCATCTGCACACTCAGAAATGGCGAGGGCGCATCGGCCTGTCGCTGGTGGCTGCACTCTCGGTACTCGCCGGCATGACCGACGCCATCGGCTTCATGGCCAGCGGCGACTTCGTGTCGTTCATGAGCGGCAACACCACCCGCCTCGCCGTGGCGATCAGCGCCGGTGACATGGGCCTGACCCTGCGCCTGCTGCTGCTTGTCGCCACGTTCGTCCTCGGCAACGCCTTGGGCATTGTCATCAGCCGTATCGGCGGGCGCCGGGCGCTGCCCTTGTTGCTGTGCACCGCCATGCTGCTGTGTGCGGCGGCGGCCTGGCCCTATGACGAACAACTGCCGGCGCTGCTGGCAGCGATCATCGCCATGGGCATGCTCAATGCCGCTGTCGAAGAGGTAAACGGACTGCCGGTGGGGCTGACCTATGTCACGGGCGCCCTGTCGCGTTTCGGCCGCGGCCTGGGACGCTGGATGCTCGGCGAACGGCGCAACGGTTGGCGGGTGCAGTTGATCCCTTGGACCGGAATGTTTGCCGGCGCAGTGCTGGGTGCCGTGCTGGAACAGCATCTTGGGCTCCAGGCGCTGCTTGTCAGCGGATTGCTCGCAGGTGCGCTGGGGGTGCTGTCGCTGACGATTCCGCGGCGTTGGCAGCTGGGGTATATGCCGCGCTGAATCTGCGTTGTCTGTTCGGGCCTCATAGCGGGCAAGCCCGCTCCCACAGGGTTTTGGGGTGGATGCCGACTTCATGTACGACAAAAGAACCTGTGGGAGCGGGCTTGCCCGCTATGGGGCCCGCATAGACAACATCGATTTAGCCGCCCCGCCGATAAAGCTTTATCATGGCCGCAGTTTCGCTGATCGAGTCCGTCATGAAGTTCGCCATCGCGCTGTTTTCCGCCGCCCATGCGCCCTCCTCGCGCCGCGCCTTGCTGTTCGCCCAGGCTGCACTGGCCGGCGGGCATGAGATTGTCCGGCTGTTTTTTTATCAGGATGGCGTCTACAACGCGTCCGCCAGTGTGGTCACGCCGCAGGATGAACAGGACCTGCCCAAGCAATGGCGCGCCTTTGTCACCGAGCACCAACTGGATGGCGTGGTCTGCATCGCCGCCGCCCTGCGCCGGGGTGTGTTGAACGACGAAGAAGCCCAGCGCTATCAGCGCGAAGCGGTCTCCGTTGGCGCACCCTGGGAATTGTCCGGTCTCGGCCAGTTGCATGACGCGGTGCAGGACGCCGACCGACTGATCTGTTTCGGAGGTGCGTGACGTGCCTAAATCCTTGCTGATAATCAGTCGTCAAGCCCCGTGGTCCGGGCCGAACGCGCGCGAAGCGCTGGACATCGTGCTGGCCGGCGGAGCCTTCGACCTGCCGATCGGCCTGCTGTTTCTCGATGACGGAGTGTTCCAGCTCGCGCCGAAACAGGACGCCAAGGCCCTGCAACAGAAAGACCTGAGCGCCAACCTGCAAGCGTTGCCGATGTTCGGCGTCGAAGACCTGTTCGTCTGTGGCGACAGCGTCGCTGAACGCGGTCTGGACCCGAGCGGGTTGTCGCTGGAAGAAGCACACGTGCTGGCCGCCCACGAAATCACCGCCCTCATTGACCGTTACGACCAGGTGATCACCCTCTGATGTCGACTTTGCATGTGTTGTCTCATTCCCCGTTCGGCGATGACCGCCTGAGCAGTTGCCTGCGCGTGATCGGTGCAAACGATGCGCTGCTGCTGACCGGCGACGCGGTGTATGCGTTGCAGGCGGGCACTGCGCCCTGCAACGCGCTGAACGCTCGCCACCCGACGCTGTTCGTGCTGGCCGAAGACGCCCAGGCACGTGCGCTGGAGATTCCTGACACCGCCAAGGCCATCGATTATCCCGCTTTCGTCGAACTGTCGATTCACTACGACAAGGTCAACAGTTGGCTATGAATTCACTGACCGTCGGCACCCGCGCCATTGAGCTGGACAAGGATGGATTCCTGGTTGAATTGAGCGACTGGTCCGCTGAAGTAGCCAGTGCCCTCGCCGCTGCCGAAGACATCGAGTTGAGCCCCGAGCACTGGGAAATCCTCGAACTGTTGCGCAACTTCTACGCCGAATTCCAGCTGTCCCCGGCAACGCGTCCGCTGATCAAGTACACCGCGTTGAAGCTCGGCCCGGAAAAAGGCAACAGCCTGCACCTGAACCGACTGTTCAAAGGCACCCCTGCCAAACTCGCCGCGAAACTGGCGGGCCTGCCCAAACCGACGAATTGCTTATGACCGATTATCCAGCGCTGACTCTCGAAACACCCGCCGAGCATCCATTCGCCCAATTCGTGCGGATCCTCGGCAAAGGCAAGCGCGGCGCCCGCGACCTGACCCGAGAGGAAGCACGCGAAGCCATGGGCATGGTGCTCGACGACAAGGTCGAAGACACCCAGCTCGGCGCCTTTCTGATGCTGTTGCGGCACAAGGAAGAAAGTGCCGAGGAAATGGCCGGCTTCACCGAAGCCTTGCGTGAGCGCCTGCAACCCCCGGCCTTGAATGTCGATCTGGACTGGCCAACCTACGCCGGCAAGAAACGCCACCTGCCGTGGTACCTGCTGGCAGCCAAGTGCCTGGCCCAGAACGGCGTGCGGATTTTCATGCACGGCGGCGGCGCGCACACGGCCGGGCGACTCTACAGCGAACAACTGCTGGACGAGCTGAAGATCCCGTTGTGCCGCAACTGGCAACAGGTCGGCTCGGCGCTCGATAACGGCGGTCTGGCGTTCATGCCGCTGGTGGATTGGGCACCGCAACTGCAACGGATGATCGACCTGCGCAACACTCTGGGCCTGCGCTCGCCAATCCACTCTCTGACACGCATTCTCAATCCATTGAGTGCTCGCTGCGGCCTGCAAAGTATTTTCCACCCTGGCTACCAGGCAGTGCATCGTGATGCCAGCGGCTTGCTCGGCGACACTGCCATCGTGGTCAAGGGCGATGGCGGCGAGATCGAGATCAACCCGGACGCCGACAGCCACCTGTACGGCACCACCGGCGGGGAGAGCTGGGATGAAGAATGGCCGCAGCTATCGGCACAACGCCATGTCAAACCGGCCTCTCTCGATCCCGAACATTTGAAAGCCGTATGGCGCGGCGACGTGGTCGACAGTTATCCGCAAATGGCGCTGATCTCAACCATGGCCCTCGCCTTGCGCGGCCTCGGCCAGCCTCGCGAGCAAGCCTTCGAAACGGCCCAGCAGTATTGGGACGCGCGGGACAAATCGATTTAACCGATCATAAGCGCCCAACCTTTGCGCTTTTTTATCGAACCTATCGGAATAGACTCCTCTCCAACGCTTATCGGTTGAGGAGTCTTGAACATGGGTTTGTTAGTTGAAGGTCGATGGCATGACCAGTGGTACGAAAGCAGCAAGGACGGCGCATTCCAGCGTGAACAGGCCCAGCGGCGCAACTGGCTGACCGCCGACGGCCAACCCGGCCCGACCGGTGTCGGTGGCTTTGCGGCCGAGGCGGGACGCTATCACCTCTACGTATCGCTCGCCTGCCCATGGGCGCATCGCACGCTGATCCTGCGCAAACTCAAAGGCCTTGAAAGCCTGATCGACGTGTCGGTGGTCAGTTGGCTGATGCTGGAAAACGGCTGGACCTTCGACAAGCATTTTGGCTCCACCGGCGACAAGCTCGATCACTTCAACTTCATGCACCAGCGCTATACCGCCGACACCGCTGACTACACCGGCCGCGTCACCGTGCCGGTGCTCTGGGACAAGCAGCAGAATCGCATCGTCAACAATGAGTCGGCGGAGATCATCCGCATGTTCAATGGCGCGTTCGATGACTTGACAGGCAATGACCTGGATTTCTATCCGGCGCCGTTGCGCGGTGAGATCGATGCGTTGAATGAGCGGATTTATCCGGCGGTGAACAACGGCGTGTATCGCGCCGGGTTTGCCACCTCGCAAAAGGCATATGAAGAAGCATTCGATGAAGTGTTTGCCGAGCTGGATCGACTGGAAGCGTTGTTAGACGCCAATCGTTATCTGGTGGGCGAATACCTGACTGAAGCGGACATTCGGCTGTTCACCACGCTGATTCGCTTTGATGCGGTGTACCACGGGCACTTCAAGTGCAACCTGCGGCGGATTGCCGATTATCCGAACCTGTCGAACTGGCTGCGCGAGATTTATCAGTGGCCGGGGATTGCCGAGACGGTGGATTTTACCCACATCAAGAACCACTACTACGGCAGCCACAAGACCATCAACCCGACGGGTATCGTGCCGAAAGGGCCGGAGCAGGATTTCAGCGCGGCCCATGATCGGGCACGTTTGAGCGGGAAAGGGGTTTGGCGCAAGGCCTGAGGTTTTGCCGTTTTTGAGGGCCCCAATCGCTAGCAGGCTAGCTCCCACACTGAATTTGTGTCGTTCACAAATCCCCTGTGGGAGCTAGCCTGCTAGCGATTGGACCGACTCGGTTTTCAGACCTGCGCCTGAGCCCCTTCAAACCACGCCAGTTTCTCGCGCAGCTGCACCACTTCCCCAACAATCACCAGCGTCGGCGCATGCACTTCATGCTCCGCCACCAGCCGTGGAAGATCGGCCAGGGTGCCGGTAAACACCCGCTGATTGACCGTGGTGCCCTGCTGGATCAACGCCGCCGGGGTATCCGCCCCGCGACCATGCTTGATCAACTGCTCGCAGATGATCGGCAAGCCCACCAGCCCCATGTAAAACACCAGGGTTTGCGCCGGTGCGACCAGATCGGCCCATGGCAAATCGGTGGAGCCGTCCTTCAAGTGGCCGGTGACGAATCGCACCGACTGCGCGTAATCGCGGTGGGTCAGCGGAATCCCGGCATACGCCGCGCAACCGCTGGCCGCGGTAATCCCCGGCACGACCTGGAACGGGATGCCATGGGCCGCCAGCTCTTCGATCTCTTCACCGCCGCGTCCGAAAATAAACGGATCCCCGCCCTTCAACCGCACGACGCGCTTGCCCTGTTTGGCCAGGTCCACCAATTGCTGGTTGATCTGATCCTGAGGCACCGCGTGATCGGCGCGACGCTTGCCGACATAGACCCGCTCGGCATCGCGACGGCACAAATCGAGAATCGCCGGCGCCACCAATCGGTCATACAGCACCACATCGGCTTGCTGCATCAGGCGCAAGGCGCGGAAGGTCAGCAGGTCGGGATCCCCCGGCCCGGCACCGACCAGATACACCTCACCGGTTTTTGTCGGCGGCTCGCCAGCGATTTTCGCCAGCAGCAAACGCTCGGCTTCAGCGCCCTGCCCGGCCAGTTGCCGATCGGCGATCGGACCCTGAAATACATCTTCCCAGAACGCCCGACGCTGCTGCACATCCGGAAGCAGGCCTTTGACCTGGTTGCGGAAACGCGCGGCCAGACCGGCCAATTGACCGTAGGTGGAAGGAATCCAGGTTTCGATTTTCGCCCGGATCAGCCGCGCCAGTACCGGCGCATCGCCGCCGCTGGAGATGGCAACGATCAGCGGCGACCGGTCGACAATCGCCGGAAAAATCACGCTGCACAAGGCCGGCGCATCCACCACGTTGACCGGCACGCAACGCCGATGAGCATCGGCAGAGACTTGCGCGTTCAACGGTTCGTCATCGGTGGCGGCGATGATCAGCCCGCAACCGTCCAGATCAGCCTCGACGTAACCGCGCAGCAGGCACTCGCCACCGCTACCGGCAACGAGTTCGCGCAGTTGCGGTTCGATTTCAGGCGCAACCACCCGCAGCAGCGCACCGGCTTCGGCCAGCAGGCGGGATTTGCGCAAGGCAATTTCCCCCCCACCGACGACCAACACACGACTGCCGCGAAGGTTGTGAAACAGCGGCAGATAGTCCATTTAGCCGATGACCTCAAGGCCACCCATGTACGGTTTCAGTACTTCAGGCACACGAATCGAACCGTCGGCCTGCTGGTAGTTTTCCAGCACGGCGACGAGGGTGCGACCGACCGCCAGACCGGAACCGTTGAGGGTATGAACCAGTTCAGGCTTGCCGGTTTCCGGGTTGCGGAAACGCGCTTGCATGCGACGGGCCTGGAAATCACCGCAGTTGGAGCACGACGAAATCTCGCGGTACTTGTCCTGGCTCGGAATCCACACTTCCAGGTCGTAGGTCTTGACCGCGCTGAAGCCCATGTCTCCGGTACACAGCGCCAGGGTGCGGTAAGGCAGCTCCAGCAGTTGCAAGACTTTCTCGGCGTTGGCGGTCAGGCCTTCAAGCGCTTCCATCGAGGTCGACGGCTCAACGATCTGCACCATTTCGACCTTGTCGAACTGGTGTTGACGGATCATGCCGCGGGTGTCGCGACCCGACGCACCGGCTTCGCTACGGAAGCACGGGGTGTGGGCAACAAACTTGATCGGGAGCAGTTTCGAGTCGACGATTTCGCCGGCGACGATGTTGGTCAGCGACACTTCAGCGGTCGGGATCAGGTACAGATCGGCTTCGCCTTCGCGGGCGATCTTGAACAGGTCTTCTTCGAATTTCGGCAGCTGACCGGTACCTTGCAGCGCCGGAGCCTGGACCAGATAAGGCGTGTAGGCCTCTTCGTAACCATGTTCGGTAACATGCAGGTTGATCATGAACTGCGCCAGGGCGCGGTGCAGACGGGCGATCGGGCCGCGCAACAGGGCGAAACGCGCGCCGGAGAGCTTGGCGGCGGTTTCGAAGTCGAGCCAGCCGAACTTCTCGCCCAGGGCCACGTGGTCCTGAACCGGGAAATCGAACGCGGTCGGCGTACCCCAGCGGCGTACTTCGACGTTGCCGTCTTCGTCTTCACCAATCGGCACGGATTCGTGCGGCAGGTTCGGGATGCCGAGCAGGATCGAGTCCAGATCGGTCTGGATCGCGTCCAGTTCGACTTTGCCGGCACTCAATTCATTGGCCATGCGCTCGACGTCCGCCATCAACGGCGCGATGTCTTCGCCGCGCTGCTTGGCCTGACCGATGGATTTGGAGCGCGCATTACGTTCAGCCTGCAGTGCTTCGGTGCGGGTCTGGACGGTCTTGCGCTGTTCTTCCAGCGCTTCGATGCGCGCAACATCCAGCTTATAGCCACGGGATGCCAGGCGGTCCGCTACGTCCTGAAGGTTGCTACGTAACAGTTTGGAATCGAGCATGTCGGTCTCTCGTTATCAAAGTTTGGTCAAGGACAGGCCAGCCCAGGTGGCGAGCAGCCCGCCGAATACGCTGATGGCCGCATAGCCCAGGGCCAGCGGCACTTGCCCGCTTTCCAGCAGGCGCACCGTATCCAGTGAAAAGGATGAAAAAGTCGTCAGCCCCCCGAGGAAGCCGACCATCAACCCGGCACGCACCTCGATCGGTACCTCCGGGCGTATCAAAAACAGACCGTATAGAACGCCGATCAGCAAACAGCCCACGATATTAACGGCCAGCGTCGCGGTATAGAAGTGCCGCGGCCAATTCGCGTTGACCCAGTTACCCGTGGCGAAGCGTAACAGCGTGCCGGCGATCCCGCCGACGGAAACCGCAACGATCAATGGAAGCACTATTTTCTCCGCTGCCGGGGGCTGAGACGGTCAAGTTGCGCAAGGTGATTGAGCTTTTCGCCGATCTTCAGCTCCAGGCCACGCGGCACCGGCTGATAGAACGGTTGTGGCTCAAGCTCTTGCGGGAAGTAATCTTCGCCAGCGGCGTAGGCGTCTGGCTCATCGTGGGCATAACGGTATTCGTCGCCATAACCGAGTTGCTTCATCAGCTTGGTCGGCGCATTGCGCAGGTGCAACGGCACTTCCAGCGAGCCATGTTCGGTGGCGCTGCGCATGGCCGCTTTGAAGCCCATGTACACCGCGTTGCTTTTCGGCGCGCACGCCAGATACGTAATCGCCTGGGCCACCGCCAATTCGCCTTCGGGACTGCCGAGGCGCTCCTGCACTTCCCACGCCGCCAGGCACAGGCTCAGGGCGCGGGGATCGGCGTTACCGATGTCTTCGCTGGCCATGCGCACCACGCGCCGGGCGAGGTACAGCGGATCGCAACCGCCGTCGATCATCCGCGCGAACCAGTACAACGCGCCGTCCGGATTGGAGCCACGCACCGATTTATGCAGCGCGGAAATCTGGTCGTAGAAGGCTTCGCCACCCTTGTCGAACCGCCGACGGGTGTCGCCGAGCAGGCTTTGCAGGAGATCGACGCCGATTTCGCTGTTGTCTTCGGCGAGGTCCGAGGCGTTTTCCAGCAGGTTGAGCAGGCGCCGGCCATCGCCATCGGCGGCGGACAGCAGCATCTGGAAACCTTCATCGCTGAGGGTCAGTTGCCGTTTGCCGAGACCGCGTTCTTCGGTGAGCGCGCGGTGCACCAGCTTGCGCAGGGCCGCTTCGTCGAGACTTTTGAGCACGTAGACACGCGCCCGGGAGAGCAATGCGTTATTGAGTTCGAACGAGGGGTTTTCGGTGGTCGCGCCGATGAAAATCAGCGTGCCGTCTTCAACGTACGGCAGAAATGCATCCTGCTGCGACTTGTTGAAGCGATGCACTTCATCGACGAACAGGATGGTGCGCTTGCCGTACTGCCCGGCCTGCTGCTTGGCAATCTCCACCGCCTGGCGGATTTCCTTTACGCCGGCCAATACTGCCGAGACCGTTTCGAAGTGCGCATCCGAGACCTCTGCCAGCAACCGCGCCAAGGTGGTTTTGCCCACGCCCGGCGGGCCCCAGAAAATCATCGAATGCAGGGCGCCCTGCTCCAGCGCTTCGCGCAATGGCTTGCCGCGAGCGAGCACGTGTTCCTGACCGACGTACTCGTCCAGATTGGCTGCCCGTAAACGGGCGGCCAAGGGCTGAGCTATCGGGGCGCTGCGAAACAGGTCCATCACGTACTTTTAAAACCTCGCTGGGTCCTGGTGTCAGTTAATCAAGGATCAGACACCACAATCCCTGTGGGAGCGGGCTTGCCCGCTCCCACAGGTTCTGCGTTTTACTCTTGAATGACGTCCGCACCTTTAGGAATATCGAACTTGAACTTGGACGCAGGGATCGGCTCATTGGCCTTCACACCGGTAAACAGGATATTGGTGCGCTGACCGACGCTGTCGATCAACTGCATGTCATTGACCAGGCCATTGCGAAACGACAGGCGCAGGCTGTCGAACAGCGTGTCCTTGGTTTTCGGCTTCAGGGTGAAGTCAATCACGCCGCCGGCCTCCTTGGCGCTGATGTCGAAGCTCTGGCTGATCTTGGACACGTCACCGGACAGCAGCAACGCCGGCGTCTGGCTCAGACGCAGATCGAGCGTCTTGATGGTGGCCTGTTCCAGGTCCGGGTCCCACAGCGTGACCTTCTTGCCGTCGGAAACCACAACTTGCTCGGCGGGCGCATCGGTATGCCAGTAAAACAGGCCCGGGCGCTGCAGAGACATTTCACCGGCCGTTTCCTGCAACTGAGTGCCGCTGCCATCAAGGGTCAGCTGCGAGAAACGGGCGGTCAGGGTCTGGGATTTTTCCAGCAGTTGGGTCAGACGCGCCACGTCCTTGCCATCGGCGTGGGCCGAGAGCGTGGTCAAAGCCAGAACCGGCAGCAACAGCATGCGGATAAGACGCATGGGAGTCCTCATAACATTCGTGGGAGTTCGGACGGCGCGTCACTGCGCCATCCTTGCAAATAAAATCAGTCGCGCACCGGGCCTGGGGCCAGGACTTCACGGGAACCGTTGGTATTCATGGACGTCACGACCCCGGCCATTTCCATGGCTTCGATCATGCGTGCGGCGCGGTTGTAGCCGATTTTCAGCTTGCGCTGAACCGCGGAAATGGACGCACGACGGCTTTCCAGCACGAACTGCACCGCTTCGTCGTACAGCGCATCGGTTTCAGCATCGTCATCACCACCACCGCCGCCATTCTCAAAGCCGCTGCCGGCCTCTTCCACACCGGCGAGGATGTCATCGTTATATTCCGGTGCACCGCGCAGTTTCCAGGCTTCAACCACCCGGTGAACCTCGTCATCGGAGACAAACGCGCCGTGAACACGTATCGGCAGACTGGTGCCCGGTGGCATGTAGAGCATGTCACCGTGGCCCAGCAGTTGCTCGGCGCCGCCCTGGTCGATGATGGTCCGCGAGTCGATCTTGCTCGACACCTGGAACGCCATGCGCGTCGGGATGTTCGCCTTGATCAGACCGGTGATCACGTCAACCGACGGGCGCTGGGTCGCGAGGATCAAGTGGATACCCGCGGCACGAGCCTTCTGGGCGATACGCGCGATCAGCTCTTCAACCTTCTTGCCGACGATCATCATCATGTCGGCAAATTCGTCGACCACCACGACAATAGTTGGCAGCTTGGTCAGCAGCGGCGCTTCGTCGTGAATGCTTTCGCGTTTGTACAACGGATCGGTCAGCGGCGTACCGGCATCCTGGGCTTCCTTGACCTTGGCGTTGAAGCCGGACAGGTTGCGCACGCCCATCTTCGCCATCAACTTGTAGCGACGCTCCATCTCCGCCACGCTCCAGCGCAGGGCGTTGGCCGCGTCCTTCATGTCGGTCACCACCGGGCACAGCAGGTGCGGAATGCCTTCGTAGATCGACAGCTCAAGCATTTTCGGGTCGATCATGATCAGCTTGGCGTCTTCCGGGCCGGACTTGAACAGGATCGACAGGATCATCGCGTTCACCCCCACCGACTTACCGGAACCGGTCGTACCGGCCACCAGCAAGTGCGGCATTTTCGCCAGGTCGGTGATGACCGGCTTTCCGCCGATGTCATGACCGAGGGCCAGGGTGACCGGGGATTTGAAGTTGTCGTACTCAGGAGTCGACAGCACTTCGGAGAAGCGCACGATCTGCCGGTCTTCGTTGGGAATCTCGATACCAACGGTGGTCTTGCCCGGAATCACTTCCACCACCCGCACACTGGTCACGGCCAGGGAACGCGCGAGGTCTTTTGCCAGGTTGGAAATACGGCTGACCTTGACCCCGGCGGCAGGCTGGATTTCGTAACGGGTAATCACCGGGCCTGGGTGAATCGAGTCCACCGAAACTTCGACGCCGAATTCCTTGAGCTTGATTTCCAGCAAGTGGCCGACGGCTGCCAGCGACTCCGGGGAATAGTTGAGTTGTTTCTTTTCGGCCGGATCGAGAATCGAGATCGGCGGCAAGGTGCCTTCGACGGCGCTGTCGACGAACAGTGGCGCCTGTTTCTCTTTTTCCACGCGCTGGCTTGGCGCGGCGGGTTTCGGCGGCGCGGGGGCAATCACCGGCGGCACCTGCTTCTCGCGTTCAGACATGTGCTTGCTCAGGGCCTGCTCACGCTCGATCAGGCGTTCCTTGACCTTGGCTTGCTCGCGCTTGTCGGTAACGGTCGGCGCGACCACGTCATGCACGCGATCGTCGACTTCACGCAACTGCGCAACCAGTTGCTTGCGCTCGACACGGGCGGCCCACCAGCGGTTGGCCGCGCCCTGGAACAGTTCGAACAGGTCGAGGGTGATCTTGCCGGTGAGGTCCATCACCTTGAACCACGACAGGTCGGTGAACACCGTCAGGCCGAACAGGAATAACGCGATGAACAGCAAGGTGCTGCCCTGAATGTTCAGTGCATTGCGGGCCAGGTCGCCAAGACTCTCACCCAACGCGCCGCCCGCGCCGGCCGGCAGACCGGTCGCAGCATGGAAATGGATGTGGGCCAGGGCCGCGCCCGACAGCACCAGGAACACCAGACCGATCAGGCGCCAGGAGAACAGCCAGCCGCTCCACTGCCACGGCTCGTGGCGTTGACGGAAGATCTGCCAGGTCTTGACCGCCAGCAACAGCGGGAAGATGTAAGCGAAGTAACCCAGCACCATGAACAGGATGTCGGCGCTGTAGGAGCCGACCGGCCCGCCGAAGTTCTGAACATCGTCGATCTTGCTGTTATGGCTCCAGCCCGGATCGTCCTTGCCGTAAGTCAACAAGGCCATCATCAGGAACAGGCACAAGCCGCCGATGGCAATCAATGCACCTTCCTTGAGTCGGTAGTGCAAATGCTGGCGCCAGAGTGGAACGACGGCTGGTTTAGGTGCTGCGGTGGATTTCTTCAAAACGCTACTTTTCCTGCGCCTATGGCGCGTCCATCTGTTGAATGACTATAAAAAACTGCCCAATCCAGGCAGGTAAAAAAGTTAACAGGCGCAACTGGGACTACTTTTAACACTGCACTCCGGTTTTTATAAACACGGCATGCACTGAATATTCAAGTGACCGGCACGCATTGTACGGGTTTGTTCGTACGATGCCATGCTGGCAAGCCATGGATCAGCCTAGCTAACGGCATACAACCTGCGATTCAATTTGAGCACGCATTCTCTTTTGTGACAAAGGCTTATGAGGTGTTTTATGAGCGAATCCAAGCATTGCCGCCTGATCATTCTGGGTTCCGGCCCCGCCGGTTACAGCGCAGCCGTTTATGCCGCCCGCGCCAACCTCAAACCCGTGGTCATTACCGGCATACAGGCAGGTGGCCAGCTCACCACCACCGTCGAAGTCGACAACTGGCCCGGTGACGTCGAAGGCCTGACCGGCCCGGCACTGATGGAACGCATGCAAAAACACGCCGAGCGCTTTGATACAGAGATCGTTTACGACCACATCCATACGGCCAAGTTGCAACAGCGCCCGTTCGAACTTATCGGCGATGGCGGCACTTACACGTGCGACGCACTGATAATTGCCACCGGCGCTTCGGCGCAGTATCTGGGCCTGCCCTCGGAAGAGGCCTTTGCCGGCAGAGGGGTTTCGGCCTGCGCAACGTGCGACGGCTTCTTTTATCGCAATCAGGTGGTCGCCGTAGTGGGGGGTGGTAATACGGCTGTTGAAGAGGCGTTGTATTTGTCCAACATTGCCAAAGAAGTCCACTTGATTCACCGACGTGACAAGTTGCGTTCGGAGAAAATACTTCAGGACAAACTCTTCGAAAAGGCCGCCAACGGCAATATCCGTTTGCACTGGAACCAGAACCTCGATGAAGTGTTGGGCGATGCCAGCGGCGTGACCGGCGCCCGCCTGCGCGAAAGCCACAGCGGCGAAACCAGCGAGCTGCCGGTAGCTGGCGTGTTCATCGCCATTGGCCACAAGCCCAACACCGAGCTGTTCGAAGGTCAGCTGAAAATGCGTGACGGTTACCTGCTGATCAGAGGCGGCAACGAAGGCGATGCCACCGCCACCGAGATCCCCGGCGTGTTCGCCGCCGGTGACGTGGCCGACCACGTCTATCGCCAGGCCGTCACTTCCGCCGGGGCCGGTTGCATGGCCGCGCTGGACGCCGAAAAATACCTCGACGACATTCCGACCATTTGACGGCAAACTTCACGGTGGGCGCCCCCGCCCACCATTGCCCTCCCCTTCTGTAAGCCCGGATGCCATGCTGACTTGGTTACAACGCAACACCCTGACGTTCCCGCCACTGGAAAAAGCCATGCGCGATCCCAACGGATTGCTGGCTGCGGGCGGCGATCTGTCCGCCGATCGTCTGATTCAGGCTTATCGCCACGGCTGTTTTCCCTGGTTCTCGGAAGGCCAGCCGATTCTCTGGTGGTCGCCGGATCCGCGTACGGTGCTGTTTCCCGACGAACTGCATGTCTCGCGCAGCCTGGCCAAGCTGCTGCGCCAGCAACGCTATCAAGTGACCTTTGATCAGGATTTTCCCGCGGTCATCCGCGCGTGCGCCGCGCCCCGGGATTACGCCGACGGAACCTGGATCACCGAGGCCATGCAGAACGCCTACCTCGCCCTGCACCAGCGTGGCTACGCGCATTCGGTTGAGGTCTGGGACCAGGGTGAACTGGTTGGCGGGCTTTATGGATTAGCGATGGGCCAGCTGTTTTTCGGCGAGTCCATGTTCAGCCGCGCCGACAATGCCTCCAAATTTGGCTTTGCCACCCTGGTCAAACATCTGAAAGACTCGGGTTTCGTGCTGATCGATTGCCAGATGCCCACCGACCATTTGCACAGCCTGGGCGCCCGCGCGATTCCTCGTCGCGAGTTTGCCCGCTACCTGGCGCAGCATCTGGATCAGCCCAGCCGTGCTACTTGGGTTTGCTGAGCGACTTTTCCACGCGTGGCTTACACTTAATCAAAAGCTTATCCCGAGGGTTGATCATGACCGAGTTGGCGCGTTTGAAGTTTTATGCCACTCAGCCCCACTCTTGCAGTTATCTGCCCGAAGAGCAGGCCACGACGCTGTTCCTCGACCCTAGTCAGCCCATGGATGTGCATGTCTATGCAGACCTGTCTGAAATGGGTTTTCGTCGCAGCGGCGATCATCTTTACCGGCCTCATTGCCAGAACTGCAATGCGTGTGTGCCGGCTCGCATTCCGGTGGCGCAATTTTCGCCCAACCGTCAGCAGAAACGCATTTTCAAGCGCAACGCCGACTTGCAGGTACGCCCCGCCAAACCCAAGTTCAGCGAAGAATACTTCGACCTGTATCAGCGTTACATCGAACAGCGCCATGCCGACGGCGACATGTACCCGCCAAGTCGTGACCAGTTTTCGACCTTCCTGGTGCGCGACCTGCCATTTTCGCGCTTCTATGAATTTCGCCTGGAGGGACAGCTGCTGGCGGTGGCCGTCACCGACTTGCTGCCGAACGGTCTGTCGGCGGTCTACACCTTCTACGAACCCTCTGAAGAGCGCCGCAGCCTGGGGCGTTACGCGATCCTCTGGCAAATCGCCGAGGCCCGGCGCCTGGGGCTTGAAGCGGTCTACCTCGGCTACTGGATCAAGAACTGCAAAAAAATGAGCTACAAGACCCAATATCGCCCCATCGAACTGCTGATTAATCAGCGCTGGGTCATCCTGAACTAGAACCCCTTGGCTTAAACCCCATTTTTCGGGCACAATGCACGCCGCTTTTGCCTGGCGCAGTTGCACCGGGCCATTCATTGGACACCGAGGGCTTTACTGCATGTCGAAAGAAGACAGCTTCGAAATGGAAGGCACTGTCGTCGACACCCTGCCCAACACCATGTTTCGCGTGGAGTTGGAAAATGGGCACGTCGTAACCGCGCATATCTCCGGCAAGATGCGCAAGAACTACATTCGTATTCTTACCGGTGACAAAGTGCGCGTCGAGCTGACGCCCTATGACTTGAGCAAAGGGCGCATCACTTACCGCGCTCGCTAATCAAGTCAATACAAGACGCCCGGCTTATGCCGGGCGTTTTTGTTTGTCTGCGATTTGACGGCCCACCTATTGCCAATGTGGGAGCGAGCCTGCTCGCGATAGCGGTGGATCAGCTTGCATTGATGTTGAATGTACTGGCCCATCGCGAGCAGGCTCGCTCCCACAGGGGGGCGGTGTACAAACCCCAGACAGCAAAAAGGCGCCTTTCGGCGCCTTCTGCTTTATTGCGATTTAACGTCAGGCCATTTCCGCCGTGGTTTCGAACTCGAAGGTCAACTCGCCGTCCTTCAGGTCGATGTGTACCACGCCGCCATGGTCGGCCAGTTCGCCAAAGAGAATCTCCTCCGCCAGCGGACGCTTGATCTTGTCCTGGATCAAACGCGCCATTGGTCGAGCGCCCATTGCCGAATCGTAGCCACCCGCCGCCAGCCAGCTGCGCGCCGCGTCGGTCACTTCCAGCTGCACGCGCTTGTCTTCCAGCTGCGCCTGAAGCTCGGTAAGGAACTTGTCCACCACGCTTTTGATGACCTCATGGCTGAGGCGACCAAACTGGATAATGGTGTCCAGACGGTTGCGGAACTCGGGCGTGAAGCTCTTCTTGATCACTTCCATCGCATCGGACGAGTGGTCCTGATGGGTGAAACCGATCGAAGCACGGGCTGCGGTCTCGGCACCTGCGTTGGTCGTCATGATGACGATCACGTTACGGAAGTCCGCCTTGCGCCCGTTGTTATCGGTTAGCGTACCGTGGTCCATCACCTGCAGCAGCAGGTTGAAGACTTCCGGATGCGCCTTCTCGATCTCATCGAGCAACAGTACGCAGTGAGGCTGCTTGGTGATGGCTTCGGTCAGCAGACCGCCCTGATCAAACCCGACATAGCCAGGAGGTGCACCGATCAGACGCGATACGGTGTGGCGCTCCATGTATTCGGACATGTCGAAGCGAACCAGTTCGATACCCAACGCCTTGGCCAACTGACGCGCCGCTTCGGTTTTACCGACACCGGTCGGGCCTGCGAACAGGAACGAGCCGACAGGCTTGTCAGGCGACTTGAGGCCGGCACGGGACAGTTTGATCGCAGTCGACAGCGAGTCGATTGCGGCATCCTGACCAAAAACCGTCAGCTTCAGGTCACGCTCAAGGTTACGCAGCAGCTCTTTGTCGGAACTGGTGACGTGTTTTGGCGGAATCCGCGCGATTTTCGCGACGATGTCCTCGACTTGAGGCACTTCGATGCGTTTCACGCGCTTCTCGATCGGCTGCAGACGCTGGTAGGCGCCCGCCTCGTCGATCACGTCGATGGCTTTGTCCGGCATGTGCCGGTCGTTGATGTAACGCGAAGCCAGTTCGGCAGCCGCACGCAACGCTTCATCGCTGTATTCGATGCCGTGGTGCGCTTCGAAACGCCCTTTCAGGCCACGCAGGATACCGATGGTGTCTTCCACCGACGGCTCCGACACATCGACCTTCTGGAAGCGTCGTGCCAAGGCACGGTCCTTCTCGAAGATCCCGCGGAATTCCTGGAAGGTGGTCGAACCGATGCAACGGATATCACCGGACGACAGCAGCGGTTTCAGCAGGTTCGAGGCATCCATGACGCCACCGGACGCGGCACCCGCACCGATGATGGTGTGGATCTCGTCGATGAACAGGATCGCCTGCGGACGTTTTTTCAGCTCATTGAGCAACGCCTTGAAGCGCTTCTCGAAATCGCCACGGTATTTGGTCCCGGCCAGCAAGGCCCCCAGATCAAGGGAATACACCACGCTGTTGGCCAGCAGGTCCGGCACCTGGTTGTCGACAATACGTTTGGCAAGGCCTTCGGCAATCGCGGTTTTACCCACGCCCGCCTCGCCCACCAGCAGCGGATTGTTTTTGCGACGACGCGCCAGGATCTGCGCGACACGCTCGACTTCGAGCTCACGGCCTACTAACGGATCGATACGACCCTGACGCGCAAGTTCGTTGAGGTTGCTGGCATAAGCATCCAGAGGATTGCCTGAAGAAGAAGACTCACCGCCCTCGTCGTCCTGCATATCTTGCTCACCTTCAGAGTGATCGCCATGCCCCGGCACTTTGGAAATGCCGTGGGCGATGTAGTTGACGACATCGATGCGCGCAACGCTCTGCTGTTTCAGCAGGAACACTGCCTGACTCTCTTGCTCACTGAAGATCGCAACCAGCACGTTGGCGCCAGTCACTTCGCGTTTGCCCGAGCTCTGTACGTGGAAAACAGCACGCTGCAGGACACGTTGAAAGCCCAGAGTTGGCTGGGTCTCGCGATCCTCGTCATGGACGGGAATCAACGGCGTAGTGGAGTCGATGAACTCCTGCAGATCATGCTTGAGTTTGTCGAGGTTTGCGCCGCAGGCACGCAAAACAGTGGCGGCAGCCTCATTATCCAATAGGGCCAGCAGGAGATGTTCGACGGTCATGAACTCATGACGCTTCGAACGGGCCTCCTTGAAGGCAAGATTGAGGGTGACTTCGAGCTCGCGGTTTAACATAGCTTCACCTCATACCCAAGTGGTCGGCGATTAACCGTCCTTCTCGATTTCACAGAGTAGCGGATGCTGGCTTTCCCTGGCGTACTGGTTGACCTGCATGGCCTTGGTCTCGGCAATGTCGCGGGTAAACACTCCACATACTGCCCGTCCTTCTGTGTGGACGGCCAGCATGACCTTGGTCGCCAGCTCGCGATTCAGGTTAAAAAACACCTCGAGCACTTCGACGACGAAATCCATCGGTGTGTAGTCATCATTGAACAAAACCACCTTGTACATCGGCGGTGCCTGTAAAGCAGGCTTCGCCTCCTGAACAGCAATGCCTGCGGAATCGTCGTCGTGTTCCTCCGGATGGTCTTTCTGGAGAGTCGGGCGATCCTGATTGAATGTTAGTCGAATCTGGCTGATTGCATGCATGGAAAGAAAGGTTCGTCAGTTGTGCGAATACAGTAGTGGGGACGGTTATGAACGATTTCAACACCGACTGCCTGGTCACCTTGACTATCGGCAAAACGGTGTTACAACCAATAGAGCCCACAGTGGGTAAAAAAGGTCCGCGGAGTCAATCTTATTTACAGGATCTGACTGCGGATGTACGGGATGATACTCCAGTGATGGAGTCTGTTGCAGAGGGATATGAGCATGGCTGTCGGTAAGGTGAAATGGTTCAACAACGCCAAAGGGTTCGGTTTCATTAACACCGACACCAGAGAAGGCCGTGACGAGGATGGCAAGGAAATCGATTTTTTTGCCCACTATTCGGCCATTGACATGGATGGCTACAAAACCCTCAAGGCTGGACAAGCCGTCAACTTTGAAATCGTTCAGGGCCCCAAAGGCCTGCACGCAGTGAAAATTACGTCTGCGACCGTTGCGAACGAACACACCTCGCCCGCCACCCGGCAAGACACCGTGTCGAACTGACGCGACCGATCATCTCGTCATAAAAAAACCGCCCTAAGGCGGTTTTTTTTGTGCCGACTCGCTTACATATGCGAAATCAGTGCATCACCAAAGCCGGAAGAAGACACCAGTTTCGCGCCCTCCATCAGACGTTCGAAGTCATAGGTCACGGTCTTCGCGGAGATCGCGCCGTTGGTGCCCTTGATGATCAGGTCCGCGGCTTCGGTCCAGCCCATGTGACGCAGCATCATTTCTGCGGACAGAATCAGCGAACCCGGGTTGACCTGGTCCTTGCCGGCGTATTTCGGCGCAGTACCGTGGGTCGCTTCGAACATGGCGATGGTGTCGGACAGGTTGGCACCCGGCGCGATACCGATACCGCCCACTTCCGCCGCCAGGGCGTCGGAGAGGTAGTCGCCGTTCAGGTTCAGGGTCGCAATCACATCGTATTCGGCCGGGCGCAGCAGGATCTGCTGGAGCATGGCGTCGGCGATGGCGTCCTTGACGATGACGTTCTTGCCGGTTTTCGGGTTCTTGAACTGCATCCAAGGCCCGCCGTCGAGCAGGGTCGCGCCAAACTCTTCAGCCGCCACTTCGTAGGCCCATTCCTTGAAGGCACCTTCGGTGAACTTCATGATGTTGCCTTTGTGCACGATGGTCAGCGAGTCGCGGTCGTTGTCGACCACATACTGCAGGGCCTTGCGCGCCAGACGCTTGGTGCCTTGCAGCGAAACCGGCTTGATGCCGATACCGCAGTTTTCGTCGAAACGGATCTTGGTGACGCCCATTTCATCTTTAAGGAACTTGATGACTTTGGTCGCTTCCGGCGAACCGGCCTTCCACTCGATACCGGCGTAGATGTCTTCCGAGTTCTCACGGAAGATCGTCATGTCGACGTCGCCAGGCTTCTTGACCGGGCTAGGCACGCCTTCGAACCAACGCACCGGGCGCAGGCAGACATAAAGGTCGAGTTGCTGACGCAGGGCCACGTTCAGGGAACGGATGCCGCCGCCGACCGGAGTGGTCAGAGGGCCCTTGATGGAAACCACGTAATCCTTGACTGCGTCCAGGGTTTCCTGAGGCAGCCAGGTGTCCTGATCGTAAACCTGAGTCGCTTTTTCCCCGGCGTAGACTTCCATCCAGGAAATTTTGCGCTCGCCGCCGTAAGCCTTCTTAACAGCAGCATCGACAACCTTGATCATGACCGGGCTGATATCAACCCCAATACCATCGCCTTCGATGAAGGGGATGATCGGGTTGTTAGGAACATTGAGAGAATGGTCCGCGTTGACGGTGATTTTGTCGCCGACTGCTGGAACCTGAATCTTCTTGTATCCCATGCTGAACTCCATTGTTTGGATTGAACATCTGGCTTCGTTCGAGCGTACCCCAGTTAAATCGGCACGCAAACCCTATGTTCCATCCATCTGCCGCAAAGCTGCACAGTTCGCGACGTACAAGCCTGAAAGCAAAGGGAAAAGCGCCAAACTCAAGCACGGTGCAAGACTCTACGCCCCACGCGCCCCTGCGACCTTTAGACCAATGGACGAGAATCGTTGTGTGTGAACCATCGGCAGATTGCCAGCTACCTATGTATAATGCCGCCCGCTGACCACAGAGTCACGATGGCCGACCTCTCTAGCACGAGACTTTGGACCTGAAAAAGCAGGACTGTTACCGCAGTCCACCCGCTTGACGCTCGACTGATGCACCCAACATCACCGCGCACAAACCTCGACATTCGGCTCATGGATGACTTTGAACGAACGCGCTTACCCGGCGCCCCTCGAGTTTCTGCGCACGCTTTAGCAAAGAAGAGAGAGTTAATCCGAATATGCCCACCCGCTCGAAGATCATCTATACCTTCACCGACGAAGCCCCAGCCCTCGCCACCTATTCACTGTTGCCTATCGTAGAAGCGTTCACCGCTTCGGCTGATATCGCCGTTGAAACCCGCGATATCTCTCTTGCAGGGCGCATCCTGGCCAGCTTCCCCGAGCAATTGGGTGACAAAGCCGTAGCCGACCACCTCGCCGAACTGGGCGACCTGGCCGTTACGCCTGAAGCCAACATCATCAAGCTGCCGAACATCAGTGCTTCGGTTCCGCAACTGCAGGCCGCGATCAAAGAGCTGCAAGCCCAGGGCTTCGCACTGCCGGACTACCCGGAAACCGTGACCAGCGACGCCGACAAAGAAACCAAGTCGCGTTACGACAAGATCAAGGGCAGCGCCGTGAACCCGGTTCTGCGCGAAGGCAACTCCGATCGTCGCGCACCACTGTCGGTCAAGAACTACGCACGCAAGCACCCGCACAAAATGGGCGCCTGGGCTGCGGACTCCAAGTCCCACGTCGCGCACATGAGCACCGGTGATTTCTACGGCAGCGAAAAAGCTGCCCTGATCGACGCCGCTGACGCTGTCAAAATCGAATTGATCGCTCAAGACGGCACCACCACCGTCCTGAAAGAAAAGACCACCGTGCAAGCCGGTGAGATCCTCGATTGCGCGGTCTTGAGCAAAAACGCTCTGCGCAGCTTCATTGCTGCCGAAATCGAAGACGCCAAAGCCAAGGGCGTACTGCTGTCGGTTCACCTGAAAGCCACCATGATGAAGGTCTCCGACCCGATCATGTTCGGCCAGATCGTTGCCGAGTTCTATAAAGATGCACTGGCCAAGCACGCTGACGTGCTGGCGCAGATCGGCTTCAACCTGAACAACGGCATCGGCGATCTGTACGCTCGCATCAAGGCTTTGCCTGCCGAGCAACAAGCGCAGATCGAAGCGGACATCCAGGCGGTCTACGCCGTTCGTCCGTCGTTGGCCATGGTCAACTCCGACAAAGGCATCACCAACCTGCACGTGCCAAGCGACGTGATCGTCGACGCCTCGATGCCGGCGATGATCCGCGACTCCGGCAAGATGTGGGGCACTGACGGTCAGCTGCACGACACCAAGGCTGTGATCCCGGATCGCTGCTACGCCACCATCTACCAGGCGGTGATCGAAGACTGCAAGCTGCACGGCGCTTTCGATCCAACCACCATGGGCAGCGTGCCAAACGTTGGCCTGATGGCGAAAAAAGCCGAAGAGTACGGCTCGCACGACAAGACCTTCCAGATCAAGACCAACGGCGTAGTCCGCGTGATCGACAGCAAAGGCAGCCTGCTGCTGGAGCAATCGGTTGAAGCCGGCGACATCTTCCGCATGTGCCAGACCAAAGACGCGCCGATCCAGGACTGGGTCAAACTGGCCGTCAACCGTGCTCGTGCCAGCAGCACTCCGGCGATCTTCTGGCTGGACCCTATGCGCGCTCACGACGGCGTAGTGATCGAGAAAGTTCAGGCTTACCTGAAGGATCACGACACTGCCGGCCTGGACATCCAGATCATGGCGCCAGTCGACGCGATGAAGTTCACTCTGGACCGTACTCGCGCAGGCAAGGACACCATCTCGGTGACCGGCAACGTACTGCGTGACTACCTGACCGACCTGTTCCCGATCATGGAACTGGGCACCAGCGCCAAGATGCTGTCGATCGTTCCGCTGATGAATGGCGGCGGTCTGTTCGAAACCGGCGCTGGCGGCTCGGCACCGAAGCACGTTCAACAGCTGCTGGAAGAGAACTTCCTGCGCTGGGATTCCCTGGGCGAGTTCCTGGCCCTGGCCGCTTCCCTTGAACACCTGGGTGTTACCTATAACAACCCTAAAGCGCTGGTTCTGGCCAAGACCCTGGACCAGGCCACTGGCCAGTTCCTGGACAACAACAAGTCGCCATCGCGCAAAGTCGGTAACATCGACAACCGCGGCAGCCACTTCTACCTGGCACTGTACTGGGCACAAGCCCTGGCTGCCCAGACTGAAGATGCTGCACTGCAAGCGCAGTTCGGCGAACTGGCAAAAAACCTGACCGAGAACGAAGCAACCATCGTTGCCGAGCTCAACGCCGTTCAGGGCAAGCCAGTGGACATCGGCGGTTACTACCACGCCAATGCCGAGCTGATCAGCAAGGCCATGCGCCCGAGCAACACTTTCAACGCCGCGATCGCTGCGCTGGTTTAAGGTTGTAAGGATGCAAAGAAGCCCCGGCCCCGTGCCGGGGTTTCTGTTTTTGAAGACAACGCAAAACCCTGTGGGAGCTGGCCTGCCAGCGATAGCGGCTTATCATTCAACATTGATGGTGACTGACTCATCGCAATCGCTGGCAGGCCAGCTCCCACAGGGATAGTGTTTCAACCTTTGAATTTGAGGAAGCTTCATGGACTGGAAACCCCACATCACCGTCGCCACCATTGTCGAAGACAACGGTCGTTTCCTGATGGTCGAAGAAACCAAGCACGGACGAACGGTACTCAATCAGCCTGCCGGCCACCTCGACCCGAACGAAACCCTGATCGAAGCCGCCGTCCGCGAAACCCTCGAGGAAACCGGTTGGGACGTCGAGGCGACCGGCGTGGTGGGTATTTACCTCTACACCGCCCCCAGCAACGGCGTGACCTACCAGCGGGTCTGCTTCAGTGCAAAACCGCTCAAGCATCACCCCGACTACCCGCTGGACGACGGCATTGTCGGCGCAAAATGGCTGACACGTGACGAACTGCTGGAACAGCGCGCAAACTGGCGCAGTGAGCTGATCATCCGCTGTATCGATGATTATCTGGCAGGCTTTCACTTCAGTCTCGAACTGATCCGCCCTTCTCTTTAGCCTTGCGGGCTTCGGCCTGTTAGAATCGCGTCCTTTTTCAAGACACTCATTGAATCCCTATGCGTGATCCAGCCCCTTCTGACACACAAAAGAAGCGCGTCATTGTCGGTATGTCCGGCGGCGTGGACTCTTCCGTTTCCGCTCTCCTGCTGATCGAGCAGGGTTATGAGGTGGAAGGCCTGTTCATGAAGAACTGGGAAGAAGACGATGGAACGGAATACTGCACCGCCATGGATGACCTGGCGGACGCCCAGGCCGTGTGCGACAAGATTGGCATCAAGCTGCACACCGCCAACTTCGCCGCCGAGTACTGGGACAACGTGTTCGAGCACTTCCTGGCCGAATACAAGGCCGGTCGCACGCCAAACCCGGACATCCTCTGCAACCGCGAAATCAAGTTCAAGGCGTTCCTCGACTACGCCATGGTGCTTGGCGCCGACCTGATCGCCACCGGTCACTACGTGCGCCGCCGCGACATCGATGGCCGCACCGAACTGCTCAAGGGTCTGGACCCGAACAAGGACCAGAGTTACTTCCTGCATGCCGTCGGCGGTGAACAGATCGCCAAGACCCTGTTCCCGGTCGGCGAGCTGGAGAAGCCCGAAGTGCGCGCGATTGCCGAGAAACACGACCTGGCCACCGCGAAGAAAAAGGACTCCACCGGGATCTGCTTTATCGGCGAGCGCCGTTTCAGTGACTTCCTCAAACAGTACCTGCCGGCGCAACCGGGCGAAATCAAGACCACCGAAGGTGAAGTCATCGGCCGTCACCACGGCTTGATGTACCACACCATCGGCCAGCGTCAGGGTTTGGGTATCGGCGGCTTGAAAGACGCTGGTGACGAGCCGTGGTACGTGCTGATCAAGGACCTGGAACACAACGAGTTGATCGTTGGCCAGGGCAATGACCACCCTTACCTGTTCTCCCGCGCCCTGCTCGCCTCGGACATCTATTGGGTCAACCCGATCGACCTGAGCGAGCCGCGCAAGCTGACCGCCAAAGTGCGTTATCGCCAAAGCGACCAGCCGTGCACGCTGGAGAAAACCGCCACCGGCTACCGCGCGACCTTCGATGACCCGCAACGCGCGGTCACCCCGGGCCAGTCCGTGGTCTTCTATGACGGTGAAATCTGCCTCGGCGGCGGCGTGATCGAAGTGGCAGAGCCGTGGACCAGCAAAAGCACGTCCACAGGCCAGCCACAATGAGCCCGACTCAGGAGCAACTGACGGCGCTGGGCGGCGTATTTCTCGCCGCCGTCCTTGTCGACAAGATCGCCAAGACCGGCCAGACCAGCGAAGCCGGCCTGACGTGCATGCTCGGCAGCCTGCTGATTCGCGACCCCAAGGACACGCTGGAAGTCTACGGCGGCGACGACATCAATCTGCGCGAAGGTTATCGCGCGCTGATCGGCGCCCTTGAACGCGACCCGAGCACCCTGCAGCGCGAACCGCTGCGCTACGCCCTGGCGATGCTCGGGCTGGAGCGCCAACTGGCCAAGCGTGGCGACATGCTCGACGTGATCGGCAAGCGCCTGCCGCAGATTCAATCTCAGGTCGAGCACTTCGGCCCTGCCCACGAAAACGTGATCGCAGCCTGCGGCGCGTTGTACCAGGACACCCTGAGCACCTTGCGCCAACGGATTCAGGTCCACGGCGACATGCGCAACCTGCAGCAACCCAGCAACGCCTCGAAGATCCGCGCGCTGTTGCTGGCGGGGATTCGTTCGGCGCGCCTGTGGCGGCAGCTGGGCGGTCATCGCTGGCAGTTGGTGGTCAGTCGTCGCAAGTTGCTCAAAGAGCTTTACCCGCTGATGCGCAGCAGCTGAACCGCGCCCGCAACACCGTTTTGTAGTCAGTAACGCGTAATACGCTGGTCAGTTGGCAACGGACCGGCGGATTTTTTCATGTATGATACGCGCCCCATTTCGTTGCCCGACTGTCCGAGAACACCCCATGCAGCTTTCTTCGCTCACTGCGGTTTCCCCTGTTGACGGCCGCTACGCCGGCAAAACCCAGGCCCTGCGCCCAATTTTCAGCGAATACGGTCTGATCCGTGCTCGCGTTCTGGTTGAAGTGCGCTGGCTCCAGCGTCTGGCCGCTCACCCTGCCATCAGCGAAGTGCCGGCGTTCTCCGCCGAAGCCAACGCTGTGCTGAACACCCTGGCGGAAAACTTCTCTCTGGAGCACGCCGAGCGCGTCAAAGAGATCGAGCGCACCACCAACCACGACGTCAAAGCCATCGAATACCTGCTCAAAGAGCAAGCGGCCAAGCTGCCGGAACTGGCTGCTGTCAGCGAATTCATCCACTTTGCCTGCACCAGCGAGGACATCAACAACCTGTCCCACGCCCTGATGCTGCGTGAAGGCCGTGATGACGTGATGCTGCCACTGATGCGCCAGACCGCCGAAGCCATCCGCGAACTGGCGATCCGTTTCGCTGACGTGCCGATGCTGTCGCGCACCCACGGCCAACCGGCCTCGCCGACCACCCTGGGCAAAGAGCTGGCGAACGTGGTTTACCGCCTGGAGCGTCAAATCGCTCAGGTCGCTGCCGTTCCGCTGCTGGGCAAGATCAACGGCGCCGTGGGCAACTACAACGCTCACCTCTCGGCCTACCCTGAGATCGACTGGGAAGAAAACGCCCGCGCCTTCATCGAAGACGAGCTGGGCCTTGGCTTCAACCCGTACACCACGCAGATCGAACCGCACGACTACATTGCCGAGCTGTTCGACGCGATTGCCCGCTTCAACACCATCCTGATCGACTTCGACCGCGACATCTGGGGCTACATTTCCCTGGGTTATTTCAAACAGCGCACCATCGCTGGCGAAATCGGTTCGTCGACCATGCCGCACAAGGTCAACCCGATCGACTTCGAAAACTCCGAAGGCAACCTGGGTATCGCCAACGCACTGTTCCAGCATCTGGCGAGCAAGCTGCCGATCTCCCGCTGGCAGCGCGACCTGACCGACTCCACCGTCCTGCGCAACCTCGGTGTCGGCTTCGCCCACAGCGTGATCGCGTACGAAGCCAGCCTCAAAGGCATCAGCAAACTCGAGCTCAACGCGCAGAAAATTGCTGCCGACCTCGATGCTTGCTGGGAAGTCCTGGCAGAGCCGATCCAGACCGTGATGCGTCGCTACAACATCGAAAACCCGTACGAGAAGCTGAAAGAGTTGACCCGTGGCAAGGGCATCAGCCCTGAAGCGCTGCAAACTTTCATCGACGGGCTGGACATGCCCGCCGCCGCCAAGGCCGAGCTGAAACTGCTCACCCCGGCGAACTACATCGGCAACGCTGTAGAGCAAGCCAAGCGCATCTGATCGACCGCTGCACCCGTTTGAGACGCCCGGCAGCGCCGGGCGTTTTTATTCCCGTCTGAAAAGTGCTTTTTTTCAATAGGTTACACATGAATCCTGATATTCCTCTTCAACTTCTGGGCGGCATCACGGCGCGCGAATTCCTGCGTGACTACTGGCAGAAAAAACCCCTGCTGATCCGTCAGGCGATTCCTGATTTCGAAAGCCCGATCGACGCCGACGAACTGGCCGGCCTGGCGCTGGAAGAAGAAGTTGAATCGCGCCTGATCATCGAGCACGGCGAGCGTCCTTGGGAATTGCGCCGCGGCCCGTTTGCCGAAGACGAATTCAGCAAGCTGCCGGAAACCGAATGGACCCTGCTGGTACAAGCGGTTGACCAATTCGTGCCGGAAGTCAGCGAACTGCTGGAACAGTTCCGCTTCCTGCCGAGCTGGCGCATCGACGACGTGATGATCAGCTTCGCCGCTCCAGGCGGCAGCGTGGGTCCGCATTTCGATAACTACGATGTGTTCCTGTTGCAAGGTCACGGCAAGCGCAACTGGAAAATCGGCCAGATGTGCACCTCCGAAAGCCCGCTGCTGCAACACGCAGACCTGCGCATCCTCGCTGATTTCGAAGCTACCGATGAGTGGGTTCTGGAACCGGGCGACATGCTCTACCTGCCGCCGCGCCTGGCTCACTGCGGCGTGGCCGTCGATGACTGCCTGACCTATTCGGTAGGTTTCCGGGCGCCGAGCGCTGCTGAAGTGCTGACCCACTTCACCGATTTCCTCAGCCAGTTCCTGACAGATGAAGAGCGTTATACCGACGCCGATGTCCTGCCTGCGGCCGACCCGCATCAGATCCAGCACGACGCCCTTGATCGCCTGAAAAGCCTGCTGGCCGAGCACATGAGCGACGAGCGCCTGCTACTGACCTGGTTCGGCCAGTTCATGACCGAACCGCGCTACCCGGAACTGGTCGTCGGCCCGGAAGAGATCGAAGAAGAAGACCTGCTCGCCAGCCTGGAGCAAGGCGCCATACTGATCCGCAATCCGAGCGCACGCCTGGCCTGGTCCGAAGTCGATGACGACCTGCTGTTGTTCGCCAGCGGCCAGAGCCGTTATCTGCCCGGCAAACTGCGCGATCTTCTGAAGATGATCTGCGCCGCCGATGCGCTGCACATCGACAACCTCGGCGCATGGTTGAGCGACGAAGACGGTCGCGGCTTGCTGTGCGAACTGATCAAGCAAGGAAGCCTGGGGTTTGCTGATGAGTAAAATTCACGTACGTGTCGCAGACTGGCAAAAGGACAACGCCGAGATCCGGCGCATTCGTGAGACGGTGTTCATCGGCGAGCAATCCGTTCCGCCCGAGCTGGAATGGGATGCAGATGACGCAACGGCGGTGCATTTTCTGGCCTTCGAAGGCGACTTTCCAATTGGCACCGCCCGCCTGCTGCCCGACGGGCACGTTGGCCGGGTGTCGGTGCTGAAAGACTGGCGCGGCTTGAAAGTGGGCGATGCGCTGATGCAAGCGGTGATCGGTGAAGCCGAGAAGCGCGGTTTGAAGCAGCAGATGCTGAGCGCGCAGGTTCAGGCGACGGCGTTCTATGAGCGCCTGGGCTTCAGCCTGGTCAGTGAGGAATTCCTGGAAGCAGGGATTCCGCATGTGGACATGGTGCGCCATTCGGCTTGAGACCGCGGCGCGGCCATCGCGAGCAGACTCGCTCCCACAATTGGAATGCATTTCTCTGTGGGAGCGAGCCTGCTCGCGATAGCGGCCTCAAGAACACCACAAAACGCCCCGCCATCTCAGGATGCCGGGGCGTTTTGCTGTCTACGATTCAACTTGCCCCACGGCGGGCCGACAAACTGGCAAACTCAAGACATCAAGAAGTCGGAGATAACGGATATGTCCCTACGCACCCTGCTCACCACGCTGCTACTGACCTGCAGTTTTACGGTCATGGCGGCCACCGAGATCGTGCCCCTGAACTACCACACCAGCGCCGACATGCTGCCGATGGCCCAGGATTTTATCGGCAAGGACGGCCAGGTCAGCGCCTATGGCAACCAACTGATTGTCAACGCCGATCAGCGCAAGATCGACGAACTTAAAGCGCTTGTTGCGAAACTTGATACTCAACCCAAGCGCTTGCTGATCACCGTCGACACCAACGAAAACAACTTCCAGGGAGATCAGGGTTATTCGGTCAATGGCGCCAAACCCAGCCAGACCCGAATCATCAATCGCAGCACCGAAAGCCGTGACGGTGGCATTCAGCAAGTCCAGGCCAGCGAAGGCGCACCGGCGCTGATCCAGGTGGGCCAAAGCGTACCGCTGACCAGCACGCAGACCGATTCCTACGGCGACCCGCGCAGCCAGACCGAGTACCGCAACGTCACCCAGGGTTTCTATGTCACCGCCAGCGTCACCGGTGACATCGTTCATTTGTCGATCAGCACAAACCGTGACCGCATGAGCCAGGAACGTCCCGATGTAGTGAACGTGCAAAGCACCGACACAACCGTCACCGGCCGCCTCGGCGAATGGATCACCCTGGCCGGCGTGAATCGCCAGACCCAGGCCGACAAACAGGGCCTGACCCGCAGCTACTCGACTCAGGGTCGGGATGACATGACCCTGCGGGTGAAAGTCGATACTTTGGACTAAACCACCGAAAACTGACTGATTAGTCGTATTAGACCAAAGATGTAGTGCTTGAAAAAAAGCACTACAAAACGTTTGACGAGCCAAAAAAGCAAAGGCATGATGGCCTCGCTCCCGCTAATCAGGGGCCCTGGCAAGGGCCTTCGAAGCGATGCTCGCATCTACCCCGCGAGCCGTTTCGTGTCTGTACCGCCCACAAGGTGTGTTTGACGAGGTTGCCGACTGGAACGAAGTTGTCCCGAGGGACGGAAGCGTATTTAGGTAACCCGGCATCACACTGAAGTTTGTATAAAGGCCCACGACGCCCGAATGCGCTCGACAGTCCGCCCTTACCTGCTCACTTCCCCTCGAGCCCATCGTTCATCCCGTCGCCAATCCCGCCGAATTCGACTTGACCGCCTAAGCTTCTGGTCTGCGAGCGCATGAATTTTCCACCGCAGAACAACTTTCCGTAAAAGACGCGACGAGGTTTATCTCCATGGCACTGACACGCGAACAGCAAATTGCAGCCCTCGAAAAAGACTGGGCTGAAAACCCACGCTGGAAAGGCGTGACACGCGCTTACTCCGCTGCTGACGTCGTCCGCCTGCGTGGCTCGGTTCAACCTGAGCACACCTTTGCAAAACTCGGCGCCGAGAAGCTCTGGAACCTGGTGACCCAGGGCGCCAAGCCGTCCTTCCGTCCTGAGAAAGATTTCGTCAACTGCATGGGCGCCCTGACTGGCGGCCAGGCTGTACAGCAAGTAAAGGCCGGCATCCAGGCGATCTACCTGTCGGGCTGGCAAGTGGCTGCGGACAACAACTCCGCCGAATCGATGTACCCGGATCAGTCGCTGTACCCGGTGGACTCGGTTCCAACCGTGGTCAAGCGCATCAATAACTCGTTCCGTCGTGCTGACCAGATTCAGTGGAAAGCCGGCAAAGGCCCGGGCGACGAAGGCTACATCGACTACTTCGCGCCAATCGTGGCTGACGCCGAAGCCGGTTTCGGCGGCGTACTGAACGCTTACGAGCTGATGAAGAGCATGATCGAAGCAGGCGCCGCCGGCGTTCACTTCGAAGACCAACTGGCTTCCGTGAAAAAATGCGGCCACATGGGCGGCAAGGTACTGGTTCCTACCCAGGAAGCTGTGCAGAAGCTGACTGCGGCTCGTCTGGCCGCTGACGTTGCCGGCACGCCGACCATCATCCTGGCCCGTACCGACGCCAACGCGGCTGACCTGCTGACTTCGGATTGCGACCCGTACGACCAGCCATTCGTGACTGGCGAACGTACCCAGGAAGGCTTCTACAAAGTGCGCGCCGGTCTCGACCAGGCCATCGCTCGCGGCCTGGCTTACGCGCCGTACGCCGACCTGATCTGGTGTGAAACCGCCAAGCCGGATCTGGACGAAGCCCGTCGCTTCGCTGAAGCGATCAAAAAGGAATACCCGGACCAACTGCTGTCGTACAACTGCTCGCCTTCCTTCAACTGGAAGAAAAACCTGGACGACGCGACCATCGCCAAGTTCCAGCGCGAATTGTCCGCCATGGGTTACAAGCACCAGTTCATCACCCTGGCCGGCATTCACAACATGTGGCACAGCATGTTCAACCTGGCGCACGACTACGCCCGCAACGACATGACTGCCTACGTGAAGCTGCAAGAGCAAGAGTTCGCTGACGCTGCCAAGGGTTACACCTTCGTGGCTCACCAGCAGGAAGTGGGCACCGGCTACTTCGACGACATGACTACCGTGATCCAGGGTGGTACGTCTTCGGTAACCGCACTGACCGGCTCGACTGAAGAAGAACAGTTCCACTGATCTGCTTCGCCTGAACGAACGGCCGTTGCGGACCGAATAAAAAGCTAACCGCAACGCCGCACATCTGACGCCCCGACTGGTTCGGGGCGTTTTTTTACCTGCGATTTCATAAACACCGCGAACCTGTGGGAGCCGGGCTTGCCCGCGATGGCGGTGCATCAGTTGACATCTGCGGTGCCTGACACATCGCCATCGCGGGCAAGCCCGGCTCCCACAGGTAATGTTTCAACCCGAAAACCGCGCGACAAACCTTGATCCAGAGCAGTTTCAAGATCAGGAAAACAGGGTAAAACGACCTCGCCCGCTACTTGCAGTAACGCGCATATAAGACAACTTCCCACTCACCCATCCGTTAAACAGTTTAAAAATCACCGCAAACAATATTGATTATCATTTAGCTCAAACTATGTTCGTTACATTTCCTACAAAACAATATTGATGAAAACCCGGCTAATGCCCGCAACGCATGGGCCGCGTGCCTTTGGAGGTACCCTATGTCCTTATTCCGCTAAATAATTTCGCTATCTGAATTTTACTTGCACGGTGTTGTGCCATAAAATCAGCGGGATTGATTGCTGCGACATATCGTCACTGCTTTGTTTCTTTTTCAAGCTCAGAGACCTTTGCTCTCTGTTAAGGATTACCAGCATGCCCGAAGCGACAGGACTCATGGCCCACAACTGGGGCTTTGCCATTTTCCTTCTGGGCGTTGTCGGCCTTTGCGCCTTCATGCTCGGCGTCTCCAGCCTCCTCGGGTCAAAAGCCTGGGGCCGCAGCAAAAACGAACCGTTCGAGTCCGGCATGCTACCTACAGGTGGCGCCCGCTTGCGGCTCTCAGCCAAATTCTATCTGGTCGCGATGCTCTTCGTGATCTTCGATATCGAAGCCCTCTTTCTCTTTGCCTGGTCTGTGTCCGTCCGCGAAAGCGGCTGGACCGGATTCGTCGAAGCTCTCGTTTTCATAGCAATTCTGTTGGCAGGTCTTGTCTACCTGTTCCGAGTGGGCGCCCTTGACTGGGCTCCGGAAGCTCGTCGCAAGCGGCAGGCGAAGCTGAAACAATGAGGCTTTGGCAATGCAATACAATCTCACCAGGATCGACCCCGATGCTCCTAACGAGCAGTATCCGATTGGCGAACGGGAAACCGTTTCCGATCCGTTAGAAGATCAAGTCCACAAAAACATCTTCATGGGCAAGCTCGAAGACGTGCTTAACGGCACGATCAACTGGGGGCGCAAGAACTCCCTGTGGCCGTATAACTTCGGTCTTTCGTGCTGCTACGTGGAAATGACCACCGCCTTCACGGCGCCCCACGACATCGCGCGCTTTGGCGCCGAGGTTATTCGGGCATCGCCGCGTCAGGCGGATTTCATGGTTATCGCCGGCACCTGCTTCATCAAGATGGCGCCGATCATTCAGCGTCTCTACGAGCAAATGCTCGAGCCTAAATGGGTTATCTCCATGGGTTCGTGCGCCAACTCCGGTGGCATGTACGACATCTACTCCGTCGTTCAAGGGGTGGACAAGTTCCTGCCCGTGGACGTCTACGTGCCTGGCTGCCCGCCCCGTCCCGAAGCTTTTCTGCAAGGCTTGATGCTCCTGCAGGAGTCGATTGGACAGGAGCGTCGTCCGCTTTCCTGGGTCGTAGGTGATCAAGGCGTGTATCGCGCCGAGATGCCTTCCGAAAAGGAAAAGCGCCGCGAACAGCGAATCGCAGTCACCAACCTGCGCAGCCCCGACGAAGTCTGATCCAGATCTGCTTCTTTAATAGAACGAGACACTGGCTTCATTCTTTACGTTGACCGAAAGCGATAAATAACCATGACTACAGGCAGTGCTCTGTACATCCCGCCTTATAAGGCAGACGACCAGGATGTGGTCGTCGAACTGAACAACCGTTTTGGCCCCGAGGCGTTCACCGCCCAGCCTACCCGCACCGGCATGCCGGTGCTTTGGGTTGCCCGTGCCAAACTCGTCGAAGTCCTGACCTTCCTGCGCAACCTGCCCAAGCCGTACGTCATGCTCTATGACCTGCACGGCGTGGACGAGCGTCTGCGCACCAAGCGTCAAGGGCTGCCAGGCGGCGCCGACTTCACTGTGTTCTATCACTTGATGTCGATCGAACGTAATAGTGACGTGATGATCAAGGTCGCCTTGTCCGAGAGCGACCTCAGCGTGCCGACCGTGACCGGCATCTGGCCGAACGCCAACTGGTACGAGCGTGAAGTGTGGGACATGTACGGCATCAACTTTGCCGGCCACCCGCACCTGACCCGCATCATGATGCCGCCGACCTGGGAAGGTCACCCGCTGCGCAAGGACTTCCCGGCCCGTGCCACCGAGTTCGACCCGTTCACCCTGAACCTGGCCAAGCAACAGCTTGAGGAAGAAGCCGCGCGCTTCAAGCCTGAAGACTGGGGCATGAAGCGTTCCGGGGCGAACGAGGACTACATGTTCCTCAACCTCGGTCCCAACCACCCTTCCGCGCACGGTGCGTTCCGCATCATCCTGCAGCTGGACGGTGAAGAGATCGTCGATTGCGTGCCCGACGTCGGTTACCACCACCGTGGTGCCGAGAAGATGGCCGAACGTCAGTCCTGGCACAGCTTCATCCCGTACACCGACCGTATCGACTACCTCGGCGGCGTGATGAACAACCTGCCGTACGTGCTCTCGGTCGAGAAGCTGGCCGGCATCAAGGTGCCCGAGAAGGTCGACGTCATCCGCATCATGATGGCCGAGTTCTTCCGGATCACCAGCCACCTGCTGTTCCTCGGGACCTACATCCAGGACGTCGGCGCCATGACCCCGGTGTTCTTCACCTTCACCGACCGTCAGAAGGCGTACACGGTGATCGAAGCCATCACCGGTTTCCGTCTGCACCCGGCCTGGTACCGCATCGGTGGCGTCGCCCACGACCTGCCGCGCGGCTGGGAAAAACTGGTGAAAGACTTCGTCGAGTGGATGCCAAAGCGTCTGGACGAATACCAGAAAGCCGCACTGGACAACAGCATCCTCAAGGGCCGGACCATCGGCGTCGCTGCCTACAACACCAAAGAGGCCTTCGAATGGGGCGTCACCGGTGCAGGCCTGCGTTCGACCGGTTGCGACTTCGACCTGCGTAAAGCCCGCCCGTACTCCGGGTACGAAAACTTCGAATTCGAAGTGCCGCTGGCCGCCAATGGCGATGCCTACGATCGTTGCATCGTACGTGTCGAAGAAATGCGCCAGAGCATCAAGATCATCGAGCAGTGCATGCGCAACATGCCGGAAGGCCCGTACAAGGCGGATCACCCGCTGACCACGCCGCCGCCGAAAGAGCGCACCCTGCAGCACATCGAGACCCTGATCACGCACTTCCTGCAAGTTTCGTGGGGCCCGGTCATGCCGGCCAACGAATCCTTCCAGATGATCGAAGCGACCAAGGGCATCAACAGTTATTACCTGACGAGCGATGGCGGCACCATGAGCTACCGCACCCGGATTCGCACCCCAAGCTTCCCGCACCTGCAGCAGATCCCTTCGGTGATCAAAGGCAGCATGGTCGCGGACTTGATCGCGTACCTGGGTAGTATCGATTTCGTTATGGCCGACGTGGACCGCTAAGCATGAACAGCACGCTTATCCAGACAGACCGTTTCACTTTGAGTGAAACCGAGCGCTCGGCCATCGAGCACGAGCTGCATCACTACGAAGACCCGCGCGCGGCGTCGATCGAAGCCCTGAAGATCGTCCAGAAGGAACGTGGCTGGGTGCCTGACGGCGCGCTCTACGCCATCGGCGAGATCCTCGGCATCCCGGCCAGCGACGTTGAAGGTGTGGCTACGTTCTATAGCCAGATCTTCCGTCAGCCCGTCGGCCGCCACATCATTCGCGTCTGCGACAGCATGGTCTGCTACATCGGCGGCCACGAGTCCGTGGTCAGCGAAATCCAGAGCAATCTGGGCATTGGCCTGGGTCAGACCACCGCCGACGGTCGTTTCACCCTGCTGCCGGTCTGCTGCCTCGGCAACTGCGACAAGGCGCCGGCGTTGATGATCGACGACGACACTTTCGGTGATGTGCAGCCTGCCGGCGTTGCCAAATTGCTCGAGGGCTACGTATGACCCTGACTTCCTTCGGTCCTGCCAACCGCATCAAGCGTTCGGCCGAGACTCACCCGCTGACCTGGCGTCTGCGTGACGACGGCGAAGCTGTCTGGCTCGACGAGTACCAGGCCAAGAACGGTTACGCCGCTGCGCGCAAGGCCTTCGCCGACATGGCTCAGGACGACATCGTCCAGACTGTGAAAGACGCCGGCCTCAAGGGTCGCGGCGGTGCAGGCTTCCCCACGGGCGTGAAGTGGGGCCTGATGCCCAAAGACGAATCCATCAACATCCGCTACCTGCTGTGCAACGCGGATGAAATGGAGCCGAACACCTGGAAAGACCGCATGCTGATGGAGCAACTGCCCCATCTGCTGATCGAAGGCATGCTGATCAGTGCCCGCGCGCTGAAAACCTACCGTGGCTACATCTTCCTGCGTGGCGAATACACCACCGCCGCCAAGCACCTCAACCGTGCCGTGGAAGAAGCCAAAGCCGCCGGCCTGCTGGGCAAGAACATCCTGGGCAGCGGCTTCGATTTCGAGCTGTTCGTCCACACTGGCGCCGGGCGTTACATCTGCGGTGAAGAAACCGCGCTGATCAACTCCCTCGAAGGCCGCCGCGCCAACCCGCGCTCCAAGCCGCCCTTCCCTGCCGCCGTTGGCGTGTGGGGCAAGCCGACTTGCGTGAACAACGTAGAAACCCTGTGCAACGTCCCGGCGATCATTGCCGACGGCGTGGACTGGTACAAATCGTTGGCGCGTGAAGGCAGTGAAGACATGGGCACCAAGCTCATGGGCTTCTCCGGCAAGGTCAAGAACCCGGGCCTGTGGGAATTGCCGTTCGGCGTCACCGGTCGCGAGCTGTTCGAAGACTACGCTGGCGGCATGCGCGACGGCTTCAAGCTCAAAGCCTGGCAGCCAGGCGGCGCCGGTACCGGTTTCCTGTTGCCGGAACACCTGGACGCACAAATGTACGCCGGCGGCATCGCCAAAGTGGGCACCCGTATGGGTACCGGCCTGGCGATGGCGGTGGACGACAGCGTCAACATGGTGTCCCTGCTGCGCAACATGGAAGAATTCTTCTCCCGCGAGTCGTGCGGTTTCTGCACCCCGTGCCGTGACGGTTTGCCGTGGAGCGTCAAGCTGCTGCGCGCAATCGAGAACGGTGAAGGGCAAGCCGGCGACATCGAGACCCTGCTGGGTCTGGTCGGTTTCCTCGGCCCTGGCAAGACCTTCTGTGCTCACGCACCGGGCGCCGTGGAGCCGTTGGGCAGCGCAATCAAATACTTCCGCCATGAGTTCGAAGCCGGCATCGCGCCTACCAGCGCCGTCGTCCCGCCTCTGGCCAGGCCGATCGTAGTCGGCGCTTAACGCTTAAAAGGCGAAGGGTCCGTGCCCTTCGCCTTTCGTTCGATGACGCCTTTCATGGGCTGTTTTGATTCGCACGAAAACAAGATTCCATTAGCCACGCCCGCTGACACCGGGCCAACGAAGAACTTTGAACCATGGCCACTATCCACGTAGACGGCAAAGAGCTCGAAGTCGATGGGGCAGACAACCTGTTACAGGCATGTCTGTCGCTAGGCCTCGATATCCCTTATTTCTGCTGGCACCCCGCCCTTGGCAGCGTTGGCGCTTGCCGCCAGTGCGCGGTCAAGCAGTACACCGACGAGAACGACAAACGTGGTCGGATCGTCATGTCCTGCATGACGCCCGCCACCGATGGCAGCTGGATCTCCATCGACGACGAAGAAGCGAAAGTCTTCCGCGCCAGCGTCGTTGAATGGCTGATGACCAACCACCCTCACGACTGCCCGGTCTGTGAGGAAGGCGGTCACTGCCACCTGCAAGACATGACCGTGATGACCGGCCACAACGAGCGCCGTTATCGCTTCACCAAGCGTACTCACCAGAACCAGCAACTGGGCCCGTTCATTTCCCACGAAATGAACCGCTGCATCGCTTGCTACCGCTGCGTGCGCTTCTATAAGGACTACGCCGGCGGCACTGACCTCGGTGTGTTTGGCGCCCACGACAACGTGTACTTCGGTCGCGTTGAAGACGGCGTGCTGGAAAGCGAGTTCTCCGGCAACCTCACCGAGGTCTGCCCGACCGGTGTGTTCACCGACAAGACTCACTCCGAGCGCTACAACCGCAAGTGGGACATGCAATTCTCGCCGAGCATCTGCCATGGCTGCTCCAGCGGTTGCAACATCTCCCCGGGTGAGCGCTACGGCGAACTGCGTCGGATCGAAAACCGCTTCAACGGTTCGGTCAACCAGTACTTCCTGTGCGACCGTGGCCGTTTCGGCTATGGCTACGTCAACCGCGAAGACCGCCCGCGTCAGCCATTGCTGGCCAACGGCGCCAAGCTGAGCCTCGACGAAGCGCTGGATAAAGCCGCTGACCTGCTGCGCGGTCGCAACATCGTCGGTATCGGTTCGCCGCGTGCCAGCCTCGAAAGCAACTACGCGTTGCGCGAACTGGTCGGCGCCGAGCACTTCTACTCCGGTATCGAAGCTGAGGAGCTTGCGCGCATTCGCCTGGTCATGCAGGTGCTCAAAGACAGCCCGCTGCCAATCCCGAACATGCGCGACATCGAAGACCACGATGCGATCTTCGTCCTCGGCGAAGACTTGACCCAGACGGCTGCGCGCATGGCCCTGTCCCTGCGTCAATCGGTCAAAGGCAAGGCCGAAGACATGGCCGACGCCATGCGCGTTCAGCCTTGGCTCGACGCCGCGGTGAAGAACATCGGTCAGCACGAACTGAACCCGCTGTTCATCGCCAGCCTGGCTGAAACCAAGCTCGACGACATCGCCGAAGAATGCGTTCACGCCGCACCAGACGACCTGGCCCGTATCGGTTTCGCCGTAGCTCACGCCCTCGACGCCAGCGCCCCGGCCGTTGAAGGCCTCGACGCCGAAGCCGTTGAACTGGCTCAGCGCATCGCCAATGCCCTGCTGGCCGCCAAGCGTCCACTGATCATTGCTGGCACCTCGCTGGGTTCCAAGGCGCTGATCGAAGCCGCGGCGAACATCGCCAAGGCCCTGAAGCTGCGCGAGAAGAACGGTTCCATCAGCCTGATCGTGCCTGAGGCCAACAGCCTCGGCCTGGCCATGCTCGGTGGCGAATCGGTCGATGCAGCCCTGCAAGCGGTGATCGATGGCAAGGCCGACGCCATCGTCGTGCTGGAAAACGATCTGTACACCCGTACCGACAAAGCCAAGGTCGATGCCGCACTGACAGCCGCGAAAGTGGTTATCGTCGCGGACCATCAAAAGACTGCCACCAGCGATCGCGCGCACCTGGTTCTGCCAGCCGCCAGCTTCGCTGAAGGCGACGGTACACTGGTCAGCCAGGAAGGCCGCGCCCAGCGCTTCTTCCAGGTCTTCGACCCGAAATACATGGACGCGAGCATCCTGGTTCACGAAGGCTGGCGCTGGCTGCATGCCCTGCGTTCCACCCTGCTGGGCCAGCCGATCGACTGGACCCAACTGGACCACGTCACCGCTGCCGTTGCTTCGAGCACGCCGCAACTGGCGCGTATCGTTGACGCCGCACCGTCCGCCGCGTTCCGCATCAAGGGCATGAAACTGGCCCGCGAACCGCTGCGTTATTCCGGTCGTACTGCCATGCGCGCTGACATCAGCGTGCACGAACCGCGTACCCCGCAAGACAACGACACCGCGTTCAACTTCTCGATGGAAGGTTACTCGGGCTCGGTCGAACCGCGTCAGCAAGTGCCATTCGCCTGGTCTCCGGGCTGGAACTCGCCGCAAGCCTGGAACAAGTTCCAGGACGAAGTCGGTGGTCACATCCGCGCTGGCGACCCGGGCACCCGCCTGATCGAAAGCAGCGGTGACTCGCTGAACTGGTTCGCTGCTGTTCCACGTGCGTTCAACCCTGCACCGGGAACCTGGCAGGTCGTGCCGTTCTTCCACCTGCTCGGCAGCGAAGAGAACTCTTCGAAAGCCGCTCCGGTTCAGGAACGCATTCCGGCCGCCTATGTGGCGCTGGCCAAGTCCGAAGCCGATCGCCTGGGTGTCAATGACGGCGCCCTGCTGAGCTTGAACGTTGCCGGCCAGAACTTGCGTCTGCCGCTGCGCATCAACGAAGAGCTGAGTGCCGGTCTGGTCGCATTGCCGGCCGGTATCGCGGGCATTCCACCGGCAATCTTTGGCAAATCCGTTGACGGTCTGCAGGAGGCAGCTCAATGACCTGGTTCACGCCTGAAGTGATTGACGTGATCATCGCGATCCTCAAGGCCATCGTGATTCTGCTCGCCGTAGTGGTGTGCGGCGCGCTGCTGAGCTGGGTCGAGCGTCGTCTGCTCGCCCTCTGGCAGGACCGTTACGGTCCGAACCGCGTCGGCCCGTTCGGCGCGTTCCAGATCGCGGCCGACATGATCAAGATGTTCTTCAAGGAAGACTGGACCCCGCCGTTCGCCGACAAGATGATCTTCACCCTGGCACCGGTAGTCGCCATGAGCGCCCTGCTGATTGCCTTCGCGATCATCCCGATCACCCCGACCTGGGGTGTGGCGGACATCAACATCGGCATCCTGTTCTTCTTCGCCATGGCCGGTCTGTCGGTCTACGCGGTGTTGTTCGCCGGCTGGTCGAGTAACAACAAGTTCGCCCTGCTGGGCAGCTTGCGGGCCTCGGCACAGACCGTGTCGTACGAAGTGTTCATGGGTCTGTCGCTGATGGGCATCGTGATCCAGGTCGGCTCGTTCAACATGCGCGACATCGTTGAATACCAAGCGCAGAACCTGTGGTTCATCATTCCGCAGATCTTCGGTTTCCTGACCTTCTTCATCGCTGGCGTCGCCGTGACTCACCGTCACCCGTTCGACCAGCCGGAAGCGGAGCAGGAACTGGCCGACGGTTACCACATTGAATACGCCGGCATGAAATGGGGCATGTTCTTCGTCGGCGAGTACATCGGCATCGTGTTGATTTCGGCGCTGCTGGTGACCTTGTTCTTCGGTGGCTGGCACGGTCCGTTCAACATTCTGCCGCAGATCCCGTTCATCTGGTTCGCGCTGAAAACCGCGTTCTTCATCATGATCTTCATCCTGCTGCGCGCCTCGATTCCGCGCCCACGGTATGACCAAGTGATGGATTTCAGCTGGAAGTTCTGCCTGCCGCTGACCCTCGTCAACATGCTGGTGACCGCTGCGATCGTGTTGCTCAACACGCCCGCCGTCGCGGCTCAGTGAGGATAGAGAATCATGAAGTACATTTTTGACATCGTGCATGGCTTCTTCACCCAGCTTCGCAGCCTGGTGATGATCTTCGGCCATGCCTTCCGCAAGCGCGACACGCTGCAGTACCCGGAAGAGCAGGTGTACCTGCCGCCGCGTTACCGTGGCCGTATCGTCCTGACCCGCGACCCTGATGGCGAAGAGCGTTGTGTAGCCTGCAACCTGTGCGCCGTGGCGTGCCCGGTTGGCTGCATCTCGCTGCAGAAAGCTGAAACCGAAGACGGTCGCTGGTACCCGGACTTCTTCCGCATCAACTTCTCGCGCTGCATTTTCTGCGGCCTCTGCGAGGAAGCCTGCCCGACCACCGCGATCCAGCTGACACCGGATTTCGAGATGGCCGAGTTCAAACGTCAGGACCTGGTTTACGAGAAAGAAGATCTGCTGATCTCCGGCCCCGGCAAAAACCCTGATTACAACTTCTATCGTGTTGCAGGTATGGCGATTGCCGGGAAGCCGAAAGGCTCCGCGCAGAATGAAGCCGAACCGATCAACGTGAAGAGCTTGCTGCCTTAAGGAAGAAAGATGGAATTCGCTTTCTATTTCGCATCGGGTATCGCTGTGGTGTCCACGCTTCGCGTGATCACCCACACCAACCCTGTGCACGCCCTGCTCTACCTGATCATTTCGCTGATCGCCGTGGCCATGACGTTCTTCGCCCTCGGCGCACCGTTTGCCGGTGTTCTGGAAGTGATCGCCTACGCTGGCGCCATCATGGTGCTGTTCGTGTTCGTGGTGATGATGCTGAACCTGGGCCCGGCCTCGGTTCAGCAAGAGCGCGTCTGGCTCAAGCCCGGAATCTGGCTCGGTCCGGTGATTCTCGGTTCCTTGCTGCTGGCCGAGTTGCTGTACGTGCTGTTCAGCCACCAGAGCGGCCAGGCCATCGGCCACACCACCGTAGACGCCAAGGCCGTGGGCATCAGCCTGTTCGGCCCGTACCTGCTGGTGGTCGAACTCGCCTCGATGCTGCTGCTTGCCGCAGCCGTGACGGCGTTCCACTTGGGCCGTAACGAAGCCAAGGAGCAATGACGATGCCTGCTATCCCTTTGGAGCATGGTCTGGCGGTCGCCGGCATCCTGTTCTGCCTCGGTCTGGTCGGCCTGATGGTCCGCCGCAACATTCTCTTCGTGCTGATGAGCCTGGAGGTCATGATGAATGCCTCCGCGTTGGCGTTCATCGTTGCCGGTAGCCGCTGGGCGCAGCCGGATGGACAGATCATGTTCATCCTGGTGATCAGCCTGGCAGCCGCCGAGGCCAGTATTGGCCTGGCGATTCTGTTGCAGCTGTATCGCCGCTTCCACACTCTCGATATCGACGCTGCCAGCGAGATGCGCGGATGAATCTTCTCTATCTGACTTTCGTATTCCCTCTCATCGGTTTCCTGTTGCTGTCGTTCTCCCGGGGACGCTTTTCGGAAAACCTTTCGGCGCTGATTGGCGTCGGTTCCATCGGCCTGTCTGCCATCGTCACGGCTTATGTGATCTGGCAATTCAACGTCGCGCCACCTGAAGGCGGTCACTACACCCAGGTGTTGTGGCAGTGGATGGCGGTGGAAGGCTTCACGCCGAACTTCGCGCTGTACCTGGATGGCCTGTCGGTCACCATGCTCGGTGTGGTGGTCGGCGTCGGCTTCCTGATCCACCTGTTCGCGTCGTGGTACATGCGCGGTGAAGACGGTTACTCGCGCTTCTTCGCTTACACCAACCTGTTTATCGCCAGCATGCTGTTCCTGATCCTGGGCGATAACCTGTTGTTCCTGTACTTCGGCTGGGAAGGCGTTGGCCTGTGCTCGTACCTGTTGATCGGTTTCTACTACAGCAACCGCAACAACGGTAACGCGGCACTCAAAGCCTTTATCGTGACCCGCATCGGCGACGTGTTCATGGCCATCGGCCTGTTCATCCTGTTCGCCCAACTGGGCACACTGAACGTCCAGGAACTGCTGGTGCTGGCACCGCAGAAATTCCAGGCCGGCGACTTCTGGATGGTCATGGCCACCCTGATGCTGCTGGGCGGCGCTGTCGGTAAATCCGCGCAACTGCCACTGCAAACCTGGCTGGCGGATGCGATGGCCGGTCCTACTCCGGTTTCGGCACTGATCCACGCCGCGACCATGGTGACCGCCGGTGTCTACCTGATCGCCCGTACCCATGGCCTGTTCACCCTGGCGCCGGAAATCCTGCACCTGGTCGGCATCGTCGGCGGCGTGACCCTGGTACTCGCCGGTTTTGCCGCACTGGTGCAGACCGACATCAAACGTATCCTCGCCTACTCGACCATGAGCCAGATCGGCTACATGTTCCTGGCGCTGGGCGTTGGCGCATGGGATGGCGCGATCTTCCACCTGATGACCCACGCCTTCTTCAAGGCGCTGCTGTTCCTTGCCTCCGGTGCGGTGATCGTTGCCTGCCACCACGAGCAGAACATCTTCAAGATGGGTGGCCTGTGGAAGAAACTGCCACTGGCCTACACCAGCTTCATCGTCGGCGGCGCGGCCCTGGCGGCCCTGCCACTGGTGACCGCAGGCTTCTACTCCAAGGACGAAATCCTTTGGGAAGCGTTCGCCAGCGGCAACAACGGCCTGCTGTACGCCGGTCTGGTCGGCGCGTTCATGACGTCGCTGTACACCTTCCGCCTGATCTTCATCGCGTTCCACGGTGAAGCGAAGACCGAAGCGCACGCCGGTCACGGCATCGCTCACTGGCTGCCACTGTCGGTGCTGATCGTATTGTCCACCGCCATTGGCGCGATGATCGTTCCGCCGCTGCACGGTGTGCTGCCGGAAAGCGTCGGCCACGCCGGCGGCGAAGCCAAGCACAGTCTGGAAATCGCTTCGGGCGCCATCGCCCTGGCCGGTATCCTGCTGGCCGCGCTGCTGTTCCTCGGCAAGCGTCGTTTCGTCACTGCAATCGCCAACAGCGGCATCGGCCGCTTCCTTTCGGCCTGGTGGTTCGCTGCCTGGGGCTTCGACTGGATCTACGACAAACTGTTCGTCAAGCCATACCTGGCGATCAGCCACGTACTGCGCAAAGACCCGCTCGACCAGACCATCGGTCTGATCCCGCGTATGGCCAAAGGCGGCCACACCGCCCTGAGCCGTACCGAAACCGGTCAACTGCGTTGGTACGCGGCATCGATGGCTGCCGGCTCCGTGCTGGTCATCGGCGCCATCGTGCTGGTAGCGGTCTGAATATGAACCTTGCGAACTTGCGAAAGGAATTGAGCCCGTCATGATTCTGCCTTGGCTAATCCTGATCCCCTTCATCGGCGGCCTGCTGTGCTGGATGGGTGAGCGCTTCGGCGCCACCCTCCCCCGCTGGATTGCGCTGTTGACCATGACCCTGGAACTCGCACTCGGCCTCTGGCTGTGGGCCCACGGTGATTATTCATTTGCTCCGGCACCTGGCGCCGACCCGACCTGGGCGCTTGAGTTCAAGCACATCTGGATCCAGCGCTTCGGCATCAGCGTGCACCTGGCCCTCGACGGCCTGTCGCTGCTGATGATCCTGCTGACCGGTCTGCTGGGTATCCTCTCGGTACTCTGCTCGTGGAAAGAGATTCAACGTCACGTTGGTTTCTTCCACTTGAACCTGATGTGGATCCTGGGCGGTGTCGTCGGCGTGTTCCTCGCCCTCGACCTGTTCATGTTCTTCTTCTTCTGGGAAATGATGCTGGTGCCGATGTACTTCCTCATCGCGCTCTGGGGTCACAGTTCTTCGGACGGCAAGAAAACCCGGATCTACGCGGCGACCAAGTTCTTCATCTTCACTCAGGCTTCCGGCCTGATCATGTTGGTGGCGATCCTCGGGCTGGTTCTGGTCAACTTCAACAGCACCGGCGTGATCACGTTCAACTACGCCGACCTGCTGAAAACCAAGATGTCGCTCACCACCGAGTACATCCTGATGCTCGGCTTCTTCATCGCTTTCGCGGTGAAGCTGCCGGTCGTGCCGTTCCACTCGTGGTTGCCCGATGCTCACGCCCAGGCGCCAACGGCAGGTTCGGTTGACCTCGCCGGTATCTTGTTGAAAACCGCTGCTTACGGTTTGCTGCGCTTCGCCCTGCCGCTGTTCCCGAATGCTTCGGCCGAGTTCGCGCCGATTGCCATGACCCTGGGTCTGGTCGGAATTTTCTACGGCGCGTTCCTGGCGTTCGCACAAACCGACATCAAGCGTCTGATCGCCTTCTCGTCCGTTTCCCACATGGGCTTCGTACTGATCGGCATCTACTCCGGCAGCCAACTGGCGCTGCAGGGCGCGGTGATGCAGATGTTGGCACACGGCGTTTCGGCCGCTGCACTGTTTATCCTCAGTGGTCAGCTGTACGAACGCACCCACACCCGCGACATGCGTGAAATGGGTGGACTGTGGTCGAAGATCGCGTACCTGCCGGCCATCAGCCTGTTCTTCGCTGCCGCGTCGCTGGGCTTGCCGGGCACCGGTAACTTCGTCGGTGAGTTCCTGATCCTGATCGGCACCTTCCCCGCTGCGCCTGTGGTCACGATCATCGCGACGTCGGGCCTGGTGTTCGGTTCGGTCTACTCGCTGATCATGATCCACCGTGCCTACTTCGGCCCGTCCAAATCGGACGCGGTGTTGCACGGCATGGATGCTCGCGAACTGATCATGGTGGTCGGCCTGGCGGCACTGCTGATTTACATCGGCGTGTACCCGCAACCGTTCCTCGATACCTCTGCTGCGACGATGCATGGCGTGCAGCAATGGCTCGGCACCGCCTTCACTCAACTCGCTTCGGCCCGGTAAGAGCGCTATGGAATTCACGACTCAACACTTTATCGCGCTAGCGCCGTTGTTGATCACCAGCGCCACGATCATCGTGGTGATGCTGGCGATTGCCTGGCGCCGCAACCACTCGCAGACCTTCCTGATTTCCGTGGCGGGCCTGAACCTGGCGTTGCTGTCGATCCTGCCAGCCCTGAAAGTCGCGCCATTGGCCGTGACCCCACTGCTGCAGATCGATAGCTTCGCCTGCTTGTACATGGCGCTGATCCTGGTCGCCACCCTCGCCTGTGTCACCCTCGCCCACGCCTACCTTGGCGATGGCGGTTCGGGTTACCCGGGCAACCGCGAAGAACTGTACCTGCTGATCCTGATGGCCGCCGCCGGTGGCCTGGTTCTGGTCAGCGCGCAGCACCTGGCCGGATTGTTCATCGGTCTGGAACTGCTCTCGGTGCCAGTCTACGGTCTGGTGGCCTACGCCTTCTTCAACAAGCGTTCGCTGGAAGCCGGTATCAAGTACATGGTGCTGTCGGCCGCCGGTTCCGCGTTCCTGTTGTTCGGTATGGCTCTGCTCTACGCCGACTCCGGCAGCCTGAGCTTCGTCGGCATCGGCCAGGCCCTCGCGGCCACCGGCCTGCCAAGTTCCCTGGCGCAAATGGGCCTGGGCATGATGCTGATCGGTCTGGCGTTCAAGTTGTCGCTGGTACCGTTCCACCTCTGGACGCCGGACGTTTACGAAGGTGCTCCGGCACCGGTGGCGGCGTTCCTCGCTACCGCTTCGAAAGTCGCTGTGTTTGCGGTGATGGTGCGTCTGTTCCAGATCTCCCCTGCTGCAAGCAGCGGTGTTCTGAGCGACGTGCTGACCATCATCGCCATTGCGTCGATCCTGTTCGGTAACCTGCTGGCCCTGACCCAGAGCAACCTCAAGCGTCTGCTGGGTTACTCGTCCATCGCGCACTTCGGTTACTTGCTGATCGCCCTGGTGGCGAGCAAGGGTCTGGCCGTGGAAGCCATCGGCGTGTACCTGGTCACCTACGTGATCACCAGCCTCGGCGCATTCGGCGTGATCACCCTGATGTCCTCGCCGTACAACGGCCGTGATGCCGACGCCCTGTACGAATACCGCGGCCTGTTCTGGCGCCGTCCGTACCTGACCGCCGTGCTGACCGTGATGATGCTGTCCCTGGCCGGTATCCCGCTGACCGCGGGCTTCATCGGCAAGTTCTACATCATCGCCACCGGTGTCGAGTCGCACCAATGGTGGCTGGTCGGTTCCCTGGTACTGGGCAGCGCCATCGGGGTCTTCTACTACCTGCGTGTGATGGTCACCCTGTACCTGATCGAACCGAACCTGCGTCGCCACGATGCGCAGCTGCACTGGGAACAACGTGCAGGCGGCGTGATGCTGCTGGCCATCGCCGCACTGGCGTTCTTCCTTGGCCTGTATCCGCAGCCGTTGCTGGTGCTGGTTCAGCAGGCAGTGTTGGCGGGTTGATCGCTTAGCGGTACTCGGTAGAAAACAGAAACGGCACCTTCGGGTGCCGTTTTTGCGTTTGCAGGATTTGTTACCGCCACCGCCCTCTCCCACCCGCGATGCCCGAAAGCGCTCGCCGTATTGCCCACCTCGTCCTGCAACCGGAATGGGGTACGTGGGTCTATCTTGAAGGTCTGCCGGATGGAGCCATCGAAACGAAAGGGAATTATGAAACGTGACATTTTTTCTGAAGGGGTAGACGGCATCGACACAGCTGCCTGAAGAAACTTCAAACACGGTAGGAGATTTCTCTGCGCACAACCTGCAAAGGAACGAGAACAAACTAATCATTGCGATTTGGCCACCCCACGGGCTGAAATTTCGCACATCCTCGTACACCCGATCGGTGCAGCGAATGGGTCATTTACTCGACGCCTGCCCCTGTTTACGAACCACAATCGTCAATCGCTGATTAATGTGTACGTGTTTCCTTACAGCGGAAATAACGGCGCTGTAACTTCCCGTCATTTTTGACCGAGCAACGTCCAACTTATAGAGTCGCTCCGTGCTTGATTAAGCACACCACCATCCAACAAAAAGAGAGTTTACCCATGGGATATGTTGTCAGCTGGAACGCCAACAAAGTTATCGACCTGGAACAACAGGACAGCCCCACAGAAGAGCAAGTTGAACAACTGCAACTGACCGAGGCTGAACAGGCCGAACTGGAAGTTGTTTAAGAAAACGGGGGGTATGTGCCCCCCGTTTTTCAAGGGAGCGTACAATGGATAACTTCACACCTGTGGAACGAGAACTCACCCTTGCCCAGGCCGAACAGCGGATTTACGCGGAACTGGAGAACCTGGGACTTCATGCAGAACCCCGTGTGCTCGGCCAACGGATCGTCGCGGTGCATGTCTCGGCAAGTGTTGGCAATCAACACGGCATCGCCCGGGGAGCAGGGAAAGGTTACCTCCATCATGCGCAGGTGGGGGCACTTTACGAAACACTGGAACATTATCTAAGTGATCACTTCAGCACTTGCGGCATTCAGTGCATCTCCCCGCGCTATTTTTCCGACTCGCAACTCTTTATCGATGACACTGTTCTCTCGCCTCTTATCAAACAACCCGATGCCTTGACGGCCTGCAGAACTTATACGGATATTTTCAAACACATTACATTCTCTTACCCCGTCGCGTTATGCACGCCCGACTATTCACACCAGCCACTGGAACAAGACACTACGAACTACGGCGTATTACGGCGCTATGCCTCTAACAGTGGAACGGCCATTGGCGCCAGCTACAATGAAGCGGTCTTGCATGCGGCCAATGAATGCATCGAGCGTGATGCGGTCTCGTTGTTTCTGCTGGAGCATTTTTATTACGAAAACCGTCCTGTGCTACGCCGGGTCGCTCGCGTGGCAGATCACGAAGCACTGGGGCAACTGTGGCTGGACGCCGAAGCGGAGATCGGAGCGGAAATCATCCTGATCGACATCAGCACCGAATTCCTGCCATACACCTTTCTGGCTTTCTCAACCGAACCTGGCGCCCGCCCTCGCGTGTTCGGCAGCGGTTGCTCGATCAGCGCCCGACACGGCGCCTGGCGGGCGCTGACCGAACTCGTCCAGCTACATCACGCGGCCCTGGAGCCAGAGCTGCAACACTACCTGAGTAACGCGCAACGGCACTTGAGCAAGTTTCCTCGCCTGCTTCGCTGCCTGCAGTTCGATCTGTATCCACTACTCACTTTGTGCGAGCAATTCACGGTCGAATTATCCGACGCAGTCAATGAGCAACCGTTGGCCGAGCAGATCCACCTGCTGGCTGAAGATCTCCACCGGCATGGGCGCGCGCTGGGGGTTACCCAACTGCATCAGACCCTGTTGGGTACAACGCTGGTCAACGTCGTCATTCCGGGGCTGGAGCGGTTTTTCGTGGTGTCCAGTGGCAATGTGGTGATACCGCAGGTTCGAGGACGGCGGCTACAAAGCAATCAGGGAGTGGCAGCATGACCCCTGCCCTTCGTCGAGAACACCACCTCGCTCAATCCTTCGCTCAGCACCAGGCATCGCCGGGCGAGCTCGATGGCTTCACCGAACCCTTCGGCATGGGCCTGCATCATGTGTTTGTCTTGCGTGTGAACGGCAATGACTGGGTCGGCCGCAAAGTCCTGCAGCACAGCGAGTCGGTCGGCTGGCACATCAGCAGCGTGCTCAAACCCTGGATGCTGCTTGGACCGCTTGCGCAATGGCATTGGGGCAATCAAGGCCTCGTGATCTATTTTCGCGCGGTGTCTGCGCAGGAAAAGGAAATCGTGTTCCATAACGCACTGGCGCAATCGGACAGCGAAGTGAGTTTTCCGTTTCCTGCCATGGAGGACAGCGGCCGAGAGTGTGTCTGCTCGCCCGAGTACTGGCGATGCAATGAGTCGCTCGCCACACAGCTGAATGCTGACGAACGGCATTTTCGCCAGCATTGCGCAAGCCTGCTCAAATCCCTGTCACCTCCCGGAGCGGTGATCCATGACCCGGCGTGTTCAACGGGCGAGTTCATCGCTCACCTCGCTCGCGAACTTCCGGACCGCCAGTGCGTGGGGTCTGATCGCTCAGCGTCGATGATCGAACACGCCAAAAAGCATCATGGCACTTCATCCGCACGGTTCTACCTGGCCGATGCCCGCCACATCGCAACAACGGGTAGTCAATGTGACGTGATGATCCTGCGTTTCCTCAATGCCGAAGTGATGACGCGCAAGGAGGCGCAGCGAGCGTTCCACGCGATGGTGGCCTGCGTTAAACCAGGAGGCACGATTCTCCTTTTCGGCCATACGCCGGTGCTGATCGCCGTGCCCTATATGGCGCAGGCGCTGAAGCTTGAGCCGGTTTCAAGCGTAGCGGCCCGTCCCGGCCACACGGAACTGTTTCAGTTCTACAGGCTGAGGACACCCGCCTAATGGTGAACAGTGGCTACTTCCCGACCGGCGACGGTCACCAACTCTATTGGGAGCGGCACGGCATACCGGGCGCAGAACCGATATTGTTCCTGCATGGCGGACCGGGTGGCCGCAGTGACAGCCATCATCTCGAGTTCTTCGATGAGCGCTGTTTCGACATCATTCTGTTCGACCAGCGGGGCAGCGGCCGCTCCATTCCCCATGGCGAACTCCAGCACAACAACACCAGGCGTTGCGTCGAAGACATCGAAGCGCTGCGGCAGCATCTGGGCTTCGAAAAAATCAGCCTGCTCGGCGTTTCATGGGGCAGTTGGCTGGCCATTCAATACCAGCAACGCTATCCAGAGGCCGTTCTGAAAACCACGCTGGTTTCGGTGTTCGTGCCGTTTGCGGCCAATGTAAGTGCCTACGATCAAACCTTGAGTGACGGACTGTCGGCCATTACCCATGGGACAGGCGCCGTCAGTGCCAGGGCGATCTACCAGGCCCTGAACAACGGCTGCGCAATCAAGCAGCGTCAGGCGGCCCTCCACTGGTTAAGGGCGACCTTGCAATTGAACGGACAATCGATGCAGCCGAGCGCACTCGAAGACTTCGTTGACGACGAAGCCGTGCGCGCCATCCGCCTGGAAGTGCATTACCACGTAAACCGGTACTTCTTTACACGCGCGGACGAAGCACCTTCCCTTGATGCCCAAACTGAAGTCATCCAAGGCATCAGCGATACCTTCGGCATGGCCAGTGTTCGCTGGCTTCGCCGGCGCCAGTCACTGCGGTGCCGGCTGCTCCATGCCGGGCACAGCGCCTTCGAGCCGGCGATTCTGAAAACCGTGCGCCAGTCATTGAAACGTGAGCGTGTCCGCCAATAGAAACGGCACCCGAAGGTGCCGTTAAATATTGCGGGTCAGCCGTTTACTTACGCGCGTCCGCCCACGATTTCAGCAGCTCGTTGTAGCTCACGGTCTCGCCCTTCGGCTTCTCGTTCGCCAGTTTCGGTTTCGGTGCACCCGGTTGATCGAACCAGTATTGCGCATCGCGCTCGGGGTTCATTTTCGGAGCGCAGGTGGCTTGGGCCTTCGAGCGTTCCAGACGGGACATGATTGCGTCCTGGTCCTTGGCCAGGCCGTCGAGTGCCTGTTGCGGGGTTTTGTCGCCGCTGGCGGCTTCGGCGATGTGGCTCCACCACAATTGCGCCAAACGCGGATAGTCCGGCACGTTGGTCCCGGTCGGGGTCCATTGCACGCGGGCCGGGCTGCGGTAGAACTCGACCAGGCCACCGAGTTTCGGCGCCAGATCGGTCATCGCTTGCGAGTTGATGTCCGATTCGCGAATCGGTGTCAGGCCGACGATGGTTTTCTTCAGCGACACGGTTTTCGACGTCACGAACTGCGCATAGAGCCAGGCTGCCAGTTTCTGCTTCTCAGGCGTGGACTTCATGAACGTCCAGGAACCCACGTCCTGATACCCCAGCTTCATGCCCTCTTCCCAATACGGACCGCGTGGCGAAGGTGCCATGCGCCATTTCGGGGTGCCATCGGCGTTCACCACCGGCAGACCCGGTTTGGTCATGTCAGCCGTGAATGCGGTGTACCAGAAGATTTGCTGGGCGATGTTGCCCTGTGACGGTACCGGGCCGGACTCGGAGAAGGTCATGCCCGCCGCTTCCGGTGGCGCGTAGGCCTTGAGCCAGTCGACGTATTTGGTGGTGGCAAATACCGCCGCCGGGCCGTTGGTGTCGCCGCCGCGAGTCACGCTGGAACCGACCGGGTGGCAATCCTCGACGCGGATACCCCATTCGTCCACCGGCAAACCGTTAGGCAATCCCTTGTCGCCGCCACCCGCCATGGAGAACCAGGCATCGGTGAAGCGCCAGCCCAGGGACGGGTCTTTCTTGCCGTAGTCCATGTGCCCGTAGACCCGCTTGCCGTCGATTTCCTTGACGTCTTCGCTGAAGAACTTGGCGATGTCTTCATAGGCTGACCAGTTCACCGGCACGCCCAACTCGTAACCGTACTTTTCCTTGAACTTGGCTTTAAGGTCCGCACGCTCGAACCAGTCGGCGCGGAACCAATAGAGGTTGGCGAACTGTTGGTCGGGCAGTTGATAGAGCTTGCCGTCGGGTGCGGTGGTGAAGGAAAGGCCGATGAAATCCTTGAGGTCCAGGGTCGGCGAAGTGAAGTTTTTGCCTTCATTGGCCATCAGGTCGGTGATCGATTCCGTCTTGCCGTAGCGGAAGTGCGTACCGATCAGATCCGAATCGTTGACCCAGCCGTCATAGATGCTCTTGTCCGACTGCATCACGGTCTGCAGCTTTTCCACCACGTCGCCTTCTTGCAGCAGGTCGTGGGTCACCTTGATCCCGGTGATCTCGGTAAAGGCCTTGGCCAGCACCTTGGACTCATATTCGTGAGTGGTCAGGGTTTCCGAGACAACCTTGATGTCCATCCCGCGAAACGGCTCGGCGGCCTTGATGAACCACTTCAGCTCCGCGAGCTGCTGATCCGCCGTCAGGGTGGACGGCTTGAACTCGCTGCCGATCCATTTTTTCGCGGCTTCTTCATAGGCATCGGCCCAGGCAGACGCGCTCAAACCGCTGAGTGCCAGCATGGCTGCCAATGAAATGCTATGTCGCAGCTTATTGTTTTTGTCGAACATAGAGACCTCCTTATTGAGTTTCGGAGCAACATTGCCGAGCGATTCGACTAGCCCCAACGCATCACAGCCAACAGCCACACCAGGGACAACGCGGACGCGACCCAGATGCTCCAGTCGGTGACGCCGATTACCAGCAAATGCAGGTAGGCGCTGCCGAGAAGACCGATAAACAGCCGATCACCACGGGTGGTGGCAATCGGCAACAAACCACGCCGAAGAACGCTCGGCGAGCGCAATTCCCACGTCGTCATGCCCACCAGAATCAGGCCAATGACGGTGAAGAACGCTGCAGTGGGGACCGTCCAACTCATCCATTCCATCATTCAGTTCCTCATACCCGGCCGAGGGCAAAGCCCTTGGCCACGTGGTTACGGACAAACCAGATCACCAACATGCCCGGCAGGATGGTCAACACCCCCGCCGCCGCCAGTACGCCCCAGTCGATGCCGGACGCCGAGACCGTCCGCGTCATCACCGCTGCGATCGGCTTGGCGTTGACCGAGGTCAGCGTCCGCGCCAGCAACAGCTCGACCCAGGAAAACATGAAGCAGAAGAACGCCGTCACGCCGATCCCCGAGCCAATCAGCGGGACGAAAATCTTCACGAAGAACTTGGGGAAACTGTAGCCGTCAATGTAGGCGGTTTCGTCGATTTCCTTCGGAACGCCGGACATGAAGCCTTCAAGAATCCACACCGCCAACGGCACGTTAAACAAGCAATGCGCCAACGCTACAGCGATGTGGGTGTCGAACAGGCCGATCGACGAATACAGCTGGAAGAACGGCAACAGAAACACCGCCGGCGGTGCCATGCGGTTGGTCAGCAGCCAGAAGAACAAGTGCTTGTCGCCGAGAAAGCGATACCGCGAGAACGCGTACGCCGCTGGCAACGCCACACTCAGCGAAATCACCGTGTTCAGACTCACGTAATACAGCGAGTTGAGGTAACCGGTGTACCAGGCCGGATCGGTGAAGATCACCTTGTAGTTGGCGAAGGTGAAATCCTGCGGAAACAGCGTCAGGCCGCTGAGGATTTCGGTGTTGCTCTTGAAGGACATGTTCAGCAGCCAGTAGATCGGCACCAGCAGGAACAGGATGTAGATCAGCAGTGGAATCAGCTTTCTCTTGCTCATGATGTGCCTCAGCGGTTGGCGTCAGAGTGAGTCATGGCGGTGTAGAACAGCCAGGACACCAACAGGATGATCAGGAAGTACACCAGCGAGAACGCCGCCGCCGGGCCGAGGTCGAACTGCCCGATGGCCATTTGCGTCAGGGTCTGGCTGAGGAATGTCGTGGCATTCCCCGGTCCGCCGCCCGTGAGCACGAAGGGCTCGGTGTAAATCATGAAACTGTCCATGAACCGCAGCATCACCGCAATCAACAGCACGCTTTTGAGCTTGGGCAACTGGATGTGTCGGAACACCGCCCAGGCCGATGCCCGATCAATCCGTGCGGCCTGGTAGTACACGTCCGGAATCGCCCGCAACCCGGAGAAACACAACAGCGCCACCAGCGACGTCCAGTGCCACACGTCCATCACCAGCACCGTGACCCAGGCGTCCATGGTGTTGGCTGCATAGTTATAGTTGATGCCCATCGCATTAAGGCTCGAACCGAGCAAGCCAATGTCGGCCCGACCGAAAATCTGCCAGATGGTGCCGACCACGTTCCAAGGAATCAGCAGCGGAATCGCCAGAATGATCAACACCAGTGAAGACCAGCGGCCCTTGGTCGGCATGGTCAGGGCGATGGCGATGCCCAGCGGGATTTCGATCAGCAGCACGCAGCCGGAATAGATGAACTGGCGCAACAGCGAGTCGTGCAGCCGTGGGTCGAGCAGCACCTGTTTGTACCAGTCGGCGCCGACGAAGTAGCGACTGGACTGATCGAAAATGTCCTGCACCGAATAGTTGACCACGGTCATCATCGGGATCACCGCACTGAACGCCACCAGCAAAAACACCGGCAACACCAGCCACCAGGCCTTGTTGTTCTGCACCTTGTTCATGGCTGCACCTCCAAGAGGTAATCGTCGGCATAGACCATCAGCCACTGTGCCGGAAAGCTGATGTACGCCGTGCCTTCCGGCACCGGTTTGTCTTCGGCGAGGCGTACTTTCAACGGCACGCCGTCGAGGTTCAGGGTCATGATCTTGTAGGTGCCGAGGTCTTCGACGTGTACGACCTTTGCCTGCATCGCGTCGTCAAACGGTTCGTCCCACACATGCACGAACTCCGGACGGATGCCGACCTTCAGGGTTTTCCATTCGGACTCGGCGATGCGTTGCAGTTGCGCGTCAGACAAGGGTAAGTGCGTCGATGCGAAACCGACGCCACCCGGTTGTGGCTGCACCTCGATCAGGTTCATCCCCGGGCTGCCAATGAAGTAACCGACAAAGGTGTGGCTCGGCCGCTCGAACAATTCCCGTGGTGTGCCGAATTGCACAATCTGCCCGCCGTACATCACCGCAATCTTGTCGGCGAAGGTCGAGGCTTCGAGCTGATCGTGGGTGACGTAGACCATGGTGATGTTGAACTGCTCGTGGATCTGCTTGAGCTTGCGCCGCAGTTTCCACTTCAAGTGCGGGTCGATCACCGTCAGCGGCTCATCGAACAGGATGGCCGAGACGTCATCGCGCACCAGTCCGCGGCCCATCGAGACTTTCTGTTTTTCGTCGGCGGTGAGGTTGCGCGCCTTCTTGCTCAGCAGCGCCTGGAGGTCGAGGACCTCGGCAATTTCCTGCACCTTGCTGTGAATTTTCGCTTCCGCCATGCCCTGATTGCGCAGCGGAAACGCCAGGTTGTCGAACACTGTCATGGTGTCGTAGACCACCGGAAACTGGAAAACCTGGGCGATGTTGCGCTTCTCCGGGGTCAGGTCGTTGACCGCTTTGCCATCGAACAGGACATGGCCCTGGGACGGACTGAGCAACCCGGAAATAATGTTGAGCAAGGTCGACTTGCCGCAACCCGAAGGCCCAAGCAACGCATAGGCACCGCCCTGCTCCCAGATATGGTCCATTTCGCGGATGGCGTAATCCTCGGGACCGGTTGGCGTACGGGTGTAACTGTGGGCGAGGTTCTGCAAACGGATTTCGGCCATCAGGCAACCCTCGCGATACGGCGACCGGGCGCCTGGACCAGCCGCCCCTGCGCATCGAACACAAACAGTTTATGGGTCGGAATGTAGATGCGGATTGGCGCATCGACGTCGTATTCGTGAACCCCGGGCAAGTGCAGCACCAACAGGAAATGCTCGTTGCGCACGTGCAGGAAGGTTTCCGAACCGCTGATTTCGGCGACTTCGACGGTCACCGCCAGTTCCAGGTCATCGTCGTTGCTGGGCACCAGCGAGATATGGCTGGGACGCACGCCGAAGCGAAACTCGCCCTCGCCCACCGGGCGCAAATCGACGTTCAACGGGAAGTGCACGAAATTGGCAAAGCTGACTTCGTTACCGGCAATCCGTCCGGGCATCAGGTTGATCGGCGGCTCGGAGAACAGCTCTGCCGCCAGCACGGTTTGCGGCTGGTGATAGACCTCTGGAGCCTTGCCGCTCTGAATCACCCGGCCTTCGTGAAGAATGGTCGTGGTGCCACCGAGCGCCAGCGCTTCGTTGGGCTCTGTGGTGGCGTAGATAGCGATGGTGTGTCGCGCCTTGAACAGCTCGCGCATTTCCTGACGCAGTTCTTCGCGCAGTTTGTAGTCGAGGTTGACCAGCGGCTCATCAAAGAGGATCAGCTCGGCGTCCTTGACCAATGCGCGGGCCATGGCCGTGCGCTGTTGCTGGCCACCGGAGAGTTCCAGCGGATAGCGCTGCAGAAACTTCTCGATGCGCAGCATCTTCGCGGTTTCCAGCACTTTGCTCTGGATCAGTTCGTTGGAAACACCGCCCTGGCGCAACGGCGAGGCGATGTTCTCGAACACCGTCATGGTCGGGTAATTGATGAACTGCTGATAGACCATCGACACGTTGCGCAAGCGCACCGGGCGTTGAGTGACATCGACGCCGTTCATCAGGATGCGGCCACTGTCGGGCTTGTCCAGGCCCGCCATCAGGCGCATGAGACTGGTTTTGCCGGACAGCGTGCGCCCGAGTAAAACGTTGAAAGATCCGGGTTCAAAACTAAGGCACGCATCATCGATCCAGGTCTGGCCTTCGACGGTGCGGCTGACGTGCTCCAGAGTGAGTGACATGGCTCGGCCTTTTTATTATTGGAGTCAAGCGACTGGAGCAGCAGAGCGAGTTTCATGCCAGAAATTGCAAGCTGTTGATCTGCTTTGAAAATGTTCGGCAAGGAGGGAAAAGCGCTTTCGTTGCTGAACAGAAATGAACAACCGCGACTGAACAATTGAACAGTTCAACGGTTGACAATGAACAATAGTGAACAACACTCTACGGATGCTTTTTGCCTTCCCGGAAGCAAGACCAGCATTGCAAAACCTGTGGGAGCGAGCTTGCTCGCGATAGCGGTGGGTCCGTCGACATCAAAATTGACTGACATAGCGCTATCGCGAGCAAGCTCGCTCCCACAGGGGGAATACCTATAACAACAATAAAAGCGTTATTCAGAGGCTGACAGTAATGGCCGCACCTGCCCCCGTCTTGTCCCACGACGCCATCATCCAGGACTCCTGGTCCCGGTGCCGCGCGTTCGGTCTCGATCATCAGAGCGCCCCGGCGTTCGACCAGCTACCGGCGGCGGACATCGCGCAGTTGCTGGAAAGCCAGCATTCACTGGTGCAGACCACGCATCAGGAAGTCCTGCCCTACTACGAAAACATCCTCAGCAACTCCAATTGCCTGATCATGCTCGCCGACAATCAGGGCCAGGTCCTGACCTCATGGGGCACCCAGCGCTTCATCGAGCCGAACCTGACCCGAGGCTTCAGCGCCGGCGCGAGCTGGGTCGAGCGCTGCAGCGGCACCAATGCGATCGGCACCGCGCTGGCCTGCGAGCAGGCGGTGCACATCGAGCACGATGAACATTTCCTCAAGGCCAACCGCTTCATGACCGGTTCCGCCGCGCCGATTTTCGATGCCGAACGCAAGGTCATCGCGGTGCTGGATGTGTCCAGCGACAGTTACCTGCCGCCGTCCCACACCCTCGGCATGGTCAAGATGATGAGTCAGACCGTGGAAAACCGGCTGATCCTCAACCTCTTCCACGGCCAGCATTTTCAACTGACGTTCAACACCGGGTTGAACAACCTCGACAGCCAATGGGCCGGATTGCTGATTTTCGATGAAACCGGCCAGGTGCTCTCGGCCAACCGCCGCGCCGACAATCTGCTCGGTATCAGCCTGTCCCGGGTGAGCGTCGAGAGCCTGTTCAAGGTCTCGTTGCTCGAACTGCTGAATCAGCCGGATGGCTTGCCCTTCTCCCTCCAGACCTCCGGGCGCAACCGCTTCCAGTGCCTGTTGAAGCGGCCGAAACAGGCACCGATTCAGGCCCGGTTGTTTTCAGAACCCAAGAGCGCCGAAACCGCCGTGACCGCGACCGCCGCGATCAGCCTCAATACGCTGCACTTTGGCGACAGTCGCGTGGAAAAAGCCGTGCGCCAGGCCGAGCGCTTGCTGGAGAAAGACATTCCGCTGTTGATCCATGGCGAAACCGGGGTGGGCAAGGAAGTGTTCGTCAAAGCGTTGCATCAGGCCAGTTCTCGCAGCAAACAACCGTTTATTGCCGTCAACTGTGCCGCGATCCCCGCCGAACTGGTGGAATCCGAGCTGTTTGGCTACGAAAAAGGCGCGTTTACCGGAGCCAATCAAAAAGGCAGCATCGGACTGATTCGCAAAGCGGACAAAGGCACTCTCTTTCTGGATGAAATCGGCGACATGCCACTTCCGACTCAAGCTCGGCTACTGCGGGTTTTGCAGGAACGCTGCGTGCAACCGGTCGGCAGCAGCGAGCTGTTCCCGGTGGACATTCGCATCATCTCGGCGACCAACCGTTCGTTGCGCGAGCAGGTGCAGTTGGGGCGGTTTCGCGAAGACCTTTATTACCGGATCGGCGGCCTGACCCTGGAATTACCGCCGTTGCGCGAACGCAGTGATAAACAGGCGCTGTTCAAACGGTTGTGGGAGCAGCATCGCGAACCGTCGCAGTGGGCAGGCTTGAGTCGGGAGGTGATGGAGTTGTTCGGCCGACATCCCTGGCCTGGGAATTTGCGCCAGGTCAGCAGCGTGATGCAGGTGGCGCTGGCCATGGCCGAGGAACAACCGGTGCGGCCGGAGCATTTGCCAGATGATTTTTTTGTGGATCTGGAGATGGAACCGCTGGACTCACCGGAAAGCCTGGCGGTGGATTTGAATGATGCCGAGGATTTGAATCGGCAGTTGCAGGCGGCTGGGGGGAATATTTCGCATTTGGCGCGACGTCTCGGAGTCAGCCGCAACACCTTATACAAGCGGTTGCGCCAGGCTGAATGACCAGTGAGCCACAGTCTAGGTGTTCGGCGTGAGACCATCGCGGGCAAGCCCGCTCCCACAGGGTTTTGTGTCGTTCACAGCATCGAAATACTCCTCAATAACTGTGGGAGCGGGCTTGCCCGCGATGGCGTCAGCCGAGGCGCCGCTGCACTCGAGATCTCCCCAAAAACAAAAACCCGCACAAGGCGGGTTTTGTTTTGCAGCAATCACAGCAATCAGTCAGCCAGACGCCAGGTCGTGCCGCCCTTGCCATCTTCCAGCACCACGCCCATGGCGGTGAGCTGGTCGCGGATACGATCGGATTCGGCCCAGTCTTTAGCCGCACGAGCCGCCAGACGCGCCGCAATCAGCGCATCGACCTCCGCCGCATCAACTCGCCCTTCAGCACCGGCCTGCAGGAAGTCATCCGCCTCAAGCTGCAACACACCCAGCACACTGGCCAGTTCCTTCAAGCGTGCCGCCAGACCCGCCGCCGCATCAAGATCGCTCTCGCGCAGACGGTTGATCTCGCGCACCATCTCGAACAGCACCGCGCAGGCTTCCGGCGTGCCGAAGTCGTCGTTCATCACCTGGGTGAAGCGCTCGACAAAGGCTTCGCCGCCAGCCGGCGCCACGCTCGGCAGGCCTTTCAACGCGTGGTAGAAACGCTCGAGTGCGCCTTTGGCGTCCTTGAGGTTGTCTTCCGAGTAGTTGATCGCGCTGCGGTAGTGGCTCGACACCAGCAGGTAACGCACGACTTCCGGGTGGTACTTTTCCAGCACGTCGCGAATGGTGAAGAAGTTGTTCAAGGACTTGGACATCTTCTCGCCATTGATGCGAATCATGCCGCAATGCATCCACGCGTTGGCGTAGGTCTTGCCGGTCGCCGCTTCGCTCTGGGCAATTTCGTTTTCGTGGTGCGGAAACTCGAGGTCGCTACCGCCGCCATGAATGTCGAAGGTCTCGCCGAGGCAGCAGGTCGACATCACCGAGCATTCGATGTGCCAGCCCGGACGACCGTCGCCCCACGGCGATGGCCAGCTCGGCTCGCCTGGTTTGGCGCCTTTCCACAGCACGAAGTCCAGCGGGTCCTGCTTGGACTCGTCGACTTCGATGCGCGCGCCGATGCGCAGGTCTTCGATTTTCTTGCGCGAGAGCTTGCCGTAGCCCATGAACTTCGCGACGCGGTAGTACACGTCGCCATTGCCCGGGGCGTAGGCGTAACCCTTGTCAATCAGGGTTTGGATCATGGTCTGCATGCCAGCGATGTGATCGGTGGCCCGCGGTTCCATGTCCGGTTTGAGGATGTTGAGGCGCGCTTCGTCCTCGTGCATCGCGGTGATCATGCGCTCGGTCAGCACGTCGAACGGCTCGCCGTTCTCCTTGGCCCGATTGATGATCTTGTCTTCAATGTCGGTGATGTTGCGCACATACGTCAGGTTATAACCGCTGAAGCGCAACCAACGGGTCACCAGGTCGAACGCGACCATGCTACGGCCGTGGCCAATGTGGCAGTAGTCGTACACGGTCATCCCGCAGACGTACATACGCACATTGTTGCCATCCAGCGGTTTGAAGACTTCTTTGCTCTTGGTGAGCGTGTTGTAGATCGAAAGCACGTTAGAGGTTCCTTGAATCACTGGCCCCACGAATCACGCAAGGTCACGGTACGGTTGAACACCGGATGACCGGGTTTCGAGTCCTTGATATCCGCGCAGAAGTAACCTTCGCGCTCGAACTGGAAACGGTCTTCCGGCTGTGCATTGCCAAGCGAAGGCTCAGCACGACAACCGGTCAGCACTTGCAGCGAGTCAGGGTTGATGTTGTCCAGGAAACTGGCGCTGTCTTCGGCCTTCTCAGGGTTCGGCGAGCGGAACAGACGATCGTACAGACGCACTTCGCACTCGACGCTGGCCGCAGCCGGAACCCAGTGCACTACGCCTTTGACCTTGCGGCCTTCAGGGTTCTTGCCCAGGGTTTCCGGGTCGTACGAGCAACGCAGTTCGACGATGTTGCCATCGGCGTCCTTGATCGCTTCGTCGGCGCGGATCACGTAGCTGCCGCGCAGACGCACTTCGCCGTTCGGCTCCAGGCGCTTGTAGCCCTTCGGTGGCTCTTCCATGAAGTCATCACGGTCGATGTAGATTTCACGGGCAAACGGAAGCTTGCGCACGCCCAGTTCTTCTTTCTGCGGATGACGCGGCAGTTCGAGGTTCTCGACCTGGTCTTCCGGGTAGTTGGTGATCACGACCTTCAACGGACGCAGCACGCACATGGCGCGCGGAGCGTTCGCGTCGAGGTCCTGACGGATGCTGAATTCAAGCATGCCGAAGTCGACCACGCCGTCGGAACGGTTGGTGCCGACCATGTCGCAGAAATTGCGGATCGACGCCGGCGTGTAGCCGCGACGGCGGAAGCCCGACAGCGTGGACATGCGCGGATCGTCCCAGCCGAACACATGCTTTTCATCGACCAGTTGCTTGAGCTTGCGCTTGCTGGTGATGGTGTAGTTCAGGTTCAGACGGCTGAATTCGTACTGGCGTGGGTGCGCCGGCACTGGCAAGGCGTCGAGGAACCATTCGTACAGCGGACGGTGGCTTTCGAATTCCAGGGTGCAGATCGAGTGGGTGATGCCTTCGATGGCGTCCGACTGACCGTGGGTGAAGTCGTAGTTCGGGTAGATGCACCACTTGTCGCCGGTCTGGTGGTGATGCGCGTGACGGATGCGGTACATGATCGGGTCGCGCAGGTTCATGTTCGGCGAGGCCATGTCGATCTTGGCCCGCAGCACGCGTGCGCCGTCCGGGAATTCGCCGGCGCGCATGCGGGCGAACCAGTCGAGGTTTTCTTCCACGGAGCGATCACGGAACGGGCTGTTCTTGCCCGGCTCGGTCAGGCTGCCACGGTATTCCTTGGCCTGCTCCGGGCTCAGGTCATCGACATAGGCCTTGCCAGCCTTGATCAGCTCGACGGCCCAGTCGTGCAACTGGTCGAAATACTGCGAGGCATAGCGCACTTCACCGGACCATTCAAAGCCCAGCCATTTGACGTCGCTTTCGATCGCGTCGATGTATTCCTGGTCTTCCTTGGCCGGGTTGGTGTCGTCGAAACGCAAGTGGGTGACGCCGCCAAATTCCTGGGCCAGACCAAAGTTCACACAGATCGACTTGGCGTGACCGATGTGCAGGTAACCATTGGGCTCAGGCGGGAAACGGGTGACGATCTGCGTGTGCTTACCCGAGTCCAGGTCCGCCTGGATGATCGGGCGCAGGAAATTGACCGGCACGGCAGGGCCGGTCTTGGAATTCGAGGTAGGGTCGACAGTGGGCTTGCTCATAGGATCCTTGAACGTACAAGTGCGCGGCCAGTTGGCCAAATCAAAGCGGCGGTTAAAACAAAGGGGCTTATCATAGCCGATGCCGTCAAGTCGCTGACAGTACAGGCCCGAAAACGGCTGCATTTAATCGGATGCAAATGAAAAACAGCCTCGAAATTCGCGCCCGGCACGCTAAACTGCGCACCTTGGCCGAATCTGGCCGGACCGGTTGAGGGCTGCAGAGCCCCGAAACCCATGAATTCCTTGAAAGAGTACCGATCATGACCCAAGTCAAATTGACCACCAACCACGGCGACATCGTCCTGGAACTGAACGCTGAAAAGGCACCGCTGACCGTTGCCAACTTCATCGAGTACGTCAAAGCCGGTCACTACGAAAACACCGTTTTCCACCGCGTCATCGGTAACTTCATGATCCAGGGCGGCGGTTTCGAGCCAGGCATGAAAGAAAAGAAAGACAAGCGCCCAAGCATCCAGAACGAAGCCGACAACGGCCTGCCGAACGAGAAGTACAGCGTGGCCATGGCTCGTACCATGGAGCCGCATTCGGCGTCCGCCCAGTTCTTCATCAACGTCGCTGACAACAGCTTCCTGAACCACAGCGCCAAGACCACCCAGGGCTGGGGCTACGCGGTATTCGCCAAAGTCGTTGCCGGCACCGACGTTGTCGACAAGATCAAAGGTGTTTCCACCACCTCCAAGTCCGGCCACCAGGACGTGCCAGCAGACGACGTGATCATCGAGAAAGCCGAGATCATTGAGTGATACTGCTGATTTCAGACTTGCATCTGGAAGAGGAGCGCCCGGACATCACCCGGGCGTTTCTGGATTTGCTCGCCGGACGCGCCCGTTCGGCGAGTGCGTTGTACATCCTGGGCGACTTTTTCGAGGCGTGGATTGGCGACGATGCCATGACGCCCTTTCAGCGTTCCATCTGCCAGGCACTGCGCGACCTCAGCGACAGCGGCACGGCGATTTTTCTGATGCACGGCAATCGCGACTTCATGCTCGGCCAGGCCTTTTGCAAGCAGGCCGGCTGTACATTGCTGAAGGACCCGAGTGTCGTGCAGTTCAACGGCGAGCCGGTGCTCTTGATGCACGGCGACAGCCTCTGTACCCGCGACGAGGCTTACATGAAGCTGCGTCGCTACCTGCGCAACCCGATCACCCTGTTCATCCTGCGCCACCTGCCCCTGGGCACTCGCCATAAACTGGCGCGCAAACTGCGCAGTGAAAGCCGTGCGCAAACGCGGATGAAGGCCAATGACATCGTCGATGTCACGCCGGACGAAGTGCCACGGGTCATGCAGGCCTATGGTGTGAAAACCCTGATCCACGGGCACACCCATCGCCCTGCCATCCACAAGTTGCAGATTGGCGAACAAGCGGCCAAACGCATTGTGCTGGGGGACTGGGATCGTCAGGGGTGGGCGTTGCAGGTAGATGAGAGCGGGTTTGCGTTGGCGCCGTTCGACTTCGCCCCGCCGCCACAATTGGCAGCCCCCACTCACTAACCGCCAAACACAAAACCCATTGTGGGAGCGAGCCTGCTCGCGATGGTGTGTCAGTCGACATCAATGTGGCTGACACACCATCGCGAGCAGGCTCGCTCCCACAGGAACTGTGTTTGAGTTAGTGACCGCTGGCCGCTGGCCCCGCCTTCGCCGCGAACGGCGGTTTCGCCAGCCACACCAGCACGATCAACCCCATGAACGCCCACCCCAGCAGCGTGAAGTAATCCACGGTGGAGAGCATGTACGCCTGACTGGTCAGCACATGATCGAGCTGCGCATACGCCGGGTTGCTCGCACCGCCCAGTGCATTCAGGGCCTCGCGGGTCGCCGGTTCGTAGGTGCTGATGCTTTCGCTCATGTAGGCATGATGCTGGTCCGCCCGGCGAATCCAGATCCACGTGGTCAACGACGCCGCAAAACTGCCGCCCAGGGTCCGCAGGAAGGTCGCGAGGCCCGCGCCGTCGGCGATCTGGCTCGGTGGCAAGTCCGACATCAAAATGCTCAAGGTCGGCATGAAGAACAGCGCCACGCCAATGCCCATGAACAATTGCACCAGAGCGATGTGCTGGAAGTCCACCTCGTTGGTAAACCCGGCGCGCATGAAGCAGCTGAGGCCAATCGCCAGGAACGCCAGGCCCGCCAATAGCCGCAGGTCGAACTTGTGCGCGTACTTGCCGACAAATGGCGACATCAGTACCGGCAAAATCCCGATCGGCGCCACCGCCAGCCCGGCCCACGTTGCCGTGTAGCCCATCTGGGTTTGCAGCCATTGCGGCAGGATCAGGTTGATGCCAAAGAACCCGGCGTAACCCAACACCAGCACAATCGTGCCGATGCGGAAGTTGCGATACGCAAACAAGCGCAAGTTGACCACCGGGTGTTTGTCGGTCATTTCCCAGATCACGAAGACCGCCAGCGCAATCGCGGAAATGGCCGCGCCGATGAGGATGAAGTTCGACTCGAACCAGTCGAGGTCGTTGCCCTTGTCGAGGATCACCTGCAACGCGCCGACACCGATGATCAGCGTGATCAGACCGACGTAATCCATCGGCTGATAACTGGTCACCACCGGCCGCGCCTTGAGCTGCGAACGCACGACCATGACCGCGAAAACCCCGATCGGCACGTTGATGAAAAAGATCCACGGCCAGCTGTAGCTGTCGGTGATCCAGCCACCCAGAATCGGCCCGGCAATCGGCGCCACCACCGTGACCATCGCCAGCAACGCCAGGGCCATGCCGCGCTTCGCCGGCGGATAGACCGCGATCAGCAGCGTCTGGGTCATCGGGTACAACGGCCCGGCCACCAGGCCTTGCAACACCCGAAAGCCGATCAGCTCCGGCATCGAGGTGGAAATACCGCAGAGAAACGAGGCCAGCACGAACAGAATCGTCGCCCAGAGAAACAGCTTCACTTCACCAAACCGTCGGCTCAGCCAACCGGTCAGCGGCAGCGCGATGGCGTTGCTCACCGCAAACGAGGTGATCACCCAGGTGCCCTGCTCCGAACTCACGCCCAGGTTGCCGGAAATCGTCGGCAATGCCACGTTGGCGATGGTGGTGTCGAGCACTTGCATGAAGGTCGCCAGCGACAGGCCGATGGTGCTGAGCAGCAGGCTGGGCGGGGTGAAAGACGCGTTATTGCTCATCGCGAATCCTTTGAAACCTGATGGGTGCTGCGCCCCTTAAAGACGCAGCCGGACCCTGTGGGAGCGGGCTTGCCCGCGATAGCGGATTCACATTCGACATGTGCGTTGAATGTTGCGCCGTCATCGCGGGCAAGCCCGCTCCCACAGGGTCGGTGTCATGGCGAATCAACGCTGCACGGTTTTGCTGACCGCTGCGCTGTTGTCGTGGATCAACTGCGTGATCATGGCGTCGGCCTCGGCCAACTGACGGTCGTAGACGTTGGTGCTGAACGACGCCTTCTGCGGCGGCTGTTGCGCCAGCACCGGGCCGCTCTGGTCGCGCAGGTTCACATCGACCTGAGTCGACAGGCCGACACGCAACGGGTGCTTGGCCAGTTCTTCGGCGTTGATGTGAATCCGCACCGGTACCCGCTGCACGATCTTGATCCAGTTACCGGTGGCGTTCTGCGCCGGCAGCAGGGCAAACGCACTGCCGGTGCCCGCACCGAGGCTGTCGATGGTGCCGCTGAATTTCACGTCACTGCCGTACAGGTCGGCCTGAATGTCCACCGGTTGGCCGATGCGCATGTCACGCAACTGGGTTTCCTTGAAGTTGGCGTCGATCCATAGCTGATCCAACGGAATCACCGCCATCAGCGCGGTGCCCGGCTGGACCCGTTGACCGAGTTGTACCGAGCGCTTGGCGACGTAACCGGTCACCGGTGCAATCAAGGTGCTGCGCGAGTTATTCAGGTACGCCTGGCGCAATTGCGCGGCGGCCGACATCACGTCAGGGTGCGACGACACCACGGTGTCATCCACCAGGGCGCTGGTGGTTTTCAGTTGCTGTTTCGCATTGGCCAGAGCGTTTTGCGCCGAGGTCAGGTCATCGCGAGCGTGGGACAGTTCTTCCTGGGAAATCGCCCCGCCAGCGGCGAGATTTTTCCGCCGGTTGAAGTTGTCCTGAGCTTTCTGCACTTCGGCCTGCTGGGCGTTGACCTGGGCTTTCATGCCGTCGACGTTGCTGTACAAACCACGTACCTGGCGCACGGTGCGGGCCAGATTGGCCTGGGCACTTTGCAGACCGACCTGTGCGTCGTTCGGGTCGAAGTTGATCAGCACCTGGCCTTCATGGACCAGGTCGCCATCGTCGGCGCCGATGCTGACCACGGTGCCGGTGACCAGCGGGGTGATTTCCACCACGTTGCCGTTCACATAGGCGTCGTCGGTGCTCTCATTCCAACGCCCGTAGAATTCGTGATAACCCCAGACGCCGATGCCGGCAAGAATCACCACGATGGCCAGAACAACCAACATGACCTTGCGTTTGCGCGGGTTGCTGGTATCGGGAGTGTTGTCCGGGGTTAGTGTGTTTTCTGCAGTGGCCATGACCATTACCTTGAATTAGTTGTGCTGCGTGGCTGGGGTTGCGTTGGCCGCGGTCAGGGTTTCGCCCTGAAAACCGCCGCCCAGCGCTTGCATCAGTTGGATCGACAGGTCGATCTGCTCGGCATTCAGGTTGGCCAGCTGACGCTGGGCCTGGAGCAATTGCTGCTCGATGCTGAGCACGTCCAGGTAGTTACCGATGCCGGAACCGTACCGCTGGACCACAGTGTTGTAAGAATCCTGGGCAATGTCGGTGGCGTGTTGCTGAGCGCCGATCTGCCGGCCGATATCGCGCAGCTGGTTAATGGTGTCGCTGACATCGCCGAGGGCTTTCACCAGGCTTTTGTTGTACTGCGCCACGGCGAGGTCGTAATCGGCGTCGCGGGCATCGAGGTCGGCGCGCAGGCGGCCGCCGTCGAAAATCGGCACAGAGATCGTCGGTGCGATGTTGAAGAAACGACTGGCCGAACCAAACATCGCGTCGCCCAACAATGATTCGGCACCGGCTGCGGCGCTGAGGTTGAGGTTGGGATAGAACCGGGTCTTGCCGGCGTCGATGTTCTTGCTCGCCGCCTCGACCCGCCAGCGCGCGGCCACCAGATCGGGGCGACGACCGAGCAATTCGGCGGGCAGGACCGACGGTAACGCGACAGCGCTAGCCTGAAGGATCTTCGGCCGGGCGATGTCGTTGCCGCGATCCGGGCCTTTGCCGAGCAACACCGCCAGAGCGATTTTCGCGCTTTGCAGGCGTTTTTCGGCGTCGATCAGGCTGGCTTCGGACGTGGCTTCGAGACTTTCGGTGTGCTGGTACTGGTATTGGCTGTCGATGCCGGAGCTCAGGCGACGCTGGCTCAAGTCGAGCATTTGCTTTGTACGCTTGAGGTCTTCCTGGGCCAGGTCGTGAACGATATGCGCCTGTCCCAGATCGCTGTAAGCGCGGGCAACGTCGGCGGACAAGGTCAATTGCGCCGCTTGCTGGTCGACTTCGGCTGCCCGGGCCTGACCCAACGCGGCCTCCCAGGCGTCACGCTGACCGCCCCAAAGGTCGAAGTTGTAATTGAAACTGGCGCCGATGTTGCGCACGGTGGAGTAGGCATCGCCCTCACCCCTCGGGTCTTGATCCCGGGCCAGACGCGAACGGCTGACGCCGGCGCTGGCATCCAGGGTCGGCATCCGCGCAGCATCGGCGGCATAGGCGGCGGCGCTGGCCTGATGGGCGCGGGCGTCGGCGATCTGCATGTCGGGGCTGTCGTGCAACGCTTCGCGAATCAGACCGTCGAGCTGTGGGTCGCCGAGGCTTTTCCACCAGTCGCTTTTCGGCCAGGCCGCGGGCGACAGGGTCACGCCGCTGAGGGATTGCCCGGCCTTGAGGGTTTTCGCATCCAGGCTTTTGCCTTCGGTGGTCAGGCCGCTGTAGCTGGCACAACCGGCCAGGGTCATAGCCGCGAGCACCAGGCTCAGACCGGCACGCAGAGTTTTGCTGCTCATTTGTCACCTACCCGCAGCAGCGTGATCGAGTCACCGGCTGCCAGCAAAATTTTCTTCAGGATCTGTTCCAGGGATTTCAGCTCTTCGGGAGTGATGGCGCCGGCCAGTTCGTTCATGGCGTCGGCGCCGATTTCCGGCAGGCGGTCGGTCAACTGCTGGCCTTGCTCAGTTAGCACAAGCTGCACCTGACGGCGATCCGCTTCCGAGCGTTGGCGGGCGAGGAAACCTTTCTGTTCCAGACGATCAAGCATGCGGGTCATCGAACCACTGTCGAGCGACAGGTGGCGGCACAGCTCGGCCGGGGTATCAACACCGAACTGAGCCATGATGATCAGCACTTTGAACTGCGCGGCGGTGATGCCGTGGGGTTCCATGTGCGTGTCGATGATCCGGTCCTTGAGCAGCGCAGCGCGCCCGAGCAGGAGGCCGAGATGGCAGTTCTTGAATTCGTCCGGGGTGAAATGTTTCATCTGACCACCAATTAGCTGCCTAGGCAGAGAATGTATGTCGAGATGTTACTGCCTAGGCAGCGAATGTCAACGTAATAGTTAGGTTGCTTTGTATTTAGCGGATAAATGGCAGGAGTTTTGTGGTGAGCACCCCGACGCCATCGCGGGCAAGTCGAATCGTCGCACCGCCGCTCCCACAGGTTCAGTGTGATCCCTGTGGGAGCGGCGGTGCGACTTGCCCGCGATGGAAGCGACTCGGTCTTTTGGAGGAACGGGAACTAAAAATCCCGCTTGTAGAAGATATCCAGCGAACTGGCCACGCCACCCGCCGCTTCGAGGTAGACCTTCTTGCTCAGCTTGTAGCGCAAGGCAATGGTGTTGGCCGGTTCAAACACACCCACGCCATAACGCAGACTGAGCTTCTCGGAGATATTGCCGCTGGCAACCACGCTGGTCGTATTGCCGCTGCCTTCGGTATCGAGCTGGAAATCCTGAATCCCCAGATCGCTGGCCAGTTTGCCGGTCACCCCGGAACTGCCCATCAAACCCAGACCGAGCGCGGCCTGCGCCAGCATGTTGTTGTCTTCACCGGTGGTACTCAGCGGACGCCCCAGCACCAGATAGGACAAGGCCTGTTCCTGACTCATCGCCGGCTCGGAGAAAATCTGCGTGGTCGGCTGCTCGGCGCTGCCGCTCAGGCGAATACCGGCGATGACGTCGTCAGTCTGGCGAATCGCCTCGATGTCCAGATACGGCTGATCGATCGGGCCGGCAAACAGCAAGCGCGCCCGACGCACCGTCAACCGCTGGCCATAGGCCCGGTAACGCCCGTCGTTGAGCCACAGCTCGCCACGGGTGTCCATGTTGTCGCCGATGTGCACGTGCCCTTGCAGGTTGGCGGTCAGGCCAAACCCGGCGAAGCTGAGTTTGTCCTCGCCGACCGCCACATCGATGTCCATTTTCATCGCCAGCGGCGGTTTGCCCTCTTCGGTTTGCTGGCCGATGATCACCGTGTCATCGGACACTTTGACCGTCGACGGCGGCAACTCGCGTACGGTGATTTCGCCCCGTGGTACCAACACTTTGCCGGCGATGGCCAGCTCGTCGCCCTTCATCGAAATCTTCAAGTCCGGTGCGACTTCGAGCTTGGCGTACGGTTCGACGGTGACCGGCAACTGCGTACCTTTGAGCGCCAGGTCCACCACCAGCGCCTGGCCCCAGGCGATATTGCCGTTCAGGCTGCCCTGCCCGTTCTTGCCGCTTTTCCAGCCGCCGTTCAACTGCACCGTTTCACCGGCGATCAGCGCTTGAAGCTGCAACGCCTCAAGGTCCATCGGCAGCTCAGGCCCGGAAATCTCGCCGTCGCTGAGCAGCAGGTTGCCATTTACCAGAGGCGCCATCAGCGTGCCTGCAATCGTGCCGCTGCCATTCAGGCGTCCGGTGAGTTTCTCGACCATCGGCACAAACGGTCGCGCCACGGACAAGTCGAGTCCATTGAGACGGAACGCGCCGCTCAGTGGTTTGTTCTTCGGCAACGGGTTGATTTGCGCCTGCACACTCAACTCACCCAGTTTGCCGCCGACGAAGTTGAGGTCGGTGTCGATGCGCTTGGGCGTGAGTTTGCTGGTGAGTTTCAGGGTCTGGTACGGGAAGTCCAGCCACTGATCCTTGTCCTTTATGCGCAAGGTGCCACCGCTGGCATCGAGGCTGATCTGGCCGTTCGGACCGCTGGCGGGCAGGTCCAGTTGCAGGTCGGCGTTGAGGCGGCCCTTCCAGGCGAAGTCCTTTGGCAACCACTGCGCCAGGCTGTCGATCGGGAATTGCTTGAGGTGGTATCGCAGCTTCGGCTCTGGCATCAGGCGCTGGTCTTCGCCGCACAGACTGGCCGGGCCGGACATCCAGCAATGGGCGCCGAAGTTGATTTGGCCATCCGCCAGCCGTTCGAGTTTCGCCGGGCTTTGCAGTTTCCAGTCCTGGCCGCCGGCCTGGATATCGCCACTGGCCAGACGCCCCCGCCAGTTGCCTTTATCCAGATTGCCATCGAGGCCGAGGGCCAGCTTCAGTTGCGGGCCCTGCAGATCGAGCGCCAGTTTCTGGTTTTTGATATCGCCCTGACCGCTGGCCGTTAGTGTCCCCAGCGAGGTGTCGCCGGCCTGAATGCCGCTGCCCTTGAAGTCGATTTTCGCCCGTTGCGCGCTGTCGAGGGTGGCGTCGAGGTTGAGGCTTTGCAGGCGATTGTCCTGGAACGCCAGTTGCGTGCCTTGCAGCCCGAGCTTGCCTTGCGGCGCCTTGAGCGTGCCGGCGACATCGACGCGGCCGTTGAGTTGACCACGCAGTTGCGGCCAGAGCTGGGCCAGGCGCGACAGCTTGATGTCGATCTGGCCGGCGAGTTTCTGTTGCTGGCTGCCCTTGCCGGTGATGCTGTTGTCACCGAGGCGGATTTGCAGCGCGCTGAGGTTCCATTGCTCGCCGCTGCCATCGGCCTTGGCTTGCAGAACCGCCGGTTGCCCACGCAGCTTGCCCTTCAAATCGAGGTCCGCATTCAGGCTGAGCCGTTCATTCTTCATCTCGCCTTTGCTGCGCAACGGTCCGGCCAGGGTGCCCGGCAACTCCGCGACCCAATACGCCGGGTTGATCGCCGAGAGGTCGAGCGCGGTGTCCCAGGCAATGCCATCGGCAAATTGCAGGTTCAGGTGCCCTTGGGCCTTGCCCTGCCCGGCTTCGAGCTGGATTTGTTGCAGGTAGATTTTTGTCAGGTCGCCGGCGAACGGGCTGCTCAGGCTGAACGCCCCGGCCGGGCCATCCAGCGCGGCTTTGAAGTTGCCGAGGTATTGGCCGTCGGTGTAGGAGACTTCGCCGTTGAAGCTGCGCAACGCCACTTCAGGTTCGTCGATCAGCGGATAGAGCCGGTGCCAGGGGAAGTCCAGCCAGTCGATTTTCGCTGTGGCGTTCAGGCCTTTGCTCCAGTCCAGAACGCCAGAGAGCTTGAGGCTTTGTTTGTCGTTGGCGGTCAGGTCCAGTGCGGCGATCTGCGCGCCGTTGGCGTCGACCTTGCCTTGCAGCATCAGTGCAACCGGGCCTTGCTCGGCGGGCAGCGTGGCGTTGCCACGCAACTGGTAGCCGTTTTTCAGATCGCCGTCGCCGCTGAGTTCTAGCTGATTGAGTTGCAGGGTGTCCGGCAGGTCAGCGCTGGGTTTGAAGCCGTCGGCGGTGATCCGCACCTTGGCCGGCAGGTTGTCCACCAGCGGCTGCAACTCGCCGGTCAGTTGGCCGTTCAGGTAACCGCTGCTGTCGGCGGTGAGCTTCAAGGTTTTCAGCAGGTCGCCGTCGATTTTCAGCGCCAGCGCCCAAGGCTCGGGGGCCGGTAACGTCAGTTTGCCCTCGGCTTTAAGCGGCCAGTTGCCGCTGGGTTGCAGCAGGCCGGACAGGTTCAGGCTCAGTTCGTCACGTTGCAGTTGCACGGAATCGATCTGCAAACCTTGCGCGGTCCAATGTGCCGCCAGTTGCAGGCCTTTGAGTTCTTCGCTGCCGTTGAACAGCAGGCTACCGACCTGCACATCGCCCAGCTCGATGGCCAGTGGCAACTTCAGGTCCGGCAATGTAATCGGTCCGCTGCTTTCTTCTTCGGGGCCCGGCGGGAATTGCAGGCTGACCTGATCGGCCTTCAACTGTTCGATGCATAGGGTCATGCGCGTCAGGCACAACGGAGACCAGGCGAAAATCGCTTTGCTCAGCTCAACCCGGCTGGTGCCTTGCTGCCAGACCAAATGGTCGGCGCTCCACTGCCCGCCCAGTCGTCCCTGGAAATTCTCGACGGTCAAACCCGGCACAAAGCCGAGCGCCCAACGGCTGCCCGTCGCCGTGCCCAGCACCGTGGTCACGGTCAGCAGCACCAGCATCAGCAGCGCGAGAATCGCCAGCAGCGTTACTTTCAAACCACGCTTCACAGCTCAGGCCCCATGGAAAAGTGCAGTCGAATGCCGCCGTCATCGTCCAGCGCGTGGGCCAGGTCGAGGCGAATCGGCCCCACCGGTGACACCCAGCGCACGCCGATACCCACGCCGGTCTTGAGGTCGGGCAGTTCGAGTTTGTTGAAGGAGTTGCCCTGGTCGACAAACGTCGCAACCCGCCATTTTTCGGCGATGGAATACTGATACTCGACGCTGCCGGCAATCATGTAGCGGCCACCGATGCGGTCGCCGTCGGAGTTTTCCGGGGACAGGCTCTGGTAGTCGTAACCGCGCACGCTCTGATCGCCGCCGGCGAAGAAACGAAGCGACGGTGGCACCGATTTGTAGCCATTGGTGGCGCTTCCGCCCACCTGCACCCGGCCGAGGAAGCGGTGTTTATCAAAGACCGTAGTCAGGCCTTTGACCAGCGCCGTGCCGTAAAGCAGGTTGGTGTCGGAGCCCAAGCCTTCCTTGGCGACTTTGCTTTCGAATTGCAAGCGATAACCGTTGTGCGGGTCGATGCGGTTGTCGCTTTTCAGGTAGGAATAGCTGACGCCGGGCATCAGCAGATTGCTAAGCCCCGAATCATCGCCGAGTCGATATTCTTCGCGCTGCCATTTCAGCGACACCACCCGCTGCCAGCCGCTGGGCAACTTGCTGTGCCATTCGGGGCCGAGGGTCAGCAGCTTGCTCAGGCTGTCCTTATCGGCAATTTCTTCGCTCTGATAACCACCGGCGAAGCGCAGTTTGTCGGTCAGCGGCGGGTCTAGTGGAATGTCGTAGAACAGCCCGACGTTTTGGCGTGGTGCCGAGACTTCGGTTTCCCAGCCATAGCTGTGGCCTTGAGGGTTAACCCAGTGCCGGGTCCAGTTGGCCTTGACCCGTGGGCCGACGTCGGTGGAAAAACCCAGACCGAGGCCCATGGTCCGTGGCTTGCGGGTTTGGAGTTTGACGTCCACCGGGATCACATCGTTCCTGGACGCCGTCGGCGCGGCGTCGACGCGCACGCCTTCGAAATAGCCGCTCGATTGCAGGTTCTGATTGAGTTCGGCGATCAGTTCGGAGTCATACGGCGCGCCGGCCTTGAACGGCACCATGCGTTGCAGCAGTTCTTCGTCGAACGGCGTATCGCCCTCGAAACTGACCTTGCCGAGGGCATAACGCGGGCCGCTTTCATAGATCAGTTCGATGTCGGCAACGCCCGCTCGCGGGTCGACCGACAGCTTCTGCCGAGTGAAGTAGCCACTGAAAAAACCGAAACGCGAAGCCTGGTTCTGGATCAGCCGCTTGGCGTCTTCGTAGCGGCCATGATTGAGCACCGCACCGGTTTTCAGCGCGGCGCTTTTCGGCACACGAAAGGCTTTGAGGGAGGCCGCAGGACCGTCGATACGGATAGTGACATTGCGCAAATGCACAGGCTCGCCCGGATCGATGTTCATGACCAGGCGCGGAGTCTTGCCGCCCTTCACGTCCGTGTCGATCTGTGGCTGGTAATAACCCAAGGCCTGGGCGGCCTTGCGCGCCTGTTCTTCGGCGCCACGACTGAAGCGCAACAAGGCTTCTTCGTCACGATCGCCGAGGCTGCCGATATAGCCCTCTATATTGGCCTTCAGTTCATCGTTGGACGGTTTGATCCGCACATCCAATTCACTTTGCGCCAGCGCCGCGCAGCTGGTGATCAGCATCAGCACGCCGCTGGTAATTCTTCCTGGAAACTTCATAGGCGCGGATGCTATCACGAGCTTGGGAGCGTGATAGAGCCTCGCGCACCGCGAAAGTTCTACCGTTTATGCCGAGGCGGTTTGCAGCACCTGCGGGTTGGCGTGAAAAAACACGTGCTCGCGGATCGGTCCTACCGCCACTTCACCGATTTCCTCATAGCCCTGACGTTTATAGAACTCCAGATAACGCGGATTCCCGGTGTCGAGAACTACCCCCTGGGAATGCTCATCTACCGCGCACCAGTTATGGACTGCCTGCAGCAGTTGTTCGCCGAAGTGCTTGCCCTGGAATTGTGGATGAATCCCCAACAACGGCAGCAAGTGCACCGAGTCGGACGGCACGCAGGCCATGACCGCATCGTGGTATTCGAGGTAGCGGCGCGTGCAGCGAAACCCCGTGCTGAGCACCATCCGCAGGCGCCAGGCCCAGCTTTCGGTGATGCCGAGGCGACGTTGTGGCGGTGCGATCAGGGCAATGCCGATCAAACGGTCGTTGACCAGCAGGCCAATGGCCGGCAAATCCTGAAGAAAGTGCTGTTTGACCAGTTCGCGCACGGTGGCGCGGACCCGCTGTTCATAACCGGGGCGCTCGGCTTCGAAGAGGTAGCCGAAGGTCGGTTCGTGGCGGTAGGCCTGGTACAACAGGGAACGGGCTTCGCGGGAATAGCCGCTGTCGAGCATGTGGATATCGGCGATGGCGGTCGAGGTTTCGGGCATAACGGTTGATCTCCCCGGGACAGCTCAAATGGCTGTGCTCTTGTTGTTACGAGTTTGTCTGCGCCCATACAGTTCCTTGTTGATCCGGAATGAGTATTGGGGCCTAAGCCGTCTTCGCGAGCAGGCTCGCTCCCACAAAGGTATAGACCAGTCGCGATAACTTCGGCGTGACACCGATCAATGTGGGAGCGAGCCTGCTCGCGAAGAGGCCTTCAACGTCGACACAAGGCTTGCTGACACACGCGAATCGTCTCACCCCAGACTGGCCCGATTCCCACAGGTCAGCTAGCATCGCCCTTTTGCCAGGACTGCCGACCATGAAGATCGTCTCCTTCAACATCAACGGGCTGCGCGCTCGCCCCCATCAGCTGGCGGCGCTGATCGAAAAGCATCAACCCGACGTGATCGGCTTGCAGGAAACCAAAGTCCATGACGACCAGTTCCCGCTGGCCGAAGTCCAGGCCTTGGGCTATCACGTGTATTTCCATGGGCAAAAGGGTCACTACGGCGTTGCCCTGCTCTCGCGCAAGGAACCGCTGGAACTGCACAAAGGTTTCGTCACCGATGAAGAAGATGCGCAGCGTCGCTTTATCTGGGGCACCTTCGCCGACGCCAATGGCGTGCCGGTGACCATCATGAACGGCTATTTCCCACAGGGTGAAAGCCGCGACCATCCGACCAAGTTCCCGGCCAAAGAGCGTTTCTACAACGATCTGCAGCACTTGCTGGAAAGCCAGTTCCAAAACGAACAGCCGCTGGTGGTAATGGGCGACGTGAATATTTCCCCGGAAGACTGCGACATCGGTATCGGCCCGGACAACATGAAACGCTGGCTGAAAACCGGCAAATGCAGCTTCCTGCCGGAAGAACGCGAGTGGATGGCGCGCTTGAAGAACTGGGGTCTGGTGGACAGTTTTCGCCACCTGAACCCGGACGTGGCCGACCGCTTCAGTTGGTTCGACTATCGCAGCCGTGGCTTTGAGGATGAACCCAAGCGCGGACTGCGGATTGACGTGATCATGGCGTCCCACGGCTTGTTGCCGCGGGTGAAGGATGCGGGCGTGGATTACGAACTCCGCGGAATGGAAAAGCCTTCGGATCACGCGCCGATCTGGCTTGAGTTGAGCTGATCCCCTCAACATCGACACAAATCAACTGTGGGAGCGAGCTTGCTCGCGATAGCGCACCGTCAGTCAATATCAATGTTGAATGCCAGTCCCTCATCGCGAGCAAGCTCGCTCCTACAATGTTGATAACTGTCATCTTTCGGAAATCTTACTGACTTATTCTCCCGGCACTTACTTTGTTCTTTAAAGGTGCCAGCATGACGCTGCGCGTTTTCTTCCTGTTAATGCTGTGCGCCGGGCTGCCCATCAGCGCGTCGGCCGGTGATTTGCCGACGCCCAAACAGGGGCCGGTGCTGCGCATTCAGGGCTCCAACACCATTGGCGCGGCATTGGGCCCGGCGCTGGTCGAGGGTTTGATGCGCGAGCAAGGCTTGCTCAAGGTCCGCAGCGAAGCGCCAGACACGGCCAACGAACTGCGCGTAGTCGGCGAAACCGCGCAGGGTCGCCGGGTCGAAGTGGACATCGCGGCCCACGGCTCCAGCACCGGCTTCACGGCCCTGAAAAATGCCACCGCGGACCTTGCCGCCTCTTCGCGCCCGATCAAAGACAGCGAACTGCTGGCCCTGCAATCCCTCGGCGATCTGAAAAGCCCCGGCGCCGAGCAGGTCATCGCCATTGATGGCCTGGCAATCATCCTTCATCCGCAAAACCCGCTGAATCAACTCAACACCGAGCAACTGGCGCGCATCTTCAGCGGCGAAGCCCGCACCTGGGAAGCGCTCGGCGGCCACGGCGGAGCGATTCATCTGTACGCGCGGGATGACCAATCGGGCACCTACGACACCTTCAAGGAAGTCGTCCTCAGTCGTCGTGGGAAAACGCTGAACAGTGCGGCGAAACGCTTCGAATCCAGCGAGCAATTGTCCGACGCGGTCAGCCTCGACCCGCAAGGCATTGGTTTTATCGGCCTGCCCTACGTGCGCCAGGCCAAAGCCGTGGCGATTGTCGATGGTCAATCCCAGGCCATGCCGCCGCTTAACAGCCTGATCGCCACGGAAGACTATCCGCTGTCACGACGGCTGTTCTTTTACCTGCCGCCCAACGGCAAAAATCCCTGGGCCGAAGCGTTGGTGGCGTTCGCGCAAAGCAGCAACGGCCAGGCCATTGTCGCGGCTAACGGGTTTATTGCTCAGACCGTCCAGGCCATGGCGGTCACACCGAATGCGTTGATGCCCGAGGGTTATCAGGCGCTCAGCCGCCACGCCCAGCGCCTCACCGTGAATTTCCGCTTCGAAGAAGGCAGCGCGACCCTGGACAACAAGGCCCGACAGGACCTGACGCGGGTGCTCGATTACCTCCAGCAGAACCAGAAAACCAACCGGCAGGTAACGCTGGTGGGGTTTGGCGATGCCAAGAGCGATCCGGCACGGGCCGACCTGCTGTCGAAACTGCGGGCCATGGCGGTGCGGCGGGAGCTGGTGAAACGCGGCGTGGTATTTCGCGAGATTCGTGGTTTTGGCGCCGAGATGCCGGTGGCGGCCAATAGTGCGGATGAGGGGCGGATCAAGAATCGGCGGGTTGAGGTTTGGGTTTATTGAAGTAAAGCGAGGGACCTTGGCGGCCGGGTTTATGTACATATCCGTTACCGCAGGAACGGATATGTACGCCATCAAAACCAGGCGTCTGTCACAAAGCCATCGCGAGCAGGCTTGCTCCTTCAGGGGTTCCGGGGTCAGACGTCCAGTCAGCCGAGCAGTTTCTCCAATTGTGCAGTGGTATCCACCGCACCCAACGTTTTCGCGGCATCCAGCGCAGACACCCCGTTGGCATCCTTGGCCTTCGGATCGGCCCCTTTGCTGATCAGGTAATCAACGATTTCCACGCGGTTGAACATCGCCGCCATCATCAACGCGGTGCGGCCGTCGAACGACGCCCCTTCCACCAGCGCACCACCGTCAACCAACGCCTTGACCACCGCCAGGTCGCCCTTGAACGCCGCGCCGGCAATCGGGCTCTGGCCGTTGTCGTTGCGGATTTCCGGATCGGCCTTGTGCTCGAGCAAGACTTTTACCGTCTCGACGTGGCCGTGATAAGCCGCCAGCATCAACAAGGTGTCGCCCTTGTGGTTGCGCAGGTTAGGCGGCAGACCTTTGGTCAACAGCGCAGCCATCATGGCCGCATCGCCCTCGCGCGCCTTGTTGAAAACCTGTTCGGCAAATTCGGCGGCTTCTTCGGGGGTCATCTGGCGGCTTTGATCGGACATTGGGGACTCCACTTACAGTTATTCGCAAAGCCGACAGTTTCCCGAGCGGCCCCGACACTGTCACTTGTTTTTTCTCAAGGCACGCCATAGCCACATTCAATAACGGTACTTGCCAGCGTGAATTTCCGTCAGCAACTGCTCGGTGACCTGCACGTAAGTCTCGGTCCCCGGCAGCCACGCGTAGATCGGATCATCGCCGGTTTTGCCAGGGTCGAAGGCTTCATCCTTGAGCCGGGTCTTCTGGTATTTGAAGGTGCCAGTGGTCTCCATCTTCACTTTCACCCGCAGGAACAGCGGCACCGCATACGCCGGCATTTGCTCGCGGGCGAAGGCCAGCAGCTCGCTGAAATCCAGGGTCGCCAGGGACTCGGCCGGTGTGATCGCCGCCATCCCGGCACGCCCGTTGGTGTTGCGGACCTCCACGCCATAAGCCACGGCTTCGGAAATGTTCGGGTGTTGCAGCAGGATGTTTTCGACCTCGGTGGTCGAGACGTTTTCGCCCTTCCAGCGGTAGGTGTCACCCAGGCGATCGACGAATTGCGCATGACCAAAACCGATGTTGCGCAGCAAGTCACCGGTGTTGAAGTAACGGTCACCCTTCTCGAACACGTCGTGCAGCACGACTTTTTCAGTCTTCTGCGGATCGGTGTAGCCATCCAGCGGCGCCTTGTCGTCGATCTTCGCCAGCAACAGCCCTTGCTCGCCCTTGGCAACCTTGCGCATGAAGCCATTGGCCTCACGCGTCGGCGCACCACTGTCGTGGTCATAGGCTGCCAGCTCCCAGGACATCAGGGAAAAACCGACAGTGTTGTTGAAGTTGAGGATGTTGGTGAAACCGATGTTGCCGTCGCTGGCCGCGTACAACTCGCAGATGTGATTCACGCCAAAGCGCGTCTTGAATTCGTGCCATGCGCCAGGGCGCAGGCCGTTGCCGATCATCTTCGTCACGCCGTGCTTGTTATCGTCGGCGCTGATCGGTTGATCCACCAGGTAGCGGCACAATTCGCCGACGTAACCGAGGGTGGTCGCGCGGTATTGGCGCACGTCGCTCCAGAACTGGCTCGCGCTGAACTTGCGGCGGATGGCAAACCCCGAGGCACCGCTGATGGCCGAGCCCCAGCACACGCAGAGTCCGGTGGCGTGATACAGCGGCAAGGTGCAATAGACGATGTCTTCGGGGCGCATGTCCAGCGCAATCAAACCGAAGCTCGCGGAACTGCGCATCCAGCGTCCATGCTTGAACACCCCGGCCTTGGGCAGCCCGGTGGTGCCCGAGGTGTAGATGTAGAAACACGGGTCGTCGAGAAAAACCTGCTGACTGCTGACCGGGTTGTCGCTGGGGCTGTCGGCAATCGCGCTCATCAGGTTGATGAAACCGTGGGGTGCAACGCCCGGTTGGCGATAGGTGTCCTGGTCGGCGACGAACCAGATGCGCGCGGCGTCGATCGAAACCCGCTCGCGCACCGCCGCAAATGCCGGCACCAATTCTTCACCGACAATGATCGCTGCCGGCGCCACCAGGTTCAGGCTGTGGGCCAGCGTATCGCGGGTTTGAGAGGTGTTGAGCAAGGCACTGATCGCGCCGACCTTGGCCACCGCCAGGATCGTCACCAACAGTTCCGGGCGATTCTCTATGAACACCGCGACCACGTCGCCCTTGCCGATGCCTTGGGCGATCAGGTGATGGGCGATGCGATTGGCCCATTGATTGACTTCGGAGTACGTGAGCACCACCGCGCCCTGCAGCAACGCCGGGCCCGCTGGATTGCGCAACGTCGCTTGTTCGAAAGTCCAGCCCAGGCCACACGGTTGGGTCGGGTCCTTGACGTTGGCGGCTTTCATGCCTTTCACCACCCGGGGGATGGCTCTGGCAATGGATGGCAGCTTGCGGAGCATCATGCCCCAAGTAATCGTGTCGTTCGTCGTGTGGCTCATGGGTGCTCCCGTTCGATCTTTTTATTGTCGGGCGACGGTGATTGAGCCCGAAAATACGTCAACGGTTCTTGAGCTGTACACGCGGTTTTTGAAATGTTTTGTATCCGCGTCGAAACACGATCCCCGAGGGGGTCAATGGTTCCATCGAATCGTCTTTAATCTCGCAAAATGCAGGATGCACGATGGCCATTCATGCAGATTGCACGAAAGCAAAAAATCGGTAGAAAATTAACTTATTGATTTATAACGATTTTTAAAAAAACAGGTGCTGGCACAATCACTGCAACTACCTCTGCATGCTTGCCATTCAAGAGCTTACGGAGCTGATAGACATGAACCTGATCCAAGAAAAATTTTCTTCCCTGTTCTCCAACTTCGAAGTCACCACCCAGGCACGTCCCGACGGTGGCATTCTGCTCACCTTGCGCAGCAGTGAAGGCAGAGTGTTCAAGCGCTCGGTTTCCTACCAGCAGTTGCATGCGGGCGATCAGCTGTCTTGGGTGATCAGTGCGATCCGCCGCGACCTGGCTGAACAGGCCAGCGAATTGCCGCAGATCTCCATGCTGCAAAGCCAACAGCGCTTTGCACTGCCGACGTATCACTCGGCATAAACATTCCAGCACTGTAAACAAACAGGCCGTGAGCGCTTTCGCTTCACGGCCTGAGTTGTTTTTGAAGCGGCACCCCATCCCCTGTAGGAGCGAGCCTGGTCGCTCCCACAGGGGATGTGTTTAGGCAGTTAGAACGTGGAAGGATCGATCCGGGCGAAGCTGTCGACGGTCACGTGTCCTGCCAACTCCCCGCCTTCTCGAGCCAACCCACAGGTCACCATGCCGGCCATGCGCGCCGCGTCCAGTTCCTCGACGATGTCCGACAGGAACAGAATCTGCGCCGCCTCAAGGCCGATGGCCTGGGTGATGCGCTGGTACGACTGCGCTTCACGCTTGGGCCCTGACGTGGTGTCGAAATAGCCGCTGAACAACGGCGACAAATCCCCCGCCTCGGAGCAGCCGAAGATCAGCTTCTGCGCCTGAATCGAACCCGAGGAATAAACAAACAGTTTGAAACCTTGCTGATGCCAGCGTTTGAGCGCTTCAACGGCGTCCGGGTACACGTGACCTTTCAACTGCCCGGCCTGATAGCCCTGCTCCCAGACCATGCCTTGTAACGCCTTGAGCGGCGTGGCTTTGCGGTCTTCGGCGATCCAGCCCAGGAGAATCTCGATAACGCGCTCGACGTTCGCGTCCGGCTCCTGATTGTCCCGGCGCACGGCGTCCAGCTGCTCCGCCACATCAGCGCGCGCGGCGTGCTGGCGAACGAAGTCCGGCAGGTGTTTGGCGGCGTAAGGAAACAGCACGTCGAACACAAAACTCACCGCGCTGGTGGTGCCTTCGATGTCGGTGAGAATCGCTTTGATCGGCATCGACTCAGTCCTCAAGACGCGGGAAGCGGCTGGCGATGTCTTCCCCGGTGAAATTGGCCACCCAGCCTTCCGGGTTGTTGAACAGCCGGATCGCGACGAAGTGCGGATGCTCACCCATGTCGAACCAGTGCGGCGTGCCGGCCGGCACCGAGATCAGGTCGTTCTTCTCGCACAGCACGGCGTACACGTAATCGTCGATGTGCAGGGTAAACAAGCCACGACCGGCGACGAAAAATCGTACTTCGTCTTCGCCATGACGGTGCTCGTCGAGGAACTTGGCGCGCAACTCGGCTTTTTGCGGGTGATCGCTGTTCAGGCTGATCACATCGACGGTGATGTAACCGCGTTCGGTCATCAGCCTGTCGATTTGTTCCTGATACGCGGCGATCACTTCTTCCTGACTGGCGCCAGGCTGGATTTTCGCCGCCGCTTGCCAGCGGTCGAAGCGCACACCTTGCTCGGCCAGGGTCGAGGCGATGTCTTCGAAATGGGTCAGCACCTTGTTCGGAATGTCAGGGCTTGAGACGTGGTAGACGGACAGGCTGCTCATCAGGGCAACTCCTTAACGGTTCAGGATCGAGCGCGTCTTCAACTCGCACTCGAACAAAAATTCAAAGGCCTCGATCTGCCGCAACGCATCACTCATGCGGGCACCCCAGGTGTAGAGGCCGTGGCCGCGAATCAGATAACCGACACAATCGGGATGGGCGTCCAGCCAAGGCTGCACCTTGGCGGCGAGACGCGCAATGTCCTGATCGTTGTCGAAAATCGGCACGCGCACCCGGGATTCGTGGGTCGAAACGCCGCTGAACGCCTTTTGCAATTCGTAGTCTTCGAACTCGATGAAGCCTTCCGGCGTGAGGCGCGACAGCACCGTGGCGTTCACCGAGTGGGTGTGCAGCACCGCGCCGATCTCCGCCCGCCAAGTATAGAGCTGGGTGTGCAGCAAGGTTTCGGCGGACGGTTTTTTACCCGGTTCCAGACTGTTGCCCGACAGATCAGTGGCCAGCACATCGTCGACGCCCAACTGGCCTTTGTGCTTGCCAGACACGGTCAGCAAGGCTTCGCTCGGCGACAGTCGGGTTGAATAGTTGCTGCTGGTGGCCGGCGACCAGCCGCGACCATACAGAAAACGCCCGGCGTCGATGATTTCCTGGGCGAGGTGTTCACGGGTAAGGCTCATGGCCGGTCCTCTTGCATTCGTGTGGCAATGATAACGGCAGCGGCGAAGGCTGCCAGACTGGCAATACTAAAGGTGAACGAGGCCCCGAGGGCATTCCAACTGTAACCGGAGTACAACGCGCCCAGTGCGCCGCCGGTGCCGGCCAGTGCGGCGTACAACGCCTGGCCCTGCCCTTGCTGACGCGCGCCGAAGCTACGTTGCACGAACTGGATGGCAGCCGCGTGAAAGCTGCCGAATGTCGCCGCATGCAACACCTGGGCAAACAGCAGCACCGACAAGAATTCAGCGAACGAACCCAACAGCAACCAACGCAGCGCCGCCAGCAGAAAACTCGCCAGCAGCACCCTGCGTACGGAGAAGCGCGCAAGAATCTTGCTCATGGCCAGAAACATCAACACTTCGGCCACTACGCCGACCGCCCAGAGCAGGCCGATCAAGCCACGGCTATAACCCAATCGCTCAAGGTGCAAGGTCAGAAAGGTGTAATACGGGCCGTGACTCATCTGCATCAGCGCCACGCACGCGTAAAACGCCAACACGCCGGGGCTGCGCAATTGCTTGAGAAACCCGTCTGCCGCCGGTCTTTCGCTCTGGACCGGTTGCGCGTTCGGCACCCACAGGCTGCTGACCACGATGCCGGCCATGATCAGCACCAGCGCCACCGGGTAAATGTCGAGGCTGAGCCATTCGAACAACCGCCCCAACGCAACCACGGTGATGATGAAACCGATGGAGCCCCACAAGCGGATCTGGCTGTAACGGGATGTCTGCCCCTTCAGATGCGCGAGGGTGATGACTTCAAATTGTGGCAACACCGCGTGCCAGAAAAACGCATGCAACGCCATGACCATCGCCAGCCAGGCGTAGGTTTTGCTGACGAAAATCAGCGAGAACGTCAGCAACGTGCAGACCGAACCGAAACGCACGATGGCCAGGCGCCGACCGGTGTAATCGCCCAGCCAGCCCCAGATGTTCGGCGCGACGCAACGCATCAGCATCGGGATGGCCACCAGCTCGCCGATGCGCGCGGCGGAAAACCCCAGGTGATCGAAGTACAGCGCCAGGAACGGCGCCGTCGAACCGAGCAAGGCGAAATAGAACAGATAGAAACTGGAGAGCCGCCAGTACGGAAGCGCCGCCACTGTGATCAGACTGCAGCGGCTATCAGGTCAGCCATTAAAGCTGACCCAGCACCGGCGTGCTCACGTGCACATTGGCGTTCTGCCCGCGATGACGCAGCAGGTGATCCATCAGCACGATGGCCATCATCGCCTCGGCAATCGGCGTGGCGCGAATGCCGACGCACGGGTCATGGCGGCCCTTGGTGATGACATCCACCGGGTTGCCATGGATGTCGATGGAGCGGCCCGGCGTGGTGATGCTCGAGGTCGGCTTCAACGCCAGGTGCGCGACGATCGGCTGACCCGACGAAATGCCGCCAAGAATGCCGCCGGCGTTGTTGCTGAGGAACCCTTGCGGGGTCATTTCATCGCGGTGCTCGGTGCCACGCTGGGCGACGCTGGCGAAACCGGCGCCGATTTCCACGCCTTTGACCGCGTTGATGCTCATCAGCGCATGGGCCAGCTCGGCGTCGAGACGGTCGAAGATGGGCTCGCCGAGCCCTGGCATCACGCCTTCAGCGACCACGGTGATCTTCGCGCCGACCGAATCCTGGTCGCGGCGCAACTGATCCATATAGGCTTCCAGTTCTGGCACCTTGTCTGGATCAGGGCAGAAAAACGCGTTCTCCTCCACCGAATCCCAGGTCTTGAACGGGATTTCGATAGGGCCGAGCTGGCTCATGTAACCGCGAATGACGATGCCCTGGGTGGCCAGGTATTTCTTGGCAATCGCACCCGCCGCCACGCGCATGGCGGTTTCCCGCGCCGAGCTGCGACCGCCGCCGCGGTAATCGCGTTCGCCGTATTTGTGGTGATAGGTGTAGTCGGCGTGGGCCGGGCGGAACAGGTCCTTGATCGCCGAGTAGTCCTTGGACTTCTGGTCGGTGTTGCGGATCAACAGGCCGATCGAGCAACCGGTGGTGCGGCCTTCGAAAATGCCGGAGAGGATTTCGACTTCGTCGGCTTCCTGGCGCTGGGTGGTGTGGCGGCTGGTGCCGGGTTTGCGGCGATCGAGGTCGCGCTGCAAATCCTCCAGGGAAATCTCCAGCCCCGGCGGGCAGCCGTCGACAATGGCGACCAACGCCGGACCATGGCTTTCGCCCGCGGTGGTGACAGTGAACAGCTTGCCGTAGGTATTGCCGGACATGCAGGACGCTCCGTGAAATGAACCTGAATACGTAATGCGCGCCAGTATACGCAGGCTACCCAACTAGTTCATCCTCGAACCTTATGGGTGCCCGCGAGTCCAACCGGCATCTTGTTCATGATGGCGTGATGATGCTGCGAGTTTTAGCCTTGAGCCTTACCTTGTTTACCGGCTTTGTACAGGCCACCGTCCTGCAACGTCCGATCACACTGGATACCGGCACCGGGGAGCTTTTCGGCTCGTTGTTGCTGCCGAAATCCGACAAACCCGTGCCGGTTGTCCTGATCATTTCCGGCTCCGGTCCTACGGACCGTGACGGCAATAACCCCGACGGTGGACGCAACGACAGTCTCAAGCGCCTCGCCTGGGTGCTGGCCAAACACAACATCGCCAGCGTGCGTTACGACAAACGCGGCGTGGCGGCGAGCCTCGCGGCGACCCCGGACGAACGCAATCTGTCGGTAGAGGCCTATGTGGCCGACGCCGAAGCGTGGGGCCGCAAGCTCAAAAGCGATCCGCGTTTCGGGCAACTGATTCTGCTGGGCCACAGCGAAGGCGCGTTGATCGCCAGCCTCGCGGCGCCGAGCGTCGATGCCACGGCAGTGATTTCCATGTCTGGCAGCGCCCGGCCGATCGATCAGGTCCTGCGCCAACAGTTGAGCAATCGCCTGCCACCGCCGTTGATGCTGCGCAGCAATGAACTGCTCGACAGCCTCAAGGCCGGGAAAACCGATGACAACGTGCCGCCGCAACTTCAGGTGATATTCCGCCCGAGCGTGCAGCCGTACCTGATTTCGCTGTTCCGCCAGGACCCGGCGGCCGCGTTCGGCAAATTGAAGATGCCGGCGCTGATCATTCAGGGCAGCAACGACATCCAGGTCGGTGTAGGCGACGCCAGGTTGCTGCAAGCCGCCAAACCCGACGCCGAACTGGCGCTGATCGAAGGCATGAACCACGTCATGCGCATCGTGCCCAACGACGTCAAGCGGCAATTGGCCTCTTATAAAGATCCGCAATTGCCGCTGGCAGCCGAGCTGGGCACGCGAATACTCGGATTTATTGACGGACTTCGCCCCAGTTAAGCTCTTTTGCCCTCCAGTCCTGAAAAAAACGGCCGATAAGCCTTTGTCGCCAGCGTTATGACTGGCGGCAAGCTGAGCTTGGACAGGATCTCGCCGTTATGACTGATACCCCGACTTCACCCGACACCACCGCTGAAAAAGACGCACCGCCAGTGGTCGAGCTGCCGTGGGCGGACGTCCACGTCGAGCACCATAAGATGCTCCGCCTGGCGCCGTTGCAGACTGACCGCAACACTGGCGGACGGCCACTGCGCTTTGTCGAATTCGGTTACGCCGAACGCAACGACAAGAAACACAGCCTGTTGCGCATGACGATCTCCTTGCCCGGCCAGCGCGTGCGCAAGGAACAGAATCATCTTGATGTGTGGGTCGATCACGCCACCAAACGTGTGCGTTTCGGGCCTGACAGCGGTTTGCAGATCGAACCGATGAACCGTGGCATCGGGCGCTACATGGCAGCCCAAGGCATTACCTGGGCGAAAAAGCGCTGGCCCGGCTACACCGTCGACGGCACCGACCTGAACAACAAGGACGCGCTGAACGAAGACACACGCCTGCGCCGCGATCACTTTCTGAAGGCGCATGGGTTTGAAGTGGTGTATGCCGATGCCCAGCATTTGAAGGGCAGCGTCAAAGAGGTTCAAGTCGGCGATTTGTTGGCGGACTGGAACACCGAGAAGCTGCAGCAGGTGGAAATTCTCGAGGCTGCGCAGATGCTGCAACAGGCCGAGCAGAACCTGGCCGAGCAGGAAGTGAAACTGAAGAAGCACGAAGAAAAGGTCAGCAAGTACAAGCGTGAAGACGCAGGGCTGCGTTTTACCATCACGTGTCTTGTGGCGTTTGCGGTGTTTCAGGCGGGGTTGTTGATCTGGATTGCGACGCACCGGTAAAGATCTGAGACCGCGGCGCGACCATCGCGGGCAAGCCCGCTCCCACAGGTTTTGCGCCGTACCTCAATGATGCGGCACACATAAAACCTGTGGGAGCGTGGCTTGCCCGCGAAGGCTTTTTAAAGTCAGACGCGGGAAGCGAACAACGCCTGATGCTCGCGGCACTGCTCCGCCGTCAACATGAATACCCCATGCCCGCCGCGCTCGAAATCGAGCCAGGCGAAGTCAACTTCCGGGTACAACGCGTCAACGTGAACCTGGCTGTTGCCCACTTCGACAATCAGCAAACCCTTCTCGGTCAAATGATCCGCCGCTTCGGCGAGCATCCGTCGTACCAGGTTCAAGCCATCGTCGCCACAGGCCAGGCCCAGCTCGGGTTCATGCTGATATTCCTGTGGCATGTCGGCGAAATCTTCCGCATCGACGTAAGGCGGGTTCGACACGATCAGGTCGAAACGCTGACCCGGCAAGCCATCGAAACCATCGCCCTGCACGGTGTAAACCCGCTCATCGACGCCATGACGCTCGATATTCTGGTTGGCCACCTCCAGCGCTTCGAACGACAGATCCGCCAGCACCACTTCGGCGTTCTGGAACTCATAGGCGCAGGCGATGCCGATGCAACCGGAACCGGTGCACAGGTCGAGAATCCGCGCAGGTTCGGCGCCCAGCCAGGGCTCGAAGTGCTTTTCGATCAGCTCGCCGATCGGTGAACGCGGGATCAATACACGTTCATCGACAATGAACGACATGCCGCAGAACCACGCTTCACCCAACAGGTAAGCGGTCGGAATGCGCTCTTCGATGCGCCGCTTGAGCAAACGCTGCAACTTGACCAGCTCATCGTCTTCCAGATTGCAGTCGAGGTAGCTGTCCGCAATTTCCCACGGCAAGTGCAAGGCACCCAACACCAATTGACGGGCTTCGTCCCAGGCGTTGTCGGTCCCATGGCCGAAAAACAGATCCTCCCCATGGAAGCGGCTGACGGCCCAACGGATATGGTCACGCAGGGTACGAAGTCGGGAAGTGATCACGGGGTAAACTCCAAAAAAAACGACTGGCGATTCTAACAGCCAAAACGCGCCACGACGACGCAGGAAAAACACCGCCCCCGATGTAGGACAGATCCATTTTTATCGCTGGCTATTGAACAAAACGAAGATCTTGACAAGGCTGCGAGCCAGTAACGACGGCGCTTACGATGGTAGCGATTCACAGAAGCGCTCAGCCAGAGGACAATGTCGCAAAAGCCCCACCCGAAGGAGCCCCAGAATGTCCGTTCCAAAAACGATGTTTCAACTCAGCGGCCGCGGTTATGCCGCCGCCAATCTGAGCCATGCGACCCTTGTCATCATCGATGCCCAGAAGGAATACCTCAGCGGCCCCCTGGCCCTGGTCGGCATGGAGGCTGCCGTCGCGAACATCAAGCAACTGGTGAGCGCTGCCCGCGCAGCCGGTCGGCCCATCGTCCATGTGCGTCACCTCGGCACCGTCGGCGGGCTGTTCGACCCGCAAGGCGAACGCGGTGAATTCATCCCGGGTCTGGAACCACAGAGCGACGAAACCATCATCGGTAAATTGCTGCCGAGTGCGTTTCACGGTACCGAACTGCTTGAGCGCCTGCAGAATCTCGGCTCTTTGGACCTGATCGTCTGCGGTTTCATGAGTCATTCCAGCGTCAGCACCACCGTGCGCGCCGCGAAAAACCTGGGCTTTCGGTGCACCCTCGTTGAAGACGCCTGTGCAACGCGCGATTTGCCCTACAAGGGTGGTGTGTTGAGCGCCGACCACGTTCAACAGACCGAAATGGCGATCATGGCGGACAACTTCGCCACGCTCGCCCTGACCCATGATCTGATCTGATCGACGCTTGATGAGCGGTTCATGGCGCCGCTCATCCGCAAAAGCCTCTCATTAGCTGTAAATGTCATAGCCTCAGGAACATCCCGGTCAACTCCCGGTCGAAGGGCCGATACCCATTGAGGAAGGTCGGAATGAAGTTATCCGATGGTTTTGACGCACGCCGCTTGCGGCCCAAAGGCCAAAGCAACTGGCGTTTTCGATTCGGCGCAGCCTTCGCTGCCTTGCTGGCAACGTGCGGTGTGTTGCTGGCGATGGCCGGCGCCGCCAGTCTGCTGGGCCGCCCTCCGGCGCTCGGCGAACTGAATGCCAGCCCGCTGGGCTCGGCAATCATTCTGGCGGTCGGCCTGTTTCTGCTCTACCTGGGCGTATGGCTGTGGCGTCGTTGCCGTCGCCGTGCACGCCAGTCGCGCGAACTGAACATGTCCCCGCATCTGATGAAAAAACACGACTGAATTGAAGGCCTGACGTTTTGCCGGGCCCCAATTGTTATCGATCGTGTCTCGACTTGGGTAAACTGGCCGCCCTTCGCGGAGGCTGATATGCAAGACGACGATTTTTCCCTGTTCAAAAGCGCGATCCAAGGCGTCAAGCCGATCAAGCACGACCGCGCCGAAACCGGCAAACCCAAGGCTGACCGCGCGCAAATCGCCAAACTGCGTCAGGCCGCCACCGTGCGCACCGATGCCACCACCGTTGATGGCCTGTCCGATCAGTTCGTGATCGATGTCGGCCCGGAAGACGAGTTGATGTGGGCGCGTGACGGCGTGCAGGAAAGCCAGATGCGCAAGCTCAAGATCGGCCAGATCCCCTTCGAAGGCAGCCTCGACCTGCACGGCATGAGCGTGGAAAAGGCCCGGGAAACCCTCTGGGCGTTCCTGGCGGAAGCGACCAAATTCGAAATTCGCTGCGTGCGCGTCACCCACGGCAAAGCCGTACGGCTGGACGGCAAGCGGCCAATGATCAAAAGCCACGTCAACACCTGGCTGCGCCAGCATTCACAGGTACTTGGTTTCACCTCGTGCCAGGCGAAACATGGCGGCGCGGGAGCGGTTTATGTGATGCTCAAACGCACCATGATGGAGGGTCGCGACGAGTAAAATATCAAGCTTGTCGCCCCCTAACAGCAAGTAGCCTCAGGCGTCGCTTTTAGTGGCCGTTGCTGCTTTAAGCCCCACCAAAGCATTGAACGCTTCAGTATCAAGCGGCCGGCTCAGGAAATAACCCTGACCTTCATCGCACGACACCGCTTTCAGCATTTTGAGGTGTTCCACCGATTCAATGCCTTCTGCCGTGACGGTGAGTGCAAGGGCGTGGCCCAAGCCGACGATAGCCTGGATGATGGCCTTGTCATCTTCGCTATCCGCCAGCCGGTTCAAAAAACTGCGGTCAATTTTCAGGCCATCGAAAGGGAATGTGCGCAGGTAGCTCAGCGAAGAGTATCCCGTACCGAAGTCGTCCATGGAGATACGCACGCCGAGGCGTTTCAGCGAGTGCATGACCTCAAGAGCGCCTGCAGCATCTTCGAGCATGACACCCTCTGTTACCTCCAGCTCTACTCGAGCCGGATCGATGCCACAGTCGTGAAGTGTTTTCTGAACGCGCGCTGCCAAATTTCCTTGCTTGAATTCGGTAGGTGAAAGGTTAACTGAAACGAACAGACTTTCCGGCCACCGAGCGGCGTACCTGCAGGCGGTCTCTAGCACCCAGTTGCTCAACGAAAGAATCAGCCCGCTTTCTTCAGCGATGGAGATAAACGTGTCGGGCGGTATCAATCCACGCTCCGGATGTTGCCACCGTACCAATGCTTCGGCCCCCACCATATGACCATCAGCGATGCGATAGCGTGGTTGGAAATGCAGTCGCAGCTCTCCGTGCTTGATCGCGAAACGCAGGTCGCTTTCCAAACGACGGCGCTCAATTATTTTGGCGTTCATGTCGCCCGCATAAAAACGCCAGGTATTACGCCCCCCTGCCTTGGCCTCGTACAAGGCAATATCCGCATAGCGAAGCAGCTCGGTAGCTTCGCAAGCATCATTGGGCGCCATTGCGATACCAATACTGGCGCTGACGAATACCTCCTGCTCATCGATCTCAATAGGCCGCTCAACGGAATCGATCAGACGTCGGCACAGCACCTCGACTTCCTCTTGGGAGCTCAGATCGGTGAGGATCAGTACAAACTCATCACCGCCGATTCGGGCGACAAGATCCCCATGGCGAACGCAGTCAGCCAGACGGCTGGACACTTCATTGAGTACCAGGTCTCCTGCCGCATGCCCCAACAGATCATTCACCGGTTTAAAGCGATCAAGGTCCAGGCTGAGCATGACCAGAGGTTGTTCTACGGTAGGTAAAGCCTTGAGCTTTCCGTCGAGAAACTCTTGGAGTCGGCTTCTGTTCGGCAGCCCCGTGAGGGCATCATGCTGTGAGAGAAATTCAATTTTGCGACGAGCTTCGACTTCTTCGGTGACATCGGTTGCAGTGCCTCGAAACCCGCCCCCGGTCATTCCTCGCGCAGATAGACGGGTGATTCGCTCCTGCCCCTTCGTATCGATGTAGCGGCACTGGACGCTGATGTCCGGGCGACGATTTGGAATGCTCAGCCATTGAGATAACGTGCCTAATTCGGTGTGCAGCAAATCATCCATCCGTGCACCAATCCAAGTGTCCCTAAAGAGCCCTGTAACACCCTCGAAGCGTTCGGACAAATAGATGAAGCGCCAGTCAGCGCCTATTTCCCATACCCAGTCCGAGCTGGCTTCAACGACATCGCGAAAGCGCGCTTCACTGGTGGCGAGCGCGGCCTGACTGCTTTGCAACGACGCATAACTGCAGTCAAGTAGCCGCGCGCCAGCAGTGGTGCGACGCAAGATGACCCAGGTCATCAGGCAAACCAAAAGTGCAGCAACGCCGATCAATGGCAACCCGAGCCCCAATAACCGCAGACCGGGCGTGGACGGACTCCAATGCAAACGGCCGGCATTACCGTTCTCGCCCAATGGAAGGATGGAGGTTCCACCCTCGTCGGAAGTGGCGACGTGCAGACCGGCTACCCCGTAGTCCTTGCCAATCATTTCGAGTTTGGCGCGGTCAAGAACGTCAACGAAAACCAATACCGAGGGCGCTCTGTCATCAGCCACTACGGTCGGGTCGGTTCCCGGCGTGATTGCGGCTGCCGCGACCAACGCAGGGACGCCTCCAAAATCGACGAAGGTTGTTGTTGGCGCTTCTGTTTCCGCTCCTGCGCGGGCTTTATCAAGAATCGCGGTAATGGACTGTTTGAGCCATTCAGTAACTTCAACGGATTTCAGCTCACCGTTGATCACAGCGTAAACCGTGCGATTGACGTCGTTGACGACAAACACACCCGCAATCCCGAAGTCCGTGTAAAGCGTTGTTCCCATGTTTTGCCTTACATAGGCCCAGTCGGGGTCTACCTCAACATGCAGATGCTTGTAAGTGTCCCCCCAAAACGCGTAGTCCTTGACGGTCGATCGAAGAGACTTCTCCAGCGACTCCATGGCCTTCTTCGCATAAAAGGCACTTTCGACTTCCTCTGCCCGGTCTAAATCATGCGCAAGATAAACAAGTGAATAGCCGGCCAGTAAAAAAACACCTGCCAGGAGGCCCACAAACTTGAACAGAGAGGCGCGCGCCAGTGCCACGCTTGAGCGATCGATCGGGGAGCGGGGGCTTGAGAGAAAATCGTTCTGCATACATTCCCGCTGGTCATTGAGACATTTCGATTGAATGACAGGCTATCGGCTGCAACAAATAAATTGTTAATACCTCTTGCCCCTCCAGACTGGCGCTCTTCTCCTAATACAGGCTGATGTTCTGAGGATTTCGCGATAGGTGCTATCGAGGATTGTCGGCAAGCACTTTCAGGTCGTACTGACCGATTTGGGGATTCGTGCCCACCGGCAATACAACTGCCGGCACACATACGCTACCATGTGCCTCATGTCGGGTATGAACCCCGCGTTTATTGCCACTCAGCTCGGTCATGGCGTTCAGACATTGCTATCGACCTACGCCCGAAGGATAAATTCCGGCACCGACAGGTGTGAGTTCGGGACGCTTGAAATAAGCTTGATTGGCGCACAATTGGTACGGAAATAAACAGTACCGCTCTGAAACCCTTATGGAATCAGCCCCTGTGACACTGGAACAGAATTACACCGCGATTCTCGGCCAATTGGGCGAGGACGTGTCCCGCGAGGGCCTGCTCGACACGCCAAAGCGTGCCGCCAAAGCCATGCAGTACCTCTGCCGCGGTTACGAACAGACACTCGAAGAAGTCACCAACGGTGCCTTGTTCAGCTCCGACAACAGCGAAATGGTGCTGGTGAAAGACATCGAGCTGTACTCGTTGTGCGAACACCACTTGTTGCCGTTTATCGGCAAGGCCCATGTCGCCTACATTCCGAGCGGCAAAGTGCTGGGCTTGTCGAAAGTCGCGCGGATCGTCGATATGTACGCCCGCCGCCTGCAGATCCAGGAAAACCTCAGCCGCCAGATCGCTGATGCGGTCCAGCAGGTCACCGGCGCCCTGGGCGTTGCGGTGGTGATCGAGGCCAAGCACATGTGCATGATGATGCGCGGTGTCGAGAAGCAGAATTCGTCGATGATCACCTCGGTGATGCTGGGTGAGTTCCGCGAAAACGCGGCTACCCGCAGCGAGTTTCTCAGCCTGATCAAGTAATTCGTAGCACAAAGAAAACCGGCATTCATCGCCGGTTTTTTTTCGCCTGTGAAAATCAGGTAAGCTGCGCGCCTTCCGTTCGCCCTGTGAGACTTATTCCGTGTTCGTAAAAGCGCTTCGTGTCGGCCTCGGCCAACTGATCATTTTCATCGACTTCATCACCCGTCCCGGCAAAAAGCAGCGCCCCGCTGCTGCTCAGGCCCAGATAGAAACGGCCGCCAAAAGCCTGACCCTGTATCAGTTCCACGCCTGCCCGTTCTGCGTGAAAACCCGCCGCACCTTGCGCCGCCTGAATGTGCCGGTGGCGTTGCGTGATGCAAAGAACAATGAGCAGGATCGTCAGGTGCTGCTGGAGCAAGGCGGTAAGATCAAGGTGCCGTGCCTGCGAATTGAAGAGAATGGCCAGACCACCTGGATGTATGAATCCAAGGTGATCATTGATTATCTGGATAAGCGATTTGCTGCGGCCTGAGGTTTTGGCGGCGTCCTTTCGGACACCACAAAACCCAGACCAAATAAACCGGCCCTCGAGCCGGTTTATTTGTTTCTACCCTCCCCTCAAGCCGCTTTCGCCGCCTGCGCCTGACGCACCACCGCCGCCAACCGCTTGAGCCCTTCATCCAACCGCGCCGGATCGATGTGGCTGAAGTTCAGCCGCAAATGCCCATGATGATTGTCCGGCTCCGGAAAAAACGGCTCACCCGGCATGAACGCCACATCCGCCGCGAGCGCAGCCTTGAGCAACGTGCGCGTATCCAGCGGTTGCTTCAATGTCAGCCAGAAAAACAACCCGCCCTGCGGCACGTTCCAATCGGCCAGATCAGAGAAATGGGTTTCCAGCGCCGACTGAAACGCATCCCGCCGCACCCGGTAAAAATCCCGCAACTCACTCAGGTGTTGCTGGAATTTCTCGGTGCCGATCCATTGCAGCGCCTGCCACTGGCCAACGCGATTGGTGTGCAAGTCGGCGGATTGCTTGAGCTTCAGCAAGTGCGGAAACAGGTCCGGACTGGCAATCAGGTAACCGACTCGCAAACCCGGCAACAGGGTTTTCGACACGGTGCCGGTGTAGATCCAACTGGCTTTTTTCAAGCGACTGACAATCGGCGTCGCGCTGCCGCCGTCGAATGTCAGTTCACGGTAGGGTTCGTCTTCGATCAGGGTGACGCCGAACTCATCCAGCAACGCGGCGACCGCATCGCGCTTGGCCTCGCTGTAGCGCACGGCCGATGGGTTCTGGAACGTCGGGATGAGGTAGATGAACGCAGGTTTGTGTTTTTCCAGACGCGTGCGTAGCTCATGCAGATCCGGGCCATCAGCCTCCAGCGGCACGGTGATGCAATCTGCACCGAATAGCTGAAAGATCTGCAACGCCGCCAGGTACGTCGGCGCTTCGAGCAGGATTTCGGTGCCTTTGTCGAGGTAGAGCTTCGCTGCCAGATCGAGGGTTTGCTGGGAACCGCTGACCACCAGCACCTGGCTCGCCTCACACGGCACACCCAATGCCCGCGCCTGCGCCGCCAACGCTTCACGCAGCGCTGGCTCGCCTTCGCTCATGCCGTATTGCCCCATGGACAGCGGCATGCCGGCCCATTCGACTTTTGGCAACATGGCTTCGGCCGGCAGGCCGCCGGCGAACGACATCACTTCCGGCCGTTGGGCCGCAGCAAGGATTTCACGGATCAGAGAACTTTTAAGGCGCGAGACACGTTCGGAAAAAGCCATGGGGTCACCGGTAGCGAGGCCTGAGGAAAATGAGTCAAACTGGTTGACCGAAATTACGACAACCCGAACGGATACGTCAACATGCTTGACCTTAAAAATCCCGCCTCCCAACAGCAGGCCATGGAAGCGTTCTTCTTCGGCTACCAAGCGTTTACCGCCAAGGCCGACGAAATGCTCGAGCGTCGCGGCTTGAGCCGGGTGCATCAACGCATCGTGTTTTTCATCGCCCGTTACCCGAACCTGAGCGTCAAGGAGTTGCTGACATTGCTCGGTGTGAGCAAGCAGGCACTGAACATTCCGCTGCGCCAGTTGGTGGAAATGCATTTGGTGAACAGCGTTGCGTCCGAGACTGACAAGCGTAAACGGCTGCTGGAACTGACCGTGGACGGTGCGCGGTTTGAACAGTCATTGCGGCGTGAACAGGTGAAATTGCTGGAGCGGGTGTTTGCCGAGGCTGGGGAGGTGGCGGTGAATGGGTGGTTGGCGGTGAATCTGGCTCTTGGGAAAAGCCGGACTGTTGTTGATTGACTGTTCTGGCCCCCATCGCCAGCAGGCTGGCTCCCACAGTGACCGGTGCCGTGCACAAAACCTGTGGGAGCCAGCCTGCTGGCGATGGGGGCCTCGAAGGCCATATATCCCTATCGCCAAACTTTTCGTCTACAAAATCAAAAACATTATTTGCATTATTTGTATACAAAAGCATAATCCACTGCGTGCGAGTTCCTGACCAAGAGGTCAATAAATTCGCGAATGCCTCAAAGGGCCGCTGCCACCCTCATGGGTCCGGCCCTGGAAATAACAATAAAACTCTTGAGGAGTACTCGCTGTGGAAAGCCGCAAATCCGAAGCCCCGACGCTCGAACTCTCGCCGCCGTTACGCAATGGCTGGCTGGAGCGCATCTTCAAACTCAGCTTGCATGGCACCACGGTGAAGACCGAGCTGATTGCCGGTCTGACAACCTTCATCACCATGGCTTACATCATCTTCGTCAACCCCAACATCATGGCCGACGCCGGGATCGATCACGGCGCGGCATTCGTTGCGACCTGCATCGCCGCTGCGCTGGGTTGCCTGTTGATGGGCTTGTACGCCAACTGGCCGGTCGGCCTCGCGCCGGGCATGGGTCTCAACGCCTTCTTCACCTACACCGTGGTCGGCACCATGGGCTACAACTGGGAAACCGCCCTCGGTGCGGTGTTTGTCTCCGGCGTATTGTTCATGATCCTGACCTTTTCCAAGATCCGCGAATGGCTGCTCAATAGCATTCCGGTGAGCCTGCGCTTTGCGATGGGCGCGGGGGTCGGTCTGTTCCTCGGCTTGATCGGCTTGAAAACCGCCGGCATTGTCGTCGATAGCCCGGCGACGCTGATCAAGCTCGGCTCCCTGCGCGAGCCCGGCCCGCTGCTCGCCGCCATCTGCTTCCTGATGATTGCCGTGCTCAGCTACCACAAGGTGTTCGGTGCGATTCTCATCAGCATCATTACCGTAACGCTGGCGGGTTGGGGCCTGGGACTGGTGCACTACGAGGGCATCATGTCGGCCCCGCCAAGCCTGGCACCGACCTGGATGGCGATGAACGTCGCCGGCGTGTTCAACGTCAGTATGATCAGCGTAGTGCTGGCCTTCCTCTTCGTGCACATGTTCGACACCGCCGGCACGTTGATGGGCGTCGCCCAGCGCGCCAACCTGGTGAACGCGGACGGTCGTATCGAAAACCTTTCCCGCGCAATGAAAGCCGACAGCGCGTCCAGCGTATTCGGGGCCGTGGTCGGTGTTCCTCCCGTAACAAGCTATGTGGAAAGTGCCGCTGGCGTAGCGGCTGGTGGTCGGACTGGTCTTACCGCAGTGACCGTAGGTGTGCTATTTATTGCAGCCATGTTTTTCGCACCGCTGGCCGGCATGATTCCCGCTTACGCCACCGCCGGTGCACTGATTTACGTGGCGATGCTGATGATGGGCGGCATGGCGCACATCGAATGGGACGAAGCGACCGACAGCATTCCGGCGATCGTCACCGCGATCATGATGCCGCTGACCTTCTCGGTCGCCGACGGTATTGCGCTGGGCTTCATCACCTATGTGGCGTTGAAAGCCGGCACCGGTAAATACAAGGAAATTTCCGTGAGCCTGTGGGTGCTCTGCGCGATTTTCATCGCCAAGTTCATCTTCTTGTAAACACAGGTACTCGCTTGAAAACAGCCTCACCCCGTCGGGTGAGGCTTTTGTGCAAATGGAGGAAAGTGATGAGTCTGGAAACCTGGCTGCTGTTCAGCGGCGCTGCGCTGGTGGTGATCCTGATCCCGGGGCCCCTGTCTTTGCTGATGATCAGCAACAGTCTGAATTATGGTTTGCGTCGTTCTTACCCGGCGTTTCTGGGGGGCGTGATTGCATCTATCTGCTTGCTCAGCGCTTCTGCGCTGGGTCTGGGTGCCTTGTTGCTGGCTTCGGAACAGCTGTTCAGTGCATTGAAAATCGTCGGTGCGCTGTACCTGTTCTACCTCGCCTGGCAGAGCTGGCAGCAATCGCGTCAGCCATCGGTCGGCGCCGAAGTGCCACAGGCTGCGCCGGTGCCGCGCTTTCGCGCCCTGTTCGGACGCGCATTTGTGCTGGGTGCGAGCAATCCGAAAGACATCTTGTTCTTCGCCGCTTTCCTGCCGCAGTTCTTGAGCGCCGGGCAACCGTTCCTGCCGCAGTTGCTGGTGATGATCGCCACGTGGACCGTGCTGGATCTGCTGTGCAAACTGGCTTATGGGCTGGGCGCGCATGGTGCAGCGCGGTACTTGCGCAGTGGCAAGGGGCAGAGCTGGTTTAACCGGGTGAGTGCGGGGTTGTTCAGTGGGGCGGGTGCAGCGTCGCTGTTGAGCCGCTAAAAGCATCGCTAGCAGGCTAGCTCCCACAGGAGATTTGTGAACGCCGCAAATCCAATGTGGGAGCTGGCCTGCTAGCGATTACGTGTGCACGGACGCCACATTTCTCCAGACGAAAAAAAGCCCGCAGTGTGAGCGGGCGTAAGACCAAAGAAGCTATATGCGCAGTCGCTTCTCGGAGGAGGCAGCTGCTTGGGGGATCAGCTGCCGCGGTATGTGGAATAGCTATAAGGCGAAATCAGCAACGGCACGTGGTAGTGATCCTGTTCCGCAGAGATGCCAAACCGCAGCACCACCACATCCAGGAACGCAGGTTCCGGCAGCTGTACGCCACGGGCGCGGTAGTAGTCGCCCGCATGAAACTGCACCTGGTAGACCCCGGAGCGATAGTCATCGCCTTGCAGCAGCGGTGCATCGACACGCCCGTCGCTGTTGGTGATTGCACTGGCGACCAATTCCAGATGCGAGCCTTCAACGCGGTACAACTCGACCTTGATCGAGCTGCCCGGGCAACCGTGTGCAGCGTCCAAAACGTGTGTAGTCAAACGTCCCATTGATTCTGCGCGCCTGCTGCGTGGAGCAGTCAGACCTCGCGCCTCCCGAAGTCAGTTGAAAGGAGACCGCACCGATTCGGAGCACGAAAAGCTGCGGCGAGCGACTGATTAAGACACTTTTCAAAAAAATTGTACACAATAAAAACGACATTTTTGCAGCCAGCACCGCCATTCAAGGATTCGCCGTCAATCTGAAGCTAAACCATACAAGCAGCGGACCTTCCATCCCTTAGCTGACCAACTGGGCAGGTTTCTTGCAGTATCACGCAAAGATGACACCTGATGAAAAATGCGAAAATTCAGGCTTACAAAGTGGATATAAAGTTGTATACAATCAGCCCATCGCTGTGACGCCAGCCTGTCATCTGATCGCCAGGCCGCCACACAACCTGTCAACACGAATAAGAAGGAAGACTGCAGTGAGCGCTGACTACCCACGCGACCTGATCGGTTACGGCAGTAACCCTCCTCACCCACACTGGCCCGGCAATGCCCGCATCGCGCTGTCCTTCGTGCTCAATTACGAAGAAGGCGGCGAGCGCAACATCCTGCACGGCGATAAAGAATCCGAAGCCTTCCTTTCGGAAATGGTTTCGGCGCAGCCACTGCAAGGCGCGCGCAACATGAGCATGGAATCCCTTTACGAGTATGGCAGCCGTGCCGGCGTCTGGCGGGTTCTGAAGCTGTTCAAGGAATTCGACATTCCGCTGACCATCTTCGCCGTGGCCATGGCCGCCCAGCGCCACCCGGATGTGATCCGCGCGATGGTCGATGCCGGTCACGAAATCTGCAGCCACGGTTATCGCTGGATCGACTATCAGTACATGGACGAAGCGCAGGAACGCGAGCACATGCTCGAAGCGATCCGCATCCTCACCGAAATCACCGGCGAGCGTCCGCTGGGCTGGTACACCGGCCGCACCGGCCCGAACACTCGTCGATTAGTGATGGAAGAAGGCGGTTTCCTCTACGACTGCGACACCTACGACGACGACCTGCCCTACTGGGAACCGAACAACCCGACCGGCAAGCCGCACTTGGTGATCCCGTATACCCTGGACACCAACGACATGCGCTTCACCCAGGTCCAGGGGTTCAACAAGGGCGACGACTTCTTCGAATACCTGAAAGACGCGTTCGACGTGCTGTACGCCGAGGGCGCCGAAGCACCGAAAATGCTCTCGATCGGTCTGCACTGCCGCCTGATCGGCCGTCCAGCCCGACTGGCCTCGCTCAAGCGCTTTATCGAATACGCTAAAAGTCATGAACAGGTGTGGTTCAGCCGCCGCGTCGACATCGCTCGCCACTGGCACGAAACCCACCCGTACCAAGGGGCTGCCCAATGAGCACCTTTCAAACCCTGAAGCCCTCGACCCTGAGCCGCGACGCGTTCGTCGCCGCTTTCGCTGACATTTACGAACATTCGCCATGGGTGGCCCAGAAGGCCTTCGATCTGGGCCAGGACGCTTCGATCGACCAGATCGAAACCCTGCACCAACGCATGAGCGATATCCTGTTGAGCGCCGATCACGCCAGTCAATTGGCACTGATCAACGCTCACCCGGACCTGGCCGGCAAAGCCGCCGTCCAGGGCCAGCTTACCGAAGCCAGCACCAATGAACAGGCTGGCGCCGGTATTCACCAATGCACGGCCGAAGAGTTTTCTCGCTTCACCGAGCTGAACGACGCCTACAAAGCCAAGTTCAAGTTTCCCTTCATCATGGCGGTAAAAGGCAGCAACCGGCATCAGATCCTCGCGGCGTTCGAAACGCGCATTCACAACTCGGCGGATACCGAGTTCAAGTGCGCGCTGGCAGAGATCAACAAGATCGCCCTGTTCCGTTTACTGACCCTATAGCGAGCCTGGCCCGAGTGCTTTAAAACGCGAAGAGTACCCAGGGCCCTGCGAGCATCCCAAGCCAACTTATTAAAGGCAGACAAGAAGAATGAAAGCTTACGCCGTACCTTTCGAGAAGTTCGTCAACCTGGCCGACGCCCGCCTGGGCACCAAAATCATCTCGGTCACCGATGACTGGTTCGCTGATGCCAACCGTCTGTTCCAACCGACCCCGGCTGTGTGGAAGGAGGGCGTGTTCGATGACAACGGCAAGTGGATGGACGGCTGGGAGTCGCGCCGCAAGCGCTTCGAAGGCTACGACAGCGCCGTGATCCGCCTGGGCGTACCGGGTTCGATCAAAGGCGTGGACATCGACACTTCATTCTTCACCGGCAACTTCCCGCCGTCGGCTTCGCTGGAAGCCTGCTTCCTCGCTTCGGGCGAGCCGGACGACAACACTCAGTGGACTGAAGTGCTGTCGGCCGTCGAGCTGCAAGGCAACAGCCACCACTACCACGAAATCAACAACGAGCAGTCGTTCAGCCACTTGCGCTTCAACATCTACCCGGATGGCGGCGTGGCCCGTCTGCGTGTGTACGGTATTCCGTTCCGCGACTGGTCCGCTGTCGGTGACAACGAACAGGTCGACCTGGCCGCAGCCCTCAACGGTGGCCGCGCCCTCGCCTGCTCCGACGAACACTTCGGCCGCATGAGCAACATCCTCAACCCGGGTCGTGGCATCAACATGGGCGACGGTTGGGAAACCGCACGTCGTCGTACCCCGGGCAATGACTGGGTGATCGTCGCGCTGGGTCATGCCGGCGAGATCGAGAAAGTCATCGTCGACACCCTGCACTTCAAGGGCAACTACCCGGACACTTGCTCGATCCAGGGCGCGTTCGTGAAGGGCGGCACCGACAGCCAGATCGAAACCCAATCGCTGTTCTGGCGCGAACTGCTGCCGGCGCAGAAACTGGAAATGCACGCCGAACACACCTTCGCCGAGCAGATCAAGGCACTGGGCCCGATCACCCACATCCGCCTGAACGTGTTCCCGGATGGTGGTGTGAGTCGCCTGCGCGTATTGGGCAAGGTTGCTAAATAAGCGCAAACCCATCGCCAGCAGGCTGGCTCCCACATTTGGAATGCGTTCCCCTGTGGGAGCCAGCCTGCTGGCGATAGCAACAGAACCAACAACACAGAATTCGGATAAAAACAGCATGCGCACACTGACGATTGAACCGCTGACCAAAGAAGCCTTCGCCCCTTTCGGTGACGTGATCGAAACCGACGGCAGCGATCACTTCATGATCAACAACGGTTCGACCATGCGCTTTCACAAACTGGCGACGGTGGAAACCGCCACGTCAGAGGACAAGGCGATCATCAGCATCTTCCGCGCGGACGCGCAGGACATGCCGCTGACCGTCAGCATGCTGGAGCGTCACCCGCTGGGCAGCCAGGCTTTTATTCCGCTGCTCGGCAACCCCTTTCTGATCGTGGTCGCGCCACTTGGCGATGAACCTGTATCAGGCTTGGTCCGCGCCTTCGTCACCAACGGCAGGCAGGGCATTAATTACCATCGCGGCGTTTGGCACCATCCGGTGCTGACGATCGAAAAGCGGGATGACTTCCTGGTGGTTGATCGCAGTGGCACAGGCAACAACTGCGATGAGCATTTTTTCAAAGAGGATGAGCGTTTGATCCTCGCCCCCCACCAATAAGAGAAGGTCCGATCACTTGACAACAAAGTGACGGGCGAGAGGTAAAGACTGTGGAAGCACATCTGTTGGAATGGCTGAACCTGAGCGTGCGCTGGGTTCACATGATTACTGGCGTGGCCTGGATCGGTGCGTCGTTCTACTTCGTCTGGCTGGAAAACAACCTCAATCGGGTCAACCCGAAAAGCGGTCTGGCCGGTGATTTGTGGGCGATCCACGGCGGCGGTATCTACCACCTGGAAAAATACAAACTGGCCCCACCAACCATGCCGGACAACCTGCACTGGTTCAAATGGGAAGCCTACTTCACCTGGATGTCGGGGATCGCGCTGCTGTGCGTGGTGTTCTACTCCAACCCGACGCTGTACCTGCTGGCACCGGGCAGCAGCCTGACCGGCCCTGAAGGGGTTGCCCTGGGCATTGCCTCGTTGTTCGTCGGCTGGTTCGTCTACTCCTTCCTTTGCGACTCGGCGCTGGGCAAACGCCCTGCCCTGCTCGGCTTCATCCTGTTCGTGCTGATCATCGGCGCCGCCTATGGCTTCAGCAAAGTGTTCAGCGGTCGTGGTGCGTACCTGCACGTCGGCGCGATCATCGGCACCATCATGGTCGGTAACGTGTTTCGCATCATCATGCCGGCGCAACGTGCACTGGTGGCGGCGATTGCCGAGAACCGCACGCCCGATCCGGCGCTGCCGGCCAAAGGCTTGCTGCGTTCGCGTCACAACAACTACTTCACCTTGCCGGTGCTGTTCATCATGATCAGCAACCACTTCCCGAGCACCTACGGCAGCCAATACAACTGGCTGATCCTGGCCGGGATCGCGGTGCTGGCGGTGTTGGTGCGTCACTACTTCAACACCCGTCATGACAGCCACAAGTTTGCCTGGACCCTGCCTGTCGCGGCTGTTGGCATGATCTGCCTGGCTTACGTGACCGGCCCGGCGCAAATGCCGAGCGCACCAGAAGTGGCCAAGACACCGGGCACCATCGAGTACCAGCCGCTGCCGGAAACCGCCGTCGGTGGCGGCGCCAAACCTGCTGCTGCCAAGCCTGCTGAAGCACCGGTCCAGGCGGCAAACGCCGGCCCGAGTTTCGACAAGGTGCACAGCGTGATCCAGGAACGTTGCTCGGTCTGCCACTCGGCCAAACCGACCAGCCCGCTGTTCAGTGCCGCACCGGCCGGCGTGATGTTCGACACCCCCGAGCAGATCCGCCAGAACGCCGCGCGCATCCAGGCTCAAGCCGTCACCAGCCAGATCATGCCACTGGGCAACATCACTCAGATGACCCAGCAGGAACGTGACCTGATCGGTGCGTGGATCGTGCAGGGAGCCCCCACCAATTAATCGTTAAAAGCATCGCTGGCAAGCCAGCTCCCACAGGGTTTCGCATGACCTGTAGGAGCCGGCTTGCTGTCGATTGGCCGCAACGCGGTCTCCCCTGATGCACAAAATCACAAGAATAAAAAAGATCCGAGGTGTTGCATGTCCGAGCTATCCCAAGCGCGCATCCCCGACGCACCCGCCATTCAGCGTTTGCCCCTTTTGCAACTGATCCTGGTTGGCCTGCAACACGTTCTGCTGATGTACGGCGGAGCCATCGCGGTGCCGCTGATCATCGGACAGGCCGCAGGCCTGAGTCGTGAAGAAATCGCCTTCCTGATCAACGCCGACCTGCTGGTGGCTGGCATCGCCACCATCGTCCAGTCGCTGGGCATCGGCCCGATGGGCATCCGCATGCCGGTGATGATGGGCGCCAGTTTTGCCGCCGTCGGCAGCATGGTCGCCATGGCGGGCATGCCCGGCATCGGTCTGCAGGGCATCTTCGGCGCGACCATCGCCGCCGGGTTCTTCGGCATGCTCATCGCGCCATTCATGTCCAAAGTCGTCCGGTTCTTCCCGCCGCTGGTGACCGGCACGGTCATCACCTCAATCGGTTTGTCGCTGTTCCCCGTGGCCGTCAACTGGGCGGGCGGCGGTGCGGGCGCCGCGCAATTCGGTTCACCGATTTACCTGGCCATCGCCGCGCTGGTGCTGGCCACCATCCTGTTGGTCCATCGCTTCATGCGCGGTTTCTGGGTCAACATCTCCGTGCTGATCGGCATGTGCCTGGGCTACTTGATCTGCGGGCTGATCGGCATGGTCGACCTCAGCGGCATGGCTCAGGCGCCCTGGGTGCAGATCGTCACCCCGCTGCACTTCGGCATGCCGAAGTTTGAACTCGCACCGATTCTGTCGATGTGCCTGGTGGTGGTGATCATCTTCGTCGAGTCCACGGGCATGTTCCTCGCGCTGGGCAAAATCTCCGGCCACGACGTCTGCCCGCGGATGCTGCGTCGCGGCTTGCTGTGCGATGCCGGCGCGTCGTTCTTCGCCGGTTTCTTCAACACCTTCACCCACTCCTCGTTCGCGCAGAACATCGGCCTGGTGCAGATGACCGGCGTGCGTTGCCGTTCGGTGACCATCGTCGCCGGCGGGTTGCTGATCGTATTGAGCCTGCTGCCCAAAGCCGCATTCCTGGTGGCCTCGATTCCGCCCGCCGTGCTCGGCGGCGCAGCGATTGCGATGTTCGGCATGGTCGCCGCCACCGGAATCAAGATTCTTCAGGAAGCCGACATCGGTGACCGTCGCAACCAATTGCTGGTGGCGGTCAGCATCGGCATGGGATTGATTCCGGTGGTGCGTCCGGAGTTTTTCGCCCACCTGCCGTTGTGGATGAGCCCGATTACCCACAGTGGAATCGCGATGGCGACCTTGAGTGCGCTGTCGTTGAACCTGCTGTTCAACATCCTCGGCGGCAAAGAACGCGCCGCGATCAACGACTGCCACGCCCACTAAGACAGAAACGCACAACCCCCTGTGGGAGCGAGCCTGCTCGCGATGAACCCGAGAACACCGCGTTTATCCAGATAACACGCGTATTCGTTAACGACCATCGCCAGCAAGCCGGCTCCTACAGGGGTGGGACACCTGCGCCTTGAAAATAAAAACAAGAGGGAGCAACAGATGATTCGGACTCAAACAAACCTGCTGTTGGGCAGCAGTCTCCTGGCTGCAAGCCAGGCCATGGCCGGCGATTTATTGCTGTGGCAGACCAACAGCCTCAGCTATTTGTACGGCAAGGATTTCGCGATCAATCCGTCGATTCAGCAGACGATCACCTTCGAACACGCCGACCGCTGGAAGTACGGCGACAACTTCCTGTTCGTCGACAGCACTTACTACAACGGCGAGAAAGACCGGAACAAAGGCGTTCACGCCTATTACGGCGAATTCAGCCCGCGCCTCTCCTTCGGTAAAATCCTTGACCGCCGTTTCGAATTCGGCCCGATCAAGGACGTGTTGCTGGCCATGACCTATGAGAATGGCGAAGACGACAGCGAGGCCTATCTGATCGGACCCGGCTTCGACCTTGCCGTACCGGGCTTCAACTTTTTCACCTTGAACTTCTACTATCGCCAGACTGAAGGCTCGCGTCCCGGCGATGATGTCTGGCAGATCACACCGGCCTGGTCCTACACCCTGCCATTGGGCAATTCGAGCCTGTTGATCGACGGCTACATCGACTGGGTCGTGGATAACGACCAAAACTCGCGCGGCACCTATCACGCCAACCTGCATGTCAACCCGCAGATCAAATATGACTTGGGCAAAACCCTCGGCTGGCGGGAGAAACAGGTGTATGTCGGCGTCGAGTACAGCTACTGGAAAGACAAGTACGGCGTCGAAAACAACGCCAACCTCGACACCCATGAAAGCACCACCAGCCTGCTGGTGAAGGTGCACTTTTAAGATGACCCGCAACCGCGCCCCAAACCTGCCATCGGTGCGCTGTTGCGGGGCACTTGAGAACGGGCCTTGGAGTCAGTATTCTCCGCGCCCGCCTGAATCCGCTTTAAAAAAAAGCCCGGATTTAATTCCTGACCAGAAAGCCAACTTATCCCGGCTCTGGACGGTACCAAGGCACTCCACCCCCCCTCTCAATCGACTGTTTTCGAGCAGCCGAGCGGGAGTTTTTTTGCTTTTTGAACGCCTTGGCGCAGCTCTTGCTTACAGCACTAAAGCTGACCGATTGGATGATTTTTTACAGCGACAGAAAAAGGCGCCACACCAGAGCGCCGACCTTAAAAAAATAACGTGGAACACCTACTTTTTGGGAGCAACCGAATGAAACGTATGTGCACTAGCCTGATGCTGGCGGGATCATTGCTGGCCGGGGGCCAGGCCATGGCCGGCGACTTGCTGCAATGGCAGAACAACAGCCTTACCTACCTGTATGGCAAGGACTTCCAGGTCAACCCGCGCATTCAGCAGACCGTGACTTTCGAACACGCCGACGGCTGGAAATATGGGGATAACTTCTTCTTCGTCGACAAGATCTTCTACAACGGCGAAAAGGATTTCAACGTCGGCCCGAACACCTATTACGGTGAGTTCAGCCCACGTATTTCCTTGGGCAAGGTTCTCGACCAGAAAATCGAATTCGGCCCGGTCAAAGACGTGTTGCTGGCCATGACGTACGAGTTTGGTGAAGGCGATACCGAGTCCTACCTGATCGGTCCGGGTTTCGACCTGGCGATCCCGGGCTTCGATTACTTCCAGCTGAACTTCTACAACCGTCAGACCGAAGGCCCACGCGCCGGGGACAATGTCTGGCAGATCACCCCGGTCTGGTCCTACACCATTCCAGTGGGGGACTCGAACATCCTGATCGACGGTTTCATGGACTGGGTGGTCGATAACGACGTCAACAAAAAAGGCGAATACCACGCCAACCTGCACTTCAATCCGCAAGTTAAATATGACTTGGGTAAAGCGCTGAATTTTGGCGAGAAGCAGTTGTATGTGGGTGTGGAGTATGACTACTGGAAAAACAAGTACGGGATTGAAGACAGCGGTGCATTCAAGACTAATCAGAGCACTACGAGCTTCCTGGTGAAGTTCCACTTCTGATCCGGCTGCAAGTGGCGTCTGCAAGGGCGCCATCGCTAGCAGGCTAGCTCCCACAGTTGATCTGAGTGGCACTGAAGATCCACTGTGGGAGCTAGCCTGCTAGCGATAGCCGCACCGCCGACCTCAAGCCGAAACCACCGGCTGCACCAACCCAAGAAACCGGCAAAGCTCCTCACGCTTGGCCAACGCATCGCGTCGCCCCAGGTCAATCAACTCGCTGCAATACCCCGCCTCGAACAACAGATAACTCAACACCCCCGCCCCGCTCGTCTTCGTTGCCCCCGGACCGCGCAAAAACAGACGCAGCGCCGCCGGCAACTCCTGCCGATGCCGCGCAGCAATTTCATCGATCGGCTGGCTCGGCGAAATAACCAGCACCTCCACCGGCGCTACGCCGAGCGCACGGGTCGGGGTGCCGTCGGGCATCAGATGGCTGAACTGATTCAAACGCTGCAGCAACTCGATGTCGCTTTCCAGGCTGTCAATGAACGTGCTGTTGAGCATGTGACCGCCGATTTGCGCGAGCGTCGGCTGCTGACCGGTGTACGCGCGTTGCAGCGGTTGTTCCGGGTCGACCCCTCGCGGGTTGCCACTGACGCCGACCACCAGCACGCGGCTGGCGCCCAGGTGCAGTGCCGGGCTGATCGGTGCCGATTGGCGAACCGCGCCGTCGCCGAAGTATTCCTCGCCGATTTTTACCGGTGCAAACAGCAATGGGATGGCTGAGCTGGCGAGCAAATGGTCGACGGTCAACTGTGTGGGAACGCCAATTCGCCGATGGCGCAACCAGGCATTAATGGTGCCGCCGCCCTGATAGAAGGTGACCGCCTGACCCGATTCGTAACCGAACGCGGTGACCGCCACGGCCTGCAACTGCTTCTGCGCAATGGCTTCGGCGATGCCGGTCATGTGCAATTTGTCGTTGAGCAACCCGCGCAACGGCGAGCTGTTGAGCAAGGCTACCGGCACTTGAGCGCCAATGCCCAGCAAACTGTGGCTGACAAATCGGCTGGCTTGATGGATCACCCCTGGCCAATCGCTGCGCAACACCAGATGACTGCGGAACCCCTGCCAAAAGGCTGTCAGACGTTCGATCGCACCACGGAAATCCATCGCCCCGCTGGCGAGGCTGACGGCATTGATCGCCCCGGCCGAAGTGCCGACGATCACTGGAAACGGATTGTCTGCCCCCAGCGGCAGCAGTTCGGCAATCGCCGCCAGCACGCCAACCTGATAGGCCGCCCGGGCCCCGCCGCCGGAAAGAATCAACCCTGTAACCGGTTCAGCAGGACTCATCGCAACGCTCCGTGGTGCTTAAAGGGATCAGTGGTTCAACCGCGTTTGGCGTACAGCTTGGGTTCGCCCGGTGGACGGCTCTTGAAGCGGCGATGGGCCCAAAGGTACTGCTCCGGGCAATCGCGCAGCACGCCTTCGATCCATTGGTTGATCCGCAGGCAATCGGCCTCTTCACTTTCGCCGGGAAAACCCTCGAGCGGCGCGTGAATCACCAGTCGATAACCGCTGCCGTCCGCCAGACGTTCTTGCGTGAACGGCACCACCAGCGCTTTGCCCAGCCGCGCAAACTTGCTGGTGGCCGTGACGGTCGCGGCCTGAATCCCGAACAGCGGCACGAAGATGCTTTGCTTGGCGCCGTAGTCCTGATCCGGTGCGTACCAGATCGCCCGGCCGGCTCGCAGCAGTTTGAGCATGCCGCGCACGTCTTCACGCTCCACCGCCAGCGAGTCGAGGTTGTGTCGTTCGCGGCCATTGCGCTGGATGTAATCGAACAGCGGGTTCTTGTGCTCGCGGTACATGCCGTCGATGGTGTGCTGCTGACCGAGCAATGCCGCGCCGATTTCCAGTGTGGTGAAATGCACGGCCATCAAAATCACGCCTTTGCCTTCGCGCTGCGCTTTCTTCAGATGCTCCAGCCCTTCGACGTGAGCCAGTTTCGCCAGGCGCTCCCGGGACCACCACCAGCTCATGGCCATTTCAAAGAACGCGATGCCGGTGGAGGCAAAGTTTTCCTTGAGCAGGCGTTTGCGCTCGGCGGGGGATTTTTCGGGGAAACACAGCTCCAGATTGCGCCGGGCAATGCGCCGTCGGTCGCCGGCCGCTCGATACATCAATGCACCAAGGCCGCGTCCGATAAACAGCAACGCCGGGTATGGCAATTGAACAATCAGCCACAACAGCCCCAAGCCGCACCACAGCGGCCAGAAACGCGGCATCAGAAATGCTTTTTGAAAACGCGGGCGATCCATTAAAGGTTCCGGAAAGACAATGGCCGCGCATTCTACATCGTTCGACCCGGCTTGCGGCTCGCGAGCGTTCTCGTTATAAGTCTCGGCACTTTTAGTGACAAGCCGTTGTATGCCGACCATGAGCCAAATCGAACCGCAAGACCAGGATCCCGTGTTCCAGTTGAAGGGCAGCATGCTCGCCATTACCGTGCTGGAGCTGGCCCGCAATGACCTCGAAAGCCTTGATCGGCAACTGGCCGCCAAGGTCGCCCAGGCGCCTGGCTTCTTCAGCAACGCGCCGCTGGTACTGGCTCTGGACAAGCTCCCGGCCAGCGAAGGCGCGGTCGATCTGCCAGGCCTGATGCGCGTCTGTCGCCAGCATGGCCTGCGCACCCTGGCGATCCGTGCCAGCCGTATCGAAGACATCGCCGCGGCCATCGCGGTCGACCTGCCGGTGCTGCCGCCGTCCGGCGCACGCGAGCGACCGCTGGACCCGCTTGAAGGCATCGTTGCGAAGAAACCGGAAAAACCGCCGGAACCCACGATCAAACCGACGAAAATCATCACCTCGCCCGTACGCGGCGGCCAGCAGATTTATGCCCAGGGTTGCGACCTCATCGTGATCTCCTCGGTCAGCCCGGGCGCGGAACTTCTCGCCGACGGCAACATCCATGTATACGGACCGATGCGCGGTCGAGTGTTGGCCGGGGTCAAAGGCGACACGAAAGCCAGGATTTTCTGTCAGCAAATGAGCGCTGAACTGGTTTCCATCGCAGGCCACTACAAGGTTTCGGAAGATCTGCGTCGCGACCCTCTGTGGGGCGCGGGCGTACAGGTCAGTCTGTCGGGCGATGTGTTGAACATCATTCGGCTTTAACGGATACTGCCGCATTTTCCAAGCATCTCTAAAACGTAGCGAAAACGGCTCAAACGAAGTAGGAAAAAGGCCAAAAGCAGTGTTTACCCGAGGTAAGCGCGGTTCTGGACCGGATTCCAGCCACGGCTGTCCGACTGCAGTAGTTTTTCTAGAGATGTTTTTCAGGGGCTAAATGTCCTTTTTCCTTAGGGGTGAAACACCTTGGCCAAGATTCTCGTGGTTACATCCGGCAAGGGTGGTGTGGGTAAGACCACCACCAGTGCCGCTATTGGTACCGGCCTCGCACTGCGCGGTCACAAAACAGTTATCGTCGACTTCGACGTCGGTTTGCGTAACCTCGACCTGATCATGGGCTGCGAACGTCGCGTCGTGTATGACTTCGTCAACGTAGTGAACGGCGAAGCCAACCTGCAACAGGCCCTGATCAAAGACAAGCGCCTGGAAAACCTCTACGTACTGGCCGCCAGTCAGACCCGCGACAAAGACGCGCTGACCGTCGAAGGCGTGGAAAAAGTCCTGATGGCGTTGAAGGAAGACTTCGAATTCGTGGTCTGCGACTCCCCGGCCGGCATCGAGAAAGGTGCGCACCTGGCCATGTACTTCGCCGATGAAGCGATCGTCGTGACCAACCCGGAAGTCTCCTCGGTACGTGACTCGGACCGCATGCTGGGCCTGCTGGCCAGCAAGTCGCGTCGCGCCGAAAACGGCGAAGAGCCGATCAAGGAACACTTGCTGCTGACCCGCTACAACCCGCAACGCGTCAGCGATGGCGAGATGCTCGGCGTCGAAGACGTCAAGGAAATTCTCGCTGTGACCCTGCTGGGTGTGATTCCGGAGTCCCAAGCGGTACTCAAGGCGTCCAACTCCGGCGTGCCGGTGATTCTCGACGATCAGAGCGACGCCGGTCAGGCGTACAGCGATGCCGTCGATCGCCTTCTGGGCAAAACCGTGGAGCATCGGTTTCTCGATGTGACGAAGAAAGGATTCTTTGAGCGTCTGTTTGGAGGCCGGTAATGAACATTTTTGACTTCTTTCGTGCTAACAAGAAGCCAAGTACCGCCTCGGTAGCGAAAGAGCGTCTACAGATTATCGTGGCGCATGAACGCGGCCAACGCAGTACGCCGGATTACTTGCCAGCCTTGCAGAAAGAGCTGGTAGAGGTGATCCGCAAGTACGTCAATATCGGGTCCGATGACGTGCATGTCGCCCTGGAAAACCAGGGTAGCTGCTCGATTCTGGAACTCAATATCACCCTGCCAGATCGCTGAGTCGATCCGGCTGGAGCCACGGCGGCTCGATCACTCGAACCCTTGTGTGGGAGCCGGCTTGCTGGCGATAGCATCAACGCGGTGTATCAGTTACACCGCGCTACCTGCATCGCCAGCAAGCCGGTTCCTGCAAAAAGGAGTATTCAAGTGATCGAGTCGCCGTTGGCGTTTGTTACGAGGCTGTTTTAATGCCGCTGTCCAACATCCACATCATCCATCAGGACGCCGCCGTACTGGTGGTGAACAAGCCTACCTTGCTGCTTTCCGTCCCTGGACGGGCCGATGACAACAAGGATTGCCTGATTACCCGCTTGCAGGAAAACGGCTACCCGGAAGCCCGCATCGTCCATCGTCTGGACTGGGAAACCTCCGGCATCATTTTGTTGGCCCGAGACCCGGACACGCATCGCGAGTTGTCCCGGCAATTTCACGATCGTGAAACGGAAAAGGCTTACACCGCACTGTGCTGGGGCCAACCGGAACTGGACAGCGGCAGCATCGACCTGCCCCTGCGCTATGACCCGCCGACCAAGCCGCGCCATGTGGTAGACCACGAGTTCGGCAAAAATGCCCTGACCTTCTGGCGTGTGCTGGAACGGTGCGGCGACTGGTGCCGCGTTGAACTGACGCCAATCACCGGCCGCTCCCATCAGTTGCGCGTGCACATGCTCTCCATCGGCCACCCGCTGCTGGGTGACGGGCTCTACGCCCACGAGCAAGCGCTGGCCGCCTGGCCACGCCTGTGCCTGCACGCGAGCATGCTGAGTTTCACCCACCCACAAACCGGTGAACGCTTGCGTTTCGAGTGCCCGGCACCGTTCTAGACGAAACACTCCAACCTGTGGGAGCGGGCTTGCCCGCGAAGGCGGCGGCACAGGCAACATCTTTGTTGAACTTGAGTCAGCTTTCGCGGGCAAGCCTGCTCCCACAGGGATCACACGCAGACGCAACACCATCAGCTCGCCGCCAATTCTGCGACCAATACGGTAAACTTGCGCCATTGCTGTCTGGAGCTACTTATGCGCGAAGAGTTGAACCAAGGCCTGATCGACTTCCTCAAGGCCTCCCCTACCCCGTTCCATGCCACTGCCAGCCTTGTTCAGCGCCTGGAAGCGGCGGGCTATCAGCGTCTCGACGAACGCGAGCCCTGGACCACCGAAGCTAACGGCCGCTACTACGTGACCCGCAACGACTCTTCGATCGTCGCGATCAAGATGGGCCGTCATTCACCGCTGCACGGCGGCATTCGCCTGGTCGGCGCCCACACCGACAGCCCGTGCCTGCGGGTCAAACCCCAGCCGGAACTGCAACGCCAGGGTTTCTGGCAGCTGGGCGTCGAAGTCTATGGCGGCGCGCTGCTGGCGCCCTGGTTCGACCGTGACCTGTCCCTGGCCGGTCGCGTGACCTTCCGCCGTGACGGCAAGGTCGAGAGCCAACTGATCGACTTCAAGACGCCGATCGCAATCATTCCGAACCTGGCCATTCACCTCAATCGTGAAGCCAATATGGGTTGGGCGATCAACGCCCAGACCGAACTGCCGCCGATCCTCGCGCAATTCGCCGGTGACGAGCGCGTGGACTTCCGCGCCGTGCTCACCAATCAACTGGCTCTCGAGCACGGCCTGAACGCCGACGTGGTACTCGATTACGAGCTGAGCTTCTACGACACCCAAAGCGCAGCGGTCATCGGCCTGCATGGCGACTTCATTGCCGGCGCGCGCCTCGACAACCTGCTGTCCTGCTATGCCGGCCTGCAAGCCTTGCTCACGACTGAAACCGACGAAACCTGCGTCCTGGTCGCCAATGACCACGAGGAAGTTGGCTCCTGCTCGGCGTGCGGCGCTGACGGCCCGATGCTGGAGCAGACGCTGCGTCGCTTGTTGCCCGAAGGTGACGAATTCGTACGGACCATTCAGAAATCCCTGCTGGTCTCGGCCGACAATGCCCACGGCGTACACCCTAACTACGCCGACAAACACGACGCCAACCACGGCCCGAAACTCAACGCCGGACCGGTCATCAAGGTCAACAGCAACCAGCGATACGCCACCAACAGCGAAACCGCCGGGTTCTTCCGCCACCTGTGCATGGCCGAAGAAGTGCCGGTGCAAAGCTTCGTGGTCCGCAGCGACATGGGCTGCGGCTCGACCATCGGCCCGATCACCGCCAGCCACTTGGGCGTGCGCACGGTGGACATCGGCCTGCCGACGTTCGCCATGCACTCGATCCGCGAGCTGTGCGGCAGCCATGACCTGGCACACCTGGTCAAAGTGCTGAGCGCGTTCTACGCCTGCCAGGAATTGCCGTAAACCTTGCAGGAGCCCGGCTTGCCGGCGATGGCATCCTTGAGATCGCCATCGCCGGAACGCCGCCCGCAGCAAGCCGGCTCCTACAAATGCTAAAGCCACCTAAACTTGAATTATCCCTTTCGACAAGGCAGTCGCTCATGATCTCAATGTCTTCATTTCACGCCATGCTGATCCCGATTCTTGCCGGGATGATCCTGCTGGCCATCGGCTTCAATTTCCGTGACAAGAATGCCGGCGTGTTCGCGATGTGGATCGGCATGCTGACCATCCTCGCCACCGTCGTCTTCAAGATCCTCGCCAAACTCAACGAATAAATCCTCACCCCTGGCTCGCTTTGATTTTGGCGGGCTCGTACACTCGGTCGATCTGCTCCTTTCAAGGTTGACCGCCTAGTGTTCGCTCGTCTTTATGCCCTGCCTTGCCTTTTCCTCGTCTGCCTCATGACGCTGCTGCCGATCACGCCTGCCCAGGCCGCCGGTCTTCCGAGCCTGCTCAACAGCTCGGCGAAAGCCCAGCCTGAAGCGCAAGAACCCCTCGGGCAATCCCTCGACGAAGTCATCAAATCGCTGGAGAACGATCAGCAACGCAGCAAATTGCTGGCCGACCTGAAGAAGCTGCGCGACGCCACCAAAAAAGCCCAACCGGCCAAAGAAGAAGGCGTGCTAGGCCTGATTGGCGGCACGCTGGCCAATTTCGAAAAGCAGTTTTCCGGCGCTGACAGCCCGCTCACGCACTGGTCGGAAGAATTCAACCAGGCCAAGGATGAACTGACAGCCCTGGCGTTGCCGGCCAATGAATGGCTGCCGATCATTTTTGCCTTCGCCATGATCCTGATGGTCTGGAGCCTGCTGGCCGCCGCGCTGATCTGGCTCGGCCATCGGGTGCGGATGCGCTTCGGCCTGACCGAGGAATTGCCGCAACACCCCAAGGCCCTCGACATGCTGCGTTTTGCCTTGCGCAAACTCGGCCCCTGGCTGATTGCCTTGCTCATCACGGTCTACATGAGTTATGCCCTGCCCTCGTCACTGGGCAAAAGCCTGGCGATGGTTCTGGCCTATGCACTGGTGGTCGGCACGTGTTTTTCGGCGATCTGCGTAATCGCCTTTTCCTTGCTCGATGGGCCGCACCGCCACCGCGCTTTATACATCCTGCGGCATCAGGCCTTTCGACCGTTGTGGCTGATCGGCAGTTTTGCCGCGTTCGGCGAAGCCTTGAGCGACCCGCGACTGGTTGCCAGCCTCGGCAGCCATTTGGCGCACACTGCCGCCACCATCGCCAACGTGCTGGCCGCACTGTCCACTGGACTGTTCATCCTGCGGTTCCGCCGCCCCATCGCTCACTTGATCCGCAACCAACCACTGTCACGGCGCCTGACCCGCCGCGCACTCAGCGACACGATCGAAATTCTCGGGACCTTCTGGTTCGTGCCGGCGTTGGTGCTGGTGGCCATTTCGCTGTTCGCCACCTTTGTCTCGGCCGGCGACACCAGCACCGCGCTGCGCCAGTCGCTGATCTGCACCGTGCTGCTGGTGTTGTGCATGGTCATCCACGGGTTGGTGCGCCGGCATGCGCTGAAACCGCAACGCGGGGTGAAGCGCCATGCGCTGTATTCCGAACGCCTGAAAAGCTTCTTTTACACCCTCGCCCACTTGCTGGTGTGGCTGGCGTTTATCGAACTCGGCCTGCGCGTCTGGGGCATGTCGCTGATTGCGTTCACCGAAGGCGAAGGCCATGAAGTCAGCGTCAAACTGTTCAGCCTCGGGGGCACACTGATTTTTGCCTGGCTGATCTGGATTCTCAGCGACACCGCGGTGCACCACGCGCTCACCCGCTCGCGCAAAGGCCTGGCCAATGCCCGCGCGCAAACGATGATGCCGCTGATCCGCAACGTGCTGTTCGTGGCGATTTTCATCATCGCGCTGATCGTCGCCCTGGCGAACATGGGCATGAACGTCACGCCGCTGCTGGCCGGTGCCGGCGTGATCGGTCTGGCCATCGGTTTCGGCGCACAGTCGCTGGTCGCCGACCTGATCACCGGGCTGTTCATCATCATCGAAGACTCCCTGGCCATCGACGACTACGTGGATGTCGGCGGCCACCTCGGCACCGTCGAAGGCCTGACCATTCGCACCGTGCGCCTGCGGGATATCGACGGCATTGTCCACACCATCCCGTTCAGCGAAATCAAAAGCATCAAGAACTACTCCCGGGAATTCGGCTACGCGATCTTCCGCGTGGCGATCCCCTCCAATATGGACATCGACAACGCGATCAAACTGATGCGCGACGTCGGCCAGAAGATGCGCAACGATCCGCTGCAACGGCGCAATATCTGGTCGCCGCTGGAGATTCAAGGGGTCGAGAGTTTCGAGTCAGGCAATGCAATTCTGCGGGCCCGCTTCAAGACGGCGCCGATCAAACAATGGGAAGTGTCCCGCGCGTTCAACCTGTCCCTGAAACGACACCTGGACGAAGCCGGGCTCGACCTGGCGATGCCGCGTATGAGCGTGCAAGTGGTGACGGCAGGCGGCGGCCCGACCACGGAATAATCCCGCTCCTACAATACAAATCGCAGGCAAAAAAAAATCCCCGAACCAGTCGGGGATTTTTTATGTTCGATCAATCAGCCCGGGAGCGGATCAATCTTCGCGATAGCGACGCAGCTTCAACTGCTTACCGGCAACGCGAGTGTCCTTCAGCTTGGTCAGCAGACGCTCCAGACCATCTTCCGGCAGCTCGACGAGGCTGAAGCTGTCACGCACCTGGATGCGACCGATTGCTTCGCGAGCCAAGCCACCTTCGTTGAGGATGGCGCCCAGCAGGTTTTTCGCAGCGATACCATCACGCGCACCCAGCGCGGTACGGCAACGAGCACGACCTTCAGCCAATGGAACCGGAGCGCGACGCTCACGATCACCACGGTCCGGACGATCACCGGTACGCTCTGGACGATCGCCACGCGGTGCGTTGTTCGGCACCAGTGGACGTTCTTTCTCGATCGCAGCCAGGGTCAACGCCTGAGCGTTGGTGGCTTTGCGCAACAGAGCAGCGGCCAGTGCACGTGGAGTGCAACCGATGTCGGCAGTCAGGCGATCCAGCAGATCACCGTGAGTCGATTCGGCATCCGCCACCAGTGGCGACAGGCTGTTGGTCAGTTTCTTGATGCGGGCATCGAGAACAGCCTGAGCGTCCGGCAGGCGGACTTCGGCAACTTTCTGACCGGTTACACGCTCGATCACTTGCAGCATGCGGCGCTCACGCGGAGTCACCAGCAGCAGTGCACGACCTTCGCGACCGGCACGGCCGGTACGGCCGATACGGTGAACGTAGGATTCCGGATCGTACGGCATGTCAACGTTGAACACGTGAGTGATGCGCGGAACGTCCAGGCCACGAGCAGCAACGTCGGTCGCCACAACGATGTCCAGACGGCCATCCTTGAGGGAGTCGATCACGCGCTCACGCTGGTTCTGGGCAATGTCACCGTTCAGCGCAGCGGCTTTGTAGCCTTTGGCTTCCAGGGCGCTGGCCAGGTCCAGGGTCGCTTGCTTGGTGCGCACGAACATGATCAGGGCGTCGAAGTCTTCGACTTCCAGCAGGCTCAATACAGCCGAGGTCTTCTGGTCAGCGTGAACCAACAGGTGAGCCTGTTCGATCGCGGTAACGGTCTGAGTCTTGGTCTGGATCTTCACGTGTTGCGGATCGCGCAGATGGCGTTCGGCAATGGCACGGATCGACTGTGGCAGGGTGGCCGAGAACAGTACGGTCTGACGGGTCGCTGGCAGAGCCTTGAAGATGACTTCCAGGTCGTCCATGAAGCCCAGCTTGAGCATTTCGTCAGCTTCGTCGAGAACCAGGTGGTTCACGGTCGACAGGACTTTTTCGTCGCGACGCAGGTGGTCGCACAGACGGCCCGGGGTGGCGACAACGATCTGTGCGCCGTTACGGATTGCTTTCAGTTGTGGGCCCATAGGCGCGCCGCCGTAAACGGCCACAACGGTAACGCCCGGCATTTGCTTGGCGTAGGTTTCGAAAGCGGTTGCTACTTGCAGCGCCAACTCACGGGTTGGCGCCAGGATCAGGGCTTGCGGCTCGCGCTTGGCAGGATCGATGCAATGCAGGATAGGCAGGGCGAACGCAGCGGTTTTACCCGTACCGGTTTGCGCCTGACCAATCATGTCCTGGCCGGCCATGATGATCGGGATCGATTGCTGCTGAATAGCCGAAGGCTCTTCGTAGCCAGTCGCGATGACGGCTGCAAGAATATTCGGATTAAGATTAAAAGCGGCGAAGCCGCCGGTTTCCTGGGTCATGGGTCTGCCTCTAAGTGCATCCGCAAAGACCCATGCTCCAAAGCTGCGCATGCCGTGTAAGACTCAAGAGTCGCCCTGGCTGCTTTGTCGGCGGGGATTTGCGAAAACGAATGAATGAAAAAGATTCGTCAAGGGAGAGTCCGCTGTGCGGACGTGCAGCCGAAGCTGACTTCGGGGAATTGCGCTACCTAAACGCGGCCCGGTTAAAGGCCGGCGCGCACTATACCGGAATTCGCCCAAAAAGGGAGCATTATTTGTCGGAAAACCGACGCATACACCGTTATGTCACAGGCTTTGCGGATAATCGCGCAAGCGTCTATTTTTCAAAGGCCCGGCCCTGCTGGCGATGGCGCTAAAACGGTTCACCGTTGTGAAGCATACCTACGGCCTCACAATCCCTTCCCACCCGAGGAATTGTTCGATGAATCAACCCGTTACCAGCCGTGTGACCTGCGAACGGCACGGCCATGTCCTGTTGATCGGCCTCGATCGGGTGGCCAAGCGCAACGCCTTCGATCTCGACCTGCTCAACGCCCTCAGCCTGGCCTATGGCGAGTTCGAGGCCGACAGCGAAGCGCGGGTGGCGGTGGTGTTCGGTCATGGCGAGCATTTTACCGCCGGGCTTGATCTGGTCAGCGCCAGCTCAGCCCTGGCCGAGGGCTGGCAGGCGCCGCCCGGCGGTTGCGATCCGTGGGGCGTGTTTGCGGGGCCGCGAGTCAGCAAACCGGTGATCGTCGCCGCGCAAGGTTATTGCCTGACCATCGGCATCGAGCTGATGCTGGCCGCCGACATCAACCTTTGCGCCAGCAACACCCGGTTTGCCCAGAAAGAAGTGCAGCGCGGGATCTTCCCGTTCGGCGGCGCCACCTTGCGCTTGCATCAGGTCGCCGGTTGGGGCAATGCGATGCGCTGGTTGCTGACCGGGGATGAATTCGATGCGCATGACGCGTTGCATCTGGGCCTGGTGCAGGAAGTCATGGCCAGCGAAGACTTGCTGCCGCGGGCGATTGAATTGGCGGAGCGGATTGCCCGGCAGGCGCCGCTGGGGGTGCAGGCGACGCTGATGTCGGCGCGGCAGGCGCGTTATGAAGGAGAAACAGCGGCGGCGCTGGCGTTGCCGCCATTGGTGAAGAAGTTGCTGGCGAGTGAGGATGCGCAGGAAGGCGTGCGGTCGATGTTGGAGAAGCGGCCCGGCGTGTTCAAAGGGTTTTGAAGGATGTTTTGGTTGCGAGGGCCTCATCGCGGGCAAGCCCGCTCCCACAGGTTTTGTGAATATCCACAATCACTGTGGGAGCGGGCTTGCCCGCGATTAGGCCCATATAGACGACAAATCAAGTCGCCGGGCGGATCGCCTTGATCAACGACTGCAACGAGTACCCCAACCGCGGCGCCAACCCTTCGGCCCGCGCCACCAACCCGTGCATGTCCAGCTCCTGATCCAGCTCCGACGGCACGAGCAGAATCACATTGCCCTCCTTCACCGGCAGCTCCCAGTAATGCCGGTGATAGAGCCCGCGCAACAACGCCGCACCCAACGGCTTGCCATCATCGGTAGCCCATTGATTGATCACCAGCCAACCACCCGGATTCAGGCGTTTCTGACAGTTTTCCAGAAAATTCCAGGCCAGATGCCCGACACCTGGCCCGACATCGGTGTAAAGGTCGACGAAAATCAGGTCGGCCGGCTCGGCGGTATCGAGCAGTTCCAGCGCATCGCCGACGCGGATGTACAGTCGCGGATCGTCATCCAGCCCCAGGAATTCGATGGCCAGGCGCGGCACGTCGGGCCGCAGCTCAATGGCTTCGACATCTTCCAGCGGCAAGAACTTCAGGCACGCCTGAGTCAGCGTGCCAGCGCCGAGGCCGAGGAACAGTGCGCTTTCCGGTTGCTCATGGCACAACGCACCGATCAGCATGGCACGGGTGTAATCGTATTCGAGCCAGCTAGGGTCGGCGGTGAACACGCAACTCTGTTCGATGGCATCACCGAACTCGAGAAAACGGTAATCGGCCACTTCCAGCACGCGAATCACGCCGAACTCGTCCTGTACCTCGGCGAGCAGATGCTCGACGCGCTCCTCAGTCATTTCGTCTCCAGATCGTCACCGGGCCCGGCAACGCAGTACACCGCAACATCGGGCGGCAAAAGCGCGATTGTCCGCGAAGCGACGGGAACAGGTCACGCACTAATTGCTGATAACATGAACGCCCGAGCGTAAAACAACCGAGACCGTGATGAGCCAACCCTGGAGCCCTGACAGCTGGCGCGCCTTGCCGATCCAGCAACAACCTGTTTATCCCGACGCGGCGCATTTGCTGCACGTCGAGCAAACCCTGGCGAGCTATCCGCCGCTGGTGTTTGCCGGTGAAGCCCGGGAGTTGCGCCGTCAGTTCGCCGAAGTGACCCAGGGCCGCGCGTTTCTGTTGCAGGGCGGCGACTGCGCCGAAAGCTTCGCCGAGTTCTCCGCCGCGAAAATCCGCGACACCTTCAAAGTGCTGCTGCAGATGGCGATCGTCATGACCTTCGCTGCCGGTTGCCCGGTGGTCAAGGTCGGGCGCATGGCCGGGCAGTTCGCCAAACCGCGTTCGGCCAACGACGAAACCATCGACGGCGTGACCCTGCCCGCCTACCGTGGCGACATCGTCAACGGTATCGGTTTCGACGAAAAAAGCCGTGTACCTGACCCGGAACGCCTGCTGCAGTCCTATCACCAATCCACCGCGACCCTGAACCTGCTGCGCGCCTTCGCCCAGGGCGGTTTTGCCGACCTGCATCAGGTGCACAAGTGGAACCTGGACTTCATCGCCAACTCGGCCCTGGCGGAAAAATACAGCCACCTCGCCGACCGCATCGATGAAACACTGGCATTCATGCGCGCCTGCGGCATGGACACTTCGCCGCAATTGCGCGAAACCAGTTTCTTCACCGCCCACGAAGCGCTGCTGCTGAACTACGAAGAAGCCTTCGTGCGTCGCGACAGCCTGACCAACGATTACTACGATTGCTCGGCGCACATGCTGTGGATCGGCGACCGCACCCGACAGCTCGACGGCGCTCACGTCGAATTCCTGCGCGGGGTGAACAACCCGATCGGGGTCAAAGTGGGGCCGAGCATGAACCCGGACGACCTGATCCGCCTGATCGACGTGCTCAACCCGGACAACGATCCAGGCCGTTTGAACCTGATCGCACGGATGGGCGCGAACAAGGTCGGCGATCACTTGCCGGCGCTGATCCGCGCGGTGCAGCGTGAAGGCAAGCAAGTGCTCTGGAGTTCCGACCCGATGCACGGCAACACCATCAAGGCCAGCAGCGGCTACAAGACCCGCGACTTTGCGCAGATTCTTGGCGAAGTGAAGCAGTTTTTCCAGGTGCACGAAGCGGAAGGCACCTATGCCGGCGGCATCCATATCGAGATGACCGGGCAGAATGTCACCGAGTGCATTGGTGGTGCGCGGCCGATTACCGAGGATGGGTTGTCGGACCGGTATCACACCCATTGTGATCCGCGGATGAATGCGGATCAGTCGCTGGAGTTGGCGTTTTTGATTGCTGAAACTTTGAAGCAGGTTCGACGGTAGTTTTTGATCGCCTGATGTACCGCTATCGCTAGCAGGCTAGCTCCCACATGATTTTGTGTACGACACAGATCCATTGTGGGAGCCAGCCTGCTGGCGATTAGCCCAGATTAGTCACCCATCTATCTGTGCCAATGCCACCCGCAACCGCACCGCACTCGCCCGCGGGCAATTCAACTGAACCTGCTCCAACCCCAACCAATCCGCCATCCGCCGCAAATTGACCGCTAACGCCAGCATCCCCTCCTCGTCCAGCCCCGGCTCTTCCTCATGCACGGCATGTATTGCGAGCCGCCCCAACACCCGTTCCGCGCGCAAATCCACCCGTGCGGCAATCCGCTCGTTGTGTAAAAACGGCAACACGTAATAGCCGTAGACCCGCTTGTCCGGCGGCGTATAAATCTCCAACCGATAGCGAAAATCAAACAAACGCTCGGTGCGACTGCGCTCCCAGACCAGCGAATCAAACGGCGAAAGCAAAGCACTGGCCTCGACTCTGCGCGGCACTTTCGGCGCTGGCAGGCAAAAGGCCGATTGCCGCCAACCCTCCACTTCACAGGTCAGCAGTTCCCCTGCCTCCACCAACTCCGCCAGACGCGGACGTGCATCACCAGGACTGAGACGAAAGTAATCGCGCAAGTCCTTTTCCGTCGCCACCCCCAAAGCATTCGCGGCATGCAGCAGCAGCCCGCGCTGGGCCTCGTCCTCCGAGAGCAACGGCTGCTGCAGAATTGCCGCAGGAATCACCCGCTCCGGCAAATCATAGAGCCGCTCGAAACCACGCCGCCCGGCCACGGTCACTTCTCCGGCGGCGAACAACCATTCCAGCGCATGCTTTTCCGCGCTCCAGTCCCACCACGGCCCGGCCCGCTCCTGACGGGTCGACAGACTCCCGGCACCCAGCGCACCGAGCGCCTCGACCGAGGCCAGCACCCGCCGAACAGTGTCCTGTTGCTCTCGCCCGAAACGCGCCAGTTGCTGATAGATATCTTCGCCACGACTCGCGCGTTGCATGCGCCAGCGCATCAACGGGTACATCGACAGGGGCAGCAACGAGGCTTCATGGCCCCAATATTCGAACAGCGTACGTCGACGGCCCGAACTCCAGGCAGCCTGGTCGAGCAAATTGGATGAGTAATTGCCGAGGCGGGAAAACAAGGGAAGGTAGTGCGAACGCACCAACGCATTGACCGAATCGATCTGCAGAATGCCCAGCCGCTCGATCAACCGATTGAGCTGGGCCGCTTTGATCGTCGCCGGCGGCTGGCGCCCGTTGAACCCTTGGGCGGCCAGCGCCAGGCGTCGAGCCTGTTTGATGGAAAAGGACAGCGTTGCGGGCATGAGCATCTCCTTGTCTGCTCGCAACCTACCTCACCGGGAGACGGTTTGTGTAGTTGTGGGTTACTCATTTGTGCATCGGGTCATCCCAGAATGGGCGGATGGCTTCGTGCTCGACATCCGCACGACTGAGCCCGATGTCCTTCAATGCTTCATCGCTCATGCCCGCCAACAACTCACGTTCACGGTGCAATTCGTACCAGCGCGTGATCTTGTGCAGCAAATCCGAGACGACGTGGATGGAATGTTTCTCTACCTCGACATAACCTTTTTGACCTTTCATCTTGTTGCCCTCCGTTTGGGATGGCTCAAGTGTCGCGCCGGAGCTAAGATCAATCCAACGAATGTTTCTGATGCAACACATCTCGGAGATTGATGAATGTCCGCCTTCCCAAGTATCGACACCGAAGTGCTGCGCACTTTTGTTGCCATCGCCGATCAGGGCGGTTTTACCCGCGCAGGGGAATTGGTCAACCGCACGCAGTCCGCCGTCAGCATGCAAATGAAGCGGCTGGAAGAGGACGTGTTGCAACGCCAACTGTTCCAGCGCGACGGCCGCCAGGTGCGGCTGACCGCTGAAGGCCAGGTGCTGCTGGGTTATGCCCGACGCATCCTGAAATTGCACAGCGAGGTGTTCAACACCCTGCGTGAACCGCACATGGTGGGCATGGTGCGGATCGGCACGCCGGACGATTACGTGATGCGTTTTCTGCCGGGGATTCTGCGGCGATTCGCGCAGTCTTACCCGCTGATCCAGATCGAGGTGCACTGCGAATCATCAAAACAATTGCTGCTGCGCCAGGATCTCGACTTGTCCATCGTCACCCGCGAGCCGGGCAACGAGATCGGCCAGTTGCTGCGCAAGGAGCGTTTTGTCTGGGCCGAGGCACAATGCTTCAGCGCCCACGAGCAGACGCCGTTACCGCTGGCGATGTTCAACAGTGATTGTTTCTGCAGGCTGTGGGCCTGCAATGCGCTGGATGCGATGGGCCGCGATTATCGCGTGGCCTACAACAGCTCGAGCCTGTCGGCGATCATGGCGGTGGTCAGCGCCGGACTCGCCGTCACCGCACAACTGGAAAGCCTGATCACCCCGGACATGCGCATTCTCGGTGAGGCCGAAGACCTGCCCGTGCTGCCCGAGGCCAGCATCATGCTGGTGCGCAACCTGCACAATCCGTCACCGATTACCGAATGCCTGGCCGAACACATCGTCGAAGGCTTCAAACTTTAAACGCGAGCATCACCGCACACAGCACCAGGAAGCCGCAGAACAACCCGCGCAGGAGGCGCTCCGGCATGGCATGAGCGATCTTCACGCCCCAGCTGATGCTCAGCAGTCCACCCACGGCCAACGGCAGGCCGATCATCCAGTTCACTTGATGATGCACGGCATAGGTAACCAGCGTGACGCCTGTGCTGGGCAATGCCAGTGCCAGCGACAACCCTTGGGCCACCACCTGGCTGGTGCCGAACAGACTGGTCAGCACCGGTGTTGCCACCACCGCCCCACCCACGCCGAACAATCCGCCCATGGTCCCGGACGCCGCGCCGAGTACGCCCAGCCATGGCCATGAGTAATTCATCTGAGAACTGGCCGGCGCACTGGCGTAGAACATTCGCATCAGGTTGTAGGCCGACAGCGCGATCAGGAACGCGACAAATCCGACGCGCATGGTTTGCGCATCAATACCCACCGCCCAGATCGAACCGATCCAGGCAAAGCAAAAACCCATCGAGGCCAGTGGCAGCGCGTGACGCATTTCGATTTTATTGCGCTGGTGATAACGCCATAGCGCCAGCATCACGTTCGGCACAACCATCACCAGTGCGGTGCCCTGGGCAATTTGCTGATCAAGACCGAACAACACGCCGAGCAATGGAATGGCGATCAGGCCCCCACCAATACCAAACAGGCCGCCGAGGGTTCCCAGGGCTGCGCCAAATACCAAGTACATCAAAAACTCGATCACGGCCGATTTCCTTTTATCTCAGGCCATTCATCCTACGCAGTCGGCGCTGGCAGGGAAACGCACAGCAACGCACAATGGCTGTGCCAACTTCGCATAAGCGCTGACGAATTCATGAACCCCAATCAATTGACCGAACAACTCGGCCTGTTCCTCGACGTATTGGAAACCGGCAGTTTTTCAGCCGCCTCGCGCCGTCATCCACTGACCCCTTCGGCTGTGGCGCGGCGCATCGACAGCCTGGAAAGCGCCGTCGGCAGCCAGTTGTTTATTCGCAGTACCCACGCCGTCCGCGCGACCCCGGCCGGCGTGGCGTTTGCCGAGCGAGCGCGGCGGATCGTGGCTGAACTGCAATTGGCCCGGGCCGAGGCAGTGTCCCTGAGCAGCGCACCGGAAGGGCTGATCCGGATCGACGCGCCCGCTGCGTTCGGCCGGCGGCATCTGGCGCCAGTGATCGCCGATTTTCTGATGCTCTACCCCGGCCTCGACGTGCAACTGCACTTGATCGACAGTTTTGTCGACATGCAGGGTTTGAACCTGGGCAAAGTCGATCTGGTGCTGCGCGCCGGGCAAATGGCCGACACCCGCTTGGTGGCCACGCCACTGGCAAGCATGGTGCGCATCGCCTGCGCCAGCCCCGCGTATCTGCAACGCCGTGGCGTACCGACCGATCCCGCGCAATTGAGCGGCCACGATGGCCTCGACTGGGACGGCCTGGCGCCACCGTTTGCGTGGCGATTCGAGCGCAATGCAGAAATGCATTTGCATCGTCCCGGACGCATCCGCCTGAGCGCCAACAATGCCGAGGCGCTGCTGTGCGGCACGCTGGCCGGACTCGGTATCGCGCACTTGCCGACCTGGCTGACCAGCGAATACCTGTTGCGCGGCGAACTGTTGCCGCTGTTCTGTGAACACGGCCTGCCACCGCCGGAAACCACCGGCATCTATGCGTTGCGTCTGGAGCAGCAACCCAACCCGAGGAGTCGTTTATTGCTGGAATACCTGAAAGTCCGCTTCAGCCCTGTCCCGCCATGGGATCTGGCGCTGCAAACCAACCTGGACCGGCACTAGTCCAGAATTGTCTGGCGCATTAAAGATTCGCCCGCTAGATTTATGACGATCACTGATCAAGGCTTCGAAATGAACACCGAGCGCAACACATCCGATAACTGCGACGCCCTGCTGCTGGACAATCAGGCCTGCTTCGCCCTGCATTCCACCTCGCTGCTGATGACCAAGGTCTACAAGCCGCTGCTGCAGGCGTTGGGCCTGACCTATCCGCAGTACCTGGCGATGATGGTGTTGTGGGAACGGGACGGTTTGACCGTAGGCGAAATCAGCGCGCGATTGCTGACCGATCCCGGCTCACTAACCCCGCTGCTCAAGCGTCTGGAAGTCGAAGGCTTGCTCAGCCGCACTCGCAGCCGCGAGGACGAGCGAGTGGTGATTGTCGAGCTGACTGAACAGGGCCGCGCATTGCGGGACAAGGCGCGGGGCGTGCCCCAGTGCATCCTCGGCGCCAGCGGGATGACGCTTGAGCGGTTGCAAAAACTGCAAGCGGAGCTGCAAGTGCTGCGCAGCAATCTGCAAGACAGCCTGTAATCCTCAATCCATCATAAATCCCCTGTGGGAGCGAGATCGGCTTGCCGATCTCGCTCCCACATTTGCTTTGTGGTGCCCCTGCCGACCTCGTTTCTTCCTTCATAATATTTTTCCAACGGAAAAACCTGCCGCGACCGCTCTAACGCAACACATCCAACCAGTGACCACTTCGGAACCAAAACTTTTTTCAAAATTTATCTTGCGCGCTAAATATTTGCGCGATACATTCATTTCGCACTTACTTAGCGCGCAAACATTTAGCGCAGAACAACCAAACCAGAACGAGGCCTCCATCATGCAAACTCTCTACACCGCAATCGCAACCTCCACTGGCGGCCGTGACGGTCGTGCGGTTTCCAGCGACAACATCCTCGACGTCAAACTCGCTACCCCGAAAGAACTCGGTGGTGCTGGCGGTGCTGCCACCAACCCTGAACAGCTGTTCGCTGCCGGTTACTCGGCCTGCTTCATCGGCGCGCTGAAATTCGTCGCCAGCCAGACCAAACGCAGCATCCCGAATGACGCATCGATCACCGCCCATGTCGGCATCGGCCAGATTCCTGGCGGCTTCGGTCTGGACATCGACCTGCACATCAGCCTGCCGGGCCTTGAACAAGCCGATGCGCAAACGCTGGTCGACGCTGCCCACCAGGTGTGCCCGTACTCCAACGCCACCCGTGGCAACGTCGAAGTGCGCCTGCACGTGACTGTCTAACCACCGACCCCAAGTCCGAACAGGTAACGAACATGAACACTTTCAGCAAAGTCTTGACCGGCACCCTTCTCGCCCTGTCGATCCACAGTGCATTTGCGGGCGACGGCGTTGAGCACAACACCCAGGCGTTCCTCGATGTTCTGAATGCCGGCACCGGCAAACCGATGGAACAGCTTTCACCGAAAGATGCCCGGGCCATTTTGGTCGGCGCGCAAGCCGGGGTGAAATTGACGCTGCCAAAAGCGGACGTCAGCCAGAAGACCATTCAAGTCAATGGCCAACCGCTCAGCCTGACCATCGTTCGCCCGGCCGGGGTCGAAGGCGAGCTGCCGGTGTTCATGTTCTTCCACGGCGGTGGCTGGGTGCTGGGGGATTTCCCGACCCACGAACGCCTGGTTCGGGACCTGGTCACGGGTTCGGGTGCGGCGGCGGTGTTCGTCAATTACACCCCTTCGCCGGAAGCGCATTACCCGGTGGCGATCAACCAGGCTTATGCCGCGACCCAGTGGGTGGCTGAGCACGGTAAAGAAATCAACGTCGACGGCAAGCGTCTGGCCGTGGCCGGCAACAGTGTCGGCGGCAATATGGCGGCCGTGGTTGCGCTGATGGCCAAAGACAAGGGCACGCCGGCGATCAAATTCCAGTTGCTGCTGTGGCCGGTGACGGATGCAAACTTTGAAACGGCGTCTTACAACCAGTTTGCCGAGGGGCACTTCCTCACCAGGAACATGATGAAGTGGTTCTGGGACAACTACACCACTGACGCCAAGCAGCGTAACGAGATCTACGCTTCGCCACTGCGGGCGACCACGGCCCAACTCAAAGGCTTGCCCCCTGCGTTGGTGCAGACGGCCGGCGCTGACGTGCTGCGTGATGAGGGTGAAGCCTATGCGCGCAAACTGGATGAGGCCGGTGTGCCGGTGACGGCGGTTCGCTACAACGGCATGATCCACGATTACGGTTTGCTCAACGTGGTGAGCCAGGTGCCTGCGGTGCGCTCGGCGATGCTGCAAGCGTCTGAAGAACTCAAGCAACACCTGAAGAAATAACGCAGTAAAAAATGTGGGAGCGAGCCTGCTCGCGATAGGGGTAGATCAGTCAACATCTCTGTTGGATGTGAAACCGCCATCGCGAGCAGGCTCACTCCCACAAAGGTTCCCGCTGTTCTTGAAATTGCATTTCAGCAGACACAAAAAAGCCCGACTCAATGGTCGGGCTTTTTCATTCCTGAAGCGGTGCTTATTTAGCACGGCCTTTGTAGGAACCGCCTTCGCGGGTATCGATCTCGATCATGTCGCCGATTTCGATGAAGTCAGCAACCGACAGTTCGGTACCGTTCTTCAGTTTGGCAGGCTTCATTACCTTGCCGGAAGTGTCGCCGCGAGCGGAACCTTCGGTGTAGTCAACCTGACGCACGATGGTGGTCGGCAGTTCTACCGAAACCAGACGCTCTTCGAAGAAGATCGCTTCGCAAACATCGGTCATGCCTTCTTCAACGAAAGGCAGAACGGCTTCGATGTCTTCAGCGTTCAGCTCGTACATGGTGTAGTCGGTGGTGTCCATGAACGTGTAGGTGTCGCCGCTGATGAAGGACAGGGTCGCTTCTTTGCGGTCGAGGATTACGTCGTCCAGTTTGTCGTCGGCGCTGTAAACGATCTCGGTCTTGTAGCCGGTCAGCAGGTTTTTCAGCTTGGTCTTCATGATCGCGCTGTTACGACCAGACTTGGTGAATTCAGCTTTCTGAACCAGCCAAGGATCGTTTTCGAGACGGATCACGGTACCGGGTTTCAGTTCTTTACCAGTTTTCATTGCGAATATCCGAATTTGGATGGGATTTACAAAAATCTAGGCCGCGTATCATATCCAATTTACATAAAACTGTACCAGCGCTGCGGCAAGATCAGCCTGCAAAGCCTGTTCCAGACACCACGCTTCGGCGTGTTTTTGCAGTTCTGGCCAGTGTTTACGGGTCGCCGGCCAATGGTCGGACATATCATGCCCGGCATTCCACGCCCGCCAAAGACCGCTGATCGCCTCGCCGGCAGGCGCGGACAGGCCTTTTGTGTAGAGCGTGAGAAAGGCTTCGAGCTTGTCCAGGTGAATGTCTTCGTCCTGGCGATAGATGTGCCAGAGCAGCGGCCGCCCTGCCCATTGCGCACGGACAAACGAATCTTCGCCGCGCACGGCATTGAAATCGCAGCACCAAAGCAGGTGATCGTACTGATCCTGTCGGACGAACGGCAGTCCCTGCACGGTCAAGGACTCGCGCACATGCAACGCGCCGGCCGCCAACCCCTCGACACCAAGCCAACGTTCGACATCCCCAAGAATCCGCCCCTCCGGCACCAGCAAATGCGTGGTCGCGGAATCGGCGGCCATCACGTCCAGCCAACTGGCCAGACCCGCATTTTCGTAGGCAAACAGCGAAATCAGCTGCGCACCTTGCGCACGATCAATCCCTAAACCTTGCAGGAATGCGCGCTGAGCCTCGGGATCCTGCTGAAATTGCCGACGCCGTTCCAGCAATCCGCTTTCACGCAGCAAACCACCCGTGCCCTTTTGGAACCCCGGAAAGAAAAAGAATTTCTGCACGTTTTTGTATTTCACCGACGGCAAGCCGTGGCAACCAACGACCCAGTCTTCAGCGCTCAGGTAGTCGAGGTTTATCCACAGCGGCGGCTTCTCCCGCGTCGCCATGGCCTCCATGTACGCACTCGGCAACTGGCAGGCGAACGCGGCGATTACCACATCAGCCGCATCAGTCGGCTGCCAGTCGGCCGTCCACTGACGCACCTCGACACCCTCCTGCCACTGCTGTGAAAGGCTGATATCGATGGCCGGGCACATCCGCTCGAAGGCCCGCAAATCATCGACCCACAAACGCACCTCCAGCGCATGCTCGGCGACCAATTGGCGGGCAAGGCGCCAGGTCACACCGATGTCGCCAAAGTTATCGACCACGGTGCAAAAAATATCCCAGCGCCAGCGGCTTTTCATTTGAGACAGTTCAGGCATCCCAGGCTCCCGTTGGCAAAGGCGCCGATTGTCCGCATAAATTACCCCGTGCAGAAGAGCCGACGGCGATTAATCTTCATGCGACAATCGCCACTCGCCCGCGACCACCCGCCAGGAGGCAGTCATGCCCTACCGTCCCAACCCGCGCCGCCGCTTGCCGATCCAGTTCAATGCCCTGCAACTGACCGGCAGCATTGCCCTTGGATTGTGGCTGGGATTCCTCGCCATAGCACTGACTTGCTGGCTCGCCTCGCGCCTGTTGTTCAGCGAGCAACTGGCGCCGGTTGCGCAAGCGGTAGAACAACTGGCCAAACCACCGGTGGTGGCACAACCGGTGCCGGATACTCCACCGCAGAGCCCGCTGTTCGACCAGTATGAAGAGAACCTGCGCAAGAACGAGCAGCAGCAACGACTGGATCAGGCTCGCAGCACCCGCCGCAATCTGGCCAATCCGAAATGCCAGTTCTGGCTGCAACAGGACCAGACCGCGCCAAGCGAAAAAAGCCGCGCCAACGTCCTGCAGTTCTGCAGTTCTGCGATTGATCATGAATAAGCAAACCGTTCACCAACTGATTCTCGACAAACTGCGGATCGATCTCGACATCGCCGAGCGTGCCGCGCAAACCGCTTACGAAACCGCAACCCACGAAGAAAACATCGCCGAAAACAAGTACGACACCTTGGGCCTGGAGGCGTCTTACCTGGCGGCCGGACAAGCGAAACGGGTGGAGGAAATCAGGCAGTCGCTGACGCTGTGCCAAAACCTGACCTTGCGCCCTTATGACGACCAGCGTGGTATCGAGGTCGGCGCACTGCTCGGTCTCGAAGACGAAAAGGGTCGTGAGCAATGGCTGTTCCTGGCGCCCGACGCGGCAGGTTTGAAGGTCGATCTGGTGGGGCAGTGGATTACCGTCATCACCCCTCGCTCACCGCTGGGCAAAAGCCTGCTGGGCAAGTTCGAAGGGGACGAGGTGGAGATTCTGGTGGCGGGCGCTCGGCAACAGTTTTCTGTTACCGAGGTGGTGTAAACCGCAGATTAATGAACGGGCAGTTCGACGCCGTCGAACAGCTCTTCCAGTTCCTGCTTGTTGTGGCACTGAATGGCTTTGGCCATGACTTCGCGGGTCAGGTGCGGGGCGAACTTCTCGATGAAGTCGCACATGAAGCCACGCAGGAACGTACCCCGACGGAAACCGATTTTAGTGATGCTGGATTCGAACAGATCGCCGGCATCGAGCATGACCAGGTCACTGTCGAGTTTGGCGTCGACCGCCATTTTCGCCACGATCCCCACACCCAGACCCAAGCGAACGTAAGTCTTGATCACGTCGGCGTCGGCGGCGGTGAACACCACTTTCGGCGTCAGGCCGCGATGGCTGAAGGCTTCGTCGAGTTTCGAACGCCCGGTGAAACCGAAGACGTAGGTCACGATCGGGTATTCGGCCAGCGCTTCGAGGGTCAGCTTCGACAACTTGGTCAGCGGGTGGCCCTGAGGCACGACCACGCAGCGGTTCCAGCGGTAGCACGGCATCATCACCAGATCACCAAACAGCTCCAGCGCTTCAGTCGCGATGGCGAAATCGACGGTGCCGTCAGCGGCCATTTCGGCGATCTGCATCGGCGACCCCTGGTGCATGTGCAGCGCAACGTCGGGGTATTGCTTGATGAAATTGCTGATCACCGGCGGCAACGCATAACGCGCCTGGGTGTGCGTGGTAGCGATCGACAGGGTGCCTTTCTTCTCGTTGGAGAATTCCTGGGCGATCTGCTTGATGCTTTCAACCTTGCGCAGGATCTCGCCGGCGGTGGTGATGATGCGCTCGCCGGCCGGAGTGACGCGGGTCAGGTGCTTGCCGCTGCGAGCGAAAACCTCGACGCCCAATTCGTCTTCCAGCAGACGGATCTGCTTGCTGATACCCGGTTGCGAGGTGTAAAGGCTTTGGGCTGTTGCGGAAACGTTGAGGTCGTGGTGCGCCACTTCCCAGATGTAGCGCAGTTGTTGAAGCTTCATATGAATCCCTCAAAGCAGGTAGACGCCACGGGCATCAGCGACGGTATATAACTATATTAATGGTTTGAAGAATAAATCTAGAACTTTTTATCAAAACGCCACTATTCATGTTCTAGTCGTGTTCTAGCGATCCCCCTGGCGACGGCGTTCCACCAGCGGCACCAGATAGACCGGGACCCGAGCCAACTGCAACACCCGCGCTGCGGTCCGGCCCAAAGGCGTTTCCGCGCCAGTACCATGGCTATGACTACCTACGATCAACAAATCCACGGAGAGTTTCTGTGCCTGGTCGAGAATCACCTGCGACGGATCGCCCTGAAGCACCCGCACCGCTTTGATCCGCTCCAGGTCCTGCTCTCCCTCCCCCCCCAACTCCTCACGAAAGCTGTCGAGCACCCGCTGCTCGATATTGGCAATGACCGTGTTGAGGCCCTGACTGTGAAACTCGTTCAACGCCTGCTCATCGAGGTAACTTTGAAGCACCGACTCGGCAAACAGCCCCATCGGTTCAACCGCATGCACCACATACAAGTCGGCATTGAATGTGCGCGCCAGCGCCAAGGCATGCTGCATCACCAAAGGGGCGTACAGGCCGAGGTCAGTGGCATACAGCATCGAATGAATCATATGACCTCCTTGAATGCCGACATGGCGGAGATTGATTCAGCTTAGCAGTGCCTTGGCGAGTACGACGTCCCGCGTAACGCGTTGAACGGCGGGCTTAAACTTTTTGCTCGTTGCTTATGCCATGGGGCACGTGGCCGGTAGCGACCACCTCGCGGGCCAACTCGCAATGGCCGGCCTGATCGTCGAAAAACACATCAGCGGCAAAGGCTTCGAGGAAAGCCGATTTGGTCAGGCCACCCAGAAACAGCGACTCGTCCAGACGAATATCCCACTCACGCAAGGTGCGGATCACCCGTTCATGAGCCGGCGCCGAACGCGCGGTAACCAGCGCAGTACGGATCGGGCAGGCGTCCTCCGGGAACTCGCGCTGCAACAGATTGAGTGCCGCGAGGAAGCCTTTGAACGGCCCACCGCGCAAGGGCTCACGGGCACTTTCGCGCTCGCTGGCCTGGAACGCTTCGAGGCCGCCCGCCTGATAAACGCGCTCTGACTCGTCGGAAAACAGCACAGCGTCACCGTCGAAGGCGATCCGCAATTCATCGCTGGCCGCACGGCTGGCACCGCCTGACAGAATGGTCGCCGCCGCAAACCCGGCCTCCAGCGCACTGCGCACGTCTTCGGCGTGGGTCGACAGAAACAGGTCGCAACCAAATGCCTTGAGGTACGGATACGGACTGCGTCCGCCGACAAACGCCGCGCGCGAAATCGCGAGACCGTAATGGTGAATCGAGTTGAACACCCGCAGCCCGGTGTCGGCGCTGTTGCGCGACACCAAAATCACCTCGACCCTGGCGCGGCCAAGGCTGGCGTTCAGGTTCAGGAGTTTTTCCACCAACGGGAAGGCATCACCGGGCTCGAGGATTTCGTCTTCGTGTTCGATCTGATATTGCCGGTAAGCTTCGACGCCACTCGACAGATAAACCTTGTGGCTTTCGCTCAGGTCGAACAGCGCACGCGAAGAAATCGCCAGTACCAGTTTGTCGTCAATCGTCTTTGCCATGCCCTTCCCCCTCGGGTTGATCGACTCAAGTGTTACGTCGATCGATAAAACTCAAACTGCGATACAACGCTTCAATTCGCGGCAATTCGCACCCGGCGGCCTTGGCCACCGCCAGCGGTCGGGCGTAAATCGCCGCCAGTTCCAGCGGTCGCTTATGCAAAAAGTCGTGGTACATGCTCGGCCAGTAGTCCGGCATTTTCTCGGTCATCATGAACAGAAAATCGGCATAACCGGCCGGTATGTCGTGACCGCAGGCTTTCGCCCCCTGAACCACTTCAGCCATCAGGGCCTTGATCAGTTCGCGGCTGTCGGCATCGGCCATCAACGGTGTGGTGCCTGCACCGAGCAGCACCGAGAGGCCGTTGTAAGGGATATTCCAGACCAGTTTTTGCCAGCGTGCCTGGTGCAGGTTCGGCATGGCCTGAGAATCGATGCCAGCGCTGCGGAACAGCCCGGCGCCCTCCTCGACGATCGCCATGCGCGCCTGCTCATCGGCAGCGGGGCCACTGTGATAGCCGACGTTCACCGCGCCGAGAGCCTGATGGGTGATCGCGCCCGGGCCGGTGCGATGCACGCAGATCAGACAAAGACCGCCGAGCAGGTGCAATGTATCAGGCAGCAATGCCCGCAGGCTGTCTTCGACGTCAAGACCGTTTTGCAGCAGCAGGACCTTGGCATTCGGCGCTGCGGATTGAATGATCGCAGGTGCCAGGTCGGCATTGCTGGTGGTCTTGGCGCCGACCAGCAGCCAGTCGCAGGGTGGCATGTCTTCAGCGCACGAATAAGCTTGAACCGGATGCAACCTCAACGCGCCGTGCGGTGCACTGTCGACGTGAAGACCGCGCTCGGCCACCGCCGAAAACTCGCTGCGCAGCAGAAAGTGCACATCGAAACCGGCACGCGCCAGCATCACCCCGTAAAACCCACCGATCGCACCGGTGCCGATAATACCGATGGTCGGTTTGGCAACTGCAGCCGTCATGGCAATTCCTCTGCTGTTCTCGTCAACGCCTGACCTACGGCTTCATTCAGCTCGGTAGAGGTCAGGCGAGATTTTAGTGCTCCGAAGAACTCACCGTCGCGCACCACAAACAGCGCCGGCAAATGAAAGACCTGATAACGCTCGACCACCCCACCATTGTCCCCCGCATCGATCCAGCACAAGCGATCGACGGCCAGATCGAGCCTGGGTAATTGCTCTCGGGCAAAACGGCAACTGGCGCAGCCGACGCTGGTGAAAATAACCAGTGACACCCCGCTCATGGCCAGCAACCGTTGGTCGGCGTCGAAATCGGTCAGTTCCAATTCGACCACTATACTGGGGGAAACAATGTCAGATGGCCGACACATGGAGTCCGTGCTCATGGGACGTTTTATTCCTCATCCTGACGATGTGCCCGTCGAATTAACATTACTCAAGCCTGAGTGTATTTCACGGCAACAGCTGCACACTATCAGCCTCGGGGGCATGGCTTGCAATTACCACCGCGCCTGGCGCCACGGTACGGCGCTGGAAGTGCGCATCCCCACCCTGAACCCCGATTTGCGTTTTCTGGGTTACGTGGCCTGGTGCCTGCGACGCAAGCGCGGCTACCTGGTGGGCATTGCATTTGTCGACGAGCAGATGATGTTCAGTGCCCGAATGGGCGAACAGGTGTGCCAGATCGAACGTTACTGTCGCCTGCATGACGCCCATGACGACTTGCAGGAAACCCAGGCCCTCGCCCTCGAATGGGTCCAGCAACACGCCGACGAGTTCTCCCACGACACGGTTCGCAAGGCATTCGCGCAGGCTGTGCTGGATTAAGGGACCTTATCAATTAGTTGAGAATGGCCCTTAAACCGCTGTCTGCCCATTGTCGAGCCACGGTGTAACGCGCTAAGGTTCCGCTCCCCGACGCGCTTAATTTGCTGTGCTCCGCCGCGCGGGTTCGCTGGCGGCCGGCACCCGTGACCTGACGAGTAAACGATGGCTGATTTACCGATCAACGACCTAAACGTCGCTTCCAACGAGACGCTGATCACTCCTGACCAGCTCAAGCGTGATATCCCTCTGAGCGACGCTGCCCTGCGCACCGTCACCAAGGGTCGCGAAGTCATTCGCAACATTCTTGATGGCACCGACCACCGCCTGTTCGTCGTCATCGGGCCTTGCTCGATCCACGACATCAAGGCAGCCCACGAATACGCCGAGCGTCTGAAAGTACTCGCTGCGGAAGTGTCCGATACGTTGTATCTGGTCATGCGCGTGTATTTCGAGAAGCCACGCACCACCGTCGGCTGGAAAGGCTTGATCAACGACCCGTACCTGGACGACTCCTTCAAGATTCAAGACGGCCTGCACATTGGTCGTCAGTTGCTGCTGGACCTGGCCGAAATGGGCCTGCCGACCGCGACCGAAGCCCTCGACCCGATCTCTCCGCAATACTTGCAGGACCTGATCAGCTGGTCGGCCATCGGCGCACGCACCACCGAATCCCAGACACACCGTGAAATGGCCTCCGGCCTGTCCTCGGCAGTCGGTTTCAAGAATGGCACCGACGGCGGCCTGACAGTGGCGATCAACGCCCTGCAATCGGTTTCCAGCCCGCATCGCTTCCTGGGCATCAACCAGGAAGGTGGCGTGTCCATCGTTACCACCAAGGGCAATGCCTACGGTCACGTGGTGCTGCGCGGCGGCAACGGCAAGCCGAACTACGATTCGGTCAGCGTCGCATTGTGCGAACAAGCGCTGAACAAAGCGAAGATCAAGCCGAACATCATGGTCGACTGCAGCCACGCCAACTCCAACAAGGACCCGGCCCTGCAACCGCTGGTGATGGAGAACGTCGCCAACCAGATCCTCGAAGGCAATCAGTCGATCATCGGCCTGATGGTCGAGAGTCACCTGAACTGGGGCTGCCAGGCGATTCCGAAAGACCTCGCCGACCTGCAATACGGCGTGTCGATCACCGATGCCTGCATCGATTGGTCCGCCACCGAAAACACCCTGCGCAGCATGCACGCCAAGCTCAAGGATGTGCTGCCGAAACGTGATCGCACCTGATCACTCTTCAGCGCACACAAAAACGCCGGGCTTAAACCCGGCGTTTTTTTATGCGTTTGTTTTACTGGCTCAGCTTGGCCGCATGCCGCTGGTGACGCTCCATGTAGCGCTCCACGTAGGAACACGATGGGATAACGGTGTAGCCCATTTCCTCGGCGTACTCCAGCGCCTTCTCGGTCAAGGCTGCCGCAATGCCGCGACCACGCAATGCGTTGGGCACGAAGGTGCGATAAATATCCAGAGTCTGTTTCCCCAGATCCATATAGGTCAGGTAGGCACGATGACCGTCCACATTGGTCTCGAACTGATGACCTGCCTGGTCATGGTTGATGGACAACGCCTCGCTCATCACAACTCCTCTGCGGGTCTTGAATTCCGACCCCTACCTTACCGATGTTTTTCCGGCGAAGGAACATCTACGCCACCCCGTGCCTGAATGGACACCGAGAAGAGCTGCACCGATCTCGCGCAACCGAGCACGTATCAAATAGTAGGCACCATTGGCAGAAATGCTCAAGGTACGCTCGTCATCACGCTGGGTTTGGGGCGGTGCTGCTCCGGGTTACGCAGGGACGGCTCGACCGAAGAGCTCCGCGGGTCGATAGCCTGAACATTGCCGGATGTTGAGACTTAAGACGAGCGCCCTTCTTTTAAGTCACCTCTACTAGAAGAAAGAGTTTGAGAGGTGCTGCGCAAATCCCGAACAAAAGTGTAGACGAACCATGTAGACAGACTTTAGCCAAGACTGGGAAAACAATCCTGGCACCGCGGACTTTTTCGTGCCAACTCGCTCATCTCGGGCCTTGCAGCTGGATATTTTTTAATCAATCGCAAGTAAAAGTTGCTCGAAAAAGAATCAACGCCTACAATTTTTTTTGCTTCTTGCTTTACGTCAGTTTACTTACGACAAGTAATGGGTAGTATGTACGCCGGCTATTTCCTCACTCTGAGGAGACAGCTACTTAATAGAAAGTCCTTGAAGGGGAACACGATGAACAACGTTCTGAAATTCTCTGCTCTGGCTCTGGCCGCAGTTCTGGCTACCGGTTGCAGCAGCGTATCGAAAGAAACCGAAGCACGTCTGACCGCTACTGAAGACGCAGCTGCTCGCTCCCAGGCTCGTGCAGACGAAGCTTACCGTAAAGCTGATGAAGCTCTGGCTGCTGCTCAAAAAGCACAACAGACTGCTGACGAAGCTAACGAGCGTGCTCTGCGCATGCTGGAAAAAGCTAGCCGCAAGTAATAATCCTTCGGGATTGTTATCAAGCCGACCCATTTTTTGGGTCGGCTTTTTTATTGCCCGGTGTTTATCCAGGCAATAAAAAACCCGCCGACGCTCTGCGCGTCGACGGGTTTTGTTCAAGCATTACTGCATCGGATCGATCGGTGCACTCGTCACCATCGGCGCAGAAGTGTTCGGCACGGCGATTTCCACCGGCAGGCCATCTTCAGCGGCGACCACATCGCGCACCACGTCCCAGTTCATGCGCAGGTTGTTGGTGATGTCTTCACGCTTGAGCATCGCGTTGATCACCGCCGTGTGCTTGTCGACGACCGACGGGTTGCCCTTGTCGTCCAGCGGCGTGTGCGCTTCCAGATAAACCTTGCCGCCACTGACGCCGAACTTGTACGGGTCGTTGAGAATGCGCACCGACGTGCCGACCGGCACCATGCCTGCCATTTCCAGTACGTTATTGTTGAACATGCGGAAGCAGCCGTGGCTGGTGCGCATGCCGATACCGAACTTCTTGTTCGAACCGTGGATCAGGTAGCCCGGCGTGCCCAGGGTGAACTTGAACGGGCCCAGCGGGTTGTCCGGGCCGGCCGGCACGACGTTCGGCAGCGGATCGCCGTCAGCCGCGTGCTCGGCCTTGATCGACGCAGGAGGCGTCCAGGTCGGGTTTGGCGTCTTCGCAACGATGCTGGTGTGGGCAATCGGCGAACCCCAGCCTTCACGACCGATACCCAGCGGGAAGGTGTAGACCACGTTCCGGCCTTTCGGGAAGTAGTAGAGGCGGTATTCAGCCAGGTTGATGACGATGCCTTCACGCGGGCCCGGCGGCAGGATGAAGCGCGTCGGCAGTACGACCTCGGTACCGGCACCCGGCAACCATGGATCGACGCCCGGGTTGGCCGCGACCATTTCCAAGTAGCCCAGATCGTAGGTGGTGCCAAGGTCAGCGAAGGTGTCTTCGTACTTGGCCTTGATCACTTGCACCTGGCCGATGATGTCTTCACCGGGCGGTGGCAGGGGTAGCTCCAATGCTGCTACGGGGCCTGCCGCACAAAGGGCGGCAAGAGTCAGGCAGCGGGTGACGGCAGGAAAGCGCGGCAACATCCGGAAAATCCTTCGCATAATCGACTGGGGTTTAAGAACGCAATTGTACACTGGCGCTCCGGCATTCGGGGAGACACACCGATAGAGCGCGAATTGGCTACGATGGATGCGGTTTTTCAGGCGTACATATCCGTTTCTTAGGCAACGGCCGCTGCCGGCTTCACACCATCAAAGCTCGAACCGCAACTCAGGCCAGATCGGCGAAGTACCACGCTTTTGCGACTCGAGGATGGCCCGGCACAACGAACACAGACGCTGATCCTGGAACACCCGGCGATCAACGCTCGACCAGCGCGGTTGCGCGGGGAGCAGGCTGCCGCACAAAGTACGATCGGCCGAGCCGCCCAGCTCCAGCTGACGGGTCACCAGGTGTACCCGCACTTCCTGGCAGGCGAACAGATCCAGCTGTTCGTCAGGCTCGATCAGTTGGTAGGCAAAAAGTGACCAGGCGGGACGCGGCATCGGGGGCTCCAAATCGGGGGCGCCACCTTAGCCGAAACACCGCCGCTAGAAAAGCGTCAAAGCAGCGGTTTCAGCGTCGGCCAGACATTTTCCAGCAACTTGTCCTGAGCCCCCGCAGCAGGGTGCAACCCATCGGCCTGCATCAGGTCTGGATGCCCGCCCACGCCGTCGAGGAAAAACGGCACCAGCGGGATTTTTTTCTCGGTGGCGACGTTGCCGTGCACTACGGAATTAGCGGGCTATGGTACGTCTGTCGGATTTAAGAGATGGATGGCTCTTCACCGCTAATTCCACATTGACATCATGGCATCCTGCCAGCCAGACTCGCTTATATCCCCACTAACGATAAGGAAATCCGATGATGAAAAAGCGTTCCTTTTTGGTACCAATCGCTACTCTGGCAGCAGCTGTAGGCACTGAGCAGGCTTCGGCCTTAACCACCCACGAAATTGTCGAACCCGACACTGACACTACAATCTCATTCCAATCTACTACTCAAAGCGAAAATATTTCGGCTCGCGGTGGTAATGACCTGTTTGCATTTGTCCTGAAACGTGGAGATCAAGGTCAGTTCATGGCTTACCACAGCTCTCACAGCTCTCACGCTTCGCACAGCTCACACAGCTCCCATCACTCGGGCTCCTGAAATGGAACTTGAGTCTACGCTCGCCTTTGATGAGCGGCTTTATGATGTGGAAGCTCTACAAAAAGCCGCTTATCGCTCGATGAATTCGCTGACAGCCGATATCAAATGCGCTGATGGGAAATTTGTTTGCACCTTGTCCTCGAACATTGGCATCGACGAACCTTCGTTTCTGACAGCCATTCAAGAATTCAAGAAGGATGTGCTCGACTACCAGCTACGCCACAGGTTGAACGCTGAAACCCTGCCGATCAGGAACCTGATCCTTGGATTGGCGTTCTCAAAAACCGGACTGATCAGTGAGTAAATTCCAAAAACTGGAATTTTATGTACAGCAACGCACCTATGAGTTGCTGCCATTCAAATTTGATCGTCTGAATGACGACGAGTACGTCATCACCAACATGGCAGGCGAGTTCCACGTCGTACCGGTACCGATGCTCGAACCGCTGATATCCAAGACACTCCCGATCTCATCGGAACTGATACCTACTCTGCGGTCGAAACAGTTCATCCGATTCACCAATGAGCAGGCACCGCTGCAGCTTCTGGCCCTCAAGATTCGTACACGCCTGTCTAGACTCTCCCAGTTCACCAACCTGCATATCTTTGTCGTAACCCTCCGCTGCGACCACAGCTGCCCGTACTGCCAGGTATCAAGGCAATCAGAAAGCAAAGGCGAATTCGACATGACGAAGCAGATGGCTGAAAAGTCGTTGGATTTCGTTTTCAGGTCTCCGAATCCAGCCATCAAAATAGAGTTTCAGGGGGGAGAGCCTCTACTGAATTTCGAGATGGTGGAGTACATCGTTCTTGAGGCAAAAAAACGCAACCTAAAGGAAGGTCGTGACCTTCAATTCGTCATTGCTACCACACTATCGCTACTGACCGATCGAGTGCTGGTTTTCTGCAAGCAGCACAACATCGTCCTTTCATCTTCTCTTGACGGTCCAATGGATCTCCACAATGCGAACCGCCCTCGCCCCGGAAGAGACAGTCATCAACGCTTCGAAGAAGGCCTGAAAAAGGCACGTGCCGCCCTTGGTTACGATCAAGTGTCAGCTCTGATGACAACGACAGACAAGAGCCTGCCCCGAGCGAGAGATATCATTGATGAGTACTTGCGCCTGGGCTTTGATGGAATCTTTCTCCGTACGCTCTCCCCATACGGCTTTGCAATCAAGACCAAGAAATTCATGTCGTATGACGCTGAGCGCTGGCTGGAATTTTACAAGGAAGGTCTTGAGTACATCATTGAGCTGAACAAGTCCGGCGTACGATTTGTCGAGCAGTACTCCTCGCTTGTACTGACAAAAATGCTGACCTCGAATGATCCTGGATTTGTTGACTTGATGAACCCTGCTGGCGCGGGAATTGCCGCCATCGTGTTCAATTACGACGGGGCCGTCTATGCCTCGGATGAAAGCCGGATGCTTGCCGAGATGGGCGACCATACGTTCAGATTGGGCAACGTTCTTGAGCATTCCTATGAAGACATCATTCTTTCCGACCAGCTTCTGGATGCTCTGGAAAACTCCTTCACCTTAAGCGCGCCCATGTGCTCTGACTGTGCGTTTGAACCTTATTGTGGTGCCGAGCCTGTCTACCATCATGCTATGCACAACGACCTGGTAGCGAGAAAAACAGAATCCTCGTTCTGCAAGCGCAACATGTCTATTTTCAAGCACCTCATTGAGCTGATGGGACGCGACGAACATACGAAGCGGATTTTTATGGGGTGGGCTAATCGATGCTGAAGCTCAGCGGAAAGGTAATCCGCATTCAGGCGGTAAATGTTTACAACGATCGCACCTTGATCAAGGTTTCGACCAACCGGAGCCTGCCTGAAGTCTTGCGCCGGGAACTGGCCTATCTGATTTCTGATCATCAGATCCCCTGTGGATTCGCACATTACCTGCTGACCGAGCAACATCAGAAACTGGCCGAAGAACTGCCTGCTGGTTCTGACTATTCGATCCTGCCGAATGACTACAGCTACATCGGTGATAATGACGTTGTTCGGCTTTCCGCTGATCGTCAGAGCATCCGAGTACTGTTTCGGGCTTCATCACCGAACAACAGCATCCTGTTAACCGAGCAGTGCAATAACTACTGCCTGATGTGTTCTCAGCCACCTAAAACAGCTGATGATTCATGGATACTCGATGAAGTTGAGAGCTTGATTCCGTTGATCCCAAAGGAAACCCGAGAGCTGGGGTTTACCGGTGGTGAGCCAACGACGAATAAAGAGCGTTTTCTAAAGATTATCCGTCTGACCAAAAGCTACCTGCCAAGAACCGCGATCCATATCCTCTCGAACGGACGAAGCTTCAAAGACCTAACGTTTGCAAAAAAATATGCAGCCATCGAAATGTCCGACGCGATGATCGGAATCCCGGTCTACTCAGACGACCCGACACTGCATGACTACATCGTTCAGGCACAAGGCGCATTCGATGAAACCATTCAGGGCATTCTTAATCTGAAGCGCTTGGGCCAGAGGGTTGAGATCAGAGTGGTCATACACAAGCTTTCGGTGCAGCGGCTTCCGGAATTGTGTGAGTACATCGCTCGCAATCTTCTTTTTGTTGATCAAGTGGCACTGATGGGCCTTGAAATGATGGGCTTTACGCGAGCCAATCTTGATGAGCTCTGGATTGACCCCATCGATTACAAAGACACGCTCAGTAAGTCGGTTGCCATCCTTGCCAAGTACGGCATGAACATCTCGGTCTACAACCATCAGCTGTGCTTGGTGAACCCGGATATTCTTCCCTACTACCGAAAGTCGATCAGTGATTGGAAGAACGAGTTCGCCCCCGAATGCCAGAGCTGCAAAAAACAGCGCGAGTGCGGGGGCTTTTTCGCGTCAGGAATCAAGTTTGGGTATAGCAAACAGCTTTCTCCGTTCTGATCCCTCCGAGAAAATATCTCAAAGCAGCGGTTTCAGCGTCGGCCAGACATTTTCCAGCAACTTGTCCTGAGCCCCCGCAGCAGGGTGCAAGCCGTCGGCCTGCATCAGGTCTGGATGCCCGCCCACGCCGTCGAGGAAAAACGGCACCAGCGGGATTTTTTTCTCGGTGGCGACGTTGCTGAAAACCTCAGCGAAGGCCTTGGTGTAGCGCGCACCGTAGTTGGGCGGCAGTTGCATGCCGAGTAGAAGCACTTTGGCACCACTGGCCTTGGAGCTGTCGATCATCGCTGCAAGGTTTTGTTGCAATTGTGTTGGCAGCATTCCGCGCAGCCCGTCATTGCCGCCCAACTCGAGGATCACCAACTCCGGTTTATGCTCTGCAAGCAGCGCAGGCAGGCGCGCGTGGCCACCGGCACTGGTGTCGCCGCTGATGGACGCGTTGACCACCTTATCGTCGAAACCTTCGCGCTTGAGCCGTTGCTCAAGCAAAGACACCCACCCCAGGCGGGTATCCAGTCCGAAACCGGCGCTGATACTATCGCCAACGATCAGGACTGTACCCGCCGCTGCGTTCTGGGCCATGCACATCAAGGCCAGGCCAGCACTCAAAAACCACACTCGCATCGGATTCTCCATGGGCGCAAGCATTCTCACCGCGAAGAACCTCAGCAAAGTGGTTCCCAGCGCGGAAGGTGAACTGACTATCCTGCACGAACTCAGCCTGGAACTGAACAAGGGCGACAGCCTGGCCATCGTCGGCGCGTCCGGCTCCGGGAAATCCACCCTCCTCGGCCTGCTCGCCGGCCTCGACTTGCCGAGCAGCGGCGAAGTCACCCTCGCAGGCCAGGCCCTGAGCAATCTCGATGAAGACCAACGCGCCCGCATCCGCGCTGAACACGTCGGTTTTGTCTTTCAGTCATTTCAGTTGCTCGACAGTCTCAACGCCCTGGAAAACGTCATGTTGCCGCTGGAACTCGATGGGCGCAAAGACGCCCGTGAGCGCGCCACCGAATTGCTGCAAAGAGTCGGACTAGGCCAACGCCTGACTCACTCGCCGCGCCAGCTCTCCGGTGGCGAGCAGCAACGCGTGGCGATTGCCCGTGCGTTTGCCGCTGAACCCGACGTGCTGTTCGCCGACGAACCCACCGGCAACCTCGACAGCCACACCGGCGAGCGCATCAGCGACTTGTTGTTCGAATTGAACAAGGAGCGCGGCACGACGCTGGTGCTGGTGACCCACGATGAACGCCTGGCACATCGTTGCCGGCGCCTGATCCGCCTTGAAGCCGGCCTGCTGGTCGCCCCTCTGGAGCCTTGATGGCACGCCTGCCGCTGTTGCGCCTGTTCAGTCTCGCCCTCCGCCAACTGCTGCGCGACGCCCGCGCCGGTGAGTTGCGGGTGTTGTTCTTCGCTTTGCTGGTGGCGGTGGCCGCGAGTACTGCCATCGGTTACTTCGGCGCCCGCCTGAATGGCGCCATGATGCTGCGCGCCACCGAGTTTCTCGGCGCCGACCTGCTGCTCGAAGGCAGTTCACCGGCGCGACCCGAACAGATCAGAAGTGGCACGGATCTGGGCCTCGAACACGCGCAGGTGGTGGAGTTCTCCAGCGTAATCGCCACCGACAACGGCATTCAGCTGTCCAGTATCAAAGCCGCCGATGACGTCTATCCACTGCGCGGCGAGCTGAAAAGCGCCCCCGCGCCCTTCGCTGCGGAAGAATCCGGAGGCGGACCGAAACCCGGCGAAGCCTGGGTTGAAGCGCGGCTGCTGACCGCGCTGGATCTGAAGATCGGCGACAGCATCGACGTCGGCATGCGGACCCTGAAACTGGCGCGAGTACTGACCTATGAACCGGACCGCGCCGGCAATTTCTACAGCCTGACGCCGCGGGTGCTGATCAACCTCAGCGACCTTGCGGCGACCGGCGTGGTGCAGCCCGGTAGTCGGGTCAGCTACCGCGAACTCTGGCGTGGCAAGGCCGAAGCGCTGGAAACCTACCGTCAACTGATCAAACCCGGCCTTGCCGCCAACCAGCGTATTCAGGATGCGCGCGACGGCAACCGGCAGATCGGCGGTGCGCTGGGCAAAGCCGAGCGCTATTTGAACATGGCCAGTCTGGTGGCGGTGCTGTTATCCGGCGTCGCAGTGGCGCTGTCGGCGACGCGCTTCGCCACCCGCCGCTTCGACGCCAGTGCGCTGTTGCGTTGCCTGGGGTTGTCCCGTCGGGAAACCATGGTGCTGTTCAGTTTGCAGCTGACGGTGCTCGGACTGTTGGCCAGCATCAGCGGTGCGTTGATTGGCTGGCTGGCGCAGCTTGGCCTGTTCGCGCTGCTGCATGATTTGTTGCCGACCGATGTTCCACCGGGCGGTCTGTTTCCAGCCATCGCCGGGATCGGTACCGGACTGGTGGCGCTGGCCGGTTTTGCCTTGCCGCCACTGGCTGCGTTGGGTCGGGTCCCGCCACTGCGCGTGTTGCGTCGCGACATGCTGCCGATACCTTCCAGCACGTGGATGGTCTACGGCGCGGCATTGGGCGCACTCGGCTTGATCATGTGGCGCCTGAGCCTGGATTTGGTGCTGACCTTCGCCCTGCTCGGTGGCGGCGTGATCGCGGCGCTGGTGTTGGGTGGTTTGCTGTTACTGCTGCTCAAAAGCCTGCGCCGGATGCTCGCGCGCGCTTCGTTGCCGTGGCGCCTCGGCCTGGGTCAATTGCTGCGCCATCCACTGGCTGCCGCCGGACAATCCCTGGCCTTCGGTTTGATTCTGCTGTCCATGGCGTTGATCGCTTTGCTGCGCGGCGAATTACTGGACACCTGGCAAAACCAGTTGCCGAAAAACGCGCCGAATTATTTCGCGCTGAACATCCTGCCGGCAGACAAACAGGCCTTCACCGATCGCCTGATCGAACTGTCGGCGCAATCGGCGCCGCTGTACCCGGTGGTGCCGGGACGGTTGATCAGCATCAATGGCGAAGCGGTGCAGGACATCGTCAGCAAGGACTCGGCCGGTGATCGGGCGATTCAGCGCGACCTGAGCCTGACCTGGGCCGCAGACCTGCCGACCGGCAACAAACTCACCGCCGGCAACTGGTGGGGCGATCAGGCACCGGACGACGTTCCCGGCGTGTCGGTGGAAGGCAAAGTCGCCGAGAGCCTGAAGCTCAAGCTCGGCGATCACATGGTCTTCACCGTCGGCGGAGTCAATCGCGAAGCGAAGGTCACCAGCCTGCGAGAGATCAACTGGGATAACTTCCAGCCAAACTTCTTCATGATTTTCCAGCCCGGCACATTGAAGGATCTGCCGGCGACCTACCTGACCAGCTTCTATCTGGCGGCGGGTCATGATCAGCAGATCGTCGACCTGTCCCGCGCCTTCCCGGCGGTGACCATTCTGCAAGTCGAAGCCTTGCTGGCGCAGCTACGCAGCATCCTCGCCCAGGTCACCCTGGCGGTGGAGTACGTGCTGTTGTTTGTGTTGGCGGCGGGGATGGCGGTGTTGTTCTCCGGCCTGCAAGCAACGCTCGATGAACGTATTCGCCAAGGCGCATTGTTGCGGGCACTGGGGGCCGAGCGACAATTGCTGGTCAAGGCCCGACGGATCGAGTTCGGCCTGCTTGGCGCGGTCAGCGGATTGCTCGCGGCACTGGGCTCGGAGCTGGTGAGCCTGGTGCTGTACCGATACGCCTTCGACCTGCCGTGGCACCCGCATCCATGGCTGTTGGTGTTGCCCCTGATTGGCGCTCTGCTGATCGGCGGTGCCGGCGTGTTCGGCACCCGGCGTGCGTTGAACGCCAGCCCCCTGACAGTCTTGCGCGAGGGTTGATAGACTCGAACTTTCTCAACCACAAGAAGTTGCCATGAGCCGTTATCGCCCTCCCCGCACCGCTGGCACCGCGCTGATCACTCCAGAAGGTGAAGCGCGGATGCGGGCCGAGTTCCATGAGCTCTGGCATGTGCGCCGACCGCAGGTAACCCAATCGGTCAGCGAGGCCGCGGCGCAGGGTGATCGTTCCGAGAACGCCGAATACACCTACGGCAAAAAGATGCTGCGTGAAATCGACAGTCGCGTGCGCTTTCTCACCAAACGGCTGGAAGCGCTCAAGGTGGTCAGCGAAAAGCCCAGCGATCCGAACAAGGTCTACTTCGGTGCCTGGGTCACCATTGAAGACGAGGACGGCAAAGAATCGCGCTATCGCATCGTCGGGCCAGATGAGCTGGACTTGAAACTGGGCCTGATCAGCATCGATTCACCGTTGGCACGCGCCCTGATCGGCAAGGCGCTGGACGCCGAAGTTCGGGTGCAGACGCCTACCGGCGAACAGTGCGTGTATATCGTGGCGATTGATTACCCATAAGCCTTAACGGCGGGTGATCAGCCCTTGTCGGGCGACGCGGGTCAGTTGCTTGATCATCTCGGGCGCGTCTTCCAGGGCGGGCGACTGAATCACCGCCAGATCGAAACTGTCGCTGGCAAAGCGCGCCAGCGATTCACCGTCTTCGACAAACTGGATCAGGAACGCTGCGGGCCCACCGGTGCGACGTGGCCAACCATCGAGGTAACGCAGGAGCGTCGGCTGATGTTTGCCGCCAAGCAGGATTTTTGGATTGCGCTGGGTCAGATGTGCCGTGATCGGCGCGGGGCGTACAACGGGGCTTAGTGCATTCATCGTGTCGTGTCTCTGCCTCAAAAGTCTGCATGGCAGGTGAGAGGCAACACCGAACCAGCGCTTTAGCGGTATTTCGAAGCCTGTTTCAAGCTTCTATCGGTAACTGGATGAGTCACCTGGCGCCCCGCAAGTAGCTGTTTAAATCGGCGCATGAGCAGCATCCTAGAGAAGCCGACACGGCAGTGTCAAGAATCCCGAGCAACAAAAAAGGCCCGCGCGATGCGGGCCTTTTCGTTGAGCCAGAGCGGTCAGCCAGCGATGGCGCGGTCGACCGACAGCTTGCCGGCGCCTTCGATCAGCACTGCGATGCTGCCACCCAGCAGGGCCAAGGCGAATTCATAACCGTTGTTGGCCATGAACAGACCGTGACTGATATGCACGCTGAAGATGGCGACCAGCGACAGGAACGTCAGACCGAGTGCCGCCGGGCGGACCAGCAAACCGATGATCAAGGCCAGACCAGCGAAGAACTCGGTACCACCGGCCAATGTAGCCATCAGGTAACCCGGTGCCAGACCGATGCTTTCCATGTACTGCGCGGTGCCCGCCAGACCGTATCCACCGAAGGCGCCGAAAAGTTTCTGTGAGCCGTGGGCAGCAAAGATGATGCCGACGAAGATCCGCAGGACAGTCAGGCCGTAGCCAGCGCGGGTAAACAGTACCTTGTTGATCAGTGAGCTCATGCTGTGTCATCCATTGTGTGTTTGTGTGTTGGTTGGCCGCTATATTAATCACTAAATCAAATGATAAAAGCGCAATTATTCCGCCATAACAATCAGTTTATTCGATCATTTCCGTGAGGCAATTTTCTGCCCCTGGGGCTCCAACGACTCCCGCTCCCGATCGAACGCCAAGTAATACTTGTTCACGCTATTAACATAGCTGACGGGCCCCATTCCCACCTGTTCCATGGCAATGCGCTCGACCTGGAAGAACCATTGATTAGGGTTCAAGCCACGCCGACGCGCCTCGGCGCGCATGCCCTGAACCCGCTCCGGCCCAATGTTGTAGGCCGCCAACACAAACGCCATGCGCTCACGCTCGTTGAGTTTGGGGCTGGCAAAAAACTTGCGGCGGATCATCGCCAGGTATTTGGCTCCGGCCTGAACATTGGCATCGAGGTCCTGAATGTTGTTGACCCCGACCCGTTGCGCTGCGGACGGAGTGATCTGCATCAGGCCTGTGGGACCACCGCCGCTTCGCGCGCGGGGTTGCAGCGCGGACTCCTTGAACGCCAATGCCGCCAGATTCAGCCAGTCCATGCCTTGGGCATCGGCGTGTTTCTGCAACACCGGCCGAAGTTTTTCCAGTCGCTGGCGATCAGCCTTGGCCAATGGATAGTGCACTTGATACAGGCGACGGTAGATCCGCAGGAACGCGGCATCCTGATCCGAAGGCTTTTTATACCCGATCAGGAAGCGATCGATGCTCGCCCGCAGCATCGACGCGTCGCGGCGCACGAACCAGAACTCTTCCCCCGGCTCGCTGATCAGCACCTGCCGATCGAAGCGCAACTTAGGCAGAATCTTGCCCCAGCGCTCGGCAATCGGCTGCTCGACGATGGTCAGGTGAAAGATCCCGCCCTGAACCATTTCCAGCACATCTTCGACCGCCAGACTCGGATCGACCCACTCGACCTTCACCGGTGCCAGTTTGTGCAGGGCAAGCTTTTGATTGATCTGACTGATCGCGTCCCCGGCGGCACTGCCGGTGGGTAACGCCAGGGTTTTACCGGAAAGCTGTTCGAGGCGCGTGTAGCGTTTCTCGCCCTTGATTCCGACCAGAACCAAAGGAATATTGCTGGCAATCGGCTCGCTGGTGCTGACGGCATAGCCCGGTTGCAGATCAAGCAACTCGCCCGGCGCAACCAGATCACCCTCCCCGCGCTGCAACGCGCCGAGCAGTTGATCCTTGGCTTTTGGAATGATCTTGAGCGTCACTTCCTGACCGTCACGGGCGTGACCGTTGAGGTATTGCTCGAAGGCGCGCAGGCGATGATATTCGACGCCGATGGCCTGGCCCTGGACTTCGCCGGAGCTGTTGCGGCTCTGGTTGACCAACACCTTCAGGACACGGCTGCTGCGGATTTCCTGCAGATCGCGCACCTTGGCCGCCGGTACGGCTTGCAGCGGGCCGGCCAGCCGCGCAACCGCCGGCATCGGCAGCAGCAACGAACCACACAGCAGTAACAAAATCGAGGGACGTGTCATCCACTCTCCGGAAAGAATACTGGGCCGATTTCAACAAAACGGCTGAAATCGAACGACAGAAACAGAGCGCTTGAGCGCTGGCAAAGTGCGAAAGACTGGCACAGTGATGGCACGACGACCACCCCCAGCTTGTCTCGCGGCATCAAAAGACAGCTTTAACTCGTTGTAGTTCTTGGCTTTTCTTATAAATCTACAGCTCTGATATGCTTTCCGGCCTTTGGTCCGAGGTAGCACCATGCAACTCATCGATATCGGCGTCAACCTGACCAACCCCAGTTTTGCCGACAAACACCAGGCTGTACTTGACCGCGCCTATGCCGCCGGCGTCTGCCAATTGGTGCTCACCGGCACCAGTGTCGAAGGCAGCGAACAGGCGCTGGAGCTGTGCCAGCAACTGGATGAGACGGCGCAACGGCTGTTCGCCACCGCTGGCATCCACCCTCACGCAGCCAGCGACTGGAACGCCGACAGCGCCCAGCGTCTGCGCAGCTTGCTCAGAGAGCCGAACGTCGTGGCGGTGGGTGAATGCGGGCTGGATTTCAATCGTGATTTCTCGCCGCGTCCGCAACAGGAAAAAGTTCTCGAACAACACCTGGAGATGGCGATCGAGCTGCAACTGCCGGTTTTCCTCCACGAGCGCGACGCCAGTCAGCGTCTTCTGGAAATTCTTCGGGATTATCGAGATCAATTGCCCGCCGCCGTGGTGCATTGCTTCACCGGCGAAAAGAAGGCGCTGTTCAGTTACCTCGACCTGGACTTGCACATCGGGATCACCGGCTGGATTTGTGATGAGCGACGGGGCACGCATTTGCATCCGTTGGTGAAAGAAATCAAACGCGGGCGGTTGATGCTGGAGAGTGATGCGCCGTATCTGCTGCCGCGCAGTTTGCGGCCCAAGCCGAAAAATGGTCGCAACGAACCGGCGTATCTGACTGAAGTGTTGCGGGAAGTGGCGTTGCATCGGGGGGAAAGCGAGGAAGACCTGGCGGCTCACAGCACCGAGTGTGCAAGAGCCTTTTTCGGGCTGCCCTCCATAGAAGGATGATGCTATCGCGGGCCTGCCACAGGCCCGCGATAAAGCGGCCTTAATGACTGCTGCGCATCATTTCTTTAGGCACATACTTGCCGATCTCGAACTTGCCGATGGCCGCGCGGTGCACTTCGTCCGGGCCGTCGGCCAGACGTAGCGTGCGCTGCATCGCATACATGTAGGCCAGCGGGAAATCGTTGGAAACCCCTGCCCCGCCATGGATCTGGATCGCCCGGTCGATGACCCGCAGGGCCACGTTCGGTGCCACCACCTTGATCTGCGCGATTTCGCTCTTCGCCACTTTATTGCCGACGGTGTCCATCATGTACGCCGCTTTCAAGGTCAGCAGGCGCGCCATGTCGATTTCCATCCGCGAGTCGGCGATCTTGTCGATGTTGCCGCCCAGACGTGCCAACGGTTTGCCGAACGCGGTGCGGTTTACCGCACGTTTGCACATCAGCTCCAGTGCACGCTCGGCCATGCCGATCGAACGCATGCAGTGGTGAATCCGGCCCGGGCCAAGGCGACCCTGAGCGATTTCAAAGCCGCGTCCTTCGCCCAACAGAACGTTTTCGTACGGCACCCGGACGTTTTCGAACAACACTTCAGCGTGACCGTGTGGTGCGTCGTCATAACCGAACACCGGCAGCGGACGGACGATCTTCACGCCTGGGGCATCCACCGGCACCAGAATCATCGAGTGCTGGGCGTGGCGCGGCGCATCGGGATTGCTCAGGCCCATGAAAATCAGGATTTTGCAGCGTGGATCACAAGCACCCGAGGTCCACCACTTTTTGCCGTTGATCACCCACTCATCACCGTCACGCACGGCGCGGGCGGCCATGTTGGTCGCGTCGGAGGAAGCCACGTCCGGCTCAGTCATGGCGAACGCCGAGCGGATCTCGCCGCGCAGCAGCGGTTCGAGCCAGCGTTGTTTCTGTTCTTCGTTGGCGTAGCGCACCAGCACTTCCATGTTGCCGGTGTCGGGCGCCGAGCAGTTGAACGGCTCAGGCCCCAGCAGCGAGCGCCCCATGATCTCTGCCAATGGCGCGTATTCGAGGTTGGTCAGGCCAGCGCCGAGTTCGGACTCAGGCAGAAACAAATTCCACAAGCCTTCAGCCTTGGCCTTGAGTTTCAGTTCTTCCATGATCGCAGTCGGCTGCCAGCGGTCACCCTCGGCAACCTGGCGCTCGAACACGGCTTCGGCGGGATAAACGTAGGTGTCCATGAACGCGGTCACGCGCTCACGCAGTTCTTGCACCTTGGGCGAATAAGCGAAATCCATGAGCAGCTACCTTCTGGGGGGAGGTTGTTTAGGTCATGCAATCGATGCTAGAACAGCTACGAAAATTTACCTAGCCTATTCTCGGCGTGTATTAACATTCATCACCGATATATGATCGGCTGATTGAGAACCAACAATAAGAGTGCAGCGCAATGAATCTGAGCAAGGTCGACCTCAACCTTTTCATCGTCTTCGACGCGATCTACACCGAAGCCAACCTGACCCGCGCCGGACAAATTGTCGGCATTACTCAACCGGCTGTTTCGAACGCTCTGGCCCGCCTGCGCGAGACGTTCAACGATCCGCTCTTCGTTCGTACAGCCCAGGGCATGGTGCCGACGCCGATGGCGCAAAACATCATCGGCCCGGTGCGCAACGCCCTCTCGCTGCTGCGGGTGTCGGTGCAGGAAAGCCGCATCTTCAACCCGTTGCAGGCGGTCAAGACGTATCGCATCAGCATGACCGACCTCACCGAAGCGGTGATCCTGCCGCCCTTGTTCCAGCGCCTGCGCCGCCTGGCACCGACAGTGATCATCGAAAGCTTTCTGTCCAAGCGCCGCGAGACCACCAAGGAATTGGCGGCCGGGCGACTCGATTTTGCGGTGGACGCGCCGCTCAATACCGACCCGCAAGTGCGTCACGTCAAGTTGATGGAAGACCGTTACGTGTGCGCCATGCGCAAGGGCCATCCGCTGGCGACCAAGGAAAAGTTCACCCTCGATGACTACCTGTCGCTTACGCACATCCATATTTCCAGCCGCCGCAGCGGTCTGGGCCATGTCGACCTGGCCCTGGGCAAGATGGGCATCCAGCGCAAGATTGCCCTGCGCTCCCAGCATTACCTGATGGCGTCGCAGGTGTTGCAGCAGACCGACATGGTCATGACCGTGCCTGAGCGCTTCGCCCGTCGTCATGATTTGTATTCGGTGAACCTGCCGGTCAACGATGTACCGCCGGTGGAAACCCACCTTTACTGGCACGAAAGCACCGACCAGGACCCGGCCAACCGCTGGATGCGCGAGCAGATGATCGAGTTGTGCCAGCAGGTGACGGCGCATGAGAAGAAGCTCGATAAGGTGTAGGACGTTGGACCGAGGTGGTCCCTTCACCGGCAAGCCGGTCTCGCTCCCACATTCAAACGAGTTCCTTCAGAAAGAATGCGATTAAATGTGGGAGCGAGCCTGCTCGCGATGAGGCCCGCCAGAACACCTCAGAACCAAGCCCCTTGACGTAAACGTCAACCTGCCATTAGCTTAGCGCCATGATCTTTTTCGAGCGCTTCCATGAGCAGCCAGACCTATAGCATTTCCGACCTCGCCCGCGAGCTCGACATCACCACGCGGGCCATTCGCTTCTATGAGGAGCAAGGCCTGCTCAGCCCCGAGCGACGCGGCCAGGAACGCATTTATTCGCCCCGTGACAAGGTCAGCCTGAAACTGATCCTGCGGGGCAAGCGCATTGGTTTCTCACTTGCCGAATGTCGCGAGCTGATCGAACTCTACGACCCCACCGGCGGCAATCAGAAACAGCTGCAAACCATGCTGAACAAAATCGCCGAGCGCCGCGAACAGCTGGAGCAGCAGATGCTCGACATCGAGCAGATGAAACTGGAACTGGACACCGCACAAGAGCGCTGCACCCAGGCGCTGGAACAGACGATGAAAAGCCAGCCGGTCCTGTAGGAGCAGGCTTGCTCGCGATGGCGTGAGGTCAGTCGACATTTGTGTTGAAGGTGCTACCGCAATCGCGAGCAAGCTCGCTCCCACAGGGTTATCACCACATTCAGACAATCAGCACAGGTCGATTCCCATGTCCCTTCCTTCCCACGTACGCCTGGTCGAAGTCGGCCCCCGCGACGGTCTGCAAAACGAAGCCCAACCCATCAGCGTTGCCGACAAGGTGCAACTGGTCGATGCACTCACGGCCGCGGGTCTCGGCTATATAGAAGTCGGCAGTTTCGTTTCGCCCAAATGGGTGCCGCAAATGGCCGGATCCGCCGAGGTCTTCGCGCAAATCCAGCGCAAACCGGGCGTGACCTATGGCGCGCTCGCCCCCAACCTGCGCGGGTTTGAAGATGCGATCGCTGCCGGGGTAACGGAAGTCGCGGTGTTCGCGGCAGCGTCCGAAGCGTTTTCCCAGCGCAACATCAATTGCTCGATCAGCGAAAGCCTGGCGCGTTTTGTCCCAATCATGGAAGCCGCCAAACAGCACGGCGTCAGCGTGCGCGGTTACGTGTCCTGTGTGCTGGGCTGCCCTTATGAAGGTCACGTCAAACCCGAGCAAGTTGCCCGGGTCGCCCGCGAGCTCTATGCCATGGGCTGCTACGAAGTCTCGCTGGGTGACACCATCGGCACCGGCACCGCGGGCGCCACGCGCAAGATGTTCGAAGTGGTCGCGGCCGACGTGCCGCGGGAAAAACTGGCCGGGCACTTCCACGACACCTACGGCCAGGCTATGGCCAACATCTACGCCAGCCTGCTCGAAGGGATTTCGGTGTTTGACAGTTCCATCGCCGGCCTCGGCGGCTGCCCCTACGCCAAAGGCGCCAGCGGTAACGTCGCCACCGAAGACGTGGTTTACCTGCTCAATGGCCTCGGAATCGAAACGGGTATCGACCTGGACGCCTTGATTTTGGCTGGTCAGCAGATTTGCACGGTGCTGGGGCGCCCAACCGGTTCGCGCGTGGCCAAGGCTCGCAGCGCGCAGTGAGCGCACTGATGTGTCCAGGTGTTACCGCCCCGTCCGAAACGTGGGGGACAAACGAGTAACACGGAAACAAATTGTAGGGGTTTAGCTGAGCGAAAAATCTTACATAAAACTCAAGTCATTGATTTTAAAGGTTTTTTAAAAGTTGGCACGGCTTCTGCTATCTCTATGGCATAACAAGAATAAAAAGCAGCAAACCAATAAAAATAAGACGTAACGACTCTGACATAACAAGAACAACACGGCAGAGACGCAGCTAACAGATTTTTTTGGAGAAGGTGTGCTTTTCAGGGTGCTTTTCGGAGTAACCCGCAACCGGGCAGAGAACAATAAAACTACCTTCAGGTAGCTCCCGAACTGGTTGGATCGCTTAGCGAAAAAGTAGATCAGCGCTCAAAAAAATACGTTTGCTCTTGATCCCGGATGGGGATCGACAAAAACAGCGGTAAAGGGTCACGGTTACTAAAAACAAAAACAGACCGCCCCTCAATAATAAAAAAAGAGCACGCGCAACGACAAAATTAAAGGGGAGCTTCGGCTCCCCTTTGTGCTTTCTGCGATTCAGGTTTTCACCACCGCCCCTGTGGGAGCCAGCCTGCTGGCGATTGCGGTGGTCCAGACAAATGAATGTTGACAGACACTCCGCTATCGCCAGCAGGCTGGCTCCCACAAGGGAAAATTGTCAGACCTGTTTTCCGCTCAACTCCTCGATGCTGATCTCGCGCATCCGGAATTTCTGGATCTTGCCGGTGACCGTCATCGGAAACTCCTCGACGAACTTGAAGTAACGCGGCGTCTTGAAGTGCGCGATGCGCTCCTTGCACCAGGTTTGCAGCTCTTGTTCGGTGGCACTGTGCCCGGGGTGGAATTTGATCCAGGCAACGATCTCTTCGCCATAACGCGAACAAGGGATGCCGATCACTTGCACGTCCGCCACCGCCGGGTGGGTAAAGAAGAACTCTTCCAGCTCCCGCGGGTAAATATTCTCACCACCACGGATGATCATGTCCTTGTTGCGTCCGGCAATGCACACGTAGCCTTCATCGTTCATGCTCGCCAAATCACCGGTGTGCATCCAACCGGCCTGATCGATAGCTTCGGCAGTGCCTTGCGGGTTGTTCCAGTAGCCGAGCATCACGCTGTAGCCGCGAGTGCAGAGCTCGCCGATGGTGCCACGCGGCACCAGATTGCCCGCTTCGTCGATGATTTTGCTTTCAAGTTGCGGCTGGGTGCGGCCGACCGTGGTGACGCGCAATTCCAGCTCGTCTGAAGGACCGGTCTGCAACGACACCGGACTTGTTTCCGTCATGCCGTAGGCAATCTGCACTTCGTTCATGTGCATTTCGCTGATCACCCGGCGCATCACTTCGATCGGACAGGTCGCGCCGGCCATGATCCCGGTACGCAGGCTCGACAGATCGAATTCCGCACGTTGTGGTTGATCGAGCATGGCAATGAACATGGTCGGCACACCATAGAGCGCGGTGGCCTTTTCTTCGGCGACGGTGGTCAGGGTCAACAACGGATCGAAAGCGTCATTGGGGTAAATCATGGTGCTGCCGTGGGTGATGCAGCCGAGGTTGCCCATGACCATGCCGAAACAGTGATACAGCGGCACCGGGATCACCAGCCGATCATCGGCGGTCAGGCCGAGACTTTCGCCCACCATGTAACCGTTGTTGAGAATGTTGTAGTGGCTGAGGGTCGCGCCCTTCGGAAAACCGGTGGTGCCAGAGGTGTACTGGATGTTCACGGCCTGGTCGAAGTGCAGGCTGTCCTGACGCTCGCGCAACTGCTCGACAGACACGCTGCCAGCCAGATCAGTCAACTGCGACCACGGCAGGAAACCCGAGGGCGGCTGCGCATCCAGACTGATCACGCCGCGCAAGTCAGACAGACGTTCGCTCTGCAACTGACCGATGGATTGCTCCGCCAATTCAGGCACCAGCCCTTGTAACATGCCGTGATAGTTAGAGGTCTTGAAAGAGCCCGCGCAGACCAGCCATTGGCAGCCCGACTGCTTCAACACGTACTCGAGTTCAGAGCTGCGATACGCCGGGTTGATGTTGACCAGGATCACGCCGATCTTCGCGCTGGCGAACTGGCTGATGCACCACTGCGCGCAATTCGGCGCCCAGATGCCGAGCCGGTCACCGGCCTGCAACCCCAACGCGAGCAGCGCCCGGGCATGCAGGTCCACGGCGTCGGAGAGTTGCTGCCAGGTGTAGCGCAACTGTTGATGGCGCACGACCAGCGCCTCGCCCGTCGGATAACGCGCGACGGTGTTATCAAATGCCTGACCGATGGTCATCGCCAACAAGGCTTTGTCCTGAGAACCACGGGTATAGCTGCGCTGCGGGCTTGCACTGGGTTGATCCATGACGACCCCTATTGTCTTTATTAATGGGTTGCCGACGCTAACTTGTGGGAGCGAGCCTGCTTGCGAAGAGGTCGGTAGATTCAACAATGATGTCGACTGATCTGACGCTTTCGCGAGCAGGCTCGCTGCCACAGGGTGACCGTCGCGAGTCTGTAAGAACGGCTCTACTCTCGCTCAAGTTGACGTTAACGTAAAGGGTGATTGACAGCCATTCGTCACAGGCTTACGTTAACGTAAAGGTGAGAGTCAAATCACAACCCTCCCCGCCCTATAAAAAAGCCAAAAGGTGCCCCATGAGCTACCCATCCCTGAACTTTGCCCTCGGTGAAACCATCGACATGCTGCGCGATCAGGTTCAGTCCTTCGTCGCCAAAGAGATCGCCCCGCGCGCCGCTCAGATCGACATCGACAACCTGTTCCCCGCCGACCTGTGGCGCAAGTTCGGCGACATGGGCCTGCTCGGCGTGACCGTGCCGGAAGAATACGGTGGTGCCGGCCTGGGTTACCTGGCGCACGTGGTGATCATGGAAGAAATCAGCCGTGGCTCGGCGTCGGTCGCCTTGTCTTACGGCGCGCACTCCAACCTCTGCGTGAACCAGATCAACCGCAACGGCAATCACGAACAGAAAAGCAAATACCTGCCAAAGCTGATCAGCGGCGAGCACATCGGCGCCCTGGCCATGAGCGAACCGAACGCCGGTTCCGACGTGGTGTCCATGAAACTGCGTGCCGATAAACGCGGCGATCACTACGTGCTCAACGGCAGCAAAACCTGGATCACCAACGGCCCCGACGCCAACACCTACGTGATCTACGCCAAGACCGACCTGGAAAAAGGCCCGCACGGCATCACCGCATTTATCGTCGAACGCGACTGGAAAGGCTTCAGCCGCAGCAACAAGTTCGACAAGCTCGGCATGCGCGGCTCGAACACCTGCGAGCTGTTCTTCGATGACGTCGAAGTGCCGGAAGAAAACATCCTCGGCGTACTCAACGGTGGCGTGAAAGTGCTGATGAGCGGCCTCGACTACGAGCGCGTTGTCCTGTCCGGCGGCCCGACCGGGATCATGCAAGCCTGCATGGACCTGATCGTTCCGTACATTCACGATCGCAAGCAGTTCGGCCAGAGCATCGGCGAGTTCCAACTGATCCAGGGCAAAGTCGCCGACATGTACACCCAACTCAACGCCAGCCGCGCCTACCTTTATGCCGTTGCTCAGGCCTGCGAGCGCGGCGAAACCACGCGCAAGGACGCCGCCGGCGTGATCCTCTACAGCGCCGAGCGCGCCACGCAAATGGCCCTCGACGCGATCCAGATTCTCGGCGGCAACGGGTACATCAATGAATTCCCGGCCGGTCGTCTGCTGCGTGACGCCAAGTTGTACGAAATCGGCGCCGGCACCAGTGAGATCCGTCGCATGCTGATCGGTCGCGAACTGTTCAACGAAACCCGCTAAACGGAGCTGTCCATGGCTATCCTGCATACCCAGCTCAACCCCCGTTCGGCGGAGTTCGCCGCCAACAGCGCGGCGATGCTCACTCAGGTCGACGCGCTGCACACCCTGCTCGCGCAAGTGCAGCAAGGTGGCGGCCCGAAGGCGCAAGAACGCCACACCTCGCGGGGCAAACTGCTACCGCGCGAGCGGATCAATCGCCTGCTCGATCCAGGCTCGCCGTTCCTTGAGATCAGCCAACTGGCGGCCTACGGGGTGTACGGTGAAGACGTGCCCGCCGCTGGCGTGATTGCCGGGATCGGCCGAGTCGAAGGCGTCGAGTGCATGATCGTGGCCAACGATGCCACGGTGAAAGGCGGCTCGTATTACCCGCTGACCGTGAAAAAACACCTGCGCGCCCAGACCATCGCTCAGCAAAATCGCTTGCCGTGCATTTATCTGGTGGATTCCGGCGGCGCCAACCTGCCGCGTCAGGATGAAGTGTTCCCGGACCGCGAGCATTTCGGGCGGATCTTCTTCAACCAGGCCAACATGAGCGCCATGGGCATTCCGCAGATTGCGGTGGTCATGGGCTCGTGCACCGCCGGTGGCGCTTACGTGCCGGCGATGGCCGACGAAGCGATCATGGTGCGAGAGCAGGCGACGATTTTCCTTGCCGGTCCGCCGTTGGTTAAAGCCGCGACCGGTGAAGTGGTCAGCGCCGAAGATCTGGGCGGCGCCGACGTGCACTGCAAGATTTCCGGAGTCGCCGACCATTATGCCGAGAGCGATGAACACGCCTTGGCCATTGCCCGACGCAGCATCGCCAACCTCAACTGGCGCAAACTCGGCGAACTGCAACAACGCACGCCCATCGCCCCGCTCTACAGCAGTGACGAGTTGTATGGCGTGGTGTCGGCCGACGCCAAGCAGCCGTTCGACGTACGCGAAGTGATTGCGCGGCTGGTGGACGGTTCGGTGTTCGACGAATTCAAGGCGCTGTTCGGGACTACGCTGGTGTGCGGATTTGCCCACCTGCACGGTTACCCGATCGCGATCCTTGCCAACAACGGCATCCTCTTCGCCGAGGCTGCACAGAAAGGCGCGCACTTCATCGAACTGGCCTGTCAGCGCGGCATTCCGCTGTTGTTCCTGCAAAACATCACCGGCTTCATGGTCGGCCAGAAATACGAGGCCGGCGGCATCGCCAAGCACGGTGCAAAGCTGGTGACTGCCGTGGCGTGCGCCAAGGTGCCGAAATTCACCGTGATCATCGGCGGCAGCTTCGGCGCCGGTAACTACGGGATGTGCGGTCGCGCTTACGATCCACGCTTCCTGTGGATGTGGCCGAATGCGCGGATTGGCGTGATGGGCGCCGAGCAAGCCGCGGGGGTTCTGGTGCAGGTCAAGCGCGAGCAAGCCGAGCGCAGTGGCCAGGGTTTCAGCGCCGAACAGGAAGCCGAAATCAAGCAACCGATCCTCGATCAATACGAAGAACAGGGCCACCCTTACTACTCCAGTGCAAGGCTGTGGGACGACGGCGTCATTGACCCCGCGCAGACCCGCGATGTATTGGCCCTGGCCTTGTCCGCGTCGCTGAACGCGCCAATCGAACCGAGCCGCTTCGGCGTGTTCCGGATGTGATCGGGAGAACCTCATGAGCGACTTCAACACCCTCGAACTGCAGACCGACCCGCGCGGTTTCGCCACCCTGTGGCTGAGCCGGGAAGAAAAGAACAACGCGTTCAACGCCGAAATGATCCGCGAACTGATCCTCGCGCTGGACAAGGTCTCGGGCGATGCCAGCTTGCGTTTCTTGCTGGTGCGTGGACGCGGCAAGCATTTCAGCGCCGGCGCCGACCTGGCCTGGATGCAGCAATCAGCCGAACTCGATTACCACACCAATCTGGACGACGCCCGGGAACTGGCGGAGTTGATGTACAACCTGGCCAAGCTGAAAATCCCGACGCTGGCCGTGGTGCAAGGCGCGGCGTTCGGCGGCGCGCTGGGTCTGATCAGTTGCTGCGACATGGCGATTGGCGCCGACGACGCCCAATTCTGCCTGTCGGAAGTGCGCATCGGCTTGGCACCGGCGGTGATCAGCCCGTTCGTGGTGCAAGCCATAGGCGAACGCGCGGCACGTCGTTATGCCCTGACCGCCGAGCGCTTCGGTGGACAGCGCGCTCGGGAAATCGGTTTGTTGTCGGAGAGCTTCCCGATCAATGAGCTGGAACAGAACGTTGAGCAATGGATCGACAACCTGCTGCTCAACAGCCCGGCAGCCATGCGCGTCAGCAAGGACTTGCTGCGTGAAGTGGGTAACGGTGCGTTGACCCCGGCCCTGCGTCGCTACACCGAAAATGCCATCGCACGAATCCGCGTCAGCCCCGAAGGCCAGGAAGGCCTGCGCGCCTTTCTGCAAAAACGTCCGCCGAGCTGGCAGGCCGAAACCACCCCCAAGGAGCCGCGTTGATGAGCGCACCTGTCATTACCTCTCTGCTGGTGGCCAACCGTGGCGAAATCGCTTGCCGGGTCATGCGCACCGCCAAGGCCCTGGGCCTGACCACCGTCGCCGTGCACAGTGCCACTGACCGCGAAGCCCGGCACAGCCGCGAAGCGGACATCCGCGTTGACCTCGGCGGCAGCAAAGCCGCCGACAGTTACCTGCAAATCGACAAACTGATCGCCGCCGCCAAGGCCAGCGGCGCACAGGCGATTCATCCGGGTTATGGGTTTTTGTCGGAGAACGCCGGATTCGCCCGTGCGATCGAAGCGGCGGGCCTGATCTTCCTCGGCCCCCCTGCCTCGGCCATCGATGCCATGGGCAGCAAATCCGCCGCCAAAGCCTTGATGGAAACCGCTGGCGTGCCACTGGTGCCCGGTTATCACGGCGAAGCTCAGGACCTCGATACCTTCCGCGACGCGTGCGAACGCATCGGTTATCCGGTGTTGCTCAAGGCAACGGCGGGCGGTGGCGGCAAAGGCATGAAAGTGGTCGAGGACGTCAGCCAACTGGCCGAAGCCCTGGCCTCGGCTCAGCGTGAGGCGCAGTCCTCGTTCGGCGATTCGCGGATGCTGGTCGAAAAGTATTTGCTGAAGCCGCGCCACGTGGAAATCCAGATCTTCGCTGACCAGCATGGCAACTGCCTGTACCTCAACGAGCGGGACTGCTCGATTCAGCGTCGGCACCAGAAGGTCGTCGAAGAAGCCCCCGCACCGGGCTTGAGCCCGGAACTGCGCCGCGCCATGGGCGAAGCCGCCGTGCGTTCGGCGCAGGCCATCGGCTATGTCGGCGCCGGCACCGTGGAATTCTTGCTGGATGCGCGCGGTGAGTTCTTCTTCATGGAGATGAACACGCGCCTGCAGGTCGAACACCCGGTCACCGAAGCCATCACCGGTCTCGATCTGGTTGCCTGGCAGATTCGCGTGGCACGTGGCGAAGCGCTACCAATGACTCAGGATCAGGTGCCGTTGATCGGGCATGCAATTGAAGTGCGGCTGTATGCCGAAGACCCGGGCAATGATTTCCTGCCGGCCACCGGGCGTCTGGAGTTGTACCGTGAATCGGCTGACGGTCCGGGTCGTCGGGTCGACAGCGGTGTTGAAGAAGGTGATGAGGTTTCGCCGTTCTACGACCCCATGCTCGGCAAGTTGATTGCCTGGGGCGAAGACCGCGAGCAGGCGCGCCTGCGTTTGTTGAGCATGCTCGATGAGTTCGCGATTGGCGGGCTCAAGACCAATATCAACTTCCTGCGTCGAATCGTCGGTCATCCGGCGTTTGCGGCGGCCGAACTGGATACCGGGTTCATTCTGCGTTATCAGGAGCAACTGCTGCCAGAGCCCTCGCCGCTCAGCGATGAGTTCTGGCAAGCCGCGGCGCAGGCGTTTACCCAAAGCCAACCGGTCAGAACCCGCGCTGATGACACGAGTTCGCCTTGGGGCATCGGCAATGGGTTCCGTGCCGGATTGCCAAAAGAAATCACCCTGCACCTGAGCTGCGAAGGCCAGGACCGCGCACTGACGTTGGGCGCTACCCGGTCGGCGCAGCTCTCGGCCGAGCAACTGCTGACCGAACACAACGGTGTGCGCCGCCAGCATCGGGCAATCCGTCGCGGCGACGTGGTGTATCTGCAATGGGAAGGTGAGTTGCGCCGCATCGAGGCCTACGACCCGATCAGTGCGGTCGAAGCCAGTCACAGCCATCAGGGCGGACTCACTGCGCCCATGAACGGCAGCATCGTGCGGGTGCTGGTGGAGGCCGGACAAACGGTCGAAGCCGGGGCGCAACTGGTGGTGCTGGAAGCAATGAAGATGGAGCACAGCATTCGTGCGCCACACGCCGGGGTGATCAAGGCGCTGTATTGCCAGGAAGGCGAGATGGTCAGCGAAGGCAGTGCGTTGGTCGAACTGGAAGAAGCATGAAATCAGGATCGGTCCTACGCCTTGCGAGGACCGATCTGATCAGAACCTGGCCGTTGCCTGAACCACTACGCCGATGATTCGGCAGGCGTTGGTGTAAAGGGCTTTCGGGTACGTCGGATTGAGCGGGACCAGGTAACGCTGCCCGCCCTCTTCGATCAGTTTGCGGAACGTCGCTTCAGTGCTGTCCGGCCATTGGGCGATCACCAGTTTTCCGGGCTCCGGCACAATGGCCGGGTCCACCAGGATCATCATGCCCTCGGCGATACTGACGCCGCTCGGTGCTGTCATCGCATCACCCACCACGGTCAACCAGAATGCCGCGCCCTGAGCGTGGTAGTCGGTCAGTTCGAATCGCGCCTTGTCATAGACCGTCGGCTCGCCGTCGCGCACCTCGCAGGATTCGCGCCAGTCGCTGACCGGGTAACGAAAGTACGGGTTGTACTTTCGCACCAGATCCTGGCTCTCCTCCTTCTGGGTGTCCGGCTCCCGGATCACCAGCGCCACCTCGAGAAACTCCATGCCCAGTGCGTGCAACACGCGGTTCATGTCATCGATGCCGGGTTGGCGACGTTTGTTCAGCCAATGACCGACGCCGCCCTGGGACATCCCCAGGCGGTCGGCGAGTATTTCTTGAGTGACTTTGAGTTCACTCATCTTGGCCTTGACCAATTCAATCCATTTATCCATGTGCGGCACGATACGTGGGCGCCTCCGGCCAGCAAAACACAACTTGTAGTATTTAAATTTTCGTCACAAATACAGTTCGTACTACGATTGGGTCACGGATTTGAATCTAACACGGAGCTTTGCCATCGCCATGACCATCCCCAGCAATGACTTGCCAGACATGCAGATCGACACCTCCCTCACCTCGCCAAAAGGCTCGGCCGCCGCGCAGCGCGCCCTGGACTATTACTTGAAACCAGCTGTGTCCGAAGTGGTAGAAGAAGAACGTTTTTTTGATGTGAACCGCAATGTCAGCAGTGAAGAAGCGCTGGTGCGTGCTTCAGACCTGTTGCGTTGCGCTGCCGCCACCGCGTACGAGTCGGCGAACAATCTGCAGGGTGCCCACCGGGATCTGGCCTTTTCGACGGTGCATATGATCGATATGGCCAAGGCGTTGCTGGATCGATCCCTGGACGAGGATCATCACGGATAACACAGGCAGGGAAATTTCGCGGGGCGCGGGAAAGAATTTTCCAATCGCGCAGATAAAATCATTTGACTTGCAAACGAGAATGATTATTATTGCATGCAGCTGGTCGCGAGATCAGTCGATTGTCCAAGTGACCTTAGGTCGGTCTCCTGGACTATCTCCTCATCAGGCTAATCACGGTTTTTGACCCGGCTTTTTGCCGGGTCTTTTTTTTGCCAGTTATTCTGGCTTTACCTTCAGGCTAATGAAGTCTTTGGGTGCTGCAAATTCGATGGCGCGAATGATATCAAAAGAATATCTATTGGCAAGAGAAGCCCGCCAACATTGGGCCAAACGAATGAAAATAGCACTTGAGAATCAATTGCACAGTCTCTAAGCTGCGTCTGCGTCAAGGAAGACGCCCCCCCCCTTTTACCCCGCAATTTCCCCCGGTTTTTCCCTTCCCAGCGTGTAAAGTATCAGCCATAAAAATCATATTCAGGAATCGACTATGACCGTGGCCAAATCTTCATTCGACATCAGCGCCAATTTCGACAGCGGCAACATTGAAGTGCTGGACATCAGCAATCCGTTGCAAGCATTGCTGGCCATCAAGCCAGACACCCGCAGCCCGCATTTTCAGTGGTTTCACTTCAAGGCCAGCGGTTTGCACGTCGGGCAGGAACACTGGTTTCGTCTGAACAATGCCAGCAGGTCCTCGTACAACAAAGCCTGGGACGGCTATCAGGCAGTGGCGTCCTACGACCACGTCAACTGGTTCCGGGTGCCGACCATTTTCGAAGGCGACTGCCTGCGTTTCAGCCTCGAAGCCACCGCGACTCACGCCTGGTTTGCCTATTTCGAACCCTACAGCCGTGGCCGCCATGACTGGTTGATCGAGCAGGCGCTGACCAAGGCCGGCACCGAGCTGCTGGCCACCGGCAAGAGTGTCGAAGGTCGTGACATTCAACTGCTTCGCAAAGGCACCGGTGCCGAAGGCCAACGCAAGGTCTGGATGATTGCGCAGCAACACCCCGGCGAGCACATGGCTGAGTGGTTCATGGAAGGCGTGATCGAACGGCTGGAAAGGCACGACGATCCCGTCCTGAACAAACTGCTGGCCAGCGCCGACCTGTACCTGGTGCCGAACATGAACCCGGACGGTGCCTTTCACGGTCACCTGCGCACCAACGCCATGGGTCAGGACCTCAACCGCGCCTGGCAGAGCGCCAGCCAGGAAATCAGCCCGGAAGTCTTTTTCGTACAACAGCAAATGGAAAAGTACGGCGTGGACCTGTTCCTCGACATCCATGGCGATGAAGAAATCCCCTACGTGTTCACCGCCGGTTGCGAGGGCAACCCAGGCTACACGCCGCGAATCGAAAAACTCGAAGAGCATTTCCGCAGTCATCTGAAGCACCTGACCAAGGACTTCCAGACCAAGCACGGTTACACCCGCGACGAGCCGGGCAAAGCCAACATGACCCTGGCGTGCAACAGCGTCGGCGAGAAATTCGACTGCCTGTCGTTGACCCTGGAGATGCCGTTCAAGGACAACAACGACAAACCGGATCCGTTGACTGGCTGGTCCGGCAAGCGTTCGAAGCAATTGGGCAAGGATGTGCTGACGACCGCGGCGGACATGGTCGATACCTTGCGCTGATCCTCCACAATGGCTGCATGCCAGGCATGCAGCCACGCTTCATTCGGCCGCCACTCGCACACAATCCTCCGGCCCCAGCAATCGCCCGTCCTCGGCGCGCAATTCCAATGGCCGCACCGGTCGACCGTGGTCTCGGTCAACCACCCGCGAGTGCGCCTCCCCATCCTCATAGAAAAACGCCTCGCCCCACTGCCGCAATCCGATGATCAGCGGGAACAGCCCTTTACCCTTCTCCGTCAGCACGTACTCCTGATACGCGCTGCCATCCGACGCCGGCACCAGATCGAAAATCCCGTGGCTCACCAGCGTGCGCAATCGTGCCGAGAGAATGTTCTTCGCCATGCCCAGGTTGCGCTGAAACTCGCCGAACCGGCGAATGCCGTCGAACGCATCGCGCACGATCAGCAACGACCACCAATCGCCGATGGCATCCAGTGAACGGGCCACCGGGCATTCGGCGCTTTCCATGCTTGTACGCTTGGCCATGACCGCGCTCTCGAAAACAAATGTGGTTGCAATATAAAACCGGCTTGCTTACCGTACAACTGGTTTTATTTAGAAACCACTTTAGGAGCCCGGCATGAAGCCCACTCAAACAAATCTCAGCAGCGGCGTCGTGTTGCTGTTCGCCATCGCCTGCGGACTGGCCGTCGGCAATGTGTATTACGCGCAACCCTTACTTGATGCGATGGCCGAGGCGTTTGCCATGGACCCCGCCACCATCGGCATCGTCGTCACGCTCACTCAGATCGGTTACGGCATTGGATTGTTGTTGCTGGTGCCGCTCGGTGATCTGTTGAACCGCCGACGCCTGATCGTCACGCAAACCCTGCTGTCAGCGCTGGCGTTGTTGATGATCGCGTTAGCCTCGAACAGCACCTGGCTGTTGCTCGGGATGACGTTGACCGGATTACTGGCGGTGGTCACACAAGTGTTGGTGGCCTACGCCGCGACGTTGGCCATCCCGGCGCAGCGTGGACGCGTGGTCGGTGTGGTCACCAGCGGCATCGTCGTCGGCATTTTGCTGGCGCGGACAGTGGCGGGAGGCATGGCTGATCTGGCGGGCTGGCGCTCGATCTATCTGTTGTCGGCGGGGTTGACTCTGTTGATGGCGTTGCTGCTGTTGCGTGTGCTGCCCAAACACGAGGAAACGCAACCTGTCAGTTCCTACGCGGCATTGCTCGGTTCGGTGTTCACGTTGTTCAAGGAAGAACCGGTGCTGCGTCAACGGGCGATGCTCGCGTTGATGACCTTCGCCAGCGCCATGGTGCTGTGGACGCCCATGGTGTTGCCGCTGAGCGCCCCGCCGCTGTCGCTGTCCCACACGCAAATCGGCTTGTTCGGACTGGCCGGCGCCGCCGGAGCACTGGCCGCCGCACGTGCCGGGCATCTGGCCGATCGCGGCTGGGGCCAGTGGACCAGCGGGTTGTCACTGTTGTTGATGCTGGTTTCCTGGCTACCGATCGCCCTGACCCAATCTTCCTTGTGGGCCTTGTTGCTGGGCGTGATTACCCTCGATCTTGGCTTGCAAGCCGTGCACGTGACCAGCCAAAGCATGATCTACAGCGTGCGACCCGAAGCGCAAAGCCGCCTCACCGCCGGTTACATGCTGTTCTATTCGATTGGCAGCGCGTTGGGTTCGATCGGTTCGACGGCGATGTATGCGTGGGCCGGGTGGCTCGGGGTATGCCTGTTGGGTGCAGGGATCAATGCCATGGCGTTGGGTTACTGGTGGCTGACACTGAAAAGTGGCGCATCGGCACGATGCGCCACGCAAACCGGTTAACCGCGATCCTTGCCCCGCAGCATGCTGTCGAGCACGTCATCGCGGCGCACCCACGCGTGAAACAACGCCGCCGCCAGATGCAGCAGCACCGTCAGAAACAGCAGATACGCCAGATACCCGTGCGCCTTGCGCAGGAACGCAAACACCTGTGCATTGGCCGGGAGGATCGACGGCAACTGCAACGAACTGCTGAGCATCACCGGGTCGCCCGCCGCAGAAATCATCGCCCAGCCGAGCAGCGGCAGGATAAACATCAAGGCGTACAGCAACACATGCGAAGCCTTGGCCGCCAGCACTTGCCAGCCCGGCAAATCTGCCGGCAGCGGTGGTTGCCGGGTCGAAAAGCGCACACCAAGGCGCACGATCACCAGCAACAGAATGGCGATGCCCAACGGTTTGTGCAGATGGATCAGCCACTCATGGCGCTCCGAGACGGAAGCGACCATGCCCGCGCCGATAAACAGCATGGCAATGATCATCAACGCCATCAGCCAGTGCAGCAGTCGCGCCAGCGGCGCGAAGTGGTTCGGTTGGGCGCTCATTGTTGAGCCTCCTGTTTGGCGGCGGGCAACTGGCTGACTTCACTGGTGCGGCGCAAGTAGGAACTGGCGTAACCGGCTGAACGAGCGGCGAGCAACGGGTCGTCGGACCCTTCGATACCGGCGGGCAACACCAGCGGGTCGTAGTTGATGTCCCGGCATTCGCCATTCAGTTGCGGCTGGGTGCTTTCGAGCACCAGCGTGCCAGCGTTCACCACTTTGCGACCGTCGGGCCAGGCCTTGCTGGCGTCGTTGACCGGATCACCGGGGTTGGCCAGCGTGAGGTTCAACTGCCAACGCAACGGCCCTGTGGCAATCCGTTGAACCAGGTCTTTCTCGAGGAAATCGCCGCCCTCCGGCGCCGTGGCACCTGCCGCGTCCTGCACCAACGGCACCATGCTCCAGCGCACGGCCTGTTTTTGCCCGGCGGCGTTGACCAGGTAAAACGCGTTGACGCTGTTATAGGTTTCCGTGACGTAACTGGCGGATGGCTTGGCGGTTTTGATCCAGGCCAGGAACGGCGCTGCTTCCGGGTGCGCACCGAAAAACGCCGGCACCGCTGCCGGGTTCGGTTTGCCGGTGGCCGGGTCAGGCGACTGGGCCTGCTGCAATTGGTAAAACGCTTCGGGCGTACCCACCGGGAACACCGGCATGCTGTTCATCCCGGTACGCCACTGTTGGCCGTTGGCCTGGGTGAAACGCAGTGCGAGGCTGCGGATCGGCACGCTGTTGTCCGGTGCGTAAGGATTGCCGGCCGGCAACGCGAAACGTCCGACCACCGGGGTCCGCGCCTCATTGAACACCTGAGCGCTGGAATAGCTGCGCGCCTCGCCGCTGCTTTCGAAATGCCCGATCACGCACACCCCTTTGGAGTGATTACGCCGGAATCCCGGGTGCACGCCGTTGTTGGTTTCCAGCACATTGATCAGTTTTTTCGGCGTCAGGCGCTGTGGGTCAAGGGTGGCGTTGACGTAGGCAAAAGCCCCGGCCACGACAGCGACCACCACGGCAATACCGGCCAGGCGCAACGTCAGGCTCGCGGCACTCAAGGGGGGCCGGGGGGGCGGTGATGAGCGATCTACCATGAAAGACTCCAGGGCCATCGGCCACAAGTTAGAAGGATCAAGCAGACGAATCCCACGAAGGTTTATTCCATCGCGCGGTATTTATTTTTTCGGGCGTGGAATAACCTCAAGTGCCGGGCGTCTTCCTAGTCCACAGCGTAGTGACTAGTCAGAAACTGATGAACGAAATTGACGAACAACTGAGTGAAATCATTCCCAGGTTGCGCCGCTTTGCCGTGTCGTTGACGCGCAACCCCAGCAGCGCCGACGATCTGGTGCAGTCGAGCCTTGAGCGGGCGCTGTCGAGCTGGAGCGACAAACGCCCCGAAGGCGACTTGCGGGCCTGGCTGTTTTCGATTCTTTATCGGCAATTTCTCGACGCTCACCGACGCTCGCGGCGTTATGCACGGATGCTCGAATTCTTTACCGGACGTGACGATTCCCAGCCGTCGGTAGAACGCACCGTGATCGCCCAATCGACCTTGCAAGCCTTCGATCAGCTCAACACCGAACAGCGTGCGCTGCTGCTCTGGGTGTCGGTTGAAGGCCTGAGTTACAAGGAGGTCGCCGAGATCCTCGACGTTCCCGTCGGCACCGTCATGTCGCGCCTGTCCCGCGCCCGCCAGGCCTTGCGCCAACTCAGCGACGGCGAAATCACCCGCCCTTCTCTGCGGAGACTCAAATGATCAGCATGCCCCCGAGCGAGCGTGACCTGCACGCGTATGTGGACCACCAACTCAATGATGACGACCGACGCATGGTGGAGACTTTTCTGGCCGGTAACGTGGAAATGTCTGCACAGGTCCGCGCCTGGCAGCAGGACGCCCAGCAACTGCGCGCGGCCCTCAGCGGCGCGTTGCAGCAACCGGCCAACCCGGACCTCGACCCGGCGCTGATTCGTCGGCGCCTCAAACGCCAATCGCGCCGCCATCTGGCCAGCGCTGCCGTGCTGCTGATTGCCGTCGGCATCGGTGGGGTCAGCGGTTGGCAGGCGCGGGAGATGACCCTCCTCAGCGCTGCCGCGCCGATGGCCGATGCGATGCAGGCCTATCGGTTGTTTGCTCAGCAAGGCATGTTGCCGGCGGATTACAAGGTCAGTGATGACGGCGATATGCAGGGTTGGCTCGACCGTTATTTCACCCAGGCCCATCGCTTGCCGGACCTTTCCGGCGCAGGGTTCAAACCGGTCAGCGGGCGCCTGCTCAGTACCGAGCAGGGGCCGGCGGCGATGGTGGTTTATGAGGACCGCAGCGGGCACAAAGTCAGCTTCTACGTGCGCCCGCCGGGGCCGCGAAACTTCCTGCTGCCGAGGGGCAGTCGCAGTGACGGTGAATTGCAGGCCGAGTACTGGTCGGGGGGCGGTTACAACTACGCGATGGTCAGCCCGACAGACACGCCTGCGGCGAAAATGCTAAAGCAAACCGTGCAGTTCTGAATACACCACTGATCAAATGTGGGAGCGAGCCTGCTCGCGATAGCGGTGTGTCAGACAATATCGATATCGACTGTCAGTCCGCTATCGCGAGCAGGCTCGCTCCCACAGGGGATTTGTGGTGGTTTCAACCCTGCCCGAAAACTTGAGATGGCCGGCGCAATAGTGGATCAAAGGGATTGATCCGCGGCCCGATCAGCGCCGCTTCGCGCTTGAGCATGTCTACCACCGTCGGCAAACGGTCCGGCCCCAAGCGGTCACTCACAGTGGCCACACTCAACGCCGCCACCGCTCGCCCCTCACGATCCAGAATAGGCACCGCTACGCCGGCCATGCCTTGCAGCACGCCGGTATTGCGCCCGGCGTAACCGAGGGCGCGCACGTTCTCGACTTCCGAACGCAGGAACACCTCGTCATACAGATGGAAATCCTTCAGTCGCGGCAGGTTGTAATGGATCACCGTGTCGCGCTCCTCTTCCGGCAGGAACGCCAGAATCGCCAGACTGCCCTGGCCCACGCCCAACGCCACCCGCCCGCCGATGTCGCCGGTAAAGGTGCGAATTGGAAACGGCCCTTCACTGCGGTCCAGGCAGATCGCATCAAACCCGCTGCGCGCCAGCAAAAACAACGAATCCCCCAGCGAGGCCGACAATCGCAGCAACGATGGCCGCACCAGTTCGCGCAGGTTTCCGGTGTTGCCGGCGCGCGCCGCCAACGCAAAAAAATCCAGGCTCAGGCGATAGCGTTTGCTGCGCACGTCCTGCTCGACCATGCCCTCGTCCATCAGGCTGCGCAGCAAACGGTGCGTGGTCGGTTGTGACAAACCGATGCGCTGGGCCAGTTGCGTCACGCGCTCCCCACCCTCGACGGTGTCACCCAAACTGCGCAGCACCGCAAACAGTCGCGAGACAGCGCCCACGCCGACTTCATTTTTGTTTTCATTCCGCTCAATGGAATCAGTCATGACATTTCTCGATGATTTATTTACTCACTGAATGAAACTGAAAATAACCATCGATTCAGTGAAATAGGCCATTGAGCCCATCCTAGTCTTCGTCCTAATCTGCGTCCACAGGGGCGATTCGAACAACAGCGGCAGCCGACTCAAGTCGAGCGCCAACGCACCCCGCAAGACCCTTTCGTATCTGCCCATACAAAAAAGCGCGACCTCAGGCCGCGCATAACAATCTCAGGTGGAGCGCAGTTATGGCTTTTGTGCAACTTGAAGGACTCGGCAAGCGTTACGGCGAAATCGACGCCGTCGTCGCCACCAACCTCTCGGTCGAGAAAGGCGAGTTCGTGTCCCTGCTCGGCCCTTCCGGCTGTGGCAAAACCACCACCCTGCAAATGATCGCCGGCTTCGTCGAAGTCACCAGCGGGCGCATTCTGCTCGACGGTCGCGACATCACCCACGCCAAACCCGCCAGCCGTGGTTTGGGCGTGGTGTTCCAGAGTTATGCGTTGTTCCCGCACATGACCGTCAAGGACAACGTCGCCTTCGGCCTGCGCATGCGCAAAGTGGCCAACGGCGAATTGCAGCAGCGCGTGGATCGGGTGTTGAAACTGGTGCGCCTGGATCAGCATGCCGAGCGTTACCCACGAGAACTCTCCGGCGGTCAGCGCCAACGTGTGGCGCTGGCCCGGGCGCTGGTGATCGAACCGCCGGTGCTGCTGCTCGACGAGCCGCTGTCCAACCTCGACGCCAACCTGCGCGAAGAGATGCAATTCGAGATCCGCCGCATCCAGCGCGAAGTCGGGATCACCACGTTGATGGTCACTCACGACCAGTCCGAAGCGCTGTCCATCAGTGACCGCGTGGTGGTGATGCAGGCCGGGCGCATCACCCAGATCGACGCGCCTTACACCCTCTACGAACACCCGCGCACCGAGTTCATTTCCGGGTTTGTCGGCAAGGCCAATCTGCTGCCCGGCGAACGTGACAGTGCGGGTGTGGTTCAGGTCCGCAGCGGCGGTGAACTGACCCTCAGCCTGCGGCCGGAAAAAATCGATCTGCGGGAACACGATCACGGCCGTCTGCAAGGCAAAATCGTCAGCCGCTTCTTTCTCGGCAGCCAATGGTTGTACGGCGTTTCGACCAGCCTCGGCGAACTCAGCGTGGTGCGCCGCAACGACGGCTCGGCACCCATGAACGAAGGCACGCCGGTCGGCCTCGACTGGGACGCGGCGCTGCTGCGGGTGCTGAGTGTCGACGAGGTGTCGGCATGAGTACGCTCGTGGCCCTTCGCCAGGGACGTCAGGGTTACCTGCTGTCGGCACCGGCGCTGGCGTTGTACGTCTGCCTGCTGGTGATCCCGCTGCTGCTGACGCTGGTGTTGTCGTTCAACGTCTTCGACTACAGCTCGGGCATCAACGGTGACGCCTACACCGTCGACCATTACAGCAGCCTGTTGGGAGACCCGTACTTCTACGAAATCTTCCTGCGCACGTTCTGGATCAGCGCCCTGACCACCCTGTTGTGCGTGGTGATCGGTGTGCCCGAGGCTTACATCCTCAGCCGCATGGGCGCGCCATGGCGTTCGATTTTTTTGATTCTGATCCTCACGCCGTTGCTGATTTCGGTGGTGGTGCGCGCCTTCGGCTGGAGCCTGTTGCTCGGCGCCGACGGCCTGGTCAATCAAACCCTGCAAGCCTTCGGCGGCTCACCGGTGAAGCTGTTGTACACGCCGTTCGCGGTGGTGATTGCACTGGTTCACGTGATGCTGCCGTTCATGATCATTCCGGTCTGGACCTCGCTGCAAAAACTCGACCCGGCCGCCGAACAAGCGGCGATGTCGCTAGGGGCCAGTCACTTCACGGTGATGCGCCAGGTGGTGTTGCCGCAAATCATGCCCGGCGTGCTCTCCGGCACATTGATCGTGTTCGGCCTCGCCGCCAGCTCCTTCGCCATTCCCGGCCTGCTCGGCGGACGCCGCATCAAGATGGTCGCCACGCTGATCTACGACCAGTACCTGTCGGAGCTCAACTGGCCGATGGGCGCGGCCATCGCCGTTGCGCTGTTGTTGCTCAACCTGCTGATCATGCTGTCGTGGAACCGGATGATCGAAGGCCGCTACAAGAAGTCATTGGGATAACTCGTCATGTCCAAGAACGGTCCTTTCGCCCTGCTGTTCCATACCCTGGTGGTGGTGTTCATGCTGGCGCCGCTGGTGGTGGTCTGCCTCGTGGCGTTCACCCCGGAAAACACTTTGAGCCTGCCGACCACGGAATTTTCCCTGCGCTGGTTCCGTGCGGTATTCGAGCGCGCCGACTTCGTCGATGCGTTCTACAACAGTCTGATTCTGGCGTTCTGCGCGGCCAGCCTGGCGACGCTGATTGCAGTGCCGGCGGCATTGGCGATCACCCGTTTCGAGTTTCCGGGACGGGACTTTTTCAATGGCCTGTTTCTGTCGCCGATCATCATTCCGCATCTGGTGTTGGGCGTGGCACTGCTGCGGTTGTTTGCGCTGATGGGCGTCAACGGCAGTTTTGCCTGGCTGATTTTTGCTCACGTGCTGGTGATCACGCCATATGTGCTGCGCCTGGTGCTGGCCTCGGCCATCGGCCTGGATCGCAGCGCCGAACACGCGGCGCAATCGTTGGGTGCCGGGCGCTTCACGCTGTTCCGCCAGATCACCTTGCCGATGATTCTGCCGGGGGTCGCCGGTGGCTGGCTGCTGGCGTTCATCAACAGTTTCGACGAGGTCACGCTGTCGATCTTCGTTACCTCGCCGGCCACGCAAACCTTGCCGGTGCGGATGTACGTGTACGCCACTGAATCCATCGATCCGATGATGGCGGCGGTGTCGGCACTGGTGATCGCACTGACCGCGCTGACGATGATTCTGCTTGATCGGGTCTACGGCCTGGATCGGGTTCTGGTGGGTAAACAATGAGGGCGCCATGGCTCTGCTGAAACGACTGGCCGAAGGCGACCGCCCGGCCGTGAACTTTACCCTGGACGGTGCACCGGCCAGCGGGCTGCTCGGCGATACCGTGCTGACCGCCGTACTGACCTGCAGCGAACACTTGCGCGGCAGCGATTTCAGCGCGGAGCTCCGTGCCGGGTTTTGCTTGATGGGCGCGTGTCAGGACTGCTGGGTCCGCCTGGGTGATGGCCGGCGCGTGCGCGCGTGTTCGACGCTGCTTGAAGCCGGCGAGCACATCAGCCGTGAACCGGGGCGATCGCTATGACCACCTTTTCTGTCTGCCGAAACGAGATCCCCTGTGGGAGCGAGCTTGCTCGCGATGGCGGTGGATCAGTCGATATCTATGTTGCATGTGATGGCCTCATCGCTGGCAAGCCAGCTCCCACAGGGGGGCGGCGTCGATCACAAAATGTTCAGCCAACTTCAATCAACTGTGGGAGCGAGCTTGCTCGCGATGGCGGAGTGTCAGTCGCCCTCATTGTTGACTGTGGCACCGTCATCGCCAGCAGGCTGGCTCCCACAGGGGGGCGGCGTCGATCAAACAATGTTCAGCCAACTTCAATCAACTGTGGGAGCGAGCTTGCTCGCGATGGCGGAGTGTCAGTCGCCCTCATTTTTGACTGTGCCACCGTCATCGCGAGCAGGCTGGCTCCCACAGGGGTCCGGCGTCGATCACACAATGTTCAGCCAACTTCAATCAACTGTGGGAGCGAGCCTGCTCGCGATGGCGGAGTGTCAGTCGCCCTCATTGTTGACTGTGGCACCGTCATCGCCAGCAGGCTGGCTCCCACAGGGGGGCGGTGTCGATCACACAATGTTCAGCCAACTTCAATCAACTGTGGGAGCGAGCCTGCTCGCGATGGCGGAGTGTCAGTCCCCCTCATTGTTGACTCTGCCACCGTCATCGCCAGCAGGCTGGCTCCCACAGGGGGGCGGCGTCGATCACACAATGTTCAGCCAACTTCAATCAGCTGTGGGAGCGAGCCTGCTCGCGATGGCGGAGTGTCAGTCGCCCTCATTGTTGACTGTGCCACCGTCATCGCCAGCAGGCTGGCTCCCACAGGGGGGCGGCGTCGATCACACAATGTTCAGCCAACTTCAATCAACTGTGGGAGCGAGCTTGCTCGCGATGGCGGAGTGTCAGTCGCCCTCATTTTTGACTGTGCCACCGTCATCGCCAGCAGGCTGGCTCCCACAGGGGTGCGGCGTCGATCACATAATGTTCAGCCAACTTCAATCAACTGTGGGAGCGAGCCTGCTCGCGATGGCGGAGTGTCAGTCGCCCTCATTGTTGACTGTGCCACCGTCATCGCCAGCAGGCTGGCTCCCACAGGGGGGCGGCGTCGATCACACAATGTTCAGTCAACTTCAATCAACTGTGGGAGCGAGCTTGCTCGCGATGGCGGAGTGTCAGTCCCCTTCATTGTTGACTGTGCCACCGTCATCGCCAGCAGGCTGGCTCCCACAGGGGTGCGGCGTCGATCACACAATGTTCAGCCAACTTCAATCAACTGTGGGAGCGAGCCTGCTCGCGATGGCGGAGTGTCAGTCCCCCTCATTGTTGACTGTGCCACCGTCATCGCCAGCAGGCTGGCTCCCACAGGGGTGCGGCGTCGATCACACAATGTTCAGCCAACTTCAATCAACTGTGGGAGCGAGCTTGCTCGCGATGGCGGAGTGTCAGTCCCCTTCATTGTTGACTGTGCCACCGTCATCGCCAGCAGGCTGGTTCCCACAGGGATTCAGCGGCGATCGGCTACAGGGAGGTGGGTATGAAGTCGGTGGTGATTGTCGGTGCCGGGCCGGCCGGGATTCGTGCGGCGCAGACGCTGGTGGCGCATGGTGTGCGCCCGGTGCTACTGGACGAAGCCGCACGCGGTGGTGGGCAGATTTATCGGCGGCAACCGGCGAACTTCAAACGCTCGGCGGTCAAGTTGTATGGCTTCGAAGCACGCAAGGCGAAGGCGCTGCATCAGACGATCGATGAGTTACGCGAACAGCTCGACTATCGTCCTGAAACCCTGGCATGGAACGCCGAGGCCGGCACGCTCGACACTTTGCACGGGCGGCTCGCTGCACGGCTGGAGTTCTCTCGGGTGATCGTCGCCACCGGCGCCACCGACCGGGTGTTGCCGGTGCCTGGCTGGACACTGCCGGGCGTCTACAGCCTCGGCGCGGCGCAGATTGCCCTGAAATTCCAGGGCTGCGCCATCGGTGAACGGGTGGTGTTCGCCGGCAGCGGACCGTTGCTGTATCTGGTGGCGTATCAATACGCCAAGGCCGGCGCGAAGGTGGTCGCGGTACTCGACAGCTCGCCGTTCAGCGCCCAGGCCCGCGCCCTGCCCGGCCTGTTGTCGCAACCGGCCACATTGGCCAAAGGCATCTACTACCGCAGCTGGCTGACCGCTCACGGCATCCCGGTGCATCAGGGTGCAACCTTGCAACGCGTCGAAGGTGAACAGCGTGTGCAGTCGCTGAGTTGGTCCAACTCAAACGGTGAACATCAGCTGGACTGCGACGCCGTGGCTTTCGCCCACGGTCTGCGCAGCGAAACCCAACTCGCTGATCTGCTCGGTTGCGCATTCACCTGGAACCCGCTCAACCGCGCCTGGCTGCCGCAGCGTGACAGCGCCGGTCGCAGCAGTGTCGCCGAGGTATATCTGGCCGGTGACGGCGCCGGCATCATGGGCGCCGACGCGGCGGAAATGGCCGGCGAACGGGCCGCCCTCGCCGTGCTCGAAGACATGGGCTACGTGATTGCGCCCAAGCGTGGCGTGCAACTGGAGCAGGCACTTGAACGAATCAATCGTTTTCGCCAAGGCCTGGAATGCGCCTTCGTGTTTCCACAAAGCTGGGCGGCCGATACGCCTGACGCCGCGATGATCTGCCGCTGCGAAGAAGTGCGCGCCGGCGACATCCGCGACGTCGTGCGCGAAGGCCATTGGGAGATCAACCGGGTCAAGGCCCATTGCCGGGTCGGCATGGGCCGCTGTCAGGGGCGCATGTGTGGCGCTGCCGCCGCCGAAATCATTGCCTGCGCCAGTCAGCGAAGCATCTCTGACATCGGCCGCCTGCGGGCGCAGGCACCGATCAAACCGCTGCCGTTTGGTCTGGAGGTCGAGCCATGATCGAGGTCGATGCAGTGATCATCGGCGGCGGCATTGTCGGCGCCTCCGCCGCGCTTTTCCTGAGCAAGGCCGGTCGGCGTGTGGCGCTGCTGGAGCGGGACTTTTGCGGTTCGCACTCGAGCGGCGTGAACTACGGCGGCGTGCGGCGTCAGGGCCGACCGCTGTCACAACTGCCGCTGTCGCAACAAGCTCACGAGATCTGGGGGCAGTTGCCGCAGTTGATCGGCATCGACGGTGAGTACCAGCGCAGCGGCCACCTGAAACTGGCGCGCAGCTTCGACGACCTGCGCGCGCTGCAGGACTATGCCGCCAGCAGTCAGGGTTTTGGCCTCGATTTGCAGGTGCTCGACCGCACTGAATTACGCGCGCGTTTTCCGTGGGTCGGCGACGTCGCAGTCGGCGCTTCGTTTTGCCCGGATGACGGTCACGCCAACCCGCGACTGGTTTCACCCGCATTTGCCCGGGCAGCACAGCGCCACGGTGCGCACGTCCACGAACAATGCGCAGTGAGCGCAGTGGAGCATGACGGTCAGCGCTTTCGGGTCAGCACGCAAAACGGTCTGCAACTGCACGCGCCCTGGTTGTTGAACTGCGCCGGTGCGTGGGCCGGCAGCCTTGCCGCGCAGTTCGACGAAGCGGTGCCGATGCACGCCGGGCACCCGGCGATGTTGGTCACCGAGCCCTTGCCATGGGTGATGGATGCCAGCACCGGCGTCGAGGGTGGCGGCATCTACGCGCGTCAGGTCGCGCGCGGCAACTGCGTACTCGGCGGCGGCCAGGGATTTGCCCTCGACGATGCCCGCGCGCGCCCTGGTCAACACGCGGTGATCGAGATCCTTCGACAAGCCGTCGAGCTCTATCCGTTTCTTGAAGGCGCCCAGGCGATTCGTACCTGGAGCGGCACCGAAGGTTACCTGCCCGATCGCCAGCCAGTGATCGGCCACAGTGGCACTCAACCCGGTCTGTTGCACGCGTTCGGCTTTGCCGGCGCAGGTTTTCAGATCGGCCCTGCGGTGGGCCAGGCGCTCACCGAGATCATCTGCAGCGGCGCTTCAACCACGTCGCTGGATGCGTTTTCCATCACCCGGTTTCACTCCATCTCCGTTGCTTGATAGAGGAAGGTCGCGCCAATGAATAACGTCAAACGCACTGCACTGCTCGGACTTTCATGCCTGAGTGTCCTGCTCACGGCCACCCAGGCCCAGGCCGAACCGACGCTTTACCTCGGCATGAACGGCGGGACCATGGAACGGCTCTACGCCGACAAGGTGCTGCCGGTTTTCGAAAAGGCCAATAACGTCAAAGTGGTGATCGTGCCGGGCACTTCCGCCGACATTCTGGCCAAGGTTCAGGCCAGCAAAGGCAACCCGCAGATGCACGTGATGTTCCTCGACGACGGCATCATGTACCGCGCCATCGCCATGGGCCTGTGCGACAAACTCGAAGACAGCCCGACCCTGGCGCAGATCCCGGCCAAGGGCCGCATCAAGGACCAGGCCGTGGCGGTCAGCCTCGGCGTCACCGGACTGGCGTACAACACACGACTGTTCAAGGAAAAAGGCTGGGCTGCGCCAACCTCGTGGATGGACATGGCCGACCCGCGCTTCAAGGACAAACTGGTGTTCCAGTCGATGGCCTCGTCAACCTTTGGCCTGCACGGTTTCCTGATGTTCAACCGGATTCAGGGCGGCAGCGAAACCGACGTCGAACCAGGTTTCAAGGCGTGGCCGAACACTGTCGGACGCAACGTGCTGGAATACATTCCGAGTTCGGCGAAGATTTCCGAAATGCTCCAGACCGACGAAGCGGCGCTGTTCCCGTTGACGCCAACCCAGGTCACGGCGCTGAAACTCAAAGGCATGCCGGTCGAATACGCGCAACCGAAGGAAGGCGCGGTGGTCCTCAACGTGGCCGAATGCGCCATCGCCAACAACACCCAACCGGAACTGGCGCAGAAACTCGCCGCGTTTCTGCTGACGCCCGAGGCGCAAGCCGCTGCGCTTGAAGATGGTGATCAGATCCCGTCCAACCCGAATACCCCGACCACTGACAAAACCCGTGGCCAGGTCGAGGCGATGAAGCAGTATCTGACCACGGCGATTGCCATCGATTGGGACCAGGTCAACGAACAGCGCCCGGCGTGGAATGCGCGGTGGAATCGTAGTATCGAGCGGTAGTTCGCTGATCGATCAAACGACATAAAAACCTGTGGGGGCAAGCCGGTCTGGCTCCCACAGGTTCCGCGCCAGGATAACTGACAGAGTCCAAACCTCACCTCCAGTGCCGCCCGTTTTGCGTCCCGTACCTGTCTACACAACTGGAAGCCAATTTACCGTATTGGTTACACTACGCCGCCGCAGCTCGGGGAGCCTGCCTGACGATTACGGGGTGACACAGTGGCCGTTCGACCGCCCAACCGTTCGCGATTCACACCACGCTGGCCCGTGCTTCGTCGTCTCTTCGGCAAGGTATCGACCGCCTCCGCCCCTCATTCAGCGACGGGGCGAGTGGTCCACGACTACTTCCGGCACAAGGCGCACGCGCAGGGTTACACCCTTAGCCATAGCCAGCAGCGCGTGATCGACTGCATGGCGAATCACGCCGCAGCACTGCTCGGCACGTCGGCAAAAACGCTGCCGGGCCTATACCTGTATGGCGCCGTGGGGCGCGGCAAGAGCTGGTTGCTCGACGGCTTTTTCCAGGCACTGCCGATCGCGGAAAAACAGCGCCTGCACTTCCATGAGTTTTTCGCTCGACTACACCAGGGCATGTTCAGTCATCGCGATCACACGGATGCGCTGGCGACGACCCTCGATGACTTGCTGAGCGATTGCCGGGTGCTGTGTTTCGACGAGTTTCACGTCCACGACATCGGCGACGCGATGCTGATCACGCGGCTGTTCAAGGCCCTGTTCCGCCGAGGCATTCTGCTGCTGGTGACCTCCAATTACCCGCCTGAAGGCTTGCTGCCGAACCCGCTCTACCACGCACGCTTCAAACCGGTGATCGACTTGATCAACGCACGCATGCAGGTCATGGAAGTCGGCGGTCCACATGACTATCGCAGTCAGGCGAGAACCCACGCCCAGCAGCTGTTTACCCAGGGGCACTACGTCTGGCCGGCCACATTGGCGCAACGTCAGGCACTGAACCTGCCCGAGCCCGACGCGCCGGCCATTCCTTTGCCCGTCGGCAGCCGGCATCTGCCAGCCCGATATTGCGCAGGACGAACCATCGGGTTCACTTTCGCCGATCTGTGCGACCACCCCACGGCAGTCATGGATTACCTGGAGTTGTGCCGGCGTTTCGACCACTGGATCATCGACAAACTGCCCAACCTCGCCGACTGCTCAATCGCAGCGCAGCAGCGTTTCATCAATCTGGTGGACGTTCTGTACGATCAGGACAAGCACCTGATCCTGCTCGGCCACCGCTCGTTGCGCGAAAGCCTGGGCGGCGATGCCATTGACCTGGCGCGCACGCGCAGCCGGCTGGGGCAATTGGTGGAGGTCAGGGAGACGGTCTGAACACAGGATAGGGCGCTCAGCACCCACCCCCTTCGCCGGCAAGCCGGCGAAGGCGGTATCACTGAAGAAACAAATTACCCCGCCAACCCGACAAACATGTCCTGCACGTCATCGTGGTTGTCGAGGCCTTCGAGGAACGCTTCGACTTCAGCCATCTGCTCGTCGCTCAGGCCGCTGACCGGGTTCTTCGGCTTGTAACCCAGCTTCGCCGACAACACGGTGAACCCCTGCTCAGGCAAGGCTTTCTGCACCGAATCCAGATCGGTCGCTTCGGTGATGAACAGGGTCGCGCCCTCTTCGCCAGGTTCGAAATCCTGTGCGCCCGCTTCGATAGCGGCCATTTCCGGATCGGCATCCGGGCTGTCCGGGGACGCCTCGATCATGCCGACATGGTCAAAGTCCCAGGCGACGGAACCGGAGGCGCCGAGCTGGCCCTTGCGGAACGCGACGCGGATTTCAGCGACGGTGCGGTTGATATTGTCAGTCACGCATTCAACGATCAGCGGCACCTGGTGCGGCGCGAACCCTTCGTAGGTCACGCGGTGGTATTGCACGGTTTCGCCGAGCTGGCCGGAGCCTTTCTTGATCGCACGTTCCAGGGTTTCGCGGGGCATCGAGGCCTTTTTCGCCTGTTCGACCACCAGACGCAAGTGTGCGTTGGTCGCAACATCGGCACCGTTGCGCGCAGCAATGGTGATTTCCTTCACCAGTTTGCCGAAGATCTTGCCCTTGGCGTTAGACGCCGCTTCTTTGTGTTTAACCTTCCACTGTGCGCCCATTACTCACTCTCTATCTGTGGCGCCGAGACATCTATTGGCCGACGCTTTGCGCAAGTTTATACGGCCTAAAGTTGGCAATCGACCAAAAAATCCATCCTGTCGAATCGACATCTTCACCGCTGGTTGTAGGGCGATTCTGAAACATCGATTTGCGGTGACCCTAAAGGCCCATGGTTTCGTACCCTCTGTACCCGTACTCCATGGCAGAAGCGCGATCGATGCACAACGACAAGGAAAGTCCCTTCACCCTCACACTGCTGGACGCCGATCTGAGTTGGCAGGTGGTGCAGTTCAGTGGTCATGAAGCGCTCAACCAGCCCTATCGATTCGACGTCGAGGTGATAGGCCTGTCGCCGACGATGAGCCCGGATCACTTGTTGCAGCAACCTGTGTTCCTCGGCCTGGCGCAAGGTCTTGGTATTCATGGCATCGTCCACAGCGCCAGCCACGAACATCGCGGCCCACACTGGATCGGGTACAGACTGGTGGTGGTGCCCTGGTTGCAAAACCTCGACCGGCAGCGTTGCCGTCGGGTGTTCCATCAACTCAATGTGCCAGCGATCCTGCGCCAGTTACTCGCAGAAAACTCAGTCCCGGAAGACAGCTACCGTTTTGAGCTGCCGAACGGACGTTATCCCGTCAGGCCGTTTTGCATTCAGTTTGAGGAGAGCGACCTGACGTTCCTGCAACGCCTCTGCGAAGAAGAAGGCATCCACTTTCACTTCGAACATCAATGCGACGGCCATGTGCTGGTGCTGGCGGATGACAGCCTGAGTTTCCCCCAGGAACCGCTGCTGATGCCATTTCATGGCGACACACCCGAACACGCGAACGAGCCGGTGATCAACGAATTGTTCCAGCGGCACACCTCGCCTCCACTCGCCACGCGCCCCGCCCCGCCACCGCTCGATCGGGAACGGCTCAGCCGCCGGATACTCGAGCGACTGCGCTGTCGGCATCGGCAGATTCAGGGGCAAAGCGACCAGAGCGAATTGCGCAGTGGACGCATCGTGCAAGTCTCGGAACATCCGCTGCCGAACTTCAACGATCAATGGCTGCTGACCGAGCTGCGTCATCAGGGCCAGCAGCCGTCGATTCTCACCCGGACCACTACCATCACGGCCCGACGCTACAGCAATCAGTTCACCGCCATTCCGTGGTCAACGGTGTTCCGCCCCGCGCTGATTCACGCCAGGCCCGGGATTCCGGGTTTTCAGACGGCCCGGGTGCTCGGCCCTGTCGGACAGCCGGCGGTGCTGGATGACCAAGGCCAGATACAGGTCAGATTGTGGCCCTTCCCGGAGTCCGATGACGATCAATCCCCAGGCATTTGGCTGCCCCTGGCCCTCGCCACAGCGGACGGACGGATCGATCCGTCGAGGCTGCCGATCGCCGGCACCGAAGTGCTCATCAGTTTCCTCGACAGCGATCCGGACCGCCCGGTGTTGTGCGCGACGGCGAGCCATCCGTCAGCGCCTCGAACCACCCGGCAACCACCCGGCGATGACCGGCTGCTGCTCGATTGGCTGATCAACCGTCAGGCCTGATCAGCCCTTGTCCGCCTTGCCTGCTGCCGCCGCAAACTTCGCCAGGCGCACATCCAGATGCCGTGGCCGACGCCCGTGATCTTCGGCGCGCTCCTTGCGGCGGATGGCGTTGCGCACCATCAGCGAGCCGAGGTAGCGAATCGGTTCCGGCGGAAAAAAGCCCAATGGACCGTTGACCAGCGGCGAACGGGTCCAGACATTGTCGAGGCCCTGGACCATCGAAGCGAGAATCTGCCCGCCCATGTGACACGGCCCGACCCCGCTGCCGGAATAACCGAAACCGTAGAACACATTGCCGTGGGCGCTCATCTGGCCGAAGAACGGCAACCCGGTGACCGAGCGATCTGACGGACCGTTCCACGTCGCCTCGACCCTGACCTCGGCAAACGCCGGAAAAAACGCCCTGAGGCTGTGCTGCAACAGGCCCCCATAGGGCGACGGCTGATCGAACACCGGCAGCATTCGCCCACCGTAGGCGAAGGTGTTGCCGCCCTTGCCGAGCATGATCCGGCCGTCCGGGGTGTTGTGGTAATAGTGCACGAAAATCCGCGAATCCAGCACCGTGACACCGCTGGTCAAACCGATTTGGTTGAGCAGCTCCGGCCGTGGTTCGGTGATCAGCATGTCGCTGGAAACAATCGCCACGCTGCGTTCGAACTGCGGGAACGCGCGGGCCATCCACGCGTTCATCGCCAGTACGACCCGGTCCGCACGGACGGTGCCGTGCGCAGTCTCGATCCCTGCCGGTTTGCCCTCCTTCAGCCCGGTCATCGCGGTGTTCTCATGAATTCTCACGCCCAACTGCAACGCCACCCGGCGCAAACCGCGCACCAGTTTGCCCGGTTGCACGCTGGCGGCGGCCGGTGAAAACCAGCCTTCCAGGTGCTTGCGGGAACCGGCCATGCGCTGCACATCCTCAACCGGCCGCTGGGTGAACGAGTTGATGCCATGGCGTTCGAGCGCTGCGATCACCGCGTCGGTCGAGCCGCATTGGGCGCGATTGGTCGCGGTGTAGAGCGTGCCGTCGAGGCGGTAATCGGCGTCCACGCCGTACTGTTCGCAGAAGGTGCCAATCGCGTAAATACTGCGCTCGGATTCCTTGACCAGCCGCACCGCCTCTTCGACGCCGAACAACCTTTCCAGGGTGAAATACTTGGCCGACCACGACAGCGCACAACCGCCGTTGCGGCCACTGGCGCCGGCACCGCAGATGTCCGCCTCGATCAGCAACACATCCAGTTGCGGGTTCTGTTCCTTGAGCATGATCGCGGTCCACAACCCGGTGTAGCCACCGCCGACGATGCACACATCGGCGCGGGTATCGCCTACCAAGGGTTCGCACGGCGCGCAGGACTCGGCCGCCAGCGCCTGTTCCAGCCAGAAAGGTCTCATCGGTATTTCCTCAGGTACGCAGGGGTTTGACACTCATCGGCCGGTCAGGCACGAACGCACTTTTGGCCTGCAGGCCCGCCGGGCGGCTGTTCCAGTAAGGGATCAGCACCAGCGCAGAGAACAACGCGCAACCGGCGAAGATAATGAACACGGTGACCGAGTCGAAGTAACCCGGCAGCAAGCCGCCGAGAATCGCCCCGACGGAGCCGCAACCGTTGACGAAGCCTGCTGACGTTGCGCCAGCCTTGGCCGTGCCGAAATCGATGGCCGCCGCGCCGCTGATCATCGAGTCCGGCCCGTACAGGGTCAGGCCCATCACGAACAGCAGCGCCACCACCGCCGTCACACTGCCGGTGTGCAAGGCGCCCATGAACAGGGCCAGCGAAACGGTCAGCGCCAGCAAACTGATCACGCAGGCCGGCATGCGTCGGGCGCCAAACAGTTTGTCCGAGGCCAGCCCGAGCAGGATCGGCCCGAGCAATCCGGCCAGTTCGAACGCCGTCGGAATGATCGCCGCACCGACCTTGCCCACCGTCGGCATCTGTTCAAAAACGATCACCGGCCCCCACAGCAGAATCGCGTAGCGCGCCGGTTTCAGCAGGAAGTACGCGAGGCCGAGGATCAGCACCGTGCGGTTGCGCAGGATTTCCTTCAACGGTTCCAGCACGCTGATCTTGCTTTGCGCATACGCCTCTTCGGCGGTTATCTCAGGTTCCGGTTCAACCGCTGGCAAGCCAACGTCTTGCGGTTTGTTGCGTTGAAAAATAAAAAACAGCACGGCGACCAGCCCAACCACCGCCGCACTGGAAATGAACGCCGCGTGCCAGCTGCCGATGAGCGTGTACGCCCACCAACCGGCAAACGGCGATGCCACGAGCCCGCCAAAGGCATAGCACGAACTCCATAAACCGAGCACCCGCCCGCGCTGTTGGGCGGGGAAGAAACTGCCAATGTTCTTGCACAGCCCCGACCATCCGGTGGACTGGGCCAGGCCTTGAATCAACATGCAGGTGGCGAAAATCGGTAACGTGGCAAAGCTGCCCATCACCAGCGCTGCGGCGGCGGAAATCAGCAAACCGCCGAGCACCACGACCCGCGGGCCGAAGCGGTCAGCGAGGATGCCCCAGGTGAATTGGCCGATGGCGTAGGCAGTCAGATAGATGGCGTCGAGGTTGGCCATGGCCATTTTGTCGAGCATGAAGGTGGGGTCTTCGGCGATCCCCAGTTTGGCCACGGAAAACGCTTTGCGGGTGAAGTAGAAAGCGGCGTAGGCGAGCCAGGTGATCGCGAAGATCTGCACGCGCCAACGCTTGATGGTGCCGATGTGCTTGTTCATTGTGGTTCTGACCTCAGGGTGTGAGTGTGCCGGCAGAAATTGAGAAATAACGCCTGTGTTTTTATTGTTGAGCACTGCGATATCACTGCGTCCCTGATGCGATATCGGTCAGATGAGTCCTGCAATTGCACGCGCAGGCTCATGGTCACGGAGGTGTTCGACTGACCAGTCACCGCGACTGAGGCCGATAAAAACAATTACTGATTAATAAGTGAAATCGATTTATCGTATTTCCAATATAAGCTCAGCTTGTTACTGGAGATTGCGATGTCGGTTTCCCACGCCCAGCTCAAAGCCTTCCACGCCGTCGCCGTCCACGGAAGCTTTACCAAGGCCGCCGAGCGGCTTTTCCTCACGCAACCGGCGATTTCCGACCAAGTGCGCAAACTCGAAGAACGCTTCGGGGTGCTGCTGTTTCACCGCAACAAACGCTCGGTGCGCCTGACCGATCTGGGTGAACGCTTGCTCGGCATTACGCAACGATTGTTCGTTATCGAAGCCGAAGCGCAGGAGTTGCTTCAGGACTCGCAGGCGTTGCAGACCGGCAGCCTGATCCTGGCGGTGGACGCACCGGTGCACGTGCTGCCGCAGATCGCGCGGTTCTGCGAGCGCTACCCCGGCATCAGCGTGAAGATCGAAACCGGCAACACCGATGAATCGCTGTTTCGGCTGTTCAACTATCAGGCTGACCTGGCGTTGCTCGGGCGCGATGTCAGCGATGAACGATTGATCTCGTTGCCGCTGCGCAATGACCCGATGGTGGCGTTTGTTTCGCGCAATCATCCGTGGGCCGACCGCGAGTCGATCTGCCTCGCGGACCTCGACGACACGCCGCTGGTGCTGCGGGAAATCGGTTCGGTGACGCGTCAGACGCTGGAAGAGGAAATGGCCGGCGCCGGGTTTCGGATTCGTCCGGCCATTCAGGTCGAAGGCCGGGAAGCGGCGCGTGAGGCAGTGGTCGTCGGGATTGGCGTTGGCGTGGTTTCGGCGGCGGAGTTTGGCGCGGATTCGCGGGTGTGTGCGTTGCCGATTACCGACTGCAAGCGGCGGATGACGGAAACGCTGGTGTGCTTGCGCGAGCAGAGTTCGCGGCGGGTGGTGGCGACGTTCCTGGAGATGGTTCGCGAGAGTCTGGTGTAGGCCCTTCTGGCCTCATCGCGGGCGAGCCCGCTCCCACAGGATCTATGGCGACCACCTATTTTGTGTACGACGCAAATCCCTGTGGGAGCTGGCTTGCCAGCGATTGCCGCACCTCGGTCTATCGACCTGGCGCCAACCCGAAAAACGCCTGTATCAAACGCAAATCCCGCCGCCGCTCCATGCACCCGATCATGTGCCGGTTCAGCAACCCCTCGCCAATTATCGGCACCGCCGCCACCCGTGGGTCATGGCTGACCTCCACCGATGACACCACGCCAACGCCCAACTGCGCCGCGACGGCCTCGGTCACCGCCTCGCGACTGTCCAGTTCCAGCAACACCCGCGGGTTCACCTTCGCTTGGACGCAAGCCTCATCGAACGTGCGCCGGGTGATCGAACTCGGTTCGCGCAACACCATGATGACCTGATCCAGGTCCTTCAGCGGCACCCCCTTCGAACGTTGCGCCCAAGGATGCCCCTGCGGCACCAGCGCGCAAATCCGCGACTCGCTCAGCGCCTGCAAATGCAAGCCCTTGCGTGGCTCGACTTCGGTCAACACCGCCACATCGGCATGCTCCGATAACAGCGCCGCCAGGGTTTCCTGCGCATTGCCCAGGCGCAGGTTCACGGTGATCCCCGGATACCGCGCGCGCAGGCTCGCGAGCATCGGCATGACCATGTGCGGCCCGTCCGCCGCCACTTCCAGACGCCCGGTGAGCAATTGCCGATTGGCCTCCAGCATCACTTGAGCTTCTTCGGCCAGGCCAAACATCGCCCGGGTGATGGCCGCGAGTTTGGTGCCCTCTTCCGTCAGTTCCACCCGTCGCGCGGTTCGCCGCAGCAAGGTGATCTGGTAGTGCTCCTCCAACGCCTTGATGTGCCCGGTGACCGCCGGTTGACTGATGAACAGCCGCGCGGCGGCCCGGGTGAAGCTGCCCTCGCGGGCCACCGCATCGAAGGCGCGGAGCTGGAACAGGTTCATGAATAACCCTCACTGATGGCTGGCATAACAACAAACAATTTGATTGATAGCACGGCAAATTGCAATTTAAGCCCCGTAGCTTCATCCCATCGATTGCGAGGACACGAGAATGAGTACTGCCGAACCCATCCTGCTCACCCCCGGCCCGTTGACTACATCGGCCCGCACCCGTCAGGCGATGATGGTCGATTGGGGTTCATGGGATGACCGCTTCAATCAACTGACCGCCAGCCTCTGCGAGCAACTGCTGGCGATCATCAACGGCGGCGCCAGCCACCACTGCGTGCCCTTGCAAGGCAGCGGCACCTTCGCGGTCGAAGCGGCAATCGGCACCCTGGTGCCTCGCGACGGCAAAGTCCTGGTGCTGATCAACGGCGCCTACGGCAAACGCCTGGCGAAAATCTGCGAAGTGCTCGGCCGCGCCTTCAGCACCTTTGAAACCGCCGAAGACGAACCAACCACCGCCGCCGACGTTGACCGTCTGCTGCGGGCCGACGCCCACATTACCCACGTCGCGCTGATTCACTGCGAAACCAGCACCGGCATCCTCAACCCGCTGCCGGAGATTGCCCAGGTCATCGCGCAACACGGCAAACGCCTGATCATCGACGCCATGAGTTCTTTCGGCGCGCTGCCGGTGGATGCGCAACAGGTGCCGTTCGATGCGCTGATTGCCGCCTCGGGCAAATGCCTGGAAGGTGTGCCGGGGATGGGGTTTGTCTTCGCTCGCAAAGACGCGCTGGCGAATGCCGCCGGTAACTCGCACTCGCTGGCGATGGACTTGTTCGACCAGCACACCTACATGGCCAAGACCGGCCAATGGCGCTTTACCCCGCCGACCCACGTGGTCGCGGCGCTGCACGAAGCCCTGCTGCAATACAACGAAGAAGGCGGTTTGCCGGCGCGGCATCAGCGCTACGCCGACAACTGCAAAGTGTTGCTCGATGACATGGCCAAACTCGGCTTGCGCAGCTTCCTGCCCGCCGCGATCCAGGCGCCGATCATCGTCACCTTCCACGCGCCGAAAGACCCACGCTACCAGTTCAAGGAGTTCTACGAACGCGTCAAGGCCAAGGGTTTCATTCTCTACCCCGGCAAGTTGACCCAGGTCGAAACCTTCCGCGTCGGCTGCATCGGCCACGTCAACCAGGCCGAGATGCACGCGGCGGTGGCGGCGATTGCCGAAGTGCTGCGCGAGATGGAAGTGTTAGAGATCTAAACCACACCGCCTTCCCCTGTGGGAGCGGGCTTGCCCGCGATAGCGGTCTGACATTCGCCATAGATGCCGACTGACACGGCCTCATCGCGGGCAAGCCTGCTCCCACAGTAAAAGCTGTCCTCCAATAGCCAGTTTTCTACAGGAATTTGATCACCATGAACTACACCAACCCAACCAAACTCCAGGCCGCCATCCTCGACTGGGCCGGCACCGTAGTCGACTTCGGCTCCTTCGCGCCGACGCAGATTTTTGTCGAAGCCTTCGCTGAATTCGACGTCCAGGTCTCCATCGAAGAAGCCCGTGGCCCGATGGGCATGGGCAAGTGGGATCACATCCGCACCCTGTGCGATCAGCCGGCTGTCGCCGAACGTTATCGCAAGGCATTCGGCCGCACGCCGACCGACGATGACGTCACCGCGATCTACCAGCGCTTCATGCCGCTGCAGATCGAGAAAATCGCCGAACACTCGGCGCTGATTCCGGGCGCGCTGGACACCATTGCCAACCTGCGCCAGCAAGGGATCAAGATCGGCTCCTGCTCCGGCTACCCGAAACAGGTCATGGACAAAGTGGTCGAGCTGGCCGCCACCAACGGCTACATCGCTGATCACGTGGTCGCCACCGACGAAGTGCCTAACGGTCGTCCGTGGCCGGCGCAGGCCTTGGCCAACGTCATCGCCCTGGGCATCGACGATGTCGCGGCTTGCGTGAAGATCGACGACACCGTGCCCGGCATTCTCGAAGGCCGTCGCGCCGGCATGTGGACCGTGGCGCTGATCTGCTCGGGCAACGCGCTGGGCCTGGACTATGAAGGTTATCGCGCCCTCGACAGCGAGCAATTGGCCAGCGAACGTAAGCGCATCCACGCACTGTTCGACGGCTCGCGCCCGCACTACATGATCGACACCATCACTGACTTGCCGGCAGTGATCGCCGACATCAACCAGCGCCTGGCCAACGGCGAGATGCCGCAAACCAACTGATTCCCCCCCCCCTGCAGGAGCAAGCTTGCTCGCGATAAGGCCCTGTCATTCGATGCAGATGTTGAATGGAAGACCGCCATCGCGAGCAAGCTTGCGCCTACAGCGTACGCGGCGCTTTGGGAAGGCAAATAGCCGCAGGCAAACCTTGCGAAACAGGCTTACAGTTAAAGCACACCGTCGATCAAGAACGGTGGCCTGACCCGACCTGTGAGGAACGCCGTATGCCCTGGAAGAATTCCGACTCTCGCTACAGCACCGTGTCGATCACGCTGCATTGGCTGATGCTGGTGTTGCTGGCGCTGGTTTACGCCAGCATCGAGTTTCGCGGAATCTTTCCAAAAGGCAGTGGTGGCCGAACGCTGATCACCGAAACGCATTTCATGCTCGGTCTGACGGTGTTTGTGCTGGTGTGGTTGCGGCTGTTCGCCCGCAGCCTCGGCCCGGCACCGCAAATCTTCCCCGCTTCGCCGCACTGGCAAACCGTGCTGGCCAGATTGATGCACTGGGCGCTGTACATTTTCATGATCGCCATGCCGATTCTGGGTTGGCTGGTCACCAGCGCCAAGGGCCATCAGGTGATGTTCTACGGCTTTGATTTACCGCTGCTGATATCAGAGGACAAGGTGTTGGCCAAACAAATAGAAGGCTGGCATGAACTCGGCGGCACCCTCGGTTATTGGCTGATCGGGCTGCACGCCGTGGCGGGGATTTATCACCACTATGTGGTGGGCGACAACACGTTGCTGCGGATGATGCCCAAACGCGGCTGAACGCCTTTTATTGAAACCCGCGGCGGCCCTGCAAGCCGCCGGTGTGGACGAAGATCAGGCGCGTGCCTTTTTCGAATCGTCCGGCTTCGACCTGCTGCTTGAGCGCCAGCAGCGCTTTGCCCGTATACAGCGGTTCGAGGGGAATGCCGCTGGCCTGTTCGGTTTGCGCGATGAAATCCAGTAACAGCGGATCGACTTTGGCGAAGCCGCCGCGGCTGGCATCGATCAATTCATAGACCGGATGATGCACGCCGGCCTCCTGCACAATCGATTCGACTTGCTGCGCCACGCCATGGTCGTCGGGCACTGCCAGCGCACCATAAACCGGGTGATCCCCCGCTTCGGCCAGCACCAGGCCGGCCAGCGTGGTGCCGGTTCCGCAGGCGAGCCACCAGCCGTTGTAGTCGCTCCAGCCCAGCCCCTTCAGTTGCTCACTGACCATCACCTTCAACCGCATGCAGCCCTTTGCGCCCGGCAATCCGCCGCCACCTTCGGGCACCGCAAGCAGATCAGGATATTGCGCCCGCCAGGGTTCCCAGAAACCCGCGTCGTGCCGCGCGCGATATCCGCCGTAACCCAGCCAGTGCAACTGCATGCCGAAGGCCTGCAAGTCCTTCACTGTGGGGGTTTCCTGCGCATGACCGCGCAGTAACCCAACGGTCGTGAAACCGAAACGTTTCCCGGCGGCAGCCAGCGCATGCAGATGGTTGGAGTGAGCACCGCCGAGGCTAATGATGCCTTTGGCAGCGGCAAGGTCAGCCGCTTTGAAGTGTTCGATGAGTTTGAACCACTTGTTGCCGCTGATCAGAGGGTCGATCTGGTCGAGGCGCAGGATGGCGACTTCGATGCCTGATCGGGTTAACCAATCAAGATGCAAGAGGTCGAGCGGGGCTTGGGGTAGCCAGTCACTGGGAGGGAGAAGCATCGATGCCGGCTCTGGGTAAAGAGCCGGCATCTTAGCAGCCTTGAGGACGCCTTCGCGGGCAAGTCGAACCGTCGCACCGCCGCTCCTACAGGGTTAGCGCCGATCCGCAATTGCGTGAACGACGCCGATCATGTGGGAGCGGCGGTGCGACGGTTCGACTTGCTCGCGATAGCCATTGGCACGCTTGGCCTGCTGTTACAACTGCGCAGCCAAGCGCGAACCCTGGTTGATCGCCCGCTTCGCATCCAGCTCTGCCGCCACGTCCGCGCCGCCAATCAGATGCACGTTCTGCCCTGCCGCGACCAGGCCGTCCTGCAACTCGCGCAACGGATCCTGCCCGGCGCAGATCACGATGTTGTCCACCGGCAGCACTTGCGGCTCACCGGTTTCGCCGATGCGGATGTGCAAACCTTCGTCGTCGATCTTCAGGTATTCAACGCTGTTGAGCATCTGCACCTGCTTGTTCTTCAGACCGGTGCGGTGGATCCAGCCGGTGGTCTTGCCCAGGCCGTCGCCGACCTTGGATTTCTTGCGTTGCAGCAGGAACACTTCACGGGCCGGTGCATGGGGTTCAGCCTTGATGCCGGCGACACCACCGCGCGCTTCAAGGTGCGTGTCGATGCCCCACTCTTTCCAGAACGCGTCACGGTCAAGGCTGGTGGCTACGCCCTGATGCACCAGGAATTCGGACACGTCGAAACCAATCCCGCCCGCACCGATCACGGCGACCCGTTTGCCCACCGGTTTACGCTCGAGGATCACGTCCAGGTAGCTCAACACCTTGGCATTCTCGACGCCCGGGATCGCCGGTACACGCGGCGCGATGCCCGTGGCGAGGATGATCTCGTCGTAACCGCCCTCAACCAGTTTTGCCACATCGACGCGAGTGTTCAGGCAGACCTCGACGTTAGTGGTTTGCAACTTGCGGTTGAAGTAGCGCAGGGTTTCAAAGAACTCTTCCTTGCCCGGCACGCGCTTGGCGATGTTGAACTGACCGCCGATTTCACTGGCCGAATCGAACAGCGTCACTTGATGGCCGCGCTCGGCAGCCACGGTCGCGGCCGACAGACCCGCAGGGCCGGCACCGACCACGGCGATTTTTTTGATCTGCTGCACGGGCAGGTAGTTGAGTTCGGTCTCATGACAGGCACGCGGGTTGACCAGGCAACTGGTCAACTTGCCGCCGAAGGTGTGATCGAGACACGCTTGGTTGCAACCGATGCAGGTGTTGATTTCATCGGCACGGCCCGCGGCAGCCTTGTTGACGAAGTCGGCGTCGGCCAGGAACGGTCGCGCCATGGAGACCATGTCGGCATCGCCTTCGGCGAGAATCTGCTCGGCCACTTCCGGGGTGTTGATGCGGTTGGTGGTGATCAGCGGAATGCTCACCGAGCCGCGCAGCTTGGCGGTGACTTTGCTGAACGCGCCACGCGGCACTTTGGTGGCGATGGTCGGAATCCGCGCTTCGTGCCAGCCGATGCCGGTGTTGATGAGGGTTGCACCGGCCTGCTCGATGGCCTTGGCCAGGGTCACGATTTCTTCCCAGGTGCTGCCGCCTTCCACCAGGTCGAGCATCGACAGGCGGAAAATAATGATGAAGTTCGGACCGACCGCTTCACGTACGCGGCGGACGATTTCCACCGGCAGGCGCATGCGATTTTCGTAGCTGCCGCCCCAGCGGTCGGTGCGGTGATTGGTGTGAGCCGCGAGGAACTGGTTAATGAAATAACCCTCGGAGCCCATGATCTCGACGCCGTCGTACTCGGCTGTTTGCGCGAGGGTCGAGCAGGTGACGAAATCGCTGATCTGCTTCTCGATGCCTTCCTCGTCCAGCTCCTTGGGTTTGAACGGGTTGATCGGCGCCTGAATGGCGCTCGGCGCAACTTGCTTCGGGCTGTAGGCATAACGCCCGGCATGCAGAATCTGCATGCAGATCTTGCCGCCCGCTTCGTGCACCGCGCGGGTCACGATCTGATGTTTGAGCGCTTCTTCTTCAGTGGTCAGCTTGGCCGCGCCGGAATACACACCGCCTTCGTCGTTCGGGCCGATACCGCCTGTGACCATCAGGCCAACGCCGCCTCGGGCACGCTCGGCGAAGTAGGCGGCCATGCGTTCGAAGCCGCCGGGCTTTTCCTCAAGACCGGTGTGCATCGACCCCATCAGGGTACGGTTGCGCAACGTGGTAAAACCCAGGTCCAACGGAGCCAACAGGTGCGGGTAATGAGCGGCGGTCATCGGTAACTCCACAACGAGCGATCACGGAAAAAGTGTGGGCACTCTTTGGCGCCCCTCTGTCATGTGTAACAGACTATGAGCAGTCACCCAGCCACTCAATGACCGTAACTGACAACTTAATGATCGAAATGCGCAACACCTCCGGTGTCGGGATTTTACGGCCACGCCTTTGCAATTAACGACAAAGCGTCAGGTGGCGGCTGTCGGAAGGCAGCGCAAGAGCACTGAGCCCAACGAAAATTCGTATACCATATCTCCAACTCCATCCGAACGACTGCCGCCGTGACCCTACCCAAATTCAACGCTCCAGACTTGGGCAATGCGCCTTCGACCTCTGAAATCATCACCCGCCATCTGCGCGACGCAATCGTCGCCGGGCATTTCGCCGAGGACGAGCCGATTCGTCAGGACGACATCGCCCGGCAGTTCAACGTCAGCAAGATCCCGGTGCGTGAGGCCCTCAAGCGCCTGGAAGCCGAAGGTCTGGTGATGTTCCAGCGCAACCGCGGGGCAATGGTCACACGGGTGTCCGACGCCGAACTGGCGCAGATGTTCGAAGTGCGCATGTTGCTCGAAGACAAGGTGCTGCGCCTGGCCATCCCCAACATGACCGAAGACACCTTCGCCCGCGCCGAACGTATCTGCCAGGAGTTCGTCGGCGAAGATGACGTGGGCCGCTGGGCCGAGCTCAATTGGGAACTCCACGCCTGCCTCTACGAACCGGCACAACGTCCGTTTCTGGTGAGTCTGATTCGTTCGGTCAACGACAAACTGGAACGTTACCTGCGCATGCAGATGAGCCTCTCGGCGGGCAAGGAGCGCGCCGATCACGAACACCGGGAGATCCTCGAAGCCTGTCGCGCCGGTGACGTCGACCGGGCGGTAAAGCTGCTGGACGAGCACATCGCCGGGGTCTGCAAAACCCTGTTCGAGCACCTGCCCCACCACCACTGACCGCTCGCAGCACTGTGCCGATTTCGTCATCGGCACCGGATAAAACCATCAAGCCTGCAAGCCCCCGCACGGGCCACTCTTGCGTTCACTCATCTGAACGGACGTGGCCCATTCATGAAACGTATCACCGTGATTGACTCCCACACCGGCGGCGAACCCACCCGCCTGGTGACCGCCGGCTTTCCCGACCTGGGCACCGGCAGCATGGCCGAACGTCTTCAACGGCTGGCGGAACACCACGACCAATGGCGCACCGCCTGCGTGCTCGAACCGCGGGGCAGCGATGTGCTGGTCGGCGCGCTGTTGTGTGAGCCGGTCGACCCTGCGGCCTGCGCCGGGGTGATTTTCTTCAACAACAGCGGTTACCTCGGCATGTGCGGCCACGGCACCATCGGCCTGGTGGCGTCGCTTGCACACCTGGGCAAGATCGGCCCGGGTGTGCACAGCATCGAAACGCCGGTCGGCACGGTGCAGGCAACCTTGCACGACGACCGCTCCGTCAGTGTGCGCAACGTGCCGGCCTACCGTTATCGCAAAGCCGTGGCGTTGCAGGTGCCGGGGATCGGCGAGGTGGTCGGTGATATTGCCTGGGGTGGCAACTGGTTTTTCCTGATCGCCGAGCATGGCCTGCGCGTCGCCAGCGACAACCTGGATGCGTTGACCGCTTACACATTCGCCGTGCAGCAAGCATTGGACGTTCAGGGGATACGCGGCGAAGACGGCGGGGTGATCGACCACGTCGAACTGTTCGCCGAGGATGAACAGGCCGACAGTCGCAACTTTGTGCTCTGCCCCGGCAAGGCCTACGACCGCTCGCCCTGCGGCACCGGCACCAGTGCAAAACTGGCGTGCCTGGCCGCCGATGACAAATTGCAGCCGGGCCAGATCTGGCGGCAGGCCAGCGTCATCGGCAGCGAGTTCGAAGGCTCCTACGAACCCCACGGCGAGCGCATCGTACCGACGATTCGCGGCCGTGCCTTTATCAGCGCCGAGTCCAGCCTGATCATCGAACAGGACGACCCGTTCGCCTGGGGCATTCGTCCATGAGCCAAGGCCTGGTGGCCGATGTGATCGTGATCGGTGCCGGCATCATCGGCGCCGCTTGCGCTCAGGCGCTGGCGCGGCGCGGCTTGCGCGTGCTGGTGCTGGACGCCGGCTTGCACGGCGCGACGGCCGCCGGAATGGGCCACTTGCTGGTGCTCGACGACAACCCGGCCGAGCTGGCCCTGAGCCAATACTCGCTGCAACGCTGGCGCGAACAGGCACCGGACATGCCGGATGGCTGCGCCTACCGCTGCAACGGCACTTTGTGGCTGGCAGCCAATGCCGAAGAAATGGCCGTGGCCCACAGCAAATACCTGAACCTTAAGACCCAGGGCGTTGCCTGCGAGTTAGTCGCTCGTCACGCCTTGCGCGCCCGTGAACCTGAATTGTGCGAAGGCCTCGAAGGGGGTTTGTTGATCAACGGCGATGGCATTCTCTATGCCCCGGCAACCGCCAACTGGATGCTCGACACCGCCGACATCGAACAACGCAGGGCGCGAGTCAGCGAGGTCGATGGCAATCGCGTGCGACTCGATGACGGCCAGTGGTTGAGCGCTGATGCCGTCATATTGGCCAACGGCATCCAGGCCAACGACCTGTGCCCCGAGTTGCCGATCGAGCCGAAAAAAGGCCACTTGCTGATCACCGACCGCTATCCCGGCAAAGTCACCCACACGCTGGTGGAACTGGGTTATGTCACCAGCGCCCACAACGCCACAGGCCCCTCGACCGCCTGCAACATTCAGCCCCGGCCGACCGGGCAATTGTTCATCGGTGCCTCACGACAATTCGGCACCACCGACCCGCAGGTCGAGGGCTGGATGCTCGCGAAAATGCTCAAGCGCGCGACCGAATACATGCCGGGTCTGGCTCAGCTCAACGGCATCCGCGCCTGGACCGGTTTTCGCGCCGCCAGCCCGGACGGTCTGCCATTGATTGGCCAACACCCACAACGCAAAGGCCTGTGGCTGGCGGTCGGACACGAGGGCCTGGGGGTCACCACGGCCCCAGGCACCGCCGATTTGCTGGTCGCACAACTGTTCAACGAGACGCCGCCCTTAGCGGCGCAAGCCTATCTGCCGCAACGCTTTCTCGGGGAGGCCGTGTATGCCTGATTTGGTCCTGGACGGCCGCGCCCTGCGGGTCGCCGAAGGTACGACGGTGGCTGCGGCACTGGCCCTGGCCGGCGACGGTTGCAGTCGCACTTCGATCAGCGGGCAGCGACGCGCACCGCTGTGCGGAATGGGCATTTGCCAGGAATGCCGGGTGACCATCGACGGACGCCTCCGACTGGCCTGCCAGACGCTGTGCCATGACGGTATGCAGGTGCGGAGCCGACCATGAACGAATTCGCCGACTTACTGATCATTGGTGCCGGCCCCGCTGGAATGAGCGCCGCCCTCGCTGCCGCGTCCAGTGGCGCACGCATCATCGTGCTCGACGACAACCCATTGCCGGGAGGCCAGATCTGGCGCGACGGGCCTCAGGCCAAAGTACCGAATCAAGCGCGGCAGATGCGCGAGCGCCTGCACGCCAACCATCACATCCGCCACCACGGCGGCACCCGTGTGATCGCCTGTTCCGGCCCCAAACAATTGTTGGTGGAAGACGCCGATCACGGATGGCTGATCGGCTACGACAAGCTGATTTTGTGCACCGGTGCCCGTGAGTTGCTGCTGCCCTTCCCCGGCTGGACATTGCCAGGGGTGACGGGGGCAGGAGGACTTCAGGCGCTGATCAAAGGCGGCCTGCCGGTGCAGGATCAGCGTGTGGTGATCGCCGGCAGCGGGCCGTTGTTACTGGCCAGCGCGGCCACCGCGAAACACAGTGGTGCCGACGTGTTGCGCATTGCCGAGCAGGCCTCGTCATCCGCAGTCGCCGCGTTCGCCCTGCAACTGCCGCGCTGGCCGGGCAAGCTTGTGCAATCTTTTAGCCTGTTTGATCGCCATTACCGCACCGGCTCCTACGTCGTGGCAGCCTTGGGTAATGAACGGCTGGAAGGTGTGCGGCTGCGCCAGCAGGGCAACATCGTCGAACTGGCCTGTGACCGCCTGGCCTGTGGTTTCGGCCTGATTCCCAATACCCAACTTGGTCAGGCGCTGGGCTGCGCGCTCGACGGCACGGCGCTCGCGGTTGATGCCTGGCAAACCACGAGCCAGGCCGACCACTACGCGGCAGGTGAATGTACCGGTTTCGGCGGCAGTGAACTGGCGTTGGTCGAAGGTGCAATTGCCGGGCATGCCGCCGTCGGCAACATCGCAGCGGCGCGTCAATTGCGGCCACGTCGGGCGCGCTGGCAAGGTTTCGCCAAGGCGTTGAACCGCGCCTTCAGCCTCGACCCGCAACTCAAGTCGCTGGCGCAGGCCGACACGCTGCTCTGTCGTTGCGAAGACGTGCCCTACGCTGCACTGGCCGGCCACGTTGACTGGCGCACGGCAAAACTGGCCAGTCGTTGTGGCATGGGCGCCTGTCAGGGACGCGTGTGTGGCGGCGCCGTGCAGTATCTGTTCGACTGGCAACCCTCGGCCCCGCGCCCGCCGTTCAGCCCGGCACGTATCGAAACCCTGATGTGCCTGGACGACACCCCGCCCGCGTAAACGCTCGCCCTGGGCTTTCGGGGGCGCTGCCGAGTCTTTATGATCCCGGTAGTTGCCACCAGGCCCCCAGCGCTATGTTCCCCTCACTCAATCAGTTCAAACCCTGCGATTTGCCGACGCTGCTGAGCAGTCTGCAACCCATCGCGACGCTGCTCGACACCCTCGCGGACGTGGTGTTCTTCATCAAGGACAGCGAGGCGCGCTATGTCTTCGTCAACCAGACTCTGGCCCGGCGCTGTGGCTTCAAGCACCGTGAACAACTGCTCGGCTTGACCGCCGACCAAGTCTTTCCAGAGCGTTTCGGCCCGCTGTACACCGCGCAGGATCAACGCGTGTTGTCCACCGGCCGTGAACTGGCCGATCAACTGGAAATGCACCTGTACTTCGGCAACCAGCCGGTCTGGTGCCTGACCCATAAGCTCGCGCTGCGTGACGAACAAGGGCGGATCGTCGGCCTCGCCGGCATTTCCCGCGACCTGCAACTGCCCCAGTCCAACCATCCGGCGTTCCAGAAACTGGCGGCCGTCGACGCGCACATCCGCCGCCATTTCGCCCGACCGGTCAGTCTTGCTGAGCTGACGGCCATCGCCGGGTTCTCTGTGGCGCAACTGGAACGCCATTGCAAACGGGTGTTCCAGCTCACGCCACGGCAGATGATCCATAAGTCCCGTCTGGAAGAAGGCTCGCGCCTGTTGCTTGACACCGACTTGCCGATCACCGAAATCGCTCTGCGCTGCGGATACACCGACCACAGTGCCTTCAGCCGCCAATTCCGCGCCCTCACCAGTCTGTCGCCCAGCGAGTACCGCGATAGCCGTCGTTAAAATGTTCCTTTAAGGGGCGCTGAGCCCCCGCTGTGCTCCCTTCCGTAACACCTCCTTGATCGACACCCTCGCGCCATTGCCCATTCGCTTGCGCTGAGCCGCCCTGCTTCAAGGATTGGCAAAAATTCGGCGGTAAAAGCAAAACCGGCACGGCCATTGCTATTGTTAATATCGTATACGAAATCCCCAATACGATATCTAACAGCACTTTCCCAGAACGAGGCCTCTATGAAAAACCCCGCATTTGCCGTAGCCCTCAGCGCTGTTCTCAGTACCGCCTTCATTGCCACCGCGCACGCTGACAAGCTCGACGACATTATCGGTTCCGGCAAGCTGCGCTGCGCCGTGACCCTGGACTTCCCGCCCATGGGTTTCCGCGATGCCAGCAACGCGCCGGCCGGTTTCGACGTGGACTATTGCAACGACCTGGCGAAGATCCTCGGGGTTGAGGCCGAAGTGGTGGAAACGCCGTTCCCCGACCGCATTCCGGCACTGATCTCCGGGCGGGCTGATGTGATCGTCGCCTCAACCTCCGACACCCTCGAACGGGCCAAGACTGTCGGCCTGACCGTGCCGTACTTCGCCTTCCAGATGGTCGTGCTGACCCGCGACAACACCGGCATCAACAGCTTCGACGACATCAAGGGCAAAGCGCTGGGCAACACCAGCGGCACATTTGAAGCCATCGCCCTGGAAGGCGATGTGAAGAAATGGGGCAGCGGCACCTTCCGCGCCTACCAGTCACAAAACGACACGCTGCTGGCCGTGGCGCAGGGTCATATCGACGCCACGGTGGTGACCAATACCGTGGCCGCCGCGACGATCAAGTCGGGCAAATACAAAAACCTGAAAATCGCCGGCAACGCGCCTTACACCATCGACTATGTGTCTCTGGGCGCCAAACGCAGCGAGTACGGCCTGCTCAACTACCTCAACCTTTTCGTCAATCAGCAGGTACGCAGCGGTCGTTATAAAGAACTGTTCGTCAAATGGGTCGGCACCGAGATCCCGCCGACCGACCTCACCGTGCCGAACGTTTATTACTGAGGTGTCCGACATGCCTGGGTCCACTGCGCTCATCGGTCGTAACCTGATCTCGGGCTCCGCCCAAGGCGCGCTGCTGTTTGCCGATGTCGGGCTGAGCTTCTGGGGCGGCGTCGACCCTTGCACAGGTGAAGTCATCGACCGTCACCATCCGCTCAGTGGCGAACATCTGAGCGGTCGTGTGCTGGCCATTCCCAGTGGTCGCGGTTCGTGTACCGGCAGCAGCGTGCTGATGGAGCTCATCAGCAACGGTCATGCACCGGCCGCTTTGGTTATGGCCGAAGCCGATGAGATCCTAACCCTGGGCGTGCTCGTGGCACAGACCATTTTCGAGCGTTCACTGCCGGTGCTGTGCATCGGCCAGGAGGCCTTCGCGACCTTGCGCGGCAAAGCCTTCGCCCGAGTCGAAGGCCCCTCGCTGGCGACGTTCGATCACGTGCCCATCGATGGCTGGCAGCCCACCGAAACACTGACGCACACAGGTAAAACCAACGAGTCGATTGAGCTCACCGGGTTCGATCGTTCGCTGCTCGACGGCGAGCATGGCAAAGCGGCGCAGGTGGCCATGCAGATTGTTCTGCGCATGGCCGAACTGCAAGGTGCCCACCAACTGGTGGATATCACTCAAGCCCACATCGACGGTTGCATTTACACAGGACCTGCGAGCCTGCGCTTTGCCGAACAACTGGTGCACTGGAGCGCGAAGGTTCGCGTGCCCACCACCCTCAATTCAATTTCCGTGGACCAGCGCCGCTGGCGAGAGTTGGGCATCGACCCATTGCTCGGCGAACCGGCCAGTGCCTTGGGCGATGCCTACATGGCGATGGGCGCGCAGCTCAGTTTCACCTGTGCCCCCTACTTGCTCGACACCGCACCGAAGGCCGGCGAGCAGATCGTCTGGGCCGAATCCAACGCGGTGGTCTACGCCAACAGCGTGCTCGGCGCACGCACGCTGAAGTACCCGGATTACCTGGACATCTGCATCGCCCTGACCGGCCGCGCGCCCCTGATCGGTTGTCATCTGGACGCGCCACGCAAGGCCCGTCTGCGCGTCGAATTGCCGGAACTGGGCGAGCTGGACGATGCGTTTTACCCCTTGCTCGGCTACCACATCGGTGCCCTCGCGGGCAGCCGGATTCCACTGGTGATCGGGCTGGAACAACGCCAGCCAGACCTCGACAATCTGAAAGCTTTCGGGGCCGCGTTCGCCACCACGTCGGCCGCGCCGTTGTTTCATATCGCCGGGGTCACACCCGAAGCACTCGACCCTGCACACGTGCTGGAAGCTGACGTCCCGGTACCTGTGGAAACAATCCGCCTGGAGGACTTGCTGCGCAGTTGGCGCGAGCTCAACAGTGCCCGTGACAACCACGTGGAGGTGGTCTCGCTGGGCAACCCGCATTTTTCGCTCAGCGAGTTCGCCCACCTCGCACGGCTGTGTCGCGGCCGGCACAAACACCCCGCTGTGGTGCTCGCCATCACGTGCGGTCGTGCGGTGCTGGAACAGGCGCGTGACGCCGGACACATCAGTGTGATTGAAGCCTTCGGCGCCACCCTGGTGACCGACACCTGCTGGTGCATGCTCGGCGAACCGGTGATTCCGCCGGCCGCCACAACGTTAATGACCAACTCGGGCAAATACGCCCATTACGCACCCGGTCTGGTGGGACGCAGAGTGCACTTCGCCAGCCTCGCCGAGTGCGTTGACGCCGCGTGCACTGCCAGTGCCAGCGGGCGACTGCCGAGCTGGTTGCAACCCGCCTTGCTGATGGAGAGCCTCGCGCATGTTTGATTACACCTTCCAATGGCGCGCCACCCTGCGCGCCTTGCCGGACATGCTCGCCGGCGCCTGGGTCACCTTCGAGACCGCCGCGCTGTCGATGATTTTCGGCGTACTGATCGCCCTGGCCCTGACAGTCATGCGCGAAGCCAGACACCCGCTGCTGCGCGGCATCGGCAACGGCTGGGTGTCGATTGCGCGCAACACCCCGTCGCTGTTCCAGATCTACGTGCTGTATTTCGGCCTCGGTTCACTGGGTCTGCACGTCAGTTCCTGGTTCGCTCTGCTCGCCGGGATCACCTTCAACAATGCCGGCTATCTCGCGGAAAACTTCCGCGGCGGGCTCAAGGCGGTGCCTGGCACGCAAGTGCGTGCCGCGCGCTCGCTGGGCATGAGTGCCTTCCAGACCTACCGCATGATCGTCGTCCCGCAGCTGTTGCGGATCGTGTTCTACCCGTTGAGCAACCAGATGGTTTGGGCGGTATTGATGACCTCGCTGGGAGTGATTGTCGGGCTCAACAACGACCTCACCGGCGTGACCCAGGACTACAACGTCAAGACGTTCCGCACCTTCGAATATTTCACCATCGCCGCGGTGCTGTATTACCTGATTGCCAAGGCGATCGTCGCGACGGCTCGGCTGATGGCCTGGCGGTTGTTCCGTTACTGAGGACGTGACTATGTTTTCCACCAGTTTTTCCTGGAACGACCTGCAGTTCCTGCTTAACGGCGCCTGGGTCACCCTGCAACTGACTTGCTGGGCCATCCTGCTCGGCACGTTCGCGGGTCTGATTTTCGGGTTGCTGCGCGCCCTGTTGCCACGGGCCAGCCTGCCACTGGCGTGGGTGCTGGATGTGTTTCGCAGCGTACCGCTGCTGATCCAGTTCGTGCTGTTCAACTCGCTCAAGAGCATCGTCGGCCTGAACATCAGTGCGTTTAGCGTCGGCTGCATCGTGCTCGGGGTTTACGCCGCCGCGTACTTCACCGAGATCGTGCGCGGCGGCGTGCTGTCGGTACCGCTGACCGTGCGCCGGGCCAGCCGTTCGCTGGGCCTGAGTTTCTTCCAGGATCTGCGCTGGATCGTCCTGCCGATGGCCTCGCGGGTGGCCTTCCCCGGCTGGCTGAACCTGGTGCTCGGCGTGATGAAAGACACCGCGCTAGTGATGTGGATCGGCATCGTCGAACTGCTCCGCGCTTCGCAAACCATCGTGACCCGAATTCAGGAACCGCTGCTGGTGCTGTGCATCGCAGGCCTTATCTACTACGTCATGAGCCTGGTGGTCGCACGCCTCGGCGCTCGTCTGGAAAGAAGGTGGCAAGAAAATGATTGAGATCGACAACGTACACAAATCCTTCGGCGACCTTGATGTGGTCAAGGGTGTCAGCCTGACGGTGAACAAGGGCGAAGTGGTGTCCATCATCGGCGGCTCCGGTTCGGGCAAATCGACCCTGCTGATGTGCATCAATGGCCTGGAGCCGATCCAGAAAGGCAGCATCCGCGTGGATGGCGTCGAGGTGCATCACCGCGCAACCGACCTCAATCACCTGCGGCAGAAAATCGGCATCGTGTTCCAGCAATGGAACGCCTTCCCACACCTGACCGTCCTGGAAAACGTGATGCTCGCGCCGCGCAAGGTCCTGGGCAAAAGCAAGGCCGAAGCCGAGGCGCTGGCCGTGCAGCAACTGACTCACGTCGGCCTCGGTGACAAGCTCAAGGTGTTCCCCGGCAAGCTCTCGGGCGGGCAGCAACAACGCATGGCCATTGCCCGCGCCCTGGCGATGTCGCCGGACTACATGCTGTTCGACGAAGCCACCTCGGCCCTCGATCCACAGTTGGTCGGCGAAGTGCTGGACACCATGCGCATGCTCGCCGAAGACGGCATGACCATGGTGCTGGTGACGCACGAGATCCGTTTCGCCCGGGACGTGTCGGACCGCGTGGCGTTCTTTCGCAACGGCCTGGTGCACGAGATCGGCTCGCCGGATCAAGTCATTGGTCATCCGGTGCATGCTGAAACCGCGGCGTTCCTCAAATCGGTGAAGTAGCTAATGGCCCCATCGCGGGCAAGCCCGCTCCCACAGGATTCGGCGGTGTACAGACAATTGCAGGCCAATACAGAAACCTGTGGGAGCGGGCTTGCCCGCGATGGGGCCCTGACAGACCAAACAAGGAGCAAAGCATGCGCTCATCAAAAGTGATTCACATCGTCAGCTGCCACGCCGAAGGTGAAGTCGGCGACGTGATTGTCGGCGGGGTCGCACCACCGCCCGGCACCACGGTGTGGGAACAATCGCGCTGGATCGCCAGGGATGAAACCCTGCGCAACTTCGTGCTCAACGAACCGCGTGGCGGGGTATTCCGCCACGTCAACCTGCTGGTGCCGGCCAAGGATCCGCGGGCGCACATGGCCTGGATCATCATGGAACCGGCGGATACCCCGCCGATGTCCGGCTCCAATTCATTGTGCGTGGCCACCGTGCTGCTCGACACCGGGATTGTGCCGATGACCGAACCGCAAACCCGCTTGGTGCTCGAAGCCCCCGGCGGCCTGATCGAGGCCGTCGCCGATTGCCGTGACGGCAAGGTCGAACGGGTGGAAATCAAAAACGTGCCGTCCTTCGCCGATCGCCTCGACGCGTGGATCGAAGTGGAAGGCGTCGGCACACTCAAGGTCGATACCGCCTATGGCGGCGACAGCTTTGTGATCGCCGATGCCAACAGCTTGGGCTTTGCAATCAGTCCCGATGAAGCCGCCGATTTAGTGGCGGTCGGACTGAAAATCACCCGTGCCGCCAATGAGCAATTGGGTTTCGTGCATCCGCTGAACCCTGAGTGGTCGCACATTTCCTTTTGCCAGATCGCCGCGCCCATCGATTATGAGAACGGCATCGCCACCGGCGCCAATGCAGTGGTGATTCAACCGGGCAAGATCGACCGCTCGCCGACCGGTACGGGTTGCTCGGCACGCATGGCGGTGATGCACGCCAAAGGTTTGATGCGCGTCGGCGAGCGCTTTATCGGGCGCTCGATTATCGGCTCCGAATTCCACTGTCGGATTGACTCACTGACCGAAGTGGCCGGGCGTCCCGCAATCTACCCGTGCATTTCCGGACGGGCCTGGATTACCGGCACCCATCAACTGCTGCTCGATCCAAGTGATCCGTGGCCACAAGGCTATCGACTGTCAGACACCTGGCCCGGCGCCTGATCGCTAAAGCACCGAAGACCCCGACCGACGGCTGGCAGAAATCCCGCAAACCTGAAAAAAGCACTAGCCGATTCTTTTCATTTTAAATATCGTATACGAAATACAATAAATAACCCGGAGGCAACAATGAGCAAGCGTATTAACTGGAGTGGCGTCTTCCCCGCGGTGACCACTCAATTCAACGATGACTTCTCGATCAACCTGGAGAAAACCCATCAGGTCATTTCCAACGTGATCCGCGATGGCGTGTCGGGCCTGGTGGTGTGTGGCTCGGTAGGCGAGAACACCTCACTGACCGCTGAAGAAAAAATCGCTGTGACCGAAGTCGCGGTTGATGCCTCGCGCGGCCGTGTGCCAGTGATTTGCGGTGTGGCCGAATTCACCAGTGTGCAAGCGGCCAAGGTCGCCAACGCCGTGCGCAAGGTCGGTGTCGATGGCGTGATGCTGATGCCGGCGCTGGTCTACGGTTCCAAGCCGTTCGAAACCGCCGAGCATTACCGCTACGTGGCAAAAAACGCCGACGTGCCGCTGATGGTCTACAACAACCCGCCGATCTACAAAAACGACGTGACCCCGGACATCCTGATTGCCCTGGCCGACTGCGACAACGTGGTGTGCTTCAAGGATTCCTCTGGCGACACCCGCCGCTTCATCGACATTCGCAACGAAGTCGGTGACCGTTTTGTGCTGTTCGCCGGCCTCGACGATGTGGTGCTGGAAAGCCTCGCCGTGGGCGCTGAAGGCTGGGTGTCGGGCATGTCCAACGTGTTCCCGAAAGAAGGCGAAACCATCTTCCGACTGGCCAAGGCCGGACGCTATGCCGAAGCCATGCCGATCTACGAATGGCTGATGCCGATCCTGCACCTCGACGCCCGTGCAGACCTGGTGCAGTGCATCAAGCTGTGCGAAGCCATCGCCGGCCGCGGCAGCGCGCTGACCCGTCCGCCACGCCTGGCCCTGCCAGAAGAAGATCGGGTCTTCGTCGAGCAGATCATGGCCAAGGCCTTGGCCAACCGTCCGCACTTGCCGGACGTCGGTCTCTGAGTGATTGCCGGGCGGGTCTTTGCGGACCCGGCCCGGCTACCTGTTTTTTGCGCCCCTACAGGAACCGCCAGCATGCCCAACGCTCAACACACTCACAGCGCAACCACACCCTCGGGACTCAAGCGTGTCGTGGCCGCCGCCATGGCCGGCACCGTCGCCGAATGGTATGAATTCTTCCTTTATGGCACCGCGTCGGCACTGGTCTTCGGCCAGTTGTTCTTCCGTCAGACCGACAGCCCCATCGACGGCATCATCGCCGCCTTCGCCCTGTACGCCGTGGGTTTTCTCGCCCGCCCGCTGGGTGGCCTGGTGTTCGGTCACTACGGCGACAAATACGGCCGCAAGCGCCTGCTGCAACTGAGCCTTGTGGTGGTCGGTATCACCACCTTCCTGATGGGTTGCCTGCCCGGCTTCAACCAGATCGGCTATGCCGCGCCGGTGTTGCTGGTGCTGCTGCGGTTGATCCAGGGTTTTGCCTTTGGCGGCGAATGGGGCGGTGCGATTCTGCTGGTGTCCGAGCACTGCCCGGACAATCGTCGAGGTTTCTGGGCCAGTTGGCCGCAGGCCGGTGTCCCGGCCGGTAACCTGGTGGCGACGGTTGCGCTGCTGCTGTTGTCGTCGAATCTGTCGGAGGAGCAATTTCTTGCCTGGGGCTGGCGCGTGGCGTTCTGGTTCTCGGCCATCGTGGTGCTGATCGGCTACTGGATTCGCACGAGCGTCGATGACGCGCCGATTTTCAAGGAAGCCCAGGCCCGTCAGGCGCAGACCAGGCAACAGCAACTGGGCGTGGTTGAAGTGCTGCGTCACCACTGGCGCTCGGTGCTGGTCGGTATCGGGGCGCGGTTTGCCGAGAACATCCTCTACTACACCGTCGTAACCTTCTCGATTACCTACCTGAAACTGGTGGTGCACAAAGACACTTCCGAAATTCTGTTGCTGATGTTCGGCGCCCACCTGCTGCACTTCTTCATGATTCCGCTGATGGGTTATCTGTCCGATCTGGTCGGGCGCAAACCGGTTTACCTGACAGGCGCGGTGCTCACGGCGTTCTGGGGTTTCATCGGTTTCCCGATGATGGACACCGGCAACAACTGGCTGATCATGGCCGCCATCACCCTGGGCCTGGCGATCGAGTCGATGACCTACGCGCCCTACTCGGCGCTGATGGCCGAAATGTTCCCGACCCACGTGCGCTACACCGCGTTGTCCCTGTGCTACCAGGTGGCGCCGATCTTCGCCGGCTCCCTCGCCCCGCTGATTGCGATCACCTTGCTCAACAAGTATCACAGCTCGACACCGATCGCGTTTTACCTGGTCGGTGCATCGCTGATCTCGATTGTCGCTGTCGGCCTTACTCGGGAAACACGGGGCAAGTCGTTGCATCTGGTGGACAGCGAATCCGCCGCGCGCATCGCCGCCCTGACCGACGCCGAACCTGCGCCTGTGCGCCGCAGCGATTCACTGGCCTGACACGATGCCCTGTAGGCGCCGGCTTGCTGGCGCCTACAGGGTCTCTACATTCCGACAGGAGCTTTTCATGCCCGAGATCATCGGACACAACTACATCGGTGGTGCGCGCAGCGCCGCCGGCAAGGTCATCGTGCGTAGCCATGACGCCAGCACCGGTGAGGCGCTGCCCTACACGTTCATGCAGGCCACCGTGGATGAAGTCGACGCTGCCGCCCAGGCCGCAGCAGCCGCCTACCCGACTTTTCGTACGCTGTCGGCCGTACGTCGCGCAGAGTTTCTCGACGCCATCGCCACACAATTGGAGGCACTGGACGATGATTTCGTCGCGCTGGTGACCCGCGAGACGGCGCTGCCGAACGGACGCATTCTGGGTGAGCGTACTCGCACCAGCAGCCAGATGCGCCTGTTTGCCCACGTCCTGCGGCGTGGCGATTTTTATGCTGCACGCATCGACCGGGCCCTGCCTGATCGCAAACCGCTGCCACGGGTTGATCTGCGCCAATACCGGATCGGCGTCGGCCCGGTCGCGGTGTTCGGTGCGAGCAATTTCCCGTTGGCCTTCTCCACCGCTGGTGGCGATACCGCTGCGGCGTTGGCCGCAGGCTGTCCGGTGGTGTTCAAAGCCCACAGCGGGCATATGGCAACCGCTGAACGAGTGGCCAACGCGATCCTGCGGGCGGCCGAGCAAACCGGTATGCCCAAGGGTGTGTTCAACATGATCTACGGCGCGGGCGTCGGCGAAGCGCTGGTCAAGCATCCGGCCATCCAGGCGGTGGGCTTTACCGGCTCACTCAAGGGTGGCCGCGCGCTGTGCGACATGGCTGCGGCACGACCCCAGCCGATTCCCGTGTTCGCCGAAATGAGCAGCATCAATCCGGTGGTGCTATTGCCCGAAGCCCTGCAACGGCGAGGCGAAAAAATTGCCAGCGAACTCGCCGCCTCCGTGGTGCTCGGCTGTGGCCAGTTCTGCACTAACCCGGGACTGGTGATCGGTATTCGCTCGCCCGCGTTCAGTGCCTTTACCCAATTGCTCGGCGCATTGATGGCCGAACAACCAGACCAGACCATGCTCAACCACGGTACGCTCAACAGCTACGTCAACGGTGTGCAGGCCTTGTGCGCACATCCGAAAATCACTCACCTGGCCGGCCGCGATCATCAAGGCCCGCAAGCGCAGCCGCAACTGTTCAAGGCTGACGTCAGTCTGTTGCTCGATGGCGACCCGCTGTTGCAGGAAGAAGTGTTCGGCCCCGCGACGATCCTGGTGGAAGTGGCCGACAAAGCCGAACTGCAACGGGCACTTCAGCATTTGCACGGGCAACTGACGGCCACACTGATGGCTGACGCCGACGACCTGCACAATCACAGCGAGCTGTTACCGCTGCTGGAGCAAAAGGTCGGCCGAGTCTTGTTCAACGGCTACCCGACCGGCGTCGAAGTCTGCGATGCGATGGTGCACGGAGGCCCCTACCCGGCCACCTCCGATGCGCGTGGCACCTCGGTCGGCAGCCTGGCCATCGAACGATTCCTGCGCCCGGTGTGTTACCAGAACTGCCCGGACGCGCTCTTGCCGGACCCGCTGAAAAACGCCAACCCGCTGGGTATCGCCCGGCTGGTGGATGGCATTAGCCAGCGGGACCCGCTGTAAAAAAAACGCCACCGGGTTTTCCGGTGGCGTATTCGTTCAGTCATTCCAGCAGTGCTTTGAGGTCGTTGTACAAGCCCTCGGGAATCTCCACGCCCTCCACCAGGCTACGCGCTCGCGCCTCGTAGCGCCGTTGCGAGGGCAACCGTGCGCCCTGCCCTTCAATGCTCTCGAACAAGACCTCGGCGCGGGCCAGATGCTGCTCGGTGGAGTCGCCGAGAAAACGTCGCGGATCAAGAGCGATGATCAACTCGCCATGGTACGGCGACGACTTGCTCCCGGCGTCGTAAGCCAGTGACTCGGCACTGGTCAGGTCACCGATCAGCGGTCCGGCGATCAGCTCCACCATGGCCGCCAGCGCCGAACCTTTGTGCCCGCCGAACGTCAGCATCGCGCCCGCATCCAACACCACGCTGGCGTCGGTGCTGGGCTGTCCCCGAGCGTCTACGCCCCAGCCCTCGGGAATCGCTTTGCCGGCGCGCCGGTGCAACTCGATATCGCCACGAGCGATCGCGCTGGTGGCGAAGTCAAACACAAACGGGTCCTTGCCCGCGCGTGGCCAGCCGAACGCGATGGGATTGGTGCCGAACACCGGCTGACTGCCGCCCGCAGGCGCCACCCAGGCATGACTGGGATTGCAGGCCAACGCCACGAGACCGGCCGCCGTCAGTTGTTCGATCTCCACCCACAGCGCAGAGAAATGCACACAGTGATTAATGGCCAACGCGGCAATACCGTTTGCCCGGGCTTTGTGCGCCAGTACCGGCAGCCCGGCCTGGAATGCCAATTGCGAAAAACCACCCGCCGCATCCACACGCACAATCGATGGCGCTTGATCGATGACTTGCGGCTGTGCATCAGCCGCTACTTTGCCGGCCCTCAGCGAGTTGACGCAGCCAAGAATCCGATACAAACCATGGGAGGCGCAGCCATCGCGTTCACCGGCAATCACCGTGGCAGTCACCGCTTGAGCGTGGGCCCGGTTGAAACCGTTATGCAGCAAGATCGATTCGGCCAGCTCACGAGCTTCGGCCAGAGACAGTCGGATCATAATGACCTCCTTGAACAGACCGTCCAGACTGGCTCACTCCAACTCCCACGGCTTGATCGCTTTAGGCCGGGGCGATGACGAATTCAGCACATATCGATCATGGCAACACGACTTTGCGTTGATTCGACGTCGTCGGCCATCATTCCGGTCAAAACCGCAAAAAAATCAAAAAAACAGCCCCTCGACTCGCTGTTTTACCGTAGCCTCGTTCCCCATCTGCACGCCAATCATGAAACCTGCAAACGGCCGTCGACTGTTTTCCCATGCGCAAACTTCTGTACCTGTCTTTCTCCCTGGCATTGATTGCCGTCCTGACAACCTACGCCATGTGGGCCGCGGATCGCCCGGTGGGTCACTATCTGTCGGACCTGCGTATCGATCTCGCCATCGATCAGGGCCTGCCTGCCGATCGTGGCAATCTTCTGGGCATCCAGCCCGAACTGTTCCCCACCGACTACCAAAGCCCTGAACGCTTGCACCGCAAACTCGCGGCCTATTTGCAAAAAGCCCAGGAACAGGGCCTGTTGAATGAAAAAACCATCGTCGTGCTGCCTGAACATGTCGGCACCTGGCTGATGGTCAGCGGCGAGAAAGACGAGTTGTATCAGGCGACCACGCTCAAGGAAGCCATGAACTGGCTGGCGGTGAGCAACCCGCTGAAGTTCATCCGCGCGTTGATCAGTGCCAAGGGTGACAACCGCCTCGACGATGCGCACCTGCGCATGAAAGCCAAGAGCATGGCCAAGGATTACCAGGCGCTGTTTGGTGGTCTGGCGAAGGAGTTTCACGTGACGCTGGTAGCGGGCTCCATCGTGCTGCCCGAGCCGAGCATCATCGATGGCACCCTGAAAATCGGGCGCGGTGCGCTGTACAACAGCAGCGTGGTGTTCGGCCGCGATGGCCTGCCGATTGGCCAGCCACAGCGGCAGATGCACCCGATCTTCGATGACAACGACGTGATCGAAGCCAATGGCGAACACACGCTCAACGTCGTCGACACCCCGGCCGGACGCCTGGGCGTGCTGATCGGCAGCGACAGCTGGTACCCGGATAACTACCGCAAACTCGACAATCAGGGCACGCAACTGGTCGCGGTCCCGGCATTCGTCAGCGGTCGCGGCACTTGGGACAAACCATGGCGCGGCTACAAGGGTTTATCGACGCCCGGTTCCGTCAGCCTCAAGGCCGGCGAACTCAGCGAAGGCCAGGCCTGGCATCGCCTGACGCTGACCGCTCAACCGCCCAGCAGCCAGGCCATCGCTGGCATGAGCGTGTTCCTGCGCGGGCAATTCTGGGATCAGGGCAGCGCCGGGCAGAGCTTTCTCAGCAGCAACGGGCAGCATTTCGCCGGTGGAAACGTCCGTGGTGCGCGCTTGCTGAATCTTTGGTTGTGAGCCATGAAACCGTTGCCGATGCGACTGGGCGATTTGTCGGTGGGCTTTGTTCATAGCCTGGCCGACGCGGTGCGCAGTCACGGCATCGATCCTCAGCCTCTGCTCGACCAGTATGGCCTCGACCCCGCCCGACTTGGCGAAGCCTGCGCCCGGCTGTCTATCCCGCGCTACATGCGCCTGGGCCACGGTGCCATCCAACTGACCGCCGACCCGGCACTGGGTTTACGCATGGGCCGGCTCAGCCGTCTGAGTCAGGCCGGCCTGGCCGGCGTTACTGCCGCGCAGGCGCCGACAGTGCGCGAAGCGGCACGTTGCCTGATTCGCTTCGAGGCCTTGTACGGCTCCAACTATCGCGGTCAATCGAGCTTCCACGAAGATGCCCAAGGCGCGTGGCTGCGGTTCTATTCCATCAGCCCTTACAACGCCTATAACCGCTTCGTGGTGGATTCGATCATCGCCGGCTGGTTGCATCAATTGTCCAGCGTCAGCCCTGCGCCCTTGAGCGCTGAGCGCATCGAGATCGAATTCGACGAACCGGATTACCGAGAAGCGTACGCGGTGCTGGGGGATTGTCCGATCCAGTTCGGCGCCGAACAGAATCAACTGCGTCTGAGTCTGTCCAGCCTCGCTCAGCGCAACCCGCTGCACTGCCCGAGTACGTGGCGACATTTGCTGCAACTGTGTGAACGGGAACTGGAACAGCTGACACGCACCCGCAGCCTGCGTGAACGCATCACTCAGTTGCTGGGGCCGTTGCTCAATGGTGGCCGGGAACCCGACCTGGAAGAAGTGGCGGCACGCCTGAAGCTGCCTACCTGGACCCTGCGCCGCAAACTCGCCGAGGAAGGCACGCAGTTTCGTGCAATTCTCAACGACACGCGTCGCGACCTGGCCATGACCTACATTCGTGACACCGAACTGGCGTTCGGTGAAATCGCCTACCTGCTGGGCTTTGCCTCAGCCGAAGCGTTTCAACGTGCTTTCAAACGCTGGAGCGGTCAGACACCCGGCGAATTTCGCCGCAGTCACCGCCAATCGACCTGACGCTTACAACTCGGTAGCGTCTTCGGCCGGTTCCAGCGGGTCGAGTTCAAATGCCTGAAACTCGAGCAGCTCTTCTTGATAATCGTCCATTGTGAATCTCCCGCAGCTCATTGAAAAAACGCTTGAATAAATGACCAGCGCCTTGAGCATAAAGTGCCCGCGTGAAAGAAAAATGACGCAGGCATGACGCTTCGTCGCTACTGAATAAAACGTAGCAGGTGGTCAGGAATTTATCACAGGATTTTTTCGATACAGGCCATAGGAATATGGCCGGAGTTGACGCGGATCAAACTTGAACACTGTTCCGGGATCGATGGGCTGCCAGCCGATCCCGGAACGCCAGTCACCGACTACTGGCTAGTGACGGGCATGACCGGAATCGGTTCGCTCGGCGGAGGCAAATCCGACTGCGGCGGTGGTGTGACGTTTTCAGTCAACGGCGTCGATTCGGTGTTTTCGGCCGGGGCAACCGGTGCAGGCTCAGGTGGCGGTGCAACCGGTTCCGCAGCAGGTGCCGATGCAGGCTCAGCTGCCGGGGCTGGAGCTGGTTCCGCAGGCGGTGCCGGAGTCGGCACTAACGGAGCAGGTGCAGCCTTGGTTTCAGGCACGCCCAGGTCGGTTTTCGGCTTCTCGACGATGTGCGCGGCTTTTTTCGCTTCCGGCGGCAGGAACAACTCCACCAGGGTGAAGAAGCGCTCGTAGAACTTCGCCGACGAGACCGTTTCGCTGGCAACCTTGACCATTGAGTCGTCGGACGAGCCGATCGGCATCGATACCGAACCCAATACGCCGACACCGAGGCTGGCGGAGTTGTTGGTCTTCTTCAGCGCATAGCGATCCTGCAATGCGTTGGCGAACATGGTCGCGTGATGCCCTTCGCTGCCATCATCGGCACAGACAACACTGAAGCTGATCTCCATGTGGGTCTCGCCAGTCTGCTGAAAGCTCTTGTGACCACTGATCAGCTTCGGATCGCTGCTGGTGATGATGTAGCCCTGGCTGAGCAACGCACGACGAGCGGCTTCGCAGCTCTGCGCATCGGTCACCGGGTAATTGCGCGAAAACGTTCCGGAGTCGTCGAAGTTCTCGTGCTCATAGATCGGGGCTTTTTTCGACGAGCAACCGGCCGCGATGGCCAGCATCAACGCCAGCCCGGCAACCCGCACGGGAAATGATTTAAACATTGAACATCCTGAGGAAAACAGTCCGGGGCGTATTGTGCAACAGATCGATGCTTAGCGTCGCACCGATTAGTGTCTTGAAACAGTTACACGTGTGTTGACTACCATTGACCAGAAAAAGTCGTTCGAAAAAAAACCAGGCGACGGACAGTGCCTGTCGACTTTTCCCACGCCCACAAAAAACCCCGGCCTTTCAGCCGGGGTCTTTATGTCGCGGGAAACTCATTCAGGCATCAGAAACGCTTGATGTCCGCTTCCGCTTCGAGTTGCTTGCGGTAGGCCGCAAAGTCTTGCTGGCCAATACGCGAGGCGAGGAAGCGACGGTATTGAGCCTTCTCTTCTTCGGTCGGTGCAGCGGCTTCATTGACGCCGTTCAGACGCACGATCACCAGGCTACCATCGGCCAAGGTCACGCTGCTGAAGGTCGGCTTGTCTTTGGCAACCGGTTTCGGCATGCGGAACAGGGCTTGCAGCACAGTCGGGTCGATCCCTTCCTGAGCACGAGTCGCTGCAGCGGTGACTTTCCAGCTCTGGCCGTCGATCGCCTTGTCCAACGGCGTCTTGCCCTCACGCAGGCTGGCAATCAGCTCATCAGCCTTGGTTTTGGCGGCAGCACTGGCGTGCTCTTTGGCCAATTGCCCACGGATGGCGGCAGACACGCTTTCCAGCGGCAGTTGCGCGGGCTTCAGGTGTTCCTTGGCGCGCAACACGATCACGGTTTCCGGATCGAGTTCGATGGCGGTGCTGTTGGCACCCTCATCCAGCACTTCAGGACTGAACGCGGCAGTGATCACAGCACGGTTGGCCGTGACGCCGTCGCCACCTTCCCGGCCGAACGGCTTGGAGGTGTGAACGGTCAGTTTCAGGTCCTGCGCCGGCTGAGCCAGATCGGAGGATTCGAACGACGAGTCTTCCAATTGCTTGGTCGCCTCGACGAAACGCTGCTCGACCTGCTGGGTTTTCAGCTCTTTGGTCAGCTTGTCTTTCAGGCTGGCGAGGGTCGGAACTTCTGGAGCCTCGACACCCAACAGCTTGATCAAGTGGAAACCGAAATCAGTGCGGACCGGGGCCGAAACCTGATCCTTGGCCAACGCATACAGCGCGGTTTCGAACGCTGGGTCGTAGACGCCCGGACCTGCGTAACCGAGGTCACCGCCGTTGTTCGCCGAACCCGGGTCCTGAGAGAATTCCTTGGCCAGGGCCTCGAACTTCTCGCCTTTGGCCAGACGGGCCTGAACCTCTTCGATTTTGGCCTTGGCTTGCGCCTCGGTCACCTTGTCGTTCACTTCGATCAGAATGTGCGCCGCCCGACGTTGCTCGGACAAGTTGGCGATTTCTTTCTGATACGCCGCTTGCAGGTCTTCGTCTTTCACTGCGACCTGATCAAAGAAGGAAGATTTCTTCAGTTCGAGGTAATCAATGATCACCTGATCCGGGGTCATGAATTCCTTGGCGTGCTCGTCGTAGTAGGCCTTGACCTCATCATCGGTCAGCTTCACAGCCGCCGGGTCAGCCTTGACGTTCAGGGTAGCGAAATCGCGGGTCTGTTTTTCCAGACGGGCGAAGGCCAGAACCTGTGCGTCGGTGACGAAACCGCTGCCTGCCAGACCTGCGCGCAACTGGCCGATCAGCATTTCCTGAGCCAGCATCTGGCGGAATTGCATGCGGCTGTAGCCGAGTTGACGAATGACCTGATCGAAACGCTCGGAGCTGAACTTGCCGTCCACCTGGAACTCAGGAGTTTGCAGGATCACTTGGTCCAAAGCCGCTTCGGAAAAAGCGAATTTCGAGTTTTCTGCCCCTTGCAGCAGCAGTTTGCGGTCGATCAAGCCTTTCAGGGCCGATTCGCGCAGCATTTTTTCGTCGAGCAAGGAAGCATCGAAATCCTTGCCCAGCTGTTGCATGAGCTGACGGCGTTGCATATCGACCGCCTGGCTCAGCTCGTTCTGGCTGATTTCTTCGCCGTTGACCTTGGCCGCGTTCTGGCTGTTGGTCGTCGCCTGGAAAATGGCCTCGACACCGGTGAACGCCATCAGTACAACGATGATCCCGATAATGGTCTTGGCAATCCAGCCTTGTGAATTGTCCCTGATATTCTGCAGCATGCGTCCCCCAGAAACGGTTGAACTTCAAAATTAGGCAACCGTGGAGCGTGGGTAGAATCCGGATAGAAGAAAGGCGCATCCGAGGATGCGCCTTCTCGTAACTGGCGGAACGGACCAAGGGTTCGAACTTGCGACCCTCGGCGTCTCGGACCGGCTACTCGCCGACTGGACTACCGCTCCGCTGCCAGGTCAGGCATGACCCCGACCCGGATAGGCAAAAACCTGAATCGAACTTAGTTGACAGCTTCTTTCAGTGCTTTACCGGCTTTGAAACCTGGTTTTTTGGCTGCTGCGATTTCCAGCGTCTTACCGGTCTGTGGGTTACGACCAATGCGAGCTGGACGATCAGTCACGGAGAAAGTACCGAAACCAACCAGAACAACAGAGTCGCCAGCCTTGAGAGCGCCAGTGACGGATTCGATTACAGCGTCCAGCGCACGGCCAGCAGCAGCTTTCGGGATATCAGCGGATGCAGCGATAGCATCAATCAGTTCCGACTTGTTCACTCTAAGTCCCCTTATATCTATTTGAGTATGATTCTAAGTTTTTTGGTGAAAGCAAAAACGAGTGCTGAATGGCCTACAGACACTTAAGAGCCGCTTTATAACAAGGGCTCTAAAAAGCTGTCAACAAGCCCCCCAGGCAAATGCGTACTAATGCGTGCTAATTCTTTCCTTAGAGTCAGACTCGCGTTTTTCATCCTTTGCAACTATCTCCGGAGCTACATCGGGTAAGGGCTCCGGCGCGTATTGCAGCGCAATTTGCAGGACCTCGTCAATCCATTTAACCGGTTTAATCTGCAGATCTTGCTTGATATTGTCAGGAATTTCCTTCAGATCGCGTACGTTCTCTTCAGGAATGATCACCGTCTTGATTCCGCCACGGTGAGCCGCGAGCAGTTTTTCTTTCAGACCGCCGATCGCCAGCACTTGACCGCGCAGGGTGATTTCACCGGTCATGGCCACGTCAGCGCGCACCGGAATGCCGGTCAATGCCGACACGAGGGCCGTGCACATGCCTACACCGGCGCTAGGGCCGTCCTTCGGGGTGGCCCCTTCCGGCATGTGGATGTGCGTGTCGCGCTTCTCGTGGAAGTCCAGGGGAATCCCCAGGCTCTTCGCGCGGCTGCGGACAACGGTCAACGCGGCGGTGATCGATTCGACCATCACGTCACCCAGCGAACCGGTCTTGATCAACTGCCCTTTGCCCGGAACGACAGCGGCTTCGATGGTCAGCAATTCGCCGCCCACTTGAGTCCATGCCAGCCCAGTCACCTGACCGATCTGATCCTGCGATTCAGCCAGGCCGTAGCGGAATTTACGCACGCCGAGGAAGTGTTCCAGCATGTCGGCAGTGACCTTCACCGAGAAGCGTTTTTCCAGTGCATGCTCTTTGACCGCCTTGCGGCAAACCTTCGCAATCTGGCGCTCCAGCCCACGTACACCGGCTTCGCGGGTGTAGTAGCGGATGATGTCGCGGATCGCTTCAGCGTCGAATTCCAGCTCGCCTTTCTTCAGGCCGTTGGCCGTGATCTGCTTCGGCGAAAGGTATTTGACGGCAATGTTGATCTTCTCGTCTTCGGTGTAACCCGGCAGTCGAATCACTTCCATCCGGTCAAGCAACGCCGGTGGAATATTCATCGAGTTCGAGGTGCACAGGAACATCACATCGGACAGGTCGTAATCGACTTCCAGATAGTGATCGTTGAAGTTGTGGTTCTGCTCAGGGTCGAGCACTTCCAGCAACGCCGACGCTGGATCGCCACGCATGTCGCTGCCCATTTTGTCGATTTCATCGAGCAGGAACAGCGGGTTGCGGACGCCCACTTTTGTCATCTTTTGAATCAATCTTCCTGGCATCGAACCGATATAAGTCCGGCGATGACCACGAATTTCCGCTTCATCGCGCACACCGCCGAGGGCCATGCGTACGAATTTGCGGTTGGTCGCGTGAGCAATCGACTCCGCCAGCGAGGTTTTACCCACACCAGGAGGACCGACCAGGCACAACACCGGCCCCCGAATCTTCTTCACACGCTTTTGCACGGCGAGGTATTCGAGGATCCGCTCTTTGACTTCTTCCAGACCGTAGTGATCTGCGTCGAGGATGTCTTCTGCACGCGCCAGGTCCAGGCGCACTTTGCTCTGGGCCTTCCACGGCACCTGAACCAGCCAGTCGATGTACGAACGCACCACGGTTGCTTCCGCGGACATTGGCGACATCTGTTTCAGCTTGTTCAGTTCGCCCTGGGCCTTGGCCAGGGCATCTTTCGGCAGGCCAGCTGCATCGATGCGCTTTTTCAGCTCTTCGATTTCGTTGTGGCCTTCGTCGCTGTCGCCGAGCTCTTTCTGAATGGCCTTCATCTGCTCATTCAGGTAGTACTCGCGCTGGCTGCGCTCCATTTGTTTTTTAACGCGGCCGCGAATGCGTTTTTCGACTTGCAGCAGATCAATCTCGGCATCCAGCAACGCCAGGACGTGCTCGACCCGGGCCGACAAATCGATGATTTCGAGGATTTCCTGCTTCTGCTCGATTTTCAGGGCCATGTGCGCGGCCATGGTGTCGACCAGGCGGCCTGGCTCGTCGATGCTGTTGAGCGACGACAGAACCTCAGCGGGGACTTTCTTGCCCAGCTGCACATATTGTTCGAACTGAGCCAGCAGGCTGCGGACAAACACTTCCGACTCGCGCTCAGGCGCGTCGACTTCGTCGATCAATGAGACTTCGGCACGGCAGTGGCCGTCCACTTCGCTGAAGCGCTCCACGGCGCCCCGCTGCTCACCTTCGACCAAAACCTTGACCGTGCCGTCAGGCAGCTTGAGCAACTGCAGAACGGTAGCGATCGTACCTACGCGATAAAGTGCATCTTCACCGGGATCGTCGTCAGCAGGGTTTCTCTGAGCCAACAGGAGAATCTGCTTGTCGCCCGTCATCGCTGCCTCGAGGGCTTCGATGGATTTCTCGCGCCCCACGAACAGCGGGATAACCATGTGCGGATAGACCACAACATCACGCAATGGCAGGAGAGGCAATTCGATGGTTGTCTTCATGATTTCGCCTCTACGGCGGCCATAAGGCCGTAAACAGATGGAAGTAAGCTTGAAACCAAGATGGGGGCTCGTTTGGAAAAAAACAAGCGGATAAAAGAACCACTTAGAAGATTGCAGGTACCGTAGCTTCTGCAACGGTATGAATACATCCCGAAAATCGGGTCGACGGTCAGGCCGCCTTCGCTGGCAAGCCAGCTCCCACAATAGCAAAGGGGCCCGAAGGCCCCTTCTTTATTCCAGCTGCGTGACGCTTAAGCGTCTGGTGCAGCCTTGGCAGCCGGTTCACTGTTTTCGTAGATATACAGTGGCTTGGACTTGCCTTCTATAACGCTTTCATCGATCACTACTTTACTCACCTCGGACTGCGAGGGGATCTCGTACATAGTGTCGAGCAATACGCCTTCGAGAATCGAGCGCAGTCCACGGGCACCGGTCTTGCGTTCCAGGGCACGTTTGGCGACCGATTTCAGTGCGTCGGCCCGGAATTCCAGGTCCACGCCTTCCATCTCGAACAGCTTGGCATACTGTTTGGTCAGAGCATTTTTCGGCTCGGTGAGGATCTGCATCAATGCAGCTTCATCAAGCTCGTCCAGCGTGGCGAGGACCGGCAGACGACCGACGAACTCCGGGATCAGACCGAACTTGACCAAATCGTCAGGCTCGACTTCACGCAGGGATTCACCGACCTTCTTGCCTTCTTCCTTGCTGCGCACTTCTGCGTTGAAACCAATGCCGCCCTTGGTGGAACGGTTTTGAATAACCTTTTCCAGACCGGAGAATGCACCGCCGCAGATGAACAGGATGTTACGGGTGTCGACCTGAAGGAATTCCTGCTGCGGATGCTTGCGACCACCTTGAGGCGGAACGGAAGCGACCGTGCCTTCGATCAACTTGAGCAGGGCCTGCTGTACGCCTTCACCGGAAACGTCTCGGGTAATCGACGGGTTGTCAGACTTGCGCGAGATCTTGTCGATCTCATCGATGTAGACAATGCCCATCTGGGCTTTTTCTACGTCGTAATCGCACTTCTGCAGCAGCTTCTGAATGATGTTCTCGACATCTTCACCCACGTAACCCGCCTCGGTGAGGGTGGTTGCGTCGGCGATGGTGAACGGAACGTTCAGCAAGCGAGCCAAGGTTTCGGCAAGCAGGGTTTTACCCGAGCCTGTCGGGCCGATCAGCAAGATGTTGCTCTTGCCGAGTTCGACATCGTCATTCTTTTTGTCGCGCTGGTTCAGGCGTTTGTAGTGGTTATACACCGCTACGGCCAGAACCTTTTTCGCACGTTCCTGACCAATCACGTACTGATCAAGGATGCCGCTGATTTCTTTAGGCGAAGGCAATTTATGCGCGCTGCTTTCGGCCTGGGCTTCCTGCACCTCCTCACGGATGATGTCATTGCACAGGTCGACGCACTCGTCGCAGATAAAGACCGAGGGGCCGGCAATCAATTTGCGCACTTCATGCTGGCTTTTGCCACAGAAGGAGCAATAGAGCAGCTTGCCGTTGTCCTCGCCGTTGCGGGTGTCAGTCATTCGTTCGATCCAAATCCGATAGGCTTGCAACACAAGATGAAGGCTATTGCGGGCTTTTTCAAGCCCGCAAGTGATCGGACCAGCCGACCCACCTTATTTTGAGCTGCTTATTTTAAGCGGGGCGCTGGGAGATCACTTCATCGATCAACCCGTACTCACGCGCGGCTTCTGCACTCATGAAGTTATCGCGGTTGGTATCACGCTCGATCTCTTCAAGCGTGTGCCCGCTATGCTTGGCCATCAGCGTGTTGAGACGCTCACGAATGAAGAGGATTTCCTTGGCATGGATTTCGATATCCGACGCCTGCCCCTGGAAACCGCCCAGTGGCTGGTGAATCATCACGCGTGAGTTCGGCAGGCAGTAACGCTTGCCAGGAGCACCGGCGGTCAGCAGGAATGCGCCCATGCTGCACGCCTGACCGATACACGTGGTCGACACGTTTGGCTTGATGAACTGCATGGTGTCGTAGATCGACATGCCCGCCGTCACCGAACCGCCCGGGGAGTTGATATAGAGATGGATGTCCTTGTCCGGGTTTTCCGCTTCAAGGAACAGCAGTTGCGCACAAATCAGGTTGGCCATGTAGTCCTCTACCGGACCAACCAGAAAGATCACTCGCTCCTTGAGAAGACGCGAGTAGATGTCATAGGCGCGCTCGCCACGAGCAGATTGCTCGACAACCATCGGGACCAGGCCGCCTGCGGCCTGGATATCAGAGTTCTGCTGAATATACGAATTACGGAACATGCTCTGCAGTCACTCCCAAATAGTTATGTCTTGAATACGCATAAGCCAGCACGAAGGCTGGCTTATGGTGTGTGCTTCTTACCGCAAGAAAGATCAGTCGGCTTGTGGAGCTTCTACCGGCTTGACCGCTTCTTCGTAAGAGACCGATTTGTCGGTCACGCTAGCTTTCTGCAGAACAGTATCCACAACTTGCTCTTCCAGCACAACCGAACGGACTTCGTTCAGTTGCTGGTCGTTCTTGTAGTACCAGGACACAACCTGCTCAGGCTCTTGGTAAGCCGAAGCCATTTCCTGGATCATTTCGCGAACGCGGGCTTCGTCAGGCTTGAGGTCGAATTGCTTGACCACTTCAGCCACGATCAGACCCAGAACAACACGACGCTTGGCTTGTTCTTCGAACAGCTCGGCCGGCAGTTGGTCAGGCTTGATGTTGCCGCCGAACTGCTGAACAGCCTGCACACGCAGACGGTCAACTTCGTTGGACAGCAGAGCCTTTGGCACTTCAATCGGGTTGGTGGCCAGCAGACCGTCCATTACCTGATTCTTGACCTTGGATTTGATCGCCTGACGCAGTTCGCGCTCCATGTTCTTGCGAACTTCGGTGCGGAAGCCTTCCAGACCGGTTTCCTTGATGCCGAATTGAGCGAAGAATTCTTCGTTCAGCTCTGGCAGTTTAGGCTCGGACACAGTGTTCACAGTCACGGTGAACTCAGCGGTTTTGCCCGCCAGGTCGAGGTTCTGATAGTCCTCTGGGAAGGTCAGGTTCAGAACGCGCTCTTCACCCGCCTTGGCGCCAACCAGACCGTCTTCGAAACCAGGGATCATGCGGCCGGAACCCAGAACCAGCTGAGTGCCTTTGGCGGAACCGCCAGCGAACACTTCACCGTCAACCTTGCCGACGAAATCGATGTTCAGTTGGTCGTCGTTCTGAGCAGCGCGATCGGCCACTTCGAAACGGGTGTTCTGCTTGCGCAGCACGTCCAGCATCTTGTCCAGATCAGCGTCAGCCACGTCAGCGCTCAGGCGCTCAACGGTGATGCCTTCGAAACCGGCAACGGTGAACTCAGGGAACACTTCGAAAATCGCGACGTATTCCAGGTCTTTGCCAGCTTCCAGGGATTTCGGCTCGATCGAAGGAGCGCCAGCCGGGTTCAGCTTTTGCTCAACGACCGCTTCGTAGAAAGAGGACTGGATGACGTCGCCGACAGCTTCCTGACGTGCATCAGCACCAAAACGGCGCTTGATTTCGCTCATCGGCACTTTGCCTGGACGGAAACCAGCGATCTTGGCCTTTTGGGCGGTCTGCTGCAGACGCTTGTTGACCTGAGTCTCGATGCGCTCAGCAGGCACGGTGATGCTCATGCGGCGCTCGAGAGCAGAAGTATTTTCAACAGAAACTTGCATGGATATTCCTCGTTGCACAGACGTTGGCCGGCCGTTTCCGACCCCAGAATCAAGGGCATGCATTCTAGTAGGTCAAACTCAAGAAGTCACCCTACTGAAAACGGGCAACAACGCAGCAGGCAATTTATAGGTGCGAATGCACGAATGCATCTCGCCCCGGTGGCAAATACAGCCAATCATGCCAAGGCTCTGCGCCAACCCTTCTATATATAGAAGCAGTTACCAGGCATCGCCCTGACAGCCGATCTCGCGAGCAAGACCAGCGGGCAGCAAGGCATCATCGAGAAACAAAAATACGACGAAACGCCCTGCGCCTGCGACCCAGAACCTGCAGTCGCGGAACACTCAAACCGCTAAAACAAAAAAGGCGCCAGACTGTTAAATCTGGCGCCTTTCGAAATATGGGGTGGACGATGGGGATCGAACCCACGACAACGGGAGTCACAATCCCGTGCTCTACCAACTGAGCTACGCCCACCATATTGCGTAACAAAGAAGCCAAACAACTTCCTCGTCGAGCCCCAGCCAAGCCAGAGGCCTGAATGAAGCTTTATTTGGTGCGGATGAAGAGACTCGAACTCTTACGCCTCGCGGCGCTGGAACCTAAATCCAGTGTGTCTACCAATTCCACCACATCCGCGTGTAGCCTTTAAAGCAAAGGCGCCAGACTGTTAATCTGGCGCCTTTCGAAATATGGGGTGGACGATGGGGATCGAACCCACGACAACGGGAGTCACAATCCCGTGCTCTACCAACTGAGCTACGCCCACCATATCGCGCTACTTGTGCCAAAGCTGCCTAATGGCGCACCCGGCAGGACTCGAACCTGCGACCATCCGCTTAGAAGGCGGATGCTCTATCCAGCTGAGCTACGGGCGCCTTTTTAATCTGTACCCTTGAAGGACTACAAACTAAGTGCTTTCCAGCCTTGCAGAATCGTAATTCCACTCGACCTTCTTAACCAGTGCTAGGCTGTGCCCGACAAGTGCGACGAATAGTATAGAGCCCCCCGTAGGGCGTCAAATCCTTTTTAAAAAAAATTCATTTAATTAAAGGGGTTAGAGGAATTTGCAGACCAAGCGCCTTTGCCCTCACCTCATGACATGCGAGAATGCGTTCTCTTTTTTTCCCCTCTCGATGGTTAATCACGCGCAATGACTGCACAACTAATCGACGGCAAATCGATCGCCGCCAGCCTGCGCCAGCAGATCGCCAAACGCGTCACCGAGCGTCGCCAGCAAGGCCTGCGCACTCCCGGCCTCGCGGTGATCCTGGTCGGCAGCGATCCCGCCTCTCAGGTTTATGTCTCGCACAAGCGTAAAGACTGTGAAGAGGTCGGCTTTATTTCCCAAGCCTACGACCTGCCTTCCGAAACCACTCAAGAAGCACTGACCGACCTGATCGATCGCCTTAACGACGACCCGGCAATCGACGGCGTTCTGCTTCAGCTTCCGTTGCCTGAACACCTGGACGCTTCCAAATTGCTGGAACGCATTCGTCCGGACAAAGACGTCGACGGTTTCCACCCTTATAACGTCGGTCGTCTTGCCCAGCGCATTCCGCTGCTGCGCCCATGCACGCCCAAAGGGATCATGACCCTGCTGGAAAGCACCGGGGCAGATCTCTACGGGATGGACGCCGTGGTCGTCGGCGCCTCCAACATTGTCGGGCGCCCGATGGCGATGGAGTTGCTGCTGGCCGGTTGCACCGTGACCGTCGCCCACCGTTTCACCAAGGATCTGGCGGGCCACGTCGGTCGTGCCGATCTGGTGGTGGTTGCCGCAGGCAAGCCGGGCCTGGTCAAGGGTGAGTGGATCAAGGAAGGCGCGATCGTGATCGACGTCGGCATCAACCGCCAGGAAGACGGCAAACTGGTTGGCGACGTGATCTACGAAACCGCCCTGCCCCGCGCTGGCTGGATCACTCCAGTGCCGGGCGGCGTCGGCCCGATGACCCGCGCCTGCCTGCTGGAAAACACGCTGTACGCGGCAGAAACGCTGCACAGCTGAGTTCACGCTTGAGCATCAGCGATGAACAAAAGAACCCCGCCAATGGCGGGGTTCTTTTTGCCCGGAGAATGAACACTACCATTCGCCGGAAACCCGCTGTTTTGTAGGGGGTTTCAAGGACTTTTACCGGTTGATTGAACAACCATCGACAGTTCTTCAGCCATACTCCTAAAATGCGTCGGTTTTTCAAGAAACAGCCCGTTACAGAACGGCAAATCCAAACCTTATGAGTCTGCCAGCGTGAAAATCCGTCTTTCCATCCTGAGCCTATTTTTTGCAATCACAGGGACGTTCATCACGCCAACGGTCAATGCTGCCGATACCACCGCGGCACCTCGAGATACGAAACAACTCAAGCTGGCTTCCGGCAGCTCTTTGCTGCTGGATATGCAGACCAACAAAGTCATCTATGCCAGCAACCCCGATGTCGTTGTCCCTATCGCCTCCGTCAGCAAATTGATGACCGGTCTTGTTGTGGTCGAAGCCAGGCAGAACATGGACGAGTACATCAATATCAACATCAGCGATACGCCAGAAATGAAAGGCGTCTTTTCCAGGGTGAAACTCAAAAGCGAATTGCCGCGCCGGGAAATGTTGCTGATCGCCCTGATGTCCTCGGAAAACCGCGCCGCCGCAAGCCTGGCCCACCACTATCCGGGCGGCTATGTCGCATTCATTGCCGCGATGAACGCCAAGGCCAAGGCGCTGGGCATGACCAGCACCCACTTCGTCGAACCGACCGGCCTCTCCCCTCGTAACGTCTCAACCGCCCGCGACCTGAGCAAATTGCTGGTCGCTGCGCACAAATATCCGATCTTGACCGAGCTGAGCACCACCAAGGAAAAAACCGTCTCGTTCCGCAAGCCCAACTACAGCCTCGGCTTCCGTAACACCGACCATCTGGTCGGCAAGCCGAACTGGGACATCAAGCTGACCAAAACCGGCTTCACCAACGAGGCCGGTCATTGCCTGGTGCTGGTGACCAGCATGGGTAATCGTCCGGTGGCGCTGGTGATCCTCGACGCGTTCGGCAAGTACACGCACTTCGCCGATGCCAGCCGGATTCGCAATTGGGTCGAAACCGGCAAGGGCACCAACGTTCCGTCTGTTGCCTTGCAGTACAAATCGGAAAAGAACCTCAAGCACCGTCAGAGCGGTGTGGTTGAAGCCTCGAAGTAACGACGCAGGTAGCAAAAGCCCCGATCAGTCGGGGCTTTTTTTCGTCCAGCGTTAATCATTCGGCAGCGGCATCTGGTCGTCATCCGGAATGCCATCGCCGGCACTCGGATCCCTCCTGCCCTGCGGATGTTCGGTCGGTGCCACCGCAGGTCTGGCCAACGGGTCACGCATCGGACTGTCCGGATCCATCACCGGATCAACGTCATCTTCGGGGGTGGTGGGAACACTGTCAGGACGTTTGTCGTCGAAACTCGAATCGGTAGACATATACACCTCGCACTGAACGTCAGGGTTTCAGATTGGCCAGCGGGTCGTAAGGCTTCGCAGGGGCCTTGTTATTCTCGCCCGGCTTTACGTCCTTGGGTGCCCTGGCAGGTCCGACGGGGTCGACCTGTGGGTCGGCGAGGTCCGGAGAGTCGGGGTCGAACCCCAAGTCGTTGCCCGATGAATGCTCAGATGAGTGCGGGCCGGTGGGTGCTTTGGGATTTGTCATGAATGCCTCCTTGGAACTGACCCGGAAAAATCCGGGCCCTTATTCCTCAGAGGCCAAGCGCGCGCGGCAGTGCAATGCAGATGACGAACGGAAACTATTGAGCGCCCAGCGCCCTCTTCGCACGGGCAGCTGCCTGTTCCTGGCCGGCCTGCGCCAGGTCGTTCGCTGCTTTCAACCAACGCGACTGATCAACATTCGCCGGAATCTGCTCCGGCTTCTGGATCAGCACCGCCCAACCACCGGCATCCTTGAGCGACGATTCAAACGAGCTGAAGCTCATCAACTCCCGACGATTCATTCCCGCACGCAGCAGCACGGTCTGCTTCTTACGGTTGTACCCGGCAAGAATCGCGTAGCGTGGCTCTGCCCAGAACGCCGAGCCTTCAGTGAAGCGCACCATCACCGGGTAACCGGCGGCAACCTGGGTCAGCAGCGCAGGCAAATGCCTTTCGAGCGGGTAAACGACCATGCCGTACTCGCGGGCGAGGTTCTGCATGTTCTGCTGCAATTGCGCTTCGGCGCCCGGCAAATGCAGGGGTTTTTCAAGCAACCCCGGGGTAATCACGATGCCCTGCTGGGCCAACAGACTGGCCAGCACCTGAGGCCCGCTTTGAAAGCTTTGCCCGCGGTAGAACGTACCGCTGAGCTCCACGCGTTCCGGCAGACGCTTGACCTCCGGCGCCACACTGCCCGCGCAACCTGCCATACCCGCAACACAGCCAACAATCAGTGCTGCCGTTCGAATTCGCGAAAATACCCGCACCATCATCAACTCTCTTGTTCAGACGCCAGGTGTCCGTGCTCCCGGCTTGGCCGTTGATCATAGGACGCCGCACGACAGCGGTATAGCCTTTAGCGGCAGTTGTTTGCTTTCGATAGAGCGAACGGGTTGGTCATCAACGACCTTTGGTCAATAGCCTGCAACATGGCAGCGACTAGACTGTCACTTGCAACGCGTGTGTATGCCCGCAGCAGGGCGAAGAGGAGGCACTGATGAGCCTGACAATGACCATAGTGATGTTGATTTGCGGCTGGCTGGCTGTTGCCACCGCCATGTTGTGGGGAGTCCTGCGAATTGCCCGCCGACACCATCACCACCCCGTCCAGCCGGCTCGGGTGGTGAAAATCGATAAATCGAGTGCACGTCACGCCACTGTGCACTGACGGACACTTTTTAATGCCCCGAACAAAAACGGCCGCCTGAACTCTCGCGAGTGCAGGCGGCCGTTTTCATTTCAGCTCAGGTTACGCTTCAGCGGCGATGCGCTTCTGCCTGGCCCGTCGCGACATCATGTTCAAGCCTTCAATCGTTGCCGAGAACGCCATGGCTGCGTAGACGTAGCCTTTCGGTACGTGGGCGCCGAAGCCTTCGGCGATCAGCGTCATACCGATCATGATCAGGAAGCCCAGCGCCAGCATCACCACCGTCGGGTTGTCGTTGATGAACTTGGCCAGCGGGTCAGCCGCGAGCAACATCACCAGCACCGACACCACCACCGCGATGATCATGATCGGCAAATGCTCGGTCATGCCGACCGCAGTAATGATGCTGTCGATGGAGAACACCATGTCCAGCATCAGGATCTGACCGATCGCGGCAGCGAAGCCCAGGGTCACGGTCGAGGTCGCCGACTTCGGATCTTCCGGCGCCGGGTCCATGCTGTGGTGGATCTCGGTGGTGGCCTTCCACAACAGGAACAGGCCGCCGGCGATCAGGATCATGTCCTTCCAGGAGAACGCGTGGCCGAGGAGCTCGATCACCGGCGCCGTCAACTGGACGATAAACGCGATGGTACTCAGCAGTGCCAGTCGCAGGATCAGCGCCATGCCGATACCGATGCGCCGAGCCTTCTGCCGATGCTGCTCCGGCAGTTTGTTGGTCAGGATCGAGATGAAGATCAGGTTATCGATGCCGAGCACGATTTCCATCACCACCAGCGTGGCCAGGGCGACCCAGGCGGTGGGGCTTGCAGCAAGTTCTAAAAGGTATTCCATGGGTCAGTCCTGACTCGTTTTAAGACGGTTTAGATTTCCTGGGACGACGATTCGGCTTTCTCTTTATCGTCACCCGATGATTCTTTCTTGCTGATCAGCCCGCCGGTGGCATCGCTGATCGCTTGCTCGGCGGCTTTGTGAGTGTCGTCAATCGCCTGCTTGGCGGTTTCGGCAGCCTTGCCCATCAGTTGCTGAGCGCTTTTTTCGGCCTGGTCGCAACCGGCCAATACCAGTAAAGACGCAATCAGCAATGCCGTGGTTTTAAGCTTCATGATGCATTCCTCGATAGAACAGAACGGGCCGAAACGATGGCCCGTTGATAGCGAGGCATTCTAGGGAGGCAAATACTTCAGGAAAATTCGTATTTTTAGCGGTTATACTTCGGCTTTTACGAACTGTAGGTCGCCATGCTCAACTATCGACAATTGCATTACTTCTGGGTCGTGGCCAAGACCGGCAGCATCGTGCGCGCCTGCGAGCAACTGAACCTGACACCGCAAACCATCAGCGGGCAGATTTCCCTGCTTGAACAAACCTACGGTATCGAGTTGTTTCGCCGGGTCGGCCGACAGCTGGAGCTCACCGAAGCCGGGCGCCAGGCCCTGCCCTACGCCGAGCAAATGTTTCAGCTTGGCGGCGAACTGGAATTGATGCTGCGGGCGCAACCCAATGAACAGCAGATTCTGTTTCGGGTTGGCGTGGCTGATGTGGTGCCCAAATCCATCGTCTACCGCCTGATCGCGCCGACCATGGAGTTGAGCGAACCGCTGCGCATTACCTGTCGCGAAGACAAACTCGAACGTTTGCTCGCCGACCTGGCGATTCAACGCCTGGACCTGGTGATCTCCGACAGCCCGATGCCGTCGCACCTGGACATCAAGGGCTACAGCCAGAAACTCGGGGAATGCGGGATCAGTTTCTTCGCCACCGCTGAACTGGCGGCGCAGTACGGCCAGGACTTTCCGCGCAGCCTGCACGGCGCACCGTTGCTGATTCCGGGGCCGGAAACCGTGGTGCGCAGTCGCTTGCAGCGCTGGTTTGCCGAGCAGCAGATTCAGCCGCGCATCGTCGGCGAGTTCGACGACAGCGCGTTGATGCAGGCGTTTGGTCAATCCGGCAGCGGGATTTTCATCGGCCCGAGCGTGATTGCCGATGAAGTGAAACGTCAGTACGGCGTGGAATTGATTGGCCAGACCGACGCTGTGACCGAATCGTTCTACGCCATTTCGGTGGAACGCAAGGTCAAGCACCCCGGCATTGTTGCGATTACCGAAGGTGCCCGACGCGAGCTGTTCACCGAGATGTGAGGGTCAGGCGCAGACTTCGCGGGGTTTGAACGTCATCAGTGCCATGGCCAACAGGATCGAGATCAGAATAAAACCGGCCGCCGCAAAGCCAAGCCCACCCAGGCCAACGCTGTCGATCACCCGGCCGCCGACCATCGCACCCAAACCGATCCCGAGGTTGGCACCGGCAATATTCAGCGATGCGGCAAAGGCTGGCGCTTCAGGCGCAGCCTTCATCAAACGCACATGGCTGACCAGGAACAGCGCCGCTTGCGTCACGCCCCAGATCCCCATCGCCGCCGCCAGGCCCAGCGGCGAATGGATGTTCGGCACCAGCGCCACCATGCCGGCGATCATGAAGGCGCAGAACGTCACCGAAGCGATCAGCGGATGACGATCCACCGCGCGACCGCCCAGCGAATTGCCGATCAAACCGACCGCACCGAAGCCCATCAGGCACCAACCCACCACCGTGCCGTTGAAACCGGCCAGCCGCTCGAGGATGTCGGCCAGATAGGTGTAAGCGGTGAACATGCCGCTGAACACCAGGATCGACAGCAACACGTGCCCAATCATCAGCGGGCTGCGCAGGATCTTGAACTGCGAGCGGAAGCTCACTTGGTGCTGATGCAAATTGGTTTTCGGCAAGTAGATAAACAGCAGCAACGCCTTGGCGAACGCGATCACCGCGAGAATGCCGAAGGCACTGCGCCAACCGAATGCATCGGAAATCAACGTGCCGACCGGAATGCCGAACACCGTGGCGCAGACGATGCCGAAACCGATCTTGGCGATGGCGCGTCCGGCGTAGTCCGGCCCGACGATGTCCACCGCCGTCTCACTGGCCAGGGCCCAGAACACCGGCAGCCCGAGCGCGGGAATCAATCGCGCAACGGCCATCACCCAGATGTTCGGCGCAAACGCCGCGAGGGTGTTGGCCAGACCGAACATGATCAACACCGAGATGAACAACTTGCGCCGCTCGAACCGGGCGAAGTACGCGGTCAGGAACGGCCCGAACGCCGCGACGGTGAAGGCGAACAAGGTCACCAGCAAACCCGCCTGCGGGATGGTGACTTCGAGATCGCGGGCAATTGCCGGCAACAGGCCGACGATGACGAATTCCGTGGTCAGCACCGTGAAGCCGGCGGCGGACAACAGAAGAATGGGCAACAACATGCAGAACTCCAGAAAACGACAACACCAGCGATAGCCCGAAGGCCCACTGGCAGAGATGAAAATGAGGATGGGCAATCTTAACAGAGTGTTTCCAAACACGGTTGCACGAACCTGCACATCGCGTTTAACCGGCAGGTGGCAGATCGTCACAGGTCTGAAGGATCAAGCCGACGCTGTGATAAAGTCCGCGCCCTGCGATTCGTACACCTGTTCATCCGCCCGTTAATGGCCGTGATGTCGCGACACCTCCGCACCTAATAAAATCAGAGATGCCGTTTTATGACTGCTTCATCCCCTTCGCTATTGCAACGTTTGAAACGCTTGAGCCTGGTTACGCAAATCGTTATCGGCCTGCTCGCCGGGATAGCCTTGGCGCTGGTTGCGCCTGAGGTGGCGAAGTCCACCGCGTTTATCGGCAAAGTGTTCGTCTCGGCGCTGAAAGCCGTCGCGCCGATTCTGGTGTTCGTGCTGGTCATGGCGTCGATCGCCAACCACAAGCACGGCCAGGAAACCCACATCCGGCCGATTCTGTTTCTGTACCTGCTGGGCACATTTGCCGCGGCCGTGGTCGCGGTCGTGGCCAGCATGATGTTCCCGTCGAACCTGGTGCTGTCCACCCACGACGTCGCGGTGACAGCGCCGGGCGGCATCAGTGAAGTGTTGCAAAGTCTGATGCTGAGCGTGGTCGACAACCCGGTCAGCGCCCTGATGAATGCCAATTTCATCGGCATTCTGGCGTGGGCCATCGGTATGGGCATCGCCATTCGCCATGCCGGCGACACTACGCGCGAAGTCCTCGGCGACTTGTCCAACGGCGTGACCCTGATTGTGCGCCTGGTGATCCGTTTTGCGCCGCTGGGGATTTTCGGCCTGGTGGCATCGACCCTCGCCACCTCCGGTTTCGGTGCCTTGATCGGCTACGCGCATCTGCTGGCGGTATTGCTGGGTTGCATGCTGTTTGTGGCGCTGGTGATGAACCCGGTGATCGTGTTCTGGAAGCTGCGTCGCAACCCGTATCCGCTGGTGATCACGTGCTTGCGTGAAAGCGGCATTACGGCGTTTTTCACCCGCAGCTCGGCAGCGAACATTCCGGTCAATCTGGAACTGAGCAAGCGTCTGGGGCTGCACGAGGACACTTATTCGGTTTCCATTCCGCTGGGCGCGACCATCAACATGGCGGGCGCGGCAATCACCATCACCGTGCTGACCCTGGCAGCCGTGCACACGCTAGGCATCGCCGTGGACATTCCGACCGCCATCCTGCTGAGCGTCGTCGCCGCGGTCTGTGCCTGTGGCGCTTCGGGTGTGGCAGGCGGTTCGTTGTTGCTGATTCCACTGGCGTGCAGCCTGTTCGGCATTCCGAGCGAAATCGCCATGCAGGTGGTGGCAGTCGGGTTCATTATCGGCGTGCTGCAGGACTCGGCGGAGACTGCGCTGAATTCTTCGACTGATGTGCTGTTTACGGCGGCGGCTTGCTTGGGTGAGGACGAGAAGGCTCAGCGTTTGGCATGATAACCGGCCGGCCTATCTCTTCAAGCGTACGCATTCCCCCTGTGGGAGCTAGCCCGCTAGCGATGGGCGTTAACGATAACGCGTGCGGTCTGAATGAACGCGGTGTCTGGACGTCCATCGCTAGCAGGCTAGCTCCCACAGGGGGATTGTTGTCCGGCATTACATCGGGTTAGCCCCCCCCCGGCCACGGATGGCCGATGGCGGCGGGCCCATGGAGCAGGAACGGAGCGAGGCACCGTACGTCAGGGACGCGGGCGCTGGGTTACTTGGGGTCGGGCGGCGTTCCGTTTTTCCAAGTATCCCGCGGTAAGAGCAGAACCAATAGCCGCCATTACCGCAGGAATGGATATGTACACCATCAAAACCTAAGCCACCTGACACACCGCCTTCGCGAGCAAGCTCGCCCCCACAAGACCAATAAAAAGCCCGCCAAGGCGTCAACCTTGGCGGGCTTTTTTGTACGTGGGCGGGTTAGAACGCGCCCATGTAATCGCGCTTGCCCACTTCCACACCGTTGTGACGCAGCAGTGCGTAAGCGGTGGTGACGTGGAAGAAGAACTGCGGAAGGCCGTAGCTCAGCAAGTAAGCCTGGCCACTGAAGCGCTTCTCTTTCGGCGTGCCCTGACGGGTGATGATCTCGATACCTTCCTTGCCGTTGATCTGCTCGGGCTTGATCTCGCCGATGTAGGCCAGAACCTTGGCGATCAGCGCTTGCAGCTCGGCGAAGGTGGTTTCGGTGTCGTCATATTTCGGCACTTCGATCTCGGCCAGACGCGAGGAAACACCTTTGGCGAAATCAACCGCGATCTGCACCTGACGCACCAGCGGGAACATGTCTGGGTACAGACGGGCTTGCAGGAAAGCGTTCGGATCGATGTTCTTGGCTGTAGCGTGGGCTTCGGCCTTGTTCAGAACGTCGCTCAGGGCATTGAGCATTTGTTTGAAAACCGGGACGGAAGCGTCATACAGGGAAATGGTCATGGCAGTCTCGTGTTGTGACAGGAGGGAAACGTGGGCCGATTATAGCCATGCGCGACGCTCCTGCGGCTTGTCTTTTATCCAGCAAGGATTAGGCTAGGCGGCTTCGACTGCATGCTTCGACAGCAAAGGGAAAAGCGTGATGAGCACTGAGCAAGAGACCACCTTCGACGAGCCGCGGCTCAACAGCACGGAAATCCGCATTCTGGGTTCGTTGATCGAAAAACAGGCCACCAGCCCGGAAACCTACCCGCTGACCCTCAATGCCCTGGTGATTGCCTGCAACCAGAAAACCAGTCGCGAACCGGTAATGAACCTCACCCAGGGCCAGGTCGGACAGAGCCTGCGCGCCCTTGAAGGTCGCGGCTTTACCAAACTGGTGATGGGCAGTCGCGCCGACCGCTGGGAACACAAGGTCGACAAGGCACTGGAACTGGTGCCGGCACAGGTCATTCTGACGGGGCTGCTGTTTCTGCGCGGCCCGCAGACGGTCAACGAGCTGCTGACCCGCAGCGGCCGCATGCATGAGTTCGAAGATGCCGAACAAGTTGTACATCAACTTGAACGGCTGATTGCTCGCGGTCTGGCGTTGCTGATTCCGCGTCAGGCCGGGCAACGTGAAGATCGCTACATGCACGCATTGGGTGATCCGGCGGACATCGAAGCGATTCTGGCGGCACGGCAAAATCCGTCGGAGCGCGGTGCCGGCAGCGGTGTGTCCGTGGAGCGCATCGAAGAACTTGAGGCCCGGATTGCCGCGCTGGAGGAGCGCCTGGCACGCCTCGAATAACCGCACCACACATCAACATGTGGAAGCGAGCAAGCCCCACATTGGATTTGTGGTGCCAGTTGTTACTCGCCGTCCCAGTAATCCACGCCATCGGCCTGTCTGGCGATGGCAACGAAGCCTGAAGCATTGCCTTGGGCATCGACCTTGAAGTCGTCCATCACGGCGTATTTGCCAGAGTCCGGGTACTCGCAAATTTCCGGCGATTGCTGGGTGCTGACCGCCAAATAGCGCAGTTCGGCGTCGCTGGTGTTGATGATCTGGTGCGCCGCTTCCGGACCGCCTGGCGGGCAGGCAATCACGTCACCGGCGCAGATAGGAAAACGCTCGGCGCCGAGACGAATCTCCCCTTCCCCCGCGACGACGTAAAACATCTCCTCGTTGACCCGATGACTGTGAAACGGGCTACCGCGCATGCCCGGTTCCAGCACGTACAAGCGATAGCCGAGTTTCTGCGCACCCAGCCGCTGACCGACGCGTGCCATCCGCTGCTGATAGCGGCCGGCAGTTTCACCGGAAGGCGCCAGTGCTTCTGGCAGCGGTTCGAGATCGACCTGATGCAGATTGAGGATGGCGGGATGCATGAAAAACCTCGGGCATGGTTTTATGGGGGGCAAGTCTTTGCTTGCTCGCGAGCAGTATAGTTATTCGTTGGCTGGACCGGCCCCTTGGCGGGCAAGCCCTCCCAAAGGGTTACACATTGATCTCAAAATCGGGCAACACCACCTATCACTGTGGGAGCGGGCTTGCCCGCGATGAGGCTCTGACTGAAGACGCACATTTCACTGCAGGAATTCGGCAACCTTGCCCGCCGCCGAAGCCAAATGCTGCTCATGGGTAAACCCTGAAGCCTTCAGCGGCTTCAAATCATGATCCCCCGCCACCAACCAGAACACCTCGATACTCGGCGACAACGCATAACCCTCAACCGCCTCACGATTACCCAACGCATCGCGCTCACCCTGCACAATCAACGTCCGGGTCTTCAGCGCCGCCAAATGCTCGACCCTCGGCTTCTGCGGTTTACCCACCGCATAAAACGGATACCCCAGGCACACCAACGCATCCACCCCCAGCTCATCGGCTAACAGGCTCGCCATCCGCCCGCCCATGGACTTGCCGCCAATAGCCACACGCCCAGTGACATGGCGTCGCACCACCGCATACACCTCGCGCCAGCATTCCAGCAGTTTCGGCGCCGGGTTCGGCGGACGTTTGCCGCCATCGACACGCCGTTGCGCCATGTACGCAAACTCAAAGCGCAACACGTTGACGCCAAGCGCAGCAAGGCGCGCAGCCATGTCGTTCATCCAGGCGCTGTCCATCGGCGCCCCGGCGCCATGCGCAAGAATCAGCGTGACAGGCTCGACCGAAACCGTCGAAGCGGCCTCGTTCCACAGCCATCCATATTCCCGCACACACTGCGCCCATTGATCCCCGTCAATACTGGCCTTGTGCTCTTTGTCCATGCTTGCCTCGCTTTTAGTCTGCCTATAACTCCAGGCGAAGGGAGCGTCTGCCTTGCGCGGCTTACTCGCAAAGACGGGCCTTCACTTCGGCTGAACCGTGGATGGGGAACCATGAACACTTCTATCAGTACCGCCTACAACTACAAGGTGGTCCGCCAATTCGCCATTATGACGGTGGTGTGGGGCATCGTCGGCATGGGGCTCGGGGTTTTTCTCGCGGCCCAATTGGTCTGGCCTGAACTCAACTTCAATTTGCCGTGGACCAGTTTCGGCCGGTTGCGCCCGTTGCACACCAACGCGGTGATCTTCGCTTTCGGCGGTTGCGCCCTGTTCGCCAGTTCGTTCTATTCGGTGCAGCGCACCTGCCAGACCCAACTGTTTGCACCAAAAATCGCCGCGTTCTGCTTCTGGGGCTGGCAAGTAGTGATTCTGCTGGCTGCTATCAGCCTGCCGCTGGGTTACACCAGCTCCAAGGAATACGCCGAACTGGAATGGCCGATCGATATCCTGATCACCATCGTCTGGGTCGCCTACGCCATCGTGTTCTTCGGCACATTGGCCAAGCGCAAGACCAAGCACATCTACGTCGGCAACTGGTTCTTCGGTGCATTCATCATCACCGTGGCCATCCTGCACATCGTCAACAACCTTGAACTGCCGGTGAGTTTCACCAAGTCCTACTCGGTGTACGCCGGTGCGACCGATGCCATGGTTCAGTGGTGGTACGGGCACAACGCCGTAGGCTTTTTCCTCACCGCCGGTTTCCTCGGGATGATGTACTACTTCGTGCCGAAACAGGCCGAGCGTCCGGTGTATTCCTATCGCCTGTCGATCGTGCACTTCTGGGCATTGATCACCCTGTACATCTGGGCCGGTCCGCACCACTTGCACTACACCGCGCTGCCGGACTGGGCGCAGTCGTTGGGCATGGTGATGTCGCTGATCCTGCTGGCGCCAAGCTGGGGCGGCATGATCAACGGGATGATGACGCTCTCGGGCGCCTGGCATAAGTTGCGCAGCGACCCGATCCTGCGCTTCCTTGTGGTCTCCCTGGCGTTCTACGGCATGTCGACCTTCGAAGGTCCGATGATGGCGATCAAGACCGTCAACGCACTCTCCCACTACACCGACTGGACCATCGGCCACGTTCACGCCGGTGCACTCGGCTGGGTGGCAATGATTTCCATCGGCGCGCTGTACCACATGATCCCGAAAATCTTCGGTCGCCCGCAGATGCACAGCATCGGCCTGATCAACGCGCACTTCTGGCTCGCCACCATCGGCACCGTGTTGTACATCGCGTCGATGTGGGTCAACGGCATCGCCCAGGGCCTCATGTGGCGCGCAGTCAACGAAGACGGCACGCTGACCTACTCCTTCGTCGAAACCCTGGTGGCCAGCCACCCAGGCTTCGTCGTGCGACTGGTGGGCGGTGCGATCTTCCTCAGCGGCATGTTCCTGATGGCTTACAACACCTGGCGCACCGTGCGGGCCTCGCAGCCTGCCGAAGTCGCCGCTGCCGCGCAGATGGCCTGAGGAGTCCGCCATGAAACACGAAACAATCGAGAAAAACGTCGGCCTGCTGATGCTGCTGATGGTCCTGGCCGTGAGCATCGGCGGTCTGACGCAGATCGTCCCGCTGTTCTTCCAGGACGTGACCAATAAACCGGTGGAAGGCATGAAGCCCTACACCGCGCTGCAACTGGAAGGTCGCGACATTTACATCCGCGAAGGCTGCGTCGGCTGCCACTCGCAGATGATCCGGCCGTTCCGCGCCGAGACCGAACGTTATGGGCACTACTCGGTGGCCGGTGAGAGCGTCTGGGATCACCCGTTCCTCTGGGGTTCGAAACGTACCGGGCCGGACCTGGCACGGGTCGGCGGCCGTTACTCTGAAGACTGGCACCGCGCGCACTTGTACAACCCGCGCAACGTGGTGCCGGAATCGAAGATGCCGGCCTATCCATGGCTGGTGGCCAATCAGCTCGACAGCAGCCACACCGAAACCAAGATCAAGGCAATGCGCACGCTTGGCGTGCCGTACACCGATGCCGACATCGCAGGCTCGGTCGAATCGCTCAAGGGCAAGACCGAAATGGACGCATTGGTCGCCTACCTGCAAGTGCTCGGCACTGCCATCAAGAGCAAGAGGTGAGCCATGGTCATTGAGATGAGCAGTGGAATGATCCGCGGCCTGGGCACGGTCGTGGTGTTCGTGGCCTTCGTCGGCCTGACGTTGTGGGTGTTCAACAACAAGCGCAATCCGGAGTTCGCCGAAGCGCGTTTGCTGCCGTTCGCCGATGAACCCCTGGCCGACGACGCCACCCAAGAACCTGAAACAAGGAGTACCCGGTCATGACCACTTTCTGGAGTACGTGGATCTGCGTACTGACCATCGGCAGCCTGATCGGCCTGACCTGGCTGCTGATCGGCACTCGCAAGGGCGAAACCAAGGGCAGCGTCGACCAGACCATGGGCCACAGCTTCGACGGCATCGAGGAGTATGACAATCCGCTGCCGCAGTGGTGGTTCATGCTGTTCGCCGGCACGCTGGTGTTCGCCGTGGGTTATCTGATTCTTTACCCGGGCCTGGGCAACTGGAAAGGCGTCCTGCCGGGTTACGAGGACGGCTGGACCGGCGTCCACGAATGGGAAAAGGAGATAAACAAGGCCGATGCGAAGTTCGGGCCTATCTTCGCCAAATTCGCCGCCATGCCCGTGGAAGAAGTAGCCAAGGACCCGCAAGCGCTGAAAATGGGCGGCCGCCTGTTCGCGTCGAACTGCTCGGTGTGCCACGGCTCGGATGCCAAGGGCGCTTTCGGCTTCCCGAACCTGGCCGACAGCAACTGGCGCTGGGGCGGTGACGCCGAGATGATCAAGACCACGATCATGGGTGGGCGCATGGCGGCGATGCCGGCCTGGGGTGAAATCCTGGGTGATGCCGGCGTGAAAAACGTCGCCGCGTATGTGCGTCATGAACTGGCCGGCCTGCCATTGCCGGAGGGCGACACCGCCGACCTGCACGCCGGACAGCAAGCGTTCAGCACCACCTGCGTAGCCTGTCATGGGGCAAACGGCCAGGGCACTGAAGCCATGGGAGCGCCGAATCTGACGCAACCGGCCGGATTTATCTACGGTACAAGCCTGGCGCAACTGCAACAAACCATTCGTCATGGCCGCCAGGGCCATATGCCGGCGCAGAACGAACTGCTCGGCAACGACAAGGTGCAACTGCTGGCCGCTTATGTGTACAGCCTGTCCCACGGTCTGAATACAGAGCGTTTGCAGGCTAAAGGCAAAAGCGAATAATTCTTGACCGCTCTGCTGCCGCATTCTTCCCGGATGCGGCAGTTCCCTGCCCCTTTGCGACCCATTGTCGCACCCTCCTATAGTCCGCCTTTCGGTCCACCCGATTCGGGTCTAAGCTTGCCCCGATGCGGACTGGCTTGAGCCGGTTCCAGGTCGACCCGACCCGATGTGTTCGACGAATCTGCTCGATGACAAGCCGCAAAGGCTGGTAGATACCGGCTGTCGTGCCAATTGCCATCGGTCACCCGATCGTTGCGTTTGAACACACCCCGTTACATCTGACCTGACCCTCTCATCATTTTCGTTCGCTGCGACATTTTGTCCGAGGGCGATTTTGTCCTTACGCGGCGCATGGAAAGGCCGCAGAATCAGCTTTTGAAAGCATTGACCCAGGTCATGGCGCGTTGCAATGACCCCCTGCTTTCTCCATACTTGCGGCCGATTTTTACTCCTAATAAAACACCCAAACCGTGGAACCTTAGAATGAGCACAGCAATCAGTCCGACTGCTTATAACTATAAGGTAGTCCGCCAGTTCGCCATCATGACGGTGGTCTGGGGGATCCTTGGCATGGGGCTCGGTGTCTTCATCGCCTCGCAACTGGTCTGGCCGGAGTTGAACTTCGGTCTGCCATGGACGAGCTTTGGACGCCTGCGCCCGTTGCACACAAACCTGGTGATTTTCGCCTTCGGTGGTTGTGCACTGTTTGCCACTTCTTATTACGTCGTGCAGCGAACCTGCCAAACGCGACTGATTTCCGACAGCCTCGCAGCCTTCACCTTCTGGGGTTGGCAAGCGGTGATCGTCGGCGCCATCGTTACCTTGCCGCTGGGTTACACCACCACCAAGGAATACGCTGAGCTGGAATGGCCGCTGGCTATTCTGCTGGCCATCGTCTGGGTCACCTACGGTCTGGTGTTCTTCGGCACCATCACCAAGCGCAAGACCAAGCACATCTATGTGGGCAACTGGTTCTACGGTGCCTTCATCGTCGTGACGGCGATGCTGCACATCGTCAACCACGCCTCGCTGCCGGTCAGTTTCTTCAAGTCCTACTCGGCCTACGCCGGTGCAACGGATGCGATGATCCAGTGGTGGTACGGCCACAATGCCGTAGGTTTCTTCCTGACCACCGGCTTCCTCGGGATGATGTACTACTTCGTTCCGAAGCAGGCCGAGCGTCCGATCTACTCCTATCGCCTGTCCATCGTGCACTTCTGGGCGCTGATCACCCTGTACATCTGGGCCGGTCCGCACCACCTGCACTACACCGCGCTGCCGGACTGGGCGCAGTCGCTGGGCATGGCCATGTCGATCATCCTGCTGGCGCCGAGCTGGGGCGGCATGATCAACGGCATGATGACCCTGTCGGGCGCCTGGCATAAGCTGCGCACCGACCCGATCCTGCGCTTCCTCGTGGTATCGCTGGCGTTCTACGGCATGTCGACCTTCGAAGGCCCGATGATGGCCATCAAGACCGTCAACTCGCTGTCGCACTACACCGACTGGACCATCGGCCACGTACACGCCGGCGCTCTTGGCTGGGTAGCGATGATCTCGATCGGCGCGATCTACCACATGATCCCGAAACTGTTCGGTCGTGCGCAGATGCACAGCATCGGCCTGATCAACGCGCACTTCTGGCTCGCGACCATCGGTACCGTGCTGTACATCGCTTCGATGTGGGTCAACGGCATCACCCAGGGCCTGATGTGGCGTGCAATCAACGACGACGGCACCCTCACCTACTCGTTCGTCGAAGCGCTGCAAGCCAGCCACCCTGGTTTCATCGTTCGCGCCCTGGGCGGTGCGTTCTTTGCCAGCGGCATGCTGTTCATGGCCTACAACGTATGGCGTACCGTCCGTGCCTCGAACCCGGCCGAAGCTGAAGCCGCCGAACAGATTGCTGTAGTTGGAGCTCACTGATGAAGCATGAAGCAGTCGAGAAGAACATTGGCCTGCTGGCCTTCTTCATGGTTATCGCCGTCAGCATCGGCGGCCTGACCCAGATCGTTCCGCTGTTTTTCCAGGACGTTACCAACAAGCCGGTCGAAGGCATGAAGCCGCGTACCGCCCTTGAACTGGAAGGACGCGACATCTACATCGCCAACGGTTGTGTCAGCTGCCACTCGCAGATGATCCGCCCGTTCCGTGCTGAAACCGAACGTTACGGCCACTACTCGGTTGCCGGTGAAAGCGTCTGGGACCACCCGTTCCTGTGGGGTTCCAAGCGTACCGGTCCGGACCTGGCCCGTGTCGGCGGTCGTTACTCCGATGACTGGCAGCGTGCGCATTTGTACAACCCGCGCAACGTAGTGCCGGAGTCGAAAATGCCGGCCTACCCGTTCCTCGTGGAAAACAAGCTCGACGGCAAAGACACCGCCAAGAAAATGGAAGTCTTGCGCACGCTCGGCGTCCCTTACACCGACGAAGACATCGCCGGCGCCAAGGATGCTGTGAAGGGCAAAACCGAAATGGACGCGCTGGTGGCCTATCTGCAAGGCCTGGGCACCATCATCAAAAGCAAACGGTGATTTAGATGGATATCGGGATGATTCGTGGCCTGGGCACCGTCGTTGTGATGGTGGCCTTCATCGGTCTGGCGTTGTGGGTATTCAGCCCCAAGCGCAAGTCGGAGTTTGAAGACGCGACCTTGCTGCCTTTCGCGGATGATCCCGAAGCCATCAAGCACGTCGAGCAAGCTTCTAGGAGTAACAAAGAATGACTACGTTCTGGAGTCTGTACGTCACAGTCCTCAGTCTCGGCACCATCTTCGCCCTGACCTGGCTGCTGCTGTCCACCCGCAAGGGCCAGCGCGCCGAGCAAACAGAAGAAACGGTTGGCCACTCCTTCGACGGGATCGAGGAGTACGACAACCCACTGCCGAAATGGTGGTTCATGCTGTTCGTGGGCACCATCATCTTCGCCCTGGGCTATCTGGTGCTGTACCCGGGCCTGGGTAACTGGAAAGGCCTGCTGCCGGGCTACAACTACCTCGATAACGAGAAGCAGACCGCGTTCGCCAACGGCCAGAGTGGCTGGACCGGCGTTCACGAATGGGAAAAGGAAATGGCCAAGTCGGACGCCAAGTTCGGTCCGATCTTCGCCAAATTCGCTTCCATGCCGATCGAAGAAGTCGCCAAGGACCCGCAAGCCCTGAAGATGGGTGGCCGTTTGTTCGCCTCCAACTGCTCGGTCTGCCACGGCTCCGACGCCAAGGGCGCCTATGGCTTCCCGAACCTGACCGACGCCGATTGGCGCTGGGGCGGCGAAGCGGAAACCATCAAGACCACCATCATGGGCGGTCGTCACGCAGTGATGCCGGCATGGGCTGAAGTGATCGGCGAGCAAGGCGTTGCGGACGTTGCCGCGTTCGTGCTGACCAACCTCGATGGCCGCAAGCTGCCGGAAGGCACCAAGGCTGACCCGGTTGCCGGGCAGAAACTGTTCGCCGCCAACTGCGTAGCGTGCCACGGTCCGGCCGGCAAAGGGACGCCAGCAATGGGCGCACCTGACCTGACCCACCCTGGCGCGTTCATCTACGGTTCGAGCTTCGCTCAACTGCAGCAGACCATCCGTTACGGCCGTCAGGGCCAGATGCCTGCGCAGGAACAGCTGCAAGGCAACGACAAGGTTCACCTGCTGGCCGCTTACGTCTATAGCTTGTCTCACGGTGAGAAGGCTCCGGCGCAAGACGCTCAGTAAGGCAAACGCCTGATGCAAAAAAAGGCCCCGTCAGTGAGAACTGGCGGGGCCTTTTTTATGGGCGACTGGTCCGCTTTGATATCGCCGGCACTGTCGCTATCAGTTCACGTTTTTGCCACTGGTTGTTGTCGACCGCGTAGACGTGCAGGTTTTTACGATCCTCGGAAAAACTGGCGATCAGGTAAGTCTGCTGGGATGCGCTGCCACTGATGAAACCGGGCACACTGCTCGTGTACCACATGGAGCCACCATTCCTATGAAGATGACCGGCGAACATTGCAGTCACTTCATATTTATCGATCATATCCCTGAAGCGTTTTTCCTGACTCCAGTCGCCCATAAAATCGTTGGGTTTATGCATGTTCAGGAGAATGATTTTCCCCTGCGCGCGTGCCTGTTCAAGGTCACGCTCAAGCCAATCGAGTGCCGGAGTAATTTCAAAAACCGTCGGACTGAAAAGGGTGCCCGAAGAGAAGCTCACCGAGTAAGTCGGCTCGTTATGTAACTGCACCAGATGCACATCACCATATTCCCTTGAGTATGCAAGGCTGCCGTAATAAATGGTGCTCGGCCATGAAGCCCGTGCCGCCAAATCCATACTATCGACCTTTCCCCAATAACGTTTCTTCAGATCTTCAATGCTTCCAGCGGCGCAATTATTCAGAAAACAATCATTCACGTTATTTTGATAATCATGATTACCCAACCCGTAGTCATAAACCCCTTGAAGTTTTGCATCCAGCGTCTGCTGGACGTAGGAACGCTCCCCCGCATGACCGAAGGCGGTCATATCGCCATTGATCATCACGGGCACCGCCGCGCTTCCCCCCTGATATCGCCTGAAGTCCGCAATGCTGTCGTACTGGGTTTCAATCAGCCACCTGGAGCGTTCCAACCGCTGCGAATCGGACTCCGGCAACCGGGCATCGGTGTTGTCGGTCCAGGGAAACTGCGGGTCAGAAGCGAACACTATATGCCGTGGCGTTTGCGCCGACGAAGCCCCATACGCAACAGGAACTGCCCAGACACTGACCAGCAACACCAACAATCGCCATCCTTTGCTTATTTGCATAATGCCTTTTTCCTTAATACTTAATAGTGAGCAGAACCAAAAAAATCCATTTAAAAACTTACCTGCAAAAAGCAAACTACAACAGCACTTACTCAACACCAACAAATAACATATTTAGAATCACGAAACATAAGCTTCAAAAAAAACAAAACTTACTGATTGAACCAATCAAACCAACCCGCTTAAATCCCCTCCTGACTTTCAATACAACTACCACTTTAATGGAAATGGATTTCTATGAAATTTTATACACCACCCACCGTGTTGATCCTGGCGCTCGCTGTAACGGCCACTTCTTTAATGGCTACTGACTTCGCCCCGCGACATATCGTATTTGCTTCGGACCCCAAGTTCCCCTCAAGTGAAAAGTCCGAACAAGGCGAAGTTGAATCCGCCTCAAACAAGGAAGAACGTTCACGGTGGCTGATCGACGCGCAGTACACCAGCATCGCTGACTTTCGCAAGCAATCGGGAGGCGCCGCTGCCGTTCCCGTCATGATCAACGGCAACATGACGGCATCAGGACAACCCAGTGAACGCACCTACCTCAACGCGGTATTGCAGAACAAACTGAGCAATCTCTATGACTATGGCCTGGGCAGTCACGACTACGACTTCAACGTCGCCAGTTGCACGCGTTGCGCCGCCGCAAGCGTGGACGACCTCAAGGATCGGTACTGGGGAAAAGTCGCCAACATGGACCTCGCGGCGCGGGCTTCCGGCCTGACGAAAACCTGGTATGGCAGCCTCGCATACTCCCGGGATTACGGTGACGTTCACCTTGTTCAGTTGCACAACGAACCCACTTACAACGTCAACTTTTCCACCGGCTCGTTCTTCCAGACAACCGCCTATGAGATCACGGCATCCCTCGACTGGCTGGAACGCGATCTGCAGCGGGCACGGGCGCAAGGCAAAATCATTTTGCTGAACTTGCATCAACCGTTTCACTGGCCGGTCAGGGAGAGCGAGATTTTCCGGTTCACAAAGATGATCGAGGACTACGGCGTGACCGCCGTGTTTTCCGCGAATGCGAACAAACAAAGCGGGAAATATGAGTCGAGCAACTACATCTACGCAGATATTCCGCTGTTCATGAGCGGTTCGGCGGTCCAGCAAAGCTGGTTGTATGCCACGTTCTCTGCCGATAGAACGCAAATGACAGTGAACGTCATCGCGGGCAACGACTGGCTTAACCCGGTCGCGACTCACACTGTCCCGGTCAAATAACGCGCAGATCGACGCCAACGTCAAAACCGTTGGCGTCGATGACGAACACCGGCCAGCTATACTCGACAAGTCAATTGATCTGAATCATGTTTTGTTACATCTGCTACACCATTCATGATTTTTCCCCAACGCGACCAAAGGTCGCACCCTTGAGTTAGAGCTAGAGGCGTATCATTGCGCCACTGCAACAGCCCTTTTTGACCGCGGTCGGCATGCACTGACCGAGGCATTTTTCCACTGCCGTGGGATGCAACCGATGAGCAACCAGATTCCGGTACACGACGTTACCCCGCCTGCCAAGAACGCGAACAACAGCGTCGACCTTTACGCCTCTCGAGAAAAGATCTACACCCGCGCCTTCACCGGCCTGTTCCGCAACCTGCGGATGATGGGCGGGGCCTTTTTGTTTCTGTTGTATTTCGGCACGGTGTGGCTGAACTGGGGCGGTCATCAAGCCGTCTGGTGGAACTTGCCGGAGCGTAAATTTTTCATTTTTGGCGCAACGTTCTGGCCTCAGGACTTCATCCTGCTCTCGGGCATTCTGATTGTCAGCGCGTTCGGCCTGTTCTTCATTACCGTGTACGCCGGTCGCGTCTGGTGCGGCTACACCTGCCCGCAAAGCGTCTGGACGTGGATTTTCATGTGGTGCGAGAAAGTCACCGAAGGCGACCGCAACCAGCGCATCAAGCTCGACAAGGCGCCGATGAGCGGCAACAAGTTCCTGCGCAAACTCAGCAAACACTCGATGTGGCTGTTGATCGGCTTCGCAACCGGCATGACCTTCGTCGGTTATTTCTCGCCGATCCGCGAGCTGACCATCGACTTCTTCACCGGCGAGGCCGATGGCTGGTCGTATTTCTGGGTCGGTTTCTTCACCCTCGCCACTTACGGCAACGCCGGCTGGTTGCGCGAGCAGGTGTGCATCTACATGTGCCCGTATGCGCGCTTCCAGAGTGTGATGTTCGACAAGGACACGCTGATCGTCTCCTACGATCCCCGTCGCGGTGAAGCCCGTGGCCCGCGCAAGAAAGGTGTCGACTACAAGGCGCAGGGCCTGGGTGATTGCATCGATTGCACCATGTGCGTCCAGGTCTGCCCGACCGGCATCGACATCCGCGACGGCCTGCAAATCGAATGCATCGGTTGCGCCGCCTGCATCGATGCCTGCGACAGCATCATGGACAAGATGGATTACCCGCGCGGCCTGATCAGCTACACCACCGAGCACAACCTGTCCGGGCAAAAAACCCATAAACTGCGCCCGCGGCTGATCGGCTACGCCGCCGTGTTGCTGGCGATGATGGGCTTGCTGGCGGGTGCGTTCTTCATGCGTTCGCTGGTCGGTTTCGACGTCAGCAAGGACCGCGTGCTGTATCGCGAGAATGCCGAAGGCCGAATCGAAAACGTCTACAGCCTGAAGATCATGAACAAGGATCAGCGCGACCACACCTATGTGCTGGAAGCCGCTGGCCTGCCTGACCTGAAGCTGCAAGGCAAACGTGAGATCAAGGTCGCCGCCGGCGAGATTTTCAGCCAGCCGGTGGAACTGTCCATCGCCCCGGAAAAACTGCCATCGAGCACCAACGAGGTGAAATTCATCCTCAAGGATGCCGATGACGAGAGCATCCACGTTGAAGCCAAGAGCCGATTCATCGGCCCACAAATTCGTTGAGAGAAGTGATCATGCCCGCAGCAAACGCCGCAAGTCCTTGGTACAAGCACCTTTGGCCGTGGATCATCATCGCCATCCTCGCCTGTTCGGTGACCCTGACCTTGTCCATGGTGACCATCGCGGTGAACAACCCGGACAACCTGGTCAACGACAACTACTACGAGGCCGGCAAAGGCATCAACCGCTCCCTCGACCGTGAACTGCTGGCACAGACCCTGCTGTTGCGCGCCAGCGTGCACCTGGATGACGTGACCGGCGAAGTCGACCTGCGCCTGAGCGGCAACAGCCAACCAAAAACCCTCGAACTGAACCTGATCTCGCCGACCCAGCCCGAGAAGGATCGCAAGATCACCCTCACCCAAAGCGAAACCGAACAGGGCCGCTACATCGGCCAGTTGAGCGACAAGGTTGAAGGTCGTCGCTTTGTCGAACTGCTGGGCACTCAGGACGACCACATCTGGCGCATGTTCGAAGAAGAGCTGGTCAGCCATGACAAGGATCTGCTGCTGGGTGACGAACCGCTGCAAGGCGCGGAAGACCTGAAAAAGTAAAAAGCCTGCGCTGCGCACATCGCGAGCAAGCTCGCCCCCACAGTTGATCACTGTCGTACACAGAATTTGAGTTCACCAATGATCCATGTGGGAGCGAGCTTGCTCGCGATGAGGCCCGACCCGACGACACAGATTCAGCGGTACCAGTGAATACCTGATGACCACGCCACTCCCCTGCTACCACTGCGCCCTGCCCGTCCCGGCCGGCAGCCGCTTTACCGCTGCCGTCCTCGGTGAAACCCGCGAGTTCTGCTGCCCGGGTTGCCAGGCCGTGGCTGAAGCGATTGTCGCCGGCGGGCTGGAAAGCTATTACCAGCATCGCAGCGAAGCCTCGGCCAACCCCGAAGCGTTGCCGGTGCAGTTGGTGGACGAACTGGCGCTGTACGATCGCGCCGACGTGCAAAAACCCTTCGTCCGCCACGATGGCGAACTCGCCGAAACCACGCTGCTGATGGAAGGCATCAGTTGCGCGGCCTGTGGCTGGCTGATCGAGAAACACTTGCGCGGTTTGCCAGCAGTGGCCGAAGCGCGCCTGAACCTGTCCAACCATCGCCTGCACGTACGCTGGGCCGATGCGCAACTGCCGCTGAGCCAGGTGCTCAGCGAGTTACGCCACATCGGTTATGCCGCTCATCCCTATCAAGCCGACCGCGCCAGCGAACAGCTGGCCAGCGAAAACCGCCTGGCCCTGCGCCAACTCGGGGTCGCCGGGCTGCTGTGGTTCCAGGCGATGATGGCGACCATGGCCACCTGGCCGGAATTCAACATCGACCTCAGCCCGGAGCTGCACACCATCCTGCGCTGGGTCGCGCTGTTCCTCACCACGCCCATCGTGTTCTACAGCTGCGCGCCGTTCTTCAAAGGGGCGATGCGCGATTTACGCACCCGCCACCTGACCATGGACGTTTCGGTGTCGCTGGCGATTGGCAGTGCCTACATCGCCGGGATCTGGACCTCGATCACCGGCGTCGGCGAGTTGTATTTCGATGCCGTCGGCATGTTTGCGTTGTTCCTGCTGGCCGGGCGTTATCTGGAGCGTCGCGCCCGCGAACGCACCGCCGCCGCCACCGCACAGCTGGTCAATCTGTTGCCCGCCTCGTGTTTGCGCCTGAGCGCCGACGGTCAGAGTGAGCGGATCCTGCTCAGCGAACTGCGCGTCGGCGATCGAGTGCTGGTGCATCCCGGCGCGATCCTGCCGGCCGACGGCAAGATCCTCGACGGCCAGTCGAGCATCGACGAATCCCTGCTCACCGGCGAGTACCTGCCACAACCGCGAACGTTGGGCGATGCTGTCACCGCCGGCACCCTGAACGTCGAAGGCGCATTGACCGTGGAAGTCCTGGCGCTGGGCCAGGACACGCGCCTCTCCGCCATCGTCCGCCTGCTCGACCGCGCCCAGGCCGAAAAGCCACGACTGGCGGAAATCGCCGACCGCGCCGCGCAATGGTTCCTGCTGCTGACACTGATCGCCTCCGCCTGCATTGGCCTGCTTTGGTGGGAGCTGGATTCATCACGTGCATTCTGGATCGTGTTGGCGATGCTGGTCGCGACCTGCCCATGCGCCCTGTCGCTCGCGACGCCAACCGCACTCACCGCCGCCACCGGCACCCTGCACAAGCTGGGTTTGCTACTGACCCGCGGCCATGTGCTGGAGGGCCTGAATCAGATCGACACGGTGATCTTCGACAAGACCGGCACCCTTACCGAAGGGCGCCTGGCGCTGCGCTCGATCCGCCCCCTCGGCGCGCTCGACAGCGATCAATGCCTGAGCCTCGCCGCCGCCCTCGAAAACCGTTCCGAACACCCCATCGCCCGTGCGTTTGGCCGCGCGCCGCTGGCCGCCGAAGAAGTCCACAGCACGCCGGGACTGGGCCTGGAAGGTGTGGTCGGCGAGCAACGCCTGCGAATCGGCCAACCGGGTTTTGTCTGCGAACTCAGTGGCGCCGCCGTACCGCGGATGCCGGAGGAAGCCGGCCAATGGCTACTGCTCGGCGACACCGTCGGAGCGCTGGCGTGGTTCGTCCTCGACGACCGTTTGCGCGCCGATGCACCTGCATTGTTGAAAGCGTGCAAGGCGCGTGGCTGGCGCACGTTACTGCTGTCGGGCGACAGCTCGCCGATGGTCGCCAGCGTCGCCGCTGAACTGGGCATCGACGAGGCCCGTGGCGGTTTGCGCCCGGACGACAAATTGCAGGTCCTGCAACAGCTGCACAAGGAAGGTCGCAAGGTGTTGATGCTCGGTGACGGCGTGAATGACGTGCCGGTGCTGGCCGCCGCCGACATCAGCGTTGCCATGGGTTCGGCCACCGATCTGGCAAAAACCAGTGCTGACGCCGTACTGTTGTCCAACCGCCTCGACGCGCTGGTGCAAGCGTTCAGCCTCGCTCGGCGCACCCGTCGGGTCATCATCGAGAACCTATTGTGGGCCGGGCTGTACAATGGCCTTATGTTGCCGTTTGCCGCCCTCGGCTGGATCACGCCAGTGTGGGCCGCAGTCGGCATGTCGATCAGTTCGTTGACCGTGGTGCTGAACGCCTTGCGCCTGACTCGCCTGCCGAGTACGCCAGCGGTCAACGCCACGCCAGAAACCCGCCCGCTGCCGGCCTGAGCCGCGCGGGCATGGAGTCTCACCATGCCAGCTCTCTACGTGATGATCCCGGCCGCGCTGCTGATCGTGGCCATCGCGGTCTACATCTTTTTCTGGGCGGTCGACAGCGGTCAGTACGACGACCTCGACGGCCCGGCCCATAGCATCCTGTTCGACGACCAGGACCCGAATCACACCGCCGCGGTCGATGAGGCCAGCGGCCATCCGGCCAAACCGGACGACAAGGCACCTCCGCATGTTTGAGCTGGCACCACTGCTGGTGTCTGCGGTGATCCTCGGCCTGCTCGGCGGCGGTCATTGCCTGGGCATGTGCGGCGGCTTGATGGGCGCGTTGACCCTGGCGATCCCCAAAGAGCAACGCAGCCGTCGGTTTCGATTGCTGCTGGCCTACAACCTGGGGCGAATTCTCAGCTACGCCGCGGCGGGCTTGCTGATCGGCCTGGCGGGCTGGGCGGTGGCGAACAGCCCGGCGGCCATGTTCATGCGCATCCTCGCCGGACTGCTGCTGATTGCCATGGGCCTTTATCTCGCCGGTTGGTGGAGCGGCCTGACCCGCATCGAAAGCCTCGGTCGCGGTCTGTGGCGGCATATCCAGCCAGTCGCGAACAAATTGCTGCCGGTGTCGAGCCTGCCGCGCGCGTTGTTGCTGGGCGCGCTCTGGGGCTGGCTGCCGTGCGGGCTGGTTTACAGCACGCTGCTGTGGTCGGCGAGCCAGGGCAATGCGCTGGACAGTGCATTGCTGATGCTCGCGTTCGGACTGGGCACCTGGCCGGTGTTGCTCGCCACGGGGCTGGCGGCCGAGCGCGTCACGGCGCTGTTGCGCAAACGGTATGTACGGATGACGGGGGGCTTGCTGGTGATGTTGTTTGGCATCTGGACCCTCCCGGGCCCGCATCAGCATTGGCTCATGGGGCACTAGATCGGCGCAGGCCCCATCGCGGGCAAGCCCGCCCCCACAGGAATTGGGGCTTTCCACACATTCGGGGCTCGACACAAAACCTGTAGAAGCGAGGCGTGCCCGCAAAGAGGCCCGCACCGACCACCCGAATCCTGACCGTTGATGCAAATCAAGATGCCCCCACGCCGCACGCCATAGACTTGCCGACACTGCCAGCCTATCCGGGGGAATGCCCGCATGATGCTCGACGCCATTCGTTGGGATACCGATCTGATCCGCCGTTACGACCTGGCGGGACCGCGTTACACCTCATACCCGACCGCCGCGCAGTTCGATGGTCATATCGGCTCCTTCGACCTGCTCCATGCGCTGCGCGAAAGCCGCAAGGCCCTGCGTCCGTTGTCGCTGTACGTGCACGTGCCGTTCTGCGCGAACATTTGCTACTACTGCGCCTGCAACAAAGTCATCACCAAGGATCGCGGCCGCGCACTGCCCTACCTGCAACGCCTGGAGCAGGAAATCCAATTGATCGCCTGCCATCTCGACCCGGCGCAGAAGGTCGAGCAATTGCACTTCGGTGGCGGCACACCGACCTTTCTCAGCCACGACGAACTGCGTCAGCTGATGGCCCAATTGCGCAAAAGCTTCAACTTGCTGGATGACGATTCCGGCGACTACGGCATCGAGATCGACCCGCGTGAAGCCGATTGGTCGACCATGGGCCTGCTGCGTGAGCTGGGTTTCAATCGGGTCAGTATCGGCCTGCAAGATCTCGACCCGGCCGTGCAACGAGCGGTGAATCGCCTGCAAAGCCTGGAGGAAACCCGAGCGGTGATCGACGCCGCACGGACGTTGCAATTTCGCTCGATCAACATTGACCTGATCTACGGTTTGCCAAGACAGACGCCGGAGAACTTCGCCCGCACGGTCGACGAAGTGATCAACCTGCAACCGGACCGACTGTCGGTGTTCAACTACGCGCACTTGCCGGAGCGCTTCTTGCCGCAACGGCGAATCAACGGCGACGAATTGCCGACGCCTGCACAGAAGCTGGAAATGCTCCAGCGCACCATCGAACAGCTGACCGCCGCCGGCTACCGTTACATCGGCATGGATCACTTCGCCCTGCCCGACGATGAGCTGGCGATTGCTCAGGAAGAATCAACCCTGCAACGCAACTTCCAGGGCTACACCACTCACGGCCATTGCGATTTGATCGGCCTCGGCGTCTCGGCCATCAGCCAGATTGGCGACCTGTACTGCCAGAACAGCAGCGACCTGAATCAGTATCAGAACGCCTTGGCCAGCGCACAACTGGCCACCAACCGCGGCCTGCTGTGCAACGCCGACGACCGCCTGCGACGAGCAGTGATTCAACAATTGATTTGCAGTTTCAACCTCGAGTTCACCGAGATCGAGAAGGTTTTCAATATTGATTTTCGTGGTTACTTCGGCAGTTTGTGGCCGCAACTGCAACGCATGGCCGAGGACGGACTGATTGAACTGAGCAATGAACGAATCACCGTTCTGCCCGCCGGACGCTTGTTGGTGCGATCGGTGTGCATGGTGTTCGACGCACACCTCGAACAACAGAACCGTCAGCGATTCTCGCGGGTGATCTAAGGCTTCATCGCCAGAGACGCGGTCTTCAACACCTGCTCGGGGGTCAGGTTTGACTGAGTCATGGCTTTGGACAGGGACATATTGGCGGTAATCAATCCGCCATTGAGCGAGCCGATGGCCGCTTGCAGCGCGCCCAGTTTGGCCCTGCGCTCTTCGGCTGAGAGTCGTTTGTCTGACATCACCGCTTGCATGCGCGCGACGTTCTCGGCGATTTGCTGCTGCAATCGGCGAATCATTTTCAGTATCTGTTGAATGTTTTCCGGCAACCCGCTTTCTTCAATGTCCTTGTTGTCACCGTGGGAACTGGCAGCCTTGGTCAAACCGGCGCCTGACAACGAGACTTTGATGCCTTCAGCCACGGGCGAAGTGGCCGGGCCCAGGGCAATTGCCGAGTTTTCGCCGGTCGAGCCGCTTGCAGGCTCAAGCAGTGATTGCACCCCATTGTTGCCTGAGTTGAGCACACCGATGGTGGCCATGAATCGAATACCTTTGGGCAGAGACAGATACCCGGTTATCGGCCGCCGATCACGGCGCTTTACCGCGGCGCGACAAATCGGCACAGCGCTGGCCGGATAGTCTCTCCGTGAGTTACCCTTACGTCTTATGTGTGTTCTCCCACAAGGATTTAAGAAATGTCCGAGCCAGTAAAGATGCGCGCTCCTAACCAGGCCCATTGCAAGGATTGCAGCCTGGCTCCCCTCTGCTTGCCGCTTTCTCTGAATCTGGAAGACATGGATGCGCTGGACGATATCGTTAAACGTGGCCGTCCGCTGAAAAAGGGCGAGTTCCTGTTCCGTCAGGGCGACGTTTTCGACTCCGTTTATGCAGTACGCTCGGGCGCCCTGAAAACCTTCAGCCTCAGCGATGGCGGTGAAGAACAACTCACCGGCTTTCATTTGCCGAGCGAGTTGGTCGGCCTGTCGGGCATGGACACCGAAAAGCATCCGGTGTCGGCGCAAGCGCTGGAAACCACCTCGGTCTGCGAAATTCCGTTCGAGCGCCTCGACGAACTGGCGCTGCAACTGCCGCAATTGCGCCGTCAGTTGATGCGCGTGATGAGCCGCGAAATCCGCGACGATCAACAGATGATGTTGCTGCTGTCGAAAAAAACCGCCGACGAGCGCATCGCCACCTTTCTGGTCAACCTGTCGGCGCGCTTCCGTGCTCGTGGCTTCTCGGCCAATCAGTTCCGCCTGAGCATGTCGCGCAATGAAATCGGCAATTACCTGGGCCTGGCAGTGGAGACCGTGTCGCGGGTGTTCACGCGTTTCCAGCAAAACGAACTGATCGCCGCCGAAGGCAAGGAAATCCATATCCTTGATCCGATCCAGCTCTGCGCCCTGGCCGGTGGCTCGATCGACGGTTGATTGCGACGACGGCGGCTGAGCGAAACGGTTCAGCCACCGTTATACTGCGACGTTTGCAGCCTGCCAGGACAACTCGACGATGGTCTTCGACTCCTTCGACATCAAATCCCTGATCCGCCCGGTGATCGACTTCCCGAAACCGGGCGTCATCTTTCGCGACATCACCCCGCTGTTCCAGTCGCCCACAGCCCTGCGCCTGGTGATGGACAGCTTTGCCCACCGTTATGTCGAGGCCGATTTCACCCACATCGGCGCCATGGATGCCCGTGGTTTCCTGATCGGTTCGGTGCTGGCCTATCAGTTGAACAAGCCGCTGGTGCTGTTCCGCAAGCAAGGCAAACTGCCGGCGGACGTGCTGGCCGAAGGTTATGCGACCGAGTACGGCGAAGCCTTCCTCGAAGTCCACGCCGACAGCTTGTGCGAAGGCGATTCGGTGGTGATGTTCGATGACCTGATCGCCACCGGCGGCACGCTGATTGCGGCCGCGAACCTGATTCGGCGCATGGGCGCGCGGGTTCATGAGGCGGCGGCGATTATCGATCTGCCGGAGCTGGGTGGGTCGCAGCGCCTGGAAGACATGGGAATTCCTACTTTCTGCCTGACACAGTTTGCGTTGACCGATAAGTAAGCGGCGCCTTCACTGACGCCATCGCTGGCAAGCTCCCACAGGATTGTCGTTAGATGCAAATCTTGCATTCGACAAAGATCACTGTGTGCGGGCTTACCCGCGATGAGGCCAGCCGCCACACCGCCAACTACAACCCCATCTGCTTGCTGATGATCTCGTTCATCACTTCCCGCGTCCCGCCACCAATCGACAAGATGCGATTGTCGCGATAAAGCCGCTCCACCAGGCTTTCACGCATATACCCCAAGCCCCCCAAAATCTGCACCGCATCAGTGGTAATCCGATCCGCCGTGTCCGTTGCGAAATTCTTGGCCATGGAAATTTCCTTGATCACGCTCTGCCCCGCCGCCATTTTCGCCGCCTGACGGTAAGTGAACTCCCGTGACACCTCCAGCGCCGTGGCCATTTCCGCGAGGCGGTGTTTGAGCACCTGAAACTTGCCAATCGGCTTGCCGAACGCTTCGCGCTGACGGGCCCATTTCAGGCTTTCTTCCAGCGCCAGTTGCGCGGTCATGTTGGCCATCAGCGCCAGTGCCAGGCGTTCGCTCTGGAAGTTGCCCATGATGCAGGCGAAGCCCATGTTTTCGGCGCCGATCAGATTGCCCGCAGGCACGCGGCAATCATCGAAGAACAACTCGGCCGTGTCCGACGCCCACCAGCCCATTTTCTTCAATTGGCGGCCTACGGTGAATCCTGGCGTGCCCTTCTCGATCAGCAACAGGCTGATGCCTCCAAAACCGGGCTCGCCCGTACGCACCGCGACGGTGTAATAATCCGCGCGAACACCGCTGGTGATAAAGGTTTTGCTGCCGCTGACACGGTAGACGTCGCCGTCACGCACGGCTCGGGTTTGCAGGTTGGCCACGTCGGAGCCACCACTGGGCTCGGTGACGGCCAGGGCGCTGATCTTTTCGCCGGCCAGCACAGCCGGCACGACACGATCGCGAACCTGCGGCCGGGCCCATTTCAGGACAGGCGGCAGGCCGATGTCGAGCGAACCCAACCCGGCGACCAGACCGCCAGAGCCGCAGCGCATCAACTCTTCGCTGGCGGCGATTTTGGCGAACAGATCACCTTCGTGGCTGCCGCCCAGGGCTTCGGGGTAACCGATCCCCAGAATCCCCGCCGCACCCGCCTTGAGGTAAAGCTCGCGGGGAAAGCTTTCGGCTTCTTCCCATTGGTTGATGTCCGGAAGAATCTCGCGCTCGACGAAACGTCTGACGCTGTCGCGGACCAATTGGTGGCTGGGGTCGAAGTATTCCTGAAAGGCAGGCATCGGCGAGCTCCACTGAAGGTTCAGTGAAGTTAACCGAGCGCTTGCTTGGTTTTCAAGCGAGTTGTGTGAATCAGGCAAACCGAGGCGCCTGCATCACGGGCAAGCCCGCTCCCACAGGGATTTTCGCCATACACAAAAACTGTGTGCAGGCTTGCCCGCGATGAACGATGACGCGGACAGCGGCCATGCACAAAAAACCCGGCACACCGGCCGGGTTCTGTTTATCGCCTGTCATCGGACAGCGGCGTGGGCTCATCCGCCGGAGGTACATCCTCTTGCGACGCAGGATCCATCCAGTCTTCAGGTCGATCCGGCTCTGCGCCAGCCGGGTCCCGCGAAGGGTCCATGCCAGGTGGAACATCGTGATCCATTGAGTTAGCCATCACGCACCTCATTGATTGAGGTCCAGCAAATCTGGGCCGTACTCGTTGGAAGCAGTCACCCGAAGGGCGTGCTATCGACTGGACCAACGGTTACCCGCGATCCGCCAGAAACCGGTCACGGCTGTTGGTCAGGTGCAGCCACATCGCCGCTCGCGCCGCATCCGCGTCCTGACGCTTGATGGCGTTGAGAATCGCCTCGTGTTCAAGATTGGCCAACTGCCCGAGCTTGCTCAGATCCGCCGCACCGCGTTCAGCCGCATTGACTCGGGTTCGGGGAATCATGGCGCTGCCCAGGTGCAGCATGATTTCCGTGAAGCAGACATTGCCGGTGGCCTCGGCGATCAATAGATGGAAACGCTTGTCGGCTTCGACGCAGCTGTCGTTGTTGGCGAGCAGGCTTTGATAATCGTCCAGCGCTTCGCGCATCTGCGCCAATTGCTGCTCCGTGCGCCGAATCGCCGCCAGCGCGGCGGCCTGGGTTTCAAGGCCCAGACGCAACTCCAGAATGCTGCGCACGCCCAGCGCGGTATCGACATTCAGTCGCAGCCCCTGCTCCGGTGCGCGCTCGATAACAAACGTGCCGATGCCGTGCCGAGTTTCCACCAGCCCCGACGCCTGCAACTTCGAGATCGCCTCGCGCACCACGGTGCGACTGACTCCGTGCTCCTGAACAATGCTGTTCTCCGACGGCAGCTTGTCCCCCGGCAGCATCTGGCCGAGCAAGATGCTCTGGGTCAGTTTCGCGACCAAGTCATGGGCCAGGTTGTGAGTGCGCTTGCGGGCAGGCGCGTCGAGATCTTCTTGCATGGCGGTCATCCGAAAGCAGGGCTGAGCGGATCGTAGCACTGCGGTCGAAAGGATTCTCAATAAAACCGCACTTATCTTGTATGACAACACTCAACAAATCAGGCATTCAAGACAACAACCAAGCGCACAAACGATCCTGAATAAAGCAATAAACATCCTGAATGACGCGATTTTGTTGACCACCACCCCTTGCAGGATAAAAAAACGTAGTTGTATGATGTCTATCAACAACGCTGCACCTGCAACGCCCCGCATAAAAATAATCAGTGGGAGAAAACCAAGTGAATACATCCGTACCCGGGATGCACGACGGCGCCGATTCGGCCCTGAAGTCCGCCATCTCGAAAGTGAAACGCCACGTTCTGCCGCTGTTCGTCATCATGTTCATCGTCAACTACATCGACCGCGTGAACATCGGCTTCGTCCGCGCCCACATGGAACATGACCTGGGCATTGGCGCTGCCGCCTACGGCCTCGGTGCCGGTCTGTTCTTCATCGGTTACGCGCTGTTCGAAGTCCCCTCCAATATCCTCCTGCAAAAAGTCGGCGCCCGAATCTGGCTGACCCGCATCATGCTGACCTGGGGTCTGGTGGCCGCCGGCATGGCGTTCATCCAGAACGAAACCCATTTCTACATCCTGCGATTCCTGTTGGGCGTGGCTGAAGCCGGGTTCTTCCCCGGGGTGATTTATTACTTCACGCGCTGGTTGCCTGGGGTAGAACGCGGCAAGGCCATCGCGATTTTTCTCAGCGGCTCGGCCATTGCCTCGTTGATCTCCGGCCCGTTGTCCGGGCTGCTCCTGCAAATCAGCGGTTTCGGCCTGCACGGCTGGCAATGGATGTATTTCATTGAAGGCATGTTCTCGGTCGGACTGTGCGTGTTCGTCTGGTTCTGGCTTGACTCCAAACCCCACGACGCCAAGTGGCTGAGCCGCGAAGAGCAGGACGCGCTGGTCAAAGCCATCGACGACGAACAACTGGCCCGCGAAGCCGCGACGCCAATCAAACCGTCGCTGGGCACGTTGCTCAAGGATCGCCAGATCATCCTGTTCTGCCTGATCTACTTCTTCATTCAGCTGACCATTTATGCCGCGACCTTCTGGTTGCCGAGCATCATCAAGAAGATGGGTGACCTCAGCGACATTCAGGTCGGGCTGTTCAACTCAATCCCGTGGTTGTTGTCGATTGTCGGCATGTACGCTTTCGCGTCGCTCTCGGCGAAATGGAAACATCAGCAAGCGTGGGTCGCTGCGGCTCTGCTGATCGCTGCAGCGGGGATGTTCATGTCCACCACCGGCGGGCCGATCTTCGCGTTCGTCGCGATCTGCTTCGCGGCGCTGGGTTTCAAATCGGCTTCGTCGCTGTTCTGGCCGATCCCTCAGGCGTACCTGGATGCACGAATCGCCGCTGGCGTGATCGCGCTGATCAACTCGGTGGGCAACCTCGGCGGCTTCGTCGCGCCGACCACCTTCGGTCTGCTCGAAGAGCGCACCGGCTCGATTCAGGGCGGGCTGTACGGTTTGGCCGCGACCTCGATCATCGCCGCAATCATTGTCTTCGCCGCCCGCAACACAGCGAAAACCGCACCGGCCGTTGCGCTGGACAAACCAACGCCCAAGCACGCCTGATCGCTGCTATTTAAGGACCAGAAAATGAACCAGCAAGACACTGCAAAAGCCCCGATCATCACCAGCATGCAAGTGGTTCCGGTGGCCGGTCACGATGGCATGCTGCTCAACTTGAGCGGCGCCCATGGCCCGTTTTTCACCCGCAACATCGTGATCCTCAAGGACAACGCCGGGCACACCGGCGTCGGTGAAGTGCCGGGCGGCGAGCGCATTCGCCAGACTCTCGAAGATGCACGCTCCCTGGTGGTTGGCAGCCCGATCGGCACCTACCAGAGGATTCTCAACCAGGTGCGCCAGACCTTCGCCGACCGCGATGCCGGTGGCCGCGGTTTGCAGACGTTCGACCTGCGCATCACCATTCACGCGGTGACCGGCCTGGAAGCGGCGCTGCTCGATTTGCTCGGCCAGCATCTGGACGTGCCTGTCGCCGCGCTGCTCGGCGAAGGCCAGCAACGCGATGAAGTGAAAATGCTCGGTTATCTGTTTTATGTCGGTGATCGTAACGCCACCGATCTGGCTTACCGCAGCGAAGCGGACGCCGACAACGACTGGTTCCGTGTGCGTCACGAGAAAGCCCTGACCGCCGACGCCGTGGTGCGCCTGGCGGAAGCCGCACACGCCCGCTACGGCTTCAAGGACTTCAAACTCAAGGGCGGCGTGCTCAGTGGCGACGAAGAAATCGAAGCGGTTACCGCACTGGCCGAACGCTTTCCCGATGCGCGCATCACCCTCGATCCGAATGGCGCGTGGTCGCTGAAAGAAGCGATCCGTTTGTGCCGCGATCAGCATCACGTCCTCGCTTACGCGGAAGACCCGTGCGGCGCGGAAAACGGTTATTCGGGCCGGGAAGTCATGGCCGAATTCCGCCGCGCCACCGGCCTGAAAACCGCGACCAACATGATCGCCACCGACTGGCGGGAAATGGGCCACGCCATTCAGTTGCAATCGGTGGACATCCCGCTGGCCGACCCGCACTTCTGGACGATGCAGGGTTCGGTCCGCGTGGCGCAGATGTGTCACGAATGGGGCCTGACCTGGGGCTCGCATTCCAACAACCACTTCGATATCTCCCTGGCGATGTTCACCCACGTCGCGGCCGCCGCACCGGGCGAAATCACCGCCATCGACACCCACTGGATCTGGCAGGACGGCCAGCGCCTGACCAAAGCGCCGCTGCAAATCGTCGACGGTTGCGTGCAAGTGCCGAAGAAACCGGGACTCGGGGTTGAGCTGGACATGGATCAACTCGCCCAGGCCCATGAGCTGTACAAAGGCATGGGGCTGGGCGCGCGGGATGACAGCGTGGCAATGCAGTTTCTGATTGCGGGCTGGAAATTCGATAACAAGCGGCCGAGCCTGGTGCGCTAACCATCGGCACACCGCAATCCCCCTGTGGGAGCGGGCTTGCCCGCGATGGCGGCCTATCAGTCAACTTCAGCGTTGAATGTCAGTCCCTCATCGCGGGCAAGCCCGCTCCCACAGGGTTTCGTATCAACCCGAAGCGTGCAACAACCACCCCTTGAACGCCGCCATCGCCGACGTTTCGGGCCGCGACTGCAAGCGGGTCAGCCAGTAGCTGCCGGTGGTGATACCGATGGCGAACGGCTGCTCGATGACCCCCGCCGCCAGTTGCCGGGCAAACATCAACGGCGGCGCCAGGGCCACGCCCGCACCTTGCAGTGCGGCCTCCATCATCGCCAGCGAGGAATCGAAGACGATGCTCCTGGGCGGTGCAGCATGGGCCGGCAGGCCGGTGGCCTGAAACCATTCGGGCCACTCATCCGTGCGATAGGAACGCAGCAGCGTTTGCTGCAATAGATCGTCCGGCGTGCGCAGTTGTCGGGCAATGTCGGGCACGCACAACACCGACAATGGCGCCTCGATCAAGCGCACCGCTTCAATCCCGTGCCACGCTCCGGCGCCAAACCGAATCGCGTAATCCAGCCCTTCAGCCGCCACGTCCACTCGATTGTTGTGGGTCGACAGGCGCAAATCTATGAACGGATGTTTCGCCTGAAAGTCCGCCATTCGCGGCAACAGCCAACCCACCGCAAACGTCCCCACCGCGCCCACCGTCAACACTTCGCGTAAATGCCCGCCTTCGAAACGCTCCAGGGTTTCGGCGATTCGATCGAAGGACTCGCGCAGCACCGGCAACAAGGTCTCGCCTTCACTGGTCAGCATCAATCCGCGTGGCAGGCGTTTGAACAGGGTGACGTTGAGCTGGGCCTCCAGGCCTTTGACCTGATGACTGACCGCGGCCTGCGTAACGCACAACTCCACCGCCGCCCGTGTAAAACTCAGATGACGCGCCGAGGCCTCGAAGGCGCGCAGTGCGTTAAGCGGTAATTGCGGGCGGATCATGCCAACTCCCTAGTTTTTCTAATGGCTCAGCCGAAATATTGTCGTTTGTCGAAGATCGGCAGACTGAATAGATTTGGCACGCTCAGCGGCGGTCCGATGTATAAACCGCTCGGAGTGTAGCGGGTTTAATCATCAAATCTCATGGACAGCGGCTTAATCATGCATAACTTAAAACTCGGCAAGGTCTTATCCTACAGCGCTTTCGGACTGCTCCTGGGTGCAGGTTACAGCGTCGCAGGGAATCAGGCTGACGCGCAGATCGAAGCAGCGGTGAATGCTGCAGTGGCCCCGATCATGCAGCAACAAAACATTCCCGGCATGGCCGTCGCGATCACACTGAATGGTAAACAGCATTACTTTAACTACGGCGTGGCCTCGAAGGAAACCGGCACGCCTGTCACCGAACACACCCTGTTCGAGATCGGCTCGGTGAGCAAAACCTTCACCGCTACCCTCGCCGCCTACGCTCAGGCCAAAGGCAAACTGTCCCTCTCGGACAAGGCCAGCCACGTCCTGCCAGCATTGCGCGGCAGCGCGTTCGATCACGTCAGCGTGCTGCAACTGGGCACGTACACCGCCGGCGGCCTGCCGTTGCAATTCCCGAGCGATGCCGATGCGCCGGACAAGATGTTTGGTTATTTCAATCAGTGGAAACCGGCTTACACCGCCGGCAGCCATCGGCTGTATTCGAACCCGAGCCTGGGGTTGTTCGGGTATCTCGCGGCCAAGAGCATGGGCCAGCCGTTTGACGAACTGATGGAAAAAACGCTGCTGCCCAAGCTCGGGTTGCAACACACCTTCCTAAAGGTGCCGCAGGATCAGATGGCGCTTTACGCTCAGGGCTACAACAAGGAGGACAAACCGGTGCGGGTCGGGCCGGGAGCGCTGGACTCAGAAGCGTACGGCGTAAAAACCAGCGCCTCGGACCTGATGCGTTACGTCGAGGCGAACATCAAACCATCAGGCCTTGAAGCGCCGATGCAGCAAGCCATCGCCACGACGCATGCCGGTTACTACACGGTCGGCGACATGACCCAGGGGCTGGGTTGGGAGTTTTACCACTACCCGATCACCCTCGATAAATTGCTCGCAGGCAACTCGTCGTCGATGGCGATGCAGGCGCACAAGGTCCAGTGGATGAACCCGCCGCAACCGCAACCGGAAAACGTGCTGATCAACAAAACAGGTTCAACGGGTGGCTTCGGTGCGTACGTGGCGTACGTGCCCTCGAAAGACATCGGCATCGTGATCCTGGCCAACAAAAACTACCCGAACCCGGAGCGGGTCAAAATCGCCCATGCGGTGTTGAACGCACTGACCCGGTAACCGAACTCCCTGCAGGAGCTGGCGGTGACAACAAAATGGGCGACCCGTTGAGGTCGCCCATTTTCGTTTATGTGTCGCCATTGACGAAAACATACTAATATGTCCATTATGGACAAATATATCCACACCGCCACTGACATCCCTTGTGAAGCAGGAGATCAACAATGAAAAAAACAATGTGCCTGGGCGTTGCATTGGCATTGTGTGTCACGAGTGCTCTGGCGGAGAACGCACCGTTGCGCATTGGCATCGAAGCCGCCTATCCACCGTTCGCCTTCAAGACAGCTGACGGCAACATCGGTGGGTTCGACTACGACATCGGCAACGCCTTGTGCGCGCAGATGCAAACCAAGTGTGTCTGGGTCGAGCAGGAATTCGACGGCCTGATCCCGTCGCTGAAAGTACGCAAGATCGACGCGGTGATTTCTTCGATGCTGATCACCGATGAGCGCAAGCGCTCGGTCACCTTCACCGACAAATACTATTCGAGCCCGGCGCGGCTGGTGATGAAGGCCGGCTCGCAGGTCGATGACGATTTCAGCCAGCTCAAGGGCAAGCGCATCGGCGTGCAGCGCGGCACCTCTCAGGATCGCTACGCCACCGACAAGCTGCAACCGTTGGGCACCGAGATTGTTCGCTACGGCTCCCAGTCGGAAATCTACCTGGACATGCAATCCGCCCGGCTCGACGGCACCATCGCCAATGCCGCACCGCTGCAAGAGGGTTTCCTGAAGACCCCGCAAGGCGAGGGTTTTGCCTTCGTCGGACCTGAGCTGCGCAACAAGGAATACTTTGGCGAAGGCACCGGCATTGCGGTGAGCAAGGGCAACACCGAGCTGGCCCAGCGTTTCAATAGTGCGATCAAAGCCCTGCGCGCCGACGGGGTTTACCAGCAGGTCGAGAAGAAATACTTCGACTACAACATCTATGGCGAATGAACCCTGGCTTGCCGGAGCAACGAGCATGACCATCATCGACACCCTGATCCGCAACGCCACGCTTATCGATGGAACCGGCGAAGCACCCTTCGTCGGTGACGTCGCGGTTCTGGGCGGCAGGATTCACGCGATCGGTCATCTCCCTGACCTCGATGCCCACCACGTGATCGACGCACGGGGCAAAGTCCTCAGTCCAGGTTTCATCGATGTGCACACCCATGATGATCTGGCGCTGCTCAAGCAGCCGGCGATGCTCCCGAAAATCTGTCAGGGGGTGACCACGGTGATCGTCGGCAACTGCGGCATCAGCGCCGCCGGGGTGCGCCTTCGCGGCGAGCCGCCGGACCCGATGAACCTCCTCGGCGAAGCCGCAGACTTCAAGTACCCAAGCTTCACCGACTATGCGTTGGCGATCGAAGCCGCTCGCCCGGCGGTAAACGTCGCAGCACTGGTGGGGCATACCGCGTTGCGCGCCAATCATATGGAACGGTTCGACCGTGCGGCGACGCCCCATGAACTGGCGGCCATGCGTGAAGATCTCAAGGCTGCGCTGGCGCAAGGCGCATTAGGGTTGAGCACTGGCCTGGCCTACCGCAACGCGCTGCAAGCCCCCACGGCGGAAGTCGATTTCCTCGCCGCCACCTTGCAGGACGCCGGCGCGATCTACGTGAGTCATATTCGCTCCGAAGATGACGAAATCATTGAAGCCATCGACGAAGCCATCGACATTGGTCGCGATGCACACGTGCCGGTGATCATCTCGCACCTCAAATGCGCCGGGCGCGCAAACTGGGGTCGCAGTGAGGTGATTATCGGCAAGATTGAACACGCCCGACAGCAGCATCCGGTGGGCTGCGATTGCTACCCCTACGCCGCCAGCTCGACCACCATCGACCCGCGCATCGTCGACGAGGGCTTCAAGATCCAGATCACCTGGTCGACACCGCACCCCGAGATGGCCGGCAAAACCCTCAAGGACATCGCCGGGTTGTGGGGGCTTTCACAGGTCGAGGCCGCACAACGGCTGGAGCCCGGTGGCGCGATTTACCATGAAATGAACGAGGCCGATGTGTCGCGCATCCTCGCGTATCCGCACACCATGATCGGCTCCGACGGTTTGCCCAACGACCCGCGCCCGCATCCCAGACTGTGGGGCACGTTTCCTCGGGTATTGGGTCATTACAGCCGCGACCAGGGATTGTTCCCGCTGCAAGAAGCCGTGCGCAAAATGACCGGATTGCCGGCCGAACGGTTTGGCCTGCGTGATCGTGGTCGCCTCAGAGTGGGTGCCTGTGCCGACCTGGTAATGTTTGACGCCGGGGATATTCGCGACTGCGCGACGTTCGATCAACCAACGCTGCAACCGCAGGGCATCGAAGCGGTGTGGGTCAACGGTGTGTTGGCTTACAGCCAGGGCCAGAGCACCGGGGCGCGTAACGGGCACTTCATTCGTCGTTGATTCGCGCGCGCACCTGTAGATGCAAGCTTGCGCCTACAGAGGCTGGCGCTGACAACAAAATGGGCGACCCGTTGAGGTCGCCCATTTTCGTTATCACGTGGTCAGTGATGTGTTCAATCGTCAGGCATTTCCGGTGGTTTGGCAGGCTTGGCGGGCTTGGCGGGTTTCGTTGCCTTCGTGCCGTTAGCCGGTGCGGCTTCAGTGACAGGCGGCGGGGTTGGCACCGTGGCTTCTTTCTCGGTCGGCGGCAATTGGTCGACAGCACTGAAAATCGCCTTCAGATCAACCGCGTCCGATTGCTCGAGTTTCTTTTCGCCGTCCTTGCCGACCAGTATCACCTTGGTCTTGGCCCCAGCCCCCAATTTGAGCGAACGGATCAAAGCTGCGGTGTCTTGTGGCCCGAGGTCTTTGCCTTCACGCTGGCCCATCAGGTTGAGCACGGTGTACAGGACCATGTTTCGGTCGGTGAATTCTTTGCGATTGGCTGGCTCATCCAGCGACTTTTTCAGGCTGACCCACGCCGGGTCGACCGTGCTTGGCGCGATGACAATCAGCGGCCGGGACCTGCCCTTGTCCATGTCCAGCGGTGAATCGCCATCGGCGGCGAGCAAGGGGCCGGCGAAAGCCAGCAGGGTTGTCAGGGTCAATGACCTGATGAGCATGCGCATCTCCTTTTGATATCCACGCTCTAATGATTGCGCATCGCGGCGTTCGTTCCGGGGGTCGCACCGCAATTGTGTTTCGCCTTGACCCAAGCTTAGGTCAGGGCGGTCATTGCGCAATAGGCTGAGCTAATCTCATGACTCGATACACACTGAACCGCCGTGAGGATTACGCCATGAGCGCTCAGCTGAATCACACCATCGTCTGGTGCCAGGACAAACAGATATCCGCGACGTTTCTCGTGGAGATTCTCGGCTTGCCCGCCCCCGAACCCTTCGGGCCGATGCTGATCGTGAAACTCGATAACGGCGTGTCGCTGGACTATTACGACAATGACCCGCCGATAGCCTCCCAGCATTATGCGTTCCTGGTCGGCGACGACGATTTCGATGCCGCGTTCGCGCGCCTGCAAGCCAGGCAGCAAGCATGGTGGGCTGATCCCGGCAAACAGCGTCCGAAACAGATCAACGATTATGGGGGAGGCAGACGCGTGTACTTCGATGACCCGGATGGACATCTGCTGGAGATATTCACCCGGGAGTGACGCAGGCCTGCGGCAGAAATCAGAACGCCAGTTTGTAGCCGATCAGCACCAGCATCGTCGCCAGGCACGGGCGTAACACTTCATCCGAGATGCGACCGGTCAGGTGACTGCCCAGATATATCCCCGGCAGCGAACCGATCAGCAAGTAGCCCAGCACATGCCAGTCCATATTGCCCATGCTCGCGTGGCCAAGACCGGCGACCAGGGTCAGCGGCACGGCGTGGGCGATTTCCGTGCCGACGAGGCGGCGGGTAGGCAACAGCGGGTACAGGATGAACAGCGCCACCGTGCCCAGGGCGCCCGCACCGATGGAGGTCAGGGCGACCATGGTGCCGAGGACCAGGCCGGTGATCACGGTCAGCCCATTCAAGCGTTTGCCGCTTGGGTTGTAGGTGCCGCCGGCGCGTTTGTGGGCGAAGTCGAGCAGGCGTTTCTTGAAGAAAATCGCCAGTGCCGTGGCAAACAGCACAAAACCCAGCGCCTGTTTGATGATGGCGTTCATCGCGTCGGGGGACGTTTGCAAATTGCTCAGGAACCACAGTGTCAGCGCCACGGCCGGCACACTGCCGAGGGTCAGCCAACCGGTAATCGCCCAGTCGATGTTCTTGTTCTTGCGATGCACCAGCACACCGCTGGATTTGGTAATCGCGGCGTACAGCAAGTCCGTTCCGACCGCTGTCGCGGGATTGATGCCAAACCAAAGCAGGATCGGCGTCATCAGCGAGCCGCCACCCACACCGGTCATGCCGACAATGAAACCCACCACCAAACCTGCCACAACCAAACCGAAGTTAACGAAATCCATTAACACGCCCACTGAAAACGCATAAAAATCTGGCCCGCAGCATAGCGATTTTTCTTATAACCACTTATATCGATGCGGTCTATCGTTATGCCTTGCAGGAGCCAGCTTGCTGACGCCTACAAGTCGAGGCTCACTGCACGGGCAGGAAATTGAGGAATAACAGGCTCTGTGCGTAGTTGAGGCCAATCCTCCGGTAGCGTTCGTCCAGCATCTGGGTCAGCAGGTCCAGGCGCGCAACGATCTTGCCGAACTCCACGGCGAAACTCAGGTTGCTGCCCTCCTCCGAGATTTCGTTGGAGAACAGCAAGGGTTCGCCGTTTTTGTTTTGCCGCTGGCTGAGGATCCAGGTGGCTTTCTCGATGTTGCGCGCGGCGTTGCTGACAAAGACCGGGTTGATCGCATCGGTCATATAAAACTCCAGCCGATTGCCGTGAGCGGTGACCAGCATGCTGCCGATGGCGTAGATAAAGGCGCCGACGCGGTCGCCGAGAAACTCCGGACTCATAGCGTAACTCAGCGCCGCAAGATCCTTCTTGCCCCCCAGCGTCGGCAGCGGTTGTTGCTGTTCGATGGCCTGGCGCACTTGTTTGCCGGCGGCGCGGGCGTCGAGGAATCCAGACTTTTTCAGTTCCTGCGGGTTGCGCAGGTAGAGCTTGCCCATCAGCAGGTAAAGGCTGTCGAGGTTGTCGCGCATCGCCAGGGTGGCCATACGGTCGACGCTGGTCTGGAGGAATTCCTGGGGCCGGCCTTCGCGAAACTGACTGACGATGTCCCGTCCCTGCTGCTGGCTGCAACCGGTCGTGACGAGCATCGACAACACGGCGAGCAGCAGACAATGGCGGCGAATGTGCTCAGTGGTGATGGGTAAAACTGGGGCCATGGGCGCTTGAACTTGGCATGGGCCGGCGGGGGGATCGCCGCGGGCTGACCAAGGATAGAGCCGTGGATGTCGAAAAAGTGCAGTGCCTGCCGTCCACAAACATGAGCGTCCGCTTAATTAGTCATACTTTATTATGGCTGTATTGCAAATATAGGCTATAAATCCTTCCTTATCGATTTACCAATCGATAACTAGTATGACTACTTCACAAAAAACAAAAACAGGAAGGTCAACCATGCTTCTATCCCGATACCCACTTTGCGGGCTCGCAGTGTCCCTGATGATCGCCACGCTCACCTCCCAGGCCGCCGGCCTGTCCAGCGAACACAAAGCGTTCGGCAAAACCAATGACGGTACGCCCGTCGAGCAATATGTGCTGCGCAACAGCCACGGCATGCAAGCCACTGTCATCACCTACGGCGCGACGCTGCAGGCGCTCAAAGTGGCGGATAAAAACGGCAAGTTCGAGGACGTGGTGCTCGGCTTCGACGACGTACAGGGTTATCAGAGCGGAACGGCCTACTTTGGCGCAACCATCGGCCGCTTCGGCAATCGCCTGGCCAAGGGCGCGTTCGAACTCGACGGCAAGCGCTTTCAGGTGCCGCTCAATGACGGCTCGAATTCACTGCACGGCGGCCCGTTGGGTTTTGACAAAAAGGTGTGGAAAGCCGAACCGGCCAAAGGCAAGGACTCGGTTGGCGTGACCCTGACGTACCTGTCGGCGGACGGCGAGATGGGTTTCCCCGGCAACCTGAAAACCGAGGTCACTTACAGCCTCAATGACAAAAACGAGCTGCGCATCGAGTACAAGGCGTCCACCGATAAACCGACGGTGTTGAACCTGACCAACCACAGCTACTTCAACCTCGCCGGCGCGGGCAATGGCGACGTGTTGCAACAGGTCGCGACGCTGCATGCGAGCCATTACACGCCGGTCAACGGCACGTTGATTCCTACCGGCGAAATGGCGCCAGTGGCCGGCACGCCGATGGACTTCACCCAGCCCACTGCCATCGGCAAAAACATCAAGGCCGATCATCCACAGTTGAAATTCGCTGAACCGAAACACGGTGGCTTCGATTTCAATTGGGTGCTGGACGCCAAGGGTGACCAGGGCAAGCTTGCCGCCGACGTCAGCGATCCGCAGTCCGGGCGCCGTTTGCAGCTCTACACCACTGAGCCTGGTGTGCAGTTCTATACCAGCAACTTTCTCGACGGATCGGTCAAGGGCAAGGCTGGCAAGACGTATGCGCACTGGAGTGCGTTTACCCTGGAGACCCAGCATTATCCGGATGCGCCGAATCAGCCGAACTTCCCCTCTACGCGGCTGGATCCGGGCAAGACGTATACCCAGAGCACCGTGTTGAAATTTTCTGCTGATTGACGCCGATCAACTGCAGGAGCTGGCTTGCCGGCGATGGCGCCCGTTCAGTCAATAAACAGGTCGACTGACCCTCCGCCATCGCCGGCAAGCCGACTCCTGGAGGGGAAATGCGTACGTGTCCGAAATGAGTGGGCTGCAGCAGAAGAGCCCGGCGGGCAGGCCGCCTCACGATGCTTTAGCGGTGCCCGCCCCCTCGAACGTCTCGGCAATAAACGGAACCCATGGGCTATTCTGCTGCCAACCTAAGTATCCATCGAATACACAGGAGGTTTGCATGCGGACCCTCGAACTGGCCGGCATCCACGTACCCGTCATCGGCCAAGGCACCTGGCGCATGGGTGAAGATCCCGCTCGATACCGCGAAGAAGTCGCCGCGCTGCGCCTGGGCATCGAGTTGGGCATGACCCTGATCGACACCGCGGAAATGTATGGCGAAGGGGGAGCCGAGAACGTGGTGGGTGAAGCCATTGCCGGCCTGCGCGACAAGGTCTTTCTCGTCAGCAAGGTGTATCCGCACAACGCTAGCCGCAAGGGCATCCCCGAGGCCTGCGAGCGCAGTCTGCGGAGGCTGAACACCGATCACATCGATTTGTACCTGCTGCACTGGCGCGGCCAGTATCCCCTTGAAGAAACCGTTGAGGCTTTCGAACGCCTGCGCGCGGAAGGCAAGATCGGTCGTTGGGGCGTGTCCAATTTCGACGTGGATGACCTGCAAGAACTGGCTTCCCCGGCCTGCGCCACCAATCAAGTGCTCTACAACCTGGAGGAGCGCGGCATAGAATTTGATTTACTGCCGTGGAGCCAACAGCATCGTCTGCCATTGATGGCGTACTGCCCGATCGGCCAGGGCGGACAATTGCTGGAACATCCGTCGCTCAGACAGGTGGCCACCCGTCACGCGGTGACCCCGGCCCAGGTAGCCTTGGCCTGGATTCTGCGGCAGGATGGCGTCATTGCCATCCCCAAGGCGGTCCGACCTGAGCATGTGCAACTCAATGCGCAAGCCGAGCAATTGAAGCTTGAAGCCGGGGATCTGGAGGCGCTGGACCGAGCGTTTCGCGCGCCACAACGCAAACAGCGACTGGCCATGGTCTGAGCCATCGCGGTTCTGTCAGAGGGCTTCTCATGAGAAGCACCGATCAGCTCGACGCCTTTAATCTGCAACGCTTTTTACAGGCGCAGGACCCCGTGTTCGAACGCGTGAAAACCGAACTCGGCGCGGGCCGTAAACGCAGCCACTGGATGTGGTTTATCTTTCCGCAATTCATCGGCCTGGGCGGCAGCCCAATGTCGCAACGCTATGCCATTCACTCGGGTGAGGAGGCCTCGGCCTACCTGAAACATGCGCGACTCGGCCCACGGCTGCACACCTGCACGCAATGGGTGCTGGATATTCAGGATCGCTCCATCACCGAAATTTTCGGCCACCCGGACGACCTGAAATTTCATTCGTCGATGACCCTGTTCGCGCAGGTTTCACCGAAGGACAGTCTGTTCCATAAGGCGCTGGAGCTTCACTTCCACGGCATCTCGGACGCGTGGACATTAACGCTGCTCGACTCAAAACAGGCCCAACTGCCCCCCAATCAGGGTTGAGAAATCGTCGTCCACGAACGGCAGAATCGCATCCGCCACCGGTTGCAGTTGCCGGGTGACGTAATGGTCGTAATCGATCGGCGCGCTGCGGATCTCCAGCGGCTCCGGCCCGGCGACGCTGATCACGTAGCTGATCCAGCCGCCGTTCTGGTATTGCCGCGGACGACCCTGTTGATCGTTGTAGTCATCGGCGATCCGCGCCGCACGCACATGCGGCGGCACGTTGCGTTCATAGTCATCCAGGGTACGGCGCAAGCGCTTGCGATAGATCAGGCGATCATCGAACTCGCCTGCCAGGGTCTTGCGCACGTACTCGCGGACATAATCCTGATAAGGCTGGCGATGGAAGATCCGCGAATACAATTCCTGCTGGAATTGCCGGGCCAGCGGCGACCAGTCGGTGCGCACGGTTTCCAGCCCCTTGTAGACCATCTCGTCGCTGCCGTCGGCGCGCGTCACCAACCCGGCATAACGCTTTTTGCTGCCCTCTTCGGCGCCTCGAATGGTCGGCATCAGAAAGCGTTTGTAGTGGGTTTCGAACTGTAATTCCAATGCACTTTGCAGCCCGTATTCCTCTTGCACATGCGCGCGCCACCACTGGTTGACGTGATCCACCAGCGCGTGGCCGATCTGCGCCGCTTCCTGCTGACCATGGGCGCGGCGCAGCCAGACAAACGTCGAGTCGGTATCGCCGTAGATCACCGTATGCCCCTGGGCTTCGATCAGTTGCCGGGTGCGCAGCATGATTTCGTGGCCGCGCAAGGTGATCGACGAGGCCAGGCGCGTATCGAAGAAGCGGCAGCCACTGGAACCGAGCACGCCGTAGAAGGCGTTCATGATGATCTTCAGCGCCTGGGACAGTGGCGCATTGTGTTCGCGCTTGGCGGTTTCGCGACCTTCGGCGACCCGGGCGACGATGGCCGGCAGGCAATGCCGGGTCCTGGAAAAACGCGCCCCGCGGAAACCGGGCACGGACTCGCTGTCATCGGGATGCTTGAGCCCTTCGATCAGGCCCACCGGGTCGATGAGGAAGGTGCGGATGATCGACGGATAAAGGCTTTTGTAGTCGAGCACCAGCACCGATTCGTACAGGCCCGGCTGCGAGTCCATGACAAATCCGCCGGGGCTGGCCTGGGCAGGCTTGGTGCCGAGGTTGGGCGCAACGAAACCCTGGCGGTGCATCAGCGGCATGTACAGGTGCGTGAAGGCCGCTACCGAGCCACCACTGCGATCCGCCGGTAATCCGGTAACGCTGGCCCGCTCCAGCAGGAAAGTGAGCAATTGGGTCTTGGCGAAAATCCGTGTGACCAGCTCGCAGTCCTTGAGGTTGTAGGTGGCGAGGGCCGGTTTGTCCTCGGCGAACATGCGGTTGATTTCATCCATGCGCTGGTACGGCGTACTGATCGCCTTGCCTTCGCCGAGCAGGGTTTGCGCGACGTTTTCGAGGCTGAACGAAGGAAAACTCCAGGTCGCCGAACGCAAAGATTCGATGCCATCGATGATCAATCGCCCGGCGGCCGAGGCGAAGTAATGGTTGCGGCTACCGTGTTCGCGCCACTGCATTTCTTCGCCGCCGCGCCCCAGTTTCAGCGGCACCGCCAGACGTCGGGCATGTTCGTGAAGTACGCGCAGATCGAACTGCACGACGTTCCAGCCGATGATCGCGTCAGGGTCGTGCCGGGCAAACCATTCGTTGAGTTTTTTCAGCAGCAGGGTGCGCGACTCGCAATACTCAAGCTCGAAGTCGACGTTGCTGTCGTCGCCGTTGGGCGGGCCGAGCATGTACACCTGGCGCTCGCCGCAGCCCTCCAGCGCGATGGAATACAAATCGCCCTGAGCGGTGGTTTCGATGTCCAGGGACACCAGCCTGAGCGTCGGTCGATAGTCGGGATCGGGCTTCATCTGCGCGTCGTGCAGCTGGCCTTCGGCATCGGGTGTGCCACCAAAGATCACCGGCGCGGTGATGAAGCGCTCCATCATGTAGCGTTCCGGTGGGCGCACGTCAGCCTCGAACATCTCGACGCCGGCCTTGCGCAGCGCGGTTTCCAGGCGCATCAGTTGACCGTGCTGCTGGCAATACAGGCCGAGCACCGGGCGATGTTCGAAATCCAGCAGGGCCAAGGGTTTCAGCTCGACGTTCTTTTCACCGTGCAGCACCTTTTCAGCCTGCTCGCGCTGCTCGGCCGGGATGAACGCCACCGACGGTTGATGCGGCAAGCGAATACGCCGGGGACCGGTGTCGGTCGCCAGCCAGAACTCGACTTCCGTACCGGCCGGGGTATCGCGCCAATGCCGCGTCAGGACGAAGCCCCGCTGTAAATCCACCACTGCAACCTCACATCCGATTCAGAGCGCAATTCTACGCGTCATTCCCGCCGATAGCAGTGAAGCCTGGATTGGAATGATCCCTTGCAGGAGCTGGCTTGCCAGCTCCTACAAGGTCGGTGGTGTATTCGAAATGTGAGGTTTATCGAAGAAAAACCGCTGAATGACGTTTTTTGAGCGTTATCTGCCGCTTTCTGCCTTGCCCTCAGCGCTTGCGTCTACGATTCTTCAAGAACAACGACAACACCCGAGAAGCCAACATGAAAACCGTCGCCCAACTGCTCAAGTTGAAAGATCAGAAAAATCAGGAAGTGCACCAGATCAAACCCGATCACATGGTGCTCGAAGCACTGATGAAGATGGCCGAGAAGAACGTCGGTGCCTTGTTGGTGGTAGAGAATGACCAAGTGCTGGGCATCATCAGTGAACGTGATTACGCGCGCAAACTGGTGCTGCATGGCCGCTCTTCCGTGGGCACGCCGGTGCGCGACATCATGGTGTCGCCGGTGATCACCGTAGACACCCATCAAACCGTCGATACTTGCCTGGGCATCATGTCCGACCGGCGCCTGCGCCACTTGCCAGTGGTGGAGAACGGCAAGCTGATCGGCTTGCTGTCGATCGGCGACTTGGTCAAGGAAGCCATCGCCGAGCAGGCGGAACTGATTCGCCAGCTGGAGCAGTACATTCGCGGCGAGTAATGCCAGACACCGAAAATCCCTTGTGGGAGCAAGCTTGCTCGCGATGGCGGTGGGTCAGTCAACACAAATGTTGAATGACCTGGCCTCATCGCGAGCGAGCTTGCTCCTACAGGGGATTGCGGTGTTCAGGAAGGCCAATGCCGCGCAAAAACCGGCGCCAGCGTCGGGTGCCGGTCGATTCGCTCAAGCCAGGCGAAAAACCCTGGCCGGGCGCTACGCAAATGTTCTCGGCTGCCCGCCCAACGCGTGATCACCGCCGCCAGCACATCCAGCGCGCCGGGCGTCTCGTTGCCCAGGTACAACTCGCCCGAGAACTGATCGGCAAACACCTCCCAGCTCCAGTGCAACCGTTCGCGAGCGCCGGCCATGAGGTTGTCCCGCGAGGGTTTGTCGGCCACAAGCAACCAGCGCTCGGGGTAATCGATGATGCCGATCGCCGCATAACAATTGCTGACGATGTACACCAGCCCCCGGATCGCCTGATCGCGCTCGGCGGCGTCATTCGGCAGCAGTTTCGACTTGGGAAACGTCAGTCCGAGATGAATCAAGATCGCCGCACTTTCGGTGAGAATGCTCCCGTCGGGCAGTTGCAGGGTCGGAATCTGCTTCAGCGGGTTGAGCTTCTCCAGGGCGTCGGCCGCCTCGGTGGATGACTCGACGTCGATGAAACGATAAGGAATCTCGCACAGCTCCAACGCCGCTTCGATGGCGGCAGCGCCGGAGTTCTGGTGTCCGTATAGCTGATACATATCGCGCTCCTGGCGAGACGAACAGATAGTCAGTAGACGAGCGGGCACAGGTCACGTTCCCTGCCATTTGGCGGATCGATGCAGGTAAGATGCGCGATCCCGGGACACTCTTTTAATACCCCCGCAGCCCACTTCAAGGAACGAACATGCGCCAACAGGATGGCCAACGCGCCGCACTTTATCGGACCTTCGGGTTTATTCTGGCCTGCCTGGCGCTCAGTGCCTGCTCGCCAAGCGACCACTCGTCATCGGCCAGTCTAGCCGGTGAACAAGGGCGTGGCGGGGCCATGCTCGCCTATGAACACGAATTGCAGCTGTTGCTGCCCCAGGCACAGATTGCCCAGCGTTTGCAGGCCACACGTGAGGCGTGCGAAACCGCACGCTTCGGCGCCTGCAACGTCCTGCGCATCGAGCAAGGCGCTGGCCGTGCCGACATCACCTTGCGCATTGCCCCTGCCGGCGTCGAGCCATTGGTGGCGATGGCTGCCGAGGGTGGCGAACTGGGTCAGCGGATCACCAGCGCCGAAGACCTCGCCGATGCCGTGGACGACACCCGCCGGCGCCAGGAACGACTCAAGGCTCAGCAGCAGCGTCTGGATGAACTGGCGACCCGCAAAGACATCAGCGTCACCGATCTGATCACCCTGAGCAAAGAGCAGGCCGGGATCGAAAACGATCTGCAAGCCCTGGCGCAGATTGCCGCCGGGCATCAGCGGCGTCTGGACACCAATCGGGTCACGCTGTCGTTCCTGCCGACCGGCGCCAGCAGTCGCTCGTCGCACCTGAGCCAGGCGTTCAGCAACTTGCTCGACAATCTCGCCGACGGCGCCGCCGATGCGCTGGAAAAAACCAGTTACGCGCTGCCCTTCCTGATCCTCGCGTTCCCGCTGTTCATGCTGTGGGTCTGGTTGTGGCGCAAGTTTGTTCGACGTCGGAGCTGAATCGGGCGTGCGCCACAGGTATTCAATTATTTTTCTTGGCCACTGCATCCAAATCGCTTTCCGCCGGGTAGTCCCTGTAGCAGCCCTTGTTGCTGCACAGCGGATGACTCATTAACGGAGAGAATGCCATGAACGCCAGACACCTGATTTGCCTTGCTGCTTTGTTCGCCGCCGTGCCTGCGGCCTTTGCCCAGACCGGTCTGCCCGATAACATCAAGGTTCCGGACGGGCACAAGGTCGCCATGGAAACCACCGGCGTCGGCGAGATCACCTACGAATGCCGTGACAAGGCCAACATGGCCGGCCAGACCGAATGGGTGTTTGTCGGGCCCAAGGCGGTACTCAATGATCGCGCCGGCAAGCAAGTCGGCACTTACTTCGGCCCCCCGGCGACCTGGCAAGCGAAGGATGGCTCGAAAGTCACCGGCACCCAACTGGCCGTCGCACCGTCGAGCCCGGGCAATCTGCCCTATCAACTGGTCAAGGCCAATCCGGCCGAGGGTAAAGGTGCGATGAGCGGCGTCAGTTACATCCAGCGCGTGGCCCTCAAAGGGGGCGTCGCCCCGAGCGCCGAGTGCACGGCGGCCAACAAGGGTAAACAGGAAGTGGTGAAGTATCAGGCGGATTACATTTTCTGGGCCGCCAGCTAACCCCAAGCGCCTGACGCGATCCTGTGCAGGAGCCGTCTTGCTGAGGGCGGTTCCTACAGGAAGGGGGATTGTTTGCTAGATTGCATTCGGACTGCCCCACATAACGGCTGAGATCTGTGTCCTTGCCCGAAACCATTTTCGACTATGAAGCTCACCTCGCCGCCTGTGGCCGGGGCGAGCGTCAGGCCCTGCGGGATTTGTATGTGCAGGAGAGTCCGCGACTGCTCGGCGTTGCCAGGCGCCTGGTGCGCGACACCGCGCTGGCCGAAGACATCGTCCACGATGCGTTCCTCAAGATCTGGGCCGGCGCTGCAGGTTTCGACCCGACGCGGGGGTCGGCACGAGGCTGGATTTTCAGCGTGACCCGGCATCTGGCGCTCAACTACATCCGTGACAACAGCCGCGAAATCCAGGGCGATATCGACGTGCAAAACGACGCTGAAACTTTCGATGCCCAGGTGCACTCTTCACGCATCCATCTGTGCCTGGAGCAGTTGGACCCTGCGCGGCGCAGCTGCATCCTGCACGCCTACGTCGACGGTTATTCTCACGCACAAATTTCACGCAAACTCGGCACCCCGCTGGGCACCGTCAAAGCGTGGATCAAACGGAGCCTGACGGCATTGCGGGAGTGCATGGGATGACGATCAGACCTGCGGATGAGACCCCGGAGCAACTCGACGAACTGGCCAGCGAGTATGTGTTGGGTACGCTCTCGGACGAACGACGCCGCTCGGTACAGCAACGCCTGCCCGACGATGCCGAACTACGCACGGCGGTCGACACCTGGGAGCGTCGCTTGTTGGGCCTGACTGACTTTGCCCAACCCGAGACGCCCTCGCCGGCTCTGTGGCAACGCATCGAGCGCAGCGTCAACGCCCTGACCCGACGGCCAACGGTCGAACCGACATCCTGGTGGAATCGCTTAGCGCTGTGGCGCGGGCTCGCCGGTGCGGGGCTGGCGGCCACCTTGCTGCTCGGAGCGTTGCTGCTGACGCAAACCACGGTCAAGCCGACCTATCTGGTGGTGCTGGTCGCGCCACAAGACAAATCGCCGGGCTGGGTGATTTCGGCCAGCAATCCCAGGGAAATCCAGTTGATTCCGCTGGGGGTCGCGCAGGTTCCGGAAGACAAGGCACTGGAGTTCTGGACCAAGGCCGAAGGCTGGCAAGGACCGGTGTCGCTGGGCTTGGTCAAACCGGGGCAAACGCTGTCGGTGCCTGTGGATAAACTGCCGCCGCTGCAACCCGACCAATTGTTCGAACTGACCCTTGAAAACCGCACCGGCTCGCCGATCGGCAAACCTACAGGGCCGATTCAGTTCATCGGGCGGGCGGTGAAGGTAATTTAAGCGCGATCAGCCGAGCGCTGCGATTCATCATTGCCGTCGATGTTCACCATCACGTCAATGAAGTTCTCTTAAAAACTCCGGGGCGTAACATCGCCTCCATACCAAACAACTACACCCCGGAGCACACCATCATGAAACGCCAACTCTTCCTCAGCATCGCTTTCTCGGTTTTTGCAGTTAACGCTTTTGCCGCTTCTTCTGCCCACCCGGTTGTCGCTGAAGGCGGCTCGGATCGTCTGATTGAAAGTCGTGTGGCTGAGGGTGGTTCAGATCGTCTGATCGAAAACCGCGTTGCCGAAGGTGGCTCCGACCGTCTGATCGAAAACCGCGTTGCCGAAGGTGGCTCCGACCGTCTGATCGAAAACCGCGTTGCCGAAGGTGGCTCCGACCGTCTGATCGAAAACCGCGTCGCTGAAGGCGGCTCGGATCGTCTGATCGAAAACCGCGTCGCTGAAGGTGGCTCCGATCGTCTGATCGAAAACCGCGTCGCCGAAGGTGGTTCCGACCGTCTGATCGAAAATCGCGTCGCTGAAGGCGGCTCGGATCGTCTGATCGAAAACCGCGTTGCCGAAGGTGGTTCCGACCGTCTGATCGAAAGCCGCGCGGTATGAATGAATGGCTTTGCAGTAACACTCGACAAAAAACCCGGCCTCACCCGCCGGGTTTTTTATGCATTTTTTGAGACCGGTTACTTCCCTGCCCGCGCCATGCAACGCTGATAACGCTCGTCGACCCGTTTGGCAAACCACGCCGTGGTGAGTTTTCGGGTGATTTTCGGGCTCTGCAACACGATCCCCGGCAATACCGCTCGCGGCAATGAACGGCCTTCGGCCTGCTCGGCCAATTCGAAAACCCGCTGATACAACACGCTGTCCTCGAAATCGAGGCTTTTGCCCTTTTCCAGTTGATCCCGAATGGTCGGATTACGCATGCCCAGTTGCTTGCCGAGCGTGCGCACGGCCAATTCCGTGGTGCCGGGCATTATCGAGTCGTAGCGCACCAGATCACCATCCAGTGCCAAAGGAACCCCCGAAGCACGGCTCACCGCGTTCTGAAACGCGGCGTTTCGGCTGGCGTACCAACCGGCATTGAAATCGGCGAAGCGGTACAGCGGCTGCTTGTAACTCACCGGATAACCGAGCAAGTGGGCGATGCCGAAATACAGGCCGCCGCGACGGCTGAAGACTTCATGCCGAATCGTGCCGTCCACCGGGTACGGATAATTCCGCGCCTGCTGCTCGGCGAAGTCGATGCTGACCTGCATCGGCCCACCCGTGTGCACCGGATTGAAACCACCGAACAGCGTACGGCCCATGGGCACCATGCCGATGAAGTCATCGAAAATCGCGCTCAATTCCTTTTCACTGCGCGCGGCATTCAGCCGGTCGCTGTAGCTTTTGCCGGTGCTGGAACGCACTTGCAGCGCACCGCTTACCAGCAGACCGGGGATGTGGACCTTGGCGGCGCGGCGGTCGATTTCCTCACGGGCGATCTTGCCCAGGCCCGGCACCGGCGGGTCCACCTGAAAGGTCGACTCCTGTTCCGTGACCGCCAGTACCGAGCACAGGTTTTGCGTGGACGGATAAATATTTTGTGCAGCAAACGCCACGTAGATGTCCGTGGCCCAGCCTTGGCGGTCGACGGTTTTTGCCGGCAACAGGCGCACGATCTCGGTCTTGACCTCGTCGGGTTTGCGGGCCGGGGCCTCCTGCGGGCGCTGGGTCCCGCAACCGGCCAGCACCAACAGCGCTGCGGCGCTCGTGATCAATCGGTTGGCTTGCATGGCACTCCATCAGATCCGTTGAACCGGGTTAACCATACGATCAATCGCATGGCGCAGGCTATGACTGTGCCGACGCGGTACTGTTCCCTGGGGAACGAGCTTGCTCCCAGTGGCTGACTCGATGTTAACGGACGGACCGGCTGGCGCAGGCGCCATCGATGGCCTTCAATTAAAGCTCACCGCCTGATCCCACGGCGCCTGCCAATGCGTTGGGAGCCCCCATGAACCGTAGCGACGTTCTGATCATCGGCGCCGGCCCCACCGGGTTGGTCCTGGCGTTATGGCTTAGCAAACTGGGGATCCGCGTGCGGATTCTCGATAAGACCTCGGCCCCCGGCACCACGTCCCGGGCGTTGGCCGTGCAAGCCCGCACACTGGAACTGTATCGCCAGCTCGACCTTGGCGACGCCGTGATAAAGGGCGGTCATCGCGTGGCGGCGGCCAATTTCTGGGTCAAGGGTGAACCTGTGGCGCGCTTGCCGTTGAACCGGGTTGGCGAAGGACTGACGCCGTACGCGTTCCTCGAAATCTTCCCTCAGGACGAGCATGAGCGGCTGCTGATCGAGCGTCTGGAGACCTTTGGCATCCAGGTCGAGCGCAACACCGAGCTGGAGAGCTTCGAGGAAACCGGCGACGGCATCACCGCAAGGTTGCGCTTGCCCGATGGTCAACAGGAAACCTGTCAGGCCTGTTACCTGGCCGGTTGCGATGGCGCCCGCTCGTTAGTGCGCAAAACCCTCGACACCGGATTTCCCGGCGGCACCTACCAGCAGATTTTCTACGTGGCCGACGTGCAGGCCAGCGGTCCGGCGCTCAATGGCGAGCTGCACCTGGACCTTGATGAGGCGGACTTTCTCGCGGTGTTTCCCCTCGCGGGCGAAGGTCGCGCGCGGCTGATCGGAACGGTTCGCGATGAACGCGCCGAGCACGCCGAAACCCTGAAGTTTGAAGACGTCAGCCAGCGCGCCATCGCACACCTGAAGGTGCAGATCGAACAGGTGAACTGGTTCTCGACCTATCGCGTGCATCATCGGGTGGCCGATCACTTTCGCAGCGGTCGCGTGTTTCTCTTGGGCGACGCGGCTCATGTCCACAGCCCGGCTGGCGGTCAGGGCATGAACACCGGGATTGGCGATGCCATCAACCTCGCCTGGAAACTCGCGGCCGTGTTGAGCGGCGGTGCTGCCCCGCATCTGCTCGACACGTATGAAACCGAGCGCATCGCCTTTGCCCGCAAACTGGTCGCCACCACCGACCGGGTGTTCAGTTTCGTCACGGCCGAAGGACGCATGGCAGATTTGCTGCGCACCCGCCTGGCGCCGTTCCTGTTGCCGAAAATGGCCTCGTTCGAGACCTCCCGGGAATTCCTGTTTCGCACGGTGTCGCAACTCACCCTCAACTATCGTGGAATGCCGTTAAGCACCGGCGTTGCCGGGCACGTTCACGGTGGCGACCGCTTGCCCTGGGCGCACGATGGTGAAGGGGATAATTTCGGGCCCCTGAAGTGCCCGAACTGGCAGGTGCATGTGTACGGCGACACCAGCGACGAAATGATTGCCTGGTGCAATGAACATCATCTGCCGTTGCATGTGTTTGACTGGCGGCCGGCCTTTGAAGCGGCCGGCCTGGGGCGTAACGGTTTTTACCTGTTGCGGCCGGATACCTATGTGGCGATTGCCGAGACCTGCTCGGACCCGAAAGTGATTGCGCGGTACTTCCGGGATCGCGGGATACGGCCGTTTTTTGGTTCTAACTGATTCACACCGTCCCACAGGGTCTTGTGTGTGGATTCAGATCCCGGCCAGGGCCAGGTCCATCGCGAAGTAGGTGAAGATCAAATCCGCCCCCGCCCGCTTGATCGCCCCAAGGCTCTCGCGCACAACGCGATCCTCATCGATTGCCCCGGCCTGCGCGCCGAACTTGATCATCGCGTACTCGCCGCTGACCTGATACGCCGACAGCGGCAGGCGGGAAACCTCGCGAATGTCGCGAATGATGTCGAGGTACGCGCCAGCCGGTTTGACCATCAGTGCGTCGGCACCTTCCTGCTCGTCCATCAGCGATTCACGCACCGCTTCGCGGCGGTTCATCGGGTTCATTTGATAGCTTTTTCGGTCACCCTTGAGCGCGCTGCCGCCAGCCTCGCGGAACGGGCCGTAGAGCGCCGAGGCAAATTTTGTCGAATAGGCCATGATCGCGGTCTGGGTGAAACCGGCGTCATCCAGCGCCCGGCGAATCGCCTGCACCTGGCCGTCCATTGCTGCCGACGGCGCGATCACATCAGCACCGGCACGGGCTGCAGCGACGGCTTGTTTGCCAAGGTTGATCAGGGTCTGGTCGTTGTCGACTTCGTGGTTGTGCAGCACGCCGCAGTGACCGTGACTGGTGTACTCACAAAAACAGGTGTCGGACATCACGATCATGTCCGGCACTGCGTCCTTGGCGATGCGCGACATGCGCGAGACCAGGCCATTCTCGCTCCAGGTGTCGCTGCCGCTGCTGTCCAGATGATGAGACACGCCGAAGGTCATCACCGACTTGATCCCCGCACGGGCATAACGCTCGATCTCGCCGGCCAGTTTCGATTCCGGAATCCGCATCACGCCGGGCATGCTCTTGATCGGCACGAAGTCGTCGATTTCTTCCTCGACGAAAATCGGCAGCACCAGGTCGTTCAGGCTGAATTCGGTTTCCTGGAACAGGCTGCGCAGGCTCGCATTGCGGCGCAGACGGCGTGGACGTGCTTCGGGGAACTGACTGGACATGGGAGGTTCCTGAAATCGGAAGACGAGACGAAAGTCGTAAGGGGGCGAAAGCTTATGCCCTGTGGGTGCCAGTGACAAACCTCGATGTAGGAAAATCCATTACCTGTTTGGCAACAATTCCCGCATCCACACAAAACACTGTGGGAGCGGCGGTGCGACGATTCGACTTGCTCGCGATAGCGGTGGGTCAGTCAACATAGATGCTGGATGATCCGGCCTCATCGCGGGCAAGCCCGCTCCCACAGGTCATAGCGTCAGGGTTCCGGAGATACAGGTCACGACGGAGCCACCAATCCAGATTTCATCGCCCACCTGATCGACCTGAATACGTCCCGCGCGGCCCATCGTCAGGCCCTGGCTGACCACGTAGGACGCCGGCGCCAGCCCCTCGCCGAGCAACCACTGGGCGATCCCGGCATTCAAGCTGCCCGTGGCGGGGTCTTCCGGCATGCCGTCGCCAGAGATGAACGCGCGCACTTCGAACTGTGCGTCATCGCCGTCACGCTCGGGATGCCACGGCGCGATCACGCCGACCGCGAGGCCAAGCATCTGCGTATGGTCCGGTTGCAGGTCCAGCACCTGCTGGCGATCCTCGACCATCACCGCCAGCCAGCCCGCGCCGTTATCAACCCACTGCCCCCGCACGATGGCGTCCGGTTCCAGCCTGAGCCCGCGCCGCACGCGCGCCATGACATCGGCCTCCACCGGTCCGGTCTTGAGCAGTGGCGGTGCGAGAAAAGCCAGCTCCGCGCCTTGTCGACGCACCCGCACCAGGCCGACGCCGCATTCCTGAATGATCTCCTCGCCCTTGGGCACGCCACCGGCTTCGAGCCAGGCATGACAAGTGCCCAGGGTCGGGTGACCGGCGAACGGCAATTCGCTCAGCGTGGTGAAAATCCGCACCCGGTAATCGGCCCGAGGGTCCTGCGGTGCGAGGATGAACGTGGTTTCACTGAGGTTGGTCCACGTGGCGAACGCCGCCATGCGCTCATCGCTGAGCTCGTCGGCGCCGAACACAACGGCCAACGGATTGCCCTTGAGCGCGACGCGGCTGAAGACATCTACTTGCTTGAAATCGAATGAATGCATGGCCTGCCTTGGTCCTGATGAAATCGAAACGTCCTATTTGGGAATTTCCAGCCCGCGCATCACTGCTGGACGTGCGAGGAAGCGCTCCAGCACCCGAGTTACGTTCGGGAAATCCTTGATGCCCACCAGATCGCCCGCTTCATAGAAACCGATCAGGTTGCGCACCCACGGGAATGTCGCGATGTCGGCGATGGTGTAGCGCTCGCCCATGATCCAGTCGCGCCCCTGCAGACGTCCATCAAGAACTTTTAACAAACGTTTACTTTCCTCGACATAGCGATCCCGAGGACGTTTGTCTTCGTATTCCTTGCCGGCGAATTTGTTGAAAAAGCCGAGCTGGCCAAACATCGGTCCGATACCCCCCATCTGAAACATCAGCCACTGGATCGTCTCGTAACGCGCTGCCGATTCCTGGGCCAGCAATTGCCCGCTCTTGTCCGCGAGGTAGATCAGAATCGCCCCGGATTCGAACAGCGGCAGCGGCTTGTCGTCCGGGCCGTGGGGGTCGAGGATCGCCGGGATCTTGTTGTTGGGGTTCAGCGACAGAAACTCGGGCGACAACTGGTCATTGGTGTCGAAGCCCACGCGATGCGGCTCGTAGGGCAGGCCGATCTCTTCGAGCATGATCGACACTTTGACGCCGTTGGGGGTCGGCAGTGAATAAAGCTGAATCCACTCAGGGTATTGGGCTGGCCATTTCTGGGTGATGGGGAAAGCAGAAAGATCGGTCATCGCAAGGATCCACGAAGAGATTGAGAGACACGATCATAGTGTGAGTGGCCGCAGGCTGCGATGTCCGGCGTATCGATATTGATGATTATCAAGATCAATGCATTGCAGCGTTCTGCGGAGCCGACCCGTGTACCGTGTCCACAAATCCGCAACATCCTGTCGATAACCTCTGCTCCAACCCGTTCATGGTTATCGGTAGATTGCTGCGCACGCCGCCGGAATCGAACCAAACGGGCTTCAGTGGACTCTGAGTGTTGCCCTTTCGGAAACGGACCGGCTCAACGACATGGAAAACACCCGACGCTGGGAGCGCGGGGTGTAAAGGTTTGTCAGCCTTAACCGAATGCGCTGAAGAAACCCTTATTCCATGATGAACCCTATGAAACTGGTCCAACGCTTCAAGCATCGCGCTTATGTCGTGCTGCCCACCTTGCTGGCAATCAGTGCGCTATTCCTGTCGCTTGAAGTCCGTGAAAGCCGCGCCCAGCCGGCTGACGGCACCCAGACGCTGGTCTTCCTGCGCCACGCGGAAAAACCCGCCGGCGGCCTCGGTCAGCTCAATTGCCAGGGCCTGAACCGCGCCATCGATCTGGCCACCCTGCTCCCGGAAAAATTCGGCAAGGCCAACTACGTTTTTGCGGCCAACCCGACGCGCAATGTCGAGGAAGGCGAACTGGATAACTCCTACAGCTACATTCGTCCTCTGATGACCATCAGCCCCAGCGCCATCAAGCTCGGTTTGCCGGTGAACATCAATTTCTCGGCCAACGACACCAGCGACCTGGCCGACGAACTGCTCCATGACAAATATCACAACTCGGTGATCTACACCGCGTGGTCCCACGGCTACCTGCCCGAGCTGATCAACAAGGTCGCGGGCGAAGCGGTCGGCAAGAAACAGAACATCACCGATGACTGGGAATCCAGCGACTACGACTCGCTGTATGTACTCACCCTGACCTGGCACAACGGCAAGGCCAGCCTGCAGAGCCACAACTACAAGCAAGGCCTGGATAACGGTCAGGAAACCTGCCCGACTTGAGGGTGATGGTTCAAATCTTGTAGCGGCTGTCAGGGCCCTATCGCGAGCAGGCTCGCTCCCACATTGGATCTTCAGTGGACATGAATTAAGTGTCCGACAGAAACCAAATGTGGGAGCGAGCCTGCTCGCGATGAGGCCGGAAAAATCAACACATCACCCCGGGCGATGGCCACGCGCTTGCAGGTATTCGATAACCGCTCCCCGCTCCCCGGCAAACTCGATCCGCGCCCCCTTCTTCTCCCGCTGAAACGCATACATCGGGTCGTAATACTCACCCAGCAACCCATCAATCCAGCCCCGGTGCAAATCCACCGCCCCGCTGCGCGCCTGCTCCGCCAGCGCATCCTCCATCAGGATCAACATCCGCCGATGACGCTCGCCACCCAGTCGCTTCTGAACGTTGTTCAGGCTCGCCAGCAAACGCTCGGAAAACAGCGCGAAACCTTCTTCGCCATGCACGTCGTTGAACTCGGCAGACAAGTCCACCACGTAATCACGCAGGATGCGTTCAACCCGCCCTGCACGGCTGTCTTCGAGCCAGACCATCGGAAATTGCTGCATGCCCTGATACAGCGCCAACGGCAACGCGCAACTGCCGATCGCACGGCTTTCATCTTCCAGCACAAACTGCTCGATACCGCGGCTGCGCTTCTTCAGCACGTCCACGGCCAGGCGGTTTTCAAAATCGATGTTGGACGGCTGGCCCGTGGCGCGCTTGCCGAAACTGGAGCCGCGATGGTTGGCGTGGCCTTCAAGGTCCAGGCCGTTACGCAGCTGCGTGAGCACTTCGGTCTTGCCGGTGCCGGTCATGCCGCCCAGCAGGACGAAATCACATTGAGCCATCGTCTGATCGATCGTCTCCAACAGGAAACTACGCATGGCCTTGTAGCCACCGCCGACCCGCGGATAATCGATACCCGCCTCACTCTTCAGCCATTGCTGAACGATCTGCGAGCGCAAGCCACCGCGAAAACAATACAAAAGCCCCTCGGGATGAGCCCGGGCAAAATCGGCCCAGGCCTGAATTCGCGCGGCCTGGATCTCGCCAGACACCAACTGATGCCCCAACGTAATGGCCGCCTGCTGACCCTGCTGCTTGTAGCAAGTGCCGACCCGCTGCCGCTCGCTGTCGTTCATCAGCGGCAGATTGATCACTCCGGGGAAGGAACCCTTGATGAATTCGACCGGCGCGCGGGTATCCATCATCGGCCGGTCATTGAGGAAAATGTCGCGGTAATCGGTGAAATCGCTGGACATCAAAACACCTCGACCGCGTTCGTCTGTCGCTCGACCAGTTCACCGATCGGCGCAAGGGTCAGGCCCAGTTCGGCAGCGACGCTGAGGAATTGATCGTTGCCCTCGGGCGTGACCGCCACCAGCAGGCCACCGCTGGTTTGCGGATCGCAGAGCACGAGTTTGTGCATTTCCTGCAGTCGCCCGAGTTTGCTGGCGTAGCTGTCGAAATTGCGCAGCGTCCCGCCCGGCACGCAACCCTGGTCGAGGTAGTACTCGACACCCGGCAGGCGCGGCACGCGGTCGTATTCGATGCGCGCCGTGAGGTTGCTGCCGTCGGCCATTTCCACCAGGTGCCCGAGCAGGCCGAAACCGGTGACATCGGTCATCGCGGTCACGCCGTCGAGCTTGCCGAAACGGCTGCCGGGCTTGTTGAGGGTGCACATCCAGTCGCGGGCCAGGCCGATGTCGGCGTGGCGCAACTTGCCCTTTTTCTCGGCGGTAGTGAGGATGCCAATGCCCAGGGGCTTGGTGAGGTAGAGCAGGCAACCGGCGGTGGCCGTGTCGTTGCGCTTCATGTGGCGCTTTTCCACCAGCCCGGTGACAGCCAGGCCGAAGATCGGCTCCGGCGCATCGATGGAGTGCCCGCCCGCCAACGGGATGCCGGCTTCATCGCACACCGAGCGCCCGCCGCGAATCACTTCCCGGGCAATCTCCGGCGCCAGCACATTCACCGGCCAGCCAAGGATCGCGATGGCCATCAACGGATCGCCGCCCATGGCGTAGATGTCGCTGATGGCATTGGTGGCGGCGATGCGGCCGAAATCGAACGGATCGTCGACGATGGGCATAAAGAAATCGGTGGTCGAGACCACGCCGCGCTCTTCATCGATGGCATACACCGCCGCGTCATCGCGCGAGGCATTGCCGACCCAGAGCCGGGGGTCAAGGTTCTGCGCCCCGCTGCCGGCCAGAATCACTTCCAGCACCTGGGGGGAAATCTTGCAGCCACAGCCTGCGCCGTGGCTGTATTGGGTCAAACGGATCGGCTCGCTCATCGGGTGCACCTTGTGAAGTCAGTGCGGACGAGTCTACAGCAAGGTCATTTTGAGGGGCTTTAACGAACGACAAAACCCTGTGGAAGCTGGCTTGCCAGCGATGAGGCGCTTGAGGCGCTTGAGGCTTGCATCGCTGCCGAAGCCGCCATCGCTGGCAAGCCAGCTCGCACAGTGGTTGGGTTATGGCAACAAAATCACCTTGTCGCCACTGCCCTGATTCACTTCGGCATAACGTTCCAGCCCTTCGGCCAGCGGCGATTCAAACAACCCTTGGGGCAACGGCAACAGGTCCTGATCGAAGAACCGGCCGAACTGATCGAGCATCGCCGCGCACGCCTGCACGCCGTACAGAAGCGAGTTGATCCCCACCACCGAACCGCCCTTGCGGTACAGCGCCAGGGCCGGCAACTGCACCAGGCCATCCACCGGCGCGGCAATGATCGCGATACGGCCGAACGCTGCCAACGCAGGGACGGAGGCCGGTAGCCAGAACCCGGTGGTGTCAAAAATCACGTCGGCGCCGCCGGTGTAGACCGCGTTGACCTGTGCTCCCAAGTCCTCGGGTTTATCCAGTTGCAACGTTTGATACCCCTGAGCCTGCAAGTCCTTGACCTGCTCCGGCCGACGCGCCGCCGCCAGCACCTGGGCGCCACGCACCTTGGCCAGCGCCAACGCGGCACTGCCGACCGCCCCGCCACCAATCACCAATAGCCGCGTTTGTGCGTTCACCAGACTGCGTTCCAGCGCATCCCACGCCGTGGTGTAAGGCACGCCGAGGCTGGCGGCCTGGGCAAAACTCAGGTGCGTCGGTTTGCGCGCCACGCCGTTGGCCGGCAACTTGACGAATTGCGCATGGGAGCCGTCGGCGAAAAAGCCCAATTCACGGCCGGTGCCCCACACTTCCTGACCGATCAGCGCCTGCGGGCCTTTGACGACTACACCCGCAAAATCACGCCCGGGAATCCGTGGCAACGTGGTGTAGGGAAAACGCCCCAGCACATTCTTCACATCGCTGGGGTTGAGGCCGGCGGCCTTGATTTGCACCAGCACTTCATCGGCGCCGGGCACGGGGGTTGGAACCTCGACATAGCGCAGGGCCGAGAGGTCGCCGGTTTTGTCGAACTGCAATGCTTTCATGGGAATGTTCCATCGAACCAGGAAGGTGATTTCAGGAGATCCAGCCAGTGACCAGCTGCCGGCCCATAGGCCATAACTTTTCACCGGCGAGCATGCCCAGCAGGCCCACCAGCGCAATGGCCGGTGGTGCGGGGGAACGAAAATCCAGCGCGCCGTAAAGCAAACCGACGCCCAGACCGATGACCAGTGAGATGAGGTAGCTCATGGCAGACTCCGTGGGCAATTGAGGTATGCCCAAAGTCTAAAGGCCGGTATCAGCGAGCATCGGCCAAGTGCTTCTGAATATCGGCCAAAACACCTACAGAGTCGTGCAGAACTGCGAAGGCGCAACCCCCAGTTCCCGACGGAACATGTCACTGAAGCTGCTCGGCGAATAGCCCAGGTCCCGGGCAATCGCACTGACCGGCACACCCTGGATCAACTCCCCGACCGCGGTCGCCAGTTGCACCTGCCGCCGCCACTCGGCGAAGCCCATGCCCAGACCGTCCTTGAACAGCCGCGCCAGGGTACGCACGCTGGCCCCGGCGCTTTGCGCGTGATGTTCGAAGGGAATGTCCAGCGATGGCGCGGCCATGACCGCCTGACACAGGTTCATCAGGCGTCGGTCAGAATCATCCGGTAACGGGATTTTCAGCAGAGAACGCTTGGCGCGCCTGAGCTCCAGCAGTGCCAGGCCGACCAGCGCCTCGTAATACTCCGCCGCACCGTCGTCGCCTTGCTCCACCAGCCCGACGATGAGTTCACGCAGCAACCCGCCCACTTCGATCACCTGAACCGTAGCGTCCAGCGTCGCTGCCAATGACGGCCGCAAGTAGATGTTGCGCATCTGCAGATCCGAGACCACGCGAATGCCGTGGGGCACGCCCGGTGGCAGCCATACCGCCCGTTGCGGCGGCACCACCAACGCCTCATGCGGCGTTTCGACCCACATCACCCCGCTCATCGCATACAACAACTGGCCCCAGACATGCTCGTGGGGCTCAATGAACAACCCGCGCGGATAGGTGCGCGCCAGCGGTTGCACGGGCACATCGGTGTCACTCAGATCGGGGGGCGCGGCAAGGGCCATGGTCAGCATTCATTGGGGTTTTCAGAAAATGCATGGTAACCAGCCGCAAGCCTTGTCGCCACTGGCCGCAGCCGCCTGACAATCCGACTGAATTTTCCGCCCCCCAAATGATCCTTTTAATACCACAGGGAGGAATACGGGCTTTATGAACAACGCAAAACTTTTCGTCATTGAATACACCCTTCATGGCGACCCCAAGTCTTTCATCATTCGCCTGGACAAAATGGACAATGCGGAGGCATGGCATTGGGCGAGTTGCGACGCCGGCGTAGGCCGGATCCCGCGCTTTGGACGGGAGAAGGTGCAAAAGACCAGCAAGCCGATGGCGGAAAAATTCGGCGTGGAAAACGTAACGTGGCGGCCAGCGAGTTAACGCCCCTTATTTTTCAGGAGCGAGCTTGCTCGCGATGGCCTTGAGAGCGGCGCGTACATTCAGAAAATACGCGTTGTCGTTGAGGCCATCGCGAGCAAGCACGCGCCTACAGTCAGCGCTTGGCGCACTTGCAGCCTTTGCTCGCGCATTCTTCACCGTGTTCATGGTGCTTGGCGCAGGCTTCACAGCAGTAGTGTTTGCCGTGACGCGCGATCGGATGCTGGCCGAGTTTGCAGTTACATTTCGGGCAGTCGCAGATGCTTTCACTGTCAATCATGAGTCTGACTCCTGAGGTGGTGGTCGTCGGGGCTTGAAGCTACAACCCGTCTCACCAGTGTAGGAGTTGCCACAAACGACGCATGACAACTGTAGGAGCAACAGCCGTCAGGCCTGGCGGGTATTGCTGCGATACATCAACACCAACGCCAACCCGAGCAACACCATCGCCAGAATCCGGCTGCCGGACAGCTCGATCTGCGGGTTGCCCAGCCAGCCGAAGTTATCGATCAGCATCCCCATGCCCAACTGCCCGACGATCACCGCGACCGTCGCCACCGCCGTACCCACCCGCGGTACCGCTCCCACCATCACCATCATGTACACCACGCCGAACAGCGCGCCGCTGAGCTGCCATTTCGGCACGTCCAGCAGGCTCATGGCATGGGCCGGCTCGAAAAACAGGATTAGCAACCCGGTGCTCACCGCCCCCACCACGAACGTCAGCAAACTGCTGCGCAGCACACCGACCGTTTCGCCCAGACGTCCATTGATGGCGGCCTGAACACTCAACACCGCACCGGCGGCCACGACCACCGCCAACAAAATAATCAGATTCATCATCAACCCCGCGCAATCAGAACAAGTGCCGCGACAATCAGCAGCAAGGCCAGCCAACGTTCACCGTTGACCTTTTTACGGGTGGCGCCGAACCAGCCGAAGTGGTCGATCAACACGCTTTTACCGACCTGCCCGGACAGGATCGCAATCATCGTCATCGCAATGCCGATGTGCGGCGTGGCCAGGGTCAGCACCACCACGTACATCGGCCCGAGGAAACCACCGAGCAACTGCCAGCGCGGCAAGTCGCTGAAGGCCGGCCCTTTTTTCGGACCACTAAACAACAGCAGTAAAAACAGGATCGCCGAGCCGACGCCGAAGATGCTCAACGTCGCCCACAAGTGACCGACCTGAACCCCCAGCGGCCCGAGCAGACCGGCCTCCACGGAAAGCCCCATACCGGCCAGGATCACCAGAGGCAGCAGTAAAAGCCGCAACCCCGGTTTGGTCGCTGGTGTTGTGGCAACGCCCACGTCGATTGAGGAAGATTGCATGAATGAACACCTGCCAATTATCAGAAAAAACACCGTCCCTTGTGGGGGCGAGCCTGCTCGCGATAGCGATTTGTCAGTCACATTGATGTTGGATGTCTGGCCGCTATCGCGAGCAGGCTCGCTCCCCCATGGGGTTTTGTGGAGTCAGTGGAATAGGCGCGCATTATCGGCTGGCACTGCTTTGCGATAAATGGGAGCATCCTGACAACACTTTTGCGTAACTCGCACAGCAGGACACTTCATGCACGGGCTCCACGAATTGGGATTCAAGGCACTTCGGCTGTTTGTCGCCGTACTCGACCACGGCAGTTTCTCTGAAGTCGCCCGTCGCGAAGGCCTGGCGCCGTCGTCGATTTCCCGGCAGATCCAGTTGATGGAACAGCTGCTGAACCAACAATTGCTCTACCGCCACACCCGCGCGGTCACGCCCACCGAAGCCGGGCGCATGCTCGGCCACCATGCCCGATTGGTGCTGGTGCAACTGGAAGAAGCCGAGCAAGCCTTGCAGGAACAGCAAAGCGAACCCAGCGGGCTGGTGCGTATCAACGCCCCCGTGGTGTTCGGGCAACGGCACCTGACGCCATGGCTGGGGCGTTTATGCGAGCGTTATCCAAAGCTGCAACTGGATATCCAGCAGACCGACAGCTACATCGACCCGCTACAGGAAGGCACCGACCTGCTGTTTCGTATCGGTCCGCTGCACGACTCAAGCATGCAGGCGCGCATTCTGGCGCCGCATCGTTTTCAAGTCGCAGCAAGCCCGGCTTATCTGGAGCGTCATGGCGTCCCGCAACACCCCGAAGACCTCGCGGCCCATCAATGCCTGGCCTACAAAGGCGTGACAGGCCAGCAGCGTTGGTTTTTCCGCCAGAATCAGCAGGACTGGACGCCCTACTCGGTGAAAGGCCCGATCACCGGCAACCATGCCGACACGCTCACCCAGGCCGCCGAACAAGGTCTGGGGCTGGTGATGTTTCCGTCATGGCTGATTGGTGAAGCGGTGCGCAACGGCACGCTGGTGCCGGTGCTGGGGGCGTATCAGGTGTCCAACAGCCTCGAACCGCAACAGATCGCCGTGCTCTGGCCCGGGAGCCGGCGGTTGTCGGTCAAGGTGCGCACGGTGATAGATTTTTTTGTCGAATGCTTCGGGACCGTGCCGTACTGGGACAGGCCGTAGAACCTGCAACAACGCAATACCCTGTGGGAGCGGGCTTGCCCGGGTAGAAACCGGAGACATCCTTTACGTTTTAAACCGGAGACATCCTTTACAGGTGTCAGATACGGAACTGTCCGACCAGACTGCCAAGGCGCTGACCCAGATCAGCCAGGCTGCGGGACGTCTGGGCGCCGAGCTGGGTTTCGTCCGCCACGTTGTCCACGGCCACCGCGATCTGATGCACGCTACGGTTGATCTCTTCAGCCACGGCGGTCTGCTCTTCGGCCGCGCTGGCGATCTGCGCGTTCATCGAGTTGATGGTGCCAATCAGCTGAGCCATGGTGTCGAGCGACGCGCCGGCTTGATTGGCCTGTGCGGACGTGCCGTCGCCGGCCTCGCTGGAACGGCGCATCGCTTCCACCGCCGACTGAGTGCCGGCCTGCAAGCGGTCGATCATGCCTTGGATTTCCTGGGTGCTGATTTGCGTGCGGCTGGCCAGCGCCCGCACTTCGTCGGCCACCACCGCGAAGCCACGACCGGCCTCACCGGCGCGAGCAGCTTCGATTGCGGCGTTGAGCGCCAACAGGTTGGTTTGCTCGGCAATTGAACGGATCACCCCGAGCACGCTGACAATCGAAGACACGTCTTTTTGCAGGCTGTCGAGGGACACGCCGCTGCTGCGAATATCGTCGACCAATGCATGAATCTTCACGATGCTGCCGGCCACCACACGCTTGGCGGCCTGGCCTTCTTCGTCGGTCTGCTGCGCCGCCACTGCCGCGTTTTGTGCACTTTTCGCCACTTCCTGCGCGGCGGCCGACATTTCGTTGATTGCCGTGGCCACCTGATCGGTTTCGTGACGCTGACGCTCCATCGCCTGATCCGAACGCTGGGCCTGATCGGACACCTGATTCACCAGCCCGGTCAGTTGCGAAGTCATTTCGGTGATCTGGCGCACCAGGCCGTGGATCTTGTCGACAAAACGGTTGAACGAACCGGCAAGCTCGCCCAGCTCATCCTGGCTGGTAATGGTCAGGCGCCGGGTCAGGTCGCCCTCGCCCGCCGCGATGTCGTCGAGGTTGGCTTTCATCAAATTCAGCGGCCGCAGAATGGTGTTGGCCAGCAGCATGCCGGCGGCGGCAATCAGCAACAGCACGACGACAGCGATGCCGATGATGCTCAACAACACGCCTTCCATACGCTCCTGAACCTTGGCTTCGACCACGGCCACTTGCGCCTCGATGCCATCAAGATTGACCGATGTGCCGACGGCCATGTCCCACTTCGGCAGGTATTCGGTGTAGCCGAGTTTCGGCACCAGCACCTGAGTGTTGCCAGGCAATGGCGAGCTGTATTGCAGGTAATGCGTGCCGTCCTTGGCGACTTTCACCAGGTCGCGGTTGACGTAAACACCGTTCGGATCGCGGTTGTCCTTGAAGCTCTGGCCCACGCCTTCGGGGCTGTTGGCCTTGAACAGGCGCACAGTATTGGAGTCATAGCCGAAGAAGTAACCTTCCTTGCCGTAGCTGATGCTCGACAGCAATTTGATCACCTGGGCCCGCGCCGCGTCATCGCCAGGGGCGGCGGCGTCGTAGAGCGGTTTGATCGCGGTCATGGCCACGGCGACGTAACTTTGCAGGGTAGCCTTGGCGTCGCTGAGCAGGCGCTGGCGCGTCTCCTCGACTTCCTTGCGGGCCTGTTCCTGGAGAACGAACAACGTGGTCAGGCTGATGACCAACGCAAAGAGCAACACCGGGAGAACGGCAAGGGACAGGACTTTAGCCTTCAGGCTCATGCGCATGACGGTTCACTCTTTTGATTTTATTGGCGTGGTTAAAGGCTTTAACGGCACGCCGGATCAAAAGTTGAGTAAAGGTCACATTGATCCCTGTGGGAGCGGGCTTGCCCGCGATAGCGTCGGAACGTTCAGCATCAATGTGACTGAAAGACCGTCATCGCGGGCAAGCCCGCTCCCACAGAATTTGAGGTGGTTATAGGACCATTGCGGCCACCCAGCCGAACGCCAGCAGCGGCAGGTTGTAATGCAGGAAGGTCGGGACCACGGTGTCCCAGATATGGTGATGCTGACCGTCGATGTTCAGGCCGGAGGTGGGGCCGAGCGTAGAGTCGGAAGCCGGCGAACCGGCGTCGCCCAGCGCACCGGCGGTGCCGACGATGCACACGATCGCGATCGGGCTGAACCCCAGTTGCACGCACAGCGGCACGAAAATCGCCGCCAGAATCGGCACGGTGGAAAACGACGAACCGATGCCCATGGTCACCAGCAGACCCACCAGCAACATCAGCAGCGCACCGACGCCTTTGCTGTGGCCGATCCACGACGCCGACGCCTCCACCAGCGTCTGCACCTGGCCGGTGGCTTTCATCACTTCGGCAAACCCCGAGGCGGCGATCATGATGAAACCGATCATCGCCATCATCTTCATGCCTTCGGTGAACAGGTCATCGGTGTCGCGCCACTTCACGATGCCCGACACCGAGAAAATCAAAAAGCCCGCCAGGGCACCGATAATCATCGAGTCCAGCAGCAGCTGAATAATGAACGCTGCCGCGATGGCCACACCCGCAACCATCAGGCTCAGCGGGTTGTACTGCACCGCGACCTGTTCGACCTGCTCAATCTTTTCCAGGTTATAGACGCGTTTCTTGCGGTAGCTGATAAACGCTGCCCCCAGACCCACCACCATGCCCAGCGCCGGAATGCCCATGGCATGGGTGACGTTGATGCCGCTGATATCAACACCGCTGCGGGCCACATTGGCCAGCAGGATTTCATTGAGGAAGATGTTGCCGAAGCCCACTGGCAAGAACATGTACGGGGTGATCAGGCCGAAGGTCATGACGCAGGCGATCAACCGCCGATCCAGTTGCAGCTTGGTCAGCACATACAACAGCGGCGGCACCAGCAACGGAATAAAGGCGATATGTATCGGCAGAATGTTTTGCGAGGCAATGGCCACCACCCACAGCAGGCCGATCAGCAACCACTTCACCGAACCGCCACCGTTGGCGTGCTGGCGGTCAACCATCGCCAAGGCTTTGTCTGCCAGCGCATGGGCCAGGCCGGACTTGGCAATCGCCACCGCAAACGCGCCGAGCAAGGCATACGACAAGGCCACCGTGGCCCCGCCGCCAAGGCCGCTATTGAAGGCTTTCAGTGTGGCGTCGATGCCCAGGCCACCGGTCAAACCACCCACCAGAGCGCCGATAATCAGCGCGATCACCACGTGCACGCGGGACAGGCTGAGAATCAGCATGATGCCAACCGCGGCAATTACAGCATTAATCATCGTTACCTCAAGGCAAGCGAAATGAGTCCGGCCGGGAGTCTGCACAAAGCCGCCAGCGGGATAAGGAATGGGTTTTATTAGAGGGCGCGCACTGTGCCGGACGGTCAGCGCCTTGTCAAAGCCAACGGCCAGAACGCTACGCGCACGCCCCCTGTAGGAGCTGGCTTGCCAGCTCCTAGAGAGGTTTGCGTAAGGCTGGGATTTCGAACGTGCCTGTTATTCGTTTAACGACATAAAGAAAGCGGATTTGCCGCCGTTACAGTGCAAAGTCTCAGATATTTATCGAATAAGGACGTCTCCATGTCGCTCAGACAACTTTCCATTCAATGGAAAATCACCCTGCTGGCCGGGCTTTGCCTGGCCGGTATCGTGACCTTGCTGGTAGGTCTTTCCCTCTATCGTATGGAGCACAGCTCCGAGCTGGTGAAAGCCTCGAGCATGGAGATGCTCAATGACGCCGCCCAGGCCCGGATCGAATCCCAGGGCGAAAACCAGGCGTTGATTATTCGCCAGCAGTTCATGGACGCCTATCAATATGGCCACGGCTTTTCGCGTCAGGTGTTGTTCCTGCGCGACCAGGCCGAGAAGCGCTTCCTCGATGCCTTCGACCTGCGTGAAGACCTGACCCGCCAGGTCAAGTCTGCGCTGCAAGCCAACCCGGAACTGCTCGGCCTGTCCCTGGTGTTCGAACCCAATGCGCTGGACGGCAAGGACGACCTGTTCGCCGGCCAGGCTGAGCTGGGCAGTAACGACAAGGGCCGTTTCGCGCTCTACTGGTCGCAACCGACGCCCGGCAAGGTGACGTCGATGGCGCTGCCCGAAACCGACATGGCCGACACCAGCACCGGCCCCAGCGGCGAGCCCGCCAACGCCTGGTTCACCTGCCCGCGCACTTCGCTCAAGCCCTGTGTGATCGAACCCTACTTCTATGTGATCGACGGCCAGAACGTGTTGATGACCAGCATCGTGTTCCCGCTGATGGTCAATGGCAAAGTCATCGCATCGCTGTCGGTGGACATCAACCTCAACAGCCTGCAAGCGGTCAGTCAGGGCGCCAGCAAAAAACTTTATGACGGCCAGACCAACGTCAGCATCATCAGCCCGGCCGGTTTGCTCGCCGGCTACAGCCCGGACGCCAGCAAACTCAGCCAGCGCCTGGACGCGGTGGATAAAACCAGCGGCGCCGAACTGATCCGCCTGCTCGCCGCCAGCAGCAAAACCGCAAGCCTGCACAGCCAACAGCAGTTGAAAGTGCTGTCGCCGTTCCAGCCCATCCCCGACGGCAAGTCGTGGGGCGTGTTGCTCGACGTGCCGGAAAAAGTCCTGATCGGCCCCGCCGAAGCCCTGAAAAAACAACTCGATGAAAGCAACACCGCCGGCACCTTGGTCGAACTCGGCCTCGGTGTGCTGGCCGCATTGATCGGCCTGTTGCTGGTGTGGCTGATGGCGCGCAGCGTGACCCGACCGATCCTCGGCGTGGCGCACATGCTCGAAGACATCGCCAGTGGTGAGGGCGACCTGACCCGGCGCCTGGCGTATGACAAGAAGGATGAACTGGGCCAGTTAGCCGGCTGGTTCAACCGTTTCCTCGACAAGTTGCAACCGATCATCGCCGAGGTGAAACGCTCGGTGCAGGACGCGCGCAGTACGGCGGACCAGTCTTCTGCCATCGCCACGCAGACCAGCGCCGGCATGGAACAGCAATACCGTCAGGTCGATCAAGTGGCGACCGCCTCCCACGAAATGAGCGCCACCGCCCAGGACGTTGCCCGCAGCGCGGCACAAGCGGCACAAGCGGCGCGCGATGCCGATCACGCCACCCGCCGTGGCTTGACCGTGATCGACCAGACCACCACCAGCATCGATAACCTCGCCGCCGACATGAGCGCAGCGATGGTGCAGGTCGAAGGTTTGGCGGCCAACAGCGAGAAAATCGGCTCGGTGCTGGAAGTGATCCGCGCCATCGCCGAACAGACCAACCTGCTGGCCCTGAACGCCGCAATCGAAGCAGCCCGTGCCGGTGAGGCCGGGCGCGGTTTTGCCGTGGTCGCCGACGAAGTGCGCAACCTCGCGCGGCGCACACAGGAGTCTGTGGAGGAAACCCGTCTGGTGATCGAGCAGTTGCAGAGCGGCACGCAGGATGTGGTGGGGTCGATGAACAACAGTCACCGTCAGGCCCAGGGCAGCGTCGAGCAGGTGGGCCAGGCTGTCACAGCGTTGCGCCAGATCGGCGACGCAGTGACAGTGATCAGCGACATGAACCTGCAGATTGCCTCCGCGGCGGAAGAGCAAAGCGCGGTGGCGGAAGAGATCAACAACAACGTGGCGACGATCCGGGACGTGACCGAATCGTTGTCGGGACAGGCGAATGAGTCGGCGCGGGTGAGCCAGTCATTGAATAGTCTGGCGAATCAGCAGCAGAGTCTGATGGATCAGTTCCGCGTTTAACGCAGATTTGTATCCACAGAAACTACCTGTGGGAGCGGGCAAGCCCGCTCCCACAGATTACTCGGTGGTTTTCAGAACAGTGTCAACGCTTGGGCAGTTCGATGACAACGCTCAACCCGCCCCACTCGCTCTCCTCCAGCCGCAACACCCCGCCCCATGTGTCGACAATGTCGCGCACAATCCCCAGTCCCAACCCATGCCCATCCGTCTGCTCATCCAGCCGCGTGCCCCGGCTGAACACCTGATCACGCTGGTCCTCGGGAATGCCCGGTCCATCATCTTCCACGTTTAACTCAAACCCTGCGGCCGTCTCCACCACGCTCAACCGCACCTCGGCATCCGCCCATTTGCAGGCGTTGTCCAGCAGATTGCCCAGCAGTTCCAGCAAGTCTTCGCGATCCCACGGCAACTGCAAACCGGCCGGCGCGCGATAGCTCAGTTCAAGGTGTTCGCCGTGGATCATGTTCAACGTGGCGAGCAATCCCGGCAGTTGCGCATCGCAATCAAACAAGGCCCCCGGCAGCGCATCGCCGGACAGCCGCGCGCGGTTGAGTTCGCGATTGAGGCGTTGTTGAACCTGTTCCAATTGGTCTTTGAGGAGCTTGCGCAGCTCGGGATGGGCGTCGAGTTTCTCGCTGGACGCCACGCTCAACAACACCGCCAGTGGGGTTTTCAAGGCGTGCCCGAGGTTGCCCAGCGCATTGCGCGAACGCTTGAGGCTGTCTTCGGTGTGGGCGAGCAAATGGTTGATCTGCGCCACCAGCGGCTCAAGTTCCACCGGCACCTGATCATCCAGTTGCGAACGCTGGCCTCGCTGCAACTGAGCAATCTGCTCTCGGGCCTTTTCCAGCGGACGCAAGGCGCGGCGCACGGTGATCCGCTGCAACAGCAGAATCAACAGCAGTCCCGCCAACCCCAGTCCCAACCCCACTTGCTGCATGCGCTTGAAACTATCGCGCACCGGCGTGTAATCCTGGGCGACGCTGATGGAGATCGACTGGCCGAGTCGGCGATAGTCCGAACGCAAGACCAATAACTGCTGGCCTTCCGGCCCCAGTTGCAGGTTGCTGTGCAGGCCTGGATGTTCGAGTCGCGGCAATTCCTGATCCCACAATGAACGGGAGCGCCAATGGCTGTCGGCAAAATCAATGCGGAAGTAGTGCCCGGAAAACGGCCGCAGGTAGGCCGGTGACAGATGTCGCTCATCCAGCTGCAAGCCCTGCGGCCCGCGCACCAGCGCCACCAGCAGGTTTTCACTGTCGTTGCGCAGCCCCGCTTCGAGGTAGCGCTGCAAGCCCATTTCGAACAACCACAGGCTGGTTTGCGCCAGCACCAGGCCGACGATCACCATCACGCTGATCAACCCCAGACTCAAGCGGCGCTGGATCGACCTCACTGCGCTTGCCCGCCGAACAGGTAACCCTGGCCGCGACGGGTTTCGATCACGCTGCGCCCGAGCTTGCGCCGCAGGTGATTGACGTGGACTTCCAGCACGTTGGAGTCGCGTTCGGTTTCACCGTCGTAGAGGTGTTCGGCGAGGTGGCTTTTGGAGAGGATCTGCTCGGGGTGCAGCATGAAATAGCGCAGCAGACGAAATTCCGCAGCGGTGAGCTGAATGTCGGCGCCGTCGCGGGTCACGCATTGGCGGCCTTCGTCCAGGTGCAATCCGGCCGACTGCAGCGTCGGTTGATTGACCTGGCCATGGGAACGGCGCAACAACGCTTGAATGCGCAAATGCAGCTCTTCAGGGTGGAAAGGCTTGGTCAGGTAGTCGTCGGCGCCAGCCTTGAGGCCTTCGATCCGTTCGGCCCAGGAGCCGCGCGCGGTGAGGATCAGCACGGGCGTGGCCAGCCCCCCCGCCCGCCATTGCGCCAACACGTCGAGCCCCGGCAAACCGGGCAGACCGAGATCGAGAACGATCAGGTCATAAGGTTCACTGCTGCCCTGATACACCGCGTCGCGACCGTCGGCCAGCCAGTCCACGGCATAGCCCTGGCGGTTGAGGCCGGCCATCAGTTCGTCGGCCAGGGGCACATGGTCTTCCACCAGCAGCAATCGCATCGGTCAATCTTCCTTGTCTTTCAGTAACTGGCCAGTGGTGGCATCGAGGTCCAGTTCACGGACCACACCTTCAGTGGTCAGCAGCTCGACTTCATAAATGTAGACGTCGTGTTTCTCTTCGAGCTCGGCTTCCAGCAGTTTGGAGCCGGGATAACGGTCCAGCGCCTGCTTCACCACGTGTTCGAGCGGCAGGATAACGCCCTGCTGGCGCAGGCGCAGGGCTTCGTCCTGATCGAGGTCGCGGGCCATGACGACCGAGCAAAACGCCAGAAGCACCAGCGCCATGCGTGAAAATGAACACACCTTCATTACGTATCCTGATGATCCTTGAGTACTTGCCCGCTTACGGCGTCCAATTCCAGGTCCCACTCAATGCCTTGTGGGTCACGCAGCTCCACCTGATAAATGTACTTGCCGTACTCTTCTTCCAGCTCGGTTTCGGTGACCGTCGAGCCTGGGTGTTTGGCCAGCGCCGTGGCGTTGAGCTTCTCGAAAGACACAATGGTACCAGCGTCGCGCAACCGCAGGGCTTCGTCGGGGCCCAGGTCGCGGGCATGGGCGAGGCTGGCGGTCATGGCAATGATGGAGGCGGTGAACAGGGCAGTCAGGGTTTTCATGGGGTGTCTCCGTATTTTTTATGTGTTGCGTACGGCGGCCACCTTAGCGATTCGAACTTAATTGAAACTGAATTGCCATCATCATGGATGGCAACTCGACATCGCAGGTCCTGTGTTTGCAGCACGCACAGCTGTTTATAATCCGCCCGCTTGCCAGACATCGAGACCGGTATGACTGCTATCCACATCAAGTTCCCCTCCCTGACCCTCAAGGCCGGCCCGCGTGCCTTCGCGCGCATCCGTGAAAACGGTTTGAACGCCGCCGATGTCGGCACGCTGCCGGGCGCCGCCGGTGGGCCAAAGGCGTTGGGGATTCAAGGTCTGGACCTGGCGCTGTTCGGCGAATGGCTGCCCGCCGCGCCGCGTGAACGGTCGCTGATCGGCGCCTCGGTGGGTTCCTGGCGCTTTGCCAGTGCGTGCCTGCCGGACGCAGCCGAAGGCATTCGCCGTCTCGGCCACCTGTACACCGAGCAGAATTTCGCCAAGGGCGTGACCATGGCGCAGATCAGCCAGAGCTCGCAGCGCATGCTCGATGACCTGCTCGACGGCCGCGATGCGGCGATTTTGAACAACGCCCATCACCGACTCAACATCATGGTGGTCAAAAGCCACGGCCTGCTCGCGGACGATCATCGCGGTCGTCTCGGGTTGGGCCTGTCGTCGGTGATCGCCGACAACCTGCGCGGTCGCGCGCGGCTGTCGCGGCATTTCGAGCGGCTGATCATCCACGACCCGCGCCTCGCGCCGCCGGTCAATGCGCTGAACGATTTCCCCTCGCGCTTCGTCGCGTTGAATGCCGGCAACCTGCGCCAGGCCCTGCTCGCCTCGGGCTCGATCCCGATGGTCATGGAAGGCGTGCGCGACCTGCCCGGCGCCGGCGCCGGAACCTTCCGCGACGGCGGTCTGCTGGACTATCACCTCGACCTGCCCTACAGCGGCAACGACATCGTGCTGTATCCGCACTTCACCGACCGGGTGATTCCCGGCTGGTTCGACAAGACCCTGCCATGGCGCCGCGCCTGCCCTGCACGGTTGCAGGACGTCTTGTTACTGGCGCCGTCGAAGGAATACCTGGCACGCCTGCCCTACGGCAAACTGCCAGACCGCAACGACTTCAAGCGTTTCATGGGCGATGCGCCGAGCCGGCAGAAATACTGGCGTGCGACGATGGAGGAAAGTCGCAGGCTGGGCGATGAGTTTCTCGAACTGGCCGCCAACGGTCGACTCGGCGAACGCTTGCTGACCCTTTAGTCAGGACAAACTGTTAAACTCGCCGCCTGCCCACATCGCTGCGGCGATCGCCACCTGACAGAGCTGAAACCACTGTGGAAATCTTCAAAGAATTTACCTTCGAGTCCGCCCACCGCCTGCCCCACGTCCCGGAAGGCCACAAGTGCGGCCGCCTGCACGGTCACTCGTTCAAAGTGGCGATTCACCTGAGTGGCGACCTTGATCCGCATACCGGCTGGATTCGTGACTTCTCGGAGATCAAAGCGATCTTCAAGCCGCTGTATGAGCGACTGGATCACAACTATTTGAATGACATTCCCGGGTTGGAGAATCCGACCAGTGAAGTGCTGGCCAAGTGGATCTGGGTTGAGTTGAAGCCCTTGTTGCCTGAGCTGAGTGCGATCCGTATTCACGAGACGTGCACCAGCGGTTGCATCTATCACGGCGAATAAATCCCTGCAGGAGCGAGCAAGCTCGCTCCTGCAGAGAAGTGTTTTTCGTCAGTGATGTAAAAAAACAGCCTTCATAGGCTGTTTTTTTATGCCTATGCTTTTGGGTTCGTACCTGCCAAGAGGACGTCCCCATGACTGACTGGCCGCTGGCTCAAACCTATCGCTTCAACGGGCACTCCGTCCGTTACGCCGTGCGTGGCGACGGCCCGCCGTTGGTGTTCGTGCATGGCACACCGTTCTCTTCCTATGTGTGGCACCGGATTGCGCCGCACTTCATCACGTCGCACCGGGTGCATTACTTCGACCTGCTGGGTTATGGGCTGTCCGAAAAGGTCGAGGGTGATGTGTCGCTGGGGGTGCAGAACGAACTGTTGACGCAACTGCTGGAGCACTGGGGCCTGGACTGCCCGGATGTGGTGGCCCACGATTTCGGCGGCGCGACGGTGCTGCGTGCGCATCTGCTGAACGGCAAAGACTACCGCAGCCTGACGCTGATCGACCCGGTGGCGTTGACGCCGTGGGGTTCGCCGTTTGTGCAGCATGTGCGCCAGCACGAAGCGGCGTTCAGCGGCGTACCCGATTACATTCAGCGGGCGATTGTGCCGGCCTATGTTCGCGGGGCGATCAAGCGCGACATCCCCGATGATGAACTCGCGCCGTATGTGCAACCGTGGCTGGGCGATCCGGGGCAAGCGGCGTTTTACCGGCAGATCGCGCAGATGGATCAGCGCTATACCCGTGAGATCGAAGGGTTGTACCCGACGATTCGTTGCCCGGTGCAGATTCTCTGGGGTGAAGATGATCAGTGGATTCCCATCGAACGTGGCCGCGCGCTGCAGCAGATGATTCCGGGGGCACAGTTTCACCCAATCCCCAATGCCGGGCATCTGGTGCAGGAAGATGCGCCTGAAGCCATCGTCGCGGCGTTGTTGCGGTTCCTACCCTCCTCCTGAAGAAACCAACCTGCCCCTGTGGGAGAGAGCCGGCTCGCTCCCACATGGCACTTGTGTTCCTGCACTTGCACCGGTTTCGTGCCCTTCCCCGCTCCAGTCATCTCCGCTCGTCTATACATAACGACATCCACCCGCTTGGCACGACCACTGCAGCCCCCCTCCGCGTTACCCATTCAGCAAGGAGCGCCACATGACGCAGAACGATCCTGGCAACGACTACCCCCTCAGCGAAGTGCCAATGCAGGCCCGCAAAGGCCTCGCCTCCACGGCCATGGTGCTGCTGGGTTTCACCTTCTTCACCGCCACCATGTTTGCCGGCGGCAAGCTCGGGGTGGCGTTCAGTTTCAGCGAGATGATGGCGGTAATCGTCGTCGGCAATCTGCTGCTGGGCATCTACGCCGCAGCGCTGGGCTACATCGCCTTCAAGAGCGGCCTCAATTCGGTGCTGATGGGGCGTTTCTGCTTCGGTGAAATAGGCAGCAAGCTCAGCGACCTGATCCTCGGTTTCACCCAGATCGGCTGGTACGCCTGGGGCACGGCCACGGCGGCCGTGGTGCTGGGCAAATACTTCGAGTTGAGCGATGGCACGGTTCTGGGCCTGATGGTGGTGTTCGGCCTGGTGTTTTGCGCCACGGCGTACGTCGGTTATCGCGGACTCGAGATTCTGTCGTACATCGCGGTGCCCGCCATGATGTTGCTGCTCATGCTGTCGATGTGGGTTGCGACGGTGAAAGTCGGCGGGCTCGATGGTTTGCTGGCCGTCGTCCCGACCGGCACCCTGGATTGGTCGACCGCGATCACCCTGGTGTTTGGCACTTTCGTCAGCGGTGCCACGCAAGCCACGAACTGGACGCGCTTTTCCCGCTCGGCGCGGGTCGCGGTGCTGGCGAGCCTGATCGGTTTCTTCATCGGCAACGGACTGATGGTGCTGATCGGCGCTTACGGGGCGATCGTCTACCAGCAACCGGACGTGGTTGAAGTACTGCTGATACAAGGTTTCGCCATGGCCGCGATGGCGATGTTGCTGCTCAACATCTGGAGCACCCAGGACAACACCATCTACAACTTCGCCGTGGCCGGCTGCAATCTGTTGCGCACCGGCCGACGCAAGACCGTGACCCTGGCCGGCGCAGTTATCGGCACGTTGCTGGCGCTGCTAGGCATGTACGACCTGCTGGTGCCGTACCTGATTCTGCTGGGCACGGTGATTCCGCCGATCGGCGGTGTGATCATGGCGGACTTTTTCTTTCGCTACCGTGGTCAATATCCTCGACTGGCCGATGCGCAATTACCGGCGTTCAATGGGTCCGGTTTGGGCGCTTATGCGGTTGGCACAGTCGCCGCTTTCGGTTCGCCATGGGTCGCGCCGCTGGTAGGGATTGCCGCTGCCGCGCTAACGTATGTGCTACTGACCAGCCTGCTCGGTGTCCGCAGCGCCAACGCACCATTACAAGATCTCTAAAAGGATTCACCTGATGCATATCATCAACGCCCGTCTGCGCAACCAAGAAGGCCTGCATGAGTTGCACCTGGAAAACGGCCTGATCAGCAACATTGCCCGTCAGACCGAAGCGCCGACCCTGGGTCCCGATGATCTGGACGCTGGCGGCAATCTGGTGGTGCCGCCCTTCGTCGAACCGCACATTCACCTCGACGCCACGCTGACCGCCGGCGAACCGCGCTGGAACATGAGCGGCACGCTGTTCGAAGGCATCGAATGCTGGGGCGAGCGCAAGGTGACGATCACCGAGGAAGACACCAAAACCCGCGCCAGGAAAACCATCCAGACCCTCGCCGCCCACGGCATCCAGCATGTACGCACCCACGTCGACGTGACCGACCCGCAGTTGACGGCGCTGAAGGCGATGCTCGAAGTGCGCGAGGAATCCCGACACCTGATCGACATGCAAATCGTCGCATTCCCCCAGGAAGGCATTGAGTCGTATCGCAACGGTCGTGAGCTGATGGAAGAAGCGATCCGCATGGGCGCGGACGTGGTCGGCGGGATTCCGCATTTCGAATACACCCGCGATCAGGGCGTAAGTTCAGTGAAATTCCTGATGGACCTGGCCGAACGCACCGGTTGCCTGGTGGACGTGCATTGCGATGAAACCGACGACCCGCACTCGCGGTTTCTCGAAGTGCTCGCCGAAGAAGCCCGCAGCCGCGACATGGGTTCGCGGGTCACGGCCAGCCACACCACGGCCATGGGTTCTTACGACAACGCGTACTGCGCCAAACTGTTTCGCCTGCTCGGGCATTCGGGGATCAGTTTTGTTTCGTGCCCCACCGAAAGCATCCACCTGCAAGGGCGCTTCGACAACTTCCCGAAACGTCGCGGCGTCACCCGAGTGAATGAATTGCTCGAAGCGGGGATGAACGTGTGCTTCGGCCAGGATTCGATCGTCGACCCGTGGTATCCGCTGGGTAACGGCAACATCCTGCGGGTGCTCGAAGCGGGTCTGCACATCTGTCACATGCTCGGGTATCGCAACCTGCAAAGTGCGCTGGACCTGGTCACCGACAACAGTGCCAAGGCCATGGCGTTGGGTGAGCGTTATGGATTGGAACGCGGACGGCCGGCGAATTTGCTGATTCTTTCGGCGGACAGCGATTACGAAGTCATTCGCAGTCAGGGCTTGCCGCTGTATTCGGTGCGCGGTGGGAAAGTGTTGATGAAGCGCCAGATGCCGGTGGTGGAGTTTTTTGGCGAGCAGGGCTGAGCTTTGCGTTGACAGGACTGACGCCATCGCGGGCAAGCCCGCTCCCACAGGGTTTCATGTCGTACACAAATCTTTTGCACGCCACACAAACCTGTGGGAGCGGGCTTGCCCGCGATAGCAATTGTGCTATCAACCCATCAACCGCGCCGTACCAAACAGGCTGACCCGACTCAATTCACCCTGCTCCTCTTCCAACAAAATCGGTGCCGTACCACCGGGCATCACCACCCTCACCTCGCCCGCCGCCACCCAACCCACCCGCCACGCCGCACACGCCACCGCACTCGCACTGGTGCCGGACGACGCCGTCGGGCCTTCGCCCCGCTCGAACACCCGAGCGGCAATCCGCCCTTGTGACTCGCGCATCGCCCATTGCAAATTGACCCCCGCCGGACACGGCCGCCCTGCCCCGGTCGGCATGGCGTAGGCAATTGCCGTCAGCCCTTCGGACAATCGCGCTTCGCGCATCTGCTCATTCGCCGGCAGTGCCTGCGCATCCTCCACAAGGGTCACGCAGTGCGGATTACCGACCCGCACGAACTGGCTGCGGGACCAGGCCGGATCCAGTGCCGACAGGGGTTGCACGTGGCTGAGTTCGCGACCGTTCATTGTCACCCCTTCAACCCCTTGAGCACTGACCGCCTCCGGGCCGAACGCCGGTTTGCCCAGGTCCAGCCAGAAACCTTGCACGTCCTCGACCTGCGCGGCGCTCACCGACGTTTCACCCGGTGTAGGTGCGTCAGCCTTGTCGTGATGAACCCTTAGCACACACGCCGCGTTTTCCGGAAAAAGCCCTTGGTCGCTGAGCGCCTGGGAGAAAATCGTCAGCCCGTTACCACTGCGCTCAGCCAATGTGCCGTCGGTGTTGACGATCAACAGATCAAACGGCGGCGACGTCTGAAAGGGACCGACCAGCAAGCCATCGCAGCGATGGTCCTTGCTGCCGGGCGGTTGCGTGCCCGGCGCCCAGGCGCAGAACGCCTCGATGGCCGACATCGCCCATGCCGCGCGGGTTTGTGCCGCCAGACCGGCCTGTTCCGGTAAATCGATACCTTCGCGACGCACCGCGTCAGGCGCCACTACCGCATAGATATTGCCTCGAGCATCGTAGAACAGCGTCATGGCGCCTCCCGTATAACCATCGCAGGCGTGCAACATATCGCGAAACCGTGACGGGCTGTGCAAGGATGTCACCCTGCCTGACCGCGACACCGTCCGGACGCTGATCGAACCTCATGGGTGAGTCACTGTCCCTTGGGGACGCGACGTTTTTTGCCAAGGATCGATATGACCAACCTCAACACCCAGACCACTTTCGTGCCCGGACGCCTGGAACAAATGTCCACGCGCGTGGCTTTTTTCATCGCCGGGTTCGGGATTGCCGCGTGGGCGCCGCTGGTGCCTTACGCCAAGGCGCGGGCCGGGCTGGATGAAGGGACCCTCGGCCTGCTGTTGTTGTGCCTGGGGGTGGGCTCGATTCTGGCGATGCCGATGGCCGGGATTCTGGCCACGCGTTTCGGCTGCCGGCGGGTGGCGGTGGGTGGGACGCTGTTGATCTGTGCGGCGCTGCCGATGTTGGCAACGGTGTCGTCGATTCCGGCGCTGATCGCCGCGTTGTTCATGTTCGGCGCGGGCCTGGGCACCGTAGATTCGACGGTGAACCTGCAAGCGGTGATCGTCGAACGGGCCAGCGGCAAGACCATGATGTCGGGTTTCCACGGGCTGTTCAGCCTTGGCGGGATTGTCGGCGCGGCGGGTGTCAGTGCCCTGCTCGGCTTCGGGGTTTCGCCATTGGGGGCGATGCTGGTGGTGGTCGTGCTGCTGCTGATCGCACTGTGCAAAGCCGCGCCGCACCTGTTGCCTTACGGCAGCGAAAGTTCCGGGCCGGCGTTTGCCATGCCACACGGCATCGTGCTGTTCATCGGTGGGATGTGTTTCATCGTGTTCCTCGCCGAGGGCGCGGCGCTGGACTGGAGCGCGGTGTTCCTCGCGCAGGAGCGCGGGATCGACACAGCGTATGCAGGGTTGGGTTATGCGGCGTTTGCGCTGACCATGACGGTCGGCCGGTTGACTGGTGACAAGATCGTCCGGCGCCTCGGCGCGACACGGGTGATCGTGTTCGGTGGCCTGACGGCCGCAGCGGGCCTGTTTCTGGCGACGTTTGCCCCGAACTGGGAGATGGCGCTGGTGGGTTATGCACTGCTGGGCGCGGGTTGTTCGAACATCGTGCCGGTACTGTATACCGCGGTGGGCAAGCAGACGGTCATGCCTGAAAGCGTTGCCGTGCCAGCGATTACCACGCTGGGTTACGCGGGGATTCTGGCGGGGCCGGCGGTGATCGGGTTCATCGCCCACGGCAGCAGTTTGAGTTTTGCCTTTGGGTTGATGGCGGTGTTGCTGGTGGCGGTGGCCATTGGCGGGAAAGTGTTGAAAGTCTGAAAAGCATCGCGGGCAAGCCCGCGATGAAGGCGCCGCGCTCTATCAGAACCCGACGCTGGCCTGCACAAAGAACGTGCGCGGTGCGCCGACGTACATGCCCGAGTTGTTGTCACTGGAGCGGGTGAAGTACTGCTTGTCGAAGATGTTTTTCACCCCGGCGCCGACTTTCAGGTTGGACAGCTGCGCGCCAAAATCATAACCCCCACGCACGTTCCAGGTGACATAACCGGGAATGTCGCCGTACTGACCGTCGGCAGTGCCTTCGGTGATGTAGTTGTTGGTGAAGCTGCCCTTGGCATTCACGGCAACGCCTGGCGAACGTTGTTTGGACTGGGCAAACGCATCGATGTTGTAGGTCCAGCGGTCGATGTCATAACGCAAGCCGGCAGTCGCAACCTGGCGCGAATAGAACGGCAGGTCACGGCCCTTGAAGCCTGGAATTTCACCTTCATAAACCGCACGCGTGTATGTAAAACCGGCGTTGGCGGTCAGGCCGTCAAGACGTGAGTCCAGTGCCGCCATGTCGTAGTGCACCGACGCCTCGACGCCCTGGTGCGTGGTCGCGCCGAGGTTGGTCCAGCCCGCATCGTTGCTGATGTACTGCAACTCTTTATCGAAGTCGATATAGAACAGCGTCACTTCGCCGCCCCACACATCATCGTTGTAGCGCGTGCCGACCTCATAGGTCTTGGCTTTTTCCGGCTCCAGACCGTTGGCGGTGCTGTCACCCGTACCGCCCTGGCCGAGTTGGAAATACTGCAGGCTGCCGAACGAAGTCTCGTAGTTGGCGAACAGTTTCCAGGCATCGGAGAGGTGATACATCACGCTCAAGGCCGGCAGCGGCTCGTTGCTTTCGATGCTGCGATTCTTCTCTGGCACACGCTTGCCTTCGGCATCGAGTACGGGGCGATCGTGCCAGTCGGTGCTGATGTGTTCAAAGCGAATACCGGGCGTAACGGTCCAGTTACCGACGTCGATTTTGTTATCGACATACACCGAGTTGGCCTCAGTGCCGCCGGTGCGGTCCTGATAGACATGGCCGTCCGAGTCTGCGGTCACGACCGGCTCATTACTCTTGTTCAGCTCCAGACGGGTCGCCTCCTCGTGCATGCCTTCCTTGAGGTAGCGATAACCGACGCTGACTTCCTGAGTGGTCGGACCCACGTCGAACACATGGGACACTCGTGGTTCGATACCGAAGGTGTAATAGGTGCGCGGGAACGAGCCGATAGTCTTCTGATCGCGAGCGGCGATGTTGCTGCCACGGAAGCTGTCGGAATAGTAGGTCAGCACTTCCGCCTGCGTGCGGTCATCAATCTGCCGCGCCCACTTGAACGAGATGTCCTTGCGGCGTCCCCTGAAGTTGTCGTTGTCACGGTCGGACTGAAACGGATCGGCGTCGTACTGCTTCTGGGTCAGGCCGCCAGGCATGTCAGCGCTGGCGTCGTAGTAATGCAGGTTGAGGCTGAAATCATCGACATCGGTCGGTGCCCAATGGGTCTTGAGAATTACGTCATCAATGTCGTTGCCGTTGTTGCGCTCGCGGTAACCGTTGCCGTTCACGCCCGAGTACAACAGCGCCACACCCATGCCGTTGTCCGCGGTGCCGCCGACGAACGCCGTATCGATGTGTTTCCAGCCACCGTGCTGGGAGGTTTCCAGGGTGGTGCCGATTTCGGCGGAGGCTTTTTCCGGGATGGCGCGGGTCACGAAGTTGATCACACCGCCGACGTTCTGCGGCCCGTAGCGCACGGAACCGGCACCGCGCACGACGTCGATGCTGTCGAGGTTGCCGGAGGAAATCGGTGCCATCGACAGCTGCGGCTGGCCGTACGGTGCGAATGCGGCCGGCACGCCGTCGATCAGCACCGTGGAACGCGGCGACAGGCGCGACGTCAGGCCACGCACGCCAACGTTCAGGGAGATATCGCTGCCGCCAGTGCCGTTGGCTTCTTGCACCTGCACACCGGGTACGCGCTTCAACACATCGCCGACGTTCATCGCGCCTTGCTCGACCATGGCTTCGCGGCGAATCACCGTGCGGGCGCCGGGGTGGTTTTGCACCACGGCGGCATCGGCGTCACCCAGCCAGTCGCCGACGACCTTGATGTCGGTCACACCCAGTTCCAGAGGGCCATTGGTGGCGGAAGTCGGCGCTGGCGTCAGAGTCACCGAACCCTCGTCGATCTGATACTCAAGGCCGCTGCCTTGCAGCAAAAGGCGCAGAGCCTGTTCCGGCGAGAGGTTGCCATCCACCGCCGGGGCCTGTTTACCGGCGACCAGGTCAGGACTGAAAAAAACCTGCAACGACGTTTGTTGGCCCAGTTCACTCAGCGCCTGACCCAAGGGTTGCGCCGGGATGTGAATGGCATCGGCGGCAAAGGCCTGGGGCAGCGCAACGTTGACCGCCAGCGCAAGGCCCAGCGGCAACCAAAGGAATTTGTTGTTTTTAGCGGTGGTTTTTTTCACGTCGAATCTAGCCCTGTGGATCGCAAGCGTATGCGTTTGTTAATGCAAACCAGTTGCAGTTAGGCTAGAAGACGATGAACTCGAAAAAAACCTGAATTTATTGTGAAATTATTTCCTGACTGCCGTCATCGAGGGTGCGCACGGCCACCGGCAGGATGTTCGGCAAGGCCTTGAGCAGTGCGTCGGTGTTGTCGGATTTGAACACGCTGGTCAGGCGCAGATTGCCCACTTTGTAGTTGCTCACGGTCAGCGGTTTCTCCCGATAGCGCGACACTTCCTCGGCCACTTCGGCCAGGCTGGCGTTGTTGAACACCAGTTTTCCGCTGCGCCAGGCGGTCAGTTCTGCGGGGTTGGCGGCATACGCTGCCGCGACTGTGCCTTGGGCATCGACGCGGGTACCGAGCCCCGCAGTGAGACTGATGAATTCGTTGTCCGCCGCCTCGCGCCCCTGAACCTTGACCGTGCCCTGCTCCACCACGACCCGGGTTTCGCTGACGCCGCGACGCACATCGAAACGCGTGCCGGTGACCGTGACTTTGCCGCTGCCCGCCTCGACCACGAACGGCCGATCGCTGTCGTGCGCAACGCTGAACATCGCCTCGCCTTCCGTCAGCTCAATGCTTCGATGGCCATTGTCATAGCGCACCTGCAGGCGACTGCGGCTGTTCAGATCGATCACCGAACCGTCCGGCAACGCCACCTGGCGACGTTCGCCCAAGGCCGTCGAAAACTCGGCGGTGTAAGGCGTGGGTTGATTCAAACCGCTGAACAGCCCCAGGCCGAGTGCCACCGCCAACACACTGGCCGCCACGGCATAACGCACCAGCGGGCGACGTTTGCTGCGCGCCGGCGGGGTTTCGCACAAGGCTTGCAGGCGCGCACGCGGCACCAGCTCTGCGGCGGTCCACAGACCCTGAAGCAATTGAAATTCGTCGCGATGCTGAGGATGCTCGTTCAGCCACACCTCGAAGCGACGATGCTCTTCGACGTCAACGGCCGGTTCCTGCAAACGCACAAACCACTGCGCCGCCTCATCGCGAACCGTTGTTTGCCCGCACGCACAATCACGAGTATCCATCATGGAAGTTCCTGTTTGGCTGGGGGTGGGAGCGCGCGGCCGATCATGATTGCAAACCGTCGAGGCGGTCGCGCAGATGCCGCAGGGTGCGGATCATATACTTTTCCACCATGTTCTTGGACAGACCCAGGCGTTCGGCGATTTCAGCCTGGGTCAGGCCTTCGATCTTTTGCCACACAAATACCTTGCGGCAATTGACCGGCAACTCGGTGAGCGCCCGTTCAATGGAGTCAGCCAACTGGATCGCCTGCATGAAATGCTCCGGGTCGCCGGACGACGACACACTGTGATCGATCGCCTCCGACTCCATGGCGCCCCGCCGATCCTCACGCCGGTAACCATCTACCGCGATGTTGCGCGCGGTCTGGTGCAAATACGCCCGGGGCTGTTCGATCGCCGCCGAATCGGACTCAAGCACCCGCACGAAGGTGTCGTGGGCCAGATCCTCGGCCTGCTGACGATTTCTCAGGCGACGGGTCCAGGTGCCAACCAACTCTTCGTAATGCTCGAAAAAGCCGTGTCTGCGGGGCAACTTGGGGGTCATTGCGGTGTGCTGTGAAGACGGGGCGTGAATAGTAATGCTTCCTATTAACCGGAAGCAATGGGGCGCTGACAGGCGCCCGTTTTCTAGGCTGAAACCTGCCCCTGCAATCGTCGCCCGACAACGTCCAGCAAATCACAGCCATCGCGCAACGAAGTCACCAACACCCGCGCCAATTCACTGTGGATACCCTCGCCACACGCAAAACTCTCCAGCAATTGCGTTGCGGTACGAATGCGATAAGCCGCCGTTTCATGCAACACGTCCAAGGGTGCTTCAGTGTCGATCAGCAATGACGGGACGCTGCAGTCGATGCCGGTGACAGGCATGTATCGATCCATGACGAAAAACCTCCATTGGGAAAAAAGGAACGTAAATATTCAGCGCGGGCAGTTGGACGCGCCTTCAGACAAGCCACGGGGCGGTTCCAGGTTGTCCAGTGCTCGATTGACCAGTAACTCACCCAGCGCGGACAGTTGCTGAATGGCCAAAATTACATGGCGACGCGGGCCTTCCAGTTCACGAGCGAGATCGGTGGCCATCACACTGAGGGAAGCAAGGGTTTCAGAGGCGTGACAGAGCATGGATTCCGTGTCGACATCCGGGACGACGGCGAAGAATTGGCTGGGTGGTTCGAGGCGAGTGTGAGTGCGCAGGGGCACGCTGACGAGTTGTTCGGTGGGTTTGGAACGTTTGGGTGAAGGGACGGTGGTGCTGGCCGAAAGGCCTGATGATTCGGTTGCGGTTGGGCTGGACTTTTTCACGCCGGAGCTCCTTGCAAAGTTTAGAAAGTGCCTGTCTCTTGCCTTCAACCATATTTGATTGATGGTCATACATGAGGGAACGGTAGATTTATTACCAGAAAATTCAATTTTATTAATCAAATTAATGAACATCTGTGTAATTAAATGATTCATATCCCGAGCACTTCCTAGTTACTGTAAGAGAATTCTTTAGCAGAGTAGGCAACGTCTTACACATAGTGACGACACCTACTCGCACAATGAAAATTCGTTCAACCACTGTTGGATTATTTTCAAAATTATCATTTTTGTCCGAGCTTCAGATGTGTAGGATGCTGCGCTCAATGAGAGCCACCTACGCACACGCAATATATTGCAACAACAGGCAAATGGTAGATATTTTAATGCACAAAAAAGACAGAACAGAAAAACTAAAAAACAACATAAAGTACCTGATAAAGAGCCGTGGTGAAACGCGGCTCTCCTTGTGTAACTCCAGCGGCCTGACTCGAACCACCATCTATAACATTTTGGAAGGACGGGTTGTCCATGTACAACAATCTACCATTCGGAAAATATCGGATTTCTTTGGCGTCTCATACAAGGAAATAGAGACGGTAGATTTTGAAGAAAAAGAAATTATAGAGAGCAGCGCCTCTCCGGATGGAAATATGAATCCTGCAGCCGTCCCAATTATTAGAGAGAGCTTGCTGATGCAGAGTCTTGACAAAAGAATTGGCGAACTGACTATCACGCATCCACTGACATATTACTTCGGACCGGACTGTAATTTAATAGGCGTGTTTCTCGAGAATGAAATCAGTGAAATGAACGAGGCGGGGGATCTTTTGATAGTCAAAAGGGGCTTATCAAATGGCAGCGCAGACAAATTAGGATACAACAAGGTAACAAACAGGCTGACCATAGCCATCGACAACCACTTCGACTCTGACACCACTTATATTATTGGAGATATTTTAGAGGAAAGGTTTAATGGAAAACAGGATTGAACTCGAAAACAGCAAATACAAATTATTAGGATTTGAAAAAAACAAAAACCTTGTCATCATAATGATTATCTCCACAGGAAAAATCATAAAAGTCAGGTTAGGCGAAATATTAAAAAGCGAAATAATAGACAATCTGAACAAGGTAGAAATAAAGGACATTTATCGAAAATATTATTCTGGCGGCACTGCCCTAACCACCTACGAAATGAATGATCGCCACGAAAGGTCGTGGATGACATATGTTGCCCTTAACCTGCTGCTTTTCGCACTTTACATCTTCACAAATGTTGCAGCGACAAAACTTGTATATATAGAACTATTTGACATAACCGTTACTCCTGGCGTTTTTCTGTACCCACTGACGTTTTTAGTAGTTGACATACTAAATGAGTCTTACGGCCTCAAACTCGCAAGACGAGCCATACTGTTTGCTTTCGCAAGCAACGCATTTATCATCATATTACTAAGTGGAACCAGCTATCTTCCCGGTTTAGCCGGATGGAGTCTCGACAAACCCTACAGCGAGGTGATTGCACATGTGTCATCTGTATTGATAGCCTCCTGCATATCCTTCCTTTTCTCTGAATACATCAACTCTTATTTATTGTGCAGGATAAAAAAACTAACAAACTCCAGATTTTTATTTATACGAGTGTTCTTCAGTACTTTTTTTGCAGTAATAATAGATAGCTTTCTGTTTTGCTTTATAGCATTTTATGGAACCATGAAAAATAGCGACATACTTCATATCATCTATATTCAAATAACTATAAAAATGTGCTTCGCATTTTTCAATATTTTACCTGCTTACGGAGCAAGATCACTATTTAAAAGATATATAGCTGCAGGTCAACCCGCATAAGATCTGGAGGGAGTTGGCACTATCGGCCAACTCCCTCAGCCGTTGATTTTTTAGAGCCCTAGTTTTATTTTTAAACTGCTCCTGACCTGTGCTTCGTTTTCCAGAAACTCACTCAACCCTTTCCCACGAAGAGCACATGCATCACAGTCGGCACACCCACTTCCCGTTATACCGTTATAGCAAGTCAATGTGTGATAGCGAACCAAATCCAGCCGATTATGGTAATCAGCCAAAGCCCAAGTCTCAGCTTTATTCAACCTCATAAGCGGAGTTTCTATCCGCAATCTATAGTCCATACCCAAGTGGATGGCGCTGTTCAACACTTTGACAAACTCATCACCACAATCAGGATAACCAGAGCTCTCTGTTTCACAGACACCTGTAATAACAGCCTCGGCGCCCACTTGATAGGCATAAATTGAAGCCAGAGTTAAAAACAGAATATTCCTGCCCGGTACGAATGTATCCGGCACCCCGGCTCCGGTACTCCGCGCAATAGGAATGTTGTCACGCGTCAAGCTGCTAACGGCCAATTCATTCAGCAATGAAGTGTCCAATACTTTGTGCACCTTCACGCCAAGTTGTTTCGAAAGCTGTTGCGCCACTTCGATTTCCGCACGATGCCGCTGGCCGTAATCAAACGTAAGGCAATGAATTTCATCGTACATCGGCAGTGCATGGATCAAGCAGGTGGTTGAGTCTTGTCCACCGCTGAAAACGATAACGGCCTTTCTGGTCATGGTTCGTTCTTCCTTGGGGTAACCCGGCAAAGTGCCGGGGGCCGTTGACCCTACCGGGAAGCTCAAAACCTGGCTGTGGGAAGCTTCCGAAAAGACTGTCTCCTGTTTCCGTTCGTGTCGTTTCTTTGCTGGATTACCCGCAGGGCAGCTGGGTGGACCAGTGAGGAAAAGTAGATTCAGGCACACAGCCAGCGGTCCGGCGATGGCTTTCTGACAGGCATAAAAAAACGGCGACCCTTGGGTCGCCGTTTTTCATGACATCAAGCTACCGGATTGATCGGCTTTTCCGGGTACCAGACGTCCAGCAACGGGCTGACGGTGACTTCAGTCAGTTCGCTGCGGCCTTTGAGCCAGGCTTCAACAGCAGCACGCTGCTCTTCGGACACCGAGCCACGTTTCTGCAGGCAAACCAGACCGAAGTCGTCGCCGCCAACATAGCCCAGACCGTTGGCTTCCATGGCTTCTTTCAGGAACGCGTCGAGGAAAGCATCAATGGCTTCATCAGCCAAATCTTCTTTGAAATCCAGGTTCAGCTCGAAACCCAGCTCTTGAAATTCATCGACGCACAGTTTTTTGCGCAGACGCTGGGAACGGTTAGTCGCCATTGGAACAATCCTCATAAGTAATAACGGGCGGCACTTTAGCAGTTTAAGCCGCCAATTGCCCGATTCTCTGGGTGCAACGAGTTACCGTCGGTAAAAAAATAGCGGATTAGGTGACTCGGGCACGGCACAAGCCGCTACACCTTGGGGCATAATGCCGACACGTTCATGACCACTGAGGGAAATTATCTTCATGCCCTCGTCTTTTCCCCCCTCGGCTGTAGGGTTTTATTTCAGATGATCAAATCTTTGCGTCCATTGTTGCTGGCCAGTCTTCTTCTCCCCCTGGCCCTCCCCGTTTCCGCTGCCACCATCAATACCGGGCTGTCGCCCAACGTCGAAAAAGCCCTCAAGGCCAGCAAGCTGCAGGACAATGCCCTGTCCCTGGTGATGATTCCGCTCAACGGCCCTGGCACCCCGACCATTTTCAACGCTGACGTCTCGGTCAACCCGGCCTCGACCATGAAACTGGTGACCACCTATGCGGCCCTGGAAATGCTCGGCCCGAACCATCAATGGAAAACCGAGTTCTACACCGACGGCACCCTCAACGGCGGCATTCTCAACGGCAACCTCTACCTCAAGGGCGGCGGCGATCCGAAGCTGAACATGGAAAAACTCTGGTTGCTGATGCGCGACCTGCGGGCCAACGGCGTGACGCAAGTCACCGGAGACCTGGTGCTGGACCGCAATTTCTTCGTGCAACCGCAACTGCCGGAGTTCAACGATGACGGTAATGACGAAAACAAACCGTTCCTGGTCAAACCCGATTCGCTGCTGGTCAACCTCAAGGCCCTGCGCTTCGTCGCGCGCAACGACAGTGGCCGGGTGCTGATCTCGGTGGAGCCGCCAATTGCCAGCATCCGCATCGAAAACCAGGTCAAAGCCGTCAACTCCAAGCAGTGCGCCGGTGGCGTGCGTTACAACCCGGTGACCCAGGCCGATGGCAGCGTCACCGTGACCGTCGGCGGACAGTTGGGTGAAGGCTGCAGCTCGCAGACTTACCTGTCGCTGCTCGACCACGCGACCTATACCGCAGGCGCAGTCCGGGCGATCTGGAAGGAACTGGGCGGCAGCATTCAGGGCAAGGATGTTCTGGCACCTACGCCGAAAGACGCCAAGGTCCTGGCTCGCGCCTTCTCGCCAGACCTGGCGGAAATCATCCGCGACATCAACAAGTACAGTAACAACACCATGGCGCAGCAGCTGTTCCTGAGCCTTGGCCAGAAATTCCGCACCGACGCCGACGCCGACGATGCCAAAGCAGCCCAGCGCGTGGTGCGTCAGTGGCTGGCGAAGAAAGGCATTACCGCGCCACACCTTGTGATGGAAAACGGCTCCGGCCTGTCCCGCGCAGAACGTGTCAGCGCCCGTGAAATGGCGGCGATGCTGCAAGCCGCATGGCGCAGTCCGTACTCTGCCGAGTTCATCAGTTCGATGCCGATTGCCGGCACCGACGGCACCATGCGCAAACGCTTGAAGACCACCGCGATGCGCGGTGAAGCCCACGTCAAGACCGGCACCCTGAACACCGTGCGCGCTATTTCCGGCTTCAGTCGCGACGTCAACGGCAACACCTGGGCGGTGGTGGCGATCCTCAACGACAAGGCCCCGTTCGGCGCGTCGTCGGTGCTGGATCAGGTGCTGCTGGATTTGTATCGCCAGCCGAAACTGCCTGACACGGCTTCGGTGTTGTAAACACCGCAAATCAAATGTGGGAGCTAGCCTGCTAGCGATAGCGGTGTGTCAGTCGACACATATATTGACTTACACACCGCTATCGCTAGCAGGCTAGCTCCCACAGGGGGTTGTGTGCAGCCGACAGCTAATTCATCTCGCCCTGAACCCGATCCCGGCCCGCCTGCTTCGCCGCATAGACCCCCGAGTCCGCCCGCAGCAACAGCGCATCCGCGCCCTCGTCGACCCGCCAACTGGCAATGCCGAAACTCGCGGTAACGATCCCGACGTCGTCGATCGGTGAACTGCGCAAGCCCTGCCAAAGCTCCAGCGCCAGCACATAGGCCTGTTCGCCGTCGATGTCCGGGCAGAGCACCATGAACTCTTCACCGCCCAAGCGACAGAACACGTCGGAGCGGCGCAGGCGATGGCCGATGCGCTCGCACACCGCCTGCAACACCCGATCGCCAACGGCGTGGCCATGCTGGTCATTGATGCGTTTGAAATGATCGATGTCGAGCATGATCACCGACAACTCGCCGCCACCGCGCTCGACCCGGGCCATCTCGGTGGTCAGGCGCTCCTGGAAGTAGCGGCGGTTGTGGATTCCGGTCAGCGAATCGGTGATCGACAGCGCTCGCAGTTCTTCTTCGACGCGCTTGAGATCGGAGATATCCGAGATGTAGCCATGCCAGAGTACGCCGCCGCCAGGCTGCTCCTCCGGGGTTGCTTCGCCACGGACCCAGCGCAGCCCTCGCGTCGGCAGCTGCACGCGATACTCCTCGCGCCACGGGCTGAGCGTGTCCGCCGATGCCCGGATCGAGGCGCGGACCCTCGTGGTGTCCTGAGGGTGAATCCGGGTGAAAATCGCTTCGGCGTTGAGCAGCAAGACATCGGGTTCGAGTTCGTAGATCTCGCGGATGCCATCGCTGGCGTAGATCACACTGAAGCGCCCGTCGAACTCCATCTTGAACTGGTAAATCCCGCCGGGCACATGGGCGCTGAGTTTCTTCAAGAGCAAATCCCGTGCGGCGAGCGCCTCGTGCACGCGCTTGCGCTCGGTGACGTCGATGCAGATCGCCAAGTGCCCGACCCACAAACCTTGATCGTCGAGCACCGGGGTCGCCAGCATGTTCACCGTTAATTGGCTGCCGTCCCCACGGATCAGTGTCCACTCCCGCGCCTCGTGACCGCCCTCCTCACCGCCCTCGACCAACATCGCCTGGCAGGTCGGAATCGGTTTGCCATAACGTGCACTCAACTCCGCCGAACGCGCGGCAAGTTCCCGGGGCAGGTGCAGGTTTTCCAGGGTCATGTGCCCGACCACTTCCACGCTTGAATAGCCGAGCATCTGCTCCGCCCCGGCGTTGAACGTGCTGATGACACCGCGCAGGTCTGTAGCGATGATTGCCACCTGGGTCGCGGCATTCAACACGCCACGCAACTGACCGTGGGTGCCACGCAGTTCCTGCTCACGGGCACGCAGTTCCTGAGTCCGCTGCTCGACCATTTTCAGCGCGCGTTGCCGCTGACTGACCAGTACATAAAGCAGCGAGCTGAGCAGCAGACTGAGCAAACCACCCAGTACCACCAGGCTGCCTACCGAGGAATGGTTGGCTTGCAGGAAGGCCTCGCTAGGCTGGATGTCGACCTGATAGTCATGGTCGGCCAGCCGCAGCAGCCGGGTCGCCGCCAACTCACTGGCGGCAGGACCGTTGGAGGATTCGTAAAGCACTTCGTGCTGGTCCTCGGTGGACAAGTCGAGGATACGCACCGACAGATAATCACGGCCCGCTTCCGGCAAGCCATCGGCCAGCAACTGACGCATGCTGATCACCGCCATCACATAACCGTAAGGTTTCGTGTCTGGATTGCCGCGTAGCATGACCGGCGCCACCAGCAGCACGCCCCGCGCATAGGCCGGCTCGATGCTAACCAGATGCATCGGCTGCGACACCGCCATCTGACCATGCTGGTCCGCCCTGTCCAGGGTGGCACGGCGCAGAGGCTGCGCCGCCAGGTCGTAACCCAGCGGTGAGCCGAGCTTGCTTTGGGTCTGGCTGTACAGCACCACAACATACTCATCGCGCTCCGCCGCCAATTGCAGCTGACCGTCGGCATTGAGCTCACGAATGCTGAAATCGGATAAACCCTCTTCACGCACCCGACGCTCAAACGCTGCCCGCTCGGCACGGCTGACCCGCAGAGCAAACGAATAGGCCTGAGTCCGGTGCAGCAAAGGTTGGGTGTAGCCGTCGAATTCCTCGCGGGCAACCGCATCGGAATTGGCAAAGAACCGGCGCAGCCCATCGAGGCGCTGCTCCTGATCTTCGAAACGTTCTTCGATACGGCTGTAACGTTCACTGGCCAGCAGTTGGAAACGTTGCCGCAATTGTTGGTGAAACAGATTCAGGGTCGACCAGGCGAGCAATCCGGTGAGAATCCCGCCGACGACCAATACCAGCAGCGCGACCAGCCAGGCCGAGACGTCTTCACTGATAAAACCCAGGATCTTTGGGCGCACGGCGTGCAACGACATAGAGGCAACTCAAAACGCCAGGTGCCGGAAAAGCCCATTGGCCATGCGTTGAGTTATAGCTATTAGCCATCAATTTGACCAGCACTGAAAGAAGCCAAGAGCCTTTAAAAATCAAGGCTCTGTGGATCCAATGCGAAAATCTGTCAACGCGCAGTGATTTTCCAGGCTCGGTGGATCTTGCCGTTGCGGGCGAAATCCGGATCGATGGTCTGGGTGGTGATCTCCTCGACCGCGTAACGCTCAGTGAGATTTTCCTCGAGCGCGAACTTGCGGAAGTTGTTGGAGAAGTACAACACGCCACCCGGCGCCAGTCGCGCCATGGCCAAGTCGATCAGTTGCACCTGATCTCGCTGCACGTCGAAGATCCCTTCCATGCGCTTGGAGTTGGAGAAGGTCGGCGGGTCGATAAAGATCAGGTCGAACTCGTCACGGCAGGCATCCAGCCAGACCATCACGTCGCCCTGCTCCAGACGGTTCTTGTCGGAGAAACCGTTCAGCGACAGGTTGCGACGCGCCCAGTCGAGGTAGGTTTTCGACAGGTCGACGCTGGTGGTGCTGCGCGCGCCGCCCTTGGCTGCGTGAACACTGGCCGTCGCGGTGTAGCAATACAGGTTGAGGAAGCGCTTGCCGGCTGCCTCTTTCTGGATGCGCATGCGCATCGGCCGGTGGTCGAGGAACAGCCCGGTGTCGAGGTAGTCGGTGAGGTTCACCAACAGCTTCACGCCACCTTCGTTGACTTCGACGAACTTGCCTTGGGCCGCCTGACGTTCGTACTGCTTGGTACCGCTCTGACGCTCGCGACGCTTGACCACTACGCGGCTTTTGTCGATGTTCAATGCCTGTGGAATCGCCGCCAGCGCATCGAACATGCGCGCCGAGGCTTTTTCCGGGTCGATGGATTTCGGCGCGGCGTATTCCTGGACGTGGACCCAATCGTGATACAGGTCGATGGCCATCGAATATTCCGGCATGTCGGCATCGTAAATACGATAGCAATCGATGCCTTCACGCTTGACCCACTTGCCCAGTGCCTTGAGGTTTTTTTGCAGACGGTTGGCAAACATCTGCCCGCCTTCGCTCAAGCGCGGTTGCTCGATTACCGGAGCGGGTGCCGCCGCCGGTTTGATCGGGTTACCGTTTTTGTTGTACTGGCGTTCCTGCGGCTCGTTCGGCGCCTGATCGTATTCCGCCTGTTCGCGCTCGACCTGGCGCTGTTCCGGGGTGCGACGCTCGCCGGTGACGAACTGATCCGGCGTGACCTTGATCAGCAGCAGTTTGCACGGCAACGCGCCGTTCCAGAACGAATACTGTTTGTGGCTGCGGATGCCCATGCGCTTGCCCAGGTCCGGCGCGCCGGTGAACACCGCCGCTTCCCAGTTCAGGCAAGCCTGACGCAGACGTTCGCCGAGGTTCTGGTAGAGATAGAGCAGGCTCGCCTCGTCGCCCAGTCGCTCGCCGTACGGTGGGTTGCAGATCACCAGGCCTTTCTGGTTCTGGTCCGGGCGCGGTTCGAAGGTAGCGACTTCGCCCTGGTAGATCTTGATCCACTCGCTCAGGCCGGCACGCTCGACGTTGTTGCGGCCCGGTTGAATCAGGCGCGGGTCGGCTTCGTAACCACGAATCCACAGCGGTGGCTTGGCCAGACCGGCCGCAGCGCGTTCGGTGGCTTCTTCGTGCAGCTTTTTCCACAGTGCGGGTACGTGACCAAGCCACGCGGTGAAGCCCCACTGCTCGCGACGCAGGTTGGGCGCCATATCGGCGGCGATCATCGCTGCTTCGACGAGGAACGTACCGACACCGCACATCGGGTCAGCCAGGGCGCCGCCGTCGGCCGCAATGCGCGGCCAGCCGGAACGGATCAGGATGGCAGCCGCGAGGTTTTCCTTCAGCGGTGCCGCGCCTTGCTGCAGGCGGTAGCCGCGCTGGTGCAGGCTGTGACCGGAGAGGTCGAGGGACAGAATGGCTTCGCCACGGTCCAGACGCAGGTGAATGCGCAGGTCCGGGTTGAGTTTGTCGATCGACGGACGGTCGCCTTGCGGGGTGCGCAGTTTGTCGACGATGGCGTCTTTGACTTTCAGGGCGCCAAAGTGCGTGTTGTCGATGCCCGAGCCGTGACCGCTGAACTCGACGGCCAGGGTGCCGTCGTTGAGCATGTGGTCTTGCCACTCGATATCGAGTACGCCGTGATACAGGTCTTCGGCGTCCTTCATCGGGAAACGCTTGAGCACCAGCAAAACCCGGTTCGCCAGACGCGACCACAGGCACAGGCGATAAGCGGTTTCCATGGTCGCCATGCCGCGCACGGCAGAGGTGTGCTCACGCGCCTCTTCAAGGCCAAGCCCGACGGCTTCCTCGATGAGCAGGCCTTCGAGGCCTTTTGGGCAAGTGAGGAAGATTTCGAATTGATCGGACATTGGAATTTCAGAGCCTTTGGCTAAGTGAACCGACAACGCATTGCCGGCCCGGTTTTCAATCAGGCGCTTTTCTAAAAGAGCGCCCGCGTGGCACGAAGGTGTGCCGTCCCACCCGTGCTGCTCAGGTTAGAAGAGCTTAGATGCACGGGCAGATAAAAAAGTTGATGCAATAAAATGTCATAACTCGACCCTTCGTCGAATAATGCCCGGGACCAACGCGAGGCATTCTCACTAAAGGATTAACCCCATCATCCTGCGGGGGGCCGATCATACAGGGCTTTGGCCAATAAACACGGGACAAACATCGTGTTACTTATGGCCATACCATCTTTATCGTTACGTCCTTATGACAAAACGATCATTCCCTCGATGTGACGCATTGGTTAGAACTCAACACAGGTTGGCGCCACAACGGACGTCAACACCTTGGCTCGCCACGCCGGCAGCGAGCCCCCAACGGCAGACATTTCTGCCAGACCTCGATTGAGGTCAACGCGATACATACAGTCAACAAGTGAGGGCAACACCCTATGAGAAGACTTAAGCGTGATCCGTTGGAAAGAGCATTTTTGCGCGGATATCAATATGGCGTTGGTGGCAAATCCCGTGAGCTTTGCCCATTTACTCTACCGTCGGTACGCCAAGCCTGGATTAACGGCTGGCGAGAAGGACGCGGCGACAACTGGGACGGTATGACCGGCACTGCGGGAATCCACAGACTCAACGAACTTCACGCCGTCGGCTAACACAGGGCACACATCCGACACGACAACCTGATTACGTAACGACTTACCACGCACGCCCCATCCGGGCGGCGGGCTCCGGCCCAAGGGCTCCTTCGAGGAGCCCTTTTTTATGCCTGCCAAAAACGCGACTTTAAGCGGCAAACACTTCAATGTGGGAGCAAGCTCGCTCCACAGGGGTTTAGCGCAGGGCAGCGATGGCGTCGACGGATTCGCGAATCAGCGCCGGGCCTTTGTAGATGAAGCCGGAATAGAGCTGCACCAGGCTCGCCCCCGCAGCGATTTTCTCAGCCGCATGCTTGCCTTCGGTAATGCCCCCCACGGCGATGATCGGCAAGCGACCGCCCAACTCGGCCGCCAGCACCTTCACGGTGTGGGTGCTCTTGTCACGAACCGGTGCGCCGGACAGACCGCCCGCCTCGTCACCGTATTCCATGCCTTCAACGCCGACGCGGCTCAGGGTGGTGTTGGTGGCGATCACCGCGTCCATCCCGGTTTCGATCAGCGCTTGCGCGACTTGGGCGGTTTCTTCGTCGGTCATGTCCGGCGCGATCTTGATCGCCAGCGGAACATGTTTGCCATGTCGCAACGCCAGTTCGGCACGGCGAGTCGCCAGGTCGGCCAGCAATTGCTTGAGCGAGTCACCGAATTGCAGGCTGCGCAGGCCCGGAGTGTTCGGCGAGCTGACGTTGACCGTCACATAGCTGGCATGGGCGTAGACCTTGTCCAGGCAAATCAGGTAGTCGTCGACCGCGCGCTCGACCGGAGTATCGAAGTTCTTGCCGATGTTGATGCCCAGCACGCCCTTGTACTTGGCCGCCGCCACACGCGCCAGCAAGTGATCGACACCCAGGTTGTTGAAGCCCATGCGGTTGATGATCGCCTCGGCTTCCGGCAGACGGAAGATCCGTGGCTTCGGGTTGCCCGGCTGCGGACGCGGGGTGATGGTGCCGATTTCGACGAATCCAAAACCCAACTGGGCAAATCCGTCGATGGCCGCACCGTTCTTGTCCAGACCGGCCGCCAGACCCACCGGGTTCGGGAAGTCCAGGCCCATGACGCTCACCGGCATTTTTGCCGGAGCCTTGCACAGCAAGCCGTTGAGGCCCAAACGCCCGCCCGCGCCGATCAGGTCCAGGGACAGATCGTGGGAGGTTTCCGGGGAAAGTTTGAACAACAGCTGACGGGCCAGGGTGTACATGGGCGGCTTTGACTCGAATGGCGGCGAAATGAGGCAGCGATTATAGCCGGGCATCGGGGTCGCAAGCGAGGCGCGCGACAAAATCAGCGGGCGATGGCATATGCCTTGCACCAGCACAGGCATCAGCACTCATGCCAACGGCGGGATGAGTGGAAGGACAATGGCGTCGTCACCCGGCTTTGCTTGCGCGAGGGCCTGGGACGACGCTTTTTTTTGGAAGGTGTTTAGTCATGAATGAACCCACAGCGGGCCCACTGGCCTGGGTCAACGGCAGCGATGCCCCGGAAAAGACCGACATCAACCTGGGCTTCATGGCCCTGAGCGATTGCGCCTCGGTGGTGGTCGCCGCCACTCAGGGCTTCGCCCAGCCCTACGGCCTGACCTTGAACCTCAAGCGCCAGTCTTCCTGGGCCAACCTGCGGGACAAACTGGTCAGCGGTGAACTCGATGCCGCCCACAGCCTGTACGGTTTGATCTACGCCGTACATTTGGGCATCGGCGGCGTGGCGCCGACCGACATGGCAGTGCTCATGGGCCTGAACCAGAACGGTCAGAGCATCAACCTCTCCCACGGTTTGCAGGCGTTGGGCGTGACCGGTCCTGAAGCACTGGATCGCCACGTGCACCAAACTCGCCCAAAACTCACCTTCGCCCAGACATTTCCGACCGGTACCCACGCCATGTGGCTGTATTACTGGCTGGCGAGCCAAGGCATTCATCCGTTGCACGACGTCAACAGTGTGGTAGTGCCGCCACCGCAAATGGTCGCGCACCTGCAAGCCGGGCGGATCGACGGTTTCTGCGTCGGTGAACCCTGGTCCGCCAGCGCCGTGAAACACAATCTCGGCTTTACCATGGCAACGACCCAGACCATCTGGCCCGACCATCCGGAAAAAGTCCTCGGCTGCACCCGCACGTTCGTCGAGCAATACCCCAACACCGCCAGGGCGCTGGTGATGGCCATTCTGGAGGCCAGCCGTTTCATCGAAGAAAGCACCGAGAATCGCCGCAGTACCGCCCAGTTGCTGAGCGCCCCGCAATACCTGGACGCGCCACTCGACTGCATCGAACCGCGACTGCTCGGCGACTACGCCGACGGCCTCGGCAACCGCTGGCAGGACCCGCACGCGTTGCGCTTCCATGGCGCTGGCGAGGTCAACCGGCCTTACCTGTCCGATGGCATGTGGTTCATGACCCAGTTCCGCCGCTGGGGATTGCTGCGCGACGACCCGGACTACCTCGCGGTGGCCCGTCAGGTTCAGCAACTAGACTTGTATCGAGAGGCCGCCAGCGCGGTGGATGTCGCCTCTTCGGGCCAGGATATGCGCAGCAGCCAGTTGATCGACGGCAAAATCTGGGACGGCTCGGACCCGGCCGGATATGCCCGCAGTTTCAAACTGCACGCCATGAGCGACAGCTCGTCCCGATTCGCCAGCCGCTGACAGGAGACTGCGAACATGTTGCGTATCCTGCTGATCAACGACACCGCGAAGAAAGTCGGCCGCTTGAAAGCCGCCCTGACCGAAGCCGGATTCGAGGTCATCGACGAATCCGGCCTGACCATCGACCTGCCCGCACGCGTCGAAACGGTGCGTCCGGACGTGATTCTGATCGATACCGAGTCACCGAGCCGCGATGTGATGGAGCAAGTGGTGTTGGTGAGTCGAGACCAGCCACGTCCGATTGTGATGTTTACCGACGAACATGACCCCGACGTGATGCGCCAGGCGATCAAGTCCGGGGTCAGCGCCTACATCGTCGAAGGCATCCACGCACAACGCTTGCAGCCGATTCTCGATGTGGCCATGGCACGCTTCGAAAGCGACCAGGCCCTGCGCGCGCAACTGCATGCCCGCGATCAGCAACTGGCCGAGCGCAAGCGCATCGAGCTGGCCAAGGGGCTGCTGATGAAGATGAAGGACTGCAATGAAGAAGAGGCCTACACGCTGATGCGGCGCCAGGCCATGAGCCGGCAGCAGAAGCTGATTCAGGTGGCGGAGCAGATCATCGCGATGAGTGAGTTGCTCGGCTGAGTATTGCAGCGTCTATCAGGGCCTCATCGCGGGCAAGCCCGCTCCCACACGTTTTGTGAACACCACCAATCCTGTGGGAGCGGGCTTGCCCGCGATTGGCAGCGACTCGGTCTAGAATTGTTGGCACAAATCTCGCTACGTAATCCACACAGGTAACCAACGGCGGTTGCCCCACCTACGACAAAGACGTCGCTCACCTCATTTGCCCATGGCGAATCGGGTGGCGGCGTTTTTTTGTTTTGGCCCCACAGAACGGGGCTGGTGGTGCGGCCGTTGCGGCGCCCCACCTGCAAGCTCATGACTCCTTCTCGAGACGACTCACAGCTGAGGTGCGCGATGAATTCAAGCTTCTGGAAATCCGGCCATACCCCGACCCTGTTCGCGGCCTTCCTCTACTTTGACCTGAGTTTCATGGTCTGGTACCTACTCGGCCCACTGGCGGTGCAAATCGCCGCCGACCTGCACCTGACCACCCAACAACGCGGGCTGGTGGTGGCCACGCCGATTCTGGCCGGGGCCGTACTGCGCTTTATCATGGGCATGCTGGCGGATCGTCTGTCGCCTAAAACCGCCGGCATCATCGGCCAGGTGATCGTCATCTGCGCGCTGTTCATCGCCTGGAAACACGGCATCCAGAGTTACGAACAAGCGCTGCTGCTGGGCCTGTTCCTCGGCATGGCGGGCGCGTCGTTCGCCGTGGCCCTGCCGCTGGCGTCGCAGTGGTATCCGCCACAACATCAGGGCAAGGCCATGGGTATCGCCGGGGCCGGTAACTCGGGCACCGTGCTCGCCGCGCTGATTGCTCCGGTGCTGGCCGCCGCGTTCGGCTGGAGCAACGTGTTCGGCTTCGCCCTGATCCCGCTGATCCTGACCATCATCGTCTTCGCCTGGCTGGCCAAAAACGCACCTGAGCGGCCGAAAGCCAAGTCGGTGTCCGACTACTTCAAGGCCCTGGGCGACCGCGACAGCTGGTGGTTCATGTTTTTCTACAGCGTGACCTTCGGCGGCTTCATCGGCCTGGCCAGCGCCCTGCCCGGCTACTTCAACGACCAATACGGCCTGAGCCCGGTGACCGCCGGTTACTACACCGCAGCCTGTGTGTTTGGCGGCAGTTTGATGCGTCCTTTGGGCGGCGCACTGGCGGACCGTTTCGGCGGCATTCGCACACTGCTGGCGATGTACACGGTGGCGGCGATCTGCATTGCAGCAGTGGGTTTCAACCTGCCAAGTTCCTACGCGGCGCTGGCACTTTTCGTCTGCACCATGCTGGGTTTGGGTGCCGGTAACGGCGCGGTTTTCCAATTGGTCCCGCAACGTTTTCGGCGTGAGATCGGTGTGATGACCGGTTTGATCGGCATGGCCGGCGGCATCGGCGGCTTCGCCCTCGCGGCAGGCATGGGGGCGATCAAGCAAAGCACCGGCAGTTATCAACTGGCCCTGTGGTTGTTCGCCAGCCTCGGCGTCCTCGCCTGGTTCGGTCTGCACGGCGTGAAGCGTCGCTGGAGAACCACTTGGGGTTCGGCTGCCGTCACCGCTGCGCGGGTGTGAGGGCTGAATGAGCCTGCAACTGAGTTTTGCCGAAGCCAGTGCCGTCGGTCCGCGCGAGGAGAATCAGGACGCCTTGCGCCTGGTGACGCCGGCCCCGGCGCTGGCGGCGAGCAAGGGTTACCTGTTCGCCATCGCCGACGGCGTCAGCCAGTGCGCCGATGGCGGCCTCGCGGCGCGTTCAACCTTGCAGGCGCTGGCGCTGGACTACTACGCCACCCCGGAAACCTGGGGTGTCGCCCAGGCGCTTGATCGCTTGCTGCTGGCACAAAATCGCTGGTTGCAGGCCAATGGCGGCGGGCAACCGCTGCTGACCACTGTCAGTGCCCTGGTCATGCGCGGCAGGCGTTTTACCCTGGCGCATGTCGGTGACTGCAGGGTTTATCGCTGGCACGCCGATCAACTGCAGCGAGTCACTGAGGATCACGTATGGGATCAGCCGGGCATGCAGCATGTGCTCAAACGGGCGCTCGGCCTCGATCAGCATCTGGTGCTGGATTTTCTCGATGGCGAACTGCGGCTGAATGAGCATTTCGTCCTGCTCAGCGATGGTATCTGGGCCGTGCTGGGCGACACCGCCATTGCGGCAATTCTGCGCGATCAACCGGATCTGCACAGCGCCGCGCACACCCTGGTGAATGCGGCGCATCTGGCGGGCAGTCAGGACAATGCCAGCGCGCTGCTGGTGCGGGTCGACGCCCTCGGTGAAACGAGCATCGGTGATGCACTGATTCATGTGCAGCAATGGCCACTGCCGCCAGCGCTGAAACCGGGCCAGACGTTCGAGGGCTGGCACGTCGAAGGGATACTCGGGCAAAGTCAGCAGTCGTTGCTCTATCGGGTGCGCGACGCTCAGCAACAACCCTGGCTGTTGAAAACCCTGCCTGGTGCGTTGCGCGACGATCACCTGGCCGGACAAGCATTGCTGTCGGAGGAATGGTTTCTCAAGCGTGTGGCCGGACGGCATTTTCCTGAAGTCCATGCCGCCAGTCAGCGTCAGCATTTGTACTACGTGATGCGTGAATATTCCGGTTCGACCCTGGCGCAACTGGCTGAACGAAGCGCCACCCTGGCGCTGGCCCAATGGCAGGATCTGGCTGAACGCCTGCTGCGGGCGGTCGGTATGCTGCATCGACGGCAGATTTTCCATCGCGACATCAAACCGGAGAATCTGCTGCTGGGAGACGATGGCGAACTTCGGCTGCTGGATTTCGGCCTCGCCTACTGCCCAGGCCTGTCTGAAGATCAGGCATCGACCCTGCCCGGAACCCCCAGTTACATTGCACCGGAAGCCTTTCGTGGTGATAAACCCAGCCCGCAACAGGATCTGTATGCGGCCGGCGTGACCTTGTATTTCCTGCTGACCGGGCACTATCCCTACGGCGAAATCGAAGCGTTCCAGCGTCCAAGGTTTGGCCTGCCGGTCAGTGCCAGTCGCTACCGCCCGGACCTGCCCGAGTGGATCGCACAAAGCCTGGCGCGCGCGGTGGCGGCAGATCCGGCTGAGCGATTTGAAACCGCGGAAGAATGGTTACTGGTGCTGGAACAGGGTGAACGGCGCAGTTTGAGCGTGCGCCCCAGACCCTTGCTTGAGCGCGAGCCATTGAAAGTCTGGCGGACGTTGGCGTTGGTGTCGCTGCTGGTGAATCTGGTGTTGCTGTTTCTGGCGCTCCATTAGTGGGCAAGGCGCTTTGATTCGGTGCAATAGCCACGCTTGGTCACTCAACCAACGCCAGTAAAACCGGGCATTAGCTAACTTGGCACAACCACTGCATTACCTCTCTCAACAGACATAAAGCCCAGCCTTCAACGACGAAGGATGCGCTTCCCGAGAGAACGGGACCAGGACAAAGGCGTCCTCGCTAGGCAACTAGCGGGACGCCTTTTTTTGTTTGCGCAAAATTTGTCGAGCACGACCTGAACGCCCTGACGAGGCGGGCCCGAACTCCCCGGAGAACCTGATGAAAAAACTAAAACTGGTGATGATCGGCAACGGCATGGCCGGGGTTCGCACCTTGGAAGAGCTGCTCAAGCTGAGCAACGAGCTGTACGACATCACGGTCTTCGGTGCCGAACCCCATACCAACTACAACCGCATCCTGCTGTCGCCCGTATTGGCCGGCGAGCAAACCTTCGAAGATATCGCGCTCAACGACCTGGACTGGTACCTGGACAACAACATCAAGTTGCTGCTCAACCGCCGAGTCGTAGAGATCGACCGAGTCAAACGTCGAGTGATCGCCGACGACGGCACCGAGGCCGAGTATGACCGCCTGCTGATTGCCACCGGCTCGACCCCGTTCATCCTGCCGATCCCGGGCAACACACTGCACGGCGTGATCGGCTACCGCGACATCGCCGACACCCAAGCCATGATCAGCACCGCCAAGACCCACAAGCACGCGGTGGTCATCGGCGGCGGCCTGCTCGGCCTGGAAGCGGCCAACGGCCTGATGCTGCGCGGCATGCACGTCACCGTGGTGCACAACGGTGAATGGTTGCTGGAACGGCAACTGGACAACATCAGCGGCCGGTTGCTGCAAACCGCGCTTGAGGACCGTGGCCTGCACTTTCGTCTGCGTGAGCAAACCCAGGCCCTGCACGATGCCGGCAATGGCCGGGTCGGCTCGGTCGAATTCAAGAACGGCGACCTCATCCCCGCCGACCTGGTGGTCATGGCCGCCGGCATCCGCCCCGCGACCGAACTCGCGGAACGCTCGGGACTCCCGTGCAACCGAGGGATTCTGGTCAACGACACCCTGCAAACCTACGACCCGCGGGTATACGCCATCGGCGAATGCGCCAGCCATCGCGGCATTGCCTATGGCCTGGTGGCGCCGCTGTTCGAACAGGCCAAGGTCTGCGCCAACCATCTCGCCCAGCTTGGCTTCGCCAGCTACAAAGGCTCGGTGACCTCGACCAAATTGAAAGTCACCGGCATCGACCTGTTCTCCGCCGGCGACTTCATGGGCGGCGAAGGCACTGAAACCATCACCCTCCGCGACCCGATCGGGGGTATCTACAAAAAACTGGTGATCAAGGACGACGTACTGGTCGGGGCCTGCCTGTACGGTGACACGGCGGATGGCGGCTGGTATTTCCGGCAGATTCGTGAGAGCCAGAATATTGATGAAATCCGCGATCACCTGATGTTCGGTGAAGCCCTGCGGGAAGCCAGCTGATGAACCGCCAGATCACCGCCTCCACCTGTTGCTACTGCGGGGTCGGCTGCGGCGTGCTGATCGAGCATGACGGCGAGCGCATCCTCGGCGTCAGCGGCGATCCGGCCCACCCGGCCAACTTCGGCAAGCTGTGCAGCAAGGGTTCAACCCTGCACCTGACCGGCGACCTCGCGGCCCGAGCGCTGTATCCCGAACTGCGCCTGGGCAAAGGGCTGGCCCGCAGCCGCACCGACTGGGACACCGCCCTTGATCACGCCGCCAGCGTGTTCGCCGACACCCTCGCCGAACATGGCCCGGACAGCGTGGCGTTTTACATTTCCGGGCAGTTGCTGACCGAGGACTACTACAGTTTCAACAAACTGGCGCGAGCGTTGGTGGGCACCAACAACATCGACAGCAATTCGCGCCTGTGCATGTCATCGGCAGTGGTCGGCTACAAGCGCAGCCTCGGCGCCGATGCGCCGCCCTGCAGTTACGAAGACCTTGAGTCGAGCGACTGCGTGATGATCGTCGGCAGCAACATGGCCTACGCCCACCCGGTCCTGTTTCGTCGCCTGGAAGAGGCCAAATCCCGCCGACCACAGATGAAAGTCATCGTCATCGACCCACGTCGTACGGATACCTGCGACTTGGCTGACCTGCATCTGGCGATTCTTCCGGGCTCCGATGTCGCCTTGTTTCATGGGATTTTGTACCTGTTGCTGTGGGAAGACTGGATCGACCGCGACTTCATCAAGGCCCACACCGAAGGCCTCGCCGAATTGAAAAACCTGGTGCGCGATTACACGCCACCCATGGTTGCGCAGCTGTGCGGGATCAGCGTTGAGCAACTGCAACAATGCGCCGAATGGGTGGGCACCTCGCCGAGCTTTCTGTCGCTGTGGTGCATGGGACTGAACCAGTCCACTGCCGGCAGTGCGAAAAACAGTGCACTGATCAATCTGCACCTGGCCACCGGGCAAATCGGCCGTCCCGGTGCAGGACCTTTTTCCCTGACCGGTCAGCCGAATGCCATGGGTGGTCGCGAAACCGGCAGCCTGTCGAACCTGCTGCCAGGCCATCGCGAAGCGGCCAATGCCGAGCATCGTGCAGAAGTCGCCGCCTACTGGGGCGTTGACCAGTTGCCTGAAAGTACCGGGCTCACCGCTATCGAGCTGTTTGAGCAGGTTCGCAGCGGAACCATCAAAGCCCTGTGGATTGCCTGCACCAACCCCGCGCAATCGATGCCGGACCAGAGCGCCGTGCGCGCGGCGCTGCAAGCCTGCCCGTTCGTGGTCTTGCAGGAAGCCTTTCGCACCACCGAAACCGCCGCGTTCGCCGACCTGCTGTTGCCCGCCGCCAGTTGGGGTGAGAAAGACGGCACGGTGACCAACTCCGAACGGCGGATTTCCCACGTCCGCCAGGCGATTGTCGCCCCCGGCGAAACGCGATCCGACTGGGCAATTACGGTGGATTTCGCACAGCGCCTGGAAAAATATCTGCGTCCGGGGCAGCCCAGTCTGTTTGCGTTCGACACCCCGGCGCAGGTCTTCGATGAGTACAAACTACTGACACGCGACCGAGATCTGGACCTGTCCGGCATCAGCCATGAGCTGATTGATCGTCTCGGTCCACAGCAATGGCCGTTTCCTGCAGGCGCCCGTGAAGGTACGGCCCGACTGTATCGGGACGGGATTTTCCCGACCGCCAGCGGACGTGCCCGGTTTGTGGCCGATCCATACCTTGCCGCCAAGGAACAACGCGACGAGCAATTCCCGCTGACGCTGATCACTGGCCGCCTGCGCGATCAGTGGCACGGCATGAGCCGCACCGGCACTGCCGCGCAGTTGTTCGGTCATGTCAGCGAAGCCGTGCTTAGCCTGCACCCGGATGAACTGCATCGCCATGGACTGCAAGCAGGTGAGCTGGTCAGTTTGAAAAGCCGTCGCGGCGCGGTGATTGTCGCCGTCGGCAGCGACGACAGCGTGCGCCCGGGCCAGGCTTTTCTGCCCATGCACTGGGGCGACCGGTTCCTGAAGGGCGGGGTCAATGCGCTCACCCAACCGGCGTTCGATCCGTTATCGAAACAACCGGAACTCAAACACAGCGGTGTACGAATCGACCCCGTGCATTTGCCCTGGAACCTTTTCGTCCTGATTGAGGGCGATGTTCAACAGCATTTTGAGACGCTACGACCGCTCTGTGAGGAGTTTTCCTACGTAAGCCTCAGCCTGACTGGCCGTGAACGCCCAGCGCTGCTTGTACGCGCGGCCAGCGCCACGGCGCCAGATCCGCAACTGTTGTGCAATATCGACCGTTGCCTGGGGCTCAATGAAGGTCCGGTCCTGGCTTACGACGACCCACGGCGCTCCATTGGCAAACGGGTACGCATCGAGCATGGCCGGATTACCGCGATTCGCCTGGCGGGTGAAACGCTCGCGCAGCACTGGCTGCAGGACCTTTGGCTGCAAGGTCGTGCAGACGAACAACTGCGGCGGTGGATGCTTGCACCGCTGAGCGCGCCACCGGGCAATGCCATCACGCCGGTTGCCGGCACTAAAACCCTGTGCAACTGCAAAAACGTCAGCCAAGGCGCGGTCTGTGCCGGGATCCGTCGAGGCCTGGACTTGCAGGGGTTGAAACAGGAATTGGGCTGCGGCACGCAATGCGGTTCGTGCGTCCCGGAAATCAAGCGTTTGCTCGCCGCCACGGCGCAGCCGATCGCCGTCATCTCGTGAGGAAAACACTATGAACGCAAAAGTCTGGCTGGTGGGTGCGGGTCCTGGTGACCCGGAATTGCTGACCCTCAAAGCCGTCAGGGCGCTGAGCGAAGCGGATGTGGTGCTGATCGACGATCTGGTGAACGGCGCAGTGCTGGAGCATTGCCCCCAGGCCCGGATCATTCCGGTGGGCAAGCGCGGCGGCTGTCGCTCGACACCGCAGGCCTTCATTCATCGATTGATGTTGCGGTATGCCCGCCACGGTAAATGCGTGGTGCGGCTCAAGGGTGGCGATCCGTGCATCTTTGGGCGCGGCGGTGAAGAGGCACAGTGGCTGCGCGACCGTGGGGTCGACGTGGAGCTGGTCAATGGCATCACCGCCGGGCTGGCCGGTGCAACACAATGCGATATTCCCTTGACCCTGAGGGGCGTTGCGCGCGGCGTGACGCTGGTCACCGCCCACACTCAGGATGGCAGCAGCCTGAATTGGCGAGCCCTGGCGCAAAGTGGCACGACGCTGGTGGTGTACATGGGCGTGGCGAAGCTCAGTGAAATTCGCGAGCAACTGCTGGCCGGAGGGATGGCAGCGCAAACACCGGTGGCGATGATTGAAAACGCTTCTCTGCCGCACCAACGGGAATGTCGGAGCGATCTGACGGCGATGGAGGAAGATGCCCGAAGCTTCGAGCTCAAGAGCCCGGCCATTTTGGTCATCGGTGCAGTTGCGGCCGGTGATGCGACGAATTATGGGCGCGAGCTTGCTCTTGATGAGCCTGAGAGCGCCACGGCGTGTCAGGCATGACGCATTTCCGTTGACGACCATCGCCGGCAAGCCGGCTCCTGCAGGTCCGGTGATCTGAAAACCCAAATCGCAGACAAAGAAAAGCCCGGCCTAAGCCGGGCTTTTCTCAGAGCTGCGGGCTAATTACTTAGCTTGAGCTTCAACCTGCGCTTCTACGCGACGGTTTACAGCGCGACCAGCTTCAGTTTTGTTGTCAGCAACTGGGCGGGATTCGCCGTAGCCAACAGACTGAACGCGAGTCGATTCAACACCGTACTGGTTGGTCAGAACTTGCTTAACGGCGTTTGCACGACGCTCGGACAGTTTCTGGTTGTAAGCGTCAGGACCGACGGAGTCAGTGTGACCTTCAACAGTAGTGGTGGTGGATGGGTACTGCTTCATGAAGTCAGCCAGGTTCTTGATGTCGCCGTAGCTGTTGGTTTTAACAACAGATTTGTCGAAATCGAACTTAACGTCCAGCTCTACACGAACAACTTCAGCAACTGCTGGGCAGCCATCAGCGTCAACAGTTACGTTGGCTGGGGTGTCCGGGCACTTGTCAACGTTGTCGCAAACGCCATCGTTGTCGCTGTCGGAGCAGACTTCAGCCGGTGCTGGAACTGGAGCGGCTGCAGGCTTGGAGCCGCCACCGAAGTTCACACCGATACCGACGCTTGGAGCCCACTCGGTGTCACCTTGGTCGATGTTGTACTGAGCTTCAACGCCGGCACGGGCGTAGAAGTTGTCAGTGAAGTACAGCTTGGCACCGCCGCCAACGTTGGCGAAGGTGGAGCCGTTACGACCACCGCGATCGTTCTGGCCGATGCTCTGATCGGAGAAACCAGCAGATACGTACGGACGCAGCATGTCGCCTGGGTTGTTGAAGTGGTACAGAGCGTCCAGGGCGGTGTTGGAGCCCTTGATGTTCTTGCCCGACTCGCTACGAACGTTGTGCACTTCGTCGTAGCCCAGACGCAGTTCAACGTCGTCGGTCAGGAAGTAACCAACCGAGCCACCGAACAGGTTGCCGTCGTTTTTGAAATCGCGCTGGCTGTCGTAGTACTCTTTCTTTGCGAAGCCTTCGATTTCAACTGCGCCTTGGCCTTGTGCCAGTGCGCCGAACGAAGTGGCCGCAATAAGAGAACCAATGGCCAAGCCCAAGGTGTTTTTCAGTTTCATCCGTTAAATCCCCATCTGGTGATTGTGAAGCAGTCCCGCAAACCGGGGGACAACTCGGCGGCAAGTCTATCAGAACTTGCCTACACGTAAGAGATATTTGCGCCGAACTAAGTTTCAGCAATGCCTGCAAATTTCTCACGCAATTTGTCTAGAGCGCGTTTGTAACGCATTTTTGTTGCACTCAAACCCATGTGCATGATGTCTGCGATCTCCTGAAACTCCAGCTCTGCGACAAATCGTAGCACCAGAATTTCACGGTCAATCGGGTTCACATACACCAGCCAGCGATCAAGCCCGCCCTTCTCCTCGGGTTTCGGCGCCTTTTCTTCAGACGCTTCCTCGAGGGGGTCCAGACTCAAAGCGTCCATCAAGCGACGCTTTCGCCGTTCTTTCCGATACTGCGTGATGCATTCGTTGTACGTGATGCTGTATAGCCATGTCTTGAACTTCGATTTACCTTCGAAGTTCTTCAGTCCATACAGCACCTTCAACATCACTTCCTGACAGACATCGTCTGCATCGCGATCGTTCCCAAGATATCGTGCACAGACGTTAAATAATGTTCGTTGGTAACGCCGCATCAATTCTTCATAGGCGCGCGTTACGTGAAACAGCTCGGTATGCGAGCGCGCGACCAACTCCTCATCAGAGAGCTCGCGGGGGTCGTAGCGCGTGGAGAGCGATTGAGCTTTATTCAAAACAAGTCGGGCCGACAGTCAGGTCAATGTCCGCCGCAGCCCCTCAGGGCATTTTGCGGCGGCATACATTAGCAGGGTTTGCCGGGTTAGCGGCTACTCACATGCTGCTCCAGGAGGATCCGATTGGAGAGAGAGACTAGCTCACCCTCATCGGTCAGCAATGTGGTTTTAACCGTGCCGATCTCTTCGATCTGACCTTCGACCTCGCCAACACGCACTTGTTGCCCAACCTGATACAACTCACGCACATAGATTCCCGCAAGAATCTGGCCGGCAATTTCCCGGCTTCCCAACCCCATGGCCAGCGCAACCGCCAGACCAACGGTAATCAATACGATCACGATCACATGGTTCAGCAGGTCAGTCTTGACCTCCAACTGGCTGATCGCGACCGAAATACTGATGATAATTACCAGACCCTGGGCAATTCGCCCCAGCCCTGCGGCGTAATCCAGCCCTACGCCTTCTGCTGCTCCACGCACCAGCCCGTTGGCCAGTTGTGCCAATAAAACACCTACCAGCAGCACCAGCGCGGCGCCAAATACTTTCGGCAAATACAGCGCAAGCATGTCCAGCGTAGCTGAAACTCGTTCAAGTCCAAGGGATTCCGCGGCCGAAACCAGAAAAATCAGCAGGACGAACCAATAGACAATTTTGCCAATGAGCGTCGAAATCGGTACTTGAAGGCCGGCCCGGGACAGCAATTTTGTCAAACCGGTACCGCCCATCAGGCGGTCGAGGCCGAGCTTGGCGAGCAACTTGGACAGCAAAGTATCCAAAAGTTTCGCCACGACGAAACCCAACAGCAGCACGACCAGTGCGCCGAACAGGTTCGGAATGAAATTCGCAACCTTGGTCCATAACGCAGTCATTGCAGTGACGAGGCTCTGAGTCCAGAGATCAAGTTCCATATTCAATCAGCCTTATCAGCAGTGCGAACGGTAGGTTTACGGTGACGGGAAACCGGCGAGACGTGCGCCGATCCGTTGTTCAAGGCAATCATCAGCGCGGGCAGCCAGCGGCCCAGCAGACTGAACAGATCGCCGGCGCCGACCTGGCGGTTGGCGGTTTTCAGGACACGCCCAAGGCACGCATCGTCGTCGCGGGTAGACGGCGAAGCGTTCAGCATGTCACGCAAAGACTGTTCAAACGGATCGTGCATACGCACCTCTCGTGATGTCTGTGAAAGACGCGGTCAAATTTCCCCGGGTCACATGGCGCATCGTCATACCCAGCGCAAACGTCGGAATAACCACCACTGCCCCAGCGCCACCGAGATCATCATCAGGCAGGCAATCAGGAAGCCGTACGGGCTGGCAGAGAACGGAATTCCCCCAACATTGATACCCAAAAGACCGGTCAGAAAACTCATCGGCAAAAAGATCCCGGTGATGATCCCGAAGCGGTACATCGTGCGATTCATGCGCACGCTCAAACGTCTGTCCTCGGCCTCGAGGACCAGCCCCACCCGCTCCCGGGTCAACTCCAGTTCCTCGAGATAACGGGTCAGGCTGTTGTTCAATTCGTTCCAGTAGTCGCCGTCATCTTCGACAAACCAGGGCAGTTTTATCCGGGTCAGTTGTCCGAAAATTTCTCGCTGCGGTGCCAGGAAACGTTTCAGCGCAGCAGCCCTGCGACGGATCTGCAAAATGGAATCATGTTCGGGCGAATACCGTTCGTCGGCATCCAGTTTTTCTTCTTCCTCATCGACCACTTCCGAGAGGCAACTGACCAGATCCTGCACCTTGTTGGTGAGGTACTGAGCCATATAAAGGATGAGTTCGGAGGCGGTTTTCGGTCCCTTGCCTTCGGCGAGCTGCACCAGCAACTCGTCAGTGGCGCGCAATGGACGCAGGCGCAACGAGATAACCCGCTGTGCCGAGGCGAAGATCCGCACCGAGACCATGTCTTCCGGCTCGGCCCCGGGGTTGAGATTGACCCCACGCAAAAATAGCAGCAGTTCGCTGTCGGAAAGCTGTAAAAGACGCGGACGGGTGTTTTCTTCAAGCAGCAAATCACAACTGAATTCACTCAGACCGCTGGATTTACGTAGCCAGGTCTGGGTTTGCGGGTGACTGCGATCCCAATGCAGCCACAGGCTTTCATGGGCCTGCAGTTGCAAGTCATCGAGTTCAGTCCGGGCTATCGAACGCGCACCGCCTTTACCATCCAGCACCAGGGCATGCACCAGCCCCCACTGCGCGTTTTCTTCCTCGAACATCCTCATCCCTTCAGTTGGTGCAACGCTTATTCAGGCATTTTCAGCGGGCTTGGCGAGATGATCACGCCATTATTGTCCGCATAGATGTACTCGCCCGGACGGAACGTCACACCGGCAAACGTCACCACCACATTGAGATCGCCGAGCCCGCGCCGGTCGGATTTCCTCGGATGGCTGGCGAGGGCCTGAACGCCCAGATCGGTCTGCGCGATGATATCGACGTCGCGGATGCAACCGTAGATCACCAGCCCTTCCCACCCGTTTTTCGAGGCTTTCTCGGCCAGCATGTCACCCAGCAACGCATGACGCAGGGAACCGCCCCCATCGACCACCAGCACCTTGCCATTGCCTTGGAGCTCGACCTGCTCCTTGACCCGCGAGTTGTCTTCGAAGCACTTGATGGTCACGATTTCGCCGCCGAAGGAATCGCGGCCGCCGAAATTGCTGAACATCGGTTCCAGCACCTGCACCAGTTCCGGATAGGCGTCGCACAGGTCGGGCGTGATGTAATGGTTCATCGAGAAACTCCTGTAAAGAGGAAGACAATCGAGGATGTCGCAAAGTGACCGGAAAAGCTTAATGCGTCATATCTTAGCCGCAAGCCAATCAGAGCGGAATGCCCTTGATAGAGCATCAGGCTCAGATTGCCGCAGCCAAATCCGCTTTTTCACCGAGCAATGGCGTGTGCTGATCCGACAGCCAACGCGCCACCAGCGGCCAGACTTCGGCTTGAGCGGCTTTGCTGACCAACATTTCCACGTGACCGAAATTATCGCCGAAGCCCTGCTCTCGGCCAAGATTGATGAATTGCTTGTGCTCGGAACCCATCTGATCAAACAGCTTGCGGCACGCCCACGCTGGATCCTGATGGTCACCGACGGCGCTCACGGCCAGCACCGGGAGCTGAACGCCAGCCAATCCGGCCCACCAATCCTTGTCGGCATCGCCAAAGCGCCCAAACAAGCCATACCAGCGCATGCTTTCCAGGGCCAGGCCAATCGGCTCGTCCTCCGGGCCGCGTTTGAGCCTTGATCCCGAGAGTTGCGCAAAACGCTTGAGAATGAAGCGTCCGCTCCACTCCACCGGCGGAATTTTCAACGGCCAGTAAGTGCGGCTGACTTGCGTACCGAAGAACGCCGCAGACGCGACGACCGGCTCGCCGATGTACTCGCCACCCAGCGCTGCCGCCAGGGTAATGCCCCCCAGCGAGTGACCGATCCAGTGCGGAATCTGGCCGCTTTGCTCGCGCACGAACGCGCCAATGGCCGGCAGATCATAACGAGCGTAGTCGGCGACGCGGTTCTTGCGATAGTTCTGGTTGCGCTGCGACAGGCCATGGCCGCGCATTTCCGCGATCCACACATCGAACCCCAGACGCGCCAGATAAGCACCCAGCCCCAGACCTTTTGGGGAAAACCAGAAGCGCCGATTGGAAAAGCTGCCGTGCAACAGGATCACCGGCACACCACCGTGTGCGGGCTCGTCCGCCATGCCCAAACGAGTGACGGCCAGCTCCACCGTGCCGTCAGGGCTGTTGCCGGGTTTCAAACGATAGACGTCTTCGCTCAGATCGCCGCGCCGCTCGGCGCTGATCAGGGCGACAGGAAATAGGTTGCTGCTGCTTTGCATAATGCTCTTGCACAAAAAAGGGCGGCATCCAGATGGAGCCCGCCCTACTTGAATCTTAAAGCCCCGGCCACTTGACCGAGGCTTCATTCACATCAAGCCGAAGCCTGACCTTCCGCCAGGAAGAACCAGGTTTCCAGTACGGAGTCGGGGTTCAACGAAACGCTTTCGATACCCTGCTCCATCAGCCATTTGGCCAGGTCCGGGTGGTCCGAAGGACCCTGACCGCAGATACCGATGTACTTGCCCGCCTTGTTGCACGCGGCAATGGCGTTCGCCAGCAGCTTCTTGACCGCAGGGTTACGCTCGTCGAACAGGTGCGCGATGATCCCGGAGTCACGGTCCAGGCCCAGCGTCAGCTGAGTCAGGTCGTTGGAGCCGATGGAGAAACCGTCGAAAAACTCGAGGAATTCTTCAGCCAGGATTGCGTTGGACGGCAGTTCGCACATCATGATGATGCGCAGACCGTTTTCGCCGCGTTTCAGCCCGTTCTCCGCCAGCAGGTCGATGACCTGGCTCGCTTCGCCCAGAGTACGGACGAACGGCACCATGATTTCAACGTTGGTCAGGCCCATCTCGTTGCGCACGCGCTTGAGGGCGCGGCATTCGAGCTCGAAGCAGTCGCGGAACGATTCGCTGATGTAACGCGAGGCACCACGGAAGCCCAGCATCGGGTTTTCTTCTTCCGGCTCGTAGAGCTTGCCACCGATCAGGTTCGCGTATTCGTTGGACTTGAAGTCCGACAGACGCACGATGACCTTTTTCGGCGTGAACGCAGCGGCCAGGGTGCTGATGCCTTCGACCAGTTTATCGACATAGAAGCCAACCGGATCGTCGTAACCGGCGATGCGCTTGTCGACGCTGTCCTTGATGTCCTGTGGCAGACCGTCGTAGTTCAACAGCGCTTTAGGGTGCACACCGATCATGCGGTTGATGATGAACTCCAGGCGGGCCAGGCCCACACCGGCGTTCGGCAGTTGCGCGAAGTCGAAGGCGCGGTCCGGGTTGCCGACGTTCATCATGATCTTGAACGGCAGATCAGGCATGGCTTCAACGGAGTTTTTCTTGATGTCGAAGCCCAGCTCACCTTCGAAGATGTAACCGGTGTCGCCTTCGGCGCAGGAAACAGTCACGCCCTGGCCGTCTTTCAACAACTGAGTGGCGTTGCCGCAACCGACCACGGCCGGAATGCCCAGCTCACGAGCGATGATCGCCGCGTGGCAGGTACGACCGCCACGGTTGGTGACGATGGCGCTGGCGCGCTTCATGACCGGTTCCCAGTCCGGATCGGTCATGTCGGAGACCAGCACATCGCCTGGCTGGACTTTGTCCATCTCGGACACGTCCTTGATGATCCGTACCTTGCCGGCGCCAATGCGCTGGCCGATGGCGCGACCTTCAACCAGCACGGTGCCGGTTTCTTTCAACAGGTAACGTTCCATGACGTTGGCCTGGGTGCGGCTCTTCACGGTTTCAGGACGGGCCTGAACGATGTAGAGCTTGCCGTCGTCGCCGTCCTTGGCCCACTCGATGTCCATCGGGCACTGGTAGTGCTTCTCGATGATCATCGCTTGTTTGGCCAGTTCGCTGACTTCGGCGTCGCTCAGGCAGAAACGTGCGCGATCGGCCTTGTCGACGTCGATGGTCTTGACCGATTTACCGGCCGTGGCCACTTCGCCGTAGATCATCTTGATGGCTTTGCTGCCCAGGTTGCGACGCAGGATGGCCGGACGACCGGCTTCCAGCGTGCCTTTGTGGACGTAGAACTCATCCGGGTTCACCGCGCCTTGTACGACGGTTTCACCCAGGCCGTAGGCGCCGGTGATGAACACCACGTCACGGAAGCCCGATTCGGTATCGAGGGTGAACATCACGCCGGCGGTGCCGGTTTCGGAGCGGACCATGCGCTGTACGCCGGCCGACAGGGCCACCAGCTTGTGATCGAAGCCCTGGTGGACGCGGTAGGAAATCGCGCGATCGTTGAACAGCGAAGCGAACACCTCTTTGGCGGCGCGAATGACGTTTTCGACACCACGGATGTTCAGGAAGGTTTCCTGCTGACCGGCAAAGGAAGCGTCCGGCAGGTCTTCGGCGGTAGCGGAAGAGCGCACGGCCACGGCCATGTCAGGGTTGCCGGCCGACAGCGTGGCGAACGCGGTGCGGATCTCGGCGTTGAGCTTCTCGGGGAACTCGGCTTCCATGATCCATTGACGGATCTGGGCGCCAGTCTTGGCCAGGGCGTTGACATCATCGACGTCCAGGGCGTCGAGGGCGGCGTGGATCTGATCGTTCAGGCCGCTCAGTTCCAGAAAATCACGATAAGCCTGAGCTGTCGTGGCGAAGCCACCGGGCACCGATACACCGGCACCTGCAAGGTTACTGATCATCTCGCCCAGGGATGCGTTCTTGCCCCCCACATGCTCAACATCGTGTTTGCCGAGCTTATCGAGGGAAACTACGTACTCTACCAAGGTGATCTCTCCACTAACTGTGTTGGAAAAGCTCAGAAGCCGGCGCTCCGAAGGAGCATTTGCCAGCTGTATGGCCTGGACCTGGAAAATAAGTGAGAATGCGGGCCAATGGCGGCCGGCAAATCGCGCCTATCATATCCAAGAATGAACATTAGCTTAAGGCCCAAGGTGCAAATGAAACGATCTGCTTTCTTCATCTCCGATGGCACCGGCATCACAGCCGAAACCCTGGGTCAAAGCCTCCTGGCGCAGTTCGAAAACATTACCTTCAGCAAATTCACGCGGCCGTACATCGACAACGTGGATAAAGCGCGGGCCATGGTACAACAAATCAACAAGGCCGCCGAAACCGACGGCTTCCGGCCAATCATCTTCGACACCATCGTCAATCAGGACATTCGTGAGATCCTCGCAACGTCCAATGGTTTCATGATCGACATTTTCTCGACTTTCCTGGCACCCCTTGAACAGGAACTGACCGAGCATTCTTCCTATACCGTCGGCAAGTCTCACTCGATCGGCGGCAACTCCAACTACATGGAGCGCATCGAGGCGGTGAACTTCGCCCTCGACAACGACGACGGTGCGCGCACGCATTATTACGACAAGGCCGACCTCATCCTAGTGGGGGTGTCGCGTTGTGGTAAGACACCGACGTGCCTGTACATGGCCATGCAATTCGGCATCCGCGCGGCCAACTACCCGCTGACCGAAGACGACATGGAACGTCTGACCCTGCCAAACGCCCTGCGCGCGCACCAGCACAAACTGTTCGGCCTGACCATCGACCCGGACCGCCTCACCGCGATCCGCAACGAGCGCAAACCCAACAGCCGCTATTCGAGCTACGCACAGTGCGAGTTTGAAGTGCGCGAGGTGGAGAATCTGTTCCGCCGCGAGAACATTGCGCACATCAACTCCACGCATTTTTCGGTGGAAGAGATTTCGGCGAAGATCCTCGTGGAGAAAGGGGTGGAGCGGCGGTTCAAGTAAATCTTTAGCGCCTGTCCGGCCGCCTTCGCGGGCAAGCCCGCTCCCACAGTGATCTTCAGTGGACACAAGATTTGTGCACGACAGAAGTCCCTGTGGAGCAGGCTTGCCCGCGAAGAACGATTACGCGGTCTCGGCTAATGCCTCAACCAGTGCCTCAAACCCTCGAATCAATAACCGATCATTCCCCGCCGAATTACACACACTCGCCCGAATGAACTGCGGCACCGTCCCATGCCCAACCGCAAACGCCTCGGCGGTGGCGACCAGGTAATTGTTCTCTTTGAGCTCCGCCGCAATCTGCGAAGCCCGCCACGGCTCGGGCACTTCGATCCAGAAGTGCGGGCTATCGGGATGGGTTTTGTACGCCAATCCCTCCAACGCTCCGCAGACCAGGGCCTTGCGCCGGCCGATCTCGGTTATCTGCCGAGCCAGCAACTGCGCCGCATTACCGTTTTCGATCCAAAGGCTCGCCACCTCCAGCGCCAACGGGCTGGCCATCCAGCACGTTCCGCGTACTGCGGCGCTCAAGCGCCCGATCAACGGTTGCGGCGCATGCAGGTAACCGACGCGCAAACCCGCCGAAACCGCTTTGCTCAGACTGCCGATCAACACCGAGCGCTCCGCAGCGAAATAACTCAAGGGTAACGGCCGCTGCTGAGCCAACACCGCGTGGGCTTCATCCTCGAAGATCAGCAGGTTGTGCTGCCGACAGACCTCAGCAATCGCCTGACGCCGTGAGACGGACATCACCGCTGCCGTAGGATTCTGGATCGTCGGTGTGCAGTACAGCGCCGACACACGATGATTGCGGCAAACGTCCTCCAGCGCATCCGGCATCAGCCCTTCGTCATCCATCGCGACGCCGATCAGTTTGATCCCAAGCATGCGCGCGACGCTGATCAACCCCGGGTAAGTCAGGTGCTCTGTGACCACGGTATCGCCCGCCTTGAGCAGCCCCATCAAGGCACACAACAGACCGTGCTGACCACCGTTCACGCACACGATCTGCTCGGCGTCCGGCACAAATTGCTGGTGCCGTAACCAGTGGGCACCCGCCGCACGATAGCGTTGCAAGCCCACATCGGCGGTGTAGCCGCTGATGTGCTGCAAGGCTTCGGGATCGAGGGCGAGCGCCTGCAGGCTCTGACTCAAAAACAGCGCTTCCTGCCCCGGAATCGGCTGATTGCGGCTCATGTCGAAAAAAACCTGCGACTCATCGCTGACATTGCGAAAGCCACCATCTCGCGGACGTTCCATCCCGCGCTGACGCACATAAGTGCCATCTCCTACACGAGCGACCACCCTTCCCACACGTTCGAGCTCGCCGTAAGCACGGCTGACGGTGCCGATGGTCACGCCGAGGCTGTCGGCCAGGAGCCGATGAGGCGGCAGTTTGCAGCCAGGTTCGATCACGCCTTCCTCGAGCGCTTTTTCTACGGCGTCCGCCAGGCGCTTGTACTTCACACCCAGTCCATTGACGAGCCCGTCGCGCAGGATTGACACCATGGCAATACTTACTTTGACAGTCATTTGCGTCCCGAATAGCGTGCTTTAAACAGATTCAATCAGGGATAGACCTTTTGCAGTTACAGGTCAATTGCGACGACAACAGGAACTCGACCATGCCCATCGCCCTCACTGCTCCATCAAGCCGCGAAAAAACCTGGCTGACCCCGCTGGTCACCAGCGTGTTGTTTCTGATCGTTTGCCTGAGTTGGGGCACAACGTGGCTCGGGATCAAAATTGCCGTTGAAACCGTGCCGCCGCTGACCGCCGCCGGCCTGCGTTTCCTGATCGCCTTTCCGCTGTTCCTGAGCTTCGCCTTGATACGTCGCGAGCCGCTGCTGTTCCCACGGGAAAGCCGCTGGTTTTTCCTGTTCGTCACGCTGTCGTATTTCAGCCTGCCGTATTACCTGCTCAACTACGGCGAGATGCACGTTTCATCCGGTCTCACCGCCCTGCTGTTCAGTTGCATGCCCGTGTTCATCCTGCTGTTTTCCGCGCTGTTTCTGCGGGAAAAAATCTACCCGTCACAAGTGCTCGGCATCGCCATCGGCTTCGGCAGTCTGTTCATGATTATCCGTAGCCAGGGCTTGCATCTGGACCATGCCGAACTGTTTGGGGTGCTGGCGATTCTCTGCGCGGCGGTGATGCATGCCTTGTGTTACGTGGTGACTAAAAAGCATGGCAGTGCTATCAGCGTGATCACCTACAACACGCTACCGATCGGCATCGCCGGTGTGATGCTGTTTGTCGCGGGGCTGAATGTCGAAGCGCCAGCGTTCAGTGCGATCAGCCTGCGCTCCTGGGGCGCCCTGCTTTACCTGGGGCTGGTGGCGTCAGTGGGCGGGTTTATCGTTTATTTTTTGCTGCTCAAACGCTTGAGCCCGATCATTTTGTCGTTTGTGTTCATCATTTTTCCGGTGTTCGCGGTGGTAATCGGCGCGTGGTACGAAGGACAAAGTCTTTCGCGCGAGCTGATGATCTATTCGGCGATCCTGTTGACCGGGTTTGCGATCACCAAATTGCCGGTCGAAAAATGGTTGAGGGGCTAACACCTCACCAGCAGGAGCCGGCTTGCTGGCAAAACAAGCGCTGCGGTGTTTCAGATACACCGCGTAACGGCTATCGCCAGCAAGCCGGCTCCTACGGGTGTGCTGGGTTCGTCAGATCACGAACAGGTCCATGAAGCGGTTGACCGGCGTTGCCTCAAGCGCTGCCTGATCCTTGCACAAGGCAAAGATCTCGGCAGTGCGCTGGGCGGTGAAGCGTGTCGCCAGATTGGCTTTGAACTTGTCTTCCAACAGCGGGATGCCGTCGGTACGGCGACGACGATGACCGATCGGGTATTCCACCACCACGTTCTCGGTGCTGGAGCCGTCCTTGAAAAACACCTGAATCGCATTGGCAATGGAACGCTTGTCAGCCTCCAGGTATTCGCGGGTGAAGCGCGGATCTTCGACGATGACCATTTTCTCGCGCAGCACATCGATGACCGGATGCGCGGCGTGGAACGCGTCTTCGTATTGCTCGGCCACCAGATTGCCGAACGCCAGCGGCACGGCGGTCATGTATTGGAGGCAATGATCGCGGTCCGCCGCATTGGCCAGAGGGCCGACCTTGGAGATGATGCGGATCGCCGACTCGTGGGTGGTGATGATGATTTTGTCGATGTCATGCAAGCGGTTTCTGACTTGCGGGTGCAAGGTGACGGCAGCTTCGCAGGCGGTTTGTGCGTGGAATTCGGCCGGAAAACTGATCTTGAACAGCACATTCTCCATCACGTAGCTGCCGTACGGACGGGAGAAACTGAAGACACGTTTGCCTTCTGGCTTGAGCGCCAGATCACTGTTGCTGTGGCTGAACAATACGTCGTAGAACCCCCACTGCCTGGCGGTCAGCACGCCGGGGATGCCCATCTCGCCACGCATCGCCATGTCGGCCAGACGCACACCTCGACTGGAGGCATCGCCCGCCGCCCAGGACTTGCGTGAACCGGCATTCGGCGCATGCCGATAGGTGCGCAATGCTTGCCCGTCGGCGAAAGCATGGGACAACGCCGACAGCAACTGCTCGCGATTGGCGCCCATGAGTTTGGCGGTGACAGCAGTCGAAGCGACTTTCACCAGAATGACGTGATCAAGACCTACGCGGTTGAAGGAGTTTTCCAGTGCGATCACGCCTTGAATCTCGTGAGCCATGATCATCGCTTCGAGTACGGCGCGCACGGTCAGCGGCGCGTCGCCATTGGCCAGGCGCTTCTGCGACAGATGATCGGCCACCGAGAGAATGCCGCCGAGGTTATCCGATGGATGCCCCCATTCGGCGGCGAGCCAGGTGTCGTTGTAGTCGAGCCAACGCACGATGCAACCGATGTCCCAGGCCGCTTTCACCGGATCCAGCCGGTAGCTGGTACCCGGCACGCGGGCGCCAAACGGGACGACGGTGCCTTCGACGATCGGGCCCAGGTGCTTGGTGCATTCGGGGAAGCGCAGGGCCAGGAGGCCGCAACCCAAAGTGTCCATCAGACAGTTGCGGGCGGTATCAAATGCTTCTCTGGATTCGATTTTGAAGTTCAGGACGTAATCGGCAATGTCCTGCAGGACCGTGTCGTAGTCGGGGCGGTTGTTCTGGTCGACGTTGGTGCTCATGTTCGATTCACTCGGTTAGTGCTTCGTTGATGGGACCTCGGTTCAGGGCTCAATCTCAGTGGGTGGCGCCGTTCTTATTATTGAAATGCAATCAACTGTGGGAGCGGGCTTGCCCGCGATGGCGGTGTATCAGCAACATAGATGTTGAATGTTATGGCCTCATCGCGGGCAAGCCCGCTCCCACAAGGTTTTGTGTTTATCTCTGGATCGGGGTTAGAAGGAATCCCCCGGCACACGGACGAAACCTTCCATCAACACCCGCGCACTGCGGCTCATGATGGCTTTCTTCACGGTCCACTCGCCGTTCACCTGGCTGGCTTGCGCCCCCACGCGCAAGGTGCCGGACGGGTGGCCGAAGCGCACGGCGTTGCGTTCGATACCGCCCGCCGCGAGGTTGACCAGAGTGCCCGAAATCGCCGCCGCCGTACCGATGGCCACCGCAGCGGTGCCCATCATGGCGTGGTGCAATTTGCCCATCGACAATGCACGCACCAACAGGTCGACATCACCCGCCGCAATTGCTTTACCACTGGAAGAAACGTACGCCGCAGGCTTGGCCACGAAGGCCACTTTCGGCGTGTGCTGACGCTTGGCGGCTTCATCCAGAGTCGAAATCAGCCCCATGCGCAACGCGCCATAGGCCCGAATGTTTTCGAACATCGCCAGTGCTTTCGGATCGCCGTTGATAGCGCCCTGCAACTCGGTGCCGGTGTAACCGATGTCTTCGGCATTGACAAAAATAGTCGGAATGCCCGCATTGATCATGGTCGCCTTGAACGTCCCGACGCCGGGCACTTCGAGGTCGTCCACCAGGTTGCCGGTAGGGAACATCGAACCGCCACCGCCCTCCTCTTCCGCCGCCGGGTCCATGAATTCAACCTGTACTTCGGCTGCCGGAAAGGTCACGCCGTCGAGTTCGAAATCACCGGTTTCCTGCACTTCACCGTTGGTGATCGGCACGTGGGCGATGATGGTCTTGCCGATGTTGGCCTGCCACACGCGCACCACCGCCACACCGTTGTGCGGAATGCGGCTGGCGTCCACCAGGCCGTTGCTGATGGCGAACGAACCGACCGCCGCCGACAGGTTGCCGCAGTTGCCGCTCCAGTCCACGAATGGCTTGTCGATGGAGACCTGACCGAACAGGTAATCGACGTCGTGATCAGCCTTGATGCTTTTCGACAGGATCACGGTTTTGCTGGTGCTGGACGTCGCGCCGCCCATGCCGTCGATTTGCTTGTCGTACGGGTCGGGGCTGCCGATCACCCGCAGCAACAACGCGTCGCGCGCCGGGCCGGGAATCTGTGCCGTTTCGGGCAGATCTTTGAGGCTGAAAAACACGCCTTTGCTGGTGCCGCCGCGCATGTAGGTGGCGGGGATTTTGATTTGAGGTGCGTGAGCCATGGGTGCTCCTTCAAGACAGACGCGGGACTTGAAGTCCCGCGTCCGCACAACTTGATTTAGACGGCGACCGCCGATTCTTCGAGGAAGTCCTGCGCGAAGCGTTGCAGCACGCCGCCGGCCTCGTAGATCGACACTTCTTCGGCGGTATCGAGGCGGCAGGTCACCGGCACTTCGACGCGCTCACCGTTTTTGCGATTGATCACCAGCGTCAGCTCGGCGCGCGGCGTGCGCTCGCCAATCACGTCGTAGGTTTCACTGCCGTCGATGGCGAGCGTGTGGCGATTGGTGCCCGGCTTGAACTCCAGCGGCAACACGCCCATGCCCACCAGGTTGGTGCGGTGGATGCGCTCGAACCCTTCGGCGGCAATCGCTTCCACGCCCGCCAGACGCACGCCCTTCGCCGCCCAGTCCCGGGATGAACCCTGACCGTAGTCGGCGCCGGCGATGATGATCAACGGCTGCTTGCGTTCCATGTAGGTTTCGATGGCTTCCCACATGCGCATCACTTTGCCTTCAGGCTCGACACGGGCCAGCGAGCCCTGCTTGACCTTGCCGTTTTCCAGGACCATTTCGTTGAACAGTTTCGGGTTGGCGAAGGTGGCGCGTTGCGCGGTCAGGTGGTCACCACGGTGCGTGGCGTAGGAGTTGAAGTCCTCCTCCGGCAGGCCCATTTTCGCCAGGTATTCGCCGGCGGCGCTGTCGAGCATGATCGCGTTCGACGGCGACAGGTGATCGGTGGTGATGTTGTCCGGCAGCACCGCCAGCGGACGCATGCCTTTGAGCGGACGCGCACCGGCCAACGCGCCTTCCCAGTACGGCGGACGGCGGATGTAGGTGCTCATCTCGCGCCAGTCGTACAGCGGCGTAACCTTCGGGCCGGTGTCTTCGTGGATGGCGAACATCGGGATGTAGACCTGACGGAACTGCTCCGGTTTGACCGAAGTTTTCACCACGGCGTCGATCTCTTCGTCGCTCGGCCAGATGTCCTTCAGACGGATTTCCTTGCCGTTTGCGTCCAGCCCCAGCACATCTTTTTCGATGTCGAAACGGATGGTGCCGGCGATGGCGTAAGCCACCACCAATGGCGGCGAAGCGAGGAATGCATTCTTGGCGTACGGGTGAATCCGCCCGTCGAAGTTGCGGTTGCCCGAGAGCACCGCGGTGGCGTACAGGTCGCGGTCGATGATTTCTTGCTGGATCACCGGGTCCAGCGCACCGGACATGCCGTTGCAGGTGGTGCACGCGAAAGCCACGACGCCGAAACCGAGTTGTTCCAGTTCGGTGGTCAGGCCGGCTTCGTCCAGGTACAGCGCCACGGTTTTCGAACCCGGTGCCAGGGACGATTTGACCCACGGCTTGCGGGTCAACCCGAGCTTGTTGGCGTTGCGCGCCAGCAGGCCCGCCGCGATGACGTTGCGCGGGTTGCTGGTGTTGGTGCAACTGGTGATGGCGGCGATGATGACCGCGCCGTCCGGCATCTGGCCGGGCACGTCGTCCCATTGGCCGGAGATGCCTTGCGCGGCCAGGTCAGAGGTTGCCACGCGAGCGTGCGGGTTGCTCGGGCCAGCCATGTTGCGCACCACCGAGGACAGGTTGAAGGTCAAGCCGCGCTCGTATTGCGCGCCCTTCAGGCTGTCGGCCCACAGGCCTGTGGTCTTGGCGTAGTGCTCGACCAGTTGCACCTGCTCGTCTTCACGGCCGGTGAGTTTGAGGTAGTCGATGGTCTGCTGGTCGATGTAGAACATCGCCGCGGTGGCGCCGTATTCCGGGGCCATGTTGGAAATGGTTGCGCGGTCGCCGAGGGTCAGCGCGGAAGCGCCTTCGCCGAAGAACTCCAGCCACGCGCCAACGACTTTTTGCTTGCGCAGGAACTCGGTCAGCGCCAGCACCATGTCGGTGGCGGTGATGCCCGGTTGCAGCTTGCCGGTCAGTTCGACGCCGACGCTTTCCGGCAGACGCATCCACGAGGCGCGGCCGAGCATCACGCTTTCCGCTTCCAGGCCACCGACGCCGATGGCGATCACGCCCAGCGCATCGACGTGCGGGGTGTGGCTGTCGGTGCCGACGCAGGTATCGGGGAACGCCACGCCGTCGCGCACTTGGATCACCGGAGACATTTTCTCCAGGTTGATCTGGTGCATGATCCCGTTGCCCGGTGGAATCACGTCAACATTCTTGAAGGCTTTTTTGGTCCAGTTGATGAAGTGGAAACGGTCTTCGTTGCGACGGTCTTCGATGGCGCGGTTCTTCTCGAACGCATCCGGATCGAAGCCACCGCGCTCGACGGCCAACGAGTGATCGACGATCAGTTGCGTCGGCACCACCGGGTTCACTTGCGCCGGGTCGCCACCTTGCAGGGCGATGGCGTCACGCAGGCCGGCGAGGTCGACCAGCGCGGTCTGGCCGAGAATGTCGTGGCAGACCACACGGGCCGGGAACCATGGGAAGTCGAGGTCGCGTTTGCGCTCGATGAATTGCTTCAGGGATTCGGTGAGCGTGGCCGGGTCGCAGCGACGCACCAGGTTTTCCGCCAGCACGCGAGAGGTGTACGGCAGGGTGTCGTAGGCGCCGGGCTGGATGGCTTCGACCGCCGCACGGACGTCGAAATAATCCAGATGGCTGCCGGGCAGCGGTTTACGGAATTCAGTGTTCATCGGTCAGGACTCGGTCACGGTGATTTCAAAGGGTGGGGCCTGGTATCGGATCGGAAATCAACACAACCCCTGTGGGAGCGGGCTTGCCCGCGATTGCGGTGGGTCAGGCGACGTTTATGTCGAATGTGACTCCATCATCGCGGGCAAGCCCGCTCCCACAGGGATTTGCGTAATGTTCAAATCCCTGCGCAAGCCTCCACCATTCAGCGTTGTTCGATTGGCACGAACTTGCGCTGTTCGACGCCGACATACTCGGCGCTCGGGCGGATGATGCGGTTGTTGGCACGTTGTTCGAACACATGCGCTGCCCAGCCGGTCAGGCGCGAGCAGACAAAGATCGGCGTGAACAACTTGGTCGGAATCCCCATGAAGTGGTACGTCGACGCATGGTAGAAGTCAGCGTTCGGGAACAGTTTCTTCTGTTCCCACATGGTGGCGTCGATGGCTTCGGACACCGGGAACAACACCGTGTCGCCCACTTCGTCAGCGAGTTTTTTCGACCAGCCCTTGATCACCTCGTTACGCGGATCGTTGTCCTTATAGATCGCGTGGCCGAAGCCCATGATCTTGTCCTTGCGCGCCAGCATGCCGAGGGTGCCCTCGACCGCCTCTTGCGGCGAGCTAAAGCGCTCGATCATTTCCATCGCCGCTTCGTTGGCGCCGCCGTGCAGCGGACCGCGCAAAGAACCGATAGCCGCCGTGATACAGGAGAACAGGTCGGACAAGGTCGATGCACACACCCGGGCGGTGAAGGTCGAAGCGTTGAACTCGTGTTCCGCGTAGAGGATCAGCGAAACGTTCATCACCTTGACGTGCAATTCGCTCGGCTTCTTGTCGTGCAGCAGGTGCAGGAAGTGGCCGCCAATGGATTGCTCGTCGCTCACACAGCTGATGCGTTTGCCATCGTGGCTGAAGCGATACCAGTAAGTCATGATCGCCGGGAACGCAGCCAGCAGGCGGTCGGTTTTGTCGTGTTGCTCGGAGAAGTCGTTCTCCGGTTCGAGATTGCCCAGGAACGAGCAACCGGTGCGCATCACGTCCATCGGGTGGGCGTCGGCGGGGATGCGTTCCAGCACCTCTTTCAGCGCTTGCGGCAGGTCGCGCAGCTTGCCCAGTTTGCTGATGTAGGCGTCGAGTTGCGCCTGGGTCGGCAGTTCGCCGTACAGCAGCAGGTAGGCCACTTCTTCGAACTGGGCGTCAGCCGCCAGTTCGCGAACGTCGTAGCCGCGATAGGTCAGGCCTGCGCCCGACTGACCCACGGTGGACAGTGCGGTTTGCCCGGCAACCTGGCCACGGAGCCCGGCGCCACTGAGTACTTTTGCTTCGGCCATTGCTGCCTCCAATTTTGAATTTATTAGGGAGTTGCGCGACTTATTTCTTCGCAGCGAACAACGCATCGAGCTTCTGCTCGAACGTGTGGTAATCGATACGATCGTAAAGCTCCATGCGCGTCTGCATGGTGTCGATCACGTTCTGTTGCGTGCCGTCGCGACGGATTGCGGTGTAGACGTTTTCTGCGGCCTTGTTCATCGCGCGGAAGGCGGACAATGGGTACAGCACCAGCGACACATCGGCACCGGCGAGTTGTTCGGTGGTGTACAGCGGCGTCGCGCCGAACTCGGTGATGTTGGCCAGGATCGGCGCTTTCACGCGGCTGGCGAACAGCTTGTACATCTCCAGTTCGGTGATGGCTTCCGGGAAGATCATGTCGGCACCGGCCTCGATGCACGCCGCCGCGCGCTCCAGTGCGGACTCCAGACCTTCAACCGCCAGGGCGTCGGTACGGGCCATGATCACGAAGCTGTCATCGGTGCGCGCATCAACTGCCGCCTTGATGCGGTCGACCATTTCCTGCAACGACACGATTTCTTTATTAGGACGATGACCGCAGCGTTTGGCGCCAACCTGGTCTTCGATGTGAATCGCCGCCGCGCCGAACTTGATCATCGACTTCACGGTGCGGGCGACATTGAACGCCGAGGAACCGAAACCGGTGTCCACGTCCACCAGCAGCGGCAGATCGCAGACGTCGGTGATGCGACGCACGTCAGTCAGCACATCGTCCAGGCCGGTGATGCCCAGATCCGGCACGCCGAGGGAGCCGGCAGCGACGCCGCCGCCCGACAGATAAATAGCCTTGAAACCGGCGCGCTTGGCCAGCAGCGCGTGGTTGGCGTTGATCGCGCCGACCACTTGCAGCGGATGTTCACTGGCGACCGCATCGCGGAAACGCTGGCCTGGAGTGCTCTTGTTGGAACTCATGACTCACCTCGTTCTGTGGCTGTCGGTTTAGCGCCGTCCTGGTAGTGACGGGCGATATTGCGTTTGGAGGCGCCGATGTGGCGGCGCATCAACAACTCGGCCAGTTCGCCGTCACGGTCGGCGATGGCATCGAGAATCCGGTGGTGCTCGGCAAAGGCCTGGCGCGGACGATTGGGCGTAGTGGAAAACTGGATGCGGTACATGCGCACCAGTTGATAAAGCTCGCCGCAAAGCATCTGCGTGAGGGTGCGATTGCCGCTGCCCTGAATGATTCGGTAATGGAAGTCGAAATCGCCTTCCTGCTGGTAGTAGCCGACACCGGCCTGAAACGCGGCGTCGCGCTCGTGGGTTTCAAGGACGTGGCGCAGTTCGTCGATTTCTTCGACGGTCATGCGTTCCGCCGCGAGACGGCAGGCCATGCCTTCGAGGGATTCGCGGATCTCGTAGAGTTCCAGCAGCTCGGCATGGCTCAGGGAAACCACCCGCGCCCCGACGTGCGGCACGCGAACCAGCAGGCGCTGGCCTTCCAGACGGTGGATCGCTTCGCGCAGCGGGCCGCGGCTGATGCCATAGGTGCGCGCCAGTTCCGGCTCGGAGATCTTGCTGCCCGGGGCGATCTCGCCCTTGACGATGGCCGCCTGAATGCGCCGGAAGACGTTCTCGGAAAGTGTTTCCGATTCGTCCGGGGCTATGACCGGGGGATCGAGTTGATCGAGCATATTGTCGACACCTTGAAAGCTGATGCGGCAAAAACTAGCGAATAACGACCTTCCAGTCAAAGGATAAATAGGTATTGTCGACAATCGTCTAATAACCGGTTGCACCACCACGATGCAGCCCCTCTGTTTATAGCCGCCTCCCGGCGCTGGCGCCATAAAGCCACCGTGCTAGAATGCCGCCCGCATTTGTTTGTGACATCTGCACTGCTTGTCATAAATAGCTGATAGGCATACGAGGGAGCTTGCGCAGCGATGCCAGGGCCTTGAATCGAAACACGGACCGCTGCGCACCAGGATTTATGAGACTCAAGCCCTTCCCCACCTTCCTTTATCTGCTTTGCCTGCCCGGTGTTGCCGCGGCGGGGGAAAAAACCGTGTACGGCCTCAACGAGTACGCCTCGCTGGACGGCATCAACCTGGAAGTCGCGGCCAAACTCGACACCGGGGCGAAAACCGCCTCCCTGAGTGCCCGCGACATCAAACGCTTCAAACGCAATGGCGAGTCCTGGGTACGCTTCTATCTGGCGATCGATGCGGCGCACACACACCCGATCGAACGACCATTGGCCCGCGTCAGCAAGATCAAGCGCCGTGCCGGCGACTACGATCCGGAAGAAGGCAAGAAGTACACCGCCCGTCCGGTGATCGAGCTGGATATCTGCATGGGGTCGGCATTACGCAGCATAGAAGTGAACCTTACCGACCGGAGCGCTTTCCAATACCCGCTCCTGATCGGCTCCGAAGCGCTGAAACGCTTTGATGCGCTGGTCGACCCCAGTCTTAAATACGCTGCTGGCAAACCCGCCTGCGCCACCGACGCTCATACCGCAGAGTAATTCCAATGCGCTCTCTTACCCTCCATCTGAAAATGCTGATCGCCATCCTGGTGGTCTTGGGCATTTCAGTTACGGCCTATCAGATTTTCGTGCTCGGCATTCCCGTGACCGAAGACGCCACCGACGACTTGTGGAACATCGACGCCAAAGTCGAGTTCGTCGCCAGTGCCAAAGACCCGGTCAAGATCCAGATGTTCGTGCCGCCACTGAGCCGCGATTACGTCAGCCTCAATGAGAGCTTCATCTCCAATAACTACGGCGTGGCCGTGAATCGCGTCGACGGTAACCGCAAGGTCACCTGGTCGGCGCGCCGGGCCAAGGGCAACCAGACCCTGTATTACCGCCTTGTGTTGACCAAGCGTTACACCGGCGAAAAATCCAAGGTCAAAGGCCCGACATTCCGCGACAGCATCGCTGTTGAAGGCGCAGAAAAAGTCGCAGCCGAAGCCTTGCTTGCGCCGATTCGCCAGCACTCGGCCGACGTTGAAACCTTCATTGGTGAAGCGATCAAGCGGGTCAACAACCTCAACGACGACAACGTGAAACTGTTGCTGGGCGGCGATCCGTCCAGCGGGCACAAGGCCAAGATCGTCGAATTGGTACTGTCCATCGCCCACGTGCCAGTGGAAAAAGTCCACACCATCCGTCTGGTCGCCGACCAGCCGCAAACCCCGGAACTCTGGCTGCGCAGCTTCAACGGCACCGACTGGCTGTACTTCAACCCGGAAACCGGCGAACAAGGCCTGCCGACCGACCGTTTGCTGTGGTGGACCGGCGACGAAAACCTGATCACCGTCGATGGCGGCAAGAAGGCCACCGTCACCTTCAGCATGAACAACAGCGAAATGAACGCCATTCGCCTGGCCAAGCTGACCGACGAAAACACCGACGCCAACTTCCTCGAATACTCGTTGTACGGCCTGCCGCTGCAAACCCAGCAGACCTTCATGATCATGGTGATGATCCCGATTGGCGTGCTGGTGATCCTGATCCTGCGCAACCTGATCGGCTTGCAGACCCTCGGCACCTTCACCCCGGTGCTGATCGCCCTGGCCTTCCGCGAAACCCAGCTCGGGTTCGGCATCATGCTGTTCACCATCATTACCGCGCTGGGGCTGTCGCTGCGCTCCTACCTGGAACACCTGAAGCTGCAAATGCTGCCGAGGTTGTCGGTGGTGCTGACGTTTGTGGTGGTGTTGATTGCCGCGATCAGCCTGTTCAGTCACAAGCTGGGCCTGGAACGCGGGTTGTCCGTGGCGCTGTTCCCGATGGTGATTCTGACCATGACCATCGAACGCCTGTCGATTACCTGGGAAGAACGCGGTTCCGGGCATGCCATGAAAGTGGCGATCGGCACCTTGTTCGCTGCCACCCTGGCACACCTGATCATGAGCGTGCCGGAGTTGGTGTACTTCGTGTTCACCTTCCCGGCGATCCTGTTGATTCTGGTGGGCTTCATGCTGGCCATGGGTCGCTATCGCGGCTACCGCCTGACCGAACTGGTGCGCTTCAAGGCTTTCCTGAAGAAGGCTGACGCCTGATGTTCGGCTTCTGGAAAACCTGGAAGGCCCTGGAAGCCCGGGGCATCATGGGGATCAATCGGCGTAACGCAGACTACGTGCTCAAGTACAACAAGCGCAGTCTGTACCCGATCGTCGATGACAAGATCATCACCAAGGAACGCGCGATCGCCGCCGGTATTCATGTGCCGGAACTGTACGGGGTGATTTCCACCGAGAAAGAAATCGACAAACTCGACGAGATCATCGGCGGTCGCAGCGACTTCGTGATCAAACCGGCCCAGGGCGCCGGTGGCGACGGCATCATTGTGATTGCCGACCGATTCGAGGGGCGCTATCGCACGGTGTCCGGCAAGATCATCAGTCACGAGGAAATCGAGCACCATGTCTCCAGCATCCTCACCGGCCTCTACTCCCTGGGCGGCCACCGTGACCGCGCACTGATAGAATACCGCGTGATCCCCGACCAGATCTTCAAGAGCATCAGCTACGAAGGCGTGCCGGACATTCGCATCATCGTGCTGATGGGCTATCCGGTGATGGCCATGCTGCGCTTGCCAACGCGCCAGTCCGGCGGCAAAGCCAACTTGCACCAGGGCGCCATCGGTGTCGGCGTCGACCTCGCCACCGGCCTGACTCTGCGCGGCACCTGGCTGAACAACATCATCACCAAACACCCGGACACCACTAACGCAGTAGACGGTGTGCAACTGCCCTACTGGGACGGTTTCATGAAACTCGCGGCCGGCTGTTATGAGCTGTGCGGACTGGGTTACATCGGTGTGGACATGGTGCTGGACCAGGAGAAAGGGCCGCTGATTCTCGAGCTGAATGCCCGGCCGGGGTTGAACATCCAGATCGCCAATGATTGCGGACTGACGTTGCGTACCCATGCGGTCGAGGCGCGGCTGGAGGAGTTGAAGGCGCGCGGGATTACCGAGACCGTCGAAGAACGCGTGGCGTTTGTGCAGGAGATGTTCGGGCATATTCCTGCGGTCGAGGGTTGATCCGGGACCGAGTTGCCCCCATCGCGAGCAAGCTCGCTCCCACAAGGATTGCGCTGAACCCGGTGGGAGCGAGCTTGCTCGCGATAACGGCCTGACAGGCACCACACCTCCCAATCTTGTCGCCCAATTGCCAATCCCCGACATCCCCTCTAGGAGCAATTCCCCGACGGGACTACAATCGCCACCCCGCCTCGATGGCTGATCTGCCCCGCCCATGTTGACCTGCTCCGTACACCCGCTGCCCTATCGCGCCAACCCCGCCGAGTACTTCGCGGCAATCCGTCATGCCCCCGGTGCCGTGCTGCTCGACAGTGGCCGACCAACGGCTGATCGCGGGCGTTATGACCTGCTCAGTGCCTGGCCACTGGAACAACTGGCGGTGATGCCTGACGAAAGCGGTGGCGATTTCCTTCAACGCCTTCGCGACAATCTGACACGACTCGGTGAGGCGGCGCTGCCACCTGATCTGCCCTTCGCCGGCGGCCTGATCGGCTACCTGAGCTACGACTTCGGCCGTCATCTGGAAGACCTGCCGAGCCAGGCACAGGACGATCTGCAATTGCCGGATGCGCGTTTCGGGCTCTACAACTGGGCGCTGATCAGCGATCACCAACGGATGACCAGCCAGCTGGTGTTCCACCCGTCGCTGAGCGACAGCGAACGTCAACGCCTGATCACGCTGTTCAGTCAGCCCGTGGCGGAAACGATCGAATCGTTCAAACTCAAGGCGCCGATGAACGCCGACCTGAGCGCTGATGACTATCGCCAGGCGATAGAACGTATCCAGCAATACATTCAGGCGGGCGACTGCTATCAGGTCAACTTTGCCCAGCGCTTCCGCGCCGAGTGCCAAGGGGATCCGTGGGTCGCGTACTGCGCGTTGCGCGCGGCGTGTCCGACACCATTCTCCGGTTTCCAGAGCCTGCCCGACGGTGGCGCAGTGCTGAGCCTGTCGCCAGAGCGTTTCGTCAAAGTCAGCGACCGCTATGTGGAAACCCGCCCGATAAAGGGCACTCGCCCCCGGGGCCAGAGCGCAGCCGAAGATGCGGCAAACGCCGCCGAACTGCTGGCCAGCCCCAAGGATCGCGCGGAAAACCTGATGATCGTCGACCTGCTGCGCAATGACCTCGGCCGTACGTGCCGCATCGGCTCGGTGCAGGTGCCGGAGTTGTTCAGTCTCGAAAGTTATCCGAACGTGCATCACTTGGTGAGCAGCGTGACCGGCGAACTGGCGGATGACCGCGATGCGCTGGATCTGATCGCTGGCAGCTTCCCCGGCGGATCGATTACCGGAGCGCCGAAGATTCGCGCGATGCAAATCATTGATGAGTTGGAGCCGACTCGGCGCGGATTGTATTGCGGTTCGTTGCTGTATCTGGATGTGCGTGGCGAGATGGACAGTTCAATCGCGATTCGCAGCTTGCTGGTGAAAGATGGGCAGGTGTGTTGCTGGGGCGGAGGCGGGATCGTGGCGGATTCGGAGTGGCAGGCCGAGTATCAGGAATCGATTACCAAGGTGAAAGTACTGCTCGACACCCTGCAAAACCTTTAACAGCATCGCGGGCAAGCCACGCGCCCACAGGTTTTGTGTTGATCGCACAATTGCGGGGCGACACAAAACCTGTGGGAGCGGGCTTGCCCGCGATGGCGTCCTTGAAAACGACTACAAACTCAACGCCCGATTCGAAGCCTTGATGAACTCCTGCTTCAAATCCTCAAACGTATGCACCGCCGGGAATTGCGGAAACTCGCGAATCACGTTGTCCGGCGCATGGAACAAAATCCCCGCATCCGCCTCGCCCAGCATTGTGGTGTCGTTGTAGGAATCCCCAGCCGCTATCACCCGATAGTAAAGACTCTTGAACGCCAGAACCGACTGACGCTTCGGATCCTTCTGACGCAGCTGGTAGCTCGTCACCCGCCCGGCATCGTCGGTAATCAATCGGTGGCAGAGCAAGGTCGGGAAGCCCAGCTGACGCATCAGCGGCTGGGAAAACTCGTAGAACGTGTCTGACAGAATCACCACCTGAAAGCGCTCACGCAGCCAGTTGACGAACTCGACGGCGCCGTCCAGCGGTTTCAGCGTGGCAATCACTTCCTGAATGTCGGTGAGCTTCAAGCCATGCTCATCGAGAATCCGCAGGCGCTGCTTCATCAGAACGTCGTAGTCGGGAATATCCCGAGTGGTCGCCCTGAGGGATTCGATCCCGGTTTTTTCGGCGAAGGCGATCCAGATTTCCGGGACCAGCACACCTTCCAGATCCAGACAGGCAATTTCCACAAGACACTCCCATTTGTATTGATTATTGAGTCGAGCGAGCAAAAGGACTGCCGAACTCTAGCGACTCGGGCTGACCTGCGCAACGCAGAGGGCGCGCCAGCGGCTGCAGGATTTTGTTACCATCAGGCCCATATAGAGCGCCCAGCGCCACCGACCTGTAGGAAGCCGCCCTGATGAGCCCATCGTTTGATGTCGTGGAACTCGCCACGACCTATGCCAACAAGTCCGCCCAGGACATCCTGAAACTCGCGTTCGCCGAGTTCGGCGATGACCTGTGGATATCTTTCAGCGGCGCCGAGGACGTGGTGCTGGTAGACATGGCCTGGAAGCTGAACAAGAACGTCAAAGTGTTCAGCCTCGATACCGGCCGTCTGCACCCCGAGACCTACCGCTTCATCGATCAGGTGCGCGAGCACTACAAGATCGACATCGAGCTGGTGTCGCCGGACTACACGAAACTTGAACCCTTCGTGAAGGAAAAAGGCCTGTTCAGCTTCTACAAGGACGGGCATGGCGAGTGCTGTGGCATCCGCAAGATCGAGCCGCTGCGTCGCAAGCTCTCGGGCGTGACTGCCTGGGCCACGGGCCAGCGTCGGGACCAGAGCCCTGGTACTCGCAGCGCCGTCGCCGTGCTGGAAATCGACACCGCGTTCTCCACCCCGGAACGCACCCTGTACAAATTCAATCCGCTGGCGCAGATGACCAGCGAAGAGATCTGGGGCTACATCCGCATGCTCGAGTTGCCGTACAACAGCCTGCATGAGCGCGGCTTCATCAGCATCGGCTGCGAGCCGTGCACCCGCCCGGTACTGCCGAACCAGCACGAGCGTGAAGGTCGCTGGTGGTGGGAAGAGGCGACGCAGAAAGAATGCGGGTTGCATGCGGGGAATATCATCAGTAAATCCAAGGCCTGATCTCGAGCCTTGTAAAATCCCCCTGTGGGAGCGGGCTTGCCCGCGATAGCGATCTTTCAGTCACATTGATGCTTAATGTGCCGACGCTATCGCGGGCAAGCCCGCTCCCACAGGGTCTATGACTGACCTCAAAATGTGTACACACGAATGTCACCATAGGTGCCATTTATGTGTGCACTTTTTTCTGCGCCCCAAATGGTTACATCCGCCCTTTCTGAATCACTCCGTAGCCCCTCCCCCGATATTCCCGCTGAAAAATAAATACCTGCATTGATCCGCGCCATTATCGCCATCGCCTGGTTCGGGATTCAGACGTACCTCGCCTCGGTTGTCTTTCGGGTGTTGCTGACGGCGGTTCATCAGAACATCGTTGGCTGGCCGGGGCGGTTTGGCAGGTAGACCGCGTTATCGTTCATTGCGGGCAGCCACGCTGCCACAGGTCCGGTGTCGTACACATCATATGGAACGACACGAAACCTGTGGGAGCCGGGCTTGCCCGCGATGGCGGCAACTCGGTCCCCAGTCAGACTCAAACCGCACTAAACCGCGCCCCCAAGCCCTGCTGCGCAAACTGCTCGATAATGAAGTCCACAAACGCCCGGGTCTTCCCCGGCAACAACTTGTGCTCCGCGTAATAGATAGAAATGTTGCCATCGTCCACATACCAGTCCGGCAACACCCGCTGCAACGTCCCCGCCTCCAGATAACCCGAAGCGAACGGCATGCTCACCAACGCAATCCCCAACCCCTGGACCGCCGTCGCACAAGCTGCTTCGGAATCGCTCATGGTCATCCGCGCCTTGAGCGTCAAAGGGCTGTGTTGCTGAGTGCGGCTGGTCAATTGCCAGGATCGTACACGCCCCGTCTGCGGCGACCTGATCAGAATCCCGTCATGATGCTTGAGATCATCCGGCTCGACGACCGCCTCACGCCCCGCCAGATATTCGGCTGAAGCCACCAGCACCCGATGTGCCGGCGTCAGCTTGCGCGCGACCACGCCCTGCGGTAGCTCGAATCCACCGCCAATCGCGGCATCGAACCCTTGGGCAATCAGATCGACCTGGCGGTTATCAAAATGCCAGTCCGGGTTGATTGCCGGAAACCGCCTTAGAAACTCGCCCAGCAACGGCACCACGTACAACCGCCCGAACACCGTACCCATGCTGACTTTCAGCGTTCCCGCCGGACGTCCCTCGGCGCTCGCGAGATTGGCCACGGCATTCTGAATCGTGTGCAGGCTGGAACTGACTTCGCCAAGAAACAGATGACCGGCCTCGGTCAGCGTCAGGCTCCGGGTGCTGCGCTGAAACAACCGCACACCGAGCCGCGCCTCAAGTTTTGCAACACTCTTGCCCACCGCTGCCGGGGTCAGGCTCAGTCGTCGCGCGGCTTCGGCAAAGCTGCCGACTTCGGCGCTGCGCACGAAGCACTCGATACTGCTGAAGGTTTCCATAAGCGCCACTATAAACTTCTGGTTTACACAGACTATCGCAATTACCGTCTACACAGACTGTAATCCTGAATCGATACTAGGCTCCATCAACCGAGGCATCTCGCCTCGGCGACTTTGGAGATCAACATGACTACTCAGAACCTCAGCGGCAAAGTGGCTTTGATTCAAGGCGGGTCTCGCGGCATCGGCGCCGCCATCGTCAAACGCCTGGCCGCTGAAGGCGCGACGGTTGCCTTCACCTACGTAAGCTCCACGGCCAAGGCCGAAGAGCTGCAAAACAGCCTCACTGCCAACGGCGGCAAAGCGCTGGCCATCAAGGCTGACAGTGCCGACGCCGAGGCGATTCGCAACGCCGTGAGCGCCACCGTCAACGCCTTCGGTCGCCTGGACATCCTGGTCAACAACGCTGGCGTGCTGGCCGTTGCCCCGCTGGAAGATTTCAAACTTGAAGACTTCGACCAGACGCTGGCGGTCAACGTGCGCAGCGTGTTCATCGCCACCCAGGCCGCCGCGAAACACATGACCGAAGGCGGTCGCATCATCAACATCGGCAGCACCAACGCCGACCGCATGCCCTTCGCCGGCGGTGGCCCGTACGCCATGAGCAAAGCAGCACTGGTCGGTCTGACCAAAGGCCTGTCCCGCGACCTCGGGCCACGCGGCATCACCATCAACAACGTCCAACCGGGCCCGGTCGACACCGACATGAACCCGGCCAGCGGCGACTTCGCCGAAAGCCTGATCCCGCTGATGGCCGTGGGTCGTTATGGCAAAGCGGAAGAAATCGCCAGTTTCGTCGCCTACCTTGTCGGGCCGGAAGCCGGTTACATCACCGGTGCCAGCCTGACCATCGACGGTGGTTTCGGCGCCTGAGACAAGTCAGTCATACGCAAAACATATGTGGGAAGGGCCCGGCCCTTCCCACATTTCCAGCATCAAGCCCACTCAAGCGCCGGCAAACCACAAGCGCTCGGCTTGAACGCTTTCAGCGTACGAAGAATGCCATCCGCGTGTGCGTATTTTTCATCGGCCATCGCCGCATCAGGGATCGCAATCGCCGTCATCCCCGCCGCTTTCGCCGCGGTCACGCCAAACGGCGAATCTTCGAACACCAGGCAATCCTCGGGCGCTACGCCCAGGCGTCGCGCCGCGGTGAGGAAGATGTCCGGCGCCGGTTTGGCCGCACCGACTTCCGGGTCATCGGCCGTCACGACGAAGTCGAACAGCGCAAACCAGTCACGGTGCAAGGTGGTTTTCTGGCCGAACGACTGACGCGACGAACTGGTGCCCACCGCGATCGGAATGTTGTTGGCCTTCAAGTGCCGCACCAGCTCCTCGGCACCGGGCATCGCCAGCGCGGTCGGAAAACGCTCGCGCATCAGCGGCTCGCGGATCACCAGGAATTCCTCGGCAGTAATCGGCAGATCCAGCGCTTCGACCACATAACGCGCCAGATCACCCGCGCCACGGCCGATGATGTTCTGTTTGACGCTCCAGTCGAAGGTCCGGCCATAGCGCCCGGCAATGATGGACGTGACCTCGGTGTAAATGCCCTCGGTGTCCAGCAGCAAGCCATCCATGTCGAAAATCACGGCTTTGATCGGGCCGAACTCTTTCAGCGGTGCATTCATCGCATCTGATCCGTTTTTAATGACATCCCGTTCGGCTCAGGCACACCTGATTCCGGGATTTGATTAAAGGGTTCAGCAGCATAGCCATCGTGGTCGGCAGAGAGCAACGGGCAATCTCTCGACGGCGGCGAAACCTTCGCCGAAGCACAGAACATGATTTAGCGATTCGCCCTACACCAAACACCTCTTTTCCCGACTTCTTTCCTCGTTGATCCCCCGCAAAGTCTCGCGACCCAAATTGATCCGCGCGAGGGACTGCGAATGTTCAACCCTGACAAGGTCCTGGCCTTGAACAACGCCATCGGCCTGTTGGTGGTGGCAGCCATGCCCCCCGAGCAACCGGACGTTGAAGCACTGCTCGACGATTTTCGCCTGTGCCTCAACGACTACGAAGCCTGGGCGGAAAACTTCTGGACGGGGTGGGCGCTGGATGTCGAGCAAGTGTTCACGGTCGGCAACGACGTTCGCTTGAGTGCACCGAAGGACTCCACCGCGCCTGTCAGTTCGACACTCGCCACGTGCCCGGCCAACGGCCCGTTGACCCTCGTACATATGTTCGACGCGGCGCGGTTCGTGCCGATTGGTGATACGCCGGTGATGCTCGAACTGATCACTGAAAAGAGCAACGGCGAGATTATCTTTGCTGAACCGACCCATCACACCATCGGCCCCAGCGGCATTCTCGAAATCCCTGAGTGCTGGCGCGGTCATCGTTACCGCATCACCTTCTTTCCCCACGTTTCCACCGCTCACGTCCAAGCGCTTTATACCTCCTATCAAAGCGTGATCGATGAGCTTGAAAGCTGGTTGCGCAACGAGTGGACGAGCGAGTTTCAACCGTTGTGGGCGGGGTTTTCCGAGGCTCGTTTCACCGAACGCTACGGCATGCTGCAACGGGCCGACTGGCGCGGATTCGAGAAGTCGCTACACGGCTTGTGGGATGACGTGAAGCAGATCTACGCCCTGATCGCGGACTTGCAGGCCAATAGCGAAAAGCTACTTGAATACCTGACCGAGGTTCAGCTCGAGGCATTGCTGAACGCTTCGGCCGAGACCATCGCCACTGTGATGCTGGTGTTGAGTGATGAACCGTTGATGTTCATTCATCTCGCGGCGTTCACCAGTTGGCTGCGAATGTTGCCGCCGCAGTACATCGCCGAAGTCGTCGCGGAAGTTCGTACAGAAATACTCGTCGCGTTCCTGCTGGCGCGCCTCACAAGTCCCATAGGTCTGAAACTCGGCATCAGCGCCAAGGTGCTGGGCAAGGTCAAGTCCGAGCGAGCCCGACAATGGCTGACTGCCGCGAGTCTGCGCCTGGCCGAACTCACGACCAGGTCTGATCTGACCCATCACGCCGACGCCCTCAAACCGCTGATGCTCAACGCGCGGAACGTGCCGCTCAACCCTGCGCCGGCGACTCCGTTGCACATCACCACGGGTGAATCACCGATCGTGCGGGTGAACAACCCGGTCGCCATTGCCCGTGACAAGTCCGAAGCCAAGACGCGCCTGAGCCGCCAGGAACATCGTGATGACGCCCCTGCTCCCGCGCAAAACCCGAACGGCGACAGTGTCGATTCAGCGGATAAAACCACGACCAACGGCTGCCCGGTATCGATGGTTACCGGCGAAGAACTGCTGACCCTGATCGATGGTTCGCTGGATGGACGGTTGCCGTTCGAGTTCACCCGCGTGTACCGCACCAGTGCCGTTGAAATCGACTGCGGGCTCGGATTTGGCTGGAGTCATGCCCTTGCACACCGACTGGAAATCAACAGCGAACAGGTTAGTTGGATCGACCACGAAAACCGTCGTACGACTTTCCCTTTACCCAATGTCGAACGCCCGACCATTCACAACAGCCTGTCACGGGCGGCGATTTTTCTGGGGGATGAGCCGGAAGAACTGATCCTCGCGATGGCAGGTGAAGCAACGCGTTTTTACCACTTTCGTACAGGCCGACTGACAGCGATCAGTGATGCCTATGGCAACCGTCTGACAGTGCAGAGGGACGCCGCCGACAGAATCATGCGTCTCGACAACGGCGCCGGGCGCTCGCTGCGATTGCGTTACGACCGCCGACACCTCGCCGCCGTCGAGTATCAGCGCTTTCATCCCGCCGGCACCCTGGAAGAGGCCTGGCGCACCGAGCAAACACTGGTTACCTACCGCTATGACGCCTGTCATCGCCTGATCGAAGCAACCAACGCCGCCGGCGAAAGCGAACGCTACGACTATGACGACCAGCACGTCATCCTGCAGCGGCAACTGGCCGGTGGCGCGAGTTTCTTCTGGGAGTGGGAACGGTTCGGCAAGTCTGCAAGATGCATCCGGCATTGGGCGTCGTTTTCGCAGATGGACACGCGCTATGTCTGGGATGACGACGGCGGCGTGCAGGTGAAAAACGTTGATGGCAGTGAAGCGTTTTATCAGCACGACGATCGAGCGCGCCTGGTGCGGAGGGTCGAACCCGACGGGGCGGAACACCTCAATGTCCATGACGACCAGGGGCGGCTGATTGCCGAAAGAAATCCGCTCGGGGCAATTACCCACTATCGCTATGACGACGTCGGACGACTGATCGCCCAAATTCCCCCCGAAGGTGATCCAACGTCCTACGAGTACCGCAATGGTTTCCTGCATGCGCGGTACCACGGCAACGCCGTGTGGAAGTATTTGCGCAATGCTCAGGGTGATGTCATCGAGATGACCGACCCCGAGGGAAATGTCACCCACTATCACCACGACGAAAAAGGTCAGCTGCTGTCGATCCGCTTTCCGGACAACAGTCGACAGGTCTTCGTCCGGAATGCCTTGGGTCAACTGATCGAAGAGACCTTGCCGGGTGGTGATCAGCGGCGTTTTTCCTACGATGCGCTGGGACGGCAGGTGACCTGTCAGGACGAACACGGTGCCGTCACCCGTTATAAATGGGATGCCGTTGGACGACTGGTTCAGACGACACTTCCCACAGGCGCCAGTCGTGCCTTCACCTACAACGCCTACGGCAAGATCACCGCCGAACGCGATGAGCTGGGGCGCATCACGCGTTTTGAATACGCCGATGATTTGCATCTGGTCAGCCGCCGGATCAACCCCGATGGCACACAACGGCTTTATCGATACGACAACGCACGGTTGTTGCTGACCGAAATCGAGAATGAGTCCGGCGAAAAACATCAGCTGGACTACACGCTCAATGGATTGATCCGGCAGGAAACCGGATTCGATGGCCGACGCACCGCGTATGCCTACGACCTCAATGGACAGCTGCTGGAAAAGACTGAATTCGGTGACGACGGCTCGCAGTGGGTCACGGCTTATCTTCGGGATTCGACGGGACGGTTGTTGGTCAAGACGCTGCCCGACGGCGTCAATGTCGAATATCGCTACGACAGCCTTGGCCGACTGGTCAGCGTCGATGACGGTCACGATCATCCCCTGGAGTTCGAATACGACAAGCAGGGTCGGCTAGTCACCGAACACCAAGGCTGGGGCACCCTGCGCTATGGCTACGATGCCTGTGGCCAGCTCAACCACCTGCGCCTGCCCGACAACAGCAAACTCGATTTCCATCACGCCAAGGGCGGTGCACTGACGGCCATTGACCTCAATGGCGCCCGACTCACCGCTCACACCTTTTTCGCCGGCCGCGAACAGCAACGTCAGCAAGGCCTGCTGCTCAGCGATTATCAGTATGACAATGAAGGCCGGCTGAACACCCACGCTGTCCGGCAAAACCTGCAACCGCTGTATCGCCGCGACTATGCCTACAGCGCCAACGGCAACCTCGACCGCATTGCCGACAGCCGCCACGGCCAGCGCAGCTATCACTACGATTCGCTCGATCGCCTGATCCGCGTCCGCCACTCCCGAGATCACCAACCGGAAAACTTCGCCCACGATCCGGCCGACAACCTGCTGATGCAGGACCGCCCCGGTCTGGCCACGGTCAAAGGCAATCGCCTGCTGATGCAAGGCGACCGTCACTACGATTACGACGCCTTTGGCAACCTGATCCGCGAACGCCGCGGCACGGCACAAAAACTGGTCACCGAGTACCGTTACGACTGTCAGCACCGACTGATCAGCGTCACCCTGCCCAACGGCAGCCAGGCGACTTACCGCTACGATGCCTTCGGCCGCCGCATCAGCAAAAACGTCGATGGCCACATCACCGAGTTTTTTTGGCAAGGCAACAACCTCGTCGCCGAAGGCGGTCGCGAACACTACCGCAGCTACATCTACGAACCGGGCAGCTTTCGCCCTCTGGTCATGCTCGACGGCAAAGGCCCGCGTAACGCCTGCCCGTTCTACTACCAGCTCGACCACCTCGGCACACCACAAGAACTCACCGACTACAGCGGCGAAATCGTCTGGGCCGCCCAATACACCGCCTACGGCCGCCTCACCCGCCTCAACCGCGACACCCACCAGATCCTCGACCAGCCGCTGCGGTTTCAGGGCCAGTACTTCGACTCGGAATCGGGTTTGCACTACAACCGGCATCGGTATTACCAGCCTGAGCTTGGACGGTATTTGACGCCGGATCCGAGCAAATTGGGCGGAGGATTGAACCAGTACCAGTACACGCGGAACCCGACGGGGTGGGTTGATCCGTTGGGGTTGAGTGATTGTCCGGGAGGGGACGGGTGTAAGCGGACTTCATCTGCGAGCACAAATCCGGCAACGAACCTGCAGGTTAACGAGGGGGAAGCTAAACTTCCGTCATATCCTGAAGAAAAATACTTATACCGTGGTGACAGTCGCCCCCCGGGTGAAATATTTGAACAAGGCTTTAAAACCAAAGGCGATAGTAACAATTTATTGCTTCACTCACTTGACAGTAATAAACCTCCGAGTAATTTTATAAGTACCTCACCGATTAGAGAGGTCGGTATTGATTTTGCGACAAATTTCAATATGAGCAGCGGCTTTTTGTACACCATTCGAATGATCCCAGGTCGAGATCTGGCATCTGAACTTGGAAATAAATACAAATTTGGAAGTGAGCGAGAGCGCGCAATTCAAGGCGGAATTAAAAGAGAGGATATACTAGGTGTCACCCCCATCGGTGCAAATGGTCGATCATCTAGTCACACCACATTAAATCCTTATAGGAAATAAAACATGGAGATCGTTAAAATTTCAATAATCAAAGATGGGGAGCATCAATACGCAGAGCTCCTGTGCGATTCCACAAAATTATCCATTACGCTCGTCTTGAAAAATGAACGTCCAAAAATTTATTTCGGTGACGACTTCTACAAATGTCTAGGCCATGCAAGGAACGACAATAAAGAAATTATATTCTTATGTAAGGGCGCAAAAATAAACGTACATCCTTCTACTATGTCCTCACAAATGACCCTAGGCGTGAAAGCCTACGAGCTTACGCTAGGAAAACCAGCATTAAGAAATGATGTGGTTAATATCTTCGATCACGAAGAACACGACCTAACAAATGATCCTAAAGTCCAGGAGGAATTTTTTATGTGTTGGATGGAATCCGAAATTACGAATGAATAAAAAAAGAGAAACCAAATAGCTCCGAAGATAAACCAAGGATAATTTATCTTCGGGATAAAGTTTAAATCAGCCCGAATCTCCCACCGCCCGAACCAATGAGTTACCTCACTCTCGCCAGCCCCCCCACTCTTCTTCCTTGGACAGATGCTACTCCCATTAGCAATCGCCTTTCTTAGAAACCATTCCGTTAACAAATGGCGATTAAACTCAAATATAATTTAACTCGGTTCATTGGAACCATCCTCCCCCGCAACATCCGGATCATCAGGAAGCGCTTCAACATCAGTATCACTGCGCTTTACATCACCGTCAGGCACCTGTTCCACCCCCGCCTCTTCATCATCCGGCGGCCGCTGATCACGACTCAGCGAATCAGTCGGCGAAGGCAGCGGATACTCGGGGGTGTCATCGATGTCGGTATCTTTCGAATCAGCGTTCATAAAGCACCTCTCAAAGAACTTGAAAAACAAGCTCCTGAAAATTCGATGGCTCCGCGACGAAGACCGTTCGATCAAGGAGACGACCGGTCACTCCAATCATAACGGCTGATCATTGCTCGTCTTCGTCTTCATCCTCGTCTTCAAACTCAGTCAGCCCTACGTCACCCGCGTCATCGGCATCGTTGAGCGGCACCGTCGCGTCATCCATCAGTGACCCAGGATCTTCGTTGCCAGGGTCGTTGATGAACGGAAGTCCGCTTGGGCCTTTTTCTTCCTTGCCTTCGGTTTCGGGAGTCATGGCATGCCTCATAACATTCAGGTGTGTATAAAGTTCGAGGCGGGCTGAGGTCAATCGTTCCGATGTCATGCTCGCGAAAACGAAAAACCCGGCGCCAGGCCGGGTTTTACTGTCACTGACTGTCGACTCAGTGATGTTTGTTCTTGTGCTTATTCTTATGCTTGTTTTTGTGCCCGTTGCCGGAATGGGAGCCGCCACTGTCAGTGCCCAGGTTGTTGCCCACCGCACCACCCGCTGCGCCGCCGAGGCCTGCGCCAATGGTCGAACCGGTGGAGCCGCCGAGGCTGTTACCAATTACCGAGCCGCCCGCCGAGCCCAAACCACCACCGACCGCCGCTGCGGTACGGCTGCCTTTGGGCGCGCCAACAGCGCTGCCCGCCGCGCCGCCCACGCCTGCGCCAATCGCGGCACCGGTGCTGCCGCCCATCTGCTGGCCAACCACGTTACCCAATGCACCGCCAATACCACCGCCAACAGCAGCGGTGCCATCACCGGCAGCCATCGCACCTTGAGCAACCAAAAGTCCCAGAAACAACGTGGACAATGTCAAACGCATGATATGAACCTCTAATTCCGCATCGGGGGAAAGGACGCGCTGCGGATGGGCGGAGTCTAGCACCTGCCCCCACTGAATCCGGCCAGCGATGACGGTTGGACCGCTAATAGATGCAATAGCAGCGAAAGAGAAACAACCAGATACAAAAAGCCCGGCATCAAGCCGGGCTTTTGAACGGATCAATCAGAATCAGTGGCGCTTGTGGCCCTTGGCCAGGTTGCTGCCCACGCCGCCGCCCAAAGCACCGCCCAAGCCTGCGCCGATGGTCGAACCGGTCTTGCCGCCCAGGCTGTTGCCGATCACCGAGCCGCCCGCTGCACCCACGCCGCCGCCGATGGCTGCTTTGGTGCGGCTGCCTTTGCGTGCTGCAACGGCGCTGCCAGCGGCGCCCGCTACGCCAGCACCAATCGCTGCGCCAGTGCTGCCGCCCATGCTTTGGCCGACCACATTACCCAGCGCGCCACCCAGACCGCCGCCCAGCGCGGCAGTGCCGTCGCCAGCAGCCATTGCACCTTGAGCAACCAAAAGCCCCAAAACCAGAGCGGGCAGAGTTAAACGCATGACAAGAACCTCAAAAACAGGGGGAAATAAGAAAGGGTCGAGATTGAATGCTCAAGCAGCGAGAAAGTCCAGACGCACAGACCCAACCTCACCATCGGCGACGGTTGGACAGCGTTTATGGAAAAGGTTTTATGACAGGCAAAAAAAAGCCCGCTGGGGAGACGGGCCAGGTGTTGCTTTCTAACGGATGAGTTGAGATTACGTAAGACCTTGTGAAAACTTTGTGAAAGCTCTGGCGGAAAAACACACGCGGCAAAAAAAAGTTTCAGGCATAAAAAACCCCGCTCAATGACGGGGTCTGGAGGTGACGGGTTACTTCCTGACAGGGGCCGCAACCTTGGGTAAAAATTTCGCCTTCGGCCCTCGGGGCACCTGGGATTTCATTTTGCCGAGCTTGACCTCATCGTCACCGTAAGCCACCACATAGTCTGTCTGGCCACACCGCACGCAATTATTGATCGGAAATTCAGCACCGTCGTCTTCGATATACGGATCAGCCATCTTTTCGCCCCTCTCAAATGCGGGATCGATACCGGCAAGCCCTATTTGCCTGAAACATACCGACCACCAAGCTTTTGAGACTAGCCGGTCATTACCGGACTTGTAATTCAGATTGCCGAACGCCCGACGAATGGCCAGCACGGTTTCCTACGGAAATACACATGAACCGTTGCGCGATTCACCTCAGTTTGACGGCCGTCCCGGTCACAAATACCACCACCATACCGCCCTTGCCGGCCGGCATGCTGATCTCATAATCGAGCCCCACCACCGCGTCGGCCTGCAGTGCCCGCGCCCGTTCCTTGATCTCGTCAGTGGCCTGAATCCGCGCCTCCTTCAATGCACGCTCCAATGTTTGAGAGCGCCCGCCGAAAAAATCCCGCATGCCGGCGAACATGTCGCGGATAACGTTGACACCCTGCACCGACTCGGCGCTGACGATATCGAGGTAAGCGGTGATTTGGCGACCTTCGATGGCGTGGGTTGTGGTGGTGATCATGGACATTCCTTCCTCATAAACAGGCACTCAAGGCAACCTGGACAGATAGTTTGCCAACGCATCAAAAGCAGGCAACGTGACAGGATCATTAGCCGAATTACTGGCAACAGGGTGCGAGGCATAGCGAACAATAACCATCTCGGCGTGCGGATCAACGTAGATGCGCTGCCCATGAACACCGCGCGCCATGAACGCCCAGCCTTCCTTGTTCATCACCCACCACATCGACCGGTAACTCCAGCCTTTAAGCAAGCCATACCCGGCCTTGGCAAAAACCTGCTTGTCGCCACCTCGACGGATATCGTCCACCACCGCTTTTGGCACGATCTGTTGGCCATTGAACCGACCTTCATTGCGCAGCATTTCACCGAACCGCGCCAGATCCCGCAGGCCGGTATTCAAGCCGCCGCCGGCAAACGGCGTGCCGATGGAGTCCACGGTGAAATAGGCATCCTGTTCGGCACCCAGCCGACTCCAGATACGCTCGGACAACAACTGCGCAACATTGCGCCCCGTCGCTCGGGCGATGATCCAACCCAGAACATCGGTATTGACGGTCTTATAGTCGAACGCTTTCCCATGCTCACCTTGCCGCTGAACCGTCTGCAAAAACTCGTAGTAACTTCTCGGGCCGGTGTAGTCCCTTGGCTTGGGCAGCGGACTTCCGGCTTTTGCATGTGCCCAGACCTCGGCATCAGAGTCAGCGTAGTCTTCGCTGTACTTGAGCGCGGTGGTCATATCGAGGACCTGGCGCACCGTGGCACTGCCAAAGGCGGAAGCGGCCAATTCGGGGACGTAATCTGCGACAGGCTTGTCCGCATCGATTGCCCCTTGCGCGACCAACATCGCCCCCAGCGTGCCGACCACAGATTTGGTCACCGACATCGCCGCATGCTGGCCTTCCGCTTTCAGTCCACCGAAGTATCGTTCGTACACCACCTTGCCGCGGTGCATCACCACAATCCCGTCAGTGTAAGTTTCCGCCAGTGATTGATCCCAAGTCATCGACGCCTTCGCGCCGAGCGGCGTGAAGGTGATCGCGTTGACGTCTTTACGCAACGCCGATTCCAACGGAATTGGTGCACCCAGGCCCCGTGAAACATTGATCGTCGGCATGAGCTGGCGGAAATTGGAGACGCTCCAGCGCATTGCCGGAAACTGGAAATAACTGCCCACATGAGCCTTTTCCAGTTTGGCCTGTTAGATGTTGAATTCCGGCATAACGCCGCCTTGAATTCCATACTCCAGAAACCACAAAACCCCTGACTTCTCTCGAAATCAGGGGTTCTGGTTACATCGAATTTGGCGGTGAAGGAGAGATTCGAACTCTCGATACAATTTCTTGTATACACACTTTCCAGGCGTGCTCCTTAAGCCACTCGGACACTTCACCGTATCTCGTCAAACATGTTCTGTCTGTCGAGGCGCGCTAATGTAGTCGAAAGCTTTTCTGATGGCAAACTTTTTTTGCAGAATTTTCATGTGCTTAGCGGTTTAGAGGTTCTGGCGCATTCCGGACCATGGCATACCTGCCAATCTCTGGCTTCGCGCGCTCCTTTATAGAGAGGGGAACGCCCGGCGGGGGTGGCAGGCTGCGCTTGCCCGGCGGGGAAAGGGTGACTGACGGGTCAGTCACGGCGCTTTACCTGGCCTGCGGCGGTGGGTAACGTCTGCCCCAACTTTCATATAAGGAATAGCGTCATGAGTGAGTTGATTTCCTACCACCTCGAAGACGGAATCGCGACCCTGACCTTGAGCAACGGCAAGGTCAATGCCATCTCTCCAGACGTGATTGCTGCGTTTAATGCTGCGCTGGATCAGGCGGTGACTGATCGTGCGGTGGTGATCATTACCGGTACCCCCGGGATTCTATCGGGCGGTTATGACTTGAAGGTGATGACAGCCGGCCCTAAAGAAGCGGTGGCGCTGGTGACGGCTGGCTCGACGCTGTCCCGTCGCCTGCTGTCGCACCCGTTTCCGGTGATCGTCGCGTGCCCTGGGCATGCAGTGGCCAAGGGTGCGTTCCTGTTGTTGTCGGCGGATTACCGAATTGGTGTCGACGGCCCGTTCAGCATTGGCCTGAACGAAGTGCAGATCGGCATGACGATGCACCACGCCGGCATTGAAATCGCCCGTGATCGTCTAAGCAAGGCAGCGCTGCATCGTTCGGTGATCAACGGTGAGATGTTCAACCCGAAGAGTGCCGTGGATGCGGGTTTCCTCGATCTGGTGGTGTCGCCCGAAGAGCTGCAAGGCGCAGCGCTGGCGGCAGCTCGTCAGTTGAAGAAGATCAACATGACCGCGCACAAGAACACCAAACTGAAAGTGCGCAAGGCACTGCTGGACACCCTGGACAACGCAATCATTCAGGATCAAGAGCATTTGGTTTAATCCAGACACGCTGCACCGAAAAGCCCGACCATCGTGTCGGGCTTTTTCATACGCGCCTTGTTGAAAAGTCTACAACCGCTCTAGAACACGTCTGACCAACAAGTCGGAAACATGCGCTCAAACATCGGCTATCTCCTACCTCTATAGCGGCAATTGCCGAAAACAGTGCACATCCGTACACTGCGCCACCTTTTGTCCCGGTGGGGCCTGTAAATGCTGTTTGTGTTTCGTATGTTATTGATGGGGCTGCACTTTATTCTCGCTGGCGTGCTGGGAGTAATTCTGGGGCTGTGCCGCCCGTTCAACCCGGACAACAGCCGTTTGTGCGCGCGTCTGTATGCGTGGCCGGCAATGTGTATTTTGCGTTTGCGGGTCAAGGCCGAGGTCGGGCCATTGATGGACAAACCCGAGAGCTGCGTGATCATCGCCAATCACCAGTCCAACTATGACTTGTTTGTGTTCGGCAACGTGGTGCCCCGCCGCACCGTGTGCATCGGCAAGAAGAGCCTGAAGTGGGTGCCATTGTTCGGCCAGTTGTTCTGGCTGGCCGGCAATGTGCTGATTGACCGTGGCAATGCGCACAAGGCACGTCAGTCGATGCTGACCACCACGCACACCTTGCAACATGAAGACACCTCGATCTGGGTGTTCCCGGAAGGTACGCGCAATCTCGGCGAAGACCTGCTGCCCTTCAAGAAAGGCGCGTTCCAGATGGCGATCGCGGCGGGCGTGCCGATCGTCCCGGTGTGTGTCAGCAGTTACGTCAAACACATGCGATTGAACCGCTGGCGCAGTGGGAAAATTCTGATCCGTTCGTTGCCGGCGATTCCTACAGCAGGTCTTAGCCTGGACGACATGCCGCTGCTGATCGCCCAGTGCCGCGAGCAGATGCGCGAATGCATTGCATCGATGGACCGGCAACTGCAAGCCGCGTAAAAGAAAACCCGCCTGTGCGGGTTTTCTTTTGTCGGCGACCCCTTACCGGCGAACTCCACAGATTTCACTGACTCTCAAGCAGCAGACAAGGCTAAGCTGAACACCGCCTGCCCCATTTGCTAACGAAAGCCTGCCAATAAGAAGTGAACGAACATCATGGGTAGAGTTGTTGCTGCTGCGGTTTACAGCGCCGGTAAGAAAGTCACCAATATCACCCTCGACGAAGGCGCTGCCTGGGCTGCCAAGCCTGGCCACTTTGTCTGGATCGGCCTCGAAGAGCCGGACGCCCAGGAACTGGCCAACCTGCAACGCCAGTTCAATCTGCACGAACTGGCCATCGAAGACGCCTTGGAAAAACATAGCCGACCGAAGCTCGAAACCTTCGGCGACGCGTTGTTTATCGTCACGTATTCGCCAATCCGCCATGAAGGAAAGCTTGAGTTCATCGAGACTCATATCTTTGCCGGCAACGGCTACATCATTACCGCGCGTAACGGTCATTCGGCGTCCTACGCCTATGTCCGACAGCGTTGTGAGGCGCGTCCGCTGCTGCTTGAACACGGGGAAGACTTCGTACTCTATGCCCTCCTCGACTTCGTGATTGAAAACTACCAGCCGGTGGGCGAAGCCATTCATGCCGAGATCGATGAGCTGGAGCGCAACGTGTTGTGTAGCGCCCTCAATGAGCATGACATCCAGAAGCTTCATGGCCTGCGCCGAGACGTATTGCGCCTGCGTCGTTATGCGGCGCCGATGGTGGAAATCGGTGAGGAACTGCAGAAGCTGAACTTTCCGTTCATCGACAAGAACATGCGCCCGTATTTCCGCGATGTGCAGATCCATGTGACCCGGCAGATGGAAGACCTGACAACCCTGGCGGACATTGCCAGCCAGACCATTGAAGTCGGGGTATTGCTGGAGGCTTCACGGCAGAGCGTGGTGCAGCGCAAGTTTGCGGCGTGGGCGGCGATTCTGGCATTCCCGACGGCGGTGGCCGGTATCTACGGGATGAACTTCCAGAACATGCCGGAGCTGACCTGGCATTACGGGTATTTCGCGGTGCTGGGGTTTATTGCGGTGGGGTGTGTGAGTTTGTGGGCGAGCTTCAAGAAATCGGGGTGGTTGTAGTCGATACCGCGTCGTATGTGAACCCGCTGGCAACCAGCGCCTACAAAGGAAACGCAAACCTCTGTAGGCGCTGGTTGCCAGCGATGCTTTTAGCGTTAAACCGTTTCGGGTTTGTGCGCCACAAACCGCATCATCCACTCCGCAACGGTAGCGCCATGATGCTCATGCTCGAGGCTCGCCATGCCTTTGGTATAAACCTGTTCGCCCAACGCTTCCTGACGAATATCCAGCAAGGCTCGCGAGTAATCGTGAATGAATTCCGGGTGCCCCTGGAAACACAGCACCTGGTCGTTGATGTGGTACGCGGCGAACGGGCAGAAATCGCTGGAGGCGATGACCGTGGCGTTTTCCGGCAGCGTGGTTACCTGGTCCTGGTGGCTGATCAACAACGTCAGTTCTTCCCGCACCGGGCTCATCCACGGCGCCTTGGCCGCCAGTTTGTAGCTGTGGGTGCCGACACCCCAGCCCTGGGTCGCACGTTCGCTTTTGCCGCCCAGCAGCAGTGCCAGCAACTGATGGCCGAAGCACACGCCGAGCAGTTTGTCGCCGCGCTCGTAACGGGTCAGCAGGTAAGCCCGGAGGGTTTCAATCCATGGGTCGGTGCCGAAGGAATCGGCTTTGCTGCCGGTGACGAGATAGGCATCAAAGGTCTCGTCATCGCTTGGGTACTCGCCCTGCATCACGTTGTAGACAGTGAACTCGGCCGCGATGGGTTGTTGCGAAAACAGACGCTGGAACATCTGCCCGTAACCCTGATATTGATCGACCAGTTCCGGACGCAGGATGTCGGTTTCCAGAATGCAGATGCGTAACGACATAAAAAATACCTGACACGTGATGGGAATAATGCACACCCCAGAGCCTGCCTCGAAACACCGTCCCAAGGCAAGCCCCGCGAGTCGTCATCGGTCCCTTAAAATACCTCCCCCTTGGCCGCTTTCTCCAGCAGCAATGCGGGTGGCGCGAACCGTTCGCCATACTGCTCGGCCAGGTATTGCGCACGCGCGACAAAGTCCTTCACACCGTACTGGTTGATGAACTGCAGCGCACCGCCGGTCCAGGCCGCAAAACCGATGCCGAAGATCGAGCCAACGTTGGCATCCGCGGTCGAGGTCAGTACGCCCTCCTCCACGCAACGCACGGTTTCGATGGCTTGCACAAACAGCAGGCGATCGCGCACGTCCTTTGGTGATATCTGCCCGTCAGTCTTCTCGAAACGGCTTTTCAGCTCTGGCCACAAGTGCTTCTGGCCGCCGACCGGGTACTCGTAGAACCCCCCTCCTGCCGCTTTGCCCGGACGTTTGTATTCGTTGAGCAGCAAGTCAATCACGGCAAACGCCGGGTGCTCAATCAGCGGTTTCCCTTCTGCTTGCAGGTCTTTGGCCGTTTGCTGGCGGATATGGCTCATGAGGCTGAGGGAAACTTCGTCGGAGATCGCCAGAGGCCCGATGGGCATGCCGGCCTTGCGCGCTTCGGTCTCGATCATCGGCGCGCTGACACCCTCGCCGAGCATGGCAATGCCTTCGTTGGTGAAGGTGCCGAACACTCGCGAAGTGAAGAAGCCGCGGCTATCGTTGACCACAATCGGGGTTTTCTTGATTTGCAGGACGAAATCGAAACCGCGGGCCAGGGTTTCATCGCTGGTATTGGCGCCCTTGATGATTTCCACCAGCGGCATTTTTTCCACAGGACTGAAGAAATGCAGGCCGATGAATTTGCTCTGATCCGGCACGGCGGTGGCGAGGCCGCTGATGGGCAAGGTCGAGGTGTTGGAAGCAATCACGGCGTCCGGGCCGACGACTTTTTGTGCGGCAGAGGAGACCTTGGCTTTCAGTTCACGGTCTTCGAATACCGCTTCAATGATCAGGTCACAACCGGCCAGATCAACGTTATTCTCAGTGGTTTTAATCCGCGCCAGCACCGCATCGCGCTGCTCGGCACTTAACTGACCGCGGGCAACTTTTTTGTCCAGCAACGTCGCTGAATGAGCCTTGCCCTTTTCCGCCGCCGCGAGGTTGATGTCCTTGAGCACTACTTCGATACCGGCCGAAGCACTGACGAAGGCAATCCCGGCCCCCATCATCCCCGCGCCCAGAACACCCACGCGACGTGTCACATAAGGTGCAACCCCTTGAGGCCGTGAGCCGCCGGCATTGATCTCGTTGAGCTGGAACCAGAAGGTGCCAATCAGATTTTTCGAGACTTGGCCGGTGGTCAGCTCGGTGAAGTAACGGGTTTCAATCAGGTGCGCCGTGTCGAAATCCACCTGCGCGCCTTCCACTGCGGCGCAAAGAATCTTCTCCGGTGCGGGCATGCAACCTTGGGTTTTAGTGCGCAGGATCGACGGCGCAATCGCCAGCATCTGCGCGACTTTCGGGTTCGACGGCGTACCGCCAGGTATCTGATAACCCTTCACGTCCCAACGTTGTACCGCCGTCGGATTGGCCAGAATCCAGGTGCGCGCCTTGCTCAGCAGCTCATCGTGATCCACCGCCAACTCATCGATCAAACCTGCCTGCAGGGCTTGTTGCGGACGGACTTTCTTGCCTTCAAGCAGATAGGGCAAGGCTTTTTCCAGACCGAGCATCCGGACCATGCGCACCACCCCGCCACCGCCCGGCAACAGGCCAAGGGTGACTTCCGGCAAGCCGAGCTGCACCGATGAATTGTCCAGCGCGACGCGGTGATGACAGGCCAGGCAGATTTCCCAGCCACCGCCCAGCGCCGCACCGTTGATCGCGGCGACCACCGGTTTGCCCAGGGTTTCCAGCGTGCGTAATTGGCCCTTGAGGGTCAGCACCATGTCGTAGAACGCTTTGGCTTCAGGCTTGCCGACCTTGATCAGTTCATTGAGGTCGCCGCCGGCGAAGAAGGTCTTCTTGGCGGAGGTAATGATGACGCCGGCGATACTTTCTTTTTCAGCCACTAAACGGGCCACACACGCAGCCATGGCCTCGCGGTAAACCGCGTTCATGGTGTTGGCGCTCTGGCCCGGCATGTCGATGGTCAGGACGACAATCTGGTCCTGCCCTTTTTCGTAACGAATGGCTTCGGTCATGGAGGGTTTCCTTGAAATCGTGGCTCAGAGGCGTTCGATGATGGTGGCAATGCCCATGCCGCCGCCGACACACAGGGTCGCGAGGCCATAGCGCAGGCGCCGGGATTCCAGTTCATCGAGCAGCGTGCCGAGGATTGCGCAGCCAGTGGCGCCGAGCGGATGCCCCATAGCGATGGAGCCGCCGTTGACGTTGACCTTGTCCGGGTCGATGGCCATGTCCTTGATGAATTTCAATACGACAGAGGCAAACGCCTCGTTGACCTCGAACAGGTCGATGTCTTCGACCCGCAGCCCGGCCTTGGCCAGCGCTTTTCGGGTGGCCGGCGCCGGGCCGGTGAGCATGATGGTAGGGTCAGTGCCGGTGACCGCCGTGGCGACGATTCGCGCCCGTGGCTGCAAGCCGAGCGCCCGCCCCTTGGCTTCGGAGCCGATCAGCATCAACGCTGCGCCATCAACGATCCCGGAACTGTTGCCCGGCGTGTGCACGTGGTTGATTCGCTCGACGTGGCTGTAGACCCGCAATGCCGTGGCGTCGAAGCCCATTTGCCCCATCATCTCGAAGCTCGGCTTGAGTTTGCCCAGGCCTTCCAGGGTGGAGTCGGCGCGGATGAACTCATCGTGATCGAGCAGGATGATGCCGTTCTGGTCCCGCACCGACACCAGCGATTTGCTGAACGAACCATCGGCCCGCGCCCGCGCCGCTTTTTGCTGAGAGTGCAGCGCGTAGGCATCGACGTCCTGGCGGCTGAAGCCCTCGAGGGTGGCAATCAGATCGGCGCCCACGCCTTGCGGGGTGAAATGGCTGTGCAAATTGGTTTCCGGGTCCAGCGCCCAGGCGCCGCCATCGCTGCCCATCGGCACACGGGACATCGACTCGACGCCACCGACCACCACCAGGTCTTCAAAGCCGGAACGCACTTTCATCGCCCCGAGGTTGACGGCCTCCAGCCCCGACGCGCAGAAGCGGTTGATCTGCACGCCCGCGACGCTGACGTCCCAATCGGCCACCTGGGTCGCAGTCTTGGCGATGTCCGCACCTTGATCACCGACCGGCGTCACACAGCCCAGCACCACGTCGTCGACCTGACTGGTGTCGAGCGACGTGCGCTGCTCCAGCGCCCTGAGCAACCCGGCCACGAGGTTCACGGGCTTGACGCTGTGCAACGCGCCATCGGACTTGCCCTTGCCACGGGGCGTGCGTAACGCGTCGAAAATCAAAGCTTGGGTCATGACGTCCTCGAACCTGGCAGTGAGAATACTGAGCCCTCACCTTATGCCTAGCCACCGCCGATTCAATGACCACAATGCTCACCGGCGTTGACGGACACGCTCAGACGGACGGTAGTGTGCTACCGGATTGACTGTTTCCGGACACCGACATGTCTAGCAAACGGGCGGCAAAGAAGCTGGCAATAGGCCTCATGCCATTTTTAAAGCAATAAGTGCGTTCTCCATACGAAAGGGATCTAAACCACGAGTGACGCGGGCCCTAAGGTGAACATATGCGAAGTTGTCGTCGGGTTTTGCCGAGGCGCTCGCCCTACAGGAAGTGCAACGCTCTGCCGTCATGGAGATATGCAGGCAGGCATCAGGAAATAACAAAAAAGGCGGTCAAGCCATGTTCAAACACTCGAAAGTACGTCAAGCCGGGCTCATTCTTTTCGCCACTACGCTGTTGTTGATTTTGCCGAACCTGACCAAGGTGATCGGCTGAGTCTTTTATTGAAAAACCGGCGCACGTTTTCCATCGCCTCTTAAAAATGTGACTGGCTCGCTATCCGGGCCAGCGTGGGTGTGCCAACCTTTGCGGCACTTCCACGACATGGACGGCGATCTGTTGAAAACGCTCATTTTGTTCGGGGCCTTGCTGCTCAGCACGCCTCTGTTTGCAGCACAGCTGAACCTGGAGCTGGGCGGGCAAAGTCGCACCTGGCAGACCGAGGAATTGCTCAAGCATCCTCAGGTTCAGACCCTCACCATTACCAACGACGTTTCCTACAAACGGGACATGAGTTATCGCGCCGTGCCCTTGGCGGCGCTGTTGACCGGCATCCAACCTGACGATCACCTGCAAGCGGTAGCCCTGGATGGTTTTGCCGCCGAACTGGCGGCCGCGCCGCTGCTCAATACGCACGGTGCCCGAGCGTGGCTGGCGATTGAGGACCCGGCCAAACCGTGGCCGGCGCTGTCGGCAGGCAAGCCGAGTGCCGGGCCGTTTTATCTGGTCTGGACCGACCCGCAAGCGGGCAATATCAGTCCCGAGCAATGGCCCTTTCAAGTGGCGCACATCAAACGCATGGCGCCGGTGGCCGAGCGCTTCCCTGCCCTGCTGCCGGACCCGGCGCTTAAGGCGGACGATCCGGTGAATCTGGGGTTTGCACTGTTTCAGAAGAACTGTCTGGCGTGCCATCGATTGAACGGCGCCGGGGATGCGCAGTTCGGACCGGATCTGAATATTCCGTTTAATCCGACGGAGTATTTTGGCGCGGACTTTTTGAAACGGTACATCCGTGATCCGCAGAGTTTGCGGCAGTGGCCGCAGGCAAAGATGCCGGGGTTTGCTCCACAGGTGCTGCCGGATGGGGATCTGGACATGTTGGTGGGGTATTTGAAGCATATGGCCGGGCGCAAAGTTAAACCCTGAAGCAAGCCCCGGCCTGACGCGGTCCCTTGCAGGAGCTGGCTTGCCAGCGCCTGCAAGGTTGTGCGGCGTTCCGGCTTACTGCTGCTGGACTGAAATCACCGGCATCGGCGTCGGCGACACAAACACCTTCGCATGCATCTGCTCACACCCGCCGCCCCGACGCATCCCGCGCACCGGGCAAGCATCCAGGTAATCCAGGCCCACCGCCAGCTTCAAATGCCGCTCCGGCCGTGCCAGTTCGTTCGTCACGTCGAAGCTGTACCACGCGTCATCGAGCCAGGCTTCCGCCCACGCGTGGCTGGCCAGATGCTCGCTGTTCTCGCTGTACAAATAGCCCGACACATAACGTGACGGAATGCCCAGGCTGCGGGCGCAGGCGAGAAACGCGTGCGTGTGGTCCTGGCACACACCCGAACGCCCGGCGAAGGCTTGCGCAGCGCTGGTGTCCACTTCGGTGGAGCCCGGCGTGTAGGTCATGTGTGAATTCAGGCCATGCATCAAATCGATCAGCGCCGTACGATCCCGGCGCTTTTTGCATTCTTTCTCGGCAAACGCACGCAACGCTTCGTCGGCTTCGGTCAGGCGCGTGAAACGCAGGAACGGCAGCGCCGACTGGCTCTCGTGTTCGGCTTCGCGCAGTTCGTCGATATCGACCTGGCCACGGGCGCCGATGATGATCGCTTCATGCGGCTCGTCCATGGTCAGCACGTGCAGGATGTTGCCGAACGGATCGAGTTGCGCGCGCACCGGGCGCGGCAGGTCGAGTTGCCAGCTGAGCACGTGCTGGCGCTCGCTGTCGTGAGGGGTCAGTCGCAGGTACTGGATGCTCGCCCGCACCTGATCTTCGTAGTGATAGGTGGTCTCGTGGCTAATGGAAAGTCTCATGCAGCCTCCAGGTAGGAACTGTGTATGGCGTTACCCAACTGGCGCACCAGCGGGATGAACTCGGTCAGCCAGGCATGCAGGCCTTCGTCGAGAATTTCGTTGATGCCGGTGTAGCGCAGGCGTGCGTCCATTTCGGCGGCCAAACGTTGCGCAGGACGGCCATTGGCCCCCGGCAGTTGAGCGAGGATCTGGTCGATTTCTTCGGTGCAGGCGCGCAGGGATCGCGGGACATCGGCGCGCAAGAGCAGCAACTCGGCCACATGCCGGGCGCCAGGGGCGTCGCGGTAGATTTCGGTGTAGGCCTCGAACGACGACAAGGCTCGCAACAAGGCACTCCACTGGTAATAGGCGTGAGCCGTGCCGTCGCTGACCGCTTCGGCCTGATCGCCCGCCATTTCGTAGCGCGCATCGAGCAGGCGCAAGGTGTTGTCAGCCCTTTCGATAAAGGTGCCCAGACGAATAAACCGGAACGCATCGTTGCGCATGATCGTGCCGTAGGACGCGCCACGAAACAGATGGGAACGCTCCTTGATCCACTCGCAGAACCGGCTCATGCCGTAGCGACTCAAGCCTTGCTCGGCAATGCCGCGAATTTCCAGCCACGTGGCGTTGATGTTTTCCCACATGTCCGCGGTGATTCGCCCCCGCACGGCATGGGCACTGGCCCGCGCCGAACCGAGGCAGCTGTAAATGCTCGCCGGGTTGGCCGCGTCCAGGGCGAAAAAGTGCAGCAGCCGTTCGGCATGCAACTCGCCGTGGCGTTCGAGGTAATCGTCCAGGGTGCCGGTAATCAGCAGCGGCATGGCGAGCTCATGCAGACCATCCCCGCGACCATCCTGTGGCATCAGTGACAGCGAATAACTGATGTCGAGCATCCGTGCGAGGTTTTCCGCCCGCTCCAGGTAACGCGACATCCAATACAAATCCGAGGCAGTTCTACTTAACATGGCAGGCTTCCTTCAATCCTCGACCACCCAGGTGTCCTTGGTTCCGCCGCCCTGGGAGGAGTTCACCACCAGGGAGCCTTCACGCAAGGCGACACGGGTCAAACCACCGGGCACAACCCGGGTTTCGCGGCCAGACAATACAAACGGACGCAGGTCGATGTGGCGTGGTGCGATGCCATTTTCGACAAAGGTCGGACAGGTCGACAGGGACAACGTCGGTTGCGCGATGTACGCGTGGGGCTTGGCCTTGATCCGCTCGCGGAAGGATTCGATTTCCGCCGCCGTCGCCGCCGGCCCCACCAGCATTCCGTAACCGCCGGAACCCTGGGTTTCCTTGACCACCAGATCCGGAAGATTGGCCAGCACGTGGGACAGTTCAGAAGGATTGCGACACTGGAACGTCGGCACGTTTTTCAGGATCGGTTCCTCATCGAGGTAGAAACGGATCATGTCCGTCACAAACGGATACACCGATTTATCGTCCGCGACCCCGGTGCCGATGGCATTCGCCAGCACCACGTTGCCCGAGCGGTAGGACGACAGCAGCCCCGGCACGCCGAGCATCGAGTCCGGGTTGAACGCCAGCGGATCGAGGAACGCATCGTCGAGGCGACGGTAGATCACATCCACCGCTTTCGGCCCGTCGGTGGTGCGCATGAACACCTTGTCGTCCCGCACGAACAGGTCCGCGCCTTCTACCAGTTCAACGCCCATTTCTCGCGCAAGGAACGCATGCTCGAAAAACGCGCTGTTGAAGCGACCCGGTGTCAGCACCACCACGCTCGGGTTGTCGATGGGGCTGGAGCTTTTCAGGGTGTCGAGCAACAAGTTCGGATAGTGGTCGATAGGGGCGATGCGCTGGGCCGAGAACAACTCGGGAAACAGTCGCATCATCATCTTGCGGTCTTCGAGCATGTAGCTCACGCCGCTGGGTGTACGAAGGTTGTCTTCGAGCACGTAGTACGTGCCGTCGCCATCGCGCACCAGGTCGACGCCGGAGATGTGCGAATAGATATCCCGATGCAAATCCAGCCCCTGCATCGCCAACTGGTATTGCTCATTGGCCAGCACTTGCTCGGCCGGGATGATGCCGGCCTTGATGATGCGCTGCTCGTGATAGAGGTCGGCGAGGAACATGTTCAACGCCTTGACCCGCTGGATGCAGCCGCGTTCGACAATCCGCCACTCACTGGCGGGGATGCTGCGCGGAATGGTGTCGAAGGGAATCAGGCGCTCTGTCCCCTGCTCGTCCCCGTAGAGCGTGAAGGTAATCCCGGCGCGATGAAACAACAGATCGGCCTCGCGTCGCCGTTGTGCCAGAAGCTCGTCAGGCGTTTCGGCCAGCCAACGGGCAAACTCCCGATAATGCGGACGGACCTGGCCGCCGGCATCGTACATCTCATCAAAATAGGTGCGGATCATGCCGTACTCCTTGTCACCCGGACATCTAGGCTTCGCAAGGCCCGTGCCATCGGCAGAAACGCTTTAATATCAATCAGTTGGATAATCACGCCATTAGCACCGCACCAATCCTGTGCGGTAAATGCCCCAACCTGATCGCCCCCGCTTCATTGCGAAGCAATGCTTTCGCCTATCACCAGCATAGTCAGAGTTGATTTCAGTGCCCGGCAGTTGGTGCGGATAATCGGCGCATTCGCTGGAAATGCTTACTGAACTTCCCTTTTAGCCGCCTGCTCGGGCGGCTTTTTTTTGTTTCCGGATTTGTGCCCGGTGGCGTGGCAGCCAGTTTTGCGGAGATTGGGAGGACGCCACCGCCAGCAAGCCGGCTCCTTCACAGGTCGGCGTTGAATCCACAAACGAAAACGGCCAACCCGTAGGTCAGCCGTTAGTGAATGTTGTCGCTGTTCATAGTGTTATGCGAGTAGCCCTCGTACCTCCTGCTTGACGCCCCATCCTTCGATGATGCCACCCAAAGGCTCGACCACCGCCTCGAAATCCTGCTCAAAGTCGCCGATGCCGTCGTAAGTGGCGGACATCACTTTGCTCAGTTCCAGGGCCCATGCGCCGTCGTCCCGTACGCTGATCTGTGCATTCATGGATTCGCCGGAATAATGCCCTGCCGCCCTGCGTGCCCGCTCCTCGTCCGGAAAAATGGCGTAGAACTCGATGGGATGGAAACGTGAAAAGTCAAAACCGCCTTCTTTCATGCGGCGCAGCACCGAGCTGCTGATGTCTTCTTGATAGGCTGTGCTCATGAAACGTCCTCCTGAACCGATGGATAGACTTTCCGTACTCCCGACGCCTGCAACCGAATGGTGCAAGCATTGCGGCAACCACGTTGCCGAGGGGAAACAAGCATGTAGCTGACAAGACCAGACCTTAGCGATCCAATCGCTGATCTCGATTGCAGAGTAGCCTCAAGTAAGCGCCGCTGCCAAGGCCTGGTGTTTCAAGAGTGTGCCAGAGAGTGTTTCAGACGGGAGTGATGCCGAGGATTTGTATGCTGTTCTGGGACTTGAGATTCTTGACGCTCGCATCAGCAGTGCGCCCTTCCAGATCGTTCAGATCCAGTTCGGCAGCGACAGGAAGGAGACGGGCCTTGATGAGTTTGGCGGCATGCTCGTTGTCCGGGCATTCGTCGCACTCAAAGACTTCATCGACTGTTTCGCCGTGATCATCCACGAAAGTGATTTTCCACTTTTGCATCAGTGCCTCCTCGAACAAACCCGCAAATGGGCTTACACCTATCTGGACTTTTGGCCTGACTGATCGTTCAAACGGATTACGGCACACCAACATGAAAACACACAGAACCTGTGGGAGCTGGCTTGCCAGCTCCCACAGGGGATGTGAATAAGCTTAGTCGTTGCTTGGCTTGTTGATCGCTTGCAGCACGTATTGCGGTAAGGCAAACGCGCCGATGTGGATTTCCGGGTTGTAGTAGCGAGTGATGATGCCGCTGCCGGCAAAGCGCTGTTGCAGGGTTTCGCGGGACAGTTTGCGATAGGCGGTGTCGGTCGCGCCCCAGGCAAAGGTCATCGAGCCACCGATGTAGGTCGGCACGGCGGCCTGATAGAAATGCCAGTCCGGGAACAGGCTGCGCAAGCGACCGGCGGTGGTTTTGACTTCTTCGATCTGCATGAACGGCGTGCCGTTCTGGGTCACCAGGATGCCGCCTTCGTTGAGGCAACGACGGCAGGCCTGGTAGAAGTTTTCCGAGAACAGCACTTCACCCGGGCCGATCGGGTCGGTGGAGTCGGAAATGATTACGTCGAACTTTTCAGTGGTGGTGGCGACGAAACGCATGCCGTCATCGATCACCAGGTTCAGGCGCGGATCATCGAACGCACCCTTGGAGTGGTTCGGCAGGAATTCCTTGCACATGTCGACCACGGTGCCGTCGATCTCGACCATGGTGATGTGCTCGACGCCACCGTGTTTGGCCACTTCACGCAGCATGCCGCCGTCGCCGCCACCAATGATCAGCACGCGTTTGGCACTGCCGTGCGCCAGGATCGGCACGTGGGTGAGCATCTCGTGGTAGATGAATTCGTCGGCTTCGGTGGTCTGGATCACACCGTCCAGCGCCATGACCCGGCCCATGCGCGGGTTTTCGAAAATCACCAGGTGCTGGTGTTCGGTGCGCACTTCGTGCAGCAGTTTTTCCATGCGAAAACGCTGGCCGTAGCCTTCGTAGAGGGTTTCCAGGTAATCGCTGGTTGGAGTGTTGCTCATGGGAAGTGCTCCGATGAATGCGGTGGCAACGGACGGTTACCCGCCCATGAAGGCCAATCGATCAGCTCGATTGCCCGGGAAAGGCGCGCATTCTACGTCGCGGAAGATGACAGGTCGAACGTCAGTTGACGGCTCGACGCCAAACCTGTGGGAGCTGGCCTGCCAGCGATAGTATCGCTGCGGTCTATCAGAGACTCCGCAGTGATGCCATCGCTGGCAGGTCAGCTCCCACAGGTTCGGTGGTGTTTCGGGAAACGGGTCAGATCCGCACATTGCCCCGTGGCCCGGCGATGGCCCAGATGATCAGGCCCAGGACCGGCAGCAGCAGGATCAGCAACACCCAGAAAATTTTCATCCCGGTCGAGACGCCACTTTTCAGCACGTTGATGATTGCCCAGATATCCAGGGCCAGAATGATCAGGCCAACCAGACCGTTGAACGTGGAACCCATGGTGTCGCTCCCTAAGAGTGGATTGCACTCTTAGGATAGCCGGCCTTGGCGAGGGTTCCGTTTTATTCCATCAAACGTGGATGGCGACTTTCAGGGCTTCCAGGGACGGCGCGGCCGTGATGCCGACTTCAGCGCACAGCTCGAGCACACGCGCAACGTCGTTGCCATAGACCAGCACCACTTGCAGCTCGTCGTCCAGCAGCTGGCTGAAGTTCATCAGCGTGTAACCGCCATTCTCCTTATTCATGCTGCCCATCTGCACCTGAATGCGATTGAGCGCGGTCAGGGCTTCGGTTTTGGCCAGTTGCTTGGGTTTGATGTTGAAATCCACGCCCGGGCCGAACGACGCGACGATCTGCGCGAACAGGTCCATGTAGGTGTCGGCCTGGAACAGCACGGTTTCCGGCAGGCTGCCGACGACGACCCACTCGCCCAATGGCATCGGAAAGGTGTCGTCGTAGTTGATGTCCGGATTGGCCGTCAGAAAAGCCTCTGGATCGGCGTAGGCCTGGGCCGCTTCGTCAGCGACTTTGAGGATTTCGTCTTCGCTCATGCACCCGGAGCTGATTTTGCTGATGAGTTCGACGAGTGCGGCTTTCATGGGGGCGGAATCCTGTAGCGAGGGAATTTTGAAGGCGCGAAGGATAGCGCATTACGTCCCGCAGTTCCTGCGCGCGAGCGTGAGGGGGAATGTTGACGCATATCAAGATCCAGCGCCTCGGGTAGCGGCACAATGCTGGCACCTTGCCAATGCTGTTTCCGCTATCAGAGAAGACCTCCATGGGTGCCTGGCTTAGCAACATCTCGCTGAAATATAAATTCTGGGCGGTCAACGCTGTCGCCTTCGTCACCACCCTGCTGTTGGTGTTGTACGCCGTACAGCTCGAACAGCAGGCCCGCAGTCATGCCTCTCAAGCGTCCGCTCAGGCACAGGCGCGATTGCTCAACGCCTGGCCTGCCGGGCAAGCGCTGCCCAAAGCCGATAACCTGCTGACATTCAGTCGCGGGCAGGCACCGTTGCTGAACGAGCAGCCCGTGCTGGAACTGGCGGATGCCAACGGCTGGGTCGAGATCAACTCGATGCCGCTATTCGGCGACAACCTGCTGATGGGCGCCGAAGTGTTCACGCGCACCGATGGTCAACAGGTGGCGGTGATCGCGTATGGCCCGAGCCTGAGCCAGGTGTTCGGTGAGCGTTTCGCCAACTACGCGGTCGCGGTGTTCATTCTGATGCTGGCGATGCTCGGCGCGTCGCAACTGTTGATCCGTTTTCTGCTCAGCCAGCTCAACACTTTGAAAGACGTGATGCTTCACGTTGAGAAAACCGGCGACCTCTCGGCCCGTGTACCGCTGGCCTGCAACGACGAGGTCGGGCAGATGGCCGGCGCGTTCAACGCCATGCAGGCCGGTTATCAAAGGGTGGTCACCACTGTCGCCAACACCGCGCGGCAACTGGATGTCGGCGCCGCGCGGCTGGCATCGAGCATGAACGAGGTTCGTCACGGCATGCTGGGCCAGCAAAGCGAAACCGACCAGGCCGCCACGGCGATCAACGAAATGACCGCCACCGTCTATCACATCGCCCAGCACGCCGGCGCCACCCGCGACCTTTCGCAAACCGCCGACACCCTGGCCGGCAGCGGCCAGGAAGTGGTCAGTCGCGTGCAGAAGTCGATTGCAGGGTTATCCACTGGCGTGCAGCAGACGGCGGAGATGATTCAGCGCCTGGCCGAGGACAGTCAGAAAATCAACGGCGTGGTCAATGTCATTCACAGCATCGCCGAGCAAACCAACCTGCTGGCACTGAACGCCGCGATTGAAGCGGCCCGGGCCGGGGAAATGGGACGTGGCTTTGCAGTGGTCGCCGATGAAGTGCGCAACCTGGCCAAACGTGTGCAGACCTCGACCGATGAGATCACCCTGATGGTCTCGGCGCTGCAGGCCGGAACCCGGGACGCGGTGGACTTCATGCAGGAAAGCTCGTTCAAGGCCGACGACTGCGTGCAACAGGCTCAAGAGGCCGGCGCCGCATTGCTGGAAATCACCAGCGCCGTGGCGCAGATGCGTGAAAGCAACACGCAGATCGCCGTGGCGGCCGAGCAGCAAAGCCAGGTGGCGGAAGAGATGAACCGGGCGGTGGTGAGCATTCGCGATGTGACCGAGAACACCGTGCAGCAGACGGTGGATTCGGCGACGACCAGTAATGAGTTGGCGGCGTTGGCCGGCGAGTTGAGCAAGGCCATTGGGCAGCTCAAGCTGTAACGGCCCCATCGCGAGCAGGCTCGCTCCCCCATTTGAAATGCATTCCAATGTGGGAGAGAGGCCGGCCTGTCGGCAAAGGTGCCAGCCCGGTCAACATCAATATTGCCCATGACACCTATCACTCCGATAGCCATCCTTGATTCGCCGCCCGCCCATGCCGCGCCTATTCTTCAACCATGTGTTCAACATGGATCGAGGATCAGCATCATGGGCAAACGTCACCCCAACCTTCCCGCCTGGCAATGGCGCGCGTACCCGGACAATCACCAGCACCCGGCCAATCTGGTGTTGCACCTGATTGCCGTGCCGCTGTTCATCGTGGCGTTTCTGCTGCTGGTGTGCGGGGTGTTCAGCCTGAGCTTTGCGAACTTCGCGATTGGCGTCATCGGCCTGCTGGCGGCATTGGGCCTGCAACGCCACGGTCACAGCCTGGAGGCGCAAGCCTCCGAGCCGTTCAGTGATCGCAAGGACGCGGTATCGCGCCTGCTGGTCGAGCAATTCCTGACCTTCCCACGGTTTTTCCTCAGCGGCGGCTGGTGGCGCGCCTGGCGTGAGCGTCACCGTCGTCACTGATCAGGCGAAAATCGTCACCGTCTGCCGGCTCATGGCAATCAACTGACCCTGTGCGTTCCACAGCTTCGCCGCCGCGTGACCGTAGCCGTCAGCGGCATGTTCGATTTCAACGAAGTATTTGCACCAGTCCAGCGTGCTCAGTTCCAGCAGTGGCTGGACGAATTCGATGGTCCAGGTCAGCGTGCTGCCCATCGCGACTTTCGTCAGGTGCGGCAACAGCGCCGGTGGCCAGGCGTCCACCAATGCCAGGATATGCGCCTCACTGACCGCCTCTTCCTTCACGTCCCCACGCAAGCGCACCCAGCCGCCCATCTCGCGGGATTTATTACCGGTGAACGGCAGACCGCCAACGCTCCAGCGCATCGCCAGATGGCGCATGAACTCCGGGGTCACGCCTTTGATGTACGGCAGTTCCTGGCAGTCATCCCAGTGTTTCATTTCCGGGGCCGCCGTCGCCGATACCGCCACTTCGGACGGTCGCGAGGCGCCGAAGCTGCCTTGGATCAGCGTCACCACCTGGCCCTTCTGCATCGCCCGCCCCAGTACCTGGCTGACAGCCTTGCCTTCGCGCAGGACATCCACTTCAAAACTGACCGGCACTTCAGGCTCGACCGGCCCGACAAAAGTGATCGCCAGCGAACGCACGGGGCGATCCGCCGGCACCCTGGCGCGCATGGCTTCGTATTGCAAAGCCGCCACCAGGCCGCCGAAGCTGGCACGCCCCTGTGCCCATTCGGCCGGAATAGACAGCTCCAGCGGCTGGCTGCGGACGGCGTCGAGCAGATCGGAAAAGCGCATGAAAACCTCAAGGGCAGAAAAGGATGGAGGAATGTTAACCAGCCACGGGGGATGACACAGCGCTTATTCTGGCCAAAGAGACTGACAGATAGGCCGCAATCGGATCGAACACAACTTTCATGTTCAACACAATCCCTGTGGGGCTTGCCCGCGATGAGGCCAGAACAGTCAACATTGATGTCGACTGTCAGACCGCTATCGCGGGCAAGCCCGCTCCCACAGGGTTTTGTGTTGTCCGCCCTATTGGCGATGAGACCCACATTGGATCGGCGGAGGTTTCAGGATTTGAAACAGGCGGCACTGAGTTTGTCGAGCACACGATCCGCACGGCCCTCAGCGTTGACCATGGCGGTTTTCCACACGGCCACGCAAGGCTGCAAATCGGCTTCCTGTTCGGCCCGGGCCAGCCATTGCCAGCAATCGTGCCAATCGCCCAATGCGGCCTGGGCCGATTTCAGTCTGGGCAGTGCCGGTTTCGGCAAGCGATCCAGCTCGGGATACGCTTCGATGCCGTAGCGAACGCGTTTGATCAACAGGCGCAGACGATGGCGATCATGGGCGGGATCATGCAGCGCCTGGTCGAGTTTCTTCCATTGTTTGGCCAGGCGTTTCTCGATGCGTTGACCCAAGCCCTTGAGCAACCCCTGACGCTGTGAGGCGCGCAAGAAACGCGGAAAGGCGTCAAGGATCATCAGCAACTGCGCCAGCTCAGGGCTCACCGCAACGGCCGGATAAGCCTTGGCCATCTGCGCCATGCGTCGCTGCGCTGCTTCGGGTTGATCGTGCTCAAGCAAGTACGCCGCCAGCACCTCACGATCTCGCAACGGCGTGGTCAGGTCACCGACCCGGGACGCCGCCACTTCCAGCTGCTCGACCCCGGGCAAGCCGCGCAATGGACGCAGCAGACTGCGCAAACGGCGAACCGTGGTGCGCAGATCGTGCAATGCTTCCGGGTCTGTTCGAGCACTCAAACGGGCCTGACAGGCCAGCAAACGGACTTCCAGGCCCAGAACATGAGCCACCAACCGATTAATCATGGGATTGACTCCAATTAGGAGCCGGCTTGCTGGCGAGGGTGGCCGTGATGGCGCCATCGCCGGCAAGCCGGCTCCTACAGACTAGCGCCTTGATTAACGGCCGGCACGTGACTCACGAATATAGAAGCGTGCCTTTTCGGCTTTCTTGGTGCAGCCTTCGAACGCTTCGAATTGCTGCTGGGTCTTGGCGCCGGTCAGTAACGACAGGGCCTTGGAGTAACTGACGGTGCCGGCGAAACCTTCGGCCTTGGCCAGGTCCAGCTCATGCCACGCGGCATCGATCCCGCTGCCACAGCTGTCACGGTAAGCGGTTTTACCGGCACAACCGGCGAGTGCCAGCGCAATCAAGGGCACACAGATCCAGGCTTTCATCACTTACACCTCAACAATAGGTAAACAGTCGTGCACGTAAGACGGTCTGGCGCGTGAAAAGTGCCTTGCTCCCGCCGCGCAAACTCTAGCGCTGGCGAGAATACCCCCTGCCGCCATGGAGTGTCGAAAAAACGACGCCTTCACCCTGCCATACGACCTTAGCGATTGAAGCACAGCCCTCGATGGGTGCATTGTTGAACCTTGTTCAGAAGAGGTCGATTCATGAAAAAGCGTGTCGCACTGGTGTTGGGCTCAGGTGGAGCCCGGGGCTATGCCCATATCGGTGTCATTGAAGAGATCGAACGGCGTGGCTACGACATCGCCTGCATTGCTGGCTGCTCGATGGGCGCCGTGGTGGGCGGGATTTATGCGGCCGGCAAACTGGACGAATACCGGAACTGGATCGAAAGCCTGGATTACCTCGACGTGTTGCGCCTGGTGGACGTCAGTTTTCGGCTGGGGGCGATTCGCGGCGAGAAGGTCTTCGGGCAGATCCGCAAGATCGTCGGCGAAATCAATATCGAAGACTTGCGCATCCCCTACACGGCGGTCGCCACCGACCTGACCAACCAGCAGGAAATCTGGTTTCAGGAAGGTTGCCTGCACCAGGCGATGCGCGCCTCGGCGGCAATTCCGAGCCTGTTCACCCCGGTGATGCAGGGCAATCGCATGCTGGTAGACGGCGGCATCCTCAACCCGTTGCCGATCGTGCCGGTGGTGTCGAGCCATTGCGACCTGATCATCGCGGTCAATCTCAACTCCACCAACCAGCGCCACTATAAATTGCCGGTGATCCAGCGCCCCGCCGCGTTCAGGACCCGGTTTGACAGCCTGATCAACTCGGTGGGCTCGAAGTTGCCGTTCCGCCGCAAGCAAGCGGAGAAATTGCTGCTGCTGGAAAAAGAAGCGTTGATTGCAGAAGCAGCCGAGATCAACCCCTGGATCGAGTCCGCCGAACCCGAAGCCCAGCAACCGGCGGCTGCTCCTGAACGCGACGGCGCACCGAAGTCCGCCACCGGTTCGTTCATCATCGATAACGTGGGCCCGGCGTCCTTGCTGGATTTGATCAACCAGAGTTTCGAGGTGATGCAGACGTCGTTGGCGCAGTACAAGATTGCCGGGTATCCGCCGGATATTCTGATCAACGTGCCAAAGCGGGTGTGCCGGTTTTTCGAGTTTTACAAGGCGCCGGAGTTGATCGCGCTGGGGCGCGAAATTGCGCGGGATACGCTGGACAGGTATGAGAGCGAGCGAGATCGAGAATCCTGACGCTCTCGGGAGGCTGTTAGAACCTCATCGCTGGCAAGCCCGGCTCCCACAGGATTTGTATCGTTCACAAGTACTGTGATCACCTCAACACCTGTGGGAGTTGGCTTGCCAGCGATGGGGCTGGATCAGGCAACACAAATACTAAAGCCCACCCTCACTCAACAACCGATACCCAACCCCCGCCTCGGTCACGATAAACCTCGGCTGCATCGGATCATCCGCCAGCTTCTGCCGCAAATGCCCAACCACAATCCGCAAATAGTGGCTGTCTTCGGTATGGGTCGGCCCCCAGATATCCTTGAGCAATTGCTGCTGGGTGATCACCCGCCCCGGATGCCGCGCCAGTTGCGCCAGCACCGCGTACTCCTTGCGGGTCAACGCCACTTCGACACCGTCGAGCAGCACCCGGCGATAGGCCAGGTCCACAGTCAACGGGCCGAACGCCAGCGCCGCTTGTTGAGCCTCGCCCACCGGCGCCTGTCGCAACAGGGCACGCACCCGCGCCAGAAACTCCTGAATGCCGAACGGTTTGGTCACGTAGTCATTGGCGCCGCCATCCAGTGCTTCGACTTTCTGCCCTTCGCTGGCACGCACCGACAGCACCAGCACCGGCACCGTCGACCATTCGCGAAATTCGCGCAGCACTTGCTGCCCGTCCATGTCCGGCAGGCCGAGGTCGAGCACCAGCAGGTCCGGTTTGTTCAACGCGGCCTGTGCCAGACCTTCCGTGCCGGTGCCGGCCTCCAGTACTTTATAGCCTTGGGAAGCGAGGCTGATGCGCAGGAATTTACGGATCTGCGGTTCGTCGTCGATGACCAAAATGGTCGCAGTCTGGCTCATTATTTCTGATCGTGGCATGGAGAATTCCAAAGGGTATCAGGCTTCACTGTCAGCGCTCACTTTCAAACGCAGGCTGCTCCTGCAACGGCAAATGAAGGGTGATGCAAGTGCCACGCCCTTCGATACCCTCGCCGACGCTGATTCGCCCGCCGTGTGCACCGACCATGCCCTGACAGATCGCCAGTCCCAGCCCCGTGCCCTGCCCGCCACGATCCCCCCGCGCGGCGGTGTAGAACATGTCGAAAATCTTCGCCCGCTCCTCCTCCGGAATCCCCGGGCCTTCATCGCTGACCGAGAAGAACAGCTCGTTTTCATCCGCGCCGGCGCGCAATTGCAAACGCCCATGCACCGGTGAAAACCGTGCAGCGTTTTCCAGCACGTTGACCAGCGCCTGTTCGATCAGCGCGGCGTGAACGTAGAGCAGCGGCAGCTCCGCAGGTACGTCAGTGCTGACCTGCAATGGCGCCAGCACCGCGCGCAGGCGATTGAGCGAGCTGCCCACGATGTCGGCCGGCGACACCCAGTCCCGCGCCAGCTTCAACGCGCCGTGGCCGAGACGGGTCATGTCCAGCAGGTTTTGAATATAGCGATCGAGGCGTTCGGCTTCATCGCGGGTGCCTTCGAGCAGTTCCCGGCGATCCTCCAGCGGGATGGCTTCGCCGAGCGCCAACAGGCTGTCGATGCTGCCGCGCATGGAGGTCAGCGGTGTACGCAAATCGTGGGACACCGAGGCCAATAAGGCACTGCGCAGTTGCTCGGTTTCGCCGTGCAGCCGCGCCGCTTCCAGGTCTTCAGCCAACTGCGCACGCGCCAGCGCCTGGGCCAGCGGCTGACTCAGCGCGGTCAGTAACCGTCGACGCTGACCGCTCAAGGTCTGCCCTTCTTTGGCACAGACGCCGAGCAGCGCCAGCGGCCCGTCTTCCACCGACAGCGGCCACCACCACCAACGTCCGAACGGCAACGTGCCGGTGCCCGCGCCCGCGGGTTGATCGTGTTGCCAGGCCCAATCGGCGGCGGCGCGTTCGGCTTCGGAAAGCTCCAGCGGGCCACCGGTTTCGACTTTCCAGCCGCTCTGGCCATCGCGATTGAGCAGGCACAATTGCAGATCGCTCCAGCCCTCGAGGTGATGAGCGGCGGCATTGACCACGGCCTGACGGTCAGTGGCAGCCGTCAGTTTGCGCGAGAGGTCGAGCAGTTCGGTGGTTTCTTCCTGGGTGTCGCGCAAGGCCTGCAATTGCCGCCGCTGACGCGCCGCGAGGTTGCCAGTGAGCGCGGCCATCAGCAGGAAGAACAGCAAGGTCAACACGTCTTCTTCGCGCTGGATGCTGAAGGAAAAATTCGGTGGAATGAACAGGAAATCGTAAGTCAGGAAGGACAGCGCGGCACAGGCCAGCGCGGGGCCGAGGCTGCTGCGCACCGCCACCAGCAACACGGCGGCGAGGAACACCAGTGAAATATTGGGCAGCGGCAAGACACTCGCCACCGCCCAGGCCAGGGCACTGGCGAGCACGGTCGCGACCAGCGCCAGCGCATAGTCGAACCACACCAGCGACTGTGCGGGGCGTTGTCTTGGTGGGTCCTGTTCGTGATCGTTGTCGATGACGTTGATTTCCAGCCCGCGCGCATGGCGCAACAAACGCTCGGCCAAGCCGCCACCGAACAGCCGACGGCGCAATCGCTGTCGGGACCGGCCGACCAGGACCAGGCTGGCGCGTCGTTCAGTGGCGTGCTGAATCAGGGTTTTCGCCACCTCACCGGCCCGCAGCAATACCACTTCACCGCCGAGGCGTTCGGCCAGTTGCTGGGCACTTTGCAAACGCAGGCGTGATTGCTCATCACGCACGCTGCCGGTATCCACATGCACCAGACTCCATGGCAGATGCCTGCGCTGAGCGACGCGGCTGGCGTGACGCACCAGACGCTCGGCCTGGGCATCACCATCGACGCCGACCAGCAAACGGCCGCGCACCGTCGGTGCGGCCTGGCCGAGCTGACGATACCCCTGGGTCAGGTCGTTATCGACCTGAGCTGCAGCGGTTTGCATCGCCAGCTCACGCAGGGCGGTGAGGTTGGTCTGGGAGAAGTACGCATCGATGGCCGCCCGCGCCTGTTCCGGCACATAGACTTTGCCGTCACGCAAACGCTCAAGCAGCTCGCGTGGGGGCAAGTCGATCAGCAGCAGTTCATAGGCTTCTTGCAGCACCCAGTCCGGCAGGGTTTCGCGGACCTGCACGCCGGTGATACCGCGCACCTGATCATTGAGGCTCTCCAGGTGCTGAACGTTGACCGTGGTGTACACGTCGATGCCGGCGGCGAGCAGTTCCTGGATGTCTTGCCAGCGTTTGGCGTGACGACTGCCCGGTGCATTGGTGTGGGCCAGTTCGTCCACCAGCACCAGTTTCGGCTTGGCGGCGAGCAAGCCGTCGAGGTCCATTTCTTCGAGGGTCACGCCACGGTATTCCGAGCGCACCAGGGGTTGCTGCGGCAAGCCGCCGAGCAGCGCTTCGGTTTCGGCACGGCCATGGGTTTCGACCACGCCGGCGATGAGTTTCACGCCCTGGCGCTGTTGGGTATGGGCGGCTTGCAGCATGGCGAAGGTCTTGCCGACACCGGGCGCGGCGCCGAGGAAAACCTTGAGCCGGCCACGGCCATCGCGGGGCAGGTCTGCTAACAGCGCGTCGGCGCGGCCGGAGTCACTCATGCTTTTATATCTCTTTTTTTCAGAGGTTGATGGGGTGGATTGTTCTGCCGCCATCGCTAGCAGGCTAGCGCCCACAAGAAGTCAGCACTCACCTGTGGGAGCTAGCCTGCCAGCGATTGACGCCACCACCGATCTACAGTTTTTCCAACGCCATATTCAGCGCCAACACATTCACCACCGGCGGTCCCACCAACGGCTGCTCGATGTGCGCATCCAACAGGTTCTGGAGCGTCGCCACCGGCAGATTCCGCGCCGCCGCAACTCGCGCCAGTTGATAGGCAATTGCCGCCGGTGGCAAGTGTGGATCAAGCCCGCTGCCCGAAGTGGTCAACAGCGCCAACGGTACCGGTCCCTGACCCGGCACCAACAGTTTGTTGGCATCGTCGATCACCCGAGTGGCCAGTGCCGGGTTGCTTGGCGAGAGGTTGCTGGCGCCACTCGACACCGTGGCGAAAGCGCCGGCAGATGGCCGTGGATGGAACCACGCGTCACCGGTGAAATCCTGGGCAATCAGCGAGGAGCCGCGGACTTTGCCGTCGGCGTCGCGCACAAGGCTGCCATTGGCCTGATCCGGAAACGCGACCTGCGCGACACCGGTGACCACTAACGGGTAAGCGACGCCGGTGATCAGCGTCATCAGGACCAGCAGGCTCAGGGCCGGACGTATCATTGTGGACATTTCAAAATCCTCGAATTCGGTGAAAAACTGCGTTTGGTCAGGTGGACCGTGGTGTGTTCATCGCGAGCAAGCTTGCTCCTACGGGGCGGAGACGTTCGTGACACTCGCGTACACCGTAGGAGCCGGCTTGCCGGCGATCGAGCGCGCAGCGCTCGCCAGGGTTAAACCAGATGCAACGCCGTCAACAGCATGTCGATCGCCTTGATGCCCACAAACGGCACCAGAATCCCGCCCAGCCCATAGATCAGCAGATTGCGACGCAGCAACGCCGCCGCACTCGCCGCCTGCACCCGCACGCCGCGCAACGCCAGTGGAATCAGCACCACAATGATCAAGGCGTTGAACACAATCGCCGACAGAATCGCGCTCTGCGGGCTGGTCAAGTGCATGACGTTGAGCACGCCCAATTGCGGGTAGATCGAGGCAAACAGCGCCGGCAGAATCGCGAAGTATTTGGCCACGTCGTTGGCAATGGAAAAGGTCGTCAGCGCACCGCGGGTCACCAGCAATTCCTTGCCGATCTGCACCACGTCCAGCAGCTTGGTCGGGTCGCTGTCGAGGTCGACCATGTTCGCCGCTTCGCGCGCCGCTTGCGTGCCATCGTTCATCGCCATACCGACGTCCGCCTGGGCCAGGGCCGGGGCGTCGTTGGCGCCGTCGCCGCACATGGCGACCAGACGACCGTCATTCTGCTCATGACGAATACGCGCCAGTTTTTTCTCCGGCGTGGCTTCGGCCAGCACGTCGTCCACACCCGCTTCGGCCGCAATCGCTGCTGCGGTCAGCGGGTTGTCGCCGGTCACCATGACGGTGCGAATCCCCAGTTTGCGCAGCTCGGCAAAACGTTCGCGGATGCCGGGTTTGACCACGTCCTTGAGGTGGATCGCACCGAGCAATTTACCGTCGACGCAGACCAGCAATGGCGTGCCGCCGCTCTGGGCAATCTTGTCGATTTCACGGGACAGAGCAGGTGCGAGATCGGCGCGTTTCAGGCCGACGAACGCCAACAGCGAATCCACTGCGCCTTTGCGATACACGCGGCCCTGATAGTCAACGCCGGACAGACGGGTTTCAGCGCTGAACGGTACGGCGGTCAAGAGCTCGGTGCTTGGCTCAGGCTGCGGATGCAGGCCCCGCAGGTACTCGACGATGGATTTACCTTCCGCCGTGTCATCGGCCAGCGAAGCGAACAGCGCGCCCTCGGCCAGCTCCTTGGCGTTCACCCCCGGTGCGGTATACACCGCGGTGCAACGACGGTTACCAAAGGTGATGGTGCCGGTCTTGTCCAGCAGCAGGACATGCACGTCCCCCGCCGCTTCCACGGCGCGGCCGGATTTGGCGATCACGTTCAGGCGCACCAGACGGTCCATCCCGGCGATACCGATGGCCGAGAGCAAACCGCCGATGGTGGTCGGAATCAGCGTGACCAGTAACGCCACCAGGAACACCAGCGGCAGGCTGCCGTTGGCGAAGTGGGCGAACGGTTGCAGGGTGACGACCACCAGCAGGAAGATCAGCGTGAGGCCGATCAGCAGGATGTCGAGCGCCACTTCGTTCGGGGTTTTCTGGCGTTTGGCGCCTTCGACCAGCGCGATCATGCGGTCCAGTGTCGACTCGCCAGGGTTGGCGGTGATGCGCACCAGCAGCCAGTCGGAGACCAGGCGAGTGTTGCCGGTGACGGCCGAACGGTCGCCGCCGGATTCGCGGATCACCGGTGCGGATTCACCGGTAATCGCCGCCTCGTTAACTGCCGCGATGCCTTCGATGACTTCGCCGTCACCGGGAATCATTTCCCCGGCTTCGACGCGCACCACATCGCCCTTGCGCAGGCTGGTCGCCGGCACCACTTGAAAGGCGCCATTGCTGGTTTTGCGGCGCGCACTCAAACCTTCGCTGCCGGCCTTGAGGCTGTCGGCGCGGGCCTTGCCGCGGCCTTCGGCCAGAGCTTCGGCGAAGTTGGCGAAGAGCACGGTGAACCACAGCCACAGTGCGATTTGTGCAGCGACAAAGGTCGGCACGGCGCTGTCGGGAATGAAGCACAACACGGTGGTCAGCACGGCGGTCAGTTCGACCACCAGCATCACCGGCGCACGCTGCAATTGCCGCGGATCGAGCTTGACGAAGGCTTGCACCAGCGCCGGGCGCCACAGGGCCGAGATCGCGGTTTTCGGTTGCTCCGGCGCCTTCACGGCGACGGGTTTAGTTGCGGGCAAATTCATCATCAGATCCTCAGAAGCCCATGCTCAAGTGTTCAGCGATTGGACCCAGCGCCAGCGTCGGCAAGAAGGTCAAACCACCCACCAGCAAAATGGTCACGGTCAGCAATGTCACGAACAGCGGGCCATGCGTCGGGAAGCTGTTCTGGCCAATCGGTGCGGTTTTCTTCATCGCCAGGCTGCCGGCCAGGGCCAGTACCGGGAGGATGTAACCGAAGCGACCGATCAACATGCCAAAACCGAGCATCAGGTTGTGAAACGGTGTGTTGGCGCCGAAACCGCCGAACGCCGAACCATTGTTCGCGCCGGCCGACGTATAGGCATAAAGCAACTGGCTGAAACCGTGGGCACCGGGGTTGGTTACCGAGGCCACCGGACCTGGCAGGCTGGCGGCAATCGCACTGAGCACCAGCACGCCGACCGGCATCACCAGCAAGGTCACCACCAGCAATTGCACTTCCTTGGCCTGCAGTTTCTTGCCGAGGTATTCCGGTGTACGACCGATCATCAGGCCGGCGAGGAACACCGCGATCAGCACGTTAAGCAACATGCCGTAGAGCCCGGCGCCGACGCCGCCGAAGATCACTTCGCCGACCATCATGTTGACCAGCGCGACCATGCCGCTCAGCGGGTTGAGGCTGTCATGCATGCCGTTGACCGAACCGTTGGACGCTGCGGTAGTGGTCACCGACCACAGCACGGTGGCGGTGGTGCCAAAGCGCGCTTCCTTGCCTTCCAGCGGCGCAGTCTGTTCGACGGCGACGTTGTTCAGGCCAGGGTTCGGTTGGTTTTCCGCCCACAACGAGGTGGCGCCGCCGATCAGGAACAACGCCAGCATGCAGGCGATGATTGCGCGGCTCTGACGCAGGTCCTTCACGTAATGGCCGAAGGTGAACACCAGGGCGGCGGGGATCAGGATGATCGAGGAAACTTCGAACAAGTTGCTCCACGCCGTCGGGTTCTCGAACGGGTGCGCCGAGTTGACGCCGAAGAAGCCACCGCCGTTGGTGCCCAGTTGCTTGATCGCAATCTGGCTGGCGGCCGGGCCGAGCGGGATCACCTGATCGACGCCTTGCATCGTCACGGCATTCACGTACTGCGCGAAGGTTTGTGGCACGCCCTGCCAGACCAGATACAGCGCCAGCAGCAGGCACAGCGGCAACAAGCCGTAGAGGGTGGCGCGGGTCATGTCGACCCAGAAGTTGCCAAGGGTCTTGGTCGATTTGCGACCGATACCGCGGCACAGCGCAACCAGCACAGCGAGGCCGGTGGCGGCGCTGACGAAGTTCTGCACGGTAAGGCCGGCCATCTGACTCAGGTAGCTCAGCGAGGCTTCGCCGCTGTAGGCCTGCCAGTTGGTGTTGGTCATGAAACTGACGGCGGTGTTGAACGCCAGCGTCCACTCCTGACCCGGCAGGTTTTGCGGGTTGAGCGGCAAGTGATCCTGGAACAACAGGATCGCGAACAACAGCAAGAAGCCCGCAAGGTTGAAGGCGAGCAAGGCCAGGGTGTATTTCTGCCAGCTCTGTTCGGCCTGCGGATCAACGCCGGCCACCCGATAACAACCACGCTCCACCGGTCCCAGGATCGGTGTCAGCCAGGTGCGCTGCCCCTCCATGACCTTGTAGTAGAACCGCCCAAGAAACGGTGCCGGGACCAATACCACCGCGAAAAACGCGAGGACCAGCCAATAGTCATAACTGTGCATAGCCGCTCCTAGTTCCGGTCCGCGCGCAACAGCGCAACCAACAGATAAATGAACAGCCCCACTGCCAATAGCAGTGACACCCCGTCCAGAACGCTCATGGAAGTTCTCCGTGTTACGGCGTATTGCCGCGTGTGGAGCCATTGTCGGAAGGAAGGCTGTAAAGGAGCGAGGTCGAGGGTGTTGGCTGTGCATAAAGAAAGCGTAAAGAGTGGGTTTATGGCTTTGTTACAGCGGGGCCCCATCGCGAGCAGGCTCGCTTGCATGGTAGGACTTGAAGGAGGGGCAAGGCTCGATTCTGACTGTTAGCGCAGTACAGACCGTGACCTTGAACTAGCCAAATGATTTTGGACACTTCAATCGGGCGCTATGATGGCGCCCAAATCTGAGGTGTTTGGCTATGCGTAAATCTTACTCGAGTGAGTTCAAGCTCAAGGCCACCAGCTCGGTGCTGGACGAAGGCCAGTCAGTTCCCGAAGTCTGTGCCAGTCTGGATATTGGCCCGACCGTCTTGCGCCGTTGGGTCGATCAAGTTCGCCAAGAGCACTTGGGTTCAATCCCGTAGGGGGCCAAGGCGATTACCGCCGATCAGCGAGAGATTCAGCAGCTCAAAGCTTTGCTCAGACAAAAAGACCTGGAAATTGAAATCCTAAAAAATGCCAGTACTCTCCTGCTTTAGGACTCCAAAGATCATTCTCGTTGATCAACGAGTTGGACGAGCAGTACGGCGCTAACAATGGGTGTCGGGCGTTTGGAGTCAACCGGAGCAGCTTTTACGCCTGGCGTCAGCGCCAAGGCAAGGTGAAACCTGAGCGGGAGAAACTTAAAGCCGGCTGGTCGAACATCACGAGGAATCCAGAGCCTCTGCGGGGGCTCGCACCCTTTCCAAGGAGCTGCAAGCAAAGGGGTATCGTATCGGGCGGCATATGGCTCGCAGCTTGATGCGCGAGGCCGGTGTCGCCAGTCATCAGCGCAGGTGACACAACTACAAGTCTTCCGGCGTGGAAGTGTTAGCCGCGCCGGATGTGCTCAAGCGCGAGTTTGATGTCAAGGCGATTAATCAGGTTCGGTGTGTCGAAGTGACAGGCATCAAGGTCGGCAAGCGCTGGCTGTATCTCGCGGCGGTGCTGGATTTGTTTGCTCGCCGGATCGTGGGCTGGTCGTTTTCAATGATTTCCGATGCCACGCCGACCTGCGCAGCTTTGCGAATGGCGGTCGAGTTGAGAGGTCGGCCAAAGAGGTGCTGTTTCATTCGGATCAAGGCTGCCAATACGCCAGCGACAAATTTAGGAATGGGATGCGCGAGCATGGTCTTGTGCAAAGCATGAGTCGCAAAGGCGAGTGCTGGCCCCGGTGGAGCGTTTCTTTGGCAGCCTGAAATCAGAGCGGGCGCCCGAAGCTGGCTACCGCTCGAGGCCCGCGAGGATGTGCAACATTATGTGATGCGATACAACAACGCCAGGCCCCACAGCTACAACGGCTACCGGTCGCCAGTCGCTAGGGAGAAACTGGCGGCGTGAAACCTTACCCGGTGTCCACAACTACTTGACCAGTTCAGCTCGCCCGGCAAGATGACATCAAAGGCTTTTATGCCGTAAATCCGTTAAGGCACATACAGTCCAAGTTTTTGGTCAAGTCACTTCTGGAACCCGCGCCATAACTGATTTAGCAAACTCCACTATTACGACGCTAGGGTCAGTAATTCACCGAGCAGACCCGGCTGCGCGGTGATGCCCTCGCCACCACGAATAACGCGGCCGCCGCCCTAGTCCGTGCAGATCAGGACAAGCGCCGGGTGCTTAAGCAACGGCCTCAGCGACTAAACCAACTGTTGACCAATGCACAAAAAGACCAGGCTCGCCTGCATGACAGCCTAGCCACTTCTGATCAGCGGTTGTCAGTGCTTTTCGTGAAGATCCGGCCCGTGGCTACTTTGTGCCAGCCGGTGCCGAATCCGCTGGCGTGACTCATGGAGGAGCGTGCGCCAACTTGACCCAGCGCATGCTCAACAAATTGCCGACATCACCGGTGAAGGCGACCAAGGACTAATTGCGCTGGCGGCGTGTCAGGCATATACCAGAAAAGTATCAACTGCAATGAGAAGAACCAAGCTGCAAAAATTAGTAATCAAAAAAACCGCATCCAGTTTTCCGTCCCAGCCTATTTCCCCTGACCATTTTTCTAAGAAGTGGATGAGCTCGGTATTTGGGATCGCCGGTTTCATCATGGAGTGTTTCCATGATCGAAAGGTTAACGTCATTACCAATCAGGTCGGCTAGGGCGAGAGGACCTATTGGATGGTTCGCGCCAAACCGCATTGCCTTGTCTATCTCTTCGGCGCTGGCAACGCCTTCCGCTAAAATCCCGATTGCTTCATTGATCATTGGAATTAGCATTCGGTTAACGATGAAGCCTGGCGCTTCATTTACCACAACAGGGTCTTTGCCGAGTTTTTTTGCGAAATCTACTGCCCAATCAATGGTGCTCTGATGTGTGGCGATTCCGACAACCACTTCAACCAGTCGCATTACCGGTGCAGGGTTGAAAAAGTGTAAACCTACTACTTGGCCTGGATATTGTGAAACACTAGACAGTTCAGTAATAGATAGAGAAGATGTGTTGGACGCAAGGATGGCGCCCGGCTTTGCAATTCTAGCTACATTATGAAATATTTCTTTCTTTGAACTTATATTTTCCGCAACCGCTTCGATAAAACAGTCGGCATCAGAAAGCTCATGATATTCATTGCAGCATACAATTTTGTCTGAGTATTTTTTTGCGGCTTCTTGGGTGAGCCGACCTTTCGCAGCAAGCCTATCCCACTGTGTTTTCAATCCCAGTAATGCATCGGCTGCTCCATTCTCACTACGTCCCCTCCAGTATATTACTGAGACATGCTCGGACTGTGCGAGGATCTGAATTATTCCTCTGCCCATAGTTCCTGTCCCGATAACAGCAACAATGCTCGGCTTGCTAAAAATATTCAATTCGGCACCACACAATTTATAGGTTCGTAGGTTTACGTGTTCGACGCAGCAGATCTCAATGCTTTTGCAGGGTTACCAAAAACGGTAGTAAATGGAGGTACGCTCTTGGTAACTACTGCCCCCATGCCGACAATGGCACCCTCCCCAATAATGATTGGCCTGTCAGCGGTGCCCTGCTTAATCATCGCCCCAGTACCAATGTAGGCGTGATCCTCAATAACCACGCCGCCATTGCATTGAACGTTTGGCGCAAAAGTAACGTAATCACCAATTACGCAATCGTGCGCAACATAAGAATACAAGTTTGCGTGAAAAAATTTTCCTATTTTTGTATTTGATGTAACTGTTGTAAATGGGCAAAAAATGCCCCCCACCCCAATGTCATTATTGCTAAGTTTTATAGAGTTTTCAGCAGAAATAGGAAATGGATGGATTCCAGCGGCCATTAGCTTTTCCGCTAACGACTGCCTTACCCTGCTATTAGCAATAGTTATGTTGAAATATTTCTCGCAATCCATATTTAGAAATGACGCGGTATCCATTATATCGTATCCGTTCATTGTGGATTCTTTCGGGTTGTCATCCACAAAAACCACCTTGAATGGCCCCTCGGAGATCATTCCAAGTAGCTCGGAAGCCAGTGGGGCTACTTCACGGCCGAATCCTCCGGCGCCTACAATTCCATAAAATTTCATTGGTTATACCTGAGATGACTTTGCCGTATGCAAAAAATGGCAAGCATTGTAACTACTGTTTCTCTCTCGAGCGAGCCCATGGGGGCGAGTTTGGGCTAATCAGCGAGGGGAGATTGAGGTAACCATTCGCACGATCACCATTCCGCGGTAGCCAACAAAGGAGGAATCGGACCTTGCCTACTCCCCCAAGACGCAACCCTTTGGACCAATATTCATTCGGATTAGAAGAGCCGCAAAAACGGGTCGTTTTCGGCGATTTCGAACACCCCCATAATTTAAAGGGTTTTGATCGACTTTTATACGTCATCCCAATGCATCAACGCCCCCAACTGGTGCCAACATCCCCGCCAATCAGCAGCTAACATCCCCGATACGACACCTTTTTACGGTTTGCGACTACCATCACCACACTGGCACGCCCGCTGCACACGCCCTCCCCGAGCTTTCCAAACCGTTCAGGGAGCAAACGCATGAACACACAACTCAAACCCACGCTGGGCACGCTGCACCTGTGGGGCATCGCGGTCGGGCTGGTGATTTCCGGTGAGTATTTCGGCTGGAGTTACGGCTGGGGCGTGGCGGGCACACTCGGTTTTCTGGTGACGTCCTTTATGGTCGCCACCATGTACACCTGCTTCATCTTCAGTTTCACCGAACTGACCACTGCCATTCCCCACGCAGGCGGTCCCTTCGCCTACAGCCGCCGCGCCTTTGGCGAGAAAGGCGGACTGATCGCCGGGCTGGCGACGCTGATCGAATTCGTCTTCGCCCCACCCGCCATTGCACTGGCCATTGGCGCGTACTTGAACGTGCAGTTCCCGGCACTTGATCCGAAACACGCAGCGGTCGGCGCCTACATCGTGTTCATGGGCCTGAACATCCTCGGCGTGAAACTGGCGGCCACCTTCGAGCTGGTGGTCTGTGTACTCGCGGTGGCTGAATTGCTGGTGTTCATGGGCGTTGTTGCGCCGGCGTTCAGTTTCAGCAACTTCGCGCTGAATGGCTGGGCCGGTTCCGATGTGTTCGGCGCACCGGCGATTGCCGGGATGTTCGCGGCGATTCCATTTGCCATCTGGTTTTTCCTCGCCATCGAAGGCGCGGCCATGGCCGCCGAAGAAGCCAAGGACCCGAAACGCACGATTCCCAAGGCGTACATCAGCGGCATTTTGACCCTGGTGTTGTTGGCCATGGGCGTGATGTTCTTTGCCGGCGGCGTCGGCGACTGGCGCACCCTGTCGAACATCAACGACCCGCTGCCGCAAGCGATGAAAACCGTGGTCGGCGAAAGCTCCGGCTGGTTGCACATGCTGGTGTGGATCGGCCTGTTCGGCCTGGTGGCGAGTTTCCACGGGATCATCCTCGGCTACTCGCGGCAGTTCTTCGCCCTCGCCCGTGCCGGTTACCTGCCGGCGTCGCTGGCCAAACTCTCACGGTTCCAGACGCCACACCGGGCAATCATCGCCGGCGGTGTGATCGGCATCGCGGCAATCTACAGCGACGGTTTGATCAACCTCGGCGGCATGACGCTGACCGCCGCGATGATCACCATGGCGGTATTTGGCGCGATCGTGATGTACATCATGAGCATGCTCAGCCTGTTCAAACTGCGTAAAACCGAGCCGAACCTGGAGCGCACGTTCCGCGCGCCGTGCTACCCGCTGGTGCCGTTCATTGCGCTGTTACTGGCCGTGGTGTGCCTGGTGGCGATGGCCTGGTTCAATACGCTGATCGGTTTGATTTTCCTCGGCTTCATGGCGGTGGGTTTCGTGTACTTCATGCTGACCGCGCAATTGCGCGCCGATGCACCGGCGGACGCGATGTTGACCGGGCTTTAAACAGTCGCGGTGCTGCTGGCATATCAGGCATAGAATGGAACCAGTGCGAAGCTGAATCACTCAAAGTGGTATGCACGATCGATTGGCGAAACCCGCCAATCGGCCTGCCCTCAAGGAGAGCCCTATGCCCTGGTATGCCTGGTTGATTCTGGTCGTTGCAATCGGCTCGATCGTTGGCGGTTTGATGATGTTGCGTGACACCGCCAACAAGGTCGAACTGACCGATGAGCAACGTAAACGCGTCGCTGAGCGCAACGCGCAAGCGGACGCCAAGGATGCGCAGGACCGCTGAAAAATAACTGTGGCGAGGGAGCGTGCTCCCGTTGGATCGCGTATCGGCCCCGAAGCCCCTCGCCACAACACGCTGTTATTTTTCCCAATCAGCCTTGGCAATGTGCAAGCCATACAGCCCTTTGTAGCCTGCACGCTCCGGCTGACTCCAGCCTTCGAGCAGCGAATCTTCCAACCTTAGGAAAGCTTCGTGATCACGCGGGAAGCGTTGTAGTCTTGGCATATCCATAGCCAGCACTTCGATGCCAACGGCAGCCCCACGACTCTCACCGGCCATGGAGCGGTTCGGGTAGGGTTTGAACTAACTCTGCAAACACCTACCGAATCGGTCGACTCTATGATGTAGTTCTGGGGCAATTTACCCGAGACCATCAGCGCCAAGCAGGTCGCCTGTTTATACCGTCGTCTATGGAATATCGAAGGGATGTTCCAACGGCGGGAGTCGGTGCTGAACAATGAAATCGAAAGCTTCGGCTCTCCCCGGGAGGCCGTCCTGGAATTCTCCTCGGCGGTGTCGGCCTGTAACAATATGGCCACCCTCAACGAAGGGTCGAGCAGGCTCATCGCGAGATGGAGCCTGAAAGCTGGGAAATTTCGACCTTCCATCTAGCCGTGCAAGTGCAGAACGGTTATGAGGGCATTCAAATCGCATTACCCTCGAAGTACCTATCACTTCAAACCACCACAGAAACTTTTGCAGAGCGCCTGTTGGCGCTGGCCAGGAACATCAAGCCCAAGCAAGTCGCAAAAGCATCCGCAGCCCAAAAATCGCCATCGGGGGTTCATGGCCCATAAAGGTCGGGCCACCGCCTGCCACCTTGAAAGGACGGCATCAAGAACCCAGCTCGTGTTTAAACCCTCAATTCCGCTGTGTAGTTGATGAAACTGATTGTCCCAGTACAAACGATCAGCGTGCCGAACATAGTCGATGTGCTGAAAGCATTTACCGAAATCAGTTCGGTCTTGACGCGGCAATAAAGGAACTTTACAGCAATTTATGCGCGAAACCCTTCAGATGCGCTGGTGCGGCTGGGCTTGCGCTGTAGCCGAGGCAAACCGTCATTGAGGGGACGTCACTAGCTCACCCTACTGTCGCTTTCATCTGAAACTCGCAGTAACATATGCGATCAGTGCGAACAACCGTGCTACCAATAAAGGAAAGAAAATTGGCGGAAAATATGACCAAAGACCGCATAAATGAAATAGATCTATTTCGTTTCGTCGCGGCGATGGCAGTGATTTTTTATCATTACGCGTTCCGCGGGCATGCGTTTGACGATCTATCTGTGATGTCTTATCCGTGGCTTATACCAGTTGCAAAATATGGATATCTTGGCGTCCAGTTCTTTTTTATGATCAGCGGTTTTGTAATTCTTATGACTGCCACAAATGCATCGCTAACGTCATTTATTCGATCAAGGATTATTCGTCTATACCCAGCTTTTTGGGCTTGCTGCACAATTACATTTTTGGTTATTACATTCGCAGACGATCCAAGATTCACCGCAAGCATTCCTCAATACTTACTCAACATGACCATGATCAGCGGTTTTTTTCAACAACCCTCCATTGACGGCGCTTACTGGTCAATATTTGTAGAGATACGATTTTATGTATTAGTAGCAATAATATTATTATTTAAACAAGCAAAGTACGCGGAATACTTCATGCTTGCGTGGCTTATATACACAGCAAAATCGTTATTTTTTGGAGAAGGGCGACTATCTATATATTTCATTTCGGAATACGCACCTTATTTCATAGCCGGCGCATCCCTGTTCCTGGTGCGAAAAAAAGGGCTTTCCAAATTACGAGTTGCAACCATTAGCGGGGCCTTTCTTTTAAGTTTGAACCAGGCATTGACACAAGCACACCTTATTACACCAATATTCAAATCTGAAGTTAACCCATTAGTGGTTACCATTACAATCGTTTGTTTTTTCATCGCTATGACACTCTCGGCGTTAAGAAAAACGGGGGGAATCGGAAGGAGAAACTGGAGCACTATTGGCGCCCTTACAT